>NZ_JAEHGC010000001.1 GCF_016107705.1 Neobacillus cucumis
AATTATCCGGTATTAGCTCCGGTTTCCCGAAGTTATCCCAGTCTTACAGGCAGGTTGCCCACGTGTTACTCACCCGTCCGCCGCTAACCAACAGGAGCAAGCTCCTATTGATTCGCTCGACTTGCATGTATTAGGCACGCCGCCAGCGTTCGTCCTGAGCCAGGATCAAACTCTCCAAGAAAGTTGATATAGCTCATTTGTTACGTTGGCTCATGTTCTCTATATAATAGTAGAAACATGAATATTATTGTTTGTTGACGTTTTTGTTTGTTTAGTTTTCAAAGAACAATTTAACTCATTTTTTAATCAATCGCTCAGAAGCGACTTTATTATTATACTAACATATCATTTAAAATGTCAATATCTTTTTTTTTGATTGTGTCATCTTAAAACTGTTTGTTTTTCAGCGACTTTTATACTTTAACATCATTAACGCTTTTAAGCAAGATAATTTTTCATTTTAAAATATCCTGTCCCATTAAATACTGTTCTTCCATTAATCTATTTGTTTGTTTTACAAGATCTTTTACCCTCTGTCATAAAAGATGAACTCATTTTGGAAATGATCTGTTGTTTCTTTTACCTTTTCATTCAAACCAAACCTCTTCCGGGCAATGGAATCCTCTTTCTTTTACCTTTTCCTCCAATCCAACCCCCATTCGGGCAATGCAACCCTCTTCCTTTTACCTTTTTCTCCAATCCAAACCCCATTCGGGCAATGCAACCCTCTTCCTTTTACCTTTTCCTCCAATCCAACCCCCATACAGGTAATGCACCCCTCTTCCTTTTACCTTTTTCTCCAATCCAAACCCCATACAGACAATGCAACCATCAAACAAATGAACCCAATCACAGCAAAAAAATACACGGGCCAAAGAACCCGTGTATTTCCTTCGAATATTATTTCATTTCATACATTTGATTAGGTGCCTTTTCTCGCGTAAGATGCTTATGCACCTTTCTCCCCGTCGTTATCCCACTCTCAATCGCACCATCAATAAAGCCCGCCCAGCCATTCGCATAAGTGGTCCCCGCCAAAAACACATTATTTTCCGGCGTATTCCATTCCTTATGATAGGTGGTCAACTGGTTCGGCTTTAACATCGGCCAGGTTTCCCTGGAAAATTCATCATTAACCCAATCATGACCAGTACTTTCTAGCACCTCAATATCCGGAATCCAATGCCTTAATGCTTGTTCCACTCCTGCCTTGTCAGTTGGGCTAAGCAATGCCGCACTTGGTCCGAACCCAACCACAATTGTATCATCACCCGCATACCGATCCACGTGAACCGAATTTAACGGATAACTGCCTGAGGCGAGAGCATCAAATGGGTCGTACTTCCCTTTTACGAGCGCCCAAACTTTAACCCCTTTCGCAGTTTGACCTTCTTTGGATGAAGCCTGTTTTTCACAAGAAAGCGCCGGTACAAATTCAATATCCTGGAGTGTCGAAAGCGGTACCGTGACAATAACAGCCTTTCCCGTAAAAGAAGAACCATCTAATGTCGTAACTTCAACAGAATCTTCATCATGCTCGATTTTTTTCACAACGGTTGAAAGCATGATTTCAGCGTCAGCATCTTCTGCAATAGACTCCACCAAAGCCTTTGTCCCCTTTTTCAACCGGTAACTCGATACCATGGCACTGTGCGTATCCCAATTTCCGCGTGAAAAAATCCACCAGCGGAAGATTTGTGTTACTGCTCCTTCTTCAGGAGCACCGCAGTAATCGGAGGCTACCCAGCCGTGCAAAATATCATATTCCTCCTGTGTGAGGCCAAAATCCTTCATAAACTGGGCCGCTGTAACCCCATCCAATTCTCTAAAATCAGGCGAATGTAAAGGCTCAAATGGCAGAGGCATATATTTCATGCTCTCGCTCATTAACCGTTCAACCGTATTCCTTAGCTTATTTTTAAATTCGGTTGCAGGGGCAGAGTGTGTTTTCCCCTCAGCAATCCAATAGACCGTTTCCGTTTTTGGACCTGTAGCTAGTTCCAAGCCATAGCGGGTGATTTCTGTCCAAACATGCGGCTGATGCCAATGGACATACGTTCCCCCCATTTCGAGCTCCGAACCTAGACGAGTGTCAATCCATGTCCTGCCGCCGAGACGATCGCGAGCCTCTAAAATCAGGACACGATGTCCTAATTGCCGTAACTCCCTCGCAGCGGTAACCCCCGAAAATCCACCCCCGATAATGATCACGTCATAATCTTTTTCATTTTCCATTCATCCATCCTCCCAATCCAATCATTAGATTTCTTCCGTCTCAATCCCAATCGCTTTGGTTTCCTGATGAATTGGCAGCGTGATATTTCTTCGTTTGAACCAAAGGTAATAATATAAGTAGCAGGCAGCAATAAACCCAAATCCCCAATATAAGGATGCACGTTGTGTTGGATCAAAGGCCATGAAGCCGAAAATGAACAAGCACATGATAATACAGAGAATCGGAATAAATGGATAGAATCGAACCTTATATTTCAAATCTTCCACTTTACCGCCATTTTTAATGTATTGTCTTCGGAATCCCATTTGGGCAACCGCTATAGCTAACCATGTCAGCGTACCACCGATTCCACTGACTGCCAATAGAACAACAAACAATGTATCAGCTGCCACTACACTAGTCAGAAGAGATAATAACGCAAAAATTAAGGTTATTAATAAAGCGTTAAAAGGAATTCCGCGTTTGTTAATTTTGCCAAGCGCTTTCGGGGCCATTCCATTTTCCGCTAAAGAAAACATCACACGTGTACAAGCAAACAGTCCGGTATTTCCAACAGAAAGAATCGCAGTTAAAATAACAAAATTCATAATATCTGCTGCATAGGGAATCCCCACCATATCAAAAACAGTAACAAACGGACTTTCAAGAACACCAGCCTTTTTCCATGGAACAAGGGCTGATAATACAAACATCGCTAATACATAGAAAATTAAAATACGGAAGACGATATTTCGAATCGCCCGCGGAATATTTTTTTCCGGCTCTTCCGTTTCCCCTGCTGCCACTCCCATAATTTCCGAGCCCTGGAAAGCATAAATTACACTCATCATTGATACGAAAACACCAACCATACCGGCAGGGAACAATCCATCACCAAGAAAATGGGTAAAATATGGGGTGGATTCATGTTTCAGACTAATGACTCCGAACATAGCTCCCAACCCAACTAAAATAAACATAATGACAGCTAAAACTTTAATGCCTGCAAACCAATACTCTGTTTCCGCGAAGGTTCTTGTCGTAAGAGAATTAATAGAAAAGAGAAGGACAATAAAGATTGCACACCAAATCCAAACCGGAACATCTGGAAACCATCGCTTCATCAGCACACCGGCTGCTGTAAATTCAAGTCCTACATACATGGCCCAGCTCAACCAGTAGACCCAGCCGACCACAAACCCGGTAGCAGGTCCAATAAATTTTGTCGCATGGGCTTGGAAAGATCCGGACACTGGCATGACAACGGATAATTCCCCTAAACAAACCATGACTAAATACATGAGAAGGCCGCCGACTAGATAGGCCAGGATCGCTCCTAATGGACCGGCCTCACCGATTGCGTATCCAGACCCGAGAAACAGGCCCGTTCCAATGATTCCCCCTAAAGACATCATAAATAAATGCCTGCTCTTCATCGCCCGTTTCAATTCTACTTTTTTATCTTCCATTTTCTCACCTATCTTCCACAAAATGATTTTTATTAAGGAAGCGCTTACACAGAGGTGATGATTAAGAGATATTTCTATCTCTTAAAAGGTCTTGGATGGATTTGCAGTTTGCAATGGCAAAACTGTTTCTAAATCCCTTTGCAGCAGTAAATGGAATTGATGAACTAAATTTTCAGTAAGGGAAAATCTTCCTTGCGTATAGGCTCCGGTCTCAATCCCTTTCTGGACCACTTCACAAATATCTAAATCCTCTTTTCTGACCAATTGATCCATTGCCATAAGTTCTTCTTCTTCCTCCGTAATTTCGTCGGTCATGAAAAAGGTAGTATAAACATACTTGGTGGTTTTATGATCTATTGGGATCGATTGGTGGATTGATAGATTTGCAGGACCAGGATCGAAAGAGAACCAAGTATTTGGATAGAGCCAATAATATCTGCCCCCTTGGCCAAGTCCAAAGTCACTATTTTTTCCTTTTAACGGAGTGCCTTGGTAAGAATAGTATTCTTGCATCTCCATCTCGTATAGTTTCATATCAAGCTTAGAAACTAGAGTTTTATGAACAATCGAGCAATGGTCGCATTCAAGATAATTATCAATCCCAATTTTCCAGTTCGATCTGCAAATCGTTTCTTTTACACGAATTCTCTTGAGTTTGCTCAAATCATATTTTTCTACATGTTTAAACAAATCCGGAAATTGAGATACCATGGAAGGAGCATCCGGGTCTAAATTGACAAAAATAAAAGATTGGATAATTTCTAGTTGGATCGTTTTTAAACAAAAATCCTGGTGGTCAAAATGTTCACATCCTCCCATATTTGGCGCTCTTAACAGAGAGCCATCTGTCCGAAATGTCCAGGCATGATAGGGGCAGGTAAAGACTTGTTTATTTCCCTCCCCTTCTGCTAACTTTGCTGCGCGATGTGTGCACACATTGTAGAAAGCATGAATTTCCCCATCCTGTCCGCAGCTCACAATAATCGGGCGGTCAGCCACTTCAGTGGTAAAATAATCACCTGGCTTGGTTACTTGACTAATATGACCAACGTATTGCCAGGTTTTACTAAAGATTTCTCTTTTTTCTACTTCAAGAACTTCAGGCTTTGTGTAGAGCCATGAGGGCAATGTATAGGCTTCGCTAAGATTTTCACTTACTCTAACTTCTTTATTGTTCATAAGCATTACCTCCTTTTTCATATTGTTATCATTACAATAAGGTAATTGTAAATTAAAAATATTCTGAATCATATGTATAGTTTAACTAAAAAAACAGAAATAGAGAAATCGCTTTTTGTTTTGTTTCACTAAAATCGACTAAAAAATACAGAAAATTAAGTGTTTCCTGTGCAATCCTTCCAAAGAATTCGGCTGCTTTTTCTTCTTTTTCATGGAAAATACACAGTTGATTTTCTTAACTTAATAAAAAACTGCAGTCCTACGAAAGTAGAACTGCAGTTTTTTCTATTTTTATATTACCTTCATAAGGAATCTTTTTGTTCTTTCTTCCTTTGGATGGTTGAAAATTTCTTCTGAAGATCCTTGTTCGACAATGACTCCCCCATCCATAAAAATGACACGATCAGCAACCTCTCTGGCAAATTGCATTTCATGTGTTACTACAACCATTGTCATCCCCTCTTGCGCTAAATCCTTCATGACCTGTAGTACCTCTCTAACTAGTTCTGGATCCAATGCAGAAGTAGGTTCGTCGAAAAGAATAACCATCGGTTTCATAGAGAGTGCCCTTGCTATTGCCACACGTTGTTGTTGCCCACCTGAAAGCTGAGAAGGATAATGGTTACACCGTTCTTCTAAACCTACTTTTTCAAGAAGGGTCTGAGCGAACTTTCTAGCTTCCTCACGCTGAACACCTTGTACGACAATCGGTCCTTCCATCACATTTTCAATGGCTGTTTTATGTGGGAAAAGATTAAATTGCTGAAATACAAATCCTGTGCTTTGCCGTAACGACCTGATTTCATTTTTCCGTTTTCGGGTTAGCTTTTCACCTGCTGGTAACATATGCTTCCCAATTTTAATAATCCCCTCGGTAGGTTCTTCTAAAAATGTAAGGCACCGCAAAAGCGTTGACTTTCCCGATCCACTCGGTCCCATTAGAACAACCACTTCACTTTTATTTACTGAAAGATCGATTCCATGAAGGACTTCAAGATCGCCAAACTTCTTTTTAAGGTTTTGCAACTGGATTATACTCATTGCCCCGCTCCTTCCTGTAAAGTTTTTTATATCAATTACCAAGTGTTATATGCTGAGATGAGCGTTTTTCAAGTTTGTCTAATAAATTTGAGAAAAAGGCGATAATGATCCAATACAGCACGGCTGCCAATAAATAAATGGTTAATGGTTCAAATGTTTTCGCAATGAGTAATGACGACATCTGCAATAATTCTGTAACAGTAATAACGGAGATCAAGGATGTATCTTTAATTAAAATGATAAAGGTGTTTGACATAGTTGGAATTGCAATTCGAAGGCTTTGAGGCAAGATAATTCTTTTTAGGGCCTGACCATACGTCATTCCCAATGAAACCGATGCTTCCATTTGGCCCTTATCAATAGATAATATGGAAGCACGAAAAGATTCCGACAAGTACGCTCCTGCATTTAAACTCAACGCAAGGATTCCGGAGGGGATCGGCTCCATTTCGATACCAATTTGCGGCAGGCCATAATAAATGACGAATACCTGTACAAGTAATGGAGTTCCACGGAAAATGGAAACATAAAAGGCAGCCAATTTAGCCAAAGGTTTTAGGTTGGATATCCTCGCCAATGCTGTGAAAAATCCAAGGACGAGAGCGATTAAAATGGAAACTACAGCTAAAAAAATTGTCATTAATGTCGCATGTAATAATGCTGGCAGGGATTCTATTATTATTGAAAAATCCATGAATTTTCCTCCAGTCTAACAAACATCAATCTATGAAACTGCAAAAGGTGGATGATTAACGATTCGGTACTAGAACCTCTTCACGAAACGAAATTTCAATTCCTAAAGCTTTTAATTCCTCCATAAATCGGGTAAATCGCTCCCCGATGATAACATTTTCAACGGGAACAATTCCTACTTCGTTTATTTTTTTAGCAGCAATCCAATTGGCAAGTAACATTGCCGGAAGAGCAGTCGTTTTAGCCATTGAAGTTATATTACGCCCATGATCATAAAAATCAACCATTTCCCATGTATATTTCACTTGCTGTCCAGCTTTTAGACCGCTAACCTCTACTCTTAATACCGTAATATCCTCTTTTGACTCTCCTTTCATATTTGGAACCAAGATTTTCTCTGTAAAGGCACGTGGACTTGAATAATTCCCATTCACTTCAATTGGCTCCTCATCAAAAAAGCCTAATTCTTTTAAAGTATCCATTTTCCCCCAGTGCCCTTCATATCGTACGGTTTTTTCATATAATTTTTTCACTTTATCTTTTAGTGTATAGGCTGTACTATGTGCATCCGTAATGACGGCTTCACAAGCCCCTACAGGTTCTGGGAAAGTCATTTTTTCTAAACCCGAAAGAGGAGGGAATTCTATAAGCTTCCCATTTTCAGCTGCCTTTGCCGGTCTTGTATAGAGACCAAGCACACTCTCAAGCCGGAAAACCACTTGGTACCATAATGGAGGTTTTGGGAATCTAGGAATTCCGCCGCAAACCATAACCGCTTCATCGGCCTCATCAAGCATTTCGATTCCTTGTGCGGCCAAAAAGTTTGTAATACCCGGTGCAACCCCACACCCCGGCATAATAATGACACCTGCTTCTTTGGCTTGGTCATCCAATTCTAATTTTTCCTCAATTTTAGAACCGACTAAGTCTACAAGATGACATTTTGCTGAAATTGCCGCTTGAATAGCCGGTAAACTTAATGAATGTGGTAGACATGCGACAGCAACGTCTGCATTTAGTAACACCCTTTTTATTTCTTCAATCGATCCTAAAGAAGTACATTTTCCAATCACTTTCGAGTTATTGGCAATTTCCAAACATTTATTCACACTATCTTGATTTGCATCGACTGCCGTTACTGATTCAATATTTGAAAACTTCACCAGTTCACTCACTACTGTTGTTCCAATCATTCCTGTTCCTAAAACGACTGCCTGCATCATTTCTACCTCCTATTAACCTTTTAATTAATCATTTATTCATTTCCAAAACCCAATCATTTATTTTTCCAATGGCTCTGTACCAAACCACTTTTTGTAGATTTGGTTGTATGTTCCATCCTTCTTCATATCAGCTAGGGTGGTATTCACTTTCTCAACAAAATCTCCATTTTCTTTTTTTACAGCCATCCCAATTTCATCTTTATTTAAAATACCGCTTGTGATTTTAATTGGTAAATTCTTTTCTTTAATGTTGTAGCTCATTAATAATTGGTCATTGATAATGACGTCCAATCTTTTGTTCGCTAAATCCGCAATATAGTCATTTACAGATTTATATAACTTTACATTTGCTCCATCCACACTTTTTGCGACTTCCTCAAACGTTGTTCCCCCACCTACTCCAACGTTTTTCCCTTTAATATCTTCTAGCTTTGTAATATTATTGGTATCCTTCCTAGTGACTAAGACTGAACCCGTAACTACATATGGATTGGTGAAATCAACACTCTTTTTACGTTCCTCGGTTACAGACATTTGGCCGATAATAATATCAAATTTATCCGATTTTAACCCACCAAGAAGACTATCCCACTTTGTAGCGACAAACTCCGTCTTCACATCTAGACGTTTAGCGATTTCGTTCGAGATATCCACATCGAAACCATCATACTTTTGATCATCATTTAAAAAATTGAACGGTGGATAGGTTCCTTCAAATCCTACTTTTAATACTTTTGATTTTTCTACCCGGTCTAAAACACTATTTTTACTATTCCCACTGGCTTCTTTCCCGCTACAGGCTGATAGAACACCGATGATTAATAATCCAATAATAGTCAATAACAAACCTTTTTTCATATAAACTCCCCCTCGGTATTTTACCTAATTAATAAAGCGCTTTCAGAAAAAGAATGGCTCCTCCTCTCATAATAAAAAAATGTCGTCCGAAATTGTCGTCCCAGATTGTAGTACAATTAATTAAAGTGTATACTCTACTTATATAGTTGTCAATATTTTTTGAATATTTTAAATATTGCTATATTGCTATAAAATACTTGGTTTGATAAAATAAAACAGAGTAGGTGAAAAGTCATATGAAAGAAAAAACCGTTGAGAAACATGTATATGACCAAATAAGAGCTGCAATATTAGGTCGTCAGCTGGCACCAGGTAAGCAATTAGTGGAACATAATATTTCGAATACTTTAGGCGTTAGTCGCACCCCTATTCGGAACGCGATTAAAAAGTTATCACTTGAAGGGTTAGTAGATTTGATTCCAAATCGCGGTGCATTTGTAACCAGTCCTTCTAAGGAAGAGGTTATTCAGGCATATGAATTACGTGCAAAATTGGAATTTTTAGCAGTACAGAAATCAATGTTTGTTATGGACGAAAATGATTATCTTACGATTAAGAAGATCCTAGAAGATGAAAAAGAGAGTCTAAGGAATCCTATTCCTGAGGATGTTGTAAACGCCAATAAAGCTTTTCATATCGCTATTACTCAAAAATGTAATAATAAATTTTTAAATGAGTTTATTGAGAGACTGATTAACCAAACAAATATTTATCTCATGCTTTTTGATGAATTTTATTCAAACCCAGGGCAAAAACCTTTTAGTCCCGATGAACACCGTAATATTTTAGAATTAATCCAAAATAAAGATGAAGCGAATTTAAAAATTGCCCTAGAAAACCATTTTAAGCACTCTATAACAAGTATTGATTTCCGTTATAACGGATATAAAGACCTAGATGAAATTTTTTAAGTATACCACTCCCATCCGCTGCCAATTTTGGTTGCGGATTTTTTTTAAGAGTAAAATTTTAAATTTTCTAAATAAAATGTACATTTAGTGCAAAAATGGTAAAATTATAGAGAAATTTTGTTTAGTCATTCATGTGTTATCCAAAATTCACCTATAACGATGGCTGATTGAAAGGAGTTTAAGATATGAAAATCCTCGAACACATTGCCCAAGATATTGTAGAAAAAACGAGTGAAATATTGCAATATCCGATCAGTATCACGGACAAAGAAGGAATCATTATTGGTTCAACCGATAAAAATCGAATTGGGCTCTTCCATCAGCCTTCCCTGGAAGTCATAAGAAAAAATACGGTTGTCAATTGTAAAAATGAAATCCAAAAGAGAATCCTTCCAGGAGTCTCAACTCCATTAAAATTTAATAATAAAGTCATCGGTGTTCTTGGGATTGTCGGCGATCCAAAGGAAGTAAAGAAATACGTCCAGCTTGTTAAGAATCAAGTAGAAATGATGTGCCAAGAAGCCTTTCGAAAGGAAATGGTGGATCTCAAGGAAAAAATGGTGGAAATGTTTGTCCACCAACTCATTCACTATCGAGAATCCATGAATGAAATCAATGAACAAATTCTTCAATCTGCTAAACTGCTAGAATTTGATTTACATACCAATCGGGTCTGTCTGTTAATCGATATAAATAATTTTTCCGAAAAGATTTCCGCCAAAAAAGGAACAGATGATTTTGATGAAAGCTTTCCAATGCAATATTTCCAAAAAGAGCTTTTAAGCTTTTTCCAATTAATTTTTCAAGAAAATAATGATGATATGATTTCTTTTCTGAGTCTGGAACGGTTAATCGTCATAAAGGCACTTCCTTATCCCCGCTCGTTTTCAACTTTAGTGGAAGGTTTGCCAAATAAACTAGAAAAAATCAATACGTTTCTTGCAAAAAAATATGGTGTGACGGCTGGTATTTCAGCCGGAAATATCAGCAGCACTCTGAGTGGTATTGCCGAATCCTACCATAATGCTGTGAAAGCCATGTCGATTGGAAAGCAATTTAATCGGGATTCGGGAATTCATATTTATAATGAGCAGGAAATGCTCTGGAGGCTTCTACCGAAAGAACTGACATCTGATTACAAAGAAAAGCTGGTAAGATTTATTGCCCCTTTGATCAAACAGGATAATTATGAGATTTTATCCGCTACCTTTATTGGTTTTTGCCAATATAATATGAATTTAAGTGAGGCATCTAGGAATCTATTTATCCACCGAAACACGATTATCTATCGACTCGAAAAAATTAGCGAAATTACCTCTCTCAATACCAGCAGCTTTGAACATTGTATGCTCCTCTATACTGCAATTCAATGCTATGAGGAAGCGAAAATGGAACCTGTGCACTAGGCAGGTTCTTTTTATTTTGGTATGTTTTTTTTGTTGACTAAGACTTCGGTAAAACCCCCATAGTTCCCATAGTCAGGAATTTTAGTTGGTGCGGGCACTATCCGGGCTTCATCATTCCCATTGACTGAGAATTTTTGGTTGCCCGGGCACTATCAAAGGCTCATCGTTCCCATACACTGTGAATTTTTGGTTGCTCGGGCACTATCGAGGCTTCATCGTTCCCATACACTGAGTATTTTTGGTTGCCCGGGCACTATCAAGGCTTCATAATTCCCATAGTCAGAGAATTTTTGGTTGCCCGGGCACTATCAAGGCTTCATAATTCCCATAGTCAGAGAATTTTTGGTTGCCCGGGCACTACCAAAGGCTCATCGTTCCCATTCACGGAGTATTTTTGGTTGCTCGGGCACTATCGAGGCTTCATCGTTCCCATTCACGGAGTATTTTTGGTTGCCCGGGCACTCACTATCAAAGGCTTCATCGTTCCCATTCACTGAGTATTTTTGGTTGCCCGGGCACTATCAAGGCTTCTTCATTCCCATAGTCAGAGTATTTTTGGTTGCCCGGGCACTATCAAAGGCTCATCGTTCCCATACACGGAGTATTTTTGGTTGCCCGGGCACTATCAACGGTTCATAGTTCCCCTACAAAGAGAATTTTAGCCTACGCGGGCACTATTCAGGCTCCATAGCTTCAAAACGAACTACTCCCCCAACAAGCCTGATGACACCAAAGATAAAAAAACATAGCTTCGAAAGGAAAACATTCCCCATAGAAGCTATGGTTCTCCTAATCTAATAAATCGCATCCTCAATAATTAGTTGGTTTTCTGCAAATCGTTCTACCCTTAATGGGGATAAATCCAAGGTTTCATATTTACCCAAGCGAATCAATTCGGAGAGACATTTTCCGACAGCGGGTGCCTGCTGCATCCCATGTCCGCTAAAGCCGAAAGCAACAAAATACCCCTTCATCTCTGGATATTTCCCTAAAATAGCATTATGGTCTTTGGTGTTAAAATCATAAAGCCCGGACCAGCCTCTTTCGATTTTCGCATTCTCAAAATTTTTGATTCGATTGGCTAGCACCGGCCATATGTTTTCAACAAATGCCGATCTTCTCCATTTAAAATTAATTCCAGGCTCAATTTCCTCAGCATACCCGGAAATAAACTTCTCACCTTCATGTCGGAAATATACGCCTGTTGGGTCCATGGTTAACGGAAGATAGTTTTGCAGCGGTGTTTCAATATCAAACTGAAAAATTTGTCTTGGAAGGGGGACAACTGGAAGAGGCAGACCAGCTTTTTCACTCAAAAGAGACGCCCAGGCACCGGCACAATTGACGACAACCGGTGAAAAAAATTCACGTCCATCCGCAAGCCTTACCCCTTTTATGTGATCCTGCTCGGTAATAAGACTGTCTACAGCGTCATAAATATACTCAGCTCCTAATGTTTTAGCATTTCGAATATATCCCTGCATGACAGAGTAAGGATCCAAATACCCACTCTCTGAACAAAAGAGGCCCCCAGTTAAATCTTCTGTATTTAGTTCTGGAATAATCTTTAACAGATCATTTGCATTGAGCAACTGCGAATTGATCCCGTTTTCATTTTGCAGTTTTAAATGCCTTTCGAATTTTGGCATCATTTCATCTGTTGCTAAAAATAAATAGCCTCTCTGTTTAAAATCGATTTCCATTTCTTCTCCGTCGATGGCCATCGATTTTGAAAAATCTTTATAGATTTGAAGACTATATTTACTAAGCTGCATATTCACCACCGTTGTATAAAGCTGCCTAAAACCACCCGCACTCCTTGGAGTAGAAGCATATTCGTATAGACCATCTTTCTCAAATAGGACTACCCTGCCATGAAAACCATCCTGTAATAAGTGATACGCGATACTTGAACCAATCACTCCACCACCAATAATGATAATATCCGCTCGATTTGTCATGGAAAACTCCTGCCCTTCATTTATATTATTTAACAGCTGGGATAGAAATCGCGTCGGGATCGAAAAAGCATTCGCTAATGGAAGTTTCACCCTATAGTACTACTGTACTCATTTCGTAACTCTTAATCTATGTGCATTTTTTACGGTAAATTGAATAATTAGAATTGTTTTAATAGTCAATTTTAACAAGGGATTTTCACGCCATATCTAGAATGTATTAATCAAGGATTTTTTCGTTTAAAAGGAGTGGTAAAATGGCTTTCTTAGAGGATATATCCCAAACGATTGTGGAGAATACCTCCAGAATCATTGGATATCCAATCAGTATTACGGACGATAAGGGATATATTATTGGGTCAAATGACGAAAACCGCTTAGGAAGTTTTCATCAGGCATCCATCGATGTGTTAAAAAGGAAGGAAACGATTTGTTACGAGTATGATGAAGTTAAGGATCTTAATAATGTTCTACCAGGTGTAGCTGCCCCCATCATTATTAATCAAGAAACCGTTGGTGTGTTAGGTATTGTTGGAAATCCAGCAGAAGTGAAAAAATATGCTCAACTTGTGAAGAGTCATGTGGAATTGCTGTGCCATGAATACTTAAAGAAGGAAATCCGCATTCTTGAATCCAAATCATTGGATCATTTGGTCCATTATCTCCTGAGTTCAGATACAATCGAAGACATGAGCCAAATCATTCGCTTTGGAAAAATGCTTGGTTACAATCTAGATAAGGAGTTCAAACGTGTCTGCCTCATTATCGAAATGGATATGCTGTCAGAGCAATTTACTGGAACACACCCGAAAATACCCAATACGTTTTCATGGCAATTTTTACAGGATAATATGATGGATATACTGCGGCACTATTTAATAGACAATAAAGAGGATATCCTTTCCTTATTGACATTAGATCAATTTATTTTAATAAAAGCAATCGATGCAGCCGAGTCCTCTGAAAGTTTTAACAAACAATTGGAACACAAAATTAGCCGGATGAGTGAATATATTCAATCGAAATATCAATTTAATGCAAGAATTTCGATTGGAAGCATGAAAAAAGGGATTAATGGAATTAAAGAATCCTATGAGGAATCACTTAAAACGTTAATTGCCGGTAAAAAAACAAATATTTTTCCTGAGGTTTACCATTATAATGATTTGAATATTATTCTAGAACTAATTGGAACAGATTTACCTCCCTACATAGCGGAACGACTTTCCGATAAAATGACCTGTTTTTATCAACATGTTAATTTTCCCACCCTATCTAGCACCTTTATCACCTATTGTAAATGTAATATGAATATTAGCGAAACTGCCCGGAGCCTATTTCTCCATCGAAATTCCTTAGTTTATCGACTAGAAAAAATTAGTGAATTAACCTCTTTAGATATTACGAACTTCGAACATTGTCTGCTGTTATATTTTGCGATCAAAAAATCCAAACTAGAAAACACATCAGCCCATTCATTCATACTTTAAATTGTTAAAGGAACCAGATATATCATCTACCTAAATAAACAGGGGGTATCCCAAGAATCACCTTGGGATATCCCCTGTTTGTATGAATGAAAAATGATGCGTCAGTTGCTATTCTTCTGTCCTGCTTATCCGCCAAGGTAAATTTTCTCAATCACTTTGTCTTGGATTAAATTTTCAGTTTCATCTTCACGAACAATTTCCCCCAATTCCATCACATATGCTCGTTTTGTTAATCGAAGTGCAGCTCGGGCATTCTGTTCTACCAGGAGAATCGTCGTTCCGGTTTCATTGATTTTTTTAATGGTATCAAAAATGGTCCTAACAATAATGGGTGCAAGGCCCATCGACGGTTCATCCAACAGCAGCAGCTTTGGCTTCCCCATCATCGCCCTTCCCATTGCAAGCATTTGTTGTTCCCCTCCCGAGAGGGTTCCGGATAACTGTTTTCTCCGATCAAATAACCTTGGAAATAACTCATACACCTCTTTTAACCCATCATGTAAATGGTCTCTTGCACAATAGCTTCCAAGCTGAAGGTTTTCCTCTACTGTCATCGTGGAAAAAACGCGTCTTCCCTCCGGTACATGGATCAATCCTTTTTTTACAATCTCATGGGCATTTCTTTTATGAATGGGCTCACCATTATAATGAATACTCCCGCTTTTAGGCCGGATCAGTCCTGAAATGGTCCGAAGCGTCGTAGATTTACCTGCACCGTTGACACCAAGTAAGGCGACAATTTCCCCTTGTTTAACCTGAAGCGATATATTTTTCAGTGCAGGAACTTTTCCATAGGAAACTGAAACATTTTGGATTTCAAGTACCGTTGACATTTCTATCCCTCTTCACCTAAGTATGATTCAATTACACGTGGATCCTTTTGAATATCTTCAGGAAGACCCTCAACAAGCATTTCCCCATAATGAAGGACAATAATCCAATCGGATATCTCCATGATGAGCTGCATATCATGTTCGATGATGACAACAGTTGTACCGCTGTCCCGGATTGAATAGATTAGTTCCTTTAATTCGTTTTTTTCACTGTGGTTCATTCCAGCTGCCGGTTCATCCAAAAGTAGGATCGCCGGATTGGTCGCCAGTGCCCTTGCGATTTCCAATTTTCGCTGCTCCCCATATGAAAGATCAGACGCCCGAATCGTTTCTTTATCCTCTAAACCAACAAATGATAGAAGACGTTTCACCTCTTCTCGAACCCACTCCTCCTCTTTTTTGCTTTTACGCGGATTAAAAAGAGTCGAGAGAACATTACTTTTTGTTCGAATATGAAGTCCTGACATGACATTCTCTTCTACCGTTAAGGTCTTAAATAATCGGATTGACTGGAAGGTCCGGGCGATTCCTTTTTGAACAATTTTGTCTGGAGAAAATCCTTTAAAAGGCTGTCCCTTAAATAAAACGGTGCCTGAGCTTAGGTTGACAAATCCTGTCAAACAGTTAAACACGGTGCTTTTACCTGCCCCATTGGGACCAATTAAGGATACTATTTTTCCTTCCTGTACTTCAAAATTCAAGTTGGAAACTGCATGTAAGCCGCCGAATTTCACACCTAGTCCTTGAGCCGAAAGTAATACACTCAAACGAAATCTTTCCCTTCCTGTGTATTGACTAAATCAAGCAAGCCTTCCTCTTCTTCTTTTCCTTTTTTCTTCGGTTTATTATATTTAACCCCCATCAGTCCCTGTGGACGGAAGATCATGAGGACTAAAAGTGCAGCAGCGTATATCACCAAGCGCCATTCGTCAAAGGAGCGAAGAAACTCTGGAAGAGCTATGAGGATAAAGGCACCAAGCAGAACACCTGTATTTCTTCCCCGGCCTCCTAATATCACGACCATCAAAATATTGACAGACTGCATAAACGTAAAGCTTTCTGGATTAATGACGGACATCTTTACAGCGTAAAATGAACCGGCAACACCGCCACAAATGGCCCCAAGCAAATAAGCAAGCAGTTTATAACGTACAAGATTCACTCCAATCGCCTGTGCTGCCGACTCATCCTCCCTGATAAACATCCACGCCCTGCCAACTCTTGATTTGCCCAACTTGCTTGCTACGATCAAAATAAGGATGAGCAACACAAAACCTAAGTAATAAAGATCCGTTTTTGTAGCAAATTGAAAGGCTCCGATGGAAGGCTTCGGAATGGCATAAATTCCGTTTGGTCCACCGGTCCAACTCAAATTGGTTGCGGTAATCCGGATAATTTCACCGAAACCTAAAGTTACGATCGCGAGATAATCACTGCGAAGCCGTAATGTTGGGGCTCCAATAATCAAACCTAAAATTCCCGAAACAATCCCCGCTGCAATCAACGAAATCCAGAACGATACATGGAAATTTACCATTAATAATGCTGTCACATAAGCGCCTGAAGCATAGAAGGCGGAATATCCCAGATCAAGAAGACCACAGTATCCAACCACAATATTTAATCCAATTCCCAGCATTCCGTAGATGAATATACCTGTCATGACATCCATAATGTATGGATCTGGATAAACGATTGGAATGAGTACTGAGCAGACTACCATTATTAGAAAGATAGGAGAAATGGACTTTGTTAAAGTAGATAGTTTTTTTCCCATTACCTTATATCACCTACAACTTTTCTGCTTGTGGCTCTCCGAGAAGGCCAGTCGGCTTAAATACCAATACCAAAATTAAGATTACAAAAGCAAATACATCTTTCCAGGCAGGAGAAAAATATCCTGCACCAAGTGTTTCCAGTATTCCGAGCAAGAAGCCTCCGAGGACAGCTCCAGGGATATTCCCAATCCCGCCAAGAACGGCAGCAGTAAAGGCTTTAATTCCCATTAAGAATCCCATCATAAAACTTATTTGACCATAGTAGCCGCCCATCATCACTCCAGCTGCACTCGCCAAGGCAGAACCAATAAAAAAAGTGATGGCAACAATGAAGCGAACGTTTATACCCATTAACTGTGATGCATCTTGATCGAGTGAAACTGCACGCATAGCTCTTCCTAAAAAGGTTTTCTTGATAAAAAGCTGCAAAATGATCATAAAAATAATACTGATTAAAAGCATGCCAACCTGTGTGTAAGACACCTTTACAGAGCTATTAAAAATAGCCCCCCCAGCCGACAGGTGGGGGTAAACCTTAAAACTAGGGCCGTAAAAAACCATGACTAGATTTTGAAGCAATAATGAAACCGCAAGGGCTGATATCATGATTGAGAGGCGCGGTGCATTTAATAGTGGTACATAGGCAACACGATTAATTAAGACACCGATTAAACCTGTGACGAACATCGAAACAATCATCGCAAGTATAAACGTCCCAACCCCGGAAGAGGTTAACGAACCAAACAACCCGAGTATACTTAGGCCAAGAAAGGATCCAACCATATAAACATCACCGTGGGCAAAGTTAATCAGCCGGATAATACCAAATACCATCGTGTATCCGAGGGCAAGTAATGCATAAAAATTGCCAATCGTGAGACCGTTGATTACTTGCTGTAAAAACTCATCCAATTATGGCACCTCCTAATCTATTAATTTTGTGTGGCTACAAACTTCCCGTCTTTTACCTGTGTCGTAATATAGCTGATGCCTTTTCGATCCCCTTTTTGATCGAAATTTATGGTACCGGTTACCCCTTGAAAATTTTTTAAGCCGTGAATGGTATCAATTATTTTCTTTTTATCTTGGGAGTTTGCTTCCTTAATCGCTTCTGCAATTATGTTTACTCCATCGTACGTATAGGAAGAGAAAGGTCCTGCATCCTCGCTATAGGTATCTTTGTACTTTGTAACAAAGTCACCTGCACCTGCATTATCTAGGAATTCCGTAGTAGGTGCCGTACTGACAATCACGCCTTCTGATGCTGGGCCGGCAATTTTCATGAGAGTGGTGTCATTGTTGCCATCTCCTGCCGCAAATAAAACGTTTAACCCAAGATCTTTCGCTTGTTTAATGAGCAGTCCGCCTTCTGCATAAAAGCCAGTCCAATAAATGGCATCAGGTTTTAACGGCTTTAGCTTACTAATAATCACAGAGAAATCTTTTTCTCCTGGTGTAACAGCTTCAAAGAATGCAACCTTTCCACCTAGTTTTTCTACACCGGCTTTTGCTTCTGTCGCTAATCCCTTTGTATAGGTAGTGTTATCATGCAAGATGGCTATATTTTTCTTGTGCTGTACATTGACTAGATAATCTGCCATGAACTTGCCCTGTTGATCATCACGGCCAATCATTCTAAATACGTTGGTAAATCCTTGTTCGGTTAATTGGGGGTTACTTGAGGATGGTGTGATAAAAGGAATTCCATTTTCGTTGTAAACGGTTTCAGCCGGTAAAGCAGCACTAGAACAGTAATGTCCAACCACTGCATCAACGTTGGAAGTGACAAGTTTATTTGCCGCTTGGGTCGCAACCTGCGCATCACAGGCATCATCGATTGGTACAATTTTAATTTTTTTACCGATCACTCCGCCTTTTTCATTGAGCTCGGAAGCTGCCAGCTTTGCGGCATTTACGATGTCGCTGCCCATCTTAGCACTTTGTCCTGACAATGGTGCCGGCACACCAATCTTAATCACCTTTGATTTTTCATTACTTCCTCCAGCTACTTCACTTGATTTTCCGCAGCCAACAAGTGATAATCCAAGAAGTAAGGTTCCAGCAGTGATCGCTATTTTTTTTGGAATTTTCAATGTAACCCCTCCATTATTTACAAATCTTTTAGAATGCCTTTTTAAAAACTATTAAAAGAATTCATTTTGCATTAAGGAAGCGCTTACAGACCTTTTTACTCGCTCTCCCGACACACCTCTCTTTCTGATCCTCCTTTATTGATTATCTATTGTAAGATTAGGATTATTGTAAATTAAAAATATTCTGAATCATATGTATAATTTTCACGAAAAATTGTTTAAATAAAAATTAAATTTTCGTCCTTTTTTACTAGAAGGAATTTTCACGTAAGAATAATACTGAAAAATAAAAAATAGCCTGCTTAGCGCAGGCTATCCTGTTGGTTATTTTTACTATTTTATAATATAGAACGTTTACCCTAAACGTGCTCTCAGCTTTTTACAAATATAATCCCCTACCTGCTCCGTTGTCGCCTTACCGCCCATGTCCGGTGTCAGTACCTCTTTTTCTTGGAGAACATCTTCCATTGCTTCCATAATCGCGGCCGCTGCCTCTGGCTGCCCTAAATGATCTAGCATCATACTCGTGCACCAAATCGATGCCAGCGGATTGGCAATTCCTTTCCCGGCAATATCCGGTGCCGAGCCGTGAACAGGTTCAAACATCGAAGGATATTTCTTTTCCGGATTAATATTCGCCGACGGTGCAATTCCAAGGCCGCCGACAATCGCCGCCCCTAAATCCGTTAAAATATCGCCAAATAAATTGGACGCGACCACGACATCCATCGTCTCCGGTTTGCTGACAAAAAAGGCCGCAAGTGCATCAATATGGACTGTATTATGCGTTATATCAGGATATTCCTTCCCAATTTTCTCCACATACTCATCCCAAAAAGGCATGGTATGATTAATCCCATTCGATTTCGTGGCAGCTGTTACATGCTTTCTCTTACCCTGTTTACGGGCCAGATCAAAGGCATACCGTAAAACCCGTTCCACCCCTTTGCGGGTAAAAACACTGTTTTGTATCGCCATATCCAAATCGGTGCCCTCATACATCCGGCCGCCCATATTGGAATATTCCCCTTCATTATTTTCCCGGACAACAAGGAAGTTCAGATCCTCTGCCGTTTTACCGGCGAGCGGGGATTGAATTCCTTTTAATAGTTTAACAGGACGGAGGTTGATGTATTGTTCAAACTGGCGTCTAATTGGCAGAAGTAATCCCCAAAGAGAAACATGGTCCGGTACGCCCGGATAACCGACCGCCCCCAAGAAGATGGAATCAAAATCCTTCAAAATCTCTAAACCGTTATCCGGCATCATTTTGCCATTTTTTGCATAGTACTCGCAGCTCCAGTCAAATTCAGTGAAGGATAATGACAACCCTCCGTGGAGCTTACACACCGTTTCTAATACCTTTCTTCCCTCGCGGACAACATCCACACCAATACCATCACCGGGAAGCAGGGCGATTGAATAATGATCCATATTTTTTCTCCTATTCTCCTGTTTTTATCTGTAAAACTTCTGGATTGCCAATAAATCGAGGCTTTTTGCCATTTAAAATATTAATGACATTTTCCGCAACTGTAGTGGCCATCACATAATTACATTCCACCGTCGTCCCGCCAACATGGGGAGTTAACACAACATTCGGTAAGGATAATAGCGGCAAATCCTTAGAAGGGGGCTCCGGATCAAAAACATCAAGACCCGCTCCCGTGATTATGCCTTCATTTAACGCTCGATATAAATCATCTTGATTGACTACAGCCCCGCGTGAGGTATTCACCAAGAACGCTGATGGTTTCATTAATGAAAAATATTTTTGATCAATCGAATACCGTGTTTGCTCATTTAATGGAATATGTAGGGAAATAAAGTCCGAGTGACTAAATACCTCTTCCATACTAGTGCTAATGTTTACCCCGATTTCATGTGCATATTTATGTTTTTCCGGAACAAACTCCCTCACCCAGGCCGTCACTTCCATTTCAAATCCAAGCTTCAACCGTTTGGCAACCTCTTGGGCGATGTTCCCGAATCCAATCAATCCTACTTTTTTTCCTTTTAACTCAAAGGATGGAATTGAATTTCGCGCATCATAGTTCCCTTTTTTCATATTTTCATGGAAGGGGACAACTGACTTTGCTAAGGCCATGATCAGCATAACAGCATGTTCTGCAGTTGATACTTTATTGACCGAGGGAGCATGAACAACAGGGATTCCCTTCTCCGTCGCATAGGAAACATCAATATTGTCTAGACCTACCCCAGCACCGGATATGACTTTCAGATGGGGATTGGCGTCGATCACTTCCCTTGTGATTTTAGCTGGTGCCCTTAGAACAATCGCCTCCACATCTTTCACAAGACTGCAGAGATGGGATATCTCATAGTCGTTTGTTTGGATGACTTCAGCGCCCTCAAGCAAAACCTTTTCTCCGTTTTGATGATACATGGGAAGGATTTGCAATACACGTGGCTTACTCATACATTTTCCCCTCCAAGTTGGTTATACTCGTAAATTCTCTACGATGGTCGCAATTCCCTGCCCGCCGCCGATACAAGCTGTAATTAATCCATATCGGCCGCCGCGGCGCTCTAATTCATTCATGATTTTCACCGTAAGAATGGCACCAGTGCCGCCAATGGGATGTCCGAGGGCAATTGCTCCCCCGTTGACGTTTATTTTTTTCCGATCCATGTTTAATTCTTTCACACAGGCAAGTGCCTGTGCAGCAAATGCTTCGTTTAATTCAATTAAATCTAGATCATCCAATGTCAAACCGGCAAGCTTTAAAGCCTTGAGGGTTGCAGGGACAGGACCAATTCCCATAATTTCAGGTGCTACCCCAACGGAAGCTTGTGAAATTACCCTTAGACGTGGAGAAAGTCCGCGCTCGGCTGCTTCCTCTTCAGACATCATCACAAGTGCTGCAGCCCCGTCATTTCTACCGCTTGAATTTCCTGCCGTTACGGTTCCGCCATCCTTAAAAACTGGCCTTAGGGATGCTAGCTTTTCAAGGCTTGTTAAGCGGGGATGTTCATCCACCTGAAAAAGGATACTCTCCTTTTTCACTTTTAGTTCATATGGAATAATTTCGTCTGTGAATTTCCCGCTTTGAATCGCATCTGCGGCTTTTTGCTGACTTTCGAATGCAAATTCGTCCTGCTCCCCGCGGCTAATTTGATATTTTTCCGCTAGATTTTCTGCGGTTAACCCCATTGTTAGATTACCATAAATTTCAATTGGCTGCGCTCTTGGCTGACTTTCGGTATTTGGATCAACAATCTCGGCATTGCCTGCCCCGTAACCATATCTTGCTTTTCTTAAGTAATAAGGCGCCGTACTCATACTTTCCGCGCCGCCCGCTAATACCACATCAGACAAACCGCACATAATTTGCTGGGCTGCGTTATTAATGGCCTGAAGCCCGGAACCGCATTGGCGATGTACCGTATATCCCGGCACCTCAATTGGCAGACCTGCTCGAAGGGCGGCAAGTCTGGCAAGATTCGGTACATCCGAGCTTTGCTTGGCATGCCCCCAAACTACTTCATTTACATCTTCACCATTGATCCCGCTTCTTGTTAATGCTTCTCGCATTACTTTTTCGGATAAAAAGTCGGCTTCAACATCCTTCAGTGTTCCGCCCATTCTCCCAATCGCGGTTCGAACACCATCAACAATCACTACATTCCTCATTTTCTCACCCCCAACGATTATCTAAACTCCCGTTTTAATTCAGCCGCAATAATGTTTTTCTGGATTTGACTTGTTCCTTCATATATTTTCGTAATCCGGGCATCCCGGTAGAATCGTTCAATTGGATAATCTCTCATATAACCGATACCGCCATGGATTTGAACAGCCAGGTCAGCAACGCGGTTATAGGCTTCAGAGCCATAAAGCTTGGCCATTGCCGCTTCTTTTACTACCCTCATCCCTTTATCCGCCATCCATGCAACACGGTAGGTAATGGAGCGAAGAAGTTCAATTTCCATCGCCATGTCTGCTAGCATATGCTGTACAGCCTGTTGTTCAAAAATTGTCTTTTCAAATTGTACCCGCTGCATCGCATAGTCGGTACTTAATTCCAATAATTTTTCACAAGAACCAAGGTTTCTCGCAGCCAAACCGGCACGGCCGTTGGCAAGGATTTTCAGAGCGTTTACATATCCTTTTCCTTCTTCGCCAAGCACGTTCTCAGCCGGTACTTCAAGATCTTCGAAGAAAAGCTCAGCAGAATGGGATCCGCGTAGACCCATCTTTTTCTCTACCGAACCGAGAATAAATCCTGGAAAATCCTTTTCAACGATAAAAGAGGTAATGCCTTTCGCTCCCTTATCCGGATCCGTAACTGCCATTACTGTAAATACATTCCCGCAAACCGCATTCGTAATATAGTGCTTGGAGCCGTTTAAAATATATTTATCTCCCTTTTTTACTGCCCTTGTTTTCAAATTAGCTGCATTCGAACCGGCACTTGGCTCTGTTAAGGCGAATGCGCCAATCCACTCACCGCTCGCCATTTTTGGCAAATATTTTTTCTTTTGCTCCTCCGTTCCAAGCTCGACAATTCCGACTGAGCCAATCCCAGTATGTGCTCCAATCAAGGTTGTGTACCCGTTATGAGTTTTACCAAGTTCCTCATAAATCGCACATTTCCCTACCGAATCAAGGCCAAGGCCGCCGTATTCTTCTGGAATACTTAACCCGAATAGGCCCATTTCCTTTGAAGCCTCCACGATATGACTTGGGATTTCATCATTCTCTTCAATTTCCATTGCAACGGCTTCTACTTCTTCTTGAACAAAATCGTGTACGGCCCTTTTTAATAACTGAATATCTTCAGATAATTGGAAATCCATTTTCTTATCCCCCTACTATTTTCCTTGAAATTGTGGTTGTCTTTTATCAAGAAAGGCTTGTGTTCCTTCCCGTTTATCCTCTGAACCCATCAAAACGGTTTGAGCAAGTTTTTCTAAATAAAGAGCGGTTTCCATCTCTACATCCGCACCGCGGTTAACAACTGCTTTTGCCAGCCTTAACGCTAACGGACCTTTTTGACTTATTTTCCGTGCATATTCCCTTACTCTGTCCATTAGGTCCTCTGCTGGAACGGCCTTGCTGACAATTCCCAACCTTTCTGCCTCATCGGCAGTAATGATGTCTCCTGTTAAGACAAGGTCCATCGTCTTCCCTTTTCCTATTAATCTTGTAAGTCTTTGCGTCCCGCCTGCACCCGGGATAATCCCTAAGCCTACTTCCGGCAGACCGACCTTAGCATTATAGGAGGCAATCCGAATATCACAGGCAAGGGCCAGCTCTAACCCGCCGCCTAAAGCAAAACCATTGATGGCCGCTATTGTCGGCTTTTCATAGTCTTCGATTTTGCGATAGGTCGAGGTCATATTGGGCTGGAGCGCCTCTAGCATTGTCCTTTTATTTAACTGGCTGATATCTGCCCCGGCAGCAAACGATTTTTCACCGGCACCGGTAAAAATCACAACCCGAATTTCTTCGTTGCTCCTTAATTCATCAAGTGCCTTTTCAATTTCCTGTAAGGTTTCTACATTTAATGCATTTCTTTGTTCTGGACGATTGATGATAATAAACCCGATATTCTGATCTTCTTTTACTAAAATATTGGCGTAGTCCATTTTCGTTTAACACCTCTCATTCAATTAAAATGGCATTGTTTTAAGATTTTCAGATACGGTAAACTCAGCATCTGTTAATCCCTTTATTTCTTCTACTGAAGAGCCCTCTGCCACTTCGACTAATCGTAATCGGCCGTTGTCGATTCGAAATACTGCTTTTTCCGTCACAATCATTTCAGCTTGCCGAATGCCGCTAGAAGGATAGCTGAGCTGTTTTACAATTTTCGGTTTATTGTCTTTTGTCACTTGAGTGATCGCGATAATAATTTTATTGGCACTTGCCACTAAGTCCATTGCCCCGCCAACCCCAAGAATATCCTGACCAGGAACCGCCCAATTGGCAATTTCCCCGGTTTCACTGACCTGAAGGGCACCCATCACAGCTACATCGACATGGCCACCGCGAATCATCACAAAAGAATCGGCGCTGGAAAAAATCGAGGAGCCCACTCCGGTTGTAATTGGATGTTTACTAGCGCTAATCAAATCCATATCGATTTCCTCTTTAGGCGGGGTTGGTCCCATCCCTAACAGCCCGTTTTCTGACTGAAGATAGACGCGGGCATCCGGCTTTAAATAGTTTTGAATTAACGTAGGAATTCCCACACCAAGGTTCACAACTGTACCGTCTTCAAGCTCGGAAGCAATTCGTTTCGCAATTCGAATCCGGTCGGTATCCTGTTTTTTATCCGTGACTTTCAACATATTCACCTCCGATTTTTTCATAGCGGTCATTTAAGACAAGGATGTCTACATAGGAATGCGGGGTCACGATTTGTTCCGGCTCGAGTGTGCCTGCCTCGACAATTTCATCCACTTCCGCAATCACCAGTTTTGCCGCCGTTGCCATCATCGGGTTGAAATTTCGGGCAGTTTTCGAATAAACGAGATTGCCCATGGTGTCAGCCTTTGCCGCTTTTATTAGAGCCACGTCTGCTTTTATTCCTCTGATAAAAAGATAGCGCTCACCATCAAATTCTCTTTCTTCTTTTCCTTCGGCTAGCTTTGTCCCGACAGCTGTTTTCGTATAGAATCCAGCAATGCCGGCACCGCCAGCCCGGATCGCCTCGGCTAATGTACCCTGTGGAATTAATTCAATTTCCAGCTCGCCGCTTTTCCAGGCTTTAACCGCATCACGATTGGAAGTAAAATACGATCCTACTGCTTTTTTAATATGTTTCGAGATGAGCAGTTTTCCAAGCCCTTTGCCAGCTTCTCCTAAGTTATTACTAATAATCGTCAATTCCCTGGCATGGTCCGATTCTGCAATCGTATCGATTAAGGTAAACGGAGTGCCGCAAAGTCCGAAACCACCAACTAATAGTTCATCTCCATATTCAATCCATTTGATTGCATCAGCAGCTGATCTTAATTTTTCACAGCTTATCGTTCTTTTCATTTTATAGAACCCCCAAGTCAACTTTCATAGGTGTAAAATCCCTGGCCGGATTTGCGTCCTAAACGGCCTGCTTTTACATACTTTATTAAGAGCGGACACGGCCGGTATTTTTCACCTAGTGTTTTATATAGATATTCCATATTTCGTAATCTAGTATCTAAACCTACTAAATCTGCAAGAGCTAACGGCCCCATTGGATGGTTTAAGCCCAGCTTCATCGCCTTATCAATGTCCTCTGCGGAAGCAACACCTTCCATTAAAAGATTCATGGCTTCATTGCCAATTAGACAATTCATACGGCTTGTCACAAAACCGGGGAATTCATTGACTTCAACCGTTTCTTTTCCTAGTTTCTTACCAATTTCTTTTGCTTTGGCCATCGTCTCATCTGAGGTTTCGAGCCCGCGGACGATTTCAATTAGTTTCATTTTGTGGACAGGATTAAAGAAGTGCATCGCGATACATTTTTCCGGTCTTGAGGTCTGGGCAGCTATCTCGGTAGGGCTCATTGTTGAAGTATTCGTGGCGAGGATCGTATGCTCCGGACAAATTTTGTCTAACTTTTTGAAAATATCCACTTTCAGTTCCATTAATTCAAATACAGCTTCAATAACAACATCTGTGTCACCGGCAGCCTCTTCTAAACTAGTTGTATATTCCATTCGTTGTAAGGCTTTGGAGGCCTGTTCTCTTGTTAAAAATCCTTTATCCGCACTTTTGGTCATTTCGGTTTCTAAATAAAGTTTTGCTTTATCTAGATTTTCTTTGCTTACGTCGTTTAGAGTTACTTGAAAGCCGCCGAGAGCCGCAACATAAGCGATGCCCCTGCCCATGATCCCCGAACCAACAACCGTTAATTTTTCCATCCTGTACACTCCTATCCTTAATGAAAAATTAACCTGTATTCCAGTTGTGGAATGACAGGTTAATTTCCTTTTGTTCCTTTTAAATATTAGTTATTATCAATCTGCGCCCGCTGTAATTTTCCGCTGTAATCCACATAAATGGATTTCCATTCAGTGTACACATCCAATGAAGCCACGCCGGAGTCCCTGTGGCCATTCCCCGTTCCTTTTGTCCCCCCGAATGGCAAATGAATCTCCGCTCCAGATGTACCGGCATTAACATAGACAAGCCCTGTATCCAAGTCACGCATCGCTTGGAAAATCCGATTCACATCAGCGGAATAAATCGCACTAGAAAGCCCAAACTCAACACTGTTATTGACTTCAATGGCTTCTTCTAAACTATTAACGGCAATAATCGAAACAACCGGGCCAAAAATCTCTTCCTTCGCGATTCTCATATCTGGCGTGACATTCGTGAAAATCGTTGGCGCATAGAAGTTCCCTTGATCTAACCCGTTTTCCGAGACAATTCTTCCGCCCGTAAGAAGCGTGGCCCCTTCTTCCTGCCCGATTTTTACATATTCGTCTATCCGTTCTAGTGAAGAACGATTGATAACCGGGCCAACCTTTACACTTTCATCAAGCCCATCGCCCATTTTCAATCCTTCGATACTAGCAAGGAGCTTTCGTTCAAGCTCCTCTTTCACATCCTTGTGGACAATGACCCGGCTTGTAGCGGTACATCTTTGACCAGCTGTTCCAAATGCTCCCCATAAAATCCCTTCAACAGCCAAATCAAGATCCGCATCTTCTAAAACGGTGATCGCATTCTTACCGCCCATTTCTAAGGAGGTTCTTTTCAACAGTACACCGGCGCGGCCGTTAATTTCCTTTCCTACCTCATTTGAACCTGTAAAGGAAATTAAATCGATATCAGGATGCTCGACCATCGCATTCCCGACGACACTACCAGAACCATTAACTAGATTTAACAATCCCTTAGGAAGGCCGGCATCTTCATAAATCTTGACGAATTCCTCCGCCACCATCGGCGTTTCGGTTGCAGGCTTCCAGACCACTGCATTCCCTGTGACAAGGGCAGGAAGGGATTTCCAAGAGGCAATCGCAATTGGGAAATTCCATGGCGTAATTAGTCCAGCAATACCGATTGGAACACGAACACTCATCGCAAACTTATTGCGAAGTTCAGATGGAACAGTATCTCCAAAAAGTCTCCGTCCTTCTCCGGCTACATAAAAGGCCATATCAATTGCTTCTTGGACTTCCCCCCGTCCTTCCTCAATCACTTTTCCCATTTCACTTGTCAGAATTTGCGCCAATTTTTCTTTTCTTTCTTTTAATAGATAACCAACTTTATATAAAATATCTGCCCG
This sequence comes from Neobacillus cucumis, assembly GCF_016107705.1. Next base: position 28,402 of record NZ_JAEHGC010000001.1, read on the forward strand.
TTCCGGAGCAGGCACCAGACGCCATTCCTTCTGCGCATTTTTTGCTGCTTGGACAGCACGATCCACATCTTCCTGCGTCGATTGTGTTACCTCAGCCAAAACTTGACCATTTGCCGGATTTAGAACCGGAGTAAATTTCCCAGTTGAGGATGGACACCATTCACCATTAATATAGTTTAAGATTTTTTTCATCATATACCCTCCAGTTTAGCTAATCGTTATTTTTAAATTTTGTTTAATTCTTTCAATCGCTTCATGTAACCTCTCACTAGGGACGGATAAGGATACCCGGAAATAGCCTTCACCTGAAGGACCAAACGCGTTTCCGGGTGTAAGGATCACCCCTGTTTGCTCTAACACATTCGTCACAAATTCGGTTGAGCTGTATCCCTTTGGAACGGGAGCCCAGATGAAGAAGCTTCCCTTTGGCGGCTCCGCCTTGACCCCGATAGATTTAAGCCCCTCCACCATTGACAGCATTCGCTGTTTATAGATTTGATTATGCTTGGCCACACAGCCTTGGTCACTGTTTAAGGCAAAGGCTGCTGCCTTTTGAATCGGTGTAAACTGACCTGTGTCTGTATTGCTTTTAAGGATGGAAAGCGCCTTTATAATTTCTTTATTTCCAACCACATAACCAATTCGGAATCCTGTCATATTATAGGTTTTAGAAAGAGATCCAAATTCTACAGCAACCTCTTTTGCTCCTTCAGCCTGAAGAATACTTGGTGCCCTATATTCATCAAAGGTGACCATATTGTAGGCCGAGTCATGAGCAATCGGGATTTGATGTTTTTGTGCAAAGTAAATAGCTTTCTTGAAAAATGAAAGATCCACCGTAGCTGCCGTCGGATTCCCTGGATAATTTAACAGCATTAGCCGTGATTGTTCTAATATTTCTTTTGGGATAGCTGTAAAGTCAGGCTCAAAGTTGTTATCTTTTGTCAGTGGCATATTGTAATACTGTCCATTTGCAAGCATGGTTGCCATCCGGTAAACGGGATAGCTCGGATCTGGGATTAACACGTAATCTCCCGGATCGATTAATGTCGGAATTAAGTGGGCAATCCCTTCTTTTGACCCAATCAATGCAAGCACTTCCGTTTCCGGATCAAGCTTTACCCCGTATTGCCGTAAATAGAAATCTGCAACTGCATTTCTGAATTCAGCGCACCCTGTAAAGCTCGGATATTTTAATTGATAGGGATCTTGAAGCTCCTCCACCATTTTATCGACGATATGCTTTGGAGTGGGGAGGTCAGGATCGCCAATCCCTAAATCAATGATATCCACTCCTGACTCTATCATCGCAGCTTTTTTCTTATTGATTTCCGCGAATAAATAGGGTGGAATCTGACCTATTCTTTTCGAAATGAAACTCACAACCTCACCTCTCATTTCATATGAACTTTCCATATTTTCAGAACATTCAATTTCTATATTCTTAATTTATCGGTTTTCCCCTCATATAACTATGGTTGTTTTATACAAAAATAACTGTTTTTTTAGCTTGGATTCCGTATGATTTTTACAATCAACCGCCTCCGGCAGGATGCATATAACCACACCACTTTTTATAAACATAGGTTAAGATGGATTTTTTTGGGGAAAAATACATGGGTAAAACTTCAGAAAAGGAGATGGTTTCATTGGTCCAGCAAAAGAAGGATGAACAAAATGGAAATATTAATAGTGAAGAGCAGAACCTGGAAAATTCAGCTGGTGACGAAAGATTACCTGAATTTGATGAATTTGGTACGGCATTAAATGATATTTAATTTTGGTTAAAAACCACAAAAAACCCTTTGCAAAAAAGAGAGTGATCTTTTTCGTGCAAAGGGTTTTTTCCTATTATTTTTTTCTTGCCTTTAAAACGATAGCTTCGCCTTTAAATGAAACAACCTGATTATTCTCGATCCTAACCTCAAATTTATCTTTGATTTTGGCCGTGGACGCAAGAATGAATTGCGTTAATTCTTCTTTATCCTCTTGGGATAATTTCATTCGATCACACCATGGATCAAAACGGAAAGTTTTTTCAAATCGATGCCATTCAACGACATCCAGTCCATTCATTTCAAGCATCTTTAACCACTCTGTCTTTTTCCATGCGCGAAAATGACTGTAGTCCCGCTTTTTTTCGATGAAGTTATAAAACTGGTCGTATACATCCTCTTCCGGAACCACATTGTCATCCAATAAAAACTGCCCTTCATGCTTTAAAACACGATACACTTCTTTTACAAATTGATCGACGTTTGGAAAGTGGTGCGGGGCAATCCGGCATGTGACCAAATCAAAGGATTCATCAAGGAACGGCAAGTTTTCCGCATCACCTTGAACAAAATCAACGTTTTGGTTTCCATTTCCCTTAATAAATTTCTCAGCTGCCTGTAACATTTCAGAAGTAAGATCAACGGCGGTCACTTGTTTGACCAATGGCGCAAATACATTTGCCGTATGCCCGCCGCCTGTTGCCACATCAAGAAGATCTTCATTTCCACTAACAGCGGCCATCTGCAACAATATTTGCAGATCCTTCCCCTGTTTATGAATCGAGCTTGATACATAGGACTCAGCGCTTTTACCAAACTGCTGTTGAACGTCTTTTTTAATATCCATTTTCATTTCCCCTAACCGTAATGGAGTAATTTAACTATAAACCACATCTACGGTAAAAAAAATGACGGTTTTTTTATGAATTTTGATAAGAAAAAGTTATCATCTTCTACTTTATTTCTAGTAAAATTGGACAATGATCACTGCCCAAAACGGATGAATGAATGTTCGCATCGACTAAACGATCACGCAGCTGCTCAGAAACAATAAAGTAATCAATCCGCCATCCAATATTCCGCTCACGGACCTTCATCATGTAAGACCACCAAGTGTAGGCCCCTTCCTGGTCAGGGTAAAAATGCCGGAAACTGTCAATGAAACCTGACTCCAGCAACCCAGTCATTTTCCCGCGTTCTTCCTCGGTAAAACCGGAATTCCCCAGATTCGATTTTGGATTGCGCAAATCAATTTCTTTGTGGGCGACGTTTAAATCCCCACATAACACAACCGGCTTGATGGCATCTAGTTTTTGAAGATGTTCTAAAATTCGTTCCTCCCATTGCAAACGAAACGGAAGTCGAGCTAAATCGCGTTGTGAGTTCGGTGTATATACATTCACCAAGAAGAAATCATCGAATTCCAGCGTGAGAATACGGCCCTCTGACTCAGAATCCTCATCTAACAATCCATATTTTACCGAAATAGGATCCATTTTTGTAAAAACAGCTGTGCCGGAATAGCCTTTCTTTTCGGCATAGTTCCAATATTGCTTATATCCCTCTAAATCTAGCTCAATTTGCCCCTCTTGCAGCTTCGTTTCCTGAATACAAAAAATATCTGCGTCCACTTCTTTAAAATAATCTAAAAAGCCCTTTTTTACACAAGCCCTAAGGCCGTTTACATTCCATGAAACTAATTTCATTTTTCTGTTTCCTTCTCCCTTGTTGCCTTTTTCTTTTTATTTTGGCGGAAACTTTGAATTGTGACAATGGAAAAAATTAAAAAGCCGGAAATTTATCTTTCTAAAAATAGGTCGTCTAAAGTATACTTCCGCTTATTTATTTGATAGAGAATATCCTTTTTCAATTTTGGGTTTGACACTTGTTATCATGTTGTTAACTGCACTAAACAAAGCTTTTACAGAGGAGGTCATAATATCAGCGTCAATCCCACAGCCCCAATAAACAGCACCATCCAATGCGGTAAACCCTACATAAGATACAGCATTTGCTCCCGAACCGATTTCTAAAGCATGCTGCTTATAGAGTAAATCTTTATACTGAATACCTAGTGTCGTTTGGAGAACATTGCTGATCGCATCCAATCTTCCATTCCCCACACCTAAAGCTTCATGAACCACGTTTTCGATCTTGATCGATACATTGGTTTCATATTGATCATTTTGAGTGAATCTGTAATTGATAAACTCAACAGGGTTATTAATATTCACATATTCTTTGATGAAAATGTCATAGATTTCATTTGGCATAAGCTCCTTGTGCAAACGATCCGATACATTTTTAACCTGATATCCGAAGCTTTCACGCATTTCCGCAGGCAGATCAAGCCCATAATTTTGCTTAAGCACATAACCAATGCCCCCTTTACCGGATTGGCTATTAATACGGATGATATCTCCTTCATACTGTCTTCCAATATCCTTTGGATCAATCAATAGATAAGGTACTGACCAATACTGGCGTTCCTCTTCCGCACGCCAGTTCATCCCTTTCGCAATGGCATCCTGATGGGATCCCGAAAATGCAGTAAAGACAAGTTCACCGCCATATGGATGTCTTTCAGGAACCCTCATTCTTGTCAATTCTTCATACTTGGCAAGGATGGCAGGGATATTTTCAAAATTAAGCTTTGGATTTACTCCGTGCGAAAACATATTTAATGCAAGTGTGACGATGTCGACATTTCCTGTTCTCTCACCATTTCCAAACAGTGTTCCTTCTACTCTCTGCGCTCCGGCAAGCATTCCAAGCTCTGCATCTGCAACCCCTGTTCCCCTGTCATTGTGTGGATGGAGGGACAGGATTACATTGTCCCGGTAGTTCAGATGATCACTCATATACTCAATTTGACTTGCGTAAACGTGAGGCATTGACATTGACACGGTAGCTGGAAGGTTGATAATCACCTTATTCTCAGCAGTAGGCTGCCAAATATCAAGTACCTGGTTGCATATATCAAGTGCGAACTCCATCTCTGTACCCGTGAAGCTTTCCGGTGAATATTGAAACTGGAAATTCCCCTCGGTTTCAGCAGCATATTTCTTTAGTAGTTTTGCTCCGGTTATAGCAATGTCGATGATTTCGTCTTCCGTTTTTTGAAAAACTTGCTCACGCTGTGCCAATGATGTCGAATTGTAAAGGTGCACGACAGCTTTTTTTGCTCCTTGAAGCGATTCAAACGTTTTTTTGATAATATGTTCTCTGGACTGTGTTAACACTTGTATCGTTACATCTTCCGGAATCAAATCCTTTTCAATCAACGTCCGTAAAAAAGCATATTCTGTATCCGATGCAGCAGGAAAACCGACTTCTATTTCCTTGAAACCTACTTCCAAAAGCAATTGAAAATATTCCAGCTTTTCCTCCAAACTCATTGGTACGACTAAAGCCTGATTTCCATCTCTTAAGTCCACACTGCACCATGTAGGAGCTTCCTCTATGTACTCCTTTTCTGTCCATTTCAAGCTTTTCACTGGGGGCATAAAATATCCTCTGGAATACTTTTGAACGTTTTTCATTCTGACGACCACCTTTATATTTTTTTTATCGTTCATTTAGTTAAAATAAAAAAAGCCTATCATCTCATAAGAGACGACAGGCTTTGCCTACGTGGTACCACTCTTTTTGATTCGCCAACAAACAAACGAACCCACTTAATGACTTGATTACGGCTGTCAACCGGTAAAGCCTACATATCAGCTTTACCACTCCTGGGCGAGTTGGGGAATTTATTGACTGTCTCTCACCAGCCGACAGCTCTCTACGCAATAAATATTCCTTAATACTCCCATTCAATGTGTTTCCATTTATTTAACTTTTTAATTTTTCTAATTTTATAACAGAATTATCTAACAATCAAGCTGTAATTTTTAATTTTTTTAATATTTAAAAAGTGTTTAAGAAAAATGAAATTAAATTTACGAAATTAAAAACGCCGAGTCTTAAATAGCTCGACGTTTAAATCCTATATTAATAAAGGGGAAATGTTTTCTTCTTCATTTTTTTAGCAAAGAGCTCTGACACAGGGACGATTTTAATTTGTCGCTTATTAAATTCATCTAGTGATTCAAAAATACCGATGGAACAAACTTTTCCAGTAATCCCGACATGCCCAATTGCAATTCCTTTTCCCTTGATTTCCGTCACCTTTGCAAGTCGAATCATTTGTTTTCTCACATGTGATGAGGATGAAATATCATCAAGAAACACATCTCTTTTTAAAAGCGGAACACCTAACTCTTCAGCTACCTTTGGAAATTTACTCTGTGCGCTCGTCCCACTGTCAATAATATAGAGACCTTTTTCCTTGGCAACTTCTACTATCGCCCGAACAATTGACTCGTTTTCTACCGCTAAGGAACCCATATGATTGTTCAGCCCAACGGCATATGGAACACTTTTAATCGCTTCCTCGACGCGCGTTCTTACCTCGTCAGGGGAAAGATCTGCTGTAATCGGTTTGGGACCCAGCCACGATCTTTTTCCTCTTTTCGGTTCCATTGGTAAGTGAACGATGACTTCAAAACCATTTTTATGAGCCCATTCGGCATGTTCCTTTGATTTTTCTGTAAAGGGCATAACGGCAGCTGTAATCGGAATATCTCCTTCTAAAAAGTCACGGACACCCCCGGTTCCACCGCCGAAATCATCAATAATAATGGCCGCTTTTAATTGATAAGCTACATTTTTTTCTGCAAAAACAGGAGTTCCGATAAAAAATACAAGTAAGGAAATGAAAATAAAAGCAAATTTCTTCATATGGACCCTCCAAAGTTAAGATTTGGAGTTAATTTGCCCCGGTTTTAAATGATTTATCTGCGGAAAAATAAAATTTATCTGCGATGCATGCTGATTTATCTGCGCTAAAAGTAATTTTATCTGCGAAGCTGAAATTCCCTCCAAAAACACAAAAAAAGGCTGTCCAAAAAGAAAAACCTTTCCGGACAAGCCTTTTTCAAATTCTATTCTTCGTCAAATACTTCAACTTTCTCCATTACATCGCCATTTCTCATTGCTTTTGCATGCTCAAGTCCTGAAGTCACTTGTCCGAAAACGGTGTGAACACCATTTAGGTGAGGCTGTGATTCATGAACAATAAAGAATTGGCTGCCGCCAGTGTCTCTGCCCGCATGTGCCATTGAGAACGCGCCTGGAACGTGTTTATGCGGATTTCCTTCCGTTTCACATTTGATTGTGTAACCAGGACCGCCAGTCCCCGTACCGTTCGGGCACCCGCCTTGACTTACAAAGCCAGGGATGACACGGTGGAACGTTAGTCCATTGTAGAAGCCTTCTTTTGCTAATTTTTCAAAGTTAGCAACTGTACCAGGTGCTTCGTTTGGATAAAGTTCAAATTCGATTTTGTTTCCATTTTGCATTGATATGTATCCCTTTTTTGTCATTCCATTCATCTCCTAATACTAATTTTTCATACCTAACCCAAGAAGTTATTATATCAACTATTTTCCTTCATTTCAAACAACTGTAACTAAGGAGTTTAGGAATAGAGTATGACTTCATTCCTCATAATAAATTTGTTATGGCCATTAAGAGAAAGAGCAAAAGTATTTGAATAAGAGGCAGTTGATCTGATGGGTCTTTTAAACAAATTATTCGGAAATTCCACAAAGGAGGAAGAAATAATGGCAAATGAAAAACAAAAAATAGGAATTATTTTAGGCAGCACACGCCAAGGCAGAGTTAGTCCGCAAGTTGGAGAATGGGTTAAAGGTATTGCTGATAAACGTGGGGATGCAGATTATGAGATTGTAGATATTGCCCAATTTAATCTTCCATTTGTGTTTACAACTGCAGGGGATGAACCTGGATTAAAAGCATGGTCGGAAAAACTGGCTTCTTTAGACGGTTTTGTATTTATCGTTGCAGAATATAATCACAGTATTACAGGTGCATTAAAAAATGCATTAGATTCTGCTCGTGATGAATGGAATAATAAAGCAGCAGGTATTGTTAGCTATGGCTCTACTGGCGGTGCTCGTGCGGCTGAACATTTACGCGGAATCTGCGGTGAATTACTAATAGCTGATGTTCGAGTTCATCCAACATTATCATTATTTACTGATTTCGAGAACGGATCCGATTTCAAACCTCAAGATTTACATCTTAATAATGTAAATGCTATGCTTGATCAACTTATCGCATGGAGCGGTGCATTAAAAACTTTAAGATAAAACGTTCGTAAAATTAAATATACCCCCTTATTTTTTATGGGTAAATGAACACTTTTCAAACAAGAAAAGAAAGTTTTAAACCATATTTATTTTTTCCAAATTTGTGGTAAACTATATATACCCCTTCCGAACATTCGCTTGTTGCGGGACACTTAACCACTGTACGGACGGAAGGGGCAGGTACCGCATACGCTGTACCTGAAAAGCCAAGACATTAGTCTTGGCTTTTGTTTTTATTCACCATCCAATGAAAAAAACTATAAATCACCGTTAAAAAAATAAAATAGCCCCCTGTCGAATAAAGGTGTTTCCATTCATTCGAATGAGCGAACATCCCTACCATTTCTGTTAACTTTTCCATGATTGGCATGAAGAGACTTAAAAATAGGACAATTCCCGCCTTCCCCCACCCATTTACCTTTTTCATCATATAAAGAAAAACAAAAATAAAGACAGGAAGCATAACAAGGGTGAACACAATATTAATCGAAAAAATTTCCGGATAGGGCCGAATTGGATAAAGATATATTTTTTTTTCAACAAAATAAAGATCTATATACGTTCCAAGAAGTGAGCCAAGTAGCATTGCCGGAATATACGTCTTAATCCAAAATAGATATCGCTTTTTTCGCAAGGGCGGCAAGCTCGAGCCGTTCAAGTGTTTTACAGTATTCATTCTTAATCTCCCCATCATAAGATTCATTGTCCTCTTTTAAATAATCCACAACTCGCCAGTCGAGAAACCAATCACCTTTTTCCGCTTCAGGATGCGATCGATTTTTCCAAGCGGATTCCAAATTGGGACTAAATATTTTTCTTGCACCAGGCCGAAGACGGCAGGATTTTAAACGCAGCTGGTAAGCCAGGCCCGGAACTCCTTCATTGACATGATTGAAAACATCCGGCCAGTAATCCTTTCTTGACCCTGTATGCGGATGACTTTTTGCCCATTCCACCACACCCTCAAAAATATCCCGGTCCTGATATAAAACAGCATATAATCGTTTTCCTAATAAAATTCGCTCATTGACCGAGCCAAATTGATGAAGGGTTTGGCCAACCATATTTTTATTGCCATACGGAAAAAGAATTTGGTTAAAGGAAAGCAAATCTTGCAGTTTAAACTCCAGTTTATTGAACACCTCCTTTTTATATTGAGGATTTTGCACGACTCTCTTTTCTAAATAGCTTTGCTCATTGACAATAAGGGCCATCGTAAGGATGTAGGTGTCATGATTTTGCCAAAAATGATTCCAAATGGTTTCCATAAAGGTCGAAATATTTAGGTATGGAAATAAGTAAAATAACGGTTTATGGACAATAAGGCTTTCGCGATACAGTAAAAATTGCGGATAGGCATCCTGGAAAATCAACCAATTCCCCCGCTCCAGAAAGGAAAAAAATGAATTCCTTTCTTTTTTCGATAACAATCTGGTCAAAAATTCTCCTTTTAAATCAGTCATATTAAAGCCGCCGTTCCTTGAGACCATATGACCTAAAAATGCCCAATGAATTTCGGGATGGTACTGATAAAATTCAAAATACGCTCGGGTCCTTGTGACATTGTTTAGATTATGTTCTTGGGTTTTCAGCCTAATTTGTTTTAACAGCAAACGGTCCCGTTTCGGTAACAGCTCCTCATGAACAGAAGCCTTCCCCATCAGTTTGCTTTTCTTTTTCAGTTCTTCGGTAATACTTTCAAGTGGTGATTTTTCACGACTTCGCAGAAAAAATATAGCACAGCACCTCCCCTACGAATTCTCTTTACCTAAAGGGAATATGTATAGATAAGAATCCATTAATGGGAGAGGAATGAGAAAATAGGATGATCACTGCAAGTAAGGGCATCGACTGGATTGTAGGAAAGCTAAAGAACGATCAATCTCCCGACGGCTCATGGAACTATCCCTTTGAAACCGGAATTTCAACAGATGCATATATGATTATTTTATTAAGGACATTGGAATTACATGATGAAGAATTAATCCAAGGGTTAGCTGATCGAATATTATCCAGACAGGAAAAGAATGGGGCCTGGAAAATATTTTACGATGAGGGCGAAGGAAATCTGACAGCAACTATTGAGGCCTATTACGCTCTACTTTATTCAGGGTATTATCAAAAGAACGACCGACGTTTGAGGGCAGCCAAAAGATTTATTTTGGCGAATGGCGGCTTAGAAGAAGCAAGCATGTATACAAAGGTGATGCTGGCCATAACCGGACAATATAACTGGCCGAAATTTTCTCCGATGCCAGTTGAAATCATTCTTTTGCCGCTTAGTTTCCCCGTTAACTTTTACTCTTTTTCCGTTTTCGGCAGGGCAAATCTTACTCCCATTATGATTTTGGCAGATAAAAAGTTCACCCTCACCACAGCAAAAAGTCCAAATTTATCGGAATTGCAGATAGACCGAAACACACCTGACCCATGGATTCGTACAAGCGAAATGCGGTCGCTGTTTTCCTTCCTTGAAGATGGTGTAAAAAACTTACTCGGATTACCTGGTGACCTCCACAGATTAGCCATCGAACGGGCCAAAAAATATATGCTCGACCGAATAGAGACGGATGGTACGTTTTACAGCTATTATAGCTGCACATTTTTAATGATTTTCGCACTCCTCTCACTGGGGTACAAAAAGACAGACCCGATTATTATCAATGCGGTAAATGGAATTAAGTCTATGAAATGTGAGATCAAAGGCCTGCCCCATATGCAGTACACGACGGCAAATGTTTGGAATACCTCATTAATTGGTTATGCGCTGCAGGGGGCAGGTATTGTACCGGAAGATCCAATGATCGTGAGGGCAAACCAATATTTATTAGAAAGGCAGCATCATAAGTTCGGTGATTGGGTGATTCATAATCCGAACAGTCTGCCGGGGGGCTGGGGGTTTTCCCATGTGAACCATATACTCCCGGATGTTGATGATACCACCGCCTCACTGCGCTCGATTTCAAGAATCGCTTCCACTCATCTTAACGCTTGGGATCGAGGGATTAATTGGATTTTTTCGATGCAAAATGATGATGGCGGCTGGGCAGCTTTTGAAAAAAACGTCAATTCGAAGCTTGTTGAGTTTTTACCCGTTGAAAAAGGGAAGTATATGTTATTGGACCCTACTTGTGCAGATCTTACGGGCCGGACTCTTGAATTCTTTGGGAATTATACGAATCTATCACGCAACCATGAGGATGTGAAAAAAGCCGTCAAATGGCTTATGAAAAACCAGGAAAAGAACGGATCATGGTATGGAAGATGGGGAATTTGTTATCTTTACGGGACATGGGCAGCGATCACAGGGCTTTTATCGGTCGGAGTCTCTGCTACTGAACCGGCTGTTGTAAAGGCGGTAAATTGGCTGAAAAGCAACCAAAATAATGATGGAGGCTGGGGGGAATCTTGTCACAGTGATCATCAGGAAACCTATGTCCCGCTCCGCGCCAGTACGCTAACACATACCGCCTGGGCACTTGATGCCTTAATCACAGCAACGGATCAGCCAACAAAAGAGATTGATAGGGGCATTTCTTTTTTGCTCTCTTCTATTGAAAAAGAGGATTGGACAACAGACTATCCTAAGGGCCAAGGTATGGCGGGCGCCTTTTACATCCACTATCACAGCTACCGCTATGTTTTCCCGTTAATCGCCCTTTCGCATTATCGAAAAAAATATGGATTTTAAATAGAAAAACATCGAAGGCACACCCCTCGATGTTTTTTACACTTCAATTAATTTAGTAAGTTGCCTGTATATCTCCACAATCTCTTCCATCCTCATTCGGACAAGTCCGCTTGAGGATGGCGCGACAAAATCAATCGTCCCCGAAACCATAGACTCCGATTGTACTCCCCACGGTGCCGTTTTTCGACCACTATACTCTTGATACACGCCCTTCCCAACGAAACAAACTACTTTCGGTTTAAATCGTTGAATCTTTTCTATCAAAATTTCTCTACCTTCACGATATTCTTCCCTAGTAATTTCATCTGCGGCCTTAGTTGGCCTGGCCACAATATTGGTGAACCCATAACCCCTTTCAACTAAATCCCCATCCTCTGAGGCTTCATATTTTCTTGGTGTCAGACCCGCTTCAAAAAGAATTTTCCAAAAGCGGTTGTTTGGATTTGCATAATGATGCCCCACTTCACCTGAACGAATACTTGGATTAAATCCCACAAATAAAATCGTTAAATTTTCCTTTAAATGATCTGGTATTGGTTTCATGGTTTTATTTTAACAAAAATATAAAAATTCCCCCAATTTCCCTACAGATTTCAGTTACTTTTCAGAAAGCCGGATTAAACTTACTTACAACAGCACAAAGGAGGATTAAAAAATGCTTCAAAAAAGAAAACGATGGCTCATTTCACTTTTTACAGCAATCTTGCTCTTCACAATCGGAACAAGTGTCATGGCCGATGACCACGAAGATCATGATGATGATGATGCGAAGTATGAGTATTACCAAAAATCCGGTGATGATGAGGAGGAGGAGGACGAATGGGATCAGGAGCAGCAAGCTCCATTCACTGCTGAACAGCAAAACGAATATTGGAATATTTGGTCGCGCGAACCGCGGAACAATCCGAATAACCCTTTACCCATCACAGAACCCACCGAAGTAAAAGTTTTAGCTGAAACAAGAGAAACGAAATTGTACCTTATCCCCGGGGACGGCCAGCTGCTAGTTTCCGCAGAGGCACTAGCAGGGGCTTTAGATGCGGATTTAAAAGTTTATCCCAAAAGTAAAATTGCTCAAATGAAAAAGGGGGAAATTGAACTAATTATCAAAGCAGGGTCAAACGCCGCATTTGTAAATGGAATAAAAACACCTATGCCAATCAAAGCGACAGCCTATGAAAACAGCCTATACTTCCCCATCTCAGTGGGAGCAAATGCATTTGGATACCGGGTTTCATGGGACAGCCAAAAATCAGTATTAATCTTGAAAGCAATCAAAGGAAGGTGAAATTAGATGGCAAAATCAAAAAAATCGAAATGGATCATCGGATTAACAGGAACAGCGTTTTCCGCATTTGTTATTGGCCAAATCGGCTCGAATCAATCAAATGAAGGATTCCAACCTAACACTTTACCTTTGAAATCGATGAGTAAAGAAGAAAGAAAATTAGCTAAGCTCGATTGGTCGAATTACTCCATTAATGGAATGGAAACATCCCTAGGAGGCGAGAAAAGTGATCGTAGAACAAGAAGATCATAATGGCCTTGATACCTTAACAATTGACGCCATGAACACCACTTTTTATATCGCAGTAACAAACTGTAAAATCTCAAATTGGAAAGAAGTCATCCAAGGCTGGGTTCATTATGTCGAAAAGGAATGGTCACGTTTTCGAAAGGGGAACGAACTTGATATAGTCAACCAACTAAAAATTGGAGAAAAGCGAACCCTTTCTCCTCCTCTCTTCGATGTCCTAGTGCAAGCGGAATCCTATCGGCAAAGGACCGGTGGTCTTTTCACACCCTATTTATTAGAACAAATGGAGTTCCACGGGTACCGAGATTCATTTCCATTTCATACAGAAAAGATCGGAAACACTCCCACCCCAAAGGTAATAAGATTGGAGGATACTCCATTCGAATTGGATGCCGCCAATAGGTCGGTGTTCCGAAATTCACCGGGGCAAATTGATCTTGGCGGCATCGGTAAAGGCTATGCTGTACAGGCTGCTGCCAACTGGCTAAAACAGGTGGGCGAAGCAGCAGCGGGCATCGTCGATGGCGGCGGCGATATTTCCGTATGGTCGAATGGCAGCAAAGAGTGGAGAGTCGGGGTCGTCCACCCTTTTAATGGAGATCAGGAAATTTTTCAATACAAGATAAATAATGGCAGCATCGCTACCTCCAATACTATTTATCGCAGCTGGAACCATGGGAAAATTAAAAAGCACCATATTCTAAACGGAAAAATAGGAGAGCCGGTCGTAAGCAATATAATTCAGGCAACTGCAGCGACTGAAAATTGCTTGGATGCGGAAGTAGCCGCAAAACTTTGCTTTATGACAGAAAAACAGACCTTAAAGAAACAAATCACGACCCGTCTTTCATTCCTTCTTGTTCAACAGGATGGAAAAATCATGATCTAAGAAAGGAGGACATTTAATCATGACCGAATACCTGAATATCTGGACACTCATCCGTGCCTCAGGGTTTATCGCCTTTTTCCTAGTAACTGTTTCTCTCTCACTCGGGATATGCGGCAGCCTATCCATGATGAAAAAACATAAAGGGCTGCTCCAAAATTTTCATCAAACCAGCGGCTGGTACGGGCTGTTGACCATCATCTTTCACATCTTGTTAATTTTAGAAGATCAATATGTTCCTTACTCATTACAAGAAGTGCTAATCCCGTTTGCTGCTAAAAATGAACCACTAGAATCGGCGCTAGGCACACTTTCTTTTTATCTATTTTTTCTTGTGATCGTTTCTTCTGAATTCTTCATTAAAAAATTAGGAATCAAAAGATGGAAAAAACTACACCTCGCCGTACTTCCTGCCTGGTTTCTAATGGTTTTTCATGGCCTTGCGATCGGAACTGATTCGCGGGAACCCTGGGCCCTGTTTATTTATGCATGCGGAAGCTCGCTAATTATCGTTTTAAGTTTAATTCGCTATATGGATGCACAGGCTATTCACCGGAACCATGATCGAAAAACAGTAAATAAATAAAACGGCATCCAACCGGATGCCATCTATTTTTCTCTACTAAAAAAAACGATAAATTTACTTCCTTCCCCTTCTATGCTGCTGGCTGATATTTTCCCGCCGTGAGCATCAACAATTGATTTTGCAATCGAAAGCCCTAACCCGGTTCCGCCCTTTTCTCGTGATAAATCAGCCCGATAAAACCTGTCGAAAATGTGAGGAAGATCCGTTGATGAAATTCCGCATCCTGTATCTTCAATTGTTATTATCAATCTCTCGTTCCTGGTATCTAAACTGACAATGATCTTTCCGTCTACTGTATAGCGAAAGGCATTATCAAGTAGAATAGAAATCAATTGCTGAATTTTTAGCTCATCACATCTTAAGTAAATCCCCTTTTGAATATTTGTAATCAAAGCAATGGATTCAGCCTTTCTCCTAGAAAACCTTTTACAAGTGTTCTCCAAAAGCTCTGAGAGATTCACATTTTCCAGTCTCAGAGGAAGTTCCTTTTTGTCACTTCTTGCTAAAAACAGCAGGTTATTGATTAATTGGTTCATCAGTTCCGCTTCCGCCCTGGCATCCGCAAGTACTTCAAGACCATAGGCACTCAATTTTTCTTCCCTTTGCATGAGATCAAGTGAGCCATAAAAAATACTTAAAGGGGTTCTAAGCTCATGGGAAGCATCTGAGACAAATTTTTCCTGTTTCAAAAAGGCTCTTTTAATGGGTATCATTGCCTGTCCCGCAAAATAGTATCCTAGATAGGCAAACAATAAACTAAAAAATAAAGTCATACCAACAAGCGTCCATGTAATGTTTTGAATTACGTGCTCTTCACCCGTAATATCCATACCAAGAACCACAAATCCATACAGCACTCCATTTATGACAAGCGTTTTTTTTACAAGCAGGAGATGTTTTTTCCCCCATTCCATCCTTTTGATAGAAGAATTCCCTTCAGTTTTTTTGATTTGACCGACGAGGTTTTGAAATACTTCTTTTCCGTAGCGAAGATTGCCTTCTTGGTTGTAAACATAGTAAAAGATGGTCCGATTTGGGTCATATTCCACACCGCGATGTTTTTTTTCATAAAGGTCTTCCATAAAGTCCATCTTTTCTTTGGAAAAATATCCGTTTACTTCATCCACCTGTTTTTGATTGATTTCATGTGAAATTAAAAAATAAAGGATTCCAATAAACAAAAACAGCAAACAAAGTAATGAAATTGTATAGAGAAACGTTAGCCGTTTTTTCACCTGCTTAAACATGAGAATTTCTCACTTTATAGCCGATTCCTCTAATATTTTGAATCAAAGAAGGTCTTCCGGGTACATCAATCTTTTTCCTCACCAATTTGACTAAGGCATCTAAAGCATTATCAGAAACTTCGCCATCTAATCCCCATATCTTCTCAAACAGAACGTCCCTTGTCATAATTTGGTTTTGGTTGCGCATAAGAAGTTCAAGGAGCTGGTATTCTTTTTTCGTTAAATCAATCGGGGAAGCATTACGTTTAAATTCATGTGTGTGAAGATTGAGGTTATAATCATGGATGGTAATGGCATCTTCAAGAGGCTTTTCTTTTCTCCGACTGATGGCCCGAATCCGTGCCAGAAGCTCATTAAATTCGAAGGGTTTAACAATATAATCATCCGCACCTGCATCTAAGCCTGAAACGATATTTTCGTTTGCATCTTTCGCTGTTACAAACAAAATCCCGCTGCTAATCCCTTTTTCACGAAGCCGTTTGCAAACAGCAAGCCCGTCTTCTATAGGCAGCATCCAGTCTAAAATAATCACATCATAACTGGAAAAAACGGCTTGGTCATATGCCTCTTTTCCGTTTTTAACCCAATCAACTAGGTAAAATTCTTTTTTTAGCATATGATTCATTAGCTTCCCAAGCCGGACATCATCCTCAGCCAGTAAAATCTTCACTTTCGTCACTCCATTTCAAAAAAATTCCTTTTGCTATTATCATAGCAAGCTTTTCTGAAAAAAAAGTGAAAAAAACGTGACAAAAAACCTTCTGATTTCATGGGATGAAAATTTGCACCCCACGAAAAGAGGTAATCAAACTGGCAAGTAATCCAACAATTGAGACAATCAATAACGAATAAAACAGTTTTGCATCTTGTAGCAAAAATAGAGCAGCAAAAATGATAACTGTGTCCATTGCAAAAATAATCACACCGACATTGATTTTTGACCATTTTGCCATAAGCAATGCTAGTAAATCCATTCCTCCAGGGCTAATATGATTTCTTAACATGACCCCGACCCCAATCCCAATGATGACTGCACCGATAATCACACTGCTCATAATCGGTAAATGGAAGACACCATTTAATGGTATCAGTAATTCAATCATTATTCCGGATATGATTGCCCCAATTATACCGTTAACAAAATAAAGCGGATCAGATTTAAAGGCAAACATATAAACAGGAAAATTGAGGAAAATAAAAATCAAGCCTGCTTTCAAACCCCATAAGTAATTTATGATTAGACTAATACCCAAAAAGCCGCCATTAATCAAATGGAATGGAATAATAAATCCGTTCAGACCGACGCCAATTAATGTACTCCCAAAGCCAATAACCACCATTTTTTTTACCATGCAATCCATCCTTGTCCAATACTCTTTTTACTACATATATGTCCAAGAGAAAAACTTATTCGACCGGATGGAATTTAATGAAATTCTAATTCATACTTATATACTATTTTCCAATTAAAATAGAGCCGTCAGCATAACGGCTCTATGAGTTTTAAAAAGTATTATATACATTCGCACATGTTTCGGATGTTGGTTCATAAAAGCAATGCTGCTTGTATCTTGAAACAAACGGCTGATCATACCATGTATTTGGACAATCACCATCCGGTTTAAAATACCAAAGGCTGAATTTTGCGGGCCAAAATCTTTGCCCGTCGATTACCTTTTGCGCTAAACGTCTTTCAGATGATCTTGGTGATTGATAAAAATATCCATGTGTAACTGCTTCAAATGCATGTGGTTGAAATATCATTTGCGGAATGGTGCGAAGTCCTTTAAAATCAGAACAGTTTGCACGTATTCGGTTAATTCCCACATTCCCGATGAGAAGCATTCCAAGATCCCCTTCTCCCTCACCTTCAGCCCGAAGCAACCTGGCTAACAGGTCGATATCGGATTTTCTTGCCCTCACAACAGCCATCACGCCACCTCCATGTTGTTCACCTATAGCATATTCTTAGGAGGGAAGTGATGACATTATAATAAGTTTTTTAAAGAGTAAAACAAATGGCTGCGCCAGGCGAGCCTACACCATGACTAACGACTTTTACCTCTACACCGTTGCATTTTCCTTTGAAACTATGATACTCTCGGCTTTAAGCTAAAACTGCGGCATTTTCAAGTAAGGTGGCAATTTTTTTGGCACGAAAAGGATCACCACAGACTAGAACTCGTTTTGGCAGCTCCTCCGGATTGATTTTTAAATTTGGCAGCTTATTAGTCATAATCTTTGTGCTCCCATTCATCCTCTGGTATTGACAAATCTTCTCCTGAAAATCTTTCTTCTTTAAAGGGATCGCCATTTAAATGAAAACCGTTTTGTTCCCAAAAACCCGGTTGGTTTTCCTTCATAATTTGGAATCCTCGCACCCATTTGACACTTTTCCAGAAATATAAATGTGGCAGCACAAGGCGGAGCGGCCAGCCATGCTTATCAGACAGTGGCTTTCCCTCAAAAGAATGCGCTAAAAGACAGTCATCCCGCAATAAATCTTCAAGTGGTACATTGGCAGTATAATCCTGATCCCCATGGACCATCACATATTTTCCAGTTGGATTTACTCCGGCAGCATTCAGAAAATCTTTAAATAGAACGCCTTGAAACGTATTATCAAACCTTGACCATCTTGTTACACAATGAATATCACAAGTAACAGAGGATTGTGGCATGGCTAGAATATCTGCATACTTTAAAACCTTTTCCTCTTCAAGTTCACCAAATAACTTGAGTGTCCAAGTGTCTAAATCATAAGTTGGGATTTCTCCCTCATGGAGAATCGGGAACCGTTCCGTGAGAACTTGCCCCTGTGGCAGCCGGGATGCTAATTCAGGATTATCATTAACCGGAACCTTCATTTTTTTGATTTTTTCAGCTTTATTCATCTTATTGTCCTCCTTACCTTGAGCTTTGCTGGCCTGATTGATTTTGATCGACGCCCTTATCCTTTAAGAAGAACATGGCGAGGAGTGTTAAGACAAACGGAATCATCATCGTAAATTGGGTCGGAACCGATAAGCCTTGTAATCTTGTACTTAAAGCATCCATTAATCCAAATATAGACGTCTTGTCCGGAAGTAAAGAATCCTTTTTCTTTTGCTGCTTCAAATACGCCTAAATCACCAACGGCTTAAGCACCTGCAACAAAATCTGCACCCTTAGAGGCTTGAAGCAGGGCAAGTTCTTTTGCCTTTGCTAGGTCTGTAAAGCTGCCAACATAGTTTACAAGAAATTGTGTTTTTGGATTTGTTGCTTTCAATCCTTCTTGAAAGCCGCCTGTCCATTTCTTCATCAACGGTGCATCGATTGCTACTACCATCCCGACTTTATTCGTTTTAGTCGCAAGACCTGCAGCCGCTCCTAAAAGGTAAGCTGCTTCTTGTTCACGGAAAGTTACACTGCGAACGTTTGGTAAATCTTCGGTTGTATCAATGATGGCAAATTGTTTATTTGGATTTTCAGTTGCTACTTTCTTTAAAGCATCTTCTGACTCAAAGGAAGAAGTAACAAAAAAAGCGCCCTTCCCATAAGAAAGAGCGCTTTTTCACCTCGACTCTCCCTTATCTTTCAGAGTAAGCACTCTGCAGGATTTAGCACCTTCTGTTTTAATAAAAAGCGGTTGCCGGGTTTCATAGGGCCTGTCCCTCCACCACTCGTGATAAGGAATTATTTATTTTTTAAAAATAACTTATTTTTACTATATCAATAGTGTTTATGTCTGAATTATTTAAAAGTTTACAACTTTAAATCGAAAAAGTAAATATACTTTTTAAAAAATTTTAAACCTTTTAAATTATCGCTGGCAGACTATCTTAAATATGATTTTCTTGAACCATATCGCCTACGAAAAACAAATTTCCTTAAATCAACATCTTTTAAATTCCCGTCATAGCATAAAAACAGTAAGGATTGAAATTCCTTATACTGCTGCATGACAAAAAGAGCGAACTCTTTGCGTTCGCTCTTCATTTTCAACTTTACCTCTTCCTTTGAAAGAATGTCTCCTAGCTGGTCCTGATAATAAGCCTTGGTGTCTTCCCATTTCTTCTTGCGATTCACCAAAATATCCTGCCCATATTCTGGTAATTTTTCAATGACAATGTCGATATATCCCTCAGACCACATCAGCATTTTATCTTTCTCTGGAAGATCAAGAACCATTTTTAACAGCTCGGTATCCTCTACATTCTTTCCGCTCGCATATTTTCCGACCCGATTCATCTCATCACCTCTGACTCGATTCTTTAGGTCTTATTTTGCATCAAAACATGAAAGCTTATTTAGATAGCTTTACATCGATCGTTTTTAGCTTGCCATTGCGGTATACCCCAAACTTAACGGTATCTCCTACATTCACTTTCGTATATAAATATTTACGTAATTCGGAAGAAGAGCCAATTTTCGTACCATTCATGGAAACAATGACATCCTTCACTTCCAGCCCAGAACTTGAAGCAGCAGAATGCGGATCCACTTGCGTAATCATTACGCCCTTTTGGACACTGCTAGGCAGGTTTTGCCAATAGATTTGCGGAATTTGATCTAAATCTTCAAGACCAATGCCGATATATGGACGCTCAATTTTTCCATTTTTTATTAATTGATTGACAATTGGAATCGCGTCATTACTTGGGATGGCAAAGCCTAAACCTTCGACACCATTCTCTGAAATCTTTAGGCTGTTAATGCCAATAACCTGTCCTTGTGAATTGATCAACGCACCACCACTGTTCCCAGGGTTAATGGCGGCATCGGTTTGAATGACATTTGTATCCCAGCTTCCTGCAGAGGTATCAACAGCAATACTGCGGTTGGTAGCACTGATAATTCCCTGTGTTACTGTTCTAGAAAGGTCAAGTCCCAGCGGGTTACCGATGGCATACACTTGGTCACCAGGTCGAAGTGTGGAAGAATCCCCAAAGCTCGCCGTAGCATTCACATATTTCGCATCAATTTTTAAGACAGCCAAATCGGTTAAAGCATCCGTACCAACGACCTCTGCCTTTGTTTTTTCACCATTATATAAAGAGATTTCAAGTTTTGAAGCCCCTTCGACTACGTGATTATTGGTTACGATATAGGCATCATTATTATTTTTTTGAAAAATCACCCCAGATCCAGAGCCTGTTTCAACACTTTGAGAGGGGCTGGAATTACCAAAGAAATCGCTACTTTGCTGTTTTTGATAGTTTTCAATTCCGACTATTGCTTTTGAGACCTTTTCAACTGTATCGGCAATGGACGCACCCGAAGTTTTTGCCACCGTTGGCTGTGCCGTCACTGGTTTTACTTCCGTAGCAGCTGATTGGTTATCCGCCTTCTCAAAATAATTTTTCATATAGTCCGTATGCGGTAGAATCGTTAAAGTCAGTACCGACCCGATTACACCTGCAGCTAAGGTTGATGCGAAGCCTTTTAAATTTCTTTTATTGCTGGTTTTCGGTTCTTCTTTAGAACGGGTTGCTTCTCCACCATGAGAGGCAGTAGTATATTCTCTGTAGTTTGTTTCTTGTGTATTATGAGTCTCATAGGATGATCGATCAAAATCATGTGTGTTGGTTTCATGGTCAACATTTGGTTTCTTTACGTCCGATTCGTTTCGCGAACTTGCCGGCATGGTAAGGTCAATGGAATTGGTTTCATTTTGTTCATTTTCTGGGTTAAAATCGTCTTTATAATTCATAAGCTTTCGATCTCCTTTTGCTTATTATTGAATCATGTATTTATTCTTACTTTATCCAACAAATATGACAAAACTATTAACAAACTTTAAATGGTTTTGTAATAAAACAAGAAAAAATATGAAAACTCGACTATTTTCTCCATACGAAAAAGCTGCAGATTTTTACACCGCAGCATTCTTCTCATTTTTAAAACGGATGACAAATTTTGTTCCTTTGTCTTTTTCACTAAAAACATCAATTTCCCCGTTATGAAGAACAATTAATTGTTTTACAATTGAAAGTCCTAAGCCAAACTCTCCGTATGGGTTACTAGTTCTTGAGATATCCGCTTTATAAAAGCGATGCCAAATATTCTCAACTTCTTTCGGGTCAATTCCCACACCAGTATCTTCAATTTCGATAATCGTATCGTTCTGTTCCGACCTGCCTCTCAGCCAAATCGTTCCATTTGTTGTGAATTGGATACTATTTTTAGTGATGTTAATCAAAATTTGAATGAGGCGGTCATAATCCGCATTTACATGCACATCAGGATCTGCTTCCACCACAATTTGATTATTTTTCTCTTCTGCTTGCAGATATAATTGCTCCTGAATAATTTCAAGCACTTCCTGCAGCTGTATATCTTCACGGAAAAGCTGGATTTGATTCGAGCGAATTTTATCATAATCCAGGTTTTCATTGACGAGGCGGATCAATCGTTTCGCTTCCTGACTGACAAGATTGATTCCTTTTTCCTTATCTCCCTCAGGAATCATATTGTTTTTCAGTCCTTCAATCACCCCGCTGATGGTCGTTAGAGGGGTTCGTAATTCATGAGAAACATCGGACATAAACTGCCTTCTCCGATTTTCCAAGCTTTCAATTTCTTCCATAGAACGGTTGATTTTATTGACCATGCGATTAAAGTCGCTGGCCAATTCGCCGATTTCATCAAAGTTGGAAGCTGGCACACTGACGTGGTAATTCCCCGCTGATACTTGTGATGTTGCTTCTTGGAGCCGTTTAATTCGATTCACATGTAATCTTGATAATAGCCAGCTAAGTAAAAACGAAACTCCCAGCGCGATGAGAATGGTATAGAGTAAAAATTGATTGACTTTTTCAATCATCGCACTTGTTCCACTGATAGGTGAAGCTATGAGGATGCCACCGTAAAATCGACCATTATTTATATACGGTTTCACGACAAAGGTTACGCCTTCGGAACCAAAGGTTTTATAATCGGCATTGACCACAAGGGTATGCCCTTTGGCGATCTCCCTTAATTGCTCGGGTTCTAAATTGGTGATGGTCGGCCCGCGTTTCCCCACCGAATAAAGATTAAAACCTTGATCAAACATACTAAAGGTCATTTTCCTTTTGGATAAGACAGTGCTGTATTGATTGATAATTTGGCCAGTTTCCTCCGGATTGTGGTCAATATCTGAAATAATGGCCTTGCCATATGAAACCAGTTCATCCGCCTTATTTTCATAGACCAAACTTTGAATATAATGGGCAAACAAGAGACTTAAAACTAAAAAAGCAACAATAATAATGCTTATATGGCTAATAAATTGTTGATAGGCATACCTAAATTTCATCCGTTTTAATCGACTCATCGAATTTATATCCAACTCCCCATACAGTGTGGAAGAAAGGTTTTCCTGTCATTTCAACTTTTTTCCTCAGCCTTTTGATGTGAACATCAACGGTCCGTTCATCGCCGTAGAACTGGTAGCCCCAGACTCTTTCCAAAAGCTGTTCTCTTGAAAAAACTTGTTTTGGATGCTCGATCATATAATATAACAAATCAAATTCTTTTGGCGTTAAATTGGTGATGTTCTCCCCGTCGACAATGACCTCACGGGTATTTTTGCTGATTTTAAAATGCTCGGTCTCAAGAAATTCTTCTTGGGGATCCGTTACTTGGTTTTGAAATCTCCGTGTTACCGCTTTAATTCTTGCCATTAATGTGAGGGGACTGAACGGCTTTGTCACATAATCGTCGGCACCCATTTCCAGGCCAAGTACTTGGTCTGACTCACTATCTTTTGCGGTTAGCATAATAATGGGCACCGAGTGTTTTTCTTCTCTAATTTTCCGACAAATGGTGACTCCGTCCATTCCCGGCAGCATCCAATCGACAATGAGCGCGTCCCAGGTTTCGCATTTAAAACGGTTATAGCCTTCTAAGCCGTTATTGATAAATTCTCCTTGAATTCCTTCTTTGGCGAAAAACATTTCAATCATTGTGCATACACTTTTATTATCTTCAATCACGAGTATTTTCAATATGATTCATCTCCTACATGAAAAACTACCTATTTCAAGTGTATACCAATTTTAGAGCTTATCAACCGAATGGGGTATTTCTTACATACTCTTTAAAACTTTGTTCATAGTTTATTAATAATTGGGATTGGTGAGGTAGTATTATGTGGGGATTGTGGTATTGGAGAATTTGGGAGTTTTGATTTTGTAGCTTATCGGGGTTATTGGTGATAGTTTGATGGCTTGGTGCTGCTAATTTGTCGAATTTAAATGTAAAAAATTTTAAGTTCTTAAATTTCCATTTTTATAGTGCCCGGCCAACTCAGTTTTTTATCTGCACGGGCACTATGAGACACTGTCAGTGCCCGGTCAACCCTTTTTTTCACCTGCACGGGCACTATGAACCCTTGTCAGTTCCCGGCCAACTCAGTTTTTTATCTGCACGGGCACTATGAGACACTGTTAGTGCCCGGCCAACCCTTTTTTTCACCTGCACGGGCACTATGAGACACTGTCAGTTCCCCGCCAACTCAGTTTTTCACCTGCACGGGCACTATGAACCCTTGTCAGTTCCCGGCCAACCCTTTTTTTCACCTGCACAGGCACTATGAACCCTTGTCAGTTCCCCGCCAACTCAGTTTTTTATCTGCACGGGCACTATGAACCCTTGTCAGTTCCCGGCCAACCCTTTTTTTCACCTGCACGGGCACTATGAACCCTTGTCAGTTCCCCGCCAACTCACGGGCACTATGAGACACTGTCAGTGCCCGGCCAACTCAGTTTTTCATCCGCACGGGCACTATGAACTCCTGTCAGTGCCCGCTACACTCAATTTTCCACCTGCACGGGCACCAACTAACCTACTCACCCATTAAATTCACGGTTCCAAAATCAATTTCCCGCTCGTTTTTCGCGACTGCAGCAAACGATGAACAGAAGCCGCTTCCCCTAATGGGTAAACTCCGCCAATTGTCAGTTTGAGCTTGCCCTCACCCAGATATGTAAGTAACTCGACCAAACTCGGCTGCAATAACGCCGGTTTTCTCATAATTTGCGGCAAGAAAAATCCAATGACCGATTGGTTTCGTGCCATCAAGCTAGACGGATAAAAACGGCTTTGCTCCCCGCTAGCCACCCCATAAATCACTAACCTGCCAAAAGTACCAAGACATTTAAGAGTCTTATTAAACACCTCTCCGCCCGCCATTTCAAGCGCAACATCAACACCCCTGCCACCGGTCGCTTCAAGAACCTGCAGCTCCCAATCCTCCTCGGTATAATTGACTAAAACATCTGCCCCCATCTCCGCTGCAAGTGACAACTTTTCAGCACTGCTTGCCGTCGCAATCACCTTCCCCGCACCAAACAACTTAGCCAACTGTACGGCAATCGTCCCCACACCTCCAGCCGCCGCATGAACCAGAACACTTTCTCCCTTCTCCAACCGCCCCATTGTTTTTAATATATGATAAGCACTCAGGCCTTGGAGTGGCAAAGCAGCTGCAGTCCGAAAATCCAATTGTTCAGGAAGAGGAATCAAGGAGCGTTCATCCACAACCGCAAATTCCGCATAACCACCCGATTCAATCAAGGTCACAACCCGATCACCAGGCGACACATTTTTAACTTGATCACCAACCTCCCTAACCACACCGGCAATTTCAGCCCCCGGAATAAATGGCAGCGGAGTCGGAACCACATACTGACCTTCCCTTCGTGCGGTATCCGCATAATTAACACCAATCGCTTTAATTTCAATTAACACATTACTCCCTGTGGGTATAGGCTTTTCTTTTTCCACCATTTGAAGAACTTCCGGACCGCCATATTCACTAAATTGTATTACTTTCATCTAATCTCCTACTTTCCTTTAAATACTGGTTTTCTTTTTTCTTTAAAAGCTCTAATTCCCTCTTGGTGATCATCTGTTTGTACCATTAACGTCTGGGTGAGCCGTTCCTCTTCAAGAATCTCCTCAAGTGAAGCCGTAAACGAATGCTCAATCAGTTTCTTTTGCTTCCCAAATGCCTTGCCTGGTCCGTTAGCCAGTTTCACCGCCAATTTCATGGTCTCTTCCTGAAGCTTTTGCAATGGAAAAAGGAAATTAATTAAGCCAAGACCATAAAGTCTTTGTGCCGGAACCGGTTCTGCACTAAAGAAAAATTCTTTAGCCAAATGTGGGCCGATTAATCTTGGCAGAAAATAGGAGCCGCCGCCATCCGAAACCAGACCAACCTGTGAAAAACTGAGAGCAAACATGCTATCCTCTGCTGCCGCAATCAAGTCACAGGCGAGCGCCAGGTTAAACCCTGCACCAGCAGCAAAACCATGAACAGACGCAATAATTGGTTTTTCTACAGCCTTCATGGTTAAGATCAATTTATTGAGCTTGCCGATATGCTCGTAAACCTGCGCAGGATCTGCCTGCCCCATTGTTTTCACATCACCGCCGGCACTAAAGGCCCGACCAGCTCCCGATAAAACAATTACCTGAACATCTGCATCAGTCTGTGCATCACGAATGGCACTAGTTAATCCCAAAATCATTTCAAGACTAAAGGCATTTAAACTTTCCGGCCGGTTTAACATTAAAGATAATACCGGACCTAATTTTTCGACGTTTAAATGTTCTTGCGTCATTTCCAACTTCCTCCCTCACTATTTTCTACCATCATTTTCCATCAATTATTGCCGGCACAATCAAGTCAATTTTACCCAAGCGGCAATTGCTAACTCTTCTTTCTGTTTATACTAATCTAATAAGCAACCAACAAAAGCCCGCTAAATTTCATAGGGCCTTTCCTGGAATTCCTGCGGAATGCTTAATCAGGCTTTTCACAAATTGATTAAAATGGGCGAAGCGCGAATCAGTTGTTTGCCCCTTTTGATAGCGGTAATAAATTTGCTGGCAAATAACCGCAAGCTTAAAGTAGGCAAAAGTTATATAGAAATGAATAGTAGACACATCCCGCCCACTCTTTTTAGCATATAAATCAATAAATTCATTTCTCGTTAAAAATCCATCCAAAATCGTTACCGGCGGCTTTCCAAATGCGTTTTTCAATAAATCTGGATCATCCGCTTGAATCCAATAACTCATCGCTGCCCCTAAATCCACCAGCGGGTCTCCGACTGTTGTCATTTCCCAGTCAAATAAACCCACCATTTCGGTTAATTCTTCATTAAACATCGCGTTATTCAATTTATAATCATAATGAATGATGACTGCCTCGTGTTTTTTAGGAGTATTGTCAACCAGCCATTTCATTAATGTATTCACTTCAGTAACCTCATCTGTCTTAGAACGTTCATATCTTCCTATCCAGCCATTTACCTGTCTTTCCATAAACCCCTTTGGTTTACTCATTTCAGCTAGGCGAGTCTGTTGATAATCAATCGAGTGCAGTTCAACGAGCTTTTCAACCATAACTTCAGAAATGTGGCGACAAAGTTCCTTATTGACTTCGACACCCTGTGGAAAAGAACTATCAAGAACGACCCCATTTTTTCTTTCCATAATAAAAAACGGACTGCCCACAATCTCTAGCCTATTTGAAAATAATATCGGTTTCGGTGCCACTGGAAAAATCGGATGTAGTTCTGAAAGGATTTTACACTCTCTTTCCATATCATGGGCTTTGGGGGCCACAGGGCCGAGCGGCGGACGTCTTAGTACCGCTTCCCAATCCCCAATCCTTAATTGATAGGTTAAATTGGAATGCCCGGCTGAAAATTGCAAAATTTCAAGCGGATAATTCGGCAAATTTTCAATATTCGCCCGTAAAAACTGTTCAAGAATAGGAGGATTTAATTCCTCACCCTTTCGAACCGGAATGGTATCATGATTTATTTGATGTGGCATCGTATCCCTCCACTTTCAGTCAACAAATTCATATTGCATACTAACTAGTCAGTATGCAAACGATCGTAGAGGGGTGTAAAATATCCTCTACATCGTTTTATTTTACCTGAATCCCTTTTAGAATCATTTCCACAAAAATCTCGGCAACCTCACTGTCAGAGGATTTACCGCTTGGATTAAACCACTGATAGCTCCAATTCGTTATCCCAAGAATCCCAAACGTAATGATAGAAGCATTTAAATCGGGACGGAATTCACCGAGCTTCATCCCCTCATTGATCAAGCCTTCGATATTTAAGCGAAATTGATCTCTTTTTGGAACGACTATGGCAAGTCGTTCTTCACTAAGATTCTTCATTTCTCTAAAAAAGATTTTTGCTGCCTGTCCCTGGGTTTTAATATTTGTGATCAGCATACTGACAATCTCAAATAATTTTTCCTTACAGCTTTTGCTGGTGTCATGTAAAATCCGTTCCTGGTGCTGCAGCAAGTCATTGATATAGCCAAGATGGATATCTAAAAGTAATTCTTCTTTACTGGAAAAATAATAATAGAACGTCCCTTTTGTGACACCAATTGACTCAACTAAATCCTGTATGGATGTTTCGCTGAAGCCCTTTTTTTCAAATAAACGGATGCTTTGTTCTGTAATTTTTTCTTTCACACCTATGTCCCCGCAATCTGTTATAAATCTAAAGAAAATTATACCATATCTCCAATCGCTCCCTTAACACGCATTTCCGTTTTTACATTGCTGCTGTTCCGCCATCAACTACTAATATATTACCCGTAACATAGTTTGAGGCATTTGAGGCAAGAAACAGTGCGGCGCCTTTTAAATCGTCATCTGTACCAAACCGACGTAAAGGGGTTCCCGCCAAGATCGCTTCTTTTCCATGTTCAATTAATCCCTTTGACATTTTCGTTGGGAAGAACCCAGGGGCAATTGCATTCACATTAATATTGTATTTCCCCCACTTCACTGCGAGATCCTTTGTAAAGGTTATTACGGCACCCTTGCTTGTGTTATAGCCAATCGCATCCATTAATCTTGGGTCGGTTCCGCCAAATCCAGCAACGGAAGCAATATTGATAATTTTTCCTGACCGCTGTTCAATCATCTCTTTTCCCACTGCCTGACTCATCAAAAAGGTTCCGGTCACATTGACATCGATGACCTTTTTCCAGGCATCAAGAGGCATTTCTGCTGCAGGTGCGCCCCATGTTGCCCCACTGTTATTAACAAGGATATCAATCGAACCAAAAGCCTTTTTGGTTTCTGCAATAACATGGGCTACATCATCCGGATTGGCAATATCACATTTTAGCGCAAGCGTTTTTACCCCTAGTTTCTCGAACTGTTCAGCCACTTCTTGGCAGGCCTCCACCTTTCGTGAGCATAGAACAACATTTGCCCCTGCTTCTGCAAAACCTTGGGCAATTTGGGCACCAAGACCGCGGCCTCCTCCGGTAACAATCGCTGTTTTTCCCGTCAAATCAAAAAGTTTGAATACTTCCATTTTACGATTCTCCTTTATTGGTATTTTTTTAATTCAAGCTTGGCAACCTGTGCTCTATGGACTTCGTCTGGTCCATCTGCAAGACGTAAGGTCCGGGAAGTTGCCCATAAAGCGGCAAGCGGGAAGTCACCAGAAACACCAGCGGCACCATAGGCTTGAATAGCACGATCAATTACCCGAAGGGCCATGGAAGGCGCAACCACTTTGATCATCGCGATTTCTGTTTTCGCCTCTTTATTCCCTACTGTGTCCATCATATAGGCAGCCTTTAGAGTTAGCAGTCTAGCTTGTTCAATCTCCATTCGTGAATCGGCAATCCATTCGCGGACCACTCCTTGGCTTGACAATGGTCTTCCAAAGGCCACTCTACTTTGGACACGCTTACATAATTCTTCAAGCGCTCGCTCCGCTGCCCCAATCAAACGCATACAGTGATGGATGCGACCTGGCCCGAGACGCCCCTGAGCAATCGCAAATCCTTTACCTTCTCCCCAAAGTATGTTCTCTGCCGGTACACGAACATTTTCATACGTGATTTCACCGTGTCCGTGCGGGGCATGATCATAGCCGAATACCGGCAGCATCCGTTCAATTTTCACCCCAGGAGTATCGAGTGGTACAAGAATCATAGATTGCTGCTCATGACGATTGGCATTCGGGTCCGTTTTCCCCATGACAATCGCAACTTTACAACGCGGATCCCCAGCACCTGAAGACCACCATTTCCGGCCATTGATGACATATTCGTCGCCATCCCGTTCGATTCTTGCCTCAATATTGGTCGCATCCGATGAAGCTACATCCGGTTCCGTCATCGAAAAACAGGAGCGAATGGCGCCTGTTAATAACGGCTTTAACCACTGTTCTTTTTGCTGTTCGGAGCCATACCGGACAAGGACTTCCATATTTCCCGTATCAGGTGCATTGCAGTTAAACACCTCAGGACCAATCAAGGAACGCCCCATTATTTCACACAATGGTGCATATTCCTCATTCGTTAGGCCTGCCCCGTATTCACTTTCCGGTAAAAATAGATTCCAAAGGCCAACCGCTTTTGCTTTTTCCTTCAATTCCTCCATGATTGGCGGCACTGCACTCCAGCGGCTTTCCTGTTGATTTAATTGTTGTTCATATACATGCTCGTTTGGGTAAATAGATGCTTCCATGAAGTCATTTAATTTCTGTTGTAAATCTCTCACTCTTTGAGAATATGAAAAGTCCACTTTTCCACCTCTTTCTACATACTAACCAGTTGGTATGTTATAAGTACAATTATACTCACTGAATTTTATTATTCAAATAATTTTGTAAATATTCTAAAATCTTTTATTCATCTGTTTCTGTTTTTTCATCACCTCATAGTATTTTTCGATAATATCTGTTAATACATCGCCTTTATACACTCGGCCAAATTTTAAGTTTTCCTGATAATATTCGACAATTTCATCCAGCTTCACAGCAATTTCCTTCGATACTCTTACATTTAATTGGACACGTCCATTTTCCGTCATGTTTTCCACTCCTATATATAGGATAGCTCACTGCTAGCATTAGCTATCTTTTTGTTACAACTACTGCTACTATACTATTTTTCTACATATTTTTCACTGATTTTAATAAAAACAGTGAGAGACGATTTATCCCCCACTCTTTTTAAGATTATATAATAACCGGTTCATCCGAGTAATTGACCGAAAATTGTTTTTCCAGCCATTTCTCCAGTAACGCTAATAGTTCAGGATGAATGGGCAAATTGCAATCCGAGATGATATCCTTCTTTGCTGAAAGTATATTAGATGTTTTCTCTTGAAACTTACAGGAATGCCCCATATTTTCGACAATATAATATTCTGATTCACCCTGTACGTATTTGGAAAGATCCTCTAAATCCTTTGGGTTTGCTTGGATATCCCTTGCCCCCGTAATCGCAAGGACCGGACAGGTTACCTTCGCTAAGTCCTCTCTCACATTGTGTTGAAAATGTTCGCGCATCCACTTTGCATTTATTTTCGAAAAGCCGATTTTCATTACCTCTTTATCGGAACTAAGGACTTTATCTGTAAACTTTTGAGCTTGTTTTTCAATTTTATTTTGAACTCCAAGCAATCGCAGTAAAAATCCTTGAAAGCCCTTTAACGTCAGCACGTCTTGGCTCGTAATATCCCGTTGATATTTTAATGCTTCGCTCAAGTTTACAACTGCGCCGGAAAGTAATATGGCCCCAGCTAATTCTTCTCTTGCAGCTACTAACGTCCCAATCATGCTTCCTTCGCTGTGACCTAACACGATTACTTGATTAGGGTTGACCTCAGGTAGATTCTTCAAAAATTGAACCCCTGCCCTTGCATCATCCACTAAATCCCAAAGTCCTGTTTTATAATAATCCCCTTCGCTTTCCGCAACTCCTCGCTTATCGTAGCGCAAGCTAATGAATCCTATGGACGTTAAGTATTCAGCTAACTGGCGATAAAGTTTTAAATCCAGCTTTTCATTTACTTTTCCATTGCGGTCCAATTTCCCTGTACCGCCTATGATCAGTATTGCCGGCCCCTTTTCTTTACGCACATTTGGTAAACTTAGTGTTCCTTTAAGCCCTACCTGACTATGAATCGTTACTTCCTTCTCCCTAAATTCCATTCTGGAATTCCCCCTAATTATTTTATATATTTTTTTTATCCGGAATAATTATGGTGCCAACGGTTCTCCGCCTTCGTTCCTTTGACGGTTTATTATTGATTACCTTTGAAAAAGCTTTGACAAGGTCCTGGGCAAACTCGGAAAATTCTTCATCACTTAAATAAATAGAAGCCTGGCGGAAGGTTACTCCCTCTGCAGCAAAATCTTTTTTTTCCTGCTGTAAATATTGTTCAAACTCCGCCATTAAATTAGCCATAAATTTAATAAACAACCCCATTTGCTCATCCTTGGGTAATTGATTGATTTCTTCTGGGCCAATTAAGGATTTATTCGGATTTTGAATGGAATAAACTTTTTCGACGGTTCCCCGATTCGGAATCTCCTCAATCACATGAATAATTTCGGCTTCGGCTAATTTTTTTATGTTCCGATATAAAGATGCCTGCGGGATATCCGGAAGCAATTCCTTCAATTGCTGGGCAGTGTGTTGTTGGTTTATTAAGCACTGAATAATTCTCATACGAACTGGATGCAATATCACATCAACGGTTGATTCCTTCATTATGAACTATGCTCCTATTTTTTTATTATCATTCTCAATAATGATAATATTATACATTTTGATATATGTAAAGGCAAAGATGTAAAATAGTTAATTTTTTTCCAAATTGATTACATGAAATCATTTTTTCGAACCATCCTAAAATGAGGAGGGTTGATAATGTTATCATGGTTATTAGGATTAATGGTTTATACTGGGCAAATGCTCCCGCAGGATACTTTGTCGATAACAAAGGATGGCCGAACAGTATCTGTTGTTAAACGGGCAGAATTCTCCTATCAATATCCCGGGTTACCGATTATCGCTGAAAAAAAATACACTTCCTTTCTAGACCAACTGGATCAACAGCTCACTGTACCATCGCAGGACGCCAAGCTTGATCAGAATGGGAATATTGTACCGGAGCAGGTTGGATACCAAGTTTACCGCAAAGCTTTTACCGAACAATTTTATGCTTTTTATTTTGGAAATAGCTCGGTTAATCTAGAAATTCCCATGCTGCCTGTTTACCCAAGAATAGATAGTGAATTGTTAGCCGATATAAAAAGTAAACGAATTGGCCGATATGTAACCTCCTTTAATTCAGGAAATAAAACGAGAACCAATAATATTAAATTGGCGGTAAAGGCTATTAATAATTATGTTATTTTCCCAGGTGAGAATTTTTCCTTTAACCAAGTGGTTGGAAAAAGAACAGCGGCAAAAGGTTATTTAAAGGCTCCCGTTATTGTCAGGGGGGAATATGCTGAAGATATTGGCGGAGGAATTTGTCAGGTATCGTCCACCCTTTTTAATGCCGTGGATAATGCAGGACTGCAGATTGTCCAACGGTTTTCGCATACTAGAGAGGTTCCTTACATCCCAAAAGGTCGTGATGCAACCGTCAGCTGGTTTGGACCCGATTTCGAATTTAAAAATAAGTACAATCAGCCGGTTTTAATTCGTGCTAAAACATTAGGGAATTTATTAATCATTAAGCTTTATTCCTCTGAAGTCATAAATTATCAGCCAAAAGAAGTACCAAATCCACCCTATTGAAAAAGTCCGCTCCTGAAGCGGACTTTTTTTCGACTATTGTCTTTTATTTCTTAAAGCACTTTCTAATAACTCCTCAGAAAACTCTGTTAATGCTGCATTATCCATCATATTTATATTGGTTTTAGGAGTGAAAGTTTTCATCATATTTTGCATATTTTGCATATTTTGTAAAGGAGGTGCTGAAATTTTGCGTTTTCCTTTTGTAACTCCATAAACAGCAGCACTTAAACCAAGACCAAAAAGGGAAGCCCACATAGCCCCGCGACTTTTTCGTTTTCGTTTAAACATATTGAAAAACGGTTCGATTTTAACGTTCCTCATATCAAAGCACTCCTTCGAATTATAATGAAAAGGTTTAACCCTTTCATTAGCTTAATTTGTGCACTTTAATTTGAGCTTATGTTTGGGAATGTACTCATTGATTGTTATTTGCTGGGAGATTACGTCCATACCGTTGATAAAGCTTATCCTTAGACATCAATAAATAATTCAGTTTATTTTTTTGAAAATTTCTGAAGGATGATTTTGTAAGCAGAAAAATAGGCAGTTGGCCGACTTTTTTGACGCGCCGATATAGGCGGTTATTGGGTCTAAAAGTTTCAAATCCTAAAGGTACAACCCCTTTATTAATCGTTGTGATTCCAATGATACCCTTAATTTGCGTTTCTCTTGGATGCGTGTTTACATAACGGGCAAGTGAGGGCATGGACCTTAGAACTGCCTTATAAATTAGTCTTGCGCGGTTTAAGTCATTTTTAATTTTTATATATTCATTTAGGAGCCGGACATTGTGTAAATGAATCTTAATCAAAAGATCGTTACGGCATATTAAAGTACCGTCAGATAAAATGATGTTTTTCCCTTTATATTTGGTAATTCTCACTCTAAAAATTGATTTTTTCTTATTCTCTTCTTGGATATAATGTAATCGTGAACACAAATAAAATAACGGATCAATTAATTTCCATATCCATAAAATCGTTAGGCGTATCCTCATGGCCTGCTCTCCTTCTGCCAGTGTTCCTTTTTAGGATGTTTAAGTATCACCTTTTTAGTTATGGTAATGTCAGGATATGTTTTTGAAGATAAAATGATAAAAGCTGAGGAAACTCCCCAGCTTTTACGAAATATGATGGAAGGTTATTTCTGGACGACTGCCAATCCGGATATTCACTCCCGTTTGGCCTAAACCTTCACTTATATAAAATGGCTTCCCCTCATGGTAATGTAAACCTTTCACAATGTTCATCCGAATAAGCTTTCCCATTTTTAGCAAATGATATGGTTTGGGCCAATGGATTTGCCCGCCATGAAAATGACCAGATAAAAGATAATCATATGGATAGTTTTTCATTTTCAACACCACATTAGGATCGTGCGTTAAAACCAGATTGTAGCCCTCCTGCAGGTTTCGGTAGGATTCTTCCACATTACTTCGATGTGAATGATGGTCATCAATTCCAATGATGTTGATCACTTCACCATCCACTTTAAAAGAAACATGCTGATTTTGAAGTGTTATACATCCATTTTCTTCTAATGTCTGTTTAAGAAGGGCAAAATTTTCTTTTTTTAAGAAATAATCATGATTGCCATACACAGCATACATTCCAAATCTCGGATTCAAACGTGATAATGCTGAAAGATATGGAACCAATTTTGGTATACTTCTTTTTCGATCCAAAAAATCACCCGTAAGCGCAATTAAATCAATTTTTTGATTTGAGACGGTTTGATACAATTCTTCTGGGGAAATCGATATATTTTCAAGATGCAGATCGGATAGATGAAGGATATTAAGTGGTTTATCTGTTAATTTTGAATGTGAAACCGTGATATTATTTAAAACAACATCTTTTGTATTTTTATGTGCTTTATAAAAAAAATAAATACTGAAAACGCAAAAAATGATACCAAGTAAATAAATCAAATGATCCCCTCCCACTTCCAAGTATAGAGTCTTTGGGGGATTCCTTATAGTGGGAGTTAATGGGATTCGCTAATCAGTTTACATAATAATATTATTATCCATTTTAAATAAATTTAAATCTTTGAAAAAGAACCCATTCAAGTCCTTTTACATAGTATGCAAAAAAAGAGATTTGGGTGGTGTGTTTGGTGGGAGCCTTAACCTATTTTGATTTTTTAGCCAAGTTTGGTGTTGGCGGTGCTCATCCCGGTGGTATCATATTAACAAAGGAATTACTTGCAAATGAAAAAATCACAAATCAATCACATATATTAGATGCCGGATGTGGAACAGGGCAAACTGCAGCATTTTTAGCCCAGCAATATCAAGCAAACGTTACAGGGGTAGAAATCAATCCGATTATGATTGAAAAAGCAAAAAATCGATTTCAAACGATGAAATTGCCAGTTCAACTTATTCAAGGATCCGTTGAAGAAATTCCTTCTGCCGACAATTCTTTTGACTTCGTCTTATCTGAGTCAGTCTTGGCTTTTGTAAATAAACCCAAAACGTTAAAAGAATTCTATCGGGTATTAAAAAAAGGCGGACGTTTTATCGCAAATGAAATGACGATTAACCAAAAGCTTTCAATACAAGAGGAGCAAGAAATTAAACAATTTTATGCTGTGGATTCTTTATTATTGGAGGAAGATTGGAAAGAACTATTAGAAAAAACAGGATATAAAAATATAGAAGTAAAAAAACAAAAACAGTCCTTAGCAGAAGGAAACCATGCACCAGAATTCAATTTTTCAGCTAATTTCGAACCAGAATTATTTGCAATTTTCAACATGCATGCTAATATGGTTTTAAAATATCAAGATGTCCTAAGCTATCGGATTATTACCTGTACAAAATAATGATTGAAAAAGAGCTTTTCCGTTATTCGGGAGGCTTTTTTTGTCAGTAATTGGACAAGAATGGTTACTCGCCCTTTCAACTTGTGAGCCCTTTACATAATTTATAGCAAGTCCCTAACGGAAGGAGGATTTTTGCATGAATTATGAAAGATCTCGTCAACTTGAAGGTCAAATGATTCGGTTTAAAAATGAAAAGGGAGATTGGGTGATCGGAAAAATTGTTAAGGTAAAAGAAGACGGTTTTGAAGTGGCTGAATTAAATTCTAAACAACCGAATGAAGGCTATGGGTTTGGATTTTTCCCTGGGCCGTTTTTCGGAAGACCTTGCTTTGTACCGTTTGGTGTTCCTTTTTTCCCAGTCTTCTTCTTTTAATTACATTTAGTTTAGAGCAATGCCTCCGCGCTTGCTCTTTTTTCTTTTCTATAAGATTTTAACGTATATAAATGCTTTTCCGTCAAAAAATAAGAACGGGAAAGGTTTGGTGAAATATAAATGGATAAAACATTAGGATATCTCCGTGAAATATTATCAAATTACAATGACGAGCACCATTCAGAGGGCCGCCACCTATTTCGCAAGGTGTCAGAGGGGAGATTTACCTCTGAGGGGGACTTTGTTCGCCATTTAAATCAAAAAGAAATTGAATTTTTAAATGACATCCTGCCAAGAGAAATTATGTATGCCAAAGAAGAACTAGATGAGAAAAGGGCTCATGAATTAAATGAAGTATTTGAGTTATTATTCTAATTTACATAAAAAAATGGCAGTGTGATTCTGCCATTTTTTTATCGAGTAAATTTCCTGTATTTTCTGATAATATTTCCTAGGTAAGCGCATATTTTGACAAAATACGTTTTTTCTTCTCTTCAAATTCATCAGCAAACGACAAAAATCTCCGCATAAACACTCCATTTCTGACAAGGAAAATAATATTTCCGAAGCTGAAATTGCCTGTTGATTTCCGCTCCAGGCACTTCGCTTCAATCAACTTAGTTAGGAAATTAGCATAAACCACGAAAAAAATAGAAGCTTTTGTAAGCTTCTAATGGATGTCTTTTTTCTTAAATCTTCCTCCACGCACTTCAGCGATGTCCGCAACAGCTAAAAAGGCACTGTCATCATTTTCAGCAACAATTTCCTTTAATTTTGCTTCTTCAAGACGATTGATGACACAAAAGATTACTTTTTTATCATCCCCGGAATAAGCACCCTCACCCTTCATATAAGTCACACCGCGGCCAAGCCGGCTCATAATGGCATCCCCTATTTGTTTGGCATTGTCACTTATAATCCAAACCGATTTAGATTCATCCAGACCGGTCACCGTGATATCAATCGTTTTGTAAGCGACAAAATAGGCAATTAACGAATACATGGCCCGATCCCATGAAAAGACGAAACCAGCACTGCCTAAAATAAAGAGATTAAAAAACATGATGATTTCCCCAACCGAAAAAGGGAGCTTATTATTAAAAAGTATCGCAAGGATTTCGGTTCCGTCTAAAGAACCACCGTAACGAATGACAATTCCGACTCCAATTCCGAGAATAATCCCCCCAAACACAGATGCAAGCAAAATATCCTGTGTAAACGCAGGGACTGGATGAAGTAATGTTGTAGCAATGGAAAGAATGATAATTCCATAAAGAGTGGATAAAGCGAAGGTTTTTCCAATTTGTTTATATCCGATGTAGAAAAACGGCATGTTTAGAATAAAGAGGAAGATACCTATTTTCCATCCGGTAAGATAGGAAAGCATAATGGAAATACCCGTAATACCTCCGTCAATTACATTGTTGGGAACAAGAAAAATTTCGAGCCCAACTCCCATTAATGTCGCCCCGAGCGTGATTAATAAGATTC
Organism: Neobacillus cucumis; assembly: GCF_016107705.1. The sequence goes on from NZ_JAEHGC010000001.1 coordinate 66,600, forward strand.
TTTGAAATATCTTTCTTTTTGTTAGTCTCCGGTGCTGCATTCTTTCCAAAAGCGCTTCCTGTTGTTCCGTAATAGAGATATTTTGAATTTCTGCCATTAACCTGCCCCTTTCATTAGATGTTCTAATTTAAGTATATCGAACTATGACTGATATTGATATTCATTTGCTCCAAATTGGAACAAAAAAACTGCCTGGTATATCAGGCAGAACGGTTGAAAATCAACTTGGATCTACTTCATCATATGAAAGGGTCGTGACACTTGTGTATTCTCCACTTTCAACCTCTTCTTCCGTTGCACTTTGCTCCAACTCTTCCTGGTCATCCATTCCAGGTGCAACAGTTGGTTCTTTTTTCTTATCTATTCGGTTATACATAAACAAATCCACTCCTTCCTCACTAATTTTTTCCTACAACATCAGCGATTATTCCAATTTTTTGGGAGTAAACATTTTTACCGAACGGTTAATCTTGATTTTGTCATTGAAAAATAGCCTGTTAAACTAGTTGTTGATTTCCGCTCAGAAATAAAAAGCTGCCGTTTGGGCCGGCAGCTTTTAGGTTTATAACATCTTAGGGGACCCAACCATGACATCCGCCAATTTGTTCATTTATTCCCCCTTCCTATATACCAGAAGGTTTGAACCATCAGCCGATGTGTGTTTGTTCCGTTGAAGGAATTAATTCTCATGTTAAATGGAATTCAAATTCCTAAAAAGAAACAATTTTTTTGGTGTGTTACCGATTTTAGACTCATTTCCATTCATTTGGTCGGTCTCATGGCAATGAAATAATTAATTGGTAAAAGGTGTAGATTCTACTATCCATACGAAAGGATGCTTTTAGATATAGAATCCATTTTTATTACTCTTTAATTTGTGAACCCAACTAAAAATTCGGTTGGACACCCTATTTTAATCAGTTACGATTATTGGTTTTTGATTCTTTCTTTAACATTCAATAGGTTTCTCCACTTAGGGAGCTTCTATAATATGATTAGAAAGATCGCTTTGGTTTGAGTTATTTTTCTACGCCCGAATTTTAAGCTGTAGAAAATTAAAATCTCATTTCCAAGAACCCAATAATTTCTAGTCTACTGATTTGATTTCAGGTTTTGTTTATTCACAGTTAAGAAATTCCCTTTTTCCAATTTGTTGCTTTCATCGCTCCTCCTATCCAAATATTGGTACAGATTTACCTTACTACTCGTTCACAAACGGAACGAACACGTATGGTTGAGTCTCCTAAGATGTTAATTTGTTTTATTAACCTCTACACCTATAGTATAGCACCGAAAAATAAGAATTCACCGTTTACCTGTGACAAAAATGTGAAATATTTGGAAATAATTCTATAAAAGTAAAGGGCTAAGCGAATGCTGAGCCCTATTCCTATTATTGTTCTTTTATACGTGCACGTTTAATAAAGAAAGCGAGAACCAGTGCAACCGCTGCAATAACCGTTGCAACAACAAAGGAATCATTGATTCCATCAATGGTTGCCTGTTTCATGGTTTGGCCATAAATCATATACAAACTCAGTTGGTTACCAGCACCAGCAGGTACATGTGCAAGCGCCGCAATCCCTTGACCAATTTGTGATACTTTTCCAGCAATAAATGGGTTTGCACTTGTAATCAGGTTTGAATATTCCCCCATATGGGCCTCTTGTCTAGTCGACATAACTGTAACTAGAAACGCTGTTCCAATACTTCCGGCAACCTGTCGAGCTGTATTAGAGGCAGCAGTACCATGGGCGCCAAGGTGACGCGGTAATTGGTTTAACCCTTCTGTCATAACCGTCATCATTAAAAATGACATTCCAAACATCCTCATTACATATAGGAATAAAATATGAGAATAGCTTGTGGTCATGCTAAGGCTAGAAAATTGCCAAGTTGTAATAACGGTTATCGTTAACCCGACAACGGCTAACCATCTGGCCCCAATTTTATCAAATAAGGCACCGGATATGGGCGACATAATTCCCATCACAATTGCTCCAGGCAGTAACAGAAGACCCGATTCTAAAGCAGTAAATCCACGAATATTTTGCAGATAGATTGGGAGCAAGATCATTGCACCAAACATCGCCATATTAATAATCATACTGATAATCGTGGTTAAGGCGAAAATATCATATTTAAAAACACGCAGTTCTAACATCGGGTGATCAGTTGTAAGCTCGCGAATGACAAAGGCAATTAATGTAATGATCCCAATGACAAGCGAGATCACTACCGTTCCACTCGACCACCCTTTACTTCCGGCTTCACTAAATCCATAAAGGAGGAAACCAAATCCCAATGTGGAGAATAATACACCTGGGAGATCAAACTTTGGATTGGTGATTTTCGTTACATCCCTCATCCATATAAAGCTTAAGATTAAATCAATAATACCAATTGGGATAACAATATCAAATAATAATCTCCAAGAATAATGTTCAATCAGCCATCCTGATAAAGTAGGACCGATGGCAGGGGCAAACAGCATAACAATCCCCATCATCCCCATCGCCATTCCTCGCTTTTCCGGTGGGAAAATAGCAAAGAAAACAGTCATCAAGAGAGGCATAATGATACCTGCACCGGATGCTTGCACAATCCTGCCTATCATTAGCAGGCTAAAATTTGTTGAAAACGAACATATAAACGACCCGATGGTAAAAAGCAAAATTGCGGTAATAAATAATTTTCTTGTACCAAACTTCTCAATTAAATAGGCAGTGATTGGGATACAAATTCCGTTCACAAGCATATAGCCAGTGGATAACCACTGAACAGTTGTTGCTGAAACATTTAAATCCGACATGATATGTGGGATGGCAACATTGAGCAAGGTCTGGTTCAAAATCGCGACGAAAGCTCCCAGCATCAAAGCTGTAAGAATCTTACCTTTTCCTACTTCTCTTTTCGACTCTTTCACCCTTGATAATGTTGGTGACTCCTCTTCCTCAATCGGTTCTACATTTGCTTCTACATATTCTAATGCTGGCTCTGTTATCGCAGATACTTTTAATAAATCTTCTACTTCTTCTTCCATGTTCCTTTTGTGATTCTCTTCCTGAACAACCGGAGTAGAATCCTTTACAGAACGATTCTTAGGTTTTCTGCCTTTTTTCATAAACATAAAATTAAACAGTAATAACACCAATATGCTTAAAATGACATAAACCGTGATATATATTGACATCGAATCACCTACTTATGAATTCTCACGGTCACGTTCATACCAGGGACAATCTGAAGTCCTTTGTTATCATCAATTGTAATTTTAACAGGAATGACTTGAGTTACTTTTGTATAGTTACCTGTACTGTTTGAGCTTGGTAGAAGAGAAAAAGTACCTGAAGTTGCAAGACCAATTTTCTCTACTGTTCCTTTTAATGTTGTATTAGGGAAAGCATCTACATTAATATCAACATCTTGTCCTTCAGCTATTTCATCAATTGAAGTTTCCTCAATATTAGCTGTTACCCATAACTTATCAAGATCATATACCTGAGCAAGCGGGGTACCGGCAGCTACAAAGGAATTTTTCACAGCATTTGTTTGTACTACTGTTCCACTAGTCGGAAGGGTTATATTAATTGAAGTAGGCGCAGCAGCTGCCCCCGCTCCCGTTCCAGCAGATACAATGGTTCCGATTTTTTGATTCTTTGAAAAATGATCGCCTACATTTCCTGCCCAATCTATTAATTTCCCATTAGCCGGTGCAGCAACTGTCACCTGCTGCCCTGCAATTTGAGCATTATCTGTAGATAAATAATTTACTGTTTTGTTGTAGTAGGAATAGGCTGCAAAACCCCCTCCAACTAAAATAAGCAATATCAAAATGTTTAAAAAAATCATCCGTTTAAGGTTCATATAAAGTTATTCCTCCTCAATTGAAAGCTTAGATAGGATAAGCCTGTGTAAACTTAATAAATGTTCAATCTCTTCTTTTGGTAAATCCATCACATCATTTAATTTTTTTCTTAGGATAGATTCAGAAGAATAAACTTGATCTAACAGCTCTTTTCCAGCTTGTGTTAAATGAATCGAAACCGCTCTGCGATTTTCAGGCGGAACAATCCGCTCTACCAAACCACTTTGAACTAATCGATCAATAACCCCGCTGACTGTGCTGTTCGTTAACCTCAATTTATCGGCTAGGTCGCCCAATCCAATCTTAGGGTTTGAAGAAATTCTATAAAGAGCCTTCAGTTGAACAACCGTAATTCCCATCCGGTCTGCCTCAGTCTTAATAAGCCGATAAATTGCCTTGTTTATTTCTGAAAATGACTCAACAATTACATTATTTAATTCGTACATTTCTTCCTCCTTTGCCTCGATAATCTAAGGTTTCTAAATCGAATATTTCGTATACGAATTGATTTATTACAAGATAGAATTATATATAGATACCCTTTAGTATGTCAACAACAAAATATTTCACTCTTACATTAAGTTAATGCTGATCTTATCAAGAAACTTCCCTTCTTTTCCCAATGGAAAAGTGGGAAGCATTTTTTTATGTTTAAGTGGACTAGGGAACATTAATTCCAGACCTTCATTTAGTCTAAAATGAAAGGAATGGATGGAATGCAAGAATCAATTAAGAAACATGCCAAACGGTTTTCTTCCATTAATGATTTAGAACCACTTATCCAGCAAATTGGAGAAGCAAAATATGTGCTCTTAGGGGAGTCATCACATGGGACTTCCGAATTTTATACACTTCGTGCTGAATTAACAAAAAAATTAATTACGGAAAAAGGATTTTCTATTATTGCGGTTGAAGGAGATTGGCCGGCTTGTCAAAATATCAATCGCTATATAAAAGGATACGGCCAAACAAAACAAAATGTAAAAGAAGTATTAGAGGCATTTGAACGATGGCCAACCTGGATGTGGGCAAATCATGAAATAATCGGTTTCATCGAATGGTTAAAAGATTATAATCAACAATGTAATCAAAATATTGGTTTTTACGGTATCGATGTCTACAGTTTATGGGAAAGCTTGGATGAAATTATCCATTACCTTGAAAAAACACAATCACCAGAACTTGAAACAGCTAGAAGAGCTTTTTCTTGTTTCGAAACATATAATCGTAATCATGAATCTTATGCTGTTTCAGCTGGTTATTTATCAGAAAACTGCACCAATGAAGCACTCCAATTATTATCATCCATTCAAAAAAATAAATGGCAATACCGGGATGACTTCGAGGGTAGCCTAAACATGGAAGTGAACGCCCTGGTTACAGCCCATGCAGAAGAATATTATCGAATTATGGTACGAAGTGATTCAGAGTCTTGGAATATTCGGGATCGTCACATGGCTGAAGCAGTGGAAAAAATCGTCAACTTTTATGGTAACGATGCAAAAATCATTATCTGGGAGCATAACACACATGTTGGTGATGCTCGGGCAACCGACATGAAGGACGAAAGAATGGTCAATGTTGGACAATTGCTCCGGGAGAATCATTCCGAAAATGATGTTTATATCGTGGGATTTGGTACCTATAGCGGCACTGTCATTGCTTCCAGGGAATGGGGATTGAATTTTCAAATTACGGAAGTGCCTCCTGCTCAATATGGAAGTTGGGAGTATCTTATGCATTTGAGTGGAGAATTTAATCAGTTTCTTTTGTTTACAGATGAAAATCGCCATGAATTCGACAATACCATTGGTCATCGTGCAATCGGTGTTGTCTATCAGCCGGAATATGAGCATTTTGGTAATTATGTTCCTTCTCAAATGGGTGAACGTTATGATGCGTTCATATTTATAAACCAAACCACTGCTTTGAATCCCCTTGTTTTGGAAAAAATCATTTTTTAAACCTTAAAGGTCCCTCTTCTACGGAAGAGAGACCTTTTTGTTTCCGTTATTTTGACCCTGGAGCGGGGTGATCGACGCCCTTTACATGATGGCTATGTCCACTTTCTTCTGTAGTATGAAAATCATAATAATGAACATGCATACCATTGCCGACAGGAATAGCTGGACCTGAATAGGCCTTGTAATAATGGGTATGCCCCTCCTCAAATAGTACATACCCTTCCGTATAATGAATATGACTTCCATCCTGGGTTTGAATTGGGGGCGATGTTACATCTAGGCACTGGTGGACATGGTTGGAACTTACACCTGTATAATCAACAGAACCATGATTATGATGGGGAACAAAACCTGGTACAAAATCATCTTTTCCTATTTTATCTCTCATACTCTTCCCTCCATGTTTGAAAATTCCTGCTGCTTAACTATATGCGCGAAATTTTTAAAAAAGAAAACAAAAATGTACATAGGCTAATGTGTAAGTTCACATACTATTTTTGTATTTGATTTCATTAATGAAAGAGGGATTATTAGATGACAGTCGGAACACAAGTAAAGCAAGCCTTAGCAAGCTTAAAAAGTGCCCAAGCAAGTTTTGAAACCTTCGCATTAGCCACTGACAACCAAAATGCAAAACAGCTATATCAACAAGCTGCCCAGCAAACACAATCCGTTTTAGATAGTTTGGAGCCACGCCTTCAGGAAATTCAGGCGGAAGAGCCCCAATACAATCAATAATAAGCAAAATAGGTTGGCGTTTATGCCAACCCATTTTTCATTTCAATAAGTAATCCCATTACATACCAAAGCTTGCAGGAAAGGAAGATTAATCATGACAGTTGCTTCTAACGTAAAGCAAACCCTTGTAACGATAAAGGATATTGAGGCACAATTGTCAGCTCTAGCTCTGAATTCACTGGATGAGGATGCAAAAAGAGTGTTTCATGAGACTGCCCTTACATTTGAACATGTAAAAAAAGACATTCAAACAAGAGTATATGAACTTGAACGTCAAGAACCGCAATACAAAGGATAATGGATTGGGGTGAGAAAAGATGCCTGGATGGGTTTTAATTATTGCTCGATCACTAATCTTCTTGTTACTAGTATTTTTAACCACAAAACTCCTTGGAAAAAAGCAAATTTCTGAACTTAACTTCTTTGAGTATGTTGCAGGTATTACTATTGGCAGTATTGCCGGTGAAGTAGTGACTGGACTTGAAAGTAATGCATATCATGGAGCATTGGCCATCATCGTTTTTGGCCTAGTTACTTTTATGGCAGACTTCCTTTCATTAAAAAGCAAAAAATTCCGAGATGTCATGGATGGTAGAGGAGCTGTAGTAATTAAAGATGGACGAGTTTTAGAAGAAAATTTAAAGAAGGAAAAATACACGATTGATGAATTATCCGCCCTGCTTAGGCAGAAGGATATTTTTAAAATCGCTGATGTTGAATTTGCTGTTCTTGAACCTAAAGGGAATTTGAGTGCTTTATTGAAAAAAGAAAATCGTCCTCTTACCCCAAAAGATTTGCAAATGAAAACAGCCAATGAAAAAGAGCCTCAAACCGTTATTATGGATGGGAAAATTTTAGATGAAGCATTGCGTTCATCAGGGAAAAGCCGTAGCTGGCTTAATACAGAATTAGAAAAACTCGGGGTAACACTTGATAATGTGTTTATTGGGCAGGTCGACTCATACGGGGAATTAACCATTGATATTTATGATGACAAGCTACAAGTGCCTTCTCCGCAGCAAAGGCCTCTGCTTATGGCAATGCTGAAAAAGACTCATGCTGACCTAGAACTATTTTCACTAGCCACAGAGTGTCAAAATTCAAAGGAAATGTATCAGAAGAATGCGATGATTGTACAAAATGCAATGGATCAGTTAGAACCATATTTGAATGGTTAAAAAGAGAGATCCTTATTCAATAGATAAGGATCTTTTCGTCTTTACGAACTTATTTTCATTTTTCGCGGAATCGGTACATTAAACTTCTTCGTAAATTCTTCTTTGTTAAAGCCCCCCATTGGTAATGTATCATTCCCCTTTTCTTTTGCAATTAAAAAGGCTTGCTCCTTAAACTAGGAACAAGCCTTTTGTGTACTAATTTGGACTGGGTCTATGAAACAGTCCCATTACTTCGATTGTTTCGGTAATATTAACAAATGCTGAAGTATCCACCTCAGAGATGAGATTTTTAACATCATTTAATTCATACCTGGAAATAACCGTGACTAAAATATTCCTTTTGTTATTGGAGTAACCGCCTACTCCATCCATTATGGTTAAACCTCTGTACAAATTAGATAGCAGATGTTTCCGCATTTCTTCGCCTTTTTCAGTAATAATCATAATGGTGAGCTTGGCATGATCCGTGTAAATGGCATCGACTACTTTACCGGTAACAAAAATGGAGACCAATGTATTAAGAGCAGAATCCCAATTGAATAAAAATCCACTGATGATAATGACTACACCGTTCATCCCAGATAGAAGGGCACCAATCGGAAAATCCATTTTTCTAGCTAGAATCATGCTAATGATATCAAAACCGCCTGTAGATCCAGAGCTGCGAAATACCATCCCGACCCCAAGTCCCGTAATAGCTCCTCCAAATATAGAAGAAAGTATTTTATCTTGCGCAATGGCATGAACAGGAATAATATAAAGACCAATCGAAATAATGATTACCGATAGGATTGAATTAACAATTAATCTTCTTCCGAGCATTTTATATCCAATAATTAATAAGGGAAGATTCAAAAGAAAGTTCGCAAACCCCGTATTAAGCGGGGTAATCATCCCCAAAATCATGGAGATTCCGCTCATTCCTCCACTTAAGACTTGATGAGGAATTAAGAAAAGATTAAATCCAAAAGCAACAATGAGAGAACCGAAAACTATTCCAAGATATTGCAAGAAAGTGCCCCTCCTACTATCTATTCTTTTCAAATATCATACCGATTCTCGTTCCCTAAGTAAATTTAATAGTTTTTTACAATAATATACAATTATCTGATAAATATAAATTTTCTTTTATTAATCTTTTCGGATATTTTACCAATATTATTGAAAAAAAACCAATAAAATTGAATTTTTATGTAGGATATGTACTATTTATTCAGTGTTATATTTTTCCTTATTTTGATGGAAATTATTCTTCGAGAAAAACAATTGACAATTCATTAATAATATTTATACTTTATTAATATATTAACTTTAATATTTAAATCCTCATCAAACCGATGAGGTAGAGGTCGCGGTTTTTATTAGTATAGCGGACGAGATGAAAGAGACATCGTTAACTCCGTTTGAAAGGAAAAGCTGCCGAAGCATATTTTTTCTCTTATAAAAGTATGCTGGGGCTGTCTCCGAATAGGAACAGAACTGTCATGATTAGCCCTACCAGCTAATCGTGTTGAGCTATCTTTCGGAAGGTATGATGCGGGGTATTGATATGCCACCTGAATCTACTTCGGTGGCATTTTTTATTCCAAACTCCTTCCTATTAGAAAAGCTGTAGCACCTTTTTTAGGTACTGTACTAGACAGCAAACGAAAAGGAGTATAGATAATATGCAAACTGCACGTGTATCAAAAGAAAATTCGAGTGCTGATGTTCTAATCACGAATAAAGAAAAATCAGGATTAAAGCGCAGCTTAAAAGCCCGTCATCTTACAATGATCTCACTCGGGGGAACTATCGGAACAGGTTTATTCCTTGCCAGCGGCGGCGCAATTGCTACTGCCGGTCCTGGTGGTGCAATTCTTTCCTATCTAATCATTGGAATTATGGTTTACTTTTTAATGACAAGCTTAGCTGAAATGGGTTCCTATATGCCGGTTGCTGGAAGCTTCAGTACGTATGCAACCAAATTTGTTGACCCTTCACTAGGATTTGCTCTTGGTTGGAACTATTGGTATAACTGGGCTATTACGATTGCTGCAGAATTAGCAGCTGTTACAATGATCATGAAATTTTGGTTTCCGCACACGCCATCTATTTTGTGGAGTGCCATCTTTTTAGCGATTATGTTTCTACTAAACTTTATTTCTGTTAAAGGCTTTGGTGAAGCAGAATATTGGTTCTCCTTAATTAAAGTTGTTACAGTTGTCATCTTTATTATTACTGGAACATTAATGATCTTTGGTATTATGGGCGGACATGTTATTGGTTTGAAGAATTTCACTGTTGGTGATGCCCCGTTCCATGGTGGTTTCATGACCATGCTTGGAATCTTTATGGCAGCAGGATTTTCTTTCCAAGGAACGGAGCTTCTTGGTGTGGCAGCCGGTGAAACAGACAATCCAGAAAAAGCAATTCCTCGTGCTGTTCGTCAAGTTTTCTGGCGCATTCTATTATTCTATGTTTTAGCTATTTTAGTAATTGGTTTATTGATTCCATACACGAACGGTAACTTAGCAAACAGCGATGTAACGGTCAGTCCGTTTACACTTGTATTCCAAAAAGCAGGGATTGCCTTTGCTGCATCTGTCATGAATGCTGTTATTTTAACTGCGGTATTATCAGCAGGAAATTCAGGGATGTATGCCTCAACTCGTATGCTTTGGGATTTAGCTCGTCAAGGTAAAGCACCAAAATTCCTTGGCAAATTAAATAAAAATGGTGTACCTGTTAATGCCTTAATCGTTACTACTTTAGTCGGTACTCTTGCATTTCTTGCTTCCCTCTTCGGTGATGGAACTGTATATATTTGGTTATTGAATGCTTCAGGTATGTCAGGTTTCATCGCTTGGCTTGGAATTGCAATTTGCCATTACCGCTTCCGTAGAGCCTATGTTGCACAAGGCAGGGACTTAAGCAAGCTTCCATATAAATCTAAGCTTTTCCCATTTGGTCCGATCTTTGCCTTTGTTGTGTGCGGATTCGTCGTTTTAGGCCAAAACTACTCCGCATTTACCGGAGACCATATCGATTGGAATGGTGTATTAGTCTCCTATATCGGATTGCCATTATTTATCATCTTATGGTTAGGATATAAATTTACAAAGAAGACGAAATTAATCCCTTTAGATAAATGTGATTTAAATAACTAACTAGAATAGCACGCCTCGGCGTGCTATTTTTTATGCCTTAAAACAACGGGAACCTTCTTCAAACAACGATATATCTTTTTTTTTCTTTCAAAATAGAAAAACAGACTCAAAACCTTGGGCCTGTTTTAACAAATATTATTCATCATCTGATGTCCAAACATACAGATCTTCAATTTGGCAATTCAATTCTTTGGAAATAGTCATGGCATTGTTCAAATTCATTACTCTCTTGGATAAGTAATCATTGAGCTGACTTTTAGGAATATTCGTATTCCTTTCCAAACTGTCTAAATCCATACTGTTTTTTGATAATAATTCTTTGAGGTTACTCTTTTTCGCTTTATAATTCGTCAAAATGACACCTCACTTTTTATTTAGTATAACATACTATTTCAAAATTGGAAGGTAATAGATAGATGAGTCATATTTTTCCAAAAAATAATAAAGTTCCTCTCCTATAACAAGGAGTATTTTTTCATACTATAGTATAATGGAGATAGAATATTAAATGGGGTGTTAATTTGGGAAGTTCAAATAACCGCTATAATAGTGGAGAGATTGTATATATTAAAGGAACGGAAGAGATGGTTACGATTTTGAAATGGCAATACGTAAAAAACATGAAAAGATATTCTTATGTTGTTAAAGAGCATCCATCAACATTTTTCTTCGAAGAGGAATTACAACGTCCGTAATTCCTCGCTACTCAAATCCAAAAAAAGAAGACCATTCCGGCCTTCTTTTTATTTTTGTTTTTCATTAAAAATCTGCGTTTCCTGTTGTTCTTGGGAATGGAATAACATCTCTAATATTAGACATGCCAGTTAAGTACATGATTAAGCGTTCGAAACCTAGACCATATCCTGAGTGTTTTGTACCGCCGTACTTTCTTAACTCCAGATACCACCAATAATCTTCCTCGCTCATCCCAAGATGTTTGATTTTTGAGGCAAGAATCTCTTCGCGCTCCTCACGCTGACTGCCGCCAATCAGTTCACCGATACCAGGCACAAGTAAGTCAGTTGCAGCAACGGTCTTGCCATCTTGGTTTAATCTCATATAGAAAGCTTTGATTTCTTTCGGATAATCCGTAACAAATACTGGCTTCTGGAAGACTTTTTCGCATAGGTACCGTTCATGCTCGGTTTGTAGGTCTAATCCCCACTCAACAGGGTAAGCAAACTGCTCTCCGGACTTTTGTAAAAGTTCAATTGCCTCCGTATAGGTTACACGGCCAAAATCTGAAGTATGGGCGTTTTTAAGTCGATCTAACAAGCCCTTTTCAATAAAGCTGTTAAAGAAATTCATTTCTTCAGGTGCCTGCTCAAGAACGTAGCCAATCACGTATTTCACCATTTCCTCTGCAAGATCCATAATGTCTGGAAGCTCTGCAAAAGCAACCTCTGGTTCAATCATCCAGAATTCAGCTGCATGCCTTGCCGTATTGGAGTTCTCTGCTCTAAATGTCGGACCAAATGTATATACATTTCGGAATGCCAAGGCAAAGGCTTCACCGGATAACTGACCGCTAACCGTAAGATTCGTTTCTTTACCAAAGAAATCCTTCGTATTATCGACTTTTCCTTCATCATTTTTAGGGAGATTGTCCATGTCCAGTGTTGTGATCCTGAACATTTCACCCGCACCCTCCGTGTCACTTCCTGTAATAATTGGCGAATGAACATACACGAAGCCTTTTTCTTGGAAAAATTGATGGATCGCATAAGATGCCAGTGAGCGTATACGGAATACTGCTGAAAATGTATTTGTTCTTGGCCGTAAATGAGCAATCGTCCTTAAATACTCAAATGAGTGCTTTTTCTTTTGCAGTGGGTAATCGACATTCGAAGTACCTTCAATGGAAATTTCAATTGCTTTAATTTCAAAAGGCTGTTTTGCTTGTGGCGTATGAATAAAATCACCTACAACCTTAATCGATGAGCTGATTGGGAGCTTAGCGATTTCTTTAAAATTATCCAATTGTTCGTCAAAAACAATTTGAACCCCTTTAAAAAAGCTTCCATCATTTATTTCAATAAAGCCAAAGGTCTTGGAATCACGAATGGTCCGAATCCAACCCGATAATTGAACTTTTTGATCGATATAATTTTCTGTATTTCTGTACAAATCCTTAATTAAGGAATTTTTCATTACAATAGACCTCCTAAAGCATTTATATATGTAAAAATAAAAAAACCTCTCACCCCAAGCGGGATGAAAGGTAAATCCACGACAAAAAGTTTTTCTTTTATCCCTTCAATATTATATAAAAAAACCGCTCTAAAAAACAACCTTCTACCACTTTTTGCGATTTTTCTGGAAATTTGGAGGAGTTTTTTAGATGATAGTCGAATTAGTATAGATAATTCGATTCTTGATATGAGGAGTGGTTCTTGTGGATAAAGTTACATGTATTGCTTTCCTTCTTTATGTATCTTCAAACAGTCAAGACATCAAAGAAAAAGCCATCCAATTACTGAATGGCGATGTATCACTGCGGGAATTAAAAAAAGATGCTCAGGTTCAGCATTATCTTGTCATTGCAGAATCTTTATTAAAGAAGAATAAAATAGACAAAATGCAGGTACAGCGTTTTGCAGAGGAATTTATGGTTCTCGAAGTATAGCCTCGTCTAGTTTTGTTCTAACTTCTTTTCATAACATGAAATCTCAATTTTTTCTTTCCATAGTGCTGTTTTAAAATAATTAAATCCTAATGATTCCCAAAAGGAATGTGCCTTGTGATTATCTTTTATCACTCCAATTCGGATACATTTTAATCCTCGATCTACCATTTCATTTTCATGCAGTTTATACGCCTGAACACCGAAGCCATATCCTTGATAATCTCTGTGAATGATTAATAGTCCTAACCAAGGAGTCTGATCTTTTGGATTTTCCAGCAAGTAATCCATGATCCCGATATAGGTGTCATCTAATTTAATAAACACACTAGTTGATTGTGGATTTAGAAATTCTTTTTCCATATCGTCAATCGTTCTAGTGACATTGCCGTTTTCAAGCTGATTATACTCTGGATTTGAGTTGATAATCTCTAGAGCAATATAAAGTGTATCCTGGGTAATTTCTTCAAAATACATCGACATAATCCTGCCTCCGAACCTATATACTTTAACAAACATTATAACAAATCTGTCAAAAACATTTCGAAATCTCAAGTCATAAAATTTCATTATTGGCATAAAATGAATCGTTTTGATTTTGATGGCATAAAGAAAGGTGATTTTAATGTTGCAAGTAAATGTCATGGTAACCTACCAAGGAAAAAACTATCTAACGAATGTGATTACAAACCGAAATACATCTGAAGAAGAAATTTTTCGCTTAGCATATGAACAAGTGCAAAAACAATACCAAAGAAAAAATATATAAAAAAGAAGAAGCTGTATGAGTCATACAGCTTTTTTTGTTAGTCAAAAATATAGGCAGTTTGTGGTACATTTTCCATTAACGGACTAATCCCATCCGTTGTAAACAGATGCAGTTCATGCATCGCCCTGGTACAAACCGTATAAAATAGTTTTCGTTCATGTTCATCCTTATACTGTGAGCTATCGTAGAGAATGACAGCGTCAAATTCAATTCCTTTTGCCAAATAGGAAGGGATAACTAGAATCCCTTTCTCATACGATATCGTCCCTTTTTCAATTAAATGAAGAGGGATTTTACCCTTTAATACCTCATAGGCTGCCTTACTTTCCTTTTCTGTTCTACAAATCACCGCAATCGTCCGATGCCCTTCACCTTGCATTTCCTTAATTTTATTTAGGATCCATTCATCAATCTGATCCTTTTCAACTTTCTGGACCGTCGGTTTCTTCCCTGTCCGGTTAAAGGGTTCAATTTGCTCCCCACCTTCAATCAAAGCACGAGTAAACCCAACAATCTCTTTTGTCGAACGATAGGTTTTTGTCAAAACAATCCTTTCAACCTTATCACTGCTTATTACAAGGTCGGTCAAAACCGTATCAGAACCGGTTGCACCAGAGAAAATTGCTTGATTAAAATCACCTAACAAGGTCATTTTACTATAGGGAAATAACATTTGAAGGAAAGCAAATTGAAATGGTGAATAGTCCTGTGCCTCATCTATAAAAATATGCCGAATCGAAGTATTGGAAGTACGCCCCTCAATAAGATCCTGCAAATAAACAAATGGGGTGGCATCTTCATATGCAATCTCCAGCTTTTTTAATTTTTGAAGAGTTTGTGCACAAATTTGAGGCCAACCTCCATGAAAAGCCCCCACAGTATGATCTTCAAAAAGCTGCTCGTATATAGCTGGCATATCCACAAATTTCAATCTTTTGACCTTCGCAAAAATTGGTTTAAACTTTTCTTTTACAACCATTTCCGCAAGCAGCTTTTGCTCACTGTCAAAATCATCAAAGCTGTTATGCGTGAACCGGTTCTTTTCTTGCAATTTTTTATATACATCCAGGTAATCTTCTTTTTCTAAAAATTGTGTTTCTTCTTCGACCCAGCTCTTTGAGCGCTCCTTTCGCACCCTTCTTTTTAATTCCCTTAATAACCATTCCTTTACCAACTGCATTCGGTTCGGAATCGAGTAAGATGCATGCAAAGAATAAAAGTAATCATGAATAGTTTCTTTTGAAAAAAGCACCTCTCCTCTGAAGGTTAAATCCCGAAAAATTAAACCTTGTTTAGACAAGTTCAAAGCATATAAATCCATCACATCTTTAAAAGCTAAACTAGCCTTGTAGCGAATACCTTCAACCCTTGTCAGATATTCCTGCCCTTCTTTCCCATTTAACAAATATTCCATTTGAGAAAAGGGGTCTTCAACATCAAATTCTTTTCCAAGCCGGTGGTTCAAGTACTCCTGAAAGGTAACCTGCTGCATATTTTCTTCCCCTAATTCGGGAAGGACAGTGGCTACATAACTATTAAATAAGGGATTCGGGGAAAACAGCATAATATTTTCCGACTTCAATGTTCCGCGGTAACGGTAAAGCAAATAGGCAACTCTTTGCAAGGCTGCAGATGTTTTTCCACTCCCTGCCACTCCCTGAACAATCAGGAGATTGCTTCGCTCATCGCGGATAATCTGATTTTGTTCCCTTTGAATGGTTGCGACGATACTTTTCATTTGTGTGCTGGCGTTATTCCCAAGCACTTCTTGAAGCATTTCATCACCAATGGTAACCCCAGTATCAAACATTCCTTTAATTTCCGATGCCCGAATAATAAATTGACGCTTTAATTTCATTTCCCCTTTAATGGTTCCTTCAAGCGTTTCATATTCAGCCGGACCCGGAGGATAGTCATAATAAAGACTTGATATAGGGGCACGCCAATCATAAATTAAAAAGTTCTCATCCTGCTCATCCATGAGTGAGGCAATTCCAAGATATACTTGATCAGCGGACTTTTCCCCGTTCTCCCAAAAATCAATTCGACCAAAGTAGGGCGAATATTTTAATCTTGCTAAAGTGTTTAGCTGCTTATCAATCTGTTTATGTGTCCGCTCCCGTTCTGAAAGTAATTCAGCCTGCTGTTTAATACTTGCGGCAGTCTCAATAACATCATCCGGTTCATCCATATTGACCGTTACATCTTCCCAGAAAGTTTTTCGTAACTCGAGAACATCGGAGCTGACATTACCGGCACCTTGCTCAAATTTTTTCGTCTTTTTTTCAATTTCCTTTACAACGAAATCAACACGATCCTGTTCTGCTCGCCAGTCTAAGTTTTGTAAATCGCTCATCGAACCACTCCCCAGAAAAAATTCGGCCTATTTTTTTGACAATCACAAAAAAATGTGATAATGTTATTATAGGATATTTATATATAGCCTTTAAAAATCTCCAATTAGACCAATATTAATTTTAACATGCCTATTTTTAACATTCAACCAATATTTCAAACGCAAAACGCCAATTTGGCGTTTTTTTTTTGCCCATTTTAGTATTTGTTTTCTGCCTCCATTCATTCCTTCTCCCCTGTTATTCCTTTCAATAAATAAGTCGAAAAAAATTTGCGAAAATTGATTGACAATCTACTTGTATTCAAATTATAATTTACCTTGAATTAAGTTATTTTAATTTCAAGATAAATGATTTCAAAACAAAACTGGAGGAGAAATAAAATGACAAAAACTAAATGGGCTCTTGATACTGCACATAGCAGTGTAGATTTTTCTGTTCGCCATATGATGATTGCAAACGTGAAAGGTACTTTCAATAATTTCAGCGCAACAATTGACGCTGATCCAGCTGACTTAACAACTGCAGCTATCGAATTCTCAATCGAAACTGCAAGTGTAGACACTCGCAATAAAGATCGTGACGGTCACTTGGTTTCTGCCGATTTCTTTGATGCAGAAAATCATCCTAACATGACTTTCCGTGCTACAAAAATTGAAAAAACAGATGAAGGTGAATACAACCTTACTGGTGATTTAACATTACGTGGCGTAACTAAACCAGAAACTTTCGCTGTTACATTTGAAGGTCAAGGTAAAGATCCATGGGGAAATGAAAAAGTTGGTTTTAGTGCACAAGGTACCATTAACCGTTCTGACTACGGTTTAGTTTGGAATGCAGCACTAGAAACTGGCGGCGTGCTTGTAGGCGATAAAGTTAAAATCAACTTACAAATCCAAGCTGCAAAAGCTTAATAATATAGCAAATTGGGGCAGATTCTTTGAGAATCTTCCCTTTTTCAAAAAAAGAGCTCTCCAATTTACATAGAGAGCTTTCAAATAAATCTTAGTTATTTAATTTTTCAAGTTCAGCTTTCAAAAATTTTGCAAGTTCCAGCATACCGAACTTCCCAGCATTGGCTTCAGCATCTGAATTATAGTTCGTATTCGTATTGATATCATAGGTAAAAATTTCACCTTCAACATTACGGATAAACTCGATTCCAGCTATCTGAATCCCATTATCCGCTAACACCTGCTGATATTTTTCAATGATTGGATCTGCAAAACCATCAATAATTTGGAACTTTGGTTTATTCTCTACCTCTTCCCCCACAGGGCAGAACAGGTCACCTATTTGACATGCATCTGCAGGACATAACTGGAAGCCTTCCGATGTGTCTACCTTAACTGCATACACAAATTCTCCACCGACAAACTCACAGCGAGTAATATAGCTTTCAGGAGCTTGAATATATTCCTGGATTAACGTAACTCCATCAATCGATTCTTCAAATGCCGGACTTTCCACATAGGAACGAAGGGCCTCAATGGATTGGAATAACTGAACCCCAAGTCCTTTTCCAGCCCGGTTATGCTTTGTTATAAACGGTGTACCGACAAATTCCCGGGCAGCTTCGATAATTTGTTCTTTTCCAACAGCCGCAATCGTTCTTGGTGTACGCACTTCATGTTTATTCAACTCTAAGTATTGTGAAACCTTACTTACCTCCAACTGGAGAGCACGCGTGCCATTAAATACTTTACGGCCATGTGCTTCAAGCCATGCAAGAACCTGCGCAGTCAATTCAGGCGCAAAGCGATGACCCCTTGTGTGAGAGGAGGCACTCATTCTGTTATAGAAAATCCCTTCTGGCGGTTCTTTCGCTAAATCAAGTCTCCCGTTGTCTAAATGCCATTCTTCGTATGGTACCTCCAGTTCGTCTAAACGCTTTGTTAAATGAACAGTCCACTCGCTATTTTCGTGTATGATATATACCTTTTTCAAAAGAAGAATCCCCTCTCGCTTTGATTTTACTTATCAATCCGTTTTGAAAACACTTTTTTAAAACTACCCTATTTCTATAATAAAATAGTTTTTGTGCTTTTTTCAAAATTAATTTATCACAAATATTATTATTAACCCTGTATTCCTCATACACTTTAAAGCAAAAAAGCATTTTTTGAAATTATTCTTGAAAATTAATAGCTTATCCAAAATAGTAAAATTTGCTCATTGTGATTTTAATTCCATTTTACTACATTTTCGGAACTATTTTAAAATTTTAAGGAATTAGTCTCATTGTTTTGTCATAATTTTCGGAATATTATGGAATTGTATCGAAAAAAAACAGTTTAGGGGGAATTTGGTTGAAAAAGTTTTTAAAAACCGGTCTATCAACAGCCGTAATTGCAGGAACCTTATTTGCAGGTTTTCCTGGCAACTACGCTAGCTCAACTGGGGGGGACATACTACATAAAAATCCTACTGTCTCACACTCTTACGGTTCACTAGATTTATCTGTAGTAAATGAGGACAAGTTACTAGATTCACTGATCAAACGTGGAGTGATTTCGAAAAGTGCCTCCACTGCGGAAAAGCAAAAAGCTTTGCAAAACTATATAGAATTAAAAGGGAAACAAGACAAGGTAACGCAAGCTGACCCTCTTGCTGCTAAGGTCAAGGCAGCAGATGCAGAAAAACAGCGCAAATTTAAAGACTTTAATAAAGGTCTCTTAAAAGGTAAAGGGAACAAATATGGGCAGTTAAAGGGAAATCCGGATCCGGTAGAGGAAGGAACTTCACCTGGTGTACAGAAAAAAGGGAAACTATTAACCATAATGGTAGAGTATTCAGATTTTGAACACAACAACCTTAAGCCTGAAGAAACAGATAACTACTATTCAGACTATACTCCTGAACATTACGAAAAAATGATTTTTGGAAATAAAGGAGAGTTTAAAGGTCCACATGGTGAAGACCAAGTATCACAAAAGCAATTTTATGAAGAACAATCAGGTGGGACTTATACCATTGAAGGTAAAGCCTATGGCTGGTTAAAAGTGCCTGGCACTGCTGCTTACTATGGTGCTGACAGATCTACTGGAGGCCATGATAACGTAACACCTGGTGGTTCGAAGCAATTAGTTAAAGATACTCTTGAGGCTGCAAAAGCTGCAGGCGTCCCTCTTCAAGACTATGATTTAGAAGACCCGCATGATTTAGATGGCGACGGTAACTTCTGGGAGCCTGATGGATTAGTAGACCACTTACAAATTATTCATTCCGGAATGGGACAAGAAGCTGGCGGCGGTTCCTTGGGAGATAATGCGATTTGGTCACACCGTTCGGCTGTTTTCTATGACCCAGATGGATTAGGAAAAGGCTTACCAGGATTCTATGACTACACTGTTATGCCTGAAGACGGTGCCACTGGGGTATTCGCCCATGAATATGGTCATGACTTAGGTCTTCCTGATGAATATGATACTCAGTATACTGGAACTGGTGAAGCGATTGGCTATTGGTCCATCATGGCTAGTGGCTCATGGGCTGGAAAAATTCCTGGCGCTGAACCAACAGGATTCTCTCCATTTGCCAAACAGTACTTCCAATCCACTCTTGGTGGAAAATGGACTGCACCAACAGTTGTAAATTGGGATGAAGTTTCTACAAAAGGAACTCAATTCTTGCTTGACCAAGCAAATTCACCACTTGGACAAAATAACCAAGCGGTACGCGTTAACCTCCCGAAAAAGAAAACGCCTGTAAATACTCCCGCAGCTGGAAGCTTTGAATATTGGGGTGGACAAGCTGACGAAATGGATAGCAACATGGTAACCGATGTTGACCTAACTGGAAAATCTTCGGCAAATTTAACTTTTGATGCTTGGTATGACATCGAGCCACAATGGGATTTTGCCTTCGTTCAAGTTTCTACTGATAACGGTTCAACTTGGAAATCATTAGGGAATGCCAATACCCGTTCCGACGTGGTTCCTGAAGGTTATCCAACTATCTTAAATTCAATGCCTGGATTTACTGGAAAATCGAATGGATGGCAGCCTCAGTCATTCGACTTATCTGAGTATAAAGGTCAAAATATCAAACTTCGCCTTCGCTATGCAACTGACTGGGGAAGCTCTTATATTGGCTTCTTTGCAGATAACATCAAAGTTGTTGCCGACGGGCAAACGATAGTAGATGAGGGTGCTGAAAATACCACTTCTCCTTTTACCTTAAACGGTTTTACCAAAATGGATGGTAACAAATTAACTGATCACTACTACCTACTTGAATGGCGTAATCATAAAGGTGTTGACGAAGGTCTTGCCCATATTGCACGGGGTAAATCATTAATGAGCTATGATGGCGGTTTAGTAGTTTGGTATGTTGATAATAGCTATACCGATAACTGGACAGGTGACCATCCTGGAGATGGATTCTTAGGTGTAGTTGACGCCCACTTAGGTAATGACCTAGAATGGCTCTTAAGTACTGGAAAAACTGCCGAAGCAAGCACTCGCTACCATATTGCCGATGCTGCCTTTGGTTTAGATCCAACATCTGGTCTAAATATTGACTATCCAGGCGTACAAACATTGAATGCTCCAAGCCAACCAGCCGTTTCATTATTTAATGACAGCAACTCTTTCCTAAACACATTTATGCCGGATGCCGGTCGAAATATCGGTAACTATGGCCTAAAAGTGCGTGTCAACGGCGAATCAAAAGACAAATCCGTCGGCTCAATCGTAATCTATAAATAACTGACAGAAAAAGGTCGATTCATTGTGAATCGACCTTTTTCTGTAGAAATTATTGATGAATAACCACCCGTGTTCCATTTGGAACAGTATCAGCAAGCTGCAGGACATCCCTGTTATACATTCTTACACAGCCATGTGAGACGGCCTTTCCAATCGAACTTGGATTATTTGTCCCATGGATTCCGTAGCCTTGTTTGGAAAGTGAAAGCCATAAGACTCCAAATGGTCCCCCGGGGTTCATTTGTCGGTTTACAATCAC
Organism: Neobacillus cucumis; assembly: GCF_016107705.1. The sequence goes on from NZ_JAEHGC010000001.1 coordinate 88,211, forward strand.
GAACTCACCTGTTGGAGTATTGGTAAGCATTTTTCCAACAGCAATTGGAAAGATTTTCGCTAACTTTCCATTGTGATATAATGCAAGTCTTCTTTTACCAACAGAAACATCGATGGAATAAGGAATCGTATATGGGTCAGGCAGTCCTGGAATTTGTACTTTTTGACCTACCTGTAAATGTCCAATTCCGGGGTTTGCTGCATAGAGTTGATGCAAATTCACCCGATAGTCAGCGGAAATCGACGAAAGTGTTTCACCGCGCTTTACGATATGAATCATGACTTCCCACCTTTTTAATTCATAAATCTTATATGTGAACTTTGAGAATTGTCCAGCTCCAGCGCCTAGCCCCTCGAGGATGCTTCGGACCTGCCAATGAAGTCAAAGAACGACTTCACCGACAAGGTCCTCCAGCACTTGCCGGGGCTGAACAAGGCGCTTCCACTTTTCTTATTAGCATATGCCCGGACAAGTTTGCCGTTGCCAACATTAGAGGCAGAAGCTATTATGAACTTTACTATTCAATCGATATAATAAGTCCAGAGGAGGTATTAAAAATGGATATACGTCAGTTAAAATATTTTTTGGAAATTGCCAAACACAAAAGTATTACAAAGGCAGCAGAATCTCTCCATGTTTCACAGCCGGCCCTTAGTAAAATGATGAAAGGCCTTGAAGAGGAGCTCGGCATTCCACTCATCATTCGCTCAAATAAAACAAGTGATATCACAGACGCAGGCTTAATTGTCATGGAGTATGCTCAGAAAATGCTGCTGTTAATGGATGAAATGTCTACAACCCTTAATGATATGACCAATCTATCAAGAGGGCAAATTCACATCGGCATCCCTCCTATCATTGGCAGTCTCTTTTTTCCAAAAGTCTTGGCAAAATTCCACAAAACCTACCCGAATGTACATATCAATATAACTGAATATGGGGGAGCAAGAGTCGTAAAAAGTATTGAAGAGGGAGAGTTTGAATTAGGAGTGGCAGTCCTTCCTGTTTCAGAAAAAGATTTTGATCTGTATCCAATTGTCGAGGAGGAATTGAAATTATTAGTTCATTATGATCATCCCTTTGCAGATCGTGAAATGGTACACCTCCATGAATTAAAAGATGAGGAATTTATTTTTTACAGTGAGGAATTCGCTTTGCATCAATTCGTCCGTGATGAATGTATTAATCAAGGCTTCGAACCGAAAATATTATATAAAAGCTCTCAATGGGATTTTATGTCGGAAATGGTTGCGGCCAATTTAGGCGTAACCGCCCTTCCCGATTCTATTTGTCACCGTGTCCTTAATCCTGAAATTAAAATTATAAAACTGCGCCCAGTCATTCCGTGGAAGCTAGCCGTGATTACGAAAAAAGGGCGTTATATATCATACGCCTCTCGAACCTTTATAAATTTTATTCTCAGTGCAAAGCAGCTGTTTCATTATAACTAAAAGTAATGCATCTGATTCCAAATATGTATTTTACGAATAACTAACTTCATCGTAACATTACCTAGTAATAACAAATGATGCTTTTTCAAGGAAGGTTGTTAGGATGAAACTACTGAAAATTTGTTTACAAATCGCATGTATTTATTTATTTCTTATACTTGGAATGGCAATCAAGTCGGTTATCCACGGCCCCATTCCAGCATCCATGATTGGCTTAATCCTATTATTTATCGCATTAAAGCTAAAAGTGATAAAACTTGAGTGGATTGAACAAGGCGGAAAATGGCTGCTCGCCGAATTGCTGCTCTTTTTTGTTCCATCTGCTGTAGGAGTAGTGAATTATAAAGAAATCATGGGCATTGAAGGGATTGAAACGATTGCTTTAATCATTTTTAGTACGATTATCGTTATGGGAACAACCGCATTTGTTTCTGAAAAAATCTATAATCATAGAAGAAGTGATGCGCTATGAAAATTATTTTTTTCACAGCGATTACGTATATACTTTATTGCTTTTCTAAAAAGGCTTACGTGAAATGGACTTTTCCATTATTCCATCCATTATTGATTGCGCCGCTTGCATTAATTGGACTAATTAAAATCATGCATGTTTCCGCAGATGCCTATTTAGCGTCTACGAATATTCTTACTTATATGCTTGGACCAGCAACAGTTGCTTTTGCAATCCCGATCTATAAGCATTATCCTTTGATAAAAAAATATATTGGAAACATCTTAATCAGTATTACAACCGGATGTTTGATCGCCATTTTTTCTTCATTGGGGCTTTCTAAACTTATTCATTTAAATTCAGATTTTGTTGTAAGTATCCTGCCAAGATCCATTACGACACCTATTGCCATTGAAGTATCAAAGGAAATCGGCGGACTGCCTACTTTAACAACCGTTTTTGTCATATTGACTGGAGTAGTTGGTGGTGTTGTGGGCCCGATGGTGATGAAGGGATTATCGATAAAAACGCCTATTGCCAAAGGTCTTGCACTTGGAATGGCTGCACATGGTGCTGGAACGAATAAAGCGATGGAATATGGTGAACAAGAAGGAACCTTTTCAACACTTGCAATGATTTTTGCTGCTTGGATTACCCTGATTTTTGGCTTTTCCCTCATTCCTGTATTAATGAACTTTATCCATTTACAATAAAAAACTGCCTTTCAAATGGTCGAAAGGCAGTTTTTCCGATTTAAATCAATCACTTAACCGGAACAGTGGTGCCATATCCTCGCGAATATGGTGTATATAGAAATAGTCATTACTCGCCGGATCGTAAACATAATCCTTTTTCCAAACCTCGATATTCGCAATAATTTCTTTTATTGCATGAATAAACAACCAAATTTCCTCATTTGTCATAATCGGATGCAAGGAAAATCGGACCCAGCCAGGTTTTGTTGATAGATCTCCATGGTTAATTTTATCTGTTATTTGCTTTGAAGCAGGTTGATCAATCTGATATAAATAATGGCCATATGTTCCGGCACATGAGCATCCACCCCGGACCTGAAAGCCAAAACGGTCATTCAGCAAACGAACAATTAAATTATAATGGATATTTTCAATGTAAAAAGAAATAATTCCTAAACGGTTTTTTAAATGACCGTCTAATATGTGAAAGGTTGGAATTTTTTCAAGCTGTGGTAATAGGATTCCAAGCAGCTCTTTTTCTCTTTTTAATATATTTCCAACGCCCATTTGATCTTTTAAATTCACGCAAAGGGCTGTGCGAATTGCTTGCAAAATCCCAGGTGTTCCTCCATCCTCTCTGAGTTCAATATCTGGATAATAATGATGCTCCCCCCAAGGATTGGTCCATAGTACAGTTCCTCCCCCCGGATGGTCCGGTACCTGATTTGAATAAAGCCTTGAATCAAAAACTAATACCCCGCTTGTTCCCGGCCCTCCTAAAAACTTATGCGGCGAGAAAAATATCGCATCTAACTTTTCTAAAGGATCTTCCGGATGCATATCGATTTTGACATACGGTGCAGATGCAGCAAAATCGATAAAACATAATCCTCCATGTTGATGCATGATTTTTGCTAATTGATGATAGGGGGTTTGAATTCCCGTAACATTCGAACAAGCCGTAAAAGACCCTATTTTCAATGGACGTTCACGATATTTCTGGAGAAGCTCCTCCAATTGCGGAACATCAATCTCTCCGGTTGAGCTAGGTTCTAAAATGACAACCTCCCCGATGGTCTCAAGCCACGTAGTCTGATTTGAATGATGCTCCATATGGGTGATAAAAATAACGGGGCGCTCTTTTTCAGGAATTTGCAAATACCCTCTTAACTGTTCGGGGACCCGCAACCCTAAGATTCTCTGAAATTTATTCATAACTGAGGTCATCCCAAAGCCATCAAGAATAAGCGAATCCCGTTCATCCGCATTTACATGCTCTTTTATAATCTTTTTTGATTGTTTATAGATAGCGGTCATCATTAAACTCGTTGTATTGGACTCAGTATGGGTATTTGCCATAAATGGTCCAAATACCTCAGATATTTTCCGTTCGATTGGACGGTAAAGACGCCCGCTTGCCGTCCAGTCCGTATAAATGATTTGCTTTTTTCCATAGGGCGTTTCATATTCATGATTGATTCCGATCACTTGAGAACGAAATCTTTGAAAATATTCCTCCAGGTTTTCTGGCAGTGTATAGGTTTTACTGCCGATCATGGCGGTGATCATCTGCTTCACCTCTCCTCTATCTGTTAATCAATATATGCAAGGTGAAGGAATGCGGGTTCAAGTTCTTATACATCATAAAAAGCAGCTTTATTTCGTAAAAGCTGCTTCCATCGGGATATCTTCTTACCTATGAAACATTCAATTTAGCTGATTCTTTCCGAGTGACTTCATCAATTTTTTGGATAAACATTTGAAAAACCTTTCGTTTCTCTTCAAGATCTCGTATGTACACCTTAAGTTGGTTATAACTTTCCTCAAAAGGTTTATGGTACATTTGCCGAATACTTTCGATGATCTCCTCATTTACCGTTGATTGAATCACTTGTTTCGTAATGTTGTATTTATATGAATATACCTTTAACTCTTGCGCTACCTCTTCATATTCTTTGTCGATTTCACCAAGGAAATTGGATATATCCTCTTTCCAGTCTTCCAATGATTTTTGTAAATAGGATTTTACTAGTGTCTCTTCCATAAAACCACCGCCTTATAGTCTTATCTATTAGTATAGCGGTGTTTGTTTACATAATAATTTCTGTCCGTTTACAATATAATTATTTTTAAATCAACAAAGACTTAACAAATTGTTAACATTTTTTTCATCCGTTTTTAATCGTTTCCGGTTATTATCTTTATTGTAGGTCAAAGTTGTCCGGGCTTAAAATACTCTGGTTAGGAGTTCACATGTTGGAGTGAGTTTTTGGCTATGATGCTAAGCTCGAACAACGGCCACACAAATTCTACATATTTTTCTTATTGACTGAAATCTTTTTCCTTGATAAGATTTGTTTAATTCAATATAGCAGGCTATGATGGTTGTGGATCACACTATAACCGGAGCAGCTTCTGGAGAGACCGCGCATTTGCGGCGCCGAAGGATTCACAATCTCAGGCAAAAGGACAGAAGAGAAAGTTGTACATAAAACTACACACTCTTCTTTTACCGTGAGATTGGATCTATCCAATCTTTTTTTTATTTTATTCATAGAGGTGGAAGAAATGGAGCGAAGACGAGCAGTTGTAAGTGTAATTGGAAAGGATCAGGTAGGAATTATTTCAAAGGTAACAACCATTCTTGCAAACAACAACATGAACATTCTTGATATCAGCCAAACGATTCTACAGGATTTTTTCACCATGATGATGATTATTGATGTTACCGAAAAGGTAAATTTAAATAGATTAAGGGATGAATTGACCCTTGCCGGTGAAGATATGGGATTAAAAATCAACATTCAGCTTGAGGAAATTTTTCAAGCGATGCACCGCGTGTAAAAGGGAGAGATCATTATTATGACAATTGCAATGGATGAAATCCTACAGACGATTCGCATGGTTCAAATGGAAAATCTCGACATTCGTACAGTAACGATGGGCATCAGCCTCCGGGATTGTGCCGATTCCGATTTTGAAAAAATGAATCAGCGAGTCTATGAAAAAATTACAAAATATGCACAAAACTTAAGAGAAGTGGCCGAGGAAACCGAGAAGGAATTTGGAATCCCAATCATAAATAAAAGAATTTCCATAACGCCGATTGCTGAAATTCTCGGCAATGCCACGGTGGAACAAACTATAGAGCTAGCGAAAACGCTTGACAAAGCGGCCAAACAATTGGGAATTGATTTTATCGGCGGCTTTTCTGCCCTTGTCCATAAAGGAACATCAAAGGGGGACGAAACATTGTTAAAGGCCCTTCCGGAAGCACTGAGTGTAACGGAGCGTGTTTGCTCTTCAGTTTCGGTTGCAACCACCCGTACAGGGATTAATATGGATGCCGTTAGAGAAATGGGATTTATTATTAAAGAGGCGGCCGAAAGAACGAAGGATCAAAACGGGATTGCCTGTGCTAAGTTAGTGGTCTTTTGTAATCCTGTAGAGGACAACCCTTTCATGGCAGGTGCCTTTCACGGTGCCGGCGAAGGGGAAGCTGTTATCAATGTTGGCGTAAGTGGTCCAGGTGTAGTCTTAAATGCGTTGAAGCGCTTTCCAGATGCAGATCTTGGTGAGGTTTCCGAAATCATCAAGAAAACAGCCTTTAAAATTACTCGTGCCGGTGAGCTGATAGGCAGAGTGGTAGCCAACCGGCTTGGAATTCCTTTTGGGATAATGGATTTGTCATTGGCGCCAACCAATGCATTAAATGATAGTGTTGCCGAAATTCTTGAAGAGATTGGACTCGAACGAGTGGGAACGCACGGGACGATTGCAGCACTTGCACTAATGAATGATGCTGTGAAAAAGGGCGGTGCCATGGCGAGCTCTTATGTAGGTGGATTAAGCGGCGCTTTTATCCCCGTCAGCGAAGATAACGGGATGATTCGCGGTATTATCGATGGCGCACTAAATTTATCGAAGCTTGAAGCGATGACTTGCGTATGTTCTGTTGGTCTAGACATGATTGCGATAACAGGCGATGCAGCTCCTTCAACTCTTTCAGCAATGATTGCGGATGAAGCTGCCATCGGGATGATCAATAAGAAAACGACCGCCGTCCGGGTAATTCCGGTTCCGGGAAAAAAGGAAGGCGAAATGGTCGAATTCGGCGGCCTCCTTGGCAGAGCACCTGTCATCGGGGTGAACCCATTTAGCTCCCAAAAACTGATTAATCGCGGAGGAAGAATCCCAGCTCCGCTGCAGGCACTGATTAATTAAAACAAAATGGATGAGGGTCCGACAATTGTTGGAGATGTTCTCCTATTGTCGTTTGACCCTCTCCTATTGTCGGATACCTCTCCTAAAAATCTAATTAAACGATGGCTTCCTCAAAGAGCAATTTGTGCTTTCGGCTTGAAGCTCAGGAGCGAATTCCGCTAATTTTTTCACGAAATAGCAGGTCTCCGGAAAATGATGCTCCAAAAACCGTAAAGTCGTTTTATTTAAGATCCGGTCTCCTTGATATTTTTCAACCACCGACCTTATATACCCATTCATTTCAATAACCGTCTTTCCTACCTCCAATGCCAATTCTCTCTGTCTAGGAAACCCTTGCTCTGTAAATCTTAAAAACCCTTTTACATGATGGTTTTGTAAAATAAACATTTGAAATCTCTGTGCATATAGGTCTGTTTGCCGATCAACCGCTAACTCTATTGGATCTGTGACATTTCTTAATAAAATAATATGGCCAAGCTGATCCTCCAGCCATAAATCCAATAATTGGTCTAAACCCAGCGAAACCGGCTCCTGTCCATTTACATAAAAGGATAGCAACCGCAAATACTCTTGATTTTCATTTAGCGTGCCGTTCAAATAAGTAGGAGATAAATTAAGATTGATCTCGTTTTTTATCCGCAAATTTTGCAAATGGCCTTCAAAACGGTAATACTCATATGCGACTGGATAGGCTTGTTTAGCAAACGAAATTAACTCACTAGAACGATAATCCAACGCCGGATTAATTTTTCCAAGACTCGTTTCTAAATTAGCAAATGATTGAATAAACCTTTTTGCTATCGAAATTTCCTGTACTTGTTCCACTGATAAATGGTCCCGTACAAAAATCGCATGATCATAAAGAATTTCAGTCCAAAATAAATGTTCTTCCCACACACTGATTGTAGCAGCCATAAACACAATCCCTCCCCTATCTAAAGCATATTCCGCGTTTGTCCCATTAAAACCCTAAAAAAACGATTACGATTTTCGTAACCGCCTTAATCCATATTTACAATTTTTGCAAAATCGTCTAATGATGTGGAATATTTGATATATGTCCTTGGCAGAAGATAGTGTTCGTTTTCAATTCCTTGTTTGATATAAGGACCAGGAGTTGTAGTTAATCCAAAAAGATAATAATTTTTTGTCTCCGTCACAACCCTAGGATTAAAATTCCCGAAAGGATAGGAAATCGCGATCACTTCTTTATCAGTTATTTTTTCTAATGCCCTTTTCGAATCTCTTAATTCTGAGTCCAGCTTTTCTGTTTTCGTCAAATCTGGATGGGTCGCGGTATGGGACTGGATAGAAATCAAACCGGATTTAGAGAGCGTTTTTAAATCATTTGACGATAAACGGTTCGTGCGGCCAATAAAATCCGTGATGATAAAAAAGGTACCAGCTGGTTTAAACTGATTGGTTTGAAGTTTTTGAAAGACTTTTAAGGCAGTCAAATTATTTTTATAGCCATCATCAAATGTGAGGAAAATCGGCTTCTTAACAAGATCAATATTCTGCCATTGCTCAAACGTTAATAAGGTAAATCCATGGTCCCGCAAATATCCAATTTGCTTTTCGAAATTCTCTGGGGTTACATATAATTCCTTTTGACCGTGTCCTGTAAATTCTGCAATGGAATGATAGACTAAGATGGGTACCTTCTTTTGTGCAAACACTTCTGCCGGACAACTGATAAGCAGAAATCCAAAGATAAGAACTAATAATTTATACATAGAATTCCTCTCTTCTTCTAATAGCTTACTTATATTATTTCTATAGAGAGGTCGTTCTATGAACGATGTCATACAGGATTTATAGAGGCTTTTGCGATTGGTGTATGCCTACCCAATGGTATAAAAACATTAAAAAGATATATATAGTAAATTAAAAATGATGAGAGTTACATATGCAGGATGATGGCCTTTTCTAAGGTAACCTCAGTGAGTTAAGGCCCTCATTCAGCAACCTTATGGAAAATAGCACCTAATTCCCCCTATAGGAAGACTCTTTAAGACAATGTCTTCATAATAAGTTGAAAAATATCACTCATATCAACTTTATCCTCTTCTGAAGACGTTAATATTTGCGTTACCCGTAACCCATAGGAAAAAGTCATCAACAAAATTGACATTTTCGCTGCATCAATATTTGGAGGAATCACACCATTTTCCTGACCCATTTTGATCCATTGGGTTCCCGTCTCTTTACTGTAATTAAAAAGATCATTAAGAATTTTTTTTACCTTTTCATTCTCCTGACTTAGCAGATAAATAAAGATGAGATTGCCAATATCTTTCGTATTTTGACGCGAGTGGAAAAATTGACCAACCACTCCAAATCGGCTGCCATCATGTGCTTCCTCAATCGAGCGTGTAATTGTCTTATGAAATTTTTCATTCATTTCGGTTATTTTCGATTTCAATATCAGTCCAAATAATTCGTCTTTGCTATCTACATAATGATAAATGGCACCTTTAGAAAGTCCGGATTTTTCAATGATATCCTTTAAGGTAGTATTTCTACAGCCCTTTTCTAAAATGATTTCTTCTGTAGTGGATAAAATATGCTGAAAGCTCGGATTATCGTAAATTGTTGAATTCGTCATGATTACTACCTTCCCTGCTTGTTTAATTATGAATGATTAGGTCTAACCGTTTTTTGGCATACCTGCGATAAATAATGGTAAAAAGAATCGCTGCCCCAATGACGCAATAAAAGACAATTTGAGAAACAGCTAAAAAAGTAGAAATTGAAAGTTCAAATACCAAAATGACCCTCAAAACTGCATCACCAAGTAAAGCAATACCCCAAATTGCAGTCATGACACGAAGTACAAAACGGAAATACGGTACTTCCCAGTTTTTTGTAAACTGTCCCTTTTTTACAGATTCGTCACTTGCACTAAATCGAATCGCAAAATGATAGATCAATGGCTTCCCCAAAAATAACGACCCAATAAAAATGAGCCCTAATAAACCAGTGACCATTGACTCCCGTAATAAAATAAGCCGCTCATTTCCGCCTAAAACAAATGCTGCTAAACTTAGCAGAAAACCAATTAACATAAATAAACCAAAAGCATCAGCTTTACGATACTTTACAAGATGATAAAGATTATCCCCTAGTGGTATCAATGTCGCTATAAGTAATGAAACAAAGCTTGAAAAATGATCTAAAAGCAGATTGTAAACCAATACTGGAATAGCCCCATTTATGACGATACTGAAAGCAATACTTAAAATCAATTTCTTTTTGGATGAAATCTTCACAGCTTTTTCCTCCCTTTACCAATTTATAAGATCATCATACAAACCGACCGTCGGTCTGTCAATGGTCTTTTTTCCAATCTAAACCATTTTTTTCGATGTTCTACATATGTGACTTCTTTAATTCGAAAGTGGTAGACTAATGTCATATTCAAAAAAAAAGGAGTACCAATCATGCCGAATTACAAAGTTTTATTTCTTGATGTTGATGGAACCATCCTCAGACCGGATGATACTATTGAAGACTCAACCAAGGAGGCAATTGCCACTGTCCAAGAAAAGGGAATTGAAGTCTTTTTAGCAACCGGGAGACCACTGCATGAGCTTGATAAAATTGCGGAGGAATTAAAAATTCATTCTTTTATTGGCTACAACGGTGCCTATGCCGTCTACAATCAGAAAGATCTTTTTAAAGAGTATATGAGTGAGGAAAATGTGAAACAGTTTCTGCAAATAGCTGAAGCAAATCAACATGAAGCCGTCCTTTATACAAACGAGAATAATGCCTTTACCCATCTGGAATCTCCTATTGCTGCACAGTTTATTGAAAAATTCCACATACACAAAAATAGCAGCTACACTGCCTCATTGGATAATCAGATTTTAGGAATAACGCTGATGAATCTAAAGGAAGGCGATGCTGAGCTTTATCAAAATGAAGATGGGATTCATTTATCCCAAGTTCATCTTGAAGGCTTAAAGCACTGTTATGATGTCATCAGGGACAAAGTAAACAAGGGAATCGGGATCCAAATGGTTTTAAAACATCTTGGAATTGACAAGGAGAGCTCGATTGCTTTTGGTGATGGAATGAATGATAAGGAAATGCTAATGAGTGTGGGCGAAGGTTTTGCGATGGGAAATGGCCACCCCGATCTCTTTCAATACGCGAAACATAGGACGACAGAGGTAACAAACTCAGGGATTTATAATGGCTTGAAAAAACTTGGTTTAGTGGGTTAATGCAAGAAGCAGTGGAATAAATTTTCCACTGCTCTTTTAACTTCATAATTATATTTTTGTTAATAGGATCCCCAGCACTGCTGAGAACACACCAATAATTTGATATAACTTTAATTTTTCTTTATAAATCCAGCAACCCGCCAAAACGACGATTAAACAATTTAAACTAACAATTGGGAAAACGATGCTGGCTGCTCCAAACTGTAAGGCAAAGAAATAAGCAGCATAACCAAAAACACTAATGATTCCCACCATTGCCCCTACACCCGCCTCATTCCGGCGCCATTTTTCTTTCTGCAACAGGCTGCAAATCGCTAAATACACACTGCCCCCGCCATACATCGAAATAAGGATATTTACAGAATTAATGTGTAAATAGGTGGAAGTTTTCATCAATATTCCCAAAATACCAAAAGACAAAATGGCAAGTGCAACCCTTAGAATCCACGGAAGATAACTTGTATTTCGTTTTGAAGACGGTGAATACTGAATCACCATCGCTGACCCTAACATAAATACAATACCCAGCCATTGTAATAAGCTTATTTTCTCGTGAAAAATAAGTCCAGCACTTAAAATTGGAAAGAGTGCATTCGTGCCGATTAGTGGTGAAGTGAGACTTGCTGGTCCCTTTTCAAAGGCTTTAGACATTTGGATATTGCCGTTTGCATTTAAAATACCAATTAAAGAACCTAGAAAAATGGTGAATAGGTTAAAGTGAAGGATTCCATTCATCACTCCATATCCAAATGATACGACAAAGGCAACAAAATAAAAGAAAAATTGGATATGAAGTTTTGATAGTCCATTTCCGGTACTCCACTTAAAAATCGTGTTATTCGTTCCAAAGCTAATCATGGTTATAAATGCAGCTGCGATCCACATGATGAACCTTCTTTCTGTCTATCAAATTCTCTTAAAATTTTATTCCTTTTTTCGAAATTTCTCAATCCCTTTTTTGTCAATTTTCGATATTTACGCTCTTTTTGCAGAAAGCTGTAGGTATTTTGAGATTTCCGTCTTGTTTTGATAGCTTTTGTCACCTAGCAGGAAAAGCAGGTACTTCTTGGTGAATTATAAGATTAAGAGAAACATTCGTAGATAATAGGGGAAGGAATGAATTTTTTATGAAAGCATACACAATCAAAGAAGCCGCTAAGGAAATTAATATATCACATGGAATTATTCGGAAGTGGGTAAAAGAATTTGATGGACTCTTAGACATTCCAAGAACAAAGCAAGGAGCAAGAATTTATACCGAGGCAGAAATAGAGCTCTTTCAAGAGATTAAGCAGAGGTTTGCAAATAAAGAAAGCAAAGAATCTGTACGTGAATGGCTACTAATTAGACATGAACCTGTCATTGAAACAATATCTGAACCGGAGGAAGTAACCGTTCCAATGGATTCTAATCCATTGGACAATAACCTCAATCCGGTGTCAAACCCGGATGAAAGTGAAAGCCCCGAAAATCAAGAAATCTCCTTAGAGCTTGTTTCCAGCCCTGAGCCGGAGGCTGCTATTGCTACTCAAGAACTAATAAAAAATGCTGAATTATTCTTCGAAGCAATGGATACGTATAAGCAAACCTTCTTAAGTGAAGTAAAAGATGAAATCCGCAGTGTTGTTCGCAAAGAAGTTCTGGATGAAGTAAAAAAGGAAATTTCCAACGGGGCTATGTTAACAGTTAAATCCCTTTCGAACTCCATATATAAATCGACAGAAAACACAAAGGAAGAAATTAAAGAGCTATCTGCTGCAATCGAAAAAAATTCCGAACAAACAACGGATTCACTTAAATACCTATCGAACAGTATCGCGAATGTAACGATTGAAACCACGGAGGAGATTTACTCCCTATCAAAGCAAGTTGCCGAAACATCAGAGGGACTCTCTCACTATATGGATATCACCAATGAGGAAATTTCCAATTTAACAGAAGCCATTACAAAGGAACGAGAAGTTCTCCTAGAAGAACGGGAATATCTATCACGTGAAATTATTAAAAGAGAGGCCGCCTTTCAAAACATGTTAACCAGTTTTCGTGATGTTGCTGCCACAAAAGAGAAGAAATGGTGGAAATTCTGGTCTTAAGATTATTGATCACTTAGCGCCAAGGGTCTAAATAATTTTAGGAGGGTGTTATTGATGAATACAAGTGAGGTTTCAAAATTATTAGGAGTATCCTCAAGTACCATCCAACGCTGGGTAAAACAACTCGAACTTCCAATGGAAAGAAATGAACGGGGACATTATTTTTTTAAAGATGGGGACATTGAGTTACTAAAAAAAATTCAGGAACAAATCCAAAACGGAGCGCTCATACAAGATATTGCTCCAATCCAGGAGAAAAAGCCACGTAGAGGGACCGTTAAGGCAGTAGAAAACGATCAGGCAATGGAAAAACTGTATGCAAAGGTACGTGAGTTGGAAATCAGTCTGAACGATAAAGCGGACTCCGTGGCCTCGTATCAACTCCTGCAGCACCGTAGAGAAATTGAGGAGTTGCAGTCCCAGGTAAAGGCATTAAATCTTCAGCTCGAAACACTTCAAAAGCAGGTTGCCGAGTTATCCACCCCTGTTCAAACAGAAACCGTTCATTTTCATAAGAAAAAACCTAAAAAGAAAAACATTGTAAGCATGTTATTCGGATTGTTTTAATAAAAAGAGGGTCGCATGTGGGAAATCACATTCGACCCTTTTTTAGTAAAGATTATCTGGTCAACCCCTTCTGCCTATGACCAGATAAAATATCTAATTCAACCAATGGACTTGTATACTTCTTTATAAGATAACTTCCAAGGCCTATACAAATGATAAATGAAAAAATAATCAGTAAAACATAATTATTCGATACCATATCTAAACGATCGTTCGGTAAAAACGATTGAATCGATTTTAAAATAAACCCATGAAATAAATAGACATAAAGGGTTCTCTCCCCTATTTTTGTTACTTTAAACTTATTTGAAGGAATTAATGCCAAAAAGCCAAATACCACAACAAGTGTAAGGACATATTGACCGGCACGAAGTAATCCATCGATAAACTGCTCTTTCCCCATATGTGCATAAGAGGTATCACCTAACAGCCATGGGACCGCATCCTTCGGAAAGCCAATCGCAAACAATACCATTATCGCAAGAAGGACCACCACTCCAAGAGGACGTGAAATTTTTGAGCGAATAAGTCCACTAAGCATTTCCTTATCCAACAAATACCCTAATAAGAAATAAGGAAAAAACACAAAGGTTCTCGAAAGGCTTAAAAAACTGCCGATTGAATCAATATAACCAATCGCGATTCCCAAGATAACGGAAACCAAAAATCCATACCATCTGTATTTTGCAAATAAATAAAGCATTATATTCCAACAAAACATACTGAGTAAAAACCATAACGACCAATGGGGATGAAGAAAATCAATTTCAAATGATTTTTCCTGACCGCTTACAAAGTAAAAGATGGAATAGATAATTTGAAAAATAAAATAGGGTAATAATACTTTCTTTACTGTTTTTAATAAGTAGCCTTTTTTTCGGTAGCCCTTGGCAAAATACCCCGAAATCAAAATAAATGCCGGCATATGAAACAGAAATATGACTGTATATAACGTGAATAAGAATCCATCATCCTCTTTTAACGGACTAATCACATGACCAAAAACAACAAGAAAAATTAATACAAATTTCGCATTATCAAAAAACATACTCCTTTTTGAAGCTGAAGCCATTTTATCACCTCAAATATTATTTCAAAAAAGGTATTTAAAATTATTCAAGATTTTAAAAGCGGAGATCTAAAACCATTATACCCTTTTTATATTACAGGGATATGTAACTGAGTTTTCTTTCTGTTTCATCCTTTTTACAATTTTACAATAATAATCAAAAATACCCACGATTAATTTACCATATAAATCTTAACCCAAGCTTAATATTAGCAGAATTTTTTTTCGCAGGCTTTGGATAATCTTACCTGCTAATTTGCGCTCCAGGTGCAATAAAAAGGGTCAAGTTCAAAAAATTGAACCTGACCCTTTTACCTGTTCATCTATTCATTTATTCTAAATTGCTATGTTGTTTAAACGCTATTTGATGGTTTACCTGATTTAGTTCACCGTAAAAAAGACAAATCGTATCAAAAAGAATATGAGCACATTGGTCAAATAAGGAACCTAGCGGCTGAATGGTTTCCCGTTCATTTTCACGACGGTATTTTGTTGCAGCCGGAACATGAAGAATTTGGTCTGCAACAGCGGCTAACAGTGAACCGGTATTCGTTGTCATCGCAATAATCGTAGCGCCGATTGATTTCGCTTTATCTGATGTCCATGTAACGCTTTTGGTTGTGCCCGAACCCGAAACAGCTACCAGAACATCCCCTTCCTTAATGGAAGGTGTAATTGTTTCCCCTACAACGTAAACATTCGCACCGAGATGCATTAATCTCATTGCAAAAGACTTTGCCATTAAACCTGAACGGCCTTCTCCCACAACGAAAATTCTGTTTGCCTTTATAAGATGATCTGCAAAGTCATGAAGATGCTGTTCCTCTATTTGTCCGAGCACTGCTTCTATCTCTTTTAAAATAGTAAAGACCTTATTCATAGACCGTTTCACCCTCCAATTTCACAATTAAATTTTTGAATTTTTCTGCCGCTTCTTTTGGATTACCAGCCTTTGTGATCGCCGACCCGATAATGACCACATCAGGATTCAACCTTGCTTTGAGGGACTTTAATGTATTCGTTGTAATCCCTCCTGCCACAGCGGTTTTAAGAAAATGTTTTTTAAACATCTCGGTTTGACGTATTCCACTTTGGGATTTACCATTTTCTTCTTGTTCATCCTTGCTGACATGGTCACAAAAGATTGCATCTTTATATTTCATTAAATAGCTTTTCTGCTCTTCAGATGTATTTAATAAATCAATCATAACTTGCTTGTTATGCTGACTGGCGACCTCAAAACATGTATCAATGGTTACCAATGGTGAGACTCCCATAACTGTAGCCACATCTGCCCCTGCATTAAAACACATTTCAAATTCATAACGTGCATTATCAATTGTCTTGATATCAGCAATAATTTTTTTATTAGGGAAGGCATTCTTGAGTTCTTTTATACTTGTCATTCCAAATTCTTTAATTAAGGATGTTCCCACTTCAATCCAGTCGATGGAATGCTCTACTAGTTTTGTTAATTGAATGGCTTCTTGAATTTCTAATCGATCAAGCGCTAATTGTATTTTCATCAAGCAAGCTCCTCTTATTTAATAAACCGGTTTACTAAATCGATTTATTAAAATTATAAACTACTTTATTTTAATATACAATCCCAATCATAAAAAGGTTATTAATAAAAAAACAGCAATGGTACTGTGACCGTTTGCTGTTTTTACATAAAGTTTTTCAATGGATCATTATTTTACTTGGGAAAACAATCTCTTCCGGTTTTATTTCGGTTTTGTTAATTTTCGCAAATAATAATTCTGCCGCCTTTTTCCCCATTTCAAATGCAGGTTGTGTAATCACTGTAATAGGCGGTTCAACCAAGTGGGCAAATGGAATATTATCAAACACAATCAAATCGATATCCTTCCCTAATGCTCGGTTTGTTTCTTTAAGAAATTCTAAAACTTCTAAAAAAACTCGGTCATTTCCGGCAAATAATGCGGTTGGCGGTTCACTTAGGGAAAATAATTTTTCCAAATTCGCTTTCATATCCGAAATATCGGCTTCAATTATATAATTAGAATTAATATTAATCCCTTCATCCTTCATCGCTTTTTTATAGCCTTCTAGCCTGTCCTTACGTGTACTAATGGTCAGAGGCTGGACAGCAAAAGCAATTTTCCGGTGTCCCTTTTTTAAAAAATAGACAATCGCATTATACGTAGACTGCATATTATCTGTCACAATCGAAAGCGCCTTTAGGTTCTCTACCTTCCGATCCATGAATACAACTGGATAGTCTTCCACAATCATATTCTTGTATAAATCATGATTTTGACCGGTAGGAAAAATAATCAATCCATCTACCTGCTTTGCCCGCAACATATCAATATAGTTCTTTTCCTTTTGCGGATTATCATCGGCATTGCAAACAATCGCGTGAATTCCATGTTCATGAAAGAAATCCTCTATTGCACGGCTTACCTCCGTAGAAAACCGATGCATAATATTGGCCACAATGACTCCTACCATGGAGGTTCGTTTTTGCTTTAAACTTCTTGCAATATAATTTGGCTGGTAACCTAAATTTTTTATCGCTTCTTCAATTTTTAATTTTGTTTTTTCCCCCATATATTCAAAGCGATTATTTAAAAATTGTGAAACGGTGCTTTTCGATACACCCGCTTCTTTTGCTACGTCGGCCATGGTGACTTTTTCCATTCTATCTTCCTCTTTCATCCTATTTCAATGACTTCATTGTAGCCCTAAATCGGTTTATTATCCAGTTTAGAAACAAAAAGAGGATGACGATTCTGTCTAAATACCACACATCCATAAGAAAAATTCTTACTTGGACATGTGTTCTTAAACCTGAATCTAAGTCATCCTCTAATTTACACTCTATGAAATTCGTGAAGAATTTGCCGCTTCCATAAATTTTTTAGCGTTCAACTGGACTTCAGCAAGATAATCGGCAGTTAATTCCCGGTTCGGATTGATTAATGTGCTGCCAATCCCAACTGCAACTGCGCCTGCCTTGAAAAATTCCTTCACATTTTCCAAATGAATTCCCCCGGTTGGCATAAGGGGAATGTGCGGCAATGGACTAGAGATATTTTTTAAATAATCCGGTCCCAAACACCCTGCCGGGAATAATTTTACTAGATCAGCACCATTTTCAAATGCAGTTTGAATTTCGGTTGGCGTAAATGCACCTGGTACACTGATGATCCCGTACCTTTTTGTCATTTTAATTGTTTCTTTATTCACTATCGGAGAAAAAATAAATTTTGATCCGGCTAGGATTGCTGCTCTAGCTGTCTCTGAATCAAGAACCGTTCCGGCACCTACTAAAACCTCGTCACCAAATTCATTCCCCACTTTTTCAATAATGGATAAAGCATTCGGTGTTTCCATCGTGATTTCCAAGGCAGTTACGCCACCGTTTTTTAATGCTTCTGCAATTGGTACGATTGTTTGCAATGTGGCACCGCGAATGACTGCAACAACCGCGCGATTTTTTATTTCCTCTACGCCCATTTTTAAGGACTCCCTTTTTCTTTTCATTTATTTCATTTTTTTCTATAATGGTTCATGTATGTTTTTTCTTGGTCAACAGCTAAAAAACAAATTGTCCTTTTTAGCTGTTGAATTTTTTTATGCACTAACATCCATATCCGTTGCTTTATTAGGCTTTTTTGCTGCATTAACGGCCCAAATGGTTAATATTGCGGAAAGGAACAATGAACCTGCCATAAAAATATAAGACGCTCCAAAACCTCCAGTAGCTCCGTTCAGGTAACCAACCACATATGATCCAACAAACGAGCCTAATGCGCCCATACTATTTATCAGTGCCATCGCACCCCCGGCAACATTACGTGGCAGAATCTCGGGAATAATCGCGAAAAACGGTCCATATGGAGCATACATGGCACCTCCAGCAATCACTAATAAAATAAAGGAGAGCCAGAAATGATGGGTTCCGATTGCATAGGAGATGTAGAAAGCTATTGCTCCAATCAATAGAAAAGGCCAAACAAATGCTTTACGGTTTAATGTTTTATCTGAGAAATAAGAGGCTGCTAACATTAATACAACGGCTAAAATGTAAGGGACAGACGACAACCAACCCGTTTTTACAATATTCATATTTGGCGCTGCTTTAATAATCGATGGCAGCCACATAACGAATCCATAAACCCCAATACTCCATAATGCATATTGTAAGCTTAATAAAATAACAGGCTTTGACTTAAATGCTTCGCGGTAATTTTTAACCGGTTTTAATCCTTCTTGTTCTTTACGTAACTGCTCTTCCAAATCTAATTTTTCTTGCTGTGACAACCATTTTGCATCCTTCGGTTTATCATTTACTAGTTTCCACCAAATAAATGCCCAGATGACTGCCGGCAGACCTTCGATAATAAACATCCATCTCCAGCCAAAAGACTGTAATAAGTATCCTGATACTATAGACATCCATAATACGGTTGCGGGGTTCCCTAAGATGAGAAAGGTATTGGCACGTGAGCGTTCTGCCTTGGTAAACCAATGGCTTAAGAATACAAGCATCGCCGGCATAACAGCACTTTCAACCACTCCAAGGGCGAACCGAATAACAAATAATAATTTAATATTGGTAATAAGACCTGTTGCAGAAGCTAATACTCCCCATGAAATAAGTGACCAGAAAATAAGTTTTTTCGCACTTTTATTCTCGGCATAATGCGCTCCAGGTATTTGGAAAAAGAAATAGCCTAAAAAGAAAAGTGAACCCAATAAGGATGAAGTTCCCGGGGTTATATGGAGATCCTTCGCTAATCCAGCAGCTGCTCCAAATCCATAGTTGGCACGGTCAAGGTAAGCAAGACTATACGTAATAAAAGCAATTGGAATTAAGAAAAACCATCTTTGTTTTGCAATTGTCTGTTTCATATTATTTCACTCCTTGAAAATGATTTGTCATATAATCATTTAATTGACTGCTTGTCGGGTACCCTGAATGATCCCCGGGCGATTGAACAGCTAAAGCACCTATTGCGTTTCCTCTTAATACTGTCTCATGGACCGGAAGACCTTGTAATAAGCCACTTATGACTCCTACTGCAAAACCATCTCCTGCTCCCACCGTATCTATTACCTTTTGTACTTCGTACCCAGGAACCATTCCTTCTTCCATTTGCGTCTTATAAAACGCCCCTTCTTCACCAAGTTTAATAATGACAAGCTCAACACCTTTATCCAGATAAAAGGATGCGATATCATAAGGTTCCTGGTAACCCGTTAAAATATCACCCTCTTTTATCCCGGGAAAAACATGATTCACTTGAAAGGCCATCTCATTGGTTGCCTGAATCATTTCTTCCTTTGAAGTCCATAAATTCGGGCGTAAATTTGGATCAAAGGATATGCTTCGGCCATTCCTTTTCATAAGAGCCAGCGCATGATTGGCAAATGCCCTTGTATGACTTGATAAAGCCAATGGGATACCCGTCATATGCATGTGCCGAGCTGATAAGAAATATTCTTCATTAAAATCATCGATACTTAGATTGCTAGCAGCAGAGCCTTTACGAAAATATTGAACTTCAGGATCTCCAAAAGTAACCTTTGATTTTAATTGAAAACCAGTCGGATAATTTGTATCCACTAAAACTTGTTGAATATCAACCTTTTCCTCTTTAAGTCTGTTCATGACGAACTTCCCGAAGGCATCATTTCCAACTTTACTTACCCACCCAGATTGAAATCCAAGACGAGTGAGCCCAATGGCCACATTCGTTTCAGCCCCAGCCAGTTCGAGCGTATATTGATTAATTTCATATAAAGGGCCTGGTTGGTTTGCAATAAACATGGCCATGGCCTCTCCAAAAGTAATGACATCTAGCTGTTGCATAATTCTTTCTTCCTTTCATTTGTAAAGTTTTTCACCAACTCTACAAATTCTTTTGTCTTTTCTTTTGGTTGAATCGGGAATTCAAGCGCTTTCACAAGATTGTTTGGAAATTGATTTATTACTTTCATCCAACCAAGTTTTCCCTCTGTATCAAGCGGCACCGTGATGAATTCTCCATTCATATTTTCAACCTGTTTTAAATGAACGTACTGAACAAATGGGGCAAGTTCATGTAAAGCAGATTCAACATCTTCATTCGTATAGGTCCAGTTTCCAACATCAAACGTCATTTTAATCGGAACATGGAAATGATGAGCGCTTTCAAAAAATAATTTTAATTGTTTTACATTTCCGCCATATAAGGTTTGGTCATTCTCAACTAAGAATTGAATATCAGGAAATGGGATTAGGAATCGATTTAATTCTTGAATATTAGATTTGAATTTTTCAAAATGACCTAATGATACTTTGATCCAGTTTGCACCAAGGGCCAGGCCTTCTTCAGTCACCATCATTAATTCCTTTGTATTCAAGGAGTGATCCGGCTTCCATAATTCAATCGGAGCTGAGTAGACAGTGAAAAGTTGATATTTTTCGGTTTCATTTTTAAGCTTTTCTAATTGAAAGTCATCGCCGGGGAACAGTTCTCTGCGAATTTCTACCCCAAATGCCCCGGAGTTCGCAATCAACTCAATAAATGCGGCTTGGCCTTTCTTTAAAACTTCTATACTATCAAATGCATTTAAAGGAACGATTACTTTTTCCATTTGAACACACTCCTTTCCCTTTTGATAAATTGTTTACTAAACCGATTTAGTAAATCGATTTATCTAAAGTATAAACGTAATGTAAGCGCTTTTCAATATTAATTTTTAAAAAAATTATAAAAAAATAACTCGGACCAATTTTCAGATCCGAGTTGATTTTTTCTTATTTATCAAATTTATCGATTAATTTTTTTACTAATGGTTGATACTTTTCTTTGACCTCATCTATTTTGATTGAAAAGGCTTCAGCCAATTGTTGGATACACTCCTGATCATAACGAAGCCAAGATCCGTATGTTCGTTTAATATACCGTTCTGCTTCCTCATAGGTTTCAAATAAGGAAGCATATCTCTTACCATTATGTATGACCGCATAGGCATTTTCATTTACCGGACGGATAAAGGAAATTTCTCCTTTTACACTTTTATAGCTAGTACCAGTTTTTGCTTCTTTTAAATTGAATTCATTTTTGTCCGGATCCGGTTTTAGAGTTGGCAAACTAAATACCTTTATTACAAATTTTTCAAATGCTTCGGCTGACATTTCTGAGCCGGAAGCTTTCGGATGTCCACCGCCTCCAAAACGTTTTGCATATTCCGCGACATTCACTTCGTCATGTATGGTTCGATACCCAACTTTCTTGCCACTTACATTTAGAAGAAGAATCATATCTAAATGAGGATAAAGTTTATTTAACGCGTTTCCAAGCTCAGATAAATACTGTTCTGCATGAATGATTCCAATGCAATATTCATCAATAAAGGCTTGTACAGTCTGTCTGCTTTTCGAATGAATGTAGCGGTTAATTTTCGCTTCTTCCATATCCAGCAGCATATTTTCAGTTTCGGTTAAATAGAAATTCTGCGGATTTTCAGAAAAACGCTTGAGCATCGCTTCTTCAAATTGTTCACGATTTAAAATATAGAACAAATCATTCAGGCGTTTGGCATGAATATTATTATTTTCGTCCCATTCCCATGTATCATATTGGCGGACTAATTCGATAAATTCCTCAAGTGCTTGATTCCGCTGTATTAAACCCTGTTCCATTAAATAATTATAAAATAAGGATGTTGCGCAGGTTTTCTTTCCTGTATCATATTCCGGGTGAACAAATGCCCACTTATATTCATTAAAATGCAGGGCTGTAACATGATGGTCAATCATTCTAATATGTTTCCCTTGTTTATATCGGGCTGCCAACTTTTTCTCATTCGTTTCATTGACGGCTAAATCCGTAATATAGATTTGTGAACCATGATTTTCGGGATTTTCGATATATGTTTCTACCTGCTGGTTCAAAGTCCGATAAGAGCAATATGAAACATCGGCATTTTCACCAAAAGCAATTTTGGCAATGATTCCGCAGCCAAGCCCATCCAAATCAATATCGGTAAATAATTTTACCATCTTCCTTACCACCATTCTTCATTTTTTCCATATGGGTTAGTTTGTTGTTGGAACAATCATCTTATACGATTGTCAAAAAAGTGGAGCCAACTGCAAATTAGCAATTGGCTTTTCTAGTCTATGGCAGTTCCTTTAGTTTATTTTGCATTGGTGTCCGTGGTTTTGGTTCACTGATTTCTTCAGGGTAACCAACGCCAAATACCCCAATCACGTCATATCCTTCCGGTACCCCCAGAATCTCCCGTTTGTTTGCTGCTGCTGCAATAGAGGACCAAAATGTCCCGATTCCTTCTTCCCATGCAGCTAAACTAAAATTTTGAACAAAACATGCCGTTGCAAGAGCATTTTCCTCTGTTTCAAGAGCTGTTGCCCCATGTTTTGATAAAACAGCCATTAAGACAGGAGCATTTCCAAAATTGGTTTTATGGTTCAGTTTTGCTCGAGTTTCTTGTCCAATAATATATACTTCCCAAGGCTCCGTCATCCGATGATTAGGGGCCATGGCCGCCGCCTCAAGCCAGGTCATGAGTTGCGCGGAATGAACCGGATCAGTTTTGAATTTTTTTATCGTGCGGCGTGACTTAATCGTTTCCAAAATACTCAATGGATTTCTTCCTCCCATACAAAATACAGTTAACGAATACACGTTATACTATCATATGTAGGATGTATTTTCCAGATTCTTTTCTTTTTAGGAAGTTGGTTATAAAAATCATCCGCCTGTGCAAAATAATCGTCGAGGTTAAAGAAAAGGGGTGAAAACAGTGACCAATCGCAATGATAATCGTGAACGTAAAAACAAATATCCTAATAACAAAAAACAGGACAACGAATTCGCTAAAGAAACAAGCATTCGCAGTGAAATCACCAAAAAAGATATGCAAAATAAATAAGATAAAGAAAAGAAACTCGTTCCTAAGGAGAGTTTCTTTCTTTTATGAACGGAAGATGAACGTTCGTTTACATTTTCGAAAGTGTCACTTTAATGGATGTTCCTTTGCCTTTTTGACTTAATGCCTCCACTTTTCCATGATGCAACTGCACAATTGATTGGACAATCGACAGCCCAAGGCCGGTTCCTTCAACAGATCGTGTCCTGGAAGTATCCGCCCGATAAAAACGGTCAAATATTCTTTTCAATTGCTCTTGTTCCAAACCAATTCCACTATCCTTAACTGTCACTTCAATGGACGAACCAGAATCAATTAAATCAATTTCAATATTTCCATTTTCATTATTATACTTAATCGCATTTGTCAGCAGGTTTTCCCAAACAGAATAAAGCAAAGAGGAGTCCCCATTAATCCACGCATCAGGGAGTGAATAGCTCATCATAATTCCTTTATCTCCAATACTCCACTGATATTGATGAAGCACGCCTTTTAATTGCTCAGCGAGATTAAAGCGGCTGATCTTCATTAAGTCCTTCTTGCTTTCAATCGAGGCAAGAAGGAGTAACTGCTTTGTAATCGTTGATAACCGCTCCACTTCCGATTGAACAACTTGGATATATTGAGTTTTTTCTTTTTCCTCAAGATTTTGATCATCAAGTAAATTTAAATAGCCTTTTATATTGGCTAGCGGGGACTGTATATCATGAGAAATATTTGAAATCAATTCTCTTCTTAATTGTTCCACTTTTGCTAATTTCTGTGACATATTCGTAAAGCTGACTGCCAAATCCCCTAATTCGTCACTCCGGTCAATGTCCAATTTAACCGAAAAATTCCCTTCTGAAATTTCCTTTGTTGCTGCGTTTAACTTTCTAATCGGTTTCACCAAATAATTTGTACTGACTAGGACCAAAATAACACTTAGCAAAATCGAGAGCAGCAAGAGCCATCCAAATAAAATATGCATTTCATTAAACATTAACTTAATATCAGGGCGAATAAAAATAGCATATGATTTTTTCTGGTATGTAAACGGAACACCGATTGAGTTCTCTAATTCATTAGCAAAAAAACCAGTAACAAAGGTTTGCTTCGGAAATTGACGAATCCCATGGTACACTTCACCATTAAGCACCTTTTCCTTCACTTCATCAGGGAGATTTTTTTTTCGAAAGGCTGACCCAAAAGACTGTTGATGCCCCGTTGAATCGACCAAAAGGATTTGGTAGCCGATTCCGCCAATATGGGTGAAATAATCCTTCAAACTGATCGTTTTTTGCTTACTGGCAAAATCAGCAATTTTCAGGGCAAAACCGGTGATTTTATCATCATTCTGTTTTTTCAATGTCACCTGATAATAATGATTGGAAACAATAAACGAAAGAACCCCGCTTAAAACCATTATTAAAATCGTCGTAATCGCGAACTTACTATAGAGAGATTTCATTTATTGAACCTCCAGCGAATAGCCAACCCCTCTGATTGTCTTGATGGAAAACTCCTTTTCAATCATATTGAATCGTTCTCTGAGACGCTTAATATGGACATCAACGGTTCGTTCATCCCCATCAAAATCCAGTCCCCAAATCTTTTCAATTAAATGGCCGCGGCTAAATACTTGGTTTTGGTGTTCGGCTAGGAAGGAAAGCAATTCAAATTCTTTTAATGGAAGCATATAGGTTTTCTGATTGATTTTAACTTCATAGCCCTTTTTATTAATAAAGAGGGAGCCGAGACTTATATTGGCTTCACTTGTTTTGCCATATCTTCTTAACAGTGCGTTCACGCGGAAAATTAATTCGCGGGGTTCAAATGGCTTAACTAAATAATCATCCGTTCCCGACTCAAACCCTTTCTCTTTATCCTCAATTTGGCTTTTGGCTGTTAATAAAATAACTGGGATGTCATACTGCTTCCTTATTTCTCTTGTTAAACTATATCCATCCATAACGGGCATCATAATATCCACAATGGCCAAATCGCATAGGTCTGTTTCAAGAAGCTTTAATGCTTTTGCACCGTTCTCTGCGGCAATAACCTTAAATCCCTCTTTCGTTAACAACCCTTTAATCAGATTAAGAATATTCACATCGTCGTCAGCTGCTAAAATGGTTTTCATCTACACACCTTCTACTAATTTACATTATTAACTCCCTTACAATTGTAATCAATCCATAAGAATAAGGAAAGATTAAGCCATTAACTCAAGGATTTCAGCGTTGATTCGACAAATCAACAACTTTTATGTTATACTTAGGTTGTTGCATTAGCACCGGTATTATTTTTACTACACAAAAAGGAGGATGCAAAATATGATCGAATTTAAAAATATTGTTAAAAAGTATCGGACAAAAACGATCATCAATTCATTTTCGTTAGATATCGAAGCAGGACAATTAGTCGTATTCATCGGTCCCAGTGGATGCGGAAAAACAACACTGCTGAAAATGATTAATAAATTAATTCAACCAACATCGGGAAAAATCTTTGTAAATGGGAAAGATATCTCGACGATGAATACGATTGAACTTCGCCGAAACATTGGCTATGTTATCCAAAATACGGGTTTATTCCCACATATGTCGATCAAGGAAAATTTGGAGCTGATTCCGAAACTTAAAGGAGAAGATCCCGAGGCAATTGCCCAAAAAACGGAGGAATTATTGGAGACGGTTGGATTAAATCCAAAAGAATATCTTCACCGCTATCCAAATGAACTGAGCGGCGGGCAGCAGCAAAGGGTTGGCGTAGCTCGTGCTTTCTCCACTAACTCCGATATCATCTTAATGGACGAACCATTCAGTGCCTTAGACCCCGTGACTAGAAGCTCTCTGCAGGATGAACTATTCCAAATGCAAAAAGAATTTAACAAGACGATTATCTTTGTAACGCATGATATGGATGAAGCTATTAAAATAGCTGACAAGATTTGTATTTTAAAAGATGGTGATATTCTTCAATATGATTCACCGGAAAATATCTTAAAAAATCCGGCTAACCATTTTGTTGAAGACTTTATTGGAAAAAGAAGGGTATGGAATAACCCTGAATTACTATTGGCCGAGGATATTATGATCCCTCATCCCGTTAAAATTACCGGGAAACGTAATGTTCTTCAGGCCATTGAAATCATGAAGGATCATAAGGTAGACAGCTTAATGGTAACGAATAAGAATAATCTTCTCATCGGTTTAGTGACATTGAAAGGAATTCAATTGCTGAACCGTAATGATGCGATCGAGGATGTGATGGAGCAAAATGTTCTATCCGTCTCCCAAGATGCAAATTTGATTTCTGTTCTTACAACGATGAATGAACACAAGATTGGCTATGTACCTGTTGTAAATTACATGAATCAATTAACAGGTCTAATTACGAGAAGCAGTATTTTATCAGCATTAAGCAGTCAACTAATTGACTTGGAGGTGGCTTTTTAATGAAGGATTTCTGGAACTATCTACAATCAAACTCTGACCAAATTTTTGGTTTAATCGGGGAACATTTATATTTAAGTGTCATTTCAGTTGTGATTGCCATTGTTGTCGGTATCCCGCTCGGAATCTTGATTTCCAGAGAACCGAAATTATCAAAGCCGATTATTGGAACAACAAATGTCATCCAAGCGGTTCCAAGTTTGGCTTTACTCGGGTTTTTAATTCCGTTTATCGGGATTGGCAGTACACCTGCTATTGTAATGGTTGTTCTTTATTCTTTACTTCCAATTGTAAAAAATACCTATACAGGTTTAACGAATATTGATGCAGACATTCTGGAAGCCGCCAAAGGTAT
This sequence comes from Neobacillus cucumis, assembly GCF_016107705.1. Next base: position 115,698 of record NZ_JAEHGC010000001.1, read on the forward strand.
CGGTTTAACCAAGAGCCAAACAATGAGAAAGGTTCAGTTGCCGTTAGCTTTCCCGATGATTATGGCGGGAATCAGAATTTCAGCGGTTACCGCTGTCGGTCTGATGACAATCGCTGCCTTTGTCGGAGCTGGCGGGCTTGGTTATCTGGTATTCTCAGGTGTGCAAACGGTTGACAACAACATGATCTTAGCCGGTGCGATTCCTGCATGTATCCTGGCATTGCTAATTGACTTTATTGTTGGAAAACTTGAGTCTTCCATCTCTTATACTAGTAAAATCAAATCCTCGAAAATGAAGAAGAAACCAGCAAAGAAATGGTTAATTGCAACAAGCGCCATTGTGGTTCTTGCTGCAGGTGGATTTAGTGTTTACGCAAAAGCAACTGGCGACTCCAAAGATAAAATTGTCATAGGTTCTAAAAATTTTAGCGAACAGTTGATTCTAGGAAATATGCTAGCGGATGTAATCGAGGAAAAAACAGATTTACAGGTCGAAAGAAAATTAAACCTTGGCGGCTCTCAAGTGGCCTTCAGCGCCCTTAAGAATGGCGATATTGATGCATACGTTGAATATACTGGAACTGGTTTAGTGAATATTTTAAATCAGCCTCCTGAAAGTGATCCTGATAAGGTATATAAATATGTCCAAAAGGAATTTAAGAATAAATATGGCATCGATATGCTAAAACCACTTGGCTTTAACAACACGTATGCATTGGCTGTTCGTCAAGATACAGCAAAACAATATGGATTAAACACTATTTCAGACTTGGCAAAAGTGAGTGACGGTTTAATCTTTGGACCGACCATTGAATTTCCGAATCGGGAGGATGGGTTAATTGGTCTTACAAAAACATATGGAATAAAATTTAAAGATGTGAAAGCTGTTGATGGCGGCCTGCGCTATACTGCTTTAGACCATCATAAGAGTGATGCCATTGATGCATTTTCTACTGATGGGTTACTCGAAGCCTTCCATTTAAAAGTATTAAAGGATGATAAAAACTTTTTCCCTCCTTACTATGCTGTACCAATTGTAAAAGAGGAAACCTTAAAAGAACATCCGGAATTGAAAAAGGCATTAAATGCACTAGCGGGTAAATTAACTGATGAGAAAATGCGAGAATTAAACTATAAGGTCGACAGCTTAAAGCAGTCACCTGCAAAAGTCGCAAAAGAGTTTTTAGAAAAAGAAGGAGTAATAAAATAATGTTCAACAGACCGGTTCCAAACTAGGAACCGGTCTCCTTTTTAGTCCTCCAAAAAATGCTGGACTCTTTCGTATGTTTTTTCATCTCCTATGACAAGGAGAATATCTCCTTCTTGGATTAATGCATAGGGTCCGGGTGAGATAATCGTCTCCCCTTTCCTTTTCATCCCAATCACTGTCCCTCCAGTGTTTTGCCAAAACTTCATATCAGAAATCGTCTTGCCAATATGGATGCAGCCAGGGAAAATTTCAATCTCAAGTGGGGCTAATGGATTCGTATGACGCAGTTTGTCTGAATAATCCATAATTTTGGTTAACGTTTCATACAATTGTTCGTCAAGTTTTTCGCGCTCTTCAATGAGATGGTTCATTTGCTTCTTTAGGTCTTTTACACTGGCAAGATACGAAAATCGATGAATATACTTGAAGGCATTTTCCCTTGAGGAGATTACGATTCCACTGCCTTTGGTAGAATGAACAATTTCCACATCTTCTAAAATTTTTATTGCTCTGCGGACGGTTTCAGGAGAAACCTTGTATTCACTGGCCAACGTGGATCTACCATGAATTTTTTCTCCCACCTTAAATTTTCCATCGTAGATTCGATTGGCTAAATCAATTGCGATCCGTTCATATGTAGGTATTTGTGTCCTTTCCATAGCAAAACCTCCGACACCACTATAATAAAAAAGTCTCGTCTTAATTTTTGTATCTAATACTCTTCCACTATACTCTTTTAGATGTTAGCAAGCGAGTGAAATGTTAAAGACTTTATTCAGGAGATTTTGGACATAATTGTAAAAGGAAGTGGAAATGGGGTGGGGACTTGAAACGTAAAATAATCCTTTATTTAAGTATCGCCTTTATGGTTTTTATGACTATACTTTTTGTTTATTACCTCGTTAAGGATGACACCTCTAAATGGCAGGTAGCATTAGGCGGAATTATTGTCAGTGCTTTACCATTGATTTTATTGCGTTTAAAAAATAATCCTTTTAACATTCCACAAGTTTTAGGTTATTTCTTATTTCTGTTTTGTTCTACGTATTTAGGCTCCATTGCCCTTTTTTATCTTCATCATAAATGGTGGGATTCCACTCTTCATTTATACAAGGGAGCTTACGTTGGTGTGATCGCCATCACACTTTTTAAGATACTAGTGCCTTCTCAGATTCGCGAGGATGTATCGCGGTGGGTTCTCTTTCTATTTGTGCTTTCTCTTGGTGCATCGGCCAGTGTGTTTTGGGAAATCTATGAATTTTTAGGGGATTTAACGTTTACACACACGATGCAAAGGGGCGGCAACACTGATACCATGTATGATTTATTATGTGGTTTAGCCGGCGGAATCCTGATTGCACTATACTCCTTAGTCCGCAAACAACAGGTTTAATGGGAGGAAATAAATCAATGAATCGGAAACTTGTCATTCTCATAAGTGCAGCCTATGTGCTATTTATGGCCATTTTGGCTTTTTATTATCATTCAACTGGTGCAACATTTAAATCTACCGTAGCGATTGGCGGTATTGTCTGTGGTGCGATTCCGCTTCTTTTAGCCTTATTTACAAAGCTCCAATTTAATTTACCCATCGTATTTTCCTATTTAATCTTCTTGATTGGTTCTCAATATTTAGGGTCGATACGGGGATGGTATGGCCTTGGCTGGTGGGACACCTTTATGCATTTTATCAGCGGCGGAATCCTTGCATTTGCAGCGATTGCTTTATATGAGCGACTAATTCACAGAAATGCCGGGAATGCCATCTCCCCTTGGTTTGTCTTTTTGTTTACTCTATCTTTTGCGGCCCTTGGCGGAGTCTTATGGGAAGTTTATGAATTCAGCTGTGATCATTTTTTGGGTATGACCCTGCAAGGCGGCGGAAATACAGACACGATGACTGATTTGATTGCCGATACTGCGGGAGGGCTCGCCATCGCCATTTGGGCTGGAATTCGAACAAAAATAAAATTAAACAAGAAATGAAAAAGCAGACCTAAAATAGATCTGCTTTTTCTCTCCTTGTGATGTATGTAACTTTTAAACCATCACGGCTGCAAAGAATTCATCATAAAGTGCTTGAACGGCTCTTTTTTCTTCGACTTCTTTTACCCCAAACATCATACTTACTTCGGATGATCCTTGGTTAATCATTTCGATATTAATTTTTGCCTTTGCTAAAGCTTTTGATGCCCTGGCCATTGTTCCCACATTACGACGCATGCCTTCACCAACCACCATAATCAGGGCCAGGCTGTGTTCAAATTTAACTAAATCAGCATTAAGGTCTGTTTCAATACGTCTTTTAATTTCTTCCTCCATCCCTGGAGCAAGCTGATTCTCTCTTAAAATCACCGAGATATCATCAATACCGGAAGGAGTGTGTTCATAGGATAGGCCAAACTCCTCTAGAATACCAAGAAGCTTGCGGCCAAACCCAACCTCTCGATTCATTAAATACTTACTTACATAAATACTGCAGAAGCCTTCATCACTGGCAATTCCGATAACTGGACCGTTTGTATTATCGCGTTCATAAACAATTCTTGTACCGGGTGCAGATGGATTATTTGTATTTTTGATATTCACTGGGATTCCTGCACGGAAGGCCGGAACAAGCGCTTCATCATGAAGAACAGAAAATCCTGCGTAGGAAAGCTCACGCATTTCACGATATGTCAATTCTTTGATCTCCTTTGGGTGGCTCACTAATGACGGATTAACGGAATAAACGGCATCCACATCGGTAAAGTTTTCATAAAGATCGGCCTTTAAAGCATTGGCAAGGATTGAACCGGTAATATCTGATCCGCTTCGTGAAAAGGTAAATACATCCCCTTCCTTGCTATAGCCAAAAAATCCTGGGAATACTAAAATTCCTCGTCGATCATGAAGTGAGGCTAATTTTGAATATGATTCCGGTAGAGTTTGGGCATTTCCTGGCTCATCACTGACAAGAAGTCCTGCATCCTTAGGATCAACATAAGAGGCATCGACACCTTGCGATTGGAAATAGGCAGCAACTAATTTTGCGTTGTTATCCTCTCCGCTAGCCTTCATTAAATCCATAAACCGTTCAGGATTACTCTTATCCGAGGAAACTCTTCTTTTTAGGTCATTCTCAATTTCATGAATGACATCTGAAGAAATGGCTAATTCTTCAGCAATTAACGCATATCTTGCAACTACAGTAGCTAATTTTTCTTTTGGATCCTGATTCTGTAAGGAAAGTTCAGCACACTCAATCAATAAATCCGTTACCTTCTCATCTTCAGAAAATCTTTTTCCTGGTGCCGAAACGACTACTACCTTCCGGGCAGGGTCTGAAACAACAATCTGGAAAACCTTCTCTAATTGTTTTCCTGATGCTAAAGACGATCCTCCAAATTTAACGACCTTCATTTCTTACAACTCCTAATCTTTAAAAATATAATCTTAATTTTATTCTAATTCTGAAAATAATCAATAGTTTTTTCCTCCTATTGAGGACATTTGTTTATTTACAGTGGACATTAATACAATTAGACCAAAAAAGTAGTAAAATTTCAACTATTAAAGCCCACTGTTTTCCTATAAATAAAATTTAACGAATGAGTTCAATAAAATGAAAAAGAATCTTGGCAGTTAATCCCCATATAACCTTTTCTTCATAAATATAGAAATATTCGTCCAATCCTCTTGTCCGCCATTTATAATTTTCTCCCCCCGGAATTAACTCCAACGGAAAGTTTTTCTCCGGTTCAACTTTAAAATTCAAATTGTAAACTTCAGGATTATTATTTAAGAAAAAGGAAATGGGTACCGAAAAAACATCCCCCACTTCAGATGGATTAGGTTGTATCGATTCAGGACAATCAATAAATCCAGCGAAGGGATAAATAATCATACCAAACTGTGAAACCATATAATCCAAAGGAAATACTTTCGAGATATTTTCTCTTTTTATTCCAAGTTCCTCAAGGGTTTCCCGTATTGCCGCTCCTTTCTCATCAGAATCGTCAGAATCAATCCTTCCGCCTGGGAAACAAATTTCTCCCGGCTGTCTCCTGAGCTCCATTGACCGGACTTCAAACAGGATATGGATTCCATCCTCTTTTTGAATAAGAGGTAAAAGTACTGCATACTTGGAAAATTTTTCACTTCCCAGTATGGTCGGAGTATGTGTTTTTAATTTATGATGAATAAATTCCAAATCCATAAATTTCACCTCTTTTGTTTCACTCAACTTGATATACTGCTATCAAGTATTCCCTGTCATAGAGATATTGTTATTTTAATTTTAGACAAGATTCATGGTAGAAATTACTCTTTCAGTTCAAATTTCTTAATAAACTCATATATTGGTCTTGATTGCCAGTAACAGCCCGGTCGACCAATCCATTTCTGTTATCACCAAATCATCTCGTTTTCGGAGTGTATCAACCAGTTTAGGGGCTTTGATTCTATATTCTTCCGGCACTCTTCCATCGGGAAGCAAATCATGAATCACATAAAACCCTCCCACATTTAAATGATCTAAGGTTTTATCAAGTAGCTCGAATTTCCCCGGCCAGGTGTCAGCAAAAATAAAATCAAATTGCTCCGACATTTTTTGAATAAAAGCCGCTCCGTCCTCGCAACGGAATGACACTCTCCTGTCTTGCCCGAGGTACCTCTTAGCAATAGATTGCACACTCGCATCTATGTCAACCGTCGTAAGCCTGCTGTCACTATCCATTCCCTCAATAATCCATGAAGCCGATGCCCCTGCTCCCGTTCCCAGCTCTAAGAAATTTCCTTTAGATTTTGAGGAAGCCAATCCTTTTAGCAAAAACCCTGTTTTTCTGTCACAGGACTGCTCAAAGCCAATCCCCTTAGAGTCTTGTAATATTTTCGCGTAAGCAACTGGTGCTTGCAAAACTTTGCTTTCCTCCATGACGATCCCCCCTTTTATAATAGATGTATTCTGATTGTTTCATTGAATACGACAATAACTTTACAAAATAAAAAATAAAAAGGCCTCTTGTCATAAGAGGCCTTTGGATAAACGATACCGACCTCTTATCTCCCAGAGTATGTCTACTCTGTTGGAATTAGCACCTTCCTGAAATAATCAGGGGTTGCTGAGGTTTCGCAGGGCCAGTCCCTCCACCTCTCTGGATAAGAATAAATTTTATGGAATTTATTTCATTTGCCAATAAGTATCGCACAGTTTTTACAAAAAGACAATACTTTTACACCATAATAATTCTGAGAGTTTAAAATATTTATTACTTTTTTTCCACCCAAGAGTACATATAATCAAGATCTTCAACTGCAGCTGCGGCTTTAACAACCTTCAATGGATGAAACGTGTCAATCATAACAGCTAGTTCCAATGTTTCTTTTTTTCCAATGCTTGCTTCTGTTTTCCCAGGATGAGGCCCATGCGGGATGCCACTTGGGTGAAGCGTTATCGAGCCCTCTTGAATCCCCTTTCGACTCATAAAATTACCGTCAACATAATAGAGGAGCTCATCACTGTTCACATTGCTATGGTAATATGGTGCCGGTATTGACTGCGGATGATAATCATATAATCTTGGCACAAAGGAACATACCACAAAATTATTTCCTTCGAAGGTCTGGTGAACAGGCGGCGGCTGATGGACCCTTCCCGTAATCGGTTCGAAATCCTCTATATTAAACGCCCAAGGATAGAGATACCCATCCCAGCCAACCACATCGAGCGGGTGATGGCCAAGGATATGTGAATGGATATTTCCTCTTGATTTCGTTAAGACCTCAAACTCGCCCTTTTGATTAAACGTCTGTAACGACTCCGGACCACGGATATCCCGCTCGCAAAACGGACTATGTTCCAAAAGCTGCCCGTATTCATTACGATACCTTTTTGGTGTTGTAATTTGGCTAAAGGATTCTACAAACAGCATTTTAGTCGTTTCATTTCCATTTGGAATCACTCGATGAATTGTTCCAATTGGGATCACTAAATAATCCCCCGGCCGGTAAGAAATCGTTCCAAACATCGTCTCAAGCTTTCCGGAACCATGGTGAATAAAGAGCATTTCATCGCCATCGCCGTTTCGATAAAAGCTAGGCATTCCTTCCGTCACATTTGCAGTTCCAATCAGCAAATCCTGATTACCTAAAATGTACTGTCTTCCTGTTAGCGCATTTCCATGCTTGGATACGTTGCCGGTAAAAAAATGACGGTGCCGTAAACTTGCCTGGTCTTCATATTCCGGCAAAAAACTCGTAACTAATTCCGATTTCACTACTTCGGTAGGCATGTATTCATGATATAAAATCGACTGAGTTCCCGAAAACCCGCGTGTCCCCATCACCTGCTCGCGGTAAAGGCTGCCATCTTCCTTCTTATGGATTGTATGACGTTTATGGGGAATCTTGCCCATCTGACGATAAAACATCCGGCCACCTCATTTCTATCCCTCTTTAATCGTATTCTTTAAAACCCCTAATTTTTCAATCTCAAGCTCTACACGATCTCCGGGCTTTAACCAGCGGTGCACCTTAGGGCCAAGCTCAAGAATACACCCTGTCCCAACAGTCCCAGACCCGATGATTTCCCCGGGGTATAGTGTCACTCCTTTGGAGGCCTGTTCAATCATTTCAGCAAAAGAGTAGTAAATGTCTTTCATATTCCCTTCCGATAGAAGAACCCCATTTACACGCGCCTTCATGGCTAGATTAAAGCCTTTTCCCGCCTTCAATGGTTCCAATTCATCCTTCGTTACAATCCACGGTCCTATAGAAGTGGCAAAATCCTTCCCCTTTGCAGGGCCAAGTCCTACCTTCATTTCCTTACGCTGAAGATCTCTTGCACTCCAATCATTTAATATACAATAGCCGAAAATATACTTGTCTGCTTCAGCGGCAGGAATATTTCTGCCCTCTTTGCCGATGACACAAGCAACTTCTAGCTCATAATCCAGCCAATCTGATTCTTCCGGCTTGATAATTTCCTCTTCTGGTCCCTTTATGGCTAAATGATTGGAAAAATAAAATACAGGTATCTCATACCATTCCGGAATCATTTCATGTCCCCTGTTTTCTCTTGCCGTTTTTACATGCTCCTCAAATGCATAAAAATCTCGGAAACTCTTCGGTACGGGTAATGGAGCTTTTAAGCGAATATCTGCTATTCGATATACTGCGGAATCTTCAACTGAAATCGAAATAAGCTCAGCAGCCTTTTTCATATATTGCTCATGGGAAATGATAAAGTCTAGTAAGTTAGCAGGAAGTTCATCGCCTGTTGCTTCAATCAGATCAACAACATACTCTTCGTTTAACAAGAGGCCGGCCCGAACCGTTTTATTACTTTTTTCAAAAGTTACAAATTTCATTTTCCAGCCTCCGTTTTTCTTACCATCTCAAAGGTCCGCACTAACGGATCCGTAAAGGTGTTTCCCGCCATCCTGCCAAGCGGCTTTAGTTTTTCAGAATCAATCCGGCCATTGTTATAAAGGTCATCGTTCACATGTACATGGACCACTTTGCCAATAACAAGGCTTCCGGCCCCTGGCTGATCACCAAAATCCAGTACTTGGTACAACTCACATTCTAAATGGACAAGCGATTCCTTTATTCGTGGGACATTGATCTTTTTACTAGGTTCTTTCGTTAAACCTGTCTCATTAATTTCATCAATTTCAGGGGAGAATTCAATCGCACAGTCATTCATTTGTGATGCTATTCCCTCACTGACAATATTAATAACAAACTGTTGTGTATTTTCAATATTAACAAGTGTATCCTTTTTCGCCCCGTCCTTCCCTCTCCGCATTGGGGAGAAACAGACCAGCATTGGACTGGCACAAATAGCGGTAAAAAAACTAAACGGCGCCGCATTCGCTGTTCCATTCTCCGCCAAGGTTGATACAAATGCGATCGGCCTAGGCAAAATAGACCCAACTAATAGTTTATAGGCTTCTTTCCATTCAAGTGTCTCCGGGGTGATTTCCACTGCATCCACCACTCTTCCTTATCAACATAAACTTTGAAAAAAGGGAGAAAGTCCTTCCTCCCTTTTTACCGACCATATGGTGATCCCATTAAAAATATTACACTCTTTATCTAGTCATTATAAATTTCCCCGTTTAGCCTGCTCACGTTCAATCGACTCAAATAAAGCCTTGAAATTCCCTTCCCCAAAACCTCTTGCACCTTTACGCTGGATAATTTCCACAAACAAAGTCGGGCGATCCACAATCGGTTTCGTAAAGATTTGCAGTAAATATCCTTCATCATCCCGATCGACTAAAATATTCAGCTCACGGAGCTTTTCTTTTTCTTCATCAATTTTTCCAATCCGCCCGCCTAATGCTTCATAATAGGATCCCGGGGTTTTTAAAAACTCAACACCATGCTTTTTCAATGTTGTTACAGTCGATACAATATCTTCTGTTAAAATCGCCAAATGCTGAACACCAGGGCCATTATAAAATTCCAGATATTCTTGAATTTGTGATTTCCGTTTTCCTTCTGCAGGTTCATTTATCGGGAATTTAATCCGGCCGCCATTGTGCATGACCTTAGACATGAGAGCAGAATATTCCGTCGTAATATCTTTATCCGTAAAATGCTTCATTTCCTTAAATCCCATGACCTTCGAATAGTATTCCACCCATTCCTCCATCCGTTCCACATTGCCGACAACATGGTCGAAACCTATTAATCCGGCATCCTCGATTGGCAAATCGGTTGAATAAGGGGCAAAGCCCGGCATGAATACGCCTTGATAATTTTTCCGTTCTATTAACGTATGGATGGTATCCCCATATGTACCAAGAACGGCCTTTTTTAAAACTCCCTTTTCATCCTTCATTTCAAAAGGTGCAATAATGGCTATCGCCCCTCTTTCGGCTGCAGCACCGTAAGCCTTTTCAACATCATCTACCAGTAAGGCCACATCCCTGACACCATCACCGTGTTTCTTTACAAATTGGGCAATCCTGCTATCTTCCGTATAGGAGCCTGTGATGATTAAACGAATATTTCGCTGCTTAAGGACGTAAGATACTGACTCCCGATTTCCCGTTTCTAGACCAGAATAAGCCACTGGCTTAAACCCAAATGCCGTACAAAAATAATGACAGGCTTGCTTAGCATTGCCTGTGTAAATTTCAATATAGTCAACATCACGTACTGGAAAGAAGTCATCCGCCAGCTGTTCAGCTCTCATTCTTTGTTCTTTCATACGAAAACCTCCAAATGGAAATTTAAACTTTTCTGATTTTATTTTATCTGAAGGTTTTTCGTCCTCTCAAGAATAGGGTGTAAAGCAATAACGCTTTTAGGCAGTAAAGAAAACAACACACCTATAGTGATAAATCCTTTATAAATCAAAAGAGGAACAGCCTGTTGCGGGCTGTTCCCCTTCCAACTAACAAAATATTTTTTTATCGACAAAATCTCGCTTGAATTTCATTATGCCAGGATGGCTCTGTCACTTGCCATTTGTTCGCCGCGAATGCGTTTAAATTCTAGTAATAAGCCCTCGATGGTTAAATTCTTCTTATTTTCCTCATCTACTTCAAGGATGATTTGGCCCTTATCCATCATGATTAAACGGTTGCCAAGGTCGATCGCCTGCTGCATATTATGTGTAACCATTAAGGTCGTGAGCTTGTATCGATCGACAATTTCCTTTGTTAGATTTGTAATCAGTTCAGCTCTTGACGGGTCGAGAGCAGCAGTATGTTCATCGAGAAGAAGAATGGATGGTTCAGTAAATGTAGCCATCAACAGAGATAGCGCCTGCCGCTCCCCGCCGGATAGTAAACCAACCTTTGCACTTAGGCGGTTTTCCAAACCTAAATGTAATGTTTCAAGCACCTCACGAAAATATTCCCGGCGCTTTTTTGTAACTCCACTTCTAAGTGTTCTTGTTTTATTCCGTGAATAGGCCATAGCAAGATTTTCTTCAATGGTCATACTAGGAGCAGTGCCTGCCATAGGGTCCTGAAAAACCCGGCCTATCATCTTTGAACGGTTATATTCCGTCATGGATGTAACATTTTTATCGGCAATATAAATATCGCCTATATCCGGCGTAATTACACCAGATATGATATTCATTAAGGTTGACTTACCGGCACCATTACTTCCAATGATCGTGACAAAGTCACCCTTTTTTAAATGTAAATTGATTTGGTCAATTGCAATTTTTTCATCAGGTGTCCCTTCGTTAAATATCTTATGAATCTGATTTAATTGCAGCATGACTTTCACCCCTTTGATCACCTGAAGCCTTTAAGATGTTCATTCTTTCAGCTTTTTTGCGTGCTTTTCGCTTTTTCTCTTTGGTACTGTCAATAATTTTTGGAGCGATTAAAGCAATCAACACAATTACGGCCGTAATCAATTTCATATCTCCCGGATCCAAAAACTCAATTCGTAGTGCAAGCGTAACCACAATACGATATACGATGGATCCGCCAATCACTGCAAGTGTTGTTCTGGCAATGGTTTTGGTTCCAAACAGTGCTTCACCAATGATAACCGAAGCAAGCCCGATGACAATCATCCCAATTCCCATACCAACATCTGCAAATCCGCCCTGCTGTGCAATTAATGCCCCGGAAAAAGCCACTAATGCGTTAGAAATCCCCAAACCAAGAACAACAAGAAGGTTCGTATTGGCTGAAAGACTGCGAATCATTCGCTTATTATTTCCTGTCGCCCTGATTGCAAGACCAATTTCCGTTTGTAAAAACCAATCAGTAAACCCTTTAATGATGAAGGTAATGATGATCATAGAAATCAGAATTCCCCATGTAGAAGGAAGGCTGTCTCCTAAACCGACAAGTGATAATAAATTGTTGAAAAAGGAATCGATTCCTGTTTTTTCAAACAGACTGCTTATTTTTGTGAATGATGTGTCCGAATTTAATAATGGTATGTTTGATCTGCCCATGATTCGCAAGTTAATGGAATAAAGAGCAATCATCATTAAAATTCCTGATAGTAAATTATTTATCTTCCCAACAGTATGGATCAATCCGGTTAAACAACCTGCAATAAAACCCGCGAATAAGGCCATGATTGTAGCAAAAAACGGATTGGCTCCACCTGCAATCATTACCGCTGAAATCGCTGCCCCTGTAACAAAACTCCCATCCACCGTTAAATCTGGGAAATCCAGAATTCGAAAGGAAAGATAGACGCCCAGTGCCATAATCGCATAGATGATACCTGCTTCGAATGATCCAAATATGGCTGTAAACATTGAGTTCATCCTTTCTTTATCTAAGTCCTAAAAGAATAGGTATAGAAACCTATATGTAAAAAATTTTGGGAGAAGACCTAATAAGGCCTCCTCCAATGGTACAATTTTGAAAATAATTATTTTCCTTCGTAAAACTCTCCAAGCTTACTCCATTCATCTTTTACAGTTAATCCCTGAGCTTCTGCCGCTTTTTTATTGATTACAAGTTTCAAAGATTTAGGAAGCTCAACAGGAATTTCAGAAGGCTTTTTCTTACCGGTTAAAATGTCAGCAGCCATTTCACCTGATTGATAGCCAATGTCGTAGTAGTTAAATCCGCTTGCCGCCACAGCTCCGCGCTTCATTGAATCAAGTTCACCAACGAATAACGGTATTTTCTTGCTGTTTGCAACTGAAATAACCGACTCAAGTGCGGATACAACGGTATTATCTGTTGGAACATAGATTGCATCGACACGTCCAACTAATGATTCAGCAGCTTGTTTTACTTCTGCAGAGGTAGAAACAGAAACTTCTACTAACTTAGCACCTTTTGACTCTACCAAATCTTTTACTGCTTTTACCTGGACTTCTGAATTTTGCTCACCGGAATTATAGATAACACCGATTTTCTTTGCTTTCACTTCATCTGTAATAAAGCTGATTGTTTTTTTCGTAGCATCTGGGTGGTTATCCGTCGTACCGGTGATGTTTGGTCCTGGTTGATCGAAGGATTTTACCAATTTAGCCCCAACTGGATCGGTAACAGATGTAAAAACAATCGGAATATCCTTTGTTGCATTTAATGCTGCTGTTGCACTTGGAGTTGCATTAGCAAAAATCAAATCTACCTTGTTGCCGACAAAATTCTGTGCAATTGTCTGGGTATTATTCATATCCGCCTGCGCATTTTGGTCATCGTACTTAACCTTTAGACCTCTATCAGCAAGTGCCTTTTTAAAACCTTCAGTTGCTGCATCTAATGATGGGTGTACGGCAAATTGGGTAATACCAATTGTATATTCCTTTTGACCCTCTTCTTTTTTTCCACTTCCAGCTGAATCCTTGCTGCCGCAGCCTGCAAGCATCAGCATTCCCGCTAACACAAAGGATAGCGATCGAACTGACTTCTTCATAAGTAAAAATCCCCCTTAAATTTCTCTAAAACCAATATTCAAAAAATTCTTATATTAAAAATTATTCTAGTATTTCTTTGAGTTAAAATCAATAGAAAATTGAAAAATATTTTTCTGCTTTAAAGCGGCAATTTCCACCAAAATTACTTTGAATTGAAAAATATTTTAGAAAACCGTCATTATTCTCTTTTTTAAAACCAAAAAACCTTCTTTTAATAAAGAAGGTTTTTACAGAAATGTATATTAATGGGTAAATTTCAGAACCAAAGATTCTACCATTCTCTTGTTTTTTCTAGTAATTGATCAATTTCTATTGGCTTTATCTTATAACTGTTCTTTTCAGATGTTAGATCTGATGTAGATTCTAGTAATTTGTCAATATCAATCAAAATGATTCCCATTATCTAACCTCCAAGTTTTAATTTAATTAGGAAATTTTTATCTTGCTAAACGTTTCGAAACTTCTTGGATTGTTATGGGGGTGTTTTTTCTAAAATAATTGTTTTTCTTTATCCCGACAGATAATCAGTACTAAAGTATTAGCCCTTATAATAATGCACTAGTAAGGTATGATTTATTTCACTTTTATTTCACAATTTGTTCATTAAAATGATAATGGGAAATCAAGTAAGAAGTTGGGGGACTCCTTGCTTGATGAAAAATTAATGGGAGGGGTTATTATGTACCAATCGATTGCATGGTACGCTACACTCTTTTTCGTTTTCCTAATTGCACTGGCATTTTCCTTCGTGTATGGGGAATCGAGAAAACTCAAAGATTATGGGCCAATCCAAGAGAAAGGCTACAAAATTCGTAAATTTTATTTTCTAGGTTTAATCGCCATTTTAGGATTTGCATCTGCCATATCGCTAAGCAGACTGCCTTATCATGCTCAACATGCGCAGGCAAAAGAAATGGGGAAAGTAGTTAAAGTTACGGGAATGCAGTTTTCATGGGAATTAAGTGACGATCATTTTACGGTTGGGGAGCCGGTCATATTTCATGTGACAAGTAAAGATGTTACACATGGGTTCGGGTTGTATGATGAAAATCTTCATCTTATAGGCCAAACACAGGCAATGCCTGGATATACAAACATGCTTCAGGTTACCTTTAAAAAACCTGGAACCTATAAAATCCTATGCTTAGAATATTGCAGCACCGGACATCATTTAATGATGAAGGACATCGTTGTGGAGCCTAAAGGAGGAAGCAGCAATGGAAACTAATGCACGGAATGCCATCAAAAAGGGTGTTTCTATTTACCTCATGGTTACCTCGGTTGTTCTTGTTCTAATGATGATTTTCGGTGTTATGATGCTGTTAAATCAAGGGAATGTTATTAAAATTTCCGCCCAAACCTTTTATAAGGTGATGACGATTCATGGAACTGGAATGGTTGGGATTGCGTCTTTAGGTGGAAGCGCTATCCTTTGGTACTTCCTATCAAAGTATATCCATTTAAATCCGAAGATTCTTTTTGCTAATTTGATTTTTTCGCTTATCGGAGTAGTCATGATTCTTGTAGCGATTTTTGGATTTAATTTTTCTGATGGATGGACCTTTCTTTACCCGTTGCCATCTTTTTCAGCTAAACTGAACGGTTTAACAGGTGCACTATTATTCTTGTTTGGCCTATTATTACTAGGCGTTGGTTATCTAGTGATGTATTTTTATTTAGCAGCAAGACTTATTAAAGAATACGGAGGTCTAGGTAAATCACTAGGGTGGGACTATATTTTCCGAGGTAAAAAGGGCTATGGTCCACCAGCTGCAGTCGTTGCTACAACCATGGTGATTATCGCTAACTCTGTCGGAATTCTAGCTGGTGCAACTGCATTAGTAGAATCGATTTTAAACATTCTTAATCCGAATTTTGCTTTCGACCCAATGCTGGCGAAACACTTAACCTATGCTTTTGGTCATATTTTTGCTAACTGTACAATTTATATGGCGGTTATTGCTGTTTACGAAGTTCTTTCTGAGTATACAGGGCGCCCTTGGAAATCAAATAAAGTATTTTTAATCGCTTGGAACTTTTCGACCTTGTTTACTTTAATGATTTATACTCACCATTTATTAATGGACTTTGCCGTTCCAGAATGGATGTTAATTATCGGGCAAATTTTCTCCTATGCTAACGGTCTTCCAGTTATGGTTGTAACTGCATATGGTGCTTTAATGATTGTTTTCCGCTCAGGCATGAAATGGGATTTTGCTTCAAGTATGTTTTTCCTTTCTATGTTTGGCTGGGTTGCAGGTGCCGTTCCAGCGATTATTGACGCAACAATCGTTGTTAACCATGTAATGCATAATACAAAATGGGTTCCCGGCCACTTTCATACTTATATGGGAATGGGAGTTGTCGCAATGATTTTCGGTTTCATGTACTACTTCAATAAAATGGAAGGAACCCAGAAACAAAAAGGTATTGATAAGTACGCAATTTTCACTTATTTCGTTTTCTTTTCCGGTTTAACCGGCTCATTCCTCTATGCTGGAAAAATTAGTGCACCAAGAAGATGGGCTGAACATCTGCCGCAATGGACCGGCTCTGACCAAGTAGGTGCACTGTGCGGAGTCTTTATCATAATTGCTGCAATTATTTTTACAACTAGATTTTTCATTGGCTTAAGAAATGTTGGTAAAAATACACCAACAAAGTCATTTAAAAAAGTTTCATAGCATGCGAAAAATCCAGTCAGTGAGACATGACTGGATTTTTTTATAAAATTAATAGACTAGTAATCTTTTATTCATAATTTATTCATTTTTGTTTTGTAAGATATTTTTTGTAGGACAATCACTTCCCCCCTTTGACATCCGGCCAAGATTAGGCCGGATTTTTTTTATGCTGTATTAGAGCAAGATTAACCGCTATAAACACTATCACATGTTCCAGCTTTTGGTTCATAAAAACAATGTTGCTTAAATTGACCGGATTGAGGTTGACCGTACCATGTTGGAGGGCATGGAGCATGTGGATTAAAATACCAAAGGGCATATTTCGCTGGGTGATCTCTCCAATAATCCAAATTTTGTTTTGCTAATCTTCTTTCAGCAGTTCTTGATCTTTGATAAAAAACATTCCCTTTTTGAACTGCTTCAAAAGAATAATTTCCTCCTTGTACTTGAAAGATTACATCATGAATAGTTTTTACATCTTCGAAGTCTAAACAGGTTGCTACACACCGATTCACAATTACATTTCCAACATACAACATTCCTTGTTTTCCTTCACCCTCGGCTTCTGCTCTCATCATCCTTGCCATTTCATCTACTTCATAACTTCGATAATTTACTCTTGGCATTTTATCACCCCAAGAACATAGTATGAAAAAAAGCCTACATTCATGTTATCAGGCTTATTATCTTTATTCCTTATTGTGATAAAACACCCAGTTAAATAAAAGTTTTATTGAAGCATATTAATTTACCTCCTGAGGAAAAATAAGGTAACAATTAAACTAAAATCCGGTGGTAAAAATGAAATTTAACAACGAGGTGTCAAATGTTCTGCATTACAATATCCAAACCTTAACTGCCCTTTTGGGAAAGAGTTCTGATTTTCAAGTAAGAGAAATTACCTTGACCAGTATAAATAAGAAAGCAGCAATTCTATTCATCGATGAGATTGTAGATACCAATTCAGTTCAGCGATACGTACTAGAACCTTTATTAACATATAACCTACCTCATTTTAAAACCGACGAAGAACTGCTTACATTTATGGAATCATCTGTCATTCAATCGAAAACTATTACACGCGTGGAAGATATGACACATGCTTCAAATGAGTTGCTGGCAGGCAAAACCCTTATCATAGTTGAAGGAATAAATGCTTTTCTCTCTACCGATACAACTAAATGGAACACACGGAACATAGAAAGCCCAAAAGGACAACGGGTCGCGAAAGGACCTGATGTGGGTTTCTCCGAAAATAGAAGCACAAACATCTCTCTTGTAAGGAAAATTATTAAAAATCCTAATATCAGAGTAACGACCAAGCAATATGGAACTAACACCCATACAGATGTATCGGTCATGTACATTGATAACATCGTAGATAAGGAAATACTGAAGACAATCTATGAACGCCTTGAAAACCTGCAGTTGGATGCAATTCTGGAAACAAATTATATTCAGATGGTTCTGACGAAGGAGTCCAAATCTTTTTTTCCGCTTATGCTCAACACAGATAGACCCGATGTGGTAGCGGGTGAAATGTTGGAAGGAAAAATCGCGATTTTTGTTGACGGCTCACCTTATGTACTGATCGCTCCTGCAGTTCTCGTTCAATTTTTCCAAACGCCCGAAGATTATTATATAGGGAAAACTGGTCTTTTAAATACGCGCCTTCTTCGCTGTTGTTTATATTTTATAGCCTTGTATATTCCGGGAGTGTATGTAGCGTTTGTGACTTACCATGCAAATTTGCTGCCTGTCAAACTGTTATTGGGATTTGTTTCACAACGAGAATTGGTACCATTTCCATCCGCATTACAAGTATCTGCTTTGATTATTGTGACCATAGCCATAAACGAAAGTTCCTCGCGCCTGCAGCAAAATATTGCCATTACGGTGTCCATTTTCGCGGGAATTGTATTGGGTCAGTCTGCTATTGAATCACAATTAGTCGAACCAGCCAGCTTAGTTGTCGTTTGTATTACGTATATTTTAGTCAGTGTTGTCCCAATATTCTCGATGAGAACACCGGCAGCAACGCTCACTCTTGTTTTTATTAGTGCGGGCGCAGCTCTCGGCTTTTACGGAATTGCGTTAATGTCGCTTGTTTTACTGCTTCATCTAACTTCATTACGGAGCTTCGGAGTCCCCTATTTATCTCCTTTTGCTCCACTTGTTGCTCATGATTTAAAAGACAGCGCCATTCAATTGTCACAGGAAGAAATGACAAATGATGAGTCCCATTACATGAAGGAAGAAACGGTGGAAGAGACAGATGAAGCGTAAACATACGAAATCAAATATTACCCTCTTTCTGGTAATAGGATTGGTAATCGCTAATATCATCGGCAAATTTGCTCAAGACAGCACGTTGAATAAAATTTACATTATTTCCGCGATCGGGATTGATAAAAGTAGGAGTGGATACGTTACAAGCTTACAAATTTATAATCCAGCATCCAATAGCAAAGAAGGAGCAGCGGAACAAGGTGCATATACGTACAGTGTGGAGGGGCGAACCATTTCTGAAGCGATCAACCGTATTCAAAATAGAATGCCACGGGCCATTTTCCTGGATAGTATGAAAGTGGCTGTTATAGGAGAATCTTTAGTAAAATCAGAAGGAATTTCTACCCTTACCCAGTACTTTTTGCGGGAATCCAGTTTTCCTTCCAATATAAGGTTGGTCATATCGAAGGGAGTTAATCCAGATAAACTTCTTCAAATCGTTACGCCGGTTCAAAAAATTTCTGGAAGCAGATTTGATGAAATGCTGGATTTAAAACAAGATTCCTGGGGTGAACTCTCGAATATAACGGCTGACAAAATAGTGGGGGTATTAAAGCAGAATAGGACGGAACTGACCATCCCTTATATCACCCTGAAAGGTCCATTCTCAAAGGGAATTTCGAAAAGTAATATCGAAAAGGCGACGCCAGATACGATATTGGAAATGGATGGATTCGCCGTTTTTAAGAATCAAAGATTATCTTACTGGCTTTCTTCATCGGAAAGTAGTCTGTATGCGTTAACTCGCACAAATATACACGATACTGCATTGGTAACAAAGTGCAGTAAACAGTCGGGATATGTAACATGGAAGGATGTTCAAAGCAAACATGATATTCAATTACAAAGTGGAAAGGGAATTCCATCCTTTCTTCTTCAGGTTCAAATTAAAGGTAAACTAGAGGATGTGTCGTGCAATATGGACACTTCGACTGTCCAAAACATTGACCGATTAGAACATGATGCAGAACAAGCACTTCAAAATCAGATTAATCGGCTGATAGAGAAAACGCAAAATAAAAAAACCGATATCAATGGATTTGCAGAAACTATGTATCGAAAACAACCAGAGCGGTGGAACCGGTTAAAAAATAATTGGGATTCCGTCTATTCAACCATACCGATTCATACAAAAGTTAGGATTGATATTTTAGAAACAGGAGAAATTTCATCGCAATAATACGGACTCTGTACATGGAAGGGAATCGATGGGATGATGGTAAGATTAGCGACAATTGAAATATTTTCCTTAATGATCAACTTTTTGCTTGGAAGTACTATTGTCGTAGGATGGAACTTCGAAACGAAACAAGATGTTTGGATTACAATTTTGTTGTCGTTAGGCTTTGGTATAGGGATTTTTTATTTTTATCTGATGCTTCACTCAATCGGAAAATGGGGAAATTTAATCCAACTTATGGAACTTGGGTTTGGAAGATGGATTTCCAAACTACTAGGATTTATATATTGTCTATACTTTATATACATTGCAGGAAGAGTGTTAAAGGATTTCTCCTTTTTCGTCTCTCAAGTGCTTTTTCACAACATCCCCTTTATGATTATATCTATCACACTTCTACTCGTGGTTTCGTATAGTTGTTATCTTGGCATCGAAGCTACAGCCAGAAGTTCAGTGATTTTATGCGCTTTTTCAGGCTTTTTCATTTTTATTCTTATGGCTTTTGGATACCTATCTCCTTATTTTGAATTTAGCCATTTAACTCCCGTATTCCGGACGAGCTGGAAGAATATTTTCTCTTCCGTTTTTCCAACCGGATTAACTTTCCCGTATGGCGAGCTCATCGTATTTACGATGCTATTTCCATATGCTAACAATAAAAAGTCTTTACGAAAATACGGTTGGATTTCTGTGTGTACAACCGGAATGCTCTTACTTCTAGCCGGAGAAATGATACTGGGCTTGTTAAATTCTGAAACAGTCAACATGTATGTATTTCCTTTTGTGAAGGCTTTGGAACTGACTAGCGTCTTAGAATTTCTGCCACACATGGAGATTTTTGCGGTCATCCTCAACCTTATCGGTGGATTTGTTAAAATCTCAATATTTATGTACGGCGCGCTTATGATTCTTGCGAACATATTTCCAAAGACAAAGCCAAATCGGCGAATCATGGTAACAGCGGTCCTAACCTTTTTATTCACTTTTACATTGTCGAAAAACATTATTCAACACTTGTTCATTGGATTGAAAATTGTTCCGCTTTATCTCCACATCCCATTACAATTTATCATTCCAGGTATCTTGGTCATTTGTTTATTTGTAAAGAAACACATTTTAAAATCAATTTAAATAAGGGCTCTAATTGTTCATTTCTTGCATTTGCTTATTGATTCGGTCTACAGCCAATTTTGTTGAGTTGCTTACGAGAGTAACTTTGATGTTGCATTGCCATTAATTCAGTCCAAAGGTGATAATATTCAGTTGAATGCATCGGCTTTATTTCGGAATGGTAGCTACTCAGGAGTAGATTTGTCCCCAACTCTGACAAAAATAGTTTTGCTAATGAAGGGAGTTGCTGGGCTGGGCATCCATCTTATTGTTGATATCGACGGAGCCTCTTACGATGTATTGGTAAAAAAGGCCCACAAAAAAATTGTAGTCACCGTCAAGGATAATAAGGTTACTGAAATCATGCTGCCTGTAAAAATACAAGCGCAAATACTGGAGGCAAACACCAATAATAATCCACTGACACAAACAAAGTTGAATAAATAGAGAAGAAGCTGACAAATGAAATAAATGATCAAGCGCTTCAAACAATCCAGACTTTACAAAAGGCGAATTGCGACTATCTAGGACTCGCGCGTGAACTTCATGCTTATCATCATGAAGAATGGAGTAAGATGAACTGGCGAAAAGAATATCCAAGATTAAAGATTCGTCCTGAAGTCAAACTTCAGATTTTAGATTCCGGAGTCATGTTCTAAAAGATATTTGGCATGCATTTTTAAAGAAACCTTGTGGAAGTTCCACAAGGTTTTTAGCATTAAAAATTTTCCTTCAATCTTTTTCTGAATTTCTTACAGTTGAAAGTGACTGGACGAAACCTGGGTCTTTATTATAGGAATTGTGCAGCTTGAAAGTCCCAATAACAAAGTTTTGGGACTCCTTTTACATTTATAGTTCAAAATCAACCTACTACCTACTCCTCCCTCTTGTAATATTTATAGGTGTTAAAATGAGAAATTTCCGCCTTAACCTTGATGCTCTTCAAGGAACTCTCATCCAGGTAGAACGTACCAGATTTTTCTAATTCATGAAAGGATTTTGGATGGCGGCGGTACCACTTTTTTCCCACGTTCAATAGGTCGGCCTGCTGTTGGATTCCTTTCTTATATAGGGCAGCGACTTTCTTTTTCGTATCCGCTGCAATGATCCGATTTAATTTCGTGATAGAAACATCCTCGATTTTTTCAAGCAAATCTCCTTTCACCGAAAGTTCGACGGAGAACACAGGGGAAGCCGTCCCTTTCATATATTTCACTTTCATTTTGGGAGAGTCGAGCTTAACAGCTGCCAAAAGCTTTTCGTGTTCGTTTACCTCCTCTTCAACGGAAATCTTCTTTTCCGTAAGCCACTCCATGTAGAGGGAGTCTTTAAAGGGGAGGTTAGCTATATGCTTCCGGTTTTGAAAGACGGCCCATCCATTGAAAAAAAGAACGGGATACTTCTTTTCTGCTTTCCAGGTGTTGTGATCGATCTTGACCATGGGGATTTTCGCCACTCCCATAGGTTCAAAATATTCCCTTAAAAATTGTAGTGCCAGCATCGGTTTCAGAGAGTCCAGATAGGCCCTGTTCCCTCCTTTTCGAAACATAACTGTATAGGGGGCAGGATAGTCAAATAAGGCTTTGGCCTGGAACACATCCTGGATGGGATCTTCTGCTATCACGATCCGCATTGTGTGACGGAGGGACTTATTACGTTCGATTTCCTCCACGACTTCCCGAAATTTGTGGTCCACAAGATGATTACTTATGACGAAGGTGATTACGTGCCCGAAAAACAAAGGCGGCTCTGACTTTTTATAGAGATGGCTGACGGCCAGATTCAACGTTTTCCCCTTGGCTTTGGCAACAAAAGCCGGGATGGGCCCGGTTGGTCTCCCGCCTTCCTGCTTGGCTACCTCCGCAAAATTCAGCGACTGCAGATAGGTGATATATTCCCCTTTCTTCTCGTCATAATCCATCCCGATCGCTACAATATAGTTCAAATCCTGGATATCCTTTAAACCGGTGCATCCGGATAACAGCAGGCAAGCAGACAAAATGGCAACCATCCATTTCTCCCTCATGACCGGTCCTCCTGCCTAGTAGTGTCTTCCGGACTAGTTGCGTCTGTTCTGGAATTATACCATTGGCGTGGTGCCATCATGAACGACCGGAACGCTTCACTTATCTTAAACGGGGCGAGCGACCCGAGGAGCGGTTCCCCGAAGGAAGTGATAGTTGAAAGATAAAGTATGGTCAAGATTATGCCGGCAAGGACCCCGAATAATCCGAATAACGTGCCAAAAAGAAGAATGATAAAACGCAAAATGGTAATGGCAGTCGATAAATATTGACTCACCAATGTAAAATTCGCCACGAATGTGATCGCTGCCACGACCAGCATGGTGGGGGACGTTAAGCCCGCCCGGATTGCGGCATCCCCCACAATAAGTCCACCTAATACTGCGACAGTTTGACCGATGGCCCTTGGAAGTCGGACGCCTGCTTCATTGAACATTTCAAACAAGAGCAGGATAATGGCCATCTCAATTGGCGTGGATAAGGGAATTCCAAACCGCGAGATGGAAATGGTCGCCAACAGGAAGTAAGGAATCTGTTCGATATTGAAGGAAGAAAATGAAACCCACAACCCGGGCAAGAAAGCAGATATGAGCAGGCCTGCCAGCCGAAGCATCCGTTCCAAAGACACATAGGCATAGCTTATATACGAGTCCTCCGGAGACTTGACCATCACCAACATAGAGACTGGAGCATAAGAAACGGTAGGGTTCCCGTCCACAATGAGGGCAAAGCGCCCTTGATTCAGCGCCTGAACGATAAAATCCGGTCTCCCGGAATAGTCCATGCTTGGAAAGATGGAATAAGGCCTGTCCCGTACATATGACTCAAGTGCATAGATGCTCGTCAATATATCGAGATTGGTTTTCTCCAGGCGCATGTGGATTTCGTCAAGTACCCTCCGGTCAATCAGGTCCTCCATATACATGAGGACCACTTTTGTGTTGCTTCTTTTGCCAATACTGTATTCCTCTAGGCATAAGGAAGGGGTATTAAGCCTACGGCGGATCAGGGAGATGTTGGTCCGGATGTCTTCCACGAATCCGTCCTTCGGCCCTCTGATCGATGTCTCAATGGCGGACTCTTCCGGTGTCCGTTTCGGCAGAGACCCAGCGTGAATGGCGAAGAAGGAATGTTCCAATAGAAACAAGACGTTTCCTGCAAGAAGCAGCCGGGATATTTCCTCGACAGTATTATCTGATACGTTCTTTGCCTGAAAGAGAAGCGGAAGCGCCTGGTCGGGTACTTGCCCTTCGAAGGCAATGAATTTCGGTAAAATGTACTGATCAAGATATTTTTGGTCGACTAAACTGTTAAAATAGAGGATTTCATAGGATTCATCCCGCGTCTTGTGAGGAATTGACAAAAGGTCCTGGCTTCCTTTGAACAGCTTCTTCAAGTCTTTTGCCTTTTCCTCTAAGTTTCTGTCAGGAAGCGGGTTCAGCTCCGTTTTTCTTCTCATGTTGACCCTCCTTTCTCTTTAGGATGAACAGAAGCAGTGCCGAAACCAGCGTGTAAGTAAGGAAAAACACCATGCATGATGGCAGGACGTAAAGAAGGACAGCCTTGTTAAAATTATAGGTCTCCCATGGAATCATCATCAGGACGAACAAAATGAGATAAAGAACACCGACAAGAACAGGATGAAGACGGTAATGACGAGTTTTCCCGGTGAGAAGCGTCCCAATGAGATACATGAACAAACTGATCCGTGTCAGTCCTCCGCACATCCACTGATAAAGCGCCAAAAAATCCAGATGCGTTATGTACTCTCCGATGCTTAAAATCCGCCACTCCTCATAGGCAGGATAACGGAGCTGGATCGCTTCCTGCGGCCCAAACTCCATAATGGCGGCCGTAAGAGGTCCAAGAATCAAAATAGTTAGGAACGTAACCAGAATGAACAGCTGCCTGAACTTGATGGACGCTTGTGAAAATGGTTGCAGCAAAATCACCAGGTACATCTCAAGCAGGCCTGAAAGTGATAAGACGACTCCCTTCCAAAAGGGGCTGAACCCTTCCGCTAAAACGGGAAACAAATAACCTGGCTCTTTCATGCTCGTGTTGCTGAAGGCAATGAATATGCCAAACAAAACCACGAAAGGAACCAAAAATCCGCTGGTAATCGCCATGGCCTTAATCCCGGCTAGCGTGATGATGAAGCATAGTACCAACAACAGGATTTTAATCATGAATTCTGAATAGTCCGCTAAAAAATAGGATTTCAGCCATACCATAAAATCCCGGAACGTGATATACGTGCTGATGAGCAGAAAAAGTATGACGGGAACCGAAAGGAGCACAGAAAAAAAGGCTCCAAACCGGTGCCTGACCGCCGGAAAGAAACCACCATCCGGGGAGTTCTTCAGGATAAAATAAATGATCGGCAAAGACAAGAGGGCGATGAGATAGGCGGCAATCACGCTCAGCCAGCTGTCCCGACCGGCGACAGTTAGTAGGTTTGGAATCAGAATAACATGGTTCATCAAACCCGTAGAAAGAACGAGCAACAGGAAAAGTTGCCTTGGAATCAGGATTTTTGTTAAGTTTTGCATGTGCACCACCATGATGTTGTATTTCTGTTAGTTTTATCCAAAGTATGTAAAACTATGTATATTGCCATTGTCAAAAGCATGGGAATTTTACGTATTAAATAAAGACTCTACTTATTAGTTTTACTAACAATCTGATTAGTTTTATTAAATTTTCAATAGATTTATATTCATTTATAATTAATGTGAAATGATAGCATTAGGAATCTACTATTATGTTTACTGTACTTATGCCACCCTCTTGTAGAAAACACAGCCTTGATAACACCTATATAATTGTAGAAAGAGAGAGTCATCTATAATGGAAAACACTACACATGTTTTGATTAATATACTCGCTATATTGTTCAATATCCTATTTCTACAATACACCTTATATAAAAGGAATCTTGAGCAGCTTCAAATCGAAAGAGCGGTCTTTATGATGATTAGTGTAATGATTGCCGCGAACATCCTATTTCCAATCGAATTGGGAGACGGATTTATCTTTAACCTGAGTTTGATCCCCCTGGCTTTCGGATGTTTCTATGCAATGAGGTTTCTCAAAATTTGGGTTTTTTTCCTATTCCTGTTCCTTGCCCTCCGGTTTATTGAGGGAAACGATTATTTATGGCTCACCATTTCAACAGTACTTCTATTTTGTCTCCTGTTTATTCTGTTTCGCAAACGCTTTCAATCCTATTCGATGAAAGAGAGACTACACTTTCTTGCCGTGACTATGCTGTTTATCAGCGTTTGGTGGTTGGCGTGCGTGTATTATTTTTACCATATTTCCTACTCCGCTCTTTTCTGTCTCGCTTATATATTCAGCCAAACAGGGGGAATTTATGTCTTTGGCTATATTCTTGAAACCGTACGGCAGCAGCATGCTTTATTGAGCAGGATTGTGAAAATGGAAAAAATGGAAGTAGTCAGCCACTTGGCAGCCAGCATCTCCCACGAAGTGAGGAATCCCCTCACGACGGCAAGAGGATTTATGCAGCTTCTTGGCGAGATGAAAGATGCCGAACAACGGCAAAAGGAATACATCAGTATCGCTCTGCAAGAGTTAGACAGGGCGGATAGTATCATCCGAGATTATTTGACGTTTGCCAAGCCTGCACCTGAAAATATGGAGGAAATGGAGATAAAAGAAGAAATCGAAAAATCTTTGCAACTTATTGAGCCGCTCGCCAGCATGAACGGAGTGCAATTAAAAAGGGAAATCAATTCTTGCAGCATTAAGGGAAATCGCGGACTGTTCCAGCAGGTATTGATTAACATCCTAAAAAACGGTATTGAAGCAATGCCAAACGGCGGTGAGCTGACGATTACTTGTTTTCAAAAAGATTCCACCATTCATATCACCATTAAAGATGAAGGTATCGGAATGACCGAAGAACAGAAAAATCGGCTCGGAGAGCCGTACTTTTCGTTGAAAGATGGCAAAGGGACAGGTCTTGGTATGATGGTTGTTTACCGAATTGTTGAGACGATGAAAGGAAAAATTAGAGTAACTAGTGAACAGGGAAAAGGGACAGGCATTACGTTACTTTTTCCATCAATTAATGAGAAAGCGTTAAACAAATAAAGCTGGAATTTTCCAGCTTTATTTGTTTGAATTGGTTTCTTCTGAATAAAAGTTTGTGATTCCCAAGTAACATCAATTTACTATTCGTTCTAACTTAAATGAATAAATAACCATAGGCTCCGAAAACGATTCGGAGCCAAAAGGTTTAAAAATTTATACCGCTTCAACAATGATCGATACGCCTTGCCCGCCCCCAACACAAAGGGACGCCAATCCAATTTGTTTCTTTTGCCGTCTTAATTCATGAACTAAGGTAACGACAATCCGGGCACCGGAACATCCGATAGGGTGGCCCAATGCAATCCCCCCTCCATTCACATTAATAATTTCCTCTGGTAAACCTAATTCTTTATTTACCGCTAGCACTTGGGCCGCAAATGCTTCATTTAATTCAGCCAGTTCAATATCCTGGATAGAAAGGTTTGCTCGGTCTAAGGCTTTCTGTGTTGCCGGCACTGGACCAATCCCCATAATAGAAGGAGGCACAGCAGCACTTGCGACCGAACGAATTCTGGCAAGCGGCTTTAAGCCGTATTCCTTTACTGCTTGTTCGGAAGCCACGATCACAGCCGCAGCCCCATCATTTAACCCAGAAGCATTTCCAGCTGTTACCGTTCCATTTTCCTTAAATGCTGGTCTCAGATTTTGTAATTTTTCTAGATTAGTATTTTTGATGTTTTCATCCTCTGTAAAGAAAGTGGTACCTTTCTTGTTTTTAATCGAGATAGGGATAATTTCATTGTTGAATTTACCTTGTTCTTGAGCTTTAAAGGCTTTAATTTGACTCTCCAGAGCAAAAACATCTTGTTCTTCCCGTGAAATTTGATACTGATCAACCAAGTTCTCAGCAGTAATCCCCATATGATAACCTTCAATCGCACAATGAAGTCCATCATGAAACATGGCATCCACTGTCTTTAAATCTCCCATTTTATTTCCCCATCTGGCATTTAGCAGCAAATGTGGGACATTACTCATGCTTTCTGTTCCCCCCGCTATCACAACATTGGAATCTCCAGCTAGAATCTGGTGATAGGCTAATGTAATCGCGCGCAATCCCGATGCACATTGTTTATCAATGGTAATGGCAGGTACTGATACAGGCAGTCCGGAATGAATCGCAGCCTGTCTGGCTGGATTCCCTTTGAGTCCTGCTTTTAATACATTACCCAGTACTACCTCATCAATGCATTCCCCTGCAAGACCGGAACGTTTCCAAACCTCCCCCACGACATCAGTTGCCAGTTTTACTGCACTAACCTCTTTCATTGAACCGCCAAAACTTCCAATCGGTGTTCTAAGTGCCTCTACCAAGTATACATTTTGCATTTTGTATCCCTCATTTTCTATTAAAATTTTAGTTTGCCAATTTCCGTAACCTATTAAAAAACTCAAACTTTATAACGGAATATTTCCATGCTTTTTCTTGGGTCTTTCCTCTTTTTTGTTTCGCAGCATCTCCAATGACTGTCTCAGCACTTTCCTTGTTTCTCGGGGATCGATTACATCATCAACCATCCCATGTGACGCCGCAACATATGGATTCGCAAATTTTTCGCGGTACTCGGCAATTTTTTCAGCCCGGGTGATGGCAGGGTCATTGCTCTCATTAATTTCTTTGGCAAAGATGATATTCGCGGCACCTTCTGGACCCATAACGGCAATTTCTGCATTAGGCCAAGCATATACAATATCCGCACCTATTGCTTTTGAATTCATGGCGACATACGCCCCGCCAAAAGCCTTCCTTAGAATCACTGTAATTTTTGGAACGGTTGCTTCTGAATAGGCATAAAGAATCTTTGCTCCATGACGAATAATGCCGCCGTGCTCCTGATTAACACCAGGAAAAAAGCCTGTCACATCTTCAAACGTAATGATCGGAATATTAAAGGAATCACAAAATCTAATGAATCTTGATAGTTTATCGGAGGAATTGATGTCTAGCCCTCCTGCCATTACCTTAGGCTGATTGGCCACAATCCCGACACTATTCCCGGCAATTCGTCCAAACCCTACCACGATATTCTTCGCAAAGTTAGCATGGACTTCCACGAAATCACCGTCATCTAGGACTTGTTCCAATACCCTACGAACGTCATACACCTTTGTCCCACTGATTGGCACCAAATCAAGCAATTCTTCTCTCCAATCACTTTCTTCACCGTTTAGTACAACATGTGGAGTTTCGTTATTATTTTGGGGTAAAAAGCAGATCAGTTTGCGTACCTCTTCCAAAACCTCTTGTTCTGAATCTGCAGTGAAATGTGAGCACCCACTTATGGAGGAATGAACTTTCGCTCCTCCAAGATTTTCAGCAGAGATTTTTTCTCCGGTTACGGTTTCAATGACCTTTGGACCGGTAATAAACATCTGACTGGTGTTCTCAACCATAAACACAAAATCGGTGATAGCTGGAGAATACACCGCACCGCCTGCACAAGGACCCATAATGACGGATATTTGCGGAACTACCCCTGAATAAATAGCATTCCGGTAAAAAATTTGGCCATAGCCGTCTAAAGATACAACCCCCTCTTGAATCCGGGCTCCCCCTGAATCGTTTAACCCAATTATAGGGGCACCATTTTTTGCTGCTAAATCCATGATTTTGCAAATTTTCACAGCATGCATTTCTCCTAATGCTCCGCCAAAAACAGTAAAGTCCTGGGCAAATACATAGACAAGACGTCCATGAATATTCCCGTAACCAGTGACAACACCCTCTCCTGGAGCTTCTAATTTATCCATGCCGAAATTCGTTGCACGATGCTGAATAAATGTATTTAGCTCCACAAAAGAACCCTCATCCAGTAATAAATCAATGCGCTCTCTAGCAGTTAATTTCCCGCGATCATGCTGGGTATCAATCCGATCGTCTCCGCCTCCAAGCTCAATTTTATTTTTCCGGTCCCATAAATCATTGATCTTCTCATAAACTGTGCTCATTGATATTTTCAACTTCCTCTCTAGTTGACTTAGAAGGCGGCTGGCATAACTCTATCAATACACGATTGGTTGACTTAGGATGCAGAAAAGCAACTAAATTTCCGTGCGCACCTTCTTTAGGAACCTCATTGATAAGCTTAATACCCTGAATTTTTAGAAAATCCAGATGTTGTTGGGCGTTTCCAGTTTGAAAAGCAATATGGTGAATGCCCTCTCCTTTTTTCTCAATAAATTTAGCAATTGAACTTTCTGGATTAGTTGCTTCCAATAGCTCAAGCCGTGTTTCACCAATTTCGATGAACGCTACCCGCACTTGTTCACTCTCTACTGTTTCAATTCCAACAAGTTTTAAGCCAAGAAGGTCCGTATAAAAAGGGATAGAGGACTCTAAGTTTTTAACTGCAATCCCGATATGCTCAATCTGTTTGAGCGGTGTAATTTGCATTTACAAATCCCCTTTCTCCGGTTTCAAAAATCTCTATAAGTCGTTTTGCTGCCTTTGTTGCTGTTAATGTCCCCTTGTCTACTTCTAGTTCAATTTTAAAAATATTCTGCTGAACCGCTGAGTGATTAAAAAAACTTGATTTCAAATGATCCTCGACTAAGCAATACATCCAATCGAACCTTTGTTTTTTCCTGCGTTCACGAAAAAATCCAGATAAGATTGTATTTTGTTGAAACGACTTGATCATTGACCAAATTTCTTCTATACCTACTTGCTCCAACGCTGAACAGGTATATGCCTTGCTGACCCATCCAGGTGTCGGAGGCTTTAGAAAGTGTAAAATTCGATTGTACTCAACCTGGGCAGCTAATGCCTTGATTTTGTTATCACCATCAGCTTTATTAATAATGATGGCGTCAGCTAATTCCATTACGCCTTTTTTTATTCCCTGCAATTCGTCTCCTGCACCTGTGAGCATGACCAACAAGAAGCAATCCACCATGGAACGTACTGTTACTTCGCTCTGTCCCACTCCTACCGTTTCGACTAAGATCACATCATAACAGGCTGCCTCACATAACAAAATAGCTTCCCTAGTTTTCCGGGCAATACCGCCAAGTGTGCCCCCGGAAGCAGAAGGGCGGATAAAAGCGTTGGGATTCCTGGATAAGGAATCCATCCGCGTTTTATCACCTAAAATGCTGCCTTTAGTGATCGTACTGCTTGGATCTACCGCTAACACAGCTACTCGATGTCCATGATTGCATAACATATTGCCAAGTGATTCTATAAAAGTACTTTTACCGGCTCCCGGAACACCTGTAATACCAATCCGAATTGAACGTCCCGTCTTAGGTATTAACCGAGATAATAGGGTTTGAGCCGCTTCCATATGAGCTTGCAAACTACTCTCGATTAAAGTAATCGCTTGGGCAAGAATAGCTCGATCCCCCTGCAAGATTCCTCTTTCATAGTCATCGACTGTTAATTTTTTTCGTTGCTTTACTTGATGGTCCATTTAGTTCGTACCTTCAAGCCGGCGATTGATTTCTTCTAACACTATTTGTGCTGCTACAGGAATTACAGTCCCTGGTCCGAAGATTGCCGCAGCACCATTTTCGAGTAAGAAATTGTAATCCTTGGCTGGAATTACACCTCCAGCCACAACGACGATGTCTTCCCGATTCAGCTTTTTCAATTCAGACATTAGCTTTGGCAGCAATGTCTTATGGCCGCCAGCCAGGGAACTGATTCCGATCACATGAACATCATTTTCAACCGCCTGAAGTGCTGCTTCTTGTGGTGTTTGAAATAGCGGACCAATATCCACATCAAATCCTAAATCGGCAAACGCAGTTGCGATGACCTTGGCCCCCCGATCATGACCATCTTGTCCAAGCTTGGCAACCATGATTCTTGGCCTGCGTCCTTCCCTCGCTTCAAAATCATCAGTCTGTTGACGAACGATTTCGACTTCTTGCTCTTCACCATATTCGGCGCTGTACACACCAGTTATCGAACGAATAGTTGCTTTGTGGCGCCCAACAACCTTTTCATAGGCATCAGAAATCTCACCAAGACTTGCTCTGGCCCTAGCAGCATCGATGGCCAGTGCTAACAAATTACCTTCTCCTGTTCGGGCCGCATCTGTAATTGCATTAAGAGCGGCTTGCACCTTTATCTCATCACGATTTGTGCGCAAATCTTGTAAGCGCTTAATTTGAGCTTCTCGTACAGCTGCATTATCGACTTCAAGGACATCAATAGGATCTTCATTTTCTAACCGATATTTATTGACCCCAATAATTGTTTCTTTACCTGAATCGATTAGAGCTTGGCGACGTGCAGCCGCCTCTTCAATCCTCATCTTTGGCAAACCGGTTTCAATCGCTTTTGCCATCCCTCCCAGCGACTCCACTTCTTGTATATGCTCCCAGGCTTTTTGTACCAATTCATCCGTTAAGGATTCCACATAATAGGATCCGCCCCAAGGGTCGACAACATTGCATATACCTGTTTCTTCTTGCAAATAAAGCTGTGTATTTCTTGCAATCCGCGCCGAAAAATCTGTCGGCAATGCTATGGCTTCATCCAGGGCGTTCGTATGCAAGGACTGAGTATGTCCTAATGTTGCTGCCATGGCTTCGATGCATGTTCGGACTACATTATTAAAGGGATCCTGTTCTGTCAAACTCCAACCTGATGTTTGGGAGTGAGTACGTAGTGCCATTGATTTTTCATTTTTAGGGTCAAACTGTTTGATAAGTTTTGCCCACAATAAGCGAGCCGCCCTCATCTTTGCTACTTCCATAAAATAATTCATCCCAATTGCCCAAAAGAATGATAACCTCGGAGCAAAAGAATCGATATCAATACCGGCTTTAAGACCACTTCGAACATATTCCAATCCATTCGCTAATGTGTAACCAAGCTCTATATCCGCAGTCGCTCCTGCCTCTTGCATATGATAACCGGATATACTAATGCTGTTAAATTTCGGCATATACTGAGACGTGTAGGAAAAGATGTCCCTAATAATTCTCATGGATGCCTCAGGTGGATAAATATAGGTATTACGGACCATATACTCTTTTAAAATATCATTTTGGATGGTACCGGTTAACTGTGATTGGTGCACACCTTGTTCCTCGGCAGCTACAATATAAAAAGCTAAAATTGGAAGAACTGCACCATTCATCGTCATGGATACCGACATTTTATCCAAAGGTATCCCCTCAAATAAAATTTTCATATCCAATATGGAATCGACAGCAACACCTGCTT
This sequence comes from Neobacillus cucumis, assembly GCF_016107705.1. The sequence goes on from NZ_JAEHGC010000001.1 coordinate 148,841, forward strand.
TCCCTACATCCCCTTCAACCCGAGGATGATCTGAGTCATAGCCGCGGTGGGTTGCCAAATCAAAGGCAATGGACAAGCCTTTTTGTCCGGCTGCCAAATTCCTGCGGTAAAAAGCATTACTTTCCTCCGCTGTAGAAAAGCCGGCATATTGTCTTATCGTCCAAGGCTGGTTTATATACATTGCAGGATATGGCCCTCTTAAGAACGGTGCCATTCCTGATAGAAATCCCAAATGTTCCATTTCCGTTAGGTCAGCGGGGGTAAAAAGAGGTTTCACTGAAATGTTCTCCAATGTTCTCCAGCTGACAGCACTGCCCTTTGTGAGTGGAGGAATAGGTGAAGCAAAAGTGTCACTGAATGACATTTTTGTAAAATCAGCTACTTTGTTCATCGACTTATTCCTACTTTCTTTTGAAGATCAACCAACTTTTCATATGTGCTAATATTCGGATGGATGAAATCATCCACTCCAGCTTCCATATAAATGGCTGTGTCTTTTTCAGATGGATCACCAGCTAATAGAACTACTGTTTTTCTTTTAAATTCTTTAATGCTTCTTACGAATGAAGGGACGCACTCAAGATAGTCCTCATTGTTTCCCACAATGACGACAATGCCGGCATTGGAAATTCTAAATTCGTCCACTGCATCGGTTATCGTTTGAGAGCTCTCATGCTGGTTCACCTGAAAACCACCAACCTCAAAAAACTCCGTAACGAAGTCTGCCCGGCTGTTATAGTCAGAACCTGAGCCAATATTGGCAACAAATACTAACGGGTGATGACCTGTTTTTTTCTTGTACTCTTTTGCATTCTTACGTAAAGACTCAAAAGGTTCTGCATCTCTGTGAATGCGAACAGGACAAACAGACGGAGTCTGTTCTATTGAAAAACAAATTACTTGAAGAAGATCATCGATTGATGCACCGGCACTTGCCGCTTTAATAGCGTTCTCCATGGTTTGATTATTGATAAAATCTTGTATTTCATCTTTTATATAAAAGTAATCGACGTTAGAATAGCTATAATTAACTTCATCGTTTCTAGCTGAAATGGAATCACGGCTCTCCATTTTCTCGTTCAAATTTGGATAGATGTTTGTACCGATGATCTTGTCTTTCCTACTTTTGATATTTTCAATTCTTATTTCAGCCGTCTTGGAAACTGTATCTTGAGGAAATCCTTCTAAGAGTGCTTTGTACATTCCACCTAGTTCTTCTATTTGTTGAAAAAGTTCCCATGATTTTTCAGCTAAAGTATAAGTCAGCGTTTCAATGTACCATGAACCTCCTGCAGGATCAGTCACCTTAGACAGATTTGCTTCTTTATCCAAAATCATATGGGTGTTCCTTGCGATTCGACGAGAAAACTCATCTGATAAACCATTAGCCTCATCAAAAGTAGATACATGAAGACTGTTGACCCCGCCAATAATTCCAGCAAATGCTTCAGCTGTCCCCCGGAGAATGTTAACGTAGGGATCATGAATCGTTTTCGTCCGTGCAGAAGTCCTCCCGTGAATGAACATCTTTTGAGAATTTGCATTACCGCCTAATTCCATCACAATTTTGGCCCACAACATACGAGCCGCTCTGAATTTTGCAATTTCCATAAAAAAATTGGAACCAATCGAAAAGGAAAATGCGATTCGCTGTGCTATATCATCAATCGAAATTTCGTGATTCTTCAAATTGCGAAGGTATTGTAAACCAGTAGCAATAGCAAAAGCCAATTCCTGAACTGCATTTCCCCCCGCATCATGGTAAGGATGGGCTTGAACCACAATTGTTTTGAGTTCCGGGGAGTTGTTCAACGACCACTTTGTCATCTCGGACATCATTTCGAATGCTTGATTGAGGGAATATGGCAAAACTCCCTTTTGAACTAATTGCCCAATTGGGTCCATCCCGATACAGCCTCTAATTCTATTAAAATCTTGATTTTGCTGCTGAAGATAAGCTATAAATGAGGCGAAAAAAGGGAATCCGCTTATACCGTTTTCGATAAAAATCGGGACTTCTTCTAAATTCATCCCCTGGAAAGCCTGTTGAAAATCTTGAAGCGAATCTATTGAAACACCACTAAGATTTATTTTCTTGTGATCAGGGTCGGACCATCTTGTTTCATCTAGTATTACATGAAGCATTGTCAGCCCCTTTTCCAAATCATTTCGTGCAGCCAGATTAAATTCTTCCGGATTCGAATAGGCGATTTCCTGACACACTTTCCATGGCTCTTGCTGAAAACCCGATTCATGTGTGCCGCGTAAATAAGGAAAATCTCCTGGCACTGTGGACAAATAAGGTTTATTTTCAATATCTTCTTTACGATATAATGGCTGTAAAGCAATACCTTCATAAGTATCCGTAACCAGCTTTTCTTCAATAGTCGCCCCTTTTAGGGTTTTCTCGGCCACTTCTCTCCATTGTTGAAATGTCGGTGTGGAAAAATCATCAAACAAATGTTGTTTAGCTTTAGGAATTTCACTTTTCACGTTCATGGCATCAAGCGACTCCTTTACGATTCTTTGTCTAAAATGAGTGAAAATTCTTATGATTTCGGTTTCACTAAAAAGAGAGGCTGCCCATGTTCCACCAGCTGACCATTTTCAACGAGAACATCAATAATTTCACCATTCATCTCGGCTTCAATTTCATTAAAAAGTTTCATTGCCTCGAGTATGCATACCACTGTGGTTTTCTCAACTTTCTCACCAATACTAACAAAAGGAGCAGCATCCACAGCTGGTGCTCGATAGAAAGTTCCCACCATAGGGGAGACGATTTTAGAAAGATTTTCGTTGGAACTATTTTGAGGTCTTTTAATTACCTTATCGACCCCTTCCTTGGCAACAGCCGCTTCAACCTGTGTTTTTGTATGCACCTTCATGGCATTAGTTTTGGATTCCATAGCTGGTTGAGTGACAGGCTGATTTGCCAGCACCGTAATATTTTCCCTTTCTTGAACGATAGAATGGTTTGTTGAAACATATCTTTGTATCGAAATTTTCGAATCGCCATCTTCAATTTCTAATTGTTCAATGGAGGAGTCATCGATGAGCTTGATCATTTCTCTAATTTCCTGGATTTTAAACATTAGTTGTCTCTCCTTTATAAATGTTAATAAGCGTTATGCCTCTATTTGCAATGGATTCAATTCAAGAAATTTTGTATTAAACTCTCCTTTTACAAAGGATTCATGTTCAAGTAATGTTAGATGAAACGGAATCGTAGTGTTGATGCCACTGATGACAAATTCATCAAGTGCCCTTTTCATACGTTGAATGGCTTCCTCGCGGTTTTTTCCCCAAACAATTAACTTTGCGACCATCGAATCATAGAAAGGTGAGATCACACAACCTGGATAAACAGCACTATCCACTCTTACACCATAACCACCTGGTGGCAGATAGGTTTCTACTTTCCCTGGTGATGGCATAAAGTTCTTTGCTGGATTCTCGGCATTGATACGGCATTCAATTGCCCAGCCGTTTATTTTAATATCACTTTGGTTGAAGGAAAGGGGATATCCAGCTGCCACTAAAATTTGCTCCTTAATTAAGTCAATACCCGTTATTAATTCTGTAACTGGATGTTCAACTTGAATACGAGTGTTCATTTCCATGAAATAGAAATTACCGTGTTTATCCAACAGAAATTCAACTGTACCCGCTCCATGGTAATCAACAGCTGTTGAAGCGCTTACAGCTGCAACGCCCATCTGTTCCCGGAGCCCTTGTTCAAGCGCTGGTGATGGTGCTTCTTCAACCAGCTTTTGATGGCGGCGCTGGATAGAACAATCTCTTTCGCCTAAATAAACAACATTTCCATGCATGTCCCCGATAATTTGTATTTCAACATGACGAGGTTCCTCAATATATTTCTCAAGATATACACCTGAATTTCCAAACGCCGTTTCTGCTTCCTTCTGCGCTTGGCGGATCGCTTTTCGCAGTTCCTCTTCATCCTCTGCTACCCGCATTCCCTTTCCTCCACCGCCAGCTGTAGCCTTTACAATGACTGGAAATCCAATTTCCTTTGCAATCATTACCGCTTCTTCTAGGTCCTTGATTAGACCATCCGTGCCAGGCACAGTAGGTACTCCAACCTTCATCATGGTTTCTCTCGCGACCGACTTATCTCCCATTTTGTTAATGGCTTCAGGATCAGGGCCGATAAACGAAATGTTACAATCAAGGCAAATTTCTGCAAAGGTTGCATTTTCCGCTAAAAATCCATATCCGGGATGAATGGCATCTGCTTTGGTTAATAAGGCAATGCTGATGATATTCGTGATATTTAGATAACTTTCCTTAGTGGCGGTTGGTCCAATACAGTACGCTTCATCTGCCATGCTCACATGTAATGCATCACGGTCAGCTTCTGAGTATATGGCAACTGTTTTAATCCCCATTTCTTTACAAGCCCTGATCACACGAACGGCAATCTCGCCACGATTCGCAATAAGTATCTTTTTAAACATGTTCCATTTCCTTTCTGACTGCAACTTTATATAGCGGCTGTCCAAAATCGACGAGTTGTCCTTCTTCAACCAGAATATTCTCAATTACACCATTAATATCTGATTTAATTTCATGAGTTAACCTAAGGGCTTCCACGGTACAATGTCCAATTTGTGATCCGACCTCCACGATATCCCCTTTTTTTAATAAAGTTTGAAAGGTTCCTACATATTGGGATTGAAGGACGTGTGGTTGAGGATTCTCATCCATTAAACTTTCCAGTATCTCGGATGTATCGGAAATTTGCTCCTCAGATATATTAACAAGTTGTTGTACCGTTTCGTTTTCTGTAAAAGTTTGTTTTGCAGACCCTTTTTTGATTGAAATTCTGAAACTACTATTTAATACTTCTAATTTTTCAAGAGATGAATGTTCCACTAATCTCAACATTTCTCTGATCTCAAGCATTTTAACCATCGGTTGTACCTCCATATTGATTTCAGCTGATTTGACAAATTATATATTTATATCAAACTTCTAAGTACTAGACCTCCTATTTATATGTAAAAGCATTTACAAAGTTTGATATTCGCTTACAAGTTGGGATCTATTAGGTTTTTATCCCGATGTTAATTTAACCTGTTTTTATATCGTAATTTATTTGCGATAAATGCGATAAATCCATAGGTTGCTTTTTAGTAAAATGGTAGGTCAAGTAAGTATAATGAATTTTTGCACTAGCAAGATTATCACATAGCGAACACTTAATTTGATACGATGCTTTGGTAACATGAGGAGTTTCTAACAATGGCAAGGTTTCTTTCATATGTTTGGTGCACACCCACATACTTTCACTCCTTCATTAATTTTTTCCATATTTTCAAATTACCTATGTGTCAAATCTAGTATTTTTTTATTACCCGAAAGTTACTTTTGAATTCCTTTTATTTCTGTCAGTTCAATTCCTCCTACTTGGATACAATTGCTGCTACAACCTTTTGCGAATTTCAAGCCAATCCCTTTAGTAGCACCTGTAATCATAACAGTATCTGTTGGCATACTCCTTTAAGTCTTCCGGTTCTTGATTATCTGCTGAAATTCCATTTCCTCGGATTAAGAATATTCAAATATTTTTAAATCTTAATTTGATTATAATCATTAATATTAATTAAATAAAATTAAAAATTTTAAATTGTAATTAAGTATCACTAATATTAGAAATTACATTATTGTTCCTTGATGAACTCGGTAGGAATAGTCAAAAAAGATGACTCCATTAAAAGAAGTCACCTCTAATTTACATAAACTATCTTTCTAGTTCCATTTGTCTTTTCTTAATCATACCCAACTTACGTTAAGCTAGAAACTTCCATTGCCTTGCGTGATTCACCTAAGAGGTCAAGCTTCTCGAATTGTTTCCCAATATATTTTGCTTCTGGACGGAAAATAGTATTATCTAGTGACTGTTCAATGACATGGGCTGTCCAGCCGACCATCCGGCTTACAGTAAAAGTAGGTGTAAACAAACTAGGAGACATATCAATTGCTTTCATCACTGCAGCTGCATAAAATTCAACATTTGTATTGAGCTTTCTTCCCGGTTTATATTCCTCCAGCAACTGAACTGCAAGTTGTTCAACATAAGAAGCGAGTTCTAGCCATGCATCATCAGCTCCAACTTGTTTCACAATTTCACTTAGCGCTTCTGCCCTTGGATCGCGTGTTGTATAAACACGGTGCCCAAAGCCCATTAGATATTCTTTCCTCTCCAGCTTTTGGCGAATCCAAGTTTCTGCAGTTTCCTTATCCTTAATCTCATTTAACATGTCTATTACGCCAGTAGGTGCACCGCCATGCAATGGACCCTTCATTGCTCCAATCGCTCCTGTTACGGCAGAAACCATATCGGATTCTGTAGATGACACCACTCTGGATGTAAAGGTTGAGGCGTTCATCCCATGCTCCATCGTTAAAATCATATAAGCCTCCAGCGCCTTTGTATGGGCAAAAGAAGGTCGCTCGCCGGTTAACATATAGAGATAGTTTTCAACATGCCCCATTTCCTTACTTGGCTTGACAAGCTCTTTTCCGTTTACTTTTCGATAAATCATGGCCGTAATGACGGGAATAACTGCAGTTAATCGAATTGCCTGTTCAATAGTAGGCTTCCAGCCAAATTCCTCCGTACCTAAAGCAGATAAGGCGGTTCGGACTTGGCTCATGATCCCCATGTCAGAAGGAAGTGTTTGAATTAATGAATACATATAGAAAGGTAAATAACGGTTATTTGTCAATAATTCAGAAACAATTTGTTTTTCCTGATCTCCCGGCAAATATCCAAACCAGATTAAATAGGCAACTTCTTCAAAAGTATAATGTAAAGCTAATTCTTTCGCATTGTAGCCCCTGTAAATTAATCTTCCTTGTTCTCCATCAACCAAGCTTATAGCGGTTTCAGCAGCTACTACATTTTTTAAGCCCTTTTGAAACATATTTACTCCCTCATTTCCTATATTAATCTTTTATTTGATGAAGACTATTTCATTCCCCTCTTTTAGTTAGATCGTTCTTCCAACCAGTCACCAATGGTTGGATACGTAATTTTTGAAGCTTTACTGCCAAAAGCAATAGAAGTATGTCCAACAGGTAATTTGATATAGTGCTTATCTTTGCTGGAGATGTGATTCATCAATGCTTCTACTTGATGCGGCGGAGCAATATTATCTATTTCACCTGATAGGTTCAACACATTTGCAGTGATTTCCTTAAGGCTTACCTGCCGGCCACGGATAATCAGCTCCCCTTTAATCAATTTGTTTTTTTGATAAAAATCTCTAATCCACTGACGGTAGCTTTCACCTGGAAATGGAATCCCGTCGTTTAACCATTTTTGCAAAAGTTTAAAGCTCCTTAGGAAACCTTCATCCTCAGCACGATCGAAAAGACTGACATAGGGCCCGTAAATGTTAGCCATCGGTTTGAGCAATTTGTTTCCCATGTCAATCATTTCAGGCGGAATATTTCCGAGTGTTTGGACCACTTTATCAATATCAAAATACTGTTCATCCAGCATGGCGCCGTATAGTCCAGATTCTTCAAAATCAAAGGGAGTTGTCATAAAAACAAGGTTGCGTATTGGCAATTCGGGATGCAATGATGCAAATATGGATGTTATCGTACCACCCATGCAGTAACCAAGGATTGACACTTCTTTCGCGTTGGATTTCCGCATTATCTTGCGAACTGCACGCGGAATATAGTCCAAAATATAATCATCCAATTTCATATTTTTATCTTCGAGGCCAGGTGTACCCCAGTCGAGAAGATAGACATCAAACCCCCTATTGACCAAATACTCAACTAGACTGCTCCCCTTGGCTAAATCCATGATATAGGGTTTATTGATTAAGGCATAAACCAAAAGAAGCGGAATTCTATGTTTTTTCGGATGTTCAGAAATATATCGATACAGCTTCGTTTTGTTTCTGGACCAGATAACTTCTTTCGGTGTTGGTCCCACTTCAGGATCGGCGTCTTGCATTAATACTTTGGTTGCTTCTTTTGCACGTCTATACATCTGTTGATAATCATTAGGCATGTTTTCAAAAAATTTTTCGAATTCTACTGGAAAAAGAACGCTCATGACTACACCCCTTAAATAGATTAATAATGTATGCTAATTTTAAAGAAACATTTATGAATTATTAGTTTTGATAATACTTGGGGAATTTAATAGATTAATGATATGATTCAGCTTATTGTCAAGACTCTTCATATCCTTTTTTAAATTGGCAAGATCATTTCGCCTTGTCACCAAATCTCCTTGATTATCAATCGATTCTTGGACGAATTCCTCAATATCATCCACCTTGGCATCTAAATTGACAATCTGGGCAGAAATATGGGCAAGATCATTCTTTGATGGCAGATTTACAGATTCAAAATAACGTTCTGTTGTTTCATTCACCATTTTCTTGAATTGAAGGTTCATTTCCAACAGCTGTCCAATCCATTGAGAAGGAAATTCCTTCGTCATTTTCTCATCCAATAAGTTAGTATATTTGGAATAATACTCTTTCCAGGTTTCATAAAAGTTTAAGCTTTCAGTCATCCTTTTCTCCTCCAATTATCCGAATTATTATAAATGAAGATTCGCTATTCTTATTAAAATGGAATTTTTATGTGTTAAGAGTTTACCAATATTTTTTTTAATTCTTCTGTTAAAAGTGGAACCACCTCAAGCAAATCACCCACAATACCAAAGTCTGCGATTTGGAAGATTGGTGCTTCCGGGTCTTTGTTAATGGCCACGACAATTTTAGAATTGGACATTCCTGCTAAATGCTGAATGGCACCAGAAATTCCACAGGCAATATACAAGTCAGGGGTGACAACTTTTCCCGTCTGTCCAATTTGCATTGAATAATCGCAGTACTCGGCGTCACATGCACCGCGAGAAGCACCTACGGCTCCACCCAGAACATCTGCCAGTTCCTGAAGCAGCTTAAAACCTTCGGAGGATTTAACACCGCGACCACCAGAAATCACTACTTTCGCTTCTGATAGATCAACACCGACTGAAGATTTTCGTACTACTTCTGTTACAATCGTCCTCAAGTCTTGGATATCAGCATAAAAACGCACAATCTCAATCGGTCTGGTGCTTCCTTCGACTGGGATGTTATTTGGCCGGACAGTTGCGAACGGGATACCAGATATTACTTTCCTTTTTTCAAACGCTTTTCCTGAGTATATTGGACGTGTAAAGATAACTTCATCATCTTCAATCTGAACATCAACAATGTCGGATACAAGTCCAAGACCGTAACGCCCAGCAATGCGCGGTGCAAGATCCTTCCCGATTGCTGTGTGGGGCATGAGAATTGCTTGTGGCTCAACATGTTCAATTATCTGGCATAACGCTTGAGTGTAAGCATCTGTCGTATATACATCCAGTACTTCATTGCCAACGATAAAAACTTTATTCGCTCCATGTTTCCCTAAAATATTTGCATATTGTGTGGCACTACTGCCGAAAGCGACAGCAATAATTTCCCCATCTTCCGCAATCCGTTGCGCTGCAGCCAGCGCCTCAAGTGAGACACTTCTTAGTTTTCCAGCTTTAGCTTCCGTCATTACAAGTACTTTTCTCATGTTGTTATGACCTCCTATGTTAAATGACCTTCGCTTCACTACGAAGAAGTACAGCCAGTTCAGAAACTTGAGTCTTAATCTCCCCGTTTAGCATTCGGCCTGCACCTTTTTTTGGTGGAAAAAATATCTCTGTTGGAATAGTTTTTACTTCTAGAAATTTATCGAAATCTAAATCACCAATCTCTAAGCGCTCGATCGGTTTATTCTTCGCTTTCATGATGCCCGGAAGTGAAGGATAACGCGGTTCATTTAATCCCTGTTGTGCTGTGATCAAAACTGGAAGTGAAACAATGACAACCTCTTTGTCTCCTTCCACGTCACGTTCGACAATCGCCCTGTTCCCATCAATCTGCAGTTTTGTAACCGTGGTCACTTGTGGAATATTGAGTGCCTCCGCAAGTCGTGGCCCCACTTGTCCACTACTATAATCAACCGCCATATTACCTCCGAGTATGATGTTAAAATCCCGATCTTTAATAACAGCCTCAAGGATTTTCGCTGTACTGTATTGATCAAGGTTTAGATCTTCGCTATCCACTCTCACCGCTTTATCTGCACCCATGGCAAGCGCCGTACGTAACGCATTCTCTGACCGTTCTGGTCCAACTGTGATAACCGTTACTTCTCCACCATGTTCTTCACGCAATTGGATGGCTTCTTCAATTGCATATTCATCGTAAGGATTGATGATGAAATTTGCACCTTCTTCACTAATGGTGCCGTTTTGGAGTACAATTTTCTCTTCTGTATCGAATGTTTGTTTCATCAAAACCAGGATGTTCATTTTTGTCTCCCCTTGAAGTAATTTTTTAATCTATAAATTCCTTGTAGGCAATGCGGCTTCAAAAATCCCGGAAACTTTTACTTCACCTACACTGTTTTTCGCCAGTACTTCTCCCACTACCAGGTTGTCAGGCTTTTTGTCTATCACTCTGCCAACAATTTCGATAGATTCGCCGGGAAATGTCATTTTACTAAACCGCGCTTGTATTTTCTTAATGTTTTTTCTGGGAATCCATGTTGTAACGCCTTGTGATAACATCCCCATGATCAACATTCCATGAGCAATGATTCCTGTACCGGCTTGCTCCCCAACCTCTTCTACCGTATGCAAGGGATTAAAGTCTCCAGAAGCTCCGGCAAATCTTACGAGCTGTACTCGAGTAATCGGAGCTTTTATTATAGCGGGGAATGGATCCCCTACTTGTACATCTTCATAATGCATGCTCCATTCTTCCTTTCTTATCAAATATTATTTAATGCCGATGGATTACCGTAATTTTGGATTTTGCCACCAATTCGCCTCTTTGGTTTGTATATTGGTTTTCTTCGGTAATAAAATCCATACCGCCAGTCGAACCCATTTTTGTATCAGCACGAATAATCTTACTCCTAACAGAAAGCTCATCCCCGGCATATATATCGCTTAAGTATTCGTACTCTTGCTCACCGTGTAATATTTTAACGGGATTTAAATTCAATAATTCCATTTTTTCCTGAAAGCCATAACCGCCATGGTAATCAATGATTTGCAAAAAGGTGAGCGGAACAGGAATACCTTCATAGCCAGCTTCTTTAGCTGCCTCCAAGCTATAGAAAATGGGATTGTCATCGCCAATCGCGATTGCTAATTCTTTTATTTTTCCTTTTTCCACTAGCATGCTGTATGGCTCTAACTCAAGCCCTAGTAATTCTTTCACATTTGCCACAACCCTATCACCTCTATTAACTTTAAATTTCAATTAATCGTTAATGAAATTTAAACTTTCTAATCTTTTAGCAGATTTCCAGCAATAACAAGACGCTGAATCTCTTGCGTTCCTTCATAGATTTGGGTGATCTTGGCATCTCTCAAATAGCGTTCTACGGGATATTCTCTTGTGTAACCATATCCGCCAAATACTTGCAGTGCCTCCACTGTTACCTCCATTGCGGTGTCCCCCGCAAACAGTTTGGACATTGCAGACTGAAGGCCATAAGGAATGCCTTGATCCTCACGCCATGCCGCTTGGTATGTAAGTAAACGGGCGGCTTCGATATTTACTGCCATGTCGGCTAGCTTTATTTGGATGGCTTGCAGCGAACCAATCGGTTTCCCAAATTGAATCCGTTCCTTGGCATAAGTAAGAGATTTATCAAAAGCCCCCTGAGCAATTCCAACTGCCTGTGCAGCAATTCCATTCCGGCCTCCATCCAGAGTCATCATCGCAATCCTAAATCCTTCTCCTATTTGCCCCAGAAGGTTTTCCTTAGGGACTCTGCAATCCTCAAAAATCACTTCCGTGGTTGCGGAAGAGCGAATGCCCATCTTTTTCTCCTTTTTACCTACAGAGAACCCAGGGTAATCCTTCTCTACAATAAATGCAGCAATTCCCTTATGCCTTAATTCCGGATTAGTCTGTGCAAATACGATATAGAAGTCTGCATATCCTCCGTTTGTAATAAAAATCTTTGAACCGTTCAAAATCCACTCATCCCCTGCGGGAACAGCTGTAGTTTTCATCCCGCTGGAGTCTGATCCAGATCCAGGTTCTGTTAAGCAATAAGCCCCCATGCTTCTTCCTTCCGCCATGGCCCTTAAATATTTTTGCTTTTGCTGTTCCGTTCCAAACTTATATACCGGCCATCCGGCTAAGGATGTATGAGCGGATAGCGTTGTCCCCATGGAAGCATCTACTCGTGACAACTCTTCCACTGCGATCACATAGCTCAAATAATCGGCACCTGCACCTCCATACTCCTCCGGCCAAGGGATCCCGCATAAACCCAGCTCGGCCATTTTGTGCCAAATGTTGATGTCAAAGTACTCTTCTTCATCACGCTGCGAAGCTGTCGGCTCGCATTCATTCAGCGCGAACTCACGCACCATTTTTCGCATCATTTCATGCTCTTCTGACAATTGAAAGTTCATTTTTTGGTCTCCTTTAAATATGTTTTATAAACACAAGCTTTTAAAATTGCTGCAAAAAACCACAGATTCTTTAAACATGACAGCTGATTGAGCGCTCGTTCGCATATTTGTTCCTGATGCAAATTTGTATCGGAACGATTCTTTGAATTGCTCGCTCCATACATCGCCATCCTTAGATTGAGAATATTCAAATATTTTTAAATCTTATTTTGATTATAATCATTAATTTTAATTAAATAAAATTAAAAAAATTAACTTGTAATTAAGTACCACTAATATTAAAGGTCGCAAATTAAAAAAGATGACTCCTTTAAAAGAAGCCACCTTTATTTACATACTCTCACATATATTGTCACATATATTGTCACATATATTGTCACCTGAGCTAGGTTGCTTTTCAGTCTTTAAAATTTCGTTACATCAATTACTTCAATACCTTCAGCGGCACAATGCTCATGATATCTTTTCAGGAATGTTTCCCAATTGTCTCTTGCTAGAATTTCCCCATTCTCACCAATGTAATCTAGTGTTCCTTCTACTATATTGAAGGTAATAACATCTTCTTCCCCTACAGCCTGAGGTGTATGTTGAGATCCTGCAGGCTCATAAACCATATCACCAGGCTTGGAGATCCATTCATCCTCTAGGTATCTCCAAGAGCCTTGAACGGTGTATACTATGACGGTTCCTGGATGGAAGTGGGCCGGAAGCTGCATACTCGCAGGGACATATAATAACGTAACTGTTTGCCCTGTCACAGGGTTTGCCTTAAGCAGTTTAAATTTAGCATCTCCAAAATAAGGAATCCAAGGTAAATCATCTGGACAAACATTATTTGCATGATACGCTACTACTTCTTTTACTTCTTTTACTTCTTTCATTTCTATCGCCTCTTTCAAAGTTTTTTTGTTATTGTTAGCGCTTCCATTATTCAGCTAAATAACAATAGCAAATTGATTAATTTGTTTATTTTTAATGTTCATGTAAGTAAAATGACTTTTTTAATATATATATGAATTAATATCTTACACTATTAAATTGATAAATTAAGGACCTATGTTTTTGCTGCAATTTACTTTGCACCAAGGCCACCATCGAGAACCAATATTTGTCCCGTACAATAATCGGATGCTGTTGAAGCAAAGTAAAGGACTGCTCCTGCTAAATCATTGTCTCTGCCCAATCTTCTCACTGGAACTTGGGCGGCAATGAAATCGCCAGCTTTGTTTACTAGAGTTCCCGGGATTTCTGGATTATTCATTCCAGTAGTGAACACTCCAGGAGCAATTGAATTGACATTTACTCCATGGCGGCCCCACTTAACTGCAAGGTCCTTTGTTAAAGTCATTACTGCACCTTTGCTTGTTGTATATCCTACAGAATCTACGGCCTCCGGGTCAGTACCTTTAAAGCCGATACTGGAAGAAATATTAATGATTTTACCATATAGGTTATTAATCATATGTTTTCCAACTGCCTGACACATCAAGAATGTTCCTGTTACATTTGTATTGAGCATTGATTGCCATTGTTCTAAAGGCATATCCGCAGCCGGAGCTTCAAAAACCGTTCCACTGCTATTCACTAAAATTTCAATTTTTCCGAATCGAGAAACAACTTTCTCCACTCCTTGAACCACAGATTCAGGATTTGTCACATCCAACGCCAGGGCAAATGCTTGCCCGCCTAACGTTTCAATTTCTTTCACAACGTCATCGCAAACCTCTTTACGCCGTGAGCAAACGACTACGTTTGCACCAGCTTCAGCTAATGCCAGGGCCATTACACGTCCTAGGCCTGACCCCCCGCCGGTAACAATTGCGGTTTGTCCTGTTAAGTCAAATAATTGGTTTAATGCCATTCTGGGTTTCCTCCTGTGTTTTAGAATATTCTAAGATTTTTAAATCTTATTGATATTCATTATACTTATAGATTATAATTAAATAAAATTAAAGATATTAATTTTTAAATTAGTTTTACTAATATACAAGGGGTACAGCCATGAATATTGAACAGTTAAAATATATAGTTGAAGTTGCAAAATACAATTCTCTATCAATAGCAGCCCAGAATCTACATGTAACCCAATCCACAATAAGCCAAGCCATTACACACCTGGAAAAAGAGTTAGGTGTTAAAATTCTCAAGCGTTCACGTGGACACGGGGCTGTGCCAACTGATGAAGGCAGAGAGATTCTCAAACTTTCCTATGAATTACTGAAAAAACTTGAGGAAATAAACGAGAAAGCTAACTTGATCAATTCCCCCGATGTGGGGGAGCTTAGAATATCTTCTTTACCGGGATTAATGACATTTTTAGTTAAAGCGATTGCTGCTTTTAGAGTTGATTATCCGCATGTAAGGTTAAAGATTGCTGAAAAAAGCGGATCAAATGCCATTGAAACTGTCCGACAACATAAAACAGACATCGGGCTGATTACATATTCGCCTGATTGGAACATAAACATCGAAGGATTAGTTTTTGAAACATTAATAGAAGGGAAACAAAAGGTATATGTTTCCAAGCATTCCCCCCTGGCATTTCTTGGTACCATAACTCCTCAAGAGATAGTTGATCAAACACTAGTCACATATAACGGAGAGTTTATGCAGTATTTTGTTCAAGATTTTTTCAACAAAAATAAGCCCATGAAAACTTTATTCATTTCAGATAATATCGATGGAGTTGGCCAAGCCATCATTGAAGGTCTAGCAATTACATTTGCTCCTGATTTCGTCATGAAAAACTATCCACTTGTCATCAATGGAGATATCATACCGATTGATTTAGTAAATTATGATGCTGTGAATATTTCATTAGGGTTGGTTCGCTCAGAGAACAAACATTTATCCTCTTTTGCCAAAAAATATATTCAATATTTAAAATCCGAGATTATTAAGTAGAATTAAGAAAGAAAAAAGAGAAGCATCTTGATCCCTTTTGGGTCTAAGCTTCTCTTTTTACCTCTTTAGTATGAATAAATAAGTATTTTATCTTCTATATTGTTATAGAGGACTTTTGCCTTTCCCCTCCACCATAAGTTAAATGGGAACTAACCGTAAAAGATGCCTCCGTTTTCCCTTTTACTTCATCAAGTGTTACACCCTCTTGAATTTCCATAAGAACCATTCCTTCGGATGTAAAATCAAATACAGCTAAATCCGTAATCAATCGATGGACCACCCCTTGACCTGTCAATGGGAGAGTACATTGTTTTTTGATTTTGGATTCATTGTACTTATTGGTGTGTTCCATTATGACTACAATTCTTTTGGCACCATGGACAAGGTCCATCGCTCCCCCCATACCCTTAATCATTTTTCCGGGTATCATCCAATTGGCCAAGTCCCCTTGCTCGGAAACCTCCATACCGCCCAGGATGGCCAAATCAATGTGACCTCCCCGGATCATGGCAAAGGACTCAGCACTATCGAAAAACGAACCGCCTACTACCGCAGTAACTGTTTCTTTCCCAGCATTGATAAGATCAGGATCTTCATTACCTTCAACGGGATAGGGACCAATGCCAAGCAATCCATTTTCAGATTGCAATAATACCTGGACTTCATCCGGTATTTCGTTTGCCAGTAAAGTGGGCATGCCGATTCCTAGATTTACATTCATTCCATTTTCAATCTCTTGAACAGCACGCTTAATGATTTTTGTTCTGGAATCCATCACTGATTATTCCTCCTAGAAAAACTGCTTTGAATTATGTTTACCAGGTTACCTTTAAGATTGTGCTAATGCAGGTCTGACAGTACGGCGCTCAATTCTTTTTACATACCCGGCTCCTTCCAGTATCCTTTGGACATAGATACCAGTTGTATGAATCTCATCTGGATCAAGGGCACCTGGTTCAACCATTTCCTCCACTTCGGCAATCGTCACTCTGCCTGCTGTCGCAGCGAGCGGATTAAAGTTCCGTGCCGTCTTCCGGTAAACAAGGTTTCCTAATGGATCTCCTTTCCATGCCTTAACGAAAGCAAAATCTCCAACAATACCTTCTTCAAGAATGTGCATTTTCCCATTAAAAAGCCTATGTTCTTTGCCCTCAGCAATTGGGGTGCCAATACCGGTTGGTGTATAGAAACCAGGGATACCGGCTCCTCCAGCCCGAATTCTTTCAGCCAGTGTTCCTTGAGGAACAAGTTCAACTTCTAATTCTCCACTTAAAAATTGCTTTTCAAAGATCTTGTTCTCCCCTACATAGCTGGCCACCATTTTCTTTATCTGCTTATTGGCAAGAAGTAAACCGAGCCCCCAATCATCCACTCCACAATTGTTGCTGACGATTGTCAGGTCTCTTGTCCCCTTCTCTTGTAAAGCCAGAATCAGCTTCTCAGGAATTCCCGAAAGACCAAAACCTCCAACGATGATGGTTGCACCATCCTGAATATCTTGAATTGCTGCTTCAAATGTTTCGATTACCTTTCCGAACCTTGTCAATTAATTACACCCCGCATTTTTAAGCTTAATTTTGTACGACATACTTATCATTTTTTACTTACTATGTTCATCAGAGTAAGTCTCGGACATCTTTTCCCGACACTCCCAGCACTCACTGCGATTTTGTTCCATGATGGCTAATGCTTGATTACAATACACACAACGCTCTATTTCGGAAGTTTCCTTTAAAAATTGACTCATTTCTTCCCCCTCCTCGATTCTTCATAGTCTTTATACACTCACTGGCTCCTCAGATTTGACTATTTTTTGACTCGTCTTTACTGAACGTACTCCGATCCAAAACAACAAACCGATAACGAACATAATCAATGAAGTCACTTGAAACCCATAACGATATCCAATAGACTGAGTCCCGGCATATTGGACTAGGTACCCGAATACAAGTGGAGCAATAATACTGGCTGAACTGGAAAGTGCTACGTAGGTACCTTGAGCTTTTCCTATATTTTTGGGAGAGAAAAAATCCATCAACACAGCTGGTGCGAGTGAAAGAATGACAATCGCAAATCCAGGAGCGAGGATGAAGAGTACAATCGAGATAGCAGGAGAATTTACGACACTTGCGAGATATAGACAAATAGCAGATAGTAGCATCGTAAGACCTGCAAGATTTATCCGAGCTTTACGAATATCTTGTGTTTTGCGATAAAGCCTGTCTGAAATAAGCGCAAATCCAATTTGGCAAACAGCAGCGAAAAGAAACGGTAATGACACTGCCAGTTTTAATGTTTTACCGTTAAAATGTTCAATATTGGTAAAGTATGCCGGAAACCATACCGATTGGACCGCCAATAACCAATAGGCACAACCAGCACATAAAACGGTAATAATAAAATTTCTCGAAAAAAGATGAGGTAGAAACTGGCGCCAAGAAACCTTGGATAGGGTTGCTGAATGCTGTTCCTCTTGCTCCATTTTAGGCAAACCAATTTCTTGTGGAGTTTCTTTACCAAAAATCATCCATAAAATAAGTACAATAAAGCCTGTAATCCCCATTGCAATAAAAGCAGCTCTCCATCCATTACGACTAATCAATGAAATTAGTAATGGCGAAGCTATTGCAGGACCGATTGTTGCTCCAAAAAGCACTGCACCAAACCCTATCCCATGTCTGTGTTTCGGGAACCATTTTCCGATTAAAGACGTTGATATGGCAACCGCTGGACCTTCGCCAGCTCCCAAGATCATTCTTGTAGCCACCAGTAAGGACAAACTGGAAGCGAATGGTGTGGAAAATTGAACAAGCAGCCACACAAATGAGATCCAGGTTAGCATTTTTTTCGTATTTTTGGAATCGGCCAAGCCTCCAAGAATGAAAGAAGAAAAGGTAAATAACCAAAAGAAGGTGCTTCCAACAATTCCCCATTGCGAAGGGCTTAAATGCAACTCCTTCATTACGGGAACAGAAACCAAACCAATGATAATCTTATCAACCTGGTTGATCATACCTGTAGCAACAAGAAATATTAAAATTATCCAAGAATATTTTGGTGTTTTCAATATAAAAATCTCCCCTTACTTTTACTATTTTGGGAAATCCTTTGCCAAAATTCTAAAAGAGACTCCCTATCGCACGATTCCAATGGTGTTCCTATGAAACAATTTAAAAAGTAAATTAATGATAGTTAAACCCACGTTATCTATTAATTTTTACTTCATTCATTTTCATTACCTAATGTTTTCTGTCATACCACCAGCTGTTTTTTCACGGATGGGAATACCGCCGCGGCCTGTTTTACCTGTTTGCTCATCCATAAACATTGCAAAATCAGGTGCAATTTCACGTCCATTAGGCATCGTAAGCCACAATCTTAGTAAATGACGTTTACGTTCCGGTTCTTCATAATCTTCATAAACAGTTCGTGAATGAAGAACAGTATAATTATTAACAAATTGCATATCCCCAGGTTCCAACATCATATTAAAATGCATATTTTCATCATGAAGGAGGGAATCTATCAAGTCATATGCTTCCATTTCAGCTTTTGACAAATAGATACCTGTTTTCGCTTGTGCAGATTCGACATATCCACGGTTATATCTACAGCTTAATTTACCTTTGTAATAGCTAAAGACCGGAGAAGAGTAAACTGGTGATTCTCCTGGTGATTCCTCACCACGGCGGTCCAAATAATAGGGACGATAGAGAATACCAAGATACTCCGGGTATTTCTCAAGAATTTCATTATAAACAGCCATCGAACTTACGATACTGCTAAATCCCCCGGTTTTAGCCTTTCGAAGACTTAATAAACCTACTACATCAGAGCCATCCGGATGAAAGGGAAGATGAGCTTTCGTTTGGTAACCGCGCACATTCGAATCATTAATGTTAAGTCCTTGGTCAATGACATGCCCCAAGAGGTCCCCTTTTGCATTTTGGGTAACAGGCGTGCCCATATGAAGACCGAGACCCCAGAAGACAATGCTCGCTTCATCATCGGTATACTTTTCTATTGGAAAACCACGAATTAATAAAAACCCCTTCCCATTCTCCAGTTCTTTGACAAAGTAAGCAATTTCATCGGTGAGTTCAGGAATTGGAAAATCAGCCTTGGTAAAATCAGGTGCTTTTAAACCCTTTTGCTTCACTTTAATTAAAGCGCTTTCAAGAGATGTAATCGCTTTTGCAGACAAATAATAAATCCATGAATCATCTTTAGCCAGATCAATACCTTTCCAAACTAATGGTCCTAGAATTTTTTCCCTTAAAATAGACGCCATAGAGACTACTCCCTTCGTTTTTCTAATTTAAATTTACCTTGTTTTTATATGTATCCCCCTTTCACAAAAATGAAAGCGCTTTTAACAATAACTATTACAATGGTGTAAATCGTTATTACATTGATTATATTCATAATTTTCAGTGAAATAAAATTAAAGATTCCAATATGCAAATAAGTATTTCTTATTTACATCCAGGGACACAGTACTGACATGAGCCAAAACCATAATACAATCTAACAGCACGATATTTCTTATTCATTCAATAACTTTCTCTCATTACAAATTAGCATTATTAATTTACAGATTAGTATCTTTAATTTTATTAAATTAAATCTAATATGTAGAATCAATACTAGATA
The DNA here is from genome assembly GCF_016107705.1 of Neobacillus cucumis. The sequence continues at coordinate 168,924 of NZ_JAEHGC010000001.1, forward strand.
CAAATTAATCCATTACAAAATCACTTCGACACTAGGTTGTTGAATTGAAACAGGAGGTAGAACTATGGACTTAAAGTTATCCGGAAAAAAAGCACTAATTGTAGGAGGAAGCAGGGGGATTGGGAAGGCGGTTGCCCGCCAGTTGGCTCTGGAAGGTGCAGATTGTACAATTTGTTCCAGAAACGAATCCACTCTAAAGGCTACAGCAGAGGAATTGACGCAGGAGACAAACAGAAAAATTTATCCTATTGTGGCAGATACCACAGATCCTGACTCAATCCAAAATTTAGTTGAACTATCAGTAGCCGCAATGGGTAACATCGATATATTAATCAACAGCGGAGCCCGGGTCGGCGGTGGAGAGCCAGAAGATTTTCACGGTATTAAAGATGAGCTTATTTTAAAAGACTTTGAAGAGAAGTATATGGGCTATTTCCGCTGCATGCGGGCGGTTACTCCATATATGATTCAAAATAATTGGGGACGCATTATCAATATAAGCGGTCTAGCTGCCAGAATCGGCGGCAATTATTTTAGTTCCGGTCCTCGCAATGCATCTGTGGTCCATTTAACCAAATCTGCATCATTGGAATTAGGCAAGCACGGAATTACTGTCAATGCAATTTACCCAGGTATTGTCGACACTGAAACGAATAGATTACGAATGACTAATGAGGAAGCATTAAGCCAGGCGGCCGCATTGAGTCCGCTTAACCGCTTAATTACAGCGGAGGAAATTGCCAACGTAGTGACCTTTTTGGCTTCACCTATGTCAGCATCAATCACTGGCGACGTTATTTCAGTAACAGGCGGCATTGGGAATAATGTTTATTACTAAGACTATTAGATAAATTGAATATGAAAGATCAAAAAAACGAGCCTCCTAAAATCTGAGGCCCGTTTTTTTGATCTTTTTATCATCGTTAAGACTAACTCTTATATTTGGTGTTACTTAAGAACTTGCAGATCTTAGACACAGTTGATTCAATGTTCTTGGGGAATACAGCCATGTGAGCAAAAAAACCGTGGATCATACCGGCTTCACATGAATATTCTACCTGTACGCCAAAGCATTTCAGTCGTTCAGCATAAGCCCTCCCCTCATCCCGAAGCACATCGTTTTCCGCAGTAATCACAATTGCTGGCGGGAGACCAGATAGATTCTTAGAAATCAAGGGAGAAGCATACTCATTGTACCTGTCCTCTTCATTCCCTAAGTAATGATCACGGAACCAAACCAATTGCTCCCGATCCAGACCGAATCCTTTGGAGAATTTTTGATGGGATTCCGTATTGAACTCAAGGTTTGTTGGAGGGTAGATTAGGACCTGTGCGGTGATATCGGGACCTTTTCTATCTCTTGCCATCATTGAAACTCCGGTCGCCAAATTTCCACCAACACTATCCCCGCCTACTGCCAATCTAGTAATATCTCCGTTAAAGATGGATCCATTTTTATAAACCCATTCCAATGCTGCATACGCGTCTTCTACCGGAATCGGAAACTTATACTCAGGGGCAAGGCGATAGTTTACAGATACCACAATACTTTCCGTTCTATTTGCTATCATTCGGCAACTAGAATCTACCGACTCAATATCTCCCAGAACCCATCCACCGCCATGGTAGTAAACAAATAGCGGGAATGGGCCTTCCCCTTTAGGTACGTATATCCTGCATGAAATTTCATCATCCAGACTCACCGGAATCATTTTATCCTCTACCCTTGAAAGCGGCTCTAAAGTCACTTTACCAGGCGCTTTCGAAAGCATCTCTCTTACAGTCTTTGGATCCATCTTATGAATAGGGGGCATCTGATTAAATGCCTGTAAATATTTCTCTGCTTGCGGATCTAAATTTGCCATGAAACATCATCCTTATCTTTATTTTTTACGAAAACTTAAAATGGTGATTTCTTTCACCATTTTCGGATGAAAAAAATCACCATACTGCTTGTGATAAGAAAAAAGGGTGTTCTAACTATAACTTTGAGATTATTTAACCGGTACTCCGCCGATATAAAACTCGAAATCCGGAGCAATTTTCCGGCCATTTGGCATCATGAGCCACAATCTTAATAAATAGCGTTTCTTATCTTCCTCTTCATAATCTTCAAAATGAGTCCGTGAATGAAAAACGGTGTAATTATTGACGAATTGCATATCACCCGGCTCCATCATCATATCAATATGGAAGTTTCCATCATGAGTAAGGGAATCAATAAAATCAAAAGCTTCAATTTCCTCTTGTGATAAAGGGATACCTGTTTTCGATTGTGCTGATTCAACATATTGACGTATATATCTGCAGCTCAATTTACCATCATAATAGCTAAAGATCGGTGATTGAACTACGGGAGCTTGACCTTCCGTTTCTTCCCCGCGAAGATCATGAGCGAAAGGACGATAGAGTATGTCGAGGTACTCCGGGTGCTTCTCTAAAATTTCATTATAGATCGCCACCGCACTTGCAATACTGCTTAAACCGCCGGATTTGGCTTTGCGAAGACAAAGTAATCCGACGACATCAGCTAGATCTGTGTGATAGTCAAGATGAACATTTGTTTGGTAACCACGTACTTTTGTATTATCATTAAAGTCTTTACCTACGTTTTTGATGTGCCCTAACAGTTCCCCGTTTTTGCTTTGAATGATCGGCAGACCCATGTGTAGTCCGAGACCCCAGTAAACGATTGCTGCTTCTTCGTCAGTATATCGATCCATAGGTAATCCCCGAATTAATAGAAAGCCTTGCCCGTTCTCCAATTCGTCAATAAAATAATCAACCACTTCTGCAAGGTCAGGAATCAGGAAATCCTCCTTTTTAAAATCAGGTGCCTTTAATCCTTTTTGTTTAACATGTAATACAGCCTTATCAAGAGCTGCGATAGTCTCTTCTGACAGATAATAAATCCATGAATCATCCTTTGCCAGGTCAGTTCCTTTCCAGGATGATCTCCCTTGAATTTTTTCATTTAAAATAAGTGACATAAATAAGCCTCCTTCAAGAATATGTTTTCTGGAAATTCGCTTTTGTTAGAAAAATAGACTAACTATTGCGAATTTGCTGATTTTAGTATAATTATAATTTTTAATTAAATAAAATTATTATTTTTAACTAATAAATAAGTATTATTAATATGAATCAATCTCTAAAACTGGTACATTCAAAAAGCAAAATGCTTTCAAATTTTTAAATGTTCAATTGATCCCCAGCTTTTATTCCAGTTTGACATTGCTTTGCGGGACGTACACCAATCCAGAACAATAATCCGATCACAGCCATACCTAAAGCAGTCACTTCAAATCCATAGCGATATCCAATTACCTCTGTCGCCGCATATTGGATCAAGTAACCGAATACGAGTGGAGCAATGATACTTGCCGAACTTGAAAGAGCAATGAACGTTCCCTGTGCTTTCCCAATATTTTGAGGAGAATAGAAATCCATCAATATAGCAGGGGCAAGGGAAAGAATGACATAGGCAAAACCTGGAGCAAGTGTAAACAACAGGATGGAAATCGCACTCGAATTCACAGTAATGGCCAAATATACACAAACGGCCGATAACACCATCATGGAGCTCGCAAGATTAATTCGTGCTTTTCGAAGATCACCTGTTTTGCGATACAGCCTATCTGATGCAAGAGAAAATCCTATCTGACATAATGCGGCAAAAAGAAAAGGTAAAGACACCGCAAGCTTCAATGTTTGACCATGAAAGTGTTGAATTTTAGTAAAATACGCTGGGAACCAAACGGCCTGAAGGGACAATAACCAATACGCACATCCCCCGCATAACACGGTAAAAATAAAATTTTTAGAGAAAAGATGCGGTAGAAACTTACGCCATGACACTTTGGAAAGAGTCGATGATTGCTTAACCTCTTTATGATACGAAGGCAGTCCGATTTCTTCGGGACTTTCCTTCCCGAAAATCATCCATAAAACTAGAACAATAATTCCAACACATCCCATCGCAATAAAAGCAGCTCTCCATCCATGTAGTTGGATTAAGGAGATTAATAGCGGCGAAGCAATCGCAGATCCGCCCGTTGTCCCCAAAAGAACAGCGCCAAAGCCTATTCCATGTCTATGTTTTGGGAACCATTTCCCCATTATCGAAGTGGATAGTGCTGGGGCCGGCCCTTCGCCTGCTCCCAAAAGCATTCTTGTGATGACCAGTAGTGAAAGACTTGAAACAAAAGGTGTTACAAACTGTACGACCAACCAAATCAAAGACATCCAGGCCAGCATTTTTTTCGTATTTATAGAGTCAGCCATGCCGCCAAGAATGATAGAGGAAAGGACAAAAATCCAAAAGAATGAGCTTCCAACGATTCCCCATTGTGAAGGGGTTAAATGAAATTCATTCATAACAGGAACGGAAACCAAACCAATGATAATTTTATCTACTTGGTTGATCATTCCGCTAATAACGAGAAATAGTAGTATAATCCAAGAATATTTTGGAGTTCTCAAGCTGTAATCCCCCTTATGATTACCATTAAGGGAACACTTTTGCTTATATTTAGAAAAAGTGTCCCCCTTATTGTAAGAAATCAGATTGCCACGTTAAGTTTCTGCGGCTAGAGCTATTACTTCAGGTTTTCTACAATCCCGCCGGATGTTTTTTGGCGGACCGGAATACCGCCGCGGCCCGGTTTACCAGTTTCCTCATCAATAAACATCGCAAAATCAGGTGAAATTTCACGACCATTTGGCATGGTTAGCCACAATCTTAATAAATGACGTTTGCGTTCCGGTTCCTCATAGTCCTCATATTGAGTACGCGAGTGCAAAACGGTATAATTATTTACGAATTGCATATCACCCGGTTCCAACATCATATTAAAATGCATCGTTTCATCATGAAGGAGAGAGTCTAGCAAGTCTAAGGCTTCTATTTCAACTTTTGACAACTTAATCCCTGTTTTCGCTTGTGCTGATTCGATAAATAGACGGACATATCGGCAACTCAATTTACCATCATAAAAACTAAAGATTGGTGATGTAAATACCGGAGATTCCCCTGGGGCTTCCTCACCACGGCGGTCAAAGAAGAATGGACGGCAGAGAATTCCTAGATACTCAGGGTGCTTCTCCAAGATCTCATTGTAAACAGCCATCGAACTTACAATACTGCTGTAGCCCCCAGATTTCCCTTTTCGAAGGCTTAACAAACCAACTACATCGGATCCGTCAGCGTGAAACGGAAGATGCAGTTTTGTTTGGTAACCGCGAACATTTGAATTTTCAAGGCTCAATCCTTGATCAATGACGTGCCCTAAAAGGTCACCATTTGCATTTTGCGATACTGGAATACCCATGTGAAGCCCGAGCCCCCAGTAAATAATGTTCGCTTCTTCATCGGTATACCTTTCCATCGGTAATCCGCGAATTAATAGAAAGCCTCTCCCACTCTCCAACTCTTCCACAAAGTAAGAAATTTCATCTGCGAGATCCGGAATCGGAAAATCCTCCTTGTTAAAATCCGGTGCTTTTAACCCCAATTGTTTAACATGATCTAAAGCGTTTCCAAGGGATGCGATTGTTTTTTCAGATAAATAATAAATCCATGATTCATCTTTCGCCAGCTCTACACCTTTCCATGCCACTGATCCTTGAACTTTTTCTTTTAATATAGTTGTCATTAAAAATCCTCCTTAGATAAAATGATTAGTTTTTTATTAAACTTCCAATAATTGTCTTAGCTCTCTGCGTAAAATTTTCCCTGTTGAGTTCTTAGGCAACTCTTCCAAAATTTCTACTTGACTAGGAAGCTTGTACTTTACCAGCTTATCCTGACAGAATTGGATAATATCATTTATTGTAATCTTCTCATCCTTAACAGTTACATAGGCTTTTACTATCTCACCGTATTCGCCATCAGGGACACCGATTACTGCCGCTTCCACAATGGCCGGATGCTGATACAATACCTCCTCCACTTCACGTGGATAAACATTGTATCCACCTACAATGATGATGTCCTTCTTGCGGTCCACAATGTAGAGGTACCCTTCTTCATCCATTGTGGCCAGATCACCAGTGTAAAACCAGCCATCGATAAATGCAGCTGAAGTGGCTTCTGGCATTCCCAAGTAACCCTTCATGACATTCGGCCCTTGAACAACTAATTCACCGACTGCTCCTCTTGGCAATTCATTTCCTCCTTCGTTGACTACCTTGCTCATGACACCAGGAATATTCACACCAATAGAGCCAGGTTTCCGGGTTCCCTTTAAAGGGTTAATGGCGACAAGAGGAGCCGTTTCCGAAAGACCGTACCCTTCCATGATAGAAACATTAAACTTGTTTTGAAATTTTTGCAGCAGTTCAACCGGTATGGAAGCTCCTCCAGAGATACACACGCGAATGGATGAGAATTCTTTCGCAGTCACTTCGGGTAATTGGTTAATGAAGCTATACATGGTCGGAACTCCAGCAAACACAGTTGCCTTTCTGTCGCTAATAGTCCTGACCACTTCAGCAGGGCTGAATCTAGGCTGGATTAGAACCATTGCCCCGCAAGCAATTGCTGCATTCAGACAAACCGTCATACAGAAAACATGGAACATTGGCAATACAGCAACTACACGATCTATATTTTTAAGCTCCAGTAATTTTGATATCGAGTCAGCATTTGAAGCCAAGTTCCGATGGGATAACATGGCACCCTTTGGTTTACCGGTTGTTCCAGAAGTGTAAAGAATGACCGCAAGATCTTCCTGATTGATGGAAGGGCTTTCACAAACGTGAGTGCTTGTTCCAGTTAGATGCTTCCATGTCCAGTCCTGATCCTCTGTTTCGGTATAAATGACCAGCTTTAGATTTTCCAATTGTTTTCTTACTTCTGTTAACTTCGGTTCTACAGATACGTGAGCAATGACTGCTTTTGCTTGACTATTCTCTAATATGTAGCTGATTTCCCCCTGGGTAAATAGGGGATTGATTGGAACGACAAATGCACCCAGCCGTAGGATACCGTAGTACGAAATAATAAATTCTGGGCTATTTCCTAATAATAGTGCCACTCCATCCCCTTTTCCAACTCCTTGGGCAGACAATCCAGCAGCGACTCGATCAACCAGCTGACTAAATTCTTGATAACTAACACTTTTATCTTCATAGATATAAGCAATACTTTCTGGGAAATTTTTCGCACTCCTTTTCAGATTTTCATCTAAATTAAAACTCATGAATATAACCCCTCCTTTTAATCACATACAAGCGTTTGAACGCCCACTATTGTGAATATTTAAAATTTTGTTACTTTAAGTATACTTATAAATAATAATTAAATAAAATTAAAGATTTTAACTTATAAATAAGTATTCCTAATTTGCATCAATAGCTCAGTTGACACCTTGACTTATTAATAAATAAATGGAAAAAAACCAACACTTTATTTATACGAATTTCTAATAGATAGCATTGTTAGCCCTAGGCAGATTGAATTGTTAAAAGGCAGCATATCAAATTGATATGCTGCCTTTAATTTATTGGTTAACTACCTTTGAATTCAATTTAATTTCCTTATTAGATTTAAAGGACCATTTCATCATCGGAGGTGTTACAACTGTTGTTACAATAACAACAACAATAATTGTAGCAAATAAATCCTGAGTAATTAAATTGGATGCTAGACCCATTGATGCAACGATTAATGCAACTTCACCACGTGAAACCATTGCTGAACCAATTCCCATTGAGCTTTTCCAACCAAATCTAGAAAGTTTTGCCCCTGCACCTGCACCAACAAATTTCGTTAAAATGGCTAAAAAGCTAAGTAAAATAATAAGACCTAAATGATCAAGAATGCCAGTAAACTCAGCCGAAATGCCAATGTAAGCAAAGAATATTGGAACAAAAATTGAATAACTTAGTGTTTCAACTTTTTCAAAAACCTCATGTTTGAATTTTGTTAAGCCGATAGCGATACCGGCAATGTATGCTCCAATAATATTAGCAACACCAGTATATTCAGCCGCAAATGCATATACAAAACATATAATTAGCGCAGATGATATAACAGCCTCACTTACAGGTAATTTTGTAAATTTATTCATTACCCATGGAACAACTTTCCAAGCAATGAAGATAGCTACTACAAAGAACAATACTTTCTTTATTACCAATGTTGTTAAAGATACTTCCCCACTGCCAGCAAAGGACATTAATATTGCTAAAATTAACATTACAACAACATCATCCAAGACGGCGGCGCCCAATATTACACTACCTTCAGTTGTCTTTAATTGATTCATTTCTTTAAGAGTTTGAACGGAGATACTTACACTCGTAGCAGAAAGCATTACACCCAAAAACCAAGATTGCATATTAGATAAATCCATCATGATTCCTGTAAAGTACCCCAAAAATAATGGAACAATAATTCCGCCGAAACCCACAAATGCAGATGATTTTCCAGATCGTTTAAATTCATCAAGATCAGTTTCCAGGCCAGCAATGAACATTAGCAAAATAACACCAATCGTACTAAATGTTGATAAAGTGTCTGATGCACTGATTAATCCAAAAACAGATGGCCCTAATAAGACCCCTACAATAATTTCTCCCAACACGGAAGGTTGACCTAGTTTCACACTCAATCCTCCCGCAAGTTTTGCAGCAATGATAATTAGTGCTAAGTGAAGAATAAACATATAATTCCACCTTTCAAAAATTTATAATTTCTCTATGGAGAGCAAATAAAGAGGTCATCCACAAAGGACATAGTTATTTTGAAGCAAATAAAATAATCGCCAACTAAAAAATTAACATTTACCCCTCTCCTAATTTGTTTCTAAATGCAAAAAAGAGCCAGTTATTCCAAAAATAGGCTCTTAAAAACATACAAAAAAGCCCGTCAACCAAAGGGCATAAATCCCCCTTGGTGACAGGCTCCTCCATACGTGCAATATATAATTAATATCATTTTAACAAACTTTATAGTATTTTTCAATACCGATTTTCTAATCCCATTTCTTTATTTTGTTGATTATTTTTTCCTTCAGCACCATTAAAAAGGTGGTTTCACCCTTTTGGATTTTTTGTTTGTTCCATTCATTGGTGCTGGCAACGGTAATGAGGATAAGTCCTGCAACCAGCAGATATCCCCACCAAGGCATATTCCCCCAATAGGGTCTAGTTTGTAAAAAAACATTTAAAAGCAACACTCCAGAGCCAATAAAGAAGTACGATTTAATTTGCAGGAACATTCCTGCTAACAACGAAAGCAGGGATAATGAACCTAAAATAATCGCATCATAAATGGTTGAACTAGCCAGCCCATCTTGGATTAAAAGAATTGCAACCACACATAGGACGGCCCATTCAAGTGGTTTTGTCAGGCTTGTATAATGACCTTTTAATTTGACTCGTATTAATATCACCACGACCACTAGCGGCAATACCATTGCCTCACGGTCCCATAATGCCGGAATATTCAAATCTGTTACAACTGAGTAGTAAGGCTGCAATAAATAAAGGCTCCCTAACATCACAATCAAAACAGAATAATTTTCTGGAACCCTTTTTCGCTGCATCCAAATGGAAGCAGAGATAAGCAATCCCGGAAGTGCATCTGTCCAGACAGATTGATCAGTAAAATAATACATAAACGAAAAAAATAAAAATGCAATAACCGTGTATCCATCTAGCTTTATTTCCTGTGGTTGGTTTCCAAGCTCAATAAATTGTTTATAGATCAATTGACCAACCAAAACCAATAATATGCCTATTCCTCCAGAAAGGAGCATCTTTTCAACCGGAACCAAAGTGTCCAAAAAGGAAACTTCAACGGTTGCAATAAAAGCAATAAATAGCGGAAGAACTACAAATTGATCCCATTTAATCTTGTGTAATAAAACCAATACAGCAATCGTATAGAAACAAGTAGTTAAATATGGACCCCACCCGAACGGATAAGCATTCAGTGTACAGCAAAGCCCCAATAAAGAGAAAGGTACGAGATAATATACCGTTCGTTTTTTGTATATTGGGTCAGCCACAAGCCAAAATAAAGCGAGCACGATACTTGTAATTGGGAATTCGTAGTACCGTTTCAGCGAATCAAATAGATGGTCCATACCAAGTGAAGTCACACAAAAAACGCTGGTAAAACATCCATAGAGAAAAAGCTTTATCTTCCACTCGTCCCCTGCCTGCCTTGCGCTTATGGCATAGACAATAATAGCAATGACAAAACTTGCCCAAGCCGTATCGCGATCAAACAACCACGAAAACCCAAGTACTGCCGGGGAAAGGATATGGCCAATCCATGCAAAGGCAGATGATAGATTTTGATCTTTAATTCGCCATAGATAACTAATGAAAAGCAATACAACAGCACTCATACTCGCAATCAATGATTTCGTCATATGATTAAATTCAATTTTCAAGGACAGGGCATGAATACAAGAAAAATAGGTCAATAATGTTGCCATTCCAATGAAAAACGGTACCCATTTTGTCCCGATTCTTTTGTACAAATACGAATACATCCCTACCCCAATCAGGAGGACAAGCGGTTGTACCCATGGTTCGTTATCTGAACTTAAATAAGATTGACCAATGGCCAATGTATAAAAAATTTGGGATAAGAATATGGAGGTATGTTCTAACCTCTTTTCTTGTACCTGTTTCCAGCCGAAACTTGACAATAAGACAAGAATTGCCCCACTGGCAAAATTAACTGTGTCCCCATAATCATTTTCATATAAAACCGAATGAGCATTTATTTCACTGCCAAAGGCAATAATTGAAAGCCCAAAAGTACTTGGTAACATCCATTGTGATGCTTTTTTATAAAGCAACCTTTTCTCCGATTTTAACAGTAAATAGGCACTAGGGACGAGCAATAAAAGCATTACCCCTAACTCCCACCATTTTTGGAATACGAATGCTGCCAGAATTGCGATTCCCATAACAACTAACCCAACATCCCTTGAGCTAATTCTTACAATTTCCAAGTATGCTCCTAAATGTAAAATCCCAAATAGAATAAACAAAAGGAAACCTGTAAAATACAGTGTTAATGAAAAATGGAAATCTATTACCAAACTTAAAAAGGAGAGTGCTTCCATGATTGCCACCGTCAAGAAGACTGAACTAAAATACGGGAATATTACTCTAGAAGTGTGATGGGATAAATACGTAAAATTAGCAGCAATAATGAGATATGCAATCAAAAGCACTAGTGATGGCTCACCAGAACGCAGCAGAATCCCTTCAAGACTGATATAAATAAAGGCTAAACCCGAAACGACTGCACTCGTGACCTGGAAAACCTTATCTAGTGAAAATTCTTCTTTTATCGCTTTAGGAACAAACATAAATCCAAAGGCAGCTATAGCATAAAGTATTGGCCCAACAGACTCAAAGTTGGAATGTTCGATTAACTGATACAAACCATAGACAATCATGGCACTGAAGATAAAATGATATTCCCTCCTGCCACTGACATACATCATCGATAAGTAAATTACCGCTGTCAGCAAAAGATTGAAACCATACACGATTTGATTATCAAAGATAAACAGCATTAAGAGTGTACATATGATCAGATTAGCTTGGATATAAGGAACAAACTCACTAGTAAATAACCTTAGGTCTTTTCTGTATTTTACCGAATTATAAATAAAAATTAGAATGGCATTGAAGCCCATCAAGGCTAAATAAAATACATCAATTTCAAGCTTCAGACTTGCTAGTAAAAATGCAAACCCGGTAGTCAGCGAAATATAGGTAAACCAAACAAACAATCTTGAATCAAGTTTTTTTGCAAAGTACACATAGTTAATGATGGGGATGAAACTTCCCAGTACTCCGAGAATATATCTTCCATCACCAGTTATGGATAAATAAGGCCCCAAAAGACCGAACCAACCCAGGGAAAGAATAAAAATGGGCAAAAATAAACTTCCCAGAATGATAAAGGCAAAAGCGGTTTTCTTTATATGCAAAATCTTTTCGGATAATCCTGATATCCCGAAAAATAACAATGCCACAATCCCGATTGATCCACTTTTCATCAGGCTGGACATGGATTCCCAATTGCTTGTCGCAACAAATAATCCACCAATTAATAAAAAGATCACACCAATATTAAGCAGCCATGTTATATTTCTTTCTCTGATTTCCTCTTGTGATAATACCTTTTTTATTTTTTGAGGCTTTTTAGGAACAGATTTTTGAACGGATATTTTCGTCTCTGGTTCTTTTAATTGTTCTTCAGCTTCTTTTTTGATTAATTCAAGGTGAAATGTATGATGAGCTTTCGCAACCGTTTCAACAATTGCTTCAGATAAGTACCCCTTTTCTTTTAATACATATAATTCCTGCCTGAATATTTTTCTTCTCTCTTCCCTTAAATTTGTCTCCATTCTATCTCCCCTCAAATCATTATCTTTATATTTCTACCACATTTTCCCTCTATAGTGTAATTTTACACTATCGTTTATTTTTTTCAACAATTTCATAAAATTTTCCTTTTTATTGAATCGGAAGTTCGTCCAAACAATAGGACTGGCAGTTACATACATTAAAGTAAGTGAATAAAGGGGGTGTAAAATTAATGAGCTACGGTGGAAATAACGGTTTCGCGTTAATCGTTGTGTTGTTCATTCTTTTAATCATTGTAGGCGCTGCTTACATGGGAGGAGGTTTCTACTAAACCTCTGTATCAAACCTCTTTGTAAAACAAAACAAGCTGTGCAGTTAGCACAGCTTGTTTTTTATTTCATTTACCTTAAGTTCTTGATCAATCCACTCATCCAAACGAGTGATACTTTGTTTAGCACGTTCATACTCAATTTTTCGGTAGTGGTGCATTCCGCCCGTTTCCTCGTCTTTTTCGTCGGCCCATTTGACAATTTGCTGTAAAGGGGTACGGACAATATCGTTTGATGGCAAAAAGGAATCTGTATGAAAAAGTATTGCAAGAGCAATCGTTTTAGCCCTAACTGGATTTTCTCCTAAGCGAATTAACAGTTTGTGAGCACGTTCAGCCCCTTTTATGGGATGGATATCATTTTGCTTGTACAATTCATAATCCCACTTCCCGTTTTTATACCAGGTATAATGCCCCATGTCATGAAGGAGGCCCGCTTTTGCGGCAATATCGACATCGATTTTATGCTCTTTTGCTAACTTAAACGCATGATAGGCAACTGCAATGGCATGGGCGAGGCCTGAGCGGTTTAAATATTTTTGGGCAATATGATGTTCAAATATATTTAATAACGTTACATCTCTCATATGGTTTTCCCCCATCCCTTGTGGATTTTTTTATCATACATTATATGACAAACTTGTCTTTAATGCTATTTTTTCATGTAAAAAAGGGAATTCAAATTAATGAATTCCCTTTTTTATTATAAGGCTCTCTTAAACTTAGTTGTTGATTTCCGCTCCAGGCATAAGCGGTTCGTGGGCGTTCCGGGGAGCCTCCTCGTCGCTTCGCTCCTGTGGGGTCTCCCCTGTCCCGTACTCCCACAGGAGTCTTCGTGCCTTCCGCTCCAATCAACGTTGTTCAAAAATTAAAATTCTCCTTTAACACAGCCTATTATAAAAATATTACCGTTTAGATTTCCGGTATCCAGCTTGTTCTGCATCTTGTTCTGAGCAAAACCAGACAATATTGTCCTTTACTGTGTCATAATAGGCTCCATCAGGAACATGATAAATATGAGAGTTGGCATTTCCTTTTATTTTCCCTTTACAATTTAGGTTTGTTTCCTTGTCATCACTTGGATTATTTTGATAATTGCTTCCCGAGGAAGGTGATTTTGAATTAGTAGATTTTGTAGTTGATTGGCCCAAAGCTCCTTTTACCACTTCTTCATGATACCCATCTTCTTCAGCATAATTTTCAATTGACCAAATGCCGATCCCCTTTTTCTGCGCCTTTTTTTGAATCGCATAGAATTGATCGACATATTTTGTATTCGGTGCATAAATATAGGCAACCCGTGCCAAACCCTTTTCTAAAAGCATTTCATTAAACATTTTTCCATCGACATAAATATAGGCGAGTAGACGCCCATATTTATCACGCCCATCCCCGATACCAGTTTCGACTTGTACCTTCTTTCCAACAGGGAGAATTTTTTTGGTATAAGCGGATGCTTCCGGTCCAAACGGCTGAACACCTAAACGAGGATGGTGAGTTTCAGGAGTATCCACACAAAGCATTCTCACCTTTTCCTCACGGCCATTTAATTTAATAACAACCGTATCCCCATCGACATTTTTAACGATCGTTGCCGGAAGTAACTTTTTATCGGTTTGCTGGCTGCTCTCTATTGATTGATTTTCACTTTCATCATCATTTGTAACTGAAGCATGCTGTTGTGGGTGATTTGTATTTGCATTTGTATTTGTACTGTCGCTCGTAGAACAGCCTGAAATCATCATTGTAAAAAGGAAAATAAGGGATACCATGCCAAATCTTTTTCTCATTTATACTCTCTCCTTTAACTTCAAAAAAAGAGAGAAGAACCAAATGTTCTTCTCCCATTACCTAATTAAGGCGTTTCGGTTCCTGTTGCTTTGGCGGTTCCTTTTGGCCCTAAATATTCATAATCATCCGGATTAATCGGTGTATATCCTTCAGGCTTATAGAATCTTAATAGGTCCTTATAAACCACTTCGTCAGACATTTGAAGTTCTGTTTTTACTTTTTCATCAATGTCCTTACATGAGCTGTTATCCGCCAACAATTCCTCTGTATTGGTTGAATAACACTTATCACTTACTTGTATCACTTTAGGAGAAACATAATCACCATTTCTAAACAATGCCCAGTTCCGGTGATCCTTTGATAATAAATCAGAACCAAACTCCATGTAATCCTTCGTATCCACACCTAATAAATGAAGAAGCGTTGGGCGTACGTCGACTTCACCACCGTATTGATGCTGAACCCCGCCTTTTACACCAGGCACATGGATATATAATGGAACCTCTTGTAGTTTTGCGTTCAATGCAGGTGTAATCTTATCAACACCAAGAACCTTTGCCATTGCCTCATTATGGTTTTCAGAAATACCATAGTGATCCCCATAAAGGACAATAACAGTTTTATCATAAAGTCCATCTTTCTTTAAGTCATTAAAGAATTGTTCCAATGCTTGGTCCATATAATGGGCAGATTGGAAATATTGGTTTACCACTGTATCACCGTAATCACCAGCAGGGAAATCGGTATCCTGCGAATCCATTTCAAACGGGAAGTGGTTGGACAACGAAATAAACTTTGTATAAAAAGGCTGTTTTAAGCTTTCAAGCATTGGCATGGATTCCTTAAAGAACGGTTTATCCTTCATTCCATAGTTTTTAGTATTTTCATCTGACATATCATAATATTCTGCATCGAAGAATTGATCATAGCCTAATGCTTTATACATAACATTTCGATTCCAGAATGTCTTGTAGTTACCATGGAACACAGCTGAATTATAGCCAAGACCCTTTAAAATTGCCGGGCTTGCTTGATAGGTATTTTGTGCTTTATTCACGAAAACCGCACCCTGTGACATTGGATATAATGAGTTTTCCATTAAGAATTCAGCATCCGAAGTTTTACCCTGTCCAGTTTGATGATAGAAATTATCAAAATAGAATGTTTTTCCATCATGTGCTAATGAATTTAAGAATGGTGTAACCTCTTGGCCATTTGGCATTTTATAATCAATCATAAAGTTCTGGAATGATTCAAGCGAGACGTAAATCACATTCATTCCTTTTGCCTTGCCAAAATACTTTGGATTTGGTTTTGCATAGTTCGCTTTCCGATAGTTTTCAACATCGGTAATATCACTGCTGTCAGCAAGTGCACGCTGACTGGATGATTTAATATTTTGAATCATGTCATAAATTGTAAAATTATATGCCCCAAGATATTTAACTAAATAGTTTCTGTCAAAAGAACGTGATAATAATTGCGGGCGATCCTTTTCTGCCAAACCAAGATTAAAAAGGAAAACAGTAATTGAAAATAAAAGAACGATCTTGAATGATTTCCTTGTTTGAACCGTAACCTTTTTAAATACTGTTAATGCAAGAATAATTAGAATAATAAAGTCTGAAAAATAAAAAATATCTAATGGTGACATTAAAGAAACCGCGCTATCACCAAGCTGTCCTGCATTTGTCTTCGTTTGCATAAGAACAGGAATGGTGATGAAATCATTAAAAAATCGGTAATATGCAATATTTGCATACAACAGGAACGACAATAAGAAATTTATGATAATCATCACAAGCTTCACATGCTTTTTAAAAAGCAAAGCGATACCGAAAAATAGTAATGCTGAGCTTAATGGATTAATGAACAATAAGAATTTCTGCAGGTTATTATCAATTCCTAATTTAAATTCAATTTGGTAGGCTGCATATGTTTTAATCCAAAACAATACAACAGCAATTGCAAAAAAAGTAATATGGTTATTATTTTTTAATGTTTTGGGAAGATTAATCTTTTTCATCTAAATTCTCCTCTCACTTACCAATAAAAAACTTCGGTAAACGAACCTCAATTACTATAACACATTTTCTTTAAAAATAAAAACATAAATAATCCCAGTTTACGCATCCTTTAGGACAAAATTTTTCGTCAATTTTCTCACTTTTTCATTAAACTTTTATTACTAATATCAGGGTTCAGTTCTTTAATTAGTCATGAATTTCACTTTTTTATTCTTATGCCGATGACTAGTGGGACATGACTATTTTTCCGGCCTCAATTATATAAGACGAATAAAAACCTTTTTAGTTTCACTGCTTATTTAATTTTTTACCGATGAGTTTATTTTTAGCTATCTTAATCGTGAATGTAGTTAGACGCAATAAGTATTTGGTCTTATCTTTAAAATAATGACCTATGGCTTGAATAGTGGAATGCGGTTATGAAAAGGATAAATTTAAATAGAAGGAAAGAGGAGATAAAAAATATGCCGAGAATTAGACCGGAGTTTACAAAAAGCCCTTATTTTGTAGATGAGCCTGGGAATTGGCACCTAAAACCTGGCGCACCAGAGGAGCTGCAAGAAGAATTTGAACAATATATGGCATCGCTAAGAGACACAGATGAGGATGGGGCATTTAACGGCATTCATATATCCTATCCTTATAATCGAGGAAGGGATCAATACTGATCCATCCTCTTTTTCCCAAATTAAACGAATTTCTTCTATTATATAATAGAAAGCGTTTACATTATTCATTGAATAAAAGGACATGTACTAACCAAAAATAAAATGAAAAACTGTTTTAGGAGTGAAGGAAATGAATGTAAATCGTGTAAAACAAATTTTATCTTCATCAGCTGATATTGAAGTAAAATACAATGGTGCATCCGTCTGGATTGACCAATTAAACGAAGATGGAAGGACCGCAACCGTTCATTTACGGGGACCACTTGAAGAGCGTTCTACTGTTGAAATTCATGAGTTAATCGAGGAATAATCATTTAACCACCTATTTTTTCAAATGGGTGGTTTTTTTAAAATAAATAAGACAGGAAGTTTTCCTGTCTTATACCATATCTTCGTTTTCTCTTTCTATTTCACTAGGCTGGGGTTGTTCATTTTGAACGATGCTTCCGAGTACTTCTCTGTCCATCTTGCCGGCATCCTTACCGGCCCCGGGTGCGATATGAGACATTGGCAGTTGTTCTAATTCTTTACCTCTTGGCAACTTTCTTCACTCCTTTTTCTTAGAGTGTGCATTTCCAATAGGTTTTACTCCCCAGTCTTCGCTATTGCATGTTTGGCAAGAAGCTGAATCGTCATATCATCCATAGGCGGATTGTGAAGGCCGGCTCTCACATCACGATAATAACGCTGCAATGGGTTTTTTAATAAAAGGCTCTTAGCCCCGACAATTCTCATTGCAAGATCGACAATGTTTATGGCCGAATTCGTAATGGTCATTTTAACTGCACCTAACACCGGCCCCATCTGATTCCGCTCTTGAACACCTGAAGAATCCCATTCTTTAGCCACCGAATATAAAAAGTACTCAGCCTCCATGATCCGCCATTCAATTTCACCAATTTTTTGCTTGACGTTCGGTAAATCTATAATCGCTCCCTTTATACTACTTGGGGAATACTCTTTGGCAAATTGAATACAATAGTTTTTTGCCGCTTTGGCAATCCCAAGATAACAGGCCGGAATATGGAGAAGCCAGCCGCTTGGTTTTTTCCCTTCTACTCCAAGCTGTTCAACAAAGAATTCGTCAGGCACTTTCGCATTTTTAAGTATTAAATCATGGCTTCCCGTACCCCGTAAGGCAATACTATCCCATGTTTCTTCAATGGAAACCCCTTCTGTAGAGCGGGGAATAAGAAAATTTCCAACCTGGTCTGTTTCTTTGATTGCTGCACTAACAATAAAATAATCAAGCACAGGAGACATGGTAGTAAACGTCTTTCTGCCATTTATTATCCAGCAGTCACCTTGTTTTACCGCAATCGTTTCGGGCCTGCCCCCTCGCGTCGGACTTCCGGTACTTGGTTCTGTCGCAGCACTGTTGATTAATGCCCCTTTTTTAACTTCCTCACAAAGCATTTTAAAGACCGACTCTTCCCAATTTTCTTTTTCTCCGAGATTCATCATGATTCCCATATGCCAGCCAATCGAGAGTGCCGTGGCCCCATCGCCTTCTGCCATCTTTTCCTGTAGACGTAGTAATTCATATAAAGAAATTTCTTTACCGCCATGTTTCTTAGGAACAGTTAAGGCAGTATATCCTGTATTTTTCAGATCATCCATATTTGCAAACGGAAAACTTCCCTCGATATCCACTTGATGTGCACGTAATGAAAATTGCTTGGCTATGGTACTCATGATTTCGAGACGTTCTTCAACTGAATTTTTTTCTAAAAAACTCATCTAATCCTCTCCAATTCATAAAAACCATCCAAACATTTAAGGATGGTTTTACTATCTATCTGTCTATTCTATATTCGAAAATCGCTCCAAATCACTATTTTCCCCGATTACGACAAGAACATCGCCACTCGCAATTTTCTTATCAGGAGATGGGGTAATATTGATTTCATGCCCATGTCGAATGGCTATCACTGTTAGATTAAATTTCGCCCTAAGGTCAAGTTCCCTTAGTGTTTTTTCCGTCATTTTTTCAGGTATTTTCACTTCCTCCACGCTATAATCCTTTGAAATTTCAATGAAATTTAGAACGTTTGGAGAAAGAAGCTGATGCGCCACCCTGATTCCCATATCTCTTTCCGGATATACCACCCAATCGGCTCCAACTTTTTTAAGAACTTGACCATGTAATTTATTAAGTGCTTTGGCAATTACTTTTTTAACCCCAAGTTCTTTTAACAGCAGGACACTAAGGATGCTTGCTTGAATGTCATTTCCAATTGCCACAATGACGGTGTCAATATTACGGATGCCGATGGATTTCAACGCTTCGGCATCCGTCGAATCGGCAATTAATGCATGTGTCGTATATGGATGGGCATCATCCACCCGCTCCTCATTTACGTCCACGCCAAGAACTTCTTTACCTGATTCGAATAATTTCGTTGCAATACTAAGGCCAAATCTTCCTAATCCAATCACTGCATATTGTTCTGTCATGGAAATTAACCTCCTGCCGTTAGATTTAACCAATCATAATTTTCCCTTTAGGGTATCGGAACGCATCCGGATTTCTTCTCATTGTCACTGCAAAAGCAATCGTTAATGGCCCAACTCTGCCGGCAAACATCGTAAAAATTATCAATCCCTTACCTACATGAGACAGCTCTGGAGTTAATCCCATTGAAAGTCCTACAGTGGCAAAGGCTGACGTTGCTTCAAATAGGATCATTAAAAAGTCTTTGCCGCTTTCGGTAATGGTTAAAAGCATCGTAATCACTACAACTAGAAATAATCCGCTAAATGCAACTGTTATCGCTTTATAGATCGTTTCATAAACAATCCGCTGGCGGTAAAAAATAACATCTTCCTTCCCGCGGATTTGGGACCAAACCGCACCGATAAGAGTGGTAAAGGTAGTGGTTTTAATACCGCCCCCTGTGGAACCCGGTGAGGCACCAATAAACATTAAGATAATGATTAAAAATAATGAAGGGTGAGTCATATCGCCAATACTGATGGTATTAGCCCCCGCTGTTCTCGCTGTAACCGATTGAAACAACGCACCAAGAAATTTCCCTAAAAAGGATAATGGTTTTAATGTTTTTGGATTTGCATACTCAAATGAAAAAACACCAATTGTTCCAACCACTAATAAAAATAAACTTGTCATCAGGACGATTTTTGTATGTAAAGATAACCGTTTAGAAACTCGAAATTCGTAAATCTCATTCATAACAATAAAGCCAATCCCGCCTAAGGTAATTAAGGCACAGCTGGTAAGTACAACACTAGGATCATCAACATAACTTGTTAAACTGTGAAATTCCCCCATTAGATCAAAGCCGGCGTTATTAAAAAGCGATATTGCATGAAATATCCCATAATAAATGGCCTTACCCAGGGGCATATCAAATGAAAACCGGAGTGCAAACAAAGAGGCGCCGGTTAATTCAATTACCGCAGTAAAAATTAAAATTCGTCTTGCTAACCTTACGATTCCTTCCATTGAAAGGTTATTCAGCGATTCTTGAAGTAGGATTCTTTCTTTTAATGAGATTCTTTTTCCAATCAGAAAGGCAAAGAGAGTAGCAAATGTCATGAACCCTAACCCACCGATTTGAATCATGAATAAAATGACCAGCTGGCCGAACATTGTAAAGGTGGTTCCAGTATCTACGACAACAAGTCCAGTTACACAAGTGGCAGAAGTTGCGGTAAATAAGGCATTAAGAAAAGATAACCCTTGTCCATTTGTTGTTGAGATTGGCATTGTTAATAGTAAAGCACCAATTAATATAATCAGCGCGAATCCCAGGACCAGTATTTTTGGAGGGTCAAGATAAAATTTTTTTCGCTGCATAGTTTTCTCCTAACCTAATATGGTGTCTATAATAAATATCTAACATAAATATAAATCATTGAAATAAAAATGGATAATAACATGAGAGGAAAGCCGACCTTTAAATATTTCATAAACGTTATATGGTATCCTTCCTTCGATGCGATTCCAGCTACCACCAAATTAGCACTGGCACCAATAAGGGTTCCATTTCCACCTAAACATGCTCCAAGAGAAAGACTCCACCATAATGGATCCAAATTGGTAATACCCAATTTCCCCATTTCTTTAATCATCGGAATCATGGTCGCAACAAACGGAATATTATCAACAAATGCCGAGATAATCGCACTCATCCAAAGAATTAAAATCGTGGTTGCCTTTGGTTCTCCCCCTGTAAGTGCAATTGCTTTTTTAGCAACTGCAGCAACAAGACCTGTTTCAACCAAACCGCCAACGATGACAAATAAACCAATGAAAAAGAAAAGGGTTGTCCATTCTACTTTTTCCAATACCGTAACTAAATATTTGTCCCCAGTCAGTAAAAGCAAGATAAAAGCCCCGATTAAGGCAATTGTAGCAGTCTCAATATGTATAATTTGATGAGCAAAAAAGCCGCCCAATGTAAGGGCAATGACAAATATACATTTTGCTAGTAAATCATAATCCTTCAATTCTTGTTTCGCATTTTTACCTAATAGATGATTCTTTAGTTCATTTGTTGATTTTAGTTGTTTCTTATATATTAACGTAAATATAAAAATGGTAACAACTAAGATGATGATGTTAATCAATGCTAGATTATTGATAAATGTCATAAAATCTAATGATTTTACCGCACTTCCAATCATCAGGTTTGGAGGGTCCCCAATCATGGTTGCAGTTCCACCGATATTGGATGCAAATATTTCTGACATTAAAAATGGAATGGGGTGTACCTTTAGCTGATGAGTAATACTTAAGGTAACCGGTACAACAAGAAGAACCGTTGTAACATTATCAAGAAAAGCAGAAGCCACAGCAGTAAAAAAACTCAATACAATTAAAATCCGAACCGGTTCCCCCTTTACCTTCTGGGCGGCCCATACAGCAATAAATTCAAAAACACCTGTTTGTGAAGTGATTCCGACAATAATCATCATACCAACCAAGAGACCAATTGTATTAAAGTCAATATGATGAACCGCCGACTTCTGATCTAGTATCCCAAAAGCAACCATCAAAAGACCGCCCAGCATAGCAATCGTCGTCCGATGAATTTTTTCCGAAATAATTGTCGCATATGTAAATAAAAAAATAATCAAGGCAATCCACTCTTGTGATCCCATGCTCCTACTCCCCTTATATATAATAGATACAGAAAAAAATATACTACTCTCATTTATATATGTAAATATTTATTATCTTTTAATAACTCTGATTTTAGGAATTTCAATAAAATATAATTAAAAACTTCGTAAGTGTTAAAAATAGTACTAACAATGAAAGTTTTGTGTCAAACCTCACTGTTTATTCTCCAAAAATCAATTATAATAACAAAAGGAAAATTTCCCCACAAAAAGAATGATTAATTTCTAATGAGGGGAACCTATTCATTTTATAATGAATCATTATTAAGGGGGATTTGAATGAATCAAGGACCAAAACAACTCTTTGTTCAAACCGGAAGCCTTGTTGCCGGTTTTATGGTTTGGGTACTTATTTCTTCACTTATGCCATTTATTAAAGCAGATATTAACTTATCTACAACCCAAATTGCCTGGGCCACTGCTGTTCCGGTCATCCTTGGATCACTACTAAGGGTTCCAATTGGTTTTTGGACGAATCGATTTGGTGCAAGAGCCTTATTTACCATTTGTTTTCTTGTTCTGCTGATCCCTATCGCGGTCCTTAGCTTCGCCAATTCATTTGCCATGCTCATATTGGGAGGGTTTTTACTGGGGATTGGCGGCGCGCTATTTTCTATCGGTGTAACTTCATTACCGAAGTATTATGAGAAAAAAAAGCATGGATTTATTAACGGGATCTATGGTGCCGGAAATATCGGGACAGCTATCACCTCTTTTTCCGCTCCTGTTCTTGCAACTGCGTACGGTTGGAGAAGCACGATTAAAGTCTTTCTAATTGTTGTCTTGGTTTTTGCTGTCATTAATTTCTTATTAGGTGACCGAAAAGAGCGAAAAGTGAATAACTCCTTTTCCGTGGTTATTAAAGAGGTTTATCGGAACCCAAAACTATGGCTGCTAAGTTTATTTTATTTCATCACATTTGGGTCATTTGTTGCTTTTACAATTTATTTGCCGTCCTTTTTAGTCAATCACTTTGAATTAGAGAAGGTAGATGCGGGTCTCCGGACAGCAGGTTTTATTGCTATTGCCACTCTTTTTAGACCTGTGGGCGGCTGGCTCAGTGATAAGCTGAATCCTTTGTTAATCTTAATGTTTGTTTTCTTTTGGCTTACCTTTGCGGGTTTTCTCTTGTCTTTTACCCCTTCCTTGCCGATTTATTCCTTTGGCTGCCTATTAGTGGCATTTTGTGCAGGGATTGGCAATGGTGCCATTTTTAAGCTTGTCCCGTTGTTCTTTTCAAAGCAGGCAGGTGTGGTAAATGGTATTGTATCCGCAATGGGTGGACTCGGGGGATTTTTCCCTCCATTAATTTTAACTATCCTATTTAACTGGACCGGGCATTACGCGATCGGCTTTATGTCTTTGTCCGAAATTTCATTATCAAGCTTCGTTTTAGTTGTCTGGCTTTACTATCAGGATAAACTTGATATTTCGAATAAAATTGTCAATCATGCCGTCGATGGCATCGTGGTAACTGATCCGAATGGAATTATTCAAAAAATAAATCCGGCATTTACAAAAATCACCGGTTACCGTCAAGAAGAGGTAGTTGGAAAGACACCAAGCGTTCTCCAGTCAGGAGAACACAATAATGATTTTTATAAAAGTATGTGGAATCAGTTGAGAGAAGAAGGATTTTGGGAAGGTCATATTTGGAATAAACGTAAAAATCAAGAACTCTATAAGGAATGGTTAACTATTACAGCCATTAAGGATGAATCAGGCCAAACAAAAAACTTTGTTGGGATGTTCAGTGAAGAACGCGAAGAAGAAGAAAAAAAATAAAGAGGGATCAACAGCTTTCCAATCGGAAGGCTGTTTTTTTTGCTCATTTTTTATTTAATAAAATGGCTTTTTGACAACTTTTTGACTTTGAACCTATGTTCACATTTCCTTCACCATTTTTGTGACGTACGTCACAAATTTCATGTTACCATCTGTTTTATAGTTTCAATATAAACAACAGACATTCAAAAAATATAAATTTAGAATTTAGGAGGAGACAATAATGGCACGAATTAATTATTGGAATCCAGAGGACGAAAAATTTTGGAAAACAGAAGGAAGGAAACACGCACAAAGAAATCTATGGATCTCAGTACCATCTCTAATGCTAGCTTTCATCGTTTGGCAAATCTGGTCAGTGGTTGCCGTGAGACTAAACGATATTGGCTTCCATTATACAGAAGAACAACTATTTACACTTGCTGCTATCCCAGGACTTGTCGGAGCAACACTTCGCTTTGTTTATACCTTTGCAGTTGGTACATTCGGTGGAAAGAACTGGACAGTCATTTCCACTGCGATTTTAGCAATCCCTGCCATCGGAATTGGTTTTGCAGTACAAAATCCCGACACACCATTTTCAATAATGCTTTTGTTGGCTGCTCTTTGTGGTCTTGGCGGCGGTAACTTTTCATCATCTTCAGCGAATATCAGCTTTTTCTTTCCGAAAAAAGAAAAAGGTACAGCACTTGGTATTAATGGCGGTTTAGGAAATATGGGCGTTTCCGTTGTACAATTTGTAACACCATTGATTATTACTTCCAGCACCTTCGCATTTGTTGGCGGCAAACAAGTATTATCTACTGGTCAACATGTTTGGTTACAAAATGCTGCATTTATCTGGGTAATCCCTATTGTTATTGTTACATTACTTGCACTATTTAAAATGGATAACGTACCAAATGCAAAACAATCTGTTGCAGATCAATTTGTGATTGTGAAACGTAAGCATACTTGGATTATGACCATCCTTTATATTGCAACATTTGGTTCCTTTATTGGGTATTCAGCGGCATTTCCGCTTCTATTAAAATCTCAATTTCCTGAGCACCTCTCTCTTGCCTTCCTTGGTGCTTTAGTGGCAGCGGCAGCAAGGCCTGTTGGCGGCTGGTTGGCTGATAAGTTTGGCGGTGCGAAGGTAACCGCGTATGTATTTGTGGTTATGGCAATTGGTGCTTTCGGTGTTATTTATTTCTTAAATGATAAGCAATTTGCTGGTTTCTTGGTAGCATTCTTGGTTCTTTTCTTAGCATCTGGTATTGGCTCTGGATCAACGTTCCAAATGATTCCGAATATCTTTGTTCCAAAAGAAGCAGCACCAGTAATTGGGTTTTCAGCAGCATTTGCTGCCTATGGTTCTTTCTTCATTCCAAAACTATTCGGCTGGTCTATTAATACTACAGGTTCATATGTAACTGCATTTTACTTCTTTATAGGTTTCTATGTAATTAGTTTTGGTCTTAACTGGTTCTTCTATCAAAGAAAATCAACAGCAGCTAAAACATTGGCAAAACAAGTCGGTTAATCCGGCTTGTTTTTTTTCATCTCTGTTAAACATGTTTGGTGATTTCTGCTCTATCAACTTAGTTAATAAAATGCAATTGACTTAATAAAGGTTTTTACTCTTAATTCACTATTTTGTGAAAACCTTATATTAAAAGATTGTCGATGCTATAGGGCCAGTTGATTTCCGCTCCAGGTGCTTCGCTTTCCGCGGGCGTGCCGGGGAGCCTCCTCGTCGCTTCGCTCCTGCGGGGTCTCCCCAGCCCCGTACTCCCGCAGGAGTCTTCGCACCTTCCGCTCCAATCAACAGGGAGAAAATCAGCATAAAGAATTGCCACACACCTTTTCCAATCAGGCTGTAGTCAGGTGGTCAAGGAACAATTTGTCAATCAAGGGAAGAAGGTGTTCATCGGAGCTAATTCATCAATAGAAACAAATTAATATTCACTGTGGATATACCCTTTTTGGCTTATACTGTTTTTGCCAAGTTATAATATCAAAAAGTTGATGGTAAAGGATGTCCGGAATTTGCCAGATATTTGACCAAACTAATATATTGTTTAAAGCATTTGTTTAAGTATTTGCAGTATACATTTTTCCAATGTTGTTGTTATAACAAGCTTTCAGTTTAGCATAAGAAGGATTTTGGATTTTTTTACTGAATATTTTATTGTAGACATTTTGCGTTGTAAGAAGGAAATTAATGAATAAGGAGTAAGAAATGAATTTTCGTATAATTGATATTGAGAAAGACAAGGATTTTCTTATTAAGTTTAGAAAGGACACTTATATCCAAAGTTTTGGTACAGAAGAAGGTTTTGATGAAATAGCCTATTTAAACCGAATGGAAGAAAGGATTAATAAATGCCCTAGTGGTCAGTTAATTGTTGAAGAAGACAATTCTTCAATTGGACAAATAGGACTTGGTATCGATATTTATTGTGGAACACAAATTGGATATATAAATCTAATCTACTTATTATCTGAATATCGAGGAAAAGGACTTGGAAAAGATTTAATATCGTATGCAGAAAACTTTTTCAGGGATATGAATGTTTCTGAGTATCATTTAAGGGTATCTCCAACAAACGAAAGAGCAATACAGTTATATACCAATTTGGGAATGGTCAAATTGATGGAAGAGAATGAAGAACACCCAGTATTGAGGATGAGGAAAATTTTGAGTTGTGACACTTAAACATTAAATTCTCCAATTATTTTTTTATTTATATAGAGTTGTAGGTCTTTATTGAATACACCTATTGATTGGAGCGGAGGGCGCGAAGACTCCTGCGGGAGTACGGGGCTGGGGAGACCCCGCAGGAGCGAAGCGACGAGGAGGCTCCCCGGCACGCCCGCGGAAAGCGAAGCGCCTGGAGCGGAAATCAACAGACCTATTGAACATCCTATACATTAATCTTTTAAAAATAACTTAACACGGTGAATTGATAAAGAAAGTGAATGGAATAAAAAGGCTATCGAAAGTTTTTTTCGATAGCCTAACTGCCGTTGCCGGCAGTTTAATTCATGATTGTAACATTTACATGTTTTCTTCCCCAATTGATCGCTTTGGTTTTCGATGGGATAAACACATCGATATGATGGCCTTTAATTGCTCCGCCAGTATCCCCGGCAACAGCATATCCATACCCTTCTACGTAAACCTTTGAACCTAAAGGAATAACTTTCGGGTCAACTGAAATAACCTTTGCTTTTGGATTTGCTTTAAGATTAATCCCTGTCGCAGTAATTCCGGAACAACCTTTACATTTTGCAGTGTAGGCAGTTGCTTTCACTGTAATTACTTTTGATTTTTTTACAGCCCTTTTTTTCTTCACATGCTTCTTTTTTGATACAGACTTTTTCTTTTTCACATGTTTAGAAGCTTTTTTATTTGAATCTATAGTGAGTTTTTCTCCTGGACGAATCAAACTAGAAGACAGATGATTTTTCTTTTTAATTTTATGTACAGTGGTCTTATGTACTTTAGCAATATCCCAAAGGGTATCTCCCTTTTTTACTGTAATCTCAGCGGCATCAACATTAGCACCTATAGTCCCTGAGAGTGCAGCTACTGCGAATAATGCTATTATTTTTTTAAACATTTTTTTACCCCCCATGTTCTTTCGTTCGCTAACTAGTACCATGATACCATGGAATTTTCTTATACAAAGAACAGGGAGATGTTAATTGCTTTACACAAAATCCAATTATATTACAATAACATTTCAATGGTCAGAAAAATTATTTTTCTTCGAATTATATATATTTCATAAAAAAACGGAGGTCAAAACCTCCGTTTTCACTACAAAATTAGCTTATTTTGGAAATTACAACTGCACAGGCCTTATATTCAGCTGTTCCGGAAATAGGATCAAATTCATTTAAGGTTAAAATATTGGTAGGAGTTTCGCTCCAGTGAAAACTCATGAACACTAGACCAGGTACCACTTGATCAGTTATTTTCGCCTTAACGTTTAATTCTCCTCTACGGGAACGTACCTGAACAACCTCGCCATCTTCGATTCCTAACAATATTGCATCTTCCGGATGAATATCAACAGTTTCTTCCGTCTGTTTTATCTTTACTCCAGCTGCATAATGACGTGTTTGCGAGTGCGTATTATAGGATTCATAGCGGCGTCCAGTTGTGAGCATAAATGGATATTCCCCATCAGGACGCTCTAATGGCTGTGTATAGTCAACAGGGACAAACGGTGCTTTTTTACTTGGCTGCTTATCTTGGTGGAATCGCTCATGCATGACAAATGTACCCGGATGATCTTCAGTTGGACATGGATAATGAAGGCTGTACTCTTTTTCTAGACGTTCATAGGAAATACCGCCATACATCTCCCAAGCAAGCCTTCTCACCTCATCCCAGATTTCCTCACTGCTGTTATACTTCATCGGATAGCCCATTAATGTTGAAAGTTCACAAAGAATTTCCCAATCTTCTTTCACATCCGGATGGGAAACAACTGCTTTGCGGACCCGCTGAATTCGTCGATCTGTATTTGTATAGGTTCCGTCCACTTCCCCCCAAGAACGTGCTGGCAAAACGACATCCGCCATTTGGGCTGTCTCCGTTAAAAAGATGTCTTGAACAACTAATAGGTCGAGCTTTTCTAATAATGTTTTAGTATGATTCATATGAACATCAGCTAGAAGCGGATTTTCTCCTATTACATAAAGAGCCTTTAAGGCACCAGTTTCAATCTTATCAAAGGTTCTGGTTTGTGTATCACCTGCAATTGGGTTCAACACCACATTCCATTCTTTTTCATACCGACCCCGATATTCCTCATTTGTAAGACTCATTGCCCCTGCCAATTGGTTTGGCAAACAGCCCATATCTCCTGCTCCCTGAACATTATTTTGCCCTCTAAGCGGCATAATCCCGGTACCTTCCCTGCCAATATTGCCGGTTAATAAAGCTAGATTCGCAATATCAAAAACATTATTTACCCCGCAATGGTGTTCCGTAATTCCAAGAGTATAGGCAATCATGGAGCCGCTTGAGGCAGCATATTCTCTTGCTGTTGCAACAATATCCGCTGGATTTAACCCGGTAATTTCGGCCGCATGCTCAGGTGTATAAGATTCCACAAGTCTTTCAAGTGCAGCAAAATCAATCGTAAATTGCTTTATAAACTCAGGATTATATAATCTTTCTTTTAAAATTACATGGATAAGCGCATTAATAAGAGCGATATCCGAACCGACATTGATTTGTAAATGACGGTGGGCAACTTTCACCATATCAATTTTTCTTGGGTCAATGACAATAATTTTAAGACCTGCTTTGGCTGCTTTTTTCATTCGATTCGCGATAATTGGATGTGCCTCAGTTGTGTTTGACCCCATTAACAGCAATACTTCCGCTTTATCAAAATCTTCAAGTGTATTGGTTGGGAAACCGCTTCCAAAAACAGTTGCCAGACCGGCAACGCTAGGAGCATGTCACGTTCGGTTACAACCATCGATATTATTACTGCCAATCACAGTCCTCATAAATTTTTGCGTGATAAAATTGGATTCGTTCGTGGTCCGTGCACAAGCAAACATAGAAATCGCATTTGGACCCCACTCGTCTTTAATTTCTCCCAATTTCCTAGCGATAAATTCATAAGCTTCATCCCATGTTTTTTCAACCAGT
Source organism: Neobacillus cucumis (assembly GCF_016107705.1). The sequence goes on from NZ_JAEHGC010000001.1 coordinate 198,681, forward strand.
TTTCCGGCTATGCGAATTAGGGGAGAGGTTAGTCTATTTTTTGCGTGAACATATTCATAGGCAAATGCTCCTTTTACACAGGTTTGCCCTTTGTTGACAGGAGCCTCCTTATCACCGCGGATCTTCAAAATTTTATTATCCTGGACCTCTAGCACTAAGCCGCAGCCAGTTCCACAATAACCACAAATAGTCTTTACCAAAGATGTTTCACCCATTGTCTTCCCTCCTTTGATTAAACAAAAATCCCTACTATCATCATATTAATCTATTCTTTTCATCATGTAAGTTTCTTTTTTGACTCAAATTTGTCTATTTTTCGAAAACTAGAAAAGCAGAAACGCCTTGCTCAGCCCCGACAACCGTTCGAGCCAGACAAATAAAAAACGGAAGAATTGATCTCCCGTTTTTTGTCAGGCCGTTTTAGCCGGTAGTAATATATTAAAGGTGGTACCTTTATTTGGTTCGCTTTCAACAAACACTTTTCCATTATGGCTTTCAATGATTTTAAAGCTGACCATTAATCCTAACCCGTTTCCATTTTTCTTTGTGGTAAAAAACGGTTCTCCCAAGTTCTTTAATTTCTCTTTTGGGATCCCAACACCCGTGTCTTGAATCGAAATTTGAACGTTATTCTCATGAATAAGCGTTTTAACGTGCAGCTCACCGCCATTCGGCATCGCTTCGATTCCATTTTTAATAAAGTTCAAAAAGACTTGCTTTAGACGGTTTTCATCGCATTCAATCTGAATAATTTCTTGATTACACTCAAAATGCAGGCGGACATTTTTCTTTCTTGCCTCAAATTCCAATAATGATACCACATTTTTAATGACTGGAACCACATTCTTTTCCTCTAATTCTACCGCTTTTGGTTTTGCTAACACCATAAAATCCTCAACAATCGTGTTAACCCGTTCTATTTCATCAAGAATGATGTTCAAGAACTCCAACCGTTCTGGGTCCTTTTCATCTAATTGAAGAAATTCAGCATAACCTCGCATCGAGGTTAACGGATTCCGTATTTCATGAGCTACCCCTGCCGCCAATTGCCCGACGGCCGCAAGCTTATCCTGACGATGGAGGACTTCTTCCGTACGTTTGCGTTCGGTAATATCATTCCGAATCGCTAAATACTGATATGGTTTACCCTGGTCATTCAAGAATGGAATTATGGTTGTATCGACCCAATAATAGGTGCCATCCTTGGCCTTATTTCTAATTTCCGCTTTCCAAACATGCCCCTCGCCAATTGTTTTCCATAAATTTTTGAAATATTCCTTGGAATGGTAACCGGAATTTAATATATTATGATCTTTTCCAATGATCTCATCACGACTATACTTCGAAATCTCACAAAACTTATCATTCACACTGGTAATCTTACCTTGTGCATCGGTAAAAGCAACAATAGAAGACTGGTCAAGGGCAAATTTGATATCGGTGTTTTCCTTAACCATTTGTTTTAAATGTTCTTCCGCTTTCTTCCTATTTGAAATATCGGTTCGAATCGCAACATATTGATAGGGCTTGCCGTTCTCATTGAGGAATGGAACAATCGTTGTATTTACCCAGTAATTACTGCCATCTTTTGCCCTGTTACAAATTTCACCCTTCCAGACATTTCCCTGTCCAATCGTTTTCCATAACTCTTTAAAAAATTCTTTTGAGTGGTAGCCCGAATTTAATATCCGATGATCCTGACCGATTAATTCATTTCGCTGATACTTCGAAATCTCACAGAATTTATCATTAACAGTCGTAATTCGCCCCTTCTCATCTGTTATGGCAACAATAGAGGATTGGTCCAAAGCGAATGTAATGTCACGAACTTCCTTAAGCGAATCCAACAAATCCTGCTCGGCCTGCTTTCGTTTTGAAATATCAGAACGAATCGCAATATATTGGATCGGTTTTCCTTTTTTATTTATAAAGGGAACAATCGTCGTGTCCACCCAATAAAATGAGCCATCCTTCGCCTTGTTACGAATTTCTCCTCTCCAGATTTTTCCGGAACTAATTGTATTCCATAGCTCTGCAAAAAATTCTTTTGAATGGTACCCCGAATTTAAAATTCGATGGTTTTCACCAAGAATTTCTTCTTTATTGTATTTTGAAATTTCCTCAAATTTATCATTTACATACATAATCGTTCCACGTTTATCGGTAATCGCAACAATTGTTGATGCATCAAGAGCGGCTTTTATATCCTTTAAATTCGTATCCGAAGCTACCAGTTGTTTACTAATTAATGTACTGGAGGCAATAAGTCCACCAATAATTAAAATGGATACAAATAAGACTAAATAAATAATAAAGGTATCCTCACCGCTTGAAGGCTTAATGATTTCAGCTGTTGATAGAATCGTTGTTGCTCTTTTAATTAGAAAATGCCCTTCAGCAATCGCTCCCGCCATAATTACCGCACTAACTGGTTTCAGCCATACCTGATTAGCGTGTGTATAACTCTTTGATGAATATAAAATCCATAATGAGAACATGAAGGTACAAAAAATTAGAATCCCAGAAAAAATACATAGCGGAATATTGTATTTTAGGGTCACATTCATTGCATAAAGACTTATGATGTGAGTAGCATAAACTGCAACTGTTAAAAGTATTGCACCAATCATTAGCTGAAATAACCGAATTTTTTTACCAAAGAACGGGACAAAAGCCATCCCTGTAAAAGCAATCCCGATAAAAATGGATAAAATGGTAAATGGAATTTGATAACTTGCAAACCGGCTGCTATCTGCCGCAATAAGCCCCATAAAATTCATTACCCATATTCCAACACCTAATGTTACTGATCCTCCTAAGAATAAAAGGCGTTTATTAGGTTCAGCTGATTTAATTAAGGTAAACATATCTAATGCTGTATAGGAAGCCATTATCGTTAATCCTATGGCAATCAAAATAAAAAAAGGATGAATCGCTCCAAGAACTATATTCATTAACGTGCATCCCTCCAATCTCCATCATTACTATTATGATTGTAATGTAAAGTATTTTATTAGGGAAGTACCAAATAGTGAAAGCAAGCTAATTTTCTACTATCATTTCCTAAAAGCTGTTATTCATCAGAAAAAAAAACACATTCAGGAATCGGGACAAAAGAACTATTTTTAAAAAAGTTAAAATTTTTTGAAAAAAGGTCTACACATTTTTAATTTTTTTGTTTATACTGTACTACAACAGATGAATTATTAATAAACTGTATTAAACAAAGGGGGAATTTTAAATGTTAATGAATCCAGTTGAGTTTTTCCGTAACCTACCTAAGAAGGAATGTCCAGAATGTGGTCAGCATATGGAGGAGCAAGCTGAATCCTATATGATGGAATGTGACCGATGCCTGTCAAAAAAAGAGGAGTACTAATTTTTTGTCCCTACTGTACTACAACAAAAAAAATATTAATAAGCTGTATATAACAAAGGAGGAGATTTAAATGTTAATGAGTCCGGTTGAATTTTTCCGTAATTTGCCTAAGAAGGAATGTCCAGAGTGTGGTCAGCACATGGAGGAACAAGCTGAATCCTACATGATGGAATGCGAACGCTGTTTATCTAAAAAAGAAGAGTAATCCAACTCTCCAGGAAACTGGAGAGTTTTTAATTTGCAATTACTTCCGCCACAGAATAAGAATAAACCCATCTCTTGTTGCAAAACATGTAACAAAGGAGTTGAATGAAGTGGCAAAGGCAAAAAAAGAAGATTATCTTACAAATGCACCAAGGCAAGAACAGGTAACAATTGAGAACGGATCTATTTTTCCAAACTTAAAAAATGTTGCCGGTGATTCCGTTGACCGTCACATGGAACTCACTGAAGCCAACATTGTCATTACCGGAGATGAAATCAAACAGCAGAATGAAAACCTGTAAAATGAAAAAAGACTGTCATAGTACAGTGACAGTCTTTTCAAAATATCTTATATTTTTGGAAGCTCTCTAATTTCAGACATCATTTCATTTCCACACATTGGGCAAAGTAAATCATCTGTAACAAAATCCTTTCGCATCCAACCAATGCAGGAGTCATCTATACATGAATAAATTTCGGTATCCACAAGGATATTTTCGATCTCTTCTTCTTTTGCTCTTTTACCATAAAAAATGGGAACCGCCTCCTTTTTACTACTCCTAGTATGCACAAAAACAAAGCTTTTCATTTCTAAAAATGGGAATTATCTTTTTTCTAATGAAGGGAGAATACAAATGAGCATAAATTCAAAAAAATTTACGAGTGTTGGGACCGATATTGAAGAGGTTAAAAGATTAAACAGCCAGTCGGGTCTTAGTTATAACGAAGTTAAAAAATTGCTGGCAGAACAATACCAAAAAAATAGAAGAGGCTGATTCTTCAGCCTCTTTACGGAAAATAGATCTCAATTTTTTTCTTTTCAATATTTAATGAATAATAATTTTTAAACACTGCTTCTTTGTTTAATTCTATTCCATCAGTTAGTTCAATCTCGTTAACTGTTTTTCCCTCTTTCATAAAAGCAAGTGTTGAACCGTTCATGATAATCTCTTCAAACCAAAACCCATCCCGTTTAACTAATTCTTCGTCTACATACGTATTCACAACAACCTGCCGATGATGAAATTTTGTTATTTCCTTAGGCATATCAAAGACTCCCTTGGTTCATTTATATCATATATTTTCCACCTTTTTTCAAGGTTTGACAAGAAGAAAAGTAATCGCTTCCCTATTCAGTATGATCAATGATGATCTCTTCATGATGCCTTTTAGACAAGATTTTACTTTTCTTGCGGGTTTCCTTTGACTGAAAAATAATATCAAAATCATAATCATCCGGGTAAAGCTCAGCTGCCGATATATAAAGCTTTAATCTCTTATGGTTCACGGAAATCCTCTCACCTTTGATTTGAACAAGATAGTTCCCTTGCTGATCCGGACCGGTATAGACGATCCCATATTCATTGGAAGGAGAAATTTTGACATTGTCGCCCTGATGATAAATTGGGACATTATGATTATCTTTAATTACTTCCTTCCGTTTTTGATGCTTGTTCACGATGATTTGTTTTTCTATTTCTTTACGTTTCCAGGAATCGGTTTCGGCCATTTCATAATGTTTTTCTTCCTTATAGGTAATCGCATGCGCTCTTTCAATGATGTTTGGATGGATTCCCAGCTTAAGTGCAATCGCAAAGGCCTGGCTATCTCCCCCTCTGCCAATATTAAGGCGATACGTAGGCGAGAGCGTCTCCAAATCGAATTCCATCGATCCGTTTATAAATCCTGAATGCGCTTCGGCAAATTCCTTTATTTCGCTATAGTGAGTGGTTGCAAATAATGTAGCCCCTTTATCATAGAGTGTTTCTAAAATAGAGGTTGCTAACCCCATCCCTTCACCGGGGTCCGTTCCCGATCCCAACTCATCTAATAAGACCAATGATCGATCATTGGTATCCTTTAAAATTTCAATGATATTCACGATTCTAGAACTAAAGGTGCTTAAATTCTCAGTAATGCTTTGGCCGTCCCCAATATCAACAAGAATACGATGAAAAATACTAAGACTACTTCCCGGGGCTGCAGGAATATGAAGGCCGCTTTGTACCATTAGCGTCAATAGCCCAACGGTTTTAATCGTTACCGTCTTTCCTCCTGTATTTGGACCAGTAATCACTAATGCATTCTCTGTATTACCTAATTCCAGTGTTAACGGTACTGCCTTTTCTCCAAGCAATGGATGTCTTGCTTGAATTAATTTGATTTCATGTGATTCATTGATCCCTGCCTTCACACCATTCAGGGTACGGCTATATTTTGCTTTCGCAAATAAAAAATCATAATGAACCATAATTTCCATTGCTGAGCAAATTTGCAGTTGATTTTCCTCTACTAAACCAGTTAGATAAACAAGGACCTTTTGTACCTCTACCTCTTCATCTGCTATTAGCCAGGTTAATTGATCCTGGTAAAGCGAAATTTCCTCCGGCTCAATGAATAAGGTTGAACCTGATGCAGAGGTATCAAGGACAGTACCTTTGATTTTGTTCCGATATTCTTTTTTAATCGGAATAACATATCTACCGTTTCTTTGACTGACAACATTTTCTTGAAGATAGGTTTTATATTTATTGGAACGAATCAACTGCATGGTTTTCTCTTTTAAGCGTTCTTCATGAATCATGATTTGTTTTCTGATTTTTAATAATTCTTTGCTTGCATAATCATCCACCCCCCCATTCCTGATACAGCGGATAATTTCTTTCGCAAGCTCTGGCAGATCATTGATTGCCTCGACATAAGAGGCAACTCTCGGTGCGAGGTATTCCTTATCTTTCATAAATCTTCGCATTTTCCTGCAGCAGTCCAAAAACTCATAAAGTTTTGCCAGTTGCTCCGGACGGAGTGCTACTCCCTTATTTAATTGAAGGGTTAGCTGCTTCATACCATCCATCCCATGTACAGGTACACTTGAGCTTTTTTTCAAAATTTCTACCGCTTCTGACACCTCATCGAGCCATGCTTCAATTTGTTTTAAATGGGTAGATGGAATGAGAGTTAGGATTTTTTCTTTTCCTTCGTCTGTTAAGGCAAATTGAGCAATCTGCTCTTTAATTTGTTGAAATTCCAATGTTTTAAAAGTATGTTGATTCAATTTGATTTTTCCTCCCTAAAAATAAAAATAGCCGCAATGAACAATGTCATTGCGGCCAATGTGAAAAAATGAGTCTTCCCCTTCATTTTTTCATGCATAAATTTCTCCAAAATAAAAACTGTCTACACAAGTGTACACAGCATCATGGAATAGGAATGTATGCTTATGTTCGCTCATTGTTCTTAACTTCATCCCATAGCAAATAAACCCTCTTTCACCCTTTTAAAAAATGAATGAGGCTAATGGAATGATTGTATCCAATTATTGGATTAGTTAAGAACGACACCTAACATAAAAACATACTCCTTACTTTTTACAATTTATCAAATATAGCATATTCAATTTGGAACCAATTGTCAATAATGGAAGAGAAATTCAGATTAGAAATTTTTAAAGTATAACAGGAATAAGATACGGTAGAATACAGGATGTCAGTATTGCAGCAATTCCCATCGCCGCTCCAGCTACTGCCCCTTGGATTTCCCCCTCCTTGACTGCTTCAGCAGTTCCAATCCCGTGAGCAATCGTTCCAATTGACAGGCCGCGGGCAAACGGATGATCAATCTTAAACAAGTTTAATAATTTTGGACCAAACATCGCACCAATCATCCCGGTAATAATGACAAAGGCTACAATTAACGGCAGGTTCACTTTTAATATTTTACCAATCTCTGTTGCCACCGGTACAGTTACAGATTTGATACTTAAGGCAAGAAGAATGGTTCTAGAAAAGTGAAAGGCTTTCGCAAAAAGCAAGGCAGAGCCAATTGTTAAAACGGTCCCTGCAATCAACCCAATCAACGCAGCACCAAAATATTTAGATAAAAGATGCCAATTCTTATATATCGGTACCGCAAGAGCAACTGTTGCCGGACCGAGCAAAAAGGTCATGATATTCTTTGCGGGAGTATAATCATCATAAGATATATGCAGCCCCAGGAGAATGGCAATGATCAAAATTGTACTTAGAAATACAGGGCTGGTTAATGGTGTGGGATATTTTCCTGCTAAAAAAATTGTCAATCTATAGATTAACAGCGTTAAAAGGATACTAAATAGCGTGATCATGATAATCTACTACCTTTTCTTTTTTCTTTATGACAGCCTGAGTTGTTTTTCCAGCCGTTACCAAACCAATGAATGCACTAATAACAAGAATAAAAAGAAAGACCATCCCTTTATGAAGCAGAGTTGGACCCAGAGTCATTAAACCAACCGAAATTGGAATGAAAAAGAAGCCTAAATGCTTCAAAAGCCAGCCGGAAACAAGTTCAATTTGGTCAATTTTAATGATTTTAAGCCAGAGTAAAACCAATAGAATCATCAAACCCATTACATTCCCTGGGATTTTTAAATGTGTAAAATGGACGGTCCAATTTCCGATTTGATAAATCAAAACTAAGGTCAACAATTGGCAGCATATTTTCCATCCTTTTTTCATCCACTGAACCCCCACTCCGTTTTTATTTAGTATAAGGGATAAACGTTTGAACAACTATCTTTTGTTCACAAATTATCCATATGATTTTTTTTAAAACTTCTTTATCTTATTGATAGGAGGGATTACAAAATGAAAAAGATCTACCTTATATGCACTCTCGCTGTATTCGTTGGTATAGCAGCTGGAATTGCTTTTTTTCTGATTCGTGATGCAAACGCAAAAATACCGTCAAATATTACCTTAATTAACCAAAATGGAGATTCATACAAATTTGGAGCGGACGATTCAAAGCTAAAGCTTGTAGAATTTATTTATACTCATTGCCCTGATATTTGTCCGACAACTACGCAAAAAATGAATGTTTTAAAAACAGAATTGGAGAAAAGCGGTGTTTTTGGCAAGGATATCGAATTTCTTACGATCACCATCGATCCATACCGCGATACTCCCAAGGTATTAAGAGGTTACATGGAGGGATTTGGAATTAGCAAGGATCAAAATTGGCTGTTTTTAACTGGGGATAGGCAGAACATTAAAAGAGATCAGAAAAGTATTAGAGAAATCGCCACCTCCTTACAATTTCAATACAAGGATCCAGGAAACGGACAATTTATCCATACTACGAACACTTATTTAGTGGACAAAAATAATAAGTTTATTGCCAAATTCCCAATGGGAGAAAAATTCGACAAAAAAGAAGTGTATGAAAAAATCATGAAAAAAATTAATTAGAATTACCTTTCACTAAAAAAAGCGGTTAGTCCATAGGATTAACCGCTTTTTTTAACCTATTTAATTCACCGATGAAGGATATCTTTTAATTTGCTGCAAGGATAAAAGGTAATTGGACTTTGGTTTTGTTAGACTTACTTTAATACCAGCTTTTTTTAATTTATTAACGAATTCTGTAAGCTGCTTTTTTGCCATGCTTCTCACCTTCTTTAACATCATAGGTACATTCTACAACAAATATATGAATAAAGTGTGAAAACCCGAAAAAAAATTTAGAAATATTTTCATGTTAGGATGAACCGTCTACACGAAATAATGGAACTGCTATTACTAATAGTTTCGTTCCATGAGTTATTAATGGTATAATAAATAGATATTTTGTTTTGGAGGATTTTAACTATGATTACCGTTAGCAATGTAAGCTTAAGATATGGAGACCGCAAACTGTTTGAAGATGTTAATATTAAATTTACACCCGGAAATTGTTATGGTCTGATTGGGGCAAATGGTGCCGGAAAATCTACATTTTTAAAAATACTTTCTGGTGAAATCGAAGCACAAACCGGGAACGTTTCACTTGGACCAAATGAGCGGATGGCAGTATTAAAACAAAACCACTTTGAGTATGAAGAATATGAAGTTTTAAAAACTGTTATCATGGGGCACGCAAGATTATACCAAGTGATGCAGGAAAAGGATGCCATCTACATGAAGGAAAATTTCACCGATGAGGATGGAATGAAGGCTGCGGAGCTTGAAGGTGAATTTGCAGAGTTAAACGGCTGGGAGGCTGAGCCGGAAGCCGCTATTCTCCTAAAAGGTCTTGGGATTGAAGAAGACCTGCATTATAAAACAATGGCTGAATTGACTGGATCTGAGAAGGTAAAAGTCCTTCTTGCTCAAGCCTTGTTCGGACGCCCTGATGTCCTTCTTTTGGACGAGCCAACGAACCACTTAGATATAAAAGCGATTCAATGGCTTGAAGATTTCTTAATAAACTTTGAGAATACCGTTATTGTCGTTTCCCATGATCGTCATTTTCTAAACAAGGTTTGTACCCATATTGCTGACCTAGATTTCAGTAAGATCCAAATCTATGTCGGTAACTATGATTTTTGGTATGAATCAAGCCAATTAGCTTCAAGGATGGCTTCCGACGCCAACAAGAAGAAGGAGGAAAAAATCAAGGAGCTGCAAAGCTTCATTGCCCGCTTTAGTGCAAATGCTTCCAAATCCAAGCAGGCTACCTCCCGTAAAAAACTATTAGATAAAATTACGTTAGATGATATCAAGCCATCATCACGCCGCTATCCATTTGTCGGCTTTACACCAGAGCGTGAAATCGGCAATGACCTTTTAAGAGTCGAAGGCTTAACGAAAACGATTGATGGTGTGAAGGTTCTTGATAATATCAGCTTCTTTATGAATAAGGGAGACAAAATTGCACTTGTTGGAACAAACGAGCTTGCAAAAACCACTTTGTTTAAAATTTTAATGGGTGAAATGGAACCCGATAGCGGTTCCTTTAAATGGGGAATTACAACAAGTCAGGCTTATTTTCCAAAGGATAACTCCGAATTCTTTGAGAACAGTGAATTAAATCTTGTGGAGTGGCTCCGCCAGTTTTCACCTAAAGATGAAAGCGAAAGCTTTTTACGAGGCTTTTTAGGAAGAATGCTATTTTCAGGTGAGGAAGTATTGAAAAAGGCTAGTGTGCTTTCAGGTGGCGAAAAGGTTCGTTGTATGCTTTCAAAAATGATGCTAAATGGCGCAAACGTATTGCTGCTGGATGAACCAACCAACCACCTTGATTTGGAATCCATTACAGCATTAAATGATGGATTAATTAATTTTAAGGGATCTCTTTTGTTTTCATCCCATGACCATCAGTTCATTCAAACGATTGCCAATCGAATTTTTGAACTGACACCAAAAGGATTAGTTGATAAACAAATGAGCTATGATGAATATCTTGAAAATGCTGATATTCAAAAACAAGTAGCGGAAATGTATCAATAAGAAAAAAGCGGGCACGCAATTGTGTCCGCTTTTTTCTGTCTAGCTTCAGTAATGCCTAGGGACTTTTTTTCCTTCTACGGGATGATGGCTCAGACCTTGTTCCTGTTTCCGTATTTGTCGTCCCTTGTCCCTCTACTTGAGAAGAATTAAGCCCTATTGTCGAAGCATCTTTTTTACGCTTTCCCATATGAACACCTCCCATTATAGTTTTGGAAAAATATCGGTACTTATACGGAATAATTCAGGAAAACTTAGGCAAGATAATCTACAGGAGGAGGTGTTTTGTATGGCAAAGATTGGAGTAGAACAATCTCTTACAAATATTCAACAGGCACTAAGGGAAAAAGGTTATGATGTTGTTGAACTGAAGCAGGAATCAGATGCGCAGAATTGTGATTGCTGTGTGGTTACTGGAATGGACTCTAACGTTATGGGAATGCAGGATACCTATACAAAGGGATCGGTTATTGATGCCAATGGAATGTCCGCTGACGAAGTATGCCAACAAGTGGAAAGCAGACTGCAATGATTTTCTCAGGAAGACTAAAGGTTGAAAACTTTAGTCTTTTTTCATATCTTCTTCTTTTTTGGGGTTAATGTTGACTTTTGGACCAAAACCTTTTGCTTGTTTATTTATGTTCCCCTTTCGGGCAGGCTCTTCTTCTACTTTTTCTTCATCCTCATTTAGATTTGGGGTATATTCACTTCCATAAGTTGCACCAATATTCAATTTCCCCTTCAATTCTTTAATTCCTAACTGGCCAAAATTATTATTAAGCTCATATTTATCTAAAATGATTTTTTCAATGTTAATTTTTTCAATAATAATCGGAGGCTCTTTATGAATGATTTTTTTCTCTTCAGTCTCCTTTTTTTGTTCCTGGATTGCTAATAAAGATTTTTTCAATTCTTTTATATCCAATTCTAGGGAAGTCAATTTTCTTTTTAAGCTCTTTACATCATCATTTTTATTAAAAATGAGGAATAAATCTTTTAGTGGCATGTGCGCGGACTCTCCCTTATTTTATCCTTACTTATATATATGGGTGATAAAGATAAACATGTCCAAATAAAGAAAAGGAGACCTTATTCTAGTCAATCGGGATTATTTCTCCTTTTTCCATTTTCCGTTGATAGCTGACAAATAAAATTCCGTTCCAAAACTTTGCATTTATTTCACTGGGGTTAATTTGATCGGGAAGTTTAATCTGCCTCTGAAATTCACCATAGAACCTTTCCGAATAGGCTATTTTCAAATTAGGATGAATGGGCATTGCGGTCCCTTTAATCGTTAAAATATCTCCGTTAAGGCCTAATTCAATATTTTCTTTCCTAACTCCGGGGAGCTCGATTAAAACCATTACTTCCTCCTCCCCTTCCAAAATATCAATGGATGGAAAGGTACGTGAGTTTTTATCCTCTCGCATATTTTTTTCACTATTTCCGTAAATAGGTGATTTAAAGGAAGGATCATTCATAAATTGTTTTGCAAAATCTTGTTCAAATATATTTTTCCAGAAATCGCCTCCTTGCATATTTTGAGCGACCTCCAGCCATTGTTTTAATTTATCCATATCCATCTTACACATCTCCTTCATCTCTTGCCCCGTTCATTCGGGATAAACCTCAGGAACAATGCATATATTTAACCACAAGCTTAAGGAGGAGATAACATGCCGGCTCCGGTTCCGTATATTAATATAAATATATTTATGATTAAAATTAATTCCTTTGAAAATGCATCTGCTGTAAATATTGGTCAAAATCTTTTGGCTGAATGGCATAATTCAGACAAAAAAAATCAAGGATATGGGCAAAACTTTGGTGATAAGAGCGACTTTTTTGGGAATAGAAGTTTCGTAGATGATCGTGATCAAATTGACTCCCCAAGTTCCTTTGAAACAATAGGCAATCCGTTTCCGTGCCGGGAGGAATAAACGCAAAACGAAATTGTGGTTTTTTCTTTGAGGATTCTCTCCAATTAGATATAATGATTACAGTATATCTTCTCTCTCTTCTATGATTATTTACAAAGAAGGACAACGAGAACTGTATTCGAAAAATTAAGGCTTTATTGTATTGGATTGATGATTTTGTTTCCAAATGAATTTTGGTCCCCAATTACCTTATCGTTAAAAATAGCATCGATTTCCGTCGTGATTGTTTTTTTATTCGGGATTATTTTCGCAAGATTATTCTCATTGCGAGCATTTAAAGGGAAGGCATTTATTGAAACCATCCTAATGCTTCCCATTGTCCTCCCGCCAACTGTAATCGGCTTTTTACTGATCTTCTTTTTCGGAAGAAATAGTCCTGTTGGTGCCTTGATTGAAGAAATTTTTCATCAATCAATCATGTTCACTACATGGGCGGCTATAATCGCATCTACCATTGTGGCATTTCCACTTATGTTTCAAACGGTCAAATTAGGTTTTCAATCGGTTGATAAAGATATTGAAGAAGCTGCAAGAGTAGACGGAGCAAATGAAATGAAAGTTTTTTTATTTGTCACACTCCCCTTGTCGGCTAAATCCATGGTTACAGGTTTAATTTTAAGCTTTGCCAGAGCATTAGGTGAATTTGGAGCAACCCTTATGTTTGCCGGAAATATACCTGGTAAAACACAAACAGCCCCCACTGCAATCTATGTGGCAATGGATTCGGGAAATATGTCACTTGCGTGGATGTTAGTTTTATCCATGGTTGTGATCTCTTTTTTAATGCTTTTCGTAACCAATTACTCCGTAAAACAAAAGCCATGAACAGTCCCGCTGTCCATGGCTTTTTATCTTCTTTTTTTAGAAATCAATAAAGTTATTTGTGCCATTGTAAACGGCAGTGAGGATTTTCTTCGATAGGCAAGGTATTTTGGCTCCCAAATATTTGTATATTTCTCTTTAAATTTTCGCAGCCCCTGGAAGTGATAGATAAAGTGCCCATGAAAGAAAATTTGGGCCGCAACTTTTTCGCTTAGAGAAGCGAATCTTGACATACCGACATTTGCAAGCGGCGCCATCCCCATATTAAAACGATCATATCCCTGTTCTTTTGCCCAATCAATTAAAGAAAGGATAAGAAAATCAATCAATCCCGCCTGTAAATTTGGTTTCAACCTCATCAAATCAATGGAAACCGTGTTTTGGTCATCGTATACCTGCATAATCGTAATAAAACCAAGGATTTGATTCCTTTGATTTTTCACAAGGGCGATGGGGCCTTTATTTAAATAATCTCGGTCAAAAAACCCAACAGAAAATCCTTTTTCGGATCTGCCCTGGAGCCAGTCGTTTGAAATTCCATTTAATTCATTTAATAAATCTTCCGAAAAAGGAGGTTTTATAATTTCAAACTGATAGTCTTCCCGGATAAATTTATTTCGTAATGTTCGTAAATCTTTCATATTATGTTCTGAAAGTGAAAAGGTTTTAAGCTTGACGTATGCCTCCTCACCTAATTTAAAAAAGGCATACCCGCTGCCGTAGAGCAATGGCAAAATATCATCACTGACCTGATAAAAAACTGGTGTGAAACCATGCAGATCTGAAATTTCCTGAAATTCCTCAATCGCATTTGAAAGCTCTCTTTTTTCCCCAATAGGATCTCCTAGGATCACAAGCTTATCTGCATATTGCTGAAAGGAAATCAGGACATTCCTCTTACTGTTCCAAAAAATATACTTATCATGAAGAAAAATTAAATGGGACAAGACCTTCGCCTTATATTCCGTTAAATGGGACATGATTTCTTGTTCTTGACCTTTTGATTTCTCAAATTTCCAATTTTTTGGCTTACTGCTTAAATAACCAAATACAAGGATTAAAAAGGCAATAACCAACCCGATCAAGGCACTATTGAATAAGTCATGATAATCTACGATTACATATGGTAAAAACCTTCTAGGCATCTCTAATTTGGCTGAAGGTAAATTTAAATAACCGATTAAAATGTACATGGATGTAATAATTAAGATTAGTGTGACATCAAATAAGGTTTTCCCCCATGTAAGAACATAGCTTTCACGGTAAAATTGCCCCTTCGCCATTCTTAAAAGAAGGGCAACTATAATTAAAAAAATCGCTTCCTCATAATCAATTCCTTTAAAAATAGAGAATAACGCAGCAAGAATTAAGACAAACATGGTTAATTCATACGTTCTCTTTACACTATACTCAATGCCCCTTGATAATCCCAATAAAAGGAAACCAGCTGCTACCGAGAGCTGATGGGATACATTTATAATCGGAAATGACAGGATCTCCTGTGCGATCCTAAGACGCGACATGATGCCCGGTACACTTGCTGATAAAAGCAGAATCAATCCTGATAAAAATACCATCAAGGTTAGTACAATATGGCTGAACCCCTGCACAATTAATTTTGGTAAATTACTCCAGGTTCTGTTCCATTTATCCCAATACATTTTGACAAACAGAACGATACTAGCTAAAAACGGTAAAATATAATACCCAAATCGATAAAATAAAAGAAGCACAATCACTTTTTCCTGCGGTATATGTAAATCCTGCATTCCCCAAATAAATACTAAATCAAATGAGCCCAGGCCTCCGGGAATCATACTAATAATCCCTGCACAGGCAGCAATGATGTACACAGGAAAAAGCTGCTCAAAAGAAATCGAAATCCCAAAAAGCTGGCTTAAAATCCAGATGGCCATAAAAACGGCAAACCATTCAACTACGGATACAATAATTAGTTTGACTGCCGAGTTAATGGTAATTAAGGACGGACTGTCCTTTTTGTTTTTAATAATATGTATAAATAGAAATACCGGTAAGTATAATCCAACGCCAAGTACGGCAAAAAACAGCCATTTCACATCCTTGAACAATGGAAAGTGATGATAGAATAGGGTAACAAACCACGATAGGACTGAAATTCCCGTTAAATAAAAAAGGGAAACAGTTGCGATTACCCCTAGCAGCTTTCGCTTATCCTGTTCAAGACTATGAAAAAAATAGGTTCTTAGCATCGCACCGATAATACCGCCAAATCCAATTAAATTGGAAAAAGAATTAGCGATGAAGGATTGCTCTAAAAGCTCTTTTTTAGGGACCTTTAGTCCAAGAATTCGAACTAACAGTACATCGTAAAGCAGCATTGGAAGTACGGCCGTAAACGTTATAGCCAGGATTAGAATGAGCATGCTGATATGTAATTTATGGAGTTCATCCTCTAGTAATTGTCCGTTCACATTTCCTGTGAATTTCTTTATTTCAACAATGGCAAAAATCAATAAAAAAAGTGGAAAGATAAATTTTGCTGATTTTAGTAATTTTTCTTTTTTGATCCCCAACAAGATAACCACCTATTTTTTCTCTACTAATTTTAATATAAACTTTTCCATAGGAAAAAGAAATCAATTTATTTTTGATTGACCTTGCTTACTTCTATTCTAGACAGTTTAATGAATCCCCAACCGTTTAGAATTCTTTGCGTTAAAAGTTTGAAAAAATAGACAAGTTTTCTAGCCCTGTCCCATAAACATGAATTAGGACAAATCTGTGGGGGGTTAGAAATGAGATTTTTAGTGTTTAAGAAAGAAACATTGTTATTTTTCTTAGCTGTTGGGTTTGTACTCGTAACAGTCTCTGCTTGGTTTATATTAAGGGCTGGAGATACAGCTGTGTTTAACCAGCAATCAAATGAAAAAGTTCGTGAGATTCATATGGTTACGGTGGAATATAAAACACAAACAAAGGATGGTAAAGAATTAGAAGCATACCGCTGGGATCCCGGTACCATTGTTTTGGAAAAGGGTGAAAAGGCCGAGTTATATATAAATGGAATAAACGGGGAAGAACATCCCTTTTATATTGAGGGCACCAGCATTAAAGGTACTGTAAAAAAGGGAGAAGAGACGGTGGTTCCACTCCAGTTTGATAAAGAAGGGACCTACCGCTTAGTTTGTGAAGTCCATTCAGATAAGGCACATAATGGACCCATGATCGCAGATATTGTTGTGGATTAAAAAGCAGGAGATTCCCCTCCTGCTTTTTCTTATTTAGTTCCACCTACTATATAACAGTGCCACAATCCCCTTTCGATTATTCTAATACAGGAAATATTCCCTTGCTAACAAAAGCAGACTTCCCTCCCCTACCAATCCCTTTATTCACAATATCTTAACAATTATCCCTTTTGTTTGTGATTCATTTCACAATTTAACTGTTATACTGAATGTAAGATATATATATCAAATCTGTTATATGTTTTTAGAAAATAAGAGGTGAAAAATCATGGAACAATGGCAAGGTTTTAACAAAGGTGTTTGGACGAGAGAAGTAAATGTTAGAGATTTTATTTTGAAAAATTTCTCTCCATACGAGGGAGATGACTCATTTATAACCGCTGCTACTGAAGCAACCAATAAACTTTGGGCACAAGTTATGGATCTTACCAAACAGGAACGTGAAAACGGCGGCGTCTTGGAAATGGATACCGAAACAGTTTCAACCATTACCTCTCATGGTCCTGGCTATCTTGATGAAGAACTTGAAAAAGTAGTTGGGGTTCAAACCGATAAACCATTCAATCGTTCCTTACAGCCATTTGGCGGGATTCGGATGGCAAAACAGGCCTGCGAAGCATACGGTTATCAATTAAATCCCGAAATTGAAAGAATTTTTACTGATTATCGTAAAACCCATAATCAAGGTGTTTTTGATGCATATACACCGGAAATGGTGCGTGCACGAAAAGCAGGAATTATTACGGGGCTTCCAGATGCATACGGACGCGGGCGTATCATTGGAGATTATCGCCGTGTCGCTTTATATGGTGTTGATTTTTTGATAAAAGAAAAACAAAAGGATTATAGGCATACAAGCAGTGTGATGACAGAAGAAACGATTCGTTTACGTGAAGAATTATCAGAGCAATATCGTGCCTTAAAGGAATTAAAAGAATTGGCAGCAAGCTACGGATTTGACATAAGCCAACCTGCTAAAAATGCGGCCGAGGCATTTCAATGGCTGTATTTCGGTTATTTAGCCGCTATTAAAGAGCAGAACGGTGCTGCAATGAGTCTTGGCCGTGTCTCAACCTTCCTCGATATTTATATTGAAAGAGATTTAGAGAATGGAATTTTAACAGAATCAGAGGCACAGGAACTAGTAGACCACTTTGTTATGAAGCTTCGCTTAGTAAAATTTGCCCGCACACCGGATTATAATGAATTATTCAGCGGCGACCCTACATGGGTAACGGAATCAATCGGTGGCATGGCACTCGATGGGCGTCCTTTGGTCACAAAAAACTCCTTCCGATTCCTAAATACATTAGATAATCTAGGTGCTGCACCGGAACCAAATTTAACCGTTTTATGGTCTGCCCAGCTTCCGGAAAACTTTAAAAACTATTGTGCGAAGATGTCCATTAAAACGAGCTCCATTCAATATGAAAACGACGATATCATGCGGACGGAATATGGCGATGACTATGGTATTGCCTGCTGTGTATCTGCAATGGAAATTGGCAAGCAAATGCAGTTCTTCGGGGCACGCGCTAACCTTGCCAAAGCTCTTCTCTATGCTATAAATGGGGGTGTTGATGAAAAATTAAAAATTCAAGTTGGCCCTCAGTATCAACCAATTAAAGCGGATGTATTAGATTATGAGGAAGTCATGCAAAAGTTTGATCAAATGATGGAATGGCTGGCAGGTTTATACATTAATACGCTAAATATCATCCATTATATGCATGATAAATACAGCTATGAAAGAATTGAAATGGCTCTGCATGATACAAAGATTCTTCGGACAATGGCAACAGGAATTGCCGGTTTAAGTGTCGTAGCTGACTCTTTAAGTGCCATTAAATACGGCGAGGTAAAAGTAATCCGCGATGAAAATGATATTGCCATTGATTTTGAAGCCATTGGAGACTTCCCAAAATACGGGAACAACGATGATCGGGTTGACAGCATAGCGATAGAAATTGTGGAAAACTTTATGAAAAAGCTTCGAAAGCACCACACTTACCGTGATTCTGTTCATACCTTGTCTATTTTAACGATTACTTCAAACGTTGTTTACGGTAAGAAAACAGGGAATACACCGGATGGACGCCGGACAGGTGAACCATTTGCACCAGGTGCAAACCCAATGCATGGACGTGATACAAAAGGAACCTTAGCTTCCCTTTCTTCTGTCGCAAAACTGCCATACAGCTATGCAATGGATGGAATTTCAAACACCTTTTCCATTGTTCCAAAGGCATTAGGAAAAGAGGAAGATATAAGAGTTCGAAACCTTGTATCCATCCTGGATGGTTATATTATCAAATCCGGACATCATTTAAATGTTAACGTATTTAATCGGGAAACACTAATAGACGCGATGGAACATCCGGAACAATATCCGCAGTTAACCATCCGGGTCTCCGGATATGCGGTGAACTTTATTAAATTAACAAAAGAGCAGCAGCTTGATGTAATTAACCGTACCTTCCACGAGTCACTTTAATCAACCATTGGAGCTTCCCTTAGGTGGGGCTCCTTCCTTAAAATGAAAGGGGAAAATAACCATGAACGGAAATATCCATTCAATCGAAACTTTAGGGACCGTAGATGGCCCAGGAATTCGTTATGTAATTTTTACTCAAGGCTGTCTGCTGCGCTGCCAATTTTGTCATAATGCCGATACATGGGAAATTGGCGCGGGAAAACAAATTACAGTTTCTGAGGTGATGGATGATCTCATGAGTTACCTCCCTTTCATTCAAGCATCTGGCGGTGGGATTACCGTAAGCGGCGGGGAGCCCTTGCTACAAATTCCTTTTCTTACAGAATTATTTAAGGAATGTCGGCGGATGGGAATCCATACCACAATAGACTCATCTGGGGGATGCTTCTCACATTCTACGCATTTTATAGAGCAGCTCGAGGAGTTATTACATTATACAGATCTAATCTTACTTGATTTAAAACATATTAATCGAAAAAAACATATTCAATTAACCGGAATGGCGAATGACCATATTCTTGAATTTGCAAAGTTTTTATCTGAACATAAGATACCGGTTTGGGTACGGCATGTCCTTGTACCCACAGTTACAGATGACCCGGAGGACCTTGAACAACTTGGAGAATTTATCGGCACCCTTGAAAATGTTAAAAAAATCGAGATTCTTCCTTATCATAAGCTTGGGGTATATAAATGGGAGGCATTGGGGCATGAGTATCCATTAAAAGGGGTGGAACCGCCTTTAAAGGAAATGGTAGACTATGCTTACAAAATGCTTACATCACATTGGAAGGCCTAAACACCGAATCAGTTTGGATTCGGTGTTTTTTCTTACTATATTGTGAACTCCCTTCTCTCTGCATTTATTTTTGATAAATTAATAGTATAGTACAAGCAGCGAAATATGCAGCTCTATAGGGGTGAGTCAATATGTACGAGGTTTTTAGTTCAATCAGCAGAGTTTTAAGCAGTCCGTTTCAAGTTTTATTTTATGAAACAAAACAAATTCCGCTGCTTGCAGCTTTTTTGCTTGGGTTAATTGGTGCCCTAGCTCCTTGTCAGCTTACCAGCAATATTAGCGCCATTACTTTTTACGGAAATAAAAGCCTGCAAACAAAGAAAACGTGGGTGGAGGCACTCTTCTTTATTTTTGGAAAAATTATAGTATTTTCTACTTTAGGACTTGCCGTTTGGCTGATTGGTCAGGAATTCCAAACAGCGATTACCAGCTTCTTTGCCATTTTCCGTAAATTAATCGGACCCTTTATTATCCTTTTGGGTTTATTTTTAATAGGGATTATCCAATTAAACTGGATTAACCGGCTCTTTTCATTTATCCCTAATCAAAAGAGCGGAGGGATTTTCGGATCTTTCATAATGGGAGTCACTTTTTCAATTGCATTTTGCCCAACTATGTTCGTTTTGTTTTTCCTGACCCTGATGCCAATTGTGCTAGGTTCTAGTTACGGTGCAGTTCTCCCAAGTATTTTCGCCATCGGTACATCCCTTCCACTCCTTATCTTTATGTTTATGGTTTGGTTTCTTGGAATGGATGGGGCAATTATGAAAAAAAGCCGACAATTTGGTTCACTGGTACAAAAAATGGCCGGATCCTTTCTACTCCTTCTCGGAATATTAGATACCATTACATATTGGATTTAAAAAAATGCGGAACCTTCCGCATTTTTTAATGATTTTTTTCATCTAACTTTACTAAAAGGTCCATTACTTCGACTTCCTCCAAATTTGCAATATCATTTGAAATGACTTCATCTTTATTAAGATGGCTTATTGCCTCATGTTCAGCATATAATGCCTGTCTCCATAATAAATTTCTCTGTTTTTCCTTTAATTCAGAATGAATTTTATATAAATCTTGAAGCTCCGTTTCAACTCGAGATTTTTTTTCCTGATATTCGGTAACCATTTCAGCTGAAACCGGTTCGGTTATAAATAATTTCCTTTTCACCCTGGTTATTTCTTCAATGGCTGAATCATATCGATGGATTTTTGCAATCAAATGTTCATACTCCAATGATCCCCGTCCTTTGGGCTTAACACCTAAGACTGTAATTAGGGGTTTGACCGTAAGTCCTTGAACCACTAAAGAGAAGAGGACAACAAAAAACGTTAACACTAGCAATTCGTCTCTTCCTTTAAAACTGTATGGTAGACTTAATACAAGTGCAATGGAAAGAGAGCCCTTTAGTCCTCCCCAATTAATAATATGCTTCCAAGCCCATGGAAAATCTTTATTAAAGATAAGACTTAAATAGACCGCAACACTTCTTGCAATTAAAACAATCAAAATCGCACCAATAATCGTCCCCCATTTATTGCTTAAGCCGATCCTTGTAATTTCGAGACCCACCATTAAAAACACAACTGAATTAGCTAATAAGGCGGCAACATCCCAAAAGTTTCCTATGTTTAATCTTGTTGTCGGAGACATGCCAATCCTTGCCCCAAAATTACCTAAAATAATAGCTGCTATAACAACGGCAATCACACCTGAACCATGCACACTTTCAGCTAATAAATAGGAACCGTAAAATAAAATGATACTAAAGATGATTTCAAGCGGATAATCATCATAAAACTTTGTTAAAATGGAGAATCCGTATCCCAGCGCTCCTCCCACAATGAGCCCGAGAAAAATGACCTTCACAAATATCCAGATTCCCATTCCTAAACCTTCCCAGCCCAAATCCAGATAAGTTAATAAATAAAACGCTGAAATTTGATAAAGAACAACTGCCATGCCATCATTAAACAAGCTTTCCCCTTCCACAATGATGGCTAACTTTTTATTGACCCCGACACTTTTAAATATGGATAAAACGCTTACTGGGTCCGTAGCACTCATTAATGCGGCAAAAACAAAAGCAGCTTGTATCGACAAATTCAGCTGAAAATAAGATGAAAACCCAACAACTAAATAAGATATTAACGTTGCCCCAAATGCAAGAGCCAGAATTGGAAGCTTATTATTTTTTAACTGAGGAAAAGGAAGTTTTAGCGATGCTTCCCCTAAAAGCGCAGGCAAAAACAGGGTAACGATGACAAAATGAAAAACCTCCCCCTGTGTAATAAAGTTTTTTAATGATGCTAAAGTGGAAAAATCAGTAAGGCCAATCAATGCACCGACTAAAACTAATGCAATCGGATAGGGTTGTTTTAATTTTTTTGCAATGGCTGTAACGAATGCTGCAAGCATGATGAGTGCGAACCCAATGACAAAAATAGAATGCACATCTAAATCCTTCAAAAATAAAACTCCTTTAGTGCAAATATACCAACATCCTTACTTTTCTCATTTTCAATAAAAATAAACCGCAATCAGTTGATAATAGTGATTCTCATAATCTATTATTCCTTCCACAATTCAGTATTTGATTATTTGCTAAAACTCCTTTATACTCTTATCATTGGCTTAAAAGCGAGGTGAAAATTTTTGTTCCAGATTTTGATTGATCATTCCGATATCAATACACTTACAGCCCTCTATGTCAGTCTTTATTTAGGGATTTCTTTGAAATTTCTACTGGCTTGGAGTGTAAAATATTCCTTTATGGATTCCTTGTCTAATCCTGCGGACACAAAAATTATTCACCCTATTTATTTTTATAAAGAAAAAAGCCGTTTAAATGGGAATTTTATTCTAATAAGAATTGTCAAATATATTCGTAGAAAAAAATGTTCACAGGATGATCCTGAAGATCCTGTTTCCTCTCATTACTTATATACAATCTAACCACACATTTTAGGAGGAAATATGAAAACAAAACGATCTTCATTATTATTGATTGCTCTATTATCTTTAACAACATTATTACTTTCAGCTTGTTCTAGTCAGGCTCAAGGCGGAAAAAGTACTGGTTTTTTCCATACCTATTTTGTACATCCCTTTTCGGTTGTGATTCAAACTGTTGCAGATTTTTTCAACGGAAATTATGGATTAGCAATTATCCTTGTTACCCTTGTCATCCGACTCATTCTGATGCCATTAATGTTGAAGCAATATAAAAATCAAATGGGTATGAAGGAAAAAATGGACGTGCTAAAACCTGAGATGGATGCCATCCAGAAAAAGATGAAGGCTGAAACGGACCCGAAAAAGAAGCAGGAGCTTCAGGCAGAAATGATGGGCCTTTACCAAAAACATGGGGTCAATCCATTAAATATGGGTTGCTTGCCACTCCTTATCCAAATGCCTATTTTGACAGGATTCTATTATGCAATACGTGGATCCCAAGAAATTGCTCATCATAAGTTTTTATGGTTTAGCCTTGGTCACCCTGATATTGCGATTACGATTATTGCCGGTGTAATTTATTATTTTCAATTTAAGGTCTCTCAATCCAATATGCCTACCCCGCAGCAACAGCAAATGAAGTATATGGGATTATTATCTCCATTAATGATTGTAATGTTCTCATTTCAAGCACCAGCTGCACTCCCGCTTTACTGGGTAGTCGGGGGAACATTCTTAATCATTCAAACCATGATCAGCCGAAAATTGTATCAAAATCATAAAAAAGAAGAAGTAGCCGTTAAGCAAAAATAAGATTATAAAAGGAAGCATCTTTATCTGATGCTTCCTTTTATATTTTCTTCCCAATTAATATTCCTAAAAAAGCAAGGATGATTCCCGCAAGATAACTAATGACCAAATAGCGAAAAAAAAGTTTATTTTTTTTGCCTTTTTTAAGACCGGAGAGTTCCAGCTTAAAGGTGGAGAAAGTAGTAAATGCACCCATAAAACCAACACCAAGCAGATTATACAAATGGCCTTTAACGGGAATTCCAACAATAAGTCCCAACAAAAAAGCACCGGTTAAATTGACCGTTAAGGTTCCTATTGGGAATCCGGATTGATTATGTTTTTGAAACGATTTGCTAATGATAAAGCGGCCAATGGCCCCAAAAAATCCGCCAAGTGAGACAAAAAGTACTTCAGTCATTTTGCTTTCCCCGTTTCATTCCCAAAATTCTGCCCCATTTTAACAAATAAAAGACCGCCAAATAAACTAAACAAAACATAGATCAATCCCTTAATATAAGCCTCCGCTTCCATTAAGCGAACTGTTTCCAAGCAAAAAGTCGAAAAGGTAGTATAGGAACCAACCACTCCTGTTGAAAAAGCAGTAATAAAATAGGGGTGAAGCTTTTTGGATTGACCAAACCTGCTTGTAAACCACCCCAGCAGAAAAGCTCCAGTTAAATTAATCAGAAGTGTGCCGATGGGAAAACGTTCCCCCCAAATATTAACCGCTAGAAGGGATAAACCATATCGCAATAAACTTCCAATGATTCCACCCATTCCAACAAACAAATATACCAAATTCAAACACCTCGATAACCGAATAAAAAATCCATTTCATTTTAACATATCCATGTTTTTCTTTCGTCATAACCGCTTGAATATTTTTATTTATAAATGGAATGCTATCCTTGAAACAACTTAGAAAAAGGAGTGTTTGGACAGCATGAAAAAGACTGCTTTCTTAATTGGTTCCCTTGTCTTTAGTCTTTACTTAACAGGGTGTGGTAAAAATAATGTTAATGATGATGTGGCAAATCGAAATCGAAACGTAAACGAACCAACAAGGGTAAACTATAATCCTCACGGTGGACCAGCGGTTACGGGTGTAGACAATTCTGATACAAGACTTAACCGTAATAACGTTACAGATGTCCGTAATGACAACAATGTTGATAATCGAATGAGTGTGGCCGACGAAGCGGCAGATCGGGTATCCGACCTTTCCGAAGTAGATTCAGCAACTGTAATTGCTTCAGATGATAATGCATATGTAGCTGTTAAATTGTCTGGCAATGATAAATTAACGAATAAACTTGAAGATAAAATTTCTGACAAAGTGAAGTCAGTAGACCATGATATCGATAATGTTTATATTTCTGCCAATCCAGATTTCTTTGGTCAAATGAATCAATGGGCCGGTGATATTCGCGATGGCAGACCGGTAACCGGGTTCTTTAAAGAATTTTCCGATTCTATCCGCCGCGTCTTCCCAGACTTAAAAGATTAAATAACTTCTGTTGCAAAAATGCCTGGCGATTGCCAGGCATTTCTAATTTTTCAATTTGACCGCGGGCTATGCCTGTGTCTGAATGTCTTTATACTTCTTGGAAATATTCTTTGTAAAATCCGCCAACTTTACCTGTATTGTCAACGATGTAATAAAATTCTTCTGTTTCATTTTTTACATCATATTCTTTACCGGCAGTTAAAGCACGATTAACAATATATTTTTTGGCATCCGTATGTACACATTTTACTTTTTTTAATGTTTCACGGTCACGCCATGTTAAATGGATCATTGCGGCCACCCTTTCCATTGTTGTCCATCTTCTAGTATAATCAATCACGGCAGGCACGCGCAACCATCTAAGTATTTTATTCGACTTAATAATTACTTGGTCTGTTAAACTTAGTTGTTGATTTCCTGATTTCCGCTCCAATCACCTTTGTTCTTTAACATAGGAAATCACTTAAGAATATCACCAAAAACGATAATTGGTTCCTTCGCTATTGGTGGATCTATTTCAACCTGAAAAGGTCTGTCACCTTTTAATTTATGGATGCTCGTCAAAATTTCACTATTCTTTTTATCATGAAAAACAAGATCAGTTTTGCCCACTTTTAATTTATTTTTAGATTCAATTGGTACTCCCAACAATCGAGCCCAGTCATCAGTAACTTGCTCAACATTTGAAACGACAAAGGAAATTGATTTAACTGATTGATTTTCCTGCTTTGGCGGCAGCATTCCGGTTCGTTTTAGATCTTCGAATCTATCTTGGTCACTCTGATTCCATTGAATGAAAAATGGATAGGGAAGCGGTCCGTCTTGCTGGATAAACAACATCTTCCATGAAATCTCTACTCCATCATCCCGCAGTCTTTTTCCTTCAAAAATTTCCGTCGGATGATATCCTTTCGTTTTTAAATCTTCCTTTAACCTGACAATATGACTCGTTCGGAAACAAATCTGGCCAAAACCTTCAAATTGTTTGCTGTCATTTAAGAGCTGCGATATTAACGGATTCTCTGATTGGTTTGCCACCTCTGGATTTTCAACTGCTAAATATTCAATATACGATAATCCGAAATACAGTAAGCTATTATAGGTACCCCAGTTAATATGACTACCTCCACGAATGGCTTTTAGCCCATATTTCTCCCACTCGAGTATTGCTTGGGCAGGGTTACGATTTATAAAATGGACAATATGATCCAATTGTAACAACTCAATCATCTCCTTCCTATTGCTTGTCTTTATTTTAACCTGAATCGTATCGCGGTTCTATTGAAATGCTTTTCATTAATTTGTTAGAAATTTTTATGATTAAGGGGTTTTCATTTTAAATGAAAACCATTACAATAATAAAAACTGAATATTCAATCCATTTTTCCGAGGGGGCATTTAAGGTGAAAATTATGAGTAACGAGCAGTTGGTTGTGTCATATCGGGATGCATTAAAGTCTGGTAAGGAAAAGGAATGGATCAAAATTTTGAAGGATGAAATTCAACGTCGTGGATTGAGACCGTTTAAGAAAAACTGATTTCCTATTTAAAATTGTAACAAACCGCCGAGAACTCTCGGCGGTTTTCTAATTTAAAGTATTAACCTTCCAAAAGAAGTGATTCCGGATCTTCAATCATTTCCTTCACTTTGGCTAGGAAGCTTACAGCCTCTTTTCCATCGACAATTCGATGATCATAAGATAGCGCAATATACATCATCGGGCGGTTCTCCATTTTATCTTTATCAATGGCAACCGGACGAAGCTTGATACTATGCATTCCCAAAATTCCTACTTGCGGGCCGTTTAAAATCGGAGTGGACATTAAGGAACCAAATACCCCGCCATTTGTAATCGTAAAGGTACCGCCCTGCAGGTCACTCAACGCTAATTTATTGTCTCTTGCCTTTTTCGCTAATTCACCAATGTTGCCTTCGATTTCAGCAAAGGATTTACGATCAGCATCACGAACAACAGGAACAATAAGGCCATCTTCAGTGGAAACAGCGACACCAATATCATAAAACTGTTTAATTAACAGTTCTTCTCCTTGAATTTCCGCATTAAGAAGCGGGAATTGTTTCAAAGCTCCAACTACAGCTTTTGTAAAGAAAGACATAAATCCAAGACGGACATCGTGCTGTTCAAAGAACCGGTCTTTTCTTCGCTTTCTCAAGTCCATGACGGCTGTCATATCAACTTCGTTAAAGGTTGTAAGCATTGCAGTTGTTTGACTAACTTCCAACAAGCGCTTAGCAATTGTTTGTCTGCGTCTTGACATTTTTTCACGTATAACTGGTTTTGCCGGATCTTGTGCAACTGCCGGTGCAGCAGGTGCCGCTTTAGCAGCTGGTTTTGCTGCATTTGGCTGATAGGATGATACATCCTGTTTGCGAACCCGTCCTAGTGGATCAGCAGTTGGAACACTCTGTAAATCAATCCCTTTTTCCCTTGCCAGCTTTCTTGCTGCCGGAGAAGCAATCGGACGCTGCCCGTTCCCTTCTGTATTTTCTGAAACAGGTGCAGGGTTCGCATTAACAGATTGTGAAGATTCCATAACCGGTTGTTGAGCCTTAGGTTGTGCCGCAGCTTCCGGTTTCGGTTCTGAAGGTGCAGTTGTTTCGGCACCTGTAGCATTTTCATTTACGATTGCAATGGCTTCACCAACGTTAACCGTATCTCCCTCTTCATATTTTTGTTCCGTTAAAACTCCTGCATAGTCAGAGATAATCTCCACATTTACCTTATCTGTTTCGAGTTCTACCAGGTATTCGCCCTTCTCTACAAATTCACCAACATTTTTAAGCCATTTAGCAATTGTACCCTCACTAATGGATTCTGCTAATTCGGGAACTTTTATTTCAGCCATTGTTTAACCCTCCATCTTCTGCCCTCGTTAATGCTGCATTTATAATTTTAGATTGATAAAGCTTATGAACATTTGGATCTCCCTCTGCGGGGCTAGACCGTCTTCTGCGACCAATATATTGAACACGAATACCATTTGTGGCGATTTCATTTAATCGCGGTTCTACAAAATACCAGGCACCCATATTTTTCGGTTCCTCTTGTATCCAGAAAATCTCTTTTACATTTTTATATTGATTAAAAATATTTTTTAAAATTTCTGTTGGGAACGGGTAAATTTCCTCTAAACGTAAAATTTGCAACCATTCATTATCTGGGTAATTTTTTAATTGCTCAGCTAAATCGATCGCAATTTTACCGCTACAAAGTACAATTCGCTCTACTTTATCTTCTTTACCATCATGGTTAAACTGTTCCATTACCGGTCTAAATTCGCCTGTACTTAATTCGCTCGCCGGTGAAGAAACAAGCGGATTCCTCAATAGACTTTTTGGTGACATGATGACAAGCGGTCGAATCTCTTCTTTTAAAAGCAGTGCTGCTTGTCTTCGTAACAAATGAAAATATTGTGCTGCACTTGTAAGGTTGGCAACCGTCCAGTTTTTTTCAGCAGCTAATTGTAAAAATCTTTCTACTCTACCGCTGGAATGTTCAGGTCCCTGTCCTTCATATCCATGAGGCAATAATAAAACTAGGCCTGATTTCTGTCCCCATTTTGCTCTTCCCGCAGCAATAAATTGGTCGAACATTACCTGGGCCGCATTCGCAAAATCACCATATTGTGCTTCCCAAATCACCAGTGTTTCCGGTGCGAAAATATTATAGCCATATTCGAAACCAACCACTGCCGCTTCTGTCAACGGGCTATTATGAATAGCAAATGATGCTTTTGAATCAGAAATTTGATGAAGAGGAGAAAATGTCTTACCAGTAACAGAATCATGCAAGACTAAATTCCGGTGCGCAAATGTACCGCGTTCGGAATCCTGACCGGTCATCCGGATAGGAGTACCCTCTTTTAAGATGGTTGCAAAAGCCAATGTTTCTGCCAACGCCCAATCAACCTTGCCATTCTCCTCAAATGCATCCACGCGTCGGTTGAGAATCTTTTCTAGTTTATTAAATACTTTGAAATCAGATGGCCATTGAAGCAGTTCGTGATTGATTTGTTTTAGCTGATCCTGTGGAACACTTGTTGCGATTGTTGGCTCCTCTTCAAGGAATACCGGAATCTCTGGTTCCGCTGTTTCATGTTCACCTTTATATTTTGAAACTTTTTCATAGGCAGCTTGCAGTTTCCCCTGAATTTCTGCCTCCATCTGTTTAAACTCTTCATCCTTAATAATTCCTGCCGCTATAAGTTTATCGGCATATAAATCCTTAATAACCGGATGTTTGTGAATTAATGTATACATTTGCGGACTAGTTGTCATCGGCTCATCCATTTCGTTATGTCCAAATCTTCTATATCCAACTAAGTCGATTAGGAAGTCTTTTTGAAATACTGAGCGATATTCAGCTGCTAATGCTGCAGCTTCAAGCACTGCTTCCGGATCGTCACCATTTACATGTAAAATTGGAACTTCGAATCCTTTTGCCAAATCACTTGCATAACGGGTAGATCTAGAATCACGAGATTCGGTTGTAAATCCGATCGTGTTGTTCGATATGATGTGAATCGTTCCACCGGTGCGGTATCCATTTAAACGGCTAAGATTTAATGTTTCCGCTACAATACCTTCACCAGGAAATGCCGCATCGCCATGAATTAAGATCGCAAGCGAGGCTTTCAAGTTTTCAACTGGATAGCCTGGTTCTTTTCGATTATCCTGAGCTGCTCTCGTATACCCTTCAACCACAGCTCCCACATATTCCAAATGGCTTGGGTTATTGGCGAGTGTCACTTTTGCCTTTTTGGAATTTTCACCTGTAATTTGGCGATTTAAACCAAGATGATATTTCACATCTCCTGTCCAGCCAAAGTTGATACCAATTGACCCTTCTGAAGGAACAAGTTCCTTATTCGGGGCATGCTGAAACTCAGCAAAAATCATTTCATACGGTTTTCCTAGGACATGTGCAAGAACATTCAGCCTGCCTCGATGAGCCATTCCGATATTAATCGTTTCCGCACCGTCAACCACTGCTTCCGAAATAATTTCATCAATCAAAGGAACCATTGTGTCCAAGCCTTCAATTGAAAATCTTTTTTGACCCACGAAGGTTTTATGAAGGAATTTTTCAAAAGCATCCACTTCAATTAACCGTTTAGTAATTTTTAACTTTTTCTCGTTTGTTAAATTGCTGTGGAGATTTCCTTTTTCGATTTTATCACGAAGCCAATTTTTTTCCTCGACATTATGTACGTGGTCATACTCATACGCAATTGACTTTGTGTAGATTTCCTTTAGCCAAAGGTAGGCATCATATGCCGTTTTAATTGCTGCCGGTGGATTGGTTAACATAATGTTAGCTGTCATTGCTTTTAAATCTTCCACACTAAGCCCGTAATAAGCGGGATCAATTAATTCGACTTCCTCCCTTTTATTTCCTAAAGGATAAATACTAGCAGCAAGATGACCATATCCACGGATATTTTCCGCAAGCTTAACGGCTGCTAATATTTTTTCTGTTTGAACCGACCTTGTTTCAGGAACAACCTGAACATTATCCTGCAAAAGTGAAAAATCAGCTTCATTCATTTGCTCAAATAGCAATCTCATTTCCGGATCAATGGATTCGGGATTTTGTTGATAATTTTCAAATTGCTCAATAACATATCCAAGATTGGGGCCAAAAAAACTCTCCAAATAAGCTTTTTTGTCTACATTTGGTCTGTTCATTCTTTATTCCCCTCCAATCAAAACCTTATTTTCATAGTCTTTATTACTATTACCCATTCATACAAAAAAACCAGCGCTAAACAAAAAAATCATTTTTATATTTTTCACCATACAAACAGTAATAACGTGGACTACTATAGCATTATAAACCTCTCTTGTCAGCTATTCAAAAGAAAAGGACCGAAAAATCGGCCCAAAAAAAAATATTTTTTAAACTGCAACAGGAAGAAGAATGTTTACCTTCGTCCCAATTCCCTCTTCACTTTCAATCGAAATTGCTCCATTATTTTTTTCAATCAACTGCTTTGCAATCGATAATCCCAATCCAGTCCCTCCATTTTCACGGCTGCGGGCCTTGTCAATGCGATAGAAACGATTAAACACTTCAGACACATGTTCGGATGGAATCCCAATTCCATGATCAATAACCGATAATAAAACGTTTTTATCAATTCGATGACAGGTAATTTGAATTGTACGATTTTCCTTTGAATACTTAATGGAATTATCTAATAATATGATTAACACCTGCTGCAAATGTTGTTCTGACAATAGGGCCTGCGGAAGTCCAGATTCAAGTTCCATTAGAAATTGGAAATCCGGATGGACGACCTCAAGATTTTTGACTACTCTTTGTAAAACAACAGGGATATTGGCCTTTTCACCACTTAAACTTCGTTGGTTTCCAGCTCTAGTTAATTCAAGTAAATCAACAACAAGCTTTTTTAATCGGGCCAGCTCCTGAAGCGATGCCTGTAAGGACTCATCTAGAATAGCCGGGTCTTTTTTGCCCCAGCGATTTAATAAAGATAAATGCCCCTCTAAAATAGATACAGGTGTCCTTAGTTCATGAGAAGCATCCTCTACAAATTGTTTTTGTTGAAGGAAGGATGTTTCAATTTCATCCATCATTTTATTAAATACATTTGTAAGTTCAGTTAATTCATCTTTTTGTTTATATACTTCCATTCGCCCCTGAAAGCCATTTTCTTTAATTCTTTTCATCGCATCCGTTAAGTCCCTGACAGGAGTCAAGAGTTGTCTTGCAAGGAAAAATCCACTGATAGCACTAAACAAAATAGCGGCAACCCCAAAAACGGTCATCACCCAGAAAAAATGGTCCATCATTTTTTGATAGTTGTTTAATTGACGGACGATTTCTATGGTTCCTTCAAAATTGGACCCTTTAATCGGTGACCTCGCAACAATGGCTTCTTTTCCCTCAGCCGAAATCTTTTCAATTAAGGACGTTTTTATTGGAGTGGGCTCCAATACAGTAAAATTACCATTCTTATCAGAAACGACCACTTCTCCTTTTTGGTCATAGACCCGGATTAATTGGTCCTTATCATTCATTTTTCGTAAAAAATCTCTACTATTTTTTATATCTTCGCGTGTTAATGAGTCTGCTTTTTCCTTGAAATACGTTTTCAAATCCGTAATTGTCCGATTTACGGCAATTTCTTCCCGACTCATCATCCATTTAGAAACAGTATGATATTCCAAAAAACTAAATAAAAAGAAAGTAAAAAAAATGGCTGTAGAACCGCTTAGTACGAGCTTGTTTTGCCATGAAAGCCTATTTAAATAAAATTTAAGTTTTTTGATCATCTCATAACATATCCCGTACCGCGAACTGTTTGGATATAGCTTCCCTCATGATCATCATCAATTTTTGTACGTAAATACCGGACATAGACATCCACAACATTTGTCTCGACACCGGTATTATAGCCCCAAACCTTATTTAAAAGAACTTCTCTTGTTAAAACGATATTGATATTGCTCATGAAAATCACCAGCAAATCATATTCGCGCTTTGTCAAATTAATGACCTTATCACCTTTTCTGACAACACAGGATTCAATTTCAACAGTGAGATCTTTGAAGGTTAAGGTAGTTAAGCCCCCGGAAGTTAAGGCTTCCGTTCTTCTGAGCACAGACCTAAGACGTGCCAGCAGCTCTTCAATTGCAAAAGGTTTGATTAAATAATCATCTGCACCGCTGTCCAACCCGGAAACTCGATCAAGCACACTGTCCCTCGCTGTAATCATAATAATCGGAAGTGTTTTATTTGTTTGCCTTATTCTGCGGCATACTTCCACTCCATTTAATTCAGGCAGCATTAAATCCAGCAGGATGGCATCCCAATTTTCAGACAAAGCGGCCTGCAAACCGCTCCGTCCGTCAGAACAAACCATGGTTTCATAACCCTCATACTTTAATTCAAGCTCGATAAACCTTGATAAATTTTTTTCATCTTCAATGATTAAAATTCTTGGCATCTATTCCACGCTCGCATATAAATTTGACATATTACTATTATTTTAACTGATGTTTATCTTGAAGAAAATTCATGACTGCATGCACAATCTCAATTGATTGGAAAGACATGAGGGAAAGTGCACTTAAAGAAAAGAAGCCTACAATTAATAGTCGTACCCACATGTTACACCCCTCCTTTTTAATCGAATTAACGAATGAATGATCACTGGCAGGAATGGTCAATAGTCAATACGCTAATAAATGGAACATCTATCTATATCGTACCTTTAGAAATTTAAAGCATAATGAAAGGAAAATGAGAATTTGCTAATAAATTAATCTTTCCCTCTATAAATAACAGAAAAACACATGCCTTTATAGCATGTGCAATAGTGGGAACTCTCATTATTGGTTAAGCGGCTACTTAGCAGCATAACTAGCCGCCTAAGCAAGAATGATATAATTTGTACCGATCGTAATTGTTAAGTCCCCAATTCTTATCCATACAAGTTCATCATAAAGCAGCAAATCGAAGGTTTGATGAAAAAAACATTAAAATTAGATTAGAAAAGAGGCTCCATTTCTTTCTTTCCCTTTAAAGAAAGTCGTCCTAAGTGATAAATAATCTTTTCAGCAGCCTCCTCTGGAGTCTCGGCTGGGATATCAATAAAATCACCTTCATATTCATATCGCTTATGGTCATACCTTGGATCGTAATAGTGTTCCAATAATTGTTCAATTAATTCTGGATAATTACCTTTCTGGAAAGCTTCTATAAGTCCGTTTTTAATTTCTATATTGGTTACACGTCTTAAGACCTTTTCAAGACCCGCACGAATCTTTTCCTCGTACCAGGGTTCGTTTTCGTAGGGTGTCACATATTCATCAATAAGTAACTTAACCCTTTGTTCGATTGGGGAATGAACATAGAAGTTGATCCCACGAAGCTTTTTCTCCATTAATTCTTCCGGCTGTACAGCTTTACCAATACGTTTGCTTTCCGCCTCAATTAAAAAATAGAAAGAGCCTTGAATTTCCTTTAGTCCATTGAATAGCAGCGAGTCAAATGTTTTTTGATTATGGCCATCACTAAGACCGATGGTCCCAAAAATAGATCCGCGATGTCCCGCCATTTCTTCAAGGTCTAAGACAGGATAACCTTTACTCGTTAATTGTTTTAGGATGACTGTCTTACCAACACCCGTTAACCCGTGTAAAACAATTGCTTTTTCAGGAAACATGGTTGGAATTTGACTAAGAATATACTGACGATATGCTTTATAACCGCCGACCAACCGCCAGGAATAGATACCAGCAAACTCCAAAAAGGTGACAACTGCATTACTGCGCATTCCTCCGCGCCAGCAGTTAATAATTAATTCCTCCCCTGCCGAAGCAGCTTCCTTAATTGTGTGAAGCATATCAGGGATCTTAGGAGACACAAATTCCATGGCTTTCCATTTCGCAGCAGCCTGTCCTTCATGCTTATATATTGTACCTATAACAGCCCGCTCTTCATCTGAAAATAAAGGGACATTGATCGCCTCAGGAATTGCACCGTCCTTAAATTCAATTGGTGAGCGGACATCAATGATGATAGGATTTTTCAATTTATAAAGATCCTCAGCATTAATTTCCTTCATTATTACTTACACTCCTCCATTTAGGAACATATGGATAAATAAAAACAAACTTCCAATTCTGGAAGTTTCCATCACAAATGTCTTTAACTAATAAATCCGTCTATGAAAAAACATTGAATACCTTCATATTATATAGAATTTAAACTGTACAATCAAGGGAACGGGTTTTTCTGTTAATTTTTCACAAAAGAAGTCTACTTGGGGAAGTAGACTTTTTTTCTATATAACATTAGATTCAGGTTTTAATACCGCTATAAGTTTTTCTAATTCGGTTAAATTATTTTGGTTTAATAAATCAACGATTCTACTGCCAACAATTACTCCATCGCAGTATGGTGTAATTTCTTTTATTTGCGTTTCATTTGAAATTCCAAATCCGGCTAGAACAGGAATTGGACTGTTTTCCTTGATCGTGTGTAAGAACTGATTCAAATCTTGATTATACTCATTTCTTGTTCCGGTTATCCCCTTTACCGTTACAGCATATAAGAAGCCGTTGCCTTTTGATGAAATTGCCTTTATCCGTTCTATTGGAGTGGTTAACGTAACAAGCCGAATCAGCTCAATTTTCGCCTCCTCTAAATAAGGCGCAATGATTTCTTCCTCCTCTACAGGTAAATCAGGAATAATACATCCGTCCACCCCTGCAACTTTAGCATCCTCTACAAACTTAGCTATCCCGTATGCGTAGATTGGATTTAAGTAGGTCATCATAACAATCGGGACTGAAATCTGTGATCTTGCTTTGGCAATCTCTGCAATGATCCCCTTTAATGTCGTGCCATTTGCTAGCGCTCTAATCCCAGCCTGCTGAATCGTCGGTCCATCTGCAACAGGATCGGAAAAAGGAACTCCTACTTCTATTGCCGTAGCACCTAATTTTTCGAGGGTAATAAGGCGGTCACAAAGGACCTCCAAGCCGCCGTCCCCTGCCATTATATAAGGAACAAATGCTTTTCTCTTTTGTTTATTTAATTCATTAAATGCTTGTGTAATTCGATTCATTTCTACCTTCCCCCTTTTAACCTTGCTCTTACGGCATCAACATCCTTATCCCCACGCCCTGACAAGCAGACAACCAGATGTTCTGATTCTTTCATTTCAGCAGCGCGTTTAACAGCAAATGCAACTGCATGAGAGCTTTCTAATGCAGGGATAATTCCTTCTAGTTTTGATAAAAGCTGGAACGCATCAAGTGCCTCTTGATCGGTAATCGAGTTGTAAATCGCACGGCCGCTTTCATGTAAGTAGCTATGTTCCGGTCCAATCCCCGGATAGTCAAGACCTGCCGAAATCGAGTGAGCCTCGATAATTTGCCCGTCATCATCTTGTAAAAGGTACATTAGTGCACCATGCAATACTCCGGGACTCCCGCTTGTTAACGAAGCGGCATGAAAACCGGTTTCAATCCCCTGCCCAGCGGCTTCAACTCCATATAATTTAACCTCTTCATTTTCAATAAATGGATAGAACATTCCCATGGCATTGCTTCCACCACCTATACAGGCAACCACTGCCTCCGGCAGTTTGCCTTCTTTTTCAAAAAATTGCTGTTTCGTTTCCTTTCCAATCACGCTTTGAAAATCACGAACAATCATCGGGAACGGGTGCGGACCTGATACAGAGCCTAACAGATAGTGAGTATCATCAACATTTGCCACCCAGTAGCGAAGCGCCTCATTTACCGCATCTTTTAATGTTGAACTTCCAGTTGTTACACTGACTACCTTTGCTCCCAGTAATTCCATACGATATACATTCAGTGCCTGGCGTTTGATATCCTCAGCACCCATAAAAATAATACAATCAAGATTTAGCAGTGCACATACCGTAGCTGTCGCAACTCCATGCTGGCCGGCACCTGTTTCAGCAACGATTTTTCTTTTCCCCATTCGAACCGCTAAAAGAGCCTGGCCAATGGCATTGTTAATCTTGTGTGCTCCGGTATGATTTAAATCCTCTCTTTTTAGATAGATTTTTGCCCCACCGGCATATTTGGTTAGGTTCTCGGCAAAATAGAGCGGTGTCTCCCTGCCGACATATTCTTTTAAAAGCTGATTAATTTCCTCCTGAAAAGATGGATCCTTCTTTGCAATTTTATAAGCCTCTTCTAGTTCTGTAACTGCCTTCATCAAAGTTTCCGGGACAAATCTGCCGCCAAAAATGCCGAAGTGTCCTTTTTCATTTGGTAATGTATAACTTGTCATACTGTTGTCCTCCTCGCAAGGCTTCCCTTTGCCTTTTCAATAAATATTTTAATTTTTTGAAGATCTTTCTTTCCGTCTGTCTCGACCCCGCTTGAAACATCAACCATATCAGGCCGGATTGTTTGGATCGCTTCCTCCACATTCTCCTGATGCAACCCACCGGCTAATATAATTTTCTTTTCCTTAAGAACATCAAGGTTAATGTTTTTCCAATTAAAGGCGATCCCATTTCCACCCCTGTACTTTCCTTTTGGGCCATCAAGCAGGAGGTATTCACACGGATAATTTTTTATTTCTTCGAGGGTTTCGTCCGATTCAATACTTGCCGCCTTTATTACCGGTAATGTCAGCCCCTCACTTAACAATGCTAATTCATCTCCGTGTAATTGGATATGGGTTAATCCAGTGAAGTTGGCAATCTTCTCTATTCCTTCCACGGTTGCATTGACAAACACTCCGACCTTCATAACCTCAGAAGGCAGCTTTTCAATGATTTCCTTTGCCTTTTCCAGTTCTACTTTTCTTTTACTCTCTGCAAAAACGAAGCCAATTGCATCTGCACCATAGGCTACAGCAGCCAGGGCAGTGTCAACATCTGTAATACCGCAAATTTTCACCTTCATTGCTCCACACCCCCTGCAAGAGGCAGACGAAAATTAACCACTGACTGATTTACATCTTTGCTGACCATCAAGGCTTCCCCGACTAGAATACCGTTCGCACCTGCATTTCTAACCCTTTCAACATCTTCTGTTGAATGAATGCCACTTTCGCTGATAAGAAACGCTCCGCTTTCTCTAACAAGTGCTGCCAAATTTTCCGTTACTTCAAGAGACACCTTAAAGGTCTTTAAATCCCTATTATTGACTCCAATAAGTTTTGCACCTAATTTTAGGGCGGTATGCAATTCATCCAGGTTATGGACTTCTACTAAGACTTCTAATCCAAGGCTTGTTGCATATTGATGAAGTTGGAATAGTTTGTTCTCATCCAGTGCAGATACTATTAATAAAATGATGTCAGCCCCATTTGCAGCAGCATGGTCAATTTGAACCGCATCAATCATGAAATCCTTACAAAGGATCGGCAGTTCTACTGCTTCCCTTACTGTTTTTAAGTCTGAAAAGGCACCTTTAAAGAAGGTTTGATCAGTTAAAACCGAAATGGCTGAGGCGCCGGAACGTTCGTATTGCCTCGCTTGTTCTGCCGGATTAAGTGCTTGGTTAATAATCCCTTTTGACGGTGAAGCACGTTTAAATTCAGCTATAATCGAAATTTCCTCCGCCTTCTCGAGCTTACGAATGAAAGATTTTCTATCCTCTAAGCTTGGAGGTAGGGTTGGTCTCGTTTCTCGAAGAATCGGAAGCTCCAGTTTTTTTTGTTCAATAATCCGATCTAATATCGTTCCCATTTAGATTGCCTCCCTCTGCCCTGCTGCAGTTTTCTCAATTAATTGTTGAAGTTTCTCGTAAGCGGCACCTGAATCAATTACCTCTCTAGCTTGATTGATGCCGTCCTGAATGGAGACAGCCTTTCCAGTTGTATAGATTCCAAGGCCTGCGTTCAATAATACCGTATCCCGGTAAGCTCCTCTTTCCCCTTTAAGTACTCGCACTAGGATTTCGGCATTTTCCCTCGAATCTCCTCCCTTTATCTCGCTGTTATCATAATGTGGAAGACCAACTTCCTCTGGTGAAAAAGTATATTTTGTGATCGTGCCATTTTCTAGAATACTTAAATGATTTTCGCCCTGTAATGATGCTTCGTCCATATACCCTGCACCATTTAAGACAATTGCCCGCTTCCGGCCCAGTTTGTTCAGCACTTCCGCAAACACCGGCAGTAAGTCGCGTCGGTAAACCCCTAATAATTGAAAATCTAAATCAATCGGATTGGTTAGTGGTCCAATAAAGTTAAACACTGTTGGAATTCTTAACTGCTTACGAACCATCCCGATTTTTTTAAGTTTTGGATGGACATTAGGGGCAAACAAAAAGGCAATGCCCACCTCATCGATCACTTCTTCAATTCGTTCTGGTGCTAAATCTAAATTGATTCCGAGCTTTTCCAGAACATCAGCACTCCCTGTTTTGCTTGAAATACTTCTATTTCCATGCTTGGCAACCGGTATCCCCGCCCCGGCAATTACAAAAGCAGAAGTGGTACTAACATTAAAACTTGATGATCCGTCGCCTCCTGTACCACAGTTATCCAGAACATTCGGAAACTTCTTTTTAAAGCTTAGGGTATTTTCCTTCAACGCCCTTACAATACCAGTGATTTCTTCCACTGTTTCTCCTTTTGACTTTAACCCCATTAAAAAGGCGGCAATTTCACTTTCTGATACTTCCTCACAGAGGATATTGTCAATTGCTTCTTTCATTTCGTTTTCAGTGAACGATTTTTTTTCAGCTAATTGGAGTAAATAATTTTTCATCACGATTCATCCTTTCTATGTCATTTAAGAAATTTTTAAGGATCCCTTTTCCAGTTGGTGTCCCAATTGATTCGGGGTGGAACTGAAGCCCATATACCGGATAGCGCCTGTGCTTAATCGCCATTATCTCTTGGTCATCCATCGAAAGTGCAACAGATTCAAATTCTTCAGGGAGACTGTTTTTTTCAATCACTAACGAATGATAGCGCATCACCTCTAATGGGGATGATAAATATTCAAATAGTCCACCGCTGTTATGCGTGATAAAAGACGTTTTCCCATGTTTAATTGAATCAGCCCGTGTAATATTTGCCCCAAAAGCATACCCAATAGCCTGATGTCCAAGGCAAATCCCTAAAATAGGAACCTTTTGATAAAACTCCTTAATAACTTCGACGCAAATCCCAGCATCCTCCGGTCTGCCAGGTCCGGGTGAAAGAATAATAGCCCTAGGATTTAACTCCTTCAGCTGCTCTATTGTAAATTGATTATTGCGAATGACAGTTGCTTTTTCTCCTAATTCACCAAGATATTGGTAAAGGTTAAATGTAAAAGAATCAAAATTATCGATTAGTACAATCATTTTTCACCCTCCAAAAATGATTTCAATTTATTTACAGTTTCCTCGTATTCGGACTCTGGATTAGAGTCGTGAACGATTCCTGCACCGGCTTGAATATAGGCATTTCCATCTTTCAAAATCATCGTTCTAATTGCTAAGGCAAAATCCATATTACCGTTTGCGGAAAGGTACCCAATTGCTCCGGAATAAAGACCGCGCTTGGATTTTTCTAAAGAATTTATAATTTCCATTGCTCTAATTTTTGGTGCCCCAGAAACTGTTCCGGCCGGCAGGCATGCTGCCAATGCATCAAGGGCTGTGTTTTGGGAAGTTAACTGCCCACTGATCTCTGAAACCAAATGGATGACATGGCGGAATTTTTCAACAGCCATATATTTATCAACCGTAACAGTTCCAAATTCGCAAACCCTGCCAAGATCATTTCTACCCAGATCGACAAGCATTTTATGTTCAGCTAATTCTTTTTCATCTGCCAGCAGTTCTTTTTCAATTAATTGGTCATCTTCTGTACTTGTTCCTCTTCTTTTTGTCCCGGCAATCGGATTTGCGATCACCTGTTTTCCCCTAACCTTAATCAAACTTTCCGGCGACGAACCAATGACTGTGTATGGTTCAAAATCAATATAAAACATATAAGGAGTTGGATTATTCGCACGATGTTTACGGTAAACGGATAATGGTGTTCCTTGAAAGGCTGACTTCATCCGCCTTGAAAGGACAACCTGAAAGATATCTCCGGCAAGGATATGTTCCTTTGCCTTTTTCACATTATTGATAAAAGTCTCCTTCGTCGTCTCTGACTCATATCCGTTAAACTGGCAGGGTTCCTCTTCAAGAAAATAGTCAGGTTGTTTTAACTCCTTGACTCTTTCCTGAATTCTTTTTTCAATTTGAACCGGATTAGATTCCTCTAAAATTGGCAAGCCGCAAACTATTACCTTTTCCTGTAGGTGATCAAAGACAATTAATTCTTCGTAAAACATCAAATGTACATCTGGCATATTTAAGCTATTTTCTAAACTTGGGCCAATATCTTCATACTGTCGGACGATATCATAGCCAACATACCCGACAGCCCCTCCGATAAATGGAAAAGGAGTTTCATTCATTTCCATTTTTGGGAGCAGTCTTTTTAAAATCTCTAACGGATTTCCTTGGAGGATTGTTTCTTCGCCATTGCGTTTTATTAATTGAGCATCATTTCCTGTTGCAATTAATTCCAGGGCAGGATCCGCTCCAATAAAGGAATAACGTCCCGAGTCATTATATTTATGGGAACTCTCTAATAAAAATTTCTTTTTGCCACTTATTTTTTTTAATATAGAGATCGGTGTCAGGGTGTCTCCTTTTAATTCCTGAACCAAAAAGTTACTTTTTGTTTTCATTCCATTTGCGCTCCTTTCAAAATAAAAAAAAATCGCCCTCTATGGATGCATTTGAAAATTTCATACATCCATAGAGGGCGATTCTTAAACCGCGGTGCCACCTCCGTTTGAAACAGGCCTCACAACCTGTTTCCTCTTTCAGATACAGGACATATTCGTCCGATATCCTATCCTTATAACGGTGGAACTCCGTGCAGTCCTACTGATCTAAGAAAGCATTTTCGCTTCCTGCGTTCAAACTGCATCTCGCAAGTCCATTCCACAAATTTCCTCTTACCGGGCTCTCACCCTCCCCGGCTCTCTGGAAAGAATCAAAAATGTGTACTCCTCTTGCTTAACGATTTTTCATTTTTAATTTTTTCAAAACAAAAAGGGCCCCCCATCCAAAAAGGACGGAAGACCCGTGGTGCCACCTTCATTAGCTTAAAAATCAGCTCACTTTACCGATATCGAAGCAGGTTGAAAACTGCTTGAATATCTGTCTCATGTAACGATGAGATTTTCGCCAAAGCCTACTACGCCATTTTGGGGTTCGGTTTGGGGCTCAGAAGTCCATTCACCATTACTTCTACACTGATTCGCACCATCCATCAGCTCTCTAAAGAATCCGTAAAAGTTACTACTCTTCATCAATGCCGTATCAATCTTTATTAATTGTTTTTAATAATAATCACTTTCCAACCGTTTGTCAACCATCAATTTTGGAATTTTCGAAATTGAATCTCCAGCCTAATTCCATTTAAAGGATTTTGGGTTCCTAATTATTTTGACTCAAATAAGCCAATATTAACAGTAGCACATTATGAAGGCGGGATAGAAGGGTAATGGAACATATCGAGCAAATTTGCCCAAGTCCACGGGCAGTGAAAAAAAAATCATCATCGGCCGGGAAAAAAAAGTCCGGTGAAATATCGAAGCAAAAGTGGGCCATTGTTTCTCTTTCCTCCATTCCATTGGTGATGACATTAGGGAATTCCATGTTAATACCTGTTTTGCCTGCAATGGAAAAAAAATTAGATATTTCTTCGTTTCAAACGAGTATGGTTATAACGGTTTATTCAATCGTTGCCATTTTTTTAATACCTGTCGCAGGTTACTTGTCCGATCACATCGGCAGAAAAAAAGTCATTATTCCCAGCCTCATCATTGCTGGTATTGGTGGAATAATTTCAGGCTGGGCCGCTTGGAAATTTGACAATGCGTATTGGCTCATCTTACTGGGGCGATCCCTCCAAGGGGTTGGTGCTGCAGGTGCAGCACCCATTGTCATGCCATTAGTGGGAGACATGTTTAAAAATGACGATGACGTCAGCAGCTGCCTCGGGCTGATTGAAACATCCAATACATTTGGGAAGGTGTTAAGCCCGATTTTGGGAGCTTTTTTAGCCGGTTTCATCTGGTTTTTACCATTTTTCTCTTTTCCGGTATTTTGCGGGATTTCCGTGATTTTAATGATATTTTTAGTGAAGTGTCCTAAATCAACTCAAAAACCAATTCCGTTTAAGCAATTTTTCCAAAATGTAAAGAAAACCTTTACCCAGGAAGGAAAATGGTTATATGCTATTTTCTTTATTGGCGGAATCTTAATGCTTATTCTGTTTGGAATTTTGTTTTATCTTTCGGAAATCTTCGAAAAAGAATATGGGATTCACGACTTGAAAAAAGGGTTCTTTTTAGCATTACCACTTGGCGCCCTTTGTTTATCATCTTTTATTTCAGGAAAGATCATTAAAGAAAATAAAGTTCTAATGAAATGGTTAACGTTTGGCGGAATTGTGGCTGCAGCTTTGTCCATTGCCGCCCTTTGGTTCTCGATAAAGTTATGGTTCATGATTACTATGTTTTTAATTAGCGGAGTAGGAATTGGCGCAGGGCTTCCGTGTTTGGATGCTTTAATTACCGAAGGAATTGAGAAAAAAGAACGTGGAACGATTACTTCGATTTATAGTTCGATGAGATTTATTGGGGTGGCTATCGGTCCTCCACTGATTGCCTTGCTCATGAAGCAGTCCAATCATTGGATTTTTATTTTGCTGAGCGGGCTAAGCATCATTGCTGCAATCGTTGCTTTAATGGCGATCAAGCCAGAGGCGGAGGGACAGCAATAAACGCTGGAAATTTTTCCAGCGTTTTTTATTTTATCAGTCTTCCTTTAAACGGGGCTTTGTCGGATCACAGTTCGGTTTGTCAATATTTGTTGATTCCGCCAGTTTCATCAGGTAATAGCATTCTTCCCTAAACATATGGTCCGCCATTAACGGAGAGAAGGTACCTAAAGCCTGGGCGCTTAACTCGAGTTCTTCAATTTCTTGAAGAAATTTTTGAAACAACTTAATTTCTAATGTCACGTCTGAATTCAGTTTTTCTAATGCCGGAAAATTGGTGAGTTGGGTTCTTAAAAATCCTGTCATTTCTACTGCTTTTAGGTAAAAATCTTCAAAATGTTTTGTATAAGTATCACTTTTTTCTTTTAACCTTTTTTCAACACTATCCAGGTTGGCGGAAATTGCGCTAGAGTGCCCTGCTGCATCCAATATCCATACGAGATGATGGTGCAGTTCATGGTAGACAGGCGGAATTTCCTGAGCTTTAAAGTGTTTTAATATACGTACATATTCCTCCAGTTCATTTACCATGTGATTAAGAAAAGATGGGGATAAATGGATTTTTATTTTACTGGTTAGATGTCTTTTGATTAAATTAAATTTAAAGTCGCGCAGCCTAAGGGTTTCAGTTTCCGCTTTTTCAGTTAGTTGATTAATATCTGCAGATTTAGCTTGTTCAAGAAGATTATCAAATGAATGAATAAATTGTGATGCAATTTGAATCTCATTTTTTTCTACAGGAGCTAATGATTCGTGAATAAATCGGGAATGATCACCTAATATTTGCAGCCAAAACCGATGCTCGAATCTGGCGGTTCTCTCAAAAATATCGTTCATTTCTTTTCCCCCTAAATGAAAATCCAATTAAAAGTTTATTCCGTTTTCTCGAAAAAATGTTAACAAAGGATTCATATTTTTTCCTGTTAAACAAAAGATTTTTATATAAAATTTTACTTGGAGCTTTAAAAGAAAGGAGGTGAAGTTTGTATTTTTACCTAAATTTGCTTTTTAGGAAATATAGAAAGGAGCGAAGTATGCCTTTTAAAGCACGGATTGAGCCAGATGATTTGAAAAGATTTAAAATTTTGAAAGAACGGATGGAACTCACTGCTGATGAAAAAAGGTATCTTTTAAGCCTTATAAAAGGCTTTGAAGGGGAAGTTCAGTTCGATTTGTTGATTGAAAAACTTCAAAGTAAACCGCTTATTTTAAATGATTTGTTCCTGGAAGTAG
Source organism: Neobacillus cucumis (assembly GCF_016107705.1). Next base: position 243,615 of record NZ_JAEHGC010000001.1, read on the forward strand.
GGAACACAAAATTTCAAATTGATTCCTCTCTTATTTTCCAAGAAACTTTACATTTTTTTGAGGTAAAGAATTATGAGGGCGATTATATTTACGACCCTGAAAATTTCCGTAGTGTATCAGGGAAAACCATTCAAAATCCTTTAGACCAACTAAAACGCAGTAAGGTCCTCCTTCGACAACTTTTGAAGAATCTTGGATATAATCTCCCGATCGAAGGACATGTTGTTTTTATTAACCCCGAGTTTTTGTTATATAATGTCCCTCCAGAACTGCCGTTCATTTTTTCACCTCAGATTAATCGTTTTATGAAAAAACTAGATTCGAAATCATCCAAGATAAATCAGTGGCATATTAAGATTGCAAGCCAATTGGCAGCTATGCATCTCGATAAGTTATCCTTGATTAAATTACCTTCATATCAACGGGCTCCGTTAAAATTGGGCCCAATATGTAAAGTATGTAACTCTTTTTTTGTGTCTCCGAAAGGCCACAGTTTATTGTGTCATGATTGCGGATGCAGTGAGACGGCTGAATCTGCAGTATTACGCTATGTTGAAGAACTCAAGCTTTTATTTCCTCTTCGAAAGATTACCACGAACGAGGTATTTTATTGGTGCGGGGGTGTAATTTCGAGGAAGAGAATTTGCAAGATTTTGGGGAAATATCTACAGGTTCACGGGGTCCATCAATGGGCATTTTTTGATTAAGAGGTATCGCTATTCATATTTTTCAAAATACATTTTCATAGTTTTCCTTAGCTTTTTATATGGTCAGCTTTAAGAAGATACTTTTAGATGTCTTCTCCAGGTTTTTGCCTTTATCCCCTCGATGAAGGACATTTTCACGGGTATCTCCGGATTTTCGACCTTCATCCCCTTGATGAAGGTCGTTTTCACGGGTATCCTCTGCTTTTTGTCCTTCACCCCCTTGATGAAGGTCGTTTTCAAAGGGTATCTTCGGATTTTTGTCCTTCATCCCATTGATGAAGGTCGTTTTCACGGAGATCCTCGAATTTTCGTTCTTCATCCCCTCGATGAAGGTCATTTCCACGGGTATCTTCGGATTTTTGTCCTTCATCCCCTTGATGAAGTTCGTTTTCACGGAGATCCTCTACTTTTCGGCCTTCATCCCCTTGATGAAGGACATTTCCAATGGTATCCTTTGCTTTTCGGCCTTCATTCCATCGATTATCCTATTTAGCAGATAGCAAAAAACCGGCAGCACCCCGCTGCCGGCTCAACATTCACTATTCAGACTTCACAGGCTTCTTTAGAATCCCAAGTAACACAGCCGTTACAACCGCACCAACAAAGATCGCTAATGCGTACTGAAGAGCCCCGCCTTCAACTAATGGAACAACGAAGATTCCGCCATGTGGTGCACGAAGACCGATTCCAAATGCCATAGACAAAGCACCTGAAATTGCTGAACCAACCATCACAGATGGAATCACGCGAAGCGGGTCTGCTGCCGCAAACGGAATCGCTCCTTCCGTAATGAAAGATAGACCCATTACATAACAAGCCTTACCAGCATCACGGTCTTCCTTATTGAACTTCTTCTTAAATAATGTCGTTGCAATCGCGATACCAAGCGGCGGCACCATACCTGCTGCCATAATCGCTGCCATTGGCTCATAGACACCATTCGCAAGTAACCCGGTACCAAATACATAAGCTGCCTTATTGATTGGGCCACCCATATCAAACGACATCATCAACCCTAACACAATTCCTAGTAAAATAGCATTTCCTGTTCCGAGACCTGTTAACCAATGGGTAATTTCTTTATTTAACCAAGTAACCGGATGGTTAACTGCAAAGAGCATGATAAATCCGGTAATCCCAATCCCAAATAAAGGATAGAGCAGAATACTTTTAATTCCTTCCAATGACTGTGGAAGTCCAGCAAATACCTTTTTCAAAAGAACCACAACATAACCCGCAAGGAAACCGGCAATCATCCCGCCAAGGAAACCGGCACCGCTCGATGCTGCCATCATACCGCCAACCATACCAGGCGCGAATCCAGGACGATCGGCAATGCTAAGTGCAATGAAGCCAGCCAAAACAGGTACAATTAAACCAAATGCATTTCCACCGCCAATGGTCATTAGCGCTTCGGCAATTTTGTTATAGGATGGATCGTCTGGTTTAAATGAGTTATAGCCAAACATAAAACAGATAGCGATGAGAATACCGCCCCCAACAACAAATGGAAGCATGTTGGAAACACCATTCATTAAATGCTTATAGAAGCCTTTTCTCCCACTGGAATCGGCACCGCTATTCTCACTTTTGCCGCCATTCCCAGAATAAACTGGTGCATCCTGTTTTAAAGCACGCTCAATCAAATTTTGCGGCTTGCGAATACCATCCGCAACGGCCGTCTGAATCACATGCTTACCCTTAAATCTGTCCATTTCTACATTGATGTCTGCAGCAATAATAACTGCTACGGCATTCTCAATTTCCTCTTTCGTTAAAACATTTTTCGCTCCGCCGGAACCGTTTGTTTCAACCTTGATGTCAACACCCATTTCCGCTGCCTTAGCTTTTAAAGAATCGGCCGCCATATAAGTGTGGGCAATCCCCGTTGGACATCCTGTAACCGCTACAATGGCATTCTTTTTATTCGAAACATCCTGCTCTTGTTCATCTTCCTGGTCGTAAAAATTGATCAACTCAAGGACATCATCAGCAGAAACAGCATGAAGTAACTTTTCACGTACTTCCTGTTTCATTAGTAAACCTGAAAGGCGTGCAAGGGCTTCAAGGTGTGTATTATTCGCACCCTCTGGTGCTGCAATCATAAAGAACAAATGGGCAGGCTGTCCATCAAGTGATTGATAATCTACGCCTGAAGTGGATTTACCAAATACGATTGCTGCTTCCCTAACCGCTTTTACTTTAGCGTGAGGGATTGCAATTCCGTCACCAATACCCGTAGTACTCTGTTCTTCACGTTTTAGAATGGCTGCTTTAAATTCTTCACGATTCGTAATTTTATTGGCCTTAAATAGCACGTCAACGAGCTGGTCGATGGCTTCTTCTTTCCCCTTGCCATCTATATTTAAAAGAATAGTATTCTTTGTAAGCAATTCTGTTATTTTCATGGCTTCTCCTCCTATTTAACCTCTCTAATTTTTACCTGCTCAAGGAGTTCTTCAATTAAATCTTTTGTACACAATCCGAGTGAAAAGGCGGTTGCGCTGCCTGCGGCTACACTATATTGAAACGCCTTTTTCACATTAGAAGTTTTTTGATATTCAGCCAAAAAGCCTGCCACCATTGAATCCCCGGCACCAACTGAATTTTTCACCACGCCTTTTGGTACCTCGGCAATTAGGGCCATTTCGTTATTTATCAAAACAGCCCCTTCACCCGCAAGTGAAACAATCACGTTTTTAGCGCCCATTTCAATTAACTTCTTTCCATATGGGATGACGTCCTCACAGCTTGAAAGGGTAGTTTGAAATAAATCGCCAAGCTCGTGATGGTTTGGTTTAATTAAAAATGGATGGTAAGGAAGAACTTTTTTTAACAAGTCACCCTCAGCGTCAACAACAAATTCAGCCTTACTTTCTTTACAAATCTTGACCAACTCTTCATATGTGGTCACTGGCATTGTCGAAGGAATGCTTCCCGCGAGGACCAATAGATCATTTTCAGTTAAATGGTTAATTTTCTCCTTAAGCTCTCTGAAATTCTCTTCGGAAATCCTTGGGCCATTCGCATTGATTTCGGTCTCGTCGCCTGTTTTCAACTTAATATTGATTCGAGTATCTTCGTTAACTTTGATAAAATCCGTTTCTATTTTTTCATTTTGCAGGTATTCTTCAATGTATCTTCCCGTAAAACCACCGTTGAAGCCCAATGCCCTGCTCGTTATACCTAATTGACTTAAGACCCTTGAAACATTGATTCCCTTACCGCCAGGAAACTTTGTTTCCCTTGTTGTTCGATTCAGTTCTCCTAACTTGATGCATTCGAGTTGAACGATATAATCAACAGAAGGGTTTAAGGTTAATGTATATATCATGCTGTCACGACCTTTAACGTAGTTCTATTTTTATATTGTGTTTGCGTTTCATCGTCCAGATCATTGGTAATCACCACAGCCTCTGAGATATCGGCTATTTTTGCAAAGGCAACTTCCGAAAACTTGGAGTCGTCTGCTAAGACGTATGCTTCTCTTGAAAGAGAAATCGCTTTATGCTTCACCATTGCCTCTTCTTGATCTGGTGTTGTAAAACCAAACTGAGGATGGATTCCATTTACCCCCATAAAGCATTTATCGAACCGATAAAGATCGAGACTTGCTAATGCTCCACGGCCGATGATCGCGTTTGTGTTCGGTTTTGCAAATCCCCCAATTAAATAGGTTGGAATTCCTTTATTTAGTAATGGTGTTAAATGAGTTAGGCCATTTGTTACGACAACAATGTCAGTGAGATTTAAGAATTCTACCATTTCAAGAACCGTTGACCCAGCATCAAGATAAATGCAGTCGCCTTTTTCTACCAAACTTGCAGCATATTGGGCGATTCGCCGTTTTTCTTGAAGGTTTTTGGCTGATTTTTCAATCATGCTCGGTTCTTGCAGCTTCCCTTGCAGTCTTGATGCACCGCCATGAATTCTTTTTAAATGTTTTTCCTTCTCTAATTGTGATAAATCGCGGCGGATTGTTGACTCAGATGTATTGGTGAGATCAACAATTTCCTGGATTTTAACGATATTCTGTTCCTTTAAAAGCTGTAAAATCAGTCGATGACGTTCCGGTGTTAACAAGTCATCACCACCTATAATTATTGTTCTTGATTCTATATTACTGAAACCGATTGCAAAAATCAATCACTTTCTTTCAAAAACAATCATTTATTGAGTGTATTTGAATGGTTTTGAAGGAAATAATAGTTGTTTTGCAAAAAACTAGATGAAAATAAAGTATTGTGGTATAATTTTTGATGTTAAAGGGCTAGTGCGGGTGTAGTTCAATGGTAGAACTCCAGCTTCCCAAGCTGGTGGTGCGGGTTCGATTCCCGTCACCCGCTCCAAAATGGAGAAGTACCCAAGTGGTTATAAGGGGGCGCACTCGAAATGCGCTAGGACGGGCAACCGTTGCGTGAGTTCGAATCTCATCTTCTCCTCCATACATATTGTTTCAATAAACACTTTAAAATAAAGTGTTTTTTTTAATAATCACGGAATCTTAGTTCTATAAAAAATTGTGTATAATAAGAAAGAGTTTATACATAAGCAAAGGATGATAAATTTGAACATTACTGGTCATACAGTTGAAAAACTTGAAGATCCATTTGGTCTGCTTTCAGGTGATCGCTATGAGTTTTTCCTTGAACTAGAAATTGATGAAGAGGATGAACTTTATTCAGAAAAAGGAATTGGCTTAAGGGTAATCTTCGTTATGGATGAAAATGGGGAGAAAATCACGAATTATCATTTTTACGAAAGGGGAACAGAGAAAGTTCTCGATTTTGCCCTAGAAGAAGACGAAGAAGCTTTAGTTATCTCCTATTGTAAAGAAAATATTGGGGAATAATAAAAAGCAGGGGCGAAAACCCCTGCTTTTTATATTTACATAAAGTTTTTACTATGGTTATGGATAACCTGTAATTCTCTAGTAGCCTGTTTCATTTCACTTTTACAAATTGGGCAGAGTGGTACTTCACTGCTTTTAAAATTGTCGCGTATCCAGCATTTACAATTTTCTGAAGTACATTCCCAAACCTTTGTTTCTTCTAATTTTACTTCCACATCATTTCTTCTGCCGAAAGCCAAAATTCTTCACTCCTTGCGCTTATTATCATCCAAAAAGTTTCCAAATAAAAAAGCCCTAGAGCAAAATCAAAAAACATGCATCCTTGCATTCTATTCCTAATCATAAGGATTTAGAATCAAGATATAGATAAAAAGGTGATGCATTTCGCGAGCATCACCTTTTATTAAAAAGATTAAACTGTTTTTACGTTAGCTGCTTGTGGTCCACGAGCACCTTCAACGATTTCAAAAGAAACCGATTGGCCTTCTTCTAATGTTTTGAAACCTTCAGTTTGAATTGCAGAAAAGTGAACGAATACGTCTTGACCGCCTTCAGCTTCAATAAATCCAAAACCTTTTTCTGCATTAAACCATTTAACTTTACCGTTATTCATGGATCTTACCCCCAACATATTGTTCACTTTAAAGTTAATTTTACATTTAAATATAGAAAAGTCATAACCTCACCAATTGGGGCAATAGACATCACCCACAAGTTCGTGTAGTTACGACTACTTAATCCAATAAATATTTAACGAACTTAAAGCGTAATTTAATAGTATACTATATTCCTTTAAAAGTCAAATTTTATAAAGGTACCTGTCATTCTTTTCCTGAAGAAAAACCTCCATGAACTGAACAACAAACGTTTGAATATCAGCATCTAAGCCGATATGGTCAAGAGATTCAATTGGTTCTGGATCAGGTTTTGGGCGAAAATCAGCAATACTTTTCCCTTTTGCCGGACCAGTTTCCTCTACCCTTACTCTACGGGGAATGTACTTGACAAAATCAGGATTGACTAAAGCCATAAGCGGAACAACATCATGAAGTGGCGCCCCCTTAATACCGGGAACATTTTTTTGATAAGCATGATAATAATAATCAAATGCTGGCTTTAATAGCAGCCGAAATGGTGTTGGGCTATTTTCTGATAGAAAATGAATCACTTCCGGGGTGATAATAGCCCGATTAGTGATATTTAGGGGGAATAAGTAAACATTATGGGCTTTTTCCATTACGGAATTGGCTGCAATTGGGTCAACATAAAAATTCGCTTCTGCTTCCGCTGTTATGTTACCCGGCACTAAAAAAGCCCCTCCCATAATATAAAAAGCCGTCACGTCTTTTAGCGCATTGTTACCATATATAATAAACATCAACGCCAGATCCGTAAGCCTGCCAACAGAGACAATCACGATATTTCCACTATATTGCTTAATAATCTCTAAAATTTCATTAAAATCATATACCTTTATATTTTTTAAATTGTCAGGAGGTTTTATTGGGCCTAAACCTTCCTTCCCATGAATCTCAGGGTAATATTGGACTGGTTCTCCTGATAATGGGCCGGCGCTCCCAGCGACTATTGGGATATCCTCTCTTCCTGCTAAATTTAATAAATAAGCTGTATTCCTAATTGAAATCTCTTTGGGAGTATTTCCATAGCCACTGACAATCCCGACAAGATTAATTTTTGGATTTAGCAGGGCATACATAATCGCAAAGGAGTCATCGATTCCGGGATCAGTAATCATCAGGACATTTACCATTATTTCACCCCTTTTTTATCTATTGTATTCCCCTATGCCTGTCTTACATGAAAAAACCGATTTGACCTGCATTCAAATCGGCAATTACTCCTTATGCTTCTTTTTTCACTCTTGAAACGGTCTTTTTCTTTGGGGAGGCAGCTTTTTTCTTTGGGGCCACGGCTTTTTCCGGTTTAGTACGATCAATCGATGCCTGCAAGGCTGCCATTAAATCGGTAACGTTAGATGGAGCTTCTTTGGCAGCAGGCGTCACCACCGTTTCTTTTTCCATTCGTTTGGACTCAATTAATTCTAATAAGGCTGTTCTGTATTCATCCGTATATTTTTCCGGGGTAAAATCGGTTGTTAATTGGTCAATGAGCATGATGGCGGTGTCCAGTTCTTTTTTCGTCACTTTATCCTCCGAAGGAACGCTGGGAACATCTCCTGCATTTCGCACCTCATCAGGATAGTGAATGGTTTCCATTACCAATGTATTCTCATACACCCTTATCACGGCCATTTGTTCCTTTGAGCGAATCACGATTTTAGCCAGTCCAACCTTTCCGGTTTCTTGAAGGGCTTTACGTAATAACGAGTAAGCTTTTCCTCCTCCTTCATTTGGTGACATATAATAACTGCGATCAAAATAAATAGGATCAATTTGTTCCATTTTGACAAAATCAATAATTTCAACCGCTTTATCTTCGTTTTCTTTTCGTAACTTTTCAAGGTCATCATTGTCCAGGACGACAAATTTTCCCTTTGTGTATTCATAAGCTTTGACAATATCCTCAGGTTTGACCTCTTCTTCGCAAACCGAACAGATTTTTTCATACCTGATTGGAGCATGACACTTATTATGAAGGGTCCGAAGCTTGATATCCTTATCTTCTGTTGCCGTATGAAGCTTGATGGGAATATTCACGAGCCCAAAGCTGATACTTCCCTTCCACATCGTATGCATATACTGATTCTCCATTCTTTTTATTTTTATTTTGCTAAACGGACAAAGCTGTCATTCCTATAAACAACTGGAAAAGGATGAAGAGCGTCTTTTTGAAACAAAATAAGGCTAAAAAGAAGGGACCATTACAGATGAAACCGATGCTTCCAAGTCTGACTTTTGATCGTCCTGTCCATCCTGATTGGCTGTACGAGGTGAAATATGATGGATTCCGTGCACTATTGGAATGGAATACAAAGGGGATTACTCTAACAAGCAGAAATGGCAAGCCCCTCATTCCACAATTCCCGGAAATAGAAGAATTTTTATTACAATATCAACGTGAATTTGAGCCTTTTTTACCACTGCAGCTTGATGGCGAGCTTGTATTATTGGAAAATCCGTGCAAAGCTAATTTTTCTGGCATTCAAGTACGCGGACGGTTAAAGTCAGAAAAGAAAATTAGCGAACAGGCACAAAATGTACCGTGCCAGCTGATGATATTTGATGCACTTCAATTATCAGGGAAGCCCCTTCATGCGGAGCCATTTACGAAACGAAAAAAAGAACTAATAAAATTGTTTGAGAAGCTCCACTTTAATCAAGAGGCTGATCCTTACTCCAATCAGTTAGTGCAGTTCGTTAAAGCCTATGATGATTTTGAGATGCTTTGGGAAAAAGTTGTTCTTTTTGATGGCGAAGGAATTGTCGCTAAGCAGCAAAACAGTCTATGGGAAGAGGGAAAGCGTTCAACCCAGTGGCTAAAGTATAAAAATTGGAAATATGTGAGCTGTTTTATCACCTCTTTCGAAAAAACAAATGGGTACTTTTACGTAGGAGTGTATCAGGACAAAAAGATTCATCCGATTGGTCAGGTCCTTTTTGGGTTTAAACCGGAGGAGAAGCAGGCTCTTCAACAAACAATTAAACAAAATAAAATAAAGGAAGATGAGCAGTTTATTTATGTAGAACCAGCCATTTGCCTTGAAGTAAAATATTTAGAGTTATATGATGGACAGCTCCGTGAACCGCATTTTGACCGGTTCCGCTTTGACTTAGAGCCTGCAGATTGTACCAATGATCGGTTTTTATTTCAACAAAAAAATCTTCCGAAGGACTTAGACATTTCACATCCGGATAAACCGCTTTGGGATCAGCTAAATATTCAAAAGGCAGATTTTATTCTTTACTTAAGAGAAATATCCCCCTATATGCTGCCCTTTTTGGAAAACCGGCTTTTAACGGTTATTCGCTACCCGCATGGAATGTTTGGGGAACCTTTTTACCAGAAAAATTGCCCTGATTATGCTCCTGAATTTGTGGAAACCTTTAAACATGAAAATATCGACTATATCCTTTGTAACCATCTTAAAACGCTAATCTGGCTCGGGAATCAATTAGCCATTGAATTTCATATTCCGTTTCAAACCATTTACAGCAGAGGGCCAAGTGAAATTGTCTTTGATCTAGATCCACCGTCAAAGGATGATTTTCATTTAGCGGTAAAAGCCGCTTTACTAATCAAGGAAGTCCTCGATCAATTGAACCTGATTGCCTTTATTAAAACCTCAGGAAATAAAGGATTGCAAATTTACCTTCCTTTACCTGAAAATATGTTTACCTATGATGATACAAGGCTGTTTACGAGCTTTATTGCCGACTACTTAATATCACGTGCCCCTGATTCGTTTACAATCGAGCGAATGAAAAAGAACCGTGGAAATCGCTTATATGTAGACTATATCCAGCATGGTGAAGGGAAAACAATTGTTGCGCCTTATTCGATGAGGGGAAATGAACGTGGCGGTGTAGCCACACCACTTTACTGGGATGAAGTAAACGAGAAGCTTGAATCATCGCAATTTACAATGAAAACCGCCTTAACCCGGGTTCGGAAACAAGGGGACCCGTTTCGAACCTATTTTTCTACAAAATCAGTTCAGCCCTTTGCACCTGTTCTCGATGTTCTAAAGAATAATAAAAAAGGATAAGGGGGCCCTTATCCTTTCATGATGCCAGTTAAAAACGCCTGTGCTTCTGACTGGAGTTTCTCATATGCTGCCTGTTCTGCAAGATCTTCTTTAGAGTTTACTGTATATGTTTCCTCAGCAAAATTTACTTCAATAGAAGCAGTATAAAGATACGTTGCATTACCAATTAAATCAATGTGGTAAGTCCCGTTGTTTTCATGAACCACACATTGAACCTTCCCGCCATTATTATAAACATTTACAGCCTTTTCAAAATCATTTAACCCATTTAAGCAGGTAACTAGGCTTGAGGCAGACATTGCCGTTCCGCAGGCATTGGTAAAACCAACTCCCCGCTCGAATGTCCTCACATAAATATTTCCTTTGTCTAAGTCTTTTACAAAGCTTACATTGACTCCATCAGGAAATAAAACATTCGGCCCATTTACCTTTTCACTGAGATCTTTTTGAAGATCTGATTGAATTTGCTCTGTTTCTACAATGGTAATTAAATGCGGGTTGGGAACCGCTAAGGCAGTAAAGGTTAATTCGTGAGATAACTCTGGAATTTTTTCGTTTCTTAAGGCAGGCTGATCTAATTGTAATGGTAAATCCTCCAGTAAAAACGAAACAGGAGAAATCTCTACCTGATACGTTGTTACATCCGGGAAAATATCCTTCTTTTTGCTCACCTTTAAGTCGGTCTTCATTGTTTCAATAATCGCTTCTTTCTGATCCCGCATCTCACAAATATAACGGGAAACAAGACGAAGTCCATTTCCACACATTGAGGCTTCCGAACCATCTGAATTAAAAACTCTCATTCTTCCGTCCGCATGCTCACTTTTCAACATGAACAGAATTCCATCTGCCCCGAGCTCAGAGTTTCGGTTACATAAAACCCTTGCCAAATCGGCCCTTTCCTTTTCAGAAAATGTATAGGAATTTGAAATTTCATCGATTAAAAGAAAATCATTACCTGAACCATGCCCTTTAATTAAGTTGATTTGCACTTTAAAACCCTCCAGCATCACGTTATTGCATTTATTCATTATAGTATCAAATTCTGGTAGGGAAAGGAACTTAAACGTGCTAATTATCTTTCTATAAAATATTCGTTTATGAGAAAAGACATTTGTAAAAGCTTGTCACTCTCTGAAATGCCTTCCGTAAATGAAAGAACCGGTGTATTTGGCTCCGGAAAAAAATCACTCCATTCCACTGGCATCCAGCCCCTGCGCAAACGTCCCAATTGGTGATTGGCTGAATTTATTATTTTCTCATCCATAAAAAGGGATGCACCCTCTACTGCTCCAATGAACCTTTCATTTGCGTCAAAAAGTTCCTTCTTATATTTTCGAGCATTCAATTTCCGGATTTGATAATATCCTTGATAAACTTTGTTTCGGTCAAATACCTCAATTTTTTTGTATTTACCCTTTTTAACCTTATAAATCCCAATTAAATGGTGATTAATATCATTAAGGGCATATATTTTTGAAAAGACCGGAAAGCCCAATTTTTTTCCTCGGTATTTTTTGATCTCTCCTGCCAGGTTTCCATCGGGAAAATAGAGCTGCAAACGCTTCGGTAAATAAACGGCTAATAAATGTCCCGTTTCAAAAATGGAATGGTAGAAACTGCGGGATTTCAACATATTTTTCTTTATTAATAGTGCTTGTCTAACCTTGAATAAGTAGATTTGAAAGCTGATGAAGCTGTAAATGAGAAAGGGGATGGTTAACAGCATCATTTTCTTGTTCTGAAAAAAAGAAAGATCTACTACTATAATTAAAAATGCGGGAACTAGTGCAGCGATGCTGGCATTGAGACTGATGCTAGCAGATTCGCGGTAATATTTATCTATTTTCATCATGAAAACTCCTTATCCATTCCTCTTATATCAGTCTATTAAATAATACTAAGAAAAATGATAGAAGATTTCCCCTTTAAATCAAAAAAGAGACCTGAAAAAGTCTCTTAATTATTTGATTGCACATATTTTACTATTTTTTCGCTTAATGCTTTGGCATCCTCGTAGCCCTGGTTATATAACTCCTCTAACCGCACTGGATTCCGTTCCATTCTTCCTACCTGGAGCGGCTTTAATGGCCGGATAATAAAAACATTTCCATTCTTCTCTTCTTTTTCTAAAAAAGCGAGAGTGTCGTTATACACTTTATACCGATTCCTTAAAGCCTTTTGCAGCCCTTTATAGTCAGGATATTTTCGATTTACAAGGAAATGAAATTTCGAAGGCTTTTTCCGGTAGTCTATATTTCTTGTAAGAATCACAATATTTTTCTTAAAGCCATCTGTTTGGGCTTTTTTAATTGGAATAGGATCGCTAATTCCACCATCAAGCAAAGTTTTATTTTGATAGGTTATTTCTGGCGCAATAAATGGAAGCGAACTCGATGCCCGTAAAACAGTCAGCAGTTCTTGGCCATAATCTCTTTTATTGAAATAAATCGCTTCCCCTGTTAAGCAATCGGTTGCTCCCACAACAAATTCAGAGGGACTATTATAAAAGACATCATAATGATAGGGAACATGTTGATTGGGGATTTCATCGAAGATAAAATCCATTCCAAAAAACTGACGATTTTTAAAATAATTTCTCCAAGATATATATCGCGGATCCGAAGCATACTGAATTGTTACGGTCTTATTTCTCCCCTTTTGTTTTGACAAATAGGATGCTGCATTACACGCCCCCGCTGACACCCCAATTACATAAGGGAAAAATAATTGATTTTCTAAAAAGTATTCAAGAACGCCCGCCGTATAAACACCACGCATTCCTCCGCCTTCGAGAACCAAACCGACTCCATTTAACACATTGCTTCGTCCCTTTCCTCTATTTTTATCATGTTTATTGTGTCATATAAGGACGGATTTGAAAACTGAAATGCCTTTTAGGATGCGAGTTCCTTTTTTCTAAATATAAAAATACTTAGAGTAAGGAGAATGAGAATGCTGGCAGTCGCAAACATACTTGCCGGGAGAGTGTAATCCGATAATTTACCTGTTAATACAACTTCATTGGCATAGCTTGTTAGCATCGCCGGGCTCCATTCCAGCCAATTGGATAGAGAGCTTGAAACCAAACTTAAAATAATCACTACTAAAAGTGAGACAAAGCCAGCCACACCAGGAACGAGATGGGCCGCACTAAAAAACAAAGCGATGGTTAAAATAACGGTAAACCATAGACCATAAAAAAAGAATGCTTGAAAGGCTTCTCCAGCTGCAACCCAATCAAACAATATCCCTGTATAGTACCAAGTTGCTAAGGAACCAATAAAAAAAGATATCCACATTAGCAAAAGCGCGCCCACCCATTTCGCTGTTACAAAAGAGCGGTAAGAAACTGGCTTAACCAAAATCATGGCAGCTACGCCGCTTTTTCTTTCACCGGCAATTAGCGCCATTGTCGTTAGAACAATAATTAACACACCTAAGGAGGAATATTCACTTAAACCACTAACAAATACCTCCTGTGCGGAGGGTTTCGGAATTTCAATCTTTGCTCCCTCTGGCAGATTGCCTAATGAGTCAAGAATCTGCGGCAAATAATAAGAGGATATCGGTTTTTGCACACCTAGTAGAATAAACGTAATTGGCACCCAAATCCATTTGAAATTTCTCCACATTTCTAATAGTTCCTTATTAAGGAGAGTAATCCATTGGTTCATTTTCCCACCACTTTCATAAATACATCTTCAAGTGTCATGCTGCTGATTTCAAATTTTTCAAGAGGCCAGTTTTGTTCCGAAATTTCTTTTAAAATCACCGGTCTGGCTTGTTCAATATCGTTCACGGTTACACTTAGCCGATTGCCTTCATACAAGACGGATTTGGTTAATGGATTTTTTTCAAAAGCATCTGCATATTGCCCGGACTTCTCTTTGAAAAATAAATCGATTCTAGGCTGCTGATGGCGCTCCCTTAATTCCTCCATTGTTCCGGACTCAACGATTAATCCATTATGTAAAAACAGGATTTCATCACTAACCTCTTCCGCATCATTTAAAATATGGGTGGAAAAAAGGATGGTGGTTTCTCTTTTCAGCCCCTCCAATAAATCGAGTACCTCTCTTCGCCCAATGGGATCAAGAGCTGATACAGGCTCATCCAGCATGATCATCTGAGGCCGATGAATAAGGGCTTGTGCAATACCTAAGCGCTGCTTCATTCCGCCTGAATATTTACCTACCCTTCGATTCTTCGCATCTAATATCCCTACTAGTTCAAGGAGAGTAAGCGAACGTTCTTTTGCTTCATGATTTGTTAAGCCCCCCAATTTCCCCACATACTGCAGGAATTCAAGACCACTCATCCAGTCATAATAAACTGGAAACTGAGGAAGATAGCCGATGATATGACGGATATCTCCATCTTTTTTCGCATCAGAAAAGTTTATTGTCCCGGCTGTCGGTTTCATTAGACCAGCTAACATCCTAAGTGTCGTGGTTTTCCCTGCGCCGTTTGGTCCTAAAAGGGCAATACATTTTCCTTTATCTAAATGAAAATCAAGACCTTTGATTACGGGATTTCCTTGGAAACTCTTTTTTAATCCAGAAATTTGAATAAGGGACATCAGCTTTTACTCCTTCCGATTACAAAATAAAGAATCGGTCCAATTGGATTAAAGAATAAACTTAGCAGTATCCAAAGCCACTTAGGTCCATTTGTTTTTTCAATACGAATGATATCCGCCAATACAACGATTACTAAAATTAACTCAATCACCAGAATGGGCGCAAGGAGTGCCCAGTTTATATCTGCCATGCTATCTCCCCCTTGTTTTCTTTTTATAAATATATGACGTTTGACCTAGAAAAACGTTTCAGAACCCGGCAAATTTTTATACCGGGTTCTGAAAAATTCTTCTATTGAATTAAGCGAAAAATCCATGGAAACCGATATTCTTGGCCTTCGTACGCTTTTATAGCAGCTATAATGGTAAAGACGACTGCTGCAATCCCTAAAACCCACAAGGCAATAATACCGATAATTATGATCGTTAATATCCCGCCTATTATACAATAAATGGTATAGGAAATAAAAAAGTTAAAGTACTCTTTCCCATGATAATCAATGAATGATGATTCGTCTTTTTTGATTAACCAAATGACCAATGGTCCAATAATCGGAAAAATAAAACTTACTATATAAAGAACAGCTGCCAAGAGCCTTTCTTCACTTTTAACCACTTAAGCACCCCCTTCTTTATCAAAAAAATCCTTTCTTTTATATGTACGCTCTATTCTGGAAAAGATTTCATTATTTCTGGTAAAATCCGCTTATTATTTTTAGGCTTGCTAACAGGGTACACGGGCAAAATAACCTAAAAATAAATTTAATGAACACAAGTTTCAAATTGGGCTATTTTGCATATAAAAGAATAAAAGTTATTGCTCGGAACATTTTTAACTTTTCGGAAAATATACTGCTTGGTAAAATAGTTAAATACATGAAATATAGGAAGAAAGGTTTAATATGACGAAAATACTTTTGAAGAATGCAACGGTATATCCGATTACCGCCAACCCTATTCATTCGGGGGATGTTTTAATTGAAGATGGAAAAATCGCTAAAGTTGATCAGCATATCATCACCGATTCAGAAGTTAAAATAATTGATTGTGGAAACGCCTATCTTTTACCAGGTTTTATTGATGTCCATACTCACCTTGGACTTTATGACGAAGGTACGGGCTGGGCGGGAAACGATGCGAATGAAACAGCGGAAGCCCTAACCCCGCATATACGTGCTTTCGACGGTGCCTACCCGTTAGATGCTGCATTTACGGATGCTGTTCGGAGCGGGATTACAACCGTTCATATTATGCCGGGAAGCGCAAATATCATCGGAGGGACCACATCGGTGATTAAAACAACCGGTAAAAATATTAAAAAAATGCTTATTCAAGAGATTGCGGGATTAAAAATCGCTCTAGGTGAAAACCCAAAAAGAATCCACAGCCATGGAAATAGCGACTCCATTACAAGAATGGGAATCATGGGCAAGCTCCGTGAAGCATTTTATCAGGCCATTTACGCTGATAACCCAGAAGATCTAAGGATTGCACCCATTGTAATGGCACTGAAAAGGGAGATCCCCGTCCGGATCCATGCCCACCGGGCGGACGATATCATTACAGCCACCCGTTTTGCGGAGGAATTTAATCTTGATCTGAGAATCGAACATTGTACAGAGGGGCATTTAATTGCAAATGAATTATCCGGGATGAACCTAAAGGTTTCTGTTGGTCCAACCTTAACAAGAAGGTCCAAGGTCGAACTAAAAAATAAAACGTGGAAAACGTATCAGGAACTTACTAATCATGGGGTAGAAGTTTCTATTACCACAGATCACCCTTATACGCCGATTCAATATTTGAATATTTGTGCAGGAATTGCCGTTAGAGAAGGGCTTGATGAACAAAAAGCATTAAAAGGGATTACGATTTTTCCTGCAAAAAATTTGAAAATTGATCACCGTCTAGGGAGTATTGAAGAAGGAAAAGATGCTGACCTTGTATTATGGAGCCACCATCCTTTCCATTATCTAGCAAAACCAAAATGGACAATGATAGGTGGAGAAATGGTTTTCGAAGAGACAAAAACTTTGTAGAAAATTGGCAAAAATTTTAGTAGAAAAACAAACAAAAACCTATTTATTTTTCTCTTTTTTATATGGTATCATAATTTTGAAGAGACTAATGGTAACTTGGATTTGGGGGACTATTTTAAGCTTTATTTTTCAAAAAAAATGATATAGGGAAGGCAAATGGTGCGCCACCAGTTAACTGGTTCTAGTGGGTTCGATTCCCACCCCGAAATTTTTTAGCAATTCTAATAAAAAATTTCGAGGGTGGGCCGTTTTCTTTTGACATGGGATCGGATTGCCCTAATTGGAGGGATATTCATGCTGAAGAAAAGAGATCTTCACGACAGCCACACACTTTATGAACTAATGACGCATCCAGATGTCTTCCCTTTTGTACGTCAAAAAGCAGCATCCTATGACGAATTCCTATTCGTGACAAAGAAAACCATTGAAGCTGAAGAACGTGGTGAATTAATCTCCCGTACTATTCTTGATGAGTGGGGTTCCCCAATTGGTACAATTAATTTATTTGACATTGAAGATAATGCAGGATTTTTGGGAACATGGCTAGGAAAACCGTATCATGGAAAAGGATATAATAATGTTGCGAAAGAAGCTTTTTTCAGTGAGCTTTTCTACGAAATGGGAATTGAAACGATTTATATGCGAATCCGTAAGGTAAATATGCGTTCGATTAAAGCAGCGGAAAAACTACCATATGTTATAAAAGCAAATGAAACACGAAAATCACTGTATGAGCAATTAAACGCCAATGGTGAAGTTTACGATTTATATGAAATTCCAAAAGATCAATATACCTTCTATATAATGAGGAACGACTCTCTTCAAACAGATTCAACTCATTTATTGGAAGCATAAAAGCAATCGGCTACCGCCGATTGCTTTTTTACAAGAAAAAAGACTAGCGCCCTTGGGTGCATAGTCATCATCCTACTTCCGTTAATCTGTTACGCTTTGTTCGGTTGTTTCATCTACTTCACTTATACCCATCTGGAGCAAAAAATCTTCTAATTCCTCATTCGTTAACGTTTCAAATCGACCATCATGAAAAAATACCTGGGTTTGATTAGGATTAATACGATTAATATTAAAGCTCATTTTCTTTGCTCCTTTCCATAGATGATACACAACTATTATCCACAAAAAAATCCGTTTTCATTCCCTGTAATCAAATTGTTCAAAAAATTGTAAAAGCAGTTTGTATATGATGTGTAAACTGTAAATGTTTTCCATTTTAAAAAAGTACTTGTTAACGATATCTTTGCAAACCACTTAAATAGGTTCCATGATATAATATCTCTCTGTACCCTAAAGAAAATGGAGAAACAAAATTGAAACAAACAGTTACAAAGAAGCAAAAGTTAAAACAATTGGTTAATATTTTATTCCCGATTCTGATTACCCAGCTTGGGCTTTTTTCGATGAACTTTTTTGATGTAACCATGTCCGGGCATTACAGCCCTTCCGATTTGGCAGGTGTTGCAATAGGCTCCTCCCTGTGGGTTCCGGTATTTACTGGACTTAGTGGAATATTGCTGGCCGTTACGCCGATTGTTGCGCAATTAAATGGGGCGAAACAGTCGGATAAGGTTGCACACTCTGTGTTTCAAGGACTATATTTATCAGTAATCATTGCCGTTATCGTTATCGCCATAGGCGCTATAATTCTCGACCCCATTTTAAACGGTATGAGCCTTGAACCACATGTTCGGAAAGTAGCCCATGACTATCTTGTTGCCTTAAGCTTTGGAATGATCCCACTTTTCGCTTATAACGTATTAAGGTCATTTATTGATGCGCTTGGGAAAACGCGTGTTACGATGGTCATTACCTTAACTTCACTTCCAATTAATGTTGTCTTTAATTATCTCTTGATTTATGGAAAATTTGGTTTCCCTGAACTTGGAGGAATTGGAGCAGGTGTTGCTACAGCGATTACCTATTGGCTGATTACTGGTATTTCAATTTTCATCATCTGTACCAATCAACCATTTTCAAATTTCGGTATTTTTCGCCATTTTCATAAAATCTCCCTTTCAAGATCGAAGGAAATCTTAAAAATTGGCATACCGATTGGTTTTTCGATTTTTTTTGAAACCAGCATTTTTGCTGCTGTTACTTTGCTGATGAGTACTTTTAATACCAATACAATCGCCAGCCATCAGTCCGCATTAAATTTTGCTTCATTTTTGTATATGCTTCCTCTCAGCATCTCTATGGCATTAACCATCTTGGTCGGCTTTGAAATTGGCGCCAAAAGAGATCGGGATGCAAAGGAATACAGCTGGCTTGGAGTCGGAATCGCGATTTTACTGGCAGGGTTATGCGGGTTAATCTTACTGCTATTCCGCTATGATATTGCGGGAATTTATACGGCAGATCCAGTGGTTTTAAAATTAACGGCGAAATTTTTGCTTTACGCGTTATTCTTTCAATTATCTGATGCCATCCAGGCACCAATCCAAGGTGCACTACGAGGGTATAAGGATGTTAATATTACCTTCTTAGCCTCTCTTCTATCGTATTGGGTAATCGGCCTCCCACTTGGCTATGTAATGGCAGTTTATACTGATCTGGGTGCTTTTGGATATTGGATCGGTTTGATTGCGGGTCTCGCAGTCGGGGCAATTTGTCTTTTATTACGTTTACTTTGGGTTCAAACAACCGCCAATCGAGCAAACATACAAAAAGAGTCCTAATGATTTTGGTCAGGACTCTTTTATATTATGTTCATCTTTCAATGCTTTTCCTAATACATCTATCCCCCCAGTCACAGGTATAATACTCCCGGTTATAAAACTTGAATTTTCATCTACAAGGAAAGAAATCACTCTTGCAATATCTTCACCTGTCCCTGATCTCCCAACAGAAGTAAGACCATTATGAGAAGAAACGGCTTGTTCGATTGTTTTTTCCTTCCATTCGGTGCTAATATCCCCTGGGCTTACCATATTGGCCGTAATCCCATTCATCATTTCCTCAATGGCAATCGTTCTTGTCAAGGATGCTAGCCCCGTTTTTGCTGCAGCAAAAGCAGAACGATAAATCCAACCAGGTGCTGTTTCGACCCTGTCAAACCCCATTGTAATGATTCTTCCCCATTTATTTTTTCTCATAATAGGAATGGTCAGCTTTGATAAATTAAAAACAGCTGATAAATTTCCATTTAATAAATAATTCCATTCTTCAAATGAATAGTCCGTTATTTTTTTTCTTTCGTGTATGTATGGCCCTGCATTATGGATTAAAACATCAATCGAAGGAAATTTAACTAATGCTTGGTGGACCATTCGGATACAATCTTCTTGTTTAGCCACATCCCCTTGAAGTAACAAGCAATCGGTTCCAAAGCTTTTCTCGAGCTGCTTTGCAAGTCCCTTTGCTTCCATTTCACTGCTTCGATAATTAATGATTAACTGATACCCTTTTTCTGCAAGTTGTAAAGCGGTGATTTTACCAATGCCGGTTGCCCCTCCGGTAATCAAAGCAGTTTTTTTCTTCACACACCATTACCTCTCTATTTTGTAATTTATCCTTATACTATATGTTAAAAAGATTTGATTATATATGCAAATATTAAACATTATCCTTTGGGATTCAAATGAGAAGAGCAGGTTTTTATAACGCATAGGCGTTTGCTAGCATAGTATGTGGTAGGACGAATAAGGCCCTTTTTAGGCAGTTGAAAGGATGAAAAAAATGTTCCCATGGAATATGTTCCCTTTTAATAAGGATATGAAGAATAACTTGCAAAACATGAAACCAGAAGAAATCAATAATTATGTCCAGGATCTCATTGGAAAGGTACTCCCCGGCAGCATGCGCGGAATGATGAATCCAAACGAAATGTTTAATGGATTCGCTTCAGCAGGGTCTACCCAGCAGCAGTCCACCACAGGTGCATTGAATTCCTCGGCATTTGAAACACATGATTTTGTTTACGTGCGGATTCCGATTAAAAGTGAGGAATGGCTCAAGCAGCTGCGTATTTACCATACCTCCAATCAACTTATTGTCGATCATATCCCCCAATATGAAGATAAACATACGATCACCCTTCCGGCGATTGTTAGAAAGAAAGGTGCTTCAGCCAATTATAAGGATGGGACTCTAGAAGTAAGAATTCCCAAAAATATTGATATGCAGTTTTCTCAAATTGATGTGACAGAAATAATGTAGCCATCTACTTTTATGGTATGTTTTTGGTTTAGTAAAATATGATGAATTAGAGGTGGTGGTTGGCATGGAAATGGATAAACTTAAAAAATGGCTGGAATTGACCCAAAAATTTCAAGGTGATACTTTTTGGGAGCAAATCTTTGATGAAAAAAGTGTTGAAAAGGTCATGAAGAGTCCCTCCATTAGCCCCTTTACAAAAATACAGAGTTCTTTTCCAAAATGCGATTTATATGAGACGGATGATATGCTTGTGATTGAAGCCGAAATTCCGGGGATGCGTAAAGAGGATCTTCATATTACTGTCAATCAACAGGTATTGACAATGACAGGTGAATTTAAAACCTTACAGGAAGGAAGAAAATATTTTATCAAGGAAAGAGCAAATCAGACATTTAAAAAGGAATTTATCCTCCCCTTCCCCATTAAAATAACTCAAATTCGGACAGAAATTCGAAATGGATTATTGTTCATTTTCATGGCAATAAATAAAGAGGAAATCGAGACGATTCCCATTACATTTGATCAACTTACTCCTGATTGAAGATACAGACAGCCGCGATGGCTGTCTTTCTATTTTAATTCATCCATCATTTGATTATGAACCTCAATTAACTGAACTTTTGTTTCAGGTGAAATATTTGAATCCACTAGTCTTTTGATAGCGGAATAATATTTGTCATATTTGTTTTTCCGAACCCTAGGGTGCGAGTTTTCATCTAATAATTCTCTTTTTATCGCTTCCTTCAAAATCTCCTCACTGTTTTGATTTTCCACGTTTAATAAACGATTATTCCAAACCTTTCGATATTCATGTAATAACCGATCAAAAATCTCCAACCCAGTTGGCATTTCTATCACCCCAATCACAACCTTAGGTTCATTGTTACATATTTCCTTGTATTTTGTAAAAAATAAAAAGGACCATTTTTTGAAAGGAGAAATTTATGTCTACCCCATATAAATGTCCAAATTGTAAAACTAATCGAAGTCGATTTAATATTATTGAACAAGTAGCACACTCGGTCAAGCTTGACCCACAATCCGGTGTGGTTGTAAGAGAGTATGGTGAAACTGAATTAGAACCTTTTCATATCCCATATCAAGGGCCAGAATTCCGAATTCAATGCGGCGCATGCGGACTAATCGAAGATGAGCGCACCTTCATTAAATTTGGACAACAACCTTAAAATAAGAACACCTTTATAAATGTCCTTTTCATTTATAAAGGTGTTTTTTATTATTGTAAATAATTATCTTTTAAAAATTGCTTTGAATCAATTTTCCATCCCTCAATAGGTGAAAACCGCACCATATGAATTTGCCCATTAAATCTTTGTCTTCCTCTATTTTTTATGTACCAATCAATTTCAATGGGAATATCCAAACTAATTTGTTCTGTTAAATCCTCAGGTGGAAGCATAGGTAATCTTGAGATTCTAACTGCATCAATTTTCGTAAGGACAGGTTTCCACTTAATTTTTTGCAAGGAAGGTGTGGAAATAATTTTCGAATCCTGCTGTATAAATCCTGCAATATAGGCATTTATGATCTCATATGGATTTGCCTTCTCGAAATAATCATCTAGTTTCCCTGAGGCTTTTAAAATCATTAACATATGAGATAAGTCCATGGAGTTCGTCCGATGTGTGGTACTTCCATAAAAATGAATACAGAAATGTCCTGGAAAATTGTTTTTCAAAGCTCCGGCACCATGTGGCATACCATGCATTGAAGCGCCTATCCACTGGTCTTTATGAATAACAATAATCGCACGACGTTTCCAGCTCCATTTACCCCCATAGATTTTTTTCATAATCTTGGTATCCCTTGTGGTTAAAGGCTGCACATCCGCGTGGTGGCTGCCTGCACGTCGTTGAACCTTAAATTTTTTCCCTGTTTCCACATCCAGAACGATAAACTTTGTGTACTTTGGTAATATATGATTGACATCTTTCCAAGGGAGCATTTCAATCTTATAACTGATATCCGCTGCACTTACCGCTTGACCATTTAGGAGGATGAGCATAAAAAATATAAACACAGCTGCCTTCTTCATGTAACCCCCCATTTCCATGGAATATAAACTACATTTAAAGAGTTACCTGAAGACCAAAATATCATTCATCCATATGCTGATTTTCAAATTCATTTTCAAGCTGCTCGAGTGCCGTATTCATTTGGCCCCAATCGATGTTTTCCCCAATAAAAACAAGGTTTAACGGTAAATTCATTTGCTCCTTCATATATAAGGGCATTCCATAAGAGAATTGAAATAAAAAAGGATAACTATTGGAATCAAATTTTAGATATCCTTTAATTCGGTAGATCGTATCAGGCAAGGATTTTAAAAACTCTTCAAACCCGGCATGACTAACGGGACCCTGAAATCGGTATACAAAAGTGGATAAATTTAAATTTTTCTGGCTTAAGTGAGTATTCGTTTTATCTGGATAAAAAACTGATAACGCTTTAAGCTGATCTAGCGAAACCTGCGAATAGTTCGTAAGCAGGCATCTTGCTTTTGAATTCAATGCTTGAATTTCGAATGTAATTTTCGCTTGTTCCGACTCTGATAATTCACTCATTTTATTCACGATAATGAAATCAGCATGTCTAATTTGCTCTAGAATTAACTGCTGAAGCTGAGGACTCATTGATTTTCGATTCAACCATCTTAAGCCATCAACAGTGGTGACAATACCTTTAATATGCAAAGCATCTGCAAATAACGGTGAGAGAATCGCATCTAATACTTCCACAGGATGTGCTGCCCCCGTTGTTTCGATATAAATCACATCTGGTTTTTCATCGATTAATAATCCTTGTAACTGCGCCTCTAGCTTGTCCTGAATCGAACAACAAATGCAGCCGCCAAGTAATTCCTTTAACGCAACGTCTTCGTCCACAACATTTGAATCAATGGAGACTTCCCCCAGCTCATTCATCATGACAGCTACTTTTCTTCCCAGCTTATGTTCCTCTTCAAGGATTCGTTTTAATAAAGTTGTTTTCCCGCTCCCTAAAAATCCTGATAAAATATAAACTTCAGATTTAATCATTCTATTGCCCTGCCTTTTTTCGTTTTTGCATCCCTTCATTATAACGGATATGGATTAATGTAAAAAGAAAAAAGCAGATGAGCCTTCATCCGCTTTTTAATTAATGATCGACCTAGACTGGTCTCCCTTTTCTAAAATTGAATTCACAGTAGCTGAATCTTCTTTTCCATTTCCTTTGGCAAATTGCAATGGCTCAACTTTGGTAATTGGATTCATAATAGCCGATAATCCCAAGCCCACTAATTGTCCCTTACCTAAATCTGTGTTAATGCTATCAACCATTTCATTGATAATCGATGGTGCAATCGACAATAACTTATCGGATGATTGATTTTTAATTTCATTTTTCAGTGAGGATATAATCGTTTTTAATTCCTCTGTATTTTCAGGATCTACTGCAACCTGCTGAATGTATTCAAGCACTTCTTTACCATGTAGTGGTCGTTTTACTTCATTCATTGTTACTCCATCCGGTGCAAGTTGATCAATGATTTTACTTATAGATGAGGGGTTTAACATGAAAAAATGATCAATGGAAATTCCATAATTTTTTTGAACCGTTTGTTTTAATTCTTTCAAATTAGGTTTTTTATCAACCGTTTTTGAAACCGGTAATAAAACAGGAGCCGTCTTTAATTTATGATTCTCTTGATCATAACGAACTATAACTGTAGCACCTGTTTTCGAAGCTTGAGAGTCTGCATTATTTTCAGTAATTAAAAAATTCACAGCCTTTTTTTGCTCTGAAATTTGCAGCTCATTTGCTGACTCTTTAGCAGAATGGAACAGTGCTTTTAACGGGCCGTAACCGAAAAAAGAAAGTACAATCACCACAATTACTAGTTTCCTCATTACAAACACCAACTTTATCCTGATTGTTACTGTCCATTTTCGGAAAACAGTTGAAGAAATATACATACTTAAATAAAAAATCCGGATTCCTCTACATAGAAAGAATCCGGATTTATCCATTTTATTTCATTCTTGTTTTTAACACTTCAATCGCTTTCTTCAATTGGGTATCATTCTTTTGAATTTTGTCCCGTAAGAGCTCCATTAACTTCATAGTGGAGTCCCCTTTTAGATACCCGTTTACTTTTAATTTATTGGCCTTCTGGAATTTTTCAACCGCCTCTTTTGTCTTCTGGTCAAAGAATCCATCTGTCCTGCCTGGATTATAGCCAACCGCTTTTAACATCTTTTGTGCTGTCTTTACATCTTCAGAGGAGCTGGAAAGTGCCAGCTTCTTATCCGGGTTAATAATTGGCAATGATGCATAATCAGGAAGTTTTACCGGATAATCAGGCATAATCCCCTTCTTATGAATCCAATTCCCATCTGGAGTTAGCCATTTTGCAATCGTGTATTTCAGGTTCGAACCATCTGAGAAATCCTGTGCAGTTTGGACGGTTCCTTTTCCAAATGATTTTTCACCCACTAATGGAACACCGGCTGATTCTTTTACCGCCGCGGAAAGAATTTCTGAAGCACTTGCACTGCCTTTATCAATTAAAACGACTAAAGGAAGTGTCGGATTACCTTCATTTTGTGAAGCAAACTCTTTAATCTTACCATTTCGATCCTGTTCCTTTACAACCACTTTACCTTTAGGAACAAACATGCTGGAAATACTGATGGCTTGGTCTAATAATCCGCCTGGATTTTGACGTAAATCCAACACAAGGCCTTTCATGCCTTTCTTTTGTAAATCATTTAAGGTCGTAACAAGTTCTTTTGCGGTATTGCTAGAAAAACTGGTAACCTGAACTTTGGCAATACCTTTACCAACCATTTCACCATATACAGTTTCTATTGGAATCTCGTCACGAACAATTGGGACTTTTACTGGAGCTTCCGTGCCGGGGCGCTGAATGGTTAATTCAACTTTCGTCCCTTTTTTCCCACGAATTAAGGTGACTGCCTGAGTGGAAGTCATTCCTTGCAGGCTTTTTCCATTTACTGCTGTAATCATGTCATTTGGTTTTAAACCGGCTTTTTCTGCTGGAGATCCTTTAATTGGGGATACAATTAAAATATGCCCATCCTTCTCCTGAATTTCTGCTCCAATTCCTTCAAACGAGGAAGATATCGTACTGTGGAAGTCTTTAGCTTCTTCATCACTCATATAATCAGAATAAGGATCATCCAAGGATTCAACCATCCCATTAATAGCCCCATTGATTAGCTTTTGACGATCCACATTTTTGAAATATCCATTGTTCAAAGTATCATAGGCCGTATAGAATTTTTTAAATTCTGCCCTTTCCTTTCCTACTGTTACGACTTTCTCTTCACCAAACGCCAGTGCAAAAGCCGTTATTCCTGCAGATAGAAAAATTATGAAAAACAATAGCATGATAAAATGGAATTTTTTGAAGCGAATATAGCCTGATTTGTTTTCTGCTGTTGTTTGCTCTTGTCCAATTTTCTCTTCATCCAAA
Organism: Neobacillus cucumis; assembly: GCF_016107705.1. The sequence continues at coordinate 270,158 of NZ_JAEHGC010000001.1, forward strand.
GCCTTCACCACTTTCATTCACCAAAAAATTATGTTTCGAGAACAATCATCTTCCTTTTTTCTATGTACAGAGCTCCATTTTTAATTTTTCTATGAAAAATGGACCCTTAGTGTTTAGAATAACATCTTTTTATTAAAATTAACAAAGAAAAGATAAAGTTGTCTAAAAAAATGGCACTCCCCATTAGGCAGCGCCAAAAATGAAATTAAATTTTAATCCGTTTTAAACGGAGTGAATTGGTTACGACTGATACTGAACTGAATGCCATTGCCGCTCCTGCTACCCATGGTGCGAGGAAGCCTAAGGCAGCAACCGGTATTCCGGCGGAGTTGTATATAAGAGCCCAGAAAAGGTTTTGGCGAATATTTAACATGGTTTTTTTACTTAAAGCGATTGCTTTTGGAATTAGTGTCAACTCTCCACCCAGAATGGTAATATCGGCTACTTCAATGGCTACATCCGTACCCGTTCCTATTGCAATTCCGATATCGGCAAGTGCAAGGGCCGGAGCATCATTGATTCCATCCCCGACCATCGCCACCTTTTTCCCTTGCAGTTGTAGTTCCTTAATATGATTTGCTTTTTCGTCCGGCAAAACCTCGGCAATTACATTCTGAATTCCTACCTGACCGGCAATCGCCTTAGCTGTACCCTCATTATCTCCTGTTAACATATATACTTCTATTCCAAGCTGTTTTAATTGATCAACTGCCAGCTTGGCATTTTCTTTTACTGTATCGGCAACTGCTATTATCCCCATTATGGTTCCTTGAATTGCAATGAACATCGCCGTTTTCCCTTGTCTTTCAAAGTGGAGAAGGTCATTTTGAACAGTTTGGTAGGCAATCCCTTTGATCTCCATTAGCTTCTTTGTTCCAATTACGACCACTTCATCACCAATTTTTGCCTCTATTCCGTGACCCGGAACGGCTGTAAATCGTTTGACAGGTAGTGTACTTGTTCTCTTCGACATCCCGTATTGGGCAATGGCATCTGCCAAAGGGTGTTCTGATGATTTCTCTGCAGAAACAAGATATTGCAGGACCTTCTTTTCATCCTGATAAGCAATAAAATCCGTAACGGTTGGCTGCCCCTTTGTTACCGTCCCTGTTTTATCAAGGACAATTACATTGATTTTATGAGCAGTTTCTAAATGTTCTCCACCTTTAATTAAAATTCCCATTTCCGCCCCTTTACCAGTTCCAACCATAATCGAGGTCGGAGTTGCAAGTCCAAGTGAGCATGGACAAGCAATGACAAGAACGGCAATGGCCGTTTCAAATGCAGACGGAAAATGTCCCGGTTCGACGATAATGTACCAGATTAAGAAGGTCAAAATCGATAAAGCCACTACTACCGGAACAAAATAACCGGAAATTGTGTCGGCAACCCTTTGAATCGGCGCTTTACTTCCCTGTGCTTCTTCGACTATTTTAATAATACCGGCTAATGCCGTATTTTTTCCAACCTTTGTTGCTCTTAGCGTTAACGTACCATTTTTATTGAGGGTTGACCCAATAACAGGATCCCCGATTATTTTTTCAACCGGAATCGATTCACCTGTAATCATGGATTCATCTACGGAAGATTGTCCAGAAACGACCTCTCCGTCTACCGGAATTTTCTCACCGGGTTTAACGATCACCGTGTCCGCAACCAGCACCTCTTCTAGTGGAACCCTGATTTCATTTCCGTTTTTTAAAATGGTTGCTTCTTTTGCCTGTAGTCCTAACAGTTTAGAAATTGCCTCCGTCGTCCGTCCTTTTGCAAGAGCTTCAAATAATTTGCCCAAAAGAATTAAGGTAATTAGTACGGCGCTCGTTTCATAATAAAGATGGGGGGCGTAATAGGGTTGTCCAATTGTTTTAATCCCTTCTGAAAGACTGTAAAAATAGGCGGCAGAAGTACCTAGTGCTACAAGAACATCCATGTTTGCACTTTTATTTTTCAAGGCTTTATATGCACTTTTATAGAACGGGCCCCCAATATAAAACTGAATGGGCGTTGCAAACAACAATTGAAACCATGGATTCATTAAAAAAGAAGGCATCGGCAATCCAATATCCAAAGGCATATGGGCGAGCATGGTGTAAAGTAAGGGAATCGATAAAATAACGGAAAACAAAAGTTTATTTTTTCGTTGTTGTAACTCTTCTTCCTTATGTTGGGCTTTTACATTTCGATCCTCTGTTTCAGTCGCTCCGTAACCAAGTTTCTCTATCTTTTTGATGATTTCATCACTCGAAATTTTTTCATTTTCAAAGGATACAGCCGCTGATTCCATTGCTAAATTTACATTGGCCTCGACACCATCCATCTTATTCAGGACTTTTTCGATTCTTGCTGAACAGGCTGCACAAGTCATCCCTGTAATATCTAACTTTAGTTCTTCTTTCATAAAAATGATTCACCACACAATCTTTAATAAAACATGACGGTTTATATTCATTCTACATTAATTCGACAATTTTTTGATGATTGTTGTCACACCTAGTCATTATTAAATTCTCCACAGGGGGATATAGTTCCTTTCTTAAAAACAAAAAACCCCTCTTCAAAGGACGAAGAGGAGTTATGTTGATATTTTATTCTTTTATTGCGGCTTCTAATGCTACTTCAATCATATCATTAAAGGTTAGTTGTCTTTCTTCTGCAGTCGTTTCTTCACCTGTTAGTAGATGATCACTTACAGTCAGAACAGAAAGCGCTTTGCGGCCAAATTTAGCTGCAAGTGTATAAAGTGCGGTTGTTTCCATTTCAAGTGCAAGAATTTGATATTGGGCCCATTTTTCATGTTCAGCATTATCATTGTAGAACATATCGGCAGTAAAGACGCTGCCAACCTTTAAATTTAACCCTTTTTCAATGCCTGCATCATATGCTTTTTTTAATAAATTGAAGTCGGCTGTTGGGGCATAATCAATTCCGCCAAATGTAAGACGATTCATATTGGAATCGGTGGAGCTTGACATCGCCAAAATAACGTCCCGGACCTTTACATCCTTTTGGATGGCACCGCAGGTTCCAACACGGATTAAGTTTTGAACATTATAGCTTTGGATTAATTCATTTACATAAATCGAAATCGATGGAATCCCCATACCTGTTCCTTGAACAGAAACTTTTTTTCCCTTATAGGTACCAGTAAAACCAAACATATTGCGGACTTTGTTATAACATACTGCACCCTCTAAAAAGGTTTCTGCAATATATTTTGCCCGAAGCGGGTCTCCTGGAAGCAGGACTGTTTCAGCAATATCATTTTCTTTCGCTGCAATATGTACGCTCATTTATAATCCTCCAATCATATCTTAGGAAAATCAAACTCGATTATTCCTTGGTGTGGGTATTCTACCCACCATTGACAATATATCACAATCATTTTGTAATGAAAAATCAATCTAGGATCGGACATGAATTTTTATTTTTGTGGGAAACTATTTTTGAAGAAGAAAAGGAGGAGAATTAACGAATGGGAAAAAAACATCGAAACCGCACAGCTTCGCCAAAGAAAAATAATCATATTCCGCCGGAAGCGATAGTGGCTGAACATGAAGCACATGCAAAAGAACATCAGGCTACAGGCGGCCGAAAAAGAACCTAAGGATTTCCTTAGGTTTTTAAACGTTCCTAGCGGATGAGAAGCCGATTTATTGGCTCCCAGCCTCCAGATTTTAATTGGAAGTAATGCTGCCCGCCCCTTCCTTCATCAATCAGAATGATATCCCCTGTCGAAAGGAACCGCCCTTTATAATTTTCAGGGATTCGGTCAGTCACATTAAAACGGCTAAAGGTTTCCTGAAGGCATTGTTCGCGGTTATTTGCTTTAATGTATGTCCGGTACACAGCCTTATACCCTTTACGCTCTCTGTACTTTGGAGTTTGAAAGATCGTCACATCATATTGCATATTTGCTCTTCGGGTTAACATTCTGATCATCATATTCCTCCAATCAAAGGTTATTACTATATTAATTATAGAAACTCCCTGTCGATTCCTTCCGAAAAAAACGTCTAATTTTGTCGAATGGCATTTTCTTTAATTAAATTGAAAAGAAAATGCTAAAAAACGATGAAACCTGTGGCTTCATCGTAAAAGGTTTAAGCGTATCTATGGATAACACTTTCGATTTTCTGTTGTAAAGACGGAATGTCCGCATTTGTAACGGTTAATCTTACATTTGTTTCATCCATTTCCAGTGCCTCTGAAAATAGCCCGGCTAATCCCCTGGCACGGCGGTCAACCTGTAGCATAATATCCATGGACCCATTGCCTGAGGGAAAGAAAACCACTTCTAATTCATCTAATTTCCCACGGAACGGTCCGGATGCTGGCACAAATTCAAACTCTTGAAAAAATGGCAATCTCCGCCGCATCCGGTGCGGTGCCTCTTCACAGTCAGCTTCGCGAATCCGGAACCCTAAATTGTCAATTGCATTAAAGACTGCTGTCATTAATGGATTCGGCACAACCTTTAAGTAATCCTTATCACTTGGGTCTACCCCGTTTTTAATATCCAAGCCTGTAGAAACCCAAACTTTCGATCTGCCAATCGAAACAGGAGTATCCTCTGGAAGCTGGAAAGAAAAAGGAATCTGCTTTCTTTCATTTACTTGAATCGTGAAAGGAGTCGTTAAACGAAAACGATCAATACAAGCAGTAACCGAATATTTACGGTCATCGGCTTCCCTTAAGTATGTGGTATTTAATGATAAGTAAATATCGTCAACCTGCTGTTCAACCTTGCCGCCACATACTTCAACGATTCCCTTTATCATTTCACCAGGCATATACGTATCCTTTTCAAGCTTTGTATCGACGGTTGCCGCTCCTATTCCAACACTTGCAAAAACCTTATTAAAAAATGACATATGGTTGTTCTCCCCCTATATAATCTCTAAAATATCTGCTTCAATTTGTCTGCAATTTTCATACGCTGGTTCAATTTGCAAAAGCCGTCTAATAATATGCTTTGCCCCGCTTGAAATCGATAGTTCTTCTTCCCAGCTTCTTTCCTTTTTATCATAAGGTAAAGGAAAATCAGAATAAAGCAAAAATAAAAGAAAATGACCAAGACCGTAAAAATCAGCTTGCGGGTTGATTTCTTTTCGCAAGTCTTTTTTCCATTTTCGCTTCGTTGCATCAAGTTGACTTAGTTTCCGGGCCAGCCCAAAATCAATAAGCCGGATTGTAGAATCTACAACAATGACATTTGGAATTCGAATATCCCGATGAATGATTTGTCTGTCGTGTAAATGTTCTATAAGTTGCAGTAATTGACTGGCGATTAAAAAGACCTCTTTTTCTAAAAAGGTTTTTCCTTCGATAAAGATCAGCTGCTCAAAATTTTTCCCATTCAGATATTCCATCGTGTAAAAAGGAATACCTGAATGGATTCCCTCTTCAAAATATTGAGGAAATCCTTGATGTTCAATCGATGCCAAAAGTTTTTTTTCGAACTCGAAGCTGCTTTTTCCGGAATCTGTTATTCTTTTATGAAGCCTTAATGTTTTTAACACCTTTATTTGATGATCCTTTTGATCAACCACAAGATAACAAAAACCATAGCTGCCCGCACCTATTAGCTCGATTACTTTAAATCGGTTCGCAATTAACGCATCTTTGGGAAACGGTCTTTCGATGAACCCAGAGACAGTATGAATCATTTTCTTCCACATATCTTAATTCCTTCAATCAATGGCTTAGCTACTAAAAAAACTAGACATAAAGCTTCCACTTTTATATTTTTTCTTATAATGATAAGACCCGAGTTGGTTATGTTTATGATGTTTCATTTTTTTCCATGCGTCGCTTGAAGATGAGTATTTATGAGAATTAAGTTTGCTATTCAAAATCGATTTTAGAATTTTTTTAAACATCCGCTTTCCCTCCTTCATCTCTGACTACTCATGTATACGAAGGATATATCAAAAGGTTTCGTAAAATTTTTCTTAAAAAAACAAAAAGCGAGCATCCTATGCTCGGCATTTTTTTCTTTGCTAAATTCTAATACCAATTTTTGACAACCTATACAATAGGGCCTGTTGATTTCCGCTCCGGTCACTCGCTTTCCGCGGGGAGGTCCTGGAGCGGAAATCAACAGACTTATTGCACAGACCATACTCTAATAACATTGAAACAAATTAACGCGGTGAATTGTTTTAAAAAAAATAAAAGCTATCGAAAAGAACTCGACAGCCTGAGCGAGCATCTTAGGCTCGCCTTTGTTCGCTTTATTCTAAAAGATTATTCATCTTGAATTTCTTCATCGATAATACTTTTTTCGATTAAATATTCGAAGGTGATATCTGCGAGTTCTTCCAATTCCTCATCACTAGGAACGTATCCCCTTTTTACAAGCTCATGAAAGAAAAATTCTGCAATTTCTTCTGTATCAATAAATACTTCAATTTCTCTCATTAGCATCGCCCCCTTTTTAGAAAATCTATGATGAAACAGGCTTTTTCATGCTAGTTAGTTCACAAAAATGCAAAGTCAGTTTCAAATTGTAATAGCTTTCATTATTACCGATTTTCCTCTTAAAAAACATGTCTATTTTGATTTGGACAAGCATAGGATGGTGAAAAGAACAATTCTGAGGTGATATGATGTCAAACTTACAAATGAAATTTGAGGCATTTATTGAAGACGTGAATCGGGAGGATGGTTACACCCTCCAATTATTTGAAAAGATTACGAATTTATTATTCTTTTTTATTAAATGGGGTGGAATTCCTCTTGTTCTGTACCTCTTATTCGAAATTACGAGGTGGTAGCAAGTCTATACATGGCTTTTACCATCGTTATTCACGAGGCTTTCCAATTTTCTAAGGATTACTCTCATCACATGGTAGTATTCTTGATCGTGAAATAGTTCATATAAAATTCGATAATCATTGAATATATCCAGTAAATTATCAATTAACTCTTTTTTTTCTTTTTTTCGTTCGATTTCTTCATACTCTGCTTTTCTGATGGTATTTTGTAGTTTCTGAGTTTTGGCTGGTTTCTGCTGTTTGTTAATTAAGTATAGGAGACCTAGTTTTTGGATAAACGTATCTGCACTCTCGGCATCTGCAACAAGAGTTAGCTCTTCCTCTCCTGCTTCAAGCCATTCCCCATCACTTACTCTTGAGAGCTCATAAATGACATCTTCCCATGCATCCTCTTTGTAGCGCCAGATTTCGGTTCTAAAGCCGACAATTTTAAATAAATCGGCGCCATACCCGCTCACTTGAACCAAATCACCGAAAAAAAACTTATACTCAATATCGATTTGCTCCTGCTCCATCACAGTACCTTCATATTCTGAAAGAAGCTGAAGTCCCGATTCAACAAAAAGACCATCGCTCTTATTTACCTCGTAGACGTATCGATCATCAAGCCATTTGATATCTGTAACCTTGCCAACTGTACCATACATCGTAATCACGACCGTATCACCGATCTTATACTTCGGTTTTTTTCGTTTCTCCATATCCTCCATCCTCTCAGGTGTTGAGCCGTGAATTTTGATTACAATAGTATATGCACTAATTTATTTGCCGGCACATGCAAGTGAAAAATTAAGTAAGTAAAGAAAATAAAAAAATCGTCCCCTTTATAAGAGACGATTCAAACATTATTTTTCCGATAAAAGATATTCCAGCCAGGCTTCATCAAATACCGCCATAGATTCTAAATAATGTCCATTTAGTTCAAGGTAGGAGGATAGATCATTGTAATCCTCTGAAGTTTTTGGAAAGCTGTGATCCTCGAAAGCTTCATTGGCAAATCGGCTAATCGCATCCTTTGGCTCGGGATGTCTGTATTTCATTAAAAAATGATAAAAGGATTTCCTCATTAAAAAAACACCTTTCATGTTTTTAAAGAAAACTATAACGGAAAGAGGTTCCTGCGTCTATAGAAAAGCAAAAAACAGCCGGCAATCCTGCCGACTGTTTAGAATCTTATGAAGAAAAATCAAAGTAATTTTTCTTTAATAATCTTGGAATATTCATTAAATCCTGATAGGAAATAGTTTTTCCAATTTGTTTGCAATCAATTAAATATAATTGATCTTCAATTCCTTTAATAGTCGTTTCGTTTTGATAGGTCATTGCACACTCACTGCAGGCAACTGCAGGAGTTTCCGTAATTTCAATGGCTCTTGTTCCATCCGGCAATTCCCAATAAACGGAATCGGTAATTTCATTAATATTCGTGCTGTCGCACCATTCACAACTATGGCTCATGACGGCCCTCCTATTCTTTTGCTTGCTCATTTGCTGTACCGGTTTTTTTCAATTCTTCTTTCTTTGCAATTGCTTGGAATTTCTTCTCCTTCATCTCATCTCGCTTGCCACGGTTATCCTTTAATGAATGATGTTCAGGGTCCTGATTGTAATCATTGCGGCGATCTAAACGTGTCAGACCTTCAGGAATAAGGTTAAAGTGCTGATCATTCATGATACCGGCAATTCCCGCCAAGGAGCGTTTTTCTTGATAATCAGGATAGATTCCTTCGAAATAAGCTTCTGCTTTCCCTGGTACATAGTTTTCTGGTTCTGGATAAGAGGTAATAACACCTTCAAAGTTACGAAGCACAACTTTTTCAGGACTTTGCGAAATAAGATAATTTGGCTGCAAGGAAATTTTTCCGCCGCCTCCAGGAGCATCAACAACGAATGTAGGTACTGCATAGCCGCTCGTATGTCCACGTAAACCTTCAATGATTTCCAATCCTTTTGATACTGGTGCACGGAAGTGTCCAATTCCTTCTGATAGGTCACATTGATAAATATAGTAAGGACGAACACGAATTTTGACAAGATCATGCATTAATTTTTTCATGATTGCTACACTGTCATTAATTCCGGCCAGGATAACAGATTGGTTCCCAATCGGTACACCTGCATTTGCAAGCATTTCACATGCTTTCTTTGATTCCTCAGTGATTTCAATTGATGTATTAAAGTGAGTATTCAGCCAGATTGGATGATACTTTTTCAAAATATTGCAAAGGTTTTCAGTAATACGTTGCGGGAATACAACCGGTGCTCTTGTTCCGATACGGATAATTTCAACATGGTCAATTTCCCTTAAATTTTTCAAAATGTATTCTAAAATATTGTCGTTAATTAACAGTCCGTCACCGCCGGAAATTAACACATCACGAACCTGTGGGGTATTGCGAATATAATTAATCGCTGCGTCTAACTGTTTCTTTGGAACGCCCATACCGACTTGGCCGGAGAAACGTCTTCTTGTACAGTAACGGCAATACATAGAACACTGATTCGTTACTAGGAAAAGAACACGATCCGGATAACGGTGAGTTAAGCCTGGAACTGGTGAATCCTCATCTTCATGTAATGGGTCTTCCAAATCATATTTTGTTTTATGGATTTCCGCTGAAATCGGTACAGATTGCATCCGAATTGGACAGCGAGGATCATCCGGATTCATAAGTGAAGCATAATATGGTGTAATATTTAAAGGAATGGTCTTTGTTGAAATTTTTACGCCTTCTTCTTCTTCAGGAGTTAAATTGATAACCTTTTTTAAATCATCCACTGTACGGATGGTATTTGTTAATTGCCATAGCCAATCGTTCCACTGCTCTTCGGTTACATCCTTCCAAAGTTCGATATCTTTCCAGTGACGCTCTGGCTTGTATAATGTTTGTTTCATAACTACATTCCTCCAATCAATGTTTACACTTTATTAATATGCAAGAAGTGTGCCAAAGCGATAAAACCTTGATATTATCAGTTTCTTTTTAAAACAGATGAATTTTTAATCGAAAATTCATAATTTTAATAAAAAAAGATGCCGAAAATTCGGCATCTAAAAACTTGTTTTCTTCAGTTTATATTGAAGGGTCTGTCTTGGAATTTCTAATAACTTAGCAGCTTGATTGATATTTCCGCCTGACTCGCTAAGTGCATTTTCAATTAGTTTCTTCTCAAGCTCCTCCATGTTTTTTCTTAAAGAAAGGGTCTCACTTTCTACTTCAATCCGCTTAGGCTTATGGGTTACAGCCTGCTGTCTCAGCATTATGGGCAAATCCTCACTCGTAAGATCATTTCCTTCACATACGTTCATCATGTATTCAATTGTATGCTTTAACTCTCTGACATTGCCGGGCCAAGCATAATCTTTAAAGAAAGTGGTGAGGCGATCCTCTAATCCCTTTACGTTTTTTTGCAATTTTTGATTAAAACTTTTTATAAAATAGTCCGTCAGAAAGAATATATCTTCGGTCCTGTCCCGGAGCGGCAGAAGCGAAAAGGTAAAGACATTTAATCGATAATACACGTCATAGCGAATCTTTTGCTCCTCTAGGGCCACACTAGGATGAACATTCATGGCCGCAATTACCCGAACATCAACGGCAATATTTTGCGCGCTCCCCACTCTTCTAACGATTCCATCCTCTAATACCCGTAAAAGCTTTGCCTGCAATTCCACTGGCATTGCATGTAACTCGTCCAGGAAAAGCGTTCCTCCATCTGCGAGTTCGAATAAACCTTTACGCTCAACCGCACCGGTGTAGCTTCCTTTCGCCGTACCAAAAAGAATACTCTCCAGCAGTGATTCCGGGATTGCAGCACAGTTTTGTGCGATAAACGGTCCATCGCTTCTGCGTGATTCATAGTGAATTCCTTGGACAAACAACTCTTTCCCTGTTCCGGACTCACCATATACAAGAATAGGAGCATCCGATTTTGCCAGCTTTTTTGCTTCGTTTTTCATATTTTTAAAGATAGGATTCTCAGTTTTCAAATCATCAAGGGTGTACTTTACCTGATTGACTGTTTTTTTCTTGCTGCCTTTATTTATGCCCTTTTGCAGGTCTAAAAGCCTCTCTGCAAGCAGCTTCATCCTTGAATAGTCCTTCGCAATTTCAACAGCACCAATGACTTCCTCACCGAGAAAAATCGGCAAGGTCGTATTGATTGTATCAATTCTTGTCCCATGTAAATTCACATAGACCTGTGTTTGATTATAAATAGGCTTCTTGGTCTTGATTACTTTTAGAAGGGTGCTTGATTCCTCCGTTAGGGAAGGAAAGGCATCAAATAAATGCTTCCCCTGCACCTCTTTTACGTCCATACCATCATGTTTTGCCGCTACTTCATTGTAGAAAATGGTTTCTCCATTGGTATTTACTACATGAATCCCTTCGTCAATGCTTTTTAAAATGGCTGTAAGAACTTCTGATGTTAATGCCGTTAATTGAATCAACTATTTTTCACCTGCCAAAAATCATTACAAAACGAGGTGCCGAAAATTCGTCACTAGAGCCGAAAATTTAGCAGTTTGTCAGATTCTTCACCCACATATTCATATCTTCAAGCTTGTCGTAAATATAACAATTATTCATAAACCTTCCCCGGTAGCTGTATCCCAGTTGAAACAAAGCAGCATTCATGCCAAATGAAAGCGATCTTGCAATGGAATAAGCACAATAAACGCCCTGCCTCTTTAATTCTCCTTCAAGCTCCTTAAGAAGGATTTTCATCAAACCATATTTTCCACGATACACTGGAAGTGTCGCACAATCGGTTAACTCAGCATTTTTGTAAAATGAATTAATTTCAGCTGATGCAGCGCTGACGATTTTCCCTTCGTGAAAAAAGACATAATAAACCGTTCCTTCCTGCATCGTCTTTTTCACATATTCTGGGTCATTCATTGGAGTTGGATAAATTTCAAAAACCTGGCCATAAAGGGCTGCAAGTTGCTCAGCAAAGCTTTCATCGGCTTTTTTCAACTCGTACTCCTTTGGCGGATAAGGCTTTTCAACTGAAGTATCCAGTTGATAGATGCTTTGAAGGATTTCATCCTCTTTTAACCAATGCTCATTCTTCTTCCGTTCAGCTGTGTAAAATTTCGAAAAGAAATACGCATCTGAGCCGAGAAAATAACGGTCCAGAATGGCCTCAGGCAGAAGGCCCTTTTCATAAAATAATCGAAGATCCTCCACACGGCCTTTAATGATTAATTTTTCCGCTTTGTGTTGATGAACAAGTTCTTCTGCCTGTTTTACTACTAAACTAGCATTCCCGCGATAATCATCCACGCGAATTCGTTTGTTAAACGGGTCAACATAAGCATTTAAATAAAAATTATTTTCCTCAATGATAATCGTTGAAGCTGTTTCAGTCATTTCTATCACTCCTATTTTTAATATAACAGATAATTACCACAAAAAAATGCCTGACTGGAAAAAGTCAGGCCTTTCCGTAATCTTAAGATTTAGGTCTCTTTTCCAATTATTCACTAACGCCGCACCATTTTATTAAGGTTCGTGCGATAATTTCACTTGTTGTATATAGGTCTTCAAGTTCAATATGTTCATCGGCATCATGTGCGGTTTCGGTAATTCCAGGGCCAAAAACGACTACCGGCGTATTCCCAACAGATGACAGAATTCCACCATCCGTTCCCCATGGGCTTGCTTCAATTACAGGAGCTTCACCGGTAATTTCATGGAAACTAGCTGATAATTCTTTCATTAATGGATGATCACTTTCAAGGGAGCCAGGAATCCATCGTCCGCCAAACCATTCTATCTGAAGGGGGTTATCTCGGAACCATTCATCACACTGATTTAATTCCTGTAAACAATTTTCCATTTCCAGCTTAGCTGATGGAATGGTTTCATCAGGAGCAACTCCCATTCTACCTTCAATAAAGGCTAAATCCGGAACAGAAGATGGCCACTCCCCACTATTTATTTTTCCAATATTAATTGGAATTGGGATTGGAATCGAATCAAAAAGGGGATCGGTTATTCTCGCGTTTCGGTCTTTCTCTAATTGCTGCAGGCGCTCAATGACACGAACAGACTTCTCAATTGCACTAATTCCCTCGTACCTTGTTCCCCCATGGGCAGCCCGCCCTTTCACCGTTATCCGAAACCACATGGAGCCTTGCTGTTTAGGAAAAATCTTCATGTTGGTGGGCTCAGGAATAATTGCTCCATCGGCACGATATCCCCTTAAAACTGCTGCGAGCGTTCCGGCACCGCCGCTCTCTTCTTCAATCACACTCTGAAAAATAACATCTCCCTTGAGTTTGATTCCTGTTTCAATTAAGGATTCGATTGCAAGAAGAAGGGCTGCTGAACCGCCTTTCATATCTGTCGACCCGCGGCCAAATAACTTTCCATTTTCAATTTGCCCGCTAAAAGGGTCATGAGACCAGTTTTTTTCATCTCCAACAGGCACTACATCGATATGACCATTAAGGATAATTGATTTTCCCCCGCCCGTACCTTTTAATACGGCGACTAAATTGGGATTGCCTTCAAAGCTTTGACGGTCACAGCAAAAGGCTGTATGATTTTTTAATTCATCATCGTCAATTTCCCAAATATCCAAATCCAGCCCAAGCTGCCGGCACTTTTCAATCACAATCGCCTGGGCACCGCTTTCATTTCCTCTCGTGCTGTTTTCCTGAACCATTAATTGTAAAAGCTTTGCTCCCCGGTTCCGGTTATCATTCAGCCAATTTTTCACTCGATCCTCTATCGTTTTCAATCGATTCACTCCTTTGGTGCCAAATGAAAGAATTAATAAGGAATTTTCCGAATCTGCTCACTAACGGTAAATTCACAGCCCGTTTTTTCTTTAACATTTTCTAAATTAAACGGGGCAAATAGTTCGCTTAAGATTAGTCCCTTTTCTGTCACTTTAAAAACAGCCATCTCCGTAATAATCAAATCCACACAAGCAGAGGAAGTTAATGGCAATGTGCACGCTTTTACGATTTTTGGATTGCCAAACTTATCACAATGATTCATTAAGACAATGACCTTTTTCGCCTTTTGAGCGAGTTCCATGGCCCCGCCCATTCCAGGAACCTTTTTCCCTGGAACAATCCAGTTTGCAAGATCACCTTTTTGGCTGACCTGGAGGGAACCCAGTACGGTGATATCGACTCTGCCCCTGCGGATCATGCCAAAAGCTATCGCACTGTCACAGTACGACCCGCCGCTAATAAGCGTTACCGGAAATCCACCCGCATTACATAAATTTTCATCTTCTGACCCCTTTTGTGGACTAGGGCCCATTCCAGTGATTCCGTTTTCAGCATGAAACATCACTTTCATATCCCTAGGAAGGTGATTCGGAACGAGCGAAGGGATTCCAATCCCGAGGTTGACGACCATCCCATTCTTAATTTCTTCGGAGGCGCGTCTTGCCATTTGATTTCGGATATCTACTCCCATGCCCATTTCCAATTCACCCCCTTCGAAGGAATAATATAATCTACGAACACACCTGGAGTAATAATTTCCTCCGGATTCAGACTCCCCATTGGGACAATTTCTTCTACTTCCACAATCGTCAAATCACCAGCCATCGCTACGAGTGGATTATTGTTTCTAGCACTCTTGTCATAAATTAAATTACCATATTCATCTGCTTTCTTAGCATAAATGATGGCAACTTCCGCCTTCAACGGGGTTTCAACGAGATACTCCTTTCCATTTAAGTTCATAACCGGTTTGTTTTTTGCGACCATATCAATGTCCATTCCAATATCGGATAGAATCCCGGGGAGGCCCACTCCACCTGCGCGGATCCGTTCAGATAAAATTCCCTGCGGTGAAAATTCCACCTCAAGCTTCCCTTCATTCATTAAATTACCTGCAATAGGATTTGAACCAATATGGGAGGCAATCACTTTCACTGCCCGCTCTTGACTGACAATTTTCCCTATCCCGATTTGAGGAAATCCTGTATCATTCCCAATTAACGTTAAATCTCGAATTCCCTTTTCTAAGATTCCATCAATAAGAGTCGGGGGAGATCCAACCCCGCCAAAGCCTCCGAACAACAATGACATTCCGTCATGGAAAAACTCCATTACTTTTTCCAGTGTTGTAATTTTTCCAAATGGATTTTCCATTCTTGTACCACCGCCCTAAACGTGTTCAGTTATGTGCTTTGAAAATGCTTCACATGTAGCTTTTAATAAACTAAAGAGCTCTTCCATCTCCCTTTTGCTAATGGTTAACGGAGGGGAAATGATAATGGAATCTCCGTTAACACCGTCCATTCCTGCTCCTGCCGGATATACAAGAAGGCCGTTTTCCTTTCCAAGTGTGACCATCGTCTGTGTGACCGCTGCTTTTCTCGGAAAAGGTCGTTTGGTTGTTTTGTCTTCAACAAACTCAATTCCAAGCAACAGTCCTTTACCACGTACTTCCCCAATAAATGAATATTGACTTTTTAATTTTTCCAGTAGAAATCTTAAGTACACACTCTTCTGTTCTACTTCTTTAACAATCTCATTTTTCTCAAGGTATTCTAGCACGGCCAAGGAAACGGCACAGGATTGTGGATTCGCGCTTAACGTGTGACCACTCATGACGGATTTGGTGCCAGCAAGTATGGGCTCCATAACTTTTTCGCTTGCAACGGCAGCAGCAATTGGAGTATAACCGGCCCCCATCCCCTTTCCAAAGGTAACAATATCAGGTATCGTCCCCCATTGTTCTATTGCAAGAATTGTGCCAGTTCGGCCAAAACCAGTCATGACTTCATCTGCGATAAAAAGAATGTCGTATTGGTCGCAGATTTTTTTAATAACCTTAAAATAATCCTTTGGCGGGGTAATTGCCCCTCCGGATGCCCCAATGACGGGCTCTGCAATGAACGCCGCAATCTTTTCTGCACCAATCCGATTGATGGCTGTTTCTAATTCATGTGCACATTGGTAAGTGCAGGTTGCCGGTTCAAGGTTATAGGGACAGCGGTAACAATATGGAGGGTTAATGACTGGAAAGTCTTCTAATAAGGGAACAAATCTGGCCCTTCTGGCGGCATGCCCTGACATGGAAAGAGCCCCCATTGTGATGCCATGATAGCTCACCCATCTAGATAAGATTTTGTTTTTCGTGTAAATTCCTTTTTCCTGCCAGTATTGAATAGCCATTTTCATAGCGGTTTCCGTTGCTTCTGACCCACTGTTAACAAAAAAGCTCCAATTTAGCTCTCCCGGTGTTAGTTCGGCGATTTTTTTAGCCAGCTCTTCTGCGGGATGACTTGTAAACTGCGAACGATAAACAAATGAAACTTTATCGGCTTGTTTATTCATTGCTTCAATGATTTCCGGTACTCCGTGCCCAATATTGGCCGTCACGGCTCCCGAAGCGGCATCAAGATATTTTTTCCCTTCCAAATCATATAAATAGACCCCTTTGCCATAATCAATAACCGGGTATATTTCGTCCATCATTGGTTTGATTAGATACGTACGTTCCACCATTGGCACCACTTCCCTTTTTGCTAAGTCTGCTTTACTAAATTGTATGACCTGTTGTTTGTTCATATGTGGTAGGCAGATTTTTTCCTAGTACTTATTAGGTGGGATTAAGGTCCATTAAATAATGTTCGCTTAAAATATTTCAAACCCTGCGAGAAATTTTAATTTTTTAAAACGCTTACACGAAGGGTGGCGATATATGTAGTTACTTTCCTTTTTTATTGGCCGCTTTAAGTATTAATTTTCCGGTTTTCCAACTTATTTCCCTTTTTCGATATTATATTTGCAACTTTATCAGTTTTATTTGCAAAATTACTATTTTTACAGTTAATTAGCCAGGCAAATGCCTGGCTAATTAATTTTTTCTCTATTTTTTAGGAGTCTTTTCTCTTTAAATTACCTTTTTTATTTTATTGTCCACTTTGAAAGTTTTATCTTCCGAGTTTCAATTTTATTTCTTACTTTTTTAATTTTATTTGCCATTTTAACTCTTTTATTAGCCACTATCCTATTTACAGTTTTTATTTTTAATAAGCCCAGCTTGCTCCGATGATGATGAGCAGGATAAAGAGCACAACGATGAGCGCAAATCCGCCAAATCCAAATCCATAGCCTACGCCGCCTACTGGATAACCATATCCTCCATACGGGTACCCACAGCCTCCGTCAAAACCATAACCATACATTCGTAATTTCACTCCTTGGAAATTTGTTACTTTCTACAGATACTTTATGAGCTGGGCAGTTGTCCTGTATGTGCATTCGCCTATTTTTTTAAAAATCAATCCGCATATACCCAAAATGTTAAAAAGCCGCTCAACTAATGGCGGCTTTTCATCATTTTTCAAATAAACTTGTAAATTCCCCGTACCCTTCCTCTTCCAGCTGATCCTTCGGAATAAACCGCAACGAGGCGGAGTTAATGCAGTAACGTAAGCCCGATGGTCCCGGGCCGTCATTAAATACATGACCAAGATGAGAATCCGCCGTTTTACTTCGTACTTCGGTCCGAATCATAAAATGGCTGTAATCTTCTTTTTCGATTACCTCTTCTTCTTCAATCGGTTTCGTAAAGCTTGGCCAGCCGCAACCGGCATCAAATTTATCCAATGAACTGAACAGTGGTTTTCCTGAAACAAGATCTACATAAATGCCTTCCCGGTTCTCATTCCAATAATCGTTACGGAACGGGGGCTCCGTTGCACTATTTTGAGTTACCTCATATTGGATTGGTGACAGCCGCTTTTTTAACTCATCCTTATTTACCATCTTGATTCCCCCAATGTCTTTCAATAAAGCCCGCACGGCCTGAGCCTACATGATAGGACTCATAATGAGCTCGTTTTTTCTTATAATAATGCTGGTGATAGTCCTCTGCAGGATAAAAGGGCTTCGCTGGTAAGATCGGCGTGACAATTGGCTTCGAAAACCTGCCGCTTTCCTGTAATTTCTGTTTTGACTCTTCAGCAAGTGTCTTTTGTGTTTCAGTATGATAAAAAATAGCGGTTTGATAGGATTGACCGCGGTCATAAAATTGTCCTCCCGGATCGGTTGGATCAATCTGCTGCCAATATAATTCAAGCAATTTTTCATATGGAAAAATATTTGGATCAAAGGTAATTTGGACGGCTTCATAATGTCCTGTGGTATCCGAACAAACCTGTTCGTAGGTTGGGTTCTCCATCGTACCGCCTGTGTATCCGGAAATCACACTTTTAATCCCGGGCTGCTCATCAAATGGCTTCACCATGCACCAAAAACAGCCGCCGGCAAAGGTTGCTACTTGCACTGTTTCTTCCAATCTACTCACCCCACGATTTTTCATCTTGAACCCAAGTATACAGAATGTTGTTGAAAAAATAAAATAACACGATTACGGCTGAAACGAAATAGACACCTACCTATCCCCAACTGAATAAAGTACTAGTAAATTAGAGAATAGGAGCGAGCAGTATGTCCGAAAATCGAACTCATTCTGATTATCTTCAAAGGGCGGCAATGTATGATACACTCTCCCAATTTTATAAATACTCAAACCCAGAACTTCATATGCAGTTCTACTTAAAACACATGAAGTATATCAATAAAGCCTTCAATACGATGCGGGTCCACGCACAACAAATGCAGACAGAGTCACATATCCGCATTCTTAACACCTCTCCCGATGCGCCTAATCTAGACATCTATATCAACGGAAAGCGGGTAGTAAGAGACCTGCCCTTTAAAGAAGCGAGCCAGGTACTAACCTTAATGCCCGGTAAATATCATGTAGATATCTATCAATCAGGCAATATGGTCGACAGTGTCTTAAATAAAAAACTCACGATTGAACCGGGTAAATCATACACATGGGCCATCATTGAATCTGTAAAAAAAATGCGTCTCCTCGCTTACCTCAACCAACCGGAGGTACCGATGAATGAAGCAAAAGTACGTTTTATTCACCTTTCACCTGATACTCATGCATTAGACATGGCCGTCAAGGACCGAGATGTTATTTTTCCAAAGGTAGCCTATAAGCAAGCGACAGAATACCTGGCATTATCGCCGATGACAGTGGACCTTGAGGCAAGGGAGGCTGGTACAAAGAACGTAATCCTTCCAATGCCGAACTCGCAATTTAAGGTAAATGGCGTCTACACGATTGCTTTGGTCGGTTTGTCCAAAGGAAGTCCCGAGCTGCAAGCGATTGTGATCAAAGAGTAACGAAGACTGAGTACAAATCTCAGTCTTTTTTGCCGCTTGACTTCTAGCGGCCAAACCCCAATAATCATGATAGGATTTGAAACAAGAGAGGAGCTTTATCATGCAACTTCCCTCCGAATTTATTCGGAAGTTTACCGATTTACTTAAAGAGGAATCCCACGATTTTTTCCATACATATGAAGAAACAAGAATGAGCGGACTTCGGATAAATCCGCTTAAAATAACGGAAGAAAAATGGTCACAACTCTCACCATTCACACTAAATAAAATCCCATTTGTCCCAAATGGGTATTATTATGACCCTGAAAAGGACCAGCCGGGAAAACACCCATATCATGCCGCGGGCCTTTATTATATCCAAGAGCCAAGCGCAATGTTTGTCGCGGAACAGCTTGCACCAAATCCCGGTGAAAGAGTTCTTGATTTATGCGCCGCGCCAGGAGGAAAAACGACACAGCTCGCAGGGATGATGAAGCAAAGTGGAATTCTTGTTGCCAATGAAATCAATTCCAAACGGGCAAAGGCGTTGTCAGAAAACATTGAAAGATTGGGAATTTCCAATGCTTTAGTAACCAATGAAACACCGGACCGGCTTGCTGACAGGTTTCAAGGCTATTTCGATAAAATTCTTGTCGATGCACCATGTTCGGGTGAAGGAATGTTCCGTAAGGATGAGGAAGCGATTGCCTTTTGGAGTGAGGCCCATGTAGAAGCGTGTGCGAAGCAGCAGAAAAATATTCTTGATGCTGCCTACTCCATGCTGAAGGAAGACGGTATCCTTGTCTATTCTACCTGTACTTTCTCACCGGAAGAAAATGAACAAACGATTGAATATTTTTTGAAAGAATATCCTGATTTAGAGCTGCAGCCAATTGAAAAGACAAATGGAATCCAAAATGGCCGGCCGGAATGGTCAACCAGCAAAATGAACGAGCTTGAACAAACAGCCCGCTTGTGGCCGCATCATCTAAAAGGGGAAGGCCATTTTGTAGCTAAGATTCATAAAACGGCCGTTGAAGAACAAGCAAAAATAAGAGAGATATCCTCGAATGCCAGCAGGGCACAGCTTAAAGATTTCTATGAATTTACCAATCAAACCATAAAAGGAAAAACATTCGATCACTTCTATCTCTTTAATCAGCAGCTCTATGCATTACCGGATAATTGCCCTAGTTTTCAGGGGTTAAAAATCCTGCGGGCAGGGCTTCATCTTGGCGAATTAAAAAAGAATCGTTTTGAACCAAATCATGCGTTGGCGTTAGGGTTAATGGCAAATGAGGCAAAGCACTGTTTTCCGTTAAAAGATGACCAGTGGTTTCATTACTTAAAAGGTGAAACGTTGACAACAGGGAACGACCGAGGCTGGATGCTCGTAACCATCGATGACTATCCACTCGGCTGGGGGAAAGAAGCAAAAGGGGTATTGAAGAATTTTTACCCAAAAGGACTTCGAATCCAAAAATAAAAAACAGGGTGCCTTTACATATCAGAGGAGGCACCCTGTTTTTATTCGACTGGAACTAAGATGATAAAGGAAATATCATCTTTTTCTAAGTCAAACTTCTCTGCTTTTATTTTTAGATCACTTTTAAGTTTTAATTGCTGCATATGGACATAGACGCGTTTGTTGTCCGGCTGAATGTCCACTCCCCTAGGCAGCTTATAGTTTTCTTCAATGAATTTCAGTACATAGGAAACAGGCAAATTCAGGTTTCCGATTTTAATCGACTTTTGCTTCAGAACTAAATCACCGTTTGACAAAGCTTTCGGCTTAAAGGTCATTTTTAAATTAAGCTGTTCACTAAAAAACGGGATTGTTCCGTAAAGCTCAACCTCATCTCCTAATATAACACGATAAGCTATTGGGGAATCAGCCGCTTCTGTTTGTAAATAATGGTTGATAAGCCGATTCAAATCCTGCTTATTGGATCGAATCCGAAATGAAACATAATCCCCGTTTTGCCCTTTAACAAGGCTTTCCTGCTTCTCCGATGACGGAGATAATAGTTGGCCGCCAATAATCATGACAATTAAAATGTTAATCCCTAATAAGAGCCAGAATCCCCTTTTCCATTTATTTTTCATACAAAACTAATTCTCCTCTTTACTGACCATCAACGAATTCCTTTCCAGATCAGGTAATGTGCGTTCTCCCAGTGTCTGGTTAAGCCTCCCAGCAATTAATTTATATCCTTTATCATTTGGATGAAAATTATCCTTATACAAAAGATTTTCCGAGTTCTCATTAAACAAGTCGTCAATATGGACAAAGTAGGCATTGGGATAATTAGCAATTACAGACTGACCAGCGCTGTTCCAATCCCCGACAATTTGGTCGAGTTCCTTAATATTGCCAAACCATTTAGAAAACGGATTGTACAATCCGACCAAAACGATTTTGGCGTTGGGATTTTCCTGTGTAATGGTCTCCATTATTTGCGTCAAATGGACACTATATTCCTCTTTGCCTCTCGTGAAATCGGAAAATTGCAGATCGGTGATATTATCTCTAAGAACTTTTACAATATCATTGCCGCCAATGGTTAGGATCACTAAATCAGCCTGTGATATGGCCGATTTCACTTCCGGCGTTTGCAGCCGCTTCATCAATTGTGTTGTCCGGTTTCCCTTTACACCAAAATTATAAAATTCCGCTTCTTTTATGCCCTTTTCCTTTTCAAGCATTTTTTTAAGATAAGGCAAATATCCGCCTTTATTCGTGCTATCACCGACACCTTGTGTTAAGGAATCACCTGCAGAAACAACGGTTAATTTTCGTGGAATAAAATCAGCCGGCACTTGCTTATAAACAATCTTTGAAGCTTTTTTATAGGAGTGCGGTGTCCATTGAGTGGACCCGCCACAGGAACAAAGGAATAATGAGGAGAGAATTAGAAGAGTGAAAAACATTTTCATAAGACTTCACCTTCCTCTCAAACTATAAATATTATAACATGTGAAAAAACATTCAAACTGAATTGACAAAAACTAACAACCAAAGGGTTGAAAACGCTTTCAAAATAGGGTTTGGCGGTAAAAAAAATAGACCTATTTATTAGGTCTATTTCAGTGCTTTAATATCATTGATAATTTCATCATATGGAACTTCTTTAAAACCGTTATAAGATTTTTTAATATTTCCATCCTGATCAACTAAATAGATGGAGGTACCGTGAATTACCTGGTTCCCCTCTTCTGGTTTTTTGACAAGGGCCTTGTAATTTTTCAAGGCAAAATTTTCGATAAATGACTGGGAATAGCCGGTTAAGAATGTCCAATTTTTAAAATCAATTTGATATTGATTGGCAAACTCCGTTAATTTTTGTGGAGTATCTACCTTTGGATCCACACTATAGGAAACAAACTCGACATTTTTCAAACCTTCATCCTTCACCTTTTTTTGCAGCTTTTGCATATTGGCTGTCATCGGTGGACAAATATCCACACAGCTGGTAAAAATAAAATCAGATATCCAGACCTTCCCTTTTAAATCCTTTAATCCAAAGGGCTTACCGGCTTGAGTTGTGGCTGTAAAATCCTTTATTGGCCAATTTACTGCATTTTTGATTTCTTTCTTTCCACAAGCTGACAAAACCAATGTACATAATAACAATAAAGTCAGCCAAATCCGAACTTTCATGATATCACCCATTACTTTTCTTTTTCATTCCGTGTATAGTGTAACAAAGATTTGGATATGAAGAAAGCATTGTGACTGAATTAATCGATTACTCCTGTTTGAACAATCGTGTTTTTTACCTTGACCTCAAATGACGCCTGCTTGTATCGTTCTCTCCACTCATCTTTTGATAGTCTTTTTCCTCGTAAATGGGTCATGTATTCATTTCCAAACCCGACAGGATCTGAACTTAAAGATTGAAAATAATTGAGTAATTTTGTAATATCATGTTCCATCACTTTATTTATTTTCTTTTCTATCAACTTAATTGCCTTTGGATCCCCAACAGTTAACGGCTCTGTTGTTTCCAATAATCGGGCTTTTATCTTTACAGTTATCCGAAAACGCAGATTTTCTTTATCGATCAATTTGATTTTCGCACTGCTTTGAATATTATCTATATTAACAAATAATTTATTATATAAATTACGAATTGCATGCTCACCTGTTTTCATCCGAATTTTTTCAAATTGGGAACGATCAAAACCGAGGTCTTTTGATCCGGCATTATATTTATCCGATAAGAGTTTTACATAAAACAGCTTGTCAGGCTTTATTTCAGCTACTAATCGGTCATCCTTAAACAAACCCATTCCTTTTATTTTGATATCATTGTTTTTAAGTTTTAAAATAGGCAGTAAGGGATCCTTGCCAAAATCATAATAGGTATGATTAAATTCCTGAAGTGTAGGAGAAAGAATTTGTTCACTTTCAACATTTTGTTTTATCAAGTTATACAAGTAGGTTCCCAGATTGACTTTATTATGAGTGACACCTGATTGCATTAAATCCGACGTCTTTCCATCTGCAACGGTTAAATAAACCATATTCCCCACGGTAGCATCACGGTTCAATGCATCCACCAACTGGATAATCCCCTTCTCAGCAAGCTCTTTACTATATATGACACATCTCATTTGGCCAGTAACGAGTCGTTGGTTCGATTGAAGATTCTGCTTTTGTTTTAACCCCTTACTTGTATTGGCATCGACTGTAATTAATTTTGTCACATTTTGAGCCAGCGGATCGAATCGATGGACGACAACTGTCCCTTTAATTACATTTTCCTTCTCCAAATCATACCCAGCTGCTGTGACCAATGCTAATTTTTCTAACTGTCTTGGTTCTACACACCCAGTGTTCATTACTATACAAAGAATCATCATCGGTAATAGTTTCCATTTAGGCCACATTGGCTTTCTTCCTCCTTTGAAACCATTTTTTCACGAAGACAATCATTGCAAGCAGAATCGGGTAACAGAAGGCGGCAATAAATCCAGCCTTTGCTACATAATCTGTAGCCATATTCATTTGATATCTGGCTTTAAAAAAAAAGGTGGCTCCCCAAGTTAGGATCGCTAAAATCCAGATCCCATGTTTTTGTTTTTTATTAAAAATCCTCATAAATCCTTTTGACGCTGCCCAGAGATACGCACACATATTGGGCAAAATGATTAACATCCAAAAGGAAACGGCAATAAATTCGAAACGCTCAAGATTTGGGAGCCGAACAATTTTAAACATTGACAATACTGGCCAGATGGTACGGGCCAGACTATCTTCTGCAAAAAACGTTATAGATACAAGGGTTACGATCCCAAATAACAACGTTGTATATAAATTTCCAATTTGAGTAAAAAGAAAGACTTTCTCTTTTTCCTTCACATAGGGATAAACAAATAACAGTAGTTCAAATCCCATGATGGATAGGGAGGAGTCATGTATTCCAGTCAATAGCTGCTTCATATCGGCAGACATGATTGGAAACAAATGGGTAAAATCAGAATAATGTATCGGCACCAGGAGCAGAGCACCCAGCCAGATGGTCCCTACTACCGAAAGAAAGGCAACTCCAATCACAACCCGAATGCCCCCATATACCGAATAAACGGCTAAGAGAATAAGAACACCAGCTAACTGCCATGTCGGCAAATCTGGAAAAATCCACACTCGAACAATTTCAATATAATTCATAAAAATAACAAAAAAATCAGCCGTTAAATAAAGCATATAAAGAATATTTAGTCCATTCCCGATCCATTTTCCAAAAACATCGATGTGAATTCCATATAAATCGGCACTATCATATTGCTTTAGAATCAACACCATCAACCCTAAGACAAGGCCCGCTAGGATTCCCGCCAATAACACAGAAATCCAAGCGTCGTGTTTAGCAGACAGATACACAATCCGCGGCAGTCCAATTAATCCAACTCCCGTTTGTACGGAATGAATAAAAAACATTAGAAGAAAGGCATTAAATAGTAAACCTTCTCTTGGACGTAAATTTACCTTCATGATCTCTCCCCTATTCATCTACATCCTTTTTACTCTTTGCTTTTTTTGGTGGAAATCGATAAGGATTCTCAGGATGGTTTGTTACGGGCCTGTATGGAAGATATTTAGGAGGAATTCTGAAGACGCTATATCCTAAATCTCTCCATCTAAAGGGATAAATTGGTGCAAGATAGGGTCTTCCTAACGTATCCAATTTTATGAGGTGAATGAGGAAAAAACAAAACGAAACCATTATGCCAATTCCCCCCCATAACCCCGCCATAATGATTATCGGAAAGCGAATGATTCGAATAGCTGTACCCATTAGGTAACTTGGAGTCGTAAAAGAACCAAGAGCACTTAGGGCAATAATAATAATAAGAATATTACTTGTAAAACCCGCATCAACCGCGGCTTGTCCAATTACAATACCGCCTACAATACCCATGGTTTGACCGACCTTGGTCGGCAGCCGTGCACCAGCCTCCCTTAATAGTTCAATAATGAACTCAAGAAGAAGAGCTTCAAAAACAGGCGGAAATGGAACTTGTGAACGTGATTGCCCCAGTGAAACAAGTAGAGGTGACGGAATTACCTCATAATGATAGGTCAAAACCGAAACATATGCCGGTGTAAGCAAAACGGATAAAAAAGTTGCCAGTAAACGTAGCATACGAAGAAAAAAGCCCATATTCCAACGCATATAAACATCTTCTGTTGATTCAAAAAACGTAAAGAAGGGTGTAGGACCATAGAGTGCATCCGGACTTCGGTCCATAAGAACCGCTACCTTGCCACTCAGTAAAGCAATCGTAATACGGTCCGGCAATTCCGTTGTAATTAACTGCGGAAATACAGTCCAGCTGTTACTTTCTAACAATTGTCCAAGAACAGTGCTATCAGCTACATGATCAATATTCAGATCATTGATCCGTTGCCTAAATGTGTTGACATTTTCGTCATCGGCAACACCTTTTATATAAACAAGCTTTGCCTGTTTTTTTGATCTCGTGCCAATCGTGAGGTCCTCCATGCACAAATTTGGATCCTTTAGATTATTCCGTAAAATATTGATATTTCCAAGAAGTGATTCTGTAAAAGCAATTTTTGGACCGTAAACTAGTGATTCCGTTTCCGCTTTTTCCAGTGATCGTTCAACTGTTTTCGATGCAATTGCTAACAGACCATATGGTTCACCATCGATATAAATATAAATCTGCCCTTCAATTAATGCCTGAATGACATCTTTCAGTTTATTAGCAGCAGAAAGCTGAGCAATCGGCAAAATTTGTGCCAGAGATTCAGGAGTCCATTTGAATTGTGTACTTTTAATAATTGGATCAAGAATATCCTGATCTAATCCATTTTTATCAATTAAGCTGCTTAAGTAGCAAAATAGAATCTTTTTTCCTTCTTTTGTAAGTGTTCTAAAGGTTAAATCCGAGCAAGCATTTAGCTCCTGCTTTAATTCTTCCTTCAGTTCCTCCACACTTAAGCAATGTGTTTTCGTTTCTTCTGAAGTTTTTTTCCCCGTCATCCATTTGAACATTGGCAACACCTTTGAACTTCAATTTTTTTTAGCATTACCAAATAAGCTATATTTAACCAAAAAGAACAGGATGGTGACCAGCACCATCCTGTTTTATGGTTTTTCTTTGTATATTGCCAACCGCCAAATCCATTCAAGCGGCCCGTATTGATAATAATGCAGCCAAACTGCGCTAAATAATAACTGTATGGAATAGATAACTAAGCATATATATAAGGTATTCAAATAGGTTATATGCCCGAATAGGTCGAAGGCATTTCCAACGAATAAAATGAAGACGGTTTGGGAGACATAGTTGGTGAGCGACATCCGTCCATAGCTTTTTAATGGAGATAATATTTTTCGAAACAGTTGAGATTGCAAAAGTAGAATCAGTATCCCAACATAAAAGGTAGAAACAATGGGACCAATCATAATGCCGATGGTTAAAAACCAATTCGAATGGAACGGATTAAATGGAGCCGAGGGCATATGTTGATATTGAAAAAATAGACCAAGAACGGTCACGAGAAACGCTGACACTGTAAGAATAGTAATTTGTTTTTTTTTTTGAGTAATCTCTTCAAACACTCGATATTGACCAGCTGCAAGACCTAATAAGATTAGGGGCACTGTCATAAATATTTTCGTAGCCAAGATGGCGAATAGAATGAGCAACAAAATCCCAATTGCCAAGTTAATCTCTTTTCTTACTTTATAAAAAGGCAATAGAATCAGACCACAGCTTGCATAAACGGTTAGAGCTTCTCCCGGCTGAAAAATAAAGTGAACAAACCCGAAGATAAAAAGAATAATGATTCTACGTAAAAATAAAACCATAGCATTTTTCCCTTTTATCACTGCTCTAGTGAGAAAAATATACATGCCGACACCAAACAAAAAGGAAAAAATCGGGTAAAAACGCCCTTCGACAAACAGAAATAAAAACTTTTGATAGGAGTCATCATTGGAGTCTGGGAGCGGCTTTTGTGCTGATAGTATCGCAAGAATATTAACTAAGATGATTCCTAAAAGCGCAAAACCTCTTAAGTAATCAAGTGTATCTATACGTTCGTTTCGTTCAACTTTGTTCATGATTAACTTCCTCTATAAAAATTGGATGGTGTTTTGGCACCATCCAATCTTACAATCCTTATTCATAGTAATACATTAAGGCAATCGCACCAGGTCCTGCATGTGTGATTACCGTCGGCCCTGTATAGTCAATTTCCACGTCCTGAACACCAGTTAATTCGAAAATGCTCTCTTTTATTTTTACCGCAAGCTCATTGGCCCCTGCATGGGCAATCCCTACGCCTCGAACGGTTTTCCCCTTGATATCCTCAGTAAATTGTTTCGTAAAAAACTTTACCACCTGGGAGTAACTCCTTGCCTTTGTAACCGGCGTATACTCTGCACCTTCAAGCGAGGCTATTGGTTTAATATTTAACAAAGAACCAATAAATGCTCTGCCTTTGCCAATTCGGCCGCCTTTTACAAGGTTCTCTAATGTATCCACCATTATATATAATTTAGTATGGTTTCGGACTGTTTCAAGACGTTCAAGGATCTCTTCCATACTTTTTTCCTGCTTGGCCATTTCAGCCGCTTCCCTTACTTGAAAGGATAAAGCCTTTGAAATAAATTTGGAATCAAAAACGGTCACTTTTGTCTTTGTCATTTGGGCAGCGCTTTCCGCAGAGCGAACGGTTCCACTCATTTTTCCCGTCATATGGATGGAAAGAACCTCATATCCTTCTTCCCCTAAGCGGTCATATACTTCAAGAAAAGCGCCCGTGGAGGGCTGTGAGCTTTTCGGCAATTCATCTGTTTGACTCATATTTTTTATAAAATCAACCGGATCCAATTCCACCCGGTCTAGGTAGGTTTCTCCATTTATGGTAATCGACAAAGGCACAACCTCAACACCAAGTTGATCAATCACATCTTGAGGCATGTCCATTGTTGAATCGGTTACAATTTTAATTTTACTCATTTAGTCACTTCCCCACTCTTACTGCTTTGTATTATACAGGTTACACCTTTTGATGGAAACACAATCTCTCATTTTATTTTAATAAAGTAGTTTTTTCAAAAAATAAAGAGCATCGGTCAGCCGATGCTCGAAGATATTAAGCGTTGTTTTTTAATTCATCTACTTTAAATAGTTTTTCATAGTCTGGCCATTTCATGACCTTTTTCAAATACTCTTTAAAGGAGTAACATCTTTTGGGACTTTGCTCTTTGTAGATGGACGTGATAAACGTCTGTAAACGGACTTGGATCATAAATTTAAAAGGGCTATCTTCCTCCAATACAGGAATTTCCATGACTTTAACCTTCTGTCCAACAATCGTTTTGAACTCTAGGCTTTTTAGTAACAAAAATATCAATCCTTTTTACCCGTTTGATACTATTATACACCTTCCCTAACTCGAAATGTGTCTAATTGTGCTTGTATCGGAAAAATATTTGTGAAGTTTTTTCTTAAACATTTATTCTTTCCACATGCTTAGTAAGAAGATAGATTACTTACAAATGTGTTCATGTATAATCTTAGTTATTTCCTTTAAATTTCCAATTAATATGTCAAAAGTAGGGAAATTGTCTTGAAAAATAATTTAATAAAATTTAATATTATTATAATAGTAGATAAATCGAAAGGAACTGGGTTGATACAAATGGACAGTTCTGCAATTTTAATCGAAAAAAGAATTATATTAGAAAAACATTTAAAAGATGGACTAAATAGTTATCAATCTTTATTGGCCTGCAACTCAGATGCCCTTTTTGCCATTGATTTAGCTGGATATTATGTATTTCTTAATCCAGCCTGTGAGCAAATTACAGGGTATAGCCAGGAAGAAATTTCGAAAAAGAAATTCTTTGAGGTTCTCGCACTTGAAGATGTGGCAAAGGTTTCGTCTTACTTTTACCAAGCTTTAGAAGGTAGCTTTCAAAATTATGATTGCAAACTGATTCAAAAGAATGGTCAGCTTGTGGATTTAAATGTCACTAATTTACCAATTACTGTAAATGACGAAATCATTGGTGTTTATGGTGTGGCTAAGGATATTACGGAAATTAAACGAAAGAGACAGCGATTAAAGGACAGTGAGGAGCTTTATCGAATTTTAACGGAAAACTCAATGGATATTATTGTAAAAACAGATATTGCAGGTAATTTCATTTATGTATCACCTGTTTGCGAACAAATTCTCGGCTACACACCTGCCGAACTGGTTAGCCAATCAAGTTTAGAATATATCCATAGAGACGATGTTGATCGCTATCTCCTCAATTATCAGAAAGCCATTCATATTCAGCCTAAATCATTGGATACATACCGGATGCGGAAAAAAGACGGCAGTTTTATTTATATGGAAATTCTCAGTAACTCCTACCGTAATAGTGATAAAGAAGTGCGAGTGATTTCCGTATTACGAGATATTTCTGAACGAATTAATGCGGATTTAAACAAAAAACGAACTGAGGAACTGTTATTAAATTCAGAAAAGCTTTCCGTTGCCGGACAGCTAGCTGCGGGAATTGCTCATGAGGTTCGAAATCCATTAACCGCTATTAAAGGATTCCTGCAATTATTGAATATAAATCAAGGCCAGAAGGATTATATAGATATTATTCATTCTGAAATCGATCGAATTGAAATGATTTTAACCGAATTATTGGTCATTGCAAAACCACAAGCTATGAAAACAGCCAAAACAAATATTCGAGAATTAATCGAAGGTGTGAAAACCCTTATTGACACACAAGCCATTATGACAAATGTTCAAATTGATACAGTCTATCCTTCTCCACTTCCGGAGATCAATTGTGATGAGAATCAATTGAAACAGGTGTTTATTAATTTCCTTAAAAATTCGATTGAAGCAATGCCTGCAGGTGGAAAGGTAACGATTCAAATAGAATGCAAGCATCAAAAGGAGATGATCATCCGCTGCATTGATACGGGTAGTGGAATTCCTTCTGAACATTTGAAAAGAATTGGCGAGCCTTTTTTTACGACGAAAGAAAAAGGTACGGGTTTGGGACTATTGGTTAGCAAGAAAATAATTGAAAATCACCATGGTAGAATTCATATTGATAGTGATAAAAATGGAACGTCTGTCGCAGTAGTCCTTCCAATAACATAATAAACGACCTTAAGTAAGCCTTAAGGTCGTTTTATTATACTTCCACTAATTCTTCGTCCTGCTGTTTTTTCAATTTTTTCCGATAAACGAATTTCGATAAATTTATACTGATTTCATATAGGAGCAAGAGTGGCAGTGTCACTACAAAGTCGGACATAAAATCAGGCGGTGTGATAACTACTGCAATGATGATCAGAATAAAATAGGCATATTTGCGAATTTTTGATAGAACAAAAGGATTAATAATCCCCAGTGACGTTAAGAACATTACGACAACCGGAAGTTCAAATAATACACCAAACGGTAGGGTCATATTCATGATAAAACTGAAATAACGGTCTGCAGTGAAATTGGTGACAAACATGTCTCCTCCAATTCCAATCAAGAATTTAAAGACCATTGGGAAAATAACAAAATAGCCAAAGCAAAGACCAATAATAAATAAGAAGAACAATGAAGGTACATAGGAAAGGGTTACTCGTCTTTCCAACGGTCTTAATCCTGGTTTGACAAACATCCAAATTTGCAAAGCTAAAACTGGAATCGTTCCTGCAACGGCTACAACCCCTGCAAGCATAAAATAAATCCTAATAATATCACTTGGACCGAGAACCATCAATTTCATATCAAGACCACGGACAAACCATTTATAAATATCATCAACATAAATAAAAGCAGCAACAAATAAAACAAGAAATGCAAGTACGGTTATGATAATCCTTTTGCGTAATTCCTCTAAATGATCGACTAACTGTAATTCTTTATCATCCATTAACTTCCCCTGCCAATTTCAAAGGTTGAAAAATAAATATGTTTTGTCAATTTCCACTAATATACAATAAGTAGAAAAGGTGCAAGACACGGTATCTTACACCTTATTTAATCAATTTTTTCTTATCCTCATCGATATCTGGCATGACATCATCGGTAAGCTCACGTGTTGATTTTTTAAACTCCTTTAACGTCTGACCGAAGGCACGACCGATTTCTGGTAATTTTTTAGGGCCAAAAATAATTAATGCAAGCACTAAAATCAAAATTAATCCAGGTACTCCAATATTAGATAACATGGAATAACCTCCTCTTTTTCAGTTGTTCATTACTCCTACAATTATAGTGTTAAAAAATCAATTTGAAATCAATAATGCTAATAGTTCATAATAAATTCACATTTGCACCTAAAAACCATTCGTCATTACTATATAAATCTAATAATCACTATAGTCAATTTAACAATAACCATTCTGTAAGTCAATGTACAATACAACTTATTTAATCTTTAAAATATTTTGACAATCATTCATTACCACGATTATAATTGGAGTTAAAGCCACATATTGTTTGCAAATTTTAAATGGATTGGATGTGAACCGATGGAATTTTCTCTTTGCAGTTTTGATAGTGCCCTACCGGTTGAGGTAACTATTGATGATGACAACGGAAGATATACCATTCGCAAAAGTGACCGGAGCGGAGAATATTTTAATAGCCCAAAAGAGCTAATTCAATGGGTGAAAACGAATTTTCACGAGGAGGAATTCTGTCACCCACATGAATTCAGAGGCATGCTTGCCAAAATAGCAGAGTATGAGGTAACGGGAACATATACATTATAAGAGACATTTAAAGCACCAGCATTTTTCAACTGGTGCTTTTTTAGTGGCTAATTTTTTCGATCATAGACCTTAAATTCATAATCGAATGGATTTTTTTCGTCTTTTATTCCTTTTTCAGAGGTTAGGAGTTTCCATTCTGAATCATTGAATTCCGGAAAGTATGTATCTCCCTCAAATTCAGAATGTATTTCGGTGATGTACAAACGATCCGCATTTTGGAATGTCTCTTTAAAAATCTCTGCCCCGCCGATGACGAAAATTTCATCTTCTTGTTTGCGGCAGTAGCCCACAAAATCCTCCACAGAGTAAAACATGGTGCAGCCCTCAGCCTGGTATTTCTTCTGACGGGTAATCACGATATTTTGTCTTCCTGGAAGGACTCGCCCGATAGATTCATGTGTTTTTCGCCCCATTGCGATTGGATGGCCCATCGTCACTTTTTTGAAGTATTTTAAATCCGCCGGTAAATGCCAGGGTAATTGATTGTCCTTGCCGATCACTCTACGATCATCCATCGCTACAAGAAAAGAAATCATACACTTACCACTCCTTTAATGTGTGGATGCGGATCATAGCCTTCTAATGAAAAGTCCTCAAATTCAAACCCGAAGATATCTTTCACTGCAGGATTCATCTTTAATTGCGGCAGTGGGCGAGGGTCTCTTCCCAGTTGCATCTTCACCTGGTCTAAATGATTTTGGTAAATATGAACGTCACCAAAGGTATGGATAAACTCACCCGGTTTTAGATCGCAGACCTGGGCAATCATGTATGTTAAAAGAGCATAGGACGCAATATTAAATGGGACCCCAAGAAAAACATCGGCTGAACGCTGATAGAGCTGGCAGGATAGTTTCCCGTCGGCAACATAAAACTGAAACATACAGTGGCATGGCGGCAGCGCCATGTTATCGATTTCAGCTACGTTCCATGCATTAATGAGGAGTCTTCTTGAATTTGGATTGGTTTTGATTTGGTCGATCAACTCGCTGATTTGGTCGACAGTTTTTCCATTTGCACCAGTCCAGGAACGCCATTGATGTCCGTAAACCGGACCCAATTCCCCGTTTTCATCGGCCCACTCGTTCCAGATACGCACGCCATGGTCCTGAAGATACTTTACATTCGTATCCCCTTTTAAAAACCAAAGCAATTCATAGATGATAGATTTTAGATGAAGTTTTTTTGTTGTTAAGAGCGGGAAACCCTCTTCAAGATTAAATCTCATTTGGTAGCCAAAGGTACTGATGGTTCCTGTACCTGTGCGGTCTCCTTTAACGGTACCATTATTTAAAACATGCTCACATAGCTGTAAATATTGCTTCAATTTTTTACACTCTCCTGTCCAAACATCATTATAATATTTTAACAATGACTTGATCATTTTGAAAGGTTTATGCAAAAACGTTTTTTTATTTTTTCAAAAAAAAAAAGCCGTCCAAATGGACGACTTCTATACTTCCAACCCAAAGTTCCGGCAAAGAGAAGCTAAACCGCCGGCAAATCCACTACCAACCGCGTTAAATTTCCAATCCCCGTTATGGCGATACAATTCACACACAACGATAGCGGTTTCAACGGAAAAATCCTCGCCTAGGTCAAAACGTAAAATTTCACGGCCGCTTTCTTCATCGACCACCCGGACAAACGCATTAGAAACCTGACCGAAGTTTTGGTTTCTTGCCTCTGCATCATGGATGGTAACGGTAATCGCAATCCGGTGAATACTTGGAGGAACCTTGCTAAAATCAATCTTAATTTGTTCATCATCCCCGTCACCTTCTCCGGTACGGTTATCTCCGGTATGTTCGACACCACCTGATGGATGAACTAAATTGTTGTAAAAAATAAAATCGGAATCATTTATAACCCGGCTGTTTGCATCTGTTAAAAATGCACAAGCATCGAGGTCAAAGTCATTTCCGCCATGATAGCGGTTTGTATCCCAGCCAAGTCCGATAATCGCCTTGGTTAAGCCTGGATTGGTTTTTGTAAGATCAACTCTTTGTCCTTTTGCTAGATTAATCCCCATACTGATCACCTCATCGCTAACATTTTAATCTTTTTTAACTAAAAGAACGAACCACTTCGCCAAGGCTGCCGGCATTTGTCCCGTTACCAACCGCAGCGAACTTCCACTCTGTTCCATGGCGATAGATTTCCCCAGTTACGAGGCATGTTTTACCGCTGTAGTTGTCTGTTAAGCTATAGTGCAGCAATTCTGTATGATTGCTGGAGTTGACAATCCGGATAAACGCATTTTGAATCATTCCGAAATGCTGTTTTCTCTTTACCGCATCATAAATATTAACAACAAAGACTAATTTATGGATATTCGACGGTACTCTGCTTAAATCAATCATAATTTGCTCGTCGTCGCCATCGCCAGCACCGGTTAAGTTGTCTCCAGAGTGCTGAACACTGCCGTCTCTACTTTTTAAATTTCCAAAATATACAACATCATTATTGTTTTGCAGCTTATCATTTTCGCCAAGCATGATGACAGATGCATCGCAGTCAACATTTGCCGAATTGCCTCCGCCTCCGAACAAGGAGCCTAGTATACCGCCTCCGCCCGTTTTAACTGGGTCCCAGCCTAAACCTACCATGATTTTTGTTAATCCTGGATTTGATTTTGTTAAATCGATTCTTTGACCTTTTTGTAAATTAATCGCCATATTAGATCACCTCATTAAAATATTTAACTTTGTATTTTTATCTTTTTAAAATTATCCTGTAATTGTTCTAAGCGTCTGGTTCCTTCTTCACGCAGACGTTTGTTTTCCTCTTCGATCGATTTCGTTTCCTGCATTCCTTTGATGATAATATTCCAGGACTCTTCGACGGTTTCAATTTTAATGCTCGGTCCGCCGGCAAGTCTTGCAATATCAACACTTTGCTGGGAAATATTCTGGGCATTTTTCAAGAGCATTTCATTTGTACGGCGGTCAAGCTCGCTCATTGAGTCCGCCACAAGCTTCTGCCTTTTTGCGGCGACCGCTTGAATTAAACCATTTTTAAAAATCGGAATCGTAGTCACAAAAGCTGAATTGATTTTTCCAATCAGCTTTGTGTTGCCCCTTTGAAGCAGACGGATTTGTGGTGCTGTCTGTAAGGAGACCATTTTCGCCATTTCTAAATCATAAATGCGTTGTTCTAATAGCTCGATTGAATTCCGCAATGAATCTAATTGCATCGAGGCCAGTTGGTCACCTGATGCTGCACGGGCTTCAAGTTGTGGCAATTGATTATTTTTTAACTCCTCAGCCTTCAGCTCGCCAGCGACAATATATTTTTCAAGCGTTAAATAATATTGATAGTTTTGCTCATACATTTGCTCGAGCATGGTTGTTGAATCAACCATCTCTTTTTGATATTTGGAAATTTCAACATATACCTTATCGATTTCCTGCCCCATGGTTTGGTATTTTCCAAACAGCTTGTCGACCATTTTTCCACCTTTTTTGAAAAGCTTGCCGAAAAAGCCGTTTGACGTTTTTTGAAAATCCTTAGCATCAAATTTATCCATGATTCGACCTAGCTGTTTCAGAAGCTCGCCTGAATCTTCCACTTTTGTCGTCCGCATATTGCCTAAAATTTGATCAGAGAAACGGGAAATTTGCACTGCCGGCTCTTTTCCAAACTCCAAGATTTGAATCTGGTCGCGTTCGTCAATCGTGCGGGCCAAGTTTTGAATTTCCGGTTCCTTCCGAAGTGCAAGCTTTATATCGGATACCTTTGTTTCTGATAGTTGATCATCCTTGGCTGTGGTTATTAAGTTTCCAGAAGGATTTAGTGATTGGTCCACTTTCTAATCTCCCCTTAAATTTTTTAATATCCCTTGAAAAAGAACTCTTTTTAAAATCGACGGTTCTTTATATTCCAGTTCAAAAACAACCTCTTCAAGCCAGTGGGTATCATAAAGACTTTCATCGAGAAAATTTTCGATATCGTTATGTCCCGGTGGATTGTAAATTATAATATCAATACCGAAATGGTTAAGAAGCAGTAAGAGGGCCGCATCTGACCTCGAAAGCATCCCGGTTAATTCATTCATATAAAGAATAATTTTCGGCACATGCTGGGAATAGTCAAATCGTTCCAGCAGCTGTATCAGGCTTTTCGGCATATGTATCGCCTGGCTGAACAAATAGATTTTTACTTCTTCCTCACTTTCAGAATGCAGCGCCTTTAAATCCGGCTTTTCACAAATTCTTCTTACGGCATGGGCAATTCCTTTTTGTAAGCCGGAGGCAAGAAATGAATAAGGCCAGTAGTGGGCTTCCATCATTTTTTCGACATTCAATAATCCGTCCTTATCCAAAGCATTTCGATAATGAAAACGGAAATCACTCGTGCCGGGCATTGTAAATGGGAGCTTTCGGATGAGCAGGCTGTACTCTGATTCTGAAAGCGCATGCAGACGTTCCCAGTACTCTTTTTTGTTTTTACTAACACCCTTTATCTTGGCAAAAATCGTCGGAATTTTAACTTGTCCATTTGCTACTTCAAAATCCGGTCGAATCATCGCAATTTCCTTCCCAATGAGATATAGTTCATCATAGGTTGTTCGAAGTGTCAGCGATGACGGAGTGTAATCCCGTAACTGCCATGGTTTATAAAGGCCAGATCCCTCTTGGTTGAGAATCGATTCAATTTCCCGTGAAGCCCGGTAGGCCACCGTCGTTTTCCTGCTTCTTTTTTCGGTTGGAAATGGTTCAGCAGGCCGTTTATTTTGAAAGTTGTGAGTGAATACCTCTTCTTCTATAAGGCCGGATAAAGCATCTTTCCCCTCCGGATGAAAAATGACTAAATCACATCCGAGCTTTATCAAATAATATAGGAAATATTGATGGCTTTTTTTGAAATCTCCGTACCATATAAACTTTGGCATTTCCCTTTGAGGATTAGATTTTCCTAATGGCGGCTGCAGGTGATTGATGGACCATTTTACCACATCGACAAGGACACGCCTTAATTCATGATTTCGTAACCCACCGTCCTCAAGCTGGGAAAAGAGCTCAAGTGTAGCAATCATCGCTTCTCTAATTTTTCGATGAATCGCTGGAATCGCTGATTTTAATAACAGCTGCTCCCCATCAAGAAAGGCGGTAAATCGATTGATGGACAGCTTTTGTTCCTGGTAGAGATTTAATACTTTTTGAATCGATTGAAAATGTGCATTATTGATTGCTTTGTTCAGTGTGTCTTCACTCAATAAATGTAATTGCAGTTCTTCGGTATTCACATAGTCAAAAAGCTGATTATAGTATTCATCCGCGTCTAAAGGTATACCAAGAAATGTTCCAAGGACCTGCCCGATGTTAATAGCTCCATTTTCTAATGAAAATTCAGGGCGCTCATTCACCGGCTTCTTTAAAAGATCAAGCCAATTTTCATATGAAAGGGATACCTGTTTGACGTTTAGTTGGTTATATGCTGGATTCATTCATAATCCCTTCCCTCTAAAAGCAAAACGCTTCAAATAAGATAGAAAATTATGTAAGGTTTCTCTTCCATCATAACATAGTTAGGCAATCCATTCATTTCTTAATACGAAAGCAGCGTAAAAATGTTTCAGATTTTGCCGCTATTCCTGTTTTTTCACCTTTTTCCTTGTCCTTACATATCATTGAGTACTGATATATGAAGAAGGTGACTTGAATGAGATTTCTCTATAAGCGACCGAGGATGGAGCAAGTAAACGAGGAACT
The DNA here is from genome assembly GCF_016107705.1 of Neobacillus cucumis. Next base: position 308,098 of record NZ_JAEHGC010000001.1, read on the forward strand.
GGATACCCTTATGGATGTCATGAGTTCTGACCTCTTTGTTCTATTAGACTTATTTTGGCTAAGCCTTATCTTTTCTCTGCTGCTAACCCCAGCTCTGCAAACGGTTACCTATTTTATTCTTTTTTTCGCAAGCAGCTATGTATTATTTACTAGTGTTTACTTCTTTATTTTTAAACGAATATTCAAGAATTGTTAGAAATTGCTGCATTATTTCTTCCCCAGCAAGGATGCCCGCTCTTTCCGTATAGGTAACTCCCTTTTTTGGGCCGAACTGTGCAAGTTCTCCGTGAGCCGGGACGAACCTGTTTTGACAATTCATCAGAAAATCCCAGTCAAGTATCGAATCTCCCGCGCCTGCAAGAGCCGGTGAACCTTCGCGACTGCATATATATTCAAGAGCTGCACCCTTGTTAATAGCATTGGGGATTAAGTAAAGCTTTCTCCCCTGCAAGGAAACTCTCCAGCCATATTTGGAAACTGTACTACTTAAGCTTTGCACTTCTGAGAGTGAAGGGGAACTTTCTAATAGATAATAGAAAAATAGATTCTCGGCCGACTTAAGACGTCCGTTAAAATGAAAGCCTCCCCTTTTTAATCCAGCCTGTAATTCATCCAGCGGAGCCGATTCCCTCCGGATTTGGGACAGAATATGTTCTGACCAATCCATTAGGGGTTCCCCTTTATATAAAATTGTAGCCCCATTAAACGTAATCGCATAGGGCAGGGAAATTTCTTTTTCAAAAATGGTAAACCGTTTATATTGGGCAGTGGTCCTTGTTGTAACAGGGATAAATAAACAATTGCGGCAAAGCTCAACTAGGGCATGATAGGCCGTTTCTGACATAAATGCTACATGGTTTCCATCCTTCACTTCCACAGGTCTTAGCAAAGTTTTTTCAGGCAGTCCAAGTTGTTCTATGGCTCTTTTTGAGTAAACTAACGTACGGTCCATATCAGAGGCGATAATCATTTCTTATCCACCTTTACCGTTTTAATTAACCCGCAGCAGGAATAATTTAAATCAGGGTAAATTACCACTTCCACGCCCTTTTCTTTAGCGAGCATAAGAATATGCTTCACATAAGGGCTCGACGGGTCACGCATTAAGATTTTCCACGGAACCCTTCTTAACAACACCCGGGTTGTTTCACCCACCCCCGGCTTAATGTAGTGCATGCTTTCAATAGAAAATTCCACTTGAATCTTCTTTACATCCTTCATCCCTAAAAATTCGGCCTTTATGGTTTCTAGGTTTCTTTCAGCTGCCGCTTTTGCCGCCTTAATTGTGATGAATGGATATTCTGCAGTAATTAGGTTAATATATTCATTTGAAACATCAGAAGAGAGAAGTTCACGGTAAAATTTTGCTCCGTGGAAATCATCCTTTCCGATATATTTTTCATTCAAGACGGTCCTGCTTACCAACCCGGAAACGGTTGAATTCAGGCATGCGCTGGGAATTAAAAAATCCTCCCTCGTCCCGAAAAGCGGTGTACAGTAGCCTGGATCGGCAAGAACAGCAAGCCGGTCATCCAGCGTCACACCATATTTTTTTTCGTATTGCTGACAGGCCTTTTCGAGTTCAAGAGAAATAGCCCCTTTTCCTGTCCAGCCGTCCACGAATTGAATTTTTCCCTGCGGATGTTTTTCCAGAATATAGTGAAGGGCATTTTCGTCAATTCCCCGGTCACGAATGATCGAAATACTGTAATGGGGCAGGGAGACATTATAGCGCTGCAGAAGATAGCGTTTAATTAAAATCCCCACTGGCGTTCCGGCACGGGCAAGCGAGCAGAGAACGGTGTTTTCCCCTTTTAACTGATAGATTTGCTCCGCCACAATCCCAATACAAAGAGCGACTTTTCGTTTATAATCATGTAATGACTGCCGGAACAAGTTTACATAGGCTCTAGGTGGCTGGTACTCGATAGGGAGCGACTCACTATAGTGCTGGCCGGACTGTACCCGCACCTCACGATTGGCAGTCGAATCCTCAAGCTGGTATTCACTTAAATCCTTTAGGAGAAAAACAACATCGTCCTCTCGGTAGGATCCGATTTTTGCTGGATTCTGAATGAATTTATTCATTATATTCACCTCTTTTTGCAGAGAAAAATATAAGCTTGATTGATTTAATCTGTAATTTTTCAAGTTCCGTTATGATTGGCTGAAGATGCTGAGAATCTACTTCTCTTTCAAAAAAAACAAAAACCTCATCATATTCAAATGGAGGAATATTGTAAACAAAATGCGTGATTTCCGGGTCCTCCGGTGCAGGAAAGGAAACACCGAATCTCGCCCCATACCCCTGTTTATTTTCAATATGGATCGGACTTCTCGTCGTAGATTGATAGGAAACATCCTGACCCATTTCTGCTGCAAGCTTCATTGGAATATACATAAATTCCCCTGTACCAAGGCATAGTGTTTTTCCCCCTATCCTTTTTAGGCGGAGAAATGCGGCTGCTTTCGATATTTTCAGATGATTGGTCTGATTATCGATGCTTGTGATTCCGAAGCGTCCTGTCTCCTGAATAAAACGCTCCAGATTTCTTGACGTCTGATAATCGGAACTTGAAAAAAATGGCCCTAATTGAATGATTTCTTTTGAGGAAGTGAAATTGTTTTCCCGTTCATTTCCCTTGTTTCTTTTATGAACATCCCTCAGCTGCTTCACTTCAACTTTTCCTGCTATTAAGGATACCGTTCGGATTGTAATTCCCAGTTCTTTTTCCAGTTGGGTAAATTTCATCGTATGTTCATCCGATCGCCAATCCAATATCGAAACAACGGTATAAATCGCCCTTGGAAACTGAGAATGAATAGATTGGATAATATTGAGAGCCGTTTTTCCTGTCGTCATTTCGTCATCAACAAGGATAATCTCCCGCTCATTTTGAATCATTGCTTTAGGAATATAACAGCGATGGGAGGTAGCATGGGAATGCTCTTCTTCAAAGGTTATTTCAGGCTCCCGTCCGACGAGGATTTCTCTTGTCGTATGAAAAAAATCCGCTGATTTGAAACTGTCAAAAAAAGCATGCCCCAGTGCGGTCGCAGTTTCTGCAAAGCCGATGACGACCGGACGGATTGATGATGGAATAAATGCGCTTCCGGACAATGGTTCATTTCGAATAAACTTGTCTAATAAATGAGGAGTGTCAGGACATTTAACTCCTTTTACTGATTCTAAATATCGGGCAGCAAGTAATGCAGCTGTTATCAGTCCTTTATTCGCATCAATCGGTAAATGCTTCCCGAGTACTTTACTGACGAATAAAAATGATCGTTTTTTATTGATCCTTGCCGCCATCGTGAAAAGATCCTCAACCGGCAAACTGTAAGGATTTTCGTTCACTTCCACTTCAACTTCAATAGTATCCAAAATATTAAACGTAAACTTCTTTTTTAATAAGGTCGATGTTTGTAACTTCTGCATGTAACACCCCGTAAAGCTGTGATTTTAAAAGAATCTTTTTTGCCCAAACATAATGCGGCTTTATTTCATTCATTTTGTTTGCAAAGCCGCTTCTGACTACTCCAAGATGACCTCCGGCCGCTTCTACAATCGTACAGGCATCCACGTATTCCTCAAATGAAATGACATTCAGCGCTTGGACGGTTTTAATATGCGAGGGATGAATTACTGTTTTTCCTGTCAATCCGTTTGCAATATCCATAAGAACCTCACGAATTAGCCCATCCATATTTTGGTCAATTAATTCAGCACGTAATTTCAACCCTTCGTCCCCATACCTCTCACGGAAGGGGGTCTGCCGAAGCTGCGGCTTTAACATTCTTTCTTTGGCTGAAAAATACTCCCAAACCGGTCCGGAAACAATATAGGGGTCATCCCCTCGCTGAAAAATATTAATGATATCAGCAATGCAATCTCGTAAAATAGCAATATCATAAACCGTTGTATCCGCACTTCGTCGAATTCCATACAACCCGCTAAAATCGGTTGCCCCAATCCTTACGTTCAAGATCAGCTCACGATTCTGATCAAGAAGTTTTTTTATTTTAAGCAATTCATCCAATCTTGTCTCTTTTTGAATGACCTTTGCCGTCTCAAGGATTGGCATTGCATAAAAAGGATGCTGTGGACTATGTATTTTTCGTACTAACTTTAAAAGCATCTCGCCATCTTCGGATGAAAACTTTGGCAGCACTACACCCGTTAACAATTTTATCGCTTTTCCTAACTTTTCTTTGAGACTTTGAAACTGCCTGCAATCGCGAATCCGGATAAACATTAAGGGTAAATCTTCAAACCGTAAAAACTGCCTGTTTAGCTCTTCAAATAGTTTAGAAAGCTCCTTAACAAGTTTTTCTTCCGCTCTTCCAATTTCAAGATCACCGACTGCATCTTCTAAATCGATCACAAGTGATGTCAATCCTTCATGTTTTTTTGATAGGATTTCCTGATGAATATTCGGACGGGTTGCCGGCATATAAAGTGTTGCTCCAAGCCCATACGATAACAGCTCACGGGTCACAAATTTATTAAAGTCTTGCGGCTTTTGATAGAATAGATGCTCCATCTCATCATAAAAATAGGAGAAAAATTTCATTTTTAACTTACTCCTCATGATAAAAATAAGGGAACGGACTTTCGCCAGCTCCCCCATGTAATATAATATGCTGATTAACCGTTCTCTTTGCTAACTTCTTTTTTCTTGTTGATGAAATGGACGATAAATGTAGCACCGAACGTAAAGAGTAAAATAATAAAGAAATAAAGTGGTTCCAATTCATAATGGAAGAGAACACCGGCAAACATCTTAACTGAAATAATTAAAATCAAGATATAGGCGGTTGTTTCAAGTTCCGGTATTTTGTCAATAAGGGCAAGAAAGACTCCTGCAACTCCACGCATCATTAATACGCCGAGCATTCCGCCAATTAATAATACCCAAATCTCATTGCTTACCCCGAATGCAGCCAGTACACTGTCAACGGAGAAGGCGATATCCATTAATTCTACTGAAGCAACCGTTCCCCAAAAAGTTCCGAACATCCGGATTAATAAACCATTTTTGTTGATTCCCTCTGCTTCTTCATCCTCTTCCTTACTTTCTTTATGCTTGTCAATAAAGTATTTAATAGCCAACCACGCCAGATAGGCTGCACCTAGTGCTTTTACCCACCATAGTTTTATTAAATAGACCCCAATTCCAATCGCAATAAAACGAAATGCATAGGCACCTAATAATCCATAAAAAAGTGCTTTTTTACGTTTTTCCGGAGGCAGATGTTTTACCATTACCGCTAAAACGAGGGCATTATCCGCAGACAGCAATCCCTCAAGAATGACTAAAGTTCCAATTAATCCCCAACTTACCGGATCTGATAAAACCTTTACCCACATATCCCACTCAAAGAAATGTGAATAGGTGTCTAATATTCCTTGTAAAACCGACATTAAAAAAATTCCTCCCAGATGTTCTATGTGTTTTTTAGAAAAGACCCAGCCTTAAAAGGTGGGTCTTTTTATTTTAATTATTAGCCAACCTGTAACCCAAAATCAGTCGCTAACGCTGCCAGTCCACCTTGATAGCCGCTTCCGATTGCACTAAATTTCCATTCACCATTATGACGGTATAATTCGCCTACAACCAATGCAGTCTCGATAGAGAAATCCTCTCCAAGGTCGTAGCGGATCAGTTCTTCCCCTGTTTCTTCACTAAAAATTCGTGCATAGGCATTTGAAACCTGCCCGAAGTTTTGATTTCTGCTGTCTGCATCATGAATGGTAATTGTAAAGGCAATTCGTTGAATAGAGGCAGGAATTGCTGTTAGATTAATTTTTACCTGCTCATCATCGCCGTCACCGGCACCTGTACGGTTATCTCCAGTATGTACTACAGCACCATTAGCGCCTTCTCGGTTGTTATAAAATATAAAGTCAGATTCATTTGTAACCTTCCCGTTCTCGCCAAGAAGGAATACGGATGAGTCTAAATCAAAATCCTTACCACCATCATATTTATTCGTATCCCAGCCTAAACCAACAACGACATTTGTTAATCCCGGATTGGTTTTTGTTAAGTCCACTTTTTGACCTTTTGATAAACTAATTGCCATTTTCCATTCCTCCAATTTAGGTAATAGTCTATTTACGAGTTTTTCTTAAAAAGGTTTCATTTATTATAATAAATTTTTTTACCTATGCTTCGCAAATTCTTCCATCAGCTCATCCATTTGGGCGGTGTGTTTTTTGCCCAATAAATCGAACCGAGATTATAATGGCTTTGGTAATCATCATGGTAAGTATGATAATGAAAATTAAACCAGTAGCCTTCTTGCGGCGGCTGATCTCTTCTAACATGAAATCTAAGGATATCCTTGTTTGTTACACTGTTTTTGATATGAAAGATTTTTTCTGAGTGTCCTCCGCTCGGCTGTTCCGTGATGGCAAGATTTCTTAAATCCTCCTCGGGAAATTGGGTGGCAGTTTCTGTAATGGCTTGTTCAATATTAGGTAAAATAATCGTGCGAAATTCATTCTCGATTACTGGTTTTATTTTGCTTCCAAATTTTTGATAGGATTGTTCCTCTGCTTGTTTAAGTAGTTCTTCCATAAAGTGGTCCCGATTAAACTCCGTTTCTTCTGCAAGAGTAGGAGTTTGGACAAAATTGCCTGAAGGTGCTGCAGCCTGGTCTGAAGGTTTTCCTGCGTTGATATTATTCATTAATTGGGATGGTGAAACAAGACCAAAGGTCAAAATTGATACCATCACCACAAAAGATTTACGAATCCATTTTTTCAAAATAAACGCCCCTTTTTGAAATGGAAGGGTGAAGAAGTCCATTTTTATTCTTACAAAATATTATACTTCTTTTTTATGGAAATTGGAAAAAATAGATTAGGATATTTTTTGAATTATATAAAAAAACAAACTGAGGCCAGTGGCTCTCAGTTGTTATTTTTCAAGTATCCCAAAATGAAATTTAGCGGTTTTTCGGCGGAAAACTGTGAAGCCATATTTTTCAAAACGCTGGCTTTTATAATGGTCTTTTAAGATGACCTTTCGTTTGCAAACTCTTAACGCCTCGGAGATGGTTTCTTCATTCAAATCATAACGGAGTGCAAAATATCCTAACGACTTAATCCCGTCTGATTCATGGATGCTTTCTTCAAACATCGGGTCGAAATATACGCAATCTATAGATGAGGAAGGCTGACTCTTTAAATAATCCAAAGAAAAAGTTGTGTTCACCTTTATTCTTTTCATCGCAGAATTGATTTCTAAATAACCAGAATCCCAGGATTGAAGTCCCTCCTTTACGAGAAAGGAAAGGTATTTCTGTCCCTCAATCCCTGTTACTGTGCCTTCGAACCCAACCACAAAGCCAGCAACTATGGCATCTGATGCGAGACCGAGAGTGCAATCTAGCAAAGACATTCCACTCGATAAGTCTGCCGCCTCAATAAACGGATCTTGCTCCCCGTTTAATAGTCTTTTTATCCGAAACATCGCAGAATTAGGATGAAAGAAGAAGGGTTCCTTGTGTTCCTGATTATATAGCTCAAGCCTTTCTTTTCCGACAATAAGACAGCTGCCAGCTGCCTCTTTTTGAATTTGGCTAATCGATTTCTTTTTCCTAGGGATATAGGGGATATCGAGTGTTTCCGCTACGTTTCTTGCTTTATCTATCATCTGTTCGTTTGTTCGTCCTGCTGTTGTAACAAACATATTATCCCTCTTTAATCTAAAAAATCAACATTATTCTTTAAAACAGCATAAAAGAAAAAAGGACGTCGGCAGACATCCTTATTTACAATGTACTTCAAACGCATTGATTAAATTTTGCATAACTTCTTCCATTGCGTGGCCTTCGATATCATGGCGCGGAATAAAATGGACGACTTCTTGATCCTTTAATAAAGCAAAGGATGGAGAAGACGGTTCATGACCCGCAAAATATTCACGCATTTTAGCCGTTGCTTCCTTATCCTGGCCGGCAAAAACCGTTACAAGGTGATCCGGTTTTTTCTCACTATTCAACACTGCCTGTGTAACAGCCGGACGCGCTAATCCACCTGCACAGCCACACACGGAATTCACTGCTACAAGGGTAGTCCCCTTCACATTTTCAATAAAATTTTTCACATCTTCTTCCGAAGTTAATTCCTCGAAACCCGTTCTAGTTAACTCTTGTCGCATTGGTACAACCATTTGTTTCATAAATTCTTCATAGGCATTTGACATTAATTATCCCTCCTGTTTTCAGTGTAAGCATACTATAAAAAATCGCAGAATTGCAATCAGAGCTTACTCCCCTAATTTCCTCGCTTCGGTCATTTGCTTCCAAACAGAACCCTTTGCTTCCTCGCCGCCCTCGATTCGTTCAATTGCCATTTTTATTTGCATACTGACTTCAAACTCAGAATCGTCTTCAGCAACCTTTAAAGCAGGCAGTGCATTTTCATCGCCTACTTCATATAAAAACATAGCTGCCCGCCAGCGAACTAATTTACTTGGGTCCTTTAGGGCCTTCAGCATTTCGTCTTGAGCCTCCGCGAATCCTAAATCTGACAAGCAATCTCCAGCTGTCCGGCGGACGGTCACAGTTTTGTCATTTAGTGCTCTATATAAATAAGGCAGAACTTTGGTATCCTTAATCATTCCAAGGTACACTGTTGCCAGTCTTCTAATGGATGGTTTTTCGTCTGATAATGCCGTTTCTAAAACGGGCAAATCCTCAAGCTTAGGATCGTCCATTTGTTCGAGCAGTTGATAGCGCACCTGCCAATCTGGGTTGTTTAAATCGTCCTTAGTTATTTTTTTGCGTGAAAGTGCGGTTTTTTTATCAGATGTATCACCTGATTGGGCTTTTTCAACTAATGCTTCAAGCCGGTCCTTAGGATAAGCGGCAATCAGTTCCTCGACCACTTCCTGGCCGATTTGTTCAAAGTCACCATAACGTGCCCCTTGATTTTGCCATTTCCGTAATAAAATATAATTATCTTCCGGAAGCTGCGCCTGCTCTCTTACCTTTAAAAAGTATTCAGGCATCCCAAACCGTTTTTCGGTCGTGCCATCAGTGAGCTTAACCTGTAAAGGAATTCCCTTAAACATTTGGATTTCAACTTTTATCTCACCGAAATGCTCATTCATGCCTTTTTCATTTTTAGCAGCATCTTCAGCGTTTTCACCAAATGCCTGACGTACCTTTGGTAATAGTTCCTTCCAATCGAATTTCGCGTTCCGCTCCACTGCTAGGAAGTCAGCTACATGATATACGCCTTTGATTCCTTCGATTTGTAAGATCTTTTGAATCACCTTTGGTGCATCTGCGCTGGTTTCTTTTTTATAATTATGACTTTTTCCCATTGGGAGTTCTTCATCTAAAAGGATTTTCATTGTATTTGGACTTGGTGTTGGTTCAATTGCTTTAATTTTCAACAGGATCACCTACTTTGTATTCTCTACACAGTTTACCATATTGAATAGGTTAAATTCATTATTGATGCATTTACCTAAAATGGCGATTTCCGCTCCAATCAATCATTAACTTAGCCTAAAAAAAGAAGAGTTCATCACTTATGCTGTGAAAAACTCTCCTGTTCATATGCTATTGTTTGACCTGCAAACTTTTTGTGCCCTGAAGTCCGATTTGTAATGAGGTCATTAGACCTTCAAATGTTGCTTCTTCAAGTGTTCTTGGGGCTAGGCAATCGCCGATTTGCCATACCTCAGGAGCAGAATCTTTAATTTGCTCATACAATTCTACATTTGGTACGCGCCCAAGTGAAAGAATGATGGAGTCCACATTTTTAATGGTTTCCTTCTCATAAGAAAATAAATTTCGAATTACTACTTTATCCTCTTTAATTTCGCCTAAATCATAGTGAGGAATCATTTTAATATTTAGCTGATAGAGCTTCTTTAAATATTCATTTCTTAAATATTGATGAACTTCCTCGCCTATATAAAGCCTTGAAGAAATTAATGTTACTTGATGACCTTTTTCGGCTAAATCAATGGCAGCCTCCATACCCGGCCAATCCCCGCCAAAGTCGAAGACCAATACATTTTTTCCGATATTTTTACCTCGATAATTAAATAATTGATCAACCGTACAAACTCTAGGATCATTTATCCCAGAGATTTGGGGAATATATGGGCGGGACCCAACTGCACAAATAATCACATCCGGGCTTAGTCCCTTAATTTCCTCGGGTCCAATGTGCCAGCCAAGTTTTACATTTACATTACTAACTGATAACTTTTTAATAAAATTATCGAGCATCGTTTCCGCAAGCTCTTGTCGCATTGGAGCACGTCTTAAGGTTTGCAAAAGCCCTCCGACCTCATCCTCTTTATCTGCTAAAATGACTTCATGGCCAAACTCATCTAACGTTAAGGCAGCTTTTAACCCTGCAGGGCCTGCGCCGATAATAAGCACTTTCTTTTTCTCACGCGGTGTTTTCCGAAGTGCTTGCACCTTTAGTTCCTTCCCTGCTGTTGGATTTTGGACACAGCCTATGGCCAATCCTTTATGATAATGACCAATACATGCTTGGAGACAGCCAATACAGGCATCAATTAAATGATGATTCCCCTCTTTTGCTTTATTCGGCATTTCCGGGTCGACGATTAAGGAACGTGTCATCCCAACGACATCTGCCTTACCTGTGGCAACAATTTGCTCTGCCTCGACAGGGTCAACAATCCGCGAACCAACAAACACGGGTACGGCACCGGCCATACGGATTTTAAAGGCTTGCGGTGAATTATAACCATGTTTGACTGGGGATGGCGGCACAATATGTGTTGACCCTGCAAATGTGCTGGAATCGCCCGATGTGACATTAATAAAGTCTACACGGACTTGGTCCACTAAATACTCAACAATTTGGACGGAATCTTTTACATCCAATCCATCCATCGTCATTTCATCGGCACTCATTCGGATCCCAACCGTGAAGTCTTCACCGACTTCTTGCCAAACCTGCTGCATCACTTCCACAATAAACCTCATTCGGTTTTCAAATGAACCACCATATTTATCGGTACGATGATTGGTTTGGCCGGACCAAAACTGTGCTGGCAGGTATCCGTGAGAGCAACAGATTTCTACCCCGTCCAGACCACCTTCTTTAGCAAGTTTTGCTGATCTAGCAAAGCCTTCGATTACATCTTTAATTTCCTCAATGCTCATCGGTCTTGGCATCGTTCCGAACCGGAGACTTGGTACAGCAGAAGGAGCCAATGCTGCAGTGCGATAATCGCTTGAAACTACTTCTCTTCCCCCATGAAATAATTGACTGAATACCTTCGTTCCAAATTGATGGACTTCATTTGCAATCTCTAAGTAGGCCGGTACAATCCGTTGATCAAACCCTGCAATTGTATGGGTTGTCAGCATTCCTGATTCGTGTACAGCCGCTGCTTCTAATACAATCAGCCCCGCTCCACCTTTTGCCCGGGCAGAATGATAGGCAGTCATCTCCGGCGTAGGAATCCCACAGTCAACATGATTTGTCTGATGTGCTGTGCTAAGAATTCTATTTTTTAATTCTGTGTGACCAATTTCGATTGGGCTAAATAAATGCTTATAATTCGTCACGACTACTCACTCCTATTGGTTTGTATTTAACAAGTAACCTAGCAAAAATCGTGCCAATCTGTAAGGTTGCTAGTAATTCAAGATATTTTTTTAAAAATTCATAATTTTCACTGAAACTAATTGTATAATGGAAGAAATTAGTGAATGTTTTTTGCATCAATCGGCGCAAAAAAGGTTCACCGCAACTAAACTCTCCCTAATAAACTATTAAAACCAAATCTAAAGGGGGAATCATGGTTAAAGTCGATGCAGAATGTGTTCACTTTTAAAAAGGATGGGTGGATAGATGATCACTGAATGGAACTATCAACAAAAAATTAATGGACTCGAGAAATTAAATGTATCTCTTCAGGAACAGCTGGAAATTGCACTGCAAAAAATAAAGGAACTTACTCAAATATTGAATTCTTCCTATGATGAAATTTTTGTAACGGATGCAGAAGGAAATGTTTTATTTGTAAGTGATTCGTGTAAATATTTTACTGGACTCCCGCCTGAATCCTTTATCCACAAAAATATTTTTGAATTGGTGGAGAAAGGCATCATTACCGACTCTGTCACGATTAAAACGATGCAAACCCAGACAGTACAATCAAATGAGCAAAATTACCCTAATGGAAAAACCGTTCTGGCGACAGCTAAACCTGTTTTTGATGATGAAGGGAAATTGTATCGGATCGTCACAAATTCCCGTGATATTTCGGAATTAGTTGAGATGAAAAGAAGGTTGGCTGAGATTCATGCTTTACAGCAGGAAAATCTTGATGAAGCCATAATCGAAAAAGCGATTGGCCGCCAAAAGTTTATTACGCAATCTAAAAACATGGTCAACACACTAAAATTAGCTGAAAAAGTGGCTCCTTTAGACTCCTCGATTTTCATACATGGTGAATCAGGTGTAGGAAAGGGAGTATTAGCACGGATCATTCATGAAAATAGCCCAAGAAATGTGCATTCATTTGTTCAAGTGAATTGTGGTGCAATACCTGAAAGCTTACTAGAATCAGAATTATTTGGCTATGAGGCTGGGGCATTTACCGGGGCAAACAAACGGGGAAAGGCCGGCTTGGTTGAGATGGCAGATGGCGGGACATTGTTTTTAGATGAAATTGGGGAAATGCCGCTTGAGCTTCAAGTGAAAATCCTCCATTTAGTTCAGGACAAAACTTTTAAAAAAGTGGGAGGAACCACTGAAAAGCACGTTGATATCCGCATCATTTCGGCTACCAATAAAGATTTATTACAAATGATTGAGGAAAAAAAATTCCGTCAGGATTTATACTACCGCCTACACGTTGTTCCACTAAGAATCCCCCCATTAAGAAAACGGAAGCAGGATATTTTAGTTTTAACAGATTATTTTTTAAATCAATTTAATCAAAAATATTCACAGCAGATTGAATTAGATGAGAATGCCAAACTCTTGCTGCAGCTCCAAGAATGGCGTGGGAATGTGAGAGAATTAGAGAATTTTATTGAACAAATTGTTGTCACGGCAAGTAAACCTTTAATAAGTATTGAAGATTTACCGTTTGCAATCGATCATCGAATTCCTCATGAAAACAGTCTATCATTGCAGCAGCTTCCATTAAAAAGAGCCGTAGAAGAAACAGAAAAACAAGTTCTTACCTATGCACTAAAGAAATATAAATCGACAAGAAAAATGGCCAAAGCATTAGGAGTAAATCAAACCACCATAATGAGAAAACTACATAAGTATCACATGACCTCAAATGAAACGACTTAATCGTTACAATTAACTGAATTTTTAGATATTGGCACAAAAATTGCATTATATTTCAGTGAACAATCAAATGACAGGGAGTGATGAGAGTGGGAGAATTACTTTTTTGTTTGGGCTATGGAGGTTCACTAATTATTTTAGGACTTATCACCAAATTTTTCGTCCGCAGAATGGAAAAAGATGTAATAACCACAACAAATATATCGAAAGATGAAAAGGCGGGGATGTAAAAATGATCTATACAATCGGTATTATTGTCTCCTTCCTTGTTTACATCCTTATCGGTGTTTTTCTTTCCAGACGAGTTAAAAATTCTGAGGAATATTATGTTTCCGGAAGAAAAGGCTCTACTCTGATGGTCACCGGTACTCTGGTTGCTTCGTTTTTAAGTACCGTTTCCTTTATGGGGGAAGCTGGATTTTCATATGAAGGCTACCCAATCCTTTTACTCATCCTGGTTATTTTCAATGCAACCGGCTATGTAGTAGGGGTGTTCTTTTTCGGGCGGTATTTACGAAGAAGTAAATCCTTGACTGTTCCTGAATATTTCGGTAACCGCTTCCAATCTAATAAAGTAAGAATGGCTGCAGCAATTACAACAATTCTTGGTATTGCTGCTTATTTGGTCGCTGTTACACAAGGTGCCGCCGTATTGCTTTCAGAAATATCCGGGATTTCCTACACATTTGCCTTACTGTTAATGTGGGTCGTTTATGCTTCTTTTACCGTTCTTTCCGGCGCAAAAGGAGTTATGGTTAATGATACTATCATGTTTTTCATCTTCTCAATTGCTACTTACTTAGCTTTCCCGTATATTATTCATTCTGCCGGAGGATTCCCGGATGCCATTGTGAAAGCAGCAACAAATCCTGCTCGCCCTGATTTATTAAGCTGGCATGGGATTACTGGCCCGAATAACTATATGGGGGCACCGTGGGAAGCATTTATCTGGGCAGTTATCTTAGGTTTAGTATGGTCAGCGGTTATTTCCATCAGCCCTTGGCAGAGCAGCCGTTATTTAATGGCAAAAAATGAACATGTGGCGATTCGCTCGGGTGTTTGGGCAACCATTTCTATCATTACGATCTACTTGTTTCTTCATATCAGCATTTCTACGATTACTACGATTAATCCAGATATTAAACCTACCGAGAAAGTGTTCATTTGGGCGGCAATGAATATTGTTCCGAAGTGGTTGGGTATTATTATTGTGAGTGGTATTATGGCTGCAGCGTTATCATCCTGTGCCAGCTTCTTGCAACTCATTGGCTCAAGCATTACGCGTGATATCATGGAACAGTCCCGAAACAAAAAGTATTCAGACAAACGCCTGCTTGTGACAAGCAGAATTTCGATGATTGTCGCTAGTATTGTCATCCTTCTAATCGGGCTTTGGCAGCCGCCTTCCATTATGTGGATTGGTTATTTTGCTGCTACCCTATTTGCCGCTTCCTGGGGCCCTATTGCGTTTGCAAGTGTCTTCTCAAAAAAGGTAACAAAAACAGGTGCATTGTGGAGTATCATCTTTGGATTTTTGGGAGTAATTCTTGGCGAATCCCTGAAAAAATACGGTGTTAAACTGCCGGTTTATTTAGATCCAGTAATTATTGGTGTCATTTTAAGCTTATTAGCTCTTTGGATTGGTTCTAAAGTTGGCGAAATTTCTAAGGAAGAACGGGAATTCCAAGCAAATATTTTAACACGGCCAATTGAAGCAGACGATAAAGAAGAAATGGCGATCACGAAACGTTATCCTACCTATTTAATGATTAGCGGCGTTATCATCATCATTATTACTTTCATTTTCTACTACTATCCATTGACACTGGCGATGTAGAATACTAAATCTAGTTTTTTGGTGTAAAATTAAACTCAAACTCTTTTTATCAGCGATTTTTCAGGTTTTATTAGCGGTTCTACCCATTTTATCAGCGAATCGCATAGGTTTATCAGCGAATTAAAAAAAGTTGACCCAGAGATTAAATCTGCGTCAACTTTTTTATTGTACGAAACCTATTATTATCCTTCCGCCAGCTCCGCAAGATACGACCAGCGTTCAATTAACTGTTCAAGCTTCTCATTTAATTCAGCTTCCTGTTTCATCAAATCCTGTGCTTTTGTAAAATCACTGCCAACCTTTGCGAGTTCCGTAGAGGTTTCTTCTAGTTTCTCTTCTGTTTTAGCAATCACGTCATCAATTTCTTCCCACTCTTTTTTCTCCATATAGGTCATTTTTTTCTTTTTTTCCTTTTCCGGAGATTTTACTGTCTGAGCGGAGACGCTAGCAGCTTTTTGTACTTCGTTCAACGATTCTTTATCAAGATATTCTGTGTAATTGCCAAAGAATGAATCAATCGTACCTTCCCCTTGTAGAACCAGGAGCTGGTCGACGACCTTATCTAAGAAGTAACGGTCATGCGATACGGTGATGACTACCCCAGGAAATTCCTCTAAATAATCTTCAAGAACCGTCAGCGTTTGTGTATCAAGATCATTTGTAGGCTCGTCCAAAAGTAGAACATTTGGAGCGGTCATTAATATTTTTAACAGGTATAAGCGGCGTTTCTCTCCACCGGAAAGCTTTCGGATTGGTGTCCCATGGGTAAATGGCGGGAATAGAAAACGCTCAAGCATTTGGGCCGCCGAAATTGTTTTCCCATCGGATGTCTCGACGATCTGTGCTGTTTCCTTAATGTATTCAATCATCCGCATGTTTTCATCCATGTCTTCGCTTTCCTGTGTGTAGTAAGCGATTTTCACCGTTTGCCCCATCAGGAATTCCCCTTCATCAAGCGGAATTTTTTTGGCAAAGATATTAAGCAGGGTGGATTTTCCTGTTCCATTTCGCCCGATAATTCCGATTCGGTCACCCGGTTTGACCAACAGGTCAAAATGGTTGAGGATGGTTTTGACCCCATACCGTTTTGAAGCATCCTTTAATTCAAAAACCTGCTTACCCAGCCGGCTCCCGTTTAACGAAATATCAAGCTTCTCCCCAGATGGTTTCCCGCCTGATAGCTTATCGTCCAGCTCCTCAAAGCGCTGAATCCGTGCCTTTTGTTTTGTTGTTCTTGCCTTTGCACCTCTTCTAATCCATTCAAGTTCTCGTCTGAAAAGATTTTTTCTTTTTTCAAACGTGGCTGCCTCATTTTCTTCCCGGATGGCTTTGGATTCCAAAAAGGATGCATAATTTCCTTTATAGCTGTAGAGATTGCCACTGTCTAATTCAAACATTCTGTTTGCAACACGGTCTAAAAAGTAGCGGTCATGGGTGACAAGCAAAATTGAACCATTATACCTGCTCAAGTAATCCTCTAGCCATTTGACAGTATCAAAATCAAGATGGTTGGTCGGTTCGTCTAAAATGAGTAAATCAGGTTCAGCGATTAAAACCTGCGCCATTGCCACACGTTTTTTCTGCCCCCCAGAAAGCTCGCCAATCTTCTTTCCAAAATCCTCAATCCCTAATTTAGTTAAAATGGATTTGGCATTGGTGCTCGCATCCCAAGCATTCAGAGCATCCATTTGTTTTTGTATTTGAAAAAGCTCGTCCTGAATTTTAGAGTCATTCGGAAGGGCGTTCAGTTTCTGAAGCGTTTTTTCGTAATCTCGCATTAATTTTAAAATCGGTGCTTCGCCGTGATAGACCTGCTCAAGAACCGTCCGTTCCGCATCAAAATCAGGCTGCTGTGCTAAAAAGGCAATGGAATAATCTTTCCCGGCAATAATCTTGCCCTCATCCGGCTGGTCCAAGCCGGCGACAATTTTTAATAGAGAGGATTTCCCCGTTCCATTAACCCCGATTAGGCCGACACGCTCTTTTTCTCCGATTGTAAAAGAAATATCATTAAAAAGCTGTTTTTCCCCGTAGGTTTTCGTGACGTTTTCCACTGTGAGCATTTTCATGATTGACCATTCCATTCTTGATAAAATTGTTCTAAAAATGTCTCCATCATTTGATGACGGCTTTCAGCCATTTTTTTTGCAGTTTCTGTATTTAACATTTCTTTTAATTTTAGGAGTTTTTCATAGAAATGATGAATGCTAGTTGATTTCCCTTTACGGTATTCCTCTATCGTCATTTCTTCTCTAATTTTGAACGAGGGGTCGTAAATCTGTTGGCCCTTTTTTCCCCCGTAGGCAAAGACACGGGCAATCCCGATGGCGCCAATCGCATCCAGTCGGTCTGCGTCTTGGACAATTTTCGCCTCGACGGTTTCGAGCTCTATTTTTCTTCCACCCTTGAAGGAAATGGAATCGATAATCTTTTTAATTTGCTGTATTTCTTCTTTTGATAATTCAATGGTTCTTAAAAATCCATCTAGTTTTGCTTCACCTTTTTCAGTGGTTTCATTTAGTTTTTCATCAGGTATATCATGAAGGAGCGCTGCCATTTCGATAATAAACGGGTCTCCTGATTTTTCCTGTTCGTATATATATAATGCATTTCGTCGGACGCGATCCACATGGAACCAATCATGCCCTGTAGCATCTTCAGCTAATTCACTTTGGACAAACGTTTCTGCTTGTTCAATGATTTGTTTTTTCAATTAAAACACCTACCCTCATCCTTGCTATTCTATCATGAAAAAGAAGGATTGTTGAAAAAGATTGGATAAATCCTCCCCCTTAAATAGAAAAAATCCGCGGGAAGCCCACGGATCCAAACACTATTCCATACTATTAAACCAGCTAATCCCCAAGGTGTTCTCGCCTGCGTGAACACCGATTACCGCTCCTAGTGGGCAAGTAAGAATCGAGAGCTCCGGAAATATCACCCGTAACTTCTTCTGCCAATTCTCTGCCTGATCCTCATGCAAACCGTACAAAATATAAACTTCCTTTATTCGATATTTCTCATAGGATTGTCGCAAATAACCAACAATCTTCTCTTTCGCTTTCTTCTCGCTGCGGACTTTTTCCTTTACGGTTAAAGCGCCATCCTCAATCGAGATGATTGGTTTTACATTCAGCATACTGCCAAGAAAAAATTGCACGCCTGACATCCTCCCGCCGCGGTGGAGCTGTTCCAGGCTGCCGACCAATACAAAGGCTTCATTAGTTTCCCTAATCGTTTCCAGCCTGTCCACGACATAGTCCAAGCTTTTTCCTTCTGACAGCCACCCCATCCCCTTTTTAATCAAGGCTGCTAAAGGATAGGTTAGAATTTTTGAATCAATCGTCGTGACCGGGATCGATACAAGATTCGCCGCCTGACAGCTTGATGAAACCGTACCGCTTAATTTCCCGGAGATAAGGACCGTAATGACCTGATCATACTCTTTCTCTAATCGCTCATACATCGCTTGAAATGCTCCCACAGAGGGCTGTGAGGTTTTTGGCGGTGTCTTTAATGTTTTTAATTTTTCAAAAAGCTGTCCTGCCGTTAAGTCAATCCCATCTAAATATTCCTCGCCATCGAGAACAATCGAAAGCGGGACCGTATATAAATCCGGATGTTTTTTTAGTTCATCATCTAAAAATGCTGTGCTGTCGGTCACCCAAGCCGTTTTGACCAAAAATGATCACTCCTTATCCCAATAATCTATAGCTTTAGGAATATCATTACTTTAATGGTAACCTCTAACAATTGTATTGTAAATATTTAAAATTTTCAAAAATTATCTATAATAGACCTTCAATATCTTTAACAATCTCAAACGGTTTTGTACTTGGAGCATAACGTTTATGGACATTCCCAGTTTGATCCACTAAAAATTTGGTGAAGTTCCATTTTATTGCTTTAGATCCCATGACCCCGGGAGCTTGTGAAGCTAAATAATTGAATAACGGATGTGCCTGACTGCCATTTACATCCACTTTTGCAAACATCGGAAAAGTAACACCATAATTTAATTCACAAAATGATTTGATTTCTTCTTCATTGGCGGGCTCCTGGTTCATAAATTGATTGCAAGGAAAACCTAAAACGGCAAATCCCTTGTCCTTATACTTTTCATAGATTTGCTGAAGTTCATTAAATTGCGGGGTAAATCCACACTTACTTGCCGTATTGACAACCAATAGTACTTTCCCTTTAAATTGCTCAAGTGAAACCTCAGCACCATCAATAGTTTTAGCATTAAATTCATAAATTGCCATTCTATTTCCCCCTATAAATGATCATTTCAAGCCGCTTTAACGATGAAATTACATATTCAATCATCTCAACCAAATCATCTAATTGTTCTTCCCGTACCATCCGATCGAATTCAACCGTAACGGTATGCAGCCCTTCTATTTCCATATGAAGTGGATTCATTAGTACCCTTTGCGTAATTTTTCTCGATGGCCCCCATATATCTGAAAATAGTTTCTCAACTTCATTATGATCTACATTGGGACTCTCGTAAAAGAATTCCAGTTTCAAGGAACATCCGGCTTTTGTTTCCGACCCCATAGAAGGAATAAGTTCAGCCGCTAAATTCATTAGACTAGAGTCTAGTTCAATTTTAACCGAAGCACTCTTCCCAGAAGATTCAGCTATTTTAAAAGAAATATCAAAATTCCGCGACATTTTAGCCATATTTATACTATCGTTGCGATCGGTAATCACGATTTCGCTGCCCAGGTCTAAGTCATATATTGCACCCTCGATGACGACTTTCATGTTATCGAAAGCGGTTGGATCAAACATAAATTTCACCCGCCTCTAATTCATTACTTTTATTTTATCAAAAATTATTTTCTTTTCTGTAAGAGAGATAATGTTTATAATGTTATTGACCAAATATTATAAATTTATATTTAATTAAGACATAATTTTGTTTAACAGAAAGAAGGAGATGGTCACTTGCCTATTAATATTCCAAGGCTTTTACCCGCACGGGAAATACTTGAACAAGAAAATATTTTTATCATGGATGATGAACGTGCGGTCAGCCAGGACATTCGTCCGTTGAATATTTTAATTTTAAATTTAATGCCCATAAAGGAAAAAGCTGAAACACAGCTATTAAGATTATTAGGAAATTCACCGCTGCAGGTGAATGTGAAGTTTTTAAAAACACGTTCCTATGAATCTACCCATACAAGTAGGCAGCATCTTGAACAGTTCTATACCACCTTTCCCGAAGTTAAGCCGCAGAAGTTTGATGGGATGATTATTACAGGTGCTCCAGTCGAACTTTTAGAGTTTGAGCAGGTAAAGTATTGGCAGGAGTTAACGGAGATAATGGACTGGTCAAAAACCAATGTGACTTCCACGTTACATATTTGCTGGGGAGCACAAGCTGCGCTTTACTACCATTTCGATATTGGTAAATTTGAGCTGCCGCGTAAATGTTCTGGTATCTATTCACATCAGATATTTGATACGAATGATATCCTATTGCGCGGATTTGATGACCTTTTCTACGCACCGCATTCAAGGTATACAGATGTATCCATCGAAGAGATAAAAGATCATCCTGAATTAAAGCTGTTAGCCGCATCAGAAAAAGCTGGGCCATTATTAATATCCTCGCGCGATAGAAAGCATGTAATGATCACAGGTCACTTAGAATATGAATCTGAATCATTGGCAGAGGAATATACGAGAGATGTTAGCAAAGGGCTGGATATCCATATCCCAGAAAATTATTTTCCAAATAATGACCCAAGCAACCCACCGGTAAACCGCTGGCGCTCACATGGACATTTATTCTTTTCAAACTGGCTGAATTACTACGTCTACCAAGAAACACCATTTTTATGGGATTAAACAAAGCATCGGTTCGGAGTGAACCGATGCTTTCGTTTTATTTTATCTTAAACATAAATACCCACATAAAGGACAAGGACTGCCGCAACTCTAGTGGAAGATTTTCAACAGGCAGTTTTTCTGCCTCACGCTTGTACACTCCCATTTCGGCTATTTTTTTAAAGCCATTTTCCTCTGCAAGCTTTTCGAATTCCCATGGCATCATCGTATTACAAATAACCTTTTCTCCATAAAGTCTTGGAAAACTATTGATTCGCGGCATAGCGGTCGGTCCTAAAATGGCTATACAAGCCAAGCCGTCTTTTTTTACGATCCGTTTTATTTCAAAGAGAACCTTTAAGGGACTTTCTGTCCATTCTAAAGAATTAATGGCCATAACGGCATCGAGAGAATTTGACTCTAGAGGAACCTCTGAAATATCTGCCTTGATAAATTGAACGGATCTGCCCTTTGCCAGCACTGATGCCTTTTCAAGCATTTGCTCTGATAAATCGATTCCTGTTACGTGATAACCCATTCTAGCAAGCATAACGGAAGCATAGCCATCCCCGCAGCCTAAATCACAAATGGCAGACTCGTCTGGAAGATATTTTTTCAAAAACGGAATGATGTCCTTCCTGCTTCCTGTTTCCCACATCCCTCTGCTGCTGGAATGCCAGCTGTCTGCCCGATTATCCCATTGTTTTTCAGCTTCATCAACCCATTGCATTTCCACATTAAACCTCCAAAAATGAATTTATATTTATAATTCGTTCCAAATTAAAAATTCCCTTCTTGATTATTATCCCTTCGATTTAGAAAGAATAATGGAAAAAGGAGGAATAAGAATGGAGACGATTGTCGGGCTTCACCGGAATCATTTTGGCGAAATTATTAGCTTCGTTACTTCGGAAGGGAGGGTCATTTCTTACCGGAAAGCGTTAATGGAGGCTGAAAATGGCTTAATAACTGGCATACAAACAGAAGAGGATTCTGAAGGCAATTTGACCTTAAGCTCTGGACTACAACAATCCTTTGACCACTATCCAAATTTATTTTAAAAAGCACCTGGCTTTTGAACCAGGTGCTTCTCTTTTGCAATACCGTTATTCCAATTCATTTTCATTCTGCTTTTGAATGTCTCTTAATGCATCAATTCTTGAAATGTCTTCTTCAAAAAACTGAACGAGATCACCAATCCGGTCAATCGAATCCCAGCTTAAATGATGTTCAATTCCTTCCACATCATTATAAATATTTTCGTCCTTAACACCGATAATTTTTAACATCTGCTCAAGCAGACCATGACGAAAAACCAACCGTTTTCCTATTTTCCGGCCTTTTAATGTTAGCGTAAGTCCTCTATATTTTTCATAAACCAAATATCCATCTTTATCCAGCTTTTGAACCATTTTTGTTACTGAGGAGGGATGTACTGATAACGCTTCCGCTATGTCAGAGACTCGTGCGTATGTTTTTTCTTCAATCAGTTTATAAATTTGTTCTATATAATCTTCCATACTTGGTGTTGGCATCCCGTTCCCTCCAAATAAATCATCATTAAAAGTGTACTATAGAAAAATTTGAGTGACAAGATGCTTTGTCACTTTATGGGATTATCTTTGCGGCACTTTTTCAAATAAAAATTTCACTTTTTTATCCTGGTCATCTAAATAAAGCCGAGCATTAAAGGTTTTTTCATTTTTTGTAAACCCTTCAATCATGTCCGTTTTCCACTCAGATAGCAGTAATTTAATATTTTTTTGAGTGATATTTTTCCCAAGAATTTTTTTTGAAATCGTAAAATCACATTGATTTTTCCGATAATTATTGCAGCCATAAAAGCTTCCTTTATCGATAACCGCTCCATCACATTTTTTACATGATCCTAGTTTGGTGACGGTTTTTGTTTTTTTCTTTCCCGGCGAAAAATTGTCCCTCACGTCATCCGAAAAGCTCCAATTTTGTGATTGGTCCACACTCGTATTGATGAGATGGACAACCATTTTATTGGTCTGCTCCATAAAATGCTTTGGGGATGCAGAACCGTCTGAGATCTCTTTTAATTTCTGCTCCCATTTTGCGGTCATTTCCGGCGAGGCCAGAATTTGCTGTCCAATCGCCTCAATTAAAATTTTTGCTTTCGCTGTAGCGTAAACCAAGTTTTTGGTCACTTGAATATAAAGCCGGTCTTTTAACATCGTGATAATACCTGCCCTAGTTGCCTCGGTCCCGAGTCCTTCCGTTCTTGACAAAACTTTTTCGAGTTCTTTATCCTCGATATGCTTACCGGCCGTTTTCATTAATGTAATTAATTGGCCCTCAGTATAGCGTTTTGGAGGCTGTGTCTGACTTTCTTTTACATTTATCTTTTCTGTTATGCCCTTCTCGCCTTTTTCTAATAATGGGAGTGACGGTTCATCCTCATGTTCCTTTGGAGGCTGTAAAACCTTTCTCCACCCCTCTTCAATTTGCACCTTGCCTTTTGATTGAAAAGAGGCACGCCCATCCACCAATGTTGTTACCGTTGTATATTCAGCAATTGCATTGTTATAATGGGCTGCAATTAAGCTCGTTACCACTAGATCATAAATTTTCCGTTCATCCGCATCCAGTCTCTCGATATTGGGAATTTGTTCTGTCGGGATGATAGCATAGTGATCTGTTACCTTCTTTTCATTCACATACCGTTTGTTATCAATTAGCGAAGAGTTTGGCAGTGGAAAGAAAGATTCATATGCTTTAATATGGCTTAATTTCCCCAGAATTTCCGGGAAAGAATTTGCCTCTTCTTTTGTGACATAGCGAGAATCTGAACGTGGATAAGATACATTCCCTTTTTGATAAAGCTTTTGCAGTACATCCAAGGTTTTTTTCGGTGAGAATTTAAAACGTTTATTTGCTTCTGCTTGAAGGGCTGATAAATTGTAGAGCAGTGGCGGATAAAATTCTTTTCTTTCAGAAACCACCTCAGCAACCTCAGCTGGTTTTCCCTTACAAAATGCAGCTACTTTTTCGGCTAAGTCCTTTGTTTTTACTCGGGTTTCTCCATCATTCTGCCATTTACCGCTATAACGTTTGCCGTTAATTAAAAAATGGGCGATTACTTCCCAAAACGGTTCGGGTTTAAAATTCTCAATTTCCAGTTCTCTTTTCACAATTAGGGCTAAGGTTGGTGTCTGGACTCTTCCAACAGAAAATACATCTGAAAAGCCTTGTTTCTGCAGGAGAAGACTATAAAGTCGGGATGCGTTCATCCCTACCACCCAATCAGCACATGCCCTTGTATAGGCTTCAAAATACAAGCTTCTGGTATCATTTTCATTTAAAAGTTTGGTAAACCCCTCTCTTATTGCGTTGGCAGTCAAGGAAGAGATCCAAAGTCTTTTCATCGGCTTTTTACATTTGGTTAAACGGAGGATATTCCGGATGATTAATTCGCCTTCCCTCCCGGCGTCCCCGGCGTGAATAATCTCATTTACTGCCGGATCGGTGATTAACTTTTTA
Source organism: Neobacillus cucumis (assembly GCF_016107705.1). The sequence continues at coordinate 332,610 of NZ_JAEHGC010000001.1, forward strand.
ATGACTGCAAATTGCTTTGCTTTATCTCTTGTCACTTCATATTCAAAGTGTTCAGGAATCATCGGCAGTGATTCAAGTGACCATTTTTTCCAGCCCTGTTGATACTTCTCAGGTGAAGATAATTGACATATATGACCGATTGCCCAAGTCACGTAGGCACCATTTGTAAAAATTTCATTTGGAAAGATTTCAATAAAGCCATTTTGTTTTTTATGTTTAAAAATTGAAGCAAGCGTTGAGCCCTGGTCCGGTTTTTCGGCAATAATTAATTTCATGCACATTGCTCCCTTTTTGCAAACTATCCGACATCCATTTTCCCACTTTGCCACCGCAACGTAAAGAGTAAAAAATCACTCAAAAAATAAAATCCCTTCCAGTTACCGTGGTTTCTGAAAGGGATTTACTAAAGTTATAACTTTCTCTTTAATTGAATTGTTGTATCTTGAATATACCAATGGTCTTCTTCGATAATATTGGAGACTGTCAAAATAAATGAAGGAATTCTCTCAACTTCAAAAACAATCGCTCCAATTTTCTTGGAGAACATAATAAAAGCCTCACCATGTGAAAAATTGGATAATTGATTACCGATATGGAGGATAGACAACATAATTTCTTGTTTTTCATCTGTTTCGATTTGTAAATTCGGCGAGAATCTTAATATCCAATCCTCTCCGTCAATGGAAAATCGGAACATGCCCTCACCCTTTTTCTTCTTTATAATTATAAATATGAAGAACCTTGAATTTTATGTTTAAACACACTAAAAGTTGTCCATTCCTATCCTTCGTCCCTTGTAATTTGGTTAAATAAACGCTTTCATTCCTTGACTGTCCAATTCTGATATTGTATATTTAAAGCATCATGTTACATAATTGCTTGGCAAAATTTTTGCCCTATTTGACATGATAATTATTTAACTTGGCACTGAAAAAAGTGTCTTGAAAGGCTTAGGAGGAAGAAGTACATGCAAAACGGTAAAGTAAAATGGTTCAACAATGAAAAAGGTTTCGGTTTTATCGAAGTTGAAGGTGGAGACGATGTATTCGTACACTTCAGCGCTATCACTGGTGAAGGCTTCAAATCTTTAGAAGAAGGTCAAGAAGTTTCTTTTGAAATCGTTGAAGGAAACCGTGGACCACAAGCTGCTAACGTGGTAAAACTTTAATCTCAAATAATCTAAGGCTGGCCATTTGCCAGCCTTTTTTATTTTCTTAGTCAAGTTAGTTTTTTTCCAAACTCTTTGATCTGCTCCCCGACAGTACATTGTGAAATACAAAATTGATGAGCCTTCCTGCGGCCGCTGTCTTTAATTAACTGGCGATGCAGAAAACACCCTTCACAGTATTGGGCCATTAAAGATTCTACATATGTTAATACTTCTTTTCTTGCTGGACTCTTCACTTGACTCTATCCTCCCATTCTTAAAGAATTTGTGTTTTAGCGAAAATTTCTTTTCCCTCCAACGCCTGTGTGGCTAATTTATCGGCTTCTTTATTTTCATTTCTAGATATAGCTGTGTATCTCGGCTGAATTCCTAACGATTTGATTTTTTCCTCAATCCGGTCCAGCCAACGATTTAAGTTTTCTTCATAGCAAGGCCATTCTCCTTCGAGCTGCTTTAATACAACCTGAGAATCACCTTTAAATTCACATGGCAGGTGATGCACTCCTAAGTCTTCTAAAATATTCAATGTATAAAAGAATGCTGCATACTCTGCTTCATTATTCGTATCCATTTGATCAATATGTTCATTGGCCCGGATTCGATATTTCTTCTTTCCCTGCCGGAAGAAAATAACGGCACCAAGACCCGCATGGTTGGTTTCTTTGTGAAATCCTCCATCAAAATAAACCGTCACTTCATGGGGATCTTCTTCGATTTCAACAGTTAGTTTCTTCATTTCCTTTAAAGTCCAAGATGTCCCCATCTCATCATAATAGGTTAATTCTGAAACTCTTCCGGACTTATCAAGTTCCTCCCCTGTTTGAAGGGCTAATTCGCCTGAAATCCAGTCAGAGGTAAATTGGACTTTTTCATTTCCCTTAGGTTGATATTTCCACTCAATTCGATATTTCATTTTTTCCAGCCTTTCTTATACTATTTCGGTTTTAAAGCAACAACTTATACGTTCATAAATATTAATCCTTCATTTTACCTTATGTTGATATGTTCTTATCATACCCAGTTATTAATAGTTGTGATAGAAAAAACTTTTTCTCCAATATGGTCATGAATTATGATAAACTTTCATTAGCTTACAAATGGAGGAAATTGTCTTGATTGAAGTTTATATTGATGGGGCGAGTGCCGGTAATCCCGGACCAAGCGGAGCCGGCATTTTTATAAAAGGACAGGGAACTGCAGATAAATATTCGATCCCTCTTGGGATCATGTCCAACCATGAAGCAGAATACCATGCCTTTATAAAAGCATTAGAAATTTGTTTAGAAAAAGGCTATACCCATACAGTCGTATCGTTTCGAACCGATTCGGAATTAGTTAATAAAGCTGTTGAAAAGGAGTTTGCGAAAAACAAACTTTATGCTCCGTTATTAGAAAAAGCACTGCAGCTATCGAAGAAATTCGATTTATTTTTTATGAAATGGATTCCAAGCATTGAAAATAAAATCGCAGATGAACTTGCAAGGCTTGCAATCCGCAAAAATAACCTGGAGGAACAATAATCATAATGAAAAAACCGATTATTGCTGATATAAGTTTGCTGCTTGTTACTTTAGTATGGGGAACTACCTTTGTTTTAGTCCAAAATGCAATTGATTTGCTAGAACCCTTTTCCTTTAATGGCGTTCGTTTTTTAATTGCAGCCTTGTTACTTTTATTATGTCTTATCCTTTTTGACAAAAAACAACTGAGACTGCTTAATGGTAAAATGTTATTATCGGGTGTTTTTATCGGTTTTTGGTTATTCCTTGGATATGCAACCCAAACAATCGGGCTTTTATATACCACCTCATCAAAAGCAGGATTTATTACAGGCTTAAGTGTTGTTCTGGTGCCATTATTATCGATTTTTTTAGCAAAACAGTATCCAAGCCGTAATGCCATTTTTGGTGTGTCCACTGCAACAATTGGTTTATTTTTTCTGACGATGACGGACGTAACAGGCCTCAATATTGGCGATGGTTTTGTTCTAGTCTGCGCTATAAGTTTTGCGATGCATATCATCATGACCGGCAAATTTAGCAGTAAGTATCCAAGCCTTTTATTAACCGTCATTCAAATTACAACGGTTGCCGTCCTTTCCATCATTTCTTCGTTCATTTTTGAAGATTGGAAAAGATCTTTAGACCCTGATATTTTATTATCCAATGATGTGCTAATCGCCATCATTATTACCAGTGTGTTTGCAACAGCTGCAGCATTTTTGATTCAAACAAATTTTCAGAAATATACAACTGCAACAAGAGTTGCTCTAATTTTTGCCATGGAGCCCGTTTTTGCTGCAGTAGCTGGTTATTTTTGGGCACATGACCGCTTATCCATCAGCGCATTGTTCGGTTGTATCCTTATTTTTGCGGGAATGATTATTTCTGAATTTCCTACGGATAAACTTTCTTTTCTAAGAAAAAGTAAAACCATTGAAGGCTAAAACAAAAAACTCCCTGTAAAAAGGGAGTTTTTTGTCTTTAAATAGCAAGAAGTTCTCTTTCTTTTACAAACCGAATTGCATCTTTTCTATTTTTTACTTTGTTAACCATGAGTGTTTCAAGCAAAGAAATATAAAAACTTCCATCAAAGCTCTTTTGCGCTTTTAACGTTATTTCTACTGCGGTATTGATTATTTCATCGGAAGCATTTGTATAATGTTTTCCGAAATAAATAAATCCAATCGCATCTTCGTGTAATTGGAAGCCCTTTCCTTGCAGATAATCCAAATAATCCTCCAGCGACTGCACTGACTTTCCCCTCTCCATTCTAAAAAAAATTCCCTCTAAAATCTTAACGTAAATTTCTTTGGTTTTCTATGATTTTTTGTACATAAATGGCCCGCAATTCCAATGAGTACACCTATAAGCGCCCCTCCCACTACTTCTTCGGGCTGATGTCCTAGCATTTCTTTTAGTCTTTTCGGCGTATTTTGTTTAAATTCCAGGCTTTCTTCTTTATGAATTTTTTCTATTAAATCATTCATGGAATTAACCTTTAAAGTGAGTTCGCCTGTTTGGCGGCGGATACCCTGGGCATCATACATGACGATTAATCCATAGACAAGTGAGAGAGCAAAATCAAAGGTTGGCAGCCCTCTTTTTAATGCAATGTACGTCGTTAAAGTGGAAACCCCAGCTGAATGCGAGCTGGGCATCCCGCCTGTTTGAAAGAATAGTTCAGGACGCCATTCCTTCTTTTTAACATAGTGAATAGGAATTTTTAACCCTTGGGCTAACCCAATGCTAAATAGGGCCAAATAAACACCTTTATTCATTTCATCACCTCTTCCATTAATGTTAGGAAAGATGTGTTTTATTATTCTTGATGGAAATACTAACAAAACAGGAGGTGATCGTTTTGAGTAAAAATAAAAATTCCGACCGTGGAACAAAGGCTCCAGGGGTAACACCGCAAGGATATGGGCAAGATGCTGAATTTGCTGAGGAACCAAAGAGCAAGTTAGAAAATGCAGCAAAAAAGTCTAACACCAAAATATAAAAAATGAGGCTGATTTACTCAGCCTCATCCTTCCTAAGAAACAATTGCCTCGTCAATCGGCAGCAAACGCTGCACACCGCGAAGCTCAAGCTCGGTTAATTTATTCAATGCCTTTTCCTTTACAATCTTAAGACCAGCATCTTCAAGTGCAATGTTGACTGGAACATCACATTTAATTTCTGCTAATCGTCTTGATAAATGCAGCATCTCTAAATCTTGCTCAATTTTGGTCTTAATTGATTTTGAAAGCCCATCAAGGTTCGATATAATTCCTTCAACATGATTGTATTCTTTTAAAAGCTTGAGGGCCGTTTTTTCGCCGATCCCTTTTACTCCCGGATAATTATCACTAGGATCTCCCATTAACGCTTTTAAATCAATCATTTGACGAGGTGTTATACCTTTCTCCTCAAAGAAAGTTTCAGGTGTATGAATAAGGTAGTTGCCATAGCCTTTTTTCAACAAAATAACCGAAATATTATCATCTAACAACTGAAGGATATCTTGATCCCCCGTTAAAATGGAAACATTTGCATGTCCACTTAATTGTCTAGCAATGGTACCAATACAATCATCTGCCTCAAAGCCCACCATTCCAATATTAGGGATATCAAATGATTCAACTACTTCTTTTACTAAATCAAACTGAGGAATTAATTCCACCGGTGCTTCCCCACGATTGCCCTTATAATTTTCAAATAGTTCTGTACGAAATGTTTTGCTTCCCATATCCCAACAAACCGCTACATGGCTAGGTTTAAAGGAAGAAACTGCTGTAAATAAATGCTTGATGAAACCATGAATTCCATTTGTTGGAATCCCTTTTGAATTTATCATGAACTGACCGGTTACAGCCGTAGCATAAAAAGCACGGAATAACAGAGCCATACCATCAACGAGCATAAGTGAAGGCTTTTGATTTTCCAAACTAGAACCTCCTTAAAATTTAGGGTCATAAAAACAACACAAAATCCATTATAACATAGTTCGGCCCTAAATTTTACTCAATTTCGTTCTCTTCATAGGAGATCCAATCGCTAAAACTTCCTAAGTACAGCTTAACACGTGGAAAACCGGCTTTCTTTAAAGCAATAAAATTAGGAACTGCCGTTACACCTGAACCACAGTAAACGATTATCTCATTATTAGGATCAATATCTAAAAATCGCTGTTTTTGTTCAACCTCTGACTTATAAAAGCCGCTATTTAGCCCCTCAAACCACGGTTTGTTTACGGCACCCGGAATATGTCCAGCTTTTTTGTCAATTGGTTCTTCAATTCCTAAATATCTTTTCTCTTCTCGCGAATCAATTAAAATGATATTGTCAGGCCGATTTTGGACTACAGTTTTTACCTCTTCCACTGAAGCCAGCCATTCAGACTTAATGGATGGGATGAAAGTTCCTTTGGCAAATGAAGGGACTTCGGCTGTGAGAGGGTAGTTGGTCTCCAGCCATCCTTTAAACCCGCCTTCAAGAACATATACATTTTCATGTCCGAGGTATTGCAGCATCCACCAAAAGCGGGCAGCAAATGCACCTTCTCCCTGGTCGTAAGCGACAACAATCGTGTTTTGATTAATTCCCGCTTTTTCCAGTTTACCGACGAATTCGGAAATTTCCGGCATTGGATGCCGTCCGCCATGATGAGAAACAGGACTTGATAAGTCTTTTTCAAGATGAAAATAAACAGCCCCGGGGAGATGATTGATCTGATAATCAAGACTGCCTTTATCAGGTTCCGCTAAAGAAAACCGGCAATCAATAATGCGAACATCTGAATTGTATAAATTTTCTAGCAACCATTCCTTGTCCTTACCAAAGTTCAAAATAATCTCTCCCCTTAAATAAATTATTATTCACCAAGCTTTTGCTGTACATCCATTAACACTTCAAGCGAGACTCCGCCTTCTAATGCAGAAAGAAGGCTCAAATAAAATTCATTTGATTGCTCTTCTATATGGCCTAACAGCTTGTTAAATTCAGCCATTAATACATTTGCATAATGATGATTAATACGGGTTAATTCATCGTTTAAATATTCGTCTGCAGGTATAGTTAATACAATCATTAACTCATCCAACATTAATTTTTTGTCGTCTTTTTCAAAGAATGATCTTGGATTTTTAAAATAAGACATTGCCTTAACAAAGCTTTGTTTATTCATGTCTTTAAAGGCATTTTGAAATTCCAGTTCAATTCCCTGCTCTAATTCAAACCTGGAGAATGACAGGTCTTCATTTAGATCAATCAAGCTTCTCACAAAACTGATCTCAAAATCAGCCATAATCTTTTCAGCAAAACGGTCTAAGCGCACCGTGGTTGCTCTCATTTCCTGAGCAAAATCAAACCCTAAGCTATCAAGGAATTCATCGAGGGCTGCCTGCAATGCTTTTTTCAAATTACGGCCATCATCCCGTAATGTGGAAGGATTAAAGGCTTCTTTAAAGAAATCACTAAAACGAAGAAATACCCGCTGCTTTATATAATAGATTAATTCCTCTGCTTCTTGGCGCATACGATTTTGCAAACCCTCAACGGATTGCCTGTTAAGTAATTCTTTGATTCTCGTCTTTTGATTTTCAATTGCTGAACGCTTCTGTTCTTTTACGGATTGATCCTCTTTTGCGCTTTGAATCAGCTTGTGAACCAATTCATGAACACGGCTAAGTTCGTTTTCAGCTGAAGCAATTGCCATTTGTGTAAGGTCATTGGAAATAAATTGATAGAATGACCTTTCAAAATCAACCATATTGGAAGCAGGAGTAGCAGAAGGTTCTTGTTTTTCCTTAATCGCTAATAGACTAGATAACGGATGAAGATGCGGATTTCTGATCCCATATTTTCCAAGTTGATCTTGTACATATTCTACTACTGTATTTTTCTCTTCCTCATTCTCGGCCAAGTCAATAGCATTAATGATAAAGAACATTTTATCAAGCTGGAACGAGTCCTTTACCCGGCCCAATTGAATTAAAAATTCACGGTCTGCCTTTGAAAAAGCGTGATTATAATACGTTACAAAAAGAATCGCATCGGAGTTTTTAATATAATCAAAGGCAACCCCGGTATGCCGTGCATTGATAGAATCTGCTCCAGGAGTATCCACAAGGGTAATTCCCTTTCTGGTTAGCTCACAATCATAGAACAATTCAATCCATTCAACATAACAGGATTTCTCCTCTTTTGCGACAAAGTCGGTAAATTCGCTTAAATCCGTTTCTAAGACTGTGCCTAGGAGACTATTGAATGAATCATACCCTTTCTTAAAGGCTTGCAAAAAAGCAAAATGGGTTTTCTCCATTACTCCGTCTTGCTTATTTTGTAGAAGAACTTTATCAATTTCTCCACAGGCCTCTGCTAAATTTCCAATCTGTAAATCAAATACCTTTAAGGAACGATTTACATCTTCAAGCATTGCTTCAGGTTCTTTAAATTTCACAAGAACCATTCCATGCGGATTTGATTCAGACACAGGCTTTATTTTATTAATGGCCGCAGTGGTTGGGTTTGGTGAAACAGGAAGAACCTTTTCCCCCATTAGAGCATTGGCAAAAGAGGATTTCCCCGCACTGAAGGCACCAAATAAGGCAACCGTGAATCCCTTGTTCTCCAAGCGCGACGCCTTTTCTTCCAATTCCCTTGCAAGCTTTTTAAAACCTGGAAGATCATGAATAAGGCTGGAATTTTTCCGAAGTCTCTCCACCATTTTCTTTAGCTGGTTTGTTTCTTGTAGAGATTCTTTTGGCGCCTCAGGTACAGTATTTAATTGCTTGTTTTCTATAACTTTGCTTTCACTTTCTGCCAGTTTAATTTTCGTCACACCACTTTGAACCACTTCATATTCTTCATCCTCATGATCAAATAAATGGAATGTGTCCAATCTCGCTTGATCCGAAAGGGTAATGATTTCATCGACTTTTTTGGCTTTTAATCTTAATTCCTGTTGATATTTCCCGATTTCTTCAATTGCCTGGACATACGGCTCAATGCGATTGTATTCCTGTAGATACTGATGTTTCACTTTGTCGTTTCTTTCCAATAAAGCATGCAAAAATTCAGCTTTTAATTCTTCTACACGGTCTCTCGCTAATTTTTTAATTTTAGAGGCTACCTCTTCTGTGTAATTTAAGACATATTCACCTGATAAACGCGCACCAGGCTTAACTGAAGATTTTAACAAATCGACAGGAAAATCGATCTTCAGAGCCTGAGCAGAAGCGGTTAAATCGGGTTGATCAATTTCGTGTTCTTTAAGAAATTTCAATAAAAATTCACGGAGGTGCCACTCAAGCTGTTCTTTTGATTTTTCCAGCATGTCCTGGTAAAAACGCTCAAGTCTCGACTCTCGTTCCTCCTGTGTTTTTTGTTTTGAAAACAAGAATCCAACTTTAAATTCAGATTGGCTTGATTCTAAATAGGCCTCTGCCAAAGATCTTGTTTGAAATGGCATTAGATAAGCATTCTTAATTATTTCAGTTAAATCTTCATCAAATTTCTTTTCCGATTGTTCTAGACTACCTGCCGCACTGCCCATTTTCGATTGTAACAGCTGATGAAGCTCAAGCAGTTCCTCTCTTTCAGCTTCCGATAACTCATTGAATTTTTCTAAAATGGATGAAAGTTTTTCTTCCTCCCCTTTTTTAGCTTGGTTCAAATGGTCTTGGGCAATTTTTCTTAAAGAATGAAAAATAGATGGAAGCAATGCTTCATCTTTCGCAGCTAATTTTTTCGCAATAAATTGTTTTAATTCGGCAAATTCATTGAAGCGGTGACTTTGGTTTTTTAATGATGTATAAAAAATCCGTTTCGGACGTACTCCCCAGGTTGCAAAAGAATCAATAACACTTTTCTGGAAGTCAGCAAAGCTAAGTTCATCATCATTATGTTTATCAATTTGATTGATAACTAGATATACTTCTTTCCCTGCCTCTGCCAGCTCTTTGGTGAATAAGAAATTTAGTTCAGCTTGAACATGATTGTAGTCCATTACATAAAAAATCAAGTCAGCTAAATGCAGTGCGGATTCCGTTGCGATTCGATGGGCATCATCGGCAGAGTCAATTCCCGGTGTATCCATAATCACCGTATTTGCCGGCAAATTCGATTCGCTGTGGCTGATTTCGATTTCCTCGATTTGATCTCCATCTTTGCAATAATTTTTCACCAAATCATAATCATATGGTGCTAAGTAAATCCGTGGTTTCTCATTTTTGAAAAAAACCTTTGCGTATTCTTCGCCTGTTTTCACTTTTACAAGATTGGCACTGGTTGGAATCGGACTAGATGGCAGTAAATTCTCTCCGATTACCTTATTAATCATCGTCGACTTACCTGCTGAAAAATGGCCGCAAAATGCGACAACAAATTCCTGATGTTCCATTTTCTTAGCTAATTCCTTTAGCTTTCCGGCATTTTCAGCGTCTTTTTCGTTTAGCAAATAATCATAAATTCCAATTAATTTATTTCTTAATGATTGAGCAGTTTCCTGTTGTTTGGTTGTTTGAACCATGAATCCTAATCCCCTTAACTACATAGTAATAGTTTTATTCTATACGATTATTCACACTTTTCCTATCTTGACAATCGATTACCTTAGAAAAAAGTAAAAAGCCAAAGAGTTCGCATCGGCTTTAGGCTGTCAGAAAAACTTTCGATATCCTTTTATTTCATCATTTTCTATTACCCATTCACCTCGTTAATTTATTATAAAAAGGTTAAGTTGTTCAATAGGTCTGTTGATCTCCGCTCCAGGCACGCCCGCGGAAATCAACAGGCCCATTAGCATGGACAATCTTTAAATAAACATCGGTATTTTAGATTGAGACAAAATAAAAAATTGCCGAGAAAAATAACCTTTCTCGACAATTTGACCAAGGATTTCTCCTTGGCTTTTAAAGGTGTTAATTAATGTGTTACATTTTTTAAAACGTGCTTCATGACAAATGCATAAATAATAACTGTACCGCCCACAAAAGCAAAAGTCATCATAACACCTTCCTTCTCCGTACTTGTTGAGAATGATTTTCATCGTTGATTAGATTTTAGCACAGGTGATAATGATTTTCAATAACCTTTTTTATTTGTCACATTTATTTAACAATTTAGGAAGAAAACGATTACAACTTTCGAAGGCTCCTTCATACCGCGTATGACTTTTTAGCGCTCGTTCCTCGATTGGAATTCGAATCGACAGCATAACGATATTTAAAATCGTGAATATAGCCGCTGTAAAATAAGCATTAAATAACAGCGGAATGACAAGCAATTCTAAAGATACAACCAGATAATTTGGGTGCTTGATCCACCGGTAAGGCCCTTTCCTAATCACATTCGCATTTGGTAGGACAATAATTTTTGTATTCCAATACTTCCCCAATGAAAATAACGCCCATACTCTCACCAACTGAGCAAAAATGAAAACAAAAAGTAACCAGTGCCAGGCAAAAGACATTTCCCGATTAAGGAGGATCTTTTCACTGAAAAATATGAGAAAAAAAAGTAGGTGCATCCAAACCATTAAGCGGTAATGCTCCTGCCCATACTCTATTGCTCCCTGCCCAATCATCCATTTCTCATTTTTTCTGGCAATCAATAATTCAACGACACGCTGAACAATAAGGAGACACCAAAAGATAAGGAAAGGATAAAAATCCACCATTTTATTGCCACCTCAATAATAATAACTCTGAACTAAAGCCTGGACCCAGTGCCGTACACAGGCCATTCTCTCCTTTTTTTGTTTCCAGCTCCATAAACCTTTTCAGGACATACAAAATGGTTGCCGATGACATGTTTCCGTAATCCTTCAAAATCTCGAAGGAAATATGGGTCATGGACGGTAAAATGCCCAAAGCAGAAACATACGCATCTAAAACTTTTTTTCCGCCTGGGTGGGCAATAAAATAACCAAATTGACTTAGTTTCATTCCGAATTGTTCAAGAAAATCATTCACATTCGGCTTTAGCCAACTTTCAATTATTTTGGGGATATCACGGGAAAAAACGACAAATAATCCTTGGTTTTTTATATCCCAGCCCATTACATCCAAGGATTCCGGCATCAGAGTTGATTGAGTTGCGATGATAGCAGGCGAGGTTTTACGTGAACGAAGGTCTTCAATATTGACGTCATCCCCGCAAATGAGTGCACAAGCAATCCCGTCTGCAAATAGAGTAGTTCCGATCAGATTACTTTTTGAGAGGTCGTTTTTCTGAAAGGTTAAACTGCAAAGTTCAACAGCCAGGACAAGGACCTTTGCCTTTGGAAATGCTAAACAGTATTCATAAGCTCTAGAGAGACCGGCAGCTCCCCCTGCACAGCCGAGCCCCCAAATGGGTATTCTCTTCGCATGCTGTGAAAATGGAAGTTGGTTCATAATTCTTGCTTCAATACTAGGAGTTGCAAAGCCAGTGGTGGAAATAAAAAAAATGGCATCAATTTCTTGATAGGGAATCGGTTTTGTCAAAAACAATTGGCTTGATAAACATTCCTTAATCGCTTGCGAACCAAATTTAACGGCGTTTTCAATATATGCCTGATTTTTTTCTTCAAAGGTATGCTCTTCCTTAAACCAATTGATGTCTTTAACAAAATTTCTTTTTTCAATTTGTCCGTTCGAAAACGCCTTTAATAATCGTTCTATATCTTTAAACGAATCAGAAAAAAGCTTCCGGGCAAATTCTTCGGCTTGATCCTGTTTTATTTCATATGGCGGAAGTGCTTCCGCAACTGAAATTATCGTCGGCATCTTCATCTCCTCCAATTCAATGAGGTTATTTTTACCAAATGCCGATGGATTATTCTTTTATGTACAAACTAAATATTTTCACAAAAAAAAGCTCCCCTTATGCTGGGAAGCCAATCGTTTTGAAGGTTGTTGTTGTGCAATTAAATTATAACGCGAAACGAGGCATTTGTTCATTATATAATCTTTTCCAATTAGGTATTCGATTTATGGTTTATCAGGCTGTTTTTGAACATCAATCTTAATTTTATTGGTTGCCAGGGATCCGCATATTTTACAGTATTCCTGCTTGTTATACAAAAGACGGCATAATTCACAATAATATTTCTCCACTAAGGAACACACTCACTTTTTGAGATTATAAGCACTATATTTTCATTTTATTTTCAAAATCTTAGAGTGTGACAATATTTCATTTCCGCACTTTCATACAACGATCTTACTCGTTAATCAGTTAGCTGCATCACAGGGGACGTGTGAGAATTCACAGTTTTTTCACAATTCCACCTCCTCCATTGTGACTTTCCTCACTGTTACATCAACTTTTTAACATTAACATGTTACTTAACTAAGGAATGAACAATTTGTGAATTTACAAATTTTATCTTTTTCTTTCTAAATTGTTTTGTATTATGAAAGTGAACTTATTATTTTCCAATTATTCGAAGGGAGTGTAAGGGATGGCAAAGGCGGAAGTGAAAACAAATCAAAAAACAGAAATAGAGGACAGTTCCTCACTAAAAGGTACATTAGCGTCCGTTTTCTTTTTAGGACTCTTTATCGTAGTCACATGGGTAAGCGTCTATTATCTATTTGTAGAGAGATTTTAAAGATATAAGGGGGGAAAAATCTTATGCATATGCATAAATTTGAAAAAATTTGGCTTATCTTCGGAGTAGCAACACTGATTGTTTTCTTGTCCACGATCGGTGTAAGTGCATTCTATCTCGGAAACAAGCCGCCTAGCTGCTTAACTACCATTAACCCGGATAAAGTGGATCAAACAAAACCATTTGATAAACCAGGACTTCATAAGGTTGAAGGGAAAGAGTGGGACTACGAGCTTGTTTATGTCGCATCCACTTTTTCTTATAACCCGACAGAAGTAAAAGTACCGCTTGGGGCAAAAGTAAGAGTAATTGCTACTACCAAAGATGTTGTCCATGGCTTTGAAGTTGCCGGAACCAATATTAATATGATGCTTGAACCTGGATATGTCAGCGAATACACAACAACATTTGACAAAGAAGGCGAATATTTGATTGTTTGTAATGAATATTGCGGTGCCGGGCACCATTTAATGAGTTCGAAGATTGAGGTGGTAAAATAATGGCTAGCGTTTCAGCAAATATAAAAGTAGACCCTAGGGATGCGAAGCTTTCAATGGCCCATTTTTATGTGGCTTTCACAGCACTTGCTCTTGGCGGACTAATGGGCCTTCTGCAGACACTTGTCCGTTCTGGAAAATTCGAGTTGCCTGCTGGGATTGGATACTACCAACTTTTAACCGTTCATGGTGTCATGATGGGCCTTGTATTAACAACCTTTTTTATCATGGGCTTTCAATATGCAGCTGTCAGCCGTACAGCTGGTACACACTCACCTGCAGCAAGACGCACCGGGTGGATTGGTTTTTGGGTAATGACCATTGGTACTGCGATGGCTGCAACAATGGTCCTATTAAATAAAGCATCAGTACTTTATACATTTTACGCACCACTGCAAGCACATTGGATCTTCTATCTTGGGATGACTTTCGTTGTGGTCGGAAGTTGGATTGATGGTGCAGCGCAAATTATGACCTATGCAAAATGGCGGAAAAACAATCCAGGTAAACCAAGCCCGCTGTTAAGCTTTATGGCAGTCATTAATACAGTTATGTGGATTGTCGCTACACTGGGTGTTGCTGCGACAGTATTGTTCCAATTACTACCTTGGTCTTTAGGATTAGTTGATACGGTAGATGTTCTCGTAAGCCGTACATTATTCTGGTATTTTGGCCACCCGCTTGTTTATTTCTGGCTGCTTCCTGCTTACATGTGCTGGTATGCAATTATTCCAAAAATTATTGGCGGCAAAATTTTCTCAGATTCTTTAGCAAGGTTATCGTTTATTTTATTCCTACTCTTCTCCATTCCTGTTGGCTTTCACCACCAATTAACAGAGCCGGGAATTGATCCAGCGTGGAAATTTATTCAAGTTGTTTTAACCTTTATGGTTGTTATTCCTTCATTAATGACCGCCTTTTCTTTATTCGCAACTTTTGAAAGATATGGGCGTTCTAAAGGCGCTACTGGCCTTTTCGGCTGGTTCCGGGTTCTTCCTTGGAATGATGCACGGTTCACCGTACCTTTTATCGGAATGGCTTCGTTTATTCCAGCCGGTGCGGGTGGTATTATTAATGCATCTAACCAAATGGACCAAGTAGTTCATAATACCATCTGGGTTACAGGACACTTCCATTTAACTGCGGCCACATCAGTAGTGTTAACGTTCTTTGGAATTTCTTACTGGCTTGTTCCGCACTTAACCGGCCGTAAATTAACCAAGGCCATGAACAAATTAGCGATTATCCAAGGCTGGGTTTGGTTTATTGGAATGGTCTTTATGTCAGGTGCTATGCATATACAAGGTCTTCTTGGCGGTCCAAGACGTTCAGCGTTTTCAACCTACAATGGTGCCAAGCAGGCAGCTGAATGGATCCCATATCAAATTGCCCAAGCTGTTGGTGGAACCATTCTTTTCTTAGGAATCATCTTAGTATTAATCATTTTCATTAATCTTGCATTCTTTGCCCCAAAAGGAGAAGAAGAATTCCCTGTTGGTGAAGCAGAAAATCTTGAAGAAAAAGCACCAATGGTATTCGAAAACTGGAAATTGTGGCTTGGAATGCTTGCAGTTCTCATTCTTTTCGCTTACACAATTCCATTTATCGATATCATACAGAACGCACCACCGGGATCGAAAGGATATAAAACCTGGTAAGCTTTAAGGCTTCAATCTATGTGATTGAAGCCTTTTCATTTTGCGTTTTAACGAGCGGGTTTTTTGGCAGGTTCACCAGTAATACAGATAAAAGGATAAAGAAAGAACCAATAAATTGAATGAACGCAAAGCCTTCTTTATAAAGAAAAACGCCTAATAAGGTTGCCACAACCGGCTCTACAGTTGCAATAATGGATGCTTTGCTGCTATCTATTTTTTCCAACCCTTTTGTATACAATAAATACGCCACCACGGTAGGAAATAATCCTAACCCTAGTCCATAAAAAATAACCTCTCCACTGAAAAGAATGCTTCCCTTATTCCAAAGGCCCGTAACCGGAACTAGCGCAATAGACGCGACAATAAAGGTATATAGAGTAACAGTGAACGGTGTATATTTATTTAACGCAAATTTTCCAAATATGGTGTATAAAGCATAGCCGAAACCTGCGCCCAGTCCTGTTAGTAATCCTGCCGCACTAATAGATGTTGTTTCATTAAGGTTACTTCCTGCAACCAATACACACCCCAAAATCGTCCCTGCTACTGAAACAAGTTTAGCAGCATTCAGTTTTTCCTTAAGAATTAACCAGGAAAGAACCGTGACAAATGCCGGGGCTGTATACAATAAGATAACCGCCAGAGAAAGATTCATTTGTTGAATAGATGAAAAATAACACCAATTAAAGAGCACGATACTGCAGACACCTGTCCCTACAAATAACCAAGCGTCCTTCCATTTAATTTTCATTTGCGCGGGATATTTTACTAAACCAGTGATTCCTAACAAAACCGCTGCAGTTACAACCCTGATTGTCACAATTTCCATTGAAGTAAAACCGAAGGCATCTAATCCTCTTACAAAAATAGCAATAATTCCCCAAAGTGCCGCACTGATCGCTACTAATAAAATCGGAAGGATTTTCTTCATGATAACTGATACACTTCTCCGTATTTTTGATAGAGATAATCAATTAAATAGGATGGATTAAGGCCTTCACCGGTCACATCTTTCAGGATTTCAAGCGGCTTCTTCAATTTACCATATTGATGAATATTCTTTGTCAGCCACTCTTGTACAGGCAATAACTCTCCTTTTTCAAGAAGTTGATCGAAGGTTGGAAGGTCTTCGAGCATTTTATTTTTAAATTGTGCAGCATACATATACCCTAATGCATAGGAAGGAAAATAGCCAAAACTTCCCCCAGCCCAATGAACATCTTGCAGGACTCCCTCTGCATCATTTTCCGGCCTGATTCCTAAAAACTCTTCATATAAATCGTTCCATACTGTTGGCAAGTCACTAACCTTTATTTCATCATTAAATAATTTTTTTTCTATTTCATAGCGGATAATGATATGTAACGGGTAGGTCAATTCATCCGCCTCGATTCGAATAAAGGAAGGTTTGGATTCATTAATAGCACGATAGAAATCCTCAATTGAGACATCATCAAACTGACCATCAGCATATTTCTTTAACAGCTCGTATTGATACTTCCAGAATGGTAAACTTCTTCCGACGATATTTTCATAAAAAAGAGATTGTGATTCGTGAATTCCCATTGAAGTACCTGAACATAAAGATGTTCCAATTAACTTTTTGGAAATATTTTGTTCATATAATGCATGACCGCCTTCATGAATCGTTCCGAAAACAGCGGTACGGAAATCGAATTCATCATACCTGGTTGTCACACGTACATCACCGGGATTTAATCCTATTGCAAATGGATGGATGGTTTCATCTAATCTCCCTGCCTCAAAGTTGTAGCCCATTTTTTTTAAAACCTCTAAACTAAACAGACGCTGGTTTTCTTTATTAAAATGGTTAAAGAGAAAATCTGTTTGCGGCTTATTTGAGGTTTCCGATACTTGTTTGACCAATGGGATAATTTTACTGCGAAGCTCGCCAAATACCCTGTCTAACACTTCCACAGTAACCCCAGGCTCATATAAATCTAACAGTTGATCATAGACCTTCTGTTTTGTTCCCCAATACCCTACAAACTTCTTTGTCATTGAGACGATCTTTTCCAAGTAAGGGCTAAACATGGCGAAATCAGCATTTTCCCTCGCTTCTTCCCAAACACTTTCTGCCTTTGATTGAAGAATGACATACTCTTTATATTCTTCTGCAGGAATTTTCTTATTTCGCTCATATTCTTTTTTGCATTCCTCGAGAATTTTTTTGGTTGAGTCGGATATTTTGATCCTCGATAAATTTGCTATATACGCAGCCATTTCCTCCGATATTGACATTTTAAACACTTCTGAGGAAAGCATCCCAATCACTTCTGACCTTTGCTCTACAGCCTGCTTCGGAGCTCCCGTACGCAAATCCCAATAAATTAAGCCAAGAGCCTCATTATAAGCAGCTATTTTTTTCACATATTCTAAAAATTCTTTTTCCAGTCTCGCTGTCTGAACGCTCATTTAGAACCCCCCTCTTAACAATGAATAAATTTTATCATATTTTTCTGAAAAAAAGTTTTTTTGCCCTTTCAAAATGGGAAAAAAAAACAACAGAAATAAAATTCTGTTGTAAAATAAATCTATAGGGAGTTAGAGATGTTTCATGGAAAATAAATATTAGTCAAGTAAAATGTTTAAAGAGGGTATGCTTTATGGGGCTGAACCCCCTTGGCACAAAAAATTATTTTTTACCGATCGCGACTCTCCAAGTATCGGGACCTTCTTCAAGGTATTCCCAAGTAAATTGGTCGGTTCTCTCCATCATAAATTGATATTGAAGCGGTCTTGGGTCATGGTCATTCACAATTTGCATAAATTCTCCTGATTTTAATTCATCAAATCCATTTAAAATCGTTGGATGTTTTTCACGTGGTGGATAATCAGGAACATGGATGACTTTAGCAAAAGTTTGCATCATTTTCACTCCTATTAATTTGTTAACTTCTCTTTTATTATAAGAAATATTTTTTAACAACCTAGTGAGAGGTATCACACCCTAAACATGATATTTTACAAAATAAAAAAATTTATTAGGAGGAACTTAGAATGAGGGAATTAGTTGGAACTTGTAAGTGCTGTAATAAGGAAATCTATTGCTTAGATGGTTTTTTTAACGGAATCCATACAAAAGATAAAGAGATTTATTGTTATGACTGCTATGAATCGGAAGTAAAAAAAGAAAAAGATCCGCAAGACTAAGCTTTGCGAACCTTTCTCTTCCTTATTACTCTTCATCAAGTGTTAAATCTTTAACTGGAAGTTTTTCTTCTTCCTTGTGTGTAGGCTTGCGCAGATTGAATAGACACTTCACACAGAATACCATCAGAATAACCACACCGATTAAGAAGATTGTATCTGGGACAGCACGCCAGGTTAAAAGTGTTTTAACTAGTTCATCTTTTAAGAAGGAAGATGAACGGCTTGCTGCATATCCATGATAGAATGCTTTCTTGATTTGAATGAAACCTACTGGAAGTAAGGAGAAGAAGACCATTCCTGCCAATCCAATATTTAAAAGGATACAGCTGACTTTTAGCCACTTATCTTTCCATACTTCTGGTTTGACGATATTTCTTAAAGAATATAGAAGTAATGCAATTGCAAACATTCCGTAAACGCCCATCATCGAAGCATGGCCGTGAGTAGGTGTTAAGAACTGACCGTGTTCGAAATAGCTGACTGCTGGCAGGTTGATTAAGAACCCAAGAACACCTGCACCCACCAAGTTCCAAATCGCAACAGAGATTAAGAACCAGAAGGAAGCTTTGTACGGGAAGTCAACGCCGCCGGAACGCATCATTTTATATTGTTCATATGCTTCAAGAATTAACAAAGTTAATGGAATAACTTCCAATGCTGAGAATACAGCACCAAGTGCAAGCCAAACTTCTGCCGAACCATTATAATAGTAATGGTGGCCAATTCCAATTACACCACTACCTAAGAGTAAGATTAATTGGAAATATAGCTGTCTGACTGTTGATTTTTTCGTTACTAATCCTACTTGAACTAATAGGAAACCAATGACAACTACTGCAAATACTTCAAAAATTGCCTCAACCCATAAATGGATAATCCACCAGCGCCAGTAATCAGCAAAGGTAAAGCTTGTATCCGGATTAATAAATAGTGCAAAGATATAGAATGCTGGTACCGCAATCGCGGAGTAGAATAATAGGTGGATTAAACCGCCTTTGTCCGTTTCTTTTTTAAGACCTGCTTTAATTCCTCGATAAACAATAAATAACCAAATTAACATACCGACAATGAGGATTAGCTGCCACAAACGACCTAATTCAATATACTCCCAGCCTGCATGACCTAATAAGAACCACTCATTACCTAAGTATCCGTTTGCACCAAGCCATTCTCCGACCATACTTCCGCCAACAAGAACAACTAATGCCCAGAAAAGAATGTCTACCAAAAGACCTTGTTTTTTAGGCTCGTATCCACCCACAAGTGGCGCTACGTAAATGCCCATACCTAACCATGCAGTTGCAATCCAGAAGATCGCCAATTGTAAGTGATATCCTTTAGAAATATTAAATGGCAGGATATCATGAATCCATTTTATACCGAAGA
The DNA here is from genome assembly GCF_016107705.1 of Neobacillus cucumis. The sequence continues at coordinate 352,574 of NZ_JAEHGC010000001.1, forward strand.
AACTGTCTGGTTCGATATAATAGTGGGCTAGCAATGCCCCAAACATACATTGTACAAAGAAAAGAATTGAAACAATAACAAAGTACTTTCCTGATTTTACTTGTGAGTTTGTTACCGGTATTTTTCGCAAATCAATTTTAGGGAAATTCCCTTCCTTATATGCCTCTTGCATACTGAATTGATAACGATAGAAAACAAATAGGATAATTCCGACCATCAAGACAAAGATTGTTACACTTGCGCCGCTCCACCAAACAGCCGAGAAAGATAAATGGTTACCGGCATCTTCATAATATGGCCAGTTATTAGTATAAGTAATTTTATCCCCAGGACGAACCGTACTTGAAAGCCATGCTGTCCAGAAGAAGAAATCAGAAATCTGCTTAATTTGATCGCCTTTTGCAACATAGGCACGGTCATTTTTCGGCATATCACTATCTTTAATTAGATTTGCTTTTAATCCCCAGTGATCGCCTTTTGTGAAAATATTCTTATAGTAAGCTCTTACTCTTTCAAGTCCAAAAGCTTGTGCATCTGTTAATTTTAATGATTCTTTACTGCTATCATAACGATTTTTACGCATTTCTTTTATTACAGCATTTTTTATCGAAGATTTTTCATCTACACTTAGATTGGAAAACTTTTTACCATACTGTTCATTTGCTTTAAAGTCCTGCATTCCTTCTGTATAAATCTTTAAAGATTCAGCTGTATAGTCTGGACCCATATATGATCCGTGCCCTAATACTGTACCGTAATCCATCAAACCATATTTTTGCCAAACTGCCTGACCACCCATGATTGTAGCCTTAGTAAAGAGAACATCACCCTTTTGATTGGTAACCTCCAATGGTCTTGGTGCTTGCTCTTTAAAAATCCAGTACCCACCACAAAGTAATACAGTAAAACTTACTAAAATAACTGTAATTAAAACGGATTTTAACATTCCGTTTTTATTAGTTTTTACCTTTGTAGGCGTTCCCCGCTGTATTTCCACTTTCTCTCATCCTCTCTTGTTTCAATTACATATCGAATTGTAATAGTTATGAAAAAATCATAGTGTGAAGGAAATCACACACATGGTGTTATTTCTCCCATTCGTGTGTTGTTTTCACAAAGTTGTCACATTGAGAATTATTTTCAATAAAATTTCACTTACCTATGACGGAGGTCACATAATTGTTGTGAAACCACTGTTAAAATGGGGCTATATCGAATTACTAATACGAAGGTGATGTTAATTGAAACAAGAAGACATTATAAAGAGGCTTTCTGCTGTCCCAATTTTTAAAGAGCTGACGGCCGCTGAGCTGGCACCTTTTGTTGAGATTGCCCAGGCTCGTTTCTATAAGCATAAAATGTATGTATTTATGCAGGATGATCCGATGGACCGGGTATTCTTTATCCACAGCGGAAAAGTAAAAATTTATAAAACGGATTTTTCCGGAAAGGAACAAATCGTCTCTGTTCTCGAACCAGGAGAAATGTTTCCACACGCAGGCTTCTTTCGAAAGGGCACTTTCCCGGCACACGCAGAGATTATGGAGGATTCTAACCTAATTGTCATCCCTATTGATAAATTCGAGGAGATTTTAATATCTTATCCTGAGCTTTGTATTAAATTATTTAAAGTTCTTGGAGAGAAGATAGTTGACCTGCAAAATCGACTGGAAGAGCAAATACTTCATAATACTTATGAACAAATTGTTTTACTATTAATTAGGCTCTGTAAATCAAATGGTGAAAAAATTGATGACCAATTTAAGCTGACAACGCAATTTACCAACCGCGAGCTTGCCAATATGATTGGAACCTCCAGAGAAACCGTCAGCAGAACCATCAATCAATTAAAAAAGAAAGAATTCATTTTTCTTGATGATGACGGTTATTATTTCATTGACCGAGAATCACTTAAACAGGAACTATTCTATTAATTACAGGCTTTCGTGAGTTTCTACTATATATAATGAAGAGGAGTTGTTTCATGATGGAACAAAGAATTGTTGAACTTGATGTACGTGAGGATTTAAAAAATAAACTGGAGCCCTTTCAAAAAATTATGGGGGCTATTAAGGATTTAAAGGAAAATGATATTTTCATTCTTCATGCAACCTTTAAACCAGTCCCATTATTCGCGGTATTAAAAACAAAAGGCTTTAGCCATGAGGCAGTAGAAATTGCCGAAGATCACTGGAAGGTAACATTTATAAAGAATTCAAAGTAATACGAATGAAGGGTGATATAAAATGATTTTAGACAACCGCGGTTTAGAACCGCCACAACCAATGATGCGAACACTCGCTGCATTAGAGACACTGCCTGATCATGAAGTTTTGACGATCATTAATGACCGCAGACCAATGTTTCTATATGAGCAATTAGAGGAACTTGGATACAATCAAAGAACTGAACAACAAGACGACGGAAGTTTTAAAATTGAAATCTTCCGATAAGAAGGTGTTAATGATGCTTCCACAAAATATGGGGAGTGAGACCAATGTTAAGCTTCCCTTTTCGTTTATTTTCTTTAGTTTAATTGCCTTAGTATTATCACAAATCGTCCTTTTATTTAATGGAGATTTACTTATAGGAGGCAGTTTTCGGATCCCTGCCATCTGGTCTGCAGCACATATACTAGTTTTAGGCTGGGCATTAATGGTAGCAATGGGGGCGATGTATCAGCTTGTACCAGTTGCTTTCTTAACAAACATCTGGAATGAAAAATTTGGATTCTTACAGTTTTTTGTTACAGCTTTTGGAATTATTGGCTTTGCCGGTTTGCTCTATTCATCACCCCAAAATGCTATTATTCCTGGAATTCTTACCCTGATTGGAATATTAATGTTCTTATTTCAAATGATGATGACTTTAAAAAAACAAACTAAGCCAAACATCCTGACTGCTTTTGTTGGTACAGCATTATTTTGTTTATTCATGACTATTTCCATGGGTATTACATTAGTTTATTTCCTTAAGACCGGCAGTGGCGCAGGAACCTATCAAGCTGTTTTTAAAAGTCATTTGTTAATGGGGGTTACAGGATGGTTTACCCTGTTGATTTTTGGTTTTTCCTATAAAATGGTGCCAATGTTTTCTTTATCCCATGGTTTCCCTATGATCCAGGCTAGATATGTTTATGGATTTTACGCAGCCGGTCTCCTTGTTACATTAATCGCATTTTTAACCGGTTGGGGCCTCCTTGTAAAGCTTGGTCTATTCCTGCTACTTGTGGGCTTTTCCATCTTTAGCTGGCATATACGAATCATTGTCAAAAAAAGATTAAAGAAAAAATTAGATAAACCATTTTCATTTGCGTTAGCCGCGATTCTGTTCGGCAATATCATTCATTTAGCTGCATTCATTCTTGTCTGGACTCATTCCTTCAGCTCGGTTATTGGACCTCTCGTCTATGCTTATATCATGCTCTGGATTGTATTAAGCATTATCGGTTATTTATTTAAGATTGTTCCATTCCTTTGGTGGACTTTTAAATATAGCAAGGAAATGGGCAAACAATCGGTTCCAACATTGAAAGAGATGATGAATGAAAAACTTGTTCCGCCGCTATTTTCATTTTTTATTCTCGGAGTTTTGATTGTTTTTTCTGCATTAACCTTTAAAATTACGCTTCTCTTTACGATTGGACAATTCATTTTATCCGTAGTTTTAATTATTATTGCAATCAGTATTATTAGCGTCCTAAAAAAATAGTGAGGTGTTTATCATGAATTTAAAAGAAAAAATTCTTAACGAGCTAAAAAATGTTTATGACCCTGAACTTAATATTAATGTTGTAGATCTTGGCTTAATTTATGATTTAGATGTTTCAGGTGAAGGGGATGTTAAAATAACCATGACCTTAACAACACCAGGATGCCCACTGCATGACAGTATTACAACGGGTGTTCGTTATTGTGTAGAAGGAATCGAGGAAACAAGAAATGTTGACGTAGACCTCGTTTGGACACCAGCCTGGAGCCCGGAAAAAATGACACCGGAAGGTCTTAGGCTGCTAGGAAGATAATTTTAAAAGGGTCACGTAGCGTGACCCTTTTCGTTTACACTTCTTTAGCCCCTACAGGCAGTATCTCTTTTATTTTTTCTAAAATATTGGATGCTATATCATTTTCAAGCAAAATATGAACTGTTCCCCGGTCATTTTCACTTCTAATTAACCTTCCAATTCCCTGACGGAGCCTGAGAAGCATATAAGGTAAATCAATTTCTTCAAATGCCTTTTGCACACCATCCCTCTTCGCAATGAAGACGGGGTCATTCGGCGGAAACGGCAGTGAAAAAATCATAACATTCTCTAAGGATCGTCCAGGAATATCAAGCCCTTCCCATAGATGGATCGAGCAAAGGATGGAATTTTCCTCATTTTGAAATTTCGATACAAGTGTGCTGATTTCTTCATCACCTTCGAAATATATAGGATATGGGAGAGTGTCTGCCAATTTTCCCTTAAGTAATGCCAGTTCATTTTTATTGTTCAAGAGAATAAGTGTACGACCTTCTGATTCAATCATTTTCTTTGTTAAGTACTCCACTTTATCTGTTATTCTTTCTCTTTCAAACCTCGGAAGATAAATCTCCATCAATTCCTCATAGTTGAAAGGAGAAGAAACAGAAAAGGATAGAAAATCATGAATCCCAAGACTATTAGCTATATAGTCAAATGATTTTTGATTGGATAAGGTTGCGGAAGAAAAAACAAATGGAAGTTTTTGTGAGAATACTTCATCCCTTAATACCTCTTCCACCATTTTCGGCATAATCACAAGTGTCCGTTCACCCATATTTTCTTCAAACCATGTAATCCCGTTCATTTCCTTAAGAAAAAGTGAAAGGGAATAAGTGATTTGCTCAAGGTATTCCTCAACTATTTTTAAATCATATTCATTTATAACAAATAATTCACTTTCAAACACGAGTTCTTCTTCAAGCTTTTGCAAGGTATCAAGCAGCTTTCTTCCCTGTTTAATTAAGGTTGGATGCTTAGAAATGATTTGTTTTTCAGAACCTAGTGAGACTTGGGAAAACTGGGCGATTGCGTTGAAAAATACATCATTTTCTAATAGAGCCTCTTCAATCGTGTACAGTGTATTTTCACGAACTTCATTTTCCATCAATCTGGTCAGCAACGACTCAAGCAAAGTGTCTGTAAAGCGATAGCTAAGTGCCTTCTGCGCCGCAAATTCTAATAGGTGACCTTCATCAAATACAACGGAAGAATACTCTGGTAAAAGCGGCAGCTGCCCTTCTCTTTTCCTTGATTCCTTTGTCCAAACATGTTCCATATAAAAGTCATGAGAACAAATGATAAGATCCTTTGCGTGACGGTAGTAATCTCTGTGTAATGTAAGACCACAGCGATGCCGTTTTTCGCAGGAAAAACAATCCTGAACAGGGTCCCAGCTTATCTTTTCCCAAATTTCATCGGAAATGACCGGATAATCCTTGCGGTCACCATATCTTTCAAAGGTCTGCATCGAACCATCCGTATGAAGAAATTCAGGTAATTTTTCATAAATATCGCCCAGTTCATCGGAAAGGTCTAAATCTTTTACTTGATCCAACTTTTTTATACATAAATATTGATCCCTCGATTTTGCAAGCCGGACATCCATATTTAATCCTAAAACAGATTCAAGTTTTGAGATATCTCCTTCTTTTTTTACTAACTGTTCAATTAACGTTTCATCTGCACAGGCGATAATAGCCGGGCGATTTGTGTAACGTGCATACATAATTGCATAAAGCAAATAAACAATCGTTTTCCCTGTTCCAACTCCTGCTTCAGCAAACATTATTTTTTTATCTTTAAAAGCCTTTTCTAGCTGAAAGGCCATATAAATTTGCTCATCTCTTAATTCGAAACCGGCGTCAGGGAGAATCTCATAAAATAAATCACCAATCCATTCGCCTAGTTTGTCATAAAATGATTCAGTTTTTGAAACAGTAAATGGAAACCCGTTTTGCATAAAATCCCCCTCTATAAAATGCAGCGCTCGGAAAAGAGCGCTACACATTGAATTGCAATATATTGTCTACAATTCCGACTGCCTTGGCGGCCGGTTTCCCCAATATTGATATAGGTCTGTACGAATAAACCCATTAAAAAGCTTTCTTTTTTTCGTTGCAGGCTTTCCATATAATTGTTCAAAGTTTTCATTTGAAGTCATTATATAAATGGACCAAGTATCAAGCTTGCTAAAAGCTAGTCCCATTTCTTTGTACATTTGCTCTACTGCATTTTTTTCCCCAAGTCGTTCACCGTAGGGTGGGTTCCCAACAATAACACCATATTCCTTTTTAGTCGAAATATCTTTTACCTGCATTTGTTTGAAATTAATTAATTCACCAAACCCTGCTTCAAAAGCATTCTCCTGAGCGATTTTCACCATACGATGGTCAATATCTGAACCTGTAATATCAAGGGGCTGATCGTAATTTGCCAAATCCTCCGCCTCTGTTCGAACATCATCCCAAACCTTGGAAGGAATCCAATTCCAACTTTCTGACACAAACTCTCGATTAAATCCAGGAGCAATATTTTGCCCAATTAAAGCAGCTTCAATTGGAATCGTTCCAGAACCACAAAAAGGGTCTATAAACGGACGGTCAGGCTTCCAATTAGTAAGCATGATTAGAGCAGCTGCAGTAGTTTCCTTTAACGGAGCCAATCCTTGATCAGCCCTATAGCCGCGTTTATGAAGTCCATCACCGCTGGTATCAATCGTAATCGTAGCAACATCCTTTAACATAGCCACTTCAATACGGTATAATCCACCTGTTTCCTCGAACCAGGAATTCCTTTTATAATGAGTTTTCATTCTTTCAACAACGGCCTTTTTTACAATCGATTGGCAATCTGAAATACTAAAAAGCTTAGATTTTACTGACTTGCCGATTACAGGAAACTCTGCATCTTCCGGTAGATATTTTTCCCAAGGCAATGCCTTTGTTTTTTCAAATAATTCATCAAAGGTATAAGCTTTAAATTCTCCAACCTTTATCTTTACCCTTGCAGCCGTCCGCAGCCATAAATTAGTACGGGCGATTGCATACTCGTCTCCAGTAAATGTTATTTTCCCATTATCCACTTCGCATTCATAACCAAGTGAACGGACTTCTTTCGCAACAAGAGCTTCTAGACCCATAGCTGCCGTTGCGATTAATTGATATTTTCCCATTTTTTCACCCTTAACAAAATATGTATGTTCTCATTATAGACCAAACGCATAGCTTGAATGCACTCGACAATTGAAAATAAAAAAGCCCTCCCTATTAGGAGAGCCGTTCAATTCTTCATACTTTCCCATTAAAAACGTTCTGTAAGCCATGTTCTGTACCATAGTACTACAATCGATTTTAACATCTCGTACTTAGGTGGTAATCATCTATCTACAGAATCTCAATGACTCTGTCCTTCTCCTTGTTCAATTCCTCAGAGAAAGTGCCCCTACCATAATTTGGGTTTCTCGCTCGTGGGGTTTACCGCGTTCCACCCTTTCCATTTCTAGAAAGGCTCCGTCACTGTGGCACTTTTATAGGTATTCATACCATATCCCATAGGACTTAGGTATTTTCCCGGCCGTCAGCTGGATAACCCAGCTGCCCTAGCTTATGAATTCGCTAGGCACGAACACTACGAGCATCGCAGCTCGTGCGAGCATGGACTTTCCTCTACAATTCGCCAAAGCGATTGTAGCGATTACCCGAACGTAATTAATGAAGACAATTTTTATTATATGTATTTCATGGTTGTAATTCAATGGTTTTTATTAGGAAATACGGGTATTTTCTGTTAATCGTATAATTTGCTACCAAAAACATGCTTTTCAAGATTGGATAAACGTTTTAAAATATCAAAATTCGTTGTACCGGCTGGCTGGGAAATCGGCTGCCTTCTTGATGTTTCTTCAAGCTGCTTACGTAAGCGAAGATTTTCCTGTTGCAGATCATCTATTTCTTGATGAAAGATTTCGTAATCCTTAATAATTAAATCCAAAAATTTATCCACATCTTCTTGTTTATACCCTCTTACTGCGGTTTTAAACTCTTTTTCTAATATATCCTTTGCTGTTAATTTAACTTTATCAGACAGCATTCAAATCACCTCAAAATTCGCCAATCATTACCTATTATTTTTTCAAAAATATGCGCTTTTGTCAATTTATCTTTCCTAAATGATTAAAAATCAGATCTTTTTAATTGTTCCTCTTCAACAATCAACTGTAAATCATAAAAGGTAATCAGTTGGATAGGATAGGACCTCAGGCTTTGGTATTGAAGGGCTAGTTCATACAGGTATTTGGGACTTCCCTCTTTTTCCTGATCGTAAAGAAGTAGGAGCGCATCACTTTTCTCAAGAAAAAATTGATTTTTAAGCCGGAACTGCCATGGCTTTTCATAAACTTTTTTTGTAACGGAGTCTACAAAATCTGCCTGCATCAGAACAGATTCATACCACTCTTTATTTTTTTCACTCCAGTTTGCCTCTTGTTCCAAAAATGGTGTAATAACGGCTAGTCTTAATTCAGGAAATTCTTCCTGTAGTTCAAAGACAGCTTCCCCTGCCCAAAGTTCAACTCCTAATTGGCCGCTGATTAATACCCATTCGAGTCCTTCCTCGAGCATATGAAGCAATTCTTTTTTGATGGCAGCCTTTATGAAAAAGACAGAAGGGTGATCATTTTGAAAAATCCCTAATTCAAAGGGCTTATAACCGGAAATCGTGAGTACCTTCGGCATGACTACTCCCTCTAAAAAATTTTTTAAAATAGGACAAACACATTTTAAAAGATAACATATTATGTAGTAAACCAAAAAGAAACAAGGGCTAAAAAGCCCTTGTAAAATTCGCCTTATTCTTAGTAAAAACCAGGTCCCATTGGTCCAGGTCCCATCGGTCCTGCCCCCATCGGTCCAGGTCCCATTGGTCCTGCTCCCATCGGTCCTGGTCCCATAGGGCCGGCACCCATTGGCGCATTTGCCATTGGCCCAACTGCACCTGGCATTCCACATGGGGAACAACAGTTAATATGTTGGTTACAAACCTCTTCACAACAAGAAGCAGATTGTGGACAGTAGTGTTTATGTTGATACATATGATGGTTCACAGTTGTTGTGTGAACAGGATGAATGTGTGGCACCACCGTTGATGAGAACGTATGGTTCACAATGTTTGTTGTCGGATGAATGACTGGCGGCGTAACATTAGTACCTAAATACATATTGATATCTCCTTTCAGATAGTAATTCGATTTACACTAATAGGCTATGATGAAAGAAGGATTCTTGTACTAAGGAAAATACCTAATTTTATTGCCGGACAGATTTTATTTTTGAAAAACCTAAAAGATTGAATAAAAGCTATCTTTTAAGCTTGTAAAAAGGACAGCAGTCAAACAAACGACAGCAAAAAATAAAAACAAGATTGCCTTATACATATTACCAGCTCCATAATTATTTTTGAGTCGTTTTTACTCACACAGTTTTACATTTTACCGTGTTTAACGATGATAAACAATATGGATTTACTGGTTTTTGCGTGAAAAAAATATGAAATTTTTGTTACAAAAATCGAAATATAGCGAATTTTGCGCTTACCCAGGAAATTTGCCGAGTTTTTTCTCCAATCGTTTTAATCTTAACTCAAGTTGATAAAGAGAAAGCGGATGAGTATCCTTTTTTTGTCTTTGTAATTGGCTGACAATGTCCATCGCTTTTATACAATATTTTCTAGCTATCTCCACATCTTTTATTCTATGTTCATAAATCTTTGTCAATTCAAGGCATGATTCTTGAACAATCCTTTTGTCTTCTGAATTAACTGTTTCACTTAAAAGGTGCACTACCCTTTCCCATTCCCGTTCCTTCTTTAATTGAAAGGCTAGAGCCAGTTTCGCGTGATCAGAAGGCAGATCATTCCCGTCTGCAAGGTTTGTTAACACCTTTTTTGCTTCATTATCTTCACCTATAGCGGCAAACCATCTTCCAACCTCAAAGGTTTCCATCCTGGTCCGATTCGGGTCAATACCGCAAATTTGAAAGGTTAAATGAGTATACAAGGTAACAAGGGAAAGGATATCCACTTCATTGTGTTTTAAGATGCCAATCATTCCGTCAGGCTGTTTACTCTCGATAAAATCAAAATAAATCATCGGAGCCAAAAAACCCGGAATATCATCAATCCTTTCAACACCTAATACCTCTTTTTCAACAACAGCCAATTTTAAACGATCCAACCTATGTTTCCAGAGTCTTCTTGCAGAATGGAACAAATCAAAATGTCCAAAGGACGGCAGTTTTGGAACATGGTCCCTGACAAGTGTATGCCTCGTCTTTACCTGCGGCCAGTCAAACGATTTGCCATTATAAGTTACTAGCGTCTTATAGTTTACTTTTTCCAAAAAACTGTGATATAAAGGGACCTCCGCACCTGGATTAGGCAAAATATGCTGTCGTAAGATTAATTCATTTCCTGAGACACTGGCATAACCAAGTAAAAAAATCGTATTGCCGACTCCACCGCCAAGACCTGTTGTTTCCGTGTCAAAAAAGAATAATTCATTAGCACGATGTCCTGCAGCAGATAATGGATGGCTAATAGATTGTTTGTTCCATATTTCAACAGCTGTAAGAAAATCTTGAAAATGATAATGCCCATGCCGGTGCGATAATGGATATTTAATCTCGCGGATAAGACAGTAATTTTGATCGAGCACATATGGAAAAACATTTTCACTTTCCCATTGCTCCCTAAAGGGAATCTCCAACAAGGAAGACTCAGGAACACTTAAGTCTTTTTCTATTTGAACTCCAGTTGAAATATGTGGTTTTAACCGATTTAGTTTATTTTTTAAGGACACTTTTTACACTTCCCTTATCGACCCGGAAAACTTTACAAAAACATTTATAATTTTAATTGCATCTTTTTTGGATTCCTCATTAATCGTGTCAGCGCCAATACAGGATGGACAACCGGATTCACATTGGCAATGCTCAATCATTTTTCTAGTTTCTTCAAAGACCTCTGGCATCCCTTGATAAATTTTTTCACTTAGGCCTATCCCACCAGGATAGCGGTCATAAAAGAATATCGTTGGTTTTTCGTTATGATCCGCTTTAACCTGCGGAATGACATGAATATCTTGTGGGTCTGCCATTACAAACAATGGGGCTATATGGTTTAGAGCATGGGCGGCTCCAATTAATCCTTGTTCTAACCTATCCTGACCCATTTCAGCAAATGACTGATCCAATGAAATCCACGCTGCATTTGTATGCAGTTCTTCTTCGGGCAAATGGATTGGACCTGAACCGATATTTTCATGAGTTTCAAACTTGATTTTTTTAAAAATCGTTGCCATGGCGCGGACACTTACATCGCCAAAACCGATTTCGGCTTGAGTTTGCGAGGAAAGCTTATCGACCTCAAGGACCTTTAATTGGACAGCTAGATTTGCATCAGTAAAATAGTCAACGTCTACTTCCCGAACAAATGCCTTTTTTTCGTCCCAATCCAGCTTCTCAACCTGGTATTGACGGCCTTGATGCAAATAAATGGCTTCATCATGAAGTAATGTCATGGCGGAAAAACGGTCCATTTCGCCAATCACCTTTACATTCGCAATATCTGATTGATCTACAATTACAATATTTTCCTGAGAAGCAGACCGAAGGCTAATATTGTGGGCAGGAAAGGAATCATTCATCCAATACCATTTATCCCCATTTCGATAGAGAATGCGCTCCTCTGTTAAATATTCTAATAACTCTTCTGTATCTACAGACCCAAATTTCTCCTCCTTCTTAAAAGGAAGCTCATATGCTGCACATTTCATGTGGTCAATTAAAATGATTAGATTATCGGGATTGATTCTTGCTGTTTCCGGACTTTTATTAAAAAAGTATCCCGGGTTCTGGATAATATATTGGTCTAGCGGACTCGAACTGGCTACCATAATAACCAGGGCCTCTCCGTGCCTTCTTCCGGCTCTTCCTGCCTGCTGCCATGCACTCGAAATGGTCCCTGGATAGCCTGTCATAATACAAACCTGAAGCTGGCCAATATCCACTCCTAGCTCCAGAGCATTGGTGCTTACAACCCCATAAATGTCTCCTGAACGCAGACCCTTCTCAATTTTTCTTCTTTCCGTCGGAAGATATCCGCCTCGATATCCCATAATTGACTTTGGACCTAATTGGTTTTTCACCAATTCCTGAAGATAGGTTAAAATGATTTCAACCCTTACCCTGCTTCTCGCAAATACAATCGTTTGAATTTTATTTTTTAATAATTCACCGGCAATTTTCCTTACCTCGAGTGTGGCACTTCGCCGAATATTTAGCGGTTTGTTCACAATCGGCGGATTATAGAATAAAAAGTGTTTCTTGCCGCTTGGGGCACCATTATTATCAATTAAGCACATTTTTTCTTCCGTTAACGCTTCTGCCAGCTCAAGAGGATTTGCAATCGTTGCGGAAGTACAAATAAAAACGGGATTGCTGCCGTAATACCGGCAAATCCGTTTTAATCTTCGAATCACATTGGCAACATGACTGCCAAAAACCCCCCGATACGTATGGAGTTCATCAATCACAACAAATTTAAGATTTTCAAAAAGGGACACCCATTTTGTATGATGCGGCAATATTGCAGAATGGAGCATATCCGGATTGGTAATGACGACATGTCCCGCCTTCCTTACTCTTTGCCGAATAGTCGCCGGTGTATCTCCGTCATATGTATAGCTATTTATATCCACACCCGCTGCCTGAATGATTTCGTTTATTTCACTTTTTTGATCCTGTGCAAGTGCTTTTGTCGGAAACATATATAATGCCCGCGCATTTGGATTTTGGAGAATCGTCTGCAAAACGGGCAGGTTATAACAAAGGGTCTTACCTGAAGCAGTTGGTGTTACTGCCACAATGCTCCTGCGGGCCATAACAGTTTTATAGGCAGTGCTCTGATGTGTATAAAGTTCTTTTATTCCCTTACTGTTCAATGCCTGACTTAAAACAGGATGTAAGGATTCAGGCAATGAAACGGTTTGGGCCGGTTTTTCTTCAATTGTCTCCCATGTCACGATATTTTCTTTAAATTGTTCATTTGTCTTTAACTCAGATATAATTTCCTGCAGGTTTTTTTTCAACTTCATAAACCTCACCTCAATACTTCTATTTTATCGAATGAATGTTCGTAATTAAAGAGTTAAAAGGTTATTTTTCCTTATTTTAATTCTGGAGGATTATTCCAGCCGCCTTTTTTTAGCCACAATTTTGTAACAATTACAACACATTTTTTTAAGATAATACAGGTAATGATTAAAAAAAGGCTTGTTTTTTTGATACAATAGATTAAAACTAATTTAATGTGGTGAAAGAATGAAAATAGAAGAAATTAAAAAGGTACTTTCAGAATTCACTCTCTTTCGGGACTTAAATGACTATGAATTAACCAAAGTAACCGATATCGCGATTGTGAGGGAATGGAAAAAGCATAGCCATGTTTTTTTACAGGGAGACCCGCTTGAAAATGTCTACTTTATTAAAAGTGGGAAAGTAAAAATCTATAAAAGCGATATTAGCGGGAAAGAACAACTTGTTAACGTTATGAAAAAGGGTGAAATGTTTCCGCATGTCGGCTTTTTTAGAAAAGGAGACTACCCTGCCTATGCTGAAATCCTCGAGCCATCAACCTTAATTGCAATCCCCATACTAAAGTTTGAATCTGTGCTAATTGAAAACCCTGAGTTATGTATAAAAGTATTTCGTGTCCTTGGGGAAAAAATTGTTGATCTGCAAAACCGGTTGGAGGAACAAATTCTTAATAACACGTATGAACAAATTATAAAATTACTCATCCGCCTTGCACAAAAGTATGGCAAGAAGCTTGAAGATAGCACCATCCTCTTAAAAGCGGAATTTACCAATAAGGATCTTGCCAATATGATTGGAACAACCCGGGAAACGATTAGCCGGACACTGACAAAAATGAAAAAAGAGGAATTAATTGAAGTTGACGATGAAGGCAATATGATGCTTGATATCGATATTCTGATGGAAGAGATTCATTTAATCTAAGGAAAGTTTAACCGCTGCCTCACTTGGCAGCGGTTTTTATTCTGTGTTCCTATCCAAACCCAGGCCCACCCTGTTATTCAGGCACATACCTAGTACTGTTAGCATATGATGTTGTGTGAAATTCTTGAAAGTGAGGGAATTGCAATGTCATCCAAGCTTCCGGGCGATCCAAATAACAAAAAAAAATCAAAAACCGAGCCGTTCAGCGATCTATTTAAATCCATGAATGACTTATTTCATGAACAGCCTATAAGAGGTTTTTTACAATCGATTGATGAATTCTTTAAAACTCCCTTTCCACTCAGTGCGGCCTTTCCCGTTGAAACGGTTGAAACGAGGGAGGAATATATTATTACGGCAGAACTTCCGGGGATTAAAAGAGAACAGATTCATCTAAATATTTCCGGCCATTACGTAACGATTTCCATTGATAACAATGAAATGATAACCGAGGAAGATGAAAATAATCAGCTTTATCATAAAAGGCAATTGCGCCAGCATTCCTCCAGAACCATTTCACTTCCCTACCAAATCAATGAAAAAAAAGTAAAAGCCTCCTATCGAGATGGCTTACTTCAGATCCGAATTCCTCAGGAAAAAGGAAAAGTCATCAGAATTGAAGAATAACCTACAAGAAACATAAAAAAGGCGGCTTATCGAAGCCGTCTTTTTTATGTTTTGAACATTCCGCCAAGCCCCTTTACCAGAGTAGAAACTTGATTTACTGCATTCATCATTGTACCAGCAGTATTCATCATTTTATTAAGATCTACTGTCCCATCCTGGGATTTAAACGAATTCATAATCGATTTCATTCCCCCAGGTTGTTTGGGGATCATGTTTTGTTTTGGATAAGGATTCATCATTGGATACCCGTTCATGGGCATATACTGGTTAGGAACCTTTTTCTCTTGTGGCTGAAGCGGATTTTGGAAAAGAAATTGCGAATTCTTCTGTGAAGACTGCTGATTTGGATAGGGCATTTGCTGTTGAAACATTCCTTGTTGATAGGTTTGGCCAACCATTTTCGGTAAGTATGGGTTTTGCTGCTGGTACTGGTTCCAATCGTAATTTTGTGTTGGGGACGGATACGGAAATGGCTGATTTAAAACAAACCCTTGATGATTTCTTTCATAATCAACTGGCCACCCTTGCTTCCTTTGCCCTGGTAATCCACGATTGAAGTAGGGATCTGGCCGATAGTTACCATACATGGGCAAACATCTCCTCCGCACTTTAATTACTTCACTTTATGATAAAAACCCAAGAAAGGTGATTATTTTTAAAAGTACAGCGATTTGTCAAAACGAAACGAATTTTGTCTGAAGTTTAAATATTTCAAAAACAAAAAATCCTTTTTTTTCGTGATACGATAGAAAAAAGGTGAAGGAGGAGAAATCTATGGATATTCATGAATTAAAAAGCAAATTTATTCAAAGTCGAGATTACAGCACAAATGATGTTAATACACTAATGGATTTTGCCAAGAAAGCCTATATTCACAATGAAATTAGCATTAAAGAATATCGCCTTCTTGTCCGTGAACTTGAATCTCAAGGCGCGGTTATTCCTGAAAATTATACGGAAAACTCCCTCATCGAAAATTCTAACTAAATCACTTTAAAGAGATGCCATTTGGCATCTCTTTTCTATTGTTCTAACTCCATTAATAGACCTGTTAAAAAATATTCTACCGTTCGATTTGTATTCGTGAACCTTGTTCGGCTTGTTTCCGGGAAAAAGGCTTGGATGGATAAATCAGAAATATGTTCGGCTGTAAGATCAATTTGCTTTTCATGAATATGCTTTCGAGAGTTTTCTTTTAGCCATTTTTTCATTAACTCCTTCCATTCATCCGTTACCACCTTTACTTCATCAGCAAAAGGTTTTACCACTTGATGAAAATCCTGTTTTATCCCTGTTTTACGTACTTCTTGATAATATTTCAAGAACAATTGATTGTTTTGAAGTAATTTTTGCGTTAGTTCTTTATGTCGCTCTTCCATATGCTACCTTCCTTTTTTGGCAAAAATAAAAAGTAGCCGTAAATGCCAAAGCTACCTTAAAAAGATATTCTCTATTTTACTGTTTATTAAAAGCCAAGTTCAAGCTTTAGCCTTCCAGAGACATGATTTTGCTTCAGATCTGTATTATTGAAAGTATCAGGGAAGAGATGCCCCATTTCCACTTCTATTGCTGATAATTGTTGTTTAGGCACTGTCAATTTATTGTGTTCATCTTCCACTAAACTGTTTCGAAGGTCTGAGAATGATGCCTCTAGAACCGACTCTAATTCTTCCAACTGATCGTAAATATCTGTCAGCATCGTAAGCAGCATTTCTTTTTCAGACATTGGCTTATTCATGATTAACAGCCTCCTCAAGTTTTCTATAAGATAGTATTCTCCCTCTTTTTCCTGCTTCCTTCTACCATGACAAAACTAGAAGTTATTCGTCAAACAAAGTGTAATTTTGGCATTTTAAGCTTACGTATTCGACAAATCGTATTCCGAATGAAATTAGTAAAAACGTACAAGCTAGAAATGGAGGTGTTTTCGATGACAAATAAAAAACAGCAAAATAAAAATCCTAGACAATCAGAGACTGAAAAAAGAGCTGGCTATGGTGATAAAAAACTAGAAGGCCCAAATCGACCAGCAGAATAACGAAAAAAAGCAAGGAACTCCTTGCTCAGGCTATTGAAAATCTTTCGATAGCCTTTTATTATATTTGCTCTCTTAAATGATTAATTACGTTATTTTATTATAAAACTAAAGATTTTGGTCTTTGCAATAAGTGTTGATTTCCGCTCCAGGCACTTCGCTTTCCGCGGGCGTGCCGGGGAGCCTCCTCAGCGCTCTGGCGCTTCCGGGGTCTCCCCTGCCCCGTACTCCCGCAGGAGTCTCCGTGCCTTCCGCTCCAATCAACAGGTGCATCAATAAAGCCCACAACATTTTTGTGAGGATTATAGAGAATACAAGTCTGTTCCAAAGAAGTGTGGGAACTCGATTGGGCAATGAAACCACTTTTCTTTTCCCTTTTAACAATAATATCAGTTCAATTGGGCAATGAAACCACTTTTCTTTTCCCTTTTAACAGTAATATCAGTTCAATTGGGCAATGAAACCATTTTTCTTTTCCCTTTTAATAGTAATACCAGTTCGATTGGGCAATGAATCCACTTTGCTTTTCCCTTTTAACAGGAATTTCATATAGCAAGGTTTGAAAAAGTGTGTGCGATACTTTAGGTTGATTGCCTCCTGTTGATTGGAGTGGAGGGCACTCGACTCCTGCGGGATAGAGAGGTCACTGGAGACCCCACAGGCGCAAGCGCCGAGGAGGCTCCAGGACCTCCCCGCGGAAAGCGAGTGACCGGAGCGGAAATCAACTGGCCCTTTTGCAGGGACAATCTGTAAATTGGTATTTAGATTTGACAATCTAAGCAAGGACTCCATGTATTTTTTCGTTTATAAAAAGGAATTTTTTAGAGCAAGCATGAGTTCCAGTTGACTTAATTTCTTGAAATACCAATCTGTTAGGTGAATTGAATGTTTGTGACTGACTGGTCCATGGAGCCATATTGGGGATACAAGTTGTTGTTTATTCCAATCCTCATAGGTATGTTGATGATGTTTAATCACAGGAAAAGCTGCTCTTAAGATCGGCGTTTTTCTTGCAATCTTCGTTTTAAAGTACTGTTCATAATCATACCTTGAACCTGTATGCGGTGTACGATTGGCAAATTCAAAAAAATAAGGAAATAAACGTGGATGAAAAAGAATGTTTGCAAGCCGTTTCCCCAAATGAATTCTTTTTGAAACCGATCGGAATCCATTCACACAGGACCCATACACTTCTCCCCCACAGGTTGGAAACAATACACAGCTGAAATGAAGCCAATCCTGAAAAGTGAAAATCATCGAACGAAACACTTTCTTCTTATAAATTGGATGCTCAATTATTGGTTGTTGAATGACATTTTGTTCATTAATAATTAGAGCCGTCATCATTCTGAACTTATCTTTTTCATTCCAATAGTGAACCCATTCTTTTTGAATAAATGAAGAAACATTGAAATATGGAAGTAAATGAAACATCGAACGGTCTAATCTCGTCGAATATTGATAGAGCAACAGCTGGGGGAAAACATCGTGGAAAATTAACCAATTAGCCCGCTCATAGGTTAGGAAAAGCTGCTTTCTTATTTTTGGCTCCAATAAATGCGGGAAAATAGACCCTTCAAGGTCACACATATTCCATCCTCCATTCCTTGAAACCATATGGGCAAGAAAGGACCAAATAATATCAGGATTTTTCTTAAAATACCGAAAATAGGCATTTGTTCTTGAAATATTATCGAGATTTTTCTTATCCGTTTCAGTTATTATTTGACGGATAATCTCCTGTTCCTGTATTGTAAAATGATTCATTATGCTCTTCCCTTGTAAAATAAAAGTTATAATGATTAGAATACGGAACTTGCAAATTTTTATGCACCCAACTCCGCTGTGATTTGTTATGATAAGTAATAGTTTGAGAGGTGCAAGATATGAGTGTGAATTATCCAAACGGAAAACAGTATATTCCTAATGCAGCGGCAAATACCAAAATTGCTTATAAGAAAAAAAATGAATCCTACAGTAATCGAGGAATGACTCTTGAAGAAGACTTAAATATTACAAATGAATTTTACAGAGAGAAAAAAATTGCGGTTGTTCATAAAAAACCTACACCTGTTCAAATTGTTCAGGTAGATTACCCGATGCGAAGTGCGGCTGTAATAAAAGAAGCTTATTTCAAGCAAGCCTCTACTACCGATTATAACGGGGTATATAAAGGTAAATATATTGATTTTGAAGCAAAAGAAACACAGAATTCCAGTTCATTTCCCTTAAAGAATTTCCATGAACACCAAATCCGGCATATGGAAGAGGTACTGCTTCAGGGAGGAATCTGTTTTGTTATTTTAAGATTTACAAAACAGGAACAGGTTTATTTGCTTGAAGCGAAAAACTTATTACAATTTTGGGATAGAATGAAAACAGGAGGAAGAAAATCAATTACCAAGGAGGAAATTGAACAACTTGGGTATTACATTCCGCTTGGATTCCAAGCAAGAATTGACTATATTAGAATAATAGATACACTTTATCAATTGTCTTAAATAACCTTGAGTGAAGTTGGAAAGGAAGGACTTTAAAAATGGCTGATCAATATCAATCAAGAGAGGAGCGCCGAAAACAGCAGCAAGCAAAGGGCACACCAAAAACAAAAACAAAGAAAAAACCTAAAGGGATTATAAAAAAGATATTTTTAACCCTTGTCGCCCTTGGAATTGTCATGATTTTGGCCGGGGTTGGAACTTTTGCCTACATGGTGAAAGACGCTCCAAAACTTGATCCAAAGGTTTTAAAAGATCCCATTTCATCGAAGATTTTAGATATGAATGGCCACCTGCTGACTGAAGTGGGTGCTGTTAACAGGGAATATGTCGACTATAAGGATATACCAAAGCTTTTGGAGAATGCCGTCCTGGCTACGGAGGATTATCGTTTTTATAAGCACCATGGAATTGATCCTATCCGTCTTGGCGGTGCTGTGCTGGCTAATATTAAGCATGGATTTGGGGCTGAAGGTGGAAGTACCATTACCCAGCAGGTAATTAAAAATTCCTTTTTAACACCTGAGAAAACAATAAAAAGAAAAGTGGAAGAAGCGTGGCTTTCCTATCAGCTAGAACAGAAATATACAAAACACCAAATTTTTGAAATGTATGTCAATAAGGTAAATATGTCAGAAGGCAGCTACGGGATGGCAACGGCTGCTGAAACCTATTACGGAAAAAAACTAAAGGATTTGACATTGCCTGAAGCTGCCTTGCTAGCGGGAATGCCGCAAAGTCCTAATAATTACAATCCATTTACAAATCCTGACCTCGCAGAAAAAAGACGCAATATCGTATTATCCTTAATGCATCAACACGGTTTTATTTCAAAGCAAGTGATGGAAGAAGCCATGAAGGTTCCGATTAAAAAAGGATTAGTAAAAGAAGACAAGCGCAAGATTGATGAGAAACCTTTTGATTCTTTTGTTGATGCAGTAATTGATGAAGTGAAACAGCAAGGAGATTTTGATATTTTCTCCGATGGATTAACTATTTATACAACAGTAGATCCAAAGGCACAAAAATATGTTTATAAAATGCTGAACACCCAGGATGTGATTAACTATCCTGATGAAAAGTTCCAGGCTGGTATTTCACTTCTTGATACGAAAACTGGAGCGATCCGGGCAATCGGCGGCGGTCGAAACCAACAAGTTAAACGCGGTTTCAACTATGCAATTGATACAAGACGCCAGCCGGGTTCAACCATCAAGCCTGTCTTGGATTATGGCCCAGCCATTGAATATTTAAAATGGGGAACATATCAGACAATTGATGATAAACCGGTAAAATATTCGACTGGCCAAACCTTTGGAAACTGGGATGACCGCTACATGGGGAGAATGACCATTCGAACTGCATTGCAATTATCTAGAAATACCCCAGCTGTACAAACCTTACAGCAGGTAGGATTAGATCGCGCCAAAAAGTTTGCTAATAATTTAGGGATTCCTTTGAAAGAAATTTATGAATCCTATGCAATCGGTGGATTAAGGGACGGTGTTTCTCCTCTTCAAATGGCCGGTGCATACAGTGCTTTTGGTAATAATGGTTTATATACAAAACCATATGCAGTGAAAAAAATTAAACTACGTGATGGAACTGTCATTAACACCACACCAGAAACAAAAGTGGTGATGAAGGATTACACAGCCTTCATGATTACCGATATGCTTAAAAGTGTCCTACAATATCCGGGTACAGGAACAAGGGCCAACGTCCCAGGACTTCATATCGCAGGGAAGACAGGAACAACGAATTATACAGACGAGGAAAGAGCACAATGGAATATCCCGAGCAGCTCTTATATTCCAGATGCCTGGTTCTCCGGTTATACACCAAATTACACAGCATCGATTTGGACCGGATATAAGGACCGTTCCACCCCAATTGCACCGGGAGATGGACAAAAGATTGCTCAAGATATGTTTAGGAATTTAATTTCCTATGTATCTGAAGGGAAACAAACATCCGATTTCCCTGTTCCAAATAGTGTTCAAAGGGTAAGAATTGAAAAAGGCTCAATGCCGCCGGTACTTGCAAGTCAATATACACCATCAAATTTGGTCATTACAGAATATGCTGTTAAAGGGAACGCACCAAGCAGAGTATCAACTCGATATGATAAATTGAATGCACCTGGCAGTGCATCAGTAAAATACGACGAAAAAAATAATCAGCTTGTTCTTAAGTGGAGTTATAAAAATAAATCATCAGCGAATATTCAATTCGCTGTGACTGTTGATAATGGTTCCGGACAAACAAGTTTAACAACTGAGAACAAATCCATTACAATTCCAAATGTTACACCGGGAGCAACCTATAAATTTAGCATTGTTGCAACCGACGGAAGCCGGAAAAGTGATTCGGCTGCTGCAAGCTTCACTGTACCAAAAGCTCCTGAAGAAACAACTCCTGGAAACGAGAACGGTACACCATCTGATACGAATCCAGGACAGGATACCGGTCAAGACCAGGGCAAGGGTACTGGTACTGGTACTGGTACTGGTACTGGTACTGGTACTGGTACTGGCACTGGCACTGGCACTGGCACTGGCACTGGCACTGGCACTGGCACTGACACTGGACAGGGTCAGGGTACTGGCACCGAACAAGGAAATAATCCAGGTAATAATGATCAAGGCACTACTGACACTAATACCGGCACAACAGACAGCGGTACCACTACCCCAGACACTGAACAGCCAGGTACCCAATAACATCAAAAAAAGCGTCTAGCCTTATGGCTTTGACGCTTTTTCTTTAATATTTTTTTTAACAAACTGTTTTTCTTGTTCAAGAAAAAGTTCAGAAAGCTGACGATAGGAATGAAAAAGGTTTGGTCTTTTGAGGATAAAGCCAATCCTCTCACCGATGTTAACAGGTCTGTATGGTAATGAATCAAGTGGCAGTGGTTCTTTATCAACCACCGGCAATTCATTCGACCAAAATAAGAATTTTAGAAATAAGTTAATCCCCTTTTTCATTCCCAGATTCGTATTCTCTTGATCACGAATGCGATAAAATTTTTCAAGATCTGTTTTGATCTGTCCCCATTCCAAAAGAAGACTTGGAATCACTTCGGAAGGGTTCTCCCAAGGCTTTTCAAAATTAACTCGATTTTCCATTAGGAAACATCCTTTGCCTTCATCCTCTTCTTCCCTTCCCTGCATAGCTCTAATAAAGGACAAGAAGGACATTGCGGGTTTTGTGCCTTACAATGGTATCTTCCAAAGAAGATCAGGCGATGATGGGTTACCGACCATTCCTCGGGTGGTATTTTCCTCATTAGCGTCTTTTCCACCTCAAGAACAGAATCTTTCCAGCGGCAAATGCCTAACCGTTTAGTCACTCTTTCAACATGGGTATCAACGGCAATAGCCGGTATATTATAAGCAACAGAAACCACGACATTTGCAGTTTTTCTTCCAACTCCAGGGAGCTTCGTGAGTTCATCACGATCCATAGGAATTCCCCCATCATACTCTTCTAGGATCATGCGGCATAAGCTTTGAATATTTTTAGCTTTATTACGGTATAGCCCAATTGAACGAATATCATTTTGCAGTTCTTCCAGAGGTACACTCAAATAATCTTCAGGAGTTCTGTACTTTTGAAATAAGTTTTTCGTTACTTTATTGACGAGTGCGTCTGTACATTGGGCTGATAAAGAAACAGCGATGATTAATTCAAAGGGATTAGAATGATTTAATTCACAATGGGCATCAGGAAACATCTCGCCCATTTTATCAAGACAATAGCGAATTTGTGTATTATTCAACAAAACTGTTCACCTACCTCATAAATTAAACTTGCCTGCAATTTGCGCTTGAATCTAACACAGATTAAATAAAAACAAACGAGAGAAGTTTCTCTCGCTGATTTGAGATTTTATTGTTCGAGCCAATTGTAGAAAGGGACTGTTGGGGGTTGTTCCGAATCTTCCTGGCTTGTTGTTCTATTTTGCTGTTGTTTATTACGAAATTTTCGACCATGGTTTTTTGCTTGTTCAATTGTTTTAATCCCGTTTTTCTTCCATTCAAATAAAATCCGATCAATATAACGAAAATTCAATTTTCCGGACATTACTGCTTCGCGTAATGCAGCTTTAATAATAATGGGGTCATGATGATCATCATCCATCCACATCGCCAATGACTCGCATTCAAAGGGAGATAAGGGACGCCCGAATTCTTTTTCAAAACATGTATAAAGATCTGTTTCTTCGGATTTTTTATTTGCCTCATCAACGCGTTTATTTTTCATCAAGAATTGTTCAACCAATTTCTCTAGCAAGGGAATCACAGAATATCTTTCATACCGAATCCCATCCTGTGAATATTCATCAATGATTTCGATAAATCCCTTTTGGATAAGTCTTCGCAGCATTTCATTGCATTCCGCTATGGAAACTGTCATACGGGAGGAGAGTTCTTCAGGGGTTGGAAATTGATTTCCTTTTTCGATAAAAGTCATAATATTTAATAAAAGAACAAGTTCGTATTCGTTTAAATTTAGATTTCGATACTCAGAAAATAAAATGGCCGGGACAGTAATATTACCTTCCTGAAGCCATGAAACAATCGTTGATTTCATATAGTAAACACCTCCCGTTAAGTATAACATGAACAGGCCATGGTAGTAAGCAGTATTAGAAATCCAACATTGGTAAAGAAAACTATAAGTAAAAAAAGTCTGCATTAGCAGACTTTTTCATCAATAAAGATTATCCTTGACGCTTAGACTCAACAAATTGACGCATTCTGGCAACTGCTTTTTCTAATAAATCCAATGACGTCGCATAGGAAAGACGAATATTATCTGGCGTTCCAAAACCAGAGCCTGGGATAACGGCAACTTTCGCTTCTTCGAGTAATGCAGTTGCAAAGTCATCCACATTATTAAATCCTGTAAGCTTTGCTGCCTCTTTCACATTCGGATACAAATAAAAGGCTCCTTGTGGCTTTACACATGAAAAACCTGGAATTGAAACTAATTGATCATAAATAATTTCTAATCTTTGTTCAAAGGCTTGACGCATTTCCTCGACAGGCGCCTGCGTGCCGTTATATGCTGCAATAGCCGCATATTGTGCAGTTGTTGTTGGATTCGATGTACTGTGACTTGCCAGGTTTGTCATTGCTTGGATAATTTGACTGTTACCAGCAGCATAACCAATTCTCCATCCAGTCATGGAATGGGATTTGGAAACACCATTGATAATAATAGTCTGAGCTTTTAGTTCAGGTGAAATTTGAGCAATTGAAATATGCTTATGATCACCGTACACAAGCTTTTCATAAATTTCATCTGAAACAACTAGGATGTCCTTTTCGAGGCAAACCTTTCCTAATTCCTGAAGCTCCTCCGCTGTGTATAGGACACCTGTAGGATTGCTTGGTGAATTAATGATAACGGCTTTAGTCCGATCAGTAATGGCATTCACTAACTGGTCAGGAGTGATTTTAAATTGATTTTCTTCTGCACCCTCAATATAAACCGGCGCACCTCCTGCAAGCTTTACTTGTTCAGGATAGCTAACCCAGTATGGAGTTGGAATAATAACCTCGTCCCCATCATTTAACAGCACTTGGAAAAGGGTGTATAAAACATGTTTAGCTCCATTTCCAACAATGATTTCATTTGCCTTATAGGAAATCCCTTGGTCCTTTTCAAATTTTTCAATAATCGCTTTCTTAAGTGCAGGTAAACCCGCTGAAGGAGTATATTTTGTATGACCTGCCTGCATAGACGCTGTTGCTGCATCTAAAATGTGCTGTGGTGTATTAAAATCAGGCTCACCAGCACCTAATCCAATAACATCTTCACCTTGTTCTTTTAATTCTTTTGCTTTTGCTGTAATCGCTAATGTTGATGAAGGCGTTAGCGCCAACACCCGATTTGCAAGATTTACCAATTTCTTCTCCTCCATTCTCCAACTATACTAAAAGTTTTCAATTTTTTTTAGCCATTCGCCTGTTTCAAAGTGAATGTAATAATAATTTATTAAATTATTTTTTGAACGGTAATAAATTTCCCATAAAGGGATATTTTTCTCCATTCCTAATCGAACAGAAATAATTTTTTCAGGATTTTTTTCTTGTAAAAGCTTTTTTATTGCCTGTTCTTTTGTAAGACCTGTCTTTGCATTTCTTACGATAATCTGTTTCGTCTTTTCAGGAATCCAAACGATAATTTTTTGACCGTTTTTGGCTTTTCCTTCAATGACATTAACCGTATCGATTCCATGATAGACATGAAAGTCATCCACCTCTTTAATGGCAACTTTTTTCTCAGCAAGAGCAACGGCTTTTTTTTCTGCAGTATTAAGGGGTTCTTGGGCTTTTACATACACTTTAACCAAAATCCCTGTAAAAACTAATATAATTACTACGAGACTTACAATCCATTTTTTCACGTTATCACTTCACTATGTACGATAAATGGTAAAAATCGCTTTATTTTTATCTTCTTGATCTAGGGCAAGTCCAAACATGAGGTCTTTTTCCTTTAGTGTTCGATTAAGAGCATCGACTATTTTATATAAATCCGGACCATGCTGGATTTTAACCGTTGATAAGACTTCAATTTTACTCTCCATATCCTGCCTCCTTTATTGCCAAATCAGAAAACTCTTCAACTATTATAACAGGTGTGCACGGTTTCGTGTTTTAATTTACCCTATATTAGTTTAATTTTTTGCCTTTATTCATCCCCTTCAATTGGGATGTTAAATACCTCATAGTTGGACTCTGTAAATTTAATGGTCACAGTACCTTGCTTCTTTGTAAAATATACTTCCGACCAGGAGTCCTGTAAATCCTGGATCATATCAATATCAGGTGAGTTTTTTTCTGCGGAAAAAAGAATCGATATTTGTGGGTTGACCGTATG
Source organism: Neobacillus cucumis (assembly GCF_016107705.1). Next base: position 378,728 of record NZ_JAEHGC010000001.1, read on the forward strand.
AATTAATTTTTCAGATAAAGAATTGTCCTCGACCATCGTTGGAACCTTAAAGACATTGATATCACCGAGATTTTTTTTCATTAACATTTCCTGTGACCTTGGACTATATGAAGTCATAAAAAAGAGACGATGTTTATAAAACTTTAAAGTAAAGTCTAACCCCTCATCTTGTTCATTTCCTGCAAACTGAACGTTTGCTAATACCTCAGGTAAAATCTGTTTCGATGTCCCTTCTCCCCAGACCTTTATAGGAATTAAATTCGCACCATGGAAATAAGCCGACAATTGATTTGAAATTTCACGGGTTGTCACAATTTCTTTTATAAAATATTTGGAGATTAAATGATTAATTTGAGATTCATTTAATCCTTGTTTATTTGTTAAAATTAAAGAATTAATTTCTTTTACTCCATAGAACTGCAGCCATTCATCTAATTCTGACTCTACGCTCTCTCCACCTGTATTCACTAATATATTTTCATCATTAGGGCCTTGAATAAGGGTTGCCTCCCCGTTTGTTAACCCCAAAAAAGATACGGCCATTTCATGGTCTTTCAATTTTAAGTTGATACTTTCAAAATCATCTGGGATTAATGAAGAGGCAAAACCCAATGTGGCATTCTGTAATAATAGAGTTATTAGGATTAGTAAAATTCTCATACACATTCCCTCCCCTATAGTATCTATAGGATGTGTAATTTTACCAAATTTTATCCCAATTTACTGGTTAGGAAGATTCCTTCTTTCATAACCACTCATTAATAATCTCCACAAGTTCATCTATATTACCTTTTTTGACCGGAACAGCGGGAATTGACTTTAAAAAGGCATTGCCATACTTCGTAGTGATAATCCTTTTATCAAGAACAATGACAATCCCCCTGTCTGAAGCTGTTCGAATCAATCGGCCAAAGCCTTGTTTGAAACGAAGGATCGCCTCCGGAAGAGAATAATCCGAAAAGGCATTCCCACCCTGCTGGGTGATATATTGACATTTTGCCTCCGTAAAGGGTTCGTCCGGCGGGCTAAATGGAAGCCTGACAATAATAAGGCAGGATAAATCCTCTCCGGGGATATCTACACCTTCCCAAAAACTGCTTGTCCCGAGTAAAATGGCCTTATCATAGCGCTGAAAATTTCGCGTTAGCCTTGTTCTGCTCCCACTTGTAATTCCTTGAGCAAAAATCGCAAAATCGCTTAAAAAACCACTTTCTTTTATGAGTTCATATGTCTTTTTCAGCATGTCATAGGCTGTGAAAAGAATCAGCATTCTTCCCTTTGTTGCTTCCGAAAGTGAAATAATATGTTCTGTAATGGTTACAACATAATCATCCAGTGAAACAGAATTGATTTCAGGTAAATCCTCAGAAATCAATAGCTGAACATGATCTCCATATTCAAATGGAGAAGGAATCATCATAGTAGAAGCGGAATGTAGGCCAATCTCCTTCTTTATATATTCAAATGAATGGTTAACCGTTAAGGTGGCTGATGTTACAACAACGCTTTTCTTCTTATTGAAGAACTTTTCCCTGAGCGCTACCGCAACAGAGGCTGGTTTCGCTAAAAAGGTTGTTACGTTTTGTGGAGACCTATAGTCTACTTCCATCCATTTTACAAAATTTGTTTTTAGAATAAAACATGATTGGACAGTATTCTTCAATTCTTCCAAATCATGTAGGAATGAAATCAATTCCTCGATTATATTCCTATGCTCTTGTGTAAGTTTATCTTTTTTATTCTCAATCCATGCTAATCTGTCCATCATTGCTGAATGCAAATCCTTTAGCAAGAATGCAAATCTTTCTGCACTATGGACAAGTGCTGACTTCTCTTTTCCATGATCTTCGTCTGAAAAGCGCACCTTTGCTCGGATGAATCCCTTTTTGTTACTTCCCATCTTTTTGGCATATAGGGCAATCAGCTTAAAAAATTCATCCATTTCATAAAATAAATCTGTTGCCAGCTTGTTTATTTTAGATGTATGTGTCAACGCTTCCCCTTTGATGCCGGATACTTGCAGCAATTCCTCAAATTGATAAAAAAGCTGCTTCTGTTCATAGTGACCAAATTGGCTTAACAGCATTCTAGTGGACAAATAATCCAAGCTAAAGCCAAAAAACTGACTGGCTACCTTCTCAAAATGATGTCCCTCATCAATAATGCAGAAATCAAAATTAGGCAGAATGGTCCCATCAGTGGAAAGATCACTTAATAGTAAAGAATGATTTGTAATGATTAAATTTGCTTCTTCAGCTGTTTTTTTAGCCCGAAGATAGTAATCCTTTTCAAGCCATTCATTTGATTGTATAAAAACAGCAGGGTCATTTTTTATCCGATTCCAATAAAAAGATCCTCCGCTTGCAAGATTTAATTCATCTTTATCACCTGTGTCTGTTTCCATCAACCAGACCAGGATTTGCATTTTCGTTAAAGTTGTATCGTAATTATCGTTTTCATCTAATAAGGTTTCGTTGAATTTCTCCAGGCTTATATAGTGACTTCTTCCTTTCAAAAGCACTGATATGAATTTAAATGGAAGCATCTTTTCGAGCATTGGAATTTCTTTTTTAATAATCTGCTCCTGGAGCTGAATGGTATGGGTACTCACAACAACGGGCTGTCCGATTTGCTTGGAATAAAATACGCTTGGTAATAAATAGCCAAGGGATTTTCCTACTCCTGTCCCCGCTTCAATCAACAAATGCTCATGTTTTTGAAACGCTTGATAAATTCCATCCATCATCGTAAGTTGACCGGTTCTATTTTCAAAGTTTTCAAAGGCCTGCTTTATGATTTTGATTTTTTCCGCTTCTTGTTCAGGATAATGAAGAGACTCCTTTTCCCGATTTACTGATTGCCTCGCAGTTTCTTTTTTTAAGGCAATTCCCTTAAACATTTCAAGCCCTTCTGGCAGGACCTCTTTAGTAAGATCCTTCTCCACGAGTAACTCGTCAAGCAATTGCTGTAAATCACTTTTAAGACCACCTGATAGCTGTGAAAGCTGTCTTAATGTTGTGATGGGCATTGATGCCAGTTTGTTAAGCAAAATAAGGAATAATTCTGCAGTTACCTCGGCATCACTGTCAGCTTGATGCGGACGGTCGTGCTGTAAATTTTCTTTTTCTGCTAGATCTGACAACTTATAGCCGTCTGCTGTTGGGTACAGAATCCTTGCCATTTCCACCGTGTCTATTACAGATCCGTAAAATCCTTCAAAACCAGCAAGCTGTAATTCTTCCTGAAGAAATGACAAATCAAATAATACATTATGTGCAACGAAATAAGCCCCTTCAAGAATTTTCTCTATCCTTGGGGCAATTTCTGAAAACACAGGAGCATCCTTTACCATATCATCATGAATACCAGTCAATTCTTCAATAAAAGCCGGAATTTGCTTTTTTGGATTAACCAGTGATGAAAATTTTTCTGTGATTTTACCGTTTTCAATGACCACAGCTGCAAATTGAATAATTCTATCTCCCTTTTTAGGAAGATTACCCGTGGTTTCTAAATCTATAACAACATATTTATTATCTAACATTATTTACACCTCAAACCTTCGTTCATTAAAACGGTATCACAAAAAAGGTAAAAGAAAAAGAAACTATTTCATGAGATTTAAAACTATTATATAAAAATAACCGAAAAAAAGAAAAATCCCCAAAAGAGGGGATTACATTACTGTTAACGCTGGTTCAGCGTGTATCAATTCTTTTATTTTGTTGTTTTCATCCATGATGGCGACCCTCGGGCTATGCTCGGATAATTTTTCTTCTGAAACGATAGCATAGGAAATAATAATAACAATATCCCCTTTTTGGACAAGTCGTGCCGCCGCACCATTTAAACAAATCACTCCGCTGCCGCGCTCGCCGGGAATAATATAGGTTTCAAGACGTGCTCCATTGTTGTTGTTGACAATTTGCACCTTTTCATTGGCAAGCATCCCAACCGCATCCAAAATATCTTCATCAATGGTAATACTGCCCACATAGTTTAAATTCGCTTCTGTAACAGTTGCGCGATGGATTTTTCCATTCATCATTGTACGAAACATGATTGTTCTCCTCCCGGTCTTTGGTTGTTTTTCTATTGTACAGATTAATTTATTTCTAAGATGAAATTATCAATTAAACGAACATTAGTAAAATGTACAGCCAATGCGATGATGAATTTCCCCTCTAATCTTTCTAAAGGAAGTAACTGCGGGTAGGACAATATTTCTACATAATCAATACGACCGCTGCTCTCTGAAGTAATCATTTCCTTAATTAAGCTGATTAGTGTAGAAGGGTTTCTTTCCCCCTCATTCATCACCTTTTTCGCTTGCATCAAGCTTTTATGAAGAACAACTGCCTGCTTTCTATCTTCTGGAAGAAGATTTACATTCCTTGAGCTCTTAGCAAGCCCGTCTGCTTCTCGAACAATATCAACGGGTACTAATTCCACCGGGAAATTTAAGTCGGTAATTAGCCCCTCAACAACTGCCACTTGCTGGGCATCCTTTTTCCCGAAATAAGCCCTTGTTGGCTGCACAATATGGAAAAGCTTCGCCAAAACTGTTGCCACCCCGTCAAAATGACCGGGACGGGATTTTCCGCATAGTACGTCCGTGCGTTTCTGAACCACTAATGTAACGGATGAAGGATTCGGATACATTTCCTCAACAGAGGGGTAGAAGAGAAAATCTACCCCCTCACTCTCCGCCAATGCCCGGTCCCGTTCAAAATCGCGGGGATATGTGGAAAAGTCCTCATTTGGACCAAACTGAAGTGGATTAACGAATATGCTTAATACAACCAGATCATTTTCTTCTCTCGCTTTTTTTATAAGACTGAGATGACCCTCATGCAAAAAACCCATGGTTGGGACAAAGCCGATCGATTTTCCTTGTCCTTTTTGATTTAAGACCTCTGCTTGCATTTCTTTGACAGCTGGAATAACCCTCATTGTTTTCCTCCATAAAGACCTTGAAGTTCTTCTTCTTTCATTGTAAAGGAGTGTTGATCTTCCGGAAATTTGTTCGATTTAACCTCTTCGGTATAGGCTTGGATTGATTCCGTAATAAATGGATTTAGATTTGAATATTTCTTTACAAACTTAGGTACCCGTTCAACACCATATCCTAAGACGTCATGATATACAAGGACTTGTCCATCTACATTTTGCCCTGCACCAATCCCAATCACCGGTATGTTCAATTCTTTCGCAACTTCATGTGCAAGCTGCTTTGGAACACATTCTAAAACAACGGCAAATGCTCCTGCACGTTCACATTCTCTTGCATCTTCAAGCAATTTAATCGCCGCATGGGCATCTTTGCCCTGAACCTTATATCCACCTAATACGCCTACAGATTGTGGTGTTAACCCTAAATGGGCGCAAACTGGGATTCCAGCCTTGGTAAGGGCAGCTATTTTTTCAATAACATCATCTGCTCCTTCAATCTTTACCGCATGTGCACCTGTTTCTTGAATCAATCTGCCGGCATTTTTCAGCGTTTCATGTAGTGATAGATGGTACGTTAAAAATGGCATATCAGCGACAATAAAGGTGTCTTTAGCTCCTCGTTTAACCGCTTTTGTGTGGTGGATCATGTCATCAAGGGTTACGGGAATAGTAGAGTCATACCCGAGGACAACCATACCTAATGAGTCCCCAACTAAAATGATGTCTACTCCTCCTTGCTCGGCATGTTGAGCGGAAGGATAATCATAGGCCGTTAACATGACAATTTTTTCTCCGTTTTGTTTCATTTTCAGAAATTCAGTCGTTTGCTTCATCATCGTACCTCCTTGTATTAGGAAGAGGTGAGTAAACGTAAAGAGTATCTTTTCGAAAATAAAAAGATCCTTCTGAAGGCAGAGAGGATCATTGTTACTCTTGTTTATGTTCATCCCTCTGTCCCGGTCCGAAATTTCGGATCTAGGCAGAATCCAATATTATATGTTTTTTTAATCTACAGGTGCAGTTCTGATTTGATACTGCCCAATGGAATTATAACAAAATATACGAAATGTGCAACTAAAGATTTTAAAGCTCTATATCTGCAGAATAAATATGTCGAATGTCTCCATTCACGTCTTCTAAGAGTAATACACCATCTTCCGTTATTCCAAGTGCTTTCCCTTCAATTACCTCTGTTAAAGTGCGGGCTTTAAGATGTTTGCCGATACTAACAGCATAGCTTTCCCAAAGCAGCTTAATTGCAGAAAAGCCTTTCTCTAAATAGAGGCCATACCATTTTTCTATATACAAAAAAATACTTTTTATTAATTCTGCGCGGGATATCGGCTCGCCTTTTTCAATCAAAAGAGAACTTGCCGTCTCCTGCAGTTCTATCGGAAAATCATCTTTTTTCTGATTCACATTGATTCCAATCCCAATAATAACAGAGTGAATTCTGTCTGCTTCCGCTTGAAGCTCGGTTAAAATTCCAGTTACCTTTTTCCCGTTCATTAAGATATCGTTTGGCCATTTTATTTCGGGTGTTAAGCCTGTAATCTCTTCTATTGCTTGTACCACTGCTACAGCCGTTAACAGTGTCAACTGGGGTGCCTTTGTTAACGGTATATTCGGGCGAAGGATTAGGCTCATCCATATTCCTGTATACTTTGGAGAATGCCATTTTCTTTCCATTCTTCCTCTTCCAGATAACTGCTCTTCTGCTATGACGGTCGTACCTTCTGGAACATCTTCATTTGCTAATCGGTGGGCAATCTTTTGCGTTGACTCCACACTTTCCTCATAATAGATATTCCTGCCGATGTATTCTGTTTTTAACCCAAGCCTGATTTCATCTGCCGTTATCTTCTCAGGAGTTTTCAAAATTCGATACCCTTTTCGTCGAACTGCTTCAAGCTCAAAGCCCTCCTTACGAAGTTCTTCCACGTGCTTCCAAACAGCCGTTCTGGAACAGCCAATCAATTCTGCTAATTGTTGTCCTGATAAATAGGATTCACCAGCATTTGTGAAGGCATCCAGCAATTCTTTTCTTATTTCTGATTGCACTCCATCAGCCACTCCTTGATTTTGTTTTTTTCATTGATTATTTTTCCCTCGACAATAGCTTGTTCAATAGTTAAAAGAGCATCTTTTAACCAAGGTCCGGGTTTTTGATTGCACCACTCAAGCAAATCGTTCCCACTGACCATGAGGTCTCCCCGTTCTTTTATAGGGAGCCTGTCGTAGCATTGTATCAAATTGTTAATTATTTGAACTTCCTTCGTTCCATCTATCACCTGAAAAAGCTTTTCAACTGATATGATGGTGTCCCGTTTCGCCAAATACAAATCATAAAGCTCCCATTCTTTGTTTAGCCGAGAAGAGAGAAAAAAAATGATTTGCTGAATTTCTCTAATATCTTTAAGGGCCATCCGCCAATTCCTTAAAAATCTTTCAACTTCTTTTCCATCAAAATTCAGGCAATAAAGTACAAGCGTCCACATTTCATTTTTTGTCAAACTGTCCCAATTCAAACGGGGAAGTTTTTTTAGTTGTTCTTTCTGATTATCTAAACCTGGCAGATAGAGATATAGACCTGTGTTAAGCATAACGTTGATAGCTTCCTTCCAATTTGGGCCGAGCAGAAGTTTCTCAAACTCTGCCCGTTTCCGTTCTACCGCAATTTTATCTAGCAGGGAAGCAAGGTTTTCGAGCGCTGACAATGTTTGCGATTCAATTGAAAAGGATAGCTGGCTCATGAAGCGGACTGCTCTCATCATTCTTAGCGCATCTTCTTGGAATCTTTCCTCTGCTAATCCGACAGTCTGAATAATTTTTTTCAAAATTGCCTTTTGGCCGTCAAATGGGTCGATTAGCTTTCCACTTTGGTCCATTGCGATGGCATTCATCGTAAAATCTCTACGCTTTAAATCATCCTCCAAGTTTCGAATAAACGAGACTTCTTTTGGCCTTCGGAAGTCCTGATATTCAGATTCGGTTCTAAAAGTTGTAATTTCATAAGATGTATCCCGATACAAAACAAGAATGGTTCCATGTTCTATTCCGAGATCAACCGTTTTCGGAAAAACCTTTTTCACTTCATCCGGTGTCGCGGATGTCGCAATATCAACATCACTAATTGGCTTCCCTAAAAGAAAATCCCGTACCGATCCCCCGACAAAATAAGCCTCGTAACCCGAGTCTACCAATTTTTTAAGTACCGGCAGGGCAGTTAAAAAAGGCTCAATCATACACTTCACCTTTATTCAAAAGTTTAAAATATAATTGTTCGTACTGTTCAACGACTTTATTAGCATTAAATTTATTTCTAACCGTTTCTATTCCTCTTAACGAAAATGCTTCATGGAGATGTTCATCATTTAAAATTTGAATAGCCTTACTAGAGATATCCTCAATATCTCCTAATTCACATAAAAATCCCGTTTTTCCATGTTCAATCACTTCAGGAATACCGCCAACATTTGTCCCGATGCATGGGACACCACATGCCATTGCTTCAAGTGCAACTAGACCGAAGCTTTCCTTTTCGGATAATAAGAGCTTTAAATCACTGATAGAATATAATTCTTCAAGGCTTTCTTGCTTTCCTAAGAAGAGAACACGGTCCTCTACACCTAATTTACGGACGAGCTTACAAACATTCGTCATTTCCGGACCGTCACCAACTAATAGTAATTTAGCAGGCAGGGCTTCGGAAATTTTCGCAAACGTTTTTACAACATCCGGAACCCGTTTTACAGCACGGAAATTGGAAACATGAATGATTACCTTTTCCGATTCTTTTATTTGAAATTCAGTTTTCAAATGTTGTACATCACTTTTTTGATAGACACGCTCATCGATAAAATTATAAACTGTTTCAATTTGTTTATCCGGATTAATCAGTTCATAGGTCTGATTAATTAATGCATTTGAGACAGCCGTCACAGCATCTGACTTTTCAATGCCAAATTTAATTGCGTCGGTCAAGGATGGATCATAGCCTAAAACCGTTATGTCCGTTCCATGCAAGGTGGTAACTATCTTTATGTCATGATTGCTCATTTGTTTTGCTAAGATCGCACAAACAGCATGTGGAATTGCATAATGAACATGAAGTAAATCCAATTTCTCTCGATTAGCTACTTCGGCCATTTTACTTGCTAAAGCAAGATCATAGGGTGGATATTGAAACACAGAATATTGATTTACATCAACCTGGTGGTAATAAATATTATGGTACATCCGGTTCAGTCTAAAAGGCATGCTCGATGAAATAAAATGGATTTCATGGCCTTTCTCGGCGAGCATTTTTCCAAGCTCTGTTGCAACAACACCCGAACCGCCTACTGTCGGATAACAGGTAATTCCAATTTTAAGTTTCCTCATCTTGACTCTCCTAATAAATCATGATTAATGAGAAGAGGAACTTTCGACTTAAATCCTTCAGCAAAAGGGACACCAACAAGTTTCCCAAACATTTTTTCCCTTGCCTCAACTGTTTCAATGTATCCATTCGTTAGTGGTGTATCGAAGCTTTCTTCCGTTCGTTCAAATTGACTTTTATATGCCCTTAATGCCTCGAGTTTTTTCTCGATTTGCTGCGAGATATCAGTGGTAAAATCCGGTTTGTGGAAACCATTAATCATATAAAAATACATTCTTTCAATCCGATGCGGTGCCTCACCCTGATCAGTTTTAAATTTGCGGATTCCTGCAGAAAAAACGGCTTCCTCCACGAGGCGTGCACAATTTCCGTGATCGGGATGACGGTCTTCAAAATATGGGGCAAAGACAAGTTTAGGTTTTAATTGCCTTATGACCCCGGCAATCAATTTTATGTATTCACCGGTTAGATATAGCCCTCTATCCGGCAGGGAAAGCGATGTTCTAAAGGCCACCCCAAGGATATCCGCTGCATTCATCGCTTCTATTTTCCTAAGCTCTATTGTTCCATTCGAAGAAAGTCCTGCGTCAGTTAAATCACAAATTCCAATGCGTTTTCCTTGCTCAGAAAATTTAGCAATCGTTCCGCCCATGCCTATCTCAACATCATCAGCATGAGCACCGAATGCGAGAATATCTAAAGACTTATTTTCCATTGCTCTCACCATTTTTCATCACATTTCTCCACTCAAGCAGTCCTTGGTCTAATCCGCGTATTAATAATTCTGCAGATCCCATATTCGTTGCAAGCGGAATCGAGTAAACATCACAAAGCCGAACAAGAGCAGTTACATCAGGCTCATGCGGCTGTGCGGTTAGTGGATCGCGAAAAAAGAAAACGGCATCCATTTTATTTTTTGCAATCATCGCACCAATCTCCTGATCGCCACCAAGCGGCCCGGATTTAAATCGGGTTAATTCCAATCCTGTAGCTTCATTAATTCGTAATCCGGTTGTACCTGTTGCAAACAAGGTATGCTTTGAAAAAATTGTCTGATAGGCCGTGACAAATTGAACTAAATCATTCTTTTTTTTATCGTGGGCGATTAAGGCAATATTCATATCCAGACCTCCTATTCTAAAATATTTTCAAGACCATACACAAATGTTTTTAGGTTCATTACTGTTTCTACAGCTACTTTCACCCCGGACATAAATGAGGCTCGATTATAAGAATCATGTCTTATCGTTAAGGTTTGTCCATCAGACCCAAATAAAACCTGCTGGTGTGCAACCAAACCAGGGAGTCTAACCGAGTGAATATGCATTCCATCAAAATCTGCACCTCTTGCACCTGTAATGGTCTCTTTTTCATTTTGATGCCCCTGCTTCTTTGCCTCTCTTACTTCGGCAATCATTTCTGCCGTTTTAACAGCTGTGCCCGATGGCGCATCAAGTTTCTGGTCATGATGAAGTTCAATAATTTCAATATCCTGAAAATATTTCGCTGCCATTTGGGAAAATTTCATCATTAAAACAGCACCAATTGCAAAATTAGGTGCAATGATACAGCCTATTTCTCTTTCAGTACATATTCTCTCCAGTTCTTCTAGGTCACTTTTAGAAAAACCAGTAGTTCCAACTACAGGCCTAACGTTGTATTGAAGCGCAGTTTTTGTATGATGCATGCCTACTTCCGGTGTGGTTAAATCGATTAACACATCGGCTTTAATATTTTGCAAACAGGATTCAAGGTTCCCGAAAACCGGTACTTCGATTGGAAGCTCAAAGCCTTGTATGTCATTTAGCTGCTTCCCATCAAATTTATAATCGACCACGGCTGCCAACTCGAAATGCTCCGTATTCGCTGCCAGCATAACAGCCTCTCTTCCCATTCTTCCACGCGGTCCGGCAATAATTACTTTTATTGATTTCATTGAACTCACTCTCCATTTTCCGAATTAATTCTTGTCCAGCGATTTTTGTCTCTAGTATTAAATTTATTCATCACATAATTATGAGCATCTTCTAAATCTATATGTAAAGAATTAGCGAAACAAATTAACACAAACAGCAAGTCACCAAGCTCCTCCTCAATTGCTTTTTCTGTTTCACTGTCTTTTTTTGGCTTCTCTCCATAAAAATGATTGATTTCCCTCGCAAGTTCACCTAATTCTTCTGTCATCCTTGCCAGCATCGCTAATGGACTGAAGTATCCCTCTTTAAATTGACCTATGTATTGATCAACCTCATTTTGCAGGTCCTTCACAGACTTTCCGATTGACATCTTTTTCACCTCTGATAAGTGTCTTACTGCTATTCATAGTAGCTAAAATATGGCTATTTTACAAATATTTTTGCTGAAAGTGGGAACTTTCTGATAGGATTGCTCTTCCAATCGTAATTGGATATAATAAAAAACATTGATAGAGAGAAAAATATTGGAAAAAAAGGGGGAGATTTGATGATACTTGGCCTTAAAATAAAGAATATTCTTTTCATCCTAATTGGTACAGCCATTATGTCATTTGGTCTTGTCAATTTTAATATGCAAAATAAATTGGCCGAAGGCGGATTTACCGGGATTACACTTTTATTATACTTTTTGTTTAAATGGGACCCATCCTATACGAACCTTATTTTAAATATCCCTCTGTTTCTCATCGGTTGGAAAATACTCGGGAAAAACGCATTTATCTATTCCATTATCGGAACAGTTGGTGTTTCGATATTTTTATGGATTTTCCAACGATATTCAATCAATATGCCACTAGAACATGACCTAACATTGGCAGCCTTATTTGCCGGAGTATTTGCGGGAATTGGTCTGGGAGTTATTTTTCGATCAGGAGGAACTACCGGAGGAGTCGATATCATCGCCAGACTTGTTCAAAAGTATATTGGCTGGAATATGGGGAAAACCATGTTCATGTTTGATACTTGTGTGATTATTTTATCCTTGCTTACATACCTAAAATATACCCAGGCTATGTATACGTTAGTCGCGGTTTTTGTTGGTGCAAGAGTGATAGACTTTATGCAGGAAGGCGCTTATACTGCAAGAGGTGCAATGATCATATCAGAAAAAAACGAAGAAATTGCCAAAAAAATTATGGAGGAAATGGAGCGGGGTGTTACTGCCTTAAGAGGGTATGGCTCCTATACGAAAAATGACAGGGATGTCCTCTATTGTGTCGTTGCAAAAAATGAAATTGTCCGTTTAAAAAATTTAGTAACGGCAATCGATCCACATGCCTTCATATCTGTCAGCATTGTTCATGATGTCCATGGTGAAGGATTCACATTAGACGAAAATAAAATGCCAATCGTAGACTAAAAAACAATGTCCGATAACGGACATTGTTTTTTAATCATCATTATTCCGAGTCATTCCTGTATAAATGAGGACAAGTCTGAGTAATTCTAGTACTGCTACGGCTGCTGCTGCCACATAAGTTAGAGCTGCTGCATTGAGAACTTTACGAGTTTTCTTAGCTTCATCATTGCGAATTAGGCCTAAAGAAACGACTTGTTTCATAGCGCGGCTGGATGCATCGAACTCAACAGGCAGTGTAATTAATTGAAAGAGGACTGCTGCTGCCATAAAAATGATTCCTAAAAGCAACATCCCGCTCAGATGAGCAAATATCCCTATCATGATCAGTACCCAAGAAAAATTAGAACCAATATTCGCTACCGGTACGAGGGCATGGCGAAATCTTAAAAAAGCGTACCCTTGTGAATCTTGAACGGCATGTCCGCATTCATGTGCAGCTACTGCCGCAGCGGCTAATGAATGGCCGTGATAGTTTTCAGGTGATAACCGAACAGTTTTCGTTCTTGGATCATAATGATCACTTAGAAATCCATGTCCCTGCTCAATTCCCACATTATATAAACCATTGGCATTTAATATCTCTCTTGCAACCTCCGCACCAGTCCGATATGTGGTAGAAGGGACTTGTGAATATCTTGCAAAAGTACTTTTCACCTTCAGCTGAGCCCATAATGGAATCAAGACGATTATTGCAAAATATACTAGGTAAAACATGATGAACCTCCATTTTATCTCTTGTTGCTTATCAGTTTACTGTTGCCGTATCAATTCGTCAATTTTTTCGATCCCTGGAGCGTCCTTTTTTCATTTCTTTATCACCGTTATACTTTCTCCAACCGACATAAGATAAGGTTGCTATAATGATGCTTCCTGTCGAGATGATAACCCACCATAAAGACGGGTCTGCCTCATCCTCATCCATATTTTCAAAAAGATTTTTTAAATCAGAATCTAAGACGTCCAGTTCTTTTTGGCTTTTCGAATCACTTATGATCTGAGAACGATATTCATCAATAAAATGAATACGGGCATCAATCTTTTGTATATTTTCTGCATTAACATCCACTTTCATACTCGGATAGATGACATTATAAAGAGAGAGAAAGTTATTAAAATTGTAATGAAAATCAGCAGAATCACCTTTATGTGCTGCTTCTTTAGCCTGGTGGAAGACGGTCATAATTTGGCCTTCCATTTCCGTCCAAAGCGGTCTATTGCTTGTCCCAATCGCATCAATTACCAGACGGAATGTTGTTAATTTATTAATTCGTTCTTCATATTTCATGTCCGGGCTTGCTGCAGCTTCCAGTGCTTCATCATGTGAAGTATTTATAATTCTTAGCTCGTCCACTGTTAACGGCTGTTGTTTATTTTTTAAACTTGTAAATTGATCAGAGAAATAATTAAGCAGCTTTTTAGCATCATCATATCTATGAAATTTCACCATTTGAAGTGCTTCATCAGAAATATCATCAAGCTGTTCCATCGGTGAAGTTTGCTCAGCATGAACGCTTATGGGAGCGAGCAGCAAAACCATTGCAAAAAATAAAAAACATTTAAACTTCAATCCTTGTCCCCCCCTTTCATTACTAATAAAATGTATGAACGGTTGGACAAGGATAGACCAAATTTTAATCTGTTACTTTTATTTTATTTCAAGCTTATAGTGGTTTGGACGGACACATAAATAATAGGCAATGCCTAAGGACAAAATAGATAGCCAAAAAGTAAAGTATCCAATTTCAGGTATGTATCGATCTAACATTTCGTATCGAGGAAGCATGAAAAAGACATAATCAATCACATCATTATGTAAAGTCCATATCGCGGCCACAATTACATGCCACCATTTTAAACGGTAAAACGGAGCATATAATAATCCTTGAACAGCCATAGCAAAATGTGAAAAAATTAACATATATCCTGCCCAACTCAGTTCTCCCTCAACAAAATAAACTAGAATATTCATGACCACTGCCCAAATTCCATACTTAAAAAGAGTAACAATCGCCAAAGCTTCAATTAATGGCCAGTTTTTTCTCATTAGAAATGCTACTAGGACAATCACAAAAAATAAACTTGCGGTTGGACTGTCAGGAACAAAAATTAAAAATTTTGCCGGTGTTTCTTTTAGCTGCCATCCATACCAATAATAGCCATAAACAGTCCCAATAACATTAACAACCAGCAGAAGCTTAAGAACCGAGCGATTAGCCAGAAGAGGATAGACCCATCCCACCTATTTTCCCCCTAACAAATTTTTTAGATATCAATAAAAAAGCTGACGAAACCGCCAGCTTTTTCTTTTCTCTATTATTTTTCTCCAAGACCTGAAATAAATTCAGTAAGCTGTTTAAGTTGTTCGTCATTACCTTTGAAGATACCTTTTGGCATTGCACCTTTACCATTTTTTGCGATATTTGCAATTTCTTCTGGTTTTAAACCAGTGGCAGTAAGTGCTGGTGCTCCTGCACCGCCTTGAAGGTTCTCACCATGACAGTTAATACAGCCTTGGCTTTTAAATACTTCATATCCCGGATTTGACTTATCAATTTCAACTTTCGCCACAATTTTACCTTGACGTTCTGCTGCAGCCCAGTCATGAGTGGCAACTGATTGCCATGTTAAGAATACCGTAGCAGCTAATGCAAGCAACATAAAGCCTGTAGCAAGCGGACGTCTAAATGGACGACGCTCCGGACCATTGTCCAGGAATGGAGCCAATAATAAACCTCCGAAAGCAAGTCCTGGAATAACCAATGCTCCGATAACCGTATATGGACCTGAAGCATATGAGTACTTCAGTAATTGATATAAAAAGAGGAAGTACCAGTCCGGTAATGGGATATAGCCTGTATCAGTCGGATCCGCAATTCTTTCTAGCGGGGCCGGGTGTGCAATTGTTAAACATAAAAAACCGACAAGGAATACTGCCCCAACCATCCATTCTTTTAATAGAAAGTTAGGCCAGAATGCTTCTGTTTTACCAGGATATTCTGAGTAATCCTTTGGCAGCATTTTTTTACGTGCCTCTGGTGCTAACACACGTGAGTCACCTACGAATTTCATACCTTTACCTTTATGCATCGAGCGATCCCCTCCTTTTTTCGTAAAAGTGAAAAAATAGTTACAAGTTCTTCATTATCATTTGAGTATTAAAGTGGGCCTGAAATCCCTTGTCTACGAATCATAACGAAGTGGGCAGCCATTAAACCAAATAATACTCCAGGCAGGAAGAACACGTGAATCGCAAAGAAACGGGTTAAGGTTTGAGCACCTACAATGTGTTCATGCCCCGCAAGCAATACTTTGATATAAGAGCCAATAAATGGTGTGGCCTCGGCGATTTGAAGACCTACTTTTGTAGCGAATAGCGCTTTCATATCCCAAGGTAATAGGTATCCTGTAAAACCTAATCCAAGCATGACGAAGAAAATTAGTACTCCGACAATCCAGTTAAGTTCACGAGGTTTCTTATACGCACCTTGGAAAAAGACACGTAACGTATGTAAGAACATCATTACAAGGACTAAACTAGCTCCCCAGTGGTGCATTCCGCGTACGATTTGTCCGAATGCTACTTCATTTTGAAGGTAATAAACGGACTCCCAAGCATTTTTAATATCCGGTACGTAATACATTGTTAAAAACATACCAGAGAGAATTTGAATTACGGTTACAAAAAACGTTAGACCTCCAAAGCAATATACAAACGCAGAAAAATGATGCGCTGGGTTTACATGCTCAGGTACTTCATGGTCTGCAATATCCCGCCACAAAGGCGCAATATCTAAACGTTCATCTACCCAATCGTAAATTTTGTTTAACAATTATTACACCTCCGTCCGTGGTTGTGCTTTACCTAAAAGAATAAACCCGTCTTTTTCCTTTACAGGATAAAGATCAAGCGGTTGTGGCGGCGGTGTTCCAGGAATGTTTTTACCATTCTTTTCATATCGTCCAAAATGGCATGGACAAAAGAATTGGTTTGGATGTGCTTTATCCGTATTCCAGTTAACCGTACAGCCTAAATGTTTACAAATTGGTGAAAGAGCAACAATTTTCCCACTATCGTCCTTATAAATCCAGGCAGTATTGGTAACCTCGGACTCATACCATGCATCCTTTTCCTTAAAGGTAAAGTCTACACGAACTGGCTCGCTTGTTAAATCAGCCGCCTTTTGCTTTGTTGGTATGAATTCACCGCCTGCATCAGCTTTTAAAACTGGATCCACAGCAAAACGGACCATTGGCATTAACATCCCCGCAGCCATGAAACCACCTACACCGGTTAATGTGTAGCTTAAAAATTGGCGTCTTGTAACGCGATTCTTACTCATTCATATCCCCCCTCTATTTCTAAAATTTTAGTCCACACGGACATTTATTAAACACATATAAAACTAGGACATAACCATGATATATCAATCTTCAAGCAAGGTCAATATCATACTATTTTAAAAACATATTATTACCGTAAAGAATTAGTCATTTTTGTGCCACTTTTCAGTAAATAGGTTTACTAGCTGTTTGACCTGTGAATCAATGATCGATACCTTCTGAGTCTCGTCCATATGTTCGAGTGGAATCGAAGGAAGCCAAATTAACGAACCATTAAGTTTTTCTTCTTGCGATTTCCATTCAAATTCAGATGTAATGAAAAAAATATGTTTTATTTCACTATTTTTGATATTTTCCTCCCATTTTTTTAATTCATTCATAGTATTTTCATTTTTTTCATTTTTTAAGTATGTATAAGGAGGAAATAATAAAATTCTTCCGGTAAACTGTCTTTCCAAATAACCTGTAAGCAAGGTTATAAACTCGTGTCTTGCTGCCGAGTCTTTCATCTCATCCCCCAAGGAAACAGAGTAAATCGGGATAATCGCCGTGTCTATGTATTCTTTTGCGCCTAAAAATGTTTCAATGTCTTTCGGTATCCATTTCATTTTTTCAACACCAGCCTTTAATCTCACTACTACCATCATACCATTTTCATCATCAACATCAACATTTTACGATGAATGACAAAAAAAAGGCCTGCTTATAGCAAGCCACCTTTTTGCTCGATTTTTTTTAGGTTATTTAATTTTCCGGTTAACTCATGAAAAGCTGCTTGATCCTGTTTGTCTAACGCTTCGTCAATTAATTGGAGCAGTTTCTCCCTCTGAAAGCGTTCGATACTCTTTTGAAGAAATTGTTCTGCAATTATCCCGTCTTTTTCATTTTCCTGAAGGTGTTTCGGTACAAAAGGGTTTTCTTCCAGTACAGCTGCATATTGATGTGCCTGATTCGATGCATGAAAGTTCAATTGAATAAAAATTTCTTCGTCACGATTTAAGCGGATATCGTGAAAAGACTTCTCAGCATCTGTTGTCATCACATTTTCTTTATAAAAGCGAAACGGTACTTTATCAACACAATGGGTAGACATAATCAATCCTCGTGGGCAATACTGGGCTTGCTCGACAAAATGAACCTTTTCCATTAATTGATCGTGGCTCATTAAATAGTTGAGGATCCACACACATTCTCTTCTCTTTAGTTGATAATGATTTAAAAACCAGCGAATAAAGTCCTTTTTCTCGTTGACAGATACAGGGGTTGCCATAAAAGTTTCCCTCCTCTGCGCTTTTCAGCTTTATTAGTAATCTTCTGTACCTTTAAAACGTTCAAGTAAATCGATGTACTCTTCATTTGTTGGATCATGTTTTTGCAGCTGTTTAAAAATTTCGGCAGCAGTGTCCGTTTTTCCTTCTTCAATTAAAAAATATCCGTAATCTCGAAGGAAGTCTGGATTGTTTTTATAAAAAGTATATGCTGCTTCATATTTGTCTAATGCATATGAAAATTCCTCTAATCTGTGAAAGCTTAGGGCGGCATCCCATAAAAACTGGGGTTCTTCGTCTTCCTCAAAATCCAACTGGGAAATTAAATCAATTACATCCTCATATTGCTCTTGTTGAATAAACAGTTTATTTAACGTCAAGGCTGCTTCTATAAAACCAGGATCTAATGCAAGCGCCTCCCGAAAAAGTTGCTCGGCCTTGTCTGTTTTACCCAGTTTAATCGCTATTTTCCCTCCATAAAAATAGAGGTCCTTGTTAAATTCATCCTGTTTAATCCCCTCATGAATGGTGCGGAAGCTATTTTCCAGTTCTTCTTCACGTTCGTATGCCTTTGCAAGATGTAAATATAAGGAGTGGTACTCGGGGTCAAGCACTTTTAATTCCTCAAACTTCTCGATTGCTGTACGATTGTAATCTGCCTGGAGTGCAGTGAATGCATAACCAAAAAGGGTATTAATTTCTAACTTTTCATCGAGTGCCTTATCATAGTAGGTCAAAGCTTCTTCAAAGGCACCTGAGGAGCTTAACAGCTCGGCCATCCGTTGATAAATATTAACACCGGCAATCATACTGTTTTCTTTTAATACAATTTCATATGCGGCCATTGCCTTGATGATTTCACCCTGTTCGCTATAAAGCTCCCCTAGTGCAAAATCGATTATCACTTCTTCAGGTAAAATTTTCTTTGCTTCTAATAGCTTTCTTTCACAAACCTCGTAAAGCCCTTGAACTTGGTACAAGTCGGCAAGTAATAATAACGATTGTCCATAATTTGGATCTTGTTCGGTGATTCTTTCAAGAACAAGAATCGCTCTTTCCTCTTCACCGGCTTCAACTAGGATCTCACCAAGAAGAACCAGAAGTTCACCTTCTTCGGGATAAATCTCTAAAAGATTTTCAACTAGAGCTTGTGCTTCTTCTAAAAACCCAAATTGGTATAACTCCTCCGCTAAAAGGAATTTTTCGTCAGACATGCCGCTGTTTAATACAACATTATATTCAGTTAATGCTTCTTTATGTTGACCTTTTTCCAACATTTGAATAATTTTATTTATGCGGTCCATTCTCTTATCCTCTCGTTCCAAGGCTGTTCAGTTAAATAGTAAAAAAAGATGGGGTTTTCACTTTAACATATTCTCCATTCCCCGGTCTATATAAAACCTCTCCCCCTGAACGAATAACCTTTCCTTTATGAATTGTCACTACAAGTCTATCACCATGATAATGAAATAAACTCACTTCATCAACATTCTTGATTTCTCTAGCCTTTAAATATAGGTTATAGCTTACCTCAGCCCCATGCATTAAACTTGCTCTTTGTGGATATAGACCTATTTTATTTAAAACCATGGCTGATAGTGGTTCGTTTTCATCCAATTCCTCAAAAAGACATGGGATTTTCTCTTTTATCATCACCATTTTCCATTTACTCAATAAATCTTTGGCTTCTTTTTTGGCTGGTGAGGATATTACCGGGATTAAAGGGCAATTAAAAGGAAATAAAGCATCCCTTATCCACCCCCATGGAATTTCCTCAAGTTCTTCTGTCTTATTTATTTCTACAAAGATAGCCGGTATCCTTTCTCTTTTGCAGATTCTGATAAATGATTGTGTGACTTTTTTTATCGGGATTTTCACACTAATAATAAAGTCTACCGGGCTTCCCATAAGGGCAGTCTTGATCTCTCGTACTTTTTCAGGTATTTCTCTTTCGTAGGAAACATTTACGCAGGTTAGAATTGTTGTACAGCCTTTTAATAAAAATTCTTCGGTCATGTATTTTTTCATTTCTTGAAAGTTTCCCTTATAAGGGATTTGGTTGTTTAGCAGGACAAAGGTAGGGGTCATAATGTAGGGTTCTGCATTCATTTTCATCCATTTGTATTGGTTAAAATCTGTTCGAACTGAGGCAATTTTATTTTCTTTAATAAGCAGGGAGCTTTTTTGCAATTGGTTATCCTTTAGAATATTGGCATTTTCGATGATATAGGTCATAAAATCACCCCTTTTACTTGTCTATAAGACAAGCTATGTGGGATTTTAAGAAATATTCCATCCATATTTTTATGAAATAAAAAAGCTGCACGAGGGCAGCTTTTTACTTGATAAGTGAATGTAGATGGTCAAAAAAGTTCGGATAGGAAACGGAGATTGCTTCCGGATTTTCAAGAACCACTTCTTCCTTACATAGCAGTGAAGCAATTGCCAGCATCATTCCGATTCGGTGGTCACCATGGCTGGACACTTTTCCACCCTTAAGTTCTGACTTTCCATAAATAATCATGCCATCCTCCGTTGCTTCAATGGAGGCACCTAATTTATTTAACTCATTAACAACCGTGTCAATCCGATTAGTTTCCTTCACCTTCAGTTCTTCCGCATCCTTAATGATTGTAGTACCTTCAGCTTGAGAAGCCAATAGGGCGATAATCGGAATTTCATCGATTAATCTTGGAATAATCTCTCCTTGCACGACCGTCCCCTTAAGTTTAGAGGTTTTAATTACAATATCCCCAACAGGTTCAAAAGAACTTTCATCCTGTACTTGAATTTGTATGTCTGCGCCCATTGCTTGCATAACCTCAATAATACCGGTTCGGGTAGGGTTTAACCCAACATTTCTTAAGGTAATTTCACTACCTTCTACAATCGCACCGGCAACAAGGAAAAAGGCTGCAGATGAAATATCACCTGGAACATGAATCGTTGCTGCTTTTAGCTGTTGACCGCCTCTTACCCTAATTGTGAGATTGTCTTTTTCAATTTCACCGCCAAACTTTCGGATCATTCTTTCTGTATGATCCCTCGTTTCTGCCGGTTCAATAAGGGTTGTTTCCCCTTCAGCCTGAAGCCCGGCTAAAATAAGCGCAGACTTCACTTGTGCACTCGCAACTGGCAATTCATAGGTAAATGACTTAAGTTTACCGCCACGAAGTGATAAAGGCGTGTAAGCACCGTTCTCGCGCCCGTCTATTTGTGCACCCATTTGCTTTAGTGGATTGGTTACCCTTGTCATTGGTCTTTTACCAATTGATTTATCACCAATCAGCGAATTAAAAAAAGGTCTGCCGGCAAGAATTCCCATTAGTAAGCGAATCGTCGTTCCAGAGTTTCCTACAT
The DNA here is from genome assembly GCF_016107705.1 of Neobacillus cucumis. The sequence continues at coordinate 400,367 of NZ_JAEHGC010000001.1, forward strand.
CTAATAGTTCGTTTGGCTCATTTAACCCTTCAAAGCCTTTTCCAATAATCTGTAATTCGTTACCCTTAACAGAAATGGTCACTCCAAGCTTTCTAAAGCAAGAAATTGTACTTAAACAGTCCTCACCAAGTAAGAAATTCGTTACCATGGTTTCTCCATGGGCAATTGACCCAAACATTACGGAGCGGTGGGAGATTGATTTATCTCCCGGAATCTCAATTTCCCCTATTAAGCCTTTTATGTTCGTTTGTAATTGTATATCTTTCATAACATCACCTTTTTTACCCTATAGATGTTTCGTAGCTAGAATAAGTGGCAATACATTGTTCAGCTCTTTCACGATCTTCTTCTGTTTGAAAGCTGATAACAAGAATCCCATATATTTCTTCTCTCGTTTCAATGATCCGAATATTGGTAATACTGATTTTTTCCTTGGCAAGATAACCAGTCACTTCTGAAATAACCCCCGGATAGTCAGGAACATCCACATATAAATCATAAAAAGCCGGAATAGCTCCCTTTTCCCTAACAGGCAGGCGGTCGCGAAATTGTTTCGCTTGTTGAAAGTATTGAAAAATGGCCTGAGAGTTTTCTTCTTCCAATAAATTTTTAACCCCATTCATTTCTGCTTGCCATTGATCGAGAAGACCAATTAGTATCTCCCGATTATTCAATAAGATATCCTTCCACATTTCCGGACTGCTTGAGGCTATCCTGGTTATATCTCTGAAGCCCCCAGCTGCCAACCGTGGAATCAGCGTCTCTTCTGAAGCCAATTTTTCCGTCTGACGAACAATCGATGCAGCAATAATATGTGGAAAATGACTGACGACCCCGGTAAGAAAATCATGGTTTTCAGGTGATATCGTTAAAAATTTAGCTCTAGTACCTTTAAGCCAAATTTTTAAATTTTCCAACCTAGTATTTTCGATATGCCCTTCAGGAGTAAATAAATAAAATGCATTTTCAAATAAAATTTCTTTAGCAGCTGTAACACCACTTTTATGAGAACCAGCCATCGGATGGCCGCCAATAAAAGTAATACCTTTTTCTCTTAAGCTATTTGCACTCGAAACAATTTTTCTTTTTGTACTTCCAGTGTCTGTCACAATGACTTCTGGATTCAATGGTAGTTCAGACAGAAGTTCAATAATTGCTTTTGTTTCGTTTACAGGTGCTGAAATAATAATTAAATCAGCAGAAAGAGCACCTTCCTGGATACTTTCAGCTGCGGTATCAATTACACCCAGCATTTTTGCCAAACGTGCCTGCTCAGAATTTATATCAAATCCGATTATCGTTGTTTCTTTATGTTCCTTTTTTATACATAACGCTAGGGAACCGCCAATTAGCCCTAATCCAATGACAAAAACACGGCCTTTCAAAAAAACTCCTCCTACTTCCCCTGGTGCTGTTCCACACGGCTTTCACGCAGGAACTCCTTCAGCACCTTTAGTAAACCTTCATTTTGTTCAAAAGAACCAACTGTAATCCTAACAGAGGTTGGGAATCCAAGTGCCTTTCCAGAACGAACTATATACCCACGCTCAAGTAGATATTGAAAGACCTTGTCCCCATCCTCATTAAAATCAATCAAAATAAAGTTTGTTTGTGATGGATAATAGGTAAGTTGATTTTGCTCACAAAATTGATAATACTGCTCGAGACCTTTTCTATTTACCGTTCGACATTCCTCAACAAATTCCTTATCCGAAAGTGCCGCTGCGGCTGCAAGCTGTCCAAAGGAACTTACGTTAAATGGCTCTCTGGCAGGTTCTAAAGCTTTAATAATTTTAGGGTTGGCAACACCATATCCAATCCGGAGCGATGCTAAACCATAAATTTTTGAAAAAGTTCTTAACACAATTAAATTTTGATATTTTCTCGTTAATACAATTGAATCATAATAATCATCTGCCACAGCATATTCAAAGTAAGCCTCATCAAGGACAACCAGAACTTCAGGCGGAACATTATCTAGAAATGAAACTAATTTATTTTCAGGGATATATGTACCTGTAGGGTTGTTTGGACTACATACCCAAACAATATTTGTTTTGTCATCAATAGCCTTTAGCATTCCATCTAAATCATGATCCCCATTGATTAATGGAACTTCCTTAATAACGGCCCCTTCTATCACTGCATTATGTTTGTACTGTGAAAAAGTTGGGGCTGCCATGACTGTACTGGCCTCAGGATGAAGCAATGCTCTTGAGATAATTTGAATAAGGTTATCGGAACCATTACCAAAGATTAGTTCTTCCTGTTCAACCTGTAAAAAAGCAGCCAAAGATTCCCTAAGATTGGTTGCGTATCCATCAGGATAAATGGCAAAACCAACCTCATGTGATTGAAGCGCAGAAAGCACCTTCTTTGAACATCCAAATGGGTTTTCATTTGATGCAAGTTTAACAATTTGGTCAAGATTATATTGTCTTTTTACTGAATCTATCGATTTTCCCGGCTGGTACGGAGTCAACGTTAATAATTGTTCTTTCCATCTCATTTTTCTCCACCCCATTGTAAAAATTTTGTTGAGTTTTTAAAGTTCACTACTGCTGTCTAAGTCAGGTCTTAATACTTTCGCATCTCTTAAATAGACATGGTTGATTTCTTCTTGTAATTTTTCCGTATTCACATGCATCATAATTCTCACACACATTTTTAACGAATTTGGGACGGGTAATTCCCGCATACACATTACAGGTACATAGGTCCATCCGGAAAATTTCCGTAATGCCTTTGCTGGAAATGCTGCATCCACGTCCTCAGTTGTTGAGATAAAAACAGATGCAACAGAAGTTGGGTGAATCTGATTGCTATCAATGACCTCTTTGACGAGCTCTTCAGTTGCAGAAACAATCTCATCCTCTGTATTTCTACTAACTGTAATCGCTCCCCTCACCCCTCTAATCATGAAAAGTTCCCCCTTGATTAAAAACTATTAAGTTCTTTTAATAATAAATCTTCAGGAATTTCCTGGAGATTTGGTTTACCAATTTGTTCTAGTAAAACAAATCGGATCGTTTCACCGATTGTTTTTTTATCTTGTTTCATTTTTCCTATTAATTGTTCAATCACTAATCCATCTGGTATTTTAGTCTCATAGCCAAGGCTTTCAACCCATGAGATAAATTCATGTAAATTAAATGAAAGATGGTTGATTTCATTACTGAGCTTTAACGCAAATACCATCCCAATCATAACCGCTTCTCCATGGGTAAAATTACCATAACCCATTTCTGATTCAATGGCATGTCCTAGGGTATGTCCAAAATTCAAATAGGCTCGAATCCCTGTTTCTTTTTCATCTTTTGAAACAAATTCGTTTTTGATGGCAATCCCTTTTGTTAATGAATAGGTTAACTGCTCGGTTGTGATAGCGGTAAGATCACTTATATTGGTTTTAAGCCAAAGATAAAAGTCAGGATCGTTAATGAGCGAGTGTTTAATAACTTCTGCAAATCCAGAGCGGATTTCCCGCTCCGGTAATGTAGAGAGTAGCTCAAGATCATAAAAAACGGCTTCAGGCTGATGAAAAGCACCAATCATATTTTTTCCCAATGGATGGTTAATGGCAACCTTCCCGCCAACCGCACTATCATGAGCTAAAATAGTTGTCGGAATTTGAATAAATGGGATTCCCCTCATAAAAGAGGCAGCAACAAACCCAGATAAATCCCCGACTGCTCCACCACCTAAAGCAAGGATTAAAGATTTTCGGTCTAACCGATTTTCTAAAGCTGTCCCTAAAGCAGAATAATAAACATCGAAGGTTTTAGCCTTCTCCCCACTTGGCGCAGTAAAGATTACCGGCTCCCAAGGCTTAAGACAGTCTACTAGGTTTTCCAGATGAAGACTGCCAACAGTCTCATCTGTAATGATTAATAATTTCGTCAAATCGTTAAAATGCTTGTCTAAAAATGAACCAATTTCCCTTCGAATCCCTTCGCCAACAAAAACTTGATAGCTTTTTGACTCTGTCTGAATTGGAATAATTTGCATTAGAATTCCCTCGCATATTCCCGCTGTCTGTTAATTTCCTCAGCAAACGTATCAAAGCGATCGCTATAGAATTGCTCAACAAGTGCACTCGCAAGCTCCCAAGCCACCGCATTCTCTGCTACTACAGCTGCGGCAGGTACTGCACAACTGTCAGACCGTTCAATGCTTGCAGTGAACGGCTCCTTTGATTCGATGTCAACGCTCATCAGCGGCTTATAAAGCGTTGGGATTGGTTTCATAACTCCGCGGACAACGATCGGCATACCTGTCGTCATACCGCCCTCAAAGCCTCCAAGACGATTGGTTTTTCTGTAATATCCCTTTTCCTCGTTCCATGCAATCTCATCATGAACCTCACTGCCAGGCTTTCTTGCCGCCTCAAAGCCAATACCAATTTCGACCCCTTTAAACGCATTAATTCCAACAATTGCAGCGGCTAATTTTGAGTCTAATTTTCGATCATAATGTACATAGCTTCCAACCCCTGTCGGCATTCCTGTTGCAATAACCTCTACAACTCCACCGATGGAATCGCCATTTTTCTTTGCATCATCTATCGCAGCCATCATTTTCTGTGCTGCTTCCGCATCTGCACAACGAACAGGCGATTGTTCAGTCGTTTCCTTAAGGGCCTCATAGGTTATAGATGGGTCAACTTCTGCCTTAATTCCGGCAATTTCAACGACATGCGAAATAAGCTCAATCCCTACTAATGACAAAAGCTTCTTTGCCACAGCACCGGCTGCAACTCTTACTGTTGTTTCACGTGCAGATGAGCGTTCAAGAACATTCCTCATATCACCATGACCATATTTAATTGCCCCGTTTAAATCTGCATGTCCGGGACGGGGCCGTGTAATTTTTCTTTTAATTTCATCCTCTTCCCCTTCAAGAAGCGGATCTGCCCCCATTATATTCGTCCAGTGCTTCCAGTCATTATTTTTCACCACTAAAGCAACTGGTGAACCAAGGGTATACCCATGACGAATTCCTGATGCGATTTCCACTGTATCTTTTTCAATTTGCATTCTCCGGCCACGGCCATAACCTTTTTGTCTTCTTGCTAATTCCTCATTTATGTCATTGGCTAACAACGGCATACCCGCAGGAAGACCTTCGATGATGGTAGTTAATTGAGGTCCATGGGATTCTCCTGCTGTTAAATATCTCATTCCCATTTGTTCTTTCTCCCTTCAACTCATTAAAGAATTATTTATCAATATAACATATCCTGATCAATAAACATAGTAAAACTATTCCGAAAATAGGGAAAAAATATTTGAAATCGCATACAAAAAGGCACTTGTATAAAAATTATACAAGTGCCCTTTTTAAAACTATTTTAATAAATCCATTCATTTACAGGCTTAGTGTATTCAACCAATTCATTTTCTTTAAAGAAAATGCCGATTTCGCGCTCTGCACTTGCAGGTGAATCAGAACCATGGATAACGTTTTTACCAACTGTTATACCGAAATCGCCGCGGATCGTTCCAGGTGCTGCATCTTTTGGATTAGTAGAACCCATCATTTGACGTGCAGTCGCAATTACGTTTTCACCTTGCCAAACCATTGCAAAAACCGGACTGGATGTAATGAAATCAACTAATTCGCCAAAGAAAGGGCGTTCTTTGTGCTCACCATAATGCTCTTCAGCAACTTCTTTTGGAATGCTCATTAATTTTGCTCCAACAAGTTGGAATCCTTTTTTTTCAAAACGTGCAACGATTTCGCCAATTAGGTTACGTTGTACGCCATCAGGTTTTACCATTAAATATGTTCTTTCCATAATCCCACTCCTAAATCATTATGTATATGATTGTCATTAAAAAGCAATCAACGAAAATAGTATCATTTTTTTGGTAATTTCGCAAGACCGGAAAATCTAGAACTTGCGTCTTCCAATATACTTCGCAATATCTCGAAGCGTTTTCTTTGCTTTATTCGTAGGCAGTTCTTCAAGAACAGCCAAGGCTTTATCAAGATAAAGATCACTCAATGCAATTGATTTTTCAATCGCTCCTGATTGTTTAATCAGGGTAATGATTTCGCTTATCTGATCTGGCTGAGTATTCTCATTCACTTTAATGATTTCCTCACGAATTTTCTCGTTTTCCATTGCATACAAAACCGGGGCTGTGATGTTTCCTTGCAATAAATCACTTCCTGCTGGTTTGCCTAACTCTGCCTCAGAAGCAGTAAAATCCAAAATATCATCAGTTATTTGAAAGGACATCCCCACATAATATCCAAAACGGTATAAGTTTTTATGGACAGATTCGCTGGCACCTGCGGCAATAGCCCCTAATTGACAACTTGCAGCAATCAACAAGGCCGTTTTCCGCTTAATCCTTCGGAAATAATCACGGAAATTTTGATTAAAACGGTATTTATCCTTGATTTGTTGAATTTCGCCAATTGTAACCTCTACAATCGTATTGGCCAAAATTTTATGCGCTGCAGGATCTTTAATATTAGACATTAATTCAAGTGAAAGAGCAAAAACAAAATCACCTGTATACATGGCAATCTGATTATCCCATTTTGATTTTACCGTTGGCTGCCCTCTTCGAAGATCAGCATCATCAATTACATCATCATGAACAAGTGAAGCCATATGGATAAGTTCTAAAGCAACTGCAACGTCTTTCATTGTCTCAATATCATAATGTCCAAATTTTCCTGCAAGCAAAACAAAAATAGGACGAATTCTTTTTCCTCCAGCTTGAAGTGTATGCATCGAAGCCTGCTTTAAAAGAAACGAGTCTGACTTAATCGTTTCTTCAAGCTTCTTTTCAATTACGTTGATATCCGAATTCAAAAATGAATACATCATTTTTAATTTCATTTGTATTCACCAGCTTTTCATCCTGTCTACATATAATCTATCAGTTCTTATACCCAAAATGAACGGCAGCTGCGCCCCCGCTATAGGGTCTATAGAAAACATTCTTAAAGCCTGCAGTCTCAAACATTCGGGCAAGCTCCCTCATGCCCGGAAAATCCTTTGCAGATTCATGAAGCCATGAATACTCATTATAGCTTTTTGCAAATAGCTTTCCAAATAAAGGCATAATATAGTGAAAATAAAAATAAAACAGCTGTCGATATCCAATCAATGTGGGCTGTGATGTTTCAAGACATACTGCAACCCCACCAGGTTTCAAAACGCGGTTCATCTCTTTTAAAACCTGCAAGTAATCCGGTACATTCCTTAATCCAAAACCAATTGTCACATAATCAAAACTTTGGTCTGGGAATGGAAGTTCCATCGCATTACCGTGAATTAATTTAACTTGATTCAAACCTAAATGATTAACTTTTTCCTGGCCAACCTTAAGCATGTTTTTGCTGAAATCCAACCCAACAACTTCACCGGAAGGGCCTACTGCTTCAGCTAGTGCAATCGTCCAGTCTCCCGTTCCACAGCAAACATCAAGGGCTTTTGAACCAGGTTTAACTTTCATCCTATTCATCGTGTCCTTCCGCCACTTTATATGCTGTTGAAAACTTATCACAGAGTTCATCTTGTCATAGTTATCAGAAATCTTTTCAAAAACCTTATGAACCCGCTGTTCTTTCGATTGCTGCATGATTACCCTTCCTCCACAAAAGTTTTTGCAATTGGCTGTGCTCGATCTAGAATAAAGGAAATTCGCTGTTCAAGTAATTCATTTAAATAAGGAAACTGATTTTTTCCTTTTTCAATCAATTGTTTTGTTTTATTAATATAGCGATCACAAATCATTAGCAGGTCCTGCTGCTGATCGCTCGATAAATTTGTTGATTGCTGTTCATTATAGGGAAAAATAATATTTTTTAGTCCTTCAAATAATAATGAACTGCCGTATTGAAGATATTGTTTTTTCTCCGTTAAAAGACGCTTAACGAAGAATAAATTTTCGAAAAACTCAGTCCAAGCATCTCCTTGAAAATATTCAGTGAGCTTGATTAGTAAAGAACTTTCAATCCTTTTTATACTCATCATCAGCTTGTCAATTGTATCCGCTTCTCTATGGTAAACCGATATTTTATTTTCATTAATTTCCTTAATTCCTTCAGAAAGTGCTTTTATAACCAAAATATCTTCTGATTCAGCAAGAAGTTTATAATATAGACCACTGAAATAATCCCCTGCTAAAACAGTTAATTGACGGCTTTTTTCATCATCGGACGAAATCGAATTTTGTTCATGGGTATCAAGGGCAATTTGAATTAGCATTGTAGATAAACAGTAGTTTTTGACTTCCTTGTAAGACAATTCGAGTCCATCCATAATTGATAAAAGGATAAGAAGTTTATCCTCGTCAATAATGGGGGTTTCAATATGTTTAAGCAAGTATGGGTCCAATACCCTTTGTTCAACCTGCTCTAGAATATCTGTAAATTTTTGTCGAATGTCTGACACTCTAATCACCCTTGCTTCCCCAAAAAGTTTATATCTTTATTCTGTTATTTTCTAATAAACAGGAATATTCATGCCTGTTATTCAGCTAATTTCGGATAGTTTTAGATCCTTTTTTAAACAACAGACACAATTATAGCATAAATGAATTACCCTGAGCGGAAATTCAAAAAATAAACACATTTTCAATGAAGGGAATAGATTAATCCTTTTGATATTGAAGGTAATCGATTTTCATCGATCATTTTTTCATTTCACTTTCTAATTCGCCAAATTGGGTTAAAACCTTTGCGTTGCCCCTAATTTTAATTGCGGATGTATGCTCCGTAAATTGGGCAATTAAAACCTCTCCCTTATCAAGCTTTTCAGAATGATGGAATCTAGTATCCGTTCCTCTTGTTAGACCGATTACATTTACTCCGTCATCTAAGGCTTTTATCACAACATAATCACTATTTTGGGATTGCCGTTTTTCCAATTATAATCCCCCCTAGCTTTTGGTTTTACTAATTTTTAATTAATGAAAGAATTTCAGAGCGTGCAATCGTATCATTCGCAAGTGTTCCACGAACAGCAGTCGTTACTGTTTTTGAGCCGGGTTTTTTTACCCCTCTCATCGTCATACACATATGTTCAGCTTCCACAACGACCATTACACCATGCGGCTCAAGCTTTTCCATAATACTATCTGCAATGGTAGAGGTTATCCTTTCCTGAAGCTGCGGTCTCTTCGCAACGGCTTCTACTGCCCGTGCTAATTTACTTAGTCCGGTGACACGGCCGTTTTGTGGAATATAGGCAACATGAGCCTTCCCAAAGAAAGGTACAAGATGATGTTCACACATAGAATAAAACGGAATATCTTTAACTAATACTAATTCCTCATGATCCTCACTAAAAATAGTTTCAAAATGTTTTTTAGGATCCTCATTTAATCCGCTAAATACTTCCTCATACATTTTTGCTACACGTTTAGGTGTATCAAGTAAGCCTTCACGGTTTGGGTCCTCGCCAATTGCTTCTAATATTAAACGCACCGCCTCTTCGATTTGGGCACGATTTACATCTGACATGGTGATTCCTCCTACTGTATATCTGTCAAGTATATATGACACATACATATTAGCACAACCTTTTCACTACAGGCAAAAAAGAAAAGCGGAAGCGCCTTGGTCAGCCCCGAAAAGTGCTGGAGGTCCTGACGGTGAAGTCGTTCTTTGACTTCATCGTCAGGACCGAAGCAACCTAAGAAAAAAGCAGTTCATTTTTTCCCTCGAGGGGCTAGGCGCTGGAGCTGGACATTTCCCGAAGCGATTTATTCTACTGAATGAAAAAAGGTCATGGCTTTAACCATGACCTTAGCTCTTAAGCATTCGCTTAAAGCAATAAATTATGTAATTATTTTACTGCGTCTTTAAGCGCTTTTCCCGGCTTAAATGCTGGAACTTTGCTCGCACCAATCTCAATTTCCTCACCAGTTTGAGGGTTGCGACCTTTACGTGCTGCACGCTCGCGTACTTCAAAGTTACCAAAACCGATTAATTGAACTTTATCACCGTTTTTCAAAGCATCTAAAATTGAATCAAAAACAGCATCAACTGCTTTGGTAGCATCTTTTTTAGAAAGTTCACTTGCTTCAGCTACTGCATTAATTAGTTCTGTCTTGTTCATGCCATTCACCTCCTCCCAAAGCAATTATTCAAAAACTCGTAAATAAGGTTACTTATCTACATTACTAAACAGATTTTCCAAATTCTATACGTCATAGTGCGGTTTTATTAACAATTTAATCTTAAATGAATTTTTCTTGTCGTACAATCTATTTTTTTTGAAAAAACCTTATTATATAAAGGTTTTTAGCACCATAACGTAATTCTGTTAAAAGATTATCATAATCATTTCAGCATATCAAGAAAATTTCATGAAATAATGGTAATCTTTTCTTTAAAACAACAAATTTCTACTTTTTTCTCTCTATTTTCTTACAAAATACTACAAAAAAGAAAAAAGACCCCATGCGGAGTCCCTTCTTCTAGAGGATAATGGCAATTAAACCGCCTGATCCCTCGTTAATAATTCTCTCTAATGTTTCTTTTAATTTATATCTTGCATTCTCAGGCATTAATGAAAGCTTTGCTTGAATCCCTTCTCGAACAATAGAGCTTAGCGACCTGCCGAATATATCAGAATTCCAAATCGATAGAGGGTCATCCTCGAAGTCTTGCATTAGATAACGGACCAGCTCTTCGCTTTGCTTTTCAGTACCAATGATCGGAGCAAACTCAGATTCAACATCAACCTTAATCATATGAATAGAAGGTGCAACAGCTCTCAACCTTACTCCAAACCGGGCACCTTGACGGATAATTTCCGGCTCTTCAAGACTCATGTCTGAAAGCGTAGGTGAGGCGATACCATAACCTGTTTGCTTCACCATTTTCAATGCATCAGAGATATGGTCATATTCCGCTTTTGCATGTGCAAAATCTTGCATAAGTTCAAGAAGATGGTCTTTACCCCTAATTTCTACACCGACGATTTCCTTCAAAATATCATCATATAACTCATCTGGAGCGAATAAGTCAATTTCTGCAACCCCTTGCCCCATCTCAATCCCTGCTAATCCTGCACGGTCAATAAAATCATATTCACTGAATTGTTGCACGACCCTGTCAACATCTCTTAATCTCTTGATATCTTTAACAGTATCTTTTACTGCCTCCTGATAGCTCGCGCGGAGCCAGTGATTCTCCCTTAAGACCATCACCCAGCTTGGCAGGTTCACATTCACCTCAAGGACTGGGAACTCATACAAGGCTTCACGAAGAACATTGAGTACATCGCTGTCCCTCATGCTTTCTACACTCATTGCAATGACTGGAATGTCATATTTTTCGGCCAGGCTCGACCGAAGGGTTTCTGTACTCGGATGGTAAGGCTGAGCACTGTTGACAACCATAATAAACGGTTTGCCGACTTCTTTTAGTTCCTCAACGACTCTTTCTTCCGCCTCGATGTAGTTGCTTCTCGGGATTTCACCAATTGTTCCATCTGTAGTGACAACAACCCCGATGGTTGAATGTTCTTGAATAACCTTCCTTGTTCCGATTTCAGCTGCTTCATGAAAGGGAATCGGTTCTTCATACCAAGGAGTGGTAATCATTCGAGGTCCATTTTCATCCTCATAGCCTTTTGCACCTGGCACCGTATAACCAACACAATCCACAAGCCTTATATTAACATCCAAACCATCATCAACATGAACTGTCGCTGCTTGATTTGGAACAAATTTCGGCTCTGTTGTCATGATTGTTTTGCCGGCAGAACTCTGTGGAAGTTCATCTTGAGCACGTGATCTGTCAGCCTCATTGTTTATATTCGGTAAAACAACCAGTTCCATAAATTTTTTAATAAATGTTGATTTCCCTGTCCGTACCGCTCCTACGACCCCTAAATAAATATCACCGCCGGTTCTCTCGGCAATATCTTTAAAAATATCAACCTTTTCCAAGTGATCCCCTCCCGATCATAGACTAAAGTGGGATAATATTATCCATCTAGGTATTTTTGGACAGTATATGTTTATGACGTTGTCCTATATTGTTATGACACTTTTTTAAAAATTTTTTACCCCCCTATTCAAAATTCAGTGCTTTTAAAGGTATGTGTCGTGTCTGAACGGTTTGGATCAAGTGAGGGTTTCGAATAAAGATACACAGCTTTCATCTCGGTGTTATCCTTATTGGGATAGATTTTGTTAACCTATTAACCTAAAAAACCCTTCTCCTACAATATATTTCGCAAGAAAAGGGTTATGACAATTTAATATTATCTTATTTATTCATGAACTTTAGTTTCCAGAAAAACAGGCTCTTTAGTTTTAGGATCCACCGTATAGGGTAAGGAATAGGCCGGAACAAACATGGAGTTGTTCACGAGAATAGAGCGAATGTCCTCCCCGGGTTTAAAGGTTTTTTTCGTTTTCTTCAGCGCCTGATACAAATCAGCCCGATAATCTACAAAGACCTCTGCATTTCCGGTGATGACTAGAGGAAGATTTTGATTTGAATAAGGACTGACTACATATGGCGGACTTTCAAGACCCAGCTTTTTATAATCCAAGGTATAAACGTTATTTGCAATACTTTCTTTATAGGGCGGATATCCCTTTGTTTTAATTCTTAAATTAATGTCCCGGAGAGTTTCCGCCATCCTTAAATCCAACAATTTTACGGTTGGATTCTTTTCAACATCCACGAGCACATACTGAAAAATCCCGCCATTTTCAAAAGCATTTCCCGGAGGCTCTGCCATGTACCTCGGTGAAATTTTTTTAAAGTCAATCGGATATTTTAAATATATTGGAGTATTTGCTTCCCTTGTTTTAATCGGCAGAATGCCGCCATTTTCCTTCTGAAAAGAATCCACAGCTGATTGAACTGCATGAATTTGATCTTTATAAGGGATTTGATTCTTTGCCAGTTTTTCATTTGGGTACATGCACCCTGATAAAAAAATAGCCGTAAACACAAAAACGCAGCCTAGCACGAGCCGTTTCATACAATCACCTTTATTTTATGTAATAAGAATTTAAGTAAATAAAACAATAAATAAAATAATTCCCGCAATAATCATAAATAAATAAGCTAGTATTGCTGTTATAGCCCGAAAAATCCCTTTTACTTTATAGCGGCTAAGATAAATGGTGAAAATCGCTAAGAACATTAAGCCGATTCCGGCAACAGAAATCCACATTTTAAGCATTCCAGGTGACAAAAATAATTCCCCCTTTTACCGTAGGTTATTATACCATAGTACAATAAAAAAACTGAAGTAAAGAGGGGCGAATTCTTTACTTCAGTCATTTAGACTAAAATAACCCATACTCCAGCTTCATACTACCTTTGTGCTTCGTTGCATTGTATGCTGACATATTAAAAAGCGTATCATCGGACACCAATTTTTTTAGTCAAAAATGCACATTTTTAGTTTTAATCATTTCTTTCGTCTAAAATATTTGTCAGGTCTTCCATTTCCGGTTTTTTTCCACGGCCCATTAAGATATCAACGCCGTCCTTTGCGTTTTTACCGTTGAACAAGACATCATACAAGGCGAAGGTGATTGGCATGACGACATCGTATTTTTTTGCGAGCTGATACGCTGCTTTTGTTGTCCTTACTCCTTCTACCACCATTCCCATATTGTCGAGAACTTCATCAAGTGTTTTCCCCTTACCGAGAAGATTTCCAGCTCGCCAGTTTCTCGAATGAACACTTGTGCAAGTTACGATTAAATCTCCAATACCCGCTAAACCGGAGAACGTTAGTGGATTTGCCCCCATTTTCGTTCCTAAACGGGCAATTTCCGCTAGACCTCTGGTGATTAAGGCGGCTTTGGCATTATCTCCATAGCCTAGTCCGTCCGTAATCCCTGCCGCAAGCGCAATAATATTTTTTAAGGCGCCGCCAATTTCTACACCAATTAAATCAGAATTTGTGTAGACCCTAAAATTATTATTGATAAATAAATCTTGAATTTTTCCAGCCGCCTCCATATTTTTCGATGATACGGTTACAGTTGTTGGATGGCGTAAACTAACTTCCTCAGCATGGCTTGGACCGGAAAGTACAACAACATCCCTTAAAAACTCTTTCGGCATTTCTTCTTCAATTATTTCAGTTATTCTCATTAGCGAGTCAGGTTCAATCCCTTTGCTCACATGGGCAATAATAAATGGATTTTTTGCAACCGAAGCGATTTTTCCAATGACTTCGCGAATTGCCTTTGTCGGCACAGCTAAAATAATTGTTTCTACACCTGATAATGAGTCACTTAAAGAAGCATAACCTACAATCAACTCCGGCAGGTTGATACCCGGTAAATACTTTTTATTTGTATGAAATTGATTGATTTCTGTAACTTGATTTTCGTTATGACTCCACAAACGGACATGGTGACCATTATCGGCTAGAACCATTGCCAAGGCTGTTCCCCAGCTGCCTGCACCTAAAACAGAGATAGTTTCAGATTTTTGCTCCATTTACTACACCAGCCTTTCTTATTTTCTTTCTCTAGCAAAGATTTTTATCGGGGTTCCTTCAAATCCAAAAGCATCGCGAATTCGATTCTCAAGGAAACGCTCATATGAAAAATGCAGTAGCTCGGGTTCGTTGACAAAGATAACAAAGGTCGGCGGCTTAACAGCAACCTGGGTTGCATAATAAATTTTCAGGCGTCTGCCCTTGTCTGTTGGGGTTGGATTCATTGCAACTGCATCCATGATAATATCATTTAACACACTAGTATCAACACGCATTGAATGATTTTCACTAGCCAAATTAATCATTGGCAACAATGTATGGATCCGCTTTTTGGTTTTAGCAGATAAAAAGACGATTGGCGCATAACTTAAAAATAGGAAATGTTCCCTTATTTTTTGTTCGAGCTCCTTCATAGTCTTTTCATCTTTTTCAACAGCGTCCCATTTATTGACGACAATAACGACTGCTCTTCCCGCTTCATGAGCATACCCGGCAATTTTCTTGTCCTGTTCAATGATTCCTTCTTCCGCATTTAAAACGACTAAGACAACATCGGAACGTTCGATCGCCCTTAGTGCCCTTAGGACACTGTATTTTTCGGTACTTTCATAAACTTTTCCTTTTTTACGCATACCCGCCGTATCAATAATGACATATTTCTCGTCGTTATATGTATAGGGTGAATCTACTGCATCCCGTGTTGTACCAGCAATATCGCTGACAATAACACGATCTTCTCCTAATATAGCATTAACCAAGGAGGATTTCCCAACATTGGGACGGCCGATTAATGAAAACTTAATGACATCGGCATCATAATCATCTCCCTTGTCTTTTGGAAAGTGTTTTGCTGCAGCGTCTAGTAAATCACCGAGACCAAGACCATGTGACCCGGAAACCGGAATCGGTTCTCCAAATCCCAATGCATAAAAATCATAAATTTGTTCCCGCATTTCGGGATTATCAATTTTATTTACACCTAAAACAATCGGTTTTTTTGATTTATAGAGGATTTTCGCTACTTCTTCATCCGCAGCGGTTACCCCTTCTCTTCCGTTAGTTAAAAAAATGATAACATCGGCTTCATCAATCGCTACTTCTGCCTGTTGGCGAATTTGCTCCAAGAAAGGCTCATCACCGATGTCGATCCCTCCAGTATCAATTACATTAAAATCATGATTTAACCATTCACCAGAACTATAAATACGGTCCCTTGTCACGCCTGGGATATCTTCTACAATCGAAACACGCTCACCGACAATACGGTTAAAAATAGTGGACTTACCTACATTGGGACGGCCCACAATGGCAATAACCGGTTTTACCATTTACATTCCCATCCTTTCAATATTTAATCAACAACTTATTTATGTTTAATTTTCTAAGCAATATACTCAGGCCAAATCATTCAGTAATAAGTGCTAATGATAAAACCCTTCTATCCATGAGAAGGGCCAACTTAATTAGTTTAACAAATGTTAATCCTTTCCCGCAATGGAAACCTCCGAGGTCAAGATGATTTTTGCTTTGCTTTTTCAGTAAAGTTAAAATGATTTTCAAATATCGCACCTGCATTTTCAAAAAAGCTCCATCCAACAAGCAAAAAGCTGATTAATGCACAAACATCAAGATAGGCTAATGCACCAATTGAGTAAGGAAAATGATATTTATTTAAAATAAACGCATATAAGAATTCTCCTTGCATCGTTCCATTTATAACAATTAATAATCTTCCTCTGAGTGATTTTTGCAGAATAATGGCTAAATATCCCAATAGAATTCCCATCATCCATTCCTTTTTAATAATAATCCAAATCGGATCGAAAATTTCAAACAAATGAAAGGTAACATAAGCAATTCCCATAATATAGGAACAAATAAAAAAATAGATAATTGCTCTAAGCTTTTCCTTACTAATCATTATAAAGGTAAGACTTAAAATGAATACGCCACTTGCATAGATTTCGATATTTCCAAGCTTAAAATGAGTAGTTGAAAGAATAATGACGAGTAAAATGGCTGCAGCTAATTTTAGACGATATGGATTCTGCTTTTTTAAAAAGAAAGTTAAATAGACCCAGAAAGACCAGCAAATCCAATAAAATATGGAGCCTTCCACCTTTACCACCTCCTATTATCTTCATTATTGGTTAATACTATGTATTTTCATACTAACCTGCATAATCTTTACCTGATGATTTATCTTATTAAGAGGAGGTGTAGGAAGAATGGGAAAAGACCGTCAAGAAAAAAAACTAAAAGCAAGCAGAAGAGTAGAATCTGACAGGGATCAAGCATTGCATTATCCAGGTGCTACCAAATTACAGAGCCCCGAAGAGGCTAGAAGCTTAAACGACTCTAAATATGATTAACTAAAAAAAAAGAAAGCATCAGCGGAAAAGTTTTTTCTTATTCCGATGATGCTTCTTTTTTAATTATTGAATTTCTAAACTTGTCAATTTTCTACCATATTAATTTGTTTAATGCTTCTTGGTTCAAAACTTTGACTAAAGGCCGACCGGCTACACCGTCAAGAATATTTTGGCATGTCTTATATTTCAATTCGTTAAGAGCATCATCCGAAATATATCCGGAATGCGGAGTGATATAAACTTCATCAAGACTAAGCAACGGATCGTTTGGATCAGGGGGTTCATTCAAGAGTACATCCAAGCCCGCCCCTGCAATATGTCCTTCAACAATGGCTTGATACAAATCCTCTTCATTAATTAGCCCTCCACGGCTGGTGTTTACAATAAAAGATCCCTTAGGCATCATTTTTAATTGTTCATACCCAATAATATTCCGATTTTCTGGTTTCAAAGGTATGTGCAGACTTAGGATCGTGGATTGCCTTAACAAATCGTTAAACGCAACTGCTTCAACTGAGTATTTTGAAAATACTTCTTTAGGAGCACTCGGGGCATAGGCAATAAGGCGAACACCAAACGGCTTAAGTTTTTCAGCAACCCTCCGTGCAATCTTTCCAAATCCAAGAAACCCTACTGTATTTGAACTAAAACGTTGAATTGGCAGGGTGTTCATCGGATGCCATTTCCCTTCTTTTACTTGTCTATTATAAGCAGGGAAACGTCGAGTAATGGTTAACATGTGGGCAATCGTCTGATCCGAAACCTCTTCCGAACAAAATTCGGGTACATGGGTGACTTTTATCCCTTTACTTGCAGCTGCATCCAAATCAATTGTGTTATATCCAACTGATGAAGCTGTAATAACACGGCAAGAATCCAACTTATCAATTAATTCTTCATAACAAGGAAATCCTACTTGGACGATTACACCATCCGCGTATGGGGCATAAATAGGCCATTCCGCATCCAATGTTTCGAACCGTGTAACTTTTACATCAAAACCATTTTGTTCAAGGATTGCCTTCTCAACACTGTGATCAATCCACTCATCATCAAGTATCCAAGCCAAAAGTTTCCCATTTTTCAAAATACCCACCACCTTTATACATGATTTGGAGTTTGGCTGCTAATTTCCTGCAGCGCTTTGATAAGTTTTTGATTATTTACTTCAGAACCGATACTAATTCGAGCAAAAGTAGGGAACCCCCAAGCTGCACATGGACGTATGATAAGGCCTTTTTGGCATAGTTTTTGTGCTAGTTTCGAAGTATCCTGTTTCATATCGATAAATAAAAAGTTAGTATGTGTTTCTTCAACGCTAAATCCAAGGGACCGGAATTCTTTTATCATCTTAACCATTTCTGTTCTGTTTTCAGCCAATACCTTTTCGGTATATTCCACGTCCTCAAGAGATGCTATAGCACCGGCCTCTGCTACGCGGTTACATGCAAAAGGTTCACGAACCATTTGCAAGGGTCGAATCAACTCTCCCTTTGCCATTGCATAACCGACTCGCATCCCAGCTAAACCAAATAATTTCGAAAAGGTACGGATTGTAATGACTGGGTATCCTTCCTGGATATACTCTACACCGGTTGAATAATTTGGTATTGCAATAAATTCACCATATGCCTCATCTAAAACAACAATTACATGTTTTGGTAAGCGGCTTAAAAAGGTTCTTAGTTCCTTTTCATCAACAATTGTTCCCGTCGGATTATTTGGGTTGCAAATAATGACCAGCTTTGTTGTCTCATTAATTGCGTCCAGTATCGCCTCAAGATCAAACTTATGATCCAGCGTGGTCGGAATCTCTACTGGGATTCCCCCAACAAGCAAAGTGTTTTTATTATATTCCGAAAACGTGGGCGTACAATAAACCACCTCTTCCCCCTGATTAACATAGGAGGCAATCACTAGATTAATAATATTGTCTGCTCCATTTGCGATTACATAATTTTCCGGATCCATTCCATGCAGTTTTCCAAGTTTGTTGCGAAGCGCAAGACAAGTCAAGTCCGGGTAATAATGACTTTCAAGAACTGCATTTTGCATTGATGTAATCGCTTTTTGCGAAGGGCCATGTGGATTTTCATTTGTCGCAAGTCGAATTACTTCCTTTATTTTTGATTGTTGTTCTGCTTCCATTGCTGCTTGTCCGGGAATATACGGATCCAAATTCCTTACACTATCACGCCATAAATCTTCTGACATTGTTAATCCCTCCTAAGATAGTTAACCATTTTTTAACCTTTAAATTTTTTAACTAGGATTAAAAAATTACTATTTATAAACAGAGTGTTGAACTCAAAAGTTATTTTACACAATATTCAGAATTAAACTAAGTCATTTTTCAATTACTGCTAAAAAAATACACAATAAAACAAAAATTTAGACTACTGTTTGATATCACTCTTTCACTGCTAGGAAAGTAGGAAGTAAACTTTTTCTAAAAAACACGAGAACAAAGCAAAAAAGTATTGTATTTCATAAAAATGCGTGGTTACTGAAAACTCGCCTATCAGATAACATTAAGAAGATTCATAAAATTTAAACAAATGGAAGGAGGTGAAAAATTCACCTATTGATGGAGAGGATTCAAATAGCACTGATATTCTTCGGTGGGATGTATTTTTACTATTACGAACGTAAAAAAGGGGGAAAGTGATTAATGTATGCTGTTTTAATTTCTGTGTTCGTTTTAATTGCATTAAGTATGTTGAGAGTAAATGTGCTTCTAAGTATTTTACTAGCTGCAATAAGCGCTGGATTAATTGAAGGGCTCTCCATTACAGACACATTAGCGATGCTCATTTCCGGAATGGGTGGACAAGCTGAAACCGCTTTAAGTGTAATTTTGCTTGGTATTTTCGCGGTTATGATTAAGTATTCAGGAATTACCGGTATACTAGTTAAAAAAATGATCAAATTTATGAAAGGGAAAAGAGCAATTATTTTGTTGGCTATCGCAGGGGTTTCTTGTTTTTCGCAAAACTTGGTTCCCGTGCATATAGCCTTTATCCCAATTCTTATTCCTCCCTTGCTCCATCTGTTTGATCGCATGAAAATAGACAGACGTGGAGTAGCAACAGCCTTAACCTTTGGTTTAAAGGCTCCTTACATCATGATTCCTGCTGGATATGGACTTATGTATCACCAAATTATTGCAAGCGAAATGAAAAAATATGGGATGAATATTACGGTGGGTCAGCTTCCTCTTGCCTTACTAATTCCAGGCTTAGGAATGATTGTCGGATTATTAATTGCCGTTTTCATTACCTATCGAAAAGCAAAGGAAACAGCACCACCAAACGAACTCGAAAATTCCCTTGCGGAATTAGAAATGTCAGCAACTTCTGAAGTTATTCCATTTAACAAGCAGCATGTTATCACTTTAATTGCGATTGTTTTGTCCCTTGGAATTCAACTATATACTCATTCTCTTGCATTAGGAGCGCTAGCAGGTATCGCAGCTATGTTCTTGGGGCGCGTTGCCCCGTTTTTCAAAGGGGATGAAATTGTCGATGATGGTATGAAAATGATGGGGGCCATTGCATTTGTATTATTGATTGCTGCTGGTTATTCAACAATCTTAAAAGAAACCGGAGCAATTGACCACTTAGTTTCTAATACATCTGGTATTATTGGTGGGAGCAAATTGTTCACCTCTTTTATCATTCTTACAATTGGATTGTTGATTACAATGGGAATCGGTACTTCATTTGGTACAATCCCGATTTTAGCAGCCGTATATGTTCCTTTATGCATTTCAGTAGGATTTTCACCAATGGCAACTGCAGCATTGATTGGAACAGCAAGTGCATTAGGTGACGCAGGTTCGCCTGCATCAGATAGTACAATTGGCCCTACCATTGGGTTAAATGCAGATGGAAGACATAATCACATTTGGGATACATGTGTTCCTACCTTTATGCACTACAATATTCCACTTTTTATATTTGGGTTAATAGCTGCTTTTGTTTTATAAATAAAATTATCAAATTAGCAATAGGAGTTGAATAAAAATTTTTAACACTCTGTTGATTGGAGTGAAAGGAGCGAAGTGACGAGGAGGCTCCCCGGCACGCCCGCGAACCGCTCGCGCCTGGAACGGAAATCAACAGACAAGATTCAAAGAACAGATACACAAAAAGAGGGTACCCTTAAAAGTTTTAGGAAACCCTCTTTTTGCTTTAACAGTAACAGCTTCAACCATATATATAAGAAAAGAAATAACCAGACCGAATTAACCGGTCTGGCCATTTCAAAATTATCAATTATATTTTTATTTTCTTCAGATTCAATGCATATGGCAAATCATTTCCTAAAACGCCATCAATTGCTGCCTGAGTTGTTCTGGTTCTTAGCTCTGTGATCGACTCCTCAGAGAAATAAGATGAATGTGGTGTAATTAAGCACTCCTCCATTGTTAACAGTGAATAATCGGATGCAGGAGGTTCCTGCTCCAGCACATCTAGGCCTGCTCCGGCTATATGACCTTCTTCAATGGCTCTTTGTAAATCATTTTCATTTAAGACGCCACCACGGCATGTATTGATAACAAAGGCACCTTTTGGGAGCTTTTTAAGGCGTTCATAATTGATTAAATTGTGTGTTTCAGGTGTAAGTGGTACATGAAGACTAATAATATTCGATTGCTCCAACAGTTCGTCTAATGAAACCGGAATAGCACCTTGATTTCGAATAGATTCTTCCGAAATGTACTCATCATGTGCTAAAATTTGCACCCCAAATGGCTTTAACTTATCAGCAACCATACGGGCAATACGTCCAAAGCCAATTAATCCAACAGTTCTTGTACTAAAGCGATGAATCGGAAGGGTATCAAGTGGATCCCATTTTCCTGCTCTTACTTTCCGACTATAAGCAGCCAACCTCCGAGTAACCGCAAGAATTAAGGCAACTGTATGATCAGATACCTCTTCTGCGCAATAATCTGGAACATGTGAGACAGCAATCCCTTTTTTAGTAGCCGCCTCCACATCTACATGATTAAAGCCAACTCCCGGAATAGAGATCACTTTACACGAATCTAACTTTTCAATAATTTCACCACGGCATTGAAAACCAACTTGCGCTACAACGGCATCAGCGACGGCAGCATATACCGGTAAATCTTCCGCTAATTTTTCCGAACGGGTAACTTTTACTTCTATTTTATACTGTTGATACATCTTCATTTCTAATTGATGTTCATTCCATTCATCGTCTAAAATCCAAACCAAATGCTTTCCATCTCTCACTCTACTTCTCTCCTTTTGCAACGGTTGCAGTTAGATTTTTTCTAATTTTTTTTAATGATTTTATTAACTGTTTATTTTGTTCCCAAGTACCAATAGAAATACGGGCATATGTTGGTAACCCCCAAGCTATACATGGGCGAATAAGAATTCCCTCTTGCATAAGTGCCTTGGATAACTCTTTAACATCTTCTTTCATATCTACGAACAGAAAGTTAGCGTGTGATTCAGTCACACTAAACCCCAAAGCCTTTAGTTCTTTTGTAAGCTCAATCATCTCACGCTTATTTTCTCGTAAACTTTTATTTATATACTCCTGGTCATCGAAAGCAGCTAAAGCGCCGGCATGGGCAATTCGATTTGCTGAAAATGGTTCCCTTACCGCTCGTATTGGCTCTATATATTCAAAACGTGCTGCAGCATATCCAATTCTAGTGCCGGCTAATCCATATAATTTTGAAAATGTTCGAACAAAAATAACAGGATATCCTTCCTTTACATAATCGATTCCAGTACTATACCTTTCACGATCAATAAAATCGACATATGCTTCATCCAACACCACTATCACATGTGGTGGTATTTTTTTAAAAAATAATTCTAATTCATTTTCTCCCAAAATCGTACCAGTCGGGTTATTGGGATTACAAATAAAAATAAGTTTAGTATTTTCATTTATTGCTGACATAATTCCTTCGAGATTATAGGTATGGTTCGCGAGCAACGGGACTTCAACAGGAGTTCCTTCCATTAGCAAAGTAATTGTCCTATATGCCGGGAAAGTCGGGGTGCAATAGATAATTTCATCCCCAGGGTTAATGTAGGCATTACCAATCAAAGAGATAATATTATCCGCACCGTTTGCAATTAGAAACTGATCAGGATCAATTTTATAGAAATTTCCTAATTTTTCACGAAGTTCCCTGCATGTTGACTCAGGATATAATTGGCTGTCTTTCACAGCGATTTGCATAGCCTCTACGGCCTTTGGTGATGGTCCAAAAGGATTTTCATTAGAGGCCAACCGAATGATTTCATCCAATCCTAGTTCCCGCTTTACCTCTTCTATGGCCTTGCCAGGGATATAAGGCTTTAACTTTGTTACACTTTTTCTCCATGATTCTTTCATCAATACAACTCCTTCCGTTCAAATAATCCCTCCGTTGAATTTCCAGATGGAACCAATATAGAATTACGGTATTCACTTGGAGTTTTGCCCACCAATGTTTTAAAAACACGGCTAAAGTAGTGAGAATTACTATATCCGACTTCAAAAGCGATTTGATAAACCGTATAATTTAAATCTTTTAACAATTCTTTCGCTTTTTCTATTCGCAAATAAGTAATATATTCAACAAAATTAGTTCCAGTAGCACTTTTAAAAATTCTACTAAAATATGTGGGACTTAGATGTACATGACTTGAAACCTTTTCCAAAGTAATTTGTTCTAAATAATGCTGTTCAATATATTCCATAGCCTTTTGGATTGATTTAAGGGTATGATCATTATTTTTTGTAGAAACCAGGTCAATAAATCGATGGATCAGATTCCTTATCCACTGCTCCAATTGGACTAAATTTTCGATAAAATTTAAGGAAGATGTATATTCCGAAAGGATAAAATGAATTTCCTTTTCATTTGCCCCCCCATTTATAGCTGCACGAGCAAGCATAGTCGAAATTTCTGAAAGCTGCAGTTTTAAGACTTCTGGGTCCACATTCTGTAACGAAAACAATCGGTCTAATAAATTTTTCATATTATCTGAAACAGCTATATTATCCGCTACCATTAATTTACTTGCTAAGGTTGATACATCTTGATTTGGTAGAAGAACAAATTCATTTGTAAACGGTACTACATCATCATGCGGGATCACTAAATCCTTTCCTAAAAAGAATTTATGTTTTAAAGCGGTTTGTGCTTCTTGATAACTTAAATGTAAATTCCTTACATCTTTATAATAGTTTCCAATGCCTATCGTGACGCTATAACCTGTATTTTCTTTGATATATGTTTTCGCTTCCTCGGATATTTTCTTAGCGTATTGCTTAAATCCTACATGGTCGTCAAAAAAAGGAAATGAGAGGAGGATTGCAAATTTATCTGCTGCTGTTCCCATAGCCAGACACTCATCTAACTTTTTCATGAAGAATTGACGGGTAACCGTGATAATTTCATTACGAACAAAATCCTGCCACTGTTTACTCTTTTCCTTGTTCTTTAAAAAAAACTCGTCTATTTGAAGGGACATTGCAGTGTTTGGCATGGTAGATAATCCAACTAATTGACTTTGATCCCAAATTTCTCTAGAGTTTTTAATATTTCCATATAATAAATTATAAATAAGACCGAGTCTTACGGAAGACATAATATTATGTGGATCTTCATTTCTTTGTTGCATCATCTGGTCGGAAAGCTGTGCTTCCACTTTGAGTTCCTGCAACAGTCGATACACTACTTCCTCATCAAACGGCTTACTTAAGCAATCAAAAACACCATTTTTAAAAAGCGATCGCATCTCGAGGTCATCGTAACGGCTTTTCACCACAACCAAAGGTATTGTAATTTTCTTTTTAGCTAATTGTTGAAGAACGACATCTTTAGTTAATTTCATCATTTCATCGAGATCTAAAAGTACTGCGATGGTACCCAGCTTAAATGATAAATCTTCTTTTAAAAGGTACTTTTTGTCCACTGCTTCTATCAAAAAGCCAAATTTATATTCTTTATTTATTTGATGAAAGAGATTAATCACATGTTTATCATCTGTTGCGAGGAGTATTAGGTTTTCCATAGAATCACACTCTTTCATTCAAAAGTTTAAATATATATTTAAAAAATTGAGTTAGGTATCTATGACTCTGTAAGACACGAGATACCTCACTCAATTTTAATCAAATTTTATTTTTATTAAACGGCTTCATTTACAGGATAGATTGTATCATAATAATGAATCATTTCTTCGCGAAGACGACGTGCACCCCAAATTGCGTTTTCAATATGTTCATCAGTAACAACATACTTTTCGACAATCATTTCTCCTAGTCTAGCATGGAATTCTTCATCCTTTTTAATTGTTTCATAGCATCTTGCCAAGTCAGGTAAGCCAATCCGTCGGCAGTTCTCGATTACGATATCATGTGTAGTTGTTGTTGAAGTTTCAGAACAATTCCATACAGCCACTGCACAGGCGCGGTCTTTTCCAAGGGCCTCCCAATGCAAGTTTTCCCAACCAAGATGTTGTGCTGGTGGTTCAGTTGGAGCAGTATAACCATGTTTCTCAAGCACTCTACAAATAATCTCATAATGGTGCGCTTCTTCCCACATATGTTTACACAAAGCTGTTACTGTAGTTCTATCGAATTCCTTCCAATAATCATTAATTTGTTTTCCAAGGAAGAAAACATAAGCGATTTCCAGCCAAACTCTTTGTTCAATCGCAGTAAAAACTTCTTCCTGTGTTAGATCTTCCTTTGTCCAGAATTTTTCTGCTTTCTCTTGGGCATAGTTCTTAAGCTCTTCCTTAATGCCCCTAAACTCTGTAAAAAATTCTTCGCGTGTGATTGTTGCCATTTTAAAACCCTCCATTTGAAAATTTATTATTCTAACTATTCATAATTATATTTCTGGTTATAATTTTCTAAAAGTACTCATTCTTATGATATCTTACACTTTTTTAACTTCCTGGTAGTAAAAATTATTTCACTTCCATCATTGCTTTTAAGCTTTCCTCACGAATTAATTCTGTTAACTGTTCCTTATATGCGAGGAAGCGGGAATCCATTTTAATATGATAGGACCTTGGATGCTCAAGTTCTATTGGAATATCCGCTTTAATTTTACCGGGTCTTGAAGTCATGACAATTACCCTATTGGCTAGATATATAGACTCTTCAACATCATGCGTAATAAAGAGAATTGTCTTATGTGATTTCTCCCAAATTTCAAGCAATAATTCTTGCATCAATGTCCGCGTTTGATTGTCAAGTGCACCAAATGGTTCATCAAGCAAAAGGATCTCCGGATCATTTGACAGTGCTCTTGCAATTGCCACACGTTGCTGCATCCCACCGGAAAGCTGCCGCGGGTAATGTTTTTCAAATCCCTCAAGCCTAACTAATTCAATATAATTCCTACCAATCTCCTTACGTTGTGCTGTACTGAGTTCTTTATGTTTCAAGCCAAACTGAATATTTTCTTCCACTGTAAGCCAGGGAAATAGAGAATAGGCTTGAAAAACCATTCCTCTATTTGAAGATGGACCATAAACCTCTTTACCATCGAGATAGACATGTCCCGCCGTCTGCTCCTCAAGACCTGCTACAATCCTAAGCAAAGTAGATTTCCCACAACCCGACGGACCAAGAATAGTAATAAATTCATTAGGCATAATTTTTAGGTTCGTTGTATTAAGGGCAAGTACCTGTGAACCTTTTTTATTACCAGAGAATATTTTTGTGATATTCTGTATTTCAAGCTTTGCATCCATCGTTTCTCATCACCTTCCATAATGCCATGGGAACATTTTTCTAATTGCCACTTTTAAGATTAAATCAGATAGCAAACCCAACAAACCGATTGTCAAGATACCAAAAATAATATTTCCGGTTTTCAACATTCGCTGAGACTCTAAAATCAAGCTCCCAATTCCAGAAGATGAGGCAACAAGTTCTGCGACTATAATGTATGACCATGCCCATCCGAGAATCAGCCGGATTATTTCCATAATACCCGGAATGGAAGCAGGAAGGATGACGGAACGCAGTACTCCGAATCTTGTTCTCCCAAGTGTGTAGGCTGCTTCTAAAAGCTCCCGTCGAACATTTGCTACCTCAACAGCAGTCATAAGAACTAAGGAGAAGAAGGTTCCAACGAAAATAATCGTAATTTTCTCCAATTCTCCCACACCAATCCATAAAATAAAGAGCGGGATAAATGCAGATGCCGGCATGTATCGAATCGAGGAAATCGCTGGTTCAAAAAATGCCTCCACTACTTTAAATGTTCCCATCAAGATACCAAGTGGCAGCCCTACCAGGACAGCAACAATAAAACCAGCAAGCACTCGATAAATCGTAATCGCAATATCATTAATAAAACCATATTCGGTAAATAAGATTATGCCCGAATCGATAATTTGAGTAGGGGTTGGTAGAAATAGCGGATCTACCAAACCTCCATAAGTTAAGAACGACCAAATAGCAAACAATAAAACTATACTTGAGATGCTAATCCCTAAATACAATTTATATGGTATATTTGCCTGGGGCTGAAGCCATTTTCTATTTCTGGGTGTCCCATTTCGTTCATTTTGAAATGGAACTGTGGATGACTTCTTAACTAATTCCTTGTTTTTCACCACTTTTTCCACAGAACTCCTCCTCTTTACTGCACAAATGAGTAGTCAATAATTTCATCAATATTCGGCTCATTATCGATTAATTTTTGCTGTTTCCAAAAATCTGCTCCTAATTTTGAGAGTTCATGTAATGGGCCAGGATGATCCTTAGTTCCAAAGTATTTTTTATTTCCCGCCTCATCATAAAACTGCACACCCTGCAATGACTCTTCTAATTCTGTTGGAGATTGCCCCATTGCCTTAGCCATAATTTTCAATGCATCTTCCTTATTTGTTTTATAGTATTCGACTGCTTCAAACCAAGATTTTACTAAAGCTTTTACCGCTTTTGGGTTTTCTTTAGTGAAATCTTTTCTCATGGCAATCGTACTTGTAATGACGCCCGGGGAAGCAGCACTAGTCATTAATACGCTTCCAAAGTTTGTGTGTTTTGCTTTTGTTAACCACGGCTCCCAAGTAACGGCAGCATCTACTTTGTTCGCTACGAATGCTGCACCTGCATCTCCAGCCGTCATGTTTTGTGCATCAATATCTTTAAAATCAATTCCCTCTTGCTTTAATAAATAAAGGAACCAAAAGAAACTTGCACCGCCGTCTGTCTGTACAGCAACACGCTTACCTTTCAAATCTTTCAAACTTTTAATTTCCTTCTTTGCTACAATCCCATCCCCGCCATGTGAATCGTCGAGCGCTACCACCTGAACGACCGGCACATTGCTTGCTGCAGTAACCACATGAGTGTCAACAGTTGAAGCAAATCCCTGCAGACGGTTTGCTGCAAGAGCGGTTCTACGATCCGTATTGCTTTCCATTTTCATCAAATTAACATTAATGCCATTCTTTTTGAAAAATCCTTTTTCCTGTGCAATGTATAGCGGAGAATACCCAACCCAAGTGGCCACGCCTAAATTAATAACATCATTCTTTGCTGATTCCTTTTTTTCAGGCTTGGTGCTAGCGGTCCCCGAACATCCTGTCATGGCTAGTAATAAAATAATGAATACAATCAACCCAAATTTTCTCATTAAACTACCACCTTTTTAGAATTTTCAAAAAATTTAATATGCATAGGTTATTTATACAATAATTTTTTATGAAAAAATGCAATTTTTTTACATAGGACAAGATACTGTACAAAAAAATAAATATTTACACCGTGGAAACCTTGTTATCCTTACCTGATACAACTTACTTTTAATGCCATACCGTATGGAAAGTTCCTTCCCGATCATTTCGCTGGTATGTGTGTGCACCAAAATAATCTCGCTGGGCTTGGATAAGATTCGCTGGTAATGTTTCTGTCCGATAACTGTCATAGTAAGCTAATGCACTTGAAAATGCCGGTACTGCAACACCTTGCTCGATGGATAGTGTAACCACTTGTCTTAGAGCAGATTGGTAGTTTTCTACAATGTCTCTAAAATAAGAATCTAGTAATAAGTTAGATAGATTAGAATCCCGATCATAAGCATCTTTAATTTTTTGTAAGAATTGTGCCCTAATAATACAGCCTCCTCTAAAAATCATGGCAATATCTCCATAGTGGAGGTTCCAGTCATATTCTTCTGATGCCAAACGCATTTGAGCAAATCCTTGTGCATAAGAACAAATTTTACTCATATATAATGCCTTCCGTACAGCTTCAATTAGCTCTTCTCTATTACCTTCAAACTTCCTTATTTCTGGACCATTTAATAACTTGCTTGCCTTAACTCGTTCATCTTTCATGGCAGATATATAGCGGGCAAACACAGATTCCGTAATAATTGGAAGTGGAACGCCTAAATCCAAAGCACTTTGACTTGTCCATTTACCGGTGCCCTTTTGACCTGCAGAATCTAATATAACCTCAACTATTGGTTTACCTGTTGCATGATCCATCTTCGTAAAAATATCAGCGGTAATTTCGATTAGATAACTATCTAATTCCCCCTTGTTCCATTCTGCAAAAACCACATGAAGTTCTTGCGCTTGTAATCCCAACACATGTTTCAAAATAAAATAGGCTTCAGAGATCAACTGCATATCCCCGTATTCAATTCCATT
The DNA here is from genome assembly GCF_016107705.1 of Neobacillus cucumis. The sequence continues at coordinate 429,862 of NZ_JAEHGC010000001.1, forward strand.
GTGAACCATTTTTACATAATGTCCGGCGCCATCAGGACCAATATAGGTACAGCAAGGATCTCCATTTACTTTTGCAGAAATTGCTTCAAAGATTTCTTTTACCAATTCATATGCAGCTTTTTGGCCGCCTGGCATGATGGAAGGACCTTTCAATGCCCCTTCTTCTCCACCAGAAACACCTGTTCCGATAAAATGGACACCCATATCCTCCAATTCCTTATTCCGTTTAATCGTATCCTGGAAAAAAGTATTGCCGCCATCAATGATAATATCCCCCTTCTCAAGATAAGGTTTTAAAGAATTAATGATGGCATCTGTTGGTGTGCCTGCTTTCACCATTAATAAAATTTTCCGCGGACGTTCTAATGACTCAATAAATTCTTTAATTTCATAAGTCCCAATAAAATTCTTCCCCTCTGCTTCACGCTTTAAAAACGCTTCTGTTTTTTCCGAAGAACGGTTATACACGGATACCGAGTAACCTCTGCTTTCGATATTTAATGCAAGATTTTTTCCCATAACCGCTAAACCAATAACCCCAATCTGACTCTTCACCATTTTCATCCTTCCTTTCAAATATTTCGCTTATAACCTTGCCTCAAGCTCTTTCTTTTCCTTTTCAAAGCCTGGTTTTCCAAGTAAAGCAAACATATTCTTCTTGTAGGCTTCAACCCCCGGCTGATCAAATGGATTCACACCAAGAAGATGTCCACTAATCCCACACGCCTTTTCGAAAAAGTAAATCATTTCACCAATGGAAAATTCAGTTATTTCATCTAGTTCTATAATTAAGTTTGGTACCCCGCCATCAATATGTGCTAATACAGTACCTTGAAATGCCTTTTTATTGACTACATCCATGGTCTTTTCAGCTAGGAAGTTTAAACCATCAATATCTTCTATGTCACTTTGAATCAACCATTCTACCTTAGGTTTTCTAATCTGTATAACCGTTTCAAATAAATTGCGTCTGCCTTCCTGCACATATTGACCCATGGAATGCAGATCAGTTGAAAAATCAACAGCGGCTGGAAAAAGACCTTTCTGATCTTTCCCTTCACTTTCCCCAAAGAGCTGCTTCCACCATTCCGCAACATAATGCATGGATGGTTCATAATTAACCAATAATTCGATTTCCTTGCCTTTGTTGTAAAAGGCATTACGAACAGCCGCATATTGATAGCATTCATTGGTTAAAAGCTCCGGGTTGTTAAATCTATGACAGGCCTCTCTAGCCCCTTCCATTATGCGATCGATATCCAATCCGGCTGTGGCAATAGGCAAAAGGCCGACTGCAGTCAGCACAGAGTATCTTCCGCCAATATTATCCGGAATGACAAAAGTTTGATATCCTTCTTCGTCTGCAAGCTTTTTTAAAGCGCCCTTTTCTTGATCAGTGGTCGCAAAAATACGTTTTCTTGCCTCATCCTTCCCATAGCGTTTCTCCATATAGTTACGGAAAATGCGGAAGGCGATTGCCGGTTCTGTCGTTGTGCCAGATTTTGAGATGACATTAATCGAGATTTCTTTTCCTTCCAAGTGCTCTAATAGTTCGGAAATGTAAGTTGAACTAATATTATGGCCTGCATAATAAATTTGGGTATTTCCTTCCATTTGGTTATGAAAGGTATGGGACAATGCATCAATTACTGCCCTGGCACCCAAATAAGAGCCGCCAATTCCAATGACAATTAGAGCATCGGAATTTTTTCGAATCCAGCCTGCAGCTTCTTTTATTCCCTCAAATTCTTCTTTATCATAAGAAATTGGCCAATCTACCCAGCCAAGAAAGTCAGATCCGGGTCCGTGCTTTTCATGTAACATGGAATGGGCTGTTTTCACAAATTCACTTAAATGTTCTACTTCATTTTTTTTCATAAATGTTAATGCTTTGGTATAATCAAAAGAAATTGCCAATTTTTATCTTCTCCTCCCCCAAATTTATATATCAAATTGGTGATAGAATATTATTTACCACCAATGAAATCCATCCTCGGCTAATAATTGCTGTGATTCATCCGGACCCATTGAACCCGACTGATAATGATGCAATGGGAGGATATTTTCTTCAAATGCTTTCAAAATTGGTTGTACCCACTTCCAAGATAATTCCACTTCATTCCAATTCGCAAAGAATGTCTGGTCGCCGCGCAGTGCATCAAAAATTAACATTTCATAGGCTTCCGGCACATTTTTTTCTGTAGATAAGAAATCCACTGTAAAAGGCTCTAACTTTCCATTATTTAATGGATTTTTACTATTCAGTTGGAAGGAAACACCTTGATTCGGACTAATCTCTATCATTAAAAGGTTTGGAGGGATTTCTTCATTGCGGTCCATGTATATATCCTTTTTCGGATTTTTATATTCAATTACAACCCTTGTCGATTTGTCCCACATTCTTTTACCTGTCCGAATATAAAAGGGGACACCACCCCAAAAAGAATTATCAATCCACAATCGTGCTGCAATAAATGTATCGCTAGTGGAAGAATCTCGAACCCCCGGTTCTTCTTGATATCCTACAACCGGGTCACCATCAATTTTCCCCGCAACATATTGTCCGCGAACTACATTTAAACCCACATCACTTTTCTGTAAAGGTCTTAATGATTCGATAACCTCTCTTTTAACATTTCGGATTTCCTTTGAGTTCATCCGGTTAGGCAGGTGCATGGCTGTCATCATCAAAATTTGCAGCATATGATTTTGAAACATATCCCGAATTGCCCCTGCCTGGTCATAATAGCCCGCCCTCTCTTCTACCCCAACTGTTTCACTTGCTGTTATTTGAACATTTGCAATGTGTTGGTTGTTCCATAAGGTTTGCAGGACTGGATTAGCAAATCCTAAGGCCTCTAAGTTCTGAACCATTGGCTTTCCAAGGTAATGATCAATCCGAAAAATCTCTTCCTCTTGAAATGCTTTCCCTAATTTTTGATTAAGGATTCTTGCTGACTCTAAGTCATGTCCAAACGGCTTTTCAATTATGAGACGTTTCCAACCTTTTGATTCATCGAGTCCACTTTCCTTGATATTAGTTGTAATGATATCAACAAATTTTGGTGCAACAGATAAATAAAATAAACGATTTTCCGGAATATTAAACTCTTCCTCGCGTTTTTGAATGGCATCGATTAGCGTTATATACCCATTTGTATTCGTGACATCTAAAGAGCAAAAATGAAATAATCGGAGAAACTTTTCCGTTTTCGCAGTATCATTTTCAAAACGTCTAGAAAACGTTCGCAAGGATTCTTTTACATAATTTCGAAATATCGCATCAGACCAATCCCTCCTGCCTATTCCAACAATAGAGAACGAGTTAGGCATTTTTTCATCTAAAAATAAATTATAAAGCGCAGGGTATATTTTCCGCTTTGCTAAATCCCCCGATGCTCCAAATAGAACAAAGGTCATCGAGTCCAGTTTCAAATTCTTAATGTCATCGAGAGCATTTTCATCACAATAAACGTCTCGATGAATTGTTACGTCATTCATTCGATTCCCTCCTAATTTTTTCTTAAAAGGCTAAGAAAGTGATAGTTTTGTAAAGTTTCTTACCTATTAAGTTTTCAGCATATTCAGTATAATTTGGTTATGAAAGATTTGTAAGTACGCACTTTAATCTCATATAGTGACAAAATGTATACCATTAAGAAAATTAGGAGGGAATAAAATGGGTCATATTTGTGGAAAATCATATAACTGTGAAAAGGAATTAACACTCGCTATTATAGGGGGTAAATGGAAAATGCTTATTATGTGGCATTTAGGCAAGGAAGGAACAAAGAGGTTTAATGAATTAAGATCACTTATTCCTGAAATTACGCAAAGAATGCTTGTAAACCAATTACGAGAACTGGAAGAAGACCTCATTGTTTCTAGAAAAGTGTATCCTGTTGTTCCTCCTAAAGTGGAGTATTCACTAACAAAACAAGGGGAAACCTTATTGCCCATTCTTGAGTCAATGTATAATTGGGGGAAAAATTATTTGGAGAATGTCATAGAAAATCCAGAACCATTGAGAAAGTCTATGAAAAAAATTTAAATCTAAAAAACCACATGCAGCTAATCTGATATTAGCAAACATGTGGTTTTTTTGTTTCTATAAAGCATACGTCTTTATATAATTTTCATCAAAAAACACCTCTAACTTCTTAATATTCCACTTCTCTAGGTATACTTTTTAGCACTATATGAGTTTAAAGTGCGTACTTCCTTTTTCGAAAAGTCAAATCTAAAATAAAGGTGTGCTAGAAGATTTTGAAAAATAAAAAAACAGGAGTGAAGAATTCATGGAACTACAATTAGCTTTAGATCTTGTTAATATCCCAGAAGGTATCGAGGTGGTAAAGGAAGTAGCAGCGCATATTGATATCGTCGAGATTGGTACACCTGTTGTCATTAATGAAGGGCTTAGAGCTGTAAAAGAAATTAAACAAGCATTTCCATCTTTAAAAGTTTTAGCCGATTTGAAAATTATGGATGCAGGTGCATACGAAGTAATGAAGGCTTCAGAAGCAGGTGCTGATATTATCACTGTTCTAGGTGCTACAGACAATTCAACCATTAAAGGTGCTGTAGAAGAAGCAAGAAAGCAAGGTACCAAAATCCTTATCGATATGATCAATGTTAAAAATCTAGAACAACGGGCAAAAGAAGTTGATGAATTAGGTGTCGATTATATTTGTGTGCACACAGGCTATGACCTTCAAGCTGAGGGAGAAAGCCCGTTTGAACAGCTTCAGACTATTAAGCGCGTTGTAAAAAATGCAAAAACAGCTGTAGCAGGCGGCATTAAATTAAATACACTGCCTGAAGTTGTACAATCCCAGCCAGACCTTGTTATTGTCGGTGGCGGTATTACAGGCCAAGAAGATAAAAAAGCAGTGGCTGCCAAAATGCAAGAATTAATCAAAGAAAAAGCTCATGCATAAAAAGGAAGATGAGTCATATGCAAACGACTGAATACTTAAGTGAAATTATTCAAGAGTTACATCAAACCTCTTCCTTAATCGCAGATGAAGATGCCGAAAAGTTAGTAAAGGCTATTTTTGAATCTAAGAAAATTTTTGTAGCAGGAGCAGGCAGGTCTGGATTCATGTCTAAATCCTTTGCAATGCGGATGATGCACATGGGGGTAGATGCCTATGTGGTCGGGGAAACTGTAACAGCAAACATGGAAAAAGATGATTTATTAATTATTGCATCCGGCTCAGGAGAAACAAAAGGTTTGGTTTCAATGGCTGAGAAAGCAAGGAAAATTGGCGGAAAAGTCGCTGCTGTAACGATTTTTCCTGATTCAACGATTGGAAGTTTAGCGAATTTCGCTGTTAAATTGCCCGGGGCCCCAAAAGACCAGTCCGAAAGCGACTTTAAAACGATTCAGCCGATGGGATCATTATTTGAACAAACACTTTTATTATTCCTTGATGCCGTTATTTTAAGATTTATGAACAAAAAAGGTCTCAATTCTCATACAATGTATGGAAAACATGCTAATCTTGAATAAAAATTAACTCTTTACAAAAAGCTCTCGCTAAAAAGCGAGAGCTTTATTTTATACGGCGCTGACTATATATTTTTGTATCAAAACCTCTTTGGTTTAACCAATGGTAGGTATGCCCGGTAATCATTACAGGAGCACGTTGTAATTCTGAAATAGATTTTGCCCCAATTGCGGTCATAATCATCACTAAATCCTGGTGAAAGCGATGAATCTCTTCCTGTAGTGCTTCTCTCCCGTTCTTTACGAGTAATCGCAAAAAATGACCTGACATCCCAACTGCATTAGCTCCAATAGCGAGCCCTTTTGCAATGTCATGACTGGAGCGAAAACCACCCGAGCCAATAATTGAAATTGGGTTTGAATGGTTAGATGCTTCAAGGATTGAGATAGCCGTAGGGATCCCCCATTCATTGAAAAAAGGAAGCGGTTTCCTATTACGCTTATTTTCGATTTCTGCAAAATTTGTCCCGCCAAAACCGCCTACGTCTACAGCTGAAACCCCAATAGATGAAAGCCTTTCAACTGTTTCTTTACACATTCCAAAGCCAACTTCTTTCGCAATTACAGGTACATCAACCGCTTCCACGATCATTTCAATCCGTTTCATCGCACCAGAAAAATCCCTGTCTCCTTCGGGCATGGCTAATTCCTGGATAACATTTAAATGAATTTGCAAGGCATTAGCATCAATCATTTCAACAGCTTCTTTTGCCTGTTCCGGTGTGGCTTCACTGCCAAGATTGGCAATAATAATCCCTGTTGGATTTTCCCTTCGAACAACCTCATAGGTATATTGCTGCTGTTTGTCTTTTAACGCAGACATTTGCGATCCTACAGCCATTGCTATACCCGTATTTTTTGCTACAGCAGCGAGCTCTTTATTAATTTCAAAGGTTTTTTCACCGCCGCCGCCCGTCATGGCATTGATAAAAATTGGCGAACTTAAAGAAAGTTCGCCAATTGAATGGTCTATTCGAACATCGGACACATTAATATCCGGTAAGCTCTGGTGAATAAAATGAATATCTTCAAATGCTGCTGAGCGTTCCTGCCCTTTATCTAAGGCATAGCGTATGTGGTCCCATTTTCGTTCAAATCTAGACAAGTAAAATCACCATTATTTTCTAAGATTCTTTAATTGTTCTCCAATTACTTCTCCAAGCTGAAAACCTTTTGACTCCTCAGGAAGTTCATAGTCGAAGTTTTCTTCTACATCTTTTTCAAGAAGTTCTTTAATGCTTAAAGATAGACGCTGTTCTTGTTCATTTACTTCAAGAACTTTAACTTTCACTTCCTGGCCTTCTTTTAATACTTCATGTGGTGTGGCGATATGCTTATGGGCAATCTGGGAGATATGAACAAGGCCCTCCACTCCAGGAAAAACTTCAACAAATGCACCATAAGATACAATTCTCTTCACTGTACCTTCAAAAACACTACCCTTTGGCGCTCTTTCTGAAATATTAGCCCAAGGTCCAGGCAATGTTTCTTTAATGGATAAAGAAATTCGTTCATTATCACGATCAACGTTTAGTACCTTTACTTGGACCTTTTGCCCTTCCTGAACAACATCTGTTGGTCTGTCAACGTGTTCGTGCGACAATTGTGAAATATGAACAAGTCCATCAATACCACCGATATCAACAAAAGCACCGAAATCGGTAATTCTTTGAACTGTTCCATCAATCACTTGTCCTGCAGTTAAGGAGTCAAGTAGATTTTGCTTTTTCTTCCCTTTTTCTTCCTCTACCACAGCACGATGAGAAAGGATTAAGCGATTCTTTTCTTTATCAAGTTCAACGATTTTAAAGGTAAGATTTGTTCCTTTATAATCCGAAAAATCTTCTACGAAGTAAGCCTCTACTAATGAAGCTGGAACAAAACCACGAACTCCAAGGTCAACAACAAGTCCACCCTTAACAACATCTTTAACCTCGGTTTCAATAATCTCGCCATTTTGGAATTGCTTTTCGAGTTGATCCCAGGCTTTTAGAGCATCTACTTTTCTTTTGGAAAGAATCAAGGCATCCTCTTCCACTTTGAGTACCTCTAGTTCGAGTTCATCGCCTTCTGAAACAACATCTGAAGCTTTTTCAATATGCAGGCTAGAGAGCTCACTTATTGGAATAATTCCATCAAGTTTACTGTCCCGAAGGTTTACTACTACCTGCTTTTCTTCTACTTTTGAAACTTGTCCTGTAACTTTATCACCAACTTCAAAAGATCTTACTTCTACTTGATTCATTTCTTCCGACATATGTATTCCTCCTTAATCCAATTACTGCAAAAATCTATAGATTGGGGTGTTTTCTCCATCCCATTAAAAAACACACTTCATAAAATAAGCTTGAGAATATTCAAAAAAAAATCTCTTTTATTTAACTTCTTATAAATAGCTTATTTTGTCAAGTAGAACCTATCGGTACTCTATAATAAGTTTATGAATTTCAGCCATAATCAATTCAGTCACTTCTTCAGGGGATGCTTTTGCCTTTCTGAGTTCATCCATTTGCATTGGCTTTCCATAAACAACTTTTAATTTCCGAAAGGCTTTATATGGACCAATCACCGCACATGGAACAACCTGTGCATTCGATCTTAGGGCAAAAAAACCGACTCCTGCAAGACCTTTTCCCAATTCCCCTGTTTTACTCCTTGTTCCCTCAGGGAAAATCCCAAGAATATGCCCTTCTTTTAAAACACTTAGCCCTTTTCTTAAGGCATCTCGATCACTCATACCTCTTTTCACCGGAAAGGCATTACATCTCCTTATAATATCCCCTAATATTGGAACCGCAAATAATTCTTCCTTTGCCATAAAATAAACCGTTCTAGGAATCATAATACCGACAACGGGTGGGTCAAAGTTATTGATGTGATTAGAACATAAAAGAACACCACCCTCTTTAGGAAAGTTTTCGGTCCCAATCGCTTCTATCCGATATAAAGGCTTTAAAATTGAATAGGCGACAGACTTAGCGAAAGTATAAAATTTCACCCTTAACCAACCCTCTCCTGCACTAGTTCCATTATTTTTTCAACTACTTCAGGAATGGTCATCGAGGTCGTATCTATTTCAACTGCATCGTCCGCTTTTTTCAGTGGTGCAATCTCTCTTTCAGAATCAATTTTATCTCTAAGAGCAATTTCCTGCTTTAATTTTTCCAAATCGGAAGGAAAGCCCTTTTCAAGATTTTCGGCATGACGTCTTTCAGCTCTTTCATCCACACTGGCCAGTAAAAATACTTTTACTTCTGCGTGGGGCAATACATGTGTTCCAATATCTCTCCCGTCCATCACAACACCGCCATTTGAAGCAAGTGCCTGTTGTCTTTTTACCATTTCTTCTCGAATTTTTTGTTGTTTCGCAACGATTGAAACGGAGTTGGTAACTTCGGCAGAACGAATGGCGGTTGTAACATCGCTCTGGTCAAGATAAACTAATTGACCATTTTCAGACGGTGCCAATACAATTTCGGTTGTGAGAAGTGTATCGTATAGGGCTTCTTCATCTTCCAAATTTAATTTTTTCTGGATTGCTTTATATGTTAAAGCCCGATACATTGCGCCTGTATCTATGTATATATACGATAATTTTTCTGCTGCAATTTTTGCTACTGTACTTTTTCCGGCTGCAGCAGGACCGTCAATTGCGATTGAAATCTTCTTATTGTCCATAAATCCTCCTAAAACTTCATGATCCGTTAGGATCTCTACTATTATTTATTTTACCATAAGAAAATAAGATACTTCCCTTTTTTTACTCCTTAATATTTGAATTTCTTACAAGAGCTATTCTTTTATAAATAGAAAAAGAAAGCAAGTAAACCTGCTTTCACAGATTTTCGAGAAAGGGAATTTTTTATTATGTTTGAATCTAAACTACCGTTTTTTTTATAAATATATGTACATGCTAACTGGCCTGTTGAAAAGCATATATATTAATATATGTTACAATAAATTAACGCGGTGTATTATTAAATAAGAGGAATAAAATAAAAGACTATCGAATATTTTTCGACAGCCTGAGAAAGCAAGTCAACCTGCTTTCATTTTCCGGATAAGGTTTGAATAATTTCAGTAAATGAATTTTCACTAACACCTTCATATTTTGTTAATTGTGTTAACTCTGGAAAGATACCATATTGGTGTAATAAAATCTGAGTTAAGATAAGGAACACAAATTGGATTATTACCATTTTTATAAGTACTCTTTCTATTACTTTCATAGAATCACTCCAATAATAACTTATTCCTATTATTGGAGTGATTATTAACTTTTATTCAGTTATCGTTTTCCTAACTTTACAGGACATCATTATAAACCGCTTCTGCATTTTTCAGCTTTTCTACATCTTCCTCAATTCCGTTTTTTGCATTGATGAAAATTCGGTACGTGTCATCCCCAATTGTGCCGAGGAACTCATAACACAATACCTCTTTATTTAGATCGTTCACTATAATGGCCTCACGGTCTTCCATTACCTTAAAATTAGGGTTGACCTTTGAACGAGCTTGTTTCATTGTAATCGCAGGTGAAGGAATTTTTCGATCATGATGTGTTTTTAAATACTCTTCAGCAGAAACGCCGATAATATCTCCATTATCAAGGGCAACCTTAACCTTAATGGATTCTGAATAAACCCTTACCTTGTTAAGATTTGTTACAAAATTTAAAACACCGATATTATCATACTGTGTGCTTTCAAACAATTCTAAATTTTCAAAGCCCTGATCCTTTAAAAATTTTGCTGCTCGATTTCCCGCATCATTTAAGCTAATCCCTTGTTTTTTTACATCCCGGTGATTAATAAACCAAATCGGAAATCCACCCTTTTTGGTAACATCCATGCTTGCCTCTTGGCCTGTCCTGCTATTTTTAATGGAAACACTATAAAATCCATAATCTGAACCCTTTCCATTTTCAGTAACCTTTACCTGAGAGTTCCCATCAAACTTCATATATTTTTTTGCTTCACTTACTGCTTCAGATCGTGTAATTTTCTTTCCTTTAATATTTTTAAAATTTTCATCCTTTTTTTGCATATTGGCAAAGGTTGGCCCTAAATCCGTTTCATCATAGCCTGTAACTGTTTTTTCCACTGTTTTAAGACCATCAATAATAGTATTGTCTGTCATTTCCTTGCCGGAAGCTAATGCGAGTTCAACATCCATCCAGCGTAGATTGTTTTTTAATACCATTGCTTGAACATTCCGAAGTTCGTTTTGAATTTCTCCTGACTGTTTATAAAGAACCTTCAAGGAGTTATATTCTTTATCCGTAAGTGGTTCCTTATCTAAATCTCTAATCGCTGTACGATAACTAAAATTCCCTATATTCGCTAAGAATTCTTCCGTTTTATTGAAGGGAAGCAATGTTAGTGGCAATTGTCCAACGTCATTATGGGCCTCTGAAGTAATTCTCCATACCTCTGCAAGAGATGGAGATAATGAGTGTCTTGAATTCATCGCAAGGGTGGTTCCGATTTTATCGTGCAATAGATCTACTTGATAGGTAAGACCATGAAATGCTCGTTGGTAGTTATTTTCAGCATTTAAAAGGACTGCATTTTTTTCCTGGTGTTCTTGATACCCCCAAAAGGCAGTTCCGGCAACACCAATGGTCAAAACCCCGATTAAAATTCCTCTAATCATCTCTACACCTCCTTATTTGCAGAAAATATGTTTCCCAATTCTTTTAATTTGTGGTCGTGACCAAATCCAAGGACTTGTTGCCGTTGCAGGATTAAAATAATACAAGGCTTCACCTGTTGGGTCCCAACCATTGATTGCATCGATAACCGCTTTTTTCGATGTTTCATTCGGGGTTAGCCATATCTGGCCGTCTGCTACTGCTGTAAAGGCCCCAGGTTCAAATATTACCCCTGAAACCGTATTGGGGAAATTCGCGCTATTCACTCGATTTAAGATCACTGCTGCGACGGCAACCTGACCAATAAAGGGTTCTCCCCGTGATTCACCATGAACAGCATTGGACATCAACTGTATATCATTTTGAGAAAATCCATTTGGAGTATTCGATGCAGTTGGCTTTTGGGTAGTATTTTTTTTGGCCGGTGTATTGTTTTGATCAACATTCGATCGATTATATTTAGTTGATTTGACCAATTTAGCTTTCGTTGATTCACCTGCAAGCCCATCAATAGGAAGCCCAAATTCATATTGAAAATTCCTTAAGGCCCAATATGTACTCCATCCAAAAACTCCATCAATTTTACCGTGGTAGAAACCGATATATTTAAGCCGTGATTGAAGCTCAATTACATCTTCCCCTGCTGCTCCTTGCTGGATGACTTGGTTGCTAAAAGCTTTCGTTTTGTTCGGTTCCATCAACGAAAATATCATCATAAAAAAAAAGCTAAAAATGAAAATTTTCATTAGGATTTTTTTCTTTTTCATGGAATTGTAACCCCCAGATGTAAATCTTTTTACAGTAATCCTATTTTTTGTTTTCATGGAAATTTTATTCATAAAATTGTTTGGCTACTTTTATGCAAAAAAAATCCCTTCATTAAGACTGAAGGGATTTTTCAACAGAGTATTTCTTTTTAAAATGATTTGCACTAAGTATTTTCGCCGTTTTAACCTTCCTTAATCCAAACCACCAAAGAAAAATCATAAAAGGGAAGATAATATAGATCCAGTTTTCTTGGGTTATTAAAATATAATCATAAACACCATGAAGAATAAAAGGTAAGAGCAATGAAAGAATGATCCATTTCATCTTCAAACCCTCTGTGAATTTTGCCTTTCCAATATAAAAACCCATAATAACACCAAAAAGGGCATGGCTTGAAACCGGGAGTAATGCCCTTGTTACAGCATGCTCTATTCCATTAGCAACTAAATAAAAAATATTTTCTACAGTGGCAAACCCTAAAGAAGCTGCGGCTCCATAAACGATTCCATCAAAGGGTTCGTCAAATTCAACATGTGAGTATATGGCATAAAAAAGAATAAACCACTTGAAGAATTCCTCCAATAGGCTTGAACTCAAGAAAGCATCAATCACTTCAGACTTTATGAGGTGTTCCGTTTCAAATACGTGCTGGATAAACATAATAGGGAAAACAAGAAGAGCTCCATACATAAAGGTTCTCAGAACAACAGAAATAGGTTCCGTTTCATATTCATCTTTTAAATAAAAATAACTTAATAAGGCTAACCCGGGAGCAATTCCCGCTGATAAAATTGCCAGCATCGAGGATCCTCTTTTCAATCCGTTTTTTATATCGTATCATGTAACGAACCTAAATGAAATGAAAGATTCTTCTAGTTAAGTATAATTATTTGTTTTCTTTTTCCATAATGGATTTTGCAATGAGCCCCCCGTGGAAACGTCCATTTTCAATAAATATTTCATTTGCATTGTTACCCGCAGCAATGACTCCAGCGATAAAAATCCCGCTTATGTTTGTTTCCATCGTATCTGGATTATAGCAAGGCCTCCCAGATTCCCTATCAATATCAATCCCCATCGTTTTTAGAAAATGATGGTCCGGATGGTAACCGGTCATAGCAAAAACAAAATCATTGTCTATTGTATGCTCTACCCCATCCTTTACATAGATCACTTGCTTTTCAGTAATTTCTTTTACATGTGCCCTAAATTCCATCGAAATCATTTCATTACGAACCAATGCTTCGAATTCAGGAAGGATCCAAGGTTTAATACTTGGAGAATATTCATTCCCTCGGTATAAAACTGTAACTCTTGCCCCGGCTTTTTCAAGTTCGATCGCAGCGTCCACACTGGAATTTTTACCACCGATTACACAAACTTCTTTATCAAAATAGGGATGTGCTTCTTTAAAATAATGAAAAACCTTTGAAAGATCTTCACCAGGCACATTCATATAGTTGGGGTGATCGTAATACCCCGTTGCAATGATTACGTATGGAGCCTGGTAGGTGCGTTTATCCGTCTTGACGATAAACCTTTCTCCCTGTTTCATGACATTCGCTACTTTTTCGTATGCATGAACACGTAACTTTTTTCTTTTTACAACCTCCCGATAATAAACCAATGCCTGATTACGGCGCGGCTTATAATTTTCTGTTAAAAAAGGAACCTCACCAATTTCTAATTTCTCACTTGTACTAAAAAAAGTCTGATGTGTTGGATAATGATAAATCGCATTTACAACATTCCCCTTTTCAATTACAAGTGGATTTTTTCCTATTTCTTTTAATGAGATGGCTGCAGCCAGGCCGCATGGACCGCCTCCGACAATGATTATATCTTCATTTTGCATAATGAATGCACTCCTTAACGAGAAAAGCGGAAGCGCCTTGCCCAGGGGCGACGAGCATAAGTCGAGCCGGCGAGAAGGTTGCTTTTTAACCTTCTTGACGGATTGGCTTAGACCAAAGAACCCCTAGGCGCTGAAGCTAGACAATTCTCAAAGTCATTTAATTTTAAATAAAAAAACTCCCATCGTCTATGATAGGAGTTTTTTTATGATGTTTCAATGTTTAAACTTAAATCCAGCCTCTGAAACGGCTTGCCTCCGCCATTTTTCTTACGCCAACCATATAGGCTGCAAGGCGCATATCGACACGACGTGTTTGTGCTGTATCATAAATACTGTTAAATGATTTTACCATGATTTTTTCAAGCTTTTCTTCTACTTCTTCTTCAGACCAGTAGTAACCTTGGTTATTCTGTACCCACTCAAAGTAAGAAACTGTTACACCGCCGGCAGATGCTAATACGTCAGGTACAAGCAGGATACCGCGATCTGTAAGGATTTCAGTTGCTTCAAGTGTTGTTGGACCGTTTGCTGCCTCAACAACAATCTTAGCACGAATATCGTGAGCATTATCCTTGGTAATTTGATTTTCAATTGCAGCAGGAACAAGAATATCACATTCAAGTTCAAGCAATTCTTTATTTGAAATCGTATTATTAAATAATTTAGTCACTGTTCCAAAGCTGTCACGGCGATCCAATAGATAGTCAATATCAAGTCCATTTGGATCGTAGAGTGCTCCATATGCATCTGAAATCCCTACTACTTTAGCACCCGCATCATGCATGAATTTTGACAAATAGCTTCCTGCATTACCAAAGCCCTGAACGACAACCCTTGCACCCTCGATTTGGATACCTTTCTTTTTCGCAGCTTCGCGAATACAGATTGTTACGCCCTTCGCTGTAGCAGAATCACGGCCATGGGATCCTCCTAGAACAAGTGGCTTTCCTGTAATAAAGCCAGGTGAGTTAAATTCATCAATTCGGCTATATTCATCCATCATCCAAGCCATAATTTGCGAATTCGTAAATACGTCTGGAGCTGGAATATCTTTTGTAGGTCCAACGATTTGACTGATTGCACGCACGTAGCCACGGCTTAATCTTTCAAGCTCTCTAAAAGACATATCGCGTGGGTCACAGACGATTCCGCCTTTACCGCCGCCATATGGAAGGTCAACAATACCGCATTTCAAACTCATCCAAATCGAAAGGGCTTTCACTTCTGTCTCTGTCACACCAGGATGGAAACGAATACCGCCCTTTGTAGGACCAACAGCATCATTATGCTGGGCACGATGGCCAGTAAATATTTTTATTGAACCGTCATCCATACGAATTGGAATTTTCACTGTCATCATGCGTAACGGTTCTTTTAATAGTTCATATACCTCTTCAGGATAACCTAGTTTTTCAAGGGCTTTGTGAATAACGGTTTGTGTAGATTTTAACACATTATTCGTTTCCTCTTGATTAGTCTTTTCAGTACCATTTTCGGCTACCATTTGTAAACCTCCTAAGAAATCTCTTTTACGAATGTTGTCCGCTTTCAGACACAAGTATACACTACTAAATGATTAATGCAAGAAGAAAAATATACTTTTCCTCTTTCTCAAAAGAATTTTTTGTAAACGCTGCCACTTTTATGTATTAGGGATTTTTTGGAATCTGAATATCCAATTCACAATTTGGGCAGAAAGAAGCGGTGGCCCCCCTCCTAAACAGGCTAAAAACCTATTTAAAAAAATGGAGGATGGTTTCCACCGCTTTTTTTTCAATTATTTTTTTGCCGTATTCCTCAAGCATATATGGACTAAGTATAGAAGGCTCTCCATATTCAGATAGCAGAGATGCTGCTCGTTCATTTGTTATCGCATCCAATTTGTTGATAAGTAAATAATAATGGTCATTCATCGAAAACAATGTACCAGCCAAAATATTAATTAAACTAAGCCTTTTCGAAAGATTTATGATATCTTCAAAACTTGCAAACTCATACAAAAGATCTTCAGATCCTTCAACCCTAACTTGCATTTCAATAAAGCCATCGAATAATGCTTCCTCATCTTCAGCCGTTTCATCGACGGTAATAATCATAATCATTCCCTGAGCCTGTAAAGAAAAAATTTCCACTGCAACTGAACCCTGTATCTCTACATCAAATTCCTCACTTGCCTCTTCCAGCATATCATGAAAGAGCTGATGCCATTTTATCGAGTCCTTCCAAATATCCTCCTTGGAAAGGCCTCTTTCAAATAAATCATCAGAGGTTAAGAAAATTTTAATTTTATTGGCTGTTAAGCGTTCTAAGCGCATGCTTTTGCCCCCTGCCGTGACCTAACTCTTGTGTTTAGTGTATGTCATCGCCGTTTAATGGTGAATTGTCTACCTCACCAATCGCTTAGATTCCTTTTTTCAGTGTAATTAAATGGCTTTCTGCAGGTGCCCCTAGCCTTAATGGAACAGTTGTTGTCCCGTAACCGTTACTGATCAGGAGCGTGGTATTCTCTAACCTTTTCAATTGCCCTTTTTTGAATGGACTATATCCAAGAATATGAATTTGCCCACCATGGGTGTGTCCGCTTAAAACCAGTCTAATTTCATGTTGGTCTTTAATTTTATCCGTTATATTTGGATAATGACTGGCAAGAATTTTAAAGCTATTTGGATCCGCATCCATAAGTGCAAAATCCAGCCGGTCACGATCTTGACTTAAATCATCAACACCTAATAAACATAATTTATCTCCTTCTCCTGATTCAAAAGTTACAGCTGTATTATCGAGAACCTTAACCCCTAAGTCCAAGAAGAGCGCATCTAACTCATGATAATCCACTTCATAATCATTATTTCCCCAAACAAAATAAACTGGTCCAAGGCTTTTTAATTTTTTCAGATTTTCCTTTACTTTTGAAAAAGGTACACCTTTTTCTGTTAAATCCCCTCCGATAATGACAATATCGGTTCTACCTTTTACTGCATGAATAATTTTGTCCGAAATACTGCGCCGGTGTATATCGGAGATAAAGAATAAAGAAACCTTACCAAATGATTTTGGAAAATCACTGAATTCAATTTCCTCTTCCCTTACTTGATTTAGAAATGCTTCTCTGAACATATATAACAAAAGGCAAATTCCTACTAACAAAACAATAATAATTATAACCATTTTCAAAGCTTCCCCTTTACACGTTCTAACGTTCTACGGAAATCATACCATAAAGAAAACTTAAACTAAAAAAGAGAAGGGTCAGCTCAGGTCCTATATAAAAAAGCACAGAAAAGATTAGCAGTAAGCCTTTTAATGCAACAAGTACTTCCCATCCCCTGCGTTTTTGCTCTTGAAGCTGTTTTTTCTTCAATATGGTCTCACGTATGTATCGAGCATTCACAACGAGCCCAATAAAAAATGCAATCGATCCCGCAAAAAATTCTAATGGCTTAACGATAAATCGAATAAGGAAATCAGTTAAAATAAAGGGGTGGTTTATTGGAAACCATTTATTTATAAGGTATCCACAAAAAAAACTATGCAAAGCTTCCAAATATTCGCTGCCAAAAAAATCCCTCCCATACCAATGTATGAGAGGGAAATAATTTCTTTACTAAGACCATATTATTCATCTTCTTGAATATTTAAAATTCTAAACCCATGCTCTTCCAGTTTCTTTGTAAACTTATCTATATTATCCTTCTTTTCAACCTTCATTACTATTCTGCGAACAAGTTTATCGGTTTCATCAAATGTAACGAGAGAGATAATGTGCTCGTGGAAATGATGGGCAATTTCTGAAAGGCGGGCGATTCGGCCCTCCGTTTCGACCGATGTAAAAGCAATTCGGACACCTGGGCGTTGTACGCCAAATGCACTTTCAAATGCACTTAACACATCTGAACGTGTGACAACACCAAGAAAGTTACCACTTGAATCTACAACGGCCAGTAGTGGAAAATCTTTAAGTTCCAGAAGTGTCTTTTCAAATACTTCTCCACCTTCCAAGAAATCATCTTGGTGTGTTGCAACTTCATTTACCGTCGTGGTAGATAGATAGTCATCACGCTGTTGATTGGATTTAAAAAAGTTTTCGTATATCCCATAGCGAGTGACAACACCTACATACTTTGCTCCATTGAGTACCGGTAAACCATCAATTTGCTGTTCTTCTAATTGCGTCAATGCTTGTTTCAATGTTTGATTATGTTGAACCGTAAAACACTCGTGTTTAGGTATCATCATATTTTTTACGAACAATTCCATCACCTCGAGACTTTTAATCCTACATCATTATTATAGTTCAACAATCCCGTCCAAAACCCTACTTTGTTGTTAAAGTTTAGTGTCATGTTTCCCAATTAAAATCATATATTTATCTATGATGTTAAAACAAGGAGGTTTAATATGAATACTCATAACAAAACCTATCATCCTTATGCAAGCCCGTTTGACCCTTGTAAGCCGATTACAGTCAAAACTTATTCGACCCCGCCCCATTTATATATGGGATTTCAACCGCAAAATTTACCACAATTTTCACCCATGGAGGCGCTTAGGGCAGGGACATTATGGAAAGATTTTTATGATCCATACTATAACGCTTATGAAATATCTAAAGGAGGCTTGCCTTCATGAAACAGGTCCCTCCTGAATACTATCAATTGATGGAGCAGCTGCAAGCAGTGGATTTTGTTTTAGTAGAACTCACACTTTACCTTGATACACATAATGACGATCTTGATGCCATTAACCAATTTAATCACTATGCAAAGGAAAGGAAGCGTTTGAAAAAAGCCTTCGAAAGCCAGTTTGGCCCACTATTGCAATTTGGCAACAGCTACTCCGGTCACCCCTGGAATTGGGATGATACACCTTGGCCATGGCAGGTTTAGA
This sequence comes from Neobacillus cucumis, assembly GCF_016107705.1. The sequence goes on from NZ_JAEHGC010000001.1 coordinate 448,537, forward strand.
ACATAAAGAGAGGGTGATTACATGTGGATTTATGAGAAAAAATTGCAATACCCCGTAAAAGTAAGTACCTGTAATCCAACATTAGCAAAGTACTTAATTGAACAATACGGAGGCGCCGATGGGGAATTAGCTGCTGCCTTAAGATACTTAAATCAACGGTATACCATTCCTGATAAAGTAATTGGCCTCTTAACAGATATTGGAACAGAGGAATTTGCCCATCTCGAAATGATTGCCACAATGGTGTATAAATTAACAAAAGACGCTACACCTGAACAATTAAAAGCAGCGGGGCTCGGTGGTCATTATGCTGATCACGACGGGGCATTATTCTACCATAATGCTGCAGGTATACCTTTTACCACTCAATATATCCAAGCAAAAGGAGATCCAATTGCTGATTTGTATGAAGACATTGCTGCAGAAGAAAAAGCCCGGGCTACCTATCAATGGTTAATTAATTTAAGTGATGACCCGGATATTAACGACAGTCTTCGTTTTCTGCGTGAACGGGAAATTGTACACTCCCAACGTTTCCGAGAAGCAGTAGAAATCCTTAAAGAAGAACGTGACCGTAAGAAGATTTTCTAATCTAGATAAGAAGCAAGCCTATTGGCTGCTTCTTATTTTTTCGCATGATAGAGATTAATGTCATAGGTTTTTTTTATGATTTCAAAATCAACATGGCGATTTTTCCATTGTTCTTCCTTTTTCCATAAATCCTTACTTCTGTCTACAATTTCACATCGTAAATCATGATATTCTTTTTCGAACTTGTCTTTTTTTTGCTTTAATACATTCATCCACCCATACATTAAGATGGTCATGGCTAATAATATTAAATTTTTTAAATCGCTGACTGAAACAGAAAACATGGCAAAAAAGGAATAAGAATATTGTTTTCCTATCGTAATATAGAAGTAATACAGATATATAAATGACACGACAAGGGTTGCCATGATCCAGTAATTATGCAGTTTTTTTGAATCGTCAAACTTTTTCTTTCTTTTTCGGACATTTTCAAGAATTTGTTTCGTGGTTTCATCAGTATATTGTAATTTAAGGATTGGAGTATCCAATTCATCCCCTCCATTTCTCTTTATAACAATATGAACTTGTCCGGTAAATTATGTTTAAAATGTTAGCTCTTTAAACTTTTTGTTTTCTATTTCCGCTCCAATCAACTTTGTATTATGATCAACATTTCTAGCCAAAATGTTAAAAAAACCAATCAGTTTTTCTCTGATTGGTTAGTTATTTAATGGGATTTTTAGAACTTGTCCCGTATAAATTTGATTATTCTGAAGATGATTCGCATCTCGAATGATGTTAATCCCTGACTTAGAATGATAATAGTTCATCGCAATTCTAAAGAGTGTTTCCTTTGGTTGAACGGTATGATAAACTAATTTACTTTTCTCAGCCGGAGCAGCCGTTTTAGGCTGATCGGTTTTATTTTTTTCCATTTCATTTTGCCCAATTTGACGCTCAACTGTTGTGTTCTGTTCAGGTTTTTTGGGCTCTTCACTTTTTTCCGGCAACTGGCTGGATGCTGGTTCCGTTTTATTATCGTCACTTTTAGTGGTTGAGTCACTACTATCTTTTTTTAATTCCTGCTTTTCAGACTCGGAAATGTTCGAATCAGCCTCTTTATCTTGCTGTGACGTTTCCAGTTTGATGGATTCATACCCTGATTGATTCCCTGAGACTTTCTCTGCTCCGTTTATCTTTTTTCCATGATAGTAAGAAATGATGCTGAAACAGGTGATTGGCAGAAGGATAAACAATAAAACCAGTAGTCGGATTATCGGATATTTTAATTTTACCTTGGTTTTCTTCGGTTTTTGACGGTGAAGCTGGCCTCTTGGAGGTAAACGTTCTCCATTTTCCGGCTTTTCATTTATTTTTTCAATTCGGCGTTTTAATCGCTCAGCCTGATCTCGATATGGTTCCTCTGGATTCATGGTGCGTCCCCTTCCCATTCGTCATACTTCTTCTGTCTAATTTTTATATACATCCCCAATAGAAAATCGATTATGAAATGCATCACAATTGTAACCGCAAAATTATTTGTCCACTCATATATAAATCCAATAAAAAAGCTTAACAATACTATATTAGAAAATAAATACCAATTAAATAGATACCGATAGTGAATCACGGCAAAAATAACACTTGCAAAAATCAATCCAATCTTTGTTTGAATAATCCCCCTGAATAATAATTCCTCACTAAAAGCCACAAGTGCAGCAATCCAGATAATTTGAAGTATATTTTTATTTTTAAATATCCGCTCATTGAGCCCGCCATCGTCATAAAAAGAAGACGGCAGCCATTTCATTAAGATAATATCTACGATTACAACCAGGATTCCAGCGGGCAGGCCTATATTGACAATCCTAATGTCATTCAAGCGGAAATAGCTTAAAAAAGAAAAATGATCAAATAATAAAATACCTAAAATAATTGAAATGGTTAATAGAATAATTTGAGTCATATACAGATGGAAAAGTAATTCTCGATCAGTTAACCCCCTGATTAAATCATTATACTTATTTTTCATTCACTCATCTCACTATTGATTAAAATTTTCTCAAGATATTCTTTCCACTTCTTTCGGTTTTCGTCCTTAGAATCCTTTTTATCAAAGGATTGATAATTGAAAAGGTCCATCCCACAACAATCACAACAAGGCTTTACCTTGTTTGGAATCGGTGTCTCCTCAAAATAGTTTAAAATAAATTCCCTTCTGCAAGTGTCGGTTTCCACCCATTTTTTCATTAGATAAATATTACTTTTTTTAAATGTTCGTCTTTCCATTACATAATCCGATATGATTCCCTTTAATTCATCCGGTCCTGTTACTTCCTTGTATTGCTTAATGAAGGTTTGAATGATTCGCCACTGAATTTCCGAAAATCCACCATTTTCCATTAATTGATGACTCTTATCTGAAAAATCCGGATAAGTATTAAAATCTTGTCTTATCCTGGTGAACAGCCAGTCCAGCTGCTGTTCTGAAGGAAGTTCTCCTTCTGCGAGCTGTAACGGAAGCTGTTCATCCCAAGGGGAGTATAAAAATATCGCAATACTTGGTAAACCGTCTCTCCCTGCCCTGCCGATTTCCTGAAGATACGACTCAAGCTGCATGGGCATATGAAAGTGTATAATAAACCTAATATTTTCTTTATTTACTCCCATTCCAAATGCACTCGTAGCACAGATGACATCTAGTTGACCGTAAATAAATTGCTGTTGTATTAAAATTCTCTGCTCGTGATCCAGCCCACCGTGGTAAGCCATAACTTTTCCTACACCATTCTCCACCAAATAGGACACCATTTTTTCTGCAGCTTTTTTACTTGAAAAATAAATGATACCTGGTGTTTGCAGTTCTGAAACGAGCTCTAGCACCCGCCGTTGTTTTTCAGAGATATCTGCTAGTTTTTCTACATAATAGGCAATATTTGGGCGATCAACTGTGGACTCAATTATTTCAACCTCTTGAAGATTCAGGGATTGGACGATATCTTCCTTGACCTTCTTGGTAGCAGTTGCAGTGAGAGCAAGCGTAAGGGGATTCCCTAATTTCTTTCTAATATAACCTATTCTTGAGTAATCAGGTCGAAAATCATAACCCCATTGGGAAATACAATGTGCCTCATCAATAACAAACAGCGAAATTGAAAGCTCTTGAAGTTTACGAATCATAAAATCAATGCCGAGCATTTCCGGTGAAATAAAAATATACTTGTATTTTCTTAGGTTTTGTAGAACATTTTTTCGCTCTTCAGGGGAAAGAAAGGAATTTAAGGCTACTACTCGTTTTTCACCCATCTGCATTAACTGTTCAACCTGATCCTGCATAAGCGATAAAAGCGGTGATATAATAATAATTTGTCCGTTTAGGACATATCCTGGGAACTGGTAGCAAAGAGATTTTCCCGTACCGGTAGGAAGAATACCTAAAGTATCATTGCCGGCTAAAATCGATGAAATAACTTCTTTTTGTCCCTTTTTAAAAGTATCAAATCCAAAATGCTTTTTTAATAATGTTTCTAATTCCATTGCAATTCACCATACTTTGCCAACACAAGGCGAATTTGAAAATAACTTGCCTGGGTCAAACTATTCCTGATTATTTTCAACTGCCTTGTGTGTAATTGAAAAGTAAGATTCATGATTTTATTCTGCAATTCTTTATCCACATATCTTTCGATTGAAAAATCATCTATATTTAAGGCAAATTCCACAAGATGATCTTCAATTGTACTTTGTTTTAAATGGCGCAGCTGTACAATTTCATCGATCCTATACCCTTTTTTCAATAAGTCCCAAGTTTTACGTGCAGAGATCGTTAACGAATCATTTTTCCTAAGTCCATGAAAAATGGATGATAAAAGTGGATAACGTTCAAAATTGGCCTCAATCGTTTGGATTAAATAATGAATGATATTGATAAATTCAATATGATACTCGAGGTTTTCCATATTTAACATTTTTGCGTTTTGTCCTGCTGTTAAACCAATTTGCCGATAACCAGTTAATCGATATATCAGTACATCCGGATTAATGTCCGGCGATGTTTCAAAGACATCAGTTAATTCTAAAAAAAGCAATTTTCCTAAGTCATCTCGAGAATGTTTAAATTTTTTTAAAACCGCTTTCAACCATAAATGAGTATCTTTGTTTTTTTGTATAGGAATATAGCGGCTTTCTTGATGAACTAGATTGGAAATAACCTGAACAAGTAAGGAAAGTCTTTCCCAAACAGGATAAGAAAAGTGTTGATATTCCCAGCCTTTCAAATAGCAAGGCAAGGGATGATTTTTCAAATGAAGTTCACCGGTGAATGTAAGTAAAAAGTGATGGTCACCACTCGGATTAATCCATCCTGCTTCAAGAAGCCTTTGAATAATGATATCAAAGGATTCTCTTTGAAAAGGTTCAATAATCCTAAAAAATTTTTTAAGTGAATATAGGTGTGCATCTTGGATGGTTTGTGAAGTTTTTTTTCCATTTAACAGATGGTAAATGGAATAAATGGTCCGTTCCCCATTTAATTGCTTTAGGCAATAAAGAATAATGTTTTCTAAGGATTGCATCCGGCTCCACCACTTTTTTGAATTCGTCGACAATTTCAGTCATTTTTCTTTTATATTCTACCATGAAATGAACAATCTGGTTTCATGAAAATGTTGAAGAATATTGGGCATGCTAAAACAGCCATTGATTTGTAACCATTTTTCTATTGAAAAGTTACACATACAGTTTTACAATAGGAATGAGAAATGCTTTTCCATTTATAGTGGAAAAGAGTAATATTAATTTTTGTTATTTTTTGGGAGGTTTTTTTTCATGGCGAAGTACACAATTGTTGACAAAGAGACTTGCATTGCTTGCGGTGCTTGTGGAGCAGCTGCACCAGACATTTATGATTATGATGATGAAGGCATTGCATTTGTAACTCTTGACGATAACGAAGGGATTGTTGAAATTCCGGATGTATTAATCGATGACATGATGGATGCATTTGAAGGCTGTCCAACTGATTCAATTAAGGTTGCTGAAGAGCCATTCGATGGCAATCCAACTAAATTTGAATAAACCAGTTAGCATTGGTTAAGCTACTAACCCTCTCTAGAACAGAGAGGGTTTTATGCATAAAAAAACCCGCTGGTTTGCGGGTTTTTTTATTCCGGAACAATCAATATTTGTTTTGGTTTAATTAAATCTGATTTAAGCTGATTCAGATTTTTAATTTTTTCAATGGAAAGGTTTCTTTTTTTGGCAATCGAGGCCAAGGTGTCACCTTTCTTGACAATATATTGATTTTCATTTACCCGGGATTCACGCAGGTAATTCGAGCTTGTGGCTACGATACTGTCCCGACTGCTTGCAATCCCCCCTTGGACGGTTTCACCTACCTCAGCCTTTCCTAATAGCCTTTCAGGGTCAAAAGCATTTTTTTTATCATAGGTCCAGGCTGATTCATGTGTTTCAAAATGAAGGTGAACACCAGTGGCCTGCCCCGTTCTACCCATTTTCCCAAGCATTTTTCCTTGTTTAACAGCTTGTCCTTCCGTTACAAAACGCTGTAGTAAATGAGCATAAACAGTAACCAATTGATTAGGGTGTTTAATAAAAACCACATTTCCATATGTATTAGAGTAGTAGGATTTGACCACTACTCCATCATCAACAGCTAAAACAGGAGAATTTAATTTTCCTGCTATATCAATCCCTTTATGTTTCCCAAATCTTGTTCCATATGTATCAGAAATAACACCATCTGCAGGCCAAATCCAATCAATTTTTACTTCATTTGCTTTTAGCATGCTAGCTTCAGTATGCCTTCCCCCTAAAAATAACAAACTGACACAAACCGCCAAAATAGCTGCAATCAAAAATCTTTTAACATAATCCAACATTACTAACTTTCCTCCTTAAATCTGTTCCTCTCCAACACACCATATGTTATTTAGATTCCATTTAGAACCTCCTTGGGAGAGGAATGGTAAAGCATACTTGTTATAATTTGGATTGGTTTATCTTTTTATACATTGAAAAAGATCAACCTATTGGGTTGATCTTTAATACATTAAGGTGTAGATCGTAGATTGGGCGCCAGGGGCACTTTAATTTCTTTTGTTAAATCAAAATTGCCTACTCGTTTTAATGGCGCATTAAGTATGAAAACGGATTTTATTCCAAACTCTTTTGCCGTTAATAGTAAAGCCTCAATCGAATAAATCGTATTCTGTGAATCCTCCAGCATTGATTTTTCTTTTAGCGTTAGAAGTAGGGTATTCTTTCTTATTAACATCTTCTTAAATTTTATTGCAGGTAAAATAGAAGCCTTTAATCCCCCTTCAGATTGATCCTTTTTCATTGCCACAAAGGCCGCTTGTAAGGTATTATATTTGCCTTGTGAGGGAACTAAAAAAGGTTTATCCTGATTTTTGGGAACATAAAGGAAAAAAGCCCTTTGCCTTTCATTTTCAGCATTAAGTTCTTTCAAATGACCATAATTCCCTAATTCAATGCCGGGTTGACGATTAGTTGAAAACTTTATTCTTTTTACATTACTGTTCGTGGAAATATCCCTTTTTATTGCGTTTACAAAAATAGTTTCATTTGCCCCTTGGCCATATGGATGGTCTTTCGGAACGTCTACATTCACACTATCGTCCTTTTCATTTAAGGATAGCGTTGCATTCATAGGGTAAAAATCACTTAACCCCCATTTTTCCTCTTTTAACTGAACCATATTTTCATTGAATAGGCTCATCCATGATTGATTATTCTTTCGATTCACGATTGTGGAAACAGGAATCAAAATTTGACCTTGATGGTCCGGTATCCAATAGGTTAAAACCTTTCTATTTCCAACATCCCCCTCATATGCAGCTGTATTCGGATTCATCCCTCTCATAAGTCCATACTTCTCTGTCCCTGATGGATCCAATGCTTTCGAAGAAGATTCGCCTTTTTTCATCTCAATTGTCTTTTCTTGTTTATCTGATAAAAGTTCCATTTTTTTGCTGGACTTTTCATCTGCTTGATCCATGGGAATCTGATTACTTACAAGGATTTTTGGAATTAAAATTACGATGAGCAGTACTGCTGCTGCTGAAGCTATTGCGGGTAAAATCCAAGCTGGCTTCTTCCGCCTTTTTAAAGAAAGGTTTTGGTAAATGTCACGAGGATTGCGATGATCTTTAATTTTAGGCATTTGCCGTAGTAGTTCTTCGAGCTGCTTATCGCTCCACTCTGACTTTTTCACTTTTTAATCCCTCCTTTTCAGAAAGTAAATCCATCTGTTTCTTTAATATCTTTAAGGATCGATGCTGGGTAGTTTTGACCTTGCTTTCCGTCCAGCCAAGTGTTTCGGCGGTCTCTGCAATTGATAAATCGTGGATATAACGTAGAATAATAACAGCTCTTTGATCCACAGTGCAATATTCCAAACATTTGTATACACTCATGATTTCTTCTTTTTGAACCGTTATTTCCTCCGGAATAGGGTATTCGTCCCTCACTTGGCTTGTGGACCAATCAAACTTTTCTAATAAACGGTCCTTCCAGCCTTTTTGCTTACGGAAAAAGTCGATGGCAACATTTCTGGCAATTGAATATAGCCATGTCTTTTCACTGCTTTTCCCCTCAAAATGGCTATAAGATTTATAGACGCGAATGTAGACCTCTTGGACAAGATCCTCGGCATGTTCTTTATTTCTAACCATATAAAATAGAAATTGAAATACGTCATGATGATATTTATGATATAACTCATCGAAAACGGAGTCCATCTATTCCCCTCCCCGTTCAAAAGATTAGTCGACATTTATGTATAAAAAGTTTCATTATTAAATATAGACTTTTTCCCGTAAAAATGGAAGGAATTTCGTAGAGGTTAATACCTATTACAATTCTGTTAAAATAATTTTTTCGAAACAAAAAACTCATCCATTTTTGATTGGATGAGTTGAAATGTTTCTTGTGTATCAAGAACAATCGTCAAAATATTCACTCTCTTCCCTGTTTTTGGGGAAGGAAGAAGGAAAATGTCGTTCCTTGACCGATTTTACTATGAACGGAAATATGTCCGCGATGGGCTTCAATAATATTCTTGGCAATAGCAAGTCCTAACCCAGTCCCAGATCTTCCACGAGTACGGGCTTTATCCGCCTTATAAAAACGTTCAAAAACGAACGGTAAATCTTCCTCAGGAATACCAGAACCTGAATCAGCAACTTCCATGACAATTCTATTATTCTCCTCGGAAACTTTTAATGTAACTCTTCCATCCTTTGGGGTATGCCTGATGGCATTATCAATCAGATTGGTTAACACCTGTTCAATGCGATCTGGGTCGAAAGAAATTGGACTGACTATATTTCCGATATTTGAACTTAATAAGATTTCATGATCTTTAGCAAGACCTTGGAATTTATGAATAATCCTATTTATAAATGAAGAAAGATTAACTTCCTCTATCGTTAATTGAATATGTCCCGCTTCCATCCTTGCCAAATCAAGAAGTTCATTCACAAGGCGTCCCATTCTTAATGATTCGTCATAGATTACTTTTGCCATCTCTTTTTTCTCTTCCTGTGTTTCCGCAATATCATCGACAATTGCTTCACTATACCCCTGCAGCATCGAAATAGGTGTTCTTAGTTCATGTGATACATTAGCAATAAAATCTCTCCGCATTTTTTCAAGCAGCCGTTCTTCCGTCATATCACGCAAAACCGCGACAGCCCCCCGTATAAACCGGTTGCTGTATAGCGGACTAACTAATATGACCCAATGCCGGCCCTGAAGAGAAATTTCACCAATTTTCTCTTTTTCGGTATCAACAGCTTGTTGGAAAAGTTCCATAACTTTCGACGGAATTGCCTCTGAATGGGACGATAGACCTTTTTCATAGTACCAGTATTGAAGAAACCGGTCTGCAGGCGGATTGGTAATTAAGATGGTTCCATCACGATTAAAGGTAATAACCCCATCTGCCATACTGCTCAGGATGCTTGCAAGCTGTTCTTTTTCTTGGTTAAGTGCATTCATGTTGAATTTTAATTGTCTTCCCATCTGATTAAAAGCCGTTGCTAACTCACCAATTTCATCATGGGTGAGTATTGGAACCTTTGTATCAAACTTCCCTCTCGCGACTTCAAATGCCGCCTCTCGCATCTTTCGCAGTGGCGCTGTAATTCGCGTTGATAAAAAGAAGGCAAATATAGTAGTTAAGATAATAGCAACTCCAGCGACAAGTAAAATAAATCGTGTTGTGGAATGGGTTGTTTCCTGCATGTCCTTTAAGGACTGATAGATGAAAACTGCGCCCATTTTTCCATTTGGTAAATGAAACGGCACTCCAATAATGGAATAGCTCGCCTCTTGATTATCGTCACTTTGGTCTCCCGCAAAATCCGAAATCTTTTCTACCGTTTTATTTTCTTTAAAAACCTTTGCCAATTCAGTGTCTTTTTTAATATCCGTAATGGTCAATTTCGTTGCTTTTTTTGTATTTGGTGAGTAGTAAATCTCATGATCATTTTTAACAATGACTACTTTTGTAACGTCATCGATTATTTCCCATGATATCTCCAATGCAAGTGAAAATTGATCATTTGGATGCTCTTCCAATACACGGGCAATTTTTTCTGCAGAATGGGTTAATTTATCCTTTGTTTCAAGGATGTTTTGGTTTTGAAAAAATTCGAGGAGCATCACTGTTAAAATAAACAGTACAACTGACACCAGTAATAGAATGGTAATCCAAAGTTTACCTACTACACTTCGTAGAAAGGTCATCCATTTACAACCTCGAATTTATATCCGACACCCCAAACGGTTACAATCATTCTGGCAGCCTGTTCAGATACTTTGTTTAATTTCTCTCGAAGACGTTTTACGTGGGTATCCACCGTCCTCAAATCTCCAAAAAATTCATAATGCCATACTTCTTTTAATAATTGTTCTCGGTCAAAAACTTTATCGGGAGCTTTTGCTAGGAAATAAAGTAATTCATACTCTTTTGGTGTTAAACTAACTTCTTTTCCCTCTGCAGTCACTCTATGTGCATCATTATCAATTGTTAAAAATGGAAATACAATAACGTCTTTTGTGGTCGTTTCGGTTTGTAAATAAGTTGTTTGCGACGATCTTCTTAATAAAGCTTTTACACGCAGGACAACTTCCCTAGGGCTAAAAGGTTTTACAATATAGTCATCTGTCCCAACCTCGAAGCCTTGCACTCGATTGATCTCTTCACCTTTTGCCGTTAACATAATGACAGGGGTCGCTTTCTTTTCCCGCAGTTCACGGCAGACCTCAATACCATCCTTACCAGGCATCATAAGGTCAAGAAGAATTACGTCATAATCATTCTCTATTGCTTTAGACAAAGCTTCTTCTCCATCTTCAGCTTCGTCAATCATATAATTTTCACGCTCTAAATACATTTTTAAAAGTCGGCGAATTCTTTCCTCATCATCTACAACTAAGATTTTCACGTCTTTTTCCATTAAATAATCCCCCCATGTTGTTATTTTACAAAATGAGTTTATATTTTGCTATATTTTCAAAAGAAATGCTTTCCTAAAAGTGTCAAAATTATGACAAGGTATAATAATTATTATTAAAAATAGCCTTCACTAACCAATCGTGAAGGCTATAAGATTAAATCTAATTTTTATTTATTAGCCAGCATATGAATGAAGACCTGCAATGACTAAGTTAACCGCTACAAGATTAAACATGATAATTACAAAGCCAATGACTGCAAGCCATGCTGATTTTTCACCATGCCAGCCTTTTGACAGACGGAGATGTAAAAAGGCGGCATAGAATAACCAAGTAATTAGAGCCCATACTTCCTTCGGGTCCCAGCCCCAGAATCTTGTCCATGCGACCTGCGCCCAAATCATTGCAAAAATGAGAGCACCCAGTGTAAATACAGGAAAACCGATTAATACAGAACGATAGCTAATTTCGTCAACAAAATCGAGCTTAATATTTCTTACAAACGGCTGAAGTGCTGCAGCAATCCGTTTTCGAAGCACTAAGCGAATGATACCGTAAAGAATCAGTCCCCCAATAAAGGACCACATAACCGTGTTCATTTTTTTAGCATTGATCATTGCCGGCATTTCTACAACTGGTTCAAAACCACTCTTTGTTACTAATTCTCCCTTATGAGGCCCAATAACAGCAGGCATTGTGTATTCAACTTGCACCTGATTTTTATTTTTATCAACCCAGTTGAATTTCTCATGATAACCGATTCCTGAAAAAACGGAAGAAACTAAAACAAATCCCAATGTGGTAACAAGCCCAAACATGACAATTTCAAGCCAAAAGGTTTGTTTACTAGATTTCGATTGATTAACCGCCTTTACAAGATAGATTAAACCTGCCGCAAAGCTAATGGCTAAGATCGCTTCACCAATTGCAGCAGTGGTCACATGGATATAGAGCCAATAACTTTGTAATGCTGGTATTAATGGCGTTATATCACGCGGAAACATACTTGCGTAAGCAATGACTAGAATAGCTACTGGCATGGTAAACAATCCAAGAAGGACGGCTCGGTAAATAAAAAAGATAACAATAAATGCCCCGACAAGAGCCATACCAAAAAAGGTTGTAAACTCAAACATATTACTTACTGGTGCATGTCCAGAAGCAATCCATCTTAGAATAAAGTAACCCAATTGAGAGATAAAACCGATAATCGTTAAAAATACAGCAATTTTTCCCCACTTGTTGGTTCCTTTTTTCTCATCTATATTTTTTTTCGCTTTAATCGCTCCTCCATAAAATAAGGTAGCAATTAAATAAAGAATAAAAGCAATAAACAGCAAATTACTACTTAGTGATACCAACTATGCTTCCTCCTTCTCCGTTCTATCTTTTTGCAGCTGATCCTCAGGCATGGTAAAGTGCGTATCCGCTAAAACCGTTTCCATTTCTCGTTTAAGACCGTACCAGTTTTTATTTGTATGAGCTGCAACCCATACCTCGCCATTTTTATGTTGTATCCAGATTCTACGATGATTCCAATAAGCGCCTTGAACAACCCCAATCATAAAAACAATACCGCCCAAGATAATGGCCCAAATGGTTAAATCCTTTCGAACTGTTAATCCGGAAACATTTTTGGTCTCAATGCCTCTAAAAGTCATTTTATACTTATTATTACCAAAAGGCTCAATATTTTGTCGGATGGCAACAAAACTCGTTTCCCCTTTTGGTTTATCCGGTGTAATCATTCGAAACACAAATGCAGGATTGTTGGGAACCCTCGATTTTGTAGTAGGTTCCCCACCTTTTTCAAACTCAAAATCGGGAAAATAGCTTAGAATTTTCACTGAATACCCATTTCCAAGATCATATACAGGCTTAGGATTATAAAGATTGATTTTTAAGTCCCCGTAGGATTTTCCGGTCGTTTTATTCGTCAATGCAAAAGACATAGACTGCAGTTCATCAAGTTTGTAATCGACCTGATAAACTGAATACCCATTAAATGATAATGGTTCATTAACACGAATACCATAGTCTTTAACCTTTTTTAACTTCGGCTTTTCACCCGGAATGTTTTCGCCGACTCTTTCATAGAGAACAACATTAGATTGATAATTTTTAGCCACTTGGTTGACTCTATTAAGAGCCTGATCAAATTTTTTATCTTTGTCCTTATCATATAGCTGTAAAATAAATTTTTCATTTTTCAAGTAGTATTTACCATCTGTTTCAGGAATGACAGCCGTTTCTCCTTCGCGAATCCACAAGGATTTATCAATATACATTCCAGGAACAAAACGAAGCATTGCACCAATTAAAAAAATGATTAAACCTACATGGTTTACATATGGCCCCCAGCGAGAAAAACGCCCCTTTTCTGCTAACAAATCACCGTTTTCTTCACGAACACGGTAGCGTTTCGCCTTTAGATGTTCCTTTACCTTTGTGAAATCATCTGTATTAATGGATGTATTGACTCCGAAAACACGTTGACGGTTTAAAAAACCTTCATGTCTTGTAACATTTTGAGCTTTTAAAGCTTTATATAAAGGCACAACCCTGTCAAGACTGCAAATAACCAAGGAAATCCCAATCATCGCAATCAATAATAAATACCACCATGAACCATATAAATCATTAAAGCCAAGCTGGTAATATAATTTCCCCATCCAGCCATATTCCTTCTGATAATACTCATCTGCCGGCATTATTTGCGGTATATACTCTTCCTGTGGAAAAATCGTCCCAACTGCAGAAGCAATTAAGGTAATGACAATAAGCCACACCCCTACCTTTACGGAAGAGAAAAAGTTCCATATTTTGTCAATAAAAGTTTTATTGTAGGTTTGCGAGCGGCGTGCACTTCCTTCATAGCGCATGTCAACTAATTGTTTTTCTTTCTCCTGTTCGTCCAATACCTTTCCGCACGCTTCACACAACACGGTTCCATGGGGATTCACATGTCCACATTCACATTTTACATCTTTCATGATAAAAACTCCCAACAACCTTAAGGTTTAATTTTCTCCATAAATTCCCTTACCCTGTCCTCTGTTAATTGACCAGTGAAATATTTTACTACATTTCCATCTTTATCAATTAAAAATGTCGCTGGAAGCGGATCAATACCATAGACGTTCATCACTTGTTTATCCTTATCAATGACGATAGGAAAATCAAGGCTATAGCGGTCCGCAAATTGGTTTACGGCAATATTCGACTCGTTAATATCAACCGCGAGAACCTGTACACCTTTGTCTTTAAATTGCTGGTATTGATTATTTATGTAAGGCATTTCTCTTTCACATGGTTTGCACCAGGTTCCCCAGAAATTTAGAAATACTCCCTGTCCTTTATAATCGGATAAACGATGTTTTTTCCCCTGCATATCGGTCAAAACAAAATCCGGTGCAGGTTTTCCAATTGCTACTTTTTGCTGATCGTCCTTGGTTAAATTTTGATATAGCGTATAAGCAACAGCTAACCCAAGAACAAGCAGTATAATGGTCCTCATCACTAAACGCCGTTTTTTCATTTATACCCCTCCAGAAACCCCTTTTGACGCAGTTTGTCTAAATTATATCATTTTCCAACATCTTGCTATTGTTAACAAAAACGAGCAAATGTGAAACTTCTATGAATTTTTTTTTGTAGATTCCATTGCAAGTGCCCTTAGCTGCTTAACTTCATGCGGAGTTAATTCTCTTGCATCACCTGCACTTAGTCCATTTAATGTTAGAAAGCCATAACGTTCACGCTTCAATTTTATTACCTCATGTCCAATTGCTTCGAACATTCTTTTAACTTGGCGGTTTCGGCCTTCATGGATAATAATTTCAACAATGGCTGTTTGTTTCTTTTTATCTAATGAAAGCATTTTCACCTTTGCAGGAGCGGTTTTCCCATCCTCGAGACGAATGCCCTTTTCTAATTTTCTTAAACTTTCTTTTTGTGGAATCCCTTTTACTTTTGCAACATAAACCTTTTCAATTTCATTCCTTGGATGCATCAATAAATTAGCAAATTCTCCATCATTCGTCATTAGTATAAGACCAGATGTATCATAATCTAGACGCCCTACAGGATAAATTCTCTCATTAAATTCTGAAAAAAAATCTGAAACCACTTTTCTTCCCTTATCATCACTAACGCTTGAGATCACACCGCGCGGTTTGTACAATAGAAAATAAACTGGCACTTCCCTTTCAATTGGTATTTCATTAACTTCTACTTTATCGTTTGCAGAGACCTTTACACCAAGTTCGGTAACAATTTTACCATTTACCTTCACTTTTCCTTCTTTGATTAATTCTTCTGATTTCCTTCTTGAAGCAATGCCTGCTGCGGCCATTACCTTTTGCAATCGTTCCATTTTATATTTCACCTCGGGGATTTTACTTTAAAACAATTAATGAGGAAGCAATTAGTTTTATTCCATCCTAATGAATTATGACATAACTTCGACATTTTTCAAAGCTAATGATATACCAAAATAAAGAAAGCAAGCCCCTCTCGCAGGAACTTGCTTTCTTTATTTTTATTTTATCCCTATTTTGCTCCAAAAATAAAAGCAACCACAATGATGGCAACAACAATTCCAACTACATCAGCTAAAAGGCCCACCTTCAAGGCATCCCCCATTTTTTTGATTCCAACCGCACCGAAATAGACGGTTAAAACATAAAAAGTAGTATCCGTGCTTCCCTGCAAGACGGATGCCAGCCTGCCAATAAAGGAATCAGGACCGTAGACTTTGATTAAATCACTTGTCATTCCCAGCGCCGCTGTTCCGGAAATGGGTCTGATAAACAATAAGGGAACAATCTCAGCAGGGATTCCGATTGCTTCCATTGCCGGTCGAATCCATTTCATTAAGGCATCCAGCGCACCTGATGCCCGGAATACCGTAATGGCAACGAGCATCCCAACGAGGAAAGGAATAATTGAAACCGCAATTTTGATTCCTTCCTTTCCCCCTTCTACAAAGCTTTCATAGGTAGGAACCTGTTTGAACGTTGCATAGAGTAAAATAAAACCTATTAAAATAGGAATAAAACCAAGAGAGATACCCGAGATCAGCTCCATGTCCTTTTCATCCTTTTCGGCTTCTTCGATAATAAAAATAACGGTCAATCAGGATTGCACCAAATGCTGATAAAATAGTGGCAATTAATGTTGGAACAACTATTTCTGTAGGGGATGCTGAGTTGTAGGTCATTCTGATGGCAATAACTGTAGTGGGTATAATCGTGATACTTGCTGTATTTATTGCTAAAAAGGTAACCATAGACCTGCTGGCTGAATTCTTGCCGCCATTTAATTTTTTAAGCTCCTCCATTGCTTTAATTCCAAGAGGAGTTGCCGCATTTCCCAGTCCAAACATATTGGAAATCATATTGGACAATATATACCCCATTGCCGGGTGATTAACTGGAACCTCGGGAAACAAGCGTTTTACCAACGGCTGGAATAACTTGGATAGTTTCTCAAGAAGCCCTGCTTCTTGAGCAATCCGCATCATTCCGAGCCAAAACACGAGGATACTAATTAAACCAATACAAAGAGTTACAGCATCTTGCGCACCTGAAAAGATCGCCTTATTTACATCCTCCATTTTCCCGTTGATCAATGCAAACACAATACCAATGATGGTCATACCAACCCATATATAGTTAACCATTTGTTTTCACACCAATAATCGAGAGAAAGATCTCTTTCACAAACTCGAATAATCCATCCTTATTAACCTTGATGCCCTTATAATAGATTGGTACTTCTTTCACAACCCTGCCATCCAAAAAAACCATCGCTTTACCGATTTTTCTGGTTTTCTTCGAATCCAACCATTTTTTAGATGGCTTGTTCAATTTATATTTAACACTAAATAAATCCATTTCTTCACTTGTAGCTGGATAGACAACTGAATTTTTTATATACAAATGGTTCTTATAGATTTTATTAGTAGAAATATCAAGCTTTCCTTTAGGGATAACCTCTGTCATATCAAAGCCTTTAAAACCACTTTCATACATGGCGATATGATCGTCCCAGTCATTTGAGTCATTCAATGTTACTGCAATGAGGTCCATATCTCCTTTAGTTGCTGATGTAACGAGCGTTCTTTTCGCGAGCTTTGTATACCCGGTTTTTCCGCCTGTGCAATATTTATATTTTGTTAACAAACGATTTTTATTTTTCCATACGCGGTCCCAATCTTCTGTTGGATTTGGCGCCCGATGTACCTTTGTACCGGAAATTTCTCTGAACTGTTTATTGTTCATTGCGTAGCGCATAAGCAACGCCATATCATAGGCAGATGAATAATGTTCCGGAGAATTATCGAGTCCATGTGGATTCGAAAAATGGGAATCAAACATGCCGATTTCTCTTGCTTTTTCGTTCATTAAGAGTGAAAAGCCTTCAACGCTCCCACCAACATTCTCTGCAATCGCTACAGCTGTGTCATTCCCGGACCTAAGCATTAAACCATAGACTAAATCCTTTAATTTTATTTTTTCGCCCGGTTTTAGGTAAACAGATGATCCTTCTGTCCTGACAGCCTGATCACTTATCTTCACGTATTTATTCATTTTTCCTGATTCAATCGCTAGAATCGCCGTCATAATCTTGGTTATACTGGCAATCCTTCTCTTTGTGTGTGCATCCTTTTCATAAAGGACTCGACCCGTTTTTTGTTCCATTAAAACCGCACTGGCAGCACCTACGGAAACGGAAGCATCCACCTTTTGAGGAATGTTAGCAATGAATAGTGTGACCACGAGGGAAAAAATAACTAGCTTCCATATCATTCTCATCAGATTTACCTCGTCCCCTTCTGAATCAAAAATTATATCCCTTGAACTTTGAGAACTGTCCAGCTCCAGCGCCTAGCCCCTCTAAGTCAAAGAACGACTTCACTGTCAGGCCCTCCAGCACTTGTCGGGGCTGATCAAGGCGCTTCCGCTTTTCCTTATTTCTTTTACAATTTTATGCAGGACAAGGCTTGTTATGCATCAATGAGAAAAAAAACGAAAGCAATCGCCGGATTATGCGATTGCTTCTAAAAATTAAATTGCTGTCCATTTAATATCTGCTGCTTTTTCGAAGCGCATTCCTACATCATGCCAGTTGACGATATTCCACCAGTTTTCCACATACTCAGCTCGCATATTTTTATACTGTAGATAATAAGCATGCTCCCATACATCAAGAACGAGCAATGGAATGGTATTCCATTGAGTTAACAGCATGTGTCTCTCTGTTTGCAGTACTTCGAGATGCCTTGCCATCGGTGACCAAACGAGCAAGGCCCAACCTGATCCCTCAACCTGTTTTGCAGCCTCGCTAAAATGCTTCTGGAAGCTTGAAAAACTTCCAAAATAGGTCTCAATCTCGTCCTTTAGAGGGCCCTGTGGTGTACCCCCACCATTTGGACTCATATTCTTCCAAAAAATCGAATGAAGATAATGCCCCGAACCATGAAAGGCCAGTTCTCTTGACCAATGCTTAATTAGAGAAAACTCATTACTTTCCCGTGCTTTTTTTAGGTTTAATTCAGCGTTATTTAAGCCATTCACATATGATAGATGATGCTTTCCATGATGCAGCCTCATAATCTCTTCAGAAATGTATGGCTCAAGTGCATTATAGGGGTAGGACAGTTCCGGAAGTGAATGGCCTCCAGGAGCGAGTGACTTCTCTAATAACCAAATATTTCCGACATCCTGTTTTCTTTGAAAATAAATTTCCAATTGTTCATGAATTGACTCAGCCTTCGACTGTAAGCTAAGAAGTTCTGCATCCGATAACTCCCGATTTGTGTTCTCGATTAAATCACTAAAGTCATCAAGATTCTTCCATAAATCTGAATCTGCTTCAACCTTTTCCATTTCTAAAAAATCTCTCATTTGCTCATTCCATTCAAAGAGCTCATTTACATATTTTCTAAATTTGCTCATAGTCTCCCTCATTTCAAACATAGGATCGAACCGAAGTCTATCTAAATGGTATGTTCCGAAACTCTTAATAATGCAAAAAAAGGCTATTCCTAAATATTAGGAATAACCTTTTCTTTTATTTAGACTGGGCCATTTTTGTACGGTAATCTGTTTCGTAAAATTCCAGTTCTTCTCGAATCCGTTGGAAATCACCTTCTAAACCTTTAATTAGATTTTGAATGGTTTCCGGTACGGGTTGATAATATTTAATTGAATTTTTTCCTGTATATGCAGATCTGCTGTCCTCATACCATGCATCGTTTTTTGGAGAAAAGAATTCTTCGATGCATTGATGATAAATACGGTACAGTGTTTTTTCTGCTGCAGCCTTTTGAAACGGCTCACTTTGAAGGATTAACGCACATGTCTCAATGCTTTCCTCACTATACACGAGAAGTTTCCGCATATTTGAAACAATTAATTTAAGGTAATTTCGTTTTTCCTCGTTTTCAGGATTTAATTGTGAAATCGTTGTTTCATTTAAGAAACCTTCCAGTGTCTGAATAGTCTCTTTTAAAAACCCCTTGACATCATTAAGTTGTGATTCTACTAAAGTATTCCCCATATTTACACCCCCGGATTTGGTTCAATCTAATATTATTTTGGCTGCATAATAAAAGCAAGCGGTGATTTTAATTCATAACTTTTGTTTTGTTTAAGGGATTGAAAAATTTCAGGCAGCTTATTAAAATCAATATCCTGGAAATAGGCTGCAAACTCATGCTTTGAATTAATGTATACACGTTTACGATGGCGCAGTCCTAGATTTTTAATTAAGCAAACAAGGGCAACAATTTCCTTGAATTCTACTTCATCAAAAATCGGGTCCTGTTGATAGGGAGTGAATTCATTGAACATTTCATCAAAGTACCTTAGATAGAGAACGTGTAGGGTTTTTTCCTCTCCTTCATCCACAAAAGTTACTTCACTTCTGTTAAAGAAATCTTCAGAGGTATTTGATTTTTCCTTTTCTAATTCATACCCGCCGGATTGATTAATTAGCACCTTAATCCCACTCCTAAACAATAAGAAATTAATGAAATTTGAAAGCTATTTCTATTTTAACATAAATATTCCTTTATGTTTCCTATTTATTCTATGATTCAAGTGTTTCTTGAAACTTCTCAAAAAATAAATCCGCTTCCTCTTGGACAAATTCTTCTTCTGCTTTTTCAGGCAGCTTTGGTAATTCCTTAAGACTCTTTAAACCAAAATAGTCGAGAAATTCCTTCGTTGTTCCATATAATATGGCTCTGCCTGTACCTTCTGCACGTCCAACTTCTTTAATAAGTGCCTTTGAAACAAGAGTATGAAGCGGCCTCTCTGTTTTTACCCCGCGAATTTCCTCTATTTCAGCACGGGTTATCGGTTGTTTATAGGCAATAATTGCAAGTGTTTCTAATGCTGCCTGTGATAGCGCGGACGTATTTGGAGAGTCAACCAATTTTTTCAAATATAATGCATTTTCTTTCTTGGTAGCTAGCTGAAACGTCCCGGCAAGCTGTACAATCGTAACTCCTCTTTGTTCGTTACGCTCATATTCTTGGATCGACTCTTCTATTATTTCACCGGCCTTTTGCTCGTCTACCTCTAAAACCTCGGCAATTTGTTTTAATGTCAATCCTTCATCACCGGCTGCAAACAATAGACTTTCTAAAATACTGCTCCAATTAATGATTTCCAACCACTTCTCTTCCTTCCTTAATTGCCTCTACAAAAATATCACCAAAGTTTTCCTGTTGTTCAACATCAATTTCTTTTCTTTTAATCAGTTCTAAGATAGCCAAAAAAGTTACCACAACATGCTCTTTCTCCGGGTTGGGAAAGAGGTCATTAAAGTTTTTGCGCCCTTTTAAATGCTTTAACTCATCCATGATTTCGGACATTCTTTTCTCAATCGAAATTTCCTGACGTGTAATTTTTGTTGACATTGGACGCTGAAGCTTTTTTCTTCTTAGCAGTTTTTGAAACGCTGCCAGCATATCATAAAGCGAAACATTAAGCTCTGCTTTTTCCGGCTGTTTTTCTTTTGCAAAATCCGATAAATCACTAGGCGGCTTAGTATACATGAGGCCGCGTTCTTCTTCCATTGATTTTAAATCATTGGCTGCTTCTTTAAATTTTCGATATTCAATCAGCCGTTCAACAAGTTCGTCCCTTGGATCTTCTTCATCATAATGTGCTTCGGTATCCATATCTTCCATTGTCTCTTCATTTTTTGGTAAGAGCATCTTGCTCTTGATTGCCAACAATGTAGCAGCCATAACTAAAAATTCACTTGCTATATCAAGTTTCAGTTCCTTCATTGTATGAATATAGATTAAGTACTGCTCTGTAATTTGGGCAACAGGGATATCGTATATATCAATTTCGAGCCGATTTATTAAATGCAGTAATAAATCCAAGGGCCCTTCAAACGCATCAATTTTAACCTTGTATGGCATTGTTATTCACCAGTATTCCTGAAAAATTCGTCGAACTTTTTTCGACTATTATAAGTATAGAGGAATCAGTTTCGTTATCCAATAGAAAAATCCCCCTTCTAGAAGCGATATTAACCAAAACGTGATGATTGCCCAAACACTGGACAAATTCTCTACATATGATGTCATTGAACAAAGCAAATAACATTTAGGAGGTATTGAATATGGCTGACGGTTTTGGTGCCGGATTTGCGTTAATCGTAGTTCTATTCATTTTATTAATTATTGTTGGTGCTTCTTGGGTTTGGTAATGAATTAGAATAGCGGAAGCGCCCAGCCTGCCATTTGGCAGGCTTTTTTATTTTAACCCTTTAAAGCTTCTAAAAAGCAAGGATAACCTTAAATATGATAAACTAAAAAGACAAAAAAGGCTAAGGGGGGATGAAGCTTGTATCCAAAAGAATTTATTGAATATATGGTCCATTTTCATGGTGACCGTGATTATTTTGAATGCCATGAAATTCTTGAAGAATATTGGAAAAGAAAAGACCCGGGGAATAAAGAATCCATTTGGGTTGGATTTATCCAACTGGCAGTAGCAAATTACCACCATCGACGGACCAATTTTATTGGAGCAAAACGAACTTTGGAAAAAGCCATTTCCATTTTTAAAAGCCAACCAGAAGCAGTTACCCAAGCGGGCTTGAAATATACCCTCTTGCTTAAGGAATTGAATGACCGCTTATCAGAGATTGAAAAAAGAGCGCCCTATGTTAGCATGCTGCTTCCTATTCAGGATTCCATCTTGCTCGATGAATCTAAACATTTATGCAGACAAAAAGAAGTTGACTGGGGTAGACACAGTGATCTTACCAATGATGCATTGGTTCATCGGCATAAATTACGGGATCGAACAAGTGTTATTGCCGAAAGAGAATATGCGAAAAAATTAAAAGAAGGCAACGATAAAATGTAATCGTTGCCTTTTTTTGATGATTTAACATATATCACATTTTTCAACAAAAGCTTGAGTTTGTTCATTAGAAGTAATGTTTTTTTCAGGGTACATTTCCTTGAGTGCTTTAACCATTTTTTTACCGACCCCTTGATAACGATGAGAAGGGTTCACAGAAATATGCTGTATCTCTAATTCATTCGATGTATCAAGATTAATTACCCCAAGAAGACCAATAATGTCTTCTTCCTTCCACAAAAACAACTGCCTAAATTCTTCTGTCTCATATTCCTTCATTGTTTGCTGGAGTTTTTTTAAGTCCTTTTCATTTGGCATAAAGGACAATAAACCCATCGCAATTTTTTCGAAAGCTTTTTTATACCGAATTAACATATTGATCCCTCATTATATTAAATAAACCCCGCAATTATGTTCTATCTCTACAAAAATTCACTAATTACAATTTATGTATTATATGTTTTAACAGCCCTGGTTGCGCTCTTGTCAATCATACAAAATAAATGCTTATTCATCAATCCCAAATATTAGGGATGTTTCGGACCAATAAAAACCCAATAAATAATCCCCCATATTATAGATAGGGCAATTAGGATACCAAACAATAGCCAATTACTTTTTTTCATTCAAGACTTCCTCCAAAAGATTGAAGATGCTTTCTACATTCTACACTATTTGACAAAAATAATCTATTTCTCTTTTGAACCGATAAAGGAATAAGCCGCCCGAAATGGGCAGCTTATCACTTGAGCGGCAAATCCAGTCTGATTAAATCTTCATAGGTTTCCCTTTTAACAACAAGTGCAGATTTGCCGTTTTCAACAAATACAACGGCCGGTCTTGGCAGACGGTTATAATTGTTTGACATAGAATAGCCGTAAGCACCTGTACAAAAAACTGCAAGGATGTCTTCATCCCCCTGTTTTGGAAGTGGTAAATCCCAGATGAGCATATCACCAGACTCACAGCATTTTCCAGCAATAGAAACGGTTTCATCCGCTTTCTCCAATGGTTTATTTGCCAGCACCGCTTCATACTTGGCTTGATAGAGTGCAGGTCGAATATTATCACTCATTCCCCCATCAACAGCCAAATATTTTCTAACTCCCGGAACTTCCTTTGAGGATCCGATTTTGTATAAAGTAATCCCAGAATCTCCTACAAGTGACCGACCCGGTTCAATCCATATTTCCGGCATTCTGAGCGAATAGCCGCTTACTAAGCTTTTTACTTCTTTAATAATTTCACTTACATATTGATAGGGAAGTAATGGTTCATCTTCCTTCGTATAGCGGATTCCGAAGCCTCCGCCTAAGTTCAGAACCTTTGCTTCGAAAGATAATTTGTTTTTCCACTCACTTAATTTTTCAATTAATTTTTCAGCTGCCAATAAAAATCCGGTTGTCTCGAAAATTTGTGAGCCAATATGACAATGGATTCCTAAAACATCAAAGTTTTTAAATTGAAGTGCTGCTGATAATGCCGCCTCTGCTTGCCCATTTTGGAGGTCAAACCCAAATTTAGAATCTTCCTGCCCTGTTAAAATATAATCGTGTGTGTGAGCTTCAATACCCGGGGTAACCCTTAATAAAATCTTGACCATCGTATTTTTCTCATTACAAATTAATTTCAAGAGATCCAACTCATAAAAATTATCGACGACTATGCAGCCTATCCTATTTTCCAAAGCCATTTCCAATTCTTCTCTACTTTTGTTGTTTCCGTGAAAATGAATTCGTTCAACCGGAAACCCGGCGGCTAAAGCTGTATACAATTCACCACCTGAGACAACATCAAGTGATAAACCTTCTTCCTCTGCAAGCTGAAGCATGGCAATCGTCGAAAAAGCCTTGCTGGCATAAGCAACCTGAGCTTGAACCTTTTGCTCCTCAAAGGCCTGCTTAAATCCCCTGGCTCTTTCTCTAATTAATGCTACATCATAAACATAAAGAGGGGTACCGTACTCTCTTGCCAAATCAATTGCATCGAGGCCGCCTATCTCTAAATTCCCCTTACTATTTATACCCGTAGAACCATAAAAATGCATTATCTCCCTCTCCCCGCAATGACTCAAATTCAAATGGCATCAATAAATAAATAGACAGGATCTGCAAAAGATACTGCCTATTTTTACAATTTTAAATTAAAATTACTTTAGCATAACAACGAAAAATCTGCAATTTTTTTTAATTTATACATTCCTTCACTCTGGGGGCTGGCGATACCTGTTGCGCGGATGAACAATACTTGGTCTAAGTAATGAACCTGGAACGGCCCTTCGTAAAATAATTTGTAAAAACCCTTTAGGTTCAAATGGCAGGAATGGCCAGAAATATGGTGTATTAAACGCACGCATTTTAACAAGGAAAAGAAATAAAAGTGTTGCACCAATAACAAACCCGGGTGTATGAAAGAAAGCAACCAGCAACAGTAGCGTAAGCCTACCAATTTTATTCGCAACGCTTAATTCATAACTAGGTGTCGTAAACGTGCCTATCCCTGAGACCGCTACATAAAGAATAACTTCCGGTACAAACAGACCGACACTAATTGCAATTTGTCCAATTAACACAGCTGCAATTAAACCCATTGCTGTTGATAGCGGTGTCGGAGTATGTATGGCAGCAATCTTTAAAAATTCAATCCCAAAATCCGCTAAAAATATTTGAATAATTACTGGAATATTGGTCTGATCATTGGGACCAATAAACGAAAGCTTTTCAGGCAATAATGATGGCTCCAGTACGAAAAGCAGCCATAAAGGCAGTAAGAAAATAGATGTCAGGACACCTAAGAACCTGGTCCACCTTAAAAAGGTACCCATAGCAGGAGATTCTCGAAATTCTTCAGCATGCTGCACATGATGAAAAAAAGTAGATGGCGTTATGATTACACTAGGTGATGTATCTACAATAATAATTACATGACCTTCTAATACATGTGCAGCAGCCACATCAGCCCTCTCAGTATACCGTACAAGTGGAAAAGGGTTCCACCCCTGCTTTAAGATAAACTCTTCAATCGTTTTATCAGCCATTGGGACTCCATCTACGTCAATCGACTTTAATTCTTTTCTAAGAATATTTAATAAATCAGAGTCTGCCACATCTTCTAAATAGCATAAAGAAACATCTGTTTTTGAACGTTTCCCAACCTTAATCATTTCATATCGAAGACGTTCGTCCCTTATTCTCCTTCTAATTAAAGCAGTATTAAGAATAATATTTTCGACAAAGCCATCCCGTGCTCCCCTTACAACCTTTTCTGTATCTGGCTCCTGCGGAGAGCGTCCAGGGTAACTTCTTACATCGACAACAAATCCGGTACTTTCCCCATCGATTACTACAACAATTAATCCAGAAAGGATATAGTCGACCATTTCGGTTAGTAATGTGATTGGTTGTACCGATTGGTTAACGAGTCTGTTTTCAATAATTTTAAAAAGATCTGTAGATAATTTTTCATGGTCATTAATTTCAACTAATTCTTCAACCAATTCAATCGCAAATCGGGTATCAACCAATCCACTTACAGAATATATGTGTACATCTTTTTTCAAAACCTTTAACTTTCGAATATTTAAATCGAAGCTTACTCCTAAACCAACCTTTTGTTTCATATAATGTTCAACTTCACTCACTGATTTCGGGATTGGCCATTGTTGCTCCGTACTATTTGTCATAAAAACCACTCCTTTCGAGAATAAGATCCACCGCTTTTTTCGTAATCGGTGAGCCGATCCTGTAGTCGTCCCGCCTTGCCATTTTTCCGATATCGCCGATTCCAACAATTAGCGGGACATCCAATTCGTCAAGACAGTAAACGGTATCTCCATTTATTCTGCCAATTTCAAGTTCCGGTATACCAAATTTATCTACCCCATAGGGAGTTATTTCACCATCGCGGTCAATACTTACATCAATCCTCGCCCATTC
Source organism: Neobacillus cucumis (assembly GCF_016107705.1). Next base: position 474,902 of record NZ_JAEHGC010000001.1, read on the forward strand.
TTCATGTCTTGACTTTGCAGCTACTGCGATAATCCCCAGTACCTCAATATCCTTATGTAATGCAACAAATTTCAGGGCATTTTCACCCGCACCCTCACCCACAATTCCACTATCATCAAACATCACCAACACCGGATCATTTGGAGCTTTTTTTATTAAATGGATAAGTTCAGGACCTTTTAATTTGGAAGGATTCCCATGAGACATAGAAATGCAGCGACCGCCCACTTCCTTAGCAACATGCTCGACAGCTCTTCTCGCATAATCATCTCCATCAGTAATTAAAATTACACGCCTCCGAATGCTCATGATTGTGATGTCCTTTCATGGCTAGATTCATGTTAATGATGAATAAAATAAACCCATTGAAATAGGGAGCCTGCAACTTTCCCAAGAACTATAGCCATTATTAAATAGATAATTTCTTCATCCAACCGGATTCTTTTTGCAAGAATTGGAAGCACATTTAATACTTCAGTTAATGCACCTGCAAGCATTCCCACATAGACTCCCTCTGTTAATCCAAGAGGGATTAACAGATATGCTGAAATTCCTAAAATTGGATCTCTGAGACTTATAGCAACCCCTGCAAGGGCACCGATGACAACAGCCCATTCATATTGTTGTATCATTTTTTGTGTTTTTGATAATTGTGTTAATCTTGGAATAATCCCAAGTACAGTTAAAAAAGCTACAAAGCCAGAACCAACAGCCAATCCGCTTGCTAAACCAAAAAAGAGTATGGCTAAAATTTTAATTGTCATCAAGTTTCTTCATACTTTCTTTGTTTTCATGAATGACTAGGTAATTATCTAAATCCATTTGATAATTAAACATTTCGACTTCGAGTGGACTGGGCTCATCATTGATTCGCTTTTTAAACACATGATTAAAAAATAAAATCATCCCCAATCCTAAACCAATGGAATAAGGAATTTGAAATAACCATGGCTTTGCAACTTTTCTACCGGTAATAATGGTATAAATTTTTTCCTGAACACTTCTCATGCTGACATCATCATGAAAATTCATGATTGCCATAGCTGAACCAAAGAATAATAAAAACCAAATTAACAGAAATAAAGGAAGAGAAACTCCTTTTTTCTTTGTAATCACTTCGATAATCGTTTGTGCTGGTCCAACTGTTTGGACTTCCATTTCAGGAAATTTTGCCGTTATTTGAGTAATTACTTTCATTACATCAATAACGACGATATTCCGATCTTTATCAGATATTCGATGTATGACGGTATTTTCCAATTTAGTCATATCATTTTCCGGGGCAATGATTTGAGCCACATCCTTCAGTATAATTACATCTTCCGGATTAGTTTTCACACGATTCCGCATGCGGATGTAGATTGTTTTTTCCAAAACATTCACTTCCCACACATTGATTTCCTCGTATAAGTAGTATGGTTAATTGTTTCCCTTTTAATGAAACCCAAAAAATGGTACAAAAAAAAGACCGGATGAATCATTGATCCATTCGGTCTTTCATTTGCATCAATATTTTTTTCTCGAGCCTTGAAACTTGAACCTGAGAGATTCCCAGCCTTAATGCGACTTCTGATTGAGTTTGATCCTTATAATATCTTAAATAAACAATTAATCTTTCGCGCTCATCCAATTCACGAATCGCTTCTTTTAAGGCAATTTTATCAAACCATTTTCCGTCGTTGCCATCATCAATTTGATCAAGGAGAGTGATGGGATCCCCGTCATTTTCATAGACTGTTTCGTGTATAGAAGATGGTGTCCTGCTGGCTTCCTGGGCAAGAATGACGTCTTCTGGTGATAAATCAAGGTACTCCGATATTTCATTCACTGTCGGTATCCTGCCGAGCGTCTTCGATAATTCGTCTTTTGCCTTTCGAATTCGGTTGCCCATTTCTTTTAACGATCGGCTCACTTTAACCGTTCCATCATCACGGATAAATCGTTGAATCTCGCCAATAATCATCGGAACAGCATAAGTTGAAAACTTTACATCATAAGAAAGGTCGAATTTATCCACTGACTTCAATAAGCCAATACAACCAATTTGGAAAAGATCGTCCGGATCATAGCCCCGATTTAAGAAACGCTGAACAACAGACCAGACAAGACGCATATTTTTTTCAACAATTAACTCCCTGGATTCCTGGTCCCCATCTTGGCTCTTTTTAATCAATTCTTTTACTTCATGATCCTTTAAATACGGCCTGCTTTTATCGTTTTTGACCTCCACATCCATCGGCAAGTCTCCTTAATTGCACAGCATTTTGCGAGATTGTAAATGCTTTCGTAATCTTACTTCGGTTCCTTTACCTGGCTGCGTGAGAACCTCGACCTCATCCATGAAATTTTCCATGATGGTGAATCCCATACCGGATCTTTCCAAGTCCGGTTTTGTTGTAAATAATGGCTGACGAGCTTCCTCCACATCTACAATTCCAATTCCTTTGTCTCGAATCGTCATATCAATTACATTATCCTCGATGCTAACGTCAATATAGACAATTCCTTTTGAATCATTTTCATAACCATGAATAATTGCATTCGTTACCGCTTCTGATACAACTGTTTTAATTTCAGTCAGTTCATCCATTGTCGGGTCAAGCTGAGCAATGAACGCGGCAACGGTTACACGCGCAAAAGATTCGTTTTGACTTAACGCACTAAATTGAAGATTCATTTCATTTTTCATTTTTATGCAACCCCCAATTTTTGCAATGCGCAGTTTTCAGTCGGTTCCATTTTAATAATCTTAAATAAACCCGACATATCGAATAACCTTTGTATTGCAGGGGAGATTGCACAAACAACCATTTCACCGTGCACCTGCTTAATTTGTTTGTATCTTCCTAAAATAACTCCAAGTCCTGAGCTATCCATAAAGGTCAACTGTTCCAAATTTAAAACAATATGACGAATTTCATTTCTTTCAATCGTATTTGCAGCCTGCTCACGGAGTTCGTCTGCTGTATGGTGATCTAGTTCACCGCTTAGTCGAATACATAAAACATCATGTTTTATTTCTAATTCAATGTTAAGACTCACTATCCCTGGCCTCCTTAATCTGGTATAGTGAGTCAATTCGATGGAGGGGCATACATTTCCTCCTATCGGGACAAAACTAGTCGTAATTCGCCAAAACTAGTGAATAATTCTTTATTTTCGACATATGTCTATTTACCAGATTTTGTAAACATCCCAAATGCACGTTTATAAAGAGTCCACCAGCTTGCTTCTTTAACATCCGTTTTAGCCACTAGTGGACTTTCCAAAACTACTTTTCCATCCTTAATCAGTTTAATGGTTCCTATTTTGTCACCTTTATGGATAGGAGCATCTAAACCTTTCTCTAGAATGACTTTTTGTTTTACATCTTTCGTTTTTTCACCCTTTTTAGTCAATAAAGAAAGTGGCTCACTTGTTACGGCCTCCACCGTCTTTTCCTTTCCTTTACTTACATGTGTTTTGCTTATGACCTGATTCCGCTTATACATTGGATGGGTTTGATATTGATTGAAAGCATAATTTAGCATTTTTGTTACCTGAGCATTCCTATCCTTCGATGTTGGAGCACCAAATACAACGGCTATGACGCGCATTCCATCCTTTTGGGCTGTTGCTGTTAAACAATATTTGGCTTCTGCGGTAAAGCCAGTTTTTAAGCCATCCACGCCGGGATAAAAGCGGACAAGTTTGTTCGTGTTAACGAGCCAAAATTTTTTGTCTGTATTTTCGCGAAGATATGCTTCGTACATTCCCGTGAATTTTGTGATGTCCTCATATTTTAATAGTTCTTTTGCCATAATCGCCATATCATGTGCTGAACTATAATGACCGCTTACTGGAAGCCCCGTAGTATTTTTAAAGAAAGTATGTTTTAATCCTAACTCTTTAGCTTTTTTATTCATCATGTCGACAAATGCTTCTTCAGACCCACCGATTCTTTCGGCCATTGCTACAGAAGCATCATTTCCGGAACCAATTGCAATTCCTTTCAGCATTTCCTTTGTAGTCATTTCTTCGCCTGGCTCAAGAAAAATTTGTGAACCTCCCATAGAGGCAGCATATTCACTTGCTCGAATTTTTTCATTCCAGCTCAATTTTCCTTGATCAATTGCTTCCATAATTAACAGCATTGTCATGATTTTTGTCATACTTGCCGGCGGTAGTTCTTCTTGACTATTTTTCTCAAAAAGGACTTTTCCCGTATCACGTTCAATTAATACCGCTGATCTAACATTATTAACGAGCTCGGTGCTATTCTTTTCTTCAGCCGCAAAAGCGGAAGGAATCCATAAACTTGTAACCAAAAAAGATATCATCATTAAAGAGACGATTCGTTTCATCGCATAACCCTCCATTCTTTATATAGATAACATTTTTTCCAAATCAAACAACTTTATACAATAATTTCCTACGTATACAATAAAAAAAGTCCAGGTTTCCCCCGGACTCTTCAAACCAAACATTATTCAGTAATCTCTTCGTGAATTAGGATTGGCGCTTCTATTATTGAAGATGAAATCTTGATATTTTCGTAAAGTTTATTTTTCACTTCACGCACATCTTCAAAATTGCTGTAAATCGTAACCAACGATTGACCTTTTTTCACCTCGTCGCCGATTTTTTTCCTTAGGACTAGCCCGACAGCTAAATCAATTACAGATTCTTTTGTTGCTCTGCCGGCACCTAACAACATCGCAGCTGTTCCAACTTCATCAGCAATAATTTCGGATACATACCCATCTTCTTTTGCTTCCAATTCAAAAATAAATTTTGCCTGAGGCAATTTGGAAGGGTCATCCACGACAGATGCATCCCCGCCTTGGGAACTTAAAAATACCTTTAATTTTTCAAGTGCCTCTCCGTTTTTAATCACGTTTTCAAGCATTGTCCGGGCTTCTGTTAAAGAATCTGCCTTTTCAGCTAAATAAACCATATGGCTTCCAAGTGTTAAACAAAGTTCTGTTAAATCATCAGGGCCTTCCCCTTTTAACGTATCAATGGCTTCTTTTACTTCAAGCGCATTGCCAATGGCATATCCAAGCGGCTGACTCATGTCTGAAATAACCGCCATTGTTCTTCTACCAACATTATTCCCAATTCGAACCATTGCTTTGGCCAATTCTCTGGAATCATCCAATGTTTTCATGAACGCGCCTGCACCTGTTTTTACATCTAGGACAATGGCATCAGCACCTGCTGCAATTTTTTTACTCATTATGGAACTTGCTATAAGAGGAATGCTGTCGACTGTAGCTGTTACATCCCGAAGAGCATAAAGCTTCTTATCAGCAGGGGTCAGATTTCCACTTTGACCAATTACCGCGATTTTATTATTATTGACGAGATCAATAAATTCCTCGTTTTCAATTTCCACATGGAATCCCTTAACTGCCTCCAATTTATCTATGGTGCCTCCTGTATGACCAAGGCCGCGCCCGGACATTTTGGCAACCGGTACTCCAAGGGCAGCCACAAGCGGACCGAGGACGAGTGTGGTGGTATCACCAACACCGCCGGTGGAGTGTTTATCTACTTTGATTCCTTCTATTTTTGATAAATCAATTTGATCACCGGACTCCACCATTGCCATTGTTAAATCTGCTCGTTCTTTTTCTGTCATCCCTTGAAAATAGATGGCCATTGTCCATGCACTGATTTGATAATCGGGAATAGAGCCATCCGTGTAGCCATTTATAATAAATTTAATTTCTTCTGTTGATAATTCATGCCCATCGCGCTTTTTTTCAATTAAGTCGACCATTCTCATTATTCATCACCACTTTACGAGTTTAAAATACAGGAAATTAAGCGATCCCTTTCACAATTTCCTTTATATATAAAAGAAAGTTTGCTTTTACCTTTTCAGTCGTCTCAATCACTTCATCATGACTTAATGGCTGATCTAGGATTCCTGATGCCATGTTAGTGATACAAGAAATCCCCAAAACCTTTAAGCCGCCGTGGCGTGCCACAATTACTTCCGGAACTGTCGACATTCCAACTGCATCACCGCCAAGCACCCTAGCCATTCTTATTTCAGCAGGGGTTTCATAAACAGGGCCAGTAAAGCCCACATAAACACCTTCCTTGACCTCGATTTTTAGACTGCCGGCAATTTCCTTTGCAATCGCACGTAATTCTTTTGTGTACGCCTCAGACATATCCGGGAAACGAACGCCAAGCTTGGAGTCATTCGGACCAATTAACGGATTTGTTCCCATAAAATTAATATGATCCGTAATAATCATTAAGTCTCCTGGAGAGAAGCTTTCATTGACACCACCCGCTGCATTTGTCACAATCAGCATTTCAACTCCAAGTTCTTTCATCACCCTTACTGGAAATGTCACTTTATCCATACTGTATCCTTCATAAAAATGAAAACGTCCCTGCATGGCGACAACCTCTGCCCCGCTTAGGGAACCAAAAACTAATTGTCCTGCATGGCCCTCAACCGTGGAGACCGGAAAATCCGGAATCTCATGATAGGGTATTTTAACCGGCTGGGCGATTTCATCTGCTAATACACCAAGACCTGAACCCAATATAAGGCCAATTTTAGGGGTTTTTGAATATTTTCCTTTTAAAAATCCTGCCGCATTTTGAATCTTTTCAATTTCCATTTTTCATTCCCCTTCTATTTCAATTCGCTTAAAAAGCTTTGACCATAGTTCGGCATCTTCACATGGAAGTTTTCAGCAACCGTAGCCCCAATATCTGCAAATGTTTTTCTTAATGGAAGTTCTCTTCCTTGTTCCATGTTCTTAGCGTATACAAGTAATGGAACATATTCTCTTGTATGATCTGTTCCGGGTGCTGTTGGGTCGTTTCCATGGTCTGCTGTAATGAGGAGCAAATCCCCTTCTTTCATTTTTGCAAACACCTCAGGCAGACGTGTATCATACTCTTCTAATGCTTTGCCGTATCCCTCAGGGTCACGGCGGTGTCCATAAAGGGCATCAAAATCAACTAAATTTAAAAAACTAATTCCAGTGAATTCCATATCCAGGGTTTGAACTAACTTATCCATTCCATCCATGTTAGAAACGGTCCTTAAGGATTGTGTTACCCCTTCCCCGTCATAAATATCGGAAATTTTCCCAATCGCAATTACGTCAAACCCAGAGTCTTTTAACTCACTCATCACTGTTCGGTCAAATGGTTTTAATGCATAATCATGGCGATTTGCGGTACGCTTAAAATTACCAGGTTCGCCTATAAACGGACGAGCAATGACCCGGCCCACCATATATCTTTCATCGAGAGTTAATTCGCGGGCAATTTTACAAATTTTATATAATTCTTCAAGAGGTACCACCTCTTCATGAGCAGCTATTTGAAGCACGGAATCAGCAGATGTATAGACAATTAGTGCTCCCGTTTTCATATGCTCTTCCCCAAGTTCAACTAAAATTTCTGTTCCACTCGCAGGTTTATTTCCAATTACCTTTCTTCCCGTTCGTTTTTCCAGTTCTGAAACAAGTTCATCCGGAAAACCTTCAGGGAATACACGGAAGGGGGTCTGAATATTTAAGCCCATGATTTCCCAATGTCCTGTCATCGTATCCTTGCCGTTAGAGGCTTCCATCATTTTGGTATAAAAAGCAAGTGGTTTTTCCGCTTTTGGGATACCTTTGATTTCGCGGATGTTGCTTAAACCCAACTTTGCCATGTTTGGCATATGAAGACCGTTCATTTTTTCTGCAATATGACCATAGGTGTCAGCCCCTTTGTCGCCAAACCGTTCGGCATCGGGAGCTTCGCCAATTCCTACTGAATCCATCACGATTAAAAATATCCGTTTATATGTATTTGCAGTCATAAATTTTTCCTCCTTGTTTCGTGGTAAACGGTTACACTCAAAACAAAATAATAAGCAATCATATGTTGCCCTTTTTCATCCAGATTAACCATGAAAGCACATTCATTCGTCAGAAGTCTGACATCTCTATTTTACTAAAAGATTAGGAAAATACAAGAAAAAAAACTGCCTAAAAATTAGACAGTTTTTTGACAGAAAAGCGGAAGCGCCTTGGTCAGCCTAAGGCAAGTGCTGGAGGCCCTGACGGTGAAGTCGTTCTTTGACTTCATCGTCAGGGCCAAAGCAACCTAAGAAAAAAGCAGTTCATTTTTTCCCTCGAGGGGCTAGGCGCTGGAGCTGGACAATTCTCAAAGTTTATATAGAAGTATAAAAACAAAAACTATAATTCTATTATGCACGAGGAAAGAATTTACTATAAACATCCTTTAATCTTGTTTTGCTCACATTTGTATAAATTTGTGTCGTGGAAATATCAGCATGTCCGAGCATTTCCTGCACTGCTCTTAAGTCTGCTCCATTTTCAAGCAGGTGTGTTGCAAAGGAATGTCTAAGTGTATGAGGGGTTAACTCTTTCTCAATTCCCGCTTCTTTTGTGAGCTTTTTTAATATTTTCCAAAAGCCCTGCCGTGTTAACCGTTTTCCTTGATGATTTAAAAATAATGCGCTATCCTGATTTTTTTGGGTAACAAAATGCCCTCTCCCATACTCTAGGTAACGCTTAATAGCTTCTGCAGCTGTTTTGCCGATTGGTATAATCCGTTCTTTTTCCCCTTTTCCGATGCATCGAACAAATCCCATTGTTAAATGAACATGGTCAATATCAAGATTAATCAGTTCACTGACACGGATTCCGGTTGCATAGAGGAGTTCCAGCATGGCCTTATCTCTAATTCCAAAATGATTATTTTCCTTAGGCGAATCCAACAATATTTCTACTTCTTTCAGACTTAATACCTTCGGAAGCGACCTTTCTAATTTTGGAGTTTCGATTAGGACAGAGGGGTCTTGGTCTGTTGCTTTATCCCTTAATAAAAATTGATGCAGGGCTCTTACGGAGGCAATATGTCTCGCAATGGTTTTTGATGATTTCCCTTGTTCTTTTAAAAAACCGAGAAATTGAACAATATGCACACGCTGGACAAGATTAAAAGAGGAGATCCTTTCAACATGTTGTAAAAAGCGGATATAACTCTTCAAATCTCGTTCATAAGACATAATCGTATTCTTGGCCAAGCCTTTTTCTACTATTAAAAATTCTATAAAATCTTTTAATTGATTCTCCATCATCTATTTACTCCCCATTTAAATAAAACAATATCAACCGGTTTAACCAGCCTGGATTTTCATCCTTTACCTCACTGGATACCTTTAACGCAGCTCCCTCAGGCGCATCATAGTGATGGTAATTTTGATATTCCTGACTTACCCACATAATACCATAATAAAAGAGAATCGTGCATCCAGTGAAAATGATAAAAACCTTTATGGTTTGAAGTGCGACTTTTATAAAAGAAACCATTCTCTTCTTCCCCCAAATTGCTTCATAATAGTAAAAGGTATGCCAAATTGTACAAGTTTTATACCTTTACAGTAAGAAATGGGGAAATTTATTTATAATAGAAAAAGTCCTTTTCATTAAAAAGGACTCGTTTATTCTTATTCTGTTTTTTCTTGTTCCGTTTTTTTATCTTGGCAGCGATAGCAGATGCCATGAAAGGTGAGGCGATGATCTTTAATTTTAAAATTCCATCTGCGTTCAACCGTTTCTTCAACATCTTCAAGAAGATCCTCTTGAATTTCATCCACTGCACCGCACTCAATACATACGAGATGATGATGAAAGTGTGCTGCCCCCTCCTGACGAAGGTCATAGCGTGATACTCCATCACCAAAATTAATTTTATCGACAATTTTTAATTCCGTTAGAAGTTCCAAAGTTCGATAAACAGTTGCTAAGCCAATTTCCGGCGATTTTTCTTTAACGAGGAGGTACACATCTTCCGCACTCAAATGATCCTCTTCATTTTCAAGTAAAACTCGAACGGTTGCTTCTCGTTGAGGTGTCAGCTTATAGCTTGATGAGTGCAACTGTTTCTTTATTCTTTCTATTCTAGTTTCCATCCCGAGTCCCTCCCTCGCCACTGTTAATTCTCATTATAACAGATGGGAAAAGAGATTCAAAATAAAATAATTATAAACAAGAGTTTATATCGATTATTATTATATAATTATTTTAAATTAGTAGAACTAATGATTGTTTTCATTAACCATGGCGACATATAAGCTTCAATTCCAGAAGCGGCGGAGATGAAAATGACAGCTGCCAGTAAAGCAAAAATATATCGTTTGAAAAAGGGCATAATCGGCTGTCCATACTTTTTTAAAAACTGCTTTTTAATCATCCTAATTGAAAAAATAACTGAAAATGCCGCCATTATGATAAATACCGGAATGATAATCAAATTTTGCGGAAGGATGGATACAAATGCAAGTAAAAATCCATTCCAGCCCATTTGACTGACTAAAAAACCAACCGTAAAACCAACTACCATCCCCTTTAAAAATAAAAGAATGAGAATGATTGGTAAACCAATAATGGAAATCCCCAAGATCCACATAAGTCCAATAAATTTGCTGTTATGAAAGAAGCTTTGGAAAAATAAATCATTTGTTTCTGCCACTTTCCCATTAGAAATCTGGCCAAAAAATTGCGACAAATAGTAGAACAGATCTTCTTTTTGCGTAATTCCCATGCTATTTACGACAATAGCTCCAAAAATAACGCCCATTAAAAATAACACGATAATAAATAAAAAAATTGAGGAATGCTCACGGAAATAACTGGCGGCATCGGACTGGTACAATCGTTTCTTCATTTGCGTTTCCTCCCTATTCGAACAATCAGTTATTACATACTATGCTTGTCTATCTTTTCTATGACCAAAAATTAATAGATAATATAAAAGGGTCTGACCCTATGGAGTCAAACCCTAATTATTTATTGATCCGCGATTTTCCCGTATTTTCCACCGCCGCCTGCAGATAGATGAATTTCTCCTTCTCTCGCTTTCATGATTAATTCAGCAATTTTGGGCGGAACGACTTCTTTTAATGATTCTGCCGGGACTTCATGCAAAATTGCCATTTCACTTCCGAAATGATTGACAAGTTTTTCAAGCAGCTTCGGCCCTAACCCTGGGATAAACTCCAGCGGTACTTGGTGAACATATGGCGGCCTGTTTGAAGGGCCCTCCTCAGCTGTTTTTAATTCTAAAATCCTATCTGCCACACCTTTAATGATTTTTTTGTTCCCGCAAAGTGTACAAATTTGATCATCGTCGCCCGCCGGATGTAAGCATTCTGCACAAACCGTTTTGTGGTACTTGCCAAGGAGCGGGTCAAGCCCGTAATTGGCAACAATTCCACGACCATCCTCACCGTTTAATGCTTTTTGCAATTCCTTAAAGGTCGGCTCTTCCATCGCGATTACTTGATATTCTCGGGCAATCTTTGCGAGGGAATGGGCATCCGAGTTTGTCACAAACGTATATTTGTGAATTTCCCCAATTTGATCCGCCATATCAGTGTCTGAACTTAAACCAAGCTCAATCCCATCAATTAGGTTTGGGTCAAATACCTCTGTTAAGGAACGATTAACCCCTTTCCCATATAAGCTTTTAAACGGGGTAAAAACATGGGCCGGGATGAAAATCCCACCTAAGTCTTTAATCTTCTTTTGCAGTTCGAGACCCGTAACATATAGCCGCTGTGAGCTTAGCTGGACATTTTTTAGATTTTTTGAAAGCCAGGATGAAAATTCCCTCATGATGGCCAGTGTCGGGAAAAAACCTAATATATGGATTGGCCCATTGCACTGTTCATCATAAATCTCCAATTCCGACCCAGGAATCACCGTTAAATCTCCAAATACTAAACCGCCATCAGGATGCTCGAAAAGATCTCCACTTTCAATTAGGCTTTCCATCTCCAAAATAACCTCCGGGGAATGGCTGTCAATAATCCCCACCATATTTAAACCTTTTTCATGCCTCGCATGTTCAATGATATTTGTAAAGGTTAACGATTTGGCACCGGTAATTTTAACAGTCTTACCCGTCCAGGTTCTGCCAATATGAATATGTAAATCCACATAATAATTTTTCATTATTTTGCTAATGCCTCTTGTAATTGTAAATATTGAATGGCATAAATTGTTTTGGCATCGTAGATTTTTTGATCTTTCATATATTGAATGGCCTCATCAAGGGTTAATTCTTCAATATTTACAAATTCATCTTCATCGAGAGCGGCTGAATTCTCTTTTTTCGAAAGTCCTTTTGCAAGGTAAACATGAATGATTTCATCAGCAAAACCTGGTGAGGTATAAAAAGATGTCAACAGTTCAAGGCTTTCACAAACATAGCTTGTTTCTTCCTCAAGTTCCCTGTGGGCACAAAGTGCTGGGTCTTCTCCTTTTTCAAGCTTGCCCGCAGGAATTTCAACAATTGTTCTTTCCAAGGCTTTGCGGTATTGCTCTACCATGACGATTTTATTTTCATTGGTAATAGCGATGATCGCCACTGCACCAGGGTGTTTGATAATTTCACGTTTCGACTTTTTCCCGTTAGGTAATTCAACCTCTTGTATTTGCAGGCTGACGACCTTGCCAGAAAAAATTTCTTCACTATGGATTGTTTTTTCTTCAAGATTGCCCATAATTGTCACTCCTGTTCTAATCCGCTATTCATTGCTCATACATTTTACCATACTTTATTTGGAGGGGTATGGGATGAAGGTGTACGTACACGAAAAGGGCGTCATCCTTGTCGGCAAAGGCTGGGAGGTGCTGCAAAAGCTTAAGGAATATAATAAAGAATTTGTTTATGTTTCGGATTGGGTAAAGGATGTTTCCCAAAAATAATCGTTACATTTGTAGTCTCCCCTATTCTTTTATAAAATTGTAGGAAAAAGAACGGGGTGGTTTTTTGAAAAAAAGACAACTTGGGAACTCTGATTTGTTTGTGACTGAATTGGGCTTAGGGTGTATGTCAATTGGCACCGATGAAAAAGCAGCCCGCTATATTATTGATACTGCTTTGGATGAGGGGATTAACTACTTCGATACCGCTGATTTATACGATTTTGGAGTAAATGAAACACTGGTCGGCGCTGCTTTAAAGCCTGTCAGAGATAAGGTGATTCTTGCTACAAAAGTAGGTAATCGCTGGAGAAAAGACCGGTCCGGCTGGTCTTGGGACCCATCCAAGTCTTACATAAAGGAAGAAGTAAAATACAGCTTGAAACGACTTGGTACCGACTATATTGACCTTTACCAATTGCACGGCGGGACCATTGAAGACCCAATGGAAGAAACCATTGAAGCATTTGAGGAATTGAAGGCAGAGGGCTATATTCGCTATTATGGGATTTCATCGATTCGACCAAATGTCATTCGTGAATATGTAAGGAAATCCAAAATGGTTTCAGTAATGATGCAATATAGTATATTGGATCGCCGTCCTGAAGAAGAGGCATTTCCACTGCTTGGTGAGCATAAGATTAGTGTTGTTACCCGTGGTCCTCTTGCCAAAGGTCTTCTTAGTGATAGAATGCTTGAAAAGGCTTCGGAAAAAGGCTATTTGGATTATAGCCGGGATGAGTTGCAAGAAGTATTGCCATTGTTGAAAGAAAAGGTTGCTTTGGGACGTTCTTTTACAGAAGTCGCACTCCAATATAATTTAGCCAACCCCACTGTCGCATCAGTGATTACCGGTGCGAGCAATCCGGAGCAGGTGCGAAGCAATGCGGCGGCGGCAAGGAGCCGGGCACTGGCAGATGAGGAGATTAGCTTTATTAGACAGCTGACAAAGGCAAGCGTTTATCAGGAGCATCGGTAAAAGAAATCCCACTGGGCGTTGTCCAGTGGGTTATTTGTGGGTAGATTATAGATATTAGAAGAATATGAAGGACGTTTCGAAGGGAACCTTAGTGAGGTTTGGCCTTCATCGCTCTCTTGAAAGACGTTTCCCCGGGGCCTTTGTTGAGTTTTGGCCTTCATCGACCTTATGAAGTCCATTTCCGCAGGTTCCTCGACGAGCTTTGGTCTTCATAGCATAGCTTGCCTTCTCTTTTAGAACATTTTCCTTGCACTACCACCAAAATATGTCCTTAAACCTGCAACAAAGACAGTTTCCACTTTCTAAGAGTTCTATTTAAACTCTTTCCAGTTCATACCACTTTCATTTAACAGCTCTTCAAAGGATTTGTTCTTTTCCTTTAATCTTCTTTCTTCTCGCTTTTTAAACTCCTCTTCAGCTCTTTTATTCTCTTCCTCTATTTTTAGCTTCTCCTGCTGCTCTTTTAGCTGCTTTAGTAAATTGGGATCCATCATATCCTTTAGCGTAACAACGGATTCATCTTTTTTCGGTTTCTGTTTCGGTTGCTTTTTCACGGTTAGTCCTCCCCCTTCATAACGAATTTGCCACTATTATACCACTTGCCGCAATAAAACAGCTTCAGATTTACCTCAAAAAAATAGGCGGGAAATTGGTAATTTCCCCCTCCCTACTAATAGCCTGCTTTCTTTTCCTTAATAAGCCTCAAGTAACACATTCTCATCCACCATTAATGCCGCTTCTGTTGAATTTATAACCTCTTCAACCGTGAAACCTTTTGCCACTTCAACAAGTTTTAGCCCGGAATCGGTCACGTCCATTACCGCCCGATCTGTAATAATACGATTGACAACCCCTTTTCCTGTTAACGGAAGGGTACATTTCTTTAAAATTTTTGATTCCCCGCGTTTATTGACATGTTCCATTATGACAATGATTTTTTGAGCCCCATGGACAAGATCCATTGCCCCTCCCATGCCCTTAATCATTTTTCCAGGTATCATCCAGTTAGCTAGATCACCGGTTTCAGAAACCTCCATTCCCCCAAGAATGGCTAGATTAATATGCCCGCCACGAATCATCGCAAATGATTCAGCACTATCAAAAAAAGCGGCGCCGCTAATGGTCGTTACCGTCTCTTTTCCGGCATTAATTAAATCTGGGTCGACCTCATCCTCCTTTGGATATGGGCCAATTCCAAGCAGACCATTCTCCGATTGCAGAACCACTTGTTTATTTTCTGACATGTAGTTGGCTACAAGAGTTGGCATACCGATTCCTAAGTTTACGTAGAAGCCGCTTTCGATTTCTTTCTCCGCCCTTATCGCAATTCTCTCCCTGACTGTGGCCTTTTCATTTGCCATTTCTCTCTCTCCTTTCGATTTCCCTAGTTTCAAGTTTCACCAAAGGATATTCCCCTTTGCCTCATCCAATTAAATTTAACTCCTTATAATGAAAGTATGAATGTTTGAAAAGGAAAATGATGCTGAATTCACCTTAAAAAAGTTACATTGATTGAATCTATATCTGTTATGAATAATCATACTTCCATTCATGCATCTTATAAGGTGAAACCATCTTGAAGGGAGTACCAATGATGAGCCAAAAACGCGATAAAGGAAACAGCCAAAAGGGAAAAAACTATGCTGACTCTGCAGGCGGGGGCCAAAGAATGATTGCCGCGGAAGAAGTGGAAAAAGCAACACACCCAACCAAGAGGCAGAATGCCGAACAATAAAATAGTAAAAGCCGCGAATGGAGTTTGCGGCTTTTTTTATGTTAATATAACGCTAATAGGAAAATATTGTTGAAACATTTTGGGAGGTGCCCTGTTTGAAAAAGGCATTTCGGACCTTGTTTATTTTGTTATTTTTTTGGCTCGCACTTGCAATTTATTTTACCAACCGGCTGATGTATATGAAAAAAAAGGATGAAGAATTTATTTTAAAGCGGGAAAAAGAAGCTGGGAGATATAATCCTACACAATTAAAAACACTGCCGAAACGAAAAATCGAGATTCCTTCACCCTTTGGTTATGGGATTAAAGCTGTTCTTGTTGAACCGCACCAAACAGACCATTATATTATTATTTCACACGGTGTAACCGAAACGAAAATCAATTCAATCAAATATATGAATCTGTTCCTCGAGCGCGGTTTTAATGTGCTAATTTATGATCACCGGCGCCACGGAGAATCCGGGGGAAGAACCACGAGCTTCGGTTATTACGAAAAATTTGATTTAAAAGCCGTTGTTGACTGGCTGAAAGAGGAAAAAGGTACGAATCTTTTGCTGGGAATTCACGGTGAATCCATGGGAGCTGCAACGATGCTGTTGTATGCTGGAATGCTTGAAGATGGTGCTGATTTTTACATCGCCGACTGTCCATTTTCAGATTTCAGGGCTCAGCTTGCTTATTTGATTAAAAAGGATTTTAAGCTTTTTCCTGGAATTTTATTACCGATTGGAGACCTTATATTACGTCTTCGGGATAAATATTCAATCCGGAATGTCTCACCGATCTCGGTTATTGAAAATATTCAACATCCAGTCTTGTTCATTCATAGCCGTAAGGATGATTATATCTTGCCCTCGATGACCCAGGATTTATTTGAACATAAAAAAGGGCCTAAAATGCTCTATATTGCAGAAAAAGGGCGGCATGCCCAATCCTTTAATGAAAACCGCGCTAATTATGAACGAGTGATTGATGAGTTTTTACAAAAATATATAAATCCGGAGCCTTCTCCTTAAACAGACTGTCCAACTGGAGCAGTCTGTTTTTTATTTGATGATAAGGCTCATATGCCCGTTTAAAATTTGCTGCGGGCTTTTTAATTGAAAGCAATTTGATACAGTTGAAAAATCAATTTTCATTTGTTCATCAAAGAAAACGGCTTTTGCTTTTTCGATATAAACCGGTACGTCATTCGATTCAATCTGAATGTCGTTATCATCCAATTCTGCTACAAACCACAATACTGCTACGCCATTTACCGCACAACCGCAGCCGTCTGTATCATATTTTAGCTTTAAATAGCCCGTACGGCCCTCTGTTCTCGTCTCTATTTTTTTAGCAGCCGCTAAGGTAATTTCTATTTTCATGTTTAAAAGCCCCCTTTATTGACATATGATGATTGTATCATATGTTTTTTTAAGCTCTTATTTTTCTGCCTAAGGTTTTTCAATTTACAAATATAATAAATATTTCTTAGGGAGTGTTGGGAATGTCAAAAGTTCAAATCAAAGTAAATGATAATGGATCCTATCGAATTACAGGTGATGTAGAATTAATCGACGGTTCGGGAAATGTTTATACAACAAAGCCATCCTTTTCCCTTTGCCGCTGCGGGTTATCGAAAAATAAACCTTTTTGTGACGGCTCACATAAAGGTAATTTCGAATCCCAGGTTCGGGTTCCTCAAGAAGATTAATTATTAAGAGCGGTTGTCATCATCAGCCGCTCTTTTTTATTTCGTTTTAAACTACACATCGGTCAACCGGATGTCAGCAATTTCGCGAATGGGGATACGATGCGCTCCTTCAAAACGGTCAACGACATGGAGCTTTTGGGTCATTTCGTCCCAGTAATGGATTTTCCCGATAACAATTTCATAGTTGCGATTCCGGTAATAGGTAATCGTAACAAACTGATCGAACTCAATTGCCTCGAGCAGGATTTCATTCATTAGCTCAAGCTGCTGCTCATCCATTTCTTTTCTATTTTCATATCCGTCTTCCTTTACCCAATCCCTTAGCAGTTTGACATGCTCGGGAAGCATCATCGATGTCCATTTGATTCTTCCACGGTCACGAATCATCCGCCTCTCCTTCTTTCATAGATAAATCAAAATAGTATTTTTACATTTTATGCCCACCAACAAGTGTAGCCCGATGCTTGGCGGTTCCTGCTGCCGTGTAGGAAACAGCCCGCAATAAGGAACCTGCCCCAAAACGGCTGCGAATGGAGTCTACTACATAACCCAAATCTCGCTTTTTGTATGCATCCATATCAAACAAATCAAGCTGAAGCTCCTTGTCATCGACAATATTGCCGAGTGCGAGCGAAATTTGCCTTACGGTTTTGCCATTATAATGCTCATGAAACAACTCGAGACAAACGCGGTAAAGCTCCATTGTCACATTCGTCGGCTGTGCAATCGTTCTTGAGCGGTAGAATCCTCCCCCCAATTCATCCTGACTGTAGCCAATTCCAAGGCTAATCGTTCGCCCGACCTTTCGATGCATTCTTGCCCTTCGCGCCACTTCCTCACACATTTCTAAAATCACATGCTTGATTTCCTCTTCCTCTTTATAATCCCTTAAGAGAATTTGGCTTTTTCCAAAACTGATTTGTCCTTCGACAATTGGTGCGCCTAACTCCGAAAGGTCAATTCCCCAGGCATGATAGTAAAGCTGGTTGCCCATAATGCCGAATTTCTTTTCTAACTTTTCTAAATCATAACGGGCCAGCTGTCCGACTGTAAAAATGCCCATTCCATTTAATGTTTTTTCAACCCTTCTGCCTATTCCCCACATTTCCCTAAGCGGCGACACACTCCACAGCTTTGTCGGTACATCTTCATACGTCCATTCTTCAACCCCTTTTTTCTTTGCATCCAAATCAAGACAAAGCTTCGCCATTAACATATTCGGCCCGATTCCAACCGCACATGGCAGCTGGAACTCCCGCTCAATGTCACTCTTTATTTTTTGGGCAATGGTATGGGCATCCCCCCAAAGATGGATGGCACCATCCACTTTTATAAAACTTTCATCCACGCTATACGTATGAATGGCTTCCTTTGGAACATAGCGATTGAAAACACGGCTAATTTCTGTGGAAATTCGTAAATAAGTAGCCATTTTCGGCTCAACTACTTGAATACGCGGATCATTGGGAATCTCGAACAGCCTAGAGCCAGTTTTAATACCAAATTCCTTTTTCACCCTTGGTGAGGCTGCAAGTACCACACTCCCCTGCCGATCATGATTGCCGGCCACAACTAAATAGCACTGCATCGGATCAAGGCCGTAAATGACAGCTGAACAGCTTGCATAGAAGCTCTTCATGTCTACACATAGAATTTTATTTTGCGGTGCTGTGCTGTAATCGACCATATTTCTTCCCTCCATGGTCATAAATACGAACGTTAGTTCCTTTATATTATACTCTTTATATTAAGCGAATATGCGTTCGTATTCAATGGGAATTTAATGACAATTTTCCAATGTGGTGATGAAGCAAAAAAACAGTATAATGGGATTGAGGTGCATAGCCGTGGATAAAAAACTGGTAATCAAAATGATAAAAAATTGTTTTAAACAGTACTATACCGAGGTAGATTCATTGCCAATGAATGAAAGAGAATTAGAAGAGCTTTATTATCGGGTACTAGAGATGAAAACAGCAGAACCGGAAGTGGATTTGTATGAGGTAATCAATGATACGGTGTATGAATTTTTAACAGGTTAATTGGAAAAGAAAAACCGCTGGAAGCAGCGGCTTATTTTTGATTAAATGCCTTTTTCCCAATTCGTTCAAATAGCCTTGGAAAAAGAACGTAGACAACGCTGCCCATATTCATCCAGCGCGGTAGGTTAATTTCTCTCGTTTTTGTAAGCATGCTGTTAACCACTTTTTCAGCAACGTACTCCGGTTTAAGCATAAATCGCTGAACATTTTTCACATAAGTCCCTTTTTCGTCAGCAATATTAAAAAAGTTGGTAGCAATCGGACCTGGATTCACCGAAGTGACTTGAACATTATAATCAGCTAATTCCATCCTTATCGAATTCGTATAACCAAGAACAGCATGCTTTGTTGCCGAATAAACGCTTGATTTTGGTGTGGCAATTTTCCCTGCTTGGGAGGCAATGTTGATAATATGGCCGAAACGCCGCTCACGCATTTTCGGCAGCACCATACTTGTGCACGCCATTAACCCAACCACATTTACCTCAAACATCCCCTTGATTTCATCCATTGTCGCCGCGTGGGCTTCACGAAAAACTCCAAAGCCGGCATTATTCACAAGAATATCGACCGAACCAATTTCCGCAAAAATGTGCCGAAAAACTTCTTGAACTTTTTCGGTATCAGACACGTCAAGCTGAAAAATAACCACTTTGACATGATGTTTCTGCTGTAATTCACTTTGCAGCTGTTCTAGCTTTTCGATGCTTCTTGCCAAAAGGACAAGATTGGCTCCGCTTGCAGCGGACAACTTAGCAATTTCCGCACCAATCCCCCCAGAGGCGCCTGTGATGATAATATTTTTGCCTTTTAAATGTTCCCTAACCATTTTATCACCTCATCTGGCCTGAAAAAGAACAGGCTGCGTGTCTTTATTAGTAATTTCACCAATGGATGATAAATAGTCAAGCTGTCCAACGGTCTCTGATATCGTCAACATCAATTCACGTTTATAGACGGCCGGAAAAAGCCGTTTGCAAATTTCAAACACACTTAACTCATCTTCCCTTAACCAGTTAAGAACCGTCATGGCCCGTTCATGCTGCCGGGTAAGCCTTTTTTCGATTAGCTCCTTTAATTGGGAAACCTCTTCCCCATGCCCTGTGTACACAACTGAAATCGGATAAGATAACAATTTTTTCATGGATTCATTATGCTGCAAGAGTGGCTTGGGCCTTTCTGTTTCCCCCAACAGCGGCGGCTCAAGCAGCGGATTTGGGGAAATATGGGCTAAAATAAGATCTCCGCCAATTAAAACACCGTCCTTTTCACGAAAAAGCGCAATATGACTTTGAGCATGGCCGGGAGTTTCAATAACCTTCCAATCGGGAAGTCCAGGAGGTGTCATCCCTTCATGTAAATGTCCGGTCAGTGAACGATTGCATGAATATTTTAACGTTTTTCGCAAATTTTCAAGAGAAGGTAAAAATTCCTTGGGCAACCCAAATTGATGGAACAACGCAGTAAAAAATTCCTCCTGCACCTGAAAAAATTCTTCTGTCGGATGAATCCATCGCTCATTTAACGGGTGGCCGAGCAGTTCAATTGAATCGGGTAAAAAATCAAGCATACCGACATGGTCGGGGTGATGGTGAGTCAAAATGACTTGTTCAATATCATCAGGACTTACATGTAAATCAGCCATTTGCGCTTTTAGCGAATTCCAGCATTCTTTCGTTTTTACTCCTGCATCAACAAGCGTTAACCGCTCTCCCTTAATCAAATAGGCATTTACATCTCCCACCTCAAACGGAGTCGGCAGTGTAATTTTAGCAATTCCCTCTCTCCATTCTGTCATTTTCAGTCCCCCTTAACATTATTGTTATAAAATTTCCGAATGTTAAAATTTGATTATAAAATAAAGTGTACCGACTTTTTCAGAAAATGTCATTATTTTCACATAACTTTTTAGAAAAAATGAAAAATTCAATAAATTAATTTCTTGACAGACAGGCTATTTATAATGCATAATCACAATTAAAATTTGATTCGTTTAAAGCGATGAATAAGACCAGTAAATGAGAAACGGTGAAAGAGAGTGAAGCTCTAAAGGCTGGAAGGCTTCACCACCCTCTTAATCATTGAACCTACCTTATGAGCTTTTAGGAAAACCTAACGCAAATCCGGCGTTATCGGAGTCGAGTGACCTTTTTGTATTTTAAAAGGGGTCAATGAAGGTGGTACCACGGAAGATAGACCTTTCGTCCTTTACGGATGAAAGGTCTTTTTGTTTTTTAAAACGTAATCGTAGACAACAAATTAAGAAGGAGGATTAACATGAAAAAAATGGCAGTTATTGGCGCAGGTTCTATGGCTGAAGCATTTATTTCGGGCGTTCTGGAAAATGGGTTAATCGAAAGGGAAAATATTTGGGTAACTAACAACTCAAATGAGGAAAGGCTGCACAAGCTTCGTAATCGTTATGGGGTAAGTGCTTCTTACGACATGTGTGCACTCTTTGACGGAGCGGATATTGTAATTTTAGCAATGAAACCTAAGGATGCCGCAACTGCAATAGCTAAGATTCGCGACTACCTAACGGAACAAATGCTGGTGATTTCAGTTCTCGCCGGGGTTTCAATCAAAACAATAGAGGTTTTAGCTAAAAAACCAATGGCGATTATCAGATCGATGCCAAACACGTCAGCAACAGTTGGATTATCAGCGACCGCCATTGCAGTCAATGAACGTGTGTCAGATCAGCAAATGGAAATGGCAAAAAAACTTTTCAACACAGTGGGATTAACCACTATTGTTGAAGAAGAACATCTTGATGCTGTAACAGGACTTTCAGGAAGCGGCCCTGCCTATATTTATTATCTGATTGAAGCGATGGAAAATAGCGCAGTAGAAATCGGACTAAATAAGGAAACGGCTCAGGAGCTAATTGTGCAAACGTTAATTGGAGCAGCTGAAATGGTCCGGAAATCGATAAAACCACCTGTACAGCTGCGCAAGGATGTAACCAGCCCTGGGGGAACGACTGAAGCCGGTATTCGAGTCCTTGAAGAAAATGGCGTTCAGCAGGCATTTATTGAGTGTATAAAAACAGCCACTGCTCAATCAAAAAAAATGGGGAAAGCATTAAGCACCCAACTGGAAACAGCAGAACAGCTCCTATAAATTGGATGTTTCCCGAGAGTTCTTATAAAATGTAAAAAAAGGACTGGGAAGTGTCATACATGTTAACCACGTTACTTTCATTGGGGATTGTTGTTTGGATTGCGTTTATATTGGATGCCTGGGCCGGTTTACGAAATTTAGATTTTCTCGAAAATGAAACAGGTCTAGTAGATGGGGAGTTATTGACAGTCATTGTCGCAGCAAGAAACGAAGAACAACAAATAAAGTTAAGTATCCAAAGTCAATTGCAGCAAACCTATGAAAATGTCGAATGGATTCTGGTAGACGACCGTTCAACAGATCATACTGGAAAAATTATTGATGAGTTAGCTAGATCGGACCAAAGAATAAAGGTCATTCATATACAAGAATTACCGGAAGGCTGGCTTGGTAAAAACCATGCATTATATACAGGTGCCAAACAGTCTTCCGGTAAATGGATTTTGTTTACGGATGCAGATGTTCGCTATGAAAAAGAAGCATTTGCAAAAGCGCTGCATTACTTTAATAAAAATAAACTTGACCATTTAACCGCAGCACCGAATTTAAATGCCCGCAGCTTTTGGCTCAAGTCATTTGTTGCCTTTTTCCTGTTTGGATTTTCCTATTTTAAACGGCCTTGGCGGGCGAATAACCCTAAATCCAAAATCGGTACGGGAATTGGTGCTTTTAACCTTGTATCAAACAAGGCTTATGAAGCGTTCGGCACCCATGAGAGGATTAAAATGCGCCCAGACGATGATCTTCAATTGGGAATGAGAATGAAAAAGGAAGGCTTTTCGCAGAGGATTGTCACCGCCCTCCATTTAATTGAAGTAGAATGGTATGGCAGTTTAAAGGAGGCCTTTGTCGGGCTCGAAAAAAATACGTTTGCAGGATTGAATTACCGTATCAGTATGATTTTTTTATCAGTTTTCGGAATCCTATTAACCCACTTTCTTCCCTTCTTTACCATTTTTTCAAACAGCAAAACCATTGCCCTGCTAAGCTTAGGTAATATTATAACCAGCGGGATTCTTTATGCTATGGTAATCAAAAGAATGACATTATTTTCTCCAATCCTATTTCTTGTTTTCCCAATCACTGCGTTATTTTTTATTTATTCTATCATTCGAGCAAGCCTATTAACTTTTATACGGGGCGGTATTGTCTGGAGAGGAACGAAATATCGCTTAAGAGATCTTCGGGAAAAAGAGTGAAGCAGAGTTTTTCGTTTAAATGAAACCTTTTGATATACTAAATTATGGATTTAAATAGGAATTCAGGAGGTTTACAAATGTCGGTAAAATTATTCTCTCCCTATACAATTAAAGGGGTTACGTTAAAAAACCGTATTGTTATGTCCCCCATGTGCATGTATTCCAGTCATAACGAAGACGGGCATATTCAAAACTGGCATCTTACCCATTACACAAGCAGAGCGGTGGGTCAGGTTGGACTGATAATTGTTGAGGCTACTGCTGTTACTCCACAAGGCCGCATCTCCCCTCAGGATTTAGGAATTTGGAGCGATGAGCATGTTAAGGGATTTAAGGAACTAGTTGGTCTGATGAAAGAGCACGGAGCTAAAACGGGGATCCAACTCGCCCACGCCGGCAGAAAAGCTGTTTTAGAAGGGGAAATCCTTGCGCCTTCAGCACTTGCTTATAATGAAAAAAGTAAAACCCCAAAGGAAATGACCGTGGCAGAAATTGCCGAGACTGTTGATGCATTCAAAAAAGGGGCAGAACGGGCGGCAAACGCCGGATTTGATGTGATTGAAATTCACGGGGCTCATGGATATTTGGTTAATGAATTTTTATCACCTCTCTCTAATAAACGAACCGACGAATATGGCGGTTCAGCTGAAAACCGCTACCGCTTCCTCCGCGAAGTGATTGACGCTGTTAAGACTGTATGGGATGGCCCATTATTTGTGCGAGTCTCCGCTCATGATTACAATGAGGAAGGCTTGATACCGGAGGATTATGTAACCTTCAGTAAATGGATGAAGGAGCAAGGTGTTGATTTAATCGACGTTAGTTCCGGTGCTGTTGTACCTGCTCGCATTAATGTTTACCCTGGTTACCAAGTGAAGTTTGCTGAAACGATTAAGCATGAAGCAGTGATTGATACAGGTGCAGTCGGATTGATTACCTCGCCGATTCAAGCTGAGGAGATTTTGCAGAATGACCGAGCTGACTTAGTTTTCTTAGCACGGGAATTGCTGCGTGATCCTTACTGGCCAAGAACGGCAGCCAAAGAGCTGGGCGAAGAAATTGAAGCGCCTGTACAGTATAAACGTGGCTGGCTATAAATGAATAGAAATGTCCTTCACCCACAGGATGAAGGACATTTCTAATTACTTGGGATTGTTTTCGTTCATTTTAATGGAATATTAATTTCTTTAAAATCTTCCGCAATATCCGTATTCGGAAAAATCTCACGTGCCTCTTCTACTAATTCCCTTGATGCTTGCCGGTCATAACGTGAACTGATATGGGTCAGGCATAGCTGTTTACACCCTGACATTTTCGCAATTTTCGCTGCCTGGTGTGTGGTGGAATGAAAATAATCAAATGCAAGCCTTTCCTCTCCTTTTGAGAAGGTAGCTTCGTGCACTAACAAGTCTGCATGTTCCGCCAAGGAAATCGCCTGTTCACAATACCTGGTATCCCCTAAAATGGTTACAATTCTACCCTTTTGAGGCTGTCCAAGGAAATCCGCCGGATGAATGGTTCTCCCATCTTCAAGAGTAACCGTTTCGCCATTTTTGATTTTCTTAAAAACAGGCCCAGGACGAACACCTATTTCCACCAACTTATCAGCAAGCAATGTTCCTGGTCGATCCTTTTCAATAATTCGGTAACCATAGGACGGAATCCCATGTTCTAAAAGGCTGGCTTCTACGATAAACTGTTCGTCTTCAAAAATAACCCCATCCTCAATCTCAATGACAGTGATATTATATTTTAAATAGGTTTGACTCACAGAAAGGCTCACATCAATAAATTCCTTAATTCCCTTTGGACCATAGAGAGTGACTTCCGATTCTCCCCCCTGAAAAGAACGGCTCGATAGAAGCCCGGGCAGACCATATATATGGTCGCCATGAAGGTGAGTAATAAAAATTTTTTCAATTCTGCGCGGTTTAATTGCAGTATGTAATATTTGATGCTGGGTTGCTTCTCCGGCATCAAATAGCCAGATTGTCCCCCGCTCTTCTAGTAATTTTAGGGCAATGGATGTAACATTGCGAAGCTTTGCCGGCATTCCGGCGCCCGTTCCTAAGAAAAAAATATCCACTCGAACATACTCCTTTCAAAAAACCCCGTACTTATTATTAGCTTTACTATAGCACAAACCAGTCTTTAAAAATAAATTGATTTTTACATGATTGCTTTTTATTTGCGAATTATATAGTAAACAGATAAAATTTAATACTTGGTAAGACAACGTTATTTTATACGATACATACTGGAAAAGAGGTATTTTTAGTGGAACATACTGGAAGCACATCTTCACTCATAATGATTTTTGGTGCAACTGGCGATTTAGCCAAACGGAAGTTGTTTCCTTCGCTATACCGGCTATTTGAGAAAGGCCGACTATCCGATCAATTTGCCGTAATTGGTGTGGCAAGAAGGTCAATTTCGAATGATGAATTTCAACATTCCGTAAAAGAATCTGTTCTTTCTGCTCTAGGAAGAGATAAGAATATTGATGAATTTATTTCCCATTTTTACTATCAGGCACACGATGTGCAGGATTCTAGTTCCTACCTTGCTCTGAAAAAATTAGCAGATGAGATAGATGAACATTATAATTTAGAAGGAAACCGAATTTTTTACCTCGCCATGGCACCTGAATTTTTTGGACCGATTGCCCTTCATTTAAATTCAGACGGTTTAACAGATGTAAAAGGATACAAACGACTTGTCATCGAAAAACCATTCGGACATGACCTTGCGTCTGCAAAAGAATTAAATAAGCAAATTAGAACAGCTTTTTCAGAGGAAGAAATTTATCGGATCGACCACTATCTTGGTAAAGAAATGGTACGAAATATTGAAGTAATCCGTTTCGCCAATGCCATTTTTGAACCATTATGGAATAACCGATATATTTCCAATATTCAAGTCACCTCAAGTGAGACACTTGGAGTAGAGGAACGAGGACGCTATTACGAAAAAAGCGGTGCGTTAAGGGATATGGTCCAAAACCACATGCTGCAGATGGTAGCCCTCCTTGCAATGGAGCCTCCGATTAAGCTTACAACGGATGAAATTCGTTCCGAAAAAGGAAGAGTATTCAGAGCCATTCGTAAGATTGAAGGCGAAGAAGTAAATGATTATTTTGTTCGCGGGCAATACGGCGAAGGGGAAATGGATGGAAAAAAGGTTCCGAAATACCGTGACGAACCAATGGTGGACAAAGAGTCCAATACAGAAACTTACGTAGCAGGGAAAGTTATGATTGATAATTTTCGCTGGGCTGGAGTACCTTTTTATATCCGAACAGGAAAAAGGCTTAAGGTAAAATCTACCAAAATTGTCGTGCAATTTAAAGATATACCAATGAATTTATACTATCAAACGGAAAAAATGTTAAACCCTAATCTCCTTGTTATCCATATCCAGCCGGAAGAAGGAATTACGTTACATTTAAATGCCAAAAAGGCAGGCGGTCATCTCGATGCCCAAGTGGTGAAATTAAGCTTTGCCAATACGGGAATCCATGCGATGAATACTCCGGAAGGTTATGAAAAGCTTCTATATGACTGTATGCAGGGAGACGCAACAAACTTTACCCATTGGGATGAGGTAGCTTATTCCTGGAGCTTTGTTGATAAAATCTCTGAAGCCTGGAAAAATAGTAAGGATGAAAGCTTTCCAAATTATGAATCAGGTTCAAGAGGCCCTGATGCAGCAGATCAATTATTAGAAAAAGACGGTTTCTCCTGGTGGCCAGTTACCGAACTTGAAGTAGAAACTTGCAATTAAAAAATTCAAAAAGCTCCGCTTTGTTCTCACAGCAAAGCGGAGCTTTTATTCGTCTTTATGTTTTTCCGGAAACGACCGTAAAAAATCCTTATTAAAGCTTGTTTCGGTTCCAACTTTATGGTCGGGGTCTATCGGTCTTTGTGATGAGGCAGTTTCGACAATATGCTTACCGTATTTTTCTCGAAGGTTCAATATCGTATTAAGCAACGGCTCCTTTTTCGCATCCTTTTCATAGGAAAACAAGTCAAGCTGCTTATAGGCATCATCATGATCCAGTAAATCAGATCCTGTAATCCCCAGTAATCTTACAGGGTTCCCATTCCAATGCTTAATAAATAACTGCTTCGCAGCAGATGAAATATCATCCTTTTGATGAATAGGATTCGAAAGCTTTTTGCTTCTTGTAATCGTTTTGCGATCTTTGAAACGAATGGTAATACCCAACGTAGAGGCAAGAACATTTTTCCGCTTCAGTCTCACAGAAACCGTTTCGGCTAATGAATCTAAAATAGCAAAAAGCTCTTGCTGATTGCTTATATCCCTTGGGAGAGTCGTAGAATTGCCAATACTTTTAAACTCTGCGACTGATTCCGGATCAACGGGCCTTGAGTCAATTCCATTTGCACGATCTTTTATCCGAAGACCATTTATTCCTAACAGCGTTTTGAGCTGAAATTCATTTCCCTTTGCCAAATCACCAATCGTATGAATGCCAATTGTTGTTAGCTTTTCTGCTGTCTTTCTGCCAACCCCATGCATCTCATTTGTATTTAACGGCCAAAGAACTGAAGGAATATCCCTTTTACGAAGAATCGTAATCCCCATTGGCTTTTTCATATCAGAAGCCATTTTGGCTAAAAATTTATTAGGGGCAATTCCAATGCTGCAGGGTAAATCAAGCTGCTCAAGAATTCTTTTTTGAATACTTTCGGCTATTCCAATAGGACTGCCAATCTCATAGGATTCTGTAATATCCATATAGCCTTCATCAATCGAAACAGGTTCAACCAGCTCTGTGTATTGCCTTAGGATTTCAAACATCCCCATCGAAGCAGCCCGGTATCGGTCAAAATTAGGAGATTTTACAATTAGCTTCGGGCATAGCTTTTTCGCCTCCCAAAGCGGCATCGTCGTTTTCACTCCAAATTTTCTTGCCTCATAGCTGCAGGTGACAATAATCCCTCTTCGTTCTTCCACATTCCCGGCAATTGCGAGTGGTTTCCCCTTCAACTCCGGGTCATAGGCCATTTCCACAGAAGCGTAAAAGCTATTCATATCAACATGTAAAATGACCCTTCCGTTTTTCGGATACATTTCCTTCATGTCCCGCACTTCCTAACAACCTTTTATACCTAAAGTATAACAAAAAGGAGAGCTGCCCGCTCCCCTTCAAGCCGTACTATTGATTTGTCACTTCATCAATGATGGCAAGTGTCATTTCCGCCAATTTGTATAATTCCTCAACCGGCATCCGTTCGTTTGTGGTATGAATTTCTTCATAACCAACAGCAAGATTGACTGTTGGAATGCCAAAGCCTGCAATCACATTGGCATCACTTCCGCCACCACTATGCTGTAATTCACAGCTGCGGCCAATTTTCCCTGCAGCTTTACGGGCAATCTCAACGACCTGATCTCCCTCACCAAATTTAAAACCTGGATACATAACTTCGACGTTAACTTCTGCTTTTCCGCCCATTTCTTTCGCTACGTTTTCAAAAGCATCTTTCATTTTTTGAACCTGTGCCTGCATTTTTTCAGGGATTAACGACCGGGCCTCTGCTAAAATATCCACTCGGTCACACACGATATTTGTCGCCTGCCCACCTTCAAACCGGCCAATATTTGCAGTCGTTTCTGAGTCGATTCTTCCTAAAGGCATTTTTGCAATGGATTTAGCCGCAATGGTGATGGCGGAAACCCCTTTTTCAGGTGCAACACCAGCATGAGCTGTTTTTCCATAGATCACCGCTTTCACTTTTGCCTGTGTAGGAGCAGCAACGACAACATTTCCAACTAAACCATCACTATCTAGGGCATAGCCAAATTTTGCCTTCATTAGGGAAGGATCTAATGCCTTTGCCCCAACAAGACCTGACTCTTCTCCAGCCGTAATGACAAATTGGATTAATCCATGGTCAATATTTTGTTCTTTTAAAACACGAATCATTTCAAACATGGCAGCTAAACCAGCTTTATCATCAGCACCAAGAATGGTCGTACCATCGGTTACCACATAGCCGTCCTTAATCGATGGCTTTACACCTTTTGCTGGAACTACTGTGTCCATGTGGGATGTGAAATAAATCGGGTCTACACCTTCTTTTGTGGCAGGAAGGGTACAAATTAAATTCCCTGCTCCATGACCAGTTTGTGCTGTCGTATCATCCTCGAAAACTTCAAGACCTAATTCTGAAAACTTCTGCTTTAAAACTTTCGCTATTTCCGTCTCATATTTCGTTTCTGAGTCGATTTGTACCAGTTCCAAAAATTCGTTCAAAAGACGCTCTTGATTAATCATCTAGCCGAACCTCCATTATATGTACTTCATTCACTATTTTAGTATACCTTTTCGTATAGATGTCATCAAATGAAAGAATTGCGAAAACACAAGATTAAAGCGGTATATTTCCATGTTTTTTATAAGGCCTTGACTCTTTCTTCGTCCGCAGCATTTCTAGTGATTGAATAATTTTTATTCTTGTTTCACGAGGATCGATGACATCATCCACCATTCCCCTGCTTGCTGCCACATATGGATTCGCAAATTTATCACGGTATTCCTCAATCTTTTGTTGTCTGAGCGCCTCAGGATTCTCGCTATTTTGAATTTCTTTGGCGAAAATAATATTTGCCGCCCCCTGGGGACCCATCACGGCAATCTCTGCATTTGGCCATGCAAAAACAAGGTCAGCACCAATTGACTTACTGTTAAGCGCAACATAGGCGCCGCCATATGCTTTTCGCAATATAATCGTAAGCTTAGGAACGGTAGCCTCAGAATACGCAAATAAGATTTTAGCTCCGTGGCGAATGATTCCTCCATGTTCCTGCTTAATACCTGGGAAGAAGCCGGTAACATCTTCAAATGTAATGATTGGAATATTAAACGAATCACATGTGCGAATAAACCGCGCTGCTTTATCAGAAGAATCAATATCTAATCCCCCGGCCATTACCTTTGGCTGGTTGCATACAAGACCCACGGTTTCCCCTTTAATTCTTGCAAACCCAATAACAATGTTTTTTGCAAAATCCTTTTGAATTTCCATAAAAGAATCTGAATCGGCAACCTGCTCAATCACTTTTCTCACATCATAAGGACGAACGGTATCAAATGGAATCACATCCGTTAAGTCCGGACGATAATCGTCTTCTTTCTCAACCTCAAGTATTGGCGCCTTTTCCTCATTATTTTGCGGCAAAAACAAAAGCAGCTTACGAACGTTTTGTAGAACCTCGGCTTCTGAATCGGATTGGAAGTGAGCATTACCGCTGATGGTATTATGGACATTCGCCCCCCCTAAATCCTCTGCAGAAATCTTCTCCCCTGTAACGGTTTCAATGACCTTTGGACCGGTAATAAACATCTGGCTCGTTTTTTCAACCATAAATACAAAATCTGTGATTGCCGGTGAATAAACGGCACCACCCGCACAGGGCCCCATAATCACAGAAATTTGCGGAATCACCCCTGAATAAATAGCGTTACGGTAAAAAATATGACCGTATCCATCTAGTGAAACGACGCCCTCCTGAATGCGGGCACCACCAGAATCATTTAGACCCACAAACGGTGTACCGTTTTTAGCCGCTAAATCCATAACAGTGGCTATTTTTTTTGCGTGCATTTCTCCCAAGGCACCACCAAATACAGTGAAATCTTGGGAGAAAAGATAGATTGGACGACCGTTCACTTTCCCGTAACCTGTTACAACCCCATCACCCGGTCCCTTTTGTTCATCAAGTCCAAAATCATGCGTTCGGTGCTCGATAAAAGGATTTAATTCGACAAAAGTTCCCGGATCCACTAAAAGCTCGATTCTTTCTCTGGCCGTCAGTTTTCCTTTTTCATGCTGCTTCTCAATTCTTTCATCACCGCCGCCAAGTTCGACCTCTCTGCGCTTATCATATAATTCATTTATTTTTTCATAGATGTCACTCATGCTATCCCTACTTCCCCTTTTTTTCACAAAGTTCGTACAATACACCAAAGGTCGATTTTGGGTGCATAAAGGCTACATGCGCCCCTCCTGCCCCAATCTTAGGCTCATCCGATATCATGCGAATCCCATTTTCCTTCATTTCCCTGATGCGTTCCTCAATCGATTCAACCCCAAGTGCGACATGATGAATACCCTCACCGCGTTTTTCGATAAACTTAGCAACCGTACTCTCCGGTGATGCCGGCTCAAGCAACTCTATTTTTGTTTCACCCGCACTTAAAAAGGCTACTCTTAATTTCTCACTTGCCACTTCCTCAATAGCGATTAAAGGCAGTTTAAGTACCTCCGTATAGAAAGGAAGCGCTTTCTCAAGCGATTGAACTGCAATCCCAATATGGTCGACTTTTTTAATCATTCTTATCCCTCTGATCCACTATTAAATTAATTCGACAATTATCTTATTCGCTAAAAAGTTCATAAATCCTTCCTAAAATTGAGCAGTTGCTCAGTTGTCCAATTGGGCTTTTCCCTGTAAAATAAGAAT
Organism: Neobacillus cucumis; assembly: GCF_016107705.1. Next base: position 506,912 of record NZ_JAEHGC010000001.1, read on the forward strand.
ATAGTAATCATAAGGGAGGAATTCTCATTGTCTAAAAAGAAGAATCAAAAAATAATTGTTTTTTTAATGCTTTTTGCCATGCTTGCCTCAACCCTCCTAATTGGAATTGGACAATTTATTCGTTAGACATATAAAAAGGGACTGTAAACAGTCCCTTTTCTTCACTTAATTGCTCCATTTTCTACCGCTAACTTTTCAAATGATTTTTTTGTAGATATCACTAAAATTTTTGTTCCAAGTGGAATGAGAGGAAATAGTGATGTAATAACCTCATTTTGCATACGAATACATCCCTGTGAAACATACTTCCCTATTGATGCTGGTTGATTGGTCCCGTGAATTCCATAGATTCGTCCATCGGTACCCTTCGCATCAAATCCAATCCATCTTGACCCTAGTGGATTTTTAGGACTTCCGCCGGGAATATCTTTTTTACGATAATAGGGATCTTTTGCTTTGACTGTTACTGTAAAAAGCCCCTCTGGTGTTAGTTCCTGTATTTTACCAGTTCCAACACTAACCACCGTTTGCACCTTATTATCATCAATAAAAGCCAATTCATTTTTGCTCTTATTTACAATAATAAAGGGTTCTCCTGACAATGGGTTGGGACCTAATGGCCAGAGCGGCGAAATGAAAAAAGCAATCAGGATGGGTGAAAAGATTTTTATCATAAATTCCACCTGCCTTTTTCTTCCTAGTTTGCATCTTTTTCCTGCCCTTCATGCACAAATAAAAAAAGATGGTCGAGTGATGACCATCTTTTTTTTACATATTAAACTTCTTCACAGTATTGATCGAATTCTTTTTGCAATTTGCCAACGACATTCATTGGATCAAAACCTTCGATTTGATGTCTTTCAATCATTGTGATAATTTTACCATCTTTTAATAAGGCAAAAGACGGAGAGGATGGTGGATAGCCGGTGAAATAGCTTCTTGCCTTTTCGGTAGCTTCCTTATCCTGACCGGCAAAAACGGTAACAAGCTGATCAGGACGTTTATCATAATGAAGGGCATGTGCTGCTGCAGGACGAGCCACACCACCTGCACAACCGCAAACAGAATTAATCATGACAAGAGTTGTCCCCTTTTGCTCAAGGGCCTTTTCCACTTCTTCAGGTGTTTTTAATTCTTGATAACCAGCTGACACGATTTCTTCGCGTGCTTGGCGGACAATATCATTCATAAAAAAATTAAAATCCATGCTCATTTTATCACTCCTAACTAAAATATACCTATATCTACATATTAACAGTAAAAATGTAGGGATATCAAATGATAAATTTCACTCAATATAAAGAAAAACAAGGAGCCTTCCTTTTGACTCCCTGTTTCTAACTATTTTTACATTATTTTTTCTCCGCCTTGAAAGTGATTGACACTTTGCCGCTTTCTGCATGTTTAGAGCGGATGATACTTACATATACCTTACCTGATTTTTTTCCTAGTTGCTTTACAGTTAAAACAGCAGTTTTGCCTGTTGACTCTTTTGCAGCAATCAATGATCCTGTTTTACTGTACACCTTAATTACTTCACCTTTTTTAAGGCTCTTGACTGTGATTTTATCCGCTTTTTTACCTTTATTATTGGTTACTTTGACCTGTGACTTTTTCAATACTTTAGATGGTGAATACATTAACGATGTCATCGCAGAATAAAGAACACTTTTCTTTTTATCTAGAGTCGCTAAAAATTGTTCTGGAGTTGCATTTTCGTTAAGATACTTGGAATATTTTTTGATTTTTGAAGCTTTTACCTTTTTATTAATATTCCAGGTTTCATTTTTGATTTTTAGCGTAACACCAGTTAGACCTTCACCATCAGGAATACTGCCAATATTTAGGGTTGTATATGATTTTCTCTCATAATAATGTTTGTCTAAGAAAATATCTGTTTTTACATTATTTTTGCTTGTTAACAATGCTTTAAATTCTGGGTCAGTTTTAAGTTCCGGCAGCATTTGCTTAAACTCTTCAATCCCAGCTTTGAGATTCTCCACGGTCATTTTTGTGTCATCGCCGGCTACTTTATTAATTTCATTTAAAGCATTTACGATATCCGCGATTGCCTTTTCATCCTTTGATAAATTGTCAAGGAAAGACTCAAGTAGCTTTGGTACTTCATTTGCGTATACCTTTGCTTGAACACGATGACCTTTTACTTTAACTCCATGGACTTTATCCGTGGTATTTGCCGTTACCTTAAGATGGGCCGGGAAAGGATTTGGCAAATTCCTTACAACCGGAGCCATTAACTTTGTTTGCACATCTTTAATCAATTTTTGATCTGGTGAAGTTCCATTATCCATCGGAACACGAACTGGTTTCTTGGCATTATCAAGTTGAATCACCGTATATTTTTTGTCCATATATAATCGTAATGGAATTTTGCCTTTATTATGAAGAATGATGTTTCCGGTAATGGATACAGTGTTGGCATCTTGCATTTTTGTGTAAACTTCTAATTTTGCATTATCGAGAAGGGTAAGTACTTTTAGAAAATCCTTATCTTTTACTTTCGATTTTGCGTATTTTAAATCTAATGAAGCAGTTGTTTTGCTCTCAGCGGAATTAATTTTTGAACTGCTAAGAACCAACTTGTTCAAATCTACACCCTTAACCGCTTGGCACCCAGTAATAAATAATACGGAGGCCATGATCAATAATATAAGTTTTTTTAACATGTTTCACTCTCCAACTATCATTCTATTTTCTCTGTTTTAAATAAACAATTCTTTATGTATCCCCGCTATTTTCCCTATCAATCCACCATTCTATGTTTTGTTCTTGAAACTAGAATATTACCAAATTAATATTACCACTTTTTGTATGAAATGGGTGAATATTTCACTATTTTTTCAAAAAGTTCATAAGAAAAAAGACGGTAATCAGCCATTACCGTCAAATCGTTGAATCAAAGAATGTCCGAAAAAGACTTTCCACTGCCGAGGCTACTGTTTTTTCTCCGGCAATCACTTCATTTTCCAATTTTGTCAGTTGGTTCTTTACCCCTGGATGATGGTAAAAATGGTAATGAAGCTGATCACTAATTAATGCATAAAGCCATTCCCGTGATTGCGCCTTTCTGCGCTCGTTAAAAACTCCTGAGGATTTACCCTTCTGCTCGAAAGATTGAATCATTTCCCAAATTCGACTTATGCCCTCCAAGGTTAACGAGGAGCAGGTATATGCTTTGGTGGGCCATCCTTTTGTTGCAGGCTGAAGAAAATGAAGAATGCGGTTATAGTCATTTCGTGTTTTTTCCGCTATGGGCTTATTCTCACCATCTGCCTTATGAACAACAATGGCATCGGCCAGCTCCATAATCCCTTTTTTCATTCCCTGCAATTCATCACCGGCACCTGTTAATACTAGAAGCATGAAAAAATCGACCATATCCCTGATAATGACTTCACTTTGCCCAACGCCAACCGTTTCGATTAAAATCACATCAAAACCGGCTGCCTCGCAAAGCAGCATTGATTCCCTTGTTTTTCGGTGCACACCGCCAAGCTTTCCTGCAGATGGCGACGGCCGGATAAAGGCGCGAGGATTTCTTGATAATTGCTCCATCCGTGTTTTATCGCCTAAAATACTGCCGCCGCTAATGCTCGAGCTCGGATCAATCGCTAAAACCGCCACCTTTAAGCCTAAGCTGCAGAGATACTCTCCAAACGCTTCAATGAAAGTACTTTTCCCGGCACCGGGCACTCCGGTAATTCCAATCCGAATTGAGTTTCCAGAACAAGGTAACAGCTTCTGCAGCAGTTCCTGTGCTTTTTGAAAATGATGTTCGGCATTACTTTCCACAAGCGTGATGGCCCTAGCAAGAATGCTTCGATTTCCCTTCAATACTCCGTTATACAAATCATCTACGGAAACCTCTTGAGTATTGCGCTTTTTGAAACGAGAACTTTTTTGAAGGGATGTCGCTTGACCTTCAAGCTCTTGCCCCTTTCTTACTACACTTGAACATAAATCTGGATTTGATGGATCGCTCCATTCCGGTTTTTGATCAGCCGCCATTTATTCCGCCACTTCCTCATAGCCGAGCTGTTGATAGATTGCCTTAATAACCTTTTGTGCTGCTACCGGAATGACGGTTCCAGGTCCAAAAATTGCTGCAGCACCGTGATCATATAAGAATTGATAATCCTGGGCCGGGATGACTCCTCCTGCAACAACTAAAATATCCTCCCTGCCCAGCTTTTTCAATTCGGCAATGAGTTGTGGGAGTAATGTTTTATGTCCGGCAGCAAGTGAACTCATCCCAATAACGTGGACATCATTTTCTACTGCCTGCAAAGCGGTTTCTTCCGGTGTTTGAAACAATGGACCGATATCGACATCAAACCCAAGGTCTGCAAAGGCTGTTGCAATCACCTTTGCCCCCCGATCGTGGCCATCCTGACCCATTTTGGCAATCAAAATTCGTGGTCTTCTTCCTTCATTTTCAAGGAACTCGTCGGCCATATCCTTCACAACCGTGATTTCCTCTTCGTTGCTAAAGGCTGAGCTGTATACACCGCTAATGGAATAGATGATTGCTTTATGCCTATTGGCCACTTTTTCGATGGCATCAGAAATTTCTCCGAGCGTTGCTCTTGCACGTGCTGCCTTTACCGCGAGCTCTAATAGATTTCCTGCACCTGCTTCTGCTGCTTTCGTCAAGGCATTAAGTGATTCCTGTACCTTTTGATCATCCCTGCTTTGCTTTAACGTATTTAATTTTTCGATTTGCTTCAAGCGAACAGCCGTATTATCAATATCTAAAATATCAATTGGCTCTTCTTTCTCTAAACGATAACGGTTTACACCAATAATGGTTTCTTTACCGGAATCAATTTGCGCCTGTCTGCGTGCGGCTGCCTCTTCAATTCTCATTTTTGGAAGACCAGTTTCAATCGCTTTCGCCATTCCGCCAAGCCCTTCAATTTCTTCGATATGCATCCAAGCTCTCTGTACCAATTCATCAGTCAGCTTCTCAACATAATAGGATCCTGCCCAAGGGTCAATTACCTTCGTAATTCCTGATTCCTCCTGAAGAAATAGCTGTGTGTTCCGAGCAATTCGCGCGGAGAAATCAGTCGGCAAAGCAATCGCTTCATCTAGTGCATTGGTATGCAGGGATTGTGTATGCCCCATAGCTGCAGCATGCGCTTCAATCAATGTACGAGTCACATTATTAAATGGGTCTTGTTCTGTCAAACTCCAGCCGGAAGTTTGTGAATGGGTTCTTAAGGCTAATGACTTATCATTCTTAGGATTAAATGATTTCATCATTTTTGCCCAAATTAACCGTGCAGCGCGCATTTTTGCCACTTCCATGAAATAATTCATCCCAATTGCCCAGAAAAATGACAATCTTGGTGCGAATGAATCGATTTCAATCCCAGCTTTAAGTCCTGTCCGAACATATTCCAATCCGTCCGCTAGTGTGTAAGCAAGCTCCAGGTCAGCAGGAGCACCTGCTTCTTGCATGTGATAGCCGGAAATACTGATACTATTAAACTTTGGCATATATCTAGACGTATACTCAAAAATATCTGCGATTATTTTCATCGACATTTCAGGTGGATAAATGTAAGTGTTTCGCACCATATATTCTTTTAAAATATCATTTTGAATCGTTCCGGAAAGCTTTTCCTGACTTACTCCCTGTTCCTCGGCGGTAACAATGAAGAAAGCTAGAATTGGCAGGACCGCCCCATTCATCGTCATCGATACTGACATTTGATCAAGTGGAATTCCGTCGAAAAGTGTTTTCATATCAAGAATCGAATCAATTGCAACTCCGGCTTTTCCAACATCGCCGACAACCCGGGCATGGTCAGAATCATAGCCGCGATGGGTTGCCAAATCAAATGCAACCGACAAGCCCTTTTGTCCCATTGCCAAATTCCGACGATAAAACGCATTACTCTCCTCAGCAGTTGAGAATCCGGCATATTGCCTTACCGTCCATGGCCTGTTGACGTACATGGTTGGATACGGGCCACGTGTATACGGTGGAATCCCCGGCAGATCGTCTATATGCTCCAAGCCTTCCAAGTCCTCTTTTGTATAAAGAGCCTTCAACTTGATTTGTTCATTGGTTTCAAAAAGTAATTCTTCGATAGAAGAATCCAGCTCTTGTTTCACTTTTTCTTCCCATTGTTCTTTACTGTTGAGCGGTTGCTCAGTAAAAAGGCGCAGGTTTTGAAAATCAGGCTTTTGCATCGGCCTTCACCTCCATTTCGGTAAGTATATGAGAAAGTGTTTCATAGCAATTGCTTTTTACATGAACGAACTCTTCAATACCTTCATGCTTCCACTGCACTTGTTGATCCTTACCTGGTAATCCAGCTAAATAAAAGAGCTTATCCGGGAACTTAGCTTTTAGGAATTTTAAGATTTCATGACCAATTGTCTCATATTGTTCGTTATCGCCGCATAGACAAAAATGCTGCGTATCTTGACTTGCAACAAACTCTTCTGCTAATTCCCTTGAAAAAATTGGCTCACTTCCAACTGCTTTAATTCCTCCAGCAGATACGAATCCTCTCATAAAGTCAAATCTTGCTTTATATTGCTTTAATTCCCCAAGACAAATCATCGACATAATCGGTGCAGAACTCGACCTTTTCTCGATTTCCTTTGCCTTTTTCCTTAGTCCCTCATAAGGCTCTGCCAATCTTTGTTTCACTAAAGGATTCATTTCAATCGCAGACTCTATTTTATTTATCTGTAAAAATTGAGGCTCTGTCCCGTTTAATAAATCTTCGAATGATTGCGAAACTAGATATGCCGCTTCTTTTTCCTTTTTGAGAGCAGGAACGGTTTCATCCAGATTTGCATACACATTTGTACCTACAATACTCTGTTTTCTTGTAAAAGAATCTTGCATTCTTTTGTTTCTAACTGCTGCGATCTCATTTTGGAGCCAACCGGTTTGCAATACATTCAGAATTCCGCCATTTATTTCAATCTGCTGAAAGAATTCCCATGCCTTTTCAGCCAATTTTGTTGTTAATTCTTCGACATACCAGGAGCCGCCCGCTGGATCAATAATATTTTTCAGATGGGCTTCATTTTTTAAAATTAGTTGTGTATTTCTTGCGATTCTTTCTGAAAAAGAATTGGAAGCTGTAATTTCATCAAAAGCACCAACATGCAAATACTGTATGCCCCCAATTACAGCTGCAAACGCTTCATTGCCGGCACGAAGAAGGTTAACATGTGGATCATAGATGGTTTTTGTGAATGTAGAGGTTTCTGCAGCAATTTCCATACCCCTGTTATTTTTATGTGCTCCATATGCTTCCGTTATTCTACTCCAGATCATTCGTGCTGCCCTGAGCTTAGCTATTTCCATAAAAAAATTGCTGCCAATGGAGAATTGAAAAATCATTTTTGAAAGAATTTTCTCAAGCTTCATACCACTCTCAATAAACTGTTGGAGATAGAATACCCCTGTGGCTGCAGCAATTCCCAGTTCTTGAACAGCATTTGCCCCGCTGTTCTGATGGATGGATGTGTTAATCAGAATCGTTCGTAAATTTGGAAAAACTTTTTCCGCTGTCTTGATATTTTCTACCCACGCAGGGAGCAATTCTTTTGAAAAAGTTCCTTCTTCGGCAAAAAGTGAAATGGGGTCAGAACCAATATATCCGGTAATTTTTTCGTTATTTCCTTTAGATAATTTTGCTAGTAAGGCTGCCTGCAAACCTTTTGAATCAATGGCAATTGGAAAGTTTTCGGCTAAATCCATGAACAAACTAGCTACATCAGCACCGGATTCAAATAAAGCTTTTGAAACTTCAAACGAAATGGCCGTTTGCCCTTTACTGACGGCAGTTATGAGTTTTTCTCTTAGTTCATGAATAGTTGAATAAGAAATCCGCTGAGCCACCTTCCAATCATTCATCACATATCCAAGCGGGTATGTACCGCGTCTAAAATCCGATTCGCCCGGATACTCAGAGGGTGTTTTCTGATCTTCTTTAGAATAAAGCGGTTTCAAAATAATATTTTCATATGTTGGGCTTTGCAAGGACTCAACTGTTTTCCCTTTCAAGGATTCTTCGGCTTTAGCTTTCCAATCAAGTTTTGTTTTTGAAGGAAAAGACTGATTGCACAAATTTTCCAAAATTTACAACCCCCTCCATGTAAAATAATAAATATTCAATTAATTCTATTTTATGGTACAAACACGTTACAATCAATAAGAAAAGTACCGCCAGAAAACACTGGCGGCACATTTTAATATATGGATGTTGTAGATTGTGATATATTTTCAAGTATTTCTTTTACTCGCTGTAAGAATCTTCCGCAAACAAGTCCGTCTAAAACTCGGTGGTCTAGAGACATACATAAATTCACCATATCACGTACGGCAATCATTCCATTATTCATGACTACCGGACGTTTCACAATTGATTCAACCTGCAGAATAGCTGCCTGCGGGTAATTGATAATGCCCATGGATTGAACAGATCCGAATGAACCGGTATTGTTGACGGTAAATGTTCCACCTTGCATATCATCGGACTTTAGTTTTCCGTTCCTAACCTTAACAGCAAGCTCGGAAATTTCACGAGCAATTCCTTTAATAGTTTTTTCGTCTGCCTGCTTAATAACAGGAACGTATAACGCATCATCAGTTGCAACGGCAATCGAAATATTTATATCTTTCTTTTGAATAATTTTATCTCCTGCCCACATTGAGTTGATTTGCGGGAATTCCTTTAACGCCTGAGCAACTGCTTTTACAAAGAAAGCAAAGAAAGTTAAATTGAAGCCCTCTTTTTTCTTAAACTCATCTTTAATAGAATTGCGGAAGTCTACCAAATTTGTGGCATCGACCTCAATCATTGTCCAGGCATGCGGCGCTTCGTGTTTACTGCGCAGCATGTTAGCCGCAATCGCTTTACGGACACCCGTAACAGGTATTTCAATGTCTCCTGTCTCAACCGGCACATTTACGGTAGGAGCAGCCTGTTTAGGCACAGGTTGAGCCGTTTCCGGCAAGGCAGAAGGCTGAATATCATACCCCTTGATTGATTCTGTCTTTGAAGATGCAGCAGGTATGTTCCCGGACTCAATCAATTTTTGCAAATCTTTTCTAGTAATTCTGCCCCCGGCACCTGTTCCTTGAACTTGAGCCAAGTCAATTCCATGCTCCTGAGAGAGCTTTAAGACCGCGGGTGAGTATCGGCCAACATTTCCTTTATCCGCTGCCGTATTGCCCGTATCGGCTGATTTTTCTTCTACAGGAGCTGCTTTTGCTTTTGCCTCACCATTCGTTTCGCTGCCCTCTATCTCAATCGTACAAATAATTTCACCAACAGACAATGTGTCGCCTTCTCCGGCAATTAGTTCTTTAATCATCCCTGTAAATGAAGATGGGACCTCTGCATTTACCTTATCTGTCATAACCTCTGCAAGTGGATCATATTTATTTACCTTATCCCCAACAGAAACAAGCCATTTACTAATGGTACCCTCTGTAACACTTTCACCTAGTTGAGGCATTTTTATTTGTTCAACTGCCAATGCATAAAACCTCCTTAGTGCATTTACTACTGTGGATTATTCTTCAGCCAAAAAATTGCACTTTAAAATTCTGCTAATTCTCTCATTGCTTTTTCAACTTTATCAGGATTTACCATAAAGTATTTTTCCATCGTCGGCGCATATGGCATGGCCGGTATATCCGGTCCTGCCAAGCGTTTAATAGGAGCATCTAAATCGAATAAGCAATTCTCCGCAATAATGGCAGATACCTCCCCCAAAATACTGCCTTCTTTATTGTCCTCTGTAACGAGCAGAACCTTCCCAGTTTTGGAGGCAGCTTCAATAATCGCTTCTTTATCCAGTGGGTAAACAGTTCTTAAATCAAGAATATGGGTTGAAATTCCGTCCTTAGCCAGTTTTTCGGCAGCTTGGAGGGCAAAATGAACACACAGACCATAAGTAATGACCGTAATATCATCGCCTTCACGTTTCACATCAGCTTTCCCAATTGGAAGCGTATAATCATCAGTGGGAACTTCTCCTTTAATCAAACGGTAGGCCCGTTTATGTTCAAAGAAAAGAACAGGGTCATTATCACGAATAGCTGCCTTTAATAAACCTTTTACATCATAAGGAGTGGATGGCATAACAATTTTTAATCCAGGTTGATTCGCAAATACTGCTTCAACAGATTGAGAGTGATACAATGCACCGTGAACCCCTCCGCCGTATGGAGCACGAATAACAATCGGACAATTCCAGTCATTATTTGATCGATAGCGAATTTTCGCTGCCTCTGAAATAATTTGGTTTACAGCAGGCATGATAAAGTCAGCAAACTGCATTTCTGCAATCGGCCGCATACCATACATGGCTGCACCGATTCCTACTCCTGCAATGGCTGATTCAGCAAGTGGTGTATCAATTACCCGCTCTTCTCCAAATTGTTCATACAATCCTTGGGTAGCCTTAAATACGCCACCCTTTTTCCCAACATCTTCCCCAAGTACAAACACCTTTGGGTCTCTTTCCATTTCTTCACGAATGGCCATTGTTACCGCATCTATATAAGAAATTACCGCCATGTTACGTCCCCCTTACATTTCCCCATAAACGTATTTCATTGCATCCTCAGGTGCAGCATATGGGGCATTTTCAGCATAGTCAGTTGCCTCATTCACCAGTTTCATTACACGGTCATTGATTTCTTTTTCCAAGTCATCATTCAAGACACCCGTTTCCTTTAAGTAAGCACCAAATGTAATAATCGGATCCTGGGTTTTGGCTTTTGCTACCTCATCAGGTGCCCGGTAAGAACGGTCATCATCATCAGAGGAATGTGGTGTCAAACGGTAGGAAACTGTTTCAATTAAGGTTGGTCCAGCACCGCTGCGGCCGCGGTCAGCAGCCTCTTTCACTACTTTATAAACTTCTAACGGGTCGTTCCCATCCACTGTGAACCCTGGCATTCCATAGCCAATTGCACGATCTGAAACTTTCTCGCATGCTAATTGTTTTTCAATTGGAACGGAAATAGCATACTTATTGTTTTCACACATAAAAATAACAGGAAGTTTGTGTACACCGGCAAAATTTGCACCTTCATGGAAATCCCCTTGGTTGGATGAACCTTCACCAAATGTTACAAACGTAACAAGGTCTTTTCTTTCCATTTTCCCAGCCAAAGCAACCCCAACGGCATGAGGTACTTGTGTTGTAACAGGAGAGGAACCTGTAACAATACGATTTTTCTTTTGTCCAAAGTGTCCAGGCATTTGCCTTCCTCCTGAATTAGGGTCTTCTGCTTTCGCAAATCCGGAAAGCATAAGCTCCTTCGCCGTCATACCAAATGTTAAGACTACTCCCATATCCCGGTAATAGGGAAGCACATAATCTTTATCCTTATCAAGTGCAAAAGCTGCCCCGACTTGGGCCGCTTCCTGGCCTTGACAGGAAATAACAAATGGGATTTTCCCAGCTCGGTTTAATAACCACATCCGCTCATCAATCCGGCGGGCTAAAACCATTGTTTCATACATTTCTAAAACTTTTTCATCACTTAAACCTAATGCCTCATGTCGTTTTTCAGCCATTAATTTGTTACCTCCCTATTGTTCGCATTGATACCAAAATGGCGTAAGTTTAACCGTGTAGTGCTCTGCCATCAACCGCAAGTGCAGCTTCCCCAATTGCTTCTGACAAGGTAGGGTGAGGATGGATGGTGTGAGCCACTTCCCATGGGGTTGCATTTAATACCATTGCAAGCCCAGCTTCTGAAATCATATCGGTAACATGAGGACCAATCATGTGTACCCCTAAAATGTCATTGGTCTCTTCATCGGCCACAATTTTCACAAATCCATCCGATTCACCGAAGACCAGCGCTTTACCAATGGCACGGAATGAAAATTTGCCCACTTTTACTTTATGCCCTCTACTTTCCGCTTGCTCCTCGGTAATACCAACACTAGAAACCTCAGGATTACTATAAATACATTTTGATATTAAGTTATAATCGATGGGTAAAGGATCCTTTCCTGCTATATGCTCAACGGCAACAATTCCTTCATGGGATGCAACATGGGCGAGCTGCAGGCCGCCAACAACATCTCCAATTGCGTAAATATGGGATTCCTTTGTTTGGTAAAATTCATTTGTAACAATATTTCCTTTTTCAAGCTGAATCTCCGTATTTTCAAGCCCGATTCCTTCAGTATTCGCTTGACGTCCAACGGAAACAAGCAGTTTTTCAGCCTTAAATTCTTTTAAACTGCCTTTTACTTCAGCAGAGATTGCTACACCTTCACCTTTCACTATTGTTTCAGGAAGGACCTTTGCGCTCGTTACAATTTTAATTCCTTTTTTCTTCAATAACCGTTGCATTTCTTTTGAAATATCTTTATCTTCTGTAGGGATAATTCGGTCTGCGTATTCGATCACCGTAACGTCTACCCCAAAATCGGATAACATTGAGGCCCATTCAATCCCAATTACTCCGCCGCCAACAATGATAATAGAAGATGGTAAGTTTTCCAGTTCTAATGCTTCATCAGATGAAATGACCTGGTCGCGGTCAATCTCAAGCCCTTGAAGGGTTCTTGGCCTTGAACCGGTCGCAACAATTACATTTTTAGGGATAAGCATTTCATTTTCTTCACCGTTATTCATTTCAACAGATATGGTTCCTGGCATTGGTGAAAAGATGGAAGGACCCAAAATCCGTCCTAATCCTTCATAAACATCGATTTTCCCTTGTTTCATTAAGTGCTGTACTCCTTTATGAAGGGTATCGATGATTTTCGTTTTTCTTTCTTGAACTTTAGTAAAATTAAAAGTTACTTCGCCAGTTATCACGCCAAAGTCTTCACTATGTTTTGAAGTAGCATACACTTCTGCACTTCTTAGCAGGGCTTTACTTGGTATACAACCTTTATGTAAGCATGTTCCACCTAGTTTTCCTTTTTCAACAATTGCTGTTTTTAAACCTAGCTGTGAGGCACGGATTGCAGCAACATATCCACCCGTGCCACCCCCGAGAATAACCAAATCATACTCTTGTGCCATTTTATTTCCTCCCCAACTACTTAAATTTTTGCTGTTTTAAATGAACTAGGATATATTTTAACTTCCTCTTCGCCACGCAAGACGCGAAGGGCTCCTTCTGCTAAAGCTTGAAGTTCATTTTCCCCAGGATGAATGATACAATCAGCAATCCAGTTCACTCTATTGGTGATCGATTGTACAAAATCTTTTCCATAAGCGAGTCCGCCAGTTAAAACAATTGCATCTACCTTACCTGAAAGTACTGCACTAGCTGAACCAATTTCTTTTGCAACCTGATAGGCCATGGCATCATAAACAAGCTTGGCTTCTTTATTTCCGGCTTCAATCATCTCTTCTACCTTCACAGCGTTATTTGTGCCAAGGTAACCGACTAGACCGCCCTGCCCTACTAGCATTTTCATGATTTCTTCCCGGTAGTATTCACCAGAAAACGAAAGGGAAATTAAATCTCCGGCTGGAACAGTTCCAGCACGTTCCGGACTAAAAGGCCCATCACCGTGAAGACCATTATTAACATCAATAACCTTACCCATTTTATGGACACCGACAGTTATTCCGCCCCCCATATGGGTAACAATTAAATTTAATTCTGAGTATTTTTTACCTAATTCATTTGCTACTCTTCTTGCAACAGCTTTTTGATTCAACGCATGAAAAATACTTTTTCGTTCAATTAATGGGAAACCGGATATCCTTGCAATCGGGTCAAGCTCGTCGACAACAACTGGGTCCACAATATAGGACGGGATATTAAGACCTGATGCTATTTCATATGCTATTATACCACCTAAATTCGATGCGTGTTGTCCAGAATACCCATTTCTCAAATCTGTCAACATTTTGTCATTCACTGCATACGTTCCACCTTCAATCGGACGCAGTAATCCTCCACGTCCACACACCGCGGACAATTTTGAAATATTAATACCTTCTTGGTCCAATGTTTCTAAGATGGTGTTTTTCCTGAATTCATATTGATCTATGATATTTGGGTAAGAATTTATTTTTTCAGCTTCGTGGCGAATCGTTTTTTCCAAGATGGAAATTTCATTATCGAAAACCCCTATCTTAGTAGAAGTAGAGCCAGGGTTGATGATGAGTATTCGATATTCTCTTTCTTGCACGTTTTGACCCCCAATTTGGTTTATCGAAAGATTAAGACGGTAACTTTCATAAAATTTTTCCGTCGATTTACCCCACTTATTCAACTAAGTAATGTTCAATAATTGAGTGGTCACTATACTTAAAGTAATTTCTAAAATGATCAAATTTTAAACAATATGAGGTAAATCACTACCTAGGAAAGCGCTGAATTTTCATTCAGCGCTCTAATTTTATTGCAATTTTTTATTTTCTACGGCTTAAAATATGATGTCCGTTTTGAAGGAATTGACTGCGGGAATTGCGCATTCTTTCAATCCGTTCCTCTACCATGCGATCTGCTGCAAGATAGGTTGGGATTCCATCACGCTTTGAAATTTCAATGATTCTTTCAATACTTGTGTAAAGCTGTTCAACCTTTTTCAGGGCACGTTCATGATTATATCCATAAAGCTCATCGGCTACGTTGATTACACCACCAGCATTTATTACATAATCCGGAGCGTATACAATACCCATTTCATGAATGATGTCTCCATGACGTGTATCTTTTAATTGATTGTTCGCAGAACCAGCGATTACTTTTGCCTTCAACTGCGGAATTGTGTCATCATTGATTGTTGCTCCAAGAGCGCATGGCGCATAAATATCGCATTCCACACCGTAAATTTCATTTGGGTCGACAGCACGCGCACCAAAGTCTTCCACTGCACGACCGACCGCTTCCTTATTAATATCTGTCACAATCAGTTGCGCGCCTTCTTCATGCAAATGTTTACAAAGCGTATAAGCTACATTTCCAACGCCTTGGACAGCTACTACTTTTCCTTCTAGTGAGTCTGTGCCAAATGCCTCTTTGGCTGCCGCTTTCATTCCTAAATAAACACCATACGCGGTTACAGGGGATGGATTTCCAGATGATCCAAATGCCGGGGAAATCCCTGTAACATAATCCGTTTCTTCATGGATTAAATCCATATCCGCCACAGTGGTACCTACATCTTCAGCTGTTATATATCTTCCATTTAGCCCTTGAATATAACGTCCAAAAGCGCGGAACATTTCTTCATTTTTATCCTTACGAGGGTCGCCTATGATTACCGTTTTGCCACCACCAAGATTTAAACCTGCCGCAGCATTTTTATAGGTCATTCCTTTCGCCAATCTTAATGCGTCTTCAATCGCGGCCTCTTCAGATTCATATGTCCACATACGCGTTCCGCCTAATGCCGGTCCTAAGGTTGTATCATGAATTGCAATAATTGCTTTTAATCCCGAAGATTTATCCTGACAAAAAACTAATTGCTCGTAATCATATTTTTCTAAGTACTTGAAAATTTCCATTTTAATATTCCTCCTAATAATGAAAAAACTAGTTTGCCACAGAACATATTGCTAATGCAAGAGAATACAACTTGCTCTCTGCGGAGTCGGCTCTAGAAGTTAACACAATCGGCGCTTTAGCACCGGCAATTACAGCACCAACCTTTGCATTGGCGAAATAAACTAACGATTTATACAATACGTTTCCAACCTCAATGGCAGGAACGACTAATATATCGGCTTTGCCCGCTACTTCACTTTGAATACCCTTATGTTCGGCAGCTAAGATCGAAACAGCATTATCCAATGCAAGCGGACCGTCAACGATGCAGCCATCGATTTGCCCGCGCTTGTTCATCACCGTTAATGCCGCTGCATCCACAGTCGCCTGCATAGCGGGATTAACCACTTCAACGGCAGCAATCGGTGCTACCTTTGGCGTTTCAATTCCAATTCCTTTAGCAACCGCAACAGCATTTCTAATGATTTGTGCCTTTTGCTCCAAATCCGGGTTAATGTTCATGCCCGAATCTGTTACGATTGTAAAACGGTCCCGATTAGGGATTTCAAATACAGCAACATGCGAAAGAATATTTCCTGTTCTTAGACCATATTCTTTATTCAATACAGCCTTTAGAAGAACATTCGTCGGGATATTCCCTTTCATTAGTACATCCGCTTCTTTATTTGAAACCGCCTTAACGGCTAATTGGGCAGCTAATTCATTTGTGTCCGCATGAACGATTCTGAGGCTTTTCACCGGATTTACTTTGTTTTGTTCAACCTCAATCATTCGATTAATGATTCCCTGATTTCCAAATAAAATAAAATGAGCAAGATTTCGTTCAATTGCATCCAGAACTGCTTTTATAACAACGATATCTTCCGCTACTGCGACAGCAACAGTATTCTTTTTAAGTTGGGTTGCTCTGTCAATTAGTGAATCCAGCAACAAGTTGTCATCAACCCTTCCACAGCAAAATCAAATTCCAATAAATTAACTAGCAAGATTCATGCCAACAAAAGTCCTTGTAAGCGCTTTATTTTACTGGTTTTGCGCCTGCAACTTTTTTCATACTATGAAATTTACTGCATGCCGTTATTTTCAAGTTTATACTTTTCAAGTTTATACTTTTCAAGTTTGTAATATAAATTTCGAACAGATAAACCAAGTGTTTTAGCTGTTAACGTTTTGTTTCCGTTTAAACGATTAAGTGTATCGCGGATGATCTTTGCTTCATATTCTTCGACCATTGCTGATAACGGCCGTTCTCGAAAATCAAGATTCTTTAATGTCCCTAATTCCCTGCTAATCGATTTATTATCATTAAGTTCCGGCAGGTGTTTTACATCGATATAGAATTCGTTAAATTTCATAAAAATAATGGCCCGCCCTAGGATATTTTCTAGTTCTCTTACATTTCCCGGCCAATCATACTCCACTAGCCCTGCCATCGCAGCCTCTGTTACTCCTTCAACATTCCGTCCATAATCACGATTAATTTTTTGAATAAGCCGATGGCATAATAAAGGGATTTCCTCTTTTCTTCTTTTAAGCGGGGGAATATGTATCGGCATTCGATTTAAACGATAGTATAAGTCTTCCCTAAAAGTACCCTTAGCAATCCCTTTTTCAAGGTTCACATTGGTTGCAGCAATGACCCGGACATTAATCGCAACAGGCTTCGTTCCGCCAACGCGGATGATTTCATTTTCCTGTAAAACCCGGAGCAGCTTTGCCTGAGTATTTGCCGGAAGTTCACCAATTTCATCAAGAAAAATACTTCCGTTGTTTGCCTCTTCGAAAAACCCTGTTTTCCCGCCTCTCTTTGCCCCGGAAAATGCTCCTTCTTCATAACCGAACAATTCACTTTCTAACAAAGATTCCGATATAGCTGCACAATTAACACGAATAAATTTGTTGTATTTTCTGTCGCTTGCATTGTGAATTGCGTGGGCAAATAATTCTTTCCCCGTTCCGGATTCGCCGCGAAGAAGGACGGTAGCAGGAGTTTTTGCCCCGAGCTTCGCCTGCTCAATTGCCAGCAGCATTTCCTCAGACTTTCCGATAATATCCTCGAAGGTATATTTTGCTTCAAGTGTTCGGATGATTTGCCGTGCACGATGCAACTCCCTGCTCAGAGATTTAATTTCAGACATATCATGAATAACACCCACACTGCCCTTAAGTTTCCCCTTTACAATTACCGGTGCGACATTAACGATTACTTCCTTCTTGCTTGGCCCAACCCTCATAGCGACGCCGCGGACAGCTCTTCTCGTCTGTAAAACCTTCATATGCATGCTTTCACCTTCTGAGATATCGGTCGTCGCAGGCTGTCCAATTACCTGTTCTTCTGTCAGTCCGGTTAAACGGGTATAGGCCCGATTAATAAGGATCCCCCGGCCGTCTTCATCGACAACGGATATCGCTTCATCACTGGATTGGATAATCGCTTGCAGCATCGTTTGAATTTCTTTTAAATTCGTAATTTCTTCCGCTAAGTTAACAACTTCCGTGGTATCTTTAAACACGGCAAAAGCACCCATGAGTGTGCCATTTTCTTCAATGATCGGAATCCTTGTTGTAATAATTTTTCGTCCATTACCTAAAACCATTTCTTGGTTTGCTTCAATTCTTCTCGTCTCTAATATATGAGGGAGCCTGCTTTCCGGTATCACTTCACAGACATATTTTCCTACCGCATCCTCTTTTTTTACTCCCATCATTTCTTCCGCTCGACGATTAA
Organism: Neobacillus cucumis; assembly: GCF_016107705.1. The sequence continues at coordinate 525,148 of NZ_JAEHGC010000001.1, forward strand.
AGAGAATGACCATACCGTTTTTATCAATTACCGCCATCCCATCATTTGTGGAGTTAAAAATCAACTCTTGTTGATAGGAATCATTTTGATGCCTTTTTACCAGATCTTCCTTTTCTTCGATAAGTTTTGAAACGAGGAAAGCAACACTTCCGGGAATTAAAATCGTACTACTTGGTTTTGTCCGCCTTATCTCGTGAAATACAGTCTCATCACCTGTAACCTCAATAATTATATCGATGTTTTTAGATAAAAAGGGATGCCAGTCCGTTCCCGTTTTAATTCCTTCTTTTTGTGCCAATTGAATACCAGGTGCATCTGTATTTCGGTCAACAACTGCCTTTACATTTAAAACCTCTGTTTCTTTTAAAATTTTTAAAATCGCCGTTCCACCTTTTCCGGCTCCGACAATCATTACATTTTGCATTTTCTAGCCTCCATTCTTTAAATCAGGAAACTTTTTTCATATGCTCATAGTGAGTCATGCAATTTTTTTCATATTTATTGTATAGTGAATGGTTCAGCTTGACAAATATATTCATTGTACTATTATTTTCGTGAGAAGCTTTTTCTTTTCAATTGGCTCTGTTAAACTTAGTTGTTGATTTTCGCTCCAATCAACATTTATGTACTTTAACACAGCCTTTTAATTAAAATTCGGAAGGAATTTATTATGCAGCGGATTATTGCACTGATTATATTATTGATTCCGGGTTTCTTAGCTGCTTTCGGCATTAAGCTAATGCGTGATATGACCTTTGGAATCCTGCAGCCGCCTATTCCCTATTTATCTCTGCAATTTTTGATCGGACTCATACTCTTTCTTGGCGGTTTAGGGTTTGTTGCAGGATTTATTTTTCATCGTGACCGCAAAAGAAACAAAGTTCAATCACGTTTCAGAGGTCCTGGAAACCCACGGTCTAACGACGGTAAAAAACCTAACTAAAAAGAGACCTCTTAGGGTCTCTTTTCATACTGTTTTCTTATTCTCAACGCCTTGACAGGGTCATCGGTAATGACGGATGTACAGTTAATCCTAAATAACCGATGAAGATCAGCATCATTATTAACAGTATAAGGCCTTACGGCAATTTCATTCTCCATTGTCCTTGTAATGATTTCATCACTGAGAGTTGAATACTTAGGATGGATCCCTTTTGCTCTGATGGATTGTGCATAAACCCATGGCATAAATAGTCCTTCTAAAAAGAGCGGAGCGGTTTCAATTTCCGGGGCCAGCCTGTAACAATGAACAATACTGTAATGATTAAAAGAGGAAATAATGATTCTATCCGTTAAGCCGTAATTTTGGATAAGCTCAATTACTTTTTCCTCCATGCCTTCGTAGGCAATAAGACCATTTTTTAATTCGATATTACATAGCAGCGTATTTGTCTGCATCCATTCAAGAACCTCGATTAAGGATGGAATGGTTTCTTTTTTTAAGCCTTTTTTATTGGCGTTGAGCTTTCGAATATCTTTAAATAAAAAATCTTTTACAAACCCGTTTCCACTAGTGGTCCTGTTCACCTTTTCATCGTGGATGACGACGAGTTCACCATCTTTTGTCAATTGTACATCGAGTTCTAACCCATCCGCTCCTGCCTTTTCCGCTTCATAAAAGGCACTCATGGTATTTTCTGCGAATAGGGAGGAATAACCACGGTGAGCAAAAATTTCTGTCATGCCGTCACTTCCTAACTACTTATTAAATTGGAGGAATTTTATATGAAACCTTTACAAATAACCCCTGAAACAGCGATTAAACTTTCGGAAAAATTAAACGTTCCCATTGAGCAAATTATGCATATGCCACAGCATATCCTTATCCAAAAATTAATGGAATTGGACAAGGAGCAAAAAAAGTAATTTTTAATCTACAGTCCTATCATATGCATTAAAATTTTGATAACCACCATATAAGAACGAAAAAAGCCCTCATTTTCAATAAATGAAGGCTTTTATTTATAGTTTTAAACGTTTCATGAAGCCATATGCTCTAATCGCAGCTTATCTGCTACCATCGCAATAAATTCAGAGTTGGTTGGTTTTGCTTTTGACATGCTGACAGTATAGCCAAAAAGTGATGAAATGGAGTCAATGTTTCCACGGCTCCACGCTACTTCAATGGCATGACGAATCGCACGCTCAACACGGCTGGCAGTCGTGTTATATTTTTTTGCAATATCAGGATATAAGACCTTTGTAATCGATCCTAAAAGTTCAATGTCATTATAGACCATGGAAATCGCTTCACGTAAATACAAATACCCTTTAATATGGGCAGGTACACCGATTTCATGGATAATGCTCGTAATGCTGGCATCAAGGTTTTTTGGCTTTTGTTCCGCTTGCACACGGTAAGCTGAAGAAGGAGGTGCTTTTCTTGTTATCGCAGCATTTCTGCCGCTGACTTGACGAATGTGGTTACCCAGGTTTTCCATATCAAAAGGCTTTAAAATAAAATAAGATGCCCCCAGTTCAACGGCCTTCTTGGTAACATCCTCCTGACCAAAGGCAGTTAACATGATCACATTTGGCAAGGCACCTTTCTTTAAATCACGAAGGCGTTCTAAAACAGCTAAACCATCCAAATGGGGCATAATAATATCTAATACTAGTACGTCAGGATCTACTGACCCCAATAAATCTAAACATTCTTGACCATTATGAGCAATCCCTGCAACTTCCATATCTTCCTGGGATGAAATATATTCCTCTAATAATCCAACTAATTCCCTATTATCATCAACGACGCACACCTTTATTTTCTTCAACACCGTATTCCTCCTCAAATCCAATTGGTAAGTTCCATCTGTAGTCTCTATTTTCTATTGTAAATTAGAAATTCGACAATGCAACTAAAATTCCTTTCCTTTTTTTAATATTTCTTAAAATAGTGAGAAAATCTCAGTTTTTCTTAATTTTTCTCTTATTTTCGACGAATTTCGCCTTTTTGTCGAAAAATCTTTAAACTCGTAAAAAACAAATAGGCGAAACCGCCTATTTGTTTTTTATTATCAACTTTACGCCAAGCCACTTCTGCTTTTTAGCTTGCTTTTTCTTTCGGTGTATCATATATGTTAATTCCTGCTTCATCCAGCATCCATTCTATATGCACTCCGTATCCAGAGGTAGGATCGTTTACAAAAACATGGGTTACAGCACCGACAAGCTTCCCATTCTGGATAATTGGACTTCCACTCATCCCTTGAACAATTCCGCCTGTTTTTTCTAGAAGCTTTGGATCCGTTACTTTTATGACCATGCCTTTTGTTGCTGGAAACTTTTGCGGAATTGTGTTCACAATTTCAATATCAAATTCTTCAACCTGATCATTATTAACAACTGTCAAAATTTTTGCAGGGCCTTCTTTTACTTGATTCGATAATGCAATTGGCAATGGCTTATCCATTATACCATTTTTCAACGATTTATTTAATTTCCCAAAAATGCCAAATGGGCTGTTCTTTTGTATATTCCCAACAATTTCATGGTCTGAAGAAAAACGTGCAAGTTTTTCACCAGGGTCTCCATTACTACCTTTTTCAATCGACGTAACGGTTGAACGGACAATCTGACCGTCTTCCACCACGATTGGTTTTTTCGTATCCATATCTGAAATCACATGTCCTAATGCACCATATTTTTTGGAATCTGGATGAACAAAGGTCATCGTTCCGATTCCTGCTGCCGAGTCCCTAATATATAATCCCAGTTTGTACGTGTTTTCCCCTTTGTCCTTTAAGGGGGTAAGTTTTGTCGTAAATTTACCGCTTTCACGGCTGATCACCAAGTTTAAAGCTTTACCATTTTCTCCTGCATCCTGTACAAATGGTGCAACATCTGCCATTTTTTCAATTTTAGTTCCATTAATTTTTGTAATAATATCTCCAACTTTAATACCAGCCATTTCACCAGGAGATTTTTTTCCATTTAACGTATTCACTAAATGATGCCCGACCACTAAGACACCTACGGTATTTAGTTTCACGCCAATTGACTGACCACCTGGAATTACTCGAAAATCTTTTAAAACCTTTACATCGACCTTTTTAATGGGGATTCCTGCAAACTCTAAAAGCATTTCATTACTGCCTTTTTCCTTTGCCTTTAAAGAAACTGAATGTTTATCCTGTGCAAGTGCGATACTTGAATTGTGAGAAACTAAAGCGGCTGACACCGGAGCAGCCTTTTGAAAATTATAATCTTGCCCTTCAAAGACAGTGATTGTCTTTGGTATTTCGAGGTATTGTTTAAGCGGTTGATTGAAAATAAAACTGATTAATGAAACAAGGAGAATTCCACCAATGATTTTTCTAATTATATCTAAATTCAAATCTTTTCACTCTCCTCGCTTCTTGTCCACAACTTCGAAATGGCTACATCTATAATTTTGCCTCGTTGACAAGCATTTATAACCTTCCTTCAATATAAAAAAGCTCCCCCTATTGGGAAGCTTTTCAATTTTTCTTATTTTTTGCAGCCATTAACAATAATTCCTCAGCATGTTTCTTTGTGAGGTCGGTGATTTCGACTCCGGAAATCATCCTTCCGATTTCTTTTATTTTTTCTTCGGCTTTAAGTGGTGTCACAGATGTCTTGGTCCTGCCACCCTTCGTAACCTTCGAAATAAACAAATGGGTGTCAGCCATAGCAGCAACCTGCGGTAGATGGGAGATACATAAAACCTGCGATGAATGTGCGACTTTATAAATTTTTTCAGCTATTGCCTGTGCGACCCTGCCGCTAACTCCTGTATCCACTTCATCAAATATAATTGACGTGACACCTTGATGTTTTGAAAAGATACTCTTTAAGGCAAGCATAATTCGTGAAAGTTCTCCCCCGGAAGCAATTTTCGATAATGGTTTAAGCGGTTCCCCAGGATTTGTCGAAAGATAAAATTCGATATGGTCGGCACCATTTTTTGCAAAATGCTTTATATCCTTCTCAAAGCGAATTTCAAAAATCGTTTTTGCCATATATAAATCCTTTAGTTCCTTATGTATAAGCTTTGTCAGCTTTTCCGCATATTTTTTACGAAGCTCAGTTAATTGCTTTGCTTCAAGAACTAAATCCTTTTGGATAGAGGCTAATTCTTTTTCTAATTTGTTAATATGTGTTTCTTTATTTTGTAATGTTTCAATTTCTTCTTCAATTTTCGCTGCATATTCTAAAATTTCCTGGATTGTCTTTCCATATTTTCGTTTCAACTGGTTTATTTCATTTAATCTGTCTTCGATTTCATTTAATCTTTGCGGATCGTATTCCAATTCATCCAATTCATTTCTTAATGCATGTGCAGCATCCTCAAGCTGATAGAAGCTGTTTGAAACCGCCTCATATAAATCTTTGTATTCTGTGTCTAGCCCTGCTGCATCCTCCAGATGCCCCATTACCATACTAATCCAATCCAAGCCCTTTTGTTCACCACTTAAGGCTGAATAACTGGATTGTATCGCTTCGAAAACCCGTTCAAAGTTTCCAAGCTTCCGTTTTTCCTCAAATAACTCATCATCTTCATTAAGCTTTAAATTGGCATTTTGAATTTCGTTCAATTGAAATTGAATTAAATCAAGACGGTGTGCTGCCTGCTGCTCATTTTCACTTAACGCCTTTAGCTTTTGTAAAGTGTGTTCATATCGATGGAATACTTCCTGGTACTCACGGAGGGAGGAAAGGATTTCCTCGGAGCCGAATTGATCAAGCAATGATAAATGCTTGGTTTCATCCATTAATTCTTGGTGCTCATGTTGTCCATGGATATCAATCAATGTCGAACCGATTTCTCTTAAAGTAGAAATCGTCACAAGCTTTCCATTTATCCTGCAAACGCTTTTTCCGGAACAGGAGATATCCCTCCGTAAAACTACCATCCCTTCTTCAATATCAATCCCAAACTCCATTGCCTTTAAATAGCAAGGATGCCCATCATGATCTAATTGAAAAAGTCCTTCAATCTCAGCCTTTTCTTCACCATGCCGTACGAATTCTGCAGAACCTCTCCCGCCAACCAATAAATGTATCGCATCAATGATGATGGATTTTCCTGCTCCTGTCTCACCAGTTAACACCGTCAGGCCTTTTTCAAATGAAATGGAAGAGGCTTCGATAATGGCAAAGTTTTTTATCGATAGTTCTGATAACAAGGAACATTCCCCCAATTAAAGCATATCAAGAAACCTGTTTGTAATGATTTCTGTTTGTTCAGGTGTTCGGCAAATTATTAAAATGGTATCATCTCCACAGATGGTTCCCAGTACCTCATCCCAATCAAGATTGTCTAAAAGTGCCCCAATAGCCATTGCATTACCAGGTAAACACTTCATCACCAGTAAATGTCCAGCCGAGTCAATTCGAATAAAAGCATCCATTAAGGATCTTTTTAGTTTTTGAAGCGGATTAAATCGTTGATCAGCAGGAAGGCTGTATTTGTAACGGCCATCCAGCAACGGGACTTTCACCAAATGCAATTCTTTTATATCACGGGAAACAGTGGCCTGTGTTACATTGACGCCCGAATTTCTTAGTTCATCCACTAAATCATCCTGTGTTTCAATGTCATTATTGGCAATAATTTCCCTAATCTTAATATGGCGCTGACCTTTATTCATATTTTTCACCCCATAAACAGTAAAAACCATTTAAATATTATGTACAAAAATGTCGCTTCTACCCTTATGTTAGCCGATTTTGTAAGAGTTGTCATTTATTTTCCCAAAAACAGAAGGATAAGCGTATATTGCCTATCCTTCACCCGTTTGCTTTGTATGGAATTCCTGATGTGCAAGTTTAACAACCTTTGAAGGGTCCACAGGTAAAAGGGTATTTTCTTTGTTTTCCTCTCCCCACCAGGAAAGATGAAGAAGGAATTCAATATTCCCGTCTCCTCCAGTAATAGGTGAAAAAGATAAATTTTTAACCCGATACCCTTGCTCAAGTGAAAAATTAATGATTTTGGTTACAACCTGCAAATGGACCTTTTCATCGCGAACAATTCCCTTTTTGCCAACTTGCTCCCGTCCTGCCTCAAATTGCGGTTTAACAAGTGCAATGATATCACTTTGAGGTACTAAGAGAGTTTTGAGCACTGGCAAAATCAAGGTCAACGAAATAAATGATACATCGATGGTTGCAAAATTCGGCATTCCTGCTATTAAATCCGCCGGAGTCACATAGCGGAAATTTGTTCTCTCCATTACGACCACACGGTCATCCTGCCGGAGTTTCCACGCTAACTGGTTATAACCAACATCCAGCGCATAGGACATTTTTGCTCCGTTTTGCAGGGCGCAATCAGTAAATCCACCTGTAGATGCACCAATATCCAATAAAATCTTATCCACAACTGAAACATCAAATACTTTCAGGGCCTTTTCAAGTTTTAATCCTCCGCGGCTTACATAAGGAATAAGGTTTCCCTTAACCGTAAGTGGGATATCTGTGTTTACTTTTTCCCCGGGTTTATCTAAGCGTTCCTCATTTGTATAAACAAGACCGGCCATAACTGCTCTTTTTGCTTTTTCCCGTGTTTCTATAAGTCCTCTTTCGACCAGTAAAACATCTATTCGTTCTTTATTTTTCATGATCTAAGCCCTTTGTTGTTTTTTTCGTGCAAGAATGGTTAATCTTTTAACGACTTCCTTGGTAGTCATGCCGATTTCCTCAAGCAGGGAACCAACATCTCCATGTTCAATAAATTGATCCGGAATTCCAATCCTATCAATTACGTGACTGTAATAACCATGGTCATGAGCGAATTCAAGTACTGCACTGCCAAAACCACCTTGAAGTACTGCTTCTTCTATTGTTAACAACGGTATATTTTTATCTAATAAATTTGTCAGTATTTTTTCATCAAGAGGTTTTATAAATCTTGCATTGACTACTTTAACTGAAATTCCTTGTTTTTCAAGAATATCCGCAGCCTCCATTGCCATAGGAATTGTTGTACCAAAGGTTAATATCGCCGCATCATCGCCTTCCTTTAGTACCTCCCACGTTCCAATCGGGATATTCTTAAATTGTTCATCCATCGGTACGCCTAGACCATTTCCACGCGGGAACCTCATAGCAATTGGGCCATTATCATATTGAAGTGCTGTATAAACCATGTGCTGGCCTTCATTTTCATCCTTTGGCATCATCAAAACAATGTTCGGAACATGCCTTAAAAAGGCAATATCAAAGACACCTTGATGTGTCTCGCCATCTGCACCAACAAGACCAGCGCGATCTATTCCAATAAAAACATTTAAGTTTTGACGACAAATATCATGAACCACCTGATCATAAGCACGCTGTAAAAAGGTCGAATAGATTGCTAAAAAAGGCTTCATATTTTGTGTTGCCAAGCCTGCAGCAACTGTTGCGGCATGCTGCTCGGCGATTCCCACATCATACATCCGTTCGGGGAATTCACTTGCAAATCCTTCCAGTTTGGACCCAACAGGCATTGCCGGGGTAATTGCCACAATTCTTTTATCTTCCCGTGCCAGCTTACGCACCGTTTCACTGACCAAGCTGCTCCATGCCGGAGGTGCTTTGTCCGGTTTGACAAACGCTCCAGTGTCCATTTTATATGGGCCAGTTCCATGCCAAGTCCCTTTTGTATCTCGTTCTGCAGGGGTATACCCTTTCCCTTTTTTTGTAATCACATGGAGAAGGACTGGTCCCTCTGTTTTTTTAGCATAACTAAAATTATCAAATAAATCTTCAAAGCTATGACCATCGACTGGACCCAGATAGGTAAAGCCGAGTTCTTCAAAAAACACTCCAGATACAAGCAAATATTTTAAGCTGTCTTTAATTCTTTCGGCAGTTGCCGCAAGTACACCGCCAACAGCAGGAATCTTTTTCAATAATCCTTCAAGTTCGTCCTTAGCCCATTGATATTTTCCAGCCGTGCGTAATTGTCCAAGAATATTGTGAAGTGCACCAACATTCGGTGCAATGGACATTTCATTATCGTTCAAAATAACAATCATATCTTTCTTTTCGTGGCCAATATGATTTAACGCCTCTAAGGCCATACCGCCTGTTAATGCGCCGTCCCCAATCACCGGTACTACAAACGATTTTTCCTTTTTTAAATCGCGAGCAATCGCCATACCCATAGCGGCAGAAAGTGATGTCGAACTATGCCCGGTTTCCCAAACATCATGTTCACTTTCCACACGCTTAGGGAATCCACATAATCCTTTAAATTGTCTTAATGTATCGAAATCACATGCCCTGCCGGTTAAAATTTTATGAACATAGGACTGATGTCCGACATCCCAAATAAGTTTATCTTTAGGACTATCGAAGCATTTGTGTAATGCAATGGTTAATTCAACTACACCTAAATTCGGTCCAATATGGCCTCCCGTAACAGACAGCTTTTCAATCAAGAATTGGCGAATTTCTTGACTCAAAACCTCCAATTCTTTATTTGACATCCCTTTTAAAAAGGAAGGGTCTTTAATTGATAACAGATCCATTTGGGACCACTCACTTTCATCCTTTTTCTATCTAAACATTTTAGTAAGGTTTGTTTTCACTAGAAGTTTTCATCTATTTAAAAATAGCCGCTAACACACAAGTGATAACGGCATTGTCAACGTTTTCTTCATTAAAACACATTATATCATAACGAAAAGAATGCCTCAAATACCTATAACGACTCACGATGCTGCTGCAGCATCTCCGCTTTTTAATGGTCTCTAGAAGCCACTAAATCGGTTATTTCAATAAGAAGGGATGTATTCAAGCCCGTTCGTTCCAAGTAACGCTTCGACTCGTCAATATGATGATGCAATGCCTTTTTTGCCCCATCCATTGTTAATAATTGTGGATATGTGCTTTTATGGTTGGACGTATCACTTCCGACAGGTTTGCCTAGTAATTCCGGATTACCTTCTAAGTCCAAAATATCGTCCTGAATTTGAAACGCCAATCCAAGATGATGCGCAAAAGCTCTCAAATTCTCCAATTGATCCTCGTCTGCTTGTGCAAGTAATGCACCGGCATGAACACTGAAGCCTAAAAGCTTACCTGTTTTATGAATATGTATATACTCCAGTTCTTCAAGAGAAAGCTCTTTATTTTCCCCTTCCATATCAGCGACTTGCCCGCCTACCATGCCTTCCGCTCCCGCTGCTTTCGCAAACTCAACCATCAATTTTAATTTTGTATCTGAACTGGCCGCTTCATTTGGAATCATTCCCAATACTTCAAAGCTATAGGTTAAAAGAGCATCCCCTGCCAAAATCGCAGTAGCCTCACCAAAAACCTTATGATTAGTCAGTTTACCGCGCCTATAATCATCATCATCCATACTTGGCAGATCATCATGGATTAAGGAATAGGTATGAACCATTTCAACAGCTGCTGCAGCTAGCAGCCCTTTTTTCGGGTCATTGCAAAATGCAGCGAGAGTTGCAAATAATAATAGCGGACGAATCCTCTTTCCTCCAGCTTCGAGGGAATAGTGCATTGCCTTTTTTATGATAGGAGGTGCTTCAAGCCAGTCAACTAATTTGCGGAGTTCAGCTTCAAGCAGATGTTTATATTCATTTGCAAATTCATCGAGTAACCGATTTCCCACAATTTATTCCTCCTCTTTGATTGAAAAATTTTCCGTTCGCCCATCCTCCGTAATGATCTGTGTTAATTGTTCTTCAACATTTTTTAATTTGTCGTGACATAACTTAGAGAGTTCCATTCCCTCTTTATAAATAAGAATGGCCTCTTCTAACGGAACATCTCCTTCTTCAAGCCTATCCACAATTTGCTCTAATTTATTCATCGCTTCTTCAAAGGATAATTGTTTTTCATTCACCACTTTTTTCACTCTCCCTCTTATCCTCAACCTTACAAACTAAACTTCCATCCGCTAATTGGATTTCAACTGATTCATCTTTATTTACCTGATGAACACTCTTAACCAGTCTGTTGTCATCTGTATAAACAAGACTGTAACCCCGTTCCATTATTTTTAAAGGGCTTAAAGCTTTTAATGTTGAAATCATTCGATCAAATTCTGTTTGTTTTTTCATTAAGATTTGCATCATCGCTCGATTGATTTCTTTTTGTGTCCGGTTAAATTGTTTTTCCGCTTCCAGTACTAATACTTTCGGAGATTTTAGCTGCAGTCTCTTATAAACCGTTACGTATTGTCCTGATTTTAATGCTGACAGACGGGTAAGACCACGTTCAAGCGAGTCCGTTAATTTATCCACTTGCTCCAGCTTTTGTTCATAAAGTCGAAGTGGATATCGAAAAGCGTAGGATTTTTGCACACGCGAAAAACGCTGCTTTTCTGTCCGGAATTTTTCATTCATTGCTCTTAAAAGCCGGGTTTGACGCTGCAGAACCCTTTCCATAAGCTCCTCAATATGAGGGACTGCGAGTTCCGCAGCAGCCGTTGGTGTAGGTGCGCGCAGGTCGGCCACAAAATCTGCGATGGTAAAATCCGTTTCATGTCCTACAGCAGAGATAACCGGTATAGAAGAGGCATAAATCGCCCGGGCAACTAATTCTTCATTAAAGGCCCATAGCTCCTCAATCGAACCTCCGCCACGGCCAACAATGAGTACATCAATCGCTTCGAGTTTATTTGCTTTTTCAATCGCTCCAGCAATCGAGGGTGCAGCGTTTTCACCTTGTACAAGCGCTGGAAAAACAAGGATTTTGACTATGGGATAACGCCTTTTTATGGTGGTAATAATATCCCTGATGGCCGCTCCTGTTTGGGAGGTGATGACCCCAACCGTTTTTGGATAGGCTGGAATCGGCCTTTTTTTATCTATTGCAAATAATCCTTCCGATTCAAGCCTTTTCTTCAGCTGTTCATAGGCTAAAAATAGTTCTCCAATACCGTCAGGCCGCATTTCCTTTATATAAATTTGATATTGTCCGCTTGGTTCATAGACAGATATGTCCCCTTTTACAATAACCTTCATCCCGTTTTCAGGTGAAAATTTCATCGCTCTTGAATGGCTAGAAAACATAACAGCCAGAATGCGTGCTTTTTCATCTTTTAAAGTAAGGTACATGTGTCCGCTTGAATGCTGCTTAAAATTCGAAATTTCACCGCGAACATGAACATCCTGTAAATGGGGATCAGCATCAAATTTTCTTTTTATGTATTTGGTTAAGGCATTAACTGATAAGTACCTTTGCTCCTGCATAGCTAACTCCTTTAGAGTTTTTAACATAACCATAAAACTGTCCTTACCCATTATATATATAGTTCTCCATTTTGTCCGCAATCTACGGGAAATGAAGAAAAATATACATGAAAGATAAGGACCATTGGGTATATTCTTTTATTTACTTTGTTTTGTAAACTTATTCATTCGGAAGCTTTTCTTTCACTTTTGAAAGAACGCCATTGATAAAGCGGCTTGATTGTTCATCACCGTAAATTTTTGAGATTTCAATTGCTTCATCTAAAATGACATTTTCCGGAACTTCGTTTCGTGCAAAGTTTAATTCGTATACAGCGATTCTCAGTAGGTTTCGGTCAACAACAGCCACGCGGTCTAATGTCCACTTTTCTAAGTTTTCTTTAATCAATTGATCAATCGTATTTTTTTGTTCGACGACTCCTAAAACAAGTTTGTTTAAATAGTCGTCATTCGTTTCCCCGTCCAAAACATGTTCGATTGCCGATTCCGGGTCCACATTGCTTACATCGATTTGGAAAAGGGCTTGTAATGCCTTTTCTCTAGCTGTTCTTCTTTTCATTATACAGTTAACTCCTTTTAGAGACATTGATAAAAGTCTGTCCATTCATGTTCCATTATTTTAGTTTGTCAATCACATAAAAAATATAATAGCATAACTAAAAATGATTCGCACTGTACGAGCAGATTTTTTTAAAATTAAGCTCTGTTAATAGTTGTTGATTTCCGCTCCAATCAACGTTGTTCAAAAATCAACATTGTCCTTTTCACAGCCTTAAATTAAAAAACCAAAGGATTTCTCCTTTGGTTTTGGCTATTATAGTTCTTGTTCGATTTCTGATTCGCTTTTTTGATTTTCAAATTGGATACCAACTACGTGAATGTTGATTTCTTCCGCATCTAAGGCGGTCATATTTAACAAGGCTTGTCGGATATTATCTTGAATCTTTTGTGCAACTGCAGGAATGGACACCCCAAATTTCATCACACAATAGACATCTACTTTGATTCCGGATTCGGTTAATTCGACTTTAACACCTTTTCCATGATTCTTTTTCCCTAACCGCTCTACTACACCCGCGGCAAAGTTTCCTCTCATGGAGGCTACGCCTTCTACCTCTGAAGCAGCAATCCCTGCAATTACTTCAATCACTTCCGGTGCAATTTCCACTTTACCAAGTCCGTTGTTTCCTTGCTCCATTTCCAAGATACTAAACTCACTCATTTTTAGAACACCTCCAGATTTTAGACTGACTTCATCACATCGTGCAATTCTAAAAACTTCGTATTGAACTGGCCTTCTACAAATTTTTCATGTTCAAGAAGTTTTAAATGAAACGGAATTGTCGTATGGATTCCTTCTACAATAAATTCGCTTAATGCCCGTTTCATTCTTGCAATTGCCTCTTCCCTGGTGTTTCCATATGTGATGACTTTCGCAATCATGGAATCGTAGTAAGGCGGAATTGAATATCCCGGATATGCAGCAGAATCAACCCGAACCCCTAAGCCGCCAGGAGGTAAATACATATGGATTTTTCCTGGGGATGGCATAAAATTCTTCTCCGGATTTTCTGCATTAATTCGGCATTCAATTGCCCAACCCGTGAAGGTAACATCCTGTTGTTTCAAAGATAATTTTTCTCCGGAAGCTACTCGTATTTGTTCTTTAATGAGATCTGTTCCAGTGACCAATTCAGTTACAGGATGCTCTACCTGTATTCTTGTATTCATTTCCATAAAATAAAATTTTCGATTGCGGTAGTCATATATAAATTCTACCGTGCCTGCACCAGAATAATCAACTGCTTTCGCCGCTTTTACTGCTGCATTACCCATTTCTTCACGAATTTCCCCGTCCAAGGCAGGTGAAGGGGTCTCTTCAAGTAATTTCTGCAGTCTCCGTTGGATGGAACAATCCCTTTCACCCAAATGAATGGTATTGCCATAATTATCTGCAAGCACCTGTATTTCAACATGGCGGAAATCCTCAATATATTTTTCAATATATACACCAGGGTTACCAAATGCTGTTAGGGCTTCCTGCTGGGTGATATTAATTCCCTTAATTAATTCTTGTTCATTCTTGGCGATCCGAATTCCTTTTCCACCGCCCCCGGCTGTTGCTTTAATGATGACCGGATAATTTATCTTTTCTACAAGTTCAAGCGCCTGTTCAATATCCTCTATGATTCCAGTTGAGCCGGGAACAATTGGAACGCCTGCTTCCCGCATGGTTTCTCTTGCGATGTCCTTTGTTCCCATTTTTGTGATGGCTTCAGGGCTTGGGCCGACAAATGTGATATTGCAATCACGGCAAAGCTCAGCAAAAGCTGCATTTTCAGCAAGAAAACCATAACCAGGGTGAATCGCATCACAGGCAGTTAATTTTGCTACACTTATAATATTTGTAAAGTTTAAATAACTATCTTTTGATGAGGTGGGTCCAATACAATAGGCCTCATCCGCTAATTGTACATGCAGTGCTTCACGGTCTGCTTCGGAAAAAACGGCAACTGTTTCAATCCCCATTTCCCTGCAGGCGCGAATAATTCTAACTGCAATTTCTCCTCTGTTTGCAATTAACAGCTTTTTTATCATTCTGTTACCGCTCCTTATTCAGGCTTTACTAAAAATAATGGCTGTCCGTATTCCACTAATTGTCCATCTTTCGCAAGAACTTCGACAATTTCTCCGTTTACTTCTGCTTCAATTTCATTGAATAATTTCATCGCCTCAACGATACAAACAATGGAATCCTTAGAAACCTTTGAACCTGCTTTAACATAGACATCAGCATCTGGTGATGGGGAGGCATAGAAAGTCCCTACCATTGGAGAAGTAATTTTGTGAAGGTTGGAAGTATCCGCTTGAACAGGAGCTTCTGTTACCGGTTCTTGTTTAATTTCTTGCACCGGTGTAACTGGTGCTGCCGGTTGTACAGGCGCTGCTTGAACAGGTTGTGCTGCAGGAACTTCAGTATGTACGACTGGTTGAACCGTAGTGACGACAGAAGTCACATTTTTCTTCATTTGAATTTTTGAACCTTCATTTTCATAAACAAATTCATCAATACTGGATTGATCAACTAATTTAATTAACTCACGAATTTCTTGTACCTTTAACATTGAGTAACACTCCTTGTACCACTATATTAAGACTAGCTACTAATACTATACGATACTATCTTATAAAAGTTCAACAATCTATATTTTTTCTCCTTCTTCAATAACCTTCAAATTCATTTTAATCTTTATTTAACTAAAAGTAAAAAAAGGGTGGGAAAGTGGGTGACAGGCACCGCCCGTGGACTTTTCAGCAAAAGTGTCCGCACCAGGCGGACACTCTACAAACCAAAAAGAAGGAAAGCTTTAAACTTTCCCCCCTCTTTGGTTTTTTTCTTATTTTGTTGGCTGGAATTCGACGGCAACGTAATTGGTATCGCCAATTTCCTTTTTAACCTGTTGAATGATATCGTTTGCTGCAGTTGCTGATGGTTGTTTCTTTGATTTTACTGTCACGCGGACTTGGTTTCCTTCGGCTCTGACAAGAGCATCCTCATATCCCATCGTTTTAATTAGTGTTTCAAGAATTTCTTCTTTTTGAGCTGTTTTATTTAGTTCTTTCATTTGATCCATCGCTTCGCTTCTTTTATCGGCAGGAAGATCTGTACTAGCCATTTGAGCTGTTAAATCTTCTTGTAATTGACTGCGTTCATCTTGCAATTTTAAACGAAGTGCTTCAAATTCATCATCACCGGCAATCTGGGAGATAATGGTCTTATCATCTTTAGCATTTGTTTTAGCCGTGGATTTTGAATTCATTTCTTTTTGATCCATTTGATCTTTTGCTTTTTGTTGTACAGCTGTAAGTTCATTACTATTTTTTTGCTCTGGTGAAGTAATATAATACACCGATAATACAACCACCAAACTTAACATTGTTAATAACCAAACCGTTTGTTTTTTCAATAGCATGAATAAATCCCCCTCTTATTTTTTTGGCATGACAGCAACTCGGTGGCTTGGAACCCCAAGCGCCCTTGTTACTGCTTCAATAATCCATTTTTTCACTTGAATATTTTCTGCACCTCGGGCAACGACTAGTACACCGCGAATTTCAGGCTTTTTTGTTTCTGTCACAATTGGAGTCTCTTTTTCGCCGTCTCGGATGATAACAAGCTGTTCATCTGTAGAAGATTCCTGAACCTTCCGTTGTCCACCTTCACGATCGGTTTCTTCTGTTGTTTGCGATTTTGTAACCCTATTCTTTTCAAGCACTCGCTGATCTGTAGAGTCAATATTTACAACGACAGTGACATCTTTGACTCCAAGCATATTCTCTAGAGCCTTCTTCAACTGCTCCTCATAAGCTTGTTCATATTCATGGATGGTTTTATTTCCAGTTGATTTTCCCAATCCAAAGGCCGGTACATCACTCGCTGGCTGGTTATCACTTTTCATAGCTGGAACATCTGGTGCCGCTGAGTCCGTTTTAAATAGAACATTCCCAACAAGCATAAAGGCTGCTCCGATACAGAGAACCAGGAGCATATACTGATATTTGCCTGCTTTTTTATTAGTGCTTCCGTCCCTTTTAAGTAAATTCTTTAACCATGATAATGGTCCTTGTTTTTTATCCATTTTTGTTCTTAATCCCCCCTTCAATCGAAACTTCTAGAGATTTCTCAGCAACATCCCATTTCTGAGAAAGAAATGCAGCAACCTTTGCTGTGTCTTCTGCTGAAACATTGGATGAAAGAGGTGTTTCTGTGTTGATGTCCACTTGTTTGATCGCTTCGACTGTCTGTTCCGATGTTTCTGGATGCTTCAGAAGAACCGTTATCTTTTGGATGTTTTCAGGGAAGGCTTGGTCACTTTCTTTATTCGTTGCAATGTCTATGTCTGCAATTTCTAATCCGTAGTTTTCCATCAACTCCTCCTTAACGTCCTTTTTTAATTGGACACGCATTTGTTCTAAAATATATGCATGTTGAGAGTCTTGTATTTCTTTTTTCTTTGAATCTATTAAATTTTTTATATTTTTTTCTCCAGGCGTTTGATTTGATGGGATGGACACAAGAGTTGTTTCAAAGTCCTTGGAGATTAATTTAAAAATGGGGGTAAGGATAATGGCGATTAACAATAATCCTGTTACCATCTTTACGTACTTTTGCATACTGGAATTGGGTAGAAGCATATCGATTACAGTTGCCAGGAGGACAAATAGAATAATATTTGTTACCCACTCTTTTATAAACTCCATATCGCTCCCCTCCCTATCGCATCATCATGGTCAGATTTCCTGCCGCCACTATTACCGTAATACTTAAAAAAAACATCAATGAAACAATACCCAATGCAGCAAAAACATAGATTACACTTTTGCTGATAATATCAAGACAGCTGATTATTGGACCGCCGCCCAATGGCTGTAAGATAGCAGCTGCAAATTTATAAATAAACGCAATCATTAGTATTTTTAGAGCCGGGAATGCGACGATAATTAACAGGATTGCCACACCGGCTATTCCGACCGTATTTTTTAGCAGAGTTGAAGCACTGATGATTGTGTCAGAAGCATCAGTAAAAATTCTGCCAATGACGGGAATAAAGTTCCCCGTTATAAACTTTGCTGTTCGAATTGCGACACCGTCAGTAACTGCAGCCGATGCCCCTTGTACGGATATAACTCCAAGAAAAACCGTTAAAAAAAGACCCATTAATCCAATACTCCAGTTTCGAAGCAGCTGCGCAAGCTGAGTGACCTTATATTGATCTGACATGGTGCTAACAATACTTAGCAATGTCGCCAAAAAAAGAAGCGGAAGAATCACATATTGCATAAACAAACCGCTTGTATTCATTAAAAAAAGGATCATCGGATGAAAAAATGCTGCTGAAACAACCCCGCCTGTAGCGGCAATTAGAGCTAATAGAAGCGGAATAAGGGCCAGTACAAATGAAATCATCGTCCCAATGGCTTCGTTTGTATAGTTGATCACAACATGAAAACTATTTAAAGCAAGAATCACCATGACCATATAAACGATCGCATAAGCTACTTTACTGATGGCACTTTTCTCAAAAGCATTCTGCATGGACTGTAGAAACATACTGAAAACGGTAAGCATGATGATTGATCCAAGGAGCTTCCCGTTGGCAACAAATTCATGGAATGCAAACTTTAAAACTCCTTGTCCCCATTGCTTGAAAGAAAACTTTTTTTCTCCTTTGATAAAATCATATAGGCTGCCTTTTTGGCTTTCTGGCAGAAATCCGTCATATTTGGTTTGAATATCTTCCCAAAATTGCTTCAACTCTGTTAAATCCATTGATTTTAACTGGGAATCTACCAATTCTTGAGGTGCAAGAGGTGTTGACGTTTCTTTTGTATCCTGCGATGGATCCTGTGAGGCTTGGACATTTGGAACATGTAAAAAAAATACGAGAAGAATAATAATAGGAATAATCTGCCACCATTGCTTCATTTAGAATTTCACCTCAATTTAATGGCATCTTTAACTGGGAATCAGTTTTATAATCGTTTCAATCATGACAGTTAGAATCGGTATGGCCATAGCAAGGATCAAAATTTTCCCTGCTAATTCAATTTTTGAAGCGAGTGCTCCTTGGCCTGCATCCTTTGTAATTTGCGAAGCAAATTCAGCAATATAAGCAATACCAATGATTTTCAAAATGGTTTCCACATAAACCAGATTTACATTTGCATTTACAGCCAGCTTCTCAAGCATATGGATAATTTCGTAAATCTTGTCTACTAAAAATAAAAAAATGGTACAGCCGACAAATACGATTAAGAGAAAGGCAAAATTGGGTTTCTGCTCTTTAATGATTAAGGCAAGAAAGGTTGCCACTAGAGCTAACCCGACTATTTTTACGATTTCAATGGCAGAGCCCCCCTTTCTATTGGAACAAGAAGACAGATTTTATTTTTTGGAAAAGATCATCCACGATAGATGCCACTTGAAATAAAATATAGATAAAACCAAATAACGTCACCCACTGGGCGTATTCCTTTTTACCAACCTGGTCTAGGACTGTATGCAAAAAGGCAACAACAATCCCCACCCCAGCGATTTTAAAAATAATATCCACTTCTAACCCCATTGCAGCTCCCCCTAGAATAATAAAATGATTAATAATAATCCTGACAGGAATCCCAGGCTTTTTACCATTTTTTCGTATTTTGACTGTCTATCAAGCGCATCTGCTTCTTCTCTCTCTAAATGCGAAAGAGTCAGCATGATATGTTTTTGCTGGGAATAGCGGTCGTGTCTGCCAAGCGTTTCCCCAAATTGCTTCATAATCTCAAATTCACCTTGCTTTAAGGCTGTTGATTTCCATACCTCTTTCAAACTTGATTCCCAAGCCTCTTTTACTGTTGTTTCCGAATCTGTAAGCTTCTTTGCAAAGGATTCGAAAAAACCGGATAAAGGTTTTGAGAGCTGATCAGAGAGTCTTCTTGCCGCTTCATGCAATGGTGTGTGCCCATACATAATTTCAGCTTCTAGTGATTGCAGACTAGAACGCAGCATTCGAAGCTGCCTTGGTCTTTCGCTGAAATTTCGTGATGCTTCAAAACCTGTCCAAGTGGTTGCAATAATAATGAAAATGGCACCAATAATTTTAATCATTTATGTCACTCTCACTTTTTGAATCAGTTCTTTTCCTTCTCCATCCAATAGATGTGTAACCGTTCCGGGTCCTTTATCCCTGCTAAGGACAATGAATCTGCGAAAGATGTTTTGCTCAAGTATTCCTTTAAGTGAGGGCCTATTTTTTATTTCTTCAAGACTAGTTCCATGCGTGGTCATCATCAGTTTTATTCCTGCATGAACTGCCTCCTGAATCGCCTCCGCATCTTCCTTTCGGCCAATTTCATCCACAATTAAAACATCCGGACTCATCGAACGAATCATCATCATCATTCCCTCTGCTTTTGGACAGGCATCTAAAACATCCACACGATTCCCAAAGGTCAACTGCGGAACACCGTTAACACACCCAGCTATTTCACTTCGTTCGTCCACAATACCTACCTTGTTTGCCTGGATACCTTTTGTATAAACCCCGGTGGAAATGATTCGGGCAAAATCACGCAGCAAGGTTGTTTTCCCTGTTTGCGGGGGCCCAATCACCATCGTATTCATCCAAGTATCCTTATAAATAAAGGAAATAAATGGATCAGCAATTCCCACCTTCTCTCTGGCAATTCGAATATTAAAAGAAGAAATATCCCTAATTGCCTTGACCCTGCCGTCCTCAAGAATGACCTTTCCAGCAAGTCCAATCCGATGCCCTCCAGAAACGGTTATATATCCCCGTTTAAGTTCTTCCTCAAGGGTATAGATGGAAAAGTGGCTTATTTTATTCATTAAATGGAAGGCATCCTCCTGCTGAATTCGATACGATAGGAACTGGGGAGCTCCTTTCGTCGTAATTTCAATCGGCCGATTTATGCGAATTCGGATTTCTTCTAGCTCTTCTTTTTGATTAGGAGGGAGTTTACTGATTAGGTCTGCAATATTTTTTGGTAAAAAGTGAAGAATCGTTTCCACAATGTATCCTCCTTGTTGTTGCTTGTCTCATTATTTAAAATGTATGCCTTTTAAGGCGCAATATGACTTTCAAATCAGGCAATTCTTTCAAAATTTCCTTTCCTTCTATTTTTTTCAGCCTAAATGATAGACGGTAAGAGCCCCTTAAGGAATACTTCCTGCTTTGCAACAGTATTTATAAAAAGAACATTGTAGGGGGGAGTCAACAAATGTATCGTTACCAACAACCGGATCGTATAGGTAAAAACCATGTCATAAAAGTTACCGGGGAAGGGGAGCTTGCGGTGCAGCCTGATATGGCCAACGTAAATTTAGGTGTCATGACCGAGAATAAGGTATTGATGGAGGCACAGCAGCAAAATTCAGAGGCGGTTAACAAGTTAATTCAATCACTATTATCCTTAGGGGTTCCTCGAAAGAATCTACAAACCTTTGATTATAGAATTGATTCCGAATATGATTTTGAGCAAGGGAAACAAACTTTTCGTGCATATAAAGTGACCTATATACTTAAAGTGAAATTAGAGGATTTAACATCAATTGGCAGGGTAATCGATACCGCGGTTCAAAACGGGGCTAATTATGTAGCAAATGTTCAATTTTCATTAAAAAATAAAGATGGGATTTATCAAAAAGCGCTTTCCCTCGCAATAAATAATGCGATTGAAAAAGCAAAAACCATTGCCAATACATTAAGGGTGACATTAAATCCAACTCCCATTTTGCTTATTGAAGGCGGAACTATCCCACCTCCTATTTTGAATCCACAAATGACCTATGTGAAAGGGATTAGTTCCACTCAATTTGAACCCGGCGAACTTATAGTCAAAGCAACGATTTCAGCTGAATTCGAATATTAAAGAAAACTCGCCGATTGGCGAGCCCCTAAGGGCGAATACAGAGGCGTAGTTGCACTTATGCGCAGGAAGAAAGTATAAACTTGGAAAAGTTTATACTTTTTTACATTTACTAGTCATACTTTTTAACAAAATTATAAAGCTGCATTTCGGTTACCGGGCCATTATAGTGTTCACGGATCACACCTTTTTTGTCAATCACAAAGGTTTCAGGCTGTCCTGTGACATTATATAATTTTGATATTTTAGCATTGTAATCAAAGACATAGGTTGCGGGTGTATTATATTTTTTCAAAAACTTCTTAACCCGGTCGATTGTTTCGCCTCTGTTCACCATAATCAATTTATATTGATCACCGTAATCTTTTGCAAAAGCTTCTAGTTCCGGTGCTTCCTCCTTACATGGTGCACACCATGTTGCAAAGTAATTCAAAACAACCACTTGACCGCGAAAATCAGAAAGCTTTGTATTACTGCCTGCCAAATTTGGCAATTTAAAATTATAAGCTTGATCCCCTACATCTGTATGCTTCGCCTTACTCACTAAACTATAGGCGAAGAACGCAAACATTCCAATTAAAAGGATCAACACGACTGATTTGATGACACGCTGGTTCATCGCATATCCTCCAAATTCGCTTCTTATTTATCCAGCTGTTTCAAGAACTCGATTTCTTTTTTAAGCTTGCTTTGTTTCTTGTCAATCACAAACAAATATGAAAATATAATCACCCAGGCAACCGAATAAGCAGCATACATAAATCCATAATTCATTTTACATTCCTCCTAATTTTCAATGCTTTCTCTTAATTTTTCTTTATATTGATCTACTTTAATTTTCATATTTTCGAGTGTTACGCCTTTGTTAAGTAAATAGGAATAAAGAAGGGTAAACGTCGCAATCGTAACCAACAAAGCTACAAGCATCGTTGGGGCAATCCCCTCTCCTTTTTGAGAAGGGCCCTCCCCGAAAACAATCGGATGAAGTTTTGTCTGCCACCAGCGAATTGCAAAGAATACAATCGGAACATCAACAAAGCCAATGATTCCGAATACAGCAGACAGCCTTGCCTTTTTATCCCAGACTCCATCCATATGACGAATCATGATGTATGCAATATATATAAAGAATAGGATTAACGTCGTAATTAAACGGGGCTCCCATACCCACCAAGTATTCCATGATGATTTTGCCCAAATGGGGCCAGTTGTTAGTACAATAAGAGTAAATACTACCCCAATTTCCGCGGAAACATAGGCATATGTATCAAAGATTCTTTTCCGCTTGATCAAAAACAATATGCTAAACAAAAAGGTGATAAAAAAGGCAAAAAAGGCTACCCATGCGGAACTAACATGAAAATAAAAGATCTTTTGTGCCGCACCCATTGTTTTTTCTTCCTCTGCATATAAGAAGATAAAATAAAGGGATAAAAGCATTGCAATAACCGTACTGCCAAATAATATTTTAGGTAACCTCGAGCCCTTTGCTTCGTCCAATTGAGGTAAAGGAAGCGTGACCTTTTCCCGTTCGAGATTCATACTCATTTCTTAAACCTCCAATACATAATCGATTAATAAAAACGAAACCACGAAGAAAATAATATCGTATGCTGTGACCATTTGCGTCCATGAAAGCGCACTTGATAATTTGCTCATATCCGTTAAAATAATCCTGGTTGCTTGGGTAACCCCAATTAGGATCGGACTTGTAATTGGAAATAATAATAATGGCAACAGCATTTCGCTGCTTCTGGAATTAGCAGCCAGGGCAGCTAAAAAAGTACCGATAGAAATAAACCCAAAGCTGCCGACAAAGATTACTAGAATAAAATAACCGACACTTCCAAGCATTTTGAAATCAAATAATAAGAATAAAAACGGGATGGAAACCAGTTCAACAATCAGAATCATCGTGAAATTTGCGATGAATTTTCCTAAAAAAATACTAGCAGCTTCCATCGGAGCCACCAATAAACCCTGAATCGTATCATTTCGCTGCTCGGAAATAAACGAACGGTTAAGGCCTAAGATACCGGCAAAAACGATAATCACCCAAATAATCCCGGGGATAACAGCCTTGGTTGTATTATTAGCCGGATCAAAGGCGAAGCTGAAAACCACGATGACAAGCCCGGCAAAAATAATCTGGGTTACTAATATTTGCTTTGTTTTTAATTCTGAGAGTAAATCTTTCTTTGCTAGCAGGAGCGCTGTTCGAAAAAGGTTCATGATGCTCCCTCCACCTGCAGCTCATATTTTTGAGAAACGATGCTAAGGGCCTGATCCTTGATGCGAAAATCATCGACAATTTTCCCATTTTTCACAATGATAATCCGGTCACAAATTTCAGCAGCTTGTTTAAAATCATGTGTAACCATCAAGGTTGTTGCCCCTTTTTCTTTCATGGAAAGGATTGCTTTGTTTAATATCGTTATCGCCCCTTGATCTAATCCAGTATGCGGCTCATCGAGTAGCAGGATTTCCGGATCATGAATAATCGCTCGGGCAATTGCAATTCTTTGGATCATCCCACGGGAAAAATTCTTTACCGGTTCATTTAAAAAGAATGACAATCCTACCTCTTTTACCAGTTCAACCGCTTTTTTTTCGACCTCTTTCACACCATAAACATTTCCATAGAACACAAGATTTTCTAAAGGTGAGTAATGATCATAAAGTAAGCTTGAATGGGGCAGGTATCCTAATATTTTTTTAATCTCGGTTTGGTTCTTTTTTAACTCCAAACCATTTACTTTGAGAATTCCCGAAGTGGGTTTTATTAGGGAAGCAAGCACCTTTAACAGGGTACTTTTCCCCGCACCGTTTGGTCCAAGAATGGCTACTGTTTCTCCTTTTTTAATAGAGAGGTCTACTCCGCGTAAAATTAATTTGTTGTCCGCTTGCTTAGTAAGTTTTTGTATTTCTATCATTGCAGTCCCCCCAAACTAGAAGCTTACTCTATATATTTCCGTAAACTCAATTTCACTTGGACCAAATGCTGTTTATATGCATTGAGTTTTGCCTGATAATCATCCTCAGACAGGCTTCCATCCCCGAAGGTTTCTTCGAGCTCAAGAATTTTATCCAAAATAGCCTTTTGTTTTGCCATTAACAGCTTAAACGCATTTTCTTCCTTATCTGCACCAAGCCTTTCCTCTTCCAATCTCGCTTTTCTTTTAAAGTAGGCAAAATAAGAGACTCCCGCGATGATCATGGCAAGCAATACGATTAAAAAGATGTGCGGGTTAAAGCGCCTTAGTGCAGATTGCTCCCACATGCGAATATGTCCAGGATTATGAAACGCAGGTGCCGTTCGTGTAACGGATGTTGTTTTAGCGCTATTTTTCTCTACCGCCGCCGCAGTTCCTTCTGTGGAAGGCTGTTTATCCTTGTTATAAAAAAGCGTAAAGGACTGGTCCACTTTAATTCCTTCGACGCTATAACCCCAATAGTTTTGATTTTCAAATTTAAAGAATCCCTGTTCTGTTGCTTCCACACCCTTAAATTCAACACTTCCCATGCCTTCAGGGACTAGGACCTGCATCGTTTGCACAGGATAATCAAATGAAAGGGTAATTCCCTTCCCCTTTGGCATCCGATAACTGTAGGGAAGAACCTGTGTTTGATTAGCCGGGATTGAATCCTTTGTAATAAACCCTGTATCCATCTGTTTTATTGCTATTTTACTATCTAAAAAATTTAAGTCTGTAGCTCCTGCCGGTAAGGTTACCTTTAATACTCCGTCACTTTTTCCATCCCCGTTAAATTCCTGGGCAGTTTCATTCGAATAATTGACCATATTCATCATATTCGTGGAGCCATCTTCTGCAGGGCTTACTACAAGATAATGCATATCAATTGAAATCTTTGAATTGGATGCTGCCATCCCATTTAAGGGAAGAAACAGCAACAACCCAAGGAAGAAAATGGTGATCTCCTTAATCACTTCCCTTCCCCCTTTTTCTTTTTATAGCTTTTCATAGTTGCTTCAATTTCTCGTTCTATTTCAGCCATTAGCGCTTGATCCATCTTCTGTTCATCGACATGCTCGTCTTCTTTCATCAAAACGGCAATCTGAATCTCGTACTGTTTCTTTAAGTGGTGATAATCGGTTTGCGATATTTTATCCATCTTGTACTCAAACTCTAATTCATTGAGTGTTGTCAGCAGTGCTTCTTTCGTCCCAGCCAGTTCCTGCTTTGCACTGCCCGGTAAATAAGCATCAAATTTAAAAAGTGGTGATATGGTTAAAAATAAACAGACCAGTAATAATGCAACTGTAAAAATGATTGATATGATTGAAATATCGTGCATTTTGTTCACATCCTAGAGATACTTTTTACGTTCCTCATCAATCATGGAGGAAAGGATTTCTCCTTCAACCTCATCCTTATTTGCTTCAGCTTCAAGGACAGGTTCATCCCCTTCCTTTTTCCTCACCCATTTTCTAATGACGAAAAATAATGAAGCGGCAGCAAGTCCTAACACGACGAAAGGAAGAATCCAGGCAGTCAAGCTAAATCCACTTTTTTCAGGAGCAGTTAAGATTTCTTCACCGTAGATATTGACGTAATAATCGCGGATTTTATCCTTGTCCCAGCCCTTATTCATCATGCCAACTAGATCCTTCTTAAACTCTTTCGTAAGACTGCATGTATTTGGATCGCACTCAAAATGATCCTGTCCACAGCCGCATGTGCAGGAAAATTGTGAAGCTACAGCTTTAAATTCAGCTGATTTATAGTCGATGGTTCTGGCATCTACACGAAAGAAGGATGCTTGAAAGATAAATGCTATGAGGATAAGCCCAATAGAATATTTGTATTTCATACTAAGCCACCTCTTTACGTACTCCTGTGTATCTAGGAGTAATATTTTGATATTTTCCATTCCATACAGCAAACAATGCCCCAATCACAATCATGAAAGACCCAAGCCATAACCAATCCATCATTGGATTAACTTTAACGACAAATGTGGCCTTGCCATCATCTTCCCAGGCACTTAGGACAATATATAAGTCTTCTTTTAAAGAAGAAATAATTGCCACCTCAGAAGAAGGTTCTTCCCAGTTACCGTAAAAAACCTTTTGTGGTTCAAAGGAGCCAAGCTTTTTCCCATCCTTAAAGACAGTAACATCCGCGTAGACAATATCATTAATTCCTTCTTTTTTCTGATCCAGCCGTTCATAATTGATACGATAATCTTTAATGTCAATAGAGCCGCCTAAAGGAACCGTTTTCATCGTCTGCAAATCATAGTTTTGCGAACCTATAATCCCCATTGTGATAAAAGCAATCCCAAGGTGAACAAGATAGCCTCCATAGCGGCGGCGATTTTTAATCATTAAACGGTAAAGTGCGACGAATGGACTTTCCTTCGTCATTTTTCTCCTTGCTTTTACGCCTCGATAAAACTCTAAATAGTGGGTAATAAATAATAGAATAATAACTCCATAGCCGATAACCGCCCATGCTTTCTGGATACCGAGCACAATCATTAACACCATACCAGCCACTGCAAGGATAGCAGGAATCATAAAGTTTTTCTTTAAATTTTTTACAGTAGAACGTTGCCAGGCAAGCATTGGACAAACAGCCATCACAAACATCATCGATAAAAGAATTGGCGCTTCTACTTTATTAAAGAAAGGAAGCCCAACCGTTACCTTCGTTCCACGAACAGCCTCTGAAACGAGCGGAAAGATGGTTCCCCAGAACACGGCGAAAGCTGCTCCAACTAATAATAGATTGTTAACTAAGAAACTGCTTTCCTTTGAAACAAATGATGTAAATTCTCCTGCACTTCTTTTAAGGAGGTTATAACGGCTCATCAGCACGTATAATGCCCCAATGACGGCTACCCCCATAAAGATTAGGAAGTATAATCCGAGATTTGAGTTTGCAAACGCATGGACAGAGGTAAGAACTCCACTTCGGACCAGGAATGTTCCGAATAGTGTCAATGCATAGGAAACAATAATTAAGCTGATATTCCAAACCTTTAACATATTTTTTCGTTCTTGAATCATAACAGAGTGTAAAAAAGCGGTTGCCGTTAACCACGGCATAAACGAAGCGTTCTCTACCGGATCCCATGCCCAGTATCCGCCCCAGCCTAGTTCAACATACGCCCATTGCCCCCCAAAGATATTGCCTAAGCTTAGAAACAACCAAGCAATAATCGTCCACCGTCTTGTCATTTTAATCCAAAAATCATCGACATTTTTCAGGATTAAGGCAGCCATAGCAAATGCAAAAGGAACAGCCAATCCAACATAGCCAAGATAAAGGGTCACAGGATGAATAATCATCCCTGGATTTTGAAGCATTGGATTTAGGCCCTTACCTTCCGCAGGTATTTCTGTCAGTACGGCGAACGGTTTTGCTACAAAGCCAAGGATGAAAAAGAAGAAAACCGCATTGGCTAATAGAATCGCAGAAATATATGGAACCATTGGGTTCCCTTTCATTTTTTTAGAAAAACCAATCATGATCGAATACAATGTTAAGAAAAAAGTCCATAATAGCAGGGAACCGGAATTTCCTGCCCATAAAGCCGTGAGTTTATAAATAATCGGAAGCTCACTGCTTGTATAGTCTGTTACATATTCATATTGAAATTGAGAAGTTGCTAATAGATACAGTAATGAAATCATGGCAAAAGCTGCGCAGGTAAATAGGGCAACCATTGCCCCCTTACCACTATTGATAAACCGCTGATTCTTTGTGCTAATTCCTAGTGTCATAATGAGAAGAGCGTATATGGCAAGTGCTAATCCAATATAAATTGTGGCATTCGCGAATAAATACATTTTGTCACCTTCTAATGTCTCTCTCTTAGTTTTCTTTTGGTGGCTTGTTTAACATTTTTGCGTGTTTTTTAGGATCATAGTTTTTCATATCTTTTCCCTCATATTTAGAAGGGCATCTCGTTTTTACCGATTCCGCTTTGAAATGGTCCTTTGTTGTCGGTGACCCTTGGAGAATGACAATGACTCCTTGAGAGAAATTATCCGGTTTTGGTCCGTTATGAATGACATGAAGCGTATTACCTTCGTTATCCTTCAAATCAAACTTCAATTCAATTTTGTCGGGATTCCATTGAATGGTCTTTTCTTGTAATAAGCCTTCGACGGTGACAAAATCATCTTTATGTTGGTCCTGTGTGGCAAGTAATTGTTTCATCGTTAATTCAATCCCGCTTGACCCCGGCGTTGCGGCCATCAAGAGAAAAATAATCGCCCCTGCAATTACAAAGCCTCCAAGCAATACGAGTGTGTTTTTCTTCATTCTCAGCACCCCATCAAATTAATTTTTTCATTTGTTCGTCGTATGTCTCTTGATCAATTTTTCCAGTCAATAGCTTTTTACGAAGCTCCTTTTTTTGTTCTACATTTGCAGACTTACTATCTTTTTTTATGGTTTGTTTCGATTGTTGCTGTTTATTTTTAATGGCTCCCTTTGCTTCTCTTTGCGGTCTACCTTTGAATCCCATATATACAAGAGCACCTGCAATGATAATTGCTAATCCGATTATAGTAGCACCGCCAACCCCGATAATCGGTTTTGGATTTGGACTCTCGGTGCTTGTACTGTTATTGAGCACTTGATCGGTTGAAGTAGAACCGCTTACCTCTTTATGGTTTTCATCATTTGGGGCTTGCTGTTTATTAATGGCAGCCATTGTTGATTCAGTTCCAGATTTCTTATAAGAGAACGAATATTTCATTGAATCCCCAATTTTAACGTTTTTGTATTGGTAGTAGAAAAGATCCTCTCCATACTCACTTTTTTCTGTATTTTGTGGTTTAGGATTCATTTGAATTTCTTTTGCCTTCATTGGTGCATAAAAAATTACGTCAAGCTGCTTAATTTCCGCATTATTTTTTAGTTTGTATGTAAAGCTTTTCTTATCCGCAACTTTTATTGAATTTGTGTAATATTCGATGACGAATCGATATGTTTGGTTATTTTTTATTGGATTTTTCGGTTTCCAGGTAACGATGCCTTTTTCTTGATCAACATCATATGGCCGCTGAACCTCCGGCTTATTTACATCAGGAAATTCTGCCACTAAATAAGCCTGAAAGTTTTTTTCCTTTGCAGGGACAGGAATTTCAACTTTACCGCTAAAATCTTGCCCGCTTTTATTAGTAATCGTTCCGTATTGACCCACTAGTAAGGATGGAGTGTCTTTTGGCCAATCCTCCGGGTAATCAAATTCCGGCATTACCTGTATTTGCATTTCTTTAAACGGAAACTTTTCTGCCTTAAATTCCATTTCCGCACTTGCATTTTGTAAACAAAAGCTGGACAAAAACGAGGCAAAAATGAATAAGACAAGCCATTTCTTTTTTAGCATTTAGATCCCCCTTAATTGGAAAACTCATCACCAGAAAGTACTATTTTCCACCATAGCCCTCTTCGGAATAAATATAATCCGTATTAGTTCCCGATGGTTGATTCACTCTTGAACATTTTGTTAAAGGAGGAAAATCGCCCTGTTTTTGACAAAAAAACAACACAAAATATTCACATGTAATGAATAGGGAATAAAAAGAACCTGAATCCAATTGATTCAGGTTCTTTACTCTTCCATATCTAATGACCGAATATAGGAAACAATATCGGTGATATCTTTCTCTTTTAATTGTCTTACCCCTGCGAGTCCTTTTAAGGATGGACCCATCCTAGTGCCTTCACGGCCATAAGCTGTACTAATCCAAATTTGCTTATTGGAAGTGAATTTTAAATATTGTGGATTTGCAAGAGCTGTCCCCATTTTTAATTTTCCCGCGCCTGCCTCTCCATGACAATTAAGACAATACAGATTATATTGTTTCTCTCCACTCTCGATATTTCCAGAGATCGTTTTTGGCACAGCAAATTTAATTCTGTTGGTTTGCCAACTTCGGATAAAGGTAACGAGTTGGTTTATATCTTTTTCGGACAATATTGTTCCGTAGGCTGGCATATCTGTCCCATTTCTGCCAGATTTCACATACTCATATAGATCACGATTTGTCACCGTACTTAAGAATTGCCGATTATTAAGTGCTGTCCCGACCTTTGTGCCTTCACCCTTTCCAGTTTGTCCGTGACAGGCAAGACAATGTTGACGATAAATTTTTTCACCTGCTGCTATCGCTTTGGAGTCCTTCTGAACGGGAATAAAGCCCTTTCCAAGGAAAGCAGCAGCAATTAAAATCAAAGCAAAAAATCCAACGAATAATTTCTTCAAAGGCTATCCCTACTTTGGTTCAGGTGTTGGTGTTGGATCCCCATATTCTTTATATTTTTCATTTATTAATCGATAAATTTCTTTTGGATTTTTACCATCCAGATGCATTTGTACCGCCTCCCGGGCGATATTGATACAAATGTCTCACGATATACTCATCGAATCCCATTGTTCTACTTTCATATTCGAATCAAATTTATCAATATAACAACTTAAATTACTATCATGCCCATCCGTACCACAGCCGCAAAAACACGGGACCTGTGCCAATACCTTTGGATAGTTCGAGGCCATTACATAGGTTTCTTTTATTTTTGCAGTTGAGTTTAAAACGTAATCCGGTAAAGGAGCATTTTTTTTATCAAATTTTGTGTTGGCTTGATTCGAACTGCATCCGACAGCAATAAATACAATTATTATACTTATCAAAAATAATGAGCCAATTCGCTTCATTTTCAATTTCCTCCTTCCTAATCCTAATTTCATGTTCATTTTAACAAAACATTTTTTTGCAAACGGCCCTTAATTCTTACTATTTAGTGAAGTTTTATGGTTTTAATCGTTTTTATAGTGATTCTGTTCAGCTGGTCATGACCCTTTTTGCAGCCAGCCTTCCTGGAATGCAAAGGCCGCTGCCTGGACACGATTATTCATGTGAAGCTTTTCCATAATATTTCTTAAATGATTTTTAACTGTATTTTCGGAAATAAGTAATGCTAGGCCAATTTCGCGATTCGTCAAACCTTTCATAACATGGACTAATATTTCTTTCTCACGCTTTGTCAAAAGGTCTTTTTTGGTAAAGAATAATCCCACTTGCCTTCGGCTGTATTTTTGCTCCCCTGACAGGTTTTCAATGATTTTTCCCGCCATTTGCCCAGTAATGACGTTTTCCCCCCTAAAAACCATATGTACAAATGTCAGTAATTCATTAGGAAGTAAATCCTTTAATAAATATCCTTTAGCTCCAGATTTAAGTGCCTCAACTAATAACTCTTCCTGGTCATTCATCGTTAGCATTAAAACTTTTACTTCTTTCAATTCGGTTACAATCATTTTCAATGCTTGAAGCCCATCGATAACGGGCAAATTCATAGCTAATAAAATTACATCAGGTTTTTTTTCTCTAGCTATTTCATATGTTTCTTTTCCGTTATACGCCTTTCCAACAATTTGTAGAGATGGATCTTCTGAGAGAATACTTTCCATGCCACGAATAAACACATGATGATCATCAGCTAAAAGAATTTTTATTTTATCCATTAGACTCCCCCTAATCTTAAAAGGCAAATTAATATCTCTATATAGGAACTGGTTACACAACTTCATTTTATTCTTCCAACGAAGTACACACTAGTAAGGGAGGATTAGTTTAATAAATTGTTCAAAACTTTCTTTGCAAGATTTCACAAAATTTTCATATATAGAAGAAATCTAAAGAAAAAACAAAAAGGCCTTAGACGCTATATACCGTCTAAGGCCTTCTATAAATTTCTTAAGCTCTTGATACGTAAGAAGCTTCTGTAGTATTGATGATAAGCTTGTCACCTTGGTTTACAAAGAATGGAACTTGAACAATTAAACCAGTTTCAAGTGTTGCTGGTTTTGTACCGCCCGACGCCGTATCACCCTTAATTCCAGGCTCCGTATCAGTCACTTCAAGTTCAACTGTGTTTGGCAATTCAACCCCAAGAGTTTCATAATTAAACATCATAATATGAACTTCCATATTTTCTTTCAAGAACTTTAATTCATACTCGATGCTAGTTGCAGGAAGCTCAACTTGCTCGTAAGATTCCATATCCATAAATATATGTTGATCTCCGCTTGCATAAAGATACTGCATCTTGCGGTTATCAATTTGGGCTTTTTCAACCTTCTCACCGGCACGGAACGTTTTTTCTTGTATAGCTCCGTTACGAAGATTACGCAGCTTGGAACGAACAAAAGCTGCACCCTTACCTGGTTTTACGTGTTGGAAGTCAATGACGCGCCAAATACCGCCATCCACTTCAATCGTTAAGCCTGTTTTAAAATCGTTAACAGAAATCATGCAATAAATCCTCCTATATACATTACAAAATAATTAGATCTTTTGTTGAGTGAGTCAGAGCTTCATTACCAGTCTTCGTGACCAATGTGTCATCTTCGATTCGGACGCCGCCAAGCCCTGGAATATAAATTCCCGGTTCACATGTAACCACCATTCCTGGTTCTAAAACAAGGTCAGAACGAAATGAAAGAGCAGGACCTTCATGAACTTCAAGACCAATTCCATGGCCAGTTGAATGTCCAAAATATTCACCGAATCCTTTTTCAGTTATGTAGTCTCTTGTTATCGCATCAGCTTCTTTACCTGTCATCCCAGGTTTAATGCCTTCCATTCCTCTGAGCTGCGCATCCAGAACAATCTCATAAATATTCTTAAGCTTTTCATCCGGCTGTCCCACTGCTACTGTCCTTGTGATATCGGATACATAGCCTTTATAATATGCACCATAATCAAGGGTAACAAAATCCCCCGTTTCAATTACTTTATCACTTGCTACACCATGTGGAAGTGCAGAGCGCTGCCCTGAAGCTACAATTGTATCAAATGAAGAAGATGTCGCTCCAGCCCTTCTCATAAAGAACTCTAATTCATTCGCTACCTCAAGCTCAGTCTTCCCGGGGCGAATAAAATCTAAAATATGTTTAAACGCAGCATCAGCAATATCTGCTGCTTCCTTTAATATCTTAATCTCTGCATCCGTCTTAATCAAGCGTAATTTTTCAATAACTCCTGAAACCGGCAGCAGCTCCCCTTCAATTTCTTTCTCATAGGATTTAAATTCAGAAAAAGTTAAATAGTCCGCTTCAAAACCAAGCTTGTTGATTCCAAGCTGTTTGACCTGTTTCGCCACTTCCTCTGGAATCGTAGTTGAAAATTTAATAATTTCGAATCCTTGACATTGCTTTGAAGCCTGCTCAATATAGCGAAAATCAGTTATAAATAATGCTTTTTCAGAACTAATTAAAACGACACCTGCAGTTCCGGTAAAGTTTGAAACATATCGGCGGTTGTAGGAGCTTGTAATTAATATTCCATCAATCCCGTTTGCCGCAAAAATTTCTCTTAATTTCTCTAATTTCACCATGGGTTTCTACTCTCCTTTTAAAAGGCAGTTTTAGAACTATGTACTTGGTTTTGCACAACAAAATTATTTTATCATAATTGATTAAATCCGCCTAATCATGATGATTAACTGGCTGTCTCTTTACGCTTCATTTCGGTATTTTGGTACTCATAATTAATGGAATATCCTATGAAAATTCCATATACCATATATAAACAAACTGAAGAAATCAAGGTATCTCTGTTTAAGTCCACAATAGGATCCATACTCGGAAAAAGTGGGTTTAATACAAAGAATACCAATAAAAATAAGACAATCCCATAACCTAGTCCAAACCAAAAGCCAGTAAACTTTCTTAATGCAGCATAATAAATAAATGCAACCACAACGGAAATGCATCCAAGTAATAGTATGGAGATTAGCGTTCCAATCCAACCGTACTTCCAACTGCCAAGGGCCCATGGCTCTAGAAGGATATTTGGGCGAATCTCCGTAAAATTAAAATAGTAAGCTAACCAGCCGATTGTACTCCAAAAAAGTCCCCCAATTAGCCCTGTCCAAAAAACCATCATTGGGAAGGACATTGGTTTTGGATACGTTTTTTCCTTGCGATCGTTTTCCATGGAATAGACCTCCTTTTATCTTTTATCCAATGGATATACTGAGTTTTTTTGAGTATGCTCCCATAATGTTCTTAATTTTTATTATGTCCTTCGGATTTCATTCCCTTGCATATAAAAATTTTTTTAATTTAAATGGAAAAATTATTACATTCATAGAGGTTTTTTCTTTTTTCTAGTAGAATAAATTTAAGTACATACAGATTTACTTTCTGCTAATGTGCAACTTTGTTAAGGTTGGTGTAATGTACATGTCTAAAACTCAAAAACCAGTTTACGGCGGCCAGGCGGTTGTCGAAGGCGTTATGTTCGGCGGAAAGCATCATTATGTTACCGCCATTCGCAGAAAGGACCATTCTGTTGAATATTTCCGTTTACCCAGGAAGGTAAACCCTCAATTGGCAAATCTGAAAAAGATTCCATTTCTCCGTGGAATCATTGCGATCATTGAAGCTAGTGCAAATGGTTCCAAGCATTTAAATTTTTCAACCGAAAGATATGATGTGGACCCTAAAGATGATCATACAATAAAAGAAAAAGAAGGTTCGAAGCTTAGTATGTACCTGGGTGTTGCTGTAATTGGTGTTATTTCCTTTTTGTTTGGGAAATTTGCTTTTACGTTAATCCCTGTCTTCCTAGCCGAATTAACTAGAACCATTTTTCCATCCGATTTTGCACAAGTGCTTGTTGAAGGCTTTTTTAAGCTAATCTTATTACTTTGCTATATTTATTTTGTTTCCCTTACACCTTTGATTAAAAGGGTGTTTCAATATCATGGTGCTGAGCATAAAGTAATCAATACCTTCGAATCCGGAGCGGAACTAACGGTGGAAAATGTTCAAGCACATTCCCGGCTTCATTACCGCTGTGGCAGCAGTTTTATCTTGTTTACGGTTATTGTTGGGGTATTTGTTTATATGCTTGTCCCAACTTCGCCTTTATGGTTACGCATTGTTGATCGGCTGGCATTAATTCCTGTTGTGCTTGGAATTGCTTTTGAAGTCTTACAGCTTACCAATAAGCTTAGAGATATTCCTGTATTAAAGTATTTAGGTCTCCCTGGTTTATGGCTTCAATTGTTAACAACAAAAGAACCAGATAATGACCAGGTGGAAGTGGCGATTTTGTCCTTTAAGGAACTGTTAAGTATGGAAGAGGCAACAGAGAAGCAAGTAGAGATAGAGGAAATTGTCTAATCTTTGCCTTTTCCGTGTTTAAAAGATAAAAAAAATGCTTAAGATGCTCATAGGGAGGTGGCTTTCTTGAAAAATCGGACACCCGTTATCATTGTTGGCGGGCTAATACTTCTTGCTTTATTGGGGATTTTTGCAACATTTACTAATAATCCTTCTGCTTTTCTTCAGAATATACTTGTCATTGCATTGGTTGGTCTCGTTATCTTTTTCCTTGTTCGAAGGTTTTCAAATTCGAGCCCTCAGAAAAAAGAGCAGCGGGCATTTCTTAAGGCAGCGAAAAAGTCAAAAAAACGCTTGCAGCATAAAGGGAAGGACTCAGTAATTAAGAGTTCTTCTCTTGGGACCCTCTCATCTTTAAAGAAAAGCAATCGAATCAAAAAGAAATCTCCTGCTCACTTAACCGTCATTGACGGAAAAAAAGGCAAAAAGAAAAATCGAGCGTCACTTTAACGCTCTTTTTTTTTGCCTAATATGCCCATGCTTTTAAAAATTTTTCTGCATGTGCTCTCCCGATCTCAACTATTTTTTGCTTTTTTTCATCGGTTAAGCCAAATTCAATTAAGTTTACCCCCTCCGCTGGGATAAAAATAATATTCCTTGCATGCTTTTTGGATATATACCGAGCATCATGGGCATCCTTCATTGTTTCAAATAATGCGCCAAATAGCTGGATACCATTTTGGATTTTATGTTTTTGGTGTTCATATTCGCTTGTGCTTAGTTTGATTCCGATTACAGGCCTCTTAATCTTACCGTCATCTGTATCAAACAACCACATTGGAAAGTTGCTTAGGACTCCACCATCTACTATGACGTCTATACCCTCAATGGAACGCATTTTTACAGGTTCGAAAAAGTAGGGAATGCTGCAGCTCATTCTAATTGCTTTTGCTATAGAAAAGGAACCTGGTGTAATGCCGTATTTCTCCAAGTCATCTGGCAGGACAATTAACCGGCCATTTGAAAGATCTGAGGCAACCACTCTAAGTTTTTTTGGAGGAAGATCTGAGAATGTCCTTATTCCTTTTGCCTCTAATTTTTCTGTCATCCATTTTTCAAATGCATTTCCTTTATATAGTCCAAGTTTGAAATAGACAAACAGCCATTTCGCCAATGAAAAAGGAAGTAAGGTTTTTCTTGCATCCAGCATCGTTGTAATATCTAACTCTTCGAGCAATTGATAAATTTCTTTACTTGAGTATCCAGCAGCAAGTAATGCAGCCACAATTGAGCCTGCACTTGTTCCGGCTACCCGTTCAAATTGAAATCCTTGGTTTTCAATTTCTTCACATGCACCAATTAGTGCAAATCCTTTAATACCCCCTCCAGAAAAAACGCCGTCTATTTTCATGGCAGCCACTCCCAAAGTTGATATACTCACTGTTACATCTTTAAGCGCGATGTTAAAAAAATAGTACGGTGGACAGGGAGAAAATTTGTGTAGGGATAGTCGTAGCAATGAAATGGCCGCAAAATTAAAAGAAACATCGTGGCGTCCCCGATGTTTCTTTTTATATTTATATACGTTTTGCCCCAATAAATCTTGGCTTCCAGTAGCTATTGGTTGTATAGGTAATGGAAACACCATTTGATGTGACGGACTGAATCATTTTTCCGCTGCCAATGTAGATGGCAACATGGGTTGGACGGCTTGCTTTATTTGGACCAAAAAACATTAAATCTCCAACTCTTAGAGTTGATTTAACACGTTTTCCTTTTGTGTAAAACATTTGCGCTGCTGAATGTGGTAAATTCTTTCCTGCTTTACGATAAGAGTAACTTACAAGTCCTGAGCAATCGAAACCTCTAGAGCTCATGCCGCCCCATCTATATGGAACACCAAGATTTGCTTTTGCTACTGAAATCGCTTTCTTATGATAGTATGCCGCTTCTGCTTTATCCTCCATAGGTGTAAACAATGAACTTATTGTAATTGCAAAGACGAGAACTGCGATAAGTTTTTTCAACATCTTGTTTGATCCCCCTGTGAGGTATTTTGTTACTTTTACTATATAAAATAAAGATAACGTTTACATCACAGGTAGATTACAGTTATATTACAATTTTCGACTTTTCTTGTAAAAATTTCACTAAGAAAGCTGTCTAGTTTGTTATAAATATAGGAGGTTTTGTCATTTTTTATGTGATTTGATTCATTTTTTCGACTAAAAAATAGAAGAGGGCTGCCTCAAAATTGAGGCAACCTATTTGGATAATTTTATAAACCACATTTCAATTGTGCACCGCAGTTTGTACAGGTGTTACAGCCGCCGATTTCTTTTACTTTTCCTTTGCGGCAAACCGGGCATGTGTTGCCTACTTCAGATCCAATTGTTACATCTGTTGAACGAAGGTCAGTTATGGTATCGACTAGTACAACATGCTGCTTTGGTTTATCTTCAAACATGGATAATTGTTCTTCTGTGTTTTCTTCGGCTTTAAGTGTTAGCACTTGAGAATCACGTGAACCATCCACGTAAACAGTACCACCTTTGGCACCACCACGGTATAGACGCTCATAAACCTTTTCTACCTGTTCAACACTATAGCCCTTAGGTGCGTTGACTGTTTTACTGATTGAGCTATCAATCCAGCGTTGGATGACACATTGAACATCTGCATGTGCTTCCGGTGCCAGTTCCATCGCTGTTACGAACCAATTTGGAAGATTGTTCTTGTCCGCTTCTGGATTCTGTTCAAGATATTCTTGAACGATATCAGCATTTACTTCAATAAATTTACCAAGGCGTCCACTTCTGAAGTAAGAGAAAGAGAAGTAAGGTTCTAATCCTGTAGAAACCCCAACCATGGTACCGGTGGATCCCGTAGGAGCGACAGTTAGTAAATGTGAATTTCTAATTCCGTTCTTTAAAATAGACTGGCGAATATCTTCCGGCATTTTTTCCATGTAACCTGTTTCGATAAATGCCTGTCTTAAACGATTTGTTGCTTCATGTGTTTCACCTGTTAAGAATGGGAAGCTTCCCTTCTCTTTCGCCAGTTCTACAGATGTTCTGTAAGCTGTTGTAGCAATTGTTTCAAAAACTTCATCTACAAGTTGGTTTCCTTTTTCGGAGCCATACTCGGTTTCACAATAGATAAGTAAATCGTGTAAGCCCATTACACCTAAACCAACGCGGCGTTCTCCGAGTGCTTGCTTTTTGTTTTCTTCTAAGAAGTAAGGAGTCGCATTTATAACGTTGTCTTGCATCCTTACTCCGACTGCAACTGTTTTCTTAAGTTTTTCAAAATCAACCGTTTTTGTTTGCTTATTTGCCATTTCTGCAAGATTCACAGCGGCAAGGTTACATACGGAAAACGGTGCAAGTGGTTGTTCCAGTTTGTTATCCTATCGGCTTTTTATCCGATAGTTCTTACGGTTGACTTCCCGTAAGTTCAGCATATCTTTTCATTACAAAATGTAATGCTGCGGCCTCGTGGATGGGTTATATTCTCTTTCGAGGTTCACCATCTATGCGTTGCCCCTGACTGAACCTTTACATCCAGCCTTCGGTTCGGATTCTCAATCTCAGAGTCCCCGCTTTATTCCGCAGTTTTTAACGTGAGGCAAACTAAGCCACTTTACCACACGGATTTGTTGCAACTACTTTCTGTCCATATGCCTTTGCATTTGTCATATCGTTGGCATTGTCAATAAAGAAAATTCCTGGCTCTGCTGAATAGGTTGCACAAATGTTAATTAAGTTCCAAAGTTCTTTTGCCTTAATCTTTTTGTAGGTCCGTATTTTATAGCCAAGTTTTTCCCAATCACGAACGTCTCCAACTTTATGCCATTCTTCATTGTAAACCTTCATTTCTTCTTCATTATAGTGCTCAACATATGGGAAACGAAGTTCATAGTCACTATCATTTTCAACAGCTTCCATAAATTCTTTTGTTAAACAAACAGAAATATTTGCACCTGTTAAGAATTCTGAATTATGGACTGCAAAAGTACCTCCGACTTCTAACTTTTCTTCCGCATCAGCGATAATTCCTTCGCTAAATCCACCCATTCCAGGGATGTTTTTATAATTTACAATTCCTTGGTACATAGCAGTTTCTTGAAGTGTTAATGGCATAAACTTTAACTTATCTTTCGCATGCTTTTTGATTGTTTCATCTTTTGTATTTTCAATTAAAAATCGCAGAATTCTTGGATTTTGCATTTTTGAAATAATGAATTCAATTATATCTGGATGCCAGTCAGCCAGCATGATCATCTGGGCACCCCTGCGCGAGCCGCCTTGTTCCACCAGATGCGTTAATTTCGCAATATCATCCAACCAAGATACAGAACCTGATGATTTACCGTTTACGCCTCTTGCCAATGTATTACGTGGTCTAAGTGTTGAACCATTCGTTCCAACACCGCCTCCGCGGCTCATGATTTCCATTACCTGCTTTCGGTGATCCGAAATCCCTTCACGAGAATCAGCTACAAAAGGCATCACGTAACAGTTAAAAAACGTTACATCCGTATTCGCCCCAGCTCCATAAAGAACACGCCCCGCAGGAATAAAATTCATATTTACGAGCTCATTATAAAACCTTTCAAACCACTCTCTCCGCTTTTCCTCTGTCGTTTCAACGGAAGCAAGTCCTGTGGCATTACGTTTCGCAATTTGCTCATAAAAAATTTCTAAAGGTTTCTCAATAACATCAAGTGAGCGAGAAATAATACCTGTGCTCGCTTCTTCCGGATCATCTAATACTCCTCTGAATTCCTCTTCCACTAAAACTTTAGCCTTTTTATTCTCCCAGTCTATGTCTGTGATGTATCCAAGACCACGTGCTGGAAATTTTGGATCCTCTTTGATTGTAAGAACGACAAAGTCACCATTTTTGAGGGTAATTTTTTCAGTGTCTTTAAAGGTGTACCGGTCCAGCATGACCAAGCGTGAAACACCCTTGTGAGTTATTTTCATATCAGGGGTAACTGGGTGTACCTGGGGAAATAAGTGGATCTCCTCATTCAACCTCTCGAAATCAATATTCATTTTTTGTCTAAACACAACCGACATGAGAACAACTCCTTCAAATAATAAAATCAATCTATTGTGCTAGTTCTAGTAGTTTCATGCTAGACCTAGTTGCTTTAATACATTTAAGGTACCATATCGGCACACAAAAAATCAACATATAGTGTTCGTAATAATTTCGACACCACTACATATTGTAAATGACGCAAAAAATATTTATTTTGTCAAACTTAAAAAAAAATAGATTTTAAAGCAAATTAAAGTTTTCATTTGGTTTTCGAGGTAAAACGAGTAATTTTAACAAATTTCGCAGTTTGCTCTTAAATATACCCCTCGTATTTTATTCAAAAAAAGAAAAAGCGACATTCCGCCGCCTTTTAATCGGTTATCTCTTAAAATTCCATTCATCACTTTCATAGCGCTCTTTTGCTAACTTTTGAACGTATGCGAGCTCTTCTTCAGTTAATTGATAAGGCTCAAGATCAATATTGAGTCCTTCTGCAAACCCTTTATAAAATGCCTCTTTTGCTTCCTCTAAGGTAATTCTTCGCTTGCTAATATCATTGATGGCAACGGCTTTATTCTTGAATGCCTTTTGCATCCGTTCCTTTACTCTTTCACTTGGATATTTAAATAAGCTAAATAACTTATCTTCCTCTAAATCCAATAAAATCGAACCATGCTGTAAAATAACGCCCTTTTGCCTTGTCTGGGCACTGCCTGCCACTTTACGCCCTTCAACAACCAGCTCATACCAGCTAGGAGCATCGAAACAAACTGCAGAACGGGGGTTTTTTAATGCATCCCTCTCCTCTGCTGTCTTTGGAACAGCAAAATAGGCTTCTAAACCTAAATGATGAAATCCCTTCAAAATCCCCTCAGAGATGACCCGGTAAGCCTCTGTTACCGATTGGGGCATTTCAGGATGGTCTTCAGAAACAATAACACTATATGTAAGTTCATGTTCATGAAGAACACCACGTCCGCCAGTAGGTCTTCTGACAAAACCTAGTTGATGTTTTTTTACTGCCTCCATATCAATTTCTTTATCTACCTTTTGAAAGTAACCA
Organism: Neobacillus cucumis; assembly: GCF_016107705.1. The sequence continues at coordinate 566,986 of NZ_JAEHGC010000001.1, forward strand.
ACAGAAAGTGTTGCCGGATTCCAACCATAAAAACGAATGACAGGGGGAATTTTCCCTTCACTGTGCCAATCAAGTAAGGCTTCATCAAGAGCCATATTGAATGATGGAGAGCCATTCCCTGAATCAATAAAACGCCATACTTCTTTTTCCATTTTCAAGACCTCATTTTTATGAATAATAATTTACTTTGGCGATTCTTAGTCTACCAAAATCTGATATGAATTCAAAATGAAATATTTCTGCTATAATAATTTTTGCGGGCAAAAAAAGATTTTTCCTAATGTATCTTTACTGCAGTAGAGGTTGACTTATATAATAAAATTAGTGCAGCAAGCTTGAAAGGAGCATTTTAATTGAATTCACTTATTAGTCTATTAATCATTATCGTCGCGGTTGCAATCTACGCTGTATTCAATTACCTTTATCAGAAAAAGATTGTCAAAACCGTCTCTGAAGAAGAATTCCGTGGGGGCTATCGCAAAGCGCAGTTGATTGATGTGCGCGAACCGAATGAATTTGATGCCGGTCATATCTTAGGGGCTCGAAATATTCCAATGTCTCAAATTAGAATGCGAATGAAAGAAATCCGCCCAGATATGCCTGTATACCTATATTGCCAAAGCGGAATGCGCAGCGGCCGGGCAGCACAGTTTTTATATCGTAAAGGATACAAAGACTTAACCCAGCTTCAAGGCGGCTTTAAAAAATGGACAGGTAAGGTAAAAGCAAAATAATGAGGATTTTTCAAAGAGACCATTGTTCGCTGAAACGGTGGTCTTTTTATATTCCCTGTCCCATCACTATTCTTCACTTACGGGCACTATTGGCCCCTGGATAGGTCCTGCATTCATGCTTTTTTCTCGTTAACGGGCACTATGACCCCTTGATTGTTCCCGCTCTCTTGCTTTTTCCCCGCTTACGGGCACTATGAGACCTGGATAGGTCCTGCATTCATGCTTTTTTCTTGTTCACGGGCACTATGCCCCCTTGATTGTTCCCGCTCTCCTGCTTTTTCCTCATTCACGGGCACTATAACCACTTGATTGTTCCCGCTCTCTTGCTTTTTCCTTGTTCACGGGCACTATGACCCCTTGATTGTTCCCGCTCTCTTGCTTTTTCCTCGTTCACGGGCACTATGACCCCTTGATTGTTCCCGCTCTCCTGCTTTTTCCTCGTTCACGGGCACTATAACCACTTGATTGTTCCCGCTCTCTTGCTTTTTCCTTGTTCACGGGCACTATGACCCCTTGATAGTTCCCGCTCTCTTGCTTTTTCTCCGCTTACGGGCACTATAAGACCTGGATAGGTCCTGCATTCATGCTTTTTTCTCGTTCACGGGCACTATGACCCCTTGATAGTTCCCGCTCTCTTGCTTTTTCCTCGTTCACGGGCACTATGACCCCTTGATCGTTCCCGCTCTCCTGCTTTTTCCTCGTTCACGGGCACTATAACCACTTGATTGTTCCTGCTCTCTTCCTTTTTCCCCGCTTACGGGCACTATAACCCCTTGATCGTTCTTACTACACTGATTTCAACCCAATTACGGGCTCTAGGAGCCACTAGTGGTTCCTAGAGTCTTGACTTCCCTAGCACTTGGGAATAATTACTTTACTTCTATAAAAAGATGAGGGTGAATTCCTTAATAGAATCCACCCACCGAAAGATCAATTAATTCTTCTTATATCTTAACACAGGTTTACGTGCTGCTTTTGTTTCGTCCATACGTCCAACGATGGTTGTATGTGGCGCCTCTTGGACGATTTCAGGATTTTCCTCTGCTTCCTTGGCAATTTGAATCATCACATCACAGAAAGCGTCTAGGGTTTCTTTTGCTTCGGTTTCAGTCGGCTCGATCATCAAGCATTCTTCCACAATTAATGGGAAGTAAATGGTTGGTGGATGATATCCGAAATCAAGCAGACGTTTTGCAACATCTAATGTACGGACACCCAACTTCTTCTGGCGTCTCCCGCTTAATACAAATTCATGCTTACAATGCTTATCAAATGGAAGCTCATAATGATCTGCAAGTCTTCTCATCATATAGTTTGCGTTTAAAACTGCGTTTTCAGTAACAGCTTTTAAGCCGTCAGGACCCATTGAACGGATATATGTGTAAGCACGGACATTAATACCAAAGTTTCCGTAGAATGGCTTCACGCGTCCAATTGAGAGTGGACGATCATAATCAAGCACATAGTCTTCCCCGCGTTTTGCGACAACTGGCTTTGGCAGGAATGGAATTAAGTCAGCTTTTACACCGACAGGACCTGAACCAGGTCCGCCGCCGCCATGTGGGCCAGTAAAGGTTTTATGAAGATTTAAGTGAACAACGTCAAATCCCATGTCCCCCGGTCTTGCTTTTGAAAGAACAGCGTTAAGGTTTGCTCCATCATAATAAAGCTTTCCGCCTGCATCATGAACAATTTCAGCTAGTTCTACAATATTTTCTTCGAAAAGGCCGAGTGTATTTGGGTTCGTCAACATTAATGCTGCTGTATCTTCGCCAACCACTCTTCTTAAATCCTCAAGGTCAACAAGACCGTTTTCATTAGACTTAACTGTAACGGTTTCAAAGCCAGCAATCGTTGCAGACGCAGGATTTGTACCATGGGCTGAATCCGGAACAATAACCTTTGTCCGGTTGAAATCACCATTAGCCTCGTGGAAAGCACGGATTAACATTAACCCGGTCCACTCCCCGTGGGCACCTGCAGCCGATTGCAGGGTTACTTCATCCATCCCTGTAATTTCGATTAAATGCTCCTGAAGGTCGTACATTAATTCCAATGCACCCTGTACAGAGTCTTCATCCTGAAGGGGGTGAATATGAGCAAAGCCATTATAGCGGGCAACATTTTCATTAATTTTTGGATTATATTTCATCGTACATGATCCTAATGGATAAAATCCTGAATCAAGGCCATGGTTTCGTTTTGAAAGTGCTGTATAATGACGCATGATATCAAGCTCAGAAACTTCAGGAAGCTCAGGCTCATCTGCGCGTAAATATCCTTCAGGAAGAAGGTCATTTAATTCTAATTCCGGAACATCCATCTCTGGGAGGCTGTATCCGACTCGGCCAGGTGTACTAAGTTCAAAAATGAGCGCCTGATCTTGATTATGCATGCAAATCCCCCAATTCTTTTACAAAAGTATCGATTTCTTCCTTCGTTCTTTGTTCAGTCACAGCAATCAGCATATGATTGGTAAGTTCTGAATAATCACGACCTAAATCATAACCGCCAATGATTCCCTTTTGTAAAAGCTGTTTATTTATTTCTTTTACCGGGTGATTCAATTTAATTACAAATTCATTAAATGAAAAACCATCATTGACAATTTCAAAGCCTGCCGCTTTAAAGGCATTTTTAGCATATTGAGTCTTTTGCATATTGTTTGCTGCCATTTCACGAACACCTTTTTTGCCAAGAGCGGTCATAGCAACGGAAGCTGCAAGTGCGTTTAAAGCTTGGTTAGAACAAATATTTGAAGTCGCTTTTTCACGGCGAATATGTTGTTCGCGTGCCTGCAGGGTTAAAACAAAACCACGGCGTCCTTCGTCATCTGTTGTCTGTCCGACAAGGCGACCCGGAACTTTTCTCATTAGTTTTTCAGTAACAGCAAAGTATCCACAGTGCGGACCGCCAAATGCGGATGGAATACCAAAAGGCTGTGCATCCCCAATGACAATATCAGCACCAAATTTGCCTGGAGGTGTTAATACTCCAAGAGATAGTGGATTGCTTGATACGACAAACATTGATTTATTGGCGTGAATGATTTCTTCTAGTTCTTTTAATGGTTCGATTCTGCCAAAAAAGTTTGGATATTGAACAATAACTGCAGCAACATCGGCATTTACTAAGCCTTTTAATTCATTTAAATCTGTTAGACCGTCTATTACTGGTACTTCAACTACGCTTAAGTTCTGACCCTTTGCATAGGTTTTAAGAACGTCACGATATTCCGGATGAACCGCATTTGAAACTAAAATTACTTTTCGTTTTGTATGACCGGCACTAAGCATTGCTGCTTCAGCTAATGCTGTTCCGCCATCATACATCGAAGAGTTGGCAACGTCCATTCCCGTTAATTCGCAAATCATTGTTTGAAATTCAAAAATTGCTTGAAGCTCCCCTTGAGAAATTTCAGGCTGATATGGTGTATAGGCTGTATAGAATTCTGAACGTGAGATAACATGGTCGACAATAACAGGCATATAATGGTCATAAACGCCTGCTCCTAAGAAAGAAACATTTCTTTTCAAGTCTGCATTACGATCTGCCATTTTAAGTAGTTCTTTCATTAAAGCAGGCTCTGATTTAGCAGCTTTAATGTTGTATTCACCTTTAAAACGTACTTGCTCCGGGATATCGCTAAAAAGTTCATCAACGGAGGAAACGCCAATGGTTTCAAGCATTACTCTCTTATCTTCTTCAGTCATAGGTAAATAGCGATGTTTCATAAACCTAACTCCCTTCCATTATTTCTTTTCTTTTTTATAAAAAGGTGTTGGAATTACTTTTGCTTTTAAACGTTTTCCGCGAATTTCAACCTCAACTTCACCATCTAATTCGGCATATTGTGTTGGAATAAGTGCAAGCCCGATATTTTTCTTTAATGTTGGGGACTGCGTACCTGTAGTAACCTCACCAATGAGCTCTTCCCCTTTATAAACGGAATACCCATGACGTGGAATACCACGGTCAATCATTTCAATCCCAACTGTTTTTCTAGGAAGACCAGTTTCTTTTTGTTCTTTTAATGCCTCTTTACCAATAAAATCTGCTTCCTTATTTAACTTTACAGCGAAACCAATTCCTGCTTCTAGTGGTGAGATTTCAGGAGAAAGTTCTTGACCGTAAAGCGGTAAAACGGACTCAAAGCGTAACGTATCACGTGCGCCCAATCCGCAAGGAAGAACTCCTTCTTCCTTACCTGCTTCCAAAATAGCATTCCAAAGGTCAACCGCATCGTCTGCCTTACAATAAATTTCGAACCCATCTTCCCCAGTATAACCAGTTCTAGAAACAAGGGCCGTTTTGCCATTAATTTTTACTTCCTGCTGAAATTTGAAAAAGCCAATTTGACTTAGGTCGGATTCTTTAACCAACTTCTGTAGTACCTTTTCTGCAATTGGTCCCTGAATGGCCAGTTGAGCTGTTTGTTCAGACAAGTTTTTAAGGGTAACATCACCTTCAAGATGGTCTTCAAGCCACTTATAATCTTTTTCAATATTGGAGGCATTTACCACGAGTAGATAATGATTATCTTCCATTTTATAAACAAGCAAATCATCCACTGTACCGCCGTTTTCGTAACACATCGCTGTGTACTGAGCGCCGCCATCCTTCAGTTTCGAAACATCATTCGTCATCATTTTTTGCAAATAGGATAAGCTGTCAGGTCCTTTAACCTCAACTTCCCCCATATGAGATACATCGAATAAACCTGCTTTTGTACGAACGGCTTCATGTTCTTCCTTAATGCTTGAAAATTGGACAGGCAGTTCCCAGCCGCCAAAATCGATTGTCTTACCCCCGTATTGCTTGTAGGTTTCAAATAATGGAGTACGTTTTAAATCAGCCATATTGAATTCCCCTTTTTCAGAAAATTTTATTAGAAAAATAACAAGATGGTGCGTAGAGAAAACATATCCATAAGAGACGTTATATCTCTAGAATAAGTTCTACATTTTTTCTAAGCTAGTTTTCCCCAGAAAAAAAGACAGAGCCCCCCCCTTTTTAATTAAAGAAGGTCTCTGTCCTTGCACCTGAAAGTTTACCGATATTGGCTTTCCCCTTTGGTGGCTCCTATATAACTGAAGCACTCTCCAGAGCTGCGTCAAACAAGAGTTCTTTTGCCTGAGAGATTCACATTTCTGCTTGCTCCTTCGGCGCTACACGAGTAGTCTCTCCCCTTGTTATCATCCGCATTTATAATATTTTCCATATGGGTAATACTAAAATAAATACATCTTTTAAAATCATTTACTTTATTACAAAAATTTAAAACTTTCTAAGCTACTAACATCCTACCCTAAAATGATATTTTGAGCAATAGGTATCTGACAGAAAAGGAGCTGGAAAACCATGTCTGTTCACATAGAATTCGATTCCTCCTGGCAGGATGACTTTTTACATAGGATTGAACATGATGGTCCATGGGGAAATTGGGATCTTTTTAAACTTGCAATTGAGGTTGAAAAACATCTTGTCATCCCCGAATTTGAGGGACTGCAGGCACCTAGCCATCTGCCGCATTTAACTCCCCTTCCCCATCAGCTCGAAACAGCTAAACAAGTCATTGAAAACATGAATGGAAAAGCAATTCTCGCCGATGAGGTTGGGCTAGGTAAAACCATCGAAGCTGGTCTTATTTTAAAAGAGTACATGATTCGCGGTTTGGTTAAAAAGGTATTGATTCTAGTCCCTGCTTCCCTGGTTACACAATGGGCAATGGAACTAAATAGCAAATTTTTTATTCCAGCGATTTCGCAAAGAAAAAGTTATGTATGGGAACAATGTGATGTGGTGGTGTCCTCCATTGATACCGCAAAACGAAATCCGCATCGCGATATTATTTACAATCAAAACTATGACCTTATTATCATCGATGAAGCCCATAAGCTGAAAAATAACAAAACGAAAAACTATGAGTTTGTTCAAAATTTAAAAAAGAAATTTTGTTTATTGTTAACAGCAACCCCGATTCAAAACAGAATTGAAGAAATCTTCAACCTAGTATCCCTTTTAAAACCGGGGCATTTGGGAAGCGAGACAGCCTTTTATGAAAAATATAAACGGGACGCCCGTTCTTTAAATGATAATGAGCATTTAAAGGAATTAGTCAATAAAGTAATGATTCGTAATCGGAGAGCTGACACCGGGATTGAATGGACCAAAAGGCATGTTGAAACCATTCCAATTGAATTTTCATCATCAGAAAAAGATCTATATGAGGCCATTAATGATTTAAGAAGTGAAGGAGATTGGGTTCAAACAAGTGCCTTTTCTGTGATGACATTACAAAGAGAAGCATGCAGCAGCCGCGAAGCCGTTTTTTATACACTAAAAAACATGCTGCAAAAAAAGGAAAATCCATCTCCTGCCTTTGAAGAACAAATTAATTATTTGATTAAAAAAGTTGAGGCCGTCCAGCAAAACTCAAAAGCTGAAAAAGCGCTAGAATTAATTCAGAAGGTAAATGACAAAGTCATTATTTTTACAGAATATCGGGCCACACAATTATATTTGCAATGGTATTTAAAACAGCATGGAATTTCTTCCGTACCGTTCAGGGGAGGTTTTAAACGCGGTAAAAAAGACTGGATGCGTGAACTCTTTCAAAAGCATGTTCAAGTCTTAATTGCAACAGAAGCCGGTGGAGAAGGGATTAACCTTCAATTCTGTAATCATATCATTAATTTTGATTTACCGTGGAATCCTATGAGACTGGAACAGCGAATTGGCAGGATTCACCGTCTCGGCCAAGAAAAAGATGTGATGATTTATAATTTTGCCATCAAAAATACGGTCGAAGAACATATTTTAAAACTTCTATACGAAAAAATTGATTTATTTGAAAAGGTAATTGGCGAACTTGATGATATTTTAACAAAACTTGATTTTGGTAATATCGAGGACCATTTAATCGACATATTTGGGCAATCTTCTTCCGAAGGGGAAATGAGGATAAAAATGGAAAACCTCTCATCGATGATTGAGTTCGCAAGAGACATAAAGGAAGGAGATTCACATGCAGCAGCAGGAAATTCATAACTTTTTAATAAAGTATTTTGAAGCCAACGAATGTGAAATTGTCGAAAACCAACCTGGATATTTAACTACTCAATTAACGATTGAACTTGATAAAGAATTGATGAATCGCCCCTTTTACTGGCATTATCTTGAGAAAACAGGCGGAATTCCGAATCCGATGAAGCTTACCTTTATTACAGACCAACAGCGGGCACCTGATCATGTAAAAGGGGAAACCATATATTTGGGATCACCTAGATTGCATCAAATATTTACTTCCACAAAAAACCTTGCAGGTTATATTCGGCTTTATGAAAATCACAGCTTGCATAATAGACAAACACCGTTATTACCTTGGCTTTGTATGAATGTGAAAATATCCTACAAGTGTGATCGAAAAAGAGATATTTTTAAATCGATTGGTTTGCAGCTAATAAATGGTCAAATGGTCGAAGATTTCCATGAGCGCTTATCGAAAATAAAGCTAACGCCCAAAATTCCGGATTACTCCTTTACCTTATCTCCATTAGTTAAACCAAAAAGCGGAATGACCAGAATTGAAAATTATCTAAGAAATGTTATTGATGGTGATGATCATACATGGGCAGAGGAAGCCCGTAAAAGATGGGATATGGACCGAAAGCTTTTAGACCATTTTTATGAGGATTGTGAAGAAGAAAATGAGAGCTACGAAACAGAAAAAAAAGCACTGCAGGAACAATATGAACCAAAAATTAATATCTCGTTTATCAACGGCGGACTGTTTTATTTGACAGAAAAAGCAATCTAAAAAGGTAAAGAAGCAGACATACATCTGCTTCTTTACCTTTTTCTTCTTCTTTTCATTTCAGAGTAAAAAATATAAGGAAGGATTCCGAACCACCGGTACCACAAGGATGCTTGTGCTTGCTTACGCTCTGTACGCATTCTTTTTCGTTCATCCTTTGGTTGGTCCGCATATTTTACAATTGTTTGCGTCATATATTTTACATAATCATTTGTTTTCATCGACACACCTGCCTTTATCCTTCAATACAAGTATGTCCATGTTTTACAAATTCAAACGACCTTTTTCAAGCTCTACTTTCTGCCCACTTGATAATCCTTTTTAATTTAATATCAAAATAGCCAATTCCAATAACAGTTATTCCTGAACTAAAACGGAGTGTGAAATTAACCTTTTGAACACTACTTATAGGAGCCTCAGCCTGATAATCCATCGCCCCGTTTATATACTTAAAAGATCCTTTTGTCTGAATGGTTCCGGTGGATGTTAGCATGTTTTCCACCTTTTTGATTGAGCTAAGGAAATAGTACTCTTCTTGCAACAGTATCGCAGTTTGATTTGCAACCTTCCTCTCAGCTAACAGCTGTTCAACACGTATGGATAAAAATAAGAAAAAAACAAGGAGGACACACAATGTAAGGGGATAGGTAAAGCCTGCCTGATTTTTTTTCATGGACTTGAATTCCAACTAATAAAGGAGTAGATAACAATTGAATATTGTTTTCCCCATGTGTCCTTTACAGTAACCTTTACAGCGTTATTTAATAGTACAAAAACTACATCAGATACATTTTGTAACACGATTTCATTTCCAGTACTATTAACCCTTCTTCGGACGTTAGTGCCGTACCTTTCATATTGAATGGTTTCTGCATCCTTCGTTAAAAATAGTCTTCCTGAAAGGACCTCTACCTTCATGTAAGATCGGACTTCCCTCTTTAATTGACTGCTAAAAACCTCCCACTCCAATGGTTGGTCTTCCCCTTGAATTGCTTTATTATTTAAAACTATTTGCATTAGTGGAGCCATGAAAAAGACAAGGATAGAAAATATGGCTAGGGCAAAGAGAGATTCAACCAATGTAAAAGCTTTTTCATTCTTGCATACCGCAAATTTCTGTTTTGGAAAGAAAGGCGGTTTCCTCAGCATTTACACACACCTCTTTTTCTCCGGAAAATGCAGGGTCTTTCCAGCTGATTTTGTATTCTATTCCATCCTGTAATACAGAATAATTGGTGTCTAATTTTCCCTCGATAATTTTAGCCTCGAGTTCCTCATATACCAGCTGCCTGGCCATTTTTTCGATTTTGAGTTTTTTGGATTGACTGTTTAAATCAATGACAATCGGCATAAAAAACAGACACATCATAAACCAGGCCGATAGCGACAATAATAGCTCGAGTAAAAAGAAGCCTCTATTCTTCCGTGACATAAAACCTTCCCTTTCCAATCAAAAACGTAACACGATATTGCTTATCCTTCGTTACAATCGTGAACGAACCAAATTTACTTATATTTCCATCCGGTAGAAACCGAAAATATAACGATAGTGTCCCCGGATATACATGAATATCGTTTGAATAATATCGCTCGACCAGCCGTGGAAGATCATTGCGCTCATAAATATAATAGTTATATTCGTTTTCCGAAAAGCCTACATAGACCTCGTGTTGATGGGAAATAGCATATTGTTGGGCGAAATATAAGTCTGTTTTGAGCTGGGAAATGAAGGTTTCATCTTCTATACGATTCGCTTGTGGCTTTACAGAAAAGACAGTAATCGAGGATAGGATTAAAAAGATCGCGAGAACCAATAAAGATTCGATTAAAGTAAATCCATTTTGGTTATTTTTCATTCAGACGTATTTGCCACCGCTACAACTTTTCCGTCGGCTTGTATTTCTACCTTTGTTTTTCCATCAGGACAGCCCTTTGCATCCTCTTTTAAATAATCAGCAGCAACTAAATCCTCAACACTTGTAGGCAGTTTTTTCTTTTCCATTTCATAAGCCTGAACTTGGGCTTGTACCATTTTCACAAATGCCTGACAACCTTTGTCATTGATATTTGAATTATGTTTTGTGATGTTCGGAATTGTGATAATTAACAATACAGAAATAATTAACATAACAATCATCATTTCAATTAGTGTAAAACCCTTTTGATTTTTAAATTTTTTCAGCATCTTTTCAACCTCCAGTTTTTAAATTCCATCCATTAGATGGAACATCGGTAAAAGAATAGCTAAATACATCGACACGACAAGAAATCCGATAAAAAGATATAAAATAGGCTGAATCATTTTAAAGCTTTTTTCAATTATTTCTTCCATTGTATTTACACAATGCCGGCTAAAAAATTGCAGTTCTTGTTCTAACTTTCCATTCGCTTGTCCATGCTTAACAATCATCGGAAATTCTTTTTCAAAAAAAGAAAATGCGGCTAAAATAGACTCGAGTTTTTCTCCGGTTACCAGCTTTTCTTTAATCTCCTTCCCAAGTTGGCTGTAAAAGGGTTGTCTGTGGTTCTTTTCAAAGAGCAGTAAGGCTTCAGAGACTGAGATTCCCCCTGCAAGTAAAAAGCTGAGCTGAATGGAAAAATAGTGAGTAAATAACAATCTGAGAACCCTTCCTGCAATTGGGAGACGAACTAACTGAGATCGTTGCAGAAGGATAGACATATTTCTGAAAACAAAAAAGTAATACATGGCTGCTAGAAGAAAAATAGTAAATATCCCCAATAGAATCTTAGGGAAATATTGGTCAAAAGCATAAATTACTTTCGTGAAAAAATTAGCCTCAAGTCCCATTGATTTAAAAAGGGTTGTAAACCTTGGCAGCAGTGTATTTTCAATAAAAACAAACAGAAAACCGGTAATGAAAATTAGAAGCAGCGGATACTGGAGCAGTTTTAAGAGCTTCTGCAAATCCTTGTCCTTTACCAAAGCCATCCCGCTGCCTTCTAAAAGTGCCTCCGCAAAATTGCCGTGTTGTTCAGCAAAATAAACAAAACCAACTAAATCTTTGTGAAAGCCAAGCTTATCTAAAACCTCATGAAACGATAAACCAGTTTTTAAACCAATTAAGCATTTATGAAGCTCCTCCTTTCGATTAGTGGAAAGGTGAAGGGAAATGGACTCAAGAGCCTCAGAAATCGGATATCCTCTCGCCAATAATTCACCTGTTCTTTTTAAAAGGGTTGCTTGTTCATTTACCGTCCATTTACGATGTTTCATAATTGTATACCAGCCGTTCATATTCTGACTCTTTTATATAACCAAGTGCAATTCCCTTATTGATTACTTGATTGATCGTCTTATAGCGTGGTTCAATATTTTCCCCCTTTGCAGCCCTCATTGCTGACTGTAAATTCCTCCCTGATAAGAGTTCAAACACACTTGCTCTTTTCCATCTACCATATGAATAACAAAATGGCGAACAGTCGTCCTGGCAAAATGGACAGGTCAATTCCACCAAGCGCTGTGCCGTTACGGCAATAAGCGTTTGCTCTACTTCCAGCCAATTCACTCCGAATTCATGAAGTCGATAAACCGCTCCCTTCGCGTCCCTTGTATGCATTGTGGACAGAACTAAATGCCCCGTAAGCGCAGCCCGAACAGCAATTTTTGCTGTTTCACTGTCCCTTATTTCTCCTACCATAATGATATCCGGATCATGCCGCAAAATAGCTTTTAATCCGGTGGCATAGGTGACCCCCGCTTTTTCGTTTACTTGGACCTGCAGGACGGAATCATAATTTTTTTCGATAGGGTCTTCTAGTGTAATGACGTTCCGATGGAATAAGTGTGCGGTTTCATTGAGGAGTGAATATAAGGTAGTGGTTTTTCCACTGCCTGTCGGCCCGGTAAAAATAATTAACCCGTGGGCGTGTTTAAGAAGGGCAAGTAATTTTCTCGTCATTGAAGGGAATAAGGATAGCTGGTGAAATGGAATCTGTTCTTGTTGAGGTAAAAGCCGGATAACAAGGCTTTCTCGATTGTTTGAAGGCAGGGTGGATAATCTGAGCCCCATCAATTGACCGTTGACATCGCAAAAAATTGAACCGCTTTGCGGGCGTCTTCTTTCCCCAATATCCATGTTTGCGGTAAATTTAAAATGTGAAATTAATTTGTCGCATTCTTCTTTTGGAAGGGATAACCGAGGAATAAGTTTATTCGTAAGGCGGATTTGAACGAGTGTATCATTCTTTCGCGGAATGATATGAATATCGGTTGCTTGGTTTCGAGTGGCATCTTTAATAATTCGATTGGCTAAAATTTCGATAGCGCTGACAATGAGAATAACCTCCTTTTAGTATTACTGCAGATAGGATAAAACATGTTTCAACAGGATTCCCCCTTATTTTTAATTTGTTAACCATTATTAGAATAACTCAATGGACACCATTCAGGTACAAGAATTTCGAGCTAAATATTACAAATTTATGACGATAATTGTGAACATTTTCTAAACTTATAGTGTTTATGTTGTTAACCTCATTCCCATGTTAGTATCGCTGTATTATAATGAGTGTAAATTATGGGGGTTCGAGGTGAAACCAGATGGAACAAACGTTAAAAATAACAAATGTTTTATCAGATCCAACGCGTTATTATATTTATCAATACATTACAAAAAGGCACCAAGAGGTAACTGTCCAAGAGGTCGCTGAAAATTTTAATATCCATCCCAATGTGGCAAGATTGCATCTCTCCAAGCTGGAAGATGTGAACATGTTAATTTCTGAAACAAAGAAAACAGGTAAGGGCGGCCGTCCTAGCCGGTTATACCGCTTATCAGATGATGTGATTCAACTGCATTTTCCATTCCGCGATTATATGCTGTTATCCAAAGTAGCGATTCAAACCATGCTTACACTTGGTGAGGAAGGAAAAAAAGCATTATATATAACAGGAAAACGTTTTGGAACTGAAATTATAGAACAAGAAATGGCAAAAAGATCTTTCGGTGATGAATTAGATTTTAACGAAAAGCTAAATATATTAAAGAGTGCTTCAACACTTGCAGGCTTTTATCCGGAATTTGATGTGAACGGGGATCAAACCAAAATCTATTTTCAGATTTATAATTGCCCTTTTAAAGAAGTGGCAGAGGAACACGAAACCGTTTGCAGTATGCATCGTGAATTTCTTAAGGGGATGTTTGAGGTCTTATTCTCTTCCGTCGATTTGATTGAAAAAGAGAATATGTTTAATGGCTGTGAAACATGTTCCTACCAAGCATTTGTCACAAACTAATACCAAACCATTATTTACATTACCCTAACTTTTACCTTATAATATTGTAATGATGGTATTCGTAGGGTAAAAGGAGGGATACATATGGATCGCATGTTCAGAGTATTGGGTTTCTGGACGGGTATTTTTACCGTTATGTTTTATTTAGGAGATCTGGATAAAACGGCAATGTTATTTTTAGCCCAAACAGGTTTCTTCGTTCTGCTCAGCTATCTAAAACTTTCCGAACGTATGTACATGTACGTTTTCGGAGCATATTTAACCATTTTCTTTGCAGGTTTCACTTATTGGTCAACTTTCATGATGCCTCTAGGTGCAGCAGAATAAGAAATAAAAAACACTGGGAATGCCTCCAGTGTTTTTTTATTTAAAATATTTCCTTAAAATCAACATTCAAACCTTTTTGTTGAATTATGATATGGAAATAGGAACTTATCCCCGATGGCATAATTAAACTTCGTATTGCCCGGTTCCGCTTGCTTTGTTCAGAAAATGGGTTAGGATCAAAATGACTTTGTAATTCTTCAAGAATGCCTGCTTTTAATAAAAATTCATCCTGCCTAAGCATCGTAACAAAATTCAGGCCAACATTTTCCCCCTGTTGAATAAGCTGATCAAATTGAATATGTGTTGTAATATCGATTTCCCCGGGATGCTGCAAAATATTATCGAGCATTTGATGCTGATGGTATCCCCGTAAACTCCCCCTAGATCTCGCAGGCTGCATCCATTCCTGATTGGTATAACCATAGTCAGCACTGACAACAAGACCCTTTGTAATAAATTTCGAAATATCCCCAATCATTTTTTCTATTGCTAGAGGAACTTCAAACCGTTGTTTCTCCTTTAACTCCAATTTATTCTCTGATAAAAACTGAACAATTTCCTGATTCGATAACGGAACCCTTTTCTCAAACAATTTATTATTTTCAATTCCAATCATCACTTCGAAAATTCTGCCATTCTCCCTCTCGATTACATGGACAGGAAGTGCATCGAAAAGCTCATTTGAAAAAATCATTCCTGCAAAGCCTCTAATTTCATCGAGCGTTTCTAACTGGGTAACAGAGAAGGCAGAACCGAAAAGCTCTTTTTGTAATTTCCTATGATATGGGCTGCTTTCGACAATCATATATTCAATGGGAATTTGAACTGATTTATACCATTCCGTTAAAAAAGCGTTAGCAAAGCGGCCGTTTCCTGCCCCAATTTCACAAAATACAGCCGGTAATTCATATTGCTTATATATTTTTGAAAACCATTTTGCAAAAAGCCGGCCATAAACATCTGAAATATTGCTGGTTGTGATAAAATCACCATTGCGCCCGATTTTCACCTTTTCTTTCATATAGTAGCCAAAATCGGGATGATAAAGGGCTGCAGTGATGAAATCTGCATAGGAAATATAATGATGGGGTGATTCCGAAATGATTTTTTTTAAATATGTAATCATCTTTTACTCCTTTTTGATTTCCCACTATTGACATAGTGTTTACTATATATTATTGTTAAGTCAGTAGCTTAACTATATCCCCTCCCATTATATGAATAGAACATCCCCCGAAAAGCCCTTCTCCTCGTGAGAAGGGCTTTTCTATTTGAGTAATCAAAAACCATTTAAAAAAGGATTGCTATCCATCTCTTCGATAATAGTGGTTTCAGGACCATGCCCCGGTAAGACCACTGTCTCCTCCGGTAAAAATAACAACTTATCGTGAATGCTTTTTAAAAGCTGTGCTTGATTTCCCTTTGGCAGATCTGTTCGACCAATGCTCCCTTTAAATAAGGCATCTCCAGAAACGACAAAACCGTCATTTTCAAAATAATAAGAAACACTGCCCGGTGAATGGCCTGGAGTTTCAAACAGTTTAAATTCAAAACCAGCTATTTTTATATCTTCTTCCTTTTTCAAAATAAACTCAGCAGGTTTCGCGTTAACGCTTTCCTTCATCATAAAGAATTTTGAACCATTTAATTTTGGATCACTAAGCCACTCTTCTTCCTCCTCATGAACATAAACAGGAATTTTAAAAAAATCCCTTACCTCATCTACTGCCCCAATATGGTCAAAATGAGCATGAGTCAGGAAAATGGCCGCCGGCTTTAATTCACGCTTGGTCAACCAATTAATCAACTTTTTCCCTTCACTACCTGGGTCAAAAATAAGACATGTTTGATCAGGATTTTCCACTATGTAACAGTTTGTTTGCAGAACCCCTAAGGGGATTTGCGACCACTTCATTTTGTATACCTCCAGTTAATAAATGCAATAATAACATTTTACACTATTCTTTAATTGTAGATAAAGAAACGAACGATATTCTTAATACCAATTTAAAACCTCGAACATAAAGTTGTCTCTTTTTTGCCCTCGACAAACGAATGAAAAAACTATAAAATAGGAAACGAATGTATATAATATTCTTACATAACTATTTTAAAATGTTAGGCATACTGCCTGGTAAATAACCAATAAAGGGGGATTTGTTCATGGGTTTAGTTATTATCTTTGCTTTAGTAACCATCCTTGCTTTTTTTGCTGGACTTCGTGCACTAAAAAATAAAAATTTATTAGCTGCATTTTGGGGAGTCGCTTCATTCTTGGTCTTTGGCTGGTTTGTCGTCATGACCATCATTCACCACGGAATTCCGACTGGAACGCACTAAGACAATATAGAGAAGACTGCCTTTTAGGCAGTCTTTTTTATTAATCTTGTAAAAGGCTATTTACTTTATCTACCTTATACTCCATGCTTCTTTTTACATCCCTTCGGTCATCCACACGGATATTTGTTGCTACCCGCTGAATCCCCTCTGAAAATGGAGCTTCGTGCATCGCCTGAATCACTTCAAATAAAACGGGCAGGTCCCCTTCAATAATCGTATTCATAGGGGTCAACTGATAATGAATTTTCCCTTCTGCCTCATATCTTTTTAATACCTTTTGTACACTAGCCACATATTTACTCACACTGGGTGTTTCAGTCCCCAGTGGAATGACGGTAACATCAACAATTGCCATCCTGATCACCTGCTTGGTCCATTAATTTTTGGTACAGTGTGATTTTATCATACCTGGCAAAGTAAGAAAAAAAGAATGACTCTTTACAGTCATTCTTTAAGCAAATCGTAAATTTTTTTGGTTTTTAGATCAATCAGCTTTTCAAAGCTGTTCCCGTATAAGCAGGTATTCCCCAATGGTGAACAACTTAGCGGGGCATCGTCCAACCCAGTGAGGATTAACTGGTGCTTCCCATCCTTAAAATTATACGTAACAAGATTAAACCCCTCTGTATACGAGTCAGCCTCGGTACTTTCTAATGGACTAAAAGCAATAAATTCCTTTTTATTTTCGATATAATCATAATTGGGCACGACCCAATCTGAATAGTTGGTAAGCTGTGGAATGGAAAATGAGAAAATACGCTTTAATTTTTTGTCAAAAAACGTATATGTCGAGTTTGTTTTATCCACCTTATTCGCTTCGATGGTTAAAAGCAAATCAGGGAACACGGTAAAATGAAACACACCAGAGAACACAGGCCTTTCCTCTCCATCCTCCAAGCCCTTAAAAACTAGAGGGGCATATAGTGTTGATTTTTTCTCATCCCATTTTAAATAGGCAATCTCGTCTCGATTTACCCATTGAAGAAAAGGCTGGAGCACAGAAATCTCTTTCATTTTTGAACGCTTCATTTCAATTAGAAAAAGTTTAAAGGTCCAGTCTTCATTAAAGTTTGAAACAAGGATTTTTGACTCGTCATAGGGATTCCATTCAAACTCTAATTCATACGATGCCATGGAGTGTTTCCAAGATACTTTCCCTTTTTGATTAATAATCTCAATCATACCTTCATAGGTGGAAGGGGAGGACTGCACTAAGAAGTACTTTTTAGAAGGACTTATTTGAACATTAACAATTGGGGAATCTGTTTTAAAAACAAACTTACTTTTCCCCGTTAAGAAATCATAAATATAAATATTTGAGGATTGTTTAATATTCGTAATGTATAGGATTTGATTTTCGGAAATCCAGCCTGCGATCTTAAAAAACTCACCCTTCGAGACAGTAAGCGGGAGCTTCCAATCCTTTACAGAGAAATTAGTTACATTTTTTTTGGCGGGATTTTGATTAGATCTTTTTTGCGTTTGAAGATTACATGCTCCAAGGAGGAGGGAAAGAAACAAAATGATTGGAAAAATATATCGAACCGCTTTTTGTCTTTCAAATTGAATCAATCCAAACCCCTCCATTTTAAAAATTCTATATATAATTTAAGACGTTCATATAAAAAGAATGTTTCAATCCCAAGAAAAATGAAAAAGCCGTTTTTAACGGCTTTCTAAAGTGAATAAAAAGAACCATTACCGATTATTTTAATGAGAATTTTTTAATTTTACAAGGCGTGTTTTTTAAATTATGAATGAAGCAGCGCAGCTAAAAAAATCGCCTCTGCCCGCGAGTAAATATCTTTATATTTTGAAAGAGGAAGTGGATTAATCCCCCTTCCCAGCTCAATCGTAAATCCAGGACGTTTAAATTCTTGAATATACCAATCCTTATACCCTGCATGACTGTCAACATACTGAATGGCTTTATACCCGCTTAATCGTTCCATTTCTTTTGCAATCTTCTCAGCTTCAGGTGGTTCCAAACCCTCATATCCCCAATAAAATTCTTCTCCCTGGGTATGAAAAGCGACAACACAGTCAAATAGAGTACTCTTCGCTAATTTAGCCATGGCAATCGCTTCAGGTTCAGTTAACGGAGCATTCCCGGGAAAGTCTCTTGAAGCCGGCAGCTTCGGCAGTTTCCGATCTTTTTCAATCTCCCATTTTGCTGGATATTGATTATTTAAATCCACCCCGCGAATATTCGCTTTCCAGTGAACGAAATCATCGCTGTCATTATTAATTTTTATCACTTTCTTGCGAACCGATTCAGGCGGCCCATTTATAACAAGGTCAACCCCATCCGGATTAACCATGGGTACAATAGAAAGCTCTACATTTTGGTACAATTGCAAAGAAGAAACTTCCCTAAAGGTCATTCCATTTGTGATCGAAAGTAAATAATGATTTAACAAATCCATCAAAATCAAGGTAGTGATCCATTCATTTGCGTGAAAGGATGCATTCATATGAACTTTTTTTGTTCCTTTCCCAATTCTGATTTCATGGATTGGGTTTCCTAAGACACTTTTCCCTATGATAGACACTTTGATAAAAGGGTAAACCCTTTTAAGTGAGGTGATAGCATCGTAAAGGATTGCAGAACAACATGGCTTCATAGTGCTTAAAAAAGGCATTGTGACTCTTTCAGGTAGTAGGATGGTTTCATTTGGGAGCAATTGATCAAGATTTTGTGTTTGATTAAGTAAAAGTATGGCATCTGGTGAAACATTCCTTGAAGTTGCTATTCCGGCTAACGTATCCCCGTTTTTAATTCTGTATGGGACTGCTTCATACCCCGGAATGATTATTTTCTTTGAGGTTTCGATATTCTTCGGATTTATATCACGATTTGAGTCCTCAATCACATTTAGCGGTACCATAAATAGCCTGCTATAATACCATAAGGAGTCTTCAGATCGAAACAGGACCTCCATTTTTTCCCCCTCCCATCATAAAAATCATATGAAAAGAAAAGAAAAAGATGAATTTTAAAAACAAAAAACCTGCGATGGCAGGTTTCCTATGATTTATAAATTTAATTTATTTTTAATCAGCCATGCTGCACCAATGACACCTGCATCATTTCCTAATGTTGCTAATGCGAGCTCTGTTGATTCTTTTACAGAAGAAAATGCAAATTGATTAAATTGTTGTTTCACAGAGTTTAATAGGATATCACCAGCTTTTGAAACACCACCGCCTATAACAATTTTTTGCGGATTCAGGGTATTTCCGATATTCGCTAAAACAAGACCTAAATGAAATGTTACCTCATCTAATACTTTTACAGCCATTTGGTCTCCATTTCTTGCAGCGTCAAAAACATCCTTTGCATTTATTCTACCGTTTGCAGCCTGTTTCTCAGCTAATTCACCTTTTAAATCGCCTTTTAAAATTTCTTTCGTTGCTAACCGGACAATTCCCGTTGCTGAAGCAACCGTTTCAAGACAACCGGTTTTCCCGCAATTACAAGGTGCACCGCCATTTGGAACAGCCGTTATATGCCCGATTTCCCCTGCAGCACCATTTGCACCTTGGACAATATTCCCGCCTATAATGACTCCACCGCCAACACCGGTACCAAGCGTGACACAAACCAAATCTTTTGCTCCACCTCCTGCACCTTTCCACATTTCACCTAGCGCTGCACAATTCGCATCATTTTCAATTGCAGCAGGAAGATCGGTCGTTACTTCTAGTTGTTCCTTAAGCGGATAGTTCTCTTTCCATCCTAAATTAACAACATTCAAGATTACTCCATTTTCATAGTCAACCGGGCCTGGGGCACCCATTCCAATTCCAATTAATCTATTTTTATTTTCACCGAGGCTTGCTAATTTTTCATTAATCGCCTTGGCAATATTACCGGTAATATTTCGGCCTTCATCTGAATTATCCGTTGGTATTTCCCACTTTTGAAGGATTTCTCCACTAGTAGTCAGAAATGCTAATTTTGTCGTTGTGCCGCCAAGATCCACGCCTACAATCCATTTATCTTGCAATTTATTCACCTATCTTCGACTTTTTTCTTTTTGAAATTGAATCTCTTGTCTTAGGATCAATAACGCTGTTTGGTATTCCTTTGGTTCAATTAATTGAGATTGATAAAGTTCTTTTAATTCAGTTTCCATCAGTTCCATATCGGCCACTCGATCACCAATATAAATAATCGTTCCAAATTGTTTTAAAAATTGCTGAATCTCGTAAACTGTTTTCATTTCCTGCCCCTTAAAATTCTATAAATTGGAGATACAATGAATCGTACAAAAAAAGTATACCTTATGCCAATTCCCGCCTCAAGGAAATATTTTTGTAACGGCAATTGTAAAATCCGAATCATTCCGGACAATAGATTATTGAAGATGTTGGTTAATTTTTCGAACTAAATCAGAGTAATCCTTGCGGTCTGGATTTAACTTAACGGCCTTTTCCGCATTTACCTTCGCTTCCTTAAAGTCCCCTTCCTCGATATTAATCAGCGCAAGATTATAATAGGCTTCTTCAAAATCAGGGTACAATTGGGTCGCTTTTTGTAAATGAATTTTTGCCTTCGAAAGCATTCCCTTTTTAATTTCCGTATAGGATAGAAGAAAATAAACATTTGCCGAAGGGCTCTTTAATTTTTTTTCTGTTTCCCTTAATACCTGATAAGCCTGATCATTTTTATCCTGCTTAATATATTCCTGGGCAAGGGCTAAACTGGAGCTTTCATCTCTTGTCCTTGCGCCGGTACTATAACCATAAGATAAGGACCCCCAAATAATAGCAGCGGCCAATAGGAAAAATACTGCTTGGAGGAATACTTTTTTCTGCTTTGGAAGGTAAACCACTCCGGCTGCAAGAAATCCTCCTGCTAAGCCGCCCAAGTGACCTGCACTATCGATACCCGAAGCTGTAAAACTAAAAACAAGATTGATTCCCAGAACGACAATTAAATTGAAGCCGATTGTTCTGAAAAAAAGCTTCGGCTGTATCATTCCAAAATAAAGCAATGCCCCGAAACATCCATAAATGGCGCCGCTGGCTCCTGCTGATAGATTTGAACTAAAAATAAAACTGGCAATAACCCCAGCAATACCAGCGAACAAGTAAATAAAAAGGAATCGTAGATTACCATATAATCTTTCAACGGCAACTCCTAAATAATATAATGCAAGTGTATTCATGGCTAGATGTAAAAAACCAATATGAAGGAAGATTGGTGTAATAAAACGCCACCACTGACCTTCATAGATAAGAGGATTAAATTTGGCCCCATACTTAATCAATGTGGAATTGTTGGTACTCCCTCCGTGCATTTCCAGCCAAAAAAAGACGAGAATTTGAACAATCATGAATAAATAGGTAAATAACGGCCTACCATTTTCAAAAACGGCTTTTTCCGCTTCTGCCTGATTTAAAGCAGACTCAAGTGTTGATTTTTTTAAAGCTTGGATGGTTTCTTCCGAATAAGATTCATTAATATCGAAGAATACTTGCTTCTCTAGTAAATGTGAAAGAGTTTGAAAGCCTGTTTCATAATTCTCATTTGCAAATAAAATAGAGACAATTGCGGTTTTATTCCCCTCCGGATAAAAATAAGGCTTCTCGAGACGATATTCATATTCATCTACTGGTGGATAGGAACTGACATAAATATTCGCCATATTCAAATCACCTCGACGAAGCTGTTTACGGATATTCTCTCCATTCGCTGCGGTAAATTCAATATCCCTTTGCATCGAATTACTCCAATTAAGGTCTTGATTGAATAAGCGTACTATAGGTGCTTTCTTATTTTCTAATTTTTCGAGCCATAGCTCTTTTTGATTATCAAATAATTGAATGATGCGATAACCTTGTTCTGTAATAAAGAAATGAGCTAAGCGCCAAAAGATGAATTCCTCTCTATTCAATACTCCTCCCACTTTCTATCTAAGTAATAGCTATATATAATTAATAATTATTGGATGGTTTCATTATAACCGAATTCCATTCAAATCAATGCCTAAACGGCCTCATTTCCGGCAATTTTATTATGGATTCTACAGGACAAATAAAAAACCATCTGCGGTTTTCACCTTTCAGATGGTCCTCCAAAAACAGTTTGCAGCATTTTATTTTTTACTCCCGGGAAACTCATAATGGAACCTACCGCAAGGCGGCGTAGCCAGCCGGATGCCAGCAATAAATTAATAAGCCGATATCGATAACGAAATCCAAAATACCCGATAGAACCAATTAAAAAAATAGATGTAATAACACGAGACATAATAAATCCCTCCTACATCTATTCTGTGTAATAAATATAAGTTTTATCCATTGTTACCAATAATCATGGACTGAAATTATGGAGAATATAAACCCATAAGGTTAAATGTTATTTAACACCGGCCCCATTGTTTTCTTTAAAACAGCGACTGAATTAGAAAATTTATTTTCTTCTTCCTCACTTAAGTCCAACTCTACAACTTCTCGAATACCATTACGGTTAACCACTGCAGGAACCCCGATATATAGATCTCTATGCCCATATTCCCCATCGAGATAAGTTGAAACGGTTAGGACAGAATTTTCATTTTGCAGTATCGCTTTGGTTAACCTTACAAGTCCCATAGCAATTCCGTAAAAGGTTGCTCCTTTTCGTTCGATGATCTGGTAGGCAGCATCCCGAACATTTAAAAAGATTTGATTAAGGGCATCTTTGGTGTAGCCTTCTTTATTTTTTGTCCATTCTGAAATGGAGATACCCGCGATATCGGCATGACTCCAGACAGGTAATTCCGTATCACCATGTTCTCCAATAATATAAGCGTGTACGTTACGGGCATCCACACTAAAATAATCGCCTAATAAATACCGGAATCTAGCGGTATCGAGAATTGTGCCTGAACCAATAACCCTTTCCTTCGGGAGACCGGAAAATTTCCATACAGCATAAGTTAAGATATCTACAGGATTTGTTGCAACAAGAATAATCCCATCGAAACCGCAAGACATAATCTCATGGACAATGCCTTTAAAAATCTTTGTGTTTTTCTCAACAAGATCCAGTCTTGTTTCACCAGGTTTTTGATTAGCCCCAGCGGTAATGACTACAAGATCAGCTTGATCACAATCTTTATAGCTTCCATACCAAATTTTTGTATGTGAAGGGGCGAAAGGCAGGCCGTGATTTAAATCCATAGCATCACCCTCAGCTTTTTCCTTATTTAAATCAATCAGGACAAGCTCTTCTGTTATCCCTTGATTTAAAAGAGCAAAAGCATAACTTGAACCAACAAAACCTGTTCCTATAAGCGCAACCCGATTCACTCGATTAACCATTTCAAACCCACCTTTAAAAAATAATTTTCACACCACTAAAAACACTATACTCAATGCCAATAAAGCTGCAATAAAACCCGATAAAAAGTTAACCATGTCATTATCAATATAGCTAATACCTTTTATCCGTAAAGTTGCCTTTTGACAATGAATTCGTCTTTCCGTCTCAATCCCGCACTGACTGCACATGTATAATTGTTGATAAAAAGCCCCAAATAATGTATCAATCACATTACCCAAAAAACCGAATAGAAAAATAAGGAAGGCAAGAAAAATATGTAAATGAAATAGCCATAAACTAAAAAGAGCGATTAACAGCGCACCTGCCAATGCAGCACTCGTTCCCAAAAAACTAATCGCACCCGAGGTCCCTCTTTCCACTGGCTTAAATGTTCGAATAAAAAGCGGATTTTTTTTACTTAATGACCCAATTTCAGATGCCCATGTATCTGAATTAGCACTTGCAAGTGAAACAGCAAAAGCAATCAGCCAAATGACGTTAGGTTGAAGGAAGTTAATTAGACTGAAAAGAGCTGCAGCCCCGCCATTAGCAGCAACCTGCCTCCAATCCCTTGTTGCCCCTTTTGCTAATTTTTCTTCCATGGTTTTCTTTACGGATTTCTTGTATTCAGACCATATACTTGAAGAAACAAAGAACATTCCAAGTAGAAAAAGACCCTCTAAATTAAAACCGAGCATGACTGCCGCCCCAACAAATATGGCGGCTAGTGCCCCAGATTTAGTAAGTGCTTTAACGAGGTAGGCGAGTAATCCAGCAGCAATGATAATGACAAAAATAATCCACTTTTCTATCATTTGGTGATAATAACCTTATCATTCGTAATAATTTTTGAAACAGGTAAATCATGTTCCTCAATGCTAAAATCAGGAACTACTTGCATATCGAAAGCAAGTGAGGAAGTTTTGCCGCTATAATTTGATAAGAATCGATCATAATACCCTCCACCAAAACCAATTCGATATCCTTCTTTTGTATAGGCTAAACCCGGTACAATTAATAAATCAATTAAGCCCGGTCTAACCTCTTTGGTCAGTTCCTCTTTTGGTTCAAATAAACCATAATATACCGATTCAAGTTGGGAAAATTCAGTCAAGATTCGGAATGATAGAAGTTTTTCGTTTGGAAGACACTTCGGAACAGCTACTTGTTTGCCCAACTCCCAAGCCTTTCTAATAATTTGATAGGTATCTACTTCTGGCACCTTAGAAAGGGTGATTCCGATTATATTGGCATTTTTAAAATCTTGGTCGTCAAATAGCCGATTGGCAATTTTATAAGAGAGGTCTTCATACATAGGTTTTGAAACTTGCGATAATGTTTCCATCATTTGTTTTCGAAGGGATTTTTTATCGTTCATTATTGGATTCCTCCTTATTTTTGGACAACAAAAAAAGCAGCAGGAAGCTCCTACTGCTTATTTTGTTTCGCGGTGTGCGGTTGTACGTTTTTCTCTTGGGCAATATTTCTTAAGCTCAAGACGATCTGGGTTATTACGTTTATTTTTTGTTGAAATATAGTTACGGTCTCCACACTCAGTGCAAGCTAGCGTAATATTTACACGCATGTTGATTTCCCTCCAAACCAATAAGCTAGTTCGTTCATACGACTTTTCTATAATATCATTTTTCGAAAGGAAATGCTAGTGTATTTTTTAAAAGTGCACATTCCATGTTTAGGAGTTCATTTTTACTACTTCCATTAATTGCCCAAGTACAGATTTTATTGGTATCACGAGCCCCTATGGACATTTTCATCGTAAAGATACTTGCAGCCGGACCCTTTGCCATAGGCTGGTACACTAAGCTGCCTTTATTTAAATTACTCCATAGTTTATCAGTAAAAATATTCCATAACGAATGAACGGTACATTCTTTCATTTCAGAACCATTGTATTTTCCATTTACGAGGATTAGCTTTTCATTGGCAAGATGAAAAATACGATTCTCCACAGGTGAGATAAACGTAAAATTCTCCCCCGTTAAATTCGGATTATGATGCAAAACTAAAACTTTGATTTCTTTTGTTGTTTTGCTGTGATTACTAATGTAGATTTTTGCGAAGGAAATTTTCGAATGGATATGCTCAAGTTTTAGTTTAATTACCAACTCTTCATCGTAAATTACCTTTTCCGTACAATTTTGCATCCAATAAACTTTACCATTTACCCAAATCCCCGGAATTAGCTGCAGCTGCTCGATAACGAAATGATTAAGGGAGGTTGGAACAATCTCTATCGGCTCCATTAAACTCATCGGATTAACACCACCTTTTTGCCCTATAGGGTATTTACTTAGCACTCTGTTGCGTCTACTAATTGGGTTAATAATGTATCTTCGATTATTCTGCTTGTCTCCAATGCAACGCGTTTCCAGCTATACAAGCTTTTCATCACCAGCTGACCTTCTTTCGCCATCTCTGCTGCCTTTTCAGGATTTTTGTAAATAAATAAAATTTGTTCCAATAAGCTTTTGGCATCTCCAGGAGTCATTACCATCCCCGTTTGCAAATGCTTCACAATCCCTTTTAAACCGCCTGTTTTTGAAACAATTGTTGGCTTTCCAAGAGCCATTGATTCAAGTGCAACAATTCCAAAAGGTTCATACAAGCTTGGAACAACGACCATTTCACAATTTTGAATGAAAGTATTGCGTTGCTGCTCGGATACAAATCCAATAAACGTGATCTTGTCTTCTAAATGTTTTTCTTGAATCAGCTTACGATAGGTATCAAGCATCGGGCCTTTTCCGGCAATTACAAAGGAGTATTCAAGCTTTAGCTCCTTTGCAATGGCTGCCGCCTCGATTATTGTTTCGAATCCCTTTTCCTTCACTATTCTTCCCATTGAAAAGATATATTTTTTATCTTGGAGATTAGGGGAAAGTTCAACAGATTCTTCTTCCCTATTGTTTAACAAATCTACCCCATTTGGTATAATCGCTAATTTTTCAGAAGCCGCATCGAAAATAGAGGTTACTTCCTCAACCATATAATCGCTGCATACAATAACTTGGTCAGCCTCGGTTACAAGCTGCTGCTCTTTGCTATGAATAAACTTCTGCATTTCAGTATAAATCCCATTATTTCTTCCATATTCTGTAGCATGAATGGTAGCTAGTAATGGAATCGATAACGAATCCTTTAAGGCAATGGCAGCGGTACCTACGAGCCAATCATGAGCATGAATAATACTGAAGCTGTATTCATCAGCCAATTTTTCCACTTTATACGCCATCGCTAGGTTAAGTCCGCCGATCCATGATAGAAAATCTTCATCCTGTTCGTTTAATGGCTTAACGCGATGTACATGAACACCATTTATTTTTTCATAAGAAGGCAAGTCATTTCTTAGCAATGAAACAACATGAACCTCATGACCTAATTCAGCAAGATGAACAGATAATCCATATACATGTCTAGAAAGCCCGCCCACTACATGAGGAGGGTACTCCCAACTTAACATCAAAATGTTTAATGGGCGATGAATCGTAGATACCCGCTCCAAATCAGCCGGCATGCGTATTTTTTTATCCATTGTTCTCCTCCAAGTTTTCTGTTTGTGCATAGTAAGTATAAGTACTTACATGATCAATCCATTTTGGAGTTTGTGTCTCTATTTTTTGAAGCTGGTTTAGGTTATCACTTATTTGATAACCGCTTTCTGTCTCCATTGATGGAGTTTGAATGGTATTGGAGCGAATCAGCGGAAAAAATCCTGTGCTAAGTTTGACACCAAGTTCAGTAATATAATGACGATTAGAAAGTAACCCTTTAACATACCAATGAGCATTTTGGTACGGTACGGCTATCTCATAGAAATGATGTGCATTGCTGCCATTAAAGATCATGTCTGTTACATCGTAAATCCGAACAACAGATACGAAATCATCAAATGGCTGATCAAAGAAGAGTTGAATTACATTTCGAGGTAATTCGGAAACTTCCCAGAATAGGATCATTTTCTGTGGTGTAACAAGCCTTGCTGTCAACTCACCCTTTACGGGAACAAAGGCCGAAGGAGACCCACTTGCAGAGGATTGATTTTCCTTATTGTTTTGCATATCCGGTTCATCGTTCGTATTTCTTTCATTATTATTAATCCATTTATTCCAGCGATATTGGACTCTTCCTACCGTTGTGTCTAGTTCTGAGGCGATTTTTCTAAACGATAATCCTTCCTCTCGTAGTTTTATTATTTCATCAATCATAATGTCCTCCTAATGGTAAACAATCATTTTATGCTTAAAATTCCAAATTATTCATATTTTTAATAATTTTATCGTATCACTTGAACGGAAAAGGCACAATAAACGCATTTTGTCGTATCTTGCTATTCCTTATGACATAGTTATTTAAGGCTTGGAAAAAATTTATTTTTGAAAACAAACACCTTCTATCAATAAGAAATCGACATTTTCCTTCCAAATCTGAACAAAAAGTTTCGACAAATTTTCTTTAAGTGAAAATAAAAAAGATGAGGGAATATTTATGACCTCATCTTTGGTAATTTTTTATTGTTTTTATGCATTCAAATTATAACGTTTTCCTGTTACAAGGAATATTACATTCTCGGCAATATTCGTTGAATGGTCTCCAAGTCTTTCGATATACCGGCAAACAAACGCCAGCTGAGTAATTTGGTTCGTTTGATTCGGATATTGAGGGATATATGCTAAAAGCTCTTTAACCAATTTTCCATACATTTCATCGACTTGGTCATCTTTTGCAGCGCATTGGGTTGCAAGTTCAGTATCTTCGGAAATAAAAGCATTTAACGACTCAGCAAGCATTTCCAAGGCCATATCCATCATTTTGGGAATATCGACAATTTCTTTGATATGTTTTTCACTGCCAATATGCAATGCTGATTTAGCAATATTTACAGCTTGGTCACCCACACGTTCCACTTCTGAGGATATTTTTAAAGCGACAATAATTCTTCTTAAATCAGTTGCTACCGGAGATTCTTTTGCAATTAGGATAATCGCTTTATTATTGATATCCTGTTCCAAATCATCAATGACATTATCAAATTCAATGACTTGGTTTGCTTTTTCAAGGTCTTGATGGATGAGTGCTTCCATAGCTTCCTTGATAGCATTTTCAGCCTTCTGAGCCATGTTCAATAATAATTTTTTTAATTCCAATAATTCATTGTCAAAATTTGATCTTGTACTCATTTGATCACCTCTATCATCCGAATCTTCCTGTAATATAGCCCTCTGTGCGTTCATCTGACGGCTTTGAAAAAATTTTGGAGGTTTCATCTAGCTCAATCAATTCCCCCATTAAAAAGAAAGCTGTTTTATCTGATACTCGTGAAGCTTGCTGCATATTGTGAGTTACAATCACTATTGTATACTTTTCTTTTAACTCTAGTATTAATTCTTCGATTTTTAGAGTAGAGATTGGATCTAGTGCAGATGTTGGCTCATCCATAAGTAATACATCGGGTTTTGTTGCAAGTGCTCTGGCAATGCATAACCTTTGCTGCTGTCCTCCTGAAAGACCAAGTGCCGGTGCATGTAGACGGTCCTTTACTTCATCCCATAACGCTACATCCATTAATGCCTTTGTGACAATTTCCTCCAAATGGACTTTTCGTTTAACTCCATGGATTCTAGGTCCATATGCTACGTTATCAAAAATCGATTGAGGAAAAACATTACCTTTTTGAAAAACCATACCAACATTTTTTCTCAGGTCTACAAGGTCCGTTTTTTCATTTAAGATATTTTGGTCATTATAATTAATTTCCCCAGTCATTTTTACATTTGGTACATAGTTAATCATTAAGTTTAAGGTTTTAATAAACGTTGATTTCCCGCATCCTGAAGGACCAATAATCGCCGTTACTTCTTTTTTGTTAATTGGAAAGTTTATACTCTTGAGTGCGTGGTGATCTCCGTACCACAAGTTTAAATCATTTATTTGAAAAGCTTGTCTGTGAACTGTTATTGAAGTCATAATATCCTCCTTAGCCAAACCTTCCTGAAATATATTCCTCTGTCTTTTGTACTGTAGGATTTGTAAATATCTTTTCTGTTGCATCGTACTCGATTAAGTCACCATTTAAAAAGAAGGCTGTTTTATCGGAAATCCGTGATGCCTGCTGCATATTATGGGTTACAATGATTATGGAGTAATCTTTTTTCAATTCAACAATCAAGTCCTCTACCTTTGCATTCGAAATTGGGTCAAGCGCAGAAGAAGGTTCGTCCAAAAGCATAACCGTTGGCTTCATGGCAATCGTCCGTGCAATGCAAAGACGCTGCTGCTGTCCACCTGAAAGAGAAAGAGCTGATTTGTGAAGTCTGTCTTTCACTTCATCCCATAGAGCTGCTTTTTGTAGGCTCTCCTCTACGATCTCGTCGAGCTGACTTTTCTTTCTTATTCCACTAAACTTTAGTGCATGGGTAATATTTTCGTAGATTGATTTTGGAAATGGATTTGGCTTTTGAAAAACCATTCCAATTTCTTTTCTCAATGCAACTACATTGATTTGATCCGATAAAATATTGAGACCTTCATAATTAATTTCCCCTTCTGCCCGCGCTCCTGGGATAAGGTCATTCATTCTATTAATACTGCGTAAAAATGTAGACTTTCCGCACCCTGAAGGACCTATTAGTGCTGTAACCGAGTTTTTTTCAATATCCATTGAAATACCGTTCACTGCACGTTTTTCACCGTAAAAAATTTCAAGATTATCTACCTTTAGTATGTTTTC
Source organism: Neobacillus cucumis (assembly GCF_016107705.1). The sequence goes on from NZ_JAEHGC010000001.1 coordinate 597,523, forward strand.
TTTTGGTATTGGAGTAATATAATCTTCTTGGTTTGCTGCAGTTTCTACTGTTTCTCTTTCTTTCATGGCTGTAACCATCCAATCTCACCTTTTTCTTTATTTAGTAGCAGTAATCTTTTTATGAATTAGACTGCCAATCCATCTGGCAAGCAGGTTGAAAATTAAAACAGAAAGTACTAAAACAGCTGCTGAACCGTTTGAAACGTCTTTAACATCCGGAATTAACCCTTGGGTATTAACCGACCAAATATGAACTGCCAAAGTTTCAGCAGGACGGAAGATATTCAATGGTGACACATCAGAAAAAGGATTCCAATCCGTATAATCTAATCTTGGTGTTGATAATCCAGCTGTGAACAATAAAGCTGCTGCCTCACCAAAGACACGACCTGAAGCAAGGATTGCACCCGTCAAAATAACCGGAAAGGCACTTGGCAATAAAACCGTCTTAATCGTATGCCAATGAGTGATTCCAAGTGCAAGGCTCGCTTCCTTTAACTCCCGTGGAACCGTACGAATCGCATCTTCACTAACCCTTACCATTACAGGTAAGTTAAAAACAGTAAGTGCAAGTGCTCCCCCTAAAATGGTGTAGCCCCAACCTGTTAAGGTAACAAACATTAATAGACCGAACATCCCAATTACAATCGAAGGCATGGAAGCCAAAACCTCGATACAAGAGCGAATAAAATTTGTCACTTTCCCCGGTTTAGCGTATTCAGCCATATAAATCCCGCCGCCTACGCCAAGAGGAATAGTAATTAACATCGTAATAAACAGGACATAAAACGAATTAAATAATTGATCGCGAATTCCTCCGCCAGCCAGCATATTACTTGATGGGGTGGTTAGAAACTTAAATGAAACATGCTGCAAACCGTGAAATAAAATAAAACCAAATAATCCCACTAAAACTGCAATGATAATTACGGCAATCAGAACAAAAACCCCTGTTGCGATCCGATCGGCTACTCTCGAATTCATTAAATCTTCCTCCTAGATGAAAGGTAGCGAATCAAAAGAATAAAAGCGAATGACATTATTAATAAAATTAACCCCAAAGACCATAAAACATTATTTTCAGGGCTTCCAAACGTCGTGTTGCCCATATTTAAAGTAATAATCGTTGTTAATGTGGCTGATGCATCTAAAAGACTGTGAGGCATGGTTTTCACATTTCCAATAACCATTTGTACGGCTAACGCTTCTCCAAATGCTCTAGACATCCCTAGAACAACTGCTGTCAATAAATTTGGCAAGGCTGCCGGAATTAACACTTTTCGAATGGTTTGCCAACGAGTTGCACCTAGCGCATATGATCCTTCTCGAAGATTATTCGGAAGAGAACTCATAGCATCTGTAGCAATTGTTGTTACAGTCGGTAAGATCATAATCGAAAGCACAATCATTCCTGAAAGTAAACTAAACCCGAGTCCACCAACATGTCCTCTTATAAATGGTACCAATACTGTAAGTCCAATGAATCCATAAACAACAGAAGGAATACCTACTAAAAGTTCTATTACGGGTTGTAGTATTTTTCTTCCCCAAGATGGTGCAATTTCAGTCATAAAAATGGCTCCGCCAATTCCTAATGGTGCAGCAATAAGTGCCGAAAGAAACGTTACTGCGAAAGATCCCAAAATAAATGGAAGTGCTCCGTACAGCGGCTTTGCTGGGTCGGTAGGATTCCAAATCTTACCGGTTACGAAATCAAAAAGATTTACACCATCTTTGATAAAAGATTGCAATCCTTTTTGCCCTAGAAAAATTGTAATCGCAATCGTTGCTGATATCATGATAATCGCACATATAAAAACAATGATCTTTCCTCTTACTTCCCCGTTCATCCAATTCTTTTGTGATTTTAATAATCTATCTTTTGCTGGAATCACTTTTTCCATATAAAAGTAAAACACCCCTATCTTACGTTTTAACAGGGTACCCCCTGATACATTTACTGTTTGCCTTACTTGTTACATATTAACGTCAAAGTGTTAATCTAATTTGAATTCAATGTAAAGGATAGGTAAAGTAATATTAAGTTTTTGTAAAGATGATTAATTTTCCTCAATGTATTTCATGATCGGTATATGAAATGTAAAAAAAGGTGCGCACCAAAAGGTTTACTTTTGATGACACACCCTTTTCATTTAGTATTTCAATTACTTGTTCGAAACATTCCCTTTTGCATCACGTTCTACTTTCATTTGTGTTACAGGAATATAACCTTGTTTAGTTACGATATTCGTTTGAACTTCATCGCTCATCATGTAATCTAAGAACGCTTTTGCTGCTCCAGTTGGCTCACCTTTTGTATATGCATGCTCATAAGCCCAAACTGGGAATTTACCAGTTGTAACATTTTCAGTAGTTGGTGCTACTCCATCGATTGAAAGAGCTGTTACTGTGTCATCAGTTAAATATGAGAAAGCAAGATATCCAATTGCGCCCGGAGTTTCATTAATAATCTTTTTAACTGTATTTGAAGCATCTTCTGTAATTCCTTCAGCAGGAGTTGCACCATCTAAAGCCAATTTATTGAATACTGCACGAGTACCTGAAGAATCCGGACGGTTTACAAGCGTAATTTTTTGGTCTGCACCGCCAAGTTCTTTCCAGTTAGTGATTTTACCAGTGAAAACTTTGATAAGATCCGCTTTTTTAATATCTTTGATTCCGACTTTAGGGTTTACTGCAGCTGTAATTCCAACTACAGCGACTTTATGGTCAACTAACTGACTTGCATCCATTCCTTTTTCTTCAGCAAAAAGGTCAGAGTTACCAATTTGAACCGCACCCTGTGCAACCTGTGATAGACCTGTACCAGACCCACCGCCATTTACTTGGATGCTTACTTTTGAATTTTTGTTCATAAATTCCTCAGCCGCTGCAGACGCTAAAGGCTGCAATGCTGTCGAACCGGAAATTACTATAGAACCAGAAAGTTCTTTTGTGTTAGCTCCGTCATTATTCTTTGATTGATCTTTATTTGTTCCGCCTCCACAGGCAGCCATTACTACCATTAAAGCTGCTAAAATTGTTACAAGGCTAAACTTTTTTATGCTTTTCATTTATTCATTCCTCCTAAGGATTTTGATTACTTGTCTGCCTTACATATTACATATTAACGGTGAAGTGTTAACTACATTTGAATTCTGTGTAAATGCTACGTAAAGTAATATTAAGTTATCGTAAAAATATTTACATAAGTTTACAATTCTGATGAAATGGAACACAAATAGTCTTTAACAAATAACAATAATCCATACGTTGGTAGTGAGTATAAAAAGTTAATAATATATCCCGAAGCAGAGAAGTATAACTATGGAAAAAAGGAGGAATTAAAGTGAGGGAAGATCGTCAATTTGAAAATGAAGCAGAGGAAGCAAATCGAGAAATGAATAAAGGATTTAAAGACTATGGTGCTCGGAGTTCTGCATTTGTAAGCTCAGAGGCAGAAGAGGCTAATCAAAAAATTCAAGAGCTGTTCTATGGTAAAGAAAAAGGAATAAACTCATTACCCTTTCATGTCGATGTAAACAACCCTCCCATTAAAAAATAATTGATTACATAAGAAAAATGGGGTACCCAATTACTGGGTACCCCATTTTTCTTTGTATTGATTACTTATTCGTAACATTTCCTTTTGCATCACGTTCTACTTTCATTGATGTTACAGGAATATAGCCTTGTTTAGTTACAATATTAGTTTGAACTTCATCGCTCATCATGTAGTCAAGGAATGCTTTTGCTACTTCGTTTGGCTCACCTTTTGTATAAGCATGCTCATAAGCCCAAACTGGGAACTTACCAGTTGTTACATTTTCTGTAGTTGGTTCTACACCATCGATTGAAAGAGCTGTTACTGTGTTGTCAGTTAAATATGAGAATGCAAGGTATCCAATTGCACCTGGAGTTTCGTTAATAATCTTTTTAACTGTATTTGATGCATCTTCTGTAACGCCTTCGGCAGGAGTAGCTCCATCTAATGCTAACTTATTGAATACTGCACGTGTACCTGAAGAATCAGGACGGTTTACAAGCGTAATTTTTTGGTCTGCTCCGCCAAGCTCTTTCCAGTTTGTAATTTTACCAGTGAAAACTTTGATAAGGTCAGCTTTTTTAATATCTTTAATACCTACTTTAGAGTTTACTGCAGCAGTAATACCAACTACAGCAACTTGATGGTCAACTAATTGGCTTGCATCGACACCTTTTTCTTCAGCGAAAAGGTCAGAGTTACCAATTTGGACCGCACCTTGGGCAACTTGTGATAGACCAGTACCGGATCCACCGCCGTTTACTTGGATGCTTACTTTTGAGTTTTTGTTCATAAATTCTTCAGCCGCCGCAGACGCTAATGGCTGTAATGCAGTTGAACCGGAGATAACTAATGAGCCGGAAAGTTCTTTTGTATTCGACTGATCATTCTTTGCAGTTTCTTTTGTTTCCTTGGATGTTGTGCTTCCACAGGCAGCCATCACTATCATTAAAGCTGCTAAAATTGTTGCAAGACTAATTTTTTTAAAGCTTTTCATTTTCTGTAATTCCCCCTAAGAAATTTGGTGGTTTTTTGTTTTGCTTACATGTTTCATGATAATACCTGACTGTTAACTGTGTTTTAAGGGAATGTAAACCTTTTGTAAATCCATGTCGATTTTTTTATTTTTATCAATGTGTAAAAAGCAAAAAAACCTTGCCTCAAATTAAATGAGACAAGGTTTTTATTAACCATTATTTTTATCAGCCGATAAAGCTTTTTGACTTTTCTTAGCCCGTTCCTTCTTTAAATCAAAATAAGCATCTAGTACTCGGCGGCCAATATAGTTGTTTACACTTGGTCCGCTATTTCCTTGGTAAACCCATGGAACTAAAACAGCCATAGCGACCTCAGGGTTATTAGATGGAGCAAAACTCACAAGACTTAAGTTCATCACCTCAGGAGGGATTTTTCCAAATTTCTGACGGTCAGGTCCATCGTAAAATGCTTGAGCCGTTCCAGTTTTCCCTGCAGGACTGTAATCAGCACCTTTAAAATAACTGTAAGCTGTACCTCCTGTTGTTTGCATGACCATTCTAAATCCTTCTTTTACACGATTAATCCACGAATCCTTTTCATCTATCCGATTTAATATTTTCGGTTGAATTTCTTGAACAATCGGCCCCAATTGATTTTTTTCCATAATTGGTTCACGTATTTCTTTTACAAGATGCGGCTGTACGCGGTACCCACCATTAGCAATAGTAGAGATATACTGAGCAAGCTGCATAGTGGTATACGTATCAAACTGACCAATTGCAAGGTCAAGAAGGTTACCTGGCTGTCTTACAATCCCCTTAAACCCTGCACTTTCATTAGGGAGATCGATACCCGTCATAGATCCTAAGCCAAATTGATTAAAGGATTGCCGAATTGTATTAACTTTTGTTAAGTCCAATGGCAACGGCTGCCCGGGAGCATAATGTCCCCCAGCCATGGCAATAACAGTTTTCCACATATAGACGTTGGAAGAAACTTGAAGTGCTTGTAAATCATTAATCCACCCAAAGGTTTTCCATGAAGCTTTAATTGGCGTGCTGGCAATTCTTAATGGTTCATCTAGTTGCATTGACCCGGGATGAATCGCACCAGTTTTATATCCAGTTAACACCGTAGCACCCTTTACTGCAGAACCAACGTTATAAGATGTTGTTATATTTCCTAGAGCAAAATCTCTCATTACCGCTCTACCGGTTTTCTCATCGTGGGCAATTTGTTTACCGGCCATGGTTAAAACCTCACCAGTATGCGGATCCATCAAAACAACAAAGGCACGGTCCAGTAATCCGGTTCTCGGATAGGCTTTTGCTTTCCAAAGTTCTTCTTCAATGATTTTTTCAACTTTAAGCTGCAAATCCATGTCGATGGTTAAAACGAGGTCTTTGCCGCGTTTACCTTGCGAAAGAAGCTCTGTAGATAAAACATTTCCAGATTTATCGGTCTGGTTTTTCACTTTAGCCTTTTGACCATGAAGTACATCTTCATATTCGGCTTCAATATAACTTTTTCCCACTCGGTCGTTTCGGCTGTAATCCCGGGCGAGATACTCATCAATCTGTTCCTTAGGAATACCTTCCTCAGAAGAAGTGACATTGCCTAAGACTGTTCTTAACGTTTTCCCAAATGGATATTTGCGATCCCAATCGGTTGTCGTATCTACACCAGGTAGATTCTCCAAATTCTCACTTACGACCGCAAACTCTTTGTCTGATACCTTTTTATTTTTCACAATTTGCGGTGTTAAAGCATAACCGCTGTTAAATTGCCGATAAATCGCCAATGTTTTTAGATCTTCATTCGAAAAACTGCTGAGGTCTTTAGCAGTGATTCTTTCTAATTGTAATTTATAAAGATCCTTATCATCCAATTTTTTCTGTTCAAATAATGCCCATTCTTTTTTTGTTATTTTTTCTTTCGCCTTTTCTGGATTCTTGATCATCCAAAAATCCTTCTTATCACGGTCACGAATTTTAGACGTATCCACTTTAATTAATCTAGCCAGCTTTTCAGCTGTTTGGATCATTTCTTCTTGGTTTGTATTTTGATATTTCGTATAGGTGATCGCATTTAATGGCTTGTTATCAACAATAACCTTCCCATTTCGATCAAACATTTTACCGCGGGGGACAGGATTATTGACTGTAATATCTTCCGTCCGCTGAATTTCCCGTTTAAAATCGTCCCCATAGACAATTTGGACTACACCAAGACGCAGGATTAGTATAGAAAAAAGTAAAAATACCACAAAGAATAACATATTTAACCGAAAGGGAACATGTGTCTTCTTCTTTTTCTTTTTTTGATTCAAAATCGATTCTCACTTCCTTATTGCTCAACATAACATTCTCTATTTTATAAGAAAAAGCTCACTTTTACTATTATCAACCCTTACCAATTTACAACAATCGACTAAAGTCACAGTTTCTTTATAAAAAATGGAAAAAGCGATGAGTAAATTTCTTCTCATCGCTTTAGGCAGTAGGTATTTGAACTCGTTTGATAAACCAATAAATACATGTATGTCCCGCCCCTAATATTAATAGGAGGATTGGGATACTGTTTTTCTCATTAAACCAAGTAATAGCGGCTAAGAATAACAAAATCGAAACAATTCTGCCAACATTTAAGAAAATTTCCCGAACAACAATATATTCAATCCTCATTTCAGCTGCTTTCCACCCTGTACCAATGACATCATATGTAGTTGAAATGTATGGTACCAGTAAAAGTGGGTAAGCAATCGCAATAGTGGCTGCATAAATTAACAGTTTAACGAAATTCACATCCCAAACAATTAACAAGATCGCTAAATAAAGAAGGATGCCGCCAATGAGAATCGCTTTTTTTCTGGCTCTTTTTTTAATTAACCTTGAGGCAAAGTAATAGGCAATAAAGGAAATACCGGAATTAAGGAGGCCATAGGTTCCTAAAGCCAACTCACTGCCTGTTGAAATGTACACGAATACAGAAATGACAAACAAAAACGTCCCTTCTCTTAAGCCCTGAAAAAAATGAGCATTCGTTACGAGACGCCAATTTTCATTTTGTTTTCTTTCCGCCAAAATTCTCGTAAAACAATACTTTCCATGTGCTGGCCTGCGTTTCAAAGAAAAGCTCAAGAAAACGGCGAGAGCAAATAAACTAAGTGATAAGCCAAAGACAATAGAATAACCAGCAAATTTCTCAAATCGTGTGATAATAATCCCTGCTGCTAGAGGACCAATCATTCCTCCGGCGGATGATAAAATCCCTAGAAAACCGTTAAAAAAATCTCGAGTTTCCGGCTCTGTTATTTCAAATGTTAAAACATTATAAGCGAGCCAATAAAACCCGTAGCCAATCCCCAAAAGGCTTCCCAAAAGAAGAAGATAGGTTGATGCGTGTTTTCCGGCTACTAAAACAGTAACATAAAAGAATGTCAGAAAGATTACACCAATTCTAAGAACAATGACTCGGTCAATTTTCTTCGCCCATTTTCCGGCTAAAATAAACGTCAATGGCTGAAGGACAACAATTGATAGGTTGTACAATGCCAAGTCAGAATATTGTCCTGTTTGCTTCCATAAGTAAATGTTCACAAATGTGTTGGAAAGAGCAACGCTTAAAGAATATAGCCCACCAATTAACAGCAATAATGTGAGATCCTTTGTTAGTTCTACTTCACCCAAAAACTTAAATTTTTTTGCCATAAAGACTCCCCTTTTTCATAAGGGTAGTCTTTAACAAGCAAGATTTTCTTATTCACCTTTCTGTAAACAATTCCATAAAAAAAGACAGCAAAGATAGCTGTCTTTTTTCAATACATAATTATTTCGCTGCGCTGTAACGCTTCGATACTTCATCCCAGTTTACTACATTCCAGAATGCACCGATGTAGTCAGGGCGTTTGTTTTGATATTTTAAGTAGTAAGCATGCTCCCAAACATCAAGACCAAGGATTGGAGTTTTACCTTCCATTAATGGAGAGTCTTGGTTAGGAGTACTTGTAACTTCTAATTCTCCGTTATTTACAGCCAACCAAGCCCAGCCGGAACCGAAACGAGTAGTTGCTGCTTTAGCAAATTCTTCTTTGAAAGCTTCAAGGCTGCCAAATTTGCTGTTGATGGCATCAGCTAGTTCACCAGATGGTGCACCGCCGCCGTTTGGTGAAAGAATTGTCCAGAATAAAGAGTGGTTTGCATGTCCGCCGCCATTGTTGCGTACAGCAGTACGTGCAGCTTCAGGAACTGCATCTAAGTTAGAGATTACTTCTTCAACAGACTTAGATAATAACTCTTCATTTCCTGCTAAAGCGTTGTTTAAATTGGTAACATAAGTATTGTGGTGTCTAGTGTGGTGAATGTTCATTGTTTCTTTGTCGATGTGTGGTTCAAGTGCATCTTCTGCATAAGGTAATTGCGGTAATTCGAATGCCATGTTACATCCTCCTATGTATACGTTTTTATTTTGGGCCTTAGTAAACTAAAATCATAATGATATTAGAATATTTCTAAAGCTTTTCTCCTTAAGATTACCAAATATATTAGCCGGTTTCAAATGAAATGCCTACGCTAATACCACAAAGATACAATCCCCTGAAAATCAGTTTATATTCACAAAAAAGAAAAATAAAAAAACACATTGATATCCCTAGAATTTTTCGAAAAGTTGTCATGATTTCAAAAGGTTGTTCTATCAACCTTTTGAGCTAAATGAGAAAAAACTGCCTCCAGTTAATGGAAAACCTCTTATTGACAGGATATCCTTTCCGCATTTAAATCAAATTGAGGAGTGGAGAATATGCAAAAATCAAATAGGATGATCTATCAGTTATTACATAATTTTTTTTCAATTAATGAGCCCATTCAAAAAGTAAAAGGTGGCACGGTTCTATTTCAAGAAAAAGAGCTTGTAAACTATATATACTTAATCGTTAAAGGAAGTATCGCTATTGGGAGGGTTCATGAAAGCGGCAAGGACTTCACTCTAAAGATTTTAAGTCATCATGAAATTCTGGTAGAGTATCAGCTTTTTTCTAAAAACCCCTATTATCAATTTAACGCAAAAACACTCACAGACTGCGAACTAATCATGATTAATAAGGAGCAATTTGAAGAGTTTGTTTCCCTAGATCCAGATGCCACGAATGCTCTTCTCGCTTGGATGAGCGTCAGTTATATCAAGGCCCAAATAAAATGCATGGATTTAATTATGAATGGAAAAAAGGGCGGCTTATATTCAATTTTAATTCGTCTTTGCAATTCCTACGGGGTTGCAACTCCTGATGGAATTCTCATCGACATCCCCATAACCCATCAGGAGCTCGCCAATTTAACGTTTGGAACACGGGAAGTCATTCAACGATTATTAAAAGATTTGCGAAAAAAAGAAATCATTTCATATGATCAGCAAAAATTCATTATCAAAAAATTAAGTTACCTGAAACAAGAAGTCGACTGCCAGAATTGTAAACATGAAATTTGCGGCCTTAATTAAGCGGGGAATTTTCAATTACCTTTGTTAACTTGATCATTCTTGTATATAACGCTCTAAGCGGCTACAATAGAATGGTGAATCAATGTAAAGGTGGTCATTATGAATATTTTTAAACAATTTTATAAAAGTTTATATTCCCCTAAGGATATAGCCCTTTTTCGGTTTCAGGGTATTGGAAAAACTATCTTATATGTATTTTTCCTTACTTTCATTTCTATTCTCCCGTCTGTCTATTATTTAAGTACTTCCCTTGCAAACGGAATTGACACGGCAAAGACTGTTATTAAAGATGAAATCCCTTCATTTGAAATTAAGAACGGTAAACTTGATGCAGATACGAAAGTTCCCATTACCATCAATAAAAATCAATTCACCATCATGCTTGATCCGACTGGAGCTGTCTCTGAACAGGATGTTGCCGATGAGGAAAATGCCTTTGCCTTATTAAAGGATGAGTTTGTATTAGCCTCCGGCGGAGAAGTCCAAACCTATCCTTATTCAATGCTTCAAGGATTACACGTAACTCAAAATGATTTAATGGACTTCATTCAAGCTTTAGATGATATGAAAACGATTATTATTCCAATCGCGGCTCTTCTAATTTATTTATTTTCAAGTGCGGCAAGTTTTATTGAGGTCTCCGTTTTAGCCTTTATTGGATTAGCATTAAAAAACCTTTTGGGAAGAAAATTAAATTACCGGCATTTATGGAGAATGGCTGCTTATAGTGAAACATTGCCGACCATATTCTTCACCATTATGGCTGCATTAAAAACCACTGTACCAAACAGCTTTTTAATTAACTGGTTTGTCATCATCATTGTCTTATATTTAGCAATCAATGAAACACCAAAACCGAAAAAAATCGACTAAACACGCCATTTTTGGTGTGTTTTTTGGTCTATTTAAAAGTGGACAAGCATAAAAATGTACAAACTTTCCTTTTGGAGGTCTGTACATATGAAAAAATTATTAGGTCTAGTGATTACTGCTTTGATTATATATGTTATATACATTGACTTAACGATTGGTACCCTGCCAAGCGATTCGATTCAAACAGTCGAGGCAAAGGTTGAACCTAATTCACAAAAAAAATCAGCTATCCCTTCTTTTGAAGCAACCGTTGAACCAGGTGAAACGGTTATATCCATTGTTGAACATCAATTAAAGAAGCCGCTGCCCGTGTCGATCACCGAATTAGTAAAAGATTTCCAACTTTTAAATCCTGGATATTCACCTGAAAAAATTCAAGTTGGGGCCACCTATCAATTTCCTGATTACTCGAATTAATCAGGTTCTGATTAATCTAAGTAATCGGGATAAAACCGTTTGTCTTGTCAAGATTAGTAAATGACTGATAAAATAAGTTGATTTGATTATTTACCTTTTATTCGAATTCCAATTTAAAGGAGCGAATTCCACGTGAGTGAAATTATACATCGTACGAAAACCCGGCCAATTAAAGTCGGTAATTTAACGATTGGCGGAAACAATGAAATCATTATACAAAGTATGACAACCACTAAAACGCATGATGTTGAAGCTACTGTAGCCGAAATCAAGCGACTAGAGGAAGCTGGATGTCAAATTGTCAGGGTAGCTTGTCCGGATGAGCGTGCTGCAAATGCTATTTCTGAAATTAAAAAAAGAATCAATATTCCGCTTGTAGTTGACATCCATTTTGATTATAAATTGGCATTAAAAGCGATTGAAGGCGGAGCAGATAAAATCCGTATCAATCCCGGTAATATTGGAAAACGAGAAAAAGTTGAAGCTGTTGTAAAAGCGGCAAAAGAACGCGGGATTCCAATCCGTATCGGTGTGAACGCCGGTTCTCTTGAAAAACGAATCATTGAAAAATACGGCTATCCAACTGCTGATGGAATGGTCGAAAGCGCCCTTCATCATATCAAAATTCTTGAAGATCTCGATTTCCACGACATCATTGTTTCCATGAAAGCATCTGATGTCAATCTTGCAATTGAAGCATATGAAAAAGCGGCTCGTGCTTTTGATTATCCACTTCATTTGGGGATTACAGAATCGGGGACGCTCTTTTCCGGAACAGTGAAAAGCGCAGCTGGATTAGGAGCAATCATCAACAAAGGGATTGGAAACACCCTTCGAGTATCTTTAAGTGCGGACCCTGTTGAAGAAGTCAAAGTAGCACGAGAACTTTTAAAGGTATTTGGACTTTCCTCCAATGCCGCAACACTCATTTCATGTCCTACATGTGGACGGATTGAAATCGACTTAATTAGTATTGCTAATGAAGTGGAAGAATACATTCAGAACATTAAGGCCCCTATCAAGGTTTCTGTGCTTGGATGTGCTGTCAATGGTCCTGGTGAGGCACGTGAAGCTGATATCGGGATTGCCGGTGCCCGAGGTGAAGGCCTGTTATTTAGAAAAGGCGAAATCGTCCGTAAAGTTCCGGAGGATCAAATGGTCGAAGAATTAAAAAAAGAAATAGACCAAGTTGCAGAGGAATATTTCAGGAAAAAAGCTGAAGAAGAAAAAGTAACGAAATAAGAAAAAACCCGGTAGTTAAAACTACCGGGTTTTTTTATCAATTGCCCCTATAGCAGGTTATTGGTTAAAAAAATGGGAGGATAAAAATACCGATGATAATCGATACGACACCAATCCCGATTGCCCATGCACCGAGACCAGTTGCTCCTCTGCCTCTGGCAATGAATCCTAACACAATACCTGCTGCACCAAAAAGAATCGGCAATACAAACAGAGATAAAATCGATAGTGCTAATGCAACATAACCAGTACCCGTACCACCCTCTGCCCGGCCTCTAATATCATCATGTTCCCTTCGCCTAGCAACAGGTATAGGTGCAGCAATTTCTGCTGCCGTTTCTTCTCTATAGTCTGAAGGGTTATTTGGGATGTCTTGTCCAATGTATGCACTTTCGGTATTTTCACGCACCCCAGTGTCTCTATCTTGGTCTGCCATCTTGATCCCTCACTTTCAGTTATAGGAGCCTTATTAGTATTTGTTTTCTTTTTCTTTTTAGTTTGTTAATGTTTGTCTGCAATAGGGTTTTTCTTCAAGTACTTCAAAAATATTTAGCTTTAGTGTGATAACTCTCTTTGGTACAATAAAATAAGATACTAATTAGCAATGTAGGTGACAGCAATGAGAAAAAAATTTGGCATAGACATTGATGGAACGGTAACAAGTCCTTCTGCGCTTTTACCCTTTATAAACAAAGACTTTGGGTTAAATCTTCACCTTTCCGATATAAACCAATACGATTTAACTCCTTTTGTAAATGTTCCGGAAGAGGAATTTTCAAAATGGTTTAGTGAAAACGAACCAAAGATCTATGAGGAATCACCGCTTGCAGATGGTGCTGACCATATTCTAAATACGTGGAAGGATCAACATCAACTATATTTCATTAGCGCCCGCGGCCCACATTTACTGGAAAATACAAAAAATTGGTTCAGAAAAAAAGGGTTAACCTACCATAACATTGATTTAATTGGATCACATGATAAAGTTGAGACGGTAAAAAAACATCGGGTCGACATATTTTTTGAGGATAAACACGATAATGCTGTGATGATTCATGAAGAATGTCATATCCCGGTTATTTTATTTAATACCCCCTATAACCAAGATCCAATTCCATCTGGAGTGATCCGTGTTAACAATTGGTTTGAAGCATTTAAATGGGTTGAACGTTGGTTAAAAACAAATCATGAAGAAAAAAAAGCGATACTTACATCCGTTTAATGTACAAAAAAAACAGCTTGTTAAGAAGACAAGCTGTTTTTTATAGTTATTGAATACATTCCGGGCATCTTCCGTAAATTTCAAATTTATGGCCCGATATATCATACCCAATTAAATCCTCACTTAACTCATTCATTGGACAAGTTTCAATCTCTTTTGTCTTTCCGCAGTCAAGGCAAATAAAATGATGGTGGTGGCTATGATGTGAGCAGGTAAAACGAAAATGCTTTTCCCCCGACAATTCCGTCATTTCCAGGATTCCCATTTTTACAAATAAAGAAAGATTGCGGTAGATGGTATCAAAACTCAATCCAGGATACCCTTCCTTTAATCGGTCTAACACATCCTTAGCCGTTAAATATTTATCACTATCCGCAAATAATTGCAGCATTTCTTCCCTTTTCCCTGTGTGCTTAAAACCTTTTTCTTTTAAATATTGTATTGCCTCATTAACGTTCACGTGTTTCACCTCTATTGCACCTGTTTATGAACCGTCATTTTTTTAGAAAGAATAGAAAAAATTAAAATAAGAACTGCAATCATGACAATCGTTCCACCTGGTGCCAAATCTAAATAATAAGCAGTAAAGAGTCCTCCCATTACAGCGATTTCCCCAAAGAGCACTGAAAAGAAAATTGTCTGTTTAAACCCCTTGGCAATTCGAATACTTGCGGCAACAGGTAAAGTCATTAACGAGGAAACCAATAGAATTCCGACAATCCGCATCGAAGCCGCTATGACAAGTGCGACCATTACGATAAAAATAAAATGAATACTTTTGGCTGCAATTCCAGATGCCTTGGCATGCTCTTCATCAAATGATAATAAAAACAATTCTTTATACAATAAAATAATCGCAAGAACAACTAAAAGACAAATAATAAAAATAACCCATAAATCAGTACGGCTAACAGCAGATACACTGCCAAACAAATAACTAAATAAATCTGTATTGAATCCATTGGCAAGTGAAATAAAGATAACTCCTAGTCCAATCCCACTTGAAAGGATAATCGGAATCGCTAATTCTTGGTAATGTTTATAAACTCCTCTTAGCTTTTCAATAAATAAGGAGCCGCCCACCGAGAAGGCCATCCCCAAATAAAGTGGATTTAACCCCGCCATCACCGTGAAGTATTTTTCGATTAAAAGGCTTGCTGCAATTCCTGCCAGTGTAACATGGCTTAAGGCATCGGCAATTAAGGAAAGTCTTCTTACTACAATGAATACACCTAATAAAGGAGCGAGGAAGCCAATCATGATTCCGGTTAAAAAGGCATTTTGTAAAAATTCATAATGAAAAATTCCTTGAATCACTCTGACTCGCCTCCGTGATCATGTTGATGGGACAGCATGTGAACACCATGTCCATAGAAATCCGAGATACCCTCTGTTCTATACCTCTCAAATTCCTCTGTATTCCCGTGAAAATGCATATGTTTATTTAGGCAGGCGACTTGTGTTACCTTTTCTGATATCGTCCCAATATCATGGGTCACCAGTAAAAGGGTAATCCCCCGCTTCGTATTTAAATTTCCAAGCATTTGATAAAACGAATTTACATTTTGTGCGTCTACTCCGACCGTCGGCTCATCAAGGATTAAGAGCTTTGGCTCACTGACAAGTGCACGAGCTATAAATACTCTCTGCTGTTGACCTCCTGAAAGCTCACCAATATTCCGCCTGCTGAATTTATCCATACCGACTGCCTCAAGAGCCTCCATTACCCTTCGTGAATGCTCTTTCTTAAAGAACCGGAACATCCCAATTTTTTTTGTTAGACCGCTTGAGACTACTTCGAATACGGTTGCCGGGAAACCAGTATTAAAAGAATTGGCCTTTTGGGAAACATAACCAATCTTTTGCCAATCTTTAAATTTACTTAGCTCTTGATTGAATAAATAAATTTCCCCTTTTTGCGGTTTCAAAAGACCTAGAATTAGCTTTAAAAGCGTTGACTTTCCTGAACCGTTTGGTCCGACAATTGCTAAAAAAGAGCCATCTGGCACCAAAAGATTAATGTCCTCAAGGACCGTGTCTTTTTCATAACGATAAAAAAGATGCTTAATTTCAATGATTGATTGCATATGCTGAACTCTCACCTTTAATTTTAAGAATCATTCCGATTTAACATCATGTAGTATACAATAGGTCTTCCCAGTTGTAAAGTAATTCAAAATAAGCCCATAAAATCTTTTTGGATGAGTCACATTCTTCCTCCTTTTTCATACATTAGCACAGAGGAGTGATGAGGGTGAGGATATTTGAAAACATCATTAATCATAAAATTAATACCATTACTGCCGAAGAATTATTAAAGTATGCCAAGCAATTTAATATTTCGGTAAACAGAACCCAAGCGAAAAAAATCGCTGAATACTTACGAGGAAAAAATATTAATATTTTTGATGACCGTGAACGCGCTGCATTAGTAAAAGAAATAGCCAAAGCTGCCGGACCGGAAACAGCACGTGAAGTAAATAAACTTTTTATGCAATTAACAAAAGCTAATTAGAATTTAAAAAAGCTGTGCAATTCGCACAGCTTTTTTGCTTATGATTGCATAATTTCATCCAGAAGGTTGTCGTTAAACTTCTGTTCACGAAGCATAGCAATTTCAAATTTATAAGGCGCCTTTTTATTATTTTTATCCTCGCCGACAAATGGAGTTTCTAAAATTTTAGGAATGTCTGTAAGCTGCGGATGGTGAATAATATAGTTCAGGGCATTAAAGCCAATATGCCCAAATCCAATATTTTCATGACGGTCCTTTCTCATCCCGACAGCATTTTTACTATCATTAATATGCAGAACCTTTAAGCGGTCAATTCCAATTATTTTATCAAATTCATTTAATACGCCATCAAAATCTTCGACAATATTATAGCCGGCATCGTGGGTATGGCAGGTATCAAAACAAACCGAAAGCTTATCACTATAGGTAACTCCATCGATGATCATCGCAAGTTCCTCAAAGGATTTCCCGCATTCTGATCCTTTCCCCGCCATTGTTTCCAATGCTATTTGTAGGTTTTCTTTTCCTGTTAATACTTCATTTAATCCTTCAATAATTTTTGTAATACCTGCTTCTGTTCCCTCACCGACATGTGCACCGGGATGGAGAACAATTTGCTTTGCTCCGAGTGCTTCTGTTCGCTCAATTTCTGACCGAAGGAATCTTACACCTAATTCAAAGGTATCTGGATTTGTTGTATTCCCAATATTAATAATATAGGGGGCATGAACAACAATTTCAGAAATGCCGTTCTCTTCCATATGTCTTCTTCCTGCTTCGATGTTCAAATCCTCAATCTTTTTTCTTCGTGTGTTTTGTGGAGCGCCGGTATAAATCATAAACGTATTTGCGCCATAAGATACAGCTTCTTCACTTGCAGCCAGAAGCATATTCTTGCCGCTCATGGAAACGTGAGATCCAATTTTCAGCATTTTTCCCTCTCCATTCACTCGTTATTTTTTTCTCTGGTTTAATTTTCGCTGCCGTTTTTTAATTTTATCCATTTCCCATTGCATTTTCTTTTTATATCCCGGTTTAACCTTTTGCGGTTTTTTAATCATTGACTTCGCAACTTTATCCGCCGCGTCTTCTTGCTTAACCCTTGTTTTTCGTCTATTTCGATCCTCGATCTCAACAAATTCTTCATTTTTAAGATCTACATATTTAAATTGTATCCCCATTTTTTCTAAACGGATAAGGGCATCTTCATCGGAAAGATCGTAGATGGTAAGAGCAATCCCCGAATTTCCAGCTCTTGCCGTTCTCCCTACCCGATGAACATAAAAATCTAAATCCGTCGGCAATTCATAGTTAATGACGTGACTGACGCCTTCGATATCAATTCCTCTTGCAGCCAAATCAGTGGCAACAATATATTGGAATTCAAGGTCTTGAATTTGTTTCATCATTTTCTTACGTTCACGCGGATTTAAATCCCCGTGGACCCTGCCAACCTTTAACCCTTTTTCAATTAAAAAACCAGCGACTTCTTCTGCCATTTTTTTGGTATTCGTAAAAACAATGGCTAAATAAGGGTTGTATGCGAGTAATGCATCATGAACCAATTGTTTTTTATTTCGATGTCTTGATGGTAATAGAAGATGCTCTAAATTAACTGCTGCCCTTTGTTTTGAATCAATTTGGATAATCTTAGGGTTTTCCATATATTTTTTAAGAAACGGTTTCAGCTTTTCGGGAATAGTTGCAGAAAAAACTAACATTTGTAATTTTTCCGGCATTTTCGCGGCAACTTGATCCAAATCTTCAATAAATCCCATATCGAGCATCATATCTGCTTCATCGACAACGAGAGTATCCGCAGTATGAACAAATAAGGCTTGCTCGGTCATAAGATCCTTAATTCTTCCCGGTGTTCCTACCACAATATGAGGCTGTACCTTTAATTTATCAATTGTCCGCTGCTTGTCCGTTCCGCCAATATAGCATCTAGTCATGATCGATTGGTCTGCGCTGCAATGTTCTGTCATTTTTAAAATTTGATGATAAATTTGCGAGGCTAGTTCCCGTGTTGGTGCCGTAATGACCGCTTGAACCTGCTGAACTTCCGGTTTAATTTTTTCAAGAATAGGCAAAACGAAAGCATGTGTTTTACCTGTTCCAGTTTGTGATTGCCCAATGGCGCTTTCAGATTTTAAAACCAGTGGGATCATCTTTTCTTGTATTTCGGTTGGCTTATAAAAACCTTGTTGATTTAGTGCTTCTATAATAAAAGGTTGAAATTTAAAACGATCAAATTGATTTTCCTTCATTTAATTGCTCCTCATTAAATTAATCTGTTTTAGGAATGGTTTTCTTGCTTTTACAAGAGTTTCCGCTTTTCGTCCATCATGCAATTATAGTAAATATTCATCCAAAACTCCAGTAATCTTTTTTCTATTTACATCATTTACCTTTTAACACATTTTAAATCAGAAAATTTCCTGTTGTCCTGTGCATTAGACCTAAACCAAAATTGGTTATAAGCATATTTTAAAGCATGAAGACGTTTTTGGGGGGGAGGTATAGAGATGCAACCAGGACCTATGAACGGAATGCAAGGGGGAATGGGCCCCCGAATGATGGGACCAGGATCAAGTCCATTTGGCGGAGGCGGACCAATGATGAACCCGTTTGGCGGCAGAAGCCCAATGGGTGGACCAGGTGCTAGTATGTTTGGCGGCAGAAATCCGATGGCTGGACCAGCCGCTAATATGTTCGGCGGTGGAAACCCTATGATGGGTGGGGCCGGACAAATGGGAAGAGGCGGAGGCGGTGGATTGCTATCAAGGATTTTAGGAAGAGGCAATCCAGCTGGCGGAATGAATGGACTTGGCGCTATCCAGGGCGCAGGCAGAGCAGCTTCCGGTGGTGGTGGAGGTCTACTGCAGTCCTTAAGTAATCCAGGTGGTATTAGCGGCTTATTAAACAATACCCAGCAAGTGTTAAAAACGGCTCAAACCATTGGCCCGATGATCCAGCAGTATGGCCCGCTAGTCAAAAATTTGCCGGCCATGTGGAAATTATACAGGGGTTTAAAAAATGCACCTGACCACACGGAAGAATCAGCAAAAGTTGACGAAAGCACAGACAAGAATGAATCGAGTTCAAAAACTACCTCTAACACTACTAAAGGAGGTAAAAAACGGACTCAGCAAAAAAAACAGCACACAGCGAGTAAACAGTCCAGCAGTCATAAATCTGAACAACAGCATACATCAAGAAAACGCCCAGACCACCAGGAAACAAAGCGTCAGAAAGGTACCTCAGTTCCTAAACTATATATATAAACCAAGAATGCTGGGAACAGCATTCTTTTTATTTTTATTGTGGAAAAAAGTACAGTGACGCCTCGACCTTAATAAAAATAAAGGAAAAATGTATCTTTGTTTTATTTCTATTAGTTTTATATAATAAATACATAGATTGTGAATTTCATGTTCTTTTTAGGAGGACTTACTTATATGGAAATAATAAAAATATCACCACGTGGTTATTGTTATGGTGTTGTCGATGCCATGGTCATTGCTAGAAATGCCGCACTAGATAAAACATTACCGCGTCCAATTTATATTCTTGGAATGCTTGTTCATAATAAGCATGTCACCGATGCTTTTGCTGAGGAAGGAATTATTACCCTTGACGGAGAAAATCGTAAGGACATCCTTGATAAAGTTGAATCAGGTACCGTAATTTTTACAGCCCACGGTATTTCTCCAGAGGTTCGTCAGATTGCTAAAGAAAAAGGGCTTGTTACGATTGATGCTACATGCCCGGACGTAACAAGGACCCATGATTTAATACATGAAAAAGCTAGTCAGGGTTACCAAACAATCTATATTGGAAAAAAAGGACATCCAGAACCAGAAGGTGCTGTCGGCGTTGCTCCGGGATTTGTCCACTTAGTACAGACTCCTGAGGATGTAGAAGCATTAAACATCGATAGTGAGAAACTAATCGTTACAAATCAAACTACGATGAGCCAATGGGATGTCGCAGATACAATGAAGAAGGTTCAGGAAAAGTATCCGCATGTAGAGGTCCATAATGAAATTTGTCATGCTACACAAATTCGTCAAGAGGCGGTGGCTGGTCAAGCAACTGAAGCGGACGTGACAATTGTTGTTGGCGATCCAAAAAGTAATAATTCAAATCGTCTTGCACAGGTTTCAGAGGAAATTGCCGGAACAAAAGCATATCGTATTGCTAATATCGAAGAGCTGGAAATTGAATGGGTTAAGGACGCTAAAACAGTGGCTGTAACAGCCGGTGCATCCACACCAACACCCATCACCAAAGAGGTGATTAGTTTTCTTGAACAATTTGACCCAAATAATGAAGCCACATGGGAACGAAGAAAAAACGTCCCATTGAACAAGATTCTTCCTAAAGTGAAAAAAAGTTAAAAAAACCGGTCAATGGACCGGTTTTTTCACTTTCTAAGGCTTTCATTGCTTAGACCTTCACACTTAAACAAAAGTAAAGGGATCGGTATTGATTTCAGACGGAAAGATCTCTACTTGGTAGCCGGATTCTTCACACATTTTTTGAAGCACGGCGGTAACTCCTTTTTTCATCACCTTTTCAACATTATGACCTGGGTCAATCATATTCAAGCCCAACATCATGGCATCATGTGCAGTGTGATAATAAATATCTCCGGTAACATAGACATCTGCACCACTAAACTTTGCCTGTGTAAAATATTTATTTCCGTCGCCGCCCAACACTGCAACTTTTTTAATCTTAGCGGTTATATCACCAACTACTCTTACCTGATCTACCTCAAGAGCGTTTTTTACTTTCTCGGTAAATTCCTTTAATGTCATCTCTTGAACTGTTCCAATTCTACCCAATCCCAGTACTTCACCAGTATTTTCAACCGGATAGACATCATAGGCAACCTCTTCATATGGATGAGCTTTAATCATCCCCGAAATGGCTTTTTTAAGCAGATGCTCCGGAATAATGGTTTCAATTCGTACCTCGAGTGCTTCTTCTAATTGTCCAGGTACTCCCAAATACGGTTTTGTATCTTCTCCAGGTAAAAACCTTCCTGTACCATCTGTTGTAAAGGAACAATGGCTATAATTTCCGATAAAGCCTGCACCTGCATTTCCAAGTGCCTTTCTCACTTGCTCCTCATGGCTTTTCGGTACAAAAACAACTATTTTCTTTAACGGGGTTTCATAGGTAGGGACAAGGACTTTTGAATTTTCCAAGCCAAGAGCAGCTGCAAGTAAATCATTAACCCCACCTTTTGCCACATCAAGATTGGTATGAGCTGCATAAACAGCAATATCATGCTTTAACAGTTTTTCAATCATTCTTCCCTGAGTTGTATCTGTAAGCAGATTTTTTAGCGGCCGAAAAATTGGAGGATGATGAGCAATAATGAGCTGAACATTTTTTTCAATTGCCTCGTCAATGACTTCCTCCAGAACATCAAGAGCAATCATGATTCGGTCTATTTTTTTATTAAGCCTGCCAATCTGCAGACCAATTTTATCGCCCTCCATCGCTAAACCTTTAGGAGAAAACCGTTCAAATAATTGGATGATTTCATGACCGTTCGCTATTTTCATCCCCTAACGCCTCCTCTACCATTTTAATTTTCTCGAAAAGCTCCTGTTTTTTCTGTTCAGTTTCTTCGGTAGCTGCCGCCCCTTCAAGCTGGGAATAAATTCTTTTCCAATTTTCCTTTTCCATATGCCATTTCTTTTTAAATGTTTCATCTTTTTTATGTAATAAAAAGGGCCCGACTAAAAGCCCAAGTTCTAATTGGGTGTTTTTATATGGTTTAAAAGTGTCGCCATTTTCAGCTACCAAAACCTCGTATATTTTTCCATCTTCCTCTAGAATTTCTTCCGCAATAAGCTCCCATTGGTGCTCGATAAGCCATTTTCGTATGGAAGAAGCACTTATATTCGGTTGTAAGATTAGTCGCTTAACGGTCTGTAGCTTCTCTTTCCCATTTTCTAATATATTTGCAATCAAGGCTCCGCCCATTCCCGCAATGGTTATGCAATCGACTTCACCAACCTCGATGACTTCTAAGCCATTACCTAAACGAACAGAAACTATATCCGACAGATCCTCTGATTGTACATTTCCGACGGCAGATTTAAATGGTCCCTCCACTACTTCACCGGCTATAGCGAATACAATTGCTTCGTTTTTTGCAAGGAAACAAGGTAAATAGGCATGATCAGAGCCGATATCGGCAAGTTTTGCTCCATTAGGAACATATTTTGCAACCGTCGCCAAACGGTTAGATAATTTATCTGTGTTCAAAAATCTTCACCACACCTTTTAGAATTCCATCTTATAAATAATCTGAATAAATAACATTCTACTTCGAGAATTGTCCAGCTCCAGGCGCCATCGGCTCTTTGGTCTACAGCCACTCCGTCAAGAAGGTTAAAGAACAACCTTCCTGCCGGCTCGTCTTATGCTTGTCGCCGAAAGCTAAGCACCTATCCGCTTTTCTAAGTATAAAAAAAGTCCTTTACAGATGCAAAGGACTTTCTTAATAAAACATTTTTTATTTAATCTTTGATACCCACTCTGCCATTGCTTCGGCTTGTTCTTGTGGAACTAAGTTTGGTGGCATGTTGCCTTTACCTTTTGTGATGATGTGAATAATCTCATCCTTAGATAACTTACTGCCGATACCTTTTAGTGAAGGACCCACCACACCTTGGTATTGGTCACCATGACAGCCAATACATGTTTGTTTATAAATATCTTCTGGTTTAGTAGCAACCGTTTCTGTCTTTTCGGCGCCTCCACCACCATTTTTATCCTTCGCAACCTCTTTCATATCACCGAGGCCCTTAAAGGATAATAAGAATGTTAATCCGATTCCAAAAACAAAGATCAAAATGTAAGGAATAACCGGATTTCGCTTCATGCTATAACCTCCCTTATGTATGTACTGCTGTTAAATAATAGAACGTCTACAAACAACTACTATTTTACTTGAAAATCGACAGAAGGAAAAGTCCTAATCTTACTTTGTCCAATATTCTTTATAAAAAAGATAAAAGAGACCGAAATTTTATCCCCGCTCAGCCTCTTTCTATTTTTCCCTATTTTCTTTTTAACAACCAATTTTTCTGGTAATTAAATCAAAATTCCATTTTAAACTCCTCTTAAGCAATTCCTTGAATGAGCCTTCTAATTTTATTATACAGAGGATTTTTTATTTTCCCACTTCTTAAATATTTTGTATAGATAATATTATATAAATATAAGTGAAATTAGAAGTGTTACCTGCTCCCGTTTAACAAAATCCAAATAATTCCTTTTCCAGAAAAACATTTAACCAATTTAATGGAAAAAAGAATTTTGGAGTCTATTTGCAAAATGAAAGACAATTCAGTAAAATAAAAAACAAAAGTCTTTTAAGTCAAAAAAATAGTTTACTTCAATAAAGAAGTAAACTATTTTGAGGGATTTTATTCTAAAAAGTCTTTAAGACGCTTACTACGGCTAGGATGTCGCAATTTACGCAAAGCTTTTGCTTCAATTTGGCGGATACGTTCTCTAGTTACACCGAAAACCTTACCTACCTCTTCTAAAGTACGTGTACGTCCATCATCTAAGCCGAAACGCAAACGAAGAACATTTTCTTCTCGGTCGGTTAAGGTATCTAAAACGTCCTCTAGCTGCTCTTTAAGCAATTCATATGCTGCATGCTCAGACGGCGAGGTTGCGTCCTGATCCTCGATAAAATCACCAAGATGCGAATCGTCTTCCTCACCAATTGGGGTTTCGAGGGAAACGGGTTCCTGCGCAATTTTAAGGATTTCTCTTACCTTATCAGGAGTTAAATCCATATCCTCACCAATTTCCTCAGGAGTTGGTTCGCGGCCAAGATCCTGCAGTAATTGTCGCTGGACTCGAATTAATTTATTAATGGTTTCGACCATGTGAACCGGAATACGGATTGTACGTGCTTGGTCGGCAATAGCGCGAGTAATAGCCTGCCGAATCCACCAAGTGGCGTACGTACTAAACTTAAAGCCTTTGCGATAGTCAAATTTTTCTACCGCTTTAATAAGACCCATATTTCCTTCTTGGATTAAATCAAGGAATAGCATTCCACGGCCTACATAACGTTTGGCAATACTTACAACAAGTCGCAAGTTGGCTTCTGCGAGACGTCGTTTCGCTTCTTCATCACCTTGTTCAATCCGGTTTGCCAATGAAATTTCCTCTTCAGCTGAAAGTAAATCAACGCGGCCAATTTCCTTCAAGTACATACGGACAGGGTCATTAATCTTAACTCCAGGAGGCACGCTAAGATCATTTAAATCAAATTCATCATCATCTTCTTTTGCTAATTGATTAACATTAGGGTCTTCCTCGTCACTATCTCCGACTAATTCTATTCCTTGATCACCCAGGAATTCATAAAATTCATCCATTTGATCAGATTCTAGATCAAAATTAGCCATTTTTTCAGCAATATCATCGTAGGCAAGGACACCAATTTTTTTTCCCAGCTCGGTAATCTGGTCTTTTACTTGTTCAAGGGTTAATTCATTTTCAACCTCTTTTGAACGGGCAGATTTTTCAGCCATATGTCCCCCTCCTTCCAGAAATCAAAGACACTATAATGAGTACTAAAGTGATTTTCGTAATTGAATAATTTCCATTGCAATTGCAGCTGCCTTCTTGTAATCCTTATTTCGATCAGCTTCTCTTTCTTCAAGTTCTTTTTCTTTTATCTTTAACATTTTTTGATAATTCAACACCTGTTTGATATAATCATTTAATTCTTGGCTGCTTAATTCATCATTAATGGACATCATTTCAATGTTTGCAACCAAACTTCTGAGATTATCATCTTGGATATAGGATAAAAAAGCACTTGAGTCAGGCTGGAGATGTTCTTCATAAAATCCAAACAGATAGGTTATTATTGCCTGATGTTCATCCACATTAAACGTTTGCCCCTGCAATAATTCCTGTACCTTGTAAGCAACATCTCTATTTTTAAGCATATGGGCTATTAAGTACCGTTCTGCATTGATGTGTGCAGGTTTTAAATCATTCACTTTCACCGGCTTAATGTTTGATTTATTAAGCGGCACATTGGTCGCATTTGTTTTCTTTTTTTCTGCAAAAAAGATTTGTTTTTGCTGTTGCTTTAAAGCATCCAGCGATAACGAAAATTCAGCCGCAAGCTGTCTGAGATAATGATCCCTTTCAACAGCCATTGGTAATTTGCTTATTTCCTTAATTATTTCTTCGATATAGGTAAGCCTATCTCCTTCAAGCTGAAGATTTTTTCCTCTTCGAAAATAAAGGAATTTAAAAGACATCCAGGTTAAGCTTGCGCTAATCACTTCATTGCGGAACTTTTCAGGGCCAAATTTTTTAATATATTCATCTGGGTCTTTGTTTTCAGGCATCGTTGCTACTTTAAGCTGAAGACCCGCATCGCCAAGCAATCTCCCTGCACGATAGGCAGCTTCAATTCCAGCCTTGTCGGAATCATAGCAAATCAAAACAGATTGAACATTTTGCCTTAACAGGGATATATGTTCCTCTGTCAGCGCCGTACCCATGGTAGCAATCCCATTTTCAATTTCGGCCCGGTCTGCAGCAATTACATCTGCAAAGCCTTCAAATAAAACAGCCTGCTGAGCTTTTTTCATACTTGGCCTAGCCAAATGAAAATTATATAAAATTTTACTCTTATTAAAGATTGCCGTTTCGGGACTATTTAAATACTTGGGCTCGTCAGCCCCTAGAGATCTCCCTGAAAAAGCAATCGTTTTACCATTTCGATCAAAAATTGGAAACATGACACGATCCCTAAATCTATCGAAATAGGTTCCGTCCTTTTCACGCTTGATAATCAAACCGGCTTTCTCCATCCATTCTGGTGGAAAATCTCTTTTTGCAAGAAATTTATAAACAAAATCCCAAGAATTTAAAGAATAGCCTATTTGAAACTTATCAATCGATTCCCTGGTAAAGCCTCTTTTAAGCAAATATTCTAATGCATGCTGACCCTCTTTTGTGTTTACAAGCAAGTGATGATAAAATTTACGTAAAAGTTCATGAGCATCTTGCATGGATTGGAGCTCTTTAGAAATTCGTTTCTCTTTTCCATCATGGGAGAAATTCACTTGAAGCTCAATATTCGCCTTTTCTGCCAACTTCACAGCAGCTTCCTGAAAAGAAATACCTTCAAGCTCCATTAAAAATGTAAAAGCATTTCCGCCCGCACCACATCCAAAGCAATGAAAAATTTGTTTATCGGATGAAACGGAAAATGATGGGGTATTTTCTCCATGGAATGGGCATAATCCAAAATAATTTCTACCCTGTTTTTTAAGTTGAACATAATCACTGATTACTTCAACAATATCAACAGCCTGACGAATTTGGTCTATTTTTTCATCTGCAATTCGGTCAGCCATGAAAAACAACTCCATTTGTTCAAACAATTATTCTATAAAGAATAATTAAATTCCTGCAATTTTCGACATTTTTTTGTTAAATACATGATAAATTTTGCCCATTCTTGTGAACTAATAGGTTTTGGTCCTTTCCAAAATCAGCGGCTTCTATCCTAGAATCAACATATTTCCAAGCTGAGTATGTAGAAACCTTTATTCCATGTTGAATCATAGGAAGCGACAAAAGAACTTTAACAGAAAAGTCGGAAGCAAATTCGACAATTTCCTCTATACTGGGCAAGAGTCGCATCGACATAAATAGTCGGATTGCCGTTAATAGTAGTATTAATTCTACATCAACCCACATATTCCTTCTTTAGCCGGTAACTTTTATAAAAGGATTTATGTCGAATTTTTTTAAAAGAGTTCCCTTGACATCTAACAATAAATAGTTTATTCGTTCACATGCAAGTCTAAACCTAAAAGATTCATTTTTATCACAATTTTTTATTATAGTATATTCATTTTGATTTTACCATCATTTTATTTTCTTTTTTTCAAGCCAATTGTTTACAGAAAAAACACATAATCAAGAGAGATTATGTGTTACCGTCTATTTTTATGAAAGTAATTTAAAATGACATTCGCCGTTTCTTCTACTGCCTTATTGGTTACATCAATCACCGGACAGCTGATTTTCTGTACAACATGATCAAAGAAAGATAATTCTTCCTTAATCCGCTCAATGTTCGCATAGCTGGCACTATCATTTAACCCTAAGGCAATCAAGCGTTCTCTTCTAATATTATTCAATTTTTCAGGGCTGATTTTTAGTCCAAAGCATTTCTCGGCGGGAACCTTATATAATTCTTCAGGAGGGTCCACTTCTGGTACTAAAGGGACATTGGCAACCTTTAGCCGTTTATGCGCAAGATACTGCGATAAAGGCGTTTTTGAAGTTCTTGATACCCCAATTAATACGATATCCGCCTTTAGTATCCCGCGTGGGTCCCTTCCATCATCGTACTTTACAGCAAATTCAATCGCCTCAACCTTTTTAAAATAATCTTCATCCAATTTTCTTACTAACCCTGGTTCACATAAAGGTGTTTTCCCGCTAAAAACCTGAATTTGATCCATCAATGGACCCATTAAATCAACCGTATGGATTCCCGATTCATTTGCCTTTTCCATCATATATGTACGCATTTCGGGTTTTACCAACGTAAAGGCAATCATCGCTTGATCCATTAATACCAGCGAAATCACTTCATCAATATGTTCCTTATCTTCAACATAGGGATATCTTTTTAAAACCATCCCTGATCCATTAAATTGGCTAATTGCTGCTTTGGTTACCAATTCAGCTGTTTCCCCCACTGAATCAGATACAACATAAATAATCGGTATATTCATTCCCCTTAAACAGCTCCTCTGCAAATTCTTTACCTTATTCATTCCCAAGAGCAACAAAAGCTTTTGCAATATTCGTTTTCGTAACTCTGCCAATTACTTCGAAACCTTTGTCAGTCCTTCTTACTACCGGTAAAGCGTCAATTTGTTTATCAATTAATTTTTGGGCAATATCAATTAATAGGTCTTCTTTTTCACACATTGTAATATTGGGCATTCTTGTCATGATGATGTTTACAGGTATGGATGACAGCTCTTGCTTCCCTATGCTCGCCCGTAATAAATCCTTCCGGGACAAAACTCCTACCAAAAGGGTGTTTTGATCCACTACAAATAATGTACCCACATCCTCAAGGAACATTGTACAAATCGCATCATATACAGAAACATTCTCATTCACTACAACGGGAATAGACTGGTAATCCTTTACTAAAAAATTTTTCAAATTTTCCGTTAAAAGCTGAGTTCCTGATTTGCCTGTATAAAAATACCCAACGCGAGGCCGTGCGTCTAAATACCCAGCCATCGTAAGAATAGCTAAGTCAGGTCTAAGCGTTGCCCTTGTCAGATTTAACTGTTCAGCAATATGTTCTCCCGTTATGGGACCATTATCCTGAACGATTTGTAAAATGTGCTCTTGCCTTTTTGTCAGTTCGATTTTCCTCACCGCCTTACTCGCTCATGAATATAGCGACAATTAATCTTTGTTAGCAATATTATATACGATTTTTATCTTAAGTTAAAAAGATAACATTTCAAAAAGGTGCGGAATCCCGCACCTTTTTAATTTTCTTAAAACACCATCTTTTCTTGTAAAAAGCTTACAAGTTCAGCAATTGAAATACGTGTTTGTTCCATAGTATCCCGATCTCTTACTGTAACCATCTGATCTTCTTTTGAGTCAAAGTCATAGGTAATGCAGTAAGGCGTTCCAATTTCATCATGGCGGCGATATCTTTTACCAATTGAACCTGCTTCGTCATAATCCACAGTAAAATATTTCGATAATGTGCCAAACACTTCTTTTGCTTCCTCAGAGAGTTTTTTCGATAACGGAAGAACCGCAGCCTTAATTGGAGCTAACGCCGGATGGAAATGCATCACGGTACGTGACGTTCCATCTTCAAGCTGTTCCTCATCGTAAGCATCAATAAGGAATGCAAGGGTTACACGATCAGCGCCTAAAGAAGGCTCAATACAAAACGGAATATATCTTTCATTTGTTTCTGGATCAATATAATTAAAGTCTTCACCGGAAAATTGCATATGTTGTTTTAAATCATAATCCGTTCTTGAAGCTACGCCCCATAGTTCTCCCCAGCCGAACGGGAATTTATATTCAAAATCAGTGGTTGCATTACTATAATGTGAAAGTTCATCTTCGGAATGATCGCGAAGACGCAAGTTTTCTCTATTTAAGCCTAATGAATGCAGCCATTTTTCAGCATATTCCTTCCAATAATCAAACCATTGCAACTCTTCTCCCGGTTTACAGAAGAACTCTAATTCCATTTGTTCAAATTCCCTTGTACGGAAGGTGAAATTACCTGGAGTAATTTCATTACGAAAGCTCTTGCCAATTTGCGCAATACCAAATGGAAGTTTCTTCCTCATTGTTCTTTGCACATTTTTAAAGTTAACAAAAATTCCTTGGGCAGTTTCAGGACGAAGGAAAATTTCATTTGTACTCGTTTCAGTTACCCCTTGGAAAGTTTTAAACATTAAATTAAATTGACGGATACCGGTGAAATCGTGGCTTCCACAGTCAGGACAGGCAATGTTATGCTCTTTAATTAGCTCTTCCATTTTATCAAAAGATAGACCGTCTACAATCATCTCAATACCCTTTTCATCAAGAGCATTTTCAATTAATTTATCTGCGCGGTGTCTAGCTTTACAATTCTTACAGTCAATCATTGGGTCATTAAAATTACCGATATGGCCGGAAGCTTCCCATGTTCTAGGATTCATTAAAATGCTTGCATCTAATCCTACGTTATAGGGAGATTCCTGTACAAACTTTTTCCACCAAGCTTGTTTAATATTGTTTTTAAATTCAACACCTAATGGGCCGTAATCCCATGTGTTTGCAAGTCCCCCGTAAATTTCAGATCCCGGAAAAATAAAACCTCTATGTTTAGCGTGGGATACAATTTGCTCCATTGTTACACTCATTTTTTTCGTCTCCTTTTTTAATAAAATGGCTGTGTTAAACTGGTTGTTGATTTACACTCCAGGATGCTCGCTTTCCGCGGGGCGGGCGGTGAGCCTCCTCGGCGCTAAAAGCGCCTGTGGGGTCTCACCTGTCCCGCTGCTCCCGCTGGAGTCTCGCACCTTCCGCTCCAATCAACTTTGTTTAAAAATCATCATTGTTCTTTAACAAAACCAATAAAATAAAAAACTCCCGTCTCTATGCTCTTGAATAAGCATAGGGACGAGAGTTAACCCGCGGTTCCACCCTATTTGCTGAAAATAAAGTCAGCCTCTTTAAATTGTGCATTTCAGCACATGATTGCTCAGGAACGCCCTTCCTTGGAATTCTATACCCTAGCTTTCACCATCCTAGGTTCGCTTTTATAGAAGGTTCTAAGTACTCTTTTCCATCATAGCAACTATTTATTTTAAAGAAAATATTACCTAAAACAAGTTAAAAAGTCAACACAACAATTATAGAAGATTTCGAAACTGATCCATAGAATTTAAAAATTTTTTTGTTTTTAGATGAAGTCCGGAAAATTCGTCATAATAAGTTGATATGACCTTTTTTAACTCCGCTTTTGTTTCAGGTTTCACTGATATATTGCCTAGCCTTGATAAATCAAAGTAATAAAATAAGCGCAGTAATTTTACCGTAGCCTGTGAAATTTTCAAATGATACGGGTCTTTTTCCAAGCAGCGATGGCAGATCAACCCTCCCTCTCGAATCGAAAAAGAAAAAATTCCGTCTGTACTGCCGCAAACGGAACATTGATTTAATGTAGGATATAAACCCAAGACATTTAACATTTTCATCTCATAAATATTCATTAAAACATCAGGGTCATAGCCTTCATTTAAATAATTTAATGTTTGAAATAATAATTCAAAATGAAAAGGATTTGGCTTTCGGTCCTCTGTACATTTATCCGTTAATTCAACAATATAACTCGCATATGCCGTTAAAAAAATATCTTCACCAATTGAACGCATTGAAGTAACCAACTCGCCCTGTTGCAAACTCCCCAGGCCGTTACCCTTTTGGATAAGAAAATATCCATGAGTAAATAGCTGGGTAATAGAGGATAGGCGGCTGTTAGGCTTTTTTGCTCCTCTAGCCATAACGCCAACCTTCCCCCATTCCCTGGTATATATGGTTACAATTTTATTTGTTTCACTGTAATCAGTCGTTCTAATGATGATGCCTTCACATTTCTGAAGCATGATATCACCATCCAATGGATGCGAAAGACGTGCTTATGAAATGGGAAAATCAAGTTCCGCTAGATCTTCATTCTGATTTCCGGGTATTTCTTGGTTTTCCTTCTCAAGCTCTTTAAAGAGAAGATATGTGTCAATATTACCTGTTTGGGTAAATACTTTCCACGTAAAATCCATCATCGAAAACCCCACCTTTCATTATTTAGACTAGCTCTAAATATCCCAAACCTTACAATTATCATAGCCTGCCTTTGCCAAAATCATAAGACGAAAAATTTGTTAATGTTGTCCATGCATAATTTGAATGAAAGTATAATATTTTAGTTAGGGTGATTCGTTCAATATTCATCTTCATTAAAGCCAAAATCGCGAAGCTGGGACATTTTATTCCGCCAATCTTTTTGGACTTTTACCCATAACTCTAAAAATACCTTTGACCCAAGGAGATTTTCAATATCCACCCGGGCACGTTTACCAATTTCCTTGAGCATACTGCCTTGTTTTCCAATAATAATCCCTTTTTGCGAGTCCCTTTCGACAATAACGGTTGCCATTACATTGATAATATCTTTCCCCGCTGGACGCTCAATTTTATCGAGAACCACTGCAATGGAATGAGGGATTTCTTCTCTTGTTAAATGAAGCGCTTTCTCTCTTATCAACTCTGTAATAATAAACCTTTCCGGATGGTCAGTTACCTGATCCGCTGGATAATATTGCGGTCCTTCCGGCAAATATGTCTTTATTTGATCCAAAAGACGTTCGACATTGTTACCTTCTAGGGCTGAAATTGGAACAATCTCTTTAAACGGATATTTTTCTTTATAAGACTCAATAATCGGCAATAAATCATCAGGGTGAATTTGATCAATTTTATTAATCACAAGAAAGATCGGTGTGTTGACAGTTTGGAATTTTTCAAGAATAAATTCCTCGCCTCGGCCAAATCCTTCTTCTGCATTTACCATAAATAAAACTAAATCCACTTCTTTTAGTGTATTTTGAGCAACCTTCATCATAAAGTCGCCTAATTTGTGTTTCGGTTTATGAATACCAGGTGTATCGATAAAAACCATCTGGGTATCATCGAGTGTGAGCACACCCTGAATTTTATTTCGAGTCGTCTGCGGTTTGTCACTCATAATGGCAATTTTTTGACCAATAACTCGATTTAGAAATGTTGATTTTCCTACATTTGGCCTACCTATGATGGAAATAAACCCTGATTTATAGCCTTTGTTTTCGTTCCAATTATTCAGCATGCAGATCCTCCTGTGAAAAAGCACCAGGCAGTAAGTCTTCCACTATAATTTCTAAAGTATCACCTTTTAGATTCGTTAATACGACTTTCATGTCCCTAGGGCATAGCTCAGAAATAACTTGGCGGCATGCACCACAAGGAGAGCATGGACGGTCGGTATCTGCAACAACTGCCAGCAATTGAAAATCACGATCTCCTAACGCATAGGCACTAAAAAGGGCCGTTCGCTCAGCGCAATTACACATGCTATATGCAGCGTTTTCGATATTACAGCCATGATAAACTTTTCCATCAGTTGTCAGCAGTGCTGCACCAACACCAAATTTTGAATAAGGAACATAGGCTTTTTCTCTTGCTTTTTTTGCTTCTTCAATTAGTTGCTGAATGTTCACAAATCTTCTTCCTTTCAAGCAGGAAATTTCTGCTTACTTTATTTTACCTCATTTTCCAATTAAAATCATTACTTGTAGCAAAAACGTAATAAAAAAATTTAGAATTTTCCCAAAAATCAATTATCTGTAAACAACTTCACAATTCCCTCATATTTTTTTTGGCTCTGTTAAACTTGGTTGTTGATTTCCGCTCCAGGCACAAGCGGTTCGTGGGCGGTCTGGGGAGCCTCCTCGTCGCTTTGCTCCTGCGGGGTCTCCCCTCCCCCGTACTCCCACAGGAGTCTTCGTGCCTTCCGCTCCAACCAACTTTGTTTAAAAATCAACATAGCTATTTTTTTAGGAACAGTTGAAAAAGTTTACAAAAATAACTTTCGGATATATGGAAAAAATACAATGATTCCAATGATAACCGAAAAAATGGCGTAAAGGAAGACAGCACCCGCAGCAAGGTCCTTAGCTTGTTTGGCAAGCGGGTGATATTCCTCCGTCACAAGGTCAACAACACGCTCAATTGCTGAATTGATTAGCTCTAAGGCAAACATGCCGCTAATTACTAAAATGATAAACAGCCACTCCATTCTCGTTATCGAAAAGAAAAATGATCCTCCGATTACAAGGAAAGAAAAAAGGAGATGAATCCGCATATTTCTTTCAGCTATTATAGCTGTCCTAATCCCATCTATTGCATAGGCAAAGGAACGTAGTAATGGAATCGTTTTACCCTTACCTCGTGAGTCCATATTCATCTAAAATTTCCTTTTGCAGCGTAAACATTTCCTTTTCATCTTCCTCCGTCATATGATCATAGCCTAATAAATGCAAAAATCCATGAACAGAGAGGAAACCAAGCTCCCGTAAAAAAGAATGCCCATATTCCTCAGCTTGTTCCTTCGCTTTTGGAATCGAGATGATAATATCACCCAAAACGCGTGGCATTTCCATACCTGCTAATTCAATTTCACCTTCCCCTGGCTCCTCCATTGCAAAGGATATGACATCTGTTGGGGAGTCTTTATGGCGATATTCACGATTTATTTCTTGTATCCTGTCATTCAAAACAAATGTTACAGAAACTTCACTTCCCTCTTCAATCTTCTGTTTATCAGCAGCAAAGTTTAACAGATTTTCAATCTCTTTGATTTGTTCATCAGACAATTCATTCGTTTCATCTAAAAAATCAATCACTAAATTCATGCTTGCTTCACCTTCTTAGTCATTTCTGGATACTCAATTCTCGAGTGAAAAATCCCCTTCAATGTTTCACATAGAGTATGGGTTACCGCTTCAAGTTCTTTTAAAGTTAAATCACATTCATTTAACTGCCCATCTTGGAGGCGATCCGCGACAATTTTTTTAACAAGGGATTCGATTAATAGTGGAGTAGGCTGTGTAAGTGAGCGGACAGCGGCCTCAACACTATCGGCAATTCCAACGACAGCCGATTCTTTTGTTTGTGCTTTTGGACCAGGATAGCGAAAATCCTCTTCCTTAGGTTCCTCATCATTTTGCAGTGCCTTATGATAAAAGAACTTTAGTAATGAGGTTCCATGATGTTGCTCTGCAATATCGATAATTTCTTTTGGCATATGATATTTCTTTAATTCATTGGCCCCATCCGTCACATGGGCAATAATGATATTCGCACTTTTTTCCGGTGGCAGTTTGTCATGCGGGTTTTCAAGATGCAGTTGATTTTCAATAAAAAAGTTGGGCCGCCGAGTTTTCCCAATATCATGATAATAACTACCGACTCGTGCTAACAAACCATTTGCCCCAATCGCTTCACAGGCTGATTCTGAAAGGTTTGCAACCATAACACTATGATGATAAGTGCCCGGTGCTTCCATTAATATTTTTCTTAAAAGCGGATGATTCGGATTTGATAATTCTATCAGCTTCATGGTTGTGAGAATCCCAAAACTTGCTTCAAATAAAGGAAGCAAACCAATGGTTAAAACAGCAGAGGCAATGCCTGAAACGAGTGCAGTTAAAAAGTAATACCCATATTCCAGACCGGAAAATTGGCCATTTGGAAGAAACATTAATGCCCAAATCGTGATAAGATTAACACCTGCTGTAATCGAACCCGCCTGTAATATTTTTGACCTCTGATTATGAGAACTTAAGAACAAAATCCCTGCAAGTGAGCTAAAAAGGATATAAATTCCTTCTGAAAAATTCAAGGTTCCGGTTACACCTTCATTGAAGACAATACTGCCGCAGACTGCCATAATGATCGATGTTAGAATCGCAAGCTTTTCATCAATTAAAATCTTAATCAGCATCCCGCCCATTGCTGCCGGGAATAAATAGCCAATCCCTGAATAATTAAAGATTTGCAGCATGCTAATGACCTTTAATATAAAGATGGACAGGACAAAAATAATCCCAAACAAAAGCAGGTTTGTCTGCCGTTTTTCCTGCTGGGTTTTTGTTTGATAAAAATAATAGTTAACAGCTAAGAGAATAATGGTAATCAGAATAAATAATCCCAGGAATGGTTTATAGGATTTTTCATTATCTAATAAACCAACAAGCTTTAACTGCCGATAAATTTCCTGATTAATTAATTCCCCTTCCTCCACGATAATTTGCCCTTGAAGGATTTTCACAGATTCCACACCTTCTGCAGCCTGCTTTCTTAAATCCTCCGTTGCCACTGGATCATAAAATTCATTCTGAACGACTGCATATCTGCCAAGCTCTATGGCTGCACTTTTAAGGTCATCATTCAACGTCGAATATTTTAATTCCTCTTCCACCCTTTTTTTCGCATTCTCTACATCATTTGTAGAAATTCTTTTCGTCATAACATTATTAATCGCAGTAACGGTTAGATCCTTGGTGATGGAGAGTTCATCTTTATCAGCCTGAACAAGTGCAGTAAAAACAGAATCAGGTATATCCTTGGTAACATTTTCAGTTAAATTATCCTTTAACTTCGATACCTTTTCAGAAACACTGGGTTCCTCGTCATGAGTAGTTTTTACATCATTCTCTTTTTTTGTGCTCTTACTATCCTCATCATTAATTTCTGAGGCCGTATCAAAAATGGAGGTAATTAAATCCACCCTGTTTTGCGTATATTCCTTCTTTAGGGTATAGACATCCTGAACTTGGTCCACTGCTTCTTGCCGCTTAATTTCTGTACTTTTCTTATCCTCAATGGTCGCCGGAGAGCGGATTGTTTTTTCAGCAACAGAAAACAAACTTAAGTCCAATTTTTCAGGTTTTACATTACTGTACATTGAAGCATATAAAGCTAATCCTAAAACAAGAAAAAATAATACACGAAAAAACGTATAATCTAACAGCTTACGTATTCGAATAAAATGTTGCTGCATTTTTTCCATCTTTATCCTCCCTAGAAGACCCAAATGCAAGGTTTCTTTACCATTATTATGGGTTTTTAAAACCATAAAAATCAAATCGTTATGTACGTTTCATTTTAATCGGATAAAAATTGATCAATAACTAGCTGTTTTTTCTTGAAGCAAGCTTTATGTAAAATGATAACAGTTTTTAAGTTAAGTTTCATCTGCAAAATAGAATGGATTAATCATTATAACAAAATAAAAAAAAGGGATAAACCCATTTTTTAAGGTCTATCCCCATTTTTAATGTTTAATTGTTTTCTTTTCATATGCTTCAATGATCCTGCCTACCAATGGATGGCGGACAACATCACTTTGTTCTAAGAAAATAAATGAAATACCCTTAACATTTAATAAAATTTCCTCTGCAACAATTAAACCCGATTTAACCCCTTTTGGAAGGTCAACCTGTGTTTGATCTCCGGTAATAACCATCTTCGAACCAAACCCAAGACGGGTTATAAACATTTTCATTTGGGCATTCGTTGTATTTTGTGCTTCATCTAAAATAACGAATGCATCTTCTAATGTCCGTCCCCTCATATAGGCAAGCGGAGCGATTTCAATTGTACCGCGCTCAATCAGCCTTCCAGTATGCTCTGCTCCCAAAACATCATGAAGCGCATCATACAGCGGCCTTAAATACGGGTCTACTTTTTCCTTTAAATCACCGGGTAAAAATCCTAAGCTTTCGCCCGCTTCAACAGCAGGTCTGGTTAAAATAATTTTATTTACTTGACCATTTTTTAGCGCGTTGACTGCCATGACAACCGCTAGGTAGGTTTTACCGGTACCTGCCGGACCAATTCCAAACACAAGGTCATTCTTCTTGATTGCTGTTACATACTGCATTTGACCAATTGTTTTAATCCGAATAGATTTTCCTTTTACTGTCCTGGCAATTTCTTCATCATAAATATTGACGAAGTACTCTAGTGTTCCTTTTTCAGCCATTCGAAGGGCATACAAAACATCCCTTTGGTTAATGTTTATTCCTTTACGAATTAATACAACTAATTTGTCAAGAACCTGCCCCGCAAGAATAACCTTCTCTTCATCCCCAGATAAGCTAACAGATTCCCCTCTAGTAACGACTGAAACATTTAACTCTTGTTCGATAATTTTAATATTTGCATCTGCATTTCCTAAAAGCGCAATCGCCTCATTTGGATTTTCTAGCTGCATATTAATTGTTTTTAGCTTTACTGTCATTCATGTATCTCCTTGGTTATTGGTTGTCCGATTGCAATATTTTCGATTATCTTAAAATGGATATCTAGTATAACTTTACCATTCTTAATTGATTTGTGTAAAATTTTTTCGTCCTTTATAATAGCATCTTCATCTAAATGACTTTTTATTTCTTTTTTAGCCATTTCAAGTGCAATTTGTTCAGCTTGTTTTACAGTATAACTCCTGTTAATTTCTTCACGTGCACGGAGTGTTTTATTAACAAAAGAAATAGGCAATTTCCATTTTAAAAAGTGAATTTTGTGCTCATTTGTTTCTGTTTCATATTCCTTAAATTCCGGCTTTCCAAACCCCCATACAGGAAT
Source organism: Neobacillus cucumis (assembly GCF_016107705.1). The sequence goes on from NZ_JAEHGC010000001.1 coordinate 635,638, forward strand.
TTCAAAATTTCCTACCTTTACATAATGTTTCTCCTTTTCCTTACCGTTAAATACCATAAAATTTGTTTCAATGGGAAGTTCCACATGACTTTTGTACCATGTCTCCCCCAATACTTCTCCTTTAGCTGCAATTGCTTTTGTTTTGCCTTCCATCCCAATTTGACCTGAAACAAGTAATTGTCCCGGTTCAACGTGGTCATTGAGGTTGACAACTGGCTGCCCATCTTCAACATACATACTGTAAATAATCGCCTTCTTTTTCGCCACTAAATTTCTAGGAGATAATTTTTCAGGCTTTTTTGGCTCATTTTTTTCGACCACTTGAAAATGGTAGGTTGTCCCGTTTAACTCCACACCAACCCATGTAAGGTCGTTGATATTATTTGTCAGCTTTCTTTGAATACCTTCTACGTTATCAACAAAGAACTGGAGCTTGCCGATCTTTACCCCCATCTTGTCCAATTCTTTGCGAATTTTATGCTCTGTCGCAGGCTTTGCCCCTTTGATTTCAATTCCCCAGATGACATTGGATAATACTAAAATGATTAGAAAAAACAAAGCAGCCCCTGCCAAAAAGCCGCCGTTTTTTAATAATCTTTTAAATAAAAACGGAACTCCGCTCCGCTGTAAGAAGCTAATGGAGCATTCACTTTTACGTGCAAATCTTCTTATTTTAAGTGCATCCTGCAGCCTCATTTTAAACGTAATCGTTTCAGTTCCATGCCGTTTAACATTCCAAACGAGCAGGCCATTTCTGCTTAGTACATTTAAGAATCTTTCAATTCCTCTCCCCGAAACCTTTACTGTTACTCTGCCGAATAAAAATTCAATCCATTGGTTTTTCATTTTGTTCCTCCCGGATTTTCAGTTATATAGATGACCTGATCAATTTTTCCTTCCAATAAAATCTCTTCAGGTAAAATGGTTTTAATCACGAAGGACTTACCTTTTATCAAAAGCTGCCCTTGTTTTAAGAGCAGACGGAGTTCTTTATCAGTAAAGGTCAATAAACCTTTATGGTTCTCGATATAGACATGAATCTGGCCAATCATCGTGATACGGGGTAAATCCATCATGACATCTTGAGGAAGATCCATATTCTTTGTCATCCAATTCCGGACAAGTTGCCCCCATTTTTTTGCCATAAAAAAAGAACCCCCTTTCATCTCATGTTTATGAAATGTAGAGAGGTTCTAGCACATCTTTTTCCTTTTCAAAACCTGGTTTATTATTTTAACGTCTTCTTGAATAAAACGGTCTTTTTGCTCTCGGAGCACCCAAGATCTCCGACCAGATGATTCCATTAATTAAGGTTTGCGCAGGACTATCCGAAATTATTTCATTATGATCCTCTTTATCCAATGCCTGGGGCTTCAAATCCTCAGCCCTTTGCCTCTCATGCACCCTGCTGACCCCGGTGGTGATAGATTCAGCTTCTTGCTTAATTTGGCGATAGTTGATTTCGATATTCCGCGGAGTGACAGCAGGTTCTTCTATTCTTTTAATAGATTTTTCTTGTTTTGGCGTAACTTTTTCCGAAAAAAGTTCACGAAATTCATCAAATTGATTAAACGTAAAAGATTTATTTTTTGATGGAGACCTATTTGCTTTTGCCTTTCCGAAAACGGTTGACAGAACACCTATAATAATCAAAAAAATAATGGTTTCCATGACCGGTCCTCCTTAGTTTATTCCTTATGGATGGCGGCCGTTTTAGCGATCGTCTTTTTTATCACCCGTTATCTTGCCGATTGATCCTCTCATATCCGTATCCGCTGAGATATTTTTAATATTCATATAGTCCATAACACCAATATTTCCAGACTTAAGCGCTTCAGCCATAGCAAGCGGCACTTCCGCTTCAGCCTCGACCACCTTGGCCCTCATTTCCTGGACTTTTGCCTTCATTTCTTGTTCTTGAGCAACAGCCATTGCCCGGCGTTCTTCCGCTTTTGCCTGGGCTATTTTCTTATCCGCTTCCGCTTGCTCCATCTGAAGTTCCGCACCAATATTTTTACCAATGTCAACATCCGCAATATCAATCGAAAGAATTTCGAAAGCTGTTCCAGCATCTAGTCCTTTAGATAAAACGGTTTGCGAAATGGAATCAGGGTTTTCTAACACTTTACTATGGCTTTCAGAGGAACCGATGGTTGATACGACCCCTTCCCCAACACGAGCGACGACGGTTGCCTCTCCTGCACCCCCGACAAGGCGCTCTATATTGGCCCGAACGGTAATTCTTGCTTTGGCTTTAACTTCAATCCCATTCATTGCGACACCCGCGATAAAGGGGGTCTCAATCACTTTAGGATTGACACTCATTTGCACAGCCTCTAAAACATCACGGCCCGCAAGATCGATGGCGGCGCAGCGTTCAAACGATAATTCAATATTTGCCCTGTGAGCGGCAATAAGGGCGTTTACAACCCTGTCAACGTTTCCTCCAGCAAGGTAATGACTTTCAAGCTGATTGGTCGTTACGTTTAACCCCGCTTTATGAGCCTTTATTAACGGATTAATTACCTTGCTTGGCGTTACCCTTCTAAGTCTCATTCCAACCAGCGTAAAGATGCTTACACGTACACCGGCAGCAAGTGCTGAAATCCAAAGCATCACAGGAACAAAGGATAATAAAATCCCTAAGAAAATGAGCGCGACAATGATAATTGCAAAGACAAAAATCGTTCCGCTTGGCATAATGAAACAACCTCCTAATTATTTAATTTCTCTCACAACTATACGTGCTCCCTCAACCTTAATGACTTTTATTTTTGCATTTTGATCAATAAAGCCTCCTTCGCTGACCACATCCACCCGTTCAGTGTTTAAAATGGCTGTACCAGCCGGGCGTAATATGGTTAGAGCGGTCCCTTCCATGCCCAAAAGGTCTGTTCGATTGATATTTGAGACATACCCATCCTCTTTTCTTGCTGAATCAAAGAGAATCATTTTATTAAAGAGAACAAGTTTTTTACCAAAAATTTTAATCATAATAAAAAACATCAAAATCGAAAAGAATAAAGCGATTAATATGGAGATGCCCATTTGCAGGGTGTCTCCGCCAGCTAAGAAGAGACTGAAGATTAGCGCTGCCAAACCAAGGGTCCCGGAGATTGCCCCCGGCAAAAATAATTCTAAAAAAATAAGGAGGATTCCAGCAACAAAAAGGACAAATGACCCAACACCAGCAAGTCCGGCGAGATAATGTCCGTAAAAAAATAATAGGAGGGCAAACACACCAATAAACCCAGGTATCCCAAATTTGGGAGAAAAAAGTTCCATGACAATACCAACACCAGCGATGGTTAATAGAACGGTTATGACAATTGGATCTGTAAGAAAAGCAACCAACTAAATCCCCCCTTCTCTATCTATTGCTATATTTACGTTCGACATTGGTTAAAGTTTCACCTTCTAAATGTTTTTCTCATATTAAAACAGGGTTTCTTTTCATTTATGCTGTAAATACTGCTCCTGCAAGCAATGAAGGGGAGTTCCTTTTACCCTTTTGTGAAAATAACCTCTCCAAAGGGCAATGAAACGCGTTTCTTTTCCCTTCTTGGCGAATAATCCTCTCCTTCGGGCAATGCAACCTCGTTTCTTTTCCCTTCTTGGCGAATAATCCTTTCCTTCGGGCAATGCAACCCCGTTTCTTTTCCCTTCTTGGCGAATAATCCTCTCCTTCGGGCAATGCAACCTCGTTTCTTTTCCCTTCTTGGCGAATAATCCTTTCCTTTGGGCAATGCAACCCCGTTTCTTTTCCCTTCTGAGCGAATAATCCTTTCCTTCGGGCAATGCAACCTCGTTTCTTTTCCCTTCTGAGCGAATAATCCTTTCCTTCGGGCAATGCAACCTCGTTTCTTTGGTTACTCAACCGAAGAATTTAGATATAAAATAAAAACCGCAGGCACTTAATGCCTGCGGCTTTGATGTCAGAATAATTATGAAAGGTGTTGTTGTACAAGTTTATTTACAAGTGATCCATCTGCTTTACCTTTTACCTTCGGCATAATCGCAGCCATCACTTTTCCCATATCCGCTTTTGATGTTGCACCGGTTTCAGCGATTGTCTCTTTTACAATATCCGATACCTCTTCGTCAGAAAGCTGTTTTGGCATATACAACTCGACGATCGAGAGTTCCGTGCGCAATTTATCAACAAGGTCTTCGCGACCTGCTTTATCAAATTCATGGAGGGAGTCTTTGCGTTGTTTTACTTCGCGAGAAAGTACGGTTAACTCTTGTTCTTCGGACAGCTCACTTGAACCGATCTTAATCGCTTCATTTTGCAGTGAAGCTTTAACCATCCGAATCACACTGAGTTTGTCTTTTTCCTTGTTTTTCATTGCTTGTTTCATATCATTATTTAAACGCTCGAGAAGACTCATAAATTACACCCTCTCTTAGAACTTACGTTTTCTTGCTGCTTCAGACTTCTTCTTACGTCTTACACTTGGTTTTTCGTAGAATTCGCGCTTTCTTGCCTCTTGCAAAGTACCTGTTTTTGATACAGTACGTTTGAAGCGACGAAGAGCATCTTCAAGCGATTCGTTTTTACGAACGACGGTTTTAGACATTCTCTTTCCCTCCCTCCGAAACACAACACACTTACATTCAATCCATGTACCTTGCAATTATAATATAACCTTGAAACAAGGTCAATATTTATTACAAGTGCTTATCCAAGCTTTTTAATTTTTTATTCATAATTGACAAGAATAATTAATGAGTATCTCTAATTTTCCCTTAAAAGTGGCATGTCCCAACCATATAGGCCATAGAATGAAGCGAGGGGGCCTAGAGACATGCTATACATCATATTATTTGTTCTTTGTATTTTATTATTTATATTTGGAATGACTATTATAAGGTTTGGATTATTTAATTTATCTGCAGAAAAATTGAGGACATGGCTGATAAAATTAACGAGTACCCCATTAAAAGGAATGGTAACCGGGACATTTATCACAGCACTGCTCCAAAGCAGCTCCGCTGTAATGGTCATCACAATTGGATTGATTTCAGCTAGAATTATGACCTTCCCGCAATCGATTGGAATTATTTTAGGAACAAATATTGGAACAACCTTTAAGACAGAGTTAATTACTTTCGATATAGATGCTATTTTAGCACCATTAGCTATTTTGGGTGCCTTTCTAATCATTCTTAAAAATCGAAAGGCGAGAAGTATCGGAATGCTCTTATTTGGAATTGCCTCTGTATTCACGGCAATGAAAGGATTCGAATTATTAGCACATCCTTTAACATCGCTGAGCTATATAAATAAATTTATTCTATCGATTAATGACCATATTTTCCTCAGCCTGCTAACAGGAACAATCATTACAGCAATTATACAATCAAGCACCGCCATGACCGGGATTGCAATGGGATTTTTAACGGCTGGACTTCTTCAGCTTGATGCAGGCATTGCCATCATGCTTGGGGCAAATATTGGGACATGTATTACAGCAATCATCGCCTCCATCGGCGGGGGAAAAGAGTCCAGGCTAGCGGCATATGCCCATGTATGGCTGAATGTCTTTGGGGTTGCATTTTTTATCCCGCTCATCCCCTATCTATCCGAACATGCAGAGTTGCTGGCCAGCCATAAAGATGTACAACTTGCACATATAAGCGTGATCTTTAATGTGGCTACTTCCATTATTGTTTTACCGTTTGCTACAAAATTTGGAGAAATGATTTTATATTTACATGGAAAAAAAGCTTAAAAAAGACGGCCTTGGCCGTCTTTTTTAATAGGAACTCGTTACAGTTAGCCCTTTAAGAATCGCAACACCTGAGCTCGCTCCAATTCTTGTTGCACCCGCCTCAATCATTTTAAGGGCATCCTCAGTGCTTCTAACCCCTCCGGATGCTTTTACACCCAGTTCCGGACCAACAGCCTGCCTCATCAGCGCAATATCTTCTTTTGTAGCCCCACCGGAAGAAAAACCTGTTGAGGTTTTTACAAAGTCAGCACCAGCTTGAACGGCAAGCTGGCATGCGCGAATCTTCTCTTCCTGAGTTAAAAGACTTGTTTCAATGATTACCTTAGTTAACGCCCTTGCTTCTGCAGCTTCCACAACAGCCCGGATATCACTTTCCACTAATTGGTCGTTACGGTCCTTTAATGCCCCAATATTAATAACCATATCAACTTCATCAGCACCGTTGTCAATTGCATTTTTTGTTTCAAAGGCCTTTGTTTCGGATGTTGTTGCTCCTAATGGAAAACCAATCACTGTACAAACCTTAACATCACTTCCATTTAATAAATCACGACAAGTTTTTACCCATGCAGGATTCACGCAAACGGAAAAGAATTGAAACTCTTTTGCCTCTTGGCAAAGAGTTTCAATTTGTTGCCTGGTTGCATCCGGTTTTAACAAAGTATGATCAATCATTGCAGCGATCTTGACAGTTGTCATTTGTTTGCTCCCTTCACGATTCAATGGATATGGCGAAGTAAAAAGAAATCTGCTGCTGAATATAGGATACCCCTTTCAAAGAAAAAAGGACCCGAATATAGGGTCCTTACATGGCAGCTTCTTCTTCTATAAACAATTCTTTTACCGGAGTATCTTCTACAATCCGAACGAATTGGCCTTGATTATAAGGGTATCCGGCTTTCGTAATTTTCACTTTTACAATTTTTCCAACCATTTCTTCTGTTGCCGGAAGTACAACTTTTAAATAATTATCTGTATATCCAACATATAAACCGGAATTTGGTTCATCTTTAAATTCTTCTTCCGGTATGACCTCAAGAACATCGTCTTCAAATTGTGAAGCATATTCTTTCGCCAATTGATCGGAAAGAGTAATCAGACGGTGAACCCGCTCATTTTTAACTTCCTCATCGACTTGATCTTCCATTCGCGCCGCAGGAGTACCAGTCCTTTTAGAATACGGGAAAACATGGAGTTCAGAAAATTTATGCTCCTTAATAAAATGATACGTTTCCATAAACTCTTCCTCTGTTTCACCCGGGAAACCAACAATTACATCGGATGTAACAGCTAGACCTGGAAGTACTTCCTTTAAACGATCCAATCTTTCAGCGAAAAATTCCATCGTATATTTCCGGCGCATCCGCTTCAAGACCGTATTCGATCCGGACTGAATCGGAATATGCAAATGGCGGACAATAATATTTGAATGTTTAATGACTTCAATGACTTCGTCAGTGATCTGACTTGCCTCAATCGAAGAAATACGAAGGCGTTTTAATCCTCTCACCTGTGCTTCTAAATCACGAAGGAGCGCTGCAAGGTTATAATCCTTCATGTCTTCTCCGTAACCGCCGGTATGAATACCTGTCAACACGATTTCTTTATAGCCGGCATCCACAAGCTGCTGCGCCTGATGAATGACCTCTTTTGGATCACGTGATCTCATTAAGCCGCGTGCCCATGGAATAATACAGAAGGTACAGAAATTATTGCAGCCTTCTTGGATTTTTAGCGAAGCGCGTGTTCGATCTGTGAATGAAGGTACATCTAGTTCCTCATAAACACGGCTTTTCATAATGTTCCCTACGCCATTAATTGGTTGACGCTCTTTTTTATACTGCTCGATAAAACCAAGCATTTTAATCCGGTCCTGTGTTCCCACGACAATATCCACCCCGGGAATAGCCATAATTTCTGCCGGGGATGTTTGTGCATAACAACCGGTGACACAAATAACGGCATCCGGATTTTTCCTTACAGCTCTTCTGATTACTTGTCGACTTTTTTTATCACCCGTGTTTGTTACCGTACAAGTGTTAATCACATATACATCGGAAATCGCTTCGAAATCGACCCGTTCGTAGCCTTCTTGTTTAAATAACTGCCAAATGGCCTCAGTTTCATAATGATTTACCTTACATCCAAGTGTATGAAACGCGACTGTTGCCATTAGAACTCACCTCATTAATTCAAAATGATAGGAAATCGCCGCAATTGAATATAAGGGCGCCGTTTCCGTTCGTAAAATTCGCGGACCCAATCCGCAAATAGAAAAACCATTTTCTTTTAAAAGCCGAACCTCTTCCTCCGTTAATCCGCCTTCCGGTCCAAAAACCAATAAAAGTGATTGACCATTTTCCATTTTTGTAAGAGTGGAGGAGAAAATTGAAGTTTCCCCGCTTCGGCTTTCCTCCTCATATGCAACTAATTTATAGTCAAAGTTTTTGCTATCCGCAAGCAAATTTTTAAAGCTCACCAAGTTGGATACTTCTGGTAAAATAGCACGATGGGATTGTTCCGCAGCTTCTTTAGCAATCTTTTGCCATCTCTCTATTTTTTTCGCTGCTTTTTTTTCATCCCATTTTACAACGGACCTTGCGGCTGAAAAAGGCATAAATTTATGGGCACCAAGTTCAGTACCCTTTTGAATAATCCACTCCAGCTTGTCTCCTTTTGGCAGACCGCTGGCGATTGTAATAGAAATCGGAAGCTCAGAATTTTCTTCTTTCCATTGTACAACGTCTGCAACGACTTGTTCATCGGTAATTTCTGCAATTTCACATACAGCCGTTTTTCCCTGCGGGTCCACACACATGAGTTGATCACCAATATGCATGCGCATGACCTTTAAAATATGATGTCGATCATCGGAATCAATCAAAAAACGATTTCCGTTTGCTCGGTCTTTAACAAAGTAGCGTTGCACACGATGCACCCTCTTTAAAAACATTTTACTCTTTATTTTACTAAAAAAAAATTGATTATTAAAGCCATGAAATTAAAAAAAGGAGTCTAAGCTCCTTTTTTATCCATTATACCCTTCTAGCAATTAGCGCAACCCAATCTTCCATTAATATCGTTTCTGTTATTTCAAAGCCAGATTCAACAAGGGCCTCTTTTACCTGGTCCTTCTTTTGCTGAATGATGCCGGATGCGATAAAGCACCCGCCTGGTTTTAAGACCTTTGCCACATCATCGGTAAACCTTAAAATCACTTCAGCTAAAATATTAGCCACAACGACATCTGCAGAAGTCTCTTCCACACCATCAAGTAAATTATTTTGCGAAATGGTTACAGCCTCACTCACCTTATTCAGCTTGATATTCAATTTAGCTTGGGTAACTGCGACTTCATCAAGATCGTAAGCCCTCACGTCAAGAGCACCGAGCATGGCTGCAGCGATACTTAATACGCCGGAACCCGTACCAACATCAATTACTCTGTCGCCGCGCTTAACGGTTCTTTCTAGAGCCTGTATACACATAACGGTTGTCGGGTGTGTTCCCGTTCCAAATGCCATCCCAGGGTCCAATTCAATGATTAGTTCATCACTGCTCACCGGTGTGTAAATTTCCCATGTTGGAACAATCGTGAATTTCTCAGAAATTTTTACTGGATTATAATACTTCTTCCAGGCGGTTGCCCATTCTTCTTCATTCACTTCACTGATGGTCACCTTATTTAGGCCAATATCAATATTATAAATAATCAAATTATTGATTGATTCCTTGATGGCATCCACCGTTTCCCCTAAAAAACTATTTACAGGTAAATATGCTTTGACAATTACCCCTTCCTCAGGATAATCATCGGGATTAAGTTGGTAGATTTCCCCGAATTGGTCTTCCCTCTCCTTTGTCAGCTCAAATGGATCTTCAATGACTACACCGCTCGCTCCGGCCTCATGCAAAATATGAGAAATAGGTTCGACTGCCTCATTTGTTGTATGGATACTAATTTCGGACCATTTCATACTACCAACTCCAATCCTTACTCACCTTTAAAGGCACGTTTTACTTTAGAGAAAAAACTTTCTTCATGTTCACCGATTGGTGAATTTCCACTAATATCAGCAAACTCGCGAAGAAGCTGCTTTTGCTTATCATTCAACTTGGTCGGCGTAATGATTTTGACAATGATATGTTGATCACCGACACCATAGCCGCGAACATTTGGAACACCTTTTCCTTTTAAGCGGAACTGGGTTCCTGTTTGAGTTCCTGCAGGCACTTTTAGCTTAACCTTGCCATGCAGGGTAGGTACTTCAATTTCATCCCCCAATGTTGCTTGAACAAAGGTGATTGGCATCTCACAATAAATGTCATCGCCATCTCTTTCAAAAAACTCATGGTCACGCACATGGAAAACTACATAAAGATCTCCTGCTGGACCTCCATTAATACCCGCTTCTCCTTGACCAGCCATCCTTAATTGTTGGCCATCATCAATACCAGCAGGGATTTTTACATGGATTTTTTTCCGTTTTTTCACTTTTCCTGTTCCGCCGCAGGTCGAACATTTATTTTTAATTTCCTTCCCCGTTCCATTACAATAATGACATGTCCGGCGATTAACAATCCGGCCGAACGGAGTATTCTGTTCAACATTTAATTGACCTGTTCCATGACAATGGTTACATGTCTCCGGCTTTGTTCCCGGCTTAGCACCGGAACCGCTGCAGGTTCCACACGTTTCCTCGCGGGGAATTTCAATATCGGTTTCTTTACCAAACGCTGCTTCCTCAAAAGTTACCGTCATCGTGTACTGAAGGTCAGCACCCTGCCTTGGAGCATTTGGATCCCTTCTTCTAGAACCGCCGCCGCCAAAGAACGTATTAAAGATATCCTCAAATCCGCCAAAGCCGCCTCCGAAATCAGCTCCGCCGCCAAATCCTTGATTTGGATCAGTATGGCCGAATTGATCATAGTGCGCCTTTTTTTGATCATCACTTAATACTTCATAAGCTTCAGCTATTTCCTTAAATTTATCCGCTGCATCCGGCTCTTTATTAATATCTGGATGATATTTTTTGGAGAGCTTACGGTAAGCTTTTTTTATTTCATCCTTTGAAGCGCTCTTACTAACTCCCAGCACCTCATAGTAATCCCGTTTACTCATGATTACCACTCCCGAATCATTCACATAAAGATTATTTTAACACTCTAAAGATTTATATTGCAAGAATAAAAAGCTTAATGTCCATATAATAAATAATCAAAGAAAAAGCCAAAGCCGCTAGACTGACTTTGACCTTTTCCATATGTTCTCTTTCAATTGTTACTTATCGTCTTTTACTTCTTCAAATTCTGCATCTACTACATTGTCATCTTTACCGCCAGCGCTTGAGCCTTCTGCTCCTTGCTGTGCCTGAGCTTGCTTCGCAGCTTCTTCGTAAAGCTTAACAGATAAAGCCTGAACAATTTCTTGTAATGCATCTTTTTTGCTGCGGATTTCATCCAAATCATTTTTTTCAATGGCTTGTTTCAATGCATCCTTGGCATCATTTGCTTTTGCCACTTCAGCTGCATCTACTTTGCCTTCAAGGTCTTTTAACGTTTTTTCCGTTGTAAAGACAAGCTGGTCTGCTTCATTACGTAGCTCTACTTCTTCTTTCCGTGTTTTATCCGCTTCAGCGTTTTCTTCTGCTTCTCTCACCATTTTTTGAATTTCTTCATCAGAAAGGCCAGTAGAAGATTTAATCGTAATTTGCTGTTCCTTATTAGTACCAAGATCTTTAGCGCGGACATTTACAATACCGTTTTTATCGATATCGAATGTTACCTCGATTTGCGGAATTCCACGTGGTGCTGGTGGAATATCAGATAACTGGAATCTACCCAATGTTTTATTATTCGCTGCCATTGGACGCTCACCTTGAAGAACATGAATGTCAACAGCAGTTTGATTGTCAGCTGCAGTAGAGAATACTTGAGATTTAGATGTTGGGATTGTTGTGTTACGGTCGATTAACTTGGTAAACACCCCGCCCATAGTTTCAATACCAAGGGATAAAGGAGTTACGTCTAGTAATACTACGTCTTTTACATCCCCAGTAATAACGCCGCCTTGGATAGCAGCCCCCATTGCCACAACTTCATCAGGGTTAACACCGCGGTGCGGCTCTTTTCCAGTTGCTTTCTTAATTGCTTCCTGAACAGCCGGAATTCTGGTTGAACCCCCAACTAGGATGACCTTATCAATTTCAGATGGAGAAAGGCCAGCGTCACTTAGTGCCTGACGAGTAGGTCCCATTGTACGCTCTACAAGTGATGCTGACAATTCTTCAAATTTTGCTCTAGACATCGTTACTTCTAAATGAAGCGGTCCAGCAGCACCAGCCGTAATAAATGGCAGGGAAATTTGTGTTGAAGTAACACCTGATAAATCTTTCTTTGCTTTTTCAGCAGCATCTTTAAGGCGCTGAAGAGCCATTTTATCTTGAGAAAGATCAATTCCGTTTTCTTTTTTGAATTGTTCTACAAGATAATCAATAATGACTTGGTCAAAATCATCACCGCCGAGGCGATTGTCACCAGCCGTTGCTTTAACTTCAAACACACCGTCTCCGAGTTCAAGAATGGAAACGTCAAAGGTACCTCCGCCAAGGTCATAAACAAGAATCGTTTGATCTTGATCCGTTTTGTCTAACCCGTACGCTAAAGCGGCAGCAGTTGGCTCGTTGATAATACGTTCAACTTCAAGACCGGCAATTTTCCCTGCATCCTTTGTTGCTTGGCGCTCTGCATCATTAAAGTATGCAGGAACAGTAATAACCGCTTTTGTTACCGGCTCGCCAAGATAATCTTCAGCATATGATTTTAAATATTGAAGGATGATGGCTGAAATTTCTTGTGGAGTATAGCTCTTTCCTTCCACATCCTCTTTATGAGTGGTACCCATATGGCGTTTAATTGAAATAATCGTATTTGGGTTTGTAATAGCTTGGCGTTTTGCCACTTCCCCTACTTGGCGTTCACCATTTTTAAATGCCACAACAGATGGAGTCGTACGGTTTCCTTCTGGATTTGGAATAACTTTTGGCTCGCCGCCTTCAAGTACAGCAACACATGAGTTTGTTGTACCAAGGTCAATACCAATAATTTTACTCATTGCCTTTTCCTCCTAAAATAATATGTAGGCTTATTGATTTACCTTTACCATTGATGCGCGAATCACTCGGTCTTTTAATAAATAACCTTTTTGGAATTCTTCAATGATAATATTTGAACCATAGTTTTCGTTTGATTCCTGCATCACAGCCTGATGCAAATGTGGATTGAACTCTTTTTCAACCGTTTCAATTGGTTCCACGCCTTCTTTTTTCAAGGCGTCCACTATACCGCGGTAAATCATATCCATACCTTGAAGCAGTGACTTTGCCTGTTCATTGTCCACTTCCACTTTCATGGCTCTTTCAAAATTATCCAATGCAGGCAATAAATCAGTGATTAGCTTTTGTGCTCTATATTTTTCGCTCGCTTCTTGATCCAATCTAGAACGACGGCGGAAATTATCAAAATCAGCTTGAAGCCTTAGATAACGGTTATCAGCTTCATCTAATTTGTTTTTCAATCCCTCTATTTCCTTTAAAAGCTCCTGAACGGTAGTTTCATCTGTTGTACCTTCCTCAGCAAACACAGTCTCTGCTGTATTTTCCTCAGTAAGTTCTACCTTTTGATTTGCTTCTTGTGCCTGTTCAGCCATTTCTTCATTGATCGTATTTTGTTTCTCGTTAGTCAACTTACTCACCTCCCTTAAAGCATTTATCATCATTTATAAAAATATCCCAATTCATGGTAAGAGGGGCGAAACACTAGGAAATTTCACCCTTACTCAATATTACCAGTGCTAATTGTTTTGATACAGTTTCGTAAGGACTGAACTTAAATCCTTACTAAGTAACTGAAGCAAACTAATGACACGTGAGTATTCCATGCGGGTCGGGCCGAGAATGGCAATCGTCCCTAATTTTTCGGCCCCAACAGAGTAGGTAGCCGTTATCAGGCTGCAATTCTCCATTGCACTAATTTCATTTTCACGACCGATTTTGACATTTAGCCCTTCTGATTCTTTTCTGATTAGGTTATAAAGCCATTCCTCCTGATCAATCATTGTCAACAACCCGCGAATTTTAGATAGATCGTGAAATTCAGGCTGACTTAACATATTGGTTTTACCGCCCAAGAAAAGTTTTTCATTCACAGGCATTTTCAAGGATTCAGTGATGGTCTTCATCATAAAATCGTAATTATGAATATGCTGTTTCAGCAACAGGGCAACCTCTTTATAAATTTTACCGGTTAATTCCTCAAGAGGAACATTCGTCAGCCGTTCATTTAGAATGTTAACGGTTTTTTCTAAATCGCTCGCATCAACAGAAGGAGGCAAATAAAAAGTACGATTTTCTACATGACCTGTATCCGTAACAAAGATAGCAACAGCTGTTTCTTTATTTAATGGGATAATTTGAATCTTCCTAAGTTTATTAATACTTGCCGCCGGTCCTAGGACAATCGACGTATAATTCGTTAATTCAGATAGGATTTTTGCAGATTTTTGAATAATTTTTTCAAACTCAAAAATTCTTTCTGCAAAAAGCGATTGAATAATGGAAACATCATGCTGATTTAACTTTTGTGGTGAAAGCAAATGATCAACATAATAACGATAACCTTTTTCTGATGGAACTCTGCCTGATGAAGTGTGAGTTTTTTCTAGAAAGCCTAAATCCTCAAGGTCAGCCATTTCATTCCGAACCGTTGCCGAACTAAACGAAATTTCTTCCTTCTTCGATAAACTTCTTGAGCCAACAGGTTGTGCAGATCGAATAAAGTCATCAACAATCACCTTAAGAATTAACAATTGACGATCTGTTAACACACGCATCACCTCTGTTAGCACTCATAACCATCGAGTGCTAATTCTACTAATAAATTATCAAAAAGGGGGGAAGGTGTCAATCATTTGCAATCGAAAAGAAGAAACACCTTAGGGCTGAACAACTCCCAAGAATGATTGAAAAACTTCATTTCCTAAAAAGCGCCCCTCTTTTGTTAAAAAGATATATTCATCGTTGATTTCCAGCCACTTTTTGTTTATTAAATCCTCTATTTCTTTCCGAAACAACTCAAGAGGATTTTTTCCAAACTTGGATGTAAATTTAGGAATGGAAACACCTTCTGTTTTTCTTAAACCTAAAAACATTTCCTCTTCCATTTGTTCCGCAAAAGATACAGGATGTTCATCAATGACTGGAAGATTTCCATTGTTTATTTGATCGATATATTTTTTTAAGGGGCCAATGTTGGATCGTCTGAACCCATTTACATAACTGTGGGCTCCTGCTCCAAATCCATAATAATAGTCGTTATTCCAATAGGTAAGATTATGCCTGCTCTCATAGCCCGGAATTGAAAAATTGCTGATTTCATATTGTTTAAAACCATGTTTGTCCATTTCCTCCATCATCAAATCATACATCGCAGCCTCCGTATCTTCCCCTGGGGTTGGCAGCTTGCCTTTTTTCAAAAGATTATAAAAAACAGTCTTCGGTTCAATGATTAAGGAGTAAGCAGAATAATGGGTAATATCTAAAGAAAATGCCTCCGTTAAAGTTTCTTTTAAATCCATAATAGTCTGTGTCGGTAAGCTAAAAATTAGGTCAATGCTGATATTCTCAAAACCAACCTCTTTTGCATTTGCAACTGATTGGAAAACATCCTTTGCCTGATGTACTCTGCCGATTTTTTTTAACAGCTCATTATTAAAGGTTTGAACACCAAGGCTGATTCGATTAACCCCTGCATCTTTTAATATTTGTAATTTTTCCCTTGTTAAGTCCCCTGGATTCGCCTCAAAGGTGAACTCGTAATTTTCACCTATTGGCAGGTTCTGATTTATATTTTCACAAAAACGATAAAGTTGTTGCTCGTTTAATGAAGTCGGTGTCCCTCCACCAACAAAAATCGTGTCTATTTTTTTTGTTGGGAATTGTTCTACAGTCAAAATTATTTCTTTATTAAGGGCATCCAAATATCCATCAACCGGCTGACCTTTTAAAAACACTTTATTAAAATCACAATAATGACAGATATGCTCACAAAATGGGATATGAAGATAGGCTGCATTAATCATTTTTTCACCTTCTATCTTAGTAACAAAAAGAGGTTAGACTTGCCTGATATCAGACAGATCCTAACCTCCCTTTCATTTATTTTTTTGTATTGTTGTCATCCATTTTTAATACCGCCATAAAGGCTTCCTGCGGTACTTCAACGGATCCAACCTGTTTCATTCGTTTTTTACCTTCTTTTTGTTTCTCTAGCAGCTTACGTTTACGAGAAATGTCGCCGCCATAACATTTTGCTAATACGTTTTTACGCATCGCTTTGATTGTGGAACGTGCAACAATTTTTTGACCAATTGCCGCTTGAATAGGCACTTCAAATTGCTGTCTTGGAATTAACTCCTTCAGCTTTTCAACAATAACTTTCCCACGTTCATAGGCAAAATCTTTATGGACGATAAAGCTTAATGCATCGACTTTTTCCGTATTTAATAATATGTCCATTTTTACCAGACTGGATGGTTTATAACCAATCAGTTCATAATCGAAAGAAGCATAGCCCCGGGTACTTGATTTCAACTGGTCAAAGAAATCGTAAACAATTTCGGCCAATGGAATTTCATAAATGATGCTTACCCGATTTTCCCCCTGGTATTGCATATCAACGAAAATTCCACGCTTTAACTGGCAAAGCTCCATAATAGCACCAACATAATCGTTCGGAGCCATCATCGTTGCTTTTACATACGGCTCCTCGACGCGGTCAAGTTTTTGCGGTTCCGGCATGTTGGACGGATTATCTACATTCAATTGTGTTCCATCTGTCATATAAACATGATAGATAACACTCGGTGCAGTTGTGATCAAATCGATTTTAAATTCACGTTCAATCCGTTCCTGAATGATTTCCATATGAAGAAGTCCTAAGAAGCCGCAACGGAAGCCAAAGCCTAGAGCCTGTGAGGTTTCAGGTTCAAATTGCAGGGCTGAGTCATTCAATTGGAGCTTTTCAAGTGCTTCCCTTAGGTCATTAAATCTGGCTGTATCGATTGGATAAAGTCCACAATACACCATTGGATTTAGTTTACGATAACCTGGCAGCGGCTCAACAGCGCCATTTTTTGCATTTGTAATGGTATCTCCGACACGGGTGTCGCCAACATTTTTAATAGATGCAGTCAAAAAGCCGACATCCCCAACGGTTAATTCGTCCAGCATCATTGCCTTTGGAGTAAACACACCTACTTCATTTACTTCAAATTCTTTTCCAGTAGCCATCATTTTAATTTTATCGCCAACCTTGACGGATCCTTCTACCACACGAATATAGGCAACAACGCCGCGATAGGCATCATAAAGAGAGTCAAAAATCAGGGCTTTTAATGGAGCTTCAGGGTCTCCAGTAGGTGCTGGTACTGTTTTTACCACTTGTTCGAGGATTTCTTCGATTCCGATTCCGGCTTTTGCAGAAGCTAAAACAGCCTCAGATGCATCTAAGCCAATGACTTCTTCAATTTCATTGCGAACTCTTTCAGGCTCAGCGCTCGGTAAGTCAATTTTATTAATAACAGGTAAAATTTCAAGATTGTTATCCAAAGCAAGGTATACGTTTGCAAGTGTCTGTGCTTCAATTCCCTGGGCAGCATCAACGACTAATACCGCGCCTTCACAGGCAGCAAGGCTTCTTGATACCTCATAGGTAAAGTCGACGTGTCCCGGTGTATCAATCAAATGGAAAATATATTCTTCTCCATCTTTTGCTTTGTATTTTAATTGTACAGCATTTAACTTTATCGTAATTCCGCGTTCACGCTCGAGGTCCATTGAATCTAAAAGCTGATCTTTCATTTCGCGGGATGATAATGCATTCGTTTTTTCTAAAATTCGGTCTGCTAATGTTGATTTCCCGTGGTCAATATGGGCAATAATTGAAAAATTTCTAATCTTTGATTGTCGTTTGAGCTTGTCTTCTCTGTTCATGGTCGTTCACTCCTACTATACTCGCACAAGTACACTATTTTTGATTATAGCAGTAGCATAATCAAGATTCAATGAAAAGTAAAAATAGAAAAGCGGAAGCGACTTCGACAAGCATAAGGCAAGCCGGCGAGAAGGTTGCTCTTTAACCTTCTTGACGGATTGGCTTAGACCAAAGAGCCCCTAGGAGCTGGAGCTAGACATTAGAAAAGGCGGCACCCTTGTAGGTACCGCACTCTTGTTAATTGGAAATGCTATCCACTAACTTTTTTGAGGCACTGGAAATTCCGTCGGACATTTTTTTGCCCATTGAAGAAAATAGATTAAACGCATTCATCTCTTCTAGCTTTTTCTTTTTTGTTTCGATATCATGGCTGGTAATTTGATTTCCCAATACCGAGGCATGCAAGTCATTACCTTTATCATTTATCGTAACAGCCTTTTGAAGATTAGGATCATTATAGCCCTTCATTCGATGAATCCCATCATTCGCCAGCTGCATTCCCGCTAAAACAGAGATAAACATCAAAGCTGCAATCCCTAAACTTTTAAACATAAATAACTTCATACAGCCGCTTCCTTTCTTTCAATTTTTTCTATTGGCACAGTAACTTGACTGTTGATTTCCACTCCAACCTACATCGTTCGTAAATCAGCAATGACTTTTACCAATTTACTCTAGTAAATATTATGTCGATGCTAGAGTTAATAGAACCGATTTATTAAATAGACACCAAAAGGGCTCCTAGTAGAAAAAGGAACCCTAAAGTAAAACTACCTCGTATAATACCCGGCATTTTCCTGATTTATTGCACCGTGAAGCGAAGAATTCAAACCATTTGCAATCAAATTCGCCATGTCTTCAATAAAAACATCTACTTCCTTTGGTGTGACCATCAAATTATGACCAATTGGCGAAAGAACCTCATAAATTAACTTTCTCTTTTCTTCATCCGATAATGTCCCAATGATCCCTAAAAAGGTTTTTCGATGCTTTTCTTCCGGTAGATCCTCTTCCGTAAGTTTTCGTTTTTCCCCAAAGCTCATTCCAGCAGGTGCAAGCGCTCTCGACGGACGATTTCCTTCCTTCAATTCTTTTCCGAAATGTTTGAGGATAAAATCAATTGTATCACTCGTAATCGAAACTGCATCAACGACTGTTGGTACACCGATAGCAAAGACAGGAATTCCCAAAGTTTCTTTACTTAATTCCTTTCTTTTATTACCAACCCCTGACCCAGGATGGATACCTGTATCAGAAATTTGAATCGTCGAATTTACACGCTCAATCGATCGAGAGGCTAGGGCATCAATGGCAATGACAAAATCAGGTTTTGTTTTTTCAACCACACCAAAAATGATGTCACTTGTCTCAATTCCAGTTAACCCCATAACACCTGGTGACAATGCACTAACAGAGCGATATCCTTCTTCCACATTCTCAGGCTGAAGCTGGAATAAATGTCTGGTTACCAACAGATTTTCACAAACCATCGGGCCAAGTGCATCAGGAGTAACATTCCAATTCCCCAGCCCTACCACAAGACAGGAGTGCGTTTTTTTAATGCCTGTCCCTTCTAAAAAATGGGCAAATTCATGTGCGAAAATCTCTTCTACTTTTTTCTGCAGCTCTGTGTCCTGGCCACGTATTCCCTGCACTTCGAGTGTTAAATATCTCCCAGCCTTTTTGCCTAATTGTTTTTCTCCTTCTTTGGTAACTTCTACTAATGAAACTTTTATATCATCAACATCTTTTTCTTTTATTATGACGCCTTCAATTTGGGATAGATTTTCCTCCTGCTGAACTGAGTCCCCTCGTCCGGCAAGAACCATCTCCCTTGCCTCAATAGCTAGGTCTGTACGAACAGAGTATTTACTAAGATCAATTGATTGCTCTTTCATAGTAGACAACGCTCCCATCCAAAAATACTATTTCCTATTTTTTCCCGTTTTACTTAAAAACATGCAAGCGATAATTCTAGTATTGCAATATAAGCGTTCGTTTGATAAAATATCTCTTGTTCTGAATAATTGTGAATGAATGTTAAAGTCGAGTTCATATAGTCTCGATTCTCTTTAGGAGGTGAATGTAATGCCTAACATTAAATCTGCTATTAAGCGTGTGAAAACAAGCGAAGCACGTAACGCTCAAAATACAACTGCAAAATCTGCAATGCGTACGGCTGTTAAAAAAGTAGAAGCTGCTGTTACAACTAATGATGCTTCTGCTGCAAAGGAAGCTTTCGTTACTGCTGCAAGTAAATTAGACAAGGCTGCTGCAAAAGGTCTTATCCATAAGAACGCTGCTGCTCGTAAAAAATCTCGCCTTGCTAAAAAAGCGAACGCTCTATAATTAACCCAAAAAAACGATTCCTCTTTGGAATCGTTTTTTTCTTATATTCACTTACTTTTTCAAGCGGAACAGCAGCATTTCAATCAGCAGCGATTTATTCATCCCGCCCGTCTTCATCTGATAATCTGCTTCGGCAAGCAAATTCATTAAGTTTGTCAATTCCTCATCCGTAAATTTATCTGCCTGACCGGCAGCCAATTTAACCCTGAAGGGGTGAGTCTTTAAAAACCCGGCAATCTGTTGCTGCCCGTAACCTCTTCTTGAAAGCTCCTTAACTTGATAAATCAAGCGAAACTGTCCGGAAAGTAAAGCCAAAATTTTAATCGGCTCTTCATTTTGTTTTAGTAAATCAAAATAAATCCTCAGAGCTTCATCCAATTTTCGGCTCACTACTTTTTCGATTAAGGTAAAAATATTTTGTTCTAATGTTCTCGACACCAACTTTTCTACCAAATCGGCATGAATCATTTTTTCATCTTGGGCATATAGGGCCAGCTTATCCATTTCGCTTGCCAGCATAAACATATTGGTACCTGCAAGTGTCAGTAATAACTCGAGAGCACTCGGTTCGATATCAATTCCATACCCTTTTGCACGTTCTTTCACCCATGATTTTAATTCGTGTTCATTCAGTTTTTTTGCTTCGACGACCTCTGCCGTTCGTTTTAATTCCTTCGTAATTTTTTTCCGTTCATCCAGCTTTTCATACGGTGCAGAAATGACCAACACCGTATATGGAGCAGGCTCCTTCAGATAGGTTTCAAACCGGGACAAATTATGGTCAATCTTTTCTTTTATTTTTTCAGAGGTTAAAAATTGCGGGTTATGTAGAAAAATTACTTTTTTATCACCTAAAAAAGGAAAGGTCTCGGCATCTTCTAAGGCAACCTCGATTGGTGTTTCTTCTAAATCATAGGCAGTGTAATTAAAATCCTTCTCATCCTCTTTTAAAAGCCGGTCGAGTAACAGCTGCTTTGTTTCATTTATTAAAAAAGCCTCTTTCCCATACAATAAATAAACGGGAGCAAAATCCCCTTTTTTTATTTTCTTCCAAATATCCAATACCATATCTTTACGCTCCCCGAAAAAAAATCTCCTTTCCTATCGTAAAGAAGCTTGGACGATTTGACAAGTAGTTAAAGGGAATTGGCAGCTTTTTGGACAAGTACCAATTCCCGATCTATATTGAACGCCTGCAACATCAGCCCTAGGAACTATCGTCGCTCGGCGGAGTTTCTTTTGTACTATTATTTTGAACGGAAAGGGACAAACTATTTGTGTTAACTCTTGTCAGTTTAGGAAAGCAAATCGCCATTTTTAAAATCATTGAACAGTGGAGCTAACTTTCTAAGTACTCTGGATTTTTTCACTTAAATATCATATACTATATGTTGAAATAGGAGGGGTAGACTGTGAATGAATTTGAAAAAGATGTTCAAAGTAAACGGAACGATGCTATTGATTCTGGAGTAGGCTTTGGGGTTTCATTTGGTTTTTTTGCCATTATGTTTATTATTGCAACAGTCATTAAGTTAATTGGATCCTAATAAATTAGCTACATACTTATTTTTCAGGAGACTGCAGTGTACTGCAGTCTCTTTGCCGTTTTTTAACAGGAATTAATGTATTCTGAATATGCTTTATCCTATGGTAGAAAGGTTGAAAAGGTTCCATGTCCATTATAAAAATGGTAGGTAATGGCCCCTTGTTGATCCGTACGATAAATAAACACATGATACTTTTTTAAAATATCTAATGTTTCCTTATGCGGGTGACCAAATCGATTTTTTTCACCAGCCGAAATGAGGGCAACTTTCGGCTTAATTTGTTGAATAAAGTCTACCGCACTCGAGGTTTTACTGCCATGATGCCCCGCCTTTAATATATCGACAGTTAATTCGGGATAGTGTTGAATGACCCTTTCCTCTCCTTCTTTGTCAAGATCACCGCCAAAGAACCAGGTAAGACCGCCAATATTAGCAAATATGGTTATAGAACCGCTGTTCCGCTCTCCTTCAAAATTTTTTTCAGGAGACAGAACATAAAATAAATAGTCCTCAATTTTCCATTTCATACCTCTTGAAACCTTTATGACTGAAATACCCTTTTTCTCCGCTTCATGAATAATTTCCAATTCAGTATGTGATGGTTCTTTAACAGAAGGCATTAAAATTTGTTCAATCTTCATTTCCCTAAGGATTGAGAATGTGCCTCCAATATGGTCCATGTCCCCATGGGTCAAAATAAGCTTGTCAATTTTCGTAATACCCTTCCCTTTTAAAAATGGGACAACGACATCTCTTCCTACTTCATAAGGCTGTTCCCTCCTCCTCCAGTTTTCTTCTGTAAAAGAGACAGTCCCGCCTGTATCAATCAGATAATTTCCTTTCCCGGATGGGAGATGAATCAAAATACTGTCCCCTTGCCCAACATCAATCATTGTCACCTCTCCAACTGGATTCAGCCAATTCCATACGACCTGAAAACTCACTAAAAAGCTGGTTAATACAACAATATGGAGTTTCCTTTTTCCATAGGAAGGAGTTTCCCATACAAAAAAAACAGCAAGAATGGCTGCCATATACAGAATGAGGAAAAGAATTCCCGGTCTACCTGGAACAAAAAGGGCGATAGAAAAATCAGAAAGATAATGGATTAATTGATTGGAAAGCGTAATGGTTTTTATAAAAAAAGCAAGCAGGATGGAAGGAGTTGTTTGAAAAATAATTTGAATAAAAAATAATAAATATAAACCAGGAAGAAAAACAAATGAAAATAAAGGTATATACAGCATGTTGGCTGCAACGCTAATCAACGAAACCCCAAAATAATGATAAAGCAATAATGGAAGTGAAGCTAATTGGGCGATAATCGATGTTACCAGCATTTTCGCTAAACTATTTTGATATTTCTTGAGGATTTTGGAGGACACAATAATCGTAAAGCTAACTGTAAAGGATAGCTGAAAACCGACATCATAAACGACCATGGGATTTATGAGTAAATAGAGGATAAAGGCAATGCTTATTGCATCAATTGGGAGCAGCTTTATTTTATTTTTCCACTTTACCGTTATAAGGACAAGAAAAATCATTAAAACGGCACGAATGACGGACGGGGACCCGCCAGTTAAAATAGCATAGATTGGCAGTAAAAAGAGCAGAAATTGCGTCATAAATTCTCTTGTGAGACCACTTCGAATCCCAAGATAGTAAACCATTCCAATTAAAAGAGATACATGTAAACCGGAGATAGCGAGCAGGTGAACAATTCCCGTTTTTTGATAATCAGCTAAAACTTCAGGACCAAGCAGGCTTCGATCCCCAAAGATTAAAGCAGCTGAAAGCGAGGAGATTTCTGGAGGAAAATGAGTTTCAAGGTAATGGATACCGAAAAAACGGAGCTCTTTAATAAAAACAACCGGTGTCAATTTTTGAGGAATACAGGTAAGAAGGGGATTTTTCTGGCTCTCAACGATCCAATAAATTTTTTTAATCGCTAAATAATCACGGTAGTTAAAGGCATTCGGATTTTTAGCAATCGAAGGTTTAGACAATTCTCCTGAAACCTTACATACCCTCCCATAAAAACTTTTATTTTTTATAGCTCCCTTTTCAGCCTCCGAATGAATCCGATAACGAATTAAGAGTTTTTCTTTGTACACTTTTTCCTTTGCCATTACTTGCAATAAATCTCCATCTATTTTCGTTTCCTCCATGTACTCTAGGTAAAAAACATTCGTACTCGATGGAATGACCGTTTGGCTGTTAATTTTGATATGCTGGGCAGACAGGAAAAACACCAGGAAAACACCTATCAGGAGGAATAACTGCGGAGGAGAATACTTTTTATATGTAAATAATAAGGAAAAGAAAACAATCGCTGTCAATATAAATGGAACGGCTATAATGAGCGAAGATAATACACCCAGTAAGGCAGAAATAGCAAAATAAAGATATTTTCCTTTCATGATGTTTCTCCATTTCTGAATTAAAAAAACAAAAACGCCGGTCGGTTGGTAATGCCGGCGCTTTATAATTTCCTTATTGATTTAGTGTGCTAAAATCAATGCTTTGTTCCTTTAATTCTACTTTTTCGACATAAACCTTCGCCTGTTGAAAAAGCTCAATTGCATAGGGATGATTTTTATAATCCTCAGCATAATAAACAGTGTTAATGCCTGCCTGAATGATCGACTTACAACATTGCAGGCAAGGAAAATGAGTCACATATATTTCTGCATCTGCAGTAGGGACACCAAATTTCGCACACTGAAGCAATGCATTCATTTCAGCGTGAATTGTCCTTACACAGTGATTGTCAATGACATAGCAACCCTTATCGATACAGTGGTCACCTCCCGTAATCGAACCATTGTAACCGCCGGCAATAATCCGTTTATCACGAACAATCGTCGCCCCTACCATTAGGCGGCTGCATGTACTTCTTAAAGCAAGCAAATGGCTCTGTGCCATAAAATATTGATCCCACGAAATTCTCTCCATGTCCACTCCCCCAAAACTTCTTTATATTCACTGATTTAAGTGTAATGGGGAAGATTCATTTGGTCAAACCTTAGAAATCAGTGAACTTCTACCAGATCCTTTAATTTTTCAAACGTCTTATCTCCAATACCACTGATGTTTTTTAAATCTTCAACTGTTTTAAACCCACCGGATGTTTCACGATATTCAAGGATTGCAGCAGCTTTTGCAGGGCCAATTCCCGGTAGGGTTTGTAATTGAGTAGCATCCGATTTATTCAAATCCACTTTTGCGTTGGAAAGAGCGCCTCCGGTAGAACCCGTTTGTCCGCCTCCTGCAAGAGCAGCAGGAGGAGAATCTGTTTCTCCTTTCGCAGGGATATAAATAACCATTTCATCCTGAACATGTTCAGCAAAGTTTACTTGGCTTTCGTCTGCTTTATTCGCTAAACCGCCTGCACGTTCAATCAAATCAATCACCCGTTCTCCTGTTGTAGCAGGATACACTCCAGGGTGTTTAATTTGTCCTTTCACATCCACCATAATTGCATCTGCTTTTTTTTCCTCCTTTGCCGGTTCTTCCGATTGCTTGGCCGTGTTCTCTCCTTGAAGCTCACTTTCCATGCTATTCAGTTGCGGCGCGGTTACAGAGGCAGGATTCTCTTGATAAATAAAAAAATAATAAATTCCACCAATAGCAATTAATACAGCAATAACTACAAAGAGCTTATGTTTCGTAAACCAATCTTTCACAAAGAACCATCCTTTCTAAAGGTATATTTCGCTAATGATTTTCATATTGTTAAAAGAGAAACTTGTATGCGAAGGAGGGTCGGAACAATGAATATAGGTTTCATCGGTACCGGAAATATGGGGAGGATTTTGGTGGAGGCTTTAATCGATGGAAAAGCCATTTCCCCTTCTTCAACGTTGATCACAAACAGAACAAAATCAAAAGCGATGCTGCTTAAAGATAAATATAAAAAACTAAGGGTTGGGAACAATGCAGCAGAGGTGGCGGCTGAATCCGATCTCGTGTTTGTTTGTGTAAAGCCACTTGATGTGTACAAAATTCTCGAAGAAATCAATCCCTATTTAAATGAAGATAAATGCGTGATCTCGATTACAAGCCCTATTAGTACCATCCAAATAGAACAGAAGGTTACTTGTTCAACTGCCCGGGTGATTCCAAGCATAACAAACCGGGCGCTGTCGGGAGTTTCATTAATCACCTATGGGGACCATTGTAATAATGTTTGGAAGAGAAAAGTGGAGAATCTGTTTTCGAAGATTTCTGTTCCGGTTTTTATCGATGAGAAGATAACAAGAGTTGCCTCCGATATCGTCAGCTGCGGCCCTGCATTTTTTAGCTATTTACTCCAGCGCTTTGTCGTAGCGGCCGTGAAAGAAACGGAAATTGATGAAGAAACGGCAACCATTCTAGCAAGTGAAATGATTGTCGGTTTAGGAGAGCTAATTAAACAAGGGCATTATACATTACCATCATTACAAGAAAAGGTTTGTGTAAAGGGCGGCATTACAGGTGAGGGAATCAAGGTGCTGGAAAAAGAAATAGGTGAAGTTTTCGAGCATGTATTTCAAGCCACACATGCAAAGTTTGACGAGGATCTTGAGAAGGTCGGGCTTCAGTTCTCTAATCATTAATTCGCCATTAAAAGACAAATTCCTCTAAAAAAAGCCATCTTTTTTTAAAAGATGGCTTTTATTTTTTACTGACCACAAAAAAGATTCGTTCTGATTGTGGCAATGGAACTGTATTTTCAAAATCGGCACATATTTTGATTTCTTCAAAACCAAAACCAGCTTGAAGTAACCAATTTTTATAGTTCTCCACAGGATAGGTTCGTTGAAAGTGAAGTTCGTCAAAGCGGTCATACATTCCCAATTTTTCATTTAAAACGAAAAAACTGAGCTCATGCTCGACACTATTTGGAAACTCCCCCGGAAAGCTATTCCAAATATAAGAGACATGTTCATCATT
Organism: Neobacillus cucumis; assembly: GCF_016107705.1. The sequence goes on from NZ_JAEHGC010000001.1 coordinate 662,258, forward strand.
TAATGCAAAGGTTTGATTGATAAAAATTTGAGATATTTTGAAAATCGAATGAACATCGAAAATGAATAATCCACCTGGTTTCAAATGCTGATATACCGATGAAAAGGTTTGAAGAACATCCTCTTCGGTTTTCAGGTAATTAAGCGAGTCACAAAAGATCCCAATAACATCAAATGAACCATGCCCTTCCAACTCGGTCATATCCTGCTGATAAAATGAAATGGACATCCCCTGTTCTTCAGACTTTGCTTGAGCTACTGCGAGCATATCCTCTGATAAATCGACTCCTGTAACATCAAAACCCTCCTTGGCGAACCGAATGGATAGTTCACCTGTCCCACATGCTAAATCAAGAAAACGAACACCACTATCACCGTTTTCTTTCAGCCTATCCTGAACGAATCTGACCCACTCATCATAGGGAGCATCCTTCATCAGTTCATCATATAGATAGGCAAATTGTTCGTAACTCATGAATTTAACTCACTGAGAACATCTTCCTGCGGAGCATCTCCCCATAAACGTTCAAGGTTATAGTAGCTGCGTTCTTCACGATGGAATACATGGGCTACCACATCGCCGAGGTCAATCAAGACCCATCTTGCCTCATCAAAGCCTTCTACTCTTCTTACATCATAACCATGCTCCTCTGCCTTTTCCTTCATTTCTTTCGCAATGGCTTGTACTTGCTTATCTGAATTTCCATGGCAAATAATAAAGTAGTCAGCAATTAAGGAAATTCCCTTCATATTCAGGGCAATAATCTCTTCCGCTCTTTTGTCATCAGCAGCTTTAACTGCAATTTTAAGTAATTCTTGATTGTTCATTCATCAATCCTCCAGTTTTTTGACAAGATCATTATAGGTTTGAAACGTTTCAGGGTAAATTGGTTGATTTTTTTTCAATAAAAAGCTGATTGTATTCTGAATCGATTTAATTAGAGCTTTATCCAAATTTTCTTTTGCCATCTCTCTTACTTCTTCTACACCAGGAAAGTGTCTTCCAGGTTCAATATAATCCGCTAAATAGATTACCTTCTCAAGTAAAGACATTCCAATTCTGCCGGAAGTATGGTAGCGTATGGCTGTGAGGACCTCCGTGTCAGTAATCCCTGCTTCCTTTTCCACTAAATAAGCCCCTGCTGGCGCATGCCATAATTCTGCATTATACTCTAATAAATCTTGTGGAAACCCCTGAGTGAGAATAATTTCTCTCATTTCTTCCTTCGGCCGGAATTTTGCATAATCGTGAAAAATTGCTGCCAATTCTGCTTTTTTTTCATCTGCACCAACCTGTTTAGCAAGGATAATTGCTGTTTCCATCACCCCCAGCGTATGCTGATAACGATGGTCTGTCAATTGTTCCTTTACGACTTTAAGTGCCTCATTTCGTTCCATATAGCTGTTTCTCCTCAATATAACGAATTACCGAGTCAGGCAATAAATAACGAATCGTCCTGCCATTCTTGAGACGCTCTCGAATCATACTTGATGAAACATCAACAGCAGGTACATCTACATATTGAATCGGATATTCTGTTAAATGATTATAGTTAGGCCTCTCAACTCCAACGAATTGTACGAGCTTAATCAATTCGTCTATTTTATTCCATTTCGGCAGGTATTCAATCATGTCAGCGCCGATAATAAAGTAAAATTGATCATCAGAATCACGCGAATTTAAGATTTTTATCGTATCAATGGTATAAGAAGGACCTGTTCTTTCAAGCTCAATCGTTTCAATTTTAAAAGCGCTGTTTCCTTCAATGGCTAGATTCAGCATATTTACTCGATCATGATTATCAACTGATTGTGTTTTCTTCTTGTGAGGAGGCTCTTGATTCGGCATAAACCGAATCTCATCAAGCTGAAGTACGGAAAGGACCTCATTTGCAATTAAAAGATGCCCGTAATGCGGTGGATCAAATGTTCCTCCCAATATTCCAACCTTCTTCATGAAAAGCGCCTCCCTAGTTTCTTATGGTAGTACAATTTGCTTTTTTTCGAGGGATTCCTTATAAAGGACAATTGTATGACCAATAATTTGGACAATTTCAGCCCCGGTTCCTTCAGCAAGCTGCTCAGCCACTACATTTTTATCTTCATCACAGTTTTGCAAAATGCTGATCTTAAACAATTCCCTTGCCTCTAAGGCTTCCGAAATTTGTTTAATCATATTTTCATTTACGCCACCCTTCCCTACTTGAAAAATAGGGTCTAGGTGATGTGCTTTTGATCGTAAAAACCTTTTTTGTTTACCTGTTAACATTTGATGTGCCTCCCAGCTGTTGTAAAACATTCTCTCTCATTCTTTTAGCATCAGGGAAAATACCTGTCCATTTTTCAAATGCAAGCGCCCCTTGATACACAAACATCTCTATTCCAATTTGAATCCTGGCACCTTTTTGTTTTGCTTCTCGTAAAAGCTTTGTTTCAAGCGGATTGTATATGATATCACAAACAAGTGCCTGATCTTGAATATTTTCCATGCTTACTGGCTGCTCATCAAGATTTGGGGACATCCCACTCATGGTCGTTTGAATAATTAAGTCATATTCCCCCATTTTTTCAGCAGCTTCGGTTAACGAAATCGCTTTTGAAGGGATTTGGAATGGACATTCATCAACCAATTTCGCAGCCTTTTCAACCGTCCGATTGGCAATATCGACAGCTTTTGGTCCGCTTTTTGCAATTGTAAAATAAATCCCCCTTGCTGCCCCGCCAGCACCAATAATTAATACTTTGCTTTCGGTTATTGAAAGACCCTCATCAGCCAAGCCTTTTAAAAACCCCAGTCCATCTGTATTATAGCCAATCAATTTACCGTTTTCATTTACAACTGTATTAACTGCCCCAATCTGAAGAGCTAATTCATCCACTTCATCCAAAAAAGGGATGATTGCACTTTTATGCGGTATAGTAACATTAAATCCCCCGGCACCGATGGCTTTTAAGCCTTTTACGGCATCCCCTAAATTCTCTGGTTTCACTTGAAATGGGAGATAATCCGCATCGATATTATAAAAAGAAAATAAGTCATTGTGCATGACTGGGGACATTGAGTGCCCAATCGGATCTCCCAACACTGCAAAAAGCTTTTTCACCTGTTTCTCCCCGATCTCTTTTTTATATTAATGATTTCCTTAATAAGGTTTGTACGCCTTTTGGTACGTATGCAACGACGGTTGCACCGGGTTCGTTAACGGTTACCCAGCCGAGTCCGGAAAAAACAACATCTGTTTTTCCTTCTTTAATCACAAATTCTTGTTTGACAAGCTCCGGAAACGTATCCAGCTGCTCCTGTCGTGGAGGGGTCAGCATCTCGCCAACATGATTTTGATACAGGTCTTCCGCGTTTTCTGACTTTGTCCGGTGAATATTTAATTCATTTGAAACGTAACATACAAAAGATTTTCGACCCCCACTGACATAATCAAATCTTGCCAGTCCGCCAAAAAATAAAGTCTGTCCTTCATTTAATTGAAACACCTTTGGCTTGATTTCTTTTTTCGGTGTAATCACTTTCAAATCACGTTTATCAACAAAATGGGCCATTTGATGGTGATTAATAATTCCAGGTGTGTCAGTTAAGGATTTTCCATCATCAAGCGGGATTTGAATAATATCCAAGGTAGTCCCAGGAAAATGTGATGTGGTGATCACATCCTCTTCCCCTGTCACTTCTTTAATAATTCGATTAATAAAAGTAGATTTTCCTACATTGGTACAACCGACAACATATACATCCTTTCCTCCACGCATTTCATCAATAACGGCTGCTGCCTCTTTAATATACTGCCCTTTGGCCGCACTAACGAGAAGAATTTCCTCCGGTCTTAAGCCTAGGTCTCTTGATTCCTGTTTCATCCAGTTGATTAATTTATGATGCTTTACCGACTTCGGTAATAAATCCACCTTATTTCCAACAAGTAATACCTTATTATTACCAACAAACCGGTGTAAACCAGGAAGCCAGCTGCCATTAAAATCAAAGATATCAACTAGCATGACAATCAGAGCATCTGTGCTGCCAAGTCCATTTAATATTTTTAAAAAGTCATCATCGGTTAGGCTGACATCTTGAACTTCATTATAATGTTTTAACCGAAAACATCTTTGACAAATTAAGATTTCTTTATCTAATGCAGCTTTCGGTGCGTAACCCAATTCACTTGGGTCATCCGTCTGAACCTTAACACCGCAGCCCAGGCAAATATTTTGCTGTTCACTCACACATTAATCCTCCCATTGAATTAAGCCTCTTTTACGAAACCAATTCATAATTCTTCGTTCGGCAAAACGGTTGAATTTAGTAAAAAAACCATCGGTTTGCGCAACAGGAACGACAAGGATGGTATATAATCCGCTCCGATTCCCGCCTAGTACATCTGTTAATAGCTGATCCCCAATTACCACTGTTTCTTCTTTTTTAATGCCCATTTGGGAAATCGCCTTCTGGAAAGCAGGTCCCATCGGCTTACGTGCTCGAAAGATAAACGGAATTCTCAGTGGGTCAGAAAATGCCTTCACACGATCTTCATTATTATTTGAAACAATCGTGACAAGAATATTATGTTTTTTCATTTCATCAAACCAAGAAATTAATTGAGGGGTTGCATTGGGACGGTCCCACTCGACAAGGGTATTATCTAAATCCGTAATAATTCCCTTAATCCCTCGTTTTTTTAATTCATTTGGATTTATGTCTAGAATGCTCTTCACATGTTCATCCGGTAAAAATTGCTTTAACACGAAGCTTACACCTCATTAAATAGGACTTTAAGAATTATCTAGCTCAAGCATCAAATCAAGCTGCTCTGCTTTTCCTTGTATCATCATAACCAATTTTACCCTTTGTTTCAAAGTATATTATTTATTTAAAAATATTTTTCGACAAAATCCTCCCTTTTGAGCTTTTGTGGATAACATTATTAACATTATACCCATTGAAATATCCAGATTTTGAAAATTTATAAACAAATTAATCACAAGTTATCCACCCATTTATGTGGATAACTGGAACGGTTGTTCTAATTTAATATATTTGGTAGATTTAGGTTACAGCAAATGAATCTACATTATATGTTTGTTTTTATCTTTTTAGAACCATTAAATTGGAGGTGAATTCTGCCATGCGTAAACTTTCAGATGAATTATTGATTGAATCCTATTATAAAGCTAGAGAATTAAATTTAAGTACTGATTTTATTCGCCTCATTGAAACGGAAATTCACCGGCGTTCTCTATTTAATAAAATTAAAATTTCTTCCTAACCATTTTTGAATACGCCCGATTACGGGCTTTTTTCTTTGCATTTGAAAACGGCACATTTAAGTGCCGTGATCGCAGGTTCATTTACCAATTTTTCCGATTTTCTCTCCAACCTTAATTTCTTTTGGCGGATGGATAGAGGAGTCCATTTCGAACATCCCTTTTTCAAATAATAAGACCACAGTGGAACCAAAACTAAAATAAGCCATTTCTTCGCCTTTTTTTAATTGACTTCCATTGTGGGTGGTTTCAATCGAATTAACAAACATAGCCCCCACTTTTACAACAGCCGCATGTCCAAATTGAGTTTCAAGCTCCGTGATCACCCGGAAGTTTTTTGCAAGGGTTCTTACACCATATTTCAGGCCCCATTTGTTCACCGGATAGGATTTCCTTCCTAAAGTCCATTGTTTTGTAATGGTGCCATCAACGGGACTATGAATGCGATGATAATGACTTGGACTCAAATAAAGAATAATGTACTTCCCATTTAAATACTTTTCTAACACTGAATGATCTCCCAGCATCTCTTCTATTGAATAGATTTTACCCTTAACCACAATTTCGCTGGTTTCTTTTATGGGTCCAATATCTTCAATTACGGCATCTACCGGGCTTACAACTGCATTTGAACTTAGATCCACCGGTCTCGCATCTTTCCGCAGCTTTCGAATAAAAAGATCATGAAGTGTAGGAAAATCTTGAAAGGAATTTTCGATATCCTCCTGATTTAATCGATAAACCCTTGCAAAGGACGGGACAGCAATCCGGCTGATTCGAGAACGGGCAAACCGTTTTAACAGGAACGATGTCCACCTTCCATTTGTTAATTCGATTAGTAGCCGATAAAAAGGCTGTAGCATTGAATTCCCCCCAAATAGTGTAAAAATACTCTTTACGATTAGTCATAAAACCCTTAATATTAAATATTATAGAGTAAATACTTAGAAAAATTGATTCTCTCCCGTTTAATTAAAAAGGAGTGAGCGGAAATGTTTTTATCGGACGTTGTTGATCAAACAATAAAAAAACTTAAAAGCCAAACAGCGAATGTTATCACCTTAACAAACCTATCATTAGGCGGTTTTGCAATTGTTTTAGGAATTCACGGAAACCTAAGATTAAGCCTGTTATTAATCTTTATTGCAGCGTTAGCAGATCGATTTGACGGTATGATTGCCAGAAAATTCAACATTGAATCAGAGCTAGGTAAACAATTGGATTCCATGAGTGATATTATATCATTCGGAGTCGCACCGGCACTATTATTGTATCAAGGAATCTTAAACGATTTTGGCGGTCCCGGATCGTTTTTTACTGTATTTTATATCGGATGTGGTGCTTTTAGATTAGCACGTTTTAACATTACTGAAAGCAATGGCTATTTTACAGGATTACCGATTACAGCAGCAGGCTGTTTAGTCACCCTAAGCTTTCTTGCTATTCCCTATCTGCCGCCTCAAACCTTCTTATTCATCATTATTATTTTATCATTTCTTATGGTCAGTTCCTTTAAACTTAAAAAAGTATAATTTAATCTAAAAAGCCCGGCGATTCTTTTTGCCGGGCTTTTAGCTTATTGTTCTTACTCATCCTTCGTTAATTCAAGGAATTCGACAATATCATCCAAGCAAGGTTTTACGGCTTGTTCCCAGAAATCCTTTTTGGTCAAATCTACCTGCAGATGCTTCTCTGCAAGATCCTCTACGCTCATGGAAGCAGTATCCCTCAGTAAGGCAATATACTTTTCTTCGTATCCTTTTCCTTCCGCAAGAGCCTTTGCATAAATCCCCAATGAGAATAAATATCCAAAGGTATACGGGAAGTTATAAAACGGTACCCCTGTAATAAAGAAATGAAGTTTTGAGGCCCAGAATAATGGATGGTATTCATCTAAGGCATCACAATACGCTTCTTTTTGCGCCGAGAGCATCAGTTCATTTAACCTTGTTGATGACACAGGACCTTGTTTTCTTTCTTCATAAAAGCTTGTTTCGAACAAGAACCTCGCGTGAATATTCATTAATAGGGCAACCGTTCTTTGAATTTTATCGTCTAGGAGAACAAGTTTTTCTTCTTCATTTTTTGCATTTTTTACGGCGGCATCGGCAACAATCATTTCAGCGAAGGTAGAAGCTGTTTCCGCAACATTCATTGCATAATTTCGATTTAAATAGTGAACACCCTTCATCGCAAATGTGTGGAAACCGTGCCCTAATTCATGTGCAAGGGTGGAGACATTGGAGGGAGTCCCGGAATAGGTCATGAAAATTCGTGATTGATTACTTTCCGGAAAAAAAGTACAAAAACCACCTGGTGCTTTTCCAGGACGATCCTCGCCTTCAATCCAATGTTCTTCAAAAGCCTTTTGGGCAAATGCCGCCATTTTTTCTCCAAAATGTGAAAACTGCTGTTGGATAAATTCTGCACCTTCCTGATAAGAAACTTTAGATTCCGTCTTGCCATTGCCATATGGGGCATCTAAATCAAACCAACTCAATTTTTCTAATCCCAGCAGTTTTGCTTTTCGGTTTAAATATTGAACAAGCAGATCCTTACTTTCTGTTATTACTTTCCACATCGTTTCAAGTGTTGCTTTTTCCATGCGGCTAATGGTAAGAGGTTCCCTTAGCACATCGTCCCAACCTCTTTTTTCGTAAACACTTAAACGAAAGCCTGCTAGGTGATTCAATGTTTTAGCTAAAAGGTCTGCCTGATCTCCCCAGGCTAGCTCCCAATTTTCAAATACTGCGGCGCGAATCTCACGATTAGGGCTTGAAAATTTATTAAATGCCTGACCGACTGACAGCAGCTTTTCTTCGCTATTTTCTGTAAATGGAATTTTAATTTTCCCTACAATTAAATCATATAACTGTCCCCATCCATGGTAGCCATCTACCCCAAGGGCATTGATTAATGCCTCTTCTTCCTTCGATAATTTATCTTTCGCCCGTTCTCGGCGTTCATTTAACACAAAAGATAGTTCGTTCAAGGACTCATCCTTTAGCATTTGTCCCCAAATGGAATCGCCAATTGAAGTTAGTAGGTTGTCAAAGCCTGCAAGAGCTGTCTGAAAAACAGCACTTAAACTCGTTACTTTCGAATCAAGTTGGTTTGCCTTTTGGTCCTCCGTATTTTGTGCCTGCAGACAGCCAACAAATGCCCCAGCTTGACGCAGCTTTTTGGCAACGCTCTCAAAATCTACTAATAACTCATGTAAATAGACCTTATCTTCCAGATTATTTTTGGGTGTCCACTGATTAACCTTTGTTTGAAAAAGCTGAATTAATTGTTCTGTTTTTTGTAAGTGATTGGAAAATTCAGGAGAATCACTCCCACCTTTAAAAAACACATCTAGATTCCAGACATCTGAATATGTAACGGCTGTCAATGTTTTCCCTCCTTTATATATGTACAAATTTATTATATGTTTATTTTTCAAAGAATTCTATTTTCAGGAAAAGTAATTAGAAATTTGACAACTTTGCAAGGACTAGGGTATAAGTGGAAGGAAAAGGATTTATCAAAAGATCCGTGGAGGATTGTGATTTTTGGTTCGTTCAGGAGGAGAAGAAGTGAAGATTCAAAAGATTACTTTTACTATTTTATTAGGATTATTGATGGTTGCCGCCGGCTGCTCAAATAAAAATCAAAGCCAGAAGCCACAAGAAGAAACAAAAAATTCTAAGGCTGACATTCCGTATCAGATTATGGAGGCAAAGACTTTTAAAGTGGATCATATCCATGGGATTGGTTATCCCGGCAATGACAATAAGCTTTATATTGCCGCCCATGATGGCTTGAAAATGTATAAGGATTCAAAATGGTTTGAAACAACCTCTAATCTCCATGACTATATGGGATTTCAAGCAACTGAAAAAGGATTTTTGGCAAGCGGTCATCCGCAAAAAGGAACAGATTTAAAGAATCCGCTTGGATTAGTCCAAAGTACCGATAAAGGCAAAACAATAGAACAGATGGCTTTTTACGGACAAAAGGATTTTCATTTCATGGCCGCAAGCTTTTCAGGAAATGGAATCTACGTTATTAATGAAGAACAAAGCGGAGAATTCGCTCCCGGTGTCAATTACTCAAAAGATAACGGAAAAAGCTGGAAGAAAAGTGAATTCAAAGATTTTAGCTCTGATTCACTTGGCATGATTGCCGTTCATCCTGTTAACGGTGATATTATGGCCATGTCAACAAGGTCTGGTATTTATTACTCAGAAGACAATGGAAATACAATGAAGTTGATTACAAAGCCTGTTATGGTAACTGCCCTAACATTTATGGATAATGATCTTTTATATTCAAGTGTCGAAGATGGAAACATCCTATTAAAAACCATTAACCCTAAAAAAGAAAGCCAAAAAAATTGGAAGATCCCTTTCTTGGATTATGATAATCCGATTACTTATTTAGCGGTTAATCCGAAAAACAAGAAGGAAATAGCTTTCACAACCTATAAGAATGATGTATATGAAACAACAGATGGCGGTAAGAATTGGAAGGTCCTCTTAAAGAATGGAAAAATGGAGCAGGATTAATCCCTGCTCCATTTTTTACATTAGCGATTTTTCTTTCGCTCTTTCTCCGCTCGATAAAATTCATGGAACATTTTCATGAGTGCACGCTTTTCAATCCTCGATACATAGCTTCTTGAAATCCCAAGTTCTTTTGCAATTTCCCGTTGGGTTTTTTCTTTTTGCAAATCAAGTCCAAAGCGGCCAATAATGACTTCTTTTTCCCGATCATCAAGTACATCAATGTATTTTCTGATTTTTTCAAGTTCCATATTTAATTGAATGGTGTCGATGACATCCTCTGATTCTGATTTGAGTACATCAATGAGAGAAATTTCGTTTCCTTCTTTGTCCTGCCCAATCGGGTCGTGAAGGGAAACATCTTTTTTTGTTTTCTTCAGGGCCCTTAAGTGCATGAGAATTTCATTTTCAATACATCTCGCCGCATAAGTGGCAAGCTTTGTTCCTTTTCCTTCAGAATAGCTCTCGATTGCTTTAATCAATCCGATGGTTCCGATTGAAATTAAATCCTCTGAATCCTCACCAGTATTTTCAAACTTTTTGACGATATGGGCGACAAGACGAAGATTATGTTCAATCAGCATATTGCGTGCATGTGAATCCCCTTCTGCCATTAAACGAAGATATTTTCTTTCCTCAGCAGCAGATAAGGGCTGTGGAAAGGCATTATTTTTCACATAGGAAACAAGAAAAAGAAATTCCTTTACTAAATAACCGAGAGCCGTAAAAATTCCAGACATGCATCTCCACCCCCGAGCCATATTAGACTAGTGCCTATAACTAATTCCTATGTAGAAAACAGGGAGATTGTGTCTGTCCATTATTTTTTATTTATTAAAGTATTATAAGATTCAATTAAAAAAAGCACCAACCATTAGAACCGGTTGGTGCTTGAGTTTAATCATTATGCTGCTACCTCTGCGGCGATATAACAGGCAATCGCTCCTGTAATGACAAGAGAAAGTGCAACCATAAACAACATATTCCCCACCCCTTTAAGAATGATTCTGCTATGTCTAATTAAAATTTATCATATTTTCACAGTATCTATCTTCAAGGGTTGTGAACATTTTGTTAACAATCAAAGCATAGGATAAACAGATTCATGATGAGTTCTTTTTCTTAGCCCTTAGGAAAAGTGATAATAAAACAAAATGCAACGGCATTACCATAACCTCCTATTTAACGTTCGTTAGGTGGTATCTTTCATAACCCACAAACTAGCTTTTCTTCCTTGAATGAAATAAATCATATATAAAACCACCTTTCTTTATTAGCGAATTTTTGGTACTTACATCCAATGATGCATGGAAATTTGCCGATCTTTATTTTCCTCGTAAAGCCTCTCTACCATTTCTTGATGCATTGCTTCCTCAACACTGATCCGGCGTTTCTTAATTGTAATCGAAAGAAATAAAATATTCAGGGTCATTTGATTTCACCTCCTAAAACGGATTTAATTTTCAAGCAGCAATTAAAATATGTGATACATGGAGCTTTGACGATCTTTTGTTTGCTCATAGAGCTTTTCAACCATTTCCTGCTGAACAGCTTCTTCTAGGCTCATTTTTCGCTTTTTAATCGTAATTGAAAAGAATAAAATATTCAGGGTCATTTTGGTTCACCTCCTTTAAAGAAATTTATACAACCTCTACACATTATGCAGTACATATCCAAAAGGACTGTAAAAAGGGCACAAAAAGGCCGCAAGAAGCAACTCCTCCTGCGGCTTTTTAGCATTAGCTAATTTTAGGCACAAAAATACCGCAAGGCGTCATTCTCCCTGCGGCATGGATATGTATTGTAAAATACGTTAAGCAATCCATTCCAGTCTGGTCGAATGCACATTATTTAGTTTATTAAATTTCGCTGCTGTTGGAATTAATACCATCATCATTTGATTCGACCTCCTTTTAGAATTTTTTACTAACTACGGTAATTATATCCACATCACATTACTTTGTAAACCTTTTTTTAACATTTTTTTCAAAATAGGCAAAAAAAATAAGCGTCCCTTTTCGGAATGCTCAAGCTGTCGAACAACTTTCATAGCCTTTTATTTCATTCACTTTCTTTAACAATTTACTGCGTTAATTTATAAAAAAAAGCCTAATATATAGGCTGTTCAACTGGTTTGTTGATTTACGCTCCAGGCACTTCGCTTTCCGCGGGCGTGCCGGGGAGCCTCCTCGTGGCTCTGCTCCTGCGGGGTCTCCCCTGCCCCTTACTCCCGCAGGAGTCTTCGTGCCTTCCGCTCCAATCAACATGCCCATTAGCATGGACAATCTTTTAATAAAGATCGTTTAACAAAATTAAAAATTGCCGAGAAAAATTACCTTTCTCGACAATTTGAACGTCACTTTCGGAACGCTTATTAATTTGAGGAATGTTCCTGGTCATCTTCCATTTCCATTAATTTCATTTTGTGCAATTTCGACTGAGCAAAAAATAAAATGGAAACAGCTAAAAAACTTGCTGATACAATCATCATAATATTTAAATCCGTTGGATCCTTTGACCCGGATGGAATGATTACGCCTAAGTAAAAAAAGACACCGACAGCTAATAAGACAGTTGCAAACCGTTTAAAGTCCACCATCTTCTCATAAAGATGTTTTGTTTGTGTTTTCAATGCTGTTCACCTGCTTTTCTTAGAATCTACTAACCTACTTTACCATATAAACCAAATGGAAAGAGGATGTAAATTTTAGAAAAAAGTGAACTGAAAAACCCAGCTGCATGAGCCGGGCCAAAAGATTATTCTAACGCTTGTTTTAAATCGTCAATTAGATCTTCAACATCCTCAAGTCCTACGGAAATTCGAACCAAACCATCTACAATTCCTAATTCTGCACGACGTTCGGCAGGGATTGATGCATGCGTCATTCTAGCCGGCACAGAAATTAAACTTTCTACAGCGCCGAGACTTTCAGCTAAAGTAAAGTATTTTACCTTGCTTAATAATTTGTCGGCATTTTCCGCACTGCCAACATCAAATGAGACCATACCGCCAAAACCGCGGGCTTGCTTCTTAGCAATAGCATGATTGGGATGAGTTTCAAGCCCTGGATAATAGACTTTTTTCACATTAGGGTGTGATTGCAAAAATTCAACAATTTCCTTTGTATTCGCTTCCGTTTCTTCCATGCGAATTCCTAATGTTTTTATCCCTCTAATCAGAAGCCACGAATCCTGAGGTCCTAAAATTCCGCCAGTGGAATTTTGAACAAAATGGAGGTCCTCGGCAAGCTGATCATCGTTCACAACGACTAGACCCGCAACGACATCACTATGCCCACCAATATATTTAGTCGCACTATGAAGGACAATATCCACTCCAAACTCAAGCGGGTTTTGCCAATACGGTGTTGAGAAGGTATTATCAACAATCGTTAACAGATTATGTTCTTTTGCCATCTTAGCCGCTGCTTCGATATCAGTTACCTTTAAAAGCGGATTGGTTGGTGTTTCTAAGTAAATGGCTTTTGTGTTTGGTCTGATTTCCTTTTTAATATTTTCTAAATTGCTTGTATCAACAAAAGTGGAATCGATCCCAACTCTGTTTAAGACCTTGGTCATCACACGGAAGGTACCACCATATACATCATCTGTTAGAATGACATGATCACCGCTGTTAAACAGCATGAAAACGGCAGTAATCGCCGCCATTCCAGAGCCAAAGGCAAAACCTGCCTTACCGCCCTCAATATCTTTAATCAGCTCTTCAAGTGCGTGTCTGGTGGGATTACCGGTTCGAGAGTACTCAAATCCTTTATGTCCTCCAACCCCCTCTTGTTTATACGTACTTACTTGATAAATCGGAAATGATACTGCACCTGTTGCCGGATCTTCACTAATGCCGCCATGAATTAATTTTGTTTTCCTTTTCACCCTAAACTCCCCCTTCAAAAATCTTTTTACTCAAGTATCGTTCACTGCCATCAGGGAAGATGACAACAATATTTGTCCCTGGTTTTGCTATTTCTGCTTCTTTTAAGGCAGCATAAAATGCCGCACCTGTAGAGCTTCCGACAAGTAGGCCCTCTTTTGCTGCTAATTCCTTTACAAGGGCAAAAGCATCGTCATCAGAAACCGTATGAATCGAATCAAAATAGGCTGGGTCCATATATCCTGGAAGAAACTCCATTCCAATTCCTTCCGTTTTATGCGGACCTGATTCGCCTCCATTTAAGATGGATCCCTCCGGTTCTACGATAACTGTTTTTACTTCTTTTTTCTGGTCCTTTAAATACCGGGCCGTTCCCATAAAAGTTCCGCCAGTTCCTGCTCCAGCTATAAAAACATCCACCTGGCCATCCAACTGCTCCCAAATTTCCGGGCCGAGTGTTTTATAATATGTCTCAGGATTTGCTGGATTACCAAATTGCTGTGGACAATAAGAATTCGGAATTTCCTTAAGAAGCTCCTCTGCTCTTGCAATAGCTCCCTTCATTCCTTTTTCCGTTGGAGTGTGAACAATTTTTGCGCCAAGCGCCTTCATTAACTCCTGTTTTTCAATACTGAATTTTTCCGGTACACATAAAATGATCTGGATGCCTTTATTGATGGCTGCAAGTGCCAGGCCAATCCCCGTATTTCCTGCGGTCGGTTCGATGACAGTACTGCCTTCACGTATTTTTCCACTCTTAATGGCATCGTTCAGTAATTCAACACCGAGCCGGTCCTTTACACTGCCACCCGGATTCATGAACTCCAGCTTTGCAAATATACGAACACCCGTAGGTAATGGAAACTGCGTAATTTCTACCATGGGTGTATGACCAATTAATTCATGAACATTTTTGTAAACATTCATTTTTCCACCACTTTCAAAGTCTATCTTAATGCTGCTACCATTTTCATTACTAAAGTAGCTGAGTGACGTGCTGCCTGATCAATAAACTGGTCAAAGGAAACTTCTGATTCTTTACCTGCAATATCTGAAAGGGAACGAATGATGACAAATGGAACACCGAATTGATGGGCTACTTGTGCAATTGCAGCAGCTTCCATTTCAACAGCCTGCAGGTCATTAAATTTAGAACGGACAAAATCAACGCGTGCAGGGTCCTCCATGAAGGAATCTCCTGTAGCGATTAAGCCTTTTACAATTTGGAAATTTTCTAGCTCTTTTGCTGCTTCTTCTGCTATGGAAATTAATTTTTCATCTGCGGTAAATGCAGCAGGGAGATGGGGAACCTGCCCATATTCATAGCCAAAAGCCGTTACATCTACATCATGATGACGAACCTCAGTTGATATCACCGCATCCCCTACGTTAAGTGATGGGTTAAAGCCTCCTGCAGATCCTGTATTAAGAATATAGTCAGGCTTATATTTTTCAAGGAGAATAGTCGTTGACATGGCCGCATTTACTTTTCCAATTCCGGAACGGAGCAAAATCACTTCTGCCCCATGCATTTGGCCAAATGTAAATTCACAGCCTGCCACTGTTTCTTGTCTACTCCCATCGATATGATCTCTTAGTAAGGTTACTTCTTCTTCCATAGCTCCAATGATTGCAATTTTCATTATTAAACCTCTTTCTTTTCCAGCTTCGGTCCCTTGGCTTTTTTTATAGTATTCCAATACCCAATTGTTTGCCAGATAATCAAAGCCATCTTTTTTACCTATTATAATTTTTCCTCTGATTAAACTTACATATCCGCAAACATTATTTTACCATCTTTTGAAACAGGGCTGTATTAAACAGAATTGCGCGAAAAAGGATGGGTCGTTAGAGACCCATCCCTTACTTTTCTTCTACTTTGGTTGGTTTCCAGCCTTGACCGTCCACCCATTCGATATAAACCGTATAATTTTGCTTTTTGTCTTTTGAGGATACCGTTCCTACGGATGCATTCTGCTTGCTTCGGTCCCGGCCTAAATGCCAAACAATCATATTATCTTGGTCCAAACCGGTTGCAGAGGAAATTGCATTTAGCATTTCCTGCCAGTCCGTTGAGCTTGTATCATACACAGGAGTATGTTCACCTGTTTGCGTAGTACCAACTGGTTCCCAATCCTTATTTTCAGTTGTTTTTTCATCAGCTGTACTTCCATCATCTTCAACTTTTGAATCATCTGATCCTTCAGTAGAAGTATCATCGCTGTTTTGTTGGTCTTCAACCGTTGACCCGTCTGTTGATGTATCAGTGGACCCCGTATCATTTTCAGCAGCAGTGCTGGTTTCCTTAGCAGTTTCATTTTGATCCTTTTTTTGTTCCGTTTGTTTTTCGGCTGTATGTTGAACATCTTTTTTCGGTGATGCACTATCATCACCTGATGCAAAGATTTTGTAAGCAACAAAAACAATTAAGACGACTACAATAACAATTAAACTATTTAAAATAAGATTCGTCTTTTTTCGTTTAGCACGGTATCCAGAACGCGAATCGTAATCATTATTCAAGTTAATCCCTCCTAAAAGTAAAGCTGTCAACATTCTAACATGAATTGCCGTGAACTTGAAGAGATATCCCTTAAACCAATCGAAAAGTACTATTCTTCACCATGATCGTGTTGATACAGCATTTTGACCATGTCAGCAAATAATAAATTAACCCCGCCCTCATTGTCATACACATCTAAATTTACTGCTACAAGCGCATATTTAGGGTTCTCATAAGGAAAATACCCTGCAAACCATTTATTATGAAGCTGCTTTCCGTCCTGATACTTACCCGTTTCAGCAGTACCTGATTTCCCGGCAACCTCATAGGGCAGGTTCTGAAACCATTTTCCCGTACCATTAGGGTTTTTTACAACTTCCCTTAACAATTTTTGCAATTTCATAGCGGTGTAAGGGGAAATCGTATCACCGGCCAAATCCTGCAGTGGAAAATTCACCATGGTTGTCCCATTTTTATATTCAATCTTAGACACCGCTCTGACCATTTCTTTTTTCCCCCCCCTTGCAATGGCTGCCATCATATTAGCAACAGCTACTGGGGTTGCCCTTACCTCATGTTGGCCAATGCCGGACATCGCAGCGTAATTGGGGTCATTTCTTGCTGCATCAGATAGAAATACTCTGCCCTTCTCCTCTTCACTGAGCTGTTTAAAATCATTGGTATGGTAAACATCCCCCATCCAGCCTACTGGACCTAATAATGATAATTTAGCTGCGTATTGCTCTAAAAGGGTTGGATCAATCTTTTGTAATTCTTTTGCCAGCTCACCGAAGGTACGATTACAGCTTCTGGCAAAGCTTTCGGAAAAATTCAATTTTCCATAATCATATTTAAGCTCAGGTTGACCATTAATTTTCTCGCTGCAATTAAAAAGCCTTGCCGGATTATCTAGATTATGATCGATGGCTGCAGCAGCTACCACAGTTTTAAAAACGGACCCCATAATTTGCTGCTTCAACATTCGATTGGTGACTCCTGAACTACTGAATGGATCCTGTTTATTTACATGAGGACGAGATACCATTGCTAGAATACTGTTATCTTTAATATCTAAAAGCACTAAACCGCCCTTTTTAATTTGATATTGATCGACTAATTCCTCTGCCTTTTGCTGGATCGTTTTATCAATGGTGGTTTTTACATTAACGGGATAAAACGGATTGGCAGGGTCAACATATTTTACATTTATCCCGAATAGTGGAGAACCATCACCATCAACATGATAAACAAGCTTGGATTTCCCTTCAGGAAGGAGGAATTCATCAAAGCTTTTCTCTAAGCCGGACACTCCGATTAAGGTCTCCCTTGGGAGATCCTTTTTTGGATAACGCTCCATCAATACCTTTGTATTCTCACCTGTAAGACCAATTAATTGGTCAGCGGGAACAGTTGCCCTTTCAAACTTTTTATCAATCGCAAAGACACCTGGAATTTCCAGTGCATTGATTCTTTCCACCTGTGAATGGGTTAATTCCAAGGGTTCTGGATTCCCATAGGCAAATGGTTTTTTAGCTGTTTCAACCGCATGCTGAAGAGATTCTCGAGGAATACCGGTAATGGACGAAACCTTCTCAACATCCCAATTCATTTTTTTTAAAAAAGGAAAAAGCACAAGAACAGATTCCTTTTTATAACCCAGCATATTTCCATTCCGGTCCAGAAAATCCCCTCTGCCATTGTCAATCACTAATTCCTGAGTTCGCTGTTTAACGCTTTCCTCCAACAAATTAATATGATGCTTGGAGAAAGACTCTGTATCCATTAATTGAATCTGCATAAGCCGGAATAATAAAAACGTTAAAAAGAAAATACAGATGAAAAGCCATCCTTTTGCTCGTCTTCTCCACATAAAAAACACCTCGTCAAAAGTTTTGACGAGGTTTGGAAATTTCAAACAATTTATTCTATTTTTATTATTTAATCGTAATAATTCTAACGCTCATTTCGCCGCCTGGAGTTTGTACAGAGACTTCGTCCCCAACCTTTTTACCTATAAGGCTTTTCGCGATTGGTGAATCATTCGAGATTTTCCCTTCGAATGGATCTGCTTCGGCGCTGCCGACAATCGTATAGGTTTCTTCTTCACCGTCAGGAAGTTCAATAAATGTTACCGATCTTCCTAGGGTTACGGAATCACTTGCCATTTCGCCTTCTTCGATGATCTTTGCATTTCGAATCATGTTTTCTAATGTGGTAATACGGCCTTCGACAAATGCTTGCTCTTCTTTCGCTGAATCATACTCAGAGTTCTCAGATAAGTCACCAAAACTTCTGGCAATTTTAATCCGCTCCACTACCTCTTTCCGCTTAACGGATTTTAGGTATTCAAGCTCCTGTTCGAGTTTTTCTTTACCTGCCTGTGTCATTGGAAATACTTTTTCTGCTGCCAAAACTTCTCACTCCTTCTAGTATCACAATCCCCCAAAAGATTGTGGTTGAGATATATGTAGGTTGTATGCATCTTTTGTAAATGCATAGGAGCGCGTCCTTTTATCAGGGCGCGCCGCAATAATATTTTTCCAAATTGGAATCAATTAGGCTATTATTTGTTATTGTTTCATAAAAACGACTTTTGTTCAAGAATTGTTTGAATTTTTGTGACCATTAAATCGATTGCTACATGATTGTGTCCGCCTTCAGGAATAATAACATCCGCATACCGTTTCGAAGGTTCGATAAATTGATTATGCATAGGCCGTACAACGTTCACATATTGATCAATGACCGAATCCAATGTCCTGCCCCGTTCTTTAATATCACGCTGCATTCGGCGGATAATTCTTAAATCAGCATCAGTGTCCACGTAGAGTTTAATATCCATTAAATTCCGAAGACGTTCGTCCTCAAGAACCATGATTCCTTCTAAGATTATAACATCTTTTGGTTCAACAGGAATAATTTTATCTGAACGGGTATGAAGCGCGTAATCATATACTGGCTTTTCAATTGGTTCATAGCGCAAAAGCCTTTCAATATGGTCAATTAGCAAATCATTATCAAATGCAAGCGGATGATCATAATTCGTTTTCAGCCGTTCCTCAAAAGGGAGCTCGCTTTGATCCTTATAGTAATAATCCTGCTCAAGCATAAGGATGGAATGTCCTTTAAAGCTATCGTAAATAGCTTTTGTTACACTGGTTTTTCCGGAGCCGGAGCCGCCGGTTACACCAATAACAACCGGTTTGCGCATCTTAGTTCTCCTTTCGCATCATGTTGTTAGGGTAAACCGGTTTGTCCAATTTAAATTGTACAATTTGAAGCGGATGTCTTGCAGCATCCAATTCCTGACCCTTTTCATCCCATATTTTATCAATAACATGCGTAAAGTTTTGAATTTCCGGACCGAAGAATTCAACTTCATCTCCCGGTCTAAAATGATTACGCTGCTGGAGAGTAACCATTTGTGTCTCCTCGTTATAATCCAACACAAGGCCGACAAATTCAAACGTTGTCTTCTTGCTATGATTACCAAACATTTGCTCTTTATACCCTGGAACGCCTTCAAAAAATGCCGGTGCCGTTTCACGGTTTGCGCATTTATCAAGCTCTTCTAACCATTCACGCTTGATGACAAAATTCTCGGGATCTGCACAATAGGCATCAATGACTTTACGATATACACTAACCACTGTGGCAATATAGTGAATCGATTTCATCCGTCCTTCAATTTTCAAGCTGTCGATTCCTATTTCAATCATTTGCGGTATGGCTTTGATCAAATTTAGGTCTTTCGGACTCATCGCAAATGGCGAATCATTCTGATCAAATTGCGGAGCTTCCGTTTGTCCGCCCTCGAGTTGATATAAATCATAATCCCAGCGGCATGATTGACAGCAGCCGCCGCGGTTGGAATCCCGTGCTGTCATATGATTACTTAACGTACAACGTCCTGAATAAGCAATACACATGGCGCCATGAATAAAAGTTTCAATTTCGATATCCACTTTTTCTTTCATTTCTTTAATCTCTTCCGCACTTGTTTCGCGGGCTAAAACCACCCGTTCCAAGCCTTCTTCCTTCCAAAATTGGACGGCTTTCCAGTTAGAAAGAGATTGTTGCGTACTAAGATGGATTTCAATACCCGGTGCCACTCTTTTGCATGTTTCAATAATCAACGGGTCTGCGACGATGATTCCGGCTACACCGGCTTCTTTTAAGCCCGTTAAATATTCTTCTAATCCATCAATATTTTCATTATGGGCATAAATATTAGTGGTTACGTAGATTTTTGCGTCATACTTTTTAGCAAATTCCACGCCCTCTTTCATTTCCTCAAATGTAAAGTTATCAGCATTCGAGCGGAGGCCGTATTCCTGGCCACCGATAAATACGGCGTCAGCCCCATATTGAACAGCAATTTTTAATTTTTCAAGATTTCCTGCAGGTGCAAGCAGCTCAGGTTTCTTAACAATTACGCGCTTACCATCAATGATCTCTGATATTTTATCTTTAACAATACTCATATTCAATTTCCCTCCTTTTAATAAACCGTTTCTTTGAAAAAGAACCCTGTATCTAAAGGACGATTAGGCGGTTGAATTTCTTCAATAGCCGCTAATAATTCTTCTTTTTTATCTTCATAAAGCTCTTCATCTTTAAAATATAAATCAATGGCTTCTCGATATGCCTTTGTCACAGCAAGGATATATTCAGAGCTTTTCAGAATTCCGTCAATTTTAAAGGAATTGACACCAGCCTCTAACATATCCTGCAATTCATCAATAATACAAATATCATTTGGACTCATAATATGCGTACCATTTTCATCTTCAAAAATCGGATATTTATTTTCCCGTTCTTTGTCATGTAGGAACATATTCTTTTGCATTTTACGATTTTCGATTTCCATGACTTTACCTTGGTACTCATAATAGTTACCAAGTAAGGAACGCTTCGATTGGAACATGCAGCTCATTCCATGAACAAGAACTTCAATTTCCACTTCCGCTTTCTCTTTGATTTCAACAATCGCATCCATATTTATTTCACGTGCGAGAACGGCCCGTTTTGCGCCCTTTCTCCCCCAATAATTACAGGTATACCAGTTCGTTCCGGTTGTCTCTGTGCTCCAATGTAACTTCATGTTTGGGGCAGTTTCCCGAGCAGCCAATAATACTGCAGGATCTCCAAAAATAATTGCATCCGCATTAGCCTCTTCAGCAAAACGGATATAATCATTTAATTCAGCCACTTTTTCATTATGAAAAATGGCATTCATGGCTACATATACTTTTTTTCCTTTAGAATGGGCAAGTTCAATTGCCTTTTGAACCTGTTCACGGTTGAATTCACCGGCTAACCGCAAACCATAGCGTTGTTCTCCAACTACAAATGCATCTGCACCGGCTTCTGCAAGTGGCAGAATATCCTCTACAGATAAAGGAGTCACTAAAATTTCTGGTTTTTTCATTCTTTTTCACCTCTTCTTTTACTAATAGCCACACCATCACCAACTGGGAGTATGATCGTATCGTAGTCAGGATGGGCCATGAGCCAGCGATTAAAATCATCTATTTTCCTTACAAGATTTCTTGTTCGTTTCGATTCAATTTCCGATTCACAAACAAGTCCTTTAAAAAGGACGTTATCCGTAATAATCATTCCACCTGGAGAAAGGAACTTTGAATAAATTTCAAAAAATCTCTTATATTGGCCCTTTGCGGCATCAATGAAAATCGCATCAAAAGGAGCATGTCCAGCCACAAGTCCTTCGACTTCCAGCGCATCCCCTTTAATAAGGGAAATTTGCTCACTTTTTCCGGAACGGTTGATAAAGGCTTCTGCAAATCCAAAGCGCTCCTCATCTCGTTCAATTGTGACAATTTTGGCTTCGGGTAGGGTATAAGCCATACGCAGTGCCGAGTAGCCAATTGCAGTACCGACTTCGAGGATTTTTTTTGAATCCTGTATTCGGAGAAGTTGCAGCATCGCTTCGATTCCTGCCAGTTCCATTATTGGGACATGGTGATTCTTTGCGAAATCTTCCATTTCCTGCAGCAATGGAATTCGATCCAAAATTAAATTTTCTATATAAGAATGTAGCTTTTCGTATTGCAAGCTACTCACCTCAATCCTTTAAAAGCATAATGCTCTCTTTAGACATGAAAAAATAGCGTTCACAGAAAAGGACCTCATCACTTGAAAGTTTTTCAAGGTGATGCGTTAAAGCAAAGAGTGGCCAATATACCTTCCCGTGAGTCACGCTATGGTTTGCTTTATTAAAACACTTGAATTATTTTATCATAAAAAAAAGGGGAATGCTAATTCCCCCCCTAAAATTATACCTATTTTTTATTGGAAATATGCTTTGCTTTTTCCTGATTATGCTCAGCAAGTGTTTTTGTAAAAATAACCGATCCATCAGCTGTAGCAAGAAAATAATAATAATCTGTTTTTTCAGGGCGAAGTGCGGCCTCTATGGAGATTTTCCCAGCATTTGAGATGGGACCTGGAGGTAAACCGGTATTTTTATACGTATTATAAGGTGAACTCACTTCTAAATCTGCATAATAGACTTTCTTCTTATGTTTCCCCTGTGCATAAAGCACGGTCGGGTCCGTCTGCAGCGGCATTCCTTTTTTTAGCCGATTATAAAAAACACTTGATATTTTTTTACGGTCTGCCTTTTCGGTAGCCTCTTCCTCAATTAACGACGCCATCGTTAATAGTTGATGAACAGAAAGTTTTTTCTTTTCACTTTCAGTTGTATATTGAGATAATACTGTTTTTGTTTTATCCAGCATCGCCGTTACCATTTCGTCGACAGATGGATTTTTCTTATAAAAGGAATAGGTTGCCGGGTACAAGTATCCCTCAAGTGGATATTTGATATTGTAATTTAGAATTTCATTTGTTAAAAGCGTTGGGTATTTCGCCATCAATCCTTTAACAAAATTTTTATCATTTAATTGATTGAATACATCCTGATCTTGTTTATGGACTTCCTTAGCCATAATATGGGCAATTTCTTTTAATTGCTTTCCTTCCGGAATGGTAATCTTAAAGGCTGCCTGCTGGAGAACTTTTCCTGTTTTCAACCGGCCGACAATCTCCGGGATATCCATCGAAGGGCTTAGCTCATAATTTCCCGCCATAAAGCCGCCCTCGTTTTTTAATTTCACATAGTACTTAAACACTTTTGCGTTTTTAATAATTCCGTTCGATTCTAATCTTTCAGCTATTCCTGTGACAGATGAGCCGATTGGAATATCGACCTTTTTAGATATTTTACTCTTTGGATCCACTGGTTTGAGTGCTGATTGAATGTATAGATATCCGCCGCCGCCAATGACAACAATGAGTAATATTATGATGATTGAAACGATTAAGACAATACGTCTGACAATTTTTGCTTCACTTTGATGTTCCAATAACTTTTTTCTAATTGCTTCTTTATTTGGCCCTTTATCTTCAGTTGCCAATAGTCTTCCCCCCTGTGCCAATAAAACGTTTACAAAAATTACTAAAAATAAACAAAATATTATAATAAGATATCGTAGTAATTTCATCATATGCAGCGAAAATTGTCAATTTTTCAGTGAAATTGCAGAAAAAAGTAGGATTTTCGGCAAAAAAAAAGACCTATAAAATAGGTCATTTTTCTCACACTTATTCTTCGTCCTCTTGTTCTTCAAGGAAGGTATTGAGCATTTCTTCAATCATATCCCATTCTTCATCGGTTTCGATTGGCATTAATTCGCCGTCTTCTCCATCCTCAGTCGGGATAAAGGCAGAAGCATGAATTTCGATATCATCTGCATCATCTTCCTCCGCACCTATTGGGTAATAAAGAACATATGATTTACCGAATTCTTCTGAATCGAAGGTAAATAATACTTCACATAATTGTTCATTTCCGTTCTCATCTACTACTGTAATATTGTTTTCGCCGTGATCCATTTTTTTCACCTCATTAATTTTTGCTATTAAGATAGCCTTGTAAAATCATCACTGCAGCCATTTTATCGATTACTTTCTTCCGTTTCTTCCGGCTTACATCTGCTTCAAGAAGCACGCGCTCGGCGGCCATGGTGGAAAGCCGCTCATCCCACAAAACGGTCGGAACTTCAAAGCGGCTTTCAACCTCCGCTGCAAAATTTTGACTCGCTTCTCCACGCGGACCAATAGTGCCGTTCATATTTTTGGGTAGTCCGATGACAACCTGGCTGACTTGATACTCTTTTATTATTTGACCAATTTCATCAAAACCAAACTCATTCTTTTCTTCATTGATTTTGAGCGTTTTTAAACCCTGTGCAGTCCAGCCAAGTTCATCACTTAAGGCCACTCCGACTGTTTTTGAGCCTACATCCAATCCCATAATGCGCATTCACTAAACCTCACGCTGTTGTTTTAAATATGATTTAACCAATTCCTCAATAATTTCGTCCCGTTCAAGCTTGCGAATAATGTTGCGGGCATCCCGATGCCTTGGAATATACGCAGGATCACCGGATAAAAGGTAGCCGACAATTTGATTAATTGGATTGTACCCCTTTTCCTGTAAGGCTTCGTATACTTGGAAAAGAACATCGTTTACATCGTGTTCAAAAGGCTCTTCAGGAAAACTGAACCTCATCGTTTTGTCAAATGAGCTCATTTTATTGCACCTCGCATTCGTGATAAGGAGAAAATTGTCTAGTCTAGCTCCAGTGTCTGGATACGTCACTGGAGCTTTTTAGTTCAGTTACCTACATTTTACACTACTTTGTCCCATTATCAAATGGATTTTACCCATTCTTCGACGAATTGCAGGGCAGAATCAAGTTTTTCAGGATCCTTACCGCCTGCCTGAGCCATATCAGGTCGGCCGCCACCGCCGCCGCCGCATCGTGTTGCCACTTCTTTTATCAGTTTTCCGGCATGATAGCCCTTTTCATTTAAATCCTTTGTAACGGCAGAAATTAAATTCACTTTTCCTTCATGAACACTTCCTAAAAGAATAACAGCAGATCCAAGTTTTTGTTTCAAATCATCAGCCATATTCCTTAAGTTATTCATATCAGCTGCCTGAACCTTTGCAGACAACACGTTAACACCATCAATTTCCTTTGCTCTGGAAACAAGATTTCCTGCTTCAATGTTTCCAAGCTTTGCTGCCAATGATTCATTTTCACGATGCAGCTGCTTAATTTCAGCAGAAAGCCCCTCAATACGAGATACGATATCCTTTGGATTGGTTTTTAATTTTTCAGCTGCTTCTTTTAGCAATCCAACCTGTTCATTTAATAGCAGGTATGCCGCTTCACCAGTAACCGCTTCAATTCTTCTTGTCCCGGCACCAATACCGCCCTCAGAGACAATTTTAAATAAACCAATAACTGAAGTATTCGGAACATGGCAGCCACCGCAAAGTTCGAGACTGTAATCACCAACTTTTACCACGCGGACAATATCACCGTATTTTTCGCCAAAGAGGGCCATCGCACCCATTTCCTTTGCTTCAGCGATTGGTTTTAAATTGATATCTACCTCCATGTTTCGCCAAATCTTTTCATTCACAATTTGCTCAACCTGCTCAAGTTCTTCCGGTTTTACCTGACCAAAATGGGAAAAGTCAAAACGAAGCCGATCAGGTTCAACCAATGATCCTGCTTGGTTAACATGGGTTCCAAGTACATCCTTTAATGCTTGATGAAGCAAATGGGTAGCTGTATGGTTCTTTGTAATTTTCACACGGTTTACTTGGTCAACCACAGCCGTAACTGTTTGACCTGTTTTTAGAGTTCCCGCTTCAACCACAGCCTTATGAAGGTTTTGGCCGTTTGGAGCCTTTTGAACATCTTTAATTTTTACAGAAACACCCTCAGCCTGAAGGACACCATGGTCTGCGATTTGTCCACCGCTTTCTGCATAGAACGGAGTAGCATCCAGGATAAACTGAATTTCTTCACCGTTTGATGCTTCCTGGGCTAATTCACCATCTTTAATAATGGCAACAACCTTAGCATTTGTTTGAAGATTTCCATAGCCAATAAATTGGCTTTCGACTTTCAGGTTTCCAAGCACAGTGCCTTGAACCTGCATGGAATCAACATCTTGACGAGCTGCGCGGGCACGTTCGCGCTGTTGTTCCATTTCCTCTTCAAACCCGTCATGATCAATTTTCATCCCGTCTTCCAAAGCATATTCCTCCGTTAATTCAACAGGGAATCCGTAAGTGTCATACAGTCGGAAAACATCTGCGCCAGGAATCGTATCGCTGCCCTTTTCCTTCTCTTTTTTAATGACATTTGATAAAATCGCTAAGCCTTCATGAAGTGTTTCATGGAAACGCTCTTCCTCATTTTTAATTACCTTTTGAATAAACTCTGATTTTTCCTTTACTTGAGGATAGAAGTCATGCATTACCTCACCTACAACAGAAACAAGTTCGTACATAAACGGACGGTTAATATTAATTTGTTTTGCATAACGAACCGCACGGCGGAGCAGGCGGCGCAATACATAACCACGACCTTCATTAGAAGGCAATGCACCATCACCGACAGCAAATGCAACTGTCCGAATATGATCGGCAATTACCTTAAAAGCCACATCTTTTTCCTTGTCTGCACCATATTTTTCACCTGAAATTTCTTCTGTTGCACGAATAATTGGCATAAATAAATCCGTATCAAAGTTTGTTGGAACATTTTGAACGACAGACGCCATTCTTTCTAAGCCCATGCCAGTATCAATATTTTTCTTTGGCAGCGGGGTGTAGGTTCCATCTGGATTATGGTTAAATTGCGAAAATACTAGGTTCCATACTTCAAGATATCGTTCGTTTTCTCCTCCAGGATAAAGCTCTGGGTCTGCCGGGTCATCACCATATTCCGAACCCCGGTCATAGAAAATCTCTGAGTTTGGACCACTTGGGCCTTCCCCGATATCCCAGAAGTTCCCTTCAAGGCGGATAATGCGTTCCTCAGGAATTCCAATCTTTTTATTCCAAATTTCATATGCTTCTTCGTCTTCCGGATGGATGGTAACGGAAAGTAATTCTGGATCAAAATTAATCCATTTTTGATCGGTTAAAAACTCCCATGCCCAAACAATTGCTTCTTCTTTAAAATAATCACCGATGGAGAAATTCCCAAGCATTTCAAAGAATGTATGGTGTCGGGCTGTTTTACCAACATTTTCAATATCATTGGTACGGATTGATTTTTGCGCATTTGTAATCCTTGGATTTTCCGGAATGACCCGGCCGTCAAAATACTTCTTTAAAGTTGCAACCCCGCTGTTAATCCAAAGAAGCGATGGATCATCAATCGGTACAAGGGGTGCACTTGGTTCAACGGAATGACCTTTTTCTTTAAAAAAGTCTAAAAACATTTTGCGGATTTCAGAGCCTGTTAAATTTTTCATTTGTTTAGACCTCCTAATATATATTAAAAAAATACAAAAAAGCCCTCATCCCTAAAACAGGGACGAGGACTTGACTCGCGGTACCACCCTGATTATGAATACAAAAAGCTGTATTCATCTCTCAGCTGCCTTAACGCGGCAAAACGGCAGGGATTAGCTGCACTCTGGATTAGCTTTCTGTCATCCTTCATTTAGAGCTTCTTTCAGCCTTGGAAGCTCCTCTCTTCACGCGCTTTAGGCGTTACAAATGGTCTACAACATACTCGATCCTTCAACATGTTACATACATTTATTCAATACTATATGACGAATTATAGCCACTCTAAAATTGTTTGTCAATTAGGACGGAGAATCCTTCGTATTTTTTTGCATAAAATGATTTTTTGCATGAATAGCTCCTACCTTTAAGACAACAAGTACCGGGACAGCCAAAATGAGCCCGATTACACCGCCAATTTCTCCGCCTGCCGTGATGGCAAGCATAATGAGGAGCGGATGCATATGAAGGCTTCTTCCGACAATATAAGGGGATAGAATATTCCCTTCAAGAAATTGCAGGACTAAAATAATCACGATTGTAATAATTACAAGCTTTACTGAAAGGGTAGCGGCAATAATAACTGCCGGAACTGCACCTAAAATGGGACCAAAATAAGGGATGACATCCGTAATCCCAACAATAAATCCTAAAAGGAGCGGGTAACGTAAATGAAATACCCAAAATAATAGTGATGCAGCACTGCCGATAATAACACAAACAAGGAGCTGCCCCCTAATGTAACTCCCCAATGACTCGTCTACATCCCTTAAAAAACGCTTTCCCTGTCTGCGCCATTTCCTTGGAGTTAAATACCACACCACTCGTTTAAGTAAGGGGAAATCCTTTAACATATAGAATGCGATGAATGGAATAATCATCACGATTAAAGCGGAATTAAGAAAGTTTAAGAGAATTTCAACGATGATCGTGAGCAAAGAATTTAACTTTGCCTCAAAAGCATCAATTCCGTCATTCATTTTTCCTTGAAGTCCATCTGGCCATTCCCGTGTATGGGATTGAAGTGTATGAATCCAACCACGGTATTGCTCCGCTAAAAGTGGAGCACTTTCCGATAGATCTTTTAACTGATTGATAAAAGCTGGAATTCCCTTGTATAAAGCAAAGCCGAGACCTCCAAAGAATAAGCAGTAGATGAGGAATATCGCAAGACCGCGATGAAGCCCTTTTTCATGAAGCTTTTCAACAATCGGATGAAGCAGATAGGTAATAAATCCGGCTATTAGGAAAGGTAATAAAATATAAAATACAACCTTTACTATTGGCAGCCAGACAAAACGAATTTTAAAAAACAAATAAATCGCCACTAATAAAAGGAGCAAGAACCCAATTCGGTAATACCACTTCATACGAATATCCAACCCTCTCACCCCTTTTTGGTTAGTGTTGGAGGGGGAAGAGGGATTTATGCATTAAAATACCCCCTCAATTAGGAGGGGGCATAGGTTTAAAAAATCGTGCGTTTAACTTTCCTCTGCATTTTTTTCATATTGCGGGCTGACATAACATTGTTTCGCTGTGCCCAGTTGTAAGCTGCCATTCCTGCCCCAAAAGCAACAACAGTCGTCATCATTTTATTCACACGTATCACCTCTTCTTTAAGATAGGAATTCTACGAACAGGTGCTAGCTGATTAAAATTAAATGGTGTAACGACGCTCTTCTTCTTCAAACAAATCATCTAAGGAACTAAGAGTCCCATCTTCCTCGACTTGATGAGTATTAATAATGCCTTTAGAAAGGGACAATTCAATAAAACAATTCCAACAATAATATTGGTTAATACCAATTTTTCCGATATCCTTACTCTGGCAATTGGGACACTTTAACATGAAAAAGACACCTCACGTTTGGTTAACATCTACAATGATGGCATCTCTTCCAATCGCCGGGGGCTTTTCGGATTGAATAACCTGTTTCCCTTCAGTGATTTCTGAAAAGAAGCCATCCGTAATTTCATACCCTACGATTGTGCCCAATTCTTCCAGAAAATATACATCCTTTAATAGGCCGATTGAATCGCCGCTCTTTGTTACAATCATATGCCCATTTAACGAATGTTGATGCGAAAAAGTATATTCCGGAGGTGTTTTAAGCTTTTCTAAATGGTCAGCATCTTCAATCATGATCCCATCTGCACCAAAGGAAGCGACGTTCTGAATGTCCAAAAATACCGTTTGTTTGATGAAAGCGCCTTTTTTGACCAATAAACCTTTTACGACTCCATTGCTTGTGATAAATAAATCACTTACTTCACCGATTTTCGTCCCTGATTTGATGTCAAACACCGGTTGATTTTTTAATAAAGAAAATGTCCGCAAAAAGTGTCCCACCTTTCCGAACATTTATAGTTTCAGTTATTAACCATAAAATCATAAGGTGTAAGGTTTTCCATTCCAATCATTGGATCGACCTTCATTAAAGCCTCTTCTAATGTTAGCCCATCGGGAATTTGTGTTTCCATTTTTGTTTCGCTTCCATTGGCAGGGATGGATTCTTGCAGCTTTTGGCAAAGGGTCGTTAGTCTGCTTAATTCATCCGCCCGTTCGACGCCCATTCTTAAGGCATCTTCTTCACCGCAGAGGATTAACGATTGTTTACTGCGGGTAATCGCTGTATAAATTAAATTCCGCCGCAGCATTCGGTAGTAGCTTCTTGTTATAGGAAGAATGACAATCGGAAATTCGCTTCCCTGCGACTTATGGACAGAACAGCAATAAGCATGAGTAATTTGCGTCAAATCCTGCTTTGTATATTCAACCTCATGCCCCTCAAAGGAAATGTAAATCATATCTTGTTTTTCGGTATTTTCTTTTGCATAGATAATCGAAATAATTTCGCCAATATCACCGTTAAAAACATTATTTTCCGGCTGATTGACCAACTGAAGCACTTTGTCACCGATTCGATATTTTACATCGCCGAAAGTAATTTCTTTACGCGAACCATCCGGGTTAGGATTAAAAATTTCCTGCAGTAAAACATTTAAGCGGTCAATCCCTGCGGGTCCCCGGTACATCGGTGCTAGCACTTGGATATCCTTTGCCGAATATCCTTTGTTTTTTGCATTTAATGCGACTTTTTCCACAACCTGCGCAACCTGTGCAGTTGAACAGCGGATAAAGGAGCGATCAGGTTGTTTGACTGTTACATTAGCCGGTATAAACCCCTTTTTAATATCGTGGGCAAGTTCAATGATAGAAGACCCTTCTGCCTGACGATAGATATCGGTTAATCTAACCGTCGGAATTCTTACTGAATTCAATAGATCTTTTAAAACCTGCCCTGGTCCGACAGATGGCAATTGATCTTCATCTCCGACTAAAATGACTTGTATATGCTCCGGAAGTGCCTTAAACAACTGATTTGCCAGCCAAATATCGAGCATGGACGTTTCATCTACGATAATAATTTTTCCTTCAAGCGGTGTTGTTTCATCACGGTCAAAACCTTCTGTTCCATTAAAACCAAGTAAACGGTGAATTGTAACGGCAGGAAGACCTGTCGACTCGCTCATCCTTTTCGCGGCTCTGCCCGTTGGTGCGGCAAGTAAAAAAGGAAAGGGTTCGTCTTTCTTTTGATAATCCTTTGGTTCTAAGGAGCAGCCATGAAGTTCGGCATAAAGCTCGACAATCCCTTTGATGACGGTCGTCTTACCAGTGCCGGGACCGCCTGTTAAAATTAGCATCGGGGACATTAAGGCCGTTTGGATTGCTTCTTTTTGCGAGGGAGCATATTCCACGCCGAGTCTTTCTTCAAGGCTTCCAAGTGCAAGTAAAAACTCTGATTCTGGAAATTGTTCTTTGTACTCGGATTGCTCTAAGATTCGATGAATATTGGTCACGAGGCCCTTTTCAGCAAAATATAATGAGGGAAGATAGACACGCTGCTCTTCGCCAATTATTTTCCCCTCTTCTTCAAGCTTAATGACTTCATTCGAGATATCCAAAAATTCAATTTGATCTCGTTTGTTTTCTTCGAGAAGGTTTTTTACTTTTTCTAATAAGTCTTTTGCAGGTATGTATACATGTCCTGTCTGCATGCTTTCATTTTCAAGCGTGTAAAGGCAAGCTGCTTTGATTCGGTCTGGGTGATTTCCGGAGATGCCAAGCTGATATCCTAGCTCGTCTGCCCGGCCAAAGCCGATTCCTTCAATATCTTCGACCAGCTTATAAGGATTTTTTTGAATAATCCCGAGGGTTTCCTCCTTATAAGCTTGATATATTCTCATCGAAAGCTGCGGACCAAAGCCATATTGATTTAAGGCGACCATGACTTGTTCAAGTCCCTGATGTTCCATTAACGTATCATAAAGCATTTTCGCCTTATCAGGAGGCAGCTTTGGAATAGAGTCGAGCAATGACGGCTGATTAAGGATTTTTGAAATTGCATTTTCTCCTAATACTTTAACAATATTCTCCGCCGTCTTTTTGCCAATCCCTTTAAACATTTCACTTGATAAATAAGTAATAACACCTTGTTCAGTTTGAGGAATATCTTTTCGGAAATGATTGGTGTGAAATTGAAGACCAAATTTCGGATGTTCCTTAAATTCACCGTAAAAAATATACGTTTCCTGTTCGTGAATTTTCGGAAAATAACCCGTTACCACTGCTTCTTTGTCCTCATATTGGTCATTGGTTTCTTCCACTCGAATTCTCAGGACGGTGTATAGATTTTGCTCATTATGAAAAATCGTTACAAGATGCTTCCCCTTCACGAACTTTCCTTGTTCGGCAAATAAATCAAGTGAGTCCTGCTTTTCCATTACACTCCCTCCTTCCATGGCCTTGAGACATAAGGATTAATGCTTATTTTTCATTCTCTATTAGTTTTTTTCCGTAGCCGGCAAGCAAATGGTCCGGCTGAATTTCAAGTGCTTTATCAAACATTTCTGCTGCTTTTTCTGGATTTTCTTTAAAGCCATAGGCAACGCCTAAATTATAACAGGCATCTGCATGTTGGGGATCAAGCTCTAAACATTTTTCCAATTGGACGATTGACTCATCAATGAATTGTAATTGAGCGAGACACAATCCATATTGAAAGCGTGCCTCAGCATCTTCTTCATTTAATTCCACACTTCTTTGTAAATAAGGCAGGGCAAATTTCCCTTGATCGAGCTGCATAAGGGTAATTCCGAGCATAAATAAGTTATCACTGGATTCGAGCCCTTTTTTCAACGCCATTTCAAACATTTTTTTCGCCTGCTCAAAATGTTCCTTACTAAAATAGAGGTTTCCCGCACTATAATAAGCTGCTGCTGCATTCTCATCAAGCTCAATCGCCTTCTCATAAAACTTCAAAGCCTTCTCATCATCCCCAACAGCAGAAAGCACATTTCCAAAATTAATATAAGCAACCGGATCCTGCGGGCTCTCCGAAATCGCTTCATTAAAAGCCCTCGCCGCTTCCTCCCAATTACCTTCCTGCATATATTTAACACCCAATTGGTTCTTATCCAAACTAGTCAACTCCATTCTATTGAGAGTATACCATATTTTTTTCTGTGGTTAGTTCATTCGACAAAATTCGGGCGTCGCCAGGCACCGCCCGAATTTTGTCGAAAAAATCCCTGATTCCGCAGTGGAATCAGGGATTTTTTAGCCGACGTAGGTCAGGCGCTCGTTATTTTTGTAGACTTCGTCGATGGTTCCGCCGCCGAGGCATTCGTCGCCATTGTAGAAGACGACGGCTTGTCCTGGGGTGACGGCACGGATTGGCTCTTTAAAGACAACTTTTGCTTTGTTGTCTTCGAGAAGATGGACGGTTACTTGATGGTCTTCCTGCCGGTAACGGAATTTTGCAGTGCATTCAAATTCGGCTGGTTTTTCTTGATTGGAAACCCAGCTGACGGCATCGGCAATAATGGAATCGGAATAAAGCATTTCATTATGAAAGCCTTGTCCAACATAAAGCACATTGCGCTTTAAATCTTTTCCAATCGCAAACCATGGTTCGCCTGCCCCGCCAATTCCGAGTCCATGACGCTGACCGATGGTGTGATACATAAGGCCCTCATGCCTTCCCATTACTTTGCCGTCGAAGGTTTCCATATTCCCCGGCTGGGCAGGCAAGTATTGACCTAGGAATTCCTTAAAATTCCTCTCCCCAATAAAGCAAATTCCAGTGCTATCCTTCTTCGTTGCAGTCGCAAGATTAGCTTCCTTGGCAATTTCCCTTACCCTTGATTTCTCAAGATTACCAATCGGGAACATTACCTTGCTAAGCTGATCCTGTGTCAATTGGTTTAAGAAGTAGGTTTGGTCCTTGTTTTCGTCCCGACCACGGAGCATTTTATATTCTCCATCCCGGTACTCAACCTGTGCATAATGGCCTGTTGCCAGATAATCAGCACCGAGGTTCACCGCATGCTCAAGAAAAGCCTTAAACTTAATTTCTTTATTGCACATAACATCCGGATTCGGGGTTCGGCCTGCCTTATATTCTTCTAAAAAGTAGGTAAATACCTTATCCCAATATTGTTTTTCAAAATTAACGGCATAATATGGAATGCCAATCTGGTTACAAACACGGATTACATCATCATAATCCTCTGTCGCTGTACACACGCCAAATTCATCCGTATCATCCCAGTTTTTCATAAAAATCCCGATAACATCATAACCTTGCTGTTTTAAAAGTAAAGCTGCAACCGATGAATCGACCCCGCCGGACATGCCCACAACCACTCGGATATCTTTTGGCTCTCTGTTCTCCATTCATATTCACCTCTCTATCTATAAAGAAATTATTCGTACATCTATTTTTTTAAGCGCGTCACAATTCTGGCTGTCTCTTCAGCCGCTCTCACTATTTGCTCTGTAGTCGTATCGTAACCAAAGCTAAAGCGAATCGAATTAATTAACCGCTCAGATCCTTTTCCAAACATAGCAACCAGTACATGAGAAGGTTCAATCGAACCCGCTGTACATGCTGAACCGCTGGAGACCGCTATTCCCGCTAAATCGAGGTTCACAAGCATTTGCTCGACATTTGTCCCAGGAAAGCTTAAGTTTAATACATGTGGCAGCGAATGTTCAAGTGTTCCGTTTTGTGCAAAATCGATTCTGTGCTCTCGGAGTTTTTGAATAAACGTTTCCTTAAACCCCGTGTACCTATTCCTTTTTTCAGACAGTTCTTCCGCTGAAATTAAAACAGCTTCATGAAAACCGACTATTGAGGCAACATTTTCGGTACCGGCTCGTCTTTTTCGCTCTTGTTCTCCTCCAAATTGACGTGGCGCTAGTTTAACATTTTCGCGGGCATATAAAAAGCCGATTCCTTTCGGGCCATTGATTTTATGAGCTGTAACGGACAACAAGTCAATATTACATTTGTTCACATCTATCTTTTCAACACCGTAGGCTTGTACCGCATCGGTATGAAATTTTGCTTGATGTTCTTTCAGGAGTTCCCCAATTTCCGCAATTGGCTGAAGCGTCCCTACCTCATTGTTCCCGTACATAATTGAGACAAGAATAGTATCTTCTCTTAATTCATTTTTTAATTCAGCAACAGACACCCTGCCAGTTTCATCTACAGGCAAATAGGTAATCTCATACCCCATCTTTTCTAATTTATGACAGGCGTGAAGGACTGCATGGTGCTCAATTTGTGAGGTTATAATATGCTTCCCATTCGCTTGATAACTTTCAGCAACCCCAAATAGGGCCATGTTATCTGCTTCAGTTCCGCCGCTTGTAAAAATAATCTCTACCTCTTTTGCACCGATACTTTTTGCCAAGCTTTCACGTGCAAGATCGATTCTGTGCCGAGCTTCTCTTCCAAAAGAATGGATACTCGAAGGATTCCCAAAGGTTTCATTCATGGCTTCAAGCATTTTCTCCATAACTCTTGGATGCATCGGTGTTGTAGCGGCATGGTCGAGATAGATTCGTTCCATAATTCCACCTTCATTCAAATGAAATCTATATAATTAATTTTGACATCAAATATAAAACATATAAGCTTCTGACTCACCATCATCGCTATGGTTCGCTAAATCTTCCAATGTTGTATTATCCAATACATCCTTAATCGCATCGCGAATACGAATCCAAAGCTCACGTTTAGCCGGTTCTTCATCCTCGATACCCTCTACCGGTGTAATTGGTCCTTCAAGAACACGAATCACATCACCGGATGTGATTTTTGAAGGATCATCAGCTAGAATGTAACCACCATATGCTCCACGAATACTTTTTACCAATCCGGCATTGCGAAGCGGTGAAATTAATTGTTCTAAGTAATGTTCCGATAAATCATTTGCTTGGGCAATTGTTTTTAACGAAATCGGACCTTCACCGTATTTTTTAGCCAGTTCAATCATAATGGTCAGACCATATCTGCCCTTCGTCGATATTTTCATTTAAAGGCACCTCATTTCAACTTTTTCTATTTTAAAATTATTTTTTATAATGTCAATAGGAATCAAATCCTTAGTATCTTGATAGGCATTTATTCATTATACCATATTGTTCTTTAATATGCTTTTGATAGAAAAAATGATATCTTAATAAGAAAGAACTGTATTTATTTGGAGAGATGATTATGCAGCAAAAGCCTCTAGCATTTCGGATGCGTCCCAGAACCATTGAAGAGGTTGTCGGACAGCAGCATCTTGTTGCCGATGGAAAAATTATTGCCAGAATGGTAAAAGCTAAACAACTGACGTCGATGATTTTATATGGACCGCCTGGAATTGGCAAAACCTCGATTGCAAGTGCGATTGCCGGAAATACTAAATATGCTTTCCGAACCCTAAATGCCGTAACCAATAATAAAAAAGACATGGAGATTGTCGTTGCCGAAGCAAAAATGTCCGGAAAGGTAATTCTTCTATTGGATGAGGTCCATCGCCTTGATAAAGCGAAACAGGATTTTTTGCTTCCTTATTTAGAAAATGGATTAATTACTTTAATAGGGGCAACGACGAGCAATCCCTACCACGCGATTAATCCAGCGATCCGCAGCCGCTGCCAAATTTTTGAGTTAAAGCCGCCTGAGCCGGAAGAAGTAAAAATAGCATTGACCAGTGCTTTAGAAGATGCGGAAAGAGGCTTTGGAAACGTAAAGGTTGTCCTGACCGATGAAGCTTTAAATCATTTTGCAATCGGATCAAATGGGGATGTTAGAAGTTCCTTAAATGCTCTGGAATTAGCTGTTCTTTCGAGCGACAAGGACGAGGACGGCGTTATTCATATTGACTTGGCAACAGCAGAAGAATGCTTACAAAAGAAAAGCTTTGCTGCTGACAAGGATGGAGACGGCCATTATGATGTTCTTTCCGCCTTCCAAAAGTCAATTCGCGGCAGTGACGTAGATGCTGCACTTCATTATCTTGGCAGGTTAATTGAAGCAGGTGACCTAATCAGCATTAGCAGACGCTTGCTTGTTATCGCTTATGAAGATGTCAGTCTTGCCAGTCCCCAAGCAGGGGCACGGACCCTGGCTGCGATTGAAACAGCAGAACGAATCGGTTTCCCGGAAGCAAGAATTCCGCTTGCTAACGCTGTGATTGAATTATGTTTATCACCGAAATCCAATTCAGCAGTGCTGGCGATTCAATCCGCACTTGA
Organism: Neobacillus cucumis; assembly: GCF_016107705.1. The sequence goes on from NZ_JAEHGC010000001.1 coordinate 699,475, forward strand.
GGATATTCAAAAAGGCAATGTCGGCGAAGTTCCTGACCATCTGCGTGATGCCCATTATAAAGGAGCAAAAGAGCTGGGCAGGGGTATTGACTATAAATATCCGCACGACTTTGAAAATGGATGGGTTCCGCAGCAATATTTACCGAATCGCTTAAAAAATAAACAATACTATGTACCGAAAAAGACTGGTAAGTTTGAACAAGCATTGGCCACGGTCTATGCAAAACTAACAGGCAGAAAAAAATAGCCTCCGCGTTACGCGGAGGCTATTTTTTTCTGCGATATCAACACTTTTTGAGTTGATATCGACACTTTTGGAACGGATATCAACAATTTTTGGTGTGATATCAACACTTTTTAGCGGATATCAACAATTTTACGCCGCCACATCTCTCTTTTTAAAAGTAAAGAAGGCCAGAAATTGGAAAACAACGAAATAAACAATCAGCATGATGATGGAAAATGATAAGGTCATTCCTTCCACCATCGGAGATCCTTCAAAATATTGCATAAGATCCGTATTAGCAAACAAGATATATTTAGCCCAATCAAATTTCAATGCTAATAATTGAGTTAAGTTCCCTCCGGAAAACATTAGGAAGATGGAGATACCAATAGCAAGTGAACTGTTTCGAAACACAGACGAAATCATAAAGGCCATGGTTGTCAGCATAATCATTCCAATCGAGCTCAAACCATAATAACTCATTAAATGAACCACCATATTCTGCTCAGTCACAGTTCCATTATTGTAGTTCAAATATGGTACAGCCTGGTCAGGCATCCCAAATAAAATCGCACCAATGACAGTTGAATACACAAAAAGCACCGCCAGCAGGAATAATGCAAAAAGTAAAACTGTTAAATATTTAGAGAGTAAAATTTTCGTTCGATTAATCGGCCGGATTAACAACAACTTAATCGTGCCCCAATTAAATTCACTTGCAACAATCCCTGCGGAAACGATAATCGTAAACAGCCCTGCTAAGGAAATTAATTGCGAAGCATCCTTCACAAAGGTCCAAACATCATAGCTTTCCTGTGGAGCAATATGATGCTGAACCCGGTAATCATTGATGGCAATCTCTCTTTTAAGAAATTGTTTTTCCATCTTTGATCCGCTTCGGTCATACTGTTTCTTTAAAGCATCATTCTCCTGCTTTAGGTTTTGCTCCCATTTTTGGTCAACGCCCGCTTTACTTCCTGACTCCTGATATTTAAAAAAGCCCGCCACAATTGACGCCGCAACAAGTAGGATCGCAATCATGACAAACGTTCCTGGGCGCTTAAAAATTTTCATCCATTCATTTTTAATTAAATTCATCATACTCTAGCTTCCTCCTTTTCAGCTGTAACCTCAAGGAAGCGGTCCTCTAATGTTTTTGCCACTTCTTTAACCCCAAAGACCTGAACGTCACCTTCCACCAATAACTTTATTAAATTCGGAATTTCTTCTTTGGCCAGCTCCAATGATACGCCATTTCTCGAATGGGACACTCTCACGTCTGAATAATGGTTTTGGATGATGGTGCGTGCCTGTTCACTTGGAATCACTTCAAGTTCATATGTGACTTCATTGCCTTGCACAAATTCTTGGACAAGCTGTACATCTATTAAACGGCCGTTTTGGATAATTCCGATGCGATCACACATCATTTCCATTTCTGAAAGTAAGTGGCTTGATACAATGACAGCCATATTTTTTTCCCTTGCAAGGAGGCGCAAATAGTCGCGGATTTCCCGGATTCCAGCCGGGTCCAAACCGTTGGTGGGTTCATCGAGGATTAGTACCTCGGGGTCATGTAAAAGACATTGCGCCAAACCTAATCTTTGCCGCATTCCCAGTGAGTACGTTTTTACCTTGTCGTGGATTCTATCTGTTAGCCCGACCAGTTTGACCACTTCATCAATTTTCTCTTTCGTTATTCCTTTTGACATTCTTGCATAATGCACAAGGTTTTTATATCCGCTTAAAAATTTATACATCTCTGGATTTTCAACAATGGCACCAATATGGCGGACGGCATCCTCAAAATTACTTTTAATACTGGCTCCGCCAATGGTAATATCACCCGAAGTGATGCCCATTAAGCCCACAATCATCCGGATGGTCGTTGTTTTTCCGGCCCCGTTTGGCCCCAAAAAACCAAAAACCTCCCCTTTGTTTACTTGGAAGCTTATTTGATCTATGATCTTTCTCCCTTTTATTATTTTCGTCACATCTTTTAGTTCCACAATGGATTCCAATTCATCTTCTCCTCTCTCTATCTCTGCCCTAAAATTTACACCCTACCAGTTTAACGCAGATTTGGGAATATTTCCTGTTTTTAATGCCTTACATTCCATTTTTATTATAAAGTGGTCTCTTTCTCGATTAAAACGGCTCGAGAATGAGTTTTTTCTAAGACCTGCGACGTATGAAAAGATTTACGGTACTGTGTGGAAATGGAGACCTTGATGAATATAATAGGGTAAGATGGATGGAAAAATTCAAGCGGTTTTGGGGGTGAAGCGAATGAAACTATCAAACTTGTTCATGCTGTGTATCATTGTGATTTTAGGGGTGATTGCCTATAGTTTAGGTGTCAGGGTTCATGTGGATGTTAAACAGAAACCTAGTGTAACCGAACATGAAACCACTAAGCCTCCAAAAAGTGTTCCATCGAAGCCTTCAGGTGAAACAACAACCCCCCCGGCCGATCCAAATAAGCCTTCTATCGGGACACAGAAACCACCAAAGGAGGCTGATCCAAAGGTATACCAAAACAATTCCTTTAAAAGCGTAGTCTTATATGAAAAAGACGGTAAAATCATTGTAAAAGGGCAGGCAAGAGTATTTGAGGGTGTCTTTCAATATGCAGTAACTTCCGGTAATAAAACCATTCTGGAAGATCATTATCAAACCGAAGGAGCTCCCGCATGGGGAAATTTTGAGATTTCTCTTGATCAATCACTTGTTGAAAAAACAGGGGCAACTTTCGAACTATTTGTTTACTCGGCGAAAGATGGCTCAAAAGTAGATGTTTTAACAATACCGTTAAAATAGATGATGGTGTCCCAAAAAGAAGACACTGCCGCTTTTTAATAAAAGCTTATTAAAAAACAGGCCCTGAACAAAGTTCAGGGCCTTAAGCTTATTTCTCATCTGACACGCGTTGGATTTTGATATCTTTTAATAATTCTCTTACCACATAACTTGCCATAATTAAACCGCAGGCAGACGGAACAAAGGCATTGGAAGCTGGCGGCATCTTAGCCTTACGAATCTCCGCTTTATCATTCCCGACAATCTGACGGACATCCTCACGAATCACGATCGGACTCTCATCGGAAAAAACAACCGGAATCCCTTTGCGAATCCCTTCCTTACGCAGTTTAGTCCGGATCACCTTGGCAATAGGATCCGTATGAGTTTTAGAAATATCGGCAATTTGGAAACGGGTTGGATCCATTTTATTTGCTGCACCCATACTTGAAATGATTGGAATATTTCTCTTTAAACATTCCTTCGCTAAATGGATTTTATAAATAATCGTATCGGAGGCGTCTACAAAAAAATCGATATGATGGTTAAAAATTTCTTCATAGGTTTCTTCCGTATAGAACATTTTTAGTGAAATCACTTCACAATCCGGATTAATATCCTTAATCCTCTCCTCCATGATTTCCACCTTTGGTCTGCCAATGGTTGATAATAAAGCAATAAGCTGACGGTTGACATTGGTGATGTCTACATCGTCTTTGTCGATCAAAATAAGACGGCCGACACCGGAACGAGCAAGCGCCTCGGCAGCAAAAGAACCGACTCCCCCGATTCCTAAAACAGCAACCGTGCTGTTTTTCATGATATCCATTCCTTCTTTACCAACCGCCAACTCATTACGAGAAAATTGATGCAGCATATATTTCACTCCAATTATGTTAATTTCATTAGGTATCTTTTTCCCGAATAAAAATATATCATACCATCATTTAAAAACAAGTATTCAGATAAGATTTATTAAAAATAAGGGAAAATAAAAACCTCCCATATAGGAGGTTAATTAAGGTCAATTTGAAAAGAGTCCCAATCGTGCCGTCGCTTTTGGCTTCCTTCATATTGATCCCGCACTTAGCAGGTGGGTGCCCTGTTCTCTGTTTTGCAAGTCCCCTAATCCGCTATGGGCCGGGGCATTTGCGCTGCCGAAAAACTCTGGACTCCCGAAGAAATAATGTTCGGTCAATATTTCAGGTAATGCAACGTACACTTCAGGACTCTTTTGGATTGGTTTTATAATAGCATAAAATAAATCGGCATTCAAGGGTTCTTGAAAGCGTTTTATTGTTATTTATTTACATTTAGTGTTAAATATAGCTCTTTCAATTGTGCCTTCGAAACTTCACCAGGTGCATCCGTTAACAAGTCGCTTGCACTTGCTGTTTTTGGAAAAGCAATCGTGTCACGAAGATTAGAGCTTCCTGCTAAAAGCATGACTAAACGGTCTAAGCCAAGGGCAATTCCACCGTGCGGCGGTGTCCCATATTCAAAGGCATTTAACAGGAATCCGAATTGCTCGTTCGCTTCTTCAGGTGTAAAGCCTAGCACCTTGAACATTTTTTCCTGAATGGACCGTTCAAAAATCCTTAAAGAACCTCCACCAAGTTCATAACCGTTAAGAACGATGTCATAGGCTTGTGCGCGAACCCTTCCTGGATCCGTATCTAAGTATTCAAGATCTTCCCTGAATGGCATTGTAAATGGATGATGGGCAGCAAAATAGCGTCCTTCCTCTTCGTCATACTCAAGTAATGGCCAATCAGTAACCCATAGGAAATTAAACTTGCTTTGGTCAATTAATTCCAATTCTTTACCAAGTTTAATTCTTAGTGCACCTAATGCATCAGCGACAACACTTTTTTTATCAGCAACAAATAGAATTAAATCACCTTCACTAGCTTCAAGCGTCGCTTTCATCGCATTTACTTCTTCTTCAGAGAAGAATTTTGCGATTGGGCCATTTATCCCCTCAGCTTCAACCTTAAACCAGGCAAGTCCTTTTGCTCCGTATACAGCAACAAATTCTGTTAAGGCATCAATATCTTTACGAGAATATTTCTCCGCAGCAGCTTTTACATTAATTGCTTTTACTTGACCGCCATTTGCCACAGCAGCAGAAAAGACTTTGAAGCCTGAATCCTTCACAATTTCAGAAAGATCGACAAGCTCTAAACCAAAACGGGTATCCGGTTTATCTGAACCAAAGCGGCTCATTGCTTCATCATACGTCATCCGCGGGAATGGAGCAGGAATCTCAATCCCTTTAACTGCTTTCATGACTTGAGTCATCATTTTTTCCATTAAGGCCATAATATCTTCTTGGCTTAAAAAGCTTGTTTCAATATCGACCTGAGTAAATTCAGGCTGACGGTCTGCACGAAGGTCTTCGTCACGGAAGCAGCGGGCGATTTGATAATATCGTTCAACTCCGCCAACCATTAACAATTGCTTAAACAACTGCGGTGATTGTGGCAGCGCATAAAACTCACCAGGATGAACGCGGCTTGGTACTAGATAATCACGGGCACCTTCAGGTGTGCTTTTTGTTAAAATCGGTGTTTCAATGTCTAAGAAACCTTCGGAATCTAAGAAGTCTCTAATTTGTTTTGTCACCTGATGGCGCATTTTTAAGGTTTCAAAAATAACCGGACGACGGAAATCTAAATAGCGATATTTCAAACGGACATCCTCTGAAACATCTGTTGTATCAGTAATCATAAATGGTGGTGTTTTCGCTTCATTGATAATGGTTACTTTTTCAGCCTGTACTTCAATTTTACCGGTTTTAATTTTTTCATTAATGGTCGAAGCCTCTCTGGCAACCACTGTTCCTTGAATATCTAGAACATATTCACTACGGATTTTTTCAGCAATTTCAAGTGCTTCCTGTGATAAATCCGGATTAAATACGACCTGTACAATCCCGGAACGGTCACGAAGATCGATAAAAATGACTCCGCCCAAATCCCGTCTGGTTTGCACCCATCCTTTTAATGTTACTTTTTCTCCTACTGCTGTTTCCGGAACCTCTCCGCAAAAATACGATCTGCCAAACATTGTTTTTTCCCCCTTATTGTTGCAACCTTTGAAAGTGTTGAATAAATGAATCTAAATCTATTTCTACCTGTTCACCTGTCGCCATATTTTTCACATTGATTTTATTATTTTTTAACTCATCGTCGCCAAGAATGGCTACAAAACGGGCATTTAATCGGTCAGCTGCTTTAAATTGGGCCTTAATTTTTCGATCCAAATAGTCTCTTTCGGCCGAAAAACCAGCCATTCTTAATTGCTGTAAAAGTCCTACCGTGTAATCCTTTGCCTCTTCGCCAAGTGCTGCCAGATAACAGTCAATGCCTTGATTGATTTCGAGCTCGACGCCTTCCGCATTTAAGGCAGCAATGAATCGTTCGATACTAAGGGCAAAGCCAATTCCCGGTGTTTCAGGACCGCCGATTTCCTCAGCCAAACCATTGTATCTTCCGCCGCCGCATAATGTGGTAATCGCGCCAAATCCCTCGGCATTACTCATGATTTCAAATGCAGTATGATTATAATAATCCAAGCCGCGGACCAGGTTTGCATCCACTTCAAACGGAATATCCAATTGTGTAAGATATTGCTGCAGCTTTTCAAAATAAGCTTTTGAATAATCATTTAAATAATCAAGAATGGATGGAGCTGTTTTCATCAGCTCGTGATCGCGGTCTTGTTTACAATCAAGAATCCGTAGTGGATTTTTTTCAAGACGGTTTTGACAGTCATGGCAAAACTCGCCAATCCGTGGCTGGAAGTGATTCACTAATGCATTCCGATGTGCAATCCGGCTTTCTTTATCGCCAAGGCTGTTAATAATTAGTTTCAGCTTCTTTAAACCCATTTCTTTATACAAGTTCATTGCTAGAGAAATGACTTCTGCATCAATAGCGGGATCGTTACTTCCCAGTGCTTCAATACCAAACTGAACAAATTGGCGAAAACGTCCAGCCTGCGGGCGCTCATAGCGAAACATCGGGCCCATGTAATAAAGCTTTACGGGCTGATTCGCATAGCCAAACATTTTTTTCTCAACAAAAGACCTTACAACTGCAGCAGTTCCTTCTGGTCTAAGTGTGATGCTCCGTCCGCCCCGGTCTTCAAAGGTGTACATTTCTTTTTGAACAATATCGGTCGTATCACCCACACCTCTTGAAAAGAGATCGGTATGTTCAAAAATCGGTGTACGAATTTCATGGTATTGGTATTTCTCACAAAGTTCGCGCGCTTTTGCTTCAATCATTTGCCACTTTTCAATTTCACCGGGTAAAATATCCTGCGTTCCCCGTGGAATGCTAATCGACATTTCCATTTTCCTCCTAACCAATATGTAAAAAAATAAATAAAAAAACTCCCATCCCTTGTATAAATACAAGGGACGAGAGTTATAGTCCCGTGGTGCCACCCTAGTTGAAAAGCCCAGATTTGGTCTCTTCCGCTCGTACAGTTAACGCCTGTTAACGTTCTTCTCCTACTAGAGTATACCTTTTTCAGAGAGAAACCTACGGAGTGTTCCTTCATTAAGATTCATGCAGAAATGCTTTCAGCCTGGGGCATTTCCTCTCTTTTCATGCTTTATGCTTAACTACTGTGCTCCATCATTAGTTATAACTAAATATGACATTTTATTTATATAATAATACGGAGCATCAGGAAGATTGTCAAGTGAGTTTTAAGACCTTCCAAGATGTTTTTTTAACCTTCTGATATCTCTCATATTCAATCCAAATTCGGAAGCAAGTTCAATGGTACCCGCATGCTGCTCTTTTTGAATAAAATCATGAAAATCAACCCCAAAAATCCGGCCTTCCATCGACTGGACGTTCATTCCTTTTTCACTTGCTCTCATAAACCAATCACCTCGAATCCTTCGTCTATATTCTCTATTATTTCCAATCATCAGATAAAAATTGCAGGAATAAAGAAAGAATTATCAACTTCCATTGGTAGATTATTGGCCTTTTTTTACAAGAAAGGAATGATTTTCACTTCCCATTACGATAAAATAATAGAAAAATGCAAAATTAAGAGAGGAAACAGGATGGGCAAAAAATTAATTATTCTCGTATTTTGTTTTACTTTGATAGCGGGATTTCTGCCGCAGGGGAATAGTATGGCTGCAAGCGGAACGATTACCATTTCCTCCGCGGTTGTAAACATCAGAGAAGGTCCCGGTTTAAGCTATCCATTGGTGAAACAAGCAAGCAAAGGGGAAAAGTATTCGATCATTAGGGAACAAGGCGATTGGATTGAGGTAAAACTATCTGCCGGCCAAACTGGGTGGGTAGCGAATTGGGTAGTTTCCAGTGCCAACAGTGATACTAGCGTTACATCCAACAAAACGAGTATCGGAGTTGTTACGGTACCATCCCTAAACGTCCGTACCTCCCCGTCATCAGCAAGTACAGCGGTTGGAAAACTATCAAAGGGAATGACAGTCACGGTCTACGCCACCCAAAATAACTGGACCCAAATCCAGTTTAACGGGCAGGCAGCCTGGGTCAGCAGTCAATTTCTTGATATTCAGACGAATACTCAAAAGGGCAATGACACGACTTCAAGCACGTCGGGGGCGATTGGAATGGTAACAGCAGGCAGCCTTAGTGTTCGGAGCGGGGCATCGTTAAATGCAACGATAATTGGTTCAGTACATAAAGGTCAGAGCTTTTCTCTTTTAGGGGAGAAAAACGATTGGATAAAGATTGAATATGAGCCGAATCGGTATGGCTGGGTAGCCGGTTGGTATATAGATGTAACGACAGCTAATGTCAATTCCGAACCAGTTGCAAATGTTAGCAAGGTCACGATTGTCAATAATGGAACCAATATTCGCAAGGGGCCGAATGTCCAATCGGATGTTTTTCTCAGAGCGAATGAAGGGGATACATTTACCGTAATAAAAGAGGAAAACGATTGGTATGCGGTTAGGCTCGCTAACGGTTCGATCGGATATGTAGCAGGCTGGCTAGTTTCCATCAACGGTACTTCTCCATCCATTAAGAGGAAAGGAGCAGGTTCTGATCTACGAAATAAGACGATTGTCCTTGACCCCGGCCACGGCGGAATAGACACTGGGACAACCGGTGCGAGCGGAACACTTGAAAAGAATCTAACCATTCGAACGGCAAGGCTTTTGTATGATAAATTAAGAGCCAGCGGTGCAAACGTGATCCTTACCCGAAATAGCGATACGTATATTTCCCTACCTGAAAGAGTCAGTATTGCTCGTGCCTATCAAGCCGATGCCTTCGTCAGCATACATTATGATGCAAATAGTAATAGAAGTGTCCGGGGCATGACCGGATATTACTATCATACCTATCAAAAATCGCTTGCTGAATATCTATATTCGTCTACAATTAATCAAACAAAGCTGAATTATCGAGGAGTTCGTTTTGGCGATTATCATGTTATCCGGGAAAATAGTCAAAACGGAGCTTTAATGGAGCTTGGATACCTAAGCAACCCTGAAGAAGAAATGACTTTAAACTCAAACCAATACCAAGAAAATGCCGCTACTGGCCTATATAATGGGCTGACCCGCTACTTTAAGGATAACTAAAAAACCTTGGCACTACTATAGTGCCAAGGTTTTTCTATGCCTTGCTATCTACAATTAACGTGACAGGACCATCGTTTGTCAGCTCTACTTCCATCATCGCTCCAAAACGGCCTGTCTCAACGTGGATTCCTTTATCGCGTAACAAGCGGTTAAAGGTTTCATATAGACCAACAGCTTGATCTGGGCGGGCCGCATTAATAAAGCTTGGCCTTCTCCCATTCCGGCAATCCCCATATAAAGTGAACTGTGAGACAGATAGAATTTCTCCGCCAACATCTAATAATGATAAATTCATTTTTTCAGCATCATCCTCAAAAATGCGCAGGTTTGCAACTTTGTCGGCTAAATAAACAGCATCTTCTTCGGTGTCATCATGCGTAACTCCGACGAGTAATACTAGTCCACTGTTAATTTGACCTGTGATCTCACCGTTAACCGTCACTTTTGCTTTTTTACTTCGTTGTACAACAACTCGCATACTTATACCCCTTTAATTCATCATTCTGCGAACAGAATAAATATCAGGAATTTGTTTAATTCGCTCAACGACCTTATGCAGATGATTCACATTGTGAATGGCAATTGACATATTAATCATTGCCATTTTATTGCGGTCAGACCTGCCTGAAACAGCTGAGATATTCGTTTTTGTTTCGTTCACTGCCTGCAATACCTCGTTTAGGAGGCCACGGCGGTCATAGCCGCTGATTTCAATATCAACATTATATTCTTTCCGGTCATTCAAGGAGGATTCCCATTCAACCGGAATCAATCTTGATTGGGCATCAGTTGAGTCTATGTTTGTACAGTCAGAACGATGAACAGAAACTCCGCGTCCTTTTGTGATAAATCCGACAATTTCATCGCCAGGAACAGGATTACAGCATCTTGATAAGCGAATTAAAAGATTATCAATTCCTTGAACGCGGACACCTGACTCGCGCTTTTTAGAGGAAGGAAAGGATTTTAAATCGGTAATGGCATTTGCGATGCTCGCCGACTGCTCCTGATCGCGTTTCTTCCGCCACTTTTCCGTTAAACGGTTGGCAACTTGAAGGGCAGTAACCCCATTATAGCCAACAGCTGCATACATATCATCTTCATTCATAAAATTGAACTTTTCAGCAACCTTTTTTAGGTTCTCAGGAGTTAAAATCTCCTTTGCATCAAATTCCATTGCACGAATTTCTTTTTCTACAAGTTCTTTTCCCTTGTCCACATTCTCATCTCGGCGCTGTTTCTTAAAGAATGCACGAATTTTATTTTTCGCCTGCGAGGTTTGGGCAAGCTTTAACCAATCCTGGCTAGGTCCGTAGGAATGCTTGGATGTTAAAATTTCGACAATATCGCCCGTCTTTAGTGTGTAGTCGAGGGTTACCATTTTGCCGTTCACTTTTGCACCAATCGTTTTATTGCCGATTTCAGAATGAATTCGATAAGCAAAATCAATTGGAACGGAACCAGATGGCAGCTCAATCACATCACCTTTTGGCGTAAAGACAAACACCATGTCAGAGAACAAATCAATTTTTAATGACTCCATAAATTCTTCCGCATTAGCGGTGTCATTTTGGAACTCAAGAATTTCTCTGAACCAAGTTAATTTTTGTTCAAAGGAGGCACTGTCATTTAATGATTTGCCTTCTTTATATGCCCAGTGGGCCGCAATCCCGAATTCAGCAATTCGGTGCATTTCCGTTGTTCGAATTTGCACTTCGAGCGGATCCCCTTTTGGGCCGATTACCGTTGTATGAAGGGACTGATACATATTGGGTTTCGGCATGGCAATATAGTCCTTGAAACGGCCAGGCATTGGCTTCCAGCAGGTATGAATGATTCCAAGTACTGCATAACAGTCCTTAATGCTGTTTACAACAATCCGAACCGCCAGCAAATCATAAATTTCACTGAACTGTTTATTTTGCAACACCATTTTTCGATAGATGCTGTAAATATGCTTAGGCCTACCTGAAAGATCTGCCTTAATGGATACCTCACCCAAACGCCCTTTGACTTCCTCGATGACATCATCTAAGTATTGCTCACGTTCCGCACGCTTCTTTTTCATTAAGTTAACGATGCGGTAATATTGCTGCGGATTTAAATATCGTAAGGCGGTATCCTCAAGCTCCCATTTGATCTTGGAGATCCCAAGTCGATGAGCAAGAGGTGCAAAAATTTCTAATGTTTCATTTGAAATCCGGCGCTGCTTTTCAGCAGGAAGATGTTTTAACGTCCTCATATTATGCAAACGGTCTGCAAGCTTGATTAAAATAACCCGGATATCCTGAGCCATGGCCACAAACATTTTCCGATGATTTTCAGCCTGCTGCTCTTCGTGCGATTTATATTTAATTTTCCCCAACTTTGTTACACCATCGACAAGCATGGCCACTTCATCATTGAATTCCTGCTCCAAATCTTTTAACGTTACAGGAGTATCTTCAACAACATCGTGGAGAAAACCAGCAGCGACCGTTGCAGGGTCCATCTCGAGGTCAGCTAGAATGCCAGCTACCTGTATGGGATGAATAATATATGGTTCGCCAGATTTTCGATATTGGTCACGATGAGCATGTTTAGCATATTCATATGCCCTTTTGACTAAGTCAACATTCTCATCATTTAAATATGCCCTTGTTTTGTCGATGACTTGTTCGGCGGTTAACACTTGATCGTTCGCCATAAAATCACCTTTTTTTTCTTCTCATTTATTATAAAAATATCATTCATAAACTTGTTCCTAAATTAGAATGATTGTTACTATTATCGAAAAAAAACACGAAGATGTAAAGAGATTGACGTAATTTTTCCGTAAATGTCGAAACATTTTGGTAAAGGTAGCCCTAAATCCCTATAAGAAGAGAGCACTCAATTGCTGAGTGCCCTCGATCCTATTTAATACTGAAGTAATGTTAATACATCGTATCCATCAAGCTTTTCACGGCCATCCAAATAAGTCAATTCGACTAAAAAGGCAATACCGGCTACAACTCCGCCAAGCTCCTCCACTAGTTGAATGGTAGCATCAATGGTTCCGCCTGTCGCTAATAAATCATCCGTAATCAGGACGCGCTGTCCAGGTTTAATGGCGTCCTTATGGATGGTTAGAACATCTTTTCCATATTCCAAGCCATAGCTAACCTTAATGGTTTCCCTAGGGAGCTTTCCTTCCTTACGAACGGGTGCAAAGCCTATTCCTAGTGAATATGCCACCGGACAGCCGATAATAAACCCGCGTGCTTCCGGTCCAACAATCAAATCTATTTCTCTATCTTTGGCATAAGCTACAATTTGGTCAGTAGCATATTTATACGCTTCTCCATTATTCATTAATGGAGTAATATCCTTAAATTTAATTCCTGGTTTTGGGTAATCTTCGACGATACTAATAAATTGTTTTAAATCCATTCGTCTTTTCCTCCTCAGTTTCAACCGACTCATGAATGACCTGGTCGAACCAGTCCTTCAACTGCTGAAAAGATGAAAATAATAAATCCTTCTCAAGTAAAAGTTGTGCCTGTTTAGTTTGATAGGTAATTGAGTCAGTTAAATCACGCTTTTGCGCTTGTTTATTCAATGTGATAAATCCATTGGTTATTGTAACAAATTCCAAATCGGAAAATACCTTTGCCATGAAGGTGACTGTTTCCTGCGACCATCCACGGTGTTTCACAATTTCATCACCATAACGTCTCAGATCAATCGGCCCTTTCTTTAACAAAAAGGCATAAAACCATTTAAAATGGTCCCGCGTTGGAATAGTGCTTAAAAAATCACTTGATTGTTTATAAAGATATGCATAAATCCTTGCAGGCTGTTTTCCTCTAAATAAATCAAAGAGGATTTCTTTTGAGGTTGGGAAATCAACTAAAACCGTATTCGTTTCAGTAAGATCCAAATCCTTTGCCGCTTCGGAATGGTCAATAATCACAACATCTTCAATTAGTTCAGAATCTATTTTCTCATAAAGTTCCTTTTTAAACAAAATAAACTTTCTATTTTCCTTCGGCACGGAACCAGCAAGATGGCTTAAGCGTTTTCCGCCGCGATGGTCAAATAATTGCCATGAATTGACGGCAATATCTTGGACGAAAATTTGTGGTTTTCGGATATTGTTCCACTCATTGATGGATAATTCTCCGATTAATGAAATTTTAGAAGAAGGAGAAATATGATCCACCAAAGTCCCTAACCCAAAACCAACTCCATCAAGATTCGCACCATTTTCGTTCACGAGAACCTTTAGATGATTCTGATCACTGCCAATTTTTCTCATCGTTGAAATGGCAACTTCATTAATTAACACCTTTGGCTTTGGATTGTCCATCCCAAACGGTGATAATAAATTTAATTCATCTAGAGTCGAAAGGTTGATGTCCTCAAGCCTAACTTCATGGTCTAGATACGTAACCGGAATAAAGTCGGCATCAGAGAGCTGCTCCTTAGCCAGTGAATTCAGCCTTGAACGAAGCTCAGCCACATCATCAATCGTAAGTGTCATCCCTGCCGCCATTGGATGCCCGCCAAAATGAGGCAGTATTTCGCGACAGGTTGAAAGATTCTTAAATAAGTCAAACCCCGAAATGCTCCGTGCAGAGCCCTTAGCAAGCCCCTTTTCCTTGTCAAAACTCAAAACAATCGTCGGTCGATAATATTTCTCCACCAATCTGGATGCGACAATCCCGATTACACCGGCATTCCAGCCTTCCTTACCAATGACAAGAACATGATTTGAGTCAATCGGATAATTCTTTTCTACCTCTTCAATGGCTTCAGCTGTAATCGTATTAACAATGGACTGCCTTGATTTATTTAAAGAATCCATTTCCTCAGCCAAGCTTCTAGCCTCTTCAGGATCCTGTGAAAGAAGAAGCTCTACAGCTAAATCGGCATTTTCTAAGCGCCCAACTGCATTGATTCTCGGTGCCAGAGTAAATCCAATGGTTTCTTCGTTAATCGACTTATTGTCAACTCCCGCTAATGTAAAAATCGCTTTTAAACCAATATTATTTGTCATTTTAAGGTTTTCTAAACCTTTTTTGGCAATAAGACGATTTTCATCCTTCAGGGATACTAAGTCAGCAATTGTTCCTATTACTGCAATTTCAAATAAATGTTCAGGGAGCCGGCCATAAAGGGCATGGGCCAGTTTGAAAGCAACGCCAACACCGGCGAGCTCACGGAAAGGATAAACGCTATCCGGCAGCTTTGGATGGATTATGGCAAGTGCCTCAGGCAGGATTGGACCCGGTTCATGGTGATCGGTAATGATGAGATCAAGCCCCAGTTCTTTTGCTATGTTTGCTTCATGTATCGCAGAAATTCCTGTATCAACCGTTATAATTAATCTAATTCCATTTTCAGCTGCATGTCGGAAGGCATTTTCATTCGGGCCATAGCCTTCTGTAAAACGATTTGGAATGTAAAATTGAACATTGGCCCCTAAATCACGAAGGGTGATCATTAAGACTGTCGTACTGCTTACACCATCCGCATCATAATCCCCAAAAATTAAGATCGGTTCTTGTTTTTCTATAGCCTCATTTATTCTTTTTACAGCAAGGTCCATACCTTTTAAAAGATAAGGGTCATGAAACTGTTCCTTGCCAAATAAAAAAAACCGTGCAGAATCGACGGTATCTAATCCGCGGTTAACAAGCAGCGATGCTACAAGAGGTGTAATTTTCAGTTCAGCTGCGATTTCTTTTGTTTTCGCTTGGTCGGACTCTCGAACAATCCATCTTGTTTTTGACTTTAACATGCGTAAGCGTCACCTCTCAGACTTTAATATTATACAGGAGTAGCGAATAGCTTTCAATTAGAAAAGCAGACCATATCATTCAATAGGAAAAACCGCAGCGAACCTGCGGTTTTCCTGTTTAGACCTGAGGCTGGTCTGAATATTTCTTTTTCTCTTTAACCGTCTTAATGACGCCTTTCTTTTTAAGCTCTCTTGCTTTAAACACAACCCAAAGGCTTGCCGCGATAAAGATGGAAGAATATACCCCGACAACTAAACCTACAAATAAAGCAATCGAGAAGTTACGGATGGATTCACTTCCAAAAATCATCAAGGCTACGACTGTTATCAATACAGTAAATACCGTATTTAAGGAACGGGTTAACGTTTGACGAATACTTACGTTGACAACATCAGCAATGTCTTGGAATGTTTTAAGGCGTTTTTTCTTATGCATGTTTTCACGCATCCGGTCAAAAGTAACAATGGTATCATTAATTGAATAACCGACAATCGTCAGTACCGCTGCGATAAACGTTAGATCGACTTCCAGCCGAGTAATACTGAAAAAGGCAACCATAAAGAATGCATCATGCAATAAAGAAGCAATCGCGGCAATCGCCATATACATTTCAAAACGAACAGTTACATAAATAATAATCCCAATGGAGGCAATTAACACAGCATAGAAAGCATTTTTAGCCAACTCTTTCCCAACTGTTGGTGAAACAGTGCTGACACTTGGCTCTTCACCAAATTCTTTCTTAAACTGGGTTTTTAAATTTGCAATCTGGTCCTTGGATAATACACCAATGAGACGAGCTGCACCGATTTGGTTCTTATTTCCAGAAATGACCACATCATCAGGTTCTAAATTCAGCTTACTAAAAGCATCCTCAACCTTTTGGGTTGTTAATGGTGTACTGGATTGGACTTCAACCCGGGTTCCGCTTGAAAAATCAATTCCAAGATTGAGGCGGAACATAAGCAAAATGATTAAACCAGCTACAAGAAGCACACCGGATAGAACGAAAAATTTCTTGCGATTTTTAACGAAATCAAGTTTATCAAATCTGGTAGGAAGATCTAATGTATCATAGTTTTCCTTGATGTCCTTAATCGCAGATTTTTTAACCGCAAACCATGTTGGTTTGTTATTTAATAATTTACTGTGAACCCATAGTCCAAGCAATAGTCTTGAACCATATACGGCCGTTAAAAAGCTCATTAGGATACTGACAATTAACATGGTCGCAAACCCTTTAACAGAACTTGTCCCATAGAAGAATAGTACAGCAGCTGTTAAAATGGTCGTCAAGTTAGAGTCAAGAATCGAAGTAAAGGCATTCTTTTCACCTGCCTGGAAGGCAGCTTTAATCGATTTACCTACCTTAAGCTCTTCTCTTATCCGTTCATACGTAATGATGTTCGCATCCACGGCCATCCCGACCCCGAGTATGATCGCCGCTATTCCCGGGAGGGTAAGGACCCCGTTCATCCAATCAAAAATCAAGAGGACTAAATAAATATAAACGCTTAAAGACAGAATGGCGATAAAACCTGGGAAACGATAGTAAACAAGCATAAATAAGTAGATAATCGCAACGCCGATAATACCCGCAAGAATCGTATCGTGCAGCGCCTGCGCACCAAATTTAGCTCCTACTGATGTAGAATAAACTTCTTTCAATTTAACAGGCAAGGCACCGGCATTTAAAAGCTTTGCAAGTGTCTGTGCTTCCTCAACCTTAAAATCGCCAACAATCGATACAGTATCTTGATTAAATACCTGGCTGACTCTTGGAGCAGATAGGTATTTAGGATTTTTCTTCGTTACTTCCGTTTTAAAGGAGTCTTTTCCTTTTTGATAATCAAGCCAAATAACAAGAACATTGTTTGGTGCCATATCAAGTACTTGTTTCGTTACCTTTGCAAATTTTGAAGCGCTTTTTAGTGTTAATGAAACACTTGGCTTACCATTCTCATCAAAGGTTTGTTTGGCACCGCCTTGCTTCAGGTCGGACCCATCCATCATCAAGCGGTCATTGGCATCACGGAAGGATAAATTCGCCTGTGTAGACAATATCTCACGAGCCTTATTTTGATCCGTAACACCAGCTAGCTGGACACGAATTCGATTATTTCCTTCGGTCTGAATACTCGGTTCACTGACTCCGAGAACATTGATCCGTCGGTCCAAAGCTTCAGCCGTATCTGCCAAAACCTTTTTGTCAATAATCTGTCCTTTCTTGGCAGGCTCAACCGTATACAAAACCTCAAAACCACCCTGAAGGTCCAATCCAAGCTTAATTTTGTGTAAAATATCTTTCGTAGTGATACCCATTGTGCTTCCCAACAGTACAATAATAAGCAGGAAAGCAACGATTCTACTGCGTTTTACCATTATGTATTTCTTCCTCCTTAGGGCATTGAACAAAGCACTATAACGTACAAGCCTAGTACAATAATTAGAAAAGCGGAAGCGCCTTGGTCAGCCCCGACAAGGCTTTAGGTCCTTCGGTGAAGTCGCTCTTTGACTTCATCGGCAGGACCGAAGCAACCTAGGAAAAAAGCAGTTCATTTTTTCCCTCGAGGGGCTAGGCGCTGGAGCTCAACAATGAAAAATCCATTGCCTTCATTATGAAATAAGATGGAAAGGCTGTCAATTTACAAAAATATGAAGACATTGTAAAGATGGAGGTCTATTTGAACAGTTTCTTCCAATCATTTTCATCCTCTAGAGAGAACTCGGGTGATTTATAGGCCTCTATCGTTGCAAAACTCATGTAATCACTTACTTTTACCTTGAGAATATCCTGGATAATCTCATGTAAATAGATTTCATCCTTTACCTTTTTCCATTTTTTCTTTTGCAAAAATTCCCACAAGCTGCTTTCCGTAACCGAATCATAACCGAGAATCTGAAATTCCGTGAGTTTGCTTGCTAATGCCGGCTTTACCAGTGTACGAAAATGATCGTATGCGTGGCCATTCTCCATCCCAACTGCCTCCTCCATAAAGGTCATCCATTCCATTTGTTTTCTAAAAAACAATTCTGCTTGTCATGCTTTGTCCACCTTGGTGCATATAGTTAATTGTATATGAATTCTTCTTTTTTGAGAAGGTGGGAAGTTGAATGTCGAAGTTTTTAAAAGGGACTTTCATCCTATTAATAGCGGGCCTGATTACAAGAGTTTTGGGCTTTATTAATCGGATTGTAATAGCGAGAAGTATTGGAGAAGAGGGCGTTGGCCTCTATATGATGGCATTTCCGACTTTCATACTGGCAGTAACCATCACTCAGTTCGGGCTGCCTGTTGCCATATCGAAAAATATTGCTGAAGCAGAAGCACGGGGCGATCATAAGGAAATTAAAAAAATATTAGTTGTTTCACTTGCCACAACCCTATCCTTATCTCTTATATTTACTCCGGCATTAATATTGCTTGCACCGATTCTTTCAACAACTCTTTTCACTGATTCGAGAACCTACTATCCACTCGTTGCAATTGCACCGGTTGTTCCGGTTATCGCCGTATCTTCCGTTTTACGGGGATATTTTCAAGGGAGACAGAACATGCGTCCATCTGCTAACTCCCAAATATTAGAGCAGCTTGTGAGAATTACCTTGATTGCGGTTATGACAAAAGCGTTTATTCCTTATGGAATTGAATATGCCGCAGCAGCAGCAATGGTTTCGGCGGTAATCGGGGAACTGTTTTCCCTTGTCTATTTAATGACTGCATTTAAGCTCAAAAAACGATTTAGACTTCGAAGGAACTTTTTTAAATTTGTTTATTCCGGAAAAAAAACCTTCAAAGATTTAATGGAAATTGCCGTACCGACGATGGGCAGCAGGATGATTGGTTCGGTTGCCTGGTTTTTTGAACCGATTGTGGTGGCCAATAGCTTAGCACTGGCCGGTGTAGCGGCAGTAGAAGCAACTAAACAATATGGTGCTTTAACGGGATATGCGCTGCCTCTTTTAATGCTCCCTTCTTTTATTACGTTTTCATTAGCAACCTCATTAGTCCCAGCCATTAGTGAGGCTAATTCGCAAAACAATCATAAATTGATTGAATACCGGCTGCAGCAGGCATTAAAACTGGCGTTTTTATCCGGCGGTCTTGCGGTTGTGATCCTATATGTACTAGCTGACCCATTAATGACTATCATGTATGGTAAATCAAATGGTTCGTACTTTATTCGATTAATGGCACCATTTTTCTTATTTTATTACTATCAAGGTCCGCTTCAAGCCGTTTTGCAGGCATTAAATTTAGCAAGAGCCGCGATGATTAACAGCCTGATCGGAGCAGTCGTCAAAACTGCCGTTATCTTCTTGCTAGCCTCCCAGCCTTCTTTTGGCATAACCGGCGCAGCATTAGGAATTATCGTTGGTTTTGTCTTGGTAACGGTCCTTCATTTTGCCACCGTCTTAAAGAAAATTGCTTTTTCTTTTTATATTCGTGATTATGCAAAAGCGTTTATCGCTATGGGGATTTCCGGCTGGTGCGGTTATTGGCTGTTTGGGCATTTCCTGATAAACCAATTTTTAGCCATTCGTGTGGTAATCTCTACTTCAGGAATCTCTATTCTCTATATCCTCCTGCTCTTAGTCCTAGGGTTGATAAAAAGGGAGGAACTCAAGCGAATTCCTATCATTGGCAACTTAGTTTTTCGCTAATGAATAAAAGCCACGGGTTTTGCGTGGCTTTTCCTCATTCATCCTGTAAATCAATAAAAAACTTTCCATTTTCATAGCTGCAAAAGGAAATTTTTTTTATGTCATGATGCCCCTTCTTTTTTAGCTCTTGCCTTAGCCAAAGATTGGTTTTATTAATTCTTTTTAAATTTTCTTCATCAATTTGACCATCCATAATTAATGGAATCGTAATATCCCCATTTTTATTCGGTTTATTAGGATCCTGCAGTTTTTCGATTACTGACAAATTCCCTGAAGCCTCTAAAATGGCAAATTCAACATCCGCGATGCTGCGAATATCCTTTTCTCTTAATTGAGCCATTAAATCATCGAAATTATACCGTTGTTTTTTCATTGCATGTTCATCGATTTTTCCCCGGTTTATAATGATGGTCGGCTGCCCATCAACTAAATTCCGAAATCGTTTGCTTTTTAAGGAAATCGTAGCAAGGGTGATTTGAATTAACATTAATAAGACCATTGGAACCATCGTATGGAACAAGGGATCTTTCGTATTTTCAATTGAAATGACTGCCATCTCACCTATCATAATAAAAACCACTAAGTCCAAGATACTTAATTCGCCAATTTCCCGTTTGCCCATTAAGCGGAAAATCACAAGAATCACTACATATAAAGAAATAGTCCGAAACGCAATATTCAAATAAACATCCACTGTTTGTCTCCCCTTTTTGTACATTCAAATCTATTATTTGCAAAGTAATGGGAATAACAAGTGGAATAATTACCCAAAAGGAGTGATTTAAAAAGATAGGCAGATTTTTTTGATTCTACTTTCCAACCATTATGAATAACTTGTACTAAGAAGGTTACTGTATAGCTTCCAAAGGAAGGAATTTATACAGGATGATATAGACTGCCATAAGGCATTGAAGGGGGAGAGTTGAAATCGAATCAAAAAGCTTTGGTACATCAATTTTATACGGGCTCATTTTTATCTTCACTTTTGCTGCAATTAGCAGCCTTATTGTTTCGTTAATTCTTAAATTTACCTCCACACGGGAAGTATCACTCCAATACATTGTCACCGCCCTATCCTTTATCGCATTATTTGGCGGCGGATTTCTATCCGGAGGAAAAAGAAAGGAAAAAGGATGGTTAATCGGGGGAGTAACAGGCATAATTTATTCTCTCATCGTCTTCTTATTTCAATACTTAGGTTATGATAAACTATTCTCTTTCGACCAGATTATCTATCACTCCTGCTATACACTCATTGCGATGATGGGCGGTATTCTTGGTGTGAATATCGCCACAAACAATAATTCCAGAACAGCATGAAAATTTTTCAATGTAAAAAGGAAGCCTAGTATGGATCGGCTTCCTTTTTTCCGCAATTATTTTTCAAGGTTAACTTCTTTTGAAGCTTCTTTTGGAGCTTCTTTGCTCGCGTCCGTTACTTCACGAATCGCTGAGCGGTCATAGGTAAGACGGCTGCCGTCTCCACATTTAATGACTGCTTTATTGTCATCGATGGAATCAATGAAGCCGTGAAGGCCGCCAATCGTGACAATCTTATCACCCTTTTTTAAACTGCTTTGCATATTCTGTACGTTTTTCTGACGCTTTTGCTGTGGGCGAATTAATAAGAAATAAAACAACACAAACATTAAAATTAATGGTAAAAGTGTACCAATTCCTTGCATTTACATTTCCCTCCTTTCAAGTAACATCTATTAGAAATTTTTCGCGTCCGGTTTATTAAAACCATAACGTTCAAAAAATTCTTCTCGGAAATCACCAAGCCTGTCTTCCATGATGGCTTGTCTGACCTTCTCCATTAATCTTAACAGAAAATAGAGATTATGGTAAGAAGTTAATCGAATTCCAAACGTTTCTTCACAGCGAATTAAATGACGTATGTAGGCTCTCGAGTAATTCCGGCATGTATAGCAATCACAATCGGGATCAATCGGACCAAAATCTCTTGCATATTTGGCATTTTTCACGACCAATCTGCCTTCGCTTGTCATTAACGTTCCATTTCGTGCAATCCTAGTTGGCAGGACGCAATCAAACATATCAATTCCACGAATGGCCCCATCAATTAATGAATCAGGTGAACCGACCCCCATTAAATAGCGAGGTTTATTCGTTGGTAATAATGGAGTCGTGAACTCTAACACCCGGTTCATTACATCCTTTGGTTCACCAACAGACAAACCGCCAACTGCATAACCCGGGAAATCAAGGGAAACAAGGTCTTTTGCACTTTGCTTCCTAAGTTCCTCATATTCTCCCCCTTGAACAATCCCGAACAAACCTTGATCTTCGGGCCGTTGATGAGCATTTAAGCAGCGCTCAGCCCATCTTGATGTTCTTTCCACTGATTTTTTCATGTATTCAAAGGTCGCCGGAAATGGCGGGCATTCATCAAATGCCATCATGATATCAGAGCCAAGGGCATTTTGGATTTCCATTGCTTTTTCAGGTGACAGAAATAATTTGTCTCCATTCAAATGGTTGCGGAAATGAACCCCTTCTTCTTCAATTTTACGAAATTCACTTAGGCTGAATACCTGGAAACCGCCTGAGTCCGTTAAAATTGCCCGGTCCCAATTCATAAATTTATGAAGGCCGCCAGCTTCCTTGACAATCTCATGGCCCGGACGGAGCCATAAATGATAGGTATTACTTAAAATAATCCCTGCACCCATTTCTTTTAAATCTTCAGGCGACATCGTTTTTACAGTTGCGAGTGTACCAACAGGCATAAATGCAGGTGTATCAAAAGAACCATGGGGTGTATGGACGCGGCCAAGACGTGCCCCAGTTTGTTTACACGTTTTAATTAATTCATAGCGAATCGCTGTCAAAATTTTTTCTCCTTCCTAATCCACTGACTAGATAATCAGCATCGCATCTCCAAAGCTAAAGAAACGATAACGCTCTTCGACGGCTGTATTGTAGGCATGCAAAATATTTTCCCGCCCCGCCAATGCACTAACAAGCATGATTAAGGTCGATTTTGGCAAATGGAAATTGGTAATCAAACCGTCAATCGCTTTATATTCATATCCCGGGTAAATAAAGATACTCGTCCAGCCGCTGCCTGCAACGAATTTCCCGTCATTTTGTGAGGCAATTGTTTCAAGTGTGCGGGTTGAAGTAGTTCCAACGGTAATAATTCTTCCCCCGTTCTTCCTCACTTCATTCAAAACCTTAGCCGTCCCTTCGGTTACCATATAGTACTCGGAATGCATATCATGCTCCAAAATATCATCTACACTTACCGGGCGAAAGGTACCAAGACCAACATGCAAGGTAATAAACGTGATATGAACCCCTTTGTTCCTGATTTCCTCTAATAATTTCTCGGTAAAATGAAGACCTGCTGTCGGGGCAGCCGCAGATCCTGGTTCGCGGGCATACACGGTTTGATAGCGGTCACGGTCTTCTAACTGCTCCTTAATATATGGAGGAAGCGGCATTTCACCCAGTTGATCCAACACTTCATAAAAAATTCCTTCATACTTGAAATCAAGCACCCGGCCGCCGTGCTCAGAAGTTTCTGTACAAACAGCGGTAAGCAGGCCGTCGCCAAAATCAAGTTCGGTTCCTTCCTTGACTCTTTTTGCAGGTTTCACAAGTGTTTCCCACTTGTTTCCTTCAAGCTGTTTTAACAGGAGCACTTCTATTTTTGCACCAGTGTCCTTTTTAATGCCAAAAAGGCGTGCAGGAAGTACCTTTGTATCATTTAATACAAGGCAATCCCCTTCACGCAAATATTCGGTAATATTTTTAAAAATCTCATGGTTTATTTCGCCTGTTTCTTTATTTAACACCATCAATCTGCTGTCTGTCCGATTTTGAAGCGGAACTTGAGCAATCAATTCTTCAGGCAAGTGAAAATCAAATAAATCTACTTTCATTGTTATTACATCCTTTTATCGAAATCTTCCTATGAAGTAAAAAATTAATGATAGGACAATACTTACTATAATCGATGACACAATCGGGAAAAAGAAGGTTGCATTTCCTTTTTTAATGACAATGTCCCCCGGAAGCTTACCCAAATGCAAATATGGCATAAGGAAACCAATAATAAAAATAATCGCACCGATAATCATTAGTGCTTTGGATAGACCGGTCACTTCTCAGGCACCTCCATGCCAAAATGATTATACACAGCCTGGGTCACAACTCTTCCTCTGGGGGTTCTTTGTAAAAAGCCAATTTGCAAAAGATAGGGCTCATACACATCTTCAATTGTTTCTGACTCTTCCCCTATCGATGCCGCAATTGTATCAAGACCAACAGGCCCGCCGCGGAATTTTTCAATAATCCCTTTCAGCAATTTATGGTCAATATGGTCAAGACCAAGCCGGTCGACCTGCAGTAGATCCAAGGCTTCCATTGCAAGTGTTAGATGAATCGTTCCGTTTCCTTTTACCTGAGCAAAGTCTCGAACCCTTCTGAGCAGGCGGTTGGCAATCCTCGGAGTCCCTCTTGCCCGCCTTGCAATTTCCATCGCCGATTGCTCGTCAATGTCAGTTTGAAACAACTCCGCAGTACGAAGAACAATGTTTTTTAATTGGTCTTCCTTATAATACTCGAGACGGCTTAAAACTCCAAATCGGTCCCGTAATGGCGCCGATAACGAACCGGCCCTTGTGGTCGCTCCGACAAGTGTAAAGGGCGGTAAATCGAGGCGGACAGAACGTGCACTTGGTCCTTTGCCAATGACAATATCAAGGCAAAAATCCTCCATTGCCGGATAAAGCACCTCTTCAATCGAGCGCGGAAGCCGGTGGATTTCATCAATAAAAAGCACATCCCCCGGTTCAAGAGCTGTAAGGATGGCTGCTAAATCCCCCGGACGCTCAATTGCTGGCCCTGAAGTAGTCCGGATGTTAACGCCCATTTCATTGGCGATAATAACCGCAAGTGTAGTTTTTCCCAAACCAGGCGGTCCGTATAAGAGAACGTGATCAAGAGTTTCTTTCCGCAGTCTCGCTGCCTCAATAAAAACCTCCAGATTTTCTTTCACCTGGGTTTGACCGATATATTGCTTTAAGTTTTGCGGCCGGAGGCTTTGTTCCAAACTTATTTCGCTCTGATCCGCAACACTCGAAATAATTCTTTCCTCCATGAATCATCACCTTATTTTAAAAGCCGCTGCAAGGCTTTTTTAATGTATTGGTCTGTTGAAAGTTTTTCTTTTTGTAATTCCGGCGAAATCTTTTTGATTTCTTTTTCAGAATAGCCGAGGGCTTTAAGGGCAAGGATTGCTTCTTCCAAGGCTGTGTTGGCAGCCGGTACTTGCTGTGCCGCAAATTGGTCAGCATTAAATAAATTCGGAAAGTAATCCGGAACAATATCCTGTAATTTCCCTTTTAAATCAAGAATCATCTGTCTCGCTGTTTTTTTGCCGACTCCAGGAAATTTAACAAGAAAGCCTTCGTCTTCATTTTCAACAGCGGAAACAACCTGCTGCACTTCACCGGAGGCAAGTATGGCAAGTGCCCCTTTAGGTCCAATCCCGGAAACATTTAATAATTTTGTAAAAAGTCTTTTTTCTTCCCTTGTAGTAAAGCCGTACAAGGCCATGATATCTTCACGGACGTAATGGTAAGTATATACTGTTACCATCGTTTCCATTTTGCCGGAGTAAATAAACGGGTTAGGGGTTGATATTTGATACCCGATTCCGCCATTTTCGATGACGATATATTCTGGCCCGACAAATTCAACGGTCCCTTTAATAAATTCAAACAATGATCTTCTCTCCCCAAGTTGGACTAAACTTCATTCTATCATAAAATTTCGGGGGTGTTGAAGAAAATAACCTGTTTTCCTTAGCCGATTTAGGTTTCGCTGATTGAATGGTTCGTTTCGCTGATAGAAATCATTTAATATGACAAAATTTAATTTTTACGAAAAAAAACAGGCTGATAAATGACATCAGTCTGAATTTATGTTCGATTCATTAATTTTTTGAGGCTGCCTCTGTCGAGTAGTGCCTAAAGGTTTCTAAAACTTCTACGTAACGATCCTTTGTTTTGATAGGAATTCCCTGCAGAAGCTCTTCCTGCTTTTTGCTTTCGAGTTTCTTAATGTCTATTTGGAAAAAAGATTGGATAATTCTAGATTGGCCCGGTCTGCCGTTAAAGATGGTTAATACCCCTTCATTGGTAATGCCAAAATAACCGTTTGCCTTTAGCAATGGTGAAATATCGTCTACGTTTTTACGAAAAACCAAATTTTCTCCATCTCTTGTAATCAACTGCCATTGATCGTATTTCGCCCAAAAATTTTCAGGTGACCAGCTTATTTCCTTAACTACTTCCTCGCTCAGTTCGCCATCTAAATAAACCCTTTGTAAAGTAACCTTTAATTGCAGAGGCTCCGTCGTTTGCTGTTCAAGATGGCGATCTTGTTGTGCGGCGGATCCTGTCATGTCCATACCAGGGGCCATTCCCAAAATAATAGCAAGAAAACCAGCCATTACCATCCATTTGAACTTCATGCAAATCACCTCTTCTTTTTATTCATTCAGTCCTAGTTTAGCCTTTTTTTGCCTTTTTATCCTTAACAAAATAAAAAGGGTAAAGCCCGTAGCTTTACCCTTTTTCATTAAGGTATTTGTTTACCTTCAAGGAGTTCATTTGTCGTGTTACGATCGCGACTAATCGTTCCTTCATCGGTGATGACGGACACCTTTTTACCGTTCACATATGGTTTTACAGCTTTTTGAACCGCTTTTTTCGTTTCGGCTGCTCGGCTATGATCAACTAAATCAATCGCAATCATGACCGAATTACCATAGATCACGGAATGAACGTTTTGTACGTTGTTTACCGATTCTGCCTTTTGCTTGATCTGATTGGTGATTCTTCCAAGTGTTGCCGAATCATGGGAAGCATCATTGCCGGTGTACTTCACATTTAAGTGATTGTGGTAATTCACATCTCCCGTACTAAATCGATTGTCTTTCATGAAAAAATTATGATCATGGTTCGCAAGAGGTTTGGTTGGATTCGGAGGGTTCCCATTTTCATCCTTCGTCTGGAGCAGCTGTCTCCGTTGATCCCTTTGATAATTTCCCTCATCCCCAAGCGAATGATCCATCATTTCCGTCAGTGGTCCATCGTTATCGATAAGAAACCCATTGTTATTATTTGGATGTTTTTCATTTGAGTAATACCCCATCGGACGTGCTACGTTATTATCGTTGTTGTTATTTACACCAGCACGATCTGAATTTGCACAACCTGCCAGCCCCATGATACACAGAGCAGAAAGAGGAATCATCCACGGCTTCTTGTTCAAGCGAAAAACCCCCTCAAAGAACATCATGAGCATAGAAAATATGCTCATTCTTAGGTTGTTCTCAGAAGGAATTTTCATTCTGCCAGAAAGCGGAAGCATCTTATTTGACCATCTTTTTCAGCTCGTTGAAAAACTTTCTGCGTAAATGAAATTGGTTGATTGTCAATTCCATTACATACTTTGTCTTAGAAGGTTTTGTATGAGAATTTTCCCTGATTAAACGGTTCCATTCACGAAAAATATCGGATGGGTATGCCAACGCATATAAAAAGGCTTTTTCCTTTAAAAACTTTTGGAATGGATCAAACTCATGAAGTCGCTCGAATGACCAATTCAAGTAGGGCAAAATCCGGTTTGCATATTGTAAATAGTCTAGGACTTCAGGACCAACTTGAATTAAATCAAAATCAATTAAATTTAAAGCCCCGGAGGCATCGCGTAAGAAATTATGGTGCGCTACATCCCCATGAAGGATAACAAAAGGTTCTTTTTCAAAAAAGGTATTATTTGTAGTAATCCCATCCAATGACCATTTTGCCCATTCTAACATTTCAGTAAGATAGGTTTGTTTTATGAAATACTCTAAAATGGGAAGATTATTCATAAAAATAGCCGAACGCTCCTGAAATTTCCCAATCAGGTCGCCTTTTGAAATTAAAGTCCGGTAGCGTGTTTCAAAGGTTGCGGTGACCTCGTGAAATTCTTCTAACAGTTTTAAACCCTCGACAATGTTTTCTTTTGAATTGTACGAAAAAGCGGTTTTATGGGGTTCAATATACTCGATCACACCATAATGGGTCCCTTCATAATAAAGGGGTTCTTTGACTGGCTGGACAAACAGATAGGTTTTGCTAAAGCCCTCATTTTTTAAAGTTGTTGCAAAGGTTTCCTGCAGCTTTAGTCTTCTATTTGAACGATAACCTTTGATGATATAGATATTTTTTTTCGTTTTTACGTAAAAAACTTTCTTTCGAATAGGAACAAATTGCTTAATTTTTTCATGGAACTTTGATTGGAAATAAGAGAGGAGACGATCCAAATAAGCATCGTCTCCCATTTTGTTAGTTCTCGCCATTGCTCTCATCATCAAATCGGGGCATCCCGTATGCTCCTGATCCTTCTGGTCCAATCCCATAAGGATTCATATACGGTGGCTGCGCGACATTGACTGGTCCAGTATAGGGTGCGCTATAAAT
The DNA here is from genome assembly GCF_016107705.1 of Neobacillus cucumis. The sequence goes on from NZ_JAEHGC010000001.1 coordinate 728,047, forward strand.
AGGTGGAGTGGTTGGGACAAAATTTGGAACTGCTTCCTTAGCCGGTCCGCCACATCCACAATCCCCTAAAGCTCCTGTTCCGACAGGAAATCCACCTGCCGCTCCTGTCATTTCCGGTGTTTCAAAAGCAGATCCCATTGGCGGGTAACCGTATGGGGTTTGCCCGTATGGCGATCCTGGGCCGTATGGTGTTCTTCCTGCAGCTGGGTTCACAGCACCCGGAGCTGTTGGATATTCTCCTTGAAAGCCCATCTGTGGCCCACCTGGGTAACCGGCTTGCATTCCCCCAGGGTAAGCCTCAGGATATCCGGCAGGTGCTCCCTGGTATCCCTGCGGCATTCCTCCTGGGTAAGCCTCAGGATATCCTACAGGTGCTCCTTGGTATCCGCCAGGCATTCCTCCCGGGCCCTCATATCCTGCTGGTGCTCCTTGGTATCCGCCAGGCATTCCTCCCGGGTAACCCCCATATCCTGCTGGTGCTCCTTGGTATCCGCCATGCATTCCTCCCGGGTAGCCCTCATATCCTGCAGGTATGCCTCCCTGATATCCTGCCGGAGCAGCTGGGTAACCTGCTGGTGCAGCTGGATATCCTACTGCACCTGGATACCCTTCCGGATAACCCGTTGGCGCAGCTGGTCCTGCTAGCATTTGCGGGTAACCCCCTCCCGGATATGGGGCAGGATTTTGTGCCCCCATCACTGCTCCCGGATTAAAGCCCGGATTCATAACCGGCATTTGCGGCATAAAGGATGAGGATTCATCAGCAAAATGTGGTGCAAAGGGTGCTCCTGCAACAGTTGGTGCCATACCAGGTGCTGGGAATGCGCCCGGATAGGCTCCTGCTCCAGGTGCTACTGGATAAGCGCCTGGATTTCCTGGATAACCGCCTTGCATACCCGGATAGCCGCCACCTTGTGGATATGGCATCATATATGGCTGTGGGTAGTATTCCAATGGCGGACAGAATCCTGGTCCTGGCATTACAGGTGTTATCGGAACACATGGCTCACATGGCTGCTCAACTGGTGCCTCCACAGGTGGAGGTACAGGTATTTCTTTTTTCGGTACTTCCTTTATTTCCGGTAAAATATTTGCCGGTTTTGGCGGCAGCTCCGGTTTTACCGTCATATTTGTCATGTTTGTCATATAATAATTATTAATATCGATTTCTGGGACAACTGGGAGCGGCATTTTTGGAGTATAAGGTACTTTTGGTGCTTCCTTTATGATTGGCTGTTCTTTTATTGGAACTTCCTTAATCGGCATTTCTTTAATTGGCATTTCTTTAATTGGCATTTCTTTCACGATAGGCTTTTCCTTGGCAAATGGGTGCTCGACAAGCGGCATTTCCTTCTTAGCTCCTAAATTGATGGCAGCTTCCGGTTTCCCTACAGGTGCTTCTTTCTTTACCATTCCCCCTGTTGTCGGGACTTTCACTTTCATACCGGGCATAATCATATCAGGGTTGCTGAGCTGGGAATTCATCTTTTTCAGCTCTTCAAAATTCACGCCGTACTTCTTGGCGATCTTCCAAAGAGTATCCCCTTTCTGTACGATATGGATCTTCACTCTGATTTCCCTCCTATGCATAAGTCCATATAGTCTATGTGGAAATGGGCAAAGTGCTATCATTCTTCACAAAAACATATGCTTTTTTTTGGAGAAATATGAGTTGGACCCTGATGAATTATTTTATAGCCGCTGAAAATGTTGGCGTATTCAATTCGCTGATAAAGTAAGAAAATCCGCTGATAAACCGCTTCGATTCGCTGATAAATATTAAAAATTCGCGGATAAAATCTTCTTCTATATGAAAAAAGAGATACATTTTAAAAATGCATCCCTTTTAGCAGGTATTTATGAATTTGCTAGCATTCTTTCTAAAGCTAATTTCGCATTCTCCGCAGTTTCTGCATCAACCTTAATCAGATTATGGTTAGAGTTATCCTCTAAAGTGTCCAGGCTCCATACCAAGTGCGGCAAATCAATTCGATTCATTGTCATACATGAACACATATGAGGGTTTAATGAAACAATGTTTTTATCTGAATGAGTTTGAATAATTCGATTTACAAGATTCATTTCCGTTCCAATGGCCCAAGATGATCCCGGCTCCGCATTTTCAATTGTTTTAATAATATAGCTGGTCGATCCAGCCATATCAGCCAATTTGACCACTTCATGACGGCATTCCGGATGGACAATTATTTTTCGATCAGGGAACTGACTCCTAGTATCTATTACATTTTGAACAGTGAAGCCCATATGAACAGAGCAATGCCCTTTCCAAAGAATGATTTTAACTTTTGAGACATCATCACCATCAAATTCTAAGTTATTTGTAATTGGATTCCATACAGCCATTTCATCCAAATCGATGCCTAGATCAACGGCAGTATTGCGGCCTAAATGCTGATCGGGTAAAAAGAGAATTCTTTCCTTCTGATTAAATGCCCATTTGAGCATCGTATGAGCATTAGAAGAAGTGACAATGGCACCGCCATTTTCCCCAACAAAAGATTTAATGGCAGCAGTTGAGTTGATATAAGTTAAAGGAAGAATGGTTTCTCCAAATATTTCTGTAAGCTTCTCCCAGGCTCTGTCAGTTTGCTGCTCATCGGCCATATCGGCCATCGAGCAACCTGCGCGCATATCCGGCAAAATTACCTTTTGGTCATCTCTAGTAAGAATATCGGCAGTTTCCGCCATAAAATGGACTCCGCAGAAAACGATAAACTCCGCTTCCTTATTCTCAGCCGAAATCTGGGCCAATTTTAAGGAATCGCCAGTGGCATCAGCAAACTGAATAACTTCATCCTTTTGATAATGATGACCTGGGATAAACAGCTTGGACCCTAGCTTATTTTTTACTTCCCGTACCCGTTCTTCCAATGCTTCTCTTGACATTTGTTTATAAATTTCCGGTATCATTCGATTTTTTTGTAAGGCTGCTAGCATGCTCATCTTGTTCCACCCCTTAGTTCCATTTCACTTTTACACTAATATCAAGTGCTTTATACGAATGGGTTAAAAAGCCCAAAGAGATATAATCCACACCAGTATCCTGATAGGATGCCAGGGTACTTAATTGAATTCCGCCGGAAGCTTCCGTGATAATTCCAGCCGGCACTAATTTAATTAATTCCTTAATTTCTTCAGGAGTACGGTTATCAAACATAATGACATCCGCCTTAGCGTTTACCGCTTCGATTACCTGTTCTTCCGTTTCCACTTCGACTTCGATTTTTACCATATGACCGGCCTTTGCTCTTGCTGCTTCAACTGCCTTCGTAATGGAGCCTGCAAAGGAAATATGATTATCTTTAATCATGATTCCGTCGTATAAACCAAAGCGGTGATTGTAGCCGCCGCCACAGCGAACTGCATATTTTTCAAGCATTCTTAATCCTGGTGTTGTTTTTCTTGTGTCACATAGTTTGGTATGAGTGCTATTAAGCGTTGTTACAGCATTCTTCGTTAAAGTGGCGATTCCGCTCATCCGCTGCACCAAGTTAAGCACAACTCGTTCCCCTTTTAATAGGTCTGCAATTTTTCCTGTGGCCGTTGCGAGCTGCTGCCCTTTTTCAATAGCCTCCCCATCCCTTACAAAAACCTGAGTCGTGACTTGCGGGTTTAAAACTTGAAAACCGGTTCTAATGATTTCTTCTCCGCTAAAAATTCCATTATCCTTTGATAAAAACACTATTTCCCCATCGGTATCGTCTGAGAAAATCAAATCAGTCGTTATATCCTGTTCCCCGATATCTTCAATAAAAAATTGTTCAAGTTGCGAGCGCAGTTTCAATGTGTTCATTTCTCTTCTCCACTTCCCGTTTTTGAATGATTGATTTCTTTAACCAATTTTTATCATCCTCATAAGGGTAATCACTTCGATAGTGACCGCCACGGCTTTCTGTTCTTTTTAATGCCGAGTCCGTGATGAGTTTTGCAATGGTCAGCATAAACATTTTGTTAATGTCTTCAACGCTGTTTGAATCTAATCGGTCAACGGTTTCCCACTGATTCAGCCAATCTTTTTGTTTTTTCAAATCAAGCTCATTGCGAACAATCCCGACTCGTTCCATCATCATTTCTTTTACGTGCTGAACGTCTGGCAGATTTACCTTTACTTGTGCTGATTGGTTTTGAAATTGAGCTGGTTCGATAAACTCGGTTTTTGCTGTGTTCAGCCATTCTGACAATTTTTCTCCTTGATACAAACCTTCCAGCAAGGAATTGCTGGCCAATCGGTTCGCCCCATGAAGACCGGTACAAGCCGCCTCGCCAATGGCATAGAGACCTTCAATCGAGGTACGTCCAATGAGATCGGTTTTGATACCTCCCATTAAAAAATGACTTCCCGGTGCCACTGGGATTCTACCTTCAGAAATGGCAATTCCATGTTTCTCACAATTCGAAGTAATGGTTGGAAATCTTTTTATGAAATTGCTAATTCTACTTATATCTAAATAAATTTTCATTCCCTGTTTAAGATAGCTATAAATGGTTTGCGAAACAACATGCCTAGGTGCCAGGTCTTTTAATGGATGGATTCCTTCCATGATGGGACTTCCATCTTCTGTAACCAAGATGGCACCTTCACCACGTACGGCTTCAGATATTAACCCTTTTGTTTCACCATTGATATATAAAAGCGTGGGATGAAACTGGATAAATTCCATATCTGCAATTTCGGCACCCGCTAAATACGCCATAGCAATCCCATCGCCGCTGACTGTTTCAGCATTCGAAGTGTACGGATAAAGCTGACCGCAGCCTCCTGTTGCCAGAATTACATGACTGGCGTAATAGTGCTCAATGTATCCATTTAATTTTTTCGCTTTGACACCTATACACCGTTTATTTTTTAAAATTAATTCAAATGCGAAGCTATTTTCTTCAATTTGGACATTTTCTTTTACCTTGCTGATGAGATGCTCCATCACGTTCTTTCCGGTTGCATCCCCGCCACCGTGAACAATTCTTTTTTCACAGTGGGCCCCTTCCATTCCTAGAAGTAACTCACCATTTTGATCCCTGTCAAATACATCACTTTGATTTGAAAGGTTTTTAATCAGCTTGGGAGCAGCGTTGATGATTTCTTTCACCGTTTCCGGATGATTGTGATATCTTCCAGCTTCAAGCGTGTCCATAAAATGCTTGTCAGGGTGGTCGTTGTCACCTAGTGCCGCAGCAATCCCCCCTTGGGCCAAGTAAGAATTCGCCGTCCTTATTTTTGACTTTGTGATAATTCTCACATTTAATTCCTGATTTAAACGGACTGCCAGCTGTAAAGCTGCTACTCCGCTTCCAATAATTAACACATCAGTACATTTCATGTTTTGACCCTCCTGGTTTTACAGGTGTCTTGACATATATATTTACACAGATTTACACTAATATCAAGTATTTTTTAAGGTTAGGAGAATCCGAGAATGATTTATTTTGATTATGCAGCGACAACGCCTTTAGATCCTGAAGCAGCCAAGGTTTACCTGCAAGCAGCTACGGAGTTTTATGGGAATTCAAGCAGTCTCCATGACATTGGCGGTAATGCTTCTGCGTTACTTGAAAATTGTCGGGAAGAGTTAGCCAATCTAGTAAATGTAGACAAAAGCGGGGTATTTTTTACAAGCGGCGGTTCGGAAAGTAATTTTATAGCGATTGAAGCCTTATTGTCTGCTCCTAAAAAACAAGGAAATCATATTATTTCAGGTGTGGCAGAACATTCATCCATCCACGGTACTTTAAATCGACTCAAAGCAATGGGGTATGAAATCACACTTCTACCTTTAAATTCGTCCGGATTAATCGATATCGGGGAGCTTGAGGATGCAATTAGACCAGAAACAGTGTTAATTACAATCCAGCATGTTAATTCTGAAATTGGTACGATCCAGCCGATTGAAAAAATTGCACATATTTGCAAGGAAAATAACATTCACTTTCATAGCGATTTTGTTCAGTCTTTTGGAAAAATCAATCTTTCTACGGTGGCTCCGCTGCTCAGCAGCTTTTCATTTTCAGGGCATAAAATCTATGGTCCCAAAGGTGTCGGCGGCGTTTATATTGATCCAAGCATTTCTTGGCGCCCTTTTTTCCCGGGAGGTTCTCATGAGAAAGGGCTAAGACCGGGGACAGTTAACGGACCAGGAATTGCAGCCATGACAGTTGCTGCTCAACAAATATTCCCCTCTATTTCAGAAACTTTTTATCATTATGCGGAGCTCCGGAAGGCATTTCTAGAAGCACTTCGTCCGATTAAAGAATGGGTTCAAGTTTTTGAGGCGGAAGGTGCCCAGCTGCCTTCGATTATCGGTCTCCGGGTGGCAGGGATTGAGGGTCAATGGGTGATGTTAGAATGTAATCGTCTCGGATTTGCGATTTCTACCGGAAGTGCCTGCCAAGTGGGGATGCAGTCCCCATCGAAGGTAATGAAGGCTTTAGGAGTTAGCGATGAGCAGGCAAAGGAATTTATTCGGATATCATTTGGGCGGACAACAAGCATAGATGAGGTTTTGGAGCTTGGGAAAGCGCTCGTTGGGATTGTTAAGGAATATAAAGGCACGGTAGTTATTTAAAAAGAGTAAATTATGTTATGCTAAAAACAATCGATATGAGATTGACGGGGCTACTATTTAAGGGTTTAAGGACTAGTAACCCTAAATAGTAAACCCTTTGAAATTTCTAGGAGGTCTTGTATGGAACAAAAGAAAATCTTAGGGGAGGAACGGCGAACCCTGATCCTTCAACTGCTGAAAGAAAGTACAGTGCCGCTGACTGGCAGTGATTTAGCAAACCGGACAAACGTCAGCAGGCAGGTCATCGTTGGAGATATTACCCTTCTTAAGGCAAAAAATGAACCAATTATCGCCACAAGCCAAGGCTACCTATATTTACATCAAAATGCCGGAAACCCTGCATTTGAAAGAACAATTCCCTCTTTTCATAAACCGGAAGATACGGAAAAGGAGCTCAACCTGTTGGTGGACCTTGGTGTATTGGTCAAGGATGTTAAAATCGAACATGCGATATACGGGGATTTAACGGCATCCGTAATGGTTTCAAACCGCAAGGAAGTTAAACAATTTATCGAAAACCTAAAATCGACCAAAGCAGCATTACTGTCGGAATTAACCGGCGGCATCCATCTTCATACCATTTCAGCTCCAAGTGAAAAGACACTTGACGAAGCAGAAGCAGCCTTAAAACGAGAAGGCTTTTTAATGGAATTTTAAAAGATCCGGAAACATGTTCCCGGATCTTTTTTTAAAAACTCTGAAAGTTCACAAGATACCTAATCCAATTCCACCATCAACGAAGGATAGCTTCCTAAAACCTTTACTCCGCAGCCGAGCGCCTCTAATTCAGCCATCGCCCCGGGAATCAACACCTCATCAAGCTTCATTTCGATATCAATAATGAAAAAGTAATTGCCGATACCGGTCTTCATCGGTCTCGATTCAATTTTCGAAAGGTTTAATTTCCTCCAGGCAAAAGCAGATAACACCTGATGGAGCGCTCCGGCATGGTCGGCTGGAAGAGTCACCATGATTGTCGTTTTGTCGGTAGCATTCGCGGCTTCCATTAACGGTAAATCCACTTCTTTATTAGAAAGAATAAAAAAGCTCGTTTGATTAAAGTTAAAATCATGGATGTTTCTTTGAACAATCTTTAGCCCGTATTCCTTCGCAGCTAACTCATTGGCAATCGCTGCTGCCTGCCATTCAGGATGATCCATAACCATTTTTGCCGCAGCAGCCGTTGATGTTACACTTTCAAAAGGAACACCCTTAAACTGCGTATGTAAAAACTTATGACACTGGGCAATGGCATGGGAATGGCTGTAAATATGCTTTACATCCTGCCAATCCTCCTGATTCGAAGGATGCACCATCAAATGCTGTTTAATCGGAATGGTAATTTCCCCCACAATCGGGATATCCACTACCCGAGTTAAATAATCCAAAGTAATATTTACAGAACCCTCGAGGGCATTTTCAATTGGAACAACCGCTAACTCTACTCTTTCATCAGCAACCGCATCCATGCATTCCGGAATCGTCCGGAACGGTTCAAGCTCATCTTCTGAAAAAACACTCATCACCGCAATTTCGGTGAACGTTGCCTTTGGTCCTAAGAAACCTACCTTCACTTTTTCTCCACTCCCTCGTTCTCATTTCTAATAAAAGAAAGCTAGGAGCAGCTTTCATAAGGACAAACAACCCCTTATGCACCTGTTCCCAGCACTTCCACATTCTCTACAAATTCGAGCTTTTTTAATTCAGTTAATAACTCATCAATTTCCATGGTCATGTTCCCCGTATTCATGGAAAGCGTCACATTCGCCCGGCCCTGGAGCGGGATGGTTTGGTGAATCGTTAACAAGTTACAGCCTGACGAAGCAACAACACTTAGCAATTTCGAAAGGGTACCGGAACGATCTTCTAAATGAAAAAAGAGCGAGACCAATTTTTCTTTTTTAATCGACGAAAAAGGAAAAACAGTATCCCTATATTTATAAAACGCGCTTCGGCTTAAATCGGTTTGCTGGACAGCTTCCTGGACGGATTCCACCTTACCTCGTTCAAGCAATTCCTTCGCATCAATCGTTTTTTTCATTGCCTCCGGAAGAACATCCTCACGTACTAAATAGAATTTTTTCTCTGCTCTATTCTTTTTCATCTCTATACCTCCAACCACCAAGGAAGGCTACTCTATAAATTCAAATTCAAACTCCAGCAATTTTACGATATCCCCATCTTTTGCTCCTCTTTGCCTTAAGGCATCATCCACCCCAAGACCTCGAAGCTGCCGCGAAAAACGGCGGACAGATTCTTCACGAGAAAAGTCTGTCATCTTAAACAGCCTTTCCACCTTTTCACCGGAAACTACAAATGAACCATCTGGCTCTCTCGTAATTTTAAAGTGATCAGGATCCTTCTCATGTTTATATAGGACACGATGTACACCTGTTTGTTCCTCTTCATGCTCAAGAGGGAATTCCGGTGTCTCCTCCAATTTATCGGCAATCGCAAATAACAAATCGCGCAGCCCTTTTCTCGTTAAAGCAGAAATTGCAAAAATTGGATAATCATCTTCCAAGCGCTCTTTAAACTTTTGCAGATTTTCTTCCGCATCCGGCATGTCTATCTTATTCGCAACAATAATTTGCGGACGCTCGGTCAGCCTTAGATTATATTCTTTTAATTCCTTATTAATTGTCAAATAATCCTCGTACGGATCTCTGCCTTCTGTCGCTGCCATATCAATGACATGGACAATGACACGGGTCCTTTCGATATGCCGTAAAAATTGATGGCCAAGGCCTACACCTTCATGGGCCCCTTCAATCAATCCAGGTAAATCAGCCATGACGAAACTTCGGTTATCTTCCGTTTCCACCATGCCAAGGTTAGGAACAATCGTCGTAAAATGATATTCGGCAATTTTCGGTCGAGCCGCTGAAACAACCGATAATAAAGTGGATTTCCCAACACTTGGGAACCCAACAAGCCCAACATCAGCGAGCAATTTTAATTCAAGGATTACATCGCGCTCCTGGCCAGGCTCACCGTTCTCAGCAATTTCCGGAGCCGGATTGGCCGGTGTGGCGAAACGGTTATTTCCCCTGCCGCCACGGCCGCCTTTAGCAATAACAGCACGTTGTCCATGTTCAACAAGGTCAGCAATGACTTCCTTTGTTTCTGCATCGGTCACAACCGTTCCCGGAGGTACCTTGACAACCATATCCTTTGCATTTCTTCCATGCATGCTTTTTGACATGCCATGCTCCCCGCGCGGTGCCTTAAAATGACGCTGGTAGCGGAAATCCATTAAGGTGCGCAAACCTTCTTCAACGACAAATACGACGTTTGCACCCTTTCCGCCGTCCCCGCCTGCAGGACCGCCATTTGGAACATATTTTTCACGGCGGAAAGCGACCATTCCATTGCCGCCATCTCCACCCTTAACATATACTTTCACTTGATCGACAAACATTTTGTTGTAGACCTCCCGTCTGCATTTAACAAACTGATCTACCGACGAGAATCGCGAAGCCTATCCTCTTTTTAAAAAAGGCATAAAAACTTCTAATGCGAGTTCGTTTTCAGAGAATTCCTTTACCTCATGAACCAGTTCAGGTCCTTGGGATTCAGAAAGGAATTGTTCAATCAGTTCACTTTTTATTATTATCCCGCTAAAATCGAAAAAGAAACGAGCACCATCAATTTGCGGGTCAATGGTAATCGATAAATGGTTTTCACCAAAAACTTCAATTGCTTGATTTAAATGTAAAAATAAGGACTTTGTCCAATTTGTTAATAATAAATCATCTGTTTTTATAAAATCCCCATCGGAAAGAACCTCGAATTCTAGCTGAAAATGGTGTTGATCCCAATTGGATTTTAAAAGCAATGAAGCAAACATCGGCATCTGTAAATTGGAGAGCTTTGATTCCTGCTGCGTGTCAATGACAATCTCATCGATGATTTCTTTAGCCCGATCAATTTTATTTAAATCCAAATTTCCTTTTATCAATTGCAGCCGATTTAACCAATCGTGCCGCGAATGCCGAAGCACTTCAACAATATCTAGATCCTTCATTCCCTGCACTCCCACATTAATTGTCCGATAACCGTTTTCTGATAGTATATCAAAAAAGCAACCATGAGTAAGCGTTTTTTTGCGAATTATGTCCAAATGAGGAAAAAAAGCGGCTTTTATGAAGAAGTACTTATGGAGTTTCGGATGATTTCCCATCATTCCAATTGGCAATTTTTCTCATACCTGCAAAAATAAAACTCTAACCAACCGGTTAGAGTTTTATTAAAAGCTTAAGCTTCTTGAGCTACTGGATAAACGCTCACTTTCTTGCGGTCACGACCTAAACGTTCGAATTTTACAACGCCGTCGATTTTTGCAAAAAGAGTGTCGTCTCCGCCGCGGCCTACGTTTTCACCTGGGTAAATCTTTGTACCGCGTTGACGGTAAAGGATTGAACCACCAGTTACGAATTGACCGTCTGCACGCTTAGCACCAAGGCGCTTTGCGATAGAGTCACGTCCGTTCTTTGTAGAACCTACTCCCTTTTTAGATGCAAACAACTGAAGATCTAATTTTAATAACATTTATTCCACCTCCTGCTTTTTGAAGGTAATTTTTATGTGCGTTCCGTACTCTTCTTCAATCGTTCGTAATGAAACGACCATACCTTCGAGAAGAATCTGGATTTTCTCATGTATGTCAGCTGATAAATGATCAGGAATGACACAGCGGAGAAAACCATCTCCCTGTTCAATCACTGGTGTCACACCTGTAATGGCATGAACAGCATTGATTGCTCCAACCGAAACGGCAGATGCGCCTGCACAGACAATATCCTTGCCGCGGTCGGCAAAAAAAGCATGTCCGCTTATTTCGAAGGATTGAATTTCACCGGAATGATTACGATCAATCGTAATTCCAATCATCTATATTTCAACACCTTACGCGTTGATTTTCTCGATGACTACTTTAGTGTAAGGTTGACGATGACCTTGCTTCTTACGGTTGTTTTTCTTCGCTTTGTACTTGAAAACGATGATTTTCTTCGCACGGCCTTGTTTTTCAACTTTAGCTGTAACAGTAGCGCCTGCAACAACAGGGCTTCCTACTTTTACATTTTCACCGCCAACGAAAAGAACCTTGTCAAAAGTAACTGTTTCGCCTGCTTCTGCATCTAATTTCTCAATGTAGATTGCTTGGCCTTCTTCAACTTTCAATTGCTTACCGCCAGTTTCAATAATTGCGTACATGAACTGCACCTCCTTATAAACTCAGACTCGCCATACACAGGCGTTTATGCTTGGCATAAAACTTACTACCTGTTCTGTGCGGTTGTAGCACGGGTGCTACAAACATAACATTAAAATACTAACATATTTTAAACGAAAGTGTCAATAGAAATCGCCAGCTTTTTGGGCCATCTCACTTTCTTCACCAAATTGTTTTAAAAGATAATAATGGCTTGGATTTGGCTTCACGGAAAAATAAACCTTAAAGTGAAGAGATTCTTCTAAAAATTCAAGATGACCGGTCATTACCTCTTTTACCTCTTTTGTCGTTTCAACCAGCACGGCTTCAAAATCCCCGTTCCTGTGCTCGACTAACTCCCTCTCGAGCCGAAAGGCTACCGTTTCCGGGCTTAAAATCCTGCCCGTTCCCTCACAAACGGGACATTTAACCGTTAACGCTTCTGACAAGGAAACCTTTGTTTTCTTTCGTGTCAGCTGCAAAATGCCAAGTGGCGTATAGCCAATCAATTTAATACGGTTCTCATCTTTATTTTTTTCAAAAACCTCCAGTACCGACTGCTTGTCCTGCTCGCGATGCATATCAATAAAATCAATCAGGACAATGCCGCCAATGTCACGAAGGCGCAGCTGCCGGCAAATTTCCTTTGCTGCCAAGAGGTTTGTTTTTAAGACGGTTTCCTGATAGTCGCTTTTTCCGGAGAACTTTCCGGTATTCACATCAATAATCGTTAATGCTTCCGTTTCATCGAAAATAAGATAGGAACCATTTTCGAGCCAAACGACCCGTTTGAGCGCTTTATCGATTTCATGCTCAACTCGGTTCACCGCGAAAATATTTTCCTTCCCGCCGTAATAGCTCACCGTGGTGGATTGTTTGTGTTCTTCTAATATTCTTTTTAATAGCAGATCATCTACGATGACTTCGCCGTTATCCATACTTGCCATCATTTCAATTAGCATTTCAACGAACGTATCTTTTTGAAAAATTAACCCGGGCTTTTTTAAGGTTTCAGCCTGCTTTATTAGTTCAAGATGTTGAACTCTTAGTTGTTCAAGTTCTTGATGTATTTCCTCTTCTGGTGCAAATACACTTGAGGTGCGATAAATAACTCCCTCGTCCGCTGTTTTTAGCTGATGGCCAATCCGGCGGAGTCTAGCTTTCTCGTGATCATCGGCAATTTTTTTCGATACCGCCACATAGCGGCCTTGCGGCATGTAGATGAGGTGATTTCCCTGGATTTCAATAATCCCTGTTACCCGCATCCCTTTCGTTCCTGTCGCATCTTTGTTCACCTGTACGAGCAGCTTTTCGCCTTGATGAACAAATGTGGAGATGCCCTTTTTTTCTTTTATTTTTTCTAATGATAAAACATAGGAAGGCAGCAGGTCCCGGTGCAAATAGGCGTGTTTTTCTTCGCCTATGTCGACAAATACGGCATTCATTCCGGGGAGTACCTTTGAAACAGTCCCATAATAAATATTACCGACCAAAGAACGCTGCTCTGGCCGGTCAAAAACCATTTTTTCAACCTTATGATTTCGGATGAAAGCAAATCTTTTTTCTCTTGACTGATAATTGATGACTAATTGATCCAATCGGGCGGCCCCACTTTATATATGATGCATTTATTATACCTTTTTTGGAGGAGGAGAGCCAACTGACGGATAATCTACGCCAACTGGCGGATAAGTTTCTCTTACTATCGTATAGACTACGCCAACTGGCGGATAAGTTTCTCTTACTATCGTATAGACTACGCCAACTGGCGGATAAGCTGCTTTTACTGTCGGATGGACTACGCTTATTAGCGCAGCCTGATCTAACTGGCGCTAAACCGCATTTTACTAGCGGAATGGCCCCATACCCGCTTCTCAAAACATAAACAACAAATCACTGACTTTGTCGGTTAAGCGTTTTTCTGTGAAATAAGCATGCAACAGCTCATTTTCATCTAACATTCCTTTCTCCAAGCCGTTCCCCTCAACAATAATTGGATGCTTGCATCCGCGTTGAAATTTTTCAAGGACATGAATTAACAAATCATGTTCATTCGCTTGAATCGGTTTTAATGAGTGCAGATCACTTTTCTTGCCGTAATAGCGTTCAAGCAAAAAGCGCATGAAAATAAAGCGACGCTGCTTCCACTCGTGGTAAAGCGAGAAATACAGAAACGCGATAACCACCCAGACATTGAGATGATACGGAGCGGTAAAAAGAATCAGCAACGAGAAAATGGTGAGACTGAAAAAGGAAATCTGCAATGTCACTCGGTGTGCGAATGGAAACGACTTTTTGAGTGACATCAATAAAAAGACTAACTTACCGCCATCAAGCGGCCATACCGGAAAAAGATTAAAGATGAAAATCATTAAATTGTATTGAAAAAATAAATAAAATAAATCCGCTGGGACCAAGGAAAAGGAATAAAGCAAAAAGCCAAGGCCGACCATCCAAACATGCTGCAAAGGGCCTGCAAGGACGACAATGGCCTCTTCCCTTAATGGACGATTGCCATGTTCATCCATTTCAGCGACCCCGCCAAACGGCAGGAGAGTTATTTTTTTTATTCTCCATGAAAAAAATGAAGCTGCAGCCGCATGCCCCATTTCATGTATAAAAATAATTCCTAACAAGAGACAAACCTCTCGGAAATGTGCTGTTGCAACAGAAAGTGCGACGACAATCCATAACAGCGGATGAATATAAACCTGTTGAAGTAAATCTCTCACTCTACTCAAAGCGGATCACCTGGACCGGGTCGATAAAATCATCCCCTTTTTTGATGGCAAAATAGTACTTACCCTTGGATTTCTCTTCACTCGATGAAACCGTTCCGACCACTTTTCTTTTTTCCACATAATCATAAAGTTTGACTTGAATATCCGCTAGGTTCCCATACCAGGTTTCTGTACCATCGGAGTGCTGGATAATGACGGTCTTTCCGATGCCATCCTTCACACCTGAAAAGGTAACAGTTCCCCCATTCATTGCTCTGACAGAAGCTCCGTTTGCTGTTTCAATCATAATTCCCTGGCCGTTTTTCTCAAAGTTTTCTAGAACTTTTCCGGTTGCAGGCATAGCAGGCTTTTCTGCTGTTTCTGTTTCCGTTTGCTTTTCTTTTTTCGGTTCATTGAAAGGCAGCAAAGCAAGCGGTTTGCCAAACTTTTCTTCATACCACTGGGATACTACGGCAAACTTAAACTCCTTGTCCATTGTGGTTCGGACTACATCCCGGGCTTGGTTAAATGTTGCAGTCTGGTTTCGAAATAAAATTGCTACTACTAAAAAAAGACACACTGAAGCGAGTATTTTAAAAATAAATACTTCCATGCGAAACAGCGGGTGCCCTTCGTCATCAGGTCCACTTCCATAGGAAGATACATGATTGAACCCGTACTTTTCTTCTTCCCCAGGCCAAGCCAGCTGGCGGTCTGGATTTTTTTCTTGCATGCCTAGTTCTTTTTTCCGTTTATTGATTCTTTTGCGTATTTCATCCGGTGTCGACCGCGCCATATCCATCAACCCTTTTCCCACTTTTTGTACAAGTTTATGAAAGAGATTTAAGGAGTATGACTCTTCAAAAAAATCCTTGGTTTGTTATCTAGACATGTGGATGGTGGTGGAAAGTATTTCCGCAAATTTGGAAAGTATTTTACCTAAACTGGAAAGTAATTTAATAAAAGTGGAAAGTAAATCTTGAGATATCTTTTAGAGTAGGATCCTAGACATAGAATTCCTGAAAAAACGTTCATATTTTTTCTAGATTAGTGATAAAAGTTACCTCATTTAGGGGTCTTTAGCTAACTTGCAGAGTTTAAAAAAGGTTGTGGAAAGTATTTCTACAAAAGTGGAAAGTATTTTACCTAAACTGGAAAGTAATTTAATAAAAGTGGAAAGTAAATCTTGAGATATCATTTAAAATAGGACCCTAGACATAGAATTCCTGAAAAAATGGTCATATTTATCTAGATTAGTGATAAAAGTTACCTTATTTGGGGATCTTTAGCTAACTTTCAGAGTTTAAAAAGGGTGGTGGAAAGTATTTCTACAAAAGCGGAAAGTATTTTACCTAAACTAGAAAGTAATTTAATAAAAGTGGAAAGAAAACACCCACATTAAAAAAGCCTGTCCACACCCTGTGAACAGACTTACAAATTTATAAATTATCTCACACCGAAAAACCTTTTAAGCTTTGTAAACATACCTTTATTCGGTTCTTCTAAGGACTGGAGAGGAATGGATTCGCCAAGAATTCTTCTGGCAATATTCCGATAAGCGAGCGATGCTTTACTGTTTGGGTCCATTGCAATCGGTTCCCCATGGTTACTCGCACGAATAACTTCCTCATCATCCGCCACAATCCCAAAAAGCTCAATCGACAAATGCTGGGTGATTTCATCGACATCCAGCATATCGCCGTTTTTCATCATTTGGTTGCGAATCCGGTTAATCACTAATTTCGGCGGCTCCATATGTTGTTCCTTTTCAAGAAGACCTATCACTCGGTCCGCATCGCGAATAGCAGAAGCCTCTGGGGTAGTAATCACAATCGCTTTATCAGCCCCGGCAACAGCATTCTGAAAACCCTGCTCAATACCAGCCGGGCAATCGATAATAATATAATCATAGTCTTGTTTTAGTTGGGTAATTAACTCTTTCATTTGCTCCGGTTTCACCGCAGTTTTATCAACAGTCTGAGCGGCAGGCAACAAATACAATAAATCATCAAAGCGTTTGTCCTTAACCAATGCTTGATGAATTTTACATCTTTTCTCAATGACATCAACAAGGTCATAGATAATACGATTCTCAAGTCCCATTACAACATCCAAATTACGAAGACCAATATCTGTATCCACTAAGCAAACCTTTTTTCCTTGAAGGGCCAGAGACGTCCCAATATTAGCAGAAGTCGTTGTTTTGCCGACGCCACCCTTACCAGATGTAATTACTATAGCTTCTCCCACTTTATTGTCCCCCTTCTAATCTAGTTAAATTAGGTCTTAAATGTATTAAAGCTTGTAATCTATCTACGCTGATTTTTCGGTCCTCATCTATGTAGGCACATTCCATTTCATGTTTTTCTTTTTCTTGGACGATGTCGGGTGCTCGATTTAAGCAATCGCTAATCCTTAACTGTGTTGGCTTCATATTGGATGCAGCAATAATCGCTTCGTCGTTTCCTGTACAGCCTGCATGGGCAATTCCTTTTAATGTTCCCATGATAAAAATATTACCACCGGCCATAACCGTTCCTCCAGGGTTTACGTCACCGATCAACAATAAATCCCCCGGAACCTCTAATACTTGGCCTGAACGGATGATTCTTGAAACCGTTACGACTTCATCTACAGACTTTAACCGTTTGGCTTCCTCTTTCGTGATTACATTTGATTCAATATCATCAACAACCAAATTCTTTTTCTGCCGAATTAGGTTTTTAAGTTCTTCCCTTTGATCATCACTTAAAAATCGGTTTCCTACATTCACCTTTACCGCAAGGAAATGGCTGTCTTCCTCGGTTCTTAGGTTAGTAGAAAGCTTTTCATCCAATTCTTTTTTAAGTTCCTCATAGGAACAGCAGTCATCCAATTGAAGGACCAAGCCTTCCTTTGTTCCTTTTATCGTTACATTTTGACGTTTTTTCATGGAGAATTTTCACCTCAAGTTTAAAGAAAAGGGCTGCGCCGTCGATCAAACACAAACCCCACAGGATTCAAAAAATGCATGAAAATCATGCATTTAAATGAGTCAGAGTACACGCAATATATAAATTCGACACGCCCTGTCTATTCTCCTCTTTTTTAATTCATTATTCGTCCCGCAATACTTGAGAATATTTTTCAAAATATTTTCTGAAGGGATAGCCGGCCAGAAGTATAAAGATTGCATTAAAAAGTAAGGTTGGGTAAATACGCATTTCGACAAAGCTCATAAAACTAAGCTGTGTCACATGAATTAAGGAATCCATTTCGTACACACCAATCTCTAATAGCCCAATTCCGAAAAGAGAAACGATAAATGCAACAATAATATTGTTTTGCAATACATGCATAATTTTTGCAACGATATAGGCTACAAAAGGATATAGAAAAAGATTTATTCCCAGGATTTCCGTATAAACAATATCAAATAACAGCCCAAAAACAGCACCGTAAATAATGCCGTACTTTCTGCCGCCATAAATAGTTAGAAAAAGAACGGCAGAAAATAAAAAATGCGGAACCCACATTTTATGGGAGCCAAAAAGATCTGCAGGAACTAATTGCACAAAAAGACTTTCTAATATAAATAAAAACAAAAATAAAAGAGGAAGAAGGAATTTTTTCACAATCCCAACCCCTTACTATCAACCAGTCCTACATCAGGCGAAGTCATCGTTCTCGTGATAACCAAAACATTTTGAATATCATAAAAATCCGCGCCAGGTTTTACTAATGCTGTTTGATTCAGACCATATTGGTCCGGTTTCACTTCCACTACCTTCCCAATTGGCAAATCTTTTGGGAACACACCGCCAAGACCTGAGGTGACAACGGTTTGTCCTTTCTTAATTTTCGCCCCTGAGGGAATGGTTTTTACTTGAAGTAATTTTTTCTCGCTGTCAAAGCCTTCAACAAATCCAAACGAATTTTTTTGCCCTTGAACGACAGCTGATATCCGGTTCTTCGGATCCATAGCACTTAATAATTGAACAGTCGAACTAAATTGATTGACGTTTTTTACTTTTCCAATTAGTCCGTTTGCGGTAACAACCGCCATATTTTGCTTGATTCCATTGATTTTACCTTTGTCGATGATAATCATTTCATGCCAGCGATCAGGGTTTCTGCCAATAACGGTAGCTGGCAGCGGTTTAAAATCTCTCAGAGTTTTTTTCTCACCAAGAACGTTTCGTAAATCTTCGTTGTCTTTTTTCAAATCTTGAACCTGTGATTCAAGACTGACAATCTCTTCGACACGTGATTTTAATTCCTTATTTTCTTGATATGTATTTTCTAAATCCTTGAGATTTTCAAAAAAGCCTGCAACAGCATACGCAGGCTTTGAAACCAGGGATTGAACCCAGCCGACCGAGTCTTTAACAAACTGCTCCGGCCAGGTAAGTTTACTCCTCTCCCTCAAAGAAAACCCAATCAATGCCACGAGAATAATAATGCTGAGAAGCAAAACAATCAGTCGTTTATTCAAAAAGAACTGTGGCATGATTTATACACCTCTATATTTTAATAGATAAAAAATTTTTTGTTTATGAACTTGACAACTATCTAGCTCCAGCGCCTAGGGGCTCTAGGTCATAAGCCAATCCGTCAAGAAGGTCAAAAAACAACCTTCTCGCCGGCTTGTCTTATGCTTGTCGCCCCTGAGCAAGGCGCCTCCGCTTTTATCGTGAGTCTTTCGCTTTATTTTTAAATATGTGAATTTGATCTAATGCTTTACCTGTTCCGATTGCCACACAGTCAAGCGGGTTTTCAGCGATAAGAACCGGCATTTTTGTTTCTTCACTAATCACTTTGTCCAAATTTCGAAGCAGTGCACCACCGCCTGTTAACACGATGCCGCGATCCATAATATCTGCCGCAAGTTCCGGCGGAGTTTTTTCGAGCGTATTTTTCACCGCGTCAACGATGGCAAATACGGTGTCTTTTAAGGCAACCGCAATTTCTTTGGCGGTTATTTCAATGGTTTTTGGAAGTCCAGTTAATAAGTCACGGCCGCGGATTTCCATATTTTCAATTCCATCCAGATCACCAGCGGAACCAATTTCCATTTTGATGGTTTCGGCAGTACGATCCCCAATCATTAGATTGTAATTCTTACGAATAAACGAAATAATCGAGTCGTCCATATCATTGCCGGCAGTACGGATGGATTGACTCGTTACGATACCACCAAGGGAAATAATTGCGACCTCTGTAGTTCCGCCGCCAATATCCACTACCATGCTTCCTGTTGGTTCCCAAACCGGGAGATTTGCCCCAATCGCAGCTGCAAATGGTTCTTCAATTGTATATGCATCTTTCGCCCCAGCTTGACGTGTTGCATCAATTACCGCTCTTTCTTCAACTGCAGTAATTCCTGATGGTACACAAACCATGACATATGGCTTACCTGCAAAAACACCCTTGTTCTTCTGTGCCTGGCTGATATAATGCTTCATCATTTTGGCAGTCGTTTCAAAATCGGCGATGACACCGTCCTTCATTGGCCTTAGGGCAACAACATTTCCCGGTGTACGACCAATCATATTCTTTGCGTCATTTCCGACAGCAATAATCGATTTTGTATCGGTTTGTAAAGCCACTACGGATGGCTCTCGTAAAACAATTCCTTTTCCTTTTACAAATACAAGTGTATTTGCAGTACCTAAATCAATTCCTAGGTCTCTTGAACCAATTCCAAACATACGTTGTATCTCCCTTTCTGATACGAAAATGCAAATATTCTTAAAGGTAAAGTGTTTACCATTTAATTGAATTTTTTTGTTTCTAAATAACCGTCATATTCCAAAACAGTCCTAAAAAATCATAACCAATATTATATCCTACAGTCAAATAAAAACATAGTGTTATAAATAACCTTTTTCTTTGAGTGAAACAAATTTGTTTTCGCCAATGATCAAATGGTCCAAAACTTCAATGCCAATCATTTTTCCACACTCAACTAAACGCTTGGTTACTTCAATGTCCTCACGGCTCGGCGAGGGGTCCCCACTGGGATGATTATGCAGAGCTATAATCGAAGCGGCCGAGCGTTTTAATGCTTCGCGGAACACCTCCCGAGGGTGTACAATCGAAGCATTCAAGCTACCGATAAAAATCGTTTGTTTATGGAGCACCTGATTTTTAGTGTTTAAATACAAGCAGACAAAGTGCTCCTGCGACAAAAAGCGCATGTCATTCATGACAAAATTGGCCCCGTCCTCTGGAGAGCGAATGACATAGCGATCATTGTAATTTAGATTGGCAATCCTTCTGCCAATTTCAACAGCAGCAAGAATTTGAATCGCTTTTGCTGAACCAATCCCTTTTATTTCAGTAATTTCTTCCAAGGTGGCCGATTTCAGCAAACGTAATCCTTCAAAATGGGTTAAGAGGCGATTAGATAATTGAAGGACGGATTCATCCTTTGTACCCGTTCTTAGTAAAATGGCGATGAGCTCATGATTGGACAAGCTTTGTGGACCATGTTGAATAAACCGTTCTCTTGGACGTTCATCTTGAGGGAAATCCCGAATCATTAATGAATTAGTGGACACTATTTTTCCTCCCTTTTAATTGGGAGTTAATGAACACTTAATACGGCAATGGATAGCCTAGCCGTTTTAATTCCCGAACCGTTCGTGCAACCGGCAGGCCGACAACCGCAAAATAATCTCCATTTATTTTTTTGACAAGCATGCTCCCTAGTCCTTGGATGCCATATCCACCTGCTTTATCAAGCGGTTCCCCACTTTGCACATAAAAGTTAATTTCCTCATCCGTTAACTCCCAAAACCAAACTTCCGTTTTTTCGTAAAATTCGGTTGAGCTTTCTGAAGAAATGATGGCAACACCTGTGTATACTTCATGCTGTGTTCCTGAAAGTTTTCTTAACATACTGCTAGCTTCTGCTTCATTCGCTGGCTTTCCTAAGATTTGGCCATTCGCAACCACAATGGTATCAGCCCCAATCACAAAAGCATCAGGGTTCTCTTGAAAAACGACCTGGGCTTTGCGGCTGGCAAGCTCCATCACGACTTCCTTTGGTGAAAGATGTGGTTCAAAGCTTTCATCAACATCGCTGCTTGAAATTGCGAAAGATAGGCGGAGGTTTTCTAGAAGTTCTTTTCGCCGTGGAGAAGAAGAGGCTAAAATGAGGTTCTGCATTTCATCACCTTACCTTTTTGCTTTTTTCATTATAGGGAGATACAAATCAATCGTATCAGATTATGCTTGAGCAAACAATTTATATATCGTTAAAATTTGAAGAAAATTGTCAAATTATACAATTAAATTTATGTTCATGACGAAAAGCCTGTCCATTTTTTTGAACAGGCTTTTTTACTGTTTTCATTTCCCGGAAAATAGCGATTTGTGTTAGCAATGTCGAAATTTGATTACAGCGTATAATATAAGGAAAGAAAATTTAGTAGATTTTGTTGGGCTTCTATAAGATTATTCTGATCCTTGTTTTTTTGATAGTTCGCTACTTTTTCGGCAGCTGTAGCTAGAAAATTTTGTAGGCTTTTTACCTTTGTATTTTTCAATGCCGTACTATCTGTTTTTGCAATTAATGCGGATACGGTTTTGAACGATTCCTCTGGAATACTTTCTGATAATAGGGCAACTGCTGTTACTTCAGTAAGGTCCTGGTAGAGGGCACCTGCTGTGTCGAGGAATGTTTTATCAGCAGCATTTACTCCATTGATATCCTTTTGATCAACTGAGAGCGATTTAGCCCATACATCCGCTATTCCAGCATCTTTATATTTACTCCCAAGCTTTTTAGCATCATCAATCGTACTTGCCACTCCTAAAAATAAATACTGTTTGCCGTCAATTTCAACTGACTGTGCAGGTACTTCTTTTTCCGCTAACTGATCGGCAGTTGCTTGAGCCCCATCCTTTGAAGAAAAAACACCGCCCTGAATAACAAAGGTGGTAAGTGGCTTTACTGAAGCTGTTGCACCTGTTTCTGCAGGTGTTTCGGCTTTTTGGCCTTGCTCTTCTGTTAGGACTTGCTCAGTTGCTGGCTTATTACTATGTTCAGTAAGGACAAGCTTAAGCATAAGAAAACCAAAACCGGTGCCAAGGATGATCGCGAATACGGCTGAAATAATGATGGATTGGAATCCCTTTCCATCTTTATTTTTGGTGTTGGTAGTAAAGGATGCAATCTTAGGTAATGTGCTTTTCTTGTTTTTTTGGTGATGAACAATTTTGTATTCCTCTATTTCATGCTCAGCAGTTTCAGGGATAATCCAATCGAAACTTTCATCCATTGACTCTTGGGCAGCAGCTGTTTCCAAAAAAACATCCTTTTCTTCCTGATTAGATTCTACATCTATTACTTCAGGCGGCAGCTGCCTTGTTTCTATTTTTTCCTCTTCTTTTATCTCTTCCTGAAACGTATGTGGTTCACCATTTAATTTAATTGTGATGGTCCGGCCATTTTTATTGGGGTTGTCCACTTTTTGTACACCTCTCTCTACCAAACTGCTAATTTGTTCCATCCTATCATATTGACAAAAAAAAATAACAAGACTTTTGTCGTCTTGTTATCGTAGACTTTCGTCAAATTTTTCAGTTTTTAATTAGCCTTTTCGGTAGTATCTGCAAATGTACTTAATGGATTGTCCTTGTGCGCAGGTGCCGGTGCATCAAGTTTTGGCACTTGTGATGCTAAGTCAGCTAGGCCGGGCATGTAATAGGTTGAAACCGTAAGCGAAAACGTTAATGGTTTTTCATCTTCAGTGAGTGAAGTAATCTCCTGGCCCCCAGAATAGTTAATCGTTTCAACGACAACGATTCGTTTTAATGACTCTAATGTTTGAATAAATTTTTCAAAGTCTTCGTAGCTAGGTGATTCTACACTCAATGAAACGGTTAGCTTCTTCATTCCGCTTGGTACTGCTGGAGCAGCCTGCTGAGTTGATGTGTTTTGATTGGCTGCTGCTTGGTCCGTTCCACTTGCACTTGCTGTTGTACTTTGAGTTGAGTTAGTATTTCCCGCTGTCGTATTTCCAGTGTTTGCTTGATCTGTTCCTGTGCTAACATCTGCATCCTTTGAAAAACCGTAGGATTTTATTTCACTATTAGAAACGGTTTCAGCCTTTTCTAAATCCAAGATGAACTGGTCTTGGAGCGGCTTTACAGGGATCTTTTTTTGTAGTTCCCTTGTATCATCTGCAACATTTGCCGCAGCTTCCTCCGTCTTTTGACTAGCGATATCTAACAGCTTTTGCTCTGATTGCAATTGCTGCTGTTTCATTGTTAAATCCGATTTTAATGGTGTTAATAAACTAAATTGGGCAATAACGATAAGTAAAACTAGTAAAAGTATGCCGATTAGAGCAAGAAATTTACGTTTTTTTAGGAATGATAGTTTCATGAACCAGTCACCCCTTCCTTATCCTTTTTACCCTTATTAAGAATTTCTTTGATATTATCTTTATTTAATTTGATTTCAAATTGTCCTGTATAGCGAGGTAAATACTTTTTGACTTTTTTATTATTCGTTGAATTTAAAGTACTACTTGAACTATTTGTAGATGCTGAACTTGTTGTATTACCTGTTTGATTTGTAGCCTTACTATTCGAATCATTTGAATTTGTTGTTGGTTGTGACGAATTATTAGCTGCCGTAACTGAATTATTACTCTGGCTGGTATCATTTGACTTAGTACTGGTTGATTTTTTTTGATTATTAGAGTCAGAGCTATTACTTGTTGTGTTCTGATCATTAGTACTTGTACCAGCACTAGTTGTGTTTGTTTGATTATTTGAAACAGCTGCGGTATCAGCTGTATTAGTTTCAGTAGTTGATAATGAATTCAAACTGGCTTCCTCGAACCATTTGGATTCATTAAGGCTGTCCAAGAAATAGGCAGCTTCTCTAGCACTATCAAATTGTACAGTAAGCGAAACCGTTCCTGCTTCTGTATAACTAAACGATTGAATAAAACCTCGCTCCGGTAATAGTGAAGTCAAATGTTTCATGACAGGAATCGTATGGATTGGATAGCTGTTCGCCCACTCGATTGCACCTTTCAATTGGCTAACCGAATTAATAGATTGGGCTGAATCCGATTTTTGCTGTTGTTGTTCAGCAATTTTCTGTGTCATCGAAATTTGTCTGTCAACCTCTGCAACATCGCTTTTTGTTGATTTGATTTGCCAAAGATAGATACCGCCAATAAGCAAAAATAATGCTAGTCCACTGCCAAGAGCAATGATCAAGTTAATCTTTTTAGGTTCTTTCTTAGGAAGCAGGTTAATTTCTACTAGCATTATTTCACCTCTTTTAAAGCGAGCCCTAGAGTTAATAAAAGATTTTCTGGTACGCTTTCGGTTTTTCCTTTTGGATCATTTTCTAGTGAAATTCGGTCGATCGGCATTTCAAATCTTTCGACCATTTCATCATAGATTGCCGTAAGCATAGGATGATCTCCATTTAATAAAAACTTGGTAACATCCTGCTTATCATTACTAAGGGAATAACGGTAAAAATCATGGAGCATATTGATTTCTCTAAAGATATCTTCAATCTGTATCGCTAGTTCTTCTGATTCACCAATGAATTTATAGTCCATTATACCTAACGCATTACGCTTGATTTCCCATTGTTCCAAATTAAAAGGCAATGGAAACTGACGCATCACAAGCGGGACCGTTTCTTCAAAAATACACAAATTTACACTTGTCAAATCAAACTGAATTGTAAATAGAACTTCGTTAGGTCTGTTCATTTCAAGCGTATGGTATAAACGATATAAGGCAAGCGGTGAAATATCCGCTGCCAATGGGTTTAACTTAAGTTGTGAAAATAAATCGGCATATTCAGTAACATGCTGTTCGGGTGCAGCAAATAATAATAATTCCTTTGTCTTACCATTGTCCTCTAATAGGTAATAATCAAAAACCGGTTCTTCAAATGGCAGGTGAATACTTGAACCAAGCTCTAGATATAGATATCCCTTCAGTTCATCATCCTGAATTTCTGCTGGAATTGAGACCTTACGGATAATCACCAACTGATCTGGAACGATAAAGCGGATGGATCGACGCTGAATTTTCCATTCTTCAATACATTCTTCAAGAATGCCAGATAAGGATTCAACATCAGCAATCTTCCCATCACTAATGAGTCCAGGTGGTAAGAAGCGTTCATTCCATCTCTGTACAGTAGGCGGATTCGCTTGCTTTAATTCAACAAGGCGAACCGAATGGTCATTCAATACCAGATTAATGATTCGATTTTTGGGTGTGAAAACGGAAAAAGCCATTTTGAAAACCCCTTATTTAAAATCCTTGATTAAGAAATTGAAAATATATGTTAATTAAATCGGTTCCCCAAAAATATGCAGTCAACGTACCAGCTGCAATAAAGGGGCCAAACGGAATTGGTTGGCGTCTTTTTACGATTTTAAAGATTAATGCAAGTCCGCCAATCACTGCACCATATAATGTCGATAAAAAGAAGGACAATAGTACTAGTTTAATACCTAGGACAAAACCAAGCAGTGCGTATAGCTTCACATCTCCAAACCCCATACCGCCTTTACTTACAAGAGCAATGATGAGGAGCAGTAGAAATCCTGTAACCATACCTGAGATGCTGTCCCACCAGGGGGTTAACGGTACAAAAATTCTTTCCAATAAAAAAATCCCTGCAAACCAAAGTAAAATTTTATCAGGGATGATCATATAGTGAATATCTGAAACAATGATTATCATGAACAGAGAAATAAGTGTTAAGGCAATCAATAATTCCCATGACCATCCTACCAAGTATGGTGCTGCTGCAAATAGAATTCCTGTTAATAGTTCAAAAGTTGGATAGATAGGAGAAATCCGCGACTGACAGCCGCGGCATTTCCCACCTTGTATCCAATATGAAATTACTGGTATTAGTTCATATGCTTTTAATTGGTGCCCACAAGTCGGACATGCAGATCTAGGTGCAACGATTGATTGTTTTAATGGAACCCTTAGGCCGACTACATTAAAGAAAGAACCAAAAATAATTCCGTATATAAAAATAAGTAGGTAAATCAAGGTCTATCCCCGTCTTTTAGATTTTATGGTGTTAAGGTTGGATTGTTCTATCACCAGTTCCAGATTTATCGTTATTTATAATGTCAATCGAAGCATCAGTAAATGTTAACTTTGCACTACCTGCATCGATAGCCTTAGATGTTGTAAGTGTATATGTTGCTCTACCAGTAGAAGCGTCTACAGTTATGCCAACTGTATATGATCCATCTTGCTCCTCAATCTTAGACTTATCAATATATGGTTTAAGATCAACAGCTGAAATCTGGTTGGAACTTGGAACTCCACTACTTGCAACATAAGTCTTAGCTGCGTTTAATATTCCAATTGCATCAGATTTAACCGCGTTTTCATTAGACTTTTGAATAACTGACCCAATCGCTGGAATCGCAATTGCAGCAATAATCCCCAAAATCACGATTACTGCTAATAATTCAATTAGAGTAAAACCTTTTTGTTCCTTCATTCTTTGTTTTAAAGATTGTACCATTTTTACGCTCCCTCTGGTTCTATGAACCTAGTTATATTTCTCTATGAGTATACAATAAATGACATCAATAGAAAAGATAATTTTTATCGTTTTATGTCTCAAATTTCGGATATTTGTCATCTGACGTAAAAATTTGTTTGATCAGCTCATTTGGTCGTACATTGAGAACATTGGCATCATAATGGAAAGGACAATAACCCCTACAATACCCGCCAAAAAGACGATCATAATAGGCTCAATTAATGATTTTAATCTGTCAGTCATTGCTTCAACTTCTTTTTCATAGAATTCGGCTATCTTCGATAACATCGCGTCTAAAGCCCCAGTTCCTTCACCAATTATAATCATTTGTGTAACAAGAGGAGGAAAGGCCCAATGCTTTGTCATTGGTTCCGTCATTGATCTTCCTTTCTCAAGAGAGCTACGGGACTCGCGAATTACCCTTGAGATAACTTCATTTTCAACAACCTTTTCAACAATGGTCATGGATTGCAGGATAGGAACAGAGCTTGAAAACAAAGTACTAAGGGTCCTCATCATTCTTGCTATTTGAGCTTTTTGCATCATTTTACCGAATATTGGCATTCTTAAAAGGGCATAATCTAAAAAATATTTACCCTGTTTATTTTTTTTCATAAACTTAAAGAAAATGTATATAGCAATAAATAAAAATAAAACAAGCCACCAAAATGATTGCATAAATTCACTACATTTTAAGACAAATTTCGTAATGGCCGGGAGTTCAATATTCATGTCAGCAAACATTGTTACAAATTTCGGTACAACTCCAACTAGTAAAAAAATAACAGCACAAATTGCCAGAATTCCTATTGCAAGAGGATATGTTATTGCAGAAACTACTTTTTGCTTAGTATGATGCTGTTTTTCAAAATCCTCAGCTAGACGGTCCAGAGTCCCGTCCATATTTCCGCTTACTTCTCCGGCTTTTACCATATTGACGAACATCGAGTTAAAGACTTTGTTATGCTTAGATACAGCATCTGAAAAAGCATTTCCTTCTCTTAATTCTTGCTCCACATCCAGTAATACACGCTTTAAAGCTTTACTTTCTGTTTGGGCAGCAAGCACACCAGTTGCGTCTACAATCGTTACACCAGCTTTTAATAAGGTGGCGAATTGCCTCAAATATATGACAAAATCCTGAAGTTTAACGGGGGTCCCAATCGATAGTTCCATTGTCATAAGGGTTTCCGGTACTTCTGTTATTTCAACTACCCTTACGCCCTCTTCTTTTAACTTGACCATAGCCTCCCGTCTTGATGACGCAGTAACAGTGCCCTGCTTCGCCCCACGACGGTCACGACCAGAATATTTAAATCTAGGCATCCATGATCATCTTTTCTTGTAGGTATTTTGTTGCAGCTTCCATTTGAATAAGATTTCGATCAAGCAACTCTCGAATACTCATTTCAAGGGTGTGCATTCCCTGGGCACGGGAGGTTTGCATCGTACTTTGGATTTGGTGAACTTTTTCATTTCGAATCAGGTTTGCTATTGCAGGGTTATTAACGAGGATCTCTGTTGCCGCTTTCCGTCCCTTTTTATCGACAGTAGGAAATAAGCGTTGCGAAATAACGCCTACTAAAACAGACGCTAACTGAATCCGAATCTGTGTCTGCTGTGCAGGCGGAAATACGTCGATAATCCTATTAATTGTAGTCGGCGCACTAGAAGTGTGCAACGTTCCCAAAACAAGGTGCCCTGTTTCTGCAGCCGTAATGGCGATACCCATTGTTTCAAGGTCACGCATCTCCCCCACAAGAATGACATCAGGGTCCTGTCGTAGTGCACCTTTTAAGCCACTTGCATAGGAATTTGTATCAAATCCTACTTCGCGCTGATCAATAATAGAATTTCCATGTTTATGGAGATATTCTATTGGGTCTTCAAGCGTAATAATGTGCTTTCGCATCGTTCGGTTCATATAATCAATCATCGATGCAAGAGTGGTCGACTTACCGCTACCGGTAGGACCCGTCACAAGAATTAATCCTTGCGGTTTTTCAACTAATTTTGTGATAATTTCAGGTAAGTCCAACTCTTCAATCGTCGGAGTTTTCGATGCGACGGTTCTTAATGCAATTGAAACACTCTTTCGCTGATGAAAAGCATTGACACGAAAACGAGATATTCCTGGTACCCCATAGGAAAAGTCAAGATCCCCCTTTTCCTTAAATACATTCCACAAATGTTCTGGAATTATCGCTTTTGCCATTCCTTCCGTAACATCAGGAAGCAGTTTATCCTGCCCATACCGCCTTAAATCACCATGAATTCGAAAAATCGGTGGAACACCTACGGTTAAATGTACATCGGATGCCTTATATTCAATCGCAGCTCTTAGTATTTGGTCAATTTTATCTTTCATTTCCACTACTCCTATTCAAGAGTTGCTACTCGTAATACTTCTTCAGTTGTTGTCAGTCCTTGCTTTACCTTTAGTAAGCCATCATCCATTAAAAAAATCGTCTTGCTTTTCTTTGCTAATTCTTTTAACTTTTGAAAGGTTTCACTATTCATGATGCATCGTTTCATTTCTTCGTTAATTACCAATACTTCATGAAGGGCAATCCTTCCCTTATAGCCCGTCATATTGCAGAAAGAACAGCCTTTACCACGATGAATCTTTTCAATTTTTATTCCACGTCTTGCAAAGATCTCAATTTCCCGCTTCGATGGTTCATGGATCTCCATACAATCCCGACAAATCTTTCTAACAAGCCGTTGCGCTACAACACCTGATAGTGATGAAGCCACCATGAATGGCTCTACACCCATATCAATCAGTCTTGTTACTGTTCCAATTGAATCATTGGTATGCAAGGTACTCAAAACTAAGTGACCTGTTAACGAAGCACGAATTGCCACTTCTGCGGTTTCCTTATCACGTATTTCTCCGACCATGATGATATTCGGGTCTTGACGAAGAATCGATCGTAATCCAGCCGCAAAGGTCATTCCGACATTTTGGTTCACTTGAATTTGGTTGATACCTTCAAGTTGGTATTCAACTGGGTCTTCAATCGTAATGATATTGACTTCTTCACTGTTCATCTTATTAAGTGCTGCATACAAGGTAGAGGATTTACCTGAACCAGTTGGGCCAGTAATAAGCACAATCCCTGTAGGATTTTCGATTAATTCTCCAAACCTTTTTAAATTCAGCGCATTAAATCCAAGTTTATTTATATCATTTAATGCTGAACTCATATCGAGCAGTCGCATTACAATCTTTTCCCCGTAAACAGTTGGCAATGTTGAGACTCGAAGGTCAATAGGATGAAATTCAAGATTTAATTTAATCCGCCCATCCTGCGGAATCCGATGCTCGGTAATGTCAAGGTTAGACATAATTTTAATCCTTGCTGTTAAAACACTTTGCATATGGCGCGGTAATACCCGATCATTGCGTAATACCCCGTCTATTCGGTAGCGAACAACAATTTTCGTTTCCTGTGGATCAATGTGGATATCACTGGCCTTTTGGATTACTGCATTAGTCAAAATCTGATTCACAAGCTTTACAATAGGAGAATTAAGATCGGTGACGTCATCGTTCCGTCCCCTCTCGGTCTGTGGCAATTCATCGAGCAATTCATCCAAACCATCGTCAACATCATAGTATTTATTAATCGCTTTTAAGATATCATCCTTAGTAGCAATTGCTGCTTCAATTTGAAAACCGGTTGAGAGTCTTAAATCATCCATCACAATGAAATCCATCGGATCAACCATTGCAATATAAAGCTTATTGCCATCCTTTTTTAAAGGGATAATTAGATTCCTTCTTGCAGTTTCTTTCGGTACTAGCGAGAAAATATTTGTATCAAATGGGTATTGAGTTAAGCTGATGTGCGGAATTCCAAGTTGATATTCCAGCACTTCAATTAATTGCTGCTCAGTGATAAAGCCTCTTTGAACAAGAGCCTCTCCAAGTTTTTGGTTTGAATTTTTTTCTTCTAATGTATTTTGAAGCTGTTCGTTAGTAATCAACCCTTCTTCGATTAATAAATCGCCAAGTCGTTTTCTTACTTGCTTCATTTTTCATCCCTGCTTTTGATTTCATTATTTTGATTGTTCATTTGGTTTGCCCCAAAGATTGCTATCATTTGAATTTTGTTGATTTGAATCGTTTGTTTGTGTGGATTGGTCTCCAGATTGACCAATTGCCGCATTGTTTCCTGATTGGTCAACGTTTCCGGTATTAGTTTGATTACTAGAAGTTCCTAAAGATTTACCCGTTAAAGAATGTATTTCTACACGATATATTGGTGGATAATAATCCTCAGAAATCAATTCAGATTTTTGCAATTGTGATCCATCATAAATCTCTCTATAAACCCTTACAATTTGCCCATCCTTCCCTTTTGATTGCAGCTTGGTTTGACCTGGAAGAAGTAAAGGGCTATATTGAATAATTGTCTTAGGAACTAATAACTGTTTATTTTTCTTACTAATTTTATATTTATAAAGAAACTTTTCTCCCTTTAAGGTTACCTTTAAATTCTTATCTTTTTGTAACTGGAACTCCAAAGAGTACTTTGCTTTATTTGGATTAGTTATAATTAAATCGGCATTCTTTTTTACATCAACCTTTGCCTCATAACCTAAGCCCGCAAATCCAGGGAGTCTGCTACTAATATTTCTTTCTACTATTGAAAAATTAGTAGGTAGTATCGCATGATAAATACCTGTTGCCAATATATCAAGGGAAGAGAAATTTTCTATATGTTGCTTATTAGCAAATTCTAAAAATGAAAAAGTAGATTGTCCAGGAATTTCAATCTTTGATGTTTGTTCAATTAACTCCTGCAAATCTTCGGTAGTAGATGTTAATTTCAATGTAACAGTACTTATAATTGCATCATTATTTTTATTTCCAGCAAGTAAATAATCAGAATATAAATCAAAATTAAATGAACCATTTTCTAATTTAGAGGCTGTTTCCGTTAAACTATTAACGAGTTTGTCTATTGCAATTTCCTTATAGTTAATTTGTGGAAACAACAGTTGAATTTGTTCTTCTACCTTCAATTTATCGATTGTAATGTATGCAAGGTTATTTTGCCCATCTTTGATAGAAGCTATTGTCGTTTTGATATCAAAGTTAAAATTCTTTAAATCCATTGAACCAGTTTTCTCAGTATATTGCAGATTTATAACCGTATTCTTTAGCCAATCAGAATATCGATTAGTTAACAATTGATTAACCTCACTCTTTGTTTTACCAGAAATATCTATTGCTCCGATAGTGGTACCATTTGAAAATTTTCCATCAGCGTTCGTGAAATTTTCAAAAGCTTTAGCACCAAAATGGGAGAAATTAAAAATAAATGCAGTACCCAAAAATAGTACAACAAACAATTTGATCATTTGTTGATTTTTACCCACATTTTCAGCCCCCGTCGACCTTTTCATATAGTAATAGCTTTAATGATTATTTTTTGATTATATCCTTATTCTTCATATCCTTTATTTCATCATCAAGTCCGCTTGCAACTTCTTTTGAACCCAAAAGAACTTCTAATGTTAAATCATCCAATGGCTCTAAGTCCTCTGTTTCAACAAAATGTTCTTCTGTCACGTCTTTAGTAGAAAAATCCTCAGCAAAATCCTTTTTTTCCCCCGAATTGATTTCCTCTATTCCAACATTAAGCAAACTCTCTATTTCAGATAAATAACCTTCATCACTGTTTAATGAGTCTATTACTAATTCATCAATAGATAAATCTTCCTCAATTTCGGAATATAGATTTTCTTCTGGTCCTATTTCAACGTCCTGTAAAATTGGTTGTTGCTCAATGTCCTCTTCATGAAAAAAAGAGATGTCTTCTTCGATTAATTGTGTTTCACCCTCATCTTCTAATCCTTCAATTGAGTTTAGAGAAGTTAAAGTTAGTTCATCTCTTGTTTCAACCACAACACTTTGTATCTTCGGTGCAGCCTTCCCCAATTCAGTAAGATTAAGGGGGATTATTTCCTGATCTGATTCCAATTTATAATCGGTAATAGAATGATTACTGTTTATTTCTTCATACTCTTCTTCAATTGATCGGTTTGTAGCATAAATTAATCGTCCTGCACGTTGATCCAAAATATAAGCTGTGAAAAAGCTAAGAACAATCAACAATAATCCAGTCAATGGGAGCGAAAATGTATTAATTGCTGCAAGCCCTCCTAGAGATATAACAAAGCATGCCAAGACTATAGAAAGCTTCCCTTTAAATGTAAATCCAAGCGGTACAAAAGCTAGAACTATTAATAGAACAACCATAGAACCAAAGGCCCAAATAATTGTTTGCATTCAATCACTCCCATTCGGTATAGTACATATATACTATTAAACTACATTTTTTTCAAAGTGTATGTTTTTTTGATGTTTTCTTCAGAAATCAGACGAATTTCGACTACTAAATATTGTATAATACTTTTACTAAGTTTAAAAGAAGATGGAAAACTTTTATAGGTATTAAATACTGCTATTTGTTAAATTTATCTATTTAATAGTAGGATATTTTTCGCCAGAAGGAATTGATTCCATGAAATTATTAAAGAATGAAAAAGGAATAACCCTAGTAGAACTTCTTGTCTCAATCGTTATTTTATCTATGATACTTATAACAACTATGAGTTTTTTCCCACAAATGGGTCTTTTGAATAATCAAAACAAGGTAAAAACTCAAGGCATTAACACTGCAAAGGAAATACTCTTGAAATGGCAAAATGATAGTAGGCTAGAGACATTTTTCACTACCCCAAACGGAGGAATAATACCAGAATATACAGGGATTATTGGAAACGATTATAATTTTGAAACAGTTGATAGTAATTATTTTGTTAACATTAAAATTAAAATTAGTCCAAGTATGACTTCCGGGATATATAACGCCCATCTTATTGTAATAAAGCTATATAAAAATGATAAAAGAGATATTTTAATCAGTAAAACTTACGGCTATGTAAAAGTAAGGAGATGACGTGGTTGAAACAAAGCGAACGTGGCTTAACACTTGTAGAGGTACTTGCTACTTTAACTATTCTCTCAATTGTTAGTATCATTATTTGGAATATCTTTTTTCAAGGCTACAATTATTCCGAAAAGGCCGTGTCTAAAAATTTTATGATTCAAGAGACAAACATTCTAATTACATCGTTAACAAAGATTCACCAAACAACCAGTAAGTATCAAATAACCAGTACTGGCTCTAATAATTGTGATATTACAGTTACTTCTTATAAAAAAGATAAGGTACAAAATATTGATGTTAAACAACCGGACCAACTTTTCAGCCATTCTCAAATTTGCTTTGGGATAGTTCTTGATATTAAAAATAAAAAAACCGGCTCTACTCCAAATGAAATTGTTCCAAATGAAAATGATGTTTCTATTACACTAACCGCCAAAGATAAAAATTATCCAAACAATATGATCGAGATAAAGTCTTACCTTTATCGCATGAAGGGGGTCGGTTATTAATGAATCAACTCAAGTCTGAACAAGGTTATGCACTTGTTACCGTTTTGATAATCATTACTATTTTCTCAGCTTTGTTTCTAACCTTTATGGGACAAGGGTTTAATAGCGCCAAGCAAAACCAACAAGTAGAAAAATCTTCTCAATCTGTTGCTTTAGCAGAAATGGGAGTTTCTTATTACGATGTAGCCATTCAAAAAAGTTTTGAACAAATAAAAACTGATATAGCGGGAAAAGTTGAAAGGAAGGAATTAACTACAACATCAGCTGTAATTGATTACTTAAGATCATCTCTAAAAACAAGTATCGAAAATATTACACCACCGCCCTCTTCTTCAATAGATGATGACGCATCTTTTACTATTGAAAAAGGGGATAAAATTAATATAGCCCCAGTAGGATCCCAACTAAAAATTAATCTAAATGTGATTGGTACGAAGAACGATGATAGTACTAAGCTTAATGTAGAAATGCTTATTAACAACATATCTGATATTAATATCAAAACTACAAGTACAAATTCACCCCCGCCAGAAATAACTTATGGCCAAGTTACTAGACCTGATATTGTTGATCCAAACTGTAATAATCCTCAATCACTAGAGATTAGCAAGAATAATGGCAACAATGGTAATGGTGGTACAGGTGACAGTAATTTAAATGTAATATGTTCCAACGTATATATTGACCAATCAAATACAAGTGATGGAAATAGGACCTATACTGGAAATAACAATGTAGATGTTTCTAAAATATATTCAACTATTGGTTTAGTATTTACCGGTAACCTAAATAATACCGGGTCTTTACAGCTTTACGCAAATTCACTTCAAATGGCAAGCAATTTCAATAATCCTACCAATGTAACTGTTGAAACTAAATATAGTTTTACAATTGGAAGTAATGTACAAAATACAAATCATGTTAATTTTTTCGTTGGAGGACTCCTTAATATTAATGGTCACCTTGATTTAAATAATAATTCAAATGTTTATGTACGTGGGACAAAACGCACTACTGATACTTCTATTTCTACAATTAACGGTCATTTAAATATTGATTCTACTTCTAAAATGTGTGTAAATGGTGACTTAAAAGTAACAAGTGGTTTGGATATCTCTCAAGATCGATTAATCATTAAGGGGAAGGTTGTTGATGGTAACGGAATTCAAATAAACGATGGTAGAATAAAATATGTTACTGATTCAACAGATAAACAATGGCTTCAGCAACAATGTCTAAATACGTTTGAAGTACCAACGTCAGACACAACTAATTCTATTGAATGGGGAAATATAACTAATTCAATGATAAATGATGTAACCTATCCTTAAGATATGGAAATGTAATAAACAAAATGAAGAGATAAATTTTAGTTATTTAACTAATTTTATCTCTCCATTTTTAAATATTAATTTTAGTTTATCTCATTTCAATAATCTGCGTAGTATCGGTTTTGCTTCTGAAATAAAGTACAGAGAACCTGTTACCACTAATATGCCCCCATGTTGTATAGCATGAACTGCTTCGTTTAAGTACTCATGCCAATTCTCTACTATAACCTTATTTTCCGATTTACTTTTTTCATATAAATCATGAGCAGTTGCTGCACGAGGATAATCAAAGGAGACAAAAGAAATTTGATTTGCCACTTGGTCAAGCTGTTCAATCATTTTATCAAACTTTTTATCCTTTAAAGCTGCAAAGATAATGTGGATGTTTCGATCTGAGTATCGTTTTGTGAGTTCGGTTACAAGTGTAGCAATTCCTTCATCATTATGCGCACCATCAATGATGACCAGCGGCTTTTCGGAAAGAATTTCAAATCTTCCCGGCCAATACGCCTTTTTTAATCCCTCTCTGATCGATTGCTCCGTTATAGATATCAATCCCTTTTGATTTAAATATTGAGCGGATGTAATAGCCAGAGAGGCATTTTCGGTTTGGTGTTTGCCAATCATACTGATTTCAATTTCCTCCAATGAATGTAAGGCATTTTTCATTGAAAAGATTTCACCTTTCGAAACCGACTGATGACCGCTAATCGAAAATTCCTGACCAATACGATAAATCGGCGCATCCTTTTGCTTCGCCTGCTCTTCAATCACATCTAATGCTCCAGGATGTTTGACTGCAGTAAAAATAGGGGTTTGATTTTTAATAATTCCCGCCTTTTCAAAGGCAATTTCCTCATAAGTATCCCCTAAAATACTGGTATGATCGAGTCCAATATTCGTTATAATCGAAGCAATTGGCAAGATGACATTTGTAGAATCAAAACGACCGCCAAGCCCAACTTCATAAAGGGCAATATCTATCGGATTTATTTCAGCAAAATAATAAAAAGACATGGCTGTAATCACTTCAAACTCTGTGGGACCACCAAGCTCTGTTTCTTCTAATTCATCAGCAAGCGGGCGGATTACATTTGCAAGCTGCAATAATTCTTCATCACCGATTGCTTTTCCATTGATGCTAATCCGTTCATTAAACTGCTCAATATAAGGAGATGTAAAAGTTCCGACTTTGTACCCCTGTTCTTGCAGAATGGAACGCAAAAAGGTGACTGTTGAGCCTTTACCATTCGTTCCACCAATATGAATCGCTTTTAATTTATTTTCTGGATGCCCTAGCCTGTCCATCATCCATTCCATTCTTTTTAAACCAGGCTTGATTCCAAGTCTTAGCCTTGCATGGATCCAGTCAAGGGCTTCTTGATAGGTTGAAAACATTTTTGACACCCCGTTTTTGTTATGTAAAAGACGAATCCAGTGACGGATTCGTCTTATTTATTATAATCCTTTTAGTTCATTTAATCTCGCTTCGACAACTGCTCTCTTTTCGAGATAATCCTGTTCTTTTGCCTTTTCTTCGGCAATGACATTTTCAGGAGCCTTTTTGATAAAGCCTTCATTGCTTAATTTCTTTTGAACGCGCTCTACTTCTTTCGTAAACTTATCGAATTCTTTTTGAAGACGAGCAATTTCTTCTTCAATATTGATTAAGCCTTCAAGCGGAAGAATGATTTCTAAACCAGTGATAACAGCGGTCATCGCTTTATCCGGTGTTTCAATCGCAATACCCATTTGAAGCTCTTCAGGATTACAGAAACGTTCAATATAAGCACGATTTTTTTCAAGTGCTTTAAGAACAGTTTCATCTTTTGCTTTTACAAGCATTTTAATCTTTTTGCTCATTGGGGTATTAACCTCCGCACGGATATTCCGTACAGAACGAATCATTTCTACTAACATTTTCATTTCCTGTGCTGCTTCTTCGTCTGTAAACGAAGGGTTTACCTCAGGCCACTGAGCAGTTGTAATCGATTCGCCACTGTGAGGAAGGTTTTGCCAAATCTCTTCCGTGATAAATGGCATAAACGGATGAAGTAAACGCATTGTGTTATCCAGTACATAGGCAAGAATGGAGCGAGTCGTTTTCTTCGCCGCTTCATCTTCTCCATATAGAGGCAGCTTTGCCATCTCAATATACCAATCACAGAAGTCATCCCAAATGAAATTGTAAAGGGCACGGCCGACTTCACCAAATTCATAGCGGGCAGAAAGTCTTGTTACCGTTTCAATCGTTTCATTTAATCTTGTTAAAATCCACTTGTCAGCAACTGATTTTTCTCCGCTAAAATCGATTTCCTCAAACTTAAGACCGTCCATGTTCATTAGGGCAAAGCGGGATGCATTCCAAATTTTATTGGCAAAGTTCCAAGTTGCTTCAACCTTTTCAGTGCTGTAACGCAAGTCCTGGCCAGGTGAGCTTCCAGTGGATAGGAAGTAACGGAGTGAGTCAGCGCCGTATTGATCGATGACATCCATTGGGTCTACACCGTTTCCTAAAGACTTACTCATCTTGCGTCCTTGTGCATCACGAACAAGTCCGTGAATTAAAACATCTTTGAAAGGACGTTCGCCTGTAAATTCAATGCTTTGAAAGATCATTCTTGATACCCAGAAGAAGATAATATCATAGCCAGTTACTAGTACATCAGTAGGGAAGTAACGTTTAAAATCAGCTGCTTCTTTGTCAGGCCAGCCCATTGTTGAGAATGGCCATAATGCTGAACTGAACCATGTATCTAATACATCAGTGTCCTGTTCCCACTTCTCGATATCTGCCGGGGGCTCATGGTCTACGTAAACCTCACCTGTTTCCTTGTGATACCAAGCAGGAATACGGTGACCCCACCATAGCTGTCTAGAGATACACCAGTCACGAATGTTTTCCATCCAGTTCATGTATGTCTTTTCAAAGCGATCTGGAACAAAGTTTACTTTGTTTTCCTTGCTTTGTAGGGCAATTGCCTCATCTGCAAGTGGCTGCATTTTTACAAACCATTGAGTTGAAAGATACGGTTCAACAACCGCACCGCTCCGCTCGGAATGTCCAACCGAATGAAGATGGTCTTCAATTTTGAAAAGAACGCCCTGTTCTTGTAAATCCTTCACAATTTGCTTGCGGCATTCAAAGCGGTCCTGGCCTTGATACTTGCCTGCATTGGCATTCATCGAGCCATCTTCGTTCATAACGAGAATTCTTTCTAGATTATGACGGTTGCCGATTTCAAAGTCATTCGGGTCATGTGCTGGAGTAATTTTAACGGCCCCTGAACCAAATTCCATATCAACATAATCATCGCCAACGATTGGGATTTCGCGGCCAGTGATTGGCAGAATAACGGTTTTACCAATTAAATGCTTGTAACGGTCATCTTTGGGATGAACGGCAACTGCAGTATCTCCAAGCATTGTTTCTGGACGAGTTGTTGCAATTTCAATATGTCCAGAGCCATCAGCTAATGGATATCTCATATGATAAAACGCACCTTGAACATCCTTATAAATAACTTCAATATCGGAAAGAGCCGTTTTCGTGGAAGGATCCCAGTTGATGATGTATTCGCCGCGGTAGATTAAGCCTTTTTTATAAAGTGTAACGAAAACTTCACGAACCGCAGCGGATAAACCTTCATCAAGAGTAAACCGCTCGCGGCTGTAATCTAGCCCTAAGCCTAATTTCGCCCATTGTTGGCGGATATGGGAAGCATATTCTTCCTTCCACTTCCAAGTTTCTTCGACAAATGCTTCACGGCCTAAATCATAACGGCTTTTGCCTTCTTCACGGAGTTTGGCTTCAACCTTTGCTTGTGTAGCGATACCGGCGTGGTCCATTCCTGGAAGCCAAAGAACATCGTAGCCTTGCATCCGTTTCATCCGGGTAAGGATATCTTGAAGGGTTGTATCCCACGCATGACCTAAATGAAGTTTTCCTGTTACGTTCGGCGGAGGAATGACAATCGTATACGGTTGTTTCTCTTTATCATCTTTCGCCTCAAAAAATTTGCCTTTTAGCCACCAATCATAACGACCTTGCTCAATCGATTGCGGATCGTATTTGGTCGGCATTGTAATTTCTTTTGTTTCCATCTAAGTTTTGCCTCCTTTAATAACCTGCATTGTACCGAAAAATAAAAAAACTCCACTTCGTCATAAAAGGACGAATGGAGTTGCTTCGCGGTACCACCTTTTTTCCAATCAAACTACGATTGGCACTTCATCGGATAACGGATTTCATCCGTCTTCTGCTAATGGGATATAGATCCTTTCGCAGAAGAAGCTCAAGGGCGACCTTCCAATGTTCTACTTAGGAAATCTTTCAGCTAATGATTTCCCTCTCTAAAAGCAGATTGCAATGTACTCTTCCCTGTCAATGCTTAGCTAATTAAATTATATTGTTATACTACCCAAAATAGGGTGATGACGTCAATAATGATTGCCTAATTTTTAAAAATTTATACTATCTTAGGCACTTTGATTAAAGTTTTCTATATTGGATGATTTACTTTTTAGATAAACGGATGATTTTGCTAAGGTGATTCCAAGCACTGCCCAAAATAGCGGGGCTACCGGAACTGTACTGATATTAAAGAATGCTTGTCCAAGATAA
This sequence comes from Neobacillus cucumis, assembly GCF_016107705.1. Next base: position 768,545 of record NZ_JAEHGC010000001.1, read on the forward strand.
CCTAGAATCGTAGCCATCAACCCAAATAACAGTATCTTTTCGTCGTCTTTTGCTTTTTTTACCGCTTGAAGCGTTCTTGTAAATACATATAAAAGCAATAGTAAATACGTTATTAAAGCTGGAATCCCAAGGGTTATTGCTATCTGCAAATATTCATTATGTGCTTTATCAACAATAATATTTGGGTCACCAAAATATCTTTGTAGTTCGTCCGGTTTTGCATGGAATACAAATTCAAAGGTGTCAGGTCCAGAACCTAACCAGAAATATTTTTTAATTAATGGTATTGATTTTTCCCAGATAAATAGCCGTGAAGATCCCTCTAAACCGGTACTTTCATTGGTCACTATATGATAAGAATCTGTAACAGCTGTAGTTATACGATTTGTATAAGTCCCCTTCTCAAGGTTATTTAGTAGAATCACAATAAGTGCTAAGGAAATTAATAATAAACTCCATTTTTTCCAAAGATATTTATTTTTAATGATAGCTGCAACAGACATAAAGGCAATTCCAATAAATACACCTACCCAGCCACTTCTTGTTCCGGAAAAAATAAGTGCAGTAAAGGATAAACATATAGAAATATAGTGTAAGAGTGATAATTTATAATTTTTCTCGATTAAAAATAATGTGAGGGTTAGTAAAATTACTAACACTAAGTATGAGCCAAAAAAATTTGGATTATCAAAAAAAGCATAACTTCTGGTAGTATTCAAATTAAAACTGTTTCTTGGAAGAAAATCTAAAAGATAATGCTGTAAAATTCCGTAAGTCGAAACTAAAGCAGAAACAATAGATATTCCGGTTAATAATTTATTTAATTTTTTTAAGTTTAACATTCGATAAGAAAATATAAACAAGCTGCAATATGCAAAATATGAAATAAGTCCTTCTTTTCGATCAATTAAACCAAATATGGAGGTGTACCAACTTTTTGAAAAAGCAGTAGAAAGTTCAATTAGACATAAAAATATGATGATAAGAAACTCAACTGTTGCCTCACCCTTTTTGGGAATTAACAAACGATATTTCTTTTTATAACAAATAGAGAGCCAAGCAACTAAAACAAATATGTATAGATAATTTGCCTTAGTGGTTGTGTAATATGGATCATACCCCCACGGATAAATCAACAGCGGAAACAACAGGATAAACCAATACATATAAAAGTTCCTCGTAGTGTAAATTTTTTGTTAACTTTTTTATTATTTCATTAAATACGGGACAATTCAATTGGAAAATTGGAAGGATTTTAGTATTTTTTTGGGGAATTTGAACGGGGTCAAGAATATACATAAAGAAATGTCATTTAAAAAGGGAGGACTCTTTCGGTGAAAAGGAAAAAATTTAGCAAATTTACCTACCATCCCTGGTTCAGAGCCTGCCGCAGAATTGCAGCGCAATTCATTGTTCCGTTCATTATTTTTCAATTTATTCGAACACTATTCTTACCGACGGTCTTTGATGTTTTGTTATTATCATTTTTTATCGTCGTCGGCCTTTCAATTATGTTTGAAATTATTTAAAGGAGCCTTTGTAGCAAGATTATTGCTGCTGGGCTCCTTCTTTTGCTTGTTGCTGCTGTTTATCCATTTCAAACATGCTTGTCACTACATATTCCGAGTTTTTCAAATGCCAATAGCGGCGCTGCAGCTGCCTGACAAACTTTAATTCATTTTTTGCATCCTGCCTGCGATAGTAACCTTCCACACCCTGGATCATTGGGACCGGATAAGCTAAATAGCTGTAAAAAAGTAATTTTTCATCCTGTTTAAAAGGAAAATATTTAAAATAATGCTGGACCAACTCAATTGCATCATTATTCCGTCTTGGCAAGGTTTCTAAGGATCTTGATAGGTATGGCAGCATGTCATGGATGGGCGACCCATAACGGGCATTTTCAAAATTGATAAAATGGCCATATCCTCTGTCATCATATAGAAAATGCTCTGATGATAATTTTCCATGGATAATGACCATCCTGGCTTTTTCTGAGTCCTTCGTTTCTTCATACCAATCTTCAAATCGATCCTTTGAAAAACGCAGGGCCAGACTAATTTCGTTGTAATACAGGCAATACAATAATTCAAACGGCGACATATAGGTCTTATTTTCACACTCTTCAATGAAGCCTTCTAGAAATTCCTGATGTTTTTCCAACTGCTGAATAGTCTTTTCGTAATGCTCAGTTCGCTCTTCCTTGCTCACATCGATTTCTTTTGCCGATAGTGTATGAAGCCTGGCCAGTTCACGGAATAATTGCTGATTTCGGTGAACACGGTCTTCTTTTAGCTCGTTTGACATCCACGGCATCAAATAATACAGCTCATCGTTATGAAGAACAGCATACCGGCCATCCATGGTTGGATAAATGGGAACGATGCGGTTATAGCCCTTTTGGTATAAAAGATGGACATGGCGGATAAAATCCGTTCCTGTTGTGGGAGTGATTTTTTTGAGGGCAAAGGTTCCTTTATTGGAATAGACCTTCAGGACACTGCCGAAATCCTCTACAAAATAAGGCTTAATCTGATAATTTTCAAGAATGGGAGAAAGCCTTTCAAGCCAATTTGAGTCATTCATGCTACTCAACTCACTTTGTTTTTCGGATTTTACAACAAGGTGAGCGGGTATAAAACCCGCTCATCTGTTAAATATTTCTAATATTTTTTTGCAAATCCAACCGGTATATATAATACCTGCCCTTCGTATACATCCTGACTTAGTTCAAGGTTGTTAACACGAAGGAGATTTTGCACGGTCACATCATAACGATCCGCAAGGCTTTCGATTGTTTCTCCTTTTTGAACAATACATACCTTAAGTTTTGCTTGTTCTGCACCCTCTTCCTTGCGTGCAAAAAATTCTGTTAACGTCATGCTTTTCTTTTTGGCAGGCTTTTTCTTTTTCACTTGCTTTGGAGCCTGTTCAGAGGATGAGGAGCTTTCTTCAACAATGCTTACATCCTCTTCGTATTGAGTATTTTCCGTTTGAACTTCCGTAATTTCTTCAACCACTTCAAATGGATGGTTGCCTTCACTGCGTGATTCTTGGAAGCTCCAGGAAGGCTGGTATTGCTCTACTGGCTCATAATCTTGTGCTTGGTAGGAAAAGTTCGGGAATTGCGGAAATGCTTCTGGTTTCTCTTCCTCTTCGCGCGGCTTTCTTGCTTCTGCTTCGAATAGGAAGGATTCCGCATATGGATTTGCCTGTACTGGCTGTTGGTATATTTCTTCATCCTCTTCGTTTTGATCTTGAATACGATGGAGAACTTCCAACTCTGGCTGTTCTTCCTCAATTTGCGGTTCAAACTGCTCTTCATTGCCATATAAGCCGCTAATCGTCAGCTCAGCTGATAGTTTTAGACAACTGCGCTCTGGAAGAGAATAATCAAAGGATTCGACAAGGACGTCAATGTCGTAGATGCTTTGAATCCGATTGTTTGGGATGGTGATGTCCACTGGAAAGCGGTGCGCAAATTGGCAGACGCCTTCGTCCTGTTCATCTACCCTTTCAACATATTTCTGACTGGCAGCTTGATCTTGCCCGCTTGCATCACTCTCTACGAAGCTCTTATATTCGCCGGTTAATTCCAACGAACCACGGATGATTACGTATTGATCATTTTCCTGGATGGTAATATCCGGGTCTAGGGAAATCGATACAAGTTCTGCGACTTCCTGTCCCTTTCTAAACCACAAAGATTCCTCCAAGGAAAATCGTAGGCTCGATTGATTCTCCTGAGACAAAGCGACTCCTCCTTTCGTTTCCTTCACGTAAAATCACTATGTCACTTACACTCTATGAGGGATGATAAATAAATATGATAAAAAAGCGTTTGTATTACGCAAAACTTCGTCAATGTCGTTTTCTTTTCGTCTTTCTTAATAGAGGTTTTTTTAGGATTGTTGTTTTTTTATAGGTTTTGATAAGGAAAACTGTTTAGAAAGAGGTTGATTGGAGCGGAAGGTGAGAGACTCCGGCGGGAGCAGCGGGACAGGTGAGACCCCACAGGAGCAAAGCGACGAGGAGGCTCACCGCCCGCCCCGCGGAAAGCGAGCAACCTGGAGTGGAAATCAACCATTCTTGTTAAATAGCAACAAAGTTTACGAAAACAGCGCTTTAATAAGAAAACACCCACCAAAAGGTGAGTGTCCTAGATAAAAGATTATTTTCTAAGCTTCGAAAAGGCATTTTCTGCTGCTTGGATGGTTTTTTCAATATCTTCATCCGAATGCTCTGTGGATAGGAATAGACCTTCAAATTGGGAAGGTGGTACGAAAATTCCTTGATCCGCCATTTGACGGAAATATTCCGCAAAGAACTCGAGATTCGATGTTTTCGCAGTTTCATAATTGATAACATCTTCATTCGTAAAGAAGAAACCAATCATGGAACCTGCGCGGTTAAACGTAATTGGAATATCATATTTTTCCGCTGCGGCTTTAAAGCCTTTTTCAAGCAGATCGCCTTTACGGATAAACTCTTCATAATGCTCCGGCGTTAACTGGCTTAATGTTTCATATCCGGCAGTCATGGCAAGCGGATTTCCAGACAATGTTCCAGCTTGATAAATCGAACCGCTTGGAGCGATTTGCTCCATGATCTCTGCTTTACCGCCGTATGCCCCAACAGGAAGTCCGCCGCCGATTACCTTACCAAGAGTCGTTAAGTCAGGAGTAATATTAAAGTAACCTTGTGCACAATTATAACCCACTCGGAAACCTGTCATTACCTCATCAAAAATCAACAATGCCCCGTATTGAGTAGTGATTTCGCGAAGTCCTTCTAAAAATCCTGGTTGTGGCGGCACAAGACCCATATTACCTGCAACTGGTTCAACAATTACACAAGCAATATCCTCGCCAAATTGCTCAAATGCGTAGCGCACGCCTTCAAGGTCATTATACTGAACCGTTACCGTATTTTTCGCAATACCCTCAGGAACCCCTGGGCTGTCAGGCAAACCAAGAGTAGCCACACCGGAACCGGCTTTAATCAACAATGAATCGCCATGACCGTGGTAGCAGCCTTCAAATTTTAAAATCTTGTCACGGCCGGTATATCCGCGCGCTAAGCGTAAAGCACTCATCGTTGCTTCTGTTCCGGAGTTAACCATACGGATGATTTCAATCGAAGGTACACGTTCTTTTACAAGCTGGGCTAATTGGTTTTCCAAAACTGTCGGTGCACCAAAGCTTGTACCCATTTCTGCTTGTTTTTTCAAAGACTCGACCACTTGATCGTTTGAGTGGCCAAGAATAAGCGGCCCCCACGATAACACATAATCAATGTACTCATTACCATCAATATCATAAACTTTTGACCCTTTGCCCCGCTCCATAAAAATCGGATCCATATTGACCGATTTAAAAGCGCGCACAGGGCTGTTTACGCCGCCGGGCATGAGCGTTTGGGCTTCTTTAAAGGCTTCAATCGATTTTGTATACGAACGCATTGTAATCCCTCATTTCACGTGATTATTCTTCTTCTTTTAACCAGCGAATCGCGTCTTTTGCTGCATAAGTGATAATTAGGTCAGCTCCGGCCCGCTTCATGCCGTATAACATTTCAAGAACAGTCTTTTTCTCGTCAATCCAACCGTTTAATGCTGCAGCTTTAATCATCGAATACTCACCGCTGACGTTGTAAACAACCACTGGAAGTTTGAAGTTATTTTTAATATCACGAACGATATCAAGGTATGGCATACCTGGTTTTACAATTAAGAAATCGGCACCTTCAGCAACGTCCGATTCTGCTTCTCTAAACGCTTCCATACGGTTTGCCGGATCCATTTGATACGTTTTACGATCACCAAATTGCGGTGCACCTTCAGCTGCCTCACGGAAAGGTCCATAAAATGCAGATGCGTATTTAACGGCATAGGACATGATTGGGATTTCTGTGAAGCCTGCTTCATCTAGTCCAGCACGAATGGCTGCGACAAATCCATCCATCATATTGGAAGGAGCAATAATGTCCGCTCCGGCCTTCGCTTGAGCTATCGCTGTTTTTACAAGTAAGTCCAGCGATTGGTCATTTAGAATTTTTTCCCCTTCGACCACACCACAGTGACCGTGGCTGGTGTATTCACATAAGCATGTATCGGCAACAACAAGTACATCAGGGTATTTTTCTTTAATAAAACGAGTTGCTTCTTGAACAATCCCATGATCATGGAATGCTTGTGTACCGCACTCATCTTTTTCAGACGGAATTCCAAATAATAGAACCGCTTTAATACCATGAGCAACGATATCTTCCATTTCCGCTTGAAGATTGTCCATTGAAACCTGAAATACACCCGGCATCGAAGAGACCTCTTTGCGAATGTTTTCCCCTTCATAAATAAATAGTGGGTATATGAAGTCTTCCGCTTTTAAGTGATTCTCTCTCACAAGTGCACGCATGCTCGCACTTGAACGCAGGCGGCGGTGACGTGAAAATTGTAAATCCATTTATAATTCCTCCCTCTCAATATAAGCAATTGTACTTTTTATCATTTCCTTAACCGTGTATTCCTCCGGAGAGACATGAACCGGCAATCCATACGAAAGTAATTTTTGCTCAGTGATAGGGCCAATACAGCCAATTAGGCAGCCCGTTAATTTCTCTCTCAATTCAAAGTCATGAACGACACTCATAAAATTGTCCACGGTTGAAGGACTGGTAAACAATAAAATATCCAATTGTTTTTCCACAAGCATACTCGCTAACTTCATTCGGTTCTCTTCGGGCATAAATGTTTCATAAATGACGACTTCATCAACTATCGCACCCGCATTACGCAATGAAGCAGCAATACAATCTCTGGCCAAATTTCCTTTAGGAATCAGAACCCTCAAACCAGGATGAACGATCGGCAAAAATTCTTCCACAAATGTCTCCGCAACAAATGCGGTGGGAACAAATTCAGCCGTCAGTCCCTTAGCATCCAATCCCTCAGCGGTCTTTTTTCCAATTACGGCAATCTTCGGCAAGCTCCGCCTGTCCGGTAAAAACGAGAAGAATGTTTCCACCGTCACATTGCTCGTAAAAATAATCCAGTCATATGTATCAAAATCCTTCAAGCAGGCTTGGAGGCATTGATTGCTTTCAATCGGCCGAAAGGCAATCAGAGGAATTTCAACAGGAATCCCTCCATAGTTTTCGACAAGCTGTGAAAAGGGTTTTGCTTGATTTTCGCCCCTTGGAACAAGAACCCTTTTTTCAAGCAAAGGGGAAGGCTCGATCATTTACCCTCAAGCTCCCGCTTCACCCGGTCAATCAAGTCTTTAGCCCCTTTTTGAATTAATAGGTCAGCTGCTTGAACCCCTAACTCTTCCGGATTTTTTCCGTGAAGCTCTTCTTTAAATACGTCTCTTCCTTCAGGGGATGCGACTAAAACTTTTAGGAAGATTTCATCGTTATCTTCAACAGTTGCAAAGCCGGCAATCGGCACCTGGCAGCCGCCCTCCATTTTTTGCAGGAAGGCACGCTCAGCACGGACAGCAAGCTCTGTTTTTTTACAAGTGAATTTCTCAAATAATTCGAGAAGCTCATGGTCATCTTCACGGCATTCAATTGATAAGGCACCCTGACCGACAGCCGGAATGCATTTATCTGCATCCAAAAATTCCGTTACCGTTTCACTTGCCCAGCCAAGGCGGGAAAGGCCAGCCGCTGCTAGAATAATCGCATCATATTCTTCTTCCTTCAGCTTGCTTAATCTTGTATCGACATTGCCGCGAATCCATTTAATTTCCAAATCAGGGCGTTGGACTAAGAGCTGGGCACTGCGTCTTAAACTACTTGTCCCAATAATCGCACCCGGTTTTAAATCGTTTAACTTAATATGGTCTCTGGAAATGAGCGCATCGCGGTGGTCCTCACGGAAAGGAATGCAGCCAATCGTAAGTCCCTCCGGCAGTACGGCGGGCATATCCTTCATGCTGTGGACGGCCATATCAATCTCTTTGTTTAGCATGGCTTGCTCAATTTCTTTAACAAATAACCCTTTTCCGCCAACCTTTGAAAGGGTTACGTCCTGAATTTTATCACCCTTGGTCACGATTTCTTTTACTTCAAATTCAAAGGGTGCACCAAGTTTTTTTAGCTGATCAATGACCCAATTGGTTTGAGTTAATGCTAGTTTGCTTCGTCTGGAACCTACGATAATTTTTCTCATGTTTGCCTCCTAAATTACGAGTACCACAAATGAAATGATGATAATCGACCAAATAAGAAAAAGTTAATTAATACGATTAAAAAGGATGCGACATTCCATAAGGCTAAATTTTTCCCATGGATGTTTTTTACAGTCCGTAAATACAAAAAGATGCTATAGGCTGTCAGCAATAAAAATGACCCAATGATCTTCATATCATACCAATCCATCCCGGGAAGCTTGAGAAACGCCCACTGCAGACCTAAAATTAAGCCTAGCAAAAGCATTGGAACACCAATAATTGCAGTTATGTATGACAGTCTCTCCAGTTTTTCCAAATCTGCAAGCCTTAATAATCGCTTGCCCCATTTCTTTCGTTTCAATAAATCATATTGAAGCAAATATAAAAGGGAGAAAACGAAGGATAATGAAAATGCACCATAAGAAAGTATGGCCATCGTGATATGAATCAGCAGCAATTCAGAAACCAGCCGATTTGCCATCACATGTGAATGGTATTGCATCGGGGCAAAGGTATGAATTGCCATAACAATAAAGCCAAGGATATTGGTAAAAAAGACGATAAAGTCAATCCGTAAAAAACGATTGATCCCAAGTGATAATGTGACTAATACCCAGGCATAAAAATAAAGCCCCTCAAATATGGTGAGTACAGGGAACCTTCCTGTTTTAACCATATAGAAAAATAAAAAGACAGTTTGCAAAATCCATACAAACGCAAGTAACCAGAAGGCAATACGGTTTGCCTTCCGGTTATGGTGAATGAAGTCGAAAAAATATAACAACACACTGAAGGCATATAGAACAACGGTAAGTTCGTGCAGCCTTGTCATTAAGACACTAAACATCGAACGGCCCCTTAGACTTCAAAGGCAGCCTGCACTTTAGAAACGGGTGAAGGATTTGATTCAGCTGCTTTCAATTGTTGTTCCTTTGCAAGCTCTTCAATATTAAATATTTGTTTAAATAACGCCATCGCCTGTTCTGCATCTGGTCTTGCAGCCAATTCTTTTGCTGATAAAATTGGATCTTTTAGGAGCTGATTAATAATGCTCTTTGTATGCTTATTTAATACTTTTATGTCTCGGTCTGATAAGTTTGGAAGCTTTCGTTCCAAGCTAAACATTGTTTCAGCCTGAATCGCAAGGGCTTTTTCTCTAAGTGCTGAAATGACCGGTACGACACCAAGCGTCCCAAGCCATTGCTTGAATTCAACGATTTCCTTTTCAATCATCAGCATAATCTTCTCAGCAGCTCTTTTGCGCTCCTGCAGGTTCGCTTCTACAATGCCTTCTAGGTCATCAATATCGTAAAGGAAGACATTTTCAAGCTCAGCAATTTGCGGATCTAGATCACGCGGCACCGCAATATCGACCATAAATAAAGGCTTGCCCTTCCGAGCTTTTTCGACCTTTGCCATCATTGACTTTGTGATGACAAAATCCTTTGCCCCTGTTGAGCTAATTAGAATATCTGCTTCTACAAGTGCTTTTTGAAGTTCTTCATGTCCTCTTGCCTCACCGCCAAAGCGTATAGCAAGCTCTTGTGCTTTTTCAAATGTTCGGTTGATTACCGTTACTTTTTTAACCCCATTGCCATGTAGGTTTTGAGCAGCTAATTCGCCCATTTTTCCCGCACCAAAAATTAAAACATGCTTTCCTGATAGTGAACCGAAGATTTTCTTCGCTAATTCAACCGCAGCATAGCTGACAGATACGGCATTTGCCCCGATATCCGTTTCAGAATGCCCGCGTTTTGCTACTGTTACTGCCTGTTTAAATAGGTGGTTAAACACACTGCCGGTAATATTTTCTTCTTGTGCAAGCATAAAGCTTGTGCGTACCTGTCCAAGAATTTGCGTCTCCCCTAAAACCATGGAATTTAATCCGCATGTTACGTTGAACAGATGCTCCACTGCACCATCTTCTTCATACACAAATAAATACGGAGAAAACTCCGCTTGGTCAAGTCCGAACCATTCTGACAGAAATTCCTTTATATAATAGCGGCCTGTATGTAATTGATCGACAACCGCATAAATTTCCGTACGATTACATGTAGAAAGAATAATGTTTTCTAGGATGCTTTTCTTTGCGTTTAATTTTTTCATGGCATCCACAAGATCGGATTGATTAAATGTCAACCGCTCACGGATTTCTACAGGGGCAGTTTTATAGTTTACACCGATCACTAATATATGCATTGATTAAGACACCCCCACGTAAGATTACAAATTTAACTAGTATGATTATACCATGGGTAATTTGTTTATTTACCCGAAAAATGTGAACAGAAAATGAAACTATATGATATGATTATGAATTGATAAGGATTGTATTTCGACAAATTCCTTCCTTATGTACAGTATCAAAAAAACGAACGATATTCAAGTGAACCTTTCTGGAAGTGGTGGTTTAGATGAAAAATCAACGAATTTTTCCTGGAATTATTCTGATTGGCTTTGGAGCCTATTTTTTACTACAGCAATCTCATATTACTCTTTTTAAACAATTTTATACGTGGCCGACCTTGCTTCTTATTGTTGGCGCAGCTTTCCTTGGTCAAGGCTATGCCGCTAAGGACCATGAGGGAATTCTTCCCGGAGTGATTATGTTTGGTTTTGGTTTGCATTTTCATCTTGTTGGACATGTATCTTTTTGGCCGCAGAACACGATTGGAATGCTAATGCTGATTATTTCATTAGGATTTTTTCTTCGTTTTCAAAAAGCAAATACAGGTTTATTTCAAGCCTTTTTATTTTTAATTTTAGCTGTTTTGCTGCTGTTTTATGATAAAATTGCCGGATATTTCGGCTTTTTGCAAAACGGTTTGTCCGTTGTTTGGAAATATTGGCCCGTCCTCTTAATCATTGTTGGTATTTATTTTATACTGAAACGCAAAAAATAAACGCCCGGTATCGATACCGGGCGTTTGTTTTTGTCTAGCTCCAGCGCCTAGCCCCTTTAGGTTGCTTCGGCCATGGTGATGAAGTCAAAGAACGACTTCACCGCCAGGGCCTCCAGCACTTGTCGGGGCTGAACAAGGCGCTTCCGCTTTTCTTATTTCATATAGCTTTGCAACAGCGACCAGACTTGATCTTTTCCTAAACCAGTTTCTGATGAAAAAAGAACAATATGGTCATTTGGGTCTAGATCCAAGGTTTCACGGGTTACCTTTAAATGCTTTTGCCATTTCCCTTTTGGGATTTTATCCGCCTTCGTGGCAATGATGATGCAGGGGATTTCGTAATGCTTTAAAAAATCATACATCATGATATCATCCTGTGTCGGCGGGTGTCTTAAATCAACAATCAGCACAACGGCTTTTAATTGCTCCCGGCTGGTTAAATAGGTTTCAATCATTTTCCCCCAAGCAGCACGCTCAGTTTTTGAAACCTTAGCATAGCCGTAACCGGGAACATCAACAAAATGGAGTACCTCATTTATTATAAAAAAGTTTAAGGTTTGTGTTTTTCCCGGCTTGGAAGAAATTCTTGCTAACGCTTTTCGACCCAGCATGCGATTAATAAAGGATGATTTTCCTACATTGGATCGTCCCGCTAAGGCGAATTCTGGTATATCTGTTTCAGGATATTGCTCTGGCTTTACAGCACTGATAACAATATCTGCACTTGTTACTTTCATTTTACGACTCCTTCAAGCAGAGCATGTTTTAATACCTCATCTACATGCGATACAAGCACAAACTCAATTTCATTTCGAATACTTTCTGGTATATCCTCAATATCCTTTTCATTATCCTTCGGCAGGATGACCTTTGTTAATCCGGCTCTGTGAGCACTTAAGGTTTTTTCTTTCAATCCGCCAATTGGAAGAACACGTCCTCTTAACGTGATTTCTCCCGTCATTCCCACCTCACGGCGAATTGGTCGTCCGGATAAAGCCGAGACAAGCGCTGTGGCAATGGTGATCCCTGCAGATGGCCCGTCTTTCGGGACCGCACCTTCCGGAACATGGATATGAATATCATATTTTTCATGAAAATCTTCCTCAATGCCAAGTTCCTTCGCCTTTGACCGAACATAACTGAATGCCGCCTGCGCCGACTCCTTCATAACATCACCGAGTTTACCTGTTAAAACTAGCTTGCCTTTTCCCGGTGCTAATGAAACTTCAATTTGCAGCGTATCCCCGCCAACGGTTGTGTACGCTAATCCGGTTGCAACACCTACCTGGTCTTCAGCTTCTGCCTGACCATAACGGAATCTTGGCTTGCCTAAAAATTCCTCGATGTTTTTTTCGGTAATAATGACTCGTTTTTTCTCACCGGAAACAACGATTTTAGCCGTTTTCCGGCAAAGGGTCGCCATTTGCCGTTCAAGACTCCGAACCCCTGCTTCACGTGTATAATAACGGACAACCTTTAAAATCGCATCATCACGAACCTGAAGAATTCCCTTGGAAAGTCCATTTTCTTTAATTTGCTTTGGTAACAAGTGATCTCTTGTAATATGAACTTTTTCAATTTCGGTATAGCCGGCAATTGTAATAATTTCCATTCTGTCTAACAACGGCCCCGGAATAGTAGACAAATTATTGGCCGTGGCAATAAACATGACCTTTGATAAATTGTATGGTTCTTCAATATAATGGTCGCTGAAATTATGGTTTTGCTCCGGGTCAAGCACTTCTAGCATGGCTGCCGAAGGATCACCGCGGAAATCACTGGACATCTTATCGATTTCATCCAGTAAAAAGACTGGGTTAATCGTGCCTGCCTTTTTCATTCCTTGAATAATTCTTCCCGGCATAGCCCCGACATAGGTTCTTCTGTGGCCGCGGATTTCCGATTCATCACGGACACCGCCAAGAGAAATCCGAACAAAATTACGATTAAGTGAGGTCGCAATCGATTTTGCCAGACTTGTTTTCCCTACCCCTGGAGGTCCAGCTAAACAAAGAATTGGCCCTTTTAACGAATCGGTCAGCTTTTGAACAGCTAAATATTCAAGCACCCGCTCTTTCACCTTTTCAAGACCATAATGATCTTCATTTAAGATTCGCTCCGCACGATTGATATCAATATCATCGTCCGTTGCCTTTGACCATGGAATCGAAATTAACCATTCAATATAATTACGGATCACAGCACTTTCAGCAGAGCTGGACGGAACCTTTTCGTAACGATCCAATTCTTTTAATGCTGTTTGTTTTACATGGTCCGGCATTCCAGCCTTTTCAATCTTTTCAGTAAGTTCGGCAACCTCACCAGTTTTGCCTTCCTTATCACCTAATTCTTTTTGAATCGCCTTCATCTGTTCACGCAAATAATATTCCTTTTGCGTTCTTTCCATTGAGCGCTTTACTCGCTGGCCGATTTTCTTTTCAAGATTAAGGACTTCTTTTTCATTATGGATGGTATCGATGACGAGGCTCATTCGTTCTTTCACGTCAATCGTTTCCAGAATCGTCTGCTTATCCTTTAGTTTAATCGGTAAATGGGAGGCAATGATATCTGCCATTCTTCCTGGTTCTTCAATATCAGTAACGGATGCAAAGGTTTCAGCAGAGATTTTTTTCGATAATTTTATGTATTGCTCGAAATAATCAAGCATTGTTCTCATCAAGGCTTGATCTTCCACATCTTTTGTATCCGGGTCATCGTATGTTTGAATGACGACAGAATAATAATCTTCTTCGTCATGGAATGTTACGATTTCAGCCCTGCTTAGTCCTTCCACCAGCACACGGATGGTCCCATTCGGGAGCTTCAGCATTTGCTTTACTTTTGTTAAAGTCCCAATCTTATATATGTCCTCTTCCAAAGGCTCATCTATTGACACATCTTTTTGGGTTGTTAAAAAAATTAAGTGGTCATCTACCATCGCTTTTTCTAGGGCTTGAACCGATCTTTCCCGTCCTACATCTAAATGAAGGACCATTGTCGGATAAACCAGCAACCCCCGAAGCGGCAGGAGGGGGACGATTATTTCATTGTTTTTCGCCAAATTACTGCACCTCCAAAAATCAAAATTTCCATTAGTGAATTAGAATTCATCTTTGTACAATTCTATCCTATTTAAAAAAAAGTGTCTAATATAAGCTAATAACTACAATAATTCTATTTTCCCCAATCCCCTAGTTTTCTTCCATGCCAATAAAAAACTTCGGTTTGTTTTGGTTTACAAACCGAAGTTTATTTTTCAAATAGATTCTTTCTTTGAAAGTTCGATGGATGCCGGAATGACTTTGTTCCGGGCTAACTCATTAACTAAGGCAATCTCAAATACTTCATGTAAATGAGTGACTGGAATTATATTGATGCCCTCAATTTCATTTAAAATCGACTGCATGTTTTCTTCCGGGATAATAACCGTTTCTGCACCGGCCTTTTTCGCTGCCTTCACCTTTGGATAAACACCGCCAATTGGTTTAACGTTTCCGTGTATGCTAATTTCCCCAGTCATGGCTACCTTGTTATCGATTGGGATTTTATAAATGGCCGAATAAATTCCGGTTGCCATCGCAATTCCCGCTGACGGTCCGTCAATTGGAACTCCACCTGGGAAATTCACATGGATATCGAAGTCATCAGCAGGAACTCCCATCGAACGTAATACGGTAATCACATTTTCAATCGAACCGCGTGCCATACTTTTGCGGCGAATCGATTTGCCTTGACCGCCAATACTTTCCTCTTCCACAATACCGGTAATATTAATCGAACCCTTTTCCTTTGCCGGAATTACCGTTACTTCAATTTCCAGGAGCGCACCGGAATTAGGGCCGTAAACAGCAAGCCCGTTCACAAGACCAACTTGGGAATCATCATTAATTTTTCTTTCCATGCGCGGTGACATTTGACTGGAATGAATCACCCATTCAATATCTTCATCTTTTAAAAAGTCTCGATCCTCTTGGATGGCGAGCCCGGCAGCAATTTGCACCAAATTAACTGCTTCCCGCCCGTTTCTTGCATAGTTTGAAAGTGTTTCAACACCGTTTTCACTTATCGATAGCTTTACTTTATCTGCTGCTTTTTTTGAAACCAAACTAATTTCTTCCTGGCTTAATTCACGGAAGAACACTTCCATACAGCGCGAACGAATCGCCGGGGGAATTTCATTCGGTGTTCTTGTTGTTGCCCCAATTAGCCGAAAATCGGCAGGGAGTCCATTTTTAAAAATATCATGGATGTGTGTTGGGATTTGATTATTTTCCTCATGATAATAGGCACTTTCCAGGAAAACCTTCCGATCCTCTAATACCTTTAACAATTTATTCATTTGGATAGGGTGCAATTCACCAATTTCATCAATAAATAATACGCCGCCATGTGCATTTGTTACGGCGCCTTGCTTTGGCTGAGGAATACCAGCTTGTCCCATTGCTCCAGCGCCTTGATAGATCGGGTCATGGACAGATCCGATTAATGGGTCGGCAATTCCCCGCTCATCAAAACGGGCGGTTGTCGCATCAAGTTCAATAAAAACAGATGCCGGTTTGAATGGTGATTTACTATTTTTTTTCGCTTCTTCAAGAACTAGGCGGGCAGCAGCTGTTTTCCCTACACCGGGCGGTCCGTAAATGATGACATGCTGTGGATTAGGACCGCATAATGCCGCCTTTAATGATTTAATTCCATCCTCCTGCCCAACAATATCTTGAAAGCTGGTAGGACGTACTTTTTCTGATAATGGTTCGGTTAAAGAAATGGATCTCATTTTGCGAAGCTGCTCCATTTCCTTTCTTGATTCTCTATCGATGGATACTTTTTGTGTTCGCTGATTTCTAAGCAAATTCCAAAAATATAGCCCAATGATGATTCCAAAAAAGAGCTGTATAAATAAGGCAATCCCCGTCCAACTCATACTATCCCCTCCTGCAGATTAATTCTGATAGATATTTTCAGTATTTCCTGCGATTGGGTGGAATAAACCACAAATTGTGCGGTTTGGTAAGAAAAAAAGAACCTGGCGATGAGCCAGGTTCTTTGATTGTTTAGCTAAAGTGCCTGTATTTAGGAACTTCAACGCTTTTTCATTATGCAGATTTTTCGTTGGCAACAGTTCCGTCTTCTAGAATCAGTTTCGGTTCGCTGTTATCTAAAACCGTTTCCTGCGTGATGATACACTTCGTGATATCATCCCTTGATGGAAGATCAAACATCACATCAAGCATGATTCCTTCAATAATAGAACGTAAGCCGCGGGCACCTGTTTTTCGTTCAATCGCTTTTTTCGCGATTTCCACTAGAGCGCCTTCTTCGAATTCAAGATTTACATCATCAATCTCAAGCATTTTTTGGTATTGCTTCACCAAAGCATTCTTCGGCTTCGTTAAGATTTCAATTAAAGCACCTTCATCTAATTGCTCCAGGCTTGCAATAACAGGCAAACGTCCGATAAATTCCGGAATTAAGCCAAAGCGAAGCAAGTCCTCAGGCAATACTTTTGAAAGAAGCTCTTTTTGTCCAATTTCTTGGGTCTTAACATCTGAGCCGAATCCAATGACCTTTTGCCCTAAACGGCGTTTAATGATAGGTTCGATGCCATCAAATGCACCACCGCAAATAAATAGAATATTCGTTGTATCAATTTGGATAAATTCTTGATGTGGATGTTTTCTGCCGCCTTGTGGAGGAACACTTGCAACCGTACCTTCAAGAATTTTTAATAATGCCTGTTGAACGCCTTCACCGGAAACATCTCTTGTAATCGATGGATTTTCCGATTTACGGGCAATTTTATCAATTTCATCAATATAAATGATGCCCTTTTCTGCTTTTTCAACATCATAATCAGCAGCTTGGATTAATTTAAGCAAAATATTTTCAACATCTTCGCCAACATATCCAGCCTCAGTTAATGAAGTTGCATCGGCAATTGCAAATGGTACGTTAAGAATGCGCGCTAAGGTTTGTGCCAATAACGTTTTCCCACTACCAGTTGGTCCAATCATACAAATATTACTTTTTGCAAGTTCAACATCATCAATCTTACTATTGGAATTAATCCGCTTATAGTGATTATAAACGGCTACCGATAATGATTTCTTAGCCTGATCCTGGCCGATGACATATTCGTCAAGAATTTCACAGATTTCTTTTGGCTTTGGAACATCTTTAAATTCTACTTCTTCTTCTGTTCCAAGTTCTTCCTCAACAATTTCTGTGCAAAGCTCGATACACTCATCACATATATAAACTCCTGGACCCGCAACCAGCTTTCGAACTTGATCCTGTGTTTTACCACAGAAGGAACATTTTAATTGCCCTTTTTCATCATTAAATTTAAACAATCTTTTCACCCCTTGATACTTGTTGTCACACAATTTTAAAGCTGCGAATCCCAAATAAATCCGAATCTTTTTTCTTCTATTTTTAGTGGTATGTATTGCATTGTAACACATGTTGCCGATGGACTGGAAATAAAAAGCCTTATGTTTGCTACTGTTAAATTTACTGGGATCCGCCATCATAACAGAAACTTATGTACCCATTAAGCATAACCAAAATTTTGAAAAATCAACCTTAAATCCGTTTGGTTTAATTTAATTCGATATGTAATTCCATTTTTCCTGCCCATCTGCAAAAATGTCTAAGGCTTTTCATAAGGTTTAATAAAAAGGTTTCCCTACCCCTATTATAATATGTAATCGATAAAATGTATAAAACAAGGCACGATGGAATCGTGCCTTGCCGAAATTAATTATTTTTTGTTTTCAACAAGAAAGTCAACTGCTTTTTTAAGCTGAAGATCTGCTTTAATTCCTTCAACTCCGCCAAGTGCTGCTTTGATATTGTCAACTGTCATGTTGTACATGCCAGCCATTTTTTCAAGTTCAGCATTAACGTCTTCATCAGTTGCTTCAAGATTTTCTGCCTTCGCAATTGCTTCAAGCGTTAAGTTTACACGTACACGCTTTTCAGCTTCTTCTTTCATTTGCTCACGCAAAGCATTTTCATCTTGACCTGAGAATTGGAAGTAAAGCTCAAGGTTCATACCTTGCATTTGCAAGCGTTGTTCGAACTCTTGAAGCATACGGTTTACTTCGTTATCAACCATAACAGCTGGAATTTCTACTTCAGCATTTTCAGCCGCTTTTTCCACTACAGTATCACGTAGGTGATGCTCTGCTTCATGCTTTTTGCTGTCTTCTAAACGAGTTTTGATTTTTTCTTTTAATGCATCCAATGTTTCAACTTCATCGTCTACATCTTTTGCAAACTCATCATCGAGTGTTGGAAGTTCTTTTCCTTTAATTTCGTGAACAGTTACTTTAAAGACTGCTGGTTTACCAGCAAGCTCTGCAGCGTGGTATTCTTCTGGGAAAGAAACTTCTACGTCTTTAGATTCGCCGGCTGCAACTCCAACTAATTGCTCTTCAAAGCCAGGGATGAAAGAGCCTGAACCTAACTCAAGTGAGTGATTTTCAGCTTTTCCGCCTTCAAATGCTTCTCCGTCAACGAAACCTTCAAAGTCGATGATCACTGTATCACCGTTTTCAGCAGTACCTTCTTCTTTTACAACAAGCTCTGCTTGACGATTTTGAAGTGTTTCTAATTCTTTTTGTACGTCTTCATCTGTAACATTTGTGTCTTGTTCTTCTACTTCTAGGCCTTTATAATCGCCTAATTTCACTTCAGGCTTTACTGTAACAGTAGCTTTGAAGATTAGCTCTTTGCCTTTTTCCATTTGCTCAATATCGATATCAGGACGATCAACTGGCTCGATGCCTGTTTCATCGATTGCATTTCCATATGCTTCTGGAAGAATGATATCTAAAGCATCTTGGTATAATGATTCTACACCAAAGCGCTTTTCAAACATGCCACGAGGCATTTTCCCTTTACGGAATCCTGGAACATTTACTTGTTTCACAACTTTTTGGAATGCTGCGTCTAATCCTTTGCTTACCTCGTCGGCACTTACTTCAACTGTAAGTACACCGCGGTTTCCTTCTAATTTTTCCCACTTAGCTGTCATACCGTTTTTTCCCTCCAACATCTATTCTCATTTCATTCGTAACGAATTGTATGAATATGTCTTGTTCTATCAAGTCATTATCCACTTTTTGTTGTAAAATATCGAATTTCTACAGAATGCGACCCCTACATTATATCATAGGATTGATTTCTTTCAACACACTGCCTAAAAATTGGGGTAAGAAATTTCTTCTATTTCTCGTATTTTAACGATTGCTAGATTGATTTCTTCGCTGGAAACCCCGTATTCTTCCGCTCTATCAATTATTTCTAAATCGTTTCCCATATATTCCTCTGCTAGAACATGAAAGGCTGCTGCCCATGCTTTAGCATTCTTCGGCTCTAGCTCGAAAGGATAGCTGATAAAAAAGATTCGTTCTACCATACCTATTATATCCGCCAATAAAACCGGGTTACTATTTTCTAAATAATCTTCTAAATGTTCTATGATTTTTTCCATCCTGGGCTGAGCATGAACTTCAGGCAATTTTGTCGGGATAATCTTTATGACCTGATGAAACTTTTGAACCTCAATTTCCTTGTCATATTCCTGCTCTTTTAGAAGAGTTAGCAGGGTTGTTTTAAAAAAGGACTGTCCTGTTTCTGCGATTAAATAGGCATTAATTTCCTCTATATAAGGCCTAATGTTCCTCTCAGCCAGTTTAGATAGGAGCAGCATTTGTTCGGTTGTATTTTGTAAGGAAAAAAGGTTCAGGCTTTTGTTCGTTGGACCGGTTTCATACGAATTGTCATTTTCCACATCTGCTTGATCCTGTTCCGCCATCCTTCTGCAAAATTGCAGGATGGTGATAAAATGATCCTGTTTTTCTGGTGGGATTTCTTTTTCATCCAATAAGACTTCAATCGTTGAAACGATTTCTTGATATTCGTGCAGCTGGATCAGAATGGTCAAATATAAATCGACCATCTGATAATAATCACCGATTCCTTTTAGTAAAAGTTCGTTTGCAAGTTTTTTTGCTTTTCGGTAAGCACCTGCTTCAAAATAGGCTAAGACTAATCCCATTAGCACATCGCCATTTTCTGGGTCAAGTTCCTTCGCCCCTTCTAAAAGTTCGATGGCTTCTTCATATTTTTTAAATTGCAGGCTTTCTAAGCCCTTTTCCGTTAATCGCTGTTCAAGCCCGGGAAAGAAAATTACATTCTCTTTTCTTTTAACTCGTTCCCGTTTTTTCATAAAATTCCGCCCTTTTGGTTGATGAAAATTAGTGTAGCACGAATTAAGTAAAAAACAAAAAAACTCACCTTTTTCTGGGTGAGTAAAGTTCATTTGGTATGTAGATGGCGTCCCAGGAGAGATTCGAACTCCCGACCGTACGCTTAGAAGGCGTATGCTCTATCCGGCTGAGCTACTGGGACATAGTCATTTATCAAAGACAAGATTTATTATATAGTCCTAAAAAATAAAAGTCAATAATAAATTTGTTGTTTTTTAAAAACAAGAAATGGGGAGATACACTCCCCATTATCTTTTCGGCAAGGTAAATTCATAACCTAAATCGACTACTTCACGCCCGTTCAATTCAAAAACGGTCATCTTTATTTTTTCATCTACTAGGTCTAGAATAACGTACGTTTTTTCAAAGCGCTCTCGGGGCAGACGGAGACTTCCGGGGTTCAAAAACAGCGTTCCACCGATGACCTCCGCCCCTAATATATGGGAATGCCCGAAACAAACAATATCGGCGTTTACCTCTTGTGCCTTATACTTTAAATTCATTAATGATGACTTAACCGAATACTTATGCCCGTGAGTAACGAAAATTTTCCGGCCATTTACCTCTTCGATCACTTCTAAAGGATAACCGCCAAAATCACAATTCCCTAATACAGAGACAAACCCTGAAATCGCTTGGTCATCCGGCATTAACTGCGAATCCCCGCAATGAATCATTAAATCGACATCTTTCATATGTCTGTCCCGTACGATTTCAAGCTCTTTTGTCATTCCGTGACTATCGCTGACAATCAAAATTTTGCTCATGATTGATTTGCTCTTTCTAAAATTGAATCCAGCACCGTATCAAGCTTCTTTAAGGCGTTTGCGCGGTGGCTGATTTTATTTTTTTCCTCTGAAGGAAGCTCAGCCATTGCAAGTTTCAAATTTGGAACATAAAAAATCGGATCGTAACCAAAGCCGTGCGTCCCTTTTCTTTCTGTTAAAATCCGGCCTTCACAAGTTCCCGAAACCGTCATCGTTTCTTGATTCGGCACAGCCACCGCCAGTGCACAATAAAATCTTGCCGTCCGCTCTTCCTCAGGGACATCCTTTAACTCAGAAAGAACTTTATCAATATTGTCCTGATCATTTTTATGTTCTCCGGCATATCGGGCTGAATAGATACCAGGTCTACCTTCTAATACATCCACAATCAAACCGGAGTCGTCTCCAATGACCATTTTATTCAAGGCCTTCGAGATCGCTTCTGCCTTAAGGATTGCATTTGCCTCAAAAGTTGTTCCTGTTTCCTCTACATCAGGGATCTCAGGAAAATCTAATAGTGTTTTTACTTCGATTCCCCTTTTGGCAAAAATACTTTCAAATTCTCTCGCTTTTCCGGGGTTTTTAGTAGCAATAATAACTTCTCTCATTTATTCTTTCTTCTTTCTTCAATTTTTTCGGTTATGTCTGCACCAAGAGCAATTTTTTGATGCTCAAAAAGCTCACTCAATCCGGCTTGTGCCGCATGAAGTAACTCTTGAAGCTGGTTATAGGAAAAGGTAGCTTCCTCACCTGTTCCCTGCAGTTCAACAAATTCGCCGCTTCCGGTCATGACTACATTCATATCAACCATAGCACTGGAGTCCTCCGGATAATTTAAATCGAGGATGGTTGTGTTCTCTTCTATAATTCCGACACTGGTCGCCGCCAGGAAATCAGTAATGGGGAATTTTATCGCTCTTTTTTCGGCCAATTCATTTAAAGCAAGCGTCATCGCGACAAATGCTCCTGTAATAGAAGCTGTACGGGTTCCACCGTCAGCCTGAATGACATCACAATCAATCCAAACTGTTTTTTCTCCCAAAGCCTTTAAATCTACAATAGCCCTTAAGGCACGGCCAATCAGCCGCTGAATTTCCATTGTGCGCCCGGACACTTTCCCTTTAGAAGATTCTCGGATATTCCTTGATGCCGTCGCTCTTGGGAGCATCGAATATTCCGCTGTAATCCAGCCTTTGCCTTCTCCCCTCATAAAGTGCGGCACCCTGTCTTCAATTGTAGCCGTACAAATTACTTTTGTGTCCCCAACAGAAATGAGCACCGAGCCTTCCGGATGCATTAAATAGTTTGTTTCAATATGTATGGGTCTTAACTGCAATGGTTCACGTCCATCAACACGCACTAATCTTCCTCCTTTATAATCAAGCTCGCCTTGTTGGTATAAGCCGGCCATCTGGCAAATAGAAAAGCATAAGCGTCTTTTTTAAGGACGCTTTAGAGCCAGACAAATAAAGAAGAGGCGGCGGGAAGCCAACCTCTTTCATGGTCATTATATAGTATAACAAAAAACTTTTTTTAAAAACTACCTGTATTTACTTTTTCCGGACGAGTTACAGGCTCAGATATTTTTTTACCCTGTTCATTTTTGATCCCTGCTTTCCCTTTCACTTCGATTGCCACTTTTTCAATTCCCGGCTGTTCTGTTAATGATAATACAAGAGTGTTTAACACGGCCTGCGAAATCTCCTTTTCTTCGAAGCTTCCATAAATATTCTCATTAAAGTTCAATGTTACCTGTCCATTTTCCACTTTTGGCGCTTCAAGAAGTTTCGCATCAGACATAAACTCTGAAAGAAGGTTTGACTTCTGACTTGGCCCTTCAATTAATTCATTTACAGCTGCAGTAATATTATCGGTTACCTTATTGCTAACCCGGCGTGTTACCGGTACATAGTAGTACGAGCCTTCTTTTTCACCGCCAATATAGTATACGGTTACCGGTTTTGTATTGGTTATGTCCACAACATCCGTTGTATCAATATTGATTCCGATGGATCTCGTTAAGTGATCACTGATTGGTGTACCGTTTACCGGCATTTCGGTTAATGGATGCCCGGTCATGGATAACTGTACGGACTTAACGGAGTCAAATTGGGTTAATGTCCAGGTAATGGATTGAAGAATTTTCAACTCATCTTCAGGCTGATAGTTTTTAAATTCCTTTGAAAAATCAACATGGGCTACGCCATCCTTAATGTTAACGGACAATGAGGTTTCTGCCGGGATGACTGCTCTAAATCCGTTTGGCAGCATATCTTCAACTGGTCCGTTATCTACTAAGTATTCGAGAGCTTGTGTTGCGGTAGAGGTTTTTTTCGGCAGTGCTATTGTCTGCGGCACTACATAGCCATTTTTATCGATGAGGTATAGTTCTGTTTTGATGGTGTTTTTAGCATCTTCTGTTTTAGCCATCGTTTCTTTGCTTTCCTTTTTGCCTGTGTCTACGGAAACGGATTTTGGCGGGTCGATTTTCTTTTCCGTTTCAGTATTAAATAAGCCACATCCTGATAAAAGAACGCTCGATGCAAACATAGCCGAAACAAGGATGACTGCTTTATTTTTATTTTTAGACATAAAATTCCCTCCCAAGACAGTTTGTACTACCATG
Organism: Neobacillus cucumis; assembly: GCF_016107705.1. The sequence goes on from NZ_JAEHGC010000001.1 coordinate 792,296, forward strand.
TATACGAGCCTTCTGGGAATTTAGACCGTCTTGAAAAAAAAATTTGGACATTCTCTAAAAAAACTTTGTTTTGGGGTAGTTGTGGTGGAATCTCCTTTTACTATGAAAGGTCTATTTTTCTTATTTAGGGCAAAGGATAGGGGTTCCTTTTACATCTTATGCGATTCTTTCCTTCTAAGGGGTAATGCAGCGCCTTTCCTTTTACCTATTATGCGATTCTTTCCTCCTAAGGGGTAATGCAGCGCCTTTCCTTTTACCTCTTATGCGACTCTTTCCTCCTAAGGGCTAATGCAGCGCCTTTCCTTTTACCTCTTCTGCGATTTTTTCCTCCCAAAGGGTAATGCAGCGCCTTTCCTTTTTACCCCTTATTCGATTCTTTCCTCCCAAAGGGTAATGCAGCGCCTTTCCTTTTACCCCTTATTCGATTCTTTCCTCCTAAGGGGTAATGCAGCGCCTTTCCTTTTACCTCTTATGCGATTCTTTCCTCCCAAAGGGTAATGCAGCGCCTTTCCTTTTTACCTCTTATGCGATTCTTTCCTCCTAAGGGGTAATGCAGCGCCTTTCCTTTTACCAAAAAGCTTTTTTTCCTCACTAAAGCACAGGACCCCTCACCCGATTCTTCAAAAGTACCAAAAAGAGCTCCTAGAAACTAGGAGCTCCAACTTATAATTTAATTTTTTGTACATTGTCCACCGGCATGTCTAGCCATTCGGAGGCGATTTTGGAAAAGATGCCTCTTGATCCGGTTGTAATAAACTCGTGCTCCGGCTCGTCCTCAGATTCTTCGAGCTGGCCGTTGTATTGGAGGATGGCACTGATTTCTCTCGCAGTTTCATCACCGGAACTAATCACGTTTACCTCCGGGCCCATTACTTTTTTAACAAGCGGTCCAAGCAGCGGATAATGCGTGCACCCTAAAATTAATGTATCTAAATTTAAATTTAACACCGGCTGCAAGGATTGCGTAACAATTTTTTCCGCAATCGCCCCGTCATATTCGCCGCTTTCCACAAGCGGAACAAATTTAGGACAGGCATGGGCTTTTACAAACAGCCTGCTGTTTAACGATTTTAATGCCTTTTCATAAGCACCACTTTCTACGGTAACCTGGGTGCCTATAATGCCAACCCGATAGTTTTTCGTTCGCTTAATCGCGGCCCGTGCTCCTGGATATATGACACCAATCACTGGAATTTTTAATTCCCTACGAATTTCATCCAGAGCAACAGCTGTTGCCGTATTGCAAGCGATGACCAGCATTTTAATCTGCTTTTCTAATAAAAAGGTTGTTAATTCCCAAGTGAATTTTCTAACTTCCTTTGTTGGTCTTGGTCCATAAGGACAACGTGCCGTATCTCCCAAATAAATGATTTTTTCATTTGGCAGCTGCCGCATCATTTCCTTTGCAACCGTTAAACCCCCAACACCGGAATCAATTACACCTATTGGTTGTTTCAAGCTTCTCGCCTCATTCTTAACGCATTTCCTGATGCAGTTTACTTAAATTGTTTTGGACCAGAAGAATCTCGTCTGTGGTAAAGTTTTTTAAGATTTCCTCTAAATAAACTTGACGTTTCTTGATTACCTCATTGATAATTCGTTCGCCTTCCTCGAGCAAATGAATTCTCACTACTCGACGATCATTCGGATCTTTAACCCGAACAAGGAGTTGATTCTTCTCCATGCGATCGACTAAATCTGTAGTGGTACTACAGGCAAGAAACATTTTATTAGATAATTCTCCAATTGTCATATCTCCATCTTCAAAAAGCCACTGCAGGGCAACAAACTGGGGAGGAGTAATTTTATAATTACTTAACATTTCTCTTCCTTTTTGTTTAATAATCCCGGATATGTACCGTAAATCTTTTTCAATATTCGCCACTATTTCCCCGTTCACTTTTTGTGAATTTTCGAGTTTCATGTATTATACACTCCTATAATATGCTTTCCCCTCAACTTAAAGCGCCGCTAAACGAATTGTTATCTCTAAAATATCGTTAAGCTTGTATATATTTTCTACTTTTTTCACTTAAATTTCAAGCAGGAACATGAACCGTTCGTTTTTTCACACAAAAAAACAGTTCGGCGTTTCACACCTACATCTACTTTGATTATAACTTTATTAAAAAATATGAACCGGCCTCCCAAAAGGATGCCGGTCATGATTAAAGTTCTAGCTCTCCCATTCGAAGGAGCTCTACAACGGCTTGTGAACGCCCCTTAACACCAAGCTTTTGCATGGCATTGGAAATATGATTCCTAACCGTTTTTTCGCTTATAAATAATTCACCAGCGATTTCCTTCGTTGTTTTGTCTTGTACTAACAGTTCGAATACTTCTCTTTCGCGTTTGGTGAGTAATGGCTTGTGAGTATAATCATTCTCCTTCAAGTATTGTGACCCTCCTTGCCTTCGCCAGTTATGAACCGTGGGGTGGGTATATATTTAGTCACCATATCTTATGTGAGCTCTACAAATGTAGTGACTATAAATACTATCTGAAAAATGATTTTGTTTCGTTATATTTTAACATCGATATGCTGTACAAGCAGATTTCGCATTTCCTCTGTCCAAGGAACGCCCTTCCCTGCCTCTTTTGAGATTTGAACAAGCGTTCCTCTTCCTACAAATCCAACAGAACCGTCTTCTTTTTTGCCCATATAATGAAGATCGACAGAAGAATTTCCGACTGTAGCGGCTTTTACATATATCTTTAAATTTTCACCGAAAAAAATTTGCTGTAAAAAATCACATTGGAGATCGGCAACAACCGGAAATGTCTTACTTTCAGGCTTTACCCACTCATCCATAAAACCAATGGATTTCAAATATTCAGTCCGGGCCTCCTCAAAATAAACGAATGGAACTGTATTATTTAAATGCCCAAACATATCCGTTTCGGAAAACCTAACCCTAATTGGGAGAAAATATTTAAATTCGTCCTGCCACTTATGAAAATCATCTATATAATTTGCTTTCACCATATTATTTGTCACGCTCCTTTTCATAAAAAAATGAATTGTCATTCAGTACTCTTTAATTCTATTATAATTTAAAAGTTTGCTGTGTTAAAGGACATTGCCGATTTTTATCCCTGTTGATTGGAGCGGAAGGCATGAAGACTCCTGCGGGAGTACGGGGCAGGGGAGACCCCGTACTCCCGCAGGAGCGAAGCGACGAGGAGGCTCGCCGGCACGCCCGCGGAAAGCGAAGTGCCTGGAGCGGAAATTCACCAAATATGTTTAACACAGCCTAAAAGTTAAAAAATAAAAAGTTCCGATAATGATCCGGAACTTTTTACGATTTAGGCTTGGCATAAATGATATATCGTTTCGGAGCATTTCCTACATAACTGAAAGGATAACACGTGGTCAAAATCAATTCCTCATGTTTATTTTGCAAAGTAATAATGCTAGTGTCATCTGCTTTAACAATTTTCATATGGGTGATTTCATATAAAAAATTACCCTTTGAATCGTTTACCTTTAAGGTATCGCCTTTTTTTAATTCTCCCAGATGGCGAAAAACGGTATCTCGATGTCCTGATAAAACAATCTGCCCGTGATCACCAGGCAAATAGGAACCTTTATAATGACCCACCCCTTTTGCCAGATCATCGGGGTCTGTTCCTTCAACAATCGGTAATTCCGCACTGATTTTAGGGATAGAAAGCAAGCCAATGGTATCGCCAATATTCGGAGCTTTATTTTTTTTGCTAACTTTAAGTTTATTTTTCCCATTAGGTTTTTGATTTGAATTAATTGGCTGCTGTTCTGAGACGATTTCTTTTGCTTCTTTAAGTGATGCCTTTGTTTGCATTTTTACATCAATAAACTGCCAAACTCCAATCCCTATTAAAATAAGACCGACTAAAATAAACAGTAGTGGAATCTTTGACTTCACCTTTACCGTACCATCCTTTTTCAAATTTCCTTCATTATAACAAATGGAGGATGATAAAAACTCGTATTTGGAACGAAACATAAAAAAACCTTCCTTTCCGTTAAGAAAAGAAGGCTTTTAATTTGATTAATCGTTGTCGCTTCCAAAGAAGTTTCTGAATGATTGCATGGTAGCGTCACGGTTAACAGCTGCGATTGAAGTAGTGATCGGAATCCCTTTCGGACAAGATTGCACGCAGTTTTGTGAGTTACCACAGCCTTGCATTCCGCCATCTTCCATAAATGCATTTAAACGCTCAGATTTATTCATCGCACCAGTCGGGTGAGCATTGAACAAACGAACTTGGTTAAAAGCAGCAGGACCCATAAAGTTTGTTTTGCTATTCACATTTGGGCACGCCTCAAGACATACACCACATGTCATACATTTAGAAAGTTCATATGCCCATTGACGTTTCTTCTCAGGCATACGTGGTCCAGGACCTAAATCGTACGTACCGTCAATTGGAATCCAAGCCTTTACTTTCTTTAAGGAATCAAACATTCTGCTTCGGTCAATTTGAAGGTCACGCACAATTGGGAAAGTGCTCATTGGTGCCAAACGGATTGGCTGCTCTAATTTATCAACAAGCGCCGAACAAGCTTGGCGCGGCTTGCCATTGATAACCATTGAACACGCACCGCATACTTCTTCAAGACAGTTCATTTCCCAAGTGATTGGGGATGTAGACTGTCCTTTTGCAGTGACAGGATTTCTACGAATTTCCATTAACGCCGAAATAACGTTCATATTGGGACGGTATGGAAGTTCAAACTCCTCCTCAAAAGGAGCAGAGTCTGGAGTATCCTGACGGGTTATTATAAATTTTACTGTTTTTGTTTCAGCCATTTTTTCCTACTCCCCTTTCAATTAATGCTTTTTAGTATAGTCACGTTCACGTGGAGCAAGTAGCGAGATATCAACATCTTCATAATGGAATGCCGGAGCTGAAGAAGCGTCAACAAAATTCGCCATTGTCGTTTTTAAGAATTCCTCATCATTACGTTTAGGGAAATCCGGTTTATAGTGAGCACCACGGCTCTCATTACGGTTATAAGCCCCAAGTGTAATAACACGAGCCAATTGAAGCATGTTCTGTAATTGACGTGTAAACGCAGCCCCTTGGTTGCTCCATTTAGCTGTATCATTGATGTTAATTTTCTTGTATCGCTCTAAAAGTTCTTGAATTTTTTCATCTGTTTTTAACAAACGATCATTGTAACGAACAACTGTAACGTTATCAGTCATCCATTCGCCAAGCTCTTTATGAAGAACATAGGCATTTTCATTTCCATCCATTGACATAATATCATTCCATTTTTGCTCTTCCTCTTTAACTTTACGATCAAATACAGAAGAAGAAATAGCATCAGAACTCTTTTCAAGTCCATCAATATAGCGAACAGCGTTAGGTCCTGCAACAGAACCACCGTAAATAGCAGATAGTAATGAATTCGCTCCTAAACGGTTAGCACCATGCTGTGAATAATCACACTCACCTGCTGCAAATAATCCAGGAATGTTCGTCATTTGGTCATAGTCAACCCACATACCGCCCATTGAATAGTGAACGGCAGGGAAAATTTTCATTGGAACTTTGTGCGGATCGTCTCCGACAAATTTTTCATAAATCTCAATAATTCCGCCTAATTTTACATCTAATTCATGTGGATCTTTGTGTGATAAATCAAGGAAGACCATGTTTTCCCCATTAACGCCCAGTTTCATATCTACACAGACATTGAAAATTTCACGTGTAGCAATATCACGTGGTACAAGGTTTCCATATGCAGGATATCTTTCTTCAAGGAAATACCAAGGTTTACCGTCTTTATAAGTCCAAATACGACCGCCTTCTCCACGAGCTGATTCACTCATGAGGCGAAGTTTATCATCACCAGGAATTGCAGTTGGGTGAATTTGAATCATTTCACCATTTGCATAGGAAACACCTTGCTGATATAAAATTGACGCAGCAGAACCAGTGTTAATAACAGAGTTTGTTGATTTACCAAAGATAATCCCAGGGCCGCCAGTTGCCATAATTACGGCATCAGCCACGAAAGATTTAATCTCCATTGTTTTTAAATTTTGAGCAGCAATACCGCGGCAAACGCCTTCGTCATCCAATACCGCACCAAGGAATTCCCATCCTTCGTACTTTGTAACCAAGCCTTCTACCTCATGGCGGCGAACTTGTTCATCCAACGCATAAAGTAGCTGCTGACCAGTAGTTGCACCGGCAAATGCTGTACGGTGATGCTGCGTTCCACCGAAACGGCGGAAATCAAGTAATCCTTCAGGGGTACGGTTAAACATAACTCCCATCCGGTCAAATAAGTGAATAATACCAGGCGCAGCTTCACACATTGCCTTAACCGGAGGCTGATTTGCTAAAAAGTCTCCGCCATAAACTGTATCGTCAAAGTGAATCCAAGGAGAGTCGCCTTCCCCTTTAGTATTTACTGCTCCATTAATACCGCCTTGGGCACAAACAGAGTGAGAACGTTTCACCGGAACGAGAGAAAATAACTCTACCGGTGTCCCCGATTCTGCCACCTTAACGGTTGCCATCAAGCCAGCTAAACCACCACCGACTACGATCACCTTACCTTTACTCATCGTGACTCACTCCCTAATCCTAAATCCAATATTTTTCCGTTCATTAATTTGTTGATCACACAAATGCTAGAAGCGCTTGAATTCCAATAATGGAAAGCAACACGAACACGATCATAGTCACATATGTAGAAATGACTTGAGAACGTGGTGAAATGGTAATTCCCCAGCTTACCATAAATGACCATAAACCATTTGAGAAGTGGAAAATGACAGAAAGAACTCCCACTAAATAAAATACAAACATAAATGGTGAAGATAAAATATCAGCCATCATTTGGAAATTAAGCTCAGCTCCAAATGCCTTGGCGATCCGTGTTTCCCATACATGCCATGCAATAAAGATCAGGGCAATCACCCCTGTTATACGCTGCAGAATGTACATCCAGTTTCTGAAGAACCCCATTCTGCCAACATTGCTTTTTGATGTAAAGGCAATATATAGGCCATAGATTGCATGAAATAATAATGGCAAATAAATTAATACCCATTCTAGAACAATAAGGAATGGAAGATCCTCCATAAAATTTATTGCTTTTTGAAAGGATTCTGCTCCGCCCGTAGCGGCATGGTTGACTACTAGATGCACGATAAGGAACAAACCAATTGGAATGACCCCTAGCAGCGAGTGTACTCTTCGTGAAATAAACTCTCGATTTCCCGCCATAATTTACCCCCCTTAAATAATAAGAATGATGTTAAGTTTCCTTCCTTTTTATAATCCATTTAAAAAGAAATTTCAACCTAGCATCACTATGACAAAATTGTGACATGTCCATTTTACTCCTGTCGACAAAGAGCGTCAAGAAACCGTATACAGAATTATTTTTTAAAAATACAATTTTTTTTACGATTTTAATAGTAAAAGAGAATGCTAAGCGCTTACATTTTTGAGGTTTATTTTGGAAGCGTTTCCATTATAACTACATTTTATTTATCATTATGTAAAGGATAGAAATTAAAGTAAAAAGGTAATATAGTTATGATGGTAAACATAAAAAAGTATAGTGACATAACAATCCTTGCAATTGGATTCTTTAACCGTTTTCTAATCTAAAATTCAGTAATGAAATTTAACCAATATTGTATATAATAGAATGGTAGAAAGAGGGGATACTATTGAACGATAGTACGGCAGTTAATTTAAACACGCAATCAGATGAGACGAGAACCGTGTCGATTTTTGGATATGAGCTAATCCGAGAAATTCTTTTACCCGAAATTTTAGGAAAAGACACTCCTGAAATATTATATTGGGCAGGAAAACGATTAGCGAGAATGTACCCTTTAAATCATTATGATGAACTGATTGAGTTTTTCGAGAGGGCTTCATGGGGACATTTAACGATTAAAAGTGAGAATAAGGATGAAATGGAGTTTGAACTCATTAGTCCACTAATTGTTTCCCGAGTGAAATCAAAAGCTGAATATTACTTCCAGCTCGAGGCCGGTTTCCTTGCCCAGCAAATCGAACTTCAGAAAAAGGTCATCGCTGAAACCTTCGAACACCCTGTAAAAAAATCCAACAAAGTCCTCTTCACCGTAAAATGGGATAAAAAAGATACCCTAGACTAAAAAGTGACAGGCACTATGTGAAGAATTCACATAGTGCCTGTCACCGTTTGTGGACAAATTGCTTGTATTGTCCGCCTCAGATGGACATTGTTATTCTGTTACGGCGGATAGTTCGAAGGCGTCGTGGAGTGCTTGGACAGCTTTTAGCATGTTTTCTTCTTCGACAACTGCTGAGACCTTGATTTCCGAAGTGCTAACCATTTTTACTTGAATTTGATTGGATGCCAATACTTCAAACATTCTGGCAGCAACCCCCGGATTGGAAATCATTCCTGACCCGACAATGGAAACCTTGGATAATTGGTTCTCTGCATCAATTTGCTCGTAGCTTAGCAATTCTTTATGGTCCTCCAGAACTTTTAAAGTTTCCATTAAATCTTCCGTTTTGATAGAGAAAGAAAGATTTGCTGCTCCTGCCTCTGTTGTACTTTGAATAATAATATCGACATTAATATGATGCTGTGCAAGTGTTGTAAAGATTGTAGACAGGCTTGTTAATGAATTCGCCAGGCCTAATACCGTTACTTTCGTAATTTGATCCTCAAATGCGACGCCGCGGACTACAAGATTTTGTTCCATTGTTGCTTCCTCCTCAATGATTGTTCCTTCAATTTTCTCCATACTTGAACGAACTTCAAGCCGTACCTGATAGTTTTTCGCAAACTCAACAGCCCTTGGGTGGAGCACACCGGCACCTAAATTGGCGAGTTCGAGCATTTCATCATAAGAAATAGATTTCAACTGACGTGCTCCTTTAATATACCTTGGGTCAGTCGTAAATACCCCGGTTACATCTGTATAAATATCACATCGATCAGCTTTTAATGCAGCAGCCAGCGCCACTGCCGTAGTATCAGAGCCACCACGACCTAGTGTGGTAATTTCACCACTTTCGGTAATGCCTTGAAAACCGGCAACGATGACAACTTTTCCATGTGACAACTGGCTTTCAATTGCCTCCGTTCTAACATCGGTAATTCGAGCATTTCCATGAATCGGTTCTGTAACAATTCCTGCCTGCCAACCTGTAAAGGAAACAGCCTCAAGTCCCTTTTGATTTAATGCCATCGATAATAAGGCAATCGAGACCTGTTCCCCTGTTGTAAGCAGCATATCCATTTCCCGTTTACTTGGCTGCGGAGAAATTTCTTTAGCTAAATTCACAAGCTGGTCAGTTGATTTTCCCATTGCGGAAACAACCACCACCACTTGGTTTCCTAATATTGTTTCATCTTTCACTCGTTCAGCCACATTCATAATGCGTTCAACGCTGCCAACGGACGTTCCCCCAAATTTCTGTACAATTAAACCCATTCTTTTCCCCTTCTTCCTGTAAGGCTATGTAGTTCTGAAAAACAAAAAAAGCAATGAGAAGAGTATCTCATTGCTTTGGGAACACAAAAAAAGCATTCTTGCGTTTACAATGTAAGATAGCTCTCCAAGACATACTAGTAGTCTTGACAATCCAGTATTTATTCAACACAGGACCAGCAAAGAAAAAAATGAGACTTTCTTCACTTCGGCGAACATTCCCTTTCATGATTCTTCTTTGAAGCTCATCCTTCTCAGAACCACTACTCTTGAAGCTCGCACCTCTACCTACACTTTACGTTGATAAAGTGTATTAAATTTTCACTAATTATAGCACAATACTTTTTTTCTGACAACGGTCAGCTTTGAAGTTTTTTCATTAATTCTTCTGCAACATTTACCGGCAGACCAGCCGCCGTTAGTTCCTCAATACTGGCTTCTTTCATTTTTTTCACGGAACCAAAATGCTTTAATAACATTTTTTTCCGTTTCTCGCCAATACCAGGGATATCATCGAGAAGCGATTGAAAAGCTGTTTTGCCACGAATCTGGCGATGAAAGGTAATTGCGAATCGGTGAACCTCGTCTTGAATTCTTTGCAGCAAATAAAACTCCTGACTGTTCCTTGCTAGCGGGACTATTTCAAGTGGATTCCCGTACAACAATTGAGATGTACGGTGCTTTTCATCCTTCACTAAGCCAGAGATTGGAATATCGAGCCCAAGTTCATTTTCTAATACATCTCTAACCGCCTCGACATGTCCCTTCCCGCCGTCAATGATGATTAAATCCGGAAGTGGAAGTTCTTCCTTTAAAGCCCTTGCATATCTTCGTCTCGTAACCTCGCGCATTGACTCATAATCATCAGGTCCCTGAACGGATTTAATTTTATATTTGCGGTATTCTCGTTTGTTTGCCTTTCCATCAGTAAACACGACCATTGCCGACACCGGGTCCGTCCCTTGAATATTTGAATTATCGAAGGCTTCAATCCGATGTGGCGTATAAATTCCAAGAAGATTTCCAAGAGTCTCTACAGCCTTAATCGTTCTCTCTTCATCTTTCTCGATCAAAGAAAATTTCTCATTCAAGGCAATCTTCGCATTTTTAATCGCCATTTTGACGAGATCCTTTTTCTGCCCGCGCTGCGGCTTTAACACCCTTACTTCAAGAAGTTGTTCAGCCATTTCCAGATCAATTTCATCCTGAATTAAAATCTCCTTCGGCTTAAAATGATTGGTCTTCTGATAAAATTGACCCAGGTAAGTGAGGATTTCCTCCTCTGGTTCATTGTAAATCGGGAACATGGATACATCCCGCTCAATGAGTTTTCCTTGCCTGACAAAGAAGACTTGGACACACATCCAGCCCTTATCAACAGCATAGCCGAACACATCACGGTCCGTAAAATCAGTCATCGTGATTTTTTGTTTTTCCATAATCGTTTCAATATGGATAATTTTATCGCGGAATTCTTTTGCACGCTCAAAATCCAATTCTTCCGCCGCTGCGGTCATTTTTTCAGTAAGATCTTTTTTGATTTCCTTATATCCGCCATTTAAAAAGCGCGTAATTTCATCGGTCATTTGCTTGTATTGTTCTTCCGCAACTTCATTCACACATGGTGCGAGGCATTGACCTAAATGATAATAAAGGCAGACGCGGTCTGGGAGTGTTGAGCATTTCCGTAATGGATAGAGGCGGTCAAGCAATTTTTTTGTTTCATTTGCTGCTCCAACATTCGGATAGGGACCAAAATATTTGCCTTTATCCTTTTTAACTTTTCTTGTAATGATTAGCTTTGGATGTCTTTCTGCTGTCAGTTTTATAAACGGATAGCTTTTGTCATCCTTTAGCATGATATTGTATTTAGGGTCATACTTTTTAATTAAATTTAATTCAAGAAGCAGTGCCTCAATATTGGAGGAAGTTACAATGTATTCGAAGTCCTCAATTTCATTTACCAGTCTCAGTGTTTTGCCATCGTGTGAGCCGGTAAAATAGGAGCGGACACGATTTTTTAAGACTTTTGCTTTTCCTACATAGATGATTGTTCCTTGGCGGTCTTTCATTAAGTAGCAGCCAGGCTGATCAGGCAGTAATGTTAATTTTTGTTTTATTGTTTCGTTCATTCCGGCCACCCCACCCCATTCTTTATATCTGTATAAAAGTTTAAATTAAATTACGGTCAATGAAAAGCTGTGTTTTATAGGAAAAATAAAAACCTTAGCCGGAAAGTTCCAGCTAAGGTTTTTTGAGCTATTTTTAAACGTGTTTTTGTAACACGCTTGCTAATGCGTCTTTTGGTTGGAAGCCGACAACTTTATCGACAACTTCGCCATTTTTGAAAACAAGCAAAGTTGGAATGCTCATAACGCCATATTTAGCAGCAGTTTCTTGGTTTTCGTCAACATCAAGTTTAACGATTTTTACTTTTTCGCCCATTTCTGAATCAAGTTCATCAAGAACAGGAGCGATCATTTTACAAGGTCCGCACCATGGTGCCCAGAAATCTGCAAGAACAAGGCCTGAGCCTGTTTCAGCTGAAAAATTTTGATCAGTTACATGTGAAATAGCCATTTATATTGACCTCCTATAAAATACTGAAATACTACCGAAAGTATACCATCGTTTGGTAAATCAAGCTAATAATATGTTTCGTAGATAATTTTCCCATTAAATCCATAAGTATTCTATAAAAAATCGTAATAAGAGCGAGCGGATCTTTCCGCTCGCTTCAATTTTCAAGCGTAAGCGCCTTCGCCTTCGCTCTTCTTATTATGAGTGAACTTTAAGCTTTTTAAACTCTTCAGTTAACATTGGTACGACTTCAAATAGGTCGCCAACGATACCATAGTCAGCTACTTTAAAGATGTTTGCTTCCGGATCTTTGTTGATAGCAACAATTACTTTAGAGTTAGACATTCCCGCAAGGTGTTGAATCGCTCCGGAAATACCGCAGGCAATATATAAATCAGGAGTTACAACCTTACCAGTCTGCCCGATTTGCAGGGAGTAATCACAGTAGTCAGCATCACATGCACCACGGGAAGCTCCAACTGCCCCGCCAAGAACTTGCGCTAATTCCTTTAACGGTTCAAAGCCCTCGGCACTTTTCACACCGCGTCCGCCGGAAATAACTACCTTCGCCTCACTTAGGTCAACTCCTTCGCTTGCTTTGCGAACCACTTCTTTGATAATCGCACGAAGGTCTTTAATATCAACGGAAAGGGTGGAAACCTCGCCTGTTCTGCTGTCGTCTTTTTCTAATGGAGCAATATTGTTTGGACGAACAGATGCAAAAATTAAACCATCTGTTACGATTTTCTTTTCAAATGCCTTACCTGAATAGATTGGTCTTGTAAAGACAATGTTACCACCTGCAGCTTCTACTGCAGTAGCATCAGAAACCAGACCGGATCCAAGCTTGCCAGCAATCCTTGGAGATAAATCTTTTCCAAGTGCAGTATGGCCTAAAACAAGACCTTCCGGCTTTTCTTGCTCAATTGCAGCTAAAAGAGCTTGAGAATAACCATCTGATGTATATTGCTTTAATTTCTCATCTTCGACAACAACAACACGGTCTGCACCGTATTTAATGAGTTCTAAACCTAAAGCGCTTACAGCTTCGCCGACCAAAACTCCAACCACTTCTCCGCCCTCTGCCACTGTTTTCGCAGCAGCAACTGCTTCGAATGAAACATTACGTAATGATCCGTCACGGACTTCTCCTAATACCAATACTTTTCTAGACATTCCCTTTACCTCCTGCAACAATTTTGGCTAATCGTTCAACCCTGTCTTTTTCCTTGCCCAACTTACTAAGCCAATTGACAAGTCTCTTATTTTAAACCGATTAAACTACTTTTGCTTCCGTATGAAGAAGTTGAACAAGTTCTTTTACTTGGTCAGCAAGCTCTCCACTTAATACTTTTCCAGCTTCTTTTTTAGGCGGTAAATAAATTTCAATTGTTTTCGTTTTAGCTTCAACGTCATCTTCTTCAAGGTCAAGGTCATCTAATTCAAGTTCTTCAAGTGGTTTCTTTTTCGCTTTCATGATTCCCGGCAATGAAGGGTAACGAGGTTCGTTTAAACCTTGCTGTGCTGTAACAAGCAATGGAAGGCTCGTTTCAATCACCTCAGAATCTCCTTCAACATCACGGGTAACGGTTACATTGCTTCCGTCAATTTCAAGCTTTGTGATGGTTGTTACATATGGAATATTTAATAGCTCTGCAACACGTGGACCTACTTGTCCAGAACCGCCGTCAATTGCCACATTACCGCCAAGGATTAAATCCGCATCTTTGTCCTTTAAGTATTCAGCAAGAATTTTTGCAGTTGTGAATTGGTCACCGTTTTCGATATCATCTTCAATATTAATTAAAGCTGCTTTGTCCGCACCCATCGCCAATGCAGTACGTAATTGCTTTTCTGCTTCCTCATTGCCAACAGAAATAACGGTTACTTCGCCGCCATTTGCATCGCGTACTTGAATGGCTTCTTCAATCGCATATTCATCATAAGGATTGATGATAAATTCTGCACCGTCCTCATTGATTTTTCCTCCGGAAATCGAAATCTTTTCTTCAGTATCAAAGGTTCTTTTCATTAACACATAAATGTTCATGGTTTCCCTCCTAAATTTCGAGCATTCGCTCAGTTTGAAAGATTAAGAAAACTTTTTCGAAAAAAATTTTATAAAGACTTCGATGCGCGTTTCAACGACGCTAGCGAAGTTTATTCACCTTTAAAATGTGGTTCTCTTTTTTCAATAAAGGCTTGGATTCCTTCTTGGCCGTCATTTGACATAAATACTTCCCCAAACAGCTCGGCTTCCTTTTTAACACCTTCATAGAACTCTTCTGTCTTTGCATAATTTAATAATAGTATAGCTGACTTTAAAGAGCCATGGCTTTTCTTGGAAATCTTCTTAGCCAATTTATAAGCGTTTTCTAATACTTCCCCTTCCGGATAAGCATGGTTGGCAAGCCCATATTGAACAGCCTGTACACCGGTAATTGGTTCAGAAGTGAAAAGCATTTCTGCAGCACGGGCTACTCCGACATATTTTGGCAGTCGCTGTGTTCCTGCAAAACCTGGAATTAACCCAAGCTGAAGCTCCGGTAGGCCAAGCTTCGCCGTTTCACTGACAAGTCTGATATGGCAGGCCATTGCCAGCTCCAAGCCTCCACCAAGTGCAGCCCCGTGAATTGCAGCAATAATCGGCTTTGGAAACTTCTCCATACGATCGAATACATCCTGCCCATATTTACCAAGCTGCGAAAAACCTTCTGAAGAAGAAATGGTCGTGAATTCCTTAATATCAGCACCAGCTGAGAAAAAGCGGCCCTCTCCATGAAGTACAATCACTTTTACATCAGGATTCGATTCAATTTCATCCAACACAGACGAAAGTTCCTTGAGTAAACCTGATGAAAGGGCATTCGCCGGAGGACGTTCAATCGTGATGGTTGCGATTTGGTCTTCTCTAGACCATTTTAAAAATTCCAATTTTCTCCCCCCATTTGATTAACACTCCCGGCTCCCAAATCCATTAATTAAAAGATGATGGACCGAGGGTGCAAGTGCGTATAAATCAAACTTTTCCTCATTCATTACCCACGATGTCACGGTTTCATCAATTGTGCCAAAAATCATCTGCCTTGCAAGACGCACATCCAGGTCAACTGAAAATTCCCCTGTTTCCTTGCCTTCCAACACGATTCTCTCTATCAGCTTTAAGTATCCTTTCAGAACGTCGTTTATTTTTAAGCGCAATTCTTTATTGGATTGGCGTAATTCGAGCTGAGTAACAATTGCTAAGTGATGATCATCAGAGAGCATTTGAAAATGAGATTTTATCATTATTAATAATTTCTCTGCCGCTGAGTGTTTTCCTGCTATCATTTCTTCAATTTTTTCAACAAAGTTCC
Organism: Neobacillus cucumis; assembly: GCF_016107705.1. The sequence continues at coordinate 807,681 of NZ_JAEHGC010000001.1, forward strand.
CCATTTTTTCTTCAAAGAGTGAGATTAGGATGTCTTCTTTGTTTTTAAAATAAAGATAAATGGTCCCATCAGCGACTCCTGCCTGCTTGGCGATTTTCGAAACCTGGGCTTGGTGGTAACCATTCTCTGCTATGGCAATCACTGCTGCATCAATAATCTGCATATATTTTGGTTTGTTTTTTTTCATCGTTGTCGTATCCCCCCTTTGAAGAAAAAGTTCATTCATTTTTTATCTAGGATAGAAAATGAATGAACCATCATTCATAATTTAATAATAGATTTTATTCAAACATCTGTCAAGAAATACTATACCAATTTTCCTGAAAACTTTAAACATCAAAAGAAGACAAGCTGATATTTTCAAAAAATAAAAGACCTGAATTTCACGGCCTTTTTTCATGTTATGCATGCTTCGGTCGTTCCTCATCTAGTTTTTTCTTTTCTTCCTCAACCAATGTTCTTCTTAAAATTTTTCCAACAGCTGTTTTTGGGAGCTCCTTTCTAAATTCATAAATTCTTGGCACCTTATAGGCAGCTAGATATTTTCTAGTAAATTGATTCAATTCATCCTCTGTGACAGTTGAACCATCTTTTAGTACAACATAAGCCTTCACCGTTTCCCCGCGATAAGGATCAGGAATTCCTGCGGCTACAGCCTCTTGTACATCCGGATGTTCATATAAAACTTCCTCTATCTCTCTAGGATAAATATTGAATCCGCCTGCAATAATCATGTCCTTTTTACGGTCGACCACATAAAAATATCCTTGGTCATCCATATAGCCAAGATCTCCCGTTAACAGCCAACCATCTCGTAAGGTTTGTTCTGTATCCTCGGGCCGGTTCCAATAACCTTTCATTACTTGTGGTCCTTTGACGGCAATTTCACCGATTTCTCCCACAGGAAGTCTTTCACCTTCCATTGAAAAAATCGCGGCGTCGGTATCCGGATATGGAACCCCAATACTTCCTTTTACTTTTGGTCGGTCCCAAAGGAAATTTGAATGGGTAACAGGTGAAGACTCGGTTAAACCATATCCTTCTACCAATTTTCCTCCGGTTACGTCTTCAAACTTCTGCTGAACTTCAACCGGTAATGGAGCAGACCCGCTAATACAGGCCTTAATGGAAGAAAGATTGTATTTTTTCAAATCAGGATGATTCAATAAACCTATATAAATGGTTGGTGCACCTGGAAAAAGGGTCGGGTGCATTTTATCAATTGTTTTTAATGTGGTAACGACATCAAATTTGGGCAATAAAATCATTTTTTGTGCCTGCATTACGGATAAAATCAAAACAGCAGTCATGCCATAAACATGAAAAAAGGGCAGGATTCCAAGGACTGATTCTTCACCTGGTTTACATTTATAAAGCCATGCCTGACACATTGAAGTATTTGAGACTAAATTCTTATGCGTTAGCATGACCCCTTTCGGGAAACCCGTTGTTCCTCCTGTATATTGGAGTAAGGCTAAATCTTCCTCAAAATTGAAGTCAAACGCCTTTAATTCCTTCGGCTGACCCTTTATAATCTCTTTTAAAAGATGGGTACTTCCTTCATGTTTTACATTGACGACAATTCCATATTGTTTTTTCTGAATATAGGGATAAACTAAATTCTTTGGAAATGGCAGATAATCTTTGATGGCGGTTACAAAAATATGCTTGAGATCGGTTCGCGATTGTACACTGGATACACGCGGATAGAGGATATCGAGGGTAATGATGGCGACTGCTCCTGAATCCTTCATCTGATACTCAAGTTCCCTTTCCGTATACAAAGGATTGGTCTGAACAACAATACCGCCCGCCATAAGAATGGCGTAGTAGGCTACAACTGACTGAGGTGTATTCGGAAGCATAATTGCGACCCTGTCACCTTTTGAAATCCCGAGGTCCTGAAGATACCCGGCAAACACAAGTGACTCTTCATAAAGCTTTTTATAAGTCATTTCCTTCCCCATAAAATGAATCGCAATCTTGTCTGGATAATTTTTGGCTGCATTGATTAAATATTGCTGAACAGGCTCTGAAGAATACTCCAATGTGGCGGGAATTTCCTCAGGGTAGTGTTTCAACCATGGTTTGAGGTCGGGCATTGAACTCCTCCTTTTTTAAAAATTATTAAAAAATTCAAACTACTTATATTATAATATAGATAGATAAGTTAGACAATGCAAAGAGAATCTGTACTCAAACGGATATATAAGCTAAATCAAATAAAAAATCATCGCTGAATATTTTCAGCGATGATTCTAGTTTTACTAAAAAAATATCATATAAATTAATCCGATCAGCAAGAACAGCCCGCACAATCCCATCAGTACCTTTGCTAATGTCTCCACTTTAGTTCTCCCCTTACGATATCCCTGCACCAATTACAAAAGATAAACCGATTGAAATGACCATCGAAATAAAACCAACTGCCCGATTATCACTTTGAATCTCTTCATCAATCTTAAATTTCGGCGTTAAAAATTCATAGATAAAATAACCGGCTAAAAGAAGCACAAACCCAAAAACTCCTGAGCCAATCATCATGAGCAGCGATTCATTCTGCTCAATGGAATAGCGGAAAATATTGGCGATTCCAAATATTTTCCCCCCTGTCGCCATTGCTACCGACATATTTCCTTTTTTAATTTCTTCCCAATTTCGATATTTCGTTACCACTTCAAAAATCGCTAAAAAGACAATCATACATAAAATAACAACACTATAATTGGCTGCAATTTGAATATAGTCGTTCTCCCAAAACTGGTCCATTACGATTCTCCCCGAACATGATTTAAATTCAACCAATGTTGAATTCTATTTTAAATTCAACAAGTTGAAATCTACTTGAATTCAACCACGGTTACACCTGATCCGCCTTCACCAGCTTCTCCGAAGCGAATTTTCTTAACGGAGCGGTGATTTCGTAAATATTCTTGAACCCCTTGCCTTAAAACTCCCGTACCCTTTCCATGGATAATTGAAACACGTGGATATCCTGATAATAAAGCATCATCGATATATTTCTCCACCTTTAACAAGGCATCTTCATATCTTTCCCCGCGAAGATCCAGTTCAAGTTTTACTTGCGAATCTCTTCCCCGTACAATGGCCATTGGTTTTGTATCTACTTGTTTTGGGGTGCTTAAGTATTCCAAGTCTTTTTCTTTCACCTTCATTTTGAGAATCCCAATTTGAACTTGCCATTCACCTGAAGAAGTTTTTTCAATTAAAAAGCCTTTTTGATCAAAGGTTAAAACCTTTACTTCATCACCAGATGCAAATGTATGCTTTTTCGTTTTCTTCGCTGCCGAATTAGCTGATTTTTTGATTTCAGGTGCTGCTTCTTCAAGACGTCTTTTCGCATCAATCAACTCATGTTCCTTAATCTCGGCATGCTTATCCATGCGCATTTTCCGAAGGTCACGAATAATTTTTTCAGCCTCTCCTTTTGCCTCATCAACAATATCCTTAGCCTTTTCAGCCGCTTTTTCGAGCAAGCTGTCCTTATTCTCGTAGAACTCCATCATTTGTTTTTGCAGGTCCTTATGAAGTTTTTCTGCCTGCTTTAAGTAATCACGGGCTTCTTCCTGTTCCTTTTCAGCCTGGCGCTTACTTTCCTCTAGGGAAGCAATCATCTTATCGATTTGATTGGTATCCTCACTGACATGGGAGCGGGCAGCCTCAATTACCCGGTCGTTCAATCCTAGTCGCTTGGAAATCTCAAAGGCATTGCTTCGCCCAGGTACCCCTAATAGCAGCTTGTACGTTGGGCTAAGTGTCTCTACATCAAATTCGACACTTGCATTTAAGACCCCTTCCCTGTTATAGCCATAGGCTTTTAATTCCGGGTAATGGGTGGTGGCAATCACCCTTGCTCCCCTTTTATGCACCTCATCTAAAATCGAGATGGCTAATGCCGCACCCTCTTGCGGGTCAGTACCGGCACCAAGTTCATCAAATAAAACCAGACTTTTATAATCTACTTTATTTAAAATATCGACAATATTGACCATATGGGAGGAAAAGGTACTTAAGCTTTGTTCAATTGACTGTTCATCGCCAATGTCAGCATATACAGCATGAAAAACAGCAAGCTCCGAACCATCTAATGCCGGCACCTGCAACCCGGCTTGAGCCATTAACGAACATAAACCTAATGTTTTTAATGTCACTGTTTTCCCGCCCGTGTTTGGTCCGGTAATCACAATCGTTGAATAGTCCGTTCCAAGGAAAATATCGTTCGCGACCACTTCCTCAATCGGGATTAATGGATGTCTTGCCTTAAATAAACGAATTCTTCCTTCATTATTCATGATTGGCAAAGACGCTTTAATTTGCCGGCCATATCTTGCTTTTGCAAAAATAAAATCCAAATCACCAAGAACTTCAACAATTACCTTTAGTTCTGACTCATGCTCAGCCACATTTGCCGATAGCTCCGTTAAAATTCGTTCAATTTCCAGCTGCTCTTTTACCCGAATATCCTGGAGCTGATTATTCAATTGAACAATTGCTTGCGGTTCAATAAATAATGTTTGACCTGAGGAACTTTGGTCATGGATGATTCCGCCGTAGTGTCCGCGATATTCCTGTTTTACCGGGATGACGTATCGGTCATTACGAATCGTTACAATCGCATCAGACAGCATTTTTTGCGCACTTGAAGAGCGAATCATACTTTCAAGCTTTTCGCGGATCCTTGCCTCATTGGAGCGCATTTGGGATCGCAACGAACGCAATAGCTCACTGGCCCCATCCAAAACTTCACCACTTTCATCAATGGCATATTTAATTGAATGTTCAAGGTTTGTCAGCGGAATAATTTGCCCGGCTTTGTCTGCTAAAATAGGGAGATCCAATTTTTCATCCGCAATCTCCTCAATAAATCGTTTCATTTGCCGGCTTGTATAAATCGTGCTCGCAGTTTGAACCAATTCATGCGTGCTCAAGACACCGCCAATGACCGAACGTTTAATATGGGCGCGTATATCGTGAACCCCTGAGAGAGGCACATTCCCTTTTAACCTTAGTACAGCTGTCGCTTCATCCGTTTCCGCTTGGAGCTTCACGACTTCGGAAAAATCTGTTGAGGGAACAAGGTTTTTTATTTTATCTTTACCAAGTGAGGAAGCAGCATGGTTAAACAACTGTTCCTTCACTTTATTGAATTCTAATACCTTTAAGGTTCTTTCTTGCATGGAAAGAGACCTCCTTATTTCTTATGATCGATTATGCAAAAATTCCAGTAAATCATTCGTTTCCAGTGCATTTAACACCGAGGATTTTTTGATCCAGCCCTTTTTGGCAGCTGAAACGCCAATTTCCATATGGGCTAATGTATCTATTCTATGGGCATCCGTATTAATAAGAATCTTTACACCCGCTGCCTGTGCTTTTCTTAAATATTCTGCCGATAAATCAAGCCGGTTCGGGTTTGCATTTAATTCTAACGCCGTGTTCGTTTCTTTTGCGAGCTCAATGAGCAGATCCAAATCGACATCGTAGCCGGCACGGCGTCCAATTTTACGGCCGGTTGGATGGGCAATTAAATCGACATGGGAATTAGTTAAAGCTGTCTTAAGCCGTTCCATGATTTTCTCCCGCGGCTGGGAAAAAGCGGAATGGATTGAGGCAATCACAAAATCCATCTCAGCGAGTAAATCATCTTCATAGTCTAATGTTCCATCCGGAAGAATATCCATTTCCACCCCGGATAGAATGAGAATATCATCATATTTTTCATTTAATTTTTTAATTTCTTCCCTTTGTTTTAAAAGCCGCTCTCTTGTAAGGCCATTAGCCACCTTGAGATACTGGGAATGATCGGTAATGGCCATATATTTATAGCCTCTGGCACGGCAGGCTTCGACCATTTCTTCGATCGTATGGGCACCGTCACTCCATGTTGAGTGCATATGGAGATCCCCTTTTATATCCTTCAGCTCGATTAGTTCCTCATTTGCCGTGAATTCTTCGACTTCTTTGCCATCCTCCCTAATTTCCGGCGGGATAAACGGGAGATCGAAATGTTTGAAAAATTCCTCTTCGGAAGAAAAAGTCAAAATTTTACCTGTTTCGAGATTTTCAACACCATACTCACTAATTTTCTCACCGCGTTCCTTAGCCAGCTGGCGCATACGGACATTATGGTCCTTTGAACCGGTAAAGTGATGTAAGGTTGTAATAAATTCCTCCGGTTTTACCAGACGGAAATCAGCGGAAACATCATAATCCAGTCCAAATACGACGGAAACCTTTGTGCCTCCAGCTCCAATGACTTCTTTAATTTTTGGAAATTTCAGCAGGGAGTCCTTTACACTTTCAGGATGGTTCGTCCCAATAATAAAATCCAAATCTTTAATCGTTTCCCTCATTCTGCGCATACTTCCTGCCCTTGAAAAGCGCTCAATATCCGGGGTGTTTGCCAAGATTGCTTCAATCTGCTCGGCAATCGGAAGCATATAGGCAAGTGGCAGCCTCTCCGGCCGATTGCCTAAGTCCGCGATAGCCGCTAAAATTTTCTCTTCTGTTTTCTTGCCAAAGCCGGCAAGCCCCTGCACTTTGCCAGATTTACAGGCTTCCTCTAAATCATTGACATCCTCAATTCCAAGCTCCTGATATAGCTTTGAAATTTTCTTGCCTCCGAGTCCTGGGATTTGCAATAACGGAATTAATCCAGCTGGAACTTCCTCTTTTAGCTCATCCAATACAGTGGATGTACCGTCTTTTATGTATTCATCAATGACAGCGGCCGTTCCTTTCCCAATACCGGAAATCGCAGTAAAGTTTTCAATCTCTGATAAACTGCGTTCGTCGACCTCCAAAGCATTGGCGGCTTTTCGAAAAGCGGAAACCTTAAACGGATTTTCCCCTTTCAGTTCCATATAAACCGCAATGATTTCTAATAAACGAATGACTTCTTTTTTATTTACTTCCATCGATTCCACCCACCTTAAAGAATAGCATTTCCTTATTGAGAAAAGTGTAAGCGCCTTGGTCAGCCCCGACAGCTGCTTGCGGGCCTGGCGGTGAAGTCGTTTTTTGACTTCATCGCCAGGACCGAAGCGATCTAGGAAAAAAGCAGTTCATTTTTTCCCTCGAGGGGCTAGGCGCTGGAGCTAGACAATTCTCGAAGTCGAAAATTTATTTACCTATCAGCCAATAGAAAAACTTCTCTGCTACAGAGAAGTTAAAGCAGTTGAATATTCAATCCATAGACTCTTAATTTGCTGCGAAAGAATTGGGGTATGCTTTACCATCATCCCGGCCAATACAGAATGATCTAATGGATTCTGTAAAACTTCCAATGGAATAAGCGCTGCAATATATAATAAAATAAAAATAAGTAAATAGACTTCTGCAAATCCAAGGAACCCCCCTGCCCAAACATTTAAAAATCTAAGGACCGGCAAATGGGCAATAAAATCAAGCATGGAACCAATGATTTGACACAGTACCTTTACGGCAAAAAAGATGATGACAAAGGCAATCGCCCGATAAAAAGCTGCTTCCATATTGCTGCTGCCCGTTAAAAGCTTTAAGGTTGTGTCCTCCCCTAATTTGGGATAAGGAATCCACAGCGTTAACCTTGAGGCCAAATCATCATAGTATAAATTTGCCACAATATATGCAATAATAAATCCTGTTAAATGTACAAGCTGAAGGATGAAACCCCTTTTAAGACCTGTAAAAAATCCGATAATTAATAAAATGATAATGGCTAAATCCAGCATTGACTTTTCAGTCCTTTTCCTTAATTAATTCAGCTTTCAGCCGCTCCAATTGATCTTTGATTTTAATATAATCATTAACGGCATTTACCGCTGTTAAAACGGCTAATTTACTTACCTCAAGCGACGGATTCCTTGAGCTGATTTCCCGCATTTTATCGTTAACTAATGAGGCTACAAGCTTGATATGGCTTGAACTTTCATCTCCGACAATGACATATTGCTGTCCGTAAATACTAACGGTTGTTCTTGATTTTTGTGAGTTTGACAACGTAAATGCCTCCATTCAAAGGAATCCTACTCTCTATCATACCATGAACGGGTATACGTGGAAAAGTTAAACCATACAGAAATGTGGAAAACTCTTGGGAATTCAACATAATCAAATCTTATTTTATAGAAATGTGGTGCAAATTTTGGGGAATGTTGTTTTAAAATGCGATCTAACTGAAATAACAAAAATGAAAAACTATTATAATTCCTTTTTGACCGATAATACGCCTCCTGGCAGTATTTTTGCTGCCAAAACCCCAGCTTGTATGATTACGGCCTATAAGTCGGGCAAAGTACTTTTTCAAGGCAATAATTGTGAAGGAGAAGCAAGCAAATGGGGGAATTCTAACCCAAAGGCTTCTGCTCCTGTTCGAAAAAGCAATTCTACGGCGAAATCTGGTTCAGCTAAGGGCCATGTGCCAACGGGAATAGGACTTATGTCCGCCGTTGGTTCGGATGAAGTTGGTACCGGGGACTTTTTCGGCCCGATTACAGTTGTCGCTGCTTATGTTAAAAAAGAAGATATCCCGTTATTAAAAGAATTGGGTGTCCGAGATTCAAAGGATTTAAATGATGAAAAAATTATTGCGATTGCCAAAGTAATTAAGGATGTTGTCCCTTACAGCCTGCTAACTTTAAAAAATGAAAAGTATAATCAGCTGCAGCAATCGGGAATGTCACAGGGGAAAATGAAGGCAATCCTACATAATCAAGCGATTCTGCATGTGTTAGAAAAAATTTCTCCTGCAAAACCGGAGGCCATTTTGATTGACCAATTTGTTCAGGAAAGCACCTATTTTCAACATCTTAAAAACCAGAAATCCATTGCCCGTGAAAAGGTTTATTTTAGTACTAAGGCAGAGGGGATTCATCTTGCAGTTGCTGCTGCCTCTATCCTCGCACGCTATGCTTTTGTACAATATATGGATAAGCTCAGCGCTGCTGCCGGCTTTACTATCCCTAAAGGGGCCGGCTCACAGGTAGATGAAGCAGCAGCCAAGCTGATTTTGAAAAAGGGGCAAGATGTTCTTCCTGCCTATGTAAAACTTCATTTTGCCAACACCGAAAAGGCAATGAATCTTGTAAAGAAAAAGAGGGGCTGAAGTTGATCTTCAGCCCCTTCTTCATTAACCCCGTAACACAGCTCCTGCTTTTTCTTTTAATGCCTCAAGTACTTTATTATGAACCTTTGTGACTTCTTCGTCTGTTAAAGTTCGTTCTGGATCAGCATATTTTAATGAAAACGCAATGGATTTTTTACCTGCTTCCATATGCTCCCCTTCGTATAAATCAAACACATGGGCTTCTTTAATTAAAGGAGCACCTGTTGTTAAAATAATTTCTTTCAAGGTGTTGGAAACTGTTTCTTTATTGGCTACAAGGGCAATATCTCTTGTAATCGATGGGAAACGAGGAATTGCTTCATATTGAAGTGCAGCGGTTTCCTCACCAAGAATATCTTTCAACGAAAGCTCGAACACATAGGTGTCTTTTAAATCAAGCTCTTTTTGCACATTTGGATGTACCTGCCCGATAAAGCCCACTTTTTTGTCATTCAGCTGCACTTCCGCTGTACGGCCCGGATGCATGCTGTCTACCTTCGCTTGGACAAATTTCACCTGTTCGAGCACTCCTAGTTTTGCAAACATTCCTTCTAAAATCCCTTTTAATACAAAGAAATCAACAGGCTTCTTCTCACCTTGCCATGAATGGCTATGCCATAAGCCGGTAATCGCAGCCGCTACATGTTCTTCCTCTGTTGGAAGCACTTCAGTACCATTACCTAAGAAAACGGCACCCGTTTCATAAACCCCTAGGCTGTCGTTTTGACGGGCACTATTGTATTTTAATACCTCCAACAGCTGTGGCATGATACTTAAGCGGAGAATGCTGCGTTCTTCACTCATCGGCATCGCCAAGCGGATTGTCTCACTTTGAGTAAGTGCAAATTGGGCCGCTTTTTCTTCACTTGTTAAGGAATACGTAACTGCTTGATAAAGTCCCGCACCTTCTAAATATTGGCGGACTACCCGACGCTTTTTCTGGTAATCAGATAGTTTTCCAGGAGTGGAAGAACCAATTGGTAATGTTTTGGGAATATTGTCATAGCCGTAGAGACGTGCTACTTCTTCAATTAAGTCTTCTTCAATTTTAATATCACCGCGGCGGGTCGGAGCTGTAACCGTAACTAAATCATTTTCAATCGTCACACCGAATTGCAGACGGTCAAAAATATCTTCAACATCGGCTGCATTTAGATTTGTTCCGAGGACACGGTTAATTTTTTCAAGTGTAATCGATACAATAGCAGGCTCAACTGTAAGAGTATCCACTTCTGCAGTACCTTCTAACACTTCACCCTCGGCATATTTCGCCATTAGGTAAGCTGCCCGGTCTCCTGCAGCACGAACACGATTCGGGTCAACCCCTTTTTCAAAACGCGCACTTGCTTCGCTTCGTAATCCATGGTCTTTTGAAGCTTTTCTTACAACGCCCCCACTAAAATAAGCCGCTTCTAATAGAACCGTAGTGGTGTCCGAAATGACTTCAGAGTTGGCACCACCCATTACTCCGGCAATGGCTACAGGTTCTGAACCATTTGTGATGACAAGATGGTCAGAGGTTAAGGTGCGTTCTGCATCATCAAGTGTTACAATCTTTTCTCCATCTTTTGCTCGGCGGACAAGGATTTCTTTAGAACCTAAACGGTCGTAGTCAAACGCATGAAGCGGTTGACCGTATTCTAATAAAATATAGTTTGTAATATCGACAACGTTATTGTGCGGACGAATTCCTGCAGACATTAATCGCGTTTGCATCCACAATGGGGATGGACCGATTTTTACATTTTTAATCATTTTCGCAACATATAACGGATTATCCTCTTTTGCTTCAACAACCACTTTTACATAATCAGATGCTTTTTCACTAGTTGATTGAAGAGCTGATTCCGGAAGCTTTACATCTCGGCCGAGGATTGCTGCCACTTCATAGGCAACACCAAGCATGCTTAAGCAGTCGGATCGATTAGGTGTCAACCCAAGCTCAAGAACTTGGTCATCTCTGTTTAATAATGCCAGCGCATCAGTCCCGACTTCAGCATCAGCAGGAAAAACAAAGATTCCCTCAGAATATTCTTTTGGTACGATTTTTCCTTCCATACCAAGCTCGGTTAAAGAACAGATCATCCCATTTGATTCTTCGCCGCGAAGCTTTGCTTTTTTAATTTTAAAATTGCCTGGAAGCACCGCGCCAACCGTGGCCACTGCAACCTTTTGTCCTTGGGCGACATTTGGTGCGCCACAAATAATTTGAACTGGTGCTTCTTCACCAATATCAACAAGACATTTGCTAAGTTTATCTGCATTTGGATGTTGTTCACGTTCTTGAACATACCCAACTACGACACCCTTAATTCCTTCGTTAAGAACCTCAACGCCCTCAACTTCAATCCCGCTCTTTGTAATTTTTTCAGCTAATTCTTCTGCCGTTACTCCGGATAAATCTACATAATCCTGGAGCCATTTATATGAAACGAACATGTCGTTACTCCTCCTTATTGATTTACTTAAGTGACCGATGGCCGGTTTTTATTCATGCGTTGAAAATTGCTTTAAGAAACGAACATCATTTGTGTAGAAATGACGAATATCATCAATTCCGTATTTTAACATGGCAATCCGCTCTGGACCCATTCCAAATGCGAAGCCTGTGTATTTTTTCGAATCATAACCGGCCATTTCCAATACGTTTGGATGAACCATCCCGGCACCTAAAATTTCAATCCAGCCTGTTCGCTTACATACGCTGCAGCCATGGCCACCACAAATTTTACAGGAAATATCCATTTCAACAGATGGCTCTGTAAATGGGAAAAAGCTAGGACGAAGGCGGATTTCGCGGTCTTTACCAAACATTTTCTTTGCAAAAACCTCTAATGTCCCTTTCAGATCACTCATACGGATGTTTTCGCCGACCACAAGTCCTTCAATCTGCATAAATTGATGGGAGTGTGTCGCATCATCATTATCGCGACGGTACACTTTTCCCGGGCAGATAATTTTAATCGGACCTTTACCTTCATTCTTTTCCATTGTCCGTGCTTGAACCGGTGATGTATGAGTACGAAGCAGGATTTCTTCTGTGATATAAAAAGAGTCCTGCATATCGCGAGCCGGGTGTCCTTTTGGCAGGTTTAACGCTTCGAAGTTATAGTAATCCTGCTCGACCTCCGGACCTTCTGCTACCTGGTAGCCCATACCGATAAACAAATCTTCAATTTCTTCGATAATTCTTGTTAATGGATGATGGTTCCCCACTTTGACCGGACGGCCCGGCAGCGTAACATCAATCGTTTCCGATGCCAATTTCTCCATTACCGCTGCTTCTTCTAAATCCTTTTGCTTTGCTTCAAGCTTTACAGAAATCGCTTCACGCACCTCATTTGCAAGTGCCCCCATAATCGGACGCTCTTCCGCAGAAAGCTTACCCATCCCGCGAAGCACCTCCGTAATCGGCCCCTTCTTCCCTAAATACGCAACACGAATATCATTCAATTCCTTCAAACTAGAAGACTGCTCAATCTTCTGAATCGCTTCCTCCTGCAACTCCTTTAAACGCTCTTGCATCAGAATTTCCTCCTTTTAATTTCGACAAATTTCGGGTGGTGACAGGCACCCGTCGGATTCTGTCGAATTCGACAAAATAAAAAAACCCCATCCCAAAAAGGGACGAGGTTTTTGTTCGCGGTACCACCCTTGTAAACACTGTATGTATAAAACATTAGCGTTCGCTTCATTCGGATAACGGCTTTTCGCCGATGCATCTTTACATTTTCGCTCGAAAATGGTCCCGATGCCAACTCAGGAGGTGAACTTCTCTTGTGTGAACACGTAAAAGTGCTTCCAGTCACGGCACTTTCTCCCTAAAAGGTTCTGTACAAGATACTTTTCTCCGTCATTGTTTTTGAGAATATCAATATTGTTCATTATTATATAATAATTTTCTTGCGGTTTCAAACCCTAATCAAGCCTATTTTTTCAAATAATAAAGAAGGATGCCGGTTGCGACAGCTACATTTAAGGATTCGCTCTTGCCGTAAATCGGGATATAGAGATTGGCGGTTGTATTGGACAGGATTTCTTTACTGACGCCAGCTCCCTCATTGCCAACGATAAGAGCAAACGATTCAGATGTTTTAGTTTCTGTATAAACAGAAGCATTTTCTAGTGCAGTACCATAGACCGGGATGTTTTTTTCCTTCAGTATCTGAATCCAGTCATTTAGGTCGCCCCTTACAATTGGGAGATGAAAATGGCTGCCCTGTGCGGAGCGGAGGACTTTTGCGTTAAAAATATCCACGCTGCCGTGCCCGACGATAACAGCCTCAATTCCTGCAGCATCTGCTGTACGGATCATCGTTCCCAAGTTTCCAGGGTCTTGGACTGCATCAATGAGTAGAAATGTTCTCGCATTATTTAGTGCTGTTTCGCTGCCTTCTTGACGACAAATTGCATAAATTCCCTGCGGGGCTTCTGTATCGGATAATGTATTTGAAATTTCTTCTGTTACTAGTGTAATGGATACTGCACCTGTATCCCAGCGCGGCGGTAGCTCCGCCTTGTCTGAAATAATGATTTCTAGAACTTGTTCTCTTTGTTTTAAAGCTTCTTCTACTAGGTGGAATCCTTCTACGATGAACAATCCTGTTTTATCACGTTCTTTTTTGGTTTGCAGCTTTTTCCATTGTTTCACCTGTGGATTTTGGACAGATTGAATGTGTTTCAACAGTAAATCTCCTTTTACATGCTTTTTAATTTCCTCATTATACATAATTAAACCAAAATTAGAAATGATAATAAAGAATCGAAGGCTAAAAAGGAGTGTGTAAGGATGAACCTAAACTTAAGAAATGCTATTATTCATAATGTATCTGGGAACTCACAGGCTGAGTTGGAGGATACAATTGTTGATGCCATCCAAAATGGCGAAGAAAAAATGCTCCCAGGTCTTGGGGTATTATTTGAAGTAATTTGGAACAATTCCTCCGAGAATGAGAAAAAAGAGATGCTGTCTGCACTTGAAAATGGTTTAAAACAATAATGGATGAAGTTAGCTGCCGATTTTTTGTGATCGGCAGTTTTTTTATAAAATAAATCCCCCCGAGGCGCTGCCCCAGGGGGAAATTATCTTTATTCAAACGTAATCTTATCAACCGTTTCGCGGTCTAATCGTTTAATGACTTCCACAATTAATTTAACCGCATTTTCAAAATCATCACGATGAAGCATGGCCGCGTGAGAGTGTATATAACGCGTAGCGATGGTAATCGCTAAAGTCGGAACACCCTTATGCGTCAAATGAATCGAACCTGCATCCGTTCCACCGCCTGGAATCGCATCATACTGGTACGGAATATTTAATTCATCTGCAACATCTGTGATAAAATCACGTAAGCCCTTATGAGAAACAAGCGACGCATCATATAAAATAATTTGCGGGCCTTTTCCCATTTTGCTCATTGCTTCCTGCTCAGAAATTCCTGGAGTATCGCCGGCAATTCCGACATCAACACCAAAACCGATATCCGGCTCAATTTTTGCAGCTGATGTCCGCGCTCCGCGTAAGCCAACCTCTTCTTGAATCGTACCTACACCATAGACCACATTCGGATGGTCCACCCCCTGCAATTGTTTCAGTACTTCAATCGCAATCGCGCAACCGATTCGATTATCCCATGCTTTAGCCAACAGCATTTTTTCATTGTTCATTACAGTAAATTCAAAATATGGAACGACCATATCCCCAGGGCAAACACCCCATCCTATTGCCTCTTCACGGCTTGAGGCACCAATATCAATGAACATATCTTTAATTTCTACAGGCTTTTTACGCGCCTCAGCAGATAAAATATGCGGCGGCTTCGAACCGATTACCCCGGTTACCTCGCCTTTTTTCGTAACAATCGTCACGCGCTGAGCGAGCATGACCTGGCCCCACCAGCCGCCGACTGTTTGGAAACGAAGAAATCCTTTATCATCGATTTGGGTAATCATAAATCCTACTTCATCAAGGTGACCGGCCACCATAATCTTCGGACCGCTTTCATTACCGACCTTTTTGGCAATCAAACTGCCAAGCCCATCTGTAGTCACTTCGTCTGCATATGGTTCTATGTATTTTTTCATAACCTCGCGAACTTCGCGCTCATTTCCGGGAATCCCTTTGGCATCAGTTAAATCTTTTAACATTGTTAATGTTTCATCTAATTTCGCCATTTATTTACCCCCTTAATATATGTACGAATTTAATTATACAGAAGTTTACAATCTAGATACAAATTAAATGGATAAACAACTCAACTAAACGATAGCATCTATAGGATGTTCACAACAATAAGTTCTCATGTATAACTATATTCTATCTGGAAAATATTAAGCAAAAAAGTACCTTTTGTTAAAAGGTTTACAATGGGATACAAAAAGCTTTTTTAAAGGAAGTTAAAAATGAACAAGGAACAAATAAGTGGGCTTCAGCTTTTTTATTTAATGGCAGGCTATGTATTAGGAACTGCATTAATTTTGGGATTAGGTGCTGACGTCAAGCAGGATGCTTGGCTTTTTATCATAATTGGTATGATATCAGGTCTCCTATTAATGGTTGTATACACTCAATTATCCTGCCTTTATCCGGGCGATACACTCGATCAGATGCTGCCAAAAATTATTGGAAAATTCCTGTCCTATCCCGTTATTCTGCTTTATTTTGCGCATTTTACGTATTCAGCTGCTAGAGGTTCCAGAGAATTAGGGGATTTGATTGTAACGACGATTTTACCCGATACCCCAATCTTTATTATAATAGGTAGCTTTATGGTGTTAATGATTTATTGCTTACGAGGTGGGGTAGAGTCTTTAGGACGGATGGCAGAAATTATTTTTCCTATTTATTTTTTTTCGCTCATGTTGATTTGGTTTCTTTTACTAAGTGTTGAACCATTTGATATAAAAAATTTAACACCTGTATTCGGGAATGGAGTAACACCCGTTTTGAAACATGCGGTCCCAGCAGCCATCAACTTCCCCTTTGGTGAAACCATTGTCATTTTAATGTTTTTCCCATTTTTAAATAATGAACAAATGAGTAGAAAAATTGGACTGTCTAGTATTCTAATTGGAGGAATTCTGTTAACCATTAATTCTATTATGATGATTGCTGTCTTAGGACCGGAAATTTACAGCAGGGACCTTTTCACGCTTCTTGCTGCTACTCAAATGGTTTCTGTTGCAGATTTTCTTGAGCGCTTTGATGCCCTTGTTATTTTAATGATGGTTGCTGGAGTTTTTTTTAAGGTTGGAGGGTTTATATTTGGAGCTTCAATCGTTATTTCTCAATTATTCAAGTTAAAACAAACTCGGTCCGTAACGCTTGCACTTGGCTTAATCATTACACCTCTATCGCTTATAAGCTCATCCAGCTACGTAGAACATTTAGAAATTGGATTTAAGCTGTATGTGCCATATGTACATACTTTCTTACAAATTATTTTGCCGATTTTATTGCTTGGCATCGCATTGATTCGAAAAAAATTGAGACATGGTTATCAGCAAAACTAATTTAGGTGGTACGTTCATTGAGAATACTCAGACGAATTAAAAAACTAACCTCGACAATCCAATTACAAAATCAAGAAAAAATCCACGACCCAAAAGGAAATGATCCATTATTCAGATTTCTTGAGGAAAATTTTTCTCAGGTAAAGAAATATTTTGAAGGAGCTTCAGATTTTGCCTACCGGGAGATTAAAATAGACTCCGATTTAGCGATTATGATTTTATATCTTGATGGACTAGTGAATATTGAAAGAATCGAATTGAATGTAATCAATCCTTTAGTAAAACTGAATAGTGAGAGTTTAAAAACACATGAATCGACGATCGATTCCATAAAAGCAGAGCTTAGTGCAGCGCAAGTCAACAAAGGAGACACGCTCCAAGAAATCATTAACCATATTTTATCAGGGGATACGGTTTTACTGCTGGATGGTTTCAAACAGTGCCTTTTCATAAGTGAACAAGCATGGGAAAAACGTGCTGTGGAAGAACCCCTATCCGAAGCAGTGGTCTTAGGCCCTAGAGAAGGTTTTACTGAAAATATTCGAACAAATACAAGCATGATTCGAAGACGATTAAAAACAACTAAATTGAAATTCGAAAGTTTAAAAATAGGCAATCTTTCTCAAACAGAAGTCATTATTACTTATCTTGATGGGATTGCACAGAACTCCATTATAAAAGAAGTACGAAGCCGCTTAAATCAGATTAACATTGATGCCATTGAGGACAGCGGCTACATCGTAGAACTAATTGAGGATCATCCTTTCTCAGTATTTCCACAAATATTGCAAACGGAACGACCAGACCGAGTTGTCGGGAACCTTCTCGAAGGCAGAGTTGGTATTATTGTTGAAAACAGCCCATTTGCACTGATTGTTCCTGTAACATTTTTTCAAATGATGATCTCGCCTGAAGACTATTACGGGAAATTTATCATGACAACCTTTATTCGGTTTATACGGTATCTGTTTTTATTAGTTGCGCTATTATTTCCATCGATTTATATTGCAGTGACAACTTTTCATCAAGAATTACTGCCAACTAATTTGTTGTTTAGTGTCGCAGCTTCAAGAGAAAAGGTGCCATTTCCAGCAGTTATTGAAGCCCTTTTAATGGAGATCACCTTTGAAGCCTTACGGGAAGCTGGCTTAAGGCTTCCACGGCCGATTGGTTCAACCGTTAGTATTGTAGGAGCATTAGTGGTGGGTCAAGCAGCGGTTGAGGCGGGAATAGTTTCAGCTCCATTAGTGATTGTCGTAGCCACTACTGGAATTGCTTCATTTATGTTTCCTAGTTATCCCTTAACAGGAGCTATTCGGCTGCTAAGGTTTTTAATGATTTTTTTTGCTGCAACATTAGGGTTTTATGGAATCTTTTTAGGGATTTTCTTTATTTTAGTACATCTTGTTCAGCTTCGTTCCTTTGGGGTCCCTTATCTAGCTCCTATCGCTCCATTTAATTTTAACAATCTGAAAGACGTTTTAGTTCGTGCACCTTGGTGGAAGATGAATGAACGACCAGAACAAACAGGAAAAAGGAACTTAAAGAGATTAGGTCTCCGAAACCGTAAATATTAGTCCGTTCTATATAGACAGGATGAGAATAATGAATGCGTTGAAAATGCTCGTATTAGCCATAATCGTTAGTTTACTTACAGGTTGTTGGAACCGGATTGAAGTGAATGACATTGCCATTGTTACTGCGATTGGGTTAGACCTTATTGAAGACGATATGATCCGTTTATCCCTTCAAGTAGCCATACCAACAAAGCTAGGTCCAACTGGAGGAAGTAAAGGCGGTGGCAAAGAACGAAGTACCTTCGTCATTTCAGAGAAGGGGGCAACCGTTTCTGAAGCATACCGAAATTTACAAATGAAGCTATCCAGACGAGTATTCTTCTCTCAAAGCAGTGTCTTACTGATTGGAGAAGCATTAGCTAGGAGGGGGATTAAAAATATCATTGATTTTTACGCAAGATTCAATCAGCCTCGTATGAACAGTTTTATCATGTTTACAAAGGGATACGCTTCAGAAGTGATTAAAAATATACCGATTTTAGAAAGTATTTCGGCAGAAGAAACAAAGGAACTCGCAAAGTTAAGTGTGGGAGTAAAAGTTTATGTTCGCGACTTTTTGAACATGCTGCTTACAGACGGATTTGAACCCTTTGCCCCAGAATATAAATTAACTCCATTAGAAGTAGATACAAAAAATGAAATAGGGAAAATACAATTGATCAATGGCGCGGCAGTCTTTAAAAAAGATAAATTAATAGGCTGGATGAATGATACGCAAACCCGAGGTATATTATGGCTGCGTAACGAGATTGAAGGGGGAGTTATTTCAATTAAAATCCCAAAGAATAAGGGTGGCGGAATTATTAGTTTCGATATTATTAGAGCGGAAACGAAGCTCCTTCCCAATCTAAAAAATGGGCAATTAAAGCTTAATGTAAAAGTTACCTCAGAAATGATTGTAACTGAAAATTATTCAAAGGTAGTATTATTAAATCAAAAAAATCTGGAAGAAATCCAAAAAAGTATTGAAAAAGAGATTGGAACTCGAATTCAATTAGTTGTAGATAGTGCTCAAAATGAGTTTCAGTCAGACATCTTTGGATTTGGGCAAGCGGTTTACCGAAAATACCCGAAAGCATGGAATACAGTTTATAAAAAGAATTGGGACCAAGATTTCCCGAAAATAGAAGTAAAGATTCATTCCAAGGTATATGTAAGAAGAATTGGTTTAAGTAAGTAATGAAAATAACTTCATAAAAAGGTAATGGAAAATGCTCAAGATCTTTATGGTGATTCTTATTTTTGTTTTACTCTTTGCCTGGGAAGCTTCGCAATTAATCCGAAAAAGAGAAATGAAAGAATTAATCGTTTTTTCAATTTTATCCTTAATTGGACTTGTGATGAGTATAGTCGTGATTATTCAATCATTTATCTAATGAATTCTTATTTCTCCAGATTATCTAATTAAAAGGGACATTCTTGCTTCAATAGATATTAAAGCAGAATGTCCCTTTTTTATATACCGGATGAACCGAACCCGCCTTCTAATCTTACTGAATCCGATAAATTTTTTGTTTCAATAATATTAACTTTTAGAACTGGAGCAATTACCATTTGAGCAATTCTCATTTGTTTTTCTATTTTAAAATCCTCTTTTCCATGATTAATGAGGATAATTTGAATTTCCCCCCTGTACCCTTCATCAATGGTTCCCGGACTGTTTAGTACAGTAATGGCGTGTTTTAATGCTAAACCACTTCTTGGTCTAATCTGAGCCTCTGTTCCTTTTGGCAATTCAATTTGTAAACCTGTTCTTACTAATCCTGCTTCCCCAGCTTTAATTATTTTTTCCTCACTAGAAAACAAATCTAATCCGGCATCACCCTCATGTGCTCGATAGGGTATACGCGCATCATCATTCATTAATTTTACCTTTACGTTATATTCCATTTTGAACCTCCGCTAGCAAAAAATTTTATGTAGTTTAAGCAAAATAAAACTTATGAACATTCTTGCAAAATTTGGTGAAACTTTCCCCCCTCTGTTTCGTATTAAAAGAAAATTAAGTAGGGGGCTTAATAATGGTCTGGATGCTCCGTTTCGTTTTATTGCTTTTACTTATCCTCTTTTTTTATTATGTCTCGAAATCCTTTTTAACACCTAATCGGAAGCTTAAGTCTGCCCGTAAACAGAAGCGTTTTTTGCTTCTTGATAGTGATGATGTTAGAAGGAACTTCCTTCTGACCTACAAAGGGGCTGTGTTTACAGGTGAAAAATATAACGGTAGTACCGCTATTTCCATTACGATTTGGCCACAAAATAATCCAAGTGGATTAGCTAAAGAAGACTTTAATTTTATTGAAAAAAAGATCTGTGAAAAATATCCAAATGCCGAGATTCATTGGAAAAGTCCGATTAGGAATTCCTGAAAGACACTTAATATTTTAAAAATAAATAGAGCATTAGGATAAATTCTATAACGGCTAGCAACGGAAAACCAATTTTAAACTGAACATGTTTAGTTTTATGGCGATAAAGCTGCATTCCCATCGTTGCTCCAATTGCTCCGCCGAACAGTGCCACAAGCCATAAAGTTTTTTCCTGAATCCTGTATTTGTGATGAATAGCCCTTTGTTTATCCTCCCACATGATGATTAAACCTGCGACATTCATAATTATATAGACCACTAATAATAGTGTGTTCCCCTCCACTCTCGATTCCTCCTATGAGAAAAAGCCATCCTCGATGTAGAGAATGGCTTTTTATATAATTACTTGTTAAATTGTTGTTTTGCAACGTTTGCTAATTCATTGAATGCATTTGCATCACTTACTGCTAATTCAGCAAGCATTTTGCGGTTTACTTCGATACCAGCTAACTTAAGTCCGTGCATTAAACGGCTGTAAGAAAGACCGTTCATACGTGCAGCTGCATTGATACGAGTAATCCAAAGTTTACGGAAGTCGCGTTTTTTCTGACGACGATCACGGAATGCATATTGTAATGATTTCATTACTTGTTGGTTTGCAACTTTATATAAAGTATGTTTAGAACCGAAATAACCTTTTGCTAATTTAAGAACCTTTTTACGACGCTTGCGCGTAACTGTACCGCCTTTAACACGTGGCATGTAATTTCCCTCCTATATAAATCGAAAATACGAGATTATTTAACGTAAGTTAATAAGTGACGAATGCGTTTGAAATCGCCTTTTGAAACAAGTGAAGATTTGCGAAGCTTACGCTTTGCTTTTGTAGATTTGTTAGCGAATAAGTGACTTGTATAAGCGTGGTCACGCTTTAATTGACCAGAACCAGTCTTTTTGAAACGCTTTGCAGCGCCGCGGTGAGTTTTCATTTTTGGCATTGGGAACTTCCTCCTTATTACTTGTCTGTTTTAGGTGCAAGAACTAGGAACATGCTTCGTCCATCCATTTTAGGATGAGACTCGATGGTCGCAACTTCTTTGCACGATTCGGAAAAACGGTCTAACACACGCTGACCGATTTCTTTATGGGTAATTGCCCGGCCCTTGAATCGGATTGAGGCTTTTACCTTGTCGCCTTTTTCCAAAAACTTAATGGCATTACGAAGCTTTGTATTAAAATCATGCTCATCAATTGTCGGGCTTAGACGAACTTCCTTCGTGGTAATGATTTTTTGGTTTTTACGAGCTTCTTTGTCTTTCTTTTGCTGCTCGAATTTAAATTTTCCATAGTCCATAATTCGGGCTACCGGAGGCTTTGCATTTGGTGCTACAAGCACTAAATCAAGATTCACTCGTCCTGCAATCTCCAACGCTTCGTTTTTGGATTTAATTCCTAACTGCTCACCATTTTGATCAATTAGGCGAACCTCACGAGCGCGAATTCCCTCATTTAACAACATGTCTTTGCTAATAATTAGCCACCTCCAAGGTTTAATCACGAAAACAACATCCAGGTCAAGAAGGATCTTAAAAAGGCTCCTCGTTACTTATGACACTAAGCAAATCGTCAGATACTAAAACTTTTAAGCAATGCTTTGTTTTTTTAACCAAACAAAAAAGTGCGGATGAAACCACCCACACTTTACGAAACAAAAGTAATAAAACAAAAAGTTCACGTAAAACCTGCCAACTGCTAATAAGCGTCAATCAGGTGAGAAGCGGGTGCTCCTTCTTTTCCTAAAATCGTATTCTATTTTCACCTTGATTACTATAACATATGCAAAGACGTAATGTCAAATAGACTATGTTCATGCAACGAAATTCATTTTAGCAAGAAATAAAAAATTATTCAATAGTTTTTTCAAAAACAAAAAGGAAGGTAAATCCTTCCTTTTTAAAAACTAACCTTTTTGCACCTCTGCCTTTAATTCATCAAGGAATGCTGCAAATGGTTTTGTTTCTGAGTTTTGCTCGCCATATTTACGGACATTGACGGCATGATCTTCGACTTCCTTGTCCCCGACAACGAGCATATATGGTATTTTTTGCATTTGAGCTTCACGGATTTTATAGCCGATTTTCTCATCGCGTCCATCTAATTCAACACGGAAGCCGGCGCTTTTTAGCTGTTCTTGAATTTTTCTTGCATAGTCATAGTGTGCTGCAGGTGAAACCGGAATAACTTGAACCTGAACAGGTGCTAACCATGTTGGGAATGCCCCTTTGTATTCCTCAATTAAGAAGGCTACAAAGCGTTCCATTGTTGAAACGACACCGCGGTGAATAACAACCGGACGGTGCTGCTTTCCGTCTTCCCCTACATAAGTTAAATCAAAACGCTCAGGCAATAAGAAGTCTAATTGAACAGTAGAAAGCGTTTCATCTTTACCTAATGCTGTTCTAACCTGAACATCAAGTTTAGGTCCGTAGAATGCCGCTTCCCCTTCTGCCTCATAATACTCAAGACCCATGTCATCCATTGCTTCCTTCAGCATGCTTTGTGCTTTTTCCCACATTACATCATCATCAAAGTACTTCGCCTTATCCTGTGGATCACGGTAGGACAAACGGAACGAGTATTCTGTTAAATTAAAGTCTTTATAGACATCCAAAATTAAGCGGACAACGCGCTGGAATTCTTCCTTAATCTGATCAGGGCGGACAAAGATATGTGCATCATTTAAAGTCATTCCCCGGACACGCTGCAACCCTGATAACGCACCAGACATTTCATAACGGTGCATAGTGCCCAGTTCGGCAATCCGAATTGGAAGCTCACGGTAGCTGTGAATCGCATTTTTATAAACCATCATGTGATGAGGACAGTTCATTGGTCGAAGCACTAATTGTTCGTTATCCATGTCCATAACTGGAAACATGTCTTCCTGGTAATGGTCCCAGTGACCTGAAGTCTTATATAGATTCACATTCCCCATTATTGGAGTGTAAACATGGTCATATCCTAGGCTTACTTCCTTATCAACAATATAGCGCTCAACGATACGTCGAATGGTTGCACCCTTAGGAAGCCATAATGGTAATCCTTGCCCAACTAATTGAGAACTTGTGAAAAGACTTAATTCCTTACCAATTTTACGATGATCACGCTCTTTTGCTTCTTCGAGCAGACGTAGATGTTCTGCTAAATCTTCTTTCTTGAAGAAGGCTGTACCGTAAATACGCTGCAGCATTTTGTTGTTGCTGTCACCACGCCAATAGGCACCTGCAATACTTAAAAGCTTAAACTCTTTAATTTTTCCAGTTGACGGTACGTGAACACCGCGGCAAAGGTCGAAAAATTCACCCTGCTCGTAGATTGTCACTGTTTCCTCATCAGGAATCGCTTCGATTAATTCAAGCTTATACGGGTCGCCAGCTTCTTTAAACAGTTGTACAGCTTCTGCACGACTTACTTCCTTACGAACAATCTCAAGATTTTCATTGACGATTTTCGCCATTTCTTTTTCAATCTTTGGAAGATCTTCAGGTGTTAACGAATCTTCCAAATCCATGTCATAATAAAAGCCGCCTTCAATGACTGGGCCTACTCCTAAATTTACATTTGGATAAAGCCGGTTAACTGCCTGTGCCATCAAATGAGCTGTACTGTGACGCAATACCTCTAATGCATCACTTGAATCCGGTGTAACAATTTCTATTGAACCGTCTTCTGGAATTGGACGGCGAAGATCAACTAATTTACCATTCCATTTGCCGGCAATCGCCTTTTTCTTAAGGCCGGGACTGATGGAAGCAGCAATATCTTCCGTTGTTGTTCCCCGTGGGAACTCCTTTACTGCCCCATCTGGAAACGAAATCTTAACAACGTCTGACATAATAATTCCTCCTTACTCGAAAAGCGGAAGCGCCTTGCTCAGGGGCGACAAGCATAAGACGAGCCGGCGTGAAGGTTGGTTTTTAACCTTCTCGACGGATTGGCTTATGACCTAGAGCCCCTAGGCGCTGGAGCTAGACACTGATCGAACCTTATAATATTTTTATACAAATAAAAAAAACCCGTCCCTAAAGAAAGGGACGAGTTATGATTAACACGTGGTTCCACCCAATTTTTCATTTTAAAACACTTATGCTTTTTAAAATGACTTTGGACAAATAACGGATGATTAGCCGTCAGCATTTACTAACCCTGCAAAAATAAGGTATTCACTGCCGAAGTTTAAAGGTGGTAAGTATTTTTTTCGTGATAGGAGATTTTCAGCCTGGGATCTCCCTCTCTAGAAGCCGTAAAAAAATACTGTTATCCTTATCATTACTTTTTACGCATGTACGATTGTAAGTAAACTATGTACGTAATTATAATGATTCAATTTTGAAAAATCAAGTTCCTTTTACCCATTTTTTGCATTTTTATTTTTCACCCATGATTTTCGCCCATTTCACCCCTAAACTCCTCTTGCTCCTTTACTTTTCGCAGTGCTTGAAAGGATTTGAGCGTAACCCTTTCTTCAAAAATATTTTGAATGGTTCGAACTAGCGGTGCATCGGGTTCCTTTGCATAAAGAAAAATCGTTTTAGGCGCAATCGACAGAAGCGGTGCAATCGATGCAGAGTCAACATAGACCGGATGATTCACCAGTAATTTCCGGTCAATCATTTTTGTTAATTCCCCTCTTTTGATTTCTCCAAACTGGGCAGTAAAGAAAGTGATTTCCTCATCAATCAATAGATGGAGTGTGTCCATTTTCGGCTCTCGTCCGGCCAAAAATTCACGTAGGGTTTGAATAAACATTTGATATTCCTGCTCCATTTTATATTCATCAATTGAAATTTCAACATAGTTTTCAAGCATCTGCAGGTAGGGACGCAGCCGAAATTTAAGAAAGGAATCGAAGGAAAAAGAAATATTTTCTTGAAAAACTTGCTCAATTGCTTCTTTGACCTTCGGTTCTTCCGCTGTTTCTTTTAATAAAATGGCTAAATCCTGCCGATGCCCTTCCTGGATCGAATAAATAATATCGATAATTTGCTGCTGCTCTTCCGGATCATCATAATAAAATTGTTCCTTGAGAATTTCCCGATACCAGTCTTCTGTCTTTATTTTTACAATAAACCCGAAAAAGGCCTCCTTTACTTTTTTAAACGTTAAAGCAGATAATCCGCCTTCAAGAATTTTTACTATATATCGATCTTCGTGTAGAAGAATATCATGTTCAGTTAAACAATCTTTTAAATACGTCAGCAAGTGGTTATAAAATCGCTTTGCATCCATCTTGCCTTGGAAGATGATTTCCGCCAACCAAATCCCCCCTATGTCCCAAACTCTGTTTTTAATATATATGGGGGACTTGGCCAATTTAGAAGTTATCCAAAAAGAAAAAGGACTGCTAATATAATATTAGCAATCCTTTTTACGTCATCTTTACTTAATTTCGGCGGTTTGGACCATCAACCTGAACAGGTACAGTCAAACTACGGATTCTTTCCATAATCCGGCGGGCTTTCATTTTTTCTTCCTCGCCACGCTGGCTATAGGTTAAATGATGTTCCAGCCCTTGATAATCAAAATTGGAGGTAAAAAATGTCGGCAGATTTTCAAGCATCCGGAACTGCATGATTGGCCCTAATACCTCATCCCTCGTCCAGCTGGACACAGCTTCTGCACCAATATCGTCCAACATGAGGATTGGTTCTTTTTTTAATGCTTCAATTTTTTCATTTAAGGTTGAATCCGCGATGGAGCTTTTCATTTCCCTTAACAGTTCAGGAACGTAGACAATCATCGAGGAAATTTTCTTTTTTGCAAGTTCATTGGCAATTGCACCTAATAAATAGGATTTTCCAACCCCAAACTTGCCATAAAGATATAACCCTTTTTGCCTCTTATTCTGTTCATAATTCATTAAAAAGTCGGCAGCATGATCAATTGCATCAAGTCTGCCTGAATCGCCCTCATAATCCTCAAAGGTCGCTTCTAATATATCTCTCGGGACATAAAGGCTTTTAATTAATTGCTCGTTTTTCCTTTTTTCATCCGCAATTACCTTCCTTGGACATTTTTCATATACCAAGTCAATCGAATTGCGCCTTAAAACTAGAGAAGGATGATACCCCTTCATCATATTAATACAGCTGTCAAGACTTTGGCAGCGGCTGCATTCCTTACTTTGATTCGTGTACTCGAAAAGTTTGCTTAAGCTTTTTTCAATCATTGCATCGTTTATTTGCTCCCGATGCTCATTAAGAAATGCTTTAATATCCGGATGCTGAAGAAGATCCCGCCGCATCTTTTCATAGCGTTTTTGAAAGTTTTCATTTGAGGCTAACCGCTTCAAGGTTTGGTTTATTTTTTCCAATATTCGTCACCCTCTATTTGCGAAATGCCTTTAATTTTTCCTCGATGGCACGCTTTTTCGCTTCTAGTTCCTTGTTATTCTCTACAGGCGCATCTTTTGATGTTGTCTGAGATTTTTCTTCAAACCACTCTGGAAGTACTTCAGTTCGAATTGGCTTTTGCTTTGAAGAAGATTTTCCCGTTTTCTTCGTTTCACTCCACCCAAGGTAGGTGTTATGCTCTTTCTTTGCAAGGTCCATCGCTTCTTTAACCGTTTTAACCTGTTTTCTTGCCCAGTGCCCGGCAATTTTTTCAACATACCCTTTTGTAAATTTCATATCTGTTTTTAATAATACAAATTGAATGAGTACATTCATAACTCCCGGGAGAAGCTTTTGTTTAAACATCATCTCTTCGATAATTTCTAAGTCAGCTTTTGAGGGTTCAACACCGCCGGAGGAGTCTTTAAAAACCTTCACAGGCGAAGTGGTTTCCAATGAACGAATTAACTGCTCCTCCTGTGTTTTTGGCTCCTCAAGCTGAACGCGGTAAACGTGCGGCTGAGTTCGTTCAATTAAGGACGGCAGCTGATCATAATGGACATATTGATACCAATCACGGGCAGCCTTTCTTAATTCCTCGACATCAATTTCATTTACTTCATTAACGGCCCCTAAGACGATATTTTTCATTTGAATCGGATCAATATCATAAAGAAAACCAAGATTACTGATAACCTCTTTCACTTTTTGAGTGAGCGCCTTTTTCGGTACAAGCGAATCATTTAATCCCGCTTGTAATAAATCGAAATTAAAGGTATTCACATCAACAACAATTGGTTTCTGTTCATTCCGGCCGATAAACTGCTGATCATTGCCGGGGTCCAGTTCACTTTGGATGTTCTGCATATACTGCAGGCTTCCAGGGGTAGCTGAGGCAAAAACATCCTGAAATGCCTTTGTAACTTCAACAAATCCCTCTTCCTTCGGCTTTTGTTGATCACTAAAAAACCGCTTAAGCCGGGCGAAATGATTCTTACCGATTTTTCGATATAAATAAATATTAAGCATTCCATCTAAAAAGAATTGTTCTGGCGTGAGCGGCGGGTGAAGTTCGTAAATAAATGAGCGCTCCTCATCCGTTTTCACGTATGTCTTTAATAAACCAATTCCCTCCAGCTTTAATCGTGCCTCATAAATATCCTTTAGATTAATCCCTAGTAAATTCATTAATAAATGATGCGTGGAGGGTTCAGACCACAATCTGTTTTCTTCAAGCTCTGCCCATAGTGTCATATATAAACTAGAGCAGGTTGTTCCAATTAATGGCTGATACAATAAGGTCAGCACTTTTCGGTCATATTCATGTAGTAACCCACTGGCCGCAACAATATAACGATCGATTGGAATAAGCTCCTGCCAATGCTGCGCCATATATTTCAAACCCTTCTTATAAAAAATTTTCCCAGTGAAAAAATGAGAGCCAAAGTCTCTTTAGCTCCCTATGATTTCTCTTTTTTTATCAGTTCTGTTAATTCATTAATAAATACATTAATGTCTTTAAATTGACGGTAAACAGAGGCAAATCGGACATAGGCGACTTCGTCCACATTAACGAGTCTGTCCATTACCATTTCGCCAATCATTTCACTTTTAATCTCGGAAATTCCTTGACTTCGCAGTTCTTTTTCTACCCCTTGCGTGATATCCTCTAATTCTTTTAATGCAACAGGGCGCTTCTCACAAGCTTTAATTAAGCCCCTTAAAATTTTATCCCGGCTGAATTCTTCCCTTGTGCCTTCCTTTTTAACAACAATTAAGGGAATCTCTTCGATTTTCTCAAAGGTTGTAAAACGATAGCCGCATTCTTCACATTCTCGTCTGCGCCGTGTTGCCCGCCCTTCATCAACTGGACGGGAATCAAGCACACGTGTACCATAATTTTGACAAGATGGGCATTTCATTGTTAATCAGCTCCAAATCTATCCGACAAAACCCGAACAAGTGTCATCATATCTTACCTTTATCTTATAAAAAACAACCCTTTAAGACAAGTAGAACTATTAGGCGTTTTTACCTGCACCAATATATGTATGTAATTGTTTAAGCTTGTCATAATAAGAAGTGATTCTCTTCCTTAAAGCAGGGTAGGTCCCGCCGACTGAAAAATGTTCGGTTGAAAGATTAAAATCCACAGCCGTTTCCATCCCTCTAATTGAAATGACCGTAGCAATTAGAAAACAAGGAAATGGTTTCATTACCTCAACGGCTATTTCGCCTCGCTCTTTCGATACGGTTATGATCCGGCAATCCGCATCCTGCCTAAATAATTCCTCAACAGATTGGAATAATTGATTAAAACTGGATTTATAGTAATGTGTTTTTAACTGTTCATCTGAGTGCTTATCAGAGGTTTCAATTTGTTTACTGAACCTTAAGAATATATTCCCGAAAAGAGCCATATCGATCCTCCATTAAAAAATATCTTTCCTCCTAGTTTACATCAAATATTATGAAAATAAAAAGAGGAGTACCATCGGATACGCCTCTTCTTCTGCCATTTTCACTTTTATAAGGATTAAAGAACTTTTGCCTGTTTCACTTGAACAGGACCCATACCACGTGGAATTTCAATATTTTCACGTGTTTCCGCATTTAAAGCTTCTGCGATATAGTCGGCAGCAATATTCGGATTCAAATCGCCGCAAGTATACACATCAATGCTCGCATATCCGTGTTCTGGGAAGCTATGAATGGTTAAATGTGATTCAGAAATAATCACGACACCGCTCACGCCTTGAGGAGCAAATTTATGGAAAGCCACTTCGCGGATTTCCGCACCTGACTTAAGAGCTGCCTCAACAAAAGTTTGTTCAATAAAGTCCATATCATTCAATTTTTCAAAATCGCATCCCCATAATTCTGAGATTACGTGTCTACCCATTGTTTCCATATTCAATTTCCCCCTCTAAAGATTTTTGCTTCATTCTTGAAATCCTGTTATTGACGGTAGCAAAGTAATTACCACGGGGGAAAGTTAGTCCAGAGAGGTCCTAACCCTTTAAGTAATCGATCGTTACCTAATTTCAAGAAGTTCACGATGACTAGTATACTTTGTTTATATTTTTTTTGCAACCTATCAAAATAAAATTTTTTAAAGATTCTATTATAAATTGCCTGTTGATTTCCGCTCCAATCAAAAATCTTTAACGCACGATTATGTAAAAAAAATTGCTGCCAATTGACAGCAATTTTTTTCAGCGGGTTTTATCCCACTTTCACCTGTTTAGTATTCGCCATTTCTTGTGCAACAAATAGAGTTAAATCAACAACGCGTGATGAATAGCCCCACTCATTATCATACCAAGCAAGTACCTTGACTTTTCTTGTGCCCATTACCATGGTAGATAGACCATCAATGATGGCTGAATGTTGGTTGGTGTTGAAATCAACTGAAACAAGCGGCTCCATTGTAAAATCTAAAATTCCTTTTAATGGTCCATCTGCTGCTTCGATAAATGCATGATTAATATCATCAACTGTAACGTCTTGTTTTAAGTCAACTACTAAATCAACTAAAGAAACATTTGGCGTAGGAACACGAAGTGCCATTCCATGCAATTTGCCCTTAAGCTGTGGTAAAACTAAGGATAATGCTTTAGCAGCGCCTGTTGTTGTTGGAATGATAGATTGTCCACACGCTCTAGCCCTGCGTAAATCTTTATGTGGGTTATCGATATTCTTTTGGTCATTTGTATAGGCATGAATCGTTGTCATTAAACCTGATTCAATTCCAAACTTTTCATCCAATACTTTTGCGACAGGCGCAAGGCAATTTGTTGTACATGATGCATTTGAAATGATGTCATGCTCGTTAAGGTCGAGCATTTCGTCGTTTACCCCAACAACAATCGTAACATCCTCATTTTTACCTGGAGCAGTTAAAATTACCTTTTTAGCTCCTGCATCCAAATGTAATGCTGCTTTTTCACGAGAATTAAATTTACCTGTTGCTTCAATTACGATATCTATATTAAGCTCTTTCCAAGGAAGTTCTTCCGGATTTCTGCTGCTTAATAATTTCACTCTTTTTCCATTTACGATTAACTCATCATCTAAGGCAATAACTTCCCCTTGAAAAGGTCCGTGATTTGTATCATATTTAATAAGATGAGCTAATGTCTCAGCCGGATAGCTCGCATTAATCGCTACAACTTCAAGCTTATTTTCAAGGATCGCTTTTCTAAAAACCATCCTTCCGATTCTCCCAAAACCGTTAATTGCAATTCTTGCTTTCATTTTACGGCCCCTTCCGCATAAGTGTTATACTGTTAACTTGTTTTCTTGTAATTAGTATAACATATTAATCCGTAATTGTGATAAATAATCTGCGGATTTTCTTAATGTTTTATTTTTCAGATAATTAATTCAAGTGGAAATCCCTTGATTTGACGCTAAAAACTCGCGATTTCAATAAAAAAAGAGAAGGGGAATCCCTTCTCAAATAGGTTATACGCTATAGTTTTTCTCCCCATTTAGCTAAAACTTCAAGGAGTTGTTCTTTTGTTTCTATTAGTGTGCCATTATTATTGAGCACTGCATCGGCCAGTTTTACTTTTTCTGCAAGCGGCATTTGTGAATGGATTCTAGCCTCCGCTTCATCCATCGTAAGCTGATTTCTCTCCATCAACCTTTGGAGTTGAACCTCACGATCTACATAAACAAGAATTGTTTTTTCGACCATATAGGTTAGCTTACTCTCAAATAATAATGGGATATCGAGAACGACGATTTTTTCCTGATTCGAAACGGCGGCTTCCATTTGCTGTCTCATTCGCTTTCGCACTTCGGGGTGAACAATCTCATTTAAGAGCTGTCGCTTATCTTCATGGTGAAAAATAATTGAACCTAATTTTTGACGATCAATTTCTTCATTCGGAAGTAAAATATCGCTGCCGAAGGATTCAATAATTTTGTTATAAGCAGGTTCACCTTTTTCCACTGCAAGGCGTGCTTCGATATCTGCATCAATAACGGTGATATCCATTTCCTTAAACATATTGGATACCGTGCTTTTTCCACTGGCGATTCCGCCTGTTAATCCAATAACGAGTGACATTCTCTTTTCCTTTCTGCGTTCAAAGTTTCCAAATTCCTATTACGATTAACATGACTCCCGGTAAGAAGGTAAATTTCTGAATCCATTCATATTTGTGAAAGAATGTTCCAATTTTAATTCCAAAAAGGACAAAAGATGGGCTCATAATTGCTACCGCTATCGCTAAATAGTAAGGGGAAAACCCGAGCATAGCAGCCCCAATACCTGCACCAAAAGAATCTAATGACAAAGCAAACCCCAGCGCTAATGCCTCAATTCCTGTAATGGTACCAGATTGGTCAAAATCGGCAGACATTGGTTTTTTCAAAATATTTATGGCTAAACCGAGAGAGCGAATTTCAAAATTCACAATTGTTTTTTCTTGTTTTTGAACTTCTTTCTCTTTTTCCGGCCGAAAATATTGATAAATGACTCCTGCACCCAAAGCAATAAGGATGAATCCCCCAAGCCCTGCCGTTATACTTGGTGATAATATTTTCGCAAGACCATGTCCGATTGACACAGCGAGCAATAAAGATAATCCCGCACAGCTAGCAATGATAAGAACTGATTTAACCGGCATGACCATTTTTCTTAAACCATAGGTAAATCCAACACTAAAGCTGTCGAGACTAAGAGCAAGAGCTAGCAAGAGAAGTGAGAACAATTGAACCATTGATTTAGGGCTCCTTCCTGTCAATCACTACGATAGTATATGGAAGGAGCCTATCCTATGTGTGCCTCTAAACCGGCTTTTGCATCATGATTAAATCTTTTGGCAGCTTGGACAAAAATGTGTACCGCGGCCGCCGACCGTTATTTTTTCAAGCGGTGTACCGCATCGTTTACATGCTTCGCCTTTGCGTCCATAGGCATATAATTCAAGCTGAAACATTCCAATCTCTCCTTGAGAGTTGACATAAGAACGTATCGTACTTCCGCCCTTTTTCACTGCTTCACTTAACGTATGAATAATTTCTTGATGAAGAATTGTGGTTTCTTCCTCAGTCAAGGTATTCGCAATCCGTTCCGGATGAATCCCTGCCCGGAAAAGTGCTTCATCTACGTATATGTTTCCAAGCCCAACGAGGACCTTTTGATCTAAAAGTGCCGGTTTTACTTTCCTTGTTGTCTTTTTTAACATCTCACTTAAATAATCCCTTGTAAAGGTTTCATCAAAGGGCTCTGGTCCAAGATCAAATAATGGCGGCCGGAAAAATTCTTCCCCTTTTTTATATAAATGCATTGTTCCAAATTTACGAACATCACGATACCTTAAATCAGTTTCATCGGTAAAATGAAAAATCACATGGGTATGCTTATCATAAGGCTCACTTTTTGGATAAAGTCCGTATTTTCCTTCCATCCTTAAATGGGAAACAAGCGCATAATGGTTGGTATACAGGATTAAAAATTTCCCCCTTCTCCCCACTTCTAAAATGGTTTCCCCTTTTAGGGCATCAATGAATTGCTCGATTTCTACAGGATTTTTAATGATTTTCGGCCAATGGACTGTGATATCTTTAATTTCCTTATGAAGAACTAAATTTTTTAACGTTTTTCGCACCGTTTCGACTTCTGGAAGTTCAGGCATTCAAATTCACCTCATTTTACTTGGCATCAAACCAGGTCGGCCCATATGCATAGTCTACTTTTAATGGCACCTTCAGTTCCAGTGCATGTTCCATTACTTCCGGTACCAACGTTTTTAAAATTTCAATCTCATCCTGTGGTGCCTCAAAGATCAATTCATCATGGACCTGAAGCAATAGCCTTGTTTTTAAGTTATGCCCTTTCAGCGCTGCATCCATCTCAATCATGGCTTTTTTAATAATATCAGCCCCACTCCCTTGAATCGGGGTGTTCATCGCCGTTCTTTCCGCAAAGCTACGAATATTAAAGTTACGGCTAGTGATTTCAGGGATATATCTTCTGCGCTGCAATAATGTCGTAACATATCCCTTTTGTTTTGCCAGTTTAATGATATCATCCATATAATCTTTGACACCCGGATAGCTGTTAAGATAACGTTCAATAAATTTTCCGGCTTCTTTACGGGTAATTCCTAATCCCTGTGATAAACCATAATCGCTGATTCCATAAACAATTCCAAAATTTACAGCTTTTGCCTGACGTCTCATATTAGATGTGACCTCATCCGCACTGACATGAAATACTTCCATCGCAGTTTTCGTATGAATATCCAGGTCTTCTTTAAAGGCTTGAATCAGTTTTGCATCACCAGCAATATCCGCTAAGACACGCAATTCAATCTGCGAATAATCCGCAGCAAAAATCACCCAGTCTTTTTCGGATGGAACGAAGGCCTGGCGAATTTTTCGTCCTTCTTCTAAACGAATTGGAATATTTTGCAAGTTCGGATCAATAGAACTTAGTCTTCCTGTCGCCGTTAAAGTTTGTTGAAACCTTGTATGGACCTTACTATTTTCAGGATTAATGACCTTAAGTAATCCTTCAATATAGGTTGACTGCAACTTACCTAATTGCCTGTAAAGCAGAATATATTCAATGATTTCATGATCAGGCGCCAGTTTTTCTAACACATCTGCAGAGGTTGAATATCCCGTTTTCGTTTTCTTGAATGAAGGCAGACCCAGTTTCTCAAATAGGATAATCCCTAATTGTTTAGGAGAATTAATGTTAAACTTCTCACCTGCTAATTCATGGATGACCTTTTCGATGTCGATTAAACGGTCGTTAATCTCCTGCCCCATCAGCTGCAGCCGCTCGCTGTCCACCTTTATCCCACATGCCTCCATATCTGCTAAAATAAGCGATAACGGCATCTCAAGATCAGTGAACAGTTCATATTGTTCATTTTGTCTTAAATCATGTTCCAGTTTTTCCTCTAAAACAGACATTGCCAAGCCTTTTCTGACTAAATGATCCGCAAGCAGCTGGGTATCGGGAATTTTCCGTTTCGCTCCTTTTCCATAAAAGGCTTCATCAGATTGAATATTATGTACATCATTTCTTTTCGCTATTGATGCAAGATCTTCAATGCTTTCAGTCGGGTTGATGATGTAAGAAGCAATCAAAGTATCAAAGTCGACACCTTTTAAATGAATCCCATATCTTCTTAAAGAAACCTCCGAACGTTTTGCATCATATACAGTTTTCTTTTTATTATCATCTTCTGCCCATTTTTTAAATTCCTCTGATTCTGTCGCTAATTCCGTTGGAAAATAAAAATTCCCGTTTTCATTTACCAGTGAAAAACCGATAATGTCAGCATAATGGTAATTATCATCGAGCATTTCGACATAGAAATAATTATGATTGGCAAATAAATCCGCAGTGATTTCTTCCGGGATCTGAAACTCGATCTCTTCCATATCGTGCTGAACTTCGTCTACTTCAGACTCTCCGAGTTTATCCAGCAATGAATTAAAGCCTAATTCTTTAAAAAATGCCACCACTTTTTCTCTGGTAAACCCTTCATAAGAAATTTCATCTAGTTTTATTTCGACCGGAGCCTTCCTTTCAATCGTGGCTAACTCTTTGCTCATTAACGCTTGGTCTTTAAATTCTTCGAGCTTTTCCTGCAGTTTTTTACCGCTGACTTGTTCGATAGAATCCAGCAGATTTTCAAGTGTTGAAAATTCCTTAAGTAATTTAATTGCCGTTTTTTCACCGACTCCCGGTACTCCGGGGATATTGTCAGATGCATCTCCCATTAAGCCCTTCATATCGATTATTTGTACAGGGGTAAGACCGTATTTTTCTTGGATATGCTCTGGAGTATATTCTTCAATATCTGTAATCCCTTTACGGGTAATTCCGACTGTAGTGGTATTCGAAGAGAGCTGTGTTAAATCCTTATCTCCGGAGATCACTTTTACATCATAACCATTCTCTTCTGCATTTAGTGAGAGTGTGCCGATAATATCATCTGCCTCATAATTGTTGAGTTCATAACGTGAAATCCCATAGGCATCTAACAGTTCACGGATAAACGGAAATTGTTCTGATAGTTCTGGAGGTGTTTTTTGCCTGCCCCCCTTATATTCCTCAAACGTTTTGTGACGGAAGGTCGTTTTTCCGGCATCAAAAGCAACTAGGATATGGGTCGGTTTTTCATCTTCAATAATCTTCATCAGCATCATGGTAAAACCATATACTGCATTTGTATGAATTCCTTTATCATTATTCAGTAGCGGCAACGCAAAAAATGCCCGGTAGGCAATACTATTCCCGTCTATTAATACCAGCTTTTTCTGATCCATCAGGAACCTCCTCATATTACACTTATTAACGATTATGTATATATCTTTTTAAAAAACATAATTTCCTTTTCTTATTTTATCATGACTGGAAAAAGAAAAGAAAATAACGTTGACGTCGTAAAAAAAAGAAAAGGTGAAAGCGGGGTAACTTTCACCTTTTCTTTGGTTCCCTTGGATTGGGGGCTTGTACAATTATCATATAACGACAATGTTAACTAAATATATAGAAACTATTAAGTTTATGTAAATTCATTACACCAACCAACCCAAGGCTACTTTCACTATTTACTAAATTCGATAATAAATTCACTGCCTTCGCCCACACTACTTCTAACACTTATCGTTCCATGGTGAGCCTCAACTAAATGCTTCACGATGGCTAATCCTAGCCCAGTTCCACCGGAATTCCTGCTTCGAGCCCGGTCTACACGGTAAAAACGCTCAAATATCCGAGGAATTTCATCCTTTTCAATTCCCACTCCAGAATCTTTCACATGAATTCGAACATTTTTTCCATGTTCTAGTAAAATGACCTTAACCTCTCCTTCAGGAGGTGTATAGGTAATCGCATTTGCAATCAAATTAATAAACACTTGCTTTAATCGATTCACATCGCCCTTAATCAAAACCTGTTCCTGGTTTGGATAAAAATCAATGTTCATTTTCTTTTCTTGAGCTTTGCCACTCAACATTGTGATCACTTCATTAAGTAATAATGTCAAATCTACATCTTGCAAAGCCAATTTAAATCCTTGCTGTTCAATTTTTGACAGGTCCAATAAATCCTGAATCAGCGTTTGCAGCCTGTCACTTTCTTTTAAAATAATCGAGAGGAAAGCTTCCAATGTTTCTTGGTTATTCATCGCCCCATCTAAAAGTGTTTCAGTAAATCCTTTGATTGATGTGACCGGTGTTTTTAATTCATGCGAAACATTGGCAACAAAATCCTTACGCATTTGCTCAAGTTTTTTTATTTCTGTTATATCATGAAAAGCAAGCAAGATGCCTTTCCAAGCATTGTTTTTGCCAATGATTGGCACCCCATAGACATCAAAGTACTTTCTTTCAATAAATAATGGAAGCAGCATTTGTTTTCTAATCTTTTGCTCAGTTCTGAAAACCTCTGTAACTAAATTACAGATTTCTTCATGATCCATCACTTCAAAATAACGTTTAAACAAATAATCTGCAGGATCCACATGAAATATTTCACTATAGCCCCGATTAATCAAATTTATAAAACCACGGCTGTCAATTAAAATTAAGCCAGCCCCAATATTTTCAATCAATGCGGTCAAACGATCCTGCTGCATTTCCTTGGATTTAACCATTTCTTCAATGTTCTTTGCCAAAATGTTTATTGACTGGTTTAGCATTCCTGTTTCGTTAAATCCACCTACAGTAGTCCTTGCCCGATAATTTCCTTTGGCAAGCTCCATTGCCACTTGTGTAGCAGCTTCAATCGGTTTCGTGTATCTTGCTGTAATCAAATATCCAAGAAAAAGAATAATGAGTAAGATAATTCCCAGGCTAAATAATAAAATCCACCCATATTGTCCATATTCCTGTTTTAGCTGGTAAAATGATTGAGAATAATAACCTTTCAATAACTGACTAACCAATATTCCTAATCCAGTTAAGACAATCACTATGGTAGCAATTAGTGCAATTAGAAGCCTTTTACGAAAATTTGTCATTCTCCTTTTGGCCCCTCCATTTTATACCCCAGTCCGCGAATGGTTTTGATATAGATTGGCTTCTTGGTATCATCTTCAATTTTTTCCCTTAAATGCGATATATGGACATCCACAATCCGTGTATCTCCGGCAAAATCATAATTCCAGACGGCACTTAATAATTGATCCCGGGTTAAAACCCTTCCACTATTTTGTGCAAGATGCAGCAAAAGTTCAAATTCCTTTAATGTTAGCTCTAATCGTTCCCCTCGAAAATAAGCTTCATGTTTTTCGGAATAAATTTTTAAATCCCCGATTATAATTTGCTCGATATCTTTTGTATTTTCATTAGATTCGGGCTGTACTTGTGTTCTTCTTAGAATGGCTTTCACTCTAGCAATTACTTCTCTTGGGCTGAATGGCTTAATCATATAGTCATCTGCACCCAATTCAAGGCCCAAAATTTTATCAAATTCATCATCTTTTGCTGTTAACATTAGAATAGGGGTCATGACTCTGTTTTGGCGAAGCTGTTTGCAAACATCCATTCCATCTAGTTTGGGCAGCATAAGGTCTAAAACGATGATATCAGGCGACTCTGTTTCAGCTAATCTTTTTCCCTCTTCACCATCCATTGCTGTAAGACACTCAAATCCAGCCTGCTCAAAATTATATTGAAGTAAGGTTACGATTGATTGCTCATCATCCACAACAAGTACTTTATTTTTCATAGAATCCTCCGCTTTTATATATAAATTTGCCCCTATTTTATTGTCCTATCCAAGTTTCCAATTTTCATTATAATATAAACCTTAAAGAAATTCCTTCAATAACCTTTAACCTCGGTAAAAAGAAAAAAGGAATGTGCAGACCACATTCCCTTAACTGTTCTTATTAAAAGTTTTCCAATGCCTGTCCATCCAAACCTTCGAGCGGGTATGGCGGACATACCTTTACTTTTCCTTGGATGACCACTTCATTTTTTTCATTGTGACCCAAAACATGAATCATGACAAAATGATTGGGTTGATCTACTTCGATTACCTCAAATAAAAAATGAACGGTTCCATAATGGTAAACCGGTTTCGGAAACTCAATTTCCTGACTTAGAATATGACTTCCGGGACCTGGTAAATACTTCGAAATAGCGGAAGTGAGGATTCCTGTAAGCATAATAACCGGGACAATTGGTTTTTTAAACGGTGTTTGTGATGCATAGTCATGTTGAATATAAAGGGGATTGGCATCATCTGTTAATCCTAAATAGAGTAATAGGTCCTTATCTTCAATTTTTTCCGTCAGCGATAATTTTTCTCCGACGGTCATTTCTTTAATTTTTCGGCCCAGTTTTCTCTTTTTTCCTAAAAGCATTTTTTCTCCCCCCCTTATGTAAACGGTTTCAATGTAATTCGAAAAAAATTCGGGGCATAAACCCCGAATCTCAAATTTATTAAGCTAGTACACCCATAACATTGCGAACAGATTCAGCAGATTTATCTAATGCTGCTTTTTCGTTAGCAGTTAATTCAAGTTCAATAATTTTTTCAATTCCATTTGCCCCAAGGATAGTTGGTACGCCAAGGTAGATTCCATCATATCCAAATTCACCTTCAAGGTATGCGATAGAAGGAATGACACGGCGTTGGTCTTTTAGAATCGTTTCACACATTTCCACTAAAGAAGCCGCAGGAGCATAGTATGCGCTGCCATTTCCAAGTAGGTTAACGATTTCACCGCCGCCTTTTCTTGTACGTTCAACAATTGCTTCCAAGCGATCTTTCGGAATTAATGTTTCAAGAGGAATACCGCCTGCATAGGAATAACGAACAAGTGGTACCATGTCATCCCCGTGTCCGCCTAAAACAAAACCTGTAATATCTTTTACAGAAAGGTTTAATTCTTGGGCAACAAATGTACGGAAACGAGCTGTATCAAGAACACCTGATTGGCCGATTACGCGATTTTTAGGAAAGCCAGATTCTTTAAAAACAGTGTAGGTCATTGCATCAACAGGGTTTGTTAAAACAACGATTGTACAATTTGGTGAATACTTAACAATCTCCTGTGTTACACTTTTCATTACTTTTTGGTTTGTTTGGACTAAATCATCTCGGCTCATGCCTGGTTTACGAGCTATGCCGGCTGTAATAACAACGATATCCGAGTCAGCCGTATCTTCGTAATTGGAAGTGCCTGTGATGTTTGCATCAAAACCTTGAACAGGACTTGCTTCAAGCATGTCTAATGCTTTGCCTTTAGTTGGATTTTCCATTTGAGGAATATCAACTAAAACCACATCTGCAAGTTCTTTTTGTGCAAGTAAGAATGCAGTAGTTGCTCCAGTGAAACCGCCGCCGATTACAGAAACCTTTTTACGTTTTAATGACATTTTGACTCTCCCCTTTTTTAAAAAGTATAAAATCTAAAATGCATAACCAACAGGGGCTGTTTAAAAAACAGCCCTTAACTGAAGGAAATAAACTTATTCCATATTTTTGATTAGCTCGTCGGCAAACTCAGATGTTTTTACTTCTGTTGCTCCGTCCATTAAACGGGCAAAGTCATATGTTACAACTTTAGAAGCAATGGATTTTTCCATTGATTTCGTGATCATATTTGCTGCTTCATTCCATCCTAAATGTTCTAACATAAGAACACCTGATAAGATAACAGATGAAGGATTTACTTTATCAAGACCTGCATATTTTGGTGCAGTTCCATGAGTTGCTTCAAAGATTGCGTGTCCTGTTACATAGTTAATGTTTGCTCCAGGTGCAATACCAATACCGCCGACTTGTGCTGCAAGCGCATCGGAGATATAATCACCATTTAAGTTCATTGTAGCAACAACATCAAATTCTTTAGGACGAGTAAGGATTTGTTGTAAGAAGATGTCAGCAATTGCATCTTTCACAATAATTTTACCTGCAGCTTCAGCATCAGCCTGTGCTTTATTCGCAGCATCAGTACCTTGTTCAGCTTTAATGCGGTCATATTGATTCCAAGTGAAGACTTTATCGCCAAATTCTGTTTCAGCCACTTCATAGCCCCAGTTTTTAAATGCGCCTTCAGTAAATTTCATGATATTACCTTTGTGCACAATTGTAAGAGATTTACGTCCCTCTTTAATGGTATAGTTAAGAGCTGCGCGAACAAGACGTTTTGTTCCTTCTTCAGAAATTGGCTTAATTCCAATACCTGAAGTTTCAGGGAACCTGATTTTCTTAACGCCCATTTCATTTTGAAGGAATTCAATCATTTTCTTAACTGCATCTGAACCTTTTTCATATTCAATACCAGCATAGATATCCTCAGTATTTTCACGGAAAATAACCATGTCTGTATCTTGAGGACGTTTAACTGGGGAAGGAACCCCTTCAAACCATCTTACAGGACGTAAGCATACAAATAAATCTAATTCTTGGCGAAGTGCAACGT
The DNA here is from genome assembly GCF_016107705.1 of Neobacillus cucumis. Next base: position 848,994 of record NZ_JAEHGC010000001.1, read on the forward strand.
TTAATGAACGGATTCCACCGCCAACAGGTGTTGTTAATGGGCCTTTAATAGCAATTAAGTATTCATTGATTACATCAAGAGTTTCTGAAGGCAGCCATTCCCCTGTTTGATTGAATGCTTTCTCACCTGCTAAAACTTCTTTCCAGACAAGTTTGCGTTCTCCCTTATAGGCTTTTTCAACCGCTGCATCTAATACGCGATACGAAGCTGCCCAAATATCAGGACCAGTACCGTCTCCTTCGATAAACGGGATAATTGGATTGTTTGGTACATTTAATACGCCATCTTTAACAGTAATTTTTTCGCCTTGCATAGATGTTCTCCTCCTAATATGTATAACTGTCGGGTAAAAGTTTTATAACCCGTTTTCTAGGACCGAATCAAAGGTTAGAGGGTTACCCCTAACCTTTTCCCTACAATCCTATTACACCAATTTTTGAGCAAAAAGTAAAATGAAATTATCCTCTTTGTTCAATTGGAATGTATTTTTGCATTCCAGGACCAGTATATTCAGCGCGCGGACGAATTAAGCGGTTGTTTTCATATTGCTCCAGAATATGAGCAAGCCATCCGGAAACACGGCTGACAGCAAAGATAGGTGTGAATAAATCATGATCAATACCAAGGCTGTGATAGACAGATGCTGAATAGAAGTCAACATTTGGCGGTAATTTCTTTTCGCCTGTAACAATGCCTTCAATTTTAACAGACATGTCATACCAGAATGGTTCGCCGGTAAGTTCTGTTAATTTCTTTGACATTTCCCTTAAGTGCTTTGCACGCGGGTCTCCTTGCCTGTATACTCTGTGACCGAAGCCCATGATTTTTTCTTTTTTCTCCAGCTTGCCGCGAATATATGGTTCAACATTTTCAATTGTACCAATTTCAGTAAGCATCTTCATAACAGCTTCATTTGCTCCACCATGAAGCGGACCTTTTAATGCTCCGATTGCAGCTGTAACTCCGGAGTAAACATCTGATAATGTAGCCACACAAACACGTGCAGTAAAGGTAGAAGCATTTAATTCATGGTCTGCATGTAAGACAAGTGCTTTATTAATTGCTTCCACCGCAATAGGCTTAGGCTCATTTCCTGTTAACATGTAAAGGAAATTAGCTGCAAAGCTTAAATCCTTTTTTGGTGCAACAGGTTCTAGACCTTTTCTAACCCTTGCAAATGTTGCTACAATTGTAGGCATCTTTGCTTGCAGACGAACCGCTTTTTTATAGTTTGCTTCTTCATTCATTACATCGGCTTCATCATCATATAACCCTAATAGAGAAACAGCTGAGCGGAGCGCTGCCATGGGATGTACCTTTTGAATTGGATACATTTTGAAATGTTCGATTACTTCTTGAGGAAGTGCTGCATTTTCGGAAAGTTCTTTTTTAAGCTCTTTCAATTGCTCTGCTGTCGGCAGTTGACGATGCCACAACAAATAAATAACTTCTTCAAAGCTAGCATTTTTCGCTAAATCATCAATGTCATAACCCACGTATGTTAGTGTGTCATCGATAATTGAGCTGATGGAGGAAGTTGTTGCTACAATCCCCTCAAGTCCACGTGTTACCGTCATCGTAAATCTCTCCTTTGCTTTCTAAAATTCCCCATTACCCATTTGTTTATTATATCTTTCAATAAAAGTTAGCTAAAAGCTATCCTGGATGAAAAAGAATAAAATAGGTTGTATTTTCCCCATTCATGGTGTTACCTATCTCACCCATATTTCCAATAGATTGAAATAGAGTGAGCGCTTGCTCAGAAAAAAACAAAGTCTTCCCTTAATAATAAATTGATTATTATAAAGGTATTTTATCATATATGAGTGAGATATGTAAAAAAGGATACGCTTACACGTTCTATTATAAACAATTATCAGAGTTTTGTGAATGAGAAGGACTTGAAAAAGTTGAAAAATATTATTTTTACAAAATTTCTAAGTGAAAAAGTCAACAACTTTCATCACTGTATAGGCAATACCTGCCCCAATAAGCGGACCGACTGCCACACCTTTAAAAATTGAAACGGATAAAATGGTTCCTAAAACCAGTGCTGTGGTAATTTGAGGATCATTCGCAAGTAATGAAACCCCGCCTTTTGCTAATAAGGCAACGGCCATACCAGAGATAAGGGCAATCCAAGCAAACGAGGATTTAAATGCACCTGTTAAATCCTTAAAACCAATTTCTCCACTTGCAATCGGAGCTAGTACTGCAATTGTAATAATCGTAACACCCCAATTGATTCCTTTCGATTGCAAAATGGTGAACGATTTTGTCCCTAATCCGCTAAATTTCAGTAAAAGCAAAACTGCAATCGCAACCATTAAGGAGTTATTTTTAGCTATAAAACCGATTCCGAGTAATAACAATAAAAACAATAATGATTGACTCATCATTTGTTGTGTACCCCCCATTAAAAATATATCAGTATTACATTGTAAAAAGGTCCTTAAAAATTAGATTGGAAAAATATGCAGTTTCATTCAAAAATGTTAAAATATATCTAATTAAAAATAGATCATTTTAGAGAGGAGGTTTAAGCTTGAATCTAAAGTATTTATATAGAACGTTAAGATTCCTTTTAATAGTAGGAATTGTGGTTCTTGGATTTTTATCTTGTTATTATGTATCAAAAGTTACCTATCCATTTCTAATTGGGCTCGTTATTGCTTTTATGATTAATCCTTTAGTTAATATATTGGAGAAAAAAGTAAAAATGCCGAGGGTACTTGCTGTTTTCCTATCGCTAATCTTTATTTTTGCTCTATTTGCGGGATTGATTACTTTATTAATTGCAGAAATTGTTTCTGGAGCAAATTACCTTGCCCAAGTAGTACCGGAACATCTTGATACATTAATTGATTATATCGAAAAAGTTGTCACCGCCCAGATTATTCCCTTCTATAATCAATTAACAAGTGTATTTAACAAGCTTGATGCCGGACAGCAGGATACCATTATCGGAAATATTCAAAATGTAGGGAAGAATATTGGTACCACTGTTGGTTCATTCATCCAAAACCTTTTCGGGATTATTCCTAACATTTTATCATGGTTCCCAACTGCCGCTACCGTCTTAATCTTTTCTTTACTGGCAACCTTCTTTATCAGCAAGGATTGGTATCGTTTGTCAGCCCTTGGTGGAAAATTATTACCTGAAAAAGCAAAGTCCAGTGGAAAAACTGTTTTTATTGATTTAAAGAAAGCCTTATTTGGGTTCATTAAAGCACAATTAACCCTTATTTCAATCACTACTGTTATTATTTTAATCGGATTGCTTATCCTTCGTGTCGATTATGCGATCACGATTGCGCTCGTCACAGGGATTGTCGATGTTCTTCCTTATCTAGGTACAGGGGCTGTTTTTGTTCCATGGATTATTTATGAGGTTATTTCCGGAGATACGGGGCTTGCTATTGGGTTAGGTGTTCTATATGTAATTGTTTTAGTGCAAAGACAGATTATGGAGCCGAAAATTCTATCTTCTAATATCGGCCTTGATCCATTAGCAACTCTTATTGCATTATTTGTCGGGTTCAAATTAATTGGGTTTTTAGGATTAATCCTTGGCCCGGTTACCCTTGTCATTATCAGTACACTTTACCGTGCAAATGTCTTCCATGATTTATGGGGATTCATTGTGGGAAAAGAAGCATAAAAAAAACGTCATCTGCTGACGTTTTTTTATTTTATGATTTTAATATTGCCTTTATTTATCCATTTGCGAAACGAATTTTTAATTAAGAATTTAAATGGTTTTCTAGTTGGAGGGAAAAGCATGAGAAATCCTAGGATATCGGTAATAAATCCGGGTGTAAGAAGGAGCGTTCCTCCAATCAGAATACACACACCATCTATTACTGATTCACCAGGAATCTGTCCGTAGCGCAGCTGTTCTTGTGCTCTTCGAATGGTTTGTAGTCCTTCTTTTTTGGCTAAATAGGCACCAAGGACCCCTGTTAAAAGGATAAAGAGAAGTGTTGGTAATACTCCAATTGTTTTGCCTGAAAAAAGAAGTAACCCAATATCTGCCGCCGGTATAATGATAATCAATAAAAATAAGTAACGCATTTTCCCTCTCCCCCTTATACCTAATAAGACAATCATACCATTGAAAAAGAAAAAAGAAGAGCAAAAGCCCTTCTTTTAATTATAGAACACTAGCGTGTCCGTTATAAATAACGCCTCTTGCTGCGTCCACGGTAATTTCTTGACCATCTGCAAATAGATTTAACGCATTGTCGACACCGACAATTACAGGAATCCCTAAATTTAAGCCTACTACAGCACCATGGCTGGTTAAACCGCCTTCTTCGGTAATAAGTGCGGCACTTTTTTCAATCGCAGGCATCATATCGCGGTCAGAGCCAATTGTAACTAAAATGCATCCGGGTTTTACTTTTTCCATAGCTTCCTTTGCATTGTGTGCAATCACTACTTTACCAAAGGCAGACTTCCGTCCAATACCTTGTGCCTTTGTGATGATATCACCAACAACATGAATCTTCATTAAATTGGTCGTACCAGCTTCCCCAACAGGAACACCAGCCGTAATCACCACTAAATCTCCGTGTTTGACAATACCACTATTTACACTCGCTTCAACAGCAATTTCGAGCATTTCATCCGTCGTTGCACACATTCTTCCCAACTGTGGGTACACGCCCCAAACAAGGGATAAACGACGGGACACCGAATCATTTGATGTAACAGCAACAATTGGTGCTTTCGGACGATACTTCGAAATCATCCTTGCCGTATGACCACTCGCCGTTGGAGTAACAATCGAGTTTACATCAAGATTAAGTGCGGTATGTGCTACTGATTGCCCAATCGCATCAGTCAGATTGTGTTCCGTATCCTTGCTGCGGGTTGATAGGATTTCTTTGTGGTCTAGTGCCTGTTCAGCTCTTGAGGCAATATTATGCATAGTCTGTACGGCTTCTACAGGATACGTGCCGGCAGCCGTTTCCCCTGAAAGCATAATAGCATCTGTTCCATCGAAAATGGCATTAGCAACGTCACTAGCTTCTGCACGTGTTGGTCTTGGATTACGCTGCATCGAATCAAGCATTTGCGTTGCAGTAATAACTGGTTTACCTAGTGCATTACATTTTTTAATTAACATTTTTTGTACAAGTGGAACTTCTTCTGCAGGAATTTCGACCCCAAGATCACCGCGTGCAACCATCAAACCATCGGAAACCTCCAGGATTTCATCAATGTTATCAACACCTTCTTGATTTTCAATCTTAGGGATAATATGAATATGGGCTGCATTATTTTCTTCTAAAAGCTGGCGGATTTCCAAAACATCTTTGGAACGTCGAACAAAGGAGGCAGCGATAAAATCAACGTCCTGCTCAATCCCAAAAAGGATATCTTTTGTATCTTTTTCTGTAATTCCTGGTAAATTAACAGAAACTCCCGGCACATTTACACCCTTTTTATTTTTTAATGTACCGCTATTCAAGATTTTTGTATGAATTTCATTTGCAGCTTGATCTATTTTTGTTACTTCAAGACCAATTAACCCGTCATCCAATAAAATTTTCGAGCCTACATGAACATCTTCAATTAACCCGGCATATGTAACGGAAAATTTTTGCGGTGTTCCTTCTACTTCTGTCATCGATATAATTATATTTTTCCCGGACTTTAATTCAATTGCACCGTTTTCCATATTATTTGTACGGATTTCAGGGCCCTTAGTATCAAGCAAAATAGCGACTGTTTTATTAGTTTTTTTTGCGGCTTCACGAATATTCTTAATCCGTGCACCGTGTTCTTCGAAATTACCATGGGAAAAATTCAATCTTGCTACATTCATTCCCGATTCAATTAATTGTGTTAATTTTTCAACCGACTCGCTTGCGGGACCGATTGTACAAACAATTTTTGTTTTCCGTAACATCCTTTATTTCCTCCTAGATCGAGCATGATTAAATGGATAATTCTTTTGAAAGGTTATAAAGCTGCAGGTCTAATGTGTGTTTCTTCCCTAACGCTTCAATGATATCATAATCAACAAGCCGATTATTTTCGATTCCGACTGCACGTCCACCCTTACCTTCAAGTAGTAGCTCCACAGCCCTTGCTCCTAAACGGCTGGCTAGGACACGATCGGCAGCACTTGGTGATCCACCCCGTTGAATATGTCCTAAAACGGAAACCCTAGTATCAAAGCCTGTTGCTTCCTCTAGTTTTTTAGAAAATTCAACGCCGCTGCAAACACCCTCAGCCACGATAATAATACTATGTTTTTTACCACGCTCTTGACCCTTGCGAAGACGGTCAGCAATTTCATCCATATCAAAATTTTCTTCAGGAATTAAGATGGTTTCTGCTCCGCCGGCAAGACCTGCCCATAGAGCAATATCACCTGCATTGCGACCCATTACTTCAATCACAAACGTTCTTTCATGGGATGTAGCTGTGTCACGGATTTTATCTAAAGCATCAATTACCGTATTGAGCGCCGTATCGAATCCAATAGTAAGCTCGGTGCCTGGTATATCATTATCAATTGTTCCTGGTACACCTACACAAGGAAAACCTTGCTCAGTCAAAGCTTTTGCTCCGCGGTACGAACCATCTCCTCCGATTACCACTAACCCGTCAATTCCATGAGCCTTTAATTGCTCAATTCCTTGAAGCTGACCTTCTTTTGTTTTAAATTCCAGGCAGCGGGCTGAATGAAGCATGGTCCCGCCTCGATGAATGATATCTCCAACTGAACCTAGTTCAAGTTTTTTTATATTACCGGAAATCAATCCTGAATAGCCCCCATAAATACCGTAAACTTCAAGATTATGATAAATTGCTTTTCTAACAACTGCACGAATTGCCGGATTCATACCGGGTGAATCTCCACCACTCGTAAGTACCCCAATTTTTTTCATGGTAATCACCCCATTATAAAATAACTAAATTTATGTATTGCAAAAAAAAATTAGACTCTCAGCCTATTTTGTTGATAACTGCTTTTAGTATTCGCATAAAACACTTGAATATTTATAAAATAACATGAAGAAATAACGATAACAACTGATTCATAATGCAAAAATAAATAGACGGAATAGTCTGTCAACTGCAAGCGGTTCAATTGGAAATGCAACCGTTATCATTGTCCATTTCAATAATTTTTAATGAATATTATGTTACAAAAAAATGACCATGATATAAAAAAACGTGTCTAAAAAAGACACGTTTTACTGAACACCAATGTAATCCTTTGCAAGTGAAAACTCACCTATTGTCCTGAATCGATTATAGCGATCTGCAATCAATTCATCCTCAGAAAGTTTAAGAAGTTCTTGTAAGGAAGTCTTTAAAATATTTTCAATTTCCTCTGCCTGCTTTTTAACATTTTTATGGGCACCGCCCTTAATCTCAGGGATAATATCATCAATTACACCCAGTTCTTTTAAGTCTGGTGCGGTAATCTTCATCGTTTCTGCCGCTTTCTTAGCAAGAGCAGCGTCCTTCCACAGAATAGCTGCTGCCCCTTCGGGCGAAATAACCGAATAGGTAGAGTTTTCCAACATATAAATCCGATTGCCGACACCAAGTGCGAGGGCTCCACCGCTTCCGCCTTCTCCAATAACAATACAGATTACAGGTACCCGCAGACCAGCCATTTCAAAAAGGTTCTTCGCAATCGCTTCACTTTGCCCACGTTCTTCAGCGGCTTTCCCAGGATAGGCACCTTTTGTATCAATAAAACAAATAATCGGCCGTTTAAATTTATCTGCCTGCTTCATTAAACGAAGTGCTTTTCTGTACCCCTCCGGATGCGGCATTCCAAAATTCCGGCGGATATTTTCCTTCGTATCCTTACCTCTTTGATGGCCGATGATGGTAACAGGTAATCCCTTAAATTTAGCAATTCCGCTGACAATGGCCTCATCATCCGAAAAGGTCCGGTCGCCGTGACATTCAAAAAAGCCTTCAAAGATTTCCGCAATATAATCGAGTGTTGTCGGTCTGTTTGGATGGCGGGCAATCTGCACGCGATCCCATGGCTTAATATTTTCGTAAATATCTTTTTCAAGTTTCTCTAAACGAGACTCCAATTTTTCAATTTCCGAGCTTAGATCAACATCAGCTGTTTTGGTAAATTCCCTTATTTCGCTGATTTTCTTTCTTAGCTCAATAATTGGACGTTCAAATTCTAGTTCTCCTACCATTCAAGCTCACCCCCAGGTTGATGGATTTCGAGAATGTTAGTAATTTGATTTACTAAATCCAAACGAGAAATAATCGCATCAAGCTGCCCATGTTTTAAAAGGAATTCAGCTGTTTGAAAATCCTCCGGCAATTCTTCACGGATGGATTGTTCAATAACCCTTCGGCCTGCAAAGCCAATCAGAGCCTCTGGTTCAGCAAAATTATAATCACCTAGCGATGCAAAGCTTGCGGAAACACCGCCTGTAGTTGGATGTGTCATCATTGAAATAATTAGACCACCATTATCACTAAACCTCTTCAAGGCAACACTGGTTTTCGCCATCTGCATAAGACTTAGTGCTCCCTCTTGCATTCTGGCGCCGCCGGAAGCAGTAAAAATAATAAATGGTACGGATAGCTCATCCGCTTTTTCGATCGCAAGTGTTATTTTTTCACCAACAACCGATCCCATACTTCCCATTCGGAAGGTCGCATCCATAATGGCTACAACAATTTTATGACCATTCACAGTTCCAATTCCAGTTACAACCGCTTCATTTAGTTTACTTTTTTCGCGGTCTTTTTCCAGCTTTTCCAGATAATCAGGAAAATTCAAAGGATTTTTTGAAATCATATTTTCATTTATTTCTTCAAAACTACCTTCATCCAGAAAACTTTCAAGCCGCTCTCTTGAATTCATTTGGAAATGATGACCACAATGAATACACACTTTTAGGTTTTTATTTAATTCCTTTGTATACATGATCTTTTTACATGAAGGACACTTTGTCATAATTCCTTCAGGGACATCACTTTTTATCGTTTCAGTTGGAATGGTTGCATATTTTCTTTTCTTTGTATTGTTTTTTGTAAAAAGGTCTTTAAGCAAAAAATAACCTCCCTCGTTGTAGTTCTTAGGCCAACCGGCAAGACCTACATCTTCTAATCAAAAGTCTTTCTATTCTTTAATCACTTCATACCTTTGCGGGTTTATAAAAGTGGTCAGACCATCCACATATCAAAAATCCCATTATCCGGGCATCGCTTGTCTGTATCCACTATAAAGGATTTGGGGTTCAAATTTTGTTAGTATTTGTCGCTGAAGAAGACAATTTTCGCAGATTCCGGTAGGCTGAAAGCGCTTTTTGCTCATTTTTTTCCGCTAACGCTTCGAGTAAAATAAGGTAATCTTCCCGTTTATATTCAACTTTTCTTAAATGGAGTGAGTTGTAATAATCCTTTAAAATTAACCACATTCTTAAAAATAAATGGTTATCAGCGTTTTCAATGATTCGGTAAAAAAACTCATCATCATTCAATTGACCGGATTTAACCTTTTCAATGAGTTTCAAAATATTTTCTTTACCCATTCGTTGAATGGCTAATCGGAGACAATCCATTTCAATTAAATTTTTTGTTTCAAAAACATCTTGTTTCGCTTTTTCATCCTGTAAAATAAAGGTACTTAAAAGCTGAACAAGCTGGTTCCCGCGGAAATCTCTGATAAAGGTTCCTTCCCCGCGTCTCGTTTCAATTAGCCCTAGCAATTCTAATGCTCGAAGGGCCTCTCGAACGGAAGAGCGCCCGACATTCAGGCGCTCTGATAATTCCCGTTCAGATGGTATTTTATCGCCGGACTCAAGTCCGTCAGCAGTGATCATTTCTCTCAACTGCTTTACAATTTCGAGGTAAACTTTCGTATTTGACACTTACGAACTCACTCACTTTTGCCAATAATAGCAAGTCTCATCGTTTTTTCTTTTACTTCTTCAGGGTCAACTTTAATACGTGCAACTCCTGTTTCCATTGCAGCTTTTGCAACAGCTGATGCTACTGCAGGTGCAACGCGGGGATCAAATGGTCCCGGAATGACATAATCCTCATTAAGTTCAGCTTCTGAAATTAATCCAGCAATCGCCTCAACAGCGGCCACTTTCATTTTTTCATTGATATGTGTCGCACGAACATCAAGCGCTCCACGGAAAATCCCAGGGAATGCAAGAACATTGTTTACTTGGTTTGGGAAGTCAGATCTTCCTGTCCCAACAACCTTTGCCCCGGCTTCTTTTGCTACATGTGGCATAATTTCCGGATCAGGGTTAGCCATGGCAAAAATAATTGCATCATCGTTCATGGATGCAACCATTTCTTTTGTAAGGGCACCAGCAACAGAAACCCCAATAAAGACGTCTGCGCCTTTAATTACATCTTCAAGACTTCCCGCTAAATTATCATGATTAGTGAATTTCGCCACTTCAGTCTTAACGGCGTTCATTCCGACAGGACGGCCTTCATAAATGGCTCCCTTTGTATCACACATGATAATATCTCTTACACCATAATGATATAACAATTTAATGATTGCAATCCCGGCAGCACCGGCTCCATTCGCAACCACTTTAATTTCAGTCATCTTTTTACCAATTAACTTTAAGGCATTGACTAGTCCAGCAGCCGTAACAATCGCTGTACCGTGCTGATCATCGTGGAATATTGGGATATTGGCTTCTTTTTTTAATCTTTCTTCAATAACAAAGCAATGTGGAGCAGCAATATCTTCAAGATTGACACCGCCAAAGGTTGGTTCCATTAGCTTAACGGTTTCAACGATTTTATCAACATCTGTAGTATTTAAACAGATTGGGAAAGCATCCACACCGGCAAAGCTTTTGAATAGGACTGCTTTTCCTTCCATAACAGGCAATGCAGCTTCAGGGCCGATATTTCCAAGACCAAGTACAGCTGTCCCATCGGACACAACGGCAACCATATTCCCCTTCATTGTATAGTCGTAAACAGTTTCGGGTTTTTCATAGATATCTTTACAAGGCTCCGCTACACCTGGTGAATATGCTAAACTCAAATCCTTAGCATTTCGAACTTGAACTTTTGATTTTGATTCTAATTTCCCCTTGTTAATGCGGTGCATATGTAATGCTTCTTCACGTAAAGTCAAGCTAAGTCACCCCTTAAATTATCACCAAAAAGTTTTTTTGAAATCTCTCCGACTATGAGTGGTCTGACCACACTCGTCTCTTTATCACTATAACATATCTGCGAAAGTTGTAAAGAATTATTCTTTCAATACGACATTATCGGGACCAAGAAAGTCCCCCAAGTTTGTCAATAATTTAGAAGTGGGATGTACATTATATTCACTTGCTAAGCGGACAGTTTTTCGGGTGGATTCGTAATGTAAGACAACACTAGTATCCCCCTTTTCCTCCTTTAAAAAATAATATAATTTCCTTAAAGAAGGTTCATCCTGTTTTCCCTCGACAATTTTAATATATAGCACAGAGGCTTTTTGCTTTTTTTCCTGAAGCCAGTGCTGCATTTCTGCTGCCTGCTGGATAATAAATTGACGTTTCCCTTCCCTTTCTTCTACCTTTCCCTCGACGACGGCAAATTTCCCTTGGTCTAAAATTGATGAAAAGCGCTTATAAACTGCAGGGAAAACCACTGCCTCCATTTCACCACTTGAATCACTAATGGTAAGAAAGGCCATCGATTCACCTTTTTTCGTACGAATTTTTTTTGAGACAGTAACATAAATTCCTGAAATTGCCCTGTTCCTATTCATAGTAAGCTCAAATATCGCTTGAGCCCCCTTTTGTTTTAACTCCTGTTCATAAGTGGAAACAGGATGATTAGAAAGGTAAAATCCGAGTGCTTCTTTTTCAAAGGAAAGCTTGTCCTCGGACCTAATCGGATCAACCTGTACATACATTGGTTTCGGAAAATACTCTTCACCGGAGAAAAAGTCAATTTGGCTTGAGTCATCCGGATTCACCAGCTGGGCATGTTCAATTGCAACATCTAAACTAGCGAGCAGGACGGCACGGTCTTCCCCAAATTCATCAAAGCTTCCGGAATGAACCAGGGTTTCAAGCTGTTTACGATTGATTGCTTTCGATGAAATACGGCTGCAGAAATCAAATAAATCTTCAAATTTTTTCTTTTTCCTTGCTCCAAAGATTTCTTTCAAGGCAGCTGCGCCGACACCCTTGATTGCCGCTAAGCTATAACGAATCCCTTCCGGTTCCACTTGAAATGAATACCCGCTGTTATTTATGGAAGGAGACAGTACTTTAATCCCCTTTTGCCTAGATTCCATAATATATTGCGATATTTTTGATTCATTTCCAATTGAAGCCGTTAATAACCCCGCCATAAAATACAATGGATAATGTGCTTTTAAATAAGCAAGCTGATAGGCAATCATACTGTAGGCAACTGCATGGCTTCGATTAAATCCATAATTGGCAAAGCGGACAATCAAATCATATATTTCATTCGCCAAGCTCTGTTCATAACCCTTTTTTAAAGCCCCTTGGACAAAATGGTTTCGCTCACGATCTAGTGTCTCTTTTTGCTTTTTCCCCACAGCTCTTCTCAATAAATCGGCTTCTCCCAGCGAGAATCCGGCCATTGTCGAGGCAATTTGCATGATTTGCTCCTGATAGACGATCACTCCATATGTATTTTCAAGGATGTTTTTTAAATCCGGATGTGGATAACTAACGGGCTTTATTCCATGCTTACGATCAATAAACAGCGGGATGTTTTCCATTGGCCCTGGCCGATACAACGCATTAACCGCCACAATATCTTCGAATCGTGAGGGCTTTAAGCGGACTAGCACCTTTCTCATTCCCTCAGATTCCAGCTGGAAAATTCCTGTGGTTTCCCCGCTCGCTAACAGTTCAAACGTTTCAGAATCGTTTAGTGAAATGGAACCGATCTCTACTTTTTTACCTGTTTTTATCTTTATGGAAGCTAAAATGGATTCAATCAGCGATAAATTTCTTAATCCAAGAAAGTCCATTTTTAAAAGACCAATTTCTTCAAGGTACTCCATTGAATATTGCGTTAAATAAACATTTCCGCTTCCCTGCTGAATGGGGATTAAATCAACAAGTTGCTTTTCACTGATCACTACTCCTGCCGCATGGGTGGAGGTATGCCGCGGGAGCCCCTCAAGCTTCAAGGCAGTCTCATAGAGACGCCGGTTCAATTGATTTTCGTGAATAAAATTTCTAAATGCCTCTGATTCGTTATAGGCAGCATTTAGACTAATTCCTAATCGAGAGGGAATAAGCCTTGATAGATGTTCCAATTCCTTTGAATTGAATCCAAATGCTCTGCCGACATCCCGCAATGCCGCTTTTGCTGCCATTGTTCCGAACGTGACAATCTGAGCAACATGCAAATCCCCATATTTATCAGCAACATATTCAATGACTTCGTCGCGGCGATGGTCCGGAAAATCGATATCAATATCAGGCATGGAGATTCGTTCCGGATTCAAAAAACGTTCAAATAATAAATGATGCTGAATCGGGTCTACATCCGTAATGTACAGAACATAGGCAACAAGAGAACCTGCAGCCGATCCTCGTCCCGGCCCAGTCAAAATCCCATTCTCACGGGAATATCTCATAAAATCCCAAACAATTAAAAAATAGTTACTAAACTTCATCCGTTTGATGACCGATAATTCGTAGGCAAGCCTTTTCTGATATTCTTCTGAAGGGTTAGTTATACGCTCCGCTAATCCCTTTTTACAAAGCATGTCCAAATAATCTTCTGCTTGCATACCATTTTCTGTTGGATAAACAGGTAGAAAAGTTTTGTTTAATTCAATATTTACCTGACAGCGCTTTTCAATGGCGATTGTATTTTCTAAGGCTTCTGGTATTTCAGAAAAAGTCTCAACCATTTCTTCTGGTGTTTTTAAATAAAAGTAGTCACTCCCCAATTTTTCATGATTCTCATCGTTTACTTTATCACCATTTTTGATGGCCAGCATGACTTCATGTGCGAAAGAATCATCCTTTTCTAAATACTGAACGGAGTTTGTTGCAACAATGGGTATATTTAACTTTTGGGAAAGTGATAGAATTCCATTTCTTATCAATCTTTCTTTCTCCAAATGATGGTCTTGAATCGAGAGAAAAAGATGGTCATTACCGAAAATTCCCGTCAACTTCCTGGCAGCAGTTTCTGCTAATTCTTCTTTCCTATCTGCTAGATATTGTTCAATTTCCCCCTCGATTCCCGGGGTAATAGCAATTAACCCTTTTGCATAGTGTTTTAACCACTTGAAAGGAATACCACTTGGTGATTTCGTTTGAACCGCACTTGATATTTTTAATAGGTTTTTAAAGCCTTGGTCATTTTCTGCCAGTAAGACAAGCGGAAAAGACTCCGCATCTGAATCTTCACTTTGAACATCTATGGTTAAACCGATGATAGGTTTTATATCAAATTTCTTACATAATTTATAAAATTCGATTGTTCCGTACATGACATTTCGGTCTGTTATCGCTATGGCAGAAAAACCCTTTCTCTTTGCGTTTTCTACCAAATTAGGAACAGATGCCGTACTCGTTAATAAGCTGTACGCGCTATATACATGCAGGTGAATAAAAGACATTAGTCATCACACCCTTAAAACGATTATCTATTTCTTATTATAGAACTTCATGTAAAAAAAGAAAATATGTTCCCATAAAGAAAAGCGGAAGCGCCTTGGTCAGGGGCGATATAGGACGACTTTTCACTGGCAAGCGTAGCGAAGCCAGTGATTAGCCGCCCTTAATGCGTACAAAAAGCGTTAGCTTTTTGTAGCCTAGCATAAGACGAGCCGGCGAGAAGGTTGTTCTTTGACCTTCTTGACGGATTAGCTGTAGACCATAGAGCCCCTAGGCGCTGGAGCTAGACATTACTCATATTTTAGTGCAAAAAACATATTCGTTAGGCTTTGTCCATATAAATGAGTAAGGGATTACTGATTTTGTGTAAGGGCGGTTGAAAACATGAAAGAGATTGGTTTTTTTCCTACTTTTATAGAAAGCTACTTTATTGCCTTAGGCGTTTTACTTGGCGGGTCATTAATTGGAGGAATTGCTTCTTTCCTAACTGGACAGCCGCCGCTGACAGCCGTTGCTCGTTTGTCTTCAGCACTTCGAATATGGGCAATTGTAGCAGCAATTGGTGGAACCTTTGATGCTGTGTATAGCTTTGAGAGAGGAATTTTTAATGCTGAGACAAAGGATGTATTTAAACAGATACTCTTAATTCTTTCCGCACTCGGCGGTGCCCAAACGGGTGCTCTGCTAATCAATTGGTTGACACAGGAGCATTTATCATGAGAATCCCGCCTTACTATAGAAGGCCCGCATGGCAAAGATTTTTTTCTGGCATGGCTGTTGGCGGTGCGATTAGTTGGGTCATTTTTTTATATATTTTTGGAGTGTGGCAAGAAAAGCATACGCATAAAATCCGTCTTCAGGAGGATGAAATCCTGGAATTGAAAAAGGATATTAATATTTGGCAGCAGGAATATAAAGAGAGTAATAAGCGCAATATTGAACAAATTACAGTTCAAAAAATAAATGTTCGGATTACAAATTGGGAGAAATATAAACTTGATCAGCTTGGTACTTTTGAAACTGAGGAATCCGTAAAGGACGATATTAGCATGATGCTGGCCAAGGACCTAGAAACGGTTTATAAAAGTAAGGATTTGATTAAAAAAATCATTGAAAATAAAAGAGTGAAAATTAACAATAAAAGATATAAGCTGGAAGTGAAAGAAATGATTGTTTATACCACTCTTTCCATTGAGCTTGAAATTAATTTTGATGAATAATATTCGGCCCTAATAATAAAGGGCCGAATTTTTATTAATTTTAATGATTAGGAGTGTGATTTACAAACCTCACGTAGTTCGTTTAAAACTAAGTCCACTTCATCCCAGGAATGAATGGATGCACCTGCAGCAAGGGGATGACCGCCGCCTTTAAACTTGCGTGCTACTCCATTAATTACCGGTCCTTTTGAGCGGAGGCGAAGCCTAATTTGGTCATCTTCTTCAATGAAAAAGACCCAGGCTGTAATTCCTTTAACGTCCCCTAATGTACTAACTAATAAGGAAGCTTCCGGCGGCTTCGCTCCAAATTCCTCTAAAAGCTCCTTTGAAAGGATAACCGAGGCCACTCCATATTCCTGTAGTTCGAAGTTTTGCAAAATATAGCCATTTAATTTTATGATATTTAAATCCAGCTCATACATCTTGTCATAGAGTTCTGTTCGAGAAAAATCATATTGGATTAATTCTCCTGCATGCGAAAAAGTCTTTTCTGTTGTACTTGGATAAAGAAATCTGCCGGTATCGCCAACAATCCCTCCATACAAGAGTCTTGCAGCTTTATCATTCATTTTCAGACCTTGCTCTTTCCCAAATAAATAGAAATCATAAATCATTTCACTGCATGAGCTTGCACTCGTATCCACCCATAAAAGGTCTCCATACGGGTCTTCGTTTGGATGGTGATCAATTTTTATCAGCATATCACCTAAAGTATACCGGCTGTCGCAAATTCTTTCCGTGTTAGCTGTATCACATACAATCACAAGTGCACCGTTATAAACTGCATCCTCAATGGTATCCAATCGCTGCATAAAATGAAGGGATGGTTCTTCGCGGCCCACTGCATAAATCTTTTTCTCCGGAAAAGATGCCCTCAACATTTCGACAAGTCCGCATTGGGAACCATATGCATCAGGGTCTGGACGAACATGGCGATGAACAATAATGGTTTCATATTTTTTAATTGTTTCTAAGATTTTTTCCTGCATGGCGTCTCCTTTTTCTGTTCATTTTGAACCGGTTCTGGCATTTTTTGATGATAACCTGTACAATAGTAGATGATTTTTTAAAAGTTCGGAGGAGCTAAAAATGTCAGTACTCGTTATTTTAATTGTCCTATTATTTGTACTATACTTATTTTATAAAACAAAGTACTTTAGAAGCAACCGTCCTGCTGAAAAGAAATGGCTTTCGGCGAAATCGAGTATTGCCCTTGGTCTTTTTGTCTTCTTTTTCGGTATTAATACTGTATATTTATCGCAAACAACCGTTACCATTATTGTTGCTGCTGTTTTTATTATCATTGGCGGCATAAGCTCTTGGACTGGATATAAAGCTTATAAACATTACCTGCCATTTGCTGTTAAAGAAGCCGAGACCCTAAAAAGACAGTAAATAAATCAAAGGCCGCTCCATTGATATCAGGAGCGGCTTTTCTTATTGTTTTAGGTTCGATCAATCAGCTGACACATCATCATTGCTTTTCCGACTAATATGCCGTCATTAAATACCTCAACGTCTACCTTTCCAAACTTCCGCCCTACTTCAAGTACTTTTGGATAAATTTCTAGTGTACTTTCCATTTGCACGGGTTTAAGGAAATAGATGGTCATATTTTCAACGACAAGATCGCCTTTTTTATAGCTTCGTAAAATTCGATTTGCTGCATCGGAGACAATCGTGGTGAAGACACCATACGAAATGGTTCCAAGATGATTCGTCATTTGCGGGCTGACTTCACAGGAATAAACCTCTTCCCCTTTTGCCTTCCCTGGAATTAATTCCATCTGGTTGGTTACGATATCATCAATCGTTTCACCGACCTGAGGCTGCCGTTGATTCATTTGCAGCGTTTTTAATACATCCTGCCTGCTGATAATTCCTTCTAAGCGGTTCGAATCATCTGCCACTGGAAGAACCTCTATGCCCTCCCACACCATCATATGGGCTGTGGAAGCAACACTTGTTTTTCCGCTTACAGTCATTGGGTTTTTCGTCATAATCTTATCAATAGTTGTTTCAAAATCCTGCCCTAAAATATCCTTTGAAGTAACCATCCCTTGTACCTTCATATTATGGTCTACAACCGGATAACGGCTGTGGGTGGTTTGTTGATTTAATTCATGCCATTTTGAAACCTTATCTGATGTTTTTAGAAAAAATGTTTCAGACAAAGGAGTTAAAATATCCTCCACCAAGATGATTTCTTTTTTTATTAATTGGTCATAAATGGCACGGTTAATCATCGTTGCTACAGTAAACGTATCATAGCTCGTTGAGATGACTGGCAATTCTTGATTATCTGCAAGTTTTTTGATTTGGTCCTCGGCATCAAATCCTCCAGTAATCAGGACTGCCGCTCCTTCTTTCAAGGCAAGTTCATGAGCCTGTGTCCGGTTGCCGACGATTAATAGGTTGCCCGCTTCGGTATAGCGCATCATTGCCTCTAATTTCATAGCCCCAATGACGAATTTATTCAGTGTTTTATGGAGACCCGTTCTTCCCCCTAAAACTTGACCATCCACAATATTTACAACCTCGGCGAAAGTAAGTTTTTCGATGTTTTCTTTTTTCTTCCGCTCTATTCTAATAGTCCCAACACGTTCAATAGTGCTGACATATCCTTTATTTTCAGCTTCCTTAATGGCTCGATAGGCTGTGCCCTCGCTGACATTCATCGCCTTTGCGATTTGGCGGACAGAGATTTTTTCGCCTACAGGAAGTGTATCAATATATTGTAAAATTTGTTCATGTTTTGTAGCCAAGACCGTCACCCTTTATTTTAAATTCCCATTCATCCAGCAATGACTTTCCCGGATTCGTTGTAAATTCAATTATAGAGTTAAAAAAGCCTTGAAACAATAAGAAAAGCGGAAACGCCTTGTTTAGCCCCGACAGCTGCTTGCGGGCCTGACGGTGAAGTCGTTCTTTGACTTCATCGTCAGGACCGAAGCGACTCGAAGGGCTAGGCGTTGGAGCTAGACATGAGGATTGTTACTTTTATACGAAAAAGCTCCGGTATCTGGTTGTACCGGAGCTTTTTTATACTCTTTAATGAAACATGCGGGATTTTCTTTTACTACGATTTGTTTGCAGTTTTTGGACTGCCTTTTTCGGGCTATAAAGAATTCCCGTTAAATTACCGGCAATCACCATTAGAGCAAAAGCAAGCCACGCTATAGAAAAAATCCCTTTCTGCCCCGGTGCGGTTACAGATAATTGAGGCACTGCATAATAAAGCATTGCTCCGCAAAGTAAAAGGCATAAAAAATATCTGTTTTTCTTCACATTTTTTCCTCCCTTAAAAAACTGCTTGTTTCATTTTTATGCTAGAAGGAAGAAAAAAAGTAGACAAACGCCTTAATTCTTTATAATTCTATAGCTTCTCCTGGCTGTAGAACTTTACCGTTTTGTTCCTCAAGTAGTTCAATAAATTTATTCGGATCCTGTTTAATTGGCGGGAAGGTATTAAAATGAATCGGCACAACTGTTTTCGCGTTTAATAGTTTGGCAGCATAGGCCGCATCCTCCGCTCCCATCGTAAAATTATCACCGATTGGCAGGAAGGCAATATCAATTGGATGACGCTCACCGATTAATTTCATATCGGAGAAAAGCCCTGTATCGCCGGCATGGTAAATTGTTTTGCCCTCATTGCTAAACAAAATACCCGTTGGCATGCCGCAGTATACGATCTCATTGTTAACTGTTGCATAACCTGATCCATGAAAAGCCTGTGTCAGTTTGACTTTTCCAAAGTCAAATTGATAGGCACCGCCTATATTCATCCCATGGGTTTGAACTCCTTGCCAGCTGAGATAAGTGGTTAGATCAGCGTTGGCAACAACAAGGGCACCAGTTCTTTTTGCAATTTCAACCGTATCGCCGACGTGGTCATTATGACCATGTGTTAAGAGGATAACATCGGGATTTACCTCTTCCACATTTAGATCGGTTAAAGAGTTTCCTCGAATGAACGGGTCAATTAATATTGTTTTCCCCTCCGTTTGAATTTGGACAATGGAATGGCCATGATAAGAAATTTTCATTGTTTTAACTCCTCTCAAAAAATCATTTTATAATTACTTCCATGCAAAAATTAGGAATTCCTTCCTCACAAAATAACTTTACCCAAAAGATAACGCTTTTAGCAAAAAAATGAACTATATCATGTCTAATTATAAACCTATCGCTACCAAAGTTCAGTTTGTTTACATTTAGCCTTTATATTGATAATCTCAAAGGTGGAAATGATTTTTAGGGGGATATCTAACATGAATCAACGTGTCGAAAAGCTTCAAGCTTGGATGAAAGAAAACGAAATCGAAGTAAGCTTCATCACCTCTTCTGAAAATGTTTTTTATTTAAGCGGATATTTTACGAATCCGCATGAACGCCTATTGGCTCTCGCTGTTTTTCAACAAGAAGAACCATTTCTTGTTTGTCCGGCCATGGAAGTTCATGATGCGAAACGCTCCGGATGGGACCATGAAATCATTGGATATAGTGACATCGAAAACCCTTGGGAAATGATTCAAAGTTCTATTCAAAAAAGAATCAGAATTGTATCAAAAACTGCGATTGAAAAAGAACATATGAATGTGGAACGGTACGAACTACTTTCGAGTCTTTTCCCAAAAGCTGCTTTTATTTCTGCTGAAGAAAAATTACGTATTCTTCGAATGATTAAGGATGCTAAGGAATTAAAAGTTATCGAGGAGGCTTGTGCGCTCGCAGACTATGCTGTCGAATTCGGCGCAAGTGAAATCAAAGAAGGCAAAACAGAATTAGATGTTCTTAATGCAGTCGAATATGCATTAAAACAAAAGGGCGTTACCGAAATGTCCTTTGCAACGATGGTTTTAACTGGTGCAAATGCTGCATCTCCGCACGGCAACCCGGGCTTAACAAAAATTAAAAAAGGCGATTTGGTTTTATTTGACCTTGGTGTTGTCGTTGATCGCTATTGCTCTGATATCACTAGAACTGTTGCATACGGAGACATCAATGATAAGCAAAAAGAAATTTATGACACAGTCTTAAAAGCGCAGCTTGCCGCAATTGAGGCAAGCAAGCCTGGTGTGACAGCAGCAGAGGTTGACCTAACCGCCCGCAGAATTATTGCTGATGCAGGATATGAAGAGTATTTTCCACACCGTTTAGGACATGGACTTGGAATTAGTGTTCATGAATATCCTTCCATGACTGAAACAAATCAGTTGATCATCGAAGAAGGCATGGTATACACAATTGAACCAGGAATTTATGTACCTGAGGTAGCTGGGGTTCGAATTGAGGATGATCTCTTTATTACCGCGGACGGTGCTAAAGTATTAACAAACTTCCCAAAAGAATTACAAATTATTAAATAACCATATGGAATTTTTATCTATTGAACAATCGAGTATTCTGCAGTAAAATAATAATACAAGCTGCATTGTACGTAATGATAATAAAGTTTTAACCTTTAAGCTGTAAAAGGGAGTTTTAACATTGAAACTGAAATGACATGCCTCTGTCTATAAGACATGGAGGACAGGCAGGAAGGTTTCTGCGAACACCCACTTTGAGGAGTGGTGGTTTAAAACTTTCTTATATGAATACGGCAATTGCGGCTACATATTAGTAACTAAAAACCAGCTTCGAATTGAAGCTGGTTTTTTTATATACCTTATGCCTTTTCCAACAATGTCTTTGTATCTTTAAATTGAAGACCATGTGCTTCTGCCACTGCCTCGTAGGTTACATAGCCGCCAAGTGTATTAATTCCTTTTAACAATGCTTCATTTTTAAGGCAAGCCGCTTTATACCCCTTATTCGCTATATCTAATGCATACGGAACCGTTACATTTGTTAAAGCAATGGTGGAAGTGCGCGGAACAGCCCCTGGCATGTTTGCAACAGCATAATGGACCACCCCATGCTTTACATATGTTGGATTATCATGAGTCGTAATCCGGTCCGTAGTTTCAAAAATACCACCCTGATCAATGGCGATATCTACGACAACACTGCCCGGTTTCATTGACTGAATCATTTCTTCCGTAACAAGTTTCGGTGCTTTTGCTCCCGGGATTAAGACAGCTCCAATTACAAGGTCTGATTCCTTAACAGCTTCCGCAATATTATAATGGTTAGACATTAACGTAGTCACGTCTGAACCAAAAATATCATCCAATTGACGAAGCCTGTCGGGATTCAAATCAATAATCGTAACCTTCGCACCTAATCCAATAGCCATTTTGGCTGCATTGGTACCGGCAACCCCGCCACCGATAATTGTCACATTTCCTCGATGAACCCCCGGTACTCCGGAAAGCAATATTCCTTTACCACCATGAACCTTTTCAAGGAACTGAGCACCAATTTGTGCTGCCATTCTACCAGCTACTTCACTCATAGGAGTCAATAATGGCAAACTTCTATTTGCCAGCTGCACAGTTTCATAGGCAATTCCAATCACCTTTTTATCGATGAGAGCTTTTGTTAATTCCGGTTCCGGGGCTAAATGTAAATATGTAAATAGTATTAGCCCTTCACGAAAATAGGAGTATTCACTTGGGAGTGGTTCCTTCACCTTCATAACCATTTCCATCGACCAAGCTTCTTTAGCCGATTCTACTATCTTTGCCCCAGCTGAGGCATAATCTTCATCGGAAAAACCAGACCCATGCCCCGCTTCTTTTTCGATATATACTTCATGACCAAATTTTAATAGGTTTACTACCCCTGCAGGTGTCATTGCAACACGATTTTCGTTATTTTTTATCTCTTTAGGTACCCCAATCCGCATATCCTTACCTCCATTTTAAATCATCCATATTTACTATTATATCCACCCATAAGCTTAATAATGTCAAAGCCCGTTATGAATATAGATTGCATTGATTGATTGAAAATAGAAAAAAAACAAAAAAAGACTGCCCTCATGCGGACAGCCTTTCTTCCCTGCCTAACCTTCTGTACTGCTGCTTTCAGTCTGCTCGGTTCCCTCTCCGATAAATCCGCTATTATACGAATTCAAGATTTGCTCGCTTACCTCATTTGTCCCCTGTTCATCAAACTCAAAAATATTTTGCTTATTCGGATTACGCTTGCTCATGCGCCTGCCCCCTTCAATAATTAATACCTCATTATTGTTCGAAAAATTGGCACATCTATGCATTTCCAATTGTTGTATAATTTAAGTAAGGAGATGATGAATCATGGGACTTAAATATCAAAATATTTTGGTCGCTATTGATGGTTCAAAAGAAGCAGAATGGGCTTTTAAAAAAGGGATTGAAATCGCTAAGCGAAACAATTCCAGCCTTCTCTTAACTCATGTCATCGACACAAGAACCTTTGCAATGGTTGAAGCCTATGATCGATCTATAGCTGAAAAAGCTGACGCTTTGGCAACTGAACTACTTCAGGAATACCAAAAGATTGCTTTAGATGCAGGTGTTATTAAGGTTGATTATGTAATTGAGTTCGGTTCACCTAAATTAATTATTCCAAAAGAGATTGCAAAAAAACACAAAGTAGACTTAATCATTTGCGGTGCTACAGGTATGAATGCAGTAGAACGTTTCTTTATCGGAAGTGTCTCTGAACATATTACCCGCTATGCTCCATGTGATGTCCTAGTTGTCCGTACTGAAAAGGATTCCTAATATAAAAACCCACACTTTGTAGGTTTTGTTTACATTTATATTTTTAGATTAATAGTTTTCCAGTGAAAGCTCTGATGATGTGTAGTAAAATAAAAAAAACTATACATGTGGAGGCAAATGTATGGAAGAATATTTTTCTTTCGATCAACGGCTGGGAATTCAACTCCCTGACATTCAACTAGATTGGGAACAACATTCCCGCCAGACCCAGTCTGCCATCTTGTTCTATTGGGAGCAAATTCGCGGGACCATTCCTGATAGAATTGCAGAACTTGAACATACAATTAATCAAAAACAAGCACAACTTTCAGATGAAAGCGACTTCCCTCGTTCCTGTGAACTAAACAGTGAAATCGCAGATCTTGCTTCCATTATCAATGATTTATGGATATGGTATCGCGCGAACCAAACTGTTTCAGTAAAAATGCACCATTAGAAAAGGCTCCCACTTTTGGGAGCCTTTTTATTTCAAGTCCTTTTTCAATTCTCTTACCACATGGCCTATTTCGGGAAGAATGAGTTTTTCCATCGCGAGCTTTACGGCACCTGAAGAGCCAGGGGTAGAAAAAACGGCTTTATCTTTCACAACCCCGGCAATGGCTCGTGAAAGTATGGCTGCAGATCCTATATCCTCCTGGTAGCTTACCATTCTAAACAATTCTCCAAACCCAACAATCTCTTTTTCAATTAGCTCCTGGACAGTCTCAATCGTCACATCCCTTTTGGCAATTCCTGTGCCTCCATTAGTGAGAATAATCTCGATATCCTCTCGTTCACAGCCCTTTAAGATTTCTTCTTGAATAGGGGCCTTTTCATCTTTTACTATACAATAATCAAGGACCTTATGACCTGCTTGCTCTAGAAGGTCAATCATCAATCTCCCGCTTTTATCACTTTCTTCATTTCGCGTATCACTAACCGTAATTACTTTACAATGAACGGTTTTCGGCGCTTCTTTTTTATGCTCTTTCGTACTCATCCGGATACACCTCTTTTTCTTTTAAATAACGAAGCTGATAATATTTGTGGGCAACTTCCGTAACTTTCCTTGTTAACTGATAATTTGCCCCTGCCCCAATCGCCATGCTGACAAGCGGAATACCCTGAATCAATTTTTTTCGAAATAAAGCAATGACCATTGCCTTTAACAGCTGTTGGACAGGCTGCTCCAGCCAGGTAATATCCGTTATTTCTTCATTCCCTTGATAAAAATAAAAATCATCGTTTCCGTCTAATTCATTCATGAGCGCCGCCCATCCATCCTTCTGAATTCTAGGAGGGAGTGTAGCAGTATGAAAAACCTTCAGTGAAGTCATCATTTCAAAAGGAGTATTGACCTCAAATCCATAAGTCATAGCAATTAATTGCACAGCTCGTAAATTAATCACGGCCATTGCCGGAATATCCATTCCTAAAAGCAAGGTACCACCTGTTCCCGAGATTCCCCCTTGCGCCAAGGAATACAGCCGATGCTTGGCAATTTGCTGCTGGGCTATGTATTGCAATTGGTTGATATCTAATTTTTTTAGATCATCTATTTTTTCTAACTCCTTGTAAAAAATCCTTCCGGAAGAAAGAATTCGTTCCTTCGCATCCATCTGAAGCTGGGAACCCTGAATCATGCCATGTAAATGAAACAACCAGTTGTCGACTAATAGAAAAAAACTTTTTTGAACTGTTTTGGGTAAAAGTAAAAAGGAACGCTCTAAGTATTTTTCATAGGTCAATTGAAAGTCATTTGCTTCATAGCTGAATAAATGATTTTCCCATTCCCTTATTTCCTTCAAGACGTTTTTTTCCCTGTCTGAGAGCGGCATGAAAACACTCCTCCTGCTTCCAATTCTTTCTTTAAGTATAGCATAAAGCAACGGATGGATTAAAAAAAGGCAAAATCCCTTTAGAGACTTTGCCTTTTGTATTAAATCCTATCTGTCAAACGAACAACGTCCCGGGCAATCATTACTTCTTCATTTGTCGGGATGATTATTACCTTAACAGGTGAGTGAGGATAATTAATGAAAGTTTCTTCCCCTCTAACCTTATTAAGGGAAGGATCCCAATAAACTCCCATGAATTCTAACCCTTTAAGAACATTTTCTCTAATCACATCGCTGTTTTCACCGATTCCCGCAGTAAAAATAATCGCATCTACACCATACATACGGGAAGCATAGGAACCAATGTATTTATGAATTCTGTTTGCGAATACATCTAATGCAAGCTTTGCCCGGGCATTTCCTTGTTTCGCTTGAATTTCAATATCCCTTAGGTCACTTGAAAAACCGGAAACAGCCAGCATTCCACTCTTTTTATTTAAAATATCAAGAACTTCTTCAGCTGTTTTATTCGTTTTTTCCATAATATATGGGATCAACGCCGGGTCAATATTTCCTGAACGAGTTCCCATTGTAACCCCTGCAAGTGGTGTAAAGCCCATTGAGGTGTCAATCGATTTTCCGCCTTCGATGGCAGCAATACTTGCTCCATTTCCTAAGTGGCAGGAAATAAGACGGAGCTGCTCAATCGGACGGCCTAATAGCTCGGCAGCCCGCTGTGAAACATACTTATGTGATGTCCCATGGAAACCGTATTTCCGAATTCCATAATTTTTATAATATTCATATGGAAGGCTGTATAAGAATGAGCTTTCCGGCATGGTTTGATGGAACGCTGTGTCAAATACAGCAACTGCCGGAACATTCGGCAATACTCCCTGAAATGCTTGAATTCCCGTAATATTTGCCGGGTTATGCAGTGGCGCTAATTCCGATAGTTCCTCAATTTTTGCCAATACTTCATCGGTAATAAGAACAGAATCATTAAAGGCTTCTCCACCATGCACTACACGATGTCCGATTCCTTCAATTTCATCCAGTGATTCAATAATTCCGAGCGTTGTTAGTTTATCTAACAGCATTTTAACGGCCACATCATGATTTGGAATATCAATGATTTCTTGAATTTTTTCACCATGTGCAGTGATATTAAAAATAGAATCTTTTAATCCGATTCTCTCAATTAACCCTTTTGTAATAACATTCTCACTTGGCATTTCAAATAATTGAAACTTTAAGGATGAACTGCCGGCATTGATTGCAATAATTTTAGACATTTTGCTACAGCTCCTTTTATATAAAAACATCGGTTTTAAAGGACTCTTTTTGCACATCTTTAGCCTTAGAAAACCGAAATTGAATATATCTCTCAATTACTCATTTAAACACTCGATTTGTCACATTTCAAGGAGTAATTTACGTGTCAGCGGTTACATCTAAAATATAATTTTATTCAAATTTTTTGTACTATTAGTAAAAAACAAAAAATCAATAATTCATCGGTTTAGATTGTTTAGAAAGGGGATTTTTCTTAGCAATTTTTTACTTTGTCAAATCTAATATATTAATTTTCATGACCATCTCTTTAAAAGGTCCTGTTGATTTCCTCTCCGGTCACTCGCTTTCCGCGGGGAGGTCCTGGAGCCTCCTCGGCGCTTACGCCTGTGGGGTCTCCAGTGACCTCTCTATCCCGCAGGAGTCGAGTGCCCTCCGCTCCAATCAACAGGCGTGCAAAACAAAGTATTACAACACACTTTTTCAAACCTTGTTAACTGTATTGAAATTCTATATATTTCGGCAGGCTGCAGTTATAACCTGCTCATCCTTTTTGTCCAGCCCCGTAACCGGCAATAGGGTAGACCACGCAGAGCTCTTTCCAGTCTGCGAAGCTTCTCTCAATTTTTTCTATATAAATTTATAACTTATTATTCCAGATTTACTTTTTAAAGAATATAGACAAAAACCAAAAGCAAAGAAGGTAGTCATCTGGGTCTTATCCATCAATAGAAACAAATTCATTCACTTTGGCGAAACTCTTTGGCCTAACTTAAATTCACCACTTATTTTAAATATTTATGGAGTTGAAAATTTTTTAAATGCACCTGTTGATTGGAGCGGAAGGCGCGAAGACTCCTGCGGGAGTACGGGGCAGGGGAGACCACGCAGGCGCCAAAGCGCCGAGGAGGCTCCCCGGCACGCCCGCGGAAAGCGAAGCGCCTAGAGCGGAAATCAACAGACTTGTTGCAGAGACCAAACTCTAAAAATATATAATGAATTAAAGTGGTGAATTATTTAAGAGGTCAAATAAAATAAAAGGCTATCGAAAGATTTTCGACAGCCTGACAAAAAACCGATATTTTATCGGTTTTTTGGCTTATTCTCTTGGAACCATTTGTCCATTTTTAATAAGATTTTATCAATTTCTGCAGCATTTGAGAGACTTGGAAGGTTAACAAGTAAAGCCTGCTTTGGAGGCTGAACTTCCTCACCTTTCTTCTGCAAAACTAAAATACTTTTTGCTGTACTCTTATTTTTAAACATACTATTTGGTAATTGAAGGAACCCTTGTATAATAACATGCTCCTTTATAAATTCGTGAAGCCCTCCGGCCTGGTCACTTTCAAAAAGTGTATTTGGCACCAGGAAAAATAGATACCCTCCTGGTTTTGTGTGCCGGACACTTTGTTCAATAAAAAGATGGTGTGAATAGGAATGTCCTTCTTTTGCCTGTAATTGATAGTCGGCGGCCCGAACATCATTCGGATAGTACCCAACAGGTAAATCTCCAATCACCACATCAACTGGATCGATAAATAATGGCTCAAGGCTATCCTGATTAAAAAGCTCTACGGGATGCTTTTGCAAATTCGCATTCACATAAGCCAGCTTTATTAAAAGGTCATCAACCTCAACGCCGATGGAAACCACTTCCTTTTGTAAATGGTTTAATACAGTCGTTAATAAATTACCTGTTCCAATTGCCGGGTCAAGCAAGCGCATGGATGGCTGTACGCCAAACTTTTGAACTAAATAACCAACGAGCATTCCAATCGAATCAGGCGTCATTTGATGGTTCGGCTGCACATTTTCCTGCATCCCTTTCAAAATTACAAGCTGGTAAGCTTTTCGAATTTCTTCATTCGAATATTTATTAAGCTGAATTTCTTCATAATGTTTTTTTAATCTTTTTACGGTTAATTCACTTAACTCCTCCTGAAGGATTGAATTGTGAAAAAGGTTCTCCCCTGTTTCAGCTAATGCTTCTAAAAAGTTGCATTCCAATTCTTCTTGGATCACCAGTGCCGTTTGATTGAATACCGTAAAAAGCTCTTCAACTGGAGAAACTTTCATCCTATAACCTCCATATAATCAAAAAAGACCCCGCCATTGACGAGGCCTCCTTTACATTTAATTATTTCGCACTTTTAGCTGCTTCGATTGCTGCTTCATAATTAGGGTGATGAGTTGCTTCACTAACATATTCAACATATGTCACGGTATCGCTGGAATCAACCACGAATACTGCACGTGCTAATAATCTATGTTGTTGCATAGCAACACCATATGCTTCACCGAAAGAAAGGTCACGATGATCGGATAATGTCTGTACGTTTTCGATTCCGTTCGCTCCGCACCAACGCTTTTGTGCAAATGGAAGATCACAGCTGATCGTTAGGATTTTTACATTCCCTAAATTGTTTGCTTCTTCATTAAAACGACGTGTTTCTGCATCACATACACCTGTATCCAAAGAAGGTACAGAGGTAATTAAACGCACCTGTCCCTTTGTATCATTTAAAGTAACCTCTGAACGATCATTTGCAAGCACAGTAAAATTAGGTGCCTTTTCCCCTACCTTTACCTCACTGCCTAATAATGTTACCGGATTACCGCCAAATGTCACGTTTGCCATCTTTACATCCTCCTTTTGATTTTTATCAAATTGAGCGGCAATTTAATTTCATACCGCTACTATGTACAGTGTAAATATATCTTTTCAGAATCTTTTTTGCAATTATTTCAACCTGAAACTAATCCATGAAAAAAGTTAATCCTCCTTTGCTCGGAAGATTAACCTTTTCATTATAAATCAAGATCATGTTTTTCTTGGGACTGATGGATATTTTGCTGGTGATCTGAATGGTGTTGATCTCTTTTCGAAAACATTTGCTGGATTTTATCCACAGCCTGTGGTGCCAGTTCTAATATTTTCTCGTACAAATGAGTACTTTCGTCCAAATGGAGCATTTTTACGCCTTGAGAATTTACAATTAAAAAGGCAATAGGTGTAATAGAAACCCCGGCTCCGCTTCCTCCACCGAATGGGAGGCTTGACTGATTTTGGCTCTGCCCTTGATTTTGGCCCTGACTTTGTCCCTGGCCTTGTTGACCTCCGCCGCCTTTAAATTCACTTCCACCGGCCGCAAATCCAAAACCAACCTTTGAAACTGTTAAAATAACACTTCCATCCGGGGTTTCAACAGGATCCCCGATAATTGTATTTACATCAATCATTTCTTTTAAGCTTTCCATTGCCGTTGTCATCAAACCTTGAATTGGATGGTCAGACATCGTAGTTTCCTCCTCTTTCAAACGGATTTAGTTTTTTCCTTTGAAATATTAGTGTTTGATTTTAATTTCGGGCGTCCGCCCTTCCAGAATTTTATTAGTTTTAATCCTGCTAAAATAGCTTGCCCGATTCGAAACTGAAACATACATGAAAATTGTGTTTGAATAACGGTTGCTTGAAAGTGTGGTGTAACCTGTAAAATAGGCATTTCTTTTAAATTAAAATAGTTACTTAGTAAACCAACAATACCTCCTTTAATCGTCCAAAGTCCTCCACATAATACTCCTGTATGTGCAGCATCCCCTATCCCAAACATCGTATGCCATTCAAATTGTTTTATAGAGACCTTTTTTAAAAACTTACGGATGATTATATGCATATCAACTATATGCTTTAGAATTTCTTTTGTATTATTAAAATTCGTAATCATTTCATCGGGAGTAATTTGATGTACCTCATCATTTGAGGATTTTTCAGAAGAATGGCCTTTTTTCTTTTTATCTTTGACAACAATACTTGGTGAATCATCATCCACTTTAATTAATGGAATATGTTTTTTGAATTTAATCAGGCCAAACCAAATCTTAAACTCGATTTTTAAATCATCATTGTCATTATGGTGATAATAATTCACTTTAATCGTCAGCTTTGTAAAAATAATCAGTAAGAATAAGAGCACAAGAATCAAAAAGATTAGAAGGACCCAGATCAATTTCATTCACAGCCTTTCAGCCTATTAGTATGGCTTTAAGGCAAAAAAATAAACCCATCAACAAAAAGTTGATAGGCTTAAAAATTACTTTTCTGCGTGGATTACCGTAGTGTCTGAAAAGAGATCGTGCAATCCTTGTTTTTTCGGAAGAAAGGCAGCAATTACATATCCGACAATGATTGTCGCCGAAATAAAGCGGCCGATCCATTCACGGAATAAAACAGTTCCCCAAGTTAATTGATCCTTATTCAAATCAACTACTTTTATCCCAAATACCATTTTGCCAAGTGTCTGCTGGAAATATTTTGTCATCAAGACAAAATATAAATAAAAAATAACCGCTGAAGCAATAGAAATTGGAGCAAACATATTAAATTCAGCTAAAGAGATGTCAAGTATGCGAAATACAGGCTTAATCAACAGCCTGACTAGGCTTCCAACTATAATTAAGTCGAGTAGATATGCCCAAAAACGCATCCAAAATCCTGCATATCGAATTGGATATCGCGGTAATTCCTCTATCGTTTCCTTTTTTAGTTGAACGTTGTTTTGGCTGTTAACCTCTTCTTCTTGATGTATCATCATTTCTTCAGAGTGAGGATCATCTATTTGGTTTTTGTTTTCTTGATTATGATTGCTTTCCATCTACTTCGCTCCTATTCCGCATAAAGATACATGAGCCTAGGAGAATTTGGTTTAGAGAGAATTTTTAACATTCCTGCCATTTCCGATTTTTCTCCCATCCATTTATGAACCTGCATACTAAATAATGAACCAAATGCAAGGTCATCTGAATAGCGAATAACCTTTGCTCCCTTCAAATTTTCATCTTTTTTCATTTTCTTAATAACATCATCCAAATATCCATAGCCATCAATTAAATTCAATTCTTTCGCCTGCCGGCCATCATAAACTCTCCCGTCCGCAATCTTTTTCACCTGGTCAATACTTAAATGGCGTCCCTCAGATATAACCTTGACAAATCCCTGATACGAATTATTAATCATCCGTTGAAGAATTTGCCGCTCTTCTTCGGTCATTTTTCTAGTTGGACTCATAATGTCTTTATATTTACCACTTTTAATCGTGACAAAATCGACGCCATATTTCTTCGCTAATCCTTCATAATTGACCCCTTCCATAATAACTCCAAGAGACCCCGTAAGCGTTTCTGGACTTGCATAAATCCTTTTAGCTGCTGTTGAAATATAATATCCTCCTGACGCTGCCATTGCCCCCATTGAAATATAGACCGGTTTTTTCGCATCTTTTTGAATCTCCACTAGTTTATCATGGACCTCTGCACTTTCGACGACTCCGCCCCCGGGAGAATTAACCTTTATGATGATACCCTTGATTGTATCATCCTCCTTGATATAGTTTAATTTTTTCATAAAGTCCTGATGGTTATAGCCTGAACTTTGTAATAAAGAGGCTGTTTCACCCGTATCTTGAATAACCCCATCTACATCTAGGACCGCAATTTTTTTTAGCTCGCTTCCGTCTTTAACTACCTCTTCAGTATAAGGCTGCTCACTTGTTGATAAAAATTCACCTATATCCGTCTCAATACCTTTAAAGGCAAAAGCTGATAAAAAATTAATAACCACTGAGACAAAAAATAGTGCTGCTGCAATTCCGAGTGCTGCCCAGCGTTTTCCATTCATATTGTTTCCCTCCCACCTGTGTCAATCCAGTTAAATTTACGTCCGTATTTTCATATTGTTTCAAAAAAATGCTAAACTAAATAAGATTATCATCATTTTATTAAAAGATATTTTTTAAAAGGTTAAAAATTGGAAATTCATTTTGTATGTAGGAGGTTCATTAATGGAAAGTCGCCGCAATATTTACTTTTACCACGCACGTGATGCCGATACGCTTTCAAAAGCTTCGCATATTTATGAGTTAGCTGAACAATATGGTTTTACGATCGTTGATGATCATCTGAAAGCAAATATTATTGCCAGCATCGGGCATGACGGTACTTTCCTGCAAGCTGTCCGGAAAACAGGTTTTAGAGAGGATTGTCTTTACGCTGGTATTTCGACTACTAGAAATTTAAGTATGTACTGTGATTTTCGGATTGATGACACCTCAAAAATGGTTGAAGCTTCAGTAAATGAACAATTTGAGGTCCGTCGTTACCCTCTTATTGAAGTGAAAGTGGACGGACAAGGAATGTTCCCATGTTTGAATGAGTTCAGCATCCGTTCCTCCATTATTAAAACGCTGGTAATTGACGTGTTCATTGACCAGCTGCATTTTGAAACCTTCCGTGGAGACGGGCTAGTTGTGGCCACACCTACTGGCAGCACAGCTTATAATAAATCGCTAAATGGTTCCGTTGTTGACCCGTTAATTTCCTGTATGCAAATCAGCGAGGTTGCTTCGTTAAATAATAATCGGTACCGCACACTTGGGTCTTCATTTATCATAGGGGAGGAACGTACGCTGACACTTAAAGTGATTTCAGAAGGAAATGACCATCCCGTAATGGGCATGGACAATGAAGCATTAAGTATTCGCCATGTAGAAAAAATTCAAATAAAAATGAGCAATAAAAAAATTAAGACGCTTAAATTAAAAGACAATTCGTTCTGGCATAAAGTGAAGAGACAATTTCTATAAAAAAGCAGCCACCCTAGAATTTAAAACTCTGATCTGACCCAATAAAGTTAGACAAATATTTTACGCAACTTTTAAGACTTGAGTTCGGTAATCTACTGGACTCAGGTCTTTTAATTTTGCCTTCATTCGTTTGTGATTGTAATAGTAAATATAATCAACTAATTCTTTTTCAAAATGCTCAATACTATCAAATTCCTGTAGATAGAGGAGTTCAGACTTTAATAAGCCAAAGAAATTTTCCATGACTGCGTTATCCAAACAGTTACCCTTTCGGGACATACTCTGAGTAATTTGGTACTGTTCTAGTGTTTTTTGATACTGTTTCATTTGATAATGCCAACCTTGATCTGAATGAAGAGTCACCTGGTCTCCTGGGTTAAGGCGTCCAATGGCTTGGTCTAACATATCCCCAACCAATTTATAAACAGGACGTTTCATGACGCTATAAGCAATGATTTCGCCATTACACAAATCCAGTACTGGAGAGAGGTAACGTTTCTCACCAAATAGGTGGAATTCTGTGACGTCTGTTACCCATTTTTGATTCATTTTCTCGGCAGAGAAATCGCGATTTAAGACGTTTGGAGCAATTTTGCCTACATTTCCTTTATAAGAACGGTACTTCTTCATACGTACCAAGCATTTTAAACCGATTTCATTCATTAAACCATTGATGGTTTTTGGATCGTGACAGAACCCTCTTTTTTCTAACTCTTTGGTAATGCGACGGTACCCATATCTACCTTTATGTTCATGAAAAATCTTTTTAATAGCTTCTTTTACTTTCTCATATTTATCAGCCCGATGTAATCGTTTTTCCCAATAATAATAATACGTGCTGCGTGGAATGTCAGCGACTTCAACTAAATCCACGACCTCATACTGATCCTTTAATTCAAAAATTACTTGCGCTTTGATTTTGTTTGTAATTTTTCCTGCATTTGAACTAAAGCATTCAACTTTTTTAAGTAAGCATTCTCCATTTCTAAATGTTTAATTTTAGCTTGTAATGCCTCCACTGTTCCTTCAGCTGGTGTTGGTTTATTTGATACTGTTTTCTTTGTTTCCTTTTTCATGGATGGACGCCCCTTTTTCTTTGGTTCTAGGGCATCAATTCCTCCCTGTTCAAACTGCTTTTGCCAATTTCTAATCATTCCAGAAGACGATAGATTAAAAACCGCTGCAGTTTCAACAGAGGATGTACCCATTTCGTTCATATATTTAAGTACATCCATTTTAAACTGAGAAGAATAGCTTGTATAGGATTTTATAAAGGCACTTTCCCCTTGATGCTCAAAAAGACGAATCCAATCGCTGAAAACACTGTGGTGAACAACAATCTTTTGCAATTTCTCTTATCGATTCATGACCATGCTTATATCTCAAAACACTTCGTACCTTTTCTTCTGATGTAAATTTAGCCATAATAAAACACCCCGTAATTGTTAGTAGAGTGTCTAACATTTACGGGGCAGTTCACTCGGGTGGCTGCTTTTTTTAAACGTTTAATTTTTCTTTTTGGATGTTTAATCTTCTCTGATGAAATAGTTTGGTCTTAGATAGAGAATAAATGGTTAAAGCGGACCAAATAAAAATAAAGGAAAGCAGCTGTATTTTTGAAAAATGTTCTTTATAGACAAACACGCCTAAAATTAAAGTTAAAGTCGGCGCAATGTATTGCAAGAATCCAAGTAAGGATAAGGGTATTTTTTGTGCTCCTTTAGCAAAATAAAGCAGTGGTATAGCCGTTGCCGCTCCGGCACCTACTAACAATAAATCGGTTACCGCACTTGCTGATAAAAATGAATTCGTACCATTAATAAATAGAAAACACATATATAGTGCTGCAATCGGTGCAACAACTAGTGTTTCAAGGGTTAAACCTACGGCTGACTCTACATTAATTAATTTTTTAGCAAGACCGTATAACCCAAAAGAAAGCGCCAAGCTGATGGCAATCCAAGGAAATTTCCCATGGGAAATTGAAATGATCAATACCCCAATAGTGGCTAGGCCAAACGATATATATTGTGCAATTGACAATTTTTCTTTTAAGACAATCATTCCCAATAGGACACTCACAAGCGGATTGATATAATAGCCTAGGCTTGCTTCAAGCATATGACCGCTGTTAACTGCCCAAATATAGACAAACCAATTAATACTTATTAATAACGAGGCGATCGCCAAGGCATACAGCTGTTTTTTATTTTGTGCAAATCCTTTAAGGGTTTGCATAAATAATCTCCATTTTCTCGTTAATAAAAGTACTAGTACCATAAAAATAAACGACCAAAAAATTCGGTTCGCAAGAATTTCAAAGGCACTTACTTGATCGATGAGCTTCCAATAGATGGGCAGCAGCCCCCATAAGAAATAGGAAAAACCCGCATGGAAGGTTCCCTTTTTTATCTCTGATTTATTCATTGTTGTTCTTTTCCCCAATCTTTCTAGTTTCGAAATATTATTTATTATAACGTGAAACGGAAGGAAAAGGGGGAATTTTAATTCACCAATTTTTGCCCAAATAAAAAAACAATCGGGATTTACCGATTGTCAGATTGTCGTGAAAGGGTATTTTTCTCACCAATTTTTTAATTTGGCAAAATCTAAATACCAATTTAATTGATTGTCCCTGCAAAAGGGCCTGTTGATTTCCGCTCCGGTCACTCGCTTTCCGCGGGGAGGTCCTGGAGCCTCCTCGGCGCTTGCGCCTGCGGGGTCTCCAGTGACCTCTCTATCCCGCAGGAGTCGAGTGCCCTCCGCTCCAATCAACAGGGGGTAAATCAATTATTTAATTCCTCAAAATAATCGGCAGTCTCTATCTCTACATCTTCTTTTGTATAATATGTTTAATTTCCTATAAAATAGGTTGAACCCTTAAATAAAACATGCCCCCAAACCATTTCGTGATTTATTGCTAGAGGAACAATTTCATCAATAATATCTCGAAATATATTCGTATCTTTAAAACGATGTTAACGATTCAACTCATCGTAGAATGATAAGTAACTGGATCGTGAGCTTCTATCCCAAAAATTAACAATAGGAAAAGTTCATTTTTATTTTTATTTCCCTTTCTAATTGTCTTTCAGAACGAATACCAAAAAGAATTGTGCAAAGCTGATTTCCAAGGCGATCAAGTCCGAATGGAGCTCTGATTCAGACAGGGATGTTGATTTCAAAGAAGATTAGGTTCGAATCAACAGACCCTTTAATCTATCCTTAAAACAACAATCTTTGTTAAAAAAGCCTTTCTAATAAATAGTTAATGTGTTGAAATTTTTATTGAAAGCACCAGTTGATTGGAGCGGAAGGCGCGAAGACTCCTGCGGGAGTACGGGGCAGGGGAGACCCCGCAGGCGCCAACGCGCCGAGGAGGCTTCCCGGCACGCCCGCGGAAGCGAAGCGCCTGGAGCGGAAATCAACAGACTTGTTGTACAGACTAAACTCTTATATTTTTATAATGAATTAATTCGGTGAATCATTAAAGAGGGAAAATAGAATAAAAGGCTATCGAAAGATTTTCGACAGCCTGACAATCAGTATACCGATTGTCTTTTTTTGTTTATTATTTTTTTAAAGCTTCCATTTCTTTTTGGCGAAGTTCGATACGGCGGATTTTTCCGGAGGTGGTTTTCGGAAGATCCGATACATATTCAATCTTTCTAGGATACTTATATGGCGCTGTAAGCTCCTTTACATGCTCTTGAAGATTCTTTGTTAATTCAGGATTGTTCGAATCAACCCCATCTTGTAAAACAACAAACGCTTTGACAATATACCCGCGAATTTCATCAGGACTTCCCACTACTGCACATTCTTTGACAAATGGATGTTTAACAAGGGCATCCTCTACTTCAAATGGTCCAATTGTATAGCCGGAACTAATGATAATATCATCGCCGCGCCCTTCAAACCAGAAATAGCCTTCCTCGTCCATTTTCGCTTTGTCGCCCGTTACGTAGTAATCTCCACGGAATTGCATCGCTGTTCGTTCCGGATCTTTATAATATTTTTTGAATAGGGCAGGCGTTTCAACATGAACGGCAATATCGCCCACCTCACCTACTTGACAAACTTGTCCTTCTTCATTGATGATTTCAACACGGTTTCCCGGAGTTGGTTTGCCCATGGAACCAGGTTTTAACTGCATTCCCTTAGTAACTCCCACAAGCAAAGTGTTTTCTGTTTGACCATAGCCATCCCGAACATCAACACGGAAGTATTTCCTAAAGGTATCAATTACCTCGCGATTTAGTGGTTCCCCAGCGGATACTGCACTATGAAGGTTTGGCAATTGATATTCTGCTAGGTTATCTACCTTTGCCATTAATCGATATTCTGTCGGTGTACAACAAAGAACATTTACATCGTATTTTTGCAGCAGGCTTAAATACTTTTTGGGCTCAAATTTGCCATTATAGATTAAACCTGTTGCGCCTGACCCAAGGACTGATAAAAATGGACTCCAAATCCATTTTTGCCAGCCTGGACCGGCCGTTGCCCAAACGGTATCCCCTTCGTTAATCCCAAGCCATTTAGACGCAGCCGTTTTCAGATGAGCAAATGCCCAGCCATGAGTATGCACCACTCCTTTAGGATTCCCGGTTGTACCTGAGGTATAGGATAAAAAGGCCATATCCTCTCTTTTCGTATCGGCAATGGTAAATTCCTCTGAAGCCGCTTTCATTTCTTCATCCAGATGGCTCCATCCTTCCATTTTTCCTCCAAGGGAAAATTTCACAAGAGATTGGGCAGTACTAATATTTTCAAATTGATCCACGTATGGATAATAACTAATAACAGCCTTAACATCACCATGTGTAATCCGGTATTGTAAATCCTTTTCTCTTAGCATTTCAGAGCTTGGAATTACCACCATCCCCGCTTTTAATGCAGCGAGGTAGACAATATAGGCTTCAATCAGTCTTGGAACAATTACTAAAACTGTGTCACCTTTTTGTAAACCATTATGAATCAGCACATTACTTGCTTGATTTACTTTTTTCAATAATTCATCATATGTAACCTGTTTTGTTTCACCTGTTTCATTTTCCCATTTTAATGCTAATTTGTTTGGGTCTTTTGCAAAACGTTCTACTTCAGAAACAAGATTGTAGTTCTCCGGTGCAATTAAATCCTCACGTTTCATAACTCTCCCCCTCAGCAATAAAAATTTACATCCAATTTTATTATACAAAATTGTCCTAAAATTTTAAATTATTATTATTCGAAAAACATTTTTTAAGTTCGTTATTGATTTTCCCACCAATCAATTAGATAAAATAAAATAGCAAATAAAGAAGAGAGCAGGAATAATTCCTGCTCTCTGTAGCCATATTATTTATTTGTTAACGAGTAAATCCGCTGCCGCCTAATTGAGACTCAGCCATAGCGACTAAACGCTTAGTGATTTCTCCACCAACTGAACCGTTAGCACGAGAAGTAGTATCAGCACCAAGGTTTACACCAAATTCATTAGCAATTTCGTATTTCATTTGGTCTAGAGCTTGTTCAACACCAGCAACTAATAATTGATTAGAGTTGTTTGCCATTTGATATCACCTCCTTGTGAGTTTATAATGTGTAGAACTCACAAGGTTCATTCTTAATATCAATTGGTAATTGTTCACAAAAAATTCATTTTAAAATAATTCATCGAACTCTGAATCATCGTTACCCAGATCCGGTTTAATTGTAATAGTCTCCGTGTCATTAACTGCTTCTTCAATCAAAGGATCAAAATCAAAATAGCTTTCATATTGCTGGACTTTCTCTCTGCGGGGCTTTGTTTTTGGCGACGCAGGGACAAAAATCGTACAGCAATCTTCATACGGTCTATTCGAAATCTCAAGGGTATCGAATTCTTGAGCGATTTTAATAATTTCGGTTTTGTCCATTGTTACAAGCGGTCGTATGATGGGTGTATTGGTAACCTCATTAATGGTAAACATGCTTTCAAGTGTTTGACTAGCCACTTGACCAAGGCTTTCGCCCGTAATAATGGCAAGCCCTTCCCGCTTTTCTCTAATTTTATCGGTAATCCTAAGCATGAATCTTCTTGTTGATGTCATCGTATAGTTTTCAGGAACTTGTTCACGTATTGCCTGTTGTACATCCGTAAACGGAACAATATGAAGCGTCATTTGACCATACACTTCAGCTAGCTTTTTAGCAAGGTCAATCACCTTTTCCTTAGCCCGTTCACTTGTAAACGGCGGACTGAAGAAGTGAACGGCCTCAATCTCAAGTCCTCTTTTCATGGCCATAAAACCAGCAACAGGACTGTCGATTCCGCCTGACAGCATTAACATCGCTTTCCCGCTGGAGCCCGCTGGGTATCCCCCGGCCCCTTTTATTGTTTCACATGAAAGATAAACAGCCTCTTTACGAACCTCAATCAATAAATTAATATCCGGTTTTTTCACATTTACTTTTAGACCAGGAATGTTTGACAGCAGATGCGCACCAAATAGTTGGTTGATTCCGTCCGTATCCAATTCAAAGGTTTTATCCGATCTTTTCGCGGTAACTTTAAAGGTTTGACCTTCTTGATAAAGTGAACCAACCAATTCAAGAGCAGTTTCTTTCATTTTCTCCAAATCACTTTCTACCTTAACAGCCGGGCTAAATGTTTGGATCCCAAATATTTTTCTTAAAATCATTTTAATTTCTTGTACATCTTCACCGTTTAATAAGACATACATACGATCATGTGTTGCTTCCACTTTTATTTTTGGAAAAGCGGCAAGGGCCAATTTAACACTTTTTTTTAATTTACCAACGAATTTATTACGATTGCGGCCTTTCGTTGACATTTCTCCATAGCGAATGACTATTCGATCATAATTCATATTATTTCATTACCTTTCGTAAATGTTCAGAAGCTTCTTTCATTGCTGAAAGAGCGTCAATGGCTTCATTTTCTGTATTATTAAAGGAGAGACTGATTCGTATAGCACTTTCAGACAGTTCATCCGGAACCCCCATAGCAAGCAATGTTGCACTTGGGGATTTCTTCTTAGATGAGCATGCACTTGTGGTTGAAACAAAGATTTCTTTTTCCTCAAGTGCATGAATAAGAACCTCAGATTTTATTCCTTTAATGGAAAAATTTAAAATATGTGGAGCAGCATTCTGAATGGGCGTATGGATTTGAACCTCTTCTAATTCACTTAACCCATTCCTTAGGATTTCCCGAATCTTTTTCATTCTTTCCATCCCGTTTTTCCCTTCCGTTAATGTCATTCGTAATGCCTTGGATAGGGCAACAGCCCCTGCAACATTTTCCGTGCCGCTGCGGAGCTTCCTCTCTTGGCCTCCTCCAGCTAATAATGGGGACAATCGTACACCTTCCCGAATATATAAAACTCCAGTCCCTTTCAAGCCGTGAAATTTATGGGCGGAAAAAGAACATAGATCGACTCTGTTTTCATGCAAAGAAAGCGGGACTTTTCCGACAGCCTGAACGGCGTCTACGTGGAACAAAATGTTAGGATATTTTTTTAAATATTCTCCGATTTCCTTTATTGGCTGGGTGGTCCCAACTTCATTATTGACCTGCATAATCGAAATGAGGATGGTGTCTTTCCTGATTGCCTTTTCCAGGTCTTCTATTTGAATCCGACCGGTTGAATCAACTGGAAGGTATGTTACTTCAAATCCATCCTGCTCCAGCTGCTCAAATGATTGTCTGACAGAGGCATGCTCAATGCTTGTCGTAATTAAATGGCGGCCCTTATTTTTTTGAATATAGGCAGTGCCTTTAATCGCTAAATTATTACTTTCGGTTCCTCCCGATGTAAACAGTATCTCTGTTTGCTTTACAGATAAAAGATTCGCCACCTGTTCCCTTGCCTTTGTTAAAAGTT
This sequence comes from Neobacillus cucumis, assembly GCF_016107705.1. The sequence continues at coordinate 890,100 of NZ_JAEHGC010000001.1, forward strand.
TCTCAGCCTGTCCGCCTAATGCGTTTAGTGAGGACGGGTTTCCAAAGTATTCACTTGAAACCGTCAAAAATGAATCGAGAACCTCTTTATATGGTTTAGTTGTCGCACTATTGTCAAAATAAATCATGATTTTCCCCCTAACGAATCCGAAAACCCTTATGCAAAAAATAATCTTATCATACATTGCTTCAATTTAGAATGATGGTACATGTGAAATTTCAGTTTAACAAAAGCAAAAAACCGAACAGCCGGTGTGCTGAATCGGTTTTTTGCTTATCATTTTAGTCATTTGCAATTGCTGCTTTGATTTTCTTTAAGGCTCCAGGGTCAACCGCTTCTAATGATGCTGCGACCTGTTCTAATGCTTGTTGATATTCATAATGCCTGAAAGCTTGTTCTGCATCCATTAATCCCTTTGCAACGGAAGGAAATTTGCTGCGGTACCGGTTTCCATATTGAATAGCCTTTTCTGCCAGCATCGCATTTTCAATCAATTCCACTGTAGAATGAGTTAGTTTATCAACCGTTAAAACCGCAATTTCTAAATATTGATTCAGAGCAGAAATATTAAGCGGTTTTTCCTCAAGCTGCTGCTTCACATTTTGTATGCTCTCATTTGTGTCCTCATACAAATACTTATAATCCTCGGGCAATCCAGGTATATTACTTTTGGAAACAAGCCGAACGGCTTCCCCCACTTTTTTTGTCAGTTCTCTAACCTTATCCCTTGCCTCAATCTCATCCTTACGTAATGATTGAAGATTATTTGCAAACTGCTGTTGTTCTTCTCTGATGTTTTCAAGCTGTTCCTTTATTTCATTTAATTCTTCACTTATCTTGGTCTGAGCTGTTTCATTAATTTTTAATTTTTCGACTAGGATTTCATAATGCTTAAACACTGCTAAAAGCTCTTTTTCCAAATGTCTTTGTGTTTCAAAATCATATTCTTTTAAATGATAGGTTTGCTGGACATTCGACACTTCATCAACAAGAAGGTTGTTTTCTTCCTGTGCTTCTATCAGAAGATCATAGGCAATTTTCTCATTTTTAATGATAAAGTGCTTAGCATGTACCTCTTTTTCCAGTAAATCAAAAAGGATATCCACTCGATCCTTGGTTTCTTTTACACTTTCAACTGCTTTATCTAAGTCCGTTTCCTCAATCAAGCGAATTGCTTCTGAAAGCTTTTCTTCCAATGCTTTAATTTCATTTTCCAACTGAATATGCTCTAGGTAATAGCCCTGCTGAACCATTTCCTTAAACCCATCATGGACATCGGAAATTTGTGCCGGCAGGATGGATTGAACCTCAATTAAAAGCTGTGGAGTAAGCTCCATCACATTCTTAATGGTCCCTAAATGGCTGCTGATTGTTAAAACAATTTCGCGGGCTTCAAGGTAGTTTCCATGCTCTGTTTTTTCATCAAATTCTTGGAACTTCTTCGTGACCTCTTCCAGTTGCTTTTCCAGACTTTTTTCAGCCTTGCTGAAGGTATGCCGGTGGGCAAGTAGTACTTTCTTTGTTTCCCGGTATAATTCTTTTAATTGTTCAATTTCTACCCGGTTTTTTTCCTCGCTGCCTACTAGCTCATGCAATTCTTCCAATATTTTTGTAATCTGATTTTCGGTTTCCTGCAAGGTATCATTGATTGTACGTTGAACTGTTTTAGCCTTGTTAAATCGGTAGCGGTCTATGTATTCTTCCGCATCAAATAACATTTCCTCTAGTTTCGGAAGCTTCACTGTAACAATGTCATCCCATTGGTTACGCCAATTTTCGAACAGTTCCTCTGTTTGCCCCGTCATATTAAGCTGCTTCACCTTAGACATTTCTTCCAAAATTGGACGATTCAACAAATCGATTTTCCACGCTTCTAAACGGTCCATTTCCTTAAAATACTTTTTCTTTATTAGATATCCTAATACAAATAAAGCTAGCATAAGGATAAAAAATCCTATGAAATACTTCACATGTAAGCCTCCTGTTCCGGAAAACATCGTTTCAAGTTCTCTTTAGGTGTCAGTTTATATAAAAATAGCACGATATGTTCAATTCAATGTATTTATGATACCATGTAAACGACAATTTTTGACCATAATTTTCAATTTTTTTGCAAAAGAAATCAAAAAAATAGAGGCTCATCATAAAATAGCCTCTTTCTTCACTACTACACCATTACAAAGTGTATTTTCAATCCAATTGTACATTTCATTTAAATATTTTTGCTCAAAGAAACGTTCATTTGGAAAAATATACATTACTTCTCTTAGATAATGAGAATTCATGAATGGCATCATTAGCAAACCCTTAAGCTGAATAATCAAATAAGGAACAGAGTGAGGATGGAATTCCTTCCATTCCATCCCTTTTTCAAATATTTTTTGAAAATAATATTTTTCTTTAAGATTATACGTTGACATTATTTCTCTAACGATTTGTGAATCCAATGACATTTCACGGTATACAACATTTGCCAATTGAATATTTTCACATTGGTAATGGAGCAATTTGGCAGTCATTCGTTTTAGGCAATCTTTAGCACCGAGTCCTACCAGGGCATACTCCTCTTCCATGATCCTGAGGTATTGTTCATAAAAGTTCGTAAAGCAATATTCTAAGAGGCCGAGCTTATTTTCAAAATAGTAAGCAACCGTTGCAGAGTTTACATTCGCATAGCCTGCAATATCTCTGATTGATGTACCAGAGTATCCATTTGAATTAAATAATTTAATCGCTGCTTCAATAATTGCTTCCTTTAAATTTTTTTTCATGTCTTTCCCCCTCGAAAGTGGATCGAACTTTTTACTCCTTACCTAATGTTTCTTTCTTTCGCCGCTTATTCCTTTATTAAAAAATCGACAAATTCTACCTAGTTTCACGGTAATTTGCTAAAATAATATAAAAAACTAACGAAAAATAGGTGAAAAAACATGTTTAACGTCGAAATGTATACGGGCAGTCGTGAGGAAAATTATGAACTTGTTAAAAAACAATTGCACGCCTTGATTCATGATGAGAAAAATCAAATTGCGAATCTTAGTAATGCCTGCTCCTTGTTAAACCAATTTCTTGACCGTACCAACTGGGTCGGGTTTTATTTAATGGATGAGAAGGAAGAACTCGTATTAGGACCCTTTCAAGGACTTCCTGCCTGTGTTCGGATTCCTGTTGGAAAAGGTGTTTGCGGCACCTCAGCAAAGTTAAAGGAAACAGTCAGAGTAGAAGATGTGAATCAGTTTCCAGGCCATATTGCCTGCGATGCTGCATCACAATCTGAAATTGTCATCCCATTGTTAAAAAATGGACATTTACTTGGTGTTTTGGATATTGATTCACCGGAAACAAACCGCTTCGACGAGCTTGATCAGCAAAAATTAGAAGAGTTTGTTGAAATTTTAATACAGCATATTTAATCTAAAAAGCAAGGAAGAGTTTTTCATCTTCCTTGCTTTTTTGTTATATCTTTTCCAAGGCCTGATCGAGATCATCGATAATATCCTCCCAAGCTTCAAGCCCTACTGAAAGCCGGAGTAAATTTTCCGTTATCCCCATTTTTCTTCTTTCTTCTTTCGGGACTACTGCATGTGTCATCGTAGCCGGATGCTGGATTAAGGTTTCTGCATCCCCAAGACTAACAGCAATTTTAATTAAGTTTAGTTCATTCATCAATCGCTGTGCTGTTTCCTTTCCCCCTCTTATGGAAAACGAAATAAGACCCCCAGGCTTTTTCATTTGTTTTTTCATAATTTGATAGTCTGGGTGCTCAGCGTCACCTGGGTAATAGATCGCATCAATTTTGGGATGTTTCCTTAAAAACTGAAAGATTTTATCTGTATTGTCACAATGACGATCGATTCGAATTGGTAGGGTTTTTAATCCCCTTAGCAAAAGCCACGCATCAAAGGGTGAAATAATTCCACCAATATCTTTTTGCGTTGTTCTTGAAACCTTTTGAATCCATTCTTTTTTACCAACGACGATACCGGCAAGGACATCGCCATGTCCGCAAATATATTTTGTCGCACTATGGATGACGACATCACAGCCATGGGTAAGCGGGGTTTGTAAATAAGGAGAACAAAATGTATTATCTACCACCACCGGTATGCCTTTTTCATTCGCAATTTTAGCCACCTGCCCTAAATCAACTAGTTTCATTGTAGGATTTATTGGTGTTTCAATATAAATACATGCAGTGTTTGGACGGATTGCCTTTTCCATCATTTCTATTGAATCCATTGAAGAGAAATCATGTTCAATCCCATATTTTTCTTTCAAGAGTTGCAGGAATCCAAAGGTACAGCCATATACACCTTGTGAACAAAGAATGTGGTCACCGATTTTCGTTAAGGCAATTAATGCAGCAGAAACAGCTGCCATTCCGGATGAAAAGGCTAAAGCAGCTTCCCCTTTTTCAAGTACTGCCAACCGTTCTTCAAGTATTTTTACAGTTGGATTCCCTAAACGTGAATAAATATAGCCTTCTTCCTCGCCGGAAAACCGTCTTTCCCCCTGCTTAGCAGTGGAAAAGGTGAAGGTTGATGTTTGGTACAAGGGTGGAACGAGACTCCCCTGATGTTCATCAGATACATAACCTGAATGAATGACCTCTGTTTCAAAGCGTAAGTTTTTATCCTCCAATTTTGCCCCTCCTATTTTGAAAACGCTTCCATTTCTATAGAATATGAAGCTTCTTTAGATAAAGTACGTAAACAAAATTTCAACCTATATGAATTCAGGCACCCATGAATCCATGGATGCCTTAACTTGCTTTTATGCGATCATTTTGATTAATGACTTTATTTTTCCCTGTTCCTTTTGCTGTGTAGAGGGACTCGTCCGCCCTTTTAAATAAATAGTTATAAGAATCAAGCATGTCCCTATGCCAATAGGATACACCGCAAGATACGGTAATTGATGGGATAGAGTATTCGGCCACAGCTTTTACTAAACGCTCAGCTACTGCCACCCCTGTCTCTAATGTCACCTTAGGAAGGTAGATGGCCATTTCCTCACCACCCCAGCGTGCTCCAACATCACGATCGCGAATATTTCCACGAATAATATTGGCTACTTGAACCAATACTTCATCACCAACCTGGTGTCCATACGTATCATTTATGTCCTTAAAATTATCAATATCAATCAGAATGAATGTCCCTTGCTCGTCCTCTTTCATTGACAATTGAATCTTTTCATCAAGATAATTTCGCGAATGAAGTTTCGTTAAATGATCTGTAATAATCATTCTCTCCAATTCTTCCCTAAGCATCGAATTGGAAAGCGCCAGTGCGGAATGATGAATCAGCGATTGCAGAAGCTTAAAGGCTTCAAAGGAAAAGAAAAAGGGTTCTTGATTCATAACAATACTAAAACCTTTAAATTTTCCTCTTTGGACCATTGGAACCGCCAATATGGAACGAAAACACTTTATTCCATTAATACTAGGAATGTTTATATCTCCGAAAAAAAGCGCCTCTTTTTCTATCAGTATTTTATTTTTTATGTATTCAATATATGGATGTGCTTGTTTCGTATAAAAGAATGGGGTAGATCCTGGCAGTAGTTTACTATTCATCAAATTGTCTGTCAGCAGGAAAAAACCTGCTTCCTCTGCTTGGAAAGAATGTTTAATTTGATTTGTCATATAGCTAATCATATCTTTTAGTCTGAGCTTTGAGTTTAAACGATGTGTTGTTTCATTAATTAACTGTAAATCGGAAATTACCTGTCTGGACTGCTGATAAAGCTTGGTATTTTCCAATGCACCGCCAGCCGCATTTGCCAGTAAAGTGATAAATTCAATTTCATCTTTTGGAAATACAAGGATGTTAGCAGCAATGATTTGCAGAACACCATAAACCCCTTGTTTCCCTTTTAACGGTGCATAAAGGATAGAACTGTTCTCTTCAAGAGAATTTTCCAATTTGGTATTCCCTGAAACATAAGCCTCCATGGCTGTAATATTTTCACTATCATATTCAAGATCAATAATGGGCAATTCATTTTGGTTGTGATAATCTTGAGAAAGAAGCAAATAGCAGGAAAATGAGGGATACAACTGTTCGAGAGAAACAATTATTTCCCGTAGAAGAGATTCCTTATCCAATAAAGAATGGAATTTTTCAGTTATATGAAATAACCGCTTATATCTATTTTCTTTATTTTTTTGTATGATGAAATTTTCACCGAACGCGTTCATTTTTCATTCACCCAATTTTCCCATTCTAATTCCAAATATATACACCTTCACTTAATTATAGTGAATATTCTCTGATTTTTGTAATTAATTTTCGAATAATTTCTAACTTTTATATAGTCTGCAAAATATTGGATATACATTATTATAACAAAATATTCTTGACTTATCAGTAAATAAAATTATATAATACTCTTTGTGTAAAATATTGCAGCTTATGTGAACACTTTAATCGTTCATTTTGTTCCTCACTTGAACACTTTATTCAAATGATGGGGTATCTTGTAACCCTCTGCTGCTAGGGCGAAGGTATCTGAAAACAAAATGGCTATCATCGTTGTTTCATAACCGTTTTTATTTTACCAAAATAAAAACACGAAGGAGGAGTCTCTCATGGCTCGTTATACCGGCCCTAGCTGGAAATTATCCCGTCGTCTTGGAATCTCTCTAAGCGGCACAGGAAAAGAATTAGATAAGCGTCCTTACGCTCCAGGACAACACGGTCCTAACCAACGCAAAAAGCTTTCTGAATATGGTTTGCAATTACAAGAAAAACAAAAACTTCGTCATATGTACGGAGTAAATGAGCGCCAATTCCGCAACCTATTTGACAAAGCTGGCAAATTAGCTGGTAAACACGGTGAAAACTTCATGGTTCTTCTTGAATCACGTCTTGACAACGTTGTTTATCGTTTAGGTTTAGCTCGCACTCGCCGTGCTGCTCGTCAGTTAGTTAACCACGGTCATATTCTTGTTGATGGATCTCGCGTTGATATCCCATCATACCGTTTAACTGCAGGACAAACTATCACTCTTCGTGAAAAATCACGCAATCTTGATGTTGTGAAAGAAGCAATTGAAGTAAACAACTTCGTTCCTGATTTCTTAACTTTCGATGCTGATAAGTTAGAGGGTACTTTCACTCGCTTACCAGAGCGTTCTGAATTACCAGCTGAAATTAACGAAGCACTTATCGTTGAGTTCTACTCTCGTTAATTGATTTGCTTATTAAATAGCAAACATAAAAACCCTAGAAACTGCGTTATATCAACGCTTCTAGGGTTTTTTTTTTATTCCGCTTTGTAGAATTTTGTATTCTCCTCCAAAGAATTGGGGGGCTTAATGTATGAGGAAAGTATCAGTCCCCCCGGGCTTCACCCTTCTTTTCCTAGAGTAGTTCCTTCCGTAATTCTGCTTGCAACGCATTCCATTGAAAGAGCTCCCATGCTGGGCATACATAAAAGAAGCCATCTATGGATGGCTTCTAAATTCGAATTAATCATTGCCGGTTTTCAGCATTGTTTCATTCGTACTATTTTCCAGAGTAGTATGGGATTTTCTATTAAAAAGGAAATAAGACCCGACTACTAAAACCGCTATTAGCAGGGTAAGATAAATTTGAGAGCGCATTGACTCAATGAATACCATGGAAATGAGAATGCCGATCATAGCAACAATTGTTATATAAGATAGACCCGGGAAAAGCCACATCTTTAGCTTTAACACCTGTTTATTTTGTTTCTCCATTCTTTTTCTTAGGATAATATGGGAGACAGCTATTACAAGATAAACAAGCAAGGCGATGGCGCCCGAAGCGTTAACTAGGAAAAGGAACACTTTATCTGGCGATGTGAAACTGAAAATAGCACATACGTAAGCGAAAAAGGTACTTGCTAGAACGGCACGAACAGGAACGCCGTTCTTATTCACTTTCAACAGTGCACGTGGGGCATTTCCCTTTTGGGCTAGAGAATAAAGCATCCGAGAATTTGTATAAAGGGCTGAATTTAAACAAGAAAGCACGGATGTGAGTACGACGAAATTCATGATTTGTCCAGCCGCTGGGATTTTTAACATATCCAGCATCGTTACATAAGGACTTTTGAGCAAATCAGCTGCGTCCCATGGAAGCAAAGTTACTAAAATAGCCACAGAACCGATATAGAATAGAAGAATACGCCATGTAACATTTTTGATGGCTACAACCACGGACTTTTGTGGGTCTGGAGTTTCGCCGGCAGCAATTGCTGCAATCTCAGCACCAAAGAAAGAGAAAATACAGACGACAATACCGACGAATATGGTAGAGAACCCCTTGGGCATAAATCCGCCATGTCCGATTAAGTTGGAAAGCCCAGGCGATTGTATACCAGGGATGAATCCAAAAATGATTGCGACTCCCAGACACATGAAAAGACTAATTGCCACTACTTTAATTAATGCAAACCAATATTCAAACTCCCCGAAGGATTTTACAGAAAAGATATTAGTAAATGTTAATAATACCGTTAGAATTAAGCTTACTGCCCATACTGGTATAACAGGTATCCAGCCGTGGACAATGGCTCCACCTGCGGTTGCTTCAATCGCGATAACAATCGCCCAGTAAAACCAATAGAGCCAGCCGATCGTATAGCTTGCCCAAGAGCCCATGGCCTCATGTGCATAAGTGGAAAAGGAACCGCTATCAGGATTGACAACTGCCATCTCTCCTAGCATTCGCATAACAAGGACGACGAGCAATCCGGAAATGGCATAGGATATAATAGCTCCAGGCCCGGTTGCGTTGATGACAGCTCCACTTCCTACAAAAAGCCCCGCACCAATTACACCACCAATTGAAATCATTGTAAGATGGCGGGGTTTCAGCTGTCGTTGTAAGGTGTTTTTCTGTTGATTCAAAAATCTACACTCCCTCATATAATGTTAGATCACTAACTAAAATTAAAGTAAATTAAAAACTTTTATCTCTCCTTTCTTAATACTATAAATTATTCAAAAATAATTAACAATTTTTACTTTTGCAAGTTTTGTGCCAAATTTGAAAAGTCAGTGAAATCAAAGTAAAAAATACAAATAAAATATAGGATTAACAGGAATTTTATTCAAAGTTGAATAATGTTTATTCGAAATTGAATAATATATTAGTGGAATTGGAGGAAGAGGCACGAAAATGAACCTAGGAAAAAGGAACATAACATTACGCAAAGCATATCGCATAAAGGGAATTGTTTAGATAACACTGTCATAGAGAACTTCTTTGACTTATTAAAGTCTGAAGTTGTATCTCAGGAATTCGAGAGTATGGAGCATTTTAAGAGAGAACTAGAAAAGTATATTCACTATTACAATCACAAACGAATAAAGGTATAACTAAAAGGATTGAGCCCTGCGCAATACAGAGTTCAATCCTTGAGACCTGCGTAAAGATATTTGTCTAACTTTTTGGGTTACTTCACAATTGATTTGCTCAGGGGTTTTTTATTTTCTATTATTATTAACCGATTGAAGAGATTTTCGATAAAAAAAGACAATGATTGCATATAAAATGAATACAATGAATGCTGTGATGATTCTTTCTGTTGAACTTCCATCCGCTAACAAAACCGGTCCTAAACCAAAAAAGGTAACAAGTGCGAGCACAATGATAAAAATAGCATGCAACAATAACCGCAAATGCCTCACCCCCGTCTTGTGCTTATTCTATTAGACGATTTAAGTTAATCTGCTGTTACAAAAGTAGAAAAAAAAGAAAGAGCCCTCGGTAATTCTCCAAGAGCCCCATCATTTTAGTATTTAATTAATGTATATTTCTTCTTCCCTCTTCTGATGATGGTAAATTGTCCTTCAATCCGGTCATTTTCAGCTAGAGAGTAGGAAGCATCTGTAATTCGTTCACCGTTAACAGACACCGCTCCATTTGTAATGTCTTCACGCGCCTGACGTTTGGATGGTGAAATCGCTGCTGCCACAAGCAGATCAACGAGATTCCCTTCAAAACTGGAAGCGTCAAATGAAGGAACATCTTTAAACCCTTGTCTAATTTCTGCAGCAGAAAGTTCTTTCACATCACCGCTAAACAATGCCTGGGTGATTTTAATTGCCTGCTGCAATGACTCTTCGCCATGAATTAATCGAGTCATTTCTTCAGCCAAAGCTTTTTGTGCCTTTCGTAAATGTGGTTCTTCCTGTACCGACTTTTCTAGCTGCTCAATTTCCTCGTGTGACAAGAAGGTAAAGTATTTCAAGTATTTAACCACATCCGCATCAGCTGAATTAATCCAGAACTGGTAGAATTCATATGGTGTTGTTTTTTCAGGATCTAACCAAACGGCACCGCCTTCGGTTTTGCCGAATTTTGTACCATCCGCTTTGGTTACTAACGGAATCGTCAATCCAAAAGCTTTTGAGCCTTCTGGCTGCATTTTACGGATCAATTCCAGCCCGGAGGTAATGTTCCCCCACTGATCACTTCCGCCAATTTGTAATTTACAATTATGATGCTCATATAAATGGTTGAAATCCATCGCTTGTAATATCGTATAAGTAAATTCAGTAAAAGAAATCCCTGTTTCAAGTCTATTTGCAATTGTATCCTTCGCCAACATGTAATTTACACCGATATGTTTTCCGATATCACGTAAAAACGATACGATATCCATGGAACCAGCCCAGTCATAGTTATTTACCATGATGGCTCCATTTTCGCCGTCAAACTCAAAAATCGCCGCTAATTGCTTTTGAATGCCTTCAACATTTTTTTGTACAGCTTCTAATGTTTGCAAGTTACGCTCTTCACTTTTACCACTAGGGTCACCGATTAAACCCGTCGCCCCACCGACTAGCACAATAGGACGATGCCCGTGCTGCTGAAATCTTCTAAGTGTTAAAAATGGAACTAAGTGGCCAATATGCAAGCTGTCTGCTGTTGGGTCCGCACCACAATATAATGAAATTTTTTCACTTGATAAAATATCTTTTAAACCTTCTTCATCGGTTTGCTGATAGATAATTCCTCGCCATGCCAAATCCTCTAATAAATTCATTTAAATAGCCTCCTAAAAGAAAATAAAAAACGTCCCTGCAAACATGCAGGGACGTATAAATACGCGGTACCACCCGGCTTGAGGAAAAAACTTCCTCCACCTCAAAAAATTAACGGCTTATCCGTTCTCTGCTACTCCAATCTTCACAGAGAAAGCTCCAGGACGTAATTCAATTTTCTATATGTATCAGCTTTCACCCTCCGCTGACTCTCTACAAACAGGGATAGAAAATCTACTGTTGGTTCCTTTCACAGCTTTAAAATTATAAAATTGATTATACCTTTTTTACCACATTTCCATGACTCCTGTCAAACTTGAATTGGAAAATTAAGATAAATGTAGAACTTTGTCATTTCTTTGAACATGTATATGCTATAATGTATGTGATTTAAGTCGAGGTGATGCTCTTAATGAAAGAAAGACTGCAGGCATGGATGGAAGTTTTAAAATCATCCCTAAACTTGATTACACATAAAAAAACAGTAAAGAGTGCTCGAATTACATATTCTGTAGTTTGGAATCTTTTTCTAATCTTTTTAACTGTAATTATTCTTGGAGGCTCTTTTGCTACCGGTGTTGGTGCAGGGTACTTTGCCTCACTTGTGAAGGATGAACCCGTCCGCTCTTACAGTAGTTTGAAAAAAGATATTTATAATTATACTGAGACTTCTGACCTCTATTTTGCTGATAATGTTTACCTCGGAAAACTAAGATCAGATCTTGAACGTGAAGAAGTAAATTTGGATCAAGTCTCTGATTACCTTGTAAAAGCCGTCATTTCAACAGAGGACGAGTATTTTTATAAGCATCATGGTGTGGTTCCAAAAGCCGTTTTTCGCGCCCTATTTCAGGAAGTCACCAATTCAGCAGTTCAATCAGGCGGCAGTACGTTAACTCAGCAGCTTATTAAGAACCAAATTTTAACCAATGAGGTTTCCTTTCAACGGAAAGCAAATGAAATCTTACTTGCCCTTCGTTTAGAAAAATTTTTCTCCAAAAAAGAAATTCTTGAGGCCTACCTAAATGTTTCAACATTCGGTCGAAATTCATCGGGACGAAATATTGCAGGGGTACAGGCAGCAGCAAAAGGAATCTTCGGGAAAAGCGCAAACAAGCTCACATTACCAGAAGCAGCCTTTATCGCTGGGTTACCGCAAAGCCCCTTCGGATACACCCCTTTTACAAGAGACGGAAAAGTGAAAGAAAATCTGGAGCCGGGAATAAACCGGATGAAAACCGTTTTAAAAAGGATGTATGATGGCGGTTACATTAACAAAAAGCAGTATGCAGAAGCGGCTGCCTATGACATTACAAAAGATTTTACACCACCGCGTCCAAATCCTTTGGAAAAATATCCATGGCTGACATTTGAAATTGAAAAACGTTCAATCGATGTTCTTGCTACGGTTTTAGCCCAAAAGGACGGAATCAGTGAAAAAGAATTGAAGAAAGACAGTAATCTTCATTACAAGTACCAAACATTAGCCAGTCACGATTTAAAACAAAATGGCTATGAGATCCACACAACCATTAACAAAAAAATGTATGACGCCATGCAAAAAGTTAAGGATCGATATCCATATTATGGACCTGAAAAACCGGAAGAAAAGAAGGATCCGGAGACAGGTAAAGTCAAAACCGTCATGGAGCCCGTGGAGGTTGGGGCTATCCTAATTGAAAATAAAACCGGTAAAATCATAAGCTTTGTTGGCGGAAGAGATTATAATAAACAGCAGCTGAATCACGCTACCAGCGCGATTCGTCAAAATGGTTCGACCATGAAACCGCTCCTTGTTTATGGACCGGCAATTGAAATGGGAAAGGCTGCCCCTGGGACAACTTTACCGGATGTTGCTTTGAGCCTTAACCCGGCAAGCAGCAGCCCATGGCCCCATAACTATGACATGAGATACAGTGGTTTAGTCTCTGCAAGATATGCCCTGGCATGGTCTTATAACGTGCCTGCTGTAAAGTTATACAGGGACATTGTTAATCAACGGCCAGCTAAATACCTTGAAAAAATGGGTTTTTCTTCACTTAGAAGTGAGGACTATACGAACCTTTCAACAGCCATTGGTTCTTTAAGCAACGGAGTAACAGTTGAAGAAAATACGAATGCCTTTACAACTTTTGCAAATGGCGGGAAATTTATCGACGCCTATATGATTGACAAAATCGTCGATAAGGATGGGAAAGTGATTTATCAGCATCAGGTCAAACCTGTTAAAGTTTTCACACCGCAGACCTCTTATTTAACATTAGATATGATGCGTGATGTTATGAGAATGGGTACGGCTGCCGGCATTAATTACCGTCTTAAATTTCGAACAGACTGGGCCGGAAAAACGGGTACAGGAGTCGATTATAAAGACTCATGGCTGGTTGGAACCAATCCGAATGTAACATTTGGAATCTGGACTGGTTATGATACACCAAAATCCCTTCAATCTTACGGGTATATGTCGTATAGTCAGCGGACAAACAATCTTTGGGTTGATTTGATCAATTCTGCCTATAAGATCAAGCCGTCCTTAATTGCTCCTAAAAAGCAATTTAAAATGCCAAAAGGAATTGTTAGACGCTCTTATTGCGCTGTTTCAGGTCTCTTGCCATCTGCAGCTTGCGTAAATGCCGGCTTAGTTGAGAGTGACTACTTCAATGCTAAATATGTCCCGACAAAAGTGGATGATAGTTTGGTTGCCGGAAATTATGTTACGATTGGCGACCGCAAATATTTAGCATTGGATTCAACACCTGCAGAATTTGCGCAAAGAGGGCTTGTCTTAAATCCCGATTTCATTGACCGGATGGTTGGAAGAAACTTTCATAATCCAAGCCAGCTCATTCCAAACAGAAGCCGCTGGGCGCATATTCTTGTCCCAACCGCTAAGATTGTTGATAACGGCAAGACTCCGGGATCCGTAAGGCTAAGAGCAGATGCAAATAACCTAGCTTGGTCATCATCTTCGGAAAATGATGTCATTGGCTACCGAGTTTATCATGCGGGGCTTTTAAAATTGAAGATAGCAAGTATTAAAAGCGGATCAAGCCTTTCTCTCTCGGTCCCAAGCGGAACTTATTACGTTACGGCAGTGGATATTGCCGGAAAGGAATCCCCGCCGTCTAATTTGGTGGAGGTTGGGGGTACCGAAAAAAGCACCGATCAAAAGGAAAATAACAACAAAGAGAAAAATAAATAAGCAGAAAAAAACCGCACCGAATTGGTGCGGTTTTTACTACTTTTTAATCTTCCATTGTTGAAAGGTCACCAGTAGGCAGGTTAAGCTCCCATGCCTTTAACACACGTCTCATGATTTTACCGCTTCTTGTTTTTGGAAGCTTATCACGGAAATCAATCTCTCTAGGTGCCGCATGTGCTGCAAGACCTTTTTTCACAAACTGTCTAATTTCCTCTTTCAATTCTTCCGTTTCTTCAAAGCCATCTCTTAAGGCGATAAAGGCCTTAATAATTTCCCCGCGAACTGGGTCCGGTTTTCCAATAACGCCAGCTTCCGCGACCGCTGGGTGCTCAACAAGCTTGCTTTCCACCTCGAAAGGACCAACACGTTCACCGGAAGTCATGATTACATCATCAATACGTCCCTGGAACCAGAAATACCCTTCTTCATCCATATAGGCTGAATCGCCTGAAACATACCAGTCACCAGGCATAAAATAGGACTCGTACTTTTCTTGGTTATTCCAAATTGTGTACATCATGGAAGGCCAGCCTTTTTTAATCGCAAGATTGCCCATACGGTAAGGTGGCAATTCATTTCCTTGGTCATCAACGATAGCCGCGGTTACTCCCGGAATCGGTTTCCCCATTGAACCTGGTTTAATCGGCATACATGGGTAATTTGAAATCAGCTGTGCCCCTGTTTCCGTCATCCACCAGTTATCATGGATTCGTTTATTAAATACCTTTGCTCCCCATTTTACCACTTCAGGATTTAGCGGCTCCCCTACACTTAAAACATGACGGAGTGAGCTAAGATTATATTTTTTCACAAGTTCATCGCCGGCTCCCATTAACATCCGGAAAGCAGTTGGGGCACTATACCAAACAGTAACACCAAAATCTTCAATCATTTGATACCAGGATTCAGGGCTGAAACGTCCGCCAATAATGACATTAGAGGTTCCTGTTAACCATGGTCCGAAGATACCATAAGAGGTTCCTGTAACCCAGCCAGGGTCCGCTGTACACCAGTAAACATCGTCTTCTTTTAAATCAAGAACCCATTTAGCTGTTTGGTAATGCTGAACCATTGCATTATGTACATGCAAAACCCCTTTAGGTTTCCCAGTAGAACCGGAAGTATAGTGTAGAATCATGCCGTCCGTTCTTTGAACCCATTCAATTCTTAACTCTTTCTCTGCTTCTTCAAACTTTTTCAAGAAGTCAATAACCGGTCCCTGCTCTTCAACATTTTTACCGATTACAAAAATATGCTTTAAATCAGGTAATTCACTGACAGGAATACGATCAAGCAATTCCGGAGTGGTAACAAGTACCTTTGCACCACTGTCCTGAAGACGGTCTCTGACAGCCCCCTCCATAAATGCTTCAAATAACGGACCAACAATCGCTCCTAATTTAATGGCACCTAAGACAGTGAAATAAAGCTCTGGAGAGCGAGGCATGAAAATAAATACACGGTCGCCTTTATCTACATCGCCATAGGTTTTCAAAACATTGCCTGCCTTGTTTGACAGTTCCTTCATTTCTTTAAATGTGTACTTCTCGTCCCTTACTCCATCACGATAATAAAGAGCAATTTTGTTCTTCCGGAAGGTTTTTACATGACGGTCAATCGCCTCGTAAGCCATATTTACCAATCCTGTTTCGTGCCAAGAAAATTCCTTTTCAGCTTCTTCCCAGTTAAAATTCTTATACAATTCTTCATAATTTGGTAAGTTATACTCTCCCTGAACTACTGGCAGCGCTTCCACTCTCATCTAAATTTCCCCCTTAAGTTTTATTGAGATAATTATATTACAAATAGAGACTATTCTCAATTTTTAAAATTATTTTTTTGTATGATAATTTTTTTGAAATCTATAAAAAGTGTCTAAACATTTTGTGAAAACGCTTTTAATAAATAGATTTTTTGTATAATAGAATTATATATGAAACACTTTTCCAGGTGGTGAACAAATGGAACATAAGAAAACGTACAATGCAAAAGAATTAGAGACCCCTCACGGAAATTTAATTATAGAAGGACCAATCTCAGCGGAAAAGCTGGCAGGTTACGAATTTCATGAGGACCTTACCGCCTTTCGCCCGCCCAGGCAGCAACACCAAGCATTGGTGGGAATTGCCGATCTTACGGAAGGAAGAATTATTATCGCCAGATCTCACCATACAATTGTTGGCTATGTTACCTATCTCTATCCAGACCCTCTTGAAAGATGGTCTGAAGGAAAAATGGATAATTTAATAGAATTAGGTGCCATTGAAGTCATTCCTCAATTTAGGGGCTGTGCTGTTGGTAAAAATCTCATAATCGTGTCAATGATGGATGATGCGATGGAAGATTATATTACGATTACGACTGAATATTATTGGCACTGGGATCTAAAAGGAACAGGCCTGAATGTATGGGAATATCGAAAGATTATGGAAAAAATGATGAATGCCGGTGGACTTGAATGGTATGCAACCGATGATCCTGAAATTTGTTCCCATCCTGCAAATTGCTTAATGGTCAAGATCGGTAAAAGGGTAGATAATGAATCCGTCCAAAAATTTGACCGCCTGCGCTTTATGAATCGGTTTATGTATTAAACGAAAAGCGGAAGCGCCTTGGTCAGCCCCGACAAGCATAAGACAAGCCGGCGAGAAGGTTGCTCTTTAACCTTCTTGACGGATTGACTGTAGACCATCGAGGGGCTAGGCGCTGGAGCTGGACACTAAAACTGTTTTTATGAAGGGGGATTTTCCAATGATCGTAGAAGAAATCATGAAACCAAACGTTGCAACACTTTTTCCAACAGATTCGATAAAGGATGCCTTACGACTAATGGAATCAAAAAAAATTCGCCATGTGCCCATTATCGACTCCGAAAATCATTTAGTAGGGTTAGTTACGGTCGTAGATATCCGTGATGCCATGCCCTCTATATTTCATGCTAATGAACACTTGGAAGACTTACAAAAACCAGTTGTGACGATAATGAAAAAAAATGTGATTACGGGCCATCCGCTTGATTTTGTAGAAGAGGTGGCAGGTCTTTTTTATGAACATAAAATCAGCTGCCTTCCCATCATCAATGATCAAAAGCTAGTTGGAATTATCACAGAAACAGACCTGCTAAGGACAATGGTGGAATTAACCGGTGCCCATCAGCCCGGGTCGCAAATTGAAATAAAGGTCCCGAATATAACCGGAATGCTTTGTGAAATTTCTAGTATAATTCGAAAACGTAACGCAAATATTCTTAGTGTGCTTGTTTACCCGGACAAAAAGGATGATCAATTTAAAATACTCGTTATTCGCGTGCAAATGATGAACCCAACGGGGCTAATTGAAGATTTAAAAAAAGCAGGACACCATGTTCTATGGCCAAATCTTCCGGGGATTTCACTATGACAGATAAATGTTCATTTGTTTTTTCAGAAGAACTGCTGAATTATAAATTCAGCAGCCATCATCCTTTTAATCAGTTTCGGCTTAAATTAACAGTAGATTTACTTAAAAAATTAAATGCACTGGATGAAAAGCAAATTATCATACCCAGATCGGCAAGTGTACAGGATCTCAGCCTTATTCATGATCCAAATTATATTGACGCCGTATTTAAGGCTGGTCATGATCAGCTGCCTATCGAAATAGCAGAAAACTATGGTTTAGGAACCGAGGACACTCCAATTTTCCCAAATATGCATGAGGCCAGCTCATTACTAGTTGGCGGGACATTGACGGCAGTTGACCAGGTAATGACAGGACAAGCAGTTCATGCAGTTCATCTTGGAGGAGGTCTTCATCACGGGTTTCGAGGAAAAGCTTCCGGGTTTTGCATTTATAATGACAGCTCTGTAGCAATTAAATATCTGCAGCAAAAATATAATGCGCGCGTTTTATATGTCGATACGGATGCTCATCATGGGGATGGAGTCCAATGGTCTTTTTATGATGATCCTAATGTGTGTACCCTGTCTATCCATGAAACAGGCAGATATTTATTTCCCGGAACAGGAAACGTAAATGAACGCGGCCAAGGCAAAGGTTACGGCTATTCGTTTAACATTCCTGTTGATGCCTTTACCGAAGATGAATCATGGCTTCACTCCTATTCACATGCAATTAGGGAAGTAGCCGATTTCTTTAAGCCAGATGTTATCCTCACCCAAAATGGTGCAGATGCTCATTACTTTGATCCATTAACACATTTATCCGCAACGATGAAAATCTATCGCGAAATACCAAAGCTTGCCCATGAAATCGCCCATCAATATTGTAATGGCCGCTGGATTGCTGTTGGTGGCGGCGGGTATGATATCTGGAGAGTGGTGCCACGCGCATGGGCCCTTATTTGGCTCGAAATGACTGAAAACCCCAATTGTTATGGTAATTTACCTGATGAATGGGTCCAATTCTGGCAGAAGGATTCCCCCGTTGAATTACCTAAGGAATGGGACGATCCAGACAATCTCTATTTGCCGATTCCAAGAAAGGCAGAAATTACTGAAAAAAATTTACAGACGCTTGAAAAGGCTTTATATCCAATTCGAAATCAGCAAAAGAGTCAATCCAGCTAATATTAAAAGGGCTATCTGCAGATAGCCCTTTTAATTTATTTTGTTGATTGACGATGTTCAATTCGGTGTGGAAGAACCACAGTATGCCGCTCCACTTTTTCTTTATTCATATATTTAGTCAACAGACGCATTGCCACTGCACCGATATCGTATAATGGCTGAATAACAGTTGTTAGCTGTGGACGTACCATAAGGGCCAATCTTGTATTATCCGAGGTAATGACCTCAAAGTCTTCAGGTATATTGTACCCCTTATCCTGAGCACCATGGACAACCCCAAGTGCCATTTCATCAGATGCCACTAAAATGGCAGTTGGCCGTTCTTGTGCTTCCAATAACTTTTCAAAGGCTTCAATTCCTGAATCGTATGTGTAATCTCCTTCAACAACCAATTCTTCGTTAAATGGAATCCCGGCATCCTCAAGCGCTCTTTGATACCCTTTTACCTTATTCTCCAGTTCATATAATGGACCGACGACAAAGGCAATATTCTTGTGGCCTTTATCGATAAATTCTTTAACCGAATCATAAGCGGCTTGTTCATAATTAATATTCACTGAAGGAATCGTTTCAGTTTCTTCCATAGAGCCGGCAAGCACAATAGGGACAGGTGATTTTTCAAATTCCTCTACATGTTCAGAAGTAATATTTCCTCCCATAAAAATTATGCCGTCCACTTGTTTCCCAAGCATCGTGTTAAACAGGTGTAATTCTTTATCTTTATTTTGGTCAGAGTTACTTAAGATAATATTGTACTTATACATTGTTGCAATATCTTCAATACCACGTGCTAATTCAGCATAAAAAATATTTGAGATATCCGGGATAATGACACCAACAGTAGTGGTTTTTTTACTTGCTAATCCTCTTGCAACAGCATTCGGACGGTATCCTAGCCGTTCAATTACCTCTAATACTTTTTTACGGGTAACCGGTTTAACATTGGGATTCCCATTCACAACACGTGAAACGGTTGCCATCGAAACATTTGCTTCCCGGGCAACATCATAGATCGTCACATTCACGCTCAACACTCTCCTTAAAACGATACATTATTTTTCTTTATTTTATAGCAGTTTAACAAAGCCTAGTCATTTTCTTTTCTTTAGCTTGTTCTATCGTTTCCGCTATTTTAATTTGTGATATAATAAACAATCTTAATTATCTATTTAATGATACGACAAGAACGTAGAAGCCGCAATGAGATTCCTCTATTTTCGGAAATTTTAAGTAAAAAAACCTCCTGCACAGGTTTGCAGAAGGTTTTTTGGAAATATTTACTATCAAGTTTAAATCCGAACAAAGTTCGATGCTAGTAACTCATTGTAAAAATTGTCAAATTGTTCAAGATTCATTTGTTGTTGTGCGTCGGATAATGCTACGGCTGGATCTGGATGAACTTCAGCCATAACTCCATCAGCACCAATTGCAATCGCCGCCTTAGCAGCAGGAAGTAGTAAATCTCTTCTTCCAGTGGAGTGTGTTACATCCACCATAACCGGTAAATGTGTCTCTTGTTTCAAAATTGGTACTGCAGAAATATCTAATGTATTTCTTGTGGCACGTTCATATGTGCGAATACCGCGTTCGCATAGAATAATTTGGCCGTTGCCTTGTGCCATAATATATTCTGCTGCATTGATAAATTCTTCAATAGTTGCTGCAAGTCCTCTTTTTAATAAAACAGGTTTCTTTACAGCTCCGGCTGCTTTTAATAATTCAAAGTTTTGCATATTACGTGCTCCAATTTGAATTACATCAAGGTACTCAGCTGCCATTTCAATATCCGCAGGGTTTACAATCTCACTAATTACAGCCATATCGAACTCAGTTGCAACACGTTTTAAAATTTTTAAGCCTTCGACGCCTAAACCTTGGAAATCATATGGAGAGGTTCTTGGCTTATATGCACCACCACGCAGAAGTTTTAGCCCTTTCTCCTTCATTGCTTTTGCTACCGTTGCAACTTGCTCATAGGATTCAACTGCACAAGGACCAAAAACAAAGTGCGGTTTACCGTCCCCAATATTTTCACCTTTTAACGTAACAATTGTATCTTCTGGCTTTTTCTTTCTTGATACTAATAATGCTTTACTATGATCATCTTTTTGCAGGTCTAACCCAGCTTTAAAAATTTCTTTAAAAATGTGATCAATTGTTGAATTTTCAAAAGGACCATCATTATGATCCTTAATAACCTCCAACATTTTTCTTTCACGGACTGGATCGTAGCGGTAAACTCCCTGGTTTCCCTTCACTTGCCCAATCTCTTGGACGAGTCGAGCTCTTTCATTAATTAACCTCAACAATTCCAAGTTTAATTCATCCACACGTGATCTTAAGTGATCCAATTCATTTGTGCTCAATATTTTCCCCGTCCTTTCATTGCCAATCAGATATTTATATTCATAAATACTGAACGGTGTCCTACGTTTTAAAAGATTGTTTTGAAAATAAATTTTCTGTTTTTTCAATAATTAGGCTTTATTATAGCGGAAAAAATTATATTTGTCATCACTTTTTTCTTTAATAGTTAAACGCTTTTAAGCACTAAAGTGCTTTTAGGGATATTAAATTAAAATATGTTGATATCTGAATTATGTGATGCTTATAGAAAAATTGTACATTTTTTTAAAACGAAAGCACCCATATTATGGATGCCCTTAAATGCTACTGATTTTCACTCACTGCATCTGCTAATGAACGCTTGGTAATTTTCCAATGAGAGGCATTCCAGCGTGGCTCCCCATTTGTAAAAAGAATAGCCTGTGGTGATTCATGCTTAATATTAAATTTCTCTGCAATTTCGTTTGATAATGGGCGTGAATCCTGTACAGCTAAAAAGTAAGCAGGAATGCTATTTTCATTATCGGCAAATTTTTGATATTCCTGATATGCTGCCTGACTAACCGGACATGTTAAACTATGTTTTAAGAAAAGGAATTTCTCTTCTTTTTTCAGTAGTTCTTCAAACTGTTCTTGGGTTTCTATTTTTTCTACCATATTTATTCCCTCCAAAAAATTAAACGGTGAAGTCATTTTATCACTCCACCGTTTCTATCACAAATAATCAGTTTAGATTTTAAAAATTCTTACTGTTTTACCTTTAACTCTTCTTCATCGAGGGCTTTTTTTGCTTCGTCTAGTTTTCTCTTAATATCCTCGCTGTTTAGCGGTGCCACTGTCTTTATGCTTACATTTTTTTGTTGGTGGGTTTGAATGGGAATATAAATGACATCTGACTTGTCCTCTTTTTCTTCCCTTGCCTTTGGTTTGATTTTTGTTTTGCTTAAAAGATCACTTGATTGTTGAACGATGCCCTGTGTAATCGATGTTGTCTTGGAAGCAAGCTGGCTGCTTTTGTTCATCATATTTCCCCGCAAATCTGCGGTTTTTTCCATTATAAAACCCGTTTGGTTACTTAGTTTGTTTCGCAAATCCTTCCCTGCTTTTGGTGCAAAAAACAGTGCAGCAGCAGCACCAACCATCCCGCCTATTAAGGCGCCAAGTAAAAAACTATTACCGGAATCTTCGTTTCTTTTTTGGTTCGTTTCTCGTGTTTCGTTATCTTTATTAGACATAAAAAACGCCCTCCTTGGCTTAACCTATATTATCTTGACCTAACTCTGCCGCTTTCACCGGGGGTAATCCTATTTTTTTCTTGTCTTTTTTCCTTCCATTTATCCTTAAGTTCAAGAATTACATTACTCCATTGAATAACTTGGGAAACTTTTTCTTTACTTTCTTCAACCTGCTTGTCTAAGGAATGGCTAATGTCCTGTAAGGTTCCATTAAACTTACTCACTGTTGTACCAACGTCTTTTACAGCATCTACAACACTATTTAAGCTTTCTGACTTATATTTCAGATCATCAGCAAGAGCATTTGTTTTTTGTAAAAGCGCGGTTGTTTCTGTTGTGACTCCTTCAAGCTGTGTTTCGAGCCCTTCAAGAGTTTTCGAAACGCTTTTCAATGTCTCCCTTAACGACTTAAGCATTTTGGAAACATAAATCACAAGTACTAAAAAGGCGATTGCAATCAATGCAACACTTAAGTATAAAATAATAATCATCGTGGCACCTCCGCTTGATTCTACCATTATGTATTACCCAACGATGTTGGGTATAAACCTCATCAACATTTTATACTACTTCAATATTTTTGTCTTGTTTTCCTGCCATCATATTTATAAAATATCGTTATTTTTCAACATTCAACCATATTCGGGTAAAATAGAGAGGTAGTATAAGAATTTTCTTTTCGGAGGCGTATGAAATGAAGGATCCACGGATTGAGAAACTAGCAAAAAATTTAATCAACTATTCTGTTCAGCTTCAAAAGGGCGAAAAGGTACTAATTGAGAATTTCGGCTTGCAGCGTGAACTTGTAACCGCTTTAGTAAAAGAAGCTTATAAAGCAGGAGGCTGCCCATTTGTTCTTTTAAAAGATCATCAAGTGGACCGCTCTTTATTACTCGGTGCACAAGAAGAACAATTTAATCTAATGGCTGAATTTGAGGCCAATGTAATGAGGCAAATGGATGCATACATAGGACTGCGTTCCGGCAATAACATAAATGAGCATGCAGACGTACCAGATGAAAAAATGAAGATTCACGGGAATACAATTGGCAAGAAGGTCCACCGTGACATTCGGGTGCCAAAAACAAAATGGGTTGTTCTTCGTTACCCAACATCCTCCATGGCTCAATTAGCTAAAATGAGCACTGAAGGATTTGAAGACTTTTACTTTAATGTCTGTAACTTGGATTACGGAAAGATGGATGAGGCAATGGATGGCCTTGTTGAACTTATGAACCGTACTGACAAAGTTCGTTTAACCGGACCGGGAACAGATCTTACCTTCTCCATAAAGGATATCCCGGCCATTAAATGTGCAGGAAGATTAAACATTCCGGATGGAGAGGTATATACAGCTCCTGTTCGTGATTCTGTTAACGGCGTGATTTCTTATAATACTCCATCCCCCTACCAAGGCTTTACGTTTGAAAATGTTAAATTAACCTTCAAGGATGGAAAAATTGTTGAAGCAGAAGCAAATGATTCAGAAAGAATCAATAAAATTTTTGATACTGATGAGGGAGCCCGCTATATCGGGGAATTTGCCATTGGGGTAAATCCATTCATTTTAAATCCAATGCAAGATATTTTATTTGATGAAAAAATTGCAGGAAGCTTCCATTTTACACCTGGTCAATGCTATGATGATGCCTTTAACGGGAACCATTCAAATATTCACTGGGATATGGTCAATATTCAACGTCCTGAATATGGCGGAGGCGAAATTTATTTTGATGATGTCCTGATTCGAAAGGATGGTCTATTCGTTATTCCTGAATTAGAAAAATTAAATCCTGATCACTTAAAATAAAAGAAAAAGGATGCCGGCAAATGCCTGGCATCCTTTTTTTAAGATAATTGCTTTTCATAAGACTCTTGGAATTTTTGAATATCTCCTGCGCCCATAAAAATAATTACACTATTATCAAAATCTTTAAGGACAGATGTATTCTCTTCTGAAAGAATCTCCGCTCCCTCTATTTTGTCCTGAAGATCCTTGATTGTAAGCTTTCCGTGGTTTTCACGTGCGGAACCAAAAATTTCGCATAAATAGGCCTTATCTGCCTTGCGTAAGCTTTCAGCAAAATCTTCAAGAAACGCTTGCGTTCTTGTAAAGGTATGCGGCTGAAAAACGGTAATCAACTGACGATCAGGATATTTTTGTTTAGCCGCTTCAATTGTTGCTTTAATTTCAGTTGGATGGTGTGCATAATCATCAATTAAAATTTGTGAGCCAATTCTTTTTTCCGAGAATCTTCTCTTTACTCCCTGGAACGTGCTTAATTGCTCCTTGACAATAGCCACATCAATTTCTTCATAGTGGCAAAGAGCAATGACAGCAAGAGAATTTAAGACACTATGGTCACCAAAAGTTGGAATTGTAAAGGAATCATAAAAAGTATTCCGAATAAACACATCAAAGCTGGTTCCATCTGTCGTTTTCACAAGATTTTTGGCTTGATAGTCATTCTCTTCTTCAAAACCATAAAACAATACAGGAACCTTTGCTTGGATTTTTTGAAGCTGCTCATCATCCCCGTATGCAAAAATCCCCTTCTTCACCTGTACAGCCATCTCTTGAAATGCTGAAAAAACATCATCAATATTGGCAAAATAGTCAGGATGGTCAAAGTCAATATTGGTCATAATTGCATAATCAGGAAAGTACGATAAGAAGTGCCTTCTGTATTCGCATGCTTCAAAGACGAAATATTCAGCACCTTCCTGGCCTTTCCCTGTCCCATCTCCAATTAAAAACGAAGTAGGTTTTGCCCCTTCCATAACATGTGCAAGCAACCCTGTAGTGGATGTCTTTCCATGGGCACCTGTAATCGCAATACTTGTAAAGTTATGCATAAAATCTCCCAAGAATCGATGATAACGGACAATCGGAAGCCCCAGCTTCATCGCCTCTTGAATTTCTTCGTGGGTATCAGGAAAGGCATTTCCTGCAATAATGGTCATTCCCGGTTTGATATTTTCTTTTTGAAAGGGAAGGATCTTTATTCCTGATTGCTCAAGGGCTACCTGAGTAAAAAAGCGCTTTTCGACATCGGAGCCTTGCACTTCAAAGTTCATATCGTGCAGAACCTGCGCCAACGCACTCATTCCAGACCCCTTAATACCTACAAAATGGTAAATAGTCATCTAAAGAACCTCCAACTAACGTCTATCTGTAAAACAGTATATGACATCTTAACTTATTTGCTAATTTTAACTATATTCTCATTGTAATCACATTTAAATATTATAACACTCTTTGTTCTTAAAAACTATTTAAGAACTGTTTACTTTTATTTCAAATTTTTCATTTACTATTTCAAAGAATATTCGGTTATCCATTTGAATTCGCCTCATAAAAGGCTTCTAAATCCGACGCCGTAATTAAAACCTCACGCGGTTTACTCCCATTTGCACTGGAAATAAACCCATTTGCTTCAAGCATATCCATTAATCTTGCTGCACGGTTGTACCCGATTTTAAAACGGCGCTGCAAACTAGAAGTTGAGGCCGTGCCATGATCAATGATAAACTCGCAGGCTTCATAAAAAAGTTCATCCTCTTCCTCTGTCACTTGTGCCTTCTTTAAAAGTTCTTCCTGTTCAAATAAATAATCCGGTTCCTGCTGCTCCCTTACATGGGCAACAACAAGGTCAATTTCTTCATCAGAAACAAATGTACCTTGCAAACGGACAGGCTTCGATGAACCATTTTCCAAGAAGAGCATATCCCCCCGTCCAAGCAATTTTTCCGCCCCGCTTATATCAATAATTGTTCGCGAATCAATTTGTGATGAAACGGAAAAAGCAATTCGTGTTGGAATATTTGCTTTGATTAAACCTGTAATAACGTCTACAGAAGGTCTTTGGGTAGCCACGATTAAATGAATTCCACATGCTCTTGCCTTTTGGGCAATTCGGCAAATGGCTTCCTCTACATCTGCCGGTGACATCATCATTAAATCAGCCAACTCATCAATAATAATGACAATGAACGGCAGTTTGTCGGAATATCTCTTATGTTCCATTGCTAATTCGTTAAAGCGGTTGATATCACGGACACCTGTATGGGCAAAAAGCTCGTAGCGTCTTTCCATTTCCTCAACAGCCCATTTTAAGGAAGCTGTTGCCGCCTTTACATCCGTTATAACCGGGCTGACCAAATGTGGGATTCGATTATAAGGGGCTAATTCAACCATTTTGGGATCAATCAGCAATAACTTTAAATCTTCCGGACTAGCTTTAAATAATAAACTAACTAGGATTGTGTTAATACAAACACTTTTTCCCGACCCCGTAGCTCCGGCAATTAAGCCGTGCGGCATTTTTTTCAAATCAGTTACAATCGGTTTTCCTGAAATATCGAGCCCTAATACAGCCGTTAAAGGCGAGCTGGATTCCTTAAAAACATTACTTTGGATAATTTCATTTATGAAGACCGGCCGTGACTTTTGATTAGGAACTTCAATACCAATCGTATGCTTTCCTGGGATAGGAGCCTCAATCCGGATATCTCTGGCAGCAAGGCTTAATTTAATATCATCACTAAGGTTTGTAATTTTATTAACCTTGACACCCGGCTCAGGCTGAACCTCAAAGCGTGTAACGGCTGGCCCCTGTGTTACATTAACCACCTTTGCCCCAACATTAAAATTTTGTAAGGTTTGGTTTAATAAATTTTCTTGGTTTTGAATCCACTCTGTATCTGTTTCAATTACAACTGGTGGGCTCAACAAAGAAAATTCAGGAAATTGATAGATATCTGCTTCCGAAATAGCCACTTCTTCATGGGCCACAGTTTTATCATTAGTGGTTGCCTCTTCTTTATGGGCCTCGGGTTCATCATGAGTGGTTGCCTCTTTTTTCGGTGCAGCGTTATCTATTCGAAAAATTGGCACTTCCTTTATTTCCTCATGGACCACTTTTACTTCCTTAACCGTTTCTACCGGCTTGTTTATTTCAAGCGGTATTCGGGAATCCATGACCAATTTTCTTTGTATTTTTCTTTCTTCCCATTTCTCCTTATCCTGCTTTAACATCATGACATTGAATGGTAAATGGGACTGTTTTGGTCTTGGGTTCTCCGTATCCACCTGAACGGTTTCTACACTTATTTGTAGTGGTAAGTTTTCAGGTTCAACCGCTTGAACAGGAGGAATCTCTTGATCACGATCAGGTATAGAATCTGGAACAATTAAGAAGGGCTCCAACTGACTTGAATTTTCCTCTTTTTCAATCTCCTCAATTAACGGACCAGGTTCTGTTACCAGGAGAACAGGATTTTCATTTTGTTCCTGTGGTGGGACCTGAATCTCTTCCATCATTTTTTGACTGTTTTGGAGTGATTCTGTTTCCTCTTTTATAAACTGAGTCAGCTCGTGCTCAACAACGATTGAATTGCTGGTTTTCACAGGTTTTTTAAAACCAAAGACTGGGGATGGAATTTCGGTTGCATGAAAAGGTCTGCTTTTTTTTGGCTCCTGCTCCTTTTGTATTTTAGGAGCTGGCTTTTTCTCTTGCAGAACCTCAAAATGCTCTGTCTCTTTTCTTTTTTGATGTCTTTCTGTTCTCTTCTTTGAAGCTGCACCTTTATTTTCGATTGACTTTTCATCCTGGATAATGGGTAAACGAATTTTCCCTTTTGGATATTGGTAGGAAATACGGGCATCTATATCCCTGCCGCCTTCCTTATTTTTTAAAGAAGAAAGGTCTCTCATTTCATTATGTATTCTAGAATGGTTCGATTCGTAATCATTTTCATCTTCTTCATCATTTTTAAACCTTTGAAAAAAGTTTTGGATCCAGCTCAAAACTATCACTCTTTCTACTTTCATCTATTATTCTATTTTAGCAGTATTTGATAATATTTCGACAAGAAATCTAAAAATCAGTCGAAATATAGTGGAATAGGGTGGAATTCTTAAAATACAAATGAAAAAAGACCACTTTTTGTTGTGATCCTTCCTCATTTTTGTCACTTATTTTTTCCTAAAATGAAGATTGGTTCCAGTTCCCCATCCTCGTACAAAAATGACAATGCCGTGATGGGCACATGGCCATTAGCAAAGAAGCTCATCGCTAATTGTGCTAGAACATCATAGCCTCTGTCATTTCGAATATCTGCAATGACCAGCACATCCTGATGCGGTACAGCTAATACCATTGTTCCTGAAACTTTCTTTTGCATCTCATTTAAAAAGCCTTTATTTAAAATCCGGCTGGCATCATAACCATCATTTGTGTTAAGGAAATAAAAGACATTTCCAGCAACATTATCTTCTTTTAATGGGGTTGGAAGGGATCTGACATTAAATAACGCAATTTCTCTTATCCGATTTGCTTCCCATCCCTCATTTTCCAGCACACGTGAATCAATTAAACGATACGTTTTTCCCATATCAATCACATAATAGATTTTCGTCTCCGCTGTATGCTCATCGGCTAAAAAAGGAACACCCTCTTCTGCTTCAGCTGGAAATGATGTAGAACGAATAACAGGGAAAATATTTTTCTCGTGGTTTGTTAACTGGATTTTATCTTCCATGGCCTTTAGGCCTTCTTCAACATAATAAACCACTTCATCAATCGCTTTTTCTTTATTGGTATGCCAATTAGCAATTATTCCAGATAAAGAAACCGTAATTCCTTTTCCAGCTGCAGAATTTTCGATTCGGAGCTGATCTTTATCACGGTCATACGTAAAGTTCCGACCAGGAGCCGCCAATCGCTGTTCTAATTCTTTTCGCATTTTTTTACTATCCATTTTCATCCTTATCCCTCCATATCAAAGGAGATGCGCACTTATTGTAACATAAGAAAAGCGGAAGCGCCCGTTTAGCGACGTATGGACTGGAGCGAGTCGACTGAGATAAAGGAAACACGAAGAGCGTTAGCGATTCGATGTTGACTTATCGTAGGGAGGCGAGTGAAGTACACTAGTCGCTGGGCGCTGGAACTGGACAATTCTCAAAGTCGAATGTTAAATTTTCTTTTAAAAAACTCCATCTCAAAGGAGACGGAGAGAGAAACGAAATTATTTTAGGCCCTTGATGAAGTTTTCGATTTCTTCTTGGGTTTTTCGATCCTTACTAACAAAGCGACCGAGTTCTTTCCCATTTTCAAAGCCAATAAAGCTCGGAATTCCAAATACATCAAGCTGCTGGCAAAGATCAATAAACTGATCGCGGTCCACATGAACAAAAGTATATTCCTTAAAATTTTCTTCGATTTCAGGCAGGAACGGTTCAATGAAACGGCAATCCCCGCACCAGTTTGCTGAAAACATAAAAATCGTTTTTCCGTTATCTCTAAGTTGTTCAAATTGCTCCATAGACTCTAAATTTTTCAATTTCATTACCTCCTGCTTATTTTTTTATTGAATGAACAATCTGCATCATCGTTTTAGTGTCCATTGCTAAACTGCTTGTTTTGGTTTGAGTGGTCATCTTGGTTCCGCCAATTCCTACCGTAAGTTCATTCAAATCATCCTTCAAATGTTTGACCAAGATAAATCCAAGTTCATTGTTTTTCTTAAATCTTTCATTTGTATCTAGATGCTTATATTGTGCCACTGTTGCTTTGTAAACTACTTCACTTGCCGAATCTTCTTGCGGATTATTAAATAGTATAAATGTTTTTGAACCATTTTTTAAAATAATATTATTTGGTGATTTATCATTTATCTCATAGCCAAATGGCAAGTAAAATTGGAATTCTCCGCTTTTTTTATTTGGCTTCTTCGTGTCTTCATTAAAAGTAGTTTTGACAGTTTCAACAGCAGTCTTACTTGCCTCTTTCAATGATTGCTTCCCGCAGGAACTTAATATGAGAATAGCTAGGATACAAATAAAAATTGTCTTAAAGAATTTCAGATGATTTCCCTCCTTTTCGACCAATTCCTATATACATCATACCTTTCACTTTATTTACATGACAAGGTATTTGTCGATATTTGCTGTCGAAACAAGGAGGAATTTTTTTTATTCCCTGTTTATTTGATAGGTGTATTGTCCAACTAGCAGCTTCACAATATGGGTAAACATTTCATCCCGTTTAATGAATCCATTGGTAAAAATTCCGATTGCACCTTCTTTTTTACGGACATTTTCCTTGTTGGAGAAATCCTCCATTACTGGCCCTAATTCTTCTCCTGCCCTCAAACGTGCCGCAACTTCTTCAGGGAGCAGGATTCTTGCTCCTCCAGCAATAATCGGTTCTCTGCCTTTTGCAGCAAGTGCACCCCAATTTACAATCAATAACCCATGTTTGGATTCTTGCACACCGCCTTCAAGTCCAATACCTAGATCACCATTTCCTTGTTCTAGTGCCCCTTGTGCCCGATTGATTGCTCCTTGAATTGTTTCATCATCCGAAAACGGCTGGTCACTTACTTCTGACGGGATATCTAAGGAGAGAAACTCCGCTTCTGTTTCAACAAATGCTTTTTTAACTGCAGAAATTTTAGCAGGGTTCTTTGTTCCGATAATGATTTTCATGGTGCCGCTCCTTTTTCGCTAAAAAGAGGCATATCAAAATGCCCCCTCTTAATTTTTAACTATTTGCTTTTATAGAATCCACCGTTGATTTGTCACATGCTTTTACAAGTTTGACTAATAATTCTTTAGCTGCGGCATAATCATCGACATGGATAATGGATGCATGGGTATGGATGTAGCGAGAGCATATACCGATTACTGCGCTTGGAACCCCTTCATTGGACAAGTGAACCCTTCCTGCATCTGTACCGCCCTGCGACACGAAATATTGATACGGAATTATATGGGTTTCAGCCATATCGAGGACGAATTCTCTCATTCCACGATGGGTAACCATTGAGCGATCAAGGATTCGCAGCAAGGTTCCCTTTCCTAACTGGCCAAATTCAGACTTCTTCCCTGACATATCATTAGCAGGGCTTGCATCTAGTGCAAAAAAGATATCAGGATTAATCATATTTGCAGCAGTCTGTGCACCTCTTAATCCAACTTCCTCTTGGACAGTAGCTCCGGAATACAGAGTATTTGGCAAAATTTCGTCTTTTACTGCCTGAAGTAGTTCAATCGCTAATCCGCAGCCATAACGATTATCCCAAGCCTTCGCTAAAATTTTCTTCTCATTGGCCATTGGAGTAAACGGACAAATCGGTAAAATTGCTTGACCTGGCTTGATGCCAATCTGCTTCGCATCCTCGCGGTCATCCGCACCGATGTCAATCAGCATATTCTTGATTTCCATCGGTTTATTTTTCTTTGAATCATCGAGTAAATGAGGAGGAATTGAGCCCACGACGCCAATGACCGGGCCATTTTTCGTCATGATTTGAACCCGCTGTGCTAAAAGAACTTGGCTCCACCAGCCGCCAAGTGTTTGGAAACGAATCATCCCGTTATCGGTAATGGAGGTAACCATAAAGCCCACTTCATCCATATGTCCTGCTACCATTACGGTTGGACCACTCTCATTACTCCTTTTCACGCCAAAAATACTTCCAAGGTTATCTTGGACAATTTCATCCGCATAAGGTGTTAGTTGTTCCCGCATAAATTTTCTCACAAGATGTTCATTTCCAGGAGCGCCGGGAAGCTCTGTCAAGGTTTGAAAAAGCTTTAATGTTTGTTCGTTCATTTTCAAACTCCTTAAAATTTATTTATGTATAAATTTATTTTACAGAATCATTTCCTTGATGACCAACATTTCAAATCGCCAATGGTTATATTATGTTCAGACCATTAAATACGATATACTAAAAGGAGAATTCTTAACCGAAACGTTTTCATTACTAAATCATATTTCGGAGGTGCAGAAGGTATGAACTGGAAATCATTTATCCTTGGTGCGGCGGCTGGAGCAATAAGCAGTTTAGCAATAAGAGAAATCATTTCAAAAAATTCAACAGTTTCACCTGAGCGGGTATTAGAAAATGTAAAAAAACAGTTTAAACAAAACGGAGTCATCAACGGGTCATGGATACATATGGAACCTGTGCCCTACGAAAAGCAACAAATTCATTATCAAGTATATAAAGGCGGCATATCCAAAAATAACGAAGGTACAGCCGAGCAATATGAATTTGTCGCTGATGCTAAAACGGGAACGGTCATAGACGTTCATGTCACAAAGTAAATAGAATAAAAATGGGCCGCACCACGATAGGTACGCCCCATTTTTTTAGCTTCTTTTAATAGCATCCGTTATTTGTCCGTCTGAACCCCATTTAACTGCACGATAAAAAGCATCATGATAAAATGTAAACCAGGCATTTTTGTCAAGGGCATATGGCAGCCATTTTTCTTTCGCGGCAATCGAATCCATTGGATAATCGTCATAGGCCATTACCCATAGTACATTTTGATGGGCATGAGTTGCCAGTAAATCCGCCATATGAATGGCGACCTCATCGCCATCTTCAATAAGTAAAATCGAATGTCCGTTACTATGTCCGCCGGTATGAATCAAGGTCAGGGAACCTAAGCTCCACTTTTCATCAAAAGGTATGACTTGTTTTTCAATTGCCTGCCAATTTTCCTTCCAATATGTATTTTTGGAGCGAATATTAGGGGTGCGCATTTCATCCCATTCAATTTTTGACGTGATAATTTTCGCATTTGGAAAAGCTGAAACATATTCCCCATCAACAAGTTTCGTAAGGCCGCCGGCATGATCAAAATGCAAATGTGTCATAAGAACATAATCAATTTCTTCCGGCTTTAGTCCTACCTTTTCAAGAGATGAATCCAATTCCGATTCTTTTGTTACCCCGAAATTCCGCAATTGTTTTTCGGTTAATTTTCCTTTTCCGATTCCGGACTCAACTAATATTTTCATCCCATCCATTTGGATTAATATCGGATCTGTCGGACATTCAATTTGGTTTTTTTCGTTAGCTGGATATTTTCTATCCCACAATATTTTTGGAACTACACCAAACATCGCACCGCCATCCAGGTTTGTTACTCCTCCGGTAAGCCATGTAAGCGTTACCCTTCCAATTTGTAATTTTTCCATGGACCTCTCCTCCTCTTCCTTTATTTTACCATTATCTGATAATTCAGGAAAACAAAAAAAGACAGCCCTATAAAGAACTGTCTTTTCCTTCATTTTGATATTTTACTTCAGAGCGGTAAATGCGGTTACCCTTTTCAGAGAATTTTTGTTCATATTCTGTCATGATATTCCCTTCATACTCACTGTTATGAAGGTCGAGACTGACATATTTCAATAATAAACCGTATTCCGAAAAGCTCATTAACGAATATTCAAATAAACCTTGATTATCCGTTTTAAAATGAATTTCTCCACCATCAACTAAAATGTCCTCATATTTTTTCAAAAAGTCTTTATACGTCAATCTTCTTTTTTCATGACGTATCTTTGGCCATGGATCAGAAAAATTCAAATATACTCGGGTCACATCGTTTTTTGAAAAATATTTTTCTAAATCACCCGCATTAACATTTAAAAGCTTTAAGTTCGGTAAATCTGCTTCAATCAAGCGATCTAATGCGGCAACAATCACGCTGTCATATATCTCAATCCCCATATAATTAATATCCGGGTGAGCCTTCGCCATTTCAGTGATAAAACGGCCTTTGCCTGTTCCAATTTCGATGTGAAGCGGTTGATCTTTCACAAATGCTTCCTTCCATCTTCCTTTAAAATCTTCAGGATTGGGAACTATATATTGTGGGTGCTGCTCTATTTTCTCCTTTGCCCAAGGCTTATTTCGAAGTCTCATTTTTACACTCCTAAAAATATTTTCGTTCAAACTTTAACATGCTATGATCCGTAAGCGCAAGGCGAATCTTTTGGAAATCAAGTAACTTAGATGCAATGTATAAACAAAAAAAGAATTCACAACCTAACTGTGAATTCTACTTATTATCACTTGAAAGGGTGTTACTCTATGCCATTAAGTCACCAAGACCAAGTTACGTTACTAAAAGATATATTAAGCAATCATCAAACAGATTGCTGTGGATCTGTTGCTGAATGTGAACAATTGGAACGTTTAGTAAAATCCCTAATGGTTAATACACAAGTCGATCAAAATGTAAAAAGCATTTTGCAGGAAGTTTATCAATACAGCCAAAATGGAGCTCAGACTGCTGATTTAGACCAACATATCCTATCAAACCAAGAAAATCTATCCGGGTGGGTTAGTAATATTGATCAATTCTCATAATTAAAGAATAACATTTAAAAACTTAACCCACTTATCCATTTCCTGAAATCTACTTTTATTTTTATGCCATTGTATGGAAGATATGGTTTGAATCGCCACATACCATTTCATTCTCAGTCTTAAATCGTCTGTTAACATTTTTCCATACATCGCTAACCATTGATCCCAGCTTTCTTCTGAAATATACCAATAAAGAAGTAATCCTAAATCAATAGCAGGGTCAGCAATCATGGCACCGTCCCAATCAATCAAATACAACTGGTTGTTTTCATCGAGCAGCCAGTTGTTATGATTAACATCACCATGGCAAACAACCTTTTCCTCACTATAAATATTTGATACTTCTTCTTTTAAAAAGTCCATTGTTTTTTGCACTTCCGGTAATCCAAGGACCTCTGAATCTAATTGTGATTGCACGGATTGAAAAATCGTTTCAGGAGACATTGCCTTTTTTTCCAGGCGGCTTAACATGCCTAGCATTGGCTCTGAGCGATGAATTTTCTTCAGAAGCTTTGCGACGACTTCTTGATCCATTTCAGCCGGCTTAAGTTCTCTTCCAGAAAGCCATTGCTGTGCAGTTATCACATCACCATTTTCCAATCGTTTTGTCCAAACAAGCTTCGGGACAATGCCTTCAGCAGATAAGACTGCAAGAAATGGAGAGGAATTACGTTTCAGAAAAAGCTTTTGATCCTGATACTGGGCAAAAAAAGCTTCTCCAGTCGCTCCACCAGCCGGGACAATTTCCCATTCTTGTCCAAGTAAATGTTCCAAAATTGTTCACCTTCAATTATGACCGTTCTAATGGGATACTAGCCCATTTTATTCCGAAGTAAAATCCTTGCTGCTGGAAGGTTCTTTCTTTACTTGTAATACTTCACAGCTTTAAAAATTAAGGAGAATTTATACTAAATAATAAAAAATAAAAAAAGCTATTGATATCATTTCACACAATAGCCATCTTAATAAATTTTATCCTCAAAGAGCTTTTTTCGTCAAGTAAATCTAAAGAATCTATTTTTTCGCAAAAATATTTATACTGATTGGTTGAATTTTTATTTCTCCCCCAGAAATTCTTTTGCTCATAGAAATCCCTGCCTCATTATGGTCAGCTAACACGTACCATGCTCCTTCTGGAAGGCTGATTATTTCTTCATTTTTTCTTGGATTTATGACAAGAATGACTTCACGATATTCTCCATTTTTATTTTGATAGACAAAGCTGATAAGCGGAGCGTGAAGGGGATTTTGTTTCATGGATGAGCGGATTTCCTCAGCGGTACGTAACCTGAAACAGGATAACTTTTTTCGAATTTCTATTAAACCTTTTAAATATTGAACATTTTTTATATATTGGCTTTTTCGATTCCAATCCAGTTGGTTTATAGAATCTGGCGATCGATAGCTATTCCCTTCACCTTGCTTCGTGCGGAAGAATTCCTGGCCACTATGAAGAAAAGGAACTCCCTGTGATACAATCACCAGGGCTGTTGCAAGCAAATGATATTTTATTCGAATGGATTCATCTTCAGTAGGATAGCATGCTAATAGTTTATCCCACATCGTATGATTATCGTGGCATTCCACATAATTTACTGTTTGAGAGGGCTCATTAAATAACTTATTTTCTCTTTTCACAACCCCAACACTGCCAGCAATTAAATCGGCTGCTGCCTCATAGTGATGTTCATTTCCAAAGGCATATCCTTTATCAAATAAATTAAAGGTACTCCCTTTAATCGTATCCCGGAATTTATCATTAAATTGAGCAATAGTGGGAAGTTTGGACTGGTTTTGAATGATCGCTTTTTTATCAAGCGGAAGGGGCGTATTTAAATTCCAACCCTCACCAATTAACAGGATCCCCTTCGCCAATCGATCACACATCTTTCTTACTTCAGAAATGGTTTCCACATCAAGAATTCCCATTAAGTCAAAACGAAAACCATCAATATGGTATTCTTCCAGCCAGAATCGAATGGAATCAAGGATAAACTTTCTTACCATTTTTCTTTCCGATGCAATATCATTTCCAACTCCTGTACCGTTTGACGGCATCCCGAATTCATTATGACGGAAATAATAGCCCGGTACTATTTTTTCAAACGGGGAGTTTTCACGACTGTACACATGATTATATACGACATCCATTATTACCTTTAAACCTTTATAATGAACTTGATCAATTAACTGCTTTAGTTCCTTAATTCTGGAATAGGGATCAGTCGGGTCGGTAGCATAGCTTCCATCAGGGGCATTAAAATGTACAGGGTTATAGCCCCAGTTATATTCCTTTTTTGCTTCTAGTTCATTTACCCCGGCAAAATCATGAAAGGGTAAAAATTCAATATGGGTTATTCCTAAATCTTTTAAATAAGATAGACCAGTAACGTCTCCTTCTTTTCTTTTTGTATCAAATTCCCCGGCACCAAGATAAAGCCCTTTGTACTTTACACCACTATTGGGGTGAACGGTAAAATCCCTGATATGTGTTTCATAAATGAGCGCATCGACTGGACTTTCCAATTCAGGCAAAGGGATTTTCGGCCTCGTCGTTTTTTCCAGCTTAACGATTACTCCTCGCTCCCCATTGACCGAAACAGCTGTAGCATAGGGGTCAACAGCTTCCTGCCATACTTGATTCACAAGGACAAGAAAAGTATAGTGATGATATTCTAAATTGCGATGGACTACTGCGGACCAAACCCCTCTATCCTTTCGCTTCATTTTTGCAATTTCAGCATATGAACCATTAGGCTGCCGTAGTTTGACTTTCACTTGAGTAGCAGTCGGTGCCCATAGTTTAAATTGGGTATAAGTTTCCGTACATTTTGCCCCAAGATCATCCCCATCGTAATAATATTTGTTATCGAATAATTCTGTACGAATCACTGCACCTATTTGTAGATCTGTTTTACCACCATGCTCATCCAATATCCAATATACTTTTCCAAAACTAATTTCATGTGCAAGCTGACAAACATATTTATTATTATTTTCGATTCGTCTTTTCTCGAGTATCTTTAGGGGCTGTGTCTGAATTCCATCACTTATCGAAAATGTTGCAGACAAACCTTGGTGATATGAAAGAGGAAGAAGAATCGCAATGATCTTCATCTCATCCAAGTAGGCAAGAAAATTTCGTTCACTGGAAATCATTCGAATCCCTCTCTTTCAAAATAAATTCCTGTAAATTTTGTTTTCCTGTCAGAATTTTTAATGCCTTTGATTTGAGCTGTATCTTTATCGGAGTATAACCAATAAACTCCCCATCAGCATGGGCAAAAAGGGGGGCTGATGATTGAATAGAAATATCCTTGCCTTTAAACATTTTTACTTCTTTAAAAAGAACATGTTTTCCCCAAAAAACACTAAAAAATACTAACAACAGTTTCAGCCTTGATAATTGATGGACAACTGTAATATTAAAAACACCATCATTTGGCTTGGCATCCGGTGCAATCTTCATACCGCCGCCATAAAAGGGTTGATTAGAAACTGTGACAAACCAAGTATGTTCAAATATATGCGTTTTACCATCAATTGATAAACGAATTATTGAACGTTTATACGTAAAAAGTTTAATCAATAAAAAATAAACATATACTAACCTTCCCAAGGATAGGCTATTTAAGACGGATTTAATCTTTGAACGATTCACATCATATGAAATCAGTGCATCAAATCCAACACCCATATTGTTTATAAAATAGCAAGCTGTTTGATTCCCACTATCGATTTTCCCAATATCAACGCCGGCTTCCTTTTGCATTAAACGGAGTAAAGCATTAAGGGCCTGCTTCGGTTTAGAAGGAATTTCAAATCCTCTCGAAAAATCATTTCCTGAACCTCCCGGAATAAATCCAAGAGTGATATTATTATAGTTTACAACTCCATTCATCACTTCATGCATGGTTCCATCACCGCCAAGTGCAACGATGATGGTGTGCTCCTCACTACGCTCCGCAATTTGCGATGCAAGTGTTTTTGCATGTCCAGGGGAATTCGTAAATAACGCCATATAGGGTAATTGCTCGACTTTTAATTGGCTCTCAATCTTACTCCAGATTTTTTTACAGGTCCCGTTTCCTGCCTTGGGATTAATAATAAAGTAGATGGTTTTCATACCGAATCAACCTTTTTATTTTTTTAGAGGGAATACTTTCTTCACTTCATATTTTGGCGTTTTCTCTAAATGGGTTTGAAATAAAACCACTTCACTCGCTAAAAATGCAAGCGAGTTCGGCTGTAGTTCCTGCCAAACATCAAGTCTTTCATGATGAAAGGGTTCATCCCCTGTCCATTTCCTTGCAAGAGTGATATGGGGACGAAACGGTCTTGTTTCAAGTTGAAAACCTGCATCTTCACATGCTGTAAATACTTTTTTTCTAACGAATTGAAGTTCATCACTTTTTAACGTATCCGCCCAAAAGATACGGGGAGATTCTTTACGTCCAAAAATTCCAAGTTGGTTAATCTGCAGTGAAAAAGAAGGGTTTCCCTTTAGTTCTGTGCTGACGTTTTCTATTGATTTTTCAAGTTGATCTGAAGGTGCAAATCCTAAAAAGGCTAAAGTAATATGCAAATCTTCATGATGGACCCAGCGGTTAAAAGGAAGGGATTGTTTAAATTTTTCACAATGGTCTTTCATGATTAATTTTATTTCTTTTGGAATTGGAACAGCGTAAAAAAAATGAGTTTGATGGTTCATCTCTAAATCCTTCCTTTACTTAATTTTAGTCGATTTTTATCCATTTGTATCTAAAAACAAAATCCAAAGGTTTCCGATATTTTTTACATTATTTAAGTATTTATTATTAAAAAAAAAGGCTCTGTTAAACTTTGTTGTTGATTTCCGCTCCAATCAACGCTGTTCAAAAATCAACTTTAAAAAAAGACGTTCAGCAGAGGTTTGCTGATACGTCTTGACTTTTTTGCTTTATTCTTCTTTTGCCAGTTCATAGATTGCTTGTGCGTAGATGGCTGTGGCTTTGAATAAATCCTTGAGATCAATATATTCGTCCTTTTGGTGGGCTACATCCGGTCTTCCCGGGAATAATGGGCCAAAAGCTACACCTGACTTAAGAGAACGTGCATAGGTTCCACCGCCGATTGCCAGCAGTTCCGCTTTCTCGCCCGTTTGTTCTTCATAAACCTTCTTTAACGTCTGAATCAAGAAATCCTTTTCATCAACATGATGTGGTTTAGAATCCGAAAAGTTTTCAATCGTAAAACCTTCGTTTTTCAACAGTGCGTCTAGTTTTTCTTTTGTTTCCTCCATCTTGTTGGTAACAGGGTATCTGCATGTCATTCCAATTTTCCCAACGGACTCTTTTGTATAAGAAAACTTACCAGGATTGATGGTTAATTCTCCTGAAATATTATCCGAAAAAGCAACTCCTAAATGAACTCCCCTTGAATCATCAAAAAAATAACGGGAAACAAATTGAAAATATTGGGCTGCTTTTCGATCTAAATTGAGCTTTGAAAGAAACTCTGATAAAAATAGACCGGCATTTTTACCGTTCCTTGGCTCCATTCCATGAGCAGAAACTCCTTTTACCTCTAAAGTAAGCTTTTGACTTTCTTCTGAATATTGATAATCTAGTTTATATTGGTTCATAAAATTTGTAAACATTTCAGTAATCTCAGCCTGATTCTCTTTGATCTGAATCACTGCCTTTGCATAATCAGGAACCATATTATATCTTTTCCCTGAAAGAAAGGTTTGAACCTCAACATTTGCATCTATATTGCCCTGATCCGTCCCTATTTGAACCATATCAAAGTCGGAAATTCCCTTTTCTGCGTTGATAATCGGAAAGTCAGCATCCGGAGCGAAGCCAAGGGAAGGCATTTCTTCATGCTTAAAGTAATGTTCCACACAGCGCCAATTGCTTTCCTCATCCGTGCCAATAATCATTCGTACCCGTTTCTTCAACGGCAGACCAAGTTCCTTCACAATTTTCATGGCATAATACGCTGCCATTGTCGGTCCTTTATCATCAATCGCTCCCCGCGCATAGATTCTTCCATCTCGAACTTCAGCAGCATAAGGATTACTTGTCCAGCCGTCCCCCTCGGGAACAACATCGACATGGCAGAGAATTCCTAGCAAATCCCTTCCCTCTCCAAACTCCAGGTGTCCAGCTAGATTTCCAACATTTTTAGGGATAAATCCATCCTTCTCCCCTAGAGCCAGCATGTAATCTAATGCCTCTTTCACCCCTTTACCAAGCGGGGCATCCTGCGTAGCATTTTCTTCATCTAATAAGCTTTTGATATGTAATAGCCCCTGTGCATCTTTGAGCAGTGCCTCTTTTCTTTTTTCCACCTCAATGATCCAATCAATCTTTGTCAATTCAAATGCCTCCTAAAGCAAATATGATACGTAAAGCCAATATTATTATTGCAAATATCTTACCAATTTTCATAACAAAAGCGAAATCCATTATTATTTTTAATTATTGGCTATATTAAAAGTCTTGTTGAATGTTGTATCAATGTTGATTGGAGCGGAAGGAGCGAAGACTCCTGCGGGAGGACGGGGCAGGGGAGACCCCACAGGCGCATCAGCGCCGAGGAGGCTCCCCAGACCGCCCGCGGAAAGCGAAGCGCCTGGAGCGGAAATCAACAGACAAGTTAAAAACAGACTTGCTATAAATAATTTACAAAAAATTCAATTAATTTATCATATTTCTAGCTTGATTCCCCATATTCTATACTAAGAGAATTTAAAGGAGGGAGAGTAACCACTATCTTTTAATAAAAAGATTATTTTGCAAAATGATGTATAATGGTGGAAATTTTCAGAAATTGTGGGTACAATAAGGTTAGATGTATGACATCTAAGTGTCCACTTAAACGTCCATGCAAAGGAGATGTCTGCGGAAAAGAAACTACATATTCTTGAAGAATAATTCTTCAAAGAGGCTGTCGGTAGAGGGAATTCGCCATAGGTTTGAAAAAAGGATAGGGAGTGGTTCTTTGAAACCTTCAACTAACCGGATGTTAAACCGCATCAAATGTATCTACATGTTTATTCGCAATAATGGCACTGTGACAACGCAGGAACTTGTAGAGGAATTTGGTATCACTCCTCGCACCATACAACGAGATTTAAATGTCTTAGCCTATAATGACTTGGTCATAAGCCCAAGCCGCGGAAAATGGACCACCACAGAAAAAAAAGTGAAAATGACATCTTAAACAGTTTATTAATGAATAAAAAAATAATGAAAAAATAGCATGCGATGAGTTCGCATGCTATTTTTTGTGCAATTTACTATATGTCCTTGTAAGTAAAAAAATTCTTCCACTTACCTTTTAACGTCAGCATGTAAAAAATCCACACCCGTTATTGCTTTAAATTCCTGGTCATTTATAATGCCCAGCATTTTAAAAAGGAAAGAATATTTTAAGATTTTTTTATGGATCCGCGGGGTCGAATTCATTTCTATCACCCTCCAATTTTACTATTATTTTATTCGTGAAATCTAAAAAGTTTCCTTTAGGCAAAAAAATTCTTAAAGTGAAATTCTTTATCATTATGGCAAAGATATCAGACTATACTTGATTTATAAACTTTTAAAATATATTATATTAATATAAAATTCTTTAACGCATAAAAGCGTTTAAGCATAAAAGAAAATTCGTTGTATATAGAAGGGTAGGAGCATTTTGGAAAAAAATCATCAAGGATTAAAAAGAGGGTTATTACCGCGGCATGTTCAGTTTATTGCCTTAGCTGGAATGATTGGGACCGGAATTTTCAAAGGAAGTTCAGATACATTAAATATCGCTGGTCCGGGTGTCGTATTAACATATTTTATTGGCGGAATATTATTGTTAATCATTATGGCAGCATTAGGGGAAATGGCAGTTTCCTATCCAAACTTAAACGTGCAGCTTTTGGTTAATAAAGCATTTGGATTCAAAGTTTCGTTCATTGTTGGTTGGCTTTATTGGATTAACTGGATCATTGTTACCGTTGTTGAGTTGCTCGCTGCGGGAAGTTTCCTGCAATTCTGGTTCCCTTCTGCACCATTATGGCTGTTAAGTCTTTTTTGTGGATTATTGATTGTGGGAATTAATTTATTTCAAGTTAAATACTATGGAGAACTTGAATTTTGGTTTGCAGGAATCAAAATTTTTGCCTTAACGACTTTTATTATCTTAGGTGTATTAATCCTGGCAGGAATAATCCCCAGCTCCATTCATAACCCGCTTTCCAATTATACTGCTTATGGCGGCTTTTTCCCGAATGGTTTTCATGGAGTGGCCAGCGCGTTCTTAGTTGTTATGTTTTCCTACGGCGGAGCTGAATTAATCGGGGTAGCTGTTACGGAAACAAAGGATACTGAAAAGGTTTTACCAAAGATCATTAAAGGGGCCGTATGGCGTGTCATTATCTTTTATATCTTTCCAATCCTTATCATTTGTGGAATGATACCATGGAACAAGGTATCAGGTGTAGATAGTCCTTTTGTCCAGGTATTGAGTATTACCGGGCT
Source organism: Neobacillus cucumis (assembly GCF_016107705.1). The sequence continues at coordinate 933,167 of NZ_JAEHGC010000001.1, forward strand.
TCCAGGTGCCGCACATATTATGAACTTTGTACTCTTAACTGCGGTTCTTTCAGCAGCCAATTCCGGAATTTATGCTACATCAAGAACCTTATTTTCAATGGCACAAAGCGGTGTAGCACCGAAAATTCTATTAAAAATTTCTAAAAGCGGAACCCCGATAGCAGGGATTTTGATTACAAGTGCATGGATTTTAGTCGGAATCTTTTTAGCCTATATTACCCCTGACCAGGTAATTAGTTACTTAATGACGATACCAGGGTTTACTGTGATGTTAATTTGGATTAGTATCTGTGCAGCTCAGTTAAAGCTAAGACCACATTATAAAAACAAACCATTTTTCAGGGTAAAAGGGTTCCCATTTACTACTATTTTTGCGATTGTTTCTTTAAGTGTCATTTTTATTGGATTTCTCTTAAATTCAAATAATCTTATAGGATCAACTGTTTGTTTGGTAATCATGGCTATTTTGATTGTTCTTTCTTTTACTGTTCGAAAAATGAATTAGCAATAACAAGCCGGTAAGCTAGGTTACTAGCCCTATCCAGCACTCAAAAAAGTGGCGGACGCTTCACCTTAAACAAAAAAGTGATACCCATTTGTGTGAGGGTATCACTTTTTTCTATTCTTCAGACTTGATTCCCCCGGTAGGTCCCGATAAATCACGGTTATTGGGCTCATCGGATTCCACAAAACGCCTGAGTGCCGAAAGTTTGTTTTCCCAAAAGATTTCAAAATATTGGAGCCAGTCCTTTAATTCAAATAATGGCTCAGGTTCAAGCTTGTACCGTGTTTCTCTTCCGACTTTTCGCTCCTTAACCAGACCTGCATCAGCTAAAACTTTTAAGTGCTTGGAAACGGCGGTACGGCTAATTGGGAATTGATCACTTATATCTTTAACAGGCATTTCTTGCTGGCTTAAAAGTTTTAGCAGCCTTCGGCGAGTTGGGTCAGCGATGGCTTGAAAGACATCATGTTTGGCCGAAGAAGCTTCCATTTATGCTTCAACATATCCTTGTAATTTTTTAACAAGACCTGCCCAGCCTTGGTTCATATTTTCACGGATTGGAGTATGCGGTGCACCAAATTCGGTTACCTTATTCGCATCCCATCCGCCATGGATTAAAGTAAATTCAGTTTTACCCTCTAACTCTTTTAATTCAAATGTAAGGCTCCAATCCTTTCCCCAATTAAAAGAAAGACGATTAGGCGGGTCGACTAGTGTAACCTTACAAGGGGACATCCCAAACTGTCCGGCATTCAAATGAAATTCATGGCCTTCTACCGGCTCCATATCGTTCGGCATGAACCATGCAGCAAGCCCTTCTGAGGTTGCAACAGCGGCCCATACTTTATCAATGGGAGCATTGTAGATTTCTGTATATCTGATATCCTGTAGTGTTTCATTCGTCATTTTAAAAAGTCCTCCTCATAATGTTCCGATTTTAATAATAGATTTGTGCAAACAAATAAGAAACCATTTGGTTTCACATTTAGAATATATAACACCTTTTGGTTTCATGTCAATTATTCTTTTTAAAAAAAGGCAACTCTACAATTAGTAAAGTCACCTTAATAGACCTGTTTCATTCAATAATTGGTTTTATTAAAAACTTAATAAAAATCAATTCCCCGGACTGCCTGCCGCTGCTCCATTACTTCTTCTTCTTTTTTGAATGGCATTGACTCCCATTATAACAGCAATTAATTCCTCTGAACGGAGATTCTCTTTAAAATTAGTTAATTGAAAAGCTGGGGAGGCAAAAATTCCGCTTACTTTTTCAAATTTGGCTATTTGGTTCGATTGTTCATCAAATACCTCATATTTACGGGAGAAAGCCTCTGCTTCAATTATATAAACACCTCGATCAAAGGCATTATATTCATATTTTTTAGCAAAGAAGGTTAGCTTTTGTTTAAGGATACCCATTTCTTGCTCGCTGTCGTCTGAAATTCTCCACTTATTGCTAAACAAACCAAATCTACCGCTAATAATTTTTTTCCCATCCCCATCTATTACGTCAATACTAGAAGAAAAGGCGCTCCTGAGATCCAACTCCCCTACCTTCTCTTTTAAACTATTGTAAATCTCCGTCCTGCCAGACGAAAAAAAATTATCTTTTAAAAAAAGCGAATCCTTGTTCATTCTGCCACTCCTCGTAACTTTTTCTGTCTACCAATATTACGTTAAATTTTGGAAAAAGTTTCATTTAAGAGAAGCAGAAGTTTCTGATACAATCAAAGTAAAATCCTCTTGAGGTACATTTATGATAAATAATCAATACTTACGATGCGTCCAATTAAATAGGAGTCAAGTGCCTTCCTTTAAAAAATATCCATTTAATCTGCCCAGTCTTAGATCGTTGGATGAATTAGAATTCCACCCAAGTGTAACTTTTCTTATTGGGGAGAATGGGATGGGAAAGTCAACCTTGCTAGAAGCAATTGCCCTTGAATTAGGTTTTAATCCGGAAGGAGGATCCCTAAACTTCAATTTTTCAACCTATGATTCTCACTCACCTCTTGGGGATTATATAAGGGTTATAAAAGGAGTGAATCGACCGACTGATGGTTTTTTCCTGCGGGCAGAAAGTTTTTATAATGTTGCTTCAAATATTGAGGAATTAGATCGGGAAGGCAGCGGTCCTCGAGTCATCGATTCGTTTGGGGGAGTCTCCTTGCATGAACAATCTCATGGAGAGGCCTTCTTTGCAACGTTCCTTCATCGGTTTCGTGGACATGGGGTTTATCTATTAGATGAGCCTGAGGCCGCTCTTTCACCGCTGAGGCAAATGTCAATGCTGACAAGAATTCATGACTTAGTTCAAGACCATTCACAATTTATTATTGCAACCCATTCTCCAATAATCATGGCATATCCTAATGCAAAAATTTTTGAGTTTACAGAAGAAGGGATTCATCAATGCCCTCTTGAAGAGACCAATCACTATAAAATGATGAAACAATTTTTTGATAACAAGGAAAGAATGCTTCATCATTTGTTAAATGGATAATTTCCATAAAAGAAGGCTGATTTCGTAAACTTTGTTGCTCTCTTACTAATTTTACTCTCATAACCACGATTGTACAAAGCGGATGATTTCCAAGTCGTTCAAGTCCGAATGGAGCCCTGATTTAGACAGAGATGTTGATTTCAAAGCCCATCGAGTCCGAATCACAGGCCCTTTAATCTATTCTAAATGCAACAATATTTGTTATAACTACCTAAAAAAGAAGCTGATTCAAAAGGTTGTTGAATGCTGACGACTCTATTAGGTCAGTTTTTTTTGCTTTCTATTCTTAGCCGATTATATTGAGTTCCTATTACCGAAATGGGGATATAATCATGAATATGATTTTCTTATTTTTTTGTACAAAGTTGATTGGAGCGGAAGGCGCGAGACTCCTGCGGGAGTACGGGGCTGGGGAGACCCCGCAGGAGCGAAAGCGACGAGGAGGCTCCCCGGCACGCCCGCGGAAAGCGAAGCGCCTGAAGCGTAAATCAACGCACAAGTTAAAGGAACCATTTGCAAAAAGGGGGCGCCCCTATAAGTTATGCTTTTGGGGCACCCTCTTTCTTGGTTATTGAACAATATTTTTCCCATAAAAGATTTCGTCCATTTCCATTTTAATTCTTTCGGTGATTTCAATGTGTTCGTCAGGGGATAACTTGTCCTTTGTGTAACCAAATAAGTAATTATTTAAATCAAATTCCCGCAACTTACATTTTGTGTGGAAAATATGCTCTTGATAAACATTTACATCAATCATATCAAACATTTCGCCAACATCTTCAGGAATATAATTTTGAATCGAACTGATTTCATGATCAATAAATAACTTATGGCCACTTTTATCCCTAGTAAATCCGCGAACGCGATAATCAACAATCATTACATCTGTCTCAAACGACCGGATTAAATAATGCAGTGCCTTAAGCGGTGAAATTTCTCCGCAGGTAGAAACATCAATATCTGCCCTAAAGGTACTAATGCCTTCATCTGGATGATATTCCGGGTATGTATGAACGGTAATATGACTTTTATCCAATTGCATGACGACTGATTCCGGCAACGGCCCAGGAGATTCCTCAAAGGATTCAGATGGCGCGTGCTCAACAGGACCTTCTGATACTAATAGAGTCACACTTGCTCCTGCCGGCTCAAAATCCTGACTGGCAATATTTAAGACATGGGCTCCAATGATGTCAGATACATGCTTTAACATTTTGGTTAATCGGTCCGCACTGTACTCCTCATCAATATATTGCAAATAGGCCTCACGTTCTTCTTTCGTTCTTGTATAACAAATATCATACATATTAAAGCTAAGTGATTTTGTCAGGTTATTAAAGCCATGTAACTCAATCCGCTGCTCATGTGTTAGCTTCATGGTATACTTTCCCCCTTTTCAAAAATCCAAGTAAATATTTATAGATTACCCACTGTGTAATCATGTTATTTGCAAATATTGTTCATTTGTTTTTTTCATCATAATTCTCCCATTATTGTGGAAAATAATTGAAGATGAGGTGAAAGAATGAAAAAACAAATTTTCATAGTATTTATTTTATTTTTGCTGCTGCCAACCTTTGCAAATGCAGAACCAATTGAGGCTCATATAAAAATGGCCTATATCAAAGATGGCTTCCTTTGGACAATGATGAATGGCAAGAAAGAGAAACAAACGAAAGAACCGGATATTTTCCCTTATGCCCCACAATGGTCGCATGATGGAAAGTGGATTTTATACCAAATCGAAACGAAAGAAAAAGCTAGCTCGGCCCCTGAACATAGTACAGAAATATGGGTTTATAATATCGAAACGAAAAAGCATAAAAGGATTACCTTGAATGGCACGAACCCGAAATGGTCACCTGTCGAAAATTTGGTAGCCTTTAAAAGCGGTGGCGTGTTAAATATCTCAGATCTTGATCATTTTTATAATATTGCTTTAGGAGTCGGGGATTATAATTGGTTCCCTGATGGCCGTTCCTTAATTACCTCCTCAAGTGCATCATTACGCCCTGATGGATGGACAAATCCAGTCCTTTATAAAATAACTCTTGAAAAGAATTTAAAGAAGATTACAAGCTTAACTAAACACGTAAAGCCTTTTTATACAATCCCAAAAGAATTGAAAAAAGGCAATGTCAGTATTATCGCAATTGATGGAACTGATTTTCAGTTTTCTCCTGATGGCAAGTGGATTTCTTTTATCGTGGGGCCAACAGCGTCTTGGTCAATGGACAGTAATATGGTTTGTGTTCTTTCTTCGGATGGAAAGAATTTCGAGGTCTTAGATGAGGTTATCCTTGGAGTGGATCATCCACAGTGGGCATTACATAAAGATTTAATCGGTTATATTGCCGGCGGCGGAAGAATTGTTTTTGGTTTCAAAAATAAAAACATGAAGGTCACTGAACTTCCAGCTTACAATACTCTCAGCATGACACCCGCGCATTTTGCCGAATTGGGATTCGGATGGAAAGATGACAATGCACTTTACGTTTCTAGAGTGAAGGAAACAGAATGGTCAAACGAAGCAACTGAGCGTCCAGACCCAGCCTTATTTTCAATCAATATTAACGACCAGAAGCAGACCCAGATTACCTATCCCCCAGCAGACCTCGGGGATTACCAACCTGTTTATATTCCTACAGTAGACAAATTAACCTGGTTAAGGAAAAAGGATGTTGCATCCTCAAAAGCAGATTTGTGGGTCTCAGATCAGAACGGAAAAAATGCAAAGCTGTTGATTAAGAATATCGACGGTTATTCCTTTTTTGAAAAACAATAGAATTTGGGATACTAAAATCCTTTCTCGCTTAAACAATGAAAAAACAGCCATCACTGGCTGTTTTCATTGTTCTTTTTTTATTTCACTTGATATTCGCTCAATAACTGTATTTCTTCCTCCGTTAGTTCGCGATATTCTCCAAGTTCGAGTGTCTCATCCAGAGCCAAGGGACCCATCGAAATTCGCTGAAGGTATACGACCTTTTTCCCAACCGCTTCGAACATTCTTTTAACTTGATGAAATTTCCCTTCGGTAATCGTCAGTTCAATATCAGAACGAAGCCCTGATTTTAAAATTTTTAACTCGCCGGGCTTTGTTTTATAGCCATCATCAAGTGTGACCCCGTCTGTAAAAGCACGGACATCTTCCTCCGTCACTTCTTGGTCAATTACCGCAAAGTAAGTCTTTGGGACATGCTTTTTTGGAGAAAGTAAACGATGTGCCAGCTGACCATCATTCGTAATCAAAAGCAACCCTTCCGTATCCTTATCCAGTCTGCCGACTGGAAAGGGTTCATACACTTGATCCTCAAGCTCCAATAGGTCAATAACCGTCTCACAGGAATTATCCTCAGTAGCTGATAAAACCCCTTGCGGTTTGTTCATCATCAAATAAATAAACTCTTTATATTCAATCACTTCACCGTTTAGTGACACGGTTTCTTGATTAGGCTCCACATGCTGTTTGGCATCTTTTACAACAACATCATTCACTTTTACGGCACCGCTTTTCAGAAGCTGTTTTACTTCTTTACGGCTCCCATATCCAAGATTCGCCAGCATTTTATCGATTCTCATCGCTTACACCCCTTTTGAGAAGGTTTTTAAACTCTTAAATGCAGCTTTTGCTTTATCCGGTCAACGCGGTCCCCAAATAACCGGTTGATCAATCCTGATTTTAAACCAAGATAAAAATAGATTGCTGCTCCCACAGCTGCCGTAATGACAATGATAATAAGAGATTGCCCTTTAGAAGCAGGTGATAGGAATAACGTCAATAACCGATAAACGATTTCACAACCTGCCCACATGCAGCCGGCAAAAATGAAAATTAGTAAGCTTCTCCGAAAGACAAGCCGATACTGAAACTCTACAAATTTTTTAATTACGAATAAATTAATCGAAATGGCTGCCATGTATCCAAGAGTCGTTGCCAGTACTGCCCCTTGTGGACCCCACTTTTGTATTAGTGGAATATTTAATGATAATTTTATCAATAATCCTACCAGCAAGGTTAAAACAGTAAAGCGTTGTTCATTAATCCCTTGTAAAACGGAGGCCGTTACATAGTACAAGGAAAACAAGATCGCCACAGGAGCATATGCCCTTAATACTTCCACTCCCAGCATTTTATGCTCATAGAATACGGTATAAACAGGCTCAGCCAGTAAAGAAAGTCCAATGGCTGCCGGCAAAGTTAAATAAAGAAGTACCTGAAATGCTTGATTTAATTGGTGATTCAATCCACTTCGGTCTTTCTCAACGAATGCTTTCGTGATACTTGGCACCAGTGCCAACGAAAATCCAGTTGCAAGTGAAACTGGAATGATGACAATCTTATGAGATTCAAAGTTTAAAATGGAGAAGGCATTTTTAGCATACTCCGTTGCCCCTAATGCACGGTAAAAGGTAAATTGATCGATCGCCTGGAATAACGGATTGTTGATTCCTACAAATACAAATGGGGCTGCATAAAGAACGATTTCTTTATAAATTTCTTTTAACGAGATATTGATGGTTCCTTTATCATGGATGAGAAGTTCATCCAAATAATGTTTTCTTTTATACCAATACCAAAATAACATCAATAGGCTTCCGATAGCTCCAACAAAAGCAGCAAAGGTTGCAACACTTACCGCTTGAACGGTGCTGCCATTTAACCAATGCAAGACAACATATGCACCTGCAAGTGTAAAGGTAATCCGGACAATTTGTTCAATTACCTGCGAAACGGCGGAAGGCCCCATCGATTGATGGCCTTGGAAAAATCCACGGATTAAACTCATAAACGGAACGACGATCAAGGCAAAGCTTACTGCCCTAATAACCGTTGTGATATCCTTTAAACTTGAGCCGACATCCTCATTTTTCGTAAACATCATTTCTGCGAAAAGCGGGGCAGAAAAATAGAGGATTAAGAACGAGACAAATCCGGTTGACAGCATAATCACTAAGCCCGATTTAAATAACTTGCGGCCAACAGCGTATTCTTCAAGGGCATTGTATTTGGAAATGAACTTTGAAACGGCAAGCGGGACCCCAGCTGTTGCGATACTGATAAAAATCGTATATGGAACATACGAGTATTGATAAAGGGCTGTTCCCGAAGACCCAACAATTTGATAAAAAGGTATGACATAGAATAAGCCAAGAACCTTTGATAAAATCGTTCCAAAGGTTAATATAAACGTTCCTCTTAAAAGCTTAGACGACATAGAATCCCTTCCTACTTCGAAAAGCGTAAGCGCCTTGTTCAGCCTAAGGCAGCTGCTTGCGGTCCAGATGGTGAAGTCGTTCTTTGACTTCATCGGCTGGACCGAAGCGACCTCGAGGGGCTAGGCGCTGGAGCTAGACAGTATTCATGTTAAAATTTTAAAATATGTTCTTTCTCAAAGTTAATTCGACTTTTTTTGCACACTATAGTAGTTTACAACTGTTTTCCCTTTGACGCTACTAACAATCATATTAAATTTTTTTGAAATATTGACTTTCCGTTTTCTTTTCAGAAAAAATGGTAAGGTTTATAATAAAACAATGCATTTCAATAGTTTAACCAAAAATTTCTAGGAACATAAAGTTGGTGAGAGAATGGAATTTGATTGTATAGTCATTGGCGGTGGTCCGTCAGGCCTGATGGCAGCGATAGCCGCCGGTGAAAAGGGTGCAAAAGTACTTTTGATTGATAAAGGAGACAAGCTTGGCCGAAAGCTTGCTATTTCCGGGGGAGGACGGTGCAATGTGACAAACCGCCTCCCTGTTGATGAAATTATAAAACATATTCCAGGGAATGGAAAATTTTTATATAGTGCGTTTTCCATTTTTAGTAATGAGGATATTATTGCTTTTTTTGAAAAACTCGGGATAGCCTTAAAAGAGGAAGATCACGGGCGGATGTTTCCAGCGTCGAATAAAGCTCAATCGGTTGTAGATGCTCTCTTGCAAAAATTAGAAGAACTGAAGGTCCGGGTTTTTAAAAATACAGCCGTAAAGGATGTCCTCTATGAAAACGGGCAGGTTTCAGGCGTAATACTGAGGGATGGTCAAAAAATAACCGCAAAATCTGTTGTAATTGCGGTAGGTGGAAAATCTGTTCCCCATACCGGGTCAACTGGGGATGGATACGCATGGGCAGAAAAAGCCGGGCACAAAGTGACCGAGTTGTTCCCGACAGAAGTACCTGTCACTTCAAGCGAAGCGTTTATCCAAAAGAAAACTCTTCAGGGACTTTCCTTAAGGGATATTGAATTAAGTGTTTTAAATCCAAAAAGCAAGCCAATGATATCTCATCGAATGGATATGATTTTTACTCATCTTGGGGTAAGCGGTCCAGCTGTTTTACGCTGCAGCCAATTTGTTGTCAAAGCGATGAAGAAGTGGAATTTAAAAGAGGTAACAATGAGCCTAGATGTCCTCCCTGACAAAAAAGAGGAGGCCCTTTTTCAAGAAATTAGTAAGCTGGTAAAAAATGAACCAAAGAAGAGTATCAAAAACACCTTAAAAGGGATGTTGCCAGAGCGATACCTTCTATTTTTACTGGAGAACAATGAGATAGATCCTGCTGCACAGTGTGGGACTGTTTCTCATGAAAAAATTCGTAGTTTTGCAAAAAGCTGCAAGCAATTTACCTTTAAAGTGAATGGCACCCTGCCTCTTGAAAAAGCATTTGTCACCGGCGGCGGAGTTTCTGTAAAAGAAATTGAGCCGCAAACGATGGGCTCTAAAATAATGAATGGTTTATATTTTTGTGGGGAAATACTTGATATCCATGGATATACAGGAGGATATAATATTACCTCAGCACTTGTAACAGGAAGGCTTGCCGGTACAAATGCCGCACTTTCTGCAAAAGATAGATCCTGACAAATTATTGTCAGGATCTATATATAATCATCGCAGAAAAACAATAAATTTGTTCCTCCTCTTCATCCTCTGTCATTGCTGCAACATTGTATTTAATATCCAGCAGACTTTTTTCATCTAAACCTTTTAAAAAACGATTCATTTCCTTTTCCAAATCCTTTTCATGCTCCCGGTCAAACAGTTTAACCTGAATCACTTTACTCTCTCCCTTTGTTTTTTCCTATCATTATTTCCTTATTTTCAGAATTTTAAAAATCAATATCTGTAAAAATTTAAGAATAATTTAAGGTTCAGCTTTTAAACTACTATCAGAAAGAAGGAAAGGGGAAAAGAAATTGGATAAAAAACAAAGAATCTCGTGGGGCGTCAGCTTTGGGAGCTTGGCATTAGTGGCAGGGATGGTATCCTATCTCGGACTATCCAATGGAAATAATAATCAAGCAGCAGTGAGTCAAAACTCTCCGGCTAATAAAAATACAAATCAACAAGCGCAAAATAATCTTGATTCAAGTGGGGATCAGTCGTCAGGTGATTCTGATTCGAGTTCGAATTTTAGTTTTGATGATGATCAAGCATCGCAATATGGGCAAGGGAACAGTGATGATTCTTTTCAGCAAAATCAAGATCAATTTAATGGCGGCGGTCATTCATTTGGGCATCATGATGGCTTTGACACAACAACGGGTGGTACCTGATGTATCAATATCAATTTAACTCCATGAGTACGATGGTGAAAATCTCGATTAACCAAGAAATGTTTGCGAATGATTTGATGCCGATCTATAAGCTTTTCGAACTAATCGAGTCCACCTGCAGCCGGTTTAAAGAAGATAGTGAATTATCCCAATTAAATAAACAAATAGGGAAACAAGTAACCGTTTCTTCTGAAATGTTTTCGATACTAACAGATGCTGAACACTATTTTCTTGAAACTTGCGGTGTTTTCAATCCGGGAGTATTAACTTCGCTTGAAAGCAGCGGGTATGTAAAATCAATTGAGTATATTAAAGGACAATCATTTAAATTACCCGGCTTTTCCCCGAATGCCATTCACAATAATAAACCCTTTGTTTTAGACAAGGAGCAGCAATCCGTCATTCTCTTTTCAAAAATTGACTTAGGCGGAATTGCAAAGGGCTGGGTGATTGACCGTGCAGCAGAATTGTTAGAAGAAATAGGATTTGGTTTTATTAATGTCGGCGGTGATATTCGCATTTTTGGAGCATTGCCGCGGTCATTAAATATTGGAATTGAGAGTCCATTTGATTTTTCCAACCTGCTCTCCTCCATTCAGATTGAAAGCGGTGCGGTTGCTACCTCAACTACCATGAAAAGAAGATGGAAGTTAAACGAGGAGTGGCAGCATCATTTGATAGATCCTAGGACCGGGCAGCCGTCCGAGAGCAAAATTGTTTCAGCGACCGTTACCGCCCCCACCGCTGTTGAAGCGGATGTATGGGCAAAGACCGTTCTTTTATTAGGAGATAAGGATGGAAAGAGTTTTATCCGCGAAAAAAGAACCCAAGCAGTACTCATTGACCAAGAGGGGAAAATTTGGAGAGGAGGAATTTTCGACGGAAATGTTAAGTAATAGAAAAAAACGATTCCACTTGTGGAATCGTTTATTTGGTTTCACCTGTCCAATTCATCATGCCGCCAATCATATTGCGAACTTTATAGCCTTGTTCCTGCAAGTAGTAACAGACATTTTCACTACGGCGGCTTGAGCGGCAGATGAAGATATATTCTTTATCCTTATCGAAATAATCAAGGTTGGCAGGGATATCTCCCATCCGGATATGCTTTGCACCCGGAATCATTCCCTCAGCAACCTCTTCATCTTCCCTTACGTCAACAAGCTCCAGCTTTTCCCCTTGCTTAAGCTTCGACTTTAATTCTTCTGGAGTAATAATTTGAATTTCTTCCATTTTAACCATCCCTTCATAAAACATCCTCCAGCATTTTTTTACTGGAGGATGTTCAATTGTTTTAGTTTGCCACGATATTGACTAGCTTGCCCGGAACCGTAATGACCTTGCGAACAGTTTTTCCTTCGATTTGTTCCTTCACCCGGTCATCGTCCATGGCGATACCTTCTAACGCTTCTTTACTAGCATCTGTTGGTACCTTTAGTTTTGTTTTCACTTTGCCATTTACTTGGATGACAATTTCAACTTCTTCATCGACAAGCTTTGCTTCATCATATGCTGGCCATGTTTCATAGGAAATTGTACCATTGTGTCCTAACTTTTCCCAAAGTTCCTCTGCAATATGCGGGCAGACTGGAGAAAGTAATTTTACAAAGCCTTCCATATAATCCTTTGGAAGGACCGTTGATTTATAGGCTTCATTGATAAATACCATCATTTGTGAAATAGCCGTATTAAAACGCAAGCCTTCATAATCCTCTGTAACCTTTTTTACAGTTTGATGATAGATTTTTTCCAAATTAGTGGCTTCCTCGTTTGGCTGGATCTTCGGATTTACCTCGCCATTCTCTTCCACTAATAAACGCCAAATCCGATCTAAGAAGCGTCGTGAACCGTCAAGGCCATTCGTTGACCATGCGATTGAGGCATCAAGAGGTCCCATGAACATTTCATATAAGCGAAGTGTATCAGCACCATGGCTATCCACGATATCATCCGGATTGACGACATTTCCTTTAGATTTACTCATTTTTTCGTTGTTTTCGCCTAAAATCATTCCTTGATTAAATAGCTTTTGGAATGGTTCCTTCGTTGGCACAACACCAATATCATATAAAAACTTATGCCAAAAACGAGCGTAAAGTAAGTGAAGCACCGCATGCTCCGCACCGCCAATATAGGTATCAACCGGAAGCCAATGTTTTAATTTTTCTTCAGAAGCAAGTGCCTGATTATTTTTTGGATCAATATATCGTAAATAATACCAGCAGCTTCCTGCCCATTGCGGCATCGTATTGGTTTCCCGACGGCCCTTTTTACCGGTTTCTGGATCAACCACATTTACCCAATCATTGATATTAGCAAGTGGTGATTCACCTGTCCCAGAAGGTCGTATTTCCGTTGTTTTTGGAAGCATTAACGGAAGCTCTTCTTCCGGCACAGCGGTCATTGAGCCATCTTCCCAATGGATAATTGGAATTGGTTCACCCCAGTAACGTTGGCGGCTGAATAACCAGTCACGTAAACGGAAGGTTACTTTCTTAGTTCCAATTCCTTTTTCTTCAAGCCAAGCAATCATCTTTTGAATGGCTTCTGTTTTATCTAAACCATTTAAGAATTCAGAGTTAATATGTTCCCCGTCACCTGTATACGCTTCTTTTTCAATATCACCGCCTGCAACTACTTGCTTAATAGGCAGGTCGAATTGTTTAGCGAATTCGTAGTCCCGTTCATCGTGTGCCGGAACCGCCATAATTGCACCTGTTCCATAGCTTACTAACACATAATCAGCAATCCAGATCGGCATTTTTTCACCATTTACAGGATTTATGGCATAAGCACCTGTAAATACACCTGTTTTCTCTTTTGCAAGATCTGTCCGCTCAAGATCGCTTTTGGTTTTTACTTTATCTAAATAAGCATCCACTGCTGAACGTTGCTCAGCGGTTGTAATTTTATCAACAAAGGCATGTTCTGGGGCAAGCACCGCATAGGTTGCTCCATATAGTGTATCTGGTCTTGTTGTGAACACAGTGAAGGTTTCATCATGTCCGTCAATTTGGAAGGTGACTTCAGCACCTTCAGAGCGGCCAATCCAATTGCGCTGCATTTCTTTCAAACTTTCCGGCCAATCAAGCTCTTCAAGGTCTTCAAGCAAACGGTCAGCATAGGCCGTAATTTTCAACATCCATTGCTTCATTGGACGGCGTTCTACCGGATGTCCTCCGCGTTCGCTTTTTCCATCGATGACTTCTTCATTAGCTAATACGGTTCCAAGTGCCGGACACCAGTTAACCGCCACTTCATCAATATAAGCAAGACCCTTTTCCCATAGTTTCAAGAAAATCCACTGCGTCCATTTATAATATTCAGGATCAGTTGTGTTTACTTCACGATCCCAATCGTAAGAGAAACCTAGTGATTTAATTTGTCTGCGGAACGTGTTAATATTCTGTTCTGTGAATACTGCCGGGTCATTTCCGGTATCCAATGCATATTGTTCGGCAGGTAAACCAAAGGCATCCCAGCCCATTGGGTGAAGAACATTATAGCCCTGCATCCGTTTCGTACGTGAAAGAATATCTGTTGCTGTATAGCCTTCAGGGTGTCCGACATGAAGTCCGGCACCAGAAGGATATGGAAACATATCAAGCGCATAGAATTTTCGTTTATCATACTCTTCGCTTGTTTTGAATGTCTTCTCTTCCTCCCACTTCTTTTGCCACTTCTTTTCGATTTGTTGATGGTCGAAACTCATAAGATTTTCCTCCTTAAAAATAAAAAACCTCTCATCCCCAAACAGGGACGAGAGGATTGTATGTATCTTCCCGCGGTACCACCCACATTAGTGTTAAAACACTCGCTTCATTCTCCTTAACGCGGTAAACGGCAAACATTACTCTTCTTTCGTGCCTGCAACTCCTAGGCGAGTTCATGATGTACCCGATTGACTTTCACCAGCCGTCAACTCTCTAAACGGGCAGGAACCATTACTATTCCTAATCCATGTCTTTCAATATAAAGATATACGGTTATTGTATAAAATTTCCCGGCAATTTGCAAGATAACAAAAGCCTAAATTCAGAATTGCCGCATTCCTTCTCTTTTAAACATAAAAATGGACAAAGTGGTTAAAAAAACGCTTTGTCCACTCCATACGGACAAATCCTTAGATTTGTCCACGAACGGTGCCTGTCACCGTTGCGCGGTCATAGATTAGGGTTGTGACGATTGCCACCAAAAATAGCGCGATTAATACGGTAAATAATGTGGACATGCTGTATAAATCGACGATTATTCCGCCTAATAGCGGACCAAGCATTCTGCCGCCGGTGGCAGTGCTATTGACAATTCCTTGGTAAAATCCTTCACGGCCCTTAGGTGATAAGGCAAAAGCCACTGTTGGGACCGCCGGCCAAATAAACATTTCACCGATGGTTAAAATAATCATCCCCATAAGAAACCCAAAAAAAGCATTGGAATTACCAGCTACGACAAAGGAAATAATAAAAATGATGATTCCGGTCACCATCTGTACCTTTAACGAAGTAACCCAGCGTTTTAAAACACTGTTTAAAAGTGGCTGGCCAAGAACGATTAGCGCACCATTTATCGTCCATAATAAACTATATTGTGATAGGGAAATATGGATTTCCTGCGTATATGAAGCAATCGTCGTTGTCCATTGAACATAGGCTACCCAGCATAGCAAGTAACCAGAACATAGGATAAGTAATGATTTTAAATTCCTTTTGTTTTTTACTTGGATATGCTCATCTTGCTTTTTCTTTTGTTTTATCGAACTCACATTAATATTCCTATAGCCAAAAACTGCAATGAAGAAAAATATGATATACATAACAGCATTTGCTAGAAAAATTAATTGCATAGAATAATCAGCAACAATTCCGCAAAGTGCAGCCCCGACTGCTACACCCAGGTTTTGGGCAACATACACAGCATTAAAAGCTTTTCGACCACCCTCAATCCATACGGAACCTGCCATAGCGTACATGGAAGGAAAAATAATGCCTGTTCCAAGTCCAATGATGGTTAAAAAGATCACATATTCTGGCCAGCCATGCCAAATCGAAAGTCCAATGATAGCAAACACTGAAACCCCAATACCTGCTAAAATTGATTTATAACCCCCATACTTATCAAAAAAACTACCGCCAATTAGGTTACCAATGACACTTGCACCAGAGTTTAACATGAGAACAACTCCTGCCATCGATAAACTTTTTCCTAAATGATCATGAATATAGATTGTATTTAAAGGCCATAAAAAAGAAGAGCCAGTTGAATTCACTGCCATCCCGATAATTAACAGCCATAATGCACGCGGCATGAAAATTCCCCTTTACATATAAATATTTCGAAACCCTACATAAGTGTAGTGTACTTTTACTTAACGCGCAATCCTTTTTCATTGCCTTATTTCGACTGAAAAATCACATATAAAAAACCCCCAACAATTTGTTGAGGGTGAACAATTAATTAAGAAGACTGTTCCTTTTCTTGATGAAATTTCGATTTTACCGGTTGCCCGCCTGTCTCTTCATATTTCTTTTTTGCCTGTTTCACTAAATCAACATCCTGACCTAACTCCAAATCGTTATTATTGATGCCATTCCTTGTTTTTTGTTCTGGATTTTGCTGTTTCGACCGTTTTTTCACCAAAGTTTCCTCCTCAATGGTTACTCAAGAATTTGTGTATTTTGATAAGGCCCCTGTAAAATCATTGTATTTTGAATCTGTTGCAGCTGTAGTCTCATTCTGTGCAGCTGCTCCCTTTGTTGTCCATTTGCAAATTGTGCCATTTTACAAACATCCTGATAGGTTTGTTCAAGTCCTTGTAAGGCATTCGTATAATCATCGTTATTATAATGTTGTTGAAGGCTGCCTTCCCGATATTGATCCTGGGCAAATCGAATAGCATCCTCACATTGCTGAATTAAATGACTCATTGAATCACGAGTAGCCATCTTAGAACCCCTTTCCTATTGCTATGAACACTGAAGCGCACCGCTTCAATCCTTATTTTGTTCTTGATTTCTTTTCCTATAACAGCAAATAAAATCCATTTGGATAAGCCCATACTTCATGATAAAATTTACTTTATGTGCTTCTTTATAAATTCTTTTATTAGGAGGTTTTCGAATGATTGAAACGAAACCTTTTCCATATGCATTAGATGATAAACGTTACCATACGTGGAATTATCATCTTCGCCACCATTTCGGCCACAAGGTTTTTAAAGTGGCATTAGATGGCGGATTCGATTGCCCAAACCGCGACGGTACGGTGGCTCATGGAGGCTGTACCTTTTGCAGCGCTTCAGGTTCTGGGGACTTCGCCGGAAACCGTGCCGAGACATTAGAAACCCAGTTTCTTGAAATAAAAGAAAAAATGCATACAAAATGGAAAGACGGAAAATATATGGCCTATTTCCAGGCGTTCACGAATACCCATGCACCTGTTGGGGTTCTTCGTGAGAAATATGAAGCGGTACTAAATCAGGAAGGGGTTGTGGGGCTGTCGATTGCCACCCGCCCGGACTGTCTACCGGATGATGTGGTGGAATATCTGGCTGAATTAAATGAAAGAACCTATCTTTGGGTCGAGCTTGGTTTACAGACTGTTCATGAACGGACAGCCATGTTAATTAACCGCGCCCATGATTTTCGATGCTATGTTGAGGGAGTTAACAAATTAAGAAAACATGGGATTCGCATTTGCTCTCATATTATTAATGGCCTGCCGCTTGAAACGAATGAAATGATGATGGAGACTGCCCGTGAGGTCGCAAAACTTGATGTTCAAGGGATTAAAATCCATTTACTTCACCTTTTAAAAGGGACACCAATGGTAAAACAATATGAAAAAGGCATGCTAGAGTTTCTCTCCCAAGAAAACTATATAAGCCTAGTATGCGACCAATTAGAAATTTTACCACCCGAAATGATTGTTCATCGCATTACCGGTGACGGACCAATTGACTTAATGGTTGGACCTATGTGGAGTGTAAATAAATGGGAAGTTTTAAATGCAATTGATGCCGAGCTAAAAAGAAGAAACAGCTGGCAGGGGAAATTTTTTCAAAAGGGGAATATCCAATGAAATTAGAGCGGATTCTTCCTTTTGCAAAACAGTTGCTAACCAAAGCTGTAAAACCTGGTGATATTGCTGTTGATGCAACACTCGGGAACGGACACGATAGCCTATTTTTAGCTGAGCTTGTCGGCGAAAATGGTAAAGTATATGGTTTTGATATCCAAGAAGAAGCCATAGGAGCAAGTAAGGAACGGCTGTCCAAGCATAATATGCTCGAACGGGTAACACTTTTTCATGAAGGACACGAGAAAATTAAACAAAAAATTCCTGCTGCTGATTACGGAAAAATAACAGGAGCGATTTTTAACCTAGGATATCTACCAGGCAGCGATAAAACGGTTGTCACAAAACCTGGAACGACTATTGCAGCGATTGAGCAGCTTTTAGACATAATGGAGCCTGAAGGAATCATTATTCTTGTCATTTATCACGGTCATTCTGAAGGTGCATTGGAGCGTGATGCGCTTCTAGAGTATTGCCAAACACTCGACCAAAAGTCTGCACATGTCCTAACGTATCAATTTATCAACCAACAAAATAATCCGCCATTTATTGTGGCGATCGAAAAACGTTAAAAACCAGGCTTGAAAAGGCCTGGTTTTACTTT
Organism: Neobacillus cucumis; assembly: GCF_016107705.1. The sequence continues at coordinate 951,415 of NZ_JAEHGC010000001.1, forward strand.
ATCAATCTTGTAGCAAATGATGGCACCCATTTTTGGAAAGAACGATAAGCTAGTCCATTAATAAAAAAGAAGTAGCTAATGATTCCGCCGATTTTTATGATTTCCTTTGCTAATTTCCGAACATTCTTTTGTTTTCTTACTTTACCATCTGATAAATAAATCCCTAACAAACCACGATTAATCAACTGGTGGAATTTCTTGTGAGGAAGATATTCTGTATGACGGTCTGCTTCTAAAACAAAGTGTTTCAACCTTTTAAAGAGCTTTTCCTGATTTTCATAATAGAAACAAAAATTCAAATCTCCGCCCTCAATGTCTTCCTCTTGATCAATAAAATAATCTAATAAAATATGCAGGCCTTGTATATAAGGAAAATAACCTTTACGGATATTTTCCGCATCCTTCTCCTGGAAATCCTCCCGCATTGCATAGGAAATAAGGCAAAATATCCCAAGTGTAGAACCAGAGCAGGCAGAAAACTCGTACCATTCCATGTCTGGAAGTTGATTTTTATAAAGATTAAACCAATTTTCCAACCTAGGTACCCTCTCTTCTTTTACCACATGCTTGTGAATTTGCAGATCACAATAATAGCGGCAAAGCTCTAGAAGGTATTTCTTGATTAAGTCATAATTTCCCATTTCGTTTAATACCGAACGACATGTTGCTGCCAAATCATTTAAATAATCATCATCGTCCTGGTCTTCACGAAGGCGATAATAATTTTTCCTAGTTGCTTCTATTGATAGTGCATCAGCCATGGATTCGTGAAGGGCGGCAAAATCGTTCGGGTCAAGAGATGTACTTCGATCACAAAGATTGTCCAAATAATCGCTGATGGTTTGATAAGCTACAATAAACTTCACGGCTTTTTTATAATGCTGATTGGCAGTTAGTGCCAGAATAGCACCGCCTTCACAGTGAAACGTTTTATGCTCTATACTGGCAAGTGCCTGGTTTCGTAGCTCTGAATTTGGAATATTTTCTGCGCGTTTTTTCCAATAACCTAATTCTTGGTGAACAGCCGGAATGATTTTACGGTATACGTTTGACATTAGATTAATTGGCATCATCGAAAAACTCATCATTCCACCTCTTTTTTATACAATGTATCCAATTGCTTTCAACTGACTGGTAACAAAGTCTTTTGTGTATTCAAAAACCTCTTCGCGCTCAGGTTCGTTAAAAATCTCATGGTACAATTTCGGCCATTCCTTAAATCTCTTTTCTGAAAATGGAGCATGGTTAAACCAATCTTTTACCTCTTTTTTATTAACAATTTTATCATCCCCACCCTGCATTACAAGGATAGGTACATCATGCGTTTTCTCTAAATTCAAAAAAGCAAGTTTCATCGCTGTCGTTAATTCACGATACCACCGGACAGAAACCTTTGTCACATATAGAGTATCATTTACATCGGCATCCCTAACATCCAGATTCCTTGTCGCCATTTCCACCGTTAAACCGGAATTGATTCGAAAGGAAGGGAAAACAAGATTCAAACCATACGAGAGAAACTCTAAAAACTTGGATGGCTTTTGGACAAGACCAAGGCAAGGTGAAGAAAGAATCACACCAGCTAAATTCATTCTCTCCTCCTGCATGAGCCGAATCGAAATTAAACCGCCCATGCTGTGACCAAGTAAAAACACAGGCAGATTGTAGCGATAGGCAGCCTGGACCCAGTCCTTCACTTCTAGTATGTATTCATCAAAGGAATCAATGTGGCCCCTGCTGGTTCTAGTGGTCATGCCTTGACCGGGAAGATCGGCCATGATGACATGAAAGCCTGATGTTCTCCACATTTCAATCAGCCAACCATAGCGGCGATGATGTTCCATTGCCCCATGAACCATCACAATAATCGCCTTAGCCTCCCCTTCTGCTTCCCACTTCCACATTTTCCTTCCTCCTTAGAAACCGCAAGCGCTGCACGCTAGAACGAAACAATAGCCAAAATATTAGAACCCTAGTCATAATTATTATATTATTTTAACATAAGTTACAAAAATGACATGCATTTAATGAGAGGCGTTCAAATACTTTTTATTTCTTCCTCATTTTCGGTAAAATAAAACCATCACCTAGAAAGGGGAAAAATGAATGATTTATCCTTTTAAAAATAAATACCCGCAAATTGCTGATTCAGCATTCATTGCTGACTATGTCACCATCACCGGTGATGTTACCATCGGGGAAGAATCGGGAGTGTGGTTTAACACATCCATTCGCGGGGACGTAGCACCTACCATTATTGGTAATAAGGTAAACATTCAGGACAATTCCGTCCTGCACCAGAGTCCAAATAATCCGCTCATTTTAGAAGATGAAGTAACCGTTGGTCATCAGGTCGTTTTACATAGTTGCATTATTCGAAAAAAGGCCTTAATCGGAATGGGTTCAATTATTTTAGATCAGGCTGAAATTGGGGAGGGTGCATTTATTGGTGCTGGCAGTCTTGTCCCGCAAGGTAAAAAAATCCCGCCAAATACATTAGCATTTGGCAGACCGGCAAAGGTCATTCGCGAACTAAATGCTGAAGATATTAAAGACATGGAAAGAATCATTCGGGAATACGCAGAAAAGGCTCAGTATTATAAATCACTGCAAACAAAAAACTAAGGGAGGATGGTATGTCCCTTAGTTTTTTAATACTTCCGGCTCTCTTGTAAACTCCCGTTGAAATGAGTACTTTTCTTCAATATAAACCTGATGCCAAATCATGAACATAAGCACGGTCCAAATTTTCCGGCTATAATCACCTTTACCCTGACAATGCTCATCTAATAACTTCAATAAATAGCTTTTATTGATTAAATGATCGGTCCCGCTTTCACGGATAGTAGATTTCGCCCATTCATTCATTTCATCCTTCAGCCAATGGCGAATCGGCACAGGAAACCCCAGCTTTTTTCGATCTAACACATGATCCGGTACAATACCCTCTACTGCTTTTCTTAAAATATACTTTGTCGTTCCATTTGATGTTTTTAGACTATCAGGTATTTTGGAAGCAACTGCAAAAACCGACTTGTCTAAAAAGGGAACACGCAACTCTAAGGAATGGGCCATCGTCATTTTATCGGCCTTCAATAAAATATCTCCCCGCAGCCATGTATGAATATCAATAAACTGCATGCGGTTAACAGGGGCATACCCAAATGATTCTTGATAAAAAGGTTTAGTAATCTCCGTATAATTCAAACCTTCTTGATAAACATTCAGCAACTCCCGCTTCTGTTCTTCCGTAAACATTTTGGCATTCCCAATATAGCGTTCCTCCATTGGTGTGACCCCGCGTTCAATAAAGCTTTTCCCTTTTGTACCTTCCGGCATAACGGAGGCCATCCATTTTAAGAATAATTTCACCACTCTTGGAACTTTATTAAAAACCTCCAGTGATTGCGGTTCTCGGTATATATTATATCCACCAAAAAGCTCATCCGCTCCTTCACCGGAGAGAACCACCGTCACATGCTTGCGCGCTTCACGAGCAACGAAATACAGAGGAACGCAGGCCGGGTCGGCAAGAGGGTCGTCCATATGCCACATAATTTTGGGGAGTTCAGCCATGTATTCCTCAGGTGGAATCACATAACTAATATTTTCAACCCCAAGTTTATCTGCCGTTTCCTTGGCAACATCAATTTCACTGAATCCATTTCGTTCAAACCCAACTGAAAACGTCTTAATTGCCGGGTGAAATTCCCTTGCTAATGAGACAATAATAGACGAATCAATCCCTCCTGATAGAAAGGAACCGACTGGAACATCACTGCGCATATGAATTTTTACCGATTCAGTTAGTACATCCTTAATTTCTTTTATCAGATCCGACTCCGATCGGGTAATAGGATAAAACTTCGCTTTCCAGTACCTTTTTATTTCCATCTGATTTCCAATTCTTTTTGTGAAAAAATGTCCAGGCTCTAATTTTTTAATTCCTTCCGATAAGGTTTCCGGTTCTGGGACAAATTGATAGGTAAAATAGTGCTGCAAGGCATTATAGTTCAGAACCTCATTTTTACATGCAAGCAAAATACTCTTTTTCTCGGAAGCAAAGAAGGTTCTTCCATTCTCTTCAAAATAGAAAAATGGCTTAATGCCAAAGGGATCCCGTGCCCCAAAAATCCGCTGTTCCTGTTTGTCCCAAATAATAAAGGCAAACATACCACGAAGTTTTTCAACAGCTTGCTCTTTTAAATGACTGTAAAGAGCGACAATGACCTCCGTGTCAGAACTTGTGGCAAATTCCATTCCTTCCAATAAAAGCTCTTCACGTAATTCAACATAGTTATATACTTCACCATTAAAAATAATCCAATAACGCTCATTTTCAAATGTTAATGGCTGGTGCCCACTCTCAATATCAATGATACTTAAGCGGCGAAACCCAAATTGAACATATTCATCATGATAAAACCCATCATCGTCAGGTCCACGATGGGTAATGATATCATTCATCGTTTTAAATTGCTGTTTTTGTTCATCCCGATAAACCTTTGGATGATCATGGACACAGCCAATAAATCCGCACATCGTATCTCACCTGCTTCAATTAAAAAATAGATATTATCCAGTTTTCACCTGTTTAGGGTGACTTAAACATCCTATTCTTCTAACCGTTTATGTATGTGACGAAAAAAAAAGAGAGTTACACTGTTATGTAACTCTCTTACTGGAAATGCTTATTGATTTGCTTGTTCGCGAAGGGCGTCAGCTTTGTCTGTGCGCTCCCAAGGAAGATCAACATCTGTACGTCCGAAATGTCCGTAAGCTGCTGTTTGTTTGTAAATTGGGCGGCGAAGGTCAAGCATATTGATAATGCCTGCAGGGCGAAGGTCAAAGTTTTTACTTACTAATTCAACCAAAATCTCTTCGTTTACCTTACCTGTACCAAATGTATCTACGGAAATGGACACAGGTCTTGCTACACCAATAGCATAAGCAAGCTGTACTTCACATTTTTCAGCAAGTCCTGCAGCAACAATATTTTTTGCTACATAACGTGCTGCATAGGCAGCAGAACGGTCAACCTTTGTAGGATCCTTACCGGAGAAAGCACCACCGCCATGACGAGCATAGCCACCGTAAGTATCAACAATAATTTTACGACCAGTTAGACCTGCATCTCCTTGAGGTCCGCCAATAACGAAACGGCCAGTAGGGTTAATGAAATATTTAGTATTTTCATCAATTAGTTCTTTTGGTACAACCGGATTAATTACATATTCCTTTAAATTACGCTGAATTTGCTCAAGAGCAATTTCAGGATGATGCTGAGTTGAAATAACAATCGTATCAATCCGAACTGGTTTATCATTTTCATCATATTCAACCGTTACTTGAGTTTTTCCATCTGGACGTAGGTATGGAAGAATCTCCTCTTTACGAACTTCAGTTAAACGGCGTGCTAGCTTATGAGCAAGTGAAATTGGTAGCGGCATAAGTTCTTTTGTCTCATTACAAGCAAATCCAAACATTAAGCCTTGGTCTCCTGCGCCAATTGCTTCAATTTGTTCATCAGACATTTGACCTTCACGGGCTTCAAGCGCCTGATCAACCCCCATTGCAATGTCAGGTGATTGTTCATCAATTGAGGTTAATACCGCACAGGTTTCGGAGTCGAAGCCATATTTTGCACGGTTATAACCAATCCCTTTAATGGTTTCACGAACGATTTTTGGAATGTCCACATAAGTAGAAGTGGTGATTTCACCGGCAACAAGGACTAATCCTGTTGTAACTGAAGTTTCAGCTGCAACACGTGCATTAGCATCCTTTGCTAAAATGGCATCTAAAATGGAATCAGAAATTTGGTCACAGATTTTATCAGGATGACCTTCGGTTACTGATTCAGAAGTAAACAAACGGCGTTTTGTTGACAATCTGAATTCCTCCTAAATTTATTATATGAGGTTATCTGTGCTGGCTTTTAAACCTTTTCCATTTAACCTCGGGCTGATACGGTACTCATTCCCTTAGTAGTATGAAATAAATACGGGCTTTTTATGAGAAAAACAAGCCCTTTGTACATTTTCAAGGGTAGAAATAAAAGATTACTGCACCAAAACAAAAAACCTTTCCATTTGAGGAAAGGTCAAGAGCATACTGTTTCCGCGCCTTTCACTCTTATCGTTCAAGGTCTAGCCTTGCTTCAGGTTTAGCACCTTTGCTTAGAAAATGACCAGTTTAAAAAGGAATATCCTTTCGTCGACTGCTTTCCTGAAAATAGCAGGTTGCTGGGTTTCATTGGGCCTGTCCCTCCACCAGCTCGGGATAAGAGAGTATCCGTTCAATTTTAAATCTTAACCTACCATGTCGAAGAATGTCAATCAATTTTTTCAAAAATAAACCAACAATAATATCAGCGAAAAAATCATTTTTTGTAAAAAATAATATTAATGAACATTTTGCCTAAATAAACGCATTAATTTATGAATAATGTATAAAATGTTAGATATTTTTCGAATTAGTATAGACTAATAAATTAAATGTGTTATACTTTTTATCAAGATGCAGTCCCTGCTAAAAAAACTAAAAAGGAAGGTCCCATCCAAATGAATTCTCTTCATATCCCTAATGAATTAAATCAATTATTAGATGAAAAAAATGTTCAAATCCAACTATCCGTTCCGCAATTAGTAGAGAAAGTATTAAGCCGTAATGAAGGAACTTTAACCTCATCAGGTGCTATCAGTGTAGCAACTGGCAAATATACTGGACGTTCTCCTCACGACAAATTTATTGTTGCTGAAGGATCTACAAAGGATAAAATTGATTGGGGAAACAATCAGCCTATTTCTGAAGAAGCATTCACAAACCTTTACAATAAAGTGCTTGATTATTTAAAAACAAAAGAAGAAATTTATGTTTTTAAAGGCTTCGCCGGGGCAGATAAAAAATCCCGCCTGCCAATCCAAGTGGTTAATGAGTATGCATGGCATAACCTATTTGCCCATCAATTATTTATTCGTCCAAATGCAGAAGAGTTATTAACACACGAATCTGGCTTTAATGTCATTTCCGCACCAAATTTTAAAGCAAATCCGGCTGTTGATGGGACAAAATCCGAAACATTTATTATTATTTCTTTTGAACGCCGCACTGTCTTAATCGGTGGTACAGAATATGCGGGAGAAATGAAAAAGTCCATTTTCTCTGTCATGAATTATTTACTTCCTGAAAACAATATCCTTTCCATGCACTGTTCTGCCAATGTCGGCCAAGAAGGTGATGTTGCTTTATTCTTCGGTCTTTCTGGAACAGGTAAAACAACATTATCAGCAGATCCAAATCGCAAATTAATTGGTGATGATGAACATGGTTGGTCTTCTAATGGAGTTTTTAATATTGAAGGCGGTTGCTATGCTAAGACCATTAATCTTACTCGTGAGAAAGAACCGCAAATCTTTGATGCCATTTGTTTCGGAACTGTGTTAGAAAATGTCATTACGAATCCTGAAACAAGAATTCCTGATTATGATGATAACACATTAACAGAAAACACACGTGCAGCTTATCCAATTCAAGCGATTGATAACATTATTGAGCCAAGCATAGCTGGACATCCAAATACAATCGTCTTTTTAACGGCTGATGCATTCGGCGTACTGCCTCCAATCGCTAAATTAACAAAGGAACAAGCAATGTACCACTTCTTGAGCGGTTATACATCGAAGCTTGCCGGTACAGAACGTGGAATCACTTCACCACAGGCTACATTCTCAACTTGCTTTGGGGCGCCATTCCTGCCGCTGCCTGCAAAACGTTATGCAGAAATGCTTGGAGAGAAAATCCTTGAACACGGTGCAAATGTTTTCCTTGTAAACACAGGCTGGACTGGTGGAGAATACGGTGTTGGCAACAGAATGAAGCTTTCCTATACAAGAGCAATGGTTCAGGCAGCTCTTGAAGGTGAATTAAATCATGTTGAAACTGTTCAGGATAAAATCTTTGGTCTGCATATCCCGCTTCACATTGCAGGAGTTCCAGACGAGGTGCTTCAGCCGAACAAAACATGGTCAGACGCACATGCATATGAACTGAAAGCAAAAGAATTAGCTGAACAATTCCGTCAAAACTTCAAAAAGTTTTCATCTGCCGCAAGCGATATCGAAGAAAAAGGCGGACCAATCGCATAATATGAAAAAAGAGATGCCACTCGTAATGAATGGCGTCTCTTTTCTTTTCTGGATTAAGGTTTATCTGCGGTAACCGCACTTTTATCTGCGAACCGATTTTTTATAAAAGAAAAAGCAGGAGTGCTAAGGCCCCCTGCTCAATTTGTTGAATTCAATGAAATTAATTGGTACGTAATTTTAGTCGTTTTCTCCTGCCATTCCACTTTCCGAATAACCGCTGTTCCATTAGAATCACTTTGTATCGTTTTTCGAACCTCAATAGGAATATCAATTGGATAGAGCCTGTATCCTTCTTTTACTAAATAAAACAGATTTTCTTCTACCCGCTTTTCGTTTCCTTTTGTCACTATCATCGTGTTTAATTCAAGAGGCATGCCCATATGATCCACTCCTCTGCTAATTGGTTACTTCCATTCTATCATCTTTTGATTTGCCTTTTCATCCAATTCGTTAAATCTTGGACAATTTTTCGATTTACACCTGGAGGAAAGTAATGGGTGTAAGACTCAAAATACCAGGCCTCTACAGGTTTGTTTAAAGCTTTCAGCCTCCGTTCAAGACGATATGCGTGTTCAACCGAAACATTATGATCATTCACTCCATGGATAATTAAAACAGGGGCTTCTAACTCCTCGATTTTAAATAGGGGAGTCCGTTCCTCATATCGCTCAGGAAATTTTTCGGGTGTACCGCCAATCACCCTTTTCATCATTCTACGCAAATCAGTGCGCTCATAATAGGTCAAGGCCATATCACTTACTCCTCCCCATGTAACAAGGGATGCTGCCTCTGGAAATTGAATTCCTGTTAAGAGCGCCATTACCCCGCCTCGTGAAAAACCAAAAATATGAATATGCTGAACCTGTAGAAGGGATTTTAGCAGCAAAAAGGCCGAAAAAGCATCCTCCCTGTCCTCACCTGCAAAATCCTCATTCCCTTCTCCACCCTGATTTCCCCGGTAAAATGGTGCAAAAACAATAAACCCTTCGGCTGCAAACTGAGCAATTCTAGCTGGTCTAACTTTTCCAACATTTTTAATCCCACCGCGTAAATATAAAAATCCCTCATTTGTTTTTTCAAATTTCGGCTCTGCCAGCAATCCTTTCACCTTTAATCCATTTGAAAGGTAGGTAACCAGCTTTAGCTCAACATTCGGATTTGGGGAGGGAAACCGATCCATTTCAATGATTTTTCCTGTATCTGCATTCACCCTAACCACTCCCTTTTTATTTGACTATGCTAAACTTGTCTGTTTATTTCCGCTCCAATAAACAGGGTTAAAAAATTAACAATGCTCTTTAACACAGCCTTTTATTAAAAAATATTGTAACTGGGCATTCACACATTTTTTCCCTTTTCATACGATATCGTAGGCAAAAGCAGCCCAGATTTTTGAAGATTAGGAGGTTTAACATGAAAAAATGGCTAAAATTCAGTTTCTCAACGCTTCTTATTGCTATTCTTATGTTCTCACTTGCAGCCTGTAATAATGATACTACGAAGACTAAAAAACTGGAAAAAGTTCGGTTAGCTGAAGTAACCCGGTCGATTTTTTATGCCCCTGAATATGTTGCCCTAGAAAAAGGATTTTTCAAAGCTGAGGGATTGGATGTAAAACTGACGACTACCTTCGGTGGCGACAAAACTATGACGGCATTGCTGTCCGGTGGAACAGATATTGCACTTGTCGGTTCAGAAACTTCCATTTACGTTTATGCCCAAGGAGCAGATGATCCGGTGATAAACTTTGCTCAACTAACACAAACAGATGGAACATTTCTCGTTTCCAGAGAAAAAATTGATAACTTTTCATGGGATATGCTGAAAGGAAAAACCTTCTTAGGACAGCGTAAAGGCGGTATGCCTCAAATGGTGGGGGAGTTTGTTTTAAAGAAACACGGAATTGATCCGCATAAAGATTTAAATTTAATTCAGAACATTGACTTCGCAAATATTTCCAGTGCCTTCGCCTCCGGGACTGGTGATTTTGTCCAATTATTTGAGCCAACGGCCAGTATCTTTGAAAAAGAGGGAAAAGGCCATATCATCGCTTCGTTCGGCACGGAATCAGGTCATGTTCCCTATACCACCTTTATGGCAAAGCAAAGCTATATGAAGGAGCATAATGCAACAGTTGAAAAATTCACGAGAGCCATTTATAAAGCACAACAATGGGTGAAAACACATAGTACAGAAGAAATCGCTAAGGCCGTTCAGCCTTACTTCCAGGATACTGACTTTGAAATTATTAAAATGGTGGTTGATCGTTATAAAAATCAAGGCTCTTTTGCTACAGACCCCATCCTTGATGAGGAAGAATGGAATAATCTCCAAAACATTATGAAAGAGGCCGGCGAACTGCCAAAGCAAGTTGATTACAAAACATTAGTGAATACAAGCGTTGCAGAAAAAATCATTCAAAAATAATTACCCCAAGGCTCTTTTAAAACTATTTTAGGAGGCGGTCCGATGAGTTTCTTAACCATTAACGAAATCCATCATACCTATTTGACAAAAAACTCCGTGACCACGGCCCTCTCCGATGTTTCGTTAAAAATCGAGGAAGGGGAATTTGTCTCCTTTCTCGGCCCAAGCGGCTGTGGAAAAACAACCCTTTTGTCCATTATTGCCGGGTTACTTAAACCAACCCAAGGGACGGTGCTTCTCGAAAATAAGCCTATATCTTCGAACAACAATGAAATTGGCTATATGCTTCAGCAGGATTACCTGTTTCCTTGGAAAACAATTGAGGAAAATATCCTATTGGGACTAAAATTATCAAACCAGCTGAATGAAAAGTCGAAAACGAAAACATTACAGCTTTTAAATCAAATCGGTCTAAAAGGTGTGGAGAAACAACTGCCAAAACAATTATCTGGGGGAATGAGGCAGCGTGCTGCACTCGTTCGAACATTAGCAACAGAGCCTAAGTTATTGATGCTGGATGAACCCTTTTCAGCACTTGACTATCAAACAAAGTTAAAATTAGAGGATTTAGTCTCTAACACATTAACAGAGTTAAACAAAACAGCCATCCTTGTTACACATGATATTGGTGAGGCCATAGCCATGAGTGATCGGGTATTTTTGTTTTCAGCAAGACCTGGCGAGCTCCATCAAACTTTTCAAATTCCAAATGAGCTAAGAAATTTATCCCCTCTTGAAGCCCGTAACCACGAATTATATTCCAACTTATTTGAGTTGATATGGAAGGAGTTGGAGTCCCTTGAATCCTCATAAAGTAAAACAGCTTCACCAGGAATACCTGCACTACTTAAAGGTTGAAAATAGATGGGTACGATTTTATCAGCTGTTAATTTTCCTCTTATTTTTTATAGGTTGGGAAGTTGCAAGCAGACTCCATTGGGTTGATCCGCTCATTTTTAGTTCCCCTTCCAAAATTGGGTTATTATTTTGGGATAAAATTCAAGATGGAACATTGCTTGATAACACGATGGTCACATTAACTGAAACCATTTTCGGTTTTATTTTAGGGACATTACTAGGCACTATTATGGCTGCAATATTATGGTGGTCCCCGATGATTTCAAAAATTTTCGATCCATATCTAGTAATCTTAAATGCGCTACCAAAAGTTGCCCTTGGTCCCATTTTAATTGTTGCTTTAGGCCCGGGTTATCCTTCGATTATTGCAATGGGAGTCATCATATCTGTTATAGTGACAACCATCGTAATTTATACATCCTTTCGTGAAGTTGATCCGAACTATATAAAAGTTCTGCAAACATTTGGTGCCACTCGTTTTCAATGCTTTAAGGAAGCGATTCTGCCGGCCAGTTTTCCAACGATTATCTCAACCTTAAAGGTAAATGTCGGATTATCATGGGTAGGGGTAATTGTAGGAGAATACCTTGTATCAGCTAAAGGATTGGGGTATTTAATTATTTACGGCTTCCAGGTGTTTAATTTTACATTAGTGATGCTGTCACTCCTTGTTGTTGCTGTCCTAGCAACCATTATGTACCAGTTAGTAGACTATATTGAGAAAAAACTGATTAAAGAATAGCGAAAAATATCGCTATTCTTTTAGTTTTTTCATGCCTCTCATGCAAATACAATCGTTTTATTTCCATGAACAAGTACTTTATCTTCAACATGCCAGGAAACCGCTTCAGCAAGAACCCTTTTTTCCACATGGCGCCCGGCCGTCTTTAGATCCTCAACTGTAAAACGATGATTAATACGCTGTACATCTTGTTCGATGATTGGTCCTTCATCAAGATCGTTCGTTACATAGTGGGCAGTTGCGCCGATTAACTTCACACCTCTGTTAAATGCTCTCACATAGGGATTGGCACCAACAAATGCCGGTAAGAAAGAGTGATGGATATTAATGATTTGATTCGGGAAATGAGAAATAAAATTCGGTGAAAGAATTTGCATATATCTTGCCAATACAATGAAGTCTACCTTCCCATCTAATAGTTCTAATGCTTTATGTTCGGCCTCTTCTTTTGTTTCATGAGACATTGGAATATGATAAAAAGGGATGCCATAACTTTCAACTTCCTCTTTTAAATTGGGATGATTACTGATTACCAAAGGGATGTCCACCGGGATTTCCTTTGACTTCCACCGCCAAAGAAGCTCGGTGAGACAATGATCTGCTTTGGAAACAAAGATAGCCATTCGCTTCCTTTTTTTATTCGTGCTTAACTGCCAATCTAAAGAATGCTCCTCCCCCATCATATGAAGATCTTGTTCAAGTTTTTCAAATGAAGAATCTAATTCTTCCAAATCAAACTCAATCCGCATGAAAAATATACCAGAGTGCGGGTCTGTTGTATGTTGATCAAAATGGACAATATTTGCTTTGTGTTCTAATAAAAAATTCGTTACGGTTGAGATAATACCTAGCTTTTCTGGACAAGAAATTAATAGTACCGCGCGATTTAGCTTTAACTTTGTGATCATTTCCGCTTCCACCATCCTTTATGCATGAATTGCCTTTCCATCTACAGCTAGTGCTGCTTCACCGATTGCTTCGGCTAATGTAGGATGTGGATGGATTGTATGGGCAATATCCATTGCAGTTGCATTTAATACACGGGCAAGACCAAACTCGGTGATCATATCTGTTACATGAGGCCCCACCATATGAGCTCCTAACAGTTTATTTGTTCCTTCTTCAACAACAAGTTTGACAAATCCGTCTGATTCACCAAAAACGAGTGCCTTACCGATTGCACGAAATGAGAATTTACCGGTTTTTACTTGAAATCCTTTTTCCTTTGCTTCATCTTCTGTTAGTCCAACACTGGCTACTTCAGGACTGCAGTATACACATTTTGAAACAAGAGTTGGGTCAAGTGCATTTGGACTTTCTCCAGCTATATGTTCAATAGCAATGATTCCTTCATGTGAAGCGACATGAGCAAGCTGCAAGCCTCCAATAACATCACCAATTGCGTATATGTTCGGTTCTTTTGTTTGATAGGAATCATTTGTTTTAATAAAGATTCCATTCATTTCAATGGCCGTTTTTTCAAGTCCAATTCCTTCTGTGTTTGGCAATCTCCCTACGGATACTAAAAGTTTATCTGCAGAAAATGATGTTTCTTTCCCTTTATGCTCTGCCTTTATCGAAACACCATCACCTTTTTCAAGCGTTTCTGGGAGAACTTTTGCCCCTGTGACGATTTTTACGCCTTTTTTCTTTAGTAAACGCTGGATTTCCTTTGAAACATCTTTATCTTCTGTCGGTAAAATACGATCAGCATATTCAAGCACAGTAACCTGTGTACCGAAGTCCACTAGCATCGATGCCCATTCAATTCCAATCACCCCACCGCCAACAATAATGATGGAATTTGGAAGTGTTTCCATTTCCAGAGCTTCATCTGATGTCATCACATACTTTTCATCTGCTTCTAAGCCATAGAATGTTCTAGGCCGGGAACCTGTCGCAATTAAAATATTCCGCGGACTAATAATGATTTCTCCGCCCTCATTGTTCAATTCAACTAAAACATCTTTTGACTCCAAGATACTGCCTTTTCCATCATAAACATCGATTTTTCCTTTTTGCATTAGATGTTGGATCCCCTTAAAAAGACGTTCCTGGATTTCTTCTTTCCGAGCTTGTACTTTTGAAAAATCAAGTCCAATTTCAGGGGTAATTACCCCAAACCGCTCTGCATTTTTTGTTTGAGAATATAATTCTGCACTTCTTAATAAGGCTTTGGTTGGGATACACCCAGCATGAAGGCATGTTCCACCGATTTTCCCTTTTTCAACAACCGCTGCTTTTAAACCTAATTGAGATGCACGAATGGCAGCCACGTATCCTCCAGGCCCGCCGCCGATAATAACAACATCATATTCTTTTGTCATTTTCGTTTCTCCTTTCCACCATAACAACACCTATAATACCTACCGGAAAACTTTGATTATAAGTAATAAAAATCAGGGGATGCTCCTTGCATTTTAAGGCACATTCAGAATCCCATTAATCGATTTCAATTGCGCAAGCACTTGAGGTAAAGCTGTCTCCAACTAGAAACCCCTGTTCAACTTGATAATCAATTTCTGTTTCTTCATCTAAATAGCGTTTAGTAAAATGATCCAGCCGAATTTGTATCCCATCCATCTCAATGCATAAATCGTTTCGACGCGGTTCATCAAAAACAATTGAAAACTTAACAGACATCCCGCAGCCCCCAGTTACATCCGCATCAATCCGGGGAATTTTTCCTTCCGTCTCAATCATCTCTTTAAGTTTGTCTATCGCCGCTACTGTTACTTTTAACTTCATAGGATGCCCCTCCTTTTCTCCTATTTGCCCTTATCGCACATTCGCTTTTGCTGCATTGACCTGTTCATCTGCATGATAGGAGGAGCGAACGAGCGGACCCGCTTCGCAATGACTAAAACCTTTTGACATGGCGATTACTTTTAGTTCTTCAAATTCTTGCGGACTCCAGTATTTTTGTACTTTTAAATGTTGTTTAGTAGGCTGCAAATACTGTCCAATAGTCATAATGTCCACATTATTCGCGCGAAGATCATCCATTGTTTCGATAATTTCCTCTTTCGTTTCTCCAAGTCCGATCATAATGCTTGATTTTGTTGGAATAGCAGGATTCATTTCTTTTGCGCGCCGTAAAAATTCAAGGGATCGCTCGTATGTAGCCCTGGCACGAATTTTTGGTGATAAACGTTTCACTGTCTCAATATTGTGATTTAAAATATCCGGCTTTGCATCCATTAAGGTTTTTAAATTTTCATATTTACCATTCATATCAGATGGTAGGACTTCAATGCTGCAAAATGGATTACGTCGCCTTACAGCTCTTACCGTTTCAGCAAAAACCCCGGCTCCTCCATCTTTTAAATCATCACGTGCAACCGCGGTAATCACAACATGTTTTAATCCCATCAGCTCCACTGATTCTGCCACGCGCTCTGGCTCTTCCCAATCAAGTTCTGTCGGAAGCCCTGTTTGAACGGCACAGAATCGGCAGGCACGTGTGCATACACTTCCTAAAATCATAAAGGTTGCCGTTTTTCGCGATGCCCAGCATTCATGAATGTTCGGACATTTTGCTTCTTCACAGACTGTATGAAGCCTTTTTTCACGCATCATCGATTTTAAGCCAGTATACTGATCATTCGTATTTAATTTTATCTTGAGCCATTCTGGTTTACGTACATACTCAGTTGCCATCTTATTCACTCCTATGAACGGAACATATAATCTGCTAAACGTGAAAATTATCTGTGCGGAGGTATCCCCGCACAGATGGAAGATTTCTTTATACGTTTACAGGTTCTTTTTCTTTTACTGCCGATTCCTCTTTTTTATAACGTAAAATTGGTTGTCTCGCTGCCTGTACTTCATCCAATCGGCCAATCACCGTTGTATGTGGTGCATCTAATACGATACCTGGGTTTTCTTCTACCTCTTTGGCAATTTGAATCATCACATCCGCAAATGCATCCATTGTTTCCTTTGACTCTGTTTCTGTTGGTTCAATCATCAAACACTCCTCAACATTTAGCGGGAAGTAGATGGTTGGCGGATGATATCCAAAATCAAGCAGACGTTTGGCCATGTCAAGTGTTCTGACCCCCAGCTTCTTCTGTCTTGAACCGGATAATACAAATTCATGCTTGCAAATTTGTGAATATGGTGCATCAAAATAAGGCTCAAGTCTTTTACGAAGATAGTTCGCATGAAGGACAGCCCCTTCAGAAACTTCACGCAATCCTATTGATCCCAATGTACGAATATAAGTGTATGCACGAACCAAAATTCCAAAGTTTCCATGATAGCCTTTTACACGACCAATAGATAATGGATAATTTGAATTCAACACAAATTTATCACCGTCTTTTTCAACGCGTGGTACAGGTAAATAAGGAAGAAGGAATTCCTTAACACCAACAGGACCTGCACCAGGACCTCCACCACCGTGTGGACCCGTAAATGTTTTGTGAAGATTTAAATGCACGATATCGAAGCCCATTGATCCTGGAGTTGTTTTTCCTAAAATCGCATTGGCATTCGCACCATCATAGTATAGTAATCCGCCTGCTTCATGAACTACAGCAGCAATTTCTGCGATTTCTTGTTCAAATAAACCAAGTGTATTAGGGTTTGTTAACATTAATGCAGCGGTATCACTATCAACATGTTTCTTTAATTCATCTAAGTTAACTAATCCATTTTCGTTTGATGGAATCGTTACTGTCTTAAATCCTGCAACGCTCGCACTAGCAGGATTTGTGCCATGAGCGGAGTCTGGAACAAGAACTTTCTTTCTAACTTCACCTTTTTGCTCATGGTAAGCTTTAACCATCATTAATCCAGTCCATTCACCTTGAGCACCTGCAGAAGGTTGTAATGTTACTGCATCCATACCAGTGATTACAGCTAACTCTTCTTGTAGATTATATAAAAGCTCTAATGCACCTTGTACAGTTTCGCTTGGTTGATATGGGTGAATACGGCTTAACCCTGTTAGTCGTGCCACATCTTCGTTAATTTTCGGATTATATTTCATCGTACAAGATCCAAGAGGATAGAATCCATTATCAATCCCATGGTTTTTATTTGAAAGTGCAGTATAGTGACGAACAAGTTGAAGCTCAGATACTTCAGGTAGTTCTGCTGCTTCATCACGAATTAAATGTTTTGGAAATTTATCTTGTAAATCAACACTTTCAACATCACTTTTCGGAAGGCTGTAACCTACACGACCTGAACGACTGATTTCAAAAATTAGATCATTATATTCAACCATTTACAACAGCCTCCAATGCTTCTACAAATTTGTCTATCTCTTCTTTTGAACGTTGTTCTGTTACCGCAATCAGCATTTGATTGTCAAATCCGTAATCAATTCCTAAGTCATACCCACCAATGAGCCCTGATTCAAGAAGTTTAGTGTTTACTTCTTTAACCGGGCGTGGAAGTTCTACAACAAATTCATTGAAGAATGCTGATTTGTTTAAAACGTTAAAGCCTTTGTTTTGAAGAGACTTTGCCATGTAGTCAGCTTTCTCAATATTTTGCTGTGCCATTTCACGAACACCATTCTTTCCTAATGCTGACATCCAAATAGAAGAGGCAAGAGCATTTAGTGCTTGGTTTGAACAAATATTAGAAGTCGCTTTATCGCGGCGAATATGCTGCTCGCGAGCTTGCAAGGTTAATACAAATCCTCGTCTTCCTTGTTCGTCATGAGTTTGCCCTACAATACGTCCTGGAATTTTACGCATATATTTTTGTTTAACTGCAAAATATCCGCAGTGCGGGCCGCCAAAGGACATTGGAACACCAAGTGGCTGCATATCTCCGACAACAATATCTGCTCCAAGTTTACCAGGTGATTGTAATAGAGCTAATGCTAGTGGGTTTGAACTTACGATGAAAAGAGCACCAACTTCATCAGCGATATTCTTAATTGCTGTCAAATCTTCAATAGAACCAAAGAAGTTTGGATATTGAACAATAACAGCAGCCGTGTCTTTATCTACTTGTGCTTTAAGTTGTTCTAAGTCTGTTACATCTGTAGCAAGACTTACTTCTTCAACTGAATATTCTTGACCCTTTGCAACAGTGTTTAAAATTGCACGTGATTCAGGATGAACAGCTTTTGAAATCACTACTTTTGAACGTCTTGTAGAAGCAATAGCAAGTGAGGCCGCTTCTGCAAGTGATGTAAAGCCATCGTACATGGAGGAGTTGGCCACATCCATTCCGGTCAACTCACAAACCATCGTTTGGAATTCAAAAATTGCTTGTAATTCCCCTTGGCTGATTTCTGGTTGATATGGTGTATAAGCAGTATAAAATTCTGAACGTGAAATCATATGATCAACAACACTTGGAATGTAATGATCATATGTACCCGCGCCTAGAAAAGTTGGATATTGATTTGCATTTAAATTACTTGCAGCAAGTTGGTTCATTTTTTTCATTAAAATAGGTTCTGGATCCGCTTCTGGAATTGTTAATTCACCTTTTAAACGAAGTTCAGATGGAATATCTTCAAATAATTCTTCAATTGAAGACATTCCTAAGAAATCGAGCATTTCCTTTTTATCTTGTTCCGTATCAGGGAGATATCTATAAGTATTCGCCATCTTATTCCTCTCCTTCTTCATTGATAAATGCTTTGTACTCATCTTCATTTAAAAGGGATTCAAGCTCTTCTGGAACCGACATTTCCACTTCTACCAACCAGCCTTTACTGAATGGATGTTCGTTAATTGTCTGAGGAGCATCTTCTAACTCTTCGTTGATCCGGACTACAGTACCCGAAACTGGAGCGAAAATTTCAGAAACGGCTTTAACCGATTCGATTGTTCCCATTGATTCATCCGCTGTTACTTCATCATCCACTTGCGGATTTTCCACAAATACAATATCTCCCAACTGTTTTTGTGCATAATCAGAAATCCCGATTCGTACTCGATTTCCGTCTAACTTTAAAACCCACTCATGTTCCTTGCTATATAGTAAAGTTGCAATTGCTTGTGTCATAATATTTTCGTCCCTTCAACTGTTAATTAGAATTTAATAAGTTTAAAAATCATTTTTAAGTATGTTTGTTTAATCAGCCTTTATGCCTGACCCCAGTTTGAGAGTCTGCCAGAGTATCTTTATTACTCTATTAACCTCTTTTATAAAATGGTGTTTTCACAACAACGGCATCAATCAGCTTCTTACGGATTTCCACTTTTAATGGTGTCCCCACTTCAGCATGTTCCGCAGAAATTAAAACAAGTCCAATGCTTTTCTTTAAAGATGGTGATTGGGTTCCAGATGTAACAACACCGATTTCCTCTCCAGCTTCTGAAACTACCTTATAACCGTGACGCGGGATCCCTCGTCCAGTTACTTCAATCCCTACAAGCTTTCGTTTTAAACCGGCTTCTTTTTGGGCGATAAGTGCAGCCTTCCCAATAAAATCGGATTCTTTTTTCAGTTTTACGGCAAAGCCAATTCCTGCTTCAAGCGGACTGATATCACTTAACAGTTCTTGACCATAAAGTGCCAAACGTGCTTCTAATCGAAGTGTGTCACGTGCTCCAAGTCCACATGGCTTTAAGCCGTCCTCACTTCCTGCATCTAAAAGCTTTTCCCAAAGGGTTTCCGCTTGATCAGCAGCTAAATATAGTTCAAAACCATCTTCTCCTGTATAACCCGTGCGAGATACAAGTACATCTGTTACCCCGTCTAGATTGACATGTTGAGCAAATTTAAATGCGCCAATTTCTGATAAATTGATGTCAGTTAATTTTTGAACGATACTTTCAGCCTTTGGACCTTGGATGGCAAGCTGAGCGATTTCATTCGAAATATTTTGGAGCGTCATCTCCCCTTTTGCCTGTTGCTTCATCCAGTCAAAATCTTTCTCGATGTTAGCCGCATTAATGACGAGTAAATATTTTTCATTGTCTAATTTATATACTAATAAATCATCGACCGTTCCGCCGTCTGGGTAGCACATTGCGGTATATTGTGCTTGATTGATGCTAAGCTTGGTTACATCGTTTGTAACCAAGTAGTTAATGTAACTCTCTGCATCTTTTCCTTCAACGAGCACTTCACCCATATGTGAGACATCAAAAAGTCCTGCCTTTATTCGGACCGCCTCATGCTCATCTAAAATACTGGAAAACTGTACCGGAAGTGCCCAGCCGCCAAAGTCAATAACCTTCGCACCATGCTTACCATAAGTTTCAAAAAGTGGTGTTTGTTTTAATGCTGTATCAATCCCCATTGTTATACCTCCTATAATTTCCTGCAAAAAAGCCGTTCCTTTACCTGTTTACCTGTTTCCGTCGTTGCCAGTCCTCCAAGAGCTGTTTCCCGAAGTGTCCTAGGCATATCTTTCCCAACCCTATACATCGCTTCAATGACTTCATCACAAGGAATCCGGCTTTCAATCCCGGCAAGGGCCATATCGGCTGCTGAAAACGCAATGGAAGTCCCAATCACATTTCGTTTAATGCATGGCACTTCAACAAGGCCTGCCACCGGGTCACAAACCAAACCTAAAAGTGATTTCATGGCAATGGCAGTGGCATTCACGGCTTGTTGTGGTGTGCCTCCTTTTAGCTCAACGATTGTTCCGGCAGCCATGGCTGTTGCCGATCCTACTTCAGCCTGACACCCTCCTGCTGCTCCAGAAATAAAGGAACGGTTTGCAATGACTAACCCGAGCATACTTGCAGTAAACAAGCCCATAACTAAATCTTTAAAAGGCGTACCATCATTTTTATGAAGTGAAAACAAAACTCCAGGTAAAATGCCGGCTGCTCCGGCAGTTGGCGTTGCTACTATGACCCCCATCCGGGCATTACCTTCAGAGGTTGCCAATGAAAAGGCCATTGCATTACTTATATAATTTCCTGACAGAGCCTTTCCTTGACTCATGTATTCATACATTTTCACGGCATCACCACCGGAAATTCCACTTGGTGCAGCGGAGTCATCTTTGATACCGCTGTCGACAGCTTCTTTCATTTTGAGCAAACGCTCTTCCATCATGGCAATAATGACTTCTTTGTCTCTACCTGTTTTTTCTGCTTCTATCTTCAACATCATTTCGCCAATTGTTTTTTGCTCTCTTTCACAAGCTTCGATCAGCTCTCTCATGGACTGAATATCCATCATATTGCCTCCATAAGTTCTTTCCTAATTGGTTGATAATGACGAGCAAGGGCTGTAAAATCTTCTCCTGCACTCAAACGTATATGAACCATCTCGTCGTCAATCATAAAAATCTTGGATAAGCCGCCGCCGAGTGATACTCCGCCAACTTTAACAACATAATCGCCGCACTTTGCTGTTACAATTGTTATATTTGGATGATCGTAATACTCACAACTTTCCGCAAATTCAAATTGGTACTGCATGCCAGATTCCTTAGCCCATTCCAATGAATTTTTAATGCGTGAATCATCAGTATCCATCCCAAGTAATCCTCCGAGAAGTGCCTTATCTGTTCCATGACCTTGATAGGTTTCGGCAAATGAATCATAAAATACAATATTTGCTTCTTGTGGACAATCGCCTAACAATTCGTAGATAAACTTTCCGATTGATACGACTCCAGCTGTATGAGAACTTGATGGTCCAACCATTATCGGACCGATAATGTCAAAACAACTCTGAAATTCCATCCCAATTTTCCCCTTTCTTACACTGTTACAGCTTGTTGAAATAACGGATAGGCTCCACAAATCGTTTTTGTTGTTTCCTTTGCTTTCTCAAGCACGACTTTGTCCCCTTTACTCTTCAGAACAGCGGCAATGACTTTCCCGATTTCCACCATTTCTTCCTGCTTCATTCCGCGTGTTGTCAGAGCTGCTGTTCCCATCCGGATCCCACTCGTAACAAACGGCTTTTCCGGGTCAAATGGAATCGTATTTTTATTTACGGTAATGCCCGCTTCTTCTAATAATTTTTCTGCTACTTTTCCGGTTAAATTCCACGGACGTAAATCTAAAAGAACGATATGATTATCCGTTCCCCCAGAAACAAGGGCAGCACCTTCATTTTTTAATGTTTCGCCAAGTGTTGCTGCATTTTCAATGACCTGTTTTGCATATTCCTTAAAGCTTGGCTGCAGTGCTTCATTGAAAGCAACGGCCTTGGCCGCAATTATGTGCATGAGCGGACCGCCTTGTATCCCTGGGAACACTGATTTATTAATGACCTTTACGATGTCTTCATCGTTGGTTAAAATTATTCCGCCGCGCGGACCTCGGAGCGTTTTATGCGTAGTGCTTGTTACAACATCGGCAAATGGAACTGGTGATGGATGAAGACCAGCTGCAACAAGTCCTGCAATATGTGCCATGTCCACCATGAATTTTGCACCAACTTGATCAGCAATTTGTCTAAAGCGTGCAAAATCAATTACTCTAGGGTAAGCACTTGCCCCCGCAATGATCAATTTTGGTTTTTCCCTTTTTGCAATCTCTTCTAGTTCATCATAGTCAATCAATTGAGTGTCCTCTCTCACACCATAGGAGACGATTTCAAACCATTTTCCTGAAACGCTGACAGGGCTCCCATGAGTTAAGTGCCCGCCATGTGAAAGGTTCATCCCCATGACCTTGTCACCAGGCTGCAACAATGCGTAGAATACTGCAAAATTTGCTTGTGCACCTGAGTGTGGCTGAACATTTGCATATTTTGCGCCAAATAGCTTTGTTAGGCGATCAATCGCTGTATTTTCTGCTATATCAACAAATTCACATCCACCATAGTAACGCTTTCCTGGATAGCCTTCAGCATATTTATTCGTCATCACACTTCCCATTGCTTCTAATACATCTTGGCTTACAAAGTTTTCAGAAGCGATTAACTCCAATGTTTGATGCTGGCGTTCCTGCTCTTTCTTAATTGCTTCAAAAATAGTTGAATCATTTTGTTGTAATCCCATTTCTAGTCCTCCTTTTAATGGTTCAACTACCCTTTGATGTTTCAAACATGGAATTTATCTTGCTTATCACTGAAGATTTTTATTTCCAAGTAAACTGATAGAAACACTCACTTTTTTGCACGCAAAAAAGGACAGAAAAGGGTAGCATAAAGATTGCTCTACCCTTCTCTGTCCTTTTACCTGAGAGTTTAGTTCCTTTTACGAAAAGAACCTTCCCCTTTGGTGGCATATTAATTATGCGCTCTCCAGAGTTGCGTCCAGTTATGGTTCCATCTACCTGAGAGATTTATTCCAAGGGTCTTTTTGGAACTTGCTCCTTCGGTGGCGTGTTAAATTGCACTCTCCCACAACCGTCATCCGCTCTATTTATTATTATTTTCAGAATAATCGCTAACATAATTCACGTCAAGCTTTTTTTATATAATTTTTGAAAGCGATAACAACAAAAGGTAATTAAGATCTTTTATCGTTTGCTGTTAATTTTCTGCAATCTTTTCCTGATTCACTGGATCTGCATGATTTTCCTTTAGATTCCGTACCTTATAAATAGCAATTAGCATAATAAACCAAACAGGAGTTACGAACAAGGCAACACGAGTATCTTCCGCTAACCCAAGGACAACAAGAACGAATGCAAGAAAAGCAAGGATTAAGTAATTGGAAACGGGATAAAACGGCAACTTAAATTTATTTACTTTTGCCAAATCAGGTCTTACTTTACGGTATTTTAAATGACTGATGACGGTAATTCCCCAAATAAAGATGAAACATACCGTAGAAATACTTGTAATTAGCGTAAATACTCCTTCCGGCATGATATAGTTTAAAATTACGGCTATGAGAATGACAACAGTTGAAAAGAATAATGCGTTTGAAGGTATTTTTCGTGAAGTAAGTTTTGCGAATGGTACAGGTGCATTTTTATCCTTTGCCAGTGAGTAAACCATCCGGCTTGTGCTAAAGACAGCGCTGTTACATGCTGAAGCCGCGGATGTAAGCACGACAAAATTAACGATACCGGCAGCAGCTGCGATACCAACCGCTACGAAGACTTGGACAAATGGGCTTTTCGCCGGATTTATGGCATTCCAAGGATAAATACTCATAATAACAAATAGTGCGCCAAGGTAGAAAATAAAAACACGGATTGGGATATTATTGATTGCTTTTGGGATAACTTTTTCCGGATCTTTCGTTTCGCCCGCTGTAAGGCCAACAAGTTCAATCCCTGTAAAGGCAAACACGACCATTTGGAATGAGAGAATAAACCCATTTATTCCATTTGGAAACATGCCGCCATGGCTCCACAAGTTCTTGAAACTGGACGGCCCGGAATTAGTAGAAAAGCCTTTAATAATCATGACAAGACCGATGAAGATTAGAGCCAAGATGGCAATTACTTTGATTAATGCAAACCAAAATTCCATTTCACCAAAAAGTTTAACAGTTGTAAGGTTCATAACTAACAGAATAACAAGGGCAATTAATCCTGGCATCCACTGTGGTACATTAGGAAACCAATATTGGGTATAAAGACCAACCGCTGTTAAGTCAGCCATGGCAATGGAGATCCAGCAAAACCAGTAGGTCCAACCGGTGATAAAGGCTGCCATATTACCTAAATAGTCTCTCACAAAGTCAACAAATGAATGATAGTTCAAATTGGTTAAGAGTAGTTCGCCAAGTGCACGCATAATTAAAAAGCAAATGACACCTGTAATCATATAAGCAAATAAAATCGAAGGTCCTGCCAAATGAATAGATTTTCCTGCCCCAAGAAATAACCCCGTTCCTATTGCTCCGCCAATGGCGATTAGCTGAACGTGCCTGTTCTTTAAACCTCTATCTAATTTTTGTTCTTGCATTGATTCCCCTCTTTTCCTAATTTTTTTTCAAACCGTGAATACACCCTCATAATTTTCCAGTAAGTCCACCTATTTCCTTTGCCTCCTTTTTCACAACAAAAAAAGGACAGATGAAGGCACTATTTCTACCTTCTCTGTCCTTTTACCTGAAAGTTTCCTGCCAAAAAAGCAGATCCCCTTTGGTGGCATATAAAGAAATATGCACTCTCCAGAGCTACGTCATGTATTGGTCCTTATTACCTGAGAGATTTATTCCAAGGCTTTTATGGAATTTGCTCCTTCGGCGGCAACATTCGTTACTCTCTCCCAATACAATCAACCGTAAAAATATTCTATTGTTTTTGAAGAATTAAATAATTGAAAGCGGATTCACAGAATTATATTCTCATAAACTAGTTTTTTTGTCAATTCAGTTATTAGGGAAAATTCAAAATTTTTTTAAAAATAAAAGAATAGCAGTCTTCACTTCCAATGCCGCTATTCTTTTCTATTTTGAACTTGAAGGCATTCTTCCACGACTCGATCTTTCATAATAAAGCTGTATTCATCACCAAACCTGAGCTGTAAAAGATCCCCTTTTACAAGAACAGGGCCATTGGTTTCGTAATAGGTATTCGTTTTGTTTAACGTGCTTACAATTCCCCAAAAAATAGCCTTTACAAAAGGACCTTTTGGGTCGATTACCCTATATTCCCCGATTCTCTTAACCTCCCCTAGATGGGCCCCTGTTTCTTCAAGAACCTCTCGACGTGCTGCTTCTTCAAGTGTTTCTCCTTCCTCTCTTTTACCTCCCGGAAATTCGAGACCACGTCTTTTGTGACAGGTTAATAACCAGGAATCTTTATATTGACAAATGACCAGCACATGCTTCGCCTCGTCGGGAAAGCTTTTTTTGGAAAAAGATAACTCAACTTTATTCCCATTTTGATCAATAAACTCTATCATTTCATTACCGCCTATATCCATTGATTCTTCCATTATAATCAATTATCTTAAAACAAAAAATCCTTATCTTTATGCGGATAAGGATTTCCTTTTGTTATTCATCTTTTGGTAAAATATTCATATTCCCAATATGATTCTTTGCTTCTTCATCTCCAAGCTTATAAATAATTCCATATACTTGTTGAATCGTGCTGTCATACTGGTGATTTTCACGATCATGGTGATATTCGACAAAGGGAATATGAGCGCGGACAAAAGCATCCCATTCAGTAGAATAGTTTTGATCAAATAATTGACGCAGCTCGGTAATTTCATCATCGGTTGCTTGAATTTTATAGCTCCAGGTTGAACTTCTTGCATTTTGCGTTATATGCCCTGTACCAACATCTATATAATAAGTTTTCTTTTGCTCATCCATGCTGTCATCTCCTTTTTCAGGCCATGCCTCTTTCGTTTCAGAGGTGCCCGATTTTCTTAACACTAATTATCATTTTCCACAAAGTGATAATTTTTATTCTTTTTTTAAATGTAATTCGTTTTTTAGAAATGGCTCCTTTATAGTTTTGTAAAAATTACCAATTTTACCTTTAAAATAATGATTGACTTTCCTTTTTTTTTTCACCTTGACAGAATGCTGAATTAACAGTAAAATAAAAACCACATAAAACTTATTCTATTATTATATAAAAATTAATTTTCCTTTAGCATTCGGTTAATACCACCTATTGGCTAAATGAAAAAGGAGTAAACTAAGAATCAGAATAGGTTGACTCGGATTCTTTATAAATAAGAAAAATGTATAAAATGGTAGACTAATAAAAAGCCCAAATTAGGCTAGTTAAAAGTAAACCGACAATTTTCAGAGTTTAATGGTTTGATATAAAACCATTAAATAGTGAAAAATTGTCGGTTTTTTTGTTTTAAAAATGCTATGAAGAAAGGAAAATGATGCAAATGGTTATGAATTGTATTCTCGGAATTTTTGCTGCTTCGGACCATTCAATTCCATGGAGGGAAGCCAAATGCTAATTTTCCATACCTCTAATTTACTGCCAATGACTTTTTTTATGTTACTTGCGATCTCGGTATTAAGTAGCCTAGTACTATTAATTCCGAAGGTCCCATTGAATTTCGTCCGTATTCATACTGCGATCCTTTTGCTGCCTCCACTGGCAGCTCTAATCGCCCTTATTTCAAATAATAGAAGTGTAAATTTCGGGCCATGGCAATTTGATACATTATCATGGCTGATTACATCATTTGTCCTTACGATTAGTTTTATTGTGCAGCGTTACTCCATACATTATTTACTTGGCGAACGTTCATATCGTAATTATTTTGTATTGCTGACCATTACAACAGCTGCCGACTCGCTTGCATGGCTAAGTAATGATCTTCGTTTACTGCTACTCTGCTGGGGCGTGACACTTCTAGGCTTAACCGTACTCATTGGCTTAAAGAAGGAATGGCAAGTAGCCAGAAATGCTTCGATGTTGTCCGGCCGTATATTTGCATGTAGTTGGATTATCTTGTTAGTAGCGGTCATCTGGATCACGCAGAAGACAGGTCACTGGCAGTTGTCGATGGTTCTTTCAAAAAATAGCCTTGCACAACTTGATTCATGGGATAAAACCTGCATTAACTTGCTGTTAATCGCAGCTGTTGCGATTCCGGCAGCACAATGGCCTTTCCACCGCTGGCTGCTAGACTCAGTCATTGCGCCAACGCCTATTTCTGCCGTTATGCATGCAGGAATTGTGAATGCTGGTGGAATTATGTTAACTCGTTTTGCACCACTATTTAGCGGAGATGCAGCACAGGTGGTTCTCCTAGTATTATCTAGTTTTTCAGTTTTGATGGGCACGGGCATTATGTTGGTACAGGTTGATTATAAACGACAGCTTGTAGGCTCTACAATCGCACAAATGGGCTTCATGCTGATTCAGTGTGCTTTAGGTGCCTATTGGGCAGCAATCATTCACGCTGTATTACACGGCTTATTCAAGGCCACTCTCTTCTTACAGGCCGGTTCAGCTGTTCATCACCCTAAATCCACAGCACAGACACATCAGCCAATATCCTTGATATGGACAATCATTGGAGCCATTTTAGCCTTCCTATTAGGAATTGGTTTTTGGCTGACTTCTCCTAAGGATGGCTATCATTTAATCAACGTTCTTATTTTAGGATGGTCTGTGTTACTTGCCTGGAGGCAACTTGTGGCTAACGGAAACGGTAAAGTTGGGCGTCTTGCAGGATTGGTCCTGTTTGCAGGAGCGGGCATTGTTTTTAACCTGGTACACACCGCCTTTTATCACATGTTAGATAAATCCGTACAGCTTGGAACAGAATCTCCAGCACCGGCAGCCATTTTCCTTCTTTTTATTCTGCTCGCTGGCAGTACGCTTGGGCTATTACTGGCTCGGTATCGATCGTCCGCTTTCTTTACTGTGATATATTTATGGCTTTTACGGTTAAGTGAGCCAAAAAATAACTTTTTTGAAAGCCATCCAAAGTATTTAACACGATTACTGTCTCAAGGAGGGAATTTACGGTGAGTAATTCATTAACATTAGCCCATTCCTTTACTGTAGAAAACGAATCATATCCCCAGAATCTTAACGATTTGGTGGAGTCTTCCAGTAAAGTTATAGCACCCCTGGGTCCTATAACCACGTTTGCTGCGCGTCACCCTTGGGAAGGAATGGAACGCGAATCATTTGAAGAAGTGGCACGCCGTTTAAAAGCTGTTATTGATGTAGATATTTTCCCAAACGAATCAGTATTATGGTCTGCTCGAAATCGGGGAGAGATTCATCAAGAATTTTTGGAAATGGGGCTTCAAAAATGGCTGGATGCACAATCTTTAAACCTTCCCCGTGATATTGCAGAACGTTTCTGCCGGGCTGCCCTTTTGAAGAAGCAAATACCTTCCAAGCCATTGGAAGCATCTGAGCTAAAAAGATTGGGAAAAAAAATAGGCCATTTTAAATTCCAGATTATCGAAAAACAAGCCGTTAAAACGTTTAGTCAGCGCTTGGAACTGCTGGGTGATGAAAGAATCTCGAAAGATCTCAATCGTCACATGATTAAGTGGTGTAAATTGTTTCTGGATGAATCCCAAGCTGTCTGGTCTATGCCGAATCGGGAAGATGGTTTCTATAATGCGTGGCGGAGACTGATTAAGTATGATCCAGACCTAAAAGCTACCGTACGAGAGCAGCTGAATGACGGACCTGAAAAAGCCGAAGATGCTTTAATGAAGGCATTGTTGGAAATGGAAATCCCTTTTTCAGAGATACAGGAATATCTAGAAGCTCATTTACTTGCCCTTCCCGGCTGGGCGGGTATGATGCTCTGGCGTTCGCAGCAGTCATCACGAGAAAATTTACTACTTCAGGAATATTTGGCCGTTCGGATTTCCATGGAGTGTGCATTAATTAAACCTTACCTCCCCTTGCCTGAGCAAAAAATAGAAGATAAAGTCTTCTTAGAACCGTTAATTGCTGCTTGGGTTCAGTGGGGTGAGATGCCGATCAGTTTATTGTCCCAATTGTCTTCTTCAGAACTCAAAGCCTACTTGACACTTGCCTATCGTTTTGATCAGGTTATCCGCCAGCGCCTTTGGTTAGAAGCATGGGAAAAAACCTACGAAGAAAAATTAATGAAGATGATTACATCGAAACAACTGGCTTCAGAAAAAAAAGCAAAGCCTATATTGGCACAATTTGCATTTTGCATTGATGTGCGTTCTGAACCTTTTCGCCGAAAGCTGGAACAGGAGGGTCCATTTGAAACATTAGGAGCCGCCGGTTTTTTCGGATTGCCGATTGAAACGGCAAATCTGGGCAGTGAACACAGCCATAACTCCTTACCGGTTATGTTCAAACCGCAATTTAAAGTAAAGGAAACTTCATCAGAGGTGGATTTAGAGCATTATCAACAACGGAATCATGCTGCCCATTCACTAGGCACTGCGTTTAAGACAATGAAGCATAACCTGCCTTCAAGTCTGTTGCTGCCAGAAATCAGCGGTCCCTGGCTGGGGCTGCAAACGTTGGCAAGGAGCTTTATTCCAAGAAGCGCCGGATCTGCATTCCGAAAAATTCGAAAAACTTGGCTGCGTAAACCTTCCACTCAACTCTCATTGGAACGCGAACATACTTTGGAAGCAGAGCTGCCGGTTGGGTTTACTGATGAGGAGAAAGTGTACTATGTTCGCCAAGCTTTGAAAATGTTGGGGCTTACCAGCTATTTCGCTCCATTAGTGGTCATTTGCGGACATGGCAGTCACAGTACAAACAATCCATTTTCCTCGTCACTCGACTGCGGGGCATGTGGCGGCGCATCAAGTGGAATCAATGCCCGGGTGCTTGCGTCCATGTGTAATCTTCCAAGTGTTAGGCAATCTCTTGCTATGGAGGGAATTTCGATTCCGGAAGATACCGTTTTTGCTGCAGCCGAACATATTACAACCCTTGATGAACTAAAATGGCTTTATGTTCCGGATCTAACAAATTCAGCCAAAGAAGCATTTGATCAAATCGAGGCCATATTGTTAAAAGTTAGTGAAAAAGCTAATGCTGAACGTATACCACAATTACCAAATATAAACTTGAATTGCAAAAATCCAAAGGCCGAGGCTGAACGCTTTGCAGAAGATTGGAGTGAAGTACGTCCTGAGTGGGGATTAGCGCGCAATGCAGCCTTTATTATAGGAGAACGAAACCTTACCCGGGACTGCAATCTGAATGGGAGAGCGTTTTTACAAAATTATAAATGGCAGAATGATAAAAACGGTGATCTGCTTACTGCTATTATTGATGGTCCAGGTACAGTTTGCCAATGGATTAACTTACAGTATTATGCATCTACTGTTGCCCCACATTATTATGGCAGCGGAAATAAAGCAACCCAAACTGTAACAGCTGGTATAGGCGTTATGCAAGGGAATGCCAGTGACTTATTATCCGGACTTCCTTGGCAGTCTGTGATGCAATCGGATCTAGAGGTCTATCATGCTCCATTAAGACTGCTGATGGTCATTCAAGCGCCAAGAGAGTATGTGCAGAGGGCACTTAACCAAAATCAGGCATTTCATCAAAAAGTTAAAAATGGATGGATTCGGCTTGCGTCCATTGATCCGGAAGGAAACTGGAAGAACTGGTCTTAATGCTTTCCCCCAGTAAAAAAAGCCATATATTCGTTCGTAATTTAAGTAATTTTGATAGAGAGAAGGAACAGGAATCATTATGGATAAATCAAAAGGAACTATTGAAGCCGAAATAAGTAAAGCTTTAACTCATTGGGAGAAAAATTATCTGGGACGCGGTTCAGTATCCGTTAAATCAGATATCTTACGAGATATGATTATCGTAATTTTACATGGCATATTATCCCCCGCTGAATATTCCCTGTGTCAGGACAAAGAGGGATTATTATCCGTGAAAAAGACTCGAAACAGTTTAGTTGAATCAGGCATAGAAGAATTAAAAGATATTATTTTCACGATAACTGGTGAAGAAGTTGTTAGTTTTTACACTGATATCAGTACGCGTACCGGAGAACGCGTCATGTTTTTTAAGCTTTCGAGTAATTTGGAGAACAAATTATCTTAAGAGAGGATAATGAGGTGAATGCAATGGGTACAGATAAGAAAAAAAAGTTGTTTTTTGTCATTGGATTGAACTATAAAATCGAACATATCCTAAATGAGAATTCCAATATGAATCCTGAGAATTTCCTGATTTTGCAAAGCTATCAACAAGTTATTTCCCCCTTTGGTGATTTAATGAGGGACATCATTATGGCTGTTTATCAAAAAAATGTAGACGAAATCATTGTCGCAGCAGCTGTAGAAGAGAACAAACCGAACTTAGAGGCAATCTTTAAAAAGATATACGAAAAAAAAGAATTACAGAAAAAAATTGAAACATTTGATTATCTTTTTAAACATTGCAGACCTGAGTTTCCAAGGGGAACAATAAAGGAATGGCTCGAGGGCAGCGGTACATTACATGAAAATATAAATACCACTGTCAACATCATTCGAAACCATCCTTTGATTCCTTCGGATGTAAAGGTTAGGGAATTAATAATTGATAAGGCCAAACTTGCTGTCTTTTAAACTTCAATCTTAAATGGGGTAGTGAAACGCATTACCCCCTTCTTTAACTAACCACAATATTTTCTCTCCACAAAGATAAATTTAATTCTTTTTTAAATTTGGGTTCATTTTTTAGAAATGAATGCTGTATAATTATCATAAAATTAAGGAAACAGATTTTTAATTGTGTAAAAGGGATAAAATAATGATTAAGTAAAAATATTCTCATAGGAGGTGAACAATTTGAAATTAGTTGATGAACTATACGAAATGTATCGGAATAAATTGACTGGTGATGAAGAAGATATTGATATGCTGGCATTCGCTTTTCTTGAGGAAATGTCCCATGAAGATTTACTCGCATTAATCCAAGATATGGATAAACAAGAGCTTTATGATTTGATGGGGTTATATTTAATCGAAAGTTTAAAGGGTAAATTTGCTCAAGAAGAATATGGACAGCACCGGACACATACCTTTTATCCTCGTAATATACATTAATTTTACATATAGACTAAGGAGAAATTGCCTTTGGGCAATTTCCTTTTTTTTGTACAAAAAAAGGTTGATGGCATGCTACAATAGTGGTGGAAAGGGGGAAAAAAGATGTATACAGTTTTCGTAGTATGTATTGTAATTGTAATCGTTGTTTTACTGCTTGCAGTTCTTACCACATCTAAAGCCTACTCATATAAACATACCGTTGATCCATTGGAAAATAATCCTTATGCAGAGAAAGAAAACAAGGATGAAGAGGAACAAAATAAGCCATAAAAAAATTCCTATTCGATTGAATAGGAGTTTTTTTACTATGCAAATACTTGCTTTAAATCCTCTTTGCTGATTTTAAGCCATTCACGCATTAACTCTTTAGCGGCTTCTAAATTGTGAAGCTTTGCCTGTCCACACTGTCTTTCAGTTGCAGCTGGAACTTCTGTTGCTTCAAGTGAAATTTTCATTGTATCTTCAATAAGATCAATAACTTTATCTACTGTTGGTTCTCCATTAACAACAAGGTAATAGCCTGTTTGACAACCCATAGGCGATATATCAATAATGCTGAAATCATACTTTTCAGCAGCCTCACGAATATTATGTGCCAGTAGGTGCTCAAGAGAATGAATGGCATCTGGTTTCATGGCCGCTTTATTTGGCTGGCAAAATCGAATATCAAATTTATTAACAACACCGTCGCTGCCTACCTTTTGGACACCACAGTGGCGGACATACGGGGCTTTAACAGCATTATGATCTAAATCAAAGCTTTCAACTGAAGGCATTCATATCACTCCTCTACATATTTCTTCCCTATCATACTATAAAATCCGAGTTTTTACATCTACTTAGTTCAAATTAACAATTTAGACGTTACTTTAAAATTATGGTATGTTGTAGATACTGATTCTCTAGAGGTGAACTGCATGTTTAAAAAAACATTTATCGGGTTGATTCGTTTCTACCAAGTGGTGATCTCACCTTTAAAATCGCCGACCTGCCGTTTTTATCCCACCTGCTCCCATTATGGCTTGGAGGCCATTCAGCGCTTTGGAGCACTAAAGGGCGGCTGGTTAACAATCAAACGGATTTTAAAATGTCATCCTTTTCACCCAGGAGGTCTCGATCCTGTTCCTGAAAAAAAGAACGAGGTAAAGGATATTAGTCCTCGTATCCGTTGACAATCAAATCAAGCTTTCCTGTCTTTGGATCAATAACAAGGCCGTGAACCGGTACGCCTTCTGGCATTAGCGGGTGATACTTAATGGTATTGACACTGTGGACAACACTCTCTTGGACGTTATCAAACCCATGCAGCCACTCTTCAAAATCAACCCCTGCATATTTTAATGTCTCAAGTTTTTCTTCTGAAATCCCCCGCTTTTTCATGCTTTCAATTACCGGGCCTGCTTTTAGTCCACTCATGCCGCAATCATGGTGGGCAATGACCATTACTTCATCTGCTTGTAATTCAAAAACTGCAATCAGAATACTGCGCATAATACTACCAAACGGATGGGAAACAATCGCACCAGCATTTTTGACAAGTTTGATGTCCCCATTATTCAAATTCAGCGCTTTTGGCAATAACTCCAATAATCTGGTGTCCATACAGGTAAGGACCACCATTTTCTTTTTTGGGAATTTGGTCGTTTCATATTTTTCATATTCCCGATTTTCCACAAATTGCTTATTAAATTCCAAAATATCATGTAACATTTTCTTTCCTGTCATAGCCATCTACCTTTCGTTTCGTATTTCCTTTTCTCTATCTTATATAAATTCTGCTTCCGGCAGTAAACTTTTTGCTTGCAAATAAGGTTATTTTTTTGTAAGATACATAAGGAAATCGGAATCGTTCCGTATTATACATGCAATTTTTAAAAAATTTTCTCATTTAAATCGTAATTAATCCGATTTATTATTTTATTAAAGGAGTTTTTATGAAAAAAATTATTCTTTTTCTTTCGATCCTAGTTCCTTTAAGTTTGCTATTGGCAGGATGTACATCCAATAATAACCAAGTGCAAAAAAAGAAAGGGCAATTAACCATATATACAACAGTATTCCCACTTCAGTATTTTACTGAACAAATTGGCGGAAAATATGTAAATGTAAAAACCATTTATCCCCCTGGAGCGGATGAACATACCTTTGAACCATCGCAAAAGGATATGATGAACCTTGCAGATTCAGACCTATTTTTCTATATTGGTTTAGGTCTTGAAGGCTTTGTAGAAAAGGCAAAGACCACCTTACAGGACGAGAATGTTACATTAGTTGCAGCTGCTGATCAGCTTCAACTTCCAAAAGATCAGCATACTGATGAAGCGGATGAAGATGGCCATCAACATGGCGATATAAACCCCCATGTATGGCTTGACCCTATATACTCTAAAGAAATGGCTGGAGTTATTAAAAATTCATTAATAAAAAATATGCCGCAGCATAAAACATTATTTAATGAAAATTACCAAAGGCTTGCAAAGCAATTGGATAATCTAAATACAAGGTATCAAGAAACGATAAAAAATGCACCACATAAAGAAATAATCGTTACCCATGCTGCATTTGGCTATTGGGAAACTCGTTATGGAATTAAGCAAATTAGTATTTCCGGTTTATCGACAACGAATGAACCTACACAGAAAGAATTAGAAAAAATCATTTCATTGGCCGACCGTGAAGGATTACACTATATTCTTTTTGAACAAAATGTTCATTCCAAATTAGGAGAGATTGTCAAAAATGAAATTGGTGCAAAGGCACTTCCCATTCACAATTTGGCCATTTTAACCGAAGATAATATAAAAAATAAAGAAACCTATTTTACTTTAATGAATAAAAATTTAGCGACGCTAAAAACTGCTTTATCTAAATAAAATTCCTTTTACTCCCACGGATGGCACAATACCAAACATCAAAAGCTATAGCTGTATTACGAAATTAAAAGGAGTGATACAAATGGCACAAGATGTTTTATGTGAAGTCAATAACTGTACTTATTGGGCAAAAGGAAATAAATGCAGCGCTGAACAAATATATGTTGTAAGTCATAAAGGGAAAACAGCAGATAATATTCAAGAAACAGATTGTAAAACCTTTGAACCTGAGGGAATATAACGAAGAGAACCAGGCATTTGAGATCTGCCTGGTTCTTTTTAATTACTAATGTTCTCCTTTAAGCTTTCTTCTTAACAGCTTGTTGGAAGCATTTCTTGGGAGCTCTTCAACAAACTTAAAATCTTTTGGCACTTTGTATTTGGCTAAACGCTCCATACAAAATCGTTCAAGTTCATTTTCGGAAACAGCGATTCCCGCCTTTTTCACAATAAAAGCAATAGGCACCTGACCCCATCGTTCGTCCTCTTGTCCTGTTACCCCTGCATCCATAACAAATGGATGGGATAGAAGAACCGATTCAATTTCAGCTGGGTAAACATTTTCTCCCCCTGAGATAATCAAATCTGAACGGCGATCTAAAACATATAAAAAGCCTTCATCATCTAAATATCCGATGTCCCCCGTCGAAAACCAGCCATCCTTCGTCCTGTCTAACATGGCTCCTGGGCGGTTTAAATAACCTGGAGTAACATTAGGGCCTTTAACGAAAATTTCTCCTGTTTCGCCTTCCTGAGCTCTTCGACCATCATCCAGCATAATCTGAACTTGTGAAGGAAAAAGCGGCTTTCCCGCAGAACCTAATTTTGAAATACTATACTCCGGTGACAAGGTTACAATTTGCGAGGAGGTTTCTGTCATTCCATATGTCTGAAATACAGGGACATTTTTTGCCACACAGGCTTGAAGTAATGGCAATGGTGCGGGCCCTCCGCCAAGCAGCATACAGCGGAATGATTCCGGCAGCCGCCTATCTCCCAGAAAATCAACAATTCTTGTTAACATAGTTCCTACAATAGACATAATGGTAACCCGCTTACTATGAAAATCCTCCACTATTTTTTCAACATCAAAGCTCTCATGAAGAACGATTGGCATACCATATATAACACTGCGCATGAGGATGGAATAACCACTGATATGAAAAAGAGGGACCGAACAAAGCCAGCAATCCGAATCGATAAATCCAAGATTAAGCGCGGACCCAACTGAGCTCCACCAGTGATTTCCATATGTCTGCATAACTCCTTTTGGTTTGCCTGTTGTCCCGGAGGTGTACATGATCGTACAAACATCTCCAAGATTAATTTCCTCTTGTATATCGGGAGTTTCCATTGGGAGGCTGTCCAATTGTTCTTTTATAAGGGTTGGAAGTGTTGGAAGTATATCTCTTATTTCAAGTTCTTTATCAGCAAAGTTTTTTTCCGTTATCAAAAAGGTCGCCTGGGAGTCTTTTAGCTGCCAAATGATTTCAGACGAGGTTAAACGGTTATTGAGAATAACTGCCCTAACTCCGAGAAGTTGAAGTGCAAATAATACCACAATCGTATCTAGGTGGTTTTTTAATAAAACCCCCACATATTGCCCCCTTCCAACCCCTTGACTTTGAAGTTTGCCTGCGGTTTTAACTGTTTGTTCGTAAAGTTCATGAAAAGTTAATTGCCTGGTATTAAAATAAACCGCTACGCGGTCAGGTGTTAAATATGCTCTATTCTTTAAAAAATTAGGCATTATATCATTTTGCATCGTAGTCACCAACTTTTAAATTTCCGCTTTGTATTAAAACAGCTTGATGGAGGCCATCAAGCTGAATTGAAATTTGTTTTTGAAATCAAGGGAAACGAGGGAATTGACCGAAGTCAGGCTTACGCTTTTCTTTAAATGAATCGCGGCCTTCTTTCGCTTCATCCGTTGTATAGTATAGTAAAGTGGCATCTCCGGCAAATTGCTGAAGTCCAGCTAATCCATCGGTATCCGCATTCATGGCAGCTTTTATGAAGCGAAGAGCTGTTGGGCTCTTTTCTAACATTTCTTCACACCATTTAATGGTTTCTTCTTCTACCTGCTCAAGTGGGACAACAGTATTAACAAGACCCATGTCAAGTGCTTCCTGCGCATTATATTGACGGCATAAATACCAAATTTCACGGGCTTTTTTATGTCCAATAATTCTAGCAAGATAGCCTGAGCCATATCCGGCATCAAAGCTTCCTACTTTCGGTCCTGTTTGGCCGAAAACAGCATTGTCTGCTGCGATTGTTAAATCACAGACAACATGTAAGACATGTCCTCCGCCAATTGCATACCCTTTTACCATTGCGATAACTGGTTTCGGAATAACACGAATTAGACGTTGAAGATCAAGCACATTTAAACGAGGAATTTGGTCCTCTCCAACATAGCCTCCATGTCCACGGACACTTTGGTCTCCCCCGGAACAAAACGCCTTATCACCTGCACCTGTTAAAACGATAACACCTACATTTGAGTCATCACGTGCATAAGCAAAAGCATCAATTAATTCCATTACGGTCTTTGGTGTAAAAGCATTATGTACATGCGGGCGGTTAATGGTAATTTTCGCAATCCCATTATAGGTTTCATAAATAATTTCATCGTACTTGCGACCTGC
Source organism: Neobacillus cucumis (assembly GCF_016107705.1). The sequence continues at coordinate 989,433 of NZ_JAEHGC010000001.1, forward strand.
AACCCATTCAACTGTCATAAGTTGATCCTCCTTTAGTTTTTATTCGACAAATAGTCACTAACTATTGTACCAAACTTTTCAGCATCTTCCACATGGATTGCATGTCCACTTTTTTGAACAGCAATCCATATACCATTTTCAAGCTTTTTCATCATTTTTTCTGCAATCCGACAAAACTTAGCATCTTTTTCACCAGTCAGCAGTAAAACCTCACAGGATAACTGACTTAAGTTCTCCCACCAAGAGGGCTGAGAACCTGTTCCCATTCCAATTAAACTGTTTGCAAGCCCAATCGGGGAGTTGTTTAAACGCTGTTTTCTAATTGACCTCTTCGTTTCAGCCGGAAGTTTTTCCATCGTTGCGAATAATGGGATTGTCTCCCAATAATCAACAAATGATTGTATTCCTTCTTCTTTTATAAAACGAGCAAGTCGAAAATCATTCATAGAGCGATTTTTCCGTTCTTCTTCGGTTTCAAGACCAGGTGAAGCACTTTCCAAAATCAGCTTTCTTACCTTTTTAGGATAAAGAATGGCAAAGGTTAATGCAAGTCTCCCTCCCATTGAATATCCAAGAATATCAATCTGATTTATTCCTAGCTGTTCAAGTAAGAGATTCAAATCCCCCGCAGCTGACTCAATCTTATAGCGGTCTAATTCTTCGCTAATTATGGTTTTGCCGTGGCCCACGATATCAGGAATGATTAATTTAGAATGTCCACCCCAAACAGAGCAAAACGGAGTCCAAGTGGAGGAATCCCCTGTAAACCCATGAAGCAGAAGTAATGGAAAACCCGTTCCGCATATTTCGACATGAACCTGAAGTTTTTCAACCATTACGTCCATTCATGTTCACCATTGACAAAATTTGATATTTCCCGGGAAACTGAACGCCAAAATTCGCGGTGTTCCTCCGTATTTTTCTCTCTATTTGTCACGAGTTCAAATACATTTAAACCAGTTGTTTTGGCATTATTCATAAGCGAATGGAAATGGTCCCAATCCTTAATTCTAGTAAAATTCCCTTTATACATTTTAACTGCATATTCAAAATCAAGATCTATTGGTGTTCCAAATAACAGCTCAAAATGAGTCGGATGTTCTGATTGTGGAAGAAAGGAGAAAATTCCTCCGCCATTATTATTTATAACAAGAATTTGAATGTCGATTTCATGTAACTTTGCCGCTAATAATCCATTTAAATCATGGAAAAACGTTAAATCTCCTAATACCAGATAGAGCGGTTTTGAATATAAAGCTGCGCCTAAAGCAGTCGAAACAGTACCATCAATTCCATTCGCACCTCTATTGGCCATTACAGTAATCGATTTATCATTATTAAGGAAAAAGCTATCCAAGTCCCGTATAGGCATACTATTTCCGACAAATAAAGTGGCACCCTCTGGAAGCATGTCCGCCAACTGGGAGAATAATTTCGCTTCACTTAACTCGGTCGCATCACTTATCATCCCCATATGGTCCTTCGTCAGTTGATTAACCCTTTTCCATCTATCTAAAAATGAGGCTGTCGATTTTCTCGTAACACTTGATTCTAACTTTTTACAAAAAGTTGATTCATTACAATAAATCATATTGGATGTTAATGCTGCAGGGTCACGCCAGCCTCCACCACTATCAATTACAAATTGGACTGCATTGTGATTTTCTTTTAAGAAGATTGTTAACGCTTTGGAAACGGGCATGGCTCCAAAACGAATCACTACATCAGGTTTTAGATTATTTTTCGCATCTTCATTCCGTAAAAATGTATCATAAGCGTCGATGATATGCTCCTGATTATGCTTACCACTTCTTAGCTGTGATAACGGGTCAACCAGAATTGGGTAGTTTAAGGTTTCCGCCAGCTTTGTAACATTTTTTGTAAAATCCTTGTCCCCTATATTTCCGCATACAATAATTCCCTTTTCCTTATCCTCAAGAAACGCGGCGATCGCCTTAAATTGTTCATCGTCTATCGTAACATCTCCGTTAATGACGTTTACATAGCCATTCGGGCGTTCTGTCACATGAAACAGCTCATCATTTAACTTTGGTATTAACGGCTCCCTAAAAGGAAAATTCAAATGGACAGGGCCAGCTGGGGCTTGTCTCGCAATAGCTGCTGCACGGGCGCAAACGGTCCTTGCATAGCGGATAATTTCATCACTTTTTTCAGGTAAAGCCATCTCTGAAAACCACTTAACATGATGACCATATAAATGAATTTGATCAATGGCCTGCGGTGCACCGACATTTCGAAGTTCATGCGGCCGGTCAGCCGTTAGTACGAGTAACGGTACCCTTGCGTATCGTGCCTCGACAATTGCAGGAAAATAATTGGCAGCGGCTGTTCCTGATGTGCACAGGATCGCTACTGGGCGATTGGAAGCCTTTGCAATCCCTAATGCAAAGAACGCTGCTGAGCGTTCATCTACATGGATATGAAGTTTTAATTCCGGGTGTTCCGCAATGATCATAGCCATTGGTGTAGAACGGGAGCCTGGGCTAACTACGACATCTGTTATGCCGGAGAGAACAAGCTCTGAAACAAATGCTGCAATATAGGCAGTTAGTGATTCTTGATGACTCATATTAATTTCCTCCAAGAGCACGAAGCATCGGTCTAAATTTTAAATCCGTCTCTAAATATTCACTTTCTGATTCAGAATCAGCAACAACACCGCACCCAGCAAATAAGGAAACTTCCTTTCCCTGAATAAGGCCAGACCTAATCGCAACAGCAAATTCTCCATTTTCGCGATAATCCACCCAGCCAAGTGGTGCTGCATAAAAGCCCCGGTCAAGTTTTTCTACTTCCCTGATTTTTTCAACCGCTTCTTTTTTGGGAAGTCCTCCAAGCGCTGGTGTTGGATGAAGCCTCTCAACTATATGAAGTAAAGCAGCATTGCTCTTAGCTCTTCCAACAACTGGTGTATATAGATGCTGAATATCTCTAATTTTCATTAATTGGGGCTTATCAGGAAGGATAATTTCTTCACACGACTCCTCTAAAGCTTCCTTAATCATTTCCACAACATACTCATGCTCAATTAGATTTTTCTTATCGTTTAATAAGGTTTCACCTAAGTATTCATCCTCTTCCTCTGTCTGGCCTCTCGAAATCGATCCGGCAAGACAAGTAGAAAAAATGTGAGTATCCTGCTTTTTTATCAGCCGTTCAGGAGTAGCCCCGATAAAGCAATCTCCATTGGATTCAAACACAAAGAGATAACTATCCTGTTGCTGCTCAGATAACCGGTTTAATACGGATTCCGGTTCAACCATAGCATTAAATAACAGACGGAGTTCACGGGCAAGAACTACCTTTTTTAACGGGCCAGTCTTTAAATCCTTCACAACTTCATCAACGGACTCTTTCCACGATTCAGGAAAAATTTCTTTCGTCTTAAGGAGGTCTGCTGACTTTGTTTCGATCTTCTGATTGCTGGAACGTAAAAGCTGATTTCTCTCGTCCAGAATCTTTGTAAATAATGATTCATCATCATTTGGGGTACAAACAATGTTGGTTGTTAGAAAGGTTTGACCCTTTATAATACTTAACATGTATTTTGGGATATGAAACAGTGAATCAGGGTATTTTGACCAAAGATTTGTTTTTGGTTTATGAGGGTCAAAAGAAAATCCGCCAAACATGACAGGACCAATCCCCAATTGTGAATATGGATTAAAAATAAGGCTATCCTTTAAAAAAGTCTGCCATTCTTTATCAACATGAAAAAAGCGGTCAGTAGCCTGATCCGACTGAATTTGTTTTGATATTCCAATACCTGCTATCACCATTTCATCCGTCGGGTCCTTCCAGAAAAACCGTTCACCCAGATAGCGGTCCTTCCCAAGCATAAAAAATGTAAAAGGGTTCATCCAATCCATTTGATGAACTTCACTTACTAAAATGGATCGGCCAAGTTTTTTTGCTCTTGTAAGAGCCAAAAGGCCTCTTTCCTTTAATTCTAATTCGTGAATGGTAACCAAAAAAATCCCTCCAAAACAGCTGAAAAAGCTGTTATCCATTCATTTTCAAGCCTATTTAAACATACTACTCCCATTGTAAAAAAGTCAATAAATCCATGTCTTTTCCTTCTTTTTCATTCCTTATTATATAGTAAATATCTCTTTTTCGTATAAAAACAGTAAAATCAGGGATTTCCTGATGTTATCTAACCTATCTTTTCAATCAAACAGGTATTATCTGCTAGGCTAACTAATAAAATTCCATTGACACTGACTCTTTGTTTTCTTACACTTAGTATTTGGAAAGATTGTTGGTCCTATTAGAAATTAAGCTTGGAATATAGATAAAATTTTAAAAGGGAGAGATTAAATATGCAGCCAAATTTACAGCGTTCAGCTGTGGAATCAAATCGTGGTTTTCAGGTTTGGTGGCAAATGACCCGCCCCCATACGCTAACGGCATCTTTTGTACCGGTCCTGCTTGGGACAGCACTAGCACTTAAATATCAAAAAATTCACGTGGGACTTTTTATTGCTATGCTGATTGCCAGCTTGTTAATACAGGCAGCAACCAATATGTTTAATGAGTATTTTGATTTCAAACGTGGCCTAGATAATGAGGAATCGGTTGGAATTGGCGGTACAATCGTCCGTGATGGAATTAAACCAAAAACCGTTTTAAATCTTGCCTTTGGTTTTTATGGGATTGCTTTATTATTAGGAGTATATATTTGTGCAAACAGCAGCTGGTGGCTTGCTTTAGTTGGATTGATTTGTATGGCAATCGGATATTTTTATACTGGAGGGCCTTTCCCAATTGCTTATACTCCATTTGGAGAGATTTTTTCTGGTTTCTTTATGGGAATGTTAATTATTTTAATATCCTTCTTTATTCAAACCGGTACAGTTAATAGTACCAGTATTCTTGTTTCTGTTCCTAGTATGGTTCTTGTTGGTGAAATCATGCTATCCAATAACATTCGTGACCTTGATGGAGATAAGAAAAACGGCCGAAAAACGGTTGCCATTCTTTTAGGAAAGAAAAGAGCCATTTATTTACTTGCCGGGATGTTTACATTCTCTTACCTTTGGGTGATTGCTCTGATTGTTGCCGGAGTCACTCCTGCCTGGGTGGCAATTGTTATAATAAGTGCACCAAAAGCAATCAAAGCAACAAAGGGATTTATCGAAAACACCCTGCCTATTCAAATGGCACCGGCCATGAAAGCTACAGCTCAAACGAATACAATCTTTGGATTTTTATTAGCAGTCGGAATCTTTATTGGACACTTTTTTTCATAAATAAAAGGGAGGCCGTATCTTATCGGTCTCCCTTTTTTACTACTTAATGCCCCAAATATCATCTGCATACTCTCGAATCGTTCGGTCGCTAGAAAAATAGCCGGCATTTGCAATATTTGCTAAGCTCATTTTTTGCCACTTAAGTGGATCCATAAAGGTATTGCCAATTACTTTCTGGATATCCACATAGGAGGCAAAGTCCTTTAAAACAAAATATTGATCATTCTCCTCTAGTAAAGAATCGAATATCGGTTCGAATTCATTATATACTCCCGGAAAGAATCCATTGACCAGCTGATCAACGGCCTGCTGAATCCGCCAATCATGATGATAATATTCAAGGGACTGGTAGCCGCCATGTTGGTAATGATGCAGTACTTCATCCGCAGCAAGTCCAAAAGTAAAGATATTGGAATCCCCTACTAATTCACGGATTTCAATATTAGCACCGTCCAGTGTCCCTACTGTAAGGGCCCCATTAATCATAAATTTCATATTTCCTGTTCCCGAAGCTTCTTTACTCGCTGTAGAAATTTGTTCACTCACATCTGCAGCCGGAAAAATTTTCTCCGCTAATGAAACGCGGTAGTTTTCCATAAAAATGACCTTCATACGATCACCGATTTTTGGATCATGATTGACCTTTTCAGCAACCGTATTAATTAGTTTAATGATTTTCTTTGCATAATAATAACCCGGTGAAGCTTTTGCACCAAATATAAACACCCTTGGAACCATCGAAAAACTTGAATCCTCTTTAATTTGGTTATAAAGATACATGATATGTAAAACATTGAGGAGCTGCCGCTTATACGCATGAAGTCTTTTTACCTGCACATCAAAAATAGAATTCGTATCAACTGCCACTCCTGTTTTATCATGGATGATTTCTGCAAGTCTTTCTTTATTATCCTTTTTAATCCTCGCTAACTGTTCAAGGAAAGATGTATTATTCTCATATTCGCTTAGCCGAACTAATTCATTCGGTGCTTGTGTCCAATTAGTACCAATCGTTTCGGTAATCAAACTCGATAATTTGGGGTTTGCCTTTAATAACCAGCGCCGGTGGGCAATTCCATTCGTTTTATTGTTGAATTTCTCCGGAAACAATTGATAAAACTGACTCATTTCCCGATTTTTTAGAATTTCTGTGTGGAGCTTAGCAACACCATTCACACTGAAGCTTCCGACAATGGCTAAATGAGCCATTTTCACCTGATCATCAGCGATAATCGCAAGCTTCCCAATGCGATTCCAATCGCCCGGATACCGTTCCCAAAGTTCTTTGCAAAAACGTTCATTGATTTCTTCTACAATCATATAAATCCGTGGAAGCAGTGGGCGAAAAATCCTGAGTGGCCATTTCTCTAAGGCCTCCGTCAAGGTGGTATGATTGGTATAGGAAATCGTATTTCTGGTTATATACCAAGCCTCGTCCCAGTCAAATGACTCCTCATCAATTAATATTCGCATCAATTCAGGAATAGCGAGAACAGGATGCGTATCATTGATATGGATACAAACATGCTCATGAAGTTGGGTTAAATTGCTATGCTGCTGGCGGTAGGACTTAATAATGGATTGAAGGCTCGCAGAAACTAAAAAATACTGCTGCTTTAGTCGTAAAATTTTTCCTTCATCATGTGTGTCATCAGGATATAAAAATTCCGAAACAGACTCTGTTTCTCTTTTGTACCTTAAAATATCATGGTTGATTGGAAATTGTGAAGGCTCGGCGTTCCATAGCCTTAATGTATTGACGGTGTCAGTGTTATAGCCGACTACCGGCATATCATGGGGCACGGCAGTAATGGTTTCAGCATTCAAATGCTGAAACAGAAGCCTGCCATTTTCAGTTTTGGATTCTACCTTCCCCCAAAAAGGAATTTTAACTGCTAAATCTGCCTTTCGAATTTCCCAAACGTTACCGCTCCGAAGCCACTGTTCCGGAAGTTCAACCTGGTATCCGTCGACAATCTTTTGTTCAAACAACCCGTGTTTATAACGGATTCCATATCCATGTCCAGGGAGATTAAGCGAGGCGAGGGAATCTAAAAAACAGGCGGCTAACCTTCCTAAGCCACCATTTCCCAAGCCTGCATCCGCTTCAAACTCTTCTAACTCGCTTAAATCAATCCCAAGTTCCTGCAGCCCATCCTGGACCACATTTTCGATACCAAGATTGATTAAATTTTGTCGTAAAAGTTTTCCAAGAAGATACTCGATGGAGAGATAGTAAACCTGCTTTCCCTTCGTTTCCCGGTATCGTTCATTTGTTTTAATCCAATCATTGCTTACATATTCACGAATCATATTTCCAAGGGTTTGAAAATGATCCTGCTCCGTACTCTCAGCAAAACTAGTCCCGCACACCATCTCAACTCTTTTTAAAAACGTTCTTTTAAACTCGGTTTTATTAGAAAACATGAGTTTCACTCCTTGAGATGAGCTCTGCATAGAGTTGATTATATCTGAATGCTGACTGTGCCCAGCTATTATCCATCTCCATTGCCCGCTTTACAAGCTTTGGCCAAACAGCCTCATCACGGTAAAAATGAAGGGCTCTCTGAATGGTATAGAGCATGTCATGTGCATTAAAATGGCTGAATGAGAAGCCGTTTCCTTCACCTGTTGTTTCATTCCAGGCTTGAACTGTATCATTCAATCCGCCAGTTTCTCTGACAATCGGGATGGCTCCATATTTCATGGCAATAAGCTGCCCCAGCCCGCACGGTTCAAAAAGGGATGGCATTAAAAATAGGTCCGCCGCAGCGTATAACTTATGGGCAAGCTCTTCACTAAATCCTGTATGAACCTTTAGCTTTTCAGGATAAACCCTTGCGGCCTGTCTGAAATACTCCTCAAACTCATAATCACCTGTTCCAAGAATAATGACCTGTATATCCTCTTGCAGGATTTCTCGAAGAACGCATTTAACAAGGTCAAGCCCTTTTTGTTTTGTCAGCCTTGAAATCATCACCATTAAAGGGGTTCCTGAAGACTGGGGAAGCCCAAATAGCTTTTGAATCTCCCGTTTATTGACTGCCTTTTTCTCATGATTTTTAGCCGTATAGGTTTGATATAAAAATGGATCTTTTTCCGGATTATAAAAATCTTCGTCAATTCCGTTCAGGATCCCCAAAATGTCTTCTTCTCTTGTTTTAAGTAAACCGTCCAACTTTTCCCCATATGTTGGTGTTTGTATTTCCTTCTTGTACGTAGGGCTAACAGTTGTAATTTTATCGGCAGCAACAAGACCAGCTTTCATAAAATTAACATTTCCAAAAAACTCTAATTGTCCTAAATCGATAGATTCTCGATCCATTCCGAATAGATCCTCTAGAACTTCATTTGCGTATATTCCCTGAAATTGAAGATTATGAATCGTAAAGACAGTGCGGATTTTACCGTACCCTTTTCGTTGATAATATTCCTTTCTAAGAAGGAAAGGAATCATCGCTGTATGCCAGTCATGGCAATGGAGGACATCTGGAAAGAAATCAAGGTGTGATAGGGTTTCTAACACAGCCCGATTAAAGAAAGCAAATCTTTCTCCATCATCAAAGAAGCCATAAAGGCTTTCTCGTTTGAAATAATATTCATTATCCACAAAATAAAAGGTCAGTCCTTGAAATACAAGCTCCTCAATCCCACAATATTGATTTCTCCAGCCTACCGGAACAGTAAATTCTTTTATTTTTTTCATTTCCTTCTTAAAATCATCAGAGATTGTACCATATTTAGGAAGAATCACTCTAACATCTGTACCAAGACTCTTTAATTCTTTTGGAAGAGAGCCTGCAACATCGGCAAGCCCTCCGGATTTTACAAATGGACCACACTCAGAAACTGCGAATAAAACTTTCACGAATTAATCAACACTCCTTGTTTCGTACCTTTACGGATAACATATGGATTCTGAGCTGTCCCCGTTAATTGGGTTCCAGCTTGAACTTTGACATCCTTATCTAAAATCACCGAATCTAGGTAACAATTATCCTCGATTTGACACTTCTGCATGATAATACAGTTTTTGATAACTGATCCTTTACCAATTTTAACGCCCCTAGAGATAATGCTATTTTCAACCGTACCGTTGATTAAGCAGCCATTGGCGATCATCGTATTTTTTACGCTTGAGCCTTTAATATATTTCGATGGCGGCTCATCCTTTACCTTTGTTAAAATTGGCTGGTCTTTTAAAAATAACTGCTTCCAAACAGCCGGGTTTAACATTTCCATACTCGTAGAATAATAGTTTTGGAATGAATCGATCATTACTGCATATCCATCATATACATGGTGGCAGACTGTGTATTCATGATGAATATCCCGAACAACGTCTTTCATACAGGTATACCCTGTTTCATTTCTGGTTTCAATTAATTTCATAAGCAGGGAGGTTTTTACTAAGTAAATCTCCATCGGCTGGCCATCTTTGTGATGGAGTTCTGTGATATCACAACCTGAACGGATATGCCAATCCAAAAGAGGTTTAAAGTTCATATTAAAAACAGTATAGCAATTAGCAATAATCGCGTATTCTTGGGTGCTGCGATAAAAATAGTCCATATTAGCCGCAAAATGATCAAATGAACCAACTTTGTTTTGATCATTTTCGAGAATGGGCGAAGGAAAAAAGAACAGTCCATCTCGTTTTCGATTTAGATCCCAATTCTTTCCTGAACCTAGATGGTCCATTAATGAACGGTATTGCTGCTTCGGAAAAATCGCCACGCTGCGGATTCCGGAATTAACCATGTTGGAAAGAATAAAATCTATCATTCGATAGCGCCCGCCAAAAGGAAGGGCTGCAAGTGAGCGGTGTGTGATTAAGTCCTCTAAATCTTCATGATAGGTTGTTGCGTCAATTACTCCTAATAGCTTTCTTTTCAAACCTTATTCCCTCCTTAATTATTTAAAACGCAGGATATAGCCCACTTAACATTTCTTCTGTTACAAGGATAATTTCATCTTCATATGAACGAATGACTGTTCCATCTGGAACCGTAACTTCACTTGGAACAATTGCCTTTTCAATCAGGACATTATTGCCAATAATTGCATCAGGCATAATGACTGATTCTTTTATAATTGACCCTTGCCCCACACTTACCCCTTGAAATAGAACAGACTTTTCAATCTCACCTTCAATGGTGCAGCCTTCGTTGATAAGTGATTCTTTTACGATGGCATTTGGGGCAATATATTGTGGTGGCTGATTCGGATTAACTGAATAAATTCTCCAGTCAAGATCGAATAAATCTAATTCACACTTATCATTTAATAAATCCATATTGGCTTCCCAAAGGCTTTGGACCGTACCTACATCTTTCCAGTATCCTTTAAATGGGTAGGCAAAAAGTTTCTTCTTTTCATCTAGTAATAATGGAATAACATCCTTTCCAAAGTCATGGCTGGAATGAGGATTTCTTTCATCCATTTCCAAATATTCTTTCAGTATATTCCAGCTAAAAATGTAAATGCCCATGGAAGCAAGATTATTTTTAGGACTGCTTGGCTTTTCCTCAAACTCTGTAATTCTCATATCCTCATTCGTACTCATAATGCCAAAGCGGTTGGCTTCTGCCCATGGCACTTCAATTAGGGATATCGTGACATCCGCCCTTTTTTCAATATGATATTCAAGCATGCTTTCATAGTTCATTTTATAGATGTGATCTCCGGAAAGAATTAACACATATTCCGGCTGGTATTGCTTAAGATAATTTAAGTTTTGATAAATCGCACTAGCCGTACCTGTGTACCACTTAACTTCAGATGATTCACTATATGGAGGTAAAACAGTTACCCCGCCATCCTTACGGTCAAGATCCCAGGCACTGCCAATTCCAATATACGAGTTGAGCAGTAATGGCTGATATTGTGTTAAAACACCAACGGTATCAATTCCTGAATTGGAGCAGTTACTTAACGGAAAATCAATAATCCGGTATTTCCCCCCAAAAGGTACAGCCGGTTTTGCAAGGTCCTTTGTGAGAGAATTAAGTCTGCTTCCTTTCCCTCCTGCCAATAGCATGGCTACGCACTTTTTCTTTCCCATTTCCTTTTCGCTCCTTTCGCTTTTTAACAGGTCTAATGATGAGGAATCCAAATGGTGGAATGGTTACTTCAACGGAATATCCCCTGCCATGAAATGGCTCCTCTTTAGAGATGATTTTCTTTTTATTCATCCATCCGGCACCGCCGAATATTTCGTAATCATTATTAAAAATTTCTCGATATTCTCCAGGGGACGGAACACCAATCCGATAATTTTCATAACCAACCCCTGTAAAATTACAAATAATAATTAATGACTCTTCCACTTTTTTGCCTTTTCGGATAAAAGAAAAGATTGATTGATGATGATTATCTACATCAATCCATTCAAATCCGTCCTGAAGATGGTCTAATTCAAAAAGAGGTTTTGAACGTTTGTAAAACTTTGTTAATTCTTTAACATACACATTCATTTTTTGATGCATGTCATACTCCAGCAAGTTCCAATCAAGCTGTTCTTTATCTTTCCATTCGGAAAATTGCCCCAGTTCAAATCCCATAAATAACAGTTTCTTTCCAGGGTGGGCGTACATATAGCCCAGTAATAGTCGTAATTGAGCAAACTTTTCCCAATAATCACCCGGCATTTTGTCTAATAATGATTTTTTCCCGTGGACAACTTCATCGTGTGAGAATGGAAGCATGAAGTTTTCTGAAAATGCATATAAAAGCGAAAAGGATACATTTGAATGGACTTTTGAACGAGAATAAGGGGGTGTCTCCATATATTCAAGCATGTCATTCATCCAGCCCATATTCCATTTATAATCGAAGCCTAATCCTCCATAACAAACCGGTGTGGTGACACGAGGAAAATCGGTTGAGTCCTCTCCAATCACCAAGAAGGATGGGTCATATTCGTGGATTTCTTTATTCAATTTCTTTAAAAATTCAATCCCATATGGGTTTTCACTTTTCCCATCGGCATTCGGCCAATAAATGATATTGGCAACCGCATCCATTCGAAAACCATCAATATGGTAGTATTGCATCCAAAAAAAGGCATTTGAAATTAGGAAGCTCTGCACTTCAGCTTTACCTAAATCAAAATTAGCTGTCCCCCATACCGGGTTCTCCCGATCACGTACATGACTATAGGAATAGACATGCGAACCATCAAACTGATATAAACCATGTGCATCTTTACAAAAATGCCCTGGTACCCAGTCAAGAATAACTCCAATTCCTTGCTGGTGGCACTGGTCAACAAAATACATGAAATCTTCCGGTTTACCATATCTTGAAGTTACAGAATAATAACCTGTACCTTGATATCCCCAAGAAGCATCAAGTGGATGTTCAACAAGGGGCAATAACTCAATATGTGTGAACCCATGTTCAAGAACATAGGGAAGAAGTTCTGTAGCCAATTCCTTATAAGATAAAAATTCTTCATCCTGCTTCTTTAGCCAAGACCCTAGATGAACTTCATAGATAACAGAAGGCTCTGACAGGAAATTTCGTTTTTTCCTCTGATTCATCCACTGCTCATCCTGCCATTTATAGCCGTCTAATGAATAGACAATTGACGCAGTATTCGGCCGAAGCTCTGAATAAAATGCATATGGATCCGCCTTTTTGATGACCTCACCTTTCTCTGTAATAATTTCATATTTATAAAGGCATCCTTCAAGGTTCTGATCCATAATGAGAATCCAAATACCTTCATCGTTCACTTTTTGTAGTTCATATCCCTTACCGTTCCAATTATTAAAATCTCCAGCTAGCCTCACTTCTAGTGCCCTAGGGGCCCATACGCAAAACCGTGTATATACTTTATCGGAATCTCTATAGATATGAGCGCCAAAAAGCTGGTGACCTTGAAAAAAGCTTCCTTCATGAAATAAATGCAACTGGTAGTCAGTAGGAAAAAAAGTATTCACTGCCATGGCTTTTCTCATCTCCATTGAAAATATGTATTACAAAGTACAATTATAATTGTAATTATTGTTTTTTCGTTGAAATACTTTTTTATGTTTTCTGACAATAACTATTATCAAATTCCAAAATGATTGCTTTTTCAACACAATTCGACCATAACAGACAAAGAAAATAACGTTTCTCGACAAAAACAGATGAAATCTCTTAAAAAAAGATTCTGTTTGGCAGCGTTTACATTTCGTAATTAATGAGCGGAAGGTATCTAGAGGAAAACATTAATGAAGTGTGTTGCGGTTTTAGGTGGAAGATAAATCGATCGTCAAAGTGGAAAGTAAATTTTAAATTTGGAAAGTAAGTCATGAAAACTGGAAAGTATTTTGGAGGAAGTGGAAAGTAAATTCAAATCAATATATAAAGTGGTATCTAATTAGAGTAATCTTTTATAAAATATCCTGTTTAATAGCTTATAGTCTAGTTCTACGGCCCTTTGGAGCTAGTTGGATAGTAAATTCTCCTTAAGTGGAAAATATTTTGCTGAAACCGGAAAGTAAACGGGAGGAACTGGAAAGTATTTTTGGAAAAGTGGAAAGTAAATTCAAATCAATATATAAAGTGGTATCTAATTAGAGTAATCTTTTATAAAATATCCTGTTTAATAGCTTATAGTCTAGCTCTACGGCCCTTTGGAGCTAGTTGGATAGTAAATCTCCTTAAGTGGAAAGTAATTTGCTGAAACCGGAAAGTAAACGGGAGGAACTGGAAAGTATTTTTATAAGGAAGATGCAAAATAAAGTGCCCATTATAAATGCAGCGTAGGCAGCCATATGGCAACTATCTAACAAAACATCTTATAAATACTTCTTCACCATAATTCGTTCAAAACTATCCCTCAAATAAAAAAAGCTGATGAACTAAATCATCAGCTTTACAATATGACCCCTACGGGATTCGAACCCGTGTTACCGCCGTGAAAGGGCGGTGTCTTAACCGCTTGACCAAGGGGCCGATTAAATTATATGGCAGAGAAGAAGGGATTCGAACCCTCGCGCCGGTCACCCGACCTACTCCCTTAGCAGGGGAGCCCCTTGAGCCACTTGGGTACTTCTCTATATGGCTCCGCAGGTAGGACTCGAACCTACGACCGATCGGTTAACAGCCGATAGCTCTACCACTGAGCTACTGCGGAATAACTAAAATATGGTGGGCCTAAATGGACTCGAACCATCGACCTCACGCTTATCAGGCGTGCGCTCTAACCAGCTGAGCTATAGGCCCATATTTTGGAGCGGGTGATGGGAATCGAACCCACTACATCAGCTTGGAAGGCTGAGGTTTTACCAGTAAACTACACCCGCATGTTATGGGGCGGCTGATGGGAATCGAACCCACGAATGTCGGAACCACAATCCGATGCGTTAACCACTTCGCCACAGCCGCCATAATAGGAAGCATATTAATCTAATTTTTAAATGGTGGCTCAGGACGGAATCGAACCGCCGACACAAGGATTTTCAGTCCTTTGCTCTACCGACTGAGCTACTGAGCCAACAT
>NZ_JAEHGC010000002.1 GCF_016107705.1 Neobacillus cucumis
CACCGATTGAGTGGGAACAATCAGGGCCTCATAGTGCCTCCAAAGATGAAAAAATCCGTTGCTCGGGAACTAAAAAAACCTCACAGAACATATGAACATAAAAAATCATATATAACGGGCACTAATGTTAGACTAAAATAATACCGTTACATAATAATACCCATCATTGAAATCTAAAAATTTTCAAATAAAAAACCATGTTAGAAAATCTAACATATGATTGACATATTTTCTAACACCAAATATAATAACAATATGAATTACGAAAAGGGAGGCGAGGATAGGTGAGCGGAAAAGAAATTCGCCGTTCCATGCCACTGTTTCCCATCGGAACAGTCATGCAGCTAACGGAATTAACTGCAAGACAAATCCGATACTACGAAGAGCACGAATTAATTTCTCCAGCAAGAACGGATGGAAACAGGCGTTTATTTAGTTTAAATGACATTGACCGGCTTTTAGAAATCAAGGATTTAATTGATCAAGGGGTCAATATGGCTGGGATCAAACAGCTATTCCTTGTGAAAGAGCAACAAACCAATATTATTCAACAACAGGCTGAAAAATCCAAACGTGAGTTAACGGATGAACAGCTTAGAAAACTACTTCGCAATGAATTGTTGCATACGAACAAATTAAGCCGTCCAACTTTAAGACAGGGAGATATGTCACGCTTTTTCCATTAATCATTTAATTATTAATAGGGGGTAATAAAATGGCTAAGTATACTAAAGCAGATATTCAACGTTTGGCACAAGAAGAAAATGTTAAATTTATTCGTTTACAATTCACAGATATCCTTGGAACGATTAAAAACGTCGAGATTCCAATCAGCCAATTAGAAAAAGCATTAGATAACAAAATGATGTTTGATGGTTCTTCTATTGAAGGATTTGTACGGATTGAAGAATCTGATATGCGCCTTCATCCTGACCTTGATACTTGGGTTGTTTTCCCTTGGACTGCGGAAAAAGGTAAAGTTGCCCGCTTAATTTGTGATATCTATACTCCAGATGACAAACCTTTTGCCGGAGACCCACGTAATAACCTTAAACGTCTTCTAGCAGAGATGAAAGAACTTGGCTTCACAAACTTTAACCTAGGACCTGAGCCGGAATTCTTCCTATTTAAATTAGATCAAAAAGGTGAACCAACTCTTGAATTAAACGACCAAGGCGGCTACTTTGACTTAGCACCAACCGATTTAGGGGAAAACTGCCGTCGTGATATCGTTCTTGAGCTTGAAGAAATGGGATTTGAAATTGAAGCTTCTCACCATGAAGTAGCTCCTGGACAACACGAAATTGATTTCAAATATGCTGATGCTGTAACAGCTTGTGACCAAATTCAAACATTCAAACTTGTGGTAAAAACCATCGCACGCAAACATGGTTTACACGCAACATTTATGCCGAAACCATTATTCGGTGTGAACGGTTCCGGAATGCACTGCAACCTATCCCTATTTAAAGATGGCAAAAATGCATTCTTTGAGCCAACTGGTGATCTTGAACTAAGTGATACTGCACGTCAATTCATTGCTGGAATCTTGAAGCATGCTCCAAGCTTTACAGCTGTGACAAACCCAACAGTAAACTCTTATAAGCGTCTTGTACCTGGTTACGAAGCACCTTGCTATGTAGCGTGGTCTGCACAAAACCGTTCACCATTAATTCGTATTCCGGCTTCACGTGGAATGAGCACGCGTGTAGAAGTGCGAAGCGTTGACCCTGCAGCAAACCCATATCTTGCTTTAGCTGTTCTTTTGAAAGCAGGTTTAGATGGAATTAAAAATAATTTAACTCCTCCTGCGGCGGTGGACCGCAACATCTATGTAATGAGCAAAGAAGAAAGAATCGAAGAAGGCATTATCGATCTTCCTGCAACATTAGCACAAGCATTGGATCAGTTAAAAACCAATGAAACAATGGTCGCTGCTCTTGGTGAACATATTTTCGAACATTTTGTTGAAGCGAAAGAAATCGAGTGGGATATGTTCCGTACAGTAGTTCACCCATGGGAAAGAGAACAATACATGTCTATGTATTAATACAAAATAACTCCTAAGCACATTGCTGCTTAGGAGTTTTATTATTATGCAAGTAAGCTTATGGGATTTAGGGGTTTGCATTTAATCTGAACCATTTTTCTTGAATTGCTTATAACCGGTCAGAACTAAATCACCACCAATCCCTGCGGTAATCGAGATGGTCATTTTCTCAACATAAGAATTAGGGGAAATATACAAAACAAGAAGCAGTGAAGCAAAGGCGCCAAGAAGCATTTCTTCTAAAAACCCAAGATAAATGAACTTTTTTGTCTTACGCGGCATGATGATTTTTCCATGCTTTCGAACATGTCCAAGAATTCCAACTACACCACCGATTATGAAAGAGAAAATAATGCCTTTTAACACAGTTTCTCAACCTCCTTAAGCCTAAATTTTTGACCTAAGGTAAATCTTGGTGTAATTCCATTATATTAAAATTGTAATCTATAAAAAATGGGTAAAAAATACTGAATTTTCAATATTTGTAAAATAAATATAATGAAATCCCTATAAAAAAAGAGTCAGCACATTATTTTGTACTGACTTTTTTTATTAATGTATATGTCGATAAACTCCAATCACTTTTCCCAAAATAGAGACATTCCTTAAAATGATTGGTTCCATTGCGGAATTTTCCGGCTGAAGGCGAATATAATCCTTTTCTTTAAAAAATCGTTTACAGGTTGCCTCATCTTCCTCGGTCATTGCGACAACAATATCACCGTTATTAGCAGTTGGCTGCTGTTTAACAATGACATAATCCCCATCAAGGATCCCTGCTTCAATCATACTTTCACCCATAATTTCCAACATAAATACGTGTTCATCAGATGGAGCAAGTCTTTCGGGAAGTGGAAAATATTCTTCAACATTTTCTATCGCTGTAATCGGAAGCCCGGCGGTTACCTTACCGACAACAGGAACATTGACAACGTTATTTCTTGGGATTTGAGCTGTTTCATCTACTTCTAAAATTTCGATTGCTCTTGGTTTAGTAGGGTCTCTTCTAATAAGCCCTTTACTTTCTAATCTAGCTAAATGACCGTGAACGGTAGAGCTGGAAGCAAGACCGACTGCTTCACCGATTTCCCGAACAGAGGGTGGATACCCTTTTTTCTTTACCTCGCCTTTAATGAAATCAAGAATATCCTGCTGCCGTTTAGAAATTTTAGCCATGGTAATTTCCACCTCGCCACTAGTAATTGTTACCTTAATTATAGCATGTTCGCCAGTTTTATACAAACATAAGTTCGAATATTATTGACAACAAACAAATGTTCGGATTATAATAAAATCAATTAAACGAACATATATTCTGTCGAGAGGTGTTTGTAATGAAAAAAATATGGACCAAATACTCATTTTCTATTATTCTAATTGGATTAAGCTGCCTATTTGCTTTTATACTTTCGATTGATTTTAGTTCATCCGCAAATGAACGCTATAAAAAAATAACTGTTTCCGAAGGAGATTCCCTTTGGAAAATTTCTAAGGAATACTCAAATGAGCATTCTCTTTCCAATAAGGAATTCGTAAATTGGGTTAAACTCCATAATAAAATAGAAGATGAACAAATTTATCCTGGTGAAGAGATTGTTATTCCCGTTAATAAGAAAACCTTATCTACTACAGAGTTAGCAAGTGCTGCTGAAGAATAGAAAGAGAGATTAAGTATGAAAGCAATTATTTATTGCCGAGTGAGTACAACGAAAGAGACACAGGAAACCTCACTTAAAAGGCAAGAGGAAGAACTCATCCAGCTCGCTAAACAGTATCAATTTGATGTTGTATCCATCATTAAAGAACAAGCAAGTGGTTATGAACTGGAAAGGGATGGGATTCTTCAACTGCTTCAAACAATTAAAGATGAACCGATCCAGGCCGTATTAATTCAGGATGAAACGAGATTGGGCAGAGGTAATGCAAAGATTGCTCTGTTGCATTGTATTTTAAAAGAAGATATAAAGCTTTTTTGTATATCACACAACGGAGAACTGCAGCTTTCTGAATCAGATTCAATGGTATTACAAATTGTTGGGATGGTAGAGGAATACCAGCGCAAGCTCCATAACATCAAAATAAGGCGTGGTATGAAAAGGGCAGTCCAACAAGGATACAAACCTGAGAAAAACCTTAAGAATCTAGGAGAACACTCAGGCAGGGAAAAAATTGATGCACCTATAGAAGAGATTGTAAGGCTAAGAAAAAACAAATTGACCTTTGCTGAAATTGCCGCTACCTTAAGGGGATTTGGTTATAATATTTCAAAAGCAACCGTACATAGACGATATCAAGAATATATTCAAACAGAAGAAGATTAAACATTTACCTTGTCAGACGGAGCTTTTTCTAGTAAAATCAGTTGTCATGGATTTAGTATTTATGATAACTTGCTTCGAAAGGTGGGTTTAATTTGCTTTCAAAGGAAAAATTAGCGAGAATTAATGAATTAGCAAGAAAATCAAAATCAACTGGATTAACGGAGCTAGAAGCAAAAGAGCAATCAAAATTAAGAAGTGAATATTTAGCTGCTTTCCGTTCTAATATGTTAGATACATTAACGAATACCAAAATTATCGATCCACTAGGTAATGATGTAACACCTGAAAAAATCAAAGCTAGAAAAAAGAATAACTTACATTAAAAGAGGGCAGGAATACATTTTTGTATTCCTCTTTTACATATTAAAGCGCTTTCTGTGGGAAAATAGAAAATGATAGGGCTTACAAAAACTAATTTTGATGCAACTAGTTGAATAAATCGGAACGGGACTATAATATTATTGGTGTACTTATAATCCTATTATTCAGGAAAGGATGTAATTTATGTTTGATATGATTGATGCTTTATCGGTAACGTCCATTCGCACACTTTCTATTGATGCGATTGAAAAAGCTAATTCAGGCCACCCTGGAATGCCAATGGGTGCTGCACCAATGACTTATACATTATGGACTCGCTTTATGAACCATAATCCCAAAAATCCTCAATGGTTTAATCGTGATCGTTTTGTATTATCTGCTGGACATGGTTCCGCGTTGTTATACAGCATGCTTCATTTGTCCGGTTACAATGTAACAATGGATGATTTAAAGCAATTTCGTCAATGGGGCAGCAAAACGCCTGGCCACCCGGAATATGGTCACACTGAAGGGATAGAAGCAACGACAGGACCACTTGGCCAAGGTATTGCCATGGCAGTCGGAATGGCAATGGCAGAGCGCCATGTAGCAAGTGTTTATAACAAGGATAAATATGAACTTGTGAATCATTTTACATACAGTATCTGTGGTGATGGTGATTTAATGGAGGGTGTGTCTGCAGAAGCTGCATCACTTGCAGGCCACTTAAAATTAGGCCGTTTAGTTGTTCTATATGATTCAAATGATATTTCTCTTGATGGAGATCTAGATAAATCATTCTCTGAGAGTGTTAAAGAACGTTTCCAAGCCTATGGATGGCAGTATATTCGTGTAGAAGATGGCAACAATCTTGAAGAAATTTCAAGAGCCCTAGAAGAAGCGAGAAGTGATTTAGATCGTCCAACCATGATTGAAGTGAAGACAGTCATTGGATATGGTTCACCAAACCGCGCAGGAACTTCCGGTGTCCACGGTGCTCCATTAGGTGCGGCTGAATTAAAATTGACAAAAGAAGCTTATAAGTGGACCTTTGAAGAAGACTTCCATGTACCACAAGAAGTATATGAAAACTTCCAGAAGCTTATTGTTGAAAATGGAGAAAAGAAAGAAAAGGAATGGAATGACCTTTTTGAACAGTACAAAAAGGAATACCCTGAACTTGGTTCACAACTTGAGAAAGCATTAAACCATGAGCTTCCAGAGGGTTGGGACAAAGATATTCCAGTTTACCAAGAGGGGAAAAGCCTTGCTAGCCGTGCATCTTCAAGTGAAGTGCTTAATGGTATTGCGAAAAATTTACCAATCTTAATTGGCGGCTCTGCAGACCTTGCTGGATCAAATAAAACTTTAATCAAAGGCTCTAATGACTTCATGCCTGATTCCTATGAAGGCCGTAATATCTGGTTTGGCGTTCGTGAATTTGCAATGGGAGCAGCAATGAACGGAATTGCGCTTCATGGCGGTGTTAAGGTATTCGGCGGAACATTCTTTGTTTTCTCGGACTACTTACGTCCATCCATTCGTCTTGCTGCCTTAATGGGATTACCAGTTACGTATGTATTTACCCATGACAGTATTGCGGTTGGGGAAGATGGTCCAACACATGAGCCAATCGAACAAATTGCCGCATTGCGAGCAATGCCGAATCTTTCCCTCATTCGCCCGGCAGATGGAAATGAAACAGCGGCTGCATGGAAGCTTGCTGTTGAGTCAACAAACAAGCCAACGGCTCTTGTATTGACTCGCCAAGATCTACCTACGATCAAAGGTACGGATGTAAATGCATATGAAGGTGTTTCAAAAGGGGCTTACGTTATTTCTGCTTCCGAAAAAGAAACTCCAGACGCATTGCTGCTAGCAACTGGTTCTGAAGTAGGACTAGCTGTGGAAGCGCAAAAAGCATTAGCAGAAGAAGGTGTACAGGTTTCTGTAGTCAGCATGCCTTCTTGGGATCGCTTTGAAGCCCAATCAAAAGAATACAAAGATTCTGTTCTTCCTAAGAATGTGAAGAAACGTCTTGGAATTGAAGTGGGTGCTTCTTTAGGCTGGCATAAATATGTAGGAGACGAAGGAGATGTGCTAGCCATTGATAAATTTGGCGCCTCAGCTCCTGGTGAAAAAATTATGGAAGAATACGGCTTCACAGTAAATAATGTAGTAGCTCGTGTGAAAGCATTATTATAATAATATTACCTTTGCAATGAGAGGACAGCTTATAATGGCTGTTCTCTTTTTTTATATTGATTAATTGCTTTTAAATCTTAGAATTTGTAGGTTTTTTATCATAAACATGAAAATCGACAAAAATAGTGAAAGTTTTTGCCGCCGAAAGACAAAAGTTTTGATTTTGTTTTTTTATAATAGAAAAAAGGGCTTTTGGCGAAGGAGAGATTGTGGTGAGAAACTATCGGCTATATTTAATAGAAGATGAATTTGCCGCCCATTACTTCGGAAGAGAGAGCATGTTTTTTCAGCTTTTTCGTGAACATGAAAGAGCATTCGGCGAGCTAAAATATATTACAGGAAAACAAATTACTTATATAACAAAAACGGTTGAGGTTTTAAAAATTCATAACCTTTTGCAGAAACAACTTGGAAAAATAAAGGGGTTTAAGGCGGAACATGGCACATATTCTATTGAAATGAATGGAAGACTAAGTATAGCAAAATTAGCCGTCTTCCAGGATTTCATATCAGTAGAGGCAACTGGCAGCTATGAGGCAGAAACAGTGTTTTTTGAAGTTCTTAGGAAATGTGAATCTTCGTTCTTAGCAATCGACTTGGAGCATGAGCGTTTTGGATGGTTAAAGCCGATTAAAGAAAGAAAATATGTATAATTAAAAACGGATATTGTATATTCCTAATAATTTTAGTACACTGTGTATGGTAGACAACATGAAGGAGGAAATTCAATGATGTACGTTCTAGTTGGTATACTGGCATTAGCTGCTGGTGTAGCACTAGGATTTTTCATTGCTCGTAAGTATATGATGAGCTATTTAAAGAAAAATCCGCCAATTAATGAACAAATGCTTAAAATGATGATGATGCAAATGGGTATGAAACCTTCACAAAAGAAGATCAACCAAATGATGAATGCTATGAATAAGCAGCAATCAAAATAAAGGACAAGCACTCGTGTAAATGGGTGCTTTTTTTCATAGGTAATTCCTTTATCACGATTTTACTTATATTTTGTTCGGTAAAAAACAGATGTAATTACGTTTAAAAAGAAACAATAAGAAAATTTCTCTGGAATTGATATTGCATATTTTCAAAACCTTAACAATTCACATAAATTACTTTTACAATTGTTTGGTAATCTTAAGGAAAGAACAATGTAGGAGTGATTATGATGGTTGCTAAATTGAAAAGAGAATGGCATAAATTCTGGTTCATCAGTTATAACACTCTTTTGGCTAAAAGTATCGAATTAGACAAAGTTGAAAAATATCTACAGAAATCAAAACATCATGGTGACAAACTGATTCAACTCTTGTCACGATAAATTTTTAATCTTGTAGTCTAAAGAATGGAAAAAAGGTCAAAACATCACCTAAAGAAAAGGGTAGCAAAACTCAAAATAAAATTTGAATGAGCCCTAGTTGGCTCTTTTATTATAGGCAAGGTTAAAGCATTCAGGCTTATGGGTGCTTTTTTTCATGCTTTTCAAGTTAATTTCTAAATCTTTATTATTTTTCAAAAATTTGTTAAAATAATTATCCAACGAGTTAAACGTATAGATAGAGATTTCGGGGGAGTTTAGATGAAGGTCTTTTTGGATTTGGGCTGGTTTTTTAAACAGGAGAAAAAATCGTACGTAACAGGTACACTTCTCTTATTATTGGTTGCCTTGCTGCAATTGGTTCCGCCTAAGGTAATTGGGATTATTGCGGACCACATAAAGGAAGGAACAATGACAACTGGTATCTTGGTAGAGTGGATGGGTATTCTTGTTGTAGTTGCTCTGATGATGTATGTATTGCGATATTATTGGAGAATGATGATCTTTGGTTCATCCGTGAAGCTCTCTAAAATACTACGAAACAGGTTGTATCAGCATTTCACCAATATGTCCCCGGCATTTTATCAAAAGCGGCGGATTGGTGACCTGATGGCCCACGCGACCAATGACCTACAGGCCATCCAGCAAACAGCAGGTGCTGGTGTTCTTACCCTCGTCGATTCGCTGTCCACCGGCGGGTTCGTCATCTTAGCAATGGCATTTACAATCAGCTGGAAGCTTACGTTAATTTGCCTGATTCCAATGCCCTTTATGGCAATGTTAACCAGCTGGTTTGGCACGATGCTACACCGAACTTTTCACAAAGCACAGGAAGCATTTTCCTCCTTAAATGATAAAACACAGGAAAGCATTACCGGGATAAAGGTTATTAAGACCTTTGGTCAGGAAAAAGAAGATATTGAGGATTTTCGAAAACAATCCGAGGATGTTGTTCAAAAAAATATCATTGTTGCGAAAATAGATTCGCTTTATGATCCGACGATATCGATTATTGTGGGGATTTCCTTTTTCCTCTCGATTATCTTCGGTGCAAAATATGTGATCAATGGGGAATTGACCATTGGGGAACTGATTTCATTTACCACCTATTTGGGACTCTTAATCTGGCCGATGCTCGCATTTGGCTGGTTGTTTAATATTGTTGAGCGTGGACGCGCTTCTTATGACCGTGTATCAGCACTTCTTGGTGAACCGATAGAAATCCGCGATTCTAAAGAAGCATTAGATATAGTCCCAACAGGCGATATAAAATATGAAATTTCGGAGTTTACTTATCCAGATGAAATGGAAGCCAAGTTAAAGGGTATCTCTTTTGAATTAAATCAAGGGGAAACGCTAGGAATCGTTGGTAAAACAGGTGCAGGAAAAACGACGGTATTGAAACTGCTTATCCGTGAATTCGAAAATGATCGTGGGGAAATTTTATTTGGTGGAAAAAGTATTCAAACATACAAACTAGAAAAACTTCGCGAGGCAATCGGGTATGTTCCTCAGGATCATTTTCTATTTTCAGCCACTGTGGCTGAAAATATTGCCTTTACCAATCCTGATGCTCCTCTCAACGAAATTGAAGCGGCTGCTGCATTAGCGAATATTCACGAGGATATTCTTCAATTTACGGATGGATATCAAACCGTTGTAGGGGAACGTGGCGTATCGCTTTCCGGCGGACAAAAACAACGGATTTCGATTGCCCGTGCGCTCCTGATGAATCCAGAAGTGTTGGTGCTGGATGATTCCTTGTCTGCTGTTGATGCAAAAACTGAGGAAGCAATACTGTCTTCCTTACGAGAGAACCGAGCAGGGAAAACCACCATCATTACTTCGCACCGGTTAAGCGCGATTCAACATGCCAATCTGATTCTTGTTTTAGATGAAGGAAAAATCATCGAAAGAGGAACACATGATGAGTTGATGGCGGGGAATGGATGGTATAAAGAAATGTATTTACACCAGCAGCTAGAGGAGTTGGTTGAGCATGGGGGACACTAAAATGGAAAAAGCGGCTCTTATGACTAAAACAACAGATAAAAATGTCTTGTCTCGGCTGCTCTCCTATACAAAACCACACAAAAAAGCACTGGGTTGGGCGTTCCTATTGCTTTTGCTCACCACGATAGGAGATATCGTCGGACCAATTCTCGTAAAAATATTTATCGATGATTATTTAACACCTGGGAAATTAACATTTAAGCCCTTACTGATATTAGGTTCGGTGTATATGGGAATCCAAATCATCAAAGCCATCTTGATGTTTTTTCAATTAGTTAAGTTCCAAGAGATTGCCTTGAAAATCATCCAACAGTTGCGGATTGATGTGTTTTCTAAGGTTCAGGCCCTAGGGTTACGTTATTTTGATAAAACACCGGCGGGAAGTATCGTTTCAAGGGTGACCAATGATACCGAAGCGATCAAAGACATGTTTGTGACAGTACTGGCCACGTTTATTCAAAGTGGATTTTTGCTGATTGGAATTTTTATCGCGATGTTTATCTTAAATGTAAAGCTTGCTCTTTTTTGTGTGGTCATCATCCCAATTGTGTTGCTGGTTATGAACTTATACCGAAAATACAGCTCCCGCTTTTATACGGATATGCGCGAACGTTTAAGCCAATTGAATGCAAAGTTGAGTGAATCACTATCAGGAATGTCAATTATCCAAATGTTTCGTCAGGAAAAAAGACTCCGGAAAGAGTTTGCGGATATCAATGAACAGCATTATCTAGCAGGAATGAAAAACATCAAAGTTGATGGGCTTTTATTAAGACCGGCTATTGATCTGATTTATGTCTTTGGGTTAATCATCGTATTGAGTTATTTTGGAATTACTTCCTTCCAGCATACAGTTGAGATTGGTGTCCTATATGCGTTTATTAGTTACTTAGACCGTTTTTTTGAGCCAGTTAATCAAATGATGATGCGCCTGTCCTTGTACCAGCAGGCAATTGTTGCTGGGGGCCGTGTTTTTAAATTGTTGGATGAAGAAGAGCTGGCACCTGCCCAGCAGGAAGAAAAGACACTAAACATTGAAGCTGGAAGAATTGAGTTTAAGCATTTAAGCTTTTCCTATGATGGAGAACGGAAAGTGTTAAAGGATATTTCCTTTACTGCAAACCCAGGGGAAACGGTTGCTCTTGTCGGGCATACCGGCAGCGGAAAAAGCTCGATTATTAATTTATTGATGCGTTTTTATGAATATGAGCGTGGTGATATTCTAATAGATGGCGTATCAATTCGTGAGTTTTCGAAAGAAGTATTAAGGGAAAAGCTGGGGCTTGTTTTGCAGGATCCGTTTTTGTTTTATGGGACCGTCAAGGATAATATCCGTTTGCATAATACGGAATTAACGGACGAACAAGTAGTGGAAGCTGCCAAGTTTGTTCAAGCTCATGGCTTTATTGAAAAATTGGATGATGGATATGATCATAAAGTTGTGGAGAGGGGTTCAACTTTTTCCAGTGGTCAAAGACAATTGATTGCGTTCGCGCGAACAATTGCAGCGAACCCGAAAATACTTGTATTGGATGAAGCAACGGCTAATATTGATACGGAAACAGAAGAGGCGATTCAAACTGCGCTAGCAAAAATGCGTAAAGGGCGGACAACGATTGCCATTGCGCATCGCTTATCTACTATCCAGGATGCGGACCTTATCCTAGTCCTCCATCAAGGAGAAATTGTTGAGCGTGGAACCCATCAGGAGCTGCTATCTCAGGAAGGGCTGTATCATAAAATGTTCCTATTACAAAACGGATTGATGGTACGTTTTGAAAAAGCAGTTAATGAATAGGAAAAGCCCGGCAGCTTGCATGCCGGGCTCTCTTATTGACTCACCAAATGGTGAGATTTTTTTATAAAAGTTCGATTATATTCATTTAATAGATGATCAAGCTCCTGGCTGTAGCGTATAGCAACGGAGGAACTCAAGCCGTTGGTGATCGCGACTTGAATTAATTCAGCTCGCTTTTTTTCGATTAATGCGATTAGTTCTTGTTTGATCACGGCCGATGTCCTTTCCGGAAAACTCCTAAATTGTATGTTCGAAGAATGAATTATCTAAAACTATTAATTTGTTTTACTAGTATAACCTATTGTGGGAATAAATTCAAAGGGATTTGTAAAAAAATATCCATTATTGCAAGGGATATTATTGTAGCTATGGGAGTACCTTCTAATAGGGGAAAGAAATGAAAGATAGTCACAAAATATTCATGGTAATCATTATCTTTTAGGCAAAAGTTTTGTTAGAATGAAATAGGTATCGACTATATTGGGAGTGTTTATATGTCTGATGTAAATATTTTTCTAGCATTAGGTGCGGGATTTCTTAGCTTTATCTCACCTTGCTGTCTGCCTCTGTATCCGGCATTTTTATCGTATATTACTGGAATGTCAGTAGGGGAACTGAAAAGTGAAAATGCGATGCTTCAAAGGCGGAGTTTGCTACATACATTATTTTTCCTCATTGGTTTTTCATGCATCTTTATTGCCATTGGATTCGGAACCTCCTATGTAGGAAGTTTTTTCCGGGAATATAAAGATCTTATTCGCCAGCTGGGCGGAATATTTATTATTTTCTTTGGTTTGATGATTGTGGGGATCTTAAGCCCAGAATTCTTGATGAAAGACCGTAAATTTGAATTTAAAAATCGTCCATCCGGTTATATTGGGTCCATATTAATTGGAATGGCCTTTGCAGCTGGCTGGACGCCATGTACCGGACCTATTCTTTCTTCTGTTATCCTTTTAGCAACATCAAACCCGGGTTCTGGTGTCTTATATATGACTGCGTATTCTCTTGGATTTGCGATTCCATTTTTCATTCTCTCCTTCTTTGTCGGACGGATGAAATGGATCAAGAAATATAGTCAAAAGATTGTAAAAATCGGAGGCTATCTCATGATTGTCATGGGGATTATTCTCTTCTTTGACTGGATGACAAAAATTATTACTGTTTTCCAAAGCTTATTTGGCGGCTTTAGTGGTTTTTAATGTAAAATGACTTGAAAATCCTGTAAATATTCTTTGTTTTCAAATATAATAGACTCATAAATGGATAATTTTTATTCGAGGATGCGCGTTTTGCATCCATAGTGGGGGAAGTGAATTGGCAAGAATATTGATAGTGGATGATAAAAGTTTAATGAGAAATACCTTAAAGGCGATTTTAAATAAAACAGACCACGTTGTTGTCGGGGAAGCAGAAAACGGAATGGAAGCGATCCAGCTTTTTAAAGAATTGAAACCTGATATGGTTACAATGGATATAACCATGCCGAAAATGAGCGGACTAGAAGCGATTAAAGTTATTCGCCGGGATTTTCCTGAGGCAAAGGTGATTATGTGCTCAGCAATGGGTCAGCAAAAAATTATTATGGAGGCCATTGAGGCAGGGGCAAAGGATTTTATTGTTAAACCATTCGACGATTGCCGCGTGATGGAAGCACTCAATCGGGCTTTAAAATAGACAACCATTTCAGGGATTTTCCCGAAATGGTTTTTCATTTTCTATTTTATGGATGTATTGCATTGATTTTTTTAAAATGGGATTAAAATCTGATTAATAAGTTGCAAATATCTTTTTCTAACATAAATATTTGATATATAATGAGTAAGAAAAATATTAGATAAGGAATGAATATCCTATGAACACGGTTGTTATCTCTTCAATCGGTGCTGCATTTATGGCCATTATGGTCATGTTCGTCCGTCTTAAAGCGGCAAAAAAACCGACAAATGCAAGAAAAATTATATTACCGCCCTTTTTCATGGCGACAGGTGCTTTAATGTACGTGGTTCCCAAGTTTAGGCTGACTGGATGGGAAATCGTTGAGGCAGTCGTTGTAGGGGCTCTATTTTCCATTTTTCTAATTAAAACCTCGAAGTTCGAAATTCGAGATAACGATATTTATTTAAAACGTTCAAAGGCTTTTATTTTTATTTTAGTGGGTCTGTTGGTTATTAGAATTGCTTTAAAATCAGTACTAAGCTCAACTATTGATCCGTTCCAATTAAGCGGAATGTTTTTCCTGCTTGCATTTAGTATGCTTTTGCCATGGCGAATTGCCATGTATGTGGACTATAAGAAGCTTTATAGAGAGCTTCATTTGACGAAAAAGTAGTACGGTGAACACTGGTCCTGTTAGGATCGGTGTTTTTTTAGGAGTAGCCTAAAATGGGTTAACAAAGAGACAAAAATAAAAACCGTCAACATTTCTGGACGGTTTAGAACAAATGCTCATAGGGAGCCACATCAATTCTATTTTCAAAAAGTTTTTTACGTAAAAATTTATGATCCCTTTTCGGAGTAGCCTGGATATAACCGCGAATTACTAATTCCTCGGTAATTTTTGGAGCATTTTCTTTTAACGCGATTTCTCCAATTTTACCGGCAATTTTATGACGAGCCACATCACGGAACAATTCGGGAACTGGACTTACCAAATCTTCAAGAAGTACTTTCTCTTCGTCGCCCCAAAGGTGTCGGGATTCGTTTACATAGAATTCTTCCCAGTCCATTACGGACTTCCCGTCTTCTTTCGGCATCTTTTTCAAAAACTTACGGAACATAAAGAATCCGCCAATTCCAAACGAAGTAATCAGAAACACTACCCAAAATAATATAAACCATAAAAACCAACCATGAAGCATTTTCTTCACCTACAAAAAACATTTTTTCATCTTATTATAGTCTGTTTGAAGGAAAGAAGACAAGTAAACCGGTAAAACTTTACGATTTGGTGAAAAGTATTGTAAGCAGGTTGGTTTTATTAGTATAATAATATTCGTCCTTACTTTACGGGGCTGAATGGGGTACTGGTGTCCTCCTCGGTCTTCAAAACCATGATAGAGTTTGGAAGAACTAACCATTGATACATAAGGGTTTTAGTCGTCGAAACTAATCCAGTCTTTTGCAATTTCAAACGAGACTGTGTTGGTACGAGGAGACGAAACCGTGTGAGTCCGAGACCTTCAAATTAAACATTTGGAGGTTTTTTGTTATGCGGAAAGGTGTAAGGAAACATGGTAGAGTCACAGCTACGAGGAAGGTTACAGAGTCGTTTACAATGGTTGAAATGTTCGAGAGGTTTATGTGGTTTAAGAACTCTGAAGGTCTAGCTCCAAGAACTGTTGAAGAATACGGACAGCACTTTCAATGGTTGTGTGATTACTTTGGGAAAGACTTATCACGAGAAGAAATGACAACTGAAGCTTTTCTTGGTTGGGTTGACTTTATGACCCACGAGAAACAACTGAAACCGAACACGGTCAACATAAGAATTAGAACAATGAGAGCTTTCCTTCGATATTGTTTTATGGAGAACTTAATTGACGAGCCTATTCATGAACGATTTAAACCAATCAAGGTTGCAGAAGAAGTAATTGAAGCTCTTTCCGTTGCAGAGATTAAGAGTCTATTGAACAATTTTGACGAGTCTACTTTTGTTGGTTTTAGAGATAAAGTAATGGTAATGGTCTTACTTGACTCAATGGTTCGTATATCTGAATTACTAGCAATGAAGCGGAGCAATGTTGACTTTAAAGCTGGTATTATCAAACTAGAAGCAATGAACACTAAAACTCGGAAAGCAAGGGAAGTTCCGCTGTCCACCAAGACAATGAAACTCTTGAAAGAGTACATGGACGAGTCCTCCGACTTTGGTGAAGACCTTTTATTCCTTACCTACGACGGAAGGGAAATGCTATCGAATACTTGGAGGACACGACTTCATGAGGTTGCTGAATTGTCTGGTGTGAAGAAAGCTGTAAGACCTCACATATTAAGACACACTGGAGCTTTACTTTATATTACAAATGGAGGAGACCCCTTCAGTTTACAAAAGATACTTGGTCACACAGACATGTCAATGACTAGGAAATACGTGAACATGACTAACTTAGACGTTAAGAGACAGCACAATAGTTTTAGTCCTTTAAGACATGTTTTCCGTTAAGCTTTCCCTTTGTGGAGAGCTTTTTTTGTTGTTTTACAGCATTTTTGGTAACCAAACTATGGTATTATTGTAATAGGAAGATTTTAGGGAGTTGAGAACGGTGGGCTTAATTACAAAGACAAAATTATCTGAAGCTGTGGGCTGGTCAGAGAGTGGCGGTCGACGGTGGATTAATTTCTTTAAAGATTACATTCCTTATACCAAGTCAGGTAATACCATTTTATATAATGATAGTTCGGTCAATGTTTTAAAAACTATAAAACAGCTTAGTGAGAACGGTCTCACTCAAAAAGACATTCTTGAAATTATTAAAGAAAAAGGTATTCCAAAAGATATTACGGAGTTTAGTAGTATCTTTAAAAACGTAAATTCCAACTCAAGTGATTTACCTTTATCAAGAGAAATAATGATTCCATTCTTAAAGGTGATTGGTGACGGTAAAGCCTACACTTCTAGTTACATTACAGACGAACTAACAAAGTTTTTTAACCTTTCTGAAGAACAAAGAACTCGCTCTTACGAAAACAGCAAAGATTCTATCTTTATAACAAGGATAAGACAAGCAAGATACAGTTTGAAAAAATCAAATTACATAGAAGAAGTAAGTCAATCAACATATCAAATTACACAAAGCGGTCTATCCTTGCTCAATGACAACCAGCATGAACTCCAAGAAGAACTTGAGGACATGGAAGAAGTAATTGACCCTTTTGAAGTAATGCAAGACAAATTTGACGAGATTAGAAAAGACTTAGCAAAGAACATTATTCAACAGATTAAAAAGGCTCACTGGAAGAAGCTTGAACATATCATTGTCGAGTTACTTATGGCAATGGGTTACGGAGACGGTAAAATCACAGGAAAAACTAATGACGGTGGAATTGACGGAATTATTAAGGAAGACAAGTTAGGTTTAGATAACATTTACCTTCAAGCTAAACGCTGGGATAATTCTATCGGTAGGGAACTGGTTCAAAGTTTCTCTGGAGCTTTAGACGACATGGGAGCTAAAAAGGGAGTGTTTATAACAACTTCACACTTCACAAAGGGAGCAATAGATTACGCTGAACGACTGCAAAGTAAGAAAATTGTCTTAATTGACGGTGAAGCTCTTGCAAAACTAATGATTGACTACGACATAGGTGTTAATGTCAAAGAAAAGTTCATCGTTAAGAAGATAGATTTTAGTTACTTTGACGAGGAGTAATAAGGCTGAAAAATTAATTTTGACACAATAAAAGGAGTCTCCATTGAGGAAGCTCCTTTGTTTCTTAGAAATGGATTTTATCAATCATTGACGTTAAACCAGCAGTTATAACGTTTACTCCAGCTCCTTCAATCATTGTTCTTATTGATTGTAAGGATTTTTGTATTACAGTAGGTTGTGGCTGTGCTGATACTAATTCAGCTGAAATCGTTTCTACCTCGGACTTAACAACCGCTTGCTGTTCCTCTGGAAGTCCAGCTTGGTGAAGGTTTTCTGTTAGCTGTTTTATAAAGTCAGATACTTGACTTATATCCATTCCATTAGTCATTGTTTGAGTCGAATTAGGGGAATTTTGTTGAATTTGTACTCCATTTGCGTTTCCATAGAAATTGTTTACAGTGTAATTTTGCTTACTTGCTTCTTGTTTTTCCTTATCGCTAAAGCTTAAACCTTCTCCCATAATACCGTCCTCCTCTAGTTTCAATGACCATTCTAAAATGATATTTCTTACAGTGTCTGGTACTCGTTTAACTTGGGGTTTCGCAATCGCTAATTGAAATTCTGTAGTTTCATTAAAGTAATCTGATAACAAATTTTGTTGCCCTTGGGGTAATAGAATCACAAGGTTTTCATGGTCACTATTTATAAGGGATTCGAGTTCAGAAATTGGTTGTCCACTTTTACTTTTAGTAATAATATTCGCAATCTCCACGTCTTGAATAATAACTGGACACCAGCCCCTATAAGGATTAAACCATTGTACTTTCCCGATAAATTCCCTATATTGTGGTATCTCGTCTCTGTTTCCTTTGTAGCCATTTAATTCTTGTTTAGTCCATTCCTCAAATTCTTTGATTTTTAATTTCCGTGCAACAACTAATGATTTTCTTAACAAATCGGAAACATTTGAGCTTGAATCCATAGCTTCTCTTTGAAGTTCTATAACGATTGAATTCAAAATTTCCCCTCCCACAGCTTATCTAAGTCTATTATTCTACATATTTTTACAGAAAATCAAATTTATTCTTTTGCCTTCAGAGAACTTCCACTTTTGATCCAGTGTGTTACATTCAAAAATCATGACAATACTTTAAGACTCCTTCACTCGCTCCTCTATCTAAACAAATTTCAAGAACAGCTTCAAAACTATTGTCCTTGCTTGGACTTGGAACCTTGGGTTAGGTTCCCTATTAAGCTCCTAACTATATCCCTTTTCTAAACATTTTAAATAAACCAGCGTTTACACGGTCTTCAGCTTGAACAAATATACTTTTAAAAATGTATCTGGTAATATGTCTGTTGTTATATTCGAAACTCCCCTTTTCTTACAAATGACAGAAACACGGTCATAACACTGGTTTCTGGTTGTACTAGGAACCTTTTAAAATGCTCCTATTGAGTTCCCAGTTGGGTTCGTTGTTTGGAACTCTGAATACCCCCAAAGTCCTAAAAATTTTGTGTAAAAATATGTCCAGATTTTCCTTAATAACGAAATCAAGAAACCTTGGTAGGGGGCTTTGTACCCTGACTTTGAAAAATTTTGTAAGTAAATTTCATGAACCAGACACCAGATATTTAAGGAGCTAACCCCCAATCCACCCCTTCTCAAAAGTCATTTACACATGAAGTTTGAAAATTTTGTTGTGTAAATTGTAAGCACCATATGGAGGATATTTTAGGGGGTGAGGGGGTTGTGTAGGGGCTTCTAGAGTCATTGTTCTATTGAGTTCTAAAAATCTGTAAGTAAACTTTAGGAGTCAGTTGTAGGATATTTAAGGGGTTGACCCCCATTGGGTGGGCTTCTGAGTCATTTACACATGAAGTTTAATTTTTCTGTGAGTAAAGTTTAAGAGTCAGATGTAGGAGACCTTGACCCCCAACCCCCTAATCCACTCCGTTCCAGCTGTTAAACAAAGTTTCATACAAAGTCTTCTTGAATCAGAACAACGAGTTTTATTCCAGTTTCTTTGAGTCCTCAACCAGACCTCTCCAGCTCCTCTCACAATGCTTTTATTTAAGTCTTATTTCAATCATGACCAACAACATTCAAGTCATTCATTCCATTCAACACAGCTCAATTATGAAGCTCTCACAGTCCTTTACTCTTAGGTATCGTATCAAAAAGTCTTAACATGTTGACACTGTTAAAGAATCCCTTTATTATAGGATTTAGATAGTATCAAAAAGTCGTATCAAACAGTAAAGGGGAAATACGTATGATTTATGGTTATGCAAGAGTAAGCACAAACAAACAGGAGCTTGCTATTCAGATTAAGGCATTGAAGGACGCTGGAGCTACTAAGGTATTCAAAGAGAAGATAAGTGGAGCAAAGACTGACCGTAAGGAATTAAGTAAGCTACTGAAGGAGATTAAAGCTGGTGATACTCTGGTAGTTACAAAAGCTGACCGCATAGCAAGGAGTCTTTCCCAACTAGAATCATTCGTCCTTGACCTTACCAAAAGAGGTATAGCTGTTCATATCCTAAACATGGGATTGTTCACAGCTGAATCAATGGATAATCCTATTACAAAGCTGTTGTTCCAAGTGTTGGGTTCCTTTGCTGAATTTGAACGCTCTATGATACTGGAGAGGACACAGGAAGGTATCAGAGAAGCAAGGGAAAAAGGAGTTAAGTTTGGTAGAAAGTCCAAGACCTATGAAATCGAAGGTGCTTTACTTCATGCAATCCAACAAGTCGAAACTGGAGCAATGTCCCAACCAGAAGGAGCAGACTTTGCTGGTTGTTCAGTTGCTACCTTCAAGAGACGGTTAAAGGAATATCGAGAACAGAAGTAACCTCGACTGGTTGCTTCTTTTTTATGCTCTGGAATGTACCCCAAGTTTTCAAAGTTGGACGTACAAATTAACCTTTCAGCTGGTTCTGAAGCTCATTTATGACAAATGAAAATGTATAGTATATGTCTACACAATTGTCTCTAAATTATCGTACAATCACCTACACAATCGTTGTAATATCAATGTTTTCTGAGGGACGTTCATGAATCAACACCTCTTTACACTCAAGTTCGATATGCGTAATACAGCTAAAGCTGTGTCGTCGCTGTCGCTCCTCCAATTCCATTCAATATTTATATTATTTGTCTTTAGCGGTTAGGGGCTATAAACCGCGTCAAATCAACGTTTTCAGAGCATTTTAGCAAGTTTTTTCTGCTAACTATCTATGATACTTTGATTAATTGCGAAGCAAAGTTCGAGTTTACGAGAACTTTATTACACTTAGTCAACCGTATTAGACCTTCAAAAAATACAACGCTGCTTTTCTTGGTTTATATTGAAATAAAAAAAATTAAAACTAAGCAAACCCACGTCATGCTTGGGTTCTTAGCTCGTTGTAATGAGTAATGTACCAAAAAGGGGGTTGTGAAACTACCTCCACAGCACAGCTTTATTAGTGTAAAGACCTAGTTTTAGTTCTTTACAAATTTGGACATAAAATCTGTGTAAAACGAGGAGGAATTGAGTTGGAAAGTAAACTTACAAAAAACGAGATTAAGGGAATCAGAGTTTGTCTTGGAATGTCCAGAGAACAGTTTGCAAAGCTATTGAACGTATCAGCAGATCACATTAAACAAACGGAATCACACAGAGCTAGGTCATACAATGTTTCTGACAAACTAGACCAACTGGTTAAGTCAAAGCTGGAAGAACTGGGAATTAACCTAGAGGAAATTCTTGAAAGCATTTATCGGTTAGAAAAACTTCAAGAACGTGTCCGCAAAAGTGACTGTTAGCTGGTTAAAACGCTGAAATTATGACAATTTGAGTCACGTTCTCTGACGCATAATTGCTCTTAAACCATTGATAGAACAGACATTCTATGACATTATGACTGTCATTGCTTCGTGTCATACCTAAGATTGGTAAAACAGAAATATTGAAAGATAGCTTGAGGTCATTCCAGACCTTGGGCTTTTTTAATTTGAACGAGAGGAATGGTTTAAATGGACATTTGTAAATTCTGTGACTCACACAATGGTATGCAACAGTTTAGCTCCAAACATTACAACGAGAAGCTAAAGCAAGGAGTGACCATTGTTCATTGTGAGTTCTGTGGTGATACCTACGAGTACGAAAAGAAGAACGATAAAGTAACAGAAAAATTAATCATGGAAGACCTAGCCTAACCGCTGGGTCTTTTTAATTTGGGAGGAGAATTGAAATGAAAGTTACTGTAATTGACGCAATTTGTGGAGCTGGTAAAACCAGTTACGCTATCCAACTAATGAAGGAAGCTCCAGCTTCAACTAAGTTCATATTCGTTACACCATTCCTTGACGAGATTGAACGTATTATTGAAGCTGTTCCAGAGAGGAAATTCAAAGAACCAGACATTAAACACGGAGAAGGACGTAAGCTGGAATCATTGAAGAAGCTCCTAAGAGACGGAGCTGACATCTGTACTTCACATGCTCTGTTTGCTATGGTTGACGAGGAAATAAAGGAGTTACTTCAGTATGAAAACTATGTCCTAATCATGGACGAAGTAATGAGTCCTATCAGTCAAGTTAAGCTCAAAAAGAATGATATTGAGACAATGCTGGACAGTAAGTTAATTGAAGTTGAGGACAATGGTCAAGTCAAGTGGATTAAAGGTGAAGAACACCAGTCTCAATACGATACAGTAAAGTTTTACGCTCTGGCTGGTAATCTGTACCGCTCTAATAAATCCACATTCTTCTGGAACTTCCCAGCAAGTATCTTTGACATGTTCGAGCATACCTACATTCTAACGTACATGTT
This sequence comes from Neobacillus cucumis, assembly GCF_016107705.1. The sequence goes on from NZ_JAEHGC010000002.1 coordinate 22,144, forward strand.
CGAGGGGCAGATTCAATGCTATTACTACAAGTACCACGGAGTCCAGAATGAAAAGAAGTCCGTTGTTCAACAGAATGGACGTTACACATTGGTTGATTACTTCAGAGAAGACCGCTCCAAGTATAAAGAATTAATCCACATATACGAAGGTAATCTAAACGATATTGGTGAAAAGGACTTCTCATTATCTATGGGTTGGCATGAAAAGAGTTCACCTACTAGACTCAAGAAAATGAAGGACGCTCTTTACAATTACTTGAGGAACGTTCAAGGTGCAAAGTCTGACGAAATCCTTTGGACTACATTCGTTGATTTTAAGAAGAAAATTCAAGGTAATGGCTTCAGTAAGTCAGCTCCAAAAGGTAAGCAAGACAAAGAAGGTAAAGCATGTTTCTTACCATTCTCAACACGAGCAACGAACAATTATAGGCATAAATCAGTCCTAGCTTTCTGTGTGAACCGCTTTGTAAATCCCAGTGATAAAGAGTTTTTCGCTCAAAGGGGCATAGTCATTGACGAAGACATGCTTGCTCTCTCTGACATGCTTCAGTGGATTTTTCGTTCACAGTTAAGGGAAGGTAAACCAGTTGAAATTTACATTCCAAGCAAGAGAATGAGGACGTTACTTTACAAATGGCTAGACGGTGAAATTTAGGTCACACCAGAAATAACTCTTCGTTGGAGTGATTGCAAAGTCGCTCCAACTGGGGTTTTTCACATGTCTGTCATTGACCAATGTAACAGAGTATACTAATATAATACTCGAAGGTCGCGGACAAGACTGTGTAGGTTTTACAGTCGAAACTGTATGGGTTGACCTTTCAAACGCTATTGTATCAATATTTTTATGGGGCTGAATGGGGTACTGGTGTCCTCCTCGGTCTTCAAAACCGCATGAGACCTGCGTGCCAGGTCTGGTGGGTTCGATTCCCACGCAGTCCCGCCAAAAAATATGCAATTTTCGGTAGTTTTTTTGTTTAGCTGTTTATTTAAATATCAATAAGGTTTCTTCTTTTAAAGTTTTAAAAAGCTATTGTAGGTTCATAATTTCATGCATAAGCACTTTAGTCCTTGTGCTTTTTGATCTTTCTTCTAACAAGTTCATCGTACCCCTAAATTTTTATACATTGCAAAATAACCACAAAGAATACATAAGAGAAAAAAATCTGAATGAATTCAGATTCTCTTTTGTTGAAAATAAGAAGAGCAAACTTCAGGTTTGCCCTTCTTATTTTTTATGCATTTGGATATTCCTTTAAAAATTCGACAAATGCTTTAACTGGTGATAGGGAAAGCGACCTTTCACGGTAAAGCAGCCAGGATTTTCTTGTTATTAGTTTGTTATTCTTTTTAGTGATTTCTATTTTATGAACATCTTCATCTTTTAATAAGCACATAGAAGGCAGAATTGCGTAGCCCAGACCCATTAGAACCATTTGTTTACATGTATCAATGCGGTCTACTTCCATGTTAATGGTAGGAGGGGTCTCAAAGGTTTCCTGCCACCAATTATCGATTGTTGTCTTTAAGGATTGGTCAGTTTCGTAATTAACCCTAGGAAGTTTAGGTAAGTCCTTAATATTTTTGATTGGATCTTTGGAGACGATGACAATAGGTTCCTCACGAAACAAATATTTTCCTTCTGGCCAGACATAATTTCCTCTTACAAAACCGAGATGAACTTCTTCTTTATGAAGCATATGGTTAATCTCAGTACTCCAGCCAGTTTTTAAATGAATTTCAACATTTGGATACAGTGATGCAAATTCTTTTAAAATGAAAGGGAGTTCAAACCTTGCGATAGTACTTGAAACTCCCATTCTTAGTACTCCTTTAATTTCCTGGCCCATGTTTTGGACGTATTCTTTTGTATTTCGAAGCTGTAAGATCATATTTACGGCATATTGGGCAATATATTCACCTTCGGAGGTGAATTCTACTCCTCTTTTTCCTCGAGCAACAATCATCGTTCCAAATTCTTTTTCCAATTGCTGTAACCGATAGGTCAAAGCCGGTTGGGAAATGTAAAGTTTTTCAGCTGCTTTAGTAATATTACGCTCTTCATAGATCGTCTGAAGAATGGTCCAATCCTTCTCATTCATCGTTTCAGGAATCCCCCTATCCATAAGCAATATTTATCTAATAATAGCAAATAAACAAATTATTTTTATGACTCCTATTATACTATTATTATAAAAATTGAAATATAAAAATAACAATTAATTTAGTTCTTGTGCAAAAAAATAGAGAAGAGTACCTATAATAGACCTACCTTCCATTAAGGTGCGTCTATTTTTTAATGAAACTATTTCCGGTTTTTATTGGTGCGATAATATGTATAAGCTATTTGTTTGTGATATTTTCACTCGCATATATCACTTTTTGTTATTTTGCTATTATTAGGCTCTAATTTAATCGTATAAGAATATCCCTTTTCTAAGATAAAAAAATTTTATGGTAGTTTATAAACAATCAATATTTTTTTTATTCAATAAATTATGATAATTTTTAACTACCACCTTTAATAAGCTTATTAAGTTGAGAAAAAGTAACAAAGAAGAGACTTGGATAGAAGATGAAAAATGGGAGGGAATTGTCATAAGTAGAACTACGGGGCTTAACATTGCAAATCGTATGGATCGTTTACCTATTTCTTCGATTCATAAGAAAGTTATTTTTGCTTTAGCAGTTGCTTATTTTTTTGAATTTGCAGATTTGAATACGTTTTCATACGCAGCGCCTGCATTAGTGAAACAGTGGAATTTGCCAATGAATCTTATAGCAACCATTAACTCCAGTGCCTTCTTCGGAATGTTTTTGGGGGCTTCCTTAGGCGGCTGGCTTGGAGATAAAGCAGGAAGAAAGAAATCTATTATTATATCACTAGTACTATTATCTGTATTTTCGGCGTTGAATGCCCTTTCTTGGGATGTATGGTCACTTTCAATTGCCAGATTTGTAACAGGGATGGCTACTTCAGCTTTATTGGTGAATGCAAATACTTACATCATTGAATTCTTCCCAAAAGCTGTTCGTGGTAAGTATCAAGGATTGGCAGTAGCAATTGGTATTACGGGTATCCCAATTACGGGTTATGTTGCTAGTTGGGTAATCCCTATGGCAGATTTTGGCTGGAGACTTGTATTTGTATGGGGAGCGTTGGGAATCTTCGCTTTATTCGGAATCGTAAAATTGTTTGAAATACCACGTTGGTATGAAATGAAGGGACAAGTAAATAAAGCGAAAGCAACCATTGAACAAATTGAAAAAATCGTTGCAAGTGAAAAAGGTCCTTTAGTTAAGCCAGATCCTGAGGTTGCAATTGCTCCAGTAACTACAGGTAAAATGTCTGATGTCTTCAAGGGAATTTACCTTAAACGTACAACCATTCTAATTGTAGTTTGGATTCTTCAAACAATCGCTTTCTATGGATTTGGATCATGGGTTCCAACTTTATTGGTAAAACAAGGAATTGATATCTCGCATACCTTACTTTATAGCACATTAATTACCTTAGGTGCTCCATTAGGTTCATTAACAGGTGCAATGATTTCGGACCGCTTTGAGAGAAAAACAAATATTATTGCTTCCTGCTTCTTCATTGCCATTGCTGTCTTCTTATTCGGGGCCACATTGAATCCTGTTTTGATCGTTATCTTTGGTTTCCTTATTAACTATATCGAAAGAACCTTCTCATCAAATCTATATACTTATACATCAGAACTTTACGGAACAGAAGTGCGTTCTTTTGGTCAAGGATTGACATATGGAATTGGCCGTGCTTCCAATGTTATCGGGCCATTTATTATTAGTTTTGTATACACAGGATTTGGATACTTAAATGTGTTTGGTCTTATCTCAGTTGTTTGGGCTTTAACAGCTGTAGCAATATTCTTTGGTCCACGTACTTCTAAGAGAAGTCTTGAAGAAATCAACGGTACTCAATCGAACAATAAATATCAAGCATCATCTAATCTTTAATCTAAAAAACGGCACCCTGCGGGGTGTCGTTTTCAATCACCGACGCTAAATATATAGTTATCAAATATTGGGAATACGGGGGTAATACAATATGTTTGATTATGGGCAATTACACAAAATTCCAACTGTCATTATGAGAGGAGGAACCAGTAAAGGACTTATCTTAAGAAGATCAGACCTTCCTACAGATCCTGCTTTAAGGGATGGAGTCATCTTAAGGATTTATGGCAGTCCTGACAACAGCCAAATTGATGGTTTAGGAGGGGGAACCTCAACAACCAGCAAATTAGCAATCGTTGGTCCTTCCACACATCCTGATGCACACATTGATTACACTTTTGGTCAAGTCAGCCTGGATCGGCAAGTGGTTGACTATAATGTTACTTGCGGAAATTTTGTTACTGCAGTTGGATTGTATGCTGTGGAAGAAGGATATGTCCCATTAACTGAACCAGTCACTGCTGTGAACATATATAACACAAATACGGATAAGATGATTGTTTCGGAAATACCGGTGAAAAATGGGCAAATTCAATATGAGGGTGAATTTTCGATCGCTGGTGTTCCAGGAACAGCAGCTCGAATCATGCTTAACTTTTTAGATGCCGGTGGAACATTTACAGGAAAAACACTTCCAACCAAAAACCCTACAGATTACATCAAGCTGGAAGATGGAAGGGATTATGAAGTCAGTATTGTTGATTGTGTCAATACGCTCGTATTTGTACACGCAGAAGATGTTGGTCAAACTGGAACAGAGCTTCCCAACGAAGTAAACGCAAATACTGATTTACTTGATACACTAGAAAAAATTCGTGTCAAAGCCGGAATCAAGATTGGCCTTATCAAAGAATGGGAACAGGTTTCTCCTTCCACTCACGCATTGCCAAAAATTGTGATGGTCTCAAATCCAAAAGACTATCAAACGATTGATCAACAACTTGTCAAAAATGAAGATATTGATGTTCTTTCTCGTTATATTACGATGGGATCCCTTCATCGTGCACATGCAGTAAGCGGAGCAATGGGTCTTGCAGCCGCAGTAAAGATTACGGGAACTATTCCGAATAAAATTGTTTCCGATGGGCTTAATGGAATCCGGGTTGGACATCCTTCAGGAACCTTATATGCAGCTGCAGCTGTGAAGAAAATTGGAGATGAATGGGCAGTAGATCGTGCTGGAAATGGCCGGACAGCAAGAAGGTTAATGGAAGGTTATGCATATGTACCTGCCTCTATTTTTACAAGTGGGAAACAGGCAGCAATGGTTTAATCACTATTTTGATAGGATTATTTCGGATTTAAGGTGATCTTACGGAGAGAAGCTAAACTAGTTTTAGCTTTTTTTTCTTTTTAGAAACTAGTCTTAACCTTTTTTATATCACTAATAATCTATCATAAATTAATTTTATGCACTCGAATAAATTTTTAATATTTTTTTTATTCCTAATATTATATTAAAGTTATATTAAAGATGATACATCATGAAAGGAGATTTAATAATGGAGACGGATGTTTTAGTAGTCGGTGGCGGGAATGCTGCTCTCGCTGCTGCACTATCTGCTCGTGATAAAGGGGTAAAGGTGCTGGTAATTGAAAGGGCTCCTAAATTTTATCGTGGCGGTAACAGTAGACTCACCCGGGACTATAGGGTAATGAATACACGTGAGAATAAGTATATGACCGGTATGTATCCTGAGGAAGAATTTATGGAGGATTTAAGGCGTGTTGCCGGAGGGGAAATAAATGAATCCATTGCAAGATTAGTTGTACGTAAATCCGAAGAACTTCCGGACTGGCTTAACAAGCAGGGAATTCAATGGCAACCGGCACTATCTGGGACCCTTCATTTGGGAAGAACGAACATCTTTCAACTTGGGGGGGGTAAGGCTGTAATCAATTCCTACTATCAAACGGCTAAAGCAAAAGGGGTAAAAGTCTTGTACGATTCAATGCTTGAAGATATAGAAATGAAAGGCACTGAGTTCAGGGCTGCTAAAATTCGCAGTAAAAACGGGATCGAGACAATCAAAGCAAAAACGATCATATTTGCTTCAGGCGGCTTTGAAGCCAATATAGAATGGCACAAACGTTACTGGGGAAATGCTGCTGAGAATTTTATCATTCGTGGTACCCCATATAATCAGGGTAATGTTCTTGAAATGCTTCTTAATAAAGGTGCAGCACAGATAGGAGAACCCGATGCGTTTCACGCTGTTGCGGTTGATGGCAGGGCTCCAAAGTTTGACGGAGGAATTGTTACCCGGCTTGATAGTGTTCCATTTGGAATCGTTTTAAATAAGAATGGTGAGAGATTCTACGATGAAGGAGAAGACTTCTGGCCGAAACGATATGCTATTTGGGGAGGACTGATTGCCCGGCAGCCAGATCAAGTTGCTTACTCGATTATTGACAGTAAGGCACTTGGAAAATTCATGCCTTCGGTATTCGAACCAGTTTCTGCAGGAACAATCGAAGAATTGGCGGAAAAACTGGGCCTTAACCCTAAAGCAGTTGCTAAGACGGTTAAAGACTTTAACAAGGCCGTTCGTCCGGGAACTTTTAATCCAGGTGAATTAGACGACTGTAAAACAGAAGGATTAACTCCGGTAAAAAGCCATTGGGCGGTACGGATTGATAAGCCTCCATTTTATGCTTATCCACTGAAGACTGGAATTACATTCACATACCTTTCAGTAGCAGTAAATGAGCAGGCAAGGATTAAGTGGAAGAATGGAAGCCTCTGTAACAATATGTTTGCAGCAGGAGAAATGGCAGCAGGTAATGTACTGCGTCGTGGGTATCTGGCTGGTTTTGGACTCACGATGGGCGCAGTTTTAGGAAGAATTGCAGGGGAGGAAGCAGCAAATGCAGTCAAAAGAGCTACTAGATGATGGAAAACGTCAAATGAGATTATGTAATGCTTGTCGTTACTGTGAGGGGTACTGTGCTGTATGGCAATCGATTGAGTGGCGCCGTGATTTTACGGATAATGATATGACTTATTTGGCCAATTTGTGCCATGATTGCCGGGACTGCTACTATGCATGTCCATTTACAACACCACATGAATTTGGCATAAACCCGCCAAAACTGTTTGCGCAATTGCGTGAAGAAACCTATCGAAAGTACGCAAGCCCGAGAGTATTTGCCAAAGCACTCGGCGAAAAACGCCGTGGCTTTTGGATTACATTTTTCTTCGGAATCATTTTAATGTTAGCTTTAATTTTGGGAACCAACGGAACTTCCGGACTTTTAAAAGCGCATGTAGGAACAGGAGCATTTTATAAGTCTATTTCGGAAGCTGTCATGATTATTGTTTTCTTGGCCTTAGGAGTTTGGATGGTTGGCGGTTGGCTGATCGGAATGAGCAGATTCTGGAGGGACATTAAGTCGGAAAAGTCGGAAAAAATCACTAGAAAAGATATTGTGACTGGTACAAAATATGCGCTAAGCCTTCGTTATCTTGGAGGAGAAGGTGCAGGCTGCAATTATCCAACAGAGGAGCCTTCTACGATCCGCCGCAAGTTTCACCATTTTGTATCTTATGGTTTTATGCTTGACCTTGCTTCAACAGCAATAGGGGCTTTTTACGCACATATACTTCACATTCCTGCACCATATCCTGTGTATCATCCAGTAGTAATACTGGGAATCTTAGGCGGTCTTGGAATTATTATTGGAACTATTGGACTGTTGGTCCTTAAAGCAAAAAGTGACCCCGAAGTCCACGACGAAAAAGCAGCTAAGTCAGGTACTTCATTTATCGTTGTATTACTAGTTGTTGCAGTAACAGGAATGATCTTGTTGCTGACTCGTGAAACGGCAGCAATGGGAATTTTGTTGGCAATCCATTTAGGAAGTGTTGCAGCTCTATTCTTCACAGCTCCATATACTAAATTTGCACACTTCGTATATCGTTATTTAGCTCTTATCCGTTATGCACAAGAAGAGCGCATTGCACATCAGCCTGTTCAAGAAGAAGTGAAAGTTGGAAAACAGCCTGTTAAGACAGGCACAGCAGTTGTAGGTAAACATTGATTACAGTATGATATAAACTAAATCTTTCAAAAAAAAACAAGGGTATACCAGAAATTGGTAATTCCGTGTGTGAAGTAGAAATTATAAATAAAAGGGCTTTTGGTGAATAACCGAAAGTCCTTTTATATGATCTAATTTTTAACGGATTGCCAAATAATAAGAAATTCATCATAAAACTTTTCTATTGTTAAATAAAATTATTAATATTTTTTAATTTCTAAAAATTATAATATGATTCTTTTAAAGAAAAAGAAAGGAGCTTTACAGAGAGAATGATGCTAAAAAAATTAAAAAATATGAAAACCTTACATTTCAATGATATTTTGGTGCAAACACTCCTTTATCTGATGACAGTAAATGAAGATACCAATATAGTCGCAAGGAATAATTTAGAAACGTTGGAATGGGTTCGAAGATATGCCAATCAAATTCTAATCTCCGGCGGTATGCTGACAAAGGAAGGCATGAAGGTGGTTTATGAAATGGATAGGGAGTTCATCCGAAGAAACATTAGTCCAGGAGGATCGGCAGACCTTCTGGCAGTGACCGTTATGTTTGACCTTCTGTTGCAAGATGATTTTCCTGAAAAACTAGTTACTAAAGAGATCTTTGAAGCCTTATGAATCTCTTTCGCTTTCCTTTCCAGCATAAGGGGAAAGAAGAGAGCAAACCTCGTGTTTTGCTCTCTTCTTTGATTCTTTTAAAGCTATTAAATACAGTTTCTATTATTTTTTAAGTACATACTTTTCGTTTTTTTAAATCCATCTAGCAAAGTCAAAGTATTATACCTAAATGCGCTATTCCCTCTCTTTTTGGGATGCTTTTAAAAAGTCTACAAATGCGTTAACTGCTGAAAGTGAAAGCGACCTTTCTCGATAAAGTAGCCAGGTGCTTCTTGTCAGAAGCTTGTTATTTTTGTTAGTTAATTTTATTTTGTAGACATCCTCATCTTCTTTTAAACAAATTGATGGAAGAATTGCATATCCCAAACCCATGAGAACCATTTCTTTGCAAGTATCAATACGGTCTACCTCCATTGTGATGGTAGGGGGCTGGTCAAACGTTTCTTCCCACCAATTATCAATTAATGTTTTTTGGGTTTGGTCTGTTTCATAATTAACTCTTGGAATCTTCGGTAACTCCTTTAAATCAGTAATTGGTTTTTTCGAAACGATTATCATAGGTTCTTCATGGAATAAATATTTTTCTTCCTGCCAAAAATAATTTCCTCGAACAATACCAAGGTGAACCTCTTCCTTATGAAGCATGTGGTTAATTTCAACGCTCCAACCCGTTTTAACAATAACTTCAACATTGGGATACTGTTCAATGAATTCTTTTAAGATGGCAGGAAGTTCATATCTTGCGAAAATACCGGAAACTCCGATTCTTAAAGAGCCTCTGATTTCCTTGTCAAGGTTCTGAAGGTACTCTTTTGTATTTCGATATTGCAAGATCATATTTCTTGCATATTGGGCTAAATATTCACCTTGTGGGGTAAATTCTACTCCTCTTTTTCCTCTGGCTACAATCATTGTATCGAATTCTCTTTCTAATTGCTGTAACCGATAGGTTAATGCTGGTTGAGAAATATAAAGTTTTTCAGCTGCTTTGGAAATATTTCTCTCTTCAAAGATGGTTTGGAGAATGACCCAATCCTTTTCATTCATTGAAACATTTATCCTCCATATCTATAAAAAATTTTTATTATGTTTTATATAAAAATAAACTATACCATATTTTTTATTATATTACGAGTATATAGAATATTTTAAAAAACCACAAACTATTTTGATTTTTCCGTTTAAATTATTATGAATAATAAGGAATTTTTAAGAGATTATTTCTGGGTTTTAATACGAATGAAGTGCGATATTATTGGCTTGTTAAACAAAATTTCAATATTTAACCAACAAATTAACAAATGTTTTTTTGATCATTATGCTGATATTATTTAGCAAAGTATAACAAGATTGAACCTTTGGGATTTTTTCATTCTATTATAAAAAGTTTTTATGGTGGTTAATAAGCAATTAATATTTCTTTTTTGTATTCATTAAGAGATGAAGTTTCTTAAGGATATTTGGAAGTCCCGACAACAGCCAAATTGCTGGTTCAGATGGTGGAACATCAACAACCAGCAAATTAACCATTGTTGGCACTTCATCACATCCTTATACACATATTGATTATCATTTCGGCAAAGTAAGCCTCGACAGGCAAGTGGTTGACTTTAATGTTAGGTTAATGGAAGGTTATGCATATCATATGACCTGCCTCTATCTTTTAGGTTTTAGGCAAAGAGTACGCCAAAATGCTTGATAGTTTTCTAATATTAATGTTATTTCCTTATTTACAGGCCTAAATAGAGTGAAGCTTCTTTTCTTTTTTTGGTTATTACATCTAGTGCTCCATTACTCAATGGTTAGTAAATAGAGAGGCTTGTGCCATGTAGGGGCAAACCATTTTTTAAGAAGCCAATCATAAAAATTTTCTATTAACTCATAAAATAATTGATATTTTTTAAATAAAAAAAACTATTATATGATTCTTTTAGAGATTTATCTTAAGAAAGGAGCTTCCAACATTGAGAACCAATAAAGCAGTACCGGATTCATCCGAGAACAACACCCAGTAAGTGAAAGAATGTGTGTTAACGTTAACGGAAGATTCAAAACCTGTTCTAGGTTAAGTTTCGGAAGTAAATAATAATAAAATTAAAAATAACTAACAAATGTACAAAAATTAAGTTTTATAAAAATTGGAGGGATGTAAATGTGGATTTTAACTGTTTATTCAAATGAAAATAATATAAGTATGTATGAGTTTAACGCGGAGAAGGAAGCAAGAGAAGCTTTAAAGAATTTCAAAGGGTGCAAAATTCTTTCAGAGGTTGTTTACGATAATGACCATTCCACATTAGTAATGATCTAATTTTTTAAACCTGATTTTGTCAGGGTATGATTAAGGCAGTAGTTTAAAGGCTAAAGAGAAGTTTACCCTTAATTTTATGTCAAATCGTTATAAAAATGGTGTTATTAATAATATAAAGGTTTCTAGCATTTTAAAAGCAAGGTTTAGATTTTACACTTTATCACGTATACTAAAACTAGTGGATTTGACAAAGGTATAAGTGAATTAAATAGAAAAAATACTAGTGATAATCTCTTTAAAATACTTGTTTGAAGTGGATTTGGTGGGGATAATTCTGTTTTTAATAATTCTTATATAGCACCCTCGGTCTCAAAACCGCATAAGATCTGCGTGCCGGGTCTGGTTGGTTCGATTCCCACACAGCCCCAGCAATTTTGAAACTAATAGTAAATGTTAACTCGCATGATGAATTTTTACTCGAGCGGTTTTTTCCATTTAATATGTTGAACAAGACTTTTCGATAGTGACTAGGCACGAGTACATATTTCGAATTTATGAATTACGGAACAATTTCAAAAACTGTCCCCTGGTTAAAATCAGTCACCTTTATAGAGCCAAATACCCCTAAATATAGTCTAGTTTGATCCAGATTCGTTCCCAAGCTAACGTAATAAGCGGATTGAGGCCCAAAATTATAATCGGTTTCAATCACACTGAAATCATTTAGTTTGCCATCTGTTCTAACCCTGGTATAGGCTAAAACTCCTCTAACCGGTGGGCGAGATTCTTCATGTCTCGCAAGATCGGTAAACACAACGCTGCCCGTTAACCCGGGGATTTCATTCCCCATATAAGCTTGCACTCCTGTAAGCGAAGTTCCTCCAAACTTATCGGGCCTTTGATCTTTATGATAATAACTAGTTAAAGGCGGAAGACGCCTCACTGAAGTGTTTACTGCTTCATGAAAATAAGCAATAGTTTTCTCATCCAAAGTCGGGTTTTCGGAGCAGCCCCTTTTAATCGCTGTAGGAAAAGCACCTTCCCATCCTCGCCAGCCAAAGTTAATAAATCCTTCCTGGTTAGGTTCGGTGTTTCTTACAGAAGCTTGAACAAGCTGCGTAACGGGTATTGGTTTATAATGAACGAATGAAAAAATGGATTCTACTAAATCCTGTCCGACATTTCCCACAATTTTGATATACTGGTTATAAAACCTTTGGAATGAAATGCCTGTTATATTGCGAACCCCTTTGGCTATAACCGTAAGTGTTTCCTGAATAGGAACGGGAAGTTCATCAAAACGTGTGACTACAGGTGGATTATCGATAAAAGTATTCTTAACTACGTCAATTTCAATGATTTTTCCGGCTATTTCCAAAGTATCTTGGCTTAAATTAAACGGATCATAGCCCGATCCGCCATCTCCGGTTGTTAAAACAAGTTTTCCTGTTTCAGGTGAAAAATTTAAGCTATTGACACCATTATGATTCATAAAGGGTCTTCTTAAGTTAAGCAATGTTCGTCGTTTTTGAGGGTGGCCATTCGACTGTAAAATCCATTCTTCCACTGTATCAATATGATCATATTGAGTTTCCCTATTTATCCATCTTTGGGTTAATGTTTTGGGATCACACGGGTCAGGACTAAAATGTTCAGAAAGAGCACCTGGACCTTGTGTTCCAGCTACTGAATAATGAAGATAAAATAAACCGTTCTTATAAAATTGGGGATGAAACGCCAGCCCCAGCAATCCACGTTCATCATAACCCCCACCAGAACCGCCTAGTTTTATGATTCGCGGGCGAATATCTAAAAAAGTCCGTATAACTCCATTGTCTATGTAAAAGATCTCACCTACCTGGGTTGCAATAAATAATCTCTCAATTGAGTCACCGGGAAGTATTGTTGTTCTCAAAACAGTGGGTAAATTAATCTTACTAACAACGGGCCGTAAACGAACCTTAACTTTTATCACCTAACTTTCCACTCCTTCAATTGTTTTCTTTTATAAAAATATGAGCAGAACTATTCTATTAGTACCAATTTGGGCCGGGACTGAAAAGGCATAATACCTGCTTAACCGCACGGGAATTTTTACCCGTGCGTTTTTTCAGTTAATGAATAAATTCGCGCATTGGCGTGTGGAACTTTTATGTGGAACAAGATTTTTCGGGTGGTGCTAGGCACTGTTATTTTGTGGGTTCATTCATTATTTTTTTAATTCATACTTTACATATAGGAATTATGAGTTTATAATACAATTAATCTAATAAAAAAAATTAAAACAGACCGAATTAAAGTTGTTGTATTCAAGAAAAGTTTTATGTAAAACTGAAGGAGTGTTTATGATGAGAAAAAACGATGATAAAAAGCGAAATAAACTTATCAATAAACTAATTTTTTTAAACGTATATAACAAAGAAGATCAACAGCTTTATAAGCTGCCACTAGCGAAATTAGAATATGAGTATAGGAAATTTAAATTACAAAACCATCCTCATGGTGAGTTTGGCTCAATTCAATGGGTTTAAAAATAGATTTGTTTGCAAGAAAGCACAGGTAATTGACTAAGACTGTATGGTGTTTCCGCACCGGCAGTCTTTTTTATATACATATAAGGCAAAGAATTAGAAACTGAGTTTCCTAAGTTTAAATGACAGAATAATGTGGAATATTAAATTATCGTAATCTAAAAAATTATCAACATATTTAGACAAACAGGAGAGAAGAATATATACTTATTATCAGGAAAAAGCATGAAAAGAGGAGAAATTATGGAAATAAAACGTCAGAATGTCGATTTTGGTAATTCGATCTTTCAAACCCTTGTGGATGGTTATTACTTTGAGATTCCTACCAATGTAGTAGAAATTACGAAGGAAAAGGCAGACGGCCACTACCCGACTACTTTTAATGATCCCCAATCCCTTCTTCAAAATATGCTCATTTCAACCACGATAGATGGTGTAGAGAAGTATTATCTGGTAGGCGATTCAGCGGAAAAACAGGTGTTAGGAAATATTCACATCAACAAGCTTCATGATAAAACAGAATCTGAGATTCCATACGTAATGTTCCTGGCGTCAGTTGCCTATTACAATGTATTAAAAGGAAACGGCAAAGAAGACACTAGAGTAAACATTAATTATTTTTCAACCATGCTTCCAATTTGGTTACTTAAGAAAACGAACAAGTTCAGTGATATGCAAAATAAAATGGCAAGCCGATTTAAAGGGGAGCATCAGGTAGCGATTCTAACTCCAGGGTTAGAAAGAGTTGTAACCATTCACGTTGAAACAAGCAAATGCCGGATTGAAAGTGAAGTTGCTCGTTGGGCCATTAAAAAAGACTTTGATTTACAGGATCGTGAGGAAGCAAATTCATTTAAAAACTATGAAACCCTAATTGTGGATCTAGGGGGAGGGACTGTTGATCTTGCTTTGCTCCAAGCAGGTCTTCAATCTCCTAAAAGCAGGGATTCATTGAACTGCTTCGCCGATATTTCATACTTAAAACACATCGAAAAATTGAGAAATGAAAAGTTACTAGAGTATTTTGAGGATGTTCGCTCGCTAGAAGAATTCATTATCAAAACAATAGAGAAAACAAAAATGGAGCAACGCGATGGAAATAGCGGGAAAAAAGTGGATCTTACAGAGCAAATCCATGAGTCATTAAGGGAGTACACGCAAATATTATTAACGAAAATTGAAAACACCTTCCCATCCCCTAAAGATAAGGTCTATAAATATGTTTATATAGGTGGAATAGCTGGTATCCTTAAACAATTCATTGAGGAATCAATTGATAAAAGGTATGGCGTCGAAATAAGAGAACAAAATCATCTATTCCTACCTGATTCAAGAAAACTTAATTTATATGGTCTAGAAATTTTAAGCAGGCATGAAACCAACGTAGTTTTCGCCTAAGAAGGGGAGAAGAACGTATGAGCAACAAAGATCATCTTCTTGCTGATAAGTCCGCATTCGGATTGTACAATATGGAGTCACATCTAGGTGCACAGATGTTTGCACCATTTTACGCTCTATCAAACTTTTTTTTAACGGCTGCTAATCTCCAAACGGATGTGTTCAGATTAATGAATATAGAATCAGGAAGTAAAAACGAACCTGTAGAGTTGACTTTAAAAACATCGGAAATTTCCCCAAAGGTATATTCATTTCTTGAGCAAAAAGCACAGGCAAATGAATTGGAGGATTATATAACAAAGCTTGTTGAGCAGGATATGAAGAAAATTGAAAAAGAAGAGACAATCGATACTCTTCGTGAAGAGTTTTTAAGCAAGATCAACTCACTTAAACAAGAATTTGCCTCCCTTCTCGATGTTGATCATATTGGGGTGGGGTCCGTTCAAACAAACGAATTACGGGATTTTGTAACGAAACTCGGTGAGCAAAAATTAGATAAGGATCAATTCCAAACGTTGTTAAAATCCCTTCGCAGCGAGTTATTAAGTGAGATTCACTTACTTAAAAATGAACTTAGTTTTCGTCCTGTCGATCCTGCTAATCCAAATACCACAAAGCCCGCTTTGGAACAGGCTAAAGAAGAGAACGATTTGAAAGAAGGTCAATTGGTCGAAAGTGATCAGGTTACAGGGACTATTGAAGAAGTAATAGATATGGATTTTTAAAAAATGAAGTAGCAGAGAGATGTTCTGCTACTTTTTTCGTTATTTTAAAAAGATTTCTTTCACAAATTCAAAAAACAATTATGAAATTAATTCACGTAGTTAGGCTAAATGAAAATAGAAAATATTTAGAAATATAGAAAAAATCCTTGTGAAAAAAATGAAGTCTTGCTAGAATAAAAAAAGTATCAGGAACAGGATTACTTTTTTTTGATTCAACTGGGACGTTTTATGTCCTCTAGGGACATAAAATGTCCCGATAAATATTCATCTGGTTTTAAGTTCATTTACAATTTATTTTCAAGGAGGAATTTTTTTGGGGACAAACGTATTAAACTTATCATCTTACAAGTTTTATAGTAACGGAGAATGGAAAGAAAGCCTTTCGGGCGAAACCATTAACATCATGTCACCTTATCTTTCGGAAGTAATTGGAAAAGTGCAAGCAATCACAAAAGAAGAGGTGGATGAAGCGATTTATTCGGCTCATGAGGCGCAAAAATTATGGGCAGAGTTCTCACTTCAACAACGTGCAAGCTACTTATATAAATGGGCAGATGAATTAGTTAGCAGGCAAGAAGAAATCGCAGAAATGATTATGAAAGAAGTAGGCAAAAGCTTTAAAGATGCAAAAAGTGAAGTTACCCGCACAGCGGATTTTATCCGTTACACCATTGAAGAAGCCCTGCATATGCATGGAGAAAGCATGAGGGGCGAAAGTTTTCCAGGTGGGTCTAAAAATAAAATTGCCATTGTTGACCGCGTGCCATTAGGGGTAGTATTAGCGATTTCTCCCTTTAACTACCCGGTAAATCTAGCTGCAGCAAAAATAGCCCCGGCCTTAATGGCAGGAAACGCTGTTATTTTTAAACCTGCGACACAAGGTGCTATCAGCGGTACAAAAATGATTGAAGCCCTTGATGAAACAGGGTTACCAAATGGCCTTGTCAACCTTGTTACAGGCAAAGGTTCTGTGATTGGTGATTACTTAGTCGAACATAAGGGAATAAATATGATTTCATTTACGGGCGGGACCCAGACAGGTGTTAGATTAGCCAAGAAATCGGCCATGGTTCCCCTTGTCCTTGAGCTTGGTGGAAAAGATCCCGGCATCGTCTGTGAAGATGCCGATTTGAAAGAAGCAGCTAAACAAATTATCAGCGGTGCGTTCTCTTATTCCGGTCAACGCTGTACAGCGATTAAACGGGTGCTTGTAAATGAAAACGTAGCCGATGAGCTTGTGGGATTATTAAAAGAAGAAGTGGAAAGATTGACTGTGGGTTCTCCGGAAGATGGCTGTACCATTGTTCCTTTAATTGATAAGAAATCAGCCGATTTTATTCAAATTTTGATTGCTGATGCTCTTGGTCATGGGGCTGAGGTGGTAATTGGAAACAAAAGGGAACGCAACTTAATTCATCCAACTCTACTTGATTATGTTACAGGCGAAATGCGTGTAGCATGGGAGGAACCGTTTGGACCTGTACTACCAATCATTCGGGTTTCATCTGATGAAGAGGCAATTAAACTTGCAAATGAATCTGAATATGGCCTCCAGGCAAGTATTTTTACAAAAGATGTGAACAAAGCGTTTGCGATTGCGAATAAAATGGAAGCCGGATCCGTCCAAATTAATGGTCGTACCGAGCGCGGCCCAGATCATTTTCCCTTTATCGGTATAAAAGGATCGGGAATAGGAGTACAAGGAATTCGTAAGAGTATCGAATCCATGACACGGGAGAAAGTAACCGTTTTAAACCTTACAGAGTAACCAAGTTTTCATTTACCTTACATATTTTTTAAAGGAGTTAGATTTAACGATGGTAGAAAAACAATTTAAAATAATTGAAGCATCAGGAATTCATGCAAGACCGGCAACACTATTAGTTCAAACTGCAAGTAAATTTGATTCTGAAATTAATATGGAATACAAAGGAAAAAGTGTAAACTTAAAATCGATCATGGGTGTTATGTCTTTAGGCATAGGTCAAGGGGCAGAAATCAGCATTTCTGCAGATGGCAGTGATGAGGAAGAGGCATTAAGAAGCCTCGAAGAAATCTTAACAAAGAAAGGTTTGGCTGAATAATGAGCTTCTTACATGGAATTGCTGCCTCAAATGGGATTGCCATTGCAAAGGCCTACCGTCTCGTTGACCAAGATTTATCTTTTGAAAAGAAAACGATTGATCATACTGATGCAGAAGTAGAACGTTTCAATGCCGCAGTAAAGAAAGCAAATTTAGAGCTTGAAGCCATTCGCGATAGAGCCATAGTGGACCTTGGTGCAGATAAAGCAGCCATTTTTGAAGCGCATCTTCTTGTTTTGAATGATCCTGAATTAACGGGTCCGATTATAGATAAGATTCATACTGAGAACGTAAATGCAGAGTCTGCCCTTAGCGAAACGGCAGATATGTTCATTATGATGTTTGAACAAATGGATAATGAATATATGAGAGAACGTGCTGCAGATATTCGTGACGTGACAAAACGTGTTCTCTCGCATTTATTAGGTGTTCAAATTGTTAATCCTGGTATGATTGCTGAAGAAGTGATCATTGTGGCGGAGGACTTAACGCCTTCTGATACAGCACAATTAAATAGACAATTTGTAAAAGGATTTACCACGAACATCGGGGGGCGTACATCGCATTCAGCGATTATGGCCCGTTCAATGGAAATCCCTGCTGTTGTTGGTACAAAAACAGCTACAGAGGAAATCAACCATGGCGATCTTGTGGTTGTGGATGGCTTAAAGGGTGAGGTTCACATTAACCCAACACCTGAAGTGGTTGAGCAGTTCCGTAAAATGGCTGAAGAATATGAAATTCAAAAAGCGGAATGGGCAAAGCTTGTCAACGAAAAAACAGTTTCTGCCGATGGCCACCACGTTGAATTAGCGGCTAACATTGGTACACCGAATGACTTAACAGGGGTTAGGGCAAATGGCGGGGAAGGTGTCGGACTTTATCGGACTGAATTCCTATATATGGGCAGAGATCAACTTCCAACAGAAGAAGAACAGTTCGAAGCGTATAAGGCTGTATTAGAAGGAATGAATGGAAAGCCAGTAGTGGTTCGGACACTTGATATCGGCGGGGATAAAGAACTTCCATATTTAGATCTACCCAAAGAAATGAATCCATTTTTAGGATTCCGTGCCATTCGTTTATGCCTAGAAGAACAAGATGTTTTTCGCACTCAGATTCGAGCCCTGCTCCGAGCCAGCATTTATGGAAACTTAAAGATCATGTTCCCGATGATTGCAACACTCGATGAATTCCGTTCTGCTAAAGCTATTTTGGAGGAAGAAAAGCAAAAGCTTGTTTCTCAAGGATTACAAGTAGCTGGGCAGATTGAACTTGGTATTATGGTTGAAATTCCTTCAACTGCCATCTTAGCAGATCAATTCGCAAAAGAAGTGGATTTCTTTAGTATCGGAACGAATGATTTGATTCAATATACAATGGCAGCTGATCGGATGAACCAAAGGGTTGCCTATCTTTATCAGCCGTATAGCCCATCGATTTTACGATTAGTAAAAATGGTGATTGATGCAGCACATGCTGAAGGTAAATGGGCTGGAATGTGTGGAGAAATGGCAGGAGATGAAACGGCCATACCAGTACTTCTTGGCCTAGGCCTCGATGAATTTTCAATGAGCGCCACTTCTATTTTAAAAGCTCGTTCACTCATACGTAACTTGAAAAAATTGGAAATGGAAAAGCTTGCAGAAGAAGTATTAACAATGCAAACAACCTCCCAGGTTATTGAAGCAGTAAAAAATACAACAAAATAAATACTTTTTTAGGGGGTGGTTTTCTTGAAATCAAATGAAGAAACCCTTAGGGATTTAAAAAAGGAATTGCTTCGGATCGGTTCAACGAGCCAAAGGGATTATGATTTGTTGAAGAAGAAAGGCCTGGTTTTAAGTACAACCATTTGTCGAAGGTTAAAATTAAGTTGGCCTATGGTTGTTGAGAAAACAGGGGTTGTATCTTCAAAAAGGTAATAAAGATATACTTTTTACATTGAGTCGTTTTTTAATATTAAAAATATTGTTTAGCCTCCTTACTAAAGTGGAAATTCAATTAGTTAAGGAGGTTTTTTTGGTTTAATGCTTTTCTTTTAGTTCTATAAATGATTTCTAAACACATTTTGGTTAACTATGATTTTATTAAACTATCACGTTGACTGTATGGTTTTGATTGTGATATAGTTAACATAACAAAAAAGGGGTGAGTAAGTTGGGAAGTTGTATCGAATTGGTGAATTAGCACGTTTAATGGGTATTTCTAAAAGAACCATTGATTATTACACCCAAATAGGCTTACTGAACCCTGTGAGAACGGATTCGAATTACCGATTGTATGGAGAAGATTGTATTAAAATTTTGGAAATGGTTGAACATTATAAAACTCTTAATATGCCACTTGAGGAAATTAAATCTTCTATTAAAATGCTAAATTCCGATAATGGGATTGATAAAGTGAAAGTAGAAAAACATTGTGAACAAATTGCTATCCTTATGGGACATCTTAAAGAGGAAATAACGGTGATTGAGCCTATTCTTCAAAAATTAAATCAAACTGAAAAAGAAATGCTTGTAAATAAGCTTTCTTCACAGGGTGTTATACTGGCTCAAACATTGTTATTATTATTTGATTAAACGTTTTAGAATACTAGGAGGTGTATTCCTAACTTACTAGTAAGTTAGGAGATTATTGATAATTATTAATTTAATGATCATTGCAATTTTAATTGCATTTACGGCATTTTTCGTATCTTATGAATTTGCCATTGTGAAAGTCCGCAGTACACGAATTGATCAGCTTGTTGGCGAAGGAAACAAGAATGCAATTGCGGCCAAAAGAATTGTTTCGAATCTTGATGAATATTTATCCGCATGTCAGTTGGGTATTACCGTTACCGCATTAGGATTAGGTTGGTTAGGTGAACCTACAGTGGATCATATTCTACATCCTTTATTAGTAAACCTTAACTTGCCAGAATCCGTTTCAAGTATTGCATCCATTGTTATCGCATTTGCTGTAGTAACATTTATTCACGTCGTAGTAGGGGAACTTGCCCCTAAAACATTTGCGATACAAAAAGCAGAAACGGTTACATTACTTTTTGCGAGACCAATGATGCTTTTTTATAAAATTATGTATCCCTTTATAAAAGCATTAAATGGCTCAGCCCGTTTGATTACCGGTATCTTTGGATTGAAACCTGCTTCCGAACACGAAGCTGCTCACTCTGAGGAAGAGCTCCAAATCATTATTTCAGAAAGCTATAAAAGCGGGGAAATTAATCAGTCTGAATATAAATATGTGAACAATATTTTTGAATTTGATGATCGTATTGCAAAAGAAATAATGGTTCCCCGTACTGAAATTGTGGCGTTTGATAAATCACAATCATTAGAAGAATGTCTTAAAATTGTTACAGAGGAAAATTATACGAGATACCCAGTCATTGATGGAGAAAAGGATAACATCGTCGGAATGTTGAACATTAAAGAAGTCATGACTGAATTTATTAAAGGAAAGAGTTTAGGAACTACTGTTGAACATTATGTTCGTCCGGTCATCCAAGTAATTGAATCAATTCCAATCCACGATTTATTAGTTAAAATGCAAAAAGAACGTGTTCATATGGCAATTCTTTTAGACGAATATGGTGGTACCGCTGGTTTAGTGACAGTTGAGGATATTCTCGAAGAGATTGTTGGTGAGATACGGGATGAATTTGACGCAGATGAAGTACCGGAAATTAATAAAATTAATGAACATAAAACGATTGTAGATGGTAAAGTCCTTATTGAAGAAATAAATGATTTATTTGGTTTAGATATAGACGATGAGGATATTGATACCATTGGCGGATGGATTTTATCCCAAAAGATGGACGTGACTGAAGGCGAAATTATTTGTCATGGTCATCACGAATTTAAAGTCCTTGAAGTGGATGGTTACCATATCAAATCATTAGAAATAGTAAAGTCAGTAAAACAGGAAGTCCTTGTTTAATGCAGAATCCCTCTTATTTTAGAGGGATTTTTTTTGATTTAAATTTGTAAGATTAATTACATGGTAAAAAGGACATCGTTGACCTTTAACCCAGTTGATTGGAGCGGAAGGTACGAAGACTCCTGAAGGAGTACGGGCAGGGGAGACCCCGCAGGAGTGTAAGCGACGAGGAGGCTTCCCGGAACGCCCGCGAACCGCTTGTGCCTGGAGCGGAAATCACCAGATAAATTTAACACATCAAAATAAAAAGAATTTATCTGAAAACTCGAATGTTAGTACAACTCCCTTAATATAGTTAAAATGAATAGCCATCTATTGTGTTTAATCGGTACAAGTTTTCTAAGTTTTTATAGGTGGTTCCACACCGTTTCCCAATTCCAATCCAAAATACCGAAAAGCATATAGGCAGTTACTCAATTATTTTCTAAATGCCTTCCGCTTTTCTAATGATAAGGAGGAACTCAATGCTACATATAGTGGCCTGTATTAAGCAAGTACCTGACACGAAAATTATTAAAATGAATCCAAAAACCAACACCATGGACCGCAGGACGGCACCTGCCATCTTAAATCCTTATGACTCCCATGCGGTAGAAGAGGCAGTCCGACTAAAAGAGCGGTATGGTGGAACGGTATCTGTCCTAACGATGGGTCCGCCGCCAGCGGTGAAGGCGATTAAAAAATGTATTGAAATAGGGGCTGATGAAGGGTATTTGATCACGGACCGAAGATTTGCGGGAGCGGATACGTTAGCAACCAGTTATGCTCTTACGAAAGCCTTAGAAAAAATCTCAAAAACCAATCCTGTGGATCTCGTCATCTGTGGGAAAATGACCATTGATGGAGATACCGGTCAAGTCGGACCTGGGATTGCAAGGAGGCTCGATATTCCGCCGCTCACCTCAGTGAATAAAGTAGTGGAAATTAATAAAGACGAGGGGTTTGCCGTTGTCCATCGTAAATTAGAGGACGGGTTTGAGGTAATTAAATCCACTTTACCTTGTTTGTTTTCTGTTGAAAAAACGATCAATGAAGTTCCGTATTCTTCGTTTCCAAACATGTTAAAAGCAGCGAAATATGAGCCAGTTATCTGGTCTGTTGATGATTTGGAGGGTGTGGATATTAAACAGCTTGGCTTGAAAGGATCTCCAACGATTGTATCAAAGGTATGGGCCCCGCCGCCGCCAGCAGGGGGAACGATGATTGAAGGCAATCCATTAGAACAAGTGGACCAATTGCTTTCCGTCATTCTTGAAAAGAAAGAATTGTTTACGGTCAAGGAGGGATAATGGATGGATTTTAAAGATTATTCAGGTGTTTGGGTATTTATCGAAGAAAAAGACGGGGCAATTGCTCCAGTTTCTCTTGAGCTACTAGGGGCAGGGAGGAAATTGGCCGATAAACGTGGATGTGAGCTGGCGGGTGTTATCATCGGGGAAAATATTAAATCTTTAACAAGGACGATTTTTGAATATGGAGCAGATACAGCCTATGTCTACGACCAGCCGATTTTTAAACATTACCGTACAGAATCCTTTATGAAGGCACTTCTTGCTTGTTCGAATAAATATAAACCTGAAATTATCCTATACGGCGCAACCTCAACCGGAAAAGACCTTGCGAGTGCAGTTGCTACCGACTTGCCAACCGGATTAACAGCGGATACGACCGAGTTGGATGTAGAAGAGGAATCCGGTTTACTCTTAGCCAGCCGCCCAGCCTTTGGGGGAAATATTATGGCGACGATTCTTTGTAAAAAATATCGCCCGCAAATGGCAACAGTCCGTGCCAAAGTCATGAAAGCGCTGGCGCCACAATTAGGCAGGACAGGTAAGATTATTGAAGAAACCATTTCCTTACAAGAAGAAGATATTCGGACAAAAGTATTAGAAATTGTGAAGGAAACTACAAAAAAGGTCCGAATCGACGAGGCCGATATTATCGTTGCCGGGGGAAAAGGGTTGGGAAGTGCAGAAGGGTTTCAGTTAGTTCACCATTTAGCCGAAACGCTTGGCGGAGCTGTCGGTGCCAGCCGGGATGTAGTGGAAGCGGGGTGGATTGCTCATCCTCACCAAGTTGGGCAGACCGGGGTAACGGTCACGCCAAAGATTTATTTTGCAATAGGAATCTCAGGAGCGATTCAACATGTCGTTGGGATGAAAAACTCCGGTTTGATCATTGCCATAAATAAAGATCCGGAAGCGCCTATTTTCCAATCTTGTCACTATGGAATTGTCGGTGATGCCTTTCAAATTGTACCAATATTAATTGAACAGTTTAAGAAAGCTTTATCAAGAGAGGAGGTAGAGAGCTATGCCGGAGAAGTTTGATTGTATAGTCGTCGGGGCAGGGCCCGCTGGGATCTCCTGTGCCCATGATTTAGCAAAAGGCGGTGCAAACGTCTTGCTTATTGAAAGAGGAGAGTACCCAGGTTCCAAAAATGTCATGGGGGGTGTCCTCTATCGAAAAATGATGGAGGATATTATCCCGGAGTTCTATAAGGAGGCTCCTATTGAAAGACCAATCGTTGAGCAGCGATTTATGATGATGGATAAGGAGTCTGCTGTCACTTTTAGTTATAAAGGTTTGGAGTGGGCCAAGGAACCCTACAATAACTTTACCGTATTACGAGCAAATTTTGATCAGTGGTTTGCCGAGAAGGCGGTCGAGCAAGGCGCAATTTTAGTATGCGAAACTGTCGTATTAGAATGTATTGTTGAAAATGGAAAGGTAGTCGGTGTCCGAACAGATCGTCCAGACGGAGATATTTATGCAGATGTCGTCGTTTTAGCAGACGGGGTGAACTCACTATTGGCTCAAAAGCTCGGGTTTCACAAGGAGCTTAAACCAGAAGAAACAGCCTTGGCCACGATGGAAATTTTGAAGCTTGATAAAAAGATCATTGAAGACCGTTTCAACCTAGAAGAAAATCAGGGTTGCACGATTGAATTATTTGGAGATGCCACAAAAGGAATTCTCGGCACAGGGTTTTTGTATACCAATAAAGATACATTAAGCATTGGTGTCGGGACACTTCTATCCGGGATGATTAAACATAAAATTAAACCATATGACTTACTTGAATATGTAAAAAACCATCCGATGATCCGCCCGTATATTCAAGGCAGCGAGCCGGCAGAGTATTTAGCTCACCTGATTCCAGAAGGCGGCTTTAATTCGATGGGGAAAATTGTCGGGAACGGCGTCATCGTCATCGGAGATGCTTCCCAGTTGGTCAATGCGATTCATCGGGAAGGATCGAATTTAGCGATGACCTCTGGCAGACTGGCAGCGGAAACGGTTCTTTTAGCAATGCAATCAGAAAACTTTTCTGAAAGTATGCTGAGCCACTATAAAGAAAAATTATTTGCAGGATTTGTCGGTCAGGACATGAAAAAATATAAAGATTCAACCCATCATTTTAATAAATTCCCTCAGTATTTTGAAGAGTATATTCCAATGATCAATAAAGCTGCAAGTCAAATGTTTACCGTTGATGGAACGTCTAAATGGGAGAAACAAAAGAAAGTCATAAGAGGGCTAGGATCTGCGAAAGAGAAGATGAAACTTGCACGCGATGTTTATAAAGCCTGGAAGGTGATGAAATAATGAGTGAACAGAAAAAATTTCAGTCTATCGAAGAAAAACAGTATCTTGTTCGCTTTAACGCCGATACTAAATCTCATCTACATGTAAAGGATAATGATATTTGTTTAACGTCATGCCCTGATAAAATCTGTACGATTTTTTGTCCGGCAGAGGTTTATAAATGGGAAGATATCCGCATGCATGTTGGGTATGAAGGCTGTCATGAATGTGGCAGCTGCCGGATTGGATGTCCTCATCAAAATATAAAATGGGAGTATCCGAAGGGCGGCCACGGTATAGTTTTCAGGTTAGGATAACACTAGATTCATATTTAAAGGGCTATCTATTTGGATAGTCCTTTCATTTGTTGAAGGATGAATAATTGGCTTACCAGGTCAAATTTTGAATAGGTAGCACATTGTTAGCTATCACCTGTTTCAAAAATAGAGCATCCAAACCATTAAAATAGTTATTTTTAAATAGTCATATGGAGGGGTACAATGAATAAGAGTTATGACGTGATCATCACTGGAGCGAGGTGTGCAGGATCGACATTGGCCATCCAGCTTGCTGAATCGGGTTTTCAGGTACTGCTAGTGGACCGTGCCACCTTTCCAAGTGATACCTTGTCCACCAATACGTTCTTTAATAATACAACAGCGATTCTTAGGGAGATGGGGGTTTTGGATCAACTATTAGAAACAAATGTAACACCTGTCCAGACAATCAAATTTCAGTTCGAGGACACCGTGATTGAAGGTCCAATACCTGCTGTTGATGATGAGGATACTGCTTATTGTATTCGAAGAACCCATCTGGATCATATTCTGCTTAACCATGCAAAATCCAATAAAAATATTAAAGTGATCGAAGGATATCGAGTTACAGATGTAATCTATGATGGAGAAACAGTAATAGGTGTGAGAGGGGAAGATAGGTCTAAAAAGGTACAAGAGTACCGAGCCCGTCTGGTGGTTGGTGCGGACGGAAGAAACTCTAAGATTCGAAAACTAGTAAAAAGTCAACTGAAAATTATCAGTCCTTCCAGCATTGCTATTTATTTCGGATATTTCTCCGGGATTCATCATGATTCTGTTCCTAAATTTGAGGTATATAAAAGAAAAGATAAAATGGCGATTCTTTTTCCTACAAATGATCATTTATATGTAGTGGTTGCTAATTTTCCATTAGAAAATAAGACCTTACTTGAAAACTTTAAAGAGGATCCAGAAAGTAGTTTTCGTCAATTTATCGATGATCATTTTCCAAACACAACATTAAGTTATCGTCTAAAGGCTTCAAAATTGACAGAACCAATTAAAGGGTTGATTGGCTATGATAACTATTGGTACCAGGGAATGGGTGCTGGTTGGGCATTGGTTGGAGATTCCATTTGTTTTAAGGATCCGGCATTGGCTCAAGGTATCCATGATGCATTCCGTGGGGCTCAAATCTTAGCAAATATCTTAATTAAAAATAATAATTGGCAAACAAATCAATGGGAAACAGTAGCGGGGGAGTACCAACAATCAATGGAAAAAGAATTTATGATTCGTTTTTATATGGGCTGTGAGCTTTCTAAGAATGAAATCATTACAGAACAACAAGATGCTATCAATAAAATTATTAGTACCCATCCATCCGCTATAGAGAAATTTTTAGGAATCTATAATTATGCCAACGAGCCTGTTGATTTTGAAAAAGAGCTCCAAAGGATAATAGGAAATTTCTCTTAAATTTAACAGTATATAAAAATGTTGCCAGCAACTTTTCTTTTAATGCTTTAAATGTACAACTGTAATGGAAAAAAGCCTTTTAAATAAAGGAAATAGTGTTCCTAAAATAATGGCGGGGATATCAATAATTGACCATAGGACGTGATAAAGTTTGATATCCTTGCTCTTTCCAATGGTTGCCTGCCGTAAGCCGCTGTCAAAAATCCAAAACGCCCTGAGCACTGTGTAAAATGAGTAAATTCCCAATAAAGCAATTTGCCACCATGTTAATTGAATAAATAGTGTGTTCATTTTCTCCATCTCCTTGACAAGTGAAGGTGTTTGTTAAAATTATAATCTACCTTTGTTTGTATTTGTGATTTTTACCAAAAAGTACATATATTGTTCAATAAGTTATGTCAACAAACAAAATAGGCTATTTGTATTTTGATTTTTACAGTTTTTACAAAAGCACTATTAAACTTGGGTGTTGATTTCCTCTCCAATCAACGTTTTTCAAAATCAACATTGTCCTTTAACATAGCCTTTACAAAAATAGCAGCATAGAAATAGGCATTGTTTAGTCTTTTTTATCCATTCACTTTTTTCATTTCCTTATATAGTATTAAGAAATAAATAGAATAAGAGGAAGGTGAATATTGTGAATACAGACCAAGCTTATGCCCT
The DNA here is from genome assembly GCF_016107705.1 of Neobacillus cucumis. Next base: position 49,716 of record NZ_JAEHGC010000002.1, read on the forward strand.
CTTAATGGATGCAGGCGTCAAAGAAGAAACCAGTATTGAAACGATTAGACGATGGTTACGGGAAAGAAAGATTTATTTCGAAGGAAAAGGAAATCGGAATAATGAATACATAATTGATAATATGGACCAAGCATTCTCCATGTTAACGGATGCTGGAGTTACTGAAAGCGACAGTGCACAAATTGTTGGGCGCTGGTTGAGTGAAGGAAAAATTAAAAACGTGAGGAATAGGAAGAAGGACACCGCTATTGAACCCAGTAAAGCAGTGACGAATCAATTTTTAAATAATCCTCAAGATCAATTGAAGATTATCCAGCAATTAAAAGAAAAAATTAATGCACAAAATGAACATATTAAAGGAATGGAGCAACTCCACAAAACTTCCATTTACACGTTAAAACAACAAAGAGATAAATTAAATAGAGAAGTTGCCATCCTCGAGAGTGAAAAAAGTGAACTGCAGAACGATAGCATGAATTTACTAAAAGAAAACAGGGATTTACGCAATGAAATTTTAAAATTAAAACAAGATCCCTCTTATGGAATGAAAAGAAACCCTGAGAGGAAACTAAGTACTCCACAACCGAGAACGAATCATTATCGCCAAAAATTAGGACTTGCCAAAACAGCAACCGAAAAAGAAATCGTAACTAGCTATAAAAATTTATTAAAAATAACCCATCCTGACCATGGAGGGAATGCTGCAACCTTTCATTATATTAAAACAGACTATGATCAATTTAGAAATAATAGTAAGGAATAATGTATCAGTATTTTATCGTACTCTGTGAGTGAATACTAAGGTGGTTGTGCCTTTTTTTGCTAAGTCGGGAATCCCGATTTAGCAAAAGAGGCTTTTTTAAAATTCATAATACCGGCGAAGCAAATAATAGATCCATTTACAATGCGGATGATTTCGAATATTTTCCACTAACCCTTTTACGATCGCTAAGCTGTATACTGGTTCTTGCAGCTCCTGTTTTAATGTCGTTAATGATTCTTTCTCAATTGATTCATCCATTTCACCGATTATCTGTTCAAGATTCTCGAGAATTTGTTCCTTTGTGACTTCCTCACTTAGAGGCTCAAGCATATGTAGAAATTCCCTAGAAACAAATGGAAGGGTCATATGATGAGCCAATAAGTTTGTTTTTTCCACTAATGATACCGAAAGTAACTGCAAATCTAATGGAACATTGTAAAAAACAAATAATTGTGAGTAGGTATTCATAAATCCCTTAATGCAAAACATTAAATCATATTGTATTTCTTCCACTTCATCCCCATATAACCGTTCGATCATCGAAAGGATACTATTCCCCATTAATTTATCATAGTATTTCATTTTAATAATGAGTTCTTTATTAAGGGTTTGTGACTGCTCTTTCATAAAAACCTTTGCAAAATCCGAATGCTTCTGAAAATTATAGTAGATTGCATAATAAAAATCATATAATAGCTCTTCAACTTTCGAATTTATGACTAGGTAGTCAATATCAGAAATAATCTGCATCATAAATTGATCAATTAATGCGATAATTAATTCATCCTTTGATTTGAAAGAAAGGTAAAATGCCCCCTTGGATATGCCGCAATAATCAGTTATTTGTTGTACAGAAGTGGCCTCAAACCCTTGCTTTGCAAAAAGTTCTAAAGCCTTTTCCATAATTAGTTGTTTTTTAACCATTAGATCGCACTCCTATTACCTTTCGTTTGACAATTGACCGATTGGTCATTAGTATAAGGAATTGAGTTTGTTAAGTCAATTATGGGTAGGTGTAAAAGTGAAAGGGTTAGTTAATTTTGTTCTTCAAAATAAATTAGCGGTCTGGCTGCTCACGATTATCATTACGGTATCTGGTATTTATTCAGGCACAAGAATGAACATGGAGACCATTCCGAATATATCGATTCCTTACTTAATGGTGACGGATGTTTACCCGGGAGCGACTCCTAAGAATGTAATGGAAGATATATCGATGCCAATCGAAAAGGCGGTAGAAGGTCTTGATCACGTGAAGTCTGTGTATTCCAATTCCTATTCTAACATGGCTAGTATTCAGGTGGAATACGAATATGGTATTGATATGGACGAAGCAAAACGGGAATTAAAATCTGCATTAGAGAATGTGAAATTGCCAGATGGGGCAAAAGAGCCGACAACATCTGCGATTAGCATGAACATGATGCCGGTTGTAGCCCTAAGTGTCAGTAGTTCCAAAGAGGATATTGTAGGATTGACGTCAACAGTTGAGGAAAGCTTACTTCCGAAAATCGAGAAAATCGAGGGTGTTGCGGATGCAACAATCACAGGTCAGCACATCGATGAAGTAGACTTAACATATAATAAATCCAAAATGGCTCAATTCGGTTTAACAGAAGATAAAGTTAAACAAATGATTCAGGCAAGTAATATGTCAGTTTCATTAGGACTTTATGAGTTTAAAGAAGGTGAACAAGCGGTTGCAATCGACGGTAAGTTCATGACCGTTAAAGAATTAAAGAATATGTTAATCCCAGTTACACCATCTGCCACCAACCGTTCGCCATTTGTGAAACTAAGTGACATAGCTTCAATTCATGTAATGGGTAAAGTGCAGTCCATTTCACGTACAAATGGCAAAGAGGCAATTGCGATCCAAATTGTCAAAGGTCAACAAGCTAACACCGTAGATGTTGTGAACAAAGTGAAAAAGGTCATTAAAGATGAAAAAGCAAAAGTGGATGGACTTGCGATTGATGTGACCCTTGACCAAGGAAAACCTATCCAAGAGTCCATTACAACGATGATTGAAAAAGCAGTATTTGGTGGGTTGATTGCTGTATTAATCATCCTACTCTTCTTGCGTGATTTTAAATCAACGATTATTTCAATCGTATCGATTCCTGTTTCTATCTTTATGGCGCTAATGATTCTTCATTGGATGGATATTACGTTGAATATTATGACTCTTGGAGCGATTACCGTTGCAATCGGCCGTGTAATTGATGATTCCATCGTTGTAGTTGAAAACATTTATCGACGATTACATTTAAAAGAAGAGCAATTAAATGGACGGGCTCTGATTCGTGAGGCAACCATTGAAATGTTCAAACCAATCCTGTCATCAACCTTAGTAACGGTTGCAGTATTCGCACCGCTGATTTTCGTTGGTGGCATGGTCGGGGAGCTATTTGCACCATTTGCATTAACGATGGCGTTTTCGCTTGGGGCTTCATTACTTGTGGCCATTACCATCGTTCCTGCTTTATCTCACTTCTTATTTAAGAAAAAATTATATGGTGAAAAGACCGAAAAACACCATAAAGAAGTTGGCAACTTAGCAAAATGGTACAAAGGCTTTCTTAATAAGTCGCTTAATCATAAAGTGATTGCTTCTATCCTTGCGATCCTTTTATTAGCGGGAAGTTTGGCGTTAACCCCGCTAATCGGATTTAGCTTTATGGGGAGCCAAGAAGATAAAGTGATGTACTTAACGTATACTCCAAAAGCGGGCGAGCTTCGTGAAGATACCTTAGCAAACGTTAAAGCAGTTGAACAAAAAATGCAAAAACGTGGTGATATTGATATCGTTCAAGTATCAGTTACAGAAGCTGGAGACACGTCAACCGCAATGTTTGGCGGAGCAGGCGGCGGAGGTTTAATGTACCTCATCTTTGATCCAGATACGAAGAATTTCCCGAAAGTGAAAGAGGAAATTGAAAAGTATGTAGCGGGTATGAATCAATCAGGAAAATGGAAGAGTCAGAACTTCTCTTCGATGTCTGGTTCTAATGATGAGGTCAGCTATACCCTCTATAGTGAAGATTTAAATAAACTTTATAAGTCTGTTGATGAGGTAGAAAATGTTTTGAAAAAGAATAACGGCTTGAAAGATGTTACTTCAAGTGCGGAGGACCCTTTTGTTGAGTATACATTCCGTGTGGCGCAAGATGAATTGATAAAATACGGTTTAACCACTGGTCAGCTCGTTGGAATGTTAAGTCCGCAAAAAACGGAGAATGTATTAACAACGGTGGAGAAGGACGGAAACGCGTTAGATGTAATTGTTCAGCAGGAACAAAAGAAACAACCGAAATCAATTGAGGATATGTTAGATAAAGAAATACCAACAGCTATGGGTAAAACTGTCCCTCTTTCTGAGCTTGTCAAAGTAAAAAAAGGAACAACCTTAAATACGCTTTCACGCAGTAAAGGTGAATACTACGCTACTGTTTCTGGAAAAGTGAAAGGCAAGGATATTTCTAAGGTAACCACTGAAGTCGGTAAAAAAGTGGATAAACTAGATTTACCAAAAGGGGTTACGGTTAGTGTTGCCGGTGTCCAGGCAGATATGTCTGATACATTTACGAAACTTGGTGCAGCCATGGCTGCTGCAATTGCCATAGTATATTTCATCCTTGTGGTAACCTTCCGTGAGGGTGTTGCACCATTTGCCATCCTGTTTTCGTTACCATTTGCCGTCATCGGTTCATTTGTGGGTTTATTCATCGCAGGTGAAACCATTTCTGTATCCGTTATGATGGGGCTGCTGATGTTAATCGGGATTGTTGTCACGAATGCGATCGTTTTGGTAGACCGGATTATCCATATGGAACGTGATGGATTGAGTATGCGTAATGCTGTTTTAGAAGCAGGAGCAACGCGTCTACGTCCAATCCTGATGACCGCTATTGCTACAGTTGGTGCGTTAATCCCATTAGCGCTTGGAGAAGGCGGCGGAGGTTTGATTTCCAAAGGACTTGCGATTACAGTAATTGGAGGTTTAACAAGTTCGACCTTATTAACCTTAGTGGTTGTACCAATTGTATATGAAGTCCTATCAAAATTATTTAAGAAAAACCGTAGAGAAATACAAGAAAATTAATGAAATCTGACTTATAAGGTGAAATCTATAAAAGTAATTTATGGAGCTGCTCAAATAATTGGGCGGCTCCTTTTTTCATATTAGTCAATAAATAAAAAACTTATGGCTTTTCGTTAGATCCTATTTGATATACTAGAAATATAATACGCTTTCAACCATGGAGAACTGTATATGAAATTACCCAACAGGAAATTGAAATTATTTACTCAGATGGTATTGCACATATCGATTGTTATCTGCGCTACTACGATATTAGCAGCTATTTTTTTTACGAAAATAATTAACGATCTTTCAACACAATATCTTGGTCACGAGGCAATGTCTGTAGCAAAATTAGCTGCACAAGATGATAGGATTATTCGTGCTTTTAAAAGCGAAAACCCGTCAAAGGAAATTCAACCGATTACGGAGAGGATGAGAAAGCAAACAGGAGCTAGTTATATCGTGATCGGAAACAAACAGGGAATCCGTTATTCCCACCCCAATCCAAAATATATCGGTAAATCAATGGGTACAAGCAATCAGCCTGTTTTTAAGCAGCACATTTCCGTTGTATATTTTGGTGAAGGAATCTCGGGTCCTGCAATCAAAGCTAAAACCCCTATTCTAAATGAAAAGGGGAAGATAATTGGTGTTTCCTCTGTCGGTTTCTTAATGGTGGATGTAAAAAAAAGAATTCTTACCTATAGAGAAGAAATAATTGTACTTGCTCTATTGCTACTCATAATGGGAGTTGCAGCTTCTTTTTTTATTGCAAGGAGAATAAAACGGAAAATGTTTGGTCTCGAACCTGAGGAAATTTCTTATGTTTTTAAAGAAAAGGAAGCAATACTAGAGTCGATTCGGGATGGAATCATAGCGGTAGATAGTGATTTTCGTGTACTTTCTATGAATAAAAGAGCACGGGAATTGCTTACGGGAAATTTTCCGCTGCAGGATTCGATTATCCAAACCTCTCGTTTAAGAGAAATGATTCAAGAAGTTATTGAAACCAAAACAGGAAGATCTAATCAAAAGATCCTTTTGGGTGATCAAGTGTATGTTATCGATTTTTCAATCGTAACACAACTGAGCGAAATTGCAGGCGTCGTCCTAACAATTCGGACTGAAATTGAAATTGAGCAATTGTTTGATGAAGTTTCAAAAATTAAATCTTACTCCGAAAACATTAGGGCTCTCAATCACGAATTTCTCAACAAATTAAATACGATATATGGATTATTAAGTATTGAAGAATACGATAAGGCCAGGGATCTCATATCAAGTGAAGTGGAGGATCGCCAAGACACAATCGTATTTTTAATGACAGCTGTTAAGGATCCCTTCCTTGTAGCCTGTTTGCTAGGTAAAATAAATCGATCAAAAGAGTTAAAGGTAGACTTAAATATTGATCAAGAAAGTCTTCTTTCTGAGCTACCTGAATCAATGGATACGAAGCTGCTTGTATCCATTCTCGGTAATATTATTGATAATGCGATGGAAGCTGCAAAGGAAAAACACGAAATGGGGGCAACAATAATAGTCTCTTTCACCGATATTGGCAGGGATCTTGTTTTTGATATTCAAGATAATGGATCCGGTATTCCAAACGAAAAGCAAAATACTATTTTTACAGAAGGGTATACCACCAAAGAAGGGAAAAATCGCGGCATTGGTCTAAGCATCGTTAAGAATTCCCTTGAGCAATTAAATGGTCAAGTATTTATCACGAACAGCCTTTTGGGAGGTTCTAAATTTACACTTGTGATTCCGAAAAGATAAAGGAGAATGTTCATGGCAGGAAACCCTTTTCAGGTCTTGATTATTGAAGATGATCCAGTTGCGGCAAATATTTATAAAAAATTCACTGAAAAAATTGAGGGATTTGAGGTTTCTGCTATTGCAAATTCAGGGGAGGATGCGCTTGGCTATCTTCATACATTTAGACCCCATTTAATTTTGTTAGACATCTATCTGCCGGATATGAACGGCATCGACTTACTTCGAGTAATTAGAATGAAATTTAGGGGAATAGATATAATTCCCATTACCGCTGCAAATGACGCAGAAACCGTTACAGAGGCGATTCGTGGAGGTGTTTTTAGTTATTTAATTAAACCAATTGATATTAAGAAGTTCACGAATGAATTGACTAGATATAAGCTAACGATGGAGCAGCTTCAGATTAAAAAAACGATGGTTCAGAAAGAAATCGATGCCTTTTTCTCCTTAGCAGACCCTGCTACTCCTAAACTAAGGGAAGAAAAACAACTTCCTAAAGGCATCGATCGATTTACATTGTTGAGAGTCCGTGACAAGCTTCATTTTGAAAAAGGGAGTGTAAGTGCAGAGGAGTTAGCTGTCCTTCTTGGAATCACAGATTCCACTGCACGAAAATATTTAGAATATCTTTCATCTATTGATGAAATGGAAGTAGATATCCAGTATGGTTCGGTGGGTCGGCCAGAACGTAAATACAAATGGAAAAAGAAATGATGACCTGAGGATTGGTGAAAACCAATCTTTTTTTGTTTTCTTTTTGTATTTACATTAAATGTAAATTTTAAGTTTATTATTTTAATTCAACTAATTTAGATAATATTTTAATTTTTCTGCCTAAACTATACAGTTATCTTAATAGCTTCTTCAAACGACGGTTTGAAAGCGTTATCTAGCTTTATTTTAGGGAGATTTGAGAGCGCTCTCTTGCTCAAAGGTACAAATTATATATTTTACAATTTTAAAAGGGGTGCAGTTTATGACAGGTCATGATATTTCATTGCTCATTGTTGCAGTATGTGGTATTTTGCTGCTGGTTTTCCTTATTGTTTCAAAATTACGGTTCCACCCTATGTTAGCATTATTGGTGGTTTCAATTGGTGTAGGGTTTGCATCAGGTCTTGATGCTGAAACCATTGTCACTTCAATTGAAGACGGTGCTGGTCATACATTGGGAGGGGTCGGACTGCAGGTTGCAATTGGTGCCATGATTGGAAAACTATTGGGGGATTCCGGTGCAACTGATCAAATCGCGTCCGTTATTTTAAAACGATCCACCAAGCGAACTTTACCATGGTTAATAGGTGCGGCAGCGTTTATTATTGGAATCCCCATGTTCTTCGAGGTAGGATTGATCATGATTTTACCACTTGTCTTCTCGGTCGCAGCCCAAGTGGAAAAGCAAGGGAATTTAAAAGGTTCAGCATTTATTTATATAGGCGTACCTGCTATAGCTGCTCTCGCAACCATGCATGGTATGGTACCACCGCATCCAGGTCCTCTTGTTGCGATTGAAGGGTTTAAATCAAATCTAGGGGTTACGATGATTTATGGGCTTATCTGTGCAATTCCAGCAGCGATCCTAGCGGGACCTGTATACGGTAAATTTATTGCACCACGGATGAACGTTCGTCCCGATCAACTTTTACTTGACCAATATACCGCAGCTTCCGTAGGGTCAGAGAAAACTTCAGTATCAAATGACGCCTCAAAATATATGGCAGCAACTGTAGAACACCGTCCGGTCTCAACTGTAACCTCATTTGTAGTTATTTTGTTGCCAATGGTTATCATGTTAAGTCGTACATTAGCTGAAACAGTGTTTAAGAATTCGGTTATGTTTAATAAAATCACTGAATTTATAGGAGAGCCCGTTATTGCTTTGCTTATTGGTTTAATCGTAGGGATCATTTCATTGGGATATGGACGCGGAGTAGATACAAAAAAACTTCGCGATTTATTTGGAGCGAGTCTTAAGCCTATTGCAAGCATCTTGTTAATTATCGCAGGGGGCGGTGCCTTTGCAAAAGTACTTGTTAATTCTCATGTAGGTGAAGCAATTATCCATCTATCTTCGGGAATGAAACTCTCTGCCATTGCAATTGGCTGGCTTATTGCTGCTTTATTATCTGTCACAACAGGGTCTGCTACCGTGGGGATTGTTGGAGCTACAGGATTGTTGGCACCGCTAGTTGGGTCAGATCCTAGTATTAATAAGGAATTATTAGTAGTAGCCATTGGCGCAGGTTCCTTATTCTTTAACTACGCTAATCATGCAGGATTTTGGTTAGTAAAAGAATCTTTTGGAATGTCAATGGGAGAAACCTTTAAAACGATTACCATAATTCAATCAATCATAGGGCTGGTAGGTTTGGTTATGGCACTGCTATTAAATTTACTGCCTCATTTCTAAGTAAAATATAACTCCTAGCTGAGATTAATTATCTGTATGAAGAATTTTTCACTCTAGCAGCCAACTAAATTCTTCAAATATAAAGGAGCCTAGGTTTTGGAAGTTTAAAATCTAGGCTCTTTCAACTTTAAGGGCTTGTTAACACCAGCCACCATCATCACAATCCGTATACTTGGCATCTGGGCCTTCTGTTACGGTAACGTGCTGGTAAATTTTTTGCTGGTCCGCCTCAAAATGATGATCCAAATCGTATTGAAGATTTCCAGAAAGCTTTATTTTTCCAATACAAGTATTTTCTAAATATAATTCCATTTCACCGTTTTTAATTTTCCCAGTTACACTATCTGTCACATCTATTTTTTGTTGTTTCAAAGCCATCTTCTTTCAACTCCTACAGTATGATACAGCTAGTTTCCCCATTTTCTTCTAAAGTTTTATGGAATATAAAGGTAGAAATAAAAGCGAAATATTCAGGCATTTAATATTGACTTACGACCAGTTTTGAGTAACGATAGTAATACATTTAATATTAGCTTGGAGGATCACCTATGAACTTTGTTAGTACACGCGGAAATGTAAGTAAAATTGGTTTTATTGATACAGTCTTAATGGGGCTGGCAAATGACGGAGGGCTTTTAGTCCCAGAAAGAATCCCGCAAATTCCTGCTGAAAAACTGCAAGAAATGTCTAAACTTACGTATCAGGAATTAGCTTATGAAATCTTTTCTTATTATGTAGAAGGGGAAATACCGGATAATGAGCTAAAGGAATTAATCGAGAAAAGCTATGCAACTTTTCGCCATCCGGAGGTAACACCTGTCCAAAAAGTGAAGGATCACATGTATGTGCTGGAATTGTTCCACGGCCCGACCTTTGCTTTCAAAGATATTGCGCTGCAATTCTTAGGAAATCTATATTCCTATGTCTCAAAGAAAACAGGTGAGACCATTCATATTCTAGGTGCTACATCGGGGGATACAGGTGCTTCCGCCATTGAAGGCGTAAGAGGAAAAGAAGGTATTCGCATTTGTATTTTGCATCCACATGGAAAAGTGAGTAAGGTACAAGAACTGCAAATGACGACCGTTCATGACGAAAGTGTTTTGAATCTTGCGATAAAAGGTACGTTCGATGATGGCCAAAGAATCATTAAGGAATTGTTTGCCGATGTTGAATTTAAAAATAAATATCATCTCCGTGCCATTAATTCGATTAACTTTGTCCGAATTTTAGCACAAACCGTTTATTATTTTTATGCATATTTCCAAGTGGCAAAAGAGACAAACGCAAAAAATGTTAACTTCAGTGTACCAACAGGGAACTTCGGAGATATATTTGCTGGATATCTTGCAAAGAAAATGGGTCTTCCTGTTGGAAAGCTTATTGTTGCGACGAACGAGAATAATATTTTAGAAGGGTTTATCCATGAGGGAGTGTACAAGCCAGGTGAGTTCCAAAGCACTTTTAGCCCTTCTATGGATATCCAAGTTGCCAGTAATTTCGAGCGTTATCTGTATTATTTGGTTGGTGAAAACCCAAGCAAAGTAATGGAGTTAATGGATCAATTTAAGACAGAAGGAAAAATTATTGTCGGTGGGGAACAACTCCAGCAGGTGCAAAAAGATTTTGCTGCACATGGAGTAGTAGGAGAAGAATGCTTGGATACGATTAAAAAGTATTTTGACGAAACCGATTATCTATTAGATCCACATACAGCTTGCGGGATTGCTGCATTCGAAGTATGCAATGAACCGAATGAAGTTTGTGTCACTCTTGCAACTGCTCATCCAGCTAAATTTAATGAGTCAATCGAACGTTGTGGTATTAAGCAGACTTTCCCGGAACAAATAAGTCAATTGTTTAATAAACCGCAATATCTAGAGGTTATTGATGCGGACAATCAGATAATTGTTCGGGAGTTAGAGAAGCTATTTAGTTTTTCTACCAATTAGTAATAAATATCACTAATCAATGATGACGGGTTATCTGTCCAATATTTTTAAAAATTTTAATCTTGCCCCTTCCAATAAGGGGCTTTTTACATTATATATGCCTTTGTTTTCTTGGCATATTCATGTCCATGTCGAAAATGCTGTTTGATTTGACAAAAAATTCTTAAAATTATATTGTCCTATACAAATAATAGTGTTAAAATCTGAATATTATAAATTTCTAGCGATAGAAAAATAGAAGACTACTTTATCAATTTTTCTAAAAGAAAGTACATATGTAGTCGAAGAAATTGGGGAGGAAGAAGATGAAGAAAAGTTTTGCCATCATCGTTTGTGGACTGCTATTATTGCTTTCCGCATGCGGAGCAGGAAGTAAGGAAACATCCGGGGAGAAAAAAGAAAAGGTTGTGAAAATTGGCATTACACAGCTTGTCGAGCATCCTTCTCTTGATGCTGCACGAGAAGGTTTTATCAAAGCACTAAAGGATGCCGGTTATGAAGAAGGAAAGAACTTGAAGCTTGATTACCAAAATGCCCAAGGGGACATGAATACCAATATGTCGATTGCTCAAAAATTGGTTGACGACAAGGATGATCTCATTTTGGCAATTGCTACTCCTAGTGCACAGGCGGTTGTAAAGTCAACGAAGAATATTCCAGTCTTATTTACCGCCATTACCGATCCGGTTGGGGCTCAACTGGTTCAAAGCCTTGATAAACCGGGTGGTAACGTAACAGGAACCTCTGATACACATCCAGAAGCAATCAAGAATACGATTGCTGCCATTAAAAAGTTTATTCCAGATGCCAAGAAGGTGGGTATCATCTATAACAATGGTGAACCTAACTCAGTTGTCAATGTGAAAAATGCTAATGAAGCTATTAAGGCAGCAGGGCTTGAATCTGTTGAAGTTACGATTTCTACTAGTTCCGAAGTAAAGCAGGCAGCTGAATCCTTAGTTGGACGTGCAGATGTACTTTATATTCCAAAGGATAACACTGTCGTATCTGCTCTTGAATCGGTTATAAAGGTAGCGAATGCGAAAAAGATCCCAACTTTTGTTGGTGAAGGGGATTCCGTCAAACGAGGAACCTTTGCATCATATGGTTTTGACTACCATGACCTTGGTTACACTACCGGGAAAATGGCTGTGGAAATTCTAAAGGGTAAGAAACCAAGCGAAATTCCTGTTGGTTTCCCAGAAAACCTTCAGCTGATGATTAATAAAAAAGCGGCAGAGCAGGAAGGAATCAAATTAACAGATGATCTGTTAAAGGATGCTAAGATAGTAGGGGAATAAAAGCCTAATTACTTAATCCTTTCCATAAATAATGAAAAATACCACCTTGGCTTCTTACAAGGTGGTATTTTTCGTTGCTGGGTTAACAGTTTGAAGTATTTTATTGATTAAGCTTACTGCATCATCAGCCTCAATTGTTGTTAATTGAATGCGGGAAAACGGTCTTACAGATTTTCAGAACGAGGAAGCCCATGCAGGAGGGATGGGATGAACGTTGAATTGGATGAAATTCTGAGTGCTTGTAAGCATATTTTATCGGTTGTTAAGGATAAATTAAAGGAGGATGTAAATCCAATCCTTATTAGAATTCAATATATTATTAAAGAATTTCAAACCCATTTAGCTGCTACTGCTTCAACGATGAATAATCCCCAGCAAGAAAAATATCACTGGAGTGTGGTATATAGGGCCGGAGATACTTTGGATGAAATGGCAACTCTCATAAAAAATACAACACCTGTGTTGATCAAAACAGAGGTAGATTACATTAAACAACGCTTGGTGTTCTTCACAAATCATGTAGTTCAGACCTTTGGAAATAGAGAATCCCTCTATATTATAACTCCTAAATTTCAAGAGCTTTCAGGGCTTTGGTAAAGTAATTTGCAAACTGACAGCTTTATCAATATTTCCATTTTTCAAATTGTATGGCACCTCTTTTTGACCACGATCGGTTACGAATTATGGTTTTATCAGCCAATCCATGTGCACGTGGGACACCTTTTTGAAATATCGACACAAATTTAAGAGATATCAACACACTTTTAAATTATATCAACACAAATCTAAATGATATCAACACATTTATATAATATATCGACAATTCCTTTTCCGGCATCAGGGTATCCTTCAGAATCCAAAATAAACGGCCACCTTTCACATCAAATGAAATGTGGCCGTTTATTTAACTTTATTAACGTTAAACTCAGATCGAAGGAATGACTAATTTATGCAAAAACTGCTTTAGTCAGTAAAAATAGAACAGAAGGAGCAAGCAGACAGCCCAAACCAGTATAGAAAGTGGCAGTAACCGCACCATACGGTACTAGTTTTGGATCTGTGGCAGCCAAACCACCAGCAACTCCACTTGTTGTTCCCATGATCCCTCCATATACCATGGCTGTCCGCGGGTTGTTCAATCCAATATATTTCGCGATAAATGGAGTGCCAATCATCGTCAGGATGGATTTGACAAGACCTGCAGCAATACTTAAGGTAATCACGTCTGAGCTGGCACCAATTGCAGACCCTGTTACGGGTCCTACGATGTATGTAGCTGTACCTGCACCAATAGTGGTCAAACTAACGGCATCTCTGTATCCAAATGCGAGAGCGATGATTACGCCTACAACGAAAGACAGGATAACGCCAATAAAGAGGGATAAAACTCCATTGATACCAGCCTTTTTGATTTCACTAAAGTTGGCTCCGAAGGCAGTGGCAACAATCGCAAAGTCCCTAAGCATTCCGCCCCCCATCAGTCCGATTCCTGAGAAAAGACTAATATCTGCCAGTCCTTTTTCACCGCCTGAAACTACTCCGCCGATATAGGCGAGCACAAGTCCCAGTGTGATGGCAATGGCTGAACCATGGATGCGCCCTTTTGTTAATTTGTCAGAAATAAAATAAGATAGATACATCGTCAAACCGACAATGGCAAAAGCAACAATTAATCCATTATTTTGCAGAACATTACCTAATGTTTCGAACATGCTGCTCACCTCCGGCCATATCAGTTTCAAGTGTTGTATTTAGTGAGCCACCCCTGCTTAATAAAGGAACAATCGCCCAACTAATCAAAACGACGGAAACTCCAGCTACAATAGCCAAGACTCCACCATCTAGGGCTGCAACGACATTTTGCTGTGCTGACATGGCAATCACAATTGGAATATACATACCACTCCAAAAACCAAGTCCTTCTTGTGTCTGTTTGTTTAGCTTATCTTTCTTTTTCAGATACTCCACAAGTAGAATTAGCATCAGCATGGCGAAACCGACACCGCCTACATTTGCGTCAATTCCTAGGATTTGTCCTAGGAGATCTCCAAAAAACACTCCAGATAATAAGCAAATTGATAATAATGCGACCCCAAAAATAACCATGCAATTTCTCCTTTTCAATTTTTTCTTAAAATAAAAGGACAAGGTTGAAAATTGAATAGAAAATCAATTAATGTGTCTGAACTGGGAAGGATACGGAAATGAAGGGTAAGCGCTTGCAAAATAAGAATCAACAGTCGACTGTATTCTAAAACAAATAATAAAACGGGAGAAAAGGAAAAGTCAATTACTTTTTTAAATTTTCTAAAAATATTGAAATTTAAAAATGGAAGCGCTATAATAAAATCGACAGTCGACCAAATTAAATTTACAGAAGGAGACCTTGTCATGAAAACGAATAAATTCACTCAAAATGCATTATCCAATCATATCGCTGAACATATTACGGAACAGATTTTAAAGGGAGAATTAATTCCTGGGGAGAAACTGATCGAACATATTTATGCTGAAGAGTATGGAACGAGCCGTGCTCCCGTCAGAGAGGCAATCTACTTACTTTCCATAGAAGGTCTTGTGGAAAGAATCCCAAGAAAGGGTGCCGTCGTAAAGGAGTATACAGAGAATGAAATATACGACCTTCTTGAAATAAGGAATATGCTTGAAATGATGGCAATTGATCGTATCCAAAGAAATGGGGCCAGTTCAGCTGATTTGTTAAAAATGAATGATATTTTAGCAGATATGAAGGGTGTTACGGATGTTCATCAATACACACAATTAAATCACTCCTTCCATATGACACTTGTAGAGATGAGTAAGAGTGAGACGATTAAAACTATGTATTCACGTCTTGGATGGCCGCTTTTAAGGATACAGAGTATTTCTTTTACAAACGATGGTAGCATTGAAAAGTCAGTAAGAGAGCACGAAATGTTAATCAGTTTTTTAAGAGAAGGAAAAATTACGGATGCTGCCAATCTTCTGAAACGGCATAATGAGGATGTAATCTCCAATATGAAGAAAAAGCTAGGTTAAAAGAATCAGTGATTTAACTATAAAGGTGGTGAAAGTATGAGATTGTCATTTTTATTTCCCGGTCAAGGTTCGCAAAAGCCCGATATGCTGGATGAACTCCCTCGGCATCCAGCAGTTGAAGCGGCCTTGGTAGAGGCCAGTGAGATCCTTGGCGAAAGTATTTACAATTTTGCCTCGAAGGAAGCTTTAGAATCGACTGTTTCTGTTCAAATCTGTCTGCTTGTTTCCTCTGTTGCCGTATTAAAAGCCTTTGAGTCGGAAGGAGTGTATCCAGATTTTGCGGCAGGTCATTCCGCGGGGGCTTTTAGTGCAGCTGTTGCATGTAAATCATTAGAATTTGCGGATGCATTAAGGTTAATTAAGCTGAGAGGGCAGCTGATGGAGAAGGCCTATCCTGAGGGATATGGAATGGGCGTCATTACAGGGTTTGATCAAATGAAAGTGAAAGAAATGGTTGAAATTTATTTTACAGAAAAGAATCCAATTTACACGGCAAATATTAATGCACCTGATCAAATCGCAATTTCAGGTTCAATTCTAGCTATCAACAAGGTTATCCACCACGCCAGGGATAGAGGGGCAAGAACTGCAGAACTTTTAAACGTCTCCATTCCTTCCCATTGCTCTTTAATGAACCCTGTCTCCCATGTATTATATGAGGAACTGTTAAAAGTTGAGTTTCGTCAACCCGTACTTCCATATGCATGTAACCGAACAGCGAGACTTTTAAGAACTTCTCATCAGGTTAGAGAGGACCTTGCCTTTAACGTCTCCCATCCAGTCATGTGGCATAATATTTCTTCCATCCTTTGTGAAAATGGTTCAAGACTTTTTATTGAAATGCCTCCAGGAAATGTCTTAGCAGGTTTATCTAAAAAAGCGTTGCCGGGTGCCCGGTCTCTTTCCTTAGAGGAGAATGGATTTGGAAATTGTTTGTTTCTGGGTAAAAGGTTCTGTAATCAAAATAAGTAAGGTGAAAATCAAAATTGGAAAGGGGAAAGCAGGAATGCAGGCAATTAAAAAACGATCTTGGAAAACTCGATTGGAAGCAAAGGAAAAAAGACTGGAGAAGATGAAAGCCATCACCTCAGGTAGGATTATTCCTACAAGTAAAATTGTTGAGGCGCTTGAAACCTTAATCCTGCCTGGTGACCGCGTAGTTTTGGAGGGCAATAACCAAAAGCAGGCATCCTTCCTATCTAAAGCCCTTGCTCAAGTAGACCCCAAGAAATTGTTTGATCTGCACATGATTATTTCAAGTATTTCCCGGCCGGAGCATCTAGAAATATTTGAATCCGGTATCGCAAAAAAAGTGGATTTTTCTTATGCTGGACCTCAAAGCCTTCGAATGGCACAAATGTTGGAAGACGGAAAGCTTACGATGGGCGAGATTCATACATATGTCGAGCTATATGGAAGGCTGTTTATTGACTTGACCCCGTCAGTGGCACTAGTGGCAGCTGACAAAGCAGATGCAGCCGGTAATTTATACACAGGACCAAACACGGAGGAGACTCCGACATTAGTTGAGGCTGCGGCTTTTCGTGATGGAATTGTGATCGCCCAAGTGAATGAACTAGTGGATGAACTTCCACGGGTGGATATACCCGGGTCATGGATTGATTTTGTCGTAGTCGCTGATAAGCCTTACCAGTTGGAGCCTCTTTTTACCCGGGACCCTCGTCATATTACAGATATTCAGGTTCTGCAAGCGATGATGATTCTCCGTGGCATCTATGAAAAGCATCAGGTGCAGTCATTAAATCATGGAGTAGGCTATAATACGGCAGCTGTTGAATTGCTGCTGCCTACTTATGGAGAAAAGCTTGGGCTTAAAGGGAAAATTTGCAAACATTGGGCTTTGAATCCGCATCCGACCTTAATCCCTGCGATTGAAAGCGGCTGGGTGGAAAGTGTTCATTGCTTCGGCGGCGAAGTTGGAATGGAAAAATATGTGGCCTCAAGACGGGATGTTTTTTTTACAGGCCGGGACGGCAGCTTGCGTTCAAACCGGACTTTATGCCAGCTGGCAGGACAATATGCTGTCGATCTGTTTATTGGTTCCAGTCTGCAAATTGATGCAGCTGGAAATTCCTCGACCGTTACCCGTGGAAGGCTTGCAGGCTTCGGCGGGGCGCCAAATATGGGGCATGATCCCGGGGGAAGAAGACATTCTTCCGATGCTTGGCTGGATATGAAGATAAGTGATGATCCGCTTGCACGTGGCAAAAAGCTGGTGGTACAGGTGGTGGAAACATTCCAAAATGGTAATAAACCTGTTTTTGTTGAATCCTTGGATGCTCTCGATGTGAAAAACGATGCTGGGCTCGCAACAGCACCTGTCATGATTTACGGTGAAGACGTCACCCATATTGTCACAGAAGAAGGGATTGCCTATTTATATAAGGCGAACAGCATGGAAGAACGCAGGCAAGCGATTGCAGCGATTGCAGGAGTTACCCCGATTGGGCTTGAAGCAGATGTCCGAAAAACAGATAAATTAAGAAGAGAAGGACTAATTGCCCTCCCTGAAGACCTTGGCATTAGAAGAACCGATGCAAAGCGCTCGCTGCTGGCAGCTAAAAATGTAGAAGAGCTGGTAGAATGGTCAGATGGATTATATGAACCTCCTGCTAAATTCCGAAGTTGGTAACTAGGTGTCTATAACAATGAAAACAATACAAACTTACACTAAGAATCTAGCGATTATGGCAGTACAAGCACTGATGGAGGAAGCAGAACTTACGCCAAAGCCGGGGCTCGTTGATCGAAATAACTCAGGTTCCCACCACGACATGACAATTGAATTAATGGTGAAATCAGCTAGGTCCTTAGAGCCGGCCTTTAGTGAGATTGCTCAAGTAAGTTGGGGAAGAACCCCTTCCCAGGAATTAAGGGAAGAAATCGCTGCTATCGGGCGCCAAGGGGAAATCGATATGTTTCACGCTACGGGAGGTATAAATACACACAAAGGGGCGATATGGGCATTAGGCCTGCTTGTTTCAAGTGCATCGTTGAACCCGGGAGAGTGCTCAATGGAACAGATTACTTTAAAGGCAGGGAAGCTAGCCCTCTTCCCGGACAGAAATCGGCCAAAACAAATGACAAATGGAACAAGAGTAATAGAAAAATATGGTGTGAAGGGAGCTCTTGGTGAAGCACAGCAAGGGTTCCCGCATATTAGAAATCTATCGTTGCCAATTCTTTATGATGCCCGAAGAAAAGGTATTAAAGAAGACCTGTGCAGGCTCAATGTATTAATTGCTCTAATGGCAAATCTTGATGACACTTGCATTTTACATCGGGGAGGGGAACAGGCATTGTCAAGAACAAAAAAACTTTCTGCTGCAATCCTTTTATCAGGTGGAGTTTGGACAAAGTCAGGGTGGAAATTTTTTCAAGAGCTTGATCAATTTCTGGTTGAGTGCAATGCTTCCCCGGGCGGAAGTGCCGATTTGCTTGCGGCTACATTATTCCTAGATGATCTTTATCGGAATAATACGAGTTTATTTACAGCTCAAACCATTCTTGCTCATTAAAAAGGGAGGGTACCCATTTGGAAAAATTAATGTTTTGTTTTCCCGCGTCAAAAAATTTGGAATCATTCTCACATGTAGGTGTAGTTGGATCAGGGGATTTGGAAATTTTAATGGAACCTTCCGATGGAGGTTACGCAGAAATTCTTGTTCGTACAGGAACTACGGGTTTTAGGGAAACATGGAGAGCTGTCTTGGAGAGGTTTTTTACGCAGCATGATGTTTCTGCAACGATTAAAATCAATGATTTCGGTGCAACCCCAGGCGTTGTTAGTTTAAGACTGTCACAGGCATTGGAGGTGGCGAGTTATGCAAAATAAGCTAAAAAATAGTTTTGTAGAATGCGGCGGACGTGAGCGGGCACGTGCTTTGCTAGGTGAAACTAGCTTCAGGGAAATACTGGGTCCATTTTCAGGTATTGAGTCACCCCATCTGGAACCTCAGGGGATTGTGCCACAAAGTGATGATGGGGTAGTGATCGCCAGGGGAGAACTTCGCGGCTTTTCGTTATTAGTTATTTCAATAGAAGGAAATTTTCAAGGAGGAGGAATTGGAGAGGTTTCTGGCGCGAAAATTGCCGGTTCATTAGAACGTGCTTTGGAGGATAATAAGGCGGGCAGAGCCGTGTACCCTGTAATGGTTTTTGATACGGGGGGAGTGCGGCTGCAGGAAGCAAACTACGGTCTTTTATCGATTGCAGAAATTGGGGCAGCCATCGTCGAGCTCAGAGAGTACGTACCAGTTATAGGAATTATCCCTGGGAAGATCGGGGCATTCGGCGGGATGTCCATTACTGCTGGATTATGCAGTACGATTATCATGACCCGTGAAGGAAGGCTCGGTCTAAATGGTCCAGAGGTAATTGAGCAAGAAGCAGGAGTTGAGGAATTTGATTCGATGGACCGCCAATTAATTTGGAGTACCATTGGCGGAATTCAAAGAGAAGCTTCTGGATTTGCTGATCTAGTTGTCGATGATGATATTGAAGCCTTTCAGCGGGCAATTCTTTCTGCTATGGCCAAAGGGACTCAAATGATGCCCAGAAGTGCACAGGTTGAAAGATATCTATCTTTTTTACAATCTGTTGATCCGGCAAATCCAATTAACCCGGAAGAAGCACGATTTCTATGGAAGCAATCCGAGTATGGTAAACCTTCTGAAATCAGCTATGGGAAAACCATACAGGAAAATGGAAATTTAAGCAGGGGACATAAATGGTTTAATCTTTTAACAATGGGCACTTCAACTATCGGTAAAATTGATTCTGTTCTTTGCGCTGATTCCTATATTGGGGGCGCGCATGCACGTTTTCTAGCAGTAGTCCCGGATCCATTCAGCCGTTTCCCGAGGGCGCGTAAGGGGGAAGTTGGACTTGAACAGGGATGGATGATAGCCAAACATATTCGTGATGCAATCGAGGAAGACCGCGGCCGGGAGAAGAGGGCAATTGTGGCAATTGTTGATGTACCAAGCCAGGCATATGGGTATCGGGAAGAATTGCTCGGAATCCATCAATCATGTGCTGCAGCGGTTGATGCTTATGCTTCTGCAAGGTTAGCGGGCCATCCGGTCATTGCCTTCATACCGGGAAAAGCGATTTCGGGAGCTTTTCTTTCCCACGGCATGCAAGCCAACCGATTGGTTGCTTTAGATGATAAAGGTGTAAATGTGCATGTCATGTCTAAACAATCAGCAGCTAGAATTACGCAGCGGACGATCGAAGAATTAGAGGATGCAACAAAAAAGGTACCGGCAATGGCATATGACATTTGTTCCTTCGAAAAACTAGGTGCCTTGTTTGCCCTTATGGATGGGATTAATGTGGATTCCCCAACAGATTCTGACCTTACTTCTGTCAAAGGAAAATTAGTTGAGGCCATTGAAGATATCAAAAAAAATCCAAGAAATCTAAGCAACAGACTTACCTCTTCGTTTGCTAAACATGGCGGTCGGTCAGCTTCCATACTTGTACGAAAAAAGTTGGCAGAGCAATGGTGATAGAAACACATGATTTACTGAAGATTTCGCATGACGATATTATCAGCCATTCTCCCATACCCCAATGGGCTGTTCAATCACTAAAGAAAGCCCCTTATGTTGTCGTTCGCAGAGTACATGCTCCGAAAGGGCAGGTGGCAATAGGTATTAGGGGGAAGGCAAGAAACGAGCGGTGTGGGGCATTTTTACCAGTGGATTGTGTGCTAAAACAGATAAAACCTGAACATCTAAAAGAAAGAAATCTGTGGAAAAAGAAACTATCCCCAGTTTTTTTGGCGATGGAGTTTGCGGAAGCCATTTTGGAGGGGTACGGGCTTTCATGGGGACCTGGAGGAAGTGCCGGTTTTGAGCTTGCCAGCGGAGTAGAAACCGTGACTTCAAAAAGCGACTTAGACATAATCATTCGTGCACCGAAACCATTGCCTGCAAATAAAGCTTTAGAGATTACAAAGGAATTTAAGAACTGCCCGGTAAGAGTGGACCTGCAAGTAGAAACCACTGAAGGGGGATTTTCGCTCTTGGAATATGCAAGAGGTACCGGAACGGTTTTGTTAAAAACAATGTTTGGGCCCAAGCTGAGTAGCAACCCTTGGGCCGAAACTAAAATATTTTAGGTAAGGATAGGGGGATCGCTGGGGTATAAACTTACAGGGACCCTCTTTTTGTTTATTAAAAAGGAAAAATCCTTTCCTTTAGAGTAGTAATATCTTTATCATCAATGAAAAACATAAACCAGCAAGCTTTATAATTTTCGCTTATTTAAAAATAAACCTTATAATAGTACAACGATTTTTAACTTCTTATTAAATGCAATTGCGGGCACACTAATTGTAGCTAATACATATGTGCAGGTGATTCACTGGATTTCTCCCGCACAGTCACTGAATAAACAAGTCGATAGTTTTCAATGGATAGGGCATCGATTCTGGGAGGTATTTAAATGAGAAAACAATTAATTGAAATGTTAGAAGGTCGTAAAGATGAAATCATTCAGATTCGACGATATTTACATGAAAACCCTGAGTTGTCTTTTAAAGAAGAAAAAACGGCTCAATATATTGCTGATTATTACAACGGCAAGGATGTTGAGGTACAAAGAAATGTAGGAAATGGATATGGAATCATCGTCACAATTAATGGTGGAAAGCCTGGAAAAACGATTGCGCTTCGTGCCGATTTTGATGCCCTTCCCATTTTGGAAGAAACAGAGCTTCCCTTTAAATCAAAGAATGAAGGGGTTATGCATGCCTGTGGTCATGATGGGCATACGGCCTATTTAATGATTCTTGCGGATTGCCTGATCCAATTAAAAGATCAAATACCTGGATCAATTAAAATCATCCATCAGCATGCAGAAGAAGTACCTCCAGGTGGAGCAAAAAGTATCGTAGACTCTGGTGTGCTGGATGATGTAGACAATATTTTTGGGATTCACTTACTTCCCATAGCCCCAGCGGGTCATGTCGGCTATCACAGCGGTTTTTCGTTTGCCGGGAGATCTTATTTTAAACTTGGGATTCAAGGAGTCGGGGGGCACGGCTCTTCCCCGCATAGGGCAAACGATGCGATTGTTGCCGGGTCATATTTTGTTACAGCCGTACAAACGATTATAAGCCGTCGGTTAAATCCCTTTGACGCTGGTGTAATCACGATAGGTTCCTTTGATGGAAAGGGTACATTCAATGTCATTAAAGACCGTGTGGAACTTGAGGGGGATATCCGTTACATGACGGTGGAAACAAAGGGGATTATTGAAAAAGAAGTTCGCCGTATTGTTAGCGGAATTGAAGCGGAATTTGGTGTCCAATGTGAGTTAACCTACACTTCCGATTATCCGCCGCTTTATAATGATCCAGAGGTAACGGCAGCGGTAAAAGCAAGCCTGGAAAGTGCGAATGACCCGGATATAAAGGAAGTAGAAGAATATCCAATGATGTCACCATCTGATGACTTTGCTTATTATTTAGAAAAAATCCCTGGTTGTTATTTTTATATTGGTTGTACCCCAAAAGGAGTGGAAAAGCCATTTTTCAACCATCATCCAAAATTCGATATTGATGAGGATTCACTCATTGTAGCTGCGAAATCAGTAGGTTATGTTGTTTGTGGATACTATGGGTTAGAGTAACAAGACATACTCAATGTCACGTTGGATATTTTTAAAAGGTAAAAAAGATAAGAAATATTTGAGAAAAATCTTATAATAATATAAAATCCAATTATATACAATATAATTGGAGACTCTAAAATGGAATATTTATCGCTAAAAGACCATGTGTATAACTATATCGTTGAGCAAATTAACAGTGGAAAATTGCTTCCCGGTAAAAAGGTAAATGAAAATCATATTTGCGAAATGCTGAAAGTCAGCAGGACACCGGTAAGAGAGGCCCTCATACAGCTTTCATCAGAGGGGTTGCTTGACAATGTTCCAAGAAAAGGGTTCGTCATAAAAAGCCTTACAAAACAAGAGGCGGAAGAAACATATTTCATCATCGGTGCATTGGATGGTCTGGCTGCTTCACTGGCGGTTCCGCTTTTAACGGAGAAGGACATAAAAGAGATGGAATTTTATATCCAAAGTATTGATCTTGCCATTAATACAGAGAATTACCGGATGTATGATAAGATGCAGCAAGCTTTTCATGGTGTCTATTTAAAGATCTGCCCCAACAAGAGCCTAGTAGATCTACTGCTGCAATTAGAAAAGAAGTTTTTAATAAATTTAGGTGAAATTGGTCCAAAGGATCAACTAAAGGAAAGACTATCGCAAATAAATGATGAGCATAGGACGATGATGGAACTTTTTAAAAGCAAGGATTCTGCTGAATTAGCCAGATTCATGAAAGACGTACATTGGAATATTCATAAGGTCGAGAACCTGCAGCTATAGAATATGAACTGAGGTTAAGAAAACGATTTTGTCCAACAGCGACAAAATCGTTTTTTTATTGACTGTTAAATATAAAATATATAATATAATATATACAGATAATAAAATATTCATTGAAAAAGACTGAATATTTTTGATTATATTTTAGCCTTTTTTAGTAATCCTTAGTTTGAACTTGAATAATGTAAAATCTTAGTTAAGGAACAACCATGGATTGCTAGACTTTTGCAAAAGTGAAAGCGTTTTAAGGAAAATAGCAAAAGATCATAAATCTAAGGGGAGAATGGAATATGGAAAAGAAAAATCTAGACTTGGCAATTCAACTTCGTCATGAACTTCATGCTCATCCGGAATTATCAAACCATGAAGTATGGACAAAGCAGCATTTAATTGATTTCCTTAAAGAAAACACGAAGCTTGAAATTGTAGACAGAGGCCGTTGGTTTTATGCCATCTATCATTCTAAGGTAGGGAGAAGAAACGTAGCTTTTCGCGCAGATTTTGATGCTCTTCCAATCGAGGAAACCATTGATCTCCCATATGGCTCTCAATTTCCGGGGATTTCACACAAATGTGGACATGACGGACACTCTGCAACTCTAGCAGGTTTTGCCCTTGAGATTGATCAATTGGGTTCCGATAATAACGTCTTCTTCCTGTTTCAGCATGCGGAGGAAACAGGTGACGGTGCTGCCGAGTGCGCTGTTTTCATCAAGGAAAATAACATTGATGAAATTTTTGCTTGGCATAATATGAGCGGCTTTAAACACAATACCGTTTTCGTTATTGATGGGACAGCACACTGTGCATCTAAAGGTATGACGATCCAAATGGAGGGTGTTCCATCTCATGCCAGCGAACCTGAAAAGGGAATCAATCCGTCCTTCGCTATTGCGAAGATAATTGATGCGATCCCTGGATTTGTTGACCCCGAAACTAATAAAGGAATTGTTCTCTGTACTGTTGTTCAGGTAGATATTGGTGCAAAAGCATTCGGTGTCAACGCCAGCAAGGGGGCGCTTCGAATGACGATTCGTGCACTCTATGAAGAAGAATTGGATAGATTACAGAAGAATTTGGAAGATATTGCGAAGGCCGAAGCAGAGAAGTATGGACTGAAGGTACGCTTCGAATATCAGGATGAATTCCCGGAAACGGCAAACTACAAAGAAAGCTCTGACAAAATTCGTCAGGTCTGCAAAGAAAAAGGGATTCCAATGGAAGAGCTGACTGAGGCGTTCCGTGGTTCTGAAGATTTTGGCCATTATACAAAATTGACAAAAGGTTCTTACTGTTATATTGGAAATGGAGAGGATTATCCGAATCTGCACAGCTATGAGTATGACTTCAAAGATGATCTTATCGAAACAGGAGTGGAATTGTTCAAAGGACTTGCTGAACAGTAAAGGAAAGTTAAATTGGAAATATTATAAAAATTAGGGAGTTAGCATGAAGAATGTTCATGCTAACTTTTTTAATGTCATAAAGAGAGAAGAATTCTTATCCTTAAATTCAGGTCTAAAAGTTTTTAATTTGAATATAAATCATATCATCGAATCTAGCAGACGATATAAAAAAACTTGGACAACCTTTTACAATAAATGGAATGTGGATTCGGAGTTTTATACTCCTTTTAGATAGATAAAAAGAATAATAAAGTACAAGGTAACCATATTGGGAGGGGATTCAATGAAAAAAGTGTTGAAAACGATTGCTGTTTGCGGTGCCATAACACTTGCACTTGCAGGGTGTGGGAAAGCATCAACAACGACCAACAATTCAAGTGGTGAATCAAAAGAAAGAACACTAGTATTTGCGACAAGCGCGGACGGTGGGGCTTTTGCACACAAAGAGAATGGGAAATTTGCGGGCTTTGACATCGAAGTGGTAGAAGCGATTGCAAAAAAAGAAGGATATAAGATCCAGTGGAAGGATATGAAATTCGATGGAATTATTCCATCCTTAAAGACGAATCAGGTGGATGGGGCTGCTGCAGCCATTACGATTAAAGAAGAACGCAAGGCAGTAACTAATTTCACCGATCCTTATTTTGATAGTGGTCTGGTGCTAGTAGTTAAAGAGGGAAGTAATATAAACGGTCCAGCTGACTTAAAGGGAAAAAGCATTGTTGCTAAAAACGGAACCTCCGGATTGGAAAAGGCAAAAGAATTAGCGAAGCAATATGGTGCAAAGGTGAAGATTTTAGAGGATGAGCCGACACTCTACTTAGATGTTCAAAATGGACAATCCGATGCGTTAGTTAACGACTATCCATTTGTAACCGACAAAATGAAATCCGGTACAGCGAAAGGTCTAAAAATAGTTGGGGAGCACTTAACCGGGGAACAATATGGGATCGCTATCGCAAAGGATGAGGAAAAGGTTTTAGAGGATTTCAATAAAGGATTGAAAGAAATAAAGGACGACGGAGAATACGATGCGTTGCATAAAAAGTACTTCGGTGAATAAGTGTTTTAGTGCTTCAGAAATACAACATAGAAATGAGAAGAACAAAAAGGCGCATGAGATGAATGCGCCTTTTTTCAAACATAGAAGAAAGAGGGATTACGATGAGAGGAATTGAAATGGTCTGGCAGGACTTCCCTAACCTTTTAGTAGGGGCGGGGAAGACTCTTGAAATTGTCTGTATTTCATTACTTTTTGCGACAATCATCGGATTAATCTTTGGGATGTTTCGGATTAGTTCCAATCGGATTTTACAAAGCATCACCCGAGTGTATGTAAGTATTATTCGTGGTACACCCTTATATGTTCAAATTATTTTCGTCTATTTCGCCATCATGCCCATGATTGTCCCTGGAGGCCTATCTCCGATGGTTGTTGGAGCGATGACGATTTCTATCAATGCAGGTGCTTACCTTGCAGAAGTATTCCGTGCTGGCATTACATCAATTGATAAAGGACAAGAGGAAGCGAGCAGCGCTCTTGGGTTCACAAAACGTCAAACATTTTTTTATGTTATTTTACCGCAAGCAGTAAAACGAATGACTCCAGCCTTTATGAATCAGTTTAGTATAAGTTTAAAAGATACCTCTCTATTAGCCGTCATCGGAGTAGTTGAACTAACGTACAGTGCCCAAATTGGCTATGCGCAAAACTATGAAATATTTGCCTATCTTTTTACGATTGGATTAATGTACTGGGTATTGTACACCTCGATTAACTGGTTAACTGAGCTTGTGGAAAGGAAGGTGTCGAATTAATGCTGGAAATGAAAAAGATACATAAAACCTTCGGCTCCAATGATGTCTTAAAAGGAATTGATTTATTTATTCCGAAAGGACAAGTTGTTTGTTTAATCGGTGCGTCTGGTTCGGGAAAATCAACACTGCTGCGTTGTATCAATCAGCTCGAACTTCCATCAAGTGGAGAGGTTTATTTTGAAGGAACCTGCGTAACAGAAAAAGGGCATGACATTACGGTTACGAGGCAGAAAATGGGGATGGTTTTTCAGCAGTTTAATTTATTTCCTCATAAAACGGTTTTAGAGAATATCACACTGGCACCTATTAAAATTAAAAAAATAACCAAAGATGAAGCAGAGAGGATTGCCATGAATTATCTAAAGAAAGTAGATTTGACTGAAAAAGCAAGTGAATATCCGAAAAGTTTATCAGGCGGACAACAGCAGCGGGTGGCTATCGCACGAGCCCTTGCGATGAATCCGAAGGTGATGTTGTTTGATGAACCAACCAGCGCTCTAGATCCGGAAACAGTTGGAGAAGTATTACAGGTTATGCGTACCCTGGCTAATGAGGGGATGACGATGATTATTGTCACGCATGAAATGGGGTTCGCAAGAGAAGTTGCTGATCGAATTTTATTTTTAGATCAAGGTGTGATTGTTGAAGATGGACCACCTAAAGAGATATTTGGCGGAGCAAAAAGTGAGCGACTTCGTTCATTTCTAGATAAGGTCCTTTAAGGATGTATTTGTATCTCGCCCTTCCTTATTCGAAATAAAGAAGAGAAAGAGTGAAAAAAATGAAAAAACCAATCATTGGCATTACAACATCCTATGTTAAGTATAATGACAATATGGAAGGTGTGTATATACATCACGACTATCACCGGGCAGTGGAACGAGCCGGCGGTATCCCGATACTTCTTCCTGTTGTTAAAGATGAAGAAGCTATTAAACAATATGTTACACTTTGCGACGGGATTATTTTTAGCGGCGGGGAAGATGTTGATCCACAATTTTATAGCAAGCCCCCACATGCAAAAATAGGTTTTTTTCGAACGGAGAGGGACGAATTCGAGATAAAGTTATTTGATTATTTTTCAAAAACCAAAAAGCCGATATTTGGAATTTGCAGAGGAATACAACTAATCAATGTTGCCTGCGGCGGAACACTTATACAAGATATTCCTTCTTTAATAGAAAAAGAAGTCCATCTTCATGAGCAGACCATCCCCCGACCGCTGCCATTCCACCATATAAAACTGGAGAAAAATAGCTTGATTAATGGGATTTGGGGGCATCAAGATACACTAGTAAATTCTCTTCATCATCAAGCGATAGAGGAATTAGGACAAGGCCTAGTCATTACAGCGCTAGCTGATGACGGAATGATTGAGGCGGTCGAAGGAAAGGATTATCCATATTTGGTCGCTGTTCAATGGCATCCCGAATCGATGTCAGAAAAACATCCGGAGATGCAGGAATTATTTAATCGATTAGTAGAAGTAAGCAAATACCATTTCAATAACGGTTTAGAAACCGTTGGGTAATTGGCTTGTCAGTATTAAATGATCATTTCAAGACATACAATCTTCTTAATTAAGGATTAGATTTTTAGATATTGAGGAGATGGTGAGATGAAATTCGAGATGCAAAAAGCGTTAATGTTGGCGGAAAATATCAATGATTTTATAAAATTCGTTCAAAAAAATTATGAAAATAAAGATAGAAGCCGTGAGGAGAAAGATAAAATCTATCAAATTAAACTGCTGATTGAGGATTTTAAGTTTCAAATCATTGCAGATGAGCTAATCAGAATCAATCAGTTTTCTTGGGATGAAAAGTATACGCTCTATCTGGTTGATGGATTTAATAAAGGAATCAGCATTATTGATGAATACGTAAAAAATAATTATCATGAGTTATTCATTTTTACGGCGAGACTTTATACATTAAAGAATCTTAGTCTGCCATTTAGTAATATAAAGGAGATGAGCTAAATACTCATCTCCTTTATTCTTGACTTTGTAATACCGACCTCTTCAATTTGTTCTTGATTTTAGGGTATAATAAAATTTGTAATTAAATTAATTACATGTATAACAAAGATAAGGTAGGTGACTGGGATTGTCTATAAGTAGTCGATTTGCAGTTGGAATTCATATATTAACGCTTATTGAAATTAATAAAGAGGGAATCAGTTCATCAGAATTTCTAGCTGGAAGTGTGAATACAAACCCTGTCGTGATAAGAAAAATTATGGGGATGCTTAAAAAAGCCGGGTTAGTCGAAGTACATCCTGGTATTGCAGGAGCGAAACTAGCCAGGGA
Organism: Neobacillus cucumis; assembly: GCF_016107705.1. The sequence goes on from NZ_JAEHGC010000002.1 coordinate 79,009, forward strand.
TTTATCTGATATTACTTTACTTGATGTATATAAGGCAGTGAATGTTGTACAAGAGAATGAATTGTTTAGTGTCCACGAAGAACCAAATCCGGTTTGTCCTGTGGGAAGGAATATTCAAGATGCAATTGGCCCCTTATTTACCGCTGCTCAAGTAGCTATGGAGAAAACCTTGGAAAATGTGACTCTTGAAGATGTTGTGAAGGATATTGTTAATAAAGAAAAATTAAAGGACTAAGCAGATGATTTATGAATCTGCTTTTTTTATTTACACATTGAAAAATTCACTTAATCTGTCCTCCATTAAAAATCTACTTTATAGTCAAATAAAATATTAAGTCATAAAATCAACCCATTTTCAAAAGATAATAGTTAGGATGCTCTATGACATGAGGTGTTTTGAAATGGGCAAAATTTGGCACATTTATCGATTAGATTGGAAAAATATATTCAGCGCTCCTTCCGTTGCTTTGTTGGTAGTGGGACTTATGATCCTGCCTTCTATGTATGCATGGTTTAATATCAAGTCGATGTGGGATCCGTACGGGAATACATCGGGAATTCAAGTTGCCGTCGCCAATGAGGACGAAGGTGCTAGAATTCGTGGAAAGAATATTAATGTTGGAAATGAAACAGTAAATAATTTAAAAAAGAATCATAAACTGGGCTGGATGTTTGTGAGCACTAGTGAAGCTAAAAGGGGGGTAGTGGAAGGAGACTACTATGCCTATCTTATCCTTCCAAAGGAATTTTCAAAAAAAATTACAAGCATCATAACCGCGAATCCTGAAAAACCTGAAATTATTTTTGGGGTAAATGAAAAAATTAATGCCGTTGCACCGAAAATTGCTAGCTCAGGTGCATCAAGTGTGACAGCTCAAATTAGCCAGGCCTTTATTAAAACCGTTGGAGATGCGATTTTTTCAGGATTTTATAAGGCTGGAGTCGAACTTGAAAAAGATCTGCCCTCGATTCTAGATGTGGAAAAACAAATTTATGCGTTGGAAAAGGCACTCCCGGTCATCGATCAAATGGGGAAAAAAGCAATTGAACTCGAGGGTAAACTTCCTGAGATTCACAGTAAAGGTCAACAAATTATTGAACTAGAGCAAAGAATACCAGAGCTTGACCGGGCAGGTGCCAGTATTTTAAAAGTCGAAGATAATTTACCGCTTGTAAAGAATGCAGGCGACAAGGTGCTCGCCCTCCAAGGAAAGCTTTCGGATATACAAAGAACATCTTCGATTGTAGCAGATGTAGTAGCAAACCTTACTGAAATCGAAACCAAAATACAGGATGCAATAGATCAAGCGAAGGCTGCAAATGAAGCAGATACCAAGGGAAATCAGGAACAGTTGAATCAGGTATATGATGAACTAGTAAAAATTCATCATGACGTCCAAGCTGCCAGAGTTGAGTTTCAACAAAAAGTAGATAAAGGAGTAGGAGGAATTAACACAGCTTCTGTATTTGTAAAAAATGAGTTGCCGACGATTGAACAAAAAATCCATAAAGCTGCCAATTTTGTCCGGAATGATTTGCCAGGACTAGAGGCGGACATTCGAAAAGCAGCGGATCTTGTCAGGACTAAGCTTCCTGAAGTTGAAAGGGTGATTCACAAAGCAGCGGATTTGGCCAGAAATGATTTACCTGGATTTGAAGAAAAAGTTAGAACAGCTGCAGATAGAATTAGACAATTTAAAAATAGTGTTAATTTTTACGATTTGATTCAATTTTTAAAGCATGATCCGACAAAGGAGAGCAATTTTTTATCCAATCCAGTTTTGTTAAAAACAAAGCGGATTTTTCCGATCCCCAATTACGGTTCAGCAATGTCACCATTTTATACGATGCTTGCTTTGTGGGTAGGGGCTACGCTCCTTGTGGCTTCATTGAGAGTCGACGTAGAAAATTTGGACAATCGCTATAGGGACTATCAGCTTTATCTTGGTAGACTATTAACTTTTCTAACAATCGGTATATTTCAAGCGGCAATTGTTTCTTTAGGAGATTTGTTTATCATCCATACCTATGTGGTGGACAAAGGATGGTTTGTTTTGTTCAGCATCATCATGAGCATGGTGTTTATCATTATTACCTACACATTGTGTTCCGTGTTTGGCAATATCGGGAAAGGATTAGCCATTATTCTTTTGGTCCTGCAAATTTCAAGTTCTGGCGCAACATTTCCCGTAAGTGTGACATCAACCTTTTTCCAAAAGCTAAATCCTTTCATGCCTTTCACTTACGGTGTTAGCATGCTGCGGGAAACAGTCGGTGGAATGATTAACAAGATTGTTGTCAAAGACTTTTTTGCCCTACTTGTTTTTGTAGGGATTAGTTTTCTGATTGCGTTTGTCTTAAAGAAACCATTAGGAACTCGAATCCAGAAAACAGCAGAAAAAGCGAAAGCTACTAGATTGGTTCCTTGATAATACTGATTGAATTACATGTAGATTTTAGTTAAAGCTGAGGCAAGCCGATTAAAATTTGATTTTAACCGAGTCTGCCTCTAGATACATTTCACACCATTTGAGTGCTTGGTTGTTTTTTTATATATCGAAATAAATTAACAGCCAAATGAAGGTTAAGTACCTGTTTACTGTCCGTTAAATCAATCGAGAGTATTTCTTCAATCCTTTTTAAACGATAGCTTAAAGTATTGATGTGAACATGCAAGGTATCTGCCGTTCTTTTCACATTTTGGTTTCCCTCCAGATAGATATAAAGAGTTTTGAGAAGGTCTCCTTTTCGAGAGTTTTCATAGTCAATGAGGGGACCAAGCACCTCATTGATAAATTCCATCACTTCTTCTTCGGGATTTTGCAGTATAAACCTTTGAATCCCGAGATCTGAATAACTAAGAATTGAATTTTCCCAGTGAAAATGACGAATAAAGTTCAAACAATTCTCAGCTTCTTTGAGAGATTTATGGACATTCTGCAGCCCTTGTTTGACTCTACCTATTCCAAAAGCAACCTCAACCTCCCAATTTCTCGACATTATTTCCTGTTGAATCCACTTTACCTTTTCTTTTACCCGCGAAACAATGAAAGAATTGGCAGTATTTGAATGATCGGAAAGAAGCACCACGATTTGATGATGATGTGTTACTGTCATACCCTTTGTGTAAGGTCCGAGAAAAGCCTGGTTTGTAAGTTGAATCATTTTTCTAATTAGGCCTTCTTTAGGCTGATTCTTCTGGTTAGAATCCATTGAAAATTCAATAATGGTTGCAATATAGTTATCTCCAGGATTTAGGTCCAGGCTTTTTGCTCTTTGTAAAAGCGCCTCGTCCATATGCTCAGTAAAGAGCATTGTCACAAATTCGTCCTTTAAACGTTGTTGGGTCTCGAATACGGTCTGCTCTTTAAATACTTGTAAGGAAAGAACCGTGCAGGCATGTTCAAGAGCGGCCAAATCCATTTCGTCCAATTTTTTCGTTGATAGAATCATTAATAAACCAAGGAAATTCGGCTTCGAGCCAAGTGGTAAGCTGACCAACTGATACGGGATACCTACTATGTCAACTTCCTTAACGGAAAGGGAATTTTCAGTTGATTTCATCCATATAGCAGCTTGATGCTTAACAAACATTAGAATCTCGGTGGAAAGAACGGGATCATAGGAAGAAGTTATATGGTCTCCTAATTCATCGAAAAGAAATGTGTTTTGGCCAATCCACCGGTGTATGTATTGTAATATAGAATGAAGGTCCTCTCCCTGAAGAACAAGATTCGCCAGGGTTCTATGCGTTTCAATGGAATACGAAAGGTTTTTGACAGTCTGCTCTTTTTCCTTGTAGAGACTGGATCTTTCTAATGCAACAGCTGCTTGATGGCAGATTGCTTCTAATAGATGAAGGTCTTCAGGCTTAAAGTTTAAAGACTGTTGGAAAGAATCTAACGTAAACACCCCAATGCATTCACCCTTCAAAAAAATCGGGGCAGAAATAACCGTTGAAAAGTGGAAATTTTCAGGTATCGATCTGCTTAATAACCCTGAATTTTTAAATGATAAAGTTGCTAAAGCTGTTTTAATTTCATTTTCGTTTTTATATATAACCGAATTTCTTTTTTCAAATGTTATCCCTGTCATCGATTCTCCAGGTTTAAGACGAATTTGTCGGAAAATTTTGGGGTAAAAAACACCCTGTGCGGATTGAGCAATTAAGCAATCTTGTTTTTTATTATATAACCATAATGAGCCGCCTTCCGCAGCTTCAACCACTGAAATGGTTTCACGCATTATTAATTCAATAATAGTTTCAATATCGAATGAGGTATTGAGGACATTCGAAATATGTATTAAGGACTGAAGCTGGCGATGCGTTAATGTATCTTCCATTTTGGTCCTCCCGAAAGATTAGTGTGTTTATTACTAGTATTAAAAATTGCTAATTCAGTAGTAACCAATGCTTATTCTAATAATTCTGCTAAAAAAATATCTCTATAGTAAAATTATAGAAGTAAATTGAAAGCGTTTCAATTCCTGTTTTTGTATAAAACCCACAAATTTTATCGAATCATTTTCATGAAGATTGACATAGTATTCTGAATTTTTTACGTTATAATTATTAGAAGATTAAGAAATATGTTAATGGTATTCATCAAGAAACCTTATCAACAGGTTGCATCAAGATTTGGTTACTCTAATCAAAAAAATGAGAGGCTGGATGCAAAGATGAATTTTGACTTAACAGAAGAACAGGCGATGATACGAAAACTAATTCGTGATTTTGCAGAGGCGGAAGTAGCCCCGGGTGCAGATGAAAGAGACCGGACAGGAGAATTTCCAAAAGAAATTTTCAACAAGTTAGCGAAGTTAGGAATCATGGGGCTGCCTTTTCCTGAACAATATGGCGGTGGTGGCGCAGATACAGTTAGTTTTGCCATTGCAGTAGAAGAATTAAGCCGTGTATGCGGGTCAACGGGAATTACATATTCTGCCCATATTTCCTTAGGGGGGGCACCAATCCATTTATTTGGAACACATGAACAAAAGGAAAAGTACTTAACACCGCTTTGTACAGGAGAATATTTGGGTGCTTTTGGATTGACAGAGCCGAATGCAGGGTCTGATGCTGGGGGAACGCAAACAACGGCAACGTTAGAGGGAGATCAGTGGACAATTAATGGTTCCAAATGTTTTATTACGAATGCAAGCTTTGCTAAAAATCTTGCGATTACAGCCGTAACCGACCGCTCAAAAGGTACCAATGGAATTAGCGCCTTTATTGTATCGACTGAAGCTCCAGGATTTAGGGTCATTAACAATTATGAAAAAATGGGCCTTCACGCGTCGAATACAACAGAACTAATCCTTGAAAATGTAAGCGTATCCAAGGAGGATCTTTTAGGTGTGGAAGGCAATGGATTCAAGCAGTTTTTAGCTACACTTGATGGCGGAAGGATTGGCATTGGTGCAATGGCTGTTGGGATTGCTCAAGGCGCCTATGACAAAGCACTTCAATACGCAAAGGAAAGAAAACAATTTGGCCAAAGCATCTCGAAGTTTCAAGCGATTCAATTCAAACTGGCTGACATGGCAATGAACATTGAATTAGCTCGAAATATGGTTTATAAAGCCGCTTGGCTAAAGGATCAAGGCAAGAAATTTAAAAAGGAAGCCGCTATGGCGAAATTATTTGCTTCAGAAATCTGCATGCGGGTTTGTGATCAAGCAGTCCAAATCCATGGCGGATATGGGTATATGAAGGAATATCAGGTGGAACGTTTTTTCCGGGACGCAAAGCTTCTAGAAATTGGGGAGGGAACCTCCGAAGTACAAAGAATGGTTATTGCACGTGAAATTGGCTGCTAAAGAATTTATATAGCAAGCTGTGCTGAAGGACAATGTTGATTTTTGGAGCGGAAATCAACAGGATAAAAAATAGATAAGGGAGCAATTTTACATGGATGTCAGTGGAATTTTACAAGTAGTTTCAAATAGTAAACTCGTTTATCCAGATGTAGAAAAAGTGCGTTCAACCTCTATTGGAAGCAGCGAAGCTTTTCAAGAACTTCTTAAACAATCCCAAGAAGATCCTGCTGCCTTTTGGGATCGTGCAGCCCGTGAACTTGTTTGGTATGAACCATGGAATGAAACCATTAGTGGACAACTTCCTGATTTTCGCTTTTTTGTCGGTGGTATTAGTAACCCAAGTGTAAATTTACTTGATCGGCATATAGAAAATGGGGCAGGAAACCGGACCGCTCTCATTTGGGAAGGCGAAAACGGGGACACCAGATTTTATACGTATAATATGCTTCTTGCTGAAGTAAATCGATTTGCCAATGTACTTAAATCATTTGGTGTAAAAAAAGGTGATTGCGTAGCTATATATCTTCCAAATCTAGCCGAAGCCTTTATTGCCGTTTTAGCTTGTTTTCGTCTGGGTGCGATTTACAATACGATTTTCTCAGGTTATTCCGAAAAATCATTGACAGACAGACTTATCAGTTTTGAACCAAAAGTATTGGTCACTGCAGATGCAACGGAAAGACGGGGAAAAGTCATTCGTTTAAAAGAAAAAGTCGACAATGTAGTGCCATCTATTTCTTCGATTGAGGCAGTCATTGTTGTAAATCGATTAGGTTCAGAGGTTCAAATGAAAGAAGGCCGGGATTACTGGTGGCATGAAGAGACAAAAGCCGCAAGTATCGTTTGTGAGCCTGAGAGAATTGAAGCGAACGAGAGCGGTATTGTGTTCTATACGAGTGGTACGACAGGTAAACCGAAAGGTGTTGTGCATTCCGGCATGGCATTTGTTACTCAAAATTACACATATGCCAAGTATCATATGGATCACCGTAATGACGATGTTTTCTGGTGTACCGCGGATATCGGCTGGTTAACGATGCATATTTGGGGAATTACCGGTGCTTTAGCGAATGGTGTAACAACTGTTGTCTATGAAGGAGCAGTTGATTATCCAACAAAGGACCGTTTTTATCAAATTATTGAAAAATACCGGGTGAATAAGTTATTTACTGCCCCAACAGCATTAAGAATGTTAAAGAGTATGGGAGAAAAGGCATTAGAAAAATTTGATTTATCCTGTCTTGATGTCATATCTCTAGTGGGTGAACCTTTCGATCCGGAAACATGGCACTGGACATATGAAATTTTAGGAAAGAAAAAGATATATATCAATAATACTTGGGGCCAAACGGAAACAGCAGGATGTCCAATTGCAGGGGCAGCCTGGCTGACGCCAATGAAACCGGGATCCTCAGGTACTCAATTTTTAGGCGCAGTTTTGGATGTTGTGGATGAAGAAGGCAATCCAGTAGGACCTTGTAAGTTAGGAAATCTTATAATTAGAAAACCATTTCCTATGCTGTGCCGGACACTTTGGAAAGAACCGGAGCGCTATTTCGGTTCCTATTTTAGCCAGGTGGAAGGCAGTTATTATGCCAGCGATCTTGCATTGATCGATGATGATGGACATATATGGGTAGTTGGCCGTTCAGATGATGCGTTTAATGTTGCTGGACACCGTTTAAGTACAATGGAGATGGAAAGCGCTGTCCTAGAATGTCAGGGTGTCGCTGAAACCGCCATTATTGGAATTCCTGATGAAATAAAAGGAGAAGTTCCGCTCGTATTTGTCCGTCTGGCTGATGGATTCAATGGAACAGATGAATTAAAACAACAAATAAATGATCAGATCGTAAAACAAATTGGTAAAATTGCTGCTCCAAAATCAATTGTTTTTACAGATATGCTTCCAAAAACAGTCAGCGGCAAAATTATGCGCCGCTTATTAAAGGAGATTGTTGTATCAGGTAGTGTTCATGGCGACATTACAGGACTAGAAGATCCGGCGTCCGTTGCACAAATACAAAAAATAGTTGCTGATAAATCAACAGTTAAATAGTCATTAATTAGAACCAGTCATTTTTCATGTAAATGATTGGTAATGACTGGTTCTAATATTCTAGATTAGTAGCTAAAGATAATCGTATAGTATGTTGCAAAATGAATGATTAGTTTTTACATATCTCCTTAACGATGTTAGAAAGGGTGGAAAGGTATGTTCAAAAAAATATTAATTGCCAACCGCGGTGAAATTGCCGGACGTGTGATCAGAACGTGTAAAGCATTGGGAATCCAAACGGTTGCGGTTTACTCGGAAGCGGATAAGGACGCTCTTCATGTGAAGGCAGCGGATGAGGCTTACTTACTCGGTCCAGCAAAGGTCTCCGAAAGTTATCTCAATATCGATAAAATCATTGAAATCGCGAATACGTCAGGGGCAGAGGGTATTCACCCTGGATACGGACTGCTTTCAGAGAATGCTGAATTTGCCCGCAGATGTGAGGAGGAAGGTCTTGTTTTTATTGGACCGTCTCCGGAGGTTATCTCCAAAATGGGCAGTAAAATTGAAGCTAGAAAGCTAATGGAGCTGGCGGGAGTTCCGGTTGTGCCGGGAATTACATCGCCCCTAGCCGATGTCGAAGAAGCGGTGGAAACGGCAAAGAGAATCGGTTATCCGGTGATGTTAAAGGCTTCAGCTGGCGGCGGAGGCATTGGTATGCAGATTGTCCGCAGCGAGGATGAAACTAGAAAAGCATTTGAAAGCAATCAGAAACGGGCTGTTAGTTTTTTTGGCAACGGAGAAATGTTTATTGAAAAATATGTAGAAAATCCTCGGCATATTGAAATTCAAATTCTTGCTGATGGAGAGGGGAACACCGTTTATTTATGGGAACGGGAATGTTCCATTCAACGGCGTCATCAGAAAGTCGTTGAAGAAGCACCATCTCCATTTTTAGATGAAGAGACTCGCAGGAGGATGGGGGAAGCTGCTGTGAAGGCGGCCAAATCAATCGGCTATAAAAATGCCGGAACAATTGAATTTTTAGTGGATGAGAATAAAAACTTTTACTTTTTAGAAGTAAATACGAGACTGCAGGTGGAACATCCCGTGACGGAAGAAATAACGGGGATAGATTTAGTTGCCGAGCAGCTTCAGATTGCATGGGGAGACACATTAAGCTTTAAACAATCGGAGATCAAGCGTAATGGGCATGCAATTGAAGTCCGAATCTATGCGGAGGATCCGAAAACCTTCTTCCCGTCTCCAGGGAAAATTACCAAATTTGTGTTACCGGCAGGTCCTGGCATCCGTCATGAATTGGGAGTGAGCGAGCAGTCGGTCGTGACCCCATTTTATGATCCAATGATTGCTAAACTTGTTGTGAAGGGCAAGGATCGCAATGAGGCGATTGAAATCTTGAAGGATGCTCTATCCCGCTATGTGGTGGAAGGGATTAAAACTAATATCCCGATGCTTCAAAAAGTAGTGGGGCACGATTCTTTCGTTTCCGGTGATACGACCACAAATTTTGTTGAAAAGTATCTGCAGGATAATAAAAAAACAGTCACGAAATAACACAAGGAGGATTAATCAATGAATAAAATTGTTGCAGTGATGGCAGGAAACGTATGGAAGGTATTAGTTCAACCGGGTGATAAGGTTGAGGAAGGTCAGGATGTGATCATTTTGGAATCTATGAAGATGGAGATTCCGATTACGGCTGAAGTTAGTGGCACGGTTAAGGAAGTAAAAGTAAATGAAGGCGACTTTGTGAATGAAGAAGATCTTTTAATCGAAATGGAATAAACCTTCAAGGGAGATGTGAGCATGAACTGGCCCACAAATGTAACCATTAAGGAAGTTGGACCAAGAGATGGGCTGCAAAACGAGCAGTCCTTTCTTTCCACGGAGGATAAAATTAACTGGATTAATCAATTGTCCCGAACAGGCCTTCAATCTATTGAAATTACCTCATTTGTTAATCCAAAGTGGATTCCGGCATTGGCCGATTCATTGGAAGTAGCAAAAGGTATTGAGCGCATGCCAGGTGTCACGTATACGGCTCTCGTCCCAAATCGGCGTGGGCTGGAGAAGGCCTTAGAAGGAAATATAGATGAAATGGCTGTGTTTATGTCAGCCAGTGAAACACACAATCAAAAAAATATTAACAAATCAATCGCAGGTACCTTTCCTGTTTTGGAAGAGGTCGTAAAAGAAGCTTTGTCGGCAGGAAAAACAGTCCGCGGCTATGTTTCAACTGTTTTTGGATGCCCCTATGAAGGCCAGGTCTCGATTGATAACGTAATTCGGGTGTCAGAGCACTTATTTGAGATGGGCATTCAAGAACTGTCACTCGGAGATACCATTGGCGTAGCAAATCCTAAGCAAGTTCAAGAGGTGTTAACTGTCCTTTTAAAACGCTTCCCAATTGAAAAATTAGCACTGCACTTTCATGATACACATGGTACAGCCGCAGCGAATATTTTAGCGGCATTAGACATGGGGATTACCACCTATGACGCTTCTACGGGTGGATTAGGCGGCTGTCCCTATGCACCAGGTGCTTCAGGTAATGTGGCGACGGAAGATGTTTTGTACATGCTGGGCAATATGGGCATTGATACAGGCGTAAACTTAGAAAAACTATTGGGAGCAGGACGCTTTATTCAAGAAAAAATCGGAAGAAGTTTACCTAGCCGAAATCTTCAAGCATGCATGAACAATGAAAGAGGTGAGTGATTTGGATCAGGTTGTAGAGGTTTCAACGCGTGAAGATGGAGTTGTTGTCATTACCTTAAATCGTCCAAATGCAGCAAATGCACTTTCAACCAAGCTTCTCGAAGAACTTAAAAATATAATCGACACTTGTAAATTTGACCCGTCTGTTCGTTGTTTAGTCGTTACAGGAGCCGGCGAAAAAGCATTCTGTGCTGGTGCTGATTTGAAAGAACGAGCGGGTATGGATGCGCAGACCGTAAAGAAAACCGTTTCCTTGATTCGGGAGTGCGTAAACAGCTTGGAAACATTACCACAACCGGTGATAGCAGCTGTAAATGGGGCGGCTTTTGGCGGGGGAACGGAATTAGCCTTGGCCTGTGATATTCGTGTTGCTTCAGAAACAGCAAAATTCGGCCTGACTGAGACTTCACTCGGAATTATCCCTGGTGCAGGCGGTACACAACGCCTTCCAAGGCTCGTAGGAAAAGGAAGGGCAAAAGAGCTTATTTTTACGGCTAGACGTATTGATGCACAAGAAGCAAAGGAAATTGGCTTGGTTGAGTTTGTAGAAAATCCGGAATCATTGTTAGACAAGGCATTGGAAATCGCAGCTCAAATTGTTAAGAATGGCCCAATCGCTGTTCGACAGGCTAAATTTTCCATTGATAAAGGTTACGATGTGGAATTAGCGACAGGGCTTGCCATCGAACAAAATGCCTATGAGGTCACAATCCCAACAAAGGATCGTTTGGAAGGACTTCAGGCTTTTAAAGAAAAGCGGAAACCTGTCTACAAAGGGGAGTAACATGAGAGGGAGGATCACTTCATGACCACAGAAGTTCATTCAGAGAATCTTACATTACAAGAACGCCTTGAAAAGATTTACAAAGGCGGTGCCGCGAAATACCACGAAAAAAATAGCGAGCAGGGAAAACTCTTTGCTCGTGACCGCTTAAAGCTATTGTTTGATCAAGATTTTGTCTTGGAGGATGCAGCATTTGCCAATTGTATGGCAGAGGATCTTCCTGCAGATGGTGTCGTAACAGCGATTGGAAAAATAAACGGACAGACCGTTTGTATTATGGCGAATGATTCTACAATCAAGGCCGGCTCCTGGGGGGCACGGACGGTTGAAAAAATAATTCGGATTCAAGAGACAGCCGAAAAACTGAGAGTTCCATTAATTTATCTCGTTGATTCCGCAGGAGCACGGATTACCGATCAGGTAGAAATGTTTCCAGGACGCCGCGGAGCAGGCCGAATTTTCTATAATCAGGTGAAATTATCCGGGAAAATTCCACAGGTCTGTGTGCTGTTTGGACCATCTGCAGCAGGCGGTGCGTATATCCCGGCATTTTGTGATATCGTGATTATGGTAGATAAAAATGCTTCCATGTATCTAGGGTCGCCACGGATGGCGGAAATGGTCATCGGAGAAAAAGTAACACTAGAGGAAATGGGCGGTGCGCGGATGCACTGTTCGATTTCAGGCTGCGGCGATGTTTTGGCGAAAACCGAAGAGGACGCGCTTGAAATGGCAAGAAAATACCTTTCTTATTTTCCCGCTAACTTCTCAGAAAAGCCGCCGAGCAAAGAGACGTTACCGCCAAAATCATTTGAAAAAACAATCGAAGACCTGATTCCAACAAACCAAAACTCACCTTTTAATATGTATGATTTAATCGACCGCATCATTGATGAAGGATCTTTTTTTGAAATTAAGAAGCTTTTTGCTGCCGAATTAATCACCGGCCTATCCCGTATGAATGGAAAACCAATCGGTATTATTGCCAATCAGCCGCGGGTGAAAGGTGGAGTATTGTTCCACGATACGGCCGATAAAGCAGCTAAATTTATTAATCTATGTGATGCATTCCATATCCCGATTCTTTTCCTTGTAGATGTCCCTGGTTTTATGATTGGGACAAAGGTGGAGCGCGCAGGCATCATTCGCCATGGTGCAAAAATGATTTCTGCGATGGCGGAAGCGACGGTGCCAAAGATTTCTGTCATTGTCCGTAAAGCCTACGGTGCGGGTCTTTATGCAATGGCAGGTCCTGCATTTGAACCGGATTGCTGCCTTGCTTTGCCAACGGCCCAAATTGCCGTAATGGGACCAGAGGCTGCAGTAAATGCTGTCTACTCCAATAAAATTGAACAATTGCAAGATTCTGAGAAGGCTGCCTTTATTCAGCAAAAACGTGAGGAATATAAAGAGGACATTGATATTTACCGTCTCGCTTCTGAGATGATCATTGACGGCATAATCCCAGGAAACTCTTTACGAAAGGAACTGGTTAATCGTTTTGAAGCGTATTCTTCAAAGTATACTCAATTCTCTGAACGAAAACATGCAGTCTATCCAGTATAAATTTTAATAGAAATCTATTTTAAAAGGAGGTTATTTCTTTGAATAAGGGTAAAATCGTAGACTCTTTTACACAAGCGGTCCAAGATATTCCGGATGGAGCGACCATAATTGTTGGAGGCTTCGGATTATGTGGAATTCCCGAAAAAGCCATCATGGCTTTACGGGATAAAGGTACAAAGGATTTAACCATAGTCAGCAATAATTGTGGCGTCGATGATTGGGGACTAGGTCTTTTACTAGCTAACAAGCAAATTAAGAAAATGATTTCCTCCTACGTGGGTGAAAACAAGATTTTTGAACAGCAGTTTTTAAGCGGGGAACTGGAGGTAGAGCTCGTTCCACAAGGGACATTAGCTGAAAGAATCCGTGCAGGCGGTGCAGGAATTCCTGCTTTTTATACTGCGACAGGCGTAGGAACAGCGATAGCAGAAGGGAAGGAACATAAGGTTTTTAACGGTAAAACTTTTATCTTAGAAGAGGGAATCGTTGGGGATTTTGCTCTTGTAAAAGCATGGAAAGCAGACCCGCTAGGCAATCTAATCTATCAAAAAACAGCACGTAACTTTAATCCGCTTGCGGCAATGGCAGGAAAGGTCACGATTGCAGAGGTAGAGGAGATCAAGGAAGCCGGTGAGTTAAACCCGGATGAAATTCATACACCTGGAATTTATGTACAACGGTTGCTGCTTGGTGAAAACTATGAAAAAAGGATTGAAAGGCGGACAGTTGTCCACGTTTAGTTCAATAAAAGGAAGGAGGATATTCAATGAGTATTGCACGGTCGTTAATAGTGAAAAGGGCTGTTCAGGAGATTCAAGACGGAATGAATGTTAATCTTGGTATTGGAATACCTACCTTGATTGCCAATGAAATTCCAAGTAATTATAATGTTTTGCTTCAATCAGAAAATGGGTTATTAGGGATCGGACCCTATCCTTTCGAGGGCAATGAAGATCCTGACCTAATTAACGCTGGTAAGGAAACTGTAACTGCTGTTAAAGGAGCCTCTTTTTTTGATAGTGCTGAATCCTTTGCAATGATTCGAGGCGGACACATCGATCTCGCCATCCTGGGAGGTATGGAAGTTTCAGAACAAGGAGATTTGGCTAACTGGATGATTCCAGGAAAGATGATTAAAGGTATGGGCGGCGCCATGGACTTAGTAAATGGGGCAAAACGGGTTGTGGTCGTTATGGAACATGTTAATAAAAACGGGGAATCTAAAATTAAAAAAGCCTGTACTCTTCCATTAACAGGAAAACAAGTGGTACACCGTTTAATTACCGATTTGGCTGTATTTGATTTTACACCGGAAGGAATGGTTCTTGTCGAAACACAGCCTGGCATTACAGTAGAAGACGTTGACAAAAACACAGAAGCTGCTTTCAATGTAAGTCAGGAATTTATGATTAAATAAGTAGAAAGGGTCAGTTACCCGCCAGTTTAAAGCAAAACTTGGAGGAGGAGACTGACCCTATGTAATCATTCATAATGAAATCCCTTGTTCATTTCCAGGTATGGAATAAACAAGGGATTAAGTACATAGATCATTCATTCGATGTACCTGCCGTTTCTAATGGTTTTTATACGAAGACTTTTGTCTCTTCCTCAAGAATATCTTTCTCGACAATCTCCCACCAATTTTCCGAACATGTTAATTGTAAATCCGTTACTACTTCAGTCGCTAACTGATTTACATCAACTTTTCTCATACTTTTCGATTTTTCAGTCGGATCAAAGTTGCAACAAATTTGATAAATATCATCAAAATCAGCCATTGACATGATTAAGGACCTCCTTTCCTAATAGGTTAGGGCTAAGAAAAGCTTAACCCTTTACTTTATTTATAGTCCCATTTGATTAAAAATAGAAGGAAAGTTAGTGACAGATTTTTGAATTTTTCAAAAAATAGCTTCTTAAAAATAAAAAACGAGACTCCTTATCGGTAGTCTCGTTTTTTATTTTTAGATTAAATATTTTCGACGATAGTGGCTACGCCTTGGCCGCCGCCAACACAAAGTGTTGCTAAACCATAGCGGTTTTCTCTTTTCTTCATTTCATGAATTAAAGAAACAAGGATTCTTGCTCCGCTGGCACCGATTGGGTGACCAAGGGCAATTGCTCCGCCATTTACATTTAATTTTTCTTTGTTAAATTGAAGCTCACGGTCTACTGCGATTGACTGAGCAGCAAATGCTTCGTTTGCTTCAATTAAATCGATCTCTTCTAATGAAATAGTTGCTTTTTCAAGCGCTTTTTTGACAGCTGGTACAGGACCAATCCCCATAATACTTGGGTCCACGCCAGCAGTTGCATTGGCTTTAATTGATACTAATGGCTTAAGACCTAATTCTTCCGCCTTTTTACGGCTCATTACAACGAATGCTGCTGCACCATCATTAATTCCTGAGGCATTACCCGCAGTAACCGTACCATCTTTTTTGAAGGCCGGGCGAAGTTTTCCTAAGCTTTCTGCAGTTGTTCCAAATCGAGGGAACTCATCTTGACTAAAGATTGTTACTTGACCTTTACGTCCAGGAATTTCTACAGGAACAATTTCATCGGCAAAACGGTTGGATTCAATGGCTGCCTGTGCTTTTTGTTGGCTTGCAGCTGAAAATTCATCTTGTTCTTGACGAGAGATTTCATATTTCTCAGCAAGGTTTTCTGCAGTGATTCCCATATGGTAGTTATTTTCAGCACACCATAAGCCGTCAGCAATCATACTGTCGACAACTTTCTGATCGCCCATTTTAAATCCATCGCGTCCGCCTTTTAAAAGGTAAGGAGCCTGACTCATGTTTTCCATTCCGCCTGCAACAACAATTTCAGCATCTCCTGCAAGGATAGCTTGTGTTGCCAAGTGAACAGCTTTTAATCCTGATCCGCAGACTTTATTAATAGTTGTTGCTGGTGCTTCTTGCGGTACTCCTGCTGCAAGGGAAGCTTGTCTCGCCGGATTTTGGCCAGCTCCTGCTTGTAATACATTCCCCATAATCACTTCATCAACATCATTTGGAGTAATTCCAGCTTTTTGGATGGCTTCTTTGATTACAGTCGCACCTAATTGAGTGGCTTGGACGTTTTTTAAGCCCCCAAGAAAACTTCCAATTGCTGTTCTTACTGCACTTACAATTACAACTTCATTGATTGCCATTTTATTTCCTCCCTAAAAAATTTATGTATTATCAATTCCCCCTTAAAATAATACAGTAAAAATACCACAATTTTTTGAATTATTATTCGACAAATTTAGCGTTTTTTAATAAATGAAGATTCATTCATTTTGTTTAGGGGGTGGAGGTAAAGCAACTCTTTATTGAAATGGAACAAGAATTTTGTTAAAAAATGAGCATAACAGTATAATAGGGAACTTTGTTAAAAAATGTCGAAAGATATTGGGGTTTTTCAAAAAAAAGAAGGAGAAACATTTAATTGTTTCTCCAGAATTAATTAACTCTATGGAAAAGAATATCGGATTTGCTAATATTTATTTATATTACTAATCCGCCATCAACACTTAAAATGGTTCCATTAATGTAACCTGCCTGATCAGAGGCTAAAAACAAATAGGCTGCAGCAATATCTTCGGGTTTTCCAATTTTTCTAAGAGGGGTTTTTTCCTTCATGAAGTTAAGAACCTTGTCTGGTACCGCTGCTGTCATGCCGGTTTCAATAAAACCAGGAGCAACCGCATTTACTCGAATTCCCTTAGGGCCGAACTCCTTTGCCCAGCTCTTTGTTAAGCCAATTACTCCGGCTTTTGTGGCTGCATAGTTTGTTTGACCGATATTGCCGTATAACCCCACTACTGAGGATGCGTTCAGGATGACTCCGGACCCCTGGTTAAGCATAATTGGGGCAACGGCCTTTGTACACTTAAAAACCCCAGATAAATTCACACTTATAACTTTTTCCCAATCGGTTTCTTTCATTTTTGTAAGAAAACCATCCATCGTTATCCCGGCATTATTAATTAACACATCAATTCGCCCGTGCTTTGCGACTGTAGATTGAACCATATCCTGAATCTGAGAACTGTCTGTTACATCAACTTTAAAAAAGGTAACATTCTCAGACTGAAGTTCTTCAAGAGCTTCCCTGCCTGAAGATTCATTGTAATCACAGATGACAACACTTGCTCCATCTTGAAGAAATTGCCTTGCTGTTTCTTTCCCTATACCCTGTGCGCCCCCAGTAATTAAAACAACTTTCCCAGTAAATTTCAAAATTTCCCCACCTCTAGTTAAAATTTCATTTGCTAACAAACTGTTGTTTTTCTAAAAGGTCATGTCAAATAAGGGTTATTTAAAAATACAGGAATTGCAACCGTGGCAAGACAACACAATTTTCAATATTCATACTATTCCTAAAATCAATAAAAAAGAACAGAGGAAATTCCTCTGTTCTACTATTTCTACTTAAAAAGAGCAAAAGCAGCTTTTGAATTTGTTTCAAAAATATCAAAAAGAACTTTTTGGGATGCTTTGATTTGTTCTGTAATTTCATCACGAACTTTTTGTTGTTGAGAAATTCCATTTTTAACAGTTTCTTGGAAACGTTCTTGAGATTGATTAATCAATTTTAAACTTTCTTTGTATGGAGTTTCGATTAATTGTAATGTGCGGTTTGAAACTTCATCCAATTGAGTATTCCACTGTTCATAAACTTGACCTGCTGAAGGACCAAAGTTCTTTTGCAAGTTTAGCTTTGCATTTTCTCTTAGTTCATTAAATAATTTCTTTTGTTCTTCTTGAATAAGTGTAACATCGTCTGTCATTTTTTCTAGTGTTGATTTTTGTTTTTCAAGGGATTGCAAAAATAATTCTTCCAATTCCTTTTGTGCATTGGTCACTCTGTCCAAACTATTTACCCATGTGTTAAAAAGTGATTCTCCAATACGAACTTGTTCTTGTTCTTGTTTTTTTACATTTTGTGCCATGTAAAAACCCTCCCATTTTATAATCATTGCAGCTAAATGACTGCAGTGTTAACAATTTTAGATTTGAAAATATTATTTATCTTCTGTTTCTTCTTGTTGTTTGCGTGATGGGGGAAGAAACATATCCATGTAAATACTAAAAAAGCGATTGATCATGGATTGATATTGCTCAAGTGTAGTAAAACAGGTCTTCAAATAATCTTCACCGGTTTTTGTAATAGAATAAATCCGTTTTGCTGGACCTTCAGTTGTTGTATCCCATTCAGAATAAACTAATTGATCTTTTTCAAGCTGCCTTAAAGTCCGATATACATTGCCTTGGTCAATAGTAGCAAATCCGAACTGTGCCAGCTCTTGAATTAACTTATAACCATGTAAATTCACATTTTGTAAACTTAACAGCAGAAACGGAACCATTAAGTTTTTCGGCATTGCATTCATCGTGCGATCTTGATGCGGAGCAGTTGTGTCTTTAGCAGATTCATTTTGATGGATGGTCAAATCATATCACTCCAAAAAATATAATCTATACGTGTAATTTACACCTATAGATTCACTTTGTCAAACATTTCTATATGTGTAATTTACACTTAGTTGAAAGGTTTCTTAAAATATTAAAATGAATAAAGATTCATGTAGGATTTTGTCGAAAAAAGCAGTAATATTTTGCGATTATTTCTAATATTTTATCTTCATTTCTTGCGAAGTAACTAGTATGATTAATATGTCCAAAACGAAAAAGGAGGAGAAATCATGAGTTCTGAAACCAATATTTATGAAATGTGGAAAGATTTTTATTCAAAGTCCAGTAGTTTTTTTGACGATAAGGTGAAAGAGGATTTTCCGTCTAAAGGAATGGGACAAATTTTAGAAATGAATCTTATGTTTAAAAAGATGATTGATGAGAGTACAGAAAAATATTTGGAATTTGTAAATGTTCCTTCACGTACTGATCTTGCAAATCTATCTTCATTGATTGTGAATGTGGATGCAAAAGTTGATAATTTAGAAGAATTATTGGAAGATGCGTCAGACAAAACGATTGACCCAGCAAGTTATCAACGCGATTTAGCCGCAATTAAAAAAGATATGAAAAATCTAGATAATAAGCTTAATCAAATTCTTGCAGTGCTTAAATTACCGGAAACTTCAAAATAATCCGGTAGTACATAAATAACGAGAAACACTGTGAAATCTCAAACTAATTTACATCAGGAGGAAAAGAAAATGACAGAACTAAAAAATAAAGTAGCAATCGTAACAGGTGGAAGCAGAGGAATTGGAGCAGCAATTTCATTGGAATTAGCAAAACAAGGTGTGAAAATCGTTCTTAACTACGTGAGCCGTCCAGAATTAGCCGAAAAAATGGTTGCAGAAATCCAGGAATTTGGCGGAGAAGCTTTTGCCGTTCAAGCTGATGTTTCCAACAGTGATGATGCAGCGCGCCTAGTTCAAACAGCGGTAGAGCACTTTGGTAAATTAGATATTCTTGTAAATAATGCAGGAATTACACGTGATAGTACGTTTAAAAAGCTTAGCGAAGAAGACTGGAGAAAAGTCATCGATGTAAACTTAAACAGTGTTTTCAATACTACTTCGCCTGCTCTTCAGCACCTGCTTGAATCAGATGGTGGCCGCATTATTAATATTTCATCCATTATTGGCCAGGCTGGCGGATTCGGTCAAACAAACTATGCAGCAGCTAAAGCAGGTTTGATTGGTTACACGAAATCACTTGCTCTTGAATTAGCGAAATCAAATGTAACGGTAAATGCAATTTGCCCAGGATTTATCGGTACTGAAATGGTTCAAGCAATTCCTGAGAAAGTTCTTGACGGAATTGTGGCTAAAATCCCACAAAAACGTTTAGGGACTCCTCAAGAAATTGGCCGTGGTGTTGTATTCCTATGTAAAGACGGTGCCTATATTACTGGACAACAATTAAATATTAACGGCGGACTTTACATGTAATTGTCATGAAAAGTTTGATTTAAAGATATATTTTAAAGACAGAATAAATGATGTAAGGAGTGAGCAATCATTAGCATTTTAGTTACAAAAGAATGGGAAGAGTATGCCAAAATGGTTCCTGAGGAATATAAGCAGGTAATGAACCGTGTTAAAAGGGCTACTGAAGTGTTAACAACTGAGTCCGAACCGGAAGTGGGTCCAACGCCAAAGGAAGTCATTTGGACAAAGAATAAAACAAAGCTTTATCGTTTTATTTCTGATCATCCGAAAAAACATAAAGTTCCACTTCTTATGGTGTATGCCCTTATCAATAAGCCGTATATTTTGGATTTAACCAAGGGCGGCAGTTTAGTTGAATATTTAGTGAATCAAGGTTTTGATGTGTACATGATTGATTGGGGAACATTTGGTTATGAAGATCGCAATATGAAATTGGATGATTTCATTATGGATTATATACCGCGTGCTGTTAAAAAGGTCATGAGAACATCAAAAGTGGATGAAGTCTCCATCTTAGGATATTGTATGGGCGGTACCATGACATCTATTTTTGCGGCCTTGCATCCTGAATTGCCAATCCGTAACCTTGTATTTATGACCAGCCCGTTTGACTTTGCAGATTCTGGTCTTTACGGTGCAATGCTTGATGAGCGATATTTCGATATTGATAAAGTAGTAGATACTCTAGGAGTAATTCCTCCTGAAATGATTGATTTTGGAAACAAAATGATTAAGCCGATGGCAAACATTTATGGTCCTTTTATTAGTCTTGTAGATCGTTCAGATAATGACAGATTTGTAAAAAGCTTTAAGCTACTACAAAAATGGCTGAACGATGGGATTCCGTTCCCTGGTGAGGCCTATCGCCAGTGGATTAGAGACTTCTATCAGAAGAACAGACTGATTAATGGCGAACTTGTAGTCCGCGGCCGTAAAGTCGACCTAAAGAATATTAAAGCGAATGTTCTAAACCTGGCTGGTAAGAGTGACCTTATTGCTCAACCACATATGGTAGAGGCATTAATGGGAAAAATATCAAGTAAGGATAAAGAATATAAGAATCTGCCTGTTGGTCATACGTCCATTACATTTGGCAGTCAAGCTACGAAAATTACTTATCCTACTATCGGCGGATGGCTTGCGGAACGTTCGAACTAAATAATGAAATGAATGATTAGGGAGTGTTCCATTTAAGGAGCACTCTTTTTTATATGAAAAAACAACATATATGTATTAGTAATCCTATTATATTTGTTTTTTTCTGACAATTCAAGTGGATTATGAAAGGGTTTTCAAAAAAATAATAGGCAGAAAAGAATGAAGAGGGAGAATATAGGTTTACAATTCTCCCCATTTTTAAATGAAAGTATTGAAATTTCTAACAATCTAGCAAATTACATAAACTCTGTGGAAAAATTATTTCCATTATGACTGCGCAATGGAATTTGGGGTAATGCATCGGAATGAGACCGGTGATGATAAAACGATGGAAGTATTCACATTTCCGTAAGGAGTTAGGCGATCAATTAGATTACTCAGATGGTCCATCCCTGTCACTGCAGCCTTAAGTAAATAACTGACAGATCCGGTTAAACGGTGACACTCAATGATATCAGGGTCGTCCCTAAGCAAATTTTCAAAATCTGAATAGGAAAGGATCTTCATTTCGCTGACCTGTATGAAAACGATTACATCTCTGCCGACGGCTTTTGGACAAACCCGTGCAGTGAATCCCTCAATAATTTCCCGCTCTTGCAGCCGCTTTAGACGCTCGGTAATACTTGGACGGCTAAGAGATAATTTCTTCGATAATTCACTTAAGGTTATTCGTCCATCCATTTGAAGAAGTTCAAGAAGACGAATGTCTAATGGATCCATTGAATGTTCTCCTTTCAAAATGTAGATAAATATCAAAAAAATTATGCAAATAGAAAACTAACCATCTGAATCTTATGCGATTTGTTATGTTTTCCGATTACATTATACCTTATTATTTAATAGAAACATAATCTTTGTAATTATTAAATAAGTAAAACTTCAGTTTTGATAACATCGATTCAAAATATGTAAACGTTGTCAAATGAGGGGATGTATCGAAAAGTTTTAACCATTGAGAAAGACTTGATTTTTCTCTTTTTTTAGAAACAATTTCTACTATAATCACAGTGATAATGGGGGTAAAACAATGAACACAATCCAACCATCTTTAGAAACAACCGCAACAGTAATTGATAAAATGCATGAACATCAGCAAGTTGTTTTTTGTAATGATCCGGCGACAGGGTTAAAAGCGATTATCGCTATCCATAATACAACCCTTGGCCCTGCTTTAGGAGGCTGCCGGATGCGGCCATATCGAACGATGGATGAGGCATTGGAGGATGTACTTCGCTTATCTAAAGGGATGACCTATAAATGCGCTGCCGCAGATGTGGACTTCGGAGGTGGAAAAGCAGTTATCATAGGAGATCCAGCAAGGGATAAAACCCCTGCACTATTTAGGGCTTTTGGGCAGTTTGTTGATTCTTTAAACGGCCGTTTTTATACAGGGACAGATATGGGAACTTCAATGGATGATTTTATCCATGCTGCAAAAGAGACTAATTGCATTGTAGGAATTCCAGAAGCATATGGAGGAGGCGGCGATTCTTCTATTCCAACTGCCCTTGGAGTTATTTACGGTTTAAAAGCATCCAATAAAGTTGTGTTTGGTACAGATAATCTCTCTCATAAAAAATATATCATCCAAGGGCTTGGGAAGGTAGGTTACAAAGTAGCAGAGCAATTGCTTGAAGCAGGTGCCGATTTATATGTAAGCGATATCAATGAAGAAGCAGTCAAGGCCATTCAAAAACATGCAAAACAATTAGGAGGCAATGCCGTTCGTGTAAGCGGAGACGAAGTGTATTCAGTTGATGCGGATGTATTTGTTCCATGTGCTTTCGGCGGAATTATTAATGATGAAACGATAGACCTGTTAAAGGTTAAGGCAGTCGTAGGATCGGCGAACAATCAGCTTCTATTGGAAAATCACGGAGAAGCACTAAAACGAAAAGGAATTTTATATGCTCCAGACTACATTGTAAATTCCGGCGGGCTAATTCAAGTAGCAGATGAACTTTACGGCTATAATCAAGAGCGTGTGCTAGCCAAAACAAGCTCCATTTACACATCATTGTTAGAAGTATACAAGCAGGCAGAGCTGGATAATATCACAACGATTCAAGCTGCAAACCGGTTCTGTGAAAAACGTATGGAAGACCGACAAAGGCAAAATAGCTTCTTCTCACATACAAAACGCCCTAAATGGGATATTTGTAAATAAAAATTCTCCTAATGAGGTGGTTAGATGTCAATGTCAATAGAATTTCCAATTTTTCAAATTGTCGATGAAAGTGGGCAATTAATAAATGAACAGTATAAAGACCAATTAACAGAAGAACTTGTCAAACAATTCTACTATCATATGGTTCGCATTCGAACTTTTGATCGAAAAGCCATCAGTTTACAGCGGCAAGGAAGACTTGGAACCTATGCGCCATTTGAAGGGCAGGAAGCTTCTCAAGTTGGAAGTGCTCTGGCGCTTGGCAAAGAGGACTGGGTATTCCCTACCTACCGTGATCATGGAGCTACCTTAACTTTCGGTGCTAGCATGGCTCGCACGTTATTATATTGGAACGGACGTGTGGAAGGTTGTGTACCGGAAGAAGGTAAAAAGATTTTCCCGCCTGCCGTACCCATTGCCACACAAATCCCGCATGCAGCAGGAGCGGCAATGGCAGAAAAAAGAAAAGGAACGAAGAATGCAGCAATAGCTTATTTTGGTGACGGAGCTACTTCAGAAGGTGATTTCCATGAAGGGTTGAACTTTGCCAGTGTATTTCAAGCACCGGTAATCTTTTTTAATCAAAATAACGGCTTTGCGATTTCTGTTCCGATTGAAAAACAAATGAATTCGAAAACCATTGCCCAAAAGGCACTTGCATATGATATGCCGGGTGTCCGTGTGGATGGAAACGATATATTTGCTGTTTATTTCCTAACGATGGAAAGCCTTGACCGTGCCCGTACAGGCGGCGGACCAACCATAATTGAAGCCATCACTTGGAGATATGGGGCACATACAACAGCAGATGATCCAAGGAAATACCGCAATCAATCAGAAAGCGATACCATTAGGGAAAAGCGGGATCCTCTTCTTCGTGTCGAGCGCTTTATGAAGGTAAACGGTTTTTGGGATGAGGAATGGTCGCTGAAGGTTAAAGAAGAAACGGATAGCGAAGTAGAGAAAGCAGTAAAAGATATGGAAAGTTTTCCAAAACCAAATATCAATGATTTATTTGATAATGTGTTTGAAAAGCCAACTTGGACGATTGCAAAACAAAAAGAACAGTATCTTCAATTAATTGGAGGGGAAGTGTGATGGTGATGACTTTAGAGAGACCGTTAGAACAAACTGCTGTAAAAACGAATCAGCTGACACTTGTTCAAGCGGTTACAGATGGATTGCGCATAATGTTAAAAGAGGATGAAAATGTCCTTTTACTTGGCGAAGATATTGGAAAAAACGGAGGGGTATTCCGCGCTACTGAGGGCTTGCAGGAAGAATTCGGGGAAGATCGTGTAATGGATACGCCGCTAAGTGAAGCGGGCATTATTGGTACTTCTATCGGAATGGCAATCAATGGATTCAAACCTGTAGCGGAAATGCAGTTCCTAGGGTTTATCTATCCTGCGTTTGAGCAGATCATGACACATGTATCACGGATTCGGATGCGAACTATGGGGAGTTATTCGGTTCCGATGGTGATTCGGGCGCCATATGGTGCAGGCATCCGTGCTCCTGAGGTGCATTCAGACAGTATGGAAGCATTGTTTGCGCATATGCCTGGAATAAAAGTTGTTTGTCCTTCCTCGGCATACGATGCAAAGGGGCTGCTGATTGCTGCCATCGAAGACCCGGATCCTGTCTTATTTTTAGAGTCGATGAGAATCTACCGTTCAGAGCGGGAAGAGGTTCCAGAAGGAAAATACATCGTTGAAATCGGTAAAGGGAAAAAGCTTAAAGAGGGGAGAGACGTAACGGTTATCGCATGGGGAGCAATGGTGCCGGTAGCTATGAAAGCAGTAGAACAGGCAGAAAAACAAGGGATCACCTGTGATGTGATTGATTTGCGAACCCTTTATCCTATTGATAAAGACATAATTGCAGAGTCTGTTCAAAAAACAGGCCGTGCCGTAATTGTTCATGAAGCCCATCAAACAGGCGGCGTGGGGAATGATATTGTTTCCATTATTAACGATACATCGTTTCTCTATATGAAATCTCCGGTTGAACGTGTTACAGGTTTTGATGTGCCAGTTCCACTTTTTGCGCTTGAGGAACATTATTTACCAACACCTAAGCGGGTGGTAAACGGAATCGAAAAAGTTATGTATTTTTAGGAGGGGAAAACATTGGTTGAAGTAAAACTTCATGATATTGGGGAAGGAATGACAGAGGGAGAGATTATTCACTATTTTGTTAAGGTTGGCGATAGAGTAAAAGTTGATCAGCCTCTGGTAGAGGTACAAACAGATAAAATGGTGGCTGAGCTTCCATCTCCTGCATCAGGAAAAGTAAAAGAAATTGTGGTCGATTATGGAACCACTGTATCTGTTGGTACAACACTTCTTGTGCTGGAAGCAGAGGAGACAAAAGAAGCAGAAGAATTGATGGAAATGAAACTTGAAGAAACAGCACCCCTAGCAAAGGATATACCTACAACACAACCACAGCCAACAAAGCAAGCTAAGGGAAAAGCAGAAAAACAATTTATCATTGCGGCCCCATACACTAGGAAAATTGCTCGCGAGTTTCAAGTAGATATTAACGAAATTTCAGGCACAGGAATAAACGGACGGATCACAGTAGAAGATATATACAATTTTGTTAAAAAACGCGACTTGATTCAGTCTTCCAAGGAAATGAAAGCGATTTCCGCAGAACCGAAAGAACAAATAACAGAGCCAATCATAGAGAATCGTGGACGAGAAGTCCGAAATGAAAAGGAAACAATAGGTGAAGAGATTCCTTTTAGAGGCCGCAGGAAGCAGATAGCAAAGAAAATGACCCAATCTCTTTATACCATTCCACATGTGACACATTTTGAAGAGGCAGATTTAACGGAACTGCTTGGTTATAGAAAGAATTTAAAAGAAATGGGGATCCATGTTTCGGCAGTTGCTTTCTTTATTAAAGCCATTGCCGTAGCATTAAAACAATTCCCAGTATTCAATGCAAAACTTGATGAAGAAAACGAAGTGATTCGATTAGAAAAAGAATATAACATTGGAATTGCTACAGATACGGAAGATGGTTTAATTGTCCCAGTCATCCATCATGCAGATCAATTAACGGTCCGTCAAATTCATGACAAACTAAAAGAATTGACAAAAAAAGCACAAGAAAATCAGCTGACACCAGCGGATTTGAAAGGCGGAACCTTTACCATCAGTAATGTTGGTCCATTAGGAAGTATCGGGGCAACACCGATTATTAATTATCCGGAAACGGGGTTAATTGCCTTTCATAAAACGAAAAAAATGCCGGTTGTCGTGGAGAATGATGAAATTGCGATTCGTTCAATCATGACGATGTCGATGGCGTTTGACCACCGCGTGGCTGACGGTGCTACGGCCGTGGCCTTTACAAATCGTTTTAAGCAATTAATTGAAAATCCAAAGCTATGGCCAATTGAATTAACATAAAAACCTAGAAATCTAAAAATACGAAACGTCAATAACGTGGTATGATAGAAAGCATGGATTGAATCGTTTGATCGAGTGAAGGAGGAGTATGTTTGAAATCTGCATCACTGCAAAAAAAGTTATTGCCACGCCATATTAGTTTAATGGCAATGGGAGGAGCAATCGGGACCGGGATTTTTAAAGGGAGCGCGGAAACGGTATCAATAGCGGGACCGGGAGTAATCTTTACCTATGTGTTCGCAGGTCTGTTGCTGCTTGTTGTGATGGGAGCTATAGCAGAAATGGCAATCGTCTATCCAAATACAAATATGAAAGGTTTTGTTCGGAAAGCCTTTGGTAAGCGTGCCTCTTTCGTAATTGGCTGGATGTATTGTTTTATGTGGCTGGCTGTGTGTGTCATTGAAATTGTTGTGGCCGGCAGTTTCTTACAATATTGGCTTCCCTCTGTTCCACTTTGGGAATTAAGTTTAGGCTGTGCTGCATTGGTTATTGGTATTAACATGATGAATGTGAAAAATTATGGAGAGTTTGAATTTTGGTTTGCCGGCATTAAAATCACCATGATTATCGTATTTATCATTTTGGGAGCCTGTATTCTATTTGGACTCATTCCAAGTAATCAATCGAACTATCTGCAAAATTTTACCGAGCATGGCGGATTTTTTCCAAAAGGATGGATGTCCATCTTTTCAGCGCTGTTAATTGTGATGTTTTCGTATGGCGGTTCAGAACTGATCGGGTTAACGGTTACTGAAGTAAAAGATGCGGATCGTATATTACCCAAGGTGATTAAGAGTTTTATTTGGCGCATTATATTGTTTTATACACTTCCGATACTAGTTATTTGTGGTTTAATTCCTTGGGATAAAATAAGTGATCAATCAAGTCCATTTGTCCAGGTATTGTCGATGACGGGTCTTCAGGGTTCCGCGCATCTGATGAACTTTATTTTAATTACCGCAGTATTATCTGCAGCGAACTCAGGAATTTATGGATGTACGCGAATGCTGCATTCTTTAGCGGTAGAAGGGGAAGCACCGAAGTCCTTTTCTTATGTAACAAAAAAAGGTGTGCCATTATACAGCTTAATGCTAAGTGCCGTGGTTTTAATCGGCGGTTCGATGATTGCTTATGTTGCTCAGGATCAAGTATTTATGTTATTAATGGCAGTTCCGGGATTTGTCGTATCATTAGTGTGGATCAGCATTTGTTTGGCACAATTAAAACTTCGTAAAACCTATCCGAAGAATCCGAGCTTTAAATTGTGGGGTTTCCCGTATATCACAGCGATTACCGTTGTAATTTTAAGCTTTATATCCGTGATATTTGTGTTTAACGTGCAAAACCGCGTCAGTATTATTACTAGTCTCGTTGTTTTGGCAGTGTTAGTTGCGATCTCATTTTTAAAATTTAAAAACTTGGAAGACCAGGATACTAAGATTAAAGAAGAGAATGTCGTATAAAGAAAGAACAATAATTATTTTTATGTATTACAGGGGCGGATCATTTCGTCCCTGTTTTTTATTTAAGGTACTTAACCGCTGTTGCAGCATATATTTCAGCAGATTCTTCCTGCTGTCTTTCTCTGATCAGCTGGCGAATCATGTTGCCGCTCATATGCTAAACCTCCCATTCGAAACACTTATAATTTACACTATGCTATTCACTGGAGTTAGGTTGTATGCTTAGGGGGAAAGGGATATTGAAAAGGGCACTATCTTTCTAGGCATTCGCCGTTTCGCATCAAAAATGCCATACATATTAATAGGATATTCAACTAAAAAGGAGAGATGCTCAGTGTATCATTATGGGAATTATTCAATTCCGCAGGTTCAGTACGACTATAATCCATATGTACAACAGAATCCATATGTACAACAGAATCAATATGACCATGATCGACAACTTCCGCAAATATCGCAGTTGCTTCAATTACCCCAATGGCAGCAGCTGGAACGCAGATTGAATCAACTAGAAAGGCAAAATGATCGGCAGGATCGTGAAATTGATCAGCTTCAACGCCGACTTCAACGGGTAAACCAGCGGCTTCGGGTGGTAGAAAACAGGTTACATGTACCATTTACTTCACATGATGAATTTTAAGGAAAAGCAAAGGAACTGGGGAAATTCCCAGTTCCTTTATTGAAGTTAGTTGAAGAGTTTTTACTGAAGGCCAAAACTAGCGTGGCCCCCCAAGAAATGACCTTCATAAAGTCGATGAAGACCAAAACTAGCGAGGAACCGCAAAGAAATGACCTTCATAAGGTTGATGAAGGCCAAAACTAGCGAGGCCCCCCAAAGAAATGACCTTCATAAGGTCGATGATGGCCAAAACTAGCGAGGCCCCCAAAAGAAATGACCTTCATAAGGTCGATGTAAGCCAAAACTAGCGTAGCCCCCAAGAAACGGCCTTCGGATGCTAGCAAAAACAAATCAAAATAAAGCCCTAATCCTCATTTCCAACAAAAGCCTGACTTTTACGATATACCATTGCTTCCATTGTAGCAATTAGCTCCTTGCCACTATAAACACGAATAGTATACCAGCCAAGTTTATGATTTTTCTTAATTTCCTCAGCAGTTGCTGTGAGTGTTTCCCCTAATTTTCCTGCAGAAATGAAGTTTACATTGGTTGTCACACCCACTGCTGTTTTTCCATATGAGTTACTGGCTGCGGCAAATACATAATCAGCAAGAGAAAAAATAACTCCTCCATGAACAGTTCCGTGGGCATTTAACATTTTTTCGTCTGGGGTTAATTCAGCGGCTGCTGTACCAAGTCCAAGTTTTGTCAGTTTCATGCCAAGGAATCGGCCATAAGGTTCATTTTTCATTAGGTCCACAATCTGTTCATAATGTTTTTCGTGAATCGCTTTTTCTTCGAGATGAGTAATCATAGAATCCTCCCTATATTTAATTAGTTAATGAAACGTTTTTAAAACGTTTGGTGTTATAGATGAAATATATCATTTTAATAGAGTAGTATCAATTTAAAAATGAACAAAATGGGAATGATTTTCAGTGGAAAAAGTGATTTTTTTCGCCGAAAATGCTGTTTTTTAACGGATTTAAAGGATGAAATAAATATTTTTACATAAAATTAAAATTTTCAGTTATTAATATTGACACGGTGTTAATATGGTATTAATCTATAACTATGTTACATTAATTTTAATTACCGTATAAATTGTGTTATCTAAAAATTTGATGATGAGGAAAGTAAGGGGGATTATAGTATGTACAATCCGGAAGTTGAAACAATGAGTCGTTCGGAAATGAAAGCGTTACAATTCCTTCGACTTAAACAAACCATAAAAAGGGTTTATGAAAATGTACCTTTTTATAAAGAAAAATTTGATGAATTAGGAATCACACCAGATGATATCCAATCACTAGAAGATGTAAGATTGCTTCCTTTTACGAAGAAAAAAGATTTACGTGATCAATATCCATTTGGATTGTTTGCCGTCCCGATGGAAGAAGTAAATCGAATCCATGGTTCATCAGGAACAAGCGGTAAACCAACAGTCGTAGGATATACCAAAAATGATATTAGCAATTGGGCTTCAATCGTAGCACGCGCCATCGTAACAGCGGGGGGAAGAAAGTCAGATATTTTTCACAACGCTTACGGGTATGGACTATTTACAGGAGGACTTGGCCTTCATCACGGTGCCGAAGAGCTGGGAGTGGCAGTAGTTCCTATTTCTGGTGGGAATACTGAAAGACAAATAACTGTTATTGAGGATTTTAAACCAAGAGGAATTTGTGGAACCCCTTCTTATATTTTAAATATTGTAGAACAAATGGAACATATGGGATTAGATCCGCGTGAAACTAGCTTGGAATATGGAATTTTTGGTGCTGAACCATGGACAGAGGAAATGCGCACAACACTTGAGAATAAGTTGGATATTAAAGCAATTGATATTTACGGTTTAAGTGAAGTGATGGGGCCGGGTGTAGCGATTGAGTGTTATGAAGCGCAAAATGGTCTGCATATTGCGGATGATCATTTCTTAGTGGAAGTTTTAAATCCTGAAACATTAGAACCAGTCGAAGATGGTCAAGATGGAGAACTTGTGTTTACCAGTTTGACAAAGGAAGCGCTGCCAATTATTCGTTACCGAACAGGAGACATTGCTTCGATTACTCATGAAAAATGTAAATGCGGAAGAACGCATACGCGTATGTCCCGTTTAAAAGGACGGACGGATGACATGCTGATTATCCGCGGCGTAAATGTTTTCCCTTCAGAGATTGAACGTGTACTTTTACAAATTGAAGGACTTTTCCCAAATTACCAAATTCACTTGATTAAAAAGGGAAGTTTGGACAGTGTGGAACTTCATGTGGAAATTGAAAAGCATCTTTATCAAGAAGTCGGTGAAGACTTAGGACATACAGCCATTCAAGCATTAAAACGTACAATCCAGCATCAAATGAAATCAACTTGTTTAGTAACAATGGATACGATTATTAATAAACCTGGAAGCCTTCCTCGATCCGATGGGAAAGCGAAGAGGATTGTAGATAAAAGGAATGCAACTCCCGTAACCAATTAAGTTGATATATAGTAAATTTGTAATCGCTTAATCTATGCTTGCATCTTCTTTATTTCCAGGGATTGCAAGCGTAGGTTAATTCGAAAGTTATTCACTA
This sequence comes from Neobacillus cucumis, assembly GCF_016107705.1. The sequence goes on from NZ_JAEHGC010000002.1 coordinate 110,244, forward strand.
TTAAAATAGTAGAATTTTCTTGATTTTTATATAACATTAAAATATAATAACGTTAAATAGACGTTATATAATGAAAGGTGGTATAAACGTGAGCATCCTTGAAAAAGATTTAAATGAACAAGCACAATTAGAAAAATTTATTGCTCGAATTGAAGCGGGCGACAAAATTGAAGCAGATGACTGGATGCCGGAGGAATACCGGATTGCATTAATAAAATTAATTTCACAGCACGGAATCAGTGAAATTATGGGCGCACTGCCTGAAAAGGAATGGGTGCCAAAAGCACCATCACTTAGAAGAAAATTAGGAATTATGGCCAAGGTTCAGGATGAAATGGGACATGGACAGCTCCTTCTTCGTGTAGCAGAGGATTTATTAAAGCCTTATGGAAAAGATCGCGGCGATTTAATGCAGGACCTCTTTAATGGAGATTTAAAGTTTCATAATGTGTTCCATATGGCAACAAAAACATGGGCTGATGCCGGAATGATTGGATGGCTTGTTGATGGTGCTGCGATTATCACGCAAACAAACATGCTTGGTGCTTCTTACGGTCCATATGCACGAGCATTGCAGCGGATTTGCGCAGAGGAAGTGTTCCACGCACAGCATGGGGAAGCGATTATCATGGCACTTGCAGAAGGAACAGACGAACAAAAACAAATGATTCAAGAAGCATTAAATGACTGGTGGGAAGCGCTTCTTATGTTCTTCGGACCAGCAAGCAGTTCAACGACAGGTACAAGTAAGCAGGATGTAACGATTAAGTATAAAATTCGTACAAGTACAAACGAAGAATTACGACAAAGCTTCTTTACTAAGTACATTCCGCGAATTTTATCATTAGGCTTAACGATTCCGGATCCAACTCTTCATTTTGACGAAGAGCAGCAGCTTTGGGTTTACCAGCAGCCTGATTGGAATAAATTTAAGCAAATTATTAAAAATAATGGTCCACGCTCACAAGCACGTTTGAACTTGCGGAGAGTTTCTTATGAAAACAACGCATGGGTACGCGATGCTCTAAGTGCGGCAGTAAACTAAGGAAAGGGGAAGGGAAAAATGGAGCAAAAGAAAACATTTTATCAGGAATTTGAAGTCTTCAGTAAGCGGACACCTTCTTCACCCTTTCAGCACCAATTTAGTTTGTTAGCGCCAAATGCTGAAATGGCGATGGTAATGGCTCAAGAAAACTTTATGCGACGCGACCCAGTGGCAGATATTTGGGTCGTGAACCGTGAACATATCCGTGGAATGTCAAAGGAAGAAAAGCTTACATTACAAAGATTAGATAATAAAGATTACCGTACAACGAAGGGCTACGGTTACTTAAAGAAAAAATGGCGTCATTATGAACAACAAATGTTGGATGAAAAAGAAATTCTTTCATGGGCAGGAGGGGACAAGAAATGACAGAACAAAATGTAACCATCACTCCTGAACTAAAGGAATCAGTGGTAAATTTATTATTTCAACTTGCAGACGACGACTTCTTTTATTCGTATCGTGGTTCTGAATGGCTTGGGCTTGCACCCCATATTGAAGAGGATGTTGCTTCTTCCTCTATAAGTCAAGACAGCATGGGGCATGCTGCGATGTTCTATCAATTATTAGAAGAAATCGGAATCGGGAACGCAGATGCACTCGCCCATTTGCGACCTGCTAATGAAAGAAAGAATAGTATTTTAGTAGAAAAACCAAATGGCGAAGGCTATTACATGGAAGTTCCGAAATATGATTGGGCCTACGCTGTAGTTCGTAATTATTTCTACACAGCAGCAAAGAAAGTGAAAATTGATTCTTTGAAAAATAGTTCCTATGAGCCGCTGGCCAAAGTTGCTATTAAAGTAAATATGGAATTGTACTATCATTTGCTTCACTGGAAAACATGGTTTGTTCAACTTCTAAATTCTACAGAGGAAGCGAAGCAAAGAATGGAAGCCGCAATTGAACAAGTCATCAATGATTTTGGCGATGTCTTTTCACTTGGTGGGGATGGAGAAAAAATCGTTGAATTAGGTTTAATTGAAAAAAGCGATGTGCTAATCCAACGCTGGAAACAACAATTGGCTCCAGTCCTTCAGTCTGTAGGCTTAACGATTCCAGATATTCCGGCTAACTCAGAAAGAAACGGCCGTAACTTAGAACATACAGAAGATTTAGTGTCAGCAATCGAGACACTTTCAGAGGTTTATCGTTTAGATACAGCTGCATCCTGGTAATGTAAACATAGAAAAGAGGTGTGATCATGCAAATGTCTATAAAATCACTGGAAAAGCAGGTATTAGATGTATTAAATGATGTTAAAGATCCTGAAATCGATACAGTGAGTATTATTGACCTGGGTATGGTAGAGGAAGTAATGGCAGAAAACGGAGTGGTTGAGATAAAAATCCTGCCGACCTTTTTAGGATGTCCGGCCCTTAGCATTATCCAAAAGAATATCGAAAATGCCGTGAAGGCCATTGAGGATGTAGAGAAGGTTAAGGTGGAATTTATCAACCATCCGCCATGGACGTCAGATCGGATATCTGAAAAAGGCAGAAATGGGCTTAAAGCATTCGGAATTGCTCCTCCACCTCGTTTAATGGACAGTGATGGATCGTGGCATGTTGATTGCCCGTTTTGCGGTTCTACCTATGTGACCATGGATAACATCTTTGGGCCGACAGCTTGCAGAAGTATTTTATACTGTAAAAATTGTAAAAACCCATTTGAAGCAATGAAACCGATCTCAACTTTAATGTGAATAAATGAATGTGAGGAGAATAGACCATGGCAAAACTAATTGCTCTCTACAAACAACCCGAAGATAAGGCTGCATTTGATGAACATTATAATAATGTGCACGTACCGATTACGGAAAAAATTCCAGGACTGCGCGAAATCAAAGTAACAAGATTTACCGGAACGCCAATGGGCGGAGAGCCTCCTTATTATTTAATGTGTGAAATGCGTTATGACAGCCATGAGGATTTACAAAAAGGCTTACGTTCGGAAGAAGGAAAGGCTTCAGGAAAAGACTTAATGAAATTTGCTGGTAAGCTGGTTACTTTGGTAATCGGGGAAGACGATTAATGAAAGCGTATAAATTTATTGAAGCAACACAAAAAGAAGGGGTAGCGCTTATTGAGCTAAATAGACCAGCTCAATATAATGCCTTGAATCGAACAATGGTACACGAAATTGTTGATGCGATGGAAACTTTCGACGGGGATGTGAAAGTTCAGGTTATCGTGATCACGGGGAAAGGACGGGCGTTTTCAGCAGGTGCAGATATTGATGAAATGGCAGGGGATGATCCAGTTCGACTGGAGCTATTAAATCAATTTGCCGAGTGGGACCGTCTATCCTTAATCAAAAAGCCCATCATTGGTGCGGTAAAAGGCTTTGTTTTTGGCGGGGGATTTGAGTTGGCACTGAGCTGTGATTTATTAATTGCAGCCAGCGGTACGGAATTTTCATTCCCGGAAGTGAACCTTGGGGTTATGCCGGGAGCGGGTGGCACCCAGCGCTTAACAAAAATTGTCGGCAGAACGAAAGCGTTGGAATGGTTATGGAACGGCACTCGAATTTCAACAGAAAGTGCCCTTCAGCACGGATTAATTAATCGAGTTGTCTATCCTGAGTTATTAATGGAAGAAACGATGAAAACAGCTAGATTTATTGCAAACCAAGCACCGCTTTCAATTCGTTTCATTAAAGATGCGGTCAATAAAGCGGTGGATTATTCTCTTTATGAAGGAATGCAATATGAACGGAAAAATTTCTATTTATTATTTGCTTCCGAAGATCAAAAAGAAGGTATGAACGCTTTTATTGAAAAGCGGAAGCCGGAATTTAAAGGGAGATAGCCATATGTACGAAACGATTTTGTATTCTGTTGAAAACGGTGTGGCCTGGATTACATTAAATCGGCCTACTACTTTAAATGCGTTCGTGGCTCAAATGAATAGAGAAATTACGAAAGCCATTAAAACAGCTTCTACAGCTGAAGAGGTCCGCTGCATCGTGATTACCGGTGAAGGACGTGGTTTTTGCTCCGGTCAAGACCTGTCAGAAGTAGATGAAAATATGGATCATGGGCAGGTATTAAGGGAGAAATACGGGCCGATGATCAAGCAAATTTATCAATGTGAGAAACCGATTATAGCGGCTGTCAACGGGATTGCTGCCGGTGCAGGTTTTAGCCTTGCACTAGCCTGTGATTTTCGTATTCTTTCAGAACGCGCAAGCTTCCTAAATGCTTTTATTCACATTGGTTTAATTCCGGATTCAGGTAATAGTTACTTCCTTACTAGATTAGTAGGAGAAGCAAAAGCATTGGAAATTTCAATTTTAGGTGAAAAAATCCCTGCGGACCAAGCGCTTGCATTGGGGCTGGCGACTAAGGTGGTATCTACTGATAACTGGGATACTGAAGTCACCCAATTTGCAGAGCGAATTGCGGCATTACCAACAAAAGCAATTGGATTAATCAAACGCACAATTAAATCAGCAGGTGAAAAATCCTTTACTGACTACTTAGAAGAAGAGGCACAGGCACAAAGAATTGCCGGCCTAACGAAAGATGCCCGTGAAGGCGTGCAGGCATTTATGGAAAAAAGAAAACCAACCTTTATCGGCAAATAAGAGGAGGATCAACTCATGACAACACAAGTAACTGAAGCTGTTTCATTAAAAAGAGATTATTATCATCTTATCATTAATGGTGAAAAAGTAGAAAGCTCCAATGGAAAAACGATTAAAACTTATAATCCTGCAACTGGTGAGCTTCTTGCCGAAGTAGCAAAAGCTTCAAAAGAAGACACAGAAAAAGCAGTACAGGCTGCCCGTGAGGCTTTTGATCATGGAAAATGGCGTAAATATCCGATTAACCGCCGTTCACAAGTTTTGAACAAAATCGCTGCAATTATGCGTTCCCGTTTTAATGAGATTGTAGAATTAGAGATTTTAGACACTGGTAAATCATTGGCTGCAGCTCAAGGTCAAGTTTCACAAGCCATTGAAGACTTTGAATTTTACGCTGCTGCCATTGTTGGTCATCGCGGTGTTGTGAACAATATGCCTGGTCAATTTCATAATTTTACAGAAAAAGAGCCTGTTGGAGTATGTGCGCAAATCATTCCTTGGAACTATCCATTAATGATGGCTGCATGGAAAATCGCTCCAGCTATTGCAGTTGGCTGTTCTGTTATCGTAAAACCAGCAAGCTTAACCCCGCTTACGGCGATTATTTTAGGTGAAATCTGTTTAGAGGCTGGCGTTCCTGCAGGGGTTGTAAACATTGTTCCAGGATCAGGTTCAGAGGTTGGTAACTACCTTGTTGAACATCCAAAAGTAAATAAAGTGGCTTTCACCGGTTCTACTCCAATCGGAAAAGATATTATGGGGAAAGCATCTGAAACATTAAAGCGTGTCACTCTAGAATTAGGCGGAAAGTCTCCTAATCTCGTGTTTGAAGATGCGGATATCGATGCTGCAGTAGATGGATCCTTATTCGGTATTTTCTATAACTCAGGACAATCCTGTGAAGCTCGTTCACGTCTATATGTACATGAAGACATTTATGATGAATTCATCACTAAATTTGTTGAAAAAACAAAGAAACTTGTTCTTGCTAATCCATTTGATAAAGGAACCCATATGGGAGCGATTATCGACCAAGGGCAACTTGATGTTATCGATGGCTATGTAAAATCAGCAATTGAAGAAGGCGCAGAAATTTTAGCAGGAGGAAAGCCTGCTGTTGTAGAAGGATATGAAGGTGGTTTCTGGTATGAGCCGACTGTCATTGCAAATGTTAACCACGACATGACAGTTGTAAAGGAAGAAATCTTTGGACCTGTTGTAGTAGTTATGAAATTTAAGGATGAAAAAGAAGCAATTAAACTTGCAAACGACACAGAATTCGGATTAGGCTCAGCAGTTTGGTCAAAAGATGGCGCGCGCGCAACTCGTGTGGCAAAGCAAATTGAAGCAGGAATCGTGATGGTAAACTGCCCATTCTCGGCATTCCCTGGTACACCATTTGGCGGATATAAGCAATCTGGTTTTGGCCGTGAGCTTTGCATTGAAACACTTGATCTTTATACCGAAACAAAGAGCATAATTTCTTACTTTGGAAGTCGTCCATTAAATCCACTAGGTGTTTAATATCCTACTTGTACGAATGAGACTTCATGGTTTCATTCGTACTTCTTTAATCTGGAAAAGGAGAGATTAGTCATGAAAAACATCGTTGTTGTTGGTTCTGGTGTTATGGGTAGAGGAATTGCCTATGTTTCTGCACTTGGTGGATTTTCCGTTACATTAGTGGATGTGAATGAAAATGCGCTTAAAAGTGCCGAAGGTGAATTAAATTCCATTTTTGCAAAAGGACGCGAAAGAGGAAAAATTTCTTCTGAACAGGAACAACTTGGAAAAGCGAATCTATCCTATGAGAGTGATTTACCAAAGGCCTGTTCCTTCGCAGATCTTATTATTGAAGCCGTGCCTGAAAAAGCGGAAATCAAAAAACAGGTTTTTGAAACAATGGAGGAGTTTGCTCCAGAACATTGTCTTTTTGCAACAAATACTTCTACGATGAGCCCAACCGAAATTGCTTCATATGGGAAACGGGCAGAACAGACCATTGCCATGCACTTTTTTAATCCGGTTCATAAAATGCCCTTGGTTGAAATCGTCCGCGGCCTTGAAACAAGTGATGAAACAGCAGAGACGATTAAAAAAGTGGCTGAACAAATGGGAAAAGAAACAGTTGTTATCAATGAATTCCCTGGTTTTGTCACAAGTCGGATCAGCTGCCTTGTTGGTAATGAAGCTTTTTATATGCTTCAAGAAGGTCTTGGCACCCCGGAAGACATTGATAAAGCAATCAAACTTGGTTTGAATTACCCAATGGGCCCATTTGAATTAGTTGACCTTGTTGGATTGGATGCCCGTTTAAATAACTTGAGATACTTACATGAAAAATTAGGTGAAAAATATCGTCCAGCACCATTGCTCGAACAATATGTAGCCGCAGGCCGACTTGGCCGCAAAACGGGCAAAGGTGTTTATGATTATACGAAAAAAGAAGAGTTGGTGAAAAAATGAAAGAGGTTGTAATTGTCGATGCGGTTAGAACGCCGATTGGAAAGTATAAAGGAGCATTAAAAAGTGTCCGTCCTGATGATTTAGGCGCAATCGTAATTAAGGCTCTTCTTGAAAGAAATCCTAATCTTCCTCCGGAACAAATTGAAGACGTCATTTTTGGTAATGCCAACCAAGCAGGGGAAGACAATCGAAATGTTGCAAGGATGTCGGCATTGCTAGCCGGGCTTCCGGTTACTGTAGGAGGAACAACGATTAACCGCCTTTGCGGTTCCGGTTTGGATGCGGTAATCTATGCGGCAAGATCCATCGCAGTCGGTGAAGGAGATATCTATATTGCCGGTGGAACAGAGAGCATGACACGTGCACCTTATGTCATGGGCAAGCCTGAGGTTGACTATCCAAGAGGTTCAATGGAACTTCAGGATACGACGATTGGATGGCGCTTTACGAATAAAAAATTAGAAGCGATGTACGGGGCAGAATCCATGCCGCAAACAGCTGAAAATGTAGCACAGCGCTGTTCGATTACAAGAGAAGAACAAGATGAATTTGCACTTCGGAGCCAGCAAAGAGCTAAAGCGGCCATGGATAACGAACGTTTTGCGAATGAAATTGTGCCCGTCACCTTTAAGGACCGAAAAGGAAACGAGGTAGTGGTAACCAAGGACGAGCATCCACGCCCGGATAGCTCCTTGGAAAAGTTATCAAAGCTAAAGCCGATTTTTGAAGGCGGTACGGTCACAGCAGGAAATGCATCCGGTGTAAATGACGGGGCGTCTGCCGTATTATTAATGAGTGCTGAAAAAGCGAAGGAACTTGGATTAAAGCCGCTTGCAAAATATGTAGTGGGTGCAGTTGCGGGTCTTGAACCTTCTGTAATGGGATTAGGACCAATCTATGCTTCCAGAAAAGCCCTCACAAGAGCGAATCTATCAATCGACGAGATCGGGTTAGTTGAATTAAATGAAGCCTTTGCTTCCCAGTCCATCGAATGCATGAGACAATTGGAGCTTGATGCGGATAAAGTAAATGTTAATGGCGGTGCCATTGCTTTTGGCCATCCGCTTGGTGCAAGTGGTGCCCGGATTTTAACCACCCTAGTCCACGAAATGAAAAAACAAAAGGTTCAATATGGACTTGCAACCATGTGTATCGGTGTCGGTCAGGGAATTGCCGCTATTATTGAAAGCATTGAAAATTAAAAGTTTAAGCCCTTATATAGTCTGACTAGTAAGGGCTATTTTGTCTAATAAAGGAGCGAAATTAAATTATGGAAAACGTAATATTTAAAATAGAAAATCATATCGGTTATGTAACAGTGAATCGTCCTGACGTTTTAAATTGTTTTAACTATCCAACACTATCCGAGCTTCAAGAAGTAGTTAATTCTATTTCTCTAAATCCAGATGTTCACGTGGTCATTTTTACCGGTGCTGGTGAAAAGGCCTTTAGTGCGGGCGCAGATTTAAAGGAAAGAAAAACCTTATCCGAAACAGAGGTAAGAAGGAATGTAAAAGCAATACGCGATGTGTTTAACAGTATTTCATTGCTCCCACAGCCTACAATTGCTGCTGTTAATGGCTATGCCCTTGGAGGAGGGTTCGAATGGCTGCTATCCTGCGATTTTGCGATTGCCGCAGAAGGAATTTCGTTGGGATTAACAGAAACAAGCTGGGCGATTATCCCAGGAGCAGGTGGAACCCAGCGATTGCCACGATTAGTTGGCGAAACAAAGGCAAAAGAATTAATTTTTACGGCAAAGAAATTGTCTGCCCAAGAAGCACTAGAATTGGGTATTGTCCTAGAGGTAGTTTCTCGAAACGAATTAATGTCTGCTTGTGAGGAATTTGCCGCAAAAATCATGAAAAATGGGCCAGTTGCGATCCGTCAGGCAAAATATGCAATTACCCGAGGCCTTAACACCGATTTACAAACAGGGCTTGAAATTGAGGCAAAAGCTTATGAGCTAACGATTCCGACAGAGGATCGTCTTGAAGCTTTAAATGCCTTCAGTGAAAAAAGAGTCCCACGTTTTTCAGGGAAATAGCTTGCTTTTTTTAGAAAAATATTTAAAAATATTAACGGTCGTATAAATAATGTGATAGAAAAAGAAATGGGGGGTGAAATGAATGGGTGAAAATACACGCTCCATGATTTTTACAATATACGGTGATTATATTCATCACTATGGGAATAAAATTTGGATAGGTAGTCTAATTGGACTATTAAAGGAATTCGGACATAATGAGCAGGCGGTTCGGGTAGCCGTTTCCCGTATGTTGAAACAAGGGTGGATCCAATCTGAAAAGATTGAGAATCGCAGCTATTATTTTCTAACAAAACAGGGTATAGACCGGATTGAAGAAGCAGGAAATCGTATCTTCAAGCTCCATCCAAGTGAATGGGATGGAAAATGGCGCGTTCTCATGTATACTATTCCCGAAGAAAAAAGACAGATTCGGGATGAACTTCGTCAGGAGTTACTATGGAGTGGCTTTGGCAGCTTTTCAAACGCCTGCTGGATTTCTCCGAATAACTTGGAAAAAGAAGTGAAGCTCCTTATTGAAAAATACGATATCAGCGAATATGTCGACTTTTTCGTCTCTGAATATATCGGTCCAAGAGACAATAAAACTCTAGTTGAAAAAAGCTGGCCGTTAGAAGACGTGGTAGAGAAATATGAAGAATTTATTATCACGTACAGCAAGCAGTTTTTTGCCAATCAAGAGATTATTAGTCGCGGCGAAATGACAGATGCCCAATGTTTTGTTGAACGGACAAAGCTTGTCCATGAATATCGCAAATTTTTGTTTATCGATCCCGGACTTCCAAAAGAACTATTGCCGGAAAATTGGAATGGAAACCTTGCTGCAACATTATTTAACCAATATTATCAACTTCTTGCAGAACCGGCCAGCCGTTTTTTTGAAAGTATTTTTAAGGAACATAATGATTTATGTAAAAAAGACGACTCCTATGATGCCAAACATCATCCGTATATGATTTAGTGACCAGCAAAGCAGCTTTTTGCCTATTGATTAGGAAGAGCTGCTTTGTTGTAAATTGAATTGTGCATTTTTTTAAGAGAGGGGAATTTGTGTGAAATCTGTCAATGAATTGCTTTCGATAAAATATCCAATTATCCAGGGGGGGATGGGGAATATCAGTAATGCCCAGCTGACTGCTGCTGTTTCAAATGCTGGCGGACTTGGAACGATTGGAAGCGGAACGATGACCCCAGAGCAGGTTGAATCGATTATTCTGGAAACGAAGGAAATGACAGATCAGCCTTTTGCAATCAATATACCTATCAATGTTAGTCCTTATACGGAGGAAATGATCCAATTGGTCATGAAACACAAGATACCTGTTGTTTCATTATCTGCCGGCAATCCAGCGCCTTATATTGCCCGTTTGCATGAACATAATATAAAGGTGATTGTGATTGTTGCTGCCGTCAAACATGCACAAAAGGCAGAAGAGGCTGGTGCCGATGTTTTGGTGGCGGAAGGTTTTGAAGCAGCCGGAATTAATTCCAATCTAGAATTGACCACGTTTACGCTCATCCCGCAAATTTGCAAACATGTTTCCGTACCCGTTTTAGCTGCAGGGGGGATTGGCGATGGACACGGTTTAGCTGCCGCATTCATGCTTGGGGCATCAGGAGTGCAGATGGGGACACGCTTGATTGCAACAAAGGATGCACCTTTTCATTCTACATATAAAAATAGATTGATTGAGGCTACAGATCAGGAAACGGTGATTTTGGGCCGCTCGGTTGGCCAAGTACGGAGAGTACTAAAATCAGGATATGCAAAACAGATTATTGATTTAGAGCGTCAAGGTTTGTCAGAAGAACAATATCGTAAGATGACATCTGAAGAGTTCCACCTGAATGGTGCAATACGAGGGGACGGCGAAAATGGCTTCATGAACAGTGGACAAATTGCTGGGCTTATTGAGGATGTTCCGAGTGTTAAGGAATTATTAGATGGAATGATGAGTGAGGCACGAGCAGTCATGGAGGAGCGCTTGCGACTTTTTACCATGTAAATGGCTTTGAGAGGAGTTTGGGGGATGGGAAAAATAAACAAAGAATTCAATCTTATGAAGGTTGTTACGGATGGGGCTACACCTCCTCAGTGTGATCTGACCTTGCAGATTGAAGTAACCTCTGCGGATGATGGGGTCGCACAGGGGATTTGGAAAGTCGATGATCAGTTTATGAACGGACTTGGTGTGGCGATGGGCGGCTTTGTTGCATCTGCGGCAGACATTATAATGGCCTATGCGATTGCATCTAAGTTAACGGGTGGACAAAGCTTTACTTCTATCGATTTACATACGACCTTTCATAGACCCATTTTAAAGGGAGAGGTTCTGGTTGAAGCAAGGGTTGAAAGATTGGGAAGAAAGGTTGCCTACGTTGTCTCAGACTTATTTCAAAATGAAAAGAAATCAGCAAGTGTTGTTTCTTCAGTGATGATTATTGGTGAGTGAGGTTATTTGAAGGACAAATTTTTGTTGATCAAGAATGTAAGTGTCCTTCAAAGGGTGCTGGAAGGACAAAGTCATGTAAAACAAGTGTGGAAGCGTCCTTCAAGGGGGGCTGGAAGGACAAAGTCATGTAAAACAAGAGAGGAAGTGTCCTTCAAAGGGTGTTGGAAGGACAAAGTCATGTGAAACAAGAGAGGAAGCGTCCTTCAAAGGGTGCTGGAAAGACAAAGTCATGTAAAACAAGAGAGGAAGCGTCCTTCAAAAGAGCGGCTGAAGGACAGAAAGAAAATGAATAACTTGTCCTTCAAATCTTCTTGTTATTTTTTGAGAGAAATATAAAACTACTCTAAACTCTATGAAATCACCCGAAGAATAACAATAAAATAAAAAGCTTGCAGACTTATCTAGGATCTAGAAATTGCCTGCAAGCTGAAGCCTTTAAAAGAGCTTATTTCATTCCATTAAAACTTACTGCTATTTTAGCTCCAACAACTGCATTGTTTTTCACAAGAGCAATATTTGCATCTAAACTTTTTCCTTCGGTTAATTCTTTTACTTTCCCAAGCATGAAAGGTGTTACATCTTTACCGGAAATATGTTTTTCTTCAGCTTCTTTTAAAGCTGTTTCGATTACACTATTAATCGTTTTTTCATCCATGGCATATTCTTCAGGAATTGGGTTGGCAATAACAGCCCCGCCTTTAAGATTCAAATCCCATTTTACTTTTAACGTAGAGGCAATGGTTTCTACATTATCTGCACGTAAGTTTAGAGGAAATTCACTTGTACGGGTATAGAAGGCAGGTAGAACATCAGTTTGATAACCAATCACCGGTACACCTTTTGTTTCAAGATATTCCATTGTCAGGCCTAAATCTAGAATCGACTTAGCACCGGCGCAAATAACGGCAACGTTTGTTTGTCCAAGTTCTTCCAAGTCAGCCGAGATATCCATTGTTGTTTCGGCTCCACGGTGGACACCGCCAATACCGCCGGTTACAAAGATATTAATTCCCGCTGCTTCAGCACAAATCATCGTGGCAGCGACGGTTGTTGCTCCTAGTTTTTTTGTGGCAATTAAATATGCTAAATCACGTCTTGAAGCTTTTGCTACATCAGAGCTTTTACCGAACATTTCTAGCTCTTCATCGGATAAGCCAATTTTAATTTTTCCATCTACGATTGCAATGGTTGCCGGTACGGCACCATTATCACGGACAATTTGTTCCACTTCACGTGCAGTTTGAACATTTTGCGGATAAGGCATACCGTGTGAGATAATAGTTGATTCCAAAGCAACAACTGGTTTTCCTTGTTCCTTAGCAGCACGCACTTCTTCAGATAATTCAATATATTGTTTCATGATAATTCCTCCATGTCTTTTAATAGTTTTTCAGCTGATAAATCATGACGGACCGTATAAGGGGTTTGCAGTGTTTTGGCAGCATTCATATTACCGGCTTTAGCAATCTCTGGTAAGGATTTTCCCTCTAACCAGGTATAAATGACAGCGGAAGAGAATGCATCACCAGCACCTGTAACATCGATAATTTCCTCAAGTTCAATAGAAGGAACATGGAAAATCCCTTCATCCTTATTTCCAATCATCGATCCTTTTTTGCCATTGGTAATAATCACATTGGATATACCAAGTGATAACCAATTTTCTAAAGCCAGTCTCCAGTCTACTTCATTTTTGATTTCAGTATGAAAGTAAGTTTCCGATTCATCACGATTTGTGATTAACCATGATACACCTTCTAAATCTTCTGGTAATCGATTCATCTTTGGAGATGAAACGGGAATTAAAACAATCGGAATATCATGGCTTTTTGCAAAATGACACAAAAATCGAATCGTTTCCTTGGGACAATTTAAATCGGCCACGATACATTTTGCTTGGCTTAAAGAAACATCGTGTTTAAGAAGTAATTCAGGTGTGATCGCTTCGTACACTTCCATATTTGCTAACGCAATAATTAATTCTCCGTTAGAGTCTAGGACAGCCGTGTAAGAACCAGTAGATTTTTCGGGAAATTGGGTCACGGTTTCCAAGTTCATGTATAAAGATGATGCTTCCTCAATAAAAGACCAATCATTATCATCACCGCTTGTAGAGATAAGATCCACATCCATTCCAAGCCGTCCCAGGTTTTCTGCAATATTCCTTGCTACCCCGCCTGCATTATGAGTGGCGTAAATTGGATTGGATGTACCTAACTGGGCTTTTTCTTTCACATGGAATTTCCTGTCAATATTCGCACCGCCGATACAAATCACGTGTTGTGATTCACTTAAAATATAGGCTCTCCCTAAAATTTTGCCTTTTTTGGTTAAACCAGAAATCATATTTGCAACAGAGGGTCTGGATAATCCTAAGATCTCCGCAAGTTCTTGTTGTGAAACGTAGGGATTCTTTCTAATTAGATCCAAAATTAATTGTTCTTTCTCATTCATTTTTTCAGGCACAAAACTCACCTCGTTCATAGACAGTACGGTTATTTTGGACTAAAGGTTTTTAATTCTTTTTGAGTTTCAGGAACATTTATTTTACCGGCTTTTATTTTTTTTACCCATTCTTTTACAGCTGCATCAATATTTGTTTTGTTAGAAGCTTTTTCATTGATTGGTGCTAAGCCTACACCATCTTCAGTTAAACCGTATAACGTAACTTTGCCGCCAGGGAACTTTCCATCTTTGGCTTTCTGGGATAGATCTTGGACTGCTACATCAACGCGCTTAAGAGCGGATGTAAGAACGACATCCGGTCCCATATCTGCTTGGTCACGGTCAACCCCAATTACCCAAATTTGTTTGTTAGGGTCTTTTTTCTTTAAATCATTGGCTTCTTTGAATACACCAACACCAGTGGCTCCTGCAGCGTGAAAAATTACATCTGCGCCTGTAGAATACATTTTAGCAGCGATGGCTTGTCCAACCTCAGCTTTGTCAAAAGCACCTGCATATTGAACATCGACTTTTACTGTAGGATTTGCAGCCTTTACTCCAGCTAAGTAACCAGTTTCAAATCGTTCGGTCACAGGGATTTTCATCCCTCCAATAAATCCAATATGGTTAGATTTTGTCGAAAGAGCAGCTGCTATACCCGCAAGGAATCCTGCCTCTTGCTCTTTAAAAAGAATACTAGCAACGTTTGGCTGTTTAACCTCAGCATCAACGATGGCAAATTCAGTATTTTTTTGCTGCTTCGCAATTTCTTCTACGGCATTTGGCATTAAGAAACCTATCCCATATACTAGGTCATACCCTTGGCGAACAAGTGTATTTAGGTTTGTTGTATAATCGGCATCTGATTGGGATTGAAGGTAATCATAGCCGCCTTTACCTTTTGTCAGACCATTTTTTTTACCAAAGTTTTCAAGTCCTTCCCATGAAGACTGATTAAAGGATTTATCATCGACACCACCGATATCAGTAACCATTGCTACAGAGAAGGTTTTTCCTTTCGCAGTTTCGTTCTCGTTACTTTTTCCACACGCCCCTAATAGTGTACCCGCAGCCAGTACAAGTGATAAGGCCATTCCAATTTTACGCTTTTTCAAAGTATGTGCCTCCCTATGATGTTGTAAGGTTTAAACATTTGTTTGGTTATTAAACTTATGTTTGTATTATACTTCGGATTTATTGCTTGGTCAACAGCATCCTTTCTGGATATAATTTCTTTAAATACCTAGTTGAAAAGAGGATATATAGATGGAAAAAGATTTATTGGGGAAGCGTATAGCAATAGCTGGATCAAGGAAGATCGAAGAAATCAGTACACTTATAATAAAACAAGGAGGTATCCCGGTACTTCGGCCATTGCAAGGAACGGTCCTCTTATCTGAGAATGAAGTAGAGTCGGATTTACAAAGGTTTATTCGTGATGGAGCGGATTGGGTGATTTTTACAACAGGAATGGGCACAACCACTCTATATGAATTGGCTAAAAAATTGGATGTTGAAAAGGAGTTTTTACATATCATCCGTCAAGCCAAAGCTGCATCAAGAGGATATAAAACCTTATCAGCATTAAAAGAACTTGGGGTTAAACCCGTTGCCGTTGACGAGGATGGGACGACAAAGGGATTAATTCAATCCCTGGAAAGCTTTGATTTCTCGGGAAAAAAGGTCATGCTCCAGCTCCATGGTGAAAAGGCACCGGCATTGACTAAGTTTCTTGAGGATAGAGGGGCAACAGTGTCCAAACTGCTTCCTTATCAACATATTGCACCCGAGATTGAAACCCTAGTGACGATTTGCGATGAACTAATATCAAATAAGTTAAATGCTGTATGTTTTACAACGGCAAACCAAGTTCGTTCCCTATTTGATTTTGCAAAAGAAAAAGGCTATGGCAAGGAGATTTTGGCTGCTTTTCATGGCTCAGCGCTTGCAGTTTCAGTTGGAAAGGTAACGGCAGAGGCTTTAAGAGAAGAAGGAATAAATCGAGTAATTACACCTGAAAAGGAAAGAATGGGTGCGATGGTGGTTGAGTTGTCGCGTTATTACCGTACCGTAGAAAAACAATAATCGATCCTTAAATAGATAGTGGGCCAAACGATTTTAATTGAGGTGCCATTATTAATAATCCTATATCTCCCGCATAAGTTTTAAAAAAGAGTTTTTCAACAAGGGGGGAGTTGATGTTTAAATTTTTTTCTTTTAAAAAAAAACAGGCAGAAAAACAGCCATCCCCCCATATGCCTCATATTCTCACAAAGCTAGATCGAATTATTGAACTCCTTGAAAAACAACAACAGGAGAAAATAAAGGAAGAAAGACAAGAAAAACAAGGTGGAAATATCCACCTTGAACATGTACAAATTGATCATCTAGAGAACATTAATTTTCAGCTTGAGAATATTGAAATTGACGAATTAAGCGGAAAATTATTGATTGGTAATAATATTAGTGGGACAGAAGAATTAGCCAAATCCATAATTCAAAAAATAGAGAAAGAAAACGAAAAGGAAGCAATGGTAGAAACTGCTTCCGATGATGAACAAAAAATAATGAAAACTCCAAAAGGGTATCGTTTTCAAAATAAATTCTGATTACTCCCAATTGGTATTGGCGATTTTGATATCTTGATCATCTATTATTGCATCAATCATATCCGGGTCATTATTGATACTTAAATTTTTAGTAATATGATTCATATTTCCATACGTATTACCGTGTGAGACATTTTGTTTTTGATTAGCATCTATTCCATTTATCTGACCTTTCCCAACAAGCAGGGAGGAATTATTGAGCATCGTTGTCACATTAACAGAATCAAGGTTAATATTCGATTCGTTTTCATTACCAGGAGTCTCAAATGAAAAATTGATATCCCGGTCATCGATCGGCGTATCAATAAAATCCGGGTCATTCAAAATAGAGATATTATGCAAGAGAATATTACATTCCCCGCTAACATCACCAAAAACTTTATTTTGCTTCCCATGCGCATTCCAGCCAACCGCCGTATTTTTTTCAGCGATAAAGATTCCTGCCTGCCGCTCCATGGTTTGGACATTAATATTCCCTGTAAATTGAAATTGTGAAGATTTTAACATTTTCTCACCACATTTTTTCATTTCTGCTTTACAGTATGACCTGAATGTAAATAATGTGATAAATGCCCACTTTTTTAATGGTGGTTTGTGTCATTACCTCATTAACGGAATAGGCTGATAAAAATGGAAAAAGGGGATTAGCGGATGAATATTCGTTTTGATCATGTAACTATAGCAAGTATGAAAAATTCTGCTGGTGTATTTTTAGGGGAAAAGAATATGATTAAAAAATTTCGAAGCGATCAGACTGTTACTGAAGTAATTGGAACGTTGTCAGGTAAAGAAAATTTAATGATGGACAATTTATGGGTAAACAACAAAGAGAAGGGGGAGGCTGATTAAACGATGGGTTCCTCTTTTTTATCTCCATCTGTTCATATCGGAACCATCAAAATCGGGAGTATTGGTGAGGCGTCATGTTTTAGTATCGGAAATAATTTTATCGAAGATTTTAAAAGCAATAAAAAACATAGCCAAGGGTTAGGAAACATCCACGGGGACCGAAATAATTTATCTCATTCAAGCGCTTCGTTAACTACTATGCAAGCGGACCAGAATAAAAACAAGCCTAGTGATAAAATGGATAAAGCTCCAACTGATAAAGCGGAAAAAAACCTTTCATGAAAGGTTTTTTTCTTTTGAAATTTATATATTTGCACCAAAATTTGGTTTTATATCCTGGTCAAAGATTACTCCATCAATTCCATCCAAGTTATCCAAATTATTCGCGACATTTAGTGTAAGGACATTAAAAAAGCCAAAGGTACTACCAAAACCTTGATTAAATTTCCTGTTGGAATCCATCCCTGTAATAATGGATTCACCGATTGATACATTGGCGTTTTGTTGGGGAGTGTTAACATTTAATACTCCTAAATTAATGACTGAAGGCATTCAAATTTCCTCCATTCCTCGGTACTATTATTTATTATATGATTTATCCCTTTTTATGTTCAGTAAATAACGAAATTGTGTTCATAAAAAACAAAATCTACGAAACATCAATAAGTATAAATAACTTTTCAAAAAGGAAAACTCCCCAAAATACCGCTATAATGTAGAATAGAATTCGCATTTTTGTTAGGGGGGATCCTGCCTGAACACAATAAAAATATCACTGCAGACGAAAATCTTTGGGCTGGTACTGTCACTGGGATTATTATTAATCGTGCTGCTGACGGCTTTTTACAGCTACATGGAAAGTAAACAAATCGAAGAAAACCGGGGCAGAATGGCACTGGAAATTTCAAAAACGGTATCCTTTATACCGACTATTATCGAGGCTTTTCAATCAAAAAATCCATCGCAAACCATTGAGCCGCTAGCTGAAAAAATTCGCAAACAGACCGGTGCTGAATTTGTTGTAATAGGAAATAAAGAGGGAAACCGATATTCTCACCCGCTAAAATCGAAGCTCGGGAAAAAAATGAGGGGCGGAGATAACGAAAGAGCCCTTCAAAAGGGAGAATATTATGTATCCACGGCAAAGGGGTCACTTGGTCCATCTATCAGGGGAAAGTCACCTATATTTAATCAAAAAGGTGAAATCATTGGGATTGTTTCTGTAGGATTTTTGCTAGAGGATATCCATCAGCAAATCATGAAAAACGTGATCAAGGTACTGTATGTCGCAGTTTTCGCTCTCATCATCTCGTTAATTGCCAGCATTTTACTAGGGCGGAATATTCGTAAGGATACAATGGGGCTTGAACCCTATGAAATTGCCTGGCTTTATAAAGAAAAAAACGCAGTATTGCATGCGGTGAAAGAAGGGATTTTGGCAATCAATCAAAAGGGGTTCATCACGATGATGAATCAACCGGCCAAAAAACTCCTAAATATTCATGGTTCAGTAAGACTTCTGAAGGTGGATGGACTATTTCCTTCAGACTATTTATATGAAGTTTTAGAAACAGGAACACCTCAAATTGATAAAGAAATGGTCTGGAAGGACCGAACAGTGATTGTAAACTGCACACCCCTTTTCAATCAACATGAAATAACTGGAGTGGTTGCATCGTTTCGGGATAAAACTGAAATTGAGCAAATGTTAAACACTATATCGGAGGTTAAAAGTTATTCTGAAGACCTTCGTGCGCAGACACATGAATTTACCAATAAATTATACGTGCTACTTGGCCTGCTTCAGCTGGGGGAATGTCAACAGGCGATTGAAATGATTCAATTGGAAACACAGGCACTGCAATTTCAAAATTCTGTTGTTTTTAACCAGATTAAAGATACAAAAATCCAGGCTATTCTCTTAGGAAAGCTGGGAAAAGCATCGGAAAAGAAGATTCAGTTTGAAATTGCTTCTGATAGTTATTTGGAAAACTTACCGCCCCATATAAAACTTTCCAACCTCATTGTTATCCTTGGAAATTTATTCGATAATGCCTTTGAGGCCGTATATGGGTTAGAATTTCCTACCGTCAAATTTTTCGCAACGGATATTGGTAGTGACATTATCTTTGAAATTTCAGATAATGGGAAGGGAATTAAAGAAAATGAAATACCGCTTCTCTTTCAAAAGGGTTATACCACGAAAGAAGGGACCGAGTCGAGAGGATTTGGTCTATCAAATGCAGAAAATGCTGTAATAGAAATGGGTGGAATGATTGAGGTACAAAGCAGTCCAGGGAGTGGAACTGTTTTTACTGTGTATCTTCCTAAAAAAAACGAGAGGGGGAGAAGACTTGAATAAGATCAAGGTAGTGATTACGGAAGACGATTTTCGAATTGCAGATATTCACGAGAAATTTTTACAGAAATTCAAGGAAATTGAAGTAGTTGGTAAAGCCTTGAACGGGGATCAAACCTTGCAAATACTAAAAAAAGAACAGCCTGATTTACTACTTTTAGACGTGTACATGCCGGACATGCTTGGAGCTGAACTCCTGCCTATCATTCGTGAGAGCTTCCCTAAGATGGGGATTATCATGATTACAGCTGCAACTGATAAAGTTTTCCTTGAAAAAGCTTTAAGTTATGGAGTAGAGAATTATTTAATTAAACCGGTTAACCGGGAACGATTTGATGAGGTAATTTTGGAATATATTCAAAAACACTCCCTGTTAATGTCCAAACAAGAGGTGAATCAAAATTATGTAGACCTTTTATTTGGAAAAGGAAAACAGGAGAGGACAGGAAAAAGTGCCGGATTGCCTAAAGGAATTGACGATATTACGCTTGGAAAAGTGAAAGCAGTTATTCGTTCCAAAAATGAAGGACTATCTGCAGAAGAAGTCGGACAGGAAATCGGTGCATCAAGGATCACGGCTCGCCGCTATTTAGAATATTTATCCGCTATCAAAGAGGTGAAGGCAGAAGTGGTTTATGGAATTGTAGGAAGACCAGAGAGGAAATATTATCCAGTTTGAGGAGGATTGCCGAAAAGCAGTCCTTTATTTTTTTTAGAATCTCAAACTGGAAAAATCCTCCTCTCGTGAACAATATGTACAAAATACAAATTAATTTACGATATTAACATTATTTTGGAAACGTTTTCACTATATAAAATTTTGATTATTATTAATTTACAAACAAAAGGGGTGAAGACAATGTTAGCAACTTTAGGATTTTTAATGATTATTATTTTCATGGTTTTAATTATGACAAAACGTCTTTCAGCCATGATTGCCCTCATGGTCGTTCCAGTAGCCTTTGCTTTAATCGGCGGGTTCGGCAAGGATATGGGGCCAATGGCATTAGAAGGGATCAAGAGTGTGGCACCAACAGGAATTATGATTTTATTTGCCATTCTCTTCTTCGGAATTATGATTGATGCAGGAGTATTCGATCCGATTATTCAAAAAATCTTAAAAGTAGTAAAAGGTGACCCAGTAAAAATAGCAATAGGTACAGCTGTACTTGCACTATTAATCTCCCTTGATGGAGATGGAACAACCACTTATATGATTACCATTTCCGCGATGCTCCCATTGTACAAACGAATTGGGATGAAACCATTAGTCTTAGCGGGGATTGCAGTATCAGCTTCCGGAGTAATGAACCTGCTTCCATGGGGAGGTCCTACTGCCAGGGTTATGACGGCATTACATCTTGAAATGGGAGATGTATTTACTCCAGTCATTCCAAGTATGATTGGTGGAGTGTTGTTTGTATTGTTTATGGCATATTGCCTTGGAAGAAAAGAGCGTAAACGGATAGGAGTATTGGAAATTGATTATAGCACAATGGCGCAAATGGCGGCTACAACTGAGGATGCTTACCTCAAACGTCCAAAATTAATTCTAGTAAACTACCTTCTTACGATTGTACTTTTATATGCTTTAATTCAAGAAGTCCTTCCGACTACTGTTCTGTTTATGATTGGTTTTGCAATTGCAATCACAATTAATTATCCGAATTTAAAAGAACAAAAAGAACGAATCATGCACTATGCTGATAATGCATTATCTGTAGTTTCAATGGTTTTTGCAGCTGGTATTTTTACAGGAATTCTTACAGGAACGAAAATGGTCGATGCCATGGCAAGTAGCATGATTTCTCATATTCCTGATGCACTTGGTTCACACTTTGCGCTAATTACAGCCATTATTAGTGCACCATTTACCTTCTTTATGTCAAATGATGCCTTTTACTACGGAGTATTGCCTTTATTGGCAAAAGCAGCAAGCGGATTTGGAATTGACCCGGCGATGATTGGACGAGCCTCATTATTAGGATTACCAGTCCATCTTTTAAGTCCGCTCGTTCCTTCTACTTATTTACTAGTAGGGATGGTTGGTGCGGATTTCGGAGACTTGCAGCGATCCTTCTTAAAATGGGGTTGTGGTTCCACAGTGGTCATGATTATGGTTGCCCTCGTTTTAACGATTATACCATTCTAAATGTTTCTCATAAGAGCTCCTTCATAGGGGCTTTTTGGATTTTTAAATAGGAGTATATTATGTATATATTATTTCAAATCTTATTAAATGTTGTTTTGCCAGTATTCATCTTAATTGGAGCTGGTGTATTTCTGCACCGAAAATTTCATTTTGATATGAATACCTTATCTAAATTAAACACTTATTTTTTAATGCCCGCTGTAAGCTTTACAAATATTTATCAAAATAATGTGGGCGGAGAAACATTGCTGCATATTCTTGGATTCTTAAGTTTACAAGCAGTTAGTTTGATGATGATTAGTTCATTCATTGGTATAGTGGCAAAATATGATAACGGTTTATCATCCACTTTTAAAAACAGTATTGTCTTAAATAATTCCGGGAATTTTGGGCTGCCTGTCAGCCAATTGGTGTTCCACCAGAACCCATTAGGGGCATCCATTCAGATTGTGGTAATGATTTTTCAAAATTTGTTAACCTATACCTATGGGTTGCTAAATTCTGTTTCCGTTGATAACAGCAAAGTAAAAGCAATCAAAGAATTTTTGAAAAATCCGGTGATCTATGCTTTTTTATTAGGTCTTCTGCTCCATACGTTTCGTATAAAAATTCCTGAATTTTTATGGTCGCCTGTTAAAAATACATCTAATGCTTTTATTGCAGTAGCGCTTATAACACTTGGGGCACAAAGTGCCTACTTGAAATTTAGCCGGTTCTCGCTGCCGCTAGTCCTAAGTTTGCTTGGCCGCCTAGTCCTTTCTCCAGTTATTGCATTCCTCATTATTATTATTTTAAAGTTGGACGGCACTACAGCGCAGGCTTTATTTATCGCTAGCTCTTTTCCTACATCAAGAAACAGCGCACTTTTCGCCTTAGAATATGGAAATCATCCGGAATATGCGGCACAGGTGGTCTTGATGTCTACGGTATTTAGCATGCTTACCGTCACGACAGTGGTGTATTTATCTTCGATTTTATTTTAGTTTGGTGAGGACCGTTCAAAAAAAGAACGGTCTTTTCTACTGGGTTTTATGAGGCTATTTTAATTTTTTAAGTAAAATTTGATCGATTGTTGTTGAAACCCAAAGAAGTATTAAATTTCCTGTCTAAAAAATATAAAAATAGTGACAATCTGACTCGAAAATTGATTATAATTAATACAAAGTTATTATTTTTGTGATTTTTGTAAATTGGCCTGCAACAAAGGAGGTTTTTCATATGAACATAAGGCAAAAGAAATATAATTTTTTTCAACGAATCGGACGTGCGTTTAGGTTGAATTTTTTAAAACTGTTTCGTTCTCCTGGCGGGGCCAAAAAAGTGTCATTAGGTTTTGCGATTGGCTTTGGTTTGGAAATGTTGGTGATATCATCTGCTTCACTTATCTATATATTATTTATCCCGATTGTCCGTCTGGCCAAAGGATCCTTTCCTGCTGCAATCATTGGAAATGTTATTGGCAAACTAACCTTTCTGCCTGTGATCCTGTTACCTTTTGCAAAAAAACTCGGGAAAGCGGTCTTTCCATTGAAGGTTCAGATTGGACAAAGTACACCATTTTCATTTGAAAAACTACTGCATGGCGATTTTAGTGTCATTATTAGTATCCTCCACGGGGGAGTCCATGTTTTAATTGGAATGACCATTTTTGGTATCGTTCTTGGGATTATCTCTTACTTCATAGTCTACTATTTGTATGAAAAGCAAAAAACGAAACGACTAACAAGAATTCGTGATAAACAGGCACTTCGGAAAAATAGCCTGAATAAAAATTTAGTATGATTTTTGATGAATTAACGGTCACCCATTCTTCATGTGGTGACCGTTTTTTTGACTTCTCGAATCTATATAGTTTTCTCATATGTTAACGTATAATGAAAGAGTGATAGTTATGAATTTTCTTAACAATTTATTTTTTTATCATGCGGAGGTCCATTAGATGCTGCTTAATACCTTTAAAAATGAAGTAAACCAACTAAAATACGAGGTAATAGGGTGGAGGAGATATCTCCATCAAAACCCTGAATTATCATTTCAGGAAGAAAAAACGGCACAATTTGTGCACGAAACACTCGAATCCTTTGGGAACTTGGAGCTTTCCCGACCGACAAAGACAAGTGTGATGGCTCGCCTTATCGGTTCACAGCCTGGTAAGGTCCTTGCAATCCGAGCTGATATGGATGCCTTGCCGATTCAAGAAGAAAACACGTTTGAATTTGCATCTAGTACTCCCGGGGTGATGCACGCCTGCGGGCATGATGGACACACGGCGATTTTACTTGGGACTGCAAAGATACTTTCGGGTATGAAGGACCGCATCCAAGGGGAGGTTCGTTTCCTCTTTCAGCATGGGGAAGAAATGTTTCCGGGCGGCGCCGAGGAAATGGTGGATGCAGGGGTAATGGAGGGTGTTGACCTCGTAATAGGAACCCATCTTTGGTCGCCGATTGAAGTAGGCAAGGTTGGGATTGTTTATGGTAAAATGCAGGCTGCGCCAGATACCTTTGATATTACAATAAAAGGGGCCGGTGGACATGCCGCTGAGCCGCATCATACTGTTGATGCGATTGCAATTGCTACACAAGTAGTTGGCAACTTGCAGCATATTGTTTCTAGAAACACAGATCCACTCGATAATCTTGTTGTTTCGGTTACGAAAATCATGGGGGGAACCGCTCATAATGTGATTCCGAATACTGTAGAAATCGGCGGGACGGTCCGCAGCTTTGATGCTAAACTGCGTGAATCCATCCCGCCTCTAATGGAACGAATCATAAAGGGGATTACGCAGGCACACGGTGCTGACTATGATTTTTCCTACAATTACGGCTACCGCCCTGTTGTAAATGATGAAGCTGTTACAAGGGGAATAGAGGAAACTGTTCTTGAGCTGTTCGGGGAAGAGGCTTTAGCGTCAATTAAACCGGATATGGGCGGAGAAGATTTTTCCGCTTTCCAGCAAAAAGCACCCGGAGCGTTTTTCTATATAGGGGCAGGGAATGCTGAAAAAGGAATTGTCCATCCCCATCACCATCCACGTTTTACGATCGATGAAGAATCATTGGAAATGGCGGTTAACATCTTTGTTCATGCCGCATTTAAATTTTTGAATTAAACAAAGGGTCTACCCCAATCTAGGGGGGAGACCCTTTTTAATATCCGCGTTTTCGATCCACTATTCCGTGTAAAGTTTGCCCATTTAAATATTTTTCCACATTATCCACAAAAAATTGAGTCACACCTTCAATAGTGCTAGGTCCGGACAAATGAGAAGTGACATAGACATTTGGCATCGAGTAAAAATGATGATTCTTTGGCAGTGGCTCTGTTTCAAAAACGTCAAGAATAGCTGCTTTCAGATGCCCTTCCTCAAGAACGGATTGTAAATCATTTTCAGCGATCAAAGCACCTCGGCCCACATTTACAATACAGCTATCAGGTTTCATCGCGAAAAGGATCTCACGATTTATAACATGGTAGGTTTTATCTGTTAAAGGAAGCGTAAGGACAAGGTAATCAAGATCTTTAACAAAATCTTTCCATTGGTTTGCAGTAAAATGTTGGTCCACGATTTCGGCATTCCTCCCGCTAAAACTTAATCCGTGTACTTTCATGTCAAATACTTTAGCTTTACGGACGGTTTCAGCCCCGATCGATCCCAATCCGGCTACTCCGATGGTTTTTCCGGCAAGGGAGTCAGAAATAAAGGAATCCCAGTTTCGTTCTGTTTGTGCTTGTCTCATTCGCGGAATGTCCTTAACAATATGGAGAAGAAAGGCAAAAACATATTCAGAAATATATGTGCCAAACTGGTCGACAATTCTGGTAAGGAGGATGTCATCAGTGATAGATGGATCGGCCACTAAATCATTCACCCCTGCGCCCATTGATTGAAACCAACGGACAGATAAGGCATTTGGTGTACGGAGGAGTTCGGTAGGGAACTTCCAGCCTAAGATAATCTCTGTACCGGGTAAAAACCTTTCTGCTTCCTCGTAAGTTGCTGCTGCCTTCACAGCTTTAAAACCAAATTCACGTACGCGGTTCGCATATTCTTCAGCGTGGTGGGGGTCAAATACTAATATATTTGGCTGTGACGAATTCATATAAATCACTCCTATACAAGCTATCTAATGAGACATTTGCCATAATCAATATAATTAAGTTAACAATAGATGTAGTAAGAATTCAAGATTAAAAAGTATCAGAAGTTGCTATATTATTTAAAAGGAAATTTTCTATCAAACTCTATCATAGGAATGTTTCCTGGTCTTTTATCCTTAATTTTCACCCCCTAATATTTCGGGAATGAAAATAAAACCACTCTGTGTTATGATGGCAATATCAAACCGATCGGATGTAAGGTGGATTCCATCTTTGTCATTCAAAGGAAGTAGTGGGAGTGCGATTAAAATGGAAACCTGGAAACGGAATTTATGGGTGCTTTGGATTGGCTGTTTCTTTACATCAGCCAGCTTTTCGATGGTCATCCCTTTTTTGCCCCTTTTTCTACTGCAAATAGGCGTTCATCAACATACAGAAATGTGGTCAGGGCTGCTTTTTAGTTCTGCATTCTTTGCCGGCGCAATCGCTTCGCCTTTCTGGGGAAGGGTAGCGGATCGATACGGAAGAAAGCCAATGATTATTCGGGCAGGATTTGTTCTTTTTGTCATTTATACATTAATGGCCTTCGTAACGAATCCTTATGAGATCTTAGCATTAAGAATAATGCAGGGATTATTGAGCGGATTTATTCCCGGCTCTATCGCATTAATTGGGACCAATACTCCAAATGAAAAAATTGGGTATGCCCTTTCTTTAATCTCTACCGCTACTGCTTCAGGAGGGATTCTTGGACCATTACTCGGAGGTGGAATTGCTCATCTCTTCGGAAATCGCTTAGCTTTTGCTAGCGCCGGAATCTTCGTCTTTATTGCGACTTTCCTTATTATTTTCTGGGTGAAAGAAGAAAACTTTACTCCAAGTAAAGAGAAGGGATCCGTTAAAAATGATTTCAAGGTGGCATGGACTAATCGGACGTTAATGATGGTTCTCACCTTAACCGTTGTTACAAGCTGTTCGGTCATGACGATTGAACCGGTTCTCCCATTATATATTGTGAAATTAGGGAGCTCTTCTGAAGATGCTTCATTACTAGCAGGTATCGTATTCTCGCTTCCGGGGATTGCCAGTGCCCTGTTTGCTCCCTATTGGGGAAGATGGGCGGACAAAGTTGGCTTCCAAAAAGTGCTTGTCATAGGACTGCTCGGGGGTGGAGTTGGAACATTGGCGCAAATCCTTTTCGGAGAAATTTGGGGATTTTCAGTCATCCGTTTTGTTTATGGTGTGTTTTTCTGTGCAGTCTTTCCAGCGTTAAATGGGCTTGTCGTAAAATCAACACCAGACGATTTCAGGGGAAGAGCCTTTGGATTAAACCAAACCGCCAATCAAATTGGCGGGATGATTGGTCCAATGATTGGCGGTTTTATTGGTGGGATTTTTCCCGTTCAAATTGTATTTGTTGTTACAGGGCTATTACTATTAACAGCTATGGGTATGGCTTATAGAAAAGGAAATATGTTAAACAGACCAATAAAGAGAAATGCATGGGCAGGAAAATAAATGAGTTAAAACGTCACAAAAGAAGTGGCGTTTTTTTTGGTCACATTTATATGAAAGCGCATACATTGATAACAAGGGGGTGATTATATGTTATATCCGTATGGAAATGATTATATAAAATATTTAAACGATGAGAGATCTTACGGTATGACCTATGATCAATGGAAGGACAAGAATTCGAAAATGGATTCAGGGAAATACAATCAAATGGGAGACAATAAAAATATCGTAAATAAATATTCAAATTTGAGATAATAGCGCCGTGATGGTGCTTTTTTTCTTAATGGGAAAGATTAGTGTTACGATTTGACAATTTTTAAAAAAAGAGTATAGTAATTACTCGTTAGTAGTTACCTAAGGTAACTGTTTTTACGGTAAGAGGAGGATTTGAAATGCAAGGTTTTTTTCAAGAGTATTTATCTGTTTATCGACCACTTATAAGCAAACTAAATGAGTTACTGGGGAAATTTGAATTATCCTACTCCTTATGGCAGGTTATTTGGTACGTTAAAAAAAACGGGCAATCGTC
The DNA here is from genome assembly GCF_016107705.1 of Neobacillus cucumis. Next base: position 138,408 of record NZ_JAEHGC010000002.1, read on the forward strand.
GCTTGTTGATATTTCCAATTATTACAATGTTGAAAAGCCTACGATCACAAGGGCTGTTAAGCGTTTAGAGGAGAAGCTCATTTTAAAAGTCATCCCTGGGAAAGATAAGCGTGAGAAAGTGGTCCAGCTGACAGAATTAGGGGAAGACCTTTACCAGACTATAAGACAGAAAATAACCGAGCTCGAGTACAGTGTCATGAGCGGGATTCCGAAAGAGGAACAAAACGCCGCATTTCAAGTACTCCCAAAGTTTAGAAAAAACATTCTTAAAGAAGGTAGAAAAGATGAATAAACCAAAATTATGGACAAAGGATTTTTTAATTGTCTCAGCAGCAAACTTTTTCCTTTACTTTACGTTTTATTTATTAATGGTAACCATCACCATATTTGCTTCAGAGAAATTTCATGCATCTCCAAGTCAAGCAGGGCTTGCTTCAGGAATATTTGTAGTAGGCACACTGATTGCACGCTTATTCTCAGGAAGATCAATCGACCGTGTCGGCTGGAAAAAGATGTTATACATTGGCTTTATCTTATTCTTACTTACCACATTATTATATTTTGCAGTAAACAGTCTTACTTTTCTTCTTGTGAATCGTTTCTTGAATGGTGCCGCAATGGGGGTTGCTTCCACAGCAACGGGAACGATCGTTGCGAAAATTATTCCAAATGCAAGACGCGGTGAAGGCACTGGTTATTATGCATTAAGTGTAACGCTTGCTGCAGCGATTGGGCCTTTCTTAGGGATGTTCCTTATGCAGCATTCAAGTTTTAATATGAATTTTATTGTTTGTCTTATTTTTTTAGTCATGAGTTTTGTTGCGATATTCTTTTTAAATGTTCCAAAAATCGAACTATCGCAGGAACAATTGGCCAAAATGAAGGGGTTTTCGTTTCATCATTTCTTTGAAGTAAAAGCCATACCGATTTCGATTATCGGTGCATTGGTGGGATTTGGGTACTCAAGTATCCTTACATTCTTAACTTCCTATGCAAAAGAAATCAATTTAGTAGATGTTGGAAGTTTCTTCTTTATTGTTTACGCTGTTTTCACTCTGATTTCAAGACCATTTACCGGCAAATGGTTTGATCAAAAAGGCGAAAACTTTGTGATGTATCCATCCTTTTTATTCTTCGCTGTTGCTTTAATTTTGCTTAGCCAGGTTCATCAAGGGATCATGCTTTTAGTTGTTGGTGCCTTAGTCGGTCTTGGATATGCAACATTCTCGTCAAGTGCCCAAGCGATTTCCATCAAAGTATCGCCAAAAAATCGGATGGGGCTGGCAACTTCGACTTTTTTCATTTTTGTTGATGGCGGAGTTGGAATTGGGCCTTTCATTCTTGGCTTTTTCGTTCCTTTAATTGGCTACCGGGGTCTGTATTTTAGTGTCGGTATCGTTGTTTTTGCTTGTATCTTCTTATATTATTTCTTACATGGCAGAAAAAGTCGTCAGAGAAGAAGTGAACTTGTTGAGTTACATTAATAAACGTAGAAGGAGTGGGTGGCAGGCCTGCTCTATTTTTTTATATAATAGAATGAAAAGGTGAAAAGGATCGATATCGATGAAATTTGTATTGGCACCTGATTCCTTTAAGGAAAGTATCACGGCAAAAAATGCTGCCCTTGCTATGAAAGAGGGGATTCTTAAGGTTTTTCCTGATGCTGAGTGCATGATTGTTCCGATGGCGGATGGAGGTGAGGGAACAGTGGATTCCCTTGTCAGCTATAAAAATGGGAAACTGCTCAAAGTGGAAGTGACCGGGCCGCTCGGCCGGAAAGTGACCGCCGGTTATGGATTATTAGGTGATGGAAAAACGGCAGTCATTGAAATGGCCAGTGCCAGCGGTATTCATTTAGTGGGTTTGGAGGAGCGGAATCCATTACATACAACGAGCTATGGTACAGGTGAACTCATTAGACATGCACTCGATCAAGGGGTTACGCGAATTTTATTAGGGATTGGCGGAAGTGCAACAAATGATGGCGGAATCGGAATGCTTCAAGCCCTTGGTGCATCCTTTAAAGATGTAAAAGGTGAAGAGCTCCCGTTCGGCGGTGGGGGATTAGAGGATCTTCAGTTAATTGATTTAAGCGGATTAGATCAGCGCATTAAAAACGTAAAAATTGATGTAGCCTGTGATGTGAACAATCCATTGACAGGTGAGCTGGGTGCATCCTATATCTTTGGACCGCAAAAAGGAGCTAGTCCAGAAATGGTCACCTATTTGGATCAAAATCTGAAGCACTATGCAGAAAAGATTAAAGAGCAATTTGGGATAGATATTGACTGCGTTGAAGGGGCTGGTGCTGCGGGTGGACTTGGGGCAGGTTTACTGGCCTTTCTTCAGGCCGAGTTAAAAAAAGGTGTAGACCTTGTGATCGAATATACCGGGCTTGAGGAAGAGATAAAGGATGCCGATTTTGTTTTTACCGGCGAAGGTAGTATTGATGGTCAGACCCTGTTTGGAAAGACTCCATATGGTGTCGCTGACACTGCAAAAAAATATGAAGTCCCGGTTATTGCTTTTGCCGGAAAAATAGGTGATGGGGCCGATGTGCTATATGAGCATGGATTTACCTCCATTGTAGGAATTTTAAAGGGAGTAACAAGCCTGGAAAAAGCCTTAGAATCCGGTTACGAAAATTTGGCTCATGCAGCAGAGACTGTTTGTAGAATTTTAGCTATTAGCAAAAAGTAAAATATGCTGAAACCCTGTTCGAAACAGGGTCTTTTTTTGTTGCGTGCCCAGCAAGCAGTTAATTGCTAATTGGTGAAAGTCCAATTTGAGTATATGCTAAGACGCTCAGTAGTTGCCAGGCAACTTGTGGAGAAATTAAATAACCTTTCATTATCCCTTCATTGCTCCGATTAAAATAAAACAAACCCCCAGGAATATCCATGCAATTTTATAAAGCGAAATGTTTCCAACCATTCCTAAAACGCCAATGGTGGTGGTAAGAATTAAGATAATGGGTCCCACAAGTGCAAGAGAACTATTCACCATTAAGGCTTTTTCAACGGAGTTAAATTTGATCATTAAAATGGCGGCAAATATTTCGATGCTGCCTGAAAGAACTCTTAATAATGCCATTCCTAATACGGCTTTTTCAAGAAAAATAAACATTTTTGCCTCCCGAAGAAAAAATATATCTAAAAAAGTATATGTCGTATTCTTCAAAAGAAGGACAGGTCAAAAAAATGTTTTTAAGCTCAAAAGAAAAACGGCTGGTTGCAGCCGTGTTTTTAAATCAACTTAAATCCACTAAATAAGATAATCAATGCCATGACCGTCCGTAATGGTTTCGCAGGGAATTTTGAGGATAAGGTGCTCCCTAAAAGAACTCCTGGGATGGAACCAAGCAAAAGATTAAACATCAATGAATAATCGACATTCCCGATCCCTGCATGCATTAAGCCAGCGGCAGTGACCAATAAAAAAGCGTGAGCAATATCCGTTCCAACTAATTCAGAAGGAGTCATTTTATACAAATAAAGCATCGCCAAGGCAAATAATGAGCCCGACCCAATCGAAGTTAGCCCGACAATAAAACCAAGTATTGCTCCGATTGCAATGGTCAAAGCACGTTTTTCCTCCAAGGGTTTTATTTGAAAGGGATTCCATTCGAATTTTTCCTTGATAAAGGTTTTAATCAGGGTGGTCAATGCAACCAATATTAACACATAACCCAAAGCATGTTTAATAACAAGTTCTTGATTATGAAAAAAGGCATCGAAAAGATGAAGAGTCCCTACAGCAATGATTGTACTTGGAATACTGCCAATGGCGAGGTACTTCACAAGCCTAAGGTTAATCGTCTTTTGCCGCCAATGCTGAACAGATCCGAAAAATTTCGTTATGGAATTATAGGCAAGGTCCGTTCCAACTGCAATTGCTGGATTGAACCCTAATAAAACCAGGACAGGTGTGAGTAATGCAGCGCCGCCTACTCCTGTAAGCCCGACCAAAATGCCAATAAAAAGCCCCATCACTATAATGCCGATACTCATAAGGCAAACACTCCAAATTATTTAAATCTATTATTTATCCCTAAATTATGAAGTGGATAAATGCCTTGTTACAAACCTTTGTTGGTAAAAATAAAAAGGGGCTTAATCTAGTACGAACCAGGTTAAGCCCCATAAGTAAAAAGGTTTATTTTTGTTCTTCCTCGTTTAACTTAATTTTTTTACAACCAACATACAAGCATGAGAAAATGTCTAAACCATGCTTTGCTTTTACCAATCCCTTTAAATAAGGAGTAACTAAATCCTTAAAGTCAGCGGCAACTCCTTCTTCCTCCAAGATTCCATATACATAGAGCTTTTTTTCGTCAAAGAGAAAGGCTACATTTCCAACGGCTTTATTTGCGGAATCAACCACATTTAATACTTGAAATTGCGGAGTAATTACTTCAGGTGAAAAATAAATTTGCAATTAAATCTCATCCTTTTTTAATCGTTTAGCTCCAGCGCCCTTCGAAGGTACTTTCGCTTTAAGTAAATTGTAATTTTTCAAACAATGTGTCGCTTTCCTTCGATGGTTCTTTCTTCGCTACATGAATTAACACCATGCAAAGAAATGCACAGATTAAGGTTAATCCAGCGGTAATCAGAAGCATTCCTGTACGGGACCAAGCCATTAACGTACCAAAGATCGGTGGGCCAATTGCAACACCTAAAAATCTAACGGAACCATATAAGGATGTGACAAAGCCTCTGCGATCAGTCGGAACCGCCCCAGTTATAAAACTGTTAATACAAGGGAGTACTAGTCCTGTTCCAATACTGCTGATCACTAAAACAGCAAAGAATGGAATTAGTTTTTTTAAAAAAATCAGCGATGCGAAAGAAGAAGTCATTAACAAAAGTCCTAAGATAATCAGCGTTTTCATTAATTTCATTTTTTTTCCGATTTTACTGCCTGTTATGTAAGAAGTTGTCGTCATGAATAAAAGTGGAATCGCAAGAATTCCTCCTTTTAAGACACCATCGATGTGATGATCTTTTTCAAGAATATCGGAAATGTAAAATAAAATTCCAAATAAAGTGAATAAGCACACTGCTCCAGTTAAATAAGCAGCAAACAGCCAGCGTCCCTCTGTTTTAAATACAGAAATAAGCCCTTTTACATATTTGCCAAGAGAAGGAGGCTCTTTTTCCTTTTTCTTTTCTTTAATAAAAAATATGGTCAAAAGGACAGAAATGAAACAAAAAACCGGAAAGGCAAAAAATGCTGCGTACCAAAAGAGAAGAGCTAAGAGAGAACCAATTATTGGACTAATGACCTTTCCCAAACCATTCGAGGCCTCTACTAATCCAAGCACTTTGCTTTGTTCGCTGCCTTTAAACAAATCCCCTGTTAAGGCCATTGCAATTGGAGCAGTTCCGGCTGCACCAATTCCCTGCATGATTCTTCCCGCCATAATCCAGAGATAAGCATTTGAAAACCAAGCCGCGGCTGTGCCCGCAAGTAACCCTCCACTTCCATATAAAATAAGTGAAGGTATAATGATTGCTTTTCGTGAAAAACGATCTGATAAATAGCCAAGCACAGGAATAGAGATGGCCGCAGCAATTGAAAAAGCAGAAATAATTAAACTAACTTTAAATTGTGAAATATCGAGAACTGACTTCATTTTTGGAAGAATTGGAATCAACATCGAATTACCCAAAACCAGGATTAGCGGGATTGAACCTATTGCAAATATTGTCATGCCTTTATGTTTTTTTTTAGGCAATGGATGTACACCCCTAACTATTAGATTGAAGCTTTTTTTATTGTTTGAAAGGAGACGTATGTTTATTCAGGTGGCAAATGCCTATATTTCGAGGAAATCAGCCCATTATTTACACATTCACCCAATTAGTGAATAATCTATCCTAGAAAAAAAGAGGAGGCGTTTTCCCTATGGATTTTCTATCCTTGCCAAAAAGGACATCCGGTAATCGAACTTTTGGTTTGACCTCGGTTGTCGATTTTGGAACCCCACTGGGAGAATTAAAAAATATTTTAGCTGATTACAGTCATATTATCGATATCGCAAAACTAGGGATTGGTTCAGCGTATGTAACGCCTAATATAAATAAGAAGGTTCAGCTTTATCAGGAATACAATGTAAAGCCCTATTGCGGGGGAACATTATTTGAAAAAAGTTACTTTCAAAATAAAATTCCTGAATATCTTTCGTACTTACGCAATCTGGGAATTGAATGGATTGAGGTATCGAATGGTACCTTAGAGATTCCGCTTCGGGAACGCCTCCAAATCATCTCTGAATTGAAGGATGAATTTCAAGTAATTGCAGAGGTGGGGTCAAAGGATGCAGATAAGGAAATGCCAATTTCCGAATGGAGAGAGGAAATCAATCTTTTACTAAATGCTGGCTGCAAATATGTTATTACGGAGGGAAGAGATTCAGGGACCTCTGGTATTTATGAAAAATGTGGAACGATTAAAACTGACTTAATTCAAGAATTACTTCAAGATATCGATCCGAACAAGATCATTTTTGAAGCACCTTCTTCAAAGCACCAAATGTATTTTATTAAGGAAATTGGACCAAATGTTAACTTGGGAAATGTAAAAATTATCGATGTGTTAATCCTTGAGGCACAACGCCTTGGCTTAAGGAGTGAAACGTTTTATTTGGAGGATGTTGAATGCAACTTACTTTAATCAGACATTTGCCAACTGAGTGGAATAAAAAAACATGGCTTCAGGGAAGAAAAGATATTGAAATTTCGCAGCTAACCAAGGACTTTCAAATAGGCATTACTGAAAATCGATTGCTTTTAAAAAAACTTGCACCCTTTGATCTCGTTTTGGCGAGTACGCTGAAACGGACACATCAAACTGCACAGCTTTATGGTTATGTTCCTGAGGTGGAGGGATTGCTCGATGAACTAGATTTCGGTTCATTTGAAGGATTACCAAAGGATAAATTGGTGGACCACAATAACCGTGCATGGATTGAAAAACCCAGTGAACTCATTTTAGGCGAAAGTTTAAAAAGCTTTGAAGAACGGATTGTTCTTTTTCTAGATAAATATCATGATTTTCACAATATTTTAGTGTTTGGTCATGGATCATGGATTCGTGCTCTTCTTTCCTATAAACACCATGGTCATATCAATGAAATGAATAAAATTACTGTAAAAAATAATTCCTGTATAACGTTATCATTTAATGATAACGAAAAGGAGGGGTGAAAAATGACTGACATACTAACATATGAAAATTGGGATGAAAATAGGCTTGATACATTTTTAGATTCTCAGCCAGATTATTTTGACGTATTAAAGTGGGCCTATCAAGAATATGGGAATGAAATCGTTTATGCCTGTAGTTTTGGAGCGGAAGGCATTGTGTTAATTGACTTAATTTCTAAGGTGAATAAAACAGCGAAAATTATTTTCCTCGATACTGGACTTCATTTTCCGGAAACCTATGAATTAATTGATAAAATAAAAAAACGCTACCCTTCCTTGGATATCAACATGGTGAAACCAAAGCTATCATTAAAAGAACAAGCAAAAGAACATGGAGAAGCGCTTTGGACTCATAATCCCAACCTTTGCTGCCACATACGAAAAGTACTCCCACTAAAAGAATCGTTAAAAGATGTAACAGCATGGATTTCTGGACTAAGACGAGAACAATCTCCTACAAGAAGCCAAACTCAGTACATTAATAAGGATGAAAAGTTTAAAAATATCAAGATTTGCCCCCTTATCCATTGGACGTGGGAAGATGTTTTAACCTATATCCAGCTTAACAACCTTCCATATAATCCTCTACATGATCAAGGCTATCCGAGTATTGGCTGTTTCCCATGTACTCAGCCTGTATCGGACGATAGTGATTCACGATCCGGGCGCTGGACAGGGACTTCGAAAACAGAGTGCGGACTTCATCCATCGTAGGAGTGTTAGGATGGAAACGCAAACAGTGATTCGCATATAAATGGTTATAATTCACAAATAAACTGTTATGATTCGCCGATAAATCTTCCAAATGCGCAAATAACTGTGAAAGAGCTAGGGAGGGAAAATAAGTGGTTGTAAGTATACCGCATGGCGGTACATTGGTAAATCGTATCGATCTGAACACTCCAATCGATTTATCCAATCATAGTGTAGAACTAGATAAAATGGCTTTAAGTGATCTGGAGCTAATTGCAAATGGAGCCTACAGTCCGCTCGAGGGTTTTATGGTAAAAGCCGACTATGACTCTGTCGTCCAAAATATGAGGCTCTCAAATGGACTTCCTTGGTCGCTACCAATTACACTGGCGATTGACCGATTAAAAGCAATGGAATTGAATATTGGAGAAACCATTAATTTAATTCATCAAGGCACTGTCTATGGTGTGATGGAGGTAATGGAAATCTATCTACCTGATAAAAGAGTAGAAGCAGAGATGGTTTACCGAACAATTGAGAATGTTCATCCGGGGGTTAAAAAACTTCTTGAGCGGCCAGAAGTATATATTGGAGGTCCAATCATACTTACAAAAAGACCTAAAAAAATTGAGTTTGAGGATTACTTTCTAGACCCGATTGACACAAGACAAACGTTTCAACAATTGGGCTGGAAAACCGTCGTTGGATTTCAAACTCGAAATCCTGTTCACCGGGCCCATGAATATATTCAAAAATCTGCACTAGAAACCGTTGATGGTCTTTTCTTAAATCCGTTAGTAGGCGAAACGAAGTCAGATGACATACCGGGAGAAATCCGGATGAAAAGCTATCAGGTATTACTAGAAAATTATTATCCGAAAGACAGAGTCTTTTTATCTGTTTTCCCGGCAGCTATGCGATATGCTGGCCCAAGGGAAGCGATTTTTCATGCTATCGTCCGGAAAAATTTTGGCTGTACTCACTTTATTGTTGGCAGAGACCATGCAGGGGTAGGCAATTATTATGGAACGTATGATTCCCAAAAAATATTCAGCCATTTTTCAGAAGATGAACTAGGAATCAAGCCCCTCTTTTTCGAACATAGTTTTTATTGTAGAAGATGCGAAAACATGGCATCTGAAAAAACATGCCCCCATGACCGGGAGCACCGAGTAATATTATCCGGAACAATGGTTAGAGGAATGTTAAAAAACGGGGAACAGCCGCCAAAAGAGTTTAGCCGGCCTGAAGTTGTACAAATCTTAATCCAAGGTATGAATCAGGTCTATACAGAAAAATAAAGGGTGTAGGGGAATGGAGAGAAATATTATTTGGCATGATTCGGCAGTTACAAAATCAGACCGGCATCATTTGAATGGCCATAAAAGTTGCGTGCTTTGGTTTACCGGATTATCAGGTGCCGGAAAATCAACATTGGCAAATGCGGTTGATTATGCCTTGTTTCAACATGGGATTAAAAGTTATGTATTGGATGGTGACAATGTCCGTCATGGTTTGAATCGGGATTTAAGCTTTCGTGAAGAGGATCGAAAGGAAAATATTCGCAGAGTCGGGGAAGTCTCGAAGCTTTTTGTTGAAAGCGGCCATATCGTATCCTCTGCATTTATTTCTCCCTTTCGCCGTGATCGGGAGCTTGTCCGCGGCATGTTTGAGAACGGGGAGTTTATCGAAATTTTTTTAAAATGTCCAATTCAAGTCTGTGAGAATCGGGATCCAAAAGGATTGTACAAAAAGGCAAGAATAGGTGAAATTCCTGATTTTACTGGAATTTCGTCACCTTATGAAAGTCCCGAACATCCAGAAATCCTAATTGAAACGGATCGATATACGATCGAAGAATCAGTATACAAAATTCTATTTGTTTTAAAAGAGAGGAAGATCCTTTAACACGGGATCTTCTTATTTTTTTCGCCAATTAGCTGCGAAAATAGTTATTTTTTGCAGCTTTAACGTATAAATATAGTCGATAATATTCGTTGAGAAAAATTGACAAATAATTGCATAAATCACGATTTTATAATCAATTACAAGGGCTGTTAAAATAAAAATTACCAGGTTAATCCCCATCATCACTTTTCCCGGGCTCCATTTCTTGTAATTGGCAATCATTAGTGCCGGGATAACCATTCCCCCGCTTGATGCTCCTGCCCGGATAAGCAGTCCAACACCAATTCCAAAAAAAATACTTCCTGCTGCCAGATCAAAAACAATATTGATATGGGGAAGTAAAAATTTAGTCGTTAGGATTCCGACAGTTGTTGAAGTGGTTGCAACAGCTAGGATGGTCCGTAAAGTCCATGTATAACCGAAATAGTTTAAAGCAAATAGTAAAAAAACAATATTAGCAAGCCATAAGGAAAAACCAAGCGATAAATGAAACCAGTGATTCATCAAAATGGCCAGGCCTGCTGCACCGCCGGAGGGGATGGAGTGTGGAAATAAAAACAGGGACATAGACATTCCCTGAAGGGTGGCTCCAACTAATAAACAAAAAAAGGTTAGGAGTTTTTTTTTCATGGTTGTTGATGATTATCTTCAATATGTAAAGTAATTGCTGCCACTTTCAATTCCCCCCATAACTGCTTTCCTTGTCCATTTTATGAGGTTTGGAAATAGATTATGAAGTAAACTTTTATAGATATTTTCCAATTAACCTAAAGCATTTTTAAGCAGAGGGATGCAAACTCTATTCATAAAGACTCATTCAAATAAATCATAATGAAAGGAATTGATTAGATGTCTGCATCCGAATCATTTCAACCCGGGCAAATTGTCTATGTAATCATTCGAAACCCTCACGCTCAGGATGTGGCCAATGTCCAAGAAGCTGCTGTTGTCCAAAATCCCGAATCACCTGAGGATCTATCGCTTTTTCTATATGATACCTATTATCCTTTAACAAATGAGGTGGCCGCCTATCATACCGCAGACGAGGCGGAAATGGCTTACCGTGAAGCCTTCGGATTTTCAGAAGAAACGGAGACTTATTTTGGTTAAGCCCTTTGTTCCCCAACTCGTCTACGTGGAACCTGGTGCACTTGAATACCCGCTTGGGAAACAATTAATGGCAAAATTTGAGGATATGGGAATCGAAATCAGACAGACCACATCACATAATCAAATTCGAAACTTACCCGGGGACAACGATTTTCAAAGGTACCGAATGGCCAAATCGACCTTAGTAGTCGGGGTTCGTAAAACCTTAAAGTTCGATACATCCAAGCCTTCTGCCGAATACGCGATTCCATTTGTAACTGGGTGTATGGGTCATTGCCATTATTGTTATCTGCAAACGACGATGGGAAGTAAACCGTATATCCGTACTTATGTAAATTTGGAGGACATTTTTGAGGCAGCGGAAAATTATATGAAGGAACGGGCACCTGAACCAACCAGATTCGAAGCATCTTGTACATCTGATATCGTTGGGGTAGACCATTTAACCCATACTTTAAAGAAAGCGATTGAATTTTTTGGAGAATCGGAATATGGGAAACTTCGCTTTGTGACCAAATTTGCGCATGTTGATCATCTCCTCGATGCTAAGCATAATGGCCGGACCCGCTTCCGCTTTAGTATAAATGATGACTATATCATTAAAAATTTTGAACCGGGTACCTCGAGATTACCGGAGAGAATTGAGGCAGCGAAAAAGATAGCAGGGGCGGATTATCCATTGGGTTTTATCATTGCCCCAATTTATTTGCATGAAGGATGGAAAGAGGGCTATAAAGAAATGCTCGAAAAGCTTGAAGCAGAGCTGCCGGACAAAGCCAAAAAGGATTTAACCTTTGAAATGATTCAGCATCGGTTTACAAAGCCGGCTAAGAATGTCATCCAAAAAAACTATCCGATGACAAAATTGGAGCTCGATGAATCCAAACGTAAATGGAAATGGGGCCGGTACGGGATTGGCAAGTATGTTTATACCAATGAAGAGCAAGAGGATATTAAGGATACGCTTGGCAGCTATATTAACACTTATTTTCCCGAGGCAAAAATTGAATACTTTACGTGATGAAGGAATCCTGAAGGGTTCCTTTTTCACGATGTTTAGAAGTTGACGAAACCAATTATATATGTTATTAAATTAATGTGTTAGCACTCCTAATGATAGAGTGCTAAAATAATGATATAATCTAAAATATTCCCCTTGGAAGGAGCAATTTTGATGGAAACCAAACAGTTTCAGGCTGAATCGAAAAGATTATTGGACATGATGATTCATTCCATCTATACACAAAAGGAAATCTTTTTAAGAGAGTTAATTTCTAATTCCAGTGATGCGATTGATAAAATCTACTATAAAGCATTAACAGATGAGAACTTAACGTTTGATAAGGACCGCTACTACATAAAAGTAGCCGCTGATAAAGAGAACAGGCTGCTCAAAATCACAGATACAGGTATTGGAATGACAGCTGAAGAGCTTGAGAATAATCTTGGAACGATTGCCAAAAGTGGTTCATTAGCATTTAAAACAGAAAATGAATCAAAGGATGGCCATGATATCATCGGACAATTTGGTGTTGGATTTTATGCTGCTTTCATGGTTGCTGATGTTGTTACAGTAATCAGTAAGGCATTAGGCAGCGACCAAGCGTATAAATGGGAATCAAAAGGTGCGGAAGGATACACCATCGTCCCAGTTGAAAAAGATGAAGTTGGGACTGAAATTATTTTAAAAATTAAAGAAAATAGCGAAGATGAAAATTACGATGAATTTTTAGAAGAATACCGCCTAAAAACCATCATTAAGAAGTATTCAGACTTTATCCGCTATCCGATTAAAATGGATGTGACCTCAAGAAAACTTAAAGAGGGCAGTGAAGATGAATACGAGGATAATGTAGAAGAACAAGTCATCAACAGTATGGTTCCAATTTGGCGGAAGAATAAAAGCCAGTTAACGGATGAAGATTATCAAAATTTTTATTCTGAAAAACATTACGGCTTTGACAAACCGCTTAAACATATCCATATCAGTGTAGATGGGGCTGTAAGATATAATGCAATTTTATATATTCCGGAGAAAACCCCATTTGATTTTTACTCACCGGAATATGAAAAGGGCTTAGAACTATACTCAAATGGCGTGTTAATCATGAACAAATGTGCTGATTTGCTTCCGGACTATTTCAGTTTTGTTAAAGGAATGGTGGACTCTGAGGATTTATCGCTTAACATTTCCAGAGAAATGCTTCAGCACGATCGCCAGCTTAAGCTAATTGCAAAAAATATAAATAAGAAAATTAAGAGTGAGCTGCAAAGCTTATTAAAGAATGAACGTGAAAATTTTGAAGAATTCTATAAGTCCTTTGGCAGACAATTAAAATTTGGTGTGTATAGTGATTACGGCATGCACAAAGAAGAATTGCAGGATTTATTATTATTCTACTCTTCTAGAGAGAAGAAAATGGTGACCTTAGACGAGTATGTATTAAGAATGCCTGAGGATCAAAAATATATTTATTATGCATCCGGTGAAACCATTGATAGAATTGATAAACTGCCACAAACAGAATTAGTTGCAGATAAGGGCTATGAAATTCTCTACTTCACTGATGATATTGATGAATTTGCCATCAAGATGTTAATGGCTTACAAGGAGAAAGAATTCAAATCCGTTTCTAGTGGTGATCTAGGAATTGAATCTGATGAGGATAAAAATAACACCGAATCAGAGGAAAAGGAAAATAAAGAGCTATTTGAAGCGATGAAAAAAATCTTAGCTGACAAGGTGAAAGATGTTCGGATATCAAAACGGTTGAAGAGCCATCCTGTTTGTATCACAAGCGACGGGGAAATCACCTTGGAAATGGAAAAAATTCTAAAATCGATGCCTGGTAACCAAAATGTAAAGGCTGACAGAATTTTAGAAATCAATGTTCATCATGAGGTATTTACTTCACTCAAAGAAGCTTTTGAAAAGGATCAAGAGAAACTATCGCTATATACCAATCTTTTGTACAATCAAGCATTGCTCATTGAAGGACTGCAGGTTCCTGATCCTGTAGAATTTACAAATGATATTTGCAAAATTATGGTATAAATAGAGGAGAGCTGTCATGATGGCAGCTCTTTTTTTAGCATTCTTACACTTCCTGTTGCATGATAGTGAAAATAATTAAAGATCTCCAGTTGATAGCCTGTACCATTTGGAACAGTAAAGGTATAGTTAAAATCTTCCCCGCCGGAGTCCCCGTAGAATGTAACACTATCAAAATATTCAATGGAAGTACCTAGTTTACTTATTTTAACTATTGAATATTTAATAGGTGAGTCCTCATTATGAGTTATTTGAAAACCATAAATCGTAATGGTTTCATCATGGACGGCAAACTTTGAACTGAAAAAAAACGGAACTGCTGCCCCCAAGCCCCATTTGAATCCTCCATCTTCTTCCCTGTACCTTTTGAATCCCCCCTTGATAAGCTTGTATATTCTGTGAAAGTACGACCCTTCCTCTCCCATTGGTCTCTCTCCCTGAATGAAATTGAAGCTATTATATTATTTGCTTTCAATAAGCAAAAAGGAACGGCATCATCCCAAGCCCGTCCAAAAAATTTTTCAAGTCCTGCCCATTTTTAGACAGGCCGCTTCCATTCAGTTTGAACAAGCATATGATGTGTAGTGCAAAAACTATTTGATTCGGGGCGTTTTAAATATTCTTTGAAAAGAGGCTGACAGTATTTATGGAGGGAGAAAAATGTTTACAATCGAACAAATACAAGTAAGCCATTTTTTGTTCGCAATGGGCTGCCTGCTGGCGTTAGCGCATATACTTGGCTACCTTTGTGAACGGATTTATATACCGAGGGTAATTGGGGAAGTTGGAGCGGGAATTATCCTAGGACCAAGTTTGTTAGGCTATTTTTATCCTGATACATTTAAATGGATGTTCCATGGGTTTCCGCTTGAGGATCAATTATTTGGACTGATTTATCAAATTGGTTTAATTCTTTTAATGTTTGTGTCAGGATTAAAATTTCATACTGAATTTAAAAAGGATGATATAAAAATCACTTCTGCTATCACGATTGGTTCAAGTGTTCTTCCGTTTATTATTGGATGGGTGGTTACAAGTTTTATTGACTTAAATAAATTTGTCGGCACAGCAAATGATTTGCTGGCACTAAAATTAGTCGTTTGTATTTCGATTGCAGTCACTTCAATACCTGTTATTTCTAAAATTTTTATCGACCTTGGAATCATGAAAACAAGATTTGCAAAACTCGTTGTTATTATTGCCGGTCTGCACGATATCCTACTTTGGGTAGTATTGGGTGTAGCGACAAATCTTGTGGCCCATCATAGCAACCAATTATCCTATAGTGATGTACTTTTAAGTATTGGAACGACTTGTTTGTTCTTATTGGGAATTCTCTTTGTGTTAAGAATCCTTTTTAAACATTTAACCATAAATGACCGAAACATATTTTTCCGGTCTTCAAACCTCGGTTATGTTTTAGTGATTCTGTTTATCGCTTGTGTACTGGCCTATTTTTTTCACGTCGAAACCATCTTTGGAGCCTTGCTGGTCGGGATTGCGGCAAAACTTTATCTTCCGGGAACGGTCTCCGTGAAAATCGAAGAGGGCGTTTCTAATTTATCCTTTTCTTGGTTTGTGCCTGTATATTTTGCAACAGTTGGGCTTCAATTAGATTTAGCCAAGTCATTTGATATTTATTTCTTTATCGAATACTTATTAATTGCAACCTTTATTCAAATGACCATTGTTTACTTTACCTGCCGATTAATAAAGCTAAATTCTCTGACAAGCTTAAATTTTGGCTTCGCGATGAATGCAAGGGGAGGCCCAGGAATTGTGTTATCGACAGTGGCTTTCATGTCAGGGATTATCAATCAGGAGTTTTTTGCGATACTAGTTATGCTTGCCCTTGTTACTTCCTGGATGACAGGAACTTGGCTTAGATTTGTAATTAAAAACAATTGGGATTTAATGTGACAAATGAATAAAATTTATACTCTTACACAAGATATAAAAAACTAAAGGAGTGTGAGAGTATGAAAAAAATAGTTCTCTTAATGGCTTTACTATTCCCAATCAGTTTTGGCAGTTTTCAGTTTGCCCATGCGAAAGCAATGGGGGGCCTGCAAGCCGAAAATAAGGTGATCTCTGAAAAAGAAGCAGGGGATATTGCTTTAACAAAAGTAAAAGGTGAAATTGTTAAGGTTGTTCTAGAAGAGGATGATGGAAGATCGGTTTACGAGGTAAAAATTAAAAGTGCAGGTATTTTTTATGAAGTTGAAATCGATGCGAAAACAGGTAAAATTTTAGAGGTAGAAAAAGAGGGGGCATCTAACGGTGATGATGATCGTCATGGTGACGATGACCACGGTCATGACCACGACGACGATGGACCTGGTGATGACGATCAGGGAGAAGACTAATAGAAATTTTAAAAAAGCTGCACGTCAATAATTGATGTGCGTTTTTTCTATTGAGAAAATTACTTATAGGAGAAAATTAATGATTAAAATATATGTAATTCTTATATTTTTTCTCTTTAGTTTTATCGCATCCGGATACCATGCCAATGCAGAAAAGGATAATGAAAAAAAGGCTAACGAGATAGAAAAAGTGATTCCTATGCCTAAAAAGGAAAAGGAAAGCGAATTAGAAGAAAATAATGATTCCGAAAAAGAATTAGATGGTGAAAAAAAAGATAGTGAAAAATGGGATTCGGATTTAACCTGTACAAAGGATATTAAATATACTTTGGCACAAAAGCAGAGTCTCGACCAAATCTACCACCGTATTTATATGGATTATATCAGCCTGATTGAAACATATGCCTGGGCAGGTGCCCTAACCCAAGATGAAAAAACTCTACGCTATAACATGTTAAGAAACTACATACTTACCTTTCAAAAAAGGAACTACAAGTGGTGCAGTGAATTCGAGGAAGATGAATGGGAAGAGGAATGGTTTAACAGTGATAATGATTAAGATTCATTTAAGGGGCAATTCAAAATTGGATTGCCCCTTAAATAGAGCATCATTTTTGACAAGGTTACCTTTTATTACGTAAGCTTAATGAGTTGTAACATACAAGTATTTAGTTGACGGGGAGGAAATAGCTGTGAAAGTAGTAGCAATCGTTGGAAGTATTCGGAAGGAATCCTATAATCTTAAGTTGGCGAAATATGTGCAAAGAACTTATAAGGACCGCTTTGACCTTGAAATTTTAAATATACGTGACCTTCCTCATTATGATCAGGATATCGAATTAAACCCGCCGCAGGTGGTATCTGATTTTAAGAAGAAAGTAGCCGCAGCAGATGCCGTTCTTTGGGTTACACCGGAATATAATTTTTCCATTCCTGGCGTGTTAAAAAATGCGATTGATTGGTTATCACGTGTGGATAAAGTCGTGATTGGCAAACCATCATGGATCATGGGGGCAACTATGGGAACATTAGGTACAATCCGTGCCCAGTTGCATTTACGCGATATTCTTTTCTGCCCAGGTGTTGGTTCTCCGCTCTTACCTGGTAATGAGGTATATGTTGCTCAGGTTCAAGAAAAAATGGATCAAGAAGGGAACCTTACCCACGAACCAACTATTAAGTTTCTGGATCAGGTCGTAAATAACTTTATTGAATGGTTTAACCAACAAAAACAGCTTTGTTCCACAAAATAACATTCAAAACCAACACGTTTAACGGTGTTGGTTTTTTATTTGCTTTATAATTTTCAAAAAAATGGAAAATGAATAATTTGTCCTATTTTTGATTCTGACCCATATACATATATAGGGCTTGTTTTTTTATAAAAAAAGGGGAGGGTCAACATTGAAGTTAAAGAAATCTTTAGCGTTATTGTTAACGGGAGGGTTGGCGGCAAGTGTATTTTTAGCAGGCTGTAGTTCAAAGTCAGGTGACGACGAAAAAAGTAGTTCGAATTTGATCAAAATTGCCACACAAACACCACTATCAGGTGGAAGTGCGACCATTGGGGAAGCCATTAAGCTGGGTGCCCAGCTTAAATTAGACGAAGAAAAGGCAAAGTTTAAAGAATTAGGCTATAATCTGCAGCTAGTTCCTTATGATGACCAAGGAGATCCGAAAAAAGGGGTGGCGAATGCCCAATTAATTGGTGCCGATAAATCAATTTTAGCAGTTGTCGGTCACTTTAACTCAGGGGTTGCGATTCCATCATCTGAGGTCTATGAAAAATATGCGATTCCTATGGTATCACCTGCCAATTCTGCAGTTGAAGTAACTAGCAGAGGATTAAAAACGGTCAACAGAATTGTAGCCCGTGACGATTTCCAAGGGCCTGCTGGTGCGGAATATGCAGTGAATACCTTACATGCGAAGAAAATCTTTATTGTTCAAGATAAAACAGCTTACGGAACAGGTCTTGCTGAAGCCTTCAAGAAAGCTGCAGAAGAAAAAGGCGCACAAATTCTTGGCTTTGAAGGAATTACCGTTGGTGAAAAAGATTTTAATGGAGTCCTTAACCAAATTGTCTCCAAAAAACCGGACCTCGTTTATTTTGGTGGTATCTATGCTGAAGGCGGTTTGTTAATCAAACAAGCACGTGAAAAAGGCATTAATGTTCCATTCATGGGCGGGGATGGACTGGATGCGTCCACGCTTGTTGAAATTGCCGGTGACGCGATTAAAAATACCTATATTACTTCACTTGCTGGGGATTCAACGAAATCACCAGAAGGTCAAAAGTTTATCGAAACCTATAAAGCCAAATTTAATAAAAACACAGAGTCCTATTCCGTATATGGTTATGACACGATGGGCGTTGTTTTAAAGGGAATTGAGGATGCGATTAAATCCAATAACAACAAAATGCCTACTCGTGAGCAAGTAAGAGATGCAGTCCGTGGTGTCCAGGATTACCAAGGTGTGTTAACGAAGGTTAGCTTTGATGATATCGGGGACAACAAATATGCAAAAGTATTTATTTATAGCTTTAAAGAAGCGAAATATCCGGCAGAATTTGTTGGTGAAGTGAGTAAATAAGGGGAACTGATTGAAAAGGGTACACTTTAGGAGGAGAGTGCCCTTTTTTCTTCTATATTTTGGGACAAGGAGGTTTACTATGCTGAATGAAATAGTCCAGACAATTCCGCAGGTGCTGATTGATGGACTTACATTAGGGGCAGTCTATGCTGTTATTGCATTAGGGTACACAATGGTTTATGGAATATTGGAATTAATTAATTTTGCACACGGGGAAATTTTCATGTCCGGTGCTTTCATGGGAACAGCCATTCTGCTTGTGTTAACGGGAATGGGCTGGGTCTCAGCCGTACCGGCCATTGTTATGTTAATTACGGCACTTCTTTTAACAGCTCTGTTAACGGGATTACTAGGAATGGGAATTGAACGAGTAGCCTACCGGCCACTCAGAAATGCGCCACGGCTAATTCCGTTGATCACAGCAATCGGGATTTCCTTTTTATTGCAAGATATTGTGAGATTCATAGCTGAATTAAAAAAGGGAAACTATATTGTAACGGGTCCAAGTATGTTTACCCACCAGCTATCGATTAAGGCTTCATCGATTAGTTCCATGTTTAACGATGCGAATATTAAAACTTCTTTTGTAATTGTCCTTGTCACAGCCGTGATCATGATGATTGGACTTGACTTATTTGTCAATCGTACAAAATGGGGTATGGCGATGAGGGCAGTGGCACAAGACCGTGAAACCGCTTCGTTAATGACGATTAACGTAAACAAAGTGATTTCGATGACCTTTTTTATCGGGTCTGCACTTGGTGGGGCAACTGGCGTCTTATTTGCTGTGCAATACGGGACGATTGACCCTTATATTGGTTTTATCCTCGGTTTAAAAGCATTTACTGCCGCTGTTTTAGGAGGTATTGGAAATATCCGCGGTGCGATGCTCGGTGGTTTATTGCTGGGGGTACTAGAAATGTTTGCATCTGCCAATTTAACGCTGCTCTCCGGTGGTGTCTTCGGGGCGGAATATAAGGATGTTTTTGCGTTTATCATTTTAATCATCGTATTACTGTTTAAACCGGAAGGCCTATTAGGCAAGCCGGTCACTGAGAAAGTGTAGGTGAGAAGATGAAAACTTTATGGAACAACTATAAAAATAATAAAATTTTCCAGGGAATCTTTCTTCTCATTTACATTGGCGTCACATCTTTAAGTTTATTTTTAGCCCAGAAGTCAGTCATTGCATTTTTACTGCTGCTAACCTCCCTATTACTCTTATATTTTACGAATTTTAAGAATCTCACGAAATGGTTGATTGCAGGAGTTGTATTGGTATTTCTCCTCCCATTCACCGCTAGTAACGGGGATGCGTATCAATCCTATATGGAAGTTGCCACACTGGTTGGAATCTATATTTCCATGGCTCTTGGATTAAATATTGTCGTTGGAATGGCAGGACTTCTAGATTTAGGGTTTATCGCCTTTTTCGCGGTTGGAGCTTATACGTATGGGATTTTTGCCACTGCACAGGCTAACAATTTTATGCCATTTGGGCATTTCCCGCTTTCAGGGGAAAGCTTTTGGTTCTTTATTATCATTGGCTGTTTAGTCGCGGCATTGTTTGGGGTGCTGCTCGGGATCCCGGTTCTTCGCGTAAAAGGGGATTATTTAGCGATTGTTACCCTTGGGTTTGGAGAGATTATCAGAATTATTTTTAATAACCTGGATCGCCCGGTTAATATTACAAACGGTGCCATGGGGCTTGCCTCTGTTACCCCGCCGCGTCTGTTTGGAATTGATTTTCTCTATCCAAGCCAATTTTATTATGTGGTTCTTGTCATCTTGTTGTTTACGATTTTTACCGTTCGCCGTTTCGAACACTCAAAAATCGGCCGTTCCTGGAAGGCGGTTAGGGAAAATGAAATTGCCGCACAGGCGATGGGGGTTCCGTTAGTTCGGACGAAACTGATGGCGTTTGCAATTGGAGCTTCTTTTTCAGGGATGATGGGGGTTGTTTTTGCCGCAAAACAAGCCTTTGTTGATCCGACCAGCTTTACACTGCTTGAGTCGATTACGATTTTGGTTATGGTTATTTTAGGTGGGATGGGAAGTGTTCCAGGGGTAATTCTAGGTGCAGCAGTAATGACCATTCTGAACCTTCAAGTATTAACAGAAGTGACGAATTGGCTGAATCAGTTAAGTTCGACGGGGGTCATTTCGATCCCAGATGCTCTTTCCCCTTCAAAAATGCAGCGGATGATTTTCGGTTTACTGTTAATCCTCTTTGCATTATATCGACCCAAAGGGCTATTGCCCGCTAAAAATCGTAAATATAATGAAAAAGAATTACGAGATGGAAGCAAGGAAACAAAAACTGCGATCACCCCTGATCCATCACAGCTTGAAAAAGCTCAGGAGGTGTAAGGAATGTCCATTTTAGAAGTAAAAAACTTAACGAAAACCTTTGGAGGTCTAACTGCGAACAATGATGTATCGATGGCTGTTGAGAAAAATTCGATTACGGCAGTTATTGGTCCGAACGGTGCCGGAAAAACAACTTTTTTCAATATGATTACGGGCGTTTACCAGCCAACATCTGGTTCCATACTACTGGAGAATGAATCATTAGTTGGATTAAAGCCGCATGAGGTGTGTAAAAAGGGAATTGCCCGGACCTTTCAAAATATCCGCTTATTTAATGAGATGGCTGTCCTTGAAAATGTTTTGGTTGGAATGCATACGCATTTAAGGGCAGGCCTCCTTGGGATTTTATTTAATCTTCCCGGGATACGCAAGGAAGAGAAGGTTTCCGAAATAAAGGCCTATCAATTATTGGAATATGTAGGGCTGGCAGATTTGCTAAATGAAAAAGCCTGCAATTTAAGCTACGGGGCGCAAAGAAGATTGGAAATTGCAAGGGCTCTTGCTGCAGGTCCAAAGGTCCTTTTATTAGATGAACCGGCAGCAGGGATGAATCCAAAGGAAACTAAGGAACTAACCCAGCTGATTAAAAAAATGAGAGATGAATTTAATCTCACCATCATTTTAATCGAGCATGACATGAAGCTTGTAATGGAAATCTCTGAGCATATCGTGGTGCTCGATCACGGGGAAAAAATTGCAGAAGGAAAGCCGGAGGACATTCGGAAAAATCCAAAGGTTATCGAGGCCTACCTTGGGTCAGGTGCCGTTCATGCCGGATAGGGGGAAAGAGATGCTTCAATTAAATAATGTTGAGACCTTTTATGGCGGGATACAAGCTCTAAAAGGGATTGATGTTTCAGTAAATAAGGGGGAAATCGTCACCCTGATTGGCAGTAATGGGGCTGGTAAATCAACAACCTTAAAATCCATCAGCGGACTGGCGAAAGTAAAGACAGGAAGTATTGTGTACAATGGAACGGATATTTCGAATAAACCCGCTCATGAAACAACTTTGTTGGGGATTGCTCATGTTCCAGAAGGCAGAAGAATCTTTCCAAGACTTTCGGTAAAGGAAAACCTGTTAATGGGGGCATTCTCCGTTAAAAACAAAAAGGTGATTGAGCAAAGAATGGAGAAGGTGTTTCATTATTTTCCGAAACTAAAAGACCGGCTCGAGCAAAAGGGAGGAACCATGAGCGGTGGTGAACAGCAAATGCTCGCCATTGGCAGAGCTTTAATGATGAAACCCGATTTACTCATGCTTGACGAGCCCTCCATGGGTCTTGCCCCCATCATTGTCGAACAAATCTTCGAAATCATCAAAGAACTCAACGAAGAAGGCATCACCATCCTGCTCGTCGAACAAAACGCCTACCAAGCCCTGCAAGTCGCTCACCGGGGCTACGTCATCCAAACCGGCGAAATCAAACTCCAAGGAAACGGCTATGACCTAATCACAAATGAAGAAGTGAGAGAGGCTTACTTAGCTTAAAGATAAATCGACATAATTCGGGTGGTGCCTGTCACCGCCCGAATTATGTCGATTATTTTTTGTTTTTGGAAAATTCCTGACTTTCATTATATTTTTACTTTAATTCACTAGCAATTTACCACTTTATCAAACTAAAATATCGTAGTATAATTTTTACGTAATCAATTAGATGAGGTGATTTATTATGATGATAACCATTAAATATGAATTCCGTTCGATTAAGCACCATCATCGTTATCATCATTCTTGTTGACCGTTAACTCTATAATCATAAATGAAACTGCAAAATAAATTGGAGATTAAACATACAAGAGAGGAATTACCATCATGGATAATAAAAAATGGGGATTATGGATTTTAACAACCTTTGTTGTTGGAAATATGGTTGGCGGGGGCATTTTCATGCTTCCTAGCAATATGGCTCAAGTGGCTAGCCCTTTTGGTTCAATGGCTGCTTGGGGGATCACAGGTTTAGGCGTTCTATTTATTGCACTTGTTTTCGGAAATTTGTCTACAAGAAAACCAGAACTGAAAGCAGGCCCGCAAAGCTATGCACAAGCTATGTTCTCATCACCAAAGGCAGGACGTGTTGCCGGATATAGCATGGCATGGGGATATTGGGCTGCAAACTGGGCAGCAACAGCCTCGGTCATCATTACATTTGCCGGGTATTTATCCACGTTCTTCCCGATTATGCAAAGTTCAAAAGTGCTCTTTACAGCAGGATCCTTTTCATTGGAATTGGGTAAATTCATTAACTTCATGGTGTGTACGGTCATGCTTTGGGGCATTCAAGCAATTTTATCCAAAAGCTTTAATGACGGCGGTAAATTGAATTTTATCGCAACTGCTGCAAAGATAATCGGGTTTGCCTTATTCATTGTCATGACTTTGTTTATTTTTGATGCTGCAAACATCGGTAATGGGAAAGAGTTCATTGATAAAGCAGGCAAGTCCGTTTTATTTGGCAGCCAAATCAATTCTGCCGCTATTTTAACCCTATGGGCCTTTATTGGAATTGAGTCAGCGGTAATGTTATCGAATCGGGCAAAGTCACAGAGAGATGTAAAAATGGCAACCATTATTGGTTTAATTATTTCGCTTGTAATCTATATTGGAATCACACTTTTAACGATGGGAGCACTGCCTGCAGAAGCATTAAAAACTTCACAAAAACCGCTAGTGGACGCATTAGGACAAGTAATTGGTTCCGGAGGCGGAAAAATCATGGCCCTGCTTGCTCTTGTTTCACTATTTGGGTCAACTGTCGGCTGGATTGTCGTTAGCTCTGAAGTCCCATATCAGGCGGCAAAAGATCAATTATTCCCGGCATTTTTCGCGAAAACGAATCGGAAAGGTAGTCCAATTAACTCATTAACCTTAACAAATATCATGACACAAATCTTTTTGTTCTCGACGATTTCCGGTACGATTTCTGAAGCCTATAATTTTGTTATTGTCGTCGCAACTCTAGCCTATTTGATTCCTTATTTGGTATCGGCACTCTATCAATTGAAATTGGTCCTTACTGGTGAAACCTATGACACGATTAAAGGTTCAAGGGTTTTAGATGGTGTGATCACTGTTTTAGCCTTTGTTTATTCACTTTGGGTAATCAAAACCGGAACAGCGGACATGAAAACCTTCTTCTTAGGAATTGGATTATTTGTAGTAGGCTTGGTTTTATATCCGTTTGTGATGAAAAAACGGAATGTGATGGAAAAAGTAAAGGAAACAAAAGCAGCTTAATAATAGATTTCAAAACAGGATGACCTGATGGGGCATCTTGTTTTTTTATTATAATATCAAATAGTAGAGTAATTTATAGAAAATTTTTAAAATTAAAAAATATTATTGACGAAGGTTTTCACTATCGATATGATTAAAATAGGAAAATATCCATAAGTATTCCATAAATAAAAAAAGGGGGGATTGGATGTAGAAAGAACCCACTAGTAAATTTACCTCATTTCGTTGGATTCATTCAATAATAAGGGGCTGATATTACTTGAAAATTGAAAACCATTTCATTGACTTTATTCCTGAAGAGGAAAGGCATGGAAGTGTCCGAAATCTATTTTCGATCTGGTTTAGTGCGAATATGCATATTCTCACGATTGTCACCGGGGCTCTTGCAATTGTATTTGGACTAAATCTCTTTTGGGCCGTGGTTTCCATTCTTTTAGGAAACCTAATCGGGGCTATCTTTATGGCCACGCATTCCGTTCAGGGACCCAATCTTGGAATCCCGCAAATGATCCAGAGCAGGGCACAATTCGGTATCATCGGGGCAATTATCCCGCTTTTAATTGTAGTAATCATGTATATTGGATTTTTTGCAAGTAATGCTGTTGTCAGTGCACAGGCGCTTTCAAGTGCTTCTTCCGTTCCAATTAATATCGGAATTGCCCTTATTTGTATTACAGGGTTTATGATCGCCCTTTATGGATATGATTTAATTCACAAAATAGTTAAGTATTTGACTATTGCCTTCACGGTCGTATTTTTCTTTGTAACGATTGCAGCCTTTCGTCTAGACCTTCCGGCTGGAAGTTGGTCACCAAGTGAATTTAAGCTTGCACCATTTTTATTAGGTGTGAGTGTTTTTGCTGCATGGCAATTGTTATATGCGCCCTATGTTGCGGATTATTCTAGATACCTTCCTTCTAAAACACCTTCATCAAAAACATTTTTCTATACTTATACCGGAACCGTAATCGGTACGGTTTGGATGATGGTTTTGGGGGCTGTATTAGCTACCGCGATACCAAAATTTTTAGATAATCCCGGGAAAGAAGTTTCCCATCTTTTAGGTCCTATTTTTGTTCCGATTATTTATGCAATTATCATCATCGGACTTGCCGCTATCAATGGACTAAATCTATATGGAGCATTTATGTCCATTACCACCATCTTAGAAACCTTCACAAAATTAAAGGGTACCATTCAAACAAGACTTTGGCTGATGCTAAGCTGCTTAATTTTATGCGGCGGGCTTGCCATTTGGGGAAATGGGGACTTCCTGAATAATTTCACAAACTTAATTCTTTTCCTTTCCTACTTTATGTTCCCATGGACGGCCATTAATTTAATTGATTATTATTTTTTGAAGAAAGGCCATTATAATGTTACAGCCCTCTTTGATATAAATGGCCAATATGGAAAAATTAACTGGATTGCCGTTGGAGCTTATATTATTGCGATCCTTTTGGAAATTCCATTTATCAACAGCTCTTTCTATGTTGGCCCGCTTGTTGATAATTTAGGTGGAACCGACCTTGCTTGGATTGTTGGGCTATTTGTACCGGTCCTTTTGTATTATTATCCTATGAAAAAATTAAAATCAAAGTCTATTTCGAACGAGCTTGATGTAAATGAACAATTGACAACCCGCATTTAAAAAAGCCTATTTTAAAAAGGAGTTAGTGGACAAATGATACACGCAGATATAATTATATCAAGCAACTCTATATTTACAGGCTTGGTAGATAAGCCGGAACCAGCATCCATTGCAATCAGGGATAATAAAATTATTAGCATTGGCTCAATGAATGAAATGCAGCCATTTATAAATGAAAATACGGAAATCTATCAATTTGAAGATGAATTGGTCATGCCGGGTTTTCATGATTTTCATCTTCATTTAATGATGGCCGGGCTGCAATTGGTTAGTGTCGACCTCGCTTCGGTTCGTTCAGAGGAGGAAGCAGTTAATAAAGTATTTAATTTTGCTATACAGAATCCGGATGAAGAGTGGATTATTGGAATGCAGTGGGATTCAAGTTATTGGGGTCCACAGAAAATGCCGACTCGACACTCACTTGATCAAGTGATCCCGGACCGCCCTGTGTTTTTATTACATGCGGAGGGGCATTTTGCCTGGCTCAACAGCAAGGCACTTGAGGTATTACAAATTAATGAGAATACACCCGATCCAGAATTCGGTTCTTATGAAAAAGAAAATGGTAAATTAACGGGGATTTTATATGAAAATGCTGTGACCACCGCTTCCGAAAAGGCATTAAATTTTTCAAAAGAAAAAAAATCCCGGATTCTAAAAAGGTTTATGGAGGAGGCGGCTAAATATGGGATTACGTCCGTAAATGATATGTTTGCGCCATTTGATGAAGTTCTTCGGGATTATCAGCTATTAAAGGAAATGGATTTGAATGATCGTTTATCGGTGAGAATCCATTTGACCCCCGAAATAAAGGAAGATATAACCTTTGCACAAAAAATGGGAGAAGAGTTAAACTCCGGCAAATTAAAATATTCCGGTTTAAAAGGATTCCTTGATGGGGTAATAACTGGGCACACTGCTTTGTTGTTAAAACCATATGAAGATAAACCGGGTTTTTGCGGTGAACCTGCAATGCCACCTGAAAGGGTAATCAATTGGGTTGTGAATGCGGATCGGCAGGGGCATCGGGTTCGTTTTCATGCAGTCGGGGATGGAGCTGTCAGGCTTGCGCTTGATGCATTTGAAGAGGCACAAAAAATAAATGGGAAACGGGATGCGCGGCATACGATTGAACATATCGATATTATCGACCCAAATGACATACCTCGGTTTAAAGAACTAGGTGTGATTGCTTCCTTTCAGCCGGATTTAATTGCAATTGTGGAAAGGGGAGTATACGAAAAGCTTGTTGGTAAACAACGATTAGAATATGTTTACCCGATTCAAACCTTTCAAGAGTCAGGAGCACAAATTGCTTTTGGAACGGATACACCGATTGCTCGTTCCCTTAATCCTTTAACGCAAATCTATTCAGCGGTGACTAGAATGGATAGTAGCGGTGTGACGGTATGGAATTATAACGATTGTATCTCCTTATCGGAAGCATTGAAAGCCTATACAATTGGACCGGCCTACGGTAGTTTCAGAGAGCATGAACTTGGGACATTAGAAGTGGGAAAGCTTGCTGATCTAACCATACTCGATCGTAATATTTTTGAAAAACCAATTGTAGAATTATTGGAGACAAAAGTGAAAATGACAATTGTCGATGGGAGAATTGTCAGCAAAGAGATGAAAAAATCTACCCCTAAACCCGTTTAATTCTTAAAACAAGGACCTTCTGAAAGAAGGTCCTTCGTTATTCATTATTAACATAATAGATTTTTCTAGGTCTGCCCTTTGAGGTAGGTGCCTCTTCACCGATGATTTCTGCAATTCCCTGTTCAACCAACCCGTTAAGAATTCTACGGGCATTTCTTGGTGTCATCTTCAACCAGTCAGCGATATTCGCCGCTGTAATCGAGTTTGTACCTAAGCGTTTTTGGACTGATAGTATCTTATTGAACGTAGTGATGGTGATTCCGCTATCTTTCAGTTTATCCCTCATTTCCTTGTTATCCGTTCGATAGCTATATGTAATATTTTCCCCTTCTTTTAAAGGACCTTCGATGGTTCCATTTGTATCTACTAAAAAGGCCGAGAAGGAGCCGTAATTTAGGGCATGATTTAAGGCCAATCTGGCATTCTCCTCCGCTGCCAGTGCAGAATCCCCATAGCCAATGCCGATATTCGCAGGTAAATCGGTTATTAGAGCTAATTCCTCCAGGAGGGAAGGTATTTGTTGACGTGAATCGTGTAAAGAACCTCTTGTTGAAAAAATCATAAATGTACCCACACCAATCGACATAAACGATCCTGAAATGGATTCGGAAAAATTTAAAACGGCTGACTGTAATTCCAAGTTCAAGCGATGAAGATCATAGGACACGGTGTGGAAATCGGATTTTTTCTCCATTCTTTGTATTTGGATTAGCAGTGCAGCAATTTGTGATTGTTTAAAATGCAGCATCTCCCACTGCTGAATGGCCTTCTTCAAGGTTTCGCGAATATTACTTCTAGTCGGCGTCACACGATAGACAGGCATGCCTTGAGAGCGAAGCGTCTCGTAGATTGAGTACAGACAGGTAACACATAAATTTACTTTGCCATTATTAAATAATTTTTGATGAAAGGCCAAAAGGTCTTCGTGGGGAGTATCGTGTAAATATTCGTGAACATAAACTTGGTCGCTTGATATCCCCAAATCACGGTAGGTTTCAATCACATCACGTTCTGTCAGCATATCAATACTTACCCGTTCAAGACTTGCCCCGTCCTTATATCCGATTTCAACGAGTGTCTTAGTTAAACTCGCTCCATCCAACCCAAGGAAAAAAAACGGCTGATTTGTTCCACTTTGTTGTGCAGCGTTATAAAGGCCTGGTCCCGCAAAAATCCATAAATCTGTCTGATGCTGATTTTGCCGCATGATATTCGTTACTTCTTCCATATTTTGGTATGTAAACGGAATTGCTTCAATTTGGTCATTATATTCAACGGCAATGTCGCAGATTAATTGAACAAAATCACTTGGTCCAACAATACCGGCTCTAGGTTTCAAAAAAGCCACCACCAATTCATGAACTAAATATATTTCCAAGTAGTTACATTATAGCAATTCAGCACACCATTCGTAACTATTAATCATTCTTGAAAGAATATCCGAAAAAAACAAAAAGAATTTTTTGAAAATTCAATTGACAATCATTTCTAATGTTTGTATAGTGTTAATAAAGGAATACATTAGGAATAATTCCGTAAATAGTTGAAGGAGGAAAATGGATTGAAGGAAAACGAACTTTTGCCTTTAGTAGATAAAGAGAGATTTAGGAATGTCATTGGTCATTTTGCCAGCGGGGTGTCCATTATTACCGTTAACCATAATGGAGTGGATTTTGGAATTACAGCAAGCGCAGTTAGCTCACTATCATTAGAACCTCCGATGCTGCTCGTTTGTGTCAACAAAAGTACAGGAACTTGTCACGCAATCTCAGACGAAGGATCCTTTACCGTAAATATTCTTGTCGAAAATCAAAAGGAATTGGCCTTAAAATTTGCTAGAGCAAATACGGACAAATTCAATGGTGTTTCCTTTAATTATGGAGAGCTGGAAAATCCCATTTTAACTAACACGCTTGCGCAGCTAGAATGCAGGGTTGTAGAAGAAGTTACAGGGGGAACGCATTCCGTATTTCTTGCGGAGGTTGTGAAAGCACATGCCGAAGAAGGCGAGCCGCTTGTCTATTTTAGAGGAAAATTCGGTCAATTTTTGGAATCATAATCATTAATCTATTAAACCTATGAAAAATTAAGGAGGAATTTAGATGGCGTTAATGACTGGGAAGCAATACCGGGATTCATTAAATGATGGCAGGGAAGTTTATATCGATGGGGAAAAGGTCAATAATGTTGCCGAACACCCGGCCTTCAAACCAATTGTGGATGTCAAAGCCAGAATGTATGATCTTAACCATGAGGAAAAATATGCAGATAAAGTAAAAGCTACATTGCCAGATGGAGAAGAAATCTGCCGAGGTTACAAAACACCAGAAACGAAAGAAGACCTTGCAGCGATTCGTACGTATGTAGAAACAGTCCTAGATGATCTTGGCGGTGTAGTTTACCGGGTTGGAGATGAAACAATCGGGGAAATGTGGTCTTTATATGATGCACAAGATAAGTTGAATGAAATCGACCCTGCTTATGCAAGAAATATTAAGTACCATGTGGACCGGGTGGCAAGGGAGGACTTGTTCCACGTTTCGGCCAATACCGATCCAAAGGGTGACCGCAGTAAGTTGTTCAGCGGTAAAGATGGAGGAACATTGCTCCATGTGGTGGAAGAAAACAACAGAGGAATTGTTGTAAAGGGAGCAAAATTTGAAACCGCTGCAGCATATGCTCACCAAGCCTTTGTTAAACCAACAATCTTAGATTGGGAAGCCGGGCAGGAGGCAATGGCACCATTTGCTTGTGGATTTATCTGCGATATGGGGTCACCAGGACTAAAACATATCTGCCGTTCTTCACTTGGGACGGGGAAAAATCCGGAAGATTATCCTGTATCTACTAAATTTGAAGAGATTGATACATTACTAATCTTTGATAATGTCCTGATCCCATGGGAAAATGTGTTGTTCCACCGTTCCTTACAATCGGCTGCCTACATTCGCTCCACCTTACATCGCTATTCAGCCTTTAACTACACCCTTAGGGTTTTACGGAGAGCAGATTATTTACTAGGTGCAGCTCTATTGAATGTTGAACAAACTGGGTTGACAAAGCTTCAGGCAGTAAAGGAAAAAATCGCTCAATTAATTACGTATCGTGAAGGAATTAATGCACATTTAACCGCTGCCGTAGCAAATGCAGAACGCAGCCCTGGCGGTTTAATGATGCCTAATCAATCCTTACTCTATACTGGAAGAATTTTTGCCCTAACAAATTTCCCGGCGATGGCTCACTTAACGAGAGAGTTAGTTGGTGGACAGCTAGCTGTCACACCTGATACGACTACAATGTCGGATCCGGCAATTATTGATTATATCGATCGTTATTATTCAGTAGGAGAATGGTCAGCAGAGGATCGTGGGAAATTACTTTATTTTGCTCGGGATTTGCTCAATTCTTCTTACGCTGGCCATAAGGTGACATTTGAGTTATTTGCTCAAAGTCCGCCATTTGCCCAATATATGGCTGCTTACAGTAGCTTTGATGCTGAGCCAATGCGTGATTTGGTACGAAAAGCAGCGAATCTTAATCCAAAAACATCACTTACCGTTTAAGAATAATGGAAGGGAGCGGTACAATTGCAAACATTTTTTGCCGGAGCTTTACAGCTTTCTGCATCGGTACTCACCATTGGGGCGCTCGATGGAGTGCATAAAGGGCATCAAGCATTAATTAAAACCGCAAAGGGGAGGGCAATTGAGTTAGGGGTTCCATTAGTTGTGTACACATTTGACCCGCCGCCAAGGGTTTATTTTAAAAATGCGCTGCTGCTCTCCTCATTAACTGAGAAATTGTTGAAGCTTCAATCTCTTGGAGTAGACTTTTGTTTGATCGCTCCCTTCAATGAACACTACATGACAAAGGATGTAAGTTCGTTTATTGAAGAAATTACCGAACTTAATCCAGTGGAAATTTGGGAAGGACCGGATTTTCATTTTGGGAAAAATCGCGAAGGTAATATTGCCGCATTACAGAAGTTTTTTACCGTAAATATCATGGAGTCACTGAGATGTCCATCGGGAGAAATTATTTCCTCTAGTAGAATTCGGGGACTTTTAAAAGAAAATAAGAGAGTCCAGGCTGAACAGCTTTTAGGCTGGAACCATGTCGCATCGTTTTAAAGAAAAATCACTATATTATGACGATTGAAAAGGAGAAATCGAAAATGGCACATGAAAGATTTCGGAAATTTGAAACGAACAATTTTTACCCTACTAGTTTTGGAGAAGAATCCCATCACGTAGCTAATGAATTTTGTATGGTGGTGCGTGCCGGCAATCATATTTATATGAGAGGCCAGACTGGTTTTGATTTAGAAGGGAATTTCCATGGCATTGATAATGTAATCGAACAAACAGAAAATGCCTGCCGCTGCATTAAAAAGCTTTTAGAAGAAGCAGGGGGGAAAATGACAGATGTTTGTAAAATTACTACTTATTTAACGGATCGTTCCTATCGTAAGGATGCTTATGGTGTAATTGCGAAACACTTCAAAGGTGTTTATCCAGTCAGTACAGGTCTTGTTGTGAACGGGCTTGCACTTCCGGAAATGCTTGTGGAGATTGATGTTGAAGCAGTTATTAGTGATGAGGAATAGATAGACACAAAAAAATTATAAGGGGCAGCAAAGTTGCTGCTCCGATTGTAAAAATGAGGAGGAAATAGGATGACATTTTCGGTGGCAGCCCGGTGCCCGTCAACAGGTGCATTGGGGGCAATTGTTACATCCAGCAGCCCGGCTGTAGGAGCGAGATGTCCGTGGATCAAGTCCAAAGTGGGGGTGATTCTTACACAAAACGTGACTGACCCTCGTTTGGCTGATATAGGATTGGCGACATTGGAAAAAGGCTATGATGCTAAAGCTGCCATTAGGACGATGGCGGCAGCCTCGGATTTTCCTGAATACCGTCAATTGGCAATTGTGGATGAAAATGGAGGTTCAAGTGTGTTTACTGGAAATAAAGCCCTTGGGATTCATGGGGATTTTTGCGCAGACAATGTCGCCTGTATTGGGAATCTATTGAGTGACCCAACTATTCCAAAGATGATGGGCTTACATTTTAATAGCCTTCAAGATTATCCATTAGCTGAACGTTTGATTTCCACGATTGAACTTGGATTTGAAAAGGGAGGCGAGCTAGATGATGAGCATTCCATTGCCCTTTTGATCTATCATCCTGATGCCCCATTTGCTTTTGTAGACCTTAGAGTGGACTATAGCGAAGCTCCCCTCTATGATTTGAAAAAGCTTTGGGAGATTTATGGCCCCCAAGCGGAAAACTATAAAGTAAGAGCACTTGAGCCTGAATCTGCTCCCTCCTATGGTGTAAAAGGGGATGAATGAATTATTTTTGGACGAAAAGTGAGGTGAGAGATTGGGCGTGCAGATTAATTATGAAAGGTTGCTTAAGGATATTGAAAGGTATTCCAAGTATGGTAAGAGTCCAAATGGCGGGATAACCAGACCAAGCTTTTCAGAGGCTGACAGGCTTGTTCGAGACCTTTTTATTCATGAATTAGCAGACATGGGTTTAAGGATTACGATTGACGGTGCGGCAAATATTTGGGGGAGGTTAAAAGGATCCGGGAAGAAAAGAGGTTGTCTTGTCATTGGATCTCACCTGGACTCCGTCCCTAATGGAGGGAAGTATGATGGACCTCTTGGGGTTTTAACCGCGAAGGAGATTATTCGAACACTTACTGAGAATAATATCGTTTTAGAACACGATCTGGAAATTGTTTCGTTTACAGCTGAAGAGTCCAATGATTTTAATTTGTCCACGTTCGGAAGCAGGGCTTTTGTTGGCAAATTAACAAAGGATATGCTTGAAAATGCGTGTGATTCAAAGGGGAGGCTGCTCAAGGAAGAATTGGAGAGGGTAGGGGGATCACTTGATAATTTCCCGGCCATGGAAAAATCATTCAAGGATAAAAGTGCTTTTATTGAGCTTCATATTGAGCAGGGGCAGCGGTTAGAGAGTGAAAACATTTCATTGGCCATCATCGATAAGGTTGTGGGGATGTATCGGAGTACCGTAAGAGTAATCGGCCAATCCAATCATTCTGGTACAACAATGATGGAGCACAGGAAGGACGCCTTGGCCGCTGCTTGTGAAATCATTCTCCTGATTGAAGAAATTTGTAAAAATGAGGGGAATGATTTAGTCGGTACGGTTGGGAAACTGAATGTTTTTCCGAATGCGACGAATATCATTCCGGGAATGGTTGAGTTCACTTTTGAAATCAGGGGAGAATCCGAAAAGCAAATTCATGAAGTTGTAAATAAGATTCGGGATAATTGGATGCAAATTGCAAGTGAAAGAGAGGTAGAAATAGGGGAAAATGTTTTTTTAAATCAAAAACCAATTATGCTAGACTCTGAAATCGTTTCTATATTAAAAAATTCTGCAGTGGAATTAAATGAACCCTATCTGAAACTTGCAAGTATGGCTGTTCATGATGCTGCTCATATGGCGTCCGTAGCAAAAACTGCGATGATATTTGTAAAAAGTAAAGATGGTAAAAGCCATTGCCCAGAGGAATATAGCAGTCCGGAGGATATTGAAAAAGCGGGAAACCTCATGCTTCATGGATTAATTAATTTGGACCGGCAGCTGGATTAATATCAACAAAATGAAAATTCTAATATAATTTATTTAGAGAATATTTAAAGGGTAATTTCTTATTTAAGGATTTTAAACGAAGGAGGTAATTTTATTTTAATGTTGACCGATTCAGTAGATTTGAGTGAAAGGATATATTCTGTCGTTCGTTCAATTTGAAAGCGTTCACAAGACCATCGTTTATTTAACGAACGAAACGTATTTGAGGGCTACTTTAAATGCTGGAACAAATGGTTTTTATGTAGGTTTTCGAGATTATATCCCATAAATAAGGTGGTATCAATATGGAAATGAATACGGGGTTAAAACGTTCTCTTGGGCTTTGGCAAATCGTTATGCTTGGGATGGGGTGGATGGTTCCGATGGTTGTCTTTGATACATTTGGGATCGCATCGGAAGCATCAAATGGGCTTGTTCCTCTTGCCTATATTTTCGCTTTAGTTGCAATGTTGTTTACTGCTTATAGCTATGGGAAAATGGTACGAGCGTTTCCAAGTGCAGGCTCATCCTATACGTATACACAAAAGACAATGAATCCTCATCTCGGTTTTCTAATCGGATGGGCATCGTTGCTTGACTACTTGCTCATACCTATGGTAAGTGCTCTATTAAATCAAATTTACTTGACCGCTATTTTTCCAGATGTTCCGCCTTGGATATGGATTGTTGGTTATGTCATAATTGCTACCCTTATCAATTTATGGGGTATTAATGCTACAGCTAACGTTAACACGTTCCTAATTATATATCAAATCCTAGTTATCATTTTCTTTATCATTTTAGCAGTCAAGGAATTAAATCAAGGCATGGGAGATGGAACTTTATTAACAGCCCATCCTTTTTATAAGCCGGAATTTCATATGTCGGGTGTGATTGCAGCCGCAACCGTTTTATGTTTTTCCTTTTTAGGGTTTGATGCAGTGACGAATTATGCGGAGGAAGCACTTAATCCGAAAACAGACATTCCTAAAGCCGTTTTTATTACAGCAATTGTCGGAGGAATTATTTTCATAGTCGGTGCGTACTTTACGCAATTATTATTTCCGGATGTTTCGAAATTCAAAAACCCGGATGCCACTGCGCCAGAGATTTCTCTTTATGTGGGAGGGAAACTATTTCAATTGTTTTTCCTTGCGGCATCATTTGCCGGGTCATTCGCTTCAGGACTCGCTTCACACGCCAGTGTATCACGACTTCTATACGTTATGGGACGTGATAATGTTCTGCCTAAAAAAATATTCGGACATTTAGATTCACGCTTAAGAACCCCTGTCTACAATGTCCTTTTGGTTGGAGCCGTTACCCTTACAGCGATTTTTTTTGATTTGAAGACAGCTACTGAATTTATCAATTTTGGGGCGCTTATTGCTTTTACCTTCGTAAACTTATCGGTTATTGCACATTACGCAGTTAAATTGAAAAAGTTTAAGACGCCTAAGGACTTTTTTCTCCATATTGTAATACCGATGATTGGGGCATCATTCGTTGCTGTACTCTGGTATAATCTGCAGCTAGATTCCTTTTTGCTTGGCATCGGCTGGGTGGCTATAGGAATCGTCTATCTTTTATATTTAACTAAATTGTTTAGGGTTAAGCTTTCTTCCATCCTATCGTCTGAAGAAGGGGCTAAGAAGATCAATCCCGATCAAACGGAAAATACAACTGTAACAACCTAAGCGGTGACAGGCACCATTCGTGGACAAATCGCCATTTTTGTCCGTATGGGGTGGACATTGGTTAGAATAAATTTATTGACAATTATCTAAATATTTTGTACATTTTATATATGGAAATATTCCTTAATAGTTCCGTAAATTATTTGCACTATATTCAAGTTGTTAATAGTTTTTAAGAGTTTGATAACTAGAAAAGCAGCTAATGATAAACCCAAATAGATGAATCAATTAATTTTAGGAGGTAAATACCCATGGTTAGTCCACAAACAGTTTCTCAAATTGAAAAGTTAATTGAAGCAGATAAGAAGCATTATTTACACCCAACAACGGTGCCAAGCTTGTTCCAAAAGAATGGTCCGAAAATCATTTTCCAGGAAGGAAAAGGGATCCGTGTTACCGATATTAAGGGAGACACCTATATCGATGGTGTATCGATGCTTTGGAATGTCAATTTAGGACATGGAAATCAGGAGCTTGCACAAGCTGCCTATGATCAAATGAGCTCCATTGCATACAGCTCGTCTTTTTATGGTTATACAAACCCAAATGCGGTTCGCTTAGCAGAAAAAGTAGTTTCCCTCGCTCCTGGGGATCTATCAGCCGTTTTCTTTACATCCGGAGGCTCCGAATCAAACGATACAGCCTTTAAGCTGGCGAGATTCTATTGGAATTTAAAAGGACGTCCTAATAAGAAGAAAATTATCTCAATTACCCGCAGCTACCATGGTGCAACGGTTTCAGCAGGTACTGCAACCGGAATAGATGCCTTCCACAATTTTGCCGGTTCAAGGGATATTGACATTATCAATGCGAGGGGCCATGTAACCAATTGCGAATTGGGCGATAAGACCGATCCGAATTATGTAGGCTGTATTCGTGACACCATCGAAAAACTTGGTTCTGAAAACATTGCAGCCGTCATTCTTGAACCAATTCAAGGGGCAGGCGGGGTTCATGTTTCACCGGATGGTTATTTAAAAGCAGTAAAAGACTTATGCCAAGCGAATGATATTTTATTAATCGCTGATGAAGTTATTTGTGGCTTTGGCCGTACCGGTAAGTGGTTCGGTATGGATAACTGGAATGTTGTTCCGGATATTATGAGTGTCGCAAAAGGGATTACAAGCGGCTATGCCCAATTAGGCGGAGTTTTGGTGAATCAAGAAATTCGGGACACCATTGTGGAATATGATCAAATTTTAGGGCACGGATTTACATATAGCGGACATCCGACTGCCTGTGCTGTAGCTTTGAAAAATATCGAAATTTTTGAACGCGACAACCTTCTTGAAAATGTAAACAATATGGAGACTGTACTGAAAAAGGGATTTGCATATCTGGCAGATAATCATCAGCATTTCACTAAACCAAGAGCAGTTGGCCTTCTTGCTGGTTTTGACCTGCAGGCTGACCGTGACAGCGATACACCTTTCGAACAATCAATCCGCGCTGCAGCTTTTGTGGTTGAACATTGTTTTAACAATAAATTAATTCTGCGGGCTGCTGATTTTGAGGAAGGAAAAAATATTGTTGCGATTGCACCTCCTCTCATTATTAATAAGGAAGAAGTAGAAGAGATAATCAGTATTGTAGATGATGCCCTAACTGCTTTTGAAAGAACACTTTAATTTTAAGAACAATAACAGGTCAGCTGATAGCCACGGAAGCGGGCTTCCTGACCTGTTTATTTACATAGATTAGGAGGAATTTAAGTGCCAAATCAACTATTAAAAATAAGCAGTAAAGTCACTGAGTTTTTAAAGGGGATAAAAAGACTATATATAAATGGTGAATTTGTAGAATCCTTTTCTTCTAAAAAATTTGAAACCTATAATCCTGCCACGGGAGAGGTTTTAGCAACTGTCTATGAAGCGGGTAGAGAAGATATTAATCTTGCAGTCAAAGCGGCCAAGACCGCTTTTGAAAAGGGACCCTGGTCGAAAATGTCAGCCGCAGAACGGGCGAGAATCATCTATAAATTGGCGGATTTGATTGAGGAACACCAAGAAGAATTGGCTCAATTAGATACAATTGACAATGGGAAACCGATTCATGAAACGCGAGCAGTCGACCTTCCAGGGACGATTGAGCAGTTTCGATATTTTGCGGGTTGGGCGACAAAGGTAATGGGACAAACCATCCCTGTTTCCGGTCCATTTTTAAACTATACTCGTCATGAACCGGTTGGAGTGGTAGGGCAGATTATTCCTTGGAACTATCCCATCAATATGGTCTCTTGGAAAGTGGCTCCTGCTTTAGCTGCCGGATGTACGATCGTATTAAAGCCAGCTGAACAGACGCCACTATCAGCCCTTTATTTTGCAGAGCTTGTTGAAAAAGCTGGTTTCCCACCAGGTGTCATCAATATTGTCCCAGGATTCGGTGCGATTGCCGGGAACGCGATTGTCGAGCATCCAGATGTTAATAAAATTTCGTTTACAGGTTCAACGGCGATTGGAAAGCAAATTATGAAAAAAGCAGCTGATACGATGAAGCGGTTGACACTTGAACTTGGTGGAAAGTCCCCTAATATTATCCTCCCGGATGCTGACCTTTCCAAAGCAATACCTGGTGTGTTTAACGGGATTATGTTTAATCAAGGAGAAGTCTGCAGTGCGGGTTCACGCGTATATGTTCATCGGAATCAGTTTGATGAAGTGGTAGCCGGAATGGTTGAATTGGCAAAAAAGGTTAAGCTTGGGAACGGGTTGGAGGAAGAAACGTCAATGGGGCCGCTCGTATCAAAAAGACAGCAGGAACGAGTTTTTGAATATATTAATACAGGTATTCAAGAAGGGGCAAAAGTGGTGTCAGGTGGCGGAAAATCTGATATAGGGTATTTTATTGAGCCAACCATCTTTGTAAATGTCGAAGAAAACATGACGATTGCCAAAGAAGAAATCTTTGGTCCAGTTGTCGTCGTCATGGCTTACGATACGGTTGAAGAAGTCATTGAACGAGCGAATAATTCACCATATGGATTAGGTGCAGGCGTCTGGACAGAAAACGTTAAAACGGCCCACAAAATCGCGGGCCAACTAAAATCAGGCAGCGTTTGGATCAACTGCTACGACGCCATCGACCCCGCCTCCCCATTTGGAGGGTACAAACAATCCGGATTCGGCCGGGACCTAAGCGCCTACGCACTAGAAAGCTACACAGAAATCAAAAGCGTCTGGGTCAACTTGGAGTAGATTAATAACATTCGACAAAAACCGGGTGGTGCCTGGCACCACCCGGTTTTTGTCGAACGATCATTTTGGGGCTACCATCATTGCATGGCTCCCTAATGCTTTGTAGCTGGAGAAAAACTTTTTGCTATCGTATTTCACATGTCCTTTTAGTGGGTTCATGATGTAAACATATTTGTCGTCGTATCCGTTTAAGACTACGGCATGTAAGTTAACAGGAGCGCGAAAATATTTTTTGGTACCGCTTAGATACCAGCCGTATTTGATTTTTGGTTTACTTAAATCTAACGTGACCCATATGACTACAGGGACACCTTTATCCAATTGATCAAGTACCACATCTTTTTTTCGCCCTCTTAAATCCTTTGCTATGTATGTTCCCTTTACTTTCTTCATATAACTGTTCGCAGCTTTAACAATTGGCGGAGAATAAGAAAAAAAGCCGTGTCGGGATCTTGGGTTCCCGGCAAAATACTTGTAGGGATCAGGACCATAACGTTTTCCCTTTTTGAAATAAAAAGGTTTTTTGGGCAAATATTGATCTGACATTTTCGTTTTCGAGACATTGTAATGGTAATAATTTAATACAGCTGTAAGGGAAGTGATTTCACAGCCATTCGGTAATTGGGGTTTTTGCCTAAGAGATTTTACAGGAATATATACCTTTTTGACATCAAAGCGCCCATTTGATAAATACTTATATTTTTTTATATAAGAAAATACCCGATTGGTCTGACGGATGTCACTATTGGCTGTTTTCACCTCAATCAAAAACTCTTTACTGCTAACTTTAAAGGGCAGTACGGCCTTTAATTGTTTCAGTTTATATTTAGAACCAATTGGCAGAGGTTTTGATACAGCTTTTCCCTGATTATTTGTTGATAAGACTTGAACTACCTTTTTCGTGTTAACATCAAACAGTTGGTATTGAGTATTTTTAATCGGTTTCTTTGTACCCGCGTCTGTATTGATAATTGTGATCGTTCCTTCAGTCACTACATTTGGTTGATTAGGGTTTGTCGCTGCATAAACTCGGTCAAATGAAAAACACATCATGACCGGAAAAATCAAAAAGAAAAATAGAATCTTTGTTATACGTATTATCATTACAAAAATACCTCACTACTAGTTTAAAGTGTTGAATTATTCCTTCACTCTCCTAATTATTCCATATTTATCAAGTAAACTCAAAAACTTCATATCTACATATATTGTTTTTTTTAAATCCTTCATATTTTTATCCATTGAGGCATTACCTAAAAAAAGGGGGTGCTAACATTGAAAAAACAACCAGGGAACTATACGCCCTTTATAATTGTCCAATCTCGAATCGAAGGTTATTCGAGAACGAAAAAATTAGTGTTAGGCTCTATCCTTGCGGCTTTTGCCACCATTTTTCAATCGGCCGGTATTTTTGTCGGAATTGGATATGCTTTTAGTATTTTAGCCACTATGCCCATCGTTCTTTCCGCAATGATTTCAAATCATCTCGGCATAATGTCGTATTTCTTAACCATCTTGCTGCTGCTCATCCTTCAACCCAGTGAATTATTCGTTTTTCCATTCACCACAGGTCTTTTAGGATTGTCATTAGGAATAGCCTTCAGATGGTGGAAAAATTGGATTGCCATTACCTTTTTTGGAGGAGTCTCATTAGCTGCTGGGATCCTTTTTCTACTATATATCGTTAAATTTCCTGTTTTAGGTCCTTCTGTTTCCCATAAAATCTATGTTCCAGTGGTTCTCATGATTTTGTTGTTTTCCTTGTTCTACAGCATGATTTGGATGGGGCTGAGCAAAAAGATTTTTGAACTCCTGTTTAAAACCAGGAATAAACGAACAAGTCATTAAAAGGGGGAATGCAAATGTCTCGCTTACTAGAATTTCGTACCATCTTCCAATCCATTAAACTGGCATGGGAGATGAAAAAAAAGACTGCCATTGTCATGCTAATTGGAGTCAATGGGTCTGCTTACCGGCTTCCAGGTACAAAAATGATGATGACAGCCGATGGAGAAATGAACGGTACGATAAGCGGTGGATGTTTGGAAAACGATATCTTTGCCTATGTGGAACAAGCCTTGAAAGAAAATATTGGACTAATCAAGAATTATGATTTAAATGAAAATGAAATATGGACTTTAGGCATTGGCTGCAAAGGTTCATTAGAAATTCTTATACTTCCAGTTCAAGATGAGGACCCATTTTGGAAGACGACAGAGCAGTTCCTCCAAAATAATGAGGAATTTTCCTTTATCCTAGAGGTTCCAACTGGTACAAAGGCGATAATTGCGAAAAATGGTGAAATGGTCGAAACTAATGGCTCTCTGCCTCAAAAAGTTTTTGAACGGGCATTAACAAGTATGAAATCACAGAGACGTGCTGAAATTATGGAAGTGGATGGCCGACGCTTTGTCATCGATATCATTCGTTCAAGTCAACGGCTTATCATTGCTGGTGCCGGTAAAGATGCAATTCCGGTTGCAGACCTGGCAGCAAAAACCGGGTTTACAGTTACTGTATTAGACCCACGCAACGAATTTAATAACAACCGCTATTTTCCAAATGTTGAACATATTATCCAACATCCCGAATCCCTTAATCCGGCAGATGTAAGTGACGCCTGGTGGGTCATAATGAATCATTTGCAAAATCGAGATGAAGCAGCACTCCTGCTCGCATTAAAAAGTAATCCAAAATATATCGGTGTTTTGGGTCCCATATCAAGGACGAAGGAAATGCTTGAAACCTTAGGTGGAAATCTGCCTTTTTTTGACAAAATTCATTCCCCGGTAGGTT
The DNA here is from genome assembly GCF_016107705.1 of Neobacillus cucumis. The sequence continues at coordinate 180,565 of NZ_JAEHGC010000002.1, forward strand.
TAGATATTGGAGCTGAAACAGTGGATGAAGTTGCAGTCAGTATCGTTGCAGAACTTATGATGGTGCGGTCAATGAAATCTGGTACATCATTGAAAGGAAAAATGAAAATTCATGCCTAAAATAGGGGCCATTATTTTGGCTGCAGGAATGTCCAGTAGAATGGGAAACCCCAAGCTTTTGCTGCCTTTAAAGGGAAAACCGCTAATTCTGTATTCTATCGAACTTGCTAAAGGGATGCAACTTTATCCAATTGTATTGATCGCTGGGGAATTTTTGGAGGTTTTTCAAACACGTGCTGCCGATATAGACGGAATAGAATTTATCAAAAATAAAGATTACATGCATGGGATGTCTTCTTCTCTAAAATTAGGAATTGAAAAATTTAAGGGTCGAGTGGATGCGGCATTTATTTTTTTAGCCGATCAGCCCTTTGTTCCAGATATAGTTGTTCAATCATTAATTCAAGATTATAAAAAGGAAAGGCAAAAAGGAATCAGGATTGTCCGGCCTCAATATAATGAGAATCTTGGTCATCCTATCTTGGTTGACAGCAGCTTATTTTCGGAATTTCTCGATTTAGAGGGCGATCAAGGTGGAAAAGAAATTATCAAAAAATATAAAGCCTATACAAAAATTCAGGTTTTTGAGTCGTCTTTTTGGGGGATGGATATTGATACGGCTAAGGATTATAAAAAAGCAATTTCTATCAGTAATGAAATTTAAAATGACGCTCCAACATTTTTCCGTTTTGAAAAATGAATACTATATACCTACATAATCTTAAAATAATTCGTTAGATGTAAACCTGTTTAAACGCAGGTTTTTTCTTTTGGCTATAAAAAGGAGAATTTAATAAAAAACAGTAGTTTGAAATATGTTTTGTATATAAAACATAGTTTGTGTGTACAAATAAATTTTATAATCGGTGGTTTTAAATGTCAATAAATAATTCTGAAAAATGCAAAGATTACATAGGTATTTATCAAATAATTAATAATTTAAATGTTTTGCATATAAAACGAAATTTATTATTTAAAACTTTTTTCATAAAATCTATTGACTAAATATTTAAAAAATTATAAAGTCCTATTATTAAAACTATGTTTTTAATGTCAGCATAGTGGAAAGGGGGCTAAAAGGGACTTTTCCAGCAGGTTAAAATTTTGCAACGACCATAAGGAGGTAAAAAATGTTCACGAACAACAAAAGATGGATTTATGTAGCGGTTCCTATTTTTTTCTTTTGGTTTTTTGGACAAATTGACAAACTGGGAATCTCAATCATTCAAACGGACCCTGGATTTCTAAAAGATTTAGGACTGACGGGTGCAGACCATAATGCAAAAATAGGCTTCTTAACATTTATTTTTACGGTCTCCTATGCAATTTCGAATATTTTTTGGGGCTTTGTCATTGATAAACTTGGAGCACGAAAAACAGCATTTATTGGGATAACCATTTGGACCATCACCATGATCATGGGTGGTCTGGCAGATTCTTATGGAACCTTTATGACGAGCCGAATTCTACTTGGTATAGGGGAAGGAATTATGATTCCTGTCTGTGGAAAGCTTATTTCTAATTGGTTTAACCGGAAAGAAATCGGTAGAGCGCAGGCCTCCTGGATTAGTGGTAACTATCTTGGTCCAGCAATTGGCGCCCTTGCATTATCAGCAATTATCGCCAGCTTACATTGGCACGCTGCATTTTTCTTTCTTGCTTTCTGTAATCTATTAATCAATATTCCATTGTTTATATTCCTCACACGTGAAACACCAGAACAACATCCTGGAATAAGTGCGAAAGAGCTTAAGATGATTCGCGAAAATGATTCAACTGAAAATGAAACAGTAAAACAAGGCTTTACACAAGACTTTCGTTATTGGGTGGTTTTCGTCGGAAACCTTATGGCATCTTTTATCTTCTACGGAATTAGCATCTGGCTCCCAACCTATTTAATTCAAGCTAAGCATTTTGAACGAGAAACAATGGCAGGAATTACATCCTTTGCCTTCATCTTCGCTTTAGGGTTTGTACTTATATCCGGTTTTCTTTCAGATAAAACAAAACGTCCCAATTTACTTGCAGTCATCTGGTTTGGTTTATGCGCAAGTTTCTTATGGATTGCAGCATCATCTAACAGCGCTTTATTAGCAGGTGTTTGCATGGCTCTGGCAATTGGAACCTTGGGTGGTATTTTCCACGTAACCAATATGCTGACTGTAAAATATTCAACCCCTAAAACAGCAGGAAGAGCTGCCGGTTTAATGGGCTTCACAAATATCCTAGGCGGTTTCTCCAGCTACATAATGGGCTGGATGCGTGACCTAGCCCATGGTGATTTCTTACCATCCATCATCATGTTAATCGTCGTCGCCCTAATCGGAATGGTCGTCTACATGCTCTCCTTAAGAAAAGAATCAGTAGAAGTAGCCGAATTAAAAACGAATCAACTCATCCTTTAACAATTCGACAAAAATCGGGTGGTGCCTGGCACCACCCGATTTTTGTTGAAAAACCTTCTTATGAATCTATGAGACATCTGAAAATTCTGTTGACTTATTTGAAAGATGTTTTATTATTAGAAATATAAAACATTGTTTTACCAATGAAACAATATGAACAAGGAGGAAAAAAATGGCATTTGTACAGGTGGATGATTTAACTATTCATTATGAAATAGAAGGTAATGGTAAGCCTTTAATCATTTTACACGGGATGGGGAACAATTCACAATCGTGGAAAAAACAACTGAAAGGGTTATCCGAGCAATATACAGTGATTGCATGGGATGCACCCGGATATGGGAAGAGTTCAGATCCAAAAGAGGAATTGATGGAATTTAAGGAATTTGCGAATATTTTAAAGGGATTTATTGAGAAACTTGGGCATGAATCCGTCACACTTCTTGGTCACTCAATGGGGTCGGCGATTGCGCTTGATTTTTGTTACCGCTTTCCGGACTTAGTAGACGCATTAATTATTTCAGATGCAACAAGAGGGGCAGCAGCGTTAACGAAAGAAGAAAATGAAAGCAAATTAAAAAATCGTTTGAAGAACATCGAAACATTAACACCGGAAGAAATTGCAAAACTACGGGTAAAAAGCCTGCTTTCACCGGAACCGAGTCCTGAAGTGTTAAATGAAGTGGAAAGAATCTATTCACAAATACGGCCAATGGGTTTTCGCTCTGTCGCTTATTCCCTGTATCATTTAAATAATATGGACATACTATCCTCCATCCGTGTTCCAACCCTTGTTATTTGCGGGGAATTGGACAAAGTCACACCAGTAAAAGAGTCACAGGTAATTCATGAAAAGCTTCAAGATTCGAAATTTGAGATTATCCCAGGGACAGGGCATTTATGTTATCAAGAGGCGCCAGAGACCTTTAATTCCATTATCCTGGACTTTATGAACTCTTTAATAAAGCAAACAGAAGTCCCGTTCAATCATTAAAATATTTCAATGGACATCTATCTATTTCTGTTGGAAATTTGATAAAATTGTAAAACAAGCATGTTATTAACAATGAGATGGTGAAAGTTTATGGCAAAAGAAGAAAAAGAACGTTATAATGCCAATGCCTTAGTAAGGGGATTGGAAATATTAAAGCTTTTTAACGAGGAGCGCCCAACTTTATCCTTGGTGGAAATTGCGAAAGAACTGGATGTAAGCCGCACCGTTCCATTTCGACTATTGTATACGCTTCAATCACTTGGATATCTTCATCAAGATGAAAATACGAAGCGCTATAGTTTAACTCCAAAGGTGTTAGAATTAGGCTTCTCCTTTTTGAGCACACTCAAACTTCCTGAAATTGCCCAGCCTTATATGGAAAAATTAAGGGATGAAACCGGAGCATCCTGCCATTTATCAATTTTGGATGGCAATGAAGTCGTTTATGTTGGCAGTGCACCTGCGAGAGGGGTTTCTGCCGTTACAGTTAATGTAGGACTAAGACTTCCTGCGCATGCTGTTGCAAATGGTAAAGTTCAGCTAGCCTATGAGCCGCAAGAACATTTAAATCAAATCTTATATGGATCAAACTTAAAACCTTTCACGGAGAGAACGCAAACAGATTTTGTTGATTTTCAAGAGGAGTTAGCGTTGATTCGCGAGCAGGGCTATGCATTGACAAAAGGAGAACTGCATCATGGAATCCAATCTGTAGCTGCTCCAATATTCGACCGCAGTGGTAAAGTGATGGCTGCGATTAATGTGGTAGCAACAGAGACGATTTTTCACAGCGAATTTATTGAGAAAGTGGCATTGCCAAAGGTACTTGAAATTTCCCAAATTCTATCCGGATTCATGGGTTTTCATTCATAAAAAAGTAAAAGCTTGCGGATATCGCAAGCTTTTTTATATCTATTCGTTTTATATACAAAACTAATTTTAATTTACAACAAAAAAATAATGTTTTTTGTTGACATAATTTTCGTAAAATTTTAAAATAAGAATATAAGCAAAACGGTGTTTTGTATTTAAAACATCAACTTGCGAAGTTTTAAAAAAAGGAGGAATATTAGTTCATTTTTATACAAATTATTGTAAAATAATAAAAAGAGTTTTTGGAAGCGTGTACATTCTTCTACGGTAAAACAAAAGGGGTGTTTTCATGTTGAACGGTAACAAAAGGTGGATTTATATAGGAGTACCGATTTTCTTCTTTTGGTTTTTTGGTCAAATTGATAAATTAGGTATCTCGATTATTCAAACGGATCAGGTTTTCTTGAATGATCTTGGATTAACGGGTGCCGATAAAATGGCGAAAATCGGTATGATTACCTTTGTTTTTACGATTTCTTATGCTTTATCGAATGTTTTTTGGGGGTTTATCATCGACCGGCTGGGGGCAAGGAAAACCGGGATCCTTGGTCTAATCGTCTGGGTAATTACGATGGTTATTGGTGGATTATCGACTTCTTATGAAATGTTTATTGTCAGCCGGATCATATTGGGGATCGGTGAGGGGATGATGATTCCGATATGTGGAAAGTTCATTTCGAACTGGTTTAATCAGCGTGAACTAGGGAAAGCCCAATCTACTTGGCTTGCCGGAAACTATTTGGGTCCTGCCTGCGGTGCTGTGATTATCACCACTGTCATTGCAACTCTCCATTGGCAGGCTGCGTTTTTCTTTCTTGCCGGTTTTAACCTATTCATTGTTCTACCAATGTTTATTTTCCTTACTCGGGATACTCCGGAAGAACATCCAAGACTTGATAAAAGTGAATTAGCTTATATCCGTCATACAGATTCATCCGTTAACACGAAAAAACAAAACTTTGCTCAAGACTTCCGTTATTGGATTGTGTGGTTCGGAATGTTAGTAGCATCCTTCTTATTCTTCGGTATTAGTGTTTGGCTTCCAACCTATTTAGTTGGAGCTAAAGGTTTTTCAAAAGAAGCCATGACCGGAATTACCTCTTTATCTTGGCTCTTTGCCCTAGGTTTTGTCATCCTTTGTGGAATTCTATCTGATAAAACAAAGCGTCCAAGCTTACTTGCAACCATTTTATTTGTATTAACTGCATTATTTTTAACGATTGCCATTTTGACTCGACAACCTGTCATAGCAGGTGTCTGTATGGGCTTAGCAATGGGAGCTCAAGGCGGTGTCTTCCATTTAAGTAATTTATTTATTGTCAAATTTTCAACTCCTGAAACGGCAGGACGTGCAGCGGGTTTAATGGGCTTCACGAATATTCTCGGCGGCTTTTCAAGCTATATAATGGGTTGGATGGTGGATCTATCTCATGGAGATTTTGGCCCATCAATTTTGATGTTAATCATTACTGCATCACTTGGAATTGTTGCATACCTATTTACATTGAAAAGAGAAGCAGAGGAACTAAAAATTGAAAAATTATCTCGCAAACAAGTAACGGCATAAAATCCCCGAATTTTATGCTTTGTGTTACCTATACAAAACATATTTTTATATTTAAAAATTTCTCAATATTTATAATTGACAATTATAGTGTTGGGATTTAATATTAAATTATAAAGAAAACAATGTTTCAAATATAAAACATAAATAAGGAGTGTTATAAAAATGACTTCTGAAAAATTTGATTTAGCTGGGTTCGAAAAAAAATATGTTGCTAGACTAAAAGATCGTACTCTAGATTGGAACGTTTTAAAGTTCCAAGAAGAAATTGATCCATCTTACAAGAGAGCGCAAATGAGATACATCGGCCGAGGTGCTACAGCTAACAATGATGCAAATGTAATCGAGGCTGAACACTTTACATTAAGCACAATGGTTCTACCCGCAGGATGCCAAGGTCCGCTTCACTTGCATGATGATGTTGAAGAAGTATTCTTTGTAATCAAAGGAAGTATCACTGCACTTATTCAAGAAGAAGGCGCCGATGAAGTTCATGAAATCGTTTTAAATGAAAGGGATTGCATCAGCTCTCCTCCTGGGGTATACCGCGGACTTCGAAATGACAGCGATGAAGAAGCATTGATGCTTGTTATGCTGGGAGCTGTTAAGCCAAATCTTCCAACCTATCCAAAAGGAAGCGCGTTAGAAGAACTTCGAATTCAACGTGCAAAGGAAAGAGAAGCAATCATTAACGGAAAATAAATTTAAAAATGGGCGATGTTTCAAAAGCTTAAACATACTCCCTGATTGATTGACAGGGATGGTCCTCTTTAATAACATGCGGGATCATCCTTGTCTACTTTATAAACACATAGAATAGGGAAAAGCAGAGGAATAGTGGAGGTGGCATCATGTTAGGAATCACACATTTAAGGCATATCGGATTAATTACACCGGTACTTAAGGAACAGGCCGATTTCTATGAAAAAATCTGGGGGCTCGATAAAGTAGCACAAGATGAGAATACGGTTTATTTTCGCGGGGCAGGACCTGAAAATCATATACTAAGTCTTCACGCAGGTGAAAAAAGAGGACTCCATCATATTGCTTTTGGGATGGTTGATAAAAACGCAGTGGACCAAGCGGCAGAGGCTCTAGCTTCAAAAGGTATAAGGATCGTTGCGGAACCGGGATATTTAGATGAAGAGGGTAAAGGTTATGGGCTGCGTTTTCTAGATCCGGAAAATCGTTGCATTGAATTATCCGCATGGGTAGAAATTCATACCTCGATTTGGAATAAGAAAAATGTTGACCCGGTAAAACTGAACCATGTCGTTATGAACACGAAAGATCTTGATATGATTACAGCATTTTATACAGATGTATTAGGGTTTAAGGTTACCGACTGGAGTGAGCACCAAATGTCCTTCCTTCGCTGTAACAGAAAACATCATTCGATTGCCTTTAACCAAGATCAACATGCCTCTGTAAATCATATCGCCTATGAAGTCGATACTGTGGATGAGGTTATGAGAGGGATTGCGAATGTAAGAAAAGCGGGTTTCCAAGAACTTTGGGGTCCTGGCCGTCATGGTCCTGGAGATAATATTTTTTGCTACTTCCAAGACCCGGGAAAGTTTGTAATGGAATATACCTGCTATTTGGAAACAATTGAAGATGAATCAGAATGGAGAGCACGCGTCTGGAAACGTGTTCCACACCTAATGGATCAATGGGGTATTGCTGGCCCTCCAAAACCGGAAGCGCGGAAAGCGATGGCAGGCATTCCTGATCCAGGCTGGGCAGTTGTAAAGACGCTAGTTTAAAGGTTTTAGCAAAAGGGGTGTCATGATGGATTTAGGACTAAAAGATAAGGTAGCAGTAATAATGGGCGGCACATCTGGGGTTGGTTTAAAAACAGCAGAAATGTTTTTACAAGAAGGTGCCAAAGTAGCCGTATGCGGCAGAAATGCAGAGCGGAAAGAAAAAGCATATGATCATCTATTAAAATTTGGGTCGGCAGAATCCATTTATTCCGCTACCTGTGACGTAACAAATAAAGAAGATGTTAATCATTTTATCGAAGGTACAGCCTCCTTTTTTGGTGGTATCGATATCCTCGTAAATGCAGCAGGCCAAAGCGTCATGGGACATTTCTTCGATGTCACTGATGAGCAATGGGAGCAGCAAATTCAATTAAAATATTTTGCTATCATTTATGCCGTAAAGGCTGTTCATCCATATTTAGTGAATCGAGGCGGTGGCAGAATCATCAATATCAATGCCACCTTAGCGAAAGAACCAGAAAGACATATGATTGCGACTGCGGCAACACGAGCTGGCCTTTTAAATTTAAGTAAAACCTTATCGCAGGAGCTGGCTTCAGATAATATTTTAGTCAATTCAGTGAGTCTTGGTTTAATTCGAACGGATCAATGGGAGCGAAGAAGAATGAAAAATGCTCCTGATATGAAAGCTGAAGACTATTATGCAGACTTAGCGAAAAAGAGAAATATCCCGTTAGGTAGAGTAGGGGAAGCAGAAGAAGTAGCGAGTGTGATTTTATTTCTAGCTTCCAGCAAAGCAAGCTATGTAGCGGGTTCAACAATTGAAACAGCTGGAGCGCTGGGGAAAGCGCTTTAATAATAGATAAAGGCGGAATAAATGATGAGTGAGCAAAAACAAATGGAATTTACTACAGCTGATGCGGTCGTAAAAGAACTTGTACGTGCTGGTGTGGAGGTAGCATTTGGAATTGTCAGCATCCACAATATGCCAATCTATGATGCCATTCTTCGAGAGGGTAGTATTCACTTAGTATGTTCCCGCGGTGAAAGCGGTGCAGCCAATATGGCAGATGGATATGCCAGGGCATCAGGAAAATTGGGAGTGGTCATTACAAGTACTGGGACAGGAGCAGGAAATGCTGCGGGTTCTTTAATTGAAGCATGGGCAGCTGGAGTTCCTGTTCTTCATTTAACAGGTGAGGTAGCTTCTCCATATCTTGGGACAGGAAGAGGCTACATCCATGAGTGTAAAGATCAGTTGTCAATGATGGAAGGAGCTTCTAAGAAGGCGATTCGCTTGAGAAGACCTGAGCAGGCAGCCGCGGTTGTCAGACAAGCAATCCAGGATGCGTTTGCTTATCCATCCGGACCGGTAACACTTGAAATTCCGATTGATTTTCAATCTGCTATTATACCAAATCATTCAATAGAAGAAATTAAAACAATTGCTCCTGCCAATCAAACGATTCCATCCGTCCCAGAAGAGGTTGTAACGAAAATTAAGAATGCTCGCCGTCCAGTTATTTGGGCTGGCGGAGGTGTGATTACATCAGGTGCAACTAAAGAAGTTCAGGAGCTGGCTGAAAAAATTGGTGCAGCCGTGGTTACAAGTCAATCTGGGAAAGGAAGTATTCCAGAAGATCATCCACAATGTATCGGTCATTTCGCCGCATATGAGTTGACTAAAAATTTAATAAAAGACGCTGATTTATTAATTAGTATTGGGGTGCGGTTTAGAGGAAACGAAACCTCGAACTGGAAGGTTACCGTTCCTGGAGAACATATTTCCATTGATGCGGACTTTCATGCAGTCAATCGAAACTATGAAGCTACTTATAGTTTAGTAGGGGATGCCAAGCATATCCTCCAGGCATTAAATCAAGGAGTATCTAAAACTGTGGTTAATCCAGATCCTGCATACTTAGACGAAGTGCAGTCTGTACGGGAAGAATTACGTTCCCAGTTAAGAGCAACACTTGGACCATACGAACAAATCCTTGACGGAATGCGCAAAGTAATGCCTCGAAACACTATTTTAGTCCGAGATGTCACCGTTCAGGCAAATGTTTGGGGAAGCCGATTATTTGAAATTTATGAACCAAGAACATCGATTCATGCATCAGGTGGTGGAATTGGGCAGGGTCTGCCAACTGCAATTGGTGCGCAAATGAACGATAAAAATCGCCCTGTCGTACTTATGGCTGGTGATGGCGGTTTTATGGTCAATGTTGGGGAGATGGCAACTGCCGCTCAGGAAAAATTGCCAATGATCATTGTTCTATTTGATGATGCCGGATATGGCGTCCTAAGGAATATTCAAAGTGCTGCCTATGGCCGTCAGGTTGCGGTGGATTTAATGAGTCCGGACTTTGTGCTATTAGCTCAATCTATGGGATTTGATGCTGCTCGAATCGGTTCTCCGGCAGAATTTGTAACCGAGCTTGAAAAGGCTGTAAACACAAAAAATCCTACCATGATTGTTGTTGATATGGAAGCGGTTGGACCAATGGCAAAACCATTTGGAGGACCTCCGGGAGCAGCAGAAGCGTTCAAACCGAAAAAGTTGTAAGGAGGAATTGAAGTGATATCAACACACCCATCTGTATCAGGTAAATATCTTATTGGCGGCAAGTGGTTTCAAACGGAAAAAACGGCTAATGTCATCAATCCAGCCAATCATAATGAAGTAGTCGGTGAAGTGGCGATTTGTTCAAAAAATGAAGTAGATTTAGCAGTAGAAACCGCTGCTAAGGCATATGAAAGCTGGTCTCAAAGTGAAATTGAGGATCGGGCACACCGCATGAAAATGGCAGCAGAAGAAATCAAAACAATTGTAGAAGAGAATGTTTCACTTCTTGTTCGGGAGAATGGAAAAGCATTAGTGGAAGCGAAAAAAGATTTGCTCCGCTGTTCAGATATTATGATTCAAGGTGCTGAAGAATTATTAGAATGGTGGAAACCTGAAAGCTTACCTGGGAATCAGAAGGTACAGATTCGCAAGCGTCCGCGGGGAGTGGCTGCCATCATTTCACCTTGGAATTCGCCTATGATTCTTACGTTCAAACGCGTGATTCCAGCTGTATTAACAGGAAACTCAGTGGTTGTGAAGCCGGCGACGAGCTGTCCTTTGACGATCATGACTTTCTTAAAAGTAGTCGCATCCCATTTCCCAGATGGTGTGATTAATGTGGTAACGGGCTCAGGCGCTGTGATTGGAGATGCGCTTTGCACTGACCCTAGGGTTCGTACCATCGCTTTTGTTGGAAGTACAGAGACGGGTAAAGAAATTATCCGCGCTGCTTCTGGGACAGTTAAAAAACTTTATATGGAACTTGGCGGTAATGATGCTGCGATTGTTCTACCTGATGCTAATTTGGATGAAGCAGCCATTAAGCGCCTTCGTTTCGGAGTTTTACGTGCTGCGGGGCAGGTTTGCTCAGCGATTAAAAGAATCTATGTACACGAATCCAGATACGATGAAGTAGTTGAAAAATTAAAGAAAGAATTCAGCCATATCCGAGTTGGAAATGGAATTCAACCAGATGTTGAGATGGGTCCTTTAAATAATAAATCGCAATATGACTATGTAAAAGGTTTAATTAAACGCGCAGAAGACTCAGGTGCAAATGTTATTACCGGCGGGATTCAATTAGATCCGGAATCCTGGGAGCAAGGCTATTATATTTTACCTACTATTATTACCGGTGTAGATCAGCAAAGTGAAGTTGTCCGTGCCGAACAATTTGGTCCAGTGATTCCAATTCTACCTTTCTCTGATGTGGATGAAGCAATTCGGCTTGCGAACGATAGTGAATTTGGTTTAAGAGCATCTGTTTGGACAGAGGACGAAGAGCTCGCAGCGACAATAGCAGACCGTTTAGAGGCAGGAGCAGTTTTCCATAATAACCATACCATCTTCCAAGATCTTCATTTAGATTTCCCTGGCCTTAAAGAAAGCGGATTATCCCGTGAAGTAAGACATTGCGGCTTGGAATATTTCGCAGACTCATATGGATTTGCGAACTAATAGGGGGAATATTAAATGAGAATTGGGTTAATTGGAGGAGGAAACATTGGGAAGTTCCTCCTCCAGAGCATCAATATTGAGGGGCTTTTGCCAAACTCAAAAATTGTTGGACTTTATACAAGGAATGAAATTTCCGCAAAGCAATTGGCCGAACAATACAGCACGGAACGCTTTTCAACGATGCAATCACTTATAAAATCAAATGTAGATGTGATTATCGAAGCAGCTACCTTGCAAGTGGCTAGAGACATTGCTTTACCTACCCTCGAAAGTGGGAAAGACCTAGTATTAAGCAGTGTTGGAGCACTTGCTGATGTGGATTTTTATCAGAGCCTTGAAAAAATATGCCATCAAAAAGGCACAAAAATTTATTTACCTTCCGGTGCGATAGGCGGATTGGATGTTCTTAAAGCAGCAAAATCGATAGGGGAACTTGAATCTGTTTCCATTATTACGAGAAAACCACCCCAAGCATTGCCGGGGGCACCAATAGACCGTGAACATGTAATGTTCGAAGGTTCAGCTGCAGATGCAATTGAATTATTCCCGAAAAATATTAATGTTTCCATTATCTTATCTTTAGCCGGTCTGGGACCGAAGCATACTAGCGTCAAAATTATCTCTGATCCTGGAGTAGAAAAAAATAATCATATAATAGAAGCAACTGGATCCTTCGGGAAGTTAACCTTACAAGTGGAAAACAACCCGATGCCAAATAATCCAAAAACCAGCTATCTAGCTGCATTAAGTGTCCTATCATCATTGAAAAATAAAGATGCCTCTATTCTAGTTGGATAAATGCTAAACTAATAACAGGGGATGTTCTTTTAATATAATAAAACTAATCGGGTAACCCATATATGAACGAAAGTCTAATACTTAGGGGGAATAAGCAGATGTTAAAAACGAACGTGAATTTAGAAGAAATGTCGCAAAAAGAAGCAATCGAATACTTAAAAGAATCTGTACAACCCGAAATTGGAGCAATTCCTGCTTATCTTTTAGGAGATCCCACTGTTTATGATATAGAACATAAAAAAGTCTTTTTAAAAACTTGGTTGTTCGTTGGTCATGAATCAGAAATTCCGAAAAAAAATGATTTCATTACAAGAGATGTAGCCGGTTATTCCGTTATTATTTCAAGAGGCGCTGATGGGGAGATCCGTGGCCTTTATAATATGTGTACACACCGCGGGATGAAGCTTTGCCGTGCCGACGCCGGAAATAAAACAATGTTTACCTGTCCGTATCATGGTTTTAATTTTAAAAATAATGGCGATTGTGTCGGCGTTCCGTTGCAAAAAGATATTTACGGTGAGGATCTAGATAAATCGCGTCTTGGACTTTATAAAATTAGAATTGAATCCTATAAAGGACTTATGTTTGGAACATGGAATGAAGAAGCTGAACCTTTGGAAGAATTTTTAGGCGAGTTTAAATGGTATGTGGATATTTTGGCGGGTCGGGCAGAAATGGAAGTATTAGGGCCGCCGCAAAGATTCATCATTCATTCTAACTGGAAAATTGGAGCAGATAACTTTGTTGGTGATTCCTACCACACAATGGTTACACATGGATCCATTGCAAAATTAGGAATGGTTCCAAGCGCGACTTATTCTAAAAAGGGTTACCAAATTTATACTGAACATGGGCATGGTTTAAACCTTGGTACTCCGAATCCAGATTTTGCTTTTCCTGAGGAATTGAGAGAAGAGTATCAGTCCAATTTGACGAAAGAGCAATATGAAGTTTTATGTGATCTAAAAAATATGATCGGGAATATTTTTCCAAATCTTTCATTCTTAATTTCTCATACGAAGGTAAAAGGTCAGTTAATTTCAAATACATCTGTTCGACTTTGGAGACCAGTTGGTGTTGATAAGATGGAGGTTATTACCTGGTTCTTGGTAGAGAAGAACGCTTCAGAGGATTGGAAAAGACGCTCCCGTGAGTCCTTTGTTTTAACCTTCAGCCCATCTGGAATTTTTGAACAGGATGATACAGAGGTATTCACGGATATAACTGCAGCAGCATCAGGAGCTATGCCGCTCGTAAAACAACTTACTTTTAACTATACCATGGGCTTGCACAGAAAGCCTGTTGAAGATTTTACTGGTCCAGGTGTTGCTTTTGATGACAAGTTTACAGAGGCGAATCAAAGGAACTTCTATCGTTATTGGTTGGATTTGATGACGAAGTAGTCCATCATGTTTGAATTATTTGGCAGGTTTTTAATGGAAGGGATTTCATTGATTGGGGGAATCAAGAATGAGTATGGAAAAAATGCTGGCGACCTATGAATTTGAACAATGGTTATACCGTGAAGCAAAGTTTCTTGATGATATTGATTTTGATGGATGGTTTAATTTACTTCACCCGAATATCGCTTATCAAATGCCGGTGAGGGTCAACAAAGAAGGGGTAGAACGTCCAGATTATTCTCTAAATATGTTTGCTTTTGATGATGACTACGAATTATTGAAAATTCGAGTAGACCGTTTAAAAACTGATTATGCATGGGCTGAAATCCCGCCATCGCGTACAAGGAGATCTGTTAATAATGTACAACTGCTTGAATTTACTCCAAATGAAAAAGCGGTTGTAAACAGCTATTTAACCATCTACCGAAGCCGCAGTACGGATATCCATCATGATCTTATTTCAGGGGAACGTCACGATGAATTCACATACATTGATGGGGAGTGGAAGCTTTCTAAAAGAGAATTCATTATTGATCAAACAACAATAAACACGAGAAATCTTGCAATTTTCGTATAGCAGCTTATTCACGTACAATAGACAACCAGGGAGGTAATGTTCAATGGCGATGGCTTTAAAAGATAAAGTAGTTTTGATTACAGGTGGAGCTTCAGGAATAGGAGAAGCTGTTACACGCCGTTTTATACAAGAAGGAGCAAAAGTGGGCATTATCGGCCGTTCTAAAGAAAAGCTAGTGAAAATGAACGAAGAATTTGGTGAAAATATTCTTACTGTTCAGGGAGATGTAAGCAAATACGAAGACAATGAGCAAGCCGTTCAAGCTACTGTTGAGAAATTTGGCAAGTTGGATGTTTTTATTGCAAACGCAGGCGTCTTTGATGGATTTGCAAAATTTGCTGATGTGACTCCTGAGGCGCTTTCCGAAGCGTATGATTTCCTTCTCAATATTAATGTAAAAGGTTCATTTTTCGGCGTTAAAGCAGCTCTTGAAGAATTGCAAAAAACAAATGGCAATATTATTTTTTCCGTGTCAGGTGCAAGTTTCTATCCTGATGGCGGCGGCGTTTGGTATACAGCAAGCAAGCATGCTCAAGTCGGACTAATGCGCCAGCTTGCGTTCGAACTCGCACCAAATATTCGGGTAAATGCGGTAGCCCCAGGAGGCACACTTACAGAACTCACGGTTATTCCACCACTGCATCCATTTGTTAAAATTGTCGATAATGAGACAAAAGCGAAAAGTATTAAAAAGCGAAACCCACTTCAACTCGCGCAGATGCCAGAAGATCATGTTGGGGCCTATGTTTTGCTTGCTTCAGATCAGGCTCGTGCCATTACTGGGGAAGTGATTTCAAGCGACGGGGGATTGTCCGTCCGTGGTCTTGGTTGATTTGTAAATAGGGAGGGGTTATAATGAACGAACCGCTGACTTCAAAACAGCCATTGGCTGGAAATAATGTCATCAATCAACTTGCCTTTGTTGTCAATGACATTGAACAGACATCGGAGGCATTTGCAAAACTTTTGGGTATACCAAAGCCAAAATGGTTTTTTACAGGAGACCGCGAAGTTTCAAAGGTAGTTTTTCGTGGAGAGCCTACCGATTCGCGCAGTAAGCTGGTCTTTATGAATACCCCGACTGTCCAATTTGAATTAATCGAACCAAATAAAGAACCAGGGACGATGCGTGAATTTCTAGATACCGTGGGCGAAGGGATTCATCATATTGCCTTTGACGTAGATTCCATTCAAGATATGCTGCCAATTTTTGAGGAAAATGGTTATTCTCTACTGCAGAGCGGTGAATTTACCACTAGTGACGGACGATACGTTTATGTGGATACATTGAAGGATCATAAGACTTTAGTTGAATTGCTTGAAAGTGCTGAACCAAGGGATACAACTCCAAGAACGGAGGTATTTACTCCTCCGCTCCTTGGCACGAATAAAGTAGAGCAGCTGGCGATTGTCGTGAATGATTTAGATGCTGCTGCTGATGCGTATTGTAAATTGTTAGGTGTGGAAAAACCTGCTGTGATCAAATCTGGTCCTAGCGAACTTACCCAGGTTGTTTTTGAAGGGGTGCCAACAGAGGGAAAATCCAAGTATATGTTTATTAATACTCCGCTCATTCAACTCGAAATAATTGAACCAGGCGATTCCCCAAGCACGTGGAAAAAACATCTTGATACATATGGGGAAAGTGTCCACCATATTTCATTTGTGGTAGAGGATATGGATGGGAAAATAAAAATGCTAGAGGAAATGGGCTATCCTGTCATCCAAAGGGGAAACTTTTGGAATGGCAAAGGGCGATATGCCTATATGGATACTACTTCGACATATAAAGTAATCATAGAATTACTTGAAAGATATTGAATAAATAAGACTTAACCAGCCTCGTGCTGGTTTTTTAGTGCCGTAAATATGAACTAAGGTTCATTTTTTTGCAGAAAATATGATATAATAAAGATAGATATATTTTCTAATGAATAGGTAACATAAAAATATAAATATAAAGGGTGATGATATGACCGAAGGGATCAATACGATTCAACACCGTAAATATCCATTAAGTAAAATCATTCGCAGAGCGATAGCCATTACTATTGGAGCTATAATTATGGCGACCGGACTGGAAATATTTTTAGTACCGAACCATGTTATTGATGGGGGAATTACCGGGATTTCGATTATGCTGTCACATTTATCAGGCTGGCAGCTTGGAATTTTTCTTTTCCTTTTTAATTTGCCCTTCGTTTATTTAGGATTTAAGCATCTAGGTAAATCTTTCGCGTTTTCAACTATATATGGGATTTTCGTATTATCTATTTTTACCTCTCTTTTTCACCCCGTTCCTGCCTTTACAAATGATATTCTTCTTGCAACTGTTTTTGGCGGGATTATCGCTGGTATAGGCGTTGGAATCGTAATTCGAAA
Source organism: Neobacillus cucumis (assembly GCF_016107705.1). Next base: position 197,374 of record NZ_JAEHGC010000002.1, read on the forward strand.
TGGCGGTGCTTTAGATGGAACTGAAATTCTGGCAATCGTCATTCATAAAAAGGTTCCCTTTTCCGTTGGGGAAATCATCATGTTTATTAATATATTTATTTTAGGTACCTCAGGATTTGTATTTGGCTGGGACCGAGCTATGTACTCCCTATTAGCTTATGTTCTCGCCACGAAAGCTATTGATACAGTGGTAGCCGGAATGGAAGGATCGAAATCTGTTTGGATCATCAGCGAAAAAGCACAAGCCATTGGACAGGCAGTTACTGAACGTTTAGGTCGCGGAGTTACCTATTTTGAAGGGAAAGGTGCTTTTTCTGGCGACAATAAAAAGGTTATTTTTAGTATTATTACAAGACTTGAGGAATCAAAGTTAAAAATGTTGGTTGAAGATATTGATCCTTCCGCATTTTTAGCGATTGCGGATGTATCCGATGTTCGAGGCCGCTTTAAGAAGAAAAAAATCCATTAAAAAAGGATCTGCCCAAACAGGGTAGACCCTCCAATCAAATCAATGACCGACTTCGGCGTTATCGACATGTTTGATATGATTATGGTTAAGTGCAATAAAGATAACTGATATTAAAACAAATGCTGCACCAACATAAAACGGTGTACTCGGGTTATACCATTCCGCCAATTTTCCGGCGAAATAGGGAGCAATTGCTCCACCAATAAAACGTAAGAAACTGTATGCAGCAGATGCAGTAGAACGCTCAACAGGAGCAGAATTCATCACGGCAGTTGTAATGAGCGTGTTGTTATTTCCTAATAATGCTCCGGCAAAAATAACTGCTGCAATAACCACCCATTGTGTAGATGTCCAGATTCCCATGATAGCTAACACAACTGCGAATATGGTTAACATGAAACACATGGATTTAACGGTTCCAAATCGTCTTTGAAGAATTGGAGCCATAAAGACGGAAGTAACGGCAAGCAAAATTCCCCAGCCAAGGAAAACAAAGCCGATTCCGTGTTCATCGAGCCCCATAACGAATGGAGCAAACGCAAGCAGCGTAAAGAAACCAAAGTTGTATAAAGCAGCTGCAATACCAAAAACTAATAAAGAACGATGTTTTAATGCCTTAAAAGGATCTTTTAGAGATGTTTTAGCTTGAGAAACATTTTTTGGTTTAGTATTTGGCATTAAGGCAATAAGACCGATAAATGCAATAACCATTAAAGAAGCTACACCTAAAAATGGGCCTCTCCAAGACATACCGCCAAGCCAGCCGCCAAGTAGTGGACCAACGGAAATTCCAAGCCCAATTGCTGCTTCGTATAAAATAATCGCCTTTGCAGTACCGCTGTTTGATAGTGAGACAATCGCTGCCAAGGCAGTAGCAACGAATAAGGCATTTCCAAGACCCCAGCCGCCGCGCAATCCAACTAGTGCCCAAATATTATTTGATAACCCGCCTAGGGCTGAAAATACGGCAATGATAACGATTCCGGAGAGAAGTGTCCATTTGATGCCGAGTCGTGAAGAAATCATTCCGGTGATCAACATGGCCACTGCCATGACAGCATTGTAGCTTGTGAATAGAAGGGTAGTTTGACTTGGTGTTGCATGGAGTTTTTCACTGATGGTAACAAGAATTGGGTCAACAAGGCCTAACCCCATGAAAGCAATAATACAGGCAAAAAAGACAGCCCATACAGCTCTCGGTTGAGTTAGTAAACCTGCCTTTGCTTCTACTTTTAAAGTCGATTTTGTCGGCGAAGAAGCAGCAGATTGCGGTGATGATGACATATACATTTCCCCTTTGTTCGTATTTGATTTTTAGAAGAGACTAAAGAAGTCCTTTAAATGAATTTCGGATAACATCCCCGCGGCTAATAATTCCAACTAGGACTCCGTTTCGTTCAACCGGAACCTTTTTGATCTGTTTCTTACCTAAAATAGCCGCAATATTTTCCAGTTCTTCATCCCATGAAACTTTATAAACCTTCTTTTTGGCAATTTCCATTACATTTAACGACAAGATCCTTTGTTCTCTTTCCTCGAATTCGTCATTATCCCCTTTAATGACGAATGCATAATAGAAAGAGTCAACGATTCGGTCTTCATGTTTTCCGATAAACCTTAGGATATCACCGTCACTGACGTAACCAACAATTTCATTCCTGTCGTTTACAACCGGAAGACCACTGATTCCATTCTCAATAAATTTTTCAATCACAGACCGGACTGTATCTGTTACCTTTACTTTTTGAACTTGACTAATCATGATTTCGTGCGCTTGCATATAATCCCTCCTTTGTACAGAACTTCCCATCGTAAAAAGTTGTATAATAAAAGTATATGTTTGTATTATACAACCATTTTTATTCTTGTCAATAGTGTATTCTGATTGATGGAGAATATTTACAGGTTCAGTTAGACTAAAGATAATTTATTCCAAAATAAATTTCCGTATGGTACGATGTTGATAAAGAATTGATAAAGCGAGGTGGATTTAAATGGGGGATCATTCAGTGGAAACCATTGATCTTGAGCTGGCAATCCTAATCCGTCGAGTTACATCGGCTAATAGAAAAATTGGGCATCTTGATCGGTCCGCCTATCTTTTGTTACATCGAATTATTGCAAAAGGACCAGCAGGAGCAAAGGTCCTTGCGGATGAATTTCAGCTGGATATTTCTACGGTAAGTAGGCAGACAGCTGCCCTTGAACAAAAAGGATATGTATACCGAATACCGGACCCATTGGATGGGAGGGCCTACACCCTTCAGATAACAGAATTAGGGAAAAAGGAATTTTTTGAGCATCAGGAAGCACGGATTGAAAGAATCAGTGAAGTTTTAGAAGAATGGTCGGACGAAGAAAGAGAATTATTTGGACAGCTTTTACGAAAATACAATCGTTCCTCAAGAAAATAAACCAAACAGTGCATTGTTTGGTTTTTTATTTTTCTTCTTATTTAATAGGGAAGTTTTTAAAGCTCTTCAAAAGCTTCCTACCAGGATTGCACTAATGCAGCAAATTGATTAATCGTAGTTGAGTTGGAAATCCGCACTCGTCTCATGAGAAGCATTTCATCCGGCTCACCTGATTCAATAAATTTTCCTGGCTTAGTAGTTGTTCCATATTGATAATATTTTTTCGTTTCTTCGACAACTGCGGCATCAACATGGCCGAATGGATAGGCAATGGCTATTACAGGTTTTCCGGTTACCTGTTCAATTTTTTCCTTTGAGCCCCCAAGCTCTTCTTCAAAATTTGTCACCTTGGACAGGTCTGCATGTGACATCGTGTGAGACTGGATGGAGAAAATACCTGAATCCACCATTTCTTTTATATTAGCAGAAGAGAGCCGCGTAGTATTTTTATCAATCGACCCGGCAATTACATAATCGGTCGCAACCGGATGGAAGGTGTCATCCTGTAATTTTTGCAGGATCCATAAAGCATTTAGATTGTTTTTCATTCCGTCATCAAAGGTAATAAGAACTGGCTTATTTACTTTATTGACCTCACCCCAGCGTTCAAAAGTCAGGAAGGTATAGCCGTGATCCTTTAAATAGCGCATCTGCTCTTCAAAATTAGCGGGAGAAACAAATAATTCCCGTAGTCCGACACCATTATAATGGTCAATGGCATGATACATCAAAATCGGGACATGCTGTTGGAAGGTTAAAGTAGATTTTGCAATAAGCTTTTCAAGACCATCCCCTTGAACGGCATAGACTGCCACTTGGTACTCGCCACGTTTTCCTGAAAATTCATTTGTATCAAACAGAAATGAAAAATCACTAGCAGCCTCAGCTGACGAGAAGGTTTTCATATCTTGCGGGCCGTCTGCTGTCCGCCAAATATGGTAACGAATTTTTTGAACATTTTCCTTAAAATCTTCTGTTGTAATGACTGCATTAGTGGATTCAAAAGTAATGGGACTTATAGAAATAGTGGCTTTCGGTTGAAAAATAGGCCGATTGTCCACTTCCGGATAAGAATCATCTTGGATCATTGACCGCACTTTCGAAGAATATCCAATCTGTTTATTTTCTTTGCTCATTTTAGCATTAGCCTCTTTTAAGCCGCAGCTAGTAAGAATTGTAGTGGAAATCAGAGCGAAGACGACTAATTTGTTCATGTAATTCATCCTTGTAATATAGTAATCTCGGTGATAATCATATCATTTTGCTAGTAGGAGGGTTATATCGAATAATCGGTTTTTATAGGCAAAAAGATCCAGTTCCAGCGATGGGGGAGCTGGACCCTTTTTTTACCCTTTCCCTTCATTAATGGTCCGAAAGATTTGTGTATACATACTTCCTTGAACAACATTTTCTAAAAAGAACTCACTGATTAATTTTAAGTATTCCTCATCGTCAAACATTTTTTTGTTCTGTAATTCCATTTCTGCCAGCCCCTCATAAGTGGAAAAAAAGGAATACGTATGATCTTTGCCCGAAATTGGTGTTAAGATTTCTACTTTATGATTATAATTTTCGTTCCGAAACTTTTTAATTTCTTTTAAATTCTCGATGGCTTCTTTAAATTTGTCCTGTTTTATTTCAAACGTTTGGTAAACAAACACAGACATTGTTTAACCCCCTAGAAAATGATCAACAGACATATGTTTAACGTTTCCAAAACCCTTTTTAATATGCGGTAGAAAAATTTTGTATTTTCATTTGTGACATGGTAAACAATACACCTAATCTAATAGAAAATCATAGAAGGATTGATTGTTCACTATCTTCCTGGGAAAAATTCAGGAAAACACTTTAATAGGACGGTGAAAATATATTGGATACTTACTTATTGTTGATGACAGTCATCTCGATTCTCATTGTTGTGATCGGAGTATCGGTATTTAAATGGCATGCATTTATTAGCTTACTTGTAGCCAGTATGTTTTTAGCACTAGTAGCTGGAGTGCCTCTTGATAAAATTGTTGCGGCTTATGAGACAGGGGTTGGCGGTGTATTAGGACACTTAATTGGCATTCTTGCCTTAGGAACCATACTGGGTAAAATGATGGCCGACACAGGTGCAGGGACACAAATAGCAGAATTTTTTATTCGAGCATTTGGAGTTAAGAACCTGCCATGGGCGATGTTACTATCTGGTTTTATTATCGGTATTCCCGTATTTTTTGAAGTAGGAATCTTAATTTTATTACCATTGGTCATTTCCATTTGGAAAACATCCAAGCAAAATATTTTACTAATCGCACTGCCGTGTATTACAGGTTTATCTATTGTTCACGGCCTTGTGCCGCCGCACCCAGGGGCATTAGCAGCTATTAGTATTTATAAAGCCAATCTTGGAAAAGTCTTAATCTATTCCCTCGTTGTTGCGATAATACCGGCAATCCTCGCAGGCCCGGTATTTGCAAAATGGGTTCATAAACGGGTGATTCCAGAAGGAGAGCCTGAATTAATTAAAATTGAAACCAGGTCCACTTCTTTACCTGGAACAGGGATATCCTTTTTTATTATTCTTCTGCCGGTTATTTTGATGGTTTTATCGGCTGTAGCACCTTATATGGGTTTAACGCCAGGATTAATGAAATTTTTTACCTTTATCGGTAGTCCGATTATTGCGCTCCTCATTTCCGTTTTTGTGGCTTATTATTTTCTCGGGATGCGCAAGGGAATGGACCGTGGCTTGATTAAGAAATTGACCGAAGAATGCTTGCTCCCAATTGGGTCGATTGCGCTTATTATTGGTGCGGGTGGGGGATTTAAAGGAATTTTAATTGAGAGTGGGGTAGGGGATACCATTGCTAAAATGGCAAATAATTTATCCCTGTCTCCATTGGTACTTGCTTTCATCATCGCGGGTTTAATCCGAATTGCTACGGGGTCTGCAACCGTCGCACTCACCACGGCAGCCGGAATTGTATCACCTGTCATTCAGAATATGTCTGGGGTTAACCTTGAATTGCTGGTTATTGTGACAGGTGCAGGTTCCTTAATGTTTTCACATGTGAACGATGCCGGCTTCTGGATGGTAAAAGAGTATTTAGGATTAAGTGTGGTAGAAACCTTTAAAACGTGGACCGTATTAGAAACGATTCTTTCTTTTGTAGCGTTTGCTGTAGCAATGATACTAGATACATTCCTTTAGGTAGTTTTCACAAATAAAGGAAAATAAAATAATTTCGGCAAAATAACCCTTCGAGATTCCATCGAAGGGTTTGATTTTTAATGATTATCTCGTTTCTTCCCAATCTGTATACGTACCGCTGCCCTGACAGCCTGGGCATTCAAAGGAATTGAAATAAGCAAATTCATTATAGGGATAAACGGTGTAGCCTCTGCCTTGGCAATCAGGACATTTGCCTTGGTCTTTCATATTGGAGACAAAATTTTGATATTTATTTTCTCTCCATTGATTATAGGAGTTGAGTAATCCCATTTCCATCACCTCAGTTTTTCATTAGTATGAGTAAAAAATGGAATATTTATGCTCGTATTTTTCCTTTAAAAACAGAATCCGTTAGAATAATTAGATTCCATTGCAGAGAATTTTACTTAATTGCTATAATGAGTCATGTCTTGAAAGTATTACTCTTAATATAGTTTATGTATGATCAATCAAGATTGTGAAATAAAATTCGACAAAATTCGGGTGGTGCCAGGCACTATGAAAACTATTCTTAGTCTAGCTAAATTATTTGAAGAAAAAAATATCTCTTATCAATTTGTTGGTCCAACTTCCTTGGCAATACAGGGAATTCAGATGGAAAGTTCGAAATCGATTTTTATTGATGTCCAATGGGATGCGCTTGCACAGGTATATGATTTGTTCTTAGATGATTTGCCTTCTGAGATTAAAAAAGATGTTAAGAGTGCTTCGTTCACGTTTGGTTACAATGAAAATATGGTACATATTCATTGCGAATATAATACAACTATCCGAACCAACCCTTACCGTATTGCGGTAGACATAGAGGAAGTAAGGGTTTGGTGTTTATCATTTTATACATACCTGTATAACCCCAAAGCTAATCCGGTGCTAGCTGAGAAGGTTCATTCTTATCTCTTAAATAATCAAAAACAAATGACAGAAGCCAATCAAAGGGCATGGAATCAGAATAATTACGAAGCATTAATCAATCGCTATGGAGAGCCTGCCAATGCTGCGCTAAAAATAAAAGAGAATCCGGATTGGCGTCTCCACCCATTTTTAAAATATATGGGGGATCTAAAGGAAAAAAAAGTCCTTCATTTAATGGGATCGAACGGGGTTAAGGGGGTGGCCCTTTCCTTATTGGGGGCAAATGTAACGATTGTTGATTTTTCTGCGGAAAATGAACGTTTTGCTAAAGAAGTTGCACGAGAAGCAGGGGTTTCACTAGAATATGTCGTATCGGATATTTTAAACCTTCCAGATATGATTCGAAATGAAGCGTATGACATGGTATTACTGGAATTAGGGGTATTACATTATTTTATTGATTTACATCCGTTATTTTCAACTATTTATTCCAAGCTTTCTAAAGGTGGAATCTTTATTCTTCATGAATTTCATCCCATCTCCACAAAGCTCATTACTTCAAGCGGGAAAAAACATAAAGTGACGGGGAATTATTTTGATCCGTCATTAGAAGAAGTCAATGTCGCTTTTTCGAAGCATATGGGTTCCGAACACCAGTCGGAGCTTTCGAAGTCATTACAGCGAAAATGGACGATGGGGGAAGTGGTAACCGCTGTAGGGCAAAATGGCCTTCAAATACTGGTGTTAGAAGAAGAACCTAATCATAAAATCCATGATATCGGCTTACCGAAAACGTATACTTTGGTAGCAGGAAAATCTTAAAACAAAAAGGCAGTGTGCAATAAAATTTTGCACACTGCCTTATTTTTATTCGATTTTCAGTTTCTTCATCCGATACTGCAGACTTTGGCGGCTTAGCCCAAGTAATTTTGCTGTTCTGGAGATATTATCATCATTCTTTTTCAAAACATGCTCAATATAAGACTTTTCAAATAACTCCATCTGTTCCTTCAATGGAACAGCAACGTCCTCATTGCGGTTAATAAAGGTTTCAACTGAAGAAATCGGAATCATCCGCTCTTTCAGTTGCATTTTATTCCGATATTGATAAGGAAGATGTGTATAGCGGATCAATTCTTCATCCAACATATTATTCATGGCTGCTTCAATCACATGCTCAAGCTCACGAACATTCCCAAACCAGTCATATTCAAGAAAGGATTCTTGCACCTCTTCGTGCAATCCTTTTACATTCATATGGAATCGCTTATTATATTTTTGAATGAAATGACCGACAAGTAGCGGAATATCCTCTTTCCGTTCCCTTAATGGCGGGATAAATACAGTTACGACCCCAAGCCGGTAATAAAGGTCCTTACGCATATGATTATTGGCAACCGCATCAATCGGATCTTCGTTAATATTGGCGATAACACGAACATCCACAGGGGTATCCTTTGTATCCCCAATCCTTCTAATTGTTTTTTCCTGAAGAACGCGCAGTAATTTCGCTTGAAGATTCATATTTAATGAATTGATTTCATCCAGTAGAAGAGTTCCGCCATTTGCTTGTTCAAATAGTCCTGGGGTATCCATTGCACCTGTGAACGCCCCGCGCTTTGTCCCAAAAAGCAAACTTTCGATTAAATTATCAGGAAGAGCCGCACAGTTCTGAGAAATGAATGGGCCTGATAAGCGGTTACTGCCATTATGGATGCTTTGTGCAAAAAGCTCTTTCCCTGTGCCGGTTTCACCGACAATTAACACATAGGAAGAGGTACGCGTTGCCCGCTTTGCGCTTTCAATGACCTCTCTGATTGCCGGACTTTCCCCGATAATACTATCAAAGGTAAAACTTGGTGCACCCTTACCGCTCATATTCCCCTTCATGAGGCGCTCAAGCTTTGTGATATCATTCGCGATTTCCACCGCACCTTGAATTACCCCGTCGGTATAAAATGGAATGGTGTTATTAATGGTTGAAATTTCTCGTCCCTTATTATTAAAGTACGTTTGCTTTACATTTTTGGTTTCCTTACCTTCCTGTAAAGCTTTAACGAGTGTACTAGATTGATTATCTTTAAACCTGAAAACATCTAGTAGATTTTTATAAATAACGTCTTGGATATCCATCGATTCCATTTGCATCATTTTTTTGTTATAGATGATGGTTTTTCCAGAACCGTCCACGGCATGAACACCAACATCCACTTCATCCAAAATCCGTTTGTACATCTGATTAACATATTCTAAGTATTCAATAGATTTTTTCTCCATAGTCATTCCCCTTGCTTCTTTCTCTATGATTCTATATTAACGGAAAAACATCTGATGTGCAAAATATTTTTGCGTTTAAGTGATTAAAAAATCAATTTATGCAAAATAAAATGGCACTTAAAAAGCTGAAACCCTTTTCAAACTGCAAAAATACAAGTTGGCACGAAACTTGCATATTAATTTAATGCAACGAAATGAAAGGGGAAATATAACATGACACTAGCTACAACTCAAAAATCATCTAACATTATTGAGCAAACACAAAAATATGGTGCTAATAACTACCATCCACTGCCAATCGTTATTGCGAAGGCTGAAGGAGTTTGGGTAGAAAACCCAGAAGGTATTCGATACATGGATATGCTAAGTGCGTATTCAGCAGTAAACCAAGGACATCGTCATCCAAAAATCATTCAAGCATTAAAAGACCAAGCAGACCGTGTAACACTAACATCACGTGCATTCCACAGTGATCAACTTGGTCCATGGTACGAAAAAGTAAGTGAATTAACTGGTAAAAACATGGTGTTACCAATGAACACTGGTGCAGAAGCAGTGGAAACCGCTTTAAAAGCATCCCGTCGCTGGGGTTATGATGTAAAAGGAATCGCAGAAGATCAAGCGGAAATTATTGCCTGTATCGGCAACTTCCACGGACGCACAATGGGTGCAGTAAGTATGTCATCTGATGCAGAATATAAGCGCGGGTTTGGACCAATGCTTCCAGGAATTAAATTAGTTCCATACGGTGACTTAGAAGCATTAAAAGAAGCCATCACTCCAAATACAGCAGCATTTATCATTGAACCAATCCAAGGGGAAGCTGGAATTTTAATTCCGCCTCAAGGTTTCTTAAAAGCAGCATCTGAATTATGTAAAGAAAACAATGTTTTATTTATTGCTGATGAAATTCAAGCAGGTTTAGCACGTACTGGTAAAATGTTTGCAGTTGACTGGGATGATGTAACTCCAGACATGTTAATCTTGGGTAAAGCACTAGGAGGCGGGGTATTCCCAATCTCTTGTGTGGTTGCAAACTCAGATGTATTAGGTGTATTTAACCCAGGTTCACACGGATCTACATTCGGTGGAAACCCACTTGCATGTGCAGTATCTATTGCAGCCTTAGAAGTGCTTGAAGATGAGAAATTAGCTGAACGTTCTTTAGAATTAGGTAACTATTTCATTGAAAAATTAAAAACCATCAACAATCCTATGATTAAAGAAGTTCGAGGAAGAGGATTATTTATCGGGGTTGAATTAACAGAAGAGGCAAGACCATATTGCGAACAATTGAAAGAAGAAGGTCTCCTTTGTAAGGAAACACATGATACAGTGATCCGCTTTGCACCACCGCTTATTATTTCTAAAGAAGAAATCGATTGGGCATTTGAAAAAATTGAAAAAGTATTATCTAAATAATTATATTTGTTAAACCAATACCATTACATTTATAGAGGTGTCAATCATGACCGCAAATACTGTGATAGATCAAATGACAAAAGAACAACAACAAGAAGAAGAATCATTAAATTTGTTCTACTCAACCCAAACAGTGATTCAAAAAGCACTTTCAAAATTAGGATATACAAACGAAATGTTCGAGTTATTAAAAGAGCCAATTCGTTTGTTAACCGTGCGCATTCCAGTAAGAATGGATGATGGAACTGTTCAAATTTTTACTGGTTACCGCTCCCAGCACAATGATGCAGTGGGTCCAACCAAAGGTGGCGTGCGTTTCCACCCAGAGGTAAATGAGGAAGAAGTAAAAGCTTTGTCAATTTGGATGAGTTTAAAATGTGGAATCACAAACCTTCCATATGGAGGGGGTAAAGGCGGTATTATCTGTGATCCGAAAAAAATGTCATTCAGAGAGCTTGAACGCTTAAGCCGCGGCTATGTACGTGCAATCAGCCAGATTGTAGGCCCAACAAAAGATATTCCAGCACCAGATGTTTATACAAACTCACAAATCATGGCATGGATGATGGATGAATACAGCCGCTTACGCGAGTTTGACTCTCCAGGATTTATCACAGGTAAACCATTAGTGCTTGGTGGTTCACAAGGACGCGAAACAGCAACGGCAGCTGGCGTTACAATGTGTGTCAAAGAAGCAGTTAAGAAAAAAGGTATGGCGTTGGAAGGTGCACGTGTAGTTATTCAGGGGTTCGGAAACGCTGGAAGCTACCTTGCAAAATTCATGCATGATGCAGGTGCAAAAGTTGTTGGCGTTTCGGATGTGTATGGCGCTATTTATGATGAAAATGGTCTTGATATTAATGACCTGTTAGATCGTAGAGATAGTTTCGGAACATTCTCTCAGCTATTTAAAAATACGATTACAAATGAAGAATTACTTGAATCAGATTGCGATATTCTTATCCCTGCTGCAATTTCAAACCAAATTACTGCCCACAATGCAGATAAAATTAAAGCTTCGATTATTGTAGAAGCAGCGAACGGACCAACTACACTTGAAGCAACAAAAATTTTAACTGAACGTGGCGTACTCCTTGTTCCAGATATTCTTGCAAGTGCTGGTGGTGTAACTGTATCTTATTTCGAATGGGTACAAAATAACCAAGGATATTATTGGTCAGAAGAAGAAGTTGAGGAGAAGCTTGAAAAAGTAATGGTTGAATCGTTTGAAAATATTTACCAAGCTGCTCAAACTCATCAGGTAGATATGAGATTAGCTGCATATATGGTAGGAATACGAAAAGTAGCAGAAGCATCACGCTTCCGTGGCTGGGTATAAGAGAAAGGTTTAACAACGGTTATGTAAAAATATATAATGCTCTTTCCTTTTGTTTGGAAGGAGCATTTTTTTTGCAGTAATGTGCAAAATTATTTATGTAAACGCAAAGAAATTTGGCGTATATTGTCGAAAAATGTTCATAAATCAAACAATTTATAGTTGGCATGGAACTTGCATATTTAAAGAAGAAATAGTGATAGATTAACAAGAATTGGCTGTTGCACAATTTATCAATTTAGCTTATTCTACTCAATGCAGGCAGGGACATTGAAAGCGTTCCCTATTGCATAGAATTGTCGCTATTTTCATTATTTTTATCATATTGTAAGCGAATTCACATCGGGGATGAAAGGAGAAATTCTATGAATTTTCCAGAAAACAACAATCACGAATTAAAACGAACGATGAAGGCAAGACATATTTTCATGATCTCCCTAGGGGGAGTCATCGGTTCAGGTCTATTCCTTGGTTCTGGGTTTACGATTAGCCAGGCAGGACCAACTGGTGCGATCCTTTCCTATATTGTAGGCGGATTTATTATGTTTTTAACGATGCTTTGCCTAGGCGAACTATCGGTTGCCATGCCGGTTTCCGGTTCGTTTCAAACGTATACCACTAAATTTATTGGTCCTGGAACGGGTTTTGCACTAGGATGGTTATATTGGTTAGGCTGGGCAGTCACAGTGGCCTTGGAATTGTTATCTGCCGGTCAGATGATGCAAAGATGGTTTGCTGATACACCAGTATGGATTTGGAGTGCTGTTTTTGCAATCGTTTTATTCGGGCTAAACGCACTTTCTGCACGTGCGTTTGCTGAAGCTGAATTTTGGTTTGCTAGCATAAAAATTGCCGCAATTGTTTTATTTATTGTATTAGGTGGAGCAGCCATGTTTGGTTTAATCCATATGAAGGGCGGAACCCCTGCACCATTTTTATCTAATTTTACTGCTCATGGACTCCTGCCACATGGTCTTACGGCCTTACTTATTACCATGATAACCGTTAATTTTTCGTTCCAAGGGACAGAACTAATCGGGATTGCTGCAGGTGAAAGTGAAGAACCTGAAAAAACCATTCCACAATCAATTAAACAAACGGTATGGCGTACACTTTTCTTCTTTGTTTTAGCAATCTTTGTTGTAGCTGGTCTTATCCCGATGAATAAAGCTGGGGTTGTAGAAAGCCCATTTGTAGTGGTTTTTGATAGCATCGGAATTCCATATGCAGCAGACATCATGAATTTTGTTATTCTGACTGCGTTATTATCAGTTGCAAACTCTGGTCTATATGCAGCAACTCGGATGTTGTTTGCGATGTCAAAAGAGAAAATGACTAGCCCTGTTCTTACCAAAGTTTCTAAACGAGGCGTTCCAATTAACGCATTGATTCTAACGATGGGTATTGCATTATTATCATTATTATCAGGATTTTTTGCCGAAGAAACTGTATTTTTATGGCTCCTTTCTGTAGCCGGATTGGGTGCCCAAGTAGGCTGGATTTCTATTACGGCTTCACAAATTGCCTTCCGCAGAAAGTTTATCCGTGAGGGTGGTAAAGTGGAGGATCTAAAATTCAGAACACCGCTTTTCCCGCTTTTACCAATCCTTGGCTTAACATTAAATATTATTGTTCTTGCAAGTTTAGCGTTCGATAAAGATCAACGCTTAGCGCTTTACCTTGGTGTTCCGTTTGTCATTGTCTGCTATTTAATTTATCATTTCAGAATTAAAAAGAATCGCGAGCAGGACGGAACAGAAGATCAAGAGCTACAGTTAAAAGAAAACAAAAAAATGATTATATAATATCATGCAAAGAAACGCTTCAAATTGAAGCGTTTTTTTGTTTTTATCATAAATAAATGAAAAAAATCAATACTAAGGTTGAGGTGATTTTAATGGGAAAATGGAATGAACAGGCAGCACCCAATAATAATTTACCACCGCAAACGATTCGATCGTCTGAAATGCTATTAGGTAACAAAGCAAATCATGAGTTTTCCGAAGAGCTTTCAGATGGCGGAGAGAGGGATCAAAACATCCAAATCCTCGAAAATAGTCCAAAGAATCCGACCAGATAATGTTTTAAAAGTGACGAGCGAAAAAAGTCGCCACTTTTATTTTTAAACAGACTAAAAGCAGGGCCAAAATACGGCCCTGCTTTCTCTATCAATCCCCATTAAACATATCAAAAATTCCTCTGGCAATGCTGCCTTCATCTTTAGCGCCGCCGCGGGAAGGGGCAGCAGCAAACACTCGGCTGGCTAACCGGCTAAACGGCAGCGATTGGATCCAAACAGAGCCAGGTCCACGCAATGTGGCAAAGAATAAACCCTCACCGCCGAACAAGGCGGTTTTGACTCCTTTTACAAATTCAATATCATATTGAACATTACTCGTCAACGCTACTAAGCAACCGGTATCGACACGCAGACTTTGACCAGGAAGAAGTTCTTTGCGGATAATTGTACCACCGGCATGAACAAATGCTAGTCCGTCACCTTCAAGTTTTTGCATTATAAAACCTTCGCCGCCGAAGAAACCAACGCCGACCTTTCGTTGGAATTCGATCCCGACGGTAACCCCTTTTGCTGCGGCTAAGAATGCATCCTTTTGGCAAATAATTTTACCGCCCAATTCACTTAAGTCCATCGGAATTACTTTACCAGGATAGGGAGCCGCAAAGGAGACATGTTTCTTACCGACGCCTTGATTCGTAAAGGTCGTCATAAATAGGCTCTCACCGGTCAGCATCCGTTTTCCCGCACTGAATAATTTACCCATAAGGCCGCCGCCACCGCCGCTTCCATCACCAAAAATCGTTTCCATATGTATGTCATCTTCCATCATCATAAAGCTTCCTGCTTCAGCAATGACCGTTTCTTGCGGGTCCAATTCCACCTCAACAAACTGCATGTCATCCCCATAAATTTTATAATCAATTTCGTGGTTATTCATGTTTATCCCTCCACTTTTCAAATCAAACTTCTATCTTTATTGTAAAAGATTTAGGAAAAATGTGCTATTAAAGAATGGAAAAATCCAACAAAAAAAGACGCCTTTCAAAGAAGGCGTCTTCTCGCGTATTGAGGCGAAGAACCGCACTCCACATAGTGCGCTCCATAAAGGAATGTTCTTCGGCTTACACAACTCAGCTCATCGCTCTGTTATTATAGCACCTGCGATAATAGAAAACAAGTGAAATTTTTTTGAAAAAAAGTATTGCTAAAATCTTAGTATTATCCTATATTCAAATAATCAGATATATAAAAATAAGAAGATAAGAAGGGTTCATATGTTGATTGACAAAAGATTCCATCGTTATTCCTTAAGCAGTGTACCAAAAGACCTCATTTCGGGATTAATTGTAGGAGTCATCGCGATTCCTTTAGGAATGGCGTTCGCCATCGCTTCAGGGGTGAAGCCGGAGTATGGAATCTATACGACGATTGTCGCAGGGATCCTTATCTCCTTATTGGGCGGTTCGAAGTACCAAATTGGCGGTCCAACCGGAGCATTTATACCGATTCTTTTCGGAATCGTTATGACCTATGGCTATGAAAACCTGTTAATTGCTGGATTTTTAGCCGGGGTTATGCTGACATTGATGGGGATTTTTAAGCTCGGATCACTTATCAAATACATTCCGCGTCCAGTCACAATTGGTTTTACAACCGGGATTGCCGTAACGATTTTTACAGGGCAGGTGGCAAGCTTTTTAGGACTTTCTGGAATCAAAAAACATGAAGAGTTTATTCTCAACCTAAAGGAAATCTTTGTTCATCTCGGTACAGCCAATGTTTACAGTATTTTAACAGCAGGAATTTGCCTGATCACGATTATATTGACTCCAAAGATCGCGCCAAGGGTGCCCGGCCCACTGATTGGTTTAGTCGTATCCACCCTTGCGGCAACATTTTTTTATCCTGGTCAAGTAGCGACAATTGGAACAGCCTATGGGGAAATCCCTAGTGCATTACCGCAAATTCAGATTCCACATTTAAGTATGGAAATGATTGTAAAATTGTTGAAGCCGGCCTTTGTCATTGCCATGCTTGGCGGGATTGAATCTCTATTATCTGCTGTTGTTGCGGATGGAATGACCAATAGCCGCCATAACAGCAATAAGGAACTGATTGGGCAGGGCATAGCTAATATGATAACACCATTATTTGGTGGAATTCCGGCAACCGGGGCATTAGCCCGTACAGCAACCAATATAAAAAATGGAGCTGTTTCACCGTTTTCCGGGATTATACATGGGATTGTGGTTTTACTGGTGCTCTTATTTTTTGCCCCTCATGCATCCTATATTCCGCTAGCGAGTATGGCGCCGATTTTGATGGTGGTTGCTTGGAACATGAGTGAAAGAAAAGTGTTTTCCCATATATTTAAAACAAAATCAATGGATTCTTTAACCTTGCTCGTTACTTTTCTATTAACGGTTTTTGTCAATTTGACAACTGCGGTGGAAGTAGGTCTTGTGATGTCAGCACTTATCTTTGTGAAGCGGATGAGTGATGTAACGGTTACGGCAAAGGCCTTGCCAAACCGCGAGCATAAGCATGAAAAAGTGGATACAAATATGGTGACGGATACACATGATTGTCCGCAAATTAGTATTTTTAATGTAGAGGGTCCCTTGTTTTTCGGGGCAGCTCAAACCTTTGAAAAAACGATCATGAGTACGATTAACTACCGTCCAGAAATCCTTTTATTGCGAATGGGACGGGTACCATTTATGGACACAACGGGTGAGGCGATTTTAGCCAGTATTGTCCGTCATTTTTCAAAAAGTGGTATAGTTATCATATCAGGTCTGAATGCACAGCCGGAAAAGGTTCTACAGAAGACCGGCCTCTATCAAATGATTGGTGAGGATCATTTCTTTGAGCATACGGGTGAAGCAATTCAGTACGCCCTCGATCAGATTAATAAAAACAAATGTTTAGGCTGTAAGCATTTTGCCTTTAGGGAGTGTAGTAAGTTATCTGCTTCTGGGGCTGCAGAAGGTAGGAAAAAGTTATCGGCTACCTTTTAGAAAGGAGTGGAAAATTTGAATTTAGAAATACAGCAATTTAAAGCGGAGTTTTTCAAGGCACTTGCCCATCCATTACGAATCCGCATTTTAGAACTGTTAGCTGAAGGGGATAAAAATGTCAATGAAATTCAAACCCTGGTTGGCAGTGAAGGGTCCGCTGTTTCCCAGCAATTGCAGGTTTTAAGGGCAAAAAATATTGTCACAGGGACAAAAGAAGGAAATAAAGTGATTTATACCTTAAAGGATCCTATGATTATTGAATTATTAGCTGTAGCTCGTCAAATCTTTAATAACCACCTTGTTGATACCATCTCTATATTAGATAAATTTAAAGATGGGGAAGAAGAGTTGACGCTCACGCCGAAGAATTAAGTTCTTCGGCGTTTTTCTATATATAGCCCCAAATATTATTCGACAATTTCCTTCTTTTTTATTTTCATGACCCTGTCCTTTTAGAAGGTTTAATGAGGTAATAAACAATGGCATAGATACGATTGAGTGCGACAGGTGTAGGATATTGTAGATTTGTGTCAACTGTTCCTTTCTTGACAATATGCCTAATAAATGTTAAATTTTAATCAGCCGTTGCACGAGATTAGATTTATGCAAAAGCTTGTTCAAAGTTTAACCGAAGTTTGGATAAGAAAGTGAAAGTAAAGCTATCACGTTGTAATTTGGTGAATTTTACACATGGTTTCTATGGAGGCCAATAGGAGGATTTTTTTACATGAAAAACGGTAAAGTAAAATGGTTTAACTCTGAAAAAGGTTTCGGATTCATCGAAGCTGAAGACGGAAACGACGTATTCGTTCACTATTCTGCAATCCAATCTGAAGGTTTCAAAACTTTAGAAGAAGGTCAAGAAGTTTCTTTCGAAGTAGTTGAAGGAGCTCGTGGACCACAAGCTGCTAACGTAACTAAAAAGTAATTTAACGAAACCAATTCCAACAGTCCGATAGATTTATCGGGCTGTTTTTTATATTTGGTGAATGCTTTGAGTATTATTGAAATACTTTCCAGTTTGGTTGGTTTACTTTCCAGTTTGGTCAAAATACTTTCTACTTAATACATTTTATTTTCCAGTTTAGCTAAAATACTTTCCATTTAATACAATCACGCCTCAATAGAGCGTAATGGTTATCTTAAATCACTTAAATTATCATATCTTATACTAATTATTGAATAATTCGTATGGTTAAGATGCCCATTTTTTAATAATCTTTGATTTATTTTCCACTTTGGTAAATTTACTTTCCACTTCAGCCAAAATACTTTCCACTCCAGCTCATCCACCATAACAAGCATCCACAAACCCTTCATTTCCTTCTTAGATTTCCCAAACTATTACATATGGTATTTTGCTATAATAGTAGTATTGAAATCTAGCTAACGGGGTGAAAAGAATGAAGTTTATCCATACTGCCGACTGGCATTTAGGGAAATTGGTACATGGAGTCTATATGACCGAGAATCAGCGTGAAATTCTTGAACAGTTTGTGCAAGTTGTTGCAGAAGAACAGCCGGATGCCGTCGTAATTGCCGGGGATTTATATGACCGGTCCGTCCCGCCAACAGATGCCGTCGAATTATTAGATGAAATCCTTTTTAAAATCAATGTCGAACTAAAAACGCCGATTGTCTCAATTGCAGGAAACCATGACAGTGCAGAGCGGCTCTCATTTGGAAGTTCATGGTACAAGCATAGTCAATTTTATTTAACTGGGAAACTAACCAATACGTTTACACCAGTCCAAGTGAATGGTGTTAATTTTTATCTTGTACCCTATGCAGAACCTGGTGTCGTCCGTCAGCTTTTGGAGGATGATTCAATCCATTCCCACCATGATGCCATGAAGGCACTCATCGGGAAAATGGAGGAAACGTTAAATCCAAACGAACCGAATGTTTTGGTCGGACATGCCTTTGTGTTGGGCGGGAAGACATCGGATTCTGAACGAGTTTTATCTGTCGGCGGTTCCGGTTGTGTCGGTGCGGAACTATTTGAACCCTTTTCCTATACCGCACTTGGACATCTTCATAGTCCTGATGCGATTAACCATCATAAGGTGAAATACTCAGGCTCACTCCTAAAATATTCTTTTTCTGAAGCGAAACAAAATAAATCTATTTCCATTATTGAAATGGATGACAAAGGTCAGTTTACACATCGTTATCGTGCGTTAACCCCTACACATGATATGAGGGAACTTGAAGGACACCTGGAAGAATTATTAGACCCTTCATTTTACGAAAAACAACGTGTCCATGATTATTTGAAAATATCGTTATTGGATGAAGGGGCATTAATTGACCCGATTAATAAATTGCGCCAAGTATACCCAAATGTGCTGCATCTTGAACGGAAAATCGATTTAACGGATATGAAGAAAAAACAATCCTACAATGCAGTGCAAGGGGATAAGAAATCAGAGATTGAATTATTCGAGCAATTTTATAACGAAATGACTTCAGCCGAATTTACAAAGGACAAAAAGTCGGTTATGGCTGAAGTGATTGAAAAAGTTTTAAAAGAGGAGGGAGCGAAATGAAGCCAATAAAACTAACGATGCAGGCATTTGGGCCATATGCGGGTTCTGAGTCGATTGACTTTACGGAGCTTGGCAACCGAACGATGTTTGTCATTTCAGGAAAAACCGGTTCGGGTAAAACAACCATTTTTGATGCTATCAGTTATGCAATCTATGGAAAAGCAAGCGGTGAAGACCGCAATGGACCGGAACTTCGCAGTCAGTTTGCACCGGATGATTTATTGACCGAGGTTTCACTTGATTTTTCCCTTCGAAATAAACGGTATTCGATTACACGCTTGCCGCAGCAATTAAAAAAGAAAGAAAAAGGCGATGGCTATACGCAAATAGGTGCAAAAGCGGAGTTATTCATGGTAGATGAAACCGGTGAGAAAAAGCTGATTGCGTCTAAAGTCAGTGATGTGGAGGAAAAAATTAAAGAAATCATGCTGATTGACAGCAATCAATTTCGCCAGATTTTGATGATTCCTCAAGGAGAATTCCGAAAACTGTTAACTTCTGATAGTAAAGATAAAGAAGTCATTTTGCAGCGGCTTTTCCATACACAGGTCTATAAATTGGTCGAGGAAAAACTTAAGAATGAAGCGGTTGAGCTGAAAAAATCCGTTGAAGATCAAATCAAAGCGAGAAATGAAGCAATTCACCGAATCCAAGCTGTAACCAATGAGGAGCTACGGGAATACGTGGAAACGGGAAGTGAGAATGACACGATCATCTTGCCGTTATTATTGAAGGAAATTGCCGGAATGGCGGAAGAACTTGAAAAATTGGAACAAGCAGTGAAGGAAAAAACACAGGAACAAGACGGGCGGAAGGCACAGCTATTTGAGGCAGAAGCGATTCTGAAACAGCTTGAAACTAAGGAGCAGCTGCGTATTCGAAAAAACGAACTGGAAGCAAAAGGAGATATTTTTACAGGCAAAGAAAAACAAGTTGAAAAAGCGCGGAAGGCTGCACTTTTAGCAAAACAGGAGGAGCTTTGTCATCGTTTAAAACGGCAGATGGATGAAGCGAAAGATTCGTTTACAGCGATTCAAACCGAAATTGAAAAATTATCTGCCCTTATCCAACAAAGTGAACTCAAGGTTCAGGCAGAACTTGAACGGGAAGGGGAGCGTCAGGCTGCCCAGGAAGAAATCAATCGCCTTGTTCACATGAAAGAGGATGTTTATTCCTTTGCAACACTCGATAAAGAGAAAAGACAAGTTGAAAACCAGCTGAAACTGAAGCTGGAAGAGCAGCAAAAAACAGAAAAGAAATTAGCGCAACTAGAAGAACAGTTCAAGTCTCTTTCTCTGCAAAAAGCGGAAATTGAAAAGGGTCAAATTTCCTTTGCCGAAAATAAAGGTCAACTGGATCGGCTTCAGTCAGAAATTGAACGCCTCATGAAATATGAAACAACACTTGTATTACATCAAAAAGCCGAAAATAATTTGAAGGTTGTAAAGGGGCGCTATGAAAACACATCTGCTCGATATTTAGATGCAAAGACTCATCTTGAAAGCTTAGAGAATAAATGGATTCATGGTCAAGCTGCACTTTTGGCAGCAAAGCTTCATGAGGGAGAAGCCTGTCCAGTTTGTGGTTCCGAACATCATCCATCCCCTGCACCTTTTCATGAAGATTCTATACCTAATGAACAAGATTTAAAGGCAGCTAAGGATCAGGTAACTCTATTAGAAAAGGAAAAATCAAAGGATGAATCCAGTTACTACGAACGCCTTTCAGAAGAAAAAAGACAACGGGAAGCATTGGATGAAATTCTCAAGGATATTCACTTTTACCGGGCCGATTTTACAGAGAATGATTTAAATGTTGTGAAATCGGAGGTTACATTTGAAAAAGACAGCTTGGATCGGGTTCAAAGAAACCTTGGTGAACAAATAAAACTTCTTGGACAGGTGCAAGAGAATTTGGAGAAAGCGGAAACGGGAAAAACGGCGTTCCAGAATGCTCTTCAACAACTTGCCAATGAGGTTATGGATCTAAGGGTTTGTTTTACAGCAAAGAATACTGATATGACACGAATGATGAAAAGTATTCCAGAAAACCTTCGAACGGAAGCTGAGTATGAAAAGGCACTTACAGGGACCAAGAAACTTCTTGAGTCATTACTTCAACAGTTCGAGGCTGCTAAACAACAATTACAAGCAGTAAAGGAACGTCATTCCGCTGAATCTGCAAGATTAGTAGATGCTGAAAAAATTCTCACTGCAAAAGCGGCTGAACTTGATACAGAACGTGCAGCATTCTTAAATCAGTTATCAATGCAAGGTTTTGAAAAATGGGGAGATTATAGTGCAGCGAAACTATCAGATGGTGAAATCCAAGCTATTGAAATGGAAATCCGCCGGTACCGCGAGGATGTAAGATCCGTTACCGACCAATTTGAACAGTTACAGGAGTTATTGAAGGATGTTAAAACACCTGATGTTACTGCTATACGAGAGGACCTGGAAAAATTAGTCCATGCGGTAGACCAATTGAATCATGAGCGTACTGATTTTATTATGAAAAAGCGTGATAACGAAGAAATATATCAACGTATTGTCAGTTTGAATGAACAAATGAAGGTACTGGAAGATAGGCATAAGCTGATTGGCCATCTTGCCGATATCTCTAGCGGGAAAAATACTTTCAGGATTACCTTTGAACGCTTCGTGCTTGCCGCCTTCTTAGATGATATTTTGAGAGAGGCGAATGTTCGATTACGTAGGATGACATCAGGACGGTTCCATCTGAGTCGGAAAACGGACCGTTCGAAAGGGAATGTTCAAAGTGGATTAGAGCTTCTAGTCTTTGACCAATATACTGGCCAGGAGCGTCATGTAAAAACATTATCTGGCGGGGAAAGCTTTAAGGCCGCACTTTCATTAGCATTGGGACTCGCAGATGTCGTTCAAAACTACGCTGGCGGGGTTTCATTGGAAACGATGTTTATTGATGAAGGGTTCGGAACTCTCGACCCTGAATCGCTCGATCAGGCAATTGAAGCGTTGATCGATATCCAAAGCAGCGGCCGTTTGGTTGGAATCATCTCCCATGTCCCTGAGCTTAAAGAACGGATTGATGCCAGACTAGAAGTTATTGCCGGACAAACGGGAAGCAGGACGGAGTTTGTGTTTACTAATTAGAAGAAAATGAATAGAAAAAAAGCAGCTGGGTTCAAGTGTGAATTCAGCTGCTTTGGCATCTATTTTAATTCTTTTGCTAAGGCACGCCCCGCCTGCCTACCTGTAAAAAGACATCCGCCGACAAAAGTTCCTTCCAACGAACGATACCCATGAATTCCTCCGCCTCCAAACCCCGAAACCTCTCCTGCTGCATAAAGTCCTGGGACAGGAATACCCGAAGCAGTAAGAACACGACCCGATAAATCCGTCTGCAAGCCGCCAAGTGTTTTTCGGCTAAGGATATTAAGACGAACGGCAATTAACGGTCCCATTTTCGGGTCAAGGATTTTGTGAGGGGATGCAACTCGTATTAGCTTATCGCCAAGATAATTCCGAGCACCGCGTAAGGCTGTTATTTGCAAATCCTTTGTAAATGTATTATCCATTTCACGGTCTCTGGCTAGAATCTGCCTTTCAATTTCTTCATATTTAAGCAAATTCGTTCCCGTAAGTTTGTTCATTCCGGAAACCAGTTCAGGCAATGTATTTGACACTACAAAATCTTCACCCTTATCCATGAACGCTTTGACCGGTGGAGTAGGGCCTGGAAGGACACGGGATAAAACTTTTTTGATACTCTTTTCAGTCAAATCGGGATTTTGTTCAGAGCCAGATAGTGCAAACTCTTTTTCAATGATTTTCTGAGTCAAAATAAACCACGAGTAATCATATCCTGTTTTCATAATGGCTTCCAGTGTTCCTAATGTGTCGAATCCAGGGAAGTTTGGTGCCGGAAAACGCCTGCCGGTTGCATCAAGCCAAATGGAGGAAGGGCCGGGTAGAATCCGAATTCCATGCATCGGCCAAACTGAATTCCAGTTTTTAATGCCTTCCGTATAATGCCACATCCGATCTCGATTGACAATTCTTCCGCCAGCATTTTCTGTGATAGCAAGCATTCTGCCGTCCACATGCTCCGGAACACCGGAAATCATGCTTTTTGGTGCATTTCCAAGCCGGGACGGCCAATTTTTGCGAATCAGCTCATGGTTGCCGCCAATACCGCCGCTCGTTACGACTACTGCTTGTGATTGAAACTCAAAATTTCCAACAACCTCACGAGAGCTTGCTTCACCACGGGCGACAGAGCTAGGAACAAGGGTATCACCACGAACTCCATTCACTATACCATTTACGGTGATTAATTCATTAACGCGGTGTCGCGGACGGTAGTCGACAAGTCCAGCCTTCATCGCTTTCCGAACTCGTTCTTCAAAAGGTTTTACTAACCCTGGACCCGTTCCCCAGACAATATGGAACCGCGGTACGGAGTTTCCATGTCCCTCGGCAAGATATCCTCCTCGTTCCGCCCAGCCAACTACTGGGAAAAATCGGACTCCCATATCGTATAGCCATTGCCGTTTTTCTCCTGCGGCAAAGTCAACATAAGCTTCCGCCCATTTCATCCCCCAATAATCTTCATCCTCCAACCGGTCAAATCCAGCTGCTCCTAACCAATCCTGCCAGGCAAGCTCGCGGGAATCCTTGATTCCCATTCTCCGTTGTTCGGGTGAATCAACTAGAAATAACCCGCCAAACGACCACCATGCCTGACCTCCAAGGGATGCTTCTGGTTCTTGGTCTAATAAGAGTACTTTTTTACCAGCAGATGCAAGTTCAGTTGTTGTAACTAAACCAGCGAGACCGGCACCTACTACAATTACATCATATCTCATAGCTTACCAACTTTCGATATAGTTTGGCTAAAATATATTATCTGAATATTATTTATAGTGAGAATATACCATTTTAGTACTATTATAAAAAGGGAGTGCAGTTGTTTATTGAAAAAGTTGAGGGCACAATACATACCATAATGAAATACTCTTTCCTATAATTTCTATGTGAAAGGAGATTGTAATCCTTTTAGAGAATATATAATTCTATAAAGATTCAAAGGAGCGTGTTGGTCGTGAAAAAAATTCACGAAACGCAATCGACTGAGGAATTCCATGATGTTGAAAAAGAGAAAATTTATACGCCAATTGAAGATTTGCAACGAATTACAGCGGGCGGAGTTTTTAAACGGAATCATTTAAAAGCAAAAACTCTTCCAAAGGGTATTAAATGGATTGGTTATTTACTTGCCGGGTTCATCGTTGTTTCGGGAGTGTTAATCTTTGTTTTAAATTTATTATAAAAAAAGCACAACACAAAAATGGCTTTGAGTCTATTATGCAATTTTTGTGTTGATGGTTAGGTTTAATCGTAATGCGACTTTTCCGAATACCACCTGAGTGCTTGCTGTTCCATTTCTTTCACGAATCCTCTTTTGGCCGCGCTATATTCTCTGGTATGCTCGCAACGTTGGGCCACCTCTTCTTTGAAACGACTGTACCTAGCTGCTTCTTCAGGATGAGATCGTAGGTAATCGCGAAAAATTAAATGGCGTTCAATTTGAGGGTTATCGGATTGGTAAAAGTGGATATGATACGTCCTGTTGTCCCCACCTTTTCGAAATAATCTTCTCCCTGAAATTCCCCATTCCCCAGCAACATCGTAGCCTAAAGAATCCATTTTATTGTTGAATAAATCTATTTTTTCAATGTCTTTTACAATACACATCATATCGATCACAGGTTTTGCCTTCATGCCTTGCACGGAGGTGCTCCCAAAATGCTCAAATATAATGATCTGATCCGAAAAAATAGTTTTTAGTAATTGAGCCTCCGATTGAAACATTTCTGCCCAGTTTTCGCTAAAGTCTGAAAGTCTAATTTTCAACTAGATTCCTCCTTTTGTGAACTTATCCTTAATATAGAATCCTCCACAAATAGAAAGTTGCATAGGCCTCCCAGCCGGTCCAGTTCGCAGCTAAATGTGAAATTTCATTTTTTGTTGGTTTTTTATCTGTACATAATAAATGTTTAATCGCATTATGCAGACCAACATCATCAATCGGAAAAGCCTCAGGAAACCGTAAACAGCGCATCAGGACATAATTGGCCGTCCATGGTCCAATTCCGCGTATGCTAACTAACATTTTTTCCGCACCTTTTAAATTTCCAGTATCTAATAAAATTTCTTTTGTTAATTTTCCCTCGACCATTAAATTAGCTACATCAATCAAATACTCGCATTTCTTTACAGTCATCCGTAACTCGAGTAACTCTTCTACACTTAAATGAGCAATGACAGAAGGTGTAGGGAAAAGCCAATAAGATTCACCTTCAAATTTCACACACCTCCCAAATTTTTCAACAAGTCGCCTTTTTAAAGTATAAGCAAAAGTCAAATTAATTTGCTGGCCAAGGATGCCCCAGCAAAGCGCTTCAAAAAGATCAGGAATTCCCATAATCCGTAATCCATAAAACGAATCGGCTGTCTCTTTTAACAAGGAATCTTTTTTTGCCATCTTATAAAACGGTACCAAATCTCTCTCTAAATCAAACCACTCCCACACATAGTGGGCCACAGCCGTTCTGGTCAATTTACTTGGAGGGGCTGAATTTCCTAAAAAACGGATAACTAAGTTATCTTCTGCATCCGCATGTATTTCAATAATGGGAATCTCCTGTCCAACAGATACAGCCTTATAGATCCTTTCGTCCTTTATCACATACATACATTCAATCGAGGATCTCGTTAAGTAATTTAGATTTTCTTTAAAATTAAATTCCTTTGGAGTAAACAAGGTTAGTTCATGCTCATGGTCTTTCCAATTAATCAAAGTAAAACCTCCCATTTTAAAAAAATCCCTATTCTATTTTTAACATAAAAATGATTTCAATATCTTGCTATTCCATTTAAAATTCTGTAAATATGTCTTTCAGTGAAGGTATACTATTTTCAGAGGTGATGGAAATGAAAATAGGGAAAGGTACCGAAGAACTGACTGAAGAAAAATGGCAGGCGATTCTACTCAATGATGCCAATTACAATCATCAATTTTTCTATGCGGTGAAAAGTACGGGTATATTTTGCAAGCCATCCTGCAAATCAAGACCTCCAAAAAAAGAAAATGTTCTTATTTTTAAACATGCGGAAGAGGCCCTGACCGCTCATTTCCGTCCGTGCAAACGCTGTAAACCAACGGGTGAACGGCTACCTGACCATGAATGGATTACCCAGATCACTCAATATATTGAAGAAAGCTATTCTGAAAAACTAACACTAAAAATATTAGCTGATGCTTGTCATGGCAGCCCCTACCATTTGCATCGGACTTTTAAGAGATTAACAGGAGTGACGCCCGTAGAATATATTCAGGAAACAAGGATAAGGAATGCGAGAAACTATCTAAGCCAATCCAATAAAACGATTGGTGAAATTGCCTTATTAGTTGGATTGCCTAATATACCGTATTTTATTACGTTGTTTAAAAAGAAAACCGGACTAACCCCTACTGAATATCGGCAGCAACATTGGAATAAGGAGGTGTCAAAAAGTGAGCTCAATGACTAAACCAACAATCTACTGGACATTAATGAAACATGATGATTGGACCCTTTATATTGCTGCAACCCCAAAAGGGCTGTGTTTTGTTGGTTCGCAAAATCATCCATTTGAAGAACTTTCAATATGGGCGGAAAAACGTTTTCCAGGCAGCCCATTGGTTCAGAATGATAAAAAATTACAGCCTTATGTAAAGGAAATAACAGAGTATTTACAAGGTAACCGCACAAAATTTACTGTACCAATGGATTTTCATGGAACACTATTTCAGGTCTCTATCTGGAATGCCCTATGTGAAATACCATTTGGAGAAACCAGGACCTATTCAGAAATTGCAAATCATATCCAAAAACCGAGTGCCGTCCGAGCTGTAGGTACCGCTATTGGCGCTAATCCGGTGCTAATTACCGTTCCATGCCATCGGGTCATTGGAAAAAATGGTTCACTTACCGGGTATCGTGGTGGATTGGAAATGAAAAAACATCTGCTTAAGATTGAACGGGAAGGCAGGAGGAAAAAATGACTAAAAGTATCAAAGAACGCATTTTGGAATTAGATTGGGGAAAGATTCAATCAACTTTAGATGAGCAGGGCTACACACCACTTCCCGTTATTTTAGAAAAAGAAGAATGTAATGAAATAATGAATACCTATGATCAAGAAAGCTACTTTCGAAGCACAATTAATATGGCTAGATACCGTTTTGGTGTCGGTGAGTATAAATATTATCAATCTCCGCTGCCTGACCCGCTTCAACAGCTTCGTGAAGGAATTTATCCGGAGCTTGCAAAAACAGCAAACCGCTGGAATGCTCAGCTAAGGCGTGATGTTAATTATCCTCCGTCCCTGGATAACTTTCTTGAACAATGTCACAAACAGGGACAGCTTCGTTCCACCCCATTAATTTTAAAATATGAATCTGGTGGATACAACTGTCTTCATCAGGATTTATACGGTGATGTCTTTTTCCCTTTTCAAGTCGTATTTGCCTTGAATCAAAAAGAGGTAGATTATACTGGAGGGGAGTTCCTCTTAGTGGAACAGCGCCCAAGAGCACAAAGCCGAGGCCATGTTATAACCTTAGAACAAGGTGCGGGATTAATTTTTCCAACAAACAACCGACCTGTAATGGGAACAAAGGGATACTATCGAACAACCTTAAAGCACGGAGTCAGTACCATTACTTCGGGAACTAGATTTACACTGGGGATTATTTTTCATGACGCAAAGTGAGCTTTCTTATAAAAATCCGAAAACGCTGTTAAACAAGGGGACGGGGTATCTTAGTGGATATACGCATTCCCTGAATCCATATACAGGCTGTTCCTTTGCATGTTCCTATTGCTATGTACGGCAAATGCCGGTTTCGCTTTTTCGAAAAAAAGAGTGGGGTACATGGGTGGATATCAAGCAGGGTGCTGCCGATTTACTTCTTAAAGAACTAAGAAGAGAAAAGGGTAAAGGAAGGGTTACGATCTTCATGTCCTCGGCCACTGACCCCTATCAGCCGATTGAGTATAAGGAAAAAATAACGAGATCCTTGTTGGAAGTCCTGGCCTTTGAACCGCCTGATTTTTTACTGGTGCAAACAAGGAGTCCGCTTGTTTGCAGAGATATAGACCTTCTACTTCAATTAGAAGACAGAGTACGGGTCAGTATGACGATTGAAACGGATTTAGAAGAGATTCGCAAACATTTTACACCTCATGCTCCGCCGATCAGTGCAAGATTAAAAACGCTCGCGCAACTAAAAAATGCAGGGATTCCAACACAGGCAACGATTGCACCGGTTTTACCAAGCAGTGAATGGTTTCCAGAAAAATTAAAATCATTAGTCAATCGGGTTTGTATCGATGATTTTTTTATGGGAGACGGCAGCGGCGGTAAACGGACGAAACGGCTGGGGATTCAGCAGATATATGAGAATTTGGATTTAACAGAATGGTACGGGCCAGCAGCATATCGGTTGGTCTATGAAAGGTTAAAGTCATTTTTTTCTGAAGATCAGATTTTAATCAGTCAGAAAGGTTTTGAACCATAATGAAAATGGGACACTAATATGTATTACATATTATGGAGGGAACCCTATGACAAATTTCTGTCCATCACTCTGGCCGGAAGAACCAACTCCTGAACAGCTAAAGGATTGCGGAGAATGCGGCCTTATACAGCATGGCTCGCGGATGGTCTGGGGGGAAGGGAATCCTAAGGCCCCGATTATGGTGATTCTTGATAACCCGGGAGCACGTGAGGACCGAGAAGGAGCCCCCTTTGTTTGCGGGACACGGCAAGCTTTACAAGAGGCAGTCCATCAGGTCGGCTTGAACAAGGATGATTTGTACATTACCTATATTTTAAAAAGAAAACCCGTACGTGCTTACGATAAAGAACGAACTCGCGAAATCTGTATGGGCCACTTAAAAGAGCAGCTTCAAGTAAAACATCCTGCTTTTATTGTGTGTTTAGGAAATGTTGCAGTTCAATCTTTTTTTCAAGATCCTGAAGTAGATGTAAAAAGCTTACGGGGCAAGATGCATCAAGTTCAAGGATTTCAAACAGCGGTAGGGTACCATCCATTAGCAGTAAGACGCCGCCCAAACCTTTGGACCATGTTTATTGGGGATTGGACCTTTATCGCTGACCAGTATCGAAGAATTGAGTTGTGAATATTTCGCAACTCTTTTTTTGTCTTTTCATTGGACTGTATGCTGACGGAATATTACAATAAATAAAAATTCCATTTAAGGAGAATTTGGATGAAAACAGAAAAAGAAAAGATGCTAGATGGAGAACTGTATAACCCGGCCGACCCGGTATTAGTAAAGGATCGCGAAAATGCACGAAGACTA
The DNA here is from genome assembly GCF_016107705.1 of Neobacillus cucumis. The sequence goes on from NZ_JAEHGC010000002.1 coordinate 227,370, forward strand.
ATCCGTTTATTTAATCAATCACTTGAGACGGAGGCAGGAAAAAGAACTGACATATTAAAAGAACTCTTTGGTTCCACAGGTGAAAATATATTTGTTGAGCCGAATTTAAGATGTGATTACGGTTCTAACCTCCATGTAGGAGAAAACTTTTATGCAAATTTCGATTGTGTATTTTTAGATGTATGTGAAATTCGAATCGGTGTTAACTGCTTCATTGCTCCGGGTGTTCATATTTACACGGCCACACATCCAATCCATCCGATAGAGAGAGCTTCGGTGAACGAATACGGAAAACCAGTCACGATTGGTGATAATGTCTGGGTTGGAGGGAAATCTGTGATTAATCCTGGTGTAACCATTGGCAATAACGTGGTAATCGCGTCCGGTTCGGTTGTCACAAAAAACATCCCTGACAATGTTGTCGTTGGCGGCAATCCTGCAAAAATTATTAAACAGATTGAATTATAAAAATAAAATCAAAATTGGTGGATTAATACATAAAATAAATTACTTACCCCGTATCTTTTTAGCTCCCTTGAAACGTTTAAAGGATAGAGAGTGCTAAAGGAGTGAACACAATGTTAAACCGTTTAAATTCGTGTCCAGCAGAAAATGAGGAAGAGTCTATATGGCTTGAATATTATCCAAAACTTCAGCGGTATTGCCACTTTCTTGCCCAAAATCAATGGGATGGTGACGATATTGCCCAAGAGACCATTTTGAAGGCATTAAAGCATTACACCCTTAATGAAAAAATGTCCTCTGCTTTATTAAATAAAATGGCTTACAATCATTGGATGGACCAGATTCGTAAAAGGAAAAATGAATCGATTGAGGCAGAAGTCGAGCTTAATAACGAAGAGACCAGAAGTCAGTTAGACAATATTATGGCTACTGTCGACATCATGCTAAGGCAGTTTACTCCGAAGCAGGCAGTCATTTTTTTGCTCAAGGAAGGTTTTCAATATCAGCTCAAGGAAATTGCTGAGCTTTTAAATACTACCGAAATGGCTGTGAAAGCGAATCTTCATCGGTCAAAGCAGCGCTTAGAAAAAGCGAAAGAAGAGGGAACAGCAGAAAAATATTGGAATGAAGAGGAGCGAGAGGTGCTTTCAGAGCTTTTTTATGAAGCTTTAAAGCTTCAAGATCCAACCGTTCTAATTGAAACGGTTCCTCAAATAAAAAGTGTTGTTGATTCGCCTAAACTTGTTTCTTTACCTTTAAAACAAACTCACTCTACTTTAAGCACTCTCTGTATGGCTGCTTAGCCAATAACGCTTTTAAGGAGGAGTTTATATGAGTACGATTCCATATGTAATAGAACAATCCAACCGTGGGGAACGGTCCTATGATATTTATTCACGCTTGCTAAAGGATCGGATTATCATCATCGGTGATGAGATTAATGATCAAGTTGCTAACAGTGTAGTAGCGCAATTATTATTTTTAGCAGCTGATGCTCCTGATAAAGAAATTTCTCTTTATATCAACAGTCCCGGCGGTTCGACTTCAGCTGGATTTGCGATCTTTGATACAATGCAATATATTAAACCGGATATTCGGACGATTTGCACAGGAATGGCGGCGTCGTTTGGAGCGATGCTGCTGCTTGCGGGAACAAAAGGAAAAAGGTATGCACTTCCAAACAGCGAGATCATGATTCATCAACCTTTGGGGGGAGCCCGGGGGCAGGCAACCGAAATCGAGATTTCCGCACGCCGCATCTTGAAATTAAGGGAGCATGTGAATAAAATTATTTCGGATTGTACCGGTCAGCCGGTTGAGAAAGTAGCAAGGGATACGGACCGCGACTTTTTCATGAGCGCAGACGAGGCAAAAGAATATGGGATTATTGATGAGATTCTTTATCCGAAATAATGCGGTGTTAAAATGCTTGGATTGCTTTTTGATCCAAGCATTTTTCTGTTTAGAAAGTTGATGATGGCCAAAACGCATCCACGGGGAAAATGTCCTTCATCGGTTCCTATCACTCTCTTAATTCCGCAATACTCTTTCCACCCAAAAATGCATGTCCAGTTTTCATTTTCGTAACCGTTTGAAAGCCATACTTTTGATACACTTTCTCCACCTTTTCATTGATGGGAAACACCCAAAGGTTTTCTAGTCCCTTTTTAGCGACCTCTAGCTGAATATAGTTAATAAGTTCACCAATTAAGCCTTTACCCCGAAATTCTTCTAATGTAGCAACACTTTCCATACGGGCCTGATTTCCACTTGCAAAAATACAAGCAGTTGAGCAAGCCGACCCATTATAACGGAGTAAATAATGTTCAAAATTAGGATGATTAAATTCAACCTCAAACGCTTTTTCTCTAACCGCTTTGCCACCCAATTCCTTAATACTGCATTCTATATGTAGTGCTTCTGCAAAATTATCATTTGTTACCAATTCAATCGTTACATTCTCGTTAGGTTCTTTTTCCACAATCATATAATCCCACAATTGTACAGGACTGCATAATTCCTCAAAGCCAAAATGATTTAGTTTTAATTGGGATATTAGATTTTGTTGGGCCTCTATATTATAAATATGGAACCTCGGAATAATATTTCTAGATTGATAGAAACTGATTACTTCATCAATAATTAATTGAGGCTTCTCGCAAACTTGATCAATATGAGCATGATTTGCATCATAATAAACAGGTTGATTTTCATTACAAAATAAAGCTCCCCAATTGGTATCCGTACGGGTAGTAAAGGTCTCCAAATAGGCAAAGTCTAACTTGAATAAATCTTGTAAATTCATTTAAAAACCTCCGTTTTAGAATTCCTGATAGTACTAGTTTTACATTTATGTGATTTTGAACATAATCCATGATTTGTTATTATTATACAATAAGTTTGTCCAATAAAAGTTTTTTAATTTAATAAACACAGGTAGTTCCCAAAAGACTACCTGTGTTTTGCTGCTCATAATCATTTTTCACGGTTGCCAGGCTTGTAGGTACCATGACCATGATGGACCCCATATCCAGGATAGTAACCAGTATGTCCGTGATGATACCCATAACCAGGATAATAACCACCATGCCCGTGATGATATCCATACCCAGGATAATAACCGCCATGTCCATGATGGTAACCATGCCCAGGATAATAACCACCGTGACCGTGATGGTAGCCTGTACCAGGATAATATCCTCCATGCCCGTGGTGATAGGCAGAACCAGGAACAGTTCGAGAGTTTTCTTTTTCCAAATTTATTCTCCTCCTTTGTTACTTTCAAATAGTGTATGTTTATAGCTGGAGTAATGAGTGGATGCTTGACCTGTTTTTAATGTAAGGTTGTATAAAAGGTAAAAATGAGAAATTTTTTAAGGAGAATTTTCAATTATGATTAAAAAAATTAATTTTCTTGATATGAATCTTGTAAAAGAATTATTTCAACTCCAAAGAGCCTCCTATCTAATAGAGGCTGAGTTAATCAATTTCTACGAAATACCTCCGCTAAAGGAGACTTTTGAGGAATTATTGGAATCAAATGAAACTTTTTTAGGTTATTTTGAAGGAGAGGAGCTAGCAGGAGCACTATCATACGAACTCAAAGGGGATGAATTCACGATTTGCAGAATGATTGTTCATCCCATGTATTTTCGAAAGGGGATTGCCCAAAATTTATTATCCTATCTGGAGAAAGACAAAAAAGAAATTCCGATTTTTAAAGTATCGACTGGCAGAGATAATACACCAGCTAAAAACCTTTACTTAAAAAATGGTTATCAGTTGGTTCAGGACATTGAAGTAGTCCCAGGCTTGTTTATCAGTACCTTTGAAAAAAGAAGGGTAGATTAGAAATGAAAACAACCCTGCACATATCTGCTGAGTTGTTGTGTTAAGAAACCTTATGGCTTTCAATATAGGTTTCAAAAGCTGGATGAAATTCTTTTTGATAATGTTGATCGGGACAGGATTTAATGACAATCCCTTTTAAAGTTTTTGATTGATGAGTTTCTAATATTTTATTGCACTTAGGGCAACGATCAATAAATAGATTTTTAAAAAACCCCATACTCAACCTCCTAATCCATTAATTCCTATGTCTATACTATGAATTATACAATATTATCGCAATTTTACAATAGATATTGCTCTTTTTTATAGTATGGATGGTAAGAAGGATTTGTGAATAAAAAATTGAAGTTGACAATATACCTATACAGGTATATTGTTGAGCTTGTAAATTGTCTCTTTTTTATCGGATGTTTAATACCTGTGTGGGTATTTGAGTTCCTAAAATTTTATTTTTTTAAATTCTTAACAAACACCTGTTAAAATTAAGGGAGCAGAAATTTGGGAAGTACCATTAAAAGGAGGGCAACATGGCGATTAGCTTAATCATTACAATCTTCCTAATTGGAATAGTAGGCTCCTTTATTTCAGGGATGTTAGGAATAGGTGGAGCGATCATTAACTACCCAATGTTGTTATATATTCCAGTAGCAATTGGGGTAGGGCATTTTACAGCACATGAAGTTTCAGGTATTACAGCTATCCAGGTTTTTTTTGCAACTATTTTCGGTGTTTTGGCTTACCGTAAAGGTGGATTTCTAAATAAAACGCTCATTACCTATATGGGAGTTAGTATCCTGATTGGCAGTTTTATCGGGGGATTCGGATCTACTCATTTGCCGGAAAGTGGAATTAATATCGTGTATGGAATTTTAGCATTAATTGCTGTTATGATGATGTTCGTTCCAAAAAGAGGAATTGATAACATCCCTTTAGAAGATGTCAAATTTAACAAATGGCTTGCAGCAATTTTTGCCTTCATCGTAGGAATTGGCGCAGGTGTTGTGGGAGCTGGAGGTGCATTCTTGTTAGTACCCATTATGCTGGTAGTTTTAAAAATCCCAACTCGAATGACGATTGCCTCTTCCTTAGCCATTACATTTATTTCATCAATAGGTGCTGTTTCCGGAAAAATTTCTACTGGACAAGTGGAAATCCTGCCTTCACTCATTATGGTTGCAGCAAGTTTAATTGCTTCGCCAATAGGAGCGAATGTTGGGAAACGAGTGAATACAAAAGTTTTGCAAATTATTATGGGGATTTTAATCTTAGTAACAGCAGTGAAAACTTGGATGACCATTTTATAAGAAAAGTTATAGACTATGCTAAAGACGCAGATGTAACCCTTACATTTTAATGTGAATGAAAGAAATAGGTTTATTTTAATGGAATAGTAATAATTTAAAAGAAAGGCTGAGCTGATTCTTCTTTTCTAAAACTTCGTTATTTGAAATATGGAGAGCAAAAGCTTATAATTCCAATAGAAATATACTGAATGAAACGGAGTGCTATTATGAAACTACATAATTCTATTTTAGAGCTGATTGGTCATACCCCAATCGTAAAGTTAAATAATTTGGCGGACCCAAACGGTGCTTCTGTTTACATTAAATTGGAATCCTTTAATCCCGGAGGTAGTGTAAAAGACCGTGCTGCTTTTAACATGATAAAGGTAGCCGAAGAAGAGGGGAAAATTATTCCTGGTAAAACCGTTATTATTGAGCCAACATCGGGAAATACCGGAATTGGTTTAGCGATGGTTTGTGCCGCCAGGAAGTACCGTTGTATCATTACTATGCCGAATAATGCAACAGAAGAGAGAATTAAAATTCTAAAAGCTTATGGTGCAGAAGTGCATTTAACTTCATCTGAACATGGCATGCGTGGAGCGATTGAAGAAGCTTACCGGATTGCGGAAGAGATTCCTGATTATTTTATTCCGATGCAATTTGAAAACAGTGCCAATTCAGATGCTCATCGGGATACAACAGCGATTGAAATCTACGAGGCATTTAAGGGGAAATTAGATGCTTTTATTTGTACGGCTGGCACAGGCGGTACTGTTACTGGCACGGGTGAAGTGCTAAAAGAAAAAATACCAAATCTAAAGATTTACGTGGTTGAACCTGCGGGGTCGCCCGTTTTATCCGGAGGACGACCTGGCCCGCATAAAATCCCTGGGACGGGCCCAGGCTTTATACCGAAAATTTTAAATCAATCTATTTATGATAAAATTTTATTAATTGAGGATCAGGATGCCCAGAACATTGCACGCCGTTTGGCTGCCGAGGAAGGAATTTTAGTAGGCGCCTCAGGAGCAGCTTCTATCTATTATGCTTTAGAAATTGCCAAGAAACTTCCTTCTGATGCAAATGTCTTAGGATTGGCACCGGACACAGGTGAACGTTACTTATCATCTGATTTATTTCCAATTTAAATAGTAGGAAAATTGTTTTAAAAAGCTGCTTTACATTAGGCAGCTTTTTTCTTTTTTTATTGGCTCTGTTAAACGTGGATGTTGATTTCCGCTCCTGGCGCGAGCGGTTGGTGGACGATCAGAGAAGGCTCCTCATGCCAAGTGATCCCAATTGGTTCTTTTGCTATTTTGCTTAAATGGTTATTGCTAGGACTGGTCATACTAATTGGAGTAATCATTATAAAATTTAGGTTGATGAAATCACAAAATAGCGAGATGAATAAAAAAGTCTTCGATTTACTATCAAATAGTCTATTTTTAGGATTTATAATTTGGAAAGTCTGTCTGTTACTTCTTGAACCGTCAATAATAATAAAGATAAGTGCTTTTTAATCTGCTTTTGCAACTTAAAGGAGTGGAATTAGTGAAAAAAATACTTGTAGTAATCGGTTTAATGTGTTTAATCGGTTGGGGAATTTACAATCATTTCTTTTCATCTAATGAACCAAACCAAAATAAACAGGAGGCTCAAGCTGTTAGCAGCAAACCAGTAAATGCGGGTATACAAGAAAGGGACAGCGCAGTTGATTTTCAATTAAAGAGCTTAAAAGGGGAAGTGGTAAAACTTTCAGATTTGAAAGGAAAGAAAGTAATTTTAAATTTTTGGGCAACTTGGTGCCCGCCATGTAAAGCGGAAATGCCCCATATGCAAGAATTTTATCATGCTCAAAAAGGAAAAAATGTAGAAATTTTAGCTGTGAATTTGACTACAGCAGAAAGAAATTCAAGTAATATTAGTAAGTTTGTAAAGGATTACGGTTTAACTTTTCCAGTATTACTTGATGTTAAAGGGAAAATCGGGGAAACCTATCAGACTTTCACGATTCCAACGAGTTATATCATTGATATAAAAGGTATCATTAGAAAGAAAATTATCGGTCCGATGGATCAGGAAATGATGACCGAATTAATTAACAGTATTGATTAAAAGTGGTGTTACGATGAAAAATCGGGGGAAATCAATTCTTATAGTTGATAAAGATCACGATATACGGAATTTAATTAAAAAAGAACTCGAAATTGCAGCTTTCAAGTATTAGAAGCAACCAATGCATCAGGAGCAAAAAACTTATTTTTTCTTAAATGTAAAAAAGTTTGGTACAATCAAAGTTATGATGCAAAACAGGAGAGGGAAGCCTTAGGATGGATGAATCAAAATTGTATGCATATTGTTTACAAGGAGATGTAATCGCAGCATATAAATATCTCCGTTCAGTTCCAGATAAAAATGCTAAATTTCTAAAACTGGAATCGAAATATTATCAACGTTTTTTTAGTGAAAATCCGAATGATCGTTTTAAATCAGAGGATCCGTGGATCCAAAAGGTTCTTTCTGTCTATTTCGAATACTTCAGGTCGGTGTTAACGCATAAAAGTGTGATTTATTCAGAAAATCGACTAAGGCGTTCACTTTCGGATTTAATTTATGGTCATCAACAAGATGAGGAATTGGACCGATTGGAGAAGCAATTATCGATCCAATTTAAAGAAAAAGGGTATGAGTTTGTTGGTGGGGTAACACCGCCATATAGGGGCCCATATATTTGGAAAACAACTGATAAAGAGAATTTTACAGTCGAACTGCCACACCATACCCAAAAAGTAACGGTTTATTTTTTGTCAGATTTTATTTTACAAAGCTGGGCCCATTATGCTACATTTGGTGAAAAATTCGCAGGTGGCTGGGCAAAACCAGATGGACTTTACTATGTAGCGGATCGTCCGGAGCATAAGAAGGAGAATCATGAATGCAGAGAATTTCAAATCAGTTATTTGAAGCACGAGGCCCAGCATTTCAGTGATTTTTCCCGTTTCCCTCATCTTCAGGCTAAGGATTTAGAATACCGTGCAAAGCTGGTTGAATTAATTTACGAACCAAATTCATTTAAACTTATAAATAAATTTTTTTATGAAAAGAAAAATGATCCGTTTCTACCGCATTCCTATTCTTCTTTGATCATTTTAAAAAGATTATCGGAACTTGCATTTGGAGTAGAGGAGATTCCTAGTTTAGAAAAATGGGAGAAATTAGGTTCAGACCGAATTCGGGAATGGGCACTAGGTTTGTACGAGGAAAATACGGCTAAGCTTATGGAAAATGGTAATCAAATCAGGGGAATTATTTAGTAAAAAAAGAGCTTGCGGATCAATTGTTTTTAAGCGATCCTAGCTCTTTTTCCTTTTTTATATGATAAAAAGTGCTTTTTCAGTTTTCGTTTCAAATTTCTTTAAAAGTTTCTTTTCACCAAGGACAACAAGAGTATCACCAGGATTGATCTTATCATCTGGAAATGGTGAGATGTTCATCTTTCCGTCACTTTTAATGGCGATAACACTTAATTGGTATTTTGCCCGAATATCCAATTCACGAAGGCTTTTTCCTATCATGAAGGAAGAGGCAACAATTTCTTCTATTTTATATTCATCGGATAGTTCAATAAAATCAAGGACATTAGGTGACAAAAGATTCTTAGCAATTCGAATGCCTGTTTCTCGTTCAGGTAAAACGACCCGATCAGCCCCGACCTGAGTAAGAACTTTTGCATGCTGATTTGTAACAGCCTTTGCTATAACTTGTATGGCCCCTAATTCTTTTAAAATCATGACAGTTAAAATACTTGCTTGAATATCGTCTCCTATGGCTACCACAACCACATCCATGTTTCGAAGACCCAGCTCTTTTATTACCCTCTCATCTGTTGTGTCTGCAACTACTGCATGTGTTGAGAAATCTGAATTTTCTTGAATCCTTTTCTCGTTTTTATCAATAACTAAAACTTCAGCACCTTCTTTAAATAACTCAGCTGAAAGACTCGAACCAAAGCGGCCCATCCCGATTACTGCAAACTGTTTAGTCATATGTAAGACCTCTCCCGAAAAACATTATTTATAAGTTTGATAGTGTAGGTTTTTTCATAAACCACCTAAAAAATAAAAAAGCCACGGAAGAGAGAAATCTCCTCGTGGCGGCTTTTGGGCATCATGAAATAAACATGCTGCTTGCACGATTTAAATGATATCTCTTCAGTACGCTTACGAGGTTAGCTGACGGATTCGGATGTAAGAGTCACCCTACTTAAAAAGACAAGCATCAGAATAGAAATATCTTTTTAAGATTCACCCCATAGAAAAGTTTTTGTAAGACTTTTCAATGATGGTTCCCCCGTTCCCAATTGGAACTCAGCGATTCAAAAAATTAAATTACGAATCATATCTTACTCCCTCTATTAGAATTTGTAAATACTCTAAAGTAAACTCATTCGTTAGGTCTTCTTTTTTGTGGATTTTTTCATATGAATGAAGTAAAAAATTTTATTTTTAGAGAGGAGATTTATGCAAAAATCACAAAAACCATATTTGATTACGAGAAACGTAGACCCCGAGAATCAAGAAACACCAATTCATTTTATCCATAAAGATTTTGTGCGTGAAAATCTGTTTTATCGGAGGAACCATTTTTCTTACCCGAATTTTGTATCTTCCTTTTATTGGTTTCATGTTGATGGCTCTGTACATTATCATAGAACGTTTTCACTGCAGGAAATTCAAGCATTGCCATCCAAAACAGTAAAGACTGTACTTGAATGCGCGGGGAATAAGAGGGGATTTTTTAAACCAAAAGTATTTGGCGAGCAGTGGCAAAAAGGGGCAATCAGTCAAGGTATCTGGAAGGGTGTCTCATTAAGAACATTGCTCGGGTACACGGGTGTAATGGAAACAGCTAGAGAAGTAGTTTTTGAGGGATATGACTTTGGCATACGAACAGACTCGAACGAGCTTACTTATTTTAGTAGGAGTTTGCCGATTGAAAAAGCACTGCATACCGATACCTTAATTGCCTATGAGTATAATGGAAAGCCGATTCCTTTTAAGCACGGGTTTCCTCTGAGGTTAATTGTCCCGGAATGGTATGCGATGGCCTCGGTAAAATGGATTAAAAAGATCACCGTGATTGACCATGAATTTAAAGGCCCTTTTCAGGCGGTTGATTATGTCTATTACCCCAAAAAGGATTCAGATGAGGGAAAATTACCAGTGACAACAATGAAAATAAACTCAACGATTCAACAGCCAATGGACCGGCAAATTCTTAATACCGGAGTTCATATTATTGCAGGAATTGCCTGGACTGGGAGAGGGTTGATCACGAAAATTGAAGTGAGTGTGGACGGGGGGATGACTTGGAGCCTTGCTGATTTGGTGCAATCACCGGAAAAGTATGCTTGGGTTCGTTGGGAATATAAGTGGGAGGTGCTTGAAAAAGGAGAGTACACCATCCTTTCGCGGGCTCTGGAATTAGAAGGCGACGAGCAGCCAAAGGAAGCGGTGTGGAACCGTAAGGGGTATGGTTATAATGCAATCGATACGATTAAGGTGAAAATTGAATAATGGACAAATAAGAAAGTAAAAAAGCACACAAACTGTGTGCTTTACTATTATCCAAAAAATGTCTGAACAATTAACCAGCAGTTTAACCCTAAAATCACGATAGCAAAAATCGTTGATAGAATCGTAGTTATTCGTTTATTCGTTAACACACCCATTAATTCCTTCTTCTGGGTGAAGTAGATGAGCGCAATAATCGGACAAGGTAGAACAATACTTAGAACCACCTGACTGATGACAAGTGTCCTTGTTGGGTCAACCCCGATAGCAACGATAATAAAGGTTGGAAGCATCGTAACCAATCGTCGAATCCATAATGGAATCGTAAATCCAACAAAACCTTGCATAATAACCTGACCAGCCATCGTTCCCACTACAGAGCTTGAAACACCGGAAGCAAGTAATGAAATCAAGAATACACTTGCTGCGGCCGAACCAAGCAGCGGTGTTAAGGTATGGTAGGCTGTGGTAAGATCCGAAATATGACTGTTTCCAGTCGTGTTAAAGACGGATGCAGCCATATACATCATTGCTAAGTTGACAAATCCGGCAAGCGTCATGGCAATCATGATTTCTTTCGTACTAAACTTTTGAATTTTGATTTTTTCCATATCATTTCGTGGCACAATTCGATTTTGCGTCAGGCTTGAGTGCAAATAGATTGCATGCGGCATGACCGTTGCGCCGATTACACCAACTGCCAGTATAATACTTTCTTTGTTGCCAAGCCACGGTGTTACACTATGGTAGGCAATTAGACCAAGATCCGGTTTGGAAATGACGGTTTCAACTAAATAACATAAGCCGATAAGAACAGCAAATGCGGCAATGAATTTTTCTAACGGACGGAATCCGAATTTTTCTAACATTAAAATAAGATAGGTGACAATACCAACGATAATCGTTGCATATAGCATTGGGATACCGGCAAGTAAATTTAGTGCTAGGGTTGCACCTAAGAATTCAGCAAGGTCGGTAGCCATTGCAGCCAGTTCTGAAACAACCCACATGCCGTAGGTCAGCCATTTCGGCATATGGTCCCGGCAAACCTCCGGAAGACTTCTGCCAGTAGCAATTCCTAATTTTGCTGACATATTTTGCAGCAACATGGCCATCAAGTTAGCTAAAACGATTACCCAAAGCATTTTATAACCAAAGCTCGCACCGCTTTGAATATTGGTTGCGAAATTTCCTGGATCCACATAGGCTATGGAGGCAATAAATGCAGGTCCGAGAAACGGAAGCAATGCACGGATGCCTTTAACCTTTCCATTAATGGCATCTCTTGCGGCTGAAACCGTTCGGCTTTCTACAGCCCGAGCCCTCTGAACAGTAACTGAATCTGTTTGGCTCATAAGACACCATCCTTTCTTTAAGTTTATTTTTCGTTATACCAAGGTTTGTTCGTTCGTCAATAAAAGTTTCCCTAGTGCAAATTTTATATATCCCTATTATATAAAATTTTGAAAAATTTGTGTACGCTTTTGCTTGAAAAAATATTTGAATTCTAAAAAAGGGCATTTGACTATTAGGGAAAAAGAGAAAACGAGGCATTATATACCCTAAGGTTTATGAGAGGTGGGAAGGGAATCCTAAGTGAATTGTCAAATACATAATGAAAAGCAACACAAAAGGAGTGTTTAGTTTGAAGGTGGGAATAGATGCAGGCGGCTCGTTGATTAAGATTGCGTATCAGGAAAAAAATAGAATGCATTATAAAAGGTTTCCAATTTTTGAGATGGAAATTGCTATAGCTTGGTTGAAAATCGTTGCACCAAATGTAAAAGCTGCTTTGACCGGTGGAAAAGCAAATATAATTCAACAAGATTTTTTTCCAGATGAAATCATCATTCCGGAATTTCTAGCAACGTGTGAGGGAGCAAAGTTACTTTTACAAGAGGAAGGGGAAAAATGGGAGGATCCCTTTCTATTAGTCAATATTGGAACTGGAACATCGTGGCACGTTGTGAAGGGGAATAAGTATGAACGGATTCTTGGAAGTGGAATAGGGGGAGGAACCTTTACAGGGCTTGGTTCGTTGTTAACGAAAGTGGAGGATTTTCAAGAACTGACAATCCTAGCAAATGAAGGTGATAAAAGCAAAGTGGACTTACTGGTGAGGGATATTTATGAATCGGCTGAACCACCGATTGATGGGAACCTCACAGCGGCAAATTTTGCAAAAGGGAAAAAGGTGAAGCATACAGATGCAGACCAAATGGCGGCCCTTTCAAATATGATCACGGAAACAATTGTATTATTAACGCTTCAGGCCGCGGCCATTCATCAAGTAAATCAAGTGGTCTTTATCGGAAGCACATTGGTCGGGAACCAATCGTTACGAAAAGGACTTGAATTTTACATGAACAGGCTAGGACTTACGGGAGTGTTTTTAAAGAAGGGTGAATACTGCGGGGCAGTCGGGGCTTACTTTTCTGTCTGAAAATGTTCGCTTGAACAATTTAACCATTAAAGCTACAGTAAAGGTGAGAACAAAAAAGTAGGTGGCATGCTTGGAAAAAAGGTATTTTACAATTGGGATGGCGGGGCATATTGATCATGGGAAAACATCCTTGACAAAGGCCCTCACGAATGTCGATACCGACCGCTTAAAGGAAGAAAAAGAACGTCAAATCTCAATCGAACTTGGATTTGCTCCATTATATGAAGATGATGAAATACAAATATCAGTGATTGATGTGCCAGGACATGAGCGGTTTATTCGGCAAATGATTGCCGGGGTTGCCGGAATTGACCTGGTGGTGCTCGTCGTGGCGGCTGATGAAGGCGTTATGCCGCAAACAAGTGAACATCTGGAAATTCTTCGTTTCCTTGGAATTAAAAACGGGATTATTGCTATTACTAAAATTGACCGTGTAGAAGAGGAATTCATTGAACTGGTCAAGGATGACATTTTAGGTGAACTTACAGGAACTGTATTTGAAGATGCACCATTCGTTCTAGTGGACAGTCTTTCTAAAAAAGGAATTGAAGAAATAAAGGAATTAATCATTAAAACTTTAAAGGAAAAAGAAATGCGTGATGCCAAGGGGGCTTTTCGTCTGCCGATTGACCAGGTTTTCTCTGTAAAAGGTCAGGGTACGGTCATAAGAGGTACTGTATATGAAGGGACGGTTGAAGAAGGACAGACATTAAAAGTTTTGCCTGCAGGGCTTGATGTCAAGGCTAGGCAAATTCAGGTCCATCACCAGCCGGCAACAAAAGCCTTTGCTGGTCAAAGGGCAGCCATTAATCTTTCCGGGGTTGCAAAGGAAGACATCGAACGAGGCGATGTCCTTGTATCATCCGAACATTTTATCGTGTCAAAAATAGTGGATGTTGCAATACGGGTTGTAGAAGACCTTGAGCACATTGTCAAACAGCGTATGCCTATTAAGCTTCACATTGGAACTTCAGAGGTAATGGGGAGAATTGTCTTTTTTGACCGAAATGTGCTTGATGAGGAGACGGATGAAATTCTTTGCCAGCTTAGGTTGGAAGAAGAAATTCTCACGAAACGAGGAGACCGCTTTATTCTTCGCAGGCCAAGCCCAGCGGAGACGATCGGCGGGGGGTGGGTTATTGATCCTCGAGGAAATAAATATAAATTCGGAAATCAGACGATTGAAGAGTTGGAGAAGAAAAAGGCAGGTTCCCCGAAAGAGCGAATCTTTACAGCTTTAATGGAAGCAAGAAGTCTTTCCATTACAGAATTAATTAAGCGAACTGCACTTGACGAAGTGACGTTAACGGAGCAATTAAAGGATGAAGAATTTATTTTATATAATGGTAAAGAGTTTACAATGATGACGCTCATCAATTCAATTGAAGAGGATATCTATGACCGCTTACAGGACTATCAGCAGCGGCACACAATGAAACCCGGAATGAATAAAGCAGAGTTGTTTCAAACCATGCAAAAACAGATACCGAAAGCGTTATTGGAGTTCGTACTGGATAACGGTATCAATAATGGAGTTTTTAAACGAAAAGATCAATTTGTTTCTATTTCTAGTTTTATTCCGCATGTGCCAAAGAACTGGGAAAAGCGTTCCGAAAATATGCTTGAAGCATTGAAAAAAGATGGCTTAAAGGTTCGTAATCTGAGAGATTATTTTTCCGCTGCAGGTATTCCTGAATCGTTGGAAGTGGACTTAGAGCGTTTCTTGGAAGAAAAGAAATTAATTGTTTCATTGGATGAACAAATAGCGTATGCCGGGGAGGTATTCAATGCAGCAGTGGAAAAACTTCGCAACGGTACTGGTGGGGAGTTTGAAGTTGGAAAAGCAAAGGAAATTTTAGATCTTTCTCGAAAATACATGATTCCGTTTTTAGAAAAATTAGACTCAATGGGGCTTACAAACAGAGTTGAAAATAAACGTATTTGGGTGAAGTGAAAAAAGCCGCAATCCACTAGGATTGCGGCTTTTAACCTGTTAGGAAAGAAATTCTCCAGGATTTAATCCAAGCTCACGGCAAATATCCGATACCATTTGCTTTTCATACTGATCAAAATTTCCATCTGCATACCCAATGGCGATACAATAACGGGCAATCAATCTTGCAATTTCTGGTTTAGTTCTTACCTTTCCTAATGCACGAAATGCCTCTGCACGGCCCATTATATGATCTTGTTCAATCTTGGATACAAATAAATTAAATTTCTGAATGACTTTTTGTGAGTCAAAAACACGTAGTTCCTCACTTTGGTGAACAAACTCCAGCATTTTTTGTCGTTCTGATGCATCAAGATGACCATCTGCCATCGAAACTAATGCACACGCAGCAACAACTGCCTCTAAAACATCCTGACTTTTGTAACGGTTGAATAACTCCTGAGCCCTTCTTTTTTGCGTATTCGCCCATTCTACATAGTCCGTCTGAGAAGGGGACCAGGAGTTTCCACAGCTGTTACAAGTAAATTTCAGCTGGTTTTTCCCAATAAAACCGCCTAGTAATCCGATTGGCCCAAGAATGAGCCCTCCAATTGCCGCTTTTCCGAGCCCAAAACCCTTTTGTCCTGTACGGACATTGGATGAATGGCATCGAGGGCAAATAATATCCTCACCGCTATAAGTTGAATTAATATTTGGAGCCTGAGGATAGGTTTGCGACGCCGGGTATCCATAAGCAGGCTTCTGATAAGGTGTAACAGATGGCTGGCTATGCTGATATGATTGATTTTGATTTTGTTGGTACAAATGTTGACCAGGCATATTTTGTTTAAAATTCGCCTGTTGATTGACAGGCGGTACCGATGCTGGTGCCGGAGCATCATCAACGGTTACTCCGAAATTTTTACAAAGCGCTGCCAAGCCGCCTTGAAAGCCGCTAGCGATTGCATTGAACTTCCACTCGCCATTATGTCGATATAATTCGGCCGCCACAATCGCCGTTTCCACTGTGAAATCGCGACCAAGATTAAAGCGTAACAATTCTTCATTGGTTAGTTCGTTAAAAATTCGCACATAGGAATCGGAAATTTGTCCAAAGTTTTGCTGTTTCACTTGAGCATCATGAATCGTAATCGTAAAAGCAATCCGGTGAATATGACCGGGGACATTTTTTAAATTGATCTTAATTTGCTCATCATCCTTAACCCCGGAACCCACTCGGTTATCACCACTATATAGTATGGATTCGTTTCCTCCGGAAGGGTTGTTATAAAAAACAAAATCCAAATCATTTTGGACCATTCCGTTTTGCCCGAGCAGGAAAGCAGAGGCATCCAGGTCAAAATTGGAACCCATATTACTAATATTCCAGCCTAATCCTACAACAACATTTTCAAGACCCGGGTGAGACTTCGTTAAATCTACTTTTTGACCTTTACTAAGCGTAACACCCACAACCTTCACTCCTTTATCTCTTTATTTTATGGTAATTCGATATATGTAAGCTGCAAATCTATTCCATTTAACAATACGAAGGATTAATTGAAAGGTTTCAATTTTTTCATTATAAGTCAAAAGAATTCAAAAATGAAAACATGAAACGGATTCTTTGATTCGATTTAAATAAGTATAAAGTAAAAATATTGTGAATTTTCAAAAGATATTTCCAAAAACATTTCTTTACGTAATTACTTTATGAAAAGGTTAAAGCGGGAATGGCAAACTCCGAATGTTAAGGTAGTAAAGATATATTAGTAAAGTCAGATTTTTCATAAAAGAAGCTCCGATATTTTATTGAAATATTATATAGGGTCATTTATACTTTAAATAACATCGAGATAATTGCGAAAATTCAGATACAGAAATAAAAGGGGGATTTTTATGGTAGAAAAATTGGTAACAAGTATTAATGGGTTTTTGTGGAGCCCAGTGTTAGTCATCTTTATTGTAGCGGTAGGATTGTACTTTAGTTTCCGCACAAGATTCCTGCAGATTCGCCATGTTAAAGAAATGATTCGCTTATTATTATCAGGCAAAAGCTCTAATGAGGGTGTTTCTTCTTTTCAGGCATTAGCCATGTCATTATCTGGTCGTATCGGTGTAGGCAATATCGCTGGAACGGCAACAGGTATTGCGTTTGGTGGACCGGGTTCCGTTTTTTGGATGTGGGTTATTACATTTATCGGTGCAGCCTCAGCCTTTGTAGAGTCAACACTTGCTCAAATCTATAAAGAAAAGCAAGATGGAGAGTATCGAGGCGGTCCTGCGTTCTATATTGAAAAGGGACTTGGAATTAAATGGTTTGCTGTAATTTTTGCAGTTGCAACACTGCTTGCTATGGCAGTATTAATGCCAGGTATTCAGGCGAATTCAATTGCAGAGGGCGTTAAGAATGCTTTTGGAATTAACAATGCCGTTACTGGTATTGTGGTTATTGCACTTATGGGTCTTATTATTTTTGGTGGAGTTAAGCGGATTGCAAGAGTAGCAGAATTGGTTGTTCCGTTTATGGCTATTGGATATCTACTAATTGCGATTGCCATCATTGTTGTGAATTTTGATAAAATCCCAGAAGTATTTACACTTATTTTTAAGAGTGCCTTTGGAGCCGAAGAAGTGTTCGGCGGTATTCTTGGTTCTACGATCATGTGGGGTGTAAAACGCGGACTGTATGCGAACGAAGCAGGTCAAGGTACTGGTGCACACCCAGCAGCTGCAGCAGAGGTATCTCACCCTGCAAAACAAGGTCTTGTACAAGCATTTTCGATTTATCTTGATGTATTCTTAGTCGTTACTTCAACAGCTTTTATGATTTTGTTTACAAATTCTTACAACACTATAGATGGAGCTGGAAAATTCTTAGTTCAACATCTAAAAGGCGTCGAACCAGGTCCTGGATATACTCAAGCAGCGGTTGATACGATTTTACCAGGTTTCGGTTCAGGATTTATTTCCATTGCACTATTCTTCTTTGCCTTCACAACGATTTTTGCTTACTACTACATTGCAGAAACAAATCTTGCTTATCTAGTAAAAGGCAAAAACAGAAAATTAGCTATGACATTATTAAAAATAGTTCTATTGGGTTCTACGTTCTATGGAGCAGTAAAAACTGCGTCTACAGCTTGGGCGATGGGGGATATCGGACTTGGTATTATGGTGTGGTTAAACCTAATTGCCATTCTTATCCTATTTAAGCCAGCTTTGCTTGCATTAAAGGATTATGAAGAGCAGCTGAAACAAGGGAAGGATCCGGAATTTAATTCTACCAAACTAGGAATTAAAAATGCAGATTTCTGGGCCAATGGCTATGAAAAGGCTAAAAAGAATAAAAAACATGTAGTTTAAATTAAGGCTGTATTAATAGAGAATGTTGATTTTTGAACCACGTTGAATGGAGCGGAAGGCACGAAGACTCCATTGGGAGTACGGGGCAGGGGAGACCCCGCAGGAGCGTTAGCGACGAGGAGGCTCCCCGGAACGCCCACGAACCGCTTGTGCCTGGAGCGGATTTCAACAACTAAGTTTAACAGAGCCTAAATTAAAAAAATGGAAGCATCAGCTGAAACAGGCTGGTGCTTTTTCATTGTTTAGTGTACAATTTTTTGAAAATATACAAAAAAAGGACCTTGTATTCCTCCTTTTTATAAGTAAAATCTAGAATAAGAGGGTTAAAGAGATGGAGAGTGCTATATAGATGTGAAAATATTAACGGTAGAAAATTTAGTTCAAAAATTTTCATTGAAGGTATTAACTGGTGAAAACCAATTACAACAAAAAATCAAACAATCACGGTGTCATCGTCCGGGTTTGGAATTCGTTGGACATTTTGATTTTTTTCCGACTGAACGTGTTCAAATACTGGGAAGAAAAGAAGTAAATTATTTGCATAAGTTAAGCATTGAGGAACGTCAGATGCGCATTGGAAATATCGTCAAATATCATCCCCCTTGCTTTATTGTTACTGCTGGGGATGAAGGGCTTACCTATTTAAGAAAGTCTTGTATAGAAGAGGGTATCCCGTTATTATGTACAAACACACCTCGAACGACTTCTGAATTTATTACCGAACTTGACGCTTTTATGGTGAAAGAATTAGCCCCTGAAATCGCAGTACATGGTGTCTGTATCAATGTGTTTGGAATGGGTATTTTACTTCGGGGTAAATCTGGTGTCGGCAAAAGTGAAATTGCTCACACATTGATTGGCAGAGGCCACAAGCTGGTCGCTGATGATCTAGTTGTGTTGAAAAAGCTCAGCCCACGTACGATTCTCGGTACGCATGATGGGAAAACAAAGGAATTTCTCGCCTTACGTAGTGTCGGGCTGTTAAATGTAGTCCGCGTATACGGAATTAAAGCTTTTCAGGAGGAAACGAGGATAGCGCTTGATATTGAACTTACAAAATGGCAGAAAAATTCTCTTAATAATGAATTGGATTACGAACCTGAATTTACAGAATATATGGGCGTTCCAATTCCTCATATTGAGATACAGCTCCAACCTGGCCGTGATGTAGCGGGGTTAATTGAAGCTGCGGCAAATAACTGGCTTTTGAAGCAGCAAGGATACAATGCTGCAGAAGAGTTTATGAAGCGGCTAGAAACTGATTCTAATTGGTAAAAATTCTACTTAAGGTATACTGCCATTTTTGAGTGGCAGTATTTTTTTTAGATAGATAAGTACATATTTTTAATTACTTCTGCCCTTATGTGGGTTTTTTTAAGGAAAAGTTAAGAATTAATTTGAATAATAGGCTTATTCCAAACTATCAGTGTCCTATTGGACAATAAGCAAAGGAGTAAGTATGTATGAAAAAAGGAATTATTATCGTTCTTTGTGTTCTATTAGTAGGTTTCGTAGGATTTCAGTGGTATAACTCAAGAACAAGTGCGCAGGAAGTAACTACTCAAGTTCGGACAGCTGTTGTTCAAAAAGGTAAAATGGAAGTGAAAATCAGCGGTTCAGGTACAGTCCAGCCGGTAACATCTGAGGATATTAACTCTCCAATTAACAACAATGAAATCGATGAAGTGTTGGTATCAACTGGTGAATCGGTCAAAAAAGGGGAAGAATTGATTACTTTCACAGACGGAAGTGATCCTATTACATCACCAGCATCCGGTGAAATCACATCCCTTTCCGTCCAGGCAGGGCAGCGGGTGACGGACGGACAAGTTGTCGCTCATCTAACAAACTATAAAAATTTACAAACCGTTGTGCAAATTGACGAACTTGATATTCCGAAAGTGAAGAAAGGTCAAGAAGTCAGCATCAAAGTTAATGCATATCCGGATCAAACCTACACTGGAAAAGTAACCGCCATTGCGGATGAAGGAACTTCGACAAATGGTGTTTCAACGTTTGATGTAACCATTCATATTAGGAAGCCAAGTAATTTAAAAGTAGGTATGAGTACGGAAGCAAGCATTCTTACTGCAAGCAAGAAAGATGCCATTTATGTTCCAATTGATGCTGTTCATACAATGAATAATCAAAAATATGTATTAGTACAGAATGGAAACACTGATACAGCTGTTTCTCAGCAAAAAGTAGTAAAAACGGGATTAGCCAATGAAGATTATGTGGAAATTACCCAAGGTATAACAGCGGGAGAAATTGTTAAATTACCGCAGCTTGTGCAAAATTCTTCTTCCACTACCGGAATGAATCGCCGTATGATGCAAGGCAACTTTGGAGGCGGTATAGGCGGTTTTGGAAACGGAGGCAGTTTTAACCGAAATGGCGGAGGACAAGGATTTAGCGGAAGGACTGGTAATTAATGCAAAAAACGATTATCCAAATCAGTCATCTCATGAAAACTTATAAGCTTGGCGGAGAAACTGTTCATGCCTTGAATGATGTTTCCCTTGAAATTAATAAGGGAGAATTTTTAGCCATCATTGGTCCGTCTGGATCGGGAAAATCGACGTTAATGAATATGGTTGGCTGTCTCGACAGACCTGAATCTGGAACCTATCTACTGGATGGAAAAGACATTGGCAAAATGAATGATAACCAGCTGGCTATCATCCGTAATGAAAAAATAGGATTTATTTTTCAAAATTTTAACCTCTTAACGAAATTAACGGCAATTGAAAATGTTGAATTGCCTCTGCTTTATCGCGGAGTATCGGCAAAAGAGCGCAAGGATAAAGCATTGGATAGTCTTAAGAAGGTAGGATTGCTGGAAAGGTCAGGACATTTACCATCACAGCTATCAGGCGGCCAGCAGCAAAGGGTGGCGATTGCACGGGCCCTTGCAGGAGCTCCCTCCATCCTTCTGGCAGATGAGCCGACAGGAGCATTGGATAGTAAAACAAGTAAAGAAATTATTACAGTGATGAAGGAATTAAATGAAGTTGGTCACACGATAATATTAATTACTCACGACCTGGCAGTCGCCAAACAGGCAAAAAGAATGGTCAGCATCCAGGACGGACAGCTTTTTGAGAATGGAGGTGAGCCCCTTTGAGCATTTACCAATCTATTAAAATGGCGCTTCGCAGCATAAAAAGCAATAAACTCCGTTCTATTCTAACGATGCTGGGGATTATCATCGGTGTTTCATCCGTGATCATATTGGTCTCGATTGCACAGGGTTCTGCGAAAAATGTAACAAGCAGTATCAATCAGCTGGGGACCAATTTGTTGACCATCAATACATTTGGAACAGATTTATCGTTAACAGAGGATAAAATTGATCAATTAACCAAATTAAATGGAGTTAAAGCCACTTCCCCGGTTGTTTCGGGACGTGTTAATGTGAAAAAGGACCGGATCAATTCACAAGTTAGCTTAACTGCCACTAATGCTACTTATTCCTCTGTTCGGGATGCAAAGGTGACTCAAGGCCGCTTCATCAATGATTTAGATATTGAATATCGACAGAAAATTGCTGTCTTAGGTTCAGAAACAGCTTCAACCTTTTTTGGGGTAGACAACCCAATTGGCCAATATATCCAAGTGGACGGCACTTCTTTTAAAGTGGTAGGAGTTTTAGCATCAAAAGGAAGTTCCTTAGGTCAAAGTGGAGATAATGTCATTATTGTTCCGTTAAGTACCGGTCAGCGCTTAGTGAAAAGTACAAGTATAAACCAAGTATATGTACAAGGTAAAAGCCAAGACCAGATGGATTTTGTCATGAATGAAGTGGAGCGAAAGATGGCAAGCTTGTACCCGAATAAAAGTGATTCTTACAGTGTTACCAATCAGCAAGATGTCATGGACACATTAAGCTCAGTCTCTAATACGATGACAATGATGCTTGGCGGAATTGCAAGCATTTCCTTGTTGGTAGGCGGTATTGGAATCATGAATATCATGCTCGTTTCTGTTTCAGAACGGACAAAGGAAATCGGTATCCGGAAAGCAATCGGTGCCAAACGGCGCGATGTCCTACTGCAATTTTTAATTGAAGCGGTTGTCTTAAGTTCAATGGGGGGAATCATCGGCATTCTTGCTGGAATTGGACTCGGAAAGATCATTGCCTCATTGATGAACTTAACGATTGCCTATTCAACATCGGTGATTGTTTTGTCCTTTTTATTCTCGCTTTTAGTCGGTGTTGTGTTTGGTGTATTCCCAGCCAATAAGGCATCAAAATTAAGCCCGATACAGGCTCTTCGTTATGAATAATTGATGGAAAAAGAGCGATCGTATGTTGCGGTCGCTTTGTCTCCTTTATAATAGGAGCTAGACTATTTTTTAAAAAGGAGCGCAAACCATGCGTTTATTAGTTGTTGAAGATAATCTGCCATTGTTAGAGTCCATTGTTGAATTATTGTCAGATGAATTTGAAGTTGATCAGGCATCAAATGGAGAGGATGCCTTGTTTTTAGCAAGGCAAAATATACATGATGCCATTGTTCTGGATGTAATGATTCCCGAAATCGATGGATTCGAAGTCCTTCAGTTGATTCGCAAGGAAGGCTTGAAGACTCCGGTTCTTTTTTTAACTGCAAGGGACTCGTTAGAGGATCGCGTAAAGGGGTTGGACAGCGGCGGTGATGATTATTTAGTAAAACCCTTCCAGGCAGCTGAATTAAAAGCGCGAATTCGTGCTTTATTAAGGCGAAGCGGCAGTCTCACTACCAATCAAACCATCAAATATCGCGGTATTGAATTGTTGGGAAAAGAAAGAGATATTCTGGTTGAAAGGGAACCAGTTAAATTAACAACAAAGCAATATGAATTATTAGAATACCTCATTCAGAATAAAGGGGCGATCTTAACAAAAGAACAAATTTATGACCGGGTGTGGGGCTTTGATTCAGACACAACGATTGCAATTGTTGAAGTGTTTATGCACCATCTCCGCAAAAAACTGGAGCCATTCGGCTATCATTCAGATATCAAAACCATCCGCGGTGTCGGCTATATGCTGAATGAGGAGTAAGGGGGACAGCGAATGTTTCGGCAAACACATATACGGCTTACTCTGTTAAATTCTTTAGTCTTTATCATTTTAATCAGCATTCTCGGAAGTATCATTTATTTTTATACTGAGAAAAAATTATATCAGGATGTGAATCGAACCCTGTTGGAATCTGTGAATCATTTTCAGAACGAACAGTATCATCAAGATCAAGGACTTGATGATGACAATGGGCCGAAATTTATGCACCGAGACCCGCGGATTATGACATTAATATGGGATGAAAACAATCATCTCTTAACTGGCCAAAACCGGGAATCCGTGTTGTTTAAAAATAATGAAAAAAGCATCCGACCGAAGAAATTGGATTCTTTGCAAGATGTGAATGTTCAAAATTTTTCTTATCGCTATATTGCCACAAAAATTGATGTTCCGCTTTTAGGAAAAGTAACCGTTCAAGTGATTCGAAATACCAATTCTGAAAAGGAATTATTAAACCGCCTGTTATTAATTATGATGATTGGTTGTGGAATTGGGGTTATATGTGCCGTGGGTATAGGTTATTTCTTAGCGGGAAAAGCATTGGTACCGATAAAAAATGCCTGGCAAAAACAACAGGAATTTGTCTCAGACGCTTCACATGAATTAAGAACGCCGCTTGCAGTTATCCAGGCAAAAACAGAATTGCTTTTTCGCTCTCCTCAAGCAACGATTCAGGAGAAAGTTCTCGACATTTCCACGATTTCAACGGAGTCTAGGAGACTGTCGAAGCTTGTTGGCAATTTATTAATGTTGGCTAGATCGGATTCAGATCAAATTGAGATGAAGAAGCAGAGTTTTCGGTTAGACGAGTTGTTGAAGGAAATTTATCAGCACTATGAAGAGTTTGTTTCGTATCAAGGGAAGACCATCCATTTAGATGTTCAGGAACCGGTTCAATTTCTTGCGGATAAAGAAAGGATTCATCAGTTGATTGTCATTTTGGTGGATAACGCAACGAAATATACGAACGAAGGCGGCGAAATTCGGTTATCCTGCCGGCAAAGCTATTCTTCGATTATATTGAGGGTAGAAGATAATGGAATTGGAATTCCGGAGGCAGATATCCCGAAAATCTTTGATCGTTTTTACCAAAGTGATAAGGCGCGAACATCCGTGGAAGGTAGCGGATTGGGCTTGTCGATTGCAAAATGGATTATTGAAAAGCACCATGGTAAAACAAAAATACAAAGCAGTGATGGCAAAGGAACAACGATCGAAATTATTTTTCCAAGAACCCAGAAGAGTTGATTTGGGTTCTTTTTTCTTGGCTGTGTTATAGTACATTGTTGATTTTTAAAACGACATTGCTTAGAGCGGAAATCAAAAACTAGTTATCACAGCCTTTTCTTAAGAAAAAGTTAAGGAAGTCCCTTCATAATATTTTTATCCAACTGAAACGGGAAGGGAGATTTTTTGCGATGAAAAAAACTAGAAGAGCACATTTATGGATTGGTTTGATTGCATCCATCTTTATTTTTATGGAATCACTTACTGGTTTGTTGATGAACGAGCCATGGTTAATTGGACAAACTCAAGGTGAAGGAATTCGCGGAAATTTCCAGCCTGGAGAATTTAATCAACAATTTAGTCAAGGGTCAAATTCACAAGGATCAGGTCAGGCTTCTGGACAACCAGGGATGAATAATAATGGCCAATTCCAAGGCAGGAGAGGATTCGGAGGGAATAGGAATTTTAATCCCGGCATGTTCAAAGGAGAATCTCAAGGAATGATGGGAATAATTCGTGGACTTCATGAAGGGAGAATTGGTACAACAAACATCAAATGGCTGATTGACTTAGTAGCAATAGCATTGATGGCCCTGACAGGAACTGGAATCTATTTATCCATTAAAGTTCTTAGTGCTGAAAGAAAACGGAAAAATCGCAGCGAGGACCCTTCCGAAGTACTGTAAAATTAGTAAAAAAGCTGCCATTCAGCCGGCAGCTTTTTGTTCTTTTTTCTTCATTTTGTTCCTTTTTCCAATTCTTCTAATCACATAAATTCCAGTAATTAATGCTAATAAATTCAATGAATCTCCAAAGTCAATCGTTAAGCTGAACTGATTATTCACTTTCACATCATTTTTGTTATTGTGTGTGCCAGGGGAAATCTCCTTTTCATTTTTTACCACAAATCCACCTCCAAAGGAAAACAACATATACTAGAATAAATATGAGAAAAGGCTTGGTTTCATGACCAAGCCCAAAATCATTTTACAATCACGTTCCCTTTAAACATCCCCATTCCACAGCTAAAGGTGTATTCACCCGTTTTGTTCGGTGTAAAAGAGAGATTGGTTGTTCCAACTTTTAAATTGACATTGTTTATATTAAACTCAGGCATTGTGAAAGTGGATAAGCAGCTATTTTCTAACGGATTATCAACGATGAGCTCGATGGGAACTCCTTTTTTCACAGTGATGACGTTTGGAGAGTAGCCCTGTTCAGTGACCTTCATTTGAATCTTTGGTGTTTGTTCATTGGATACATCGACTTCCTCTTGCGTAATTGAGGCGCTGTTTTGAGCATATGCATCATCACCTGGTAATTTTACATAGTCACTCCCATACATAAATAAAAATAATGAAACAGTAACCACACCAGCAGAAACAATCGCAAAAGGAGAAATGGCCTGGGTATCGAGCGAAAATTTTTTGTTTGTTTCTACCAATACAAATAAAATAACAAGACCCATGATGATGATATATAATCCTAGCAAAATAGCAAGCATGATAAGTGGATTTTCAAACTGTAGCATCACTCCGAGCATTGCCCCCATTAGGCCGCTCATTAATCCGGCAAGGGCTCCATCAAGAATTGCCATCAACCCTATCGGCTGCCCGGCCAGGAATCCAATAAAGAAACCAATAATCATACTAACGCCACTCGAAAGAAACATATCACCCGAATAAATGCCAATTAAATATCCGGACAGGAGACCGGCCATCATCGCCACGACCATTGCAATCATCATGCCGGACATGCAGGTAATTTTCTTTTTCTCACGGTGAACCAGATAAAGGCAATATACCGTCATGATCCACAAAACAACTGTGGTGATTATGGATAAAATATTCATTTGTAATTCTCCTCATATTGAGTTGGGATGAAAAATTAACAAGATAAGAATATTATAAAGGGAATAATTGAAATGGAATTTCTTTTTTATAGGGATATTTTGAACGTTTAATGAAAACTGAAGGAAAATAAAAAAGACGCATAGACACGTCTGGAAGCCGTTTATTTATCTTTTTCTTTATCGAGTGTATTTTTAAAAATCCGCTTTAATGCCTCATTTTGCATTTTTATATAGTCTAGCAGGAATTTTTTTTCTTCTTCTTCTTTTTCTAAATCATCTTGCTCCTGTTTCACGGAAAATCACTCCTTTTATTGCCATTTTACCCGATTTTATAAAGCTGGGAAATCCCTTCAGAAATATATTCCAAAATAGGATTTGACAATTTGTGTCGAGAAATATATAATTTTTTCAAAAATACTAATTGAAACAATGACGGGGACTAGTAAAATGAAGTTATCTTATCTAGAGAGGAAACCATATGGTGGAAGGTTTCTTAAGATGGTCATTCGAACCTGCCTCCGAGTTCTGTATCGGATAATCCATTTTGAAGATACACGCGGATTAATTCCGTTATCATGATGAGTGTATAAAGCATGTGCTTTATGAATTTAGGGTGGTACCGCCAAGGCCTTGGTCCCTTTTTTGGGGATTCTAGGCCTTTTTATATTTAAAAATTTAATGAGGTGTCAAAATGGCAAAAGAATTTGTAAAAGACATAACAGCCATGGACGAGGATTTCGCCCAATGGTATACCGATGTTGTCACAAAAGCAGACTTAATTGATTATTCCAGCGTACGCGGGTCGATGATTATTCGTCCGTATGGATATGCTTTATGGGATAATATTAAAAATGAGCTTGATCACAAAATCAAAGAAACAGGACATGAAAATGTGTATATGCCGCTGTTTATTCCTGAAAGCCTGCTACAAAAGGAGAAGGATCATGTGGAAGGATTTGCTCCGGAAGTAGCTGTTGTCACACATGGCGGTTCTGAAGAATTAACAGAGCGATTAGTTGTACGTCCAACATCAGAAGTTCTATTTTGCGAACATTATAAAAATATTATCCATTCTTATCGTGATCTGCCAAAGCTATATAACCAATGGGCAAACGTTGTACGTTGGGAAAAAACTACCCGCCCATTCTTGCGCACATTAGAGTTTTTATGGCAGGAAGGCCACACTTGTCATGCGACTGATGAGGATGCACATGAAGAAACAACTAGAATGCTAAATGTGTATGCCGATATTTGTGAAAATATTTTGGCAATTCCGGTTGTAAAAGGTCAAAAGACAGAAAAAGAAAAGTTTGCCGGTGCGAAATTTACTTATACCATTGAAAGCTTAATGCATGACGGTAAAGCCTTACAATCAGGTACTTCCCACCATTTAGGAACAGGATTTGCGGAAGCTTTCGGTATTCAATATACCGACCAAGAAGGTAAGCTTCAGCATGTTCACCAAACTTCATGGGGATTCACGACTCGTATTATTGGTGCTTTAATCATGGTTCACGGTGATGACCGCGGTCTAGTGATTCCGCCAAAAGCAGCACCGACTCAAGTGATGATTGTGCCAATTGCCCAGCATAAAGAAGGCGTCCTTGATTTTGCTTATGATTTGAAGGAGTCGCTGTCTAAAGTTGCCCGCGTTGGCATTGATGCCAGTGACAAGAAGCCAGGCTGGAAGTTTAATGAATACGAAATGAAGGGTATTCCAGTACGATTAGAAGTTGGACCAAAAGATATCGAAAACAAGCAAGTTGTATTGGTTAGACGCGATACTTTAGAAAAAGTTGTTGTCCCAATGGATCAATTAGAAACCAAGCTTGTTGAATTGCTCGATGATATTCAATCGAATTTATATAACAAAGCATTGAACCACCGTGAAGAAAGGACGTCTGTTGCGTTGAATTTCGATGAATTCAAGACAACGCTTGAAACAAAAGGCGGATTTATTAAGTCCATGTGGTGTGGTGATGTAGCGTGTGAGGAAAAAATTAAAGAAGAAACAAGTGCAACATCTAGATGTATGCCTTTCGAACAAGAACAATTATCCGATACATGCGTATGCTGCGGCGGTAAAGCAGAAAAGATGGTGTATTGGGCAAAAGCTTATTAATTTTTAGGACTCTTCCATTATTTTTGGGAGAGTCTTTTTTTTGGGTGGAGGGGTGGGATGGAGAGGAGTGGCAAATAAAAAAGCTCAAGTGGAAAATATGCTCCTAGAGAGTCAATGAATTTACCATACTCCGGGAAAAACAAGGGGAGAGTCTATTATAAACCAAAATAATTAAAAAGGATTTCCCCCTCCCTCCACCGAATTAATTACCATTGAAAGGGGACATCAAAAATGAAACCAATCCTACTCGATTTTCCAGAACAATTTTACACAGAAAGATTACGAATCAGTATGCCGCTACCTGGAGATGGAAAACTCGTTTACGCGGCAACTCAGGCATCAATTAAAGAACTAAAGCCCTGGATGCCATGGGCACATAAAAATCAAACCGAAGAAGATGTAGAAGTTAATATCCGTGATGCACATGCTAAATTCTTAACCCGCGAGGATTTAAGGCTTCATCTTTTCGATAAAGAAACAGGTGAATTTATCGGATCATCCGGATTACATAGAATCAATTGGACCGTACCCAAATTTGAAATTGGTTATTGGATTGATACCAGATACAGTCGAAGGGGCTACATAACCGAAGCGGTCCAAGGAATTACTGAATTTGCATTTACTGAGCTAAAGGCAAGACGAGTAGAAATCCGCTGTGACACCAAAAACACAAAAAGTCGCGCCATCCCTGAAAAATTAGGTTTTACTTTAGAAGGTATTTTAAAAAATGACGCCTTATCCGGTGATGGGAAAGAACTAAGAGACACTTGCGTTTTTGCAAAAATTAGATAAAGAAAAAGAAGCATCTGCAACAGCAGGTGCTCTTTTTCATCAAAAAATATACTAGTATGATTGGATTGAGTTATCTGAAATTGTAATATTGCCAAATAAATGACACCAGTAACAAAAATAAATACTGAAAAAATTAAAAGTTTTTTATTCATGTTTTTCATTCCGCTTATACCACTATTTGGTAAATATATAAGACCTTCATCCTTGAATTTTACATAAAAATACCAATTTCAGGAATGAAAAAGTATTAATTTGAATTTTCAGACCCCAGCAAAGCTTTTAGCGTGTGATTTAAATCACATTATTCATATGAATTATTTCATATAATCACAGTGGGATTAGAGATAACCGTAAAAAACGTGAGGAGTGTATGAAAATGTTAGACCAAAAAACAATTGACCTTGTGAAATCCACTGTACCCGTTTTAGAAAAACATGGAGAGCAAATTACTACTCGTTTTTACCAATTAATGTTTGGAAATCATCCTGAACTCTTAAATATTTTCAACCATGCAAACCAAAAACAAGGCAAACAGCAAAGAGCCCTTGCTAGTGCAGTCTATGCTGCAGCGATGTATATCGATAACCTAGAAGCGATTTTACCGGTTGTACAACAAATCGCACATAAGCACCGCAGCCTTGGTATCAAACCAGAGCATTATCCGATTGTAGGAAAACATCTATTATTGGCGATTAAAGATGTTTTAGGCGATGCAGCGACAGATGAAATTATTGATGCCTGGGCAAAAGCATATGGTATCATCGCAGATGCTTTTATCAGTGTTGAAGCGGAAATGTATGATGAAGCTGCTAAACAAAAAGGCGGCTGGGATGGCTTCCGTAATTTCATTGTTGACCGCAAAGTAGAAGAAAGTGATGTCATTACTTCTTTCTATTTAGTACCAGAGGATCAAAAAGAAATTGCCCACTTTATTCCTGGTCAATATATTAGCATTAAACTTGAAATTGAAGGAGAAAAGTTTACCCATATTCGTCAATACAGCCTTTCAGATGCACCTGGAAAAGAATATTACCGTATCAGCGTTAAACGTGAAGCTGGTACTGCTAATCCAGACGGAAGGGTTTCTAATTATCTTCATGACGAAGTCAAAGAGGGAGATGTGCTTAAAGTAAGTGCTCCTGCAGGCGACTTTGTATTAGACACGACGAAAAATACACCAATTGCCTTATTAAGCGGCGGTGTGGGAATCACACCAATGTTAAGTATGTTAAAAACCGTTGTAGAAATGCAGCCAGAACGTAAGGTTACCTTTATTCATGCAGCTGCCAACGGAAATGTCCATGCTTTAAGGAACGAAGTTGAAGCACTTACAGCGCTTGAGCAAGTGAATTCCTTCTTCTTCTATGATTCACCAACAGAAGAGGACCGTCAAAATAATAGCTTTGATGTAGAAGGCTATGTAACGCGTGATTGGATTGAAGAAAATGTCACTTACAAGGATGCCGAATTCTATTTCTGTGGACCAGTTCCGTTTATGAAGTCCGTCAACCGATCCTTAAAGGACCTTGGAGTAGCCGAAGATAATATCCATTTTGAATTCTTCGGACCAAAAGGAAGCTTAGTATAATCAAAAGAGCAAACCGATTTCCTAAAACGGAAGTCGGTTTTTTCTATTAAATATCCGGAAAAGGATTACTATATTGCAGAGGTATGGATAAAATACCACTATACCATAAGCGAGGAGGGGCCAAATTGCATTATTTAACTAGTTTTATGAACGATTACGGATATTTGGTCCTCTTTCTTTCATTAATTTTGGGAATTATGGCACTCCCCATACCAATTGAAGCGCTTATGGGTTACGCTGGATTTTTGGCCTATCAAGGCCAGCTGAACTGGTTAGCAAGCGTGCTCTCTGCCTCTGTTGGATGTTTATTGGGGATGATGATTGCTTATTGGATCGGCGCGAAGCTTGGAATGCCGTTTTTTGAGAAATACGGGTCAAAAATTCACTTAGGACCGGAGCGGTTGAATTCAACCTCGATTTGGTTTAAAAAATATGGGAACAAGCTATTGATTGTAGCCTTATTTATTCCGGGAGTCAGACATATTACCGGCTACTTTTCGGGAATTACCCGGCTTCCCTTTATCATTTTTTCAATCTTTTCAGCGATTGGTTCCGTTATTTGGGTATCCACGTTTATTTTGTTAGGGAAAATGCTTGGACCCAAATGGGGAATTTTTCACGAAATAATCAAAAAATATTTAATCATCGGCAGTATGATTATTGTGGTTCTGTTAGTCATCTTCTATCTATTTAAAAAATTTCAGAAGGAAATGATCCTTACCCTGGTATTCATCGGAAAGAGAGCACTTGAAATCTTTCATACACGGAGGAGGACTGAGCTGTTCCTTGCTGGAATCTCACTGGTAACCTTGGGTTTCATTATTTTAATGATTAACCTGATTCAAAACTATCTTGAGAACGACATCAATGATTTGGATACTGTTATCAATATGTTAATTTCAATCATTTTTAAAAATCAATTTGATCTATTAATGAATTTCTTTTTGAAGCTTGGAACGGCAACGATGTTGATTAGTATCATCTTTTATACGCTTCTTTGGATTATTTGGAAAGGGAAAGATAAGCTGATTGAACTTTATTTTTTGTTCATTGCCGTTGCCGGCGGAGAAATTTATGAAGAAATCCTTCGTAATGTTTTTCATCGGTTATCACCTGATGAACCGTCCTTACTCGAACGATTTCCTTATAGTTTTCCAAGCGAACAATCTCTAATGTCCTTTGTTATTTACGGTTTTTTCTTTTTTATCATGCTGCGGCATAGTAAATACCTTCGGGTCCATACAATACTTATTGTTCTCTGGATTGTAATACTATTGTTCATGGGTATTAGCCGGATTTACTTTCATGTCCAAGACCCAAGTCAGATTGCCGCAGGCTATGTATTTGGCGGGGTCTGGCTTGGTTTGACAACTATGCTGCTAGAAATTTTCCGATTGCTCACCACCATCGATTCTTCGAAAAAGAGGTCCCGGATTCGGGTTTAAAAAGGGCTGACCCACTGTAATGTAATTCAGTCTTTTTAACAGAATCAAAAAGTTTGATTCTCAAACAATTTATGATTAAATGAAGGTAGAAATTGCCAGAAGGGATGATAGGTTTGAATAAAAATATAATCCGTTCGATTACCCTTATTTCGGTCTTGTTTTGCCTTCTCTGGCTGGTCGGTCTTGGCTGGGCTGTTGGAGAGTATTATGCCGGTAAACCGGAAAAAGTTCCGATCGCAACGGTCACGAAAAAAGCTGAAAATTCAAAGGGTTTAACCATAGTTGCGCTTGGTGATTCGCTTACAAGAGGGACCGGGGATGAAACGGGAAAAGGTTATGTTGGTGATTTGCTCGATGAAATAAAGGGAAAAACCAAGCGTCCTGTACAGCTTACCAACCTTGGAATAAATGGACAGCAGTCCGAAGGGC
The DNA here is from genome assembly GCF_016107705.1 of Neobacillus cucumis. The sequence continues at coordinate 260,313 of NZ_JAEHGC010000002.1, forward strand.
TAAGAAAACAAGTAAAGCAAACAGAGGTACAGCGGCAAATTCAAAAAGCCGACATCATCTTGTTGACAATAGGCGGCAATGATTTATTCCGCGGCGGACAAGGGTTAATGGACTTTCAAGGCAGAAGCCTTACAACCATCGAGAATAAGTACCTCAATAATTTAAAATACATCTTTGGGCAGATCCGCAAAGTGAACAGTACTGCTAATGTATTTTTTATTGGCTTATATAATCCATTCATTGAATTTAATCAAGGAAAAGAAATGTCAAAAGTGATTCGTCACTGGAATTATGATAGTGCAGAAATCAGTGCTGCCTATCCAAAAATTATTTTTGTACCAACGTTTGATTTATTTGAATTAAAAGTGAATGACTATCTGTATTCAGATAAGTTTCATCCAAATACGAAGGGGTACCGTTTAATTGCTGAACGCGTTGCGGCCTTGCTCACCTGGTAAGGAGTGTCATGATGGGGAATATCACATTATCTGTACAGAATCTAAAAAAAGTAATCGGGAAGAGAGAAATTATCAAAGGCTTGTCCTTCGAGTTAAAAGAAGGTGAAGTTTTTGGATTCTTAGGACCAAATGGTGCAGGAAAAACAACCACCATCCGAATGCTAGTCGGCTTAATTAAACCCACTTCAGGTTCTATAAAAATTTGCGGATATAATATAGAAAATTCCTTTCAAGAAGCGATGGGTAACCTTGGCTGTATCGTGGAAAATCCTGAATTATATCCCTATTTATCAGGATATGATAATCTGCTTCATTTTTCGAGAATGCTTGAAGGGATTGGAGAGGAAAGGATTAAAGAGGTGACCAAGCTTGTTGGCTTAAACGATCGAATTCATGATAAGGTGAAAACCTATTCGCTTGGGATGAGACAGCGCCTCGGAATTGCTCAAGCCCTTTTAGGAAAGCCGAAAGTGCTAATCCTAGATGAACCAACAAATGGCTTAGACCCTGCGGGAATCCGGGAAATGCGTGAATTTATCCGGTTTTTAGCAATAGATGAAGGCCTTACAGTCCTTGTATCAAGCCATTTGTTAAGTGAAATTCAGCAATTATGTGACCGTGTAGCGATTATAACAAAAGGTTCCATCATTAAGATTGATACAGTGCAGGATTTGTTAGCGAATCGTGAAAGAATGGAATGGCATATCCATCCATTTGAAAAAGGAAAAGAGATCTTAAGCTCACTAACGCCCATTGAAGAAACAGAGGACGGTGCTATTTTAACGGAATTCGATGAGCAGATGACACCGCTGTGGAACCGTAGATTGGTGGAGGCAGGGGTTTTTATAACAGAGATGAGTCGAAAAATGCCTGTACTTGAAGACTTATTCCTCGAATTAACCGGGGGTGATTCGATTGAATAAATTGATTCAAAACGAAATGATGAAATTAATCGCTAAAAAGCGGATTGTGGTCATTGCTTTAATAATAGGGGTTCTCGTTATTTTATTTACATACGCGCAGTATAAACAAGTCCAAACTCAAAGAGAAAAATTGGGCACAAGTGATTGGCGGACTATTTTGCAGCAACAAATTGTCGATACGACGAATCGATTAAGCAGCAGTCGAATTTCAGAAGAGTGGAAAAAACAACTGCAAATCACCCTGCAGCAGGAACAATATTATTTGGATCATGATATTAATCCATCTGCACCGGGTGCTCCAACCTTTATTAGAATGTTTTTAGAAAACTCAATTGACTTATTTATACCGCTCATGGTGATGGTGATTGCCAGTGACTTGGTTTCATCTGAGCATAGTCTGGGTTCGATAAAGCTCCTTCTGACTAGACCTGTGAAACGATGGAAAATTCTTATGAGTAAATATATTACCCTTTGCCTCGCCGTTTCATTAATTATTGCCATCACTGGAATTTTATCCTATATAATATCCGGTCTTGTTTTTGGATACAAAGGATGGGGAACCCCTATCTTAACAGGATTTAATGTAAATGAGTCCGGGCTTAACACTTCCTCCGTTAAAATACTAAAGCTTTGGCAATTTTTATTAATGGATTTTGGCTTGGTTTGGTTTGTAGCCATTGTCGTTGGAACGTTATCTTTTATGTTGTCCGTTTTAATCCGCAGTACGGCAGCGGGGATGGGAATTATGCTTGCAACTCTTATTTCAGGTGCAATCTTAAACAACATGGTCTCATCCTGGCAGTCAGCAAAATACTTTTTTATGGTCAATTTACGGTTAACCGACTATTTAAGGGGAATGGCCCCACCGATTGAAGGGATGACATTATCCTTTTCATTAATGGTTCTCCTCATTTGGTGGGTTGCAGCCATTTTTGTATCATTTTTTGTTTTTATGAAAAAAGATGTGTATTAACACGATATTTCCCATCGATACTTTATCCCATAACGGAAAAGATAATAAACGTATCTTCTAAAATCTAAGGGGGTATGTGACGATGGGCTTTAAAAAGACGAAGATAGTTGTTGCTTCACTAGCTATTGCTTCATTAGCCGCTTGTTCCACCAATAAGGCAGATGTAGATAATACAGCTGTGAACCATCGGAATGTTTCAACAAATGATCTAAATGATCGCAGTGCTTTGAACAGAGACTTAACAAGAGTAAACAATCCGTTAAATGATAACCGTACTTGGAATGACCGAAATGATGAAATGAACCATCCGGGGGTATTAAACCCGCGTAATGTTTCAACTGGGGATTTAACCAACCCAAATGTGTCAACCCGGGACTACGATTGGAATGATCGGGAAAATGGTAATGGTTGGGACAATCGGGTTACCGAATTCGGGAAAATGATGTCTACAACCGAGATTCACGGAAACAAAAATGGATTTATTACCATCGACCCGAACTCGTTTAGTACGGATACACCGAGTCATAAGTTTCCGCATAGTGAGCGGGTCCAACAAGGGAATTTCTGGTACTATAGTTTTGCTCCTAATGCTGTAAATCCAAAAACAAATTTACCGAATACAGGTAAAAATGGTGTGGTCACGAATCCAAATACAGGGAAACAGGGTACAGTCAATAAGACTACACCAAAAACTACAACACCGCCTGCCCAGCAACCAACCACTCAGGCACCAGCTGGGATTACCAAAATGGCGCAGCAGGTTATTGATTTAACCAATGCGGAAAGAAAGAAAAATGGGCTTCCAGCACTTTCAGCAGATGCTTTATTAAGCAAAGTTGCTCAGACAAAATCAGATGACATGGAAGCAAAACATTATTTTTCACACACTAGTCCAACTTACGGTTCACCGTTTGATATGATGCGGGACTTTGGTGTAACCTATAAATCAGCTGGTGAAAATATTGCCATGGGACAGCCTACTGCACAAGAAGTTGTCACTGCTTGGATGAATAGTGAAGGACACCGAAAAAATATTTTAAGCCCTAACTATACGAATATTGGGGTTGGTTTTAACTCTAAGGGAAATTATTGGACACAGGAGTTTATAGGTAAATAACAAAAAGAGAGCTATTTTCTTTAAAAAGGAATAGCTCTCTTTTTTATGAATAAAGTTTGATGGAATTTTAAAAATTTTGTAAAATAAGGCTATGCACCCATAATCTGTTTTGGAGGGATGAAAATGGCCTTTTCATTTAAAAAAATTGATCATGTCCAGCTTGCTGCACCAAAAGGGTGCGAGGATGATGCCCGAGAATTTTTTAATGGGATTCTTGGTTTAACCGAAGTAGAAAAACCGGAAGAATTAAAGAAACGCGGCGGAGTTTGGTTTGAATTTGGCACTTTTCAGCTTCATATTGGGGTAGAAGAGCCCTTTACACCGGCGAAAAAGGCCCACCCTGCATTTGTGATTGAAAATATTGAAGAATTAAAAGCACATTTAAAAAATAAAAATGTTTCGTTTACGGAAGATGATAATCTGCCAGGTGCAAACAGGATTCATGTTCACGATCCCTTTGGCAACCGCCTTGAATTTATGGAATGGATGTAAACAGAGATTTGTCGAACTTGCTGGAATTCTATTTCCATCCTAAAATCCCTTCTTAATGGAGGGATTTTTTTTTGAATATTTTTAAAGCGAGAGGGTATCATAAATTCGTGCCATTTAAAAAATGGATGATTTTACTAATGAAGGGAGATTTATATGAAGAACAAACTTTTTGTTTTGATTCTTGGGTTGTTTTTAGCCGTACCAGGTCTAGCATCAGCACACAACCATATTCCCGTTGATCATGAAGGGCATGATAATCATAAGGGAGATTGCTGTGATAAAGATAATCACCGTCACCATTTTATGCACGGAGATTGGAAGGCAAAAATGGCTGCGCGGGAAGGGAAAATTTTAGCGTGGGTGAACCAATATACCCCTGAGAAAAAAGCGGAATGGACGAAAATGTTCTCAGAGAAAAAGGTTCTGATGATGAAATGGCTAAGCCCGCAAAATGCAGCAAAGCGCGAGCAGTGGAAAAAAGAGCGCATGGAAAAAATGGAGAAGTTCCGAAAGCAGTATGATGAAGGAAAGATAACCAAAGAAGAATTCCTTAAAAAAGTTCATGGCGGCAAGGACATGAGCCATTGGCAAACCTACCATGAATTAGAGGAAGCCGTGGCAGAAAAAGACAAAGAAGAGGCTAAAAAATACCTAAATCAATTATTGGAGCAATACAAAGCACATAACCAAATGTTAAAAGATTTAATGGCAAAATAGTTTTTTTTCAAAACGCTCATTCTTGTGAATGAGCGTTTTTGGTTCAAAAAAGCAGGATTGGTTTTTCAATCATCCAATTCTTCCACATTCACTAAGACATTGTCCTTATAGTAGACAATTAATTCGCTGGTTGCCTGTGCGGCCTTTTGAATGATCCTAAGATTTCTGCAAAACAAAGGGATTTCAACGGACCCGCTTCGGAAAATAATATAGGTAAATTCTTCCGAAAACGGTGATTCCTCATCGCGGATCATCAAAAATGTCCCTTGAAAACTAGAAAGAGCATGAATGTCTGAATTCTCTGCTTCTTCCACTTGAACGAGAAAATTTTCATTCACATGCCTTAGAAGTTCTCTCAAAAATAAAAGCAGAGCAATAAAACCTAAGACCATTAAGGCAACCATATAGCTATCTGACAGCGTAGGAATCGAAATAGCCAACACCCAGCAAAGCACAGCAACCACAATGTGAAAATACATAATTTCCACCTACATTTAAAAACTGAAAATTTAATTATTTGTATTTTTAGAATACAATAATTTTTCGAAATCGTAAATGTTTAGTTTTACGAAACTGTTAAATTTTGATTACTACTTTTAAAAACAGAAAGATGAGGGAAGATATATAATTGAAGGCTAGTCACGAGGAGGAATGAGAATGAATCGAAAAAATTTAATGATGACCACTGTTGCCCTTGGTGCTGCATATTTACTAAGAAATAAAAAATCCCGGCAAAAGCTGATGGGTCAATTCCAATCCTTGGCAGAGAAATCACGAAGATAATTCCCTGACACATTCCCTGTACAACTTAGGGGATGTTTTTTTATTAAGCTGTGTTAAATGTGAATGCTGACTTTTTAACATCGTTGATTAGAGCAGAGTGCCTGAAGCGGAAATCACATCGTTTAACAAAGCCTTTCATTAAACATGCAAAACCTACCTTAATGCCATCATTCTTGTACGGACATACTTTCTATGAAGGGGGAATTTATCATGAGTTTAAACACTACATTGGAAGCAAAACATTCATGGAAAGAAGTTTTAAATAAAGTAATGGCGCTAGATCCTAAAAAATTAGAAGTGATTAAAGCAACCTTGCCGGTGGTAAAAGAACATGGCGAGGCAATTACGAAGCAATTTTATAAGCGAATGTTTAAACAACATCCGGAACTAAAAAATATTTTTAATCAGACGCACCAAATCACCGGCCATCAACCAAAAGCATTAGCGGATGCCGTTTACGGTGCAGCAGCAAACATTGAAGATTTTAGTCAAATCATGCCAGTACTTGAGCGAATTGGTGAGAAGCATCGCAGCCTACAAATTAAACCTGAACACTACCCAATCGTTGGTGAAAACCTTTTGGGCGCGATAAAAGAAGTTCTTGGCGATGCTGCTACAGATGAGATCATGAATGCATGGGCAGATGCCTATGGGGTGATTGCAGATGTGTTCATTCGTATGGAAGACAAAATGTATAAGTCGACTGAATCACAGCCGGGCGGTTGGGCAGGGTTCCGTGATTTTGTAGTAGACCGAAAAGTAAAGGAAAGCGATGTAATTACTTCCTTTTATTTAAAACCAAAAGATGGACAACAAATCACTACCTTTATTCCCGGTCAATATATTACAGTAAAAATGGAAATGAGCAGTGAAGAATATACTCATTTAAGGCAATATAGTTTATCTGACAGACCTGGTTTGGAGTATTACCGAATCAGTGTAAAACGGGAGGATGCAAGAAGCGAAGGAATTCCGAACGGGATTGTATCAACTTATTTGCACAGCCATGTGAATGAGGGGGATATCATTCCCATCACGGCACCTGCCGGAGATTTTTACTTAAATATGGATTCTAGCCTGCCATTAGTCTTAATCAGTGGCGGGGTAGGTTTAACACCAATGATGTGTATGTTGAATACAACGGTGAACGAAAATCCGAATCGAACGGTTTATTATATACATGCAGCAATTAACAGCAATTTGCATGCGTTTAAAGATCACGTCAATGACCTTGCCGCAGAACATAAAAATGTAAAATCCTTCGTCATATATGAAAAACCTAGTGAAACCGATCAGGAAATGAAGAATTACGATAAGGAAGGCTTTTTTACACTTGAATGGCTGCAAAGTGTTTTACCATCCAATGATGCGGATTTTTACTTTTGTGGCCCTTCGCCATTTATGAAGGTTGTCAATCAATCGTTAAAACAATGGAAAGTCCCTGAAGAACAGATTCACTATGAGTTTTTCGGCTCCTTTGGAAATCTGGACGAGTTTTAAAACTAACAAAAAATGCAAGATGAACAATCATCTTGCATTTTGCCTTTTATTTTTTCAAATCAATTTGTTTTGCTTCTTTAATATCTTCTTTAAATTCTTCCTTTATATCGTCGGCAATTCCTTCGGTTGCTTTCTTAAATTCGCGAATCGATTTTCCAAAAGCACGTCCAATTTCCGGGAGCTTATTTGGGCCAAAAATGACTAATGCAACAACTAAGATTAAGATTAATCCTGGTACTCCAATATTTGAGAACATGGTAACACTCCTTGCGAAGATGGTTATTTACTTCTATCCTCATTATAACTTTTTATCTTAGATTGTACAGTATATTAAGCAAATGTAGCATGAATCATAAATAAGATAAAGAATCCTATTCCCAGCTCAAATGCCACTATTTTAATGGTTAACACCACCTCAAAATATTGTTCTTGCCAATCATAAAGAATAAATATTAATTATTTCTTAAGATTCCCTTAATATTTAGAAAAAGATTAAATTTTATCTTTTTCAAGAATAGGTATTTCATTGTTTCTAGAAATGTATAATATATAGGTTGCAAAAAATGGATTTTTTTGGAGGGTAATAAATGGAGGAATCGGTAATTGTAAGTAATTTGGTAAAAACATTTGGCTCAAAAAAGGCCCTTGAAAATGTTTCATTTACTGTAAAGGAAGGAAGCTGCTTTGGTTTGCTTGGTCCAAACGGGGCAGGTAAATCAACCACGATGAAAATTATTACAGGTATTATTGAAGCAAATGAAGGGGGAGTGGATCTGTTTGGGCAGGATATCCGAAAATCTGCGGAGTCAATTCGCAAGATCGTCGGTTACGTTCCTCAGGAAATTACCCTATACGATAAAATTTCCGCTTATAACAATCTTATCTTTTTTGGAGAAATGTACGGGGTGAAGGGTGAGCTGCTTAAAGAGAGAATTACTGAAGTGTTGGACCAGGTGGGGCTTAATGAACGGGCTAATGATCCAATCAATACCTATTCAGGCGGGATGAAGCGAAGGATTAATATTGCCGCCGCCATGCTCCACAAACCAAAATTGATTATTCTGGATGAACCAACCGTGGGGATTGACCCGCAATCACGCAATCATATTTTTGAAATTATAAAGACTCTACGTTCTGAGGGAGTAACGATCATTTATTCCACTCACTATATGGAAGAGGTGGAGGCTCTTTGCGATGATATTGCCATTATTGATCATGGTAAGGTCATTGTCCAAGGGAATCTGGATGACTTACTACGCTTATATGCAACAAAAGCGATTTACCTTGAGTTAGAAGATCAGCAACATTTACCTGCAATCCCAGGTATCAAGAAGGTCAGCGAACATAAGAAGGGCTGGCTGCTTGAAACGGATGAGGTTTTACCTTCAATGGAAAATACCATCCAAGCAGTAACGGAGACAGGAGCCAAAGTAAAGGCATTAGAAATGATGAAACCTTCACTCGAAAGTGTTTTCTTATCCTTAACGGGAACGACCCTCCGAGATTAATGAAGAAAAGGAGAACGTGCAATGATCAAAAGCATTATTCGGAAAGAAATTCAAATAACACTGAAGGAAAAAGGGACCTTTTTTTGGCTGTTTTTACTTCCAATCTTTTTTATTGTCATTTTTGCATCGATTTTCGGAAACACCTCAGATAAAATCACCATTTCCTATTATGACCAAGACCACTCCGAGATGTCCCAAATGTTTTTAAAGCAATTAAAGCAAATTCCCGGTTTTGAATTAAAAAAGGATTCTTCTCTTTCATTGAAAGAACAAATTAAAGAAATAAAAGAGGGGCGGTCCACATCACTTTTGGTTATTCCAAAAGGTTACGAGGAAAATTTAAAGGCAAATCGACCTGCAGATATCCAGCTATTCCGAGATGCAACAGCAGATTCAGCCGTCGCACCGATTAAAGCGGTACTCGAGAATATGACAACATCTTTTAGAGAAGCCAAACTCTCACAAACGCTTCAAACCTTAGGGCAAAACACTGATCAGGCCAAAGTCACTTTGACGCCGCCAGTCGAAGTGAAAGAAATTAAAGAAAATGCCGCTAAATTGAATATGATTACGCAGGTTGTCCCAGGATATACGGTAATGTTTGTATTTTTTATCATGATCACAATGGTTCGAAATTTCATTAAAGACAAAGAGTCAGGGATGCTTTCGCGTCTAAGGAGTACGCCGATGAAATCCTACCATTATTTAATAGGGATGTGGGTGCCGAATATATTGGTCGTCATAACTCAATCCACTGTATTATTAATGTTTGGAAAAGTGGTATATGACTTGAATATCGGAGATCTGCTTTCAATAATCTTAATTGTTATAAGTTTGGCGATATGTGCAACCGGCTTAGGTTTACTACTGTCTGTATTTGTTCGTAGTGAAAATCAAGGCGTTGCCTTTGTGCAAATCATTACGATGGGCGGTGCTGTTGTTGGAGGTTTATGGTTTCCTTATGATTTCCTGCCAAGATTTGCACAGATTATCGGTAAATTCACTCCTCAGTATTGGGCTCAGCAGGGCATGCAGAATGTCATGATTCGCGGGGCACATTTGGGGGATATTTGGATGACCATCTTGATCCTTTTAGCATTTGGATTAATAGGTTTAATGATTGCTAGTTTACGATTTAAAAAGTTTTTTACGACTTCGATTAATTAAAAAAGGTTATTAAAAAACACGCTGAGTTCATTTTTAGCGTGTTTTAATACTTTTATTGATTTGAAATTTTTTTAAGCTGAACTTGTGCCTTATGACTGGCAAGATTTTCAAAGACTATTGGATAAAGCAAGAAAATGGATTTGTCTGCTAATTTTTTTTGCGCTAAATATACTTTTTGTTTTTAAAAGCGCAAAAAAATTTGGCGCTTTTTAATTTTATGCCCAATAAATTTAGAATCTTTTAAAAAATCGAAATTGGCACGGAACTTGCATTGTTTAGTAGATTGAAATTAAAAACTGGGAGGTATGAGTTTCCGGAAAGAAGAAAAATAAATTAAAAAAGAAAAAATGATAACAGAAAATAAATTATCAATTAGTTGGAGGGATTTTAAATGTGGGTAATCACTGTTCATTCAAGGAATAACGTTCAAATGTTTGAGTTTGATAATGAAAAAGAAGCAAAAGAAGTTTTGGCTAGAATTCAAGGGTATAAAATTCTTACCGAAGTAATTTATTTTAATGACGATTCTTTTAATGAAAAGTAGGTGGGGAGTAATTCCAATTTTGATCGAACTAAAAATAGATAGATGTGTTTTAAGGGGATGTGTTCATGGAAACAAAATATTGTAAAGAATCAAGGGTTATAAGAACAAGCCGTGTATTTCCGAATGATGTAAATAATCACAATACATTATTTGGCGGTCAGCTAATGAGTCATTTGGACCAAGTTGCTTCAACCTCTGCAGCACGTCATAGCCGTAGAGAATGTGTAACTGCTTCAACAGATACAGTTGACTTCTTACACCCGATTCAGACAACTGATTCGGTCTGTTTTGAATCATATGTAACGTGGACAGGCACATCATCAATGGAGGTATTTGTAAAAATTATTGCTGAGGACTTAAAAAGTGGTGAGTGCAAAATTGCAGCAACTGCCTTCCTAACGTTTGTAGCACTTGATCAGAATAAGCGTCCAACACCCGTTCCACGTGTTATTCCGGAAACAGAAGAAGAGAAAAGATTGCATGAAACAGCAATGGAGCGAGCAAGAATTCGAAAAGATCGGAAACAAAAAAGTAAAGAATTAGAAGCATTTTTAACGATAAATTATCCAAGTGTACAATATAGTTTATAATGATACGAATCTACCGAAGATCAAAAGATAAAATAATAGGTTAACAGGGGCAATGATTAGTCATTGTCCTTTTTTATAAATAGAAAACAGGGCTAAAGTACCAACTTTGTAATATTTGACAAGTTTGTAAAATACCTATCATAGAAATAGATACGAAATTGGTAATCCAATAAAGGGGGAAATAGGTATTGAAAAAGAAAAAATTTCTCACAATCTTTTTATTAGCATTTTCGATGATTCTTGCTGCTTGCAGTAGTCAAGAAGAGGATGAGAAAACGAATGGAAATGGTAATGATGAGAAAACACCAAAATTTATGAGTATTTTAACAGGGGGAACGGGTGGAACCTATTATCCGCTCGGAGGATCATTTGCAAAAATCATCAAAGATGAAACAGGTATACAAGCCAATGTGGAAACTAGCGGAGCATCTGCTGAAAATATGAACTCCTTGAAACAAGGGGATGCAGAAATTGCCTTTACCCAGACGGATATTGCCTCCTATGCAAAAAGTGGTAAATTGATGTTTAAAGACAATAAGGTTGAAAATGTCCAGGCGATTGCAACACTTTATCCGGAAACGATTCAAATTGTCACAACGGAAAAGTCTGGAATTAAATCAATGGAAGATTTAAAGGGGAAAAAGGTTTCAGTTGGTGCTCCAGGTTCCGGGACAGTTGCAAATGCTGAACAAATCCTGGAATTACATGGCATGACCTTTGATGATATTAAGAAACAGGACCTCTCTTTTGATGAATCTACACAAGGCATTCAAGACGGCACAATTGATGCAGCATTTGTAACAGCAGGTACTCCTACCGGAGCAGTTGAAAGTCTATCTGCAACAGAAGATATTGTCATCGTTCCAATTGCTGGCGATAAAATCGATGCGCTGATCGGAAAGTACCCTTACTATGTAAAGGATGAGGTTCCTGTCGGAACGTACGGTTTGAAGAATGCTGCATCCACCGTTGCTGTTCAAGCTATGCTTGTGGCAAGAAGCGACCTTTCGGAAAAAGTAGTATACGATATTACGAAAGCTATTTTTGAAAACTTAGATAAAGTAACACATGCAAAAGGAAAATTGATTAAGGTGGAAAATGGACTAAATGGTGTAGGAATCGAGGTTCATCCAGGCGCTCAAAAATATTTCGATGAAAAAGGTGTTAAGGCGCAATAAGAAGACAATGACCGGTTGTGCTAATCCAAGCAAGCCGGTCTCATTTTCAAAAGTGGAGGGAAAATGAAAAAAGGTAGGTTTCCAAAATTTATCATGTATCTAGTATTCTTTCTTATCCTACTCACCATCTTTGCAGCCATACCGCTCCAAGAGTCACTTGTGTTCCAACCGCCTCACTCCACTGCTAAGATCGCCTACATTCCGATAAAAGACAACGCCCATTTTAAAATTAAATACACTCATTCGATCCATCTAACAGATGTCGTAGAGAGCTACAAAATGACTTCTGATCACAAAATACAGCAATATGAACTGGAATATCAGGATTTTGCCATTGGTATGCCGGCAAATGCCGGTGAAGGAGAAAGATTTATGCGAAAAAATGGAAAATATTACATCGGAAATATGAAACGAATTTTTCCTTTTTTTAATCTACGAATCGGACAGGTCCGTGCTAATCATCGGGTGATATTTGATCAGGAATATCCCTTATCCCGCTACATAAAACCAGGGACCACTGTAAAAGTAGAATTCCGTAAATTAAGTATTTTTCAAAGGTGGAAAGGAGTGAATATCCTTGAGTCAATTTGAAGAAACCTTGTCTATTGAAAAACAGCAGGAACTGATGGAAAAGTATGATCCGGAGGCTGGAACAAGAAAGCTTAAGGGTATTGGAGGATGGATTGCTTTCGCAGGACTATTAGCCTTTTCTTTATTTCATCTCTATACAGGTATTTTCGGGGTGTTAACGGCTCAGCTTCAGCGCTCAATCCATCTAGGGTTTGCCCTCGCACTTATTTTTTTACTTTTTCCGGCGCGGAGAAAAAACAGGGGAAAAGAAAATAGGGTTGCCTGGTACGACATAATCTTAGCTGTTATTTCCATTATTGTGGGTGCTTATTGGCCGCTCATGATTGATGACTTAGTGTTAAGAGCAGGGATGTTAACAAACCTTGATTTTTACGTGGGGCTGGCAGCCATTATATTAGTATTGGAAGCAACCCGTCGTGCAGTCGGTCTCCCGATTACGATTATAGCGATCGTCTTTATGCTATATGCTTTGTTTGGCCAATCGATGCCCGGATTCATTGCTCATCGAGGACTTGATTTGGAACGGCTGGTACAGACGATGTTTTTTACCACTGAGGGGATTCTTGGTACACCAATTGGTGTTTCGTCGACATTTATTTTTCTTTTCCTATTGTTTGGTTCGTTTTTAATTAAGACAGGGGTGGGGGAGTACTTTAATGATCTTTCAATTGCCATCGCCGGGAGAAGCGTCGGCGGGCCGGCAAAGGTAGCAGTGTTTTCAAGCGCGCTGCAAGGAACGATCAGCGGCAGTTCTGTGGCAAATGTGGTAACCTCCGGAGCTTTTACCATCCCGATGATGAAAAATCTTGGCTATAAAAAAGAATTTGCCGGTGCAGTTGAAGCGTCTTCGTCAACAGGCGGTCAATTGATGCCGCCGATTATGGGGGCAGCCGCCTTCCTTATGGTCGAGTTCATCGGTGGAGGTATCACGTATTGGGATATTGCTAAAGCTGCGGCAATCCCAGCAGTATTATATTTCATCGGGATTTGGATTATGACTCATTTTGAAGCGAAAAGAATCGGACTTCGCGGGTTAACAAAGGAAGAAATGCCAAGCCGGAAAGAAGTCTTCAGTAAACTTTATTTGTTATTGCCAATCATCGCGATTGTAATTCTATTAATGTCTGGTATGAGTGTCATTCGAGCGGCATTATGGTCGATTGTTATTACCGTAGTTGTGAGTGCTTTAAAAAAGGATACGAGAATTGGCTTTAAAGGAATGGTGGATGCACTAGTCGATGGCGCACGATCTGCGCTTGGAGTGGCTGCGGCAACGGCTGCCGCCGGAATCATCGTGGGTGTGGTGACAAAGACAGGTTTAGGCTTGAAAATGGCAAACGGGTTATTGGATCTATCCGGGGGATACTTACTTCCTACTTTATTTTTAACGATGGTTGCATCGTTGATTCTCGGAATGGGATCACCAACGACAGCAAATTACGTCATAACCTCGACGATTGCAGCGCCGGCCATCATTTTATTAGGGATACCGGATTTATCGGCTCACTTATTTGTGTTCTATTTTGGAATTGTCGCGGATATCACACCGCCGGTGGCATTAGCTGCATTTGCAGCGGCGGCGATTTCCGGGGGAGAACCATTTCGAACGGGAGTGGAGTCTTCAAAACTCGCGATATCGGCGTTTATCATTCCGTATATGTTTGTGTTATCGCCGGAATTACTGATGATTGATACGACATGGTCTTACTTAATATGGGTGGTGTTTACCGCCTTCATTGGGATGATCGCCATCAGTGCGGGAGTGATCGGCTTCTGGATGCGAAAAATGTTCTGGATCGAACGGATTTTTGCGGTTATTTCAGGGTTGTGTTTAATCTATCCTGAGAAAATCAGTGATATCGCTGGGTTGCTGTTGTTTGCTTTATTATTTGGACTACAAAGGTTGAAAAAGAGTAGCAATATCTCAAAATTTCAAAAGATTGAATGAGAGTCCTCCGATTGAGGGCTTTTTATTTTGCTTCGGAGTATAATAAGCGCCAAATTGGAAAAAAATAAGCTTTATTTTACATATAGGTGATTCCATGAAAAATAAAGTTTATGACGAAATGAATAAGGGCTTGGAGTTAATCCATCAAGGGTACCAAATCAAATACGATATTTGGCAGGATCAGGTCCTTTTTACCTGGCGCTGGTGGCTTGGCTGTGGACTCGTAATACTTTGTTGGGTGGGCTGGAGCTTTTTCAGAAAGAAGAGAAGCTCCGATCGGTTGTTCTATGCAGGATTGTTCGTTATGACGATTTCGGTAAGCTTGGATGCAATCGGAATGCAGCTTAAAGCATGGAATTATATTTATCCGCTAATCCCATTAATTCCAGCCTATTTACCCTATGACCTAGCGTTAATGCCAGTGTCTGTCATGCTCTTAATCCAAGTTAAACCAAAGATAAATCCATTCTATAAAGCGATTTTGTTTGCTGCATTGACGTCTTTTGCCGGGGAACCCATTTTTAAGTGGCTGGAAATTTATGAACCGCTAACATGGAGATATATTTATTCTGTTCCTTTTTATATTGTCATTTATTTAATAGCTAATTGGTTGAGCAAGAGGTCAAATTTTGAAAAAATTATATAAAAAAAGCTTGGACTTTTTAATAAATCCAAGCTTTTCTTGATTAGTTTAATTGAGCAACGTTTTTATTATTGCCATCATAAAATTGTTCAATGGCTCGATCGGTATAAACCCAGCCCTTCCAGCCGATGTGAATCGTATCCTTCATGAAATATGGGTCGTATTCATGTCCGGAAAAATCCGCTACTTGAAAGCCTGAAGCCTCAATTTGTTTCTTAATTCTGTGATAATAAGTGATACGACCTTGTTTCGGGAAGCCGGTATAATCATAATAATGGCCATTGACCGGAACTGAGATAAATAACGGTTTTGCACCTGACTGCTTCAACACGTCTAAAACAAGCTGAAAGTCACTGTATTCCTTCGATTTTCCATAAGAAGCATGGATGTTTTTATTTTTTAAAGAAGGCAGGAAGCCTTTGATTTTGTTATATTGTGAGTTCACAACGTAAAAATGATTGTTTGTTGCCCGCTTAGCACCGTATTGGTCAGCTTCCTGTTCCAGCTGGCTCCATGTTCGATGTTTTACTCTTGGATTGATATCCCGTTTACGGTGAATCCCGCCTGCCAAAGAATAATATAAATCTTTCTTTTCTAGTAAATGGCGGTAGGCAAGGGCGAAAGGCCGTACGAAAATTGCTTCCCGTTTTGTCCAAGGATCATTTGTAATCTCCGCCTTGTAAAGAGTAGAGAGCATTGGGTCATCCTTTACCGATGAATAAGTCAATAAACGTTTGATTGCTTCCTTCTTCACTTGTGGATTGATTGTGTTGTTAAAGGCAAAATCATATCCTTGTAAAGAAGAATAATTGGGAACAAAATGCGATTCATCGGCTCCTTTAGGGTTAAACCATTGCGGAGATAGGACAAACACAATTTTCTTACCTCGAAGATCGCCAATATGCTCGGAAAAATTTAAAAAATGAATAAGCGATTCGCTGCCCCCGCGCCCGATAAGAAAAGGAGTGAATTCTTCATGCACCTCTTTAAAATAATTGGAGGGGTGGAAGCGGTCCAGCCTTGCGAGTTCAGATGATCCATAAATCGGCAGATATTTTGGGTCCTCTAACATTTTTTTCTGAATATATTTTCCCTGAAACATGAATGGATTTAATTCTGTTGCTGCCTGACTCACCCGGTTCTTTGGAATCATGCTTTCAATCCAGCGATCCGGAATTACAACTAGGATCAACAGGACAAGAAACGCTAGAAAAAGCGGGATAAATACAGGCTTTTTCATCTCATATCAGCCAACTTTATTGCGATATTATTAGGAGTATTCCATGTATCTCGATCAAATTCAGTAATCGGAACGGTAATCCCAAAGCGCTCTTCGACTTGAACGAGTAATTCTACCGTACCAAATGAATCAAGCAGGGCAGAATCAAATAAATCAATATTTGGATTTTCTTTCACCACATCATCCTGACAAACTTCTGCAACTAACTCAATTACTTGTTCTTTAAATTCCATTGTAATCAAACTCCTCTAATGAATTAAGTGACCTGAAAAAATATAAAATCCAAAGCAAACCACATGGAAGGTTAATAGGATACTAAACACTTCAGTAAACTTATTTTGCGGCCACCATTTATGCTTTTTGTTCCATTGCTCAAAGGTATTATAGCCGACCATTAATACGGCATGATAAATTCCATAAATAATATACTGGATCGCAAGTCCATGCCAAAAACCCATGAGCAGGAATAGTAATATATAGCCAAGATTGGATGTTACATTACGATTTTTAACCCATTTCTTTTTAGTCATCCAAAAAACAAAGCGCATATAGACATAATCTCGAAACCAGAAAGAAAGGCTCATATGCCAGCGATTCCAGAAATCCTTCATATTTCGGCTGATAAACGGAAGATTGAAGTTTTCCGGCGATTTGACACCCATGATATAGCTAACGCCAATTGCGAAACAACTATAACCGGCAAAATCAAAAAATAAGTACATGCTATAACTGTACATATAAAAAAGATGACTCTGAAAATGGTTGGCTGCGATGAATCTTAAATTGGCAATTAAAAAATGATTTAACGAATATCCAATAATATATTTGTATAAAAACCCTTGAAAAATTTTATTGATTCCATCGTATAAAAACTGCTTATATTCTTCTCCTGTTAATTCCTGCTTTAGGTCCTTATCAAACCTGCGATAGCGGTCAATCGGGCCTGATGAAATTGTCGGGAAAAACAGAATGAAATAAAGCAGGCGAGGGAGAGGAATATTTTGTTTAATCAACCCATCCCTTGTTTCCATGATCATTTGTGTTCCCTTAAAGGTTAGATAAGAAATCCCCAAAAAAGAAATCCAATTAACCTGTGAAAAATAGGGCAGTAACTTTGAAATGACCAAAGGAAAAATAGAGGCAATTACAGCAAACGAGAAAACCCAGCCGCTATTCTCCTTTTTCCGATAGCTGATATACCCTTGTATTAATAGAACCTGCCACACGGTGAAAATAATTAAAGCAATGAAACCGGTAAGCTTTGATGAAAAAATTATCGCTAAGACAAGAACAGAGATAATCATATTGTAAGAATGAAATCTCTTTCCTTGCAGTCCAAGAATAACCGTCGGTGCTAAAAGAATCACTAGGATGAAAAAGAATGTAAAAGAGCCGTAAGGTGTCATAGTAAAACCTTTTCACGTATTTTTTTTCGATCGATTTTCCCATTCGGAGTGATTGGAAGTTCTTCATGATAGGAGAACTTTCTTGGAATCATATACGCTGGAAGGACTTCACCTAGTTCTTTTTTAATCGCACTGGTCAATTGATATTCTTTTTCAAAGCTGTGCTCAGCCGGGATGATTAAAACCGATAAATAATCAATTTTCTCATTTTGATAGATGGGAATGACAACTGCTGATTTCACATATTTCGATTTAGAAATATGGTGCTCGATTTCCTCAAGCTCCATTCGATAGCCATGCAGCTTAATTTGAAAATCCATCCGTCCTTTATAAAAAAGGTTCCCCTGTTGGAAATATCCCGCATCACCAGTCCGGTAAGCAGGCATACCGTTATAGGTGAAAAAGGCTTTTTCAGTCAATTCTTTTTGGCCTAAATATCCTTTGCTGACACTAGGTCCGACAATAATGATTTCACCTTTTTTACCCTCGGGGATTAACTGTTGATTTTCATCTAGTAAAACAATTTGTGTATCAGCTTTTGCTTTCCCAACAGGAAGGGTTTGAAATTTCAGCAGAATTTCATCAGTCACTTCAACCGAAGTGATCGCAACCGTTGCCTCTGTTGGCCCATACGTATTGTATATTTTCGCATTAGGAAAGCGTTCCTTCAACTGCTGGCAGATGGACACAGGAAGAATCTCACCGCAGAAAAGGAAAACAGAAAGATATGGAAGCAGTTTCTCATTAAATGATGGGTCCATTAAGCACATTTGAACAAAAGATGGTGTTGAAGTCCATACCTGTGTATTCGATTTTTTTAATTCCTCAAATAAAATTTTCGGTTTAGCAATCATATCTTTTGTAATGGCAAAAATCGTCCCGCCGCTTGCTAACGACGGATACAAGTCCATGACAGAAAGGTCAAAGGAAAAGGGTGCCTGGTTTAAAAAGCGTAAGCCACCGGAAATATGGAAATCTTCTACCATCCAATTCACAAAGCTTTGCAAATTGTTCGCAGAAATTTGCACGCCCTTTGGATTACCTGTACTGCCTGAAGTATAGATGACATAAAAATTTTCATCTTCCTTTACCCAATTATCCATCGGAACAGGTAATGAAGGATCAACCTCCATTTGGTTAATGTTGATGATTCGAATGGACGAATTTTCAAAGAAAAAAGGTTGATTTGTAACATTGATGACGATTTCTGTTTTTGAGCTCTCGATGATTTTGACAATCCTCTCCATAGGGATTGAGGTATCAACAGGAATATATGAATGCCCAGCTTTTACACTGCCTAGAAAGGCAATTAGCATTTGAGGCTCCATGTGGCCATAGATTAAGATCGGTGATGATGGCGTAAGCTCAAGTTGTAAGATATAGGTGGCAACTTCCTCCGATTTATTCCAAAGTTCTCGATAGCTGATTTCGTCATTTTGGGAGATAAAGGCTAATGATTCAGGTTGTGTATCAGCCAAGTTTTTTATTTTAGATAGTAGTTCCATCATTCGTTACCTCCACATTAAAAATCATTATAGATGTAGGACCCTGCACTCGCATCATTGAATCCATACATAAAAAAGAGTAAAAGCAGGATAAGCAGGTAGTACATAAATCTCCCACACCATCGTACTCTTTCTCTGAAAAAAAAAACCTTTATTTTCTGAATCATACTGAATACCCCACAATAAAGTAGTTGTTTCATTACATTTAATTGACTTCATAATCATAATTCGCTTTTGAATTTGTTGCATTAAAATTTGATGAGAAGATTATTAATTTTTTGTGACGGATAACTAAAAGATAATAGAAAAAAGCCGGTGCTGTTGCTGTACCGGCTTTTGTAAATCCCTTATAAATTTAAACTAATTCCGCTTGGACGTAGTAGTATAAAAGCTTTGCTGTTGCTTCAATTGACGATTGATGGGTTCGTTCAAACGCATGAGACGAATCAATTCCGGGACCTACCAATCCATGGATAATATCATGTCCGGCGCGAATCGCTGCTGAGGCGTCGGACCCATAGTATGGGTATATATCGAGCTTATAGGGGATTTTATTTTCTTCTGCCAGACGGACTAACTTTTTTCGTAATTCATAATGGTAAGGACCACTTGCATCCTTCACGCAAATAGACACCGTGTATTCATCTGTTGATTGTCCGTCACCCATTGCTCCCATATCTACGGCTAAATATTCTATCGTTTCTGGTGTGATATTGGAATTGCCTCCATAGCCGATTTCTTCATTGTTCGAGATTAAGAAATGGGTCGTGTAGGGAAGGGAAATATTTTCATTTTTGATTTGCTTGATTAACTGCAATAGAATTCCGACGCTTGCTTTATCATCTAAATGCCGCGATTTAATAAAGCCGCTTGATGTGATTTCGACCCGAGGATCAAATGAAACGAAATCCCCGACTTCAATTCCAAGGGCACGGATATCTTCTGCATTATGTACTTTTTCATCAATCCGAATTTCCATGTTTTCTTGGTTGCGCTCAAGCTTTCCTGCATCCTTATAAACATGGACCGAGGTTTGATGCATCAAGATTGTTCCTGTATATTTTTTTCCACTGCTGGTTTCAATTTGACAGTATTCCCCCTCAATTGAATTGTATTTAAATCCGCCAATTAGGTCGATTCGCAGACGGCCGTTTCCTTTAATTTCCTTCACCATTGCCCCAAGTGTATCAACATGGGCGGTTAACATCCGATGCCGGTTCGTATCTTTCCCAGGGATTGTTGCAATCAATCCGCCTTTACGATTTCTTTTTGTTTCGACCTGTAACCCTGAGAGGAAATTTTCGACGAATGTAATAACATCATTTGTATTTCCGGACGGACTTGGGATTGATACAAGGTCAGCAATTAATTTCATGGTTTCTGCTGTATTTGCGTATGACAAGGCGATTCTCCTTTCAAAATTATTCTTTTTTATTATACAACTAATTAAAAACTAGATGACAAAAATCGTTTTTTCGGCAATTTTTTTCAGGTTCGCGCATAGGTTAGCAGTGATTAATTCTTTTTATGGATAAAACAAAAGAAAATTGGGCATAAATGGAACAATTTCAGGGGTAAGGGGAAATCAAAAATTAGTGATTTACAGACTGGCGGAGGGAGAAAAATGACCAGATTAGAACTATACCATGACAAGCCGAAGCAATACCCACGCAAAGGTCCACTCTTTTTCATTCTTGCTTGTATAATTTTAACAGTAGGTTTCTTTGTCTTTCGATATTTTTATTTCAGCACAATTCGTATTGAAGCACCGTCGGAGGATTTAGGAAGGAAGGTTGTCATCCATCTTCCAAACGGTCAAAAGGTGTATACGTATGAAAATCTAATTATTGAGAAAGATGGCAAAAAATATTATAAAGGTGAGCGCAACACCATCGATTTAACAGGCGGCAAGGTGGATTATAAGAATTGGAAGTAAGTTTAGTTTGAATTGATTAATACGCATGCACATGAGATTTTATGTTAGTATAAATCTCATGTGCATTTTATTTTTAAAGCAGTTTTTTAACACAGATTAGGGAATAATTCAAATAGATGTTTGCAAAAAGAGGTGTATTTTAGGGGAGATTAAGTTGGAAATGGTTTACCGTACATTAATTGTTTTATTGGCAGGATATTTGTTTTTAAGGGTGACAGGAAAAAAGGCAGTTTCTCAAATGCACATTTTCGATTTATTGTATATTTTTGTCCTTACGAATATCATCAGTACGCCCGTTGAGGATAGTAATTTAGGAAAAGCCATCATTTATGGTGCAGTCACAGTCATTTTATATAAAATCTTTATCCGATTATCCTTACATAATAAATTAAGATGGATTTTATATGAAAGTCCAACAGTCTTGATTCGAAACGGTGATATTGATCGAAAAGGACTAAAAAAGGTGCGTATGCCGATAAATGAATTATTGTCACACTTAAGAGTAAAAGGGTACACAGACACAAGGAATATTGCTCTTGCTGTGATGGAAGAAACAGGAAGTATTAGTGTGATACCCAAATCTAAATACCGACCAGTTCAACCTAATGATTTAAAGCTAACGGTGAAGAAAGAATATATTCCCATTCCACTGATCATGGACGGGCAAATTATTTATCATAATTTAAAATATTTAAAACTAGAACAAGGTTGGCTAATGAATGAGGTTAAAAAATTGGGAGAAAAGGTAGAAAACATTATGCTAGCTACTTTTTTAGACAATGGAAAATTATTTATTGATAATAATGAAATTAAAAATCATAAAAATAATCCCTATTACTACAATCCTGGGGAAGATAATTAAAAACATAAAGGGGAATCATTAATAATGAAACAAACCAAATTAGATACTAAAGTTCTGTCGGTTTTAGGTGATAAGATTCAATTAATTAAAACAGAAAAAGGGGCAATATACTTAGTCGGTCCGATACGACTCCCTGTTAACTTATATGGCGAAACGGTCATTTTCAAGTGGTACTGCTGGTTAAATTGTGACGAAGTAACAGAGGATTTTGAACGGATCATTGAAAAATTATCTTCTGTTAATTTAGCGGAATTTCAGCAATCAAGTGTCTTGGCTTATGGAGATTTCGAATATGCAGATGATGCGATTATTCGGATGCATTCGATTTGTCATACAGGTGATATTTTTGGAAGTAAAAGATGTGATTGCGGGTTTCAATTAAAACAATCGATGAAAATGATTGTGGAACATGGAAATGGTGCCTTATTTTATTTAGCCAACCATGAGGGACGTGGAATTGGATTATTCAGCAAGGCCATGGCCTATATCCTTCAAGAAAATGACTATGATACAGTTGAAGCTAATCAAGCTTTAGGTTTTGTGGATGATTCGAGAAATTATAGCGATTCTATACAAGTATTAAAAGCATTAAGGTCCAAGCCAGTAACGTTAATTACGAACAATCCAAAAAAACTTCAAGCATTAAAAAACGCTGGTTTAGTGGTTTCAGGCAGAGAACCTTTATGGGGGGATATTTCCGAATATAATGAGAAGTATTTGAGGACAAAAATTAATAAGTCTGGTCATTTAGAAGATGAAGGGACTTGTTGTAATGACTAACCATGCATTCTATATGGATTTGGCATTAAATAATGCGAAAGCAATGAAAGGTCAGACAGATCCAAATCCACTGGTAGGCGCGGTCATTGTAAATGATAACAGAGTGGTAGGAATCGGTGCTCATTTAAAAGCGGGTGAGCCGCATGCTGAGATTCATGCTCTTCACATGGCAGGTGAAAAGGCTAAAGGAGGCACCATTTATGTAACACTTGAACCTTGTTCCCATTATGGAAGAACAGGGCCATGTGCAGTTGCAATTGTTGAAGCAGGCATTAAAAAAGTTGTGATTGCAACTCTTGACCCGAATCCGGTTGTTTCAGGTAATGGGGTCAAAATACTAAAGGATGCGGGTATTGAAGTGATTATAGGGGTTTGTCAAGAAGAATCCCAACAAATGAATGAGGTATTTAACAAATTTATTGTGGAGAAAAAACCTTTTGTTACTCTAAAGTCTGGGACTTCGCTTGACGGTAAAATTGCCACTCATACATCCGACAGCAAATGGATTACATCTGAGGAAGCCAGATTGGATGTCCATCAACTTAGAAATGAAAATATGGCTATTTTAGTTGGAGTTAACACAGTCATTAAAGATAATCCAGAGTTGACAACACGCATTCCGAATGGCAGGAATCCTATTAGAGTGATTATGGATTCCACATTAAAAATACCTTTAGATTCGAAAGTAGTGAATGATAAAAAAGCTGAAACATGGATCTTCACGAGCATGAACTATGATAAGGAAAAGTGGAAATTACTGAAGGCATTAGGAATAAAGATTTTTCCAATTGCAGACCATGTAGACCCTAAGGAAGTAGTAAAAATATTGGGCGAAAATCTTGTCTCTTCTTTATTAATTGAAGGGGGAGGTTCGATCAATGCATCATTCCTGGAAAATAAATTAATTGATAAGGTAATTTTATATTTTGCTCCCAAATTAGTTGGCGGAGGGCAGGCACCGACCTTCCTAGAAGGGGAGGGGATAGATAAAATGAGAGATGCTGTCGAGCTAAAAGACACATCTTTTATAAAAATTGGCAAAGATTTTAAATTCGTTGGATACCCGATTTACAAATGAGGGATTTTTAAATGAAAATTGGTTTTGATATTGACGATACATTAATTGATCTAAGGAGACATGCCTTTCTACTTTATAATAAAAAGTTGAATCAGAATGTTCCTTTAAATATTTTCCATGGATTGAATAGAGTGGAAATTCATGAACCGTTTGGATTAACGGATGAGCAAGGGAAAGAACTATGGAATGGTTCATTAGAGGAAATTTATTACACCGCATGTCCTCCATTCCCGCATGCGGTGGAAACATTACAAGAGTTAGAAAAGCAAGGACATGAAATATACTATATTACTTCAAGACCAAAAGAACA
This sequence comes from Neobacillus cucumis, assembly GCF_016107705.1. The sequence continues at coordinate 284,562 of NZ_JAEHGC010000002.1, forward strand.
TGGAGAACGTACTAGAGAATGGATAAAGGAAAGAGGATTTCCTGTTCAAAATGACCGGTTTTTCTACGGCATGCAAGACAATGAAAAAATCGAAATCATTAAAGAATTAAAACTTGATTATTATTTTGATGATAAACCAGAGGTTTTAAATACACTTTTGAATGAATCGTTAAAGGTTTACATAAAAGATCAATCCTATAATCGACATTTAAAGCTTCCAAGAATCGTTAATTGGACAGAACTTCAGGAAATTATTTTCAAATCAATTTAACGCTCAAAAGGGAACGGGACACCGTTCCCTCATGCTGCCGAAAAAATTCGATAGCCTTTATTCATTTACTTTCTTTAAAAATTCTATAATGTAATTTAGTTTAAATATAGGCTGTTCAACAGGCCCCTTTGCATGGAAAATCTTTTAATAAAAATGGGTATTTAAGTTTTAGAAAGAATGGAAAACTTCCGAGAAATATACCCTTTCTCGACAATCTGAGGGAACGGGACACCGTTCCCTTTTAAGCGTTACTTACCTAAACCAGCCCTTTTTCTTAAACCAGAGATACATCCCCAAACTAATTAACGCCATAAGAAAAAGTGCGCCAAAGTACCCGTATTTCAAAGTTAATTCCGGCATATAATGAAAATTCATTCCATAGAGTCCGGCAATGAAGGTAATTGGCATAAAAATCGTAGTGATAACTGTTAAAACCTTCATTACATGGTTCGTTTGGTGGGAGTTGATCGAAATATAGCTATCCCGAATATCGGTCGTCAGCTCACGATTTGCTTCAATCATCTCCGACAGCTTTAGTAAATGATCATAAATATCAGAAAAATAAGCAATCCTGCCTTGAATACTTGTCAGCCGCTGTGAATTAATGATTCGATACAGCAAATCACGCATAGGGGTAATCGTATGCCGGAGTGAGAGAAGGTCATGTCTAGCATCAAATAGATCCTCCAGCAAAGCCTCCATCGAACGTCCCTTTGAATTTTCATCTATTTCGTTTAATGTATCTTCGATTTGATAGACCAGGGGAAAATAGTTATCAACCATTTTATCGAGTACATTATAAAGCACATGTGAAGGATCCCATTTTTTTACCGCTTTTCCTAAGCTGAATCGATTCCAAACTTCATCTATTTCTGAGCAGGGTCTATGATGAAAAGTAATTATATAATGTTTACTGAGAAAAAAATCTACTTCTTCTCTCGTAATCGTCTGGGGATTTAGTGACTGTGTGACAAAAAAGGCATAGTCATCATAGTAGTCGAGCTTTGGTCGCTGTAATGTATGAATACAATCCTCAATTGCCAAGGGGTGAAAGTCCAGCGGTTCCCGCAGCATATCCGTTTCCTCCTCGCTTGGCTCTTGAAAATCAATCCAATACCAGCGAAACTCTCCCTTCACCAGCTTTGAAACCTCTACGTCCTTGATTAATTCATAATTCTGGTTAATTGCAATCGTTCTAATCATAGTAACTCCTTATCGATATTCAAATTCCTAAAATTAACTATAAACGAATTTGAAGAAAAAAACAGGAAATCATTCTTTTATCGTAACAAACTACTCTAGGTCCATTTTTATATCTTGGCAAAGTAATGAAAACTTATCCCAATTCTTCATATTGATAGATAAATGAGGATTTAGGAATAAAATCCCATTTTAAAGGAAAGTTAAAAGGAAAGAAGTGGAACGCGGGGGAGCAATATGATGTTTAATCGAATTGAAAAGATTAAAGAATCATTAAGAAGCAAAATACAGCAAGCAGAAGATGTGGTCTTTAAAGAACTACATACAAAAGATAAATACATTGAAATTCTGTTTATTAAATCAATTAGTGATGAAAATGTCCTTCAGAGTAATTTAATAAAACCATTTTTTGAAATATCTACACCTGATAGTTTTTTAGCGTACCTTCAATCGCAGCCAAAGATTAAGCCATTTGTAGATGAGCAAAATACTTTGGATGAGTTAATCAGGGGGGTAACAGTCCTTTTCTACCAGGATGCCATTTTCATCCTGGATAGTAAAGTGGATCGAAATAGTTCTGTATTGGATACAACTGTTGAGACCACTATTCAAGGTCCACAATCGGGGTTTAGTGAAAGTTTGCCGACAAACTTAGGGCTTATTCGCCAGCGTTATCCAGAGACCAGTTTAACAGTAGAAACTACTGAGGTGGGGAAAATCTCAAAGACAAAGGTGCTGATTCTTCATGATGCAAAGGTTGCTGACCCGGAAGTACTAAATCGGATCAAACAATTTCTTTCATCCGTTGACATTAACATGTTCCAAACAGGTGAACAGCTTTTGGATGCGATAAAGAAAAGTAACCGTTCTCTTATTCCGGTTATGCTCGTAACGGAACGACCTGATAGGGTTGTAGTAAATTTAGCTGCCGGTAAAATAATTTTACTAGTTAGCGGCTCCCCATTCGCAATGATTCTTCCAACGGTAATGAAGGACTTTATGGCATCGATGGCCGATATTTATCAAACCTATTGGATTTCTAGATTACTACTGTTTTTACGGTATGCAGGGTTTATAACGAGTATCGTTCTACCAGGTTTGTATGTTGCGGTAACGAGCTATAATCCTGAGCTTTTTAGGTCGCAATTAGCCTTGTCGATTGCCGGAAGTCGAACTGCTGTACCCTATCCTTCTTTTATTGAGGTACTCCTCATGCTCTTCATGGTGGAATTATTAATTGAGGCGAGTATCCGATTGCCAAAGGCGATTGGACCGACAGCCACAACGGTAGGGGGCTTAATTTTAGGAACGGCTGCAGCTGAGGCAGGGCTTGCTAGTAATATTATGATTGTGATTGTCTCGTTTGTGGCAATCTCAAACTTTGTTGTGCCGATTAACGCCTTTAGCTTCACGATTCGAATCTTGAAATATTTTGTTTTGGTTATGGCGACTATCTTTGGGTTAGTGGGCTGTGTGGTTGGCTTCTTTATCATCATTGCATATATGGTTAAGCTCGATAGCTTCGGAGAACCATTCCTAACATTGGTACAAAGTAAGCCTGCTAAAGAATAGTTACAAAAAGGGGGGAGGGCAATGAATCGGTATTTTTTATATTTAATCATGCTTAATATGATGATCAATGTCATCATTTTTGTACCGAAAATTTTAATTCAGTATCGGTATGAAGGTGCCGTCTCCGCCGTATTAATTGCCATCCCAATCGGAGTATCCCTTACTGTTCTATACTGTAAAGCCATTTCCAAGTTCCCCGAAAAAGCGCTGCCTGAAATCTTTGAGAAAACGAATTACCGCTTTATTAAAATCATCCATTTTGGGAGTGTTCAAGCCTTTACCTTTATTGCTGGTCTGATCACATTGGTGGGGTTTATTGATATTTTAAGCCGATTTATTGACCCTGAGATGCCAAAGATTTTTATTTTAATCATCTATTTAATTGGGATTATCCTAATCATTCAGATGCCAACGGAGAGGGTAATGTATTTTTTAGAGATTGTTTTATTTCTCAATACACCGTTAATTTTCTTTATTATTTTTAAAGCCTTAACGAGTCAAGGGCTAAGCTGGGACTCCATGTTTGAGGTCGGAACTCATCTGTTTGAAGTTCCTAATTTAAAAGCACTTGCGGCAGCAACCTATGTTTTTTCCGGGTATACAAATCTTATGATTTTTAACCGTGTGATTAAAGGGAAATTGAAAATCTGGAATTTTATTGCCGTCTTTTTTCTTGGCATTTTTAACCTTTTTACTACATTTCTCATTCCAATTGGGTTTCATGGGTCTGACGGGGCGCAAGAATTTCTTTATCCGTGGATTTCAACAGCAGATAGCCTGCGCTTAGTATACAGTCCAATTGAACGGGTCATCTTTCTATTTTTAATGTTTTATATGAGCATTTCACTTGTTAGCATTTCGGTTCATTGGCATGTGGCCTTAGAATTGTTAAAAGGAATCTTTAAGGATAAGGGAAGTAAGAAAAAGGAATGGACCGTCCTTTCCTTTTTTATTGTCTTCGCCGTCACCGGTGTGCTGTACTTTAATACGGTTCTATTAAATAAGTTTACTGTTTACTGGCTGCAAATTCGCTTTGGCTTTGAAGTTGCTTTAGTTGTGATTTTCTTCTTATGGGCAAGGAGGAAAAAAGCATGAATTCTATTTATAAAAAATATTTGCTGACCCTTTTGATCATTCTAACCTTTTTGCTGGGTGGATGCGGTTTTAAGGATCTTGATAAACGCTTTTTTGTTGTCAGTATCGGTATAGATCTAGCAAAGAACAGTCCAAAGCGATATCTTGTCAGTCTAAAGTTTGCCATTCCGGCAATAAGTAAGGATTCACCAAGTGAATATCAAATTGTTTCGGAAGAAGGAGACTCAATTGGTGAAGCAGTACGAATGATCAAAACGAAAGTAGACCGAGAGATAGATTTTAGTCATGCTAAGGTGGTTGTTTATGGAGAAGAGTTAATAAAAGAAACGCGAAATGCCGGCATCCATTATTGGTTTACAAGGCGGAGAGATGTGCAGGAAATTGCTTGGGTTGCCATTGGAAAACCAAATGCTCTGTCAGTGTTAAAGGTAAGACCTAAATCAGAAACCATACCCTCTAATTCATTATTTCTTTCTCTTGGAAAGGATGGTTCAGAAACACCATATGTCCTCTCACAATATGTGTTTGAGTTGAAAAGAAAATTAATTGAAAAAGGAGTGGATCCTTTTCTTCCTATTATCGAGGCTAAAAAGGGTTTGTTTGAAATTAATAAAGTCGGTCTTTTAGATAAATCCCGTTTAAAGCTAACCCTAACCCCTGATGAAACAAAGGTAGTAAATTTCCTTTTGAATCTTGAAGAAAAAAGTGCACTTACTGGTCAAAGAGGAAAAGTGAAGTATACCATTAATACCGAGAGAGTAAAAACGAACTATAAAATTTACACACCTAAAGGAAAGCAGCCGTATATTAAGGTTGATTTTTTTATAAAAGGGACAATTGAGGAAACATCAAGGCGAATATCGAATCAAGAGTTATCAAAATACGAAAAAGCGGCAGAAAAAACCACTGAAAAATTGGTAAAACAAGTATTAGAAAAAATACAAAAAGCAAACATCGATCCAATTGGATTTGGACTGCACTACCGTGCCCGCCATTTTAATAATAATGACTGGGAAGAGTGGCAGCAAATTTATCCGAATATCACATTTAAAGTTAACTCCAAGGTTCAAATAACCGATACAGGATTAATCGAATAGAAGAAGGGAGTTTTCAAATGAATTTACTAGAGGTTTTTGCCAGAGCAGCTGGAGCATTTGTTGTTCTTTTTCTATTAACCCGGCTGATGGGTAGAAAACAGATTTCACAAATGACCTTTTTTAATTATATTACAGGTATCTCGATTGGTGCGGTGGCCGGTTCTATGACCATTGATTCAAGTATTAAATTTTCAACAGGATTTGTCAGCCTTTTAACTTGGTCAGGGTTGACGGTATTGGTAGGTATTGTTGATCTAAAGTCTAGAAAGTTTCGAAAGATGGTTGAAGGGGAACCGATCATTCTTATAAAACAAGGGAAGGTATTGGAAAAGGCCTTGAAAAAATCGAGCCTGGATATTAATCAGTTGCAGATGCTTCTTAGGAAAAAAGATGTATTTTCTTTTTTAGATGTCAATTATGCAATTTTTGAAACAAATGGTGAGGTATCCGTACTGCTTAAGGAAGGAAAACAGCCCTTGAAGCAGGAGCAATGGCCATTACAATTAAAACAGCAGCAACAAACACCGATTCCAATTCAAATTATCGCAGATGGTAAGGTGATTGAAGAGAATTTAATGCAATTAAATGTAGGCAGGGAATGGGTAGAAGAGCAATTAACAAAAGCTGGAACAAATCTTTCTGAGGTTTTTTATGCGGAATTACAAAAGGATGGTTCCTTGTATATTGATCAACGAAATGATCAATTCCTTCATTAAAAAGAGGCATCCTTGTTGAGAGGATACCCCGATTTCCCTTTAAATGGGTGAGGGTGCTTGATTTCGAAGTGCGAGTGGAATGTAAACACAGAAGGGCTCACTCTCCATATAGTCCCCTGTTACCGCATAGGTTCTCGAACGGGAACCCCCGCAAATCTTGTTATATTCACATACACCACATTTCCCTTTATAGCTGTCCGGCTGTCTTAGTTCTTTAAATATCTTGGAATCACGGTAAATATCAGCAAGCGGCGTCTCGCGAATATTCCCACCGACAATTGGTAGTAATCCGCTCGGCATGACATCCCCAATATGGGAAACGAAAAGAAAACCATTACCATCATTCACCCCTTTAGGTGCCCGTTTCAGGCCGTCGTGCATCGATGCAAAGTCGGTGGTAATCGAATCTTCGTAACGAATTTCGCCGTTTGCGATGAGATGCTCACGTGCTTTTTGCTGGAGTACGACACGTCGGTAGTGTTGGGCAGCCGTTGTTTTAATATCATATGGAGCCATTTTGCTTAACTCATACAGCCAACGGAAAACTTTCTCGTGCTCAGCGGGAGTAATGCAAGCATCTAGCTGGCCCCTGCCGGTTGGAACTAGTAAGAAAATATACCACATCACTGCTTTTAATTCACCGACAAGCTTAGCCATTTCTTCTAATTTGTCATAATTGTAACGGGAAATGACTGTATTAATTTGAAGTGGCATGTTAAGTTCATTTAAGTAGTTTATTTTTTCAAGCGTTAAATGAAAGGATCCTGGTGTTCCGCGAAAATGATCATGAATTTCGGGTGTCGGGCCATCCAAACTAAAGCCCCAGCGGGAAAGACCGACCGCTTTTGCCCGTTCCATGCGTTCCTTTGTTACGTTTGCAGTGGCACTGGGGGTCATCGAGACACGCATCCCTTTTTTAACTGCATAATCGGCTAGCTCAAAAAGATCCTCACGCATCATACAATCCCCGCCGGTAAATACAAGCATTGGGTTATCCAGCTCAAAGATTTGATCAATCAGGTTAAGGCCTTCCTCATGGGTCAGCTCCCTGGGGTCTGGTGTCAGTTGGGCATCTGCCCGGCAGTGGACACATTTAAGCTGGCATGCCCGTGTTACCTCCCAAATCACAATAAATGGATTTTGATTGTAATCAATGATTTTACCTAAACCATAAGGATGGCCTTTCTCAAAACCATGCATCTTCATCACCAAAATTCTATGTATTTTGTAAAAAATATCTTTCTAGGTTTATTATAAAATTGTCTTTCAGTTGTGAATGGATGGTTTGTTACAATATTTCTAAAACCTTTTTACAGATATTTGTCTATTCGCCCTTTTAAACTATTAAAAATATATTACAGGAATGTTACAATCCATTGGGGTTTCATGAGAAAAACAGCCCTGAACCCAATTATGATAAAGGTTGGAGTTGTTTCTAATGTTTGTTACATTAAGTGCTTTCTCTACCAATATAGGAATAGTTAACCAATCTCTCCAAATTTTACGGCTATTTCCAACGGTACATCTTCCATTATGATGGGAGTAACGATAAATAAAGAGGAGTGCCACCATGAAAAAACAACTTTTAACAGCTTTTGCTGCTGCCGGAATATTATTTACAGCATTTGGAGGTTCGGCTAGTGCAGAAGAAAATGTATACACTGTTAAATCTGGCGACACACTTTGGAAGATTTCGCAAGCAAACAATGTAACGGTTAGTAACCTAATAACCTTGAACCACCTTTCTACTAATACCATCTATGTAAATCAGAAGCTATTACTTTCAGCTGAAACAGGGACTACTCCTGCTACTGATTCTACCTACACGGTAAAATCGGGAGATACACTTTGGAAAATTGCTACCGCTTTCAATACAACGGTTTCTGCATTGAAAAGTTTGAACGGGTTAACATCTGATACCATTTATGTGGGACAAACCTTAAAGGTAAAGGGAACCTCAGCTGTGGCTCCTTCAGTAGAAACGACGGCACAAGCGGTAATGACTGAGGCAAAAAAATATATTGGAACTCCATATTTATGGGGTGGAAGTACTCCATCCGGTTTTGATTGCAGCGGATTTACTAGTTATGTATTTAATAAAGTTGGGATAACGATCCCAAGAACTGCTGCGACACAATGGTCTGGATTAAAAACAGTCAGCGCCCCGCAACCAGGTGATTTAGTATTTTTTGAAACGTATGCACCAGGCCCTACTCATGTTGGAATCTATTTGGGCAACAACCAATTTATCAGTGCAACCTCTTCATCCGGGGTTACGATTAGTGATATGAATAATACGTATTGGAAGCCTAGATATATAGGTGCAAAAACAGCATTTTAATAGATAGATTTTGAAAAGTCCTTTAACATATGATAAGGGGCTTTTTTAATATAAACTGGAAGGTTAAGTGTTTAAAGGTCAATGTTTTCATTAGTAGAAGAAGGATTATCCTATTAGAAAAATGAATAGTAACATGTGTAAAGATCAAAATTACCTGCCAGGGAGAATTCGATGAAAAAAAGAATTATCAGTATTAGTGTTTTAATTTTGATTATTGTAATCGGTTATTTGCAAAAGGATGAACTTGTCCATCTAATTAAACAAGGCGGGGCCCTTTCTATTTTTATCAGTATGATTTTAGTAGCAATTTGTGTCTTTTTTCCGCTTATACCATTTCCTGTGTTAGCAGGAATGATCGGTGCCATATTTGGGACAGCCCAAGGTATGTTTATCTCTTTAATAGGAGCCATGGCTGGAACAATGGTCTTCTTTTTTATCACCAGATATGGATTTAGGGATTATGCGCAGGAAAAGCTCTTGAGATTTCCCAAGGTTCAGGAATATGAGGAATTCCTCAATCGCAATTCCTTTCTTGCCATTTTAGTCTGCCGATTAGTTCCGATTATTCCAGCACCGGTTGTGAATATTATTTGTGGTCTTAGTAAAGTGAATTGGCTTATATTTTTTACCGCTTCAACTATCGGGAAAATCCCGAATATTTTGTTGTTATCGTTTGTTGGTGCAACACTAAGCAGCAATAAGCTTTTATCCTTTGGTTTGTATGGCTTTTATATTTTGGTTATCTTTCTGATTAACTTTGTCATTGTCTTCCGCAAGAAAGGTAAGTCACTTAAATAACGCTTTTAATCGATATCTCGTCATTTTTTCCTTCTAAGGTGACAACTTTTTTGAAGTAACTTTTTAAAATAAGCCACCTTGCCGGGTAAGAGTAAATAAAATCCTCCATCACTTCTGGGGAATAGAAGATCAAACAATCCAACTGGGCTTTGTTCTTTTTCAAATCATAAAGCAGTGCATGAGGAATCGAATAATGTTGATAGATTTGGTTTGGATTTAATTTTACAATTTGAATGCTTTTGCTTTGAATATGATTTAAAATGCCTTGTTCTTGAAGGGTAAAGCTTTCTTCCTTCGATAAATTATTTATTTTTATTTGTTCATTTATAAAATAAATGCCTTTCATTTATGACCACCCCATTTTTTTACTTGATTGGTATTGTTATTGACAGGGAACGGTGTTCGTATACCCATAAATGAAACGGTTTTTCTGAAAGGTGATAAACATGTCAATTTGAAAAAAATGGTTTTTTTATTTGTACGGAAAAACAATACCTTGATGTCTCTCTAATTCATCAATTTTTAAGTGAATCCTATTGGGTACCTGGAATTAAACTTGAAATTGTAAAAAAATCAATCGAGAATTCATCAATTTGTTTTGGGGTATATGAGGGAGATCCAGCCAGAGGAAATGCTGAACAGATCGGCTTTGCCCGTGCAGTCAGTGATTTTTGCCGGTTTGGCTGGATTATGGATGTTTTCATTCTTGGTGAATTTCGCGGTAGAGGGTTATCCAAATGGCTAATGGAAGTCATTACAGAACAGTCTGATTTAAAGGATGCTGCGAAACTAATGTTGGCTACCAATGATGCCCACGGACTGTATGCACAATATGGATTTAAGACGATTAAAAATCGGGACCTTTATATGGAACGAAAGTTATAGTTTTGGGGCAAAAAAATGACCCGGCAAATGCCTGCCGGGCTTTACAATACAAATCTATATTAAAAGGGGAGCGGTGTAGGTTCGTCCTGAACCTATTTTTATCTTAACGAAAATTTATGAACAAACTATGAAGGAAACTTTAATAGTTTTGGAAATGTAAGTTTCAAATTAAAGGCGGAGAATATTATGAAAGATTACCATTGCTGTGCCACATGCCAGCATTTTAAGGAAGAGAAAAAAGAAAAAAGCATGCACTATTACTGCAGCCGGCTACGCTACGAAACCAAAACCCACTACAAATTCAACTGCTGGACCCCAAAAGATCATATCAAAAAACTAATGCGGTGACATTTGGTGACAGGCACCGTTCGTGGACAAAACGTTTTTTTTGTCCGTGTGGGGCGGACATTAAGTAGGGTAATAATTGATTTCACCCTACCCATGCCCTACATTAACACTCTTCATCTTAAATCCGGTAAACCACAAACTCATCATGAAACTTACCACCCCAATTCCAATCAATACGCCCCCAAGGATTTCCATATTCTCCGACGAAACCTCGGACCCAAAAATTAATCCCAGAACAATCGATGATAAAATCGAGCCCAAATAGCGACAGGTTTGAAACAAGCCTGAAGTGGTCCCAAGCATTTCTTTCGGACTTTCTTTCAACATCGCCACCTGCAAAACAACATTTCCAATCCCATAACTCAACCCCATCACCGCTAAAATCAACCCAATTTGCCACCAATTGGCGGCCTTGATAAAGAAAAGAGACAAAATAATAGCACCTAACACCGATAACAGCGCACCAAATACAATCGGCTGCTTAACCCCCGACTTATCAATCCACTTCCCAGTGATTTGCGAAATAATAATGCTCATCCCAGACATGAAAAGCATAAACAAACCGCTCTTTTCAACACTCAAATGCATCGCATCCTGAAAATAGAGGGGGAGTCCGAAAAACAAACAATAAAAGAAAATATTTAATACGATAAACTGCAGATAAACCCATGAAAGCCGCCGATGCGTTTTGAAGATCCGCACATCAATAAAAGGTACTTTCACACGTAACTCCCGCCAAACAAATAATAAGAAAAATATTACCCCAGTGATTCCGGAAAGATAATGAATTTTTGATTCAAACGATAACAAAAACCATAAAATGAACACCATTCCGCCCGCAAAGAAAGCGATCCCTAACAAATCAAGATGAGAAAGAAAAGCTTTGATACTTTCTCTCTCTCTTGGCGGGTCCTTTGGGAACATATACCAGCCAAGCAGTAAACTAATAAGAAGGAATGGAACGTTTACCCAAAAAATCGCCGGCCAATCTCCCCATACAATTAAAAATCCCCCAAGTGTCGGACCAAGTGCTGTCATAGCGGAGGCAAAAATAGAGAGAACCGATAAGGCCGAGGCTTGTCTTTCTTTAATATTATCCCGTATCAATGACACCCCGGAAGGATAAATAGCACTACTGCCGATTGCCTGAATTAACCGCATTAGTAATAACATCAGAAAGGTGGTGGAAAACGGTGCTGTAAAAGCTGAAATGGCAACAAGAAACAATCCCGTGATAAAGGTCTTCTTTCGGCCAATTAAATCACCAATTTTTCCAGTAACAGGCTGAGCAACAGCACTAGCAAGGTAAAAGGATGAAATCAACCAAGAAACAGTTGTAAATGAAAGGTTGAAATCCTTTTGGATGCTTGTTAAGGCAAGTGATATCATTGATGAATTTAACGGGTTGAGCATGGTACCTGAAGCCACTGCCGTTAAAAATAACGCGCGATTTTTCTTCATGTGTTCATTCCCTTTGCAAACAAATTTCTAGGTGTTTTTGAAAAAACAAAATCCTAATGATAAACTCTTTTTCTAAAAAAATAATGATAGACGATAACTAATAGGCTTTCAACAAATACGTAAACACAAATGGAATAACGTAACCCGTAGCCATTTTTATAATGAAAAATTCCGATTTTTACACACAACCATTCAAGCGCTATGGCACCAACGGTCCACACCAAAATATATACTATACACATAAGTCCTCTAACTTTAAATTTTTTAAAGAAATAGATAAAAAGGTATCCAAAAGGACAATACATCATATAGGACAAAATATCAAAGAATTCATAGTCGGACAAATCGCCAACATCATAAAAATCAAGTGGTGGAACAGCAAGGGAATGGTCAAAAACCATTCCCAAAAATGGTCCGAAAAGAAGACAGAATAGCATTGCAGACATCGGCATTATTTTTGGTATAAAATAAATCAAACTAAAGCCCCCGAGAATCATGAACAGAATAAAGTATTCGTTAATATTAAAGTGACGATCATAAATTTGATAGATGATCATTCATATTTTTCTCCTTTGAAAATAATTTCCTAAACAGGTTCGCAAATAGGAGGCATATAAGTATTAAACTAAAATCAAATATTGCTTCTCGGAAATGGGACCAATGACGATAATGAAAATATCCTAGCAGCAAAAATAAATGTTCTGCAGCTTGGATCATTAAAAAGATTGCCGCAGTAATGCCTGCTTTAGCCCATTTCATTTTAAATGAGAAAAACAGATTTACGTAAATGAGAAGAAAGATCGGAAGAGATAGATCACGAAAAAGAAGAATGGCGGTAAAAGGCATTGGGTTTGTATTTGGAATTAAATAGTTTAACTTAAAAGTAAAGATTGTAAAAAAATTAATATGAACAATCTGAAAGGACAAAAAGGTGAGGATATTAATAGCATTTGAAAGACTTTTTTTCATTAACAAGAAAATACTTAATGCAAACCAAGCTATTAATAAAAAATATACTAACCCCATCGAACTCACCATACCCATCTAGTTTCTAACCATAGCATTTCCTAACGAACCAGTGTCTAGACAAGATTATCACTGGATACCTTAGGAACATCGCGGGAAGGATAAGGGTTAAATGGTAATTTACCAAGAGATGAGGTAGAGAAGATATGGTGAACCCGTCATTTGAACATAAACAAAATAAAGCCCTTCTTATTTGGAAAATGGCCGTAGCAAGCACCATTTCTTGGCAAATTGCAAAAATTGCTGGGTCACATCATCCTTATTTTGCCCCGATTTCGGTGATTCTTTGTATGCAGTCAACCATTAATCGTTCGATTCGATTCTCCTATCACCGAATGGCAGGAACCATTATCGGGATTTCCGTAACCGTTTTGGCAGCACCCTACATCAATGTAACAAGTTGGACGATCGGGATTCTTATCCTTATCGGATGCTTCATAGCAAAATGGTTGAAAAGTGATGAAACGGCAATCCACCAGGTCGCTTTAACGATATTGCTAGTTTTTGTCGTAGGGCAGAAAGCGGGGGACTATCCAATCGATCGTTTTCGAGATACATTAATTGGGGCAATCATAGCTGTGATCATCCATATGCTTGTCTATCCTCCGAATTTTACAAAGCAGTCCCAAAAAAATCTTATACAGCTTACAGAACATTTAACAGCCACTTTTACCAAGGTTTCCGATTGGATTCATCAAGGGCTTAATCGAAACGCGGGCGGTCAACTCCAAATAGAAATAAAACAACTTCTCGAAGAACTTCACCAATCAAAGCAAATGATTCAGAATGCCCAAGAAAGTCTTAAATACAATCCATATGCAAGTAAAAGTATCAAAGAGTTGGCTCTCGACCAGCAACGGATTCACTCCTTAACAAAAGGTTATTCTTATTTAGATCAGAGTGTGGAAATCTTGATTGCATGGGGGATATCCGGAAGTATGACGGCGGAGAATCAAAAAATCTGGGCTGATCAGGTGAAAGCCTTGGCTCCTTTATTTCAGGAAACTTCGGCGGACCGTAGTCCGCCGAGTGAGTACCTGCATGTTTCAATTGCAAAGGAACTGGAAAACCAGCAATATTTCATCGCGTTATTCAATAAAACTGCGGCCTTATTAAAAGACAACTAATTGGGCGGGAGAATCCAATATGGCCGCATCATTTCATAGTCTTCATGCTCAAGCATATGGCAGTGCCATACATATTGGCCCGTAAAAGGGAAAAATGGAATAATAATTCTTGTTATGTGACCGGGCGGGCATTTCACAGTATCCTTCCAGCCCCTTTCTCCCAAATCAGGGGCTACCGGTAAACCGGTGTATCTGATTCTCCTCGTTTTTTTATAATGTTTCACGTCAAAAGGCTGCCGGTCTAAAATTTGAAATTGAACAAGATGGACGTGAATGGGATGATCATCCCCATTTGTATTGACAAAACACCAAATCTCATTTGTCCCGACCTGTGGAGTTTCAGTAATCGGATCATCCCATTTTTTTTGATCTAATAAAAATAGCGGCCTGCCAAACCGATCTTTTTCTTCGCTCAATTGTAAAAATCTTTGCTTCAGCGCATCATTTTCCGAAAGACGATGAATGGTGCCCATAAAGGATGGAATTACATTTGTATCTATGCTTGAAAGTGGTTTTGTTACCTGGAACTGCATCACCGTCCCAGTGGTCTCAGGGTCCACGGGATCTCCAATCGGGAAGTGTGTTCGTGCATCATTTTTCATGAGGATGGACTTTCCATTCAAATTGGAAAAATCAACGATCACATCAGCTCGCTCAGCTGGGGCAAGCAGAAGTGACTGAACTCCAACGGGCCGCTCCAAAAATCCGCTGTCTGTGCCAATCTGAAAGAACGGCTGTCCTGAGTCGAGAAACAAATGAAAAAACCGCGCATTTGCTCCATTTAATAAGCGAAATCGATATTTTCTTGGCTCCACTTCAAGAAAAGGCCAGACCTTTCCATTAACAACAATGGTATCCCCAAAAAAGGAAGAAATAATGGAAGGGGTAAGTTCAGGCGGATGTTTTGATGATTGTTTAGGATAAAATAAGGAACCATCTTCATTAAAGGTACGGTCCTGAAGCAGTAAAGGAATTTCAAACTTTCCACTTGGAAGATTTAGTGATCGTTCATTTGGGTCGCGGATGAGATAAAATCCAGCCAACCCGGCATAAATATTTAATCGGGTAATCCCAATTGCATGGTCGTGATACCAAAGTGCCCTCGCACTTTGCAGGTTCCTATATTCATATATTTCTTTCGAGAAAAAGGGGCCTTTTTTTTCAAATCCCTTTGTAAACCATGCATCTGGATAGCCATCACTCTCCGGTTCTGTCCTGCCCCCATGTAGATGAACAACAGTACGAACATCGGGTTTAACCTTTTCTGCTCCGTGAACGGTGTGGTCTATTGGAAAGAGATGCTTTTCAGGAAGATTGTTTATCCATTTCACAAAGACCCTCTCACCCGTTTCCACTTCAAAGGTTGGACCAGGGTACAATCCTTCATATCCCCATATGGTTGTATTAGGAATTTGGCTATGCAGGCTTAGTTTTACCTCCTCCATTTTTACCTCATAATACGTGTAATCTGATGATTTCCACTTTGGCTTTAGCAAGGGGGGAATGGGCAAAGGGTCTGTAAATTTTGTTAATTTCACATCAACCGCTCCCAACGAAGAATGTTTTTATAAGATTATGATTGCACAAAGTAAAAAATTAACATTCTAGGACGGTATAAAGCATGAATATAAATAGGGAAGGAGTTTTTGTGCTGTTAGGAGGGAATAAGAGTTGGAGATTATTGGAAAAAGTGTCATACGTAAGGAAGCGCAGGAAAAAGTGACAGGAAGGGCTCGCTACACGCATGACCACCAATCAGTCAAAATGCTCTCCTGTAAAATGGTGATCAGTCCATATGGTCATGCGCGAATTGTTTCCATTGATACAAAAGAAGCAGAAAAAATGCCCGGGGTCAGAGCTATTGTTAAAGGTGACGGACAGCTTCCCTTAATCGGAGAAAGTGTACGTGACCGGCCGCCAATTGCTTTTGAAAGGGTACGATACCATGGTGAGCCTGTCGTGCTCGTCATTGCAGATACGGCTCCTCAGGCAAAAAAAGCAGCTGGCCGGGTTAAGGTTCAATATGAATTACTACCGGTTGTCAATTCGCCGACACAGGCTTTTCAAAAAAATGCTCCCCTCCTTCATCCACGGTTAGGTGAATATAAAAAAGACGATGTATCCTTCCCGGTTCCTGGCACCAATATTGCCACGCATTATAAAATTCGCAAGGGCAGTATGGAAAAGGGCTGGGCAGAGAGTGAAACAACGGTCGAGGCAAATTTTTCATTTTCGCCATCGGATCATGTTGCAATTGAAACAAGATGTTCGATTTGCGAGATTTTACCGGATGGAATCATTAACATTACCACTTCCTCACAGGCCCCTTTCATGGTAAAAAGGCTTATTTCTGACTACTTCGGTGAGGATATGGGGAAAATTGTTGTCTATACTCCTTTTGTGGGCGGAGCATACGGCGGGAAAGCACCGGTCCAGCTTGAAGTGTTTGCATATTTAGCCTCAAAAGCAGTCGGTGGAAGGCCGGTCAAGATTTTAAATGACAGGGAAGAGGATATCATCACTTCTCCGTGTCATATTGGTTTAGACGCAAAGGTTAAAATTGGTTCCGACCGAAATGGAAATATAAAAGTGATGGAAATTGGATATTGGTGGGATGGCGGAGCCTATTCCGATAAAGCCATCGATGTTTCAAGATCAGGGGCCGTTGACTGTACGGGGCCATATCATGTCGAAAATGTTTGGTGTGATTCCTATTGTATGTATACGAACCATCCCTATGCTGCACCATTTAGAGGTTTCAGTCATTCCGAGCTTTCGTTTGCTATTGAAAGAACCATAGATTTACTTGCCCAAAAATTAAGAATGGATCCCCTCGAGCTTCGGTATAAGAATGCAATCAAACCGGGAAACACAACCCCGTCAAGAGTTCTTTTAAATAAAAGTAATGTAGGAAACTTACAAAAATGTATTGAGAGATTGAGAGAAATTTTCAACTGGAAGGAGGGACCAATTAAAGAGATTGATGACCGCTATGTACGTGTAAAAGGAGTAAGCTGCAGCTGGAAGACATCCACAGTCGATTCGGATGCTCCTTCTGGTGCGATAATTACCTTTAATAAAGATGGAAGCGTTAATCTAATGTCTGGTGTCGTTGAAATCGGAACAGGGACAAAGACGATTCTGGCACAAATTCTTGCAGAGCGATTGAAAATGGATGTGGATAAAGTTCATGTACGGATGGAAGTCGATACGCAAACCACACCGGAACATTGGAAAACTGTTGCGAGCAGGGGAACGTTTATGGGAGGAAGGGCCGTCTTAGAGGCAGCAGATGACGTCATCCGCCAGTTAAAGGAAGTGGCAGCCTGTGTTTTAAGGGCACCAGTTGAGGACCTTGAAGTGGCAAACAGCCGGGTTTTTCTCCGGGATGATCCTTCCATTGGCCTTGATTTTAAAGACATTGGCTATGGATATAAATATCCGAATGGAAATGGCATTGGCGGACAAATCATCGGCAAGGGGAACTATATTTTACGTCATCTCACAAAGATTGATCGAGAAACTGGAGCAGGAAAACCAGGACCGGAATGGACAGTGGCGGCATATGGAGTGGAAGTGGAGTTTGACCGAAGGGATCTTACCTACCGTCTTGTAAAAGCCGCAACAGTTGTTGATATTGGAAAGGTGATGAATGAAAAAGCAGCAGAGGGCCAGGTGATGGGGGCGATGAGCATGGGCCTCGCATTTGCCGGCAGAGAAACCTTTTATTTCGATGAACTTGGCAGAGTATTAAACCCACAGCTAAGAACGTACCGGCCACTGCATTATGGAGAAAACCCTGAATTCTTAGTTGGGTTTGTTGAAACCCCGCAGCTTGATGGCCCATATGGGGCACGTGGCGTTGGGGAACATGGTTTAATGGGAATGCCTGGTGCGCTTGGGAATGCCCTTTCTACCGCTTCCGGAGTATCACTTCATCATTTACCTCTGATTCCGGAGCTGATCTGGAAGACAAAGGAGAAGACGAAGCAATGATTCCTTTTGAATTTGATTATTATAAACCGACATCAGTAAGGGAAGCAGTGGATTTATACC
The DNA here is from genome assembly GCF_016107705.1 of Neobacillus cucumis. Next base: position 302,555 of record NZ_JAEHGC010000002.1, read on the forward strand.
AATATTTAGACCAGCAGGGGAAACAACCGATGTTAATCTCTGGTGGTACCGAATTAATCACACTTGGAAGAATTGATCTTGTTTATACGGAAGCGGTCATTGATTTAAAGGGATTGGCAGAATCTTATGCTATGGAGACGGATGGGGATTATCTTGTACTTGGAAGTTCCTTAACCCTTACACAAATTGAGGAAGCAGATCCATTTCCCTTATTAACGAAAACGGCCAGCGAAGTGGCGGACCATACAGCACGGAGAAAAATAACGCTCGGCGGCAATATTTGTGCGCAAATTTTTTACCGAGAAACGGTTCTGCCATTTTTATTGGCCGACAGTCAAGCGGTCATTGTCGGGCCGGAAGGGGTAAAAGTAGCTGCTATGAATGATATTTTTCAAAAACAGCTGCAATTAAACAAGGGTGAATTTCTTATTCAATTAGCGACAGAGAAAAGGTTTATTGAGGCCCCGTTTATCAGTATCAAGCGGAGACAGCAATGGGATATCGGTTATCCTTTGATTACGATTAATGCATTAAAAATAGATGGTCAAATCCGTGTAGGGGTGAGCGGTCTCTGTCCATTTCCATTTCGCTCGGAAAAAGTAGAAGCCGCATTAAGTAATCAGTCACTGCCCATTGCAGAGCGAATCAATCGTGCCCTATCGTACTTACCCGATCCGATTCTTAATGATATCGAAGGGTCAAGTGAATACCGTTTATTTGTTTTACGACATTTATTTGAAGATGTAATATTCGAACTCGATGGGGCGGCGGTTTGACGGGGGAACTAGAAGAGAGGAGTGGCAAGATTGGGATCCCATTCGATTGTTATTCATATTAATGGGGAAGACCACCCTGTAACAATACGGTCTGCAGACACCTTATTATTTGTTATCAGAAGCAGGCTTGGGTTAACTGGAGCTAAGCCGGGCTGTTTAAATGGCGATTGCGGTGCATGCACAGTGAATGTAGATGGCTGGCCGATGAAATCATGCTTAATGTTGGCTGTAGAGGCTGAAGGCAAAAAAATTACCAGTATTGAGGGATTAAAGGATGCACCGATCCAGAAGGCTTTTGTTGAAAACTTTGCCTTTCAGTGCGGCTACTGTACCCCTGGATTCATCATGAATTGCCATTCACTTATTGAAAAACATCCCGAGGCAGATGATCAAAAAATTAAAGAGTGGTTAAGATCGAATATTTGCCGCTGTACAGGCTACGCTGAAATTGAGAAAGCAGTAAAATCCCTTTTGAAAAAAAAATAAAACATTGAAGGACACACTGCCTGTAAAAATTGGAGTGTGTCCTTATTGATTATTCAATGACTCCTGATTCCATAATGGTTACATGTGCATGGACATTTACCTTGAGATGTTGGTAATCTGTTTGCCATTTTTCAAAATTAAAACTTCTGGTTTTGCTTTTGATAAAATGGCCAAAACCGACAGGGTCAATATTTTTCTCTTTAAAATTTTTGATTAAATCCTTACATTCAGATTCAATTTTTACTTTTACTTTATTTTCTATTTCCTTAATTTGCTTAGGCGTGACTTTTATACCTGAGAATTCCTTTAACACCGCGTTCACCTTAAGCTGTATATCAATGGTTAAAGGATCTCTGGATATAAGCCTAAAATTGTGTTTTGAGCGGATACTTTCAATAGCAGCCCTTTCACTGTTTAACGTCACTTTTAACGTGCCTTGACTATAATCGTCTACAAGCAGCTTAAAGAAGAACATTTGTTCAGCCGGAATAGAATAAACTACACGGCCATATCGAAAAAAACTGATTCCAGTTATTGCTATCTGTTCCTTACCAAATTTTTTTAGCGTTGGAAGATAGGGTGTTTTACCTAATTGATTAAAATCAAATAAAAACCGCTGCAGGTTGGTTTTAGGTACATCCATTGTTTTCATGTTATGCTTGATTAAATTGGTTAAATAAACAGAATTTCCTCTTTCTCCATAATTTCCTTCAATGAAATCCTTTGCTTCCCCTTCGGTTACAGCAAGGTAAAGTCCGGCACCAATGCTGGGATCCCGTTGGAACGTATCCATCAAATCTAAAATTCCCTTTTTCTTTGCAAGCTGTTCACCAAAAAGGACCACCTTAAGGCTCCCTGTTACTAGTGGATCTGAAGATTCGCGCTGGACATCTCTTAAAAAATCCCTGCTTAGAGAAGAAGTGGCCGTGAAGGTTTTGTTTTCCACAGCTTGATCTGGTAAATAGACAGGTACTAAGGCCGTACCGCGAATTTTACCATCCACATAATCATAGGCACTTCCCGTTTCGAGATTGACATCATCCAAGATTCTTTTTTGTACACAACCACTAAGCACAAGGGTTACGATGAGAACAAGAGTAATGATGTTCTTCAATTTTGTTTCCCCCTTTTTACAATCAATATCAGACAGAAAAGTAGCGGAACATACCCATAATTAATGAAAAAGAATATTTTCCCTGAATAGTCGATAATGGTGTTAATTTGCTGCCGTGACTTTAGCATGACGGTCACAATTAATACAAGAAATGACAGGAGAATGACACCATATTTTTGCTTTAGATGTGTTACATTTTTTAAAATACGGGAGCCACACCAAAGAGCGATACAGAAATTGGGAAGAACGATGATACTCCAATTGGCAATGCCGATGTATTCAAATCTCTCAACAAAAGGCATTTCAACGATTTTCCACATGGTCAAAGTTGGCCAGATATTCTTTTGCAACTGCCCCTCTGAAAAAAAGGAAAAGGTCGCAATAGCTATAAGTGTGTAGATAATCGTGGTAGTAAGGGCGCCCAGATGCGCCCATTTCTTAGATTTTTGTGGTTCTTTGATAAAGGGATAAAAAAACAAGAGTATAAAAAAACCAGAATAAGTAAAGGACATGTGATAAGAGGCCATTGCCAAATCCTTTATTGAGTGATCGAAGATTGGAAGTAAGTTCCGGATATCCGCATATGGAATGGTAAACAAGAAGGTAAAAAGTAAATATGCTGGAAGTACCACTCCAAAAAATGCAATCCCAGTGACAGTTCTAAAACCTCCGTATAATATATAGATTCCTAATCCACAAAAAGCTAGGGAAAACCAAAAGGTACTTAGATCCTCAAACATCCAAGCTTGAATGACTTCAATGAATGGCCTAAGCGTGATGACAGCCGTAAACAGGTAAATGAAAACAAATAGCAGGGACAGGATGTTACCTATTATTTTTCCAAATATGAAAGTATGTACCGACATAAGATCTCCATTTACTGCTTCAGAGATTCTGTACATCATCCAAATAAGGAAATGTACGCATAAACCGGCCATCACAACTGAAATCCAGGCATCAAATCCTGCTTTTAATGCAATTATACGTTGGAAGCCGAGGACCCCGACACCGAACTGAAACTTATGAATGAGAAAAAACACTAAAAAAGGAGAAATTTTTACTTTTTCAGGCAATGATTGTTCCATATTCCTTCCTCCGGTTCCTATTCATCAATATCACTTTTTTTACCTTTTTTACTCGGAGAAAAACGAATAGGGTTTTGTGTTCTTAACGCTAACGGCCGGTGTGATTGTTTGCTGAATGGAAGCCTGATCAGTGAATCTTTTAGGTCTTTCATTCTTGGTGGATAAAGTGGTTCTAAAAAAGGCCGATTAAGGGATGTAAGCCGTATTAAGTGGGTTAATAACACACAAAAACAGAAAACAATCCCAATAAGTCCCCATAATTCAGCAAAAAACAAAAATGGAAAGCGTAGTAAACGAATAGCGTTTCCCATTTTATAAACCGGTGTCGTGAAAGATGCCAGTGCAGCAAGTGCCACAATAATTAACAAGACATTACTTGTCAATCCGGCTTGAACCGACGCTGTTCCAATAACAATACCACCTACGATACCAATTGTCTGGCCGACTTTGGTAGGAAGCCTCGCTCCAGCCTCTCTGAGCAATTCGATAGTAAGCTCTAAAAATAAAGCCTCCAAGATAGGCGGGAGTGGAATTGCCCGGCGTGAGGTAACTAGCGTATTCATTAAATCCTTTGGTATGAGCTCATAGTGGTAGGACAAGGTAGCCACATACACTGGGGTGATTAAAATAGAAAATGCAACGGAAAAAAGTCGAATCAGCCGAAAAAAAGAAGCAAGGATCCAGTTTAGGAAATAGTCCTCGAATGAGCTGAAAAATTCAACCAACGTTGTTGGAGTGATTAGAATATGAGGGGATCCATCAACAAATATTGCTACTTTTCCTTCTGCCAATATTGCTGTAACCCTGTCCGGACGCTCCGTATCGAGGAGCTGAGGAAAAGGGGAATTTTTATTATCTGAGATTAATTGAACAATGTAAGAACTATCGGTTATCGCGTCAAATTCAATATCTTTAATCCGATCTTTAACAGTCTGGACATTGACGGAATCTGCAATGCCATCCAAATGCATTACAACCACTTTTGTCTTGGTAAGAGATCCTACTTCAAATTCTTCTAAAATTAGTTCTTTAACAGGGAGCCTTTTTCGAATAAGGTTTATATTTTGTTCGATGGATTCAACAAAGGCTTCCTTTGGACCAATTACACTAAACTCAACCTCCGGAGTTGTAACACTTCGAACAATTTCTTTTTGCGCAGCTAAAAACGCAAATTTCTTTTTTTCGTTTTCAAGTGTAAGGAGAACATATCCATTAAATAATTTCTGTTCAATAATACTTTGATCCTCACTGATTTGCACGTCCGCAAGTGGAATAATTTTATTTATGTCCTCGATTGTTTCAAAAGATTTATCAAGCAAGTAGGGAAGTGCGTTTTCCTGTAAAATGGACTCATCAACGAGGGTAGAGATAAATGAAAAGGAAAACCGGATGTTGGTTTTCTGATTGACAAAAGAAACTTGTTTGAAATCCTTTGATTGCCGAAGATATTGTTCCAGAGCTTCTTTTTTCTCATCTTGTTCCTGTTTGTTTTTAAACCAGATCATTCTTTCCATCTCCCAGTCATCTTTCTTTTCCGCTTATGTTTCCCTTTTTTGGAATAATTATGAATACACGCTGTTCAAAAATCGACCTTGTCCTTTAACACAGCCTAAAAAAAAGAATCTTAAAAGAAGAATGGCTTGGAGTCGACAACTCCAAGCCATTTTTGAAAATTATTTTTGTTTTAAATGAAAATAAGTATCCATTACTCTTCGGCCAATGCGGAAATTTGCTTTATTTTCTGATTGACCTGTATAGGCCCATGGTACGAGCACAGCCATGGCAACTTGAGGGTTGTAGCTAGGTGCATAGCTAACAAGACTTAGATTAATAACCCCCGGTGGTTCTTTACCATATCTCCAGCGGTCAGGCCCGTCATAAAATCCTTCCGCCGTTCCTGTTTTTCCTGCCGGAGAATATGGGGCACCCTTAAAGTACGGATAGGCGGTTCCTCCGGGCTCCTGAAACACTTTTTTAAATCCAAGCTGAACTCGGCTTATCCACTCTGGTTTCATGTCAAGCATATTTAAAACCTTGGGGTGGATTTGTTTAAAAACAGGCCCGACCACCTCAGAGCCGGTTAATGGTTCACGAATTTCTTTTACCATATGCGGCTGCATCCGATAGCCGCCATTTGCAAGCGTTGAAACATATTGAGCCATTTGCATTGGAGAATAGGTATCATATTGTCCGATGACAAGGTCAAGTAAAAATCCTGGCAACCTGCTTGAACCTTTAAACCCTGCTTGTTCGTTTGGAAGGTCAATTCCGGTTCTCGTTCCTAGACCAAAGCTCGCAAAGGAATTACGGATAATATCAAAGCTATTTGGTTTAAGTGATAATGGCTGATCGGGTATATAATTTCCTCCGCCAATTTTGATGGCTGTCCGGAACATGTAGACGTTAGAGGACAATTTTAGGGCATTAAGATCGTTTAAGGTCCCTAAATACATCCATGATTTCTTAACAGGTGTACTCTTAATCCTGATCGGTTCGTCACTTAAATAGGTATTGGGAGCGATTGCCCCTGTTTTATAACCAGTTAATACAGTAGCTCCTTTAACAGCAGAACCAACATTATACGTGGTAGTAAAAGTTCCAAGTGCATCGTCAATCATCTCGGTTCTGCCGGTCTTCTCCTCCCGAACGATTCGTTTTCCCGCCATTGTTAAAATTTCACCAGTTTTAGGGTCCATTAAAACAACATAGGCACGATCTAAGAAATGCGTACCAGGCAGTCTCTTTAATGACCAGAGCTCTTCCTCAATAATGTGTTCGACCTTTTTCTGCAATTCCATATCAATGCTTAGTACAACATCTTTCCCACGCTGGCCATCATATACAACCTCAGTATCAACGACATTTCCTTGGTTATCGGTGACGTTTTTAACCCGTGATTTATATCCATGCAGGATATCTTCATATTGGGCTTCTAAATAACTTTTTCCGACACGGTCATTTCGGTTATAACCTTTTGATAAAAAATAATGCAGTTGATCAGCAGGCAGCCCTTCATCTGATTTCGTCACTTTACCTAAAATAGATTTTAAGGTTTTATCAAAATTATAAGATCTTTCCCAATCCGTTGCTGTGTCCACGCCAGGAAGGGACTGAAGATTTTCGCTGACCACTGCAAATTCCTTATCCGTTACATCCTCATTTTTAACAATTTGCGGGGTGAATTTATAACCATTTCGAAATTCACGAAAAATCGCAGCCACCTCTAGATCTTCAGGTGTGAGTTGTTTTAAATCCTGCTTGGTAATCCGCTTTATTTTTATTTCATAAAGGTTTTTATCTTTTAATTTCTTTGCTTTGTATAGTTCATTTTCACTTTTAGTAATTTTGTCGTCCGCTAACTCGGGGTATTTTAAAATCCAATAATCTTTTTTATCCCATTCTGTCAGTTTATCGGTTTTTTTATCGATAAGCTTAGCTAAATTCTTTGCAGTATCCAGCATTTCCTCTTGGTCGGACCCCATGTTTGTATAGGTAATGGCTTTTTTTGGGGTATTATCGACGATCACTTTATAATTACGATCGAGCATTTTCCCCCTTGGAACAGGATTTTTTATCGTAATATCCTCGTTTCTTTCAAGGTCACGCTTGAAATTTTCACCGTAAACAATTTGTACAAAACCAAGACGTAAAATAAGTGCTGAAAATAATAGAAAAACGCTAAAAAACAGTAAATTAATTCGAAAAGGAAAGTGGGACTTTTGCTTTTTCTCCAATTTTGTTACACATCCTTTATGCCAACCGTGCTAAGTCCTTTTTATTATGCCCCATCCATAAGTTGGTATTATTACTATTTATTTTACAGATGGAACCGTACAGGTGTAAAGGATTACCTTCTCAACAATATTTTGTAAATAGCGCTTTGAAAAAAATGATGGATAAAAGGAAATGGATTAATGAAAGCTAGAAGAAGAGAGAGAATTAAGGGGGGTAACTCTTTTGAAAAAACAAACTCAGCAGCAATCGCCAAGCTTTCAGCAGCAGCAAATGATGCAGCAGCAACAACAGATCCAAGAAAATCAATCCATGATGGAGCAGCAATTTCAAACCCAGAAACAACAGGCACTTCAATCCATGCAGCAGGCAAATACAACCATACAACAAAGTGCTTCCATGAATAATCTTCAGTCACTGCAACGAGCTCAGCAGCAGCTGCAACAGGCGACCCAGCAGTTAAACCAAATGCAAGGGATAGCCGTTACACAATCGACCACTGCAACCCAGCAACAATTAGAACAGGTCCAACAGCAAATTGAGCAGGCTTCACAAACCCTTGGCCTAATTGACAGCCTGAATCAAGGAAATAACAGCTTTAAAAAAGGCTAAATATAATGCCCAGCATCGATTTATGAAGCTGGGTTATTTTTTGCCTCCGCTAGTACAGCCCTAATTGCCTCTTTTATTTCATGATAGCCTGTACATCTGCACAAATTGGATTCCATCCACTCTTCAATAACAGAATCATCAGCATCGGGATGTTTTTCCGCTAGGGCATGACAATTCAGAATGAAGCCGGGTGTGCAATAACCACATTGGATGGCCCACTTTTCAATAAAAGTCTTTTGGATAGGGGAATCCAATAGGCTTTCAATCGTGCTGATTGACTTGTTAATAGTTTCAATTGTCAGGGACAGGCAAGAATGGTGTGGTTCACCATTCACTAATACCGTACACGCTCCACAGTCACCATTTTCACAAGCCCTTTTAGCACCCGTAAGTCCCAACTGCTCCCGTAATGTATGTAATAGCGTATCGGCACTTCGAATCATTACTTCCTTGGTCTCTCCATTTACATGAAGCTTGGCAATCGTTTTTTCTGAACCATTTGAGATCATGAGATGGCCTCCTTTAAAGCTTCAATCGTTTCCAATAACGCATTTTTAAAAACAAATTCCCGATATTCTGCGGAGGCTTGAATATCATGTACGATCGTTGAAGGCAGCAGTTCCACAGCCTGCTGTACGCGATCCGCAACGGGAAGGGAAGTATCATTTAAAATGTTTTCAATTTCCATTGAGCGAAACGGGTAGGAACAAATCCCACTGAAAGCCGTCCGTAATTTTTGGTCCTTCACTAAGGCGGCAATAGATACAACTGGATAGCCAACCTTCGTACTCTTTGTTTTCTTAAGACTAAAATGTTGAAGGTTAAGGTATGATTTTTTTATTAAAATTTGTACAAGGAATTGGCCTTGAGTGATTTGTAATTCCTGTTGGAAGATCTCGTCCAAAGGCATTAGAGTTTCACCCTCGGCTCCAGCTAATTTAACCATTGCGTTGGATAAAAGCAAGGGTAATATCCCTTCCCGATAAATGAGCCGGCTGTTTAGGTTACCGCCGATGGTAATCTTATTCCGGGAGGTATGGTCTGCCACCTTTTTTACGGCTTCCCCTAATAAAGGGAACAAATTGGATTCTGTTATTTGATTTAATGTTACCCCGGATCCGATAACTAATTGTTCATCCTGAGCTTCTAAAACATTGCATTCCGGGATTGCTTTTAAATCGATCACGGCATCAGCTATCTGAAGATTTCTGCGTGAAAACGTAATAAATTCAGTTCCCCCGCTATAGTAAAGGACGGATTTACCTTGTTTTTGGATATCCTCATAGGTTTGGACAGCTTCTTGCATCGTCTCAGGCTTATAGTACTCAAAGTCAAAAGGAATCATTACAGGTTCTCCTTTCTCATTTTCCAAATGAGCTCCGGAATTAATGGCAGGTGATTTAACTCTACTTCGGCGGCAGCCGATAAACTATTCGCAAGTGCGCCGGCCATGCCAATTACACCATATTCGCCAATCCCCCTGGCTCCATATGGCCCGTCAGCTGCTGGGGATTCAACAAAGTCAACTAGGTATTCTGCCGGCTGTTCCCCAAAACGCAGCATTTGATAGTTTCGTAATTGCGGATTTTGTACCACACCATTTTCGTCAAAATGGAACGATTCACTGCTTGCAAAGCTTAAACCCAAATACATTCCGCCTCTCATTTGCTGTGTCGCCATTGCCGTGTTAATAATCGTTCCCCCGTCGAGAACGGTTACCGCTTTTAAAACCTTGTAGGAGTAATCCTTCGGGTTCCATTCGACCTCCACTGCCTGTGCGCCAACAGACCACCATGGCCCCGGCTTGCCGAATCCGGTTTCCTTATCCATTGGTGTCAGATGTCTTTGGATATACTTTCCGTGACCGACCACTTGACCTTCTACGGCATGACCATTTGGATACTTGTATCCGAGAGCGATATCCTCGAATTTAACACCGTATTCAGGACTTGGTTTAAGGTAGACACGGCCGCCTCCTACCTCTAGATCTTCTTCTGTACACTGCAGAGCGATAGCAGCCGTTCTTTTTAATTGGGAGATGGCATCATCTGCTGCTGCCATCACCGCTCTACCTGCTAAAAAGGTCGTACTGCTGGCCACCGTCCGCCACTGATGGGGATCATACTGGGTATTGACCTCCATCGTGACATGAATTTTGTTCATATCCATTTTTAATCGTTCTGCTAAAATTTGCGCAAGAGTCGTTTTTGTTCCCTGGCCCAATTCAATTGCCGCACAGTTCAAATTTACACTGCCGTCTGCTTCAAAGGTTATAATTGCTCCTGACTGTGCATTAGTAGCTGTTGTGGAGGTTTTCCAAAACACACTGATTCCCATCGACCTAACCTTACCGGTGTCCGTTTCAATTCGCCGATCTTTATCCCATTTAACAAGCTCTTTAGCCCGTTCAATACATTTCTCGACATCGCCAATATTATTGGCATTGAGAACGGTTTGAGTCGGAGATGAATTCCCGGGTTTAATGGCGTTGATTTTTCTCAGTTCGATCGGACACATGTTTAATTTTTTAGCAAGCTGATCCATTGTTCGTTCGACAGCAAAGGTTAATTCAGGATGTGCATACCCCCTGAAAGAGGTCGCATATGGATGGTTCGTATACATGCAATAGGAATCACACCAAATGTTTGGTACATCATATGGACCGGTACAATCCAGCGCCATTGCTCTGGTAATCCCGGCAGCCTGATCCGTGTATGCACCGGAGTCAATCAGGAAGGTATACTGTCCGGCAATAATTTTCCCGTTCTTATCCGTTCCTAGCGCAATGGTCGCATCAAGACCAATATGGCAGGGAGCGGTGAACAGGTCCTCTTCTCGTTCATATTCGAGTTTAACCATTTTCCCGCCAATTGACTTTGAGGCTAAATAAGCAAGCGGTTCAAGCTGGACCGTTCCTTTGCCGCCGAACGCTCCGCCTACTAATGGGACATGGACAACAATATCTCCAACCGGAATATTGAAAAATTGATTCAACACCTTTTTATCGTGTAGGGTGATTGTGTATTAGAATGGACTACAACTTTTCCCGACGGGTTGATTTCAACTCTGGTACCGCGCGTTTCCAATGCTGCGTGGTCGGAAAGATTAAAAGAAAAGGTTTCTTTTATTTTTGTTGTGCAGTTCTCCCAGGCCTTTATGAAATCACCTTTACGGATTTTGATATGACTTCCGATATTGGTCCCCTGAACAGGATAAACATTACTGATAATTTTTATATATTGCCCTGAGTTTTCATGAATTAATGGAGCATCGTTTTTAAATGCATCTTGAACAGAATTCACAACTGGCAATGGTTCATATTCTACCTTAACCAATTGTGCTGCTTTTTTAGCTTGATGTTCATGGTCAGCGACAACAATCGCTATCGGTTCACCATAGTATCGTACTTTATCGAAAGCAAGCGGCGGCCGATCTGCTAAAATGGGACCGATGTGAAAGGGGAACATATTTCCTGTTACAATCGACCGAACACCGGGGCACTTCCATGCTTCTGTTACATCAACGTACTTAATCTTGGCATGTGCCTGTGTACTTGTAACCAATTTAGCGTGGGCCAGGTTGGGCATGGAAAAATCTCCGATAAACCTTACCGTCCCAGTGGCTTTTTCGATGACATCAACTCGTTGTTCGGGCTTTCCAATTGTTTTTCTAACTTCCAACATTCTTTTGCTGCCTCCTATAAAAACATGATGCCAATGTAAGAATCTAAGATAATTTTTATTTTTCTCTTTTAGATGTAAAAATTATACAGGTGATCTGGAAATTAGAAGCATTAAAATAACAAGTTTAAAAAATTTGTCAATAAAAAGATTTTCTAAATTTTTCCCATATTGGATGGATTATTTTATAATTAGAAGAGAATAGGCTGGTTTTGAAATTGGCTTGTTTAATACCATTAGGGGGTCATACATAGTGGAGAATAAAGTGGTTGATCCAACTGTTCAGAAGGCTTTAGAAGAATTTAGAGCATTAGATGAAAAAATTTCACATTTTTCTAGCATTATTGGTTTAACAGACTGGGATCAAAAGGTGATGGCACCCAAAAAAGGAAGGCATACCTTTGCGAAGGCTATCGGTACTCTAAGGACGGAAGTATTTAAACTGTCGGTTTCAGAGGAGATGGGCAGCTTGATAGACGCGCTTAGCATAAATGAAAGCGCTTCATCATTGGATGCTGTTACATTGGCAAAAGTAAGGGAGTATAAAGATTATTATCAGAAGGCAAAAACTATTCCGGCAGATCTTTTTCAGGAATATTCAATCTTGACTGCTCAAGCAAATGACGCATGGGAAGAGGCAAGGGCGACAAATGATTTTGACCTTTTTCTACCATACCTTGAGAAAATTATAAATTATAAAAGAAGGTTTGCTGAAATTTATGGTTATGAAGAGCATCCATACGATGCGATGTTAGATGAGTTTGAGCCGGGATTAACCGTTAAAAAACTTGATCCATTGTTTGCTAAATTAAGAGAATCAACTGTGAGCTTACTAGAAAGAATTCAACAATCAGGAAGGCCCACACCAGCAGAAATTTTTGACCAATCCTATGCTGTGGAAAAACAAAAAGCATTTAACCGCTTTATTTTGCCGCTGATTGGGTTCGATCTAGAGGCGGGGCGTTTGGATGAAACCGTCCATCCTTTTGCCCAAACAGTTAATACCGGTGATGTCCGCTTAACAACCCGTTATTTAGAGCATAATGTTCGGTCAGCCTTGTTTGGTACGATTCATGAAGCCGGTCATGGAATTTATGAGCAAAATATCAATCCGGAATTCGAAGGTTCTGTTCTTCAAAGCGGTGCCTCCTTCGGAATTCATGAGTCCCAATCAAGATTTTTGGAAAATATGGTTGGCCGCAGTAAAGAATTCTGGAATTATTTTTATCCGCAGCTTCAAAATCAATTTCAGGAGGCACTTGAAAATGTGACAGTTGAGGAGTTTTACCGTGCTGTTAATACCGTACAGCCATCGTTTATTCGAGTGGAAGCAGATGAATTAACCTATAATCTTCACATTATGATTCGCTACGAAATAGAAAAAGCTTTAATGTCGGGTGAAATTGAAGCTAAAGACCTGCCAGCTATCTGGAATGAGAAAATGCAGGATTATCTGGGAGTCACACCAGGAACGGATACAGAGGGAGTCCTTCAGGATGTTCACTGGTCGTTTGGCGGAATTGGCTATTTCCCTTCATATTCATTAGGGAATTTGTATGCCGCACAAATACTTAGAAAGATCGAACAAGACCTGCCAGAATTCTATTATCATATTGAACAGGGAAGATTTGATCTTATTCAAAATTGGTTAAAGGAAAACATTCATCAATATGGTAAGCTCTACACCCCGAATGAATTAATTCAAAAGGTAACGGGTGAAGAATTGAATGCAGAATATTTAGTTGAATACTTGGAGAAAAAATATTCAGAGGTATATGGGTTGTAATTTTATTGACAATTATGAAACTCTAAATATATAATGATATTAATTAAATATTTCCTTTTAAAGGGGAGTAGCTGTACAATAAAGTCGTCATTTCGAGAAACCAGATTTCTCCGGCTTTATTGGCAACGATGACGTTGTTAGCAAGACCTTTACTTCGGGTAAATGTTCAAACATTTAGCCCAGTAAAGGTCTTTTTGTATTCTTAGGCCTTTACCAGGGTAAAAGTTAGGCTTTTACCCACAGGTAAAGGCCTATTTTTATTGCTATAGCTTACATTCTTGTAGAGACTGAGCTTTTGCAATATTCAAATGGCAAAAGGAGAAATTTAAAAATTTTAAGGAGGTTTGTTTAATGGATTTTACAATTTTATTGGAGTATGGCTGGGTATTATTGGTTCTAGTGGCTTTGGAAGGTCTTTTAGCAGCAGATAACGCATTGGTGCTGGCAATCATGGTGAAACATCTTCCGGAGGAAAAACGAAAAAAAGCTTTGTTTTATGGTTTAGCGGGTGCATTTATGTTCCGTTTTGCTTCATTATTTGTCATTTCTTATCTTGTGGATGTATGGCAAGTTCAGGCAATCGGGGCCATTTATTTGTTGTTCATGGCGGGAAATCATATTTTTCGAAAGCTGGCGAAGAGTAAGACGGAAGAAAAACCGAAAGAGCCAAAAAAGAGCGGGTTTTGGACTACTGTGTTAAAGGTAGAACTAGCGGATCTTGCCTTTGCGGTAGATTCAATCCTTGCAGCAGTAGCGATGGCGGTGGTGTTACCTGAAACAAAGCTTCCGAATATTGGCGGCCTAGATGGTGGTAAGTTCTTAGTAATTTTTGCCGGAGGCTTTCTTGGATTGATCATAATGCGTTTTGCGGCAAATAAATTTGTCCAGTTATTGGAGAAACGCCCAGGTCTTGAAATGGCTGCCTTTATGATTGTTGGCTGGGTAGGGGTAAAGCTAGTTGTCTATACACTTTCACATCCTGCACTCGCGATTTTAAATGAAGAATTTGCCCATTCAACTGAGTGGAAAATTAGCTTTTATCTTGTTTTAGTCGCGATTGCAGCCGGAGGATGGTTCTTATCACGGGAAACTGCAAAAAAAGAATCAAAAGCATCATAATTTACTCTTGAAAAAGTAAAGGCAGACTGCCTTTACTTTTTCATTTTAATGAAATGCCGTCAAAATCACACCCACTGCAATCAATGCTACCCCAATCCCATTCAGCAAACTAAGCTTCTCCCCAAATAGGAAAATGGCCAGAAGTGTTGCGATAACCACGCTTAATTTATCTACTGGAGCCACCTGTGAAACTTTCCCTAATTTTAAAGCAAAAAAATAGAACAACCACGAAGCAGCACCCGCAATACCACTCAATGTGATAAATAAAATAGCCTTTTTATCATGTAAAATAATAGGTATTTTATTGAGGTTTCCCTCAAACACAACAACACCCATTAAAAAGATTGCCATTATGATTGCTCGAATGGCGGTTGCGGTATTGGCATCAATATTTTGTAAACCCATTTTTCCAAAGATCGAAACGAAAGCAGCAGATACAGCAGATAATAGTGCAAAAATAAGCCACGACATAATTTCATCTCACCCTCCATTTCTTTTATCTTTTCAATTTTTTAATGGGTAAACCCTCTTCTACAATTGAATTTAATAAATATTTAATACTCGATTCATACAAAATTTAAGCTGGAGGTCTATTCTAATCGTGTGGGTAAAATGTTTTTTACAACGTCACACTGTGGAGTATTGCTTTTAGTAATATCTTAAAAGAGTGAGGTAAAGGTGGAGGAAGAAATTGTTAACACACTTAGATTATACAGCATTTCAATGGGTGAATCATTTAGCCATCACGGACCATTTTATGAATCCATTCATGGTATTTCTAGCCGATAAAGCAGAGTATTTATTTTTTGCAGGCATTCTATTTTATTGGTTTTATCATAAAGAGCAAAATCGGAAAATGGTTGCAACTGCCTGCATAGCAGCCTGTCTTGCATTAGCAACAAACATGATCATTGGAGACTTTTATTATCGTTCGCGTCCATTTGTCGCCCATCATGTGATCATGCTGATTTCACACGCAAAGAATGCTTCTTTTCCAAGTGACCATGCGACCGCAGCATTTGTGATTGCCATGACAATTTGGTTGTGGAAAAAACGGAATGGTTGGATTTGGCTCCTTTTAGCCGCGGGAATTGCTTTATCACGCGTATGGACAGGGGTTCATTATCCATTAGATGTCATTGCCGGTATGATAATTGGAATAGTAACTGCAGTTGTGGTTTATCTACTAACAGCAAGCTGGGGAAAATTAAATCAGTTTATTGAGTTTCTTATCAATATTTATGAAAAACTTGAAAGCAAGATCTTTAATACTACTCTTATAAAAAATGAAAAATAGTTCTATATAATTGGGAAATCACAAAAATTAAATGAACAATGTGATTTAAGAATTGGTGAGATAATGAAGATGTTTTGGACAAATTTGAATAAAGAAAAACAGCATTTATATTATGCAACCTTTATATTAGTACTTTATTTATTGCCATTATTTATTCTAGGTGAAAATTCCCATATTCGAGTTCATGATAATTTGGACTCGAATATTTCTTGGTATAAAGTGCTCAATGATAGCGGCCAACTGTTTGGCGGAATAAACTCGGTTATCCCGCAAATTATTAATGGATTACCAAGAAATGCATTTGGAACAGAATTCAGTGGGATCCAGTGGCTGCACAATTTGTTTCCGTCCATGCTTGCATTTTCAATCAGTCAAGCAATTACAAGGATTTTTGCCTTTTTGGGTATGTACCTTTTATTAAAAAGGCATTTTGTTAAGGCGGAGGAGGCTTATTTAATCCGCATCTATGTTTCGCTGGCATTTGCACTAACTCCATTTTGGCCTTCAGGAATGCTTAGCACCCTCGGGATGCCGCTTGCATTTTGGGCTTTTTTAAATATAAGAGAAGGAAGGTACTCTTGGAAGGAGTGGCTCACGCTCATTCTGCTTCCGTTTTATTCAAGTTTTGTGCTTGGATTTTTCTTTTTTCTTACAGCGATTGGGCTGCTTTGGCTCAGGGATTTAGTGGTTAAGAAGAGAGTAAACTGGGTCTTTTTTGGCAGCATTATTGCCATGACACTTATTTATTTAATCATCGAGTACCGCCTTGTTTATTCTTTAGTTTTTCCGGAGGCACCGACAAATCGGAATGAATTTTTTGAATCCACAAACGGTTTCTGGAGTACGATTCGTTTAATTTTCAAAAATTATTTTCTAGGACATACACATGTGATGACCCTACATACATTTGTGATTGTTCCGCTTTCCTTTCTTGTGATTTGGGCCATTAAAAATAAACAGAAAGGTCATATAGAAAAACAGTTTATTTACCTATTTATTTTGAATTTTATTCTATCTGTCTGGTATGCTTTTTGGTTTTATAAAGGATGGATACCGTTAAAAGAACGAGTGCCCTATTTAAATACCTTTAATTTTTCTAGATTTCATTTTTTAAGGCCATTGATTATTTATCTGATGTTTGCCGTAGGATCCTATATTTTATGGCGGATGGGCAAGCACTGGAAACTCTTCGTGAAGTTATGTTTGGTTGCTCAACTCCTAGTACTATTTGGGGCAAATAATGAAATCTATTATCGGGTGGCAGGAACACCGACATTTAAACAATTTTATGCAACTACTCAATTTTCCGATATTAAAAAATACATTGGTAAGCCGCAAAATAGCTATCGTGTTGTCAGTATCGGAATTCATCCTGCTATCGCTCAATACAATGGTTTTTATACGCTGGATACTTATAATAATTTTTACCCACTAGCTTACAAGCATCAGTTCCGCAAAATAATTGCAAAAGAATTGGATAAGAGTCCCACATTAAAATCCTATTTCGACCATTGGGGCGGGAGATGTTATATTTTTGTTTCTGAATTAGGGAAAAAGTATGAATTTACAAAGGATTCAAAAGTGGAAATCCATCATCTTCAGCTTAATACCAAGGTATTGAAAAGTATGGGAGGAAAATATATATTCTCGGCTGTTCCAATTTTAAACGCCAAAGAAAACCAGCTGGAATTTAAAAAGGCATTTAACCAAAAGAGTTCTGCTTGGAAAATTTATCTTTATGAAGTAAAATAATGTAGTTTAAGGAGTCTTATCATGAATAAACCGGTATTAACCATCGTTGTACCTTGTTATAATGAAGAAGAAGTCTTTATGGAAACATCTACCCAATTATCTCGTATATTGGAAGTGTTAATCGCTGACTCGCTTATTTCAAGGGAAAGTAAATTATTGTTTGTGGATGATGGCAGCAAGGACCGGACATGGGAATTAATAGAAAATGAAAGTGGACATAATTCTTTTGTTAAAGGTTTAAAGCTTGCTAAAAATGTCGGACATCAAAATGCATTAATGGCAGGTCTTGAAACAGCAGCGAAGCAATCGGATTGTGTCATATCCATTGATGCTGATTTACAGGACGACATTAACGTAATCCAAGCATTTCTTGAAAAGTATTGGGAAGGGTACGATATTGTTTATGGAGTGAGAGAAAGCCGGGAAACAGATACCTTTTTTAAAAGAACCACTGCTGTCGGGTTCTATCGTTTTATGGATAGAATTGGGATAAAATTAGTTCCTAATCATGCAGATTTTCGGCTTATGAGTAAACGGGCACTTGAGGAATTATTTAAATGCAAAGAGACAAACCTCTTTTTGCGCGGCTTGGTTCCACTTGTCGGATTCTCATCTGCAAAGGTATATTATGATCGTAAGGAGAGGTTTGCGGGAGAATCAAAATATCCGTTAAAAAAAATGCTTGCCTTTGCATTCGATGGAATCTCTTCCTTTAGCGTAGCCCCAATCCGCTTTGTAACCTTTATTGGTTTCTTGGCCATGGTTATTAGTATTCTTGCCGGAGTGTATGCACTGATTCAAGACCTTTTAGGACATACTGTTTCTGGCTGGACATCACTAGTCATCTCCATTTGGTTTGTTGGAGGATTGCAGCTAATGGGATTAGGTATTATTGGTGAATATATTGGCAAAATATATTTTGAAGTGAAAAAACGTCCAAGATTTGCGATTGAAATAGACAGCTTTTCCACTTGTCAAACCAATCAGCAAATAAAAGAAGCAATTGGTCATTAGGAGCAGGTATGAAATATTCTTTTATTCGTTTTGTCATGGTAGGGATTTTGAATACGATTGTTGGGTTATCGGTTATGTATCTTCTTTTACATGCACTCCATTTATCATACTGGAACTCAACCTTCATCGGTAATTCCATTGGAGCGATTGTAAGCTTCTTTTTAAATAGAAGCTTTACTTTTAAAAGTCAGAATGCTGTTTCAAAAACTGCCATCCGTTTTATTGTGGTCATTTTGTGCTGTTATTTTATTTCTTATGATTTAGGAAAAAATTTAGTTTCAGCCATTCTAATTTCAAATCATTTCTTTAGTGAAAAAATAAGAACCGATTTGGCGGTCCTTGTCGGTACTGGACTTTATACCGTGCTTAATTATTTAGGGCAAAAGTTATTTGTTTTTTCAAAAAAGGATGTTTTAGTTGAAACAAAATCATGAGATAAACGTAGAAAAACCAGGAGGTTCTGACCGGACCTCTTTTTTCTATCATAAAAGGAGTAAGCTCATGAATATAAAGAAATATTTATTTATTGCCTTTATTATTAGCTTGGTGAGTGTAATTGGTTTTGGGACGGTTTCCATACTTATTAGTGATGAAAAGATCGGGCATTTTGACAGCATGGTTATTTCGGCAGTTCAAGGACTCGAAACGCCTGGCCTTACTAAGGTAATGAAATTGTTTACCTTTATTGGTTCCACACGGGTTGTTATCATTCTTTCTCTTGTCCTTTTGTTTTTTCTCTACAAGATATTGTATCATCGCTTGGAATTGATCTTATTTGTAAGTGTCATAGCCGGTGCAGGAATTTTAAATGGTGTTTTAAAGCAGTTTTTTCAGCGGACACGTCCTAATTTGCACCGCCTGATTGAGATCAGTGGTTATAGTTTTCCGAGCGGACATGCTATGAGTGCTTTTGCCTTTTACGGTGTGCTTGCCTTCTTACTTTGGCGCCATATTTCAACCAGGATAGGGAGAACCATTTTAATTATTGTTAGTTGTTTTATGATTCTTGCCATTGGTATAAGCCGGATTTATCTAGGGGTACATTATCCAAGTGATATTATTGGGGGATATTTTGCAAGTGGTTTTTGGCTGACTGCTGCTATTTGGGTTTTTCAATTTTATAAAGAAAAACGGTATAATAGGAAGCAGGGATATAATGAGTGAGAGGTTTTTGAAAAATTGGAGTGATACATATTATAAGAAACAGTATTCCTAACCTTTTTACGCTTTTAAATTTATTTTTTGGATTTTTATCTGTCATGTATTCGGCACTTGGGGATTATAAAAATGCAGCAATTCTGATTCTGATTGGAATGATGCTCGATAGTATGGATGGGCGGATTGCCCGGATGCTAAATGTCGAAAGTGAACTTGGAAAGGAGTTAGACTCACTTGCCGATATTGTAACCTTTGGTGTTGCACCGGCGATGATGGCCTATTATTCCTATTTTTCTGATTTTGGAAAATTTGGGATGGCGATTTCAGGGCTATTCCCGTTATTTGGTGCATACCGCTTGGCGCGATTCAATATTAATGCGGTCAAATCATCACTGCACTATTTTACAGGCGTTCCCATTACAGCAGGTGGGGGACTTCTAACGCTATTAACCTTATTTCACGGCAAAATGCCAGCGATTATTCTGCCGCTTGCCTTTTTTGTAATTTGTTATTTAATGGTTAGCACCATTAAAATCCCAAGCCTAAAGGATATTCCTTTGCCGAAATACGGAATTATTATCACCTTATTCCTTGGTTATGCTATTTATATTGTCTTTAAGAAAGAGCAGCATCGGTTTCCATACTTCATATACGTAGCCATTCCGCTTTATGTAGCTTTTATAAGTTATCAATTAGTAAAGATTAAGCGAAACAATCCCAAAAAATAAAAGTAAAAAAAGAGAAGTACATTTCACAAAAAATGTACTTCTCTTTTTTGTTTCATTAATCAGATTCATCAACACGGAAGTATTTATCGATAAATTTCAATATTAAAATGGGAAGTGCTTTTTTTGCCGATAAAAGATATTGGTACAATGCTTTTTTATTCGATGAGGATACATCCCAATCATCAGGAATAGAGTCAATAACCGATAAAATTTGCTTAGAAGGAAGTGCCAGCACCTTCTCTGTAAATTTTATAAGGGACTTAGGGTCATCTATTTGAGTAACTGCCCATGTATGAACTGATTGTTTTAGTAAGTTCATGGGGACATTTTTTAATAGCTTCTTTGAATATCCGTACCCCGGGAAACATAATCCGTGATCAATTAAATGAAGATAGCATGTGTTGTCAGCAAGCCTTTCTAACAGTACATTCCCGGTATCTCGATCATTGTTGTGCACCCAATAGTCGAATACAATTATTTCTGGTAATTTATGGATATTAACAATCTTTTGATTTATTCGGGGTTCCCAAAGTCCTGTGCAATCTTTTAGTAACAAACTAGCAAATTGGTACCCCGGTTTAAACCCAAATTTGTATAGGCCCGAGTACTTTTTAAAATCGGATTTGGAAAAATAAACCAGTTTGAAGGGTGCTACGGGCAGCCCTAATAACTGTGCAAGTTTCCCGACAACCCAATCGTTTACTAGGACTCTGGTTCCTTGGGGATTATCCTTAAATTTCACAAGATAAATCTTGCCGTCGCTCATTTCAAATAGCTGCGGTTTGGAAAATCCCTCTTGGAAGCTTCCTAAATAGCGAACCGGATATATACGATTCAATGAAATTGCCTCCCTTTTTCTTCATATTATCAATATATGTACAATCTCGTCTCTTGGAATGGTTGATTAAAAATGAATGGAAATATTTATCTCTTCTAAAAGTGAATAATGGATAAAACGAAAGAAAAGGCTATATAAGAGGAGAATCGTTAATGTAAGGGGGAAAGAAGTTGGTTAATCATCTTGTTAAGGCCGTGCCTAATTTGTTTACCATCGGAAATTTTTTATGTGGTGTTTTTTCAATCACCTTTAATATGAGTGGATTTATTGGAGGTGCCTCGATTTTTATTTTTTTATCGGCTATTTTTGATCTCTTCGACGGACGGGTTGCCAGAAAATTAAAGGTGAACAGCGAACTTGGAGTGATATTGGATTCACTGGCGGATATTGTTAGCTTTGGGGTAGCCCCTGCGCTTATATTTCATTCGATCGCAGCACCATCCATTTTAACTTCTTTGGCTTTTATTCTTTTTCCAACCATGGGTGCATTAAGGTTGGCAAGGTTTAGTGTAAACCCAACCATTGGGTATTTTAAGGGCCTGCCGATTCCAGCTGCAGGCCTGCCACTAGCCGGAATGGGATTGTTTACATATAGCAATGCATGGATCACCATTCTTTTGGCTGTTTTAATGGTAAGCCCAATTAAAGTTAAGAAATTATAAAAAAACCTAGTCTGTAGACTAGGTTTTTAAACAATTTTACATTCCACCAAATGACATAACCCAAATCGATCCGGCAACGGTTACGACAGCAATAAAAACACCATAAATCACGTTAATCGTTTGCGCTGCACTGTCTTCACCATCTCTTAAGTGCATGAACATAAATAGCTGCAGACCGGCTTGAATGATAGCGAGCGTGCCGATAATCCACATAATGGCATTGAAAGATAAACCTGTTTTTAAAGCTACAAAGAGAGCAGCAAAAGTTAAAACTAATGAAAAAACAAATCCTAATACTTGTGTTAGTGGTGTACCATGTGAATGTTTCTCCATCTTAAGCCACCATCCCTTTTAAATACACAAATGTGAAGATGAAAATCCAAACAACATCAAGGAAGTGCCAGTATAGACCGATAATAAAAGCCTTACGGGCTGTTACTGGAGTCAAGCCTTTTTTCGCAATTTGAATCATTACCATGACAGCCCAGCCAATTCCCATGCTTACGTGCAATCCATGTGTACCTAATAGGACAAAGAATCCTGATAGGAATGCACTAGTTTGCATTGTAGCACCTTCATGAACGTAGGCGATAAATTCTTCAATTTCCATCCCAACAAAGCCGGCACCCAGTAATAAAGTAATAATCATCCAGGTTAATAGACCTTTTTTATTACCACGGTGCATTTCATAAATGGCTAAGCCGCACGTAAAACTACTGGTTAGGAGCAGGATGGTTTCGATCATAACCCCTTTAATTTCAAAAAGTTCGTGTGGGGTAGGACCACCGGCATAACGGTGGTCAAGTACTGCATAGGTTGCAAAGAGTGTTGCAAATAGAATGATTTCCGCACCTAAGAAAATCCAGAAACCAAAAATATTCATTCGGCTTTGTTCTGTTTGATATTCAAGCGGTAGCGCAGTGTTTACATTAGCTGACATGATTTTTCTTCACTCCTTTTTGGAGGTCTCTCCATGCTTTTTCTGTCTTTTTAATTTCATCTACCGGTACATGGAAGCCATCCTTATAATCGAAGGAACGGCAAATCAAGCAGGCGAAGATGCCTAAAAGTGCAACAAGTGCAGCGATTTTCCATTCAAAGATGAGGAAGAATCCTGCGATTCCCATGACAACTGCCATCACAATTGGAAGACCTGAATTGTTTGGCATATGAATTTCTTCCAAGTCATCTTCTTTTAACTCTAGACCTTCATTGTGTTTCTTCATGTACCAGAAGGCATCAATTGATTTCACTTCAGGTAGTTTGGCAAAATTATAGAATTGAACAGGGGAAGCTGTAGCCCATTCAAGTGTTCGTGCATCCCATGGATCGCTTGAAATATTGCGGTCCGCGTATCTTGCACTCCAATAAATGTTATAACATAAGAAACCAAAGCCAATCGCAAGAATTCCTGCACCAATCGCAGAAACGAGCATCAATGGTCCAAAGCCTGTTTCCGCAGAGTACGTGTAAGCACGTCTGACGGCACCGTCTAATCCAAGGAAGAACATTGGCATAAAGGTCATATTAAAACCAATTACAAAGAACCAGAAATGAAGTTTTCCAAGCTTTTCGTTCAGCATATGACCAAACATTTTTGGCCACCAGTAGTAAAGTCCGGCGAATACTGCAAATACTACACCTGGAATTAATACATAGTGGAAATGCGCTACTAGGAACAGTGTATTGTGATACTGATAATCTGCTGCACCCATTGCAAGCATAACCCCGGTTACGCCTCCAATCAAAAAGCAAGGGACGAACGCTAATGCCCAAAGCATCGCTGTTGTAAATTGAATGCGTCCTTTACGCATTGTAAACAGCCAGTTAAACATTTTAACTCCGGTAGGAATAGCAATCATCATCGTTGTAATCGAGAAAATTGAGTTAACTGCAGGCCCTGCTCCCATTGTAAAGAAATGATGGACCCAAACAAGCATACTTAAAAGGGCGATACCAACAATCGAGAAAACCATTGATTTATAACCATACAGCATTTTACGAGAGAAGGTTGAAATAACCTCTGAAAACATTCCAAACGCCGGAAGAACAACAATATATACTTCCGGGTGACCCCATAACCAGAACAGGTTCGCCCACATCATTGGGTTTCCGTCACCTGAAACGGTAAAGAAATGCGTTCCGAAAATCCGGTCAAATGTCATTAATGCAAGAGCAACAGTGAAAATAGGGAAGGAAGCCCAAATAATTACGGATGCGATGAAAGATGTCCAAGTAAACATTGGCATTTTCATTAACGTCATACCGGGAGCTCTCATTTTTAAAACTGTGACGATAAAGTTGATCCCCGTCATTAATGTACCAATCCCGGCAATCTGGATGGCAACGGCATAAAAGTTATTCCCAATACCAGGAGTAAATTCTTTTCCTGCAAGAGGGAAGTAAGCAGTCCAACCTGCATCCGGAGAACCACCGATAACAAACGAAATATTAAACAGCATCGCTCCGGCAAAAGTTAACCAGAAACTTAATGCATTCAATTGCGGAAATGCAACGTCTCGTGCACCAATTTGCAAAGGAACAACCACGTTCATTAAACCGATTAAGAACGGCATAGCCATGAAGAGGATCATGATGACGCCGTGTGTTGTGAAAATTTCATTATAGTGCTGTGCATCAAGAATTTTTCCATCTGGGGTAGCGGTTTGGGCTTTCATTAATAACCCGTCAATGCCACCGCGGAAAAACATGAGTACTCCGACAAGAATATACATAATCCCAATCCGTTTATGATCAACAGTTGTGAACCATTCCTGCCACAGCCATTTCCATTTTTTAAAATAGGTTACACCTACAACAATACCAATCATGGTTAAAGCAATTGCAACTTGAGAGCCTAAGATTAGAGGGTCTCCGGTAATAAAAAACTTATCCCACTTAATGTCCACTATGGTCACCTCCATTGGAATTTCCACTCATGTCCATGTCCTTCATATCCATATCATTCATATCCATTGACTTTCCTTCTGCCTGACCCTCCATGTGCATTTCATGGTTATCAGGTTCTTTAAAAATTTTCCCTGGGTAGTCGTGATTTCTGTACAATTCAGGGAATGTGTAGGTTTTCGAATGCATATCACCGTGATCAACAAAGGCTAGGTGCGTGTTTGAAAAGGTTTGCCGGCCTAAGTTTGATGGTTTTAATAGTTCAACATATTTCTTTTCTGATAATTTTGGTGCCTTGTTCTTTACATCCTTCACCCATTTGTCAAACTTCTGCGGTGATTGGGCTTCTACGGTAAATTCCATTCCTGCATAGCCTTTTCCATTAAAGTTTGTGTTTTTACCGATATATTCACCAGGTTGATCCGCTACAAGGTAAAGTTGAGTTTCCATTTTTGCCATTGTATATTTTTGACCGCCTAAAGCAGGAATCCAAAAAGAGTTCATCGTACCCGCAGAGGTAAGCTTAAATTTAATTGGGGTACCAACTGGAACGTTCAAATAGTTCACCGTTTCAATTCCTTGATCCGGATAACTAAAGATCCATTTCCAATCTGCGGAAGTAACATTGATTGTGATTGGCTTTTTATTTTCATAGCCTTTCGGAACTTTTTCAAGATTATAAATTGATTTAACCGTCGGAATGGTTAGCGCAATAACAATCAGAATCGGGATGACAGTCCAGGTGATTTCCAGTTTTGTACTGCCATGTTCTTCTGGTGGCTCGTAATCTTTATTTTTATCTGTTGCGCGATATTTCCACACAATAAATACAAACAAGCCAATAACAACAATTACAACAAGTGCCATAAAAATTAGTGACCAGTTAATCAGGCCTAAAATTTCTCTTGCTGCAGGCCCCTTAGGTTGAAAAACAACCATATTTGGCTCACAGCCGCTTAAAAATAATACCGGTAAAAAAGCTAATAGGGGAATCAAATAACCCTTTTTAAACATTTTTTACGCTCCTTTCAATAAAGTTGTTCATATTTTCACAAATAAATGTGTGAATTTATTCACAATATTGTACAAGATCCAACCCTACTAATCTTCAAATATTGTGATTTGACTTACCATTTCATGGTCCCTTTACTCAGGTTGTTAATTTTTGTTAATTTAGAGTAATTCTTCTTAAAGTCATCTTAGCAAGTTGTCTGTGATGTTTGTATAGGTTTTTGAAAATATTTGTGACAAATTTGTTAAAGTTTTTGACATTTGGCTAGAAAGTGGCGGATTTTGAGGGAAAATATGGATAAAAGGTGTCTATTTTTATTTAAAAATGGGATAATAAAATTAAATTATTTTGGAATAGGAGAATAAAAGTGAAAGTCAAAATTAATCGAAATGCAGCAAAAGCGTTGAAAAAAATGTTGGAACAAGAAGAGGCACAAGGGAAGTTGTTTCGTGTATTTGTTACCCATATGCATGGGGATCATGCTCATTATGATTTAATGCTGGATACACCAACTGAAAAGGATGAGGTAGTAAAAACAGATAAGGATATTGATTTTATTCTTGAAAAAGGCGATGAATATTTGGACGGTATCTGGATTCAATTTTTCCAGGTGCCAAAAGAAGAATGGTTAATTACCAATCCATCAAAAGGCGATCATCACCATCACCATTAATAATAGTGATAATAAACAACAATGATAAAAACACCCCGCGATTTGATCACGAGGTGTTTATTATTTTTAGTTATCATCACCTTGATGATTGCCATCATGGTCGCCATTATCATTATCGTTATCATCATGGTCGCCATTTTGACCATGATGACCATCGTTATCTTTTAATTCATCGTTCTTGCCAGTTCCTTGATTTCCACTGACTTCAGTGAAATCCTTCACTAGTTCAAAAGAAGTTCCATTTAATAGTTTTACGCTGCCCTCAAGATGATCGCCAACTTTTAATCCTAATCTTGATTGAATAATTTTAAGCGTTTCCTCTTGCGTTAGATTTTTAGAATGTTCCAATTGTTTTATAAGCGAAACAACCTGGCCTTTAGGTAGAGATTTTTTATCAATATTGACAGTAAATTTTTTACCCTTTAATTCATAGTCAAATTGAATAGATTTCTTTGAAGTTACAATTTTCAATTCCAAATCCTCAATTTTATTGGCAAATTTCACTCCGCTTTTATCTTTTTCTGCACCATCTTTTACTTTATCATTATCCGAATCAGCGTCAGCAGGGTTTGTACCTAAATTAATTTCTGCCTGGTTGCTTAATTGATCTTTATCGGAATCTTCTAAGCTATCAGGAATCTTATCTTTATCTGTATCCTTTGAAGTTGGATTTAATTTTAACTTGTATTCTATTAAATTAGATAAACCATCTTTATCTTTATCCTGTTTGGCAAGATTTTTACCCGAGAGTTTATATTTTTTTTCCCATTTGTCATCCATGCCATTTTTATTCTTGTCCACTTTATGCGAGCTCTTTTTGTGGGTAGTTCCTTTCGCAGCCACTGCTGAAACACCTTGTGATAACACAAGTGACAGCGCAAGACCGCTAACTAATAATTTGTTCGTGTTCTTCATACATTTTCTCCTTCACCTAATAATTTTTCGGCAACTGGCTGGCGTAGTTCTCCCACCTTAGCCCCTCTAGTTTTGCGTACCTATGTTTCCATAGCCTTGCCTTTATCGTTGCAAATTTGAAGAAAATATGTACAACGAATAAGATAAATATAATGACTTTTTTTGAAAAAGTAAATCTGCTCTTCGGGAAATTTGCAAATATTTATCGAGATAGGCAGCGCCAAATTTTGCAAACTAAAAATAATAATATTAGGTAAAACTGAGGAGCTCATTTTTTGATAATGACATAAAGAAGATGTTACTCTAAACGGTAAAGAAAGAAGGGAGTATATAGATGGATAATTTCATAAATGAACCTAATATCAAACTTATTGCCCTTGATATGGATGGAACCCTTTTAAATGACAAGGGGGAAGTTTCCAAAGGAAACCGTGAGGCAATAAAAGAAGCGCAGGAAAAGGGGATCTATGTTGTCCTAAGTACGGGACGTTCATTACGAACATGCAGGGAGCATGCAGATTCGCTTGAACTCACATCATTTCTTGTAACTGTTAATGGGAGTGAAATCTGGGATGATAAGCGTGAATTAGTCGAAAGAAATTTAATGAAGGCTGACCTAATCCAATGGATGTGGGAATTGTCAAAACAGCATGATACGAAGTTTTGGGCAATAAGCACGGAACGAAACTGGTTTAATGATATGCCGGAGGATCTACATAGCTTTGAGTGGTTAAAATTTGGATTTGATATTGATAATGATGAAATTCGAGAAATCATAAAAAAAGAACTTCAATCCAAAGGTGAATTTGAGCTGAGCAACTCAACACTTAAGAATATTGAAGTCAATCCTCTTGGAATAAATAAGGCCAAGGGATTAAAAATTGTTTGTGAACGTCTTGGAATTGATATGGAGAATGTCATGGCTTGCGGAGACAGTTTAAATGATATAGCGATGATTAAAGAAGCAGGTCTTGGAGTGGCGATGGGCAATGCACAGGAAATCGTAAAAGAAACTGCTGAATGGGTTACCGCAGCGAACAATGAAGATGGAGTGGCAAAAGCCATTCGAAAATGGGCACTGGGAAAATAAAATTTTTTCAAAATTGATAATTATGGTTTAAAAATATTTTTTTTGGGAAAAGCTATTCTAGCAAGTATATTTTTGCAAAACATGTATTGGCTAAATGCTAGGAGGCTACAAAAGAAATGGAACATGGTAAAGTAAAATGGTTTAACAGTGAAAAAGGGTTTGGATTTATTGAGCGTGATGGTGGGGATGATGTATTTGTTCACTTTTCTGCTATTCAAGGCGAAGGGTACAAAACATTAGACGAGGGTCAAGAAGTTACCTTTGATATCGAAAATGGACAACGCGGTCCACAAGCTGTAAATGTGCATAAGGCATAAAAATGATAAAACAAACTCCATTTAGTGGAGTTTGTTTTTTGTACTTTAAGAAATTATAAAATTGCTGCGAAGAAGAAACTCGACGTAGAAGCAATTTTTAGGGAAAAAGTATAAGTGCAAATACGCCACTGTCTTCGCCCTTAGAGGCTCGCTATCCGCGAGTTTTCTTTATGTTTTAGTGATTTTTTAAAAATTCCTTCACGAATCCAATTGAATGTTCCCGGTGGTAGGTTTGATATACATTACTGGCCATTTTAACAGGATCCCCGAAAAAATAGCGTTCGTATAGGGATTGTCTTGTTCCAAAAGCGCTCATACTAATATCCCAAGCCAGACGAAAAAGTGTAACACGCTCTAATGCATTGGCATTTGCAGCCTGCAGATACTGGTCAAGATCCCCCTTTATTTCTGAAGAAAAATCCGCTTCACCTGGAATCGAAACGAGTCCGCTAGCCCCGATTTGCTGTAAAATTTCACAAAGCCTAGGATAAAGACGCGAATAGCTAATAATTGCTGTACCTAATGGGGAGAAATCAGGAGCCATCGTTCCCCATTGATCTGGTTTCGCATTCATTTCGGAGGCCAACAACAAGGCTTTTATCGTCTCTAGTCCAACAATAATCTCACTGATTTTTTCCTGGATATGCTGGTATTCCCCGACATTAATCGTATTCACAAGCATCTGTGCGACACCCAAAATAAATTCGGTTTTTACCACCCTCCGTGCAGTTACTTGATGACCTACTAATGGATAAAAACTGCTTTCGGAAAAAATTCTATAGGAAGACTCCGAATTCTGGTAGCAAAAGACACGTTCCCAAGGAACGAAGACATCATCAAAAACAACGATCGTATCGATCTCATCAAACCGAGAGCCGAGAGGATGGTCAAATTGACTATCCTTGTAACGGAACGACTCACGGCAAAGGAACCTAAGTCCAGAAGTGTTGCTTGGAATTGAAAATGCATAGGCAAAATCCTTGTTAATTGAAGCCATATGCGTCGGAAACACGAGAATTTCGTCAGTAATTCCGCCTTGTGTTGCTAAAAGTCGTGCACCTTTAATAAAAATACCATCTTCATTTTGCCTAACGGTTTTGGCCGAGATGATATTTTCTGAATCC
The DNA here is from genome assembly GCF_016107705.1 of Neobacillus cucumis. The sequence continues at coordinate 332,432 of NZ_JAEHGC010000002.1, forward strand.
TCTGTATAGGCTTGAGAACGATTGACTTGTGGATTTATAAACGTATGAGTAAAGGTCAAATCTCTTTCTCGTGCATCTTCATATAATTTCCGCAGGTTTTGATCAAATAGTTTTGAGGAATCCGAAAAAATAGATGCAGCAGCAGCAAAAGCCATCACTGCTGTATTCATATAATCCGGTGATCGTCCCAACATCCCAGCACTTGTTCTCGCCCAATTTTGCACCATTTCTCTTCTAATGGCCAAATCTTCCTTTGTTTTTGGTTCAAGGAAGGAAACACCAACCTGATTACCGCTGGTAGGAGATGTATAGGTCATGTTGTTCATAGTAAGCTGCCGGTCAAATAATTTTGCCTGGCTTTTCATGACACCAGCAAATGCAGGGTGTTCAGAAATATTGCCACTTACTTGTTTACCCTCAATCCAAATCTCCGCAGGATTATGATTGATTCTATCAATATATTCTTTTCCCGATATTGCAGGCATTATCTACACCTTCTTGTCAGTCTTATTTACAGTAAATGTTGAAAGCTTGATTTGGTTTGTACATCCGTCTAAATTTCCACATTTAAATGGGGGACAGGGGAATTCCAGCTACACTCCGCCATTTGAATGGTTATGGGAGCCATACCTTTAAATGGGTGAATGCTGCAGGTGAAGGGGGATTCTCCGGGTAATATGGTACTAGGTGTAGAAGCTTCACCGGATAAAATGCTGCAAGGCAGGATATTTGCATATTCTGATGCCCGCCGTTATCGAGTAGGTCCAAACCATAATTTACTACCTATCAATCGCCCAAGGGTAGAAGCAAATAATTATCAACGTGACGGCGCTATGCGTTTCGATGGGAACGGCGGCGGATCTGTTTCCTATGACCATAATGACCATTACACACAGGCAGGAGATTTATATCGGTTAATGGAAAAAGATGAACGGACCCGTCTTGTTGAAAATATTGTTGGGGCCATGAAACCGGTTGAACGGGAGGATATTAAGCTACGAGTAATTCAGAATTTCTATAAAGTAGACCCTGAATATGGCGAACGCATTGCCAAAGGGTTAAATTTAGCCATTCCACAGGGAGTCAAGTAATCTAGTATAACTAGAAAGAAGGTTGTTCACAGTGACAACCTTCTTTCTATGACCCAAATTTAACATGTACTTTTGTTGATTTTCCGTTCATACCTGACCCTAACCAAGAAAATAGGAAACATCCGGCAATAACAATGACACTGCCGCCAAATTCTGACCAAGACATTCTTTCGCCTAAAAAGAAATAGGCAAGGATGGATGTAAAAATAGGGTTAAAGTTTAAAAAGATTCCCGAACTGGTTGCGCCGATTTTTTGAACCCCAATATTCCACAGTACCATACAAACAACGGTTGAAATTACCCCAGTATATAGAATGGCCCAAAGGAAGCTTGAATCGAGATTGGAAATTTGGAAGCTGGATATATTGAATGGAATCAAGATTACCACACCAAATACCCCAGAATAGAAAGTTGCCAGCATGGGTGACATTTTTTTCATTACCCATTTACTACAAATGGAATAAAGCCCCCAAATGATCACGGCTGCAATCATCCACAAATCCCCAATATTAAAATGAAGGGATAATAAATGTGAGAATTCTCCCTTTGCCAATACCATTAATACCCCTAAAGAAGAGACTCCCATTGAAAATATCTGCAATATTTTTAATTTCTCTTTTAACAAATAGGTAGAAAAGATTGCAATAGAAATCGGGTTTAAGGTAGAAATCAATCCAACATTTGTTGCAGAGGTTTTTTCAAGTGCCAAAAATTGAAATAGGTTGAAAAAAACAACCCCTGTTAATCCCATAAATAGTAATGGGATAATGGATGATTTTGGCGGAATTAGCTTTTTTTCCTGCTTTAAAACAATCGGCAATAGGACAAGGATGGCAATCAGCCACCTTAATGTTGTGATGGTCATTGGTGAGGCATGGCCAACAAGAAATTTACCAAAAACAAAATTTCCTCCCCATAGAAGACTGGTAAGAAGCAATAGAAAAACATAAAAGATTGGCATTAGGATTTGCCCCTTTTCAATTATATTATATTAATAATGGTAACAGAAATATCGATTTTATTATGATTTATTTTGTAAATACGAATAAATTATGAATAATTAAAGGTAAATATAGTATAAAACGAATTATTATTAATTTGTTGTGTGATAAAATGATGATAAACAATCAAATATTCGGTACAAGAAATGAGGGATAAGATGTTTGATGCAACAGAAGGGAATAAATCATTGGATGTACTTGACCGAAAGATCCTAGATTTACTGCAAAAGGGGGCACAACTTAGTAATGCAGAATTGGCAAGAAGAGTGAATCTTTCGCCCCCTGCGACTCATGCTAGAGTTAAGCGCTTGGAGAATGAAGGCTATATTGACCGTCAGGTAGTAGTTTTAAATTCTGGGAAGCTTGGATTCGATTTACTTTGTTTTATCTTTGTAAGTACAAATATACACCAAAAGGAACAACTCGAATATTTAGAGAAGGCGCTGAATTTGATGCCGGAAATTCTGGAATGCCACTGCTTGACAGGGGAATATGATTATTTTTTAAAAGTTGCCAATCGAAATCGCGAGGAACTGGAGAAATTCATTCGCAAGTTGAACTTACTTCCTGGTGTTAATCGGATTCAAACAAGTTTATCCTTACGTGAGATAAAATTTAGTACAGCTTTGCCGATTAACACAGATTAAAGATACCTAATATTTTAAAATAATTTTACAAAAGCATCCATTTTTGATTTGGATGCTTTTTTTGTTTGATTTTAGGCAGGAATTTCGGTACTAAATTAAGAATTATAAAAATAGGATGTTTGTAAAAGGGGGAGTTATTTTGCAAGTAAAAGTGGTAGAAAAAGAGGAATTAAAGGTTGTTGGAATTGCATGGAATGGAACATATTCACAAACTAAGAAGATTCCAAGTCTATTTACTGTGATGGAAGAACGACTCCGTGAAGTACAAAATAAAACGAATGAACCTGTTTTGATTGCTCCATTCCATAGCAGAGAAACGGAGTTTACCTATTTTGTTACCGCGCCAGTGGAAGAGATTAACGAAGTTCCGGAAGGTATGGTTGGATTCACGATTCCACGTAAAAATTACGTATTTACTACCCATAAGGGGAAAGCGGAAGAGGTTGAAAATACATACCGGAAGATTTTTTCATGGATGAAAGACTATGGCTATGAGCAGGATCATCAGGCATTAAGCATAGAAATTTATAAAGAGGAGTATAAGTCAGATTATGCTGTAGGGAATTTGATTTTTGATATATATCTGCCGGTAAGAAAATATTAACAAAATTATCGTAAAAAAAGGAAAGTCGAAAATTTCCTATAAATTATGAACAAATCATTTCCCTTTCTTGATAGAATTCGATATACTTAAAATAATTTAAAATTAAATAGTTCCTTCGGGGTCAGGTGAAATTCCTAACCGGCGGTGATGAAGCATTTGCTTCTTAGTCCGTGACCCGGTTAACATTTGTTAAACGGTGGATCTGGTGAAACTCCAGGGCCGACAGTTAAAGTCTGGATGGGAGAAGGAAAAAAATTAGCAGGATTAAAAATTGGTTAAAAAACCCTTTTTTTAAGCCTCAATTTCCTATTGCCTTTATTAGGACCCTGAAGAAATTTTTTCAGGGTCTTTTTATGTTCTGATAGAAGGAGAAACGCCATTATGAATGATACAGACTACATGAGCTTAGCATTGAAATTGGCAAAAAGTACTTTGGGACAGACTGCTCCCAATCCTGTAGTTGGAGCAGTAGTGGTAAAGGACAATCAAATTGTTGGCATGGGTGCCCATTTAAAAGCGGGCGAGCCTCATGCTGAGGTCCATGCCATTGAAATGGCTGGCGAAAAAGCAAAGGATGCAACCATCTATGTCACCTTGGAACCCTGCAGCCATTTTGGTAAAACACCACCATGCTCGGATCTAGTCATTCGTACAGGAATTAAGAAAGTATTTGTTGCAACTACGGACCCTAATCCCCAGGTGGCAGGCAAAGGTATTGCAAGAATAAGAAATGCCGGGATTGAGGTAGAGGTGGGACTGCTTCAGGAAGAGGCCCGTGAGCTGAATAAGATGTTTTTTTACAACATTAGTACTGGTTTGCCGTACGTAACATTAAAAACCGCCAACAGTTTGGACGGGAAAACAGCCACCCCAACAGGCGAAAGCAAATGGATTACCGGAGAGGAAGCAAGGAAGGACGTTCATGTATTCCGCCATCAGCATGACGCCATTCTAGTAGGAGTCAATACGGTCATTAAGGATAATCCCAGCTTGACAACAAGGTTGCCTTCAGGCGGCAAAAATCCAATTCGAATTATCCTTGATACGAATCTTCGGACTCCTTTAACTGCAAACGTTGTAACGGATGGTCAGGCACAGACATGGATTGTTACCTGCTCCGACATTGATGGGAAAAGGGAAAAAGAATACCATGATTTAGGGGTTAAGCTGATTAAATTGCCGGAAAAGCAAATAATCATCCGTGAAATGCTAAAAGTAATAGGAGAAATGGGCATTTCATCATTATTTGTTGAAGGCGGCGCGGAGGTGCATGGAAGCTTTTTAAAGGAACGTGCATTTCAACAAGTGATCACCTATATTGCACCTAAATTGATCGGTGGTAAATTGGCTCCAGCTTCTTTTGGTGGTGAAGGCTTTGAAACAATGGAAGAGGTTGTTTCTTTAAAAATAAAAGAAGTGGGCCGCATCGGCAATGATCTCCGCATAATTGCGGAACCTAAGTGAGGAGAACACTATGTTTACTGGAATTATTGAGGAAATTGGTTTAGTTTCAAATATTCAGCGGACGGGAGAATCTTTCGTCCTTACCGTTGAGGCGAAGAAAATTCTTGATGATGTCCATCTTGGTGACAGTATCGCTGTCAACGGTGTATGCTTAACAGTCACTTCCTTTACCGGAAAACAGTTTACTGTGGATGTTATGCCGGAAACAGTAAAGGCATCCAGTTTAAATTCAGTCAAGCGCGGTTCCAAGGTGAACCTGGAAAGGGCGATGGCAGCCGGGGGCAGATTTGGTGGTCATTTCGTATCCGGCCATATTGATGGGACCGGGGTGATTAAAAGTAAAAAGGCATTTGAAAATGCCATCTATTATGAAATTGAAGCCAATCAAGAGATGTTAAACTACATTATTTTAAAAGGCTCAGTTGCAATTGATGGGACAAGTCTTACCGTTTTTGGCAAATCAGAGCATACCTTTACGATTTCACTCATTCCCCATACATTATCTGAATCGATCTTAGGTCTAAAAGGTTCAGGAGATATTGTCAATTTAGAATGCGATATGATTGGAAAATATGTGGGTCATTTTATAACTGGTATAACAAGCGATCAAGGGAAAAAAGGAGCATCCGGCATAACAGCTCAATTTTTAGCTGATAACGGATTTGCCTAAATAATAGAAAGGAGTGATGCAAGATGTTTAATACAATTGAAGAGGCTTTAGAAGATTTAAAACAAGGAAAAGTTGTCATTGTATGTGATGACGAAGATCGGGAAAATGAAGGTGACTTTATTGCATTAGCGGAGAAAGCAACACCAGATGTGATAAATTTAATGGCTACCCATGGAAGAGGATTAATATGTGTGCCAATTCAAGAGGAGTTGGCGCAAAAGCTTGATTTGTTCCCGATGGTATCGGTTAATACGGATTCACATGGTACAGCTTTTACGGTAAGTATCGACCATAAATTTTCAACGACAGGGATTTCTGCGTTCGAGCGTTCCGCAACGGTTTTAAGTTTGCTCGACCCAGAATCAAAACCTTCAGATTTTAAAAGACCTGGGCATGTTTTCCCGTTAATCGCCAAAAAAGGCGGGGTTTTAAGAAGAACTGGGCATACGGAGGCGGCAGTTGATTTAGCAACGTTATGCGGGGCAAAGCCGGCAGGTGTGATTTGTGAGATTATGAACGAAGACGGCACAATGGCACGCGTCCCTCAATTACGAAAAATTGCTGATTCGTTAAATGTAAAATTAATTACGATTAAAGACTTGATTGAATATCGCAATAAAAAAGACCAACTTGTTAAACGTGAAGTGGAAATTAATCTGCCAACTGAATTTGGGAACTTTAAAGCGGTTGGTTATTCCAATCTAGTTGATAATAAAGAGCATGTGGCATTAGTAAAAGGGGAAATCGATCCTGAAAAACCGATTCTTGTCAGAGTTCATTCCGAGTGTTTAACAGGGGATGTTTTTGGTTCCTACCGGTGTGATTGTGGTCCTCAACTTCATGCGGCGTTGAGCCAAATTGACAAGGAAGGTAACGGAATCCTTTTATACATGCGTCAGGAAGGCCGCGGCATTGGTTTATTAAATAAACTAAAAGCGTATAAGCTTCAAGAAGAGGGATACGATACCGTTGAAGCAAATGAAAAGCTTGGTTTTGGAGCGGATCTTAGAGAATATGGGATTGGCGCACAAATATTGAGGGACCTTGGGGTTAAACAAATGCGTTTATTAACCAATAACCCAAGAAAAATTAAAGGTTTAAAAGGATATGACCTTGAGGTTGTCGAGCGTGTTCCGCTACAAATGGAAATGAGAAAAGAGAATGCGAACTACCTTCGAACAAAGCACGACAAATTGGGGCATCTTTTACATTATTAAGAAAGAAAAAAATTAGGAAACAAATGGAGGAAGCAGCATGGGACATATTTTTGAAGGTAATTTAGTTGGAACAGGATTAAAGGTAGGAATCGTAGTAGGCCGTTTTAATGAATTCATTACAAGTAAATTATTGGGCGGAGCACAGGATGCCTTGAAAAGACATGGTGTCAGTGAAACAGACGTGGATGTTGCCTGGGTGCCAGGTGCCTTTGAAATCACGTTAATAGCGCAAAAAATGGCGGAAAGCAAAAAATACGATGCTGTTATCACACTAGGAACCGTTATTCGTGGTTCTACTCCACATTTTGATTATGTGTGTAACGAAGTGGCAAAGGGTGTTTCTGCTCTCAATTTAAAAACAGGGATTCCAGTTATTTTCGGTGTATTGACCACCGATTCAATTGAACAGGCGATAGAACGTGCCGGAACAAAAGCAGGGAACAAGGGCTGGGATGCAGCATCAGCAGCAATCGAAATGGCCAACCTTTGCAGAACAATTGAACAATAATAATCAAAAAAGGCAAACACACTCGTTTGCCTTTTTCATTTAATTTAAACAAAGGGAATGTTACTCTGTCATTTCAAAAATATATACAAATGATAAAAAATATATAATAATAGATTTATCATAAAAAAATAGAAAAAAACAGGTGCTAAAATTATTAAAAAGTTTAGCTTAAAAGGGAAGTTTGGTGTAAAACCAACGCGGTCCCGCCACTGTATATGGGAGCAACCTATAAAATGTCACTGTCAATGGATGGGAAGGCGTAGGAAGCGATGACCATGAGCCAGGAAACCTGCCTGTTTATAGAACACAGGAACCTACGCGGATAGGAGAGTGTTAAGCGTTAAAACGTCTCCTTGCGTTTAAACTTAACATCATCTATATACTCTCCTCCTCAAATAGGGGGATTTTTTTATGGGGATTTTAGCTAACTAGAAAGGGAGAGACAAACATGTTTGGCAAACGTAAAAATTTGTGGATGGCGATGCTTCTTGTAATTGCTTTATTCACAGCAAACTTTCAAAAACCCGTAATGGCTGCAGCAGCCGGGACCCAGGGAACCATTACCGTGATTGGCACGGATGAGGCTAATCCGCTATTAGCAGAACAAACCGTTACATACGATGAAAAAGAAACGGCAGCACAAGTTTTAGAAAAGGCCGTCGGTGAAAAGAATGTTGAATATACCCATTATGATTTCGGTGATATGATTACAGGAATTAATGGGTTAAAGGCAGAGGGAACAAATTATTGGGCTTTTTATGTAAATGGAGTAAATGCTCAGGTTGGTGCAAGTTCATATGTAGTACATGATGGAGACAAACTAAGTTTCCGATACCTAGACTGGAATAAACCATCAAATAATGTAGCTCTTAAAGTAGTAGATAATCAGAAAAAAACAGTAAACGACCTTAAAGCTGTTTCAATTATTGGACAGCCAACAGCATTACAGTTGCTGCAAGTGGCTTTGGGAGCTGATAAGGTTGGTTTAAAGGATACAGATTGGGGTAAAATGATTGTTTCTATCAATGGCTTGAAGGCAGAAGACCCTTATTACTGGGCATTTTATGTGAATGGTCAGATGGCTTCAGTTGGTGCTGAGTCCTATCAACTTAAAGCAGGAGATCAAATCAGCTTTCAGTTAGAGTCATGGGAGACCCCAACAAATGGCGGGGATCAGGGAGATACCGCTCCGACAGACAAACCTGCTACAGGTGAAAAGAATCCAGTAGTTGGTACAGTTTCGAATGCAACGATCCAAAAAGCTGTTGGTTCGGTTAGTGAATATATTCAAAAACATGAAGTAAATGAATGGGAAGCAATTGCCCTTAAACAAGCAGGAATAACAATCCCCGCAACTTATTTAGATAAAGTAAAAAAAACGGTAAAGGAAGAAAAAGGTAATTTCCGAAGGATTACCGATACAGAAAGATATGTTCTCGGAATCTTAGCGGCCGGTGGAGACCCAACGAATGTAGAGGGCTATAATCTTGTTCAGGCAGTCTATAATGGTAATGTTACAAAACAAGGATTAAATGGTGTTGCGTTTGCACTCCTTTCATTAGATAGCAATCATTTTAAAATCCCAGCATCAGCAATGTGGACACGGGAAAAGCTTGTCAACCTTTTACTCCAAAAACAAAACAAAGATGGCGGTTGGGCATGGGATGAAAGCCCAACAAGCGATGTAGATTCAACTGGGATGGTATTGAATGCTCTTGCTCCCTACAAATCAGATAAAATTGTAAAAGAAAAAATTAATTCGGCTGTGAATTATTTATCAAAAGAATTTAAAGACGCTAAAATCGATAATAGTACATCCGCATCCCAAGTGGTGATTGCCTTATCTTCATTGGGAATTGATCCAACCGGGACTCTTTTTTCTACAGATCAAAACAGTCTGATGCAATATTTATTGTCATTCCAGAATAAAGATGGCGGTTTCGGCTGGAAAAAAGGGGATGCAACAGATGCCTATTCCACTGTTCAAGGTTTTCAAGCCGTTGTTGCTTATAAGCTGTATACCCAAGGAAAAGGGTCAATATATCATTTACAATTAATGCCGCAAAAAACTAAAACGGTTAACAAAGAAACCGAAAAAGCTGCACCTGCAGTAGAGCAAACAAAAAGTGCTGCGAACAGAAACAATCAGGGGCACCACCTACCGGATACAGCAACAAATTCAGTAAACATTTTGGTAGCAGGGTTGTTTTTGATATTAATCGGCTTTGCACTTTACATGAGAAAAAAGAAATTAAATGCATAATTAATTTTAACCTCCCTCCTGTGTTTTACGGGAGGGACCATTTTAAGAAGAGGGGGATAACATGCAGAAATTGCTAAAGTCCACGATCTTTATCGTCATTATGCTGTTTACTTTTAGTCTAATCGGATGTGGCATGAATACATCTGCCCCACAAGCATCAAAAAAGGCGGAAACGGCCTCCACAGAAACAGCCAAGCAGACAGATAAAGTAACAGAAAAAGCAAAACCAAGTAAAACGGAAGAGAAAAAAATAACGGAAGTAACTGTAAAAAAACAGGAAGAAACAAGTAAGAAGGATAATAATCAAGTTCCAAGTAAAAAAACAGTTGAGGTCAATAAGATTCCAAGTACGGATAATAAGGAACAATCGAAAACATCCGAACAAAATTCCAAACCAAATATTAGTACTGCAGTAGTGAAGAAAACAACAACTTCTAGCCCAACTAAAAAAACAAATACATCTACGACCAAAACAGCAGAAAAAACAACAAAACCGTCTTCCCCCAAGCCGGAAGTACAAAAGCCTATTTCGACTGTAACGATGTCTATCGTTGGCCCTAAAGATCGCGGAACCATTATGGCTGCTTCTAAGATAAGCATTAAGGAAGGGGACACGGTATTAAAGGTTTTGTTGTCCGGTGCACAGAATAAGGGCGTTGCTGTAGATTATAAGGGCAGCGGTGCAACAGCATATATTGAAGGAATTGACAATTATTATGAGTTTGATTATGGACCTAAAAGCGGCTGGACTTGTAAGAAGAATGGCGTAACGATTCCAAAAAGCGCGGGTGTTATTACGGTAAAAGCAGGCGACCGAATTGACTGGATTTATACAGAAGATTATGCGGAGAAAAAATAGTGAGTCATCGTTTTGAGCGATACCATCCACTAGTTTCATTCTTATATTATACAGGTGCTCTATCTCTTTTCATTCTCATGCTTCATCCAATCTTTTTAGTGGCAGCATTATTCATGGTTTTGCTTATAAACTTCAGGCATGACCGGTACCGTGGAATGAAACGGTGGTGGATTTTTCTTTTTTCAACGTTTTTGTTAATGCTATTTCTAAATCCATTATTTAATGAAAGAGGCCGGCATCTTTTATTTGAAATCCATCACCATCGTGTTACATTAGAAGCGATTAGCTTCGGCGGAATGAATGCCTTATCGATTATCTGTGTGATAGCGATTTTTATTTCTTATAATATTGTCATGACGCCCAATAAGCTTTTGTACTTATTCTCGAAATTTTTACCACAGTTTGCAATTTTGCTCATGCTCACGCTTCGTTTTATTCCGTTAATGAGAAGAAGATTAGAAGAAATCTCCACCATTCAACGAAGTAAAGGGGTTTTGCTGACTACCGGAACGTGGAAATATAGGGTAAAGACAGGCATGCTCTATATTCAAACCTTGCTTACCTTTTCATTAGAAGAAGCGATTCAGACAGCAGATTCAATGGAAGCGCGCGGCTATGGTACACGTTCCCGTTCTTCTTACGAATATTTTACATTTCGAAAAAAGGATTTTTTTGTCCTTTTATTTTTAATCATCCTTTATGCAGTGATTATTTTGGGGCGAATCAGGGGTTATGGATATTTAACCGTTTATCCCATCATGGAGTCTTGGGGCTTATCTCCACTAGATTTCCAAACCCTTATTTTCTATCTATTGTTTTTAAGTTTTCCAATTTGGATTGAAGCAGGTGGAAAGTTCCAATGGCGTTTATCGAATTAAACAAATTAACCTTTACTTACCCGGATTGTATAAACCCTGCCATCAGAAATCTTTCCCTTTCGATTGATAAAGGTCAATTTGTCGTTTTATTTGGCGCTTCAGGGTCTGGAAAAAGCACCCTGTTAAAATTACTAAAGAAAGAAATTCAACCCCATGGAACGCTTGAAGGTGATATTTTCATTAACGGTAAGTTGGTTCAAGAGCCGTCACCTGATACAAAGGAAATTGGCTTTGTCTTTCAAGATCCTGAAAATCAGGTTGTGGCAGATGATGTCCTTCATGAAATGGTTTTCGGTCTCGAAAATATCGGACTGCCGACAAATGAAATGAGAAGCCGTGTCGCGGAGATGGTTCATTTTTTCGGGGCTGAAGGATTATTAGAGAAAAAAACGCATGAACTCTCTGGCGGGAAAAAGCAGCAAATTAATCTTGCTTCCGTTCTCCTTATGCAGCCGGATATTTTGCTTTTAGATGAACCGACGGCACAGCTGGACCCGGTCAGTACAAGGGAATTTCTTGATATGATCAAACGGCTGAATGAGGAATTTGGCATGACCATTATTATGGCTGAACACCGTCTGGAGGAAGTGCTGCCGTTAGCGGACCAATTGGTCATGATGGAAAGTGGCGAAATGATTGCGAAGGGGGACCCGAGGGAGGTTCTAACTCAAGTTTGGAACTCAGCTAATAGGACTTACGTGCCGACAATTCCTTCTCTCTTTTTTAATATGAAGGGCACCGGGATGGTCCCTTTAACGGTAAAAGAAGGTAGAAGTTGGGTTCAAAGTGAGACTTTCTTTAAAAACACTATTGTGTCTGTAAAAAATAAGGCAAGCCGAAACGAGTTATTGATTAACGCGAAAAATATTTTATTCCATTATGAAAAGAAAAAAGAATTGATTCTAAATGAACTTGATTTTACCCTTGCAAAAGGGGAATTTTATGCGTTAATGGGTGGGAATGGTTCCGGAAAATCTACCTTATTAAAGCTATTAGCTGGTTTAATCAAACCGGATAGCGGCAAGATTTTTTTCGAAACTAAACCCTTGAAAGCCTGGAAACAGAAAGAGATTTCAAAAAAAATTGGGTATTTACCACAAAATCCGAAGTTATTTTTTCTTCAGGATACAGTTCGGAAAGAAATGAATTACATCTTAGAACAGTGGGGATTCAAACATGATCAAGAAGTGCAGTCACTTTTAGGAGTATTGAAAATCACTGATTTGCTTGACAGTCATCCTTATGATCTAAGCGGTGGTGAGCTTCAAAAAGCAGCGCTCGCCTGTTTATTGTTTAGGAAGCCTGAGGTACTTTTCTTAGACGAACCCACAAAGGGGTTAGACCCGATTTCTAAAGAAAATTTGGCTAAAATCCTTACCGATTTGAATCTGCAAGGAATCACAATTCTAATGTCCACACATGATGTTGAGTTTGCGGCCCAATACGCTACGAAATGTGGAATGATGTTCCAAGGGAAAATTACCGCCGAGGGTACAGCGGAACAATTCTTTAAAGGGAATTTCTTTTATACAACAATGGTGCAAAGGCTGTTTCGCAACCTCCCTGATCAGCATGTGCTCACCATCCAGGAGGCACTGAAATGCGTATTACAAAGGTCTTAGCATTTGGTGCATTCCTGTGTTTCTTTTTTGGACTATTATTTTTAGCAGTAAAGTGGGACGATCATTATTTGGCAATGAGCTTTGCCATCTTACTTCTTTCCTTTGGATTATTATTATTTCGATTTGAAAGACGAAAAGTGGAACCGAGGGAATTAGTGCTGCTAGCGGTTTTAGCCTCCATTGCGGCCGTAGGGAGAATTCCATTTGCTTCGATCCCAAGTGTACAGCCAACGACATTTGTGATTATGATGTCAGGCTTTGTTTTCGGCGCCGAAAGCGGCTTTATCATCGGGGCGGTTGCGGCCCTCGCCTCTAACATGATTCTCGGTCAAGGACCCTGGACACCCTGGCAGATGGCCGCATGGGGCCTTGTCGGATTGACGGCCGGACTTTTCCGAAAAACGAAGCTCATGAATTGGAAGTGGGGAAGAGTTTTGTTTGGTGTGGTCTGGGGGTTTTTATTTGGCTGGATTATGAACCTCTGGGGATTTCTCTCCTTTTCTCAATCGGGGACTACAATGACATTGAAGGCATTTCTTACTTATTTCGCTGGAAGTGCACTGTTTGATTTCATGCACGCTGTGTCGAATGTTTTCTTTCTTCTTGTTTTTGGTACTGGTTGGGTAAAAATTTTGCGCAGATTTAAGCGGAAATATGGTCTTCTTGAATAAAATTAATGGGCAAGCGGGTTCCGCTTGCCTTTGCATTTAGTAAGGAACTAAATCGATAAAATAAAAACAATTTTGATTCGTATGAGGGTCGGTTTTTTCCGTAATCTCATTGGAAAGTTTAAAGTTAACCGGTTTCGAAAATAATGGTCCGTCAAAAACAAAGGTATGAAATTCTCCATTTTCGCCGCAATGATCCACTCCGTGTGGGAGATCCTGTAAAAATTTCTCGTCGATTACTCTGCCTGTAAAAGATGAATCCAAGCGATTCCCATTAACACAGGTTACAACAGTTTTAAACCCAGAATTTAAAAATTCAGCAATTAACCGTTTAGAATCTTCCCCCCAAACCGGAAAAATTGCATTGAGGGAGTGGTTCCTTACCATTTTTTCACGGTAATCTTTAATATCCTGAAGGTGAATATCCCCAAACATGATATCGGTGATTCCGTCCTTTACGATTTGTTGGAAGGCGTCCCCCATCCTTTGTTGATAGATTTCATTCGTCCGATTCTCGGGAAGATACACTTTTCTAAGCGGCAGCCCTAGAGAAAGTGCTTGCTGCTCTAATAATTTCTCCCGGACGCCATGTGCATTTGTCCGAAAATCTTCCTCAGAAATAGTGGTTAATAACGAGTCAATCTCCCATTCGCCTGAACGAATCAAGCGATACAGGGCAAGTGTCGAATCTTTTCCACCACTAAAAGATACTACAATTCTTTTTTTCAAGCTATTTCACCTCTTTACTTAGGATAATAGGAATCTAAGATGAAAACAATGGAGATTTTTCCAAAATTATATACAAACTATTTTGTGATACTATATAATGAATCTATCATAAAAAATATAAAAAAGAATTAGGTGCTAAAATCTTTTAAAGATTTTAAGCTTAAAAGGGAAGTTGGTGCAAAACCAACGCGGTCCCGCCACTGTAAATGAGAGCAACCTATAAAATGTCACTGTCTTATTGATGGGAAGGCATAGGAAGCGATGATCATGAGCCAGGAAACCTGCCTAATTTCGAAGTGCGCCAAAAACCTACGAGGATAGGGAGGTGTGGAAGGATAGACTCCTTTTACTTTTCTAGAGTAATTGAATCTAATCAAACCAACATCTCCATTACAAGTGGAGATGTTTTTTGTTTGGTGCAAAACCATATTTTTATTGATAAGAGAATCATCACAGACTTAAAAGCAGGAGGAAGAAACATGAAAAAATGGTATTCGCTTTTGTTAGCAATGATGTTAATCATAGGGGTATTAGCAGGTTGCGCTGAAAAACAGGATCAAGGAAAAGAAAACAGGAATGCAGCTGGTGAAAAGCAAACAGAACAAGTCGCTTTCCCGGTCACGATTAAAGATGCATTAGGGGATAAGGTTGTCATTGAAAAGAAGCCCGAAAGAATTGTCTCTCTCATTCCTAGTAATACAGAGATTGTTTATGCTCTAGGACTTGGAAAAGAAGTGGTTGGAGTTTCCGATTTTGATAATTACCCAGAAGAAGTAGCGAAAAAAGAAAAAGTGGGTGGTCAAGAGATAAATGTAGAAAAAATCATCTCTTTAAAGCCGAATTTAGTGTTAGCCCATGAATCCGCAGCAAATATTGAAAAAACAGCGCTGCAGCAATTAAGAGATGCAGGGATTAAGGTTTTAGTTATAAAAAATGCCGATCATTTTGAGCAAGTGTATGACACAATTGACATGATTGGCAAAGCTACAGGAGAAACCGATAAAGCTCCTGTTTTGATAAAAGGCATGAAGGATAAGCTTGCATCCATTCAAGCAAAAGCCAAAGAAATTACAGACAAGAAAAAAGTGCTAATTGAAGTATCACCGGCACCAGAAATCTATACAGCTGGA
The DNA here is from genome assembly GCF_016107705.1 of Neobacillus cucumis. The sequence continues at coordinate 347,783 of NZ_JAEHGC010000002.1, forward strand.
AAAAACACTTTTATGGATGAAATGCTGGCGATGATTAATGCGGATAATATCGCAAAAGATCAAAATGGCTGGGTGAAAATTGATGAAGAGGCCATGGTTAAACGAAATCCTGATGTGATTGTCACAACATATGGATATTATGTGAAAAATCCAGCTGCCAAAGTTTTAAAGCAAAAAGGCTGGGAAAATGTCAATGCTGTGAAAAATAAACAGGTTTTGGATGTGAATTCTGATAAAGTAAACCGCCCTGGTCCAAGGATTGTTGAAGGAGTAGAGGATCTTGCAAAGGCCATCTATCCGGAAGTTTTTAAATAATAAATATTTTGCCTACTTTACGGCAGGAGTTTTCATGATTTTTGCCGTTTTATTTGGAATTTCGACGGGTACGGTATCTGTTCCAATCCTTTCCATTATTAAAATCATTAGTTCAACACTTTTCGGAATCCATTATTTTGAGCAAGTGGACCCGATGTATCAGAGTATTGTCATGAACATAAGACTGCCCAGGGTAATCTTATCAGGATTAGTAGGAGCAGCACTAGCGATCAGCGGTGCTGCCTTTCAAGGTCTGCTTCGAAACCCATTAGCTGATCCTTATACATTAGGTGTATCATCCGGGGCATCACTTGGTGCCGTTTTGACATTATTTTTTCAATTTTCGCTTCCTGTTTTAGGCACATTCACATTACCAGTCCTAAGCATTCTTTTTTCTTTTTTAACGATTTTTTTGGTGCTGATGTTTGCACGGAAAATTGACCGTTCGATGAGAGTAGAAACAATTATTTTAACGGGGATTATTTTTAGTTCTTTTTTAGGTGCCCTCATCTCGCTGATGATCGCTTTAACGGGTGATGAGCTTAGGGAAATCATCGGCTGGTTGTTGGGGAGTGTTTCGATGAGAGGCTGGGATTACATAAAGCTTATTTTGCCGTTTTTTATGATAGGTGTTGTAATCCTGATTTTTAATGCGAAAGAATTAAATTCTTTTGCCTTCGGGGAAGAAAGAGCACAGCATTTAGGGGTAAATGTTCAACGAAGGAAGTTGATTATCTTAACAGCGGGCTCAATATTAACTGGAGCGGCAGTGGCTGTTTCGGGCACAATTGGCTTTGTTGGACTGGTCATCCCCCATCTATCAAGGTTATTATGGGGACCTGATCATCAGCATCTTCTTCCACTTGCGATTTTAACCGGGAGCGGGTTTCTGATAATAGCCGACCTTGTATCACGAACAATTATTTCTCCTACTGAGCTGCCAATCGGAGTGATTACAGCTTTGATTGGTGCACCTGTATTTGCACTCATTCTCATGCAGAGAAAAAGGAAGGAAAGAAGTGGTTAACAAAATGCTTACCGTTCAACATGTTTCAGGCGGCTACTTAGGTGAACACGTCCTTAAAGATGTTTCGTTTGAAGTGGAAAAAGGTGAACTATTTGGAATTTTAGGACCGAATGGAAGTGGAAAGACGACACTACTAAAAATGATTAGTGGTATCCTACCGATTCAACGGGGAGAAATTTTAATCAAAGGAAAAGACATTACGGAGTATAATCCAAAACAACTTGCACAATTGATTGCCGTTCTTTCACAAAATTCTTCAGAGTCATTTTCCTTTACCGTAAGGGAAACAGTCTCCCTTGGAAGGTATGCCCATCAAAAGGGCTGGTTTCAGACATGGTCAAACGAGGATGAGGAGACCGTTCAACGGGTTATGAACCAGACCGGGGTTTCCATTTTTCAAAATAAAAATATTCAAGAGCTATCCGGCGGCGAAAAACAAAGAGTTTTTTTAGCGCAAGCCTTGGCTCAAGAACCGCAAATTCTTCTTTTGGATGAACCAACGAATCATTTGGATTTATCCTATCAAAAAGAATTACTCGATTTATTAAAGCAGTGGACGAGGGAAAATGGACTAACCGTTTTTTCAATTTTTCACGATTTAAACCTTGCCGGGCTTTATTGTGACCGCTTACTCTTGCTTGAAAAAGGTACCATTAATATTAATCATGTTCCCAATGAAGTGTTAAGGGAAGATCGAATAAGAGAAGTGTATCATACAGAGGTCCTAAAACATCCCCATCCGAAGGTTGCCGTACCGCAAATGTGCTTATTGCCTGAAGGGAATAAAGAAGAATCCCGTTTTAGTGTGGATGAATCAATGTTAACGGTATCGAAGGAGTTTATAATGCTAAAGGCACCTGCCCCACTCCGTACGATGTCCTCCGGTGTGATTGGTTCGGGAACGGGGTGGCATCATACATTCATTAATCGGCATGTTGATAAAACTTATAATTGCAGCGACCATCGCTTAGAAATGGCTTCCTTTTTAAAAGCAAATGGTTTTGAGCCTTCTGAAACGGTGGGAATGATGACGGCTGTATTTTTAGAGGATTTGGTGTATCAAAAGGTTGAAGAAAATGACTATTCCCTATTTGTTGTGGTAACGGCGGGGGTTGGAAATGCCGTGGATGCATCAAAAAGCGAATTGCATTCCTTTGAAGCCGTCCCAGGTACAATTAATACCTGGATTTTTGTAAACGGAGAGCTTACAGAGGAAGCGTTCATTCAAAGTATTATGACGGCAACAGAGGCAAAAGTAAAAGCTATCCATGATTTAAACGTAATCGATACCGTAACAGGAACGATTGCGACGGGAACCTCGACCGACAGTATCCTAATTGCTGCAACCCAAACAGGAAGGTTCCTGGAATATGCAGGAACCATCACTCCATTAGGGAAGCTGATTAGTAAAGCGGTTTTTCAGTGCACGACCGAAGCGATTCAAAAATCATATAAGAGGAAAAAATCGTGATATTCTATCATTTAATCTCCATTTCTATTGCTTTCATTATTGATTTACTTGTAGGGGACCCGCCCAATTGGCCACATCCTGTTCGCTGGATTGGAGCGTTAATATCTTTCTTTGAAAAGAGCTGGAATCATGGTGAATCGAAAAAGACAAAAGGGGTTTTGATGCTCATTTCTGTTTTGCTCATTGTTTTTGTTTCGGTATTCATGATCGTTTTCATAGGTTATCAGATTCATCCGATTGTTGGGATAATCCTTGAGGCAATCCTTATATCAACGACCATTGCGCAAAGAAGCTTGAAGGAAGCAGCACTCGAGGTTTATCAACCATTAAAGGCTGGAACCTTGGGCGAAGCTAGAAGTAAACTTTCTTTTATTGTTGGCAGAGATACCGATTCCTTGGGGGAAGGGGAAATTGCCCGCGGTGCAATCGAAACCGTTGCGGAAAATACAAGTGACGGGGTAACGGCCCCGTTATTTTGGGCCATTATTGGCGGGGCACCTTTGGCAATGGTCTACCGGGCAACGAATACATGTGATTCGATGGTGGGGCATCTAAATGAACGCTATAAAGAGTTTGGCTGGGCGTCTGCAAAATGGGATGATGTGATGAACTGGCTTCCTAGCCGTCTGACTGGATTCATCATGCTTTTGGGAAATCGTCCTGAAAAAATCAAGTATCGTGATGCATGGACAATCTTGTTCCGCGACGCAAAAAAACATCCAAGTCCAAACAGCGGCTGGGGAGAAGCGGCTGTGGCAGCGATTTTAGGAATTCAGCTTGGCGGGATTAACTATTACAAAGGGATCGTATCGAACCGGGCGAAAATGGGGGACCCTCTTTCGCCGATAAAGGCGGAGCATATCCCAAAGGTAAATGCGATTTTAGGAAAAACTGTATTTCTATTTTTATTACTACTATGGGCAGGAGGGATGTTCATTGAATTGGCCATCACATGGTTCTAATCCCCGCTATTTATATGAGGCAATGGGTCATACGCTTCCAAAGGAATATATTGATTATAGTGCAAATATAAATCCACTGGGACCGCCTTCTTCGCTAATGGAAAAATGGATGGATTTTTATCAAGAAATTCATGTCTATCCAGACCCTTTCGCTAAGGGGCTGAAGGAAAGGATTGCAAAAAAGGAACAAATTCCGGTGGATTCCATTTTAATTGGAAATGGCGGCGCCGAGCTAATTGCTTTAACAGCCCGAATGTTCTCAGGTAAAAAGGTAGTCATCATCGAGCCTACTTTTTCAGAATATGAAAAAAACTGCCGGGTCAATCAATGCGATATTGTCTATCATCAATTGAAGGGACCTTCATTTGAATTAAATCCAGCTGATATACAAGATAGTCTAATTGAGGCAGATGCCTTGTTTATCTGTAATCCAAACAATCCAACCGGGATTCAATATCCTGTCTCAACCATTCTTTCAATTCTAGAAGAATGTGAAAAGCACAATTGCTCCGTTATCCTGGACGAGGCATTTTATGATTTTCTTGTAGATTATGAATCCTATCTATCCTACATAAATCAATATTCAAATTTAATTATTATCCGCTCCATGACGAAAATGTTTTCGATACCCGGAATTCGTTTAGGGTATCTAGTGGCTGAGCCATTTGTTATTAAACAACTGAGTGAGCTGCAATCCCATTGGAGCACGAATACCATTGCTTTGGTAGCGGGTGAACTTTGTTTGCAAGATGGATTGTTTATAAAAGAAACACAGGATTATATTTTTCTAGAACGAAAGAGATTATTTCACTTTTTTCAAAACCAAAACTTTGTGGTAACACCTTCTGAGGTTAATTTCTATTTAATGCAAGACCCTTATTTACAAGATCAATTTGAACTCTTTGAATATCTGCTTCATAATGGCTTGATTCCAAGGCACACCTTCAATTTTCCAGGGCTGGAGGGAAAATGGCTTCGTTTTGCCATTAAGAGCAGGGAGGAAAATGACCGGCTGTTGGAGGTGTTAGCGAAGTGGCGTCAGCTCCATCCTTTGTCTTTATAACTGGCGGTGTTCGAAGCGGCAAAAGTAGTTTTGCTGAGAGAATGGCATTGGAAATAGCTGGTATGGGAGGGAATCTTGTATACTTCGCTACAGGTGTTCCCTCAGATGCAGAAATGAGAGAACGAATTGGCAACCATCAACGTGACCGTGAAACAGGAAAATATAAATGGAAAACGGTTGAGCAGTCGATTGAAATTGGCAAGCGGGCGGAGGAATTTACAAAGCAGGATATTGTCCTGCTCGATTGCGTAACAACGCTATTGAATAATGAGTTATTTGCTAACGATAAATCTTGGGATCGTATTTTTCTAGAATCAGTGAAGGAACGAATTCTCAAAGGGATTACTGCGATAAAAAATCATGTGAAAACAATCATTGTCGTTAGTAACGAAGTTGGTTATGAGCCATTAAGCGAAAATGAGCTTGTATTAACATATGGTAGATTGCTGGGAGCTATCCATCGTCAGCTGGTAGAGGCTGCGGATGAGGCTTACTTAGTAGAAGCAGGCATCCCTAACTTAATGAAAGGAATGAAATCATGAAGGGAATCATGATCCAAGGAACTGCCTCAGATGTGGGCAAAAGCCTGGTTGTTACTGCCTTATGCCGAATCTTTTCGAATGAAGGCATTAGGGTGGTACCGTTTAAATCACAAAATATGTCAAATAACTCTTATGTAACAATTGATGGAAAAGAGATTGGCCGAGCTCAGGGAATCCAGGCGGAAGCAGCTAGAGTCGAGGCAACTATTTGGATGAACCCAATCTTGTTAAAGCCGCGCTCAAAGCAGGATGCTGAAGTTGTCTATTTAGGGAAAGCCATCGAAACCTTTTCAGGACGTGAATATCGAGAACAGTTTTATGAAAAAGGGTTAGAAGTGATTCAGGAATCCATTAAACAGCTGTCAAAACAATTTGAAGTCGTTGTTATTGAAGGGGCGGGCAGTCCTGTTGAAATTAATTTAAGAGACCGTGAGTTGGTCAATATGAAGGTAGCAGATCTTGCAGATGTGCCGGTTGTGCTTGTTGCTGATATAGATCGGGGAGGTGTGTTTGCCAGTATCGTTGGCACGCTTGAACTATTAGAACCGGAGGAAAGAAAACGAGTAGCCGGGATCATCATTAATAAATTCCGCGGGGACATTTCCTTATTTGATGATGGAATTCAATGGATCGAAGAAAAAGCCGGGATTCCTGTTTTAGGGGTATTGCCATATATTGACCATCATATGATTGATGGAGAAGATTCCTTGTCCATTGCCCATCAATTTTCAAATCAAAAACAGGGAAATATTGATATTGCTGTCATCCATCTGCCTTTTATATCAAATTATAGTGATTTTGAGCCTTTTTTATATGAAGAAGATGTTTCGATCCGCTGGGTAAAACGGGGCGATGAATTTGGTAAACCGGATGCCGTCATCATTCCTGGGACAAAAAGTACGATACAAGATTTGAAGTTCATTAGAGAACAAGGACTGGATGTTAAAATCAAAAAACATTTTGAAAGCGGCGGGTTTACAGTCGGGATTTGTGGCGGATACCAAATTCTCGGGGAAGAAATGATTGATGAAGCCGGTACTGATACAGGAATAGCCAACATTATCGTAAAAGGTTTAGGCTTGATTCCGGGAAAAACGATTTTTTATCAAGAGAAAGAAACCACAAGAGCGCAGGCAGCATATCACGAAAATACTGGATTCCCTGTAACGCTTGCATTAGAAGGTTATGAAATCCACTTGGGAAACACTTTTATCAAACAAAATGGATGTTCATTTTTAAGATTGGCAAATGGAAAAGGAGAAGGTTATTTTCAAAGAAACGGCCAAATCATCGGGACGTATCTCCACCATCTTTTTCATAATGACGAATGGAGAAATCGTTGGATCAATCTCATACGGAAAAAGAAAGGACTGCCACTCCAAGAGATTAGAAAGATCCAAGATTTTAAAGATCAACGATTTGATGCCCTTGCTTCTGAGGTGAAACGTCATCTAAAGTGGGAGCAACTAAAAGATATCATGGAAAAATGGAGTCCAAAGGCATGAAGTTCTTTAAAGGGTTTTTTATTGCCCTTCAATTTTTCACAGCAGTTCCGGTTCGTCGAGAACTGCCAATGGATGCGGAACATCTGGGAAAGGCAGTTCAAGCCTTCCCGCTTTTAGGGATGTTTCAAGGCATTATCTATGCTGTTCTTCTCTATTTACTAAAAGAATTTACGCCGTTTTCCCATCTGGCAGTTGCTTTTTTTCTATGGCTGGTGACGATTCTTCTAACTGGAGGAATCCATCTCGATGGCTGGATCGATGCAAGTGATGCTTATTTTTCCTATGGCAGTAAGGAAAAAAGGCTGGAAATTATGAAGGATCCGAGAACGGGAGCATTTGGTGTTCTTTCGGTTATTGTTTTACTAAGCTGCCGGTTATTTTTTATTTTTGAAATAACCGAGAATTCTTCCTTGTTGACCTTTGTTTTTATTGCTGCAATTCCTTTTTTCAGCAAGTGTGTAATGGGAGTTTTGCTGGTTAAGGTTCCATCCGCTAAAAAGGAAGGAATGGCTGCGATGTTTCAACAAGCCGTGTCACCTAAACTAGTATTAATCTATCCTGTTTTTATCATTCTTTTTACCGCTTTGGTGGTATTTTTAAATGAAAAAGTGATTGGGGTCCTAATTTTGTTGTTGGCTGCCGCCAGTTGTTATCTGCTTTGCCGCCGTAAGGCACTGAATTGGTTTGGTGGAATCACGGGGGATGTTTTGGGAGCATCTGTAGAAGGGACGGAGATCGTCTTATGGATGACATTGTGGTTATTGCATTATTTCGTCATGGACTGACAGAAGCAAATAAACGAGGAGCCTATTTGGGGTGGAAGGATTCGCCTTTAATCCTAGATGAAATGAAAATACCAATTAATCGTAACTATGGTTGTTATTTTTCCAGCGATTTACATAGATGTATAGAAACTGTAAAGATTTTTTTTCCTGATGAAAGTCCATATCTATTAAAAGAGCTAAGGGAAATGGATTTCGGTGAATGGGATGGAAAAACGTATGATGAATTGAAGGAAGAACTGCTATACCGGCAGTGGCTGTCTGAACCATTAAAGTATCGTCCGCCGGAAGGGGAATGGTTTCAGCGGTTTCAAGATAGAATTCAAGATGGATGGAGTCAGATTGTGAATAAAATTCTGCTGAATAATCTGCAAAGCTGTGCGGTGATTACCCATGGTGGTGTAGTTCGTCATATCCTGACAAAGTTTGCACCAGAAATAAGAGAATTTTGGGAGTGGCAATCCCCACATCATGAAGGATTCGAATTAATCTTTAACCGTGAAGCGTTAAGGAGGGGTGAGCGGTGCACTTTATTACAGGCGGTGCCTTTAATGGGAAAAGAGAGTGGGTGAGAGAGACCTACAAGGTTCAATTCAAAGCCCAATGGACATCTGCTTATCAGAAAGATCCATTCCCTTTTGAACTAGATGAACCTGGAACATTGCTTATTCTCGAAGGAATTGAAATGTGGATAAACGATTTAATGAAAGAATATGAACCTAACAAATGTCGTGAAATATGGAAAAACTGCTTAACCCATTGGATTTCCTGGGAGAAGGCAGAGAGAAATCGAAACCTAGTGGTAATTGGAACAGATATTACAAAAGGAATTGTTCCGTTGGAGAAGGAAAACAGACTTTGGCGCGACCTGACCGGATGGGCCTATCAGGACATTGCAGCAGCAGCAGACAGAGTCGACGTCATTTGGTATGGATTAAATCAAACAATAAAGGGTGGGGGAATGTAAGGATGAGAATATATACAAGAACTGGTGATAAGGGAAAAACAAGTATCATTGGCGGAAGAGTTGATAAAGATGATACTAGAGTAGAAGCGTATGGAACCGTTGATGAGGTAAATTGTTTTGTCGGCCAGGCAATTCAAGAGCTTGATCCGGTCCTTTTCGCAGATGTACTAGCCGACCTTGAAACCATTCAGCACGAATTATTCGATTGTGGCGGAGACCTAGCAAATGTTTCCGAAAAACGTGAAATAAAACTGCATAAAGAGTCCATCGATTATTTGGAAAAGAAAATCGATGAGTATATTGAAGAGGCTCCTGAATTAGAAAGGTTTATTTTACCTGGAGGTACAAAACCGGCTGCCTCGATTCATATTGCGAGGACCGTAACAAGGAGAGCAGAACGCTTGGTGGTAAAATTGATAAAAGATGACTCAAATGCTCCTGAACTTGCACTTCAATACTTAAACCGTCTATCAGACTATTTCTTTGCCTTAGCAAGGGTAATTAATTATCGCCTGAATGTAAAAGATGTGGAGTATGTAAGGAGTGCAAAAGTGTTCAGAGGTGGGAAGCGGTCGGATGAAAAATAGATTAAAGGGAAAAATGCTAAGCTGGCTTGCGCTTTTCACCGCATTATCTGTAGTGGGGGCTTCCATCAAAATTCCAGCAGTCGTTGGAAGTGTCGCCTTGGATGTGTTTCCAGCACTTCTAGCAGCTGTATTAATCGGGGCTCGACCAGGAGCGATTGTCGCTGCATTTGGCCATTTATTATCTGCCCTATTTGGCGGTTTTCCACTAGGACCAATGCATATTTTAATTGCCGGTGAAATGGCAGTGCTTGTTTGGATTTTCGGGGGTTTGTATAAAAATAAGAGAATCATAGCCAGTGCTCTTTTTGTTTTAGGAAACGCATTTGCCGCACCGCTTCCCTTTATTTTATTAATGAGTATGGGTTTCTACGTGACACTTGTCCCATCATTATTAATTGGTTCAATGATCAATGTGATAATAGGGTTACTGTTGATTCCGAGACTTTCAGGTCTCATTAAAACTGCAGGACAGAAAGAGGAACTTAAATGATGAGAGACAGTGTGACCATACCTTTAAACGAAGAGGAATCACTTATCATTTCAAGCGATAATAGCGGTGGGATTGGGATGAAGGAGGGAGACCTCGTTAAAGTATCCTATGAAACGGTTGCCTATTATTCCTTTCGTGTTGCCGCCATGGAATGCATTGCAGGTGGTGGAAAGCCTATTTCTGTGGTACTTCACAATTTTTGCGGCAATGAACCGTGGAAGGAACTCGTCAAAGGTGTTCAAAAGGGAGTAAAGGAACTTGGTTTAAACGAAGTTTCCGTTACGGGAAGTACAGAAAGTAATTTTTCCTTAAAACAATCTGCTGTCGGGATTATCGTAATTGGAAAAAAGGGAGCAGATACAGTAATGGAAGTATCGCTTTCAGACTCTTTAAGAGTTGCGGTTATTGGGATGCCCCTTGTTGGCAATGAGGTGGTGGAGCAATCGGATAGCGTGGTACCACTGGCACTTTTCCAAGAAATATGCAGACTAAAAGATGTGGTTGTTTTACCAGTGGGCTCAAAAGGAATCTTATATGAGATGAATCAACTATTTTCAAATATGGTTATAGAAAAAGTAAATCTACTAACGGATGTAGATGTTTTTAAATCATCAGGTCCTTCCACTTGCTTTATTGCCGTTTATTCTGTAGGCCTTGAAGAAAAAATTAGGAGTGCATCTGGTGATTATTTCCACCAGGTGCATTTAGAATTTTAAAATATTTTGGTTGCTATTCACTTTAATTAGGTATAGGATAAAATTATTAAATTCATAGACTACTAGGGGTGCCCGGATTCGAGGCTGAGAGAAAAACAATTTGTTTTTTAACCCTTTGGACCTGATCTGGATCGTACCAGCGTAGGAAAGTAGTGGAAAAATTAATTTTTTCTATTGCCAATCAAGTCAGGTCCTATTATGGATCTGGCTTTTTTATTTTTTATAAAGGGGAGTACAGCATGAATAAGAACGAAAGTATTGTAATAGGGGTGGAGGAAAAATTACCGCCAGTTAAAAGTTTTTTATATGGATTGCAGCATGTCTTTGTTTCAAATGTCTGGCTGGATCCAATTTTTGTCGCAGCAATGATTGGATTGCCGCTGTCCTTATCAGCTAATATTGTCAACGCCATTTTTATCTCTGCAGGACTGGTAACCTTGATACAAGCAACGAAGCTTGTCAGATTGCCAATTGTTCAAGGACCGTCCGCAGCCTTTGACTCCATCATGATTTCAGCAGGTAAAGCAAATGCGCTTGCGGCTGCAAGTGGCAGTATCTTTTTAAGTGCAATAATTGTTCTTCTTTTATCCATTACCGGTGTAATCGGAAAACTAAAGGCTCTATTTACACCAGTTATTTCCGGAACTGTTATTTTTATCGTCGGAATTTCCTTATCAAGCTTTACGTTATATGAATTTTTAGGCGGAACACCGGGAATGGACAGCTTTGCAAGCTCGAGCACGCTAGTTATGTCCATCCCAACTGCCTTGGTGGTTATTGTATTATCTCTTTTCGGGCGCGGCATATGGAAGTCATTCTCTTTCCTTATTGCCCTGATTGTTGGCGACTTGATTGCCATTTGTATTGGAAAAACAAACTTTTCAATTATTAGTGAAAAAGGCTGGTTTGGCATGCCTCATTTTCTTCCTTATGGAGAATTCACCTTCCATTGGAGTTGGTTTTTGACTTTTTTTGTCGCTTATATTGTAGCGATTATTGAAGCAATGGGTGTTTATCAGGCATCCGCGGAAATGCTTGATATTGATTTAGACCGAAAAAGAATCCGGAACGGTTTTGCAGGTGAGTCTGCCGGTTCACTTATTTCCTCATTAATCGGAGGGTTTCCTACTACCGCATATGCGCAAAACGTTGGACTGTTAAGATTAACAGGTGTAGGGTCACGAAAACCGGTGATCGTTGCTGGGGTAATTTTCTTAGTACTGGGCTTTGTCCCGAAAGCCGGTGCCATTCTAGCATTGACACCGGATGCCGTTGTCGGCGGGATCTTTTTACCTGCCGCAGCCAGCCTAGTTTTTACCGGAATTTCGATTTTGGCTAAAGTGGATAAAAACGAAACAAATTACATGATTATCGGATTATCCATCCTATTAGCGATTAGTCTGCCGACGTATTTTAAAGATGTAAAAGGAACAGTTGGAACGTTCCTCTCCAATAGCATTTTTATTGGTGCGTTTTTCTCTATCATTCTACAGGTTCTATTCGTTAATTTACCAAAATTGTTTAGAAAAGAGGCAGTAAAAAATGAGAGTGGAGTCACAACAGATCACCTGTGAAATCATAGATTTTATTCATCAGTTTCCAGAAGGGCTTCCTCCTGATGCTGAGACGGACTTTAATAAACTGGCTTTAAAGCTTTTTAACTTTCAATTCAAATTTAATCTACCATACAAGAAGTTTTGCCAATCAAAACGGAAAACACCGTTAACGGTCAAAGATTGGAAGGATATTCCGGCCATTCCGATTCAAGGATTTAAAGAAATGGTTTTATCCTCTGAACCTGTAGAGGAAATAGAGGCTGTTTTTATGACAAGCGGCACAACAAACCCGAATGCTAAGGGGAAAAACTATCATCCAACACTGGCAGTTTGGGATGCTTCCATGAAGGGGCCGTTTAAACTATTTGTATTGCCGGATGTCGAAAAAATCACGATGTTCGTTTTGTCTCCGGGGGCAGAATTGAATCAGAATTCTTCGCTTTCCCGTTATTTAACAAATGCAGTAACCTTTTTAGGTACCGAAAACAGCCGTTTCTTTTTCGATGAAAACGGTCTTGATATGGAAGGGCTGGCAGTGGCATTAAAGGAATCGGAAGAACGGGGGGAGCCGGTTCTCCTGATAGGAGCAACTTTCGCTTATGTGCATGTTTTAGATAATTTAAAAGAAAAGAACGCTAGGTTCAAGCTGGCAAAGGGCAGCCGGATTTTTGATACAGGCGGTTTTAAAGGACAGTCACGGGAAGTAGAAATGAACCGTTTATATTCCATGTTCAATGAGTATTTCCATGTCGATCGTACAATGTGCGTCAATATGTATGGAATGACGGAATTAAGTTCGCAAATCTATGATCAAACCATTCTATCAAACCATCTAACGGGAACAATTGTTTTCGATAAAGCTGGACCAGCCTGGGTGAAAACTATCGTGCTGGATCCAAATACATTAGAGCCTGTAGGTAATGGCGAGACAGGGGTAATCGCGCATTATGACTTAGCTAATTGGAATTCTTGCCAGGCAATTTTGACAGAGGATTTGGGTTATAAAACGGAGGAAGGCTTTGTTTTACTTGGAAGAGTAAAGGGATCAGAAGCAAGAGGCTGCTCGATTGCAATTGACCAATTATTGCAGGCAAATGGAAAATGAGGGGATTACGATGGTGGATGATAGTGTAGTAGAAATTCCGGCCTATAAAGTACCAAAGTCAATCCAGCTAACTGGATTTCGTGAGGAATTGTACGAGACAGAAAAGGGCGTTTTTATGCTAAAATATCCGATTCTATCCGCTGGTAACATCGCCGAGATTTCTCGGACTGTTCAGGAAAATAGGGATCGATATTTAGCTGGTCTCTCGATAAGCGATATCGTTGCAAAAATTGACCTGGCCGTTCAGCAATGGCTAAATCCTGATTATCGGTTACGACAAATTGCGGAAATTCTAATTCCTGGAATTACTGGATATGATTCGGAGATGGTCCGGCTAGAATTAAAACGGTACATCAGAATGTTTCGCAAAAAAGAACTCCTGCGCTTTCTAGATGAAGAGTTTGACCAGCCAGCTATGCTTGATGAGTTTCGTCCGAGAAAAACTGGGGGGATGAGTAGAGCGTTTGGACCAAGATCGATTTTTCATGTCTTCTCAGGAAACGTGCCAGGTGTTCAAATCTGGAGTTTAATCATGGGACTGCTGCTGAAATCCGCGAATATCGGAAAAACCTCTACGGCGGAGCCGTTATTTCCCGTTTTGTTTGCAGAATCATTAGCGGAAGTGGACCCGCTATTAGCCGAATCTATCGCGATTCTTCCCTGGAAAGGCGGGACAAAGGAGCTTGAGGAGCAGGCAATTTCAGCAGCGGAAGCGGTGATTGTTTATGGATCCAATACAACCGTAGAAAAAGTACGTGAACTCGTGCCGTTTGGAAAGAAATTCTTAACCTATGGGCACAAAATTAGTCTCGCTTTGATTGGCAAGGAGGCACTTACTTCAGACCATTATTTTGACACGATTCATAAATTGGCGGAGGATGTTTCGGTTTATGATCAACAAAGCTGTTTGTCACCCCAATCAGTATTAGTGGAAAAGGGGGGAGCAGTGAGCCCAATGCAATTTGCTCAATTGCTTGCAGCAGAATTAGAACGTTATCATAAAAAACGTCCGCGGGCCGTGCTTTTCGCTGAAGAAGCAATGTCTATTCAAAAGGTAAGAAATCACTATCATTTGGAGTCATTGTCAGGGGATGGCGTCAGTGTCTTTGCAAGTCAAAACGATTCTGCTTGGACGGTGATTTATCATCCTGAACCAGGAATGGAAGGGTCGCCGCTGAATCGAACGATTCATGTTTTCAACTCACAAAGCTTAGAGGGTGATTTTGAGAAAATAACGCCATATCAAGACTTTTTACAATCTTGTGGCCTTGCGGTATCACCTGTTCGACTTTTTCAAATCGCTGAATTACTAGGGGAAATGGGGGTTAATCGTATCGCTCCGATTGGCGAAATGAATCGGGCGAAGCCGGGCTGGCATCACGATGGCGGTTTTAACTTACTGGATTTAGTAAGGTTTACTGATATTGAACGGAACCTTGAACAAGATTTGGAACGGTTTGACCCGGATGTCGAGTAGAAGGAAGGTTGTAAAATGATTTTAAAAAATAAAATTGTCCTGGTTACGGGGGCGAGCCGCGGAATTGGTGCCGCCGTTGCTAAGAAAGCAGCATCTGAAGGTGCGTTTGTAATTGTGAATTACTTGAAAAATAATCAGCTTGCTGAGCAAGTAGTCTTGGAAATTGAAGCAACGGGAGGACAGGCTGCCGCAATTCAAGCAGATGTCCGGGATGAAGTGGAGGTGGGCGAAATGATGAATCAAATCATTGATTCCTTTGGTGGAATTGATGTGGTCGTCAATAATGCCCTCAACCATTATACGTTTAATCCGAAAACACGAAAGACAGCATGGGAACTGGAGTGGGCGGATTACGACCAGCAAATCGCTGGCAGTCTTCAGGGAGCCTTCCATATTTGTAAAGCGGCAATGCCTTTTATGAAACAGCAAATGTCGGGACGCATCATCAATATTACTAGTAATTTAATAGATTTCCCGGTTGTCCCATACCATGATTATTCGACAGCTAAAATGGGTTTGCTCGGGTATACAAGGAACCTTGCAAAAGAACTGGGTGCCTTTGGGATTACTGTTAATGCGGTTTCCCCGGGGCTTACGTATCCAACCGACTCAAGTTCGGAGACAAAAGAGGATGTACGAGAAATGATTATCGGTTTAACACCAATGCACCGTCTTGCTATGCCGGATGATATTGCTGGAGCTATTCTATTTTTAGCATCTGACTGGGCATCATTTATTACCGGGCAGTGCATAAATGTAGATGGCGGATTAGTGATGAATTAATTAAAGGAGGAAATTCCGTTATGAATAAAGAGTTTATTAACGCAACATTACAAAAGGTGAGAGAAAAAAATCCGTTGGTCCATAACATCACAAACGTCGTGGTGACGAATTTTACCGCAAATGGACTGTTGGCACTTGGTGCTTCACCAGTTATGGCTTATGCTCCCGAAGAAGTAGCGGATATGGCAAAAATAGCAGGAGCGCTTGTACTAAATATTGGGACGTTAAACTCAATAGAGATTGAATCGATGATCATTGCTGGTAAATCAGCAAACGAAAATGGGGTACCAGTTATTTTTGATCCAGTTGGTGCAGGGGCAACCGCTTTCCGGACGGAAACAGCCAAAAAACTTATGAATGAGATACGAATTTCAGTAATTCGCGGGAATGCAGCAGAAATTGCCAATGTTGCTGGGCTTGATTGGGAGATTAAAGGCGTGGATGCAGGACAGTCAAACGGTAATGCAATGGAATTGGCGATTCAAACAGCACAAAAATTGAATACAGTTATTGTGATAACCGGTAAGGATGATGTCATTTCTGACGGTAAGAAAACCTTTATCGTTCATAACGGTCATCCAATCCTAACAAAAGTGACCGGTACCGGTTGCTTATTAACCTCTGTAATTGGTGCTTTTGCAGCTGTTGAAAAGGATTTGGTCTTAGCCTCCGTTTCAGCATTAGTATTCTATGGATCTGCTGCTGAAATTGCCGCTGAAAAAACAGCATCTATCGGACCGGGCAGTTTTCAAATTGAATTTTTAAATCAACTATATCAAGTTTCCGGGGCGGAAATTGAGAAATATGGTCATTTTACTCAGGCTGTAGAGAGTGAAAGGGAGTGAATACGATGGATGTCAGAAAAGCTTTAACGATTGCAGGCTCTGATTCAGGTGGCGGTGCCGGAATCCAGGCAGATTTAAAAACGTTTCAAGAGTTAGGTGTCTTCGGAATGTCTGCTCTAACGGCAGTTACGGCACAAAATACATTGGGTGTGCAAGCGGTTTATCCGATGACTAAAGAAGCAGTGGCGGCACAAATTGACTCCATAGGAGCTGACATGGGGACAAATGCTGTAAAAACAGGGATGCTTTTTAGTTCAGAGATTATTCGTGCGGTTTCTGAAAAAATTAGTCAAAATCAGTGGGAAAAAGTTATTGTTGATCCGGTGATGATTGCAAAAGGCGGAGCATCTCTGCTTCAAATGGAAGCCATTGAAGCTTTGAAAAAATATCTTTTACCATTGGCATGGGTGGTAACCCCGAATATTCCTGAGGCAGAGGTGTTAACAGGAATGACGATTACTACTATTGATGATCGAAAAGAAGCAGCAGAACGAATCATGGATTTTGGGGCAAAACATGTAGTAGTAAAAGGCGGCCATGATGAGGAAATGGAAGATGCTGTTGACCTTCTCTATGATGGAACAGAATTTTACTATTTTGATAGTAAGCGAATTTTAACAAGAAACACCCACGGTACAGGCTGCACCTTTTCAGCGGCGATTACGGCAGAAGTAGCGAAAGGTTCCAATGTTTATGAGGCTGTTGCAACTGCCAAAGAATTTATTCAAGCGGCAATCGAAGCAGATTTGCTCATTGGTGCCGGCCATGGGCCAACGAACCATTGGGCGTACAACCGAAAGCGGGGCATTTTAAATGGAACGAATGAATAAGGAATCGATCCAGGCAGCTTTAAAAGTTTATTTTATTATGGGGAGTAACAATTGCAATAAAGATCCTGAAACGGTGTTGGAAGAAGCGATAGCTGGAGGAATTACCTTGTTTCAATTTCGAGAAAAAGGAAAAGGTGCTCTTGATGGAGCAGCAAAATATGGTCTAGCAAGAAGGCTCCAACAAATTTGCCAGATGAACGGAATTCCATTCATTGTCAATGATGATGTTGAGTTGGCGCTAGAATTAGATGCGGATGGTATTCATATTGGGCAGGACGATGAACCGGTTGAAACCATTCGTGAAAGGATTGGAAATAAGATTCTGGGGGTTTCTGCTCACACGCTTGAGGAAGCCGAGGTAGCTGTCAGGTGTGGAGCCGATTATCTCGGAATTGGTCCGATTTTTCCAACTAGTACCAAAGAGGATGCGAAAGCTGTACAGGGTACTTTGTTAATTGAAAAACTGAGGGCCAACGGTTTTACAATTCCGTTGGTTGGGATTGGCGGCATCAATGCTGGTAATGCTTATGGTGTAATGGAAGCAGGGGCTGACGGGGTGTCTGTTATTACAGCGATTAGCAAAGCCGGGGATATAACTGAGGCTTCAAGACAATTATGGTTTGCGGTTGTTGGGGATAAAAATAGGTAAATGATGTTCGCCTGGTCCCTGACGTGGCTGATAGAGCCCGCGGGAAGGAAAAAAGAGAGCGTCTGGGCACGACAGGTGCTGATAGAGCCCGCGGGAAGGAAAAAAGAGAGCGTCCGGGCACTGACAGGTGCTGATAATGCCCGCGGGAAGGAAAAAAGAGAGCGTCTGGGCACTGACAGGTGCTGATAATGCCCGTGGGAAGGAAAAAAGAGAGCGCCTGGGCACTGTCAGGTGCTGATAGTGCCCGTGGGAAGGAAAAAAGAGAGCGCCTGGGCACTGACAGGTGCTGATAGTGCCCGCGGGAAGGAAAAAAAAGAGTGTCCGGGCACTGACAGGTGCTGATAGTGCCCGCGGGAAGGAAAAAAGAGAGCGTCCGGGCACTGACAGGTGCTGATAATGCCCGCGGGAAGGAAAAAAAAGAGTGTCCGGGCACTGACAGGTGCTGATAGTGCCCGCGGGAAGGAAAAAAGAGAGCGTCCGGGCGTTGATATAGGTTGATAGTGCCCGCAAAGATAAAATAAGTGAAGCTGTAGGCACTTTTGAAACGCACAACAGGTCTATAAAAATATAGGGCCATATCTTTACTTGTTTTTGATAAGACCATAAAATAATAAATGGCCCCCAGCTACTTGGCTGGGGGCTTTTACCATTCTATTGCACAGCTTTGTGAACCTTTTGGATCAAAGAATCCACCGCTCTGCCGACTTTATACAGAACTATATCCAGATTCTCCTTCCAAACAGGGGCATTTTCCTTAATTGTTTTGCCGATCTTTTGGGCATTCGCATTTAATTCCTTTTTAATTTCTTCTGCCTTTTGCTGCATTTCCTGCCTTGACTGAGTCTTTCCAGCAAGCTGATCATTCACCGAAATCACATCAAAATTCTCACGTGGAACATAGGGTAGCGATGCTCGCATGATCTCCTTGAAAATCGGAACAACTTGGACTGAACTTGCGCCCGTCAAATAATGCTGCCTGTCCGTTTGGTCAAATCCAATCCAGATTGCTCCTACAAGATTTGGGGTATACCCGACCATCCACTGAGCCTTTGTTCCCGAAACACCACTAAAAGGAAGTTGCGTAGAACCTGTCTTTCCGGCTATTTGAACACCCGGAATATGAGCAAGCTTTCCGGTTCCTGATTCCACAACATTTAACAGCATAGAAGTCATCTGATTTGTAACCTTCTTAGACGTTACTTTTGTTGCTTCTGACTTATGTTCCACAATCACATTTCCCGTTGGACCGACAATTTTCGTAATCAGATGGCTGTCATACCGCTTTCCGCCATTTGGAAACGTTGAAAATGCATCGGCCATTTGCAGAGGGGAAACCCCTTTACTCATTCCGCCAAGCGCGATCGCTAAGTTTTTATCGGCTTTCTGGACAGGGATTCCGAAACGGTTCAAGGAATTAAGACCTTTATTAAGACCGATTTTATCCAATAGCCAAACCGCCGGAATATTCAGGGATTCCTCAAGAGCTTTATACATCGGAACCTTCCCGCTATACGTTCTTGAAAAATTCTCCGGCTTATACTTGCCAAATGAAATCGGCTTGTCTACCAGCTCGGAGGAATAATCATATCCCTCTTCAAGTGCAGGCGTATAAACCGCGAGCGGCTTTATCGATGAACCAGGCTGAGCATTTAATTGCGTTGCACGGTTAAAACCGCGAAATACATGCTCACCTCGGCCGCCCACTAGAGCCCGTACCCCTCCTGAGGCAGGATCCATTAATACGGACCCGCTTTGTGATAGCTTTCCACCCATGCTTCTTGGGAACAAATAATCCTTACTATATACATTTTCCATACCTGCTTGCAAATTCTGATCCATTTCGGTATAAATGCGATAACCGCGTGTTAAAATTTCATCTTGCGTCAAGCCATAACGATAAATTGCTTCATTTAATACGGCATCAACATAGTAAGGGTATTTCCGGTCAACAAAGCTTCCACCGCCATTATCAAGGACAATTTTTTCATTAATCGCTTGTTTATACTGTGAAGCAGTAATGAATTTAAGTTCTTTCATTTTTGCTAAAACCACATTGCGGCGTTTTACGGCCTCATCATAATTTTTATAAGGGTCAAGGTAGTCTGGTGCATGAAGCAGGCCGGCCAAGAGAGCCGCCTCACTAATGGATACATCCTTGATATCCTTATTAAAATACTTCTTTGCCGCATTTCCGATCCCCCATGCACCGCTGCCAAAGTAGACCTGATTCAAATACATCTGCAAAATTTCATTTTTGGTATAAACCTTTTCGATTTTAACGGCTAAAAATAATTCCTCAGCCTTCCGCTTGTAGGTCCGTTCTGGCGAGAGCAAAGCGTTTTTAGCAAGCTGCTGGGTCAAGGTACTTCCACCTGCCGTTACTCTTCCGGATAATAAATTTCCAAAAAACGCTCGGGCAATCCCTCTGACATCGAAGCCGCCATGCTGATAAAAGCGCTCGTCCTCAATCGCAACAACAGCATTCGGAACATATTTTGGAATTTCTTCAATGTTCACGCCTTTTGTCCGATTCGTTAATACATTCGTTGCCACTTTGCCATCTTTATCATAAATAACAGTTGGCTGGTTTAACCCTTGTTTTAACGATTCCACATTTGCTCTAATCGCAATCCAACCAAAATAAAGAATCGTAAATAAAACAACGACCAATAAAATTAATAAGAAAATTTGAGTAAGATGTCTCTTTTTCCAAAAAGATACGATTTTTTCCCAATAGGGTTGCAATTTTTCCATTTTATCTCCTAACTTTCAAAGGAATTTTGCTTTTTTCATTATAAGATTTCTTGTCGAAAAAGACCAATAATACGGTAATTTTTCTAGAAATATACCCATTTTTTTAGAAACAGTTTTTTTATTGGACAACCATTTATGTCACAAGCATATGTTATAGAAAAGAAAGATTACAACATATGAAGGGAGTAGAAGCATGATTAACTGGAAAGTCCGCTTAAAAAATAAACATTGGGTGATTGCCTTTGTTTCACAGGTGATGATCGTTCTTCAAATGATTTTATCTGGATTAAATATGTTAGGTTTAATTCATTTTGAATTGACACAAGCGATTCAGAGTTCAGTATTAACCTTTATTAATGCTATATTTGTCATTCTTTCTATGCTAGGTCTCGTTCAAGATCCAACCACAAAGGGATATGGGGATAGTGACCGCGCCTTAAATTATAAAGACCCAAGTTAAGAGAATAATATAATGAAAGAAAACGTCCAAACTTCTAAATGATTATTCGTTTGGACGTTTTTATTTGTGTCTAATTTGTAACAATTGAAAAAACTCCGTTGACACTGATAATCATTCTCTATTATAATGATAAATGTAAATGATAATCATTATCAAATATAAAAATAAGCTACATACGGGGGAGAAAAGAAGAATGGCAATGAAATTTAAAGTGTTGGCAGCAATGGCCGCATTATCTCTAGTACTAGGAGCGTGTGGCAAAGCAGAAGAAAGCGCAAATAAGACAAAGGTAGAAAATAATCAAAAATCAGAAGTAGAGAAAAACGAATCTGCTGAGAAAGAAAAAGTAGAATATGCAGATGTTTTTACAGAAGCAGTGACAGAGCTTGAGAAAGCCAAGGAAGGCAAAGAGGTTGATTTTGATAAAGTAACAAAATTATATAACAATAATTTGAAAGAGTTAGTTCAAAATAGAGATGCAGAATTTGAAGATACTGTTGATGAAAAAATCACGGCTGCATTAACAGCTGGCAAAGACGGATCATTAGACCCGGTTGTGGTAAAACAGGTTTTTGATAAGCTTATGCAAAAGGTATTTTATACATCAATTAAGCATGATTTTACTGAAGTAGCTGATAAATGGGGCAAAACTGAAGAAGTAAACCACGAAATTGAAGAGGCAAAAGAATATTATGCAATTCTAAAAACTACAGTTGAAAAACGCGATGCTGCCTATGGTACCAATCTCGTAAGTGCAATTGATGGCGGTTTTAACGAAATGGAAACAGCCGTTAAAAACAATGATCAATTAGGCTTTAATCTTGGTAAGCAAGTAGTAGACAAAACCTTAATGAAGACCTTCTATTTAGCAACTGGTGCACTACCAAACGGCTATGCTACAAAAGCGGCAAATGAAGCGAAAAAAGATGAAAAAGCAGCAAAAGTAGAACAAGCTGAAGGTTGGGCATTCTTCCAATCTGTTTATACGTACTTAAACAAACATGCTGCAGATGAAACTGCACTTATCGAAAAACAATTCAATCTAGAATCAGATGTGAAGGCTCTTGACCCTGCTGCAGTAAATAAAGCATTTGTTCGTGGATTTGCGAAAATTGCTATCAGTGAGTACGGTGAAAGCAAGGAATTACTTGGTAAAGATGATAAAGCGGTAGTAACCGGTTTAGAGGGTGCATTATTTATCGACATCATCGGTGAAGATATCAAATCCTTGCTCGGTGAGGATGCCTACAAGAGCCTGAACGAGAAAGCACAAAAATATGTTGAAACCGCAAAAGCAAAAGATAAAGCTGCCGGTGCGGCGCAATTGAAGGACCTGATCTCCACTCTGAATACAATCGTAGAAAAGGCGAAATAATTTAGTGGAAAAACCTTGTGACAATTGCAAGGTTTTTCCTATTTTCAGGGAATAGTATACATATGGAGCGGATGGAAGTGTACGAGGGTAAATCGAGCAAAGTGGCAAAGAAGTCAAGAAGGAATAAAGCTTTGGTACGAACAGGCGGATTTTTATTAATTATTGTCTTTGTTTTTCTCTCTGTCCGTTATTTTCATGCAGAGCAATTTTGGAAGGAAACGAGGAAGTTTTTTGTCGAAAACCCACTAATTCTTTTGATTGTTACTATATGTTATTTTTTATCATTTTGTCTGCGTGCCGAAGCATGGAGAATTTATTTAGGGAAAAAAGTTAGATATTTTAGCTGTCTCCAAGGGCTTCTATTTAGTCTATTCATTAACCATATTACTCCGATTAAGGCAGGGGATGCGGTTAGGATTGGCGTCCTGTCCTGGAGGGAAAAGCATATTTCAGCTGCGATATCTGCTCATTCGGTAGTGGTGTTAAGAGTATTGGATATGTTGATTTTACTGCTATTTTCGTTCATGGGCCTCTTGGCTTTTTCACGCGGTATTCTGTTTAAATCATCCATGATTGTACTTATAGCTGCTTTTGTTTTTATCATCCTTGGTATATGGTTATTGAGGAGATACCTCCCAAAATTTTTCAAAAAGCATCTACATCTATTAAAAAATGGTTTTCAGGCTAAAAATTTTCTGCCTATCTTCACACTTACAGTTTTGAGCTGGGTCCTTGAAGGTGCAGTTGTTTTTGGGGTGACGTCATCAATCGGCCAGCACCTTGGCCCATTTAAAGCCATCTGGGTAAACTCCATAACAGTTGGGGGACAGGTTTTTCAAATTACTCCTGGAGGAATTTCTACATACGAATCAGTAATGACAGCAGCATTAACCAGTTTTCATTATCCGGTAAGAGAAGGCTATATGGTTGCATTAATTAGTCACAGCTATAAATTTATCTTTTCTTATTTTGCAGGATTCTTGCTGCTTTTGAAATCCCCTGCTGTAAAAATGCAACAAATTAAAGCGTTATTACGTTTGAGGAGAGATTAAGGATGAAAAAAGCATCAAAATTTGAAAAGGTTGCGGCAAGATGCTGGAACCTCTTAAATGAAGGAAAGCCATTTACACCCATTTTTACTGTGGGAACAATGATTCTATACATAATCTTTAGAATTGGTGAATCACCTAATCCTGTTGATTTTTTTGCTGGTTTTCTTTGCATTGTGCCACTATTTATTATTTATTACTTGTTCGACTTTCCATTGTTCCTTCGAAATTATCTCTGGATTCCATTCATTGCTTATTTAATGATATGGAATCAGGTAAACCTTAGTTTGCTGTTGTTTGCAATTGGTCTCTATTTCTTCTTTACTGTTTTTTTCTGGGGCACCTTTTACTATCATTTACGAATCGGCACCTCCTGGCTGAATTTCACCCGGTTTTGGAAGCTGGTTTTAAAAAATAGTGATTCTACAAGTGGAAATGCTCAAGAACAGCTGCCAAAGTTCCTTCTATTATTATCGTTATGGAATTTTGGTACTGAAAGCACAGGATGGACTGGTAATGAATTATCTACGTTGGCAGTTTTTTATACGGGAATTCTTCTATTTACCTGGATTCTACATAAAAATTTATTTGATTGGAAACCGAAAGTAATTCCCACCTACACCGATAATGTTGACCTGCCGGGAATCGCTGTAAATGAGAAAGTCATCGTGATGGTCATCGATGGAATGCGGAAGGAACGTTTTGAAGAAGCACATACACCTTTCCTTGATTATTTGCGAAAAAATGGTACAGAGTATACCCGAATGGAAACGGTATACCCTGCAAGAACTGTTGTGTGTTTCTCTTCCATGTTCACTGGCACCTACCCGTTTGAACATGGTATCAAATCGAATATGGTATGGAAGCTTGGTTTAAAAGTTGAGAGCATTTTTGATTCTTTACGAAAAATCGGGAAAAAGGGATCATTGCTGGGGATTGCCCATCTTGTCGATTCCTTTGGCAAGGATGTCGAAACCGTTACCGCCGTCATGCACAATGATGTTGCCGATCGCAATATTATTGAACGGGCAAAAAAAATTATGGATGAACAAGACCCTGATTTACAAATTGTTCAATTAATAGGAACCGATCAGACGGGACATAGCCGAGGAGTCTTATATGATGACTATATCGAAAAAATCCAGGAAGCAGATGCACTTGTAAAGGAATATTTTGAATGGCTTCAAGAAAAAGGAAAGCTTGAAAACTATACATTCATCGTTTGTGCTGATCACGGCCAAGCGGATGGAATAGGCGGTCACGGACATTTGGACGAAGGGGAAAGGTATGTCCCATTTTTCATGTATGGGCATTCGATTAAGAAGGGAAGACGAGTGGAGGAAAAACATAGTTTAGTATCGCTTGCTTCAACGATTTCTTATTTATTGGGGGCTCCTTACCCGGACCATGCCCGAGGTCCTGTATTAATTGATGCAATCAGGAAGGATGTAGAGTTAAATGAAACAGAAGAAAATTATCGTATTCCTTCCAGCCTATAATGAGGAAGCTTCGATTGCAGAAGTGATTCAAAAGATACCAAGGGAGTTTCATCAAAATATCAATGTTGAGGTTTTAGTCATTAATGATGGTTCAAATGATAACACAGTAGAGGTCGCAAGAAATGCAGGCGCCAATTATATTCACAGCTTTGCGTTCAATCAGGGATTGGGAGCTGCTGTACGAAAAGGGTTGGAACTATGCGTTTCATATGGGGCTGACATTGGGGTGATGATTGATGCTGATAACGAATATCCAGCCGACCAAATCCCGGATCTGGTCGAACCAATCTTTAATGGCACAGCTGATTATGTAATGGGATCTCGTTTTCTTGGTACCATTAACGGAATGAAATGGAATCGCAGGTTAGGAAACTATTGTTTCACCTTGCTGCAGGCTCTGTTATTAAGAAGATGGATTTACGATGGCCAATCCGGTATGCGGGCTTTTTCAAGAAATGCCATGAAGGAAGCGGAAATCATTCATGATTATAACTATGCCCAGGTTGTAACGCTTAATCTGATTCGAAAGGGATTCCGAATGAAGGAAATCCCGATTCGTTATCAAGTCCGAAATACAGGGGAGTCGTTTATCAAATTTAAAAAGTATATGACTTCGGTTTTGCCAGCTATTTTAAAAGAAATGAGAAGGCCAGTTAAAAAAGTAAATCAAAACCAACAAGTTGAGATGGTACAGGTAAGCGAAAAAGTATAATAAATAATTCACTAAGGTAATTATGATAAATATGTGAAAATTATGAAGGTTACATTGACAACGATGATGATAATCATTATCATTAAGGATGTAGGAGGGAACGTTTGGATGAAAAGATTTTCGGTTTTTATATTTTGTTTTGTACTGTTGATTACATGCCTGCCGCAGAAGGGTGTATACGCTTATTCATATGGTGACCCCAATGAGGAAAAGGTTGCAGAAGTTTATAAGCAAATGTTAGTCAAACTCGATGAGAACCCTCCCAACTATGCTTCTGCTAAAAAACTTTATGAAACGGTTAAAGAAGAAGTCGATATGCATATGGGTCCTGAGCCATCTAAGTTGATATTGGCGAACCTTGATGATCAGGATAAAAAAGCAGCGATAAGGAATATGAAAAAGTTGCTTGTGTTAAATATCGCAAGACGGCTTGAGAGTATTGAAAAGAATTTTTCTGAATATGACACAACGAAAAGGCTTCTTGCCAAAGCTCATGCTACATATGATGCCCTCTCTCCAATAGTAGAGGCTGAGCATCCGGAAAATGACAAGAAAATACGAAAAGACTTTGATCAGGCACTCGAATCATTAGGAAATCCAGGATTATTCGGAGTAGGAAAAAAGGAAGCGAGTATTGATTCCTTCAAAAAAAATGAAAACGAAATTTTAGATACCTTAAAAACAGAATTTAAAATAAAAAGTTTAGAAGTAGGACATTTTTCGGAAAGCGCAACAGAAAAAGAATCAGCGGCAGCTAAAAACAATTGGACGGATATTTCCAATATTCGAAATTGGATTCCAATTATCTTAATTGTTGCGGTTTTAATTGTTGTCATCGTTACGGTTATGAGAAGAAGAAAACAAAGATAGAAGAGAATATCGCAAGCTGGAGGAGAATCGGCAATGGAGATACAGTCACTGTTAATTACATTCCGTGAAGTTTTAGAGGCTCTGTTAATCGTAGGGATTATTACTACGTATTTAAGCAGGGTAAATCAAAAGAAATATGTAAAATTTGTATGGCTCGGCGCAGGTCTTGCTGTGTTGGCTAGTGTCGGGGTGGCGCTTCTATTCCAGATCGTATTTACCGGATTTGCTGCAATGGGAAGCGAAATGTATTTGAAAATAGGGATTATGCTTGTCTCGACTGTGCTATTAACGCAAATGGTCTTTTGGATGGCGAGCCATAGCCGAAACTTAAAAGGCAACATGGAAGGTAAAATGAATCAATTTATCTCGACAGGGAATGTGGTTGGAATGGTGATTCACTCCTTTCTCGTAGTTCTTCGTGAAGGCGTTGAAACGGTATTCTTCTTTGCTGCGATTACGGGGGGGAATATTGGTGCGGCCATGCAGGGCTGGGGTGCCATCACGGGTGTTGTGATTGCAGCGATTGTATCGTATTTCTTCTTCAAAGGAACGATGAGAGTTCCTCTAAGTACCTTTTTTAAATTTACTGGCGGTTTCATTATTCTAATTTCAGCTGGTTTGCTCGTTCAAGCGATTTCAATGATGCAGGATCTAAATATCATTGGCAGTGTAATGCCCCATGTGTATGATTTGACATGGTTATTGCCGGAGCACCCAATTGATGCGAGCCACTACCTTCGTGATACCGGCCATGCACCGCTCTTATCTGGGGATGTGGGTGTATTCCTGAAGGCGTTATTTGGCTATTCCTCTATGCCTTCGATTGAGGAAGTAATTGCGTACATCGGATATTTTGCAGCAATCTATCTGCTGACTTCTTCGAAATCGGTTAAATCGGTCAAAAAGAATGAAGAAGCTGAAAAAGCTAAAATTCTAAAACCGCAAGCTAAATAAGATTGATTATAAAAGTACAAGGCTGTTAGCCTTGTACTTTTTCATGGAATGGGCGGTGAAATATGAAAAACTTAGTTTTTAAATTGACATTATTAGAATGGCTTGGGATCATCTCCATTTTCATTGTTTTCCTATCCCAATTGATTTATATAAACCCGTTCGTTTCTTCCTGGGACCAGGTCGATTTTTCCTTGGCTGTTCAGCGCTTCGATCTTATGGAGATGCAGCCGCACTTCCCGGGATATCCTTTTTTTATTTTAGGCGGCAAACTCCTACATCTGGTTGTAAGCCAGCCCTCTCAGGCACTTACCGCATTTGCCATTCTTTTTTATGCGAGTGCGCTTTTTCCGCTATATCGATTGTTGCGAAAAAGAATTAGCAGGCCCTACTCTTTTTTAGTAACTTCCGTGATGTATACGACAAGCTATTGCGTCATCACTGTCAATCAGCCGATGTCCGAGGGGCCAGCGCTTGCAGCCATGTGGTGGTATGTTTGGGGACTAGAGCATGCAATTAATTCAAAATATAATTGGGTTATGCTGGTGCCTCTTGCCCTTTTAAGTCTTTTACTTGGAATTCGGCTCTCCTATTTGCCCTTTGCAATTGGCTTATTCTATCTATTTTATTTGAAAGTGAAAAACGACAAAATTCCAATCAAAAAGATTTTATACTATTCAATATGGGGCGCCATTTTGCAACTTATTTGGGTGATTGGCCTGATTCTTTCTGAGGGAAGTCTAAAAGGGTTTATTAAACTCTCTTTAGCATTTACAAGCGGTCATTTCACCGATTGGGGAGGGGCAATCGAAACTGATCATATTAGCTTTTTTGAACGAGTGTACCTGTTTATATGGAAAAATATTCTTTGGACAGGGACCTTTGCGGAATCGTGGCTTACAGCCATTCTTTTTTTCATCCTTATAGGAATCATCCTTTTTCAAAGAATAAAAAAAAATCAGCCGACTAATACCCTGTTATATTGGTTATTTTCTAGTTATTTCCTTTGGGCATTGCTGGCTCAGAACATTGAAAAGGCAAGACATGTACTGCCGATTGTTCTAATGTTCATTCTGTTTGTTATGCTCAAGCTCTTTTTAAAAAAGCCTTCTGCCATTATTATTGGTGTGGTTGTGCTCATTTTGCTCTTTCAGGTCAATCGGGATGTGAAACTCCTAAAAGTACAAGCTTCAGAAAAACCCGCTGTTTATCAAATGAATGATTATATTCAGCATTTAAACGAATCGGTCATTCTTTATACTTGGGAAGAAACTCGGGTACTTCAATACTTGCAGGCTCCCTATTTCCACAAAAGAATTGAAACCTATCAGTGGTTTAAACTAGACGCCAAATATTATCATGGAAAGACCGTACTTTTGACGGATAAAGTCGTAGAGGGATTTAAGGCTCAAGGAGTTGACCTGGATGGAAAAATTAAAAAACTAAAAACCTTTCATTCAAATGAGCTATTTGATCCCGTTTATCATGATATAACATTATATAAATGGATTGAATAATGTTAAAAGGCCACTTAAGGTCTTTTTTTTCTTTACTTTTCCCACCCAAATTGATTTACTAATATAGGAAAATACATAAAGTGAGGAATTTTATGCATAAAATTAAAAATTATCTTGGACAATTTCATACGATTGTTTGGGTTTTATTAATCGGGACTGTTTTGGCAAGAGGATCAGCTTTTATGACGCTGCCGTTTCTATCCATCTACTTATCACGTAATATGGATCTTCCTCCTGTTATTATCGGTTTGACAGTCGGAATGAGTCCGCTTATGGCAACCGTTGGGGGATTTATCGGTGGTCATCTTTCCGACAGATACGGGCGAAAAAAAGTCATGCTATTATCTTTATTTATATTAGCAATTGTTTACTACGGTTTTACCATTGCCAACAGTCAGGGGTGGTTTATCCTTTTAAATGCTTTGAATGGACTTTGTAATTCATTCTTTGAACCAACCTCACAGGCATTAATGGCTGATATGACCGATAAGAAAAATCGGATGAAAGCCTATTCGCTTCGTTATACCGCTATCAATATTGGGGCCTCCGTTGGACCACTAGTTGGGGCCTATTTAGCGGTTACATCCGCTAAAATGTCATTTGCCGTAACTGGTACAACCTACTTATTGTATGCAATAGTTTTGTTTCTCTTTATGCAAAGATTGGTTATTCATCAACCGGAGGAAAGCAAAAAATCGGTATCTTTTATTGATGCACTTAGGATTATCCGAAAGGATCAGGCCCTCATGTTTTTAATTTTGGGCAGTATTTTAGTAAACATTGGGTATGTTCAGCTGGATTCGAATCTGCCGCAGTATCTGGAGGCAAAGATGCAAAATGGTGTGGTGATTTTTTCTGTTCTGCTTACGATTAATGCGGTTATGGTTGTTGTCCTTCAGATGCCGATTAGTCATTTAGCAGAAAAATTTAAGCCAATGCAGGCCATGCTTGCTGGTTCTATTTTTATGGCTGCGGGGCTGTTTAGTTTTAGTTTTGTATCTGGTTGGGTAACGGCTGTTATTTCGATCATTCTTTTAACCTTGGGAGAAATTTTGATTTTTCCTTCGAGCAGCATTCTCATTGATCACCTGGCCCCAGAACATTTACGAGGAACGTATTTTGGAGCAGGGCAATTTAGAAAAATTGGAAATTTTCTAGGTCCGGTTGTTGGAGGATATCTATTAAGTCATGTTCATGGTCAAGTTATGTTTTGGATGATTGCTGTTATTACGTTGGGAAGTCTTTTCTTTTTTACAGCAGGTAATAAGGTTTATATAAAAACAAGAGTGGCTGGTATTGAAAAAGTCTAAAAAAGGATGCTCTGAGCATCCTTTTTTACTATCTTAAAATATCTTCAATTCTCGCAAGTGTCTCATCGTTAAGTTTTACACCGGAGGCTTTAACATTTTCTTCTACCTGTTCTGGACGGCTGGCTCCAACGAGTGCACTTGCTACGTTTGGCTGTCTTAAAATCCAAGCTAATGCAAGTGTCGGAAGGGAAATCTCGTTATCTGCAGCCACTTCTTTTAGTTTCTCGACTTTATCTAAATTTGCATCTGTTAATAATCCAAATAAACTTTTAAATTTCTCTTGTGCAGCGCGGCTTCCTGCAGGAATTTGTCCGCCTTTTTGATATTTACCTGTCAACACGCCCTGAGCAAGCGGCGACCAAACAACTTGACCAATTCCATGTTTTTCACTTACCGGAAGGACCTCTTTCTCAATATAACGCTCAAGCATACTATATTGCGGTTGGTTTACGACAATGCGATCGAGCAGCTTTTTATCGGCAAGATGAACAGCTTCTGTAATTTGTTCTGCCGTCCATTCGCTTACACCAACATAAAGTACCTTTCCTTGACGAACAAGATCATCAAGTGCTCGCAATGTTTCCTCTAGAGGTGTTTCGGGATCAAAACGGTGACAATAATAAATGTCAACATATTCTGTGTTCAGACGTTTAAGGCTTGCGTTACATTGTTCTATTACATGTTTACGTGAAAGACCATGGTCGTTTGGTCCATCACCCATCGGCCAAAAAACCTTGGTGGCAAGTACATAGGAATCACGTGCGTATTTATTTAATGCTTTTCCAACAACAACTTCAGCTTCCCCGCGCATATAAACATTAGCTGTATCAAAAAAGTTGATTCCTAGGTCATAAGCTTTATCAATTGAAGCGGTTGCATTTTGCTC
This sequence comes from Neobacillus cucumis, assembly GCF_016107705.1. The sequence continues at coordinate 378,838 of NZ_JAEHGC010000002.1, forward strand.
CTCCACATATCCTCCATATGTAAGCCAACTTCCCAGGCTAATTTCACTTACCTTCAAACCTGTTTTCCCTAAACGCCGGTATTCCATCCAAATCCCTCCTCAAATTTTCGCCTATCAAAATAAAAATACATTAGAAATAGTATTTTTGTCTACAAATTGGCATTGATAGGAAGAAAATAAAGGTATTCTTACTATCATTCTAGAATAGGATAATTTATCCAGTAATAAAGGGGATTTTGGAATGTGGCTTTGGTTTGTACCAGCGCTGATAGTTTTTTTAATTATACTTGAAGAGTCGATCAATTTTTTCTGGAATCGATATTTGTATGGACCAAAAGAATATTCTTGGCTAAGTAGACTGTCTTTTTGGAAAAAGAAAAAAATTAAAGACGAACAGAAAACAAGCCTGGATCAGTAAAGCCCGCCAAAATTGACGGGCTTTTATATTTACCATAATCCTTATTGGGAAGGCATTTTCTTTTTTAAGTAGTCTCTGATGAAATCGGTTATAAAGAAGAAAAGAAAAACAGCAACGATAAAGTATTCAGCTGGTTCCATGACTCTAAATGGATTTAAAGCTTTCCAGAGAAGATTATGATTGGTTATTCCCATAACAAAATCAATTAACATAATGAGAGAAAATAACAAAAAAGCTAATAAAAACGTTACAAAAAGAACTTTCAAGGAGTTTCACCTACAAATTTTGGCTTGTTATTATTCTTTGTTTAGGTTAAAACATTATTCAATATAGGATCTGGATAAATTGGAGAGTTTTGGGCAATCTATCCAGTAATAAAGAAATTATGTTGGTAATTTCTTAAGTGAGGCGGGATTTGTGTCAATATTAACTAATTTGTTAAAAAAGAAACAAAAAAATCGGCAAAATGATAATCACAGGCAACAGCAAGATCCAGGTAAACCGGAAAATTTGGCGATTCTAAGAGACTATAAAGAAAATATAAATCGAATCAAAGCGGAGTTTGGATATAGTACGGATGTTAATATGCGTGAATTTTCTTTTTTCGGGCATAAAGGAATAACCGTCTATATCGACGGTTTAGCTGATAATCAAATGATCAGTGAATTTTTTCTGGAAATGGTGACAGATGAACCAAGAGAGGGACTTGAAGATTTTTTTCAATGGATGACTGAAAAAGCAACCGGTTTAGGGAATCTTCAAATTATTGAGAATTGGAATCAGGTTTTTGATTCTCTTCTTTCCGGAAATACGGTTTTTTTTATAAATGGATATAATCGGTCCATTACTGTTGATACAAAAGGATGGGAAAAGCGGGCAATATCAGAACCTTCTACCCAATTATCCATCCGTGGCCCAAAAGATTCATTTACGGAAACTCTTCGGACTAATACGGCTTTAATACGAAGAAGGATTAAGAGTCCTAACTTATGGGTTGAATCCATGAAAATCGGGACAGTTTCCCAAACTGACATTGCCATTGTGTATGTGAAAGGAATAGCGAACGAAAAAATTGTAAAAGAAGTAAAAGACCGACTAAATCGAATTAATATGGACTCAATTTTGGGTTCCGGTTATATCGAACAATTGATTGAGGACCAATCGTGGACATCTTTTCCAACTACTTATCATTCAGAAAGACCAGATGTGGTGTCTTCACATGTTCTCGAAGGCAGGGTTGCTCTCATTGTAGACGGAACACCTTTTGTCCTAACCGTACCAGCGCTCTTTATTCAATTTTTTCAGGCGCCGGATGATTATTATTCACGATTTGATATTTCAACAGGTATTCGCTTCTTAAGAATAATGGCCTTTTTTATTGCTTTAATGGGTCCTGCGATTTACATTGCCGCTACAACTTTTCATCAGGAGATGATTCCGACTACAATGGCCATTGCCATTGCAGCCCAGCGGGAGAATGTTCCCTTTCCTGCATTTGTAGAGGCCTTGATTATGGAAGTGACCTTTGAAATATTGCGGGAAGCAGGCTTACGATTGCCAAGAGCGGTGGGGCAGGCTGTCTCAATTGTAGGAGCACTTGTAATCGGACAGGCGGCTGTTCAAGCGGGCTTTGTTTCACCTGTAATGGTTATCGTGGTTTCGATTACAGCGATTGCTAATTTTTCCACTCCAAGCTTTGCGATGGCGATTGCAGCCAGAATGATCCGTTTTGTATTAATGGGCCTTTCTTCGATTTTAGGCTTTTACGGTATTATGTTAGGACTCATGTTTATGAGTATTCATTTATGTTCACTGCGCTCTTTCGGGCTTCCGTATATGCAGCCATTAGCACCATTTAATATCCAAAATCAGCAGGATGTGTTTGTTCGCTTTCCAATCTGGGCAATGAAAAATAGACCGATGTTTATGAGTAAGGGGAATTTAGTTCGATCAGGTGAAAACCAAAAGCCTGGGCCACCCAATCAAAAAGATGATTCGTCTTCTAAAGGTGAGCAGTGATGAAAAAATGCTTAATCGCTTTTTTAATTGTGTTTCTAGTGACCCCTATTCTAAGTGCTTGCTGGAACCAAAAAGAATTAACGGACCTTGCTTTCGTGATGGCCCTGGGAATTGATAAGGGAGGAACCAAAAGGTATGATGTTTCCTTTCAAGTCGTTAATCCAGGAAATGTTGGATTGGGACAATCGGGTGGGGGTCAAGGACTACCAATTGCAGTCTACAAAAGTTCAGGGGATACGATAACGGAGGCAGCTAGAGATGCTACAAAAAGAATATCGCGGAGGCTTTATTATGCCCACACAAATTTGGTGGTTGTCAGTGAGGAAGTGGCGAGAAAAGATATATTAGATGTGATGGATGCTTTAGATCGTGATCCGGAATTTCGAACTACTACTGATTTGGTGGTGGCCAGGAATTCAAGCGCTAGAGAACTGCTTTCAACCCTTTCTTTTTTAGATAAACTTCCTGTAAATAAGATTACAAAAGAAATAAAAATCACTGGAAAAATGCTAGGTGAAAATATGAGTGTCAGTATCGATGATTTTCTTAATGGGCTTGTAAGCAATGGGAAGCAGCCGATTGCAAATGGATTTAAGTTAGTTGGGAATAAAGAGGACATCGGAAAAGCGGATGCATTGCAAAAAACCAACGCGGAAGGAATTCCGGCTGCAAATGGGATCGGTATATTTAAGGGAGGGAAATTAACGGGATGGGTTGAAAATAAAAATGCTCGCGGAGTTGTATGGATTTTAAATAAAGTGAAAAGTACGGATATCAATCTCAAGATGAATGGAAAGAAGGGAGCCATATCTTATGCCCCGATTCGGTCAAAAACGAATGTATCGGCAGTATTTAAGAATGGCAGGCCTGTAATTAATGTAAAACTTGAGAATGAAGGCTGGATCAGTGAAGCGAATCTTGCAATCGATTTAACGAAACCAGAAGTAATAAACAAAATTAATCAAGAGGTTGAAAAAGAAATTAAAAAGCAAGTGGAATCTTCCATAAGGGCTGTTCAGAAGCATAAAAGTGACATTTTTGGATTTGGGGAAGTGATTCACCGTCGTTATCCGTTACAGTGGAGTAAAATTAAAGGGGACTGGAACAATCAATTTGCAAATCTTGAAGTACATGTCAAGGTGGATTCATTTATCCGACGTGAAGGAATCCGGACAAAACCATTTTGGGTGGATCTTGTTAAATAACCCTTCGCAAAGGGGAAATGTAGTAGATGGAAAAGGTAAAAATAAACGCGTCGCAAATGTTTGTTCTGGTGGTCTTATTTGAAATGGGCAGTGCGATTCTCGTTGGTCTAGGTACAGGGGCTAAGCAGGATGCATGGATTTCCATTTTATTCGGACTTTCAGGCGGTTTATTAGTCTTCGTCATTTACTACCGCCTGTATCTTTATTATCCCGATTTACCCTTAACGAATTATATGCAAATCATAATCGGAAAATGGCTTGGGCGTGTGATCGGGGTCCTCTATATTATCTATTTTTGCTATTGTGCTGCAAGGGTATTGCGGGATTTTGGTGAATTGCTTACGACCACGATTTACACCGATACGCCTTTGTTTATCATTAATTCTTTGATGATTCTCACCATTATTTATGGGATTCATAAAGGCTTTGAGGTAATTGCAAGAGTGGGCCAACTATATTTCGGCATTATCTATATAATGGCCATTACAGGGTTCCTCCTTATCATTTTTTCGGGGTTAATTCACATGGATTATCTTAAACCTATTCTAGAAAATGGATGGAAGCCGGTCATAAAAACATTTCTGGGAGAAACCATTACGTTTCCTTTTGGTGAAATGATTGTATTTACCATGTTCTTGCCATATATTAAAGAACCAAAAAAGATAAAACTCGTTTGTATGGGTGGAATGATCTTAAGCGGGATTAATATTATGATTACAACCGTGATTAATATCGCAACCATTGGCACGGAGTTGTTCACAAGGTCAAACTTTCCGCTGTTAACAACAGTGGGAAAAATTCAATTGGCTAACTTTATTGAACGGCTTGATGTTTTATTTATGCTCTATTTGGTGATTGGCGGCTTTTTTAAAATATCACTCTTTACCTATGCAGCAGTAACCGGGGCCGCTGATCTTTTCAGATTTACAAGCCATCAGAAATTAAGTTATCCAATTGGATTACTGATCCTATTTGCATCCGTTACCATTGCCTCTACATATGCAGAACATATTACAGAAGGGTTGATGATTGTTCCAATATATTTACATTGGCCCTTTCAAATTATCATTCCAAGTGCTTTGCTAGTGATCGCATTTTTTCGAAATAGGAAGAAAAAATCAGATCAAACGGCAAATTGAAAAACAGCCATTTATTGTCAATAATGGCTGTTTTGAATTGAATTTTATGATTTTGCAATTTGTGAGCGTTTTGTTGTTCCGGCCTTTTTGGGATTATGGGGCAGAACAATGGTAACTAATGTTCCTTCATTTTTTTGACTTTCAAATGTAATGGTTCCCTTATGTGATTGGACAATCTTGAAGCTGACCGTCAATCCTAATCCAGTGCCTTTTTCTTTGGAGGAGTAAAACGGCTCACCAATTTTGGCTAATCTTTCCTTCGTGATCCCGCAGCCATTATCTTTCACTTTTATTGTGATCTGCTCCTGCTCGATTTTTTCAATACCTACCAGAATCGTACCGCCGTTTTGTGAAGCTTCAATTGCATTTTTGATGACATTAATAAACAATTGTTTAAGCTGGTTTGGTTCACATTCCATGAGGGTTTCTTTTTCAGGAAATGTTGATTCTATTTGCACATTGTAAAGACTTGCTTCTGTATTTAATAACGAAATGACATCAAACATGATTTTTTGGATATCAGCAGTTGTATATTTTAGTACCTGCGGTTTTGCCAATAGCAACAGTTCACCAACAATATGGTTGATTCGATCAAGTTCATCAAGCATGATTTTGTAATAAAATTGATGCTTTTGGTCCTCCACTTGTAAAAGTTGAACAAAGCCCTTCAAAGAGGTCAGCGGGTTACGAATTTCATGAGCGACACTTGCGGATAATTCCCCGACGACAGAAAGTTTTTCAGTCCTTCTCAGCCGTTCCTCTGTTTGTCTCAATCCTGTTACATCTCTTCCATAACCAATTATCCCTGTTATTTCACCATTAATAACAATGGGAAGTGAGGTAGTTTGTAAGGTAATCGAATGCCCGTCCGCATGGAGGATGTTTAATTCATAAATGATTGGCGTACTATCATCCACGACGGTCGAGATAAATTCCTTTAGATGATGGCGAAAGCGTTTCGGTAATAAGTTTTTCACATTTTTACCAATCATTTCATCTCTTTTATAGCCGGTAATTATTTCAAATTGTGGATTCAAATTTGAAATGACTCCATTTAAGTCCATCATATAAACAATGTCCGGGCTGTATTCAAACAATGATTTGTATTGCTGCTGGCTTTCTGCCAGTCTTTTGGCCATATCTTTTTTCTCGGTAATATCTCGGCCAATAATCACGAGGCCCTGTCTTGATCCATCAGGATTAAACAGAGGGACTTTGATTGTGTCAAATGTTTTGGTAGAGCCATCGGGGATTGGGATCATTTCTTCGCACCGAGTCACGATTCCATTTTTCCATGTCTCTTCATCAGACACCTCACAATACCTAAGGGCATCAGCATAATAATCTGAGTAGGATGCTAATTCAGAGTCCTTTTTACCCCGATAATCAATATTTTCAAGCTGGAATAGCCTTAATCCAAAATTATTTGCTTCAATCCATCTTCCTTCCCCATCCTTAAAGTTGACGAAATCAACCATCGAATTGATCAAAGTGGATAGACGTTTTTCATCCTCTTTGGAAGCATTCAATTCTTCATTTTTACCGATAAAGAAATAAATTGCTCCACCGGTAACAATCACATAAAAGATTTCTTTTAACCGTTCAAAAATCCAAATTAAATGAGTGGGGAGATACTGTTCAACTAAAAAATTTGTTCCATATATCCAAATGAAACTTAAGACAAAGTATAAAATTACAAGTTTATGTTTCTTCATGTAATTCTCCAGTTCTTTCAGTAAGTGAATTTTCTCGTTTGTTCGTAAAAACATACCTTCCTTCTATAGTACTAGATTCTGAATGAATTTGGAATAATGCAATTCTGGAATTCTAGATAAATTGCATAATTCTGCCGGTATTTTCGAGAAAATGAGGCTATCGAAAAGGTTACAAATTGGTAACATAGTCGAAGAAAAGATTTTACCGGATTGTAACCCTTTTTCCTGGAAAAAAAAGTATGATTTGTAGGGGATATGAATTTAAGAATTTTAAAGCCGAAGATGTATCCTTTGCCGCAGGTTGAATGGTGTTAGGAGTGTGAGCATGAATTGGAAGAAGTCTTTAATCATTTATATAAAAAATATCATCAAGATGTTTTTAATTTTCTATATTATATGGTTCATAATCGCGAACAAGCAGAAGATCTTGTTCAAGAAGTCTATATACGGGTATTGAAGGCCTACCGGCAATTTAAGGGCGATAGCAGTGAAAAAACATGGCTTTTTGCAATTGCCAGAAATGTGGCCATTGATTCCTTTCGAAAACATAAAGGCTGGAAACAGCGGATCGTCGATCAATTTGATTCTTGGGAACAACAAATCAAGGATGAATCGATTTCACCGGAAGAGTCTGCATTTCAAAAAGAGGATACACAAAATATGTTCAAATGTCTTGAACAGTGCACCTTAGACCAAAAAAGCGTAATCATTCTCCGGTTCCTTCAGGAGCTTTCAATTTATGAAACCGCTAAAGTATTAGGCTGGAAGGAAAGTAAAGTGAAAACAACCCAGCATAGAGCCATCAAACAATTAAAAATTTTAATGAAGGAGATAAGTAATGCCGAAAAAGCTGGATAAAAGAATAAAATTCTACAATTAAACCTTAACATGATAATAACCCTCGCTGCCGCGAAGGTTATTTTTTTATAATAAAAAGAAATAACCGTTGCTTAGTTTTACCTGTTATGTAAAATTATAGAAGAAGATAAAATTGTAAATTGTGAGGTTTATACGATGTCAGAAGGAAAAATTTTAGTGGTGGAAGATGAAATCCCGATTCGGAAACTAATTTTATTTAATTTACAGCGCTCAAATTTTGAGGTAATGGAAGCAGGGGAAGGAAAAGAGGCGTTAGCACTTGTAAATAATCGAACTCCTTCTTTAGTTCTTTTAGATATTATGCTGCCTGATATGGACGGATTTGAACTCTGCAGTAAAATCAGGGAAACTCATCCCAGACTTCCAATTGTAATAGTTTCTGCCCGCGGACAAGATATGGAAAAGATTATGGGCTTGGAACTCGGCGCGGATGATTATATTGTAAAGCCATTTAACCCACTGGAGTTAGTGGCAAGAATTCGGTCAGTTTTAAGAAGAACAAATCAAACCGTACCTAAACAGCCTGAACCGGTCATCAAAGCTGGACCTTTTCATTTCGAAATGAAAACACAGCGCCTGTATAAAAATGGACAATTGGTCAAATTAACCGCAAGAGAATTTCAATTAATTAGACTATTTTTTGAGCGGTTTAATGAGCCGCTCTCAAGAAATCAGCTATTAGATGAAATTTGGGGGCAGAATTATTTTGGCGACCCAAAAACAGTAGATGTACATATTCGCAGATTAAGAGAGAAAATTGAAGATGACCCGTCTCAGCCTTTGTTTTTAAAAACCATCTGGGGTTTTGGTTATTCCTTTCAAAATAGTGAGATAAATAAATGAAAAAGGGAATTAAACGGAGAGTGGTTTGGAGTTATTTAATCCTGATCATCTTTAGTGTTGCCTTATTTGAAGCGATCATTCTTTTCGCCTTAAGAGTTTATTATCTAGATGGAATCAAGCAAACATTGCGCGACCAAGGAATATTGTTTTCATCCTATTATGAGCAGGAATTAATTGACAACCAATTGCTGAACGACCCGGGGAGATTATTGGATCAATATCGATTCCTGGTATCGGCTGAGGTTCAATTAATGGATCCTAATGGAAATGTAATTGCTGATACCCATGATAATAAGCAAAAAAACATATCCGAATATGAGGATGTAAAAATGGCGATTACCGGTGTTACCGGCTATCTAGATACGAAAGCAGCCGGAGAACGGATCTTATTTGTAACACAGCCGTTAAAGCGGGGAAATACGGTTATAGGGGCGATTCGCTTTACTACCTCGATGGAACGGTTAAATCACGTTTTTACCAAAAATATGCTCATCCTTTTATCATTTGGAGGGATTGTTATCCTTACGGCAGCCATCATCAGCTTTTTCCTTGCAAACACCATTACAAAGCCAATTAGTGTTATTACGAAGGCTGCGGAACAAATGGCTTCCGGGAAGTTATCTACCAGAGTCAAAAAGGAGAATGAAGATGAAATTGGCAAGCTTGCAGACACATTAAACTATATGGCAATGCAGATTGAGAAGCATGAGCAATTAAAAAATGAATTTATCGCTTCTGTTTCACATGAACTTCGAACGCCCTTGACCTCCATCAAGGGCTGGGCGGTTACGCTTAATTCCATGACAGAAGACGATTTCTTCCGCAACGGTCTTGAGATTATTTCAACTGAAAGTGACCGGCTTAATCATTTACTTGGTGACTTACTTGATTTCTCGAGTTTATCTTCAGGTAAACTGCCATTGGTGATTGAAAAAGTCGCATTGCCAACTTTTATCCAACAGGTGATTCATCAATTAGCTCCAAGGGCTGAGAGACAAGGGATTCACCTTTCAGGACACTTAGATGAAAGTCTTGTTCCCGTTCTTGTAGATCATAATCGTTTAAAGCAGGTATTGATGAATCTTTTGGATAATGCTTTTAAGTTCACCCCTTATGGCGGTAAAATTGTTGTCGTACTAATGAGCATAGGAGAGGAAGCGGTAATTCAGGTCATCGATTCAGGTAGTGGAATCACTAAAGAGGAATTACAGCTGGTGAAAAACAAATTTTATAAAGGGAAATCCAAAGGAGCTGGAAGCGGCATCGGATTGGCAATTGTCGATGAGATTATTAAAGCGCATCACGGGAAATTTTCTTTGAATAGTAAGAATGGGAACGGGACTACAGCAGAGATTCGTCTGCCAATTCAATAGATTAAGAGGAGAAGGTTATGTTTGGAAGCCAAATGAGAAAATGGGTTGTTCCTGCAATCGGTATGATCATGCTTAGTGGCTGTAATCTTTTTCCCGAACCTGAAAGTCTTATACAGGTTCCAAAGTACGTGAAAGCATTTGAAACGGAGCATGATGATAATGTTGTGGCAACCGCTGCAAAGTATCTGCCAAAGGGAACTACTTTTTCAGTGCCGAATGGTCCTGTAGGGGCTGACCCGGTGCAGCCTGTTGATTTAGATGGGGATGGGAAAAACGAAATTGTTGTTTTTTATAGTTCAACCAGCAGCAAAGACCAGGTTGGCTTTTTTGTATTAAAAAAAGAAAATAAGGATTGGGCAAAAGTTTTTATAAAAAAAGGAACCGGTTACGCGGTTAACTGGGCCAATTCCGCCGATGTAACGGAGGATCAACAAAAGGACCTATTAATTGGTTGGCAGGATGGAGTTTCTTTGGGTAATATATTAGAAATTTATTCCTGGAATAACAAAAAACTTAAAAAGATACAGAAGTTAAACTACCACGAATTGGAAGCCCTTCAGTTTAAAAATGATTCATTGACAAGACTTGTCATTTGGCAGCGTGATCTTGCGGATGTTTATAAGGTGCAGCTATTAAAATGGGATGGGAACGGCTTTGAAGTGGATAAAGAACATGAACCCAGCTATTTTCATAAGGTGATTGATTATTATGAACATCGAACAGCAGAGGTTCCGGATGCCGCTTATTATTGGTATTATTTAGCCGATGCCCATTTAAAGGCAAATCACCCGGAGCTGGCTTTAACGGCACTGGAAAAAGGAATAAAGCTTCATACTGTTGTTCCGTCTTATAGCTCTTTTTTGAAATTAAAGGATCAAATTGTTGAAAAGCTGGAAAAAAATAAAGACTCTTCGGTTTTGTTTGAATATCATGATCCGAATCTTTCCTTTCGTGTTCCAAGTAATCTTGCTCCTTACATTACAACGAAAGGCGGCCATGACGAAAATAACAGCGATATCGTTTCAGTGTTATTTTCTCCTGATCAAAGGCGGCAAAAATGTTTATTTACCTTCGAGATTTTTACAAAGGACATGTCAGGAGGGATCAAGGATTCTGAATTAGTGAAAATTGGAGAAACGAAAAACCATCTTTATTTTATAAGAAGAGGAAAAGAATTGAGCGATGATGGGAATAAGCTCATTCAAACAGCTATTTCCAACAGGGAACAAATCATTACAAGTGTAAAAATCGGACCCGAATACCAGGAATATTACAGCCTTGAAAATGAAAATGTCATTCAGATCGCAAAGAATGCAGCGATGAAATATCAGTATGTGATGAGCGGCGGAAAAATGAAAGATGGGATAATCGAGCCCATCCATCTAAGTGATTCGGAATACCGTTTTCTAGGGTCTGATTTAGACACGAAATTAAAGTTGCTTAATTATTTATCCACTTCATATACATTAGATGCAATCGATACCTTTATGAAAAAAGCAAAAATTCTAGAACACGATAGGAAGCTCGTCCAGCCAAATGCCGACGGGGGATCAATGTTAAATTATGATTTAGCAAAAGTAGTACAGAAAAAAGATAATGGGGAAGAAAAGGAGTTTGATATAAAAGTTCCACTAGGAGACAGTTACTCGTACGAAGTGGTCCATATCGGATTCCAAAAAACAGAGACCGGATGGAGAATATTCTCTGATCCCGGGACATTTTAATGAAGGTTTAAAAAGGCTGGGGAAACCCCCAAGCCTTTTTAATAATCACGAATGAATAAACGAACGATGAAATAAAAGAGGGAATTTACACCAAGAATGCATAGAAATACTATTACGACATAGTAGAAAAAATCCTTCCACTTTTTTTGCAACTTTTTCATCAACTTAATCAGAAGCGGGTTATTTGATGATTCTCTTAGCGCCAACATATTTATCTTTCCAATAAGATAGCTTCATCGACTGAATCTTTACACCATTAGAGGTAGCACCAATGAATTTTTGATTACCGATATAAATAGCAACAAAGGAAACCGTTTTTCCATTTGTTTTATAGAATACGAGGTCACCAGGCTGTAATTGGCTCAATGTAACGCTTTTACCAACTTTATATTGATCGGCACTTGTTCTTGGAATCTTAGTATTTATAGCATTTTCATAAACAAACTGAGTGTAACCTGAAGCATCAAATCCTTTTGGAGTGGTGCCGCCATATTTGAAAGGACTTCCTTCATATTTTTGGGCATAGGATACAACTTTTTGTCCTTTCGTCTGTGCTGCCTCAGCAATCGGGCTAAAGAAGGAAGAGAACATGAGGAGCAACGCCGTTACTAAAGCTGTCAAAAATGAACCTTTCTTCAATGAAGCATTTACCATGAAAATCCCTACTTTCGATTATTTTTTTCCACAAGGTAATCATAATCAATTTTAGAAAATCATTGGTATCGAAACAGTTAAAAATGTTTACAAAAAGGTAAAAGATTTATAGAAATGGCAATGTAAACATGGTAGTTGATTTCCGCTCCAATCAACAATGTTATTTAATTATTTAAAATGCCTATAATACTAAAAGCCGCTTGGAATTGGTTAATCCAAGCGGCTTAGTATTCTCATATAGGAGATGGACTATATAGGTCTGCCTTCCCACATTATCCTGCTTCTTCAAAGTCTAAAACGGCAATATCGTTTTTACGAATTTTGGTTTGATAGAGTAAATAAAGTACCCCAATCAGTGTCCAAACAACTCCTCCAATAAGTGCATCTGCATGAAGGTTTGACCATAAAATCCCCGTTAAGCCAGCACCGATTAACGGCATGATTAAATAAGTGAAAAGATCCTTTGCCGTTTTATATCTCTTTTGCTTAAAGACAAAATGGGCTATGACCGATAAGTTAACAAAGGTAAACGCAATCAACGCTCCAAAATTAATGACCGAAGAAACTAACTCCAAGCTTGGGGAGATGGCGAGCATGGAAACCGCACCAACAAAAACGACGTTAAACGCAGGCGTCCGGAATTTAGGATGTACATAACCAAATAGTTTTCTCGGCAGGGACCCATTACGCCCCATCACGTATAAAAGTCTCGAAACACTTGCATGGGAAGCAAGTCCGGAGGCTGCCGTTGCCGCAAAGGCACCTGCAAGAAGGAATAGTTTAAAAAGAGTACCGCCAACATATAATGCAATTTCAGGTAAGGTATCATCGGTATTTTTGAAATTCGAAACATCCGGGAATAAGGCTTGAGCAAAATATCCGGTAACGAAAAAGATAGCTCCACCAATGAAAACCGTTAGCATAATCGCTTTTGGCATGATTTTTTTATCAACTGCTTCCTCAGCGTACATGGTAACGGCATCAAATCCAATAAAGGAGAAACAAACGACCGTTGCCCCCGTCAAAACGGCACCAAGATGGATATTTGCATGGAAAAGCGGTTCTGTTGTTAAAATGGTTCCTTGCCCCATTCCTTGAGAAAACTTAACAAAAGCCAGAATGATAAAAACCACAATTAAAATTAGTGAAAAAACAACCAAAATGGAATTCAAATTCGAGGTCTTTCCCATACTCCAAACATTTAATCCTGTACAAATCGCCACCCAAATGAGAACCCATACCCATGCTGGGACACTTGGGAAGATGGATACCATGTAAATTCGAATAATTAGAGCATTCACCATTGGCAGGAGGATATAGTCTAGCAGTGCAGCCCAGCCGACAAGAAATCCTAAGTATGGATTCATTGTCTCCTTTGTATAGGTATAGGCCGATCCCGCACTAGGAAATACCTGTACCATTTTCCCATAACTAATAGCGGTGAACAGCATCACCAATAAAGCTGTAAGGTAGGCAAGCGGAACAACCCCATTTGTTCCTTTAGAAACAATGCCAAAGGTATCAAATGCAATCGTAGGGGTCATATAACCTAAGCCAAGCCCAACGATTGCCCATAATCCAAGTGAACGTTTTAGTGTAACATTCTCCAATTTAAACAACTCCCCTTTATGCACATCTAGCCTATGTGAAATAATTTCAAAATGAAAGCCGTTTCATTTTAAAATTATCCTTCAAAAGCTTTTACAGTTTAAAAGCCTTCGTTATTCAACCAATCTATTAATCCTCCTTCTATATTAATATAAAATGTAACTGTTTAAAATATTTGCAATTTTCGTGCCAACGATAAAATCATGCAAATTTGGAGTGAAAATGCCGGGAACTTTCTGCAAAATTCGACTTTTCTCCAACTAGCCGGTTAGGTATACCTGTTAATCTTTATGAAGTTTTGCATAATTTACGCATTCTTGCATAATCCTGACATGAAAAAAAGAGGGACAGCATTAAACTGGCCCTCTCTTTCTATTTATAAAGTTGTGGTACGTTCTGCTTCATCGAAATCAAAATCAGTAATTTTAACTTTAAAGAATTTTGTTTGGAATAAAAGATAAATAAACCCTATGACTACCCAGACAATTCCTCCGATTAGAGCATCAGCCTGCAAGTTATACCATAAAATTCCCGTTAATCCAGCTCCTAAAAGCGGCATGACAATGTACGCGAAAATATCTTTTCCTGTTTTATATCTCTTTTGGCGGAATACAAAATGGGCAATAACAGATAAGTTGACAAAGGTAAAGGCAATTAACGCCCCAAAATTTATAAATGAAGAAATCAACTCCAGACTTGGAGCAATCGCAAGCAGTGAAACAACACCAACAAGAATGACATTAAAGGCAGGAGTCCTGAATTTCGGGTGTACGTAGCCAAAAAGCTTTTTAGGTAAGACACCATTTCGTCCCATAACATATAGAAGACGGGACACACTTGCATGTGAAGCAAGTCCCGATGCAACGGTTGCGGCAAAAGCACCTGCAAGGAAAATCAGTTTAAATAATGTTCCCCCGACATATAAGCCAATTTCAGGAAGGGTATCATCTGTTACTTTGAAGTTCGATACGTCTGGGAATAACGCTTGTGCAAAATATCCACAGACAAAAAAGATCGCTCCGCCGATAAACACGGTCAGCATTATCGCCCGCGGGAGTGTTTTCTGATCTTTTGCTTCTTCGGCATACATGGTGACGGCATCAAAACCAATGAATGAAAAACAAACAACTGTTGCACCTGTTAAAATATGTCCAAGGTGGATATTGGAATGGAAAAGTGGTTCTGCTGTGAAAATCGTTCCTTGACCCATACCTTGTGAAAGCTTAATAAACGCGAGGACAATAAAGGCCCCAATTAATACAACTTCAAACACAACTAGGATGGAATTCAAGCTTGAAGTTTTCCCCATACTCCATACGTTAATAGCCGTAACGATAGCAACATACACAACAACCCAAATCCACGCAGGAACGTTCGGAAATACGGAAACCATATAAATACGTATGATAAGTGCATTAACCATTGGAAGAAGTATATAATCCAGCAATGCTGCCCAGCCGACTAAAAATCCAAGGTGGGGACTCATGGTCTCTTTTGTATACGTATAAGCTGAACCTGCACTCGGAAAAACCTTTACCATCTTTCCGTAACTAATCGCTGTAAAGAGCATGACTACCAGTGCTGTTAGATAGGCAAGAGGTACAACTCCATTGGTCTCTTCCGACACAATTCCAAAAGTATCGAATACAATCGTAGGTGTCATATACCCTAACCCGAGGCCAACAATTGCCCAGAGTCCAAGTGATCGTTTAAGGCTTACATTCTCCAATACTATCAACTCTCCTTATAAAACACTATACTTTTTAAAAAAGATGTAAACGATTTCATTTCAACCTAAACAATAGGATGCTTTAACATTTTAAGTATCCTTTGAAAGCCATATTTCAATCATACCCCCAATCTTTGTCAAAATAATAATTAACTATTTTAAATAGTTGCAATTTTCGTACCAAATTTAATAAAAAGAATTTAATTGTAGAAAAAGTTTGGTTTATATATATTTTGTAAGGGACTAATAAATAAATTAATTTTGTAATTTTATTTAACCATGCATAATTTATCCAGATATGCATAATAAGACAAAAATTTAATATGTAAACGCTTCGAAAATCGTAATAAAAAGTTCACAGGAGTTGGAATGAAAATGAGGTAAACTATCAATGTAAAGATATTTGTGAATAAATGCACAAACTATTAAACATCAAAAAGAGGCGAATAAATCATGCATCTTTCATTAAGTGCCCTGTTAATTCGATTCATATTAGGAGGTTCTGCTGTTCTTGCTTGTACACTTGTAGCCAAGAAACTAGGGGAAAAAGCCGGAGGGATTTTTGCCGCTTTCCCAGCTGTCTATCTTGCTGCACTTTTGACAATTGCGCTTGATTTTCGCGGCGGTGAGCTAGTGGCACATTCTATCCTTATTTCTAAGGGAGCAATATGGGGAATGGCTATTAATATCCTGGTTGCGACCCTTGCTGGATATCTGCTTCCAAAGGTCGGCTGGAAGCGAGGGATTATACATTCAATGGCTTGCTGGTTTGTTGTCTCAATGGTAGTAGTTGTGATTATATCATAATAGAAATAGGTGATTACTGTGAATAAACAGGACTTATTTATTCGATTTTTATTAGGAGGGTTCGCCGTTTCATTAAGCTATCTGATTACAATTATTTCTCCGTGGAAAATTCTAGCTGGTATCTTTGCTGCTTTTCCCGCTGTTATGCTGACGGCCGTCATTATGGTCGGAATCGCTGCTGGAACGAGGAAAGCAACGAATATTGCGAAGGGTTCAGTTTATGGAATGATGGGAGGAATTGTCTGTGTAACAACGGTCCTTCTTGTTTTAGAAGGTACAAATAATTGGGGTTTAAGTATTGCCTCTGGTATCCTTGCCTGGCTTACAAGCTCCATCGCAATTTCTACTATTCGTGAAAAGGCATTTAGTAAAAAAGCAATTCATGAGCATAACCCATTAATCCTTTGGCATAGAAAATAGCCAAAGGTTTTTTTACTAAAATTTGCGCGATAAGACTTGTGTTATCTGAAAGTTCAGAATAAAATAAAGTTAACATACTAACCAGTAGGTATGTTTCTGGGGTGATTTGCATATTATTTTTGTGGAAAATAGGGGAGTTTCTAAGAATTAGAATGGAGTGAATGGTATGCATTTGCGACTTACGGATGAACAAAAAATGGTGCAAAAAACAATTAGAAGATTCGTAGAAAAAGAGTTAATTCCGCTTGAAAATGATGTGCTGAGAAACGAAAGAGATGGAAGGGCCAGCCTTCCGCCTGGTAAGCTAAAGGAACTGCAATTAAAGGCGAAGGAAGCAGGCTTTTGGGGTATCAATACCCCAGAGGAATATGGAGGTGCCAATCTTGGCCAAATGATGATGGCCATAGTGTTAATGGAAGTTTCGAAAACCTTTGTGCCATTCCAATTTGGCGGTTCAGCTGATAATATCCTTTATTATGGAAATGAAGAACAAAAGAAGAACTATTTAATTCCAACGATTAATGGTGACAAGAAATCCTGTTTTGCGATGACCGAGCCAGGTGCTGGATCTGATACCAGAAATATTAAAATGACTGCTGTGAAAGACGGCAATGAATGGGTGCTAAACGGCGAAAAGACCTTTATCACCGGCGGAAACGAAGCGGATTTTGTCATGGCGATTGCGATTACCGATAGAGAGCTCCATCAAAAAACACATGGACGAGAGGGGGTTACCTGTTTTATTGTCGATAGAGAAATGGGTTGGAAATCTGAATATATACATACAATGGGAGAATGGGGACCAGCCGGGTTAGTTTTTGAAAATGTCCGTGTACCGGAAAAAAATATCCTTGGTGAGCTTCATAAAGGATACAATATAGGGCTTGAATGGATTGGGTTTGCCAGATGGATTGTTGGGGCAAGAGCAGTTGGAGCTGCAGAGCGTCTGTTGCAGATGGCCATCGATTATTCAAAAGAGCGGATCACCTTTGGCAAGCCAATTGCCGAGAGACAAGCGATTCAGTGGCAAATTGCCGATTCTGCGGTTGAAATCGAAGCAGCCAGATGGTTAGTGTTAAATGCCGCGTTCACCCTTGATGAAGGGGAAGATAACCGTCACTTAGCTTCTATGGCAAAATTATATGGTTCCAATATGGGTAACCGCGTTGTGGATCGAGTCTTACAAATTCATGGGGGCATGGGCTATACAAAGGAATTGCCAATTGAACGCTGGTACCGAGAAGCCAGGCTTTGGAGAATCTATGATGGTACAGATGAAATTCAGCGAATGATTATTGCTCGAAACCTGATCAAGGGGCATGTGAAAATAGGCCAATCTATTTAATAGGTAAGAATTGTAAGCGCTCTCCTATTCATAGTATGATTACTAGAGAAGTAGATAGGTTTTATTAGGAGGAATATTATATGACTGGAAGGTTTGAAGGTAAAGTAGCATTTGTCACAGGCGGAAGCCGTGGTATTGGAAAAGGTATTGTTGAGCTTTTTGCAGAAGAAGGAGCAAAGGTTGCCTTTATTGATTTAAACGAAGAAGCATTACATGAAACAACAAGCGCGTTAAGAGAAAAAGGCTATGAGGTCTATTCGAAGGTTGCGAATGTGGTCGATGCTGAGCAAGTGGAAACAGCTGTTAAAGAGGTTTTTGAAACATTTGGTTCCGTCGATATCCTTGTCAACAACGCAGGTGTAATCCGTGACAACCTCTTGTTTAAAATGACGGATTCTGATTGGCAGATGGTTATGGATGTTCACTTAAAGGGCTCGTTTAATACCACTCGTGCCGTGCAAAAATACATGGTGGAAAAGAAATATGGCCGGATTATAAACATTTCCTCTACTTCTGCGCTTGGAAACCGCGGCCAAGCCAATTATGCGGCAGCTAAAGCAGGCTTACAGGGGTTCACCAAGACATTAGCGATTGAACTTGGCAGGTACGGAATTACCGCAAATTCGGTAGCACCAGGTTTTATTGAAACGGAAATGACCATGGCAACGGCAGAAAGAATCGGCATTCCATTCGAGACTTTGGTGGAAGCAAGCGTTTCTCAGATTCCTGTTGGCAGAAGCGGGAAGCCAGCTGATATCGCAAATGCAGTTGCTTTCTTTGCTGATGAAAAGTCATCGTTTATTAACGGGCAGGTTATTTATGTTGCAGGCGGACCGAAATGCTAATCTTGTGAGGTGAGGTAGAATTGTTTAAAGATCAAATTGGCAAGCAATCAACAAAAATAAAAAATGTCGTTGAAAGAGGGGCCGTCAAGAAATTTGCTGAAGCAATTGGCGATCTGCAGCCGATTTATTTTAATGAAGAGATTGGAAAACAATCAAGATATAAATGCAATATTGCACCTCCCACGTTTCCAAGGATTTTCGATTATGGGGAAATTGATGGCTTTCATCTTCCCGTCAAGGGCTTGATTCATGGGGAACAAACCTTTCATTATGTTCGCCCATTGATGGTAGGGGAAGAAATTTTCTGCTATTCCATCATAAAAAGCTATGTGGAGAAAAGTGGCGGCTTTGGGAAGATGGGTTTTCTTGTCCTTGAAAGCTTTGGGGAAGATGTTTCCGGAAATACCATTTTTAGCTCTACCTCGACAATTGTCATTTCTGAAGCAGTGAGGAAGGTGTTAACACCATGAATGCATTGTCACAGCTACAGGTTGGAGAATCGGTGAAAGAGGTTCAACTTGAGCCTGTATCAAGGCTCGACTTAATCAAATACGCAGGAGCATCCGGTGATTATAACCCCATCCACACGATTGATGAAGAAGCAATTAAAGCCGGGCTACCGGGGATTATTGCGCATGGGATGTGGACAATGGGGAACCTCGCAAAGCTGTTTACATCCTATTTTGAAGAAGGATTTATTCAAGATTATTCCATCCGTTTTAAAGGAATGGTCTTTTTAAACGATGTTATCACTCTTAAAGCTAGATTACTAGAGAAACAGGATCTAACTCTCCGCTTTAAAGTAGAAGCAGTGAACCAGGATCATAAAGAAGTGTTAAAAGGAGAAGTCGTGTATCGACTATATTAAATATTTAAATTAGGAAAAGGTTTCGCCAATTGAACACTAAGTTTCCCAAAATTGGCGACCTTATTTTTTTATGAGAAATGACAGCGTTTACATACAAGTATTCTATTCGTTGAGGAGAGTTGATCCATGCTAACCCTTCATTACAAATATTGGCCTCAAATACCGAAATCGTTGAAACTTCCATCCACTTCACTTTATAACAACCTCAAGGTTAGTGCGGAACGTTATCCGGATCAAGAAGCAATCTATTATTATGGCAAAAACCTCACCTATCAACAACTAAACGAGGAAGTCAACGGCCTTGCTGGTTACTTGCAGCACAAATTGGGTGTCACAGCGGGTGAGAAGGTAATGCTTTTTATGCAGAACTCACCACAATTTGTCATCGGATACTATGCAATTTTAAGGGCAAATGCTGTGGTCGTTCCCATTAATCCAATGTTAACAACGGATGAATTGGACTTCTATATACGTGATTGTGAAATCAAAACGGCATTAATTGGGCAGGAACTATACGAGCAGGTCCGTCCTTTGCATGGACAAACAACCCTTAATAATCTGGTTATTGCTGCTTACTCTGATTACGCTTCCGATGAGTTTGCTGGTATCCTTCCAAAGGAGGTAGAGACACCAAGAGTGGTTTTTAATGTTCCAAACCACTTCCTTTGGAGAGAAGCGATTGAATCCAAGCTCATTCCTCTTGAACATACGGCCAAAGGTGATGATCTAGCAGTTCTTCCATATACATCCGGAACAACCGGTCTGCCGAAAGGATGTATGCATACCAATCGTACGGTGAATGCAAACACGATCGGAGCTTATTATTGGTCGCGTACGACAACAAATTCTGTCCATTTAACGACCTTGCCGCTTTTCCATGTAACAGGAATGGTTCATAGCATGCATATGCCGATTTTTGCAGGCGGAACGATGGTGATTATGACAAGATGGAATCGTGAGGCGGCAGTAGAGTTAATCAAAACGAAGGGCTGTACCCATTGGGTAGCGATCGCGACGATGATTGTGGATTTCCTGGCGAATCCGAAATTAAAGGCAGAGGATCTTGCTAATTTAACTTCTATTTCCGGAGGCGGGGCCGCATTGCCGGAGGCGGTTGGCGAAAAATTGTTTAACCTTACCGGGTTGCGGTTTGTCGAAGGCTATGGTTTATCCGAGACGATTGCTCAAACCCATTTTAACCCTGCAGACCGTCCAAAAATGCAATGTCTCGGAATTCCATCCTTTGACGTTGATGCTCGGATTATCGAACCAGGTACCGGAAAAGAACTGGGTGTGGGGGAAGTAGGAGAAATTGTTGTTAATGGCCCTCAGGTAATGGTCGGTTATTATAACCGTGACGACGAAAATAGAGGCTCCTTTATGGTGATGGAGGGAAAAACGTTTTTCAGAACGGGCGATATTGGCCGCTATGATGAAGAAGGCTATTTTTTTATCGTTGACCGAGTGAAAAGGATGATTAACGCATCCGGATATAAAGTTTGGCCGACAGAAGTAGAATCCTACCTCTATAAACACCCGGCAATCCAGCAGGCATGTGTCGTCGGCGTACCTGATTCAAGAAGAGGGGAAACCGTAAAAGCATTTGTGATTTTAAACGAAAATTATGAAGGGAAAATAAGCGAGGAGGAAATTATTGAATGGTCCAAGATTTATATGGCTGCTTATAAATATCCACGCGAAGTCGAGTTTAGAAAGCAATTTCCGATGACAAGCAGCGGAAAAATTTTATGGCGCAAGCTTCAGGAAGAAGAACTCTACAAAGTAGAGAAGGAAGTTCAATAAAGGGTTTTATTTTCTGAAAAAAATTTCTTCATAATATTTGTTTCATCAAAATATAGATTTAAATGCAGCAGGCTTGCTTAAATTCCCAATTAACAGTGGGGATAAGCGTCCGAAACCATTATTACAATACCATAAATCATTGGATTTGCTAGAGGAAAGAAACCAAGTAGTCTGGGAAAAGCGTGGATCACTAGTATACTACCATTTAAGATAATTCCTGACACAGAAGTGTGCAAACTCCACTTCTGCGTTCAGT
This sequence comes from Neobacillus cucumis, assembly GCF_016107705.1. The sequence continues at coordinate 400,488 of NZ_JAEHGC010000002.1, forward strand.
GTTGTTCTTTTCAACTTTTTTAAAGAAGGGATGGATTTTGTGAAGCTTAAGGAGCTGCTCGAAACAAATATATCTCAGTTCGGGGAATATCCTTTTTTGTATTTTAATGAAAAGCAATACACCAATGTAGAGACAAAGAATTTTGCGGATAGCTTTGCCGCGGGATTATCGAATAAAGGCATTGCAAAAGGGGACCGGGTGATCGTTGTTATGCCCAATTGCCCAGAAGTTGTTTTTGCCTACCAAGGAATCTCGCGTGCAGGGGCGATTATTGTTCCCATCATGTTTACCCTTCACTCAAAAGAAATTCAATATATTGCCCACAATTCTGGTGCCAAGGCTGTGATTACTTCATCACCTGTTTTAGAAAAGGTAGAAAAAGCACTTATTGATCTTCCTGTAAAACCAATCATTATAGCAGCAGACCTGCCTTCAAATACGAATCTAGTAAACTTCTACGATGTAATGGACAATTTCAATCAAGACCATTTCGGACAAAACGCAAATGAAGAAGAAACAGCCGTTATCCTCTATACATCCGGAACAACCGGCAATCCAAAAGGCGTTATGCTAACTCATAAAAATTTATACTCCAATGCCTTGAATTCAGCTAAACACAGTGGTACTGAACGCGGGACAACACTAGGTGTACTTCCGCTTGCTCATGTGTACGGTCTGACCATTTCCAATGTCTGTTTTTTAACAGGCAGTTCGATTGTTGTCTTTTCACAATTTGACGTAAAAAAGGTTTTTAAAGCGATAGAACACTATAAAGTAAAAACCTTCTCAGCCGTTCCAGCAATGATCCATGCCATGGTATCCTATCCGGAAGCAAGGAGTTATGATACATCTAGTCTTGAATCGGTCGGTTCAGGTTCTGCCCCGCTCCCTGTTGTTTTACACCAGGCTTTTGCAGAAAAATTCGCTGCTCCTGTTTATGAAGGTTATGGGTTATCGGAAGCTGCACCTGTGGTAACGGCTCATCGAAAGGGCATACCCATTAAACCCGGTTCCGTCGGGGTACCGATTCCAGGAGTGGAAGTTAAAATTGTCGATAACCTTGGGGAAGAGCTCACAATGGGAGAGGTAGGCGAATTGATTGTCCGCGGTGATAATGTTACCCCGGGTTATTATCAGAATCCTGAGGAAACGATGCAGGTATTAAAAGATAAATGGTTTTATACCGGTGATATGGCCCGGGTCGATGATGAGGGATACGTATATATTGTGGACCGGAAAAAGGATTTAATTATCCGCGGCGGCTTTAATATCTACCCTAGAGATGTGGAAGAAATTCTTAATGCTCATGTTGAGGTTTATGAAGCGGCGGTTGTAGGTGTGCCAGATGAGCGAATGGGGGAGGAAATGGTCGCCTGTGTAGTAAAAATGCAGGGTTCAAGAGTATCTGAATATGAATTAATCCGCCACTGCCAACTACATTTAGCTAAAAATAAAACTCCGAGAAAAATTATTTTTCTTGAGTCATTGCCGCGTAATGGTGTTGGTAAAATTCTTAAAACACAACTGCGAAAAGAAGCAATAGAGAATTTTATTCGTTAAATCATCTGAACGAAGGGAGTTTGTTTGATGGAAAGTAGAAAAATGTTAACAACTAGCAGCCGGGGATTACTAGAGGATTCATTTCCTTTTCGCTTATATCAAAAGGCAAAAAGGGTCGGGACCTGGAATCCGGCAGATATAGATTTCACTCAGGACCAAAAAGATTGGAAAAACTTGACTAGTGAGCAAAAAGAGGATATTTTACGCCTCATCTCCCAGTTTCAGGCGGGAGAGGAAGCGGTTACGCTTGACCTTTTACCGCTCATCATGGCGATTGCAAAAGAAGGCCGCCTTGAGGAAGAAATGTTTTTAACCACCTTTTTATATGAGGAAGCAAAGCATACAGAATTTTTCCGGCTAGTGTTGAATGCAATCGGTGAAAAGGGAGACCTTTCGCATTTCCACACGGAAACCTATAAAACTATTTTTTATGAAATCCTTCCGACCACTATGGAACGGTTGGTCGAAGACCAATCTCCTGAGGCGATTGCCGAAGCTTCTGTTGTCTACAACATGTTTGTTGAAGGAGTTCTGGCGGAAACTGGTTACTTTTCCTTTTATAATGCACTTGAAACGGCAGGAATCATGCCCGGTCTTTTGGAAGGGGTAGGAAACTTGAAAAAGGATGAGTCGAGACATATCGGCTATGGTACCTTCCTCTTGCAGCGGTTAATCTGTGAACATCCACATCTCTTTGAATTTGTTGCCCATAAAATGGCTGAGTTAACTCCACTCGCGATTCGGTTAAATCAAGAAGGGATTGGAGGAAGGAAGGTTAGTTCTTTTGGCGGAGATCCCGAGGACATCATGAATTTTACAATGAAACAACTGTCAGTCCGGATGGAAATCCTAGCTAGAGCAAAAGGCAAGAAAATAGAAGAGATTTATAGATTTACTGAAAGTGAACTTGGAGTTTTATAGATTTAATAAATTGGAGGAGTTCGGATGACTGTAAATGTAGATGTACAAAGTTTTCCGCTATTTATTAATGGAAAATGGGAACATTCAAGCAGCCAAGAAATGTTCGATGTCTTTAATCCCGCAACTGGGCAGCTGGCGGCAAGGGTTGCCAAGGGAACCGAGGCTGATGTTGACAGGGCTGTTCAAGCAGCGAGACTTGCTTTTGATCAAACAGAATGGAAAAACATGCGTCCGAAAGACCGTTCTAATATTCTTTATGCGATTTCCTATCAAATTGCGGCACATGCCGAGGAGTTGGCTTATCTTGAGGCAATCAGTTCGGGTGGTACGGTTCGTCGAATTGGTAACAGCGATATCTTACAAATGGTCGATTTGTTTCAAACACTAGCAAAATTCACGCTGGAATACCCATTCTCTGAAACACTTCCGGTTCCACCATTTCCAGGGCCCGCCCATAATTTTATTTGGCGCGAGCCAATCGGAGTCTGTGCCGCTATCACTCCTTGGAATTATCCAATGGTGATTGCCTGCTGGAAAATTGCACCGGCACTGGCGATGGGCAATACTATCGTTGTCAAGCCGGCAAGCTATACACCGTTGTCGACTTTGAAACTAGCAGAAATTATTTCAAATGTTGTTCCGCCTGGCGTCATCAATGTTGTCACCGGATCAGGTGTTGAGGTGGGTGAAGCACTTGTCCGCCATCCTAAGGTCGATAAAGTTGCCTTTACCGGTTCAACAGAAGTAGGAAGAAGAATTATGGGGCTTGCTGCCGGTACAATTAAAAATACTACCTTAGAGCTTGGGGGGAAATCTCCCAATATTATTTTAGAGGATGCCGATTTAAGTATCGCACTACCTGGCAGTCTTTTTGGTGTGTTCTTGCATTCCGGGCAGTTCTGTGAGTCAGGTACGCGTTTATTTGTTCCGGATTCGATTTACGACCAAGCTGTTCAAGGGCTTGTGGCACTAACGAGTAAATTAAAGCTAGGGAATCCGCTTGACACTAAGACCGATATGGGTCCGGTTATTTCAAAAAAGCAAAAAGACACCATTCTTTCTTATATTGAAACAGGGAAACAGGAAGGGGCTACACTTGTTTGCGGCGGCAAGGAAGTACAGGTGCCGGGCTGTGAAGAAGGACATTTCATCGAGCCAACAATTTTTACGAATGTGACCAATGATATGAAAATTGCCCAAGAGGAGATTTTTGGTCCTGTTTTATGTGTAATTCGTTATTCAAATGTAGAGGAAGCAATCTGTATGGCCAATGATACGATTTATGGACTTGCCGCAGGCGTTTGGACCCGTGATGTCAATAAGGCTTATGATGTTGTTCGAAAGCTTCAGGCAGGTGTAGTCTGGATCAATGATTGGCATATGCTTCGGAATGATGCCCCTTTCGGCGGTTATAAGCAAAGCGGCATCGGCAGGGAAATGGGCAAGCATTCCCTTGATGCTTATACACAAGTCAAGCATGTTCATACATCAATGGTTCCGGAATTAGAAAGACGAAACTGGTATGGAATTCTGTTTGGTCAAAACGAATAGGGGGTATTTTTGAAATGAAAACGACTTTATCACAGTTTATGCTTCGTACAGGAATTTACAGTGGGTCCAATTCCCGTGCTCTTGTTCCAAGCTTGTTTGCTGGCCTTGGTGCAAAAAGGGTTGTGCTTTTCAGTGACAGAGGATTGGAAAAAGCGGGCGTTGTCGAAAAAGTTGCTGATATTTTTAAGTTGACCGGTCATGGAAGCGGTCCGGAACTTGTCGGCACCTACCTTGATATCGCTCAGGATGCGGAAAGCCGCTGTATTAATGAGGCGGCCAGTTACGCTCGAGAGGTTGGAGCGGATGCATTATTAGCTGTCGGGGGCGGGAGTGTTTTAGATACGGTAAAAGGTGTAAAGTATGCACTTCATAAGGGACTAGCGGATATTAAGGAGGCGATTCCAGGGGGGCTTTTATACGAATCGTTTCCGAAGGCTGGCTTCATTCCCATTCCACATATTGCGATTCCGACGACTGCGGGTACAGGTTCCGAGGTTTCACCGATTGCGGTTATTTTTAATGAAGACATTCAAATGAAGACCAATATTATTCATCCATTTATTAATGCAGACATGGCAATTTTGGATCCCGATTTAACGGTCGGGCTGCCACCGGCCATTACTGCCTTTACTGGGTTTGATGCATTAACACATGCAATTGAGGCACTTGTCTCACCAACTGCAACGGCTTTAACGGATGCACAGGCACTTCATGCGATTCGCTTAATTGAAAAAAATCTTCCTGTTGCTGTAGCGAATGGAGGGAATATTGAGGCAAGAATGGATTTACTTCATGCGAGCTTAATGGGAATTACCGCATTTAGTTTTGCTTTGAATGCAATTCCGGTCCATAATTTGGCACATGCTTACGGGGCACTGTTCAGAATTCCACATGGGTTGGCCAATGCAGTGTTTTTACCGGTGGTGATGGAGTATATTCCACAGTTGTATTTACCGAAAGTGGCTGAGCTCGCAGAGGCATTGCGAGTGGATGTGAAGGGGGATTCTGCAGAAGCGGCCTTGAGAAAGGTTGTGGAGAAAATTAGGGTGATGCAGCATAAGGTAGGTCTCCCATCTGATTTTAAAGATTATCAGATTTCTGAAGAAGCTCTAAAGCAAACCATTCCCGCGGTGATGAAGGATCCAGCAGCTGTAAGCTACCCAATGCCGAAAGAATTAATAGCAGCAATTGGACAGAGAGTGGTACCGATAGGTGTGAAGTAGATTGATCTTGTGGAATGCACATGGCGTATTTTGATGCTGTGTGCATTTTGGTTTTTAACGGGGATGAAGGCCGAAACTGGGTAAGAGAGCCATGAAAACGGCCTTCATAGGGTCGATGAAGGTCGAAACTGGGTGAGAGTGTCATGAAAACGGTTTTCATAAGGTCGATGAAGGTCGAAACTGGGTGAGAGAGTCATGAAAACGCTCTTCATAAGGTCGATGAAGGCCAAAACTGCAGGAGTAAGCCATAAAAACGATCTTCATAAGGTCAATGAAGGCCAAAGCTAGATAAGGGACACTTGAAAATGTCTTTCATAAGACCTCATCATAGAGCGGAAACTCCATAAATCTTAGTAAAACAGTCAGATTTATTTTGTATCTTCCTTCAGAATATTATATAATTTTCGTTAGGGTCATCCCCCAAGGGGCTTGTCCGTATAATTTATTCGATTAAGGAGTAATTCAGATGGAAAAAGTTTTGATTTTCGGGCACAAAAATCCCGACACAGACACTATTTGCTCTGCACTAGCCTATGCAGATCTGAAAAAACAATTAGGAATGGATGTTGAACCGGTCCGCCTTGGTGAAGTCAATGGCGAAACTCAATATGCCTTAAATTATTTCAACGCTGATGCACCTCGATTGGTGGAAACAGTAGCAAACGAAGTCAATGCTGTCATCCTTGTTGACCACAACGAACGCCAGCAAAGTGCTAGCGATATTACCGATGTTCGTGTACTAGAAGTAATCGACCATCACCGTATCGCAAACTTTGAAACAAGTGACCCATTATACTATCGCTGCGAACCAGTTGGCTGTACTGCAACGATTTTAAACAAAATGTACAAAGAAAACGGCAAACAAATAAGCAAAGAAGTTGCCGGTCTTATGCTTTCTGCAATCATTTCTGACTCTTTATTATTCAAATCACCAACCTGCACAGAACAAGACGTTGCTGCTGCGCGCGAGCTAGCAGAAATTGCCGGTGTTGATGCGGATACATATGGTTTAGAAATGCTAAAAGCTGGTGCCGATTTGAGCCAAAAAACAACGGAACAGCTTCTTACCCTTGACGCAAAAGAATTCGAAATGGGTTCAAGCAAAGTTGAAATTGCTCAAGTCAATGCGGTGGATACAGACGATGTGCTTTCACGTAAAGAAGAATTAGAAGCAGCGATTTCAAAAATTGTTGCTGAGAAGAACTTAGATCTTTTCCTATTTGTTGTAACGGATATCCTGACAAACGATTCCGTTGGACTAGCGATTGGAAGTAAAGCAAGTGCGGTTGAAAAAGCTTATAATGTAACGCTTTCTGATAATACTGCTGTATTAAAGGGCGTTGTTTCTCGTAAAAAACAAATCGTCCCTGTTCTAACAGACATTTTTAACAAAGGTGAATTTTAAGAAGAAAACCCATCATGTGAACATGATGGGTTTTTTATTGAATCTTCATTTACTCTCTTCCTTTTTATCATTTCTTAATAAGAATGAGAGCGGCTGATCAGAACCGGTCATTAATTTGTACACGTAGGTTGAGGTGACCTTATAACCATCCTCAATTTTTGTGGCCAGGTAATTGGTTCTTTCAAACAGTATTGAACGAATATGGTTTATTTGGCGCAGTATTTTCTCTGTCAATGCTTCCTGACGATCAAGTCGAGTCAATACTTGATTAAGCATATCCATCATCATCTGCTCATCATGTTCAATAACAGTACGTAAATTACCATTTTTTTCATCCATCGTATTCATTACATGGTTGAACATTCTCTGCAGTTCTTTTTTCTGTTCCTCTAATAGATCAGCTAAAGCATCATTACGGGAAAATTGTTGATTGGGTTCCTGTATGGCCTCAGTGTTTTTATAAAGCTCAGGGAACTTGTCGTGATCAAAATATAATCCCATGATTATACCTCCTCCCCGCCAGTACTTTTTATGTTATTCTATGCATTTATTAAGCAGATTGGGACATCGGCTGTTTTTTTGTTTTTTTAGAAGGGAAATGGAAAAAGGTGGCGAATTATTCAGGGGTTGATTTCAAAATGGAGGAGGCGATTAATGATGGAAATCAGACAATTAAATTCTATGGATGCAAGGCAATATCAGAATCTGCGCTTAGAAGCGTTACAAAAAGATCCTGAAGCTTTTGCTTCAAGCTATGAGGAAGAAAAGGAATACTCCCTTGAAACCTATGCAAATCGATTGAACTCCGAAAATGTTTTTACTTATGGAGCTTTTGAGAATGACAAGCTGTGTGGGGTTGTAACAATCGTAAGGGAATCTAAGCGAAAAACAAAGCATAAAGCCTCTATTTTTGCCATGTATGTATCCCCTGAAACACGGGGAAGGGGTGTGGGAAAACGATTAATGGGGGCAGCTATTGAAAAAGCAAAACAAATGGGCGGTGTTGAGAAAATTAATCTAACCGTTGTATCCTCCAATGAATCTGCCAAAAAGCTTTATCATCTATGCGGGTTTGAGACATTTGGCCTTGAGAAAAGATCTGAAAAAGTTGATCAAACGTATTATGATGAGGAATATATGGTGTTGTTTTTATAATGAAAAAAGCCAGGATCAAAACAAGATCCTGGCTTTTTCAATCAACGATAGGTCTTACTAGATAAGGTATACTTATCGATTTTTTCCATCCTTGGCATATAACCCATTCCCGGTCCGTCTGGAACCGTGATGGTACCACTTTCGGAGATAACCTCTGGTTCAATAATATCTTCAGCCCAGTAAAGTGCAGAACCGGCTGTGTCTCCAGGCAGTGTAAAGTTTGGCAGGGAGGTCAAAGCGATATTATGAGCCCTGCCAATGCCTGACTCGAGCATCCCGCCACACCATACTGGTACATTATGTGCCATACAATAATCATGGATTTTCTTTGCTTCGGTCAATCCTCCAACCCGGCCCACTTTGATATTGATAATTTTACAGCTTCCAAGCTTTAATGCCTTTTGTGTATCTGCTAATGAATGGATGCTCTCGTCCAGGCAAATCGGTGTTTTTAACTTTGCTTGAAGCTCCGCATGATCAATAATATCATTATAGGCTAAGGGCTGTTCAATCATCATTAAGTTATAGTCATCCAGTGCGGTTAACAGGTCCATATCGTTTAAAGTGTAGGCCGAATTTGCATCCGCCATTAGCGGGATATCAGGATATACCTTGCGAACCTTGTCAATTAATTTAACGTCCCAGCCTGGCTTAATTTTTAATTTGAAGCGCTTATAGCCTTCCGAGCGGCGCTGCTCAATCACCTTTAGCGTATCTTCAATGGAGTCTTTAATGCCAATGCTTACACCGACATCAATGTTTTTTTTCGTTCCGCCTAGAGCACTGGCAAGAGAAATGTTTTGTTCCCTGGCATATAAATCCCATGCAGCCATTTCTAAACTAGCCTTTGCCATGTAATTTCCGCGAATATGAGCAAACAGTTTTTCCGACAACTCATCAGGATGACTGAAATCATGGTTTAACAAAAGGGGCATTAAAAAATCTTCTAACATATGCCAATTCGTTTTTACGGTTTCCTCATTATAGTAGGGGGTAGGCATGGCAACATTTTCGGCCCACCCGGTTAGACCATCCTCATTTTTCACTTCGACAAGAATAAAATCCCGATCTTTTTCTTTTCCGAAGCTGGTGACAAAAGGATAAAGTAAATCCATTTTTAAATGCCTTAGAGTAATTTCTTTTATTTTCATAGCTTTTTCATTCTCCTTTCCCTCATTATGCTTAGTATGTAAAAAAAAGCTAACGCCTTGCGGAAACAAGGCGTTAGGGGGAAAAATTATTCTCTACTGAAATCTGCCTCTTTTAGTGGAACCATTTTCGTTTTCTTTACTAATTTATAGCCTAAGTAGCCGGCAATAAATAATGGCAATCCAATGTACGAAACAAGTATACCATACCAGTCGACTTTATCACCAATAAACGCACCATAATTGGTACCAAGCGTAGCAACCAAGCAAAGGATTGTTGCTAAAATTGGTCCTAATGGGAACCATTTTGCTACATATGGAAGATCCTTCATATCTCTTCCTTGTGCTTTATACGCTTTTCTAAAGCGCATGTGGGTGATTGAAATACCTAGCCAAGAAAGGTAACCGGCTAAGCCTGCTGCATTTAAAAGCCAATTATAAACGGTACCGTCGCCGAAAAGAGAGGTTAAGAAACAAAGCATCCCGATAAGTGTAGTAACGTAAAGCGCGTTAACAGGTACGCCGCCCTTATTTACTTTTTTCAAAAATGCCGGTGCTTTTCCTTCTTCAGCCAATGTCCAAAGGACACGGGAACCAACGTATAAGGATGAGTTTCCTGCTGATAAAACCGATGTAAGGATGACAGCGTTCATTGCAGCAGCGGCAAAAGCTAAACCTGCATGTTTAAATACGAGAGTAAAAGGACTGACAGCAATATTTTCTAGGTCGCCGCCTAATAAGTTTGGATCCTTATAGCTAATCAAACAGCCGATAACGAAAATGGCTAAAACGTAGAACAAAAGAATGCGCCAGAAAATTTGTTTAATGGCTCTTGGCATATCTTTTTCAGGATTTTCACTTTCTCCGGCTGCAACCCCAACCATTTCAGTTCCTTGGAAGGCAAAACCTACAACCATAAACACACTGAAAATGGATAATAGCCCGCCATGGAATGGTGCATCGCCTTTTGTAAGGTTTCCAAATCCACCGGTATAGCCTTTCATAATTCCAAAAATCATTAATAAACCAACAACAATGAAAATAATAATCGTTGCAACCTTGATAATGGAGAACCAGAATTCTGATTCACCGTATCCTTTAACGGAAAGTACATTTAAGCCAAAAATAAGGACAAGGAAGCTTGCACTCCAAACGATTCCCGGCACATCAGGTAGCCAATATTTCATGATTAAAGATGATGCGGATAATTCCAAAGCAAGGATAATCGCGTTATTATACCAATAGTTCCAACCAACTGCAAAGCCTAATGCAGGGTCAACAAATCTACCTGTATACGTACTGAATGAACCGGAAATAGGAATAAATGCAGCCATTTCAGCAAGACTTGCCATAAGAAAATACACCATGATTCCTGCAATTAAATAGGCAGCAATTGCTCCGCCTGGGCCGGCATCATGAATGGTCGCACCGCTTGCTAAAAACAAGCCGGTACCAATCGTTCCACCCATGGCAATCATCGTTAAATGTCTTGTTTTCAGTTTTCTTTCCAAATGTTCATGCTGAACAGTTTGTCCCATTTGTTCTGATGTTTGAAACTTCTTTGCAGTATTTGACATAAAACACCTCTTTTATTTTATTAAATTTTTATACCGAAAACGCGAAGGAGTGCGTATTGGTTAAAATTTTATTATAGATGGATATCTTTTAAACTTTACTATTAGGTATTAATCGATTTGCTGTAGTTGAATTCTTTTGAAAGACAATTTTTGGAATCGCTTTCAATTTTTCAACCACCTCCTTTAAGGTTTATTCTTTAAAAACATGAAAGCTTGAATAAAGCATTTCTAGTTTTTGCTGATGGGAATGGATTCGTTTTTGATCTTTTTGCTGGATTCCTTCGATAATCAGGTCAAGTAAACTAATGACGGATGCAATCGAATTCACTCCAGTATCGGCATTCTCTTCTGTCGTAACGACAATATTTGAAATTCGCCCAATGGGTGAGAGGAGGCGGTCCGTAACCGCAATTATTTGAATACCGTGGTTTGCAGCACACTCCGCTATTTTAATCGTTTCATTTGAATAGCGCGGGAATGAAAAAACGACAACGACCGAATTTTTTGTAAGATTACAAAATTGCTCGACAAAATTTCCATTAGGGGAACATAGGTTGACGTTTTCCCTTAAGGTACTAAGCCTATAGGAAAACCAGTAGGCTGCAGCGTGGGAAAGACAATATCCAGCAATTAATACTTGGTCTGCCTTAATCAGGGTATCTACTGCATTCCAAATCTCATCTATATTCGTTGGATTGAGCATATGTCTTAAAATATGGACTTCATTTTCAATTACCTTTTTAAAGGGATCATTGATTTCTTCTTGTTGACTTCTATCAAAAAACTCCGTTTGATGTTGTTGAAGCAGTTGATTTTGTATCGTTGTCTGCATGTCACTAAATCCTTCAAAACCTAGTGCGAAAGAAAGTCTAATCACAGTGGTTTCGCTGACGCCAGTTTTTTTTCCAATTTGATAAGCTGTTTTGAAGGCAAACTCATCAAGATGTTCAATGAGATAATTGGCCACTTTTTTTTGGCCAGCTGATAAAAGGGAGAACTTTTCCTTTATTAAAAGCTTAATAGGTAGTTGTTTCATTTCATCCTCCTTCCTTACTTTAGCAGATTAGAGAATTAGTAAGGTAGTAATTCAGTGAATTAAATCCTTCACTTTTTTACTTATTCTGCATGAAATCCTTTAACAATTAATAAATTATCATATTTTTGCTAAAAATAGAAGAATTATTTTTAGTTTTCGGACTTTTTTAATAAAAAACTAATTTATGGTATTTTAAAAAGAGGAGGTGGTAATAAATGAATCGTTGCGGCTGGGTAAATCAGGATCCATTATATATCGATTATCATGACCACGAATGGGGCGTGCCGGTTTATGATGATCGACAGCTATTTGAGTATTTGAATCTTGAAGGAGCGCAGGCAGGATTAAGCTGGTATACGATTTTAAAGAAACGTGCCAATTACAGGGAGGCATTCGACAACTTTGAGGCAGAAAAAATTGTTCACTATAATGATCGAAAAATTGAAGAGCTGCTAAACAATAAAGGAATTGTCCGGAATAAGTTGAAAATCCATGCGGTTATTACGAATGCAAAAGCGTTTTTAAAAGTGGTGGAAGAATTCGGTTCGTTCAGTACCTATATCTGGTCATTTGTCGATGGAGAACCGATTCAAAATCACTTCGAGGACTTATCGAAAGTCCCTGCGACTACTTGTATTAGTGATAGACTTAGTAAAGACCTAAAAAAGCGCGGCTTTAAATTTGTCGGCACAACGATTTGTTATGCCTTTATGCAGGCCGTTGGAATGGTCAATGATCATGTGATGACATGTGACTGTTATAAAAATAAGTTAAGGCATGAAACACAAAAGGGAACGGGTGAAGTTTAACCGGTTCCCTTTTTCTATTTAGGTAGCGTAGGCATAAAGTTTATTCGTGATTTCTGCAAGCAATCTCTTACTTTCCCGATAATTTCGTTCTCGTTTGGCTTCCACTTTAATTCTCACTGAATGTTTTTGACTATAGACTTGATAGCCAACTCCATGGGCCTTGTGCATGGCTTTTTCCATTTCACTCGTGTAATTCAATTCTAATGGATTGATAAAAAATCCCCTCCGTTAGTTATTTTTATTGAACAAATCCATCTTATCATTTATGGATTTGTATTCACAAAGAGTATATACCAGTGTATATCTGCGTATGAAGCGCTCAGTAAGAGTGTCAGGAGGTCACCTCGTCAATCCTTAAAATAATGGCAGTTTCCTTCCAATATGGGCATGTTTTAGCAATAAAATCAATAAAAGTTCCAAATAATAGGAGTTGCATAGTTGTTTATTAATAAATACAACAGAAAGCGGTGCTGTGTTATGAAAGTAAAGGATTTTATGATAACAAGTGTAATTGCCGCCAGTCCTGACGCAACAATTAAAGATGTAATGAAAATAATGGTTGAAAGAAAAATCGGTGGTGTGCCGATCATGGATAAGGAAGGGAAATTGCAGGGGATTGTTACGGATGGAGATATTTTGAGGGCGATTCAACCGGTTGACCGAAGAATTAATGACTATTTTTCTTTTATCAGTTATCATTGGGAACAAAATTTAGAGAGCAGGATTAAAGAGATGGCGAATCTGAAGATCATAAAAATTGCCAAAACCCATGGTTTGGTAACGGTTTCACCTGAGGATGATGTGAAACTAGTGGTACAACTTTTAGCGAAACACCATTTTAAAAAGCTGCCGGTGATTGATCAATACAGTCATGTGCTGGGGGTCATTAGCAGGGGGGATATGATTCGCTGCGTTCAAAACACGGTATTTGATAAGATGCGTTAAAAATAAGCCCATCACTTCAGTGGGAAGTGATGGGCTTAATAAAATGATTATTTATTTAATTATTGATTTGTCCAGCAGGAAATCTCCTTTTGGTAAGGTAATAATCTTTCCACCAATTTGCACATGAATGGTATCGTTAAAGATGGCCTTCACGATTCCTTTTAAGGAAATGGTTGAATTAATGTCAATTTTTTTCGGTTCAGAATTGGCTGCCAAATTATTCACACCTTCCAAGGTAGTATGGTGATATTAAATAGGATGAAAACCAGAAAACACTAGGCAGAAGTATTGGGAATGTATTATTTTTCACATCATATGAAGATCATTCCGGCAGGTGCCTAGATATTCTCAATCCTACAGTAATTTTCTTTAATAATTCGGTGAAAAAATCAAAAATCCTGTTCATTTCAGAAATTTTTAATAAATTATGTTCATGTTATTCCAATTTCATTTAGTCAAGGGGTGCCAACTAAGAAGTGGATATAACATGAACTATGGTTCATAGTATTACATGGTTTAAGAAAACTGTCAATGGAAATATGAACAGAGGTTCACCTTTTTATTATTTATGATATGATTGGACCTGAGGTGATAAAATGTCAGACCGTGAAGACCAGTTGGTTGGTGATTTTCCTTTTGTACCAAAACAAGAGCGTGCTCAGCAAAAAAGGAATGCTCTACTAGAAAGTGGTCATGCATTGTTTATTTCGAAGGGATATGAGCAAACCACCGCAAAGGAAATTGCCGCCAAAGCAGGGGTTGCTACAGGGACCTTTTATCGGTATTTTTTAGATAAACGTCAATTATTGATGGCGCTATTAGAGGATAAAATTGAAAAACTTATGCCTCCTGAACCAAGCTGGGTAAACGGGAATCCTGAAACCAGGTTAGCTGAACTGTTTGAAGCGCATGGGAATAGGTTGCAACGGCTTGGATTACATCGTGTTTTACCAGAATTATTATTAAAGGATCCGGAGCTTTCAGAGGTTATCGCTTCTGCAAAATTAAAAATTCACGGCAGAATCTATGCAGGATTGCAAAAGGCTTGTGAGAAGGGACTAACCTGGAAGGACTTAGATTTAAACACGCTTACTTGGTCGATTATGCTGCTTGCTGAGAATACAACCGGTAAAGTGTTGGAATCAGGGGATACCGAGGAATATCATAAAACTGCTAAAGTAATCTGTAGAATGGTTTTCCCTCCTGAGGTATTGAAAAAATTACAAAATGGCGAAAAGTACAAAGAAAATATAGAAAATTGAGAGAGAGGGAGTTTTCGGTTGGAAATTGAACAATTCCTTAATATAAAAGAAATTAAAGAATTAAAGGTTGAATTAACACGTTTTATGATGGCTTATAAGTTTGCCTTGGATGAAATGAATACAAAAATAAATATTCTACAGGATGAATTTAAATTTATTCATGACTATAACCCGATCGAGCATGTTAAGTCGCGGTTAAAATCACCGGAAAGTATATTAAAAAAGGTTTACCGCAAAGACTTCGATTTTACGTTAGACAGCATCAAGGAAAATATTAAGGATATTGCAGGAATAAGAATTACCTGCTCCTTCCGATCAGATATTTATGAAATAAGTAAGATGATTGCAAACCAAAAGGATGTTAGAGTTGTTGAATATAAAGATTACATTCAAAATCCAAAACCAAATGGCTATCAAAGCTTGCATCTTATTTTGGAAGTCCCGATCTTTATGTCTGACCGGGAGGAATTAGTTTATGTAGAAGTCCAAATCCGAACGATCGCAATGGATTTTTGGGCAAGTCTAGAGCATAAAATTTATTATAAGTATAATGAGGAAGTTCCAGAGAAAATGATTGTAGAGTTGAAGGAAGCTGCGACCATGGCTACTCATTTGGATCAAAAAATGGAACGACTTCACAAAGAAATATCGGTCATCAAAGAGGAGAATAAAAGAAAAGATGAGACTAGCATTTTTAATCTTGTTGGTCATCAATTCTCAATTCCCATGTTAGAGACATTAATGGAAAAGGTCGGGGACCGAAAGTAAAAGCACTTTTTTAAAAAGGTGCTTTTTTTTTGCTCATTAAAGGGAATTTTCCCATATATAAATGGAAAATATTTTATTTTTTTGTTTGACAATTTACTATAGGGGGGTATAGTATATTGTGTATATAAGCAACACAAATTAAATAAATTTTAGCCGACGGGTTAGATTAAATACCAAATAATAGAAGGGAAGTAATGTAATGAAAAAATGGGCACTTGCGGCAGTAGTATATTTGCTCGTTATTATTGGCGGCTATTGGGTATACGATGCCAATTTTAAGACGGAAGCTAAGTCAACGATGGATATGATTCATGAATCACCGGTTTCAACAAGTGAAAGTCATGCCCATAATGATTCAGAGTCTGGCGGCCACCATGAGAGTACAGGTACAGAAGCAGGAGAATTAAAACCAACCTTTAGCTATAAAGATGGCAAAATAGAAATCATCCTAAGGGATATGCAGGGTGATCCTGTTAATGACCTTGAAGTAAATCATGAAAAACTGATGCATTTAATTGTGGTGAATGAACATTTAGACAAGTATTATCACATCCACCCCAATGAAATCGGTCCAGGGAAGTTTGCAATTCCCTACCAATTAGCGGATGGTCCGTATAAAGCGTTTATTGATGTAAAGCTAAAGAATTTGAATTATAAAGTAGAGCCTGTTCCCTTTACGGTTGGTAATTCCGTAGAAAATCACAGCCATCCTTCATTAGTACCTGACCAAACTTTTATTAAAACCATTGATGGAAAAACTGTAGAAATGAAAGTAAGTTCATTTGAAGATGGAAAACAAGTCACTCTACAGTTTAAATTGGATGAATCCACACTTGAGCCGTATTTAGGTGCTGCCGGTCACGTCGTCATCCTAAACGAAAATGCTGATCAATACTTGCATGTTCATCCAAAAGATGAAAGTAAACCGGTATTTGAAACCCAATTTGACCATCCCGGAATCTACAAAATTTGGGCAGAATTTAAACAGGCTGGAAAAGTTAGGGTGTTTCCATTTATAATTAAAGTTAAGTAAATACTCTGGATAATAGAACTGGATGTCAAACTATTTCCTTACTTTTACTATACCGGGGTATGATATAATATCCAAAAAGGAGGGCGTGCGGATGTCTGGTGAAAACAATTATAATGAAGAATTAATAATGGATGATGCGTGCTGCGCTTCAGAAGGCAGCCACAGAAAAAGCCATCATTCAGATAAAGTAAAAAACAATCTCGTAACACGTCTCAATCGGATTGAGGGCCAGATACGTGGAATTAAAGGATTGATTGAAAAAGATACCTATTGTGATGATGTAATTACGCAAATTTCCGCAACCCAATCAGCCCTAAATAGTGTTGCAAAGATTTTACTAGAGGGACATTTAAAAAGCTGTGTCATTGAAAGGATTCAAGAAGGGGACATGGAAGTTCTTGATGAGGTTCTTGTAACGATTCAAAAATTAATGAAAAAATAATGGAGGATTCTAAAATGGAAAATATTACCTTAAGTGTGAAAGGAATGTCTTGCGGCCATTGTGTGAAAGCAGTAGAAGGGAGTGTAGGAGAGCTCCAAGGTGTTAAACAGGTAAAAGTCCATCTTGATAATGGCACAGTTGATGTTGAATTCGACCAAAATGTCATTAACCTTAGCAAAATTAAAGAAACCATTGATGATCAAGGATATGATGTGGTTTAAGTCTCTATAAAAAATAAACATATAATGCTAGCATATTAAAACACTTCTGTTATAATGAGTATGGAAATAAACTTCATACATTAAATGTAGGGGAGCCGGTGTTGCCGGTTGAGAGTTCGTTCTAAAAACGATAACCCTTGGAACCTGATCTGGGTAATACCGGCGGAGGGAACATATTCTTAAACAAATAAGTTGTTTGCCAATATGCACTCGAGGTTCTAAGAGCCCGGGTGCTTTATTTGTTTTTTGGGAAATTTTTTTCTATTATGCTTATAGCAACCGGATTGTTTCTCATAGGCAATTCTAGTTTTGTTTCCAACAGATTCGGATTATACATATGGGGGAATAAAGAAAATGAAAAAGTTGTTTGTTCTACTACTTACCGTTTTTCTGATTGCTGGCTGCAGCAGTAAAAAAGAGACAGATACGGCTAAGGAAAATACGAAAAAGCTTAAAAAGATTACGGTCGTTCTTGACTGGACGCCAAACACAAATCATACAGGGCTTTATGTGGCAAAAGCAAAGGGATATTTTAAGAATCAAGGCTTGGATGTTGACATCATTCAGCCGGGAGAAACAGGTGCTGATCAGCTTGTTGCATCTGGAAAAGCGGATTTTGGCGTTGGCTATCAAGAGGGTGTCACGCAGGCACGTGTCCAGGGTGTTCCGCTTGTATCCATTGCTGCGGTTATCCAGCACAATACATCGGGATTTGCTTCGCCCGATGACAAAAATATTAAAGCACCAAAAGACTTTGAAGGAAAAACATATGGAGGATGGGGTTCTCCTGTTGAAAAGTCCGTCATTACTTCTTTAATGGATAAAGAACATGCCGATGCAAATAAAGTAAAAATCATTAATATGGGAGATACAGATTTTTTCACTGCTGTGAAAAGAGATGTTGATTTTGCCTGGATTTATTACGGCTGGACCGGTGTAGAGGCAGAGCTTCGCCATCAAAAAATCAACATGATCTACCTTACTGATTATTCTAAGAAACTTGACTATTATACACCAGTTTTAGAAACAAACGAAAAGATGATTGCCAATAATCCTGATACGGTTAAAGCCTTTTTAAAGGCAGCATCAGAAGGATATGGATTTGCAATTAAAAACCCGGATCAAGCAGCAGATATTCTCATCAAGGCAGCACCAGATTTAGATCCAAAGCTTGTCAAGGCAAGTCAGAAATGGCTATCACCTAAGTACCAGGATGATGCGTCTCAGTGGGGAATACAAAAAAAGACTGTTTGGGAAAACTATGCTTCATGGATGTATGACCATAAACTTCTTGATAAAAAACTGGATGCCGAAAAAGCATTCACGAATGAATTTTTACCAAAATAATGGAGGGGTTTCACATGGCAAATGCCTTAGTGAGCATTCAAATTATACCGAAAACAAAGGATGGAGAAGATGTTATTCCTTATGTGGATGAAGCCATCCGTATTATTGATGAATCAGGAGTAAAATATCAGGTTCATCCTTTGGAGACCACGATGGAAGGTAAGCTTGAACATTTATTTAGTGTTATCACCAAAATGAATGAGCGCATGATGGAAATTGGCAGCAAAAACGTGATTTCGCAAATTAAGGTATTGTATCAGCCGTCAGGAATTACGATGGATCAATTAACGGAGAAGTATCGCTAAAATGAAGAAACTGCTTTTAAAAGGGTGGAGACCAGTGTTGGTTCTCCTCCTTTTGTTCGTGATATGGGAAATGATTGTAAAGACCGCAAAAATCGAGGAGTGGCTGCTGCCGGCACCATCGAAGATTTTTACTGAAGCCATCCGCGGCTGGAGCGAATTTTACCCGGATTTATTCTCGACAACAAAAATTGCTTTATTTGGTTTTGTAATCGGTGCGGTGATTGGTTTAGTGGTGGCGGTGATTCTTTATTTAATTCCGGTTTTACGAGATTCATTTTATCCGTTACTCATTCTTTCCCAAAATGTACCGACCATTGTGCTTGCTCCGCTTTTAGTGATTTGGTTCGGGTTTGGGCTGCTGCCGAAAATGATTGTGATTACACTAGTTTGCTTTTTTCCTATCACTGTTGCGGCACTCGACGGTTTCAGGCAGACTCCCGCAGAATTAAGACATTATATGATGATGGCGGGGGCTTCGAAAACGCAGGTTTTTTGGAAATTGGAGTTTCCCTTTGCATTGCCCTCGATTTTTTCCGGCTTGAAAATTTCAGCAACCTATAGTGTGATGGGAGCCGTTATTTCTGAATGGCTTGGCGCAAAACAGGGGATTGGTGTCTATATGACAATGGCATCCTCATCATTTCGCACTGACCGTGTGTTTGTTGCGATTTTTGCGATTATGCTATTAAGCCTATTATTTTTCTTATTAATAGTGTTGGTGGAACGCCGGGTTGTCCGCTGGCAGGTAAAAGGAGATGAGGGAAAATGAGCCATCTTATGCTGAAAAAAGTATCGAAAAGCTTTGGTGCAAACGAGGTTATGGACGGGATGAATTTTTCCATCAAAAAGGATGAGTTTGTTTCTATCATTGGTCCTTCAGGCAGTGGAAAGAGTACGATTTTCAATTTAATTGGCGGAATGCTGGCTCCAGATCACGGTCAAATCATGCTGGAAAATAAGGTCATTAACGGAATGCGTGGTTTGATTAGTTACATGCCGCAGACTCCCTCGCTGCTTCCGTGGAGGACCATCCTTGATAATGTGGTGCTTGGACAAGAGCTTCAAGGGAAAAAAGAAATCGGCAAGGCGAAGGAAATGCTTGAGATTGCCGGTCTCGCGGATTATGAAAAAGCTTATCCGCATGAGCTATCCGGTGGGATGAAACAACGGGCGGCGTTTATCCGTGCTTTATTAAGTCCGCAAGCAGTAATTTGTTTGGATGAACCTTTTTCAGCCTTGGACGAATTGACCCGTTTTGAGATGCAAAAATGGCTGTTATCTGTGTGGGAGTCAAACAAAAGGACGGTTTTGTTTATTACCCATAATATTGAAGAAGCCTTGTATCTTTCCGACCGAATTCTTGTGTTATCGCAAAAGCCTTCGAAGGTAATCAGTGAAATAGAAGTCCCGTTTTCGAGGCCGCGGGACGCAAGCATCCTGTTGGAAGAGCCATTTTTGCAATGGAAACGGAAGGTTCATTTTACATTAACAGGGCAGGGAGGATTGCGATGAAAATGATCGATGCCCATATTCATTTAGATCATTATAAAGACGAAGAAATTCAGGTACTCATGGCTGATTCTAGTTTGATCGATGCTCTCGTTTCAGTTTCGTTTGATCTTGAATCCTGTAAAAGAAATCTGAAATTGGCCGGGAGGTTTAATAAAGTTAGACCTGCCTTCGGCTTTCATCCTGAGCAGCCGCTCCCCAGTGTCTATGAACAGGAGAAGCTTTTTCAGTGGATGGAGGAGCATCGAAAAGAGATGGTTGCCGTTGGAGAGGTTGGGCTTCCTTATTATACTCGGCTGGAAGGCAAAATTTCTAACAAGGAGTATGGGAAGTATATCGAGCTATTAGAGAATTTTATGCAAAGGGCAAAGGACTGGGAGAAACCGATTGTTCTTCATGCCGTCTATGATGATGCTCCGATTGTTTGCGATTTGTTAGAAAAATATTCATTGACAAAAGCTCATTTTCATTGGTTTAAAGGAGACGAAAAGACAATTGAAAGGATGATCGAAAACGGCTATTTCATTTCTCTCACACCGGATGTGGTGTATGAAGAGGAAATCCAGCAATTAGGATCAATCTATCCTTTGGAACAAATGATGATTGAAACGGACGGACCATGGCCATTTGAAGGACCATTTGCAGGGAGAATGACTCATCCGAATATGATGGAAGAATCGATTCGTGTGATTGCCGAAATTAAAGGACTTTCAGTTGGAGAGGTTTCGGAAAAATTATTTGAAAATACGGTTTCGTTTTATCAAATTTAAAGCGTCTCAGCCTAAAAGGTGAGACGCATTTTTTCATTTGTAAGCCTTTTGTCCAAGTAATGTTTGGAGGTCGACGATTTCAAAACCTTTTCGAGTTAGTTCTTCAATGATGTGTGGCAGGGCTTTAGCTGTTTGTACTTTATCATCGTCCGAATGCATGAGGATGATGTCGCCATTTCGGATATTTTTCAAAACATTGTTTTCAATATTACTGCTTTCCATTTGCGACCAATCCAGTGTATCAATCGACCATAGAACAATCTTATAACCATTTTGTGTCGCGGTGGAGATAACAGTATTATTTACAGCGCCATAGGGTGGACGAAGCAATGCAGGTTTTTTACCAATTACTTCATATATCACCTCATCTGTTTGAGCCAAATCTGTTTTTATTTCCACAGCTTGACGTTTGCTTAAATCATGATGATAGTAACTATGGCTTAGCACAAGATTTCCATTGGTATATGCCTTTTGGACAACCTCTGGATACTTTTTTACTTTCTCCCCGATAAAAAAGAAACTCCCTTTCACATGGTAGTTTGCCAACGTTTCAATAATGCTTGGTGTATTTAGAAGGTCAGGACCATCATCAAAGGTCAGTGCGACTCTTTTTCGGTTAGGGCCATTAAGGAATACAGAATTTTGATGAATTTTTGCAATAGGAATCATTTGATTGCGCCAGTTCTGCATATTTTGCCAGGCTGTCTCCGATAAGTTTTTCGATACCCCTTTTATCGGAAGGATATAGGGAGTGGTGGTAGTTGAGACTGCATCATTTGGACTTAATACGGAAATGTGATCGACCTTTCCAGTATTTTTTGGAATGATGAAACGAAGTTCGATTTGCTGCGTGATTTTATAGCCATAGATTTGGTCGTCCTGATTGGTTCTTTGATAGTCTGGTTCGCCTAAAGTTTTTACGATTTGTTGGTAGGTTAGCTGATGAAGTTGCTCATCGTAAGAACGGATATCCACCAAAATATTTTTTGTGTTATATCCAAATACGGTGTGTTTTGCAGGGTAATTGGCATAATTTCTTCCTTCAACTTGATCGGTATTAGCAGCAGGGCCCCATTGCTTTATAACATCATTTATTGAATTTGTGTGTACAGCAAAATGGCTCGTAGGTATTTTACCTTCTTTGGCATGTTCCGTTATTTTTTCTAATAATGGGTACTTCGGTTCTTTATAATCTGGAGGGGTTACTTGGTGTTCTTCGGTATTTTTCCCAGTGTGTTCTTTAATGGGCTTTGAATCATCTTTTGCAAAAAGACTGCAGGCAGTTAGGGAGATCAGGCATAGAAAATATAGAAGAAATTTACTCATGTGAGCCTCCTTTGATGAGGATTCTTGTAACTCCATTTTACTTTTAAACAATGTCATAAAAAAGACAAATTTTCTAAAAAAGTAAGAAGGAATAATGAATTTCAAAATTGAATAAAATATTATAAATATTCTGAAATTATTAAGGAGTGGTGCATATAAGGTTCAGCAGAGTTCTAATAGGGATTATTTTTTTTCTTATTGTCATGCTCAGTCTTTTTGTCTATGCCGGGTTTAATGGCACACCGTGGGAGAAGCACCATCAGAGTAAAAATATGGAACGCTATTTGAATCAAAAATATCATACTGCATTTATTATAAAAAATATTGATTATAATTTTTTAAGTGAAACGTATCAGGCTTATTCCTATCCGAAGGGTCATCCTGAACTGGTATTTACGGTGGAAGAGGATGTAGATGCTGCTGCCGGCTATTCAGATACATTTCCGAAAGTCTTTTGGGAAAGTGAGTTATCAAATAATCTGAAAAAAACTATTAAAGGACTATTCCCCCGCTTGGACAAAACAACATTTACCGCCGAGCGAATTGTTGATCGAGGGGAATATTTTGGTTCCCATATACCAACCTATCAAAACATCTATACATCGCAGCTAGCCTGCTCAATTACTATTTTTATGAAAACTAAATGGGAAAAAGTGAAACAAGTCGCGGAACTTGAAAAAATGAAAAGGCTAAGCCAGCATTTAAAATCGATTCATTTTCCTGTACTTATTCAAGTAACTTATGAAAAGGAACGAAATGAAAAAGACAAAGTGTTTTTTATAACAGAGGATGGCAGGGTTGTCGATAAATAGAATGCGAAAGGCATACTACTTTTTTAGTGGTGTGCTTTTTTTGTTGTGGATGGAGGATTTTAAGAAAAGACCGGAATGGACAAAATGGAGAGTAGTACTGGTTTGTGATAGAGGAGAGCAAAAATGGCAAGTTTACGCAGTGTTATTTTTAAAAAGATAATGAACCGCGCAATTCTTAGAACGGTTGGAACAAGTATTGAAGAAAAGCGCAGAACGATGGACAGGGCGTCCTTAATGTGGACAAGAGTTCCGAAGAATTGTATGGTGGAAAAGGTGTATATAGAGGGAATAGAAGCGGAATGGCTTACAAATAAGCTTGTCTCCGAAGATAAGGTACTGCTCTATTTTCACGGCGGTGCTTATACATATGGATCAACGGACTCCCACCGGGCATTAGCCGGGAAAATTGGGAAGGCAGCAGGTGTAAGGGTGCTGCTCCCAGAATATCGATTGGCACCGGAAAATCCATACCCTGCTGCGATTGAGGATGCGGTGAAGATTTATAAATGGTTATTAGAGCAGGGATTTGAATCCAGTAATATTTTCGTGGCCGGTGATTCTGCCGGCGGGGGCTTGAGTCTAGTGTTAGCTCTTGTATTAAAAGAAGAAGGAATAGGGTGTCCAGCTTCGATTATATGTCTGTCTCCATGGGTTGATTTAACGAGTAGCGGGGGCAGTTATACAAAAAAGGTAAGGGAAGATCCTTTATTTACACCGG
Organism: Neobacillus cucumis; assembly: GCF_016107705.1. The sequence continues at coordinate 424,331 of NZ_JAEHGC010000002.1, forward strand.
ATGGTATTAAAAAAGCAGCACGGGTATATGCAGGAAATGAACCATTAACAAGTCCGTTTATCTCCCCCGTTTATGCGGATTTAACAGGCCTTCCGCCTTTGTTTATTCAAGTAGGAAGCGAAGAATTATTACTCAGCGATGCAGAAATGCTCGCGGCACAGGCAAGAAGATATCAAGTACGTGTGAATTTTAAAGTTTGGCAAGGCATGTGGCATGTCTGGCAGCTAACCGGAGACCTCCTCCCCGAAGCCAAACAAGCCATCGCCGAAATCGGAGACTTTGTCAAACGCGGTGATAAAGTAAAGTGATGCAGTGACAGGCACCTTACGTGGACTTTTTGGTTGATTTGTCCGTGTGAGGTGGACAAAGCTAGGTTTAGGCTGAATTTTGTGTGGAATTGGGGTATTGTGTATTGAATTTGATTAAATTTTTGGTTAGAACGCAGGTTATGGCGATTATCGTTGGAGTACTGCGTATTATTTATTTATATATTTTAGCTTTTCTTGATCAACCAGATCGGGCTCTTCAGTATATTAACTGGTTTGTGTATGGCTTGGCGATTGTTTTTGGAATTCTTGCTTTCTACATGACTAGATATTTTCTCGGCAGAAAATGGCTTGAAGTTTTACTTGTACTGATTTCCTACCTTATTACCTATCCTGGGATATTGGTTTGGTTCTTCCAAAAGGGATTGATTTTTTCAGGTAAAAGTGGGGAATCGAAGCCTTGTTCTATTCTCAATATTTTCGCGGAACATGATATAATTTAGCTACTTATGCAGAAGAAGGAAGTGGAACGATGGCAATCCAACGCCCGCAAATGGAACAATCAGAATTGACTCATTATATTCCTCCGAAAGGGGAATTTGAAACTTTCCGTGATGAGGAGCATTTTAAGGAAAAACTTCGAGAGTGGGGGTTATCTGCCTCAAAGGAAGAGTTTTGGTACAAAGAGCGGAACTACCAGCGGTTAGTCTCTATTAAAGGTTATGAGATTTATGGCCGTGACAATGATTCGAATACGCTCGTCATCGAATTTCAGGATGGTAATTTAAGCTGTATCCATCCGGCTTATTTAAAGGAAATGCAGCAGGCGAGCTTTGGAAAAGAGAGTATGTTTACGGTTGAAGAAAAGGATGAGGAAAAAGCTGGTCCGCAGGATTCGCATACGGAAAATGCCACTTTGGAAGAGGTTCTGGCGACTGAACCTGATGAAAAAGCTGAATCGGCTGCTGAGGCAACTAAGGCTCCTGAGCCAAAAAAAGCGAAAGAGCCAAAGAAACCGAAAAAAGAGAAGGCAAAGAAGCTTGATCTTCCTGCAGATAAAGTTCATTTCACTGCTACTGTTAAACAGTTTGCGATGACCTACAATGCATTTTCCGAAGAAAATGATGAAGTAGTCATTTTAGAGAATGTCACCATTGTCCAGGAGTCACCGCTTGAGCTTGAATTTGCTTGGTGCAGCCATAGCAAGACCCTTAAAAAATTTGAGCTGGCAGCAGGGGACAAGCTCGAATTTGACGGAAAGGTTGCGGCAAAAAAATTACCGAAGGGAAAAGAAGTTGAAGAAGAGTTCATCGTGGATGTCGCTGTGCTTTATAAAATCAATAATCCTTCTAAGATTGTAAAACAGGAAAAATGATGATTGAAAAGGGACTTTGAAAAAGGTCTCTTTTTTGATTTGAAAAAATATGAACCCGCCGTGAACTTTATGAACAAAATGGCGGTTAAGTTTTTTATGCGGTTTAACTGTATAAACTATGAATTTATCTGAAATTTTATAAAATTAAGGAAACGGTTACAAGGGGGAAATGAAATGAAGAGACTAAAGAAAATTTCAGCAGTAATGTGTGCAGGTGCTCTAGCACTCAGCTTGGGGGCATGCAGCAGTAAGGAAACATCAAGCAACAGCACAAAAAAGGAAAGTACAGGCTATCCGACGAAAGCGATTTCAGTTGTGGCTCCATCAGGGGCTGGGGGTGGATGGGATCTAACAGCCCGCTCGTTTACAAAAGTATTGAGTGAGACAAAGCTGGTGACTCAGCCTTTAACGGTTGAGAATAAGCCGGGCGGAGGCGGCGCCGTATTTATGGCCGAATATGCTACCCAGCAAGCTGAAAATAACGATATGCTGTTTGTCAATTCACCACCGATTATTATCAACAACCTGAAGAAGGAAGGTAACAGCCCTTATGGCTACAAGAACACAACGCCACTTGCGCAATTAACAAAAGATTATGGGGCTATCGTCGTTAAAAAAGATTCAAAGTATAAAGATCTTAAATCAGTTTTGGAAGATGTTAAGAAGGATCCTAGCAAACTAACCTTTGCGGGAGGATCTGCACCAGGATCAATGGATCACCTGATTTCAATCCTGCCAGCCTATAAATACGGTGTTGACCCTACTAAAATCAAATACGTATCCTACGACGGCGGCGGCGAAGCCATTACCGCTTTACTTGGCGGAAACGCGGATGTCATCGGAACTGACGCATCCAGTGTTAAGGAATTTTTAAAAGCCGGTAAAATTCGTGTTCTTGCCGTAACCGCTGCAGATCGTTTATCCGGTGACTTTAAGGATGTTCCAACTGCAAAGGAACAAGGCATAGATGCTGAATTTACAATTTGGCGCGGAGTGTTTGGTCCAGAAAAAATGTCGGCTGAAGCAAAAGCATATTGGGAAAAAGCAATTGATAAACTAGTAAACACTCCGGAGTGGAAAACAGAAGTAGAAACACAAGGCTGGGAATTAGAATACAAGAACAGCACAGACTTTAAAACATTCTTAGATGAGCAAGAACAACAAGTTCAACAATTATTAGAAGCATTAGGCATGCAGAAGTAATAACAAAGGGAAGGAGCAGCTTTCTCCTTCCCGCTTATTTTTTAGGTAAGGAGGCTCCATAAAATGGATATTAAATTCGATCGTATTGCTGCTGTGTTATTTCTGGTTGTCGGAATATTATTTTGCGTTGGCAGCAAGCATATTGCAAGCTCTGCCTATGGAAGTGTCGTTGGGCCGGACATTTTTCCGTTTGTTCTTGGGATCGCACTTTCATTATTAAGCATCCGTCTGTTTTTTGAAACGGTACGAGGCCAAGGATACAAATTTGGGAAAAAAGAAAAACTTGACTACAAGCCATTTCTAATAATCTTTGTTGCTACCTTGATTTATATTTTAACGTTAGAAACGATTGGTTATGTGATTACAACATTTGTTTTCCTTTTCGTCTGTTTCCAGGCGATGGAACGCGGGAAAATCATTAAATCACTGATTATATCTGCATGTTTTTCAGGAATCGTCTATTTTTTATTCGTGGAAGTGCTAAAAGGTACGCTGCCAGGATGGCCGGTGTGGTTTTAATGTTTAGAAAGGAGGCTTCATGATGGGAACGATTGATTATTTACTGCATGGATTTGGGACAGCATTAATTTGGTATAATTTACTTTTTGCGTTTGTCGGAGTTTTAATTGGGACAGCAGTCGGCGTTTTGCCAGGGATTGGTCCAATGAGCGGAGTAGCACTCCTCATACCTGTTACAGCATCCGTAACCGGCGGGCTTCCGCCAGAACAGGCAGCGACAAGTGCTATCATTTTGCTAGCAGGAGTCTATTACGGTGCTATGTATGGAGGCTCGACCACTTCAATTCTATTAAATACCCCTGGAGAGTCCTCCTCGGTTGTCACAACACTGGATGGATATCAGATGGCAAAGAAAGGCCGGGCAGGAAGTGCCTTGTCGATTGCCGCCATTGGATCCTTTGTTGCCGGGATTGTTACCCTGATTGCCTTGATTGCTCTTGCGAAGCCATTATCAACTGTCGCACTTAAATTTGGTCCCTCAGAATATTTTTCACTCATGCTTTTAGGATTAATGGCTGTCAGCGGTCTAGCTGGTAAATCGGTTACTAAAGCGTTAATCATGACAGTATGTGGACTATTATTAGGAACAATTGGAATTGACACGGTATCGGGGATTTCACGCTTTACCTTTGACATTCCATGGCTCTATCAAGGAATTGAATTTTTAACGGTTGCAGTTGGATTATTTGCCCTTGGTGAAGTATTCAAAACAATTCTGGAAAAAGAAGAAGAAGATGCCGAGATGGCGCGCATTAATAATTTGATTCCATCAAAAGAAGAATTAAAAGAGTCGGCAGGGCCGATTGCCCGCGGTTCACTCCTTGGTTTCTTTGTCGGAATCCTTCCAGGCGCGGGTGCAACACTTGCTTCCTTCTTTTCTTATATTCTTGAAAAAAAGATCTCTAAGAATCCTTCAAAATTTGGTACAGGTACGATTGCAGGGGTGGCTGCACCGGAATCAGCAAATAATGCCGCATCTGGTGGAGCGATGATTCCATTACTAACACTTGGTATTCCTGGATCAGGTACCACGGCAATTTTAATGGGAGCCTTGATGATGTATAATGTTCAGCCGGGCCCGCTGTTATTCGAGGATCATCCAAATGTTGCATGGGGATTGATTGCCAGTATGTTTATTGGAAATGTTATGCTGTTGATCCTGAACCTGCCGTTAGTAAAAGTTTTTGCTAAAATTATTCAAACACCGAAGAAATATTTAATCCCTTTAATTGTTGCCATCTCGATTTTTGGGGTCTATGCTGTACAGGTTTCTACAAATGACCTCCTATTATTGTTAGCATGTGGTCTATTAGGCTATTTCTTTAGTAAAAATGATTACCCAATTGCACCGCTCGTACTGGGGATTGTTTTAGGGCCGATGATTGAAAACAATTTGCGTAGAGCCTTAACCATATCAAATGGAGATTATAGTGTATTCTTTACACGTCCGATTTCGCTTGCCTTCCTTATAATTGCAGTTCTATGGCTGGTGATTCCAACCTTAATGAAGATGAGAGGAAAACAAGTAATTATTAACGTTGAAGGGTAAAAAATTTGAAAATTTCAGAAAGAACAAAAAACTCCTTTTTTTAAGGGGTTTTTTTTTATATGATAAGAATAGAGGTGTTTGCATGCGTTTACATACGAAATTAATGCTGGGAATGTTCGTACTCATTATTGTCCTTGGAGTTATATTAGAATTTACCTTTAAAAATATCATGGAGACTAATCTTAAGCACGATATGGGAACAAAGGCCCTTTCTGTTGCTCAAACTATTTCGAATATGCCGAGTATTCAAGAGGCTTTTACGACTAACGACCCAGCCGCTATTATTCAACCCATCGCGGAAAAAATACGGAAACAGGTGGGGGCCGAATTTATTGTAATTGGGAACCGCGACGAAATTCGTTACTCGCATCCAAATCCGAACCGGCTGGGACAAAAAATGGTTGGGGGAGATAATGATGCTGTTTTCAAAGGAAAGTCTGTTATTTCGGAATCGATTGGGACATTAGGTCCATCACTTAGGGGGAAAGCACCCATATTTAACAACGGAAAAGTTATCGGTGTTGTCTCCGTTGGCTACATGCAGAAAGATATTCATACAGAGGTTGCAAAAATTCAGCGAAAAATCTTTTTTGCCACTCTACTTATTTTAATCGGGGGATTAATCGCAGCCCTATTAATCTCCTTAAATATAAAACGTGCAATATTTGGACTTGAACCAAAAGAAATTGCATGGATGTATCAGGAAAAGCATGCCATCCTGGAGTCGATCCATGAGGGGCTTATCGCAATCGACACAGAGGGAAGAATAACAGTCGTGAATGAAACAGCTCATAAAATTTTAAATGAGCCACTCGATGTTTTGCTTCGCGGGAAAAAAATTGAAGACGTCTTGGAAAATACCCATCTATTAGATGTAGTAAAAACAGGACAAGCCGAGTATGATCAGGAAATTATCATTCATGATGACGTTTATTTGGCGAACCGCATTCCGATTTTAGGTAAAAAAGGTGAGGTGATTGGAGCAGTTGCGAGTTTCCGAAACAAGTCTGAGCTTGCCAATCTTCTCCAGGAATTATCTCATGTGAAAGCCTATGCTGAAGGGCTGCGGGCACAGACACATGAATACTCTAATAGACTTTATACTTTACTTGGACTAATCCAACTTGGCTCCTATAAAGAAGCAATTGAGTTTATTTCTAAAGAAGTAGATTTTGCCCAGGGTTTCATCCATTTTTTAATGAGGGAAATCCCGGACCCGATTATTGCCGGATTTATTTTAGGCAAGGTCAGCTTGGCTAGTGAGCTAAAAATTCATTTTTCAATTGACCGTGAGAGCAGTTTTCAAGATGTTCCGAAGGAGATTAGTAGGGAAACCCTAGTAACGATTATTGGAAATCTGATTAATAATGCGTTTGATGCGGTACGGGACAATGGCAAGGAAGAAAAGAACGTTACATTATTTTTAACCGATCTTGGGAAAGAACTGATTATCGAAGTTGAAGATAATGGAAAGGGAATATCATTAGCGGATCAGGAGCGGATTTTTCAAGTAGGTTTTACGACAAAGAATACAGTTAGTAATGCCGGGATTGGTCTAAGCCTTGTTCAAAAGGCGATAAGGGACCTTGAGGGTTATGTTACTTTATCATCCGAAGAGGGTGAAGGGACGATTTTTACGGTAGCGATACCGAAAAGCAGGGGGTGCCTACATGAAGAAGAGCCGCGATATCGAAGTGTTAATTGTTGAGGATGATTTACGGATTGCGGAAATTCAAAAGCGTTTTATTGAAAAAATAGAAGGGTTCCAGACCGTGGGAATTGCTGTAAATTATGAGGAAGCAAAAACCTATATCGAACTATTGCAGCCTGATCTTCTTTTATTGGACGTCTATTTTCCAGATATGAATGGGCTTGATTTGCTGAAGGAGACAAAACAGCAGGAGAAGCAAATGGACGTTATTATGATTACCGCAACAAAAGAGATTCATAAAGTTCAAGAGGCCATTAGTATTGGTGTTTTCGATTATATGATCAAGCCCGTTGTTTTTGAGCGTTTTAAGAAGTCGTTAGTACGCTATCAGGAATATCATCGGAAGCTGGTGGAATTATGCGATGAAAATCTGCATGTCACCCAGCAGCAGGTGGACAAGCTGCTGCGGAAGGAAGTAGTCGGGACTGGAGCAGCAAATGATAAATCCTATTTGCCAAAAGGAATTGACCCGCTGACACTGGATAAAGTACTGGATGTTCTTGGAAAAGTGGATTTCGGTCTGACCGCAGAGGTCGTCGCCAAGGAAATTGGCGTAAGCCGAACCACAGCCAGACGTTATCTCGAGCATCTCATGTCCGAAGAAAAAATTGCCGCAGACCTAGCCTATGGGACCGTCGGCCGGCCTGAAAGAGTATACATCGTAAATAAAAGCGGTGCCTGACACCATAGAAAGACATTTGGGGTAGTTTTGTCCGTGTGTAGTGGACATTGTTGAAAAAGGGACTTTGCCGAGGCAAAATCCCTTTTTGGGTTTAGTTGGAGATGGTATTGGATTGGGAGGAGTCTATTTTTTCGGGTACTCTTAGTAGAATCGTGCCGCCAATGACGAACAAAATAATGAGGCTGAATATGCCGCTTTTTGTATCTCCCGCTAGTTTGCCTGTTACACCAACTAAGGTTGGTCCTAAGATAGCGGCAAATTTATAGAAAATATTATAAAACCCAAAAAACTCATTGGCATTTTCTTTTGGGACTAGTCTCGCAAAATACGACCGGCTTAAGGCCTGAATTCCCCCTTGAGAGGAGGCAACAAGCATAGCCAGAATCCAAAAATCCAATGTTGAATCCAGGAAGTAAGCATAGGAACAAATGACAATATAGACAAAAATCCCGACAAGAAGCATTTTTTTGGCTCTGAATTTTTCTGCAAGTTTTCCGTAAAAAATCGAAAACGGACATGCTACAATTTGTGTTGCAAATAGAATAATTAAGAGGTTATTAGAACTAATGCCGATATCTGTACCAAATACGGTGGACATGGTAATAACCGTATCGACCCCATCAATATAGAAGAAATAAGCAACGAGGAATAGGAAAAGCGCACGGTAGGATTTGATATGTTTAAATGTTCCAACCATTCGTTTAAAGCTATTAGATACTGGATTAGGAACGCGCTCGACATAGTACACCTGTTCTACGTTTTTCAGCATCGGGATGGTGAATAATCCCCACCATAAAGCTGTAATCGCAAAGGCAGCCTGACTTGCAACGGTAACGGAAAGAGGAATAATTCCTTTAGATGATAAAATAATTAGGGCGATACTTAGGATGAAGGGAATGGTACTTCCGATATACCCCATCGCGAATCCTCTGGCAGAAATCCGGTTCATCCGATCCTCAGAGGTCACATCGACAAGAAAGGCATCGTAGAAAATATTTGCACCAGCAAAACCGATGACCGTGAACATATAACAGATTAAGAGAATCAGCCATTGGTGATGGGGAACGAAGGCTAGAAGCAGGGTAAAAACAATTCCGAGTCCAAAGAAAAAGGTGAAAAATCGTTTTTTAAATCCTTTATAGTCACCGATCGTCCCTAATATCGGCGCACAAATGGAAATCAGCAGGGTGGCAATTGAATTGGCAATTCCCCAATAGGCAGTCGAGTCTACTGCGGCAACCCCTGCATCATTTGCTGCCGATTTAAAATATAATGGAAAAATGGCTGTCGTAATCAGTAAGGAATAGGCAGAATTAGCCCAGTCGTAAAAGACCCAGCTTTTTTCTTGCTTTGACAAACGCTTCATTTTCATCTCCCCCTCGGACGTTTTTTTTAATCTGTCAGGATCTCTGCAATCACTCTCCCATCGGTGTTTCCTAAGTCAAGACCCAATAATCGTGCAAAAGTTGGCCCTTCATCGACCAGATGGGCGGAAGGGATCTTGGTATTCCGAATGCCTTTTCCAGCGGCCATAAAAATCGTAGTATAATTATCTTTTTCAGGAGAATACCCATGCGTTGCCAGCGTGTATTTTTTATCTGCGGTTACATCCTCATGCGAGATTGTTTTAATATATTCCCCATGAAAATCTTCTAAAAAATAATATCCTTTCTTCGCTTCGACCATAAATGTGCACGTTCCGTCTGCACCTTTAGAAGCAGCTTGTTCGCCGTCGATAACTGCTTCAATCCCTGAGTGAGGATCTAGAAGCAATGAGTCTAATAGCTGTCGAACAGCATTCAAACATTCAAAGTCGTATTTGTCTTTGAGATAAATATATGCGGAGCCATCGCAACTTTTACAATAGGCCCGCCAATTATTTATTTTGCCATTTGTGTTGGTTGAAATAAGGTTTTGACGCTGCAGCAGTACGTTCAGATGGAGCGCCTTACTTTCATCTAGAGCGCTATGGTCGCCTAAAATAGCGATTGTTGAATTTTCATAGATGGAAGCTTCCTTTAAGGCAGCGATGATTCGGCCAAGACGTTCGTTATGACGATGGATTGCCGCAATCGCTTCATTTGATGAAAAACCATGATAATGCCGCTGTGTATCTAAATCAGTAAAGTGGACCAATAATAGATGGGGTTTCTTTATTTTAATCGTGTAAACCGTCGATTCAAGGACAAAATTGTCCAGTTCCGGCTGATTTAACCCATTTCGGATTTGTCCAAAGCGCTTATTTAATTCCCATTGGTAACCGGGACTGCCGCTTAAAAGGGAAAGCAAAATTTGATTTTGCCAAGGGTGGTTCGTCCAAATTTCCGGCATATTATAATCAATATTTGCCTTGCCTGTTACCGGCCATAACAAGGCGGCTGTTGTCATATTAGCTTTTTTGGCTTCATCGTAAAGGGTGGTGCCTTGAATGGAATGTCGGTACCAATGCCAATCAGGAGAGAGACGCCCAGGCTGGAAAAGAGTATTATTGATAACGCCATGTCGATTTGGAAAGTTTCCGGTTACAAGGGTTGCATGACATGGATAGGTAATGGAGGGATAAATGGTTTCTACATTTTGGACAATCGCTCCATTCTGGAGGATTGTCTGAAAGTGGGGTAAGGTTTCAAGTATCGGAAAATCTAAAGCGGATAAACAATCGAATGAAATCACGATTAAATGATTGGTAAGACGATTCATACACAGACCCCCGGGTTAGATATTCCAGTTTTCTTTTCATTGTACTATAGTGGAAAAGAAAAGAAAATTTCCTTAGAAATAATTTTATAATATTTTGAATTTTATGTTAATGTTTGAAAGGATTGTGGCAAGCACTTTGAAAAAACATGGTGTAATTTCGTTTGGTGAGGCGTTTATCGATTATATTTCGAAGGACCGCAGCAATACCAAGTTTACGCAGCTGTTGGGCGGTGCTACGGTAAATGTGATTGTCGGCACGAGAAGACTAGGACTTCCCTCCTATTATTTATGTAGATTAGGGGTGGATGAGTCTAGTTTATTTGTAGAGCAAGAATTGGCGCGGGAAAAAATCAATACGGAATATTGTGTCCGCACCCCTAGTAAGAAAATTTGTGGTGTATATGTTTATTTGAATGAGAAAGGTGAGCGGACTTTTCATTCCTATTACAATCCTACTCCTGATGAATGGCTGTTGGAGTCAGAATTACAGCGTGATTTATTTGAGAAGGCTAAGATCTTTTATTTAGGTTCCGGGACACTTTTTCATGAAACGGCTAGAGGAACCACTAATCGGGCATTGAAGTATGCAAAAGAGACCGGCTTAATAAGGGCTTTTGATACCAATATCCGTCTGAAGCGCTGGGAGAGTGATGAGCAATGCCGGGAAACAATTCTTTCTATATTGCAAGAAGTCGATTTGGTGAAAATGGCTGAGGAGGAATTGTTGTTTCTGACTGAGACTAGTTCTTTAGAAGATGGACTGGAGAAGCTCTCGGACCTGAAGATTCCTTTTCTATTGGTCACTAGGGGAAGTAAAGGAACATATGCGATTAAGAGTGGAAGCGGAATTTTTGTTCCAGCCGTAAAGGTAAATGCAATTGATACAACAGGGGCTGGGGATGCGTTCATGGCTGCAATATTGTATGGGTTCCATGAAAAAGGGATACCGGAAAACCTGTCACAGGTGGAAAAATATACGCAATTCGCGAACGAAATTGCAGCGCTTTCCACAACGGAAATAGGTGCGTTGACTGCACTTACGAATCTACAGGAGAAAGTGCAAATATTTAAATAGTTCTAGGTTTTCTTGATATCGAATGTGAAAAAATTACTTTCCATTGTAGGTTAGGATTATAATAAAGGAGTAGGAAATTTTAAGGAGGGGTTTTTCAATGGGGAGTTCTCGTTTTTCTGTAAATGGTTCATGGCAGGGTGATCGGAATGGTACGGGGCATATTCAAGCAGCAGGATTGGATATAACTGCTTCTGTTCCAAAGGAATTTGATGGTCCGGGGATTGGCTCAAGTCCAGAAGAGCTTTTGATTGCTGCTTCAAATAATTGCTATATGATTACACTGGCAGCGATGATTAGCAACCGCAAAATTGAGGGTGTCAGCTTCGAAGTTGTTTCGGAAGGCATTGTTGATAAAATTGATGGAAAGCTGAAATTTAAGCAAATTAATCATAAACCAACTATTTACATAAACCCGGATGCCGAGGTTACAGTCGAAAAACTAGAGGAACTAGCAGTTCGCGCAGAAAAAGCCTGCTTCATCTCCAACACCCTAAGATGCAGCATCGAATTCTCAGTCCAACCGAAAGTAATCGTTAAATAAGGTGACAAAATAAGGTGACAGGCACCGTTCGTGGACAAACTGCTGAATTTGTCCATGTGGGATGGACAGTGATGGTCACAGGTATAGGCAAAAGCTTGGCAAATGTAAAAGGACGTAAACTGGTTAAATCGTTTACGTCCTTTATTTTTAACAAATGGATCTGGCAGGGTTCTTATTGAGCTGTGTATCCGCCGTCTACTAAAAGATTGGAGCCGGTTACAAAGCTTGCATCATCAGAGGAAAGGAAGACTACTGCCTTCGCAATTTCCTCTGGTTTACCGAGGCGCCCGATTGGATGAAGGGAAATTAAATGGTTTTTCATTGCCTCATCCAACTGATTAAGGAGTGGTGTTTCAATATATCCCGGGCAAACGGCATTAACCCGAATATTATCCTTCGCATACTCGACAGCCAAGGTTCTTGTAAGATTGACAACAGCCCCTTTTGAGGCAGTATAAGGAGCCGTTTGTGCCTGACCGACATGTCCTAAAATAGAAGCGGTATTCACAATGCTCCCGCCGCCATTCTTTTGCATCGCTTTAATAGCATGTTTGGCAGCTAAAAAGACTCCATCTAAATTAACCGACAGCACTTTCCGCCATTCCTCGAATGGGAGTTCAGCAGAAGGGCTTAACGAACCAATACCCGCATTATTAAAAAGAATATCAAGCTTTCCAAATTTAGAAACGGCAAATTCAATCATGTTTTCGACCTGGTCTTCCTTCGTAACATCCACATGAATATAGGCAACCTGCCGTTCCTCTTGATTCAGTTCCTGGACCAATTTACTGCCTAGGTCATCATTTAAATCAGCAATAACAACCTTTGCCCCTTCTTCTACCATTTCTCTAACCGTAAACTCTCCAATTCCACTAGCTCCCCCAGTTACAACAGCTACTTTTCCAGCAAGTTTCATAACTTAGTTTCCCCCTCATTTTGGATTGGTAACGTTTACTAACAGATGTTAAATTTCGGAAGAGTGTTTATTTTCTGATTTCACTAAATATTATAGAATTGATTAAGCTTGGGCTCAATACTTTTTCATGGGAAGTTATGGAATAAATATGAACGATTTTTAGAAAAAATTTAATTGAGTGGATCGAACGAAGACTCTTGGTACCAGTTAAAAATCTCTTAATTTTCATATTTATTTTTCTGGAATAATTGTTGGACGTATAAATTTCTTTTTGGATACCTATAATGGAAAAGGTTTTACAAAACATCCAGAAAGAGGTTTCAGATGAATATTTGGTTTAATCGCTGGTTTACGACAGTTTCTCACTATATCGATATGATCCGTGAGAATCCGGACCAGCGGAAGTTTATGATTTATGGCACTCATCCAAATAAGGATGCCCTTTATTTACAGAATTGTGACTTCGCTTTTATCGAGCCGGATGTTTCCGGTGAGGAATATATTCAGTTTTGTCTCGGGTTTTGTAAACAGCATAAAATTGATATTTTTATTCCTCGAAAGGAAAATGTATTGATTTCTAAACGGCTTACGCTATTTGAGGAGTTGGGTGTAAGGGTTCTGGTTTGTCCTAATGCTGAATTAATGGAAATGATGGATAATAAAGCAGCAGCCTATCAATCCATTGAGAATAGTGAAAAAAATGGAAAACCGTTGATTTCAATTCCTGATTATTTCGTGGTAAATACAGTGGATTCTTTTAAACAGGCGTTTGAAGGGCTCCAGAAAAAGGGGCATACCGTTTGCTTTAAACCAGTTATCGGTGAGGGTGCGAATGGTTTTCGGGTGATTCGAGAGGGAAATGACACCATTGAGCAGCTTCTTTATCATGGAATGGGTCGTCGAATTCCTTTTCAGTATGCATGCGAAATTCTGGGCCAAAGTGGGACGTTTCCTGACCTAATGGTTTTGGAGTATTTGGACGGTCCCGAATATAGCATTGATTGTTTGGCAACGGAGGAAAAGTTAATCGCTGCTATTCCGCGGTTAAAAGGTTCAGGAAGAGTCCGGGAGCTTGTTGAACATTTTGAGCTTATTCAAATGGCTCATGCATTCCATAACGAGTATAAATTGCCATATGTGTTTAATATTCAGGTGAAATATAACGAAGGTGTGCCAAAATTATTGGAAATCAATCCGCGGATGAGCGGGGGGATGCATTACAGCTGTCTTTCCGGGATCAATATGCCATACCTTGCCATCAAAATCCTGTTAGGTGAAGAAATCGAGCTAGTGAAACCTAGATTTGGGATTAGGGCTAGTTATATTGAAAAAGAAATGATTATTGAATAACGGAAAACCTGCCATTCCTTAGAGTGGTAGGTTTTTTACTTATAGAGGTCACAATTCTAAGAGTTTACTTTCCACACTACAAAGTACAAAAGCCCGTTTAGAAAGTGTCCACCCGTAAAAGACATTTCAGACGATTTGTCCACGAACGGTGACAGGCACCACACTTTTGGCACCGTATTCTTTTCGTCAAAACGAGTCAAAACTAGTCAAAACATCACAAAATAACACGCTAGTTTTAGTGTTTGGTTAATAATATAATGTGGTTAAAGGTTCGACCATTAGACGTTCCAATCTTTAATTTAGGTCGAAATTCATTATGGAGGGAGGGATTTTTGGCGTGGATGAAGAGGAAAACATCCAGTTTGCCAGCGTTTTTAATAAAGTTCAACCAGTTAGAGGTTTTGAGGATGTTCTCACTCAAATCTATAATGCAATTTATAGTAATCAATTAAAAACCGGTGATCGGCTTCCAAGCGAACGTGAAATGGCCAGTATGTTTGAAGTAAGCCGGACGACCATTCGCGAAGCAATAAGAGTACTTGAGGCAGAACAGGTAGTAGAAGTCAAAAGAGGTGTGAACGGTGGCATTAGTATAATAGAACCTAAACCCGACCAGCTGGCCCGTTCGTTAGAAACCTTACTTCACTTTCGTGGAGCAACCTTTACAGAGCTTGCCGAATTTCGCACCGATTTTGAAGGAAAAACAGCCTTTTTGGCAGCACAAAGAGCAACCCAACTCGAGACCGACCAAATCACCCTCATTGCCAAAAAATTCAAAGAACTTTCAAGTGATTCCAATACCCCTTGGGAGCAATTAATCGACCTAGACCTTGCGATGCATGAAGCAGTGGCGTATGCCTCAAAAAACCAAATACATATTGCCATTATGCTTGGAATTCAAAGTGTTCTACGAAAGACAGCATTAAGTTTAGAAAGCGGTAACGACCAAAAATTTCGTGAAAAACAAGCGATAGAGATAATGGAAATTGCACAAGCCATTCAAAACCGTGATGCCAACACGGCCAAATTAAAAATGGCAGAACACGTCGAGGGAAATATTACATCGAAAATGAACCAAAGTTTCACTGATTTGAAATGATTATCAGTCTCCTTCATTCCATCATGTTTTATTAAAAACATCTCCGAGTCAACACCCTTAACAATAAGCAAAGGGGTTGTAAATATGTCTTCTAGTAAACTCCTTATAAAAAAAGGCCAGGTCCTTGTAGACGGACAATCCGAAGGACCGGTTTTAGCCACTAATGTTCCCCTAAGCTTTTGGGGTGGACTAAATCCAGCAACAGGGGAAATTATTGACCGACATCATCCGTTATCCAAGGAAAATGTAACAGGTAAGGTATTTGTTTTACCGACAGGAAGAGGTTCCTGCACAGGAAGCGGGATCCTTCTCGAAGCGATTTTTTCTGAGCACTCACCCGCAGCCATTCTACTATGTCAGCTAGACGAGATTATTTCGCTCGGTTCTATCGTTGCTGATGAATTTTTGCAAAAATCCATTCCGATTATTGTCTTAACTCCCAAAGATTTTGAAGATGCGTTAAAAGCAAAATACGCTTTTATCGATAAAGCAGGAAAGGTAGAATTGCAAATCTAGACCGTCACTAACAAGGCATTTCGCATTCCAACTATCAGAAAACCGAGCTCCAATTGGCGGTTAGCGCTCACATCTACCTACAAGGTCACAAAATATTCTGAATGGGGGTGGTTAAAGGATAAACATAAGCCCAGATTATAATTGGCAGGTGTCAAAAATGCAGGTTGAATTGACGGAAAAAGATCGAAGTATCCTTGAAGGAAATGAAGGTAAAGCAAAGCAGTTAGCCATGCGGGTAATAGTCCGAATGGCAGAAATTCAAGGGGCGAAAAAGCTAATTGACATTCAGTGTGCACACATTGATGGCTGCATTTATACCGGACCGGCAAGCCTTCATTTTGCTGAAACATTGGCTGAATTGGGTGGGAAGGTCACCGTTCCGACAACAATGAATGCCATCTCCATTGACCGAAAACGCTGGAAGGAACAGGGGGTCGAGGCGGAATGGGCAAACTCCGCTCAAAGACTTGCTGATGCTTATCTTCAGATGGGAGCAAAGCCAACCTTTACATGCGCCCCATATCTGTTGCCGGAAAAACCGCAAAAAGGAATGGATATCGCCTGGGCAGAATCAAATGCCGTCGTCTATGCCAATAGTGTCCTTGGAGCAAAAACAAACCGCTATGGAGATTTGATGGATATTTGTGCTGCTATAACCGGCCGGGTTCCCTTAACAGGTCTTCATCTTGAGGAAAACAGAAAAGGCACCATTTTAATCGATGTGGAGGAGGTTCAAGAGATAGACTCCTTCTTCTATCCAGTGTTTGGTTATCTTGTAGGTCAAAGGGTAAATGGCGGTGTACCTGTGATTGTCGGTCTAAACCATATCCCATCAGCCGATGATTTAAAGGCCTTTGGAGCTGCCGCTGCAACAGCCGGTTCCGTAGGAATGTTTCATATTGTCGGAATTACACCTGAAGCACAAACGGTGGAAAATGCAATGGGCAATAAACCTCCAGCTTCCATACATAAAGTGTCAAAAGCAGAACTACGGGAAGTGTGGAAGAAGCTATCTTCCGGAGCAGGAGCAAAGGTTGATATGATCACACTTGGAAGTCCGCATTTTTCCTATGATGAATGCAAGCTTTTGGCAGAAATAATTGAACAGGAAGCAGAACAAGCACAGTCCATATTCAAAAAAAAATCTCCATTAAAAGTCCAGTCAGAATTCATCATCACGACCTCCCAATACGTTTATGAACAAGCCCTCAACAACAGTGTAGCCGCTAGAATTGAAAACTTTGGAATAAAATTCTTGACGGATACTTGTTTATGTATGATTAACACCCCAGTGATTCCGGATAAATGTCAAACATTAATGACCAACTCTGCAAAATATGCGCACTATGCTCCTGGACTTGTTAATCGCAAGATTTATTTTAGTAGCATAAAAGATTGCGTACATTCTGCAATCGTGGGCAGACCGATCATTAGCCGACCAAAGTGGCTCTATTAGATAGTGAAACCGTTTCCAAATCAATTTTGTTAAAAGAAAGGGGATATTTTGAATGAGTAAATGGCTTTCACGGTTAGGATTACTAGTAATCGTCATGATGATGATTACCGCCTGTTCCTCGAAAACGGGAGGATCAGATTCCTCTGATGGCAATAACAAAGGCGGCGAAATATTGATTGGAACGCTAACTCCAATCACCGGTTCGAGTGCAAAAATGGGTGAGGACATGAACAATGCGATTCAAATGGCTGCCGATGAAATCAATGCTGCCGGCGGTATCAACGGGAAGAAAATCAAACTTGTTAAAGAGGACGAAGGCTGTGACCCGCAAATTGCCACAGCCGGTGCCAACAAACTTGTATCAAAGGATGTCGTAGCAGTTGTCGGTGGTTACTGCTCCGGTGCCGTTCTGCCGGCATCAGGTGTTATGAACCAAGCAAATACCCCATGGATTTTAACAGCTGCAAACTCTGCGAAAATTCCTGAGCAAGGCTTCAAAGATATTTTTCTATTAAATAGTACCGCGCCGGCGCAGGCTAAATCTGCTGCTGAATATATGGTAAGTAAACTAGGCGCTAAAAAAATCGCGATTATCAATGATAATTCTGCGTATGCAGTTGACCTAGCCGAAAGAACAAGAGATGAAGTAAAAGGAATGGGTGCAAAGGTCATCGCATTTGACGCGGTCAATCCAGAGGAAAAAGATTTTAATTCGCTCATGACGAAACTGAAGGAACTTAAACCAGATGCAACCTACTGGACTGGTTACTATAATGTCGGCGGACTTTTGGCAAAACAATTTAAGCAAGCCGGCGTTTCTGGTGTCTTTGGTGTAGGTGATGGCTCGAACGATCCAACGATTATTAAAATCGCTGGTCCAGAAAATGCTGAAGGGTTATTTGTAACGACTACTCCAACACCGCAGTTCCAAGAAAGTGCAAAGGATTGGATTCCAAAATATAAAGAAAAATTTGGTGTGGATCCAGGACCATACTCTGCGATTTCTTATGATGGGATGAAAGTCATGGCGGATGCAATCAAACGTGCGGGCTCAACTGATAAGGATAAAATTATCAAGGCTCTTAGCGAAACGGATGGTTTTGAAACGTTCAGCGGTCCATTGAAGTTTAAGGAAAATGGAGAGACTGCCACTTCTAACTTTGTTGAATTAATTGTTAAAAATGGTCAAATGACATTGGCACAATAAAAGCGGAATACGCCTGTTCGGTATCGGGGCTTGTCAGTTATCGAAGTTCAACGATTTAAAATCGGATATAGAGGTGTCCCGGGTTAAAAACCGGGATTCCCTACAATGAAAGGGGGATCCAGATGGATATATTTATACAACAATGTATAAATGCGATCATCATTGGCTGTTTTTATAGCTTAATTGCCTTAGGTTATACGATGGTGTTCGGTGTCATCAGGCTATTGAACTTTGCTCATGGCGATATATTTATGGTAGGATCTTTTGTCGGCTTCACCGTGCTATCTTTTTTGACGGGTATGCCAAGTTTACTAGGTTTAGGGTTAGCCCTATTAATTTCGATGGTTGTGATCGGATTATTTGGTGTAGTAGTTGAAAGAATTGCCTATCGGCCTTTATTTAATGCATCTTCACGTCTGGCCGTTTTAATTACAGCCGTCGGGGTATCGTTATTTTTACAAAATGGAATCATGCTTACCTATGGAGCTAGTTTTCGCGTCTATCCTATTCATCTATCAAATAAAGGGTTCAGTATCCTCGGAGCAAATCTATCCTACATGCAATTGGGCATTATTATCTTCTCTATTTTCATGATGGTTGCATTACATATTTTTATTCACAAAACATTGTACGGAAAAGCAATGCGATCGATTGCTATTGATTCGACAGCTACGTCCTTAATGGGGATTGCCGTTCACCGCGTCATTGCGATGACGTTCTTCATCGGTTCCTCACTTGCTGCCGCAGCAGGAGTGATGGACGGGGTTTATTATGGACAAATCAATTTCCTCATGGGGTTTATCATTGGTTTAAAAGCCTTTACAGCAGCGGTAATCGGCGGAATTGGCAGTATCAAAGGAGCGATGCTTGGCGGATTGCTGCTTGGAATTGTTGAAACCATTGGAACTGTATATGTAGGAAGCGCCTGGAAGGATGTTTTTGCCTTTGGAATCTTGATTCTGTTACTCGTCTTTAAACCAACGGGAATCCTTGGTGAGAATGAAGTGGAAAGGGTGTAGCTTATGGACAAGACAGTTCAAAAAAACTATTTGAAAATAGCAGCCCTTGGTGTCCTTGTTTTCGTGATGGCATGTCTGCCCTTAATTTCAGACAATTATTGGATTGATGTTGCACTGATGGCACTGATTTATATCATTCTTGCATTAGGTTTAAACATTGTCGTTGGTTATTGCGGTTTGCTTGATTTAGGGTTTTCGGCCTTTTTTGCAGTGGGTGCTTACACAACGGGAATTTTAATGACACAATACCATCTATCCTTTTGGATTTCGATAATTGCTTCTGCGATTTTATCCGCAATTGCAGGCGTGATTATCGGTGCACCTACACTTCGCCTCAGAAGTGATTATCTGGCGATTGTCACATTAGGGTTTGGTGAAATTGTCCGGATTTCCGCCATCAATCTTCATTTTACCGGCGGTGCATCCGGAATTTATGGGATTCCAAAGCCATCCATCGGTTCCTTCCAATTAACAGGTCTAACAGGGGTTTATTATCTGGCATTTGTATCTGTTATTTTAATGATCTTTATTGTCAGAAGACTAGGGGATTCACGATTAGGCAGGGCCTGGAAATATATTCGCGAGGACGAAGATGCAGCGGAAGCAATGGGGATTAACCGTTGGAGGACAAAACTATTAGCCTATATTTTTGGAGCAATAGTCGGCGGCTTTGGCGGATCAATTTTTGCGGTAAAAATGACCGCGATTTCTCCGCAGAGTTTTAGCTTTAACCAATCAGCGATGATTTTATTAGCTGTAGTTCTGGGAGGTATAGGCAGAATTCCGGGTGTGGTGTTAGGTGCAGTATTTGTCATTCTCCTTCCGGAAGTGATGCGTGATTTTTCCGACTGGCGCCTGCTGATCTTTGGCGGACTCCTCGTGGTCATGATGATTTTCCGTCCGGAAGGAATCTGGCCGTCCGCTAAGGAAAGGGCATCGGCTTCAGCAGGAAAAGAAACGGGGGCGGACCGCCATGTCGCTGGTTAGTATCGAAAATGTAACCTTGCAGTTCGGTGGCCTGAAGGCGGTTGATGATGTCAGTTTTACGATTGAAAAAGGTAAAATTATTGGGCTTGTTGGACCGAACGGAGCTGGAAAAACCTCGATGTTCAACATCATTACCGGGTTCTACAAACCTAGCAAAGGAAATATCATTTTTGATGGTAGTAATATTGTCCGGAAAAAGCCGAGTAAAATCACCGAATTGGGCATGGCTCGAACCTTTCAAAATATCCGTCTTTTTCCGTCGTTGACGGTTCTTGAAAATGTGATGAGCGGGATGCATAGCAAAACAAGACAGGGCTATCTTGGAGCTATTTTCCGTACACCTGCCCAAAGAAAAGAAGAAGAATTAATTAAAGCCGTTGCGGAATCAGCAATGGAATTTGTCGGAGTGAGTGAATATGCAAACCGTCACGCGAAAAATCTGCCATATGGGCTGCAACGGAAGGTGGAAATTGCCAGAGCCCTTGCCTCGCAGCCGAAGCTGTTGCTGCTCGATGAACCTGCTGCAGGGCTGAATAAGGGGGAACGGGAAGAACTGATTAAGCTGATTCAACGAATTCATAAGGAATATGACCTGACGATTTTTATCATCGAACATGATATTGGCCTTGTTAGTAAATTAGCCGACAATGTAACGGTTTTGGATTATGGGAAAAAAATTGCCGATGGCAGTCCGGAAGAAGTCTTCAAAAATCAACTTGTGATTGAAGCCTATTTAGGAAAGGAGGACGATGAATGAGCGCTCCCGTCTTAGAATTGAAGAATGTAGATTCTTATTATGGAAAAATTCAGGCACTAGAACGGGTGAGTGCAGCCATCTATCCTGGAGAAATTGTGACGATGCTTGGCAGTAACGGTGCCGGAAAAAGCACCCTGCTGAAAACCATTACCGGTCTCGTGAAAACCCAAAACGGTTCGATTACTTTTTTAGGGCAAGAAATCACGAAATTACGTCCACATGAAATAGTTGAACTGGGTATTGTCCATGTTCCGGAGGGCAGACGGATTTTCGGCACAATGACCGTTCTGGAAAACCTGGAACTAGGTGGCTTTACCCAAAGAAAGAAAAAAGGACATATAAAGGATAATGTGGAGAATATTTTTGAGCTGTTTCCCCGTCTGAAGGAGCGGGCGAAACAAAAGGCCGGCACGTTGTCCGGCGGGGAACAGCAAATGCTGGCGATTGGCCGAGGATTGATGGTGGAGCCGAAGCTGTTGATGCTCGATGAACCATCAATGGGGCTCGCGCCGATTATTGTCAAAGAAATTATGAAGATTATCCGCAATATCAATAACCAGGGAACAACGATTTTGCTGGTTGAACAGAATGCGCGAGCCGCTTTGAAGCTAGCGACAAGGGGTTATGTGTTGGAAACGGGCTCGGTGACGATGGAGGGTTCTGCTGCGGAACTGCAAGAAGATAGTAAAGTGGTTAATGCTTATTTAGCATAAAATAAAAATTTTTACGGGTTTGAGAGGAGAATGTAGAAATGGCAAAGTTTTCAGGAGTTTATGTCGCGATTATTACTCCATTTACAAAGGAATATCAAGTTGATTATAAGCGATTGGAGGAGCATGTCGATTGGCTAATTAAGGAAGGTGTTCACGGAATTATCCCAGCAGGATCGGTTGGGGAATATGCATCGCTGACTCCTGAGGAGAGGGCAAAGGTTATTGAAACCGTCATTGCTGCGGCAAATGGAAGAGTGCCAGTTGTTGTCGGCACGGGTGCGCCGTCTACTGATCAGGCAGCAGGCTGGGCTCGTCATGCAAAAGCTGCTGGTGCGGCCGGAATTATGGCACTGCCGCCGATTAACTATAATCCGACTGAAGCGGAAATTTTTGCTCATTATGAAGCCCTATCCGAGGTGGGCATTCCCATTATTGCCTACAACAATCCACATGATTACAAAGTTGATTTAACACCGGATTTACTAAAAAAATTATCGGCGATTGAAAATGTGGTTGCCGTAAAAGAATTTTCGGGAGATATCCGCCGTGTACATGATATTTTAGCTAAAACTGACTTAGAAGTAATGATTGGTGTAGACGATTTAGCTATGGAAGGACCAATTGCCGGAGCAACTGGCTGGATTGCCGGATTCCCAAATGTTTTTCCGAGAGAAGGGGTACGAATATTTGAATTGGCTGCCCAAGGAAGGGTAAAAGAAGCGCTGGAACTCTATCGGCCATCACTGCCTCTGTATCATTATGATGCAAAACCACAGCTTGTTCAGGCGATTAAATATTCGATGGAACTTGCCGGCAGACCGGTGGGACCAACTCGTCCGCCAAGAATGCCGCTGCCTGAGAGTGAGCTTCAAAAAATTAAAGAAGCGTTCGAACAGGCGGTCAGTGTGAAGGTGAATTAATTTTGAGGATTTAAGGGGGGAGGTAATTTGTCCCCCTATATTCATTGGAAAGCTGGTGTTTTTTTGGAGAAACCGAAAACGGTGGTCTGCCGCTGTGAAGAAGTATATTTGGAGGATTTAATAGAAACAGTTCAGATGCACGGGTGTTCCTCTAGGGAACTAAAACTCCGGACAAGAGCTGGAATGGGGTATTGCGGCGGGCGGACCTGCCGCAACCTAATTGATCGGATTGTTGAAAAACAAACGGGGAAAGAGCAGCCAAACGATATTCCTTTAAGTTTTCAGCCGCCTGTCCGTCCAATTCAATTTTTTATGATTGGGAATGATTCGAATGGAAAAGAATAATCGGGTGGTCCATCATCCTATTCTAGGAGAATTAAAGATTAAAGGTCTAGTGAATTTTACGTTTAACGATCAGGTATTTAGTGGATTGGAGGGAGAAACGATTGCAGCGGCCCTTTTGGCCAGCGGTGTTCGAACATTACGATGCCAGGAGGAGACGGGTACGCCGCGCGGCATCTATTGTAATATCGGCCATTGTTATGAATGTCGGGTTCAAGTGGATGGTAGGATGGGTGTTCGGGCTTGTTTAACCCCAATTCGAAATGGCATGAAAGTCCATTCGGGAGAAAAGCTGCCTACTCCTTTTAAGAAAGAGGGCGATGCCTTGTGAGGGATGTTCTTATTGTTGGAGCGGGACCAGCAGGTATTTCGGCAGCGATTGTCTGTGCACGTGCTGGAATAAAAGTGAAGGTGGTCGATGAATTCTTCCAACCCGGCGGCAGGCTGCTCGGTCAATTGCATGAAGAACCGGATGGTACTTGGTGGAATGGAATCGAAAAGGCTGAACGTCTGATTTCGGAAGCTCGTGATTTGGGTGTTGAATTTGATATGGGTGTTTCGGTTTATAACCTTAAACGGTCGGGAGACGAATGGAAAGTACACACCACAAAGGAAACAATAAGGGCAAAAGCATTGCTGCTGGCGACGGGTGCGGCAGAAACGGCATTACCGATTGCCGGTTGGACCTTGCCGGGAGTAATGTCAATCGGTGCGGCCCAGGTGATGACGAATGTGCATCGGGTACGTCCGGGACAGCGAGGAGTCATTGTTGGGGTTAATATTTTATCTACTGCAATTGCCCGTGAGTTGGAATTAGCTGGGGTTGAAATTGATTCAATGATGCTTCCTGTGAAAAGTCTGATTACCGAAGAGGACGGAGACCCGGGCAAGGTAATGGATTCGCTACTACGTGTTGCCCATCTTGCCCCGTCCAAATTTCTTCGCTTTGGCAGCGGATTGATGAAATCGCCGTCGATGAAACGGTTGGGGTTAAAATTTTACCCGAAAAATGGTTTTAGCGTTTGGGGAATTCCAGTCAAGCTTCGGCAGGCTGCGGTGGAAATTGTTGGATCAGAGCAGGTTGAAGGAGTTCGAGTGGTAGATATTGATTTGGATGGAAATCCGGTTGAAGGCACTGAACGATTTATTGAAGCAGATTTTGTTTGTGTTGCTGGCGGCTTGTATCCACTTGTGGAATTAGCAGCTTTGGCCGGATGTTCTTTCCGTTATGTGGAGGAACTCGGTGGGCATGTTCCAGTTCATAGTGAAAAAATGAAAACAGGTCTAAAAGGGCTATATGTTGCCGGGAACATTACCGGAATTGAAAGTGCAAAAGTAGCGATGGCCCAGGGGGAGGTAGCCGGTTTTTCGATTGCGGAGGAGTTACTAGGGACTCTATCATTCGAGGAGCCGATAAGGGCAGCCCTCGAGAAGGTGGAGGCAACCAGGCAAAAAGCCGTCATTCAATTTCATCCCGGGATTGAAAAAGGCAGAGAGCAGATGGAAATGGCTTTTAAGGTTTGGGAGGCTGAAACGGGGAATCAGTTATATGTGAAAAAGGGGTAACTAATTGCAAAATAGGAGGCATCGCAGATAAAACCTGAATTTACGCAGATAAAGGGTCTAGGTACGCAGATAAAACCCGAAGTATCGCAGATAAGATTCGTTTTTGCGAAGATAAATATAAAAGTTTTTCAAAAGAGGGATAACCATGAAAACACATTCAGAGGTTGTAATTATCGGGGGCGGGGTTATCGGGGCCGCGATTGCCTACTATACTTCAAAACTAGGATTCGAAGTGACGGTGATTGAAAAAAATGAATTGGCCAGCGGTACCTCCTCTCGTTGTGACGGTAATATTTTAGCTATTGACAAAGACCCGGGTTTTGATTCGGAAATGTCCCTATATAGTCAAAAATTAGTCCATGAATTAAGCGGGGAGCTGCCATCAGAGTTTGAATACCGTGCACCGGGAAGCATTCTTGTCTGTGAAACGGAAGAAGAAATGATGGCCGCCGAAAAATGGGTGGATCGCCAAAATAAAACCGGAGTGCCAATGCGTCTGCTTGACCGGGAGGATATCAGACAGGATTCAGTCTACTTTGCCGACGATCTTTTAGGCGGATTGGAATGTCCCTCCGACTCAACCGTAAATCCGTATCTACTAACCTATGCATTATTTGAAGGTGCGCAAAAATTCGGTGCTAGGATAGTAAAAAATACCGAAGTCAGGGGCGTAAATAAAGTGCTGGCAGATGATATTTTTCATGTTTCAACCTCAAATGGCGATTTCACTGCTAAAAAAGTCGTCAATGCCGGTGGGATTTGGGCACCAAAACTGGCTGAAATGGTTGGGATAGAAATTCCTATCCAGCCGCGTAAGGGCCATATCATTGTAGCTTCTCGTAATCTCCCAATTGGACTCAGAAAAGTAATGGAATTTGGTTACCTGCTATCCAAATTTGGCGGGGAGAGGAAGGTCGATGCTGAAACGGAAAAATACGGGGTAGCTTTGGTATTCGAACCAACTGTTAGTCAAAACTTTTTAATTGGAAGCAGCAGGCAATTCGTCGGGTTTAATACAAGGGTTGATATGGATGTCGTCCATTGTATTGCTCGGAGAGCCATTCGATTTTATCCCAAACTGAAGGAAATGAATTTTATCCGGGCCTATGCAGGACTTCGCCCATGGACTCCGGATCACTTACCGGTGATTTCTCATGTCGAGGAAGTTCCCGGTTACTATATTGCGGCCGGTCATGAAGGGGATGGTATTAGTCTTGCAGCAGTTACCGGCAAGTTGATTTCCGAAATGATAGAAGGGCGTGAAAAAACGATTATCCCGGTTGAACCGCTACGGCATGATCGGTTTACACCATCATTCACCCTTAAACATTAGAAAAGAGGTGGCATAGATGATATCGGCGAAAAAAATGTTTACGACGATTGACACACATACCGGCGGGAATCCAACACGCACGGTAACAAGCGGTGTTCCAAAGCTGACTGGCAACACCATGTCAGAAAAAATGCTGCAAATGAAAAACGAGTATGACTGGATTCGTAAATTTTTAATGAATGAACCGCGGGGACATGGGGTTATGTCGGGTGCATTACTAACTGACCCATGTCATCCTGATGCGGACGTCGGTGTTATTTTTATCGAAACCGGCGGCTATTTACCGATGTGCGGCCATGACACAATTGGCGTTTGTACCGCGCTAATTGAATCGGGAATGGTGGAAGCTGCTGAGCCGGTCACTTACATTACATTGGACACACCGGCAGGCTTGGTCAAAACAGAGATTCAAGTAGAAAATGGCAAGGCAAAACAGGTTACATTCCGAAATATAGAGTCTTTCTTATATAAATCGATACAGGTTGAGGTAGAAGGTTTTGGTGAAATCGATTGTGATATTGCCTACGGCGGCAATTTTTACGGGATTTTGGACGCAAGGAAGCTAAATTTGGAACTGACCCCTTCAAATGCTTCTAAGATTATTGAAAAAGCAATCAAGATTCGGAAAACAATTAATCAGCAGAATGAAATTGTCCACCCTGTTTTTCCGTTTATCCGCGGCTTGACACATATTGAATTTTATACCGATCCGGTTCATCGGGATGCCGATTTGAAAAATACAGTTGTCGTGCCTCCGGGTGGAATTGACCGCTCTCCATGCGGAACGGGGACTTCAGCAAAATTAGCTGTACTCTTCAATAAAGGAGATTTGACCGTAGGTGAAGAATTTGTTCATGAAAGCATCGTCGGTTCATTATTTAAGGCACGAATTTTGGAAACAAGTGAGGTTCAGGGCTATCCGGCAGTTATTCCGGAAATAACGGGATCGGCATGGTTGATGGGTTTCCATACATTCCTTTATAACGAAGAAGACGAATTAAATGAAGGATTTTTATTAATTCCTGCAGCGGAGGATCATTAAGGGGGAGAGATCGGTGAAGTTTACGAAGCATTTTTCAACCGTTGATATGCACACGGGCGGCGAGCCATTTCGAATCATTACATCAGGTGTTCCCTTTTTAAAAGGGGATACCATTTTGGAAAAGCGTGCTTATTTTAAAAAATATCACGATGAGGTTCGACAGGTGTTGATGTTTGAACCGAGGGGCCATCACGGGATGTACGGCTGCGTGATTACTCCTCCGGAACGGGAAGATTCCGATTTCGGCATTCTGTTTATGCATAATGAAGGGCTTAGTACGATGTGTGGACATGGAACGATTGCGGCGGTTACATATGCAATTGAAAGCGGGCTGGTTGCGGCAACGGGTGAGGAAACACAAGTGGTAATCGACAGCCCTGCCGGGAAGCTGACAGCTTATGCCCAGTGTGAGGGAACAAAAGTAAAGTCCGTATCCTTTGAAAATGTTCCATCCTTTGTTTTTTATGAAAACTCCCCTGTCGTGGTGGATGGGAAAAATTATACCGTTGATATTGCTTATGGTGGCGCTTTTTATGCGATTGTCGATGCAAAGGAATTTGGTCAGAAAGTGGATATTGACCATCTCGCAGCATTACAAAAAATTGGGATGGAGATTAAGCGTGAACTTGAATCGTCCATTGAGGTTGTTCATCCATTTGAAAAGGATATAAACGGAATTTACGGGGTTATTTTTACAGATGAGCCCAAGCTTGAAGATTCCGATTCACGCAATGTAACGATTTTTGCCGATGGACAGGTTGACCGTTCCCCATGCGGAAGCGGGACGGGTGCACGTGTAGCGCTTTTGAAGCAAAAAAGCCTGCTTCAGAAAGGCCAGCAATTTGTCCATGAGAGTATTGTGAACAGTCAATTTGTTGCGGAAATAATTGAAGAAACAGAATTTGGTCCATATTCAGCGGTCATTCCGAAAATTACCGGTAACGCCTTTATTACCGGCATGCACCAGTTTGTTGTTGATCCAACAGACCCATTACGCGGTGGTTTTTTAATAGGATAAGAGGCTGCTTGAATGGGAAGAAATGGAGGGTAGAGGATGTTAGTTATAAGTGAAGAAGAAATAAAAAAAGCAATTGCCATGGAAGATGTGATGAAGGCAGTAGAGGTGGCACTTGTTGAATATTCAGAGGGAAGAACAGTTACACCGGTTCGCACGGCAATTAGCACTTCACAAACGGAGGGGACGGCCTTATTCATGCCATCCTTGGTGGAATCCGGAGGAGGTCTTGGGGTAAAATTCGTCTCCGTTTTTCCAAAAAATAAGGACAAAACCATTTACGGTGTCATGGTTTTATCCGATGTAGAAACCGGGGAGCCGTTAGCTTTAATGGAATCTTCTTCCTTAACTGTTTTGAGGACCGGTGCGGCTTCCGGTCTGGCAACGAAGTATCTTGCTAAGGAGAATGCGTTGGTGCTGGGGGTGATAGGGACCGGGAGCCAGGCAAGAGGATTGATTGAAGCGATCTTACATGTTCGGCCTTCGATTAGGGAAATTCGCTTATATAATCGAACGAAGTCAAAAGCATCTCTACTGGCTGAGGAATTAAAGGCTCGCTACCAGGATCAGTGTCCGGAGATTTTTATTGCGGACGAAGCAGATGAGGCAGTATGCGGTGCCGATATTATTGTAACGGCGACTACTTCCGAAAGGCCTGTTTTTTCCGCTGAAAGTGTTGCGCCCGGTGTACATATTAACGGGGTGGGATCCTTTAAGCCAAGCATGCAGGAAATACCAACAGAAATTATTACAAGTGCTACAAAAGTAGTGGTCGAAGCCAAGGAAGCTGCATTGGAGGAATGCGGTGATTTAATCAATCCAATTGAAGCGGGACTTTTTCAAGCAGATGATCTTTATGGAGAATTGGGCGAAATCATTAATGGTATGAGATCTGGGAGAGAATCCAATGAAGAAATTACCGTTTTTAAATCAGTAGGTTTAGCTGCGATGGATGTGGTCGTCGCTAAGGCGATTTATGATAAAGCTTTGGAATTGGGGATCGGTCAAAAAGTAAAACTTTAATATTTTAATAGGTGGTGTTTTTGAGTATGCAAACCGAGGTTTTTACAAAAACATATTTTAATTATATTAATGGGGAATGGGTGGAAAGTGAATCAGGCGAGGTGATTAAAAGTATCAGTCCGGCGAACCGCTATGAAGTAGTCGGAAAGGTGCAAAAATCAACTCTTACCGATTTAAAAGCGGCTGTTTATGCAGCAAAAGTAGCAAAAAAATCCTGGTGGAAGCTTGGTGGTCCATCAAGGGGGAATTATTTGTTTAAGGTAGCCGATATTTTGGAGGCAAACCTAGATGACATCGCCGTAACGATGACACGGGAAATGGGAAAAACCCTGCTGGAAGCAAAAGGAGAAACTGCTCGTGGTGTAGCAATCTTGCGCTATTATGCAGGGGAGGGGATGCGCAAATCAGGAGATGTTATCCCATCATCTGAAAGCGGTGCGTTAATGTTTACTACCAGAGCTCCATTAGGGGTGGTCGGGGTGATTACACCATGGAATTTCCCTGTGGCGATACCGATTTGGAAGATTGCACCAGCTTTGATATACGGGAACACAGTTGTTTTTAAACCGGCTACAGAAGCTGCGGTGACAGCGGCAAAAATGGTGGAGTGTTTTGAAAGAGCGGGGCTGCCAAAGGGGGTTTTAAATTTTGTTACGGGCTCAGGCTCGGTGATTGGGAATGGACTCATTGAACATCCTGATATCAATGGAATTACGTTTACAGGATCTTCTGCAACCGGGAAAAGGGTTGGGCAGGGGGCCGTCGAGCGGGGTGCGAAATTCCAGCTTGAAATGGGCGGGAAGAACCCGGTGATTGTTGCTGAGGATGCAGATTTGGTGAAAGCAGTGGACGCTGTGATGAGTGGAGGGCTGAAATCAACCGGCCAAAAATGTACCTGTACGAGCCGGGTGATTGTTCACGAAAAGGTGTATGATGCGTTTAAGGAATTGTTATTGGAGAAGGTTCGCGGTATTAAGGTTGGGGACGGGCTTTCTGAAGGGACGTGGATGGGACCTTGTGCAAGTGAGAGCCAATTAAATACCGTTAAGTATTATATTAAAGTGGCGAAGAAGGAAGGCGCCGTCTTGCTTTGCGGAGGTGATCAGCCTGTTGATCCGGGGTTGAAGGATGGTTTTTATATCAATCCAACCGTATTTGAGGGTGTCACCACGGATATGGCAATTGCGCAGGAAGAGATTTTTGGGCCGGTGTTAGCGTTAATCAAGGTAGATTCACTGGAAAAAGCGATTGAAATCGCCAATGATTCAGAATACGGATTAAGTGCATCCATCTTTACCACGAATATTGGTAAAATGCTAACGTTTATTGATGATATGGAAGCGGGCTTGGTGAGGATCAATGCCGAAAGCGCCGGCGTCGAACTTCAGGCCCCATTCGGCGGAATGAAATCCTCCTCCTCCGGCTCAAGGGAACAAGGCGAAGCCGCCAAAGAATTCTACACCGCCATCAAAACCGTGTTCGTAAAAGGATAAAAAGGTGACAAAAAAAGTGACAGGCACCTTGTGAAAGGAGCCGTGTCGAATTTTTTCTCAAAAGTGAAGGTACTATCCTAGAAAGCTTGTCTAAAAACAGCCGATAAAAGTTTAGTAGAAAGTCGGATATGAAGTCCCAGGTGGTCTCCATGAAGGAGTCCCATAATAACCATAGGCAGGATTGTGTTGCTGAGTATATGGCATGAAGTGGTTGTGAGGATTGGAATGATGATTGTGTGAGTGACTATGGGTATGATGGTTGTATTGTGCCATACACGCTCCAGGTTGTCCAGGATGTGGTCCTGTTGTAATATTTTGAGTCAATTGCTACACCTCTTTCATGTTGTATAATTTATATATTATGAAACTAAGTAAATTTGGTTACAAAAAGAGAGTGGAGCTTGGTTTTCCAAACTCCACTCTCTTTTTTTATGCGCTGATGGTTACATCAGCTTCTTCTGTTTCACCTTGAGGGTGGAATTCTTTTTCCATTTTGGATACGACGACTGTTGCTACGCCGTTTCCGATTAGGTTGGTGATGGCACGTGCTTCGGACATGAAGCGGTCGACACCTAGTAGAAGGGCAATTCCTTCAACTGGTATAACCGGAAACGCTGATAGGGTAGCGGCAAGGGTAATGAAACCTGATCCGGTTACACCTGCTGCACCTTTTGAAGTTAGCATTAAAATACCGAGTAAAGTGATTTGATGCCAAATTGTGATATCTACATGATAGGCTTGTGCAATAAAGATTGCTGCCATTGAAAGGTAAATTGCAGTACCATCAAGGTTGAATGAATACCCGGTTGGAACAACAAGACCTACAACAGACTTTGAACATCCGTATTTTTCAAGACGTTCCATCATCCTTGGTAATGCTGATTCAGAGGACGAAGTTCCTAAAACCAATAAAATTTCTTCTTTAATATAAGCGATGAATTTTAAAATATTAAAACCATAAAACTTTGCGACAGCTCCTAAAACAAAGACGATAAAGATAAACATGGTTAAGTACACGCTTCCCATTAATTTACCAAGCGATACTAATGAGCCAAGACCAAAATTACCAATCGTATATGCCATTGCCCCAAATGCTGCAACCGGTGAAAACTTCATGACAATATTAACAATTTTAAAGAAGATTTCCGTTAAATCTTCAAACAATGCAACAACCCGCTTGCCTTTTTCTCCGAACGATGCTAGCGCAATTCCAAAAAGAACGGAGAAGAATAGGATTGGAAGGAGCTGGCCATTTGCCATAGCGGCAACAAAATTATCCGGAATAATTCCTAAAATAAACTCGACAAATCCATGACTCGATTCTTTTGCTTGCTCTGTAAATTGTGCAATATCACTAGCTTTTGCACCATGAGTATTAAAACCGGAACCGGGCTTAAGGATATTGACAAGCAATAAACCAATTCCCAAAGCGATAGTCGAAATAATTTCAAAATAGAGGAGGGCTTTACCGCCAATTCGGCCAACCTTTTTCAAATCTCCCATATTTCCAATTCCAATGACAATCGTAAAAAAGACAATTGGTGCGATAACCATTTTAATCAGTTTAATAAAAATATCTGCTAAAACCTTTAATTCTGCCCCGAATTTTGGAAACAAGAAACCAACAATAATTCCGAGAAGAATACCTGTTAAAACTTGAACCGTTAAATTTTTAAAATTAATCCTCATCTCTTACACCCCTTTTTAAATTTTGATATCGCTTTCATCCCATATCTACATGATAAAAGAAAATTCAGAAAAAATTATATTTTGGTCATATTGGTCTTATTGTTCCTTTTGTTATCTAAAAATTCTTGGAAATAGTGTTTATTCAATTTACTATCTTGATAAAATAGGTGATGATAGTGATAGATTATAAAACCAGGGGGGAACAGAGTTGTTTCCATTCAAGGTAATATTAGTAGAAGATGATCCAATGGTTCGGGAAGTACACCGCCAGTTTATTGAAAGAATTGAAGGATTTACAATCATAGGGACTGCTACAAACGGGCTCGAGGGACTTGCATTAATAAAAGAATCCAAACCAGATTTAGCTATTATCGATATTTACATGCCCCATGTAAATGGCTTGGAAATGGTGAGAGAATTACGGTCAGAAGATTTATTGGTCGATGTCATTGCGATAACGGCTGCAAATGATATTGAAACCGTTCACCGCGTCCTCCAGCAAGGGGCCGTTGACTATATTATGAAACCTTTTACGTTTGAAAGAATCAAAAAATCTCTAGAAAACTATAAAGGATATCGCATGAAATTAAAGGAAAAAGATGTCTTTGGACAGGATGAGTTAGATCAGCTGTTATTTTTAAAAAATAAAGAAGAGCAAGAAATGGAGAACCTGCCGAAAGGGTTAAATCCGAATACATTAATCAAAATTACAAGCTACCTTTCACTCCAAAATACCCCTGTTTCTGCTGAAGAAGTAGCCGAAGGAATTGGAATTGCCCGCGTTACAGCACGCAGGTATCTCGATTTTTTAGAAAAAGAGGGCAAGGTGAAAATTCATGTTCACTATGGAGGAGTAGGTAGACCGATAAATCGGTACGGAGTTTAGAATTACTAGGGTTTGAGAAGGAGAGAACATCGTGGAAGGGCTTGTATATAATCGACTTGGAAAGCCAAAGCTCCGTCTGCAGGCAGTCATTACATTGATGGTTTGCCTTGTAGTGGTATTGGCATTCCTAGTAACCGATTTATTGATCACCTACAGGATATCGAGTGAAACGGAAAAAACTCAAGCAAATAAAGCAACTCAAATTGCGAAAATCGTCGCTCAGACTCCACTTGTGATTGACGGACTTACTGGAAAAGCGGATGAAAAGGAAATCCAGGCATTTGCCAGTCAAATAAGGCAATCTACTCAGGTGGAGTTTGTGGTTGTCATGGATATGAACGGAATTCGAAAATCCCATCCGAATAAAGACAAAATTGGCCAACATTTTGTCGGTGGTGATGAAAAGGCCGTCCTGAAAGGAAAAGAGCATGTTTCGATAGCTAGAGGAACATTAGGAGTTTCATTACGTTCGTTCATTCCCGTCTACGATGAGGGCCACAAGCAGGTTGGGGCTGTTGCAGTCGGGATCTCTTTGGAAAAAGTCAATCAAGCGGTTGCACAAAGCCGGAATATCATCATTTTTGGGACGTTTTTCGGAATCTTGGTCGGAATCATCGGGGCCCTTTTTCTTGCAAGAAAAATCAAAAAAATATTATTTGGTCTTGAACCGAACGAAATTGCCAAAATACTCGAGGAAAGAAGTACAATGCTTCAATCTACGAGAGAAGGGATACTTGCAGTCGATCAGGCTGGCAAAATTACGTTAGTCAATAATGAAGCCATTCGGCTGTTTGAAAAAGCGGGAATCCAGGATCCGCCGCTTGGAAGAAAAATTGATGGATATTTACCTAATTCTAGGTTAACCTCTGTTTTGAAATCAGGCGAGCATCATTATGATCAGGAGCAGGATATCGGCGGAGTTACGATTATTACGAATCGAGTTCCGATCATTGTGAAAGGAAAAATTGTCGGGGCAATAGCTACATTTCGTGAAAAAACGGAGATCAAGCAGTTGGCTGAACAATTAACTGGCGTTAAGCTCTATGCGGAAGCATTACGAACCCAGTCGCATGAATTTATGAATAAATTACACGTGATTTCAGGGTTAATTCATATGAAAAATTATGAAATGGTTTCCTCGTATATAACCGATCTGGTTGATCATCAACAAACCGAAGTGAACTTTGTAGTCAGCCGCTTTAAAGATCCGGTTTTAGCTGGATTTCTTCTAGGAAAACTCAGCTTTGCAAGGGAAAACGGCTCTGAATTGACTATTGATGGGGAAGGGATTTTACCCGAACCTCGTCGCCAAGAGACAACACATGAATTAGTAACGATTCTTGGAAACCTGATTGACAATGCGTTGAATGCAGTGGAAGATTGTATGATTAAAACGGTTTCCCTCATGTTTGATTATTACGAGGGTCAGCTTGTATTTGAAATACACGATACCGGAAAAGGAATTGAAGAATCCGCTTTGAATCAACTATTTATTAAAGGGTTTTCCACCAAAGGGCAAAATAGGGGAATCGGCCTGTATTTAGTCAAGCAAAGCATCGAAGCCCTAAATGGAACCATTGAAGTCATATCAACAGAAGGCAAAGGCACTACCTTTATTGTGTCCTTGCCCTATCAAAGTAAAGAACAGGTGTAGTGTCCACTGGAGACGTACAAAATGGCGTAAAAGTCCACGGGCGGTGCCTGTCACCGTATTGAAAGGGGGTCCCACGGATGGAAGGGAAGTGGTTGATTGCGGATCGGGATTTGAATGAGCGGGAGGGGTTGAAGTGGTGGTTGAGGACGTCTTCGATTCCGGTTACGAATATTATATTAGCTTCTAATTATCAGGAGTTTGTTGTTATATTTGAACGGGAAATTCCGGATGTTGTGGTGATGGAGCTGGATATGATTGGCAGGGAGGATTGGTCCTCCTTTCGAGAGTTAATACAAATTTACGACCCAACATTGGTCTTAACCAGTGCCGAGGCAACCTTTGAAAAGGCACGCCTTGCGATTGATATGCAGGCATTAGACCTAATGATTAAGCCCTTTTCAACCACAAAGGTAAATTCCGCCTTTCAAAAGGCATCACGAAGCATCGGGAGAAAAAATAATACAAATGGCGCCCACCATTCGAACTCATACAAAGATCTATCCTATGAAGCCCTATTTATCTCACAAATATCACTAGTTGATGATTATCATATAACGGCATTTAAAACGGAAAATGCCGAGACCATTGGTACATTGAGTTCCTTTTTGTCCGAATTTCCCTTTAAAGATTTGCATGGTGTTTTTGCTCTTAGTGATTTGGTTGTCCTATTATTTCAGGAATCCTGCCCAAATATTACGGAGCAATGTCAAAAGGCGATGAGAAGGTGGGATGAAGAATTCTCTGAGCCCCTTGCCATAGTGGTTTACACAGGAAAAAATCCAGCTGTGACACTAAACCAAAAATATCTTCAAACGCAGAAAATGTTGGAATTCACCTACTATAAGGGCTATAAACAAGTGGTCGAATTCGAGTATTCTCCGGATTGGGTGCATATGGATCCATTTTTAACCCCGCCAGATCAGCGGACGTGGATTGATATGCTGACCAATTTTGATTTGGAAAAAATAAAAAAATGGCTGTATGATGAATTTCTCCAGCTGCAAAATCCTTATCCAGATCCAGGTCTGGTCAGAATCAGGCTGACAAGTATTCTCGCTCAAATCAGGAGATATATGCAGACTTTTAATCTAGACGACCAGTCACTTTATGAGCGCGAGTACCGGTATATCTTTAATTCTATTTTATATGATACAGTTTTATATCGAACGGTCCAGAACTTAATCCTCTTTATTCAAAAAATCTTTATTGGGGCTGAAGCAAGCTCACGGAATTTTAAACAAGATCCAATTGAACGGGGAATTGCCTACATGGAAGCCAATTTTTCTAACACGAATTTGAAGCTTGAAGATGTGGCGGTATATGTCGATCGCAACCCGTCCTATTTTAGTCATCTTCTTATCTCAAAAACAGGAAAAGGCTTTACCGAAGTCCTCGCAGGCATCCGGATGAAGGAAGCAAAACGACTGCTCATTGAGACAAGAAAGGCAATTAAAGAAATTTCCTATCTCGTCGGCTATCAAAATACAAATTATTTTAGTCGGATCTTCAAAGAAACAACCGGGATGTCACCAAGAGAATTCCGCTTGAATAAAGCGGAAAATATGAATAGCGCGCGGGAGCAAACTGAAAACTAGTTTTATAACCAAACGAAGAGAGATTAAAGGCCGCAGCTGAGGGCGGTCTTTTTTTTATAGAAAAATCTAAACATATTATATGTTTCTAAAAATTTTATAGATGTAAGCCAAGAATTTTTATGTAAACGGCCTGATTTTTAAAAATATTATCCTTTTTCTAATGTTTTATTCGTATTTTTCAGAAGATTATCTTTTTATAATGAAATCAGAGTTAAACATTAACTAAGGGGTGTAAATAATGACGAAGACATCTGAAAAAAGAGTAATCAAAAATTATAAAGGCACTGAACTACATGCAAAGGGCTGGATTCAAGAAGCAGCACTACGCATGCTTTATAACAACCTTGACCAAGAAGTAGCAGAAAGACCAGAAGATCTTGTTGTATACGGCGGAATCGGTAAAGCAGCTCGTAACTGGGAATCTTTTGATGCAATTGTGAAAACGCTTTTAGAGCTTGAAGATGACGAAACAATGTTAGTTCAATCCGGTAAGCCTGTAGTTGTTTGGAAATCTCACAAAGACGCACCGCGCGTATTGCTTGCTAATTCAAACCTTGTACCAGCATGGGCAAACTGGGAGCACTTCCACGAGCTTGATAAAAAAGGCTTGATGATGTACGGACAAATGACAGCAGGAAGCTGGATTTATATCGGAAGCCAAGGAATTGTTCAAGGAACTTACGAAACATTTGCAGAGCTTGCTCGTCAAGAGTTCGGCGGTTCATTAAAACATACGATCACTTTAACAGCTGGTCTAGGCGGTATGGGTGGAGCGCAGCCACTAGCAGTAACTATGAACGATGGTGTATGTATTGCAATCGATGTGGATGAGTGGAGAATTGACCGTCGAATCGAAACAAGATACCTTGATGTAAAAACAAATGACCTTGATGAAGCATTAAAATTAGCATTTGAAGCGAAAAAAGAAGGTAAAGCACTTTCCATCGGTCTTCTTGGTAACGCAGCAGAACTTTTACCATTAATGATTGAAAAAGGCTTCAACCCAGATGTATTAACAGACCAAACTTCTGCACATGATCCGCTTAATGGATATGTACCAGTTGGCTATTCTTTAGAAGAAGCTGACAAATTAAGAAAAGAAGATCCAACATTATATGTGAAACTTTCAAAACAAAGCATGGCAACACATGTAAAAGCAATGCTTACAATGCAGCAAAAAGGTGCAGTTACTTTTGACTACGGCAACAACATCCGTCAGGTAGCAAAAGACGAAGGCGTTGAAAATGCATTTGATTTCCCTGGATTCGTTCCAGCATACATCCGTCCATTGTTCTGTGAAGGTAAAGGACCTTTCCGCTGGGCAGCATTATCTGGTGATCCAGAAGATATCCGCAAAATTGATGAAGCATTACTTCGTGTTTACAAAGATGATGAGCATCTTTGCAAATGGGTTAAGATGGCACAAGAAAGAATTGCATTCCAAGGACTTCCTGCACGTATTTGCTGGCTTGGTTATGGCGAAAGAGCACGTTTTGGTAAAATCATAAACGACTTGGTTGCTTCAGGTGAAGTTTCAGCACCGATCGTTATCGGCCGTGACCACTTAGATGCTGGTTCCGTTGCTTCTCCAAACCGTGAAACAGAAAGCATGAAGGACGGTTCTGATGCAGTATCTGACTGGCCAATCTTAAATGCAATGATCAACGCAGTTGGCGGCGCAAGCTGGATTTCCTTACACCATGGCGGCGGCGTAGGTATGGGATATTCACAGCACTCTGGTATGGTTATCGTTGCAGACGGTACAAAAGAAGCAGAAGCACGCCTAGAGCGCGTATTAACAACTGACCCTGGTATGGGTGTAGTACGTCATGCTGATGCTGGTTATGAAATTGCAATTAAGACAGCAAAAGAAAAAGGCATCAAAATGCCAATGTTAAAGCAAGACTAAGATTGGAAGGGATTGAAACGAATGAGTAAAGCACTTTTTATTAGAAATGCTGCTCAACTCGTTACCTTACAGGGGAGCTCAAAAGCTCCCCTTGTTAAGGATGCGATGTCTAAGCTTAAAATTATTGAAAACGGCAGCGTTTGGATTGAAGACGGTGTAATTCAATCGGTTGGTACCGATGCAGAATTAAAAGCAAAGTATGCTTCACGTTTGGCTGATGCAGAAGTTGTCGATGCGACCGGAAAGCTTGTAACACCTGGTTTAGTTGATCCGCATACACATGTTGTGTTTGCCGGAAGCCGTGAAAACGAGTTTAATATGCGTCTTCAAGGGGCTACCTATATGGACATCATGAATGCCGGCGGCGGGATTCATGCGACAACACGCGCAACGCAAGCGGCTAGCCATGAACAGCTTTTTGCAGAGAGCTATGAGCGTTTGAACCAGTTTTTGCGTCACGGCGTTACAACAGTCGAGGCAAAAAGCGGCTACGGAATGGAATGGGCAACTGAATTAAAACAGCTCGAAGTAGCGAAAGAATTGAACGATAAGCATGTAATCGACCTTGTTCCTACATTTATGGGTGCACATGCTGTGCCGAAAGAATATAAGGAAAATCCGGAAGAATTCATTGATTTATTGATCAACGAAATGATTCCAAAAGTGGCGGAGCTTGGGCTTGCGGAATTTAATGATGTTTTCTGTGAATACGGCGTATTTACACCTGAACAATCACGGAGAATTCTTGAAGCTGGTAAGCGTCATGGCTTGTTGGCAAAAATTCATGCAGATGAAATTGAACCGTATGAAGGTGCAGAACTAGCTGCAGAAGTAGGAGCGGTTTCGGCTGACCATTTATTGAAAGCTTCTGAAAAGGGCATGAAAGCCATGGCTGAAAAAGGCGTTGTCGGCGTATTGCTTCCAGGAACTGCTTACTTTTTAATGGCTGAGTCTGCAAATGGCCGTAAAATGATAGATTTAGGTGTGCCGGTTGCATTATCAACCGACTGTAACCCTGGTTCATCTCCAACAGTTTCACTTCCATTCATTATGAGTTTAGGCTGCCTGAAAATGGGTATGACTCCTGCAGAAGTTCTTGCAGCAACGACGATTAATGCAGCACATGCGGTTAATCGTGCGAACGAAATCGGTAGCTTGGAAGTCGGCAAAAAAGGCGATGTAACGATTTTTAATGTTCCAAACTATATGAAGCTTCAATACTCCTATGGTGTAAACCACGTTGATACTGTTGTGAAAAATGGTGCAGTGGTTGTCAAGGGAGGTCAGTTGAATGAAAAGCTTCTTGTATCCAAAAATTAACCCACATAGTTTTACATGGGTAAAACCAGAGGGGCGTAATCCAGAGAAGGTTCATGAGTGGATTCAGCCGTTGACTTCGGAGGCAGATCCTGAAAAGTGTAAGTCCGCCGAAGTGGTAGTGGTTGGGGTGCCATTGTCACGTTCTTCAATCAGCGCTTCAGGGGCATCTGAATTCCCGGATGCTTTCCGACGTGCGTGGAAGGGCTTTACAACATATAATCTTGATGAAGATATTGATTTAGCGGAAATGACTGCACTGGACGTGGGGGACGTCCCAATGCACGTCACCGATATTCGCCGTTGCCATGATAATATCATTGAGGCTTCAGAAGCGCTTCATACGCATTTTGATCATTCAAAGGTATGTTCGATTGGCGGGGATCATTCGATTACGGCGATGATGGTGAAGGGACTGCATAAGGCTAAACCGGGAGAACGGATTGGGATCTTGCAATTTGATACCCATTTTGATTTACGGGATATGAGTGATAACGGGCCATCGAACGGAACACCAATGCGTAATTTGATCGAGAGCGGTGTTGTGAGCGGATCGGATATGTACAACATCGGATTGCACGGATTTTTTAATACGAAAGATTTAAAAGAGTACGCTGATGCTCACGGCGTGAACTATATCACCCTTCGCAATGCACGGAAAAAGGGCTTTGAAGCAACCGTTTTAGCTTGCTTAGAGGAACTTGCGGCGAAGGTGGATACGATTTATTTAACAGTTGATATGGATTGCTTGGATGTTGCTTATGCACCGGGGGTACCTGCATCAACACCGGGCGGGCTGACTTCAGCAGAATTACTTGAAGGCGTCCTGGCAGCAGGGAAACATCCTAAAGTTAAGGCTATGGATATCGTCTGCCTTGACCCATTAAAAGATTCTTCCGTCCAGCAAACCGTAAAAATGGGCACACACGTATTCCTCACCTTTGTAAGTGGAGTTATGCTTCGCTAATTCATTAAAGTGCCTGACACCGTTGAAAGACAAAATGCAAAAATGTCCACCTAGGGTGGACATTTTTTGCGTTTATACTGTTTTATTTGGATGGTTGAGAACCACTGGTTTGACTGCATGTGAAGGCATGTTGGCGATAAAGACGCCGAGTAAGACTAGGATTCCACCGAAAATTTGCGCCGGGAGAATCCGGTCACCAAGAATAAAATGGGAGGCGATAATCGCGACAAACGGCTGGATATTCATGAACATGGAGGCCGTTCCAGCTCCTACCTTTGCCACACCGCCATTCCACCAAAATCCAGCTATACCTTGAGCGATCACCCCAGCACTAATTAATAAAATCCACATGAAGGGCGAGTGGCTAATAACAGATCCGCTGACCAGTCTTTCTACGCCCGCAGCCGGAATCATAATGACACTGCCAAGTACAGTGGCATAAACCGTAATGATATAAGAATTTAAGGTTTTGG
Source organism: Neobacillus cucumis (assembly GCF_016107705.1). The sequence continues at coordinate 465,196 of NZ_JAEHGC010000002.1, forward strand.
ATAACCGTCGGATATATAAGAGACTAATAGACAAACAAAGCATCGCTACAAAAATATTTAAATCTCCGAATGAAATCCCCAGCGAGCCGCCTGCACCACCAATAATCGAAAATACACCGATTAAACTGATCAACGCCCCTAGTGATTTTTTTACCGTCAATCTCACTTTAAAAATAATTCGCTCCAACAAAATGGTAGCAATTGGCGCCAACGCAATGATTAACGAGGCATTAGCCGGTGTTGTGTGGTGGAGTCCTGTGAAATAAAAGGTTTGGTTTAAAAGTGTTCCAAAGATTCCGACGCCTAAGAGGGACTTCCACTCGGATCCAGTTGGTTTTCTTATTCCCTTATGAATGAGCGCAACAATGATTAAAAATAAAGAGGTGAAACAAATCCGAACCGTTGACAAAAAAACAGGTGAGAAACCCTTTAACAAGTAAGCACTTACCGGATAGTTACAACCCCATAAAATGGACACAAGAAACAAACTGATTAATGCTTTAGATTTAAGCATCGACATGATGGTGAACACATACCTTTCCACTGTAGTTGGATTTTAAACTGTTATCCATTATAGCACGCTATTTCGGGAAGCTAAATAAGATTTTTAGAAACTTTTCCTCTAATAGGAAACGGGCATAACTTTATTTTTTACATAAAAATGTTAGTAGAAGAAATGTTTAATCAATGTACGCTAATTTGGAGTTGAAAAACATGAGTAAGCGGAAGGATTTTTTTAATAAAGAAGGTTCGGTTTTTCCGGGAAGGACTTATGCGGAGGAACTGCTAATCCCAGTCTTTAATGATCAAAGGGATTATTTATTTGAGGCGATGTTTGATATTCACCGTGCCCATATTATCATGTTGAAGGAACAGCAAATCATCACTGGTGAGGAAGCCATAACGATGTTAGAGGGAACAAATAAAGTCGCCAAAACCGATGCATCTCAATTAAGCTATCAGCCTCAATATGAAGATTTATTTTTCATGATGGAGGCGAAAATATCTGAAGAAATCGGCCCCGAACTGGCTGGGAAAATCCACCTGGGCCGGAGCCGCAATGATATGGGAGTGGCTATGTATCGCTTGGTACTAAGGGAGCATTTCTTAAAGTTGTTCCACTCCTTTTTTAACTTAAGTGAAATTCTTTTGGAACAGGCCGAAGAACATACGGAAACCTATATAACGGGTTATACCCACACACAGCCGGCACAACCGACTACGCTCGGTCACTATTTTCTTGCTATTTATGATGTACTGCAACGGGACATCAAGCGCTTTTGGTCTGCCTATGAAACGGTCAACCAATCTCCGCTTGGTGCAGCGGCGATGACAACCACTGGGTTTCCAATCAGCAGGGTCCGGACCTGTGAGCTGCTGGGGTTTGATCGGCTCGTAGAAAATTCGTATGATTCGATTGCAGGTGCGGATTATCTACTAGAAACAGCGTCGGCATTGATGACTTGCATGGTGAATACAGGACGTTGGATCCAGGATTTTCTTCTACAGGTGACGAGAGAGTATGGAACGTTTACGGTTGCTGACCCTTATGTACAGGTCAGCAGTATCATGCCGCAAAAGCGAAATCCGGTTTCGATTGAACATTCACGCTCGCTTGCGAGCAGTGCTTTTAGTGAGGCGCAGGCGGTCATGAATATGATTCACAATACACCATTCGGGGATATCGTTGATACCGAGGACGATTTACAGCCGCATCTATACCGGTCTTTTAACCAGGCAAATCGTGTTATGAAGCTGATGTATGCTGTTATTGCTACTCTTCAGGTAAATAAAGATTATGCCAAGGATATGACGGAAAAATCATGCATTACCATTACGGAATTGGCTGATACCCTTGCAAGAGATTACGGGGTTGGATTTCGGCAGGCACATGAAATTGCCAGCAGTATTTCGGAAAAAACAACCGAGGAGCAGAAAGAATTGTCGGATTGGGATGTAGAAGAAGTAAATTCGATGATTCAAAAATACGTGGAGGTGAAGCTTACCGAGAAAGTGTGGAATAATATTATTTCTCCAGTTTATTTTGTGAAAATCAGAAGTATTAGCGGAGGTCCTAGCCCAAACGAGGTGAAGAGAATGATAGAACTTAGAAAGGACCGCCTAAAGGATGCGACGGAAAAATTCAGCAATATTGTCGGTAAAATGGACGGAAAAAGGAAGCGCCTGCGGGAATATTCCTTCTGAGATCTGAGATAAAATAGTTTGTTATTATCCTAGAAAAATAATCTCCTGGAAAATAATAAATGATTTATACTTCGATTTAGGGGGGAGCTTCATGCTGCTCCTTTTTTAAAAGGAAAAACCTTGATTTCTCAAGGTTTACTATGGAATCATTTCTTTTTTGTATTCTTATCCGAATTTAGGATATATTCAATTAACATTTTATTGTGTTCTTTATACTCATTTAATTGGGCTTTCATTTCGGCTAATTCATTGGAAAGTTTTTCAAGCTGGGAAATGATTACACTAAGTTCGGTTTTCTTCTGGCTTGGAACTGGATCATCTTGCTTTGGTTTACTCGTTTCATTTACTGTATTGGCCATTGTATCATTTGTAAACAAACTGCTTGCTACCTTCATTAGAGAATTCATTGTATTTGGATTTTGCATTAAGGTTCCAGCCAAATTCATTAAGGCATCATTGTTACTGTTTGGTTGTAAAGTATTATTAAATAAACCCTCGAGATTAAGATTGTCTCCAAATATAGATTTGTTTTTTTTGTTTTCATTTTCACTCATTATTTTTTCACCCTATTCTAAATATGTTTTTTACGGATTGTAATGAATCTTGAAAGTATTCATTTAAAAGAAAAATAGTAATTGGTATCCTTCTATTCCAAAAATTAAAAGGAACTTAGAAGATTATTTATAGTAATCTTCTAAGTTCATATGCATATCCCTTAAGAAACTTACCGTGTGAGGCTAGTTAGAATTTGATTAGCATTGTGCAGCAATTGCATTAAATGCAGTATCAAACGAACTTGTATTAAGCCCAAAGATCCCAGCACCAACAAGCAATGCAAGAGCTAATAAAACTATAACTAGAAATACTCCTAAGCATGTAAAAAGATTAGGCATTATCGTCCCCCCTTCCTGGAATGAAGAGTTTTATAAGGGGCCCCTTACGAAATTATATTATTCTAGAATAATGAATAAGCGTAAACGGATGTCATGTTTATGGGAAAAAAAGGGCTGCCCAATTTTTTAGAAGTTGTGGAATTATTAAAAATAAAAAAACAGGAATATCCTTGTCGAAAAGGAGCCCTTCCTGTTCCATGAACTTAATTTTGTAATGTTAATAAAAATAGCGACCGGTAAACAGGCCGTGTTATCTGCCGCATGAGATAAGCGGATTCCGTAGGATCGGATTTTCTTTTTGTATTTAAGAATTTAATAATTGTGCTGGCATTTCTTATTCCGACGCCATGGCCATAATACTTGTCATTGCCAAAATAAATTACGTTTTCAGCCCGCCAGTGGGGCTGCTTTGGATCGAAATCCGGATTATTGAAGTGGAGAACATCACCAGGGATAAAGTCATTTCCATCCTTTGGAAAGACGGGGAGGTCTTCATCAAATTGCCAATCGAATAAATATAACCTTTTAAAATAAAGATTAAATAACTCCGGTCCAATCGTATAGAGGGTGGCAATATAGAGTACGATTGCGATCGCAGTTGAGCACTCAAAGGCATAGAGCTTCCCATTTTTTAAAATATCAAGTATAGCAGTAGAGGGTGCTGTGCCGGCCTTTAGTAAAAATCCACCATTCGGCAAGCGCTGCCAATACTTTTTATTCGGAAAAGAATAAGTGAAGGTGGTAAACTTTACTCCGCTTTTATTCATCTGGGTTGCTGCTTTCATCGTGTTTTCCCTATACTGCAGCTCAAATTTCAGTTTATCTAACGATTGATACTCGTATATCACCGATAACGCTGCCATATGTTTAACAATGGCCCGCTGTTCCTTATCTTTAATCAATTTGGTAAGTTCCTCAGACTTAACAATCTGCCCATTTACCATAATCATAAAACAACCCCGCCTCATACATAATCCTTCCTAAAACATATGAAACTTAATCGGGATTCGTGCATCTATGTGAAATCACTCATATGGTGCCTGTCACCCAAGAAAGACAAATCGCGAAAAATGTCCACCTGATGTGGACATTTTCTAGGACCTGCCTCCTTGAATTTTTTTATCCTTATGGAGTGAACAAAATTGATGGTTTGTCCACGGGTGGTGCCTGTCACCGAAAAGGGTCACCGTAAATGACTTCTTAATTGTCAACCTCATTTTATAATGTACTCATTTTTGAGAGTTTTGATGGCTTGTTTAGCGCGGTTCTTATAAGAGTGTGGGGAGACAGTTTTAAGGGCGTTTTCGCTGATGGCCTTACATTCTTCCGGGTGTTTTAAATAGTGTCGGACTAATTCAAGGGTTTGTTCTGGACTTGAAGATACGATCAGGTCTTCTCCCGGGGTAAATAATTCTCTGACTCCATCGGTATCCGAGGTGAGAAAAAATCCTCCGGATGCCAAAATTTCATAGGTTCTTTGCGTTACCTGTGATTTATAGTTTTGCGGCCCAATAATAATTTGCGCAGAATTATACACCTTATAAGCATCCTTATATGGTAAATACCCATGAATCCAATTCTTTGGTATGCTTACCCCAAGAATATCACCCATTTTATCCCAATCCTTCCCCCAGAAGTCAATCCGAATATTTTCTTCCAATAACGGTTTGATGAGAGTTGTAAGTGATTGGTTTCGAAAGTGTTGAGGGGACTGTTTCAGTACTTCAGGATAAGCATTTGCGACAACAGCAATCGAATATTTAGTATTGTAATTGGAACTAGGATAATGGATGCTGGGTTCGTAACCAAAATCTAAGTGTCCTGCGCGAATTCCTAGCTTTTTATAAAAGTTTACTAGTGGCTCACTTAATGTAAACACAAAGTCCGGTTTCATTCGTAAAATAAGTGGTAGGGAAAAATCCAGCGTAAAATGGGGGTCTTCAACAGCCCAATAAATATGGGGGATACCGGAAGCCTTTATTTGTTTCGCGATCAAATCCTGCTTCCAAACATTATCATTTTCTTCCCCCCATCCTTCAGAAAAAATAAGATCCGGTTTAAAGTGTGAGATTAAACGAGGAATAGTATTCTCACTTATTTTCCCAGAAACTAAAACTTTATGTCCAGCCTCCTTAAATCCGTTGGCCAAGCCATACATTAATAATTCATTACTATCTATAAAAAGAATTCTCAAGTCCGTTACACCGCCTTATTTTTCTATCATTATATGTAGATTGGACAAACAGGGGACGGCATTCGTGGAAAGTTTCACGGAATGGGTGAAATCCACCAAACAAATTCTGACTATTAACATATAGTAATCATGACGAAGGGAGAAACGATGGGGTTCGACCTTCCATTTTCATCAACTCTTAAAAAGAGGAGGGAAATAAAATCGAACAAACAAGTAAAAAAAGATATGTCGCCTTAACATTTGATGATGGGCCATCGGAATACACTCCTCATATACTAAGGATCCTAAAATATTACCGAGTAAAAGCAACCTTTTTTATTGTAGGAAAGAATGTTACACAAAGTCAGCACCAAATCCTAAAACAATTAATCTCAAATGGAAATGTTCTTGGTAACCATACTTGGAACCATCCGAATATTACGAAACTAAGCCAAAAGAAGTTAACCGAAGAAATTGAAAGCACGAATCAAGTAATAAAAAAAATCACGAATCAGGAAGTACAAATCTTCCGTCCGCCTTATGGAGAAATAACCGAAGAGAGCGAAGGAACCGTCTTGGGACTAGGACTAATTCCCGTTCTTTGGGATTTAGATACATTGGATTGGAATCTTTCCATACAGGAGCCAATTGAGGAGCGTGTATCAAGGCAAATCCAGCGGGATCATATTATTCTGATGCACGATGGAGGTGGGCGAAGAGAAAAGACAGTCGAAGCACTGCCGAAAATCATCGAATATCTAAAAAACCAAGATTACGAATTTTTGACCATACCTGAATATTTTAGAAAGGTTTTTCATTTAGAACTTGGTTCTTCCAAAAAGCATTAAATATTCTTATACAAAAAATGGCTAAGAGTGTCTGCTCTAGCCATTTTTCATTTTAATTCACTTGAATTTTCCAATCAGGAAAAAGCAAGATAAATGATATACACAACAATTGCTGCAATTGCGATGATATAGGTTAAAAAAACAGGATTAAGCAAAATAGGATGTCTTTGAATATTTTCGTGTATTTCTTCATCATATTCACTATTACTAGTGCTGAATGCTTTACCCGTTTTAAAAGTATAAATTAACCCAGCCACCATGATTATTACTATTATCGCCAAAATATATATCATAAGAATCCCACCTTTCATCTTATTTTTTGAAAAAAGGTGTTTTTTATTCAATTGAAAAAAATTCATGAGGGCAATTTGGTTCGAAAAGATGGGATGGAAGGAGGGATTTAAGGGTATTTTATATAAAAAAGTACACGGATTTCAACCTGTACTTTTGCATTGTTATAAAATGAAATAGTTTATTTTTTTATAAAATTTTTTAAAATGGTTCTATTTTTTAAAATTAAATCGTGCTCTGGATTGTAAGTTCTTGCAATTTCAATATGCTCTAAAGCCTTTTGGTAATCTCCTAAGTGGGAGTAGCAAACGCTAAGCTGAAGATGGGGTATCCAGGAAGAGCAGGCATGATTAGTTATTCCGCCCGTATCGATCGCTGGTAATTGAGTGGCGAATTGAAACCAATGGACCGCTATTTCTGGGCAATTGATTTGTAAAAAGAAAAATCCTAATCGGCAGCAGGACTCGGCACGAGGAGGACCGAATTTTAATGCGTTTAAAGCACTGTGAATGGCGGTGTCCATTTTTCCTAATGCGGCATAACATTCAGCAATGCGGCCATGTGCTTGGATTACATCCTCAATCCAGCATTTTTCCGATTTTAAAAATTTTTGATAAAAGTGGATGGCATTTTTGTATTGTTGATGGTCATAGAGCTCGTTTGCATAATAGTATAAATCTCTTGGAGAAAACGATGCTCCATTTTTATAACGTTGTTCGTAAATTCGCAGGTTTCGATCACTGTTCTTATGTGCTCTTTTATGCGTAACAGCAATATCGCTGTGAATCATTTTTCCTCGGACTTCAAGAAATTCATGAACAGCACCCTGCCATTTAAATTGATTTTCCCTTTTCACCATTCTAACCTGCCTTAGACTCACAAGGACGTTACCTGATTCATCAAAGCCGGCAAGATATTTCATGGTTACAGCATCAATGTCGGACGTTATGGAATGTTTCAATTGCTCAAGTTTTATAGATTCATCCTCACTAAAAACATCGTCGGCATCCATGGTAAGAATATAATCCATTTGAGCATGGCTGAAAGCGAAATTACGTGCAGCGGAGAAATCATCCACCCATTGAAAATGATAGATTTTAGACCCATAGTGTTTAGCGATTTCTATTGTCTGATCGTTTGAACCAGTATCAACAATGATGATCTCATCGACAATATTTTTAACAGAATCCAAACAGCGGCCAAGTGTTTTTTCTTCGTTTTTGACAATCATACACAAACTAAGGGAAATCATTTGTTTCTCCTCCAAAAATCTACCTGCATCTTATTAAAAGAATGCAGGCAGATTCATCCTAGTTTTCTGGATCAATATACTTGTTATATAAGGACCTTACCCATTGAATGGAATCCACTGATCCGTTCGCATCAGCTGGTGCAGACCCTCCAGTAGTGCCAGTGGTACCTGTAGTGCCTGTTGTACCAGTAATTCCTGTAAGCCCAGTCAAACCTGTAATACCAGTTAACCCAGTAAGTCCAGTTAACCCAGTAAGTCCAGTTAACCCAGTAAGTCCAGTTAACCCAGTAAGTCCAGTTAATCCAGTTAATCCAGTTAATCCAGTTAGTCCTGTAACACCAGTTAAACCGCCAGCACCCTTCAGACCTTGAGGCGGAAGAGGTTTCGGGGGCTTAGGAAGTCGATGTTTCGGACCACGTTTTGGTGGCTTTGGTGGCAAATTCGTCACCTCCAAGAAATTAATTAATATAAACTATTAAATTGTCGGACAAGTTGTTCTAGGTAAAATATCATTAAAGATAAATTTTTGTTTTAGCTACCTCATAACAGCTTGCCTCCTAAATCTATGATATTAACCATCACCTTAATTGGTGTTCGATTTTTACTGAAATCGACAAAATATGCGATTGCCATACGAGGACAATAGAAAAGGTGACAGGCACCGTTCGTGGACAAATTGGTTGTTTTGTACGTGTGGAATGGACATTAATGGGTGTTACTATATCTGCCATTCTAAGAATGGTATAATTTCAGTAAGTATTTTATTTGGAGGAGAAAACTTTATATGAACAAACAAGTCATCGTCTACACAACTAATGACTGTATTGAATGCACTATGGTTAAACAGGTTCTGACACAAGAAGGAATTCCTTTTGAGGTTAGGGATATATCAGTGAATTGCGCATACCAAAAGGAAGTCGAGAAATTCGGTTTTCTGGGTGTTCCGGTAACAGTCGTTGGAAATCACGCAGTTAAAGGCTTTACCAATGAATTGAAGGAATTAATTGAGATTGCAAAAGGGATATAAATTTTGGCTATTAACGTTAAAAAGTATCGATAAACTGCATTTCTATCATCCTCACTCTATTATTGAAAAGGATTATGCTCCGGACACCACGAATTTATTTATATAGTGGTTTTTTTATAGAAAAAGGAGGTTGGTTGGAATGGTTTTGAATCCGAAAATGAAGTATTTTATCGAAAACTTATTACCAAAATACCCTGAGGGATATACGCCGACACTTGAAGACATCCGTGCCCGCGTCAGTACAGTTCCGCCTGGAAGTGTTGATGTGGTTCATCATGTATACGACCGCACCATATCTGGGCCCGAAAGTGACATTCCAATTCGAATTTACACACCGGAAGGAGATGGACCTTTTCCAATTGTTGTTTATTTCCATGGCGGAGGCTTTGTATACGGTGGCTTAGAAAGTCATGATGCCGTTTGCCGCAGCATTGTGAAAGCATCACAGCATATTCTAGTTTCGGTTGATTACCGCTTGGCTCCGGAAAACCCATTCCCGGCCGCACCAAATGATTGCTTCGCTGCAGCCAAATGGGTATATCAAAACGCAGTGGAATTGAATGGCGACCCCACTAAACTATCAGTAGCGGGTGACAGTGCCGGAGGAAATTTAGCCACGGTCGTTGCCTTGAGGGCAATTGAAAAAGGTGGACTAAAAATCTCAAAACAAGTGCTGCTTTATCCAGTTGTCGACCATTACCAGCCTGAAAAATATGCCTCCTACATAGAAAACGGCAGCGGTTATTTTTTAACCACCGATGCAATGGCCTTATTCAGCAAGCTTTATGTTCAATCCGAGAAATACGCGGAAGATTTCCATGCTGCACCGATAACATCCCCGGACCTGAGCGGTCTGCCGCCTGCCTTCATTATTACCGCCGAGTTTGATCCGCTTAGGGATGAAGGGGAGTTGTATGGGGCAAAGCTCCGAGAAGCTGGAGTATCGGCAGTGGTCCGAAGGGAAAAAGGCCTCATTCATGGCTTTTTTAATCTCTTCAGCTTAATCGATTCGAAGGAAGACATCTCAGACGTCTATGAGGCGATAGGAGAATTTTTAAATAAATAAATTGATAAAAATCGTCCTTTATTGTGCGGGGACGATTTTTTAATTCTTTTTTCCACCAAATAACTGTAAAATAATCATGGCATTACCTTCTTCATGGAAGAGTTTTTAGATAGGAGTACAATCATGAAGCAAACTTTTACTTTAACAGAAAAAACAAAGCAAATTATTATTCTATTGGTTCCAATTTTAATTACTCAGCTTGGAATGTTTTCCATGGTGTTCTTTAATACGATTATGTCTGGAAAATACAGTTCGTCTGATCTTGCCGGTGTGGCCATTGGTTCCTCGATATGGAATCCAATTTTTACAGGGTTAAGCAGTATCCTGCTTGCCGTCTCGCCGATTGCAGCTCAAAGATATGGTGAAAGGAAAACTAAAGAGGTATCCTCGAGTGTGAAACACGGTATTTATCTATCCCTAATAATAGGTGTGCTAGTCCTAATTCTTGGTGCCATTTTTTTAGATATCATTCTCGATCTAATGAATTTGCATGAGAGTGTTCGGAAACCCGCCTTTGAGTATTTGGTGGGATTAAGTTTTGGAATTATTCCTCTTTTTCTCTTCAATGTTTTACGGTCGTTTATTTATGCACTTGGGAAAACACGTGTTGTGATGGTAATTCTACTATTATCTCTACCTATCAATTTCTTTTTAAATTATGTGTTGATTTTTGGGTATTGGGGATTCCCAGAGCTTGGGGGAGGGGGGGCCGGTTATGCAACCTCGATTACGTATTGGTTTATTGCCGCAATGACGGTGTTTATTATTAAGACGCAGGCGCCATTTTCCACTTATCAAGTGTTTAACCATTTAAAAGAATTCTCTTGGTCTGAATGCAGGGGAATTTTAAAAATCGGCGTGCCGATGGGGCTGTCTACCTTTTTTGAGACGAGTATGTTTGCAGTGGTAACCATCCTGCTCAGTAAATTCAGCGTTACTACGATCGCTGCTTACCAATCTGCGTTAAACATCGTCTCGTTCCTTTATATGATTCCAATCAGTATTTCAATGGCGCAAACCGTATTAGTTGGTTTCGAGGTTGGCTCGGGCCGCAATAAGGATGCGAAGCACTACAGCTGGTTAGGAGTTTTTTTAGCTGTCTTAATGGCACTGGTTACAGGACTATTGGTTGTAACTTTCCGCTATGATGTTGCGGGATTTTATTCGAATGAACGGGCCGTCATCAATTTAACCGCTCATTTTCTCGTTTTTGCCTTATTTTTCCAAATGAGTGATGCCATACAGGCAACGGCACAGGCAGCGTTAAGAGGCTATAAAGATGTGAATCTTGCATTTATTATGACCTTAATCGCTTACTGGCTCATTTGTCTTCCGGTCGGTTATGGGTTGGCGAATTTTACAGACATGGGAGCGGCTGGTTATTGGATTGGCTTAACAGTAGGGCTTCTTTCGGCGGGAATTGCATTATCACTTCGTTTGATTTATATCCAGAGGCGCAAATTTGCTAGTGTCGAAGTTCGTGAAAATTAAGTATAAAGCAAAAAAGCGGTGAAATGGATTCACCGCTTTTTTGTCTGCCCTTCTAGGTTGCTTCAGTCCTGCACTTGTCGTGGCTGACCAAGGTGCTTCCACTTTTCATACTAAGCCGCTTTCTTTTGTTCAATTGGTCTATGTCTTTGCTGTTGAATCAAGAAACAAAACACACCGAACAGAACAAGAGTCCCGCCAAAAATCTGCCAGCCAGCAAGAGTTTCTCCTAAAAATAACATGGATAAGGCAGTTGCCCCGACAGGCTCCCCTAAGATGCTCATTGAAATGGTGGTTGCATTGACATAGTTTAATAGCCAATTGAAAATTACATTTGCTAAATTTGGTATAACAGCAAGTAAAACAAAGATTCCCCATTCACGTGCACTGTAGCCGCCAAGCGGGATTCCTGATACGAGGTTGTAAAAGGCTAAAAAAATCGCAGCGATCCCAAAAACAGAAAAGCTATAGATCCAGTGGGAGACCTTTTTAACGACTCTTTGTCCGATTAAAAGGTACATAACAACCGCAATTACACTTAGAAATGAAAGGAAGTCACCGGTTATTGCTTTTTGGCTTAAGGCGAAGTCTCCCCAGCCGACCATAATGGCTCCAATTACGGCGATACCCATCATTAAAATTCTTGAGAGGGTGGTTCTTTCTTTAAAAAGAAAAAAGCCGCCAATTAATGCAATAATCGGTTGTAATGCAAGAATAATCGTCGAACTGGCAACGGTTGTCAGTTTTAAGGACCCAAACCAAAGCGCATAATGCAGGGCTAAAAATAGACCTGAAAAAATCAGAAAATACCATTCTGTTTTTGCTATTTTGCTAAAGTCTCCTCGCTTCCGCCATGCAAACGGTGCAAGCAATAAACAAGCAAGCCCCATCCGATACATGCTTAAAATCGTTGCGGGAGCATGGGACCATTTTACAAAAATTGCAGAAAACGAAATGGCGACAATGGAAAATACTAATGGAAAAACGATGGATCTAGAGTTGGACTGTTTCACTTTTATCCCCTTATCTATCTAAATTATTAGAAAATCGTTCATTAAGAAACAATTATAGAACGTTATACGTTATTCTTCAATAATATTTCGAGTAATAATGAGGAGGGGAGACCCTCCTTGTTATTAATTTTTCAAATGCTGGTTCCCATGAAAAACTTTTAAAATGTAATCAGCATCGGGGACATTTAGTCTTTTATAGCCAAGTAAAAATGCTTCATTATCATACGGTACTTCTTTGAAACAAACGTTTGTTGCACCACTTTCCGCTATTGTAAGAATTGCGTAGGGCGCATATGGCTTATGATTACAGCCTAGGGCACCGGGATTTAAATAGAGTCGATCTTTTGTTTTAAAATGATGGATGACATGATGATGTCCAAAACAAACGATTGCTGCTGTCGAGTTTTGATAAAATTCATCCAGTTTTTGATCGGTGGGTTCCTTGTCAACCGATAAAAATTTCTTTTGTTCCTGTAGATGATAGTGAACAAAAAGCAGTTCTATTTCATTGTAATTGGCTTGTAGAGTGGTTGGAATTTCTTTTAGAAAAGAGATGAATTTCGGATCTAACCGCTCTGCCAACCATTGATGATGTTCTCTTTCAGCCCCTCTGCTATAAACTTCTCTTCCAGCAATGACATCGAGAATAGCTTCATCGTGGTTCCCCATAACAAAAGAAATATCGCTTCTTGAGACAAGCAGCTCCAGAACCTCATTGGTTTCATAACCAATCCCGACTAAATCCCCTAAACAGTAAATATGTTCAATTTGAGGATCGCAATCAATATCATCAAAGACCGCCTTTAAAGCAGACTGGTTCCCGTGAATATCCGTGACAATAGCAATTTTCTTATCCATGATCATACACTCCAACTTTTAAAGATAAACCTATTCTAACCCAAAACGGTGACAGGCACCATCGGTGGACAAAACGGTGAAAATGTCCGTGTGGGGTGGACAACGGTTTAATGTTCTTTTAAGTGGATAATCACATCAAGAATATTCCCTTTGTTTCCAATTGGCCCATGTCCGGGAACAGGGCATAATATTAAAGAGCCTGGAAATCTTTCCAAGCTCTAATATCTGTCTATTTAGGTAGGTAATTTTAAACGTTAATTACTCTCATGATGGTGTTCATGTTCATGGTTATCATCGTGTTCCAATTGCGCTTCCATTGGATTAAAGCCAAATGGACCCCTCGGAATCATTTCCACTCGATAAATGGCAACAATTGTCTCAATTCGAATGGCCAAATCCATCGGAACACCTCTACCCCTGCTATGCAAAATCACCACATCAGAACCTACAGTTTTTAAGCGGCCATTAAAACTCCCTTGAAGAGTAACAACCTCAACCTCTTTCTTTAATAGTTCATGGGCAATTTGATGAAAATTTAAATCAGTCATATCATCGACCTCCTCCTTTCCCCTCTACAGTAAATGCAGATACACAAAAAATGTGTATGAGTAATAGTGGTTAGTGGATTATGTTAAATTCGACAATATTCGGGTGGTGACAGGCACCGCTCGAATATTCTTGTTTCACAATCGAATGTTTCACGAAAAATAAAAGGTTGAAATGTGTAGGGGAGATGATGTAAATATGAATTAATGGAATTAATGGATATTGGTTGATGGATAAAGATTATGGGGGGGAATTATGAGTTCAGTTAGAGAAAATAAGGTTCGGTTTTTATTAGAGGTTTTTGGGGTTGCTTTGAAGCTTGGGTTGACTTCGTTTGGTGGTCCGATTGCTCATTTGGGTTATTTTCATGAGGAATATGTTCGAAAGAGAAAATGGCTGGATGAGCGCAGTTACGTTGATCTTGTGGCACTGTGCCAGTTTCTCCCCGGCCCTGCAAGCAGTCAGGTAGGGATAGGGATTGGGATGATGAGAGGGGGGATTTTAGGAGGATTTGCCGCTTTTCTCGGTTTTACCCTTCCATCAGTTATTGCACTTATAATTTTTGCTTTTCTCCTAAAAGGATTAAATGTTAATGAAGCTGGGTGGGTACATGGGTTGAAAATTGTTGCAGTTGTCGTGGTAGCCCAGGCAATCATCGGCATGGCGAGGACACTTACACCAGATCTTAAGCGAAAAGCATTAGCTTTAGGTGCTTTAATTGTGAGCTTGCTTATTCCGGCAACCTTTACACAGGTTGGAATTATTCTCATTTCCGCAATAATCGGGTTCCTATTTTTCAAGCATTCAGACATTCAAGTGGACATAGCCATTCCTGTGCCCGTTTCCCGAACACTGGCCTTAGTATGCCTAACATTTTTTTTCGGATTATTACTCCTTTTACCTATACTTCGAGATGTCACAGCATCTCACACACTAGCTCTTTTTGATAGCTTTTATCGTTCAGGAGCGCTGGTTTTTGGCGGGGGACATGTGGTCCTGCCGTTATTAGAAAAAGAATTTGTTCCTCTGGGCTGGATATCAAAGGAAAGCTTTCTAGCCGGATACGGTGCAGCACAGGCAGTGCCTGGACCACTTTTCACGTTCGCCGCCTATTTAGGTGCAGTCATGAATGGCTGGAAGGGAGCACTTTTAGCGACAGTGGCCATCTTTTTACCAGCATTTTTATTAGTAATGGGGACGCTGCCGTTTTGGGATCTACTCCGCCGAAACCCGAAATTGAAAGGGGCCATGCTAGCTGTAAATGGGGCGGTAGTGGGGATTCTAATTGCTGCCTTTTATACCCCGATATGGACAAGTGCGATTCAATCGGCAAAAGATTTTGCACTCGGATCCATCTTATTCAGCCTCCTCGTCATTTTGAAATTGCCACCGTGGGTGATTGTACTAGCGGGTGTGACGGGAGGAACGATTTTTTCACTGTTTTAGCCGGGAAGTCAGTGGGTTTCTATTTGCGAGAACCATAATAATGTTATGTAAACCAAATTCAAATAATTCTGGGCGCACCGAAAGGGGCGCCCTTTACTCTTTTCAAGAATCAATAATAGTTTCCCCAATTAATAAAACGCGTAACAGCTCCTGTGGTAACTCTCTTTTTTCCCATTCCTTCAACAACCTCTCCAACGCTTCAGGGCCGGTGTCATCTGCTAAACGATAAGCTCCGTAATGCATCGGAATGAATCTTTTCGCGTTTAACTCCATAAAAGCTTGAACACTATCCTCGGGTGAGATATGAGATACAGCCATAAACCATTCCGGTTCGTATGCGCCAATCGGCATTAATACCGTATCAATCTCAAATTTTCCGCCTATTTCCTTAAATCCTCGAAAATAACCAGAATCCCCGACAAAATAATGTGATTCTTGTTTATTTTGAAATATCCAGCCGCCCCAATGAGATGTATTGATATCGGAAAGAGTCCTCCGCGTCCAATGCTGGGCTGGAACAAAATGAAGACTCAGTCCCAGGTACTCAGTACTTTCCCACCATCCCATTTCCTTTACACGTTGAAAGCCTTTTTTGAAAAAACTTTCCCCTAAACCAATGGGAACGAAATAATGCGGATTTCCTTTTAATTTTTTTAAAGTAGGAAAATCCAAATGATCATAATGGCCATGGGAAATGACGACAATATCAATATCCGGCATATCTTCTAAAGAGATACCTGGATCTGTTAGCCGCTTTTGAAAACCCATCCGTTTCGCCCAAACTGGATCTGTTAGGATATTTACTCCATTCATCTGGATTAAAAACGTAGAATGTCCAATCCAAGTGAAGGAGGTCTTGCTGTGATTCTCCTTTAGTTCGTTCACTTTCTTAGTAGGGGATTGCGGGATTTGAACAGTTAGATCCTTTACTTTGCTTCGCCTTTCCTTCATCCACTTCCTCATATCGTTAAAGGACTTTTTGTTTTGCACATCATCCAAATTGCTATATCTTTTTCTCATAAAATCCCCCGCATAAAACGCTTATTTTCATCATTATAGCAAACTTATTTGAAATTAGAGTTTTTAAAGTCAGTTTATTCACTATAATTATATTATGTAAACTAAACATTTTTAAAAACGTGCCATAATTTTTTATGACACCAAATCTTACGAAGTACGGGCCGTTTTTCTCATGCCTATTTTAAAAAACAGGCGCAATAGCGGGGGAACCGCAAAATAGATAAAAAACAACCGAAATAATTGGAATCCAGTAACCATCGATAAATCAGCATGAACCTCATGGGCAAGGATTCCCATTTGATCCATCCCGCCAGGAGCTACGCTTAAAAAGCTGGTGGATGCTGTAATATGTTCTTGAAAAACGAGCAGGAGGCTTAGGCCTAACGAACCTAAAATCATCACCATCCCGCTTATTAATGCGAGTGTAATCACTCTGGCCTTATGCTGAAGTTTTTCCGGCTTTAATAATAAGCCGATATAACCGCCAATCAAAAATTGAGATAGGTCCAAAATCGATGCAGGCAGTGCAGGACCATGCAAGCCGGAAATATTGACAATTGCCGTTCCTAAAATTGGCCCCAGTAAAAAGGGAGTAGGGAACTTTAGTTTTTTTGCGAGAAATGCACAAATGATACAAAGGATTGCAAGCCAAACAATTGATGTATTGGCAGTTTGGACGGCATGAATCAGGGTCCCAGTAGAGCTAAGAGCTGTACTCCGAAAAAACGGTCCAAAAATCAGAAACGGCACAAAGAAGATAATCATCATGAGCCTTGCAACCTGAAGGAATGTCACCGTTGTAATGTCAATTCCCTTTACTTCTTCGGCAAAGATAATCATTTGTGACAGTCCTCCGGGAATACTTCCTGTCAAAACCGTTGGATAGTCAACACCAGTTAATTTTGAAACCACAAAAGCAATGCCGGAGCAAAATGCAACAAGTAAAACGGTCATTAGCAGCATGGTGGGCAATTGTTTCAAAATCTGAAGAAGCGCACTTGTAGTAAACGATAAACCGATAGAATAACCAACAATAATCAAACCAGCGTTCCGCACCTCACTGGGCCAATACAATTGAATTTTTCCAAATCGGGCACCAATAAATATGGCAACCATCGGCCCGAGAAGCCAAGGAATTGGTGTATGGATAATAGAGAATAAGATGCCACCGATCATAGCTATTATTAGTGAAACGGAAAAACGAACCTTTTTGCTATTTTTATTCATATTCAAATAAAACCCTTCAATCTATTATAAAAATCAGATGAGATAGTACCATGATACCATAGGAGCTTCGTTTCATATTCTAAAAAGCTCTAGCGTGGGAATATTCATGAGGAAGGACTTGTTCGGCATTGAAGAAAAATAGAAGTTTTATAAATACTGGAATTTTGTTAGAATAATAACAGCTTTTGAAAATTTTTTACACTAAAAAAGGTGTGTATGCATGAAGCAGTTTTACAGTTTAATCACTCAAAAATCTTACTATTTATTTACCTCCATCATCATTTTCCTTATGATTATGGGATTATTCGTTGTGAACCCGCATTACCATCACTTTGGAGCGGGAATGATCTTACATATAATCCTTGTTGCATTATTATCCATTTGTTTAGTTTTATATCCAAAACATGAAACACATCTTTTTCGAATCATCATTATTTTGATATGTGCAGCTTATTTTTACACGCTGTTCTTTTTATATAGTGAAACGTGGTCAACATTTATCTTTTTATGTTTCATTCCAGCAATCTCCATATTATTTTTTGATTCAAAGCTCTTTTATTTTTCTTTAGTTTTAAACAGCATACTTATTTTACTGCTTTTTAGTTTTATTTCATTAAATAAGCAAACATCATTTTATTCTTATATTAAAATGGATTTACCCGGAAATTTGATGAATTTTATTGCCAGTCAGGTAATGTTATTTTTTATTTTTTATTTATCTTCTGCTCGCATTAAAAAACAGCAAATGTATTATGAACAAATCCAGCAGACAGAGCGCTTGAAGACTACTGGGCAGTTAGCTGCGGCGGTTGCGCATGAAATAAGGAATCCACTAACGGTTGTAAAAGGCTTCTTACAATTATTTGAAAACGATGTATCACTTAATGAGGGGATGAAAAAGAATTTTTCTCTTATGATTGATGAAATCAATACAGCGGAACAAGTTATCTCACAATTTTTAACGATAGCTAAACCGGATAAGGATAAAAGGATGGAAACCGTCGATGTTGCCATCGTTCTTCAAAGTGTGACAGATCTACTCAAATCATACGGTCTTTTACACGATAATCAAATTGAGTTAAAAGTGGTAGAAGATTGTTTGATTGCCGTAAATGTCATTGAGTTTAAACAACTGGTGATTAACCTTATTAAAAATGCAATTGAAGCTTCAAAAGTAGGAGATACTGTCCATGTTAAGACCGAAAAAGTGAAAAATGAAGTCGAAATCCAAATCACCGATCAAGGTAGCGGAATGTCAGAAGAAGTAATCAAATCACTCGGGACCCCTTTTTATTCACTAAAAAGCAAGGGCACAGGACTAGGACTAATGATCTGCTACAACATCGTCGAAAAATACAACGGAACCATCCAGTTTATCAGTTCCATTGGAAAAGGAACAACCGTCGTCGTCCGCTTTCCGTATCATCATATATAAATTGTTTGTGGAACATTTTGGGGAACAAGAAAATTCGGGTGGTGCCTGTCACCACCCGAATTTTGTCGAATCCAAAATTTCGGGTAGTGACAGCCAACGTAAAAAATAGTAATATTATTTGGTGACTAATTATATATACAAATCCGCAAACGGCGGTAGAGGTTCTAGCACCCCTCTTTAAAAAAACTAAGGAAAACGGGTCTGCTTTCTTTAGTGGGTCTGTTTTTTTATTTAAAGGAGAGAGTATAACGTGAAAAAAGATAAAGCAGTTGTTGTTTTTAGCGGCGGGCAGGATAGTACGACATGTTTATTCTGGGCCTTAGAACGTTTTGAAGAAGTGATTGCCGTAACGTTTAATTATAATCAAAGGCATAAAGCAGAAATTGAGTGTGCCAAAAATATTGCGAATGAACTTGGTGTGAAACATCATATTTTAGATATGTCATTATTAAACCAGCTTGCTCCCAACGCATTAACGAGGGATGATATTGAAGTGAAAGAGGGCGAGGATGGGGGACTGCCGAATACATTTGTTCCAGGTCGAAACCTTTTATTTATGTCCTTTGCCGGTGTACTAGCGAGTCAAGTAGGAGCAAAACATATTGTAACCGGTGTATGTGAGACGGATTTCAGCGGTTACCCGGATTGCCGTGATGTGTTTATTAAATCATTAAATGTTACCTTAAACCTGTCTATGGATCAACAATTTGTGATTCATACGCCCTTAATGTGGATCGACAAAGCGGAAACATGGCAGTTGGCAGATGAACTTGGTGCTTTGGACTTTGTCAGAGAAAAAACATTAACTTGTTATAACGGTATTATCGCAGATGGCTGCGGTGAATGCCCGGCATGTAAGTTACGAAAAAACGGACTAGATCAATATTTAAGCACACGAAAGGAGTTATAATCACATGTATGGTTTTCGAATCGTGGATAAACTCCAAAAAATCAACGAAGATATCCAGCCAAATCAATTAAAATATCATGCTAAAAGAGTCCTCGTCAGCAAGGAATTTACCTTTGATGCCGCGCACCATCTCCATAACTATGAAGGGAAATGCAAAAACCTTCATGGTCATACGTATAAGGTGATCTTTGGATTGAGCGGATTTGTCGATGATCGTGGTCTCATGATTGATTTTGGTGATATTAAAGAGATTTGGAAAAATGAGATCGAAATTTTTCTAGATCACCGCTATTTAAATGAAACTTTACCACCGATGAATACTACCGCGGAAAACATGGTTGTCTGGATTTATGAAAAAATGGCTGAGGCACTTTTAAAGGAAGAAAGACAGCAAAGGTATCAAGGTGCAAGAGTCGAGTTTGTGCGACTTTTTGAAACGCCGACAAGCTATGCGGAAGCAAGACGGGAGTGGATGGAACTTGACTAAACTACCCGTACTGGAAATTTTCGGACCAACAATTCAAGGCGAGGGAGCTGTGATTGGCCAAAAAACGATGTTTGTCAGAACGGCCGGATGCGATTATTCCTGCAGCTGGTGTGACTCTGCCTTTACCTGGGACGGTTCCGGAAAAAATGATATTCGGATGATGGAAGCAGAAGAAGTTTGGCAGGAGCTAAAGGAAATTGGCGGTGAACGTTTTTCGTTTGTTACGATTTCAGGGGGAAACCCGGCGCTACTTAAAAACTTGGATTCATTGATTAAGATTTTTAAAGAAAATGAGATTAAAATTGGTCTCGAAACGCAAGGCAGTAAGTGGCAGGATTGGTTCCTTGAGATTGATGAACTTACCATTTCTCCAAAACCGCCAAGTTCGAAGATGGTAACAGACTTTACAGTACTAGACCAGATCATTGAGAATTTGAAGGAATCCTCCCATAATGTAAGTCTCAAAGTTGTGATTTTCGATGATCGTGATTATGAATATGCTAAAAACGTTCACCAACGCTACCCAAATGTTCCTTTCTTCTTGTCGGTAGGAAATGATGATATCAACACCTTTGACAATCAAGCTCTACTAATGCATCTACTAAAAAAATATGAGCTCCTCGTGGATAAAGTCATGTCTGATTCAGACTTTAACAACGTAAAAGTTCTACCTCAATTGCACACATTGCTGTGGGGGAATAAGCGCGGTGTATAGCTTCGTATGGAACATTCTGTGAAACAAGAAAAATCGGGTGGTGCCTGGCACCACCCGATTTTTGTCGAATTTAAAACTCGTTTTGTAGTTCATTTACTGTAACAAATTTATATCCTTTTTCTGTTAATTCTTTTAAGATACCCTCAATGGTTTTTTGTTCGTTTCCGGTTTGGTCGTACATGGGATGAAGGAGTATGATGGAACCTGGTTTGATATTCTGTTTTACATAGGTCACTTTATCCTTAATAGAGGTATAATAGGTGTCCGGTTCTAGGTTCCATGTGATAGTATCCCTATGATGCTTCTTCAAATAAAAGGGAAGTCCGACAAGTTTTTTTCCATTTGGCGGACGAACATCGATTTCTCCCTTATATCCAGTCTTGCGAATCAACATATCTGTTTGTTCAATTTCTCTCTTAATATAATCAGGGCTTTTGAAAATCATCCTTTTATGTGAATAGGTGTGATTGCCGATTTGATGTCCCGCTTCTGCAATTTTCAGCCCCTGTTCTGGATGCTGTCGTAATTCATTTCCAATGAGGAAAAAGGTTGCTTTAGCATCGTACTGATCGAGAAGGGGCAATATATTGTCCACATTCCCTGTAGGACCATCATCAAAGGTAAGAGCTACCACCTTTTTATTGGTTTTAACATGGTCTGTAATACCACCAAATACCTGGTAAGTCCGTGAATTCATTAATTTGTATGTACCATAGAATGTTAGAAAAAGTACAAGTAAGATAACTGCAGATATAAGCATTCTTTTCCTCATTAAATCCTCCTATAATGGCCTGTTCTTTCTAAAGTATAACAAACTTGTTAAAAATAATTTCTACTTCACACAATTACCTTCCATCACACCTTAAAAATCACCCAAATAGGTTTGAGAAAGCGGTAATGGGGAATATAGAATAGGGGACCGAGCTAAGATAAATCCTAATGTTACCGAAAATTTATTTATCTTACTTATATTATAAGAATTTAACAATTTCGTTAAGTGTGTGTCCATATGGCAGATATCGACAATTCCCTTTCCAATTAGCCCTTATAATGGCAAATGGGAAGGGAGTTGATTTTCTTTCATCAAATATTCATTCATTATGGTCTATTCCTACAAACGCTTTTTGACAGGATTTTTTCTACCTCTTTACTAATTCTGGTCCATATACCAATAGTTACAGCTAAATCATTTCGAATTCTATAACCTAAACCACCGAAAAAACCAGTTAATAATTAGGAGGTTTAACAAATGAAAATTTTACTTCGAAAAGCAGGACAGGAAAAACGGCAATTCCTGATTGACGAACTACTTAAGTTTGGAATTTACAAGAAAAATAATAAACATCTTTATGAATGGAATTTATGTGAACTTGAAAAAGAATACCACTATATAGTTACGAATGGTTTGGTTGAACAGAGGAAGAACAATCTTGTAATGGGATAATACTTAAAAAAGCTCCAATCCTACCTAAAGTGGGTTTGGAGCTTTCCTATTTTATATGAAGGTTCCATTTCGAATTGCTCAAAAAAATATCCGACCACTCGGGTCGGATCCACACAAAAATATATTAAAAGGGAGAAAATGAATAAGAAGCTTGTTCATTTCATGTTTTTATTTTACTTTCTAAAAATGAACAAATTATGAAAAAAGCATGAAAGATATTTTAAAAGGTGCAGTTATTTGTCTAATTATTAATCTGAAAATTTAAAAAATTTAATTAATTACCTCATCACCTGTCCTTTGCAGACCGCATATTTTGGAGTAAAGGTGGTGATAAAACATGTCATTTGCACTTTCAGATTGGCTGCTTTATACAATGTGGGGCGTTTTTGGACTCATGATCATTGATTTTCTTATTGGATTTTTCCAATCCTTCTGGAAAGGTTCCTTTACTCCTTCCATTGCATTAAATTATTTAAAAGATATTATCTATCTCGTATTGCCATTAAATATCCTTATCTCATTGTTCCCGATTGACCCAAGCGGCTGGATCCTCGTGACCTTCTACTTCATTGGCGGACTCGGAGTAATCCTTAAGTATTTAATGGACATCAAAGGAAAATTCAGTAAGTAGTTGTGAAACAATAATGTGAAACAAGAAAAATCGGGTGGTGCCTGGCACGACCCGATTTTTCTCGACTCTAGGCAACTTATAGGAAAATTCCTCATAGAATATTCTAAATCTTCTGTAAAGGATATGAGACCATGAGGAATTATCGGTGGATTAAGTGGCGTAAAATAATCCTCTGGGCCGCAGCCCTCGTCCTGATCACGGTGTTGATTTGGAGTGGAGGGCCGACAGCCTGGAACATTGCAATAAGTATTCTTAGTTTATTGCTGCAGCTGCTATTTGCAATGCTATTTATGATCATCCAATTTGTTGCCCTCTTTTGGTTCTTGGCTCGGGGTCGTACGTATTGGATTCTGCCAGGAGAGACAGGTTCAACTTGGGACGATTATCGAGGAAACCCTGAAATTGTAGAAAATGCAAAGCGGATTGTTACCTTGCTTAAAGGTGTTAAGGAGTTCAAAGAAATGGGCGGTGAGGCAATCCGAGGATTACTGCTCTGCGGACCACCCGGGACAGGCAAGTCTTATTTGGCTCAAGTCATCGCGAACGAAGCACAGGTTCCTTTCGCCTATGCCTCAGCGCCAAGTTTTCAAAACATGTTCTTTGGCGTTGGCAACCTTAAGGTGATGGGGCTGTATCGGAAAGCTCGGAAGCTGTCAAAGGTATACGGCGCTTGCATCATCTTCATTGACGAAATTGACGCAATTGGCATGAGCCGGCAGGCTGGCGGGGCCGGAGGAGGAATGATAGGAGGATTAATGGGCATGGGCGGATCCGGTCTTCTTAATGAGCTGCTTTTGCAAATGGATCCACCGAATATTGACAACTCAAAAATAGCGAAGCTCCTTCGCTCACTCGGTCTCCGACGCAAGAAAGCAGATCGTCCCGCAGTATTAACTATTGGAGCCACCAATCTCCCAGACGTACTTGATCAAGCGCTCCTTCGACCCGGCCGTTTTGACCGCAAGCTTTGGGTTGATTCCCCAGATTTTGATGGACGTGTCGACGTCTTCGAGTATTATCTTCAAAAAGTTAGGAAAGATCCAACCATTACAGCCGAAAAGGCAGCACTTGACACGATTGGGTACAGTCCGGCCCAAATAAAACACATCGTGAATGAGTCTGTTGTCATCGCACATCAGCGAGGCGCCCAGTTAGCAAGTTACGAGGATTTCCGGGCAGCGATGGAGACATATGAGTGGGGACTAAAACAGCCGCTCCGTTCTATGAGCGACGACGAAAAACGAAATGTTGCATACCATGAGGCCGGTCACGCGGTTGCACAATATCTTTTGAAGGCACACGAACGTGTGTGGAAGGTGACAATCATCCGCCGAGGCGGTGCATTGGGTCTTGCTGCAACTAAACCGACACATGAACGATATAATCGAAGTGATGATGAAATTCTTGCTGAAATCCAAGTGTGTCTCGCGGCTAGAGCAGCTGAAGAAGAGTTCCTTGGAAAAAAATTAAACGGTGTTACCTCGGATTTGCAGCAGGCAACTTTGTTAGCCGGTGCTTACCTAGGTGCAGTGGGCATGGGTGACGAATTGTTTAGCTGGCTCGCTTTAGGATCTCAAGCTGAGGGACTAAAGGCGCTTCGGTCAAAGATTAATGAATTGCTGAAATCCCAGATGCTTGAGGTGAAAAAGTTAGTTCGCGAACATGCTGACTTCGTCCATATGATTGCGGAGGAACTGCTGAAACAAGGCGATTTAACCGGTGAAGAAATTGAACAAATTTATATTAACATATATGGGCATAGCCGCCCGCAGCCGGCATAATGGAAATGCTCTTATTTAAATTATAAAAAAACACCTTTGCTAATGAAATTAAAACCATAAATATAAGGGAAAAACAACCGAGAATGGTTGTTTTTTCTTTTGCAGACATAAACAATCCCTTTACATTAGAAATGTTTCTCACTATGATTAACTTTGGAAATGTAATAGAAAGATTACATAGTTTTAGGGGGAATTTA
Source organism: Neobacillus cucumis (assembly GCF_016107705.1). Next base: position 490,149 of record NZ_JAEHGC010000002.1, read on the forward strand.
TTTTGAAAAAAGGGAAATTAATAGCTTCATTGTCTTTAACAGTTTCGCTTATATTCTCTGGCTTCGCCAGCGCTCATACAACCTTGGCAAAAACAACAAGCCCCAAACTTGTTCCTGCAACCGTTTCAAAGAATATTGACGGGGATACCATCCAAGTAAAATATAATGGGAAAAATGAAACGGTTCGCATGTTATTGATTGATACACCGGAAGATGTCGATCCTCGTAAACCGGTAGAACCATACGGCTATACAGCAGCCAAATACGCAAAAAGTAAGCTTCCGGTGGGAAAACACATCTATCTACAGCTCGGTAAAAAGGGATATGAACGTGATAAATATCATCGCTTATTAGCCTATCTCTACATCACAAAAACAGATTTATATAACAAAGATGTCGTGAAAAAAGGTTACGCCAGAGTCGCCTATGTCTATAAACCAAATACCGACCATCTTTCTGAATTGCAAGGTGCCCAATCCTATGCAAAATCTAAAAAATTAGGGATTTGGAGCATTTCAGGATATGTAACATCAAATGGATACAGTCTCACCAAATCATGTTCCTATGCAAGAAGCAATGGATACTCAACCAACGGCTGTGGAATTACCGGTACCAAAACAACCAATAGCAGTTCTAAAGGAACCACTTCCAGTTCAACAAAAGTTACAGGTACAACATTAACTGTTAAACATGGTCAACAGGCGTCCATAACAATCAAAACGAGACCGGGTGCAAAAGGTACCATCCAAGTGATTTACAGCTCAGGTCCAAGTAAAGCGTCAGGGTTAACAGCGAAAACAGCAAACAGCGGCGGATACATCACCTGGTCATGGCGGGTAGGAACCAGCACAAAACCTGGCAGCTATCCTGTGATTATGAAAGCAAACGGCTCCACAATCAAGAAAACTTTAATCGTCCGATAAAAACAAGCCTGGATTTGGGCTTGTTTTTTTGCAAAAAAATATCCGGCAGCTTTGCCGGATCCACAAAAATATATTTTAAAAGGGGGGTTATGAAAAGGTTGTTATCCGTTCCATATGCATATCTTACCCCCGAAAAATGAACAAACTATGAACAAACCTTTAAGGTTCATGTAATTTAAGAAGACTATTCAATTTCAGTTAGTTCGGACACATGAACCAGTAGAATATTGAACTTGTAACTCTCTTCTTGGATTTCGCAAAAGTCGGTGGAATATTGATGGTAAAGGATATACTTCTTTCCTTGATACATGACACGTTTATTTTTCAAAATGAACAACACCTTTCAAAAAATTTAAGAGGTTAAACATTACACAATATGTAGAAATTCCGTTGAATATGACAAATTTCTACCCTCTAACTGAACATCGTCATAAATTGTAATTAAGTAAGGTGCAAACGGTCATCACCATGATCCTGCTAAATAGCATCAAGATCATGATTACCCCTTCCAATGTTGAAACCTTTTATAAAAATAGCATATAACATTTTTGTAAAGGTATCATTTTTTTATTGTAAAAATACGATTAAGATTGTACCCTCCTAAGAAACTACTTTAATTTATCATAGTGTTCATAAAATATTTTGAAGAGCTGCTCATCGCCGCCACGATCGGGATGAAGGCATTTGAGTAATTTTTTAAATTCCTTTTTTAACGAGGATGGATCAGCGCCCTCATCTAATCCAAATATGGTGTTAAATGTAAGTGGGGGAGCAGCAGTAAGAGCATACTCTGCTTGTAACATTTTTTTCAAAGAACGGACTTTAGCTTGTTCAATGCGAACAGAGCTTTTTAATTGCTCAATATCCTCTTTTAATTTTTGGTTTTCCTTAAACGTTTTTTCCCAATGTTGAAAATCGACTCCATACCTCTTCGTCTTCTCCTCGATTTTCTTTTCTATAATGAATGCTGCTAAATCACCGGGATTGACCAAGTAATCAATCTTTAAATTTTTGGCCCTTCTAGCCGTTATTTTTCCCTCAAGAATCCACTGGATAACCGTTAATTCACTATCGGTAATACCTTCCTCTTTTAGGTGAATTGTCACTTCTTTCAAATTTAACATATGACCACTCAATCGTTTTCAGATTTTACACGCTAATTTTAATGTATCATACTGAAAATATTACATGTTTACTAAATTATTTAATTTTTATTAAAATAATTTGTCAAAAGTCTTATCGTAATAGACATTTAGACAAAGGAAGTGCACGTTCCTGCATAGAATAAAAAATATATAATATATTGGTAACTCCCAAAATATAAGGAGGAATAGGAATTAATTATGATCCCTACGATCTTAATCCCGGGTATACAAGGTACAAAACTCGTCAATACCAATACCCTAAATTTCGATACCATCTGGTCAGCTGTTCAAAGTAAATATGAAACCATCTATGATCTTGCATTAAAGCGGGATAGCCGTTTTGAAGTGAACCCAAGATCAATGATTGAGCGGAGTGATGTGGAAGATTTGGCTTACCGCCAAGCTGTTCACATCATTGAAAAAAAGACGGGCAGTCCTGTATATATTTTTGGGTACGACTGGAGGAAATCTTCAGAAGAAAATAGTAAACGCTTGGAAAGCTATATAGAATATCTGAAAGAAAAACTTTCTGTAAAAAAATTTAACTTCATTGGCCATAGTCTTGGCGGAATGGTGTTTAGCTGTTATTTGAACAATTTAAAAGGAAATTATGAGTCTATTGAGCATGCCGTCTTGGCAGCATGTCCGTTTATGGGCTCGGTTAGGGCGCTAATTTCCCTCACTGCTGGAGAGGGCGGCTTTGAATTTCCACTTTTCAATACAAATGACGAATTTCGAAAAATTGCCCGGACGTTTCCATCGGTATATGAATTATGCCCAACCTATAAAGATGCCATTGTATTTGAAGACGGCTCGGCATTTGATTTAGGTAATCCTGATGATTGGCAATCCAATATCGGTAAGGATGACAGAGCAATGTTTCTTGAGCGAATTAGTCAGTTGAGAAAATTTCGGGATATTAATAATCCATCTATGCTAGATTTAACGGAGCTTCCAGATGAGGTGCAGAAAAGATTATTAATTCTTGCCGGTGTCGGTGAAGACACAAAAAGCAAAGTCATTGTAGAGCCTCAAAGCCCTGATGGCGGGGTGAAAAATTTCTTTAATTTTGATACACCAAAATCCAGTGGCGATGGGGATGGAGCCGTTCCGATTGAGAGTGCTAAAATTTACAAGCAGTCCGTTTTAACGCTCACGGTGCGGAAAAAATGGAATCAAGTAGCCATGCATCCACTTTTCTTGAACGATGGCAGGGTCCAAACGCTCATTACTCGCTTTTTTCTAAATAATACTTCTGCAAATGCCAATGGTAATCCTTGGTGGTCCGTGATAGACGGGTCTGTTAATGTATTATAAAAAGTGTGAAACAGCAAAAATAGGAGTCCTTTCCGTTTTTTAGTTGATAATATTCTATATAAGCATTTAAGTTTGTTTTCTTGATTCGGATTGTTACTATAGTAATATCATCTACACCATGAAAGGACAAATGATTATGGCAAACATTCATATCCCTTTATCCGTATTAAATTTAGCTCCAATCCGGGCGGGACAAAGCTCGAAACAGGCGATTGATTCAATGGTCGATCTCGCACAAGCGGTTGAAAAAATGGGTTACCAAAGATACTGGATTGCTGAGCATCATAATTCACCTACACTGGTCAGTTCAGCAACTTCTTTATTAATCAAACATACATTAGAACATACCAGTACTATTCGAGTCGGTTCCGGTGGGATTATGCTTCCGAACCACTCTCCATTAGTTGTAGCCGAACAATTCGGTACAATGGCAACGATTTATCCAAATCGTGTCGAACTAGGACTTGGCCGGGCACCAGGTACAGACATGATGACGGCTAATGCCCTCAGGCGCTCAAAAAATGATTCGGTCTATACCTTTCCTGATGATGTTCAGGCCTTACTTACTTATTTTGGGCCTGAAGAACATCAAAGCTATGTAAGAGCATATCCTGGAATCGGGACCAATATTCCAATTTATATTCTCGGTTCTTATACAGACTCCGCCTATTTGGCCGCAAGTCTTGGATTGCCATATGTGTTCGCGTCACACTTTGCACCAACCTATATGGAAGAAGCCATTTCGATTTATCGTGCACGCTTCCAGCCATCAGATTATTTAGATAAGCCATATATGATGGTATGTTTAAATGTAATTGCTGCGGAAACGGATGAAGAGGCACACTTTCTGTCAACCACCATGCATCAATTTTTCTTGAATATTGTCCGGAACACACGAAATCCATTACAGCCTCCAGTTGAGAACATGGACGAGCTGTGGACACCTATGGAAAAAGAGATGGCTAACCAAAGAACCGATGTAGCGTTATTAGGCAGCAAAGAGACAATTCGTCAACAATTAGCAAGCTTCCAGGAAAAATATGATGTCCAAGAAATTATGGCTGTATCTTATATTTATGATTTTGAAAAACAAAAGAGGTCCTACGAAATCTTTAAAGAAGTAGTAGAGGGGAAATAAGATAGGTTAGAATGGCAAGATACTTGCCATTTTTTATTTGGCCTTGCGGAGCAAGGTTTTTGGATTCGCATGTAAAAATAGCAAAGCGCCAACTAGTACAATAGAAGCAATCCAAATGGCTTTCGTGCCATAGTGAATTGTGGACAAGGCACCTGTAAAAGCCCCAACTAAAAAGGAAAGAATAATAACCATGAAATCGAAACATTGAATAAGTCCTTGGCGGTCATGAAGGATTAGAGCGGTATAGGCTGCTTGGGCAGCTGTTCGCAAATTACCCGTAACCATTGCTGAATTAAAGGGCCATTTTACGAGTGTGCGAAAAGATGAAATTTGTACAGAAGCAACAAAGGCGATTGTTACAGTAACAAACATATTAGGTACTTCAACAGGCCAAGTTCCTACAAACACTAATACAATGCTCTCCAATAAAAGAACTGTGCGGGCCGGAAAGGGAAAGGTTCTTGTAACCTTTGGATGCTTCAAGCCCTCGGCCACGGCCACTCCTAGAACAAACGCCAGAATAGGAGGAATATGTTTAAATCCTTGGTCCCATTGTCCTTGTGCTGCCTCTACCCCTAACAAAACAAGGTTTCCTGTCTGGGAAGTCGCAAATACACCGTCCCTGCTAACATAGGTGTAAGCATCTAAAAAACCACCGATAAACGCCAGGAAAATGCCTAAAGCTACGGATTCAGCTGTTATTCGCGGCAGCTTTGTAAAGCTCCTGTTTATATACTTCGTTAAAGAGGTAAAATTTATATTTTGAATCTTTTCCATCAAAGATCTCCTATCCATTTTCTTTGCGTTAAATTTTAATATCCCCGTTTGTACCAGAATTTTTGCGTCTTGAATCATAAAAACTTATAATGAGAACACTTGCTTGAAAGGAAGAGAGAGAAATGGAAAAAACACTTGAAACATTACAAGAACTGCATCGTTCAGTTCAAAAATTAGAAACCGTCCTGCAAGAAGTTTGGTCTTATGTTGATGATCTTGGTGAAGACGATGGATTCAAGGTATTGAAGAAAAACGCAAAACAATCTAAAAACGGTCTTTCAGAAAGAATGAATGAATTTAATCAGTTTCTTGGGGAAATTCCCGAAGACGGTACGTCCGCAGTTGATTTGGAGGATGCCATTTCAGAGCTGATTGATTGGATAAAAGCAAATACATAATAGGGGTTCACTTTTTATATAGAATAATCCGGTATGAAAGGTAAACCCTAAAGGGGAGAAAATTTGTTTGAAGGAGAATACCTCGTGAATCCATATGAAATTACCGATATGATCATCGACGATGATTTTGCTAGTGAGGAATATGTAACCGTAGAATTTTCTTCCAATCAAAAAGAGTATAGGTTAACATTTAAAAAAGCAGATCTAGAAATCATCAATAGCTGGGTGTTCGAGAATGGCTCATCCCTACCGGCAAATATATCGGATGAGATGGTTGAATCGATTAGAGAAGACGTGAAAAAGAGGATTTAGCCGTTTTAATGAAAAGGGGAGCATTTTAATGCTCCCCGTAAATCCTAATAGATTTGTAATCATGAATGAACCGCAGTTAAATTTAAAATTTCATACAACTCATCAAGCTTTTGTATTTGATAGCTTGGAATAATCTCAGAATGATTCGGCTTTAACTTTGGATTGAACCAGCATGTGGAAATTCCGGCAAGCTGTCCGCCTTTCATATCAGAACTTAATGAATCTCCAATAATTAGGCAATCTTCTAATGCGAAATCTGGGATTCTTGCAAAAACATAATCAAAAAATCCCTGCATTGGTTTTTGGAAGCCTGTTTCCTCTGAAACAAAGATATCTTTGAAAAATGATGATAATCCTGAATCATGGAGGCGTTTATATTGAGTCTCCGAAACGCCATTTGTGACAATATATAAATCAAAATGATTTTGTAGGTTGGAAATTAATTCAAGAGCCCCCGGAACAAGTTGATGACTCTCTGCAAGCAATCTCCGATATTGTTTTTCTAATAATGAACCATCTACCTCAAGGCCATATTCCTTAAAAAGAATCGAAAAACGAGAATTCAATACCCCATCTAGATTAAGTTTTCCTTCTTCAAAAGCGGTCCACAGTCCTTGATTGATTTTTTTATAACGATCGACTACTTCATATGTAAGAGGAAAATTCTGTTCCTCAAAAAGTAAGCGTAATGCTTCTTTTTCTGCCGCACCAAAATCCAATAATGTGTCATCAACATCAAATAATAAGGTTTTGTATTTTTTCAAAATAATCTCCCCATCTATTTTCCATTCTTTTATACTTCTAATCATTTTACATTAATTTTTTATAAAATTGTATAGATAAAAATTGGTGCCAGTCCCACAGTGCTTTAAAGCGTTGTAGTGGTGGGGATCTGGCACCATGAATAGTTCATTAAAAAAAGTTTAAATTAATAGAAGTGTTTATAAATCAGGGCAAATGGAGGGCATTTTTATGAAAAAAAATGTGAATAAAACGGTGAAGATTGTGTCGAATGATGCAGTAGTAGGCAAACCCTATCTTGATATTGACAGGGTGATACTTGAAGGAAAATCAGATTATTCAAGTGAAAAAGGCAATAATCCAAAATAAATTAACCTAGTTTAAATAGGAAAAGAATATTAATGATCCCTGCGCAGCACACGGATTGATTTGAAAGATAAGCATTTTTTATATGAATTTTTACGGAAACCAGCCGAAAATTTGTAAAATGGTCAGAGCAATTTCAATCACAATAAGTATCACGATGATCCATTCGACAAATAGGCCTCTAATAGAGTGGCTGATAGTAGAGAAGCCGTCCATAATATTATATAAAATGTCTGTTTTGCTTTTTAGAATTTTATAACGATCGTTTAATTCGAAAAACTCGATCATTTTATCATAAAATTCATTCGCTGTGCTGCTGGTCCAGGTAATATCGGGCTTATCCAAAATCATGATATATGCAAGGGTATTGTATTCATGGCGAACAATTTTAGCTGTTGTTCTAGCAAGCTCTTTATTGCCGATCCGCAGCTTTCCTTTTTCGAGCCGGTCAATCATCGTTTCAAGCTTATCGTGGATTTTTCCAAGCTGTTCCTCTGTTTTTTCAAGTGCAACTGATTTGGCGAGCACAGTAGAAATTAACTCAGGGTAAAAGCTTTCATAGCCAGGTACCACTACATATTCGTCTGTTAATTCAAGGGTTTCGGTGCTAAGTACATGAAGGCTGTAATCATCCGTATATTTGTAGGTTTGATTTAGATCAATGTCCGCTTCAAAGGAATGGAAAAACTGGAAAAAAACCATCATGTCATTGGTGTCGATTAGATTGATGAAAACTACGCTTCCAAAAGAGAAAACGAGAACCATTTGCGATTCCTCGACTTCTTGTCCAAGGATGGTTTCTAAAATATTTCCCCTCAAGATTAAAGGCTCTTCCCAAGTGAACTTTTTCGGAATACCGCAATGAATGGCAATTTTGTTTAGATCAATTTCATTTGTTATGGCAAATGCTTTAAAGGTAATGGCCCTCATTAAGATCACTCTTTTCAGCGAATTGGTCATGCTTTCTATAAGTCTATTCATTGGAAAATCAATTTTGACCATTTCTTTGGAAAGCAAAAACTTTACTTTTAAAGCAAGGCCTATATTTTTTCAAGAGGTGAACTACAGCATAAAATAAATAATGTTACAATGGGAATACATGAAAAGGGGGGTAATATATGTACAGCTTTAAAAATGATTACAGTGAGGGTGCACATCCAAGAATTTTAAATGCGCTAATCGAATCAAACCTCGAGCAGGAAGAAGGGTATGGGGAGGATCGTTATACCCGCAAAGCGATTGAATCGATAAAGAATAGAATCGGCCGGTCGGACATAGATGTTCACTTATTATCGGGTGGAACGCAGACCAATATGATCGCCATTTCAGCATTTCTGCGACCGCATGAGGCTGCAATCGCGGTTAGTACCGGTCATATATTGGGACATGAAACGGGTGCAATTGAGGCAACCGGACACAAAATTCTATCTGTAGAATCTAGTGATGGAAAAATAACTCCGTTCCACTTGCAAGCCGTATTGGACTCCCATCCGGATGAACATATGGTGAAACCAAAACTCGTGTACATATCTAATTCGACTGAAATAGGGACCATTTATAAGAAAAATGAATTGCTGCAATTGCGGGAATTCTGTGATCGCCACCATTTAATCTTATTTATGGATGGTGCAAGACTGGGATCCGCTCTTTGTTCTTCTGAAAATGACCTTGAGTTAAGTGACTTACCTGGACTTGTTGATGCATTCTATATTGGCGGAACGAAGAATGGAGCACTTTTAGGTGAAGCATTAGTGATTTGCCGTGATTCCCTTAAGGTAGATTTCAGATATCATATGAAGCAAAAAGGGGCGCTCCTTGCAAAAGGACGACTTTTGGGCATACAGTTTTTGGAACTATTTCAGGATAATTTGTTTTTTGAATTGGCAACACATGCCAATAAGATGGCAGAAATACTAAAGGTTGAAATTCATGGTGCAAATATTTCATTTTTGACCGATTCACCCACCAACCAAATCTTTCCGATTTTACCCAATTACGTGATCGCTGAACTTGAAAAGAAGTATGGCTTTCACATTTGGGAAAAAGTTGATCAAGATTATTCAGCGATTCGCATCGTAACCTCTTGGGCAACAAAAGAGGAGCAGGTAGCAGCATTTATAGAGGATTTTAAAAAGATAGTAGATAAAAGAATATAAAAAATAGATGACTTTGTTTCATTTGAGACAAAGTCATTTTTTTATTGACTGGGTAAAAATAAAATATATAATATAAAATATACAAAAGACTGAAAATTTGGAAAGCCTTTTGTAATGAATGTAAGAGAAAGGAGATGTAAGGGATTGAAACTAGAATTGAATAAAGGGGAGGGGCTTGCGAATATGGAAAATAAAAGCCATGAATTAAGGCGTGGGCTTAGCTCCCGACATATTACCATGATTTCCATCGGTGGAACCATCGGAACAGGTCTTTTTCTAGCATCTGGGAATGTTGTTTCAAAAGCAGGCGCACTTGGCGGTCCTATTGCGTATTTAGTTATTGGAATTTTAGTTTATGTTTTAATGAAAGGACTTGGCGAAATGTCCACCTTCATGCCGATTCCTGGTGCGTACACGACTTATTCCGGTCTGTTTGTTCATCCGGTTTTAGGCTTCATGGTTGGCTGGAATTTATGCATCAACGGCTTTCTCGGTCTCGGAGCTGAAATCGTTGGCGGGGGGATGATTTTAAACCAATTTTTCCCGAGTATTCCTCCCGTTGCATTCTGTATCATGCTTTCCTTATTGATTCTGGGATTAAACATGATCGATGTAAAAACATACGGTGAAGCTGAATACTGGTTTGCCGGTATCAAAGTGATTGCTATTATCATTTTCCTCATTGTTGGAGTTTTAATGATTTTTGGTGTGATTGGAAAACAAGGCTTTATTGGATTATCCAATTTGAACAGCCATTCTATGTTTCCAAATGGATTTTCTGCGGTTATCTTAATGATGACTGGGGTTATATGGTCATATCTGGGCGTGGAAACGGTTGTAACAGCAGCAGGAGAAACCAAAAATCCTCAGAAAAATGTGCCTAAAGCCATTAACACCATTTTCTTTAGGATTTTAATCTTCTACGTTGGTTCGGTTACTGTTTTAGGATTAGTTGTTCCTTTTGAAAATGTAAGCGTTTTAAGCAATGGCTATGCGGGACTGTTTGGTTTGGCTGGTATACCAGGTGCAGCTACGATCATGAATATCGTCATTCTGACATCTTTGGCTTCCGCGGCCAACTCCATCGTATATGCACTTAGCAGAACCCTAGTTGCATTATCAAAAGAGGGAAAAGCTCCAAAAGCATTGGCAAAAGTAAATAAACGTGGGATTCCAATGAACGCGGTTCTTCTCACTTTGTTCCTTGGACAGGTTTCGCTAATTACCAACTTCGTTTCACCTGATAAAGTGTTCATTTGGCTCATTTCCATCGCCGGTTTTAATACACTTCTTGGCTGGTTCGGTAGTTTCCTTTCTCACTATCGTTTTAGAAAATGGCTTACTGCACAGGGCGGGTCTGTGGACAAGCTTAAGTTCAAAATGGGTACGTATCCGATTCCAACGATCATCTGCTTATTCGTTTTGATGGCTATTGCCATTTATACAGCTTATAGCTCTGATACAAGATTCTCATTCTATATCGGTGCACCAATGCTCGTGTTATACTTCATTATCGGAACGATCTTGAATAAAAAAGGAAAACTGCAAGAACCAAACTACAAACCTTTCTTAGACGCTCACATCAATGATAAAGAAATCTATTAAAATTACTTGGTTATCTGAAAATGGATTGGAGGTAGAAGGATAAAACTCATCAACCAAACTAAAAATTACCCTTCTTAAGTTAAATGCATTAGGTAGACAGACAAATGCCCTTCATATCAATCCATGAAGGGCATTGCTTTCTATATTAACCCAAGACGCTCTAACCCAAACCGAACTCCATCTTCTTCAGCCGATAATGTGACCATATTGGCAGCCTGTTTTACTTCATCGCGGGCTGACCCCATTGCAACTCCCATTCCTACGAGTGATAGCATTTCGATATCATTTAATCCATCCCCGAACGCAATTGCTTCATCTGGAGCTATTCCCAGCTTTTCTAATAATTTCGTTACCCCAACCGCTTTGTTGGATTTTGTTAAATTCACATCACAGGTTCTTGCGCCAGAAGTCCACCTTCTGAAATCCAATTCCGGAATCTTCGATTGATAGGATACCTCATCCTCTAGATCACAATGAAGGAATAATTGATAAATATCTTGATCCTTCCAAAATTGAGGAGGTGTTTGTTCTAGTTTCCACGAATCGTTCATGTACGCCTCCACCACAAATGGATGACTCAGGTCTGTAACAGTAAAATGGGTACCCGCTAAAAAGGTAAGAGGGTGCTGATAATCATGAGACATTAAAAGAATCCTCTCTAAAACCTCTTTCTCAATGGCATTCTTGTAGATTTCTTTTCCTTCATGATAGGCATAGGCTCCGTTAAAAAAAACCATGGAATCCACACCCGTGTCGTGAACAATGGAATTTGAAAAATAGGGAGCTCTTCCCGTAGCAATAACAACTTTTATATTTTTGTCTCTTAATTGCTGAATGGCGCCCAACGTGGCAGGACTGATTGTTTTTCCATGGGGAAGAATCGTTCCATCAATATCTAAGATGACAACCTTGTATTTCATATAATACTCTCCTAACAGTGCTAATCTTGTAATCTATAGAACAGTATAACATGTTTTGCTAAAAGTAAAATTTAGGTGATCCAATGCTAAAACCGTAAAATGGAAGATTCTCAATTTCATTCATTTTCATGGATAAAATACCATTTTTTTGAAAAAATAAAACTAATCTTGTTGAGGAGAGTAGCGATGAAAACCCGAATCCTGACCCCGTTTAAAAATAAAGTGTGCAAGATTAACATATCCCTCATATGTTTTAGGTAAAAGAATAAGTATTGGAAATTTCTTAGAACGCATTGAAGTGATTGTGGCGGTCATCTGGATTATTTCAATTTATTTTAAACTATCGTTTTGCTATTATGGTCTTTCACTTGTCTTAGCACAAATTATGAAGTTGAAAGATTATCGGATTTTGCTTTTTCTTTTAGCCTTTTTACTAATTCCATATGCAATCCTTTCTGAGCCGAGTACTGTCCATTACCAAACCTATAATGCTACAGCTTGGATTCCTTTTTCTTTAACATCTGTTTTGTTTTGCCAATGCTTCTTTTCGTTACTGAAAGGATAAAGAAAAAACTAATTCCTTCAAGGAAGGGCTAACAAGAATTCCGTGTCGATGTGAGAACGATAAAGGTAGTTTTTCGTTTGGGAGTGGACAAAGGACCTAAAAATATGATGAATATTCCTGTGAAAAATTTTTCGAAAACCGAAGCTTTTAAATGGAAATTAAGGTGGAAATCGGTTAATCTGTAAAAGTATTTTTTTAAAGAGCAATTTTCAATAAGGGGGATGGATGAATGGGGACATCAAAAAATAAACACTCCACGATCGTGGCACTTCTACTCGCAGGAACGTTTATTGCGATTTTAAATCAAACGTTGATGATTACAGCAATTCCTCCGGTAATGGATGAAATGAATGTAACCGCCAATAGTGCACAATGGCTGACAACCGTTTTTATGCTGGTGAACGGAATTATGATTCCCGTCAGCGCATTTTTATTGGAGCGGTTTACAACAAGACAGCTGTTTATATCGGCAATGAGTATTTTTGCTGTCGGTACCTTGGCAGGGGGGATTGCACCCAATTTTGAGATGCTATTGCTTGGGCGAGTTATCCAGTCGATTGGAGCCGGAGTCATGCTGCCCCTGATGCAAACGGTATTTTTAATGATATTTCCTGTCAATCGCCGTGGCTCCGCAATGGGCTTAGTCGGGCTCGTGATTTCCTTTGCACCGGCCATTGGCCCAGCCCTGTCTGGATGGGTAACATCCCATTTTTCCTGGAGAGTGCTGTTTTTTATCATTTTACCAATTGCACTGATTGATATTCTCATTGCCTTTATTGCCTTAAAAAATGTAACCGAGATCTCCAAACCAAAGGTCGACGTAATTTCCATTATCTTTTCTTCGTTTGGTTTTGGGGGACTGCTTTACGGATTTACTGCTGCCGGAAATTACGGATGGACCAACTTGACTACAATCCTATCTCTAGGAATTGGTGTAATTTCATTAGTATTATTTATTTCCAGACAGTTACGCTTAAAGCATCCGATGCTTGAATTTGGGGTGTTTAAGTATTCCATTTTTCCGTTTGCCATCATTATTGGGATGATCAGTTTTATGGGTTTAATTGGGGCTGAGACGATTATCCCGCTGTTTATGCAGAACATGCGCGGATTTTCCGCATTCGAAGCGGGCCTGGCCCTTTTACCTGGGGCTTTGGTTAGTGGATTTAGCGCTCCGATTGTAGGAAGAGTATTTGATAAAATAGGAGCAAGATGGTTAGTGATGATTGGTTTAACGATTATGACAGCTGCTTCGTTTGCTTTTACACGTTTAGGACCATCAACGACGATGACCTATATTACTGTCTTATACGGAATCAGAATGCTTGGTCTTTCGATGGTGATGATGCCGGTCGCGACATCTGCGTTAAATCAGCTCCCAAAACAATTAATTCCTCATGGAGCTGCCATGGATAATACGATGAAAATGATTGCTGCCTCAGTAGGCACCGCGATTCTTGTTACGGTTATGACCACAACAGCAGAAACAGCAAAACAGCGCACGGAGATTTCTCATCCAGATATGTACGGTGCTAACGTGGCCTTTATGGTGATTTCCATCCTTACACTAGTGGGACTCATCCTTTCCTTTTTTATAAAAAAAGACCAACAGTCAGAAGGGGAATTGAAAGGACAAAGCAAGGTAAGAGTTAAAATGCAGGAATAAAATTAAAATAAAGAAGACATATGCTAGGTGGCACATGTCTTCTTTTATTGTTGTTTTAAGATTGGTTATATGAGAAGTTGATTGGAGCGGAAATCAACAACCAATTTTAACAGGGGCTTACTTTTAAGAGCTAAATTTTAACAGAAGCTTCTTTCGACACCAGAGCTTTTTGCCATGATACATGGGCAATCGCTAGAACCAAAAGTGCTGCCAAGCCAACCCCCGCATAAACCAAAAACCCTGCCGCATACGTACCCGTAAATTGTTTAAGTGTGCCCAAAATAGTAGGAACAAAAAATCCGCCAACCCCGCCGGCAGCCCCAACAGTTCCAGTTATCATCCCAATTTCTTCCTGGAAACGTTGCGGAACTAATTGAAAAACCGCACCATTTCCCATCCCGAGACAAAGCATGCCAATCAATAACAATATGGTGACAATCGTCAAACCAGGAAGCTGGCTAACACCGAACATTGTAAGCGCCACTCCGATAAATAGAAAGAGGAGGAGGCGTACGCCGCCAATTTTATCCGCAATCCATCCACCAATGGGTCGGAAGAAGCTCCCTGCAGCAACACAAAGCGTAACAAAATCCCCGGCTCTTACTTTTGATAAATCATATTGGTCCACAAAAAAGATGCTTAAAAAACTCGATAAACCAACAAATCCCCCGAAGGTGACACTATAAAGCAAGCAGAAAAACCATGTATCTTTCTTTTTAAAAACATTGAAGTAATGAACAAGAGGTTTTGCCTGTGGCTGTGATGGAGCATCCTTGGCGATCAAGCTATAAATGATAAAAACTATTAAAAGCGGAATAATTGCTAATCCTATCACATTATGCCAGCCGATTTGGTCTGCAATCCGCGGTCCAAATAAAGTGGCGAATAACGTCCCGCTGTTTCCCGCACCAGCAATCCCCATCGCCAGCCCTTGTAATTGCGGTGGATACCAACGGCTCGCCATCGGAATGGCTGCTGCAAAGCTTGCACCTGCTACACCGAGTAAAATGCCGATCAAAAAAATCTCTGTTAACGATTGTCCAAATAACCAACCCCATACAAGTGGAACCATTGTAACAAGCATCCCGCAGATTGCCGTTTTACGTGGGCCGATGCGATCAGTTAAGATTCCTAGTACAATCCGGAAAAACGAACCGCTTAGAATCGGAACAGCGACAATAAACCCTTTTTGAGAAGGGGAAAGGCCAAAATCCTTTGTAATATAAACTCCAAGAGCCCCCAGTAACACCCAAATCATAAAACTTACATCAAAGTATAAAAATGAAGCGACTAATGACGGTGTATGACCGCTTTTTCTTAAATCTAATAATTTCATCCTTTTACACTCCCCTCGAGAAATATCCTTACCAACCGATACCTGGATTCTTTGAAAACCATACTTTCCCTAGTAAAAACAAAAATGAAATCATGCCAATCTCTTTTTTCATTTCTTTGACCTCCGTTTTTTGGAATTTTTGTCTACTTAAGCGTAGTAGATAGGTTCTGGAATTGTCAGTTTTTGTGTTAAGAAATCTAACACGGTTTTTAATAATGAATTTTCTCTGTTAGAAAATGTAACATGGATGATTTTTTTCGATTGGACTTATGGAATAATGAATGTGTTATTGAACCTGTAAAAACGACCATCTTTAATTATGAGTTGGAGGTTTATGAATGGAGAAGGAAAAACTAGTGCTGGTTGGAAATGGGATGGCGGGTGTGCGTTGTATTGAGGAAATAATCAAGCTGGCACCAGAACGCTTTGAGATTACGATTTTTGGCAGCGAACCACACCTCAACTATAATCGAATTCTTTTGTCCTCTGTACTGCAGGGGCAGGAATCATTAAAAGAGATTACCTTAAATGGACGGGAATGGTATGAAAAACATCAAATACACCTTTTTACAGGGGAAACGGTGAAAAAAATAGATAAAGAGAAACAAATGGTAAAAACCGATCAAAATCGTGAAATTAGCTACGATTCTCTGATTCTAGCCACCGGTTCCGTTCCGTTCCTCCTTCCAATTTCAGGTGCAGATAAGGAAGGAGTGTTTACATTTCGGACTATTGAAGATTGCAAGAGAATAATCGAAGCATCAAAGCGCTATCAAACAGCAGCCGTCATCGGTGGAGGGGTATTAGGCTTAGAGGCAGCGAGCGGACTGCTCAATCTTGGAATGAATGTACAGATAGTCCATAATGGGAGCTTCCTCATGGAAAGGCAGCTCGATCAAACAGCATCCAAAATGCTGCAAAATAAATTGGAAAAACAAGGGATGAAGTTTCTTTTTGAAAAAGAAACAAAAGAAATCATCGGGAACAGCCGAGTAGAGGGGCTCCGTTTTAAAGATGGAACTGACGTTGAAACCGATTTGGTTGTGATGGCAGTAGGGGTGAAACCAAATGTTCAATTAGCTAAAGATAGTGGAATCGCTACAAACCGGGCGATTCTGGTCAATGATCATATGGAAACAAGTACACCGAATATTTATGCTGTTGGAGAATGTGTGGAACACCGCAGGATAGTTTATGGATTGGTGAAACCTTTGTATGAACAAGGGAAAATATTGGCGAAACGGATCTGCGGACAGGCTACGATAGGGTATGAAGGGTCGATCTTATCCACCCAATTAAAAATATCAGATGTGGAGGTATTCTCTGTCGGTAAGTTTTCCGAAACAGGGGAATCAAAGTCTATTAGTCTCTATGATGGACCGGGAGGGGTTTATAAGAAACTTGTTTTTCAAGATCAAAAGATGATTGGTGCCGTGTTATGTGGAGATATAAACGACCAAACGAGATTGCTGGAAATGATTTTAAATCAAAAGGTTGTGCCCAATGGGGAAGAGTTGACACTTCTTCAATCTGCTAATCGACAGGAAAATACGGTTGCTTTAATGCCTGGCCATACCATGATCTGCAATTGTAACGGGGTCACGAAAGGGGCCATTATCGATGCGGTTCAAAAAAACGGATTAACGAACGTCGACGAAATAAAAAAATACACCAAGGCGTCAGGTTCCTGCGGTGGCTGTAAGCCGTTAGTTGCAAAGCTTCTTTCCTATATTAAGAGCGATGAATTTGAAGAAAAGCTGGTCGAAGAGACCTCCATGTGTGACTGTACTTCGTTGACTGAAGAGGAAGTTGTTCGAGAAATGCAGGTTCAAGGTCTGTCCTCTTTACAGGAAGTGATGGATGAACTGGATTGGAAGAACAGGGCTGGTTGTGCAACCTGCCGACCTGCCATTCACTATTATTTAACCATGATCGATCCAGAATATGAGAATAAAAATAGTAATCTGTTTGATCATGAAGGGATGAATGTGATTCTTCAAGTGAATAAATTCACATGTAACTGTGAAAAAAGATCCTCACATGAATTGGCAAATGATTTGGAAAAGAGATTTGAATTCCTCCTAACACCTTCTAAGGTAAAAATCTTTGTTTCTGCTTGTATTCATAATGGACCCGATTCAACTATAAATAATCTAGTCGTCATCGGGATGGATAGAGGATGGGAAATCTATGTCCGTGGTTTGAGTGGAGGCAATGCACGTATCGGCGAGTTGTTATGCATTGTGGAAACCAATTTACAAGCAATAGAAATGATCTCCGGTTGTATTCAATATTATCGTGAGAGTGCCAATTACATGGAGCAGATGGGGAAATGGATGGAACGAGCGGGGCTTATTCATGTGAGAGAAGTTTTGTTTGACGACGAACATCGCCAGCAATTGTTAGAGCGTTTAAATGAAGATGCGTTCATAAGGAAGGCAGTTTTATAAAGAAGTTTGTAGAAAAAAGAAAGGGTGAGGGGTCATGACAGAACTTTTATTAAAATATTTCCGGACGAAACAACAAAAAGTCCAATCAGAAAAACTATTTGAAACGCAATGTCCCTACTGCAGTATGCAATGTAAGATGACCTTAGTGGAACAATCCATTGTTTCAAGAAAAAAATATCTGACGCTTGGAAAAGAAAACCCCACCTCTGAAGGGCGTTTATGTATTAAAGGCATGAATGCCCATCAACATGCGTTTAGCAGGGAGCGATTGAAGCATCCTATGTTAAAGGTGAATGGAGAATTTGTCCGCATCTCTTGGGAGGAAGCGTTACATCACATTAAGGAAAACTTTACACGGATCCAAAAGGAAGACGGACAAAATGCCTTAGCTGTTTATGGAAGCGCATCGATTACCAATGAAGAGGCGTATTTGCTGGGGAAATTTGCCCGCGTAGCATTAAAAACGAAATATATCGATTATAATGGCCGCCTATGTATGTCAGCAGCTGCTTCTGCTGCAACTCAAACCTTTGGAATGGACAGAGGGTTTACCAACAGCTTGTCGGAAGTTCCTTTTACCCGCTGCATCATTCTAGCGGGCACGAATATCGCCGAATGCCAGCCGACGATTATGCCGTATTTTGAAAAAGCAAAAGAGAATGGTGCCTACATTATTGCAATTGATCCACGGGAAACAGCTACAACCAAATTGGCAGACCTTCATTTAAAACTAAAACCGGGTACGGACGCAGCACTAGCAAATGGATTATTAAAGGTAATCATCGAAGAAAACTATGTTGATAAAACATTTGTCAAAGAACGGGCCACAGGGTATGAAAGAGTGAAAGACCATGTCTTGTCTCTAAACTTAGAAGAAATTGGAGAAATAACAGGGGTGCAGCACGAAAAAATTCGACAAGCGGCAGTCATGTTTGGCAAAGAAGCATCTGGAATGATTTTTACGGCAAGAGGGGTAGAACAGCAAACAGATGGAGCGATGGCTGTTCGTAATTTACTAAATATTCTTATTTCTACCGGAAAAATTGGAAAACCCAATTCCGGTTACGCTGCGATTACTGGGCAGGGTAATGGTCAAGGTGCAAGAGAACATGGACAGAAAGCAGACCAGCTCCCTGGGTATCGCTCGATTGAAAACGAGGAACATCGGGCCTATATTGCTAGTGTGTGGGGGATCAACATGGATGAATTGCCGAGAAAAGGAGTTTCTGCCTATGAAATGATGGGGAAAATCCATGAAGGTGAAATCACTGGGCTTTTTTTAATGTGCTCCAATCCGCTTGTCTCCAATCCAAACGCCGATTTTGTGAAAGAAGCGATTGAAAAATTAAAATTCTTTGTAGCGGTCGATTTGTTTTTTTCAGAGACTGCGAGATTAGCAGATTTAATCTTACCAACCTCATCGTATTTAGAGGATGAAGGAACAATGACGAATGTAGAGGGGCGGGTGACCTTAAGGGAAGCAAGCTATCCATGCCCGGGTGAAGTAAAACACGACTGGCAAATAATATGTGAAATTGCCAAGGTGTTAGGTAAGGGCAGGTATTTTTCATTTTCGTCCGCAGAAGAAATATTTAATGAATTAAGAATCGCCAGCCGCGGTGGAATCGCGGATTATTACGGGATCACATATGAACGGATTAGAAAAGAAGGAGGTATTCTTTGGCCATGTCCAGACAATGAACATAAAGGGACAATGTTGCTGTTTGAAAGCTCTTTTGCTCATGAAGATGGCAAGGCAGCTATGGTGGTTGTGCCAAACGACCCTGTTATTCAGAAGGAAAAGATAAACGATGAGTTTCCTCTGTATTTTACAACTGGCCGCGTCATGTCTCATTACTTAACTGGTGTCCAAACGAGAAAAAGTGCCGCCTTAGCAGCTAGAAATGTAGAGGCATTCATGGAAATTCATCCAGCCACAGCAAAAAGGTACCGTATTTCGGATCAGTCCTTAGTGAAAATTGAATCGAGAAGGGGAAGTATTATGGTCCGAAGCAAATGGTCAGAATCGATTCGTCATGATACGGTCTTCGTTCCGTTTCATTGGGCAGATTCGCAAAATGTCAATCTCCTTGTTTCCGATGAACTAGATCCTGACTGCAAAATGCCAGGGTTCAAAGTGAGTGCCGTTAGAGTGAGTCCGATTGCAGATTTTCCGGTCAATTAAATAAATGTGAACGATGCCTGGGCATAGCGACCCAGGTTTTTTGTTGTAAATACTATTTTGGAAAAATTCTTAAAATTAAATGTTAGGAAACCTCACACGTTAAGTCATATTTTCATTGCGCTGTGTTATAGTTTGTGAAGAAACTTTCAAAGGGAGGAATATCCAGTGGAAAAGAAAAAGTTGATTCTCATTGGGAATGGTATGGCTGGAGTCAGAGCCATTGAAGAAATTTTAAAACTTTCAAAGGAAGCTATTGAGGTTACTATTTTTGGGAGCGAACCGCATCCCAACTACAATAGAATTCTCCTTTCAAAGGTATTACAAGGGGACACAGACGTGAAGGATATTACGTTAAATGACTGGCACTGGTATCGAGAGAACAATATTCAACTATTTACTGGTGAGACCGTAAGTCAAATTGATTCAGCGAAAAAAGTGGTGGTAACGGACTTAGGGCGAGTGGAACCTTATGATGAGTTGATTTTAGCAACTGGATCAATGCCCTTCATCCTTCCAATACCGGGGGTGGAGAAAGAAGGAGTTACGGCGTTTCGGGATATCAAGGACACTGAAGTGATGCTTGAAGCCTCAAAAAAATATAAAAAAGCGGCTGTGATTGGGGGAGGCTTATTAGGAATTGAAGCGGCAAGGGGGCTATTAAACTTAGGAATGGAAGTTTATGTCATCCATCTTGCCCCATACTTGATGGAACGCCAACTCGATTCGACGGCAGGCAAACTATTACAAGCAGAACTAGAAAAACAAGGAATGAAGTTTTTACTCGAAAAACAAACCCAAGAGATTTTTGGGAATGAGCGAGTTGAAGGTTTAAGGTTTAGTGACGGAACAGAACTCGAAGCCGATTTGGTTGTTATGGCTGTTGGAATTAAGCCAAATACTGGGTTGGCAAGGGAAAGCGGTCTAGGTGTCAATCGAGGAATTGTAGTGAATGACTATCTGCAAACCAATATTCCTCATGTATATGCAGTGGGCGAATGTGCTGAGCATAATGGAATGGTTTATGGTCTGGTAGCTCCATTGTATGAACAAGGAAAAGTATTAGCAAAAACCGTCTGTGGCATTGAAACGAATCCATATAAAGGCTCCGTTTTATCCACTCAGTTGAAGGTTTCGGGGGTAGAAGTATTTTCTGCCGGGGACTTCATCGAGGGAGAAGGAAAAAAAGCAATCAAAGTCTTCGATGAACAGGACAATATTTACAAGAAAATTGTATTGAGCGGAGATCAAATCGTTGGTGCTGTATTGTTTGGTGATAGCAGCGAAGGGAATCGGTTGTTTTCGATGATTCAAAAGAAAGCGGATATTGCCGACACGGAAAAGGTTTCGATTTTACAACCATTACATGAGGAAGCAGGCAGCAGTCTAGTCACAGTTATGAGCGATGATGAAATGATTTGCGGTTGTAACGGGGTAACAAAAGGAACGATTGTTCAAGCGATACAGCAGCAAGGCTGCACATCAGTGGATGCAATCAAAGCATGTACGAGTGCTTCTAGATCCTGCGGGGGTTGTAAACCGCTTGTAGCTGATCTCTTGCAGCACACACTCGGTTCCGCTTTTGTGGAAACAGCTCAAAAAGAAGCCATCTGCGCCTGTACCACTTTATCAAGAGATGAAGTGGTGGATGAAATCAGGGCTAAGGGGCTGTCAACGATAAAGGAAGTCATGTATGTGCTTGGCTGGAGTACGGAGGAAGGATGTTCCAAATGCCGCCCAGCATTAAACTACTATTTAGGTATGGTACATCCAACTGAACATATGGACGAAAGAGAATCACGATTTGTCAATGAACGGATGCATGCCAATATTCAAAAAGACGGTACCTACTCTGTTGTACCACGTATGTATGGCGGTGTTACGAATTCAACCGACTTACGACGTATTGCCGATGTTGTCGATAAATATGAAATTCCATTAGTTAAATTAACCGGCGGCCAGCGAATCGATTTATTGGGCGTCAAAAAAGAAGATTTACCAAAGGTTTGGCAGGATCTAGATATGCCATCCGGGTTTGCTTACGGTAAATCACTGCGAACAGTAAAGACTTGTGTCGGAGAACAATTTTGCCGGTTTGGTACCCAGGATTCAATGGGGCTTGGAATGGTCTTGGAAAAGAAATTTGAAGGTTTGCAAACGCCTCATAAAGTAAAAATGGCAGTTTCAGCTTGTCCAAGAAGCTGTGCAGAGTCCGGGTTCAAGGATATTGGGTTTATTGGAATTGATGGCGGCTGGGAAATTTACGTCGGCGGAAACGGTGGGACCCATGTCCGCGGAGGGGATTTATTATACAAGGTCAAATCCGATGAAGAAGCCATCGAGATTACGGGTGCCTATTTGCAATATTACCGTGAAACAGCAAACTATTTGGAACGTACCTCGGCTTGGATTGAACGTGTTGGTCTAACACAGATCCACTCTGTCCTGGATGATTTGGATAAGCGGAAAGAATTAAATTCGCGGATGGAAGAAGCACTGTCTGTCATACATGATCCATGGAAGGAAATTACAGAGGATGAAGAAGTTAAGAAACAATTGTTTGAAAGTTTAGTAAGGTCTTAAGGTTGATAAGATAAAGGAGGAATTTGTAAATGGCGAGTAAAAGCGTGACAAAAATATTAATAGGTTCCATTCATGAGCTGAAAGCGCGAATTGGAAAAACGGTTAGTATTGGGGAAAAGGAAGTGGCTGTATTTAAATTATCCACTGGAACCGTTCGAGCGGTAGAAAACCGTTGTCCCCATAAAGGTGGTGTATTAAGTGAGGGAATGGTAAGCGGAGAATTTGTTTTTTGCCCCATGCATGATTGGAAAATCTGTTTGGATGACGGTGTGGTACAAAAGCCTGATAGAGGCTGTGTGAAAACCTATCAAACATTGATGGAGGGAGATCAGGTGTATCTTTTAGTTGAAGACTAATAGTAGAAACTGTCTTTTAACCAGTGGTTGAAAGGCAGTTTTTCCTAAAAAATAATGCTGATCATTGTATGCAAGTTTGTAAGAGTTACGGCTGGTAAGAAGGGATGCGGAAAAATGAAACAAAAAAAGGGAAAAGTGTATCTTGTTGGTTCAGGTCCTGGAGATCCAGATTTAATTACTGTAAAAGCGACAAAATGTCTTCAACAGGCAGAAGTTATCTTATACGACAGATTGGTGAATCCAGTGCTTCTTGATTATGGAAGACACGATGCAGAATTGATTTTTTGCGGAAAAGAGCCAGGAAACCATTGTGTCTCTCAGGAAGCTATACATGAATTATTGGTGGAAAAAGCGATGGAAGGGAAAACCATTGTTCGATTAAAAGGCGGTGACCCGTTTATTTTTGGCCGCGGCGGTGAAGAAGCAATGATACTTGCGGAATATGGAATTGAGTTTGAAGTGGTTCCCGGTATTACATCGGGAATAGCGGCCCCTGCTTATGCTGGAATACCAGTTACATATCGAGATATAAGCCAAACGTTTGCCGTGGTAACAGGGCACTGTGTTAACGGGAAGCCGAGGAACATTCGCTGGGACTATTTATCCCACGGTGTCGATACTCTGGCAGTCTATATGGGAATCAAGAATCTTCCATATATATGCAGACAATTAAAATTATGCGGCAAGGATCCGAACACTCCTGTAGCTGTAATCCAACAAGGAACAACAAGTGAACAACGAACGGTGCTTGGAACCCTTGAAACCATTGTAAATATAGTAGAAGAGGATCGAATTACCAATCCTGCAATGATTCTTATTGGTGAAGTTGTCAACCTGTCCAAGAAATTAGCTTGGTTTACGGAAAAAATAGATGAAAAAACTTGCCTGCATGCTAAATAAATAAGCAGCCAAGTACCATTAGGAGTGGCTGGAAGGACAAAACTCTTCAAAAGAACAGGAAAATGTCCATCCGGAGTGGCTGGAAGGACAAAATTCTTCAAAAGAACAGGAAAGTTGTACTTCTGAAGCCTCTTCAAGAACAAATTTTATCAAATAATCATTTAAACCTTCCTTTCAAAGACATAACAGTACCTTCTCAATGAAAGTAAGTATGAAAATTCTTAACAATAAACGCGGACTAGGGTATAATAATTTTCATTACTTAATTAGGAAGGTTTTAAAACATCATGAACTCTAATTTCAAAGAACAAATTGAACAATTTAAACTGCGGAATCAAAACCGCGGGCGTTTACTTGTCAGCTGTCCCGACCAACCGGGAATTGTATCAGCGATTTCTCAATTCTTATTTTCTCATAATGCCAATATCATTGAGTCCAGTCAGTACTCAACCAATCCTGAGGGTGGAGTATTTTTCATCCGGATTGAGTTCGAGTGTCCCTTTTTAAAAGAAAAAGCAAACGAAATGAAAGAACAGTTCACAGAAATTGCGGATAAGTTTTCAATGGAATGGACGTTAACACCAGTTTTTAAGGTGAAAAAAGCAGCTATTTTTGTTTCAAAAGAATTGCATTGTCTTTTGGAGCTATTATGGGAGTGGCAAAGCGGCGATTTGATGGCCGATATTGCTCTAGTCATTAGTAACCATGAAGCAGCTAGGGATGTTGTCGAAGGGCTTAATATCCCATTCTATTATATTCCAGCTAATAAAGATATCCGTGAACAAGTAGAAAAAGAGCAGTTGCAGCTTCTTAAAGAACATGATGTGGATTTAATTGTTCTTGCGCGTTACATGCAAATTTTGACACCGAATTTTGTAGCTGCAAACCCGCATAAAATTATTAACATCCACCATTCATTCTTACCTGCCTTTATTGGGGCAAGACCGTATGAACGGGCATATGGCCGCGGCGTTAAATTGATTGGAGCTACATCACACTATGTAACGAATGATTTGGACGAAGGCCCTATTATCGAACAAGATATAGCAAGAGTTGATCACCGTGACAATGTTGAATCCCTAAAGAAAATCGGCCGCACAATTGAACGAAGTGTATTGGCCCGCGCTGTAAAATGGCATCTGGAAGACCGAATTATTGTACATCAAAATAAAACAATTGTTTTCTAAAACATTAACTCCCCAGGCCATTCGGTTTGGGGAGTTGTTTTTACCAGAAAAAAATCTAGTTTGAAAGGTCTGTCCTCTTCTGATTCTCCCTTTTTTTCAAAAAAAATATTTTATCCACGATAATAATGCAGTATGATAGATAAAGTTATAGGCAATTTCGTCTTCAATATTCAGTCTTTTTAGATAACTTAAAATTTAAAAAAGGAATCTGGGATATTATGAAATTTAAAACAAAGCTTTATACGGGCACTGGGTCATTACTGCTGTTATTTTTTATCATTGCGTTAGTTTTAATGAACA
Organism: Neobacillus cucumis; assembly: GCF_016107705.1. Next base: position 515,472 of record NZ_JAEHGC010000002.1, read on the forward strand.
TGCTCCAACAAACAACCGTAAATTTAAACCTGGTAGTGAATGATTTAAATGAAAGAATCGAAATGGCTTCCGATATTAAATTTGAAACAACTAGGATCGGTTTAGAGCTTAGTTCTGCATTAACCGATCATCATAAGGAAATGAATAATGCCGCAAAGAATGATTGGGAGGATTCACAAACCACTTTAACCACAGCGCTGGATGCACTTAAAAAAAGGGACACCGAAATGAAAGCGCAAGAGCTGATGGAAAAGTTGAAAACATTGCATGATACCTACAATAATATGGGGCAGCAAGCTTTGATTGAAAAAAAATTAAATAAAGATATAGAAATTCCAGATTCTTTTTGGAAGGATTCAGAACTGCTTCGGCAAAGAATGATGCAAATTGCTGATCTTCTTTATCGTTTGCAATCACAAAAGTTGAAGGATGAACTGATCGGGTCTAAAGATACATATAATTGGGCAGTCACCGTGATTTACAGTTACCTTGCCATTGCCTTGGTTATTGGTATTGGTTTTACTTTTTGGATTATTAGAAGCATTACTAAAAACTTGAATAAAATCACCGATGTAATGAAAAGTGCAACCACGAGCAGCTTTGACTCTTTACCACGAATTGATCTTTCTGCTAGGGGTGAGTTAGGGGAAATTGCCGTTGCTTTTAATAAAATGGCAAATGAACTGGAGAAGCATAGTAAGCTTGAAAAACAATTTTTAAAAGAAGCAGAAGAGCAAAGTTGGTTAAATACAAAAATTGCCGAAATCGCGACGATTTACCCCGAAATTGAAAATGTGGTGATGTTAGCAGAGCTATTAATAACGAAGCTTGTTCCAATGGTAGAGGCGAGTTTTGGGGTTTTTTATATAAAAGAAGTGGAAGAAGATCAATATTATTTAAAAAAGATTTCAAGCTATGCCTCCTTAGATAAGAATAAAGATTATATGCGTTTTCGTTTTGGAGAAGGGCTGGTCGGACAATGTGCACTTGAAAAGCGTCCGATTCTGTTAAGTCATGTCCCGGACAATTATATAAGAATGGGTTCTGGAACAGGAGAAGCTTCACCGAAAAATATTATTATATTGCCGGTCCAGTTTGAAAATCATGTACTAGCGGTCATTGAAATTGCTTCCTTCACGTCTTTTAGTCCGTTGCAGGTAAAACTGCTCGAAGCAGTCAATAATAATATCGGCATCAAGATTAATAGTATTGTGAACCATATGAAGGTTGAAAAACTTTTGCAGGAATCGCAGGCACTTACCGAGGAACTTCAAGCCCAATCAGAGGAACTGCAGCTACAGCAAGAAGAGTTACGGACAACGAACGAAAAACTCGAAGAGCAGTATGAAGCTTCTGAACAAAAAAATGTTGAAATCGAAAAGGTTCGGGAGGAGCTTGAAGAGAAAGCGCAGCAACTAGAGCTTAGCTCTCAATATAAATCTGAGTTTCTAGCAAATATGTCGCATGAGTTAAGGACACCACTGAATAGTTTGCTCATTTTAGCGCAAATTCTCTCTGAGAATGGGCAGGGAAATCTTACAGCTAAACAACAAGAGTATATTCGGACCATCTACTCGTCTGGAAACGATTTACTTCATTTAATAAATGAGATTCTGGATTTAGCAAAGGTAGAGTCAGGTAAATTAGATATTAACCTAACAGAAGTTGAATTGCAGGAATTAGAGAAATTTATTCATCGCCAATTTTCTCCTGTCGCGATTCAAACAAATGTTGGCTTCACAATAGAATTAGAAGAAGGATTATCAGAGACGTTCTTGACAGATGAGCAGCGTTTGCAGCAAATTCTGAAGAATTTACTTTCCAATGCCTTTAAATTCACGGAGATCGGCAGTGTAACCTTACGAGTACAAAAGGTAATAAAAAATGTCAGCGGTCCACTAACCAATGGAAAAACACAAAGGAAAGCGATGCTTGCTTTCTCCGTTATCGATACTGGTATCGGCATTGAGGAAGCCAAACAAACCTCGATATTTGATGCCTTTATTCAAGAAGACGGAACGACCAGTCGTCAATATGGCGGTACCGGCTTAGGACTTTCGATTAGCCGGGAGATTGCCCATTTGCTAGGCGGATTTATTGAAGTATCAAGTAAAAAAGGAAAAGGGAGCACTTTTACGTTATTTTTACCATACAGTCAAAAAACAGTGGCTGAAAATACGGCAATGGATGAAGCAGCCGTAACGCTTTATGAGGATGAAACATTAGAAACTGCAGAGATTCAACCAAAGAGGTTTGAGAATTCAATCTTAATTAACAAGAAAATTCTTATAGTGGATGATGATATACGCAATGTTTATGCCCTTACCATTGCTCTTGAGGAGAATGGGATGAAAGTAATTGTAGCAGAAAACGGCCGGGAAGGAATTGAGGTATTAAAAAACAACCCGGATACCGATCTGATTTTACTAGACATTATGATGCCGGAGATGGACGGGTTTGAAGCCATGCGTAAAATTCGGCAAACCTCAGAATTTAAAACCTTGCCAATCATTGCCCTTACAGCAAAAGCGATGAAGCGGAGCAGAGAGGAATGTTTAGAGGCAGGGGCTACGGATTATATTAGTAAGCCACTTAACTTAGACCAACTTTTCTCGTTAATGCAGGTTTGGCTGTATCAATAGAAGGGATTGAAATAATACTATGAAAAATCCTCCAATTCTGCAATCAGAAGAGATTGAAAATATTGAAATTGAATTACTGCTTGAGGCTGTTTTTCGCTATTATGGGTACGATTTTAGAAATTATGCTTTACCTTTTGTCCAAAGGAGAATTAGCCATCGTGTTCGCAAGGAGAATCTATCAAGTATTTCAGCTCTCCAGGAAAAAGTCCTTCGTGACTCTGGGACGATGTTGAGCTTACTTTCGGACTTTTCGATCAATGTGACGGAGATGTTTCGCGATCCCACATTTTTTAAGTCTTTTCGAACAAAAATTATCCCGATTATAAAACATTATCCCGAAATACGAATTTGGCATGTTGGCTGTTCTTCAGGAGAAGAGGTTTATTCGATGGCGATTCTTTTGCATGAAGAAGGGATTTATGAAAAAACGAAAATTTACGCAACTGACATAAACCATCTGATTCTTGAAAAAGCAAAACAGGGAACCTTTCCATTAGATGTGATGAAGCTCTATACCAAAAATTATCTGGAGGCGGGCGGAAAGAGGGCATTTTCAGAATATTACAAGGCTATTAGCGATAAGGTTTTTTTCCATGCTTTTCTTAGAAAGAATGTCTTATTTGCTCAGCATAATCTAGTAACCGACCAATCGTTTAACGAGTTTGATATTATTATCTGTCGGAATGTGTTCATCTATTTTAATAAAGCTCTGCAAAATGAGGTCCATAAATTATTATATAACAGCCTAAGCCATTCAGGCTTTCTCGGGCTGGGAAAAAGAGAGGGGATAAAGTTTACGAGTTATGAAAACTGTTACGAAGAATTCGACGGATCAGAAAGACTATTCCGAAAAAACAAGTAGTTACCCAACAAATAAAGTGAACATTTTAATGGTAGACGATCATCCAGAAAATCTTTTAGCGTTGGAAGCTGTCCTGAATTCTCCAAATTATAATTTGGTAAGTGCTAACTCGGGAAAAGAAGCGTTAATTTGTATGCTAAAGCAGGATTTCGCGGTTATATTACTAGACGTACAAATGCCAGGACTAAACGGGTTTGAAACGGCTAAGCTTATTAAAGCCAGAGAAAAAACGAGACATATTCCCATAATATTTATTACAGCAATAAGTCAAGAAAAGGAGCATGTTCATCAAGGGTATGCCGCAGGGGCAATTGATTATGTTTTTAAACCATTTCATCCTGATACATTAAAACGGAAAATCGAACAATTTGTAAAAATTCATCAAAAACATGAAGAAAACATTCTTCAAACGAATCGCGAGCGGACAAATGAGCTGAAAGAAATCAATCGAAAATTAGATCGAACCACGTTAAATCTACGCCGGACTGAGGCACTATCGAAAGTAATTGGAGAAACCATTGTCGATACGATTGTTACTTTTGATGAACAAGGTTCTGTTTTATCCGTGAATCCTGCTATAAAAAAAATGTTTGGTTATACGGCTGATGATATCATAGGGAAAAACGTTGCTGTACTATTTCATAAGTTAGATGACGACCATGTCCGGATACCTTTTTTAACTACTATAAAACAATCAGTCGGTAGAGTGATAGAATCTGTAGGGATTAGGAAAGACCGGCGCCACTTTCATGCGGATATTCTCATTGGTGAAACATCCGTTGAAAATCACCAGATCTTTGTATGTACGGTTCGTGATGTAACAGAAAGAAAGCAGATTGAGGAAGTTAAAAGATTGAAGCTCAATAATATGGAATATATCGTCGAAAAACGAACAGAGGAACTAATCAAGGCAAACGAAAAACTTCAATCCGAGATTGAGGAACGGAAAAAAATTGCTGACCATTTATTCCATTCACAAGAAAGATTTCGAAAAATCTTTGCGGCTAGTCCATGTTTGATGGCGATTTTCTCCAAAAGAGATTTAATGATTATTGAGGTAAATACCAGCTGGTTAAGTTATACGGGTTATTCCCTTGAAGAGCTTAAACAACAAAAAATAAATTTGAACAACTTTATTGAGGAAGCAACGGGGAACCCAATTCAAATTGATCAAAAGATTCGCAATAAGAAAATAAATTATCGGACGAAAACCGGCGATCTACGCGATGGATTATTATCAACTGAAATGATAGATGTGTACCCTGAGCCATGTATTTTGATTGTATTGAACGATATTTCTGAAAGGGTACTACTGGAAAAAGAGATGTCCCGATTAGATCGATTAAATTTAATTGGGGAGATGGCTGCCGGGATTGCCCATGAAATTCGGAATCCGATGACGACGGTCCAAGGATTTTTACAAATATCAAGGAATAACAAAGACCCCTTAGCAACGGATATTATCGATATCATGTTAGAAGAATTAACGAGGGCCAATTCCATTATTACGGAATTTCTTAACCTAGCGAAAAATAAGGTTAGTGTAAAGAAAAAACAAAGTTTGAATGCGATTTTAAAAGCTATTTTTCCACTCATTCAAGCGGAAGCTATGCGTTCTAGTAAACAGGTAAAACTGGATTTACATGATTGTCCAGATATTTTCCTCGATCAGAAAGAAATTCGCCAGCTGATCTTAAATATTTCATTAAATGGATTTGATGCGATGTCGTCAAATGGGGAGCTTACGATAAAAACCTATACCGATCAACAGTCCGTTTTTTTGGAAATAAAGGATCAAGGTCATGGAATCAACCCGGAAGTATTACAAAAATTAGGGACACCTTTCTTTACTACAAAGGAAAAGGGAACAGGCCTGGGTTTAGCCATCTGTTATAGTGTAGCCAAACGCCACCATGCTGAAATTGATATTAAAACCGGTAAACAAGGAACTACGTTCTCGATTCGTTTTCAATTAAATTCCTTTTAAACTACCCATAGTTTTTAAAACAGAAAAGAGGGAAGGATTTTGTGTTTAAAAAAGGAAAAGTAGTTATTCTTACGATCGTTATAATTTCCGTCATCCTAATTGGATTAATCTATAAATCATATAATAAACCGAAAGTGGTTGTAGTGTTAAAAAATTTAGACACACAATATTTTGAAATTGTGAAATCGGGTGTCGAACAAGGATTTAAAGACTTTGGTATTAATGGTGAAGTAGTCGGACCAGATAAGGAATCAGCCGAAGAACAGGCCCGGATATTAAAGAAACTCTATCAAGAAAAACCTGATGTTTTAATTGTCTCGCCAATTAGTTCTTCTATTATTCCGATATTGGATAAGTTTACGAAAGAAAAGCACATTCCTGTTTTATTGATGGATCAAAATAATCCATGGCCGAATAAAACGGCATATGTTGGTGCTGATAACGTTGATTTAGGCAAGAAGGCAGGCTCATTATTGAGCTCTGAGCTGCATCCTGGCAATAAGGTAGCGATTATCGCTGGGAATCTATCAGTTCCAGTTTTTAAAGATAGGATAATGGGGGCTAAAATTGCCTTAAAAAATTCAGGGATGATTGTCGCAGAGGAAAAAGTGGGCGTTCCAGATGATTTAAAGATGGTAAGAAAAGAAGTGAATCAGATTTTGATAGAAAATCCTAATCTTCAAGGATTCATTGCTACACATGATAATCTTGCTTATCGGATTATAAAGGTATTGAAGGAAGAGGACCGGGTAATGCCGGTGATTGGAGCAGATGGAATTCCTGATATGGTGAAATATATTGAGGATGGAACCATATCGGCAACAGTTGCTCAAAACCCCTTTGATATGGGACATTTAGCGGTTGAAACAGCCCTAAAAGTCATAAAGGGGGAAAATGTAAAGAAAATCGTTGATACGGGTGTCGATATCGTCATTCAAGAAAATGCGCAGGAAAGATTAGACTTCTATAAAAAAATGGTTCGATTTGGTACGAATTAGACGTGGGCGAGAAAAGAATCGTGGAACAATATACTGTCAAAATTAGGGTGCTGTATGGCACCTTTTTATTTTGAACATTATAAAAAATCTGCTAACATATGTAAGAAGGCCCATTTATTTAGGGATGCGTAATAATGAAATGAGCGGGTATAAATTTACGAACTGAGCTGAAGGGAGGAATGATGGATCATATGGCAGATTATTCATTAAATAATCCAGAGGGGATTTCCCGATCTAAAAGAGTATGGATGGCAATTGTGCTTGGTTCGCTAGCCGCATTTGGCCCATTATCGATAGATATGTATTTACCTGCACTACCTAATATTGCAAAGGATTTTCAATCAAATCCCTCTGTTGTACAGCTTAGCTTAAGCTTTTTCGTGATTGGTCTAGCTTCCGGGCAGCTGTTCGCAGGACCAATAAGTGATATAAGCGGACGGCGTAAACCCCTTTTAATTGGATTAATTACGTATTTTATCGCTTCCCTTTTATGTGTATTTAGCCCATCGATTTGGGGATTAATTATCTTGCGGCTTATCCAGGGCTTGGCGGGCTCTGCTGGAATTGTGATTTCAAGAGCGATTGTCCGTGATTTATACACCGGAAGCGAATTAACAAAGTTTTTCGCGCTCCTTGCGTTGGTAAACGGCCTTGCTCCAATTCTGGCTCCAGTGGCGGGGGCGCAATTGCTAAAATTCGTTCCATGGCAGGGAGTATTTATTGTTTTAAGTGTAATCGGTATCGTAATGTTTTTTGTTGTTCTTTTTGGGTTGCCGGAAACTCTTCAGGAGGAAAAGCGCTCTTCCGGCGGTGTAAAAAACACGTATCACACCTTTCTTAAACTTATTTTAGATCGCCGTTTTATGGGCTATGCTTTAGCGCAGGGTTTGGTTTTTGCTGCTATGTTTGCTTATATTTCGGGATCTCCTTTTGTAGTGCAAAATATTTATGGTGCATCACCGCAAATGTTTAGTTTGATTTTTGCAATTAATGCGATAGGCATCATGATCAATAGTCAGACGGCCGGGAGATTGGCAGGACGAATTCATGAATCGAAACTGCTGGCTTTTGGTTTGGGTACATCTTCGATAGGGGGAATCGTTTTACTCCTCTTATTACTTGCGCATGCAAAATTAATATTCATTCTGATTCCTTTATTTTTTGTAGTATCAAGTGTGGGAATGGTAAGTACAGCAGGATTTTCACTTGCGATGCAAACCCAAGGAAACAATGCCGGGAGTGCATCTGCATTACTCGGAGTCACATCCTTAGCCTTCGGTGGAATCGTTGCTCCTCTAGTTGGAATTGGCGGAGGAAATACAGCAATTCCGATGGGAATAGTCATCGTCATAGCAGGATGCGGAGCAGTGCTCGCTTATCTATTACTAGTCCAAAGAAAACAGGGAAAAACCGATAACCTTTCCATGTAATCCGTGGAACATAGTGTGAAACAAGAAAATTCGGGTGGTGCCTGTCACCACCCGAATTTTGTCGATTTATTTTTAAACATCATGATCTAAATCATTTTTATTTTTAAGATATAGGTGTATTGTTTTTGTGTATTGATTAAATACTTAAGTTTGTAGGAGGATGGTATTGATGGAACAGCGGGTAAGGTATAATGAGCTTGCACCGGAAGGACTTAAAATTATGCTGGAAATGGAGAAGTATCTACATACAACGGATATCGATCCAAAATTAATGGAGCTTGTTAAAATCCGTGCTTCTCAGATTAACGGATGCGCCTATTGTCTTAATATGCATACAGTTGATGCGCGAAAAATCGGGGAGACAGAACAGCGCTTATATTGTGTAAGTGCTTGGAGAGAATGTGATTTTTACTCTGAGGCTGAGAAGGCAGCATTGGAATTAACCGAGCATGTAACATTAATTCCTTCTTTGCGCGTACCAGACGAACTGTATGACCGTGTCCGTCAGTATTTCGCTGAAAAGGAATATGTTGATCTGATTTTGGCGATTAATCAAATCAACAGCTGGAATCGAATTTCCATATCGATGGGCAATTTTGCAACAGTAGAAAAATAACCACCATTCAGTTCCTGGTGAAATGATGAACGAAAACCGTACAGTGATAGTCTGTACGGTTTTTTTATGCTGGAGTAATTTTCAAACCGATGCATTCGAACAAAAGGGAAGCTATCATTACGTTTTATTACCAAATGCGACACTAAACCTATTGACAAATATGTTGGATGATTTTAACATTTAATATGTTAACTAAAATTATATTTAAGTTAACATATAATCAAACAAAGAGGAGTTAAGAGGATGAATAAATGGATGAAGCTTGCGGATCAGGTATTAGCGGGGAATGAAGTTACAAATGAAGAGGCTCTTTCAATTTTAGAATGTCCGGATGAGGATGTATTGTTATTGATGCATGCGGCATTTCAAATTAGAAAACGGTACTTTGGGAAAAAGGTAAAACTAAATATGATTATCAATACGAAATCGGGACTATGCCCGGAAAACTGCGGTTATTGTTCGCAATCTTCTATTTCGACTGCACCCATCAATACTTATAGAATGGTAGATAAAGATACGATTCTTGAGGGAGCAAAGCGTGCCTATGATTTAAACGTAGGAACATACTGTATTGTGGCAAGCGGCCGAGGACCATCCAATAAGGATCTAGATCATGTGGTAGAAGCCGTTAAGGAAATTAAAGATACATACGGGTTAAAAGTTTGTGCCTGCCTGGGGCTTTTGAAACCCGATCAAGCACAGCGCCTAAAGGAAGCAGGGGTTGACCGTTATAATCATAATATCAATACATCTGCTAGGAATCATACAAACATAACGACTTCCCATACATATGATGACCGCGTTAATACAGTGGAGATGGTAAAAGAATCGGGGATGTCACCGTGTTCGGGTGTCATTGTCGGGATGAGAGAAACGAAGCAGGACGTTGTTGATATGGCGAATAGCCTGAAGGCACTTGATGCGGATTCAGTTCCTGTTAATTTTTTACATGCGATTGATGGTACACCTCTGCAAGGAGTGAAAGAGTTAACACCGCTATATTGTTTAAAGGTGCTGGCATTATTCCGTTTTATTAATCCAACGAAAGAGATCCGAATCTCGGGGGGACGCGAGGTCAATCTTAGGTCTTTACAGCCGTTAGGTTTATACGCGGCGAATTCGATTTTTGTGGGTGATTATTTAACTACAGCAGGCCAGGAAGAGAATGAGGATTATAAAATGTTGCAGGACTTAGGATTTGAGATTGAGTCGGTAGAGGAAATGAAGGCTAGTTTGACAGGGGAAAAATAGGATTTCACCTGTGAAAGGACAAAATTTAGTATCAATAAGGCGGAACTGTCCTTCCAGCACCCGTGGAAGGACAAAATCTATTAAAAACAAGAAAACTGTCCTTCCAGCACCCGTGGAAGGACAAAATCTACTAAAAACAAAGAAAACTGTCCTTCAGTGGTTAAATTAACCTAAATACCTATGATAAAGAACCTTAGCTTCCGCAACATCCTTCGTCCCGTGTACAATTACTCTACCATCTTTAAAAACAACCATTCTAAAAGAATCTACACTATAAGACAATAGATAAGGATTCCGCTGCACCATTCCTCCTTGATTCATCAATACCTTCTCCAAAGCCTCCAAATCCCGCACTATAGGAGAGGAGGGGCGAATCTGAACCGAATCCCTTCCACAAAGCACCGCAGTCTTCGTTTGGTTATCGTATGACAAAAACGGGTAAGAGCGCATAACACCGCACGAAGGACAATCAGCGTTCTTCAATAGATCTACAGAAATAGCACTATATTGGTTTTTCCAGACATCAAACGAAACGAGTTTGTTGCGCAAAGAATCCAAATCACCGACCAATATTTTTAAAGCTTCACTTATTTGATAAGAAACCACCATGTTCACAGCTGGACTAATAATGCCAGCTGTATCACAGGTCATTCCTCCTAAAGGAACCGTTTCTAGTAAACAAGAAAGGCAAGGTGTCCGTTCCGGAACAATCGTATAAGAAATGCCGTAACTTCCCACGCAGGCACCATAAATCCAAGGAACCCCATACTTCTGAGATACGTCATTTAAAATCATTCTAGTTTCAAAATTATCCGTGGCATCGATGATCAGATCCACTTTCCGAGCCCATTCCTCAAGCTCTATAACAGAGGCATCCATAATCAGAGCCTCAACCGAAACAGAAGAGTTAATCGCATTCAAGCGATTTTTTGCCGCAACAGCTTTTGGCAGCCGGTTTTTCGCATCTTCCTCCGTATATAACTGCTGCCGCTGCAAATTCGACCACTCGACATAATCGCGGTCAACAATCGTTAATTTCCCAATTCCGGCTCGAACAAGAGCCTCGGCGCTCCCTGAACCGAGCGCCCCGGCGCCAACGACTAGTACGTGTTTAGAAGAAATGCGTTGCTGCCCGTTTTTTCCGATTGATGCAAAAAGCTCCTGGCGTGAATACCGATCGTTCACCCGATACTCATTCCTTCCTTAGGACTGCTGGCCGTCGCATATCGCTTTTTCTCAATTCGTCCGGCTTCGTAGCCTAAGCGTCCAGCCTCAATCGCTAGTTTCATGGCTTTTGCCATCTTCACAGGATCCTTAGCCGCAGAAACAGCGGTATTTAATAATACACCATCAGCTCCTAATTCCATTGCCAAAGCAGCATCAGCAGGAGAGCCAATTCCGGCATCGACAATGACCGGAACAACTGCCTGTTCGATAATAAAGCCAAGGTTTACCGGGTTGATGATTCCTTGCCCGGATCCAATTGGTGAAGCTCCCGGCATAATCGCATGACATCCCAGTTCCTGCAGTTTTCTTGCTAACACAACATCATCGGAAGTATAAGGGAGAACAATAAACCCTTCCTTTACCAACTCTTCTGTTGCTTTTAATGTTTCAACCGGGTCTGGTAGCAAGGTTTGATCGCATCCAATGACTTCCACTTTAATCATATCGCATAGGCCGGAAGCTTTAGCTAATTTGGCAATCCGGACCGCTTCCTCCGCTGTTTTCGCTCCTGCAGTATTCGGCAGAAGCTTGTATTTATTCGTATTAAGCTGCTCTAAAAAATTCGGCTGGCTTGCTTCAAAAATATTCATTCGTCTCACAGCAAACGTAAGAATTTCTGCTTCGGAAACTTCCACCGCTTCCTTTTGGATTTCAAAGCTAGGATACTTTCCTGTTCCTAATAATAAACGAGAATGAAAAGATAATGAACCAATTTTTAACATATTAACCGCCTCCTACAAAATGAACAATTTCGATTTTATCTTTATCTGATATTCTAGTACTCTGATGCTCCATTTTCGTTAAAATTTTACCATTTAGTTCCACGACCACCACCTTATTGTGAACCTCGTAGTGTCTTAGGACATCCGAAACAAACTCAAGATCCTCGGGGAGCACAACCCTTTCGCCATTTAACAAAAGCTTCATGTAAAGCCTCCTTTGTTTTTGGAAAATACATTGACAGAAAAATATTTTTATGTTATGATTAAATGTTTGCGTATTGATAAAAAATCTTTAAAGATGTAATATTGGATTCGCAATGATGATTAATTTTCTCTGGAGGGATCCAATGTTTAAGAAAAATGGTATTCACATGTTAGAAATCTCCATCAACTCTACTGGTGAGGTAAATGTTATCCACCCAGCCATCATTTGGGATGAAGAAGACCTAATTTTAATTGACACAGGTTATCCCGGCAACTTGAATGATTTGCGTGTTGGGATTGAAAAAGCAGGCGTTTCATTTGAACGACTGACGAAAATCTTCATCACTCATCAAGATATCGACCATATCGGCAGTTTACCAGCCATCCTAGAAGAATCCCCGAAAAAAATAGGCGTTTATGCGAGCGAGATAGAAAAGCCGTTTATTCAAGGTGAAGAAATGATTTTAAGGATTACCCCTGAATCCATTACGAAAGCCTTGGAGTCGCTGCCGCCTGAAGTATCAGAAGACTTTCGCCGCGCTTTTAAATTTCGATTAGAAAATCCACCAAAGGCAAAAGTAGACCATGTAATCGAAGGTGGTCAGGAATTACCTTACTGTGGCGGAGTGACTGCCATCGATACGGCTGGACATACCCCGGGTCATTTGAGTTTTTACCATCAAGCAAGTAAAACCTTGATTGCCGGGGATGCATTAATTGTTAAAGATGGACAATTATATCCGGCTGATCCGAAATACGCCTTAGATAATGAAATGGCAATGAAATCACTTGAGAATCTTTTAAGTTATGACATTGAAAAAGTCATTTGTTATCATGGCGGACTATTTTCCGGCAATGTTCGTGAAAGATTGCTAGAATTTTAAAACGGTAATTAATCTGTGAAGTCTGAACGGAAAATTCTTGTTCGGGTCTCATAAAACCTTTTGGATATTCCTTTCCAGCCGGAACGCGGAGATAAGAGAATCCTGTTTTCCAACTAATAAGTCAGCGACAAGTTTTCCAGTGATGGGACTTAACAAGATTCCATTACGAAAGTGCCCAGCGGCGACGAACAATCCCTTCCATTCAGGATGCTCGCCAATATAGGGGAGACCGTCGCCTGTCTGTGGTCGAATTCCACACCATACCCGCTCCCATGCAGCATCTTTAATCTGCGGAACGAGATGGGTCGCTCTTTCAATTAATGTTGCAACTCCTTGAGGAGTGACCTTGTCATCAAAGGTGTCTTCTATCATTGTTGCTCCAATATAAATTTCTCCATTACGTTTTGGGACGAGATAACAGCGTTTATCGGAAAAAATCGTCCGATTGATTAAAGATTCTTCCGTTTTGACAGAAAAGCATTCACCTTTAACAGGGTACACAGGAAGATCCAAGCCGGATTCCTGCATTAATCTTCCAGCCCATGCTCCTGTTGCTACGATAACCTGTTCGCTGTGTATAACACCATTTGTTGTTTTAACCCCTTTGACCTGCCCGTTTTCAAAAAGAAAAGAGAGGACCTCGGTATTTTCATGAATTTCTGCTCCATAGTGGATGGCAGCTTTTGCAAAGCCTTGAGTTAATTTTTTCGGTTGAACATGCCCGTCATTTGGGAGATACATCCCGCCGGCAACACTCGGTGAAATAGCTGGTTCCATTTCTCTTATATCCAATGAGTCGAGCCACTGGATTTTAGAATCCCAATTATTTTGAAAAATGACCTGTTTTTTCAACTCGGTTGCAATTTCATCTGTTTCTGCGACTCTTAACATGCCTTTTTGGACGAACTCAATATCGACTCCTGTAAGCCCGAATAACTCGTTTGAAAGCTCTGGAAACATAGCCTGACTTTTTATTGCCAGATGGAAGAGGGGACCTTCCTGTTCAATTTCCGCTTGGGCCGCAAGCATCCCCGCGGCCGCACTCGAAGCCTGGCAAGCCAATCGTTCTTTTTCTAAAATAATGACTTTTTTACCCAGTTTGGAAAGTTGATAGGCGATGGAAGCACCGTTAATTCCGCCGCCGATGATGGCAACATCATATGAATGACACAATTGATTCATCTCCATTTTTTAGTTCATTTGCGTAAGACTTTACCGCTGCTACTGGATCCTTTGCATCTAACACTCCCGATATAACCGCAATACCGGTTGCGCCTGCCTGAAGAACTTGATAAGTATTTTCTGGTCTGATACCGCCAATCGCAATAACCGGGATGTTTAATTGAGATACCTTTTTTAATTCCTCAAGACCTTTAGGGATTTTTCCAGGTTTTGAATGAGAAGGGTAGACATGTCCGAACAGCACGTAATCGGCATGATCCCTTATCGCCTTTAGTCCATCCTCAAAAGAGTGGATGGAGCTTCCTACCCGAAGTTGTTGGAAATTATCTTTTACAATGCCTGCATCTAAACTGTGATAAGCTAATTGAACTCCCGCTACTCCTGTCACTGAGGCCACATCCACCCGATCATTAAGGATTATTTTTGACAAAGGGATGTTTTTCTTTGTTAAAAATTCGACTGCATCAAAAAGTTCTCTGGCTGTTTTTATTTTTTCTCGCAGGTGAATCGCTGTTATGTATGGCTGGATATCTGTGACAATTTCAGCAAACTGCTCAATTGGCATTTGACCATTTGAAATAAGATGGAATTCCTTTGAAATATAAGTCACCCCTTTAGAAGATTCCGTTGAAATGAAAAAAACCACTTCCAATTTGTAAGGAAGTGGTTTTTGAAAATTTGAAATAAACAATCTTTTGGTTACTCAAATATCCTATTTTCCACTTCCCTACGCTGGTATTAACCAGATCAGGTTCATAGAGTCCCGAAGTAGCACTTCAATCTCAGCCCTTTAAAAAGGCACCTCTAGCGGAATAGCTTTATTATTCATTTGTAATGTTTACCTGCAATTATTATATTAACACGCTGGTCAGATATGTCAAACCATTTTGTCAACATTTAAAAACTAAAAGAATATGTACCTATAGCCACTCATCCGGAACCGAGGTGTTGTCGGCGATTTCGTACGCTGCATTGGTGATGGCCTGTGCTAACGTATTTCCAGTTGAACATATGTCATTAAAACAGACCTTGGAAGTACCTTTTGCCGTATACGTAAACCCTAACTTTTCTAATTTCCTAACGATGATCATGGCATGGTCTATATTTTCCCCGGGTTGAAACCCATAAATGAAAATCCCTTTTTCATTATCATACCATCGATCCCATCTATTTAACCTCCATCCTAATATTCTACGAGCGATGATTTCTACCTTATTCATATCGAGATGACTTCCTTTCTTTAGATTTTAATATTTTATCATTTCTAATGTCATAATCTTGTATAAATACTTTTCAATTTTTCGACATTCTTAATAAAATATTATCTTTCATGTGTTAAACTTAAATAGATTGATGATGGAGGGAAGATTAGGCATGTTGAATATTCGAAACGTAAAAAAGCAGGACTTATCTGATATTGTAATCATTGAACAGCTTTGTTTTCCTCAAGAAGAGGCGGCAACAAAGGAATCATTTGAAATGAGGATTGAAGTTATCCCTGATAGTTTTTTTGTTGCGGAAGAAAATGGGGTGATCATCGGTTTTGTTAATGGACCGGTTATTAAAACCCCCTTCATTACAGATGACCTATTTAAGGAACTAAAGGAAAACCCGGAAACGGGGGGCCATCAAAGTATCCTTGGGATAGCGGTAACACCACATTTTCAAACACGTGGGGTGGCAGCGGCACTCCTTGCTCATATTGAAAAAGCTGCAAAAGAAAAAAAACGTGAAACAATCACCCTTACCTGTAAAGAAGAACTAATTGTCTTCTATCTAAATCATGGATACCGAAACCTAGGAACCTCGGACTCCCAGCATGCCGGAGTTACGTGGTATAACATGGTTAAAAAATTATAATCCCGTGGAACATTATGTGAAACAAGAAAATTCGGGTGGTGCCTGTCACAACCCGAATTTTCTTTATTTGTTTAAGGAAAAAATAGCTATTAGAGGGTTTGCCTTTCTATTTGTCGAACTATTTAGATAATAATTAATCGACAATTGAGGTGGGAAAGTTGAACGATATCCAATATGCATTTTTCAATGAGTATGGTGATTATGGTTTTGATTTTGACAACAGTGACATCTCAACCCACTTTATCATTACGGCTATTCTAGTAAAAGATTCCGATAAAGAAGGGCTAGAAGGAGAAATTGAAAGGGTATGGAAAAAATATATTCAAAATGAAGACAAACATTTTAGTTATATAAAAAATCAACCAGAACTCATGCTGCAAATTTTGAATGAATTTAAGGAATTACCTTTTAAAATATATGCATATGTGATCGATAAGCAGAAAATAAGAGACAACAGTGGAGTCACCTACAAAAATACGTTTATAAAATATTTAACACGCAAGGTCCTCGAAGATTTATCGAATACATTTGAAAAGCTTGATATTATTTCGGACGACCAGGAACCGAAAGAGTTTATGAAGGCGTTTATCAACTATGTAAAACAGGAATGTATACCTGATCTCTTTAATTATTCAAGCTTCGGATTCAATAACACAAAATCAGATATTCTTGTCCAATTGGCGGAATGGATTGCACGAACACTGGCAATAGGGTATGACCGAAATCTTTCAAAATATTATCAAACATTTTATAAAATCATCAAACCTCAAATTGTCCGAATCAATTTATGGCCCCATGACTATCGGAATTTTCTCTATGATTACAAGGTAGACTCTGCTGACATTAAGAATGACGAGGTAATCATCAAACAGGCAGTCAACTTAGCTTATCAATACATTGATAAGTATCGAAAAAGTGACGATGAGGATGAAAAACTTCGCATTGATTTTTTAAAGTTTTTACTGTTTAATCTGAAAGAAAATCCAGATGAATATGTTTACACACAGGAAATATTAAATAATCTCAATGCTATACGCAATATCGAGTTGAACCCGCATAATTTTCGCTCCAACATCGTGTCGAAGCTTCGTGATCACGGGTTATTAATTGCGAGCAGCAATAAAGGCTACAAATTGCCGGTTTGTTTGGCTGATTTATATGACTTTGTGAATCTTTCAAGTCTAACCATTTTCCCGATGATCCAACGAATAGCCAAATGCCGCGATCAAATTTTAAAAGCAACGAACAAGGAAATAGACATTCTTGAGCAAAAAGAATATGAGTATTTGAAACGGGTTATTGAAATGGAAATACTGAGGGTAAAGTAATTTTTTATAAAGACTTAATGTTGTGCCCATATCTTGGTAATACTAAAAATGAAACCAAAGTGGAGGTACAAAATATGGCAGAAGAAAAATCAACAAATGAGAGCGGGAAGGAAAAAGACGGCATTGCAAATGTACAGTTAGATGAATTGGTCGAGATCAAAACAGGGGAATACAAAGGGAAAAAGGCAAAAGTTATACAAGTCCGTGATAATTCAGTTATTGTAGAACTCGGAATGAAAACAAAGGCAGGGGAACCAGTGTTAACCGTGGTGAATCATAAAAATTACAAGAAGCTTAATAAATAATTACTTCTTCAATTTGATAAACTCCATCCTTGTTTGTTTCAGAAGATTGTCATGAAGCCAGATAGAAGCGGATGGAACAGTCAAAAATGGGAAGGATACCTGCGGTTTTTAACGAACTCGAAAAGTTAACAAACCAGAAATAATTTTAGGTATCAGGCGACCAAATGGCGGCTGATGCCTTTTTTTAATTGGCTATGTTAAAGGACATGGTGATTTTTGAACAGCGTTGATTGGAGTGGAAATCAAGAACTAATTTTAGCAGCCTTTTAAATAAAAATGAACAAAATGTTTTGGAAATACACCATGGTGGTAAAATTATAAATTACAATGAGTAGGTAAAGGGAGGGGAAAGCTTTGGATAAAAATCGAAAAAAGGAATCTATG
Source organism: Neobacillus cucumis (assembly GCF_016107705.1). The sequence goes on from NZ_JAEHGC010000002.1 coordinate 533,354, forward strand.
GTAGTTAGCACACTACTTATAGTTGTTATAATGACATTATTCATTACATCAAGTGTGTTCGGAAAATTATCAAAGGACTCAAATCAGAAGGATAAGGATAAAAAAATTACCGTGTATCTAGCAGGAGACTCCACAGTTTCTAACTATCCTGACAATATGGCACCGCGGACGGGTTGGGGACAGGTACTACCGTCTTTTTTTGACGATAGGGTTCGAATAAAGAACAGCGCGGTACCTGGCAGAAGTTCAAAAAGTTTTATTATGGAAGGCAGATTGGCTGGAATCTTAAAACAAATTCATAAGGGGGATTACCTTTTTATTCAATTCGGCCACAATGATGAAAAATTCAAGGATCCCACTCGTTATACGAAACCTTCTACTACATATAAAAGCTATTTAAAGCAATATATTGCAGGTGCTCGTCAAAAAGGGGCGATCCCAGTGCTTGTCACTCCGATGGAAAGAAGACGGTTTTCCTCAGGAGGCGATGCTTTGAATACGCACGGGAAGTATCCATCGGCGATGAGAGAGCTGGGACATGATGAGCATGTTACGGTCATTGATTTAACGGCGAAAAGCAAGAAACTTTTTCAACAACTGGGACCCGAAAAAACAAAAGAACTTTTTATGTGGATAGACCCAGGAACTACTCCTAATTTTCCGAGAGGAGTACAGGACAATACACATTTTCAGGATAAAGGTGCAAAGGCGATAGCTAAACTCGTGGTCGAGGGGATACAGGAGCACGGATTGGGACTGCGTGCACATCTAAAATAAAAGAAACCCATCTACAAGAAGAAAGGTTTTTTCCCTTAGAAAATAAAACGGCTCTCAAATTATGAGAGCTGTTTTATTATCTTAGAATATGCAGTGGGAAAATAACAAGCAAGTTGCCTTCATCTCCCTTGTTTCCATTATGTGCGTTGAATTTGTGAAGTGGCAAAGGTTTTAATCAGTTTTTGTAAATTTCGATGGCCCTCTCTCAATCTAATTGTTTCATCAATAATCAGTTGAAATCCTTCCAATTCTTTGTCTGATGCATTTAATAGTGATTTTGGTAAACCTTCTGCGAGTTGTTGTAGGGTGTAATCTTTTGTCACGGACATCGACCATCCTTTCAACTTATTCAATAGACATCAATTTTGCCTTTTTTAGTATTTTGGGAAAGGAGACCGTTTTTCCTGCCAATACCATAAAAAACTTATCTACATATCTCAGCAGATTTCTTTTTGAATAGAGATTATTTTGCACCTAACGACAGATAACAACTAAGTTGTCTAGTTTTTTGTAGAAAAATAGTAAATATCTAGCTTGCTAGAAATGAGTAAGCACGGTAAATTATAGAAATATCGATATCTGGGGAGGGAATAGAATGGAACAGGAAATAAAAGAAATAATCAACAAATGTGACCTTGCTATAAAGCAAGAAGATTTTGATACGTTGATGAAATACTATACGAATGATGCTATTCTGGTTGTAAAACCTGGCATGATTGCACGAGGTAAAGAAGAAATCAAAAAAGCATTTATTGCCATTTCAAAATACTTCAATAATAGCCTAGTACCAACTCAAGGTGAGATGATCATTTTAGAGGCGGGGGACACTGCGTTAGTTATTTCCCAAACCCTGCTTGATACCGATAAAAACGAATCGGAATTTTCCATGGATAGAAGAGCAACCTATGTATTTAAGAAAAATAAAAAAGGTGATTGGCTTTGTGCAATCGACAATTCTTATGGGACCGAATTAATAAAAAGTAGAAATTGAATAAATAAATTTTCATTGCAAAAGCCATATAACATAGTTAAGGGCTTCTCCAAGATAAAATGGAGAAGCCCTTAATTTTTTATAAATTAAATGATTACTAGTTTAATATGGTTACCTTTAATTGTTTTACGCCAAAATCAATGGCATCTTCTTCAGATGGTATAAAGATATCAATCCGATTTCCTTTAATGGCACTGCCCGTATCGGCAGCTGTCGCTTCTCCGAACCCCTCAACATAAACCTTACTGCCCAAAGGGATAACATTTGGATCCACTGCGATGACTTTTGCATTCGGGTTTGCTTTGATGTTAACTCCAGTTTTTGTGATTCCAGAACATCCTTCACATGAAGCCGTATAAGCGGTGGCCCTCACGGTAATTTGCTTAGCAGCCTTTACTTTTTCTTCACGTTGCTTGGAAGCCTGTTTCTTAGGATGCGATGTTGCTTTATCTTTTAATTCCTCATGATCTTGTTTCTCCTCTTCAGATGTTTCCTGCTTTTTTGTGCTTGTTTTAGAAACATCTTCAAAGATAATTAAATCTAATCCAGGATGGATAAGATCCGAAATTAAATGGTTCCATTCCTTTATTTGTGAAACACTCACATGGTGTTTTTTGGCGATATCTAATAATGTTTCATCTTTTTTTACGGTATAATGTTTTTCAGGTGCGATTTCAAGTCTTTCACCTGGATAAATAAAATCTGAAGTAAGATGATTCAACATCCGGATGTTTTCTACCTTTGTATGATTTTCGCTAGCGAGATTGGAAAGAGTATCTCCTTCTTGTACGGTAACCGTTGCAGCATGTACATTAGCACTTACAGTTCCTGAGAGTACTACTGCCGCCATAAATGTTTTCACTTTGTTTAGCATTTTTTTACCCTCCCTGTTCTTTGTCCGCTAAGTTTTCATAAGCGTAACATGAATTTTGCTTATAAAAAGAACAGGAGGATGTTAAAACCATTACAAGCATGGCAAGTATATTGCGATAGTATTTCGCAATTGGCGGAATAATCTGAAATATAGTGTTTTTAAGGAATGCTATCTAAGAAAAAGCCCAATAGGATGTGCTTTAAGCGCAACATCCCATTTATTACAATAATGTTACAAGGAAATAGTCAAACTTTTATGGAATACTAATATTTCCCAATATACCCAACAATTTAATCTGGTCAATTCTTAAAAATTTGCTCACAAAAAACGAATCAAGAAACAAAAAACCCGCAAATCGTATATAAAACAATTGAAATGACTCCTCCAATAGCCGCAACCTTTAATTTAAAACGGGCATAGTCGATAAGTGACATATCTAAAATTGTAGCAGTTGTAATGGTGGTATCTCCAAGTGGTGAGGTTAAAGCGCCAAAAGCTCCACTTGCAAAAACAGCACCTACGGTTAATGGAATAGAGGCCCCTGTTGAAACCGCTAATGACATCCCTAGAGGCATGAATAATCCCCATGTTCCCCAAGAAGATCCAATAAAGTAACCGACAATTGATCCCAGCACAAAGATTGTAACTGGGGTCAGAAAGGCGGGTAAAAAGGAACCTAAAGTGGAACTAATAAATTTTGAAAAACCAAGATCTTCCGCCAATAAAGTTAATGACCAGATGAGGACAAGCAACGTGATGGCCTCCATCATTTGGTTTCCACCATCAAAAAAATGGTACAAGATTTCGTCTAATTTCTGCCGTCTCACTATGTAAAAAACAAAGGATAAAACAAGGGTGATGAAAACGGCTAATAACATCACAAAAGTAGCATCGGCCATCGAAAAAGCTTCAAAAATTGTATGGGCACCTTTAGCTATACCGTTTTGCCACAAGAGAAATAATGATAATCCAAGAAGTAAAAAGACGGGGAAAATCAAATTCCATGGTTGAGCTTTTACCATAGATAATTCTCTTTTAATTCCACTCCGGTGCAGGTCATTCTCTTCCTCGTCTAACTGTTCTTGTTTTAGGTTAAGAAGAGATGTTTTGTTCGCTGGAGTCCAGAAGGTTAGGACAATCCCGATGATTAACATCACAATCGCAAAAAAATTAAACAAGATACTAAGTAAGAAGACATGATAGGAGGACATGCCTAAATGAAGCTTACCTATATTGCCTTCCACTAATGACACCATGAAACCAACAAATGCCGTAGCAACCGGTAAAAGGACAATCACTGATTCTGTTGAAATATCCATCGTCATACCGACCTTTTGCTTTGGCAAATTCATTTTTTTAATCAGGGATTTAACAATCGGACCAATCATCATAATCCGAAACATCGGCATCATAAACGTAAAAAGGAGGGTAAACCAAATCAGACCTAGCAGACCACGCTCTGTTTGAATTTTATTCCCAACCCATTCTGAAAAACCCTTTATGCCTCCGGAAATGTTCATCATCCCTACCAATCCGCCAAATAAATATAGAAATCCAATGATTTTAATATTATTTCCAGCGGATAAGGTTGTCACAATATAGGATACTGTTTGATAAACTCCAGCTAATAAATCAGCTTTAAAAATCAATGACCCCACTAGCAAACCAAGGATAAGACCAGGCAGGATATTTTTCAGCCAAATAGACATGGAAATGACGATTATAAATGGTAACAAAGAAAGCCAGGTATGGTTCAAAGTATCTGCCTCCAATCTGATCTTTATATATGAAGAACTTATTCCATTATTATGACCACTCAATCGAAGAAAAATGAGGACTCGGCGCATTAGGTGATCGAAAAGGGGATAGGAATCTGGAATCAAAGCTTTAATAGTGCCAAAGGTTAAAAACAAAAAAACACCACAAATGAATTTGCAGTGTAAATTTTTATAAAGGAAACTTTATCACTACCTTTTATTTATACGGTAAGGACAACTTTTCCTTGTGCATGCCCTTCAGAAAAATACTTGAAAGCTTCATGCACTTCATTCAATTTATAGCACCGATCGATAACAGGTTTTACTTGGCCGGTTTCAAGAAGTTCTTTCAAATAAATCAAATCTTGTTGATTAGCTCTCTGTAAAAAGGTACTCATTTTCTTTTTGCTAGTCATCGAAATCCAAGGTCCCAGTACCATGGCTTGAAACATTTGAGTACCTGAACCTCCAACATGCACAAAAATCCCATTTGGACTTAAGACACGCTTATATGCGGTAATCGGATGAGAACCATTCACACCCAAAATTAGGTCATATTGCTGATGCCTTTTAGTAAAGTCTTCTTTTTTATAATCAATTACATGATCCGCTCCAATCGATCGTAAAATGTCTAAATTTCTTGTACTGCACACACCCGTGACCTCGGCCCCATATGCTTTGGCGAGCTGTACGGCGAAAGTACCGACACCACCGGAGGCTCCATAAATCAATACTTTTTGTCCTGCCTGTATTTTTCCCTTATCCCGTATTGCCTGGAGGGCCGTTACACCAGCCATTGGTACAGCAGCTGCTTCTTCAAAGGACAAATTGGCTGGTTTTAATACTACTGTCTGTTCGGGGATAGCTACATATTCAGCATAACCACCCCAGCCGCAACCGGATAAGTCTGCGAATACAGCATCACCAGGCTGAAACTCCTTAACATTTTTTCCAACTGCTTCAACCTGTCCTGCTATGTCACCTCCGGGTATGGGGTATTTTGGTTTTAAGAGCCCGAAGGCAAAGCGAGCTAAGAAAGGTTCGCCTTTTAAAAGAACCAAGTTTCCAAAATTAACGGATGTTGCATGAATTTTTACCAGTACTTCATGATCCTCAGGAACCGGTTTGTCCACTTCCGTTAATTTAAGGACATCAGGCGGGCCATATTGCTTGTAAACAATAGCTTTCATCCGTTACCTCCTTATTTTTTGAATAATGATGAATAAAACGAGATTACAAATAAAAAGCCCTCAAATAAAGATATTCAAAGTGAAAGAATTCAAGACTAAAACAATATAAATGCATATAATTGTATATTTATAAGATTTATCTTTAAAATAAAAGGTCCGAAATCCTTAATTTATCACTCTGAATGAAAACGCTTTCTGAAAAAATACTATAAATATTCAAAAAATATTCAAAAAAATATTGTCAAAGGATATTTTTTTGACTATAATCAAAAATATCAGATGTGAGGAAATATAACATAAGAATGAGGGGTAATGTGACATGACTGAAACGCTTATTTCAAAAACACCAACGGCAACTGCTATTTTTGAACAAATTAAAGAAACTATTTCAGAAAAATCTGTTGAACTATTACATTTACAATTTGTCGATATCGAAGGGATCTTAAAACACGTAACCGTAACAACAGAGCAGCTTGAGGATGTAGTAGAAGGAAAAATGATGTTTGATGGTTCTTCGATTAAAGGTTTTTCGCCGATTAATAAATCCGACCTTTATCTTCAGCCAGATCTTAATACATTTGCAGTTCTTCCTTGGACGGTTGAAGAGGGGTATTCAGAAGCTCGTTTCTTATGCTCGGTAAAGAACCCAGATGGAACGCCTTATGAGGGAGATACAAGAAATGTTTTGAAAAAAACTGTTGATCGTGCAGCTGAAAAAGGGTATACGATTTCAGTAGGACCGGAATTAGAATTTTTCCTTTTTAAAACAGATGAAAACGGGTATGCTACCCAAGAACTTGGTGATAAAGCAGGCTATTTTGAGCCATCTCCACACGATCTTGGCGAGCGCGTTCGTTTAGAAATCTACCGTGCCTTAAAAGCGATGGGCTTTACGATTGAAGCTTCTCACCATGAAGTGGCGGAAGGGCAGCATGAGATCAATTTTAAATATGCGGATATTTTAACGGCTGCAGACCTTTCCACTACGTACAAATGGGTTGTAAAAACGGTGGCGAAGAAATTTGGTTTACACGCTACCTTTATGCCGAAACCAGTTTTTGGAATCAACGGTTCTGGAATGCATGTCAATATGTCCCTCTTCAATGAAAACGGAAATGCATTCTTTGATGAGACGGATGAGTTACAATTATCAGAAAAAGCATACCAATTTATTGCGGGTATTTTGGAAAACGTGAAGAGTTTTACAGCCGTGACCAACCCGCTTGTGAACTCATACAAGCGCTTAGTTCCTGGTTATGAAGCACCTTGTTATATTGCCTGGTCTACTTCGAACCGTTCAGCATTGATTCGTATCCCAGCTAAAAGAGGTCTGGCCACACGAGTAGAATTACGTTGTCCAGATCCATCATCCAATCCATATTTAACATTTGCCGTGATTGCATCTGCAGGCTTAGACGGGATGGAAAATGAATTAGAAGTACCGGCTCCTATTAATGAGGATATTTTCCATATGACGGAAGAAACAAGAGCGTTCATGGGAATTGACAGCCTTCCTGGCAGCTTGGCAGAAGCGGTGAGTGCATTAGAAGCTGGCGAAATTGCTGCTAATACCCTTGGCGAACATGTCTACAACGAATATGTTTCTATGAAAAAAGCAGAATGGGATAGCTACCGTACGGCTGTTCACACATGGGAAATCGAAAACTATCATTCTAAATTTTAATGGTTGAAAAAGCGGGGATGCTCCCCGCTTTTTTTAATTTTCAGTGAGAGGTAAACACCAAAACAAACAAGCCCTGCCAAAATCCGGACTTTTACATAGTATATATTGTGTTAAAGAAGGGAGGTCTTAGTAATGGATGGTGCAGGAGCTGGTGGAGGTTTTGCATTGATCGTTGTATTGTTTATCCTTCTTATTATAATTGGAGCGTCGTTTATCGGCGGAGGATACGGCGGTTTTTATTAAAAAATAAAAATTTAAGAAAGGTGGAATAAATATGTATGGTTACGGTGGATTTGGAGGCTGCGGCGGTTATGGATATGGTGGTTTTGGAGCAGGCGGCGGCTTTGCTTTAATCGTTGTATTGTTTATTCTTTTAATCATCATTGGAGCAGTTTGCTTTTATTAATTAAAAGCCCATTGGTATTAAAATTAGAAAAGGCCGTATCGGCCTTTTTTTCTTGAATTAAGCTCTGTCATATGCTTTTGGCGGTGATTCCATCCAACCTTTATCGATTAAGATATTTGCACCGTCATCAACAAATAAGCCAATGTTTATGAGTGTTCTTCCATATAACAATCCTATATCTCTTCTCCCGTTTACTGCTAATGAGTTTCCAAACGACCTTATTTTCATGGCGAACATATCGACTTTATGAAATAACATTATTTTATCGGAAAAAGGAGTTTACATATTTTAGGAGGTTGAGGGAGATAGTAATAACAAATATTAATATCAAATATGGCTGGCTTGAAAAACCACCCTCAGCACCAAATCGAAAAGAAAACTCAAGGGGTTAGAAGAATGTGGAGAATCCGAAAGAAGCGTTATTTTGGAGTATTGCCTTACCGGGCTTTGGGCAATTAATTAATGGCAAATACCTAAAAGGCCTCCTCTTTATCATTTTAGAATTTATTGTAAATGTAAAAGCTCATTTTAACGAAATTATTAGATTAAGTTTTCATGGTGACATCGAAAATGCAATTGCACAAGCAGATTATCAGTGGTTGATGTTTTACCCCTGTTTGTACTTCTTTGCAATGTGGGATTCCTTCAGAGATGCTGGGGGAGGAACGGAAAGACATTCGTTTTTCCCATTTGTAATGGCAGCATATTTTGTAACGGTAGGGTGTATTTATTCTTCAAACTTTAAATTATTTGGGGAATTACTAGGGCCAGTTTGGTTACCCATACTATGTGTAATTCCTGGCTTAATCGTGGGGACAGCAATAAGAGGGATATTGCAAAAAAAGGTTAGGCAGGAAAATTAAGAGAGTATATAGTAAATAAGTAGTATTGAAATTCAAGATTTGGAAATATAAAATAAAAATTAGGATAAAAGAAATAAAGCTTTTATCTATATAAAGGATGAGCAGGTTTGGAAAACAAACAGGTGCAAATGGAGCTGGCAAGTTATATTGGAAGAACTTTACGGGAAAATTTCGGAAAAGGGCCTGAGTCGGTATTTGTTTCCTATAATCAGTCGATATTGACGGTTTATTTACGAAACTTCCTTACTCCATCTGAAAATGTTTTGTTAGCGCAGGATCAGGAAGCGATTGTTCAAAAGACAAGGGATATGCTAATGCAAACACTCATTCCTGAGTTTAAGGCTTATATTAAAATCCTAACCGGGATGGAAATTAGGGAATTTTACTACGATTGGGGACTTCACAATAAAAGTGGTGTCTTCATTGGCAAAAGTGCTTCTCTAACAGAACAAGCCGAAATCATAAATGATTCATACGAAGGAAAAGAGCATCTTCACGAAGAAATTAAAAGAATTAGTATTCAGGCTCAAAAAGGACCGGATGAAGTGGAATCATTCCTTTTAAACCAAAGAACTTTGGTAGTCATTCGAAAAGGAATACTCGTATCCATCGAAAGGGAATTAATTCGCTTGGGTAGTTCCGAAACCCTCAGATTAGCAAAACGAAATCTTGAAAAAAGATTATTACATAATAGCAATCATTTTGAAGCCATACTTAAAACAAAAGTAAATGATATTTTTGTGGATTGGGATTTTAATCTGGATAAGAGTGCCATCGTGCTCATCTTATTACCAAAAGCATAAAGGCAGAAGTGAGTTAGACAAAATTATTTGAGCTAAACACAAGCCAAGATGGGGATATAACTCATCTTGGCTTTTTTTATCTAATTATAGGGAAAGGAACTGATAGAGAGAGATGAACAGTCCCGTGGAAGCAATCAAAAGTGAAAAGAGGCAATTATTAAAAAAATATGTAAACGAAAAAATGAACAGTAACCAAACTTTGTTTAAAGAGAATAAGGATGCAATTGTCATTTTCGATTTAGAAGGCCAAATTGTTCAAGTAAATCCAGCCTTTGAGAAACTATCAAACTATACGGCTGAAGAATCGATCGAATTGAAGCTCCAAAGGCTGTTTCCGATTGAAAGTTTGGATAAGGTTTTTCACTATTTTCATAAAGCTTCATTCGGTCAGGTCCAAAACTTTGATTGTGTAATGATGACGAAACAAGTGAAATTGATTGATTTAAATATAACCAATATACCGGTATCTGCCAATGATAAAGTGGTTGGAGTATACGCATCCGTGAAAGATATTACCCAAGTTAAAAAGGAAAAATCAGAGGTTAGAAGAATTGAAGAATTTCACCGTGTCATGACCGATCATATTTTGGATATTATCCTAACCACAAATTTAATGGGAAAAATTCATTATGTTTCCCCTTCCTGTGAAAAGATACTTGGGTTTAAGGCAGATGAGATCATTGGTCAACATTTCTCGGTATTGTTACATCCTGAAGACAAGGAAAAGGCTTTTCAGGAACGTGAAAAGGTAATTGCGTTGCTTGAAGATAGCAGAGGCTCATATCGGTACGTCAAAAAAGACGGTAGTTTTGTTTGGATTGAATCGATTTGTAATCCCATCGTGGACCATGATACGAAAAATATCATTGAAATAGTCAGTGTTATCCGGGATATAACGGAGAGAAAGCAAGCCGAAGAAGAGTTATGGAGCAGGAAAAAAGCCTTTCGGGATTTAGTTGAACATTCCCCAGATGCGGTGATTATCGCCAAGGATGAGAAAATCCTGTTCATAAATGAAACGGGGATCAGTTTATTAGGTCCTGAACGCATGGAGAACTTCATTTCAAGATCCCTCTTAGATTTCATCCATCCAGAGGATCATCAGGAAGCGAAAAAAAGAATCAAAAGTATTGTGGACGGGAATAGAACTGAATTTAAGCCCTATAAAATCATCCGTTTTGATGGAAGTACCTTTGATGGTGAAGTAAAAGGCATTCCTACCTTTTTTCAAAAGCAGTCAGCTCAGCATATTATTATTCGGGATGTTACCGAAAAGAAAAAGACACAGGAGCTCTTGCGTAATTCGGAAAAATTAACGATCGCGGGACAGTTAGCTGCTGGAATCGCTCATGAGGTTCGAAATCCTCTCACTGCCATTAAAGGTTTTCTCCAGCTAATGGAGGCGCAGGTTAAGAATAAAACGTACTTTGAAATCATTCAATCTGAGATGGAAAGAATTGAACTAATCCTCAGTGAGTTATTGGTTCTTGCTAAACCGCAAGATTTGAAATTTGAAAATGAAAATATTCAGATATTAATCAATGATGTTAAAACATTAATAGACACGCACGCCATCATGAATAATATTTTGATCGAAATCGTGAATGAATGTAAGGATCTCACCATTAATTGTGATAAAAACCAGTTGAAGCAAGTATTTATTAACTTTTTAAAAAATGCGATTGAAGCAATGCCTGATGGAGGAAGTATCACAATTGAAATCAAACAATATAGTGAAGATAAGGTGAAGATCTTTTTTAAAGATACCGGGAGGGGGATCCCGCATCATATTTTAAAACGGATTGGGGAACCATTTTTTACAACAAAGGAGAATGGTACAGGACTCGGTATTATGATTTCGAAGCAAATTATCGAAAATCATAATGGAAGCGTTCATATTTGGAGCGATGACAAGGGAAGCATTATTGAAGTAATTATCCCGGTTAATAATGGTTTGACAATATAAGAGATAGAGAGGTACAACGATTCACTATAAATTATGTTCTATTTAATTACAATTGAAAGAAAGCGGGAGAGAAGGGGCTGAGACAATGAAGATGGCCACCCAGGGTAGCCCCTTTTTGTTTATACAAGTTTTTTATACATTACAATATGTGGCCCGATAGGCGGGTATTCAAAAACGTCACCATGTGCTTCAAATCCCAATCTCATATAGTATTCCTGCACACTCGTTCTCCCTTTGCACCATAAAAGGGCAATACCTTGTTTTTTAAGCAAATTTTCAGCATAGCTCACTACAGCTCTTCCTGCGCCTAACTTTCGGTTCTCCTCAAGTGTCGCCATTGCTCTTAAGCGGTATTGCCTTTCAATCAAAAAATCAGGATTGTTCTCGACACAAAAGGAGGCAATACTGATGAGCTTTTCTCGATGAAAGGCTCCAACATGGAAAGCATCTTCTTCATGGTCTGTATCATATTTGCAGTCTTCCATTGTCTGGTGGGGACGAAGAACAATATGTCTAAGACTGTAAGTCATTTCTGAAGGGATTAATCTAACTTCTAGCATTTCCTTGCTCCAATCTGTTGTAAAAAGATGTAATAAATAAATTCTCTAAACGTTTTAGGTTTCCTGCATATGGTGATCAGTTTTTAATACATTTCCTTTAAATAAAATTTCTATCTCTAAGTAAATAAAATCGATTACAACTTAACGTGTTTTATTTTAGTGTTTTTTTTCATGTGAGAATGGTTTATAATTCCATTAAATGATATTGAGGAGTGATTTTATTGATAAATATAGTTGGTCAAATTATGTTGTATGTAAACAATCAAGATGAGGCGGTAAAATTTTGGACAGAAAAAGTAGGATTCAATGTGATTTCGGAGCAAGATAACGGTCAAGGGATGAGATGGATTGAAATCGCCCCGACAAATGGAGCAGAGACTAGCATTGTTCTCCACAATAAAGAACTCATTTCTAAAATGCAGCCTGAATTAAATTTGGGTACACCTTCTTTACTCTTCTTCTCAAATAATTTCGAAGAATTACATAATGACTTAACAAATAAAAACGTTACAGTCGGGGAAATCGTAAACATGCCTACAGGCAGAGTATTCAATTTTGCAGATAGTGAAAATAATTACTTTGCGGTAATGGAAAAAAAGTGAAAGTTGGACCATAAAATCTCAATCTAAGATTGAGGAACAATCGAAATTTTTTTGCTTTATGAATTAAATAAGAATGATTAAAGGCACAAGTTCATAAAAAACTGTGCCTTTTATATTTGTTTATTCTATTTTTGTGGGACATTTCTTGGCTCGAAGTCACTAGAAATGTCCTTTATTTTGTTTTTAGGGACATTTCAACATTTCCAATCACATAAAATAATTTACTGGACAGAGTGTTTAGAGAAAAATCCGTTGGAAAGGCTTACTAATGGTAAGAATTCAATATCTACAAGAAAGGATGAATCGAATTGTCAGGACCTAGTTTAAGAAAACAGGATGCCCACACCTCCATTCATGAATCAGCGTTAAATGAAGCAAAAGAATTGCGTACTTTATTGTATAAATGTCTAAAGGATGAACAAAAGGAAAAAGCCCTAAAAGTAGCCGAGGTAACCATTGAGCATTGGGAATCCCGAACATTACAGCATGCTGAATCGGAAGAGGAAGGCTTATATAAGGAAATGGAAGAGGAGAAGCCTTATTTACGCCAGCTTATCATCCAGCTCACTCGTGATCACGATCTTATGCGTAGAATCGTAGAACAAATGAGGAACCTGCTGATTCAGGATGAAATTGATGACAGAATGATCTCTTTACTTGATTCCTTAATTATCGTGGACTCCATCCATAATGAAGATGAAATGAATAAACTACTAACAAATAACGAAAGCTACGACAAGAAAGTAATGGAAAAAGGTGAAGATATTGCTTGAAGAAAAATTATTACGTTATGCGGCCCCAGAATTATATACCAAAATGGTTGAAATCTTTTCAACCTATCATCTACATCCCTATGATGTTCATGCTACCTCTTTGAAAGTAGAGAATGGGTATGAAGTTTCATTAAAGTTTTCTACTGATTTTTCTCAATCTATCACACAACATTTCACCTTTAACCAGGTGGCAGAGCCTGATGAAGGGGTGACCCATTTTTTTGAAAGGGCTGCAGATCAATGTAAGTCTTTGTTAATTGCAGATTACTATAAAATGATAAAGCCCTAAAAGGAGTTGAAAGTCGTTTGTTTTCATTTCAAGATGATGCCCTACTCGTTGATGACCGAGAAGATTTAATTGCTGTGCTGCGGATGAGATTCGGATCTATTCCGGGTGAAATGATTGAGAACATTTACGGAATTGATGATATGAATTCGCTGCAACGACTCATTCTATCAGCTGCAAATGCAGCAAATTGGGATGTTTTTTTGGAAGATTTTAATGAAGGTAGAGACTCTTTTCGATTATTGGGTGAAGACTTTAACCCTTTAAGAGATCGGATGAAAGGAAGAGATGGCCTCGATGGAAAAACACAAAAATAATTTATTTCATTCTCTTAAGCATCTCGTCCGAGGGGAGCGCATTAATGATGGGTGGACAGAGGAAAACCCGCGGTCGCGGGATTGGGAATCGGCTTACCGTGGCCGTTGGGGTCATGATAAGGTAGTCCGGTCCACTCACGGAGTGAATTGTACAGGATCGTGCAGTTGGAAAATCCATGTGAAAGACGGCATTATCACGTGGGAAACCCAACAAACCGACTATCCGTCAACGGGTGATGATTTTCCTGAATATGAACCAAGAGGATGTCCTCGTGGTGCGAGTTTCTCCTGGTATACATATAGTCCAACACGGGTAAAGCATCCCTATATCCGCGGAGACCTCTATGCTTTATGGAAAGAAGAATTGGGCAAAGCTGACAACCCTGTACAGGCGTGGGAAAATATCGTTTCGAATCCAGAAAAACATGAACAATACGTGAAAGCACGGGGCAAGGGCGGGTTTGTTCGGGGAACATGGAAAGAGATTTGTGAAATGATTGCTGCGGCGAGTATTTATACGATTAAAAAATATGGTCCAGACCGAATTGTCGGATTCAGCCCAATACCAGCGATGTCGATGGTTAGCTATTCTGGAGGAACAAGATTTTTATCGTTGATTGGTGGGACTATTTTAAGTTTCTATGATTGGTATGCTGACCTACCGCCTGCGTCTCCACAGGTTTGGGGCGACCAAACAGATGTACCGGAGAGTGGAGATTGGTATAACACGAAATACTTTATTATTTGGGGAACGAATATTCCTCAAACCAGAACACCAGATGCCCATTTTATGGTCGAGTCCAGATACAACGGAACAAAAGTTGTGGGTGTTAGCCCAGACTACGCAGAATACGAAAAGTTTGCAGATTTATGGTTACCTGCGAAAGAAGGAACCGATGGGGCTCTTGCTATGGCCATGACTCATGTAATTTTAAAGGAATTTTATGTGGATAAAGAAACTCCTTACTTTTTGGAGTATGCCAAACAATATACAGATTTACCTTTTTTAATTACATTAAACAAAAAGAATGAAAATTACCGGTCTGACCGTTTCTTACGGGCATCAGATCTTTCTGACCAAGAGGAGCTTGGTGAATGGAAAACTGTTGTCTGGGACGAAACTACCGATAATTTTGCAATTCCAAACGGCAGCGAAGGGTTTCGGTGGGATAAGGGGAATCAGTGGAATTTAGATTTATACAATATTAATCCAAGAATGAGTTTTTTAGATGATTCTGATGAAAAAGCAATGGTTGAATTTCCGTATTTCGGTGAAAAAGAAGGCGGATTGGTTAAACGAGAAGTCCCTATTAAAAAAATAAAAGACAAATCTGGGAACGAATTAATCATTACCACTGTTTATGATTTGATGTTGGCCCATACAGGGATCAATCGAGGTTTAAAAGGCGAATACCCATCTGGTTATAATGACGAACAAAGACCCTATACACCTGCATGGCAAGAGAGCATTACCGGTGTGAACCGGGCACATGTCATTCAAGTTGCCAGAGAATTTGCAGAAAATGCAGCCTTAACAAAAGGGAAATCGATGATTGCAATGGGAGGCGGCACGAATCATTGGTATCATAGTGATCAAATTTATCGATCGATCTTAAACCTTGTACTGTTAACGGGTTCTCAAGGAGTCAACGGCGGAGGCTGGGCACATTATGTCGGGCAGGAAAAGGTACGCCCATTAGAAGGTTTTTCACAAATTGCTTTTGCGAATGACTGGGTGAAAGCTCCAAGGTTTATGAATGGAACTTCCTTCTTTTATTTTGCCACCGAACAATTCCGCTATGAGTATGAAAAAGGAGAGAGTGAAACAGAATGGGGCAGTCAATATTCCAATATGCACCCTGCTGATTTCAATGCGCTCTCTGCTCGATTAGGATGGCTGCCAAGCTTCCCGCAACTATCGCAAAATTCATTGGATGTGGTAAAAGAGGCCCGGTCACACAATCAGGATGACCAAGCAGTAATAAAAGATATTACGAAACAACTAGTAGATGGGAAACTAGATTTTGCGATTGAAAATCCAAATGATCCTCGAAACTTCCCGCGTGTCTTTTTCAATTGGCGCTCCAATCTATTAGGTGATAGCGGAAAGGGTCATGAGTATTTTGTCAAACATTTAATCGGCTCAAAGGATTCTGTATTAGGAGATACTGAAAGCTCCTGGCAGCCTGAAGATATTAAGCTCTCCGAAAAGCCGCCTGAAGGGAAAACGGACCTGTTTGTCAGCATGGATTTCAGAATGACAAGTTCTGGGCTATTCTCCGATGTCATTTTACCGGCAGCAACTTGGTATGAAAAGTACGACATTAGCAGTACCGATTTACATCCGTTTGTGCATCCATTTAATGCAGCAATTACCTCCCCATGGGAGACGCGAAGTGACTGGGATGCCTTCAGGGAAATTGCTAAAAGCTTTTCAGAGTTGGCCAAAAAATACCTCCCAGCCCAGGAGGATCTTGTGCTGTCACCTCTTGCACATGATACGATCAATGAAATTGCCCAACCATTTGGTAAAGTGAAGGACTGGCGGAAAGGGGAAGTCGAGGCAATCCCGGGTAAAACCCTTCCTAACTTTAATTTCGTTAAACGGGATTATCCAAATGTATATGATATGTGGATTACCGTTGGACCAAATATTAAAAATGGCTATGGTACAAAAGGGGTGAAGATCCCTGGAGATAAAGTTTATAAAGAATTACTCGACCGGCTAGGGCCTTCCAAACATGTAGGCATTGGAAAAGGCTTTCCTGATCTTTATTCTGATAAAAAAGCGATCAATGCGATTCTTTTAATGTCAGGAGCAACGAATGGGAAAAGAGCGGTTGAAGGCTGGAAATCGATGGAGGAAAAGACAGGCAAAAAACTGAAGCACATCTCTGAAGGGCGCGAGGAAGAGGATTATACCTTAGATGCCTTAACCGTCCAGCCAAGGCCCGCAATCTCTACACCTGTCTGGAGCGGTTTGGAAAACGATAATCGCCGGTACTCTCCATTTACTGTAAATAAAGAATTTAATATTCCGTGGCATACCCTTACAGGGAGACAAAGTTTTTATCTCGACCATGAAGTCATGCTTGATTTTGGAGAGGGCTTTCCTTTATATATCCCTCCGATAACCAAAGGGGCGTTTATTAAAGGTGAAAAAGAAGTCGAAAACAACGGAAAATCTATTACGCTCCGTTATATGACTCCACATCAAAAATGGGGCATTCACACCATGTTTACCGACACGAATAATATGGTTCAGTTATTTCGCGGCTGGCAGGTAGTATGGATGAATGAGGAAGATGCGGCTTCAATCGGGATTAAAGATAATGACTGGATTGAAATGTATAACCGTAATGGGGTTGTGGTGGCAAGAGCGGTACTAACGTACCGGATGCCGCGAGGAGCGGTTTACATGTACCACGCACAAGACCGCCATATGGGAGTTCCGGGAAACACCATTAACAAAAATCGCGGAGGAACCCATAACAGTGTCACCAGAATTTATCCTAAAGCGACACATATGATTGGCGGCTATTCGCAATTAAGCTATGGATTTAATTATTATGGACCAACCGGTAGTCAAAGGGATACGATGACGATTATCCGACCGTTGAAGGAGGTCGATTGGCTTGAGGATTAAAGCACAAGTGGCGATGGTTATGCACCTTGATAAGTGTATTGGCTGCCACACTTGTTCTGTCACTTGTAAAAATGTTTGGACAAACCGGCCGGGTATGGAATATGTCTGGTTTAATAATGTCGAAACCAGACCTGGTGTGGGCTATCCAAAAGAATGGGAGAACACCGACCGTTATAAAGGCGGTTGGGTCCTTCGAAATGGGAAATTGCATTTAAGGGCCGGCGGACCCCTTTCAAAGCTTGCAAATATTTTTTACAATCCGAACATGGCAGACCTAAACGAATTTTATGAACCGTGGACATATGATTTTCAACATCTTCACAAACGAAAAAAAGGAGAGAGTATTCCTGTTGCTCGTCCTCGTTCGATGATTACAGGAAACTATATTGATAAACCCGTATGGGGTCCCAATTGGGATGATGATTTAGCCGGTGGCAGCGAATCCGTCCCAAATGACCCCAATGTTCGAAAACTTCAGGAGCATATC
Organism: Neobacillus cucumis; assembly: GCF_016107705.1. The sequence goes on from NZ_JAEHGC010000002.1 coordinate 551,336, forward strand.
AAAACTGAATATGAAAAGACCTTTATGATGTACCTGCCGCGGATTTGTGAGCATTGCTTAAATCCATCCTGTGTCGCTTCCTGTCCTTCAGGTGCCTTATATAAGAGAGACGAAGACGGGATCGTACTGGTAGACCAAGATTCATGCCGCGGTTGGCGTTTTTGCATGAATGGGTGTCCGTATCATAAGGTGTACTATAACTGGAATACACATAAAGCGGAAAAATGTAATTTTTGCTATCCGCGTACGGAAGCAGGATTGCCAACCGTTTGTTCGGAAACCTGTGTGGGAAGGATTCGCTATATTGGAGTGGTTTTATATGATGCAGACCGGGTCAAAGAGGCTGCATCCGTTGAGGACCCAAAAGATCTGTATGAATCCCAGCTTTCCGTCTTCCTTGATCCGTTTGATCCGGAAGTAATCGAAAAAGCACAGGAACAAGGCATCAATTATAATTGGATTCAAAGTGCACAAGAATCACCGGTTTATAAAATGGCGATTAAGTGGAAAATTGCACTGCCTCTGCATCCGGAGTATCGAACGATGCCAATGGTATGGTATGTACCCCCACTTAGCCCAATCATGAATCATATCACAAATGAACAGGATTTAAGTGCGGAAGGTTATATTCCTGCTGTGGACCAAATGAGAATTCCAATGGAATATTTAGCTTCGCTATTAACCGCAAATGATACCACTGTAATCAGAAAGGTTCTGCTCAAAATGGCTGCTATGAGAGTCTATATGCGGTCCAAAACAGTAGGAGGGGTGGATCCGCAGAAAATGACGAAATTGATTGATGAAGCGAGCACGACAAATGAAGAACTAGAAGATATGGCGAGGTTGCTTGCAGTTGCCAAATACAATGAACGATTTGTGATTCCAACAGGCCGCCGTGAAATGATCGATGATTTGCATTATAAACAGGGAGCATGCAGCATTGAAGACCTAGCACCACCTGAAGGAATGACAACCTATCCATTTGAAAGAAGTGAAAATGCATAATGAATGAAAAAAAGGCCATTCTAGCCATCTTGGCTCGGATGATGGATTACCCAGAGGAAACGTTTTTAAATGAACGAACGACTGTTGAATCCTTTATTCATGAAGCAATTTCAACAGAGGAAATAAAAAGAGAGGTAGTAGAGAGGCTTCAACCTCTTTACGAGATGCCTTTAAAGGAGTTACAAGAGTTATATGTATTAACCTTTGATTACAAGGACAAAACCAACCTATACTTAACGGCCCACGAGTTAGGGGACAGCAGAAAACGCGGTTTTGCCCTAATCGAATTGCAAAAACTTATTTTTGAAGAAGGATTCGAGACAGTCGGAAAGGAATTGGTGGATTACATTCCGATGCTATTGGAATTTTTAGCAGTTGCCTCAGAGGATGAAAAATTCGACAAACTTTCGCGAAGGGTTGCATTCGCTATTAATCGGATTTTATCAAATCTTCCGGAAGATAACCCTTACAAACGGGCAATAGAAGTATTGATGATGTATGTATTCGAGGCTCCTGGGACGGACGAAATTTCTGCATTAGAGATACTCCGGGAGCAAGCAGATCTAGATGAATTGCCATATCCATTGATGTATCGCTAAGGAGGGGATGAGATGGAAGTTGTTTTTTGGTGGACCATATTTCCTTATATATGCGGAACAATCCTGATCATAGCAACCTTTTACCGCTTTGCGTTTAGGGGGAAAAGTTGGACAGCTCCGTCAACCGAAATTTTTGAAAAAAAAGGGTTGGGAGTAGCGTCGGTTGTTTTTCATTATGGGATTATTTTTGCTTTTGTAGGGCATGTAATGGGCGTATTAATCCCACTGGAGGTTTATAATGCACTTGGAGTTGAAGACCATGTGTACCATTTCTTTGCCATTGCAGGTGGTGGGGTTGCTGGTCTAATGGTGGTAATAGGTTTAGTATTAATGCTCATTCGAAAATTTACAACTCCAAGAGTTCGCGTCCATACCACAGGCGGTTCCTACTTCACCATTATTTGGTTGTTACTGGTGGCGGGGTTAGGTACCTATATGACCCTCATTTACAATACAACAGTCGGTGAATACGAATACCGTTTATCAATTGGGCCATGGTTTAGAAGTTTGTTTACTTTACACCCCAAATCTGAATTGATGTTGGGAATCCCCACTCTTTTTAAGGTTCATGTCATTTGTTCGTTTATCTTATTCGCATCCATTCCTTTTACGAAACTCGTGCATATGTTCAGTTTTCCTTTACGGTATCCAACACGGGCGCCCCAGCAATATCGTTCAAGGAATGGTTATAATAAACAGTAAGCAATAAAGATAAAAAACAGTCTCTCTAGAGGGACTGTTTTTTATCATTTTATCATCAACGGCAGCAACTCCACGCTCTTTTGAATACATATAATCCAAAAACAAAGAAGGCAAGGAAGCCAATTACCGCAATAAGGATCGTGAAAAAATGACCAAGGTTTCCTAAGTCAATTAAACCAAAGAAATCAGAAATGTACCCCAATACTGCTAACAGCATCCAAATGAAACCTGTAAAAAACCCAAGAAAAATTCCAAAAATGTGACAGTGACCGTTACAGTGATGACCCATTAAGTTCACCTCCTGTCAATGCTTGTTCAACATTATGGTATGCGGAAAATCAAAGGCTTGATTATAAAACGAACAAAAAGAGGCTTCTGCACAAAAGGCACAATCTCCTAAAAAGATGAATCCCTTGAAAGAATGGATGAATTAAAGATTGTATCGTCGGCCTAAAAGATTCCCAATAAGAAAAATGGGTACCATTACCATACTGAAGGGAATACTTTTAAATAGTAAATGTCCATCAATGAGACCTAATTCAAACAAGCAAGAATAGGTCAGAAGAGAATATGGAATGACGATTACGAATGCAGTAATCACACCAGGCGTATACACGCGTAAAATGAAGGTTTGGCCAATATGAGAAAAAGCTTGAAGGAAAAATATATTTAATGCAGCAATAAATAGAAGAAAGTTATCCCCCATTGGAATATGGAATGCGGTTTTAAACGTGATAAAAGTTATAATAAGCAAAATCCATGTAACAGCGATAGAAAACTGGGAGGAATTCGCACCCAACATTTTTTTCACGTTTAATGCAAGTTTGGCAAGAAAAGACCTTGGGACCTTGTTTTTGAATTTGGCCATAAAACTGTCCACTGTTATGATCTCTTCTAATACATGGAACATAAAAATGATAGGGAATAACCAAATAACTGCTTCAATAAAGAAAGGTGTATATGACACTGGGGTTTTTTCCTCCTTTTTAATAAGAATAAATGGGATAGTTTAACAAGGCAAAGAAGAGGTTTTGGTGCCTTATTATTAATCATATTTATTCCTATCTCTGGGAAGAACCATAATAAAAGGTTTAGGTGGAGACGCTAGGGGATCTTATTGAAATATGGCTCCTCCTCAATCTGCACACTCTTGAGGGGGAGCCAATACATGTTATCTCATTAAAGTTAAGGAATGTATTGTTCCGTAATTTTCGTAACAACACCTTTTCTAATTTCGATATGGAAAGGGACTTGATGGTCTTTATTCCGTTGTTTCAAAAATCGAATAAACTGGCTTCTTGTCACTTTTTCGTTCCATTTTACTTGATAAGAATTCCTTGTCTGTAAGACAAATTGAGCGTTTTTCGAAATGGTAAAGGTCCGTATCCTAGGATTTACGTTTCGAATCCAGTATCCATCGGGGGCACCATCCATATCTTTGCTGCATTTACAGTCTTTTAAAAATTCTCTGTCAGCCGCTTTTCCAAAATACCATTGGATATAATCGAATTTTCCTACCCATTTACCATGAACCTTTTTGAAGGAAGTTATATAGGTTGCGGCTTTTACGGTTTTAGAATGGTTGGGAGTCTTCATTTTTGCGTTTACTTGTGACATAGGTGATGGCAGTATTAACAAAGTAAAAATTAAGAATACAGGAAAAATAGTTTTTATTAATCTTTTGAATTTCATTCGTCATTCACCTCACTATATTTCTATCTATACCCAAAATATAATGGGTGAAACTTGAAAACGATGTCGATATAAAGGATGTAGAAAAATATTTTTTCTTCCTTATTGAACATAGCAAACGAAAACCTATACGGGCGCTGCTTTTAGAAGGTATTTTTCAAATCTATATGGTAGCTTATTGTATTGAATTTTTATTTTTTCATGTTTATGATAGATTCGTAGGAACTAAATGGTTAATCACTATATTCGAATATTAAGAGGTTTGAAGTAGAAAGGAAGTAAAAGGAAAAGTTGAAAACATATACTAAACTAATGATCCCTTTGTTGGTGCTACTTGTTTTCGGTTTGGCTGGATGTGGCGGGGATAAAATAGTAACAAATGTTGGTAAGTTACATTTTGAACATCCATTAAAAATACCGCAACTTCTGAAACCAACAATTAGTTCGGACGGTACAAAACATTTTCAATTAACCATGCAATCGGGAACGACAGAATTTTTACCAGGGAAAAGGGCGAAAACATGGGGACTCAATGGTTCCTATCTTGGTCCTACGATCAGGGTTTCGCGAGGTGACCACGTAGCCTTTGATGTGGTAAATCATTTGGACGTGGCTTCCACTTTACATTGGCATGGGATGAAATTACCGGCCGTGATGGATGGTGGCCCACATCAGATGATTGAGGCAGGAGAGACGTGGTCGCCCCATTGGACGATTGATCAACCAGCTGCAACTACTTGGTACCATCCTCATGTGCATGGTAAAACAGCACAACATGTGTACCGGGGACTTGCAGGAATGTTTATTATCGATGATAAGGATTCCAAAAAATTGCCATCTAATTATGGTGTCGATGATATTCCGCTAATTGTGCAAGATAAATTGTTTACAAAAGAAGGGCAGTTATCAGAGAAAGACGATACCACCTATGGCACACTTGGAAATGAAATACTTGTGAATGGTACGTATGACCCATTTCTTAAGATAACAGCCAGCCAAGTGCGTTTTCGACTGCTTAATGCTTCCAATGCAAGAGCCTATAATTTTGGATTTACGGATGGCAGGTCGTTTAAACTTGTAGCAAATGATGCCGGACTTTTACAGAAGCCGGTCACATTAAAACGCTTCAAGTTAAGTCCGGGGGAGCGGGCAGAGATTGTTGTTGAATTTAAGCCGGGTGAGAAAACTGTTCTCCACAGTTATAACAGTGGCGGAGAAATTGACCATGGTGAATTTGATTTGTTGAAAATGGATGCAGCTTCTAAATTAACAGAATCCGCTCCATTAGCCGGCCAGCTTTCTACCGTACCACCAATCGAGGTTCCAAAGAATGCGAAGTTACGTCAGTTTAAAATGACGATGGAGTCCAAGATTAATGACAAAAAGATGGTTATGGACAGAATTGATGAGGTTGTGCCGGCGGGGGCAAAAGAAATATGGGAAATTGACAATTTTGGCTCGTCTCATAACTTTCATATTCATGATGCAGCATTCCGAGTATTGGATATAAACGGTCAGAAGCCGCCAGAGTATGAAAGAGGAAGGAAAGATACCGTGCTTATTCCGAATGGAGCAACAGTGAGGCTTGCTGTGGAGTTTGCGAACTATGCCGACCCTAATCACCCGCTTATGTATCACTGCCATCTTTTAAAACATGAAGATTCCGGGATGATGGGGCAATTTTTACTTGTAAAACCCGGTACAGAATCCCAAGTTTCCAAAAAACTGCCTAAAAACGATATGGAATATGAACATAATGGTCACCATGAATAAACATATTTAAAGAGACTAGATTTGTAGTAGGATGACCTCCAAACGGTCATCCTTTTAATTTTGTGTCTGAAGCGTAACCAAGAATAACCTCACCATGTAGGCACCTATGCATAAAATGAATAGTGCAAAAGGGAGGTGTAATGTTCAAAAATGATGCATTTCAATCAGCATTATATAAATAGTTTAATAACCCAAAATCAGCAATTAAGGCAAAGGATAGCTGAATTAGAGGATCAAGTTAAGGGCCGGAACATAAGGGCTGATAACGGGAACTGGCCAATGCATTTGGCTGACCAGGGAAATACCAATTATTCAACTGCGACAGTGCCGGTAGATTTGACATTAAAGAAAGATCCATTTAATAATGCTTCATCCCTGTTTAGTGTCGACCAGAATCAACTCTATTCTGTTGAACGGATTGAGAAAAAAATCCTTTCAGCAACCGACCTGGATACCTATAAAGAAAAATGGGATTTTTCAACCGAAAACAAGGATGCCTTTCTAGACCTCATCGCAAAAGATGGAGTGATCTATGCTTCAACAATGAATCAACTGTATGCCGTACAGGATACGGGAGCGGCTCCGCAAACACTTTGGACAATTGATACCTTTGCCAGCCGGCTTTTAATTGATCAAAATACCTTATATTACTACACCAGAGATGTTAACATGATTGAGGGGATTGTCGCAGTAGATGCAAAAACGGGACAAAGAAAATGGAACTATACGCTTAAAACCAATGAGAGAATAGATGGAGCATTCGCAGTTGGCGGTAACCGGCTGTATGCTATTATCCGGAATCCAGTTCAAATGACCGTTCGCTTATACGCATTCGATTCTGCTAGCAGCACGGTTCTTTGGACATTCGATTTTTCTTCAGGTGCATCCATCTACGGAGCTCCGGTCTATAAAGACGAGAAGCTTTATGTGGATGCCAAAGATAATACAAGAAATTTATGGGCATTTGATCCGGCAACCGGTAGGACATTATGGAAATTTGGTCTTACGGGTATGTTTACACAGCCAATGTCCGTGACGAATGATTCTCTTATTGTCTTGGATGAAAAAAATATTTTTGGAATTGATAAAAATACAGGATCACAAAAATGGAAGACGATGTACGCAGAGCAGTTTGTTGCTGGCGGACTTCAGACTGTTGTAGGCTCAAGGGGAATGGTTGTCGCATCGGACAAAATTATTTTGGAGAATTACAATAAAATCAAATTTTTTAATTCAGCAACTGGCCAGCTTATTTCATCAACCATCCAGCTGTCGACCACTACTGGCGGTCCTGGTGTACGACCAATTGGAGTCATCCAAGACACCATATTTGTAACAGAATCTAATCAACTCCTTTATACGTATGCCGTACCAAAACCAACCCAGGCAGATACAGAAAAGCCAACCGCAACGATCGATTTGGCACCTGTCAATCAGCTTTCGGTTCAGGATGGGAAGAATCAAATTAAAATCCCGGTGATCATAAGTGAAACGGCAGATATGAATGTTACCGTTGTCGACGAAAGTGGCCTTGTAGTACAGACGATCGGATGGGACCGCCATTTGAAGGGTACATCTTATTTTTATTGGGATGGAAAAAACAATCGTGGTTTTAATGTAACTCGGGGCAATTACCATCTTGTTGTCAAGCTCACCGATCTTGCCGGAAACACGAATGTGTATGATGCCCGTGACAACATCATTCAGATAACAGAAGGTTTCGGTTTAACAGTGAAAAATTCAAACCTGCGCACAGGACCAAGCACACAAAATCCAATCCTATTGACCATTCCTGCCGGTTCAGAGATTACGATAACAGGGGAAACAGGTGATTGGTATCAGGTAACTTATAGTATGGTCACATCGGTGTTGAATGGATATGTCTCCAAGCCTTTAATCAAGATTCCTTCGAATCAGGAAATTCTTCAGATTGAAAGTGGGAAGACAAGGGTAAACGCCAATGTTCGGACTTATGCCGGGACGCAGTATGATATAAAATTCTTGCTTCCGATGAATACGGATATCAAAATTGTATCTGCTCTCGGTGACTGGTATGTAGTAGAGTATAAGAAAGATGCCTATTATTCTGATCAAGGCTATGTAGCAAAATATATTGTAACCCTTCCAACTGTATCCACTATCGTTTATACCGTTATTGCGGGAGATTCTCTCTGGAAGATCGCCCAGAAGTTCGGGGTAACGATTGACTCCATCGTTAAAGCCAATAATCTCGATCCTACTCAACCGATTTATATCGGGCAAAAATTGAACATTATAAAATAAAACTCGTCAAAAAGGGGGCCTTGAGCCCTCTTTTTTGAATCCATCTTGAATTTATCAAATTATTATAGTACTTTAATAAACATTAAATATATTAATGATGGTAAAGAATGATATTTTTTATTTTCAATGAATAAAAATGAACGTAAATTAAAACTTTTTGGAGGAGCATACTGATGAGTGGAATTTCAATAACACCCGAACCGCCATATTACGCAGTGATTTTTTCGTCCCAGAGGACGGATGGAGACAAGGGGTACGCAAAAATGGCGGATAAAATGGTAGAATTAGCTTCTGGGCATCATGGATTCCTAGGAATGGAAAGTGCAAGAGACGAAGGACTAGGGATTACTGTTTCTTATTGGGATTCTTTAGAATCTATTCAAGAATGGAAGGAAAATTCAGCCCACAAAATTGCACAAGAAAAAGGGAAAACAGGGTGGTACAAAAATTTTGCCCTTAGAGTTTGCAGAGTAGAGAGACATAGCTTTTTTGAAATGTGAAAATCTAGTTAATCCAATTGGAAGGGGTAATTTATGAATTTTAATTTGAATGAAGCCATTGAAGTACTGGAACGAACACCACAAACCTTAGAGTATTTTTTATCAGGTTTATCGAAAGAATGGTTGCAATCTAATGAAGGTGAAGGAACCTGGAATATCTCTGAAGTGGTCGGGCACCTCATTGAAGGCGAAAAACATGATTGGATTCCAAGGTTGGAGATCATTCTTCAGGAGGGCGAGGGTAAACCATTTCCTCCATTTGACCGATATTCTCACTTAAAAGAAAATCCTAAAAGACCGATTGAGGAAAAGTTGCGAGAATTCAGTATATTACGGAAGCAAAATGTTACAAAACTTAAGAATCTCATTGAAAATGAAAGGTACCTTGAATTAACTGGCACACATCCAGCATTTGGTAAGGTGAAGGTAAGAGAACTACTTTCGACATGGGTTGTTCATGATTTAACCCATATATCCCAAATTGTACGGGTAATGGCTGAAAGGTACAGGATGGATGTTGGTCCTTGGATCGAGTATTTGGGAATATTGAAAAATAAATGATGATTTTTCTTAAGTTAAGAGCTGTCCTGCAGCTCTTTTTTTGTTTAAATTTGGGCTAAACAGAGCAACTGGAATTATTGAGTGTATTTTTTAAAAAAAGAAAACCCCATTCGTATAGGTTTAATCAAGAATTTGTTCCGTAAATGGAATTAAATTAAGGATTAATTAAGTTAACTTTTATAAATTAATTCTGCAGGAATAACCTGACATGCAAGATTAAATCACATATTTAATCTAATCGAACTGTAATGAGGAAATAGAGAGGAAGCGAATAATATGGAATCTCTTGAATGGTACGCAATACGAGCAACTGGAGTGGTGGCATATCTATTATTATATCTGGCAGCATTAACCGGACTTTATTCTACGGTTCAAAAAAAACGAAAAAAGAAAATAAATGGCATCCTGCATTTCCATGAGGTGCTTTCCGATTGGTCATTAATTATGACATGTGGACATTTAGGGATTTTACTGATTGATTCATATTTCCCATTTAAACTGTCTGAAGTGTTGATTCCATTTGCCAGCGGATATGAAACCATTTCAATGGCGATGGGGACGATTGGCTTTTATTTTTTCATTTTAACCCTTTTAACATCAAAATTCCGGAAGAAAATTGGGTATCAAAGATGGCAAAAATTGCATGCACTAAATCCCATTTTGTATATCCTTGTGACTTTACACGGTCTAATGAGTGGGTCGGATTTTCCAGGAACAATTTTGGCTGCTCTTAATCTAGTTCCAATCATTTTTATGGCCGGAATGTTGCTTTCGAGTAAGAATAAACTAACAGAAGTTTAATATAATCCAACTTGTAAGGTTTGAATGTGATTTTTGTAATAGTTTTTAGTTTAATAGAATGTTATAATTATGGTTGTTTTAGATGTAATTAAAAATTGGATAAACAACGTACGGAGGTGAAAAAATGGATTACGGTCTTTATGTTATCCTTGGATTGTTTGTTACCGCTATGGCAGCAACTTCTGTTATGTTTAGTAAGATGATGAAAGAATAGATAAAAACGGCAGATGCCGTTTTTTTTATGTTTGATAGAAAATTTGAGCAGCGAAAAAGCTTGTTTAAACTAGTGATGATGACTAAACTTTATGAGCAAAGAAGACCTCAAAAAAATGTTCAATACATGAACGGTTTTTTTCTTACATATTTACCTTTTGGTTTTTTATCTTTAAAAATGGAAAATACCTCGAGAATGGAATTTCAGCTAATAACATACCAAACAGGATTAATAGGCATCCGAAAATGGAGCGGGTTCCCAAAGTTGTTCCATTCCAAAGATAATCAGCTAGTGCAGCAAAAACAGGTTCCATTGAAAAGATTAAAGCCACCTTTGAAGGACTGGTCGACTTTTGAAAAAAAGTCTGGGCAATGTACGCAAATGCTGTTGCAAAAATACTTGTGATCAATAACGCAATCATCACCATTGGGTGTGACAAAATAGTTACATTAAGCGTAGGTTCAAAGAACAATGCAAAAATTCCACTCAAAACCGAAACGGTTATTAATTGGGATAAAACAAGATATAAGACGGAGGCCTGAGAAGCAAACTTTCCTGTAAAAACCATCTGGAGACCAAAAGCAAATGAACATAAAAGTGCTAACAAATCCCCGATATTTACTCCTGTCATGCCAGTAAACGCCAATAGGTAAAGTCCAAAAACAGCTAATACAACGCCAATTATTCCTTGAAAGCTAGGTTTTTGCCGTAAGATGAAATATGAAATAATCGGCACAAGTGCAACGGCCAAACCTGTTAAAAATCCTGATTTCCCTGGTGTAGTGTGTAATAAACTAAAGGTTTGCAAGGCATATCCTAAAAACAATAATAACCCAAGAAAAGAACCAATTTTAAATTCAGTGATGAGCATTTTAAGAGAAAACTTTTCTTTCTGTATGAAAAATAGAAAGAAAAAAATCAGTACGGCTGCTAAACCAAATCGTAGAAAATTAAAGGAAAATGGATCAATGGTTGCTATGGCTTCTTGGACCACAACAAACGTAATCCCCCAAATGAATGCGATACTCAACAATGCAGAATTAACAAGCCAACGATTATGAATCAATAAAAACAACTCCCTTTTTTTAGTGGAAAATCAATGCAGTGTGTCTCCAAATAGGTCTGCTCACTTTTCTATATGTCATTGTTAGGTCATAATGTAGTATATACGAAAATTTTTTTGTTGTAAATACAACAAAAAATACGAGGAGATCGTTTTTATGAGAGAAATACTAAGAGAAATTGGAATGATTGCCAGAGCACTTGATTCGATAAGTAATATTGAATTTAAAGCAATCGACCTAACTAAAGGACAATATTTGTACTTAATTCGCATATGTGAAAACCCTGGAATCATTCAAGAAAAAGTGGCGGAAATGATTAAAGTGGACCGAACAACTGCTGCTCGTGCCATACAAAAGCTTGAACTTCAAGGCCTTATTGAAAAAAGAAACGATGAAGAAAATAAAAAAATTAAAAAGCTCTATGCTACAGAAAAAGGCCAGGAAATGTATCCTTTTTTAAAAAGGGAAGGGGATTATTCAAACAAGGTTGCACTAAATGGATTTTCTCAAGAAGAAATAGAGACAATTCATCATCTACTTCAAAGAGTGAGATCCAATATCGATGTGGAATGGGATTATGTTAAAAAAGGGAACAAGAGGGAATATTGAAGATCATTGAAGATGTCTACATTTTAAAAAATGTAGGCATTTCTAATTTCTTGATTATTCCTTTTTTTGATAAAGAAGAAAAATAAAAATTATTTATAGGAAGAAATACAATAATCAGGGATTGAACCCGAACGAATGAATATTTAGCCATCATAACGAAAACGATAGAGTGAGGAAACAGGCTTTGAAGAAGTTTCTAGCTATCATTTATACGAGGAGATTGAGAATGGATTTTTTTATACCTAGTAGCCAAAAAAATGAAAGTAAAGATAAGAATTTAAAGTGGTGGCAATTATCGCTAATCGGTGTTGGCTGTACGATTGGCACTGGTTTTTTTCTTGGTTCTACCATTGGCATTGAAACAACAGGTCCATCAATTGTATTTTCTTTTTTGTTAGCAGCAATTGGAACTTATATTGTTTATAGTTTATTAGCTAAAATGACTGCTAAGGATCCCCAAGAAGGATCTTTCTGTTATTATGCTAACAAAGCATACGGGCGATGGGCTGGGTTCAGCTGTGGCTGGAATTATTGGTGTTCAAATATCTTAATCATGGGAAGTCAACTGACAGCACTCTCTATTCTTTCGAGATTTTGGTTCCCGAATATTCCTCTTTGGATGTTTGCGGCCGGATATGCCATTCTCTCGATTCTTGTCGTCATAACGGGCAATAAGGGTTTCGACAAAGTAGAAAATCTATTGGCTGTTATTAAAACAGCTGCGATTGTTATGTTTATTATTCTTGCAGCGGCGGCTGTATTTGGATGGCTCCATGGAGATGTAAAACATCCTGGTTTTCCTCAATCAGCACAAGGATTTTTTACAAAGGGTTGGAAAGGATTTTGGGCCTCCTTAATTTATGCCTTTTACGCTTATGGTGGAATAGAAGTTATTGGCCTAATGGCGGTAAGGCTAAAAAAGAAGGAGGATGCTCCCAAAGCGGGAGTCATTATGTTAATTGTACTTGTTGTTATTTATATAATTTCACTTGGACTAGCTGTTTATATGGCAGCGCACGGGGCATTTAACGAAAAGGAAAGTCCTTTTGTCACCGCATTAGATAAATATCATTTTGGCTTTTTTCCACATGTATTTAATGCTGCGATTATTTTAGCCGGATTTTCAACAATGACAGCATCCTTATTTGGGGTAACGACACTTCTTGTGACCCTGGCAAATGGTGGGGATGCCCCTAAATTATTTACTAAAAAACTAAAAAATTTTAAGGAGCTCCCTTTACCATCATTGGGCCTTGCTACAGTCGGTTTAATTGCCTCTATCATAACCGCCTTACTGTTGCCTGGTAAAATTTATGAATATATTACTACCGCCGCAGGAATCTTAATCTTATTTAACTGGTCGTTTATCATTCTTTCTGCACTTCATATTTTGAAGATAAAAATATGGGGAAAGATAATGGCCTTTATAGGAATCGCGCTTATTCTAGCTGCGGTTAGCGGGACATTGATGGAAAAAAATATTCGGATGGGTTTCTTTGTTAGTTTACTCTTTATAGCGATTATTGGTATTGTTTCATTTATTATGCAAAAGATGGTTTGGAATAAGAAAGAAGGGCATAATCCGTTAGGAGAGTTCTCATGACATAGTGTCTATTCTGGCCCCCTATAAAAAGGGGGTTGTAATTTTCCTAAACCAATAATGAAATAAATCCCAAATAAACAAAATATGCAGACCTTTAAGGAGTGAAATACATGTCCGTTTTAGTTTATCAAACATTTGAAATCAAACAGGATAAATATAAAGAGGCAATAAATAATTTAAGAGAGATTAAAAAATTTAGAAATGATCATTATGATCAAAATGTTGAAATATTAACCCCTGTTACGGGAGAAGACCATACATATTCCTTTCTAACGACTTATGAAGGATTAGCTGAAATGGAATTGCAAGGGAAGAAGATGTTTGAAGATGAGGAGTATATAAAGCTGATTGGAGAATTTTTTTTAGAAAATATAGTCCAAGGCAGCATGTATACTCAAATTTTTCGAACGTTAAGCGAGAAGGAAAGTGACAAAAAAGGGAATAAAAAATAATTCATAGCCGCACCAAGGACCGGGAAAACTAAAATGGTAGTTCATGAAAGGTGTTTCTGTCAATGAATAAATTTGTTTACACGCTAAGGAGGGCAACAATGGGAATTTTAAGTGGGAATCCGAAGGAAGAGCCTTTGCATTATGGAGAAGTTTTTGATCTTTGGGCTTCTGTATTAGCGGGAAATGGTATGATTGCAGGGTATCAAACAATGATTAACCATGCGGGAGACGAGGATTTAAAAAAATTATTATTAGAAGCACTCGATACGTGTCAGCAAGAAAAAAAGCAAGTAGAGGAATTATTAAAAGAGAATGGAATTGGCTTACCGCCAGCTTCACCTGAACCACCTGAAGCTTGTTTAGAGGATATTCCAGTAGGAGCTAGAATTCCTGATCCAGCCATTGCTGCGACACTTTCCGCTGATATTGCTGCCGGTTTAGTGGCGTGCAGTCAAATTATAGGAAAATCAATCAGGGAAGATGTTGCTTTAATGTTTGGCCAAATCCATATGCAAAAAGCAGCACTCGGCGCTAAGGTACTCCGATTAAATAAGGAGAAAGGCTGGCTCATTCCTCCTCCATTACACCTAAATAAGCATGGGGACTGTTAAACAATTAACCGATCTTTAGAGCTTTCCCACTCGGGGAGACCTTGAAATATGTCGAGCACAGGTTCTGGTTATGGGTAAAGAATAGACAAAAAGACGTGTGATTGATGACACGTCTTTTTGCAGTAAATTCAATTATTTAGTAAGCCGGTCAAAAGCAACCTTTGGAGCCAAAGCATTGCTTACTTTTTCAACAATCCTATCCTTTTCTACTTTAAAAGTAGCTGTTCCTTTAATATTTTCTGAGGAAGAACCAACTTTAATAGTATAATTACCTTTTTCAAGGACCCAAGCTGATTTCTGTTCATCGAAGGAGGCAAGATCCTTAGCATCCAGGTCGAAGGTAAGCAGCTGGCGCTGATGTGGTTTAAGCTCTTTTGTTTTACCAAAGGTTTTTAGCTCAAGCGCTGGTTTTTCAAGCTTTCCATCCGGTGCGGAGACATAAACCTCGACGACCTCTCTTCCAGAAACCTTCCCAGTATTTTCAACCATTGCCGATACAGTAAGCTTGTCCTTAAATTTTTTCCCTTCATTAATATTTACATGGCTATAGTCAAAATTTGTATAGGAAAGACCGTATCCAAATTCATAGGCAGGTTTCACATTAAAAGTAGTATTGTAGCGATAGCCTACATAAATATCTTCCTTATACACTACTTGCGTTGGATTGTTCTCAGGCGTTCCAGGGAAATTAGCGGCTGAAGCTACATCACTATACTTCATTGGGAAGGTTTCCGCCAATTTTCCAGATGGGTTGACTTTTCCAGAAACCACATCGGCAACCGCATTTCCAGCCTCCTGGCCAGGCTGCCAAGCTAATAGAATGGAGTCAATATGTTTTCGCCAGCTGGCTACTTCGACAGGTCCGCCAATATTAAGAATTACAGCTACTTTTTTGCCTTCTTTATGGTAGGCATCAGAAACTCTTGTAATCATATCCTGTTCAGAATCTGAAAGAAGGAAATCTCCTTTTTCCACTTTGCGATCCTTACCCTCACCGGAATTTCGTCCGATGACAATTACACCGATATCGCTATTTAGGGCGGCAGCCCTAATTTCACTATTATCTAACGGCTTTTCCGGGATCTCTGGAACTAGCTTACCAAATTCAACACCCCATGGACTAGGCTTTATTTTATATTGATCTTGAGAACGTAAGTCATCAATATAAGATTTGTAGCTCGTGAATAATGATTGATCCAATTGATAACCGGCCGTTTTTAAGCCATCCGCTATGGAGATAATATATTTAGCATTGACATCTCCACTGCCGGTGCCGCCTTTAATCGTTTCAATTTGTGTGTTTCCAAATAATGCGACTGATTTTTCTTTGCTGATCGGCAGGGTATTGGCATCATTTTTCAAAAGTACCATACCATCAGCAGCGGCGCTTCTAGCAACCTGTGCATGGGCTGCTAAATCAGGTTTATCGCTGTTCTTATACTGTTGGAATTCTGGTGTTTTAATTAGGATCTCCAGAATGTTCTTGATGTTTCTGTCAAGAATTTTTTCGTCCAATAAGCCATTTTGGACAGCCGTTTTAATGGCATCAGATTGGGAAGCAGAGCCTGGCATAATCATGTCATTACCGGCTTTCATTTGCTCAACCGGATCATTTCCGCCAAACCAGTCTGTCATGACAAAGCCTTTGAAGCCCCAGTCTTTCCGTAGGACGTCTGTTAATAAATCTGCGCTTTGGGAGGTGTAGGTACCATTTAGTTTGTTGTAGGAACTCATGACCGACCATGGGTGACCTTCCTTGACAGCAATTTCAAATCCTTTTAAATAGATTTCTCTTAATGCTCGTTGCGAAACAATCGTATCAATGCTGTTTCGGTTCGTTTCCTGGTTATTGGCAACAAAGTGCTTAATAGTTGCACCGATGTCATTCGATTGCAGCCCGTTCACAGCAGCGGCTGCGATTTTTCCTGTAATCACCGGATCCTCTGAATAATATTCAAAGTTTCGACCGTTTAATGGATTCCGTTGAATATTAAGCCCTGGGCCAAGAAGGAAGTCCACTCCATATTCTTTCACTTCATTTCCTTGTGCCTTTCCGACTGCTTCGGCAGCATCTGTATCCCAAGTAGAGGCAATCTCAGTTCCGATCGGGAAGGCTGTAGCATAGTAGGTTTGATTTGTATTTGCCCGTGTTGGTAAGATGCGAAGCCCTGCAGGTCCATCTGCTAGACGAAGCTCAGGTATACCCAATCGAGGGATTCCATATGTACCACCTACAGCACCTGCTACATCTTCGAAGGCTGGCCTTCCAAATCCGGGCATTCCAACACCAACGACAAATTTTGATTTCTCGTCCAATGTCATGGCATTGATGACACCATCAATAGAGGCCGCATCTGTTAAGAGGGGGGCTTTAGAAGTATGGCCACTTTGCACGGTTGTAGAGACAGTAGATGAATGGGTGGTTTGTGCTGATGCTATATCAAATGTTAAACCAGATAGAATTAATGAAGATGTTAGTGTCATGGCGAGCAGTCTTTGTTTTCGATGTTTTTTAATTTTTTTTAACAAATTTTAAAACCTCCCCTAGAATTGTTTAATGTTGTATCGAGTAGTAAGCTTGTAAGATTTTATCTAAAGCGCTTACAATGTTATTTTATAACGATTGAATATTCTAAATATTGCTTATTTTCTGGATTATATTGTAAATTTCTTCACTTTTTTGTGGTTCATAGGTGGTTTGACCAGATTTTTTTTAGATAAAGGACGAAAGAGGTGGGTTTTTAGATAATTATCACTATTTTAGTCAATTATAAAAACCCCGGGGCTTTTTAATCCTCGGGGATAATCAACATTTTTATTGTTTTATTTGATTGAAATCATTCATTACTTGTTGAACTAATGTTACTGCTTGACTCATCACTGCACCGCCGCCAAATGCTGCTGTAACACCTATTGCTTCTAATATTTCTTCCTCAGAACACCCTTGGTCTAGACAGCCTTTCAAATGATAAATGATGCAATATTCATCTTGAGCATGAAGACTGATGCCTAATGCAATTAATTGCTTCTCCTTTTGAGTTAAAGTACCTTCCTGAAAACAAATTTCTGTAAATTCATTATACGCCCTTGCCAAATTCGGCATTTTCTTAGTAAAGTTGCCAATTCCTTCTTTGTAATCGATTAAAGAGGATACTGATTGATTTTGTAATTCCAATTGGCTCACTCCTTATTTGAATTGAGTTCCAAAGGTGCACTTGCTAATGCTAACGACGATGCTGGATAAGGTCAATTGAACCCAATACTATGTGAGCTAATCCAAAACCAAATACAGTATTTGCAATCATTTTATTGGTTCCTCGTTTCTGTTTTAGCGCATAACCAGTTGCAGTAACCGCTGTACCTAAAACAGTAGGAATGACACCTTCCCTAAAATTCATACTGTTTTACCTCCAGTATTGTTATCGTTCCTTGAACATTCTCATTTGAGCGTTCAGGAATAGTATTTTTCCGATACAGAGATTAGATACGAGAGAAAAAATCCCTGTATATTTTCTTAAAGGGTTTACGGGCAAACAACTTATGATGAATATGTAATGGTAAAAATGAAAAATATAAAGGAGTGGGTAAGCTATTGAAACATTTCCAAATCACTAGTAGTAAGCTTTATAAAAGAAGACTTCAGAATACCATTGATAAGGGGAATAAGCATATGTCTAATAAACAAGCCATTAATAATCAAAAACAAAGCGGGAAGTATCAGCAAGGATCAGGGTCTCGCTATCATGAAGAGCATGCAAGCCATGTCCCAGATTACGGAGCAAATATTGTAGACCCCAATGCACAAGGTTTAATCAACAACACAAATAATACTAACCAATAATTAATTTTAATGATTAAAAAGGTCATCATTCATTGATGGCCTTACTCTTTAGTGTTAATAATATCAGCTGTTCATTCTGAATGACTAAGAAGAGGTGGAGGAAAAGTGACGATTGTACGCCTTGGCTTTGTTGCGATGAGCATGGAACTAAAAAATGCTTCCCCCTCTCAGACGATGACATATTCACAATTCCAGAAAATAGCAGATAGGGAAGCGGCGATCCACAAATTGGAGAGGATTTCCATATCAAATTTACAGCATACATTTAGAATTTTAAAGCATGCTGCAGCTTCTGAGATTCATTTTTATCGGTTAACCTCACGCCTCATTCCTTTGGCGAACCATGAGGAGCTTTTGGATTGGAATTATATGAAGCCCTTGCAAGAACAGTTGAAGGAAATAGGAAGTTTTGTCAAAAAACATAACATAAGAATTGACTTTCATCCCGATCACTTTGTCCTGATTAATTCACCCAATAAGGATATTTTGAAAAATTCAATCAGGACTTTAAAAATGCATTACTTATTATTAAAGGGGATGAAAATAGACCCGACACATCGTTGTGTCATGCATGTGGGGGGTAATTATAAGGAAACAGAAACCTCCCTTGAACGCTTTATCGATAATTGGATGGAGGTCCCGAGATTCATACAAAAAACGATCATGCTTGAAAATGATGATACTTCTTTTACATTAGAAGATACACTTTTTCTATGTGAAAAATTAGGGATTCCACTTGTTTTCGATTATCATCACCATCTTGTACATCATAAAAATCCAAATTGGGAAGAGAACTGGAGTCAAGTTGTACACACATGGGTGGATTCTCCTCTCCCTATAAAAATGCATATATCAAGTCCCAAAAGCGAAAAAGAAATTCGCCACCATTCAGATTACATAAATATCGATATGTTTTTCACGTTCCTAAAAGAGATTAAAGGCAGCATTCCGCAAATTGATTGTATGATTGAGGCAAAAAGAAAAGATGATTCCTTATTTAAATTAATGGAAGAGATTAAAACGAGAGGCGACATCGAAATGATTGACGGCTCTTCATTTTACTTGAAGTAATTAAGAAGAGCCAATATAAAATAATTTAGATTAATATTCTAAAAAAGCGTTAAGACGAAATAAAGAAATGGAAGGGTAAAAATACATAGAATGGTGGTAAGTAAGACTCCTAACGATGCAAAGCTTGAATCAGCCCCAAATTTTTCAGAATAAAGAGATATGGTTGGAGCAGAAGGCATTCCGGACACAAGGACGGCGATAACCAGTATGGGGAACGGTACAGATAGTTTAACAAAAGGAAGGAGAAGTAAGGGGATGATGAGTAGTTTGATCAACGCCGATTTCCATAGGTAAATATTTTTTATAAACAAAATCATGTCTTTACTTTTTACATTCGCAATTAACATCCCGATCATCATCATAGAGAGGGGAATGGTCATTTTGCCAACGGTCTCTAGGCCGCTAGAAATTAGATGTGGCAAACGAATGGGTAGGACAAAAATAATGAGTCCTGTCATTGTGGAGAGAATTCCGGGATTTAAAAAGATATTTTTCCAATTTATTTGCTCCTTGTTTTTACTAAACAAGTATATTCCATACGTCCAAATGAGAATTAAATACCATAAATTAAACATCGTTAAATAAACAATACCCTGCTCCCCCAATATAACAAAACTAACTGCGTAACCAATAAAGCCTTGGTTGCCAAAAATAATGAGTCCTTCATATACACTTTTTTGTTTCTCAGGAAGTATTGCACATCTTCTCATCCAAATCGCCAAGAAAATAGATAAGGTTAGGATATATACAGACAATGATACGAGCCACAAAAATTCTTTTAATAACGTAAAAGAGAAGGAAATATCTAATGAGAATAAAATGAGGGCAGGTAAAGTTATATTTAATATCAGTTGTGTAAGCACATTATTAGCATTTTCATTTAGGATTCCTTTTTTTCTAACGATAAACCCTAAAATTGCCATTCCATATAGGACCAACATTTCCTGGATAAATGCCTCAACAGAATTCATTTTCATCCCTCCTTCTCTAAAGTATGACCTCTAGATTTGGATGGTTAATCATATTAACAAACTTTCCTAAATAGTGTAATGCAATAAAAAACCGATCTTTCATCCTTAGAAAGATCGGTTTTTCATTATTTTGTTTGAGAAAGTTCATGCACGATTTCAGTTAATGCCCCGTTAATTGGTGTTGCCGGACGACCGATTAGTTTTTCAAAATCATTGCTCTCAACATCTAGTGTACCTTCTCGAATGCTTCTTTGAATGTCTACAAGCATTGGAAGAAGGAATTCCGGTATGCCCGCACCTTTCATAATGTTTGCATAAGTGGCGTCATCGACCTGCTGCACTGGTACTTCTTTACCTAGGACAGATCCAAGAGCAGCTACTAGTTCTTCCTGTGTTAATACTTTACCGGATAGTTCGTAAATAGTATTTTCGTGGCCATCACCAGTAAGGACTGCTGCCGCAGCTTCAGCATAATCTTGCTGTGGCGCCCAACCGACCTTGCCATTTCCTGCTGATGTCACCCATGGAGCTCCTGCAAGGACACCTCGAATGCTAGGTATTTCATTTTCTAAGTACCAGTTATTGCGTAAAAAGGAGTAGGGAATACCTGTTTTCATGATTGCTTCTTCGGTTGCCTGATGAGTTGGGGCGAACAGATTTTTACTCTCCATTGCATTGCCTAAACTAGTATAGGCAATAAATTTAACAGCTGCACGCTTTGCCGCAGTGACCGCATTAGCATGCTGACGAATTCTTGTGTCATTGTCTTTATCGGCAGAAATAAGAAGTAAGCGATCAATTCCAGCAAAAGCTGAATCTAAGCTCTCCGGCTGATCAAAATCTCCTTGGCGAACTTCTACTCCACGTGCCCGTAAATTTTCGGCTTTCTCCGGATTACGTACACTTACAGCGAGTTGACTTGCTGGTACAGTTTTCAATAGAGTTTCTACAACCTTAGACCCCAATTTTCCTGTAGCACCCGTAACGAGCATTTTCATATTTATTCCTCCAATTTTTAAAATGTAATTATATTGGTTACCTGTAATCATAATAGTTACTTTACTTGTTTTTGTCAATAACGAAATTAATAAAGCTAAAAATGTAAACGAAAAGAAGGAAATTACGGTTGAAGGGGAAAGTCTGGTTCTCTTCGATCTAGATGAAGGTTATTTTGTTACCTCCAATATTTATACACATAGGAAACAATATTTCACCGATGGTTCAATCGAAGAAGGCAGTATGAATTGCCCAAGACACGGTGGGAAGTTTGACATTAAAACAGGTGATCCACTAGCCGGACCTTGCTTTACCCCTCTGCAAACCTATCTCGTTGACATACGAAAGGACGAAGTTTGGATTGATTTTTAAAAAGATAGGAGGCAGTAATTAAACGTGAATGACAGAATTTGGTTTATGGAGTTACAAGATTTAGATCTTGAGGATTTAGTACAACTAAAATTGTATATTCGGCAGGGAATTTTGCCAGAAGATTGATAGCCTACGTATTTTTTACCGGGAAGCAGGAAGTCCCAGAAATCCTGCGATTTTGCTGCTCCATGGTTTTCCGAGCTCCTCCCATATGTTCCGGAATCTAATTCCTTTTTTGACCGACCGGTTTTATATCATTGCACCTGATTATCCCGGTTTTGGAAACAGCAGCATGCCTGTTCCCGATGAATTTACCTACACGTTCCATAACATCTCGATTGTTATAGAAAAGCTGCTGGATCTGCTTGGCATCAGACAGTCAGTCTTCTATGTTCAGGACTATGGAGGTCCCGTCGTCTTCCGAATTGCTGTTCGCCAGCCGTTCGATTTATTTAAATCTTTGTGGAAAGACAGAAACCTAACACTGAGGAAGCAGTGGGAACCTTGCCCACCTTTGATTTCACAAAGAAGCAGTATCATACCGGTGCTTGCTCCCTGGATCTGATCAGCCCGGACAGCTATTTGACGGATCAGCTCTTCCTAGACCGACTGGGAAATGCTCAAAGGGTAAAAGGAACGGCTCTGCAATGCTCAAGGAAGTGTTTTTATCAAGAAAAGGGTAAAGGAACGGCTGAGCATTGCCCAAGAGAGTGTTTTTATCAAGAAAAGGGTAAAAGGAACGGCTGAGCATTGCCCAAGAGAGTAGTTTTTTCGTGAAAAGGGTAAAAGGAACGGCTCTGCATTACCCAAGAGAGTGTTTTTATCAAGAAAAGGGTAAAAGGAACGGCTCTGCATTGCTCAAGGGAGTGTTTTTATCAAGAAAAGGGTAAAAGGAACGGCTGAGCATTGCCCAAGAGAGTAGTTTTTTCATGAAAAGGGTAAAAGGAACGGCTCTGCATTACCCAAGAGAGTAGTTTTTTCGTGAAAAAGGTAAAAGGAGCGGCTCTGCATTGCCCAAGAATTCAATTGGAGCTTGTCTATGATTATCGAAAAAATATAGAACAATACCCCGTTTGGCAGCAGTATCTGCGCACTAGGAAGCCCCCAGTGACATTATCTGGGGGAAAAATGATTTATTTTCACATTGGATGATGCTGTTTTCTATAGTAAGGAACTGTACAATGTGGAAACCCATCTTCTTTGCGGCGGGCACTTCCTTCTCGAGGAGCAGGCTTGGCAGGTATTACAGCTGATTGAAAGCTTCTTTTATTCAAGGCTAAGCAAATACAGCCCTTCAACCATAGGTTGAAGGGCTATTTGTTCAATAATTCATGCCAGAAATGTGTTGCAGCAACTTAGCAAGTGTCCCTGGTTCTGTCGATTATTACCTTTTTCTATGTTGTATTATACTAGCTACCTTCGTAATGGGAGTTTAAGTCTCAGTTATCAAACTGTTAACTTTCATTAACTAAACTGTAAACAAGCATGATATGTTAGATATTCCAAGGTATTCCCCAGCAAAAAAGCCGGCAATCTTATTAAGAGGATTCTTCGGCTTTTCTGCTTATTAGACTTAAGATAGTGTTTACTTAGTCACCCCATACTCAGTAATCTTTACCTTCACATTAGTTTTAATTGGCAAATCACGATAATAAGCTTTATATTTGTTGACATTAAATGATCGGTCATGGATTTTTATGATTTCGCCCAATCCAATTGGATCTACATTTAGTTCTTGGGTTGTAGCGATAATCTTTTTGAAATCCTTCGTAATTTGCTTCTCCATCTCCTTCTCAAGACCTTGTACCACTTTTTGATTATTTATCGTTCCTTTATGTTCTCTTACTACCCCATCGATGGAGATATCAATGCTAATTTTGGGGACTGATCTTGATGTGTCAACTTTATAATGCCTTTTAATCCTCACATTCTCAACAATCGCTGAATTTTGCCCATTATGGATGGGGAAGATACCTGAATCAAAGTTCTCTACGAGCGTTTTAAACGCAAAGGTTTGTTTAAAGGGGATTTTTCCAACGTATTTATCGCCTTTAAATAAGGCAATTCCATTTATTTTCACTTTCCCATTCTTCATTTTTAATAACGGAAGAAACGGATCTCCCCTCTTTGAAAAATACATATACATCATTTGATGAAGATTCGTCTTAGGAATTGTCCCTTTTTTGATGTGTTTTTCCAATAAACTTGAATAGTAAAGACCGGTATCTGTTCCTTGAAATTTTTTAGTGATATAATCTTTTGCATTGCCTTCGACAACAGCAAGGAGAACTCGGGAACCTATACTTGGTTCTCGATTGAGATAATCAATAAAATTATAAATTCCTTGCTTCGCCAGCTCTTCACCATAAAAGGCAACTTCCAACTTCCCGCTAAATAAAGGTTTATCGGCCTCGGAATCCAGTTTGGCACGATTCTCCCGTAGAAGTCTAGAAACGTCTGAAAACGTTTGAGTAGAGATAGATTTATCCGGTTTAAATACCGGTATTGAAACCGTTCCCCTGACATCATTGTCATCTACGTAATCATAACCTACAGCTGTAACAAGATCGATATCATCAATAATTTTTTGTTCTGACGAACATCCTGCTAATAAAAGTAAGAAAACCATATTAAAAAAGATCAATAGAAGTCTTTTCATTTATTTTTTTTCACCTTGCTGTAAATGATATGGCTGAAAAATAGAAAAGGAATGTATCCAAAAAATTCGATATATCCTGCAAATGAAAGTGACTTATTTAATATTTGTATTTGGTCGTGTCCTTTAATAAACATTAGAATAATCAAGGTGACGAACAGCGAAAACAACAAAGCTTTTCGCTGCTTTACTCCAAACGCTTGTTTTGCCCCTCTCATAAATGCCCAGTATGCTAATGTAATGTTCGGAAGGATAACTAAAGCCCAGGAGCTGATCCCTATATACTCAAATCTTTCAACAAAAGGCATTTCGACTATCTTCCATAAATCTAATGTCGGCCAAAGAATTGTTTTCAGCTGCTCCTCACTATAGAACACAATGGTTACAATATAAGTGGTCAGATAGATTAAAATACTGAATACAACGCCAAATTGAGCCCATTTTTGTGATTTTTCCGGATTCTTAATAAATGGATAATAGATAAACAGGGCAGAAAATCCAATATAGCTAAGGGACATTTGTTTAGCCGACAACATGATGTCATTTATTGAATGATGAAAAATCGGCAGTAAATTGCCATAATGAGCAAATTCCAGTGGGAAAATTAAAGTAAGAATTAAATAAAGCGGCAGCATTACTCCGAAAAAGCAAATACCTGTTACAACTCTAAATCCACCTTCTACGATATAGTAAAACAAAGGACAAAAAATCACACATAACGATAGTAGACTTAATCTGGGAAACATCCATACTTGAATTACTTCAAAATATGATCGTATGATAACGGTTGAAATTAACAGGAAATAAATAAGTAAGAAGATATTAAAAAGGTTTCCTATCCACTTCCCAAATATTTTTTTGTTTATGGTGATGATATCTGTCTTTTCCTTGTTTAGCACACGATACATCATCCAAATTAAAATATTAATATACAGCCCTGATATTATAATCGAAATCCATGCATCATTCCCGGCCCATTTGACGATTTCTGCTTGAAAAGAAAGAACACCAACTCCAACTTGGATAGAATTTACCAAGAATAAAACAAGATAAGGTGAAACTTGAAATCTTTCCTCAACTGTAGATTGCATTACCTCACACACCAATCACTCATCAACATCTTTTTTTTCCTTCGCTTTTTTAGGATTAAAGCGCAGCGAATTTCCCGTTTGCAGTTTTATTGGTCTATTGGGATTAGCTGAGAACGGAAACCTAAAAAATGCGTCTTTTAAATCTTGCATACGAGTAGGATAAATTGGTTCTAAAAAGGGTCTTCCTAATGAAGTCAACCGCAGTAAATGTGCCAGCATATAACAAAAACAAATAACGACTCCTAACATACCGTAAAAATTTGCAAATAAAAGAAACGGAAAACGCAGCAAACGTATGGTGTTACCCATTTGATACACCGGAGTGGTAAATGAAGCCAACGCCGCCAAAGCAACAATAATCAGTAACACATTACTTGTTAATCCTGCTTCAACTGAAGCTGTTCCAATAACGATCCCTCCCACGATACCAATTGTTTGTCCTACCTTTGTAGGCAGTCTGGCACCAGCTTCTCTCAATAGCTCAATCGTTAATTCAAGAAAAATAGCTTCTAAAATCGGTGGAAGTGGAACCTCACGTCTGGATGTTATAAGAGTTCCCATCAAATCCTTTGGAATTAATTCATAATGAAACGTTAAAGTGGCAACGTAAATCGGTGTAATCAGGATCGAAAAACCTACGGCAAATAATCGAATTATTCGAAATGATGAAGCGATAATCGGGTTTAAAAAATAGTCTTCAAAGGCTGCAAAAAATTCAATTAGTGACGTTGGACTAATTAAAGCATGGGGCGAACCATTTACTAATACCACTACCTTCCCTTCTGAGAGGACGGCAGCACAACGGTCCGGTCTTTCCGTATCCACTAACTGCGGGAATAAGGATAAATGATTATCAGAGATCATTTGCGTTATATACGAGCTATCAATGATTTGGTCAAAATCAATTTCTTTTACACGTTGAAGAACCGTGTTTACATTTTCTTGATTGGCTATTCCTTCGATAAAAATAACAGCAATATTTGTTTTTGATACACTGCCAATTTCAAATTGTTTTACCGTTAACTCAGCGATGGGCAATCTTTTTCGGATTAAATTTAAATTAATCGACATAGATTCCACAAAAGATTCTTTTGGACCTACTACAGAAAATTCAACCTCAGGCAGTGAAATAGCACGTGATTGTTTGGATTCTGCCTGGACTAATAAACATGTTACATCTAATTCGTGTAATTGAATTACGACATAACCAGTATGAATTTTTGCATTAATAATATTCACATCGCTTGTAATCATTATATTTTCAATGGGTAGAACAGATTTTATGTTCTCTAAAGAAGTGCCACGAGCTTTATCTAAATGACACATTATGTCTTTATGTAAAATATCAGGATCGACAAGGGACTGATTATACGATATCCAATACTCATGCTCAAATTTTGGATAGCAGTAGTGAATGAAGTCATCCGAATTCATCGATTTTTTGATTAATTCAAAAAGACTATTTAATGAAGTTAACTCGATTTCTCCCTGGGACTTAGACTCTCTTAGTTTGAATTTTGGTTTTCTGAACATATTTTTACGTCCTTTTGAAGTTGTATGCTTCGTTGTTTATATTCTCTACATTTATGTTAACTTATAAACATTTTGGTGCCTGACACCATCTGTGGACATATTGTTTATTCTGTCCTTTTCCGGTGTACACTTTTTCTTGCAGTTAAAGGATGGCATAAGTAGAAAAGAAATGTATAAGAGTATTTAGCAAGGTGATGCAGCAGGGCTACCTGTTAACTGCAGAATTAATTTTTTCTTTTTCAATACAATCACACCTTTTTTGAGTGGTAATGTCAGTATGTTCAAGTTTAATAGATTTCTTGTCATTCTATGCATAATTCTACTTTCTAGTTGAATAAGATGGCAGTAAGCCATATTTCAGTCTAATTAGAAGTGTAGAGGAGAAAAAACATGTTAAATTACGTAATTCCTAGGTTATCCTCTGATCAAATGATTTCAATCATCAGAAATGGACTTAAAAAAACCAAAACACCCAAGAAGATCATTATTATTGGCGCAGGTATGGCAGGACTGGTCTCGTCCTCTTTGCTTAAGCAAGCTGGACACAATGTTACAATCCTTGAAGCTACTGATAGGGTGGGAGGGAGGGTCTATACGTTAAGAGGCGATTTAAGGGATGGACAATATCTTGAGGCTGGTGCAATGCGAATTCCTCATACTCATTTGTTGGTTTTGGAATATATAAAAAAATTCAAACTTCCGGTTAATAGGTTTTTCAATTCGACTCCTAATGACATTATCTATATTAAAGGATCCAAAACTCGATTTAAGGCGTATGAACAGAACCCTGATATTTTGAGCTTTCCCGTGTCCCCGCAAGAAAAAGGTAAAACCGCTAAGGAGTTGCTTCAATTAGCAATAAAACCGGTGACAGATTTTATTGAACAAAACCCAAAGAGAAATTGGCCTTGGGTCATAAAAGAATTGGATAAATACTCGATGGACACTTATTTGAGATATAACCCGTTTGGAGTCACATTATCTCCGGGTGCTATAGAAATGATTAAAGTAATTCTTACACTGGAAGGACTTATGGAGCTTTCTTTCTTGGAACTGTTACGTGAACTGTTAATCCTATTTACCCCTGATATCACCTTTTATGAAATAACGGGCGGTAACGACCAACTTCCTAAAGCATTTACGACACAATTGAAAGATGATATTTTTTACGGACAAAAGGTGAGGAAAATTGTCCAGCATGACAACCAAGTAACCATTCATTCTGTCCATAAAATTTTAGAGCCATTTCAAATCACGGGTGATCTTGCGATTGTGACCATTCCTTTTTCGGTGTTACAATTTGTGGAAATTGAACCACGTAATTCATTTTCTGAAAACAAATGGAAGGCGATTCGTGAACTTAATTATGCGGGCTCTACGAAGACTGGCATCCAGTTTAAAAACAGGTTCTGGGAAAGGGAAGGTTTGTATGGTGGGCAATCCGTTACGGATCTCCCTATTAAATATATTCAATACCCGAGTCATAACCTCGGTATACAGGGATCGGGTGTTATTTTGGGGAGTTATACATGGGAGGCTGATGCTGTACCTTGGGACAGTTTGGAAAATGATGATCGCTTGGAATATGTATTAAAAAACTTGGCTACCATTTTTGGTAAACAGGTGTTTAGTGAGTTTCAAGCAGGAGTGAGCCACAGTTGGGTTCGATATCCGTATTCTGCTGGGGCATTTACGATGTTTAAACCCGAACAGGTAAAAGAATTAACTCCTTATATATCCACTCCCGAGGGAAGAGTTCATTTTGCTGGAGAACATGCCTCTACTACCCACGCTTGGATCGAAGGTGCAATCGAGTCCGGAATACATGCTGCATATGAAGTCAATGACTTACCAATAACTTTCACTCAGGTTTAATCAGCCATAAAAAAAGGGTAATAGTGATGTGTGTTTATTCAATTAAAGGGCGCGATTGTGCAATAAAACTTAGATTTTTAGAAGACATTATTGCTAAAGCATCCTTTATAAAAAAATTTAACAACTCTTTTTTACCCCCATCTAAAAAAGGACGGGGGTATGTATGATTGAAGTATTAAAATTAAATAACTTATTGTAATCTTGACATTTCCTTATTGTGGGTAGTGACAGCTTCGCGGGTAGTACCCCAATATAGAAAGTATGAATATGGAAGGGGAGTAATTTAGAAAATGTACCTCAACCGATAGATGGAGAAATCACGACATAAATGAAACAGGGTCATCACTCTTCTTGAAGAAACTAACGTAACCATTAAATCTTTGGGTATTAATACATAATGATAGGATAAGAACGCGACATAAATAGGTGTAACCAATATGGAAAAACTGACAGCAAGTAAACGAATGATTCTAAGAACAGAGGACATTTGCCAATTAATAAAGTAATCATCAAACGCACTAAAAATGCGATTAACGTAGTAGGTCCAATAAGGGCACGAGGAGATCCATCTACTATGATAACGACACTTCTTTCAGCAAGTGCACCTGCTGCACGGTCCGGACGCTCTGTATCTAGTACCTGAGGAAAAACAGAATTATCGTTATCAGCGATCATCTGCGCAATATACGAACTATCGAGAATTTGATAATATTGCACATTACGAGTACGCTGCATAACCGTATTAATGTTTTCTTCATTTGCAATCCCTTCGATATATAAAACAGACACTTTTGTTTTTAATAGAATTCATATTAACATTTCTTTGATTTGAATTAAATTTTAATCGTCGTATTTTTCTTTTTAAAAAATGTATGATTCAACTTCTTAATTAGGAGCAGTAGGGCATGATCAAATTGTGCTATAAAAGATTTAAGGAATGAACCTGTCCTTTTTTGACAAACTAATTTATAAAAGACAGGTTAGTTTTTGTATTTCATCAATTCTTAGGAGGACTATTAAGGTGATAAAGAGAAAAATGGCATTGCTATTAACGTTATTGCTTGCTGCAGGGACCATTCTGGGTGCATGTGGAAAGGGTAATAACAACACAACTGGCGGTAACAAAAAGAATGGCTTCTCTGCTGGCATGGTTACGGACGTTGGTGGGGTGGATGATAAATCATTCAACCAATCTTCTTGGGAGGGTCTTCAAGCCTTTGGCAAAGCAAATAACATGGAAAAAGGAAAAGGTGGATATGATTATCTGCAATCTACATCTGATGCTGATTATGTAACAAACTTAACGACACTTGCCCGCCAAGGCTTTGATTTAGTATTTGGTATTGGGTTCTTAATGCAAAACGCTGTAGATCAAGTGGCAAAACAACAAAAGGATACGAATTTTGCCATTATTGATTCGGAAGTGAAAGAGCCTAATGTTGTAAGCATTCTTTTTAAAGAGCAAGAAGCAGCTTTCCTTGCGGGAGTTGCAGCAGGACTTACAACAAAAAGTAATCATATTGGTTTTATTGGCGGTATGAAAAATGCTGTAATTGAACGTTTCGAATCTGGTTTTCTTGCTGGAGTTAAAGCAGCAAAACCAACAGCAAAAGTAGAGGTTCAATATGCGGGGGCTTTTGACAAACCAGAGGCAGGTCAAGCAATTGCTTCTAAAATGTATACTTCTGGAGCAGATGTGGTCTTTCATGCGGCTGGTGGTACTGGTAACGGTCTATTTAAAGAAGCAACGGACCGAAAGAAAAAGAATCCAAATGGTGAAATTTGGGCAATTGGTGTAGACCGTGATCAAAGTGACATGGGTCCTGATATTGTTCTTACTTCTGCACTTAAACGTGTGGACGTTGCTGTAAAGGATACTGCTCAAAAAGCAAAAGATGGAAAATTCCCTGGAGGACAGGATATTCTTTACGGTCTAAAAGAAGATGGTGTAGCATTAGCTCCAATTAATGCCAAGGCAGCAAACAAAGCTGCTATTGAAAAGGCAGTAAAAGAGTGGACTGATAAAATTAAATCCGGAGCTCTCAAGGTTCCAGGAACTCTTGCTGAATTAAAAACATTTACTGTTAAATAGTAATCGCTTAAAGCTAATCGTACATTTTGAAGAGAAGCTGCCTCCTGTCGGCTTCTCTTCAATTTTTCGTGGATATTTTTGCATGAAAAATCCACCCTTCCAATAGTGAAGGATGGATAAACAACAATTTCAAGAATTTAGGGGTTTCTTGAAGTAATTTTATTATGAACTAA
Source organism: Neobacillus cucumis (assembly GCF_016107705.1). Next base: position 582,476 of record NZ_JAEHGC010000002.1, read on the forward strand.
ATTAAGAAAGTTATTAGTTTTTTCTTTGAAACAACAAAGAAAATTTATGAAGGTTATTTTTTAAGGGAAAATGCCGAACATATGCCTTCTAGTTCGAACAAAGAAAAATGAACAGGATTCCCGGTTTTATTTCGGTAGGTTATTCACTTCGTTGGCAACTCTTATTCCAGATTCAATCGCTCCTTGCATCCAACCGTGGGTAAGGGTTGTATGTTCACCTGCAAAATGAACTCTCCCTTCGGGCAAAGTTATATAAGGAAACAATTCATTTTCCTGGCCCGGATCAAATGCCACAACTGCTCCTGTAGAATAGGGGTTATCGATCCAACTAAAAGAAGTTCCTCCTATAAATTCAGAATAGACTTGGTCACCGAAAATTTCGGCTAGGTTTTTTAAGGCATATTGAATGCGATCTTCATCTGATAAACCATTCCATGTTAAAGCTTCATCTGACCATGTATAACTTGCCAAAACAACAGCAGGTCCTTCTTTGCCAATCCCTTGGCTTGGGTAATAAGTGAACCGAATCGGCAAATCCGTTATAGATTTACCACCATATTGACCATGCCTTTCCCAAAATCTACTTTTAAATTCAATTCCAACTTTTGTTGCTGCCATATAGTTGATTTCACGAATTGCTCTGCGTTTATAGTAAGTAAAAGAATGGTAGGGTTCAATCTTCACAAATCGTAACACGGAAAAGGGGATCGTTATGATGGCAAGATCACTTGTAATAGAGGAATTTTCTAAGTTGATCTTATCGGTGGAATGGATGGTGACATGATTGTTATGTTGGATCATTTTTGTCATCCTTTGATTGAACCTGATATTCTCTTTTAATTGGGGCATAAATGCCTTTGGGAGCAGATCCATGCCACCAGTGATCTCATAATATCGATTGGTGCTGAAGGTCGATGCTTCACGTAAAACTTCAAGAAATGACATTCCCATATAGGCTTCATAGTCAAGGAGTACATCAATCATATCAATTGCGCCATCTGAAAAGGTAGTTCCGTATTGATAATGGTACGAATTTAAAAAAGAGCCAAGTGAGGAATTTTTAAATTCTTTTGCTATTAAAGGCCAATTTCTCTTTGGATTTTTTTTAATAAAATTAACAATAGGCTGGAAAGCTAAATTAAACAGTTCTTCTGCGCTTTTACCCCTTTCATTGGGACGAACCGGAAAGTTTAGAATACTTGGGTTTTGTTCATACATATTGAGACGTGTCCGTATTCCATTTATATAAAGAATATCTGTGGTTGTTCGGTTGATAAAAAGGTTTAAGGGTAAACTGAATTTTTTAATATATTCTAAAGTTAACAAATGAGTATCAGGAATTCGCATGGGACCCGCGTTTAAATAAAGTCCGTTGCTAAAAGGGTCACGGATGGTATAGATACGGCCTCCAACAAGGCTGTTTGCTTCCAGGATGGTGACGTGATGCCCAGCCTCCTTCAAAAGCGACGCGGCAACAAGTCCTGCAATCCCTGCACCGACAATAGTAATCCTCTTAGGGACTGTCGATTTTTTAAGACCATTCCGAATAAAGCTAATCATCTGTTGTATGGTTAAGAGCTCGTTTATGTTTTCAGGCATTTCATCTCCCCTTTATGAAAAGGAATATTACATTGTATTCACTTGGAGAGATGCCTATGTGTTAAAGAGTAAAAATTATCTCAGAATAACTTTGTAACAAAACTGTAAATTTGCTGTGATGTCCCTGTTATACCTTCCTAGTATATTGGAACTATCAAATCACACGAGGAGGTAACCAATATGCTAAAAAAATTCATCATGGCGTTTGTCATTCTTGCTTCTTGTGGCACATTGTTTGCCAACGTTGGTGATAAAGCGGAAGCGGCATCTTATAATTATCATATCAGAGCAATTCAAGTAGCGGAAAATCATATGGGAGTACCTTATCGATGGGGTGGAATTTCACCATATGGTTTTGATTGTTCAGGACTTGTGAAATATTCTTATGGAAAAGCAGGAAGAACATTAAACCGTACAGCAGCAACAATGTACTATGGCAACGGATATCATGTATCTTCTCTAAAGACAGGAGATTTAATGTTCTTCGCACCATCAAAAGCAAGCAGACCAACACATGTTGCGATCTATATCGGATACGGTAAAATGATTATGGCTTCTTCTTCCAAAGGAGTTATGATTACAAAAACAAGCAACCCATACTGGCATGCTAGATATATTGGAGCAAAACGAGTATAAAGATCATTGGAAACGGTGGTCTTTTTTTATTTTCTGATTTTTTTAACCATAGAAATACATTGTTGAATTATCAGAAAAATTAGAGAAAGTTTAATTTGACTGTGTTTAATTTCCGTAATAAACTAAGGAAAATTTTATAAAGTAACTCCCATTTTTTGAACCTTTGTAAATAAACAAAGGGGTAAGTGGAAAGTCCTAAAACATTTATAATCTAAGGGAGAGAAACACTATGATGATTGAAAGTATTTGCCCAAAATGTGGAGAAATAAATAATGTTGAGCATAAAGGGGAAGACCTTCTATTTGTTACTTGTAAAAACAAACATATCTATGACCATATTGTCATTCCTTATTCCAGAACCGCCGGCATTAAAGATGATCGAAGGAAAAAATTAGAGGAAATGATTGTCGAGAAAAAATTTCACCGAATGAGTGATAAATCAACTATCTGTCTACTAATCTTTGAAAATGGGTATGAAATTGAAGGACGTTCAACAGTTCGCGACATGGCTGATTTTCGAACGATTATTGGAAAAGATAAGGCATATGAACAAGCATTAAAAAAGGCTATGGTTGCATTAGGTGCATACCTAGTTTGATTTAAAAAAAGCATGATCAAAAGGGCTAATCCAATTGGAATAGCCCTTTACATTTTTATAATGACTGTTCTAGCTCATACCAATAATAACAAATCGTTTCCATCCCTTTATCGAAATTCTCAAGGTTGAAATGTTCATTTGGAGCATGGAAATTTTCATCTGGAAGCCCAAATCCCATTAACACAACCGGCTTTTCTAAAATTTGATCAAAGGTAGCTACGATTGGAATCGAGCCGCCTCCACGTGTATAGGAGGTAGGTACATGGTAGACTTTTTCATATGCTCTCCCAGCAGCTTGAATTGCTGGATGGTCAAATGGTGTAACAAACGCAGGGCCTTTGTCAAAAAGCGAAACATTTACTGTGACTCCAGGTGGTGTATGTGTTTTGATATGTTTTTGCAATAGCTCTACAATTTCATCCGGATCTTGATCTGGAACAAGGCGGCAGGTGATTTTCGTATGCGCTTCCGCCGGAAGGACCGTTTTAATGCCTTCGCCTTGGAATCCGCCATAAATCCCGTTCACTTCAAGCGTAGGACGAACCCAATTTCTTTCTAATGACGTAAAGCCTTCTTCGCCAAACATTTCCGGAACCCCTAATTGGTCAATAAAAGACTGATCTGTAATCCCTAGTGATGCATAGGCTGCCTTTTCAGCCGCTGTTAACTCCGCCACTTTATCGTAAAAGCCTTCAACGGTGATCTGCCCTTTTTCGTTATGGAAGGAATTCACGATCTCGACTAATGCATGAATCGGATTTTGAACCATGCCGCCGTATAATCCCGAATGAAGATCGCTTTTTGGTCCCTTAACATCAATTTGTACACCGCACAAACCTCTCAACCCATAGCAAATGGCGGGCTTTCCGCGCTCCATCATGCTGGTATCGGAAATCACAATCACGTCGGAGGATAATAATTCCTTATTTTCCTTTACAAAGAGCGGAAGGTTAGGGCTGCCGATTTCTTCTTCCCCCTCAATCAGGAATTTTACATTGATGGGAAGGGTTCCTGTGGTATTAAAGATCGCTTGCAACGCTTTGAGATGCATAAACACCTGGCCTTTGTCGTCACTTGCCCCACGAGCATAGATCTTCTCGTCGCGGATTTCTGCTTCAAAAGGAGGGCTATCCCATAATTCAACCGGGTCAACGGGCTGTACATCATAGTGGCCATAAATCATTACAGTTGGTTTTCCTTCTGCCTTCAACCACTCCCCATAAACGACAGGGTGACCTTTTGTTTCGTAGATTTCGATCTTTTCCATCCCGATTTCTTGAAGGGCATTGGACACCCATTTTGCAGCCTTTTGAACATCCTCTTTATGTTCAGGGAGAGAGCTGATACTTGGAATCGCCAAAAATTCCTTTAATTCCGTTAAATGCTTTTCTCTGTTTTTTGTAAGGTATGTAATAACAGCTTGATCCAATAAAAAAACCTCCTAAAATCTTAATTTTTCCAATAAGTTAATTTTGTAACATATTGTTAAATGTTTCAAGTTGAATTCAGGAGCGAGCAGAAAATGAAATTTTATAAAGCGGATGAAAATCAATATGGTAGAATGGAAAGAGATAACTTTACATGGAAAAATGAGGGATGAGACATGAAGGAGATTAAAAATATTTATTGTGTGGGAAGAAATTACGCAGCACATGCAAAGGAATTAAACAATGAAGTGCCTACTTCGCCATTTCTTTTTTCAAAACCTACTCATGCCTTGGTTGAAGCGAAAGGGCAGAGAATACAGCTGCCTGCAAATCGTGGCTCCATCCATTTTGAAACAGAGCTCGTTGTAAGGGTTGGGAAACAATATGAGATCGGCATGAAAGTAGACGAAACAATTGATAGTATGGCGATTGGGCTTGACCTAACTTTACGGGATGTCCAAACGGAATTGAAGAAAAAAGGGCATCCATGGTTGCTTGCAAAGGGGTTTCCAAATTCGGCAGTCGTGAGTGAGTTCATTACTTTTCCTGGGCTTGATGAAGTGGAAAAGGCTGATTTCATGCTAATGAAAAATGGGGAGAAGGTTCAACAAGGAAACATTAAAAATATGCTTTTTGATTTACAAACCATTTTAGATTTCACCGCTGAGAATTTTGGTTTGGGTGAAGGGGACATCATTTTTACCGGAACACCAGAAGGAGTCGGACAAGTTTTGGACGGCGATCATCTTTCTTTGGTTTGGGATAATAGGGTTCTTGGAGAGTGTTTAATTAAATTAACTTAATTCCTTTGGGATTTTATTGGTATTGATGTCTGGATTGGTGGCGTTATCGATTTTTAGATTTTGGGTCAGTCCTCCACTGCCTAACGCAGCGGGGGACTGATTCTTTTTTCACCAATGAAAAATGCTCTGCAAAAAAACGATAATAGGAAGAATAGCGAGAGACCGATTAACGTAATTCCCAAGTTGACTTGTTGTCCCTTAAGATAATTGTTACAGAGACGAATGGGAGCGTTAGCGTAAAGCCAGCCCATGACAAAAAGCATGGAAATTACATTTGCCCAAATGAACCCCTTCACTACAGGAGACAGCCGCCCCCAGCTAAAGGCTAGGGGCAGACCAATCATTAGAGGAGCAGTCAGATACTTTGCTAATTCAAATGTAGTACTGTTAAGCGCGGCATCAAGGGATCTCGGCAGAAGCCAAAAGATGCTGGTAAATATAGCAATGAACAGACCAGGAATTCCATCTGGGTTGTATTGACCCCATTCCGGCTTCCAAACATGTTTCCTGAAGCTGGTTCCAAATAAATATCCAGTAAAAGCTAATAAAGGAATTTGAACAACCATTTGGCCAACCATAGTACTTTCAAGACCCGTTCTTACTTGTGGGATACTTAGGGCGGCAATAAGCATAAAGCTAATGAATACAATAGGTTTCATTCATTTCACCCTTAAATTTAATTCCTCGACAACTTTGTCGGGAGAGTTATAATCATATATCTGGATTAACCTGCCTTTAGGATCAATTAAATAAAATGCTGCATTATGTTCAAATCCATTTTCAATCGGGATGACAATGACCCCTGCCATTTTTAATAATAACTTCAGTTCCTTTTGGTCTGGAACCGTAGCTATTCTCCAATTGACTCCGTCTGCTTCATACAATTCGCGATGGTGTTCAAGCATTTCAGGTGTATCCCGCTTAGGGTCAAAACTAATACTTATAAAATGTAATTTGTCACGCAGGATCCTTTTTGGAAGGCTCGAATAAATTTTATTAAAATTCATCTCCACTACGGGGCAAACATCTCCACAGGTAGCATAAAAGAACGTAGCCAAAACGTATTTCCCTTGATATTCAGAAAGGGTAAAGGATTCTCCCTTACTGTCCTCAAAAGTGACATTAGGAACGATGGGACTTTCCTGCAACACATTGATTTTCCTTGCCTGTTCGGCTGTAAAAGCCCGAAAATGATCGCTATAGAAAAACAAAATGGCTGTGCCTAAGATTGTGAGCCCTATTGTCATGAAGAAATATTTTTTATCCATGTGTCGAAGTTCCAATATCCTCAGTATTGGAAATATTTTTCCCAATCTTGCTGGAGTAGTTAATAAAACGGAAGAAAAATAACAAGAAAATGACCATTGCGAAAAATCCGAAGAAAGCAGCTACAATATCTACAGGAGTCCATTCAGGAAGATGCTCAGCCCAGCGTCTTGGAGCACTTGTCTTTCCAGAGAATAAGAATGAATAGGTTAATCCAAGGAACGCCAGGAAATACATCCAAAAGATGAATTGGTCAAACTTGCTATCCGTCCGTCCGCCTTCCACCCTTGTCAGGTAGTACATGAATCCAAGAATCATTGCACAAACTCCCATCCCCATATACATATGGAAATGCCCCGGTACCCATTTGGTGTTGTGCATCACTTCATTGATCACGATGGTGGCATCAACAATTGCCGGAATCACCCCAATCACCCAGCCAAATATTGAAAGGTAGAGGAAGGTTGAAGCCACGTCCCACTTAATTCCAGAACGATAGATAATCATCAAAGCCCCAAATGCAGTAACAACCAGCACTGGGATTCCATTGATATAGGAAAGAACCTGCCCCAAAATCAGGACCCACTTTGGCATAGCATAGTCCATCAAAAGATGATGAGGATAGGCAGAAAGCGTTAAAATGGTTGAAAGGTTCCACGCAATTAAAAAGATTTTATTGGATTTCCAAGCCCTGCCCGTATAGCGGGGGAGTAGCTCATAGACGGCAATAACCCCCATATAAATGGTGGAATTTGCAAGAACATGGCCAAAGGCAAAGGTTAAGTTTTTTGCAAGCAGTGGATCAATAGTAAAACTTGGTGTGTAAAGGTTAATGAGGCTCATTAAAAGGATGGAAGCACCTGCAATCAGTGCCGTGATGTCAACTATACATACCATTGTAGCGGCTACAACTGTTGGAGGAGGACCAAATCCTTCTTTTTTTCCAAGAAGTTGCGGCCAGCCCAACGTTGTAGAGAAGCTTCCATATTTTTTGATGATGGCACGTGCGGTTTCTAATAGAAAAATCAAAAACGAAGTTCCAATTACTAACATCCCGCCTAAATAAAGGGCAGCACCAGTTTTCCCCCACACTCCTCCAGAAATGGCAGGCAGAGGATAAAGGAAGGTCCAGCTACCGGCAAAATCATAGCCAAAGATTGCAATTAGAATCATGGTAACGCCAATAAGGAAAAGAATAATATATAGGTGAAACACAGACCTTTTTAAAGGAACGTATTGACTTAAAAAATACCACATGATGGCAGATACGGCGAGTATGGAAGCGCCGATCATACCGGTTCCATGCAGGGTCATGACTTTATAGAACATGATGGTGTCCAACTTGATAAGGTTTCCTTGGGACAGGAGCATCAGAACACCAGCAATCATCATTAACAGTAATACCGCACCACTAATGATAAGTGGAAACACAACACTTTTCTTTGTATTTGGGTTAATTGCAACCCGTAATGTGTTTGTCATTTACTAACTCCCCCCATTATTCATTAACGATAATCTCGCGTTTCATAATGTGGTGGGCTGCACCACAATACTCCAAGCACAATATAGAATAGGTTCCAGGTTTCGTAAATTGATAATACACAGTGTTTGTATATTGAGGCATGGCCTGAGTTTGAGCAACAATATTCATTTTATCATCGTATAAACCAAAGCCATGATTGACATCCTTGCTAGTGACATGAAAGGCAATGTAGTCTCCAACTTTAAAAGTGTCCTTAGATATTTCGAACCCAAATTGCATAGCGGTAACATCGACGTCAACAGGAGTGCCTTTCGCTGCCGCCCGATGATAAGGCAGTTGTTTTAAGGTAAAAAGGCTTGTAGTCAGCAACGATAAACATACCAATATAAACCAAATATTGCGAATAAAGTATCCCTTTTTTTGAATCCCGGTATAATCAACTTTTTTATCAGACCGTGCAAAGACAAACAGGAAGACAAAAATGATAAAAAGGCTAAGAAGTAAGGTAATATCCCAGGCTGCTTGTTGATACATACTAATCCCCCTTTTTAAAAAAATTTTTTTCTTCAAGGATGGCTAAGCTTGTGTGCAGCAATAAATTCCTGCCTAAAAGAATCATACAAAATAAACATAGGAATTACTGTTAGAAAAGTCACAATTATCAGAAAAATAAAGGGATGGATTTCCCTGTTAGTTAGTAGATGAGGGGGTGGAAGGTTCCACTGATTCTCTATAAGTCCTTTTCCTTTATAGATGCCGGAGGGTTAAGGGGGATGTGTGCTGAAGTGATTTCTTTCTTGTTTACAAAATGAAGAGCTAAACCTGTAAAAACGAATCCACCAATAAAGTTTCCAATTGTGGAACTGGAGGTGAATGCCATAAATGCACCTAATGTCACCATCCAATTACATAAAATTGCTTTTGTTATAGCAATGCTGATTCCTTCCACACCTAGGCTTTTATACGCGAGAGTTTTTCCTTCCGCCACAGAAATGATTTTTTCAATCATCGGCCCTTCGGTAATATGTCCCAGTTTTGTTGCAGAGATATAAAATAATCCCCCATACAACAGGCTTCCTAAAAGATTTCCAATAAGAACCTAAAAGAAGTTAATATAAACACTTTTACCGGATGTAAGCCCTCTCATTTTAGAGAGTGGCAGCATGGCAAAATTCCCGGTTACCAGCTCTAATCCTAATAATAAAATAAGGACAAATCCAACAGGAAAGATAAAGGCACCAACAATCCCCAACCGGGTTTCGATTGAAGCGGTATAAGCGAGAGTCGTGGCGAATCCCAAAAAGGCACCTGACAGAATTCCCTTGCTTAAAATGTCCTTCATAGCCAAATTGGATTTATAGGCTCCTGTAGTTGCAACATCCTCTATCAACTGAATCGGTTTAATATAATCCAATCTCCATCCCTCCTTTTTCGTTTGATTTTTATTGTAAAGAGGGTACTTTGTCAAATCAATATTATTTTACAAAAAATTACAATTTACTTATTAACATAGTATTTATGGTAGAAATTCTGGAGATGATTGCAAATTAAAATTACTGCCAATCCGCTTGAGGATAAAGTGCTATTAATCTATTTGTTTTTTAATAAGTATATCGAAGATTTGAATTCTATCTTTATACAATTAGGAATGTGTCGAAAAAAATAGATAATGTATTTTTAAGAAAAAGAGAATTAAAGTGTAATTTTACACTTTCGGGAATATAATTACATTAAACAGAACGTTCCTTTTTTGACCTTTTGAATAAATAATTATTTGTAAATGGTGGTGATAAAAATGAAACCTAAGAAAATTATTTTCACAATCGTATCGATCGCAATAATTTTTGTAATCGGATATTTCCTAAATGCCTTTTTTGGAAACCCCATCAGCAAAAGAATAGCGGAAAAGGAGGTCTTAACGTATTTTGAAGAAAAATATAACAAGGACTTCAAAGTTTATTCGTCCAGCTATAATTTTTTAATTCCAGATTACAATATTAAGTTAGGACCAAGTGATGATAAAGAGACTGTATTTGAAACTTCCAGATATGAATTAACTATGTTTGACGCGTATGGTGCGTATTTAGCTACTGAGGAATTAAAATCTAAATTTCTAGAGATTCTGGTAAAAGAATTTCCAAAAATCAAATTTACAGTGCAGGCGGAGGAACAGCATCATATAGAAGTTGCGGGTGTTGAATTTGCCTTTTTTTCTCCAGATCCCCAGACAAGATTAGAAAAGAATTATTTTAATGCAAATATATCGTGGGCTGACACCGGACTTAGCAGGAATGAAACGATAAGGCTGATGGATGAAATTGCCCTTAAGGTAAACACCGAACTAAAGGGCATACCCAAAGAACTTAACCTGGAAATTTATGTGAAAGACAAAAAGGGAGATAATGTTATCATTGAAAGGTTTTATATTAATGGGAAAGCGATTCTTAAAGAAAATTAGATAATCATAATTTACTTAGTAATATCTTCTAATCGTGTCTAAAAAAAGGCCTTCCTGCGAAGGCATCACTTTGAGTCTGGTAGCCAATAAGTCGAATAACAACCTTTTATTGCATCGGATTTGAAAAGTTGTTAATTAGAATCTGTACTTGATCTCCTTGATGAATTTTACCCGGTCGTTCTACTGCACAAACAATACCTCTTCGCTTAAAGGCTGCACGAACAAAATCTGTTGCTAATTTCGGACGATCCTCATATTGCTGTTGAATAATTTCACCAGGAAACACGCACGGCAGGTTTTGACCCATACAAATCAAGCCTGTACCATTAGGAAAAATAATTCGTGAACCAAGCGTGAGACATGTAAGCTCAGAGAATCCACTCAACAATAGATTTGCACCTAACCATTCAGGCAGTACCTTCTCAATACCTAATTGTTCAGAAATCTGCCTGCAATCTTCTTCAGCCAAAATGGTAATCTGACGGCGATTGAGGATTTCTGTACCTCTAGGATACATGGGCTGACGAGAATCCGCCGGGAAAGTAACTCCAAAGTGACGATCCCCCGGTATTCCACCAAATTCAAGATTTACCTCAGGAATTCGGCGGGTAACAAAAGTTTCTGGGTTATCCGCTATGAGGATTGCACGTACCTCTGCCTCTGCAGTTTTCATATAAGCACCTCTTTGAATATATCGTTATACTGTTGTTGACTCCTAGTAAATTGTAAATTTACCATTTAAAGAGTATTGTAGCACTTAAAGGAAGGTTACTCCACACCAAGAAAGATAGAAATTCGGTAAAGCACCGGGGGACATGCATTTTTTCTTTCATCGGTTGTTATCCAATCAAAGGGTAAAGCGTATATTTTTAAAGATGAACTCGTACTTATGGTCGGAAAAAGGGAAAAACATGGGAGGCGAAGGATAATGGATTTGAATCATGTAAAGAAACAACAATTTACAATTGAAAACTATACATTAGAAAATGGGAAAAGCATTCCAGTTACACTTGGATATGAAACCTATGGAGAATTAGATGAGGATAAATCGAATGTGATTTTAGTCCCTCATTATTTTAGCGGTACAAGCCATGCAGCAGGAAAATACACACCGGAGGACCCATTTCCAGGATACTGGAATGATTTAATTGGCCCTGGAAAAGCAGTAGATGCTAATAAATTTTTTGTCATAAGCACCGATAACCTTGCCAATGTCCAGGTGAAAAACCCCTATGTGATTACTACAGGACCTAGATCTATCAACCCGAAGACAGGTAAAATATGGGGCCTTGATTTTCCGGCTTTCACGTACCGTGATATGGCAGGTATTCAACATGAATTTTTAACAAAACAATTAGGAATCAATAAATTATATGCCGTGATGGGTGCTTCAGCCGGTGGATTTATTTCACTGCATTGGGCAGTAAATTACCCTGAAAAAGTGGAACGGATGATTGGCGTAATTACTAATCCGCAAAATCCAATTCTTACTTCATTAAATGTGACTCAACATGGGATGCGTGCTATTGCCCTTGATCCCAATTGGAATGATGGTTTTTATCAGGATGGGAAAGAACCGATAGAAGGCCTTCATCTAGCTGTTCAAATGATGAATACCGGGGCATTCACTCCGGAATTCTATGAAACAACCTATCCAAGGGATTGCAAAGAGCAAGAACCTTATCAGGATTTCAAAGTGCCAACTTCCTATGAAAAACAGGTTGCACAGGCGATTGAATCTGGTTCAACATTTGTTGATGCCAGTCATTGGTATTACACGTGCAGGGCAACGATGATGCATGATATCGCACATGCTCATGAATCATTGGAAGCGGCTTTAGAAAAAATTACAGCAAAGATATTAATGGTATCCTGTACCAGTGATTTATTGCAGCCTACCGTTTATAATCGAGAAATGATTGAAATCATGAAAAAGCAAGAGAAACAAGCGGAACTATTTGAATTTGATAGTTTAAAGGGACATTTGGCCGGCATATTAGAAACACATTTGTTTCGTGAGAAAATTGCTGAATTTTTAATTTAGGATGTGTTAAAGGACAATGCTGATTTTGAAAACGTTGATTGGAGCGGAAGGTGCGAGACTCCTGCGGGAGCAAGCGGGACAGGTGAGACCCCACAGGCGCTTAAGCGCCGAGGATGCTCACCGCCCGCCCCGCGGAAAGCGAGCATCCTGGAGCGGAAATCAACAAATAAGTTTAACAGAGCATTAATTTAAAGGAGTATTGCTTGTGTTTTGGTGGAACTAATAGAAAAATAGATGAGAATGAGGTGATTTTATGAGTAAAGCTAAAGGAAAAGGTGGAACAGGGAGAGGAACAGACAAGAAGGGGTGGAACCGTTGGCAGGCAAGTGCCAACAAAAAAAAGAGTGCAAAACCTTATACAAGTAAAGGTACAAAAAAGACGGATGTGGAATGAGTCACGGGCGATCGTTAAGTCTCTTATCCGAAACATAGTGAATGCTGAATAATACATTTTTAATGATCAAACATGTGGCGAGCTCCTTAAAAGGAGTTCGCTTTTTTCTATTTCAGCTAAAGGGGACATGTTAGTTAATATTTATCACAATTTATTTTTAACGTGAAATCGCTCTTATAAAAAGCTCCTTAAATTTCTCCCGATCTTCAGATGTAAATGGTTTTGGACCCTTTGTACGCTTTCCACTTTTTCGAGCCATTGCACTCAAATAACGTGTTTGTAATAATTGGTCAATGTTTTCATTCGTATAAGTATACCCAGTATGATGAAGCACCGTACACCCTTTTGCTAAACCTAGCGAAGCTAGACCATAGTCTTGCGTAACGATTAGATCTCCTTTTTCAACTAACTTCATAATCCGATAATCGGCAGCATCTGCACCAGAATCAACATAAATGGTTTCTACCCCTGATGGTTGTTCCGCATTCGAAAAATGAGAAAAGCTAGTAACAAGGATAACTGGAATTTCAGCCTTCGTACCTTCAGAGATAATGATATCTTTCACCGGACAAGCATCTGCATCAACATATATTTTCATCTGTACCGCTCCCGTAAATAAGTTTGAGTTGATGATAATGGCAAATTTAGCCTTTGTCAAACGATAAAGATGGTGTACCTAAAATCTTTAAAAAACAGTTATCATTCGTAAAACTTATTCTGGCATGCTCTCCCAAATAATAGAAAAATATCAATCTATCATGTAAAATTAATTCTATAAATTTTTAAGAATGATAAGGAGAGAGTGAATGAAATCAATTTTACTGAAAGCAGGACTGATGACTTCCTTAATATTTCTAGGATGGTCTTATAAAGAGGTTTCTGCGGAGATGTTATGGCCATCCAAATGTGCATCATATGAGAAAATAGTACCCAATAAAAATCCCTCTCCTCAGCATATAAACTGCTTATTGACCAATGCAGCTTTAAGTGCAAAAATTCCTCCAGAGGTCTTAAAGGCTGTTGCTGCAACAGAAAGTGATTGGAGACAATTCGACAGTAAAGGACAGCCATTTAAATCGCAAGATGGCGGCATTGGAATCATGCAAATTACGAATCAAGTAACCTATAATCAAGAAAAATTAAAAAGTGATATTGTCTATAATATACAGGCAGGCGTCGACATTCTTAACAGTATGTATAATCGTACAGATTTGCCGAAAATAAAAAGGGCAGGACGAGAGGTCATTGAAAATTGGTATTTCCCTGTAATGGCTTATAACGGTACGAAGCCTGTAAACAGCCCAATTTACAAGGCTGACGGAAAGAAAAATCCCAATGCTTATCAGGAAAAAGTCTTTGGACGGATTAAACAAGATAGCTTTTTAGATGAAATAAATTTAGCGCAATTCCCTTTCACTAGAGCTGATTTTGAATATATTCCAGGCAGCGACACCAATATTATTTTCAAAAAGAAGGATTACATCCTTTCTTCCCAGATGCATGCATCTAGATATTTTTTTCAAAAGGGGAACAAGGTAGTTGTAACAAAGGATGATGCTAGGTTACGTTCACAACCAAGTACTAGTGGTAACTTTACAAACCTAAATAAAGGCACCACTTTGATCATTGATAGGAATTTCACCTATGATAAGACTTCAACAAGTCAAAACCAATTTGTATGGTACCCGGTTAAATATAAAAGTACAGATCAAAAGCCAGCAGGATATATTCCTTCTGTATATATCAGTAAAAAGTTGTATGCCCCAATCGTAAACCCTGTAAATGATCATGATCGTGTTTTATCCGGTAAAGCACCTGCGAATGTCATGATTCGAATTATGAATGGAAGATTGCCGATTGGCCAACTAAAAAAAGCTGATGCAAATGGGTACTATAAGATTACGATTCCTGTCCAAAAGGCAGGGAAAACCCTTACGGTAACGTATAAAGATTACCTGAACGAGGTAAGTCCATCCACTTCAATCAAAGTAATCGATAAAACACCACCAGTAGCTCCAAAGGTGAATAGCGTAACAAATAAATCAACTTCTGTTTCCGGTAAAACAGAAGCATATGCAAAGGTGTATGTGAAAATTGCGAAGAAAACGTATAGTGCAAAAGCGGATCGGTACGGAAAATACAAGGTAGTAATATCTGTGCAAAATACAGGAGTGACGATATCAGTCAAAGTAAAAGACCGTGCCGGTAATATAGGGGCGGCACGGAAGGTCACCATTAAACGAGTTGCCCCAAACCAACCTACTGTGAATACTGTCAAATACACTTCTAAGAAAGTGACGGGAAAAACGGAGAAACATGCGAAGGTAACCGTTAAAATTGGAACAAAGAAATATACAGCAAAAGCAAATACTTATGGAGCTTATAAAGTGAATATCCCTAAGCAGCGAGCAGGCACAAAATTATATGTTTATGCAAAAGATGCAAAAGGAAAAGTAAGTGCTACAAAAAAAGTGATCGTTTCAAAATGAACCAAAAAAAGTCAATCTTAACTAGATTGGCTTTTTTGATTGGACTAGGTGAGGGACCTGTGAAAGGTATCCCATGCCCCTAGGTGAAAATTAATCATAACGGACCCGATCTTCTCCTTCAATGATTAGCTCAAGTTCTGTTAAAAAGTTGAGTTCAAGCGGGGCAGGTAAGAGGTTAATAAGTTCCTTGATTTCGATAAGATCTTCTGCCTCTTCGATCGTTAATGGAGGTTGATCTAAATGCTGATACCAAATCTTTAATTCGTCAATAAACTCATAAAAATGCATCTCGAACCGTTCGGCTATTTCTTCGCTTTCATCCTCGGCAGCTTTTTTCATTAACTCCCAATCTTCAAGGGCAGTTTCCAATTTTTCTTTAACACGATTGACCACATCATCACTCCTGGTTTTTGGAAATAGGAAAATTCGCCAAACGAACATTGAAAATACCAATAACTATTCTAGTTTAAAGTATACAAAAGCAATACCAATAAGACAAAGGTTTAAGAACTGCATTTTTATTTCGACAAGTTTCAGCATTTTTAGTAGTGAACCAGTAATACATAAGCGATTAGATTCATAGAAAGTTCGTTGATTTTATTGACTTTGTGAGCCATTAGCTATTGTTACTAAGTATTTTCATTCTTGTTAAGTTGAGAGTTTGTCAAATCTTGACCTTTTTTTTAGCTTTCATCACTATCATTTTATTTGTAAAATAAAAAAAAGTTAAAAAACTAAATGAACTTGTGAACAAATTACTAGAATGATATAAAGGGGATCGAAAAAAATGTACAAGTATACAATTTATGTAAAACATAATGGTAAAGTTTATCAAACGAACGTAATTGCGGACAAAAACCAAACAGAAGAAGAGGTTCATCGTATAGCAAAAGAACAAGTTTTGAAGCAATGGGCAAATTAATTAAGAATCCAAGGCTTTTATGTATCTAGCTGCCAATGGCGGCTTTTTTTATTGATCTAAATTTGAATGGTTTGCTCGTAACACGTTAAAAATCATTAAAAGTGAGTGAAGATTTATTCTTTAAAAGAAGGGTGAACCGAAATATTTGCTTGCCTACTATTAAAATTGAAATAATATCAAGTATTACTATTTTCTTGTTGGAACAGTATAATCAGGAATGGGAGTTGAGATATATGAATAAAAAAGACATCGCGAATATCCGAAAGCAATTTAAATTAGATAATTATCGTATGAACATCCGTGAAATCTTCAATGTGTATGTTCAAAAAGAATCGGGCGAGATTTACCATCAAGTTTGCCAGCCCTTTCAAATGTTGGAACAGGAAGCACAAGAATTGTTTTTAGCCAACTTTAAAAAAGTTTTAACAGGTAATCTAGATGCTAAGCTGTTTGAATTGAAATTCCAGCGGGATGTGGAATACAGTACACAAACGATTCTCTTCGAAGGACTTCAATCGGACTCAGCAGATTGGCAAGATAATATGGTGGAAATTGTTACGAAAATATTTGCTCATGGTGCTTATGAATTTGATACAGTAGTGACATTTATCCGGGGGGAATACCGAAAGCCTACCAAGAAGCGGAATCCAGAATCGGAAGAAGGTGGGGATGATGCGGTTTATTCCAACGAATTTATTCTATGCAGCCTTAATAAAACCGATCATCCGAAAAAAGCCTTGATGTTTGACTATATCGAAAAAGAATATAAGTCCTATCATGTCGTGGATCCGATAATTAATTTAGACTCACCTATGTCAGGATTTCTGTTCCCAACGTTTAATGATAATGCTGCAGATGTGAACCATATTCTTTATTGTGCCGGAAAAGCCAATGAGCCAGATGTGAGATTTATTGAAGAGGTTCTAAATGGTGAAGAGATCATGACTGCTCAGGAAGATAAGGATTGCTTTGATTTTATCTTAAAAGAAGTGATGGGAGACGAAGTTGAACCTCGGGTCATTTCCAATGTTTATGAGGAAATCGATAAGATGATCCAAGAGAATGCAGAAAAGGAAGAAAGTGAAATTCCAACATTGGATACTCGGGACATTGAAAGGATCTTAACGGTCAGCGGGGTCGAAAATGTAGAGCCTGCTAAAGTGGAACATGCCTTCAAAGCGATAATCGATGATGAAAAATATGAATTCAAAGCAAGCAATTTAGTACCAAAAACGATTAAAATCAATACAAAGCTGGCAGACGTTACGATCAACCCGAAGGACTTGAAATATGTTAAATATATCACATTCGAGGGAAAACGGTGCCTCTTGTTAGAGGTCGATGAAGAAGTAATGGTGGAAGGATTTAAACTGGAATCGGAGACACTTTAGATGTGATAACACTTTTAAACTTTGGTCCATTTAAAGCGCTAATTCCTTATAAGACCTTATTCGGTATCGAGTAAGGTCTTTTTATATTGTGGGATGTAGAATTAGTTTATGTTGTAGGTTCATTTAATTGTTTAAGCTATAATTCAATTTCTTCTCAAATCTTAAGGGTATTTGGTAAAATAAGTTAAATGGGGGTGCTTTAATGAAAAGTTTTAGTTTTTGGTCTTTCGTATTCGCAGTGTTTGGTGTTTTGTTTTTTGGGTCCTCGTATATGTTTCCAGAATTTTTTGAGCCTTTTATGGCATCAGGATTTGGATTTCTAATTGTTGGCTCGTTATTTTGTTTCGGAGCCCTATTTAAAAGTGAAAAAGGAAAAGCAAAGTTTTTATCAGTTGCTGCGTTATTTTTCTTAAGTTCTATCATTGTTTGGAGCGAACCATTTCAAATTGTCCGGGTACTAACCTGGATGAAGAATTAAAGCAGAAGGGATTGGTGTAGATAGCTTAAAAAAGGGGGATAGTAGTTATGTTTTTCTTAATTAGTAAACAAAGTCAGATATAGGAACATCGACTTTTCAAGAGTATTCTTGGCTTATCCGAGAATATTCAACGTTCATCCACGAGTATGGCTAGCTTATCCAAGAGTATTCAATGTTCATCCACGAGTATTTCCTGTAACTGCATATTTCATAATCCCAGCCCCTTGACCATCAAAGAAAGCGATGCCAAAAATTTTACATACAAAATACAAAAAAATCCATACCAATCATGGTAAACTAACATGAATAGAAATAACTGGGGTGTATTTATGAAAATTGGTTTAAGAACAATCAAAACAGCACTGGGTGCGGGGGTTTCCATCTGGATTGCCGAATTGCTTCAGCTTCAGTTTGCTAGTTTCGCCGCTATTATCTGCATCCTTTGTATAGAAAAGACGAAAAAGCAGTCGATCCGGTCTTCATTGGAACGATTTGCTGCCTGTACACTTTCTTTGGTTTTGAGTGGTCTGGTGTTTCGAATGCTGGGATTCAATCCGCTTGTATTTTCGTTATTCATTTTGATTCTCATTCCCTTGTTAGTTAGGCTTCGACTGCAAAAAGGGTTTGTGAATAGCGTAGTGATTGTTCTTCACATCTTCACGCTTGAGAAATTCACTCTTCCCATCGCTTTAAATGAACTCCAAATCGTCATCATCGGTGTAGGGGTTGCGATTCTGTTAAACAGTTACATGCCTAACGTAGAAAAAAACCTTAAGGCTACCCAATCATCCATAGAAGAGAAGTTCAAAAAAATATTGTTTGAATATGGAGCCTATTTGGAAAAAGGGGATCAAGGTTGGGACGGAAAAGAACTATTGGAATTGGAAGAAAATCTTAACGAAGGGAAAAGATTAGCTATTCAATACGATGAAAACCAATTGCTTTCCGATAAAAAGGGATATTTTTATTATTTCGATATGAGGGAGAAACAATTTGTTATTTTAAGTCGCATGCTGCCCATTGTATCGTCACTCGATGAAGATGTCGTCCAGCGGCATGTATTTGCCGAATTTCTTTACGATATCAGCGCCGATGTGAAGAGTGAAAACACAGCTTACAAACATCTTCAAAAACTGGAAAGTCAGCACAAAAAAATGAAAGAGCTTGAATTGCCAAAATCCCGCATAGAATTTGAAACTAGGGCATCTGTTTTCCATTTAATGAATGAAATGGAGTATTATTTAAAAACCAAAATTAACTATTATGACGAAAAACAGATTGATGTTTCCTAAAAGCATCAGCTTTTTACAAGATGGAAGTGGGCAAAAGAACCTCAGTTCAGTAATAAATTACTTATGAGGTTCTTGGATAGATTTAGGTTAAACAACCAAACTGGTAAATCTTAAATTTCTGGGCTTTTCACATAGCACGATCAAGCAGTTTATTTTAAAAATTTTTTTTGTTTCCTTTGAGGTTCATTAATTTTGTATTGGTACAGATAATTAATAATTCACTATAGAAACACACTGAAAGAAAAGTTCGTTGTTACTGAAATTCAAATATGAATCCTTCTATAAGAGAGATAACTAGTTTGAAGGGAGAGCTTTTCGTCTGATGGAATACATACCAAATTATCTGAAGGTACAATTTTATTTAGGAACGATCACTGTGGTAGTGGCCTGTGCTATTGGTATTTGGATTAGAATAAGGAAAGAGAAGTAATGGTGGATTGAAACCACAGGATCATTTTCGTCATGCGGAAATGATAAGGAAGTACATCTTCTTTCCTCCAATAATAGAATCAAAAGTGTTAGTAAATCGAAAATCGTGCCAATAATGTTTAAGGGCAAATAAATTCAATTTTTGTCCCTTAACAAGATAAAAGCCTATGATGATCAACTACATCATCATGAGCACCTTATATGTCTAGAACGTATTAGTGGTT
Organism: Neobacillus cucumis; assembly: GCF_016107705.1. Next base: position 602,409 of record NZ_JAEHGC010000002.1, read on the forward strand.
AAAACTGCACTCAATAAAATTAAACCAACACATTGGCAAACTGTTTTTTAAAAATTAAAATGTGTACGATTCTCCATCATATGGCACTAAAACATGAGAAGAGATTCCTTTTTCATTAATAAAGCTCTTCAATTCATCTCTTGATAATGTCCAATGATTGACAGCTTCCATATGGACAGAAATGATTTTAGCGTTAGGAGCAGCCTTATACACTTCAAAAATGTCATCTTTCCCCATTACCAGAGAACCAAGTTCTAATATTTGATTATCTCCACCATTTACAATAATGATTTCTGGTTTATGGGTTTCGATTACTTCGTGGATTGGATCATACCAAACTGTATCACCAGCCACATATAACTTTTTTTCAGTTGAGTGTTTGAAGACAACACCACATACTTGACCGGCACGTTTTAATAATTTTTCTCCTCTTCCGTGATCACCTTTTGTTTTAATTAATTGGATATTATCAAAAACGGTATCTTCCTGTAAAACTTCTACATTTTGAAAACCAGCGTTCTTAACTTCTCCAGCATCATTTTCATTTTGTACAAACATTTTTGTACCCTTTGGTAACACCTCTTTGGCTGTATCATCCCAGTGATCTAAATGCAGATGTGTGACAATCACAGCATCCACATTATTGATAATACTATCAATGGATGTTGGTAAGTCAACAACTGGATTAAATTGTTCTTGTCTAATGGTATTAGAAAAGGGCGGATAAGTCCCTTTATCTGCTAAAAATGGGTCAATTAAAAACTTTTTCCCAGCGTATTCAACAACAATTGTGGCATTACGAATTAGTTGTATATTCATAGTTAAAACTCCTTTTATTTGATTTATGTATAGTTTATACTATCACCGAATAACATTTACATAGATAAAATCAAGTCTTTTCGCTGTTTGGCTTGAATTATGAAAGGAGTTGAAAAAATGTTAGATCGAACGGATTTGCGTATCTTGGATGAGTTATCCAAGAACAGTCGGATTACCATGAAAGAATTGGGGGAGAAAGTTCATTTGACTGGTCAAGCAGCCGCATCTAGAGTTGCAAAATTAGAGGAAAGTGGGGTAATTGAGGGATATACCATTAAAGTCAACCAGGTTAAATTAGGATGGTTTATACATGCATTTATCAATATCTATATAAAAACTACGTATCATGAACCCTATCTTTCTTTTATAAAAACACAAGATAATTACATAATTAATAACTTTAAAATAAGTGGAGATAGTTGTTACATTCTCGAATGTAAATTTCCTTCCCATGAACGATTAAATCAATTTTTAGAAGACTTAAACAAGCATGCAAACTATAAATTATCCATCGTTATAAATAAATAGTGCATGGAATAAAACTAGGAAGTTTATGAATATTCACATATAAACTTAAGTGCACTTAAGTTCAGGATGGATCGTTATGCAGTTCTTTTTTTTTGTCCTTACGGAACATTTTAGTTTTAAACGGAGGAAATTAAATATGACAGAAATTGCATTCTTAGCATCATCCAAGCCATTTAAAATACCAGATGAAATAGAAGAATACAATAATAGAACAGTTTTTGAAGGTGAGGAAGATTTTATCTTTTTTTCTGTACAAGAGGTCGATGATGATTGGAAGAAAAAAATTGAAGGATTGTTTTCTATGCCTTACGTTTATAAAGTGGATGGAGTCGGAAATCAGTTATTTCTTACATACATTGAAAAATATATGGAATTAGGTGATGTGTTGGAAATTTATCAGGTACCAAATCAACACGCATTCGAAGAATATAAACATAGAATGGAAGAAGAACCTGAGCCGATTGAAGTAAATGTGGGGAGTTTTACCTATCGAACTATTTATGGTTTGTATCAATTAAATTCCAAAGGATGGTTAGAAGATCTAAGCCGCCGAAGTTATATAACTCATCTTGGCATCACGACATTTGTTAAGTTTTGAAGGAAGCGATAATTAAATAAATATTTTTATAGGTTTTTTCACTAGATAAACACGATAGTTGAACAAAAATAAGAAGCGATACCCAGATCGACAACTGTTCCCAGACAAAAGAGGCTTATTAATTAGTACAGCCCCCCTGGATAATTCATATAAATAAAAAGAAAAATGCTTGTTTAATTGAAAAGGGGTATTCATTTATGTTTCTAGACATGTTGAAGTCTTTTGTAGGTAAGGTAATCAATATTGATCGAGGTGGTCGCGGATCTAGGATTGGTAAGTTATTAGATGTTTATGATGATTATTTTGTCCTACTCACTGAAGAAGAAGGGGTCGTTTACTATAATACCCAGCATGTAAAAAGTTTGACGGAGAATACGAAAGGATACAATATTGTATTTCCTGAAAATTTCGAGTATAAAAAAGCTCATAATTTACTAAGTTTGTTAGAAAATCAAAAACTCCAATGGATCAAAATAAACCATGATAGTCCAGAAAAAATAGAAGGAATTTTATATGATGTAAATAATGACATTATTTCTTTGATTTTTAATGATGAAATTGTTCGTATCCCCATGTTCCATCTTCGTAATATCAGAATGGGTTAAATTGGAGAAATGAACCATTCAGATGAGTTAATAAAAATGACCGCAATGTTGCAGTCATTTTTTATTTGCTCAAATCATCAAACTTGATTTTGATCGTATTACTTTGCTTAACTCAAAAATATTTTTAGACTGTGCTATAAACATCCAATCAATTAGTAGGAGAAATCATTTAATAGAATTAGAAAGGAGATGATAGGAAGATGAGCAGTAAGGAATTTAACCGTTTTGCTTCTGAACTTGTTGGTCAAGAAGTAGAAGTGGTCACCAATAACGGAACATATACAGGGACACTAGAGTATGTTGGCAGTGACAGTATTATTCTGATCACTAGAGTAAGAGGCCGCAGAGTAAGAATGGCCATTCGTATCGCTTTAATCATTGCTCTTTTCAGTCTACTAACTGGAAGCAGGTTTGCTTTATAATAAAATTAAAGAGAGTTAGCTGTCCTTTTGCCAGCTATTTTTTTCATAAAAGAAAAGTTGAATGACTTGATTGTAAAAAATCACTGTGGATTGTTGATCAATTGATGCAGTTCAATTCTCAATTATTTTTGCGGAGAGAAAACACGCATGGAATTCCAAGCGTGTTTTTTGTATTTATCCAAGGATGTCCCCAATTGCTGATCTTACTTTCCAAATTGATCTGAACCGCTATTTTGAGAATCACCAGCACCACATCTAAACAACCTAGAGACGTCTTTCTCCAGGCTATTTAGGTGAATATTAATTTTGTTTATGATGCCATTTTTGTATGTGATCATGATCATAGTGATGGTCGAAATGAGTAGCTCTTCCTCCTCCAAAGCCAATCAATACTCCGAGAGCAAATATACATACAGAATAGACTAAACGGCGTTTTCTTTTTTGACGAAAATTACTGAATTCAGCTTTTAATTCATTTTTAATTTCATTTTTCAAAGTTTCCCTATTTTCTTCGAGTTGTTCTTGAGATTGTTCATGAGGCTGTTCTTGAGGTTCATCTGACACTTTCCCTCACCTCCTTTATCCAAAATATATGGATAAAAGAACTTTTCATTTCTTAAAGAATTGTTAAATTTTTATGAAATTTTTTATTTTAAGAGGGATTAGAATTTGCTTGAGTTTAAGAGGTGCAAATTGTCTGTCCAAGAGTGAATGATTGAGGTTGCTGCGTCGAATAAAGTTAGGAATAGTTTCTTGTTTAAACAGGTAGGGAAAGACATCTGACGATAAGCTATCTGCTAAAGAATGCGTTAGTACAGTAAAGTCGGTCGTTTGCAGTACAAAAAAGGACAGGTAGAGCCCATTTTCCTTGCTCATCTATCCTTTTTTATCATTATAGTCCCATTATAAAAATTTAATATTGTTTAGAGTGCTATTTAATCGCGCATTGCTCCTGCCTCACGGGAAGTCATTGCACCTTCGCCTTGGCTAATATCTTTTTGAATTTCTTGTTTTACTTTTTGTGCATCAGTTCCAGCAAATTCTGGTTTCATAATAGACCCTAAATTCTCTTTAGCTTGTTGATCCTGTGGCATACAAGTCCTCCTGAATTTATTATTTAATCATCTTATTATTAGCACCGATTAGAGGAATTATGACGGCGATTCTTAAGTTTAATAAAATTCACCACTTTTACCCAAATGACTGGAAAATTGTGTTAAGATCAAATCGGATAGTCTTATGGACATGAGATTTGTTTGAAAGTAGGAGGAAGATGATTTCATTTGAAAGGTTGTGTTTATTTGGAAACGAAAACTACTATACCAAAGAAGCACAGTATAATTAGCTATATTTCTTTTATTATTGGGGTTATTTGCGTTTTTATTGTTTTTGTACCACCGGCAAGAATAGCAAATATCGGGAATTTAGTTGGAGATTATATAACATTTTTGCTAACAGGTATAGGTATCGTCCTATCTATAATCGGGATAGTGAAGAAAACGGAGAAAAATGTAATTCCAATTCTATCGTTAATCCTCTCCTGTTCTTTCTTAATATTCCGAATAATCGTGATTATCTTATTGTTTACTGGTCAAATTGTGAATTCGGTCCATAGTGTGTATATTTCTTAATGAATAAACCGGGATATAAAAAGCAGCGGATTGCTGCTTTTCCCTTTTTCTAAGAATATTTCATTTAATAAGAAGTTATTGAAACACTTTATCAATCTTATCCGATTTGCAAAATTATCTTTAAAAGATCCTTCACCTAATTTAATCTTTCAATGATACATTGATAAAATCAGGAGGAAAAATGCGAATAAAATATATTGTATTATCTGTGTTCATTATTTTAATAGCGTTTATCGGCTATCGAACAATTTCTCTCTATACAGAGGGACGAAGCTATTACTTTAAACAAACTGATTCAACCAACCTTTCAAATGAAACTTTTGGAATGGTACGGCTACACGATAATATTCATAACCCAACTTTTGTAAGGCACTATGGAACACCTCTTAGCAGGGAAAATAATGATTTATACGATTATTATCATTGGGAAGGTGGATTAGAAACGGCTTCTATCATCAATGGAAAAGAAAAAGGGGATATTGTTCGTTTAATAATTGGGGAAGTCGAAAAAGGTGTAAAAACGAAAACCAGCCTTAAAACATCTAAAGGAATCGAGATTGGTAGTACGAAAAAAGATGTTATTGCTTCGTATGGTTCAAGTTACTATAAAAGGACAGAACAAGGTGTGGATATCGTCGGATACGTTGACCACAAACTTGGTGCAACGATTGAATTCTGGCTTGTAGAAGATGGAAAGGTATCGGAAATACGATTTGATGACACAAGCAGTTGACCTAATTTTTCTACTTTCGTTAATGTATATTTTTGAGTAATGACATCTCCGGTATATAGGGAGATACCTTTCCATAAAATAATAGGTTCAATCGCTAATTGGAATTCATCAAATTCTAATTTCCTTAATCAATGACTTTTTTCTTGTTGAACAAACGGGGCAGGTAGCTTTTTTCCGAGCGGTACATCAGGTAGCCGAATCAGCATAAGTGTTTTGGGATGGGGTGCACATGCTGCTGATTCGTCATCATCATCTACTTCCTTACTCACCTTTTAATTTAATTCCAACAAACTTCCAACGATCCCTTCCGTTTATAATTTGAAAGTTGATTTCTATTGGAACAGGATATTGAAAGATAGGTCCATGATATACAAACGTATGGTACTCGCCGTACTCTCCACATGGGTCTACATCAGAAGGCAATGCTTCCAGCCATTCTTTCGTCAAGGTTTTCCCTAAAAAATCGGACGACAATTTTGTTGAATCTATGGATATAACGGCAGCTTTCCATCCTTCTTCCACCATTAGTCGAGCTAATGTTTTCGTATTCCGTCCCCATAATGGCAACAGCAATTCAAATCCGTGTCTCGCGAGTAATTTTTCTTTATAGATCTTGACCTCTTCCAAAAATAAGTCACCATATGCGATTTTCGTGACTCCAAAATTTTTCCTGAAATAAACCATGGTGCTGATTAAACCATCTTCAAAATTCTCAGTGGTAAAAACGCTCATTTTTATTTTGTATAGAGGCAATCCAATAGCTTCCGCTTGTTTTTCAACAAGTTGTTCATCAATGTGATGACTGGTGACGTTACCATTGTTCGTGCAAGTTGTCACTAACGATATGATTTTATACCTCTGGTCCTTTAACAATTGATTGACTAAGAAAACGGAGTCTTTACCAGATGAAAAGGCAACAACGATATTTTCAAGGACTGTTTCTTCCATGGGCTCATCCTTTCTAAGAAGATGATTAATTCGTTCTTTTTCTATAGTTATTCTACTGTCAAATATATTGTGACGTCTATCCTTTTAAGAGAAATTGGTTCAAATAAAGGAATTTACATTCTTTTTATTAAAAAACTTCCAATATAGTTCTTTTCGTTAAGGCGAATAATAATAAAAACATGTGTTGGAATAGGGATTTAATTGAAGAAGCTCGTGTTGCTATCCCTTATTAGTCTATTGTTTCTTTCTGCATTGGCGAAACCAAAGGAGGTCGTGCCCTTTTTACGACCTGTGGCAAAAGGTCTGAAACAAAATACGAATGTTCCCGTCATCTTACCTACATACTGGAGTGAACAAGCTCGGAAATCCAAAAAGCATACGTCTGTTAGGTTGAATGCTTATGAAAATAGGTACATGATTTATTTTGTATCCCTAGATAAACGTTATCGAGCAAACGATTCAGCATTATTTCATCCGCCTGAGTCTAGTAAAATTGGAGAACTAGCCGGATATGTTGGAACCATGACAATTAGCGAACGGCCGAGTGATTTTGTTTTTTACAAAAAGAAAGATGGGGCAAGGTTATGGATCCAACCGTGGATTCGATCGATTATTATCGGTAAGCGTGGCTTGTGGTTCATGCGTTTTGATGGTGATAACGGGGATGAACCCTATCAGCAGGCGGATGAATTGTTTAACGCGATGAAGAAAGTGAATTGGTTAAAAAACAAAGACATTCATAAAGGGCAAATCTCTATTCGTGGCACGAGACGCGAGACGCGATGCATACCTAGACTTTTCTTGGGAAACAAAGGATGGATTTGTTAATCATTTTTTTATAAAGGCCCCATTAAGGAAGCTGTAAAAATGGTCGATAGCCTAAAATCTATTGAATAAGCGTATAAAAGTATTCTTTGTAATGAGGAATGCTTTTTATTTTTGTCTAACCTTAATATTCATACAATAAAAATATCATTAAAAGGGATAAAAATTTATTGTAAAACGATAAATGATATGTTAAATTCAAAATGACCATAAATCAGTGAGGTGTACTTTTTATGAAAAAAGGAACAACATTATTTTTAAAGATTACTGTTATTCTTATTGGAATCCCAGTTCTTGCATTGTGCATCTTTTTGGTGCCTGAGTTAGGGAATCTTGCAGCAAAATTGGTTCCCGACTTTGCTTTGATCAAATATCTCGTTTTTCTTGTTTTTTATGCATCAGCGATCCCTTTTTACTTTGCTTTGTATCAGGCTTTCAAACTTTTACACTATATTGATAAAAATAAAGCATTCTCGCAAATTTCTGTAGAAGCATTAAAGAAAATCAAATACTACGCCATCACAATCAGTACCTTGCACGTGCTAGTCTTGCCGCTTTTTTATCTCTTTGCAGAGAAAGACGACGCCCCTGGTGTCATCTTTGTCGGATTGGTTGTTCCTTTTGCTTCCATGGTGATTGCAGTCTTTGCGGCTGTTCTCCAAAAGCTTTTACAAGAGGCGATTGATATAAAATCAGAAAATGATTTAACGGTCTGAGGTGAAAACAATGGCGATAATAATTAATATTGATGTGATGCTGGCTAAAAGGAAAATGAGTGTAACGGAGCTTTCGGAGAGGGTTGGAATAACGATGGCGAATCTTTCTATATTGAAAAATGGAAAGGCAAAGGCAATTCGATTATCAACTTTAGATGCAATTTGTAAGGCTTTAGAATGTCAGCCAGGGGATCTTTTAGAATATCGAAGTGATGGAGACACCCAAGAATAATAAAGTGGGAATATTTAACATTGAAAGAAAAGAAAGATTAAGGGGAGTTCATCATGAATATAACCATTCAAAATGTTTCTCAGAAAAAACCTCTGAAGGCTCAAATCATGAGAGCACTAAAACAACTTGTACGTTTCGGTTGGGAGCAAGCTCTATCCTGTTTGTTTCCTGTCGTTATTTTTGCCTCATTGGCTGTTACAAAAATCATGCCACTTCCCTTCCTGCCAAGGTATGACTGGCTGCTTATCATCTGCCTTCTGATGCAGTGGGCGATGGTACGTTCGGGGCTTGAAACACGGGATGAACTAAAGGTAATCATGTTGTTCCACCTTATTGGCCTTTGTCTTGAACTTTTTAAGGTACATATGGGCTCCTGGTCCTATCCGGAGGAAGGATATTTCAAAATTTTTGGAGTGCCTTTGTATAGCGGATTCATGTACGCAAGTGTAGCGAGTTATCTTTGCCAGGCGTGGAGGAGATTAAAGGTTGAATTGGTTAAGTGGCCGCCGTTTTGGGTGGTTGTGCCGCTTGCATCAGCGATCTATTTGAATTTTTTCACTCACCATTACTGGATGGATATTCGCTGGTGGTTATCTGGTCTTGTAATGCTTGTCTTTTGGAAATCCTGGGTCACATATGAGGTGGATGGAACTCGTTATCGTATGCCACTTGCACTTTCTTTTGTGCTCATCGGATTTTTTATATGGATAGCCGAGAATATCGCAACTTTCTTTGGAGCATGGCAATATCCAAACCAAACCGATGCCTGGAGCATGGTACATTTAGGAAAGGTGAGTTCATGGCTTTTATTAGTGATTGTTAGCTTTCTTATAGTAGCGACGTTAAAGCAGGTTAAGGGGACAGATTCCACCAGGATAGATGCAGGTGAATTTATATAACTGTTTTAAAGCATTTTGAACTTCGAAATAGAACCCGATAACATAATAAAGGCCGAATGAATGTCCTGGTGCGTATAGCTGGTAAAAAACTAATCCCACATATTTGTGGGATATTTTTATTTTTTCCTTCATAAAAAACTATTGTTATTCCCTAATAGTTGCTTAAACTGATCGATCATTCCATCTCTTTTTCAGTTGAAGCAGCATGGGGTTGCAGGTTAATTGAAGAAAGTCAAGTAACGGGGCAGGTTCATGCAAGATGGATACAAAATTAAAAGAGCAGGTTGACAATAATATAATTGGACACTCATAAACATTACGTTAATCAAGGGTCTTAGTAAATAAATAAGAATAACCTTAATGATGAGCCTTTTCAAGAAATAGTCTTATACCAAAACCTATCAGGATGGTCCCTGTGATTCCTTCAATAATATTTTGTGTTTTAGGTTTTTTCATAAAAGCACTAATATGATTAATTAAATAGACATAAAGTAAAGACCAAAGGGCAGTCATTACAGTATAAGTGATACCCATTATTACAAATGGTAAAAAAGTATTGCTGCCAGGCTCAACGAATTGAGGGAAAAAGGTTAAGAAAAGAATAGCAACTTTGGGATTCAGAAGATCCGTAAGGAACCCTTGTTTAAAACAAGATGTGCTTACCATCTTGCTTTTTTTATTCATCTCAACGCTTACTGCTACTTCCTTTTTCTTTAGAGACCATAATGTCTTCACACCCAGATAAAGTAAGTAAACAGCCCCCACATATTTAAAGACAGAAAATAATAGTGCTGATTTCACAATGATGGCTGAAAGTCCTAATACTGCAGCAGAAGTATGGATAAGAAGAGCACAACAAATACCTAACACTGTTTTAAGACCACCGACTTTTCCAGCGGTGATAGTATTTTTTGTAGATATTGCAGTATCAGGACCAGGTAAAATGATAAAAAAAATACACATAAGAACAAACAAATAAAAGTTTTCCATTTTAGTATCTCCTTTCTGTTTTTTACAGGTTTGAATATGTAATTCTTACACATTATTATATATAAAGCGTGTTATTAATTGAACATAAATCCTTTTTGATTGATTTCCTTGTTAAACTAACGGGTGCAAGGGTTGCAGATTAATATAAGGTGTTTTCGGGAAAATAAACAGATTAATGGAAAAAGTCGTTGTCTAAAAGCTAAATGAGCTGTATAAGAGGGCATGAACCGGGGCATCAGTTTACTGTATGTTGAACTCTTCCTAATTTAATTATAGCATTTAAAAAATGGTTAATATAGACTTTTTATTCTCATGTTCTACTGCTAAAATCAATAGAACATGAATGGGGAGGAGAGATGTAGAATGAGTTCTTTGGTTCTCGATTTTCAGGAAATGGAAAAAACACAGCTTTTGCTCGTTGGCGGAAAAGGGTTAAATTTAGGGGAGTTATCAAAAATTCAAGGAATACAAGTACCGGAAGGATTTTGTATTACAACAGTAGGATATCAAAAAGTCATCGAACAAAACGAAACGTTTCAAGCATTGTTGGATCAACTAGCACTGTTAACAGTAGAGGATCGAGATCAAATTGGTGAAATCAGCAGGAAGATTCGACAAATCCTAATGGAGGTAGAAATTCCTTCCGATGTTGAGAAAGCAGTTACTCACTATCTCTCAAAGTTTGGCGATAAACATGCCTATGCGGTGCGTTCTAGTGCGACTGCTGAAGATTTACCATATGCCTCTTTTGCTGGTCAACATGACACCTATTTAAATATCAACGGAAAAGAAGCCATCTTGCAGCATATCAGAAAATGTTGGGCTTCACTATATACGGATCGAGCGGTAATCTACCGTATGCAAAATAGATTTGACCACAGACAGGTTTATTTATCCGTTATCGTTCAAAGGATGGTTTTCCCACAGACTTCAGGGATTTTATTTACTGCTGATCCGATTACTTCTAACCGTAAGCTTCTATCCATCGATGCCAGTTTTGGGCTTGGAGAAGCACTGGTCTCTGGCTTGGTATCCCCCGATTGTTATAAAGTACAGGAATATAAAATCGTCGATAAGATGATATCAAATAAAAAAATGGCTATCTATGGTCGAAAAGAAGGCGGGACCGAGACACAAGAGATCGCTCCTGACCAGCAAAAGACGCAAACACTTACTGACCAACAAATTTTACAACTGGCACGCATCGGAAGACAGATCGAAGCTTTTTTTGGTTGTCCACAAGATATCGAATGGTGTTTGCATGATGATACATTTTATATTGTCCAAAGTCGTCCAATCACTACTTTATTCCCCATCCCTGAAGCAAATGATCAAGAAAACCACGTCTTTATATCTGTCGGCCATCAGCAAATGATGACCGACCCCATCAAACCATTGGGATTGTCTTTTTTTCTGCTAACGACTCCCGCACCCATGCGTAAAGCTGGTGGAAGGCTGTTTGTTGATGTCACAAAACAACTGGCTTCAACTGTCAGTAGAAACATTTTATTAAATGCCATGGGACAACACGATCCGCTCATGAAAGACGCACTTATGAACACACTTAAGCGAGGAGATTTTATAGTAGCATTACCGGATGATAAAAAAGCACCCAGTCCTAGCAGGGGCAATACAGATATGTTGGAACAAATTGAAAACAATCCATCAATTGTTTCTGATTTGATAAAGCGAAGCCAAACATCCATTGAAGAGTTAAAACAAAACATTAAAACCAAATCAGGATCAGATGTATTTGATTTTATTCTAGAAGATATTCAAGAATTAAAGAAGATTTTATTTGACCCACAAAGTTCAGCTGTATTTATGGCTGCTATAAATGCTTCAACATGGATCAATGAAAAAATGAACGAGTGGTTAGGTGAAAAAAATGCAGCAGACACGCTTTCTCAATCTGTACCAAACAATATTACTTCGGAAATGGGTCTTGCACTTTTGGACGTCGCAGATGTGATTCGTCCTTATCCAGAAGTAATTGATTATTTACAACAAGTAAAATATGATAACTTTTTGGATGAACTGGTTAAGTTTGAAGGTGGGCGGAAAGCTAAAGACGCGATCTATGCATATCTTAACAAATACGGAATGCGTTGTGCCGGAGAAATCGATATTACCAGAACTCGTTGGAGCGAAAAACCATCTACACTTGTTCCCTTGATTCTGGGTAATATTAAAAACTTTGAGCCGAATGCCAGCCATCGGAAATTTGAGCAAGGGCGGCAGGAAGCTTTGAAAAAAGAACAAGAGTTATTAGACCAATTGAAGCAATTACCAGATGGTGAACAAAAGGCAAAAGAAACAAAACGAATGATTGACCGAATCCGGAATTTCATCGGGTATCGTGAATATCCAAAATACGGCATGATTCATCGCTACTTCGTTTATAAGCAGGCTTTACTGAAAGAAGCCGAAAAACTTGTGCAAGTGGGTGTTATGCATGAAAAAGAAGATATCTACTATCTCACTTTTGAAGAACTTAGAGAAGTCGTACGCACAAATAAACTGGATTACTTAATAATCAACAAGCGAAAAGATGAGTACAAATTATATGAAAAACTGACTCCCCCGCGTGTGATCACGTCTGATGGTGAAATTATTGCAGGTAAATACAAACGAGAAAATCTCCCAGCCAAAGCGATTGTAGGTTTGCCTGTTTCTTCCGGAGTGGTAGAGGGGCGAGCACGTGTCATCCTAAACATGGAAGATGCTGATCTAGAAGATGGAGATATATTAGTCACCTCCTATACTGACCCTAGCTGGACACCATTGTTTGTATCCATTAAAGGCCTAGTCACCGAAGTTGGTGGACTGATGACCCATGGAGCAGTGATTGCACGTGAATACGGATTACCAGCCGTTGTCGGAGTAGAAAATGCTACCAAACTAATAAAAGATGGGCAACGGATTCGAGTACATGGGACAGAAGGGTATATCGAAACATTGTAAAATATAGCCTACTAATTTCTCACATATAGTATGACAAGATGCTATATTGAATGTTGTTCAAGCTGTCATTTTGGCAGCTTTCCTTAAATAATAGGAGGCCTTTTGACAATCGGGTAGCTTGGATCCAAGAAGGATTAGTGCTTCTTTTTGTTGAACATTATTGAAGTGACCAATCGCCTAGTCCAAAACCATTATGAATAAAAATAACAAGGGGGAAATGAATATGACAGATAGAAATAAGGAGTTGCCACTAGAAGAACGTGAAGAATTACTAAGAGCATTGAAAGTCCGTTTTGAGGAAAATATGAACCGCCATAAAGGTCTTGAATGGACTAAAGTCCAAACAAAGCTGGAAGCTAATACTGAAAAACTGTGGTCACTTAATGAAATGGAAAGAACTGGCGGTGAACCAGATGTTGTTGGTCATGATAAAAAGACGGACGAATACATTTTTTATGATTGTTCAGCGGAAAGTCCAATAGGCCGGAGAAGTATTTGTTACGACCGTGAAGCGCTGGAATCTAGGAAAAAAAATAAACCAGAAAATAACGCAATTGATATGGCTTCTGACATGGGCATTGAGCTTTTAACAGAAGAACAATACCGCGAGTTGCAGAAACTCGGAAATTTCGATACGAAAACATCGAGCTGGGTGATAACACCTGTTAATATTAGAAAACACGGAGGGGCTATCTTTTGTGATCGTCGCTACGACGCTGTCTTTGTTTACCACAATGGGGCAGAATCCTACTATGCTGCCAGAGGCTTCCGTGGCTCTCTAGTGGTCTAAATTATACATAGACAACTAATTTGAATTTTAGAACGGATCACCTGAGCATAAATCCTATAGGATTAAATAACTACTGTTGGCCTACATACACCTTAAGCTAAGGGAAAATATTGTTTAAGATATCGGCTGTCATTTAGGCAGCTGATTTTTTTATATGGACTCATAATAGGAGAGGGATATTTCTTTTAGTTCTTGAATAAAGATGATAAAAAAAGAAGTGGTGAGATAAATAGGACAGAAAATGACGTTCTCTTTAGATAGTAAAATAGAAAAAAGCATAATCGATAGACTTCGGAGTGAAGGTTGTATTTTTGCTGAAGAAGAAACACAGTTACTGATCTCAGAAGCTAGCAGTGTAGAAGACTTAATGAAAATGGTAGAAATACGTGCCAGTGGGTTACCACTTGAATATGTACTTGGATTTACAATGTTTTACGGCCAACGGATAATAGTAGAACGGGGGGTTTTTATACCACGCCAACGTACAGTGTTTCTGGTTAAGCATACAGAAGCACTAACCCGCATTGGTGATATTGTTATTGATTTATGTTGTGGGTCTGGTGCTGTGGGTGCTGTAATCGCAACGGACGTGAATAAAATTTCATTACACTCCGTTGATATCGATCCAGTCGCAGTAAAGTGTGCCTCCCGTAACATAGCAGACATTGGAGGACACGTTTATAAAGGGGACTTGTATAATGCATTGCCCTGTTCATTGAGAGGGCGTGTAAACATAATAGTGGCCAACGTACCATATGTTCCTACTGATGCAATAAAGCTGCTTCCTCAGGAGGCACGCTTATATGAACCAAAAGTGGCACTTGACGGAGGAAAGGATGGACTAGACCTCCAGCGTAAGGTAGCGGAAGGGGCTCCTCGCTGGCTTGCTCCTGGAGGACATCTTTTGGTAGAGACGAGCAAAAGGCAAGCAGCTAAAACCTTTGAAATCTTTACCAATGCTGGACTAATGACCAAAATAGCGAGGGATGAAGAATTAGATGCAACAGTTGTTATAGGAACAAATTCAGGCAAAGGGTAACTACAAAATAAGACCCCTGTTCAAATAACGGGTGCGCTTAAAAGAATGAGATATTTAATGCATTGCGAGAATAAGCAAACCTTCGCCCAAATATCTTTTGTTCCATAGGAATATTGTGATTCCTATTCAATCCCTCACTATTTTAATAGGTATTTTATTTGACCAAGATCTTTTCACTAACAATCCGTACATATCGAACTAAAGTTGAATTGATCATATAATTACCTTGTTCATTGTTCACTTTAAAGTATTTGTTATGATCCATCTTTTTAATTATTTCTTGTTCAACATCTTCTTTTTTCACTTCTAAATCTTTTATCAATTTTTCGGTTATTATTTCATGATCAAACGTATAGCAAACTGTAAATTCCTTCAACATTAATTTTCCTTTCTATTATCATGATGATGACAAAAAGAACGTCATCTTTTGAAACAGTACATTTATAAAATTCATATATGTTAAGAGATTGGTTATTATTTAGTTTTGCCTTTCAAAGACCTTACACATGATATAGCAATCCATAGTGAAATAATGAAGGAGAGTATACCTGCAATTTCATTACTTACCCGATGCTTCTGATTAAAAAAAATTTCATACGTACCATATACAAAACCTAAACAAATTAATATTATGTCATGTATAGAAATCTTCATTTCTTTACTCCTTTACCCAAATGAAAGAGAAAAGTAAATTCCTTTCGAGATTTATGTAACGATTATGTAACATTTCTGTAATAATTGATATAGTTTTGATGAAGTTTTTTAAAATAGATTCTAAAGAATCATTTATTGGATAATTTTGTTATTTAATAGTTCGAAAGTATTATCGATTAATCGATAATTGCTTTAAGGAAAACTCTTTAACTGATTGGAATTTATTGTGAAAGTAGGTGTTTTTATGTTAATTCCAGAGATAAGTCCTGAAGATTTGAAATTGAAGGTACATAGAGAAATTCACTTATGATTGATGGAAAGCATTTTAATGAGTATTATATGTCTAAATTATTATGAGTTTCTTTACTCCGTAAAAGGGAGTATTGATATATTTAAAAATGAATGGAGTGTATTCATGATTATCAACGAGAAAGATTTCAATGTGAGAGATTTAACGTACACGATTAGATCTGCGATTAAAAGTGATGCAAAAAACTTATCAGAATTAAGATTACAGATTGATGGAGAAACCGAAAATATGGACAGAGAAAAAGGAGAGGCGTTCATTGATCAAACTGGTTTTGAAAAAATAATTGCAACGGATACGAACCATCCTAAAAACTTATTTCTAGTTGCAGAGATGGATGGGAGATTAGTAGGGTATTCCCGTTGTGAAGGAAGTGATTTAAAAAGATTCGCCCATAAAGTGGAATTTGGATTAGGGGTATTGAAGGATTTCTGGGGATATGGGATCGGGAAAAATCTGTTAAAAGAAACGATTTCTTGGGCTGACGGGAACGAGATTAAAAAAATTGTGTTATATGGTGTTTTGGAAACGAATGAAAAAGCGATTGAACTCTATAAAAAACTCGGTTTTGAAATCGAAGGTTTAATGAAAAAAGATAGAATCCTTTCTGACGGAAAATACTATAACACGTATATAATGGGAAGATTTCAAAAATAATTCCAAATCTAACTTGTACTTCATCAATTTGTCCTACATATATTTTTAGATTTTCAGCTGTCATTTGGTAGCTGTGCTTTTAAATTCAACCAAACATGGTTAGTGAATCAATGACTTTGGATAGAATTTAATATTAAGAGTGGATATTAAAAGTAAAGGGGGAGATTTATTAATGTCAGTTATGAATGCAAAAACGTTGGGAATATCAATTAATTGTCAACCTAAAGATGTTTATGAGTACATAACAAATCCTGAAAACCTTTCAGAATGGGCAACAACATTTTCTTTTTCAGTCAAAAAGTCTGAGCTCGGTGAATGGATTGTAGAAACTCCAGAAGGCGAAATGAAAATCGAATATGTAGAAAAGAATGAATTTGGAGTGGCCGACCATTATGTGATCACACCACAAGGGCAAAAAATATATAATCCAATGAGAGTGTTCCCAAACAGCACTGGATGTGAAGTGATTTTTACTATATTTCAGGTTTCTGGTATGTCTGATGTTAAGTTTTTAGAAGATGCAAAATTGGTTGAGCGAGATTTAAAAAGCCTAAAAGATGTTATGGAGAAGTAGAAGTTAATTAAAAGCATTTTCTGATCTAACGGGGCCTTTATTTCAACAGGAGTATAGCCTTTTTCTTATGCAGCTAACGAGGTCAGGTTATTTTTGTTCTATGCGCTCTGTTGTTAAAGGAAATTATATATTTAATACCTATCATTATTCAACGGGACAGAAGAATCAAAATTCAAGGATAAAAGGATGTATAGTTATGACAAACAACGTGAAACAGAGAAGAATAATTTTAGATTTAGCAGTTACTTTAGATGGTTTTATTGAAGGAAAAAATGGAGAAGTTGATTGGTGCATTATGGACCCTGATATGGGGTTTACTGATTTCTTAAATCAAATTGATACTATTTTATATGGTAGAAAAAGCTACGATTTATGGGGACAATATATTCCGAAAAATGAAGACCCTGATACCGAAAAGGAAATTTGGAAATTGGTTCATAGTAAAAAGAAATATGTTTTTTCCAGAACACAAAAAGAGACTAGTGATCAAGCAATATTTATTAATGATAATATTCTTGAAGAAGTAAATAAATTGAAGAAAAAGTCTGGTAAAGACATCTGGCTATATGGTGGAGCAAGTCTTATTACAACTTTTATAAAGTTGGGACTTGTTGATGAATTTAGATTATCTATTCACCCTGTTGTTTTGGGAGAAGGAAAACCGTTGTTTATTGATTTAAAACAGAGGATAAATTTAAAAATGGTTAATACAAAAACATTTTCCTCTGGCGTTGTGCAAATAATCTATCATTGGAATGCTGACTAAAAAATCTTTCACTCCAAGGTAATACTCGACAGTAGTTTCACCCATTAAAATTAAGGGGAATCCATAAATAATGGGTTCCCCTTAATATTATGGAATTATCAACATTAAATTTTAACAGAGCCGTTCTATTAATTGTTGTAGGAGATTTAGTTTACCCCAAATTTTGTTAATTAACTCAAAACTGCATTTATATATTATCCAAAATCTGTTAAAATATTACTAATAAAGGGAGATTACCAGAATGGTTTTGGGTTTGGATTTCTTTTTTTGTAGAGATCAATACCCAAAGGAGGGGAAGAATTGTGTTTTGGATAATGGTGGTTCTATTGTTCGTCATAATAATAGTATTTGAAGAGGCAGCCAGCTATTTTTGGAAGCAATATTTATTTGGTCCCAGTAATAAAAGTCGAAGAAAATGGATGATGAAGGCTTTAACTTTTCTAAGGAAAAAACCGCAAAAAGAAATACGTGAATTGAAGAAAGAAAAGAGTTCATAAGCATTGGAAAATCGGAGATAATGGGAGCTTGTGTTCAGGAAGGATTGCTGCGGCGATCTTTTTTTATTTACAACAACTTTACAATAATCTACTTGAAAGAAGAATATAAGTGAATTATTATATAAGCAGTTAGTTATATGTTTATGTGTAAAAAATGGGGTGCAATAATGTTAAAATCCACCGTCGATATAGACCAAGCTGCTAATGTTTTTAAACTATTAGGTGATAAAACACGATTAACCATCGTTGGCATTTTAAAACAACGTGAATGTTGCGTTTGTGAACTGCTCGAAATCTTTGATACGAGTCAGCCGTCCATCAGCCAACATCTTCGCAAATTAAAAGATGCAGGACTCCTTAAAGAAGAACGAAGAGGCCAATGGGTTTATTATTCCTTGAATCACCAAAGTGGTTTATATGACCTTATCGATGAAATTTTAAAGCATGTGCCTGAACAAGTGGAAAAAATCAAACAAATTGAAAAAAACAACCCTACGCTTCGTTGTGGTTGCTAAGCAATTAAATCATCAAGGAGATTAGTACAGCATGAAAAAAAAGTTAATCAGCGAATTTTTAGGAACCTATTTTTTGGTTTTTGCTGGAACGGGTGCCGTTGTAATCGACGACATTACGAAGAGTTTAACCCATGTAGGTGTAGCTCTAACATTTGGACTTGTCGTTATGGCTTTAATTTTTGCGTTTGGTCATCTTTCTGGTGCTCACTTTAATCCAGCGGTTACGATTGCATTTTTAATACATGGAGATATAAATAGGCGGGAAGCTATTCCTTATATTGTCATTCAAATCATTGCAGGGATTGCTGCAAGTGCAACGTTGTTGGGTTTATTTGGTAATGTCGCAGCGCTCGGCACCACATTACCAAGAGGTTCATGGGAACAATCATTTATTTTGGAATTAATCCTTACATTTTTCTTGATGATGGTTATATTCGGGTCAGCTGTTCATGGTAAAGCTGTCAAATCCTTTGCAGGAATTGCGATAGGTGCAACAGTCGGGTTAGAAGCCATGTTTGCAGGACCGATTTGTGGTGCATCCATGAACCCTGCCAGATCCATTGGCCCTGCACTTGTATCAGGAACAACACAGCATTTATGGGTGTATATTGTCGCAACGATAGTAGGTGCAAGTATCGCGGCAGTTATTTATAAACAATTACACGAAAAATAAAGGAGAATACATCATGACAAAAAAAACAATCTATTTTCTCTGTACTGGTAACTCTTGCCGCAGTCAAATGGCAGAAGGTTGGGCTAAAAAAATTTTAGGCGATGAATGGGAAGTTAAAAGTGCTGGACTTGAAGCACACGGATTGAATCCCAATGCCGTAAGAGCAATGAATGAATCTGGGATTGATATATCTAAACAAACATCCGATGTAATCGACCCGGGAATTCTAAATCATGCTGATTTAGTTGTGACATTGTGTGGACATGCAGCAGATCACTGTCCTGTGACTCCTCCGGAAGTTAAACGGGTGCACTGGGGATTTGATGATCCTGCAAAAGCAGAGGGAACAGAAGAAGAAAAATGGGCATTCTTCCAACGTGTCCGTGACCAAATAAAGGACCGTATTAAACGTTTTGCTGAAACTGGAGAATAATATTAATCAGTAGCAAAGTATGAAAACATAAGGAGGAAATGGACATGAAAATCACTGATGAAGCGCGTGATGAATTTAAAAAAATGTTCGAAGAAGAGAATGCTAAGAATATTCGTATCTTTTTTGATGGCTTTGGCTGAGGACAGCCAAGGATTGGACTGGCTCTGGATGAGCCAGAAGCAGATGATATGATCGTCGTGATAAACGATATAAAAGTAGCAATCGATCCTATTATAGAACCGAATACAGAAGACCTTATTCTTGATCGAAGCGGGAATGGAAAAGGGATTTCGATGATAGGTAATACGGGAAGATGCTGTTAAAAAAGACCTTTTCAGGTCTTTTTTCAATTATCCAATTGCTTATCAGGTGAACCTCTAATATGCCAATTGATTTATTAGGCTGTGTGCTTAACAACTACAGCACTCGCAAGTAGTTTTAACCATAATTGCTTTATTTCTTGAATTGAATTTCATAACTATTCTTTGAAATAGTGTATCCTTTTGCCAATCCTCTAACTTCCAAGCATCTCGAGCCTTTCTTTCTACTTCCTCCTGACGTAATTTCATCATTTGATATACTTCATATTCATTAAACATTATGAATCCCCCTAATTAATCAAATTATATTGATGTATTAATCAAATAAAGTTGATGAATAAAATAAAAAAATTTATCAACAGCTCGGCTTAAATAAGCAACAAAGTTCATGTGATAACAAATGGTTGAGTTCTTCTTGATTTAGCTCGTAATAACTCCATGTTCCACGTGTTTCTTTCGTTATAATATTGGCATCTAATAAAATCTTTAAATGATAAGAGAGCTTTGATTGGGCCATATCCATCATTGGAGCAAGGTCACAAACGCACATAGCACCTTTTTGAGTTAGTATATTCATAATCTGAAGTCTCTTTTTATCCGCAATGGCTTTAAATTTTAACTCATATTTTTCAAATACTGAATCTAAGGATATATCCTTTATTTGAATTTCTTCTTTCATCTTTTCACCTACTTTTTAAATCAAATAATCTTGATATACTCATATTATATCCAATATTTTCATGTGTCAACTGATTAAATCAAAATTAATTGATTTAATTTTATATCTTATTATATTTCGAAAGCGTTCAAATGTTACAAATTAAATATCAATTTTTTTTGATAAAGGAGTTGTAATTAGAAAAAGTTGTTAATATACTGTAACTATAAATCAAAAAAAATTGATTTATGATTTATTAATCAAAAATATTTGATTAACAAGATGAATAACTATGAGGGAGTTGTTAGGAATGAAGATGCATGTTGGAGTTAATGTAACAGATTTAGAAAAGTCAATTGAGTTTTACACAAAAATATTTAATGTTGAGCCCCTTAAAATCAAACCTGGATACGCAAAATTTTTATTAAATGATCCAGGGCTGAATTTCACATTGAACTTTAAAGATGAAGTATCAGGAAACCAGGTAGGACATTTTGGGTTTCAAGTGGAAAATCGAGATGAAGTTTTTCAGCACAAAGACCGTCTAGAGAATTTAGGTTTCTTTGCTCGTGAAGAGATGGACGTTACATGCTGTTATGCAACTCAAGATAAATTTTGGGTTACAGATCCAGACGGGAACGAATGGGAGTTCTTTTTTACAAAAAGTGATGTAGAGCCTATGACAGCAGAGTCATCATGCTGTGATAATCCTTCAATTAAAGTAGAAATGAATACTTCCTCCTGATGTTCCTAGCTATATATTTGCAACAAGAAAACTCGTCTGCCCCTTAAGGATCTCTACAGACGAGTTTTTACTTTTATTCGATCCAAATGAACCGTTTCCTTTTCCAGGTATTCCAACCCCTCAATGCATCGGCTGCTTTTAATACGTTATATCCCTCATTCGTAAGATAAATCCCAATTAAAGCTCTTATTTCTTTTTCATCATCAATAATCAGAATGGTTTCTTGTGACATATAAACCTCTCCTTTTTCTAATGCCTACATTTTACTCTAATCCGCTTAAGAAAAAAAAGATTTTCTGAAGTTCTTCATTAACTTTTAAGAAAATCTTCATAAAGAACGGCATCTTTCCTTAAGAAATTTTTTGTACGATACATACATGCAGACGAAATGGCAGAAAGCGGTTTTAGCTGGTTATTCGAACTAAAACAAAAAGTAAAAGCTGCTGCCAAGAAGTCTCTTTCAATATAGCCAGGATGACTTAAGATGAGCCGCTGACGGGGCATTTGAAATAGATACATTTTAAAGGAGTGGAGATCCATGAAGGCAATCAATAAAGAAAAGATTTTAATTCTTACCGGTAATTATGGTGATGGCCATATTCAAGTTGCTGAGGCATTAAATGAAGCGATACAGATTCGATTTCCATCCTTAGAACCTGTCGTATTTGATTTTATGGAATGGGTTCATCCTTATTCCAATCAGGTCAGTCGTTACCTTTATCTTCAAGGGGTGAAAAAATTCCCGCAGGTGTATGGATATATTTATCAAAAAACACGGAGAATGAACACTTTTTCCAAATTGATGAAGACGATTTTCTCAACAGGAATTGGACGGATGGTTAAATTAATTGAGGAGGTGCAGCCGGCTGTTGTCGTCAGTACATTTCCATTGGCAGCTGCTGTGATGTCTAAGGTGAAATCCTATGGTTTAACAAATATTCCAACTGTCACAACCATTACGGATCATACCGATCATAGCTGCTGGATTTATCCGAATACCGATCAATATATCGTCGGATCGAAGACAGTCCGCGATTCTTTAATTGAATTAGGCGTGGAAGAGAATCGAATTGCCGATATCGGGATTCCGATTCGCCAGCAATTTTCTCAATCCTTCAAGCGGGAGGAAATTCTTAAGAAACATGGTTTAGATCCGCTATTGCCAACCGTTTTAGTGATGGGAGGCGGCTGCGGTTTGATTGGCGAAGGAAGTTCTACGATTCAGGAGTTTGATGCATTACCAAAGCCGATTCAATTGATCATTGTTTGTGGACATAATGAAAAACTCCGAGTGGAATTAAAGGAGAAATTAAAGGATTCCAAACATCGCATTCATCTCACTGGTTATATCGATTACGTTCACGAGTTAATGGCGATCTCCGATTTAATGATTACAAAACCGGGCGGAGTCACTACTTTTGAAGCGATTGCTATGGAATTGCCGATGCTTCTTCATAAACCGATTCCCGGACAAGAACAGGATAACGCTAAATTTTTAGTTCGTTCAGGGGTGGCGGTTAAAGCCGAAAAGGAACGGGATTTAATGGAACATTTATCTAAATTATTGAACAGCCCAGAATTACTCCTACAAATGAGGGAAAATGCGAAGCAATTCCATCCGAAAGAATCGGCGTTTGCATCGGTTGAAATGATTATGGATACAAAAGATTCTTATAATCGTTTGCAAACCCTTATGTATTCTTTCGGTTTATAAGCAAATAGGAAGGTGGGAAAATGGAAAATAGTATGTTTTTGTCGATAAAGTTAAAAAAACCAACAGCCCGCACTCTTTCCATTGGGAGTTTGATGATTTTCTTATTGCTAACGGGAATTTATTTATACTTTGTTCATACTGGTGCAGCAAAAGGATGGCTTGAATCCATTCGTCAACTTGGTGTTTTCGGGATCGTGTTAGGGATTATGATTCAAAGTGTTGTGAATGTCATTCCGGCACCAGGTGAATTTGTTTCTCTTTTTCTGATTGAAATCTATGGTCCTGTTGCCGGTGGGTTCTATTCTTTCATAGGCGGAATCATAGGAGCTTTCCTTGCATATCGTTTGTCTGATTGGATTGCTCGTCCGATCATTGAACCAATGGCTAAGCCTTATCTGGAAAAAATCGATCGCTGGCTAAAAAAGCGGGGAGATATTGGTCTGTTGATCATCCGTTTTGTCCCATTGGTTCCCTACCATTTCATCAACTATGCGGCCGGGATATTGCGCGTAAACAAAATAGCGTTTATTTGGACAACCGCCTTAGGGATCCTGCCTTATTCAATCACGATTAGCAGCATATTTGCAGGATTTCGTTATGGAAAATTCCTACCGTTTATCATTGGCGGCGGACTCTTTATTTTGTCCTCTATTTTAAGCATCGTCTTACGGAGAAAAATGGATTAAATCTTTGAACTGGGAGGATCTAGATATGTTTACGATGATTTTACTTTTATTATTGGTCCTCGTATTCTACTGGCTGGTTCCTTATCTTCTAACTGCCGGTTTAGGTATCGGGGTTTTAAAACGGAAGGATTCTTCTGCAAAAATTGCTTTTACTTTTGATGACGGTCCTAATCGGATTTTCACTCCGCAGCTTTTGGACCTGTTAAAAGCAAATAATATAAAAGCGACATTTTTTGTTGTTGGTTCTAAGGCTGAAAAATACCCGGAGTTAATCGAAAGAATGCATGAAGAGGGACATTTAATCGGAATCCATAATTATGTACACAAATCGAACTGGGTCATGAGCCCATGGAAGATTCGCCAGGATCTCGACAAAAGTGCTTCGATTATTGAAAAAATCACCGGGGAACGTCCTATCTATTATCGCCCACCATGGGGGTTAATGAACTTATTTGATTTTTTCCTTATGAAAAGTTATAAGATCATTCACTGGTCGGTCATGGCGGAAGATTGGAAAAGTAGAGGCGGCAGTGAAAAAGTGAAAAACATTCTGTTACAAAAAATAAAACAAGGCGATGTTATTCTTCTGCATGATTGCGGAGAAACCATTGGAGCGGATGCGCATGCTCCCATGAACACAATCGATGCATTAAAAGATGTCTTGAAAGAACTTTCAAGACGAGGGATGATTTGTGTTAGAATGGACGAATTATAGAATAAAGAAACAGGTGGTTAAAGGTCGAAAGGCATCGCTTTTCCTTGTCCACTAACGGGACAGGTTAATTTAAGGAGGAAATAACTACTTTATGTTGGAATTATCCCTTTAAAAAGCTGATTAAAAATATACCCCTCGCTAATGAGGGGTAAATCTTATTTATCTTGTGCAAGTTCTTCTCTATTGGGAGCAAGTGGTGGTTGTTCTAACCACTTGTTTTTTACCATAATATTGAACCAGTTTTTTGTCATTGCTAATGTTTTTAGAATTGTTTTTTCATAAACAACAACTAGGTCCGTTCGCATGGCTCCTGCTAGACCTGTCCCGTAATATACTTGTGCAGTTTGAGCCAAGAAACCCATATGATACAACATTAATTTTTCTGAAAAAGGAGATTCTTTTGACGTTGTAACCTCTGATTCCCACGACATTGGAACTGGCAAATTATCCTTGTGCATAATTTCTGAAAGGGCTTGTATGTTTTCATCTGCCTTTTTTTCTAATTCCTCAAAAAACTTTCTTAATTCTTTCGATCCGGTGACTTGACTGAATCCGATAGAAAGAGTTTTTGCCATAATGCTCTTTTTAATATTTAGAGAAATACTAATTAATTCTGTAGCAGATAAAAGTCTCCCTTTTCCGAAGAATCCATCAGTAAAATCTTTGGTAGAAATAAATTCAGGGCTCTCTTTAGGATAGAAATAGGGGTCTCGTTGGAATTTACCTTTTTTAAGCAATAACTCAATGGTTAAATCGTACATACTTTTGGCATCATTATCACATGAATTGTAAAATTCCCGTAGATCCTTTCTGACAGAAACACATAAAGCAGTTGTATGACCCAACAAACCATGTAAAGTCATAATATGTAAATAATTTAAGCAGAATGTGTCAGAAAACAATCTCTCTGCACCTTTATTAAGGTCGGACTCAGTAAATCCAATAGGAACTGGAAATCCCTCTTTCTCAATGAAGGAAACAAGCTGCTTCTTTTGCTTCTCCCATGTCCCAATGGCAATTTCAAAAACTTTTTTTATTGATTCGTCTTCCAATATAGAAATCATATACCTATTTACGATCTCCGTCATAGTTCCGTTTACATACTCCCCCCAAAGTGTTCCTATTTCGGATGATGTAAGTTTTAAATTAGCATTTTCCATTAGTTCTCACCTCTTCTGTATTTTTTACTGACACAGAAATAGATATGCGTTTCTTTGGACTTAAACCTTTAGATAATAATAGTTGGGCAGTTTTTGTTGAACTACCGGGTGCATTTCTACAATAAGTAAATTGATGTCAGGTCTGGTTGAAATGGAATTAGTAGAACAAATATAAATTAAGCTCAGTGAATTTATTCACTGAGCTTTTCGTCTGTAATTATTGCATATAGTGTATTTGAGTCTTTTTTAGATAGAAAGGTGATTTTATCTAAACTTTCAATTGCTTTTTCCATTAAACGAATAATTCTTTATTAAGTCACAAAAAAGCCTCTAATTATATACCTAGACTACAATAGATTGTGAAGAAACGTTCTATAGGAATGTATGGTAATGTAGATGTATAGGGAGAGGCACTAGCGTGAAACTAGGTAAAAGCTGACTGCAAAAATTCTAGCCAGCGGTTTTATGTTATGCTTAAATAACAAAATATTTGAAGAGAGGCATTATATGAGTTCAATCCAGAAGCAAAAGACCAATAAACTGAGAATGATTTTACGAGGATTATTAGTCATTATAGGGGGATTTATAGCTGCATATGGGTTAGAAACAGTATTAATCCCAAACAACGTATCAGATGGAGGAGTTACCGGATTAAGTATTGTTGGTTCTGAACTATTTGAATTACCATTAGGGGCCCTTATTGCGATCATAAATATCCCATTTATCTGGTTAGGTTATCAACAAATCGGAAAAACTTTTGCGTTCTTTTCGATTATCGGAATTGTATCGCTATCTATTGGTACAATTTTATTTCACCATACACCGGCTATTATTCAAGGGGATACATTGTTAATCACCGTAGTTGGGGGTATTATCATTGGTTTTGGAATGGGATTAGCCTTGCGTAATGGCGGTGCATTAGATGGAATCGATATGCTTGCCGTACTACTATCTCGAAAATTACCCTTTGGGACAAGCGATTTCATTCTTTTCTTAAACGTATTTGTGTTTATGATCGTTTCAACCGTATTCGGTCTACAAGGAGCAATTCTTTCGGCAATTGCTTACTTCATTGCTTCTAAGGTGATTCACATCGTAGAAGAAGGCTTGAGCGGCTCAAAAACCTTTAAAATTATTACAACTCAACCAGGATTAATGGTGGAGACTATACGTGACCGCTTAGGACGAAGTGCAACGTTTAACGAGGTTTATGGTGGCTTTTCTCACGATAAGTTTATAGAAGTTACCTGCGTCATTAATCGTTTAGAAGAAACCAAATTAAAGGAAATTATTAGTGAAATTGACTCAAAATCTTTTGTTACCGTTTATGATGTGGCAGAAGTGAAGGGTGGTAATTTCAGAAAGAATAATATTCATTAAAAAAAGCTTTGTGAATCATTACACTTAACATTTCCTTGATGGGTACTTACTCTTTTCGTTACTTTTTGAACTAGCACCTCATACATACCTAAACCGTAAATCGAGATTTAGCAGGCTATACGTGTAAAGGTGTTGAAACAGGGCGTTTAATAGTTGGAAATCGTTCTCCAGAAAAAGCTGTAAGGATATCTGTCTGTACACCGAAAACACTTGAGAGCTTGAGCAAGGATAATTGATCCTTAAACGTTTGTTATACGATCTTACCAAATATTGTTCGCCATACAACTATAATATTGTATGGTTTTTTTGTTCGTGTTATGATGATTCAAATCTAGTCGGAGGTTTATCTTAATTAGAATTAATTTTCTAGAAAGGTAGGTTAGATATGTTACCCAAAGATAGTGTTAAAGCGTTAGACGTTCAATCAGTTCGGTTGCAAAGCTACATTAATTCTGAGGAACAACGAAAATCCTTATACAAGCGTACATTACTTGTTGTAAGTATTTCACAAATTTTGGGTGGTGCAGGGTTAGCCGCAGGTGTGACTGTGGGGGCACTTCTTGCACAACAAATGCTCGGTACAGATGCGTTCGCTGGAGTTCCTTCGGCTTTACTTACTTTTGGGTCCGCAGGTGCTGCTTTATTTGTTGGGAGACTTTCGCAGGCGTTTGGTCGTCGAACAGGTCTATCAGCTGGTTTTATGATTGGGGGACTTGGAGCAATAGGGGTCATTATTGCAGCAATAATAAATAGTATTTTCTTATTATTTACTTCCCTTCTTGTTTATGGTGCAGGGTCAGCAACAAATTTACAAGCTCGTTATGCAGGTACGGACTTAGCGAACAGTAAGCAGAGAGCAACTGCTATTAGTATTACGTTGGTTTTTACAACATTTGGTGCAGTTGCGGGTCCAAATTTAGTGAATGTGATGGGGAAATTCGCTCTTTTTATTGGTGTGCCATCACTTGTTGGTCCTTTCATTTTAGGAGCAGCAGCTTATATCTTAGCTGGTGCTGTCCTTTTCATCATGCTTCGCCCAGATCCATTAGTTATAGCAAGAACAATAGAAGCGACCTACCAAGAATCAAGTGTTAAGGGACATTCTGCAACAACTGAACAGACAGAAAACAAAAGAGGCATAATCGTTGGTGCAACAACTATGGTTATTACTCAAATTGTAATGGTAGCGATTATGACAATGACACCAGTTCATATGATGCATCATGGACATAGCTTGGGAGCAGTAGGCCTTGTGATTGGCTTTCATATTGGTGCAATGTATTTCCCTTCACTAGTTACAGGTGTGCTTGTTGATAAGTTGGGGCGCACAGTGATGGCTATTGTTTCTGGAATTACGTTACTTTTGGCAGGTTTAATAGCAGCATTTGCACCTGGTGATTCTATGGTTTTTATGGTAATTGCTCTTTCTTTACTTGGATTAGGATGGAATTTTGGTTTAATAAGTGGGACAGCACTTATTGTTGATTCAACTGAAACTGCCACACGGGCTAAAACTCAAGGTAAAGTGGATGTTTTAATTGCGTTGTCAGGAGCTGCTGGAGGAGCCGTGTCAGGAATGATTGTGGCAGGTTCAAGTTATCCAACATTATCAATTGTTGGAGGGATTTTGTCTTTATTACTAATTCCAGTGGTGATATGGTCTCGTGGAGGTAATAAATAAGCCAGATTGTTTTCAAAAACAATATCAAACTTATTTTAACTAACGTAGTTTAAGACAGTCTTTCTGCACTACTTAATTTGATAGTAGCAAAATGACTATATTGATAGTCTTTTAGTAGAGAAAGAAAAACGGCAATTTGCTAACGCTAATGTAGACAATGAGCTGATTAGCTTCACAATTTGGTATGAGAAGTATCCTGACAATAATAGTAAGGTGGGCTGGTTAATGCGTATATCATATGATGAAATGAAAGGTGAGTTCAAAAGAGTTCTTATAAAAAAGGGTGTTGATACGAAAACTGCGGAAACCGCAGCATCCATAATAGCCGACAACAGCTCTGATGGGGTGTATTCTCATGGCTTAAACAGGTTTCCTTCCATTATTAAAGCGATAGAAGAAGGCGTTATTAAACCGGTGATGCGACCTGTGAAATTAAATAGTATCGGGGCACTTGAACAATGGGATGGACAGTTAGGTTTTGGTCCTATCAATGCGACTATTGCCATGGACAGGGCTGTTGAATTGGCAGAATATTATGGTATAGGCTGTGTTGCACTTAGAAATACAACCCACTGGCTTCGTGGAGGCACCTACGGATTAAGAGCTGCCAACGCTGGATGTATCGGGATTTGCATGACAAATACGATTCCTAATATGCCGCCATGGGGTGGTAGTGAGAATCGTATCGGTAACAATCCTTTAATCATCTCCGTTCCCCAAAAAGGTGGAAAACACTTGCTATTGGATATGGCACAGTCTCAATTCTCATTTGGTAAACTGCAGACCTATTCGTTAGCCGGAAAGAAATTACCGGTTTTGGGAGGTTATACGGCGGATGGGGATCTTTCGGACGATCCGGAATCCATTTTAAATGGCGGTAAGGTCATTCCTTCAGGTTTTTGGAAGGGATCCGGTCTTTCCATAGCGATTGATATGATCGTTTCGGCACTGTCAGTTGGCAGGTCTACTTCAGATTTGCGGGGAGAACGCCAGGATTCGGGAATATCACAGGTATTTATTGCTATCAATCCAGCGGAATATGCAGGGGAGGAATTTGCAGATTCTTACATGGAAAGTATGGCTGCCTATATTAAAACCTCATCAAAGATGGCTGATGTTAAGGAGATTCTTTATCCTGGCGAAAGGGCGGCGAAGGAGCGTGTGGAAAATCTTAGAGACGGTATCCCAGTAAATCAGAAAATATGGGAAACAGTAATAAAACTATAATTATAATTGTTTTATAAAATGCACAATCATATAATTATATGAAAAAAAGGGTGCTTATTATGCCTATTAATTCTTTTGAAAACTATCCGATGAGCTGGAAGCCATCGATTGATAGAGCTGAAAAGCCTATTTATCAAGCACTCGCGGGGCAATTGGAACGAGATATAATAAACGGTGTTTTATTACCTGGAACAAAACTTCCTCCACAACGAGAACTGGCTGATTATTTGGATTTAAATCTGAGTACCATTTCAAAGGCATTTAAAGTCTGCGAGTTAAAGGGACTGTTAAGTGCATCAGTTGGAAGTGGCACATTTGTGTCATATGATGCGTTATCAAATGCGTATTTACTTGAAGATACAAAACCCAAGCATTTAATTGAAATGGGCGCAACACTACCAGATAATTCTTCTTACGAGCCACTGCTACTCCAATTAAAGAGTATGCTGCAGGAGCCAGATTATGAGAAATGGTTTGGTTATGGTCGAGCAGGAGAAAGCCTATGGCAAAAGGATGCTGCTATAAAGCTAATTCGAAGAGGTGGGTTTGAAACAACCGTTGATCACATTTTATTTGCCAATGGGGGTCAAAATGCGATTGCTGCTACATTGGCAAGTCTTTGTAAGCCCGGTGATCGGATTGGTGTTGACCATCATACGTACCCTGGCTTAAAGACTGTTGCAGCAATGCTTAGTGTACAAATAGTACCGATAAAATCAGAGAACTATGAAATGAGTCCAGCTTCCTTTGAAGATGCCTGTAAAAATGATAATATTAAAGGCATTTACTTGATCCCAGATTATCATAATCCGACAGCTTCCTTTATGTCTGTTGAGAATCGAAAAAAGATTGCAGCAATAGCCAAAAAATATAACCAGTTCATTATTGAAGATGCATCGTACCATATTCTGGGCAAGAAGCCCCTTCCAGCAGTCGCATCATTTGCACCTGAACAGGTGATCTATATTGCAAGTTTATCTAAATCATTAGCCCCAGGGTTACGATTAGCCTATGTAGCAGTGCCGAGTCAATTCAAGGAACCCATTTCGAAGGCGCTTTATAATTTAAATATTACCGTTTCACCGTTATTAGCAGAACTTACAGCACGTACAATCGTATCAAATCAATTTGAAATCTTGATTGAGGGTCATCGGGAACAAACCATTCGCAGAAACAAAGCCGTAAATCGATATTTGGCAGACTATACGTGTCTAGGTGTTGAAACAGGCATCTTTCGTTGGTTGCTGTTACCAGACAAGATTACTGGTGCTGAATTTGAAACGTTAGCTGCAAAGCGGGGAGTACAAGTGTATGCTGCTGAGCGTTTTGTAGTTGGGAATAGTTCTCCAGAAAGAGCTGTTAGGATATCTGTCTGTGCACCGAAAACGCTTGAAGAGCTTGAGCAAGGATTAATAATCCTTAAAGGTCTACTAAACGAATTTTCTTAATATTGTTTGCCATACAATTTTAATATTGTATGGCTTTTTTCTGAGTGTTATGATGGTTCAATATAGTAGAGGAATTCTAGAAATAGAATCCTTTTCCATTAAATATATACAACATATACCCAGTCAAAAGGAGAACAAAATATGAACAATCCTGTAATCATTGTTGGTGCTGGTTTAAGTGGACTACGTGCTGCATCACTACTTACTGAACAAGGCATTAAATGTAGGGTCCTAGAGGCTAGAGACCGAATTGGTGGTAGGGTTTTGAGTTCGTCTGTTCCAGACAGACCTGACCTAGGTAGATTTGACCTGGGCCCGACGTGGTTTTGGCCACAGTATGAAAGCCATATTGCTAACCTTGTAAAAGAACTTAATTTGGAAACTTTCGAACAATATAAGGAAGGCGAAATACTAATAGAACGATTCCAAATCAAGCCACCAGAACGCTGCGTGCTGAAAGAAAATTCTGACGAAAAATGGGTCCGATTGACTGGAGGTGTGCAGTCTCTTATCGATGCTATAGCAGAGACTATTCCTTCAGAAATAGTTGAGCTAGAAACGCGAGTTAAAAAAATTCAGCTTAATGAAGATGGTGATATCACGGTTGAAGCAGAGCTTTCTAATGGAAAGGAAAAAAAAATTTCTGCAGATGCTGTTATTCTGGCATTGCCACCCCGTCTTGTGGCGCATCACATTGAATTTTCGCCTTCCCTCCCTCCCAATCTTATTACTGACATTGTACAAAAACCTACGTGGATGGCAGGACAGGCAAAGGTAGTTGCAGTCTATGATCGTCCCTTCTGGAGAGAATTGGGGCTTTCTGGATATGTATTGAGTGCCGTTGGTCCCTTAGAAGAAATATATGATGCCTCTCCTATTAAGGGCTCTGGTGCATTATTTGGATTCTTCGGAATGCCTCCAGAAGCACGTAAAAAAATGGGGCAAGATAAAATTTTAAAATTGGTTGGTGACCAGTTAGTTAAGCTTTTTGGAAGTGAAGCTAAAAACGCAAAGGCTATTTTTTATAAAGATTGGTCCAGCGATTCTGAAACGACTGTTGAGGAAGACTACAGTCCTCTTAAGAATTACCAAAGCTATGGTCAACCACCAGTAGAAGGTGTATGGGAAAAGAAACTTATTTTTGCTGGTACAGAGACGAATTCACAATGTAGTGGACATCTTGAAGGTGCACTTCAGTCTGCTGAACAGGCAGTTTTTAAAATCAATAATTTAAATAACAAGTCTTCATGACACGATTAATGAGTATCCTATGTGAAAGCTTACAGACATTGAAAAACTAAAAAAGTGAAAAATTCTGATGATCACAGCATTATACAATTCTTCTATATATATTAAATAAAAAGGCAGCAATGCCTTTTTGTATACTTCTCCACTACCATATTGGAAATATTGTACTTAAAGTAACGGGTGCAATGCTACCATCGGTGAGGTTCATTAATAATACGAAGTTAGAGGAGGTTAAAATGGAGAAACAGGCTGATTTATTTCATTCATTGGAGGGTGAAAAAATCTATTTCAAAGCACTTAGGCTAGAGGATGTTCAGGAGATACATCAGTATGCGTCAGATCAAGAAGTTTCACGATTTATTGGCTGGAATTTGATGAATACTTTAGAGGAATCTCGTCAGCACATTGAAGTAATGTTAAACCGTGAGTCAGCAGGTACTCATTTATATGCCTCCATTGTTGAAAAATTAACACAAGCAATAATAGGGACAGCCATGATTTTCAATTTTGACAAAGAAGCAAACAAAGCTGAAATTGGTTATGTGTTACATAAACAATATTGGGGTAAGGGATATGGCACAGAGATTGTTGCATTGATGAGTGATTTTGCATTTAAATCACTTAATCTTCATAAACTCCATGCCATGGTAGTTCATGCCAATATTGGCTCTGCACGGATACTTGAAAAGAATAGATATGAGTTAGAAGGAAGATTAAAGGACCACTATTTTATAGAGAATAAGTATTATGATGCATTACTTTTCGGCAAAATTACAAACATGGAAACTTAGCGTTCGTATGCAGATAAAATGAAGATCTTTGTTGACCATAATTTCAATAAAATATAGTCCGTTCTTATTCAATTAAAGGGCGCGATTGTGTAATAAAACAATTCCAAAAATACCGATTCCTTCAATATTTTAGGAATCGGCTTTTTTAGGTTTAAAATCTTACAGGTTGTGCTTGTTAGTTTAATAACAAGGAGATTTAAATTAATATGTTGAATTGGGTAATATTATTTTTTTTGGGGGGCCTATTTGAGAAAATGGTTTAATTTGATTTTTGGTGTTTTAGTCTTATTCGTAGTCATGTTAATTTATGCAAAGGTTTTTTATCCCCCTCTTCCATTAAATTCAGTTTCAAAATCGGAAGTAATCAATAAGGTGAAAAAATCGAATGGAAATATCGTTAAAATTGCAGAGGATAAAAGTTATCAATGGTATATTTCAGAAATGATTCAAGGAAGAGCATATGAAAATATAAAAAAATTGATGGCTGACAAAGGCTGGTTTTTTAAAGACCAAGTCGGTTCGGGCTTTGTTTTTCATAATGAACAAGGAGAAATAACAGTTCTAAGTGAGATGTGGACTTCAAAATATGTAATCTTTCATTTTCCAAAAGAGATTTAATTCTTATTCAAGTAACGGGTGCAAGAGTTGAAGATCGAGCTGCCTTTTTTGGCGGTTTTTTCTTATAAGACTAAAGGGGAAGTTTAGTTGAAGAAGGTTTACGCAGATAACACGATTGATATTTTATAATTTTATCTGATAATGAAGCGAAATTATACTTTGAGAGAGTGAAAAACTTGAAACGTAATATTCCTTATGTTGGTCTAATATTACAAATAATATTTTTTCTATTGATAACATTCTTTAACTTTGTGAGAGTGTATGGTATCGACCATTATTCTGTGTATCCAGTAGCTTTTTTTGAATTATTTTTAGGAGTGGCAAGTTTTATCTGTGGGCTACTTGGACTCGTAAAGAAAACAAGTATAGGACTCTCCATCTTAGTTATGGTATTGGGGGTACTAATCTGTTTCTTTTTCGTTTTTGTGTATCTCTTAGGAGAAGCAGGTATACCTCCACCTATTCGTTGGTTTTATTCCGAATAAAAATATTTTTTTCATCTAACAGGGGCTTTAATAAAATTCTAAGCTATAAGACTGATTAGCAACCAGCCGTGATTATATTGATTATTGAAATTGACGGTTATTTCATTCAGGTTCTACTTATTGGTAAAAAGTGTTCCAAGCAACAGTTAAAGCAAAAATATCTTCAAGCAAAACAATTATCCTTCGAGATTAAAGACCTTCCAAATGTATTTTGTAGACTTCATAATTTTGAACAAATTCCTTATGATGGCGATTTAAAGGTCGAGTTTGTTATTGACACTGATACAGATAGAATTTATTCACCATCTTATTAAGCTAGTGGGCGCGATTGTTCAATAAGGGCAGTCGCTTTTTTCTAATTCAAGTAAGGTGGCAGGATAGTTAAAGAGGTAGTAATTGTAAATTGAGGGTAATATATACAAATTTAACAATTTCTCCTATGTGACATCCAGTAAAAAACATGAATTCAAACAATGCCTTTTCCAATGGGCTGGTATAAGCCTCTCGTAAATATTCAATTTCAGTTTCTGTTAAAAACTAAGGAATTTGTTTCCCTGTTTTGGCTCCTTTATTTTTGCAGCGGGGTTTTTTGAAACATGTCCTTCTTCATGTGACCAACGAAAAAATGATTTCATAAAACGTATTCGGTGAGATAAACTTGAAGGTTTTAAGGTTTCGCTCGACTTTGCCAGGTATTCTTTTAGTTGAACAGTGGATATGGTATTAATTTTAACATCCTTGAAATATCGAATAAGTAATGTGGATTGAAGTTTATATGCTTTAAGTGTTTGTGGTGAGAACCCTTCAATTCGTTTATCCGATTCATACGTTTACCATGCCTTTGACAATAACAAAATACATCTCTCCCTAAAATTTCTTTTTAGAGGAATTATTGACTTATTCTCGAAATTGAAACGGGAGAGACTATTTAGCTATCGGGCAGGTTAGTTCCAGATTATGTAACTTGAACCAAATCACTTTTGAAGTGGATGGCAAATTTTTTAGAATGTCAGGAACGGTTGCTGGTTTTGAGCAGCGATTTTTCGATGCCTTTTGTTTAATTGTCTGGTGTAAGAGAAGGGGAATTGAAAAGAATCAATCCTTTTTTCAGGAGAATGCCGCGTATCTAACCGCATTTTTACAAAGCTTTTTTACATAAGATAAAAATGAAATAACCAACCGTACATGAGCTGTATGGCTGGTTGTTCCTTCATCGTGAAGCTTGTTTTTCTATTTCGGTGTAGATATGTTTTCGTTTTTGATCCCGCAGCATCCCTATTCCGAGTAACAGTGCAAGGATGAAGAATAGGGAATAGACCCGAAATCCTATATCTGTTACATGCACCAAGGAGATTTTTGCGGTGCGTGACTCCATCCCCATTCCGAGAAATGCTCGTGATGCAATGGCAGGAGCAACGCAAAGTTGAAGCAATAGGAGTGTCAGGGTTTGGCTGCCAACGCGCCCAATATTGTAAACGGTATAGAACATCCCTGATGCTGCTCCGGCATGTTCTGAAGGGGCTGCCGACAAAACTGTTTTCGCAAGTGACGGCCATGCAAAACCGTTTGCAACCGAAATGATCAACAATGGAATGATGACTCCTGTAATGGACAGGTGCTCTCCAAGGTTCCCAAGTAGCAGAAGGGAAAAGGCTATCAAGATCATTCCTGTCAGCAGCATCCGAATAGGGCCGAAACTGTCTGCCAGCTTACCTCCAAGCGGGCCCATCACCAGCTGGGGCAGGGATAATGGAATGAGTAAAAGTCCTGATTCTAAAGGAGATAAGTGCTGCGCTCCCTGCAGGTACAGGGCAAGGAGAAGGGTGATGGAAAAATATCCGATACAATAGCTTATGGTAATCCCCAATCCTGTTGTATAAAGTCTGTGAGTATATAATGCAAGATTAAAAAGCGGGTCTTTGACCTTTAGTTCAGTAATGATAAAGGCAGCCCCCAGCAATACGGCTGTTGAGAGAAGTCCAAGAATGCGGATAGAATCCCATCCCCAGGATTGCCCTTGAGAAAGAGCGATTAAAAGGGCCGTCAGAGCAAGTGCGAAAGTGGTAACGCCTATCCAATCCGTTTTGACAGACTGCTTTACTTTCCATTCTTTTAAAATAAACCACCCTCCAACTAGAGCGATAAAGCCGAATGGTGCAGATACAAAGAAAATGGAACGCCATCCGAATGCGCTAATTAAAGCCCCGCCAACGACCGGGCCAATGATGGAACCAATGACCCACGACGTGGAGTTAATCCCTATAGCCAGCCCTAATTGCTCTTTGGGAAATGCCCGCATCATAATGGGAGTGGCCGTTGCCAGAGCAAACGCAGCACCAACCCCCTGTATAAGCCGAAAGATGATGAGCATTACTCCTGAGCCGGATAAGCCACACAAAACAGTAGCGATTGTAAAAATAGCAAATCCCCAAAGAAAGATCCGTTTAGCTCCCGCTATATCTGCCCATCTGCCTGCCGGAAGCAAAAAAATTGTACTGGTAATAAGATAGGATGTAATGGTCCACATCCCTGTTACAATCGGGATATTTAAATCCTTCATTAATGCAGGAAGGCCAATGACGATGATCGTTGCATCCACATTGGTCACAAATGATACAAGGGTAACGACGGCCAGCACAGCCCATTTGTTTGAATAAACTCCTTTCATTTTTAAATCCTCCTAAATATTTTTTTATATCGCTGACACCAATGTACAGGAAATGTTCAATCATGTAAAATGAATATAAATGATATTTTAGTTCATATTTAGTGATAATTAAAAGGAGGGATAAGGATGGAGAGCAATGAGCTTCGAATTTTCCTGGCCGTTGCAAAAGAGGGAAGCATTACAAAAGCGGCCCAAGTACTTGGGTACGTACAGTCAAACGTTACGGCAAGGGTACAGCAATTGGAAGCGGAATTAAACATACAGCTTTTTTACCGTCAGCGAGGAATGGTATTGACGCCTGCTGGCAATAAATTATTGCGTTATGCCGAGCAAATCATTCATTTGATGGATGAGGCACATATCGTTATGAATGATATTGGAGAACCATCAGGACCGCTGATCCTTGGAGCTACTCATACTTCATCTGCTATGTATCTGCCGGCCATATTGGCGAAGTATTCCAAACTGTATCCAAAAGTAGAATTGTCTCTCATGACGGAGTATTCAAGTGAGCTGGTGGAAAAGGTACACCATTTTCAGCTCCATGGGGCATTTGTAAAATCGGAACAGAATGACGACAGTCTCGTTCAGGAACTAGTGTTTGAAGAACAGCTGGTGTTAATCAGTTCTTCGGAAGCGGAAGATATTCAAGATGTTTATCATAAGCCATTTCTTATGAATACAAAAGGCTGCCCGCATCGGGACCGTCTTGAACGCTGGCTAAAAAGGGAAGGGATAGGGAGCATAAGATATTTAGAGTTTAATCACCCGGATGCCATTATTCAAGGGGTTATTTCAGGGCTGGGAGCCTCTTTTGTCCCAAGGTCCTCCATTCAATCGCTGGAACAAGCCGGCCAGTTGAGGTCCTTTGATGTTCCATCTGAATACAGTTCGACTAAAACATTTTTTATTCGCCATAAGGACAGTGTTATGACAAGCGAGCTTTCAGCCTTTATTGAGCTGTTAAAACAACACTCCCAGCCTTCATCCGCTTCCTAAACAGGATAATGCTTTGGATAGGCTTTTGAACGAAACCAAAAGAAAAGAATTTGATATTATTCTTGTATGGAAAATGGACCGTCTTGCGAGAAAGCAGACGTAGCTCATTCATTTTTTAAAAAAGGGGAGAGCGCCTAATTGAATAAGATTTAATCAATAATCTTCAACAATCGGGCGCTTTTCTTGAATAAGAAGGTGTCTTTTTGTATTGTAATGGATTCCGTAACAACACTTAATAGGGAGTGGAGTTATATTAAGGTGTAGAAAAGATTGTGAAGGATTACACTTAAACAAACGGGTGCTTGAGTTTAAGTTCTGAGCTGTCATTTTGGCAGCTTTTCTTCTTGCACTAATGGGGCAGGATAGTTGAATATAATAAGGCATTACGCAGACACTCTGAATAAAAAATTTTTCCTTACAAACAATATGTATACTATCAGCTCAGGGGGGGTCGCATGGTAAATATATTGGAAACTGTCATTGATGCCATGAAATCACTGACAGTTCAAGATGAAGATCAACCACTTCATGTTGGAGAAGTGATGTCATGCTGGATTTACTTAGCAGGGCTTGAATTAGCTAAAGTATCTGTGCAAGCGGGAATAAATACCACGACAGATGAAGAATTAAAAGCAATTCTTGAAGAAGATATGAAATTAGGA
Organism: Neobacillus cucumis; assembly: GCF_016107705.1. The sequence goes on from NZ_JAEHGC010000002.1 coordinate 641,429, forward strand.
ACTAGTCAAAGAGAACAACTCCACGATTTCATGATTAAGGAAGGAATTCCGCTACCTCCTGCTCCTGAAGATTTGCCAATATCAGACTCTAATAGTATCCCTCTTGGAGTTAAATTAACGGACGATGTGATAGCGAACGAATTATCTTTAAAAATCGTAAGTTTAATTATGCGTGCTGCTGGTGCTGCATCTGAATCGATTCGTACAGATGTTGGTTTATTGTTTATTCAGTTTCAAACAGAAAAATTTTCCTTCGCAACGAGATTAAAACATTTAATGCGTAAACGCGGATGGATTAAAGTACCGCCTTTTTACGTTCCACCTGGTTCCCAAAAACCATTAAGTTAAGAGGAACGTACAAAGCAGATAACCGTGAACAATGAATAAAGAGCTAATTAACGAGTCCGATTCTTCAATATGAAGGTCGGCTTATTTTATTCCACAAGAAAGTTTGTGAAACATTGCACTTAAACTTTCGGGTGCTTGAGTTTAGGATAGTCGGGGTAGTGTACAATGAATCAACAAACTGTAAATGAAATAATAAAAAAATTAAAATTAGTTCTTATTGATGAAATGACAAGGGAAAAAGTTTCCGATTGGGCATCGTTTTATGTAATGGCTGATAATCCTAATATCGATGATAAAAATGTTTGGGATTTGCTAATTTTACTTAGTGGTATAGACATATTAGATTCACCAACAACTTATCTTCATAATGAAGAAGATATAAATGATTGGATCAAACTAGCAACTGAATCCTTATTTAAGTAACGGGCGCTTATCTTCAATAAGATCTTCCATAATCGTGCACAAGAATTGAACAAAAATGGACTGTTTTACAGTCCATTTTTGTAACGAACAGTGGTTTATCTCGAATAAGATTTAGGCATTGATCTTCAACAAACGGGCGCTTTTATGGAGTAACGAAAAAGCCCATTTAGTCCAAGAATATTTGGGTTATATTCACACATACTTGCGAGTTGCGCTCCAAACGAATGTAACTTAATGGATGTTTTGTTACATTGGGCTAATGTTAGTTCTGTTCAATTATTCTCCACCATCATCAGCATCACTTCCGTCTCCATTATCACTATCTGTATCGAAAAAGTCATTTATTTGACTAACAATACTTTTATTTTCGTTAACAAGGTTGTTGTTGTTTAAAAACTCACCAAGTGAAAAACTTTCTAATATCTGTTCTTTATCTTTATGGATATACACAAAAATAACTACGATTAATATAATCAATAAAATCAATAGATAAATCACCTGTACCACCACCCTTACAAAAATATTATTAAAGGGTGTAAAAAAAGAGAACCGTCCCCTTCAAATACCGGTTTCAATAGTTTAAAAAGTTTCAGTTGCGTCTGCAGCTTTTTTTGTGTGATCAAGTGAAAATATAATGTAACTTAATACACGTTTTGTTACATTGGATAATTTTCAAATCTTTGTTTGTTAAGCTAACGTAGCAGGTTAGTTTAACAATTAAAGGGAATTATATAGAAAAAGTGTGGTGAAAAATTTGAAAGGTAACTATTCATCAGAAGCAGTTAAGGAAATGAGAAGAAAACTTATAGACGGACAAATAAAAAATTGGTTACAGACTCATACCTTCACTGGGAATAGTGGTTTCTAATCATTTTACCTTGGTATATTTGGTAGAAATTCGCTGAAAACGAAAGTTGAATCTTATTCTTCAAGATGGACTCATAGTTCTTATCTTTAATGCATTCATTGATGATTTAGGTAGTAGTTTGTTATGGTGGTTTTATCCCGTCAGAATGATCCCAACTCTTAATGTTTTATTATCGCCCTCTATTTCGATAGTTCCTTGTCTGATGATGTTTGTTTTTCAATATTGTTATACGTGGAAAAAGTTTTTAATATTTAACTTTATACTGTCACTTGTTTTCTGTTTTATAGGTGAAACATTGTTTATTGCATTAGGTATATACGAGCTTGTCACTTGGAAACTCTTTTATTCATTTTTGCAATATAATATTGCGGGAATCATTGCCCGATGGATTGCGTTAAAAGTAAATAAAATTTCCGATTAGAACATTTAGCCTTTTATATTACTAGGTAGATTTTGAAAAATTATACTTTAACTAAAGGAGTTTTCTGTTGAAGAAATATTTTTAAAGTCGATTCCACTTGGAAATCGGCTATTTTTTATTTCTAGGTGTCCTAACTTAAAGATATGAGTAAGGTAAGATTACTGAGTAAAAAGAAGATAATTGAGGATTCGTGCCTTATTTTATAGAGGTAGGTCAAAAATTGTCGCCATTTAGCTTCTCCTTGAATAGGATAATTTGGACAAGTTCAAGAGTAAATCTGGACAAGTCCAAGAATAAAAATAAGGAGATGGATAAGATGGCAACAATTACGGTCATTAATACAAATGATAGTGGTCTTGGTTCACTTCGTAATGCTGTCGCAATGGCAAATCCAGGTGACACCATTGTCTTTGCTGTATTTGGTACCATTACTTTACTCAGTCCAATAGATATTAATAAAACCATAACCATAAGTGGCCCTGGTCCAACAATCAGCGGTAATACTACGCGTATCTTTAATATTAGCGGTGCGACTACCATAGTTACAATCAACAACCTAACCTTCCAAAATGGAAATGATACTACAGGTCAAGGTGGTGGGGCCATCCTTAATAATGGTGCGACTTTGAACGTGGTAAGGTCTACGTTCTTAACCAACAACTCTACTACTTCTGGCGGGGCTATTGCAAATAAGGATTCCGGTACAGTTAATATTACAAATAATAGTATATTCACTGGCAACACCGCTCCTTTTAGTGGGGCTATAGGGAATTTTCCTGGTAGTACAGTCAATATTACAAATAGTATGTTCATTGACAACAGCGCAACGGCTGGTAATGGTGGAGCTATCGCAAATGATGGCCTAGTTAACATTACAAATAGTACGTTCTCGCAGAATACTGCTTCTGGTGAAGGCGGGGCTATTGCAAATGATGGCACACTTATTGTTGTGAGAAGTACGTTTACTAACAACAGTGCTCAAATTGGTGGAGCTGTATCAAATTTTGATTCAAATTTTGGTTCCGGTACAGTTAGTATTACAAATAGTACGTTCACTAACAATGTTGCTTTTAATATTGGTGGAGCTATAGCGAATAGAAATTTTGGTACAGTTAATGTTACAAATAGTTCGTTCACTGGCAACACCGCTAATGTTGGCGGCGCTATAACGAATCAGGATTCCGGTACAGTTAATATTACAAATAGTTCGTTCACTGGAAATGCCGCTAATTTTGGTGGGGCTATAGGGAATTTTTCTGGTACAGTGGATATTATAAATAGTACGTTCTCTAACAACAAGGCTTTGATTGGGAATGGCGGGGCTATAACTAATGATGGCACACTTATCGTTATGAGAAGTACGTTTACTAATAACAGTGCTCCGAATGGTGTTGGTGGTGCTATAGCAAATACTGGAACAGCAACCATTACAAGAAATACGTTCACGGGCAACACTGCTACGAGTGGTGGAGCTATAGCAAATTTTAACAATGGCACAGCAACACTTACAGGAAATACGTTCACTGACAATAGTGAACCGCAGGTAACTGGTGTATGACCAAGCTGATGATGAATCAAGATCTGATTAGAATCACCATTCCTGATCACCATCACGCTTAAAAATAAGGAAAAAATAAAGAATAGCTTATAATTTTTTATAGGTAGCGAGTTGCTACCTCTTATTATTTTTTGAAGGTAAATAATGATATTGTGAAGAAATGCACTTAAAGTAACGGGTGCTTGAGTGAAAGATGGGGTTTCGAAGTGGAGGTAACCGAACGATCGCTGCGGCGGTCTTTTTTGTTATTGAAGTAACACGGGGATAGTTAAAGAAGGAATATATCCATATATGCTTGGAAACGTATAGGAAAGTGAGATTTTTAAATAATAGGTTTTTGAAAGGATATGTGTAATGAAAGGACAATTAGAAAAGCAAGAAAAGTCGCCTTCAAGGCCTCTTAGTAAACAAATTAAACGTATTTGGTATTTCTTTCTTGCTATTGGAGCTATGGGTGTAATGTTACAAGATAAATTTTTAGTTAAGGAAATATTTTGGATTATCTCTATAAGTACACTTCTCCTTGCTTTTTCTTGTGCTGTAATGTTCTTTAAAAAAGACTTTGAATTAGTAGAGCGTGTCCTTTATACATTTACTACGATAGTTTTGATGTTTGTTTATCCTCATTGGTTAGACATTCCTGCTTATTTAACAAATAATTATAGAGTTGTTGAAGGTGTTCCGACTGAATTTAAGTATAGAAGTCCCTATAAGGCGGGCAGTTATCTTCAAGTCAAAATTCAAAATGTAGAACTTAAATTACCAAAAAGTGTTCCTAATTCAGATTCTGAAAAATGGTTTGTCATACGATACCTTCCAAATTCAAAGTTTATAATGGGATACAAAATCCTAACAAAACAAGAAACTCAGAAAAAGCAGTAACTTTCCAAATGATTGATGGCAACCCTTATTAAGCCTAACGGGGCACGATAGTGAAAGAAAGAGTCGTTGATAATAACCACTCTATGGTCTACATTCCTTTTTCATCTGCAAACTTCATCATTTCGTTATTTATGACTTTAACTAATTTATGATTACTATATAAATATAAATAGACTTCTCTCTCATCGTCCTCAATACTCATTTCAGCTTCAATTCTTATGACAGCTTTTTGTCCTTGATAAATAACATTATATTTTCCAATTTCTTTAATTTCGTTATTTTTCATCTTATCTATTTTAGATCGAATTATTTTGATCTCAATAATTGAAAAACCAGAATCTAAAACAGAGGATACCTTACTTAAAATGGGTTGTACATTTTCGGGATCCAAATTTATTCCAGCTGCTAATGGTGCCTCATCGTCTTTTACATTTTCCTTTTTGTTAACTATATAGAGAGTTCCTCCAATAAAAAGTATTATTATTAGACCAATAATTAATCTTTTAATATGCCTTCACACCTTTCTATTTTCATTATAAAGCCTCATTTATTTATTACTAACTATGAAATTATTGCCAAGTTGTTTTGAAAGAAATGGGAACCTGTGAAAAGATACTTTTTCAATAATGAGTGTTTTACTTTAAAAAGGAGTCGAGCATTTTTTCTGTTGTTGTATTAACGAAGCAGGGAGTTAAGGAAAGAATTCATATGATATTGTTAATAAAAATAAATGGTGAAAAAGTGAGGGGTAATTATGGAATGGGAAGAACACGGGCGTTGTCAAAATTGTAAAGAAGTCCTTGCACTAAAAGATTATTCAAGTCCAGGCCTTATTCCATTCTGTCCAATGTGTGGAGTGAAGAATGAGTTTGAAATTGTTTGGGCTAGACAAATATATATAGGTAGATGGTATAACCCTTTTTCTTGGGGTAAATACGGTTGGGAGATAAAGTCCGAATAGCAAAACTGAAAAGTGTGTGTACCATAGTGTGTTTGATTAAAAAGCTAATTGTGAAGGGATGTACTTACACTAACGGGTGCAATAGTTGCAAAATTGGTGGCATTTTTGTTATTGCCTTGACGGTTAGGATATTTAAGGGAGTAAATTATTCATCGTGTAATTCTGTCTTTCGAGGACAAAATATGTTAAGGGATTGTACTGGAAAAGCACTGCCCATTTTTTAATAAGGAGTGAAATGAATGGCTGATAAAAACGAACGCAATCGAGTCGATAACGATGCTGGTGAGGCTGTAGGTACTGTTGTTGGTGCTGTCTCAGGTGCTACCATGGGTCTTGCTTACGGTCCGATTGGTACTGTAGTAGGAGCAATTACAGGTGGAGTGATGGGTAACAATCTCGGCGAAGGAGCCGATGAAGCTAATGACGGTGATGCGAATCGAGAAGATTAGATTTATTCAAAGAGGTACATGCATTAAGACTTTCAAAAAGGGAGTCCTTTTATTTTTCTATTAATTAATTCAGCTTTTTTAGGTAAATTTCCAAAAAAAGATTGTGGAATGTTTCACTTAAAGTAACGGGTGCTTTAATTTAAGAAGGTAAGGTTGCAATGGCAGCCTTTTTTTATTGATTAAACGGGCAGCATTAGTACAATTAAGGAAAAAATAAAAAATGGCGGTATCTGTGGTTATTTTATATCCACGGATACGCCACTAATTGATTTTAATGACTTATAAAATTAATAACTGGAGGACCTTTTTAATCGTTTGTTTGCTCCACATATTTTTTAAAATTATTTAAAATCGCTTGCCATCCTAGTTGTTGAAACTCAATCGGATGTGTAGCTTCAGCATCAAAAGTTTCAATTACTTGGGTTTCGTTTTCTTGACCTTTAAAAGTGATTTTTACTTTTCTTCCATCATCCATGGTATAAGCAATAACCTCATGTAATTTTACTTCATCATAGATTCCACCAAAATCGAAACCAGCACTGCCATCTTTGGCTTCCATTCTTGAAACGAATTTCCCACCTGCTCTTAGATCATTTTCTGCAAATGGTGTGTACCAATCATCTGAAGCATTGCTCCATTTTGTTATATGATTTGGCTCTGTCCAAAACTTCCACACCTTTTCTAATGGTGCTTGAACTATTGTTTCTACTGTAATTTTTTTAGACGTTTGCATTTAATTTACCTCCTCTATAAATACAAAAATTTTTAGAGATCTGTCCACATTAGGTGCCTGGATATATTATAAGTGTTTTCGAGGAGTTTCACTATTAAAAAGGTTAAAATCGGTAAATTAGGAAAAATTTTAATTTAAGACGACATAACTTTATCTTCAAACATTGTGAAGAAATGCACTTAAACTATAGGGTGCAAGAGTTGAACAAAACGTTGTTTTGGCAGCGTTTTTTCTTATTGAGCTAAAGTGGCAGTTAAGTGGAATATAGACATGATAAATCTTCTTTCCAAAAAAGAGGCTTTTTTATTAGTACAACCCCAGTACAGGATTCATATGAATAAAAAAAAGCTTGTTTTATGGAGAGGGGAAAATTTGTTGATGGTTTTAGGTAGGATGAAGTCATTTTTAGGTAAAATGGTCAAAATTGATCAAGGTTATCAAGAAGCAGGGGTTGGATGGTTATTAGATATTTATGATGATTATCTTGTCCTACTCACTGAAGAAGATAAGGTTGTTTACTATAATAACGATCACATAGAAAGTGTGACAGAGAATACCAAGGAATTCAATATCGTATTTCCAGAAGATATTGAGTACGATAAAGCTAATAATTTACTGAATCTGTTAGAAAATCAAAAACTAAAATGGGTCAAAATAAACAGTGATGGACCAGTAAAAATAGCAGGAGTTTTATATGATGTAAATAATGATATTATTTCATTGATTTATGATGAAGAGATTGTTTACGTTTCCTTCAACCATCTCCATAATATTAGCATAGACTAGAATTTTGAAAAAATAAAAAATGAAGGCGATTTATAGGGGTATGGTGTTATTTTTATTTATAGTGGTAGCCTTTAAAAAGCTGTAAAGGAATAACTCAAGATGCATCAAATAATTATTGGAATTTCACCACCATATTCCTTTATTACTCTCTTTTAAAATCCCTTTAAAACAGCATTCTTATTGATAACAGCCAAAATAAAACATCTTGTTGAACTAACGGGTGCTTGAGTTCAGGAAGGGATTGCTGCGGCAATCCTTTTTTTTGTTGTGCTAATGGGGCAGTTTTGAAGAAGAAAAACGATTAATTCGTATTTGATTCAAAGTTTGAGGTAAGGTGTTCATGAATATGGGTGCTTTTTTGTGCATAAAAAAACCGTAACAAGTACGGTTCATAGAGGCTCAGATATATGACTAATATACCCATTAAAATTTTATTCATGAAATAATTTGTTGACTGGGCACTTTCTATTCATATTTTATGTACATTAAAAGCAAAACCGTAGTTCCCTGAAGGAGGAATTTACTGCAGCTATTATGTGGGCTGGATGTACTTCTTCCTGATACAACCAAAACATTAAAATGACCAGGATTATAAAAATTATTTAGTTCAGTTCAAGAAAATAAAAAAAGTCAAAAATGACGCATTCAAGAAAAGAGAAAATATGCATAGTCTCAACCACTTTATTTTATGTAACCTGGTCAAAAAATTGAAATGGACAAATGTGGAATAGATAAAAAAGCGCCAAAAATGACGCTTTCAACGGGAGGTGATTCCCAATCGTCCTACACGTTTATTTTATGTAACATGGGCAAAATCTAGAACGGGCAAACGCGGTTATTTTTAATCTGTTCGGTAGAAAAGAAAACCCTATTGAAGATTGTTGCGGGTTCACACTACGACAAGAAAAAAGAAGAAGATTTATCTTTACGCTCATCGAAGCTTAGATAATCATACTTACCATTACCATTTAAAACGTAAGCAAAAGCTTTTTCTTGGTCAAATGTTTTATCAATAACCTTGCCAGTTTCTTTTTCAAACACTAGGAAATATGTCATATAAATCAATCCTTCCGGTGTTAATTCTAAATTATATGAGCTAATGCTAGGCTAATTCCTAAATAGAAAAAATCATAAACTTAAAATGAGTTAGTTCGTACTACGAACAT
>NZ_JAEHGC010000003.1 GCF_016107705.1 Neobacillus cucumis
ATTTGTTACGTTGGCTCGTGTTCTCTATATAATAGAAGAAACACGATAATTATTGTTTGTTGACGTTTTTGTTTGTTTAGTTTTCAAAGAACAATCTGTACTACTAACATTTTTTATTAGTTTGTACTTTTTAGCCGCCGTTCAAAAGCGACTTCTTTAATTTATCATATCCTCTTTCATAATGTCAACAACTTTTTAAAATTTATTTTTCGTTGAGTGACGCTCTCGATGAGGACGAGATTTAATATACCATGATAAAGAAATGATTACAATATAATTTTAAAATTTTTTTAAAAGAAACCAAATCGAATTAACAGGCATGAGCTGTATTATTTATTGGAGAAATTATTATTACAATACTTTTTATTAACTTAATAAAAGAAGTGACTTACAATCCTTTTTTTTCACATATAAAATTCAACAAAATAATTCCTGCCTCTCATTCATACGATATAATAAATAATAATTTTTATAATTATATTTAAAAATTGGGCGTGAATTACATGAATAGTATTAATACAGAAATACTGATAAAACTTGGGATCTCAGCTGTACTTGGGCTCATCATTGGACTAGAACGTGAGTTAAAAAGAAAGCCAGTTGGATTAAAAACAAGTCTTGTTATGTCTATTGTGAGTTGTCTCCTGACGATTGTTTCCATTCAATCAGCTTACATGTTCCCTAATTCAGACCACGTGAAAATTACAATGGACCCGCTCCGTCTTGCTGCACAGATTGTCTCTGGAATTGGTTTCTTAGGAGCAGGTGTTATTTTAAGGAGGGGGAATGACACTATTTCCGGCCTGACTACCGCGGCAATGATTTGGGGAGCCGCTGGAATCGGAATTGCTGTTGGAGCAGGCTTTTATTGGGAGGCATTTGCCGGAGTTGCCCTCCTAATTATTAGCGTAGAATTAATTCCATTTCTATTGAAGCTTATTGGTCCAAAGCAATTAAGGGAAAAAGAAATTAGCCTCCAGTTATTTATGCGAGATAAAGATCAGATTGAAAAAGTAATAACATTTATTATGGAAAAACAATATATTATTCGTAGAATACGAATTAAAGATTTGGATAATGGCGATCACTCGGTCCAAATATTGGTGGCAGTAGATTATCGCGAAAAAACAACTGATGTTTACTACTCTATTTCACAATTTGAAGGAGTTAAAAAGGTAGAAGTTGAAAGTATTAGTTGAGAGCCATTTCCTTTGGCTCTTTTTTTATAATTTCCTCTTGCATGAATAACCAAAAGCATATATAATTTCTCTTGTACAACTCATTCGGGGGATTAGCTCAGCTGGGAGAGCGCTTGCATGGCATGCAAGAGGTCAGGGGTTCGAGCCCCCTATTCTCCATAAAAAAGAAAGCCTTTGTTAAACAAAGGCTTTCTTTTTTATGTATAAATGGTTCAATTTCCCTTTTTTTGAAATTTTATCTTGCAAGATTTGGTAGTTAAAAACTATAATTAGATTTAGATTAGAATTTTCTAAATTTTTAAAAATCACTTCAAGGAGGTAAATAAGGAAAATCAATATTTTTATTTCTTACACTTAATTCGCATTGTCTTTGAGTTTTTGTTTTCCTCATATTAAAAAAGTCAAGGTTTTAATTTGAGAGGGGGAGCTTTAAATTGGAGGCTAAAAAAACGTCAAACAATATTGAAAACGATTACAGTAAAATTGCACAATCTTCATCATTTCAAACATTACTCTCCGAAAAGAAAAAATTTATCATCCCAGTAACCATTTTCTTCTTTTGTTTTTATTTTGCTTTACCAATCCTAACTTCTTATTCCACCGTGTTAAATCATAAATTTATAGGCAATATTACTTGGGCATGGGTATTTGCTTTCCTTCAATTTGTTATGACTTGGGGATTATGCATCCTTTACTCGAAAAAGGCAGCTAAATTCGATGATATGGCAAATCAAGTGATCCAAGAAGGAGGCAATAGCTAATGAATAAAGCTGCATTTATTATGTTCCTCGCCATTGTTTTTGTCACGCTGATCGTTACATATTTAGCCTCTAAGCGGACGAAAAATGCAAGCGAATTTTACACTGCCGGAGGGGGGCTGACAGGGTGGCAAAATGGTCTAGCTATTGCCGGTGATTACATGTCGGCTGCATCCTTCCTTGGAATTGCGGGAGCTGTAGCCTTAACCGGATTTGATGGCTTCTTCTATAGTATTGGTTTCCTTGTAGCGTATCTTGTTGTTCTATATTTAGTTGCAGAGCCTTTACGAAACCTAGGAAAATATACTTTTGCAGATATGATTGCGGCACGTTTTGATACCAAAAGGATTCGTGGCTTTGCTGCGATGAATACTGTTACGATTTCTATTTTTTATATGATTGCGCAACTCGTTGGAGCTGGTGCACTAATTAAATTATTATTAGGCTTGGATTATACGACATCCGTATTAATTGTTGGAGTCTTAATGACCGTGTACGTTATTTTTGGAGGAATGCATGCAACCAGTTGGGTACAAATTATTAAGGCAATTCTTTTAATGGGCGGCACCTTCGTCATCTCAATTATTGTACTAGCTAAATTCAATTTCAGCCTTACTGATATGTTTGCGCAAATGAAAACTGCAACTCCCTTAAAAGAAGCCTTCTTAAATCCAGGGGTGAAATATAAAATTGGCTTGGATACAATCTCGCTAAATTTATGTCTGGTTTTAGGGACTGCTGGACTTCCACATATTCTTGTCCGTTTCTTCACGGTTAAAGATGCAAAAACAGCTCGTTCCTCCGTTGTCTATGCGACATGGATAATTGGAATCTTCTATGTTATGACAATTTTCCTTGGCTTTGGTGCAGCTGCATTTGTTGGCAATGAAGCCATTGTGACAGCAAATCCTGCCGGAAATATGGCGGCACCACTATTAGCTAAAGCGATTGGCGGCAACATGTTGTTCGCGTTTATTTCTGCTGTGGCGTTTGCAACAATCCTTGCCGTTGTGGCGGGTCTTGTTTTAACAGCAGCTTCCGCCTTTGCTCATGATTTCTACAATGAAATCCTTCGTAAAGGAAAGGCAACTGAAAAGCAGCAAGTGACAATGGCGCGTTATGCAGCAATTGGGGTATCCATTATTTCAATCGTTCTTGCACTTGGCGCACAAACCTTAAACGTTGCCTTCTTAGTATCCCTTGCTTTCGCAGTAGCAGCAAGTGCCAACCTGCCGGTTATCCTTTACACCATTTACTGGAAACGCTTTAACACTTCCGGTGCAATATGGGCAATGGTTGTGGGACTTATTTCAGCAATCGGGTTAGTTTTAATTAGTCCAAGTGTAATGAGTCCTGAAGTAGGCAAGGCCATTTTTGTTGGCAACCCTATTTTCCCATATACGACACCGGGAATTGTGTCAATTCCACTTGGATTTCTTGCCGGCTACCTTGGCACCATCTTCTCGAGCCAAAAGGCAGATGTGAAGAAGTTTGAGGAAGTGCTAGTTAAATCTAATACAGGAATAGGAATAGGGCAATAAAAGAACTAGATGAATATTTACTCCTTTAAGTTTTAAGCTGTCGGGAAATATTCCTGACAGCAATTTTTTATTTATAAAATTAACAAATTGATCATCCAAAAATGATTAGCATTCTTCATGAAAAGGTTTCATAATGCTTCCAATCCCAACAAAACAAAACTTGTGGTTCAAAAGGTTTTAATTTCCTATTGTATTCTTTCTATTTTATTTGAGCCTCCCTGCTTCAATCCGTAGCCTCCGATATAATCAGTAGCGTCATAAGAAATTAAAAATGCGCCTTCTTCTACTGACTTAACAATTTTTTTTATACGATTGAAATCCTTTCTTTTAGCTAGAATAAGATGTACTACATGTTTACCTAAAGAACCCTGGCCTTCCCAGGAGGTTACCCCGAATCCTTCTTCTCGAAGTTTATTACTTAGCTCGGATTCATTTAAAGTAATAACCTGAAGAACAATATTCCCTAATGCTAGTTTTCTTTCAATTGTCATACCCATGAATATACCAATTCCATAGGTACTACAATAAATGAATACCCCTAATGGTGAATGAATGTTGTTTAATACCATCGATAATCCCATTATATAAACAAATATTTCAAGCATCCCCACCATTACTGTTACAATTCTTTGCCCTTTTACCATATAAACGCTTCGTAAACAGAAAAAAGCTACATAAGAAAGTTGAATACACGCAAGCAACAAATAATTCATTCTAATCCCTCATTATAAAATTGAGAAATTTATGCATATACAAGTTTATCCCCTAAAAGATTAGGACTTTCAGGGGGGGTGAAACTCATTTTTTAATTTTATGACTTTACTTTATGAAGATGAACACCTGATTTCTTTTCAATCAGTCTAAGGATAAAATCTACTAAAATCGCTAGTAATGCTGCAGGGATTGCCCCTGAAAGAATTTTCGCATCATCGGTAGTCGTAATTCCGCGATAAATCCAATCACCCAAACCACCTGCTCCAACGAATGTAGCAATCGTCGCAACACCAATGGCAATCACAGTAGCAATTCTTATCCCAGCCATGATAATCGGAAAAGCTAGTGGAATTTTGACCTTAAAGTAAAGCTGCTGTTTGGTCATTCCCATAGCCAAACCTGCCTCGACTAAATGCTTATCGACACCTTTCAATCCAATATAAGTATTTGAAATAATCGGTAACAAGGAATAACATACTAAAGCAAAAATAGCTGTTGTTGATCCCAAGCCAAAGAAAATCATAATCACAAGTAATAATGCAATGTTAGGAATGGTCTGGATACCATTTATAATTGTTTGAATGATAACAGCAAGTTTTTCATTTCTAGACATGAGTACAGCCAATGGAATACCTAAAATAATTGCTATTATGACACCGGAAAAGCTCATATAAATATGCTGAATGGTTAGCTCAAGAATAGTGTCCCAATTATTTATAAGCACCGAGAAGGCTTCAATAATCGTATGCATGACCTCTCACCTCCTAGATTTTCATGGGTTGATGCTACTTTTTAATTAACCCTTTTTCGATTAAGAATTCCTTCGCGATTTCATTCGGTTCCTTTTTTTCAATATCCGCTTTATAGTTTAGATCTGTCATCGTTTTAGAATCTATTAATCCACTAAGTTTCGACATTACACCTTTTAAATCTGGATGCTTTTTAAGTAAGTCATCACTTACAACAGTGGCACACTGATAAGATGGAAAAAACTTTTTATCATCCGTGAGTGTCTTTAAATTATACTGTTTTAATCTTGAATCAGTTGAATAGGCTAGTACCACATCTACATCCTTATTCTTAACCGCCTTATACACTAATCCTATATCCATTGGAGAGGTCTTCCCAAACTTAACCCCATAAGTTTTTTCAAATGCTGGATAACCATCTTGGGGTCTCTCTAGCCATGCATTGTCCGTACCAAGACTTAATTTCCCTGCTTCGGGAGCTATATCTGAAACCTTTTCTAAATGCAATTTATCAGCAAGTTCCTGCCTCACGGTAAATGCATACGTATTTTCAAAACCAAATGGCTGCATCCATGTTTGTTTATACTTTTTTTCAAATTCTTTCGATACAAGGTCAAATGATTCCTTAGGGTCAGTTGGAAAAGAAGTCATCCCTAGAGTACCGCTCAAATCAGTCCCTACATATCGAATCGAAACCTGGATATCCCCTTTAGTTTGAGCTTTATGAACTACAGGAGTAGAACCTAGTCCTTCAACAATTTTTGCCTTTAAATCTGTTTTATCCTCAATCAATAATTTAACCATATTTGATAGAATCAGCTGCTCTGAAAAAGATTGTGATCCAATGTTTACGGTATCACTTTTTCCACAGCCTGCTAGCGATACTAATAAAGTAAAAACTAGTACGAATACACCTATAAATTTCTTCATTCATATCCCCCTAAGACCAAATATATTATTTTCGAAGCCCTTTTGGTGTTGCATAAAATTGTAATCTTCTTGTTAAATATTCTGTAAGCGTTGCCAAAATTACAGCTCCAAGTGCACCGGAAAGGAGCATATTATTATTTGAAATTGTTAAACCGGTAAAGACTAGGTACCCTAGGCCTCCACCTCCTACAAGAGAAGCAAGTGTTGCCCAGCTAATCGTATAGATGGTGGCTGTACGAAACCCACCCATTATGACAGATATCGCCATTGGAATTTCAACTTTCATTAATATTTGAAGTTCCGTCATTCCCATACCTCTTGCTGCATTCGTAAGAGAAGGATCTACTTCTCTAATACCTGTAAAAGTATTTTGTAACATTGGCAATAGAGAATATAAAAACAAAGCAACAATAGCAGGTACAACACCTATTCCGAGCAACGGAATCATAAATCCTAACAAAGCTAAGCTAGGAATCGTCTGGATTATATTAACAAATCCGATTACGTACTTACTCAACTTCTCAAATCTTGTTAATATAATCCCTAAAGGTATTGCAACTAAAAAACCAGCAAGGACTGAAATAAATGATATATAAACATGCTGCCATAGAATATGAAAGATTTGATTATGCCGTTCACTTATAAACTGTAAAAACTCATTCATTGCCAGCAACCTCACGTTGAAATTTGTTTTCATCTTTAAAGCCCTTGAATAGTTTTAAATTTTGCTGAAGCCGCTTTGAACCGATAAATTCAACCACGAAGTCATTTGCCGGATTAGCCAAAATGTTTTGAGGTGTATCTAACTGAACGATTTCTCCATCCTTCAATAAACAAATTCTGTCAGCGATTTTCAATGCCTCGTCCATATCATGGGTCACGAATACAATCGTCTTCTTAATCGTTTTCTGAAGTTTTACTAATTCATCCTGTAATTGTTCCCGGCTAATTGGGTCCAGAGCACTAAATGGTTCATCCATTAGAATAATCGATGGATTTGCAGCCATTGCCCGAATAACACCAACACGTTGTTGCTGGCCTCCACTTAATTCTGAAGGGTATCGCATTTTAAATTTTCCCGGTTCTAATCCTACCATTGTCAGCAGCTCATCCACACGCTTTTCATATTCCTCTGCTTTCATTTTCTTTAATTTAGGAACAAGAGCAACATTTTGAGCAATTGTCATATGGGGAAATAGTCCAATTTGCTGAATAACATACCCTATATCTCTTCTAAGATGAACTGGATCTTTTTCGGCAATGTTTTCACCATTTATTTTAATTAGACCCCCTGTAGGTTCTATTAACCTATTAATCATTTTCATTGTTGTGGTTTTTCCGCAGCCACTTGGGCCAATTAATACAAAAAGTTCTCCCTGATTAACAGTAAAATTAATCCCTTTAATTATCTCATTCTGGTTATAAACTTTCCTGACGTCTTGAAATGTAATCAAAAATTACCCTCCTTTTAATTCTACAATTCTACTTTTTTAAATATCTAACGATTTACAAGGAAGTCATTTCCCTTTATAAGAAGAGATTCCCTAATAAGATTGTGGAAGTAGAGAACCCCATGCTCGGTTGGAGAAAGAATCCCCTCTTTAAAAGCTTCAGAGCGAAATCCAATTTGCTCTCTTTCAACTATTACAACATCCTCCATTCTTACTTGGTCGGCAAATGCCAATAAAGTTTCCTGTTCAGGCGTAGGTTCTCCACCCTTAAAATATACTTGGTAGATTCCCCTAGTGGCTTCATGGTCAACTGGCAGCATTTTTATTATTGAAATATTTCCTGGACCTGGATATACCGTAATCATCGTATTTGGCCACAGCCAGTAAAAACGTCCTTCTTTTACTTCAACTGTTTGCATATCTAAACTCAAACTTTGTTTACCAGGGTTCTCCTTAACTTGTGTCCCTTGAACGCTACAATTTGATTGATTGATAATCTGGTATTTGTTCATGTCTAAAGTAGCAGTAAATCCCGGATGTGCAATTGGACAATGATCGCATTCTAAATAGTTATCAATAAATGCTTTCCAGTTACACTTAATTTCACGAACCCTTTCATTGTATTGTTTCAAATCGTTATGAAAGTTAAATTGTTTGAAATCCTCAAAAAAGTCCTTATACGTATCATAAAGTGATGGAGCATGAGGATCTAAGTTAACAAATACTAAAGAACCTTCCACTTCACACCGAATCGATTTCAAAGTAATTTCATCTGAACAAAAACAAGGATTATCTTTAAAGTTAGGTGCCCGATGAAGCTTGCCATTTAGATGAAACGTCCATCCATGGTAGGAACATTGAAGAATCTTTTTATTACCTGCTTCATTGTTTTCAAGTCTAGTTGCACGGTGTGGACAAACATTATAAAAAGCACGAACGATTTGGTCTTCGTCTCTAACCACTACGATTGGCTCTCCCGCAACTTCACATGTGATAAAATCTCCTGGATTTTTAATATCATTTTCGTGGCCTATAATTTGCCATGTTTTTTTAAAAATTAATTCCTGCTCAACCTTCAGAACTTCCGGATCCGTGTAAAGCGAATATGGAATCGTTTTGAAAATAAAACTAGATTCTTTTTTCATTGCTTTTTCCCCTTCCATCATGAATTAATTTCTATAACTTTTATTACTGCAAATTTCGTGCCAATGCCTTTTTACCTTCTATATAGGGAAAAAGTCTAATTTTTTCCCATTAATTTATAAAAAAACGAGTCAATATCCACTCAATGAGTTATTAATTACTCGATCAATGTGATTTAAATCACTTTTTATAGCTTACTTGTTTAAATATTTAGACTTATCTGATAAAATTGAGTGTATATTAACTCACTAAGTCGGAGGAATTATGTTAACGAGTGATGTCCAAATTTCAAAAGAAACTTTAGAAACCATATTAGAAAACTCTTCGGATGAAATTTTTGTCTTAGATAAAAATCTACGGGTGGTTTATGTTAATAAGCATTGCCAATACCATTATGGATTGACTCAAGCTGATGTATTAGGAAGAAAAAACTCTGAGTTTGTTGAAAGAGGTTTATGGAAACCATCTGTGGTTCCACTCGTTCTTAAAGAAAAAAAACCAGTAACGATCAAACAAGTAACCTACATTGGAAGTGAATTATTAACAACCGCTGTACCAATCCTTAACGAAAATCAAGAAATCATTTTAATAGTTATTACTGCTCACGAACTTGAAAACTATAAAATTTTGAAGCAAAAACAAAAAGTCCAACCAACAATTGTAGAGGAAATTGACCATAAAATTATTACAAACAGTAATAGACTAAACGAGGTGATTAAGCTTGCTGAAAAGGTCGCTCATGTAGATTCTACCGTTCTAATCCGTGGGGAATCTGGGACAGGAAAAGGGCTTTTTGCTAATTTTATTCATCAAAAAAGTGATCGAAAAAACCAACCATTGCTTACCCTAAATTGTGCTGCCATTCCTGATAACTTAATTGAATCTGAACTCTTTGGTTATGCTCAAGGTGCATTTACGGGAGCAAGTAGGGGGGGAAAAAAAGGGCTTTTGGAGGCAGCAAATAATGGGACGGTTTTTTTGGACGAAATTGGCGAAATTTCATCCAAAATCCAAGCAAAACTTCTTCAGGTAATACAAGATAAGGAGTTCATTCCAGTAGGTGGAGATAAAGTAAAAAAAGTTAATGTTAGGATTATCGCAGCTACCAATCAAAATTTAGAGGAATTAGTCAAACAAAAAATATTTAGAGATGATTTGTATTATCGTTTAAACGTAATTGAATTAAATATTCCTCCACTTCGAGAACGTCCAGAAGATATTATCCCACTATGCTATTATTTTTTAAGGTTTTTTAATGAAAAGTATCAAAAAACAATCAAAATTACCAAGGAAAGTCTAAATTTGTTTTTTAACTACTCATGGCCAGGTAATGTCCGGCAGCTCGAAAATGTAATAGAGCGATTAGTTGTCATCACCGATTCATATATTGGTCTACAAGACATTCCAGAACTCATCAGCACCAACACCCCAATTGATGTACCCATTTTTACTTCATTAAATGAGGCACTAGAAAATACTGAAAAACGGATCGTATTAGCAGCTTACGAAACTTATAAGAGTTCCAGAAAAGTTGCTAAAGCTTTAAATATTAGTCAAACAAAAGCCTCAACACTCATTAGAAAATATCGAAATTTTTTTAAAAATACATCCCAAAATTAGAAAAGGGACTGAATTTTCAGCCCCTTTGGTAATTATTTCATTCTTTTCCTTTTTCCAAAATTAGCCTCAGAGTTTCCCTTGCTTGATTGTACCGTTTGTCTGTTACTGTTATTCCTTTTACCTTTTATAGGCTTTGAATTCATTGGTTTACGATTCCGTTGATTTCCTTTCTCCTGCTTAGTATTAGAAGGACCAGACTTCCTATCTGAATTTTTGTTAGGATCCTGGTTTTTCTCTCGCTCTTGAACTTGTTTTTGAATCCGAATATTTAATTCTTTTTCAATCATATCAAGAGTCGGGCGATCAGCTGAGGAATAAAACGTGATGGCTAACCCCTTCATTCCCGCTCTACCCGTTCTGCCAATTCGGTGGACATAGCTTTCTGCATCCTGAGGAATATCGTAGTTAAATACATGGGTCACTCCCTCAACATCCAGCCCCCTTGCAGCTACATCCGTCGCGATTAACAATTGAATTTCAGCATCCCTAAATCTTTTCATGACTTGCTCTCTTTTGGCTTGCGACAAATCCCCATGCAATTCATCACAAGAAAATCCATGTGCTTTAAGAATTCCGAACAATTTGCTGACTCTACGTTTCGTTCTGCAAAAAATAACCGCTAGAAATGGCCGGTGGGTTTCCACTAATTCTATAAGCGTTGCCTGTTTTGCCCGATCAGTTGTGTGGATGGCAATTTGTTTTACATTCGCAGCAGGCCCTTGCCTTTTTTCCACCTGAATATATTCCGGCTCCCTCATATGCTTTTTCGCAAGGTTCCGAACCTCATCCGGAATCGTTGCTGAAAAAAGCATTGTTTGTCTACTCTTTGGCGTTTCTTTAATAATATCCTCTACTTCTCCCAGAAACCCAATATGGAGCATTTGGTCTGCTTCATCTAAAACAAGGAAATGAACTCTGGATAAATCAAGTGTTCCTCTTCGAATATGATCTAAAAGCCTGCCTGGAGTTCCAACGACAATCTGGACATTTTTTTCTAACCTTTTTAACTGTTTTTCAACATCCTGTCCTCCATAAACGGCTAAAACATTCACATTATCTAAATTCTGAATCATCTTATTAATTTCATCGGTAATTTGTAACGCTAATTCTCTTGTTGGCGTTACGATGAGTGCTTGAACGTGAAGAGCATTTGCCTCAAGTTTTTCAAGGATTGGCAAAATAAATGCAAATGTCTTCCCTGTTCCGGTCTGAGCTTGCGCAATCACATCTTTCCCCTTCATGACAACCGGTATCGATTGTGTCTGAATAGGAGTCGGTGTAGCGATACCGAAACCGCGTAATGTTTCTGTTAATTCTTTTGAAATACCTAATGATAAAAAATCAGGCAAAAAAATCCCTACTTTCAATTCAAATGATTATCTATTCATAATGATTGTTTATCAAAAATAAAGCAATTAATCTTTTTATTCCAATTAGTTAAATTAAATAAAAAACCCAACATCGACAGTCGATGTTGGGAATCCTCTGGCTATTCGCAATGTTCGCGTCCAAGCTCTACTGCAGTTACTTGATTACCATTAAATAAGGAAATTCGGAATTTCAACGAGAAGTCTTCAAACTTGCAACGATATTTTTCCAACTGGTCTTGCCCACAGGAATTACTGCCAAGTCCATTTTGCTTGTAATCAATATTCAAAATAATATAGTCGCGTGGCTTTAAGTCTATCGTATGCTTAGCTTTCTCCAAGTCACCTACCTCATAGTGTGAAGCACTGAAATTAAATGTTTCGTCAGCGATAAAAATTAGACTGTTTTTACTTTTATCTGTAAAGCTGACCCAATCGCAATCTGAACGATTGCCATTCTCTTGGGGTTTAACATAATTAGTAAATAACCCTTCTACCGTTTGAGTGTAAACCCCTAAATGATTAGCTTGTTTTGAATCGGGATAGCTTTCTCCGGGTCCCCTTCCACGCCATATGGTTTGTGAAAAACTTTTATTGAGCTGAAGATTAACACCTAAACGAGGAATCATGACAGGAGCATTTTCCTTTATACCAGATGCAGTCCCATTAATCGTAAATACAATATCTCCATCAGGATAAATTTTATAATTATACTGAAGTTGATAATACCAGGAACTGTTTGTTGTACCGTAAAGGGCATCCACATACCACTCAAACACACCGTCTTTTAGTTCATAGCGGACCTCTTCCACGATTTCATGACCTAAGTGCATAAAGTATTTCGTTCGATAATCATTCAGCAAGTACATATCATTATCGATAGGTGCACGCCAAAAATGAAATTGCGGTCCATTTTGAAGATAAATTTCACCGTTCCGACTGATCTGTTTTAACCTTCCTTTTACACTATCGAAAGTGGCAATGAAATCAGATCCGCTAACGAATACGAACGCACCTTTCTTGGATACTCCAAGTTCCCCGGCAGCATGTTTCTTAGAAAGCTTAGTCTTTCCAGGCAATACAAAAGAGGCATTTGCTAATTCATGACCTTTTGGTGCCCATGGTGTACCCTGTTTTAGTTTATATGAAAAGAGAAAATAATAATTGGCACCGTTAACCCGCTCATAATCATGTATTACAGGAAGCTGGATTTCTACTTCTTCTCGCGCCTTGACTTTGGGAATTTCCACATGAAATAATCCTAGTAATTTATGATCCTCATAGAGTGAGCACGTTAGTTCTAAATGATCCAACAATAGAAAATCATATCGGTTGGTCAAACGGAAACTCCCATTTTCAATATCCAAACATTCCGTTTGAACTGGTTCAATAACCTTTTTATATTCAAATAGACTTGGGGAAAGTGTCCCGTCAGGCATGATTAATCCATCAATACAAAAGTTTCCATTCGTCGGGTCATCACCAAAGTCACCGCCATAACGGTAGTAAACCTCACCGCTTTCCGAAGTGGCTTCAATCCCGTGATCAAACCATTCCCAAATAAATCCGCCCTGAAGTTGATCATATTTATAAAATAAATCCTGATACTCCTTTAAATTACCCGGTCCATTTCCCATGGCATGTGCATATTCACAAAGAATATGCGGCTTTTGTGTTTTTTCAATTACTTTTTGCATTGTCAATTTTTCATTATGTTCCAGCCATGTATACATCGTACTGTAAACATCGGTCACTTCTGCTTTAAAATCACCTTCATAATGAACAAGACGAGTCGGGTCCAGTTGTTTGGCCCGTTTTGCCATTGCACGGAAGTTATCACCAAAGGATGACTCGTTTCCAAGCGACCACATGATAATACAAGGATGATTCTTGTCTCGTTCAATCATTCGTTCAAGCCGCAAAACATAGGCCGTTTCCCACTCAGGATCATTGCTAATCCAATCATATTTCGCTGTCAGTTCAAAGCCGTGACATTCTAAATCCGTTTCATCAATGACATACATCCCGTAATAATCACAAAGGTCATAAAGAGAATGGGCATTAGGGTAATGGGCAGTCCGTATCGCATTAATATTGTTTTGCTTCATTGTTTTAATGTCCTGCTCCATTTCTTCTCTTGTAACCACTCGACCTGTTTTTGGATTGTAATCATGACGATTAACACCTTTAAGTTTAATCGCGACACCATTTACAAGGAACTGATTACCTGCCAGAACAATGGAACGGAATCCAACAGACTGGTGAATTACCTCGATGACTCTACCCTCTTCTAAAACAGTCATATAAAGGTGATATAAATTCGGCTGTTCTGCACTCCATTTTAATGGGGATGAAATCTTTTGAGAAAAAAACTCATCTGCCTCTTGTTCCTCGATAAAAACCTGGTTTCCATGCGGGTCGATCAATTCATAAACAATTGTTTGTTGCCGCTTTTCGGACAGCTTCACATGAACCGTAAATACTGCGTCATTCCAATCATCATCAAACGTCGTATTTACTGAGTAATCATAAAGGCCTAACTGTGGCTTGGAATACAATTCAACATCACGGAAAATTCCACTAAGCCACCACATATCCTGATCTTCTAAATACGTGCCATCTGACCACTGAAAAACCCGAACAGTCATCGTATTAATACCCTGCCGGTAAAGCCCTGTAATATCAAATTCCGATTGAATCCGTGCACCTTTACTATATCCAGCAAATTCACCGTTGATATACAATTCAAATGCCGAATCCACCCCATTGAAACGTAGGATTAATTGTTCATCGTCAAAATCACGGTCAATACCAAATTCTCGGCGATAAATGCCCGTTGGATTATCTGTAGGTACTCGTGGTGGAATGATCGGAAAGTTATACCACAAATCTGAATAATGCATTTTACCATAACCCTGCATCTGCCAATTTCCCGGGACAACGATATTGTCCCATCCTGTTGTATCTAAATCATCTTCGTAAAAACCATCTGGCCAATATTCAGGGGCATCGAGAAAAGTAAACTTCCACGTCCCATTTAGATTTTGATAATAATGGGCATTGCCTGCATCTCCTGTTTTCGCTGCTTCACGAGATGGAAAGCTAATAAAGTGAGCACGTGCAGCAAGCCGATTAATCCCATCAGTATAAATATCTTCCCATCTTTTTATGTTTTTCATATCTGTCACCTCAAAATTTAACTCTATTCTTTTACCGATCCACCTAAAATCCCTGATATAAAATGCTTTTGCAGCAACAAGAAGAAAATCATGATCGGGATGGTTGATAAAGTGGTGCCTAACATTAGCTGGCCATAATCAATCCGTGCCATTCCGATTAAGCTTGATAAGGCAACAGGCAAAGTAAACATCTCTTTTGAATTTAGTGTAATAAGCGGCCAGATTAAGCTATTCCATTGTGACATAAATAGAAAAATCGCTACGGCCGCCAAAGCCGGTCGAACCACAGGTAAAATGACCGAAAAGAAAATTTTCATTTCCCCTGCGCCATCTACCCTTGAAGCCTCAATAATCGAGTCCGGAACAGCCTGCATATTCTGCCTCATTAAATAAATGGCAAAAGGGGAAGCAAGGCCTGGTAATATAATCGCTTGATACGTATTTAGCCAGTTAAACGAAACCATCATTTCAAACAATGGAATCAGGGTAACTTGAGATGGAATCATTAACGAACATAAAATCATGAAAAAAAACAATTTTTTTCCTTTGAAACGATATTTAGCGAATGCATAACCGGCCATTGCAGAAATAAGGGTACTGAAAAAGGTATACACAAGAGCAATAAACAATGAATTCCAAAAGATTTTTGCAATCCCTAATGATTCACCAAGGGAGTGAAAATTTTTCGCTAAGTAATCTCCCGGTAAAATCTTTGGCGGCAGGCTAAAAATTTCTCCGGATGGATGAGTAGCACCGACAAGCATCCAATAAAAGGGAGCAATCGAAAAAATGACCCCAATGAACAACAACCCATATATTCCGATTTTTGAAGAAATCTTATTTGAAGTATTCATGTATTCTACTCACCTACCAATTTCATTTGAATCCAGGAAATGACGGCCGTGATCAACACTAGGACATAGGCAATGGCTGATGCATAGCCAAAATCAAAGAATTTAAAGCCAGTTTCATATAAATAAAGAGTAATGGTCATGGTTGCACTATTTGGTCCCCCTTGGGTTAAAATAAACGGTTCATCAAAGAGCTGAAGTGTCCCAATCGTTGACATCACCACTGTAAATATAAACACTGGTTTTAACTGTGGAATGGTAATCATAAAGAATTGCTTTACCTTTCCGGCTCCATCTATACTAGCAGCTTCATATAATTCGGAAGGGATATTTTGTAAACCAGCTAAAAAAATAACCATATTGTATC
Source organism: Neobacillus cucumis (assembly GCF_016107705.1). The sequence continues at coordinate 15,870 of NZ_JAEHGC010000003.1, forward strand.
CTGTCCATCTCCATGTCATGACTAGAATCACAGAAGCTTTTGCCCAAAAAGGACTAGTTAACCAATGAACTGGCTTGACTCCAAAAAAGGATAAAAAATAGTTTACAAGTCCAAAATGTTCATCCAATAGAATCATAAATACAATCGATGCCGCGACTAATGCTGTGATTGCCGGCATAAAAAAAGAAATTCGAAAAAATGCCTTTGCTTTTACCATGGATGATTGAAGTCCAACAGCAATTAATAAGGAAAGGAACAACATGATCGGAACTTGAACGATCAAAATTTCAAATGTGTTTAATAATGATTTATAAAAAATCGGATCATGAAATAATCGCGAATAATTTGCAAATCCTACAAACGTTTTTTCTACACCGCGAACCTCTTGAAAGCTTAAAATTAACGAAGAAATCACAGGATACACAGTGAAAACGATTAGTAAAAGCAGTGCTGGACCAATAAAAAAGTATGGAGCATTTTTAGGTGTAACAATATTTTTTTTCATATTGACCCGATACGTTGCCGCTGTTCTTTGTACTTTTTCTGTTTGAGCCATTGAATCGCCCCTCTGCCTTCGAGAATATGAAGGGATGAGCGGAGTGAACTCCCCCTCTCATCCCTAGAAAAAGTTTCTATTTTACTTCATTTTTCAACTGATTCTCGGCATCTTTTAATGCGGATTCAACCGATTTATTTTCAAGTAATATCGCAGCTTGAGCATTGCTTGTTAGAGTACTTGCTTTTGATAAGTACTCATTTACATTAATTTGTGGAACTTGATCGACAATATCGGCAAATTTTTTGAAAATCGGGTTATTATTAAAGTACTCGCTGTTTTCGGTAAATTGCGGCGCACTATAGGTTTCCTTTAACGAAGGGAAAAGTCCATATTTTTCAAAGCCCAATAATTGAGAGTCTGTATCTGTTGTAAAGAAGTCAACAAAGGCATAGGCAGCGGATTGATTTTTACTTGTCGCCGGAATCAATAAGGAAGATCCGCCAACGTTTGCATACCTGTTTCCGCCCTCCTCAAAGCTTGGTAAATAAAATACATCCCATTTTCCCTTTAATTTTGGCGCCTGATCCATAATCGAGCCTGCATACCAAACTCCATAAGGAACTGTCGCAACACTGCCGTTTACAGTGGCCGTTACAATTCCGTCCCAGCCTTTGTTGTTAAGGATTAAATCCTCATCATGAAGCTTTTTAATGACATCCATTGCCCGGATGGCTTCCTTAGATTGAAGCGTGATTTTTCCTTCCTTATCAAAATAAGAAAGTCCTTGTTCCTGCATCATCATTTGGAAGACGCCATCATAATTTGGAATATCGATCGGAAGCATTTTCGCACCAGTTGCCGCTTTAATTTTCTTTCCTGCAGCAATATAGTCATCCCATGTTTTGATGGAATTTGGATCCACATTCGCCTTTTTAAAATAGTCGACACGATAGAAAACTCCTGCTGGACCGATATCCCATGGTGCAGCAATGAAGTTTCCTTCCTTATCTTGATCTGCAGCAACCTTTGCCGGATTAAAAGAATCTTTGTACTTTCCATAACCAAGTTTACTTAAGTTCAAGAATCCTTGAGGGAATTGATGGACATAACCAGGAATTCGTTCATCCTCCATTAAGACAACATCCGGAAGCCCTGATCCTCTAGCTGCAAGACCAACCGTCAGTTTATCGTAAAGATCCGAGCTATTGAAATCCTCTACCTTCACTTTTACATCAGGGTATTTCTTTTGAAACTTTTCTACTGCAGCTTTCATCGTTGCTGCTGCAACGTCCCATCCCCATATCGTTATCGTCCCTGATGGGTGTTTCGCATCACCGGTTGTTCCCTCATTACTGGCCGAATTTGAACACGCAGCGAGTAAAAGCAGTGCAATTGCTAACATAATAGAAAGGTACCTTCTCATTTTTAGCCCCCCAATTGTCATTCATTACTGAACCTTTAAAACCACTTATCTAACTGAGTCAAATTCTTTTGTCTTTTTTAAATACGTGCGCCAAGTAATACACCATTTTTCCGGGTTATCCAAATAGTCTTGTTCGTCAATTTTGTGAATAGTGCTATTATGCGGGGCAGATTTGACGATTTCCGGATTTTCATATGCTTCTTTTGAAATTTGCTCTAAGGCATGTATATACTCATCTAAATCCTCTTTTGAATAAGACTCTGTCGGCTCAAGTGTGAATGGCTGTTTCACTATATATGGATGGTGACTAGTCCAGTAATGGAGGCCAAAATCAGTCATTCTTAACGTTACATCCTCTGTAGTCACACCCGTTTCCTTTGTAAGCTGTTCCCAGCTGTAACGAACCTGTTCAAGACGGTGCCCCTTAACATATGGTGCACCTGCACCGCGGATTGCCAATACCCTATGATACATATAGTTATTGTTTAAAACGGCAATTTTCGCGACTTCCTTAAGACCTTCAGCACCAAGTGCCCGTATCCATGCATAGGCACGTAAAACCGTTTGCGCTACACCATGGAAGGAGCGTACCTTTCCAATTGAATGCTTCAAATCTTCATTAAGCAGGTATTTTCCATCTACCATTTCCACAATTGGTGCCGGCAAGAATTCTTTTAATTCAGCTTTTACTCCCAATGCACCCGTTGCAGGCCCGCCGCACATATGCGGTGCAGCAAAAGTTTTATGAAGATTAAAGAAACACATATCAAAACCTGCTTCTTTCGCTCTCGTAATACCTAAAAGCCCGTTTGCATTCGCCTGGTCGTAAAAACAAAGCCCGCCCGCTTGATGAACGATGTCGGTAAATTCTTTAATCCTAGGGTTGAAAATGCCGGTATCTTCCGGGTTGGCAACAACAAACCCGGCAGTTCTTTCTGAAACAGCTGCTTTTAATTTTTCAATATCTGGGAAACCATTCTCATCCGGATGAAGGGTAATAATTTTATAGCCTTTTACGGCTGCCGTTGCAGCTTGGGATGGATGAGAAAAAATGGTGGTGATAATTTCATCACGCTGGTCCCCCTCGCCCCTTTGTTCATGATATTTTTGAACAATGGATGCCATAGTAAAAAGCGCTTGGGTTCCACTGCTTGGCTGGAATGAAAAATGGTCCATCCCAGAAATTTCTCTCATACAAAGATCTAATTTATAAAAAATCTCCAGCATTCCTTGAACTGTATCTACATTCTGTAAGGGATGAAGCTCCATGATTTTCGGGTCACGAATTAACAATTCGTTAATTTTCGGAATGTATTTCATCGTACAAGTTCCCTGACCAATTTCCACATTAAAATCAGAGCCTAGGGTTTCTTGCGATAATCTTAAATAATGTCTCAATACCCTTGCTTGCCCAATTTCAGGAAGACTCGCTTTTTGATTTCTTTGCATGGACTTAGGTATTGCCGATATTCCATCCCCAACTGCTGCAACAATTTTCTCATTTACCGGAGGCAATTCGACTCCTTTTTCTCCTGGCTGATGAAGTTCAAAAATAATGGGCTCATTCCATTTTGCCTGATGAAAATCACGAGTTTTGCTTATACGCTCTATCCTTCGCATGAATAAAAGCTCCTCTCTATTGTTTCGTTAAGATTTCATTTAGGGATTGAACAAGATAATCAATATCCTCTTTCGTATGAACCTCCGTTACACAAAATAAGGCTGATTGGCCAAACTCCGGAAATTCTTTTGAGAGGTCCTTCCCTCCAAAAATTTTCCGTTCTACTAATCTTTGATTAATCTCTTCAACAGTGACGCCCGTTTGATTAAAATCAACGATAAATTCTTTAAAAAATGGTGAATCTAATCTCGATCCTGATAAACTAGGAATTTGATTTAACTGCTGTACAGCATATTGACTGTTCTGCATAATCGTTTGGCCTACTTCCTGTATTCCATCAGGCCCAAGTAATGCAAGGTAGACACCTGCGGTGATTCCCCATAAGGCTGTCTGGGTACCAACGGATTCCTTCCCTTTTTCCCTTAAGGCAAAAGAAGTTCTGTCATATGCTACATCGCCAAAACCGTATTCGCCCTCTTTTACGGTTGGAACAATTCCAAATAAACGGGATGGATATTCATTAACAAATTTCACATCATTATGAGTTGCAATAAAACCTGCTTGACCACCGCTGAAATTCATATGCATGCCGAGTGGCTGAAGGTCTCCACAAACAATATCCGCACCATAATGACTTGGTGGTGCGAGGACTCCTAGAGAAATTGGGTCCACCCCAACAACCATCAAGGTTTGATTTTCTTTTAATAAAGTAGAAATCTCCGACCCTTGTGCCTCAATAAATCCAAGGTAGGAAGGATTTTCAAAATAAAGGGCAGCTACCTCATCCGTTAATTTTGCGTTTAAATCCGATAAATCCAATGCTCCGGATTTGGTATCAAATTGAACAAACTCAAATTCCAATTCCGGTGTTCCATAATTGACGATAATTTTGCTTCGTTCCGGAGCAACGGTCTTTGCCAATAATACTTTTTTCCTTCCGGTAATGCGCGCAGCCATTCGAATCGATGTAGCTGCCGCCTGTCCCCAATCAAATGTCGGTACATTGACAACGTCCATATCTACTAGTTCTGCTACTAGACTCTGATATTCAAAAAGGGCTTGGAATCGTCCATGATCTTCATAGGGTTCCCCCGCATATGCGGTTAAAAATTCAGAGCGCTGATTGATTTCATCACATACAGCAGGAACAAAATGCTGCCAGCAGCCGGCCCCTAAGAAATTTAAATATTCTTTTGTACTGGTATTCTTATTAAGAATTCCTTCAATATGCCGCCGCAGTTCATATTCTGTTAATGCTGTCGGCAGCTTTAAATCTTCTTTGAGCTGAAGTTCTTCCGGGATACAGGAGTACAATTCCATGATGGAATTGGCTCCTATTACCTTTAACATCTCTGCTTGTACTTCTGGCACCATATTCGGTATATAAGGATGTACTTTTTGCGCCATAACCTTTACCTCCCTGTAATCTTAAATCTATTAATTTTTAATCTTTCAAAAAAGTTATGCTAATCCTCCGCCATCTACTATTAAGTCTGTACCCGTCACCCAAGATGATAGGTCGCTTGCAAGGAAAAGTACTCCCTTTGCTATATCTCTTGGTGTGCCCAGCCTTTCTAATGGCCGTCCCTTAGCAGACGATACGAGGAAGGCATCTTCTTTTAGATTGAGCTGCTTGGCTTCGTCCCTTAATAACGGTGTATCTGTATCACCAGGGCAGATGCAATTCACACGAATATTTTGTGGTCCATGGTCGATTGCCATTGCTTTTGTTAAATTCACGACTCCAGCCTTCGCTGCGCAATAGGCAGCCGCTTGATCTCCACCCTTAATTCCCCATCCTGAACCGGTATTAATAATGCTGCCTCCGCCGCCGGACGCCATAAGCGGAATTAAATATTTTGAGAGAAGATAAATTCCTTTTAAGGAAACGTCTAATACTAAATCCCAATCGGACTCTTCCAATTCGACCACTGTCTTTCTTCTAATCACCCCGGCATTGTTGAAAAGAACATCAATTTTCCCGTAGCTTGCTTCAATATGATTACGTACCGTTTCACAATCACTTGATTTCGTTACATCACATTGGACAAACTCTGCCTGATATTCTTTATTTTTAAGATCAGATGCTGCTTTCTCACCGTTTTCCGCATTAATGTCTAAAAGAATCACCTTTGCTCCTACTTCCGCCAAAAGTGTGGCAGTTGCAAGTCCGATTCCTGAAGCGCCCCCCGTTACAACACACACCTTATTTTCCAAACCAAAATAATCTTGAGTTAACATTGTAAAACCTCCTATGACACTAAATTTTAAAAACCTTTTAAAGTATTAGCCAAAATAAGGAACACACTTGAAGTCCATGTAAAAGCTGGATCGCGTAAGCTTTCTCCCGTTAGGGCATGAAAGTTTTCAGCCATTCCTGATTGGTTTGCCATATTGCAAAACCTATGTGCCACTACCTGCGCTAATTCTGTTTCCCCAGAATCAGCCAATCCTTTATAAATTAATAATGTAGTCGGAGCCCAGATTGGCCCTCGCCAATATCCATCCTCTCGGAAATAAGCACTAGTTGGCTTTTCAGTAGCAAGCCCGAACGGCGTTAAAAAATCGTTGGATATGATTCCTTCCACTAATTTTTTCCGAATCGAATCAGGAAGACGGTTTCCTAGAATAATAGGTATATAAAGTACAAGACTTTCTGATTCAATGATTGAATGGTCTCCGGACTTCACTGCCGTAAACCGTTCATTAATCCAAAAGTGACGAACCATTCGGTCAAGTAAATCGTTCGATTTCTTAGCCCACTCCCGAGCCTCTTCTTTTTTCCCTAATTTCTCTGCGATTTCAGAGAGTGTCTCCATTTGTAAAATCAAGAAGGAAGATAGATCAGGGCTTTCAATCGGTGTTCCTTGATGAAAAATAGTGCTATTATCCCAGCCGCTGTCATTTCCGTGATTATATTGGGGAATTCCGTCATGATCATCATCCCTGTATTTAAACCACCATTCTGTCCATTTACATAATGGTTCGTATACTTCTTGCAATTTTTCCTTTGTCACTAAGTCACGGTTTTCCATTAGCTGTTTTAATGCCCAGCCATGGATCGGCGGTTTTGTAAAATTCCATAAAGCAAAGCGATTGTTAAGAAAATCTGGTAGCATTCCCGACTCATCCTGATGTTCAAAAAAGATCATAAATTGATCCCATGCTAATTCGGGTTGATTTTTTGCTAATGCCAATGCATTAAAGCAATGATCCCAGCTCCAAATATTCGTCATCCAATTCTTTGACATGTACATAGCCGGCCTTGTTAATTTCCCTTCAGGATGAACCAAACAAGACCACGTGATATATGCTGCAAGTTCCCGCCCATTAGTAAATTGGGCATCACACTCCAGAGAGTGATCCAGCCATGTTTGAAATTCATTTCGAACCAATTCCAACCCGTTTGAAAAGTCTAAATACTTCCGCTCTTTCCACACGGTAAAAAACTCTTCAATTGCACATTCCATTTCCGACGACTGAGTTTCAGGCAAAAAATCAGCTACGATCTTAAGGCATCTTTGTTCTTGAAAGGGTGCATCCATCAAAAGTTGGCCTTTTATAGGAGTCAACATATAACGGATTTCCTGTTTTGAATGATTGACCTCAAAACGGTCATTATTAACCGGAACCGCATAATCATAAGACCCTGTTATACCAGTTAGGCGGACCCCAACCCCAACACTTCGAATTTGCAATACCTTTGCTTCACTGATAACGAAGTCAGCAAATCCCCTGTCGGTCTCAAGCCGAAGAAAATTTGGTCTTAATACCGGGGCATACTGTACTGCCTGACCATCAGCTAGAACCTCGATTCGAAAAACCTCACCTAAATCATTGTCCCCGTTTCGGATGTTTCTCAGGTAAAGATGTTGTTCATCCTTTCCATGCAAGGGTGAGATGACCATATAGGAACCATTGCGGCTAAAAGGAACCTTTTTAATATCAAACATTCTATCCACCTCTTTTTTATCCTCATTACGATTCTTTTAGCCTTTAACTCCTGACCTAGAGGAATCCTCCACAATATAGCGCTGGGCAAAAAAGAATAAGACTAGCGGCGGCAGACTGATTAAGAAGGTTACAGCCATAATGCTCTCCATATCAACCCCAAACATTCCCTTAAATTGTGCTAAGCCCAGTGTTAATGTGTACTTACTTTGGTCATTTAAGAAAACAAGCGGGCCTAAGTAATCATTCCAGCAGGTTAAAATATTAAATACGGCAACTAGAATCAATGATGGCTTCATTAAAGGAAGATAAATTTTATAGTAGATTTGAAATGGATTCGCACCATCCATACGTGCCGCCTCATCGAGTTCCTTTGGTATAGACATAATAAATTGCCGCATTAAGAAAATATAAAATGGTGCCCCAAACCAAGAAGGTACAAACAGGGGCTTTAATGTATTAATCCAGCCAAGGAAGTTAAATTCCATATACTGTGGAATCATCGTTACCTCCCATGGAATCATCATCGAAGCAAGCAGAACAATAAACAAAAAGTCTCTTCCTTTAAACCTAAATCGTGCAAAGCCATAGGCGACCAGAGAAGATGAAATCAACTGGCCAATAGTCGACATGATGGTTACTGTAACGGTATTAACAAAAAATTGATTAAATGGCTGGGACATCCACGCCTCTTTAAAATTTCCCCATTCAAATTTTGATGGAATCCATTTAGGCGGAAAAAGGTAAAGCTCATGCTGTGATTTCAATGAAGTCGTCAGCATCCAGAAAAAGGGTGCCAAAAAAAGCAATGAAAAAAAGATAAGTAGGATATAAACGGTTGTTTTCTCAATTCTTCTTTTTGTTTTCATGAAGCACTCCCCTACCCCGGTATCCTATATTACGATTTATTTTTAACTTCCCCTTCGTAATAAACCCAGGCTGATGATGATTTAAAGACTAATAGAGTTAAAATTAAGACAATGACAAACATAAACCAGGCATTAGCAGAGGAATAACCCATTTTAAAATACTTAAAGGCGTTTTCGTAAACATACATTGCATAGAAATATGTGGATCTCAGCGGGCCTCCCCCAGTCAGAATAAGAGCAAGGGTTAATTGTTGAAATGCGCTGATAATCGTTGTGATTAAATTAAATAAAATCGTCGGTGTTAACATCGGAATCGTGATTTTGAAAAACTGTTGGATTTTATTTGCTCCATCAATGGAGGCTGCTTCATATAAATCATTGGGAATAGCCTTTAAGCCAGCTAGGAAAATCAGCATCATTGTTCCTTGCCCCCAAAGACTTGCAATAACCATTGCAATCAATGCTGAGTGGGGATTGTTTAACCAATCCGGTCCATTTACTCCTACTAGTGACAAAAAGTAGTTCAGGATTCCATATTCGCCGTTATAAACCCAAGCCCAAATCATCGCAAGTGCGACTCCGGAGATAACCGACGGTAAATAGAAAAGGGTTCGAAATATTGAGTGTCCTTTTATCTTTTGGTTCAATAAAATCGCTAGAAAGAGAGCGGTTATGAGATTAAGAGGGACAAATAAACCAGCAAATTTTACAGTCACCCATAATGATTCCCAAAATAACGGGTCGTCGGTAAACATCGTTTTATAATTATCAAGACCAATAAATTTATGTTCACCTACAATCGGCCAATCAAAGAAACTAATAAACAGCGAATAGAGCAATGGACCTAATGTAAAAGCTAAAAATCCAATCACCCATGGTGCGATAAAAAGGAGGGGGACAATTTTGTCCCACCGATTAGTTTGTTTTTTGATCTTTACAATAGGTGCAGGTGAGGTATATACGGGTTTCAACAAAAACACCTCTTTTTAGTTTTTACTGTCCAACATACTTCTCGGAATCCTTCACAGCCTTATTCAATAACTGTTCTCCATCTTGTCCGAGCATAATCGCATTGACAGCTGCTGATAAGTTGCGATTTATTTCATCCCAATTTTTATTTAATAAGAAAGCAGGAGTATCATTTGATCTTTCAAGCATTTTGTAAAATGGCTTAATCATCGGGTCTTGATCCGTTTTCATTTCCTTTACAACGCTAATACGTACAGGTAAATCAGCTGTTCTCATTTTGATTGCTTCCGCTGAAGAGTAAAATTTTACAAACTTCCAAGCAAGATCTTTATGTTTTGAATCTTTTGCAATCGAGACAGCAGACGATGCGATCACTCCTTTTACTGGCTTGCTGCCAAATGAAGGCATTTCCACTGTTCTAAAGTTCACCTTAGCTTCCTTAAAGCCCTCCAATGGCCAGATACCGCTTTCCCACATGGCAAGCTTGCCTGCCTTGAAAATATCATCACCGCTCTGTTGATTTTTTCCACCGACAAGAACAGCACTTTTATCCTTAACCATATCGGCAAACATTTGCAGTGATTGAACGGTTTCAGGACTGTTCATATATCCTTTGATTTTCTTTCCGTCTTCACTAATGAAGCTTGAGCCGTTGCTCCAAACAAAGCCTTGTAGATCATAAGTATCGGGTTCAGGCCTTACCCCAAATCCATACTGTTTTTTTGATGGGTCTGATAATTTCTTGGCGATATTTTTAAAGTCATCCCAGGTCCAGCCATCCTTTGGATAAGGAATCTTTGCTGCATCAAATATATCCTTGTTAAAATAAACAACCCTTGTGGTGAATCCGGCTGGCATCCCGTATACTTTCCCGTACATGCTGGAGTAATTAAATAACCCCTGATAAAAATCATTCATATCCATTTCAGAATCATTTTTAATCAAATTATCCAGCGGCTCTAACGATTGAAAGTAAGCTGGGAAATTCCACATATACATAACATCTGGCGGGTTTTTTGCACCAAACGCCGCAGCCAGTTTTTGGTCAAATCCATCTCCGTAAGCTTCTACTTGAACCTTTACATTTGGGTTTTTTTCTTCAAACTTTTTCGCAATCAATTGTTGAATTTTTAATGTTTCCCCAGAATCCCATGTTGCAAATCGAAGCGTGGTTTTTCCGCTGCTGTCATTACCTTTTGCGTCTTCTGTACCGCTTGATTTATTGTTTGAACAGGCGGCCATTGCAAAAAGCAAAAGGAATACTAAAAAAGCAACTGTAATTTTCTTCATTTTTAATTCCCCCTTTTTTTCCTTATACATAACAGAAACCGCTTTCATTGTAACCTTAATGAAAGCGGTCTTAAACTTAAATTCATCTTATTCTTTTTGTAATATTGTTTGAAATTTCGTAAGATACAGAATGATTAGGAATTTTGTTAGATGATATTCTTCTTTTTGTTTTGCCGGTAATCTGAAGGTGTGACCCCGATGCATTTTTTAAACCATTTACTGAAGTATTTACCATCCTGAATCCCTACTTTTTCACTAATTTCCTGTGATGTTAAGGATGTTTTTTCAAGAAAATCACATGCAATTTGTACTCTTATTCTTTCCGTAAAGGCAATAAAGCTTTCACCAACTGCCTTTTTAAACATTGTACTAAAATGGCTGCGGCTTAAACCAACCTCACTTGCAATATCTGTAGAAGAAAGAGGTTCGTCCAAATGTAAAATAATCTTTTGTACCGCCTTTTGAATTGGTAATGGCCAATTTTCCATCGAGTAATTAAATTGTTTTTCAAATTGCAGCTGCCTATATAGGGTGGAAACCCCGTCCATCCATTCCTTGATTCCTTGATTTGGACCATTTATCTTCCAACGAACGGCTGGCTCACCCCCTCTAGCCTCGACAAGCAATCGCTCAAATTGCCGCTGTGACTTTTCGGGAATAAAAATAAATGCTTGATCCTGACCGCAAGAAATTTTTGCAACTAGTTTTTCCTCAGATTGTAACTTGGTAAGCAGAAACTCACTATCTTTTAATCGATTTAATAAATAAATATAATAGGGCTGCTGCATCCAATTCCACTCATTTAAAAATAACTCTTCTAAAATTATTGGAAATGAATTATCGAAGTCACATAACCACTCATAAAACTCCTTTGCCAATGATGACGAATCAAAAGTTTTTTTGTCATGACGAACCGAATTAATTTCCCCTTCAAAACGCTTTAGATATTCTTCAAATTGCTGATCCTGAAAAGCTGTTTTCAATATATAACCTGAGGCTCCAATATTCATGCCTTCTTGCGCATAGGTAAAATCCCGATGACAGCTTAATAATAATATTTTTGTAGCAGGGGATGATTGTTTAATTTTTCTGGCCAATTCAATCCCGTTCACTTCCGGCATAACAATATCCGTTATCACAATTTCAGGACGGTGCTCCTCGAACAACTCCCAGGCCTTTTGTCCGTTAGGGGCATCAGCAATCACCTTCATATTATATTTTTCCCATTCGACGGTTGCCATTAATCCTTTTCGTACAATTAGTTCATCGTCTGCAATCAGTACCTTTATCATTTGAGTTTTCTCCTTCTCGGCCATCTCATTCTAAAAATTGTCTTTAAACCTACAACTGATTCGATTGATAAACCATACTCCGTTCCAAAATGAAGTTTAATGCGTTGGTCAACATTATATACGCCAATCCCTTTTCCTCCTTCATCATGTTGCCTCGGTTCAAGCAGTTTCCTGATGGTACCTTCATTCATTCCTTTTCCGTTATCCTCTAACGTAAGCTCAATATAATCATCTTTTTCTTCCACGTTGAGCTCAATTCTCCCTTGTCCATCTTCAAATGCATGAAAAAAGATATTTTCGAATAAAGGCTGAAGTGTCATCCTTGGAATTAAACATTCTAAACAATTTTCTTGTAGGGTTTCAACATATTCAAAAGTATGGCCGAAACGTACCTCCTGAACCTTTAAATAATGCTGGATGGTTTGTAGTTCTTTTTTCAAAGGAATTAATTCATCGGCAAAATTTAAGTTCTCATGAAGAACCTCTGTTAGATGATAGATCATTTCTTGAACTTCTTTTGCCCCTAAAAGTCTTGCCTTCCATTGGATTGAGTTTAACGTGTTAAATAATAAGTGTGGGTTAATTTGATAGTGAAATGCCTTTAACTCTGCTTGTCTTTTTAAACGTTCTGTTTGACTAATTTTTTCAATTAATCCCTTAATTTGATTGACCATATCATTAAAGCTTCGCCCCAAGATTGCTAATTCATCTTCCGAAGTAACCGCTATCTGGGTATTTAAATCCCCTTTACTTACACTTTCCATGGAGGCTTTAAGGCTCTTAATTCGTTTTGAGAGCGGAACCGAAAATACAACTGCTAAAATGCAGGCAAGGATGATAGAAAATAAAATAGCCAAAACAGTATAATGAAAAATTACATTGGATGATTTATAAAAATACTTTTGCGGGATCCGAACAATAATATCCCATCCATAGGTTTCGATATGATTATTAAAGACAATATCGGATGATAAATTTTCAGGTGCATGATTTGTTTTATATACAATCTGATGGTTTCCATTTCTTAGTGTAATCGAAGAATGCAACGATTTCTCTAAAAACTTAATATGCGAGAGCAATTCATCAGCGTTTGTTTCGATCAAAAGCTTACTGCCTTTTAATACCCCAAATTGGCTTTCAATTGGAAGAACCATCCCAATTAATTTCTCCTTTTTATTCCCTGTATAGTAATGGTCAGCATTATAGAAACCAATCCAAAGCTGCCCTTCCTGTAAATTATTAATTTCCTTCCAAAAAGGCTTCTGGAAAAGCCGGTGGATATTCACTTGATTATTTCCATAATAGTAGCCTGTATTTGTAATGAGGTAGATTCCTTTTGTATTATAGGTTTTATGTGCTTCTAAATAGCGTTCAAAGTTTTTATTTTCAATAAATGCCGAATAGGTCCGTGGTATTTCTTCTTTTAAAATAATTAAAGTTGGATCCGATAGATAGTGATTAATATCCTTTGAAACCACATACATCTGCTGTATCGTATTTTCAATTTGTTTATCCAATTGTGAAACAGCAAATCGTTCATAATCATTGTATTGTTTATTCACAATCGTCGAGGACTTTTGATAGGACAACAGACCAAAGATGGCCAATGGAATGAGCGCTACCATTAGAAAAAATACAACCATTTTCGTGCGGATACTGCGATAAAAAAGAAATTTAATTCCTGCTGCTTTATTCCTAAAAGTAAATTTCATTTGGCTCACCAGTCATAGTAGATTTATGCTCAAATCAATCATATCAAAAATAGTAAGAATTGAGGGAATCTTTCAAACGAAACTCGAACGAAAAACCTGGTGAAATTTTCAACGTAAGAAAACGTAAAAAATGTAAAAGCTAAACTCATTCAAAATTAAAGAGGTGGAAAAAATGAGTGAAAAATGTTTTTATTGTACAAATGATATTGATCAAAATCAGCACCACAACGTAACCTTCGTGACCTCCAATGTTGAACGGGATGAAACACTTTGTCATGAATGCTACCAAGAGTGGTTACAAGGATTAAATGGTTAATAATTCAGCAGCCTCGCTGCTGAATTCTCATTTTGTAAGTTGCTCCCTCATTATATTCCCCAGCCTCATTCTCCAGTTTTTTCTCATTACTTTTACGATGTGATTATGATATTCTTTAAGCAAAATTAAAATATGTTTCCCACGGGGAAAATACTAAATTCCAAAATCCTTCAAAATGTTTATATAATTGGAGTGTTGCTTCATTGTCGATTAAAAAGAAACTTCCATTAATATTTTGTCTCATTGTATTTATGATCTTAGTTGCGAATAATGCCTTTCATTATATTCGGTCAAAAAATCAACTACTTGACTATAATGAAAAGGAAATCGCCATGATTACCAAAGAGGTTTCTGTTCAGGTTGAAAATACTAAACAGGGATCAGAATATGTGGAAAACATCCTTGCAAGAGAGTTACGAATTGCCTCAATTGCTATAAAAAAAGCACTTCCCCCTCGATACCAGGATGTAACAAATGAACAGCTAAAAGTACTTGCAAAAGAATTAAGAGTTTCCCATATTACACTTTTAGCCAAGACAAAGGATGACGTAGTAGGAGTCCGCTCCTCTGATCCAAAAGAAATAAATATGGGAACAAAGGGTTGGGGCTATTGGTATGATGCCTACCTTCAGCTTTTAGCATTAAAGCCTGTCACTGTAAAAAAAGGTTTAGCTTTGCCCTTCTATTGGTCCGGACCAATGGAAAAAGCCTCATCCAATCCAGATCACATTGATAAATGGGGCTATTACTACGATGGCTCAACCAATTATATAATTGATCCCTATTTTCGAGACAATACAGTTCTTGGATATGAAGATCGATTTGGTCCCGGGAAAGTAATTAAGAACTTTACAAAGGAACCCGGTGTTCTGGAAATGTCTGTATTGAATCCTAAAAGCTTTGGCAAAAAAGAGGAAGTTGTCCATTTAAACGGTAATTATTATACCCGTATTTCCGCAGAGCCTATTTGGTATGGTTCCTATAAAGAATATTCAAATATTGCCGTGGATTCTAAACTAGTAAAAAAGGCGGCAGAAACCAATAAACTCCAATCCTATAAAGACACGATCAAAGACAAATACATCATGAAAACATTCGTTCCAGTGAAAAGCAAACATGATCAACTCTATGTAATTTGCCTTGTTTATGATTATGGCCTTATCCAGAATGAATTGTTACACGAGCTAAAAGTTCATATTATGCTCTCCATTGTAATTATGATTGTCGTTTTAATTTTTAGTTTTATTTTTTCCAGGTCCATTACCAAGCCAATTGGTTACATCGTTGAGCAAGTGAATGAAATTGCCCAAGGTAATTTCGGAAAAAAATTACATCTAAATCGTAAAGATGAGCTTGGATTTCTGACAGAAAACGTGAACGCTTTATCAAATCATTTACAACATTATGTAAATGATTTAAACCAGAGTAAAAAACTAATTGAATACCAAGCGTATCACGATCCGCTTACTGGTTTGACCAATCGAAGATACTTTCAAGAAAAGCTGCAACCTGTTATTGATCAAGCAAATGAAAAAGGCGAAACCGTATCGGTTTTATTTATTGATTTGGATCGTTTCAAACATGTTAATGACTCCTTCGGACATAACAAAGGTGATGAGTTACTGAAAATCGTAGCAAATCGAATCCAAAAATGCCTGCCCGAGGATAATCACATCATTACAAGACAAGGCGGCGATGAATTTATCATTTTGATGAATAATCTAGATGTGAAGGCTTCAAAAGCAGTTGCAGAGACTATCATTAATACCTTAAAAAAACCATACTCAATTGACGGAATTGAACTTTACCTAAGTGCCAGCTGTGGAATCAGTATGTACCCAGAGCACACAAGTAACCTGGACACATTAATCATCTATGCAGATATGGCAATGTACTCTGCAAAAAATATGGGCGGCAATCGAGTCGTTATCTATAATGAGCGTATTAGTAAATTAAGTCAGGAACGGCCAAGATTGGAGTCACGGCTAAGAAAAGCAATCGAGAATCAAAAAATAGATGTTCACTATCAGCCAAAAATGAATGTTAATACCGAAACTATTTACGGTGCAGAAGCATTATTAAGATGGACGGATGAAGAATTGGGCTTTGTCTCTCCGGAAGTTTTTATTCCGATTGCAGAGGAAACGGGATTAATTCAACCTTTGTGGGAAATCGTCATGAAGAAAGCATGTCACCAAGTAAGTGAATGGAATACGAAATATCATCAGTCATTAAACATTTCAGTAAATTTCTCAGCAAGGCAGTTTCAAGAGCCTTGTAATATGGTGAAACAGGTAAAGGAAATCTTGCAGGACAGTAAATTAGATCCAAAGAATTTCGAAATCGAAATTACGGAAAGTATTCTTCTTACAAATTCAAAGGAACTTGTTCAATCGCTGCAATCACTCCAAAACATGGGTATTTCTGTTTCCATTGATGATTTTGGTACAGGGTACTCATCCCTAAGTTATTTAAAAAACTTGCCGATTAACACGTTAAAAATTGATAAATCTTTTATTCAAAATATTACCGAGAATCTTGCCAATACAGAGATTCCGGAGGCGATTATTAATATGGCCCGAGGGCTTCATCTTGATGTAATTGCCGAAGGTGTAGAAACGGATTACCAAAAGGAATTTTTACGATCAAAAGACTGTACTCAGATGCAGGGGTATTTGTTTAGTAAACCACTAAGTAAAGAAGCATTCGAGGATTTTCTGAATAACTAGAAAAGGGCAGCTAGGCTGCCCTTTTATTTTGCACATTCTAAATTATAAACACTGCTCCCGGTATCATCGATGTTTAAAAGTTTCACGGACATGGCTGAAAAGGTTTGTTGAAGTGATTCGGCAATTTTTCTGCCTTTCCCTTTTTCTGCAAAACAAAGCATTGTTGGGCCTGCGCCACTTAAAGCCACTCCAAAGGCACCATTTGCTTTGGCTGCTACCTCAATCTCAGTATAAAAAGGAATCAGCTGTTTTCGGTATGGCTGATGGAATAAATCGGAATCCATCATTTTTCCCGCTAGCTCCCAATTTTGACTAAGAAGGGCACCAATTAATACATTTGCGGTAGCAGAGGCTTGAACTGCCTCCGAATAAGGAAGCACTTCCGGTAAAACTCCACGCGAATCCACTGTTAATAATTCCTCATTTGGAATAACAGCGATCATCTCAAACGCCAGATTGGGAAATGACACAAGGTCCACTTCATTATGGTGATAGCATCCCACAACCAATCCCCCATATAGCGATGCTCCAACATTATCTGGATGCCCCTCCATCTCAGTTGCAAGCAATAGCTTCTCACGGGAACTCAACCCAAGATTTCCAACAAAGTCAGCTAATTCAATCGCTGCAACAATCGCCGAAGCACTTGAACCAAGTCCACGGGCTAATGGAATTTCACTATTAATTTTCACTTTACATGGCGTCAGGGTCTTTCCATATTTCAAAGCAACCTTAAGAGCCACTTGACACATGAAATTCTCCTCATTATTGGGGAATTGACTTAATTCCTCAGTTTCCGCAATAAATTCCCAATGATTACTTTGTTCTACTTCTAACGTTAAATATAAATCGACAGCAATTCCAATGGAATCAAATCCTGGACCCAAGTTGGCAGAACTTGCTGGAACTTTGATTTGTACTCTGTTATCGAGGGTCATCCACAGACAGCTCCTTAATCTCTATTTTCTAACCACTTTATACGAACTCTTAACTTCCTTAACTGCGGATAAATCCTTTAACTCTACTAAAATATCCTCAATATCGGTTAAAGAAGCCTGATGCGTTACTAAAACAATTTCTGCGATTTCATTTTTTGTTACCGGCATCTGAAGGATTTTTTCAAAACTAACACCATATTTAGCAAAAATGGAGGTAATCTCAGCAAATACGCCAACTTCGTCCTGCACATGAATACGTAGGAAGTATTTCGAATACTTTTCCGAGTCATCCTTCAGTCGTTTCGGATATTGTGGTGCCACCGCACTTCTTCCGTTAACACCAAGTCTTAAGTTTTTAATTACACCCACTAAATCGGAAACAACCGCTGTTGCTGTTGGCAAGCTTCCTGCCCCAGGTCCGTAGAACATCGTCTCACCGACAGCCTCTCCGTAAACATATACCGCATTGTACTCATTTTGCACAGATGCAAGCGGATGATTATTAGATAAAAAGGTTGGCTGAACGCTCACTTCTACTTTTTCACCCTCGCGATGAGCATTCCCAATTAGTTTCATTGTATAGCCCATCTGCTTACCATACCGCAGATCTTCTTCAGTAATTTGAGTAATTCCGCTGACTTTTACATCCTCAAGGTCAATATGCATAGAGAAACCTAATGTTGCAAGGATGGTCATTTTACGTGCAGCATCTAATCCTTCAACATCTGAAGTTGGATCTGCTTCCGCAAATCCAAGCTCTTGGGCTTCTTTTAAGACATCTTCATAGGCAAGTCCTTCAGAGCTCATTTTTGTTAAAATAAAATTGGTTGTACCATTAACAATCCCCATTAATTGAGTAATTCGGTCGGAAGCAAGCCCGTCAACTAAACCTCTTAAAATTGGGATTCCCCCTGCAACACTGGCTTCGTAAAACAAATCGCAGCCATTTTCCGAGGCTAGCTTTAATAATTCAGAACCGTGAAGAGCCATCAAATCTTTATTTGCAGTGACTACATGCTTGCCACTCTGAAGTGCACTTTGCAAATATTTTTTCGTTTCTTCTACTCCACCCATTACCTCAATTACCACATTGATTTCCGGGTCTTGAAGGATATCGTCAGGGTTATTTGTTAAAACTTGCGTATTGATCTCAGCAGACCTCGTTTTATGTAAGTCGTTTACAAGTATTTTTTTTATTTCAACAGGACATCCAACCTGATGCATTAATTTATCTTGATGATTTTTGATGATTTGTACCACACCAGATCCCACTGTTCCTAAACCTAATAATCCAATTGAGATAGCTTTCATTACTTTTCCCTCCCAGGAGTCCACCCTAAATGCACAAATGTATTTTTATAGTAGACATTATATAATTCTCTAACTCTTTTTACAATAGATGTATTCTGTTTAAATATAATTTTAATCGCTCTCCGCCTTATCACACAAGGCCGTAGAACTTTTGAGAAAAAAATTTAATAAGATTATTCAGAAAATATTTTCATTAACCCTTTACAATTCTAAACGTATGGATGTAGAATATTCAATAAATTCATACAAAAAAATGCATTCAATTGAAAATAGTGATGATGAAGACGGTATTAATAAGGGACTTCAGAGAGCCGGTGGCTGCTGTGAACCGGTGTCCTTACTTAACATACCCAGCACTTCTGAACTGGCACGCCGAAATAGTATGTAGGCCTGCCCGGTAAAAACCGTTAACATGTTGAGGCTGTATGAAATCTATGCAGCAAAAGAGGGTGGCACCACGGTTGATCACGTCCCTCATAACACGACACAACTGTCTGTTATGAGGGATTTTTTATTTTAAACTGGGAGGAATGAATGGAAATGTATAAAGTACTGGTTACCGATGGAATTAGCGATACAGGCTTAAAGGCATTATTTGATCATCCCCATTTTATTGTGGACAGACAGCCAACACTGCCAACGGAAGAATTAAAAAAGATTATTGGTATGTATGATGCCTTGATTGTCCGCAGTCAAACAAAGGTTGCCGAAGAATTGCTTCAAGAAGCTAGCGGGCTACGGGTTATAGCAAGGGCAGGTGTCGGTGTAGATAATATCGATGTGAATGCCGCCACCCGCAAAGGGATTATTGTTATTAACGCACCAGGCGCCAATACCATTGCCGCTACAGAACATACCTTAGCGATGATGCTTTCTTTAGCAAGAAAAATCCCTCAGGCTCACAAGAAAACATCTTCCGGTGAATGGGATCGCAACTCGTTTAAAGGGGTTGAATTGTATAAGAAAACCCTTGGTGTAATCGGAATGGGTAAAATCGGAGCAGAAGTGGCAAAACGGGCTAAAAGCTTTGGAATGAACATTTTGGGTTTTGATCCCTATTTAACTGATGATCGAGCGAAAAAATTAGGGATTACGAAAGCCAGCCTTGACCTAATTGCTAGGGAATCAGATTTTATTACTATTCATACACCACTGACAAATGATACAAAAGGACTTATCAATGAGAAATATTTACAAAAAACCAAAAAAGGCGTCCGCTTGATCAATTGCGCCCGCGGAGGAATTATTGATGAAAAGGCTCTGGTCCGTGCGGTTCAATCCGGTCATGTGGCGGGAGCGGCACTGGATGTTTTTGAAAAAGAACCAGTGGCAGACCCTGAATTATTGCAAAATCCAAATATTATCGTGACACCGCATTTAGGAGCTTCTACAGTAGAAGCACAGGAAAAGGTTGCTCAAGAGGTCAGCGCTGAAATCATTGAAATTTTTGAATCGCAGTCGATCCATCATGCCGTAAACATGCCGCAAATGTCAGGGGAAACTCAGGCAAAAATGCAGCCATATTTAGCGCTTGGGGATCAAATTGGCCAGCTTGTTGTTCAATTATTAAAAAAAGCTCCTGCTAAAATTGAAATCAATTATTACGGGGACCTAATTGAAGAAGATACAGAATTATTAAATCGTATCATGATAAAAGGAATTCTTTCCTATCATTTAAGCGATTCTGTCAATCTAATTAATGCCCTGCACCTTCTAAAGGAACAAGGTGTTTCCTATAATGTGCAAAAAAATGCTACTAATAAAGGGTTCGCGAATTATATGGAGCTGACCATTTCTCAAGGTGATGAAACGGCTAAAATTGGTGCAACGGTCCTAAATGGCTACGGTGCAAGGATTGTGAAGATTAACCAATATCGGATTGATGTGAAGCCGGAGGAACATCTATTATATATTAAACATAAGGACGTTCCTGGTATGATTGGTAAAGTAGGTTCTCTCCTGGGCGACTATGAAATTAATATCGGCACGATGCAGGTAGGTAGAGCTGCCGTTGGAGGCGAGGCCATCATGGTCCTAACCCTTGATAAAACCCTGAATACTAATGTTCTGCAAGCCTTGAACCTAACCGTGGGCATTGAAGAGGTGCAATTGCTAGAGTTAGAGAATTTCGTTCCATCTGAACCAGGGCAGGTAGACCCGCAGAAAGTGGAAAGCTTATTGTAATATTAGAATAGGGATGGCATAGCTGCCATCCCTTTTTATTATAATATACTCCTTACATCCAGCACCGAATCTAAAATATAATCCGCCTCATGCTTTTCAAATTCACTTCTGGCATCTTTTCCAGATAATCCGGTTAAAACGGCAGCGAATTTGCATCCGATGGTTCTTGCCGCTAAAAGATCTGCTAACGAATCTCCAACAACTAAGAGCTCTTCCCCGTTTTCAAGTGGCAGCGGGGTATTTAAATAATCGATTAGAGAAGCCCCTTTCCCCTGTTCACCCAATATATAGGTGTATGGATGCGGCTTAGACAAGGACCCTTCTTGAGGGAACTCCTTCTCCGCAATTAACACGTCATCAGCTGTAACAATATGCTTTTCATCAAAGGATTTTAGCCAATCTAAATGCTGAAAAGGCAATATCGTTTCTAGCGCAGGCCTGCCAGTCCCAATTCCAATCTTGTATCCAGAATTTTTTAGGAAACTGAAAAACTCGGCAATATCCTCTTTTGGTGCCAACGTTGTTTCATTTGCTAAAAATCCTTCTTTACCTAGCTGAACGGATGGTCTCCCCGTAGATTCTAATACATTTTCATCACCAACGTACCATTCCTGGGATACATGTTCACAAACGGACCAAAGCGTCCGGTCCTTATCAAATATAGACGTTTCGATCCCTAGCTTTTCTTTTGCTAGTACATTTAGGTAACCTAAAAGCTCTTGTTTAACGGCATGTGAGCGTTCAAACTCTTCAATAAATAAAGGGAAATTCATTTGAACCTGGTATTGGCTTAAAACCTGTCCCATTTCTATTAAAGCATCCCTTGAAATTGGGGCTTTGAGCCACTGATTAATTTTTTCACGTTCACTATCGATAATTTGTTCAAACAGATGAATGAGCTGGCAGCAAAAGGTTAAATAAATCATATCCCAGTTTGCATTTAGACCTCGTGATTTTTGAAGCTTTAATACTTGATCATTCTCAAACACCTGTGTGCGAATATGTTGAATCTCAGATTCAGTATAGCTTGTTTTAAACAACTCAGGTGCTAAAGCTAAATAATTTTTGCTGATTAACAGTTCCCAAACCGTCAGTGCTGAGGCATCAAAATAATGCTCCTCGCTTAATAGAACCCCATCGACATCAAAAAGAATTGTTTTTACCATTTACTGTCCCTCTTCTTCCTCTGCTTTTACCCTTTATCGTACCACAGCAGTCCATATTTTTTAAAGCAAAAAAAAGCCATGTGCTAAATTAAGCAGCATGGACTTTGCCCATTTAAATAGGCAATGAGTTATCATGACTAATATATTGATTATACAAATCTTTAATAGCAGCAATTAACGCATTTGCAGCTTTTCCGCGATAATCATTCTTGAAAATCTCAACTATTTCCTCAATTCCGTCCTGAAGACTATGCCCTTTTAATATTTGCTGGACATAATGCCTGCCATGTTCTGTAGCTAGCGTACAGGAGGCTTCAATAATCACTCCGTATTTTTTATCGATTTCCACCGTGATCGTTAAAGATTCAAACACATTTTGTGCCGCCATTCCTTGAGGCAAACGAGAGTGCCCTGCTAAAAAATAAGTATTTAAGCCCGCCATAATTTCACCCATCTCTAAAATATCTTTTCCTATTATATTAAACAAAACTTCGTCATTTTCCTCCTAAATTCGATAAAAAAAGCCAACAAAACAATCAATGACAAAATCATCACTGAAGGTTTTACTGGCTTTTATTTGGAGTCCTTTGAAAAGGAGGTTTAAATAAATTAGGCAGTTCCTATAAAATATTAAACTATAATAAACTTAATCTATGCCAATTGATATATATTTAACTTCTAAATACTCATCAATCCCGTAATGACCGCCTTCTCGGCCAAGGCCGCTTTCCTTAAATCCGCCAAATGGCGCTTGGACCGTCGATGGTAAGGCATCATTCAAACCAATAATTCCATATTCAAGCTGTTCCGTTATTCTAAAGGAACGGCTTAAATTTTGTGTATAGACATACGCAGCCAGCCCATAAATGGAATCATTTGCACGAGCAATAACTTCCTCTTCCGTTTTGAAGGTTGCAATAGGGGCAAGCGGCCCAAAAATTTCATCCCGCATACATTCCATTTCATCATTAATATTCGTTATGATGGTTGGAGCGTAGAAATATCCGTTTACTTCAGCTGGCTTTACACCGCTAAAAGCAATTTTTCCACCCTTATTTACTGCGTCCTCAACAAGTGTTTCCACCTTTGATAAAGCAGCTTGATCAATTAATGGACCAACATCGATTCCTTCATTTAAACCATTACCGACCTTTAATTTTTCTAATTCATTTTGGAACAAATCAACAAATTGATTTGCGACTGATTCTTGAACATAGACACGGTTCGTACATATACAGGTTTGTCCGGCATTACGGAATTTGGATTGCACGAGACCCGCAGCCGCTTTTCTTAAGTCGGCATCATCCATAACGATAAATGGAGCATTTCCGCCAAGTTCAAGTGACACCTTTTTAACGGTGTCTGCAGCCCCACGCATCAATGTTTTCCCAACCTCTGTCGAACCGGTAAAGGTAATTTTCGTTACGCGGGAATCCTTTAACCAAACATCACCAATCTCTGAAGATCTTCCGGTTACGACATTTATAACTCCCTTAGGCACCCCTGCTTCATGGGCGAGCTCAGCCAGTTTTAATGCTGTAAGCGGTGTTTGATTGGCCGGTTTTACAACGGCTGTACAGCCTGCAGCTAGCGCAGGACCAACTTTTCTGGTAATCATCGCAGCCGGGAAATTCCAAGGCGTAATGGCCGCTATGACCCCAACAGGTTCTTTTCGAACAAGGATCCGCTTATTTGGATGTGAGGCAGGAATCGTTTCCCCGTAAATTCTTTTTCCCTCTTCAGCATACCAAGAGATAAATCCATTGGCGTAAACCACTTCTCCCAAAGCTTCTTTAAGAGGTTTTCCTTGCTCAATTGTCATAATTCTAGCAATCTCATGTTTATTTTCTTCAATTAAATAATGCCATTTCATTAATATCTGATAACGCTCATCGGCTGTCTTTTTTGACCAGGTTTGAAACGCGGTATGAGCTGCATCAACTGCTTTAATTGCTTCATAGGCTCCGCCTGTTGGGACAGCACCGACAACTTCCTTTGTTGCCGGATTCACGATTTCAGTAAAAATCTCAGAATCATTACCGATCCAATTTCCATCTATATACATCGGATAGATTTGATACTTCTTTTCTACTCTTTCCATTCATTTACCTCCGATTTTTACAGGGCCGGATCAATGGCAAACACCGATTCCATGGATTCCTCAAGAATTTTGAGACCCTCTTCAAGCTGTTCATCCGTAATGGTTAACGGCATTAGGATACGAATAACGTTAGAAAAAATTCCCGCGCTTAATAATAAAAGCCCTCTATCTCCTGCAGCTTTGACGATTTTCCCAACCGTTTCCTTATCAGGAGTTTTTAGCTGCTTGTCCTTCACAATTTCCATTGCACACATGGCACCAAGGCCCCGGACATCGCCAATACAGTCAAAGCGCTCAGCAAGGATTTTCATTTTCTCTACAACTCTATTTCCTAGCTTCTCCGCACGTTCATTAAGATTTTCACTTTCAATAATATCTAAAACGGTTAGTGCAGCACGGCATCCAAGCGGACTGCCTGAATATGTACCGCCAATTTCACCAACTTCAGCGGCATCCATTATTTCTGCACGACCAATCACACCACTGATTGGCACCCCTGCTCCCATCGATTTAGAGATGGTAATTAGGTCCGGTTCAACGCCAAAGTGTTCAATGGCAAAATATTTACCTGTTCGGGCAAAACCGGTTTGTATTTCGTCAGCTACAAATAAAATGCCATATTGATCGCAAATCTCTCGGACACGCCCGACAAAGGCAATGTCCGGAACGATAAATCCACCTTCACCTTGGACCGGTTCCATCACGACTGCTGCAATGGTTTCAGGTGCCACCTCAGAAACTAAAAACTGTTCAAATTGTTCAATAATCATTTTGCTGTATTGTTCTTCGTTCATCCCATCAGGGCGGCGGTAAACATATGGATATGGTGCCTTGTAAACCTCCGGTGCAAATGGGCCAAACCCAAACTTATACGGCTTCACCTTACTTGTCATGGTCATCGTCATTAACGTTCTACCATGAAAACCCCTTGTAAAAGAGATAATTCCTTGGCGTTTCGTGTATTTTCTTGCAATTTTAACCGCATTTTCAACGGCTTCTGCACCGCTGTTAAAAAAGGCTGCCTGCTTCGCAAAATTGCCAGGGGCAAGCTTGCAGAGTCTCTCCGCAAGCTTGATATAGGATTCGTACATCATGACATTAAAGCCTGTATGAATAAATTGACTGGCTTGTTCCTGAAGGGCTCTTACCACCCTGGGATGGGAATGACCAACATTCAAGGTTCCGATTGCCCCGGCAAAATCAATATAAATATTTCCATCAACATCCTCCACGATTGCGCCCTGCGCTTTTTTCACAAAGGATTGAATATTGTTGCTGATTGCTTTAGGAACATATTGGTTTCGGCGCTCTAATAGTTCCTGCGATTTTGGGCCTGGAATGGATGTTTGGAGCTTTACATATTTCTTTTCCACGTCTTTTTGCTCCCCCTTATTTGCATATACCTCTATCTAATAGATGTTATTCTTTCACTTGAGCTAGCACTTGCTTAAAGGTGCTGACTACTTTATCAATTTCTTCGTAGCTGATTGTTAAAGCAGGCTCAATACGAATGGTTTTTGAGTTAATCAATGTTCCTGCAACAAGGATTCCATTATCGAACATACCTTTGGATACCTCATAACCGATTTCATCCTTATGGAATTCGATTCCGATCATTAGACCTTGACCACGGATTTCTTGAACTTTATCTTCGTGACCTTCCGCTGCTTTCTTCAACTCTGCAAGGAAATATTCCCCAGCCTCGGCAGCACGCTGTGGCAAATTCTCCTCAATTAACACACCAATAGTTGCAATGGCTGCTGCACAAGCAAGTGGGTTTCCTCCAAATGTTGTTGTATGCATAAATGGATTTTCGAACCAGCTTTTAAATACTTCTTCTTTAGCCACAATAGCACCAGCAGGCATTACACCGCCGCCAAACGCTTTTGCAAGACAGATGATATCCGGTACTACATCATATAATTCTGCAGCAAACATTTTACCTGTACGACCCATACCTGTTTGTACTTCATCAAAAATGAGTAAGGCGCCATATTGGTCACAAAGCTCTCTTACTTGTTTTAAATAGCCTTCTGGAGGAAGGATAATTCCGCCTTCACCTTGGATTGGTTCAAGAATAACCGCTGCAACATCTTCACCGACTGAAGCACAAACTTCAAATGTTTTTCTCATCATGTCGATATCGCCAAATGGAACATGGCGGAAACCCGGAATTAATGGAAGGAATGGTTTACGGAACATTCCTTTTGCCGTTCCGGATAATGACCCAAGACTCTTACCATGGAAAGCACGAGTGGTAGAGATGAAGGTTGTTCTTTCACCGTACATTTTTGCAAGTTTAAGAGCTGCTTCGACACTTTCAGTACCACTATTTGTAAAGAATGCATATTTCAAATCACCTGGTGTGATTTCGCCTAAAATTTTTGCCAGCATCGCACGAAGCGGATCAAGAAGGTCCTGGCTATGAAGAGCTTGGCGTTTTAATTGGTCCGTAACAGCCTTGACAACCTTTGGATTACGGTGACCAACATTATAAATTCCAAAACCGCCAAGACAGTCAATATATTCTTTACCATTAACATCTTTAAAGCCTGCACCGCTATCAGACCATTCTACTGCAGCGAATTGACCGCCTTCAGTAACGGTTTTGCGGTATTCAAGGAATCCAGGGTTAACATTTTCACGGAAACCATCAAGGGTTTCTTTTGTAATCCAAGCTGCATCTTCTTGCGTAATATCTTCTTTTTCTATTAAATTTAAAACCTTGTTAATATATTCGGTTACATTTTGATTCTTTTCACTTTTTACTTCACTTTTAAAATCGATACTCATGTTTATCTCTCCTTGTTAGTTATAAATATTTGAATTTTGTTTATATATATTTCAAGTTCCGGCGCCCTTAATGGGCGCTTTCACTTTTCGAAATTAGTTTGAGAACCAGCCGATTGGTTCAACCTGGAGGTTAATATTAATTTGTTTAATCTCTTGGAATTCTTCAAGGCCGAAAGTTCCAAGACTTCTTCCGATACCGCTTTGTTTATAACCGCCCCACGGTGCTTCGTTGTAAGTTGGGTGGTAAGCGTTAATCCAGGTAATTCCGGAACGAACCTTTTTAATCACTCGTAAAGCCTTTGCTCCATCGGTTGAGAATACAGCACCAGCAAGGCCGTAAACAGTGCTATTAGCAAGTTGGATCGCTTCAGCTTCATCCTTGAATTTTTGAATACAAACAACGGGACCAAAGATTTCCTCTTGAACAATTCTCATATCATTGTTTACATCAACAAAAACAGTTGGTTCAACAAAATAGCCATTTTCTAGACCATTATCTACAATTCTGTTACCGCCACATGCAATCTTGGCACCTTCTTGTTTTCCAAGGTCAATATAATGAAGAACTTTTTCCATGTGTTGCTGGCTGACAAGTGGTCCCATTTCTGATTCAGGATTATTCCCTGGACCAACTTTAATTTGCTTCGCTCTTTCGACAAAACCGTCAACAAACTTATCATAAATGCTTTCTTCGACAAGAATTCTTGATCCAGATGAACACACCTGACCTGTACCACAATAAATTCCAAATAATGCCCAATCTACTGCGGTTTCAAAGTCAGCATCTGCAAAAATAATATTTGGTGATTTACCGCCTAGCTCCAAAGAAACCTTTTTCATGGTATCTGCCGCAGTTTTCATGATATGTTTTCCTGTTTTCGTGCCGCCGGTAAACGAAACCATGTCTACTTCAGGATGAGAGGCTATTTCATTTCCTACAACTGCGCCGGCACCCATGACCATATTGGCAACACCTTTAGGCAATCCGATTTCTTCAAAAATTTCAAATAATTTTTTCGGTGTTACCGGAGTCACTTCAGATGGTTTAAAGACGATTGTATTTCCTGCAGCTAATGCTGGGGCAATTTTCCAAACACTCATTAGTAATGGATAATTCCACGGAACTATTAAGCCGCAAACGCCGACAGGCTCACGGACTACCATTGCCTGCATTGGATCTGCTACATGGTAGGTAAAGCCATCCGGTTTAGTAATCAACCCTGCATAGTAACGGAAACAAGCAGCTGCGTCACCAATATCGCCCCCAGCTTCTCTTAAGGTTTTACCGTTGTCCATTGTTTCAAGCTGAGTTAATTCGTCCGCATACTCATCAATTTTGTCAGCAATTTTAAATAAATAGGAGGCTCTTTCCTGTGCTGATAAACCGGACCATACTCCCTCTTCAAAGGCTCTGCGGGCAGCAAAGATTGCCGCGCGTGCATCTGCGACTGTTCCCTCAGGTGCATGGGTAATCACTTCACCATTGGCTGGATTAATGACTGGGCGTGTTTCTTGATTTTCAGAATCTTTCCATTCGCCATCAATAAACATTTTTAGA
Source organism: Neobacillus cucumis (assembly GCF_016107705.1). Next base: position 44,592 of record NZ_JAEHGC010000003.1, read on the forward strand.
TTTGCAACTCGGTTTTTTATTTCGACCATGTGAAATTTCCTCCTTAATTAATCCTCACTATCTATTAATGCAAGAAGCGTGCCAACTCTAAAAAGCTATTAATAAAAGGATTTATCGAGTTACTTTGCAGAAAGCTATTCATTTTTGCATAAACCTATTATTTTTTGCATAAAGCAAAATGAATATAAAAAAAGCTGCATCAGATTTTAGGTCTGATGCAGCTTTTGGTGATTATGTGGATAATTTTTCGGTATTTAGATTTTTCTCACTTACAATTTTTTGATATTTCCTGCTGACGGAGGACTGGCTGATTCCTAATGCCTTTGCTGCTTTGGTTGTTGTTTTATATTGCTTCATAGCGAGGACAATCAACTGTTCCTCCACCTGATCGATTGCCTCCTGCAGAGGAATGACTCTCGTAATTACAGGCTTCATTTTTTTATATTCATAGCCTAATGATAAGAACTGGCTGACAAATTCCGCATCAATAGCCTGCTCATCCGCAGAAACAACTAATCTTTCAATAATATTTTGCAATTCCCTTACATTACCGGGCCATGGATAAAACTCCATCACATTAATCGCATCTGGTGTTAAATGATAGTTCCGCTCATATTTTTCATTTAACTGCTGAAGAAAATGAAATGCAAGCAGTGAAATGTCCTCAACCCGTTCTCTTAAAGGTGGAATATGAATTGGAATGACATTCAGGCGGTAAAATAAATCCTCTCGGAAAGTGCCTTCCTCCACCATCTTCTCTAATTTCTTATTTGTAGCGGCAATGATTTGGACATTGATCTTAAACGGAGTGGTACTGCCGACAGGAATAACTTCCTGCTCCTGTAGAACTCGCAGCAGTTTTACTTGTAGATGCATCGGCATCTCACCAATTTCATCCAGAAACAGGATTCCCCCATCCGCTTGTTTGAAATATCCGTCTTTTCCGTTCTTATCGGCACCAGTAAAAGCACCCTTCACGTATCCAAATAATTCACTTTCCAATAAATTTTCCGGGATGGCACCACAATTCAATTTTAGAAATGGATATTCCGCTCGTTTTCCTAGCTGATGAATTGCTTGAGCAATAACTTCCTTTCCGACACCGGACTCCCCATTGAGCAGAACAGTGGAAGAAAAATCAGCAATTTTCTTTACTTGACTCATAATCTTTTCCATTTTCGGGCTGCAATAAATTAACTTTTTTAAAAAGCGGTCCTTACTTTTAAAGGTATCCAATTCCTTCTTATACTGCTCTGAGATTTTCTTCATTTCTTTTAATTCGCTTTTTAGCTTCGTTGTTTCTGTAATATCCCGGGAAGCAATAATGATACGGTCTAGTTCATTTTTATCATTAAAAATAGGATTACCAACCGCAAGAATCCGTCTTCCATTTTTCGTTTCCTGAACAACGGAAACCTTTTTCTTTCGTTCCATAACCAGCCTTGTCACAGAAGGTGTGAACAACCCTTGGTCCTCAAGCTGGAACATATTTTTCCCAATCAACTCTTTTAAATCTACCTTCCAAAAGTCCTGGATGATGTTTTCGCTGTACCTGATTAATTCACCTTTCGCATTTACTACAAGAATCTCATCATAAATGCTCGATAGAATGGCATTTAAGTCTTTATTTAAATCCTTGATATGCTCAATTTCCATCGCCATTTCTTCAACCATAGGTAAATCTTGTACCACGATGATGATTCCATCTACTTCATGGTCATAGTTTAATATAGGACTATAATCAACGAGGACCCCTGTTCCGTTGGTAATTTCGAGATGATTTAGAAGCGTTTTTCCGGTTTCAAAAACATTCTGAATGTGCTCTCCGCTAAAAATATTTTCTGCCGGAAGATTTAAAACCTGATCGGAGGTTGATTTAATCATTTTTAAGCCAGCATCATTACAATTGATGATTCGTTTTTCTTTATCTAAAACAAACATCCCCATTGGTATCGAGGTAAGCATGATTTTTAATAAATCCACACTTTTATTTTCTTGTTTAAAAAGCTCTGCCAGGATGTCTTCCCTGAGAATGTAGCCGCTCGGAATTCCATCCTCTCCTCTTATGATTGCAAATGGTTCCCCGACAATTTGAAATAGGACGGGTAATGAAATATGTTCCCCTAAATAACAGACATTTTCAATTGACTTAGTGTGCTCAAGCAAAACCGCTAACTCGAAATTTTGCCTTTCCAGCTTTTCAAGTAATGGTGTATTCATTATCGCATAGGCAAATAATTTGTCCTGTTTTTTTAGGAATAAAAAGGGTTCCTTGATGTTTTTAATGGAAGATCCAACTATTTCTTGATTCTCGCTGATTTCAAATGCTATTATTGGCTTAATTTTTTCCTTTGCCACGGAAAACATCTATTACATCCCCCTTAAAGCCTTGTCAATCTTATACTACACGTAATACAGAAAATTTCAAATAGAAAAAAATGCTTAAAAGGAAGATGTAATCTCCATCTTCCTTTTTTTAAAAAGTTAGTCGCTTCCCGTAACGAACAAATCTTCTTTAACATATGCCAGGACCATTCCGGGAATGACTTGATCCCCTTCTTGAACCTCCAATGAATGAATTTCTCCGCTTATTCCTGTTTGAATCGTTTCGACGATACCATCTGTAGTTTTGATTGTAAATAATGGTTCCCACTCATAAATTCTGGATTCTCTCTTTATGGAGACTGTTTCAATTTTTCCATAAACAGGGCTAAGAACCACATCAAAATCCATGCCTTCTAACCTCCTAATGTTCATATTGCTCCTGAAAAGATTGCGTGTGTAAAACAAGATCAAAAAATTCATAGAATTCAGGAATGTCTTCCTGTTCAATTCCTAATTTGTTTGCCCAAAATTCATCGTTAGGGGTATCTTCCTGGCAAAGTAATACCATGTTTCCAGTCTGCAAGGAGGTGACCATTGCTTTTCCGAAAAAATGCTCGGAATAACCAATCGTTAAATCATAGCGGTGGTTATTGGAAATAATACAAAAATAATGGAGAAGCTGCTGTTCTTTTTGTTCAGATAAGAATTCTAGTTTCATTCAAAAAATCCCCCTTTTATTTTTTAATATTTAAGCCAGCCTCTTAATCTTGAAGCCTCTGCCAAGCGCTGTATTCCTTCGATATAGGCGGCAATTTTCATATTGACGTTGTATCTTTTTGAGGTGTTATATACATTTTTAAAACTATCGGTGATTTTCTCCTTAAGGCGGCTGTCTACCTCTTCCTCTTTCCAGTAGTAGCCTTGATTGTTTTGACACCATTCAAAATAGGAAACAATAACTCCGCCGGAATTTGCAAGGATATCAGGGACAACCAGAATATCCCGATCATCAAGAATGTTCAACGCTTCTTTTGTAGTCGGTCCGTTCGCTGCTTCAATGACAATACTACAATTAATCTTGTGAGCATTTTGTTTATTAATGACACCAGAAATCGCAGCCGGAATTAAAACATCGCACTCTTTTTCTAATAATTCTTGGTTTGTAATCGCTTGATTAAAACGGTTGCTGACGATTCCAAATGAATCCCGACTGTCAATTAAGTTAGGGATATCTAAACCATTCTCATCATATACCCCGCCAAGCAGGTCTCCAATCCCGATTACCTTTGCTCCCAATTCATATAAATAGTTAGCTAAATAGCTTCCGACATTACCAAAACCTTGAATAATTACGCGCATATCTTTTAATGGCATATTTTTCAATTCACTTACCATTTGTAAAGTATATAAAACACCTTTAGAGGTAGCTGTTTCGCGGCCTTTGGACCCGCCCAAGGCAATTGGCTTACCGGTAATAAATCCTGGTGAGTCAAATTCACGGATATGGTCATATTCGTCCAGCATCCAGGCCATAATTTGAGAGTTTGTATACATATCAGGTGCCGGAATATCTTTTGTTGGTCCGACAATTTGACTTACTGCTCTTACATAGCCTCGGCTCAATTTTTCCAACTCATTTAAACTCATTTCACGTGGGTCGCAAATAATTCCACCTTTTGCCCCTCCATATGGAAGATCGGTAATTCCACATTTTAAACTCATCCATCCAGCCAATGCCTTTACTTCCTCAGGGGTAACATCCGGATGAAAACGAATCCCGCCTTTAGTTGGTCCAGGTGCATCATTATGCTGAGCACGGTATCCTTGGAATATCTTTGTTTGCCCATTGTCCATGGTTATTGGAATACTAACCTCTAAAAATCGCATTGGTCTACTTAAGAATTCAAATACTTGAGATGGATAATTTAGGACGCTTGCCGCTTCCTTTAATGTTTCTTGAAATTCATTAAGCGAATTATCCTGTTCCTTTAAATTAGTATCATTTTTCTGTGTACTGACTGTCATTTTAACACCTCATTTTTTATTCTTATAAATGGTATTAGCAAGTTCCGTGCCAACTTGAAAAAACCGCTGTTTTATTGAGTTTTTTTAATACATAGGAGCTATGAGCTTTTGAAAATTATGAAAAAATGATTGAAGTTATGCAAATTTGCATAATTTTTTTAGAAAAATAAAAAAACGCATTCTAATCAACTAGAATGCGTTTTCAGCTACCATATATTAGGCTTCTTCAGCCTTAAATTGTGGCGGAGCATTACGGAAAGCTTTCGTTAAATAGAGTAGATATGTAAACCCAATGACAAACCACGCAAGTCCCATAATCAGAGAGCTTGCTTCAAGATTGAACCAAAGAACCCCGACCGTCCCGGCACCGATTAATGGCATGATCACATAATTGAAAAATCCTTTCGGTGTTCGATGCATTTTCTTCCGGAATGCATAATGGCTTATGACGGAAAGGTTAACAAATGTAAAGGCCATTAACGCACCAAAATTAATTAAAGAGGTAGCCGTTACTAAATCGAAGAACCACGCTGAAAGAGAAATGATTCCTACCAGGATCACGTTAAAGACCGGTGTCCTATATTTTGGATGAATATATCCAAACCACTTTTCAGGAAATACATTGTCACGCCCCATTACGTACAATAACCGTGAAATACTAGCTTGAGATGCAAGGCCGGAAGCGAGAGTATTTACCAAAGTGGTGCACAAGAAAATCGATTGGAACAGTTTCCCACCAACATAAAGGGCAATTTCCGGAAGTGCTGCATCCGGATTTTTGAACCTCGAAATATCTGGGAAAAATAATTGAATAAAAAAGGAAGTGACGATAAAGATTATGCCACCACATAATGCAGTAAGCAAAATGGCTTTAGGGATTGTTTTTTTCGGGTCGGGTGTTTCCTCCGAAAGAGTCGTAACCGCATCAAACCCCAAAAAAGAAAAGCAAAGAATCGTTGCACCTGTAATTAGAAGGGAGGCATTCATTCCTTCTTTAAAAAACGGCTGTAAATTAAACACAGTCCCCTGGCCCTCACCGTGATTTAATCCATTTATAACAAGGACGATAAATACAATAATAATCGCTATTTGAACAAATACAAAAAATGCATTGAAGTTTGCAAGAATATTAACACTTCGCAAGTTTAAAAAAGTAACGATTCCAACAAAAATCAATACCCAAATGAAATCAGGAACGGAAGGGAATAAAGAATTTAAATAAAGTTTTGTTAATAGTGCATTGACCATGGGCAAGAACAAGTAATCCAGCAGAGATGACCAGCCTACAAGAAATCCCAAATGGCTGTTAATCGCTTTTTGTGTGTAGGTATATGCCGATCCAGCTTCTGGAAAGACCCGAACGAGTTTTCCGTAACTTATCGCTGTAAATAGCATTCCAAGTAATGCAATGATATAAGCTGTTGGAACATGCCCATTTGTTTCCCCAGATACAATTCCAAAGGTGTCAAAAACAGCCATGGGAGCCATATAAGAGAGCCCCATAACGACAATTTGCCATAACTTGAGCGACCTTTTTAAATGTACAGTATTTTCCACATATCATTCCCCCAAAAATTAAATAATTAAACCGCTTGCAATGGGTAAATACCTCTTTTATTAATACTAATTTTTCACTCCTCCTTTGCTTTTAGAAAATTCAATATACTTAATTGCAATTTTTATGCCAATCATTTCACTATCATAATAATAAAAAAGAATGCTTACTATCGGTAGTTAGTTAAATGATGCAGCTAATTTATAATTTTCAGAATTATGCATCCACGCATACATTATTCCATAGTAAATAAAATTTGTCACCAGAAATTTCGACATTCTTTGAGTACTTTCTTCATGAATTAAAGATAATAAAAAGCAGTGGCATTCCAAAATTACGGAATCCACTGCTTTTTATGGATGTGAAACAATTATGTGAAACAAGAAAATTCGAGTGGTACCAGGCACCTATTTTGCAAATCGATGATTTCCGATTGTAACCGTAACCGGTCGTGAGAAAATCCATTTACTTTGAGCTGTTCTTGGATTGTAGAAAAATAGTGAGCCATTACCTTGGCCTTTGAAGGCTATAGCTTCATTAACAGCCCTCTTTGAAGCTGCATCGGCAGGTTGATTAATTCGACCATCTTGGACAGGAGTGAATGCATAGTGTCCGTTTGAGATTTGATAAATCACTTTTCTAATAGAATTTGGAAAATCTGGACTTGAAACTCTGTTCAGGATTACAGTAGCGACTGCCACTTTTCCTGCATATGGTTCTCCAATTGCTTCTGCATGAACAAGTCTTGCCATAAGATCTTTATCTGCCATTGAAATTGAAGAGTATGGTAATGTTATAGTTTCACCTGCATAAAGAGGTGCATTATTGTTTGCTTTCATTAAGTTATTTACAGGGATACCGAACCCTTTTGCAATTTTCCAATAGCTTTCACCATATTGCACTTTGTGTGCTGTTCCTGTTGCTGCTTCTGATTTTGTTGTTAAAGTAAATGCTGATAAAGATACCATCATACCCGCAGCAATTACTAGTTTCTTAAGTTTATTAAATTTCATATCTTAAAACCTCCTAATCATTTCGCTCGTTTGTCTATCTATAAGGCTATCAGTTGTAACATTCTTATTCAGTACCCAAAAAGTGGAAGGTATAAATAAACTCATTTAGCCACTGCTATAAAAGCATTTATTCAGCAAATGGAATTAACAACCAAAAATCATTTTTTTCCAGACCTCAACTAAATTGGATAGTTTAGGATGTTTTTTTACAAGATGTTTCGCTCCTGTAACATAAACCGGAAATCTTCACCAAATTGACATCATTCAACTGACAATCAAAAAGGAATCTTTCCTACCTTTTTAGAAATAATATAGAAGAAAAAGAAAAGGAGGAGGTTTTATTAATGGATAATCAACTAGTTAGTGTATTAAATAAGCAAATTGCCAATTGGTCTGTACTGTACATGAAGCTTCATAATTATCATTGGTATGTAAAGGGAAACCAATTTTTTACGTTACATACTAAATTCGAGGAATTTTATAATGAAGCAGGTGTTCACGTGGACGAACTTGCCGAACGACTCTTATCCATTGGTGGAAATCCTGTCGCAACCATGAAAGAATGCTTAGAGCTTTCATCCATCCAAGAAGCAAGCGGCAACGAAGCCGCTGAGGCCATGGTTCAATCCATTATTAACGATTTCTCAATTATCACCGGGGAATTAAAAGAGGGAATGAACTTAGCCGGGGAATTGAATGACGAAACGACCGGCGATATGCTTCTAGCCATCCACTCTGGCTTAGAAAAACATATTTGGATGCTCCAAGCCTTCCTTGGAAAAACAATTTAAACCTATTATAGAGTCCAGCATGATGATTGGACTCTGTTTTTTGCATTCATTTAAATTATAATAATTATTAAAAAGGATTGACTTTTAACTAATATTAATATTATTATAATAGTAACAGAAAAGGATTTATTTAGGAGGCTGCAATTATGACAGAAAAATTAGAAGTAATTGTTTACAGCAGTACTGGCTGCCCTTATTGCGAAAAAGTTAAATCTGCTTTAAAAGATTGGGGAATTGAATACGAAGAACGGAATGCTTCCATACATAAAGAGTATTTCGATCAGCTAAAAGAACGGAAAATTTTTGGTACACCTGCAACCTTTATTAATGGCAAGCTTGTATTAGGTTTTCAAGAGAAAAAGTTTAGGAAGCTTCTTGATATTCCTGAAGATGCTGATGGTTCGTCCAACAAAGAAAAACCTACTATGGAACAGGTGAAGGGTGAGGAAACTTCTATTTTTCAACCTGTAACCTCTCAAGTTCTCGAAGAAGTTTATGATTTTGTTACAATTGGAGGAGGTCCTGCCGGGGCATCTGCAGCAGTTTATGCAGCACGCGGAAAATTAAAGACTCTTGTCATTGATAAGGCCCCTAAGGCGGGAACCTTAGCTATTACCCATAAAATCGCAAACTATCCAGGAGTACGTGAAGAACTGACTGGTCTCGAGCTTTTAACTAGAATGCAGACTCAAGCAAAGGATTTTGGGGCGGAATTTGTTCGTTCTACTGTATTATCTGTGGATTTCTCGAATGAAATTAAGAAGATTGAATTGGCAGAGGGAACGGTTCAAGCGAAAAGTGTCTTTATTGCGGTTGGTGCAAAGGCTCCATCAAGTAAGATACAGGGAGAAGAGGAATTTACCGGACGTGGTGTCAGCTACTGTTCAACTTGCGATGCCGCTTTCTATCAGGACCAGGTTGTCGCAGTTGTTGGAGATAACGAAGAAGCTATTCATGAGGCTGCAACACTTGCAAAATATTGTAAAACGGTCAAATTATTAATTCCAATTGAGAATTTAAAAGGGGATGCTGACCTTTCAGGGCTCAAAAACAATTCAAAGGTTGAAATCTATCGCCGTCATCGTTTAAGGGAAATTATTGGAACCGATAGTGTAGAGAAAATTGTGATTTTAAATGATAAAAAAGAAGAAGAAGTATGGGAGGTTGATGGTGTCTTCTTATATCTTGGCGGGATGAAACCGGGAACTGATTTCTTAAAAGGCGCCGTAATGAGAGACGAGGAAGGCTATGTGAGTGTTGATGAACTTCTTCAGACAAGTGCGGATGGTGTCTTTGCCGGTGGAGATGCGAGAAGAACTCCGATCAAACAAGCGGTCATTTCTGCAGCCGATGGCGCGATTGCTGCATTAGGGGCGGAGCAACACGTAAATAAACGGACTAAACTTCGTCCGCAATATAGTTAATTTTTTATAAAACTTTACGGACTCAGATGTTCTGAGTCCGTTTTTTATTTTTCCTCATAGTTAGATATTTTTCAACATTTTTCAAAAAATCAACCTTTGTCCATTACGCGGGAGAAAAACAAGCATAAATTATTATGAATAGAAGTAGGAGGTGATTCTACAATGTCTGATGGACACGGAAACAACTTTGCGCTAATTGTTGTTCTATTCATCCTCTTAATCATTGTTGGTGCATCCTTTATGATGTACTGATGATGAATGGATTTTAGGGTTAAAGAAGGGCGGTGAACTTTTGTTCACTGCCCCCTCTTTTTTGGAGGCAATTTTAAATCCGTCTTGGCGTCAATCACTTAAACTTATTCCTGCAAAATCGTATCTATTAAAAAAATCTCTTGCGAATTATTCATTGCCGCTACCAGTATTTCTTCAAACTCGGTAATTTGAGTTGCTCTCATGCCTTTTGCCCCGAAACTTTGCGCCAATTGTACGAAATCAGGGTTTGAAAAAGTTACCCCATAATTTTCACCAAACGCTTTGTTCATGGCCTCTACTTCAAGCTTTAACATAGAATCATTTAATAAAATAATGATAAAAGTCAGCCCTAAACGTTTGGCCGTTTCAAGCTCGGCGAAATTCATTAATGCTCCCCCATCCCCCGTTAACACAATTACCGTTTTTTCAGGTGCCGCCAATTTCGCACCAATCGCACCTGGTATCGATATTCCCATTGAAGCTAATCCATTGGAAATCACTAGTTGGTTTCCATGTATCGGTTGAAGGGTTCTTGCTACCGCTACCTTATGTGCTCCGACATCAGAAATAACCACAGTTTGTTCAGATGGAAGTCTTTCGATTACATGTAGAAGGTTCTCGATAGTTAAATGTGTAGGTGTTGGCGCATTTTTACTAATAAAGCAGGCGTCTTCTATTCGTTTCTTTAGTTCCCCAATCGGCACCCAAGGTTTGGACATAATCTTTTCCTTTAAGAATAAACGAAGCGTTTCCTTTAAATTGCCTACTAATTCTCCCACAACCGGATAGCCCTCCTCCACCTCAGCAGGTAAAGGGTCGATATGGAGAACCGATACTTTTTTCTTATTCCATTCCGATGGTAGTTTTTCATTAAAATCAAAACCGATTACCACAAGTAAATCGGATTCCTCCATCCCCCGGAGTACATAATCCTTTTCATTGAAACCAAATGAATAATAATTTTGTGAATGCTCTTTTGATAAAATCCCTTTTGCCATAAAACTATTGGCAGCCGGGCAACCTAACCGCTCAATAAATGTTTGCACTTCCTTTACAGCATTTTGCCTAATTACCCCGTTTCCCAAAATAATAAACGGCTTTTTACATTGATTTAGCAATCGAGCGCCTTCTCTTAAAAATTCTTCTGCAGGCACACTCATTGGCAATTGCGTAATGGATAAAGGTTTGGTTGTAGTATTGGCTTTTGCGATATTCTCCGGTAATTCAATTGCGACAGCACCCGGTTTTTCGCTAGTAGCAACCCGAAAAGATTTTCTGATGATTTCCGGCATTGTATTGGCATCCTTTATTTGTACCGACCACTTTGCTGCCGGTTCAAAAACTTTAACGATTTCAACGTACTGATGCGCATTTTTATGTTGGACATTAAGGTCTTTTTGACCTGTTATTGCTACAACCGGAGAGTGATCTAGATTGGCACTTGCAATACCGGTTAATAGATTTGTCGCTCCTGGTCCGAGTGTTGCCAGACATACACCTGGCTTTCCACTAAGACGGCCGTATACATCGGCCATAAAGGCGGCTCCCTGCTCATGTCGGACTGGTATGTATTTTATTTTTTCTGATTTTGATAAAGAATCGGCCAAATCAATGACTTCACTACCAATAATTCCAAAAATATATTCAACATCTTCGTTTTCTAAGCAATTTACCAATAAATCCGAAGCTTTCATTTTTTCCCTCCAGTTATCTTTCTTACATCTATTTTTACCCAAATATATTTTTCAATGAAACATAACTAGAATTGAACGCTAATACATATAGAATGTATGTGTGTTTTTAGAAGGGGGACTAATGATGGTAAATCAGGGATTTATAGATTCAAACAATCAAATGTTAATTGCCCCGGAAACATTTGCCGCACAGCCAGAATCATTAACGGAACAACTATTTATCGAACGCTCCTTAGAAGAAAATAAATTTTGGTTGCGCATTATGAAAGAGCATTCTTATTTTTTGGGCGAAGGTTTTAGCCGCCATGACAAACATCTGATTCAACAGACAGACCGCTTTTATCATTATTTTCAGGAACAGGAAAAAAGGGCCTATAATACTCCCAATAACGTTACCGCTGTCCGTAAATTAAACGAAGACACGATTAACTTAGTTTTAGGTTTACGGAATTTTAAAAGAAATCTTCTGATCTTAATCATCAATTGTAAGGTAATGGGATTTAACTTTCCACTTCTGGTCGACCATATTGCCAGGGAAGCTGAATATTTTATGCGGACGTTAAAAAAATTCAATGAAGGAATTCTAGATCCCATTCAAGATGCGATTATTAAGGAAAATGTGTTTTGGTTACGGATTATGATGGAGCATTCCCGGTTTATTGCTTCACTATTAGATCAATCGGAACGAAATTTAGTAAGAGCGGCATTGAAATTTGGGGATGACTTTGAAGTTCTTCTCAATCAGGCAAGAGATGTTGAATCAATGCTCTATAAGAAACAACCAACCTACCCGATTATCGGAAAGTTGAATAAAGACAGCGAAAACGCTGCACAAGAAATTCGCAATTTTAAGCAGGCAGGATTAGATTTTATTAAAAATTGTCAAATCAGAAATGTAATTGATCCGTTATTGGCCGACCATGTCGTGAGAGAGGCGGACCATTTCCTTCATATGGTGCGTGTATTAGAGGAAAGGTTAAAGGTGAAGCAACAGGAACAGCAACAATAATAAAACAAAAAGAGGAGACACGGTTGTCTCTTCTTTTCATTATTCGAAGATTAAATTTCTCCGGATACTACTTTCCCCTTAAAAATAACAGCCTCGCGCTTTGGCCTCCTAGCAACTGTTTCTGCTGAACAAGAGGCATTTACTAAAATGAGATTGGCCTCATCGCCTTCCAGCGGCCAAGTAACCTTACCATCTTTTGATAGTGATGTCGTTCCACCTGTGGCCCATTTTAAAGATGAAGCAAGTGATTTTTCATCGCTTTTTCTATAAAGTTCACAGAAGTTTGTAACCTTTTCTAATACATCCCCTGTTCCAAATGGCCCCCAAGAGTCATAAAATCCATCACACCCTAAAAACACATTTACTCCTTTTTGATCCAGAATATCAATTGGAGGCAATGTTCTGGTAATTGGGATGGTTGACATAATGGACATTCCTAATGCACTTAATTTATCAGCAATCTCCTCTTGTTGAGGGATTGGTACATCCCCTAAGCTAAATGCATGGCTAACTGCCACACGATTATGCCAATTTGCTTCCGATACCAACTCAGTTAATTTGTCAACAGTATAATATCCAACATGTCCCCCATCATGTAAATGAATATCTACATCGGCATCGAATTCGGTCGCTAAATTCATTACCTCAAACAGAGATTTTTCGATATTATGGTCAATACCAGCCGGGTCAAGTCCGCCGACAAGATGAGCCCCAGATCTCATAGCTTCTTTCATAAGCGGAATGACATTTTCTCGTAACAAGCCGTGCTGTGGAAAAGCAACAATTTCGTAGGTCAATTTATCCGAGTAATCCTCAAGTGCTGCTTTTACCCCCTCCAAGTTTTTCAAACCGATATATGGATCAATATTCACATGCGTACGGATATGTGTTACCCCGTTTGATAAAAGTAATTCAATCATATTGCTTGCCCGTTGTTTTGTTGTTGGTGCTAATTTTTCAAGCTCCAATGCTTCCAAACGCAAGCGGTCTGCTAAATTTTTTGACGGTTTACATGCCTTCCAATCAAGAGAAAGATAGGTTTTATCTAAATGGTTATGCATTTCTTTAAATGTCGGAATCGCTAGAAGCTCTTTTCCATCCACTACTTTTTCTTCGGCAGGTATTTTAAAGCTATGCTTCTGCTTTTCTACGATCTTTCCATTCTCTATTTTTAAATGAAAAAGCTCTGTACTTGTTTCGTCAGCTCCCTTTTCATCTTTAACAAATCCGGTTTCGAGCCTAACATTGGTTAACCAATATGGTAATGCCATTTTTCATTCCTCCTCCAGTCCATTAAGCCAATACAGATTTTGGTTTTTCTAGTTTACCTTCCACTTTTTTCCCTTTAAAAAATAAAGATCCAACTTCCGATCTTCGTGCAACGGCCTCAGCTGAACAGGAGGCCTTTACCAACATCATCGTTGCCTCATCCCCAATTTTCGGCCAAACACGTTCGCCTTTTCCGTTTAATGGAGTTATCCCTCCAGTTGCATATTTCAAGGAAGATGATAATGAATACTCTTCAATCATTCGGAATCTTTCTGCGAGGATACTAATTTTTTGAATAGTATTCCCTGTTCCAAATGGCGACCAATGATCAGTGATGCTGTCATGTCCAACAGAAACCTTGATACCTAATTTATCTAGAGTTGGAATCGGAATCGTCGGGCGATTCACTGGAACTGTTGTTGTTACATCAATATTCTGCTCTTTCAACATTGCAGCCGTTTCTTCAAGTGCATTTCCTTGTAAATCACCTAAGGCGATACCGTGGCTGATGGTCGCTTTCCCTTTCATTCCTGCTTTCTTCGTATAATGAGCCATTCTTTCAAAGGTAAACGCGCCTAAACTATTAGGATCATGTAAATGAATATCCACCCCTTTACCTGCTTCTACAGCAATATCAAAAATGGTTTCAAGTGATTTTTCAATATTCCGGTCTACCGTTGCAGGATCAACTCCGCCAACTAGGGTAGCACCATTTCGCATGGCATCACGAATTAATTGAACAGAATCACTCTTTAACAATCCATGCTGTGGAAAGGCAACAATTTCATAGGTTAAAACATCTTTATATTTTTCAAGGGCATTGACAGTTGCCTCTAAGTTTTTCAACCCTATGACCGGGTCTACATTACAATGAGTTCGGATATGTGTGTGACCATTTTGGAGGAGAAGTTCAATCATTTTCTCTGCCCGTTCCCCGGCAGTTGACAATAATTTTGGCAGCAGTTCCTTCTCCTCTTCTAATCTTGTAAAAATCCCTTTCGTTAACGGGGTACAAGCCTTCCAAGGGCCACCGTAATAGGTTTTGTCGATGTGAATATGCATATCTCTTAATGAGGGTAATAGAAGATTTTCATTGGCATTAACCTGGTTTTCCTCAGGGAGTGGTGCTGAATAGCTGATTTCAGCAATTTTTCCGTCTTCAATTTTCAAGTGACAAATTTCCGTTTCTGTTCCAGCAATTCGTCCTTCTTCAAAAATAAATCCTTTTTCGAGACGAACATTCTTTAACCAATAAGATTTCATTTCCATTCCTCCTAATTTTATATCTTTCTCTTAAAATACTAATAGAGGCACTTATCAATAAGGTAAGTGCCTCAGATGATGATTACTTCACGGTCACATCATTAATCATTAAATAGCTTGCTGGATTCATCCAGAAACCATTGATATTTTTGCTATAAGCGGCAATGTGCTCATAGTTGCGGATTGGTACATAGACAGCGTCATCCAATTCTATTTTCATAACTTTCTCGTAAAGAGCCTTCCGTTTTGTTTCATTCATTTCTTGGCGCGCTGCTACGATAAGCTTGTCTGCTTCTGGATTGCTATAATAAAAAGTATTTCCGGCAGGGCCTTGTGATGAAGAATGGAATAGATTGTACTGATTATAGTCTCCATCGCCGGTAGCATTTCCCCAGCCGCCAATCGCCATATCAAACGTACCTTTTTCTATTACGTCAATATAAGCACCATATTCCATAACCTGAATTTTTACATCAACCCCAATTCCTTTTAACTGGGATTGAATGACCTCTGCCATATTAATACGCTCTTTACGGTCACTTGTTAGCAAGGTTAACTTTAACCCTTTTTCATATCCAGCTTCCTTCAATAATTTTTTCGCTTCATTAATATCATAATCATATGGCTTTACATTCTTACTATACCCGAACACTTTTGGGCTCATTGCGGAGTTGGCAAGGGTTCCAACATTGTTGTAAACCCCTTTAATGATCGCTTCTCTCTCAATCGCATGACTGATCGCCTTACGAACCTTGACATTGTCTAGCGGTTTTTTCTTTACATTAAAACCAAGATATTCGACTGCAAGTCCATCTGTACGATACAAGCCCATCGTATTAGACGCTTCGATTCGTTCAATCTCCGTAACAGGAACTTGGTCATTAATTTGTGCCTCACCTGTCTCAATCATTGCTAAACGTGTTGAATCTTCAGGAACAACCTTAAAGACTACACGATCAATCTTTGGTTTTGTACCCCAGTATTTATCATTTTTCTTTAGAGATATTTCCTGACCGGATTTCCAGTCTTCAAAAACAAATGGACCTGTACCCACTGGGTGTTCTGACAGCTTTTCCGGATTTTCTTTTATCGCTTTCGGACTGATAATACTTCCTTCACTACTTGCAAGAATGGACAATAATGGTGCATATGGATACTTAAGCACTAACTGAACGGTATAATCATCTACAATCTTTACTTCTTTAATCATTTCGAATTTTGCACGGGAAGGCGATCCAACCTTTGGATCCAGCAATCGATCAAAAGTTGCCTTTACTGCCTCCGCATTAAATGGTGTACCATCATGAAAGTTTACGCCTTTTCTCAGCTTGAATTCCCACGTCTTATCATTTATAACTTTCCAAGATTCCGCCAGTAATGGCTGAATGTTCATGTCCTTATCGGGTACAACCAATGTTTCATACACCTTTTGATAGATAACATTATTTGATGGGATATCGGTAATAAACTGCGGATCCAGCTTTGTCGCATCGGAAAGACGAACAATGGTTAAAGTCCCTCCTTCTTTTGCTGCCTCAGATTTACTGCCGGGTTTGTTTTCTGTGTTTGATTTTGTTGAACATGCCTGTGTAAACAATAGGACTAATCCTATTAAAACGAATAACATACCGTTTTTGAAGATTGATTTTTTCTTCTTCATTTCCTTCTCCCCTTTTTGTAAGAATTTGAATGTTCCATGCATGTTAACTTTTCTAGCAATCCTTCTTAGCGCTTAATTGAATTATAGAAGAATAATAAATTGAATATTTACAGAATTTTTACATGTTTTTAAAATATTTTGACAACTGTCTCAAAAAATATTTTACATTCGTTAAAACTTTGATAATTTGAAAATAATTCTTTTGCAAAAAAAGAAGGAGGCAGAGAGAGGAGGCAATCAGTGGTAAAACACATTATTAATATAACAATGAATTTCAGGGGGGAATTTTATGTCAGTTGAAGTTAAAACCGGACAAACCGTTAACTTGAAACAAACCGTTGCCTATCAGAAATCATCCAAATGGAAGGATTCGCTTTCCTTGTTAATGGATAATAAAGCGGCAATGGTCGGAGCATTCATTATTATCTTCTATATTTTAGTTGCTTTGTTTGCTCCATTACTTGCACCGTTTGATCCATATAAAGTTGATTTACCACATAAGCTTCTACCTCCTTCCGAGCATCACTGGATGGGAACAGATGATAAAGGCAGAGATATATTAAGCAGAATTATTTATGGCTCTCGTTTATCAATGGGTGTGGGTTTTGCGGCTGTTCTTTTCGGTGCATTCTTTGGAATTATTCTTGGACTTATTGCAGGGTACTATGGCAAGTGGGTGGATACGATTATTATGCGCATCATGGACGTAATGCTTGCATTCCCTGGAATCTTACTCGCTCTTGCCATCATTAGTGCCCTCGGACCTAGTTTAATCAATGTTACAATCGCAGTTGGAGTTTTCTCCGTACCTCTATTTGCAAGAATCGTTCGTGGTTCGACACTTGAAGTCAAACGCTTAGAATATATTGATGCGATTCGTTCCTTAGGAGCAAATGATTTTACCATTATCACCAAACATATTTTCCCGAATATTTTGTCGCCAATTATTGTTCAAGGAACTTTAAGGCTTGCCACAGCTATTCTTTCAGCTGCAGGTCTATCTTTCTTAGGACTTGGCGCTCAGCCTCCTTCACCTGAATGGGGAACAATGCTTAGTAATGGACGGGATTTCATTTTTTCTGCCCCATTTATGGCTCTTTTCCCGGGCCTCGCTATTTCAATTCTAGTAATGGGCTTTAATATTTTTGGAGATGGTTTACGAGACGCATTTGATCCACGGATGAAAAAATAAAAATTCTTTTAAGAGGGGACTGACAAATCCATGCTAATGTTTATAATCCGCCGATTATTTCAAACCATACCTGTCATGATCGGAGTAACCCTTGTTGTCTTTTTAATCATGCAGATGGTCCCAGGAGATCCTGCCGTATTACTCGCAGGAGAGGGTGCTTCCAAAGCAACCATTGCGGGGATTCGTGAATCACTAGGCTTAAATAGGCCTTTATATATTCAATATTTTGATTACTTGATTAATATTTTCCATGGAGACTTTGGTGTTTCATTAAAAAACAGCCGGCCTGTGCTGGATGAAATTTTAGTAAGACTTCCTATTACAATGGAACTTGCTTTTTATAGTATCGTCATTACAATCATTTTGGGAATGATTTCCGGAATTATTTCTGCTATTAAACAATACACGCTGACAGATGTCAGTGTAATGATTGTTGCTTTACTTGGAATATCATTACCCAGCTTCTGGTTAGGGTTAATGCTCATGTATTTCTTTTCTGTTAAGCTACAAATCTTGCCCGTTGCTGGCTGGGAAAGCTGGCAAAATATTATCCTCCCAGCTGTTACACTAGGAGCAGGCGGAGCTGCTATCGTAGCAAGGATGACAAGATCCAGTATGCTTGAGGTTATTCGTCAAGATTATGTTAGGACTGCTCGCGCTAAAGGATTACGGGAACAAGTCATTATTTATAAACATGCCTTAAGAAATGCACTGATTCCAGTCATCACCGTTGTAGGTCTGCAATTTGGTTCATTATTGGGAGGGACAGTCCTGGTAGAATCCATTTTTGCTATAAACGGCCTGGGAAGAATGATTGTTGATGCGATCCGAATGCGAGATTTACCAATGGTTCAAGGCGGGGTTCTATTTGCCTCCCTGATCTTTGTAATGGTCAATTTATTCGTCGATATTTTCTATCGCTTTTTTAATAAACGGATTGAACTAAATTAATAGGTGGTGAATCGATTTGAAAGAAAAAAAGGATGTTATTTTAGAAGTTAAAGGGCTTAAAACTCATTTCCATACAAAACGAGGAATAAGTAAAGCTGTGAATGGAATTGACTTTACCCTTCATAAAGGAGAGACATTGGGAATAGTCGGTGAATCTGGATGCGGAAAAAGTATGACCTCCCTTTCACTATTAAGACTTATTCCCTCTCCTCCAGGAAAAATTGCCGGTGGCTCTATCCTTTTTAAAGGAAAAGATTTAGTTAATATTTCAGAATCGGAAATGCGTAAGATTCGTGGCAACGAAATTTCGATGATTTTCCAGGAACCAATGACATCCCTTAATCCGGTCATTAGTGTTGGGGAACAAATAGCTGAAGCAGTCAGGCTTCATCAAAAAATGGGGAAAAAAGAGGCCTGGAATAAGGCTGTTGAGATGCTTAAATTGGTTGGAATCCCCTCTCCCGAAAAACGCGCAAAACAAGAACCGTTTCAACTAAGCGGAGGAATGCGTCAGCGGGTCATGATTGCGATGGCGCTTGCCTGTACACCAGAAGTATTAATCGCTGACGAGCCGACAACTGCATTGGATGTAACCATTCAAGCGCAAATTTTAGAACTAATTAAGGACCTTCAAACCAAACTCGGGATGGGTGTTATTATGATTACACACGATTTGGGGGTTGTCGCTGAAACCTGTGATACAGTAGCCGTGATGTATGCAGGGAATATTGTCGAGCATGCACCAACGGAAAAGATTTTTTCCAATCCACAACATCCTTATACACAGGGATTACTGGAATCCTTGCCAAAGATTCATGAAGACCGGGATGAGTTGCAGACCATTGAGGGTACGGTACCAAGCCCATACAATATGCCGGAAGGCTGCCGTTTTGCATCACGTTGTCCATTCAGGCAGCCTCTTTGTGAAACAAAACTTCCTGATTTGATTGAACTAGAAGACAATGTGAAAGTTCGTTGCTGGAAATTTACAGATCAATGGACCGATCAGCTCCAAGAAGAGGAGGTAATGTAATAATGGCGGCAACTGCGGACAAAAAACTTCTTTTACAAGTGGAGCATCTAAAGCAATATTTTCCGGTTAAAACAGACTCACTGTTCAAACCAAAATCCTATGTAAAGGCCGTCGATGATGTCTCCTTTCATTTATATGAAGGAGAAACTTTAAGTATTGTCGGTGAATCTGGATGCGGCAAATCAACTACAGGCAGGGCGATCCTTCGGTTGGATGAACCAACAGGGGGAAAAGTTTACTTTGAAGACCGCAACGTCCTAGAATTAAATAAAAGCCAAATGCGAAAATTACGCGGCGATCTTCAGGTTATTTTCCAAGATCCGTTCGCATCCCTTAACCCGCGCCAAACCATCAAGCAAATACTGAATGAAGCAATGGTGATTCAACAAGTAGTCCCTAAAGAAAAAAGAATGGAACGGATGCTTGAATTACTTAATTATGTCGGACTGCCGCCTGAAGCACTTGATCGTTATCCGCATGAATTCAGCGGTGGACAGCGCCAGCGGATTGGCATAGCAAGAGCCCTTGCGGTAAACCCTAAATTAATCATTTGTGATGAAGCAGTTTCAGCTCTAGATGTTTCTATCCAGGCGCAAATTCTAAATTTGTTAAAAAAATTGCAAAAGGAATTCCATCTTACCTTTTTGTTTATTTCACACGATTTAAGTGTTGTAAGACATATTTCTGACCGGGTAATGGTTATGTATTTAGGAAAAGTCGTAGAAATTGCAGAGAAAAAAGATTTATTCGATTCACCGCTGCACCCCTACACAAATGCATTATTATCAGCTATTCCTGTCCCAAACCCGGTGATCAAAAAGGAAAGGATTTTTCTAAAGGGAGATGTTCCGTCACCTATTAACCCTCCAACAGGGTGCCGTTTTCATACACGCTGTCCGTTTGCTACAAGTAAATGTAAAACAGAGGAACCAGCCCTTAGGGAAATGAAAAAAAACCATTACGTCAGCTGTCATTTCGCGGAGGAATTCCATCATTAAATAGATTCACCTTATTTGCAAGAAGGTTTTTATTTTATAAAATAATATTAAAATTAAAAAAGAGAGTTCTTGCTCTCTTTTTGTATTCTCTAAAGGAGAATGTTGTAAATGCTAACCATAGATGCTTTCTCCATCTATATTATGTTGTGTATATTAGCACCATTATTAGGTGCCTTCACATTACTCTTTTTAATTATTTTTGAAAAACGAATTGATCTTTTAGAAAAACAAACAAGAGAAATTGCTCTTGAACGAGAGCTGCAAACTGCGCTCTATAATCAATTAAATCAAGAAATACAGCCGCATTTCTTTTTTAATACACTGAATTCCATTTTAAGTTTAGCAAGGCTTGATCGAAAGACGGAATTAATCAACTCGATTGAAACCCTTTCAAAATTACTAAAATACAAATACCAAAAGAATGAATCAATCATTACAATCGAAGAGGAATTAATTTATACAGGATATTATTTGGAAATTCAAAAAGTCCGTTTCAGAGACAGATTAAAATTTCATATTTCCATTGAACCGAATGTAAAACAGGCAGTAATGATTCCTTTTATGATTCAAACCTTTGTGGAAAATGCATTTAAACACTCTTTCGAGAAAATTCCCGGAGAAGCTATTTTAAAAATCGATATTGTTCAAAAGGATCACAATGTTCTGGTGTCAGTATGGAACAACTCCACTAATCTAGCTCAACAATTTCAGAAAAATGAAGGGGGTTTAGGAATAGGTAATATTGAAAAAAGGCTCAATATTTTATTTCCTAAGGAACATACTGCAATTCAGTTATCAAATACTGGTGACGGTACAACCGTTACCGCCATATTCCCATTTAAGTCCCTGGAGGAAATGTAAGAAAACGGAGGAACCCCCCATGAATGTTTTACTTGTAGACGATGAACCATTGGAATTAGAGCAATTGGAATATTTAATTAGTAATAAGTTTCCGTCATGGAATCTTTTCAAGGCACAAGATGCATCTCAAGCCATCCAAATCATGCACTCAAATAATATAACCCTTGCATTTCTAGATATTCACCTGCCAGGGAAAACTGGGTTGGAGTTAGCAGAAGAATTATCCAAAACCTATACGCTCGATATCATCATCGTAACGGCTTTCCAAGATTTCGAATATGCCCGGACATCCATTAGACTTGGTGTCGTTGATTATATTACAAAACCTGTAATTGAGGAGGAACTTTATAAAATTCTTATAAAATACGAGCGAATTGGCAGTTATTCGGACCCTATTTATCAAGCCGTTCAAATTATTCAAAGCGAATTTAATGAGAAACTGACTTTACATTATTTAGCTTCAAAAATCCATATAAATCCTGCCTATTTAAGCCGCAAGTTTCAAGAAGAAGTTGGAATGGGATTTTCAGAATATTTGAATGAGGTTCGTTTAAAAGCAGCACAAAAAATGTTAATTGAATGTCCTGATATGAGTATTAATGGAATATCAGAGAAATGTGGATTTAATAGTCAGCATTATTTTAGCCAAATGTTTCGTAAAATGACGGGGAAATCACCACGTGATTATCGTTTAAAGGAGATTTAAGGATTGAATAAAGAAAACTATCATATATATATTGCAGGTACAGTCAAACTTGGTGTTGGCTATGGGATTGTAACTCTCCTCGCTCGTTGGGTAACAGGGAATACGATTTTATCCTCACCGGAATCATTGATGAAATACGGGCTTTCCGGAGTAGTCGTTTATTCATTAATGGGTGCTTTTGCACTTATTTTTTTCGGATTTCTTGCCCCAAAAATTTGTGCCGATTACAGAGAACATCAAACAATTGGTGATGTATTACAATCGAAACTATCTCCAACCGGCTTTTGGATTATGATGGTATTATTATTTATAGCAAACCTCTATTCAATTTTTATCCAGGCATTGGGGGCAGGGATCCTCTTACATCTTCTCTTTCCCTTTCCTATTTTCATCGGATTGCTTATCTTTTTATTTATTTGTTTTTTATTTAGCGGTATAGGCGGAATGCAATGGCTCCATCGACTTTCCGGTGTGACGATTACCCTTGTTTTCGGAGCTGTCATTGTTATTCCCGTCTATTTTTTCATCCAAGAAGGTGTCTACCCTGTCTACGATGGGATTAAGCTATATCACCCCTATTTGTTATATTTTAAAAATTATGATGCCATTTGGTTTTTTCTTGCCGCAATCATTATTGGGATAGGTCAAGCTTTAATCGATTGTGCTACATGGCAGAGGTTATTTATCATCCAGAAAGAAAAAGTTCGAATAACCTTCACTCTTACAGGATTTTTATGGGCAACGATTCCCCTTTCAATATCGACTCTGATTTTTATTGCCATTTTCGGAAGGGGTTTCAATAATATTTATACAATCCTGTTGGAGTTAGTTAATAAAATTCAATCAAACCTTTTAATTGTGTTGTTTATACTATTTTGTTTTTGTGTCATTTTGTCCGCCTTAAGTTCAGGATTACATTCAGTTACAGTATTGATGGTTCGAAACATGATCGGATATTTTCGTGAGCAAACCGAAAATACAAAATGGAAATGGACTTATGTTTTTTCCGGTTCAATTTGTCTTATTTTGTTAATAGTTGTAAGCATCTTGCCGCCAAAACCAATTGAATTGTTATTTTTCTTTGGTAATATTTATGCATCCGTCATTATACCAATGCTTTATATTATTCTAAGTAAAAAAACGCTTCCTGCCATCATTCCTTTCGCAGCATTGTTTGGGACCATTGCAGGCTTTCTCTTCATGCCCTCTGTAGGTAGTTTTCAATCGATATGGATTAGTTTATTTGTCCCATTGTGTATTTGTTTAATCCATTTTATCTCTACATTACTTATCCATAAAATGAAACCTTCTTCGTAGTTATAAAAGAGAGTACTGATATTTTCAGTACTCTCTTTTATGTCTTTTCAGATTCTTAATAGCATCTACGTATTCTTGGTAATTTACCAAGCTGTTTTCTTTGTTAACCAGTTTATCCTTTAACTGTGTTGCGATTATTACCCCGATAATGATTAAGATAGAACCTAAAATTTGCGAGCGTGTAATGTTATTTTTTAAAACAATCAGGCCGACAATCATTGCAATAAAAGGTTCCAAATTCATAAACAATGAAGCCTTTGAAGCCCCTACCTTTTCAATTTGGCTATTCCAAATTAACGTACAAACTCCATGCATGAGGATGGCAGTCATAATTAATAACATCCACGGACCATAATCTCTGCTCATCTTAAGGGGAGATTCCGTCGTGAGGGCAACTGGAGCTAAACTGCTAAAACCGATTATTGTAGAATATACAGTGATGGTAATGGAATGATAGCGTTCCGTTAGCTTTTTTACCATAATCATTGAAATGGAAAAAGATAGCATCGTAATAAAAATCCATACAATGCCAATTGAAAAATGAAGATGATCTCCATTTGTAATCACAAAGAAAACTCCCATAAAAGCAATAAGCATCCCGATTGATAAATTTAATGTAAGTTTTTCCCCAAGAAAAACGGAAGCTAATAAAGCCGTTATAATAGGGGCTAAGGCTAGTATTATAGCGGATGTTGTCGGATCGGCTGTTTCAAGTGCAGCATAAAAGGTCCAATGGTTTATACATACACCGACCAACCCCAATAAAATAAAAAACCGCCAGTCTTTTCGATCAATCCTGCTCCATTTTTTACATTTAAGTGCGTATAACGCAATAAAAATCGCAATAAAAAATACCCTTAAAGCGGAAAGAAGCATTGGAGAGAATTCTTTTACCAATATCGCTCCGAATATAAAATTACTGCCCCAGCAAGTAACACAGAATAACAAAAGAAGATAATTTCGAATCATCATTTACCAGTCCTTACTTTTAATAAATGAAAAAGGAAATCTGGGGCTCCCAGAGATCCTTTTTCATAAAACTAAATTATAATTGAATGTAGTGAGTTTGTTAATTTAATGAACCAGAGACAAGATTCCCATTAAAAAATACTGCGGATCTTTTTGATCGTCTTGCTACTGCTTCAGCCGAACAGCTGGCATCGATTAGAACCATATTAGCCGCATCTCCTGCCTTTGGCCAAACTTGGTTACCTTCTTTGTTTAGTGGAGTTATCCCGCCGGTTATATATTTCAACGCCTGAGAGAGTGATACCTCATCTGTCCATCTAAAATACTCCAATAGGCGTCCAGCTCTTTCAAGAACATCCCCGTTTCCTGTTGGCCACCATGAATCATAAATATTGTCGTTTCCTACTGCTACTTCTACTCCCCACTCTGTTAACAATTTAACTGGAGGAATCGCCCGGCCAATTGGAACACTAGTTACAATAGAAATACCGGCATCTTTCAAAATTTGCGCAACTTCATACGCTTCTCCTGTCGATACATCCCCAAGTCCAAAAGCATGACTGATCGCTACTCTTCCTTCCCAGCCAGCATCCTTTGTTAAATAGGCAAGCCGTTTCATCGTAAAAGTTCCTAAGTGACCGGGATCATGTAAGTGGAGATCGATATCCGCATTACCCTCAACTGCAATGTCCATTAACTGAACTAATGATTCTTCAATATTGTTATCCACCGTTGCTGGATCCACCGAGCCAACGATCCCTGCACCATTTCGTACTGCATCTCTGATTAGCTGAATTGTACCTGGACGGAGCAAGCCATGTTGAGCAAAGGCAACAATTTCGGAACTTAGTTTATTAGAATACGATTCTAATGCTAATTGAACTCCTTCTAAGTTTTGAATCCCCACTTCAGGATAAATGTCTACATGAGTTCTTACATGTGTGGAGCCTGAAGCCAGTAATACCTCTAGTAAGGCTTCCGCGCGTTCCCTTGTACTGGATGGAATCGATGCCAAAATCTCCTTTTCGATTTCACAGCGTTCAATTACACCTTTGGCCGGGATGCATGCCCTCCAGTTTTCACCCATATAGGTTTTATCTAGATGAACATGCTTTTCAATAAACGATGGGAGCAATAACAATCCCTTTGCATCCTTCGTTGGTAAATGATTTGAAAGTGGTTCCCCGGCCTTAACAATCTTAGAGATTTTTCCATCCGTAATGAATAAATTGAAAGTTTCAGTTTCTGTACCGATTACTCTTCCATTCTCGTTTTTAAAGCCAACTTCTAATCTCGCATTCATTAACCAATAACTGCTGTTCATATTCATTCTCCTTTGTTCGTTAAGACAAGACAAAAGGGAATACCTATTTGGAATATCCCTTTTATCCACTGCTTATTTAATCGTTACATCATTTATTTCCAAATAACCAGATGGACTAATCGAAAAGCCTGACACATTCTTAGCAACTGCGGCAACATTTTCAATTACCCTTACCGGAATATATGGAGCATCCTTCATTTCCAATTCTTGAGCCTCTTTGTATAGTTCGATTCGTTTTTGCTCGTCCTTTTCTCTGCGTGCTGCGTCAATTAAGTTATCAACTTGTTTATTACTATAAAAGAATGTATTCCCAGCCGGTCCCTGTGAAGCGGAATGCATTAAATTGTATTGATTATAGTCTGCATCCCCGGTTGCATTTCTCCAGCTTAGAATAAACATTTCTGAATTTCCTTTATTTACTTGTTGAACAAAGGTACCATACTCCATAACCTGAACCTTCACTTTAATCCCAATTCCTTTTAATTGAGATTGAACAACTTCAGCAAGATTTATTCTTTGTTTGTCGTCCATTGTTAGTAAAGTAGTCTCAAATCCATTTGGATATCCCGCTTCAGCAAGTAATTTCTTCGCTTCATTCAAGTTGTAATCATATGCTTTTAAATCGGGACTGTAGCCCAACACCTTTGGTCCCATGAGGGAATTGGCTTTTTTTCCTACATTGTTATAGACCCCCTTGATAATGGAATCCATTTCAATGGCATGTGCAATTGCTTTTCGTACACGGACATCTGTGAAAGGTTTCTTTTTAACATTAAAACCAATATATTCGGTTCCATACCCTTCACTGCGGTATACTTCGGATGCTTGTGAACCTTCTACCGTGTCAATCATCTCAACTGAAAGCGGTTCAGCAATCTGCGCTTCGCCTGTTTCTAGCATGGAGACTCTTGTAGTTTCTTCAGGAACTACCTTAAATACGACTTTATCAATCTTTGGTTGTGTTCCCCAGTAATTCTTGTTTTTAACTAAAACAATTTCCTGCCCAGGTGTCCAAGATTTGAAGGCAAAAGGACCGGTTCCATCTGGTTCTTGAATAATTTTTTTCCCATATTTCTCAATTGCTTTTGGGCTGATAATGTCTCCTTCATGATTGGCCAAAATAGAAAGCAATGGTGAAAATGGCTCTTTTAAGATAAATTGAACCGTATAATCATCTACGACCTTTACTTCTTTTACCATTTTAAATACAACTGCTCTTGGTGAGGCAACTTTTGGATCTAATAACCGATCAAATGTCGCTTTAACAGCCTGTGCATTAAATGGTGAACCATCATGGAATTTAACGCCTTTTCTAAGATAAAACTCCCATTTTGTATCATCCAGCTGTTTCCACTTTTCCGCAAGTAATGGCTGAATTTCTGAATTTTTATCTCTTCCAACCAATCCCTCGTAAATTTTTTCATGAGTTACACTTGCTGCATTGATCGTTGACATAAACTGATGGTCTAAATTTTCTGCGTCTGATAGACGCGCAATCACTAATGTTTTACCTTCAGTTGAAGCTTTACTCGTTTCATTTCCTTTTGTGCTTACATTCTTATTTGTTGAACAGCCAGCAATCATAATGGCCATCAACAAAACGAGAAAAAACTTTCCTAACACTTTCTTTACATTCATTAGACATAGCCCCTTTTTTATTTTATTGGCGTTTGTCTAATTATAAAAAATATTCTGACGATTTTATTTCAAATATCTTTACTTAAATTTGCAATATCTTTACTACTTTTTAATCAGATAGATTCTACAATTTTAAGGGAAGCTGGGAACAATTCAGTTTCGGGCAGCTGTTGATAATCTCTTTCTAAATATCCTTTTTTCATTTTGTCAAAATAGCTTTGTCCCTTGCCTTTGATTTCAGTTAAATCAATTCCCGGAATCTTTTGGTCCCTCATTACGACCCGGCCATTGATAATCGATAATTTAACATCCCTACCTGTCCCGCTTACAAACATGGTTCGAATCGGATCATCTAAAACTCCCATATGAAATCCATCTAAGTCAATGGCAATGATATCCGCTTTCGCTCCAACAGAAATGCGGCCAAGATCTTCCCTACCAAGAAACTTAGCAGCACCCAGAGTGGCAGAACGAAAAAAATCTGCATAGGAGGAGTCCTCGACGTCCCTTTCCTGTATCCGGGACAGCATGCTGCCGGTTCTAATATTTTGAAACATATCAGGTGGAAACGTATCAGTTCCAAGTGCCAAATTGATTCCAGCCCGTTTATATTTTGCAAAAGTTTCTAGTGCTGAACCGTGCCTGCCGATGATTAAGGGACAATGAATCACTGTTGTATTCGTCTCTTTTAATAAACGTAAATCGTCCCCTTGGCCAGCCATAGCTTCACTATATCCGGAAATAAAATGTGAATGTGGAATTCCCGTTTGTGAACCTAAGAAACCAAGATTATACAAAAATTGAATAGGCGTGACTCCATGTTCTTTTACAATTGTATGATATTCAAAACTTCCTTGAGCAGCATGAAGTTTTATGGGAATCCCAAGCTTTTCACTATAGTATTTTGTTTGTTTTAGGCTCTCTGCTGTTTGGCACTCAATTCGTTCCGGTGCAAGCATCCCTCTTACCAAGCCATCGAAGGCACCATCAAATTCCTCAACAAACTTTACCGCTTTTTGTAAACCCTCTCTCCCTGCTTGTTCATCCCAGTAAAGCTTTATCGTTCCATCAGGCCGAACCACTCGAATCCCGGATTGATAACTTGGCCCGATATATAATCTAAGTCCTAGGTTACCTGCATGCTGAGCAGCTGCCGCAATTTCTTCATAGGTTTCAGCCCATCTCTTATAAAATACAGATGTAATCGGCATGGCGGTCGTAATTCCATGAAGAATTAGCTGTGAATAGGCATATAAGGATTTAAATGCTTCTTCTTCCTGTGTCATCACTTCATGATGACCCTTTTCGATATAACGTTCCGACCATAGCAGGTTTTTCTGTCGTTTCGTACTTGCCTCTAAGTGTAAGATATCGTGGTCAATATCCCCAAGTGCGTTTAAATCGATAAAACCAGGGCTTATCACTGCATTGCCAGTGTCAATCATTTCATGTACTTCTCCAGGAAAGTTTTTCCCAACATAGATGATGGTATCATCTTCATAAACAACCTCCGCATTTTTAAGGAGGACATGATCATATCCATCATATCCGATTACATATTTTCCTTTTAGTTTGGTTTTCATTCAAATGCTCCTTTCTTTATAGTAAAATCATAATCTTCCTCGTTATATCTTTTTTCATCTACATAGGCTCTTGCATGTCCCCAAAAATATTTTGTTGGCTGCATGTATTTTTCAAGTCCCGCACGCTTGATTGTGGAACGCGCCTCTTCATTTGCCTCATTTAAAATCGTACCTTCATCAACGGTTAGAACGGTCCGCCTTTCCATGATTAATTTTCCATCTACGATTGTATGTGCTACATCATTTGCTACAGCTTGATAGACAAGTCGATGTACATGCATAAATTCAGGAGTCAGGTGGGGCTGATTTAGATTGACGGTAATGACATCTGCTTTTTTCCCAACCTCAAGAGACCCCAATTCATCATCCCAGCCTATGCACTTCGCTGCATCGATCGTGACCATTTCTAATAGTTTTCCAGGCGGTAAATAATATTCGTCCCTTAATGCTGCCTGATGAATAAACTGAGTTTTCCTCATTGCTTGAAAAAGATCGAAGCTCGTGGATGGAGAAGTCCCATCCGTAGAAATGGCTACTGTCGCTCCCAGTTCAAGTAATTCGATGATTGGTGTACGTGCATGCACCTGTGTAAATCCGGGTGAGGCACTCACATTTGTGCCTGTTTCAGCTAAAATTTTTGCCTCATCAAAAGAAATTCCACGACAATGCTGAAGGTGAACATCAGGACCTAAAAGCGCGTTTTCCTTATCTTTAATGGCTAAATGAATCATTCCGCCAAAGGCATCAGAGTGTATTCTTGTATTATATTTTCTCGCAATCTCTCTAATTTTTTTCGCTTGATAGCGGTCATGATCCGTTAATCCATAAAGCTGGGCCGGCGAAGTTGGACTGGAAGGATCTACGGAAGTAACGATTACAAATGGTGTAATAAAGGCCCTTGTTTTATCCTGATTCGCATGATTCAATGCTTCGATAACTGCTTCAGCACCCTTGATTACTTCCTCGTAAGTTACTTCTCTAGTTACTCTTTTCCCATCAATCCAGCGGCTGAATAAATGCGGCCAAGGGGGATTGCAAGGACCAGTACAAACCACCTCTCTGACACCGATTTCGGCATAAGCCTTTGCATGATTGATGGCAAAAATCGGATCATCCGACCGCGGCATCGAACCTAAAACGGATACACCTGTCGTGATTCCAGCTTTTAATCGTTCTAGAGCAGAAAGCTTACCTTCGTAATACCAAAAATCATCTGTTACAAAATGTTTATACGTATTTGTCATAATTGGCATCCAAAAGTCAATATTCTCCATTGCAATCGTTTTAAACATCGAATGTCCGCCATGACCATGAACATCAATTAATCCTGGTAAAATACACTGATGGCTACAATCCAACACTTTTTTCGCTTCAAATTTTCCCATTAGCCTTTCTGTTGTATCTACAGCTAAAATTCTTCCCTTATTTATGGCGACTGCACCATCTTGAAGAATTCGTCTGTCTTTGTCCATGGTGATCACGGTTCCATGTATAAGCAGTAAGTCAATCAAATAGGTCCGCCTCCTTTTCCTCTCAGACTTGTTCAAGAAATATCCTTGAACGAGTACAGCACCTATTTAAATTATAAAAAAAAGGTATTTTTTATATTTTCAGAATTCATACTACTTTTTAAACTATTTTTACTAGATCCTCTCGTTGTATTTACTTCAAATATTGATTTTGATTAAAATTTAGTGAAAATAACGAAAAGCGGAAGCGCCTTGCTCAGCCCCGACAAGTACAAGACAGGCCGGCTGAAAGGTTGTTCTTTAACCTTTTGGACGGATTGGCTTGTGACCTCGAGGGGCTAGGCTCTGGAGCTGGACAATCAAGGGCAAAAGTTGCTTTCTTATCTCTAAAAGAAGGGTCTGAAGAAATGAATGTTTTAATTGTTGATGATGAGCCATTAGAATTGGAACAAATGGAATATATGCTTCAATCAGAATGCCCCAAATGGACGATTTACAAAGCTGCCGATGCAAACCAAGCACATGAGATTAATCGGAATTTTTCTATCCAATTGGCTTTTTTAGATATAAACCTTCCAGGAAAATCAGGATTGGAATTCGGAGAAGAATTGCGGAAAATCAATCAGGAAGTGGACATCATTATGGTGACAGCCTGTCAGAATTTCAACTATGCACAACAATCCATTCGAATCGGAGTAGTTGATTATTTAACCAAGCCTATTATTGAAAGTGAATTATTAAGTGTCCTAGCAAA
This sequence comes from Neobacillus cucumis, assembly GCF_016107705.1. The sequence goes on from NZ_JAEHGC010000003.1 coordinate 75,667, forward strand.
ATATAAGGACAAACAGCAAGAAAATGGTTATTCCAGTCTTATAGACAGTTCACTAAAGTTGATTCATGAAAAATTCAATGAAAAGATCTCCTTGTTAACTGTTGCGAATCAGGTGCATGTTAATCCGACATACTTGAGCCGGAAATTTCATGAAGAAGTCAGGGTATCCTTTTCTGAGTATCTAATCCAATATCGGATTCAAACAGCCAAACAATTTTTGATAACGAACAAAAATTGGACGATATCGGATATTGCCGAGAAAACCGGATTTAGCAGCCAGCACTATTTCAGTACGTTATTTCGCAGAATTGTAGGAATATCTCCTACAGAATTCCGTGAAAGAGAAAATAAATCACTTTCTTCTTCCCAATAATATAGAGGGATAAAAGAAAGTGATTTACTATTAGAGCATTTCCGACTGAAGTTAAAACTAGCTCAAACCGACATCATATACCCCGCTCCCCAAACTGTTTCGATATATTGAGGGTTGGATGGGTCTTTTTCAATTTTACCGCGGATTTTCCTGATATGCACCGTAATGGTGGTAATATCCCCCGATGAATCCATTCCCCATATACTTTCGAATAGATCCTCTTTGCTAAAAACCCGATTTGGGTGCTGAGCTAAGAAAAGCAATAAGTCAAATTCTTTCGCAGTTAAAGATATCTTCTTATCATTCACATAAACCTTCCGAGCCATTTCGTCAATGACAAGTCCTCGGATTCTTATTTCTTTTTTTGTTGTTTCCATATTTCCTATTAAACGCTCATACCTTGCCAAATGTGCCTTCACTCTGGCAACTAGCTCACTTGGACTGAACGGCTTAATAATATAATCATCCGCTCCAAGTCCCAAGCCTCTTATTTTATCGATATCTTCCTTCTTGGCAGAGACAATTAAAATGGGGATATTCTTTACAGCTCTTACTTGTTTACAAATTTCGAAGCCATCCACTTCCGGGAGCATGATATCAATGATTAATAAATCATACTCTTTATTTAATGCACGTTTTAACCCTTCCTTACCAGAGGTTTGTAATTCAACATCATAGCCATTAATCTCAAGGTAATCTTGTTGTAATTCTCCAATATCAAGATCATCTTCAACGATTAAAATTTTTTTCAATGTATTCACCACTCTAAATTGTCTTCTTCAACGTAAAAAAGATACTTGTACCGACCCCTAATTGACTTTCCACCCAAATATCGCCGCCATGCTCTGTAATAATCTGTTTTGAAATTGCAAGTCCAAGACCGCTCCCGCCGGTTGATTTATTTCTTGATGTATCAACGCGATAAAAACGTTCAAAAATATAAGGGAGTGACTCTTGTTCAATTCCTGAACCATTATCTCGGACTTCAATTTCTACAAAATCCGCCTTACCTTGAATATAAATCTCTATTTGCTTTTCTACCTTTTTCATATGTTTTATGGAGTTATTAATTATATTCGACAAAACTCTTCTTAACTTATCACGATCGGCAATGACCCTTACTTCGTTTTCTGTCCTATTTTCCACAAAAATTTTAATATCCTTTTCCTCTAAATCAAAACCGATTTCTTCAATAAAATTGAAGATATAACGGATGATATCAATGTCCTCGAAGGAAAAGGGAATCTTTTTTAAATCAAGTTTCGAAAATAGAAATAAATCGTCAATTAATTGATCCATATCTGCGGCTTTTCGTTTGATGGTTGAAAGATATCTATCCATCTTCCCCTGTGATTCCGCAACACCATCTTGGATTCCTTCAATATACCCTTTAATCGCTGTAATCGGAGTTTTTAAATCATGTGAGATGTTCGAAATTAACTCCTTTCGGTTTTCCTCATACTGAAGCTGGAGTTCAATAGATTCTTTTAGTTTTGTCCTCATTTTGTCAAATGCATAATTAAGCTGACCGATCTCATCCTGTCTGTCATACTCAATCTTAACATTTAGATTCCCTTCACCCATTTGTTCTGTTGCATTTTTCAAAGAAAATAACGGCTTAATAATACTCTTGGATACAAAATAACTTAATAAACCATTTACAAGAATTAATGAAAGAAATAATAGCCCGAATATTAATGGAAATAAGCTTCTCGAAAGCTCAACAAATGGACTTACTTCCCTCATAATGATAACACTGCCTTTTTCTTGATTCGGAAAATAAAAATCGAACTTTACATATAAAAAAAATTGATGATCGATACTGATGGTGTCTCTTACTTTAATATTTTCCGGTTCAAATGGAGGAAGCTTTTTTTCATCCTTTATAGAGTTTAAAATTTTTGAAGAATGGACAATTTTATCTCCTTTACGGATGATTAATCCAGAGGTAACTGAATCTAACTTTTGATCATATTGTTTAAGCATGGTTTGATTTAACAATTGATTTGGCTGTTTTTTCGCTAAATATTTAACATCCAGAAATACATTTTCCTCTGGCTTTGTTAGAGGCTTAAGCGCATATTGGCGTGTATACAAATCTTTTATACTTCGAATATCACCTGTAATTGCCACTGGAATCAACAAAGCGCTTATTAAGAAAAGTACTAGCGTCACGATTAGCATCGTTGTATGTGAAATGAATAGTCGCCATCGAATGGACATAAGCGTGCCTCCTGCCGAGGTACAGTTTTTTAAAATTTACCTTAAAGGAAACAAGGTTGCCACCTTTTTGTAGACAACCTTGTTTTAAATTCAATTATTTCAATAGCTGTTTTTAAAAACTAAATTTTGGTTTAAAATCACCTTGATAAGGTTCATGTTCAACGAATATAGTTATATCTTTGCCGTCTTTGTCTTTGCCAGTTCTTTTATACGTAAATTTATTTTTATTAAGCTCTGTAAGTTCAAGAGCGGCACCATACTTATTAGCTCCAATGGAAACATGGGCTCTTATTTTATTTTCGTGTACTACATCGAAGTAGCCATAATCACCGCGGCTTTGTCCTGTTTCTTCATTGAAAAACTCATATTTATTCGTCTTATCATCAAATTTTGCCAGACTTATAAAATTTGAATTATATTTTGTAACATCATTCCCGTTTTCATCTAATACCCTTGTTCCGTGCCAAAGAGTACTGCCTAAAATTTTATCTCCATCAACGTTTTTAACAATATCTCCTGTAGTAGTGTCCAACTGTTTGTCTGGATCCGTAAAAGACAGTTCCTTTCCTTTATATGGTACATGTTCAACGAATACCACTACATCGTTGCCATTCTCATCTTTTCCCATTCTTTTATAAGTAAAAACATTTTTATTTAATTTTACCATGTCAACAACAGCTTGATATTTCATCGATTCTGAAATTAATATTCTCTTCTTCCCATCATTGGTGATAAAGAAAGTTCCTTTATCGCCACGGCTATTCCCCGTTTTAGCATCAAAAAATTCATATCTTCCTGATTTCACATCATATTTCGCAAGACCAATGAAGTTTGCATTCTCTTTTGTTAAGTCATGATGATTTTTGTCGTATACTCTTGTACCTTGCCAATTTGTGCTGCTAAGAATGTTAGCCATTTTTTGGCCCTTAGACAGTTTATTTTCGGATGGCTTTTCTTCATTTAAATTTTGAACTGTTTTTATTACATTCTTTTGTTCATTTGCGTTAGCTTGCGTACTTGCGCTAAACCCTGCTAATGCTATCGACAATCCAAGTAAAGGTGTTAATATTTTTGTTTTCTTGATCATTTTTTCATCCCCTAATTCAATAATTTGCACTTAAACCTCAATAACTTAGTATTTCATTTCAATTTTTAATTTATGATTTCGTCGACGTACATTGATTGTACCTGACAGAACTTAACTCCCCATGTAAAAAACATTACCAAATTCTTAACTTTTTAGTTTGATTTCTTAAACTCACTTTCAATTAAAAATCCTTGTATAACATGCACATATACGATCACTAAATTTTAGTTTTTGTAACCAATGACTTATACCAACATTTCTTTTAAAATTAAATTTGTTAAAATTTAGGTAAACAAAAAAATTCTAATTACACGCTAGCAGTCTTTTTCAGTTTAAATAACATTCCCAAAAGGAGATTTTATTGGATGATACAAGAAAATAACAATTTAAATAATGATGCCCATATACAGAAAATAACGGTACCAGATAAAAATAGCACCTACATGCTTTTGAATGTTCGATTGGAAAGCGGCTATAAATATGAAAACGGCGAGGTGGCCGCAACCGAATCCGTTTTTCGCAACATTCGCGTCGATAAAGGCAGGATTACTAAAATACTTGATTTAAACTCCCATCTTGAAAAAGATATTATTTGCTATGATGCAAAAGGGATGCTCTTGCTTCCTGCCTTTAGGGATATGCATATTCATTTAGATAAAACCTATTATGGAGGCCCTTGGAAAGCGGCAGCGACAAGAAAAAGCGGTATTTTCGACATGATTGAGTTGGAGAAGACTTTACTGCCGGAATTGCTCCCAACCGCACAGGAACATGCAGAGAAATTAATTGAACTTATTCTTAGCTATGGCACTACATATGTCAGAAGCCACTGTAACATTGACCAAGCCGTTGGTCTTAAAAACCTCGAGAAACTAAAGCTCGCTTTAGCAAACTATTCAGATAAAATTTCCCATGAAATTGTCGCTTTCCCGCAACATGGCTTGCTTCGTTCAAATGTTGAAGGACTTTTACGTGATGCAATGAAGCTCGGGGTTACACATGTTGGCGGACTAGATCCAACTTTAGTAGACGGTGATTTGGAAAAATCACTACACACCATGGTTCAAATCGCAGTAGACTACAAAGCAGGTATTGATATCCATCTTCATGAAGGCGGAGAAACGGGATTAAAAGCAATTCGAAGACTAGCAGATTTGACAGAAGAAGCTGGTCTTCAGGGAAAAGTCACAATTAGTCACGCTTTCTCTCTTGCATCACTTACGCTAGGTGCAGACCTTGAAACGGCGGACCGACTTGCATCACTAGGTATCTCCATTGCATCTTCTGTTCCAATTGGCAAGGATGTTATGCCCATTCCTCTGCTTCAAAAGCGGAAGGTGAATGTCCTGCTTGGCAATGACAGTATTACCGATCACTGGGATCCGTTCGGAATCGGCGATATACTGCAGAAGGCACATCTTGCAGCACAACTGTATGAATGGAAAAACGAGTACAACCTTTCTCGGGCTCTCTCCCTTGCAACGGGCGGGATTACTCCTTTAGATGAGTCAGGTAAACAAATATGGCCAAAAGTCGGCGATGACGCAACAGGAGTACTCGTTCCTGCAAACTGTTCTGCCGAAGCCGTTGCCCGGCTGCCAAAACGTGCTGCCGTACTGCATAAAGGCACTTTGTCGTCAGGGACACTTGATACCGTAAATCCTAAAATCCCAAACATCTCTAGAACGTAGTAAGAGAGTGATCCTATGAAAAATACAGTTATTTATAAACAAGATGACCGTTTTACTATTAAGGCAGACTTCTATGCAGCCAACCATGAAAAAGCTCCAGTTATTATATATATCCATGGAGGCGGACTATTATGGGGAACTAGAGAAGATATTAATGAAGAAATGATAAAATTCTATACCCACAATGGTTTTGCATTGTTTTCTATTGACTATAGGCTGGCACCTGAATCTAAACTTCCAGATATCCTTGAAGACGTGCAAGATGCTCTTCTCTGGTTGGAGATAGAAGGGGGAAAGCAATTCTCGATTGATCCAAAAAGAATAGCTGTTGTTGGCGGTTCTGCTGGGGGCTATCTTGCTTTGTGTACAGGAACATTTAAAAATAAGCCGCGCACAATCGTTTCCTTCTATGGCTATGGCGATATCAGTGCCAATTGGGCAACGAAACCAAGCAGTTTCTATCTACAAAAGGACATAGTTCCAAAAGAGCTTTATAAAAAGTTTGTTTCAGATGAAATGATTACAGAGGGGTCTATTGAAACGCGATTTCTCCTATATTTGTATGCTAGGCAGCAAGGTGAATGGGTCCAGGAGATAACAGGTATTCATTCACCTACTAAAGAGAATCTCATCCAGTTTTGCCCGATCTATCATATCACTAAGGATTATCCGCCTACATTATTGCTGCACGGGACCAAGGACACGGATGTACCATACGAACAATCTGTTTTTATGAGAGCCTCCCTCATAAAAGAAGAAGTAAAAACCAGGTTAATTACAATTCCTAATGGAGAGCATGTATTTGAAAAAGATTTTGATAACCCAATTGTTCAAGATGCACTTAATCAGGTAATTGAATTTCTTCAAATTCATTTATCCGAATAAAGTAACTGGACAAAAAAAAGCCGTTCTTCCTTATGTTAATCAGAAGGAAAAATCGGCTTTTTTATTTAGAATAAATTTACTTATCTACCCTAAAAAAATCCTTGTGCTCCCCAACACTACTTTACTGCTTTGCAATTTTGGAATTCGCAACAGAAGCACGGGTAACAACTAAATTACCTATACCATAGAACATGACTGTAGCCAGAATTCCAAAAACAGCTACTGAATAATGTGGTGCATAATAGTTGAGTAAAAGTGCGATAGCTGAAGCCAATGCCCATGTAATAAAGGGCAACGGTTTCCAACCAATTACAGTAGGAGATTGGTCCTTAAATTTCCTGCGTAGAATGAATTGGTCCATAATTAATATTGTTCCGATTGGTGGAACAATGACCCCTAACAGAACTAGCCAGTTATAAAAAACATTATAAATTCCAGAAATAGCGATTATTATACCGATAATACCTATTATGATTGTCACCAATCTCATTTTTTTGCCAGTCATATGTGACCAGCCAACTGCGCCATTATACAAACAATGTGAACCTACAGATCCTAAATTGATAAAGACAAACAGGATAGCCAAGATCGTTAGCAACGGACCATGTCCTGATAAAACTCTCATGAAATCCCCGCCGTTACTTTGAGGATTTGGAATAACACCAGTGGCGACGACGATTCCACCTACAAGTTCTGCAATAAAATTTCCGATTGGAAAGGCAAAAATGGTTGATAGCAACCCTTCACGACCATTTTTTGCCCAACGTGTAAAGTCTGCTGTCATCGTACCCGAATCCGCAAATCCAGCAAAAACCAAAGTGATGGCTGCACCAAACGACATAGCTCCCGCACCTGCACTAGGTTGATAGTCAAGAATATTCGTATTACCAGCCCTGAATGCGAGAACGATCGCAATAATCGCCATTAAAAAATACATTGGTGTGGCAATCCATCCTAAAATAGACAATGCTTTAATTCCGATATAGGTTATGGCTATATACAGGATTCCTCCAACGAGTGTCATCAAGACCAGGTTAGCACCAAAGGATCCATGCATCGTTGCCCCGGTGAGTCCTATCTGAAGAGCAAACCACCCGACAACGACTGTAGAAAGCAATCCAGAAACAACATAATACCCTGAACGCCCAAACGACCTTTGCGCAATCATGGCAAAGTTCATTCCAGTACGGCCAGCTTCGTGGCTTAGTAACCCTACTACGAGAAACAATAAGAGGTTACCAATCAGCATCGCTAGGGCACCTGCTTTAAATCCAATCGAGGCTGTGATAATTCCACCAATTACAGCACTTGTCAAAACCATCGGAAAACCAAACCAAACTGCACCTACGGAAGATAAACTTTTTCGATACTCTTTTGGCACAGGAGAGTGTTCAAACTCTGGATCTAATAGTTTATTATCAACATTATTGGTAGACATACATTCCCTCCTTATAGAAAATATTTTTATCAAAACAATTAGCTCTTTCTAAAAAACTAAAAAACAGCTTTAGATACAGGATTGGCTGCTTTTCATAGTAGCTTTTATTAATTATTTAATAATATGAGTTCCTGCGTTTTCGTTTATCGCATCTTTCAAGCTTTCTGGGTTTGTAATAATGACTCTAGTACCCTTCTTTTCTAAGAAGTTTAGACTTGCCTCGATTTTAGGCAACATACTTCCAGGAGCAAAGTGGTTTTCAAGGACATATTTTTTTGTTTCCTCTACAGAAATTTTTTCTAATGCCTTTTGATCAGGTTTACCGAAGTTGATACAAACTCTTGAAACACCTGTTGTAATAATCAGAGTCTCAGCATTGACTTGTTCTGCTAAAAGGCTTGTAGCAAAATCTTTATCAATGACGGCATCAATTCCTTCGTACGTGTTATTATTCGTTTTAACTACCGGAATTCCGCCGCCGCCTACTGCAATCACCACATACCCATCATCGATCAAAGACTTTACAGCATCCTTTTCAACAATATCAATTGGTTTGGGTGATGGAACAACTCTTCGATAACCACGGCCTGAATCTTCAATAAAAATCCAGTTTGGATGTTCTTTTTTCATCTCTTCAGCTTGCTCTAGCGTAAAGAATGATCCTACAGGTTTCGTCGGTTCTTTAAAATTAGGATCATCCATGCTAACTTCAACCTGTGTAATGACAGTAGCAACTTTTTTGTTGATTCCTCTTTTTGTAAATTCGTTCGTTAATGCCTGTTGTATTTGGTAACCAATACCACCTTGTGTATCCGCTACACAATTAACAAGTGGAATGGCAGGCATACCAGCTACTTCATTTGCAATTTCAGATCTTTGAAGTTCAAATCCAACCTGTGGTCCGTTTCCGTGTGTAACAACAACATTGTAGCCTTCTTGAACCATATCTGCGATATTTACTACCGTTTCTTGTACGGCTTCATATTGGTCTTGAATCGTGTTACGTCCATTTCCTCTAACCAAGGAGTTTCCACCAATAGCAACAATAACTAATTTCCCCATTATTTTACCTCCAATGTTTTTGACTTTATTTTTTTACCTAGTAATTCCAGAGATTGGTTCCTATGCAATTGATATAAAGGATTTGTAGGATCATTTGCGATAGCATTCTCGATTGCTTCAATGGCCTCTTCATGTTTACCTAACGATCTTAGACTGTTTGCTTTATGAAAGGAGAAATCATATCTAGTCGGCTGAAGACCTAGAAGCTTATTCATCACAATAACAGCTTCTTCATGTCTGCCAAGCTCTCTTAGGTAATTTGATTTATGGTAGCGATAGAAAGTCTCATTAGGGTTAAGTTTGCAAGCTCTATCATACTCGTTAAGAGCTTCCTCTGGTTTCTTCATTAATCTTAGGCAATTTGCTGTGTAGAAGTAAAAATCTAGATCATTTGGATCAATGGCTAATGCCCTGTTGTATTCATCTAGAGCTTCTTCATATCTCTTTAATTCTTGCAGGCAATATCCTTTATAGAAGTAAAAGTCAAGATTTTGACTATCATTCTCTTGAGCTTTATCGATTTCTGAGATAGCTTTTTCATACTTACCCTCTTTATAAAGAGTTTTTGCTATTTTAATAGATTCACTCTTCTCTTCATACTCTTTGTTTAGAATTTCCACTACCCTTGTATGATTGAGCTCTTCCGCATGTTGAAGTGATGACTTACCATCTCTATCAGGCAAATGAACATCTGCACCTGCATCTACGAGTGTTTGAACGATATCAGAGTATAATCGTCCTCCATTCCCCAAAATAACTGCCTCAAGAAGGGCCGACCAGCCTAAATTGTTGACATGGTTTACTGGAACCCCGGCATCCAAACAAATTTGTACGGTTTTCAAATATCCCTTTTCACTCGAAGGCAATAAAGCAGTTCCGCCAAATCGATTCACGCTTTTAAGATCGGCACCCGCATCAATCATCAATCGCAAAATTTTATGAAATCCATTTGCTGCGGAGCAAATAAACGGAGATAGTTGGGTAATATCTCTTGTGTTTACATCACTTCCGGCCTCAATTAATAGTTTTGCAACAGCAACTTGATTTTTTTGTGTTGCTGCCATTAAAGCAGTCCGACCATCCGCATCTTTAAAATCAACGTTTGCACCGTCTTTTAAAAGCTGTTCGACAACAGCATATTCTCCCCGATCACTAGCATGAATAAGGTCTTTATTTAAAGATGAATTTTCCATAAGTACTCTCCTTTACATATGATCCAAACGGTTCAATTTCCAAAAAATTCTTCACCGCTATTCTTCCAAAGACGAATTCAATTTATGAAAATAAATTGAATTCGTTTTAAAAAGCAAACTACTAGTTTTTGTATTAAAGCAAAAATATATCCTTGCTGGTCCTAAACCAGTTTAGGACCAGCCTCATTTCAACGAACTATATACGTTTATTAAATGTTTTCACTTAAAGCAAGAATTGCCTTTTCAAATGCTTCAACTGGAGGATGGGTGATACCGGCACCTATCATTCCGATTCCTGCTTCTTTGTGGGCAATGGCAGTATTAATGATCGGCAGAATTCCTGTTTGAACAACTTTACGAACATCAATTCCAGATGGAACTCCCATGAAATCAAGTAACGGAATCGTTACGTTAGGGTTTTCAGATGTCGTAATTTCCTTCATTTTTGTCGTGTAGCCGATAGCTTCTTCAACTGTTCCACCGACTAATGCTACGATCGCAGGAGCAGCTGCCATCGCGAATCCACCGATGCCATATGTTTCAGTGATCGCACTATCACCAATATCAAGACCAGAATCCTCTGGTTTGTAACCTGCAAACATTGGGCCAATAACTTTTTGAGCTGGACCTGTAAACCATCTGTTTCCTGGCATACCACTAACGCGGATACCGAATTCCACACCATTACGGGCCATTGTGGTAACAATCGTACTGTTTTCAATGCCGTGTGCCGCATCAAGTGCACATTTGGCCATTGCCATCCAAGTAGGACCTGAAAAATAGTCACTGCTTGCAACGAAATCAAATACTTCTTTTTTCTCCTCAGTCGTATAGTTAGTTTGAATTAGGTATGGAGTCAATGCTTGAATTAAAAGGGTCGTACCTGCAACATTTCGGTTGTGGCACTCATCACCCATATGAAGCGCTTGTGCAAGCATTAAACGCAAGTCAATGCCATCGGGATTAAGTTTCATCGCATCCCTTAACATTGGACCAAATACATCGCGCATCCAGATTAAACGGTCAATAACACTCTGGTCATTGGCTCCCATGCGAAGGATTTTTGATAATTGCTCACTCAAGTTTGTGTAAGCAATGTTGCCATATGTTTTGTTCTCGACAATATGCATAAACATGGATGCAGATGTGACCCCAGCCATAGAGCCAACACAATTATGTTCATGACATGGTGAGAAAGTAATTTCACCGGATGCAGCAAGCTCAGCAGCTTCTCCGATATCCTTTGCTAATCCTTCAAATACGATTGCTCCTGTTACAGCCCCCTTCATTGGGCCATTCATTTTATCCCAAGTGATTGGAGGTCCGGCATGAAGGATCGTCGTTTTTGTCATACCAGGAACACAATTAATTGCTTGATCAAAGCCAATTAATACAGGCTGAGAATGAATAATTCGTTCAACAGCTAGTTTATTTGCTTCCTCGATTTTTACAGAGATTGCTAGCTTTTCAAGCTTATCAAGTGCTGCAATTAGTTCAGGATTCCCCCGGCCAGGTGGTGTCCATTCTAAATGAATGACTTCAGCACCTTGGTGTGTTAAATCATCCTTGAAAGATTCAATTCCAACGTTGATTACATGTGGTTTCCCTTTAAAAAGTTCATTAATTTTACTCATGGCTATTCTCCCTTCACAACAAATTCTCTAGCCAATAGCCCTGCATTTTGACTGCTGCTGGCATGTGTTACACCTGCAGCTAATAACTTGTTAATTTGATCATCTATATCCTGAGGATCTATCTCTGTTCCAAGAACATATCCGATAATTTCTAAATGTCTGCCTTCTTGTTCGGCCAGCTGTTTGGCTTCAATCATAGCTGGAAGAAATGCTCCAACTGGATCTTCGTGTGCACCATAGCCCAATACAAAGTCCATCACAATCACACCAACGGATGGATCTTTTGCTTCTTGCATAAATCTTTCAAGACGTGTAGAAGGATCAATCATCGGGTGCGGTTTGCCTTGTGTATATTCATCGTCACCAAAGTCGATGAATGTATGCTCCCTGCTTGTATATCTGTCTTTTAAACGATACTCTGGATTTCTTGCAAGGTTGCTGTAGACATTATCGAATTTCTCCATTGCAGCGTGCATCGCTTCATCGCAAAGTGTTCCGCCGCTGAATAGACCGCGAATATATTTTTGCTCAGGTGTTAATTTAGTACGAACTTCTTCGATAAGCGGAATGTTTAACGCGCGCTTATTTAGTTTGCTTTCGTCAGCACCAGCAAGTAAAACGGCTTTAAGTGCTGCTTCTTTCGACATTTTTGCAAAATGGCCGCCAGCTGCAGTAATTTTCTCTTCATCACCGCCAACAAACCAAACAACAACAGGCTTTTTACATGTTTTAATTTTCGCAAGTACTTTTTCTTCCACACTTGGAGCAGGCGGCTTAGAAACAAGAACGATTACTTTTGTCTCTTCATCGTCTTCAAGTGCTTGTATACCATCAAGCATCATGATTCCGCCTACTTCTTCTTTTAAGTCTCTTCCGCCTGTTCCAATCAACTGAGTAATACCGCCGCCAAATTCGTGGATACGGACACTTACTTCCTGACTTCCAGTACCGGACGCCGCAACAATTCCAATATTTCCTTTTCTAACTGCATTCGCAAAACAGAGGGCTGTATTTCCGATAATCGCTGTACCACAGTCAGGACCCATCATTAATAAGCCTTTTTCATGAGCTAATTTCTTTAATGAAATTTCGTCTTCGATATTTACATTGTCACTAAACATCATTACGTGCAGATCATTTTCAAGAGCTTTTCTTGCCTCTCTAGCGGCATATGCTCCATTTACAGCGATAATGGCCAGATTCGCTTCCGGAACACTTTGCGCAGCAGAAGAAATAGTTGAATATTTGACTTCACTTTTTCCTTTTGAAGTATTCTTTTTAGTGAATAATTCTTCGATTTTAAAGAAAGCGCTTTCAGACAACTCATCTGTTGCAGCTTTTACCACAATAATGAGATCACTTGTTTTTGCTTCTTCAATTTCAGGTGTTATTAAACCGACATTCCTCATTACCTCTTTATTCATTTCCGTACCCATTGCGATAATGGCTTGTTCAACACCTTCAATTTGGTTCGCTTTAGTTGACAACGACATTAAAGATACTGAATCAAAATACGTGTTTGGCTTGATTAACGCTTGTACAGACATACTTTACCTCCTGCAAATAGATTAACTTCGAGTCCGCAGATCAACCCTAAGGCTATATCTGTTCCGGATGAAGAACCGATATTTAATACATTTTTCAAAGCAAGAATAAGCTCATTTTCTTTACCATTTATTAAGGAATTGACTAAAACAATTATAGACTCCCTCACCTGACCGGCCGACGCCTTTTTCAGCGCCATAAAGCTGATATCATTTGTTAAGTCTTTTGCCTTTTTGACCACTTCTTCACAAAAAAAATGATCGGAAATGAATGGACTGTGCCTCATATTTAAAATCGTAAATAATCCAACTAGGAAATCATCCCCTGAGGGGGTTAATCCAGGGCCAAGGCCTATTAATGAAACCGCATGCTGTAATGCAGCGGACATTCGATTCTTTAACAGTTCACTAAAAAGCAGATTTGTTCTTTTTTCAAGCAGATTAGACATTTCTTTTTCAAAAGGGGTCTGGGATAATGCTTTCTTAATTCCTCCGCTTTTACCATGAATGTCAATATAACTCTTCATCTTATTTAAATTGATTTTCAATCTATTCAAATCTTCAGGGTATGTTGGCAAAATACTCTCCCAATTTTCGACCCTTTCTAGCGTAATAGCCATTTTATCTCCAATGTATAGAATGTGATGGTTACTGTAGACAATGTCGTTTACTTCTAAATTCAGCTTTTCAAAAGAGTCCGCTTCTATTACGATCGTATTGGGCCCATTATCCATCTGGCCGCATGCAATGGTATAAAGTTCACTATTTTCCTGGCAAAAAATATTAAACGTTCTGTTAAATGTACTATGGACAAATCCGCTAAATTTCAAATTTTTTACTCTTTGGATGAAATCAACATCACCAGATTTTGCAAATATCACTAGAGTCACCTCTGATCTGGAATGTTCGCACATCAAATTCTTTAGTATAGAGCATGCTTGTGTTAAATGCCTAAATGCCCCCTTTATTTAGGAAAAATTTTTAATGCTTTAATTCCGGCTTATTTCCACTGCTTAATTTATGGTTGCACAGGGTTTAATATATTTCGGTTGATTGCTAAAATTAAAGCAGGTGTAGAAGAATCTTCAACCTTACATCACTTATTTTAGATAGAATGCATAATATCGTCATTGTTTACCAAAACCAAAAAGGCTTAAATTCATTTAGGCAACATGCACAATTAATTTTGTCAAAGGTGTGAAATAGATTGTTGACAATAAAAGACTTATTCGAAATAAAAGCAATAGATGGATTAAAAATAGTGGCAGGAAAAAAGGGAATAAATAACATTATTTCGTTTGTCAATATTATGGAGAATCCAGATACTTTCGACTGGCTTTCTCCCAATGAACTCCTTTTATCAACGGGGTATATTTTCAAGGATAATGAAGAATTACAAAATCAAATCATTAAGGAGCTTTCAGAAATTAATTGTTCCGGGTTGGTTATAAAGATGCAACGTTACTTTAAACAATTACCGCAGAACATGATTGATCAAGCCAATAAATATGGCTTACCTCTTTTAGAATTGCCCTTCGAATATACTTTATCGAATGTAATTTCCATTATTAATGAAAAGGCATCTGGAAGATATGATTTATTGAACAGAAAAACATTAGACATGCATAATATCTTATTTAGAATTGCGCTTGAGGGAGGAGGAATTGAGCAGATTTCTTCCATGCTTTCTCAAACTGTAAATAACCCAATCCTAATTTTAGATCAGGGATGGAAGTTACTTCACTACACGGAGCATGCAGAAAACAAAGTACCATTAGCTTTCTGCTTCGACCTAGTGAAAAATAGAGCTGTCTTCCATAAAGAATTTACAGATTCGATTCCGATAAATATTAGTGGTATGAATAAGCCTGTAAAGCGGATCTACAATTTAGAAAACTTAAATATTAAATGCCGTATTCTCCCCGTGGCAGTTGCAAACAGTATCTATGGATATATTGTCGTATGGGAAACTGTTAGTGATTTAACAGAATTTGATTATATTGTTCTTGAACAAGCTTCCACCATTATGGCACTTGAGAGGATTCGGGCAAAAGAAATCGAAGATGTTAAATTAAAAATACGCCAGGAATTTTTCGATGATTTACTAACTGGAAAAATAACATCAAGCGATACCATCCACGCCCTTTGTGAATTTCATGGATTAAATTCAAAATATATGTATTACTGCATTGTGATCAATATCGACTCTCCTGAACTTGAGCAATATAAAGACATAGTAGAGAGAAAATACAAATTGGAAAATACCGCAAGAAAATGTGTGGACTTAGTTTATGAGCAAGGAAGTGAATCACAAGGAGAAATTACCTGCTTTCATAGAAATAATAGAATGATCATTTTAATTGGACAAAATAATAATAGACCACCAATATCTAAAATTAATGCAAAGCATTTTGCAAACGAACTTTATAAAGCTCTGGATGGACAAATTGATAACACAAGCTTTTTAGTAGGAATAGGCAGACAATACAAAACCATTGAATCCCTACACAAGAGTTTCTCTGAAGCAAATGAATCCATTCGGTTAATGCAAAAAATGGATAGGCGTGGTGGAATATCTCATTTTGAAGATCACACGGTTTATCACTTTTTGGACTCCAATATTAAAGACATGGAATTAGAAGAGTTCTTCATGAAGCATCTAGGAAAAATCTATGAGCATGACAAAGTGCACGGGACAAGTTATATTTTCACTTTAGAGAACTACTTTATGTATAATTTAAATATTAGTGAAACTGCAAAAGCGATGTTTTTACACAGAAACACGCTGATTTATAGAATCGAGAAGATTAAGGAGATATTAAACACCGATTTGAAAAACTCAGAGGAATTATTACAAATACAATTGGCTTTAAAGATTTTTAGACTATTAAATAAAAATCTTTAAGAAGAAATAGAATTGTTTAGAGCCCCTCAAAAATTATTTTGAGAGGCTCCTAAACAAAAGGTTTATGAACATTATGATGCAACTTGTTCAGTCTTATTTTTAGAAACACTATAATTCTTTGTGACCACACTTACAACCATCATAACGATTACATTTATCGTAAGAGCTATGATCCCGACATTTATATCCTTCACCCACTGAGGAAGTAAAGGAACCAGAGTTCCAATAGTAGTTTTTGAAAGGGTAATGTAGGCTACTGTAGCTTCCCCCATAATGATTCCTGCGAATGCCCCTTGCTTCGTCACAAAATTATTCCTCATTAAGCTAAAAATCATAGCTGGAAACAACTGTGTAACCATACTAGACCCCATTAATAATAAAGCGACAATCGTTCCACTTTTAAACGTAAAAAATAATGAAACAAGAGCAACGACAGGTACTAAAAACTTAGCTAAACTAACAATCTGCTTATCCGTCGCAGAAGGCACAAATACACCATATACATTTTTGGCCAATAGTGTTGCCGCAGACATTAAGAGCATTGAACCCGGCACCAAAGCTGTGAGGACCCCAGCAGCTCCAATCACTCCCATTACCCACGGATCAAAAGTTTGTTTAGCAAGACGTAATAAAGATAGATCAACCTCATCCCCCTTCAAACCGGGAATTTGAAGAATAGCGGCAAAACCGGCAAAGAACACAAAGAGTAAGATAAGTTGATATAATGGCATAATGATTGTATTTTTACGGAACGTTTTTTCGCTTTTTCCAGAATAAATTGCGCCGAATGCATGCGGATACATATAAAAACCAAGCGAAGTCAGCAAAACTGTAGAGATAAACCATGAGATGCTTAATCCTTGACTAGGCAAAGTTAAAAAACCAGGCTTAGCTTGATCAATCGCCTCAAACATGGGCTGATACCCGCCATAATAATGAAGCGGTAAATAGATACCTAAAAATACGGTAACTCCTAGGATGAGAATATCTTTGACAACCGCTGTCCAGGCAGAACCATGGATTCCTGAGATCATCACATAAATGGTAAGAACAATAACTGCAATCCAAATCGCTACTGTTGGCGAAATCGCTCCGTAAGACGCCTCTGAAACTATACTTCCCAAACCTTTCAATTGAAGAACTAGATAGGGGATGACAGCAGCTACACCCACAATTGCCACAAGAACACCTAAGTATGGACTATTATACTTACTAACATAGAAGTCTGATTGCGACATTAGCTTCTTTTCTTTCGCATATCGCCAAATAGCAGGAATATACCAATATGACATAATCAAGGCCAATGTTCCATATATTAAAATATAAAACGTAGGGCCGCCCTTGCCATATGCCCAACCGCTCCCTCCTAAAAAGGTAAACGTGGAATACGTTTCACCTGCCATTAACAAAAAGATAAAAACCGTGCCAAAACCACGCCCTCCGACTGTCCATTGTTCGAGGTCCATATCTTTACCTTTACGTGCTCGAATACCAATGGTCAGTGCGAAAATTATCGAAGCAATGATAATAAGAAGTGCTGCATTCATTATTCCATTTCCCTCCTATTTTTAGGATCTAGTTTAAATATAATCGCCATAATTCCCGATGTGATAACCACCCATAATAAAATCCAAAAAAGAAAAAAAGGTAATCCTAAAATATAAGGGTTAACTTTATTCACAAAAGGAACTCCTCCAAGCAGGCCAACGAACGGAATGATTGCTAAAATATTGATGAATTTCAAAATACATCCTCCTTTAATTCTCTTAAAAGCATCTTTACTAGCATTGATAGCACTTAAAAATAAGCAAAAACGCTTGTTTTTTTAATTATAAAAAATATTACGAAAATTTAATTTAAAGATATTTACGTATATTTAAATTATCTTTACTATGTTATGGCAAGTATTTATGTATGGAAAATGGTAGATATCCTTTCTTATGTAGGCACTGACGCTAAACATCTATTTTATTTTCTTATATATTGAAATATTTTCTTCAACTCCATAATTAGAATCGGCAATCACAATATTGTATTATTTTTTGACAAAAAATGGGGTGCCCCCTAAATGTTGAACTTGGGACACCCTAACGAATATACTCTTTTTTTAAATTTAACTATAACAATCCGAAAACAAATTTCCCTTTATATATACAGCATGGCGTCTAGCTTTTCTTGCAATTGCCTCAGCAGAACAGCTCGCCTCAACGAATACAGCATCAGCTTGATCACCTACTATTGGCCATACACGTATTCCATTTGAATTAAGAGGTGTTTTTCCACCGGTAATAATCGAAAGTGAAATTAACATTAACCTTTAACATAAACATTACAAAAAAAGAGACTACATCGTCTCTTTTTTGCTTCCTCGGGCAAGTACCGTTAAGCTTATCGTAATAATAGTAAACGCAACAAACGCCAACATCGGAATGGTTATGAAACCAAGCCAATTCAGATAATCCTTTGAACAAGGAACACCTGTAGTGCACATTTCAAACTGCTGCAGGTACGGTATTTTTTGCAGCACCGTATGATATCCAGAAATAATCATCCCGATGATAGATAACGGTAAAACATACCGATAGATGGCCAAATCATTTCGATAGCCGGCGATTCCAAGAATAATCACTAATGGGTACATGAAAATTCTTTGATACCAGCACAGTGTGCATGGGATAAAATGACGGACTTCACTAAAGTACAAGCTTCCAAGTGTGGCGATAATCGCAGCAACCCAAGCAAATAGTATGGATTTATTCATTTACCTATTTCCCCTTTGCTGCTTTATCAACCATATCCTTCAAATCATCAAGTGTTTTCCCTTGGAACATCTTTCCGTCCACAAAAATCGTTGGAGTTCCTGTTACACCAAGTATTGTAACATAATCCATATCCTTTTGCCACGCAGCATCTGCCTTTTTGGCATCAAAATAAGCAACGACCTTGTTGACCTCATCTTCTTTCGCTACTTCTTTTAGTGTATTCGCCAAAAATTTTTTGTCATAAACATCCATTTTTTCATATTTAGGATCTTCCGGTTGCTTTTTATAAAGAAGGTCATGGAATTTCCAAAAAGTATCATTCCCAAGTTCGTGATAGACTGCTTCAGCAAATTTAGCCGCACGTGTGGAGTCTACATTAATGAAGGAATCATTAAAGAAATACAGTTTAGCCTTACCAGTATCCACTAACTCTTTTTGAATAACTGGGATCACACCGTCAGCAAAGTTTTTACAATTTGGGCATTTATAATCACCAAATTCAATAATAGATACAGGTGCTGAACTTTTTCCAAGGAATGGCTGGCCAGAATAATCAATCGCGACTTCTGACTTAGACGCTGGTTTTTCTACCTTTTTATTGTGATTTCCTAGAAAAATAAAGCCAAGAATACAAACCGCTATTAAGCCGATCATCCAAAAGGTGAACTTAGATGAACTCCCCTGTTGTTTCGTATTTTTTTTGTTATTTGCCATAAAATTTAAACTCCTCATATATTCTCTTAGATAAATTTAATTGTACTAAACCTGTCCATTAATGTGAAACAAAAGGACACACCTTCACAAAATGTTAATATTACAGAAAAAATGCCATTGAAAAATGGCACTTTTAAAATTTCATACAAAGATAACTTAGCGTTCCAAATTCATAATCGCGGTAGATTGGTTGTGCCTGGTCCATACCGTTTCCGCTGCCCATCGCAAGGAAAAATGGAACAAAGTGTTCCGGCCTTGGTACAGCAGCCTTGGCATTCGGTGCTAGTTTTTCATATTGGAATAGGCTGGCCAAATCTTGCTTTTTAATTTTTTCCAAAAGCCAGTCGTCAAAGGCGACTGCCCACGGTTCCGGTTCTTTTTGTCCCCAATGAACGATTCGCAAATTGTGGACTGTTACACCACTTCCAATAACAAGAATCTCTTCTTGCCCAAGCCCTTTTAATGCCTCGCCGATTTTGTATTGCGCATCCATTGGTAGAAAGGGGTGAACAGAGACTTGTACAACAGGAATATCCGCATTTGGATACATTTTTGATAACATTGTCCATGAACCATGATCTAACCCTCTCTTCGTATCCAGATTAGAAGGAATTCCTGCTTGTGCTAATCGTTCTTTTAAATATTGTGCGAGTTTAGTGGAACCTTTTGCGGGATATTTAATTTCATAAAGTTCCGGTGGAAATCCATAGAAATCATAGATGGTTTCATACGATTCATCTAAAGAAGAAATGGTTAATGTTTCAGCTTCCCAGTGAGCAGTAAAAATGACAATCGCTTTTGGATGATATTGCTGCCCAAGTTTTTCTAAAAATCTTGTATAATTGTTATCTTCAATCGCTAACATTGGTGAACCATGCGCTAAAAATAAAGATGGAAGCATTACTTTCACTCCTTTACTTACTTTATGTAACTAACTATAATAACGTAATGAATTTACGTCAAGTAATTAAATTGATTGTTTACAATCACCATATGTATAATAAAGAGCATAGAGGTGAATAAGTATGAATCCATCAACATTGTGCCCTAAATTTGAGCAGGCTATGAAATTACTGAGCCAGCGTTGGACTGGCTTTATTATTTATCAACTATTATTAGGCCCACAGAGGTTTTGTACAATCGAATCCTCCCTTCCCATCAGTGGACGGCTTTTATCAGAACGATTAAAGGACCTAGAGCATGAAGGGATTGTGAAAAGAGAAGTTTTTCCTGAAACACCGGTGCGAATTGAGTATTCTTTAACAGAAAAAGGAATGGCGATGGAGCCGATCATAAGAGAAATTGAGAAGTGGTCAGGGGAATGGGTTAAGACCGATGAAGAAGCATGAGTTTCCATGCTTTTTTTTATATGCCTTTCGAGTGCGAAAATAAATAAACCTTCCTAACTATGGTAAAATAAAACGGAAAATCATACTCAAGGAGCGGAGAAAATGAATTCAAACAGCGAATACACCGGATACATCGGTACCTATACAAAAGGCGACAGCAAAGGAATTTACACATTTAAATTAGATACAGAAAATGCAAAAATAATCAATATTAAAGCAGTTGCTGAATTGGGCAACCCTACTTACCTTAACATTAGTCAGGAGAATCGATATTTATATGCTGTTATAAAAAAAGGTGAAGAAGGCGGTGTGGCATCGTATTCGATTGACAGTGAATCTGGGGAACTTACTCAAATGAATACCCAATCATCTCCCGGTTCGTCTCCTTGCCATGTTAGCATGGACAGCAAAAATCAATATTTATTTAGTGCAAACTATCATAAAGGAACGGTTGAATCTTATCTGCTTGAAACTGAAACAGGTTACATTCAGTCACCTGCTTCCGTTATACAACATGAAGGTTCTGGTCCAGATCCTAGACAAGAAAAAGCTCATACACATTTTGCAGGAGTCACACCTGATGAAAAATATATCGTAGTGGTTGAATTAGGAACTGACTTACTTCTTACATATTTAGTAGGTCCTGATGGAAAATTAACGGAGGTTAGTCGTTTATCTACCCCTGCAGGAAGCGGTCCAAGACATATTACTTTCCATCCAAACGGAAAATTTGCTTATGTAATGACAGAGTTTAGTTCAGAGGTCATTTTCCTAACTTATCACCCTGAAGATGGTCATTTTACAGCTAACCAATTTATTTCTACACTTCCTGACGATTTTAAGGAAAACAATCAAGGCAGTGCTATCCATATTTCGGCTGACGGACGTTTTGTTTATGCCGGGAATCGCGGACATAATAGTATTGCTGTGTTTTGTGTGGATGAGAGCACTGGTGAGCTAAGCTTTGTCGAGCGTGTTTCATCAGAGGGGGATTGGCCAAGGGATTTCTCAATCGACCCAACTGGCCGGTATTTGGTCAGTTCTAACCAGGAATCAGGCAATCTTGTCCTTTATCGACGGGATGTTGAAACAGGAAAACTTACTTTGATTGAAAGAAATATAGAGGTTCCTTATCCTGTATGTGTGAAGTTTTTGCATTATTGATAAAAATTGAGTGAACCACACTCCCCAACAAAATTGGACCTGCTTGCTTTTAAGCAGGTCCTATCCCTAGGGGATTTTTAGAAACTTTTTGATCTCTGCAATCGTAATTCCTAAATTTCGTGCCTGAATAATCAGGTTTAACCATTCTTTATCTAGTTCGTTTTCGCCAATCTGATGGATTACCATGTTTAAATTCCCCTCCTAAAATATAGGTATTTTAGGTAGCTCAGTGGTCAATATATTTTATTTTAACCCTCAAGCTTTACTCCCACTCTTTTAAAACGTGTGCCCTTTATCTTATAAATCCTTATATCTTTAAGAAAATATTACCACGGAAATTCACTATATCGAACAAGAAGAGTCCCAAAAATTCCGACAAAATTTTAATTCATGAAAGTAAACCATCTTCCAAATGATTCAGTTTTTATTTTTTATATAAAAGCCATATTAAATAAAAATAGTATTATTTATTAGAGGTGTGAATGGTGCAATTTTTCTATGGGCAAGAATCATTAACAATAATGGAATGGTGTTTAAGAGCGATCATTACTTTTTTCTTTATGCTTTTTTCCGCAAAGATTATGGGCAGCCGGGCCATTTCTCAATTAAGATTGTTGGATTTCATTATCGCTTTAATGTTAGGGAATATCATTGCACATCCACTATCAGACCATAGCATTGGGATGAAAGGTTCGATTATCTCAACGATAATTATCATTGTCTTATATATGATTTGTATTTCTATATCCTTAAAATGGCCTCGCTTTCGGAAGTTTATGGATTCTGATCCTATCCCGCTCATTAAGGATGGAGAGATTCTAAATAAAGGATTATTAAAAGCAAGAATTTCAGTAGATTACTTATTGGCTGAATTAAGAAAAGAAAAAGTGGAGGATGTAAAAAAAGTAGCTTTGGCACTATGGGAAGCAGACGGTCAAATGTCTATTTTTTTGGATTCTAAGTATGAACCGCTAACCCCATCGAATTATCAAATGAAAACAAAGCCCTTTGATCTGCCTAAAACAATTATTTTAGAGGGGAAAATTAATTTTGATGTCCTTCAACAAATAAATCAAGGAGAGGATTGGTTAAAAGACAATATTAAAAATCTATATCAAACCAATATATCAAATGTTTTGTTGGCTACAATTGACCGGAAAAATCATTTAAATGTATTCATATATAAATAAGTTCTAGGTAAATTTATATCATTCTTATTAAGTCATCAATCATTGTTTGTTAAAAATATCCATTTAACAAACTTTTTATCCTATAATATATTAAAAACCTTATCGGGTTGAGATTTATGAATGTCAAGCCGATAAGGTTTTTTATGAGTTAATTTTATTTGTTAAGTATGAGAAACAATCAGCTGGCAATTACCATCAAGTTCAAATTCTCCAAACCCAACAGGGATAATTAAATGAGTTCCCTTCTTTAACGGGTAGTATTCACCTTGATGGACAAGTACCCCTTCACCATTTATTACACTTAATAGCAGATACTTCTCGTTAAAGGAAAAATTGGACCTTCCGTTCACATCCCATTTGAATACAGAGAAAAACTCCGATTCGACAAAGGTGGTTATCGCCGCATTCTCCTTCCTCTCTTCAGTAGGTTTCGTCACCATATCCTGATGTGGGACAGTGGTTACATCAATTGCTTTTTCCATATGGAGTTCACGTAGATTTCCTTCTGCGTCACGACGGTCATAGTCATATACTCGGTAGGTGGTATCCGAGCTTTGTTGTGTTTCTAAGACAAGCGTTCCTTCACACAATGCGTGAATGGTACCACTCGGTACAACAAAAAAGTCTCCAGGCTTTATTTTTACACGGCGAAGCAGGTCATTCCATTGGCCCTGATTCATTTGGACAATTAATTCTTCCTTTGTTTTGGCGTTGTGTCCTAAAATCATATCAGCATCTTCTTTACAGTCAATGATATACCAGCATTCAGTTTTTCCAAGCTCGCCATTTTCATAAACCTTTGCGTATGCATCATCTGGATGGACTTGAACGGATAAATCCAAATTGGCGTCTAAAATCTTTGTTAATAGCGGGAAAGCCTCTTCTGATGGATGGCTAAAAAGCTCAGGATATTCACTCCACACCTTGTCTAACGTTTTTCCGGCATATGGACCGTTTTCGATGAAGGATGGACCGTTTGGATGGGCTGAAATGGCCCAGCACTCTCCTGTTTGTTCAGACAGAATATCATATCCGAACTCTTTTCCTAGGGCCGTTCCTCCCCAAATTCGTTCTTTAAACACAGGTTTTAAAAATAATGGCTGTGACATAATCCCCCTCCGGTAATTCTTATTTGTGATTCTTTTCCTTGAAAGTTTGATGAGCTAAAAAGGTTTTCAGTAAAATCCATTGGCATCAGTTCATTTGGTCCGATTGATGTTAATCAAGTGAGCCCAATATTATTTGTGATGAGTACAGGAAAGTAAGCTTATTTTTTACAATTCAGGCTTACAAAAGTTCATTAATAAAACGCACTTAAGGGACTGTTAAAAAATGGGGGAAGAGCTTCTGCTCCTCCCCCATTTTTGATTTTTGTTCCTTATATGTTATTAAATCATTATGTTTTTTCTTCTTTTGGTCCTAATTTACATACATTTAGAATCCGTTAAGTTTAAAGTCAACACCGAAATCTGTCTGCTTCAATTACTCTTTACCACCTTTGACTGTAGGTCTACGTTCTGTATTGGTCCAATGGTAATTAGCCTAATTTAAAGTTTGTATTCCTCTGATCGAAGTTTTGCCGCTCACTTACTTCAGATACATCACCGCATAAACCTTTGAGTTAAGCTAGCAGCTACTACCGCCTTCGTGACGTTACTTGCCCCCTTATAAAAAGTACCCATGTCGGGCGCACAATAAAAAGGAACTAATCAAGTTAGTTCCTTTTAAGGTTATTTCAAGAGAATTTTCTTGAACCAAGAAAATAGTTTTTGCTAACAACTTTATCAACAGTCTTAGGAAGATATGTTGCAATGACTACATCCGTTATATCGATAATGGCAAATTCAGAAGCATAAAACGGTTTTTGAGTTACATTATTTGTGCCTATCTTATCTTCTATGAAAACCGAGAGCTTACTACTGTTTCTGTCCGCTTTAAAAACAAATGAAACATCTGTATAAACTCCAGTTTTATAGTTTCCGTCTACTTTTTTTATCGCATCCCAAGGCGATTCGTCATACAAAGCTGTTAATCTAAGAAAATAGTTATCAGCTGTTGCTTTTACTTTTACCCGCACTAAATAAATTCGTCCTGCCATAATAGATAAATTACTAAGCGTTCCAAGCCTCGGTGTACTTGACCAGTTAGTGGACCCGTATATTTCATTTCCTGTTACTGTATAGGAATTAAGCATTCCTGCGCCAAATTGAAAGTTCGTACCATCATAAGCATTGATTTTATTGGTTAATGTTAAACCAGAAGCTAAGAAATCATTATATTGCCCATTAACATGAACATTCGTTCTTGTATCCGAAGTTGTAACATAAGAGGTATAAGAAAGATTCGCGCTAAGACCTTGGGTAGCATCATTTTCAAAATCCAATGATATATTTGTACAAGTAGAATCAATATAATATCCGCAGGCTTGCGATACAAGTTTAGTGTTAAAGTTAGTTGCTTTCACCATTCCTGTTAATCTTGCAGAAGAGTTTATAAAATAATAGCCGACTGCCGTTGGTGTAGATTTTACACTGCCACCATCTGGAGCAAGAACAGAATATCCATTTTTATCTGCTAATAACCCGACTAAATCCGCATCTTTCGCCCCATCAAATACAAAGCCATGGCCATAGTTCTCTTGACATTCGATATTAACAAAGGTATTCCTAGTACCTTTACAATATACACCTGCTGAATTTAGGTCAGTTCCATTTCCATAGAAGTTTCCACCAGAGTTAAAACCACGACCATTAAAGATAATTTTCATATTTGAAAATCTATTGTTACTTCCTGTTACGTAAAGACCATAGTTGCCATTCGCTGTTATGCTAAATGTATCATACAGATTATCAGTTGATTCAATCCAAGCACCATAACCAGTACAAAATTCAATTGTAATCCTAAATAGAGCATAAACCCACGTATTCCGGTAACAATGGAAGCCATTACCACCAATGTCTCGAATTTCAATATCATGGATATTAACATTCGGCATATTTCCTTCATTAGTTGTAGCATTAAGACCTGTTCTTCCGAGGACAAGGCCATCCTTACCAACAGAAGGGGAAGCATCGAAGCAATTTCCTCTTATAGTAAGGTAACTAATTCCACAGTTCGAATGAGTATCAAGTGTAATCATATCAGTATTAACACCATTAGATAGTCTAATAGTCGTAACACCAACACCCGCACCCATAACATGAACATTTGCCGGAATCGTGATAGTCGAATTGATATTATAAGTTCCGACTGGAATTTGTAATATACCTCCACCACTTACTGTTAAATCGGTAAATGCTTGGTTAAATGCAGGAATCCAATCCGGACCACTCTTATAGGAGGAATAATCTGAAAGATTTTTAACACTTGGTGTAGAACTACCTCCATTTCCTGTAGCACCAATGACTCCACTAACAACATACCTATTGTTTGCTTTTCCATTATTCTTAATACGATTCACAGGTATTGATCCCATAGCCAATTCATTATTGTTACTCTCGGGCTTAAATATAAATACTGGGTTAGTATGTTGTATTAATTGCAAGTCCCAACAAATCCCATCTACTTTGTTATTTTGCCCTTGTATAGTCATGATATGATTAGTGTTAGATGAAGGTTGAATTTGTAAATTGGTAAATAAATTTCCGCTACATTCATTCGGTATGGTTTCACTCCCCTCTAAGATAATATTTTCAATACAACTTTCCAACGAGATTTTTTCAAAGCGATTAGCATTTACAGAGGAGACACCACTTGGTGGTATATTAGCCTTAAGATGGATTCCTATCTCAAATGATACAATTTTAATATCTGTAAAGGTTATGAATGAAATCCCATGCCCATTTCCACCTGAGTAAAGCCGAATTCCTGTGCCCGATACTTTCCCAGTCCAGTTCACAATTACTAGGTTTTTAAGTGATGAACCATTCCATTTAGTGTAATATTTATATTTGCCGTCCAAGTAAACAACTTCTTTAGAATACCCAGAAAAATCCACCATAACACAAGCGTCAGAAAATGAAGAATCTTTTTGTAATTCAAACCCTCGAACATTAGCACCAATTATAAATCTTGTCCCATAACTTCCTAGTAACTTTACACCCTGCTTAATCACCACAGTCCCCGTAAGGTGATAGTCCTTATCTGAAGCAATAACTGTTTTCCTAGCATTTTTAATAGCAAAATCAATCGCTGCTTGAATTTTTGCCTGATCAGTGTTGCCGCTAAAATCCTCAACATAAACAAATGGATTTTCAGCCATTTTATACTCTCCTTTAATATTTTGTTTAAAATACATTACATTATATTAAAAAAGAGAAATAAGGCTTAATTAAATCACACAAATATATTAAATATAATAAAATGCTTATTGATATTGATAGGAATACAATTAACAAAAAATGGAGTGAGTTTAAACTAACCCACTCTACATTTTCAAATATATTGTTATAGTGCTCCACAATTAGAAAATAGGCTCTATATACTTCCTGTACCATAATTGAAATACATAAAAGCTCCAGATAATTCTATTTTCTAAATCAGAACTTTTATTTTCATAAAGTTTACTTATAAGCTCTGATAGTACTTCATATTCAAAAATACCTTGTTTCATAATAGCAGTTCTCTCAGAAAACTTTTTAAGTTCATAACTTAATGAAGTTTTGAGCCATGTATCAATAGGTACTCCAAAACCTCTTTTTGGACGATCTAATAACCTACTAGGAATGTAATTATATGCTAGATCCTTTAGAATACGCTTCTTACCACCCTTATAATATTTAAACTCATGAGGAAGTTGAAACGAGTACTCAATAATACGATAATCTAATATTGGACATCTAGCTTCGAGCGAATATTTCATTGATGCTCTATCCACCTTCATTAAAATATCTTCTGGTAAATAAGTCTGCATATCAAGAAGCATACGACGCATTTGCCAATTATCTAGTGGAAATTTATCTTCACCATGGAATAACACTTCGCTACTATTATCCCTAACTAATTTATTAGGAAGATCATCGAGCTTATGATATAATAATTGAGTTTTCGTTCTTTCCTCCCGGTTAAGTACAATTGCTCTCGCAGTGGATGGAATTCTATCATTAAAATTAAATTTTTTCATTTGGGTTTCTTCAAACAAAAAGTAAAAAAATCCTCCATACCCATCAAGTTTTTGCGCTAAAGGTAGTGTGTCATAAATATTATACCCACAAAAGAGTTCATCACCACCATCCCCGGAAAGGGCAACTGTTACATCTCTTTTAGCAAGTTGAGAAACTAACATTGTTGGAATCTGTGAAGCATCTGCAAATGGCTCGTCATAGTATTTAGGGATGCTTTCAACAAGCTGAACCATATCATCTGTATTAATTTCCATTACGGTATGCTGTGTTCCTAAATAATCAGCAATCTCATTTGCGAAGATTGATTCATCATATTCAGGATCCTCAAACCCTATCGAATAGGTCTTAATTGGTTTATCACTTACACTTTGCGCTATAGCAGTAACTAAACTAGAATCAATGCCTCCGCTTAAGAAAGTTCCTAAAGGAACATCAGAAATCATTCTTTTACGAACACTATCTACCAATAACTCATTTAACTGAAATTTTGCTTGTTTGTAATCAGTTATCAATTCATTACTTAAATCCATATATTTATCTACTATATCCCAGTATTTTTGTATAATTATGGTGTTATTTTTCCATACCAAAAAAGTGCCTGGCTCTAATTTAAAAGTATCTTTAAAAATTGTATTTGGCGCGGCAATATATTGATGGAAAAGGTAACTTGATATTACATCCTTTCTAATTTCTTTTACAAATCCCGGATATTCCATAATTGCCTTAAGCTCAGAGGCATAAATAAAATGTCCCAATTTATGATAATAATAGAGTGGCTTCTTACCAATTCTATCTCTTGCCAAGACAAGTTCATTTTTGCATTTATCATAAATTGCAACGGCAAACATTCCATTCAACCTATTAAAGCAATTTGTTCCCCATTCTTGGTAGGCATATACTATAACTTCTGTATCCGTATTTGAACGAAACCGATATCCAAGATCACTGAGTTCTTCACGCAAGTCAATAAAATTATAAATTTCCCCATTAAATACAATCGAGATATTTAAATCATCTGAATGCATTGGTTGATGCCCCATCTCAGATAAGTCTAAAATGGATAATCTACTATGTGCCATTCCAAAATTAATATCATCTTTTTTGATGATTTCCGCACCATTATCATCTGGTCCTCTATGTATCAATGTATTGTTCATTTTTTCTAGAACATTCAGATTATAAGGTTCCCTTGTAATAAACCCACAAATTCCACACATGTTATATAGTCCTCCTCTCATTCGCTTAAAAGAGTCTGTTTTTTTTTGTGAAATCGGTAATAAATCTAATCATTTTCCAAAAATTATTTAGTACAAAAAAGTATTCTTAACTCCGGCCAAAACGTTCAATAAAACGAACAAAAATATAATATTGAACCCGTAGATATACATATAATTCCATAATCTATTATAATTTATAAAATAGTTAAAATATATCATTTCCTATCGACAATTTCTTCTAATCTTCTTGTTCCAAGTAAATAAAGGATGTTATACAAAAGATTTACAAGGTTGCTTTTTCAAATATGGGTGAACTGATTAATATATACTAGAAAAAGTACGAAATTTAGTTTAAACAACTTAAATTTTTACGGATAATAAATTTTATTTTCAAACTTAGAAACTACTTTGCTATTTGGTAAAACGGTATCCGTAAGCCACACATTCCCACCAATTATAGAACCTCTCCCTATAATTGTCTCTCCTCCTAGAATTGTTGCACCCGCATAAATTGTAACATTATCTTCAATTGTTGGATGTCTCCTCAATCCTTTAATAATGTTTCCATTTTCATCACGATTAAAAGAAAATGCTCCCAGTGTTACATTTTGATATACCGTTACATTGTTACCTATCATGGTAGTTTCTCCAATAACAATTCCAGTACCATGATCTATGAAAAAATATTCCCCAATTGTTGCCCCAGGATGTATATCTATTCCTGTTCTGTTATGTGAATATTCCGATAATAACCGAAAAAAAAAGAAATTCCCCATTTTATATAATTCATGAGAAATTCTATGAACCATTATCGCAAATATTCCTGGATAGGTTATGGCTACTTCTTCATAACTTTTTGCCGCAGGGTCCTTTATAAAGGCTGCTTCTATGTCCTTAAAGACCATTGATCTAATCGTATGAATTTTTCCAAGAATAATCATTGCATCTTTTTCAGATAAAAAATTGCAATTACAATCACCACTTTTTGTTAATTCAAGAATATTCTCAATCCTGTTTTTAAAAATGTTTAATTCTTGAAGTGTGAGTTCCTTATTATAGAAATACTCTGGCAACAATATCTTTCTATAATCATTTAAAAATAGAACTATATCCTTTTCTAAAATTCTTTTTTGAAACATATTAGAAGTACTATTTGTTTCGTAACTTTTCGTAAGTTGATAATGAATTTCTCTTAAACATCGTTCTTCCATGCTTATCTCCTTCCGCAAAAGTGTTTGGATATCGAAAAGGGCCACACGACCGTTCTGGTTCGCACTTTTCGCTATCTGTTTTGAATATAAATTTTTTCCATTTTTTATTGGACATATAAACCGAGCGCTTGTGAGGTTTCTTTGTCTACCGGACGCTCACCAGTCGAACTTGAACGAGAAGAGAATAAACCAAATTGATTATCAGCATAACTCCAAAATGCCCATCCGATATTATATTTTTCTACCGTGATACGAACATCACGGATCCAAGCATTTCTATCCTCTGGTTTTGCATTTTGTTTATAAGCACCGAATTCATTCATGATAACTTTTGTTTTATGTTGATCACGCCATTTTACAACCTGCAAAATTTGTTTTTCAATTTTTTGCTGATTCCATTTTTCATTTCCATACCATTTTAACATTGACTGTGCTTCTGGTGATAGTCCTTGAAGGATTGGTGCTACAAGATCAGGTGAGGCTGGATATGGAATATTTCTTAATTCTTTAATTGTGGGATCCTCCCACCATTGCCAACCTTGATGCGTAAACACAAATGGGTCATAAAAATGAAAAACATATACTAAATTAGTATCACTAAAAGGCTCACTTGAAACAAGTGTCTCCAAATGAGCAAAAGTGTTTGAATCAATTAATAGCGTACGTTTGGTATCATTTTGTCGAACCGCTTTAATAGATTTATCCATAAAATCACGCCAAGCGTTATAGTTTTTTAAATTCGGTTCATTAAATAATTCAAAAGCTAATTGGTCTTTAGAATAATTTTTTAACTCTTTTGATAAAGCGCTCCAAAGTGAATACATTTCTTTTTTGGTACGAAAATCATTTTGTTTACCAGTAATTTTTTCTGTTGGATGTAAATCCAAAGTTACTGCGAGTCCTTGCCTATTATTAATATCAATTGCTCGTTTAATATCCGACATGTGCATTAATTGATTGTTTTCATAATCCCAAATATAATCTGGGTCAACCGGAATACGAACATAAGTAAACCCAAGATTTTTTAATTGTTTAGCGTCATTTTCATTGTAAAAAGTATGTGAATTATTACCAGATTGCCATACAAACCAACCATTAAGATTCATACCTTTTGAAAAATCCATTGGCTTTACAGCAGGGACAGTGGTTTGAAAAATAAATAGCAGAAATAAAAAAAGAAAAATTAACCATAGCCATTTTGTATTCGTTTTTATCATAAATAAAGATCACATCCATAAAAACCATATTATCTTCTTTGATTTGTAAATAATTTCTGAAAATACACCTTCCAACGATGCTAAACGCTGAAAAGTATGAGACAATCCCCACATTTAAAGGGTTACGAGATCACCTTTGATTTTGATTTTTGAAAATGACGAATAACTTCATCCCAAGTCATATATAATCTTGTAAAGTCTTCATCTGTGATACCTGACCCTGTTTGAACTTCTATAAATTCTAAATCACTAATCGCAAAAATACCATGTTTCCTTCTTGCTGGAAGATGAATAATA
This sequence comes from Neobacillus cucumis, assembly GCF_016107705.1. The sequence continues at coordinate 107,946 of NZ_JAEHGC010000003.1, forward strand.
TCCCCGGCTTTTACACGATTGATAGTATCATCTAAAGCTATTTCTCCCTCACCTTTCACAATTGTCCACACTTCATCTCGTAAATTATGAAAATGATAGCTTGAATTTTTCCCTTGATGAATACAAATCCGCTTTGTAACCATTTCCTGTCCATTTTCAAATTTTGCATAATCTAATACACGGGACCATCCCCATAACCTTTCTTCATACATTTGTGGCTGATTAAAGGAACCAATTAGCCCTTTTATTTTAGGACTAGACGCTTTATCTGTGACAAGAATCCCATCTGGACTTGCAGCAACAACTACATCCTTGACGCCATGAACAGTTATAGGAATATCTAATTCGTTGATTAAATGTGTATTGAACGTATCGTCACTAATAACCCCTTTACCGATTTGATTTGTAGCCATTTCTTCTGTTAACGTATTCCATGTTCCAAGATCTTTCCAATATCCTTCATATGGGAGTACTATAAGATGGGGTGCTTTTTCAACTACTTCATAATCAAAACTTATTTTAGGTAGAATTTCATATTGCCGGTGTAGTTCATCAAAATGAAGTGGCAAGCCTTTCTCATAAAGTAAATCAATGAGATATTTCAATTTAAATGCAAACACACCGCAATTCCATAATGCTTTTCTTTCAATAAGGGTTTGCGCTTCTTCTTCACTTGGTTTTTCGGTAAAATGATTTACTGTTAAATATTCAACTTCTTTATCCGTAACTTCTCTTGGGACAATATATCCATACTTAGAAGATGGATATGTGGGCTTTACTCCAATTAAAGCAAGGTCTGCTTCCGAGTGGGTTAGTGCCTTCTCTAACTCTTTTACCTTTTCAAAAAAGTGATCTTCTATATATGGATCAACTGGTAAAACAACAATAACCTCATTTTCCGCCAGATCTTCAATCGAGTATAAATAAGAGGCAGCCAATGCGATTGCTGGAAACGTATCCCTTCTTTCAGGTTCAACAATTAAGGGAACATTGATTCCAATTTGGCTGTGTATCATGTCACTTTGCATTTTTGATGTGGAGATTAATGAAGCTCCCGTAAGTCCTGCTTTTTTTAACTGCCCCCACACCCTTTGCACCATCGACTGCTTTTCTCCATTTTCTCCTTCGAGCACTTTCAGAAATTGTTTCGAACGTGTATCATTTGACAATGGCCATAGCCTTTTTCCTGAACCGCCAGATAAGAGTACTAATCTCATGATTTCCCTCCATAAAAAAAGACAGACCTTAAGAAGGTCTGCCTTTTCTTTTTATAAGTTTAATTTTGGTTTAATCTTTTCCATTATTTATTTTGTTATAATAATAGTGACATTTCTAAACTATTTATTGTTTCTCTTCCGATTGAGTCATAGATGATTTTTACATTTTTCACACTCCTCAAATCATAGCAGTTTCTGCCATCAAGTACGATTGGATTTTTCATCAACTTACTATAGTTCTTTAGATCAAAGTTCTTAACTTCATCCCATTCAGTAAAAATAAAACAAATATCTGCATCCTTAAGGGTTTCTTCTATGGAATAGCAGTAATTAATTCCTTGAGGATATAATTTTTTAAAGTTATCTATTCCTACAGGGTCCCATGCTTTCACATTTGCTCCATCGTCAATCATTATTGGAATATTCACAAGTGTAGGGGCATCTCTTAAATCATCTGTTCCTGGCTTAAATGTTAACCCTAAAACAGCTACATTCAATCCTTTTAAACTATTAAAATATTTACGAGATTTTTTGAATAATTTGAGTTTTTGATTTTCATTTACATCAATCGCGGCTCTTACCGTCTTTAACTCATGGTCAAGAAAGTTTGCCAGCCAATGCAATGCTTTTGTGTCTTTAGGGAAACAAGATCCGCCATATCCAATACCTGCATTTAGGAATTTATTTCCAATGCGACTATCATAACCCATTCCGTTTGCAACATCTTCAATATTAGCCCCAATAATTTCACAAAGGTTCGCAATTTCATTAATAAAAGAAATTTTTAGAGCCAGAAAGTCATTAGAGGCATATTTTATCATTTCAGCACTTTTTCTAGTTGTCACAACCATAGGCGCGTTAAAATTTTTATAAACTTCTTTTAATACCTCGCTAGCAATTTCATCTTCCACGCCAATAACAATCCTTGATGCATGTAATGTATCACTGACAGCCGTACCTTGTGATAAAAATTCCGGATTTGAAGCAACATATACATTTACATTATTCGCCAAATTTGATTTGATTAAATCTTCAATTTTTTCATTTGTACCTATTGGTACTGTTGATTTAACAACGATTACACAATCTTTCTCAATGCTTCTAGCAATTTGTTCAGCTACTCCATAAACATAACTTAAATTAGCAGAACCATCCTTTTTTTCTGGGGTTCCAACACCAATGAAAATTATATCTGCATCTTTATAAGCATCTTTGAACTGTGTTGTAAAATTCAATCGATCCATATTATGAGCCATTAATTCTTCAAGACCTGGTTCATAGATTGGGGAAATTCCCGCCTTCATTAAGGCAACTTTATTTTCATCAATATCTACACAAGTAACAGAATGGCCTTGTTCTGCCAGACAAACCCCTGTGACTAAGCCTACATACCCAGTTCCTGCTATTGCTATTTTCATATTTGTATCGCCTTCAGTTTGTTTACAAAATAATATTCCTTATACCACTTAGCAAACAAACTAAGACCTTCTTCAAGACTAGTACTAGGTTTGAAACTAAAGTCTTTCACAAGTTCATCTACATCTGCAAAAGTTTGGTAAACATCCCCAGGTTGCATAGGAAGAAGTTCTTTTTCTGCAGGCTTATCTATAATTCCTTCTCTTATCAGGCACTTCTCGAGTGTCTCCACAAAACACAGGAGGCTTTCTGGCCGATTATTCCCAATGTTGTATAGTTTATATTTCACACCATCTTCATTTTCAACTGGTGTTTTACCCATGACATTAATGACGCCGGTCACAATATCATCGATATAGGTGAAATCCCGCATCATCTCACCATAATTGAAAATTTGGATTTTTTCTCCTTTAACAAGCTTATTGGTAAATCCAAAGTATGCCATATCTGGTCTTCCCATTGGACCGTAAACTGTAAAGAAACGTAAGCCAGTAGAAGGAATACTGTATAACTTAGAATACGAATGGGCCAACAGTTCATTTGACTTCTTTGTGGCCGCATATAAGGAGACAGGATTATCTACCTTGTCATCTGTAGAATACGGAACCTTTTTATTAGATCCATAAACAGAAGAAGATGAGGCATACACAAGATGTTCCACTCCTTTTGCGCCGTGATCATAGGAATTTCGGCAAGCTTCAAGAATATTAAAGAAACCAATTAAGTTAGACTTTATATATGCTTCCGGATTCGTAATACTATAACGAACACCAGCTTGTGCTGCAAGGTTTACAACAATATCTGGCCGGTATTGTTCAAACACATAATCAATGAGTGCTTTGTCTGAAAGGGAACCTTTAATAAAAGTGAAGTTCCCTTTAGTTTCAGCAGTTGCTTTTTCATTTAAAATTGACAATCTCATTTCCTTTAGCGAAACGTCGTAGTAGTCGTTCATATTATCAAGGCCAATGATTGAAACCGTGTTATCATTTGTTTCTAATATCTGATTAGCTAGGTAAAAGCCGATAAAACCGGATACACCTGTAATTAAAATTGATTTATTACAAAATTTGATATCCATAATCATAACACCCACTTAATATTTGTTTGGTAGTGCAAGCAACCTTCCAATCTGCTCATCATATTCTATGGGCTTAATTGGTATAAATCCGCTCGTAGGAGAAAATGTTAGTTCAGAAAAATATACTTTTCCGTTAATTTCATATAAATCAACACGCAAAAAAAGATGTCCTTCTGATAGCTTTTCTGCTAATGATTTCATCAGTTCAAAATTTAAAGGCTTAGAAGGAATATTATTTATCCGTAAAAAATCGCTTCTTTCGAATGGTAAACGTTCCCACTCTAAAGTTAAAAAAGCCATAGATGCCGTACTGTGTCTCTCCATACCTTCAGACAACTGTACGAATCCTGGCTTTCCATTAAAACAGTAAAATTTGTAATCTTTTAATACGATGGATGTAGGATCTTCCATATATTTTTCAGCGATGACTCTAGGTTTTATATTTTTATACGGCCATTCTCGCCCATTATAAAAATAGTTCCTTTTTAAACAACTATTGATTTTATTACGAGCCGCTTCTATATCAAAGGTCCTTTTATCCCTACAAATTACTAACCCTCCGCAATCATGTGTACATTTTAAAACAAATTGGTCTGGCAGCATTTCAAAATTAATATCATCAAAAGAATTCCACACTCCATAGGTAGGAATTATATATTCCGATCCGACTTTTTCCTTAATGTATTTTTTCACTTCATACTTATCCACCATTTGTATATATTTGGGATGCCGGTCATAAATTTTAAGCCATTGAAGCTTTTCGTTAAATGATTTTGGATGCTTCAAGTCTAGTTTTTTTTTCATTCTAGAAATATACATTATATTAAGGTAGATTTTATCTGGGAGCCAATTCATGTATCCTTTCCAATTAGCCCATAATACAATCTTTTGTGGTTGTTTAATTATTTTATACATTTTCTTTAACAATACTTTCCCCTTCCTTTATTCTTCGTATATTTACCTTATTATTTTTACTTACCTTTTTAATAATCATTTCACTTAAATATATAAAACTATCAAGTTGAAAAATATAGGAAGCCCCGACATAGATTATTCCACCACATAAAACTTGCAATCCTAATATTGCTAAAGCAGGAAGGGAAATCCAAGAAAGAGTATAGATAATCCCTCCCATTGTAATCGATAATAATAACGGAGGTGCCAAATCGCGAAATTGCTCAGCCATAGAATAATTAATCAACTTTTTATTAGGAATCATGTTAATGATCATTGAAATACCTGCAAAAACTGCATTTGATATTGTTAATGCATAAACACTTATATTCATGCTTATTAAAAGCATCGTTACACCAATTACTTTTTTTAAGATTTCCAAATTCATTAACAGGTCACTACGCCCCAATGCTTTAATTGCTTGCCAATTCGCCGTTTGCATTGGCTGGAATAACCAATAGACACAACAAATCTGTAAAAAGGGGACAGCAAACAACCATTTTTCAGTAAGTAAAACCCGAATAAGCGAATTCGCAACACACATAAGGCCTATCATCAACGGAAGGATTAAATAGGAAGTAATTTTCATTGATCTTCTCGTTACAGTTTTTAAACGGCTAATATTGTCATTTACTTCTGACATTGCTGGAAAAACAACTTTTGAAATGGCTGTATTAATATTAGAAATTATAAGACTGGGGAACTGATTACCTCTATTATAATAAGCTAAATCAGCCATAGTGTATATTTTACCAATTATTAAACTTCTTAACTCATTATATCCAATATTAATGAAATCGGCTGTTACAAGTTTCCAAGCAAATCCAATAAGTTCTTTCGCAGAAGTAATAGAAAACAACAATCTAGGTCTCCATTGTATGGTAAAAAACAGAACAATAGTACCAACTACCGTATTAAGTAAGTATTGAGCTACTAATGCCCAAATACCAAATCCATAATATGCCATTACGATACCAATAAATCCAGATACTAATGTACCACCCAAGTTGGAGAAAAAGAATTTTTTAAACATCATTTTTTTTGACACATACGCTTGCTGAACAGTACTAATAGATGAAACTGGTAAAACCAAAGCAAGTGTTCGTAAAACCCATATTAAATCTGAATTGTCATAGAATATAGCTATATATGGAGCTGTAAAAAATAGAATTATATAGAGCAAAATAGAAATTATAAAACTGCAATAAAAAATCGTAGAAAAATCTGTCTCATCCGCATCCTTTTTTTGAATTAATGATTCCCCAATTCCTTGTGACACGAAAACACTAGCCAAATTAATAAATACAAGGATTAAGGCAACTTCACCATATTCACTAGGCATAAGCAGCCGTGCCAAAATAATCGATAAAACAAATGAAACACCTTGCGTCAGTATTCTCTCACCAAATGTCCAAAACAAGCCTGACATAACTCTGTTTTTAAGATTATTTTCTCCCATATTTAACCTCTTTGCATATTGCGTCCTTAGTTTAACTATATAGATTTATCTTACACTAAATTCCATTATAAATTTCATTATAAAAATAAAAACGTTCTTAAAACAGAACGTTTTTTACACAATTTTATTATTAACTCTCTCTTGGTTATTGGAAAATTTGTCTTCTATATATTAGCATAAACCCTATTCCCAAACTTTTTGATTTTACTACCCTAATCTCCTTAGATATTTTCAAGAGCATAATGAATTTTCCCTACCCAATTTCTATAATCAAATTTGTCCTCAGCACATTTTCTTGCATTTAATGAAAGTTCTAATATTTTCTCTTCAGGCAAAGACAATGCTTTACGGATTTTTTCTGAACATGAATCGATATCACACCTGTCAAAGATTAGACTATTAATATTATCTTCTAAATAATATTTAGTATAATCTCCTACATTTGATGCAATTGGAATAACACCATAGCACATAACTTCAGGAACTTTACTTGGAAAATTAGCCAAAGTCATTTGATTTTCTTCTCTAGCTAAAATTAAAAAATGCATTGACTGATACAATTCTATTAGTTCTTCATAATGCATCCATTTATGTACTACAAGGACACTTTTAATATGATCATATTCATGGGAAGACAAAAGAATTTTTATTTCCTCTTCTTTAATACCACATAAATGTAATTCTACTCGTTCTTTTTCTTGAAAAGTTAATTGACTAAAACTTTTAAGAACTATCCCAATCGCATCTTTCATTAATCCATTCCCTGGAAAGATGAACTTAATTTTATTGAACGCTTTTTCTCTTACTGGGTATTCAAGTACGTCCGCCATAATTGGAAGGAGCAAACTTTTGCACTTGTCATCAATTAAATGACTTTCTATATATGAAGAAATTGGAAAAATTAAATCATGTTGTGGCAATAAATTCTCTAAATAAGTGTTGTACCTCCTTTCTCTCTGCCTTGATTCAAAGAAGCTTTTGGGAAACCATTCCAGAACAAAATTTCCAGTTTTAAAGCCAATCTTTCTTTTATATTTTAAAATCTCACGATTAACATCTAAATCTGCAGAACAAACCAATACTATATCTTCTTCTGAGATATTATACTTCTTTAAGAGGTTAACTAAGATATGCCCTAAATAATAGTGAAATTGTAATCGTCGGAGAAGTCTTATTTTAGTTACATTGAAGGGAATGATGTTAATTCCCTTATAAGAAAAATGACCTTTCTGCATTTGAAGTTTAAATTCTTCATTTATATCTGTAATAAGATACACATCATATTCCGCCTCTTTCAATGCCTGGCTTACGTATTGCAAATAATTAGCCTTTGCTGATCCTCGAGGGAAATTCGAATATCCAAAAATAAAAATTCTTTTCTTCATTATTATCCCTCCATTTGCTTACTAACTAACCCGTTTTTTCAACAATTTCTTGTTTATTATCTTTGAATGTCCTGTTAGTATGTTTTTGTCTATTATATTTATTTTATTTAACTCTTTCACCCTTTTATGTGCTCTTCCGATAAATACAAACACTAACAGTGTATTCAGATTCCATCCTAATTTATAATATACTGATACTCCACCCAGGGCTGCTAAAAAGAAGATAATCATAAATCGGCAGCCGACAAGAAAGGCTTTATTATCTTGATTTAAACTGCCTCTTTTTAATTTCCTAAATATGTCGCTAATAACACCCAGCATACAAAGAATTGGTACGATGCCATAATGAAACATAATATAAATAAACTGATTATCAAAATATTTATAGTCTTGATTTCCTAGAAAACTATAACCAGCATTAATTCCATTCCCCCATATTAAGGTAAAGGGACTTACTTGTGAAAAGAAAGTTTCGTACTGTCCAGATCTAGTATCTTCACCGATACGGTTAAAAAGAGATCCCGTTATATTTGGAAATAAGAATATAATTGTGATAAAAACGAGTATTACAATAAAAACAGATAATATTTTCCTAAAAAGACTGCTTTTCCCTGAATTAAGGACCATTATCGAATAGAGTACTAAAATACACTGAATAACCCAACTTCTCGAAAGAGTTAAAAAAGCACAAAATAATAAACATATACCTAAAAAATATTTGAAAGGCTTGTGAGTGCTTCCATTTTCATTCATTCCTAATACGTAACACCAATAGGCGCTGATTGCCACAGAAAACATTTCTTTACTAGGAGATAATATCGTTTGTGTTGAAATTCCATAATGTAAAATAAAAGTAAAGCTTTGCCATAAGATAAGTAAAACCATAATAACGATTATATAAGGTATAACTTTTTTTGCACTCTCAAATACATTTTTATCATAACCAAGTAAATAGAATAACGGGATTAAACATAAGTTTATTGAAATATCATTTAGAAAAATCGTATGTAAATTTGCTTCAAAAACCGAAATCATACACCAAATGGAAAAAGCAAGAATGCTTGAAGGAATAATTAAATTAATTTTACCTCTCTTTTGATGGCTAAGTATACAAAGAGCAATTAAAATATATAGTAAAAAGATAGCTATATATAAGCATTTCGATGTGATTGTAGAATAATTAAATACATAAGTGTATGCCGTCGAGTTATCAGTTTTACTCCAAGACCCCGTAATTCCTGGCAAAATTAAATTAATTAGCATTAGCAATATTATGCTTTTAAATAGTAATCCTTTTATATTTATTTTCATCTCATTTAGATACATAGTTTTGCTCCTAGTAGCTATCCAATGGTCAACTAATCTAGATCAATCTTCCACCGGCTGCCAATTAATATTTAATTTTGAACATCCTTTCTAACGCATTTTCTCTATTAATTGATTTATTTCTCTTATAAATCTGTCTATAACGATATTAACTTGAAATTCTTCTTTTACTTTTTTCTTGGCAGCGCTTCCCACTTCTTGACAAAATAAAGGATTTTCCACACAGTAATTAATGGCAGAAACTAATTCATCGATATTATTGCTTTTAATCAAAATACCGTTTTCCTTATTTTGTATTAGATCCCTAGGACCAGTCGGACAATCTGTTGAGATACAAGGCAATCCAACAGCCATAGCTTCCATTAAAGCATTCGGCATCCCTTCATAATTGGACGATAATACAAAAAGATCTGTAGACATCAGCGCATCCCCAACATTAGATACTCTTCCTTTAAAAGTCACAACATCATCTATTCCTAAACTTTTTACTAGAACCTCTAAATTGTTTTCTTCTTCCCCAGCTCCATAGAGGCTCAATCTAATGGACTTATTTGTTTTATAAACCCTTTCAAATGCATGAATTAAGAGACGTTGGTTTTTCTGAGCGCTTAACCTTCCAAAAGTAGCTATTTCTGCAATGGACTTTCTTTTCTGATAATTGCAACCAATTAAGTCATTACTAACAGGATTAGGCACCACAAAAATTTTTTCCCTTGCAAATTTCGGAAAAAATTCAGTTTGTTCTTTAGTTTGCAGAAAGATCCCAGTTGATAATAATGCAACCATCTTCCCAACCAACCTCATCTTTTTAGATTCAGGATAAAGAAACGGATTATTTCTGACTGTAAATATGAATGGAATTTTCATAAATCTCGAAGCTAAAAAAAAATGGTTTACTTGGTCAGGTAGAAACGGGATGATTATATCAGGGCTGATTTCATAAATCATTTTTCTCATTTTTAAAAATTTATGTGTATTATATTTAATTTTATTTTCACCATTTCTTTTAGGTAATAGGTGGAGTTTCACTTTATCAGAAATAGGATATTCATTTTTCACTCTTTCATATAGAATTAAATGAACATCATAACCTTCCTCAGCTATACCATTTGCTAATATCGATACAACTCTCTCTGCTCCACCGGATGAGAGAGAATTTGTTACAAAAAGATACTTTTTAATAGGCATATCTTAAAATTCCCCTTAGACAAATTTCAAAGTATACAAAGGTGCATTTCACAAATTAGAGGCATTTTTTAAATTTCAAAGAAGTTTTAATTAATATTTTTAGTTGATTTGATTGTAGTACATTTCAATTAAGGGCTCGTTGCCATATTCATGCTTTTGTAAGTAGTCCCTCAATTGTAATCGTTTATCGGGATTGTTCAATAAATCTATAATAGCCCCGGCGATTTGATAAGGTTCAAGAGATACGACTATTCCTTCTGATCCTTCTAAAATTTGATCTTTAACGGTTTCGTAGTTGGAAACAACAATCGGTTTAGCTAAGATTTTAGCTTCATCTAACACAACCGATTTCCCTTCGTATCTGGATGGTTGAACGACTATATCGCTATAATAGCAATAAGGATATGGATTCTCCCTGGTCCCTAATAAAATTACTTTGTCCTCTACCTTTGCATCATTTATTTGCTTCTGTAACTTTTCTTTTAATTCACCCTGTCCGATAATATACCAAATAAAATTAATGTTTTGGTCCTGCATAACTTTGGCTGATTGAATTGCCACATCAAATCCTTTTTGACTGCTTAATCTACCAATTGACAGTAGTATTTGTTTCTTTGGTTCCGTTGCTTTTACTTCCTTATATTCATTCGGAAGAAAATCAAGCGCCAATTTCTTAATTAAAGAGGATGATGTGAGATTCGGTATACATATTGTCTTATCAGCAAAATCAGGAAAAATATCACTAAATATTTTTACACATTCATCAGATATTGAAACTATTCTATCGAATTTCGCAAAATAAGGCCGATCTAACTCTTTATCAAAACCATCCGCATTATAATCATTGTGTACCCATGTAATCTTCTTCTTTGCATGTACCTTATCAGCTACATAGTACATAGCTTCACCGTGCATATAAGAAATAGAAACGTCATATTCTCCCGGTAAATCCTTAATAGCATTTCTATAAAATTTGTTCCATCGGATTTGTTTCCCCATATTAGTATTATTGTAATATCTTAACCTTGTATAAAATGTACCAAGATACCTCTTAAAACCTGCATTTAATGAAGAAAGTTTTCTAACTCCTCCAGAATCCAAAGATTTAAATGCATATTTCAATGTGTTAGGTATGCTTAATATATTTACTTCCTTCGGTACTTGTTTAACAAAAACCCCCTCATGTTTAAATAACAACAAATCTACTTTGTACTTTGAATAATCAAAAAGGTTCAGTAGATTGACTAAGCTTTTTTCTGCTCCGCCAGTTGTTAATGCTGATATGACAAAAAGAACTTTTTTCATTTAATTGACTCTTACCCCCGATATAGTTAATGTTTTCTTGTATAATTTAGCTAATCGATTTATGTGCCCTTCTAACGAGTAACCTTGTTTAACTATTTCCATACTAGATTCACTGTATTTTTTACAAAGGTCTTCATTCATTAAAATTTTGATCAGTGCATCGCTAAATGCTTGAACATCCCCAGGATCACAAACATGTCCATTTTGCCCATTATGCACAATTTTCGGTATCCCACCTACATGGGTACTTACAATTGGCAGCCCATAGCCCATGGCATCCAAAATGGACATTGGCATCCCCTCGTTATATGAGGGAAGAAAGAATACATCACTTTCTCTAAGTAACCTATCTTTATCCTTTCCTCGTACCCACCCAGGAAAAACTACATTTTTTTCTACACCTTTTTCTCTTAACAGTTCTTGAATCGATTCGATATCACCGCAGCCGCCTAAAACAAATTTGACATTAGGAAGCCTTTCAACAACTTTTTCAACTACTTCCGGGATGTCGTAGCACCCTTTTCTTTGGCCAATCTCACCTAGAAAAAGAATCTGTCTATTTCTTTTTCGATTTATATTTTCTTTTATTGCATCCTCATGGACCCTGCTATAGTTTTCAATAAGTTCAATTTTATCATTCTGAACAATCAAACTCAGTCGCTCCTTCCATTCATCAGAAAGAGCAATCAATACATTACATTTGTTATATATTTTTTTTATCAATTTTTTTTTCTTATTACTTGCATTCAAATAAAAGCTATCAAAATCCGCCCCGTGACAGTGATTAATAATTGGCTTTTTAGCCCAACTCGCCATATAAATAAACGGTATTTTTCTATAAAAACTTGGACCAAATGAAGAATGGATGTGGATGATTTCGGGTTTCTCTAGCAAAAGAACCTTCGCAAAATGAGAATATCCTTTAATACTTTTTAGTAGTTTTGTAAATTTCCCACCGTCTTTATACGATTCCACATAACTAATTGTAAACTCTTTCTCTAACATAGATCCTCTATACCCGTTAACTACAGCAGCAATACCGCCTTTAACCAATGGATTTTGTACGATCATACAAATTTTCTTTTTCTCACTCATATCATTTCCCTCTTAATACTAGCCATATAAATTTTGTGTTAGTATAAAAATATCTCTTAAACAATCTTTTCGGATCTTGCATCAACCGGTAGAACCATTCCAAGTTACTTTTCTGCATCCACTCAGGTGCCCTGGAAATGTTTTCTGCATAATAATCAAATCCAGCACCAATGCCAATCATCAAACCGCTTACCCTACCCTGATGAGCAGCCATCCACCTTTCTTGTTTAGGTGCTCCAAGACCAACCCAAACAAAGTCAGGTTTTGTATCATTTATGACCTTAACAATGACTTCATCCTCCACATCTGTCATCGGACGAAAGGGAGGACTGTACATTCCGGCAATTTCTAAACCAGGATAGTTTTCTTTTAGCTTTTGAAAGAGTTTCTCTAAAGTTTCTTCTGTTGAACCACAAAAATAATGGCGGTAACCTTTCTCGGCAGAAACTTTGAAAATCTCTCCCATTAGACTTGGCCCAGTGGTTCTAGCCATGTTTATATGCCCCCGTTTTCTGCCAATAGTGGATAGTGGACCGCCATCCGGAATAGCCATAATACCACCGTTCTGAATAGCACCATAATCCGGTTCTTCATAGCTTGTTACTGTAGTATGCACATTTGAAACACAGATGTAGTCCCCAGTTAAGTCTTTTATATGTTTTTTTAAATAACCAATCAACCACTCCATGTTAATCGCAGCAATATTTACCCCTAAGATATTACATGTGGGGATCTTTGATTTATCAACTGTCCGGACAAAACCCTCAACAGGTCTATCTACAGTCTTTCTCAACACATATGACATCAGTGTCTTCCCCCGATTAAATTAAAAATAATCTATGAATATTCTGCGAAATCACCTAAAACTTCTGATACAAATAAAATTATACTGACACTCAAACATAATCAAACATCTTTTTAGCTAAATCTTCTTTCTCTGCTTTCTTCCTATCCGCCTCAACCATAATACGAACTAACTCTTGGAAAGAAGTTTTTGTTGGATTCCAGCCTAATATTGTTCTTGCTTTTGTCGGATCTCCCAATAACTGATCTACTTCTGCAGGTCGGAAGAATTTAGGGTCAACTTCAACAATTACTTCGCCGGTTGCTTTATTAACACCTTTCTCTTCTAGCCCCTGTCCTGTCCATTCAATATCAACACCAACATGTTGAAATGCTAGCTCTACGAATTCTCGTACAGTATGCATTTCACCAGTTGCAATTACAAAATCCTCAGGATTATGGTGTTGAAGGATTAACCACATACATTCAACATAATCTTTGGCATAGCCCCAATCACGTAAAGAATCTAAATTTCCTAATAATAAATTCTTTTGTTTCCCCTGAGCAATTCGTGCTGCTGCAAGTGTGATTTTTCTAGTTACGAATGTTTCACCGCGACGTTCAGATTCATGGTTAAACAAAATCCCATTTACTGCAAACATATTATAAGATTCACGATAATTCTTCGTAATCCAGAATCCATATATTTTGGCTACTCCATAGGGAGAACGCGGATAAAATGGTGTTGTTTCTTTTTGTGGAACTTCCTGAACTTTTCCATAAAGTTCAGAAGTGGAAGCCTGGTAAACACGTGTTTTATCAGTTAATCCTAAAATTCGAACCGCTTCTAAAATATTTAATGTACCTTTTGCATCCACATCTAATGTATAACCTGGCATGTCAAAAGAAACACGAACATGGGATTGGGCTGCTAGATTGTATATTTCATCAGGCTGAATTTCACCAATTATACGAGTAACGTTTAAAGCATCTGTGACATCTCCATAGTGAAGATAGAAATTTTGGTTATTTATTAAAGTATTTGCTTCTTCATCTGTTAGAATATCTTCTAATCGTTCTTGATTATAAGAAGAGCTACGGCGAATTATACCGTGGACCTCATATCCTTTCTCCAATAAAAACTCCGCCAAATATGAACCGTCTTGTCCTGTTACACCGGTAATTAATGCTTTTTTTTTCATCTAGTCCTCCAATTTATTAATTTACTTTTAATAATTCATTTTCCAAAAACCATTGATAGGCATTTTGTAGTCCTATCTCTAAAGATGTACTCGCCTTCCAGCCTAATGAATTAATTTTAGATACATCTACTAATTTTCGAGGTGTTCCATCAGGTTTTGTCGGATCAAATATGATTTCCCCCTCAAAACCAATAACCTCTTTAATCGTTTCAGCAAGAGCTTTAATTGAAATGTCCTCTCCAACACCAACATTTACTATTTCATTTCCTTCATAATGATTCATTAAGAACGCACACGCATCTGCCAAATCATCTGAATAAAGGAATTCTCTTTTTGGTGTTCCTGTTCCCCACACCTCGACCTCTGATATGTTGTTGATTTTAGCTTCATGGAATTTACGAATTAGCGCTGGTAAAACATGTGATGTATGTAAATCAAAATTATCATTTGGACCATATAAGTTCGTTGGCATAACGGAAATGTATTTTGTTCCATATTGTCTATTGTATGATTGACACATTTTTATTCCGGCAATTTTTGCAATTGCATAAGGTTCATTTGTTGGCTCTAGTTCACCACTTAATAAATATTCTTCTCTTAAAGGCTGAGGTGCAAATTTAGGATAAATGCAAGTACTTCCTAAGAAAAGTAGTTTCTTTACGCCAGTTTTATATGCGGCATCGATCACATTGGTTTGTATTAGAAGATTATCGCGTATGAAAACAGCTGGATAAGCGTTATTTGCTACAATTCCTCCAACTTTTGCAGCAGCTAAAAACACATACTCAATTTCTTCTTCCTCAAAAAAGTCTAAAACTTTCTCAGAACTTCGCAAATCTAATTCATTGCTAGTTTTGTAAACTAGGTTTGTATATCCCTCGTTCTCCAATTTTCTTAAAATGGCAGATCCAACTAATCCTCGGTGCCCAGCAATATAAATTTTTGAATGTTTTTTCATTCAAACACCACCTTAGTTAAAAAGCATTCTTTGATCCAAATAAAACAAAAAAGGTTTTCAATATAATCTTGATATCTATCCACATGTTTCTTTCGAAAATATATTTAAGATCCAATTCAACCATTTCCTTAAAACTAAGACTATTTCTCCCGCTAACCTGCCATAAACCTGTACAACCAGGTGTGACAGTTAACCTTTGCTTATCATAATCATCATATTCTTCAACTTCTCTGGGTAATGGGGGTCTAGGTCCAACTAGGCTCATTTCACCTTTTATTACATTCCAAAGCTGAGGAAGTTCATCAAAACTTGATTTTCTAATAAATTTTCCTATCTTCGTAATGCGTGGGTCTTCTTTCATCTTAAACATCGCACCACTTATTTCATTTTTTCCCAGTAAATCCGTTAATAATTCC
This sequence comes from Neobacillus cucumis, assembly GCF_016107705.1. The sequence goes on from NZ_JAEHGC010000003.1 coordinate 123,731, forward strand.
TCCGCATTTGAAACCATTGATCGAAATTTGTACATATAAAACTTTTGTCCATTTTTGCCAATTCGTTGCTGCTTAAAAAAAATTGGACCTCTTGGGTCCTGTATTTTGATAAGAATTGCAATAAGCAAAAAAATAGGTGAAAATACGATGAGTCCGGCGAACGCTCCAACGAGATCGACGACACGTTTCGTAAGTAGGTAACCCAATTTTTGATTAACGAAATTTATTTGATTGAAACCACTAATCATGTTTTCTTTTTCTTTGATTTTAGGAAGAGCCAACAGTCTTTCCCCCTACTAGTTGGATACTTTTTCAACTTCAAGATATTTTTCTAATGCTTGAAAAACATCTTCTCTCAACTTTTCATCTTTTATTGCAAAATCAATAGTTGTAAGGATAAAGCCAAGCTTGTCACCAACATCATATCTAGTTCCTTCAAATTCATATGCATAGACTTCTTGCAATTGATTTAATTGTTGAATTGAATCCGTTAGTTGAACTTCTCCCCCAGCACCAATGGTTTGGTTGTCCAGGAATGTAAATATCTCTGGAGTTAATACATATCTCCCCATGATTGCTAAATTTGACGGTGGATTTTCTTTTGGCTTTTCAACAAAATTGTTTACTTTATAACGTCTTCCTTCTTGTTCAAGGGGATCAATAATTCCATAGCGACTCGTTTGATTGTCAGGAACAGATTGTACTCCAATAACAGATGATCCGGTTTGTTCAAATTGTTCAATCAACTGCTTTAATCCAGGCTTATGAGAGACAATAATGTCATCTCCAAGGAGAACAGCAAATGGCTCATCACCGATGAACTTTCTTGCACACCACACAGCATGCCCTAATCCCTTAGGTTCTTTTTGGCGAATATAATGAATATCTACAAGGTTTGAGGAATGCTGCACTTTTTCTAACAAATCGTATTTTTCCTTTTCCACTAGAGTTTGTTCTAGTTCAAATGCATGATCAAAATGATCTTCAATCGCTCTTTTACCTTTTCCAGTCACGATGATGATATCTTCGATGCCAGATTCGATTGCTTCCTCTACAATATACTGAATGGTAGGCTTATCAATAATTGGAAGCATTTCCTTTGGCATTGCTTTTGTTGCAGGTAGAAATCTCGTCCCTAGTCCTGCTGCTGGTATAATTGCTTTTCTAACTTTTTTCATATAGAACCCTCCTTGTCTATCTAGATTAATAATAGTTATAGGGCATCAAACCCCTCCTCACATTACACTCTCGACAACTAGCGTCTAAGGTATCTCTCAACCCACAGCATAACCGAGTGCCTCCATTGATAATGGTCAGGAGACATCACCACATATTCATAACAAAACAAACAAATGTTCTTAATAAAGAACTATTTAATAAAAAAAATTCAATTATAAATAATACATATAAGTTAATAGATTTTCTTTCATTACATTTCTGTGATTAGGTTATCGATTGTTCTTACATGAGAACGTTCAGAGGACTTTAATTTATTTTTAATAGAAAGATAGGTGGTTACATTCCGTAATACAGGTCACCTTTTCGCTTTTTATTATTTAACACGACACCTAAAAGCTTTGCTTTTGCAGATTTTAGTGATTCTAGTGCTTTTATGCCCGTCTCCTTTTTCGTCTTGCCACTGTTTACAACTAATACAACACCATCACATGAATTAGACAGTATTTGCGCATCGGCAACTGCATTAACAGGCGGGGAATCAAATAAAATCACATCATACTCCTCTAAGGCCATCTCCATAAGCTCCTTCATTGAATCTGAACTTAGGAGTTCCACTGGATTTGGAGGAATAGGTCCACTAGGCAAAAGATCTAATTTTTCAATCTTCGTTTTTCGTATTGTTTCTTGTAATAAAGTTTGTTTTACAAGAAAATTTGTTAAACCAATCGTATTTTCAGTTTTAAAAATAAAATGCATATTTGGTTTACGAAGGTTCGCATCAACAATGAGAATCTTTTTTCCTTGTTGAGCCATCACAATTCCTAAGTTTGCCGTTGTCGTTGTTTTTCCTTCTCCAAATCCTGGGGACGTAATAATTAATGTCCGATATGCCTTTTCAATGGATGAAAATTGAATATTTGTTCGAATCGTACGATATTGTTCTGAAATCATTGATTTCGGATTGATGTAGGAGATCAAGCTTTTTTCTTTTTTTATATTTACTTTACTTCGTTTAAGCATCAATTGCCTCACCTCTGACTGCTAGATTAGCATGTTTTCTCTTTTTCACATGTTTGCTTTTTATCTCAAACACGCCCCCCAATACTGGAAGACCAAATAACTGTTCCACATCACGTTCTGTTTTAATCGAATCATCTATCTTCTCTAGCAAAAAGCAAAGGCCTGTACTTGTTATTAGTCCAAATATAAAACCAATGGTAATAATTAATTTCGGACTCGGATTGGTTGGCGTTGGATTTAATTCAGCCCTTGATAAAATATTTAGTTTATCAGCATTCATTAATTTTGGAATTTGTTCATTAAATGTCTCAGCAATCGTGTTAGCAACTTTTACTGCAGTTTCTGGATTTATATCTTGCACGGTTATAGTAAGTACCTGTGATTTATCTCCACTGCTTATTTTTATCTGATCAACTAACTTCTTTCCAGGGCGTTTTAATTCTAATTTTCTACTAACGATATCAAGGATCTTTGGACTCTTGATAATATCACTATAGGTCTCTATCAATTGCAGGTTGGATTGAATTTGGTCATAATCAATTTTTTGTCCATTATCCCTCGATTGATTTACAAGAATCTGTGTAGAAGATTGATATATTGGGGTTAAAAAATAAAAACTATAAATCCCACTTGCAATTGTTGTGAGTAATGTGATTAACACGATTATCCATAAACGTCTCCTAATACCGTTAAATAAATCTTTCACTGTAATATAATCCAACTCTTCCATTGTTCCCCCCATAAAGATATATTTTGGTATATTTATCGTGAAAATTTTGAGCAATCTTACAAAAGTTTCTTTTATTTCTGTTCTTAATTATGAACTAATATAGTATAAAATAACCATTTAAATATGAAACCTAAATAATTACCACCTCTATTCATAATGGTATTTATTTTGTTCTTTAAAAAGAACCACTTTTTAAAAATATATCATCATTTTCTTATTTGAACAATATTAAAATTTATAATTTTTACATAAATACCTATACCAAACAAAATGCAAAATAACTTCTAAATTCTTTTTTCCCTCCATTTATTTAATATGAAACTGCTTGTAAAATTTTTATTTGTTCTTTATAATGAATATGTAAAATCTTATGTTTCAGTTAATTTTCCAAAATCCTTTTATTAAAAAATTTTTAAATTAATATCTTTTACACCAATCGTTCGTTATAACATATTTTGCACCAACTAGAAGTTGTAAATAATAAATTTAAAGGAGAGAAAAATGGTTGGAACTCGTATAAAAAAATTAAGAGAACAAAAGGGGTATTCCATTACAGAATTAGCAGAACTAGCAGGAGTATCAAAATCATACTTAAGTTATATTGAAAGAAATTTACAAAATAACCCTTCACTTCAGTTTTTATCAAAAATTGCTGCACCATTAGACACTACGATACCGTTTTTATTAGGTACCAATGATAACGAATCACACCCTTTTATTGATCAACAACTGGACGAGGAATGGAGAACCTTAATTCAAAAGGCCATTAAGGAAGGAATGAGTATAGAGGATTTCAAGAATTATCAAGATTACATACGTTTTATGAATTGGAAAAATAATCAATAAGGTATGATTGGTTATTTTTACGTTTTTAAATTAAAATATTAAATTTACTAGTTTGAAATGTTTTTACCGAGTTGAAGGTATTTCATTAAATTAAGTTCTTATATTAACAAAAACCCATTGACATAATACTTATATTTGTAGTAAATTTTATAAATAATCCAAATAATTTAATTTCTTATCAAGAGAGGTAGAGGGAATGGCCCTAAGACACCTCAGCAACCTTCAATGGCTTTGTTCATTGAAAAGGTGCTAAGTCCTGCAAATTACCATTAATAATTTGCGAGATAAGAAGAATGACATATGTGAGCGTCTGACAAAGGTCTTCTTCTTAAAGAAGACCTTTTTTATTTTATTTAAAAAATTGGAGTGGTCATCATGTACAAAATTGAAACGAAACTTGCTCAAATTGGAAACCGCAGTGAAAAAGTAACAGGAACCGTCAATCCACCGGTATATTTCTCTACCGCCTTCCGTCACGAAGGAATCGGCCAATCGACCGGATTTGACTATATCCGTACCGGAAACCCAACACGCCAGCTTCTTGAAAAGACAATTGCCGATTTAGAAGGCGGCGATCAAGGCTATGCCTGCAGCTCCGGAATGGCTGCCATCTTGACAATTCTTTCTTTATTCCAATCCGGTGAAGAATGGATAGTTAGCGAAGACCTTTATGGCGGGACCTATCGCATATTGGAACAAGGTTATAAGAAATGGGGCTTAACTGCTCAATATGTAAATACCTGTTGTCCGAGTGAGATTGAAAGTAAGATTACCCCTAAAACAAAGGCCATCTTCCTTGAAACTCCGACAAACCCTCTTATGCAACAATCAGATATCGCCGCGGTTTCTGAAATCGCCAAGAAACACGGGATTTTGCTGATTGTTGATAATACATTTTACACCCCTCTCTTACAGCAGCCGATCCTGCTTGGGGCAGATATTGTGATTCACAGTGCGACCAAATACTTAGGCGGACATAATGATGTTCTTGCTGGTCTCATTGTTGCAAAGGGTCAAGAATTATGTGAAGCCCTTGCCTTTCATCACAATGGTGCCGGGGCCGTTTTGAGTCCCTTTGATTCTTGGTTGTTAATGCGCGGAATGAAAACATTATCGCTCAGAATGAAGCAACACGAGAAAAATGCGAAGCAACTTGTGGAATATCTCTCCGACCATGAAGATGTCAAGGATGTCCTTTACCCTGGGAAAGGTGGAATGCTTTCATTCCGAGTAAAAGAAGAATCATGGGTGAATCCATTTTTACAAGGATTATCCTTAATTACTTTTGCAGAAAGCCTTGGCGGTACGGAAAGCTTTATTACTTATCCTGCAACCCAAACACATGCGGATATTCCTGAAGAAGTTCGTTTTGCAGCAGGTGTCGACAACTGTTTACTTCGTTTTTCCGTCGGAACGGAAGATTCGGAAGATTTGATTGCTGATTTAGAAAAGGCGTTCGCCAATATTCATGAAGGAGTGACTATCAATGCAAAATAAGGATATTTGTTTCGAAACTTTGCTTTTGCATAATCGCCATAAGCTAGACCCTGCTACAGGTGCGGTAAGTGTACCTATTCAGCATGCTTCTACTTTTCATCAATATGATATCGACCAATTCGGGAAGTATGACTACAGCCGCAGTTTAAATCCAACTCGTGAAGCACTCGAAGATGTTATTGCTGAATTAGAAGGCGGAGTGAAAGGATTTGCTTTTTCCTCCGGTATGGCTGCGATTTCCACAGCCTTCCTTCTCCTTTCTGCCGGAGACCATATTGTCATCACAGAGGACGTATACGGTGGAACGTTTCGGATGGTCACACAGGTCCTTACACGCTACAGAATTGAACATACCTTCGTTGATATGACGAACCTGGATGAGGTAAAGGCTGCAATCCAACCGAATACAAAAGCTTTTTATGTGGAAACTCCTTCGAATCCAACGTTAAAGGTTACAGATATTAAAGCGGTTAGCCAATTAGCTAAGGAAATCGGCGCATTAACCTTTGTTGATAATACATTTTTAACACCAGCATTACAAAAACCATTGGAACTTGGTGCCGATGTTGTACTGCATAGTGCTACTAAGTTTTTATCAGGACACAGTGACGTTGTTGCAGGTCTTGCTGTAGTAAAGGATACAGAGCTTGCTCAAAAACTTGGATTTTTACAAAATTCCTTTGGAGCAATCCTTGGTGTCCAGGATGCATGGCTTGTTTTAAGAGGGCTGAAAACTCTTCATGTTAGACTCCAGCAATCTCAAAACTCAGCTATTAAACTAGCGGAATATCTAAATTCGCACCCGCTCGTTAAAGCAGTCTATTATCCTGGTCTTAAGGAGCACCCAGAGTATCAACTGCAAGCATCTCAAGCAGAGGGTCCTGGAGCGGTATTATCATTTGAATTAAATGATGAAGCAGAATTAAGAACTTTCGTTTCTAACGTTAAATTGCCTGTTTTTGCCGTCAGTCTTGGAGCGGTTGAATCGATTTTATCCTATCCGGCGAAAATGTCACATGCTGCAATGCCACAGGACGAAAGAGAAAAGCGCGGGATCACGAACAGCCTGCTCCGTCTCTCAGTAGGACTCGAAAACCTGGATGATTTAATTAAAGATTTTTCGCAAGGCTTCGCGCAAATTCGCCATGAACAATTAGTGCTGCAGCAAGGAGAATGACAATGAGCTTTTTAGACAAATTGAAAAATCAAATCTTGATCGCTGACGGTGCGATGGGAACGCTGCTCTATTCCTTTGGAAAGGATTCTTGTTTTGAGGAGCTGAATCTCTCCCACCCCGAGCAAATTCAACGTATTCATAAGGCGTATATCGAGGCCGGGGCGGACGTCATTCAAACGAACACCTATGCAGCAAACTATTTAAAACTTGTGCGGTACGGACTAGAAGACTCGGTAAAAGAAATTAACAGTGCCGCTGTGCATAACGCAAAGTTGGCTGCCGGGCAGGATGCTTATGTGCTGGGAACAATTGGTGGCAACCGAGGGATTAAGCCCGATTCGATAACCATCGAAGAATTAAAACGGAGCTTTCGCGAACAGCTTTATTGCCTTCTACTAGAAGGAGTAGATGGATTGCTGCTCGAAACCTTTTACGATTTGGAAGAACTAGAAACGGTTTTAACCATTGCAAGGAAGGAAACAAAACTTCCCATCATTGCTCAAGTTTCGCTGCAAGAGCCTGGGATTCTTCAGGACCGGACCCCTGTCAATGATGCGTTAAGAAGATTGGAAGGACTTGGGGCGGATGTAATTGGACTGAATTGCCGGCTTGGCCCGCACCATATGCTTCTCGCTTTAGAGCAGATTGAACTCCCGGAACATGCCTTTTTATCTGCTTATCCAAATGCAAGCCTTCCTGCTTATACGGACGGAAAGTTTCATTATGAAGGAGATGCCGATTATTTTCGGAAGTCTGCTCAGGCCTTCCGTAACGAAGGAATACGCCTCCTTGGCGGATGCTGCGGAACAACACCTGAACATATCAGAGCTTTTGCTTCGGAATTAAAGAATGCTGTTCCAATTGTCGAAAAAGTTGTAAAATTAAAACCAAAGAAAATAACGATTGATGATCGAACCCCTGAGAGAGAATATCCTCCTCTTGAAAAGGTTGTAAAGGAACGGCCATCAGTTATCGTAGAATTAGATCCACCTAGGAAACTAGATTCTATTACTAAGTTCTTTGAAGGCGCAAAGGCATTAAAAAAAGCCGGAATCGACGCGATTACGCTAGCAGACAATTCCCTTGCCACAGTAAGAATTGCAAATGAAGCATTGGGTTACAGGGTGAAAACGGAATTAGGAATGCGTCCGCTGATTCATCTCGCATGCAGGGACCGCAATATTATCGGCTTACAATCTCATTTAATGGGGCTTCATACCCTTGGGATGAATGATGTTTTGGCGATAACCGGAGATCCTGCTAGAGTGGGCGATTTTCCAGGAGCTTCTTCCGTTTACGATGTTTCTTCCTTTGAACTGATTCAAATGATCAAACAGTTGAATCAAGGCTTATCCTTTTCCGGAAAAGACCTTGGGCAAAAAACGGACTTCAGCATTGCTGCCGCCTTTAACCCAAATGTCAGAACCCTTGAAAAAGCGGTAAAACGTTTGGAGAAAAAAGTCGAATATGGGGCAGATTACTTTATCACCCAACCAGTTTTTTCAGAGGAAAAATTAATCGAAGTCTATGAAAATACGAAACATCTAAGTGCACCAATCTATATCGGCTTAATGCCACTTACAAGTAGTAAAAATGCTGAGTTCCTTCATAATGAAGTCCCTGGAATCAAAATTGCCGATTCGATTCGTGACAGAATGGCAAGGTTGAATGATCAACCGCAGCAGGCAGTTCGAGAAGGAATTGAGATAACGAAATCATTAATTGATACAGCATTAGATTTATTCAATGGGATTTATTTAATCACACCATTTTTACGATATGAGATAACAGCTGAGCTGGCAGCCTATACGAACCAGCGCGCGAACGAAATTAGGGGGAACTTCTATGTCGAAAGCACCATTCAGTGAACAATTACAAAAACGAATTCTTGTCATGGACGGCGCAATGGGAACCATGCTTCAACGCGCTGATCTAAGTGCCGAAGATTTTGGCGGAGAAGAATATGAGGGCTGTAATGAAAACCTGAATTTAACTGCACCAGCGGTGATTGAAAATATCCACCGCGAATACCTTAAGGCCGGGGCAGACATTATCGAAACAAATACGTTCGGAGCAACCAGCATTGTTTTAGATGAATACGATTTGGGCTACAAAGCCTATGAATTGAATAAGGTTGCCGCACAAATTGCCAAAAAGGCTGTTGATGAAATATCTACTTCAGACTGGCCCCGCTATGTTGCTGGTTCAATGGGACCAACAACGAAAACATTAAGTGTGACAGGCGGAACCACTTTCGATGAGCTTGCTGCCTCATACGAAGAGCAGGCAGTCGGCTTAATTGACGGCGGAGTCGACCTTTTGCTCCTTGAAACAAGCCAGGATATGCTGAATGTGAAAGCAGGATTCATCGGAATCTCCAGGGCTTTTGAAAAAACAGGCAAAACATTGCCTTTGATGCTTTCCGGAACCATCGAGCCGATGGGAACCACACTTGCTGGTCAAACGATTGAATCGTTCTATATTTCAGTTGAACATATGAAACCAGTTGCGGTTGGCTTAAACTGTGCAACCGGTCCAGAATTTATGCAGGACCATATCCGATCTCTTTCGGGTCTAGCAACCACTGCGATCAGCTGTTATCCAAATGCGGGGCTGCCTGATGAAGAAGGACATTATCATGAAACACCGGAGACTTTGGCAAAAAAACTTTCAGACTTTGCAGCACATGGATGGCTGAACATTGTCGGCGGCTGCTGCGGAACGACTCCTGAGCATATTCAGGCAATTGCTGAAGCAATGAAAAATTATCAACCACGGGAACTGAAGTCCTCCTCTGTCCATATGGTCTCAGGAATTGATCCGTTTATTTATGATGATCCGACACTAAGACCGATCATGGTTGGAGAACGGACGAATGTCATTGGTTCCCGCAAATTCAAACGGTTAATTACCGAAGGCAAATTTGAGGAAGCATCGGAAGTTGCCCGTGCCCAAGTAAAAGGCGGCGCACATGTTATCGATATTTGTCTTGCCGACCCTGACCGTGATGAAATCGTCGACATGGAAAAGTTTATTAAAGAAGTGGTTAAAAAAGTAAAAGTTCCACTCGTAATCGATTCAACCGATGAAAAAGTCATTGAAAGAGCGCTTAAATATTCACAAGGAAAAGCCATCATCAATTCGATTAACCTTGAAGATGGAGAAGAGCGCTTTGAAGCCGTCGTGCCATTGATTCACAAATATGGTGCTGCAGCTGTAGTGGGAACCATTGATGAAAAAGGCATGGGGGTAACAGCAGAACGAAAGCTTGAAATTGCAAAACGCTCCCATGACATACTTGTTCATAAATATGGTTTAAAATCAGAGGACATTATTTTTGATCCGCTTGTATTCCCGGTTGGAACGGGTGATGAACAATATATTGGGTCCGCAAAAGCGACAGTGGAAGGAATTCGGTTGATTAAAGAAAACCTTCCTGGAGTTCAAACCATTCTTGGAATAAGTAATGTTTCATTTGGACTTCCTCCAGTTGGAAGAGAAGTTTTAAACTCCGTATTCCTTTATCATTGCACACAAGCAGGATTAGATTATGCAATTGTCAATACGGAAAAGCTTGAGCGGTTTGCTTCCATTCCTAAGGAAGAAGTCGAAGCAGCTGAAAAGCTGTTATTTGACACGACAGATGAATCATTAGCCACCTTTACTGAAATGTACCGTGGGAAAAAGAAAGAAGCTAAATCCACTCTTCCTGACATGACCTTGGAAGAACGACTCGCTTATTATGTTGTCGAAGGAACAAAAGAAGGCTTGCTGCCGGATTTAGATCTAGCGCTTGCTAAATACCCTGCTCCCCTTGATATTATTAATGGTCCTTTAATGGAAGGCATGAGCGAGGTTGGCCGTCTTTTCAATGACAATCAATTGATTGTTGCTGAGGTGCTGCAAAGTGCTGAAGTCATGAAGGCAGCCGTTACACATTTAGAGCCGCATATGGAAAAAGGCGATACCTCTGCCTCTAAAGGAAAAGTAATTTTAGCAACGGTCAAAGGCGATGTTCATGATATTGGGAAAAACCTTGTGGATATTATTCTCGGCAATAACGGCTACCAAGTCGTGGATTTAGGAATCAAGGTTACCCCAGCAGACCTGATTCAAGCGATTCGAAAAGAGCAACCAGACATCGTTGGTTTATCCGGCCTATTGGTAAAATCCGCACAGCAAATGGTTTTAACCGCACAAGATTTAAAGGAAGCGGGAATTTCTTTACCAATTTTGGTTGGCGGTGCTGCTCTATCAAGGAAATTTACGGATACAAAAATTTCAAAAGAATACGATGGACTTGTTCTTTACGCAAAAGATGCAATGACTGGCTTAGCACTTGCTAATCAAGTACAAACTCCTGAGGAACGCGAAAAGTTATTGGAAGAAAGACAGGAAAAATTGGCCGCTGCGGAGGTTGTTCATGATTTCAGTCATCTTCGTACAGCAAGCGCTGTTGCTGTAAAAGTAAAACCAGCTATTTCAACCAATGTTCCTGTTTTTGTTCCTAAGGATACGAAACGCCATTTGTTACGTTCTTATTCGCTTTCACATATTGAACCGTATATCAATATGCAAATGCTGCTTGGACATCATCTTGGGGTAAAAGGCAAAATTGCTAAATTAGTTGCCGAAAAAGATGAAAAAGCTCTGAAGATAAAAGGGATTGTTGATCAATTGCTCCAGGACGCAAGTTCAGAAGGCTGGATTACTCCTGCAGCTGTTTATCAATTCTTCCCTGCTCAGTCAGAGGGGAATAAAATTTATATTTATGATCCAGAAAATCCGGAGCAAGTAATTGAAACGTTTGATTTTCCTCGTCAGGATTCTGAGCCGCATCTATGTTTAGCTGATTTTGTGAAATCAGTGGAGAGTGGCGAAAAGGATTATGTAGGCTTCTTTACGGTTACTGCCGGCAGGGGCATTCGTGAAAAAGCAGACCAGTTTAAGGCGGAAGGCCGCTTTTTAGAAAGCCATGCCCTTCAGGCGCTTGCTTTAGAATCAGCTGAAGGCTTTGCGGAGTTAATCCACAGGCAGATGCGCGATCGCTGGGGATTCCCTGACCCGCTTGATTTTACGATGCAGGACCGTTTTGCTGCAAAATATCCGGGACAGCGTTTTTCCTTTGGCTACCCTGCCTGTCCGGATTTAGAGGATCAAAAGAAATTATTTAGATTAATTCAGCCGGAGGATATCGGCATTCAGCTTACTGATGGCTGCATGATGGAACCGGAGGCTTCTGTCTCGGCGATGGTATTTGCCCATCCGGAAGCAAGGTATTTTAATGTGTTGAAATAGAGTCTTTTTAATAGTCCCGCGGAGATCGATGGTGATTTCGCGGGATTTTTGTTTTTCCTCTTAGAATATCGTATGTAATTACCGATACTTTGGGCTACTGATAGTTCCCGTTTCTTGGTTTTTTCCTAACCACTGGCACTATAAACACCTGATAGTTCCCACACTTTGACTTTCTTCCTCTTCATGGGCACTATGAACACCTGATAGTTCCCGCATTTTGATTTTCTTCCTCTCCACGGGCACTGTGGACACCTGATAGTTCCCACACTTTGATTTTCTTCCTCTTCATGGGCACTATGGACACCTGATAGTTCCCACACTTTGATTTTCTTCCTCTTCATGGGCACTATGAACACCTGATAGTTCCCACACTTTGATTTTTTTCCTCTCCACGGGCACTATGGACACCTGATAGTTCCCGCATTTTGATTTTCTTCCTCTTCACGGGCACTATGGACACCTGATAGTTCCCACACTTTGATTTTCTTCCTCTTCATGGGCACTATGGACACCTGATAGTTCCCACACTTTGATTTTTTTCCTCTCCACGGGCACTATGGACACCTGATAGTTCCCGCATTTTGATTTTCTTCCTCTCCACGGGCACTATGGACACCTGATAGTTCCCGCATTTTGATTTTCTTCCTCTTCATGGGCACTATGAACACCTGATAGTTCCCACACTTTGATTTTTTTCCTCTCCACTGGCACTATGAACACCTGATAGTTCCCACACTTTGATTTTCTTCCTCTTCATAGGCACTATGAACACCTGATAGTTCCCACACTTTGATTTTCTTCCTCTTCATGGGCACTATGGACACCTGATAGTTCCCGCATTTTGATTTTCTTCCTCTTCACGGGCACTATGGACACCTGATAGTTCCCACACTTTGATTTTCTTCCTCTTCATGGGCACTATGGACACCTGTCATTCCCGATTCGGCGGCGTTTTTCCCTCCCCACGTGCACTACTTAAACAAAACTAATCTGTGAACATTCCTTGACATTTCCTCTAAACAAGCATATAGTTACCTAGGTAACTAATTTATAATTTTGATCTGGAGTGACTTTCTAAATGTATAACCACGAACTTTTCCATACTCTTCACCAACTATCCAGACATCTAACCAATAAATTGAATGAAGTCTTGAAGCCAATGGGTTTATATGGTTCACAGTGGGCTGTTATCTTTGTTTTAAAAACCAAAGGCTCCTTAACCCAGAAAGAACTATGTGATTATTTATTCGTTGAAGCCCCTCCAATGACACGCACAATCCAAAGACTAGTCAAGCAAGGGTATGTAAGACAGGTTCCGGGTAAAGACAAACGTGAAAAACATATCCAATTAACGGATACTGCTTTAAATGAATATCCAAACTGGGAACAGGCCGTAACGGAACAAAACAAATTGTTATTAAAGCATCTTCCTGAAACATCTCAGAAAGAACTATGCACGATTCAAATTGACTGGTTACATAAACTTTTAAAGGAGTGATTTCCACATGTCGAAACCGAAATTGTGGACAAAGGATTTTATTAGTATATCCCTAAGTAACTTTTTTCTGTTTTTAACTTTTTATATTTTGCTAGTGACTCTTCCTATTTTTGCGTTAAAGGAATTCCACAGCAGTGCTTCACAGGCAGGTTTAATGACAACTGTATTTTTGCTCTCCGCCATCATTTCGCGTCCGCTTGCAGGGCAATGGCTAGAACGGGCAGGAAGTAAAAAAGTCTTGTTAACTGCTTTAATCATTTTTGCAGGTGCCTCCCTCTTTTACTTTTTTCCAAAATCTATCACCGGCTTTCTAGTGATTCGGTTATTGCATGGAGTTGGCTTCGGCATGGCAACAACAGCGGCTGGGACGATTGTGGCTGATCTGATACCTTCCTCACGCAGGGGCGAAGGAATGGGCTACTTTGTAATGTCAATAAACTTGGCTATGGTATTAGGGCCGTTTGTAGGATTGCTCGCCATTCAGCAATGGGGCTCAAGTTGGTTGTTTACTTTAACACTAGTCGTTGCAATTGGTGCCCTTCTTACTGGTCTTAGTATTAAACTTCCGAAAAAAGAGCAGCAAGTTGAGCCGACAGTACAATCTTCCTTTTCTGTGCGAAATTTATTCGAAGCATCTGCCGTACCTATCTCAATTGTTGGCGGCTTCTTAGCCATCGTCTATTCGGCGCTTCTTTCCTTTGTATCCGTTTATGCAAGCGAAATACACCTGGCAAATGTAGCAAGTCTATTCTTTGTGGTCTACGCTGCTTTCTTATTGCTTTCAAGACCTTTTACCGGAAAATGGTTGGATCAATATGGGTCAAACGTTCTTTTCTATCCATGCATCATCCTTTTTGCGATTGGGCTTTTGGTATTAAGTAAAGCTGATGGAGCGTTTACCTTCCTCCTTTCAGCTGCTTTAATCGGGCTAGGATGGGGAACATTATTTCCAACCTTCCAAACGATTGCGATTCAAGATGCAGCTCCGAAAAAACGTGGATTGGCTACGGCTACCTTTCTATCAATCTACGATACTGGTATTGCCCTTGGGTCATTTTTCATCGGATTAGTTGCCGCAAAAATGTCTTATAGCTCATTATATTTCTTATGTGCTTTCTATGTTTTAATTGGTGCGGTACTTTATTATTTCTTTCATCATGCAAAGAAACGGGATTCATCACCTAATTTAAAAAGCCAGGAGAATTAATGAACTTTCGAATACATTAAGATTGCATTTTTTGGAAAACTAAGCTTTAAAAAGTGAGGTTTGCTCCAGATGATTCCTAATGTAATTCGAATTGCTCAGCTGATTGCACCATGGTTTTCAATCGTTTTTCTTCCGAAAAAATCATTTAATCAATATTTGCCTGTTTCTCTTTTTGCTTCCTGCTTAGTAATTGGGATGTGTGCTTTAGCGGCTCCCTTTCGATGGTGGGAGGTAAAAGGAGGAATCAGGTTTAAAATTTTTAATGATTTAACTTTTATCTTTGGACCATTTATCGTTGGAACCTTATGGATCTTCCATTTTACCTTTGGCAATTTAAAACGTTTTTTTATCGTGAATTTAATCATCGACGCATTGTTTTCTTTTCCGGTAAATTATTTATTCCAAAGGTTAAACTTATATAAGTTAGTAAAATTTAAACCCACCTATATTTTCTTATCCTTCATTGGCTTTTCTTTTATCATTTATGGATTTCAACTTGTGAACAAGCGTGCATTTTTAAAATAAATCTACTCCATTCTTGGTCTATTGTAATATAATAGATGAAACCAACCTAAGGAGTGATTTCGATGGCAAAATCAAAGGCCAAAAAGCTGCGCGAAAAAATGGAACGTGAAGGCAAGCTGAATCCTGATTTAAAACGGAGCCCCTTTGTGTTCGCAGATATGAGAACAAGAACAACCAAAACGAAAAAAGATTGCTTATACAAAAACAAGTACAAGAACCATTATTCCACTGAAGGAAGAGATGGTTCTTTTTATTTTACTCGGAAATGGACATACTTCTATAGGAAAGACTTCGATTATAGAGCAGTTTGTTTTACAATATTTTGTATTTAAGTTAATCTAAATAAGAATTATTATAATTAAAATTGGAGGTATGTGTATGTTTGATGTAGTGATCGTTGGCGCAGGTGCAGCTGGAGCAAGTGCTGCTCTATTTACCGCAAAAGCTGGAAAGAAAACATTGGTTGTTGACAATGACAAAAGCATGACAAAACGTGCTTGGATTGAAAATCATTATGGTGTAGCAGAAATCACAGGTCCAGATTTAATTGAAATTGGTAAAAAACAAGCAAGTAAATTTGGTGCTGAACTGGTTCAAGCAACAGTAAGCAATATCGTTAAAACAGATAATGGCTATAAAGTGGAAACTGACGGTGAAAGTTATGAAACCAAGCATGTCATCATTGCTACTGGCGCGTTAGTTAATCTTGCTGAAACAGTTGGCTTAAAAACAAAGCCAGGTACAGAGCCAAGAATTAAAACGGTTCTAGATGTAACTGCTGAAGGAAAAACAAATCTAGATGGGATTTGGGCAGCCGGAACAGTTGCTGGTGTGAGTGTACATACGATCATAACTGCTGGTGACGGAGCAAAAGTTGCCATCAATGTAATTAGCGAATTAAACGGCGAACGCTACGTTGACCATGATGTCTTAAAGTCATAATCTTAGGGAGAAAACGAAAATGCCGGGAAAGAAAATTGACCATGTGGGGATTATGGTAAAAGACATTGATGCATCCATCAAATTCTATCAAGAAATCGTGGGAATGGAGCTTAAGGATAAATTCATTCATTCTGATGAGACGATGACCTTGGCCTTTCTCGGTTTCAATGGTTCCGATGAAACGGAACTAGAGTTAATTCAAGGTTATAATGACAATCTCCCTCAAGAAGGCAAAGTGCATCATTTTGCTGTGCTAGTGGATGATATCGAAGCGGAATTTGAGCGTATTAAAGGATTAGATGTGAAGTTAATCGATGAGGAAATTACCATTCTTCCAAATGGATACCGTTATTTCTTTTTTCACGGACCCGAAGGTGAATGGGTTGAATTTTTTCAAAGATAAGAATTTTATGAGGAGCTCATTCATAGAGCTCCTCTTTTTTTAGGCTTCCGAGCGGCTAGTCCGTTGGATCTCTTTTTCATGGATGGCAATTGTTTTTTCTAAAAAGTCACTGATTAATGCCAGCTGCTCTTCATTATAATGAGAACAGAGCTCCATCATCGATTTGTTTAAAGGTAAGAAATGCTCTTTAATGGAGCACTGATTTTCTTTTACTGGTACAATAATGACCCGTCGGCGGTCGTTCGGATCCTTCTCCCTCCTGGCATATCCTGCATGCTCGAGCCGATCAATAAGAGCTGTAACGGACCCCGTACTCAGACCGGTTACCTTACTTAATTCCCCTGCCGTAAGCGGGCCTGCTTCATTCAGAATATCCGCTGTTTTAAAATCAGTATGAACCAAGCCAATTGAATGGGCAGCAGTTTGTTGGAATAGAACCATTCTTGTGCTCAGTTTCCGCAAATTTTTTATAAGAGTCTTTATCGTATCAGGATGATCAAATAAATCCATTGACATGTTTCATCCTTCCTTTTAAAATTACTTTATCTTGATTATCAAGATAATAGGTTTCCTCAGTTTATTTCATCTTATCAAACTTTTTTACCCTATGAAAGAAGATCTAGGAAGACCATACAAAAGAAGGAGACATTTCATGATTAAAAAAGATAATAATCTTAAATTTGTTGTGGCTGGGATTTTATTAGCCATTTTAATGGCTGCCATGGATAATACCATTGTCGCAACGGCGATGGCTACCATTGTTTCAGATCTTGGAGGCTTCGACAAATTTATTTGGGTGACCTCGGCCTATATGGTAGCGGTTATGGCCGGAATGCCGATTTTCGGC
This sequence comes from Neobacillus cucumis, assembly GCF_016107705.1. The sequence continues at coordinate 140,900 of NZ_JAEHGC010000003.1, forward strand.
AAACTATCTGATATGTACGGGCGCAAACGCTTCTTTATTTTTGGTTTAGTAATCTTTTTAGCCGGTTCTGCCCTTTGCGGAATTGCCCAAAGTATTATTCAGTTAAGTATTTACCGTGCCATCCAGGGAATTGGCGGCGGAGCACTAATGCCCATTGCTTTTACCATCGTTTTTGATATTTTCCCACCTGAAAACCGTGGAAAAATGACTGGATTACTTGGTGCCGTTTTTGGTGCTTCGAGTGTATTGGGTCCATTATTAGGTGCCTATATTACCGACTATATTAGCTGGCATTGGGTTTTTTATGTCAATGTTCCCATTGGAATCGTTTCACTTTTCTTAATTATTCGTTTCTATCATGAATCGCTTCAGCACTCCAAGCAAAAAATTGACTGGGCTGGTGCAATCACACTTGTTATTTCAGTCGTTAGTTTAATGTTTGCCCTTGAGCTTGGCGGCAAAGAGTATGACTGGGATTCAGCTCAAATTATTGGCTTATTTGCAAGCTTCTTCGTCTTCTTCGTTGTCTTTTTCATTGCTGAATTTAAAGCAGCAGAGCCGATATTGCCACTTTGGCTCTTCAAGAAGAGATTATTTGCCACCTCGCAAATTCTTGCGTTTTTATATGGGGGCACATTTATTATTTTAACGGTGTTTATTCCGATTTTTGTGCAGGCTGTTTATGGCGGGTCAGCTAAAAATGCAGGGTTAATTTTGACTCCGATGATGTTAGGGTCTGTTGCAGGAAGTTCTGTAGGTGGTATTTTCTTAACCAAAACTTCATATCGTAATTTGATGTTTATCTCCATCATTTCCTATTTAGCTGGGATGATTTTGCTTGGAAATTTGACAACGGATACCGCACGCTGGATGCTTACTCTTTATATGATTCTTGTCGGGTTTGGTGTTGGGTTCTCCTTTTCCCTATTACCAACTGCATCGATTCACAACTTGGAACCGCAATACCGGGGAACGGCCAATTCCACCAACTCCTTCCTCCGCTCATTTGGAATGACGCTTGGGGTTACGATTTTCGGCTCGATTCAAACGAATGAATTTACTGATAACTTGAAAGAAGCTTTTAAAGGGATGCAGGGAGCAGGTGGCCAAAGTGGAGCACCTTCTATGTCTAACATGGACCCGCGTCAAATCTTCGAAGCTAGTGAACGCGCGAAAATTCCTAGTTTTATTCTAGATAAAATTGTTCACGCTATGTCTGATTCAATTACACATACGTTTTTACTGACATTAATTCCAATTGCAATCGCAGCTGTAACCATCTTTTTCATGGGAAAAGCAAGGGTTGTAGTAGCGAAAAAAGGATAAATGGCTTAGCACTGGTCTTTTAAAGAACCAGTGCTTTTTTTAAAATTCACGAATTCGTCATTCCCTCTCCATCTTTTCTGCAAAATTTTGATTTATGATGTAGGTAAGAAAAGAAAGGAGTTGTTTATAATGAAAAAAATTGCAATGAGCATCTTTAGTGCTGCACTAATTCTTGGCGCCGGTACAGCAGTTTTTGCAGCAGGAAACAGCAACTCTGGTAATGGTCTTAGCTTCGAAAAAATGTTGCCTTTTATGGAAAAAATGCATCCTAATTTATCAAAAGAAAAGATGAAAGACATGTACAAAGCGTGTCATGTAAAGGGCGGGATGATGGAAAATACTAATTCTAAAAAAATGATGGACCGGTTTTAATAATTTTGTAAAAGGTTTGGTTAACTTGCCAGACCTTTTTTCTTATAATAGTTCGAGGAGAAAGATTATATGGAGTCATTGATACAATTATACAAAGATGATGAGGAATCTGTTTATCATACTTGGTTTTTACATAATAATGACCGCCTGAAAGCCTTCCGCACCATTCGAAAAGGTTTGCTAAAGGTGATCACGGAAATAGAAGTGGGTATCTTCGGAAACGATTTTAAAGGGTCAAGTCTTGAGATGGTGGTTACCGCCATTTCTGAGCAAAAACAAGTATTTGAAGGTGCCGCCCATGCCTTTTACTGGAAACCAAAGCTGAGAATTCCTGATATTTATGAAAATGAGCAAAACAAAAAAGCCTTTGGGCGGTTTCTAAAGGCTTGTTTGGAGACAACCGATTCAGAAACAGTATTAGAGGAAATTAGAAAATTAGATTCGTTAAAAATTAAAGGGCTTGGGCCAGCGGTCGCAAATCTATTATATTTTTTGCATCCTACACTATTTCCCCCCTTTAACACAGCAATCGTCAATGGTTTTAACTTATTATTTAATCAAAAATGTAAATTGGGCTCCTGGGAAGCATACCTAGGGATGCGAGAAAAGATGTTAGAAAGAAACTCATTCTTTCGGAATCTACTTTCTAAAGATCTTGGTGCTTTGGCTGGCCTGTTATTTGAGATTGGAAGTAATCGGATTATTATTGAAGATAATGCGTTGGATTACCTAATTAAAGAAAAGGAAAAAACAGAAAAGGCAAAAAAACGCCGTCTGAAGGAAGTAAAAGAGGATGAACTTGAAGAGAATACACATTCCGAAATGCAATATCACTTAGCCCGCCTTGGTAATTCACTAGGGTATAAGGTCTGGATTGCACGTAATGACCATAAAAGAGAATGGGAGGGTCAAAAGCTCGGTGAATTTTCTATTAAAAATCTAACTATTTTTCAAGTTCCACCTTCTGTAGCAGATACGATTGCTTTAATTGATGTTCTCTGGCTGGACAAAGAGGAAAAGATCATTGCCGGATTTGAAGTTGAAAAAAGTACTTCCATTTATTCTGGTATTTTACGATTATCCGACTTATCCCTATCCATTCAAGGAGGTTCCTGCCAGTTTTATTTAGTAGCACCAGAAAAAAGAGAAAAAGAAATAAAAGCTCAATTATTGCGGCCATCCATCCGTTCTATGGATTCTCAACCTATTTCTTATCTATTGTTCCAAGATCTTCGATGTGACTGCGATGCCATGTGTAAATTTGGTGATGACCTAACTGTTTTAAATAAAATTGCAAAAACAGTCATTCCTAAAGCATCGGACTAGAAAAATCCGATGCTTTTTTACATAAACGCTTTAGCTTATTCTCCAAACTTTCCCTCCATATAATCGCGGTAGGCTTGGCGAATTTCTTCCTCTGTATTCATTACGAATGGCCCCCGGGCAACGATTGGTTCGTTTAGAGGTTTTCCTGCATAGAGCAATACTTGCAGTTTCTCTTTCGCCTGAATGGTCACTTCGCTCTCTTCCCCTTCTACACCCTTGCCTAATTGCAGTGCCTGACCTTTTTTGGCTTCTACTTTATTTTTTCCGAAATGGCCGCTTCCTTCCAGTACATACATAAAACCATGATAATCCCCAGGTAAATCTTGTGAAATACTTGCCCCTGGTTCTAAATTGATTTCAACAAATGTCACTGGAACATAGTTTTTCGTCGAAGACTTTACTACGCCCGATGACCCGGAAAAAATACGAACCAGCGCACCTTCTTCTTCGCGGACTGGCATGTCTTGACCTCGAAGGTTTTGATAACGCGGCTCGGTCATTTTGTGTTCACGCGGAAGGTTTACCCATAGCTGCAATGAATGAACAGTATCGCCTTCTGCTGGGTCTTCAATGTGAATGACGCCTCTTCCGGCCGTCATCCATTGAACATCGCCAGGTCCTAGCTCTCCTTTGCCCGCTTTATTGTCATTATGTTCAAGTTTTCCTTCGATGACATAGGTTACGGTCTCAATCCCACGATGGGGATGAAAATCGAAGGTACCTTTTTTGAAAAAATCTTCCGCCAGGAAAAGAAACGGATCAAATTCATGCATGTTCGCCGGATCCAGCACCATTCCTGCCGCATGGATTGGGCTGTGCTGATGATGCTGCACGGTCCAGGTTCGTTGTATTTCTCTTTGTATCATTTGTTTGCCTCCGTTCGTGTGCGGGTAGTTATTTTGAATTCAAGATAATCATAACGTTGTATAAGTGGTTTTTCAATTAATATGCTGGTGGATTCTTCTGGGTATTTGGATTCGTTGATAAATTGGTTTAATCCGCTGATAAATGTATCAGATTCGCTGATAAATCTTCGTGATCCGCTGATAAAAGGTAAAGATTCGCTGATAAGGTATTTGTTCAAAAAGATTTTACAAATCATTTAGTTCTCTGGAGAACTTTTATGCTAATTTTAAGAAGAAAAAATAAAAGGAGTGATCATTTTGATAGTAAAAGAAAGAACAATCCCATTAAAAATTCTCATTTTATTCGCTATTTTGCGGCGTATTCCCTTGAGTCATGCTAGATACCAGCAAATTTCAGATGAATTAGGCAGAAGACAAGCTGGATATGAGGGCGAACAATCTCTAGATTTTTATTATCGCGAACTCCCTAAACAGAAATATCTTATATTCCACGATTTAAACCTTCCGGATGGTGACTACAACTGCCAAATTGATACTCTTCTCTTAACAGGTGAATTTATCCTAATTATTGATGTGAAAAATATGGCCGGAAAATTAATATTTGATACGGAAAATGAGCAATTTATCCAAATTAAAGGTGAGGAAGAAAAAGGGTATTCCTATCCAATCGCGCAGGCAGAAAGGCATCAAGAATACATAAAGAAACTAATGGCTGCAAATCATTTTCCCTCTGTTCCTGTTGTTTATTTAGTTGTTATAAGCAATAGTTATGCTTCGTATGTCATTACGGGAAAAAATGCTTACAAAGTAAAACCAAAGGTATGTAAAGGGGACGTGATGTTAAAAAGAATTCAAGATCTTGAAGGTATTTATACTACTCCAATTCTACCAGCAAAAGACCTCCGTAAGCTTTCTCGCCTTCTATTGAAAATGAACACGCCGCCAACAGGATATCTTCTTCAGAAATTTGGTATTCAGAAGTCGGATTTATTAACTGGTGTTCACTGCCCCTTCTGTAAATTTCTCTCTATGATTCGAAAGAAACAGAAATGGTACTGTCCTAGATGTCAGCATTATTCAATAGATGCTCATATTGATGCACTTAAAGATTATTTTTTGCTGTTTGATATAAAAATAACAAATCGGAAGTTTCGGGAGTTTGTGCATATTAAATCAATTGATACGGCTAAAAGATTATTGCAGGCTTCAAATCTTAAGTTTTCCGGGGCGAACAAAAATCGTACTTATTTTCCTAAGACAATTCCTTGATGAAATAGAATCGCTGATAAACTGCAAAAATTCGCTGATAACAATCAAAAGGGCGCTCTCGAAAGCGCCCGATTCAACAATAAGTCCAAAACTACACCTCAATATCCTTACCCTCTTCAACAATATGGAACAATAAATGTGCTAAATGGTGGATTGGGCCGTACTCTTCTTCCTCTTCCTCAGTTTCTTCATTAAATTCGAGGTCGTTCAGGTAAAGCGCCATGAATTCATAGAAATCCTCCAGCCGGAAAGAGTAGCAGCCAACAGGTTCTTCATTGTCTTCCTCATATTGAAGCATTAAATACGAGACAACACCGTCAACATCTTCTGCATCAAAAAAGACAAAAAAGCCAATGTTTGTATCTAAATCAAATAAATGCCTTGTTCCGCCCTCAGTGGCTTTTTCAAAATCCTCTTGGCTTAGTTTTTGTATTTGCATGCTATCTACATTGTCTTCCTGATGGAAACTAACGATAAATGATTGCATAATAACCTCCTAAAATTTAATCAACACATACAGTTATCATGCCCATTTTTACCATTAAATCCTCTATTATGGCACAAATAAATTTGCTTTTTCTTGTTCCTCCAAAAATTCACCTGTTCCACCGGCTGCTTCTAAAGCTGCACCGATCGACTGAAGCCAATCACCTGTTATTGCTAATTTTTGAGCGTCTAATTTAAGTTTATTGTCGTTTCCTGTAATTTGTCCGGATACACCAATCGCTTCAAAAAATGTTCCGAGTGCTTGAATGCCGGCACCAGTTAGTATTTCTTTTACAGGAATCGAATCTGGATTATCGCTAATCTCCCTTAACTTTGCAATCCCTAAGAATTCGATTGTTGCCCCAATCACCTGAATCCAAACACCAAGTGCAATTTGTTTTTCAATATTTAGCCTCTTTTGTTCCAACTCTGAAAAATTTCCATTCTTATTACTCATGAAGACACTCCCTCAAAAGAAGTCTGCTTCCAATACTTTATTCAAATGTCTAAAAAACGGTGTCCAATAAAAAAAAGCTAGCAAAACGCCCAAACGTTTTAGCTAGCTTATAAGTCAGTCAATTATTTTAACGAAACCCAGACACTCTTGACTTCCGTATAGTTGTTCAATGCATATGAACCCATTTCACGTCCGATACCAGATTGCTTATAGCCTCCGAATGGTGATGCTGCGTCAAAAGCATTGTAGCAGTTTACCCATACAGTACCAGCACGGAGTCGGCCTGCAATATAATGTGCCTTTGCTACATCCTTCGTCCAAACCCCTGCAGCTAAGCCATACTCGCTATTATTTGCGCGATTAATCAATTCATCCAGGTCCTCATATGGCATAGCAGAAATAACTGGACCAAAGATTTCTTCTTTAGCAATCGTCATTTCATCACGGACATCGGCGAAAATCGTCGGAGAAACAAAGTAGCCTTGTTCAAATGGCTTATCTCCGCCAACCAACAGTTCTGCGCCTTCCTTCAAGCCTTTTTCAATATACCCTAGAACTCGTTTCTGCTGTTCATCTGAAACAAGCGGTCCGATTTCCGTATCAGCATGCAAACCGGCACCCTGCTTAATTTTTTGTGCATGGCTGACCATATCCGCAACAACATTATCAAATTGTTTCTTTTGGATAAATACACGAGACCCTGCACAGCAAACCTGGCCTTGGTTGAACATAACTCCATTTAAGGCACCAGGGATAGCTTTTGTTAAGTCTGCATCCGGTAAAATAATGTTTGGTGATTTGCCGCCAAGCTCAAGTGTTACCCTTTTAAGTGATTTAGCTGCACGCGCCATGATCGACTTTCCGACTTCAGTCGATCCAGTGAAAGCAATTTTATCCACAAGAGGATGATCAACAAGCGGCTGGCCCGCTGTTTCACCAAAACCAGGGACAATATTGATTACCCCTTCTGGGAATCCTGCTTCTTGAACTAATTCAGCCAAGTATAAAACAGACAGCGGAGTCTGTTCAGCAGGCTTTAATACAACCGTACATCCGGTCGCAAGGGCTGCACCCAGCTTCCACATCGTCATTAACAGCGGGAAGTTCCATGGAATAATCTGTCCGACGACTCCAACCGCTTCATGGCGGGTATAGTTAAGGAATGGTCCGTTTACCGGGATGGTTTGCCCAACAATTTTAGTTGACCAGCCGGCATAATAGCGCATATGTTCAACTGCAAGCGGAATGTCCGCATTAGACGTTTCCCGAATCGGCTTTCCATTATCAAGTGTTTCTAATTGGGCAAGCTCTTCTTGATTTTGCTCCATTAAATCCGCTAACTTGTACATTAAGCGGCTGCGTGCAGCTGCACTCATTTTTGACCATGGGCCTTCATCAAATGCCTTACGGGCTGCCTTTACTGCACGGTCAATATCCTCCGGACCGGCCTCATAAACCGCAGCGAGTACTTCACCCGTAGCAGGATTATACGTATCGAATGTTTTTTGAGAGAGACTTTCAACAAATTGACCATCAATATACAGTTTCTTTTTCCCTAATAGAAATTTTTCTACCTTTTCTTTTAGACCGACTGTTACTTGACTCAAATGTAATTCCTCCCTATGTACAAGATTCTGAGAATAAAAGCAATTTGTATGCGCTTTCAACCCTCGAGTTTTATAGTATCATTGTTAAAATCTAGTAATCAACCAAAATACATCAGAAAATTAAAAATATTATCGACAAAATTCGGGTGGTGACAGGCACCACCCGAATTCTGTCGAATCAATCTTCTTCTTTTGAATCCTCTTGATAATGTTCATTTAATAGGGGATTTTCTGTGGTTGCAAAGTTGACGGATAGTAGGCTCATTTCGGGATCCAGGCCATATAGGCCTTTTGCCAGTTGTTCTATTTCTTCACCGCTTTGAAATTGGGGTTCTTTTTCTTTCATTTTATTCATCCTCCTCTTGTATTTTTATTTTTTCTATTATATACAAGAAGATTTATTTTACTCGTGGAAAACCAAATCCTGATGCATAGTCGTCGCCTGCAGCGGCGCCAGTTCCACCTAAAATATCATTAGCTTTTGCTCTATTTTGAAGTTCTGTCCGAAGCTGAGTGTTAGACATTGAAGGATTTGCCGCCCAAATTTTTGCAGCCAGACCGGATATATGCGGTGTGGCCATTGATGTTCCGCTAATCGTGTTATATGTGCCATCATTCCAAGTAGACTCAATCGCTCTTCCTGGTGCAGACACTTCAACATCGCGTTCTTGAATTACATAATCACCATCGGTTGCCGGATTACCGCGGGAAGAAAAATCCGCAATACGGTAAGTACCATTTGCTTGAACATTTTCTAAAGCAGCAACCGCTACCACATTCACTAATGCACCGGGATACCCAATTGTATTTGTTCCCGGACCATCATTTCCGGCAGCGGCTACAATTAGAACTCCCTTACCATAAGCATAATCAACGGCATCTGAAATAAGTGAATCCTTTGTACTGGAGCCGAGTGACATCGAAATTATGACATAGGAACCAGTTCGAACAGCTTCATCTGCAACTTTATTAATCGCAGCCGCAATATCATCCGAGTACCCTGAGCCGCGGTCGTTCAATACTTTATAGGACCAAAGCTTCGCTTCCGGGGCGACTCCGTAAATTCCCGTACCATTACTTCCTCCATTAGCCAAAACGGTTCCTGATACATGAGTTCCATGTCCATTACCATCGGCACAGCTATCTTCAACCAAAGGGGTTTTCCTTTGTGAAAAATCTCTACATTGTTCAACATTAGCGGCTAAATCTTTATGGGTTTTTAAAACCCCTGTATCTAGGACGGCTACTTTAATTCCATCGCCTCCAGACGTTTTTACAATAGCAGGGTCATTATAGATTGCCTGAATTCCCCATGGTGTCGCATCACTTGGAACACTGCTTGCTGTTCCACCTGGCTTAGCCTTTTGGTCCACGATTTTCTCCATCTGAATTTCCGGTACCTTTTCAATCGTTAAGTTTTTATTTTTCAATAACGCTTGATACTGATGCTCATTAACCGTTGTAGTAAATCCTTTGCTACCAAAATCCCAACGTTTTCCGTAGCTATCTTTTGCCTTCGCTTTTTCAGAAGCCGGTCCATTAATTAAAACTCGGTAGGAATCCTGGCTTTGGCTGTTTGTTTGCTGCCCAAATGCTGCTGTTGCAAACATGGACACCCCCATTGCCAAACTAAGTACTGCTGAACAGATTACTCTTCTCTTTTTCACCCGCAACACCTCACCCCTTCTATTTACAGCACACCGCTGCTTATTTTTTAAACTATTCAGACTATTTATTTAATATAATCAGTCCATTCTCCTAAAAAAGGGATGAAAAAAGACATAGACAAAATTTTGTCTATGCCTTTGCAACCCATATCGTCCATCTTTCCTTTTCAACCAATGGGAAAAGTTTCGTTACACGCTCTCCAATATCATCAGCTAGAATCTGAACCTGTTCATCATTTAATTCAAATAATATCGAACGACCTTTACGCAAAATGATCTCTTGCTTCAATTCATCAAGCGTATTATAAGTTTTACGATTTTCCCAAAAGGACAGAACCTCAACTTGCTGAAAGCCTGCCTCTGTTAAATAAGAATTAATTGTGTCTGCTGAATGTCTTCTAGCAATATCCATTTTCAGCAATTCCGGATAAAATTCAAAAAAGTAACCACGAATATGCTCATTACTTCCTGCTAACGAACAGTCCTCAAGTGTCCGATCCTGAATGATGAATACACCATTTTTATTTAAAATTCGATTAGCCTCTGTGAAACATTCTGATAATTGATGATCCTTTAAATGATGGATTAAGGCACGCTCCAACAGCACATCTACTGTCCCGCTTGGAAGATTCGATTCACTGGCTGTTCCAACTTGGAAACTAATTTGCGGATATTCCCGGCAATTCTCCTTCGCTCCGGCAATCATATTTTCAGAGATATCGACTCCAATGACTCTTGCCGCTCCCAATTCCACTAAGGCAATCGAATAGATTCCACCGCCTGCACCAATATCCACTGCAATCTTCCTGGAAACATCCGCCCTTGATTGAACTAACTCCATCCACTGTGGGTCGACAGACCGTTTCGTATAGGTCTCTTTTTCAATTGAATTAAAAAATTACTTGTTCATTTTCCCCCACCTCACCTATAGATTAAATAAAAAAGGGAAACTTTGCTAATCTTCTTTTCTTATTCCAATCGATAAGAAAAATTTATAAAAAAACCAGCCTTTATAAAAGACTGGGAAACTAGAAATATTTCTTTTTCCAAAAAATAAAGGCCGTACAACTCGTTAAAAGGGCCGAGATAACTAATGGAATGGCATACGAGTGGGTTGCGTGCTGGAATGGAATATCGACGTTCATCCCATAAAAGCTTGCGACCATCGTCGGAAATGATAGGATAATCGTAATCGATGTTAAAAATTTCATTACAATGTTTAGGTTATTCGAAATAATGGAAGCAAAGGCATTCATCATCCCGCTCAAGATGGAACGATAGGTTTCCGCCATTTCAATCGCCTGCGTTTTTTCAATGATTACATCTTCAAGTAAATCTTTATCTTCTTCATACATTTTTAAATAATTAAAACGCAAAATCTTATCAAGAACAACCTTATTCGATTTTAGTGAGGTTGTAAAATAAACCAAACTTTTCTCTAAGGCAAGAAAGGCATATAATTCTTTATTTTTTAATGATTGGTGCACTTCACGTTCAATTTCATTTGTTTTCTTATTGATTTGTTTTAAATAGCGCAGGTAATAAGATGAAATGACAAATAAAATTTGCAGGGCAAAACGGGTCTTTTTAAACGTAAAGAACTCTTTTACTCTATTTTTTCTAAATTCTTCTAAAATCGGTGTATCCTTTAAGGATACGGTGATTACACAATCATCCGTTAGAATAATTCCAATTGGAATCGTTTCATAAACAGCTAAACCGGTATCGTCGTGAACAATATAGGGAAAGTCAACGATAATATATACTTGACCATTATCTCGCTCAATCCTTGGACGTTCTTCATCATCCAGAGCATCTTTAATGATATCGACATCAACTTGTGCATCATTTGCAATCCGGCTAATTTCTTCAGCTGTTGGGGCATACATATTTATCCAGCAGCCCTTTGACACAACATCTACTTTTTCTAGAACCTTTGTTTCTGTACTTTTGAAAATCTCCAACATGTCAAAACCTCCTCATTGCTCGTTTTTGAGGAAGCCAACAACCTTTTCAAGAGCTGATATTCTTGTAGAAACCAATTCAATCAATTCAAAGACATTGACTTCCCCTCGCCTACTTGGGTCCGGGTCTATGGAATAACTCAAAAATATCAACTCCTTTAACTTTTTATTCCTTCCTTATCATAAACCCTAAAGGCCAAAAGTACAAAGCAGTTTTTTTTGGTTTTATTTTTCCTTAGGGAAGTAAGGGTTTAAATGAATCAGCACTTCCTTAATATTATCAAAATGGTCCATCAATTGTTGTTTAATCGAATGAGAAAGATCGTGCCCCTCTTTAATGGTTATAAAATGATCAATGGAAATCCGTAAATCCACCAATATATAATGTCCATGTTCTCTCGCCCGAATTCGGTCAATTCTCCTTACTTCAGGAAATTCGGAAATAATGGAGATATATTCTTGAAGAATTTCGCTGTTAATATTTCTCTCGAGTAAGATGTCAAATGCTTCCGTTATCATTTCCTTCGCAATTTTAAAAATTAAATAGGCAACAAAAATACTGGCCACCTTATCACCGTAAAGTAAAACATGAATATCAAATTTCACACCGAGAATGGAAATAAGAACCCCGATGGCAGCTGCGATGGAAGCAACAATATCAGCCTTATGATCAAAAGCAATCGCTTCGATTGCCTTACTCCTATGCTTCTCTGCTACTTTTAAGGATGAACGGTAAAGAAGTATTTTTGCAACAAAAGAAAAAACTGCAACCCACATTGCTAAATAACTTGGTGTTTCAACCTCATGGAAGAAGCCGCTAATTCCTTCATATACCACATAAAGGGCTACCGCAAACAACAAAATTCCAATTATCTCGGAAACAATAACTTCTGCTTTGCCATGTCCATACGGATGCTCTTTATCCGCCGGCTTATTGGCTATTTTTATCACCAATAAAACAATGACGGAAGCAAATACATCAGCTGCAGAATGAATTCCATCGGCGAACACGGCATCACTATGCCCGAGCCAGCCGATAAAGATTTTTCCCAATGTCAGGACAATATTACTGACTACACTAATCCAGGCTATTTTTTTAGCAAGAACTTCTCTCATTTCCATCGTCTACCACCTCAAAAAATTCTCCTGAAATCATACCAAACTTTTCCTGGATGGGTCTAGAGAAAAAGTCTTGCCCCCTTGAACCATAGTTGGACAAATTCAACAATTTATTGTTCGACCTGTCCTTTATTTTCCTGTTTCACCATTTCGACTTCTTCTACTACAGAAATTCTGGTGATTTCATCCTGAAGAAAATGAAAAGCTTGATCTAATTCTTCTCTTGAGGGAAATGAGCTTTTTTTATTCATGATTTTCAACTCCTAAAATAGTTAGACTAAATATCCGTTAATAAGAGAAAATACGTCTGTAAGATTCTTCAATAAAGGAGTGGTTTCTATGGTTAAAAAAAATCAAAACGGCAGTACAGAAATTGCAGGACGTAATTTTAATGCAAATGATTATCAAAAAAATGATGCTTTGTCTTCAGGTCTAGCAACCACCCACGAACAGGTAAGTGATACCTATATGGAGGGAGTCATTGGAACAAACGATTTAAATGAGCAAGAATAAGAACTCAGAGAAAACAGCTCTCATAGATGAAAGCTGTTTTCTTTATATTTTCTGGCATCAGCATTAGATATTTCTTTCGTTTTTGTTATTGTTATCTACATACGCATCATGTTCAAATGCAGGAAGATCACCGAAGCTTGTCATAATGCCTTCTTCATCAAGTGCATCTTCATAGCGTTCATGCTGCGCATTCGGGTAAACGGTAATATTTTTACCATACATATCGTTACCGGTAAAATTTTCATAGTCCTCTACATATCCTATGTTTTCGTCAGCTTCAATATAAATATCGTTGTAATCATCTTGTGGATTGACCAAATCAGATGGCGTTTCAGATGTTCCCCATTCGGCAACAGCCTGCCAGGAGTCCTCCGCGTCAAAGGCAACATCTTCATCCTGATTATCCATATCAAATTTACCCCATGGCGGCATTAATACTCCTTCTTCAATCGGGCGCTCATGAGAAACGACTTGGTCAGGACTATGTTCCTTGCAATAGGTGGTGTTTGGTAAGGCTTCTAAACGTTCGGTTGGTATATCCTTCCCGCAAACCTCACATTTCCCGTAAGTTCCATTCTCCATTGCCTCTAGAGCGTGGTTAATATTGCTCAATTGCAATTCATAATGCTCCTTTAAAGCAATATCCTTCTCGCGCTCATAAAGGGCCGATCCCTGATCAGCCGGATGGTTATCATAACTTGATAACTCCCCCATTGATTCATGCCAAAATCCTTGTTCCAAGCCGAAATGGTTATTTTGCTTTAAATTATTTTCCACTTCGTTTTTTTCCTTTAACAATTGCAATCGTAATTCAGCTAACTGCTCGGTCGACAGCATTGCTCAAACCCCTTTCAAAAAGAAGCTTCCGCTTTTCTTATTTAGTTTCAATGTTTTTACGATTGTTTATGTAATGAAAATTTAATTCCATCAATATCCTAATGATGTTTCCATGGAAAAACTGAATAAGATTCATTGGTGCGAGTATCTTAAAAAATATAAGTACAGCCAGAAAAGAGGGAATCAAGTGGTTAATGAAAACTGGAACGAATTCAATAAAATTCAGCAAAAACATCGGGGAAGTTATTTAGGAAGTGAAAAAAGACAGCAACCAGGCCTGAATGACCCGGAATATAATAGCGCGGAAGATACCGATAAATCGGTTGGGGCAACGGGCAGAGATATTTAAATTCACAAAATATACAGCAGGTCGTATCATTTTAATCAAAATAAAAATAGCCAGAACCAAAGGTCTGGCTATTTCCACCTATACTATTACACTTGTTTCAACCTAAACCGCTGCACTTTTCCAGTCGCAGTTTTTGGTAATTCTGGAATAAATTCAATTTCCCGTGGGTATTTATAGGGAGCGAGATTTTGTTTAACAAAAAGCTTAAGTTCCCTTTTCAAGTCTTCCGTTGGTTCAACCTCATCCCGTAAGACAATATAAGCTTTTGGATAAACAAGATTACTCTCATTTTTCGCCCCGACAACGGCCACTTCAAGCACATACTCATGACGAATCAAGGTCGATTCTATTTCAATCGGTGAAACCCAAATCCCCCCTACCTTAAGCATGTCATCCGAGCGCCCGCAGTACCAAAAATATCCTTCCTCATCCTGATAATATTTATCTCCTGTGTACATCCACTCACCGTGGAACTTCCGTTGATTTTCTAATAGGTTGCAAAAATACCCAATACTAACACTATCTCCTTGAATAACCAGGTCGCCAATTTCATTAGCACCCACTGGTTTAGACTCTTCATTTACGATTTTAGCCTTATAACCTGGAACGACTTTTCCGGTACTTCCTGCTTTGATATCGTTTGCCTGATTAGAAAGGAAAATATGCAATGCCTCTGTTGAACCAATTCCATCTAATATATCAAGGTTAAACAGCTCTTTCCACTTTTTCATAAAGGTGGCCGGAAGAGCTTCTCCTGCTGATACACATATTCGAACGGAGGATAAATCTGGAATTACCCCTGTTTTTTCGACATACTGAATAAGGGAACCATATAATGTCGGTACACCAAAAAAGATTGTTGGTTTATTTTTTTCAATGGTTTTAAAAATATTTTCCGGTGTTGGCCGCTCTTTCATTAACACGGTCGAAGCTCCTGTTCCAAGTGGAAAGTACATTCCATTTCCAAGTCCATAAGCAAAATAAAGTTTAGAAGCGGAGAATGTACGATCATTTTCATTCACTTTCAGAATGTTTTCCGCATAATTTTTAACAGCCACTTCCATGCTTCTATGGATGTGAACAACTCCTTTTGGATTGCCAGTACTGCCGGAACTATACAGCCAAAAAGCTGGATCTTCAGTGGTGGTAACAGCATCTTCCAACTGAGATGAGGCTTGACTGATGAATTCATCATAATCAATGGTATCCTCATAGAGGGTCCCGGTTTCTGAAATAACGATAATATATTTTAAGAAAATGAATCGATCCCTATTTTCCTTAATGGTTTCCCAAACATCCTCTTGGATGACCAGGACCCTTGCACGACTGTGGTTTAAAAAATATTCATAATCCTTTGGTTTCATTGCTGTATTCACAGGTATTGGAATGGCTCCAACTTTTGTTGCACCAAAAAAAGAGTAGATAAATTCTGGGGAATCATAG
Source organism: Neobacillus cucumis (assembly GCF_016107705.1). The sequence goes on from NZ_JAEHGC010000003.1 coordinate 156,501, forward strand.
ATGACATGTAAAATTCGATTTTCCTGTTCAACGCCAATACTCTTGAGAGCGTTTCCAAATTGATTTACTTTATAAAGGAGCTCCTGGTATGTAATTTCATCGCTGTCAGAAAAAATTGCCACTTTATTACCGAGTCCATTACGAACCTTCTCTTCGATAAAAAAAGTTGTACAATTGTAATAATCTCTTATGCCATTTAATTGTTTCGCTAATTCTAGCATTCTTTAACCCCCAGAAGAATATTGAAGACTAAAATCTTTTTTATCTACCTACAGAAAATTAACGGGCACACCTACATGAAAGGAGGGCCTAACCTTCTTTTAAAAAGTTAGACCCAGTCTTCTTACTGACCAGACCACTCTGGCTGGCGTTTTTCGATGAAGGCTGATAATCCTTCTTTTGCATCCTGGGAACGGAATAATAAATTTTGTAATTCTCCTTCATAGCGAATCGCTACATTTATTGGCATTTCTTTACCATTCATGATGGAAAGCTTAATGTTGGAAGTCGCATATGTGGCACTATCTGCAACTTTTCTTGCATATTCCAATGTTTTATCACGGATTTCCTCTTGAGGGAACACACGGTCAACTAATTGAATTTGTAGAGCTTCTTGTGGTGTTAAAGTTTCGCCGGTAATATTCAAATCAAGCGCTTTGGAATGTCCAACTAGACGGGCTAAGCGTTGTGTTCCTCCCGTACCTGCTAATACTCCTAGGGATACTTCCGGAAGACCGATTTTGCCTGCAGTGTCGCCCATAAAACGCAAATCGCAAGCTAACGCCATTTCCAAACCTCCACCAACCGTGTGTCCTTCTAAACAAGCGATCCAAATTTGCGGTGAGCGGGCAATCTTATCTAATGTTTCATTACAGAATAAACAAAATTGCGTTTTAAATCTTGGCTCTGCCGATTTTAAGAAATTGATATTTGCACCAGCTGAGAAGAATTTCGGCATATCGCTCATTAATACGACTACTTTAATGTCAGTATCGAAACGAATATCATCAATCGCTGCGTTCAATTCTTTGTAATATTCCAAATCGTAAGCATTTGTTTTATTAACATGCATGTGAACTTCCGCAACACCATTTTCTTTTTTTACCGTTAATGTTTTAGTATCTAATTTGACTTGAGTCATGCTAATTCCTCCTAAATAATTTAATATATTATATATTTTATGAAATATTTTTATATTCCGAAAATATTTAGCGGTTTTGCCCCAACATAGCAGCCTGCCAGCGAATATATTCAAAGACTGAATGACAGTGGTTGCAATAATATTGACGAACCAATTGTGCTGTACCAAATGAAGAGATTTTTTCAACATCTTCAGATGAACAAAATGAGCATTGAATATGAGTATGTGCCTTAGACATGCTGTACATCTCCAAGGCTAGTAAGCTTTTCAATTGTTTCTTTGTATATGGTTGTAAGATTACTATTTTCTGTGATTATTTTTTCGGAGATTAATAGTTCGTCATTTTCCAGAGTCCTTAACCACTTCCCGACCTCAACCGTCACTTTTTCTAATTCCTGTCTGAATGTTTTTGGGACAGCCCCTGTGTCATTAAGTAATTGTTTACACCAGCTTTTAGAATAAAGAAGATGTTCCTCTTGTTCCTTGAGCATTTTACTAAATGGAGTATTTACTTCAGGATGATTGGTATTGATCACTACTTTCATGACATGATCAACTGCTAAGTTTACAGCATATAATCCAGCGATTAAACTAATCCAATTAGATGTATGGACTACAGTTGGAAACGCTTTGCCTGTTTGTCCTCTCACTTCAATCTTGCTTCCATTTAAATCCTGTAATTCATTTGCCCATTTATACATCAATCTTGCATGACCAAGTTCTGCCTGCGCCATCGCAATCGAGGAAAGCGTTGCTTCTAGGTTGGGACCGCTGATTCCTATTTCTACAAGTCGATCCCCTAAAATTAATTTGTTATCCGCAATCGTTTCTGCTATTTCAACTAGAGAAAATAGATTTTGATTTTTCATATTAATTTACACCTTCTTTTTCAAATAGTGGTTCCGGAAGGCGTACAGCAATAAATGCTTCTTTTCTTACGACTTGCATTTCAACCCAGTCTTCTTCATCGTAGATATACTGTGCATACACCTTTGCCAATTCATCACTTTCCGCTTGAAATGACCCGACTTGATTCAAATCATCCCCTCGTTTGATACGGGTAAAAAGAAGGTACTCTAGTTTTCGATTACTAACGGTCATGAGCTTACCCCCCAGGTTTTAAGTTTTGCTCTCCCTTTTTCCGTTAAGTTATTAACTGTCCACGGCGGACTCCAAACCACTTCGATTTCGACCTCAGCGATATCTTCTTGGAGCAGCCTTTCCTTGATATCGTTTTCAATCCACTGCATACAGCCACAGCCTGTTGAAGTATAGGTCATCCTTACTGCAAGCTTTCCTTCATCGACCTTCGTAATTCCGTAGATTAATCCCATATCGACAACACTTATTGGAAACTCTGGATCCATGACCTCAGTTAAAGCATCCCAATATTTCTCCGTCTCCATTGTTTGCATCATTAACTTACCTCCTCAGCACGCAGTTCTTCCATTTCATAAGCACCCTTTTGAATACGTCTTACAAACTCTTGATTTTGCGGCCCGCGTTTTTTGAAACGTTCGATTACGCCTTCCCAGGTGTCCGGTTGATCGGTCAGCCATTTTTTATTTTCCGCATCGAATTTACAAGGAAATGGAACATCAATAACAAACTTGCCTTGCTCCTCATCATAGTGAGCTGGGACCTTTACCCCGATGGATTCACAGAATGGAACTGCCGTTGACAGCCATTTCTGTCTTAGTTGGTCATTTGTCTTGCCTTTTAACTTGTAATCTAATTGTGCCGAACGGCTTTTTAGATTATCAGCAACACCGAAGAACTCTAAGCCCATTAAGAACATCCAATCAACGGCTTCCTGTACTTGTCTAGCAGTTTCTGGATTTTTCATTCCCGCCTTCATAATGATTTCGCCATTACGGAGGTGGAATAACTCTTCTTTATCCACTTTTACTAACGCACGTTTCCAAGGTCCATAAGAGGTATTCTCGAATGCATCTCCAAGCAGTGTATAGCCGGCCCTGTCAAATAGCCCATTAAATACACCAAGCTCAATCCAGTTGTCTAATTTAAAATCAAAAGCGTAAGGGTTTTTCCAGCGATTTGCTGGACGTTTATAAAGAAGGTCCTCCACATTTTCACCTAAATCCTCTAATAGCCGGTAGGCGATATGGGCATGGCCAATTTCATCTTGGATCACGGCTAAAGCAGTAATCTTATAGTTAAGATTTGGAGCTTGATTGTATACCGTTAATAAAGGTGGAACACTTAAAAGCTCTGTGTCGCCAACAATCGTTAATGTTTGTTTTAAGGCGCGAAGGTACTCCTCGTTCATGTCCTCTTTACATTCCAGCACAAAACCATTTCGAATCTTTTCTAACAAAACCTCAGCTTGATTCATATTTAACTCCCTTCTTCATTACGTTTTTTTACACACCGTTTATATAATATAATATAGAATATTAATAATAGTCTGTCAATTATTTTATTATGTTTTTATGTTGTTAATATTAAAAACGTAATTCCAATTGAATAAAAGCAATACTTTTCCAAATAACCCATGAAACACCCTATTAAAACGATCATTGGAACTTTAGTAATCTTCCTTTGTTCTAACGATTTTCTCTCTAGCTTTATGTTTTTTTAACGTTAAAATAAAAAAAGACAACACATATCAAATGTGTCGTCCTAGTGCAACTTTTCATATTTTAGTGGAGATCCGATTATTTTTTTTGCACGGTTTTCGATAGATAAATAGTCTAAGTGGGCGATTGTTTCCGCAATAGCAAATCGCCATTGGTGTGGAGTTAACTCCTTATGGGCAAAAAGATCCTTGGCAACTTCAAAGGCTGTTCGGTTTTGCGCAAGCTCTAAAATGGCTGCCAGCCGTTCCTCATGATGCTTCAGTAGTTCTTGAATCCGCTCATTTACGTTCCCAATTGGCCTTCTGTGGGCTGTATAGGCGATCTTAGCCTGTAAATCTTCTACTCTATGAAGAGAACTTATATAATCATGCAGCGGTGTTGGGCTCGCACCTGGCCACACACTAATATTGGGGGTGATTTTTTCAAGAATATGATCCCCTGAGATTAACACATGCTCTTCTTCTTGGAAAAAGCAAATATGCCCTGTACTGTGACCCGGTGTATGTATGACCTTCCATTCTCTATTAGCAAACACCACCTGGTCAGTAATTGTGTGAATGACAGGAATTGGCCGCACCTGTTGGACTAATACATCCATTTGTTGTTCAATTTCGCAAGCTAACTCCTGAGGCGTTCCATGTTCGATTACCATTTCCTTGATGTTTCTTGATTGGCTGCTATTTTCTCCCCAAACACGCTCCATCATTTTGGCATCAATCCCGTGCATAAAGATAGGTGCCCCTGTTAATTGGTGCATCCAGTCTGCAAGCCCGGCATGATCAGGATGAAAATGGGTTAAATAAATCGTTTTAATCTCGCCCGGCTCCATATGAAGTTCTCGAAAGGCATCTTCCCAGGCTGTTTTTCCACGTTTATTGTTGTAGCCAACATCAATTAAAACATATCCATCCTGCTGTTTAAACAGGTAGCAATACACATACTTCATCGGAAAAGGGATGGGAATCCCAATGCGATATCCATTAAAAATAATTTTTTCAATGGTCACAGTTTCACCGTTTTGAAATGTGTTTATCATGTTTTCCTCCCTATGCGCTTTCCTGTCTACACATAAACTTCTTTAAACGGATTAATGGCCTTGTCCCGTTGAGGCTTAATATCACGATCAGGAGCAGCTTCATATATAGATTCAAAATAACGGACAGCGGGAATCGATATTAATTGATGAATATTCCAAAATAGCTCTCTGGCCTTTGTTCCAACCCAGTCCTCTGGCATTAAATCCCTCGGAAAACCCGGGTCTTGAAAGAGGAACTTTCGATATTCATGAACAATTGTGGTTCGCTTAATAAAACATTCTTCATCAGATAACTCATTATTCAATGCCTTTTCACGGAGCTGATCAAATTTAGGTGAATACTTTTCAATGAAATGAATGTAATTATCAGTAACTTGTTGAAAATCCCAGCCCTTTTCCATAATCCATTCTTTTGGATGAGAAACAACGTCGGAGGAGCTGAAAAGGATAGCATTTTCTTCTATTTTATAATTTTTAATCATTTCCATTACTTGATTTTCAAGGGGATTCGGGCTGACCCAGGTACTATTTGAAAGCATTCCAAATCCAGTCCACGTCAACTCCTTGCGAATTTCATTGCGAAGCTCACGTTTTTCCTCTGGAAAGGAGTAACTTAAAATTCTCCATTTCCCGTCCCAATTTGCTCTAGGGGCTGAATATACTCTTGAAACCCCGTCCTCAACTCTTCTTCTCCCCAGCTCTGTTATAGAGTAATAGCTTTTATTTCCTTTCTTTCTCACTTGCAATAAATCTTTTTGTACCATTCTTAAAATAGCACCGCGGACAGAGGATTCAGAGATACCAAATCCATTCATTAACTGAATTAAACTCCCTACCCAGATTTCTTCTCCATAATATTGAATGTATTCTCCATAAAGAGTAAACATTAGTGATCTCGGTTTCATTGCTGCCACCATCCAGTACTTAGTAGTATTCGCATTTTATGTAAATCTTCTTAATGTGACATTAATATTATAGAGGATTGTCTTAGCTTATGCATTAAACCTGGGTCTATTTTTATCTGCCTTTGTTTCTATATTTTCATTAAGAATGGCTTTAACCGCTTCCGGGATGACAACCGCCTTGATTCCTTCTGGTGATTTCTCTACCCAGCCCCGTAATTCATACCCCTGTGCACAGCGAACACCATCTCTATATATTACATGTCTCAATTTAATCGTTTTTCGATTGATTTCTTCTACTTTCGTATGGATTGTGATGAGGTCATCGTATAGTAATGATTTTTCAAATGTACATTGAACATCCAGTAATGGAACAATGATTCCTCGTTCTTCCTCCAATTTGGCAGGAGCTAGATTACAACTTCTAAAAAATTGATGCCCTGCAATATCAAACCACTTAAAAAAATTAGGATAATAGACAATTCCCGCTTTATCTGTGTCCCCCCAATTGATTAAAACCTCCAATTCATTTGAACGCATGCAAATCCCCCTCTTCTATTCCCTTGATTAAAATGGCGATATCGATTGCCGATATCGCCATTTTGTATTTTACTGACCTGTCCAATTTGCTTCACGTTTTTCGATGAATGCGCTAAGTCCTTCTTTTGCATCTTGAGAGCGGAATAATAGGTTTTGTAGTTCACCCTCGTAACGGATTGCCACATTTAGAGGCATTTCTTTCCCATTCATGATCGAAAGCTTAATATTGGAAACGGCATAGGATGCGCTTTTGGCAACTTTTTGTGCATATTCTAATGTTTTTGCCCTTGTTTCTTCTTGTGGGAAAACTCGGTCCACTAATTTAATTTCAAGAGCTTCTTGAGGTGTTAATGTTTCACCAGTAATGTTTAAATCAAGCGCTTTAGAATGTCCAACTTGACGGGCTAAGCGTTGTGTACCGCCTGTACCTGCCAATACGCCAAGAGATACTTCCGGAAGACCGATTCTACCAGCTTGGTCACCCATGAAGCGTAAGTCGCAAGCTAGTGCCATTTCTAAACCACCGCCAACGGTGTGCCCTTCCAAACAGGCAATCCAAATTTGTGGAGAGCGGGCAATTTTATCAAGAGTTTCATTACAGAATAAGCAGAATTGTGTTTTGAAACGCGGCTCAGCTTGTTTAAGAAAGTTAATATTTGCACCTGCTGAGAAGAATTTAGGCATATCACTCATTAATACAGCTACCTTGATATCGCTGTCAAAGCGAATATCATCAATGGCTGCGTTTAATTCTTTATAATATTCCAAGTCATATGCATTCGTTTTGTTAACATGAATGTGAACCTCTGCAACTCCATCTAGTTTTTTTACTGTTAATGTTTTCGTTTCAGTTACTGTTGTCAATTTAAAATCCTCCTCAGTTTTATTATGATTTTATTTCCGTCGTGCTATATACATAATATACACAATTTTCATATTATTTTTAAAATAGCGAATACACTCATTTACATAATATAATCTGCTATTTTCTTTCATTTTCATGCCGATTCTTCTGTTTTCTTACTTTTATACTTTTTTAATACGAACGTAGTAAAAACATACAAATTGACTGTGCAAATTAATTGTTGAAGACACCATGGGTTGATATAATTTATGGTAAATTTCAAAATTATTAAAATAAAGAGAGGTGTAACCTTTGATTGAATTAAAGAAAGCTTGCATTGAGGTCTTCCCGATCATGATTCCTGAACCGTCATCATTAAAAAGCGTAAACTTCTATTTAGTTAAACAAGATCAATCCCTTTCGTTGATTGATGCCGGATGGAATAACGAGGCATGTTGGAATGGATTAATGGATGTCCTAAAAAGAAATGGATTTACAATAAAGGATATAACGGAAATCCTCCTTACACATCATCATATCGACCATGTAGGCTTAGTTAATAGAATTACATCAGTAAACCCAATTCCAGTATATTGTCACCATGATTCCATTGCGCGGTTAAAACGGGACAAAAACTTCCTGGAAATGAGGGTGGACTTTTATTCCAATCTTTACAAGGAAATGGGCTGTGGTGATAAGGGAGAACACCAGGCATCCTATTTGAGAAAAGCGATCGAACAAAACAAACAAAATGCGATTCAAGCTGACCTCATTCCGATTGAAGATGAACAAGTAAGCAATTTTCAAATCGTTGAGGTCCCGGGACACTCTCCGGACCAAATCGCCTTTTATCATGAAAAACAAAACTGGCTGTTTTCAGGAGATTTGTTGATTGGGCATATTTCAAGTAATGCATTAGTTGAGCCGGATTCATATGGGGCTCGGCTTCCAACCCTCTCACAGCAGATCGCTTCCTTAAAAAAATGCCTATCCCTTCATGCGGATCTTGTTTTTTCAGGCCATGGCATCCTAATTGAAAAACCTGATTCATTGATCGTAAAACGACTGGAGCGGATTGAGAAAAAAGCAGAGCGGGTAATTCAATTCATTCAATCCGGATGCCTAACTGGCAGTGCAATTGCTGAGGGCTATTACAAAACTACTTATTACGAGCAATTTTCTCTTGTCATGTCCGAAATCATTGGTCAACTAGACTATCTTGAATTACAGGAAAAAATTGAGAAAGAGCTTGTAAATGGGGTATGGCACTACTCGGTAAAATAGTTCAATAGCAAAAACAGAAGCAGCCAAGTTTTGATGGCTGCTTCTGTTTTTTTAACTATTAATTTGATAGGTTAACGAATTGAGAGGCGATGAAGGCAGTAAAATCTCATCTGTCTTGACCTCATATAATCCATATGGAACTAACCGAAGCCCCGGTAGAAAATCACAGGTTAAAAATAACAATGTATAAAGTATGTCATGGAACGGGAATCCGCGCTCCTGTACAGCAGCCAAAAGTTGGTCATGGTAATTCACTGCTGCAGAAAAGGATGGATCCGATGTCATCATTCCCGTCAGCGGCAGTGGAATTTCCAACACTACTTCATCACCGTCAACAATCACAACTCCTCCTCCCATTTCATGGACTCTTATTGCCGCCTTTTTCATCGATTCCGGATTTCTTCCGACGGCGAGCAATTCAGTTGTCGTATTGTAGGTAGAAGCCATACCATCCAGATTTACGGCAAATCTTTCTAATATCGCCTTTGAGACCCATTCACCCCTTCGATCAATTAAAGCAGCATATACAAGCCCTTCATGGTGCGAAAGATCCGCATATCCGTTTACGGACGGAAGTTCCGTATCCTTTCTTTGGGTAATGACATTACTTTTAAAATAGGAAACTGGCACAGGAACCTTTTCGGATGGATGCGGATAGCGGTACAGATTCAAATTTTCTAAGGCTGATGTTGAATAAGCAAATGGTTCCCTTACAATATATTGATTCCAGTCGATTTCAGGAAGAGATACATTTAATTCTCCATTCTCAGCAACAATTTTTCCAGATGCAATGACCATATCAGGTTGAAAATCTACTAAATTCGGAAGCAGTAGAATATCTGCTTTTCTGCCGGGAGCAATACCTCCAATGTAGTCATCAAGCCTTAGGTAGGTTGCAGCATTAATGGTGACCATCTGAATGGCATTCATCACAGGGACACCAAGTTCAACAGCCTGTCTTACAAGTCCATCGACAAAGCCTTCTTTTTCAATAAATCCAGGATGCGGACCGTCCGTTGTCATCACAATTCTGCTCGTGTTAACGTTCCCATCGACAATAAGTTTTACAAGCTCTTCCAAGTCCGGGCGTAAAGAGCTATTACGAAGTGTTGTCCACATGCCTAGTCTAAGACGGTCAAAAGCTTCCTTAGCTGTAATTGCTTCATGACATGCTGTTACACCGGATGCCACAACCGCATTTAATTTTTCATAAGAGCAGCCCGCAGTATGCCCATCAGAAACCTTACCCAGTTTCTTAATAAAATCCATTGTTTCAAGTAAAAATGGATCCCCTTGATATAAAAGCGGCCAACGCGTTACTTCCGCTGATCCCACGACATTATCAAGTTCTAGTAATTCTTGAATATCCTTATGGTTGTACCATTCCCGTTCACCCGGATAATCTGCTTGTGAGACAAGCCGGATCAGCCACAGGAAATTTCCTGGCAATACTTTTAAATCGTTTGCCATCTTTTTAAATCCTTTTGCCCCCATATGTAGATAAAAAAATAAATTATCGTTTACAGTTGTGGTGGTTCCCAATGACAGCACTTTCCCCGTAACACTTACGGGATTATAAACCACCCATGGGTGGGCATGTGCCTCGATAAACCCAGGTGATAAATACTTTCCTTCTGCATTAATGATCTTTGTTTCGGGACCAATCGAAGTTTCACTAGATCCCACATAGGCAATGCAATCCTTATATACGGCGATATTAAGTTTCAAGAATTCCCCTGAATATACATTAATAACCGTTCCGCCTTTTATAAATAAATCTGCTGGCCGTTCTCCCTTGGCAACTTCGATTAATTCACTTCTTTGAGCTATAAGATGCACAATCTTCCCCCCATTGTAATGTTTTGGATGTTCATCTAATAAATATTACGATTTACTGAATATCGTCTATTAAACATAATATTAATAGGAGGTCATTTTCTTTGTCAATCCATTCAATTCAAAAAAGTGAAAATAATTAAAATAAAAGCTGGTATGCTTGGATACCAAAATAGAGTCCAAAACCAATCAAAGAAAGTCCGGAAAAAAGTGAAATCATCACTAATAATCGGGAAGTTAAAAAATTGCGGAAACTGCTGGAAACCCCCGCCATGGTAATATCCCAAAGTAAAAGACCGATAAATATAGCAGCGCTATAAATCATTAATTCGGCACGATTAGAAGTGGCTGCTGTTTTTGCCAGGACAGATCCATAGATCCCCAACCAAAATAAAATCGTCAATGGATTCGAAATTGACATGAAAAAGCCAGAGAAAAATGATTTGATCAAGGCTTCCTTATTTCTTGTATACGCTAAATTTACTGTACCGGCTTTTACCATACTTTCAATTCCTGTATAAATAAGGACAAAGCAGCCAAAGAACCACAGGAAAGCTTTTACGATTGGTGTTTCAAGAAACTGAACCACACCTATATAAACGATGAGCATATAAACCCCGTCTGCCACAACGGCTCCCACCCCGATTAACCAGGCATGCATGAAGCCGCTCCGAATGCCCCTGTCTATTTGTGCTGCATTGATAGGACCAATCGGCGCAGCTAGTGATAAGCCCAGTAAAATGTAGCTTAGAAATATATTCAATCTTCTCTCCCCCTGCCTAAAAATAAAGCCTGTCTTCTCATTTTTATTCAGGAAAGATAGGTTGTACTACAAAAAAACGAGTTTTTCCTTTTTCAGAAAAACTCGTTTTAGCTTAGTTCCTTTCAGTGGCCTTTTTTAGCTCTCTTTTAAAATAGTCATCTCCGAGGGTTCGATTTAGTAAGTGGTGCCTAGAAACCGGCAAATTAAAGGAATCAATATCAATGATATATTTTGGACGCTGCTTTGATTCTTTATAGATTTTCCCAACATATTCTCCAATCAATCCAATAGCAATGAGCTGTAAGCCGCCAATCAGCCATACGGACGTAATAAGCGAAGTCCACCCAGTTTGCGTATTCCCTAAAAACTTAAGAGTTAAAAAATACCCCCCAAATAAAAGACTCATAAAAAAGGAGATAAACCCGATAAACAAGACAAAGCGAATCGGAGACACGGAGAAAGAAGTAATGCCGTCAAGGGCAAAGGCAATCATCTTTTTCAATGGATACTTTGTTTCGCCGGCAAGTCGTTCTTTCCGGTCGTAATAAACAACATCGGAACGGAAACCAAGGAGCGGAACAATTCCCCTTAAAAATAAATTTACCTCTTTAAAGCGTTCCAGTTCCTCAACTGCCCTTTTGCTCATTAGTCGGAAATCGGCATGATTATAAATTAAATCCACACCCATTTTTTTCATCACTTTATAAAAACCCTGCGCCGTGCTTCTTTTAAAAATTGTATCCGTTTCCCTGCCTTTTCGGACCCCGTAAACAATCTCGCAGCCTTCATGATATTTTATGATAAACTCCCGGATTACTTGAATATCATCCTGGAGATCGGCATCAATCGTAATCAGACAGTCGGACGTTTCCTTTGCCGTAAAAAGACCCGCTAAGAGTGCATTTTGGTGGCCGGCGTTTCTAGATAGCTTTAAGCCGCGGATTGCTTCATTTTTCAAGCCTTCTTTATAAATGATTTCCCAGGTACGGTCCTTACTGCCATCATCAACAAAAAGGATTTTGCTGAAAGAGGAAACAAGCTTTTCCTCTTTCAAGCTTTCTAAAAGCTGCTTTAATTCGAAAATCGTATCAGGCAGTATTTCTTCCTCGTTATAGCAAGGAACCACAATCGTAAGGTTTGCTTCAATCATCTAGTCATTACCTCCGATGTCTCGATTGTTTTATACAAATAAATTTTCCATGCTGAGTTTTTTGACTTAAACACCTTTTCAAGGCTAAGTTGATTTTCCTCTGCATTATCAATCGGTAAGGCTGAAAAAATATATTGGCCGCCCAATTGGTTAAAAACGGCTGTATTCAGCTGTAAATCCTTTAAGTGCCTTTTTGAGTCTTTTTTGATCATGTACCTTTTTCCAAGCTGGGCCGTGAATAGGTAGCAGCGCCCACCCCATTTGTCAAAATAAGTGCGAACTGTTTTATTTTTTGCTAATTCCTTTTCAATTATTTTCCGGAACTGATGCTTATAGGTTAACGGATAAAAATTATTGTACGTATCAAGCGTGTAAAAGCCATTGTATTGAGATACAGCCGGGTGAATCCCAATACTGGCAACCCTGTAATTCTTCTGTGGAAGGCCGATGTATTCTTTTACCTCCTTAAACAAGTCCTCTGCATAAAATTCTTTTACTGTCGGTTTCTGATGGTAAATGATTTCATCGTTAAATAACCCTAAAACCAGTAGTTGCAGTACGACAAACCATTTCGCGGTTTTAGCCCAGCTTTTTCCTTGAAGCGAAATAATTTTTAAGGCAAGAGCAAAGCTGGCATAAATGACGAGCGGCCGTAGGAAATGGTAGCGGGCAAAGTTAAACGTATCCATAAAATGAAACCGCTTTGTGATTGGCACCCACCCCTTGTAAAACCAAAAGGCATACCAAAGGGATAATGCAAAATTCAAGGTAAATAAGAACACGTAGAGCTTTTCTTGTTTCCATATTTTTTTCTTATAAATAAAATACAAAGCAATAAATGTCGCTGGGAGGATAAAGAGAGTATGTACAGTCATGACATGGGTATGCCCCAGCACATAGTTTTTAAATGTCAGTCGAATCGCCCGCCATAAAGGTAAATGGGCATGGAAGTATTCATCCCTGCTATTTGCTTCAGAAACGAATAAAAAGGAATACACTAAACGGTATTCTACAATCATGAAAATGAAGATCATGTACACGATGGAAAATAAAAAACGTATATTCCACCCTTTTCCTCTTATCACATCAACAAGCCAAAAAATTCCCATTGCACTTAAAAAGAAGAAAAATCCTAGAACAATGCTCGAATATAAAGGTAGCAACGTAAGTGTTACGTAATCTTTGGCTGTTCCTTGCGACTTACGGATATTTAGAAAAGCCCAAAGGGCAAGAGGCATTCCCAACGTACTTAACATTCCCGACGGCCAAAACGGGGTTAGGGCGAAGGCTAATGCAGCACTTACTTGATAAAAACTCCAGTTATCCCCCGGCAGAAAATGTTTCTTTAAAAGCAAATACATTCCAAAAAAAGCAACAATCCTTGTAATGGCTTGGCTGATTCCGTAGGCAATCATCGTTGGAAATAGAGCATATAGCCAGACAATTAAGCTAAACTCTGTTCCGAATGTATTTCTTGGGACTCCATTAATAATTTGAGGAATCATCCCATTTACCGGGCCGAACATTTCTCCGCTTTTAGCAAGCACCTTATACCATGCCAAATTTGAATCTAAGTTATCGTGAACACGGATATGGGCATTTTCCTGTAGAATAAAAAGCGGGGATAAATAAATGGCCAAAACCAACAAAGCAAAAAAAATCAACTTTTGCTCCTTTTTCGTTTCACTAGACACCTGCTACACCTCAAAATTTTTAATTATAGTTAAATTTTGCATCCCAGTAGAAAATTATCCCTTTCAAGTAGTTGGAAAACTTTTCATCCTTCTTATAAGAAAAAAACACCTTCCAGAGACCCGGAAGGTGTTTTAATTCATATTTATCTTTTTACTATAATCATTTAGCAAAAGGTCGAGTTTTTGACTGCATTGAACAACATGGGGATTAGAATATCCAAACTGATGCGCTAATAGAATCATTTCTAATCTTGTTTTTTCAATATTCGTTAATAGTGAGTGCTTAGTCATATTCATCCCTTCGACCCCGTTTCTCGTAGATATTGTTTACATGTTATTAGTCCTAATTTATTCGATTTCGGAAACGTTTACAAGTAGAATAAACCATAAAAAAGGCAAAATTTTTGTGACATTACAGCAATAGAAAATGTATAGATACCTGATTAGATTAGCCTTCTTTACGTCAATAATGGGAAGAGAATCGAGGATAGGGGTGAGAACATGCCAAACCGTGTTTATATTAGTTTTTTAAGATTACCTCTCTTAATTCGAATCCTACTAATTGCTTTACTAGTGTTTCTACTATTTGGAATTTCTATACATTTTATCGAACCTAAAACCTTCCCGTCTATATTTGATGGTATTTGGTGGGCGATTATTACCGGTACAACAGTGGGGTATGGGGATTATGTTCCACACTCCCTTTTGGGCAGGTTTATCGCATTAATTCTCATTTTGCTTGGCGCCGGTATCGTTTCCTCTTATTTTGGAACCTTAGCAGCAGCAGCTGTGACAAAACAGGATGCCTTATTAGAAGGAAAAATTGACTTTAAAGGAGAAGGCCATATTATCATTATTGGCTGGAATGAAAGGTCAAGAGAGTTGATTGATAAGATCACCCGTCCAAGCTCTCCGCAAATGGTTGTTTTAATTGATGAAACCCTTGAAGCAAACCCGGTTCACTCAAAATTTGTCCACTTTATTCAAGGCAAGGGTCATGTTGATGAAACGATTACAAAAAGTAATATATCGGTGGCAGAAAAGGTTTTGATAACGGCCGATCGGGGAAATGATGAACTTCAAGCCGATATGAACAGTATTTTAACCTTATTAACCATTAAAGGCTTATGTTCGAAGGTAAAATGTATTGTGGAAATCTTAACTGCGGAACAAGTGGTAAATGCACTTAGAGCAGGAGCAGACGAAGTCATTCAATCCAATAAGTTAACAAGTGTGTTTATGGTAAACAGTCTTCATTCCAATGGGGATGGTCTTTTATCAGATTTCGTCCATCAATTACAGGAAAGCAGATTGTCGGCCAACAAAGTAAATGAAAATGAAATGGGAAAAACCTTCATAGAGGTCTGTCATCATCATTTAAAAGAAGGAAATTTAGTAATGGGGATCAAAAGAGGGGAAGAAACCATTTTAAATCCTTCCCACTCCCTCAGAATAGAAAAACATGATTTACTGTTAATTTTTAAATAATCCCTACTCTGATAATAAAACTGATTCTAATTCTTGTACAAGTGCTTTGCCATTATCAATAAACTGAGTAGGAAAACTTGCATCTTTATCAACAGGTTCCTGAAATTGATTAAAGGTTCCTGCCGAATCGACACGTTCATCGATGTCCGATTGGTATTCGTGGGATAAGAGAAAGGGTCTTCCTAATTCAACTGTACAATTATTTGCATCAAGCTGCCCGTCAACTGCTTGGAATGGAAGTCTTAAAAATTCATACCCATCTTCACCATCGATTTTATAATCAAATGCACCATGATCATAATCCCAATTACCGCCAATCATATAGCCGATTGGCTTTAATTTTTGTTCCAGCTTATATAAATCAAACTGTTGCCCCTCTACCTTTGATGGTAACTCAATCATCATAAAACCTCCTTATCTTCAATGAAGATAGTTTCTCCAACAGAAAGAAATTCAAAACAAAAAGAGAGTGCTGGATGATTTTCAGCACTCTCTTTTTGTTATTTTAACCGCTTTTCAAGTTCTGCCTTTTTCTCCTCAAAACCTGGTTTCCCTAATAAGGCAAACATATTTACCTTGTAAGCCTCAACTCCCGGCTGGTCAAATGGATTCACTCCAAGTAAATAACCGCTCATTGCACAGGCTTTTTCAAAGAAATAGACAAGATAGCCAAATGTGTATTCATCGAGAGATGGGATGGTCACGATTAAATTTGGAACTCCGCCATCTGTGTGGGCGAGCATCGTTCCTTCAAAGGCTTTATTATTCACAAAATCAACCGTTTGGCCGGCAAGATAATTCAAGCCATCTAAATCATTATCTGCCTTTTCAATGGTCAATTCATGGCGCGGCTGTTCAACTTTTATTACCGTTTCAAATAAATCGCGGCGCCCTTCCTGAACATATTGTCCAAGTGAATGTAAATCAGTTGAAAAATTAGCGGACGAAGGAAAAATTCCTTTTTGATCCTTGCCTTCACTTTCGCCAAATAACTGCTTCCACCATTCTGAAAAATATTGAAGTCCCGGCTCATAGTTGATGAGCATTTCAATCGTTTTACCTTTATTATACAGAGCATTTCTTACAGCAGCATATTGATAGGCTGCATTATCTTCAAGTTCAGAATGGCTAAAGTCTTCTTGGGCTTGTGCTGCCCCCTCCATCATTTTTTCAATGTTTGCCCCGCTTACCGCAATTGGCAGAAGACCAACCGCTGTTAAAACAGAATAACGACCTCCGACATCATCCGAAATCACAAACGTTTCATAGCCCTCTTCATTGGATAATGTTTTCAACGCACCTCTTGCCTTGTCAGTGGTTGCAAAAATTCTTTTACGAGCTTCTTCCCTGCCGTACTTTTCCTCTAGCAGCTTGCGGAAGATCCGGAAAGCGATTGCCGGTTCTGTTGTTGTCCCAGATTTAGAGATAACATTGATTGAAAAGTCTCTGCCATCCAGCAAGTCCATTACATCTTTCATATAAGTAGAACTGATGTTGTTTCCAACAAAAATAATTTGAGGAGTAGTCCGTTTTTCCTTAGGAAGTACATTGTAGAAGCTATGGTTTAACATTTCAATCGCTGCACGAGCCCCAAGGTATGAACCGCCAATTCCAATTACAAGTAAAACATCTGAATCGGATTTAATTTTTTCTGCAGCTTTCTGGATTCTGGAAAACTCTTCTTTGTCATATTCAGTTGGAAGGTCAATCCACCCTAAAAAGTCGTTGCCTGCCCCTGTTTTTTCATGAAGAGAATGGTGTGCAACTTTCACAGCATCACGTAAATATGTAAGTTCATGTTCCCCAAAAAAGGTTAATGCTTTTGAATAGTCAAAGCGAACGTGTGTCATATGTAGGATCCTCCAGTAAATTTATTTTCAATAACCACTTTAACGAATGCCGGGGTGATAATCAAGAACGGGCACACAATGAAAGCGCGTCCATTTTCGACAGATTTTTTAAAACCCAGGCATTGGTTGCCTGGGCCTTTGGAGCTTATAATGAACTACGATAAATTGCTAAAGTATCTTCCCTGTTTAACTTTTTAAAGTTACCAAATTCACCATATACCATTGCCTTGTCAGCCATCAGGTCAATTTTGCAATCATCAATTTGGTAATCCGCCAGACGTGATGGAGCTCCGAGGCTGTTCCAGAAGTCACGCAGTTTTTGAATTCCTTCCAGACCTGCCTCTTCCGCACTCTTTCCTTCCGGGTTTACACCAAATACCCGGACAGCAAGCTGTTTGAAACGTTCAGGCTTAACGTTAAGATTGTGCTTCATCCAGTTAGGAAAGAGGATGGCAAGTCCGCCTCCATGCGGGATATCATAAACGGCTGAAACGGCATGCTCCAGATTGTGGGTAGCCCAATCCCCGCGGTAACCCATATTAAGGATGCCGTTTAATGCCATTGTTCCACAGTAAAGAACTGTTCCTCTGTATTCATAATTTTCAAGGTCGGCTAATAATTTAGGCGCTGTTTCCATGATCGTAATTAATAATGACTCGCACATGCGGTCTTGAAAATCCGTACTTTCTTCTAGATGAAAATAATGCTCCATAGTATGTGACATTATATCAACAATCCCATAAACGGTTTGATTTTTTGGGACCGTAAACGTATGAACTGGATCTAAAATTGAAAATTTTGGGAATGTCGCAGGACTTCCCCAGCCATACTTCTCTTTTGTTTCCCAGTTCGTGATAACAGAACCTGAGTTCATTTCAGAACCCGTTGCAGCAAGTGTTAAAACCGTCCCGAATGGCAGAGCATCAGCGGCAATTGCCTTTTTAGTTACTAAATCCCAGGCATCCCCGTCATATTTAGCTCCGGCAGCAATCAGTTTTGTGCAATCAATCACACTCCCTCCGCCAACAGCTAATAAGAGTTCGATTCCTTCTTGTTTACAAATTTCTACACCTTTTCGAGCCGTTGATAAACGGGGGTTGGGTTCCACACCCGGAAGCTCAAAAACCTCACAATTTAATTCTTTTAATATGTCTAATACTTGATTATAAAGGCCGCTTTGTTTAATACTACCGCCTCCATACACAAGTAAAACCTTATGTCCGTAGTTCGGAACCTCGTTTTTTAATTGTTCCAATTGCCCTTTTCCAAAAATCAATTTCGTTGGATTCCAAAAAGTAAAATTCTCCATAAATCTCAACTCCTTTTCCTTCTTCATTATTTATTATTATGATGTTAATTGCAAAAAACTAGTTTTATGTTTAAAAAAGAAAAAGCGAATATAATTTTGGAAATTGTTTCAATCTAAAGATAAGAATTAATAAAATAAGGAGGAAACTACATATATGGGTTCTCTGCAGCGGATTGCCTTAGTACTTACCATCATCGGTGCGATAAACTGGGGATTAATAGGGTTTTTCCAATTTGACCTTGTGGCAACCATATTTGGCGGCCAAAATACCGCACTCGCACGGATTATCTATGGATTAGTTGGAGTAGCCGGACTCTTAAATCTCGGCCTTTTATTCAAAGCAAATGAACAATTTGAAGAGTCACCTGAAACAGACACAAGGTAAAAAAGCGGAGATACCAGGTGCTTAAATTGAACAAAAAAGAAAAATCCTTGCCCATATATAGCAAGGATTTTTCTTTTTAACCCAACACCTTTTGAATTCTTTCTATTGCCCAATCTAATTCTTCTTTCGAAATTACAAGCGGTGGTGCAAATCGAATGACTGTGTCATGCGTTTCTTTACAAAGCAGTCCTTGCTCCTTTAATTCTTCGCAATATTTACGTGCAGGTTCAGTTAATTCCACCCCAATAAACAACCCGCGTCCGCGGACTTCTTTAATTTTTGGATTGTTTATTTCTTTTAGCTTACTAATAAAATACTCGCCAAGCTCTTGGGATTTTTCAGCAAGCCTTTCATCGACCAATACATCAAGCGCAGCAATAGAAACGGCACAGGCAAGTGGATTTCCCCCAAAGGTAGAACCGTGGGACCCAGGATTAAACACACCCAATATATCTTTATTGGCACAAACACATGAAATCGGCATTACCCCTCCGCCTAATGCTTTACCTAATATATATACATCCGGTTCAATGTTTTCCCATTCACATGCAAACATTTTCCCGGTACGGGCCAAGCCAGCCTGAATCTCATCGGCAATAAAGAGAACATTATTTTGTTTACATAAATCAAATGCTGCTTTTATATAGCCTTCAGGCGGAATGACAATTCCAGCCTCTCCCTGAATCGGTTCAATTAAAAAAGCCGCAGTATTAGGAGTAATCGCTGCTTTCAATGCCTCTAAATCACCATATGGGACTAGCTTTATTCCCGGTAGCATTGGACCAAAACCTCTTTGGTACTCGGGATCGGATGACAAAGAAACAGCCGTCATCGTTCTGCCATGGAAATTTCCATTACAGCCAATAATCTCTGCTTGATTTTCCGGGATTCCTTTCACGTCATAACCCCAGCGACGTGCAGCTTTAAAAGCTGTTTCAACCGCTTCTGCCCCGGTATTCATTGGAAGCGCCATTTCTTTTTTCGTTAAGCTGCAAATTTTTTCATACCAGGGCCCCAACTGATCATTGTGAAAGGCCCGTGATGTTAAGGTAACCCGATCTGCTTGATCCTTTAGGGCTTGAATAATTTTTGGATGACGATGACCTTGGTTAACGGCGGAATAGGCACTAAGCATATCCATGTATTTAGTGCCTTCAGGGTCCTCCACCCATACTCCCTCTGCCTGTGAAATGACAATTGGAAGCGGATGATAATTATGGGCACCATATTTCTCTGTTTGTTCAATTAATTTATTTGTATTTACTTCTGCAGCCATAAAGCTTTCCTCCATTTCAATGATTAAAATATGTACTAATATTATTGTAGCCGGGCGGGGAAAAAGAATGACCCAATATCAAAAAAGATTTTTACTAGATTTTGTTAATAAAAAGGCCCGGATGTTATAAGAACTCTAAACATCCGGGCTTTTTGGTTATTATTTTTTTATTTCTTCGCGCTGTGATTGGTCAATCCATTCTTGAAGCTTATCTTTTAGTGTATTAAATCCTTGCATTCCTTCAGCATCTGGAACAATTGCAGCTGCTTGGCGCTTACGAGGCTTTTTGACCGGCTTTGCAGCCTGCTGAGCAGGAGCTTCTTCGGTAGCTCGAATCGATAAACCAATTTTACCTGCTTCCTCATCTACAGATAAAACTTTTACTTTTACTTCATCGCCAACTTTAAGATGGTCATTAATATCCTTTACATAGCCGTGTGTAATTTCAGAAATATGCACAAGACCTTGTGTATTTTCCCCTAGTGCCACGAATGCACCGTAAGGCTGAATTCCTGTTACCTTACCTGTTAATATACTGCCTGTTTCGATTTTTTCCGACATGAAAACACTCCTAAATCATGATTTATTTATATCCCAATATATGCAATAAAAAATTATATCACAATTATGGCATTAAATCAAAAAGACAATAAAAATTGCTAGAAATATTTTAAAAATTAACACAATGTTCAAATTCACCATCGGCTTTATTGATATAGTATGATAAAATATATATAAAATTAATTTTTTCTAGGAGAGGTGAATAGTATGAGATCAATCGGCCAAATAATTAAAAACTGCCGTGAAATGCAAAATATGACACAGCAAGAATTGGCGCAAAAGGTTAGAGTAGGATTATCTACGATTGAAAAATACGAATCTGGAGAGCAAGTTCCAAGCAGACAGACGATTTTAAAGCTATCAACCGTATTAGATATTCCTGCATCAGAACTTTTAGACCAAGCGTTTCATACACAATCCTCTACCATTGATCAAGGATTGTAGAAACATTTGAGTATATGATATGGCGCGGCATATGCCGCTTTTTTTATTTTTTCTCTATTTTATGTATAAAAAAAGGGAAACTGGAAATCCTTATTCTATAAGGCTTTCTAGTATTCCCCCTTTTTGAAGTGGACAACCTTTCCGGGATGTCCTCTTTTTTTATTTAAATTGAGCACGAATCACTGTTTTTAATGACCAACAGTTTCCCAGCAATCTCAAGACAGTGGTCCATGGGAATAACCTGTTCAAAAGAAAACTCGTAAATACTTTGAATTTTTTCCGCAAGTTCGGACGGATCCTCCAATTCATGAATCGCCTGAATCGTATCAGCAATCTCTGTGTCATAGTTCCCCTCTTTTAATTGAAAAGGATTCCATTCATTTAATAAATCAACAAATTTTAAATTCGTTTGAAGCTGACTATTCTCCATATTCCTATCACCTAAACTCCCCTATTTAAGTACATATTCCGCCAAAACGCTTTGAAGTTCATAAATATTTAAGTTCTTATTAAATTGTTTTTGCAGCGGAAGCGCATTTCCGGAAATCCATATTTTTAATTCAGCATCTAAATCAAAATTACCTGCTGTTTCAATACTGAAATGGGTAATACTTTTATATGGAATGGAGTGATATTCAGTCTTTTTCCCAGTTAACCCTTGTTTATCCACTAAAATCAGGCGTTTATTCGTAAAAATAAATAAATCCCGGATTAATTTATACGCTTTTTCAATTTTTTCATTTGATGCAAGCACTTTCGCATATTCCCTTTGTAATTCTACAGGTGTTACTTCAGATGCATTCCCCATAATTCCATCAAAAAACCCCAAAGATTTCACCCCCCATTTGATAGTTTTAGTATACGTTTTTTTCTCCCTAATAAAAAGCCAGGCAAATTTATAAAATTTGCCTGGCTTTGTCATTCTATTTTGCAAGCCATTCCGTATGGAAGGTGCCTTCTTTATCCACTCTCTGATAGGTATGAGCACCAAAATAATCCCGCTGCGCTTGAAGCAGGTTCGCAGGAAGAACCTCAGAGCGATAGCTGTCGTAATAAGCAATGGCACTAGATAGCCCCGGAACTGGTATACCCGCCTTAATGGCAACGGAAACCACCTCTCTCGCCGCATCCTGATAATCAGCGACGATTGATTGGAAATAGGAATCCAATAATAGGTTCTCCAAATTCGGATTACGGTCATATGCCTCTTTGATATTTTGCAGGAATGCTGCACGAATGATACAACCGCCACGGAAAATCATCGCAATTTCTCCTGGCTTTAAATCCCAGCCATATTCATCGGAAGCCACCCTATATTGGGCAAATCCTTGTGCATAGGAAACAATTTTACTTAAATATAATGATTTTCGAATCAATTCAATAAATTGTTTCTTATCCCCGGTAAAATCAAATTTGGCAGGACCGTTTAAAATCTTGCTCGCTTTAACACGTTCCTGTTTCAGAGCAGAAAGGAACCGTGAAAAAACAGATTCCGTGATAATCGAAAGTGGTACGCCCAAATCAAGCGCACTTTGACTTGTCCACTTTCCCGTTCCCTTTTGACCAGCAGTATCCAAAATAACCTCAACAAGCGGCTTCCCTGTTTCGGGATCCTTTTTCGAGAAAATGTCCGCTGTGATTTCAATTAAATAACTGTCCAGTTCTCCTTCGTTCCATTCCTTAAATACTTCATGGAGTTCCTCTGCAGATAAACCAAGCAACTCTTTCAATAGATGGTAGGACTCACAAATAAGTTGCATGTCGCTATATTCAATACCATTATGAACCATCTTAACGTAATGCCCAGCCCCGTTTGGACCAATATATGTGCAGCATGGTTCCCCGTTTACCTTTGCAGAAATAGCCGTTAATAGCGGGCCTACCTCATCATATGCTTCTCTTTGACCGCTTGGCATAATCGCCGGGCCTTTAAGCGCTCCTTCTTCCCCACCGGAAACGCCAGCGCCAATAAACAGAATTCCTTTTTCGGCAAGATCGGAATTCCTACGAATTGTATCTTTGAAAAAGCTATTACCACCATCAATGAGGATATCACCTTTATCTAGATGGGGTAAGAGAGACTCAATCGCTTTATCAGTAATCGAACCGGCATTTACCATTAATAGAATTTTGCGGGGAATTTCAAGTGATTGAATAAACTCTTTTATATCTGTTGTACCATATAGGTTTTTTCCTTGGTTATTGTAAAGTATTTCATTTACTTTCTCAGTAGATAGATCATAAATAGAGACAGAAAAACCTTTACTTTCAAAATTTAGCGCCAGGCTTCTTCCCATAACACCAACGCCAACTACTCCTACTTGCTGTGTCCTCAAATTAAACTCATCCCTTCAGTAGTTGAAAAAAATTTCATTTACCCCTAATTATAATAGAAAATTTATTTCAAACAACTTTTATGCAAAAATTCTATCAAAATTCTTCTTTTCTTCCTACTTATTAACATTTGCCTTTTTTACAATTTTAATTAGAAATTAACTAGGTGTTGCATCATTTGTTCACCCGAGATTTTTATTTCTCCGCCGCCCTGGGCAAAGGAGTCATTCCCGCCGCCTTTTCCGTTAATAAGGGCAAGAGCTTTTCCAATAATTGTTTTCATATTTTCCGACCTGGCAATACCTCTTGCACATACGATTTGCAGGCGGTTTTCATTTTCGGACAGCAGGTAGACAAGTGCATCTTCATTTTCGGTTGTGATCAAACGCGCCAACTTTTGTAGCTCTTGAATCGTACGGTTTTGATAAACTTCGCCGATGGTTTGATCTTTATATTTTATAAGTAATTCCCTTGCCTCATAATGTAACAGCTGATCCCGGGCGTGTTCAAGTGATTTCTCAAGGCTTTTTCCAGTTTCAAGAAGCCGTATTACGGCCTGTCCCATTTCTTTCTCAGGAGTATTTAAGAGCCTAGTTAAATCTATCAAAATTTTATTCTTTTCGTGCAACTGCTGAAGAACACGACTTCCACAAACAAATTGAACGCGGACTTTTTTCTTTTGCCTTTCCCAATCAAGTATTTTGATAGCCCTTACTTCTCCCGTTGTATTCGGGTGGGTCCCGCCGCATGCATTGTAATCAAATTCAGGAATAATGACAAGCCGAATATCTTCTTTTACCTTCGTTGCTTTACGCAGGCGGTAAAAGGACAATTCTTCTTCCGTCACCCATTTTACTTCGATTGGCCGATTCCCTAAGATTATTTGGTTGGCTAGTTCCTCGGCTCTGTAGGCCTCTTCCTCCGTTAAAGTATCCGTTTCTAAATCAATCGTCACCGTCTCCTTCCCTAAATGGAAGCCCACGGTTTGATAATGAAACAATTGGTCAAACGCAGCTGATAAAATATGCTGCCCAGAATGCTGCTGCATATGATCAAATCTTCGTGTCCAATTGATTGCTCCCTGGATTTCTTTATCCGTTTCCTTTAAAGGCTCTTCAAGATAATGACGAACTTCTCCATCGATTTCTTCTACATTTATGACAGCCTTTCCACCGATTGTTCCGGTATCATGCGGCTGACCGCCACCAGTTGGATAAAAAGCCGTTTCCTTTAGAACAAGATACAAGTTTCCAGAGTCATCTCTTTCCTGCTTCAAAATGGCAGAAGAAAAAGCCTGAATGTACGGGTCCTGATAATATAATTTATTCCGCATGGCTGTGCACTCCTAAATTTCTTTATAAACTCCGACTTTTATTTTCAGCAAAGAGAGAACAGAAATCAAGTTTTAGTAATCAATAGGCATGAAAAAAGGCCTCTCCAAGGCAGGAGAAAGCCAAACTTTACTTATTATTTTTCATCTTGAGAACCTTGACCCTTTTGCTTCTTGTCTTTTGTAATTTCACCGCAAGCCACTCGTTTTCCTGAGTCCCCGGCTGGCTGTGTCATGCCGTCGTCTTTTCCCGAATGTACGACAATCGAAGTGCCCTTTTTAGTAAATAGAGATTTTTTTCCATCCTTTAAAGAGACATTTGGTGCCATTAGCTCTGCTTTCACCGACCCGTCATCTCCGACAATTAAATTGGGAATATCTCCGGCATGGGCCCCATTCGGATTCAGCAGTCCATGTTTTTTATTATCCGGGTTAAAATGGCCTCCCGCTGATTTAAAATCAGGTGCCTCACATTTTCCTGTATCGTGAATATGTATCGCGTGTACTCCTGGTGTTAATCCAGATAAATTTACTTCCATCTTTACTCCGCTTGCCTGTTCTGATAAGGTAATTTTCCCAAGGGAATCACCAACCGGATTAAACATTTGAACATCAATCTTTTTAGGATTTTCTTGGGTACATCCTGCAAGTAAAAGCAAAGGAAGGATCAGCCAATATTTCTTCATCTAATACCTCCACAATAGACATTTTGTAAATAGTATCTCCAATGTGTCTATGGGCTATTCATAAATGAAAAAGGAACAGCGTGATTTTACTGTTCCTTTTGATTATGCTGATTCATGATTCGATCTTCCAATTCTTTTGCCTTTTTAGCTTCACGTTTGGAAATGGCAATGATATATTTCATTGCAAAAATAGCTCCAATAAAGAAGATGAGAAACGTGATGGCAGCGGGAATATATTCTGATTTATCTTTCGGAAAATATAAAAATAACGACAAGATGTGTGGTTGAAACATTTTCTTTCTCCCTTTCATCAAGGAAATCCATTCATACCATTATAGCAATAAAAATAGTTTCAACCAAGTTTATAGTCCTTGTTATTTTAGGACATTAATCCTTTTAATGACAACATCTTTCTTTGGTTTATCCTTTCCATCGACAGGAGTATCAGCAATTTCATCAACAATATCCATACCCTCAATGACTTGTCCAAACACTGTGTGACGGTGATCAAGCCATGGAGTTCCACCATTTTTGTCATAGGCCGCTATGATTTCCTTCGGATATCCTATCTTTTCCATTTGTTCCTTCATGGATGGATCAAGAGCAGGATTTTGTACGATAAAGAATTGGCTTCCATTCGTATTCGGACCTGAGTTAGCCATTGACAATGCACCGCGGAGATTAAAGAGATTATTCGAAAATTCATCTTCAAACGGTGCACCATAGATGCTTTCTCCCCCCGTTCCATTTCCGTTCGGATCTCCGCCTTGTATCATGAAATCCTTAATCACACGATGAAAAATAAGACCATCATAATAACCTTTCTCACTGTGCTTCACAAAATTTTCAACCGCTTTTGGAGCGTATTCCGGAAATAATTTTATTTTAATATTTCCCATTGAAGTTTCCATTTCGACTAATCTTTCCTTATCAGAGACTTCCTTTGTTAGCTGAGGATAGACGGCGTTAGACACTTTTTTGTCCCCTTCCTTTTGTTCCGTGCTTGATGTACTGCCTTTGGATTTAGATTCATGCTTGTCATTGCTTGTCCCGCATCCGGCAATTACAAACATGATGATAAGCAATGCAGTCCATATTTTTAAGCTCTTTTTCATTATCATCCCTCCATTTGTTTAATTTAACCGAAATTTACTATTTTTGCACTTTGTTTTTAATTCTTTTAAAATGAAAGATATGAAGGAGCAGGGAGGGCTTATTTTGGCAGAATTTAAAATTGGCGATCGTGTGACAGCGATATATAAAACAGGCAAATATATTGGTGAAATAACAGAGGAACGGCCGCAACATTATTTAGTAAAGGTTTTGGCGGTTAAGAAACATCCGATGCAAGGCGACCTACATAATCCGAAGAGTGCAGATGTACTTGTTTTTCACGAAAGACGCGCACTTGCCTTCAGAGAGCAGGCAAATATTCCAAAACAAATGGTCAAGCATTTTGAAGAGGAAGTACCGGAATACCAAGCATCTTTAAAAGAAGCCATTGAGGTAATGAAAAAAGAGCTAAATGAAAACCCCTCAGAATGGGCAGAAATGAGCTTAAAAATGATAGATTCCTTGGAAAAGGATTATTTTAAATAAAGGCTCTTTTCTAAAGGAATTTTTAAATATGTTGTGATAGGAAAAAGGTTGATTGAAGCGGAAGGTGCGAGACTCCTGCGGGAGCAGCGGGACAAGTGAGACCCCGCAGGAGCAAAGCGACGAGGAGGCTCACCGCCCGCCCCGCGGAAAGCGAGCATCCTGGAGTGGAAATCAACCATCCATGTTCATTAGCAACATAATTTACGAAAATAGCCTATAGAAATAACATAAAAGGCCAAATCAATTTGAATGATTTGGCCTTTTATGCGAATTCATTTAATAGTTTTGAAAAATCAACCCGGTCCCCAATCGTCGTTGGTTTAGGTTTTTCCAAGTAACGTTTATCCTTTTCAACAAGCTTGAATATATTATAAGTAGTCAGTGCATCATCAAGTGCACGATGGTGTCTGCCTGTCCCTTCCTTGCCATACTCTTGAACCGCCTTCCAAAGCCCCGTTTGGTTTTGATCACCAAAAAATCGTTTATACTCCATGGATAGATCTAACTCGGCTGCATGAAATGGAAACGGAATTCCGGCTGCAAGACAATTATGGCGCAACACCTTCATGTCCATATTTCCCCAAGTAACAATGGTCATTTCATACCCTTGATTGAACTCCTCCATTTTTCGAATTAATTCAAAAAAAGTAATCCCTTTGTTTACCTGTTCCTGAGAAATATGTAGAAATGATTTACAGCGTTCTGAAAGCGTAGGAAATTTAAGCGGGGTCACATAAGATGAAAACTGATCAACGATTTGATCATCTATTACTGAAACAATACCAACCTCAATAATTTCAGGATAAAACTCCTTCATTCGGACATTTCTTTCTGGCATGGTAAATTCAAAATCTATAAATAAACAATGCCGTTTTCCCATCGTTTTTCACCACCTTTTCTAACAAATTTATTACTACATTATATAAAGAAACCTGTACAAAAAATTGTACATATAAGAAATTTTTTATTATTTTCTATTATAACATGAAATGGTCGTGATTTTTTTAAATTTTCCTACAAATCATCCAAAGAAAAAAGGATGAAGAACTCATCCTCAGGATGTCGAAACTTTCGATAGCCTTTTAATTTATTCTCATTCTTTAATAATTCACTGCGTTAATTTGTTATCAATATTATTAATATATTTGCTTTTCAACAGTCCGTTGATTTCCGCTCCAATCAACAGGTGTATTCAATAAAGACTGCAACTCCCAATAAATAATTAAAAATAAGTGGTAAATTAAAAGGGTAGGTCAATAAGCATAAGTTTGCATAGGTAGAGGGGGAAGTAAAGACTTTTGAATATTTCGGGAAATTAATAAAGCTATTGAAGAGGATAGAACGAGATCAGGAAATAGCTGTACAAGGAAAAGGAAAGGTTAAATCGCTTATCAAAATCGGGAAAAATGCTTTATAAATATAGAAAAGAAAAAACTGCCACACACTTAGCCATATTAGAAAGGTGTGTGGCAATTCTTTTGGATGTTAGCTCCCTGTTGATTGGAGTGGAAGGTGCGAAGACTCCTGCGGGAGTACGGGGCAGGGGGGGACCCCGCAGGCGCCAAAGCGCCGAGGAGGCTCCCCGGCACGCCCTCGAACCGCACGCACCTGGAGCGGAAATCAACAGGCCCAATAGCATGTGCAATCTTTTAATAAAAAGCGGTATTTTAGATTTAGAAAGAAAGGACTTTATTTTTTTAAGGAAATGACTGCCATTGTGCATCTGGAAACGCAGATAAGCCGATCCTTTTCATCGCTTATTTTTATATCCCATACCATTGTTGTTTTTCCTTGGTGTAGAACGGTTGCGACTGCTGTCACAAAACCTTCTTTAGCGGATCGTACATGGTTTGCATTTATTTCTAGACCTACAACCCCTTGGGTTTCTTTGTCCACCAATTCATAAGCACCTAAACTGGCAACTGTTTCTGCTAGCGCCACAGACGCCCCTCCATGCAGTAAACCAACGGGCTGCTTCGTACGCTCATCAACCGGCATCGTTGCAATTACTTTCCCTGGCTCTATATGAGTTATTTCAATCCCTAATGCTTCTAATAATGTGTTTTTAACCATATTTACCTCTCCTCTAGAGATTATTTTATGTAATATTTTATTTCTAATTTTTTACAAAACCACTCTTCTAAAAAGTGTAAAAACAGCCCTTGGAGCTGTTTTTACTCTGTTTAATAATATCCTGGGTAACCCATGCCCGGATAACCAAATCCCGGGTAACCCATGCCTGGATAACCAAATCCTGGATAACCCCAAGGCGGGCGGCTTCCTAATGCTGCTCCTGCAAACCCGCCTAATCCTCCACCTAATAATCCTCCTAAAAAGCCAAGTCCTCCTATCGCCAACGGCCAGCCCCACCCGATAAATCTTTGATCTTGAACGGGATAGGGATATCGATAAGGGTACATGCCATCATACCTCCCTTTCGTATATACTTGCCTACACTATTTCATATGCGAACAGATAGGTTTTTGAGTGGGCAAATACATAAAAAACCTAAGATAGTTCGGAGGATGAAGTTATTTTTCAATTGGCTCAAAACGCTCAACAAATAGAGCGAGTGTCCGGGTCATGACACCCGTTGCACCTGCAGGTCCAAGGTCATATTCCCTTGAGGTAGTTGCGGTTCCTGCAATATCTAAATGTACCCATGGTGTTTCTTCCGCAAATTCTCCGATAAACGCACCTGCTACAAGGGCATGACCTTCACTTCCAGGTGAATTATTTAAATCCGCCAGTTTACTGTTTCGTACTCTTTCTTTTTCGGTATCAAACAGCGGCAATTGCCAAATCCGTTCTCCGGCTTCCTTTGATGCCTCTAAAACCTGTTCGTATAGAGAATCATGATTGGTCATGGCACCTGTGGTGTGAAGACCAAGTGCAGTAATCACACCCCCTGTCAAGGTTGCAACATCGACGAGGTATTCAGCACCGTGTTGTTTTGCATATGTAACAGCATCTGCTAGGACTAAACGACCTTCAGCGTCCGTATTTAGTACCTCTATCGTCTTACCGCTCATCGAAGTAATCACATCATCAGGCTTAAAGGCCGATCCGCTAATCATGTTGTCAGTAGACGGAATAACAGCGACAACATTTTGTTCAGGTTGTATTTCCCCAATAATCTCCATTGCCCCTAACACAGCTGCCGCACCGCCCATGTCTGATTTCATGCCAACAATCCCTGTTTTTGTTTTAATGGAATATCCTCCGGTATCAAAGGTAATCCCTTTGCCGACAAGACCAATAACATCCTTCCAGTTATCCTTCCCTTGATATTTAAGAACAATCATTTTTGGCGGCTCTGTTGACCCCTGATTTACTGCTAAAAACGCACCCATCCCCAGCTTTTCAATTTCCGCCTTTTCTAAGACTTCCACTTCAAAGTCATACTTAGCGGCAAGTTTCTTTGCATAATCGGCCATATCGGATGCTGTCAGCAAATTTCCTGGTGTGTTCACAAGTGTACGGGCTGAATTAGTTCCTTTTCCAAACGCATACCCTACTGTTAACGATGCTTTTAGTTCTTCAAAATCATTGGAGCCACAATAGATTGTTAGATTTTCCAGACTCTTCTCCGGTTCATTTGACTTCTGTTTGTAGCCTTTAAACTCATACGTCGCTAGTGCCAATGCTTCACCAGCTGCATGAGCTGCATCCAGTGCTGTCAACCCCTCCGTTGTAAACGTTTCCATAACAATAGCTAATTCTTCCTGTTTTTGAGCTTTTATCATCTTAAAAAGTTTCCCGAACACATCACGTGCATTCTCAAATGATAGTTCTTTTTCTTTACCCAGGCCAACAAACCAAATACGCTTTACACCCATTTTTCCAAGAGTATGTATTTTATTAATACTTTTAAACTTAGCAGTAATATCTCCAGACTTTACAAGCTCTTTAAGCTGTCCATCGAATAATTCATCAAGCCTGGCCAGTAAACCCGTAAATTTTTCCGGCCGGTCAAAAAGACCGACAACCAAACCTTCATGTTCATTTGATCCATTAAATTCTGTTTTAATTTCAAACATGACTTTTCCCCCTAGTATCTTTATAAGTTTATTATAACGAAAAAGAAAAATTCTTTCGAGAATCGGAAACAATTAGAAAAGCAGAAGCGGCTTGACCTGAAGCTGGACAATAGAAAAAAACAGGCGGTTGCCTGCTTTTATCTTTTCTCAGAATGAATATATTGCTGCCTGAATACTTGCATCGACTTTTTTTCATTTAATGTTGTTAATTCTTTTTCCGAAAGACTTCCATTTCCTTTTTGAACAACATAAATATCCAATTTCTTTTTGCCCCATTGGTTATAAACATCTTTAACCGTGTTAAAATACAAGTCCAACTCATTTCCCTTTATTGCCCCGCCTTTATCAGCTACTACGCCATAGCCATAGCCGGGGATAAATAAAATAGTCCCTACTGGAAAAACATTTAAATCTGCTGCAATCGTTGAATATAAATCCCGCTTCACTTTTACACCCGAATAGGTAATTCCATATTCAGGATGCCCTTGATATTTTCCTGTTGACTCAAACCCTGCAGTGTAACCCGTGGCAATAACCGTTTTTTTCGGATATTTAGACCAATCAATGGCTTCTTCTAACGTTGGGACTGTACCTGATGCCGTTTTACTCGACGAAATAAACGGATCAACAAAATTTAATACTGTTTGGGCATTCACTCCGGAAAGGGATTGATAGGTAACGAAAAGCGCCAGTAAGAAAAGACTTGTCATCATAAAGCGCTTAGCCCAACTTTTTAATATGTTCATCAAAATTTTTCACTCCTCAAAAAATATTCATTTCCCATGGGGAAAAGAATTATTCAAGGAGTAAATAAAAAAGACTCCTTACCAAGGTAAAAAGTCTTAGAACATCTGGTATCCATTTTTTCTTAAAAGCTTTATGACAATGCCTGAGACAATTGCACCTGCCAGCCCGCTAACTAAAATTAAGATGTCAGCAGTTGCAAGTGAACTGAAACGATGCCCGAGTTGTCCGAAGGCAGCTTTACTATTCGTAAAATATTCAATAAAACGTACTTTATCAACAATTAAAATCGCGACAATTGGATAAATAATCGCCATAATCCAAGACATTCTTAAAAGCATATTAAGGATAAATCCTATTCCAAAAAATAACACAAGAAACAATAACATCGAGATAATTAAGACAACAATGCTCATTTGCATTGAAAATTCCCCCTTTGACACATCAACATTAAGTGTACTGAATGTCCAAAAGGGAGTCAATAGAAAAGAAAAGCGGAAAGCTTTAGAGTAAACTACAAGTACAAGCCAATAAGTGCCGAGCGGAAGTATCAAGGTCAAAGATTATGCAAAAAAATAGCCCTCCGAAGGATTCGAAGAAGCAAATTTTCTCAGTTCCATTTGTTTACTCCTGCTTCTTTCCTGTACCTTCACAGCATGAGCAGGTTTCAGAACCACCAAGTAAAAGTTGAAAATAACCATTTCCAGAACAATAATCACATGTTTTTGCATCCAAATTTTTTACAGTCATACTATTCATCCTCCTTGTTTATTTATTAAATTTTCTGATAATATATCAAGAAAATGAAAAAAAGAAAAGAAGGAAATACAAGCAAATAAACATAAGAAAACGGATACATCCTGAGTTTTCTTTCATTTTCGATGGGTTCCTTAAATTTTCTAAAAATTACAAAAATATTTTATATGCCGTATATCCGAACTGATTACCCGGATTCAAACCATCTTTACAGGGTATTAAAAAGGCATTCGTTTGATTTATTAAGTAGCTTAAAAGAATAGAGGCCTCCTTTTCATTCAGAAGCTCTTCAGGTGTCATAAATCGCGCCTCATAAAGTTCGCTGTCTTGATGAATAATTTGAACACCGTCCGTCGGCTCAAGTAAAAACATAAGCATATTGTCACTTACTTCTTCTTTTATTACACCTGTTCTCAGCCCAATTAAACCTTTCACTGAGCAATCAATACCCGTTTCTTCTTTGACCTCCCGAATAACAGCTTCATCCGCTGTTTCTCCTTCATTAACAAAGCCTGCCGGCAACGACCATTGCCCTTTTAACCCACCGTATCTTTTCTTAACTACGAGCCATTTCTCGTCATACTTTACCAATCCCGAGACGGCAAGCCACACCTTACCACGTTTACTCATGAGAACCTCCTAAATCACATTTTCATGAAATGATATGAAAAAAAAGGGCAGAATTTTTCTGCCCTTTTTTTAAAAGATTTTTATCAAAAGAAGTTCAACTTCCCTTTTTTCAGCACTAGTGATGTACCGCCAATCATATAAAGGGCCCGGTTATCAACCACTTTTTTCATGAAGGCTGCTTTTGAACCAGTCACTTTTTTACCAAATACTACACCGATCGCATCATCTTCACCAAGGGAACAAACAGTACCTTTATTATCAAAGGTAAAGTTTTCAAGCTCTGCCTTATTTCGAACAAGTGCTGCAATGTTTTTAGCAACTACTTCACCCTGCTGCATGGCAATTTGTGCAGTCGGAGGATATGGACGGTTAATCTCTTCATTAATAACAAGAGAGCTGTCACCAATAATAAATACATCATCAAATCCCGGTACACGAAGATCCGGTTGTACTTTCACGCGGCCTCTCATTGCCTCAAAACCTGATTTTTCAATAATGGCATTTCCTCGTACACCTGCAGCCCAAACGACAGTTCCAGCCTTAATTTCATAAGGCTCCTCATCGCCTTTACCAACAAAGATCCCTTCAGGAGTAGCTTCTTTAATCGCTGTACCGATTAAAAACTCTACGCCTCTCCGCTCTAATTGAGAAACTGCGTAGCTAACTAATTCCGGATCAAAACCAGGAAGAACAGTTGGTGCTGCTTCTACGCAAGTAATTCTAACTTTTTGGAAATCCACATCATATTCCTGGCAAAGCTCTGGAATACGATTCGTTAATTCACCAAGGAATTCAATCCCCGTAAATCCGGCACCGCCAACTACAATAGATAAGCGATTATCGTTCTTTTCTTCTTCCATATTGTACGTAGCAAAT
Organism: Neobacillus cucumis; assembly: GCF_016107705.1. The sequence goes on from NZ_JAEHGC010000003.1 coordinate 190,599, forward strand.
TGGTACTCAATATGCTCCCGTAATTGACGAGAGGAATTGACATTGGTAATGCCAAATGCATATTCTTTTAACCCTTTAATTCCAAATGTTTCTGGTTCACCGCCAAGCGCAATGACCAGGTAATCATAATTGACTTGATCATTTTCTAAAATGACTTTCTTTTCTTCTTTATTGATTTCAACAACTGTATCTTGAATAAACTCAACTTTACTACGGTCAACTACATTGCGGATATCATAGCGCACTTTATCATGGTGTAATGTGCCTGCTGATGCTTCATGTAACCATGTAGTTTCGTAGTGATAATCATTTTTATTGATTAACACGATTTCCGCTTCATTCACACCTAATAATTTTTGCAAACGAACTGTTGTCATAAGTCCGCCGTATCCTGCCCCGACAATAACAATTTTTGGCTTTCTCAAAGTGATCACTTCCACCTTTATTTTATTTTAATGAACCTTTTGTTTTATCATCCACTGATTTCTTTGTTTTTATTTGCCGAAAGCGCAACTGCGCCTCTGGCGCTTGCCAATCGGCAGATTTCTTTAGGTTTACAAGGCGAAATCTTTGTGATATTTTTCACGAATGGGTACAAAGAAATCAGCAGCTACTTCTCATTACAGTAGGATGCACATTAATATTCCTATTCCTTATAAACTCTCTTAATTAAACAATGTTCTGATATTGTCACATAATAGTAACAATATATACACAATTCATCTTATTCCTTTTTCATCTAGTTTTCAAGCGGTTTTTTAATTTATTTAACATAATTATACTTTGAACATTTTCCACTCAAGTAATCCAACTAAGGAGATGAATTAATGGACTATTTCCAATAAAGTGAATATTCCTTGCAATTCAAGTGAGCATTTAATATTTTTATGTTATGATTGGGATGGAGATTGTTACTAACAGCTGGGGGGGATTCATAGTGCAAGGTGATCAAAAGGTATTTGATCTCACCATTATCGGGGGAGGTCCTGTTGGTTTATTTACCGCGTTTTACGGAGGGATGCGACAAGCTTCAGTGAAAATCATTGAGAGCTTACCACAACTTGGCGGTCAATTGTCAGCGCTATACCCTGAAAAATATATCTATGATGTTGCCGGTTTTCCAAAAATTCGTGCTCAAGAATTGGTAAATAACCTAAAAGAGCAAATGGCGAAATTTGATCCAGTAGTTGCGCTTGAACAATCTGTTGAAAAATTAGAAAAGCTAGAAAGCGGTATTTTTAAATTAACAACAAATACTGAAGTACATTATTCAAAAACCGTGGTAATTACGGCAGGAAACGGTGCTTTCCAGCCTCGCCGCTTAGAGCTAGAAAGTGCTACACAGTATGAACGGAAAAACCTCCATTATTTTATCGAAGATTTAAATAAATTTGCCGGTCAAAAAGTTGTAGTATTTGGCGGCGGAGATTCCGCGGTGGATTGGGCCTTAATGTTGGAACCTATTGCAGAAAAAGTGACGATTGTTCACCGCAGAGACAAATTTCGAGCCCATGAACATAGTGTTGAAAACTTATTCAATTCAAAGGTTCTTGTAAAAACTCCCTATGTTCCTTCAGAACTAATTGGAGATCATTCCGGAATTAAGCAAGTGGTTCTTGAAAGTGTGAACGGTGAAGAAAAGGTTACCATTAATGTTGACGCCGTCATTTGTAATTATGGTTTTGTGTCATCTCTTGGACCGATCAAAGAGTGGTGCCTGCAAATTGAAAAGAATTCGATTTTAGTCAACTCTAAAATGGAAACAAATGTACCGGGAATTTATGCTGCAGGGGACATTTGCACGTATGATGGGAAAGTGAAATTAATTGCCTGTGGATTTGGTGAGGCACCAACTGCCGTTAACAACGCAAAATCATATATTGATCCAAAAGCAAAAGTTCAGCCATTACACAGTTCTTCCATGTTTAATCAATAGTCTTACAAGGCGCCCGTTTTGCGGACGCCTTTTAAATCCTAACATTCCTCCGGTGTACCTGTAGCCGTTGCTGTTCGGAAAGAAGATCCACAACCGCACGAGGCAATAGCATTCGGATTCTCAATCGTAAATCCTCCGCCCATCATCGATTGTTTATAATCAATTTTTGTTCCTTGCAAAATAGGAGCACTTTCCTTATCGACGAGGATTTGAATTCCATGCAGTTCGAATTGTAGATCGTCTTCCTTTACCTCATGATCAAATCCCATTCCATAAGATAAGCCGCTGCAGCCTCCGCCTTTAACACCCACACGTAAAAGGGCTCCTTCTTCTTCATTTTGCTTCATCATATCTTTAATTTGCATGGCAGCCGCCTCGGTTAAAATAACAACCTCATTACTCATTCTAGTTCCCCCTTTTAAGCTTTTGATTTAGTATATCCACTTCAGATTACTGGCACAACAAATCGTTTATAATAACTATTATATGATAAAAAATGAAAAAAGGAGCGGTTTACGCTCCTTTCTTTATTATCTAGCCCCAGCGCCTAGACCCCGGAGGTTTCTTGTCGGGCTGAACAAGGCGCTTTCGCGTTTCTCAAAACATTGGATTTTCTTCCAAGTATTGATAGATATTATCCACAAGATCTTCCGGAGTTTTTCCAGTTACTACTTCCCCATTAACGAGTGCGTAAAGTGTAATTACACACTTTCCGCAATATCCAAGACAACCATATTCGATAACATCCAAATTCGGATCTTTTTCTAATATTTCAAGCGCCCGCTGTGTGCCATTTGCTAAGTTGCTTATACAAAATTCAATGATTGGTTTAATCAATGCCTTCACCTCTTCATACCTACTAATCGTACTCTTTTTAGGGGATACCGTCAATTAACAAAGTGCATTCATTTTGTCAAGAAAGTATGAAAATTGTTGTTATTTCGTCATATCTTAGCTATACTCGTAATTGTGTGAAATTGCGCTTGACTTTATAAACCATTAAATCCTTGATTCCAATTTATTGCTATATTCTGCGTGCAATAAATCGAAGAAAAAAGGAACATTAAAAATAGGAATACAATTGTTTTGTAAAAAGGGGAAATTTAAAAATGAGAAACCTGGTAATTCTTGGCGGAGGATACGGAGGAATGAAAATTCTTAGTGAACTCCTTCCGAACAATCTTCCGGAAGACGTAACGATTACACTTGTGGACCGAGTCCCATACCACTGTCTTAAAACCGAATACTATGCTTTAGCGGCAGGAACCATTTCCGATAAAGAGGTTCGTGTTTGTTTTCCTGAACATCCTCGGTTGAATATAAAGTTTGGTGAAGTTACCGGAATCACAAGAGAAGAAAAAAAGGTTCTTCTAAAAGATGATGAACCAATTAGCTACGATGATTTAATTATTGGTCTTGGCTGTGAGGACAAGTATCATGGGGTTCCTGGGGCAGATGAATTTACTTACAGTATTCAAAGCATTGGAAAGTCTCGTGAAACTTATTCTGTTTTAAATAATCTCCCTCCCGGATCAGTGGTCGGCATTGTCGGAGCCGGTCTTAGCGGCGTAGAACTTGCAAGTGAATTAAGCGAAAGCCGAGATGACCTTAAAATTAAGTTGTTTGACAGAGGAAAGCATATTCTATCATCGTTTCCTGACCGCCTGAGTAAATATGTTGAAAATTGGTTTAATAAGAATAATGTTGAAATTATCAACAATTCTAATATAACAAAAGTAGAAGAAAAAAGACTATATAACCATGATGAACCAATTGATTGTGATGTCATCGTTTGGACAGCTGGAATTCAAGCAAATAAAATCGTTCGTGATTTTCCTGAGGAAAAAGATAACATGGGTAGAGTGGTCCTTACTCCTCAACACAACCTAAAAACGGATGAACATATTTATATCCTCGGTGACTGCGCAAGCCTCCCTCATGCACCAAGTGCACAATTAGCGGAAGGACAAGCAGAGCAAATTGTGGAGGTATTGAGAAAACGTTGGAATGGGGAAGAACCGCCAGCATCATTCCCACCAATCAAATTAAAAGGCATACTCGGATCCCTTGGAAAGAAACAAGGATTTGGAATGATGGGCAATTCAGCGATTACTGGACGTGTTGCACGCCTGATCAAGTCCGGAATCTTATGGATGTACAAATATCATAATGGATAATGGCATAAAAAGAAGAGGATGTCCATATAAATGGAGCATCCCCTTCTTTTGTTTAAACCGCTTTGTATCCATGCTTTTCAAGCTCGGAAAAAATTGTTTTTAACCGCGGATTTCCTTCGCCGACCACTTTGTCCTTGATGACAACCACAGGATAAAACATATCCTCTTCAATCACTTTTTGAGCGAAACTTTGCTTTTCAGGCTCTGCAGGAGGAAAATGAATATCTACATAAGTCATTTTAAAGGGCTGTTCCGGAAATTTTCGTGCAATAGCAGCCTCAAGCCATTCGAATGTTTCTTTCGATGAGGGGAGATTTACACAGCTTGGGCAAAGCTGCTCTGCTCCGTATAATATAATTTCTACTTGATTATGTTCCATTTGCTTCATCCTTGTTTTTTTTCTTTTATTTTACAACATCTCTTACTTAAAAATGAAAGAAAATGATTAAATGGGCGTTTTGCCAGTTTCTTCGGAATGGATTTTTACTGTCAATCACATTATAATATAGATAGGAAAGGAGTCGATGGGAATGGAAGAGTTAGAAATGAAAGAACAAGTACAAGAAGTATTAGATAAATTACGACCATTTCTTCTTCGCGATGGCGGGGATTGTGAATTAGTTGATGTTGAGGATGGTATTGTGAAGCTCCGTTTATTAGGTGCATGCGGCAGCTGTCCAAGTTCCACCATCACACTTAAAGCCGGCATTGAAAGAGCACTTCTTGAAGAAGTTCCTGGAATTGTCGAAGTTGAACAAGTATTCTAATAAAATAATAGCGATTGCCTCATCAGCAATCGCTCTTTTTATTTCGGTTCGGACATATCGCTCAATCTTTATTAACAAGTGTTAAGGGCTTTTTTCCTTCTAACACCGCTTCAATATTGGCGATACATAAATTGATCATCGCTGTTCTTGTTTCTACACTAGCGCTTCCGATATGCGGAAGAGCAACAACATTGGAAAGCCCAAGCAACGGGTGCCCGGCATCAATAGGTTCCTTTTCAAATACATCTAATCCTGCTCCGGCAATTTCTCCTGCAACAAGTGCCTCATATAAGGCTTGTTCATTTACAACAGGTCCTCTTGAAGCGTTAATGAAAATAGCTGATTGCTTCATTTTCTGAAAAACTTCCCGATTAAACAAATTTTGGGTTTCGTGGGTTAGTGGTGCTAAACAGACAACAAAATCAGCCTTTTTTATGAGGTCCTCAAACGCACAATAAACAGTGCCCAGTTTCTGTTCGATTTCCGGCTTCCTTGTTCGATTATGGTAGAGGAGATCCATCTCAAATCCGGCCGCACGTTTGGCAACAGCTTCTCCGATTTTCCCCATCCCAACAATTCCTAGTGTTTTATGATGGATATCCTGACCTGCTAATAAAAACGGACTCCAGCTCTTCCACTGTCCCTTTTTAATAAATTCAGCCGCTTCCACCACCCTGCGGGAAACGGACATTAATAATGCAAAGGTCAGATCTGCCGTTGTATCGGTTAAAACATCAGGGGTATTACAAATGGCCACCCCATTTTTAGCAGCTGCAGTAAGGTCAATATTGTCATACCCAACAGCACAATTGGCTACTATTTTAAGCTTATTCCCTTCATTTAGTACCTTTTCATCAATCGTATCGGATACCATGGTTAATAGGGCATCTGCTTGTTTGACTTCCGCTAGTAAAATGTCCATCGGCACAGGAACGTCATCGTGTTCCCACATTTTGACTTCATAATTTTGCCGAAGCGGCGCTATTGCTTCTTCTGGCAGCTTCCTTGTTATATAAATATATGGCTTCATTGGTATTTCCTTCCTTACCCGCTTTTAACATTATTTTACCATAAGCCATTCAGGCAGTGGAAGATTCAGTCTTTTAATTGGAGCTCCTGATAATAAATAAAAGCCCCCAAGAAATTGTTCATACTCTGATGATTGCCTTAAGATTTTACTTAATTTCTCCTCCAAAAGCTTTTTATCTTGCTCAGAACGAGTAATATAATAATTTTCAACACACTCAAAATAATGTAATGGAAATAATAAACGAGCATATAAAAGCCGCCAAGAAAAGGAAGATAATGGAGCAATGCTTTGATATTCCTCGAAAAACTGTCTTAATTCCTGATCATATGTTTGATTGTTTCGGAAATAGCGCTCCCTCGTCCATTCAGCAAGATCCCGGCTTCGATGGTCAAATACCCAATCAAAGGGATTTTTAATATAATAATTTCTGCCCCATGAATTTTTTGAAAACCGTTCGTGACACACAGTCCCAGCATCAAAGTCCATTGGTTCATCGTCAATTTCAGTATCCACTAAATATTGAATAGCATTTTCGGTTAACCCCAAATAGTAGGGAAAGGATTCAATAAACATTTTTTCAAATTCATCCTCCGGTGTTTGAAACAACTGTCCATTCCATACCTTCTCCATTTGCTCTAGACGCTTTTCCCATAGGGACTTCCACTGGCCAATCCTGCTAGTTCTTTCGATTTGAAACGGAACATTTCGGCCGCGCTCATGGAATTTGGCCAATTTACGGCCTAATTTAATTTTTTGTGGTTTTTCAGTCTGCTTGTTTGCGAGAACACAATATTTATTTTGCTCCCAGGTTGTAATCAAATTCCCGTCTTTTGATGAAAGAAAAACAGGTACATGCTGGTCTCCAAAGTTTCTAAGATGCACTGCTATTTTCTCCAATTCAGAAATATCCGTTTCCTCCTTGCCACCAGGCTTAGAGACTAAATAAAGCCAGCCATTTCCCCTTAAAGCGTCATAAGAATCTAATTTCAGATATTCCTCAACCTTTATTCCATACTGGTTCTCCAGCAATTTCTGCAGCATGCCGCCACCTCTTTCGAAACCTCTTTTACTTTATATATATGTAAGGGTCTTTCAAAACTTGTTGGTTCCCGTTTTTCAATTCATTTTTGAAAAAAGTGCATATGTTAAGGAAAAAATCAATAATATATAGAGAACAATCGTGAAAATTCATAGAAAAGGTGATTGTATGGCAGCAGACAAAAAAATGGATATTCTTGAAGAAACCGCTCGAAGATGGATTAAAGAAAGAGGCGTTGAAATTCAGGATATTGCCGATTTAGTTTATTTTCTCCAAAATAAGTATCATGAAAATTTACAAATGGAGGACTGTATTGCCAACGTAGAACGGGTACTATCAAAGCGCGAGGTTCAAAACGCAATTTTAACAGGGATTCAGCTCGATAAGCTGGGGGAAAAGGGTTTATTAGAGGAGCCGCTCCAGGACATTATTAAACGTGATGAAAGCCTTTATGGTGTGGATGAAATTATTGCGTTATCAATTGTGAATGTCTACGGTTCAATTGGTTTTACAAATTACGGTTATATTGATAAGCAGAAACCAGGTATCCTTGCTCATTTAAACGATAAATCAACTGGGGAATGCCACACCTTCCTTGATGATATTGTCGGTGCGATTGCTGCAGCTGCATCAAGCCGTTTGGCACACCGGGCTGCACGCAAAGAGGAACAGGATAAAGAATAAAAAGGATGGACATCTTCCATCCTTTTTTTATGGCTCCCATTGGTCTAACGTATCCACCACACAGGTTGGTCTGCGGTCATATCCAGCCAGCAATTCTTTTGTGGTAACGCCTGTATGTACTAACAAAGTATCCATGCCAGCGTTCATTCCCGCAATGATGTCTGTATCATAGTTATCCCCCACCATTAAGGTCTCACCTTTAGTCGTCCCCAATACCTTTAGCGCCTGTTCCATAATAATCGATTCAGGCTTCCCAATAAAAATTGGTTTTGTCTGGGTTGATACGGTAATAACAGAGGTCAATGAACCATTCCCAGGCAGCAGTCCTCGCTCTGTTGGAAGCGCAATATCGCCGTTAGTAGAAATAAACACAGCCCCATTTCTTACAGCCAAGCAGGCAACTGCTAATTTTTCATAGGTAATCGCACGATCAATTCCGACCACCACAAAATCAGCACTCTCGGATGCAGTTAGAAATCCTTTTTCTTTTATGGCCGTTTGGATTCCTTCCTCACCAATCACATAAACTGAAGCATCTGGCTTTTGACTGAAAATATAATTAGCCGTTGCCATGCTAGTTGTAAACACTTGATGCTCTTCTGCAGGAATATCAAATCCACGGAGTTTTTCCGCAACCTGCGCTGGAGTTCTTGAAGAATTATTGGTTACAAATAAATAAGGGATTCCTTTGTTTGCTAGTTTTTTGACAAAATCGGAAGCAGCTTCGATTCGCTCTGTTCCTTTGTACATCGTGCCATCTAAATCAATTAAATAACCTTGATATTTTTTCATTTGATACTCCTTTCCTAAATAGGAAAAAGACCGCAATTTACGGTCTTATGGTTAATTTTTAAATGCTGAAACGGGACCCAGTTCATTTACAATGTACTCCCGGACATTGGCTGAAAATTGGTGTAATGCTTCGATGTTCTCTGAAAATTGTTTTAGTAGTTCATCATGATTGATTTCCGTATAATTTTGCACAAGAGATTTTCGATATTGAATAAGAATCTTTAGACGATTGCCGTTTTCTGCAGAAATCACCTTTTCGTCTGTAAGAATTTCAATAATATCTTCATAGCTGCCAGGATCGCGCATAATAAATCCATCAATCATCGCATTGCCGACATCCAGTACGGACTCGAGCATCATCTGCGTCAACCGTTCGAGAGCAGCCTTTTCAATTGGCGATGACCAATTTTTCTGGTTTAAAAAAAGGCTAATTTGCTTTTCAAAAAACACTAAAATGGCTTCAATTTTTTCCCTATCAACAAAATACATGATTGTCCACTCCTTGTTTTCGCTTCTCTTATGTTGCAATCCCTTTCACAAGTGCGGTAGGTCTAGCATAATAGTAACCCTGGGCTAAATCAACCTTATTACGTGTTAATACAGAGGCTTCCTCTTCATTTTCAATACCTTCCGCTACCACTAACGACCCTGCTTCTCGTGCCACGAGTAACAATCCCTTCAACATGGATTCCTTTACAGGACTTTTGTGGATATTCTCAATCACGGAACGATCCACTTTAATGATATCAGGCATGATTTCACTAATCGTATTTAAACTATTATAACCGGCTCCAGTATCATCAACAGCGAATCGAAATCCCATTAACCGTAAGACCTTCAGATTATAGGTAAAATTTTCAACTCCATCAATTGAATCATGTTCAGTTATTTCAAACGTAATCTGTTTGGGGGAAATTCTTCTATATTTTTCAAGTAACTGTTTTATATCGCGGGGAAACCTGATATTTCCAAGCGTCAGCGGCGTACAGTTCACAAAAATATTTTCCCTGCTTTTTGTTGCCTTTAATTGTTGAAAAATCTTTTCGAAAATAATCATTTCAAGGTCATATAGCATTCCTGTCTGCCTGGCAACAGAAAAAAGCGGAAAAGGATCCTCTAATACCCCCTGGGGGCCACGAGTCAGCATTTCCCAAGCGTGAATTTCGCTTGTTGCTACATCAATAATCGGCTGTGCCCATAGGTGAATTTCTTTTTTAGAAATGATTTTCTTAAACGTAAAAATCATTTCATTCAACTCTGCATCTATCTTTCGTTCCGCCATTGCAATTGCCTGGCGATGTGCTCTTTCAATGGAGCTCTGAATCGAAAAATTATGTTTTTCCACAAACATATAACCACCATCAAAAACGGGTCTGACTGGTGGATTTTGCTGAAGAAGATCACGTTCCACTTCTTGAATAATTTTATTCACAAGTTCATCAATTTCAGAAAGGCTATGCCGTTCATAGTCCACCTTAATCATCAGGGTAATGCCATCTTCATAATAGTCATGAAGGGCAATAACATCATTTTTTTCCATTTCCTTTTCAATACAGTTCTGAAAAACTCGTTTCATTTTTTTAATAAATGGAGAGGATTGAAAGTTTCCCTCCGCTTCTGTCAATTCTTTATAATTTTTTATGGTAAAAACAATTACCGCTACATCATGCCTGGCTTTAAATGCAGCAGAAACACCTTCCAATACAGGGTTGCGCAAGTTAAATTGCGGTGGATAATATCGTATGGACGAAAGAGGTAAAAGGAGCTTTCCCCATTGTATTACACGTTTAGCTTTTTCAATGTAACAACGGACCATTCCATTCATTCCTCTCAAAAGTCAACATACGTGATTACTTCAATTATACCACATTTTGACACCTTATGTCTTTTCCCGACATTTTTAATTATTAAAAACATTACTCCCTTTATTACATTAAATTTGATATGATTAGGGGAGTTTCGAAAAAAGTTGTGAATAAAGGAGACCGTTTTATGAACGAACGATTTTTCTTATATGATGATACAGAAAATACAAGAACGAGATTTGTCAGCTTTGTGGGTGAAAACCAGCGTTTTGATCTTGCGATTGTCCAAACGAGTCGACATTATGGTAAACATCTTGTCCTTGATATGCAAGGGAACCGTTTTGCCATTATTGGGCATGATGACCTGGAAGAAGAAGGCTATTTAGAATTCGCATTTCAATTAAATGAAGAGGATGCAGAGGAATTAAGATCTTTCCTTTCTGAAATCGTTTAACCAAAAAATTGATATTATGTTTCGGAACTTCTTTTATCATACTAACGATAAAAGGAGTGAGTTACATGTCTAAAAAGGATGCGGAAAGATACACAGAAATATCAACGGTGGAAAAGCGGGAAAATTATTTGACTGCCCAGGAGTTCCCAGAAGGACCCTATGGCTCAACTTTCCGAGTAAATAATCCCGTGCAGAATAAGAGTACACCTTGGAAAGAAGGACAGCGCTATTATTCAGCTTTTAACTGGGAATTCAAATCTTTGCATGAAGATACACCTCGACAAATAGAGCCTGCACATCAGCCGCATGATGACCCGGATACAGATGCCCAGCCGCCGTATTCCATGAATGAATAAAATAATGAAAGGACCCCGATTTTGGGTCCTTTCATTATTTTTTTACTTTTTTCAAAACGAAATAAGCACAGCCGAAATTACAGTATTCATATATATATTCGCTAAGTGTGCTTATTTTTGTATCAAAGGTTGCTTTTTGATTTTGGTCATCAAAAAATCCTTTTAAACGGAGCTGCCCATAGCCCCAATCTCCGACAACATAGTCATACCTGGATAAAATATCACTATACCTTGCCTTAAAGGCTTCTTCGTTAAAGCCGTTGCGGTATTCCTCGACCATTTCATACATGGTATTGTTCATTACAATCATGTTATCACCTCATTTTACCAGTCGATCCTACTTCCCATTATAACCGATTCACCATCAATTACTAAGAAAAAAAATCCTCCTTCTGGCTATTCTAATAAAAGGGAGGTGTTTTAATTTGAAAAAGTTGATGATCATCCTTGGGTTATGTACGATTACAACCATAACAGGCTGCTCCAAGGATATGAATAACCGGGATGTCTACGAGGAAAGCGGAAATTCCATTAATGTGAACAATAAAAGGACTGAGCTTTATAATGAAGGGGCGGGTCGAAGTGTCCGAAATGTCAGTAATGATTTCGGATATGTCCGCCATCAAAAAAGTCCAATCATGAACGATAATACGGCAAATAACCATTACACTGCCCTTGACCGTGAGCAGGTTGCGAATATTATTAGTAAATACAGTACAAACCTGCCGAATGTACATGATGTTGCTACATTGGTAACCGACCAGGAGGTTTTGGTTGCTTATACAACCGATTCCAAGGATCGTAATTTAACGGCGGATCAGGTAAAAAGAACAGCCATGTCTGTTGTTCCGCGTTACTATCATGTATATGTTACTGATAAAAAGGCTTTAATGCGCGATGTTGAAAACCTTTCGCATATGGATGCAAGGAACAAAAACTCCAGACATTCGATTAACTATGTTATCAGACAAATGAAAGACTCTCCACAAGGAAACCGCTTAAGTGATAGTGAAGATGAAAATGGTTTAACATCGGATGACCGTAAAATGCATTAAATAAAAAAAAGAGTTCAGCCGTTTTCATTCGGCTGAACTCTTTTTTATGCTTCTTTTATTTCTTGCTCACCTAAAGCTTGTTTATGTTTTGCTGCCTCATTTACTTGTTCATCTGCATGGTAGGATGAACGGACAAGCGGCCCTGCCTGGCAATGACTGAAGCCTTTACTCATAGCGATTTGTCGTAATTCTTCAAATTCCTGAGGGCTATAATATTTCTGAACTTTTAAATGCTTTTTCGTTGGCTGTAAATATTGGCCAATCGTCATAATATCTACCTGATTTGCTCTTAAATCGTCCATAACTTCAAGAATCTCTTCCTTTGACTCCCCAAGTCCAATCATTAGGCTTGATTTGGTTGGAATTTCCGGATACATTTCTTTTGCGCGGAGTAAAAATTCTAATGAACGGTCATATTTAGCCCTTGCCCTTACACTTGGAGTCAAGCGTCTGGTGGTCTCGATATTATGATTTAAAATATCCGGTTTAGCATCCATTAAAATTCTTAAATTTTCTTCCTTACCACCCATATCAGAAGGCAGAACTTCAATGCTGGTAAACGGATTTTTTCTGCGGATGGCTCTTACGGTTTCTGCAAATACAGCAGCACCGCCGTCCTTTAAGTCATCCCTGGCTACTGCGGTGACAACGACATGCTTTAGATTCATTAACTGAACAGAGTCAGCCACTCTTTCCGGCTCTTGCCAATCTAATTCAGTTGGCAGACCTGTTTTAACCGCACAGAAGCGGCATGCCCGGGTACAAACATCTCCGAGAATCATAAAGGTAGCGGTTCTTCTTTCGGCCCAGCATTCATGAATATTCGGGCAGCGCGCTTCTTCACAAACGGTATGAAGGCTCTTTTCACGCATCATTTTTTTCAAGCCAGTATAATGCTCATTTGTATTTAATTTTATTTTTAGCCATTCCGGCTTTCTTAAATTTGGTTCTTTTGTGCTCATGTATTCCACCCCTACATTATGTATGTGAATGAGTTCTCTCAGTTGTCACTTTAACATAGAGTACACCGAAGGACAAGTCGAGAAAACTTTGCAACCTTGTGAATTTTTTCATTCTAAAAACATTCATTACCATTTATTAACCATTATGAAATGGCTAAAGAATCATAAACTAATGTTGTACATTAATTGGAAGGAGGATTCCTGTGCGGGCAGCTCTGATAATTGGAACTTTCCTTTTATTCTTTTCCTCTACATTTGCTGTCAGGGATGCTCATGCGAAAGAACCTGATGTATACCAGGAAAGAATGAAACTTTACAAAAAAGTTGAAACGATTACACAGATTCCTTGGTACTACCTTGCTGCCATTGATCAATATGAAAGAAGTATTCGTCAAGTCCGTAGAGACTTGCCAAAGGCAGAAAGTGTGATTGCGATTTATATCAGCCCAGAAAAATGGGCAGGTCTTACAAACCCTAACCCAACAGATCAAAATCCTGCAACGATTCAGCTTTTTAATGGATTGGGCGTCGACGGGGATGGAGATGGAAAAGCGGATAGTAAAAATGATGAAGATGTTTTATATACATTTGCCCATTACCTTCTTTCTTATGGTTTGGACCATGATAATCTTAAGATTGGTCTGTGGAATTATTATCATCGTGATAAAACCGTTGGAATCATTGCGGGAAAGGCAAAGGTCTACCGTCACTTTGGCAAATTAAATCTTGATGACCAAGCATTCCCAATGCCGATTCGGGCTAATCACAGCTATCGCAGTACATGGGGCGATGCACGAGGCTGGGGTGGGCGAAGAATCCATGAAGGCACCGACATTTTTGCCGGTTACGGTGTCCCTGTCAGGGCAACCAAGTATGGGATTGTAGAAATGAAGGGATGGAACAAATTCGGCGGCTGGCGAATTGGAATCCGTGACATAAATAATACGTACCATTATTTTGCTCACTTAAATGGATTTGCAAAGGATTTATCCGTTGGTCAGGTGGTCGAACCGGGAATGATCATTGGCAGTGTTGGAAGCTCTGGGTATGGACCTCCAGGAACATCCGGTAAATTCCCTCCACATTTACACTATGGGATGTATAAAGACAATGGACTCACCGAATGGTCATTTGATCCATATCCACATTTAGCCATGTGGGAGCGTCAGGAGAGAATCAAATTAAGAAAAAGAAGGTAGGACTGTCCGCTAAAAGACAGTCCTTTTATTTTTTGGATTTAGTTTTCTCTTCTTTAGTGGTAGTGGTTTTGTTGCTGTTTGTTGAATCTGGTAATTGAATGGATGGCAGCAAACCGCCTCCACTGTTATAGAATTGCGGAACCTTACCCTCGATTAGCTTTCCTCCAGCGGGGATGTTTTGAGTTAGCTTGGTAATTTTCGTTGCAAATGGCGTGATGATTTGAACGGCTACCTCAAGATGGATGTTCACCTTAATCCATGTATTGTTAATTCCTAATTCCTCTGTTGTAATTTTAACATCAGGACGCACATCCCCAATGGCATGGAATCTTACTGGTATTTTTGGACCCAAGTTACCAAATAGAGCAAGATTGGTTGCTTGCCCTATGGGTACATACCAAACGATTCCATCCGTTTTTTCAGTTGATTCTTTTTCGATTTCAACATCTGTTAATTGTTCAAGTGAATCCACGTCTCCTATTTCCGCACGCGACAAGTTTTTCTGTATCTGACTGGTAATTTCCGATAATTTTTGGTTAATTAATTCTGTTTTTAAATAGGCGCTTTGTGCATTTCCATTTGTCCCAGGTTCAATTCCAATCACATCGCCAACGTCCACTGTTTTTTTTGTGATTGCATTATTGATCACGGATGCGGCAATTTTTCTGGACTGGGATTCGGCATATCTCATTAATGTCGGCTCTAGGCCTTTGTTGATCATCCATAAGCCAACTGCGGTAGAGAAGAGAAAAAAGACAAATGAGAGCAGAATCACATAGCGGAGAGGCAGTGGTCCCTTACGCTTATATCGTGGACGAAATTTTGCCAAAAGAATCCCCCCTTACAAGCTATGTGTATGCTTGAACTGGTGGACCTAGCACTAAAAGGAAAGCGAGTTGGAGACGGATTTTAGGGAGGTGTGTCGACTATCGGGGCTTTTGGCGACACTATTCTTAATTCGGACAGTCCATACGTTCCCAATCATAAAAAACAGCCTGCCAGTCAGCAAGCTGTTTTAAATCATTTTCAGCAAGGCGTCCTTGCCGATCATGCCCTTATGAATACCTAAATTTTGTGCCTCAAATGTTACCGACTCCAGCGGGGCGTTAAGGAGCTGGTCGATAGTTCTTACTCCTACTGCCCGGCCGGCAACAATTTTACGATCCTTTAATTGATCATTTAATAATCCAACATCTAAGGCACCGCACATGATATATCCCTTATCGTTTGAGATTGAAAGCAAAGTTGTTTTTGGAAGCAGCACGGTTACTGCCAAAAAAGTATGGCCGTTCAATTCGATTGGTGAAAGATCAATCAAGTTCCCACACTCCCTTCACTTACACTTTATGACAGCTTCAGAAAAAAGTGTATAACCTATGCATCTATTTATAACTTCCATTTCAATAAATCACGTAGGAATTCTGGGAGATAGTATTTTTTTGGTTTCCTTTTAAAATTTTCGCCAAAGAAATGTCCAAATGTAAACATATCGGGAAGAGCCAAAGAGTAAATTTTTTCAAAATCCAATTTCTCATTATTTATGTAGATGGCATCCTCTTGAAAGGTGACCCCCTCATACACGATAATCCCCATTACTGTTCCCCTAAAACCAAGCCCTAGGATTTTCCTTTCTGGCCAATCGGGATCCTTCGTTTTTTCGAGAACGTCCTTTAATTCGCGTCCGGTTAAATCTACCTTACAAGGATTAATTGGGTGGGGGCAAATGGCTAACAAATCATTTGCTGTAACCTCTCCTGATAGCGGGCCTAATAGTAATCCTGCATTAATAAAGGCGCAATCTGCCTTACACCATTCCCTGAGTGCCTCGCACAGTATACTAGAAAGCTTGGTCTTTTCAAAGGGGTTAGCCTCTAAAGGTTCATTTAAAAAAGTAATTTTTTCTTTTAAAAGCTCCTTTCCAGTTGAAAAAAATTCATCAATCTTGCTTTGCTCATTCTTCACTTCGGAAAGCGTTTCAAACGGAAAAAGAATCGCCTGTTTGTTTTCAATTTTTTTATCAGGCTGAAGTGTTAGGGTAACCTGACCAATAAAGTTGCCATACTTTCCTGCAGCAGCAAGAAGGGTATCTCCTATTTGTTTTCCTTCTTGAAGTATATGGTGGGTATGACCCCCAAGAATAACATCAATTTCAGGGAAATCTACTGCGATCTGCTCATCTACATTTAAACCAAGATGGGAAAGTAAAAGAATGATATCACTTTTTTCCTTTAACGTTTTCATCCATTTCCTCAACTCAGCAATTGGATCAGAAAGTTCCCAGCCAAGCAACTTATAAAGAAGGGTAAACGGTGCCGTTAAACCTATTACCCCAATTCGGGTCCCTTTTTTTGTTTGATAAATCTTGTAGGGCTGTACCCATTCAGGAGGGGTGTTTCCCTCTTTGTATAAGTTCGCCAGCAGCACATCGAAATGTGCATCATCATACAAATGATCCAAGTCATGAAAAGGAAGGTTAATCCCTTCATTATTTCCAATCGTTACAGCATCATAGCCGCAACCATTTAACAGTTCAATATTTCCTCTTCCTTTTGTTCCCTCTGAAAATGGGTGCCAGCGGTCGATGAAATCACCAATGTCAAAAAGGAAAACTTCATCTCCTTGCTTTTGGTCAAGTTCCTTTTGGGTTAATAAAAATTTCTCTATTCGCGGCCAATGCTCCAAATGGCTATGAATATCATTTGTATGATAAATCTGAATGATTTCCATTCTAAGTTCTCTTCCTTATCCTATAATTCCTTCATAAATAAGTTGTAGCCCAACAATCACTAAGATCGTTCGTAAAATCAAAACAATCGTTTTGCTTTTAAGCTTTGAATTTAAATAAACCCCTACCTTAGCCCCAATCCACGCTCCTGGAATTAATGCTAAAGCGTAAAGCCAATTCACATTTCCTAAAACCACATGGGTAATCGAACTGAGAATAGATGTTGGTAAAATCATAAACATTGAAGTTGCCACCGCAACATGCGGCGGAAAGAAAAACACTAATATCATTGTTGGAACCATTAATGAGCCTCCGCCCACACCAAAGATTCCTGACAAAAATCCAACTATAAAGGCGATTAGAATCCCGACAAAAGGATTAAATCCATATTCATAGCTTTTGCCTTCATTATCCCTAAAGGTGCGTACAATCCCCTTATCTTTACGGTAGGGAATCGGCTTTAACTTATCCTTTAGCAATAAAACAATGGATACAAAAATAATAAAAATTCCAAAAAAGATACTAAATGAGTGCAAATTCAATTTTTCAGTGACCCATGCACCTAAAATACTTCCAGGTCCACTTCCAATTAAAAAAATAAGACCACTTTTATAATCAACGGTTTTCCGTTTCATATACGCAAGTGTTGAAGATAAACCGGTAAAAATCATTGTAAACAATGAAGTCCCAACTGCTACTTGAGGTGAAACATGGCCGAACCACGATAATCCCCCAAAATAGAGAAGCGCTGGAACGACAATAATTCCCCCGCCAAGACCGATTAGCGAACCTAAAGAACTGGCTAAAAGTCCGACAATCAGTAAAATAACCCATTCCATTTTTGTATTCTCCTTCTTTAAAATAAATCCAATTGCCTTGGGGCAAGACCTCCATATTCTATCTCTAACAGGTCAATCATTTCTTTCGCATTATCTGCCGCGTCTCCGCCTGAATTATTATTAAAGAGAACGTAAACGTCCTTAGATTCAGTTTCTAAATTTTTTAGGCTAGCAGCCCATTCCTCAAGTTCCTGTGGATTATAGCGATAAAGGTATCTGACCTCACGCCAATTATCGGCATTTCGTTTTTGCCAGCCGTGAACATTGCGGCCATGGAATCGGATTAAGACCTTTTCGGAATCAAGGGTTTCTAAAACTGTCGGAATCGACCCCTCACCAGATTGCGGTTCATCACAAATGCTATGAATCCATGCTTCCTTTTTCATAAAATCAAGTGTCTTGATTCGGTATTGCGGTGCGAACCACGATTGATTTCTAAATTCCAAAGCACAAGGAATTTCACCCATTTCATTTTTACACCATCTAAGATATTCAACATTTTCACGTGCACATTGAAACCATGGCGGGAATTGAAAAAGGACCATCGCCAATTTATTTTTGTTTATGTATGGTTCAAGTGAATCTTTGAAAGCCGAGAACATTTCCTGCTTATTTTGAAAGGGAATTTCGCCGCGCATATGTCCCGTCATTCCCTGATAGGCTTTTACAATAAATTGAAAGGATTCGGGTGTTTCATTAACCCACTTCTCGGCATTTCGCTGTGGTTGGATGGCATAAAAAGCCGAATCGACTTCAACAATCGGAAAGTGTCCAGCAAATTCTTTTAGTTTATCCCTTGGTGATATTTGTCCCGGATAAAGGCTATCATGATCGCCCCAGCCTGTTACACCGATGTAAATCAATCCACATCACCTCCGTTTATAATAATAGCATAACCTAATTTTTTGTGTGCTTTTGAATTTTTGGATGCTTAGGCTTTCATTTTCAACAAAAAGTTTATCTTAAAATAGAAAAATCCGCCTGCCCGAACGGCAAAGCGGATTTTATAACATATTAACCGATAGAACCTTCCATTTCGAACTTGATCAATCTGTTCATTTCTACGGCGTATTCCATTGGTAATTCTTTTGTAAATGGTTCGATGAAGCCCATAACAATCATTTCAGTTGCTTCTTGTTCAGAAATACCTCGGCTCATTAAGTAGAAGAGCTGTTCTTCTGAAACTTTAGATACCTTTGCTTCGTGCTCCAGTGAGATATTGTTATTTAACACTTCATTGTATGGAATCGTATCCGATGTTGATAAATTATCCATAATCAACGTATCGCACTCAATGTTAGCACGCGCGCCATCAGCTTTACGGCCAAAATGAACCAAACCACGATAGTTTGTTTTTCCGCCATGCTTAGAAATAGATTTCGATACAATCGTTGAAGATGTATTTGGTGCTAAATGAATCATCTTAGAACCTGTATCTTGAACTTGACCTTTGCCGGCAATCGCAATGGATAGTGTCAATCCACGGGCACCTTCACCTTTAAGAATAACCGCAGGATATTTCATCGTTAATTTAGAACCGATGTTTCCGTCAATCCATTCCATTGTGGCATTTTCTTCGCAGACCGTACGTTTCGTAACAAGGTTATAAACGTTGTTTGCCCAGTTTTGAATCGTTGTATAACGGCAGTAACCGCCTTTTTTAACGATAATTTCAACAACTGCACTATGAAGGGAGTTTGTTGTATAAACCGGTGCAGTACAGCCTTCTACATAGTGTACACTTGCTCCTTCATCAACGATAATCAATGTTCTTTCAAATTGCCCCATATTTTCAGAGTTGATACGGAAGTACGCTTGTAATGGCGTATCTACTTTAATACCTGGCGGTACATAGATGAAGGAACCACCTGACCAAACTGCAGAATTCAATGCCGCAAACTTGTTGTCTGTTGGCGGAATAACCTTTGCCCAGTGCTCGCGGAAAATGTCTTCGTTTTCACGTAAAGCAGAATCCGTATCTTTAAATACGATTCCAAGTTCTTCAAGGTCTTCTTTCATATTATGATAAACAACTTCGGATTCATATTGAGCAGAAACACCTGCAAGGTATTTTTGTTCTGCTTCAGGAATACCAAGTTTGTCAAAAGTCGCTTTAATTTCTTCCGGTACTTCGTCCCATGACTTCTCAGATTTCTCAGATGGTTTTACATAATAAGTGATTTCGTCAAAGTTTAATGAATTTAGGTCTCCGCCCCATTGCGGCATTGGTTTGCTATAAAAAATTTCCAATGATTTTAAGCGGAAATCAAGCATCCATTGGGGTTCACCCTTCATTTTTGAAATCTCTTCAACAATTTCACGTGTTAAACCACGTTTTGATCGGAATATGGAAACGTCTTTATCGGCAAAACCATATTTATAATCACCGATTTCAGGCATTTTTTTTGCCATCGTCGTCTTCCTCCATTTCGTAAACGGTCCGAGACCAAAAAGGACTCGTACGTTTTTATTCTTATTCCTCTTCCTTCAAACCCTTTTCCATGGCCTTCCATGCTAAAGTTGCACACTTGATTCTGGCAGGGAATTTTGAAACCCCTTGAAGTGCTTCAATATCACCTAAATCGATATCATCATCTATTTCTTTTCCCTGCATCATATCGGAAAAGATTTTTGAGAGTTTTAAAGCCTCTTCAACTTTTTTTCCTTTAATCGCCTGCGTCATCATCGATGCAGAGGACATGGAAATGGAACAGCCTTCGCCTTCAAACCTGGCATCCTCGACGATTCCGTTTTCAACCTTAAAGGTCAATTGAATGCGGTCGCCGCAGGTTGGGTTATTCATATTAATCGTATGATTGCCATCCTCTAAAATACCACGATTCCGCGGTTTTTTATAATGGTCCATAATAACTCTTCGGTAAAGTGCGTCTAAATCTAAATTAGAAGACATCGCTGAAATACTCCTTTGTTTTGACAAGCCCTTCAACGAGTTTATCAATATCTTCTTCCGTATTATATAGGTAAAAGCTGGCACGTGCTGTCGCTGTTGCTTTCAGCCATCTCATTAATGGCTGTGCACAGTGATGTCCTGCACGGACGGCAATTCCTTCAGCATCGAGGACAGTTGCAACATCGTGCGGATGAACATCATCGATATTAAACGTAACCAAGCCTGCACGTTTTGCCGGATCATGAGGTCCATAAATTGTAATACCAGGAACGGAAGATAATTTATCTAAAGCATAAGCAGAAAGCTTATGTTCATACTCGGCAATATTATCTAAGCCAACTTCATTTAAAAAGTCGATAGCTGCGCCAAGACCGACTGCGCCGGCAATGATCGGTGTCCCTCCTTCAAATTTCCAAGGGAGTTCTTTCCAAGTTGATTCTTGTAAATGAACAAAATCAATCATTTCACCGCCAAATTCAATCGGTTCCATATTTTCAAGCAATTCTTTTTTACCATAAAGAACGCCAATCCCCGTAGGACCGCACATTTTATGGCCAGAAAAGGCAAGAAAATCACAGTCTAAATCTTGAACATCAATTTTCATATGTGGTGCACTTTGAGCCCCATCAACTACCATTACAGCGCCATTTTCATGAGCAATTTTAGCAATTTCTTTTACGGGGTTAATGGAACCAAGCACGTTTGAAACCTGCATAACCGAAACAATTTTCGTATTCGATGTAACCTGTGCCCGAACATCATCTAAGGAAATAGTGCCGTCTTCCTGCAAGTCAATATATTTTAGTTTAGCACCTTTTCGTTTGGCCACTTGTTGCCACGGAATGATATTACTATGGTGCTCCATATAAGTTATAACGATTTCGTCGCCTTCTTTTAAGTTCGCTGCCGCATAGCTTGCTGCAACCGTATTAATAGAAGTAGTTGTTCCTCTAGTAAAAATAACTTCTTGTGTTGATTTTGCATTGATAAACTTACGAACCTTTTCCCTTGCCCCTTCGTATGCATCTGTTGCTCTTGTTCCCAGTGTATGCACACCCCGGTGGACATTGGAATTGATTTCACGATAATATTTTTCAATGATCTCAATTACTTGGATTGGCTTTTGCGAGGTTGCTGAACTATCCAAATATACCAGCGGCTTACCATTAACATCTTGGTCTAAAATAGGAAACAGTTTGCGAATATCTTGGATATTCATTTTAACGCACTTTCCTTTCAATTACTCCAGTTAATTGCTTTTGAACACCCTCGATTGGGATCTGGCTAACCACAGGTGCAAGGAAACCATGAATGATTAATCGTTCCGCTTCCGATTTTGAAATACCACGGCTCATCAAATAATAAAGTTGTACATTATCAACACGGCCAACAGAAGCAGCGTGTCCCGCCATTACATCATCTTCATCAATTAACAAGATTGGGTTGGCATCTCCGCGTGCTTTATCGCTAAGAATTAATATACGGGAAGTTTGTTCGGCATCAGATTTTGATGCGCCATGCTCGATTTTTCCAATTCCATTGAAGATGGTTGTAGCACTATCTTTCACCACACCATGATTCATGATATTTCCTTGGGTGTGCTGACCAAAGTGAACAACACGTGTCGTAAAGTTTTGGGTTTGGTCCCCACGGCCTACTACAACTGTTTTTGTATCGCCAAATGAACCGTCACCAATAAGATTAGTGGTGTTCTCAGAAATTGTATTTCCTTCATTCATTAAACCAAGTGACCATTCGATCCGCGCATCTCTGCCGGCCACGCCACGTCGGTTTACATAAGTAGTGATGCCTTTTGCAAGGTAATCAACGGCACCATATTTTACTTGCGAATTTGTATTAGCAACGACTTCTGATACCAAGTTAAAAATACCATTCGCTGCTTCCATTGTGGAAATATAGTTCTCAACATACGTTACTGAACTATTATCTTCTGCAACCACAATTACATGGTTAAAAAGATTAGCTTCCGCATTATCATGTAGATAAACAGCTTGAATTGGTTCAGTAATTTCTACATTTTTTGGAATATATAAGAATACTCCACCATTTACTAGGGCTGCATGCAATGCAGTCAAGCGATGTTCATCTGCATTAACGGCTTGAGTCATGTAGTATTTTTTTAATAAATCTCCATGCTCTTTTGCAGCTGTAATTAGATCGGTAAAGATAACACCTTTATTTTTAAGTTCTTCAGATAAAGATAAAAACGCAGGTGTTTGGTTGCGTTGAATATATAAATTTTTATTTTCCGCTACAAGCGATTTCACTTCCTCCGGTAATTCATTTAGGGAAGTGAATGGTTCGCTTTTCACAGTATGTGAAGTAAATTGGGTAAAGTTCCATTTATCAATTTTTGTTTTTTCCGGTCTTGGCATTGGAAGTATATTGACATCAGCTAATGCCTTTAAGCGGAGCTCTTCCATCCAAGCAGGTTCGCCTGCTTGCTTTGAAAAGGAGCGAACAAAATCCTGATCAAACGGTAATTTCGTTTCTGTTGTCATCGTAATCCTCCTAACGCTTACTTAAGCTTGCTCAACTGTTTCATCTTCAATTCCAAGTTCTTTCTTGATCCAGTCATATCCTTCTGCTTCTAAGCGTTGTGCAAGTTCTGGACCGCCTGATTTCACGATACGGCCTTGCATCATTACATGCACGTAG
Organism: Neobacillus cucumis; assembly: GCF_016107705.1. The sequence continues at coordinate 214,009 of NZ_JAEHGC010000003.1, forward strand.
TCAGGAGTGATATAGTTTAAAAGTCGTTGATAGTGAGTAATAACTAAGCACCCGAAATCCTCACCGCGCATTTCATTAATTCCTTTTGAAACAACCTTTAAGGCATCGATGTCAAGACCAGAGTCAATTTCATCTAAAATAGCAATTTTAGGCTCAAGCATCATTAATTGAAGAATTTCATTACGTTTCTTCTCACCGCCGGAGAATCCTTCATTTAGATAACGCTGCGCCATATTAAGGTCCATTTCAAGGAATTCCATTTGTTTATCCATTTTACGGATAAATTTCATTAAGGAAATTTCATTACCTTCGCCAAGGCGGCTATTGATTGCTGAACGTAAAAAGTCTGCATTCGTTACGCCGTTAATCTCACTTGGGTATTGCATAGCTAAAAATAGGCCGGCACGAGCTCGCTCATCTACTTCCATTTCAAGGACGTTCTGACCATCTAAAATAATATTTCCGCTAGTTACCTCATATTTAGGGTGACCCATGATTGCAGACGATAATGTCGATTTACCTGTACCATTTGGCCCCATGATTGCGTGGATTTCTCCACCTTTTACTTCAAGGTTTACACCTTTTAAAATTTCTTTTCCATCAATTTCTACATGTAGATCCTTGATAGTTAATGTTGATCCAGCCATATCTATACCTCCGAAAAGAAAGTTATTGTATCTTATAGAACGCAGTACTTAAAAAATTCATTCTCATTCTATTCTCATTACAATCTTATAACAAATAGAATCTGTTAGCAACTCCTAAACAGTGGTAACGTGAAATGATTTTCAGTGGAACCACCTTAAATGAGAATAAAAAAAGAAAATTCAGACAAACTATTATATAAAAAACACCCGAGTAAAATAATACCTTATTAATTAATCAATTGCCATGGTATTAAAACTCAAATTCAATTTATTTTTTACATAAAGAATTAGTTTCATGTAAGGTAATGCAAACATAACTGAAAAGCTACTCTAAAAGTCAAAGCTCATAGAAAGAAACCAGTACATAAATGCACTGGTTTCTTTTCTTTCTCTTTTATTCTGCTGCCAAAACGGCACCATGGTACTTATCTTTAATGAAATTTTGAATTTCTTTTGATTTAAGAACTTCAACAAGTGTTTTAATTTCGGGGCGATCCTTGTCCTCAGATCGAACAACAACAAGATTTGCTGGAACTACATCTTTACCTTCAAATGCGATTCCATACTTTTTGATATCGATACCGCCTTCTAATGCGTAGTTTGTATTAATAACAACCGCATCACCTTCACCGCTTTGGAAAGAAGAAGCTAATAATTTCGCTTCAATTAAAGTTGAGAAATCGAGTTTCTTTGGATTGGAAACAATATCCTCTACTCTTGCATTCGCGCCAACGCCTTTTTTAAGCTTAATTAAACCTGCTTTTTCAAAAATAGGTAAAATACGGCCATGATCACTAAGTGAATTACTCATAATAATTTTCGCACCTGTTGGAAGGTCTTTTAAGCTTTTATATTTTTTAGAATAAATTCCAATTGGTTCCTTATGGATTTCACCAACACTCACAAAATGAAAATCCTTGTTTTCTTTCATTTGAAGTGCTAAATAACCTGGTGTCTGGAAGTAGTTTGCATCAAGTTCTTTATCCCTTAATGCTACATTTGGAAGAACATAATCTTGAAAAACTTTTATTTCAAGGTCAATTCCTTTTTTCTTTAATAAAGGTTTTGCCGCTTCAAGCACTTCCGCATGCGGTACAGCAGTTGCACCAACGACTAATTTTTTATTACCATCATTCTTTGCCGTATCATTTTTTGCACCTGAGCACGCTGTTAGAGCAAATGCTAATAATGCAACGAAAATGAGACTAAATACTTTCTTCATTTCTAACTCCTCCTTTTAACGTTTATCTGTTTTCTTTGTAAAATAATCTCCAATAAATTGGATAATAAATACTAAAATTAAAATCGCTATTGTTGCAACCAACGTGACAAATGGTCTATTGCGCTGAAAACCTTCAAGGTAGGCAAAATTTCCAAGTCCACCTGCACCAATGACTCCAGCCATCGCTGTAAAGCTAACTAGCGAAATAGCCGTTACAGTTATCCCTGAAATTAATGCTGGCAAAGATTCCGGTATTAATACTTTAAATATAATACGGCCATGTGTTGCTCCCATTGATTGCGATGCCTCAATAACACCTTTATCGATTTCCCTTAGGGCAATTTCCACCATTCTTGCATAAAATGGAGCTGCTCCAATAATCAGGGCCGGCATCGCCGCATCTGGACCGAGCATCGTCCCAAGCACTAATTTTGTAAATGGAATTAATAAAACAATTAAAATAATAAATGGAATCGATCTAAAAATATTAACAAAGCCAGCTATAATGACATTAACTGTTCGATTTGCCCATAAATTATCTTTAGCTGTTAAAAATAACAACAAGCCTAGTAATAGCCCTAAAACAAATGTTGCAAACACTGAAATAAAAGTCATATAAATGGTTTCACGTGTTGCTGCAATTAATTCGTCCCAATTTACCATTTCCATTAGGTTAGCCATTACTGATCACCTCCACGCCAACTTGCTGTGAGTGAATAAAATTGATGGCTTTTTGAATTTCATTAGATTGTCCATCCAAATGGATAAATAATGTTCCATATGACCCGTTTTGAGTATGCGAAATTTTCCCTTGAAGAATATTTACGACAACATCGAAATCCCGGATTACGTTTGTAATTAATGGCTGTTCTGTTGCTTCCCCCACAAAAGAGAGTTGCACCACTTGCCCATGTGGATAAAGTTCAAGCAAATGCTCAGCAGTTTCTTTTGTCTCTTCCGGTTCTGTTACCTGCTGAACAAATCGCTTTGTAATCGGCGCTTGCGGATTTCTAAACACTTCTAATACTGGACCAAGCTCCACGACTCTTCCACTTTCCATCACAGCTACCCTGTGGCAGATTTTACGAATTACATGCATCTCATGGGTGATTAAAACAATTGTTAAACCAAGTCTTTTATTGATGTCGACCAACAAGTCAAGGATTGAATCCGTTGTTTGTGGGTCAAGGGCTGAGGTTGCTTCATCACAAAGCAAAACCTTTGGGTTGTTCGCTAATGCACGGGCAATTCCAACTCTCTGCTTTTGGCCGCCGCTCAGCTGTGAGGGATAAGCATTTTCCCTGCCTTCAAGGCCAACTAGTTTCACCAACTCGCTGACGCGCTTTACTCTTTCCGCTTTCGTTACCCCGGCAATTTCCAATGGGAACTCAATATTTTCACTAACTGTTCTTGACCAAAGTAAATTAAAATGCTGGAATATCATACTGATTTCTTGGCGTGCTTTTCGCAAATCACCGCCCTTAATCTTTGAAACTTCACGACCGGCAACAGTAACAGATCCCTCTGTAGGAAGCTCCAATCCGTTTAACATACGAATTAGCGTACTTTTACCTGCGCCACTATAACCAATTACCCCAAAAATTTCCCCTTTGTTTATATCCAGGTTCACGTCGTCTACTGCCTTTAACTGCCCCTGTTTCGAAGGGAAAATTTTTCGAACATTTTTTATAGAAATCATAGAATTCACCTTCTTTTTTCCATATATCGTAAAAGTAAAAATTCCAATTGCTTTGTATCACTTAAACATAGGGTTTGATGGTTTCGAATAAAACATTCTATATTAGGAAAATAAAAATGCCTTTCTGCGCAGGCAGAAAGGCATAATAAATTCAACCTTTCTCCCATCTCTCAAAGCAAACGCTTTGTGTGAATTGGCACCATTTCAATTAAATTGACGGTTGCCGGGCTTCATCGGGCACATCCCTCCACCTCTCTAGATAAGAGCATTAAGCATCCTATATTCAATTAACACACATATGATGTAAGCAATCATTTTATTACGAAAGCTATCGTATCACGGATAAAAAGAGGTGTCAACGAAAATTCTACATATTTAGAAAAAATCAGACATGGTAGTTTTAGGCATTTGCTGTTAACGATATCAATCCGGTTGCTGCTTCAATAGCGGATTCTAGGTCTTCAATTAAATCCTCAACATTTTCGATGCCGATTGATAGACGAATTAAATCTTCAGAAACTCCAGCTGCCTTAAGACCCTCTGAGTCTAATTGCTGGTGTGTGGTACTAGCCGGGTGAATGATTAAACTCTTCGCATCCCCAACATTGGCCACATGTGCCCAGAGAGTAATGGAATCAATTAACTTGGCTCCTGCTTCCTTACCTCCCTTGATACCGAATACAACCATTGAGCCGGCACCTTTTGGTAAATATTTCTTAGCAAGCTCATGGTCAGGATGTGATGGATGTCCTGGATAGGATACCCATTCAACAGCAGGATGGTTTACTAAATAATCCACAATCTGCTTCGTATTGGCAACATGCTCTTTCATACGAACATGAAGGGTTTCGAGTCCAAGCACAAATTGGAAAGCATTTTGAGGACTTAATGCCGGTCCAAGATCACGCAGCAATTGAACGCGTGCCTTGATAATATAGGCAACCGCACCAAGTGCCTCCGCATAAACAAGATCATGATAGCTCGAATCTGGTGTTGTAAAGCCCGGGAATTTTGGCGAATTCCAATTAAACTTACCACCGTCTACAATAATCCCGCCTGTTGTTGTACCATTTCCTAACAACCATTTTGTAGCAGAGTGAATGACAATGTCTGCACCATGTTCAATCGGACGGCAGAGATATGGTGTTGCAAAGGTATTGTCGATAATCAGCGGAACACCTGCCGCATGGGCAATATCGGCCACTTTTTCAATATCTAATATGGTTAAGCTTGGATTGCCAATTGTTTCGGCGAAAACCGCTTTTGTTTTTTCCGTGATGGCAGTACGGAAGTTTTCAGGATTTTCAGGGTCAACAAATTTCACATTAATTCCGTACTTTGGTAATGTCACTGCAAAAAGATTGTAAGTGCCGCCGTATAATGTTGATGCTGCGACAATTTCATCTCCAGCTTGAGCAAGGTTTAAAATTGCCAAGGTAATGGCGGCCATCCCACTTGCAACTGCAAGAGCCCCAACACCGCCTTCTAATAAGGCAACCCTTTCCTCAAAGACAGTTGTGGTAGGGTTATGAATCCGTGTATATATGTAACCTGGTTCTGCTAACGCAAAAAGGTTAGCGGCGTGTTCAGTGCTTTTAAATTGATAGGCATTGTTTTGATAAATTGGAACGGCACGAGCACCCGTTACGGGATCTGGAGATAAGCCTCCATGAACACTTAAAGTTTCAAAACGTAATTTCTTTTGATCGACTCCCACACTAATCCACTCCCTTTTTAAAAAAACTCTGTTAAACATTGTTGTTGATTTCCGCTCCAGGATGCTCGCTTTCCGCGGGGCGGGCGATGAGCCTCCTCGGCGCTAAAGCGCCTGTGGGGTCTCACCTGTCCCGCTGCTCCCGCAGGACATTGAATTACATCCTCGAATCCGCCCACGCACGAAGAAAATGCGTTAGCATTTTCAAGGAGTCTCGCACCTTCCACTCCAATCAACGTTTTTCAAAATCACCATTTTCTTTTAACACAGTCAAAAAATAACCCCCGCTTCAAAAGAAGAGGGGTCTCTCTCTTCTTATCTTTTCAGAGCATATTGCTCCGCTGGAATTGGCACCGTGTAAAAACCGGTTGCCGGGCATCATAGGGCCAGTCCCTCCACCGCTCTGGATAAGAATATTTATTGAATTGTTATTATTGATTGAATATTTAAACAGATAATACACCTTTATTCCGATAGAGTCAATAGGTTTATTTAGATTATTCTGTAAGATTTTGTGTCAATTTTAGTTAAATAAAAAAGCGCCTCCAAAAGCAGCAAGGTTCGGAAAGAAGCTTTTACTTGGAGCCGCCCCTTCTGCATAAGAGATCTCAATTTCCTTTCACCTGAAAGAAGCTGTTGAACTGTTTCTATCTCACCGTAAATTTCACATTCTGTAAAATTCTCACTTGGATCATGCAACAATGTACATTCTCCATTTTTTAAAAAAATTTCAATGCTTTGCCGCCCGCAAATAAAACGGACCATCAGACAATCCGCATTATTTAATAGAGACCGTATGTGATCACGCTCTTTAACCTTGATTAGAAAGGTTTGAATCATTTCCATCATCTTTATCACTCCGTTCTATTTGCTTACTAACTATTTCAGCAAAAAGAACCAGAATCCTTTCAAAACCTGTCGACAAATTAAAACAGATGCTGCTCAGGTAGCAGCATCTGTTTTATGTTAGATTTTCATTGATTTTTTCGATTAGATAAGGCACAGAGCGGAAAGCGTAGAGCAGTTCAACCACTTGACCATCGTGAATAAACATTAGACACGGAACGCTTTCAATACCATAGCTTTTCCCAAAATCGGGGTAAAAGTTTAAGTTCATTTTCCCCATTTTGCAATCCACCATTTGTTCAATGACTTGCAGCATCCTTGTTGCTACCTGACAGGTCCCACATAGGGGCGTATAAAAGTACACGAGCCCTGTCGATTTATTTTCTATAAATGATGAAAATTCATCTCGATTCCATTCTTTCATCGATTCACTCAGCAATTCTCCAAAAATTGTGTATGCACATCAATATTTGCCCCTAATAAGACGGTCGCAAGATGGTGTTCAGGGGCTGTTGCAACTTCGCGGTAAGACCGATCAATATAGATATGCTCAGCTTGGGGAAATTCCCTTTTAAATTGTTTTCGCAGCTTTTCTCCAGCCGCATCTGCATCCACTAGAATATAGACATCCTTGTCCTCAAGAAAATCAATTAATTCATCTAATTTTGTAATGCTAATGGTCCCATTGGTACATATGATCTCAACAGGTTCCTTTACAATTCTTTTGACCTTCCTCTTATCAGATGTCCCTTCCACAATAAGAACCTTGTCAACATATGAGTCATTCATATCATCACCTGTATTATGAAGTCTTGTGTTTATGTTAACATATTCTAGATATACATATAACGTGAGCCTTGCTTTTATGTCCATATTTACCTAAAAAATTAGAAATAAAGATAACTTTTTAAATGAAGGTATTTCCTGTTATATTGTATTATTTGTTTCCTAATATACTTTTTGAAGAATGGTAATAAAGTGAAAAAGCACCCTGATATCAAGGTGCTTGGATTACATGATTATTCGTTAATCATTTCTTCGTATTGTTCAGCAGTCATCAGCTTGTCCAATTCGCTGCTGTCGGAAACTTCTACTACAATCATCCATGCTTTTTCATATGGAGATTCGTTTACAAATTCAGGATTGTCACTCAAATCTTCGTTAATTTCAACGATTTTGCCGCTGACAGGAGCATAAAGCTCAGAAACAGTTTTAACGGACTCAACGCTGCCAAATGGTTCGTCAGCAGAAACTTCATCGCCAACTTCAGGAAGCTCAACGAATACAATATCTCCTAGTTCGTGCTGTGCAAAGTCAGTAATTCCAATTCGCACTTTTTCTCCCTCAACTTTTACCCATTCATGTTCTTCAGAATAACGTAACTCTTTTGGTGTACTCATTCGAAATCCCTCCATTAATTTTTCTAAAATCTATTATCGATAAAAAAATCGATTTCCATAATGAAGACAAGAAAAGTAGATGGTTAAACGCTTACAGCCATTTTTGCTCATACTCTTCTTCTTTAAAGCCAACGGTAACTTTTTCTCCGTCTGTTAAAATTGGCCTTTTGATTAACATCCCATCTGATGCAAGTAAATCAATTAATTCTTCATCGGATGCAGACTTCATTTTATCTTTAATACCTAATTCGCGGTATTTTAAACCGCTTGTATTAAAGAATTTTTTCAGCTCTAAACCGCTTTTTTGATAAAATCCCATTAATTCCTCTTTAGAAGGGGGATTATCAACAATATGTATTTCCTTGTAGGAAAGATGATGATCATCCAGCCATTTCTTTGCCTTTCGACAGGTCCCGCACTTAGGATACCAGTAAAAAGTCAGAGACATCTGTTTCACCGCCCTCTTTTCCAAAATTAAACTTCAGAGTGACAATTGAATCTTACCATAACGGAGTTAAAATTCCTAATATAAAAATAGCACAATAATAAGACAATTTAAATCGATCTTGCTAAGTAGGAATAAGAATGGATTCTATCATCAAGTCCATTAGAAAAAATTCGACTTTCTTCGCAAAAATCCTTCCTGCCATAAAAATTTTTATAAAAAAAGAGAAAACTCCCCTCTAAAAGAAGGGAGTTTCATATGAATTAAACGATATAACGTTCTGCTTCAATGATGACATCTGCAGCTTCTCGTTTTTTCGCAATAACATTAATTGGGGTATGGCGGGTGAATTTACGAAGTGAAGACAACATAATGCGAAGCGTATCGCCTTGTTCAACCGCAACTAATGTTTCTTTTGCAATCTGCTCGATCTCATTAAAGGCTTCTTGACAGAAAATTTGCGTATAAAGAAGCTTTTGTTGATTCTTTTCAATACCTGATTTAGCAATTGCTTTTTCCGTACGTAATACAACGGATTCCATCGCATAGGCATTGGATACGAGGTCCGCAATATTCGAAAGAACTTCCTGTTCTTTTTCAAGTGCTTTTCCGTATTTTTGTGCCGCTAAACCAGCAGCCAATAAACCAATTTTCTTTGCATTTTTTACTAAATATTTTTCTTGTGCAAGTGGCGCGTCGCCTGGTTCTTCCGGCATTAACATCATTAATTCTTCCTGAAGCTGTAATGCTTTTTGGAATAATGGCAGTTCGCCTTTCATTGCTTTTTTCACAAATGTACCTGGTACAAGAAGACGGTTAATTTCATTTGTTCCTTCAAAGATTCGGTTAATACGGGAGTCACGGTAGGCTCTTTCAATTGGATACTCCTGCATGAAGCCGTAGCCGCCATGAATTTGCACACCTTCGTCAACAACCTGATCTAAAACTTCACTTGCAAAGAATTTATTTAGAGAGCATTCGATTGCATATTCAGCAATGGAATTAGCCACTAATTTAATGTCTTTTGCTTCTTCGGTTGAAAGTTTTCCTTGATTATCTTCGTATAATCCAATTGTTCGATATACAGAGCTCTCAGCAGCATAAATTTTTGATGCCAAGGTACCGAATTTTTCTTTTGTTAGATTGAATTGAGAGATTGGTGTTTTGAATTGCTGGCGCCCATTAGCATATTTTACGGTCATTTCAAAAGCATTTTTAGAACCGCCAACAGCACCGACTGCGAGCTTATAACGACCGATATTTAAAATATTAAAGGCAATAACATGACCTCTGCCAAATTCGCCTAAAAGGTTTTCTTTTGGAACTGGTACATCTTGAAGAATCAGCGTCCGAGTAGAGGAACTCTTAATTCCCATTTTCTTTTCTTCAGCACCCGTTGAAACGCCTGGGAAATCTCTTTCAACGATGAATGCAGTAAAATGCTCACCATCCACTTTTGCATAAACACAGAACACATCTGCAAAACCGGCATTGGTAATCCACTGCTTCTCACCATTTAAAATATAGTGAGTTCCTTCCGCATTTAATCTTGCTGTTGTTTTTGCACCAAGTGCATCCGATCCTGAACCTGGTTCTGTTAGGGCATAAGCAGCAAGCTTTTCACCTGAAGCAAGTGCAGGTAAATATTTTTTCTTTTGCTCTTCGTTTCCGAACAGGACGATTGGAAGGGATCCAATTCCGACATGAGCACCATGTGAAAGTGAGAACCCGCCGGCCTTTGACATTTTTTCAGTAATAAGTGATGAGCTAACTTTATCTAAGCCTAATCCATCATATTCTTCCGGTACATCTGCACCAAGTAGTCCAAGCTCACCTGCTTCTTTTAAGAGTTTTACTGTACGGTCGAATTCATGTTTTTCTAAATACTCAACCTGTGGAAGCACTTCATTTTCAACAAAGTCTTCGGTTGTTTTCGCAATCATTTTTTGTTCATCCGAAAAATCCTCAGGTGTAAACACACGGTCATAGGAAACATCTTCAATTAAAAAGCTTCCACCTTTAATGATTTTTTCAGTTTGGTTTGCCATTAAAAATTCCTCCTATCAAAAATATCAGTGAGTTAGGTTTAAAAGGGGCTAAGGGGAGCCCCTAAATTTTTTATAGTAATTCGAATACGCCAGCAGCGCCCATTCCGCCGCCAATACACATCGTAACGACACCAAATTGTTCATTTCTGCGTTTTAATTCATGAATGAGTGACAATGTAAGCTTGGCACCTGTACAGCCTAGCGGGTGGCCAAGTGCAATTGCGCCGCCATTTACGTTCACTTTTTCTTCATCAAGGCCAAGCTCACGAATAACTTGAAGCGATTGGGAAGCAAAGGCCTCATTCAATTCAAAGAGATTGATATCAGAAAGTTCAAGGCCTGCCAGCTTTACAGCTTTTGGAACGGCAACAACCGGGCCTACACCCATAATTTCCGGCGGAACGCCGCCAACAGCAAATGATCTGAATTTGGCCAATGGTTTTAGTCCAAGCGATTCCGCTTTTTCACGATCCATGACCATTACTGCGGCCGCTCCATCACTGGTTTGTGAAGCATTACCGGCCGTAACAGACCCTGTTACCGAGAAGGCCGGGCGAAGTTTCGCGAGAGTTTCCAGATTCGTACCAGGGCGGACTCCCTCATCCCGTGAGAATTGAATGTTTTTTTCAACCAGCTTATTGTCTTTGCCAACTGTGCGGATTGTGACATCTACCGGAACAATTTCATCGACAAATTTACCTTCTTGAAGCGCTTTTGCAGCACGTTGATGGCTTCGTACCGCAAAGGCATCCTGGTCTTCACGGGTAATTCCATATTTTTTTGCCACTTGTTCTGCTGTATGGCCCATGCTCATATAATATTGCGGCGCTGTTTCCGCCAATTTTATATTCGGACGAACAACATGACCCATCATCGGAATCAGGCTCATTGACTCTGCCCCACCAGCAATGGCGGTATCAGTGTGGCCAAGCATAATTCCTTGAGCTGCATAGGCAATCGCTTGAAGGCCCGAGGAACAAAAACGATTAATGGTAATCGCTGGAACCGTATAAGGGAGTCCTGCCAAGGCACCTATATTACGTGCGACGTTATTTCCCTGCTCCGCTTCAGGCATTGCACAGCCTATAATTAAGTCGTCGATATTTCCTTCATAATTTCCGGCACGTTTTAATGTTTCTTTTACTACCAATGCTCCCAAGTCATCAGGACGAACATTGGCAAGCGTTCCTTTCTTCGCTTTACCTACCGGGGTCCGAGCTCCGGCTACAATGACCGCTTCTCTCATTACGTTCCCTCGCTTTCTTTCATTTTTCAAAGAATACCAATCTACTATTTTAGTTTCTTAATGGTTTTCCTTTCACAAGCATATGCTGCATACGCTGCTGTGATTTTGGCTCTGCAACTAGACTAAGGAATGCTTCTCTTTCCAAATCCAATAGATACTGTTCATCTACTTCAGTACCAAATGGAACCTTTCCGCCAGCGATGACATATGCAAGCTTTTTGGCGATTTTTAAGTCATGCTCGGAGATGTAGCCTGACAGGAACATTCCTTCTGCACCAAGTAACAGGGTCGCATAACCGGTTTCACCAACAACAGGTACTTTTCTGCGAACCTTTGGTTTATAGCCTTTTTCATGGAGCGCTAGAACCGCCTGCTTTGCATCGTATAGCTGGTGATCGCTGTTTACACTAATTCCATCAGCAAAATCTAAGAAATTATTTTCCCGCGCTTCCTCCCCAGAGGTTGACACCTTAGCCATTGCGATCGTTTCGAACACTTTATTAGCGACGTTTTGCAAATCAAATGGCACACCATTTGGAAGATTTTCTAAATGCTTAATGTAAAACTCCTTATTTCCGCCGCCGCCAGGGATTAAACCGACACCGACTTCAACAAGTCCCATATAAGTCTCGGCAGATGCTTGGATATGGGCAGCCGGTAAACAAATCTCCGCTCCTCCGCCAAGTGTCATCGCAAATGGTGCCGCTACAACCGGTTTTGAGCTGTATTTAATTTTCATCATCGCCTGATGAAAATGACGAACAACCATATCCAATTCATAAATATTATCATCCTGTGCTTCCATCAGAATCATTGCAAGGTTGGCTCCGACACAGAAGTTTTTCCCTTGATTCCCAATCACCAGACCCTTGTAGTTTTTCTCTACCTCATCAATGGCGAAGTTTACCATTTGGATGATATCAAGACCGATGGCATTATTAGGAGATTGGAATTCGAGAAGCGCTACACCGTCTCCGATATCGATTAAGCTGGCGCCGCTGTTTTTCTTAATGACCCCTTTTTGTTTTTTAATTTTTTTCAAATCCATTACCTTTGGATTAAATTCAACCTGTTTATATTCCCCGTTATGGTAGAAGGATTCTTCTTTGTAGAAAGTCGTAAATCCTTTTTCAAGCATTTCTGTAACCCAAGCAGGGACTTCAAGTCCGTTTTCTTTCATCTTTTGAACGGATTTTTCTACACCAATGGCATCCCATGTTTCAAATGGGCCCATTTCCCAGCCGAAGCCCCATTTCATTGCACGGTCAATCGCAACAATATCATCGGCGATTTCGCCTAGCAATTGAGCGGAATAAACGAGAACGGGACTGAATATATTCCATAAAAGCTCACCGGCACGGTCCTTGGCATATACAAGCGCTTTCAATTTATTGGCACTGCCCTTTTCCTGTTTGCTCAGTTCGACCGCAGGCGTGGATAATTTTTTACGTGGACCGTATTCTAATGTACTAGGATCAAGTTCAAGGATTTCTTTGCCTTTTTTCAAAAAGAACCCTTGGCCGGATTTACTGCCTAGCCAGCCTTTTTCAAGCATCGTATTCATGAAGGCGGGAACTTCAAAAACTTCCCTTTCTTTTCCTTCCACTTGTTCATATACATTGTTGGCGACATGGACAAAGGTATCGAGACCAACCACATCGAGAGTCCGGAAGGTTGCACTTTTTGGACGGCCAACCAACGGACCTGTAACGGAATCCACTTCACCGACACTGTAACCGCCTTTTAGCATTTCCTGAAGTGTAATCAAAAGACCGTACGTACCAATACGGTTAGCAATAAAGTTTGGTGTATCCTTTGCAATGACGACCCCTTTACCTAATACATCCTCACCAAAGGTTTTCATGAAAGCAAGAACTTCAGGGTCAGTATATTGAGTAGGTATGACCTCAAGCAATTTTAAGTATCTTGGAGGATTGAAAAAGTGAGTTCCCAGGAAATGCTTCTTGAAATCGTCTGATCTGCCTTCAACCATTGCTTCGACAGAAATTCCTGATGTGTTTGAACTGATGATGCTGCCTGGCTTACGATATTGATCAACACGCTCAAATACCTGCTTTTTGACATTTAAATTTTCAACGACCACTTCGATGACCCAGTCAACATCCTTTAATTTGCTTAGATCATCTTCAAGATTTCCTGCCTCAATAAGGGCAAGATTTTTTTTCACCGTTAATGGTGCCGGTTTTTGTTTTAAAAGCTTTTGAATGGATGTATGACTAATACGATTTCGGACTTGTTTGTCTTCAAGAGTAAGCCCTTTCGCCTTTTCTTCTTCCGTTAATTCCCGAGGCACAATATCCAATAAAAGTGTTGGAATGCCGTTGTTTGCCAGATGGGCAGCAATTCCCGAGCCCATTACTCCAGATCCTAGAACAGCTGCTTTTTTAATTAGTTGGTTCAACATTGTCTCCCCCTTCAATACTTTGAATGAATACTCATTCATTTTTTGAGTAAAAAAAATTTACTTGAATGAGTTCTGTTACTATTAACTATAAAAGATTTTAAAAATTTGCGCAATCTATAATCGCGGAAAATTGAAATTTTTTTGAAAATTATTTTTTATAGGTTTAATACAATAAAAATTAATCAATGGGCATTCTATTTTTGAGGTGATAATCATGGGCAAAATGAAAAAAAACCCCTCCAAAGCAGGAGTAAGTGCAGCAAGCGTTCAGGGGGATGCTGGTCCTAACGTTGAAAATGACGGCGGCGGAAAAAGGAACAGCCAAAACAACCAATTCAAGAAAAGATAAGCAGGCTGGATTTCTTCAGCCTGTTTTTTGTTCACAGAATATGCATTTTTTTACTGGAATAAAAATTCTCTTTTAACAAAGGATAAAGTGGTAAAAGATTATGGATGCAGGAGGGGTAATCACTATGCAGCAACAAAATATGAACATGCAGCAGCAAAACATGAATACGGCTCAGTCAAATATGAATATGCAAAATCAACAGAATATCATGCAGCAGCCTCCCGGGATTATATCAACAAAGGATTCTCTTTATTTAACCGATATGATGTCATGGAATTTACTGGCGGCTAAAAAGGCCCATTTTTTTGCCCAGCAATGTCAGGACCAAGAGTTAAAAACGGAAGCTGAAAAGTGCGGCCAAATGCATCAGCGCCACTATCAGCAGCTGCTTAATCATCTTGGGCACCATGCAAATTCACAGCAACCGCTAAATGGTATGCAATAAGAGAGGAGCGGGAGATTATGATGAACCAAAATCAGAACCAAAACCAACAAAAAATTAAAAATCCCGAAACACAGGTTCCGAAAACACCGCAAATGAATGAACGAGATTTTATCAACGATTTATTAACAACTGAAAAGTATATGACCACTTCCTATAGCATGGCCTTGCACGAAGCAAGCCATCAAGGCCTCTACCAGGACATGATGCAGATCTTTACCGAAACACAAAATTGCCAAAGAGACCTATACAACCTAATGTTTAAAAAAGGCTGGTACGCAGTCGAAGCCGCCGAACAACAAAAACTTCAACAATCCTACCAGCAATTCCAAGGCTACACCAACCAACTTCCAAATGGCGGAATGGTTCAATAAGAAAAGCGGAAGCGCCTTGATCAGACCTGACAAGCGCTGGAGGACCTGACGGTGAAGTCGTTCTTTGACTTCATCGGCAGGGCCGAAGCGACTCGAGGGGCTAGGCGCTGGAGCTGGACAATAATAGCTTTTCGACAAAAATCGGGTGGTGCCAGGCACCACCCGATTTTTGTCGAATTTATTTCTTACGATGTTCTTCATTCATTTGTTTGATTTCGCCGGCAATTTCTTTCATTTGTTCTTTTGCTTCTGGATACATACTATTCCAATGCTTGGCCAGCGCGGGCATGGATTTGGCAATATGGGAGTAGAGTGCCCATACTTTTACTTTTTCTTTTGTTTCTGCATCGCCGTCTCCGACAAGGAGTTCGCTGTATTTATCGAGCATTGCTTCGAATTGCTGCAAAAATTTCTCTTCCACTTTCGACACCTTCCATCTAATTAAGATGTAGTTGAAAACATGTACTTCTTATAATGGTACCGAATGGAAAAAATCAATCCCAGCCCCATCATATTCCCCATTAACGAACTGCCGCCATAACTGATAAACGGCAACGGAATACCTGTGATAGGTAATACTCCAATGGTCATCCCGATATTTTGAAAAACGTGGAAGGTAATCATGCTGATCACCCCGACACATATATACGTATAAAAATTATTTTTCGTTTCCATACCCACCTTGGTAATATGGTAAATCAACAAGAAAAATAAACTGATTAAAACACTTGCACCAACAAAGCCAAATTCCTCGCCGACAATACTAAAAATAAAGTCAGTGTGACTCTCGGGTAAATATACATCCCTGTTCCCATATCCTTTTCCCGATGTTTGTCCGGAACCAATTGCCAGAAGGGATTGTGTTAATTGATAGCCAGCAGAACTTTGAAAATTATAGGGATCAAGCCAAGAATAGATCCGGCTGAACTGATACTGCCTTACCCCAAGATACTTTTCCAACAAATCCGGTTTCACCAATACAAAATAAAAAATGGTGGAAATCAGCACGGTTCCAGCTGAAAAAATCGGTAAAAGGAGTTTCCAGGAGATTCCCGAGATAAAAATCATACCTAACATGATGGATAAAAAGACAAGCGAAGTCCCCAAGTCCTGCTTAATAATCAGCATTAACGGAAACATTGTTACAATTCCCAGCTTCATTAAAAGCCAGAAATCCGATTGCATCGTTTTTACCAGATGTTTATGATGATGATTTTCAATCACCCATGCCAGAGCCAGGATAATAAAGATTTTCACAAACTCTGATGGCTGAAGCGAACCAATCCCAGGGACCTTAAACCAGTTTTTCGCGCCATTGATGACTGGTGCAATACTTGGCGGGGCAATAATTAATAATACTAGAAGAAAAATACCAAAGCCGTAAAGGTACCATGTGATTTTCTTTAATTGATCAGAATCAAAGGTCATAACCCCGGCAATGATTCCGCCCCCCACTGCATACCAGATAATTTGCTTCAATACAAAATTCTCCTTGTATTGGCCGCTTGCCTGTGCACTATAGATCGAAATACAACTGGCTAAACAGAGTAACAATAAGATAAAAATAAGACTATAATCAAGCTTCGAAGTTGAGTTATTGTGATTGGAAGTCATGCTCATTCATTCTCCTTTTAATGTAACGAACCCTTAAAAGAATCTTTACATTTCTTCATTATATTTTTATTATCCGCAAATCACAACTTCTAACCATCGAATGGGTTAATTTACATGGTTAATCCAGATTTTCACTGGGAATTTCAGGTTGAAAGTAGACTTTCTTAACCTCTTCCACCATCCATTCCAAATTATTGGGTACCTGTGGAAGCCCATAGCCAATATACAGCGGGGTTGTCACAAACCTGGGCACAATTTTCGCAAAAATTCTTTGATGAATATGATGAAAAAATAAATTATAGCTGGTAGCTTTAAATGGAAAATGGTTTAAAATATAATGAACTGCTGTTTGGATATAATCTCCAAATGCCTCGACATATCCGGCATCAGCCATTTCTACGTTAAATTCATAAAAACCAACTCTTGGCTTAGTTGATAAAGAAAAGACCACTCCGTCTGTTTCTTCTATGACAATCCCTTCAAATACACCTTCGAAGACCTTCTCCTTGTAATCAAGATCATTTAAGCCAACAATCTGCATATGGGGGTGGGCAATTGTTCCTCCTGATAATGGCCCATGGTTTTTAAAAAAGATGACTGATTTCCAATGACCACTTTCCTCCATTTCACGCCAATGTTTTAGGCCAAATTGCAAAAGTCTATGTAAATGAGCTTTCGAGTACATCGATAATTCCTGATGGCATTCATCTGTTTCAATTAAAACGGTTTGATAAGCGTTTACCAAAACAGGGTATTTATTTTTTAAAAGAATAATAGGACCATCGACTTCAATCAAATCCGTCAATTGGTCGCGGTCACAAAAAGGGCAAGCTTGCTGTTTATTACGGATATTTTCAGGCTTTTGAACACCAATGGATGTATTAAATAATAAATGGCTATTTTTCACTGTGCTTCTCCCCTCCAACATACTTACTTCTATTTTATGGGACAATGAAAAGCTTTTGCACTATTTTTACTTAAACAATACAATTATTTGCTAATCTTTGAGAGAAGATAAGGAGAAATTTAATAAATAATTGAATAGCCCGCTTTTTTACGAATATTTATAAAGTAAACAAGCTTTCCATTACCATAAAAGAGAGGGAAAATATGTTAACGAAACTTGAAGCACTGGTACTCGGAATTATTCAGGGATTAACAGAGTTTTTACCGATCAGTAGTACAGGTCACCTATACTTAGGAAGAAATTTGTTTGGCTTGCAAGAAGCGGGGCTTTTATTGGATACCATGCTACATCTCGGAACACTGCTTGCCGTATTGGTATTTTATAAGAACGAGTTTATCTATATCATCAAAAAACCGTTTAGTAAACTAACTTTATTATTAATTATTGGAACTATTCCTGCCGTTCTTATTGGATTAACCTTTAAGGATTATTTTGATGAAATTTCTAAAACAGGAGCAACAATCGGCTGGGAATTCTTAATTACAGGGGTTTTCCTTTGGTTTGCGGATTCTGCAAAAAATGGCTATAAAAAAATGGACCAAATCAGCTATAAGGATGCATTTATTATCGGCACTTTTCAAGCAGCCGCGATTTTTCCAGCCATCTCCCGGTCCGGTATGACCATTGTTGCCGCATTATGGAGAAAATTGGACCGCGAAACAGCTGCTTACTTTTCCTTTCTCCTATCGACACCGGCGATTGCGGGTGCAGTAGTCCTTCAGTCTTTTGATTTATTCGAGGGTAAGGGTGAAACCATTTCTTTATCGGCGTTATTAGTTGGGATTGTATCCTCCGCTATATTTGGTTATATTGCCGTCAAATGGATGGTTGAATTTTTGAAAAAGCATTCCTTAAAGCCTTTTGCGATTTATGTTTGGATTTTAGGATTTGCGGTCTTGTTTTTCCAATTAACAGGTAAGTTCTAAAAGAGCGGCTCTCTTCTGAGCCGCTTTTAGTTGCTAATGATAACTGTTTCTTTTGCCATTGCCTTTGCTTTTTCCATGGCTTCTTTTTTGGCCCTTGCCATGATCTCCGGTACCTGTTTTGGATAATGATCTGTTCCTTCAGCAATAATCGAGTCCATCACTTCCAAACCAAGGAAGCCCAGTGCTGTTGTTAAAAAACGGTCGCCAAATTCGAAATCAGCCATAGGTCCCGTTGAATAAATGCCTCCGCGTGTTTGAATATGAATCGCCTTTCTTCCTTTTAATAGCCCTTTAGGACCATCCTCTGTGTTGATAAAGGTTTTTCCAACAATAAATAGATTATCAAGAAAGGATTTTAATATGGCTGGGGAGCCAAGGTTCCATAACGGTGTGACAAAGACATAATAATCCGCATCAATAAACTGATCCGCAAGAGCATGCATTTTCATTACTTTCGTTTGTTCTGCCTTAGATAATCGGCCAAAGGTTTGTCCCATAAAGGATAGCTTCGCACGTGCGTACATTAAATCCATATCAATTTCCGGTATTTCCATGTCATATAAATGCATTTGAATAATCTCGACATCCGGTTTTTCTTTTTGGAATGCCTCTAGAAAAACCTCGCCTATCTGCATTCCTTTTGAAAGCTTTGCATCCCTCTTTGGGTTAACAGTTATATAAAGAATCTTTGTCATCAAAATCTCATCCTTTAATAAAAAGTTCTTACGTCTATAGTACTACAATCTTGTATGCTCACTTTTGAACAATTTTTGAACGATTGGTTGATTTAAGGAAAAAAGAGGAATACACTATTCAAAAAGAAACTAGGGGGATGACATGAGATACGCTATTATTACAGGGGCTTCAAAAGGCTTAGGTGAAGCGATTGCGAAAAGATTACTAATGGAAGAAATAGCAGTCATTTCTGTTTCCCGGACAGAAAATGAGGAAATTAAACAATTAGCAGCTGAAAAAGGAATCTACTATAAACACTATTCCTGCAACCTGTCTCTGGAAGAGGAAGTGCAGGAAATCTTTATGCTCATCACCCATTATATTTTTCTAAAAAATCCTGAAGAAATCTATTTATTTAACAATGCAGGGGTGATTGAACCGATTCACATAGTGGGCAATTTAGACCAAACCCCCATCATTCGCAATATCGATGTGAATTTGATTGCCCCCATCCTGATTACCAATCTATTTTTAAATAAAGCGCAGCAGGCCAATACAAGCCTTCAGGTCATTAATATCACTTCAGGTGCAGCGGTCCGTTCGATTGAGGGCTGGAGCGTTTATTGCAGCGCAAAGGCCGGATTAAATATGTTTACCCAAACGGTTGCCTTAGAACAGGTGGCAGCGAAATCGAAGCATAAAATTTATGCCCTTAGTCCTGGAATCATGGACACAAAAATGCAGGAAACCATTCGTTCCTCATCCAATGAGGCATTTAAAGAGCTTGAGCGGTTTAAAGAATTTAAAGAAAACAACATGCTGCTTCCACCGGAAAAAGTAGCGAATGCACTTGTTGACCTTGCCCTTAGCGGTGAAGCAGAAACGGGAAGAATCTATAATGTGAATGATCTAATCTGACCCGCCAATTACGGCGGGCTTTTCAATTTTTAATTTCCCTTGGGAACCATAGTGTAAAGCTTGTCCCAATGTTTATTGTACTTTTGACCTTTATAATTCCTTGGTGGGCCTCCATCAAAGCTTTTACAATGGATAGGCCAATCCCGACACCTCCTGTTTTACGGTCACGGGATTTGTCGCCCCGATAAAATCGTTCGAAAATATGGGGGATATCATCCTCTGCGATACCAGAGCCTTCATCCACAATCCGAAATCCAACATATTCCTCTTTTTCGGTAAGAACCGAAATCGTAACATTCTTCCCTTTTGGCGTATATTTCAGCGCATTATTTAGAACGTTTGAAAGGATTTGAACTAATCGGTCTTTATCCGCAAAAAACATTTCTTCATCCGCTGGTTCAACAATATCAAGATGAACACCTTTTTCGTTAAACACTGGTAGAAACATATCCCATAAAGCCGCAATGACACTTCCTGCTTCTAATTCAATTTTTTCCAAGCGAATTTGCGGGTTTTCCGCTGCAAGCAGTTTTTCAAGCTCATTGACAAGGCGAACCAAACGCATTAATTCCTCATGGCTTTGCTGTAAACGCTCATGTGTCGGTTCCCAAATTCCATCCTGATAGGCCTCGATTTGGCTCCTTAACGTCGCAAGTGGTGTTCTTAGTTCATGAGCAAGATCACCGGTAAATTGCTTACGCAGCATTTCTTCCTTCGCCAAGGATTCAGCCAGATTATTAAACGAAATCGCTAAATCTTTTACCTCTGTCGGCAATCCTGCCAAAGGAATCCGAACAGAAAGATTATGCTGCTGCAGTTCATCCGCTGCAAAAGAGAGTTTTTTCAAACCCAAAGTTAATTTTTTGGAAAAAAGCATACTAAAAAGAATTGCAAGGACAATGGTCAAACAAACAGCTCCATAAATATATAACTGAATGGTTTGCAAAAATGTATGCTCATCATCAATCAATCCTTCGGGATAAATGGCTACCAGCTTCCCAATCACCGTTTGGTCTACCTTCAGCGTATAGGATTTCGTATGCCACTCCTCGCCAATCGTAACCGGTTCTGTTAATCCCAAGCTATTTAACATTCCTCTGATTTTTGAGGAGTCCATCTGCAGGCGGCCAAAACGGTCGAATAATTGAAAATAGAGCTGGTCGGTCATGGCACGCTCATGAAGCAGGTTAAAAACGGGGTCACTTGTAAAATGGCCATTTTTTTTATAATCTTTTTCAATCTCAACAATCACTCTTTCAATCTTTTTTTCACGATTGCGATCTAAATAGCTTTTAAAGCTCGCTTCAAACCCCCATTGGATAAAAAAGCTGACCAATAGAATCCCAATCATAGAGATTAATAATAAATAAAAGAGAATTTTAGACCGTAATGTCTGCAGCATCGGCAACTCCTCCAAATTTATAGCCCATGCCAAATACGGTTAAAATAAATTCCGGCTGCCGTGACTCCAACTCAATTTTTTTACGAAGATTCTTTATATGGGTATCCACACTACGTTCATACCCTTCGTAAAAAATGCCCTCATCCTGAATTTTTTCGAGTAAATCTATTCTGCTGTAGACTCTCCCCGGATTTAATGCCATATTGGTTAAAAGCTTATATTCTATCGGAGTCAGCATAATTTCTTGGCCGTTTATAGTTACTTCTTTTTTTTCGAGATCAATCGCAAGCTTTTTGCCGTTGAATTCAAGCCGTTCCACTTTTTCTGATTTTTTCACACGACGTAAAATCGCATGTACACGAACAACCACTTCTCTCGGGCTAAATGGCTTTGTTAAATAATCATCAGCTCCGATAATGATTCCATTAATCCGGTCATCCTCCGCCGATTTAGCTGTCAGCATTAAAATCGGAACATCGGATTCTTTCCGGACCAAACGGCAAACCTCTTCACCCGAAATATCCGGAAGCATCAAATCTAATATAATTAAATCAGGCTGAACGGATTTCACTTTTTTCAAAGCATCAATACCATTATCAGCACAATGAATCTCATATCCTTCCCTTTCGAGGTAGGCTTCGAGAACTTCGATTATTCTTCTTTCATCATCTACTAGTAAAATTTTCATCGGACACCCCTCCCTCTCACCCTTACTATAACATTTGAGGTCTCTGATGTTTTCAACTTCACAAATTCACCACAACTTCTTCATCATATCTTCAATCTTTCCCGCTAATATGTAGGTGTAAGAACGAAAGTGGAAGAAAAACTGGTTGCTCTTTCCTTAAACCTCTCTGTTTATATAGTGGTGTCCCTGCTTGAGGGGCATCTTATTTTTTAGGCAAAAAAATCCTTATCACAACGGATAAGGATTTTTAAAATTTATTCTGCTGTCTTTTTCACTTCTTCAGTCAATTCCTCAATACTTCTTTTTACATTCGATTTTCCAGAATAATTCTCAATTAATTCTTTTACATCAATTCCGCTTGAAGCTTTTAATGACTCTTGGAGGCTCGCCATTAGGTTTGTCGCATAGCTGGTAATTTTATTAGCGCCGCCATTGGAACCAGAGCCACCGCCAGTGTCGACAACGGTAATTTTATCAATATTCGAAAGCGGGCTTGCCACTTGTTTCGCGTATTCTGGGAGCATTTTGATAACCATGTCGAGAATCGCGGCTTGACCGAATTGTTCGAACGCCTCAGCAATTTTTTCTTTTGCTTCTGCCTCAGCAAGGCCTTTCAAGCGAATAATTTCAGCCTCGGATTGACCTTGTGCTTTCTGTGCTTCCGCTTTTGCAAGACCATCCATCCGGATGCGTTCCGCCTCCGCTTTCGCCATTGCTTCAATCCGGTATTTATTGGCTTCCGCTTCCGCAATCTCTCTTGCCTTATTTGCAGCAGCTGCCTGCTCAACAGAGTAGCGGTCCGCATCCGCTTTTTTCTTTACTTCTGAATCGTACTGGCGCTCACGACGGAGAATTTCTTTTTCTTCCAGTTCAATTTGTTTTTGCCTTTCAATGATCTTAATCTGCATTTCCTGTTCGGTAACTTCTTGTTTCGATCTGGCACTTTCAAGATCATAGGCCATGTCGGCACGCGCCTTGGCAATATCCTGTTCACGGCGGAATTCAGCAATTTTCAGCTGATTGATTTTTTCTGCTTCAGCGATTTCTGTTGCTCGTTCCAATTCAGAACGCTTTGCTTCCTTAGATGCCTCAGCCTTTTTGATCCGTGTTTCTTTTTCTGCTTCAGCTGTGGCAATATCGGCATCACGTTTTACTTGAGCAATTCGTGGTTTACCTAATGAGTCTAGATAACCATTTTTATCACGGACATCTTTAATCGTGAACGATACAATGGTTAAGCCCATTTTTGCCAGGTCTTGTGAAGCGACCCTTTGAACTTCCTGAGAGAATTTATCACGGTTTTTATAAATTTCTTCAACGGTCATCGAACCAAGGATAGACCGCAGGTGACCTTCGAGGACTTCACGCGCTTCATTTTCTCGGTCTTCCTTTGCCTTTCCAAGAAATTGTTCTGCAGCCGTAGCAATTTCACTAATCGACCCACCAATTTTAATGATTGCTACCCCGTCAGCCATAACTGGTACGCCCTGTTCCGTATAAACCTCTGGGGTCGTAACCTCTAACTTACTGGAAAGAAGACTGAGTGGTTTTGCTTGTTGGAAGACTGGTAAAATAAAACTACCTCCGCCGCGGATAATTTTGATTTTATTACCTGATTCATCCACATGAACATTACGGTTCCCAAGGAAACTACCTGTAACAATCAGTGCCTCATCCGGCCCCGCAGTTTTATATTTTGTAATAAAAACCCCGATTAGGGCAATTAGGATTAATGCAACAATCCCAATAATCACCCAAATGATTCCAAAACCCATTGAAACTCCCCCTTATATAAAACTTTCTATTTCTTGATTAATGGTAACCTGAAGGACCCCATTTTCAACTTGGATTACAAGTACCTTTGTACCATTGGGAATGGCCACGCCATCAAAGCTCGAAGCTGGTTTGGCAATTCTGCCGCTAATATTTTCAATCATGACTTCCCCAAATCCGTCTGCTGGAATGGCTGTGATAACTGTGCCAATTCTGCCGCGTAAATCACTTTCTTTGTAAACAAGTGACTCTTCTGCTGACGATAAGGGAATAAGAACGAAAACATTTAATAATGTCACCACTATAAAAGCTAAGACAGCAGAAATCCCCAAAATCAATCCGTAATGGAGTGATGACAATTTTTCCAGCAGAAACCCACTGGCTGAGAGAATGGTCACAAATGCAAAAATTAGTACCGGATTGAGAAACTGCAGCCCCCCATCACCGGTTCCATGAAAATGAAACACATCCGCAAACAAAACATACAAAATGGTTAAAACACCTGAAATGATAAGTGCGTATAAATAGATGGTTTCTAAAGGAATGCTTAACGGCTCCATAAATAGGCACCACTCCTTTTCTTTGTCTATATTTGTATATACGTATAAAATATGTAAAAGGTTTCACATTATCATTGTACAGGAAAATATTGGGTAGTGGGGAATGTTTTTAGTTTGGTTTAAAATTTCTTCCTTTTGCAGATGTATATGCAGAAACTACGGTAGTTTTTCGGTACCCATGCCCTTGTTTTTTGTTCTTCTCGGTCACTATGAACGCTTGATTGTGCCCATGCTTTTGGTTTTTTCTTCTTCACAGGCACTATCAACCTCTGTTGGTGCCCGGGCTCTTGGTTTTTTCCTCAGAACGGGCACTATCAACCTCTGTTGGTGCCCGGGCTCTTACTTTTTTTCTTCGAACGGGCACTATCAACCTCTGTTAGTTCCAGGGCTCTTGCTTTTTTCCTTCGAACGGGCACTATCAACCTCTGTTAGTTCCCATGCTCTTGCTTTTTTCCTTCGAACGGGCACTATCAACCTCTGTTAGTTCCCATGCTCTTGCTTTTTTCCTTCGAACGGGCACTATCAACCTCTGTTAGTTCCCATGCTCTTGCTTTTTCCCTTCGAAAGGGCACTATCAACCTCTGTTAGTTCCCATGCTCTTGCTTTTTTCCTTCGAACGGGCTCTATCAACCTCTGTTGGTTCCCGGGCTCTTGCTTTTTCCCTTCGAACGGGCACTATCAACCTCTGTTAGTTCCCGAGCTCTTGCTTTTTTCCTTCGAACGGGCACTATCAACCTCTGTTAGTTCCCATGCTCTTGCTTTTTCTTCCGAACGGGCACTATCAACCTCTGTTAGTTCCCGGGCCCTTGCTTTTTTCCTTCGAACGGGCACTATCAACCTCTGTTAGTTCCCATGCTCTTGCTTTTTTCCTTCGAACGGGCACTATCACACTCTGTTAGTTCCCATTCTCACGAATTTTCCCTTTGCACAGGCACTATCATTCGACGATTGAAAAACAAAAAGTGCTATGACCTTAGCCATAACACTTTACTGAATCATATTTAAAAACTTCCGTGTCCGTTCTTCTTTTGGATTCGTGAAAATCTCTTCCGGTTTGTTTCTTTCAACAACAACACCCTGGTCCATAAAAATAACTTCATCCGCTGCTTCACGGGCAAAGCGCATTTCATGGGTAACGACAATCATCGTCATTCCTTCTTGGGCAAGATCCTTCATTACTTTAAGAACCTCCCCGACAAGTTCAGGATCGAGAGCTGAGGTCGGTTCATCAAACAACATAACCTCCGGCTCCATTGCAAGCGCTCTGGCTATACCTACCCGCTGCTGCTGTCCACCGGAAAGCTGTGCAGGATAGTAATCTATTTTGTCACCAAGTCCGACTTTTTCCAAGAGAGACACTGCTTTTTTACGAGCGGAATCTTTACTTTCACCCTTGACGATAATCGGCCCCTCCATCACATTTTCCACTGCGGTTTTGTGCGGGAATAAATTATAATTTTGAAAAACCATACCGGTTAAGCGGCGAAAAGAAGCAATATTCTTCTTTGAAACAGGCTTAGAAAAATCAAGACTTTGTCCTTCGATAGAAATAACACCCTTCGTTGGTGTTTCCAAAACATTCAAGCAGCGAAGCATCGTTGTTTTTCCAGAACCGGACGGGCCGATAATGACAACAACCTTTCCTTTTTCTACCTCAAGATCAATCCCTTTTAATACTTCTAATTGATCAAATTGCTTATATAGTCCTTTAATTGATATCATGGTCATTCTCCTTTACTTAAGACACATAGCGGTCCAATCTCGTTTCCAATGATTGTTGAAGGATGGAAAGGAAAAAGCAAATGACCCAATAAATAAGTGCCGCTTCACTATAAACCAATAAAAATTCATAATTGGTTGCAGCAATTTCCTGTGCCTTTCGAAACAACTCCGTTAAAAGAACAAGAGATGCCAACGATGTATCCTTTACAAGACTAATAAACGAGTTTGATAATGGCGGTATCGAGACTCTTGTAGCCTGAGGAAGAATAATTCTTCTAAGTACTTGAGAATAAGACATTCCGATCGAGTAACCTGCTTCCCACTGTCCTTTTGGGATTGAGATAATCGCGGCACGAATAATTTCCGATCCATAAGCACCGACACTAAGAGAAAAACCAATAATGGCTGCGACATAGGAATCCAGTGTAATTCCAACCGTCGGTAAGCCATAAAAAATGATGAACAGCTGGACTAACAATGGGGTTCCCCGAATGATAGAAACATAAATTCTGGCAATCATTTGTAAAACTTTAAGATGCGAAATCCGCGCCAGCGCTGTTAAGATGGCAAGGATTAAACCAATGACAAAGGTTATCAGCGTTAAGGGTATTGTATAAAAAATAGCCCCTTTCAAAAGGGGCAGAAAGGAACTTTGTGCAATATCCATTAAACGTGCTGTTCTTTCCGGGTCAGCAAAAATACTATTTAAGTACATCTTCACCAAACCATTTCTCAGAGATTTTTTTGTATGTTCCATCTGAAATCATGTCGTTTAATGCTTTGTTTACTGCATCTACTAGTGTTTGATTGTTTTTCCTAAACATAAATCCGCTTTGTGAAGCATCCGCTGAAGTTGCCGCAATTTTAACAGGTGCATCAGGCTTTTGTTTTTTATAGTCTAAGAAGGAAATTTTATCGTTGACCGTTACATCAACACGTTTTGATGCTAATAAGTCAATCGCTTGGTTAAAGCCCTCTACTCCGGTAATATTTGCACCAAATTTTCTTGCAATATCCGCATAGTTACTAGTCATGGATTGAGCTGATTTTAAGCCTTTTATATCTTCAAATTTTTTCACTTTATTGTTATCATTTCGTACAATAAGAACCGCTTTTGATGTGATGTATGGATCTGAAAAATCGTATTTTTCCTGACGGTCTGGACGAATTCCAACCTCGTTGGCAACCACGTCAAAACGTTTTGCATCTAATCCGGCAAACATAGCATCCCATTGTGTTTCTTTAAATTCCGGTGTTACTCCTAAACGCTTGGCCACTTCAGTAGCAACCTCTACATCAAAACCGGTTAATTTACCGCTTTTATCATGGAACGTAAATGGTGCATATGTACCTTCCGTACCAATAAGAATTTTTCCATCTGCTTTAATCTTAGCCAATAAGTCTTTTTCCTTTGAAGCAGATTGATTATCGTTCTTATTATCTTTAGTGGTATCATTATTGCTTGTACCACATGCTGACAAAATTAACATAAAGCTTAGTAAAAGTGCAAATAATACTGAAAGCTTTTTCACAATATAACCCCCTAATTCTTAGTGTTTTACTTGGATTATCATATTACAACTAATGACTTCTGTAAAGTTATTTTATCCGATTATTAAAAATTAATGTAGAAAAACCTATCAGAAAATTCTAATAGGTTATTAAAACTTATTTCCACCAAGAATCAAACATGGTTGCTGGCAGTTGGCGTTTATGTTCCGTCATGAGATATCGGTTTTCAATTTTCTCAGCAATTTCCTTTGAAACAGGTCTACCTTCAAGGTAATCATCAAGCTCATCGTATGAAATGCCCAACTCTGTTTCATCTGCTTGTCCTGGCTTATGATCCAGTAAATCTGCTGTCGGTACTTTTAAATATAAACGCTCATCCGCTCCAAGTTCTTTTAACAAAGCTTTTCCCTGGCGCTTTGTTAAACCTGTAAGCGGAAGAACATCTGCGCCCCCATCACCATATTTCGTATAAAATCCGGTAACAGCTTCAGCGGCATGATCCGTACCAATTACAAGTAGCCCTTCCATTCCTCCAACTGCATATTGGGCAATCATTCTCATCCTAGCTTTTACATTTCCTTTTTGATAATCACTTAAAGGTTTACCTTTAGTCATCCCATCATACTCTGTTTGAACAGAATCAACAGAAGATTTTATATTAAAAACATAATCCTGGTCTGCCTGAATAAAGGACAACGATCTTTGTGCATCGTCTTCATCCTGTTGAACACCATAGGGCAAACGGACTGCAATAAAAACAGCTTCCGTTCCTTCCTTCCGCAGCTCTTCAACCGATAACTGTGCAAGTCGCCCGGCAAGGCTTGAATCCTGACCGCCGCTAATCCCTAAAACATAACCTTTTGCCTTTGTTTTAAGCAAGTAATTTTTTAAAAAGTCAATTCGCTTTCTAATTTCCTCTTTAGGGTTAATCTCAGAAGATACATTTAACTCCTGCATAATTTGGTTTTGCATACTCATCTTTTTCCTCCATTCTATACACTGCCATTAGGATATTACTAGGTCACATCTCCAAATTGTGGGATTCCCCCAATTTTATGATTGTGTGAATATCATTTGCAATGGCTTTAATTTTTGTCCTTTTGGAATGAATATTCAATAAAATCGTAATTTGGGTTTTATCATTATAATATACATGAAGCGATTCCCACCCTAATAAAACGCCTCGGCTTAATATACTATTGCCATAGTTATAAAGCCCAAGTCCATATTTCGAGATACTTCTTGGCCTAAGCATTTCCTTCAAACGATTTCTAGAAATAAGTTTACCACCAAATAATGCCTCATCAAAACGAGATAAATCAAGGGCAGTTGTAAATATATCTCCACAGCCAAAAAGAGGATACGGATTTAGCTTTTTAATGGAATGCAGATGTTGACCTATTTTTAAATACCCAGTTGATGTGAAAGGAAAAAGATTTTCCCTCGTAATAAATCCTGAACTTTTCATACCTGCAGGAGCAAAAATATGATGTTGAATATATTCATGTAGTGTTGTTCCCGACACCTTCTCAACAATATAGCCTAAAATGAGATAATTAATGTCCTTATAATTCCATCTTGTGCCCGGCATAAAAAGAAGTGGTCTTCTTTCCGCCTCGTTTATCATATCCACGGGCTTAGTATCCCAGACTTTCCACAGCGGTTTTTGAATTCCTGATGTATGGCTTAATAAATGAACTAATTTTATTTCTTGGCCATTAGGAAAACCGGGAATATATTTTGATAAAGGGTCTTCAATCGAAAGCATTCCTTTTTCTTGCAGTTGTAAGATACATACCGCTACAAACGCCTTTGAAATCGAACCAATGGGATAGGTAGTATAGGGTTGGTTCAAAATATGATTCTTGAAATTCGCATAGCCCATCCCTTTGTTAAAGACCAACTTATGATTCTTGATAACCGTAACACTTCCATTCAGATGCATGCGAGTTAAATAATCTTTAATTCGTTCTTGTTCATTGTTTCCCTTTTGGACAATCTTTTTAAGACTAACTTCATGCTGTTTTGCTAAAGTCCGATGAGGACGATTAATGAATCCATTATTGTTTTGGCAGGCTGTTTGTCCAACAATCATCAATACGACGACTAAACAAATTAGAAGATTTTTTACCATTCCAATCCCCCATACCATCCATTTCCTTTTCTTATTTTTTATCATAATGCTTTCATTAAACCACTTTTTTCCTTAATTTATCATGAACATTTGATTAGAATTTTCGGTTAGTGCCAGAAGTTCTGGTAAAAAATAAATATATTGCGAGCACTTACGGGAGGATTAAAAATATGGACGCAAAAACTTGTAAAGAGTCAGTAGTAGTAAGAACAAGCAGAGTTTTTCCAAATGATGTAAATAATCACAATACCTTATTTGGCGGAAAACTAATGAGTGATGTAGATATGATTGCATCCATTTCTGCTGTAAGGCATTCAAGAAGAGAATGTGTTACAGCTTCTACCGATTCTGTTGATTTTCTAAGTCCAATTACTCCTGATGATTCTGTTTGTTTCGAATCGTTTGTAACCTGGACAGGGAGAACATCATTAGAAGTCTTTGTAAAAATTATTGCTGAAAATCTAATTACAGGGGATAGAAAAATTGCAGCCACCGCGTTTTTAACGTTTGTTGCCTTAGATGATGCCGGCAAACCCGCACCAGTACCTGGAATCATTCCTGAAACTGAGGAAGAAAAAAAATTGCATGAAACGGCTTCAAAACGGGCTGAAGAACGAAAAGTGCATAGACAAAACAGCAAAGAATTAGCAGAGCACTTAACCATTAATAAACCGTGGGAATAAGAAAAGGTTCGTCGAGACGACGAACCTTTTTTACGTTAAACCTTCTAATTCTCTTCGATTGGGTGCATGTGGAGGCATTTGCAGCCAGCTTCTATTTACCATGATAGTAAAACCTTTCTCTTCATAAAGTAAAATCTCAAGGATAAATTTTTGATAATGGGCCGCTAGGTCTGTCCGCATTGACAAGGACAGTGCGTGCCCAAGGAATGTGATATCAATAGCATTTAAAGAATGAAAGAGCAAAACGATTAATTTATCGGAGAACGGAGCCGCTTGTGAATCCGTTACCTCCATCTGTGTTGGCTTTATTCCTAAAAGCTCTTCCTTCAGGAGAAGATCGTTAAACACCCTGATTTGTTTTTCAGAAATTTCTTTGCCTTCTTTAATATACTTTCGTATTTCCTTGTCTTTAACAATTTGTAAAAAAGCAGTACAAATAAGAATTGAAAAATAATTCCGTTCGACATTAAAAAAAATCTCAGTAATTTCCGCTGTGTTTAACGGTCTTTTCTTACCAAGTCCCAATATATAGGATTGTTTTTCAATGTATTCAACTTTTTTAGGGTATGGAATCATCGGAGGGCGGTCATAGATTCCTTTTTTAAGCATTAAAGAAGTAGCATTTTGATACAAAGTGGCAGATTCTTTCACTATGGTTGTAAAAAAACTCAGAATATCCGTTCTTGCCACATTTGCGGTGACAAATCCCATATTGACCATAGTCATCCGGCCCATCGAATAGACAAAGCTTAACGCAAATGTATCATAAAACAAAGGAGGGACAGAAAGGTCGACATCCTCATCTGTAAGTCGATCTGGCAGGGGGATTCCTTCTTCCTTAAAAATATCGGTTACTTGTTGAATACGACTAATGGAAGCAGTAAGAGCTTGCTCTAGTACACTTTTTATTTCTTCATCTTGATTATGATGGATAAAATATTCCAATAAACGAATACTCATATCCTCTTGAAGAAAAATTGCCCATAATCCCCCAATTTCTGAACTGGACAATCTTGCGGTATGTGAAACCATTATATCCCCCCTAAAAACATGGTTTAAAATTAGGTTCCCAACATACAATTTGTTTTATACTTATTTTGCCGTTTCTTCCGTCTGAGGTTTCCAATTCATGACTTGATCATCTTCGTCAATTTCGATTGTGACATCGACTACACCCTTTTCCGCCATAATTCTTTCTTCAAGGCGATCTTTTATATCATCTGCTGCAGCAACTGTCAATTTCGGATCGACCTCTATTTCTAATTCAACGTGGAGATCCTCCCCCTCTTTAATAACGGTAATCCCCTGGATATCCTTAACATCAGGATCTGCCATCACGAGATTACCAATTTTGTCCTCCATTTCTTCATCTGCCTGCCCGATTACACCTGCCGCATTATCTAAAAATACCCTGCCGACAACAAAGAACATCATCGCTCCAATAATAATCGAAGCAAGTCCCTCTGCCTGATGAAATGCGGTAAAATGAGAAATGAGGACTGCCACAATGGCCAGTAAGCCTCCTAGAGTTGCGACCATATCCTCCATGAAAACCAATTTTGTTGCAGGCTTTGCTCTGCCCAAGTTCGCAAAGCTTTGGGCAAATACATTTAAGCCTTTAGCCTGGATCTCGACTTCATGCAAAATTTCCTTCATCGCTTTAAATAGAACGGTTGTCTCAAGAATCGTTGAGACTCCTAACACCACAATATTAAGGATAAACCCATGGGATGCTGTAGGATGGACGACATGATGATAGCCTTCCACAATTGTCTCAAATGCCATTATTCCAACGACTAGCACTGCACCTAAAAGAACTAAGTTGACCAAGCGGCCGAATCCATTGGGAAATCGTTCCGTTGGTGCTTTTTTACTTAAAGCAGAACCAATAAAAACAAATAACTGGTTCGCCGCGTCCCCTAAACTATGCATCGTTTCAGCGAACATCGCTACATTTCCCGTAAACGAATAGGCAACCCCTTTAATGATGGCTATGATCGTATTAATAATCGCCGCCAGCATCGCTGACTTATTGCCCTTTTTTAATAACTGAAATAATTCTCTCATCGTATCCCCTATTCTTTTTATATAATTAATACCCTTAATATTTTCTAAATCACCTGGAATCATGAAAAAATCTCAAGAAACACTTGTATAAAAACGGTATATTTTAGAAAACAAGGTATATTGTAGAAGGATTTTACTTTAATCGTCAAGAATTTAAGAAACGAAATGGTGATTATTCCTGCAAATTCGTAAACAAGGAGAAGTACATGACATTGGATGAAATAATGATAAAGCTGGCTGAACTCGGGTCCGAACAAACGAAAAAAACCTTTGTCAATCATGGAGCAAAAGAACCTCTTTTTGGAGTTAAGGTTGGAGATTTAAAAAAACTAGTTAAATACGTAAAAAAGGATCATGAATTAGCATTAGCGTTATTTAATTCAGGTAACCATGATGCAATGTATTTGGCGGGGCTGTCGATTAATCCAAAAACAATCTCAAAAGAAACCCTCCAAGATTGGGTGAAGAAAGCAAATTGGTATTTACTTGCCGAATATACGGTTGCAGGTGTGGCCGCCGAAAGTCAATATGCCTTAGAACTTGCACGAGAGTGGATGAGGTCTGAAGAAGAAATGATTGCCGTTTGCGGCTGGAGCACGTATGCAAATTACTTATCGATTGCCCCTGATGAAAATTTAGATATAACTGAAATTCGCCAATTGCTGCATCAGGTTGAGGTTTCCATTCATGAAGAGAAAAACCGGGTCCGTTACGTGATGAATCTCTTTGTGATATGTGTGGGTGCGTATGTCGTTTCCTTGCATAATGAGGCAATGAAAGTGGCAGAAAAAATCGGGAAGGTGCATGTTGATGTGGGGAAAACAGCATGTAAAGTGCCACTTGCGGTCGATTATATTCAAAAAATCGACCAAAAAGGAAAAATTGGCGTAAAGAAAAAGACCTGTATCTGCTAAAAAGGCCCGTCTTAAAAACGGGCCTTCATTTTATACATTTTCCAACACTAGAAATAAACGATTGTTCCGCTCACTTTTCTCTTCATCGGATGCGAGATCGTATTTTTTTAATAAATGAAAGACTTCATTCAACAATTCCTGTACGTGTTCTTTTTCAAAAAACTGCTCAAATAAGGGCTGCATCTCATCAGGCAAAAAGGATGCCTGCGATTCATATTTCTTTTTTACATCTGCTTGGGAATGGTCAAGTTTACATTCGCTCAACAAAATAACCTCCTTCATACCTTTTCAATAATACAACCCCTCTTTCTATTTAGAATGAGGGGTTCAAATTATACCTTTTTTTGATCCGTCACTTCTAATACATCCAGAAGGAAAACAAAGATCGGAATTCCGACAATCAAACCCCAAACCCCAAAAAAGTGCTCAGAGAAAATTAAGACAATAAACGTATAGAAAACAGGAAGATTGGTCTTAGACGACATCAAATTTGGATTTAAAATATAGGCTTCAATTCCATGAATAATCGCGATGGCAATTCCAACATAAAGAACCTTCATCAAACCGCCGATACTATAGGCGATAATCGTCAGTGGAATTAACGATAAAATCACTCCAGCAACCGGAATGAGACCTAAAAGGAAGATCATAATTGAAAGTCCGCCTAACTGCGGGAAATCCAGAATCCATAAAGAAATCGTTGTTAAAATACAGTTAACGACTGCAATAATTAATTGAGCCTCGATTACCTTACCAAATGTCCCCACAAACTTTCGGGCAAAAAACTCAATTTCAACGTAAATGGAGGAAATCTTGCTCTTTTTAAATTTCTTTGTAAACTCCATTAACCTTGGTTTTTCCAACAGGAAAAATAAACTCATTAAAAGGGCCAAAAGAATTTGCAAGCTTACCTTACTTATATCTGTAAAATATTTGATTAAGAAGGTGAATCCCTGTTCTAAGTAATTCGATATTTGGATTTCTTCAATTTTTTCCGTGATGTAATTTAAAACAATATTATCATGCTTGGTTGTATAGAAGGTGGTTAATTGTTTTATAAGCTGCGTGATTTCTGCTGCAATAAGCGGTAAATAAACAACCAATCCATACGAAAGCAATCCAACAATCACTGCATAGGAGATAACAACAATAATCTTTCGATTCAGTCGAACTTTCCCCTCAATGAATTTCACTAAACGATCCATTAAAAACGCAAAAATAAAGGTAAATAAAATTAAATTAATCATCTCTTTCATCCCATAAATGATAAGAGCAATGAAAATGAAGATTAAAATTCTTTTAAAACCGCTGCTCTGCCAAAGTTTATTGATCATCTATTTAATCTAACCCCATTATTTGTACTTATAGTCTAAATATACTAATTTCATTATAACAAAACATTTTTAAAATGGTTACTTTTTAGAAAGAATATTATCTGTATATTTATAAAACTAGAGGCACCCGAATGGATGCCTCTACGTTTTTATTTTAAATTATTTGTCATCCCATGGAATGGCCACCAATTGGCTTTGCCAAAATTTTTAACCATAACAGGAATAAACAACGGCAAGATGACGAAAGCGTATAATAATAAACCGATTAAAACAATCGATGCAATCTGAAGCAAGGATAACATTCCTGATGGCATCATCGCCGCAAATGTTCCCCCTAAAATAATTGCTGCCGAGATAATGACCGTACCCATCTTTTTCATCGATAACAGCATCGCATCTTCTACCTTTAAATCCCTATATTCATTAAATCGGTCCATCAAGAAAATGCTATAGTCCACTCCAAGGGCCATCAGGATCACAAATCCGAAGAAAGGAACGGCCCAGCTAATTCCCGTATAACCTAATAGATTGACAAACAGTGCCTCATTCATCGCCATTGACGTAAAGTAGGTTAAAATCAAGGAAGCGATAATATAAAGCGGCATGATCATAGATCTAAATAAAAGAATTAAAATAAGCGTGATTCCAATCAGCATTAACACAACTGTCCTTGAAAAGTCCTGTCCTGACATCTTATTTAAATCTGCATTTGTACTGGTGATCCCGCCAACAGCTACAACAGCATTTTCAAGTTTCGTGTTTTTAACTGCCCGTTTCACTGCATCCTTAATTTCAGGAACCTGGTTAATCGCCTCATTAGAATAAGGGTTTGATTTAAAAACGACATCAATGGTCATGACTTTCCGATCATCTGACATATAGGCATCTAACGCCTGCTTAAAATCTTTACTTTCCACCGCCTCTTTTGGCAGGTGGAAACCGGACATGCCGGTCGAGTCAGAAAGACCGGATAAATAACCTTGAGCAGAACCAAGACCATCCGACACTTGATTTAAACCTTTCGCACTTTGGTCAAGCCCGTTGGATAATTGTGTTAACTGACCAGTTAGACCGCCAAATCCGGAAAGCAGCTGCTTTTGTCCATCGTTTATTCCAGACAAACCCTTAGTCAGTTTTGGCATATTAGCAACAATTTGACCTTGACCGTTTGCCAACTTGTCAAGTCCTGCCTGCTGCTGCTCAATTCCTTTAATTAACTTTTCCAGCCCCGAAGCAAGTCCCTGCTGGCCGCCATTTGCTTTTGCAAATCCAGCGTTCGCCGTATCCATTCCCATTGTAATTTGAGAAAGACCTGCGTTTAACTGATTAAGACCACTAGAAAGAGGTGCTAGCTGCTGCTGCAGTACCTGAACGGTTCCTTTTATTTTTTGGTATTGCCCTTCTTTCGCCAATCCATCATAATGGCTTTCCAAATAGGTAAAATCTGCACCCTTAATCTGGGCAAGCGCACCGGATAAAGAGGTTAATCCACCGGCTACATCCCTATATTTGGAGTTTAATGTTTTAAGATTCGCATCTATGTCCTGATAACCCTTTTGCAGCTTTTTATAGCCAGCAAGTAAGTCCTCGGCGCCTGCTTTCGTTTTTTCCAATCCTTTTTTCAATTCAGTAGAACCCGCTGAACCTTGACGAATTCCGTTTTCAATTTTGGTAAGGTTGGTTTGAATTTCTGTCAGCCCGCCTTTTAGCTGATTTGTTCCCGAAATTAATCCATTAATCCCGTTGACCGCACCCTTTAACTGCGGTCCGGACTTCGAAAGCTTACTGCCTGCTTCCTGAAGACCATCACTAATTTTCGTAATTCCATCCTTGCCTTTGCCTAAACCATTCTCAAGACTTTCTGCTTGCTTGTTCACATAAAATTCTTTAATTTTTTCACCTGTAGGCCTTGTTACCGAGCGGACCGTATCCACTTGGTCTACTTTTTCAACCTCTTGGCTAACTTTTTCAGCCAATTCGATGTAGTCCGTCGAATTCATCCCCTCATCATTTTTAATCACGATTTGCGTCGGCATTGATTCACCCGGGCCAAAACTGTCAGCAATCGCATTAAAAGCACGGATAGAAGGAACCTTTCCGCTGATTTCCTCTAATGAGTTAAACGATAATTTCCCATCATACGTAACTAAAAATGGAACACAAATGGCCGCAACAATTAATAATGAAACCACTGGACGGACTAGAGAAAACCTTCCGACTGCCCCCCAAAGCTTGCTCTCGGCATGTTCTGCACTTCCCTTAGAAGGCCAGAAAAGCTTCCGCCCTAATACCGCCATAAAGAATGGAACGATTGTAAATAAGGCGATCAAAAGCATTGCCACTCCAATGGCTACTGCTGAAGAAGATTGGTAGAGGATGAATTGAGAAAAACCAATCGTGGCAAACCCAATCATCACGGCTAAACCGCTAAATAATACCGTTCGTCCAGCGGTTCGGTATGTTTCTACGATTGCATCAACGACCGTTTCTCTTTGAGATAATTCCTCTTTGAATCTACTAAGCAATAATATACAATAATCCGTTCCTATTCCGAATAAAACGCAAACCAGAAAGATTTGTGTATAGTTGGAGACAGGGAAATTCAGCTTATCTACTAAAATAGCAATAATCGATTGCGATGCCAGATAAGTAATTCCCACTGTTAGCAATGGAATTAACGGTGATATTAATGAACGAAAAACAAGTAGTAATACAGCTAAAATAAACACAACTGTAATTCCCTCTGTTTTCTTCAAGCCTTCTTCAGAGCTTTTCATCAAATCCTCATTGATCATCCAGTTACTGGTGTAATAATGATCCACCTTTACAGTATCAATTGTTTTATACAAGGCAGCACTGACTTCTTTGGGCTCACGGTCATTCCAGTTCACCTTAACAGAAGCAAGGATGGACTTTCCGTCCTTGGCAACAAGCTGATTTTTTAAGCTCTTTTCATTAAAATGACTTAGTATTTCTGTAATACCAAGCTTTTCTTTGTTGTCTTCCAGTGCTTGAATCGCCTTTTTTGCTTCCTCTATTTCCCCATTTGTTAACTTTTTATTATCATGAAACACAAGGGCGACTTGGGTTTCCTTGCCGCCATCCTTTTGTTTCTGAACCTGATTCATAATCTCCGTAGCTAAATGGGAGGAATATCCCTTTGGAACATCCACCTGCCCCTTATCACGGACAAGGTCAGCCATATTCGGAGCAATCATGAATAACCCCACTACGATCACAATCCAGGCAATTAGCACGAGCCATTTACTTTTAATAATAAACCTCACCGTTTACTCCTCCTGCTGTAGCTCTTTATTTTCGCTAAGTATGCGATTTATCTTTTCATACGTATTTAAAAATTGTTTGATTTCGGTTTCATCGAATTGGGTAATTAAGGATTCAACTAATTTATAGATTCGATCCTCCGTTTGTTCAAATAAGTCAATGCCCTTCTCCGTTAACGTTAGATACACTACACGCCGGTCATTTTCATCACGGGTACGTTGAATTAAGCCCTTTTCCCACATCCGATTAATAATCGCTGTTATGGCACTTTTTTTCACCTCAAAAACTTCTGCTAGTTCAGAGGAGGTACATGTTCCTGCCTTATTGATATATCGCAGCATATAGTGCTGGTCACTAGTGAGATCACTACTAATTTGCTCTTTTACCAGCGATTCCCCTTTTTTATTGACGGAAAAGGAAAGTGTGATATAACGGTCCACTAATTCTTGAATGTTTTTATAAGTCATTATGTATCAATTCACCTCACTTGAATGATTCTACTGTTTAATTGTTCAACTCGTTAACTATTAATAAGGTTAACTATAATGGGGATGGAATTAATTTGTCAATGATTTATTGGCTGTTTACTTTGAGAGGAAAAAATTCAGTGAATGGGGGAGGGGAGAATATTCATACAAAATAAAGAAAGGTGATTTATAATAAATCACCATGGTTTAGTTTTACTCCGTATTCAATTCTTGAATCAAATTCTTTATTTTCCTTAATTTTTGAGTATTTAATTGACCCTCGGACAATTCGATTTCAAGCTTTAAGGTGCCCTTTATCACACCGCTGCTTATTTTTGTTTCACCATCTTGGTGACCTTTAATGAATTGGTCTATGTCTACATTTAAAGTTTTTGCTATTTTATCTAATATTTCTATACTAGGATTCCGTTGGATATCCCGCTCAATTAAACTTAAATAAGACTTTGAAATACCCGATAACTCACTTAACTGGCTTATTGATAAACCTTTTTCTTCACGAAGTATTTTGAGTTTAGTTCCCTCCATAAAATCTCTCCTTGACTAGCAGATTCTTTTTGTTGTATTTTTCATTCATAATAACGAACAAAACATTTAAAAAAATATTTATCCTCCTAGGCCCTTTGTGATAAACGTAATAACCAGAGGTCCCAATATGACAATAAATAATGCTGGGAATATGAAAAACACCATTGGAAACAGCATTTTTACTGGCGCCTTCATCGCCTGTTCTCTTGCAGCTTCACGTCGCTGTTCACGTACACGTACGGTAAGATTCCCTAAAACCTTTGCCATTCCAATCCCAAGCTGATCCGCTTGAATCAACGAGGTGATCACACTCTGAAACGAATCAGATGGGACACGCTTCCGAAGCTCGTAAAAAGCTTCTCTTCTGGATTTACCAAGCTTCATATCCTCTAATGTTTGAAGAAACTCTTCTGACAGCGGACCTTTATATTTTTGTGACACCTCTGCGAGTGCCAAATCCAGCCCCATTCCTGCCTCAAGCAAAAGGTTTACCGTATCAAAAAAATCTGCCATCGATTTATTAATTTCTTTAACCCTTGCTGTCTTTTTCTTTCCAAGCTGGAACACAGGAAGTCGGAATCCTAAAATCGCCATGGTGATTGCCATCAACCATACTAACATTTTATTGTCCACAATTGGCAACAAAAAGAGAACGATCGGCACACTTATACCAATACTCAATACAAATTGAAACAGCCTAAAATCAATTGCGGACTTGAAAGGGTAGCCCGCATCCCTTAGAAGCATATCTAGTTTTTTTCTTTCCACTTTGGAAACCTTTTGATTTAATAAATTGGTTCCCTTATTCCAGTACCGATCAAAAAGCTCTCTTAATCGATCATCATTCTTTTTTCTTAAAATATCATTTTTTTCTTTTTTGACAGTTTCCCCAAAAAACTTATCAACTCGTTCATTGAAGGCAATTTCCTTTTTGAAGATCGTTAGCAAGAAACCCGCCACTACAAAGGTCGCAAATGCGGATGATAGTACAATGAGAACAAAGTTCAACATGAACCCTACACCTCAATTCGGATGATTTTCTGGATAACTACCCAACCAATAATGATGAAGACACTGCCTATAGTGAGCATTGCCCATCCCAATGGATGATGCAGCATTGGTGAAAAATAATCTTTGCTGACAAACGTTAAATATAAGCCGAGTCCAATCGGCAGTAAGGTGATGATCCAAGATGACATTCTTCCCTGCGCTGTTAACGTGTTTAGTTCTTCAAGCACACGGACTCTGCCTCTAATTGTTTCTTCCATTGTTTCCAATAGCTCAGCAAGATTTCCGCCGCTCTTCCTTTGTGCAAGAATGGCCTGAACGACAACTTCCAATTCTTTGTTAGGTAATCGGTCAATTAATTCTTCAAATACATCCTCTAATGGCATCCCAAGTCCTGCCTGTCTTACTATCCGATCAAATTCTGGACCAAGCGGGTCTGAAATTTCTTTACCAACAAGCTGCATCGCCTGCATAAAGCTGAAGCCTGCCCTCATGGAGTTAGCCATCATTCCCAACACTTCGATTAACTGATAGGACAACCGAGTTAACCGTTTTTTTCGTTTTTGCTTCATAAAATAATGGGGAATGGCATAACCAAAGATTACCGCAATAGCAGAAAGAAACCAGGGCAGACCTAGGAAAGCTGTGAATAATCCGGAACCGGCAGAGGCTAAAAGTCTCAACGCAAAAAACTCCTCCGGCCTCAATCCACTTCCAGCTTCTACTAACATTTTTTCTGTTTTCCTGCTAAATTGAACATTTTTAAAAATATTTGATAGAGAAAGAATAAACTGTTTAGAAAGAGGTGGTCTTTTTTCTATCTTACTATCATCCTCTTCCGCTTGCGAAACTGGCAAAAACTCCTTGATTCGGTGATTCATTCTCCTCTTTTTTGAAGACCCGCTTAAGATCAGATACATCGAAATACTAACGACTAAAAATACAAAGATCAATTCGATGACTAATTTCAATTAAACCACTCTCCAACAAACCAAGAAGCAGGCAAGGAGTATCCATTCAATTCAAGCTGTTCTGTGAACCTTGGCCTGATACCTGTGCTAATAAAGTTTCCCTGAATCAGACCATCGCCATTATGTCCCTTTTCTTTAAATAAAAAAAGATCCTGAAGAACGATTGTATCGCCTTCCATTCCCAGCACTTCTGTTATATGGGTTATTTTTCTCGTACCATCCTTTAATCTTGACTGATGAACAATCAAATCGATGGCATTGGCAATCTGTTCACGGATTGCCCTGACAGGAAGCTCATAGCCTGCCATCAACACCATGGTTTCCAAGCGGGAAAGGATATCTCTAGGGGAGTTAGCGTGCCCAGTACTTAAGCTGCCGTCATGACCGGTATTCATTGCCTGAAGCATATCCAGTGCTTCGGCTCCACGAACCTCCCCAACCACTATCCGGTCTGGCCGCATCCGCAGCGAGTTCCGGACTAAATCGCGAATCGTAATTTGTCCTTTCCCCTCGATATTCGCTGGGCGGGATTCGAGCGAAACAATATGTTCCTGATGAAGTTTAAGCTCCGCCGCATCTTCGATGGTAACGATTCGCTCTCGATTTGGGATAAAAGAAGAGAGAACATTTAAGGTTGAAGTCTTCCCTGATCCTGTACCACCGCTGATAAAAATATTAAGCTTGGACTTAACACAGATATCGAGGAATTCTGCCATCTCCTCACTTACCGTTCCAAATTCGATTAAATCTTTGATGGTAAAAGGGGTATCAGAAAATTTCCGAATCGTCAAACTCGGACCCTTTAAAGCAAGTGGAGGAATAATCGCATTTACACGCGATCCATCTGGCAGTCGGGCATCGACCATCGGAGAACTTTCATCAACACGACGGCCTATAGGTGCGACAATCCGCTCGATTACCCGCATAACATGCTGGTCATCCATAAAGCTTACATTACTTCTAGTAATCTTACCGTTTTGTTCATAATAAATTTCATCATAACTATTGACCATAACCTCACTAATTAATGGGTTCTCTAACAAAGGAGTAATCGGACCATAAGCAAGCAATTCATCCTTTACGTATTCAAAAATTTCTTGCTTTTCTTCAAAGGTTAATCTTCCGCCTTCTTCATTAAAAAAGGCTTCTCCTAATTCATCTATTTTCATTTTCTCCTGCTCTTTATTCTGACTGGGATACTTTTTCAACTCTTCTACTAGAAAATTGTGAAGGCCTGCTTCTATGTTCCAAAATTCCTGTGATTTTTTTAGAGCCGGAGACTCTTGAACCTCTTTGATGGGTTTACTTGGTATACTTTGCATACTTGGTATACTTGGTGTACTTGATGTATTTGGTGTATTTGGTGTAATGGTTGCAGCCGCTTCCTCTTTATACCGTTTAAATAGTGACATTCCTTTGTTCTCCTCTCTTTCCAAATAGAGACCAGCGTTTTACTTTTTTTAATTTCTTGGTCTCGCCATTTTTTTGATCGATAAGCTTCTCTGAAAGCTTTAAAACAGCCTTCCCAAGCTGGCTCCGCGAGTTCGAAAGAATAAACGGCTGCCCTGTTTTTATCGAGGAGGATGCGACATTTACTTGTTCCGGCAGAGCGAAAAAGATATTTAACCCTAAAATCGCTTCAATTTTTTTAACATCGAGTCCCTGTTTCTTTACAGAACGGTTCAAAATTAGTTTTACTCGATCCTTTAGGTTAATTGATTCTAACATCTCTAAATAGAGTTGATTTAATCTCAAAACGGAAACTTCATTTTGTGTTACTAGTAAAATCTCATCGGCTAAATCAAGGAATCGGAGATGAATTTCTGAAATGTGTACCGGCAAATCAATTAAGACAATATCGTATAGTTTCTTTGCTTCATTGACGGCTGCTTCCATATGATTTTCTGAAATTCCTTCAAAGAACTCTGGTCGAGGAGGCGCGGCAAGAATCGAAACATCGCCTTCAACAGTGGTCATATATTGGTTAATTGAGTATTGTTCGCGGCTATATCCTTCCTTTGCCCATTCATAAATCGTTTTTTTCGGTTTTACATTATAATACATGGCCACCTCACCAAATTGGAGGTCTCCATCGATGACTGCAACTTTTTTCCCCATCTTTGCGAACGCTACAGCGAGATTAACGGTTACAATTGTCCTGCCCACGCCGCCCTTTGGATTGGTAACAGCAATCACTTTACTTTTTTCTTTTATTAAATTGACAAAGCCTTGGTCCTTCTTTGCACGATGCTGCATATATTTCTTTGCGTGCTCGATTGCATCATTTAGTTCTTCCTGGGTGTACGACGAACGCAGGGAATCCGATGCCCCCATCAGCATTGCTTTTTTCAGGTTTTCTAAGTTATCAGGTACAATTAAGATGATATAAACATGCGGGTAAAGAACGGATATTTCCTGACAAAAATCAAATACATTGTATAGCGTATGAGATTTTATAAATAATACAGATTGATTATTCTCAATTAAAAGGGATCGGAGTCTATCAATCTCGTTGGTCGCAGTTAATCGGAACTGCTTCTTTTCTAGAATTGTTTTTATTTCTCCAGGAGGAGTATTCGTATCAGAAAAATAAACCCAGTTTATGCTCATTTCGATTTAATCCCCCTCTTTGATTACTTCTCTTGTTTGTTTAAGACCAACTTTTCCTTTATCTGTGTCCTCTGTGTTTCTAAGCATTAAATAGAACCCATCCTTATCTTTGGCCGCTAAACTAAGCATAACCCCTTCTTTTGGAGTGACTTCTAATGTAACGGTTTCATAATGGAGGGCTTCTTCTTTGGTGTCACTGGATTTACCAGAAGATAGGACTTTTACAT
This sequence comes from Neobacillus cucumis, assembly GCF_016107705.1. The sequence continues at coordinate 257,869 of NZ_JAEHGC010000003.1, forward strand.
TTTCAAGAACAAGCACAGCTGATCTATATTCTTTTTTTGTTTTATCATCTTTTTTCGTTCCGTAGGCAATTACATCAACTTTGGAATTCGGGGCAATATACCCTGAAACCCCTTGAGCTGGGTCAACATTGATTGAGATTGCCCTTTTGCCATTACTTACATCAACTAGCGGATTATTGAATTCCCTTTTTAGCGCTTCTTCTTTTTTAGCTTGTTCCTCATCTGTTTTTTTCTCATCGTTATTCTGAGCAACCGCTACAGTTGTTGTTGTTGTTGAGACTTTCCCCTTTGAGAATACGGAAAGATAGGCAATACCTGCCACCGCTATTCCCAATATTAATGAAATGATCCATATTTTTTTTGTGTTCATAGTGCCCTCCCCTATTTCATTGACAATCCCCAGTTTTACTCAACAAGCTTGACGCCGTATAAGCTATATTCTCCCGTTCCGGTACCACTGCCTATTTCACCAGGCGAAACTATTTTGATAAACTTTCCATAAAGCGTTTTATTTTCATATTTTTCAATCCAATAAGCTGCAAATTTTACCACATTTAAACTACTCTTTCCATTTGCCCCGTCCCACGAATCAATAACAACTATGGTTATGACCCGATCACAAGAATTATCGGCTGTTTCCCAACTTTTACATTGTGGTTTGGAAGCATCATTAGTAATTAAAGTATTGATTGCATCTTTTACCTTTCCCTCTTTTCCCCCGGGTTCTGTTTCAACAACTTTACTGCCCACCTCAAATGTACTGCCATTCAAGATCCCGTTTGCTAAACCATCCGCTCCACTCCCATTCAAATCAAGGTATCCGCAGTTACCATGGTTCGTTCCAGGATTAGATTTTCCGCAATTTAATACAAGAGAATCAGGAACAGCACTTTCTTCCACTGCAATCGGGGCAATACCGTTTGCTTTTTTTAACGGTGCAACAATTGCTTTTGCGGATGCACTAACTGGTGCATTATTCATTCCTAAGATTTTTGCAAAAGTTAAGGGAACATCTATTTGTCTGACAGCTTTAATGGAATCACTTGTTACGGTTAGATTGGCTTCAGTCAGTGGAAATCCATTTTTTTGTGAGACATCTTCAGCATTTTCAATCGCCCGCGACTGGTTTGTTGTTAATCCCTGAGCTCCTGCCAGAACAGCTGCATCTACAGCTTTTTGCAGCTTACTTTTCTCAGAATAAAGCCTGCCTCCATCTATCGCTAAAGCAGCGAAGCCGAGAAGAGCAACCATTGAAATGGCTACTATTACTAATACTGCACCGCTTTCATCTCGCAATTTTAATAATCTTAATATTCTCTTCATTTATTCCACCCTCATTACAGTGGTATCTTTTAAAGTTATTGGTCCTACAATGTTCCCTATCAACGGTGTAAGAAATGTAATTGGATAAGTGATTGTTATATTAACATTTGATCCAGATGATCGTGTTCCCGTAGGAGTAATAGTGATTTTGTCCGTTGTTAAACCAATGTTTGATGCATCAAACACAGCTGTGCTTTTGATTGTGCTATCATCTTTCCCAATACTTGCTGCGCGGGCGGCCTCTCTTCCAGCATGATCCATGGTTAAATACACATGGAAAATTCGCGCAAAGTCAATAATTCCAAACAATAAAAGCATTAGCATGGGGATAATTAAAGCAAATTCTACTAATGATTGACCTTTTTCCGATTTCATTGAAATCCACCCCAAACAAGTAAGTAGAATGTTCCAAGTACTATGGCTACTCCATATGGGAATGAAATACTGCTATTTTTATCCTTTGTCAAAATTATTGAGCCTAAGTTACATTTGAAGAAAACAACGTTGAAAAATGTAGATTTGATGATGTTGGAAAGACCTTTTTTCTTAATAATCAGTATTAGAGCTATTGCCCCTCCAAATAAAGCTGTATAGATGAATGAGTAAAAAACAAAGCTAGAACCCATTAGGGCCCCAATTGCTGCCATAAGTTTTACATCGCCAGCCCCTATCCCCCCTAGTATATAAGGAATAAATAATAGGCCCAAGCCAACTAAAAATCCTTTTCCGCTAAATAGGAATCCATCAAATCCAGTATTAAATAGGTTGTATGTCAGTCCAAATACAATTGTTGGTAGTGTAACAACATTTAATATTTTACGTGATTTTATATCAGTAATAACACAGATTACTAGAACACTAACTAAAACTATATTTACCATTTAGAAGCCTCCTTCTATATAAGGAAGCCCTGCTTTTTATTGAGTAAGCAGGGCAATAAATACTTAATTCCTATATGGTTATTTTTTTTACAAGGCACTTACCAACTTGTCTTTAATGTTCGTAAATACATCTGAGATTCCAGTAGATAATAATGCAATTGCCGCAATAACTACTGCTGCAACCAATCCAATAATTAATCCATATTCTGATAATGCTTGCCCTTCTTCTTGTACTACTAGATTTTTAATTTTTTTCAACATGTTTCATTCCTCCTAAATAATTTGTTAGTTTTTAAGATTAGTTCACTGTATCGAACAACACTTCCGACCTACTTGTTCTATATCCCTCTGTTGTTTGTTCTTTTTAATGAACAACCCTTGAGTTAATAATAGTACCATTGTCCCGAAATGTAAATAGTTTTTCCTATTTATTGTTCTAAATAAAAAACGACATCGTTCAACAATTTTCATTATTGAGAACGAATTATTCTTATTGTATATTCAATATATCGAACAAATTGAATGATAGGAGAGTATAAAATGGAGCCATTAATTAAAACCATCCCTTTTTCTATTAAACTTGCAGATTCTTTTTTTACTAGACTAAAAGGACTAATGTTTCGAAAAGAACAGTTAATTGAGGAAGGATTATGGATTTCCCCTTGTAATTCAATCCATATGTGTTTCATGCATTTTGAAATCGATGCTGTTTTTCTAAGCAATAAAGGAGAAATTGTAAAAGTGGTTGAAAGATTAAAACCTTGGAGTTTTGTAAAGCCCATCAAGGAAGCCTACTCCGTTATCGAACTTCCAGCAGGGTCAATTTCACAATTAGGCCTAAAGCAGGGAGATATCCTATCACTTTAAAGAGACAGGTACTGTCTCTTTTTTTGCCTTAAAATGAAAATATAAATTTAAATCATGGACAGACAAAATCCCCCACTCCATAACATACATTTTCATATGTGAAAATTTCCATAAACTAATGGAGGTGAAGGCTGATGTCAGGTGGTCTTAAAGCCCTGCTATACATTTTGTCCTTTTTCATTCCTGTCGTTGGAATCATTTTAGGAATCATATGGTTGAATGATCAGGAACCTGAAAAGAAACAAGTTGGAAAAACTTGCTTGATCGTCGGAATTGTCTCCATTGTCTTAAGTTGTATTTGCTGGTTTGCTGCATCTGCGCTCTCAATTAGTCCTGCATTTATGTCCGGCTATTAAATCATTTTAGAACCTAATTCACCTTGTGGATTGGGTTTTTCTTTAGGAGTGGGTAACAATAATGATTCAAGAATTATTTCATTTTTTAGGAAGAGCGATTTGTCATCAACTTGAGGAACGTTCACTCCATGCTTCGGGTGAAACACTGTCAGTTTGTGCCCGAGATACGGGAATCTATATCGGGATCTTTTCATCCCTTATTTATTTGCATTTAACAAAAAGGAAAAAAAGCTTAACCATCCCTTCTGTAAAAACAAGCTTGTTCCTTTTGTTGTTTCTCGTTCCATTGATGATTGACGGGTTGGGGTCCTATTTGCATTTATTTGAATCAAGCAATATCCGAAGGCTCCTGACTGGAATTTGCTTTGGTCTAGTTTTGCCTTACTTTCTCTATCCCCTGCTTTCAGTAGGATGCCTTGAGGAGACAAGTGAGGCTGTTATCATGAAAAGCAAGGATCTCTATTGGCCAATTATTATTAGTATCATTTTAGGCGTGGCGTTTTTTGAAGGAGTAATGCCCTATTATTTGTTGGACGGGTTCATCATTGTGACTGTGGTTATTTGGTTTAGTTTATGCGCATCATTTTTATTTTCACGAACGGGCTCCAAGTATTTAAGATGGTTTCTTTCTGTATCTACAAGTTTAACCTTTTTGTCCTTCCTATCCATCCTGCATTCATGGATTTTAACGATAACTTAAAAAAGGGCTTGAAACTTTAAAGTTTCAGCCCTTTTTGATTAAAAGTTTTTATTTCTGTCTCCAGATTTCGATTTTGGCAGAATGACTCCTTCTGCTTTTTCGTATATAGCAAGCAATTTGTTTAAGATAGAAAGCTTCGGAGCAATCAAGTAAACAAACAAAGCAGAAATGATTCCGATAAGAGCACCTGTCATTACATCTAGAGGATAGTGAACGCCAACCATTACACGGGAGATGGCTACACAGCAGGCCAGAATAATCCATAACCAGCCCTCTTTTTTGCGGACCAACAAGATTGAAAAACATATTGAAAAAAAGATTATCGAGTGGTCACTCGGAAACGCATTGTCTACAGCATGGCTTACAAGCTTATTAACATGTGGCAGCTCCGCAAACGGCTGATAATGCGAATAAAGCTTACCGGCGATTTTTCCGATGACTTCAGCCACTGCCACAGAAATAACGGACAAGATAATCATCATTCTGTTTTTATCGGTTCTAGTAAACCAATAAACTAACATTCCTAAAATTAAAAAATATAGCATATATTCTGCAAGAAAAACGGCAATCGGGTCTAAAAACGAATGGTCTCTACCGAGATTATTAATCGCGCGAAAGGCTTCAATATTTAATTGAGACATTTTCCTACTCCCAACCTAAAGTTATTTAATAAAACTTTTTCCACCAAAATAGTATACCTTTCTGGACATAAAATGGCAAAACATTTATGAGTGGACTTCTTTTTGCTTTATCATCCAGTTTAAACGTGGCAAAATAATTGGCTTGAAAAGGTTGAGAATAAATTTTCTTGTCAGCAGCCAGCAGACAATTGAAGCAAATAGGATGGCCCCCAAAATGACAAATCCTTTATGGCTGACAAGCTGCTCCGGTGCTATTTCGCGGTATACTCGGACAATATTTGTATGAATCAAGTAAATAAACAAGGAATTTACTCCGAGTTTATTAAAGAAAATGAGTTTCTTTTCCTTAGGAACAAGCAGCATAAGTGATATGGAAAGAACGACAACAATTCCATAGTAAGCTAGATGAATGACTGCTCCCTTTAAGATTGACCAAGTAAAAAAGCTGTAGGAGCTTCGTAAAAATAAAAATTCTGTCCCTGATGGCAATTGGTTAAAAAAGATCATAAAAACAAGGAATACGGCCACGACGGATAAGGCTCCCCAACGTATTGGTATTTTACAAATTTTCGTTTTTTGACTAAGGCTTATAAGAACGTTTTTCTTCGCAAGGCTATAGCCAATTAAGAAAAATGGGTAGAAATTCACTAATTTTCTCATCGAGAACCATGATGGAACATGATCTACATAACTAATGGCAACGGCAAAAATAAGCGATATGATAATAGGGTACCGCAAGCGCAGGAAGTATGGTGTAACAATACTCCAGACGACAATTCCAAGTAAGTACCAGAGCGTCCAGTAAGGGTCAAAGATATCTAAAATTCGCCCATCAGGCGATAAGTTGACCAGCGTATGATCTTGGATTAATTTTTGCAAAAAGCCATTGGCAATTTGCCAAACTAAATACACTGAAATCAATTGGATAATTCGTTCAGATTTTTGTGGTCGAAAGAAATAACCACTTACCATAATGAATAATGGCATATGAAAAAAATAAATTACATTGTAAAGATATAGAATGATTCCCGGATGTGAATGATTTCGATATGATTCAATAAAATGCCCAAACACTACTAAAAATATTAAAAGGCCTTTTACGTTATCGAACCATGGTATACGTTGTTTTATCATAATATACCTCCTTCAATAACTTTTTTCGACACTTCTCGACATTTACTTATTATAACGAACCCCGAAAAATCCTTCAATAGAACAAAAGGGCAAAACTTGAGGTAATATAGGAGGATATTCCCTCAACGAATGACCTGATTTATAAAGCTAGGACAAAAAAGGATAGAAAGGAATTTCTATATTCCAAATTCTATCCTTGGGGAGTATTTGCCACCTCTAGAGGATATTCCAAGACTGTAAAATAGTTGAAAATTCGCAGCTTTAGTATTAATATTAAACAGAACATATGTTTTTACTTTTTCGGAAGGGGTACACCACAATGGAAGGTTGGGAAGCTGCTTATGTTGCAGGCATTGACGGTGAAGGTTCTATTTCGTTAACAAGAATGCATGAAAATGAATATAGAAGACCCTGTATCTCAATTGCTTCAACAGATAAAGAACTATTAATTTATGTTCAGACTTTAACTTGCGGAATACTCAATACCAAAAAGAACTATAATCCAGAACGGCATAAAGATTCCTTCACATTAAATATAAAGAAAAAAGAGGATGTTTTATCGATACTAAGACAAATCTCTCCTTATTTAAGAGTAGATAAAAAACGAAAAAGAGCACTTTGGATACTCAAGAACTATGAAAAGGTGACTCCTAGGAATGGAAAGTACAATACAGAACTATTGGCTAAGAAAATAGACTTTGAGGAAAAATTTTTTGAAATATAAAAAAGACCAGCATAATTTATGCTGGTCTTGTATCCACCTATGTATGGTGGAGACGGCGGGACGTGCGTTTCCATGCTTTCGTCATGGCACTGACTATATCTTGAACCTGCAATCTTACAGGTCCTCCGGCGTCTTATGCGAACCATAAATTTACCTTTTAGGTGAGGATTCGCATCCTAGTACTACCACTCTCATCATGGCAGCCTATAAGTCGATACACGGCTGTTGAATTACTCCACATACCGCTCGGCATTGCCTTATCGCATTTTTGCGACTTAGGTTTCACCGATAAAGCCGAATTATCACTTGTGTGTTACCACACAAGGCGACTAATTACTAATCGAACCCGCGTCCAAAGATATCGGCACTTAAGCTTCTACGAGTGTAGTCGACATATTGGCGCTTCGCTGAGCCATATGCCTGTCGACAGGCGTCCGGTCAGCTAGCCTGGTTGTTCTCTTCCTTCATCCTCAGGCGGTGGAATCCGGCGTAGCCCACTTAGAGTGAGTCCCTTACCCTACCACATGGGCAATGGAGGGAGGAACCGCTATGCAGTATTAAGCTGCGAAAGCGAGGTTGTTGTTAGTTTTGCCAGTTATGGCTTTGACGTTTTAACGAGGCCGATCCCCTCGACTCGCAACCTAAGCTCAAACTACCCCTGTCGAATCCGTAGCGTCCCCATTATAAAATGTGCTTAAAATCTAATGAAAAATTTTAGCAAGACGTTCGGGTGCTCAAGAATTAGTTAAGAGCAAAAGTTTCCGTCGCTCCTTAGCGACAAATTTATTATAACACACTGAGAGAAAATTTCAATTGTAAGTATTTGTAAACTACATCTTTTGACGTTCTCGGAATGCACGCTCAATTTCACGCTTCGCTTCTTTTTGTTTCAGAGACTCACGCTTATCATAATTTTTCTTACCCTTTGCAAGGCCAATTAAAACCTTACAAAAGCCATTTTTCAAATAAAGCTTTAATGGTACAAGCGCATAGCCCGCTTCCTTTGTTTCACCAATTAGCTTATTGATTTCACGTTTATGAAGCAATAATTTACGGGTTCTTAATGGATCATGATTAAAGCGATTCCCTTGTTCATATGGACTGATATGCATCCCGAAAAGAATAGCTTCGCCATTTTGAATTCTGGCATATGAATCCTTTAGGTTTACTTTACCCGCACGGATTGACTTGATTTCAGTTCCCTGCAAAACGATGCCCGCCTCATATGTTTCTTCAATAAAATAATCATGATAAGCCTTTTTGTTCTGCGCAACAACTTTTCCTTCACCTTTTGGCATGTTCTCACCTCTATTTCTGGGTTTAATTTTAGCAGATTATGATAACTCGTACAATCAAAAGAGAGCCTCTAGAAGGCCCTCCTTACACTATCTTCTCTTTTTCCGCTTTGTGCTTTTATTTTTAGGCACATTTTCGTAGAATTTACGCTTCTTTTTCGACTTGGAACCGTTGCCGCCTTGGCCGCCTTCACCAGACCTTTGATTGCGGTCCCCCTGCTGCTTGTTTCGACGAGGTTTATTTGTGTCACTGCCAGTCTTAAAGACTTTCGGTGCCTCTGATCGTTCGCGGCGCGGTGTACCCTTCATCCCGACGATTTCAAAATCAATTGATCGTTCCTCTTTATTCACTTTCACAACTCGAACCGTAATTTCATCACCAATCCGGAATACATTACCCGTACGTTCGCCAATCATCGCATAGTGGCGTTCGTCAAAGCGATAATAATCATCCGTCATATAGCTGACATGGACAAGTCCTTCGATCGTATTTGGAAGCTCAACAAACATCCCAAAATTGGTTACGGAGCTAATGATTCCATCATACTCCACGCCAATTTTGTCCTCCATGTACTCCGCTTTCTTCAATTCATCCGTTTCCCGCTCTGCATCAACGGCACGGCGCTCCATTCTTGAAGAATGGGCTGCAATTTCCGGAAGCTGGGCATTCCATTTTTCCCTTGTCGTCTCATCCAGCTTACCTTCAATCAAATACGTGCGAATTAAGCGGTGCACAATCGTATCTGGATAACGTCGGATTGGCGAGGTGAAATGGGTATAAAATTCGGTAGAAAGACCAAAGTGACCTAAGCTTTCCGGGTCATACTTTGCCTGTTGCATCGAGCGCAGCATCACCGTTGAAACAACCATTTCCTCAGGCTTACCTTGAACCTCTTCAATAATTTCTTGAAGCGCCCTTGGATGCACTTCATTGGCTGTCCCTTTTACAATATAGCCAAAATTGGTGATAAACTCGAAAAATTTCCGTAACTTATCTTCCTTCGGATCTTCATGGATTCGGTAAATGAATGGAACTTCCATCCAATGAAAATGTTCTGCGACCGTTTCATTTGCGGCAAGCATGAATTCTTCAATCAATCTCTCGGCAACGGAACGCTCACGGAGAACCACATCTGTTGGATTTCCTTCCTCATCGACTAATACCTTCGATTCTTTAAAATCAAAATCGATGGCGCCCCGTTTCATTCTTTTATCGCGTAAAATCGCAGCCAGTTCTTCCATTAACTCAAACATTGGAACTAGCGGTTCATAACGTTTTCTTGTTTCCTCATCTTTATCAATCAAAATACGGTTAACATCATAATAAGTCATCCGCTCTGTTGTCTTGATGACACTTTGAAAAATTTCATGATCCACCACTTGGCCTTCCGCGGTAATTTCCATATTACAAGAAAGAACTAAGCGGTCCACCTTTGGATTCAATGAGCAAATTCCATTTGAGAGCCTGTGAGGGATCATCGGAATTACTCGGTCTACTAAATAAACACTTGTTGCCCGATCTTCAGCTTCAACATCAATCGGTGATCCTTCTTTCACATAATAGCTGACATCGGCAATATGTACACCAAGCTTATAGTTTCCATTTTCAAGTTTCGTAACCGTTACGGCATCATCGAGATCCTTTGCATCTGCACCATCAATCGTCACAATGGTTTCATTCCGTAAATCACGTCGGTTCTCCAGTTCACTCTCATCAATCGTATCCGGTGTTTCATTTGCTTGTTGCAGAACATCCTCTGGAAAGGCCATTGGCAAGCCATGCTTGTGGATAATCGAGAGAATATCCACTCCCGGGTCATTTTTATGTCCAAGAATTTCAACGACTTCCCCTTCGGCACTTTTGCGTCCCTCAGGATAGGTAGTTAATTTTACAACTACCTTATGCCCTTCTACTGCTCCTTTTGAAGCAGCTTTCGGGATAAAAATATCACTAGCAAACTTTTTATCATCCGGAATCACGAAACCAAAACTTTTACTTTCCACATAGGTTCCGACCATTCGCTGAATTCCTCGTTCAATGATCCGGATAATACTGCCTTCTCGGCGCTGGCCGGTGCTCTCTGATGACACGCGGGCTAGTACCGTATCACCGTGCATGGCCGTGTTTGTTTCGTTTGGGGGAATAAAAATATCGTCCATTCCCGGCTCATCTGGAATCACAAAGGCAAAGCCCTTTGCATGGCCTGTTAATTTTCCGCGGATTAGGTTCATCTTTTCCGGCAAGCCGTAGCGATTACTCCGGGTTCGAACAACTAATCCTTTTTCCTCCATTTGGACTAACGCCTTAACGAATTCCTTAAAGTCACTGGAATCTTGAATCCCAAAAGCAGCTTCAAGTTCTTGTACAGTTAAGGGTTTATAGGCTTCGTCCTTCATATAATGCAAAAGCTTGTCAATATGCTTTTGAATTGTATCTTCCAAGCAAATCCCTCCTTTTCGGGTGCTTTAATCGTTCCATTCTAATGTTTCTAAAAAGGCAAATACATCTTCATGAAGCTGTTCTTTCTCTTTATCTAGAGTAATCACATGTCCGGAATCTTCGAACCATTTGATTTGTTTTTGAACAGATTCGATGTTGTTGTAAATAATGTTGGCGCTATCCGTGTTGATCATGTTGTCATGGCGAGCTTGAACCACAAAGGTTGGAGCATAAATTAAATCAACATGGTCCCGAACATCTGCGATTTGCTCCTGAAGAGCGCGTAATGTTTGCATGGGAGTTTTTGCAAACTCGTTCATTTCCAATTCGATTTGTTCCTCTGTTTTTCCTTCTCGTTTTTTAAATTCGCGAGCATATTCTAAAACTCCTTGGTACATAACCTCTTCACTTTTAATATACATAGGCGCACACATGGTTACGATGCCTTTTATAGGTACAGTGTAACCCAATTTTAAAGAAAATACCCCGCCAAGGGAAAGACCGGCGACTGCAATTTCCTCGTGACCTTTATTTTTCAAAAATTCATAGCCATTCAGCACATCCTGCCACCAATCCTTAGGCCCGGTATGAACAAGTTCCTCCGGAGGGACTCCGTGTCCTTTATAATGTGGGGCATGGCAAGTATAGCCTTTTTTTTCAAGAAAGCGGCCCAGCATCCGCACATCTGAGGAATTCCCGGTGAATCCATGGAGCAAGAGAACCGCTCGTTTTCCTCCTTCAAAGGTAAATGGCTTTGGTAATGAAATTCTCATATGTAAAAACTCCTTCTTAATCTCTAGCTTATCTTAGTTTAAGCAATGGGGTGGCGAACATTCCAGAAAAAAGGCTTAGAGCGACAAAAAAACCCGGCAATCCAGCCGGGTTTTGAGCATTTGTCATTAAACTTTAAAGTAGGTAACAGCAACAGCTAGTACAAAAAACAACACCGATAAAACGACGGTAATACGATGTAGGATTAGATCGATACCACGAGCTTTTTGCTTACCGAATAGTGATTCAGCACCACCTGAAATGGCACCGGATAAACCAGCGCTTTTTCCTGATTGAAGTAAAACAACAGCGATAAGTCCGATACTTACGATTACTAATAAGATTACGACTAATGTATGCATAAGGCCACCTCCAGTTACACGTGCATCACAGTAACTTAAATTTACCATATTATTTCCCTTTTCACAATAGAGTTGTTGTGACAGCTTTTGGGAAGTCCCGACTGATGAACTAATACAAAAGACACTCATTAAAAAATGAGTGTCTTTTTGAAAGAAACTTATTTGCTTAAGTTATAGAAAGACTTAATTCCGTTAAACTTAGCTGTTTCACCTAATTGATCTTCAATACGAAGCAATTGGTTGTATTTTGCGATACGGTCTGTACGTGATGGCGCACCAGTTTTGATTTGACCAGCGTTCGTTGCTACTGCAATGTCAGCAATCGTGCTGTCTTCTGTTTCACCAGAACGGTGAGAAATAACAGCAGTATAGCCCGCGCGTTTTGCCATTTCAATCGCATCAAAAGTTTCAGTAAGTGTTCCGATTTGGTTCACTTTAATTAGGATAGAGTTGCCGATTCCTTTTTCAATACCTTCAGCAAGCTTCTTCGTATTGGTTACAAATAAATCATCACCAACTAATTGAACTTTTTTGCCAAGACGCTCTGTTAAAAGCTTGTGGCCTTCCCAGTCGTTTTCGTCTAAGCCATCTTCGATTGAAATGATTGGATATTTAGAAGAAAGCTCTTCGTACCAATCTACCATTTCTGCAGATGTTTTCACAACACCTTCACCTGCAAGATGATATTTACCATCTTCTTTGTTGTAGAATTCAGAAGATGCAGCATCCATGGCTAACATGACTTCTTCGCCTGGTTTGTAACCAGCTTTTTCGATTGCTTCTACGATTGTTTGAAGTGCTTCTTCGTTAGAACCAAGGTTTGGAGCAAATCCACCTTCGTCCCCAACAGCTGTGTTAAGACCTTTGCCTTTTAGAACTGCTTTTAAGCTATGGAAAATTTCCGCGCCCATGCGTAATGCTTCTTTGAAGTTTGGCGCACCGACAGGCATAACCATGAATTCTTGAATATCAACGTTATTGTCAGCATGCTCTCCGCCGTTTACGATGTTCATCATTGGTACTGGAAGCTGCTTAGAGTTGAATCCACCAAGGTATTGATATAAAGGAACATCTAAGTAATCAGCTGCAGCATGAGCAACGGCCATAGAAACACCAAGAATTGCGTTTGCTCCCAATTTACCTTTATTTTCAGTTCCGTCTAACTCGATTAAAGCTTGGTCAACACCAACTTGGTCAAGGACGCTGAACTCTTCGCCAACAAGGAATGGAGCAATAATTTCATTCACGTTTTCAACGGCTTTTAAAACACCTTTGCCAAGGTAGCGTTCTTTGTCACCATCGCGAAGCTCAACTGCTTCGTATTCACCTGTGGAAGCACCACTTGGTACTAATGCGCGGCCAAATGCGCCTGATTCAGTGAAAACTTCAACTTCAACAGTAGGGTTACCGCGGGAATCTAAAACTTCACGTGCATAAACATCAACAATAAATGGCATTTGTATCTCTCCTAAAAATAAATTTAATTATTTGATTAATGATTTTCCTGTCATCTCAGCTGGTTTTTGTACACCTAATAAATCTAACATGGTTGGGGCTAAATCGCCAAGTATTCCATCTTCACGTAATTGGGCGTCCGGTTTTGTTACAATCACAGGTACCGGATTTGTTGTGTGGGCCGTCATTGGCTCACCTTCAAGCGTGATTACTTCATCGGCATTTCCATGATCTGCGGTAATAATCGCTTTTCCGCCTTTTTCAAGAATAAGATCAACAATTTTTCCTAAACACTCGTCAACCGTTTCAATCGCCTTAACCGTTGGCTCCAGCATTCCTGAATGACCAACCATATCAGGGTTAGCAAAGTTTAGTAAAATGGCATCAAATTTATCTGCCTGGATTTCTTTTAACAGGGCATCTGTTACTTCATATGCACTCATTTCAGGCTTCAAATCATATGTGGCTACTTTTGGGGAATTTATTAAAATCCGTTCTTCCCCAGGGAATTTATCCTCACGACCGCCGCTCATAAAGAACGTCACATGTGGATATTTTTCCGTTTCGGCAATTCGCAATTGCTTTAATCCATTTTGCGATAAGACCTCACCAAGGGTATTATCAAGGTTTGATGGTTTAAAAGCAACATATCCATCAACCGATTCACTAAAATGTGTCAAACAAACGAAGAATAAATCCTTTGGATGCTGAGGACCACGGTCAAAAGCACGGAAATCTTCGTTCGTGAACGTATTTGAAATTTGGATGGCACGGTCAGGTCGGAAATTATAGAAAATCACGGCATCATTATCCTGAATCGTTGCCACAGGTTGTCCATCTTCTTTTGTAATCACAGATGGAATGACGAACTCGTCGAAAATGCCATGTTCATACGAATCCTTGACAACCTCCAATGGATTTGTGTACGAAGGACCTTCCCCATAAACCATTGCACGGTAGGATTTTTCAACTCGCTCCCAGCGTTTATCACGATCCATTGAATAATATCTTCCAGAGATGGTAGCAAATTCGCCAACACCATACTCCTTCATTTTGTCCAGCGTCTGCTGAATATATGTTTCTGCTGTTTTCGGCCCAACATCACGGCCATCAAGGAAGGCATGAATATATACCTTTTCAACGCCCTCATCCTTTGCAAGCTTTAATAGAGCAAACATATGGTTGATATGACTGTGAACTCCTCCATCTGAAAGTAATCCAAACAAATGAAGACTTGTTCCATGTTTTTTTACATGTTCCATCGCTCCGGTGAAGGTTTCATTTTTTTCAAATTCCCCTTCACGGATTGCAATATTTACACGAGTTAAGCTTTGATATACAATCCGGCCGGCACCGATATTCAAATGCCCGACTTCAGAGTTTCCCATTTGTCCTTCAGGAAGACCTACTGCTTCGCCGGATGCCGTTAAATGGGAATGAGGGAAAGTTTCCCAATAACGATCAAAATTCGGCTTTTTCGCATGATAAACAGCATTCCCTTTATGTTCATCACGGCATCCAAAGCCGTCTAAAATAATCAGCGCAACAGGAGATTTACTCATTGCTTCCTGCCTCCAATAGCTGCAGGAATGATTGCACTTCAAGGCTGGCTCCGCCAACTAAAGCACCATCGATATCAGGTTGTGCCATGTATTCTTTAATATTGCCAGGTTTCACGCTGCCGCCGTATTGAATTCTTACCTCGTTCGCAACATCCTCCGAAAATTGCTTTCCAACCACCTGACGAATATGTGCACACACTTCGTTTGCATCTTCTGAAGTGGAGGATTTACCTGTGCCAATTGCCCAAATTGGTTCATAAGCAATAACGGTTTGTTTTACTTGATCATCTGTTAAACCAGCCAGTGCCTTTTCAATCTGGCCTCCAACGAAATTCATCGTTTCACCGTTTTCACGCTGTTCAAGTGTTTCACCACAGCAAACGATTGGAGTTAAATTGTAATGGAAAGCTGCAAGAACTTTTTTGTTTACAGACTCATCTGTCTCATTGAACATTTCACGACGTTCCGAATGCCCAATGATTACATATTGCACTCCTAAATCAGCAAGAGCTTTTGGACTAATTTCCCCAGTAAAGGCTCCGCTTTCTTCAAAATGCATGTTTTGAGCACCAATTTTTACATCACTGCCTTTAACTGTTTCCACTAAGCTTTGTAAAAATAACGCAGGTGCGCATATGACGGATTCAATTTTGTCTTGTGCAGGAACTAATGTTTTCACTTCTTCTGCAAAGCTTTTTGCTTCTGAAAGAGTTTTGTGCATTTTCCAGTTACCTGCAATGATTGGTTTACGCATGCTGACCCATCCTTTCTATAGTTGAGACTCTGTTAAACTTGGTGGTTGATTTCCGCTCCAGGCACTTCGCTTTCCGTGGGCGTTCCGGGGAGCCTCCTCGTCGCTTACGCTCCTGCGGGGTCTCCCCTGCCCCGTACTCCCACAGGAGTCTTCGTGCCTTCCGCTCCAATCAACATTGACCTTTAACATAGCAATATTTATAAATATTATTTATCGTTCAATGCCACGACTCCAGGTAATGCTTTTCCTTCCATAAACTCAAGAGAAGCACCGCCGCCAGTTGAGATGTGGCTCATTTTATCTGCTAAATGGAATTTTTCTACTGCCGCTGCAGAGTCTCCACCGCCAATAACGGAATATGTTCCTTCCGCTTCTGCAAGTGCTTCGGCAACTGCTTTTGTTCCGCCTGCAAATTTATCCATTTCGAATACACCCATCGGTCCATTCCAAATGACTAATTTTGATTTTTTAATGACTTCACGGTAGATCTCAGCGGTTTTAGGACCAATATCAAGTGCCTGCCAATCAGCAGGAATCGCTTCAATTGAAACAACCTGTGTATTCGCTTCCGCCGAAAATTCATCTGCGATAACGGCATCCACTGGCATGTAAAAATTAACGCCTTTTTCCTTTGCTTTTTCGATAAAAGACTTAGCTAAGTCAATTTTATCTTCTTCGAGCAGTGATTGACCGATTTCATGTCCTTGCGCTTTTATAAATGTATAAGCAAGGCCGCCGCCAATAATTAAGTTATCCACTTTTTCTAATAGATTTTCAATAACGCCAATTTTGTCTTTTACCTTTGCACCGCCGATAATCGCTGTAAATGGACGCTCTGGATTGGAAAGAGCCTTGCCAAGTACCTCCAACTCTTTTTCCATTAAAAATCCGGCCACAGCTGGAAGGTGGTGGGCAACACCTTCTGTTGAAGCATGTGCTCTATGTGCAGCACCAAATGCATCATTCACATACACATCCGCAAGTTCTGCAAATGCTTTCGCAAGTTCTGGATCGTTCTTTTCTTCACCTGGATAAAAACGAACGTTTTCAAGAAGGAGAACATCCCCATCATTCATCGTTCCAATCAAGGCTTTTACAGATTCTCCATGCGCCTCATCGGCAATTTTAACCTCTTTGCCGAGCAATTCTGCAAGACGTTGGCCAACAGGAGCTAACCGCATTTCTTCTACTACTTTGCCTTTTGGACGGCCAAAGTGGCTCGCTAAAATAACCTTTGCCCCTTGCTCCCTTAAATACTGGATGGTTGGCAATGCAGCTCGAATCCGCGTTTCATCGGTGATTTTCCCCTCTTGCATCGGAACATTAAAATCTACTCTGCAAAAAACGCGTTTTCCCTTTACATCCACATCTTTTAATGATTTCTTGTTCATGAAAAGGACCTCCTTAATATGTACTTCGAATAACGATCAATGGTACATCCAATTACATTAAAAAAAGGAGGGGGAATCTTCCCCTCTCCCCTTTGTCACGCCATTTTCCATTATAGACTGCCTTTGGCGTTTTTGCCAATCCCGTCCAATCGAAAATGTTCTATGATTAAAGTCCTTTTTGAGCGATGTAATCTACTAAGTCAACAACACGGTTAGAGTATCCAACTTCATTATCGTACCAAGAAAGTACTTTAACCATATTTCCTTCAAGTACCATTGTTGATAATGCATCAATCGTAGATGAAACAGTTGCGCCATTGTAGTCACTAGAAACCAATGGAAGCTCGCTGTAAGCTAAGATTCCTTTTAATGGACCTTCAGCAGCTTCTTTTAACGCTGCATTTACTTCATCAACTGTTACATCTTTTTCTAATTCTGCAACTAGGTCAACAACAGAAACGTTTGGAGTTGGAACACGCATAGCCATACCATTTAATTTTCCTTTAAGCTCTGGTAATACTAGAGAAACGGCTTTAGCAGCACCAGTAGATGTAGGAATCATATTTTCTGCAGCTGCACGAGCACGACGGTAGTCCTTATGTGGTAAATCAAGGATTTGTTGGTCATTTGTATATGAGTGAACAGTTGTCATCATACCGCGTTTGATGCCAAATGTATCGTTTAGTACCTTTGCAAATGGTGCAAGACAGTTTGTTGTACAAGATGCATTTGATAATACATGGTGGTTAGCTGCATCATATTTATCTTCGTTAACACCCATAACGATTGTGATATCTTCGTTTGTTGCTGGAGCAGAGATAATTACTTTCTTAGCACCCGCTTCAAGGTGTTTTGCTGCATCTTCACGTTTTGTAAAGCGGCCAGTAGATTCAACTACTACTTCAACACCAAGATCTCCCCAACCAAGTTGTGCAGGGTCGCGCTCAGCGATAACTTTTACTTTTTGTCCGCCAACTACTAAGTATTCACCATCAACTGTTACATCCTCAGTAAGAGTTCCGTGAACAGTATCATATTTTAAAAGATGTGCTAACATGTTAGCATCTGTTAAGTCATTGATTGCTACGATTTCGATATTTGAATTGTTTAATGCCGCACGGAATACATTCCGTCCAATACGACCAAACCCGTTAATTCCTACTTTTACTGTCATGATAATTTCCTCCTTTAATTGGTTAAGGATTTATATTCAAAGGATTTACCCTTTTAATAACTTTCTTGCTGCACCTTCATCCGTTATTAAAATCGTGGATGCCGGTGCTTGCTTCATATAGGCTCGAATGGCCTTAGCCTTTGATGCACCGCCTGCTACCGCAATGATATCCGGAATGCGGGCCAAGTCACTGAGTTGGATACCAATGGTAGATACCTTGTGTACAATATCACCCAGTTCGTTAAAGTAATAACCGAATGCTTCGCCAACAGCTTTTTCCTCTTCAATTTTCCCGAGGATTTCGGAGCTTGATTTTCTACGTTCAGCCATTGTCATAGCGTCCCCAATCCCATGGAGAACCATGCTAGCCGATTGGATTAACTCTAAAACCTCATGAATCCCAGGCTCTTTAATAAGTGAATCATAAATCTCCGGGCTAACCTGATCGGGCACATAAAATACACGATGTTTCGCTTTCATGTTTGCCGCCATAATCGAGCAAATGGTATTGGCTTGATTGTGAACATCCTCACCGACACCGCCCCGTGCTGGAACAAATAAAATCTCCTTTTGGTCCGTTTCCGGAGAAAGCTCATCGGCAATTGCCGCCATTGTGGAACCACCGGTCACAGCAATAATATTTTTCCCTCCCAGATGTTTTTTCATGTAAGAGGCACTTGCCTTACCAAGGTCCTTTTTCACCATAGGAGAGTCTTCGCTATCACCCGGGACAATAATGACGTTTTTAATACCCATACGATGCTTTAATTCTAATTCCATCACATCAATGCCCTTAAGTTCACGCATGAGTCCTTCTAAATCTTCAAGTAAATTTTTCCCATCAGATGTTAGACTCATTCCCACACTGTTGGTGAATATTAAGTTTTGATCCTTCAAAAAATCCACTTCACTTCGGAGAATTCTCTCCGTATACCCAAGGCTTACGGCTAAGCTTCTTCTTCCTACTGGCTGCATGAATCCGATGTATCTAAGAATATGATGTCTCTTCTGCAGCATCTGAAGAATATCAGGAACTAGCCTTTTTTGGATGTCGATGATTGATTGCATGAGCATAAGCTCCTTTTATATTATGTAGTTGGGCATAAAATGTCCACCCGTGACATATTATGTCCCGCTACAACTAAAAAAAATCACTCCTTTATTGTAGCAGGAGTGAAATGTAATTTCAACAGTTAAGATTCAGATTTTTCTTGCAAACGGTTACTTATGTCAAATTTATCAACATAGCCAAATCCAACTTCTTCCCCATCAATATGAACGACTGGAATCATTAAGCCATAACGTTCCGTTAGTGCATCACTTTCCTCTATATCAATTTCTTCCAGAGCAAAATTCCAAGTTTCTTTAAGTTCCATTAAAGTATTCTTTGCTTTATCACATAATGGACAGCGCGTTCTGGTATATAAGGTGACGAGAATTGGTTCCATGTTTAACTCCTTTTAATTAGGCTGTACTGATTTGCGCTCCAATCAACATTGTTTAGTAAACAATAACTTTTAACACAGCCTTTAATTAAACCGCTTTCTTTTGGATGATGAAGGAATCCCTAATTGTTCACGATATTTCGCAATGGTTCGTCTGGACACGACCATCCCTTCAGCATTTTTTAACTGTTCAACAATTTCTTGATCAGACAGTGGTTTTTGCTTATCTTCTTTTTCAATCAAAGAGGAAATTGCTTTTTTCACCAATGTTGATGAAGTATTTTCGTTAGATGTAGTTTGAATGGTACTCGTGAAAAATGTTTTTAACGGGAAAGTTCCAACTGGCGTTTGCACAAATTTTTCACGAACAGCACGGCTGACCGTAGATTCATGAATTTCCAGTTCACTTGCAATATCCTTCATTGTCATAGGCGATAAATAATTTGGCCCCTTTTGAAAAAAGATTACCTGCTTTTCTAATATTTTCGCCACTACTTTTGTTAATGTTTCTTTCCTTTGTTCAATGCTTTTCAAGATCCACTGATAATCTTGCATTTTCTCTTGTAAAAACCGCGTAACACTTGGATCCTGCCCTTGAATACCAGAAAATTTCTTGTAGTAACCATCATTAAATGAAAGTCTTGGCAGGGAGTCATCGCACATCCGAATCGTATACTCGTCCCCATTCCGTTCGACTATGACATCAGGAATAACATAAGTAGTATTATCCCCTAGGCCTAATTGTGCTCCCGGCTTCGGATTGAGCAGTTGAATAAGATCAAATACATCTTGAATATCCTTTAGTGATACTTGCAGCTCTTTTGCAATCAGTTTCCACTTCTTATCTGCAAAGGGAACAAAGTAATCGGAAATGATTTTATGAGCCAATTCTTCATCAGGATATTCCCATTCTATTTGAATCAATAAACACTCTTGTAGGTTCCGGGCACCAATTCCGACCGGTTCAAGTGTTTGAATGATAAGTAAGCATTCGCTGACAAGCTCTTCCGGCACTTTTAACGCTTTTGCCATATCAGTCAGATCGCCAAATAAGTAACCGTTTTCATCAAGATTATGAATAAGATGACGGATTATCTTTAATTGCTCAGGTGTAAGAGTTTTTAAGTTTAATTGAGAAATTAATTGATTCTCAAGTGAATTCCCAGTCTTTCCGGCAATCTGTTCAATCCAGTCTTTTTCTGCTTTTTGGGATTTTTTCCGGTTTCGGTCAATCAACGGATTCATCGGTTGAACATTCCCATTTTCAATCTGCATTAGGGGATTTTCAAGCGCTTTATTTTCCAAAAAAGCAGTTAGTTCCTGAGCGTTGTATTGCAAAAGCGCAATAGCCTGCGAGAGCTCCTGCGTCATGGTTAATTTTAACGTTTGCTGTTGCCATAAACCAGCCTTTAAGTTCATTCCAATCCCCCCATAGTTCTATTTTACATGATAGAAGGGATTTGGTGTATGGCAAGAAATTGGTATATGGAATATTTTTTTCGATTGGATTGCGAAGAATACAGGCTTTAAAAGGGTTTTAAGGAACTTGGATATTTTTTTGAAGGTTAAATGATTTCAGATATTTTTAAAAAAGTGTCGAAATTTTAGACAAATAAAAACCCCCTGTCGTTACAGAACAGGAGGCTTTTATGACGCCCTCGGCAGGAATCGAACCCACATCTCAAGAACCGGAATCTTACGTGCTATCCGTTGCACCACGAGGGCAAATATTAGCGACTTACCTATTATATGCGATATCTGTCCTAAATGCAAGGGTAAAATAGGTTTAAATTTAGGAGAGATGGAAATGATGAAGGAAGGAAAGTTGTCGAACAATTTTACAGTCGAAATGTTTGACCTTTATTGACCATCAGTGTATGATAACAGTACATAAGTTTTAAAATTTCGTACTTAGAGGAGGAAGAAAAATGAATTTGATTCCTACAGTTATTGAACAAACAAACAGAGGGGAAAGAGCATATGACATCTATTCTCGTCTATTAAAAGACCGGATCATTATGCTTGGCAGTGCGATCGATGACAATGTGTCAAACTCCATTGTTGCCCAATTATTATTCCTTGAAGCTGAAAATCCTGAAAAGGACATCACTCTTTACATCAACAGCCCTGGCGGAAGTATCACAGCTGGAATGGCCATTTACGATACAATGCAATATATTAAGCCGAATGTATCAACAGTATGTATTGGAATGGCCGCTTCCATGGGAGCATTCTTACTGGCTGCAGGGGAAAAAGGCAAGCGTTTTGCCCTTCCAAATGCAGAAGTCATGATTCACCAGCCACTTGGCGGTGCGCAAGGACAAGCAACTGAAATTGAAATTGCTGCAAAACGGATTCTATTCCTCCGTGATAAATTGAACGGAATCCTAGCAGAACGTACTGGCCAGCCGCTTGAAGTGATTGCCAAGGATACAGACCGCGATAACTTTATGACAGCTGAAAGAGCAAAAGAATACGGGTTAATCGATAACATTATTACCCGCAATTTATTGGATGAGAAAAATAATAAAAAGTAATGTTTAAAACAACTGGTCTTTTGACCGGTTGTTTTTTAAAAAAAGGGTTGGCTTTTCTAAAAGCCAACCCTTTTTTATTTAATGATGGTGTTCATTTTCGACAAAATCAGTTAAGGTCGTAATGGCATTTTCTTCATCCGTACCATCAGCAATAATATTAATGACCACTCCTGAACCGACAGCAAGACTCATTAACCCCATAATGCTTTTTGCATTGACCTTTTTGCCATCCTTTTCAAGAAAAACATCTGACGAAAAACGGTTAGCCTCCTGTACGAATAGGGCTGCAGGACGGGCCTGAAGACCGGTTTTCAATTTTACCTCCACTTGTCTTTCTAACATTTCTAGTATCCTCCTCAAAAGTATTATCTATTTTTTACAGCTATTTCACCAAGGCGCAGTTTTTCTGCAATCTCATCAATTTTTCTTAAACGATGATTGATTCCTGACTTGCTGATTGCTCCTCCGGAAACCATTTCACCAAGCTCTTTAAGCGTAACATCTGTATAGTTGATACGGAGCTCCGCAATTTCCCTAAGCTTTTCCGGTAAAATATGAAGTCCAACCGTTTGATCAATATAACGTATATTCTCTACCTGGCGGATGGATGCACCAATCGTTTTATTTAAGTTCGCTGTTTCACAATTGACAAGACGATTAACTGAATTCCTCATATCCCTTACAATTCGGACATCTTCAAAACGTAAAAGGGCATTATGAGCACCGATGATATTTAAAAACTCGGTAATTTTCTCTGCTTCCTTTAGGTAAGTAATAAAACCTTTTTTCCGCTCAAGCGTTTTACTGTTTAATCCAAATGTATTCATTAATTCGCATAAAGAATCGTTGTGTTCCTTATAAAGCGAAAAAATTTCCAAATGATAGGAAGACGTCTCCGGATTGTTCACGGATCCCCCTGCAAGAAATGCACCGCGCAGATAAGAACGCTTACAGCATTTCTTCTTGATTAAATCGTTTGAAATGTCATGAATAAAGGTGAAGCCCTCACCTAAGATTTTCGTATCCTCTAGAATTTCTTTTGCTTGATCCGCTAACCGGACAATATAAACATTATTTTTTTTCAAACGCATTTTTTTTCGAACGAGCAACTCGACTTGAACATCATAGCTTTTTTTTAACAATGTGTAAATTCTTCTTGCAATTGCCGCGTTTTCAGTTTGAATATCGACAACTAACTTCCGGTTTGAAAAGGAAAGGGAACCGTTCATTCGAATTAAAGCAGAAAGCTCTGCCTGAATGCAGCACGTTTTCACTTCCAAGTTGGTTAATTCCTTTTTTGTTTCCGAAGCGAAAGACATCCCTTCACCCCCCTCAAATTTCTTGCCTGCTATTATTTACGATGATAACGCTTTTTAGTTTCATCTATAAGCAAATTGTATAAGATGTTTGCTACTTTTTTCGGGTCGTGCCTTAATGCCCCGTTTTCCTGAATGGCAATATCAGCATGAACCACTTCTAAACCGAGCTCGTAAAGACGCGGAAAATCATAGAGAACAGGGTCCGCTAATTCTTCATTATAACGGAGCTGTACCTCCGGTGGAATTTCTTCATTATTGACCAGAACTGTATTAATAAAGGCGCATTTCATGTGATTGTAAATCGCTTTTACATGATCACTAGCTGTAAAGCCATGCGTTTCCCCTGCCTGCGTCATCAAATTACAGATATACACTTTTTTTGCATGTGCCTTGCATATTTCGTCGCCAAGCTTTGGAACTAGAAGGTTCGGCAAAATGCTTGTAAAAAGGCTTCCTGGGCCAATGATAATTAGATCTGCCTGGCGTATCGCCTGAATGGATTCAGGTAATGGACGAATATCATCTGGTGTCAAAAAAACTCTTTTTATTTTTTTACCGGAATACGGGATCTTCGATTCACCTGAAACGACAGTCCCATCTTCCATTTCAGCATGCAGTACTACGCTTTGATTGGCAGCAGGTAATACCTTGCCGCGAACATTTAAAACCTTACTCATTTCTTGAATAGCATGCACAAAGTTGCCGGTAATCGATGTCATAGCAGCAAGTATGAGGTTTCCAAGTGAGTGTCCCGATAACTCATTTGAGGTTTTAAAACGATGCTGAAACATTTCCTCGACAAGCGGCTCTACATCCGACATGGCCGCTAATACATTACGAATATCTCCGGGCGGGGGAATATGCAAATCGTCCCGCAATCTCCCTGAACTTCCACCGTCATCCGCAACGGTAACAATCGCAGTGATATCAACAGGATATTGCTTTAACCCTCGCAACAAAACAGGCAATCCAGTTCCCCCACCAATGATGACGATTCTTGGCTGTCCGAAATTGCTCATGTAGTTTTTTCCTTTCTCCTTTCAATGTCACGGTGCGAAATACAAGTCTTGTAATCCTTCTCGAAAAACTTCCCAATATATTCCGCAAGTGCTACTGAGCGGTGCTGCCCGCCCGTACAACCAATCGCAATAATCAATTGTGCCTTTCCCTCCCGCTTATAATGAGGAAGCATAAAGGAAAGCAAGTCCGTTACCTTTTCTATAAACTTTTGGGTTTCGCTCCATTTCAAAACATAACTGGAGACTTCCTCATCCATTCCTGTTTTAGGGCGCATATGGTCAATATAATGTGGATTTGGCAGGAAACGCACATCAAATACAAGGTCAGCATCGATTGGAAGCCCATGCTTAAATCCAAATGACATGACATTAACAGTAAAGATATGTTCTTTATTCGCAGTAAATTCCGTTAAAATTTTTTCCCGCAATTCGCGCGGTTTCATCTCTGAAGTATTATAAATTAATTGGGCCCGGCCTTTTAATTCCTCTAATAGCTCTCTTTCCAGCTTAATTCCTTCTAACGGAAGCCCATCATGGGCAAGCGGGTGTGACCGTCTTGTTTCTTTATACCTGCGCACTAAAGTGGAATCATCTGAATCTAAGAATAAAATCCTTGGTGTAACCCATGAGGTTTCGGCTAGGTCATCAAGAGCTTTAAAAAGATGATCAAAAAACTCTCTCCCACGCAAATCCATGACTAAGGCCACTTTATTCATTTTATTCCCTGATTCCTTCATTAGTTCAAGAAACTTTGGTAATAATGTTGGGGGTAAATTATCCACACAGAAGAACCCTAAATCTTCAAAGCTTTGAATGGCAACTGTTTTTCCTGCTCCAGACATTCCTGTAATGATGACCATTTGAGTATCGCCCGTAGACCCGGTACTCATTTTCAATTCCCCCTATAAATTAGCTTGGATCTAATCGATAACTGATTAGTTCAAAATCTTTTGTATACGTGAAAGTGCCGTAAATGATTCCTTTTCCGTGAATCATATAATCGATAATATGATAATCACCCGCTGCCATTGGCAGATTTTTAATCTGATCCAATGTATGCCATTGAAGAATTCCTTCTTCTGACTCCTCGACATCCATGCCATCTGAGTCATTAGCCAAAAATGAAAACATCATCCATTCAGATTCCACACAATCATTTTCTCTGATAATCATCGTAAAAACGCCTTTTAATTGTGGGTTTTTCAAATATATTCCCGTTTCTTCGCGGTATTCGCGAATACAGGAATCTCTGACAGACTCACCCGGCTCCATTTTACCGCCCGGAGCCACCCACCAGCCACGCCGTGGCTTTTGCAGCAACAAGATTTGATTATCCCTTATTAAAACACAATTGGTGACTCGCTGCACTTTTCTCACCTTCTTTCACAAACGTAAGCGCCTAACCCCACGCACTAAAAACTAGCCTCTATCGATTAATTTTTCTTCAAAAGAATTTCCGTGATAATGATTCATTTCATTATACTATTTTTAATATCCAGTCACAATGAATACAAATTTGATAATTAACTAAAAATTTCCTACTATATTTAAATCCTCAAGAAAAGCAAAAAAATAGCACAGGCTTTGGCCTGTGCGCAAAAAGGTATATTTTTAAAGGGGGTCAATTACTATCTCTATCATACCCCATCAATATTTCACTACTGTTACAGAAGAATTAAAACAGAGTTACTTTTTTCCATTATTTTCATTGTCTTTGTTTTAATTCTTCTTTTAGCTCCTCGACATAATGCTGGGCAGCTTGTGCGGCAATACTGCCGTCGCCTGTAGCGGTTACGATTTGGCGCAATGTTTTTTCGCGAATATCTCCAGCAGCGAAAATTCCAGGAACCTTTGTTTCCATTTGTTCATTTGTTTCAATATAGCCATTTTCATTCGTAATCCCAAGGTTTGTAAATGGTTTCGATAACGGCAGCATTCCGACATAAATAAATACACCATCCGCCTTATATTCCTGCTCCTCACCATTTACCGTAGAAACCAATGTAACACTGCCAACCTTGCCATCCTTTTCATTAATCGATTTGATGGTATGATTCCAAATGAAGTCCACTTTCTCATTGGCAAACGCTCGGTCTTGAAGAATTTTTTGAGCGCGAAGCTGATCACGGCGATGAACAATCGTTACCTTTGATGCAAATCTTGTTAAATATACACCTTCTTCAACGGCAGAGTCTCCGCCTCCGATTACAACAAGTTCTTTGTTTTTAAAGAAAGCACCATCACAAACTGCACAATAAGAAACACCGCGTCCGCCAAGTTCCTTTTCGCCAGGTGCGCCAACCTTTTTATACTCAGCACCAGTCGTAATGATGACCGAATAGGCTTTATATTGTTTTGAACCAGCATTCACTACTTTATATTCACCATGGTCCACAATTTCTTTAATATCACCGTAGGCATATTCTGCACCAAACTTTTTAGCATGCTCAAACATTTTGGTGGATAAATCCGGGCCTAAAATACTTTCAAAGCCTGGGTAATTTTCAACATCTTCAGTATTGGCCATCTGCCCGCCTGGCATTCCGC
The DNA here is from genome assembly GCF_016107705.1 of Neobacillus cucumis. Next base: position 284,566 of record NZ_JAEHGC010000003.1, read on the forward strand.
GCTCAATCATAAGTGTTGAAAGGTTTGCACGTGAAGTATATACTGCAGCGGTCATACCAGCTGGGCCAGCACCCGCAATAATAACATCATAAATTTTCTCTTCGGACACTTTTTTCACTCCCTATAAAAAATACGATTAGGTTATATCATTCCCTTTCCCTAATCGTATAAAACAAATAGATTATAGTCCAAAAATATGCTTGTTAAAAGAGCGAAAATACCTTATTTCAGTTTAAAAAGTTGTTCACAAACTTTACATATTTTCCGACAGTTGCTACCGAAAGACCATACCGTTCTGCAATTTCCTCACGCGTTACTTTTTCGCTGCGAAGCTTGTTCCAAACATATTCAATTGCTCCGGCCCAGGCCTGCTTATTTTTTAATTTGACATTCGACTTCGAGATTTCCACAAATGTCGAAAACCAGATTAAATATAAACCCGATTCAATCGGACCAATTGGTTGATGATTTTGGTATAATAGCTCGGCAATTTCATGGGCATCAGCCGAAATCGATGGGGTACCGGATTTGATAAACGACATGTATTCCTGTTCCATCGGCGTCAGCTTTTGGTTATCCAAAAATCGTTTGGATGAAAAAATATCTTCCGCCTTATCAGATAAAGCTGTAAGAAAGAGAGCAAATAATCGTTCCTCAATATAATCACTGTCTAATTTTTGAAAAATAGAACTTGGATGGTCCTCAAATCCGCCCCCCTGCACTTTGTCAGAATTCCATGGCTCAAAGCCTTCTTTTTCTGGATTGATTTCCAGAACTTTTTTCCAAATATTTTTGGCAAAAGGTTTATTACCAATGTGATAGGCAGCACTTGAGAGCCAATAGTAGAATGGACCGTCTCCATCAAAACCATTTTTATATAGCTTTTTAAGCCAAAAGTAGGCAGGTTCATATTCCCCTACTAAGGCAAACGTTGCTCCTAATTTAAACTGTTGTTCAACAAGAAGCGGTTTAATCTTTTTCAACGATTCCATCAATCTTTCAGCACTCTTAAATTGCCCTTGATAATGGGCAAATACAAGCCGGTTGCAAAGGGCATGAAGATTTCCTGGATTTCTCACCAAAACATCCTCTAAAATCGATTCTGCTTTTTCCGTTTTCCCTAAATAAAAATAGGCAAGGGCTAAATTATTATAGGCTGACCAATACTCTGGGTATTCTTCGACAACGTCTTTTAATAATTCAATTGCCTTTGGAAAATATCCTGACTCTAATAAATCTCTGGCTTGTTCTTGTTTTACAATTAGATCATCCTGCTGATATAGCTCATCTTCAAGATCCTCTTCTTCAAAGAGAAGTAACTCTAGCAGGTCTTCTGTATCTTCAATAAATTCACCGTCGGGCTCAAGCTCTATATAAAGTTTTGCATGGTGATAAGCATCTTTAAACAATCCCATGTGGGCATAATTATTAGCTAGAAAATAATGGCATTCTACCATTTGTTCATCAAGTTCTTCAAGGATCTGATGCAAAAGTCGATTTGAATTTTCAAATTCACCTAGTTCTGTCGATACAATCGCCAGCTGGCAAATAATAATCGGCTCACCTGGTTCAAGCTGCATGGCACGCCCCAGATATTTTTTTGCTTTGATAAAGTCACGTCGATAGTAGGCCTTTAATCCCTTCTTGAAGTAATATTCCCCTGTTGGGACAAATGAGAGAATCTTTCCCTTTTGAATTCTTGCTTTCGAGTCTTTTCCCATAAAGTCCTCCATCTTTCAGTAAACATACATAACTAATGTAGTATAACATAATAGGGGCTTGTACGAGAAGAGCCTGGAAAGCAAAGACAGGAGAGAATCGACAAAATTCGGGCGGTGACAGGCACCGCCCGAATTTTGTCGAAAAGAAAAAACCAGTCAAATTACGACCGGTCTTTGTGTCTTTCTTCTAAGGTTTTTAATACTTCTTTAAAAGGAAGTTCTTGTTCGACCAATAAAACTTGAAGGTGGTAGAGTAGGTCTGATGCTTCCCATTTTAGTTCTTCGTGGCTGCGATTTTTTGCCGCAATGATCACTTCCGCTGCTTCTTCCCCTACTTTTTTCAAAATCTTATCGACGCCTTTTTCAAAAAGGTAGGTCGTATACGCCCCTTCCGGACGTTCCCGCTGCCGGTCTAAAATCACTTTCTCAAGTGTTTGGAGAATTTGATAATCGCCTAAACTTGATCCGCCTTCATATACTCTTTCGGAAAAACAACTAACCGCACCAGTATGGCAGGCTGGACCTTTCGGATAAACAAGTACGAGAAGCGCATCTTGATCACAATCATAGTTAATACTCACTACAGACTGTGTATTTCCGCTTGTTTCCCCCTTATGCCAAAGCTCTTGGCGCGAGCGACTGTAAAACCATGTTTCTCCTGTTTCCAATGTTTTTTTGAGCGATTCTTCATTCATATAAGCAAGAGTTAATACTTCTTTTGTACCCGCATCTTGGATAATTGCGGGTACAAGTCCCTTTTCATCAAAATTCACCTTCATCGTACTGTCACTCCCTTTTCCCTTAAGTAGCCCTTCACTTCATGTACAGACGTTTCTTTATAGTGAAAAATTGATGCAGCAAGTGCCGCATCCGCTTTTGCTGTTAAAAATGCATCTTCAAAATGGGCTGCATTTCCAGCTCCGCCTGAAGCAATAACCGGGATCGATACAGCATCGCTCACAGCTTTTGTCAGTTCAAGGTCAAAGCCATTTTTCTCGCCATCGCTGTCCATACTCGTTAATAAGATTTCTCCAGCACCAAGGGCAGCTGCTTCCTGTGCCCATTCTACTACTTTTTTATCTGTTGGTGTGCGGCCGCCATGGGTATAAACACGCCACGTCCCGATCTCTTCATCAAATTTTGCATCAATGGCAACAACGATACACTGAGATCCGAAAAAATTAGCGCCTTCTTCAATCAGCTTCGGATTTAAAACGGCAGCTGTATTTAATGATACCTTGTCTGCGCCGGCCCGAAGAATTCGTTTCATATCCTCTAAAGCATTGATTCCCCCACCAACCGTAAAGGGGATCGCAAGCTCGGAGGCAACTGCTTTTACAACTTCAACCATCGTTTTTCTTCCTTCAACTGATGCGGAAATATCAAGAAATACAAGTTCATCAGCACCTTGTTCGTCATAAAATCTAGCTAGTTCCACAGGATCACCGGCATCGCGAAGCTCGACGAACTGGATTCCTTTTACAACCCGGCCTTCTTTTACGTCCAAACAAGGAATTATTCGTTTTGTTAAGGCCATACTCTCACCTCGTCAAGTGCTTCCTTTAAAGTAAACCGTTTTTCATAGAGGGCCTTTCCAACAATCGCACCGCTTACGCCCTGATAGGAAACCGATTTTAAGGCACTGAGATCAGCTAAACTGCTCACGCCTCCGGAAGCAATCACATTTTTGCCCGTCACTTTTGCAAGTTCGCAAACCGCGGCAATATTTGGTCCGGCAAGCGTTCCATCTGTGGCGATATCTGTAAAAATGAACGTCTCGGCACCGGCTTCAGCAAACCGCTTGCCTAAATCAACTGCCTTTACCTTTGATGTATCTAGCCAGCCATGTGTTGCCACAAAGCCATCCTTTGCATCTATGCCGATTACAATTTGCTCTCGGTATTTTTTTATCATTTCAATTGCAAAATCAGGATTAGAAACGGCAATGCTTCCAATAATCACCCGATTTACCCCATTTTCTAAGTAGTGGGCGATATCTTCTTCAGAGCGAATGCCACCGCCGATCTGAATGTTCACCGACAATTGCTTTGCTGCCTCAATAACAAATTCGTCATTAACGCGTTTTCCATCCTTTGCCCCATCAAGGTCTACCATGTGAATCCATTCTGCCCCATCTGCCGCAAATTGTTGTGCCATCGCAAAAGGGGAGTCCCCATAAATCGTTTCTTTTTCGTAATCTCCCTGAAGAAGGCGTACGCATTTTCCGCCCCGCATATCAATCGCAGGATAAATGGTGATACTCATCGCACACCCTCCTTTTTATCAACCAATTGTAAAAAATTATTTAAAAGTGCCATTCCAAGCTTACTGCTTTTTTCCGGATGAAACTGCATTCCAAAGATATTATCCCTGCCAACAACCGCAGATACTTCCTCATGGTAGTTTGCCTTCGCCAATAATACATCCGAGTCAGCTGCGTCCACATAATAGGAATGGACAAAATAAACATAATCCTCTTCAAGATTTTTTAAAAGTGGCGAAGCTTTTACAAATTCAAGGCGGTTCCAGCCCATATGAGGAACTTTGTAAGTTTCATTTTCTGCTGTTTTCCCCGGGAACCTGCGTACTTTCCCAGGTAAAAGACCTAAGCCTTTCGTTGGCCCATTTTCTTCACTTTCTTCAAAAAGAAGCTGCATGCCAAGGCAGATGCCAAGAAGCGGTTTTCCTGTTGCGGCAAATTCCTTGATCGTTTCCACTGGCAAGAGCTCCATTGCGTCCCGGAATGCTCCGACGCCCGGAAGAATTAACGCATCTGCTGCGAGCAATTCACTTTTTTGGGCGGAAATAAAATAATCTGCGCCTAAACGCTCAAGCGCCTTACTGACGCTAAAAAGATTGCCCATTCCGTAGTCGACAATGCCAATCATTAAGTACACTCCCTTCGATGTTTGTTGCATTTGATGATTCGCGGATAACCAGCGTAGATCCGCGGATAAAAACAAACTTAATGTAATTTTATACTTTTTATAACATCCCTTTTGTCGATGGAACCCCTTTGATACGTGGGTCAACCGTCGTCGCTTCATCAAGCGCCCTGCCCAATGCTTTAAAAACAGCTTCGATCATATGGTGTGTATTTTTTCCGTAATGTACAATGACATGAAGGTTCATTCGCGCCTCAAGTGCCAGCTTCCATAAAAACTCATGGACGAGTTCGGTATCGAAAGTCCCTACCTTTTGACCTGGGAACTCCGCACGCATTTCAAGATGCGGGCGATTGCTAAGATCAACGACTACTTGAGCTAGTGCTTCGTCCATTGGGACAAATGCATTTCCATAGCGCTTGATTCCCCGCTTATCACCAAGTGCTTCCCGAAGTGCCTGTCCGAGACATATTCCGATGTCTTCTGTGGTATGGTGATCATCAACTTCGATATCGCCCTTTGCATCCACCATAAGATTAAATTGCCCATGTTTTGTAAATAGGTCAAGCATATGTGTAAGGAATGGCACCCCTGTTTCAAGTTCTGAATGCCCTTCACCATCGATTGCTAAAGAAAGTTTAATTTGTGTTTCATTTGTTTTCCGTTCAATTTCTGCCACTCTTTCCATGAAGGGGCCTCCCACGTTGTTTTTTATTCTAAATTTATTCGAGAATCCACTGCTTATTTGCGAACCAAAGGGACTTATTTGCGAATCCAAGACTTATATTTGCAGATTGCCTGGGTTTATTTGCGAATTTGCTATTTTTATTTGCGAATAGTAAAAAATTGCCCCAAAGTTAATTTTTCAGTCTCATTTCTACTGCCCTTGCATGTGCTTCTAGCCCTTCCATACGGGCAAACGCTGCAATTTTCTCACCGTTATCCTTTAAAGCTTTTTCACTGTAAACAATGACACTAGATTTCTTTTGGAAATCATCCACATTTAACGGGCTGGAAAACCGTGCAGTTCCATTTGTCGGTAATACATGATTCGGACCGGCAAAATAATCGCCAACCGGCTCTGAACTGTATCGTCCGATAAAAATCGCCCCTGCGTGACGGATTTTTCCGAGTAGCTCCATTGCATTTTCCGTGATAATTTCTAAATGTTCCGGTGCTAGGACATTGATTGTCTCCACTGCCTGATCTAGATTTGCCGCCACATAAATGACACCGTAATCTGCAATAGAACGTGCAGCAATTTCTTTTCGCGGCAGCAAAGCCAGCTGCTTTTCAACCTCCAAAGAAACCTCGTCTGCCAATCGTTGTGATGGTGTAACCAGAACACTGCAGGCACGTGGATCATGCTCTGCCTGTGATAATAAATCTGCTGCAATCTCTTCGGCCCTAGCTGTTTCATCCGCAAGAACTGCAATCTCACTAGGTCCGGCTATCATGTCGATATCGACATCACCAAAAACTTCACGTTTTGCCAGAGCAACGAATATATTCCCCGGTCCGGTAATTTTATCAACAGCCACAATTGAGGCTGTTCCATAAGCAAGTGCAGCAATCGCCTGTGCCCCGCCGACTTTATAGATTTCCTTCACGCCCGCTTCCTTTGCGGCAACTAAAACGGCAGCAGGCAGCTTCCCTTCCTTGTCGGGCGGCGATACCATGACAATCCGTTTAACTCCTGCGACTTTAGCCGGAATCACATTCATCAGCACCGAAGAAGGGTATGCGGCGGTTCCTCCCGGTACATAAACACCTACGGAATCCAGCGGTGTGATTTTTTGTCCCAAGATTGTTCCATTTTCTTCTGTTGTCATCCAAGAAGGACGCAGCTGTTTTTCATGAAAGAAGCGGATGTTTTCCGCTGCTTCCCGAACAATCGCAACAAAATCCTCATCCACCGTCTTATAGGCTTCCGCGATTTCCTCTTCTGTTACGGAAAAAGAAGCTAATTGGACACGGTCAAATTTTTCTGTATACTCCCTTAACGCTTCATCGCCGCGGGTGCGGATATCGGAGAGAATATTTTTTACAATCGACAGCTGTTCCGACGTACCGGTTTCAATCGAACGTTTAATGGAAACCAAATCATCCACTTTTTGAATTTTCATTATACATCCACCTCCGCTGAAACCACTTCATTAAGTCTCGATACGAGTTCATTTATTTTTACATCCTTAATTCGATAACTAACAGGATTGACGATGACCCGTGAAGTCACATCGACAATTCGTTCATATTCCACAAGTCCGTTTTCTTTTAATGTCCGCCCCGAAGAAACAATATCCACAATCCGGTCTGATAAGCCGATAATCGGAGCAAGTTCAATCGATCCATTTAAACGAATAATTTCCACTTGCTCGCCCTGCTCGCGGAAAAAGGCGGCGGCTACTTTTGGATATTTCGTAGCCACTTTTGGGGCTACATCGTTCATTTTCGTGTTTGGGAGACCGGCTACTGCCAAATAACAGCTGCTGATTTTTAAATCAAGTAGTTCATAAACATCCCGATCTTCTTCAAGCATAACATCCTTCCCAGCAATACCAACATCGGCAACCCCATGTTCCACATAGGTAGGGACATCCATTGGTTTTGCTAAAATAAACCGCAGGCCCTCTTCCTCAATATCGATTATCAGTTTGCGGGAATCGTCAAATTCCGGTGGCAGCTTATAACCTGCTTTCCTAAGTAAAACAACCGCCTCTTCAAAAATCCGTCCTTTTGGCATTGCAATCGTTAGTAAATCACTCATCTGCAGGCTCCTTTCCTGCTTTTCCGATTAAATAAATGGTATTAGAAAATTTCTTTGAAAAAGCATCAAGATTTTTAACGCCAGAAATATCCTGGAGCACGACACGCTCTCCCTGTCCCTGCATTTTTTGGGCTAACTTAATGCCCTCCTTCCGCCGTTCCTGACTGAAGAAAATGCATTGTAGTTCATTTGGGGTTTCAAATTCACCCATTGCTTCCAATATCCGGTCGAGTTGAAGTGCAAAACCAGTCGCACTTGCTTTTTTACCAAACTTCTCAATTAAACTATATCGTCCGCCATTTCCTATTGGAAAACCAACATTACCTGCATAGGCTTCAAAGAAAATCCCGGAATAATAACTCATATGGCTGACAAGGGTCAAATCAAACCTTACTTGATCCTGTACACCGTAGTCACGGAGGACCTCCCATAATTCTTTGAGCTGAAGGATGGCATTCTTCCCTTGTTCGTTTTCGATTAAATCGAGCGCCATGCCGATTACTTCTTCCCCGCCGCGTAATTCGAGGAATTGCAGAAGCCTTTGTTTATCAATTGAGGACAACGAAAGCGAAGAAATATGCTCGCGATACCCTACATAATTTTTTTCAAATAAAAATTTCCTTAATGAATCTGCCCGTTCCTCTGTACCTAATATTTGTAAAAATAATTCCTCGGTGAAGGACGCATGGCCAATCGATACTTGAAACTTCTCCAAACCGGATTGTTTTAAAGAGGAGGCCAGAAGAGAAATCACTTCACCATCACACGAGATGGTCTCATCATTGATAAACTCGACGCCAATTTGTTCAAATTCAGCTGGCCGTCCTCCTTCGCGCCGTTGAGCTCGATAAACATTGGCAGTATAGGCTAACCTTAATGGCAGGTCATCCTGCAATAGCTTCGAGGCAGCGACACGCGCAATCGGTGCGGTCATCTCTGGCCTTAATACAAGCGTATGCCCTTCTTTATCCAGTAATTTAAAAAGCTGACGATCAGGAATGGCGGATGCCGCTCCAACCGTTTCATAGTATTCAAGAGTTGGGGTCTCCATAAATTGATAGCCCCAATACTTAATTGTCTCAGCTAACAAAGATTGAACATGATGTTTCTTTTCAAATAACTCCGGGAGAGTATCTCTCATGCCCAAAGGCTTTTCAAACATAAACAAACGGCTCATTACTATCATCCTTTTTATGGTAATCCTTTAGTCTGCTAATATGGTAGTAAAGTAAAGTAAAGTTACTAGTAGTTTACCCCTAGCTTAGCGGTTCGTCAACGAAAAAATCTTATGAATAGTCTGTACTATAGAAAAGAGCCTAGTCTAAAAACCGGGCTCTATCTTAAAACTTATTTATTTTTGATAAATTGGGTCATCTGCCCATCTTTTTTCAAGTTCTTCCTTTGTGTAGATGACGCGCATGGGGTTTCCGCCAACAAAGCTTCCAGGAGGTACATTTTTATGTACAAGGGTTCCGGCTGAAACGATAGCCCCATCTCCAATTGTGACGCCGGGGAGAATCGTCGAATTCGCGCCAATCATGACTTCACTGCCAATGTCGACTGGGCCAAGCCGATACTCTTTGATTAAATATTCATGGGCCAGGATGGTGGTATTGTAACCAATCACCGTATTGCGGCCGACGCTGATCTTTTCCGGGAACATAACATCAAGCATCACCATTAAGGCAAAGGAGGTTTGCTCCCCCACCTTTACCCGAAGAAAGGTACGGTACAGCCAATTTTTCATTCCGAGAAACGGCGTATAACGGGCCAGCTGAATGACAATAAAATTTTTGACCACCTTCCAAAATGGCACGGTCTTATAAACATGCCATAGGGAATTCGCCCCTTCAACCGGATAGCGGGTTGTATTTCTCATCCTTCTCACTCTCCGAGAATGGTTAATAAGTCTGCCATGTTCTCTAGCATGTAATCTGGTTCATATTTAGCAAGATAGTCTCGGCCTTTAATGGTCCAAGCGACTCCTGCTGTTTTTGTTCCGGCATTTTTCCCAGCCAAAATATCATGGAAATTATCTCCGACCATGATGGTTTCCTCAGGTTGAGAATTTAATTGCACCAACGCTTTAAGAATCGGTTCCGGATCTGGTTTCACTTTTGTCACATGATCCATCGCAACTACAACATCAAAATATTGCTCCAGCTTCATTAAGCGAAGACCCTTTAAACTCGTATCATGACGCTTGGTTGTGACAACTCCAAGCTTATAGCCTTTTTCCTTCAAAGTACCGATGGTTTCCAGCACATTAGGAAATTCCTTCACAAGCAAATCATGGTTGGCAAGATTATAGGTCCGATATTCCAAAATCATTTCCTCAACCCGGTCTGGGTCAACGGTTGAAAATGCCTCATGAAGGGTAGGACCCATGAATGGAAGGACGTCTTCTCGTTTATATTTGTTTGGATAATATTTTTCAAGTGTGTGTAAATAAGTCGCAATGATTAATTCATTCGTATCGATTAATGTCCCATCTAAATCAAATAGAAGGGTGGTAATGTTGCTCATCATGGTAGCTTCTTACACCGCCTTATGAAATGGATTGATCTAAATAACGCTCTTCTGACAGATGCTTTTTTCGTCGAATCAACAGGATTGCCAACGCACCAATGACCAGGACAATGGAAATCATTTGCGCCATTCTGAGGGTACTCGTCAGCATAAGGCTGTCAGTCCTCATTCCCTCAACGAAGAAACGACCGACGGAATACCAGATAACATAGGAAAGGAATAACTCCCCACGGCGCAGATTAACACGGCGAAGCAGCATTAATAAGATAAAGCCAATAAAGTCCCAGACAGATTCATATAAAAATGTCGGATGATAATAAGTTCCATTAATATACATTTGATTGATAATGAAGTTTGGTAAATGTAAATTTTCTAGGAAGCTTCTTGTAACTTCCCCACCATGAGCTTCCTGGTTCATAAAATTCCCCCATCGGCCGATGGCTTGACCAAGGATGAGGCTTGGAGCAGCAATGTCGGTAATTTTCCAGAAGGAAATTCCCCGTTTTTTCGCAAAAACATAGGTGGTAATCACGGAGCCGATGAGGGCACCATGGATGGCAATCCCGCCATTCCATATGGCTGGAATCTCAGTTGGATGCTGGGCATAATACTTCCATTCAAAAATCACATAATAAATCCGCGCTGAAATAATCGCAATCGGGATCGCCCAGAGCATTAAGTCTGCAAAGGTATCCTTTGGCAGGCCGCGGCGATTCCCCTCCCTGATGGCAAGGAACAAAGCAAGCGCTAACCCTGAACCAATAATAATTCCATACCAATGCACTTGAATAGGTCCAAGTGTAAAGGCAATGGGATTAAGCGGCTGAATATTTTCTTTCATGTTCTAGTCTCCTTATTTCACTTAAATGTCTTCATGTTCCCCTTCTTCAATGACCTCGGAGAGACGCTCAGTAAATTGCTGGGCGGCATTTACACCCATCCGTTTAAGCCGGAAGTTCATCGCAGCAACTTCAATTATTACGGCAATGTTTCGTCCGGGGCGAACAGGAATAGTCAGTTTGGTGACATCCGTATCAATGATTTTCATTTTTTCTTCATCTAAACCTAGGCGGTCATACTGTTTTTGAGAATCCCAATTTTCGAGACTAATGACGAGTGAAATCTTTTTGTTACTGCGGACAGCTCCCGCACCAAATAACGTCATAACATTGATGATTCCGAGCCCGCGGATTTCTAATAAATGCTCGATTAATTCTGGAGAAGTTCCAACAAGGGTATCTTGATCCTCTTGGCGGATTTCAACACAATCATCTGCCACTAAGCGGTGTCCGCGTTTCACCAATTCCAAAGCAGTTTCACTTTTACCAACGCCACTTTTACCAGTAATTAACACCCCGACGCCGTAAATATCGACTAATACACCGTGAACAGCGGTCGTTGGTGCAAGTTTACTTTCTAAAAAATTGGTTAACCGGCTGGAGAAACGAGTTGTTTTCATACCACTGCGGAGGACAGGAACAGATTCGCGTTCGGAGGCTTCAATCAGTTCTTGAGGAACCTCTAATCCACGTGTGACAATGATTGCCGGAGTAATATCGGTGCATAGCTGTTCCATTCGGGACATGCGTTCACTGGGTGTGAGTTCCTCAAAAAAGGAAAGCTCTGTTTTTCCTAACAGTTGGATTCGCTCTGCAGGATAAAACTCAAAGTATCCAGCCATTTCAATTCCAGGGCGGGAAATATCACTTGTGGTAATCGGGCGGTTAATTCCTTCTTCACCACTCATAAGTTCTAGATGAAATTTTTCTAAAATTTCCTTCGTGCGTACCTTTACCAAGTAGGTTCCTCCTTTTTTAGAAAAGCGCAAACTTCTAATGATGTTGATGATTTGGTTATAAGTGCTGATGCTAGTGGTATTAATTAAAATAAGTTTCCTCTTATTTTAGCATTTTTTAAACAAGAACCAAATAATTTAGACAACTTCTCTGAAATGACGCCATAGAAGAAAAAAACTAATAGATGCAACTCTATTAAATATCCCATGACCTTGTCCATTTACAAGCAAAAAAATAGCGCAGAGTCGCCTCCCGCGCTATTTTTTCATTTGGGTGTTAAAAAACAATGTTGATTATTGAACAACGTTGAACCTAAGTTTAACAGCCTTTTTCATTTTAATGTTTTTTAGAAGGTTCCAGAATGGTTTTTTGAATAATCAGGTTAACAATTGCCATGATAACGGCAGCAAACAAAGCCATTCCAAAGCCGGATATCTCAAAGGCCGGTCCCATAATGGCATCGGTAATCTCAAGAGTAAGCGCATTAATTACAAATAAAAATAAGCCAAGTGTTAAAATGGTTGCCGGCAGGGTTAACAGGATTAACAGTGGGCGGACCAAAATATTTAGTATGGAGAGCAGAAAACTTGCTTGAAGGGCAGCTGTAAAACCTGTCAGTTGGATACTTTCGCGAAAATATCCGGCAAGCGCCATAAATAAAATAGCATTAATCAAGACTCCTATCAGCCATCTCATCTTCTTGCATCCTGCTCATTTGGTAATAATGTTTCTTTCATGTAAACTCCCACCTATTTAAATGGAATAACTCCGTCTGATTTATGAATGGTAATAGAACCCGTTTTAGTGTCGGCAAATACCTTTAACTGTCGGTCAGGATGATTAATCGATTCGAAACGCAGTAATTTTTGTATCATTTCGCTTTTTTCCTCGAGAATTTGGACCCCCTCAAGCTTCATATTAAAGCCGCCGAGATTGGTCTTTAATTCCCCATTAACCGGAACACCCTCAGGAACATAAAGATCAATACTGCCTGTAGTTGCCTTTGCTGAGATTAACTCACAGCGATTGCCATTCAAGCTGTAAGTTACATTACCATTGAATGTCTGGGTTGCCATCTTTCTAAAATTCCCATCCAGCTTAATTGCCCCATTAATGGTTTCAGCCTCAATATCATCAATAATACTATTTTGAAGCTTTATATGACCATTGGCTGTTTCGATTTCCGCCCGCTTTCCAGTTACCCTTGCTAAGTCAATTTTACCATTAGCGGTTTTGACGCGAAAATCGGTTACATTCAATTCTTCACCTGAAATCGGTCCATTAAACATTCTCACACGAATTCGTTCATACTGTGCCTGCGGGATATACACAACCGCATCGACCTTCATCCATTTTTGCTGCGTCGTAAAGCGCAGTTTTTCCCCCTCAATGGCAAAAATGACATCCTTTAAGAAGTTTTGTCTTGCCTGTTCAGGTGTATCAACCCGATATACCTTTGCCTGACATTCAATCCGAACATCCTTCTGATCCCACGCAGCAATTTTTAATGAGCCGTTCGCCACATCCAAATCCATATCCTTTAAATAAACGTCGCCATGATGAAAAATATGGGAGATTTCTACGGATTGTCCGAAGTTTAAATCGAGATCAAAGTCTTTAATTTTTTTCAAAGCGGAATCAACAAACTCAAATATTTTATCTTTTGTAGATTGGAACCTATTTCCATTTGCATAATCTTGATTTTCCTTATTCGCTTCCTCAAACTTGACTGCAGTGGAAAGCTCACGAACGATTTGCTCCTGTTTTTGCTCCATGGTCTGCTGTGCCTTTTCTAGCTCTTCAAGTAAGGATAATGCCTCGTCAACCTTCAATTTCCCCTCTTCAATCATTTGTAAAATCCGTTTTCTTTCCTCTTTCATGTTTTTCACCCCGAATCATTTATTCTATTCATCTTATTCCGTTCCTGGGACTTTTACGCCTTCTGTACTACTTATTAATACGAATAGAATGGAATTAAAGTTTCAGTTTTTCCTATGCAAAAAAGCTAGGACACTTGGCCTTAGCTTTTTGCAATCATTTCTTTTTCATCAATTTGCTTTTTCATCCGCAGGCGGTCACGTTCAAGAATTGGTTTTAAATATTTCCCTGTATAGGACTCAGGGACCTCTGCGACTTTTTCCGGTGTACCGGTCGCCACAATGGTACCGCCCTTGTCGCCACCCTCCGGACCTAGATCAATTAAATAATCCGCTGCTTTAATCACATCAAGATTATGCTCGATAACAAGAACGGTATCGCCATTCTCTACCAAGCGCTGAAGCACAACAAGCAACCTAGAAATATCATCGACATGCAAACCAGTAGTCGGCTCATCCAAAATGTAGAAGGACTTTCCAGTTGAACGTCGATGCAGCTCTGAAGCCAGCTTCACCCGCTGCGCTTCTCCGCCCGATAAGGTTGTTGCGGGCTGCCCTAATTTGATGTAGCCAAGACCCACATCCAAAATCGTTTGCAGCTTGCGGCTGATTTTTGGAATGTTCTCGAAAAATTGAACGGACGCTTCCACGGTCATATCTAATATGTCGGCAATGTTCTTTCCTTTGTACTTTACTTCAAGTGTTTCACGGTTATAGCGTTTCCCATGGCACACTTCACAAGGAACATACACATCAGGTAAAAAGTGCATTTCAATTTTGATAATCCCGTCACCACGGCAGGCCTCACAGCGGCCGCCTTTAACATTAAAGCTGAAACGGCCTTTTTTATAGCCGCGGACCTTCGCCTCATTCGTTGTCGCAAAAACATCGCGAATATCATCGAATACACCTGTGTACGTCGCTGGGTTCGAACGCGGGGTTCTGCCAATTGGCGATTGGTCAATATCAATGACCTTTTCTAAATAGTCAATCCCCTTAATACTCTTATGCTCACCCGGCTTCGTTTTGGCGTGATGCAGCTTTTGCGCCAGTGATTTATGAAGGATTTCATTAATCAACGTACTTTTTCCTGAACCGGAGACACCGGTAACTGCGATAAACATTCCAAGTGGAATTTTCACATTGACATTTTTTAAATTATTTTCCGAGGCCCCTTTAATTTCAAGAAAACGACCGTCAGATTTTCGTCGTTCAAGTGGCAGCGGGATAAATTTCTTTCCTGATAAATACTGGCCGGTTAAAGAATTAGGATCCGCCATCACTTCCTCCGGTGTACCAGCAGAAACCACTTCCCCGCCATGCACCCCTGCACCTGGACCGATATCAATTAAGTAATCCGCTGCGAGCATTGTGTCCTCATCATGTTCGACGACAATCAGTGTATTTCCAATATCGCGCATGTTCTGCAAGGTTCCAATTAAACGGTCATTATCCCGTTGGTGCAGTCCAATGGAAGGTTCATCAAGAATATATAAAACCCCGGTTAATCGTGAACCAATTTGAGTGGCTAAGCGAATCCGCTGTGCCTCACCACCGGAAAGAGTTCCCGCTGTACGGCTGAGGGTTAAATAATCAAGACCGACGTTGATCAAAAATCCTAAGCGCTCGCTAATTTCACGAAAAATTAATCTAGCAATTTGCATCTCTTTATCTGAAAGATGCAATCCGGAGAAAAATTGATGTGCTTCTTCAATCGAAAGATCGGTAATTTGGGCAATATGCCTGCCGGAGATTAAGACAGCGAGACTTTCTGGTTTTAGACGATACCCCTTACAAGCCGGGCATGGCTGCTGCCCCATGTATTTTTCCATCTGTTCACGAATATAATCGGAACTTGTTTCTTTATAACGGCGCTCAACGTTTCGGAGTACGCCTTCAAATTCAATATGCCCTTCACGGATTTGTCCGAAATCATTTTCATAGCGAAAATAAATTTTTTCACGGTCAGATCCGTATAAAATTTTATCCATTTGGTGTTTTGGAATATCTATAACTGGAATATTCATATCGATACCATAATGATCACAGACTGCCTCAAGCAGCTGTGGATAGTATTGCGAGCTGGTCGGTTCCCACGGGGCAATTGCATGCTGTTTTAGCGTTAAGTCCTTGTTTGGAATCACAAGGTCAACATCGACCTCAAGCTTCGAGCCGAGCCCGTCACACTGAGGGCAGGCACCAAATGGGCTATTAAAAGAAAACATTCGCGGCTCTAATTCCCCAATGGAAAAACCACAGTGCGGACAGGCATGGTTTTCACTGAATAATAGTTCTTCCTCCCCTATAACGTCGACAATTACTTTTCCACCGCCAAGTCCTAAGGCCGTTTCAAGGGAGTCAGCTACCCTTGAAGAAACGCCTTCTTTAACGACAATCCGGTCCACAACTACTTCGATGGAATGCTTTTTATTTTTTTCCAGCTCAATTTCATCACTGAGATCGAGCATTTCGCCATCGACCCGGACACGAACAAAGCCTTGCTTTTTAATATCCTCGAACACCTTTACATGTGCTCCCTTACGGCCAGATACAATCGGGGCAAGGATTTGCATTTTCGTGCGTTCCGGAAATTCAAGAATTCGGTCCACCATTTGCTCGATCGTTTGTGATGAAATCTCAATTCCGTGAATCGGACAAGTGGGATGGCCTACTCTAGCAAACATCAATCGTAAGTAATCATAAATCTCGGTTACTGTTCCTACTGTTGACCGCGGATTTCGGCTTGTGGTTTTTTGATCAATCGAGATTGCCGGGGATAATCCCTCAATCGCATCGACATCCGGCTTATCCATCTGTCCAAGGAATTGCCGGGCATAGGCGGAAAGGGATTCAACATAACGGCGCTGACCTTCTGCATATATCGTATCAAAGGCAAGCGAGGACTTTCCTGACCCGGAAAGTCCCGTTAAGACCACTAGTTTATCTCTCGGAATAGTAACATCTATATTTTTAAGATTGTGAGCCCTTGCTCCTTTTACAATAAGTTTTTCCATTGCCATGATTAACGTTATCCTTCCGCTTTCAATTCTAAAATTAAATCACGAAGCTCGGCAGCACGCTCGAAATTAAGTGCTTTGGCGGCTTCTTTCATTTCTTTTTCCATATCGGCAATTAAGCGCTCTTTTTCTTTCTTGGACAGCTTGCCAAGTGCTGCTGCCGGTTTGTAGTCTTCCTGCTCCTCAGCCGCATGCGTGGCACGAATAACATCACGAATATCCTTCTGAATCGTCTGTGGTGTAATCCCGTGCTTTTGGTTATATTCCTCCTGGATCTCACGACGGCGTTTCGTTTCACTGATTGCCATTTCCATTGAATTAGTAATCCGATCAGCATACATAATTACCTTTCCATTGGCGTTCCGCGCAGCACGGCCAATCGTTTGGATTAAAGAGCGTTCGGAACGGAGGAAACCTTCTTTATCCGCATCTAAAATAGCTACAAGCGAAACCTCCGGAATATCGAGGCCTTCCCTGAGCAGGTTAATTCCGACGAGGACATCATATTTACCAAGACGCAGCTCGCGAATAATTTCAATCCGCTCGAGCGTTTTAACTTCTGAATGAAGGTATTGAACTTTAATGCCGATTTCTTTTAAGTAATCGGTTAGATCCTCGGACATTTTTTTCGTTAATGTTGTAATTAGCACACGTTCATTGCGCTTCACCCGATCCTGGATTTCACCGATTAAATCATCAATCTGCCCTTCAATTGGACGAACTTCAATTGGTGGATCTAACAAGCCGGTCGGCCGAATAATTTGTTCAACCATTTCCGGTGTATGCTCCAGTTCGAAGGGACCAGGGGTGGCGGACACAAAAACAATATTGTGAATATGCTTTTCAAATTCATCAAACGTAAGCGGCCGGTTGTCTAATGCGGAAGGCAGGCGGAATCCGTGTTCAACGAGCACTTCTTTCCGCGCTTTATCCCCATTAAACATTCCTCTGACCTGCGGCAATGTCACGTGTGATTCATCAATAACCATTAAAAAATCCTCAGGAAAATAGTCTAATAGGGTGTAAGGTGTCGAACCTGGCGGCCGTAATGTTAGATGGCGCGAATAGTTCTCAATACCTGAACAAAAGCCCATCTCCCGCATCATTTCCAGATCGTAGCGTGTCCGTTGTTCGATTCGCTGTGCTTCAAGCAATTTATCATTTTCCCGAAGGACCTTTAGGCGTTCCTCGAGTTCTTTTTCAATGTTTTCAATGGCAATGCGCATTTTTTCTTCTCTTGTAACGAAGTGGGAGGCAGGGAAAATAGCAACATGGTCCCGTTCTCCGATAATTTCTCCTGTTAAGGCATCTACTTCACGGATCCGGTCGATTTCATCGCCGAAAAATTCAACGCGCATACAGTGCTCATCCCGTGAAACGGGGAAGATCTCGACCACATCACCGCGGACACGGAATGTTCCCCGTTTGAAATCGATGTCGTTTCGTTCATATTGGATATCGACGAGACGATGGAGCAGCTGGTTGCGTTCAATTTCCATCCCTGTTCGAAGGGAGAGTACCATTTCACGATATTCCTCCGGCGAACCGAGACCATAAATACACGAGACACTGGCAATGATAATGACATCGTTTCGCTCAAAAAGCGACGAGGTTGCTGAGTGCCGCAATTTATCAATTTCATCGTTAATGCTTGCATCTTTTTCAATAAATGTATCAGTCTGTGGAACATAGGCTTCCGGCTGATAGTAATCATAGTAGCTGACAAAGTACTCCACAGCATTGTTTGGGAAGAATTCCTTAAACTCACTGTACAGCTGGCCGGCCAAGGTTTTATTGTGGGCAATCACAAGGGTTGGCTTATTTACCTCTTTGATGACATTGGAAATCGTAAACGTCTTACCCGTCCCTGTTGCTCCTAAAAGGGTTTGATAACGTTTATTTTCATGGATTCCTTGCACTAATTGACGGATAGCTTCCGGTTGATCGCCCTGCGGCGAATATTTAGATACTAATTCAAATTGGTCCTTCACAAAATTTCCCCCTAAATACAATAGGTTCGATTCATTACTTTTCTGCCTTTTAAAAAAGTCTCGGACCGGTTGCGGCTGAAAAGTGATTCTTTCCATAATATATTACCATCTTACCACAAAACCCCAAAAACAAACCAATAATATGCGAACGAATATTCGTTTTTTTGAGATTACCATTATATTTGGTGTTTTTCTGCAGAAATTTCTAGTTATTTGCGAATTTTATCTACTTATTTGCGGATCAAATTAAAAAGCCTGCCAAATCTCGATTTGGCAGACTATAAAAGCAGTATCTAACTTTTTTTTATTATTCTCGGCTTCATTTTTGCAGCCAGCCAAAAACCGGCCGTTAATGATAAAGCATCAATGATAATAAGCGGTAATGTGTTGGTATAACCTTTATAAGCAGAGGCAGCAATAAGTGCGACGGTTAATGCAAGACCAATAAGCCGATTGTAAGTGACCCGGGTAAATAATAAAACGAGTAAACCCGGCAAAATAAGTGCCGATAAATATTCAATCACCAATGGGTACACCTCATTCATTTCTTTCTGTTAATTAATTCTAAAAATTTATTCACAAAATTGCAACAGAAAAATGAATTTAGCCCTTGAAATTCCGTATTTCCTTAAGGATTTCACCGTCAAAAAGGCGTGGATCATATCCACACCTTTACAATTTAACCTTTTGCAACCGCAATGCATTTAAAACAACCGAAACGGAACTGAATGCCATTGCTGCCCCTGCAAGCCATGGTGCAAGGAACCCAAGGGCAGCGACAGGAATACCTAGTGTGTTATAGGCAAGCGCCCAGAAAAGATTCTGTTTAATATTGCGAATCGTCTTTTTACTCATAAAAATGGCATCAGCAATACTATTTAAATCCCCGCGAATCAGCGTAATATCAGCTGCTTCCATCGCCACATCCGTACCAGTCCCAATCGCCATACCGATATCGGCAATAGCAAGGGCGGGTGCATCATTGATTCCATCTCCGACCATGGCAACCTTCTTACCTTGTGCCTGCAGCTTCTTAATTTCATCCGCCTTCCCTTCAGGAAGTACCTCGGCAATTACCCGGTCGATCCCAACCTGAGCTGCAATTGCATTCGCGGTTTGCTGATTATCTCCTGTAATCATAATCACTTCAATTCCCATATTTTTCAGGCGGCTGATCGCTGTTTTGGATGTTTCTTTTATCGTATCAGCCACTGCCACAATCCCAGCAAATTGACCATTTATTGCTGTAAGCATAGCGGTTTTTCCAGCCTTTTCTAAAGCATCCATCTGATCAAGAGCATTTTCCACAGATACATTAAACTTTTTCATTAACTTTCTTGTTCCCACCAGCAGCTCTTTTCCATCGACAATTGCTTTTATACCAAATCCAGGTATCGCTTCAAATTCCGTTACATCCTTTAAGGCTATCCCTTTATCTTTAATTCCTTGAACAATTGCTTGAGCAAGCGGATGTTCGGATTGTTTCTCAGCAGATCCAACCAGTAATAAAAATTCTACTTCTGTTTGAGATTTGTCTATGAAAACATCGGTTAAAACTGGGGTTCCATTTGTAACGGTACCGGTTTTATCGAGAACAACAGTAGAAATTTTATGCGTCATTTCCAAGTGTTCGCCGCCTTTAAACAGAATTCCGTATTCTGCAGCACGACCGGATCCAGCCATGATCGAAGTCGGCGTGGCTAATCCTAATGCACATGGGCAGGCTATCACGAGAACCGCAATCAATTTCTCTAATGCCTCTGCAAAATCCCCGGGTGTTACGAAAAAATACCAAACAACAAAGGCTAGGA
Organism: Neobacillus cucumis; assembly: GCF_016107705.1. The sequence goes on from NZ_JAEHGC010000003.1 coordinate 304,960, forward strand.
CGGCAAGTGCCACAACAATAGGGACAAATATTCCGGAAATTTTATCTGCTAAACGTTGGATCGGTGCTTTTGATCCCTGGGCTTCTTCCACAACTTTAATGATCTGTGCTAAAGCTGTATCTCTGCCAACTTTTGTTGCTTCCACTTTGAGAAATCCATTTTTATTGATGGTTGCTCCAATTACCTCATCCCCAGGACTTTTATCAACAGGAACACTTTCACCTGTTAACATCGACTCGTCAATAGCTGAACGGCCCTCTAATATCTTTCCATCGACTGGAATCTTCTCACCGGGTTTAATATGAAGGATATCCCCAACGATTACTTCCTCAATCGGGACCTCCTGTTCGAGTCCTGCTCTTTCAACCATTGCTGTTTTCGCTTGAAGCCCCATCAATTTCTTAATCGCTTCAGATGAACGACCTTTTGCTTTCGCCTCAAACAGCTTTCCAAGAATGATCAATGTAATCAGGATTGAACTTGTTTCATAATAAAGCTCCACTGAATGCCCGTGACTTCCGATGGATGCAATAGATAGATATAAACTATAAAAATAAGCAGCGGAAGTTCCCAGTGAAACGAGAACATCCATATTGGCGCTCTTATTTTTTAAGGCTTTATAGGCACCAACATAAAACTGTTTCCCGATAATAAACTGAACTGGAGTGGCCAAAGCTAATTGAACCCACGGATTCATAAACATTTCCGGAACCCATATGAATGAAGTGAAGCTGAAGTGACTTACCATTGCCCATAAAAGCGGGATTGAAAGGATACTCGAAAAGAGAAACTTCCCTGTTTGTTTTTCAATTTCCTTTTGCCGATAGTCAATCGTATCTTTTACATCTTCCTTTATATGTGCACCATAACCGAGGGTTTCCACCTTTTGAATGATTTCGCCTGTTGAGAGAACCGCACTATTGTATTCCACTGTCGCTTTCTCAAGCGCTAAATTCACATTTGCTTTTACAACACCATCTAACTTATTAAGGCCTTTTTCAATTCGGGTCGCACAAGCGGCACAAGTCATTCCGGTGATATCAAATTCAGTTTTTTCCTTGATAACCTCGTATCCTAAATCCTTAATCTTCTTTTCAATGTCCTCCACCTTGACTTTTTCAGGATCATATTTAACATTGGATCTTTCTAAGGCCAGATTCACATTTGCAGTTTCAACGCCTTCTAATTTATTAAGACCTTTTTCAATTCGAATGGCGCATGCTGCACAGGTCATTCCAGAGATTTGTAAATTGGTCTCTTTTATATTTTGACTCATAAAAGCCAGCTCCTTATACCCTGTATAGGTATATATTTTTGTGAAAAGGAACGTGCTAGGAGCTAGCACGTCTTTTTCACAATCTTTATTTCACATCATAACCTTGGTCATCGATGGTTTCCTTAATTTTCTCTAATGAAACTTCTTGTGAATTAAACTCCACATCTACTTTTGCTGCTTTCAAATCGACTTTAACGGAACTGACACCGTTAAGTGCACCGACGCTTCCTTCTACTGCCTTTACACAATGACCGCAAGACATTCCTATAACATTTAATGATACCTTTTCCATTATGTTCATTCCCTTCGAATATTTTATTATATTTTCCCTTGTTTTTATAATACTATACCCCCCTACCCTATGTAAAGCCCAATTTTATAATTAATTTATATTTTTTTAACAGCATTACTACAAAAATAACTTTATCAAATAAATATCAAGAAATAATGCATTTTTGATTTTGTCAAAAATTCGCCAAAACTCACGTACATTTATAGCCGACTATTGTAACATTTTTATCAAAATCCATACTTTCTGCAAATTTAATCATTATCATGGTATTGAAATTGCAAAGGAGGAAAAATCATTGAAAAAATATTTAGCTTTATTTTTTACCAGCATGTTAATTTTGTCATTATTTCTTGTAGGGTGTGGAAATACAACCAATAAGGAAAATGGAAAAACAGAAAAAACTCAGGTATCAAAAACAAATCAGGAAGCTCGATTCCTCTTTACAGCAAATGAAGGTGGAAGTATTTCAAAAATAAGCCCGAATGAGCAAAAGGTTATTTCAACCTTTAAATTTGAAGGAGCCGTTCATAATATTCAGGTGTCGCCTAATGGAAAAGTGGTAGCTGCTACGGTTATTCCAGAAATGATGAATGGGCATGGCCATGACGATTCTATGGATATGACAGGAAAAGCAATATTCTTTGATCCAATTCAAGATAAGATTATTAAAGAGGTAAAAGTAGGCAACCATCCTGCGCATATCGTCTTTACGGAAAATGGGAAGTACGTCATGGTTACAAACAATGAGGATAATACAGTTTCAGTGATTGATGCTAAGAATTATGCGATAGTTAAAACCATTCCGACCGGAAAGGGTCCGCACGGATTCAGAATATCAAAGGATAGCCAGTTCGCCTATGTGGCAAATATGGGGGAGGACACTGTGAGTGTTCTAAACCTTCAAACCCTGAAGGAAGACAAAAAAATTAAAGTTGGAGAAACACCCGTCACGACTGGAATTACAACGGATGGTAAGACATTAGTTGTTACATTAAATAAAGAAAATGCCTTAGCCATTGTAGATTTAGCTTCAGGAAAAGTAGATAAAGTCAGAGTTGGGAACGGTCCTGCACAGGTTTATATTGGACAGGGCGATCAATTTGCTTACGTTGCTAATCAAGGAACAGAAGATGCTCCTTCACATTCTTTAACTAAGGTAGATTTAAAATCTAAACAAGTGGCTGCAACGATTGAAACGGGCAAAGGCTCACATGGGGTCGTAACGAGTCCAGACAATAAATTAACATATGTAACCAATATGTTTGAAAATACCGTGAATGTTATCGACAACTCCCAAAATAAGGTGATCAAGACGATAAACGTTGGAAAAACACCAAACGGAATTAGTATCATGCCGTGATTCCCACCGCATGCGGTAATAAAAAAAACCTTAGCCCCATTGATTTGGTAGACTAAGGTTTTTTCAGGTTTCTTATACCCTGTGCATCATTGGGAGTGAGAACAAATAAATATTTGCAACTGCAAGCAATACCATTAAAGTGTAATACGGCATTAACGCTTTAAACGATCCTTTATTTCCAATCCGATAAGCTGTATAGATGGAGCCAATCATACCAATCACGATAATAATATACTGGAGCATTTGAACGGATGAAGCCGGAGCAAAAGCTAAATCGCCTCTCGTCACATTCAATCCAAATAATCCCGCGGTATTATACCAGATAGCCTTTCCTTCTGTAATGATATGAAATAAATTATGAGCAAGATGTCCGGCTAAATCTAATGGAATGATCGCATAACCGAATCGAATAAAGTTTTTCTTTACCTTCTCAACAGAACCACCTGTTAAAGTAGCAATTTTTGCTGTTGCAAATAATAGGCCAACTGGGATGGCCATTGAAATAATAAAGGCAACCGTAAAGTTTACATTGTAATGATCTGTACCCGTTACAGTACCAATTGCTTTTAAAATATCCTGCCATATGGCCACCATTGTAATGTTTTGAACAAACACAATTCCCATAATGACGGCGGCTAAGAAGGTATGTTCTAGTCTCGGTTTTTTAATTCCCCATAATTCCGATGTAGGAACTCTTGGAGAAATTCGAATCGAGTTATTAGGACAAGATTTTACACAATTTCCGCATAAGTTACAATCAGCCGATGAATCCATTGTCCGTACAAATTGAAACATTGGGCAGCCTTCTGCCTTATCGTTCCCTTTAAAACAGGCCTGAGTTTTACACGTCTTACAAATCTCCGGAGTACCGCGAAGTTCTAATGAACCGGAACGTGAATAGTTACCAGATAATCCTCCTAGGAAACAAAGAGTCTTACAGAATGTTCTTCTTTCATAGAAAACGGATGTCCCAACCACCATAGTAACAAGTAATAGTAGTAAATAACCTGACCCTCTCGGTGATTCAACAATTCCCCAAATATGATCGCTATAGGTAATCGCGATAAAGAAAAGGTCAATCATCCAAAGCCCATATTTTCTTAAAAACTTCGGCATCGGCCGATTGCTGCCAATCGTTTTTCGAACAATATCGCTCAATTTGCCAAATGGACAAATCGCACACCAAAACCTTCCGATTACGAGGAAAAAGATTGGGATTAGGGGCCACCATAAAACCCAGGTTAACGAAGTTCCGACATTTCGTGTTGGGTCAACGGTTCCGGCAACTAATTCATAAACAATAACGGAAAAAACGGTGAGGACGATCCATTGAAAAATGCCTGGATACCATCGGCTTTGAATAAATTTTTTTATAATCGGTATGGATAATAGATTATAAGGCTGCTTTTCTTTCATCCGTTTTTTCTCTTTATCTAATTGATTACTTGGAATTGCCATAAGAAACATCCTTTCTTCTAAACCACTTATTCCATATTCCAATCACAATAAACGAAAGATTAACTGCACCATAAGTACCCAACGCCTTTAAATTGGCTGGTTTTTCAATTACTGGTCCATGGGAGTGTCCACTGCCCTCCATGTGCATTCCTTCCATATCATGATTGTCAGTGCCTTGGTCCCCGCTCATATCCATTCCTTCCATATCATGACTGTCAGTGTTGTGTTCCCCGCTCATGTCCATTCCTTCCATGTTGTGCTCGGAATGTTCGTTTCCGTTAGGGCTTGATGTAGATTGCATCTTTTGATCCCCTTCATGTGCCATAGCCATTCTTCCACCCAAAAATACAATAACCAGAATAATCATCAACAACCATTTAGCTTTCAAAACCATTCACCTCGTTCCCATAAATTTTAAAATAAGAGTATTGATTAACATGGTTTCACTCTAATGGAAAAGTGTGCAGAAACTATGGTTTTTCCTTGGACAAAGTTTGTCTTTTATAAAAACCGAGCCAATTGACACAAAATCGAAATAATAAAACACTTCTATCTGCAAGGTTTCTTCATATTTTTCTTTTATAATGATAGTAACATGGGTAAGGTGGGATAATTATGAAGACAATTTTACTAGTGGATGACGAAACCCGTATGCTCGACCTTTTATCTCTATATTTAACACCTTATGATTATAGATGTTTGAAGGCTGAATCGGGGAAAGATGCTTTAACTCACCTGAAGAAGGAAAATATCGACATCGTGCTCCTTGACGTGATGATGCCTGAAATGGATGGGTGGATGACCTGCCGAAAAATCAGGGAATTTTCAGATATTCCCATTATCATGTTAACGGCTAGAAGTGAAACAGTCGATGTAATCAAAGGATTAAAGTATGGCGCCGATGATTATGTGACGAAACCATTCCATGAAGAGGAACTATTAGCAAGAATTGAAGCATTGTTAAGAAGAACAAATCATTCAATCGGTCCTCAGCGTAAGCTTGTTTTTAAAGGACTAGTATGGAATGAAGAAACGGTGGAATTAAAGTTTCAAAACCAGCTTATTCCACTTACACCGAAGGAATTTGCTTTAATGGGATTGTTTTTAAAAAATCCACAGAAAGTTTACTCACGAGATCATTTAGTGACAGCCCTTTGGGGTCTAAATTCGAATATTGATGACCGAACGATAGATTCCCATATCAGAAATTTAAGAGAAAAATTAAGAAATGCAGGCTTTCCAATTGACAACCATCTACATACCGTTTGGGGAATGGGATATAAGTGGATAAAAGAGGGCTCTGAATTAAAATCATAATAGGTGGCAGGTATGAAGATTTCGATTAAATTAGGCTTGTGGTTTTTTTTCTGTATTTTGGTGATTGAATTTTTTTCGATGTTTTTTTTACATAATAATTTAGTCCATTCGCAGGTTCATCAGGAGCTGGGTTCACTTCAGGCAAGGGGAAATAGTCATCGTGCTGTATTAGAAATCACTTCAGATTCAGCCACACTTCATCACATCGGTTTAATGGAATCCCATACAGATACTGAAGTTGTTATCACGAACACAATCGGTGATATTTTACTTTCATCTAGTAAAATCAACCGTAGCATGAGAACTATATTAAATAAACCGATCGATAACCTCCCAAGAAATGGACGAGTACTGCAATCGGATTGGCAAAAGGAACAATATATTGCAACTGTTACCGCATTTAATAAGGGCGGAGAACTAGCGGGATATGTATATATGTTCAAGAACACAGATGAGGTCCAGAAGTTAATTTCTCAATTAAATAAACATTTCCTATTAGCATCTATTTTAGTTCTTATCTTCATGATTATAACGATTTTCTTTTTATCGAAGGCATTAACAAAGCCATTGATCTCGATGAAAGAAGCAACAAAAAAATTAAGCAAAGGAGACTTTTCCGTTACACTTCCACCGCCTTCCCGTGATGAACTGGGAGAATTAGCACAATCCATACAGACTCTTGCAAATGACTTAAATTATTTAAAACAAGAGCGAAATGAATTTTTGTCAAGTATCTCTCACGAACTTCGGACACCATTAACCTATATTAAAGGATATGCAGATATAGCAAAAAGAAAGGAACTCGCTGAGTCAGACCGTGACAAATACCTCGATATTATCCAAGAAGAAACGGATCATGTCAGCCGATTACTTAGAGAATTATTTGACTTGGCAAAATTGGATCAAAATACGTTTTCTATTTCGAAAGAAAAAGTTAATCTCAGTGATTTTTTACAATCTATCCTCGAAAAGGTTTTACCGGCCTTTAAAGAAAAAAAGATACAATTCAAACTAGAATGCTCAGGAAATTTATCTTTTGATCTGGATCCGATTCGTTTCGAGCAAGTTCTCGTAAACCTTTTAGATAACAGCCTTAAATATTCAATAGAATATACATGTGTGCATATAAAAGTTTTTGAAGAAAACGAAGCCGTTCATACGGTGATCACTGACCAAGGTATAGGGATTCCAGAGAAAGATCTTCCGCATATTTTTGACCGTTTATACAGAGTGGATAAATCTCGTTCAAGAGCAACTGGTGGCTTCGGATTAGGTCTTGCTATTGTAAAGGAGTTAGTTGAAGCCCATGGTGGGGAAATTTCTGCTGAAAGCGAGACTGGAAAAGGAACGTGCTTTAAAATCATTTTGAAAAAATAAGTCAGCAAAAAAAACAACGAATTGTTCGTTGTCAGATTGTCGAGAAAGGGTATTTTTCTCGGCAATTTTTTATTTTATTAGGCCCTAAACAGGAAATCTTATTGATTGGCCCTGCAAAAGGGCTTGTTGATTTCCGCTCCGGTCACTCGCTTTCCGCGGGGAGGCCCTGGAGCCTCCTCGGCTCTTGCGCCTATGGGGTCTCCAGTGACCTCTCTATCCCGCAGGAGTCGAGTGCCCTCCACTCCAATCAACAGGGGGCAAATGAACCTTAAGTATTTCATACACTTTTTCAAACCCTAAGTGTGTTGCAATCTTCATTTAGCCAAGACAAAAAAAAGAACCCGTGGCAGGTTCTTTTTAGCTGATTTTCTCATCATCAAACTTCCGCTCATCCTGAACAAAAAGGATTCCAAGTTCGTGATGGTCGCCTTCGTATAAAGCCCTCTGGACAAAACGAATCTCTCCATTCGTATCGAGAACCTCTAGTTTACAATGAGCGCGGTTTTTTTGCAGCGCTTCATAAAAGGTCTTTTCGTTATAAGTTGCAACACTATTGACCTTTGTCACAAGCTCCCCAACCTTCAATTCCATTTTACTTGCCGGGGATTCCGGAATAATTCCAAGAATCATCAAACCATTGTTCTTTTTTGAAAAATAAAATGGCAGACTATCATCCTTCAATTTTTGGATTAACGCTAATGACTCACGGGCAATCACAGCAAATGCAGCTACAATAATCGACAGAAGCGGATACCACCAGCCGACAATGGAAAGAATCGCGATCAACGAGCCAAGTACAATTACACGACGTCCATAAAGCTGAATAGCCGCTTTTGGAAGCATCCCTTGGATTTGCTGTTGAAAACCAATCGCAAAGGGAACAAGGATGATCGAGTACTTTTCAGCCCCGACATGAAAAACAGGCCACCAATCGAACGGAAGGCTAAGTGCATCCCCCGGTACGAGGAGAAATATCGGTAAAAACCATAATCGTTTTACCTCATGGGCCCCAACACTCTGACCCCGTTTACTTTTTACCAGTTTGGGAGAGCTCCCTTTACTGCCGTTCTTAACAATCATGACTCCCTCGGCAATAAATAAAAGTGCCAATAATACCACTACTGACGGATATACCTTTTGGTCAAGCGAATGAAACGTTTGTGAAAAAAGGGGTATTGACCATTTATTTTCTGCCATGATGATTAAGGCAAAAAATGCCGCACCAACTGTGTAAACGGGTGACATCAACCGAATATTGGCAGTAAAACTCCACAATAACGTAAAGGCAGCTGTGAGAACGATTGCCTCAAACGGAACAACAATGCCCGCCAAAATGGAAACAATCGAAAGTGAAAGACCAACCATGATCCCTAAAGGAAACAGCTGCCGAAGCTCAAAATATGCATCATGCGCCCGAACATGGAAATTTTTTCGTTCCCGCTTTACTCTCATTACTCCTAAAATTGCTGATAAGAATAGAAGATAATAAAAAATGGGATGTAGAAATAACTTGCCAATTCCTTTTAGCAGTTCTACCAACCATATTTGCGCCAACTTTTTGTCACCTGCCTTTATAAATAAATCTCTCAATCTATTCTGTAAAGTCTCTTAAAGTATATTTTATCAAATTGCCGCTATAAAACCTATTGCTAGTTTCTTGAAATTGGACAAAAAATACAATCAGCTAAATTCCTTGGTTATTCTGCACGTTTCCACATATATTCAGCTGTCGCTAATTATATTTCCATCCATCCCATCACTATTTCCGTGGAAATCTCCTATTATTCCACAATGTTCACAGAATTGTCATAATTTATTTATATAAAACAAAAAACAACGACCGAAGCCGTTGTTTCCTATTTTGCAGCAATCCTTAAAGCAATTTGAAGCTGCAAATCATTTTTCTCTTTTTTCATTTCCTTAATAGCTGATTCTTCAAGCTTTGCTGCTGTGATGGAATCGATTTTTCCTGTTGGCTGTAATCCATTATATTGTTGGAATCCTTTTACTGCAGCTGTGGTTTCAGCACTAAAATATCCATCGTTACGTCCAGGGGAAAATCCCAGTCCGGCTAATATTTCTTGAGCATTCTTTACTTGTTCATTATTCATATCCTGCTCGAGCGGGTCGGTAACCTGAATCGGATGGGTATGGAATATTTCCGGCTGTTTAATCTCCACATCCGGCTTAATTCCTTTTTTATGAATCCAATTTCCATCTGGAGTCAGCCACTTAAATAGGGTTAATTTAATATTGCTGCCATCCCCCATTGAAACGGGTTGTTGAACCGTTCCTTTTCCAAAAGTAGTTTCACCTACCAGATGATACCCATCTGCCTCTTTTAAAGCCCCAGCCAAAATTTCGGATGCAGATGCGCTGCCTTTATCAACAAGAACAACCACTGGATATTCCTTTTTCTCTTTTAATGAAGAGAAAAATCGTTCTCTATCGCCATTTCTCTTTTCAATTTGAACCATCGGCTTATCTTTTGGGACAAATTCCTTCAATATATTTTCAACACTGTTTAGATATCCGCCCGGATTTCCACGAACATCAATAATAAGTCCTTTCATATGCTTGTCTTCAAGTATGCTCAATTCCTTTTTAAAATCCGCTGCCGTATTTTCAGAGAAAGAAGTTACCTGAAGGTAGCCAATCTTTTTCCCGTTCTGTTCCTTAATAGATGAATGTACGGTTTCTAGCGGAATTTCATCCCTCATGACTTCAATGGTAATCGGGTCTTTAAGAGAAGGTCTGGCAATTTCTAATTTTACAGTCGTTCCCTTTTTACCGCGGATTTTTAAGGTAGCTTTATTTAAGTCAAGCCCTTGTACACTCTTCCCGTCCACCTTCAAAATTTGATCATGTGGTTTTAATCCGGCTTTTTCAGCAGGAGAGCCTTTGAATGGGGAAACAATCACAATTTTCCCATCCTCCATTCCAACCTCCGCACCAATGCCTTCAAAAGAGGAGTCCAAGGTTTGAGTAAATTGCTTAGCGGTTTCTTTGTCCATATAGACCGAATATGGATCATTTAACACCGAGAGCATCCCTTGGATGGCTCCTTCTACTAGTTTATTTCGATCTACCTTTTCGACGTATCGATTTAAAATCAAATCATAAGCCTGATCTACTTTTTCTAGATTTTCTGTATCATTTGTTAGTGAGGTATGATCCTTGTTGTCAAGGGTGGAATTCCCCATTGGCTTTTCTACCCACTGCATTGCTGCATATGTCCCGCCAGCCCCTGTTAAAAGCGAACCCGTCATCATAAGGGCAATCCATTTTCGTTTCAATCTCGCGTCCCTCCTTTGGAGAAAAATGCCTGTCCATTTACATTTTAAAAGGCGCCACATTTTAGCCTAATTATTAACTTATATGTTGGAAAGGGACGAGTTATGAATTCTCCATACATTTTTACAATCAAAAAAGGAAGAAGCTTAGCTTCTTCCTTTAAAGTGGCACGATGCCCACTGGATTGATCGCATTATGACGATCTGGCACCCATTGCCCCCTATGAAGTTCAAAATGCAAGTGCTGGCCGGTAGAATCCCCCGTACTTCCCATGATTCCAATTTGCTGGCCCTTCTTCACAACTGCCCCAGTTCCTACTAGACGTGCTTCCATATGGGCATAAACCGTCGTATAAACCTGTCCATTAATTGAATGTGAAATGAAGATACAGTTTCCATAACTGTTAGAATAATAGGATCGAATCACGACCCCATCCGCCGCAGCCAGAATCGGTACATTCGATGCGTGGTTGGCAATATCAACTCCGTAGTGGAATTCACCTGGGCGGAATCCTGGACGTGTCCCAAATCCGGAGCTTATGACACCAGCGGCAGGTCTCGTAAAGGTACCGCCCGAAATCGCCGGTGCTTTACCGGAAGCCCCACCGCCGCTAGGCTGTGCAGGCGCTTTTGCTGCTTGTGCAGCCGCCGCCGCTGCGGCTGCTTGGCGATCCTTTTCCAATTGAATGGCTTTCTGAACCGCTGCCTCCTGCCCGGCAAGGATTTGCTCTTCCTCTTCTAATGCTAATTTTCCTTCATGAACTTCTTTTTCTTTCCGAACGAGTTTTGAGAGTAATTTATCCTTTTCGTTCCGCTGCGAACTTAATTGCTTATTCATTTGTTCTAATTCACTCTTCAGCTCTTGAAGATTAGCCAAATCTTTTTCTACCTTCGTCCGTTTTTCTTCTAGTTCTTTTTTGTCCATATCCGCCTGTTTTAATAATTCTTGGTCAGCTTCCATAATGGTTGCAACGGCATTGGCTCGGTCAATGAAATCGCTGAAGCTTTTTGCACCCATCAGCACATCAATATAATTGATCATTCCGCCCGTTTCTTGATAATTACGTGCACGCTCTTTTAATAAATTATTGCGTTGTTCCATCCGATTCACAATTACTTTTATTTCTCCCTGAAGCTGATTGATTTTGCCTTGGGTCTCACTAATTTTAGCCGTCTTCTCGCGAATCTTCGCATTGGTATCACCAATGGCAAAATCAAGGCGTTTCATTTCGGACTTCACATTTGCTTGCTGCCCTTGTAAATCATTGATTTTTGTGTTCGCATCATTAATATCGGATTTTAAATTTGAACGTTTATTGTGAATTTCATTTTGTTTATCTTTTAAATTTGAAATAGAAGCTGCTTCTGTTACAAGGGAATTCCCCGTAAATAAACTGCCTATTCCCATTGAAGCTGCAACTGTAAATGCAACAACTGATTTTTTCATTTTCCTTCCTCTCCTTCCCCCTAAATCTATGTAAATCCTATTTATAAAACAGGAAGGAAGGGTGCAGTAAAGAACCCTTCCTCTAGAAGACTAAACCTTCAAGAATTTTCTTACAGACATAACGCTTCCCCAAATACCAATTAACGCCCCCATGAGTATCAGCATACCGGATACTTGATAGACAAATGGTTTATAAGGAAGAATTTGCATAAAATTGCCGGCAAGTTTCGGAGCCAAATAATCATATGCGTTATAGTAGGCAATCGCGATTAAGATAATTGGCAAAATTGATCCTAATATTCCCAGCCATAGCCCTTCTAAGAAAAATGGCCAGCGAATAAAATTATTGGTTGCTCCTACTAATCTCATAATCTTGATTTCTCTTCTTCTCGCAATAATGGTAATTTTTATTGTATTTGAAATTAAGAAGATGGCTGTAAAAAATAGACCAATTATTAGGACGACACCGACGTTTCGGCTTGCCTTAATAAATTTAAATAACTTTTCCACACTGCCCTGGCCATATTTTACTTTTGCAACAAAATTAAACTTTTCTATTTTCTTTGCAACCATCATCGTATCGGTTGGATTTTTCGTTTTTACAATAAATACATCGTTAAGCGGATTATCCTGTTCAAAAAGCTTAAATGCCTTTCCTTCCTCACCAAGACCCTTAATTAAGTCCTTTAATTCTTCTTTTTTTGATGAGAATTTCACACTTTTTACTTCAGGAATGCCCTCAAGCTCGCTCTGTAATTTTTGCGTATCGGCTTTATTTGCGGCAACATCGATGTGAACGCGGATCTGAACGTCTTCTTCAATGGTTTGGGCCACTTTATTGAGATTCATCATAATCACAAAAAAGACACCAACTAAAATGAGAGTTACGGTAACAGCACTTACAGAGGCAAATGTCATCCATCCATTCCTGCCGATACTTTTTAAACTTTCGCGGGCATGGCGGCCAATGGTTCTAATTTTCATAACCATATTCCCCCTTCTGCTCATCACGAACAATTTTTCCACCTTCAATGGCGATTACGCGATGTTGAATTGTATTAACAATTTCTTTATTGTGGGTCGCCATGACAACCGTTGTGCCGCGGTTATTAATTTCTTCAAATATTTTCATAATTTCCCATGATGTATCCGGGTCCAAGTTACCAGTTGGCTCGTCGGCAATCACAACCTTCGGTGAATTTACAATGGAACGAGCGATTGACACACGCTGCTGTTCCCCACCTGAAAGTTCTGTCGGGAGCATTCTTGCCTTATGCTTTAAATTAACGAGGTCGAGAACCTCCATGACCCGCTTTTTAATAAACTTAGGCTGTGCCTCAATCACCTCAAGGGCAAAGGCAATATTTTCATAAACAGTCAAGGTTGGCAGAAGCTTATAGTCTTGGAAGACAACACCAAGATTTCTGCGAAAAATCGGAACCTTTCTCATCTTTAATTTTGCTAAATTGACACCATTCATCGTGATCGTTCCGGAAGTAGGAACCTCTTCACGGTACATCATTTTAATAAAAGTGGATTTTCCAGCGCCGCTGGGACCTACCACATAGACAAATTCACCTGGATTAATTCGAACATCGATCCCATTAATTGCGGATACACCATTTGGGTATTTCTTGTATACTTCTTGCATTTCTATCATTTAATCACCTGTAGGAAAGTTATTGTGAATGAAGTAAATTCGACAATAATCTTTTATTTTTTGCAATAGACCGCAAAATACTATACGAAACGTGCAAAATTTCGCATAGCCCTATTATAACATCATCAAACACTATTAAAAGCGATAAATATATTACAGTTTCTTTTCAAAGAATACAAGAATAGACGTTTTTCCTGCAAATTCTACAGTTACAGCTGTTACAAACTTCGACATTTTTCTGCATAAAAAAAACGTTCTGTGTTAGGACAGAACGTTTTTCCTTCAAATTACTACTTTTTGGACGCAAGCCATGTAGCCACTTTGTCAGCATCATCGCCGGAAATTAAGCCAGCAGGCATTCCGCCGGATTTCCCGTTTTTAAGAATGTCTAAAATTTGATCCTTTGAGTACTTAGATCCAATCTTTGTTAAGTCTGGACCCACAGCCCCCTTAAGGTTTTCACCATGACAGCTTGAACATTTTTGAGCCGTGATTTTCTCAGCTGCTGCGGCAACATCATTTCCTCCGCCGCTTGTGTCAGTAGTTTTGGTCGTTGTGTCTTTGTCTTTAGATGTGTCCGATCCGCCGCCGCATGCAGCAAGTCCCATTACTAGGGAAGTTCCCAATAATAATGTAAGTAGCTTTTTCTTCACCTGCTACTCCCCCTTCAGAAAATTTTACCATTACCTAACTAGTATACCAAGTCTACGCGCGTTTGAAACCCTCTCCCAATACTTCCGCAGCATCCATAACCACGATGAATGCAGATGGATCAAGGGTTTTGACCAATTGTTTCAATTTTGTGAACTCCGTTTGGTCAACCACGCACATAAGTACTGGGCGTTCATGGTCAGTAAATCCACCATATGCTGATAGTTTTGTCACACCACGGTCAATTTTATTCAAAATTCCTGTGCGAACCTCTTCTTGTTTACTAGTAATGATCATGGCCATTTTTGAACGGCCAAAACCAACTTGAATTAAATCGATGGTCTTGCTGGTCACATACAAACCAATGAGGGCATAAAGCCCTTTTTCGATATCAAATACTATCGCAGCGGTTAGGACAATTAATCCATCAATGAGTACGACACATGTCCCAAGTGTAAATCCAGTGTATTTATTAATAATTTGTGCCGCAAGGTCTGTTCCCCCTGTTGATGCTCTGCCTCTAAAAACAATGCCTAAGCCAAGCCCTACGCCAATACCGCCAAACAATGCTCCAAGTAGAGCGTCATGGGTCCATGGTTCCATATTTTTTGTAAAATAAACAACGAAAGGTAAAAAAATGGTACCGGCGAGTGTTTTTGCGCCAAACTGTTTTCCTAAAAAAATGACGCCGGCAATAAACAACGGGATATTGAAGGCCCATTGAACATACGCTGGCTCCAATCCAAGAACAGTATGTAAAATCGTACTAATGCCGCTTACTCCGCCGGAAGCAATTTGGTTAGGCAGTAAAAAAACGTTAAAAGAAATTGCAATAATGGCTGATCCTATGAGGACAAAAACATAGTCAATGGCCACTTCGATTTTCGGATTTGTTTGTGTGAGTTCTAGAACTTTATTCATTTCGTATTCCCCTTGTTTTTCTCAAAAATAAATTTTTCGAAAGTGAGTATAGCACGGGACTTTTTTTGTGTAAATGACATTGAGTTGAAGCGTCGAAGCGGAAATGGGGTAACTGTGATGAAATTTTTCTTCTTCCTTTTAAATCATTTTGTCCTAAAAGGCCTTTTTTATAGACTTTTTGGTGGAGGTTCTGATTTGTATTGTTCTTAAATAAATATTTGGGACATTTTGATTGAGCTTATTGCGGATTTTGTTCTTAAAAATGTTTTTGGGGACATTTCGCTGGGCTCTTTTTCAATTTTGTCCTTAAAATTGTTTTTTGGAACATTTCACAGGGGTTCCTTATGGATTTTGTCCTTAATATTGTTTTTAGGACAATTTTAATAGTATTCTGCGGTATTTTGGCCTTTAGAAATGAAAAAGCCTTTGCGGGGGCATTTCATCCTGCAAAGGCTTTTTCATTGATTATGAAATTCTTGATCTTAGATAAGCATCAATAAACGGATCAATTTCCCCGTCCATTACGGCCTGCACATTTCCTGACTCGGTACTCGTACGATGATCCTTGACCATTGAGTACGGATGGAAAACATAGGAACGGATTTGGCTTCCCCAGCCAATTTCTTTTTGTTCGCCGCGAATTTCCAAAAGTTCTTTTTCCTGCTGCTCAATTTCGCGCTGATACAGCTTTGCTTTTAACATTTTCATCGCTGACTCACGGTTTTTAATTTGCGAACGCTCCGTCTGGCAGGTTACTACTACCCCTGTCGGAACATGGGTAATCCGTACAGCTGAATCGGTCGTGTTAATATGCTGACCACCGGCGCCGCTAGCACGGTACGTGTCAATTTTTAAATCCTCTGTGCGGATATCGATTTGAATTTCATCGTTAAACTCCGGCATAACCTCACATGAAACAAAGGAGGTATGGCGGCGGCCCGAAGAATCAAATGGCGAAATCCGGACAAGGCGGTGTACACCTTTTTCTGCCTTCAAATAACCGTAGGCATTATGCCCT
Organism: Neobacillus cucumis; assembly: GCF_016107705.1. Next base: position 321,030 of record NZ_JAEHGC010000003.1, read on the forward strand.
TTGATGGCTAAAGTTACACTCTTAATCCCAGCTTCATCTCCCGGTAGATAATCAAGCGTTTCTACCTTAAAGCCCTTTTTCTCAGCCCATCTTGTATACATCCGAAGAAGCATTGAACCCCAGTCCTGTGATTCTGTACCGCCTGCACCAGGGTGAAGCTCTAAAATCGCATTATTTTTATCATACTCTTCACTTAACAAAAGCTGTAATTCAAATTGATTTAAGCGTTCTGTCAGCTGTCCCAGCTCTTCTTCCAGTTCCGCCTGTAATTCCGCATCACTTTCTTCTTTTACAAGCTCATAAGTTAGTTCCAAATTTTCATACGTTTCATTTAAATCAGTAAATTCATTTACTTGGTCCTTTAAGCCGTTCGCCTCACTGATTACGACCTGAGCTGCTTGCTGATCATTCCAAAAATCAGGATGGAGCATTTGATCGTCTAATTCAGCGATTCTTGCTTCCTTATTTTCAAGGTCAAAGAGACCCCCTAAAGTCCGCTAAACGTTTAGCTGTTTTCTCTAATTCATTCCGAATTTCTGCTAATTCCATTCTAGTCACCTCTATAAAAAATTCATTTTGTAACGTAGTATATGCAAATAATTTAAGTCAGTCCTAATCTATTATAACGGCATACCTTCCAAAAATCCAAAACAAGCCGTTTTCGCTAGGTTGGGGATACTTTTTTAACGAAGGAAAAACACCTTGTGGATAACTGATGGTTTTTTAATACTTATCAACAAGATACATTTATTCATCCACATATTCAGTTAGTTATTAACAAATTCACAAAAAATATCAACAATTCAATAAACAATATCCACATTCGTAAATAAGTTATTCACAACTTATAGTTCTCTATCATTTAAACCCAAAGAAAAACAAGAAGCGAAATCCCATATGATTTCGCTTCTTATATGAAAGAATCAATTATTTCCCTGCTCCACAGCAATTTTTGTACTTTTTACCGCTGCCGCAAATGCATGGATCATTTCGTCCTACATCCATTTGCTTCACCTTTGGCTTCTGCTTAACGGGTTCTCCATCTTCCTTCGGATGAACCGCTTCGCCTTTTGCCACTTCTTGACGCTCTAAATTATTGCGGATTTCAGCCTTCATAATGTACATGGCAGCTTCTTCTTCAATTGAAGTAACCATTGCTTCAAACATTGCAAAGCCTTCCGCCTGGTACTCGCGAAGAGGATCCGTCTGTCCGTATGCACGTAGATGGATTCCATCACGAAGCTGATCCATTGCATCAATATGGTCAATCCATTTCGAGTCTACAGAGCGAAGGGTAACGACTTTTTCAAATTCACGCATTTGCTCTGGGAAAAGCAGCTCCTCTTTTTCATCATAACGCACCTTCACCTTAGCAAAAATAGCCTCGGTCATCTCTTCAGGGTCTTTACCGTTTAGATCCTCTATGGTGATATCCCCTTCAGAAAGAAGATTGGCATGGACAAAGTCCACAACGCCCTGAAGGTTCCAATTTTCTTCATCATCCGCCATAGACGCATGTGCCTCAATATTCCGCTCTATTGTTCGTAAAATCATGCCTTCGACAATTTCACGCAAGTTTTCAGACTCAAGTAATTCATCGCGCTGCGTATAGATGATTTCACGCTGTTGGCGAAGCACATCATCATATTGCAGCAGCTGCTTACGTGCATCAAAGTTATTACCCTCAACACGTTTTTGCGCTGATTCCACTGCTTTTGAAACCATTTTACTTTGGATTGGCTGGGAATCATCCATCCCAAGTCGCTGCATCATCGATTTCATATTATCAGAACCAAAGCGGCGCATAAGCTCATCTTCCATTGATAAATAGAACTGGGTAATCCCCGGGTCTCCTTGACGGCCGGAACGCCCACGGAGCTGGTTGTCAATCCGGCGGCTTTCATGTCGCTCTGTCCCAATAACTGCAAGACCACCTAAATCAGTAACCCCTTCGCCAAGCTTAATATCTGTACCACGGCCGGCCATGTTTGTTGCAATCGTTACCGCACCCTGATGGCCTGCTTCCGCAATAATCTCTGCTTCACGTTCATGATTTTTCGCATTCAAGACATTGTGTCGAACGCCTTTTTTCAATAAGAGCTTGGAAATTAATTCAGACGTTTCGATTGCAACTGTACCGACAAGCACAGGCTGTCCCTTTTGATGTCGCTCTGCAATATCATCAACAACAGCTCGAAACTTCCCTTCCATTGTAGAGTAAATTAAATCCGCACGGTCATCCCTGGCAATCGGTCTATTCGTTGGAATCACGATGACATTCATATTATAAATGTTTCGGAATTCCTCCTCTTCCGTCTTAGCCGTACCCGTCATCCCGGCTAATTTCTCATACATACGGAAGTAGTTTTGGAACGTAATCGTTGCCATTGTCATACTTTCGTTCTGGACCTCTAAGCCTTCCTTTGCTTCAATCGCCTGGTGTAAGCCCTCACTGTAGCGGCGTCCCTTCATTAAACGGCCGGTAAATTGGTCAACGATCACAATTTCGCCATCCTGAACGACGTAATCTACATCTAGATGCATGCTGACATTGGCTTTTAACGCTTGGTTAATGTGGTGATTTAACGAAACATGGGACATATCAAATAAGTTTTCAATACCAAAAGCCTTCTCTGCTTTGCTGATCCCTTCTTCTGTCAGCATAACGCCTTTTGTTTTTTCATCATACGTATAATCCTTTTCTTTCGTCAGCGTACGCACAAACGCATTTGCTTGAATATATAGAGCCGTTGATTTTTGTGCAGAACCGGAAATAATCAACGGTGTACGCGCTTCGTCAATTAGGATGGAGTCCACCTCATCAATGACTGCATAAAAAAGCGGACGTTGAACCTTTTGTTCCTTATAAAGGACCATGTTATCACGAAGATAGTCAAAGCCATATTCGTTGTTGGTTCCATAAGTAATATCTGCAGCATATGCTTCCTGCTTTTCTTCACTGGTCATACTATTTAGGTTCAACCCAACCGTTAACCCTAAAAATTCATAAAGCTGTCCCATTTCCTGAGCATCACGGCTTGCAAGGTATTCGTTGACCGTTACAACGTGAACTCCTTTACCGGAAAGAGCATTCAAATAAACCGGCATCGTAGCCGTTAACGTTTTACCTTCCCCGGTTTTCATTTCCGAAATGTTTCCTTCATGGAGAGAAATCCCCCCCATTAACTGTACATGATAAGGGTACAATCCAAGGACACGACGGGCCCCTTCACGGACGACAGCAAACGCCTCAACTAGCAAATCATCAAGGGATTCACCATTTTGATAGCGTTGTTTAAATTCCGCCGTTTTTTCACGGAGCTGATCATCGGTTAATTTTTCAGTATCAGACGCAAGTGCCTCTATTTGATTCGCAAGTTTGTCCAACCGTTTTAACTCACGTTTATTCACATCATACAATTTATTTAAAATCCCCATCATGTGATTGAACTCTCCTTTTTATCGAGATTGCTATTATAAAGAATTCGCAATATTAGGTACTAAATCCTGCCAAAATGAATTGAATATCACTTTCCATCTTACCACTTCCACTATGTGTGTGACAACAAAGTTCCCATTGAAGAAAAATTGTAACAATATCTTGTTTAATTCTTCTATTAATCGATAGTTTCTTAATACTAAAAAAAGTGAATAAAAGTTCCAAATTCCGTATAAAAATTAACACTTATACAACTAACCACTACCTGCAGGTTATTAATTAATCCCCTATTTTACAAGATATTAACGTTGTTTTCATCATAAAATCCTTTTGAAAAAATATTCACAAATTGTACATTGGAATATACACATCCTATGTTAGATACTACCTTTAGAGAGGTTTGGATGGAAAAAAAGAGAGATAGCTCAATCAAAAATGGGAAGGGTGAGCAAAATGGGCTTTTGGGGAGTAAAGAAAGATTCCGAGGCCGAACCCGATTCAAGAGAAAATAGAAAAAAATCGGGCCCAATAAAGAGACTCTGGCAAATGTGGAGAAATATAGATTGGAAAAATCCAGTTACCCGCTGGAAATTGTTATTTGCATCCCTCGTTGGTTGTATCGTTGTTTTTGGCGGAGGATATGGCGTACTTTCCATTACAAACTCGCCATCCTTTTGCTCCAGCTGTCACGAAATGGCACCGGAGTATACCACCTATACAGCAAGCGCTCATAACCAAATCTCCTGTGTGCAGTGCCATATTAAGCCCGGGGTGACCAACATGCTGACACACAAGGTGAAGTCTATGAAGGAAGTTTACTACCATGTAACTGGTGTCCCTAAACAAATCGTTCAAACAGAGGAAGAAGCTGTTTCAAATGAAAACTGTTTACAGTGCCACTCGAAAAACCGGCTTGTCACCGCATCTGGTGACTTAAAGGTCAACCATAAAGGCCATATTGAAAAAGGCATTCCATGTATCACCTGTCACGCAGGGGTTGTTCATGCGAAGGTAGCTGCGCGCGGTTTAAACACCGAAGAGAATCGCGGTGAATGGACAGAAAAAAATGCTCAAAAATTAATTGAAGAAAAATACGTAAGACCAAATATGGGAAGCTGTATCGACTGTCACGAGAAAGTAAATAAAGGTGAAAAGCCTTGGAAGGATGTAGCCTACAACGTTCCACCGAATCCAGAAGAACTTGAGAAAAAGAGTTTTGCTAAAACAGAAGAGAAAACGGCTGGAAACGAAGAACTGAAAAACAAGAAAGCAACGCAAGAAATTATTTTAGAAGCAATCAGTGCTCAAACAAATAAAGGTAATGTAAAAGTATCGATGGCATGCTCTACCTGTCATAAAGAAATCAGTACTCCTAAAAATCACCGAACAGCAACATGGAATGTAAATCATGGCGATGCTGCAGTTAACCAGCTAGATCAATGTTTTTCATGTCATCAAGATTCAAAATGGACAAAAGCCATTCCAAAACAGGACATTATTACGTTGCTAAAATTAGGGCCAAAAGGCAAAAAATACGTTCCTAGTTTGACAAAAGCGAAGGAAGAAGCAAGAAACAGTGCATTTTGTAACACTTGCCATGCACAGCGCCCTGCTAAGCATTTTACAAGCGACCAATGGCTGACAGGTCACGCACCGTATGCTAAAACAGCAGATCAAAAAGCGGAGTGCTATGTCTGCCATGATATTAAAAAAGCGAAAGACGGCCAAAAGGAGGGCAAAGCACCTACAGATGTTTACTGTCAAAACTGCCATCGGACAGGATTTAAAGGTGGAGACAAAAACTGACCATTCAGGCCGTCTAAACAGGAGGGACATTAAAAATGAAAGAGGAGCATAAAGAGCTGCCTGCCCCTGCCCGTTCTCGCTATAAGCTTTTTAAAATCATGACAATTTCACTTTTTTTCATCATTCTGTTCTTTTCAATTGGAGCAGTGGGTGTGGAAACAACCTCCAGCTCAAGTTTTTGTAAAACATGCCATGAGATGAAACCGGAGTATTATACGTGGAAAGTATCAACACATAATGAAGTGGATTGTGCAAATTGCCATATTGGTTCAGGGGTAAAAAATTATGCCAAAGCAAAAGCAAACGGTTTAGTGCAGCTGTATGAGAAAACAACTAATACGTATACCGCACCAATACAAATGCCAAAGGAAATTCCAAACTCAGCTTGTGAAAAATGTCACAATATGGACACAAGACAAGTAACACCATCGGGGGATCTCATTATCCCCCATGACAAGCATTTGAACAAAGATATTAAATGTGTTCAGTGCCATAGCGGGGTAGCCCACGGTAAGGTTTCTGAACGGAATGTTACCTTTAAATCAGACTACGATAAATGGGATACCACACTCGGTAAATCGATGATGAAGAATATAAAGTTCCGCAGTCCAAAAATGGAAGATTGTATTGAATGCCATGAAGCACGTGATGTTTCAACGGAATGTAAAACTTGCCATACATCAACAATGCTGCCAAAATCACATAAGCAAACGAGCTTTAAAACAGAAAATCATGGTAAATTAGCCGAAAAAGATGTTAGAAAATGCAATAGCTGTCACCAATTTATGTCTGAGGAAGAAATAAAGGATTTGCAGGATCTCCCTGCCTCACAACAATTTTTGAGTACGGGTACGGTTCAACATAAATCAGTTACGGCACAAGAGTATGCAAAAGAGAATACTTTCTGTAAGAAATGCCATACAACTCGTCCAAAAAGCCATGGTAAAGGGTTTATTACTATTCACGGCCAAATTGCCAACCAAAACAAGGAAAAATGTTTAACCTGTCATGACTACCAAAAAACAGGCTTTAACAAAACATCAAATGTTACCTGCAACAGCTGTCATCCTCCCAGCCATGAAGGTAAAAATTTTAGGGAAGGACACCCTATTGATCTTTCAGGTGTTAAAAAACCAAGCGACAGGTGTTATACCTGTCATTACAAACCGAAATGTACCTCATGTCATAAACAATAATGCAATTTTTAGATAGGAGGGCTAGTATGCAAATCGAAATTCAACCGAATGCCCAAGAACCTTCGAGAGAAAAAGCAAAAAAAATTCAAAAAGAACGTTTTACATGGTGGCAATCCCTAATTGTCCTTGCTGCCACTTTGGCCATCTGCTTAACTGCAGGTTATTACATTAGTGAAAAATATCTCTGGAATCAGCAGGATGACCAAATCGCCAAACAAATGAAGTATTATCAACAGCTAGTAGATCAAAAACCAAATGATCCAAAATTAAGAGTCCAGCTTGGTTATACCTATTTTTTAAAGGGCAATAACGACCAAGCGATTAAGCAATATCAAACAGCTAAAACGCTCGATAAAAATTATTATGATGCCTATTTAAATTTAAGCATCGTCTATGAAAAAGAAAATCGGACTGATGAAGCCCTTCAAATGGCAGTGAAAGCAGCAAAAATCTCGCCTCGGGATTACAAGGGGCATTTGTTAAAAGGAAGAAACTATCGGAAATTAAAAATGTACAAGGAAGCAACTACATCATTACAAGAAGCTTATCGCTTAAAATCTGGAAATACTGATGTGATTTATGAGGCTGGGTTACTTGCAAGGGATGAGGGCAAGGAAAAGGAAGCAGAACAGCTTTTTAAAGAGACTCTTTCTTTTGACCCGACATTTAAACCAGCAATAAATGCGCTTGATAAATTAAAGAACAAAACCAATTAAAGTCAGGAGATGGAATCCGTGAAGAAAAAGACAGTTTATAAATTGATGGGCACCATCGTAGGATTAACTGCTGTTTTATTTGCAGTAATCTACTTTTTCCATCTTCAAGATGATGCTGTAAAAGTAGCAAGTGCAGTAAAAGGCGGTCCCCCTGCCCTAAGTTACTATATTCAAGGTGATATGAGTGATCCGCTTGATAAACCGATGGATGTAACCAAGATTGGCCAGTTTGTTTATGTAACGGACACGAACCATAAACAAGTACAAGTTTTTGACTCATCTGGTACACCAATCTTTAAGTTTGGCAAAAAAGGGACAGGTAAAGGACAATTCCAATTCCCATATGGAATCGCTGGAGATAAAGCAGGCAATGTTTACGTAGCTGATTTATACAATGCAAAAATATCGGTATTCACATCGAAAGGAAAATTTATCAAGTACTTTGAAGTGAAAGATAAAAAGGATGCATTTAAATCCCCTGGCGGTTTAAGAATTTATAACGACATGATGTATGTTACCGATATACAAAAAGGGAAGGTAATGGAGTTTGACCTAAAGGGTAAAAAGCTGCTCGAGATTTCTTCTGCAACGGCAAAAGATGATCGGCTCAATGCTCCAAATGCTGTTACGATTGATGATGACCGCAATATCTATGTATCGGATACCGGTAATCAACGCCTGGTTGTTTACGATAAAAATGGAAAATTCATCCGGCTTATTAATGGTTCAACCGATGGAAAAGGAGATTCGAAGTTTGTGAATCCAAGAGGAATCGGGATTCAAGGTGACGGTACCCTCTTAATGGTAGATAATATGACGCATTACGTTTATGGCTTTGACAAAAAAGGAAAACAAGTTTTCCAACTCGGTGGAATCGGAGCCGATAAAGAGCAATTCTACCTTCCGAACGGCTTATTTATTGATGATAAAGGTGAGATTTTTATCACCGATACCGTTAACAAAAGGGTTGCCCTTTACTATTAAAATATAAGCCAATTAAGGAGGTGATGTACAAAAATTATAAGCTTGTAAGTTTTAAAAAATAGAGAGAGAAGAAAAATTAGGGAGGTTTTTGGAAATGAGTAAGATTAAATGGAGTTTCTCACTAATCTTAGCTATTTTCCTAGTGGGAATACTTAGTACCGCTGCATTTGCGAAGGATCCGTATTCATTTAAACCAGTACAAAATGGCATGGGCCTTTATATTCCTTTTACAGGTAACTCAGCTGATTCAGCAGATGTTCCTGGAAAAAGTTTCTCATTAATCATTAAAGGACCGGATAACTATGCCGCTCTTTATGGACCAGTTGCTCTTGACACAAATAAAAAGGGATCATTTAATATCCCCGCCAGCGATTTAAAGCCTGGTGTAGTTTATAACCTTGAACTTTGGCATTCAAGTGATGATTTAAAAGGAGTAAGTGGAATTCCTCTTTCTAAATCAACCGGTGTAGTAATTGATTCTCATAACGATAAAATGTTAAATACTAATGATCCTACTACAAAGATTAATGCGGAAGGCGAAACAATTAGAATCGATAAAGATGGATCTGGTCTTCTTAACGAGAATGCAACCGGCTTTAACAACACCAGAAAACAACGATCAGGACAAAAAGTACACGGCTTCTATACGAATAACACAAACTCTTGTGCAAGCTGTCACCAAACACACACAGCTGCAAACGGTGAAGCATTATTGTTTAAAGATGGTGTTTACAGTACATGTTCTGCTTGCCATGATGGTACAACTGGTGCATATAATTCATTTGCTCCAGCTACAGCAGAAACACCTGAAGAAATTGCTGGTACTTTCGATGTTAAAACAGAAGGTCACAACGGTTCCCTTCATGAAGCGGACGGTTCTTTACAAGTTAGTGCCGCACCAGGAGGAAACATAAATGTAGATGCTAACAGCACTTCCAAAGTTACATGGGGTCAAGAATTTGACTGTGCAAGCTGTCACGCTGCACACGGTTCAGGTACTTCAGCTGAAAACAACTTGAACCTAGACCCAATGGGATGGGCTCAAGTAGCTTATTCAACCGCAAACAAAGACACACAAAACGGTAAATTATTTAAAGATTTAACAGTTATGTCTTCAGCTCCAACAGCAAGCACACCATTTAGCACGCCATTTATAGTTGCGAAAGTTAATTCCGGAGATTCAAGTAAAAACTTCTTCTATAATCGTGCTAAAGTTCCTAGTAATTCTGATGTAATCCAAACATTCAGATGGGACGGCAAGAAGTATGTAGCTGATTACTCTTTATGGTTAAGAGATAAAGGTCACGTAAATGCTCCATTATCAAATGCTGATACTTTCTTTAAAGATGCTTCTAGTACAGACATTACGAATACAATGACTGTCGTTTGGAAAGATGGGTTTGCTTTCGGAGCAGGCGTATCTAATGTTGATAAAGCTCAAATCGCAATCGGTATTGATGTTGAAACAACAAACAATATTCAAACTTTATTTGATAGCACTGTAACTGGATATGTTCCTGACAGTGGTCTTCAAATGAGCAGATATTGTACGTCTTGTCACACAGACTACCTATCTACTACTCGTACAAATGATACCGGCGTTTATACAACTGCGCACCGCCACGCAACTGCCCAAGACAGACTTACTTGTGTACGTTGTCACTTTGCACACGGTTCTGAAGCACAAATCATGAAAGATGCCAATGATCAAACATATTTTGAAAAAGTTGAAGCAGGCATGACGCCTACTGCTGCACTAGATTACCTAAAAGACCCTAACCCATCTTCTGCATTAAAGCGTTATACCGGTATGGCAGTATGTTATGCATGCCATGGTCAAGGTGAACAATTCCTAGGTAACCCTAACAACAAAGAAAGACCTGTTTCTGGTCAACCTGGGTCAGTCCGGGGATCCAACTATTAAAAAAGTCACCAAATATCTGCCAATATTTGATGACCACTGAAGAGCTTTAAATTAATTAACAAGGTAGCAATCTTAGAATTGTTACCTTGTTTTTATTATTTCATCCAGTCGTAAATTTGTCAAAAAATCGCTTTATTTCCGCCCATTTTCCCCTTTTTATCATTGATATAATAAGGTTGTATCTCATATTTACATATAAAAATTTTAATAATATATAAGAAAAAGAGATGAGCAGAATGAAAAAAACCAACTGGATGAATACCGGCTATTTCTACAGTTTTTTAATGATAATTTTAGTGGTGTCCTCCATTTTTTCCTTACCAAGCTCGATAGTTTTTTCAGCTGCAGGAGATCAACCGACAATAACAATTGACTCCCCTTCTGCCGATGCCATGATTAATTCAACGAACATCATCATTTCTGGAACCTATACGAATACGGATGAAACGGTTCCTAATTCGAATTTGATTTTTACAGCATTTGATAAAGTCAATACCAGTGATCCTGATAAAAAAATATCCGATTCAACTTCCAACACTGGGGATTGGAACATAACCGAAAATGGTACTTGGTCGTTTACTACCGATCTGCAAGATGGGCCGCACACTCTCTCCATTGAAGTGAAAGCAACTGAAGCGGCAAAAACAAGCGTGACCTTAATGATTAATACAACCAGGCCTTACATATCCGGCACTACCATAGTACTTTCAGATTCGAAGAAATATAATGGCGAAGATTTAACTAGCATACCTCCTAATGCAAAAGTAAAGATATCGATAACCGATGATCAGCCTATGACCCAACTTCTAAAAAAAATTGAAGATACAGCAAATCCCTATAACCCGATTCAAGTAATGCTGGGTTCACAACCACCGTTAGAAGGAAAAACGATTATAAGAGAGGTAGATACTCAAACAGGAAAATATCAATACGACATTATTTTTAAGCCGAAGGATGATTTAGTTTTAAATAAAACCTATCGTGTAGCAATTGACTCTGCTCTCACAGATGATGCCAATAACAAAGTCTATCGAAAGTTCTTTAAATTTACGACAAAGAGTGATTTGGAGCGTGAGAATAATCCACATGGACATTACACATTAAATACCAATATGTGTGCAGCCTGCCACAGTACACATATCGATTCGCCAGAAGTCTTAAAATCCGATCGTGAAGGCGGGTCTTACCTACTTACCTTTAACGATAAATTAAAAAGTGATCCTTCGATGAACTATTGTATGGCCTGTCATGATGGAACCTTAAATGCACCAATCGTGGATAAGATTAGCAGCACTTATCATCATAATAATCCTGCTGAATATTCAACAACAGGAGAAAACCATTTAAAGCAAGCAGAATCATGTACTAGCTGCCATAATCCACATCTTGATTGGTCTGAAAAGAATCCAAATATGCTTAAAGATCATTATATATACACACATAAAGATACATCGATTGGTCAAAATGGGGTGATTGATAGCTTAGAAACATCCTGCAGTTCTTGTCATGAAGATTACACAGCACATGATGCTAGTACCGGCAAAGACATAAGTATCTTTAATAACCTTATTGATGATTACAGGGTTCTATCTTACAAAAAACAAATAACCGCTGTTGGGAATTCCGAAGATTATTCCTTATGCTTAAGATGCCATAACGGGAAAAATGCTGTAGATATTAAACAGTACTATGAAGGAAACCAAGATAAGTCAATGCACAAAATAAAAGCAGTGGACGGAAGCAGTTTAAACGGAGGAATTCCTTGTGCTGAATGTCATGAAACCCACGGATCATCTAATCAACTACTGTTAAAGTCAAAATTAGGTCAGGAACATCGAGACCAAGAGGCTTTTACCTTTAATAATGGCAGTTGGGATGCGGGTAAAGAAAAGGAATTCTGCCTAAAATGCCATAATGGAAAAACAGCTATATATGGTGTAACTGGAAAGGCAATTTACGATGACACAGGAAAAGCACTATCTACAAGTCATAATACTAACGAAACATGCTCAAGCTGCCATGGTACCGGATCCGATGAAAAAGAAAAAGTGATCAGTGCATCACATGCTCCAAGAGCTGTCCAAAGTCCCAAAACAGTTACAAGTAATAAAACCGATGTTGGTAAAACAAAAATGATTTCTGCTGAGGATGCTTCTAAAGGAGTAAAAACAAATAAATAGCAAAAAAGACGTGTGCCCTTTACACGTCTTTTTCGCTTTAAAAATAGCTTTTTACAACCTCTGAGCTTTTAAGCAAGTATGTCTTTTACGGAGAAAGAAAATTCCGGAAAAATATGCGAGTAAAAAAAGGTTCTCTTCCTTGTTTATCAGGGGTGGTTTATAACATCCTTCATCTAGGCGCTTGAAATCTCCCCAAACTGGCTTCAAGATCACAATTCTACCAGGCAGCAATTGCTCCGTCGGTCCGCGATTCGGTACCACCCATTAACACGCCGGTTTCCGGATCACGCCAGATGATTTGACCGCGGCCAAATCCCCCTGTATCTAATGTCATCCCTATTTGATGCCCCTTCCGTACCAGAGCATGGGCAAGATGCTGCGGAAAATGCGGCTCGACTTGAACCTCTTTTCCCTCAATCCACTGCCAACGAGGAGCATCCAAAGCTGCCTGCGGATTCAGACCGAAATCAATCGTGTTCATAATAACCTGCAGATGCCCCTGCGGCTGCATATAACCGCCCATCACGCCAAATGGCCCGACGGCATGACCTCCTTTTGTCAAAAATCCCGGGATAATCGTGTGGAATGTCTTTTTCCCTGGCATTAACGCATTAGGGTGCACCGGATCTAACGAAAAATCATGTCCGCGATTTTGCAGGGAAATTCCGGTGCCCGGCACCACTAATCCGGAACCGAAGCCCATATAGTTACTCTGAATAAAGGAAACCATATTTCCTTCACCATCTGCCGTGGCGAGATAAACCGTGCCTCCGCTTGGAGGCTTGTACGGGAGTGGCAGGGAGGCTTCTTCAGCAATTTCGCTCCGTCTGATGGACCCGTATTCGTCGGAGAGAACGTCTGCTAGGTTCATTTTCATAAAAGAAGGGTCTGTAATATGTGCCTTTCCATCTGTAAAGGCGAGTTTCATCGCTTCGATTTGTTTATGATATGTATCGACGTTTTCCTTTTCGGAGAAGTGGAAGCCCTTGACAATATTTAATGCGAGAAGGGCAACAAGTCCCTGTCCGTTGGGCGGAATCTCCCAGACATCGTAACCGCGGTAATGAACCCTGATTGGGGTCACCCATTCTGCACGGTAGCCGGCAAGATCTTCTTGAGAAATAAACCCATTAAAGTGTTCGGAAAAAGCAGCGATTTGTTCTGCGATTTCACCACGATAAAAGCTTTCACCGGCTGTATCAGCGATAGAGCGTAATGACGAAGCATGACCTTCCGAACGCCAGATTTCCCCCACCTTTGGGGCTCGTCCCTTTGGGGCAAAGGTTTCAAACCAGGACTGGAACTCGTCTCCTGTTAATATTTGTTTGTAGCGTTTATAGGCATAACCCCAGTATTTCGCCAAAATCGGTGTTAGCGGGTAACCATATTCAGCATACTCTATCGCTGGCTTTAAAACTTCCTTTAAGGACAATCTTCCAAATTTCTTTGAAAGCTCCGCCCAGCCAGAAGGAGCACCGGGGACGGTAACAGGCACCCAGCCATAGGCAGGAATTTTGTTATTTCCCTTCGCTTTTACCGCATCAATGGTCAAGGTTTTTGGGGCAGGACCGCTGGCATTTAAGCCGTGCAGCTTATTTTCAGTCCACACGAGCGCAAATGCATCGCCGCCAATCCCGTTAGAGGTTGGTTCTAACACGGTTAATGCAGCAGCAGTCGCAATTGCTGCATCAATGGCATTTCCGCCTTTTTTGAGGATATCGAGTCCTGCTTGGGCGGCAAGGGGCTGAGAGGTTGCGACCATTCCCCGTCCCGCAAAAACGGTGGTCCGTTGAGATGAATAAGGATGATCATGAAAATCAAAGTCCATTGTCAACACCTCTTTACTTCTAGTAACCCTATTATACTGAACATTCTGAAATTGGTATATTGAAAAATAAAAACGCAGCCCCTGGTCTGGAACTGCGCTTCTCTTTTATTAATGTGCCTCAATTAAGCCATAACGGCCATCTTTACGTTTGTAAACAACGTTTGTACGGTTTGTATCTGCATTGGTGAACACGTAGAAGCTATGACCAAGCATGTTCATTTGCAGGATTGCTTCTTCACTGTCCATCGGTTTTAAGTCAAAGCGTTTTGTACGAACCAATTCTAGTTCGTCATCCTCAAAATCGTGAGACTCTGTATTTTCAGCAGTTGCAAAGGTGATTGGAAAATCGCCTTTTTCGCGGAATTTACGGTTCACTTTTGTTTTATGCTTGCGAATTTGACGCTCAAGCTTGTCAGAAATCAGGTCAATCCCCGCATACATATCTACATTTGTTTCTTCTGCACGAAGGACGAGATGTGGAAGAGGAATAGTAACCTCTACTTTGGAAGTTTTATCTTGATTGAACCTTAGGTTAACATTAACCTTTGCTTCAGGTGCTTCAGTAAAATACCTTTCTAATTTTGAAATTTTCTTTTCAATATACTCGCGAATTGCTGGAGTTACCTCAATGTTTTCACCACGAACGTTATAATTCATAAGTGAACTCCTCCTTTTTTTAAAACTATGTAAATACATTTCTATTTTACCCTATGAATATCCTGCTAAAACAGTACATTATTTTGTCGATTTCATGACAAAAACAATGCATATATAGTAGCAAACATGTGTTTAGAGGAATGGGCATGGGTAAATTTGGGTAAAATGGATAATTTATTTTAACTAAATTTTAATATTATATAGGACAATTTACCACTCATATGCCCATAGAATAGGTTACAAAGGATGAAAAAATGATTGGAGGCATCCAAATGGCTCAGCAAGAAAGAAAATTACTCGCATGGCATGAAACAATGGAATTACACGAAATTGTTGCGTTTCAATCCATTGGCTTAATGAAACTAAAAATGTCGTTTAAAAAGGTTGAAGACCAGGAATTAAGAGAGCTTTACAGAACATGCATTGGGGAGCTTGAAGGAAACTTAAATGAACTGCTTCAATTTTACCCTTCAGCACCGGGATATCAGGGGAGAGAGGCAGAAGCCCGTCAGGATGTCAGCTTTTTTGCCGCCGATCTGCTAGCCCTCTCTAAGGAGTTAGTCCGCTGCCTGGCAGCCGCCATTACGGAAACGGCAACACCTGCGTTAAGAAAAACCTTTACCAATCAGTTGATTGCTGCAATTCACGGGCACGAACGGGCCTACAACTACATGCACAAACACGGCTATTATCCTTCCTATGATTTAGGCCCTTTGCTTGGGCAGGATGTTCACAATGCACAGCACGCGCTTAGAATGAAATATTAGTGTTTTGAGGTGGCGGCATACAATGCTTGTCACCTTTATTTTGCTTCCTACCTTCCAAGAGTCAGCGATTGAATACCTGCTGCTCCTTCTTTTTTTATAAGCTTTGCAGCATGTCTAAGGGTTGAACCGGTTGTGTATACATCATCGATTAATACAATATTTTTTCCTTGGATATCGATTTGCGGGTTAATGGCAAATACTTGTGGAAGATGAATCCGTTCGGACCTGCTTTTTTTTGATTGTTTTTCAGAGTGAACCCTGGTTAACAGCGATGTTGATGTAAAACCTGCTTCTAATAAAAGAGCCTCTGCTTGATTAAACCCCCGTTCGTAAAGGCGCTCCTCACTTAATGGAATTGGTACGAACACATCAGCTTTCATTTTTTGAAGGACTTCTTGAATTTGGACTGCAAATACCTTCGCAACGACATAGTCACCGCGAAATTTAAATACAGCAATCACTTCTTTTAAAAAATCATTGTAAAGATATAATGATGTGTTTTTATCGAGATGCCCCTGCCACTCTGGATCCTGCTCCCACCGCAGGCAATCATGACAGAGGTCCCCATGACGAAATTTCTCATCCAAATTACAGAATGGCCGGCAGCAAATGCTGCATGTCTCCCCTGCTATTTTTTCAAATTTGTTTTCACATTCGGAGCATAGATACTGATCTTTCTCCGGCGAAAAGATCACCCTCCATCCAATGATAGGAGGGATGGGTTGATGGCAAAGATAACAACGGTCCTGCTGGAAAAGAATCATCGGAATTCACCTCTTTTTAATCGATTAGTCCCTTTTTAACTCCTTCCTGATTCATAAAAACAATTTGCTGCTTTGCTTTTAGCATCTCATCCGTTTTACCATAGTGAAAAAAGGTGACCACCCCTGTTGGATGGGCCGCGCTCCTTCCTGCCCTTCCGGCAATTTGAACAAGCGCGCTTTCAGAAAAAATATCATCCTCAGCACCAACAATGGCGACATCGATGTTGGGAAAGGTAACGCCCCGTTCAAGGATCGTTGTCGTTAAAAGTAACGGTATTTCCTTTGCCCTCATTTTTTGTACCTTTTCCTTTCGTTCCGGGTCTTCCGCATGGACGGCTTCAATATTTGGAGCAAACTGTCGTAGGATCGAGAGCGCTTTTTCCATCAAAGGGATATTTGGAAAAAATACGAGTGATTGTTTATTACTTTCAATGCGATTTTTTATCCATTTAAGCACATTTGCGGGTAGTTTGTTTTTATGCAGGTTCTTTTGCCAATTCCCACACCAGACAAATTGCGGGACTGGAAGCGGATGTCTATGGAATCGGGCTGGAATCGTCGTATAGGCTCTTTTTCCCTGCCGGCATTCTTTCTGCCATTTTTGATTAGGGGTGGCGGTTAAATAAATCATTGCTGAAACCGTTTTTCGCGCCTGTACAGCCGCATGCCGGAGTGACTCTTCAACGGTATAAGGAAAAGCATCCACTTCATCAAGGATCAGGGTATCAAAGGCATGGTAGAACCTTAGCAGCTGATGTGTGGTCGCAATCGTGAGCGGTGCATAAAGATGGCGGTCCTTGCTCCCGCCATAGAGGGAGGCAACAGAGATACCAGGAAACGCCGATTGAAGACGGGGAGTAAGTTCGAGAACTACATCGGTTCGGGGGGTAGCGATGCAAATTCTTTTTCGTGAGGCCAGTGCGGTCTCAATTCCATGGAACAAGACTTCAGTTTTCCCCGCCCCGCAAACTGCCCATACCAAAAGCTCATGATTTTGCTCGATCGCTTCAATCACCCTATCAGATGCAGCCTGTTGTCCAGCTGATAGTTTCCCTTGCCATTCCATGATCTTTCCGGGTAGTTTTATTTCTGGCGGGGGACCATTCCAGCCGATAAGAGGTGTGCATTCACTTATTCTTCCCATCATAATACAGTGTCGGCAATAGAGGCATATTTCGCCGCATCGTGCGCATGGAAAGCGGGCGAACCATTGTGGGTCCTTGTTCCCACAACGAGCACAAATCGGCTGCTTTCCGAGGTAATCAATGCCTTTACGGTAGGTTACATAGCCTTGTTCATAGTGAGCTTGGAGTTCCTTCGATGGGATGTCATCTGTGAGAAGTTGTTTGCCGGTAAGAAGCTGCTGCAGTTCAGGGTTAAAGTGAAAGTTTGGGTTATGAGGTGGATGCGGGATATTGGGAATGCGGGAAATCGGCTGGGAATCTTCCTTTTGCGGGCAGAGGATATTGTTTTTCAATGCGAATCGCATGAGGGCACCTTCTTTTTTGGGGATTGTAGTAAAATTCAATCAGTGGGGTCATTTAAAATTTCGACAGGAACCGATAATATCCTGTTTATGTCGAAAAATCTTTTTGATGTTCCAAGCGAGACTTTATAAATGTTCTGATTAACCGGTTTATGCTCCAAGCTAAGAAATATATGTTCCCATTCACCGATAATATGTTCCAAGCTGACATTGAGACAGTCAAAAAGCCAAGCGAGTGCCTGGCTTAGGTAATTTTCCATTCAATTTTTGAACGTCGGAACTAATTTTATGCGAATCTTGGGCTTCTTTTTACCATCTATAGAAGAGATTCAATTTTACTTTCCTATATGAACGTTATATGTTCCGATTCGGACGATTTATGTTCCAAGTTAGGCAATATATGTTCTCGTTTTCCGATTTTATGATCTAATCTTATTTCCTCATCCAGCCCATGCCCATTGCGCCTTCGCCTAGATGGGTTCCGATTACGGCACCAAAATAGCCAATCGAAAATTCAACATTCGGATATATAGCCGATAACTCTGCTTTCCACTCATTTGCTTCCGCTTCGCGGTTGGCATGGATAATGACAGCCCGATAGGATGCACCCGTGGCCGCATCCTCCCCTAGCAAGTCAGCAATCCGCTTCATCGCTTTTTTGCGTGTCCGGATTTTTTCAAAAGGAACAATAACCTTATTTTCAAAATGGAGCAACGGTTTCACCTGGAGCAGGCTGCCGATAAAGGCTTGAGCGCTTGAAAGGCGTCCTCCTCGCTGCAAATGGGAAAGATCATCGACCATAAAATAAGCCCGGGCTGATTGCTTCAGCTCTTCAAGGCGCGCCATGATTGTATCCGCATCAGCACCTTTTGAGGCCATTTCCGCAGCTTCAATCGCATAAAAGCCTTGAACCATACAGCTGATCTCTGAATCAAACGGATAGACCCTTATCCCGTCTACCATCGTCCCTGCCGTGACAGCCCCCTGGATGGTTCCGCTGATGCCACTTGAAAGATGGATGCTGATGACCGCATCATACTGCTTCGCTAATTGCTCAAATAGCTCGACAAACTGGCCGACTGGCGGTTGTGAAGTAGTTGGCAAACCTTTTTCCTTCACTTCTTGGTAAAATTCCTCTGCGGATATGTCAACCTCTTCCTGGTAAGCCTCATTTCCGAAAATAACATTTAACGGGACCATATGTATATTCCATTTATCACGTAATTCCTTCGGGATGTATGCAGTACTATCCGTGACAACTGCTGTTTTCATAACAAAATACCATCCTTGTCTAGACTATTGTTTTTCCATTTTATCTGAAATCCAGTTATTTTGCATTAATTTATCAGACATAAAAAGAACACGCCCGAAAGCGTGCTCTCTCCAAAGTATTTTAACGCATCTATACGTTAACGAACTTCTACCCAGCCATTTTTAATCGCAACGACAACGGCTTGTGTACGGTCGTTTACGTTCATTTTTTGCAGGATATTGCTGACATGGTTTTTAACGGTTTTTTCACTGATGAAAAGGGCTTCCCCGATTCCGCGGTTACTTTTTCCATCAGCAAGCATTTGCAGCACTTCACATTCACGGCGCGTTAACAAATGAAGCGGCCGGCGGATTTCCACCGTTTGAACGTATGAGCCTCCAAATACCTTTCCAGCTGTTAAACGGCGGTATTCATTCACAAGATTATGCGTAACCTTTGGATGTAAATAGGAGCCGCCGTCTGCAACGACGCGAACTGCATCGATGAGGGCATCGGCATCCATTTCCTTTAAAAGATACCCTTGCGCCCCAGTTTGAAGTGCATGCGTAACATAATTTTCATCGTCATGAATCGATAAAATAATGACCTTTGTCTCCGGGTATTTTTCTACGAGCTCCTTGGTTGCTTCCACACCGTTCTTTTGCGGCATATTTATATCCATGATGACCACATCTGGACTGAATTCTTGGACAATACGAACCGCTTCGCTGCCGTCATCCCCCTCGGCCACAACCTGGAACGTTTTTTCAAATTCGAGAATCCTTTTTACTCCTTCTCTAAACAATTGATGATCGTCGATAATGGCAATTTTAGTTGTCAATTTCTTCGCCTCCCTAATCCTTGTAATAAGATTTCGTTGTTTAAATCACTTTAAGTTCAGGTTAATTGATTCCTATTCAGGCAGCGGAACGTGAATGGTAACAGCGGTTCCCTTACCAATTTTTGATTCAATTATAATTTCTCCATCCAGCAAGTCAACCCGTTCCTTCATGCCCATAATCCCAAAGGATTCAGGTTTCTTCTGACTCGTATCAAATCCAGCACCATTGTCCTTAATGAGTACTGTAATGGCTGTCTTAGTCATTTCTAATTTTACTTTAATTTCGCAGGCATTGGCGTGTTTTAAAGCGTTCTGCACTGACTCTTGGATCATTCGGAATAATGCGACCTCGTACTTAGCTGGAAGACGGTGTTCTAGTCCAATATTCACAAAATCAATTTTGGAGTGTTTATGATATTCTTCGATGGTTAGCAGGTATTTTCTGAGGGTAGGAACCAATCCTAAATCATCCAATGCCATAGGACGAAGGTCGTAAATAATCCTGCGAACCTCGTAAAGTGCTGAACGGACCATTTTTTTAAAACTATGAATCTCTGAAAAAGCATCTTCGGGTCCGCTCTCCCGATACACCCGCTCAATTAAATCCGAGCGCATTATCACATTGGCTAGCATTTGCGCGGGACCATCATGGATTTCCCGCGACATCCTCTTCCGCTCTTCCTCCTGAGCCTCAATAATTTTTAAGCCAAAATCCTGCTTCGCTTTCGCATCCTCGAGCGCGACGCCCATTTCACTCATTAAATAATTCATCACAACAGAGATTTGCGATATCAGATGCTCTGCCCGGTCAATGGTATCATCCAGTGCCAGTAGTCTTCGCTCAAGATCATCTCGTTTATCCAATAGCTGCTTCTTGTATTGCCAATTGATAGTGAGGTCCATTTGAAGCTGGTGCGCTTTTTCGTACGCCTCCCGGACTTCGCCCTCCGAATAACGTTTAATGTTCATACTCACTTCAGAAAGCCTTGAACGAGCCTGCCGGACCTGTTCCTCAAGGGAGTCTCCTTCACCCGAGAGCTTCTCCACCATATGCTTAATGGCTTGGAGCTCATCCCTCATGCTGTCGTAATCCTGGCGGCATTGCTCTTCAATTTGAAATATATCCGTTTTACTGGAAGTAACGGTTTCAATCATTTTTTCACGAATCTCATCAATCGACTTCATATTAATTTTTTTTATCTTCATAAAAATGCCTCCATTAAGAAGCTTTGTGTACCCTGCTTTTTATCCTTAGAACAAAGGCCTTTTAACATATTTTACCTTGAATTGTATTAATGTAGAAATTTAAAGGTAACTAAACCCTCAAATTTCGTAAAAAAGTTGTATAATAAGAGTACTATTTCTAAAACTTTTTTACTATTAAAAATAAGCACTAATCAGGTTTACACTATCAAACATGTCTTATTATACCATGCTAAGGTTACACATATATTAAAGTTATATTACACAAATCATTTTTTCAGAAAAATAGAAGGAGGCTCACGTATGCTTTCCCGCTACTATACGGTAAAAGAGTCCGGAGAACATGAAATTGTTATTCAAAAATCCCGTTTTATTGCCCATATAAAAAGAGTTGAAACGGAAGCAGCTGCACAGGATTTTATCCAAACGATTAAGAAAGAACATTGGGATGCAACACATAATTGTTCCGCCTATCTAATTGGCGAAAACGATCAAATACAAAAAGCCAATGATGATGGCGAACCAAGCGGCACAGCTGGCGTACCGATCCTAGAAGTATTAAAGAAAAAGAATTTGAAGGATACAGCGGTTGTCGTCACCCGTTATTTTGGAGGAATTAAATTGGGAGCCGGCGGACTGATTCGTGCGTATGGAAAAGCGACTTCAGAAGGAATTTCAGCAACTGGTGTAGTTGAGCGGAAATTAATGAAAGTCATGCATGTTACTGTCGATTATACATGGCTTGGTAAATTGGAAAATGAACTGCGTTCTTCTGTTTATACGATCAAAGAAATTCATTATTTAGATACAGTAGAATTTGAAGTTTTTGTTGAAGAAGGCGAAATTGAGCAATTCAACAATTGGATAACAGAAATGACCAATGGACAAGGTAAAATTAGCGAAGGGGAAATACTTTACCTGGAGGAAGATATTTAAACGGCTGACCAATGATGGATTGGCCTTTTTGTCATCCAAAGTACATTTTTTTACAAATTCCAACAATATCCAACATTAAATTTACGATTTACAAAATATTTCATTTTACCAATCTCCTAAAATATTATAGAATTAATCATGGTTCTGTATGTTTTCATACAGTATTTTACAATGAAAAGGAGATCATCTATGTCTGCAAATAGACAAGACCGTATAAATAAACACTCTAAGAAGAAAAGAAAAAGATTTTTAGCATGGATCTTATTGCCTATATTAGTCATTGGGCTCGGCGGTGCAGCCTATGCCACTTTCCTTTATAACAAAGCAGAATCGGTAATGAATAAATCATATAAGCCGATTGATCGGGAATCAAAACGTGTATTTAAAAATGTGCCGGTAGAAAACACATCGATTCTTTTCATTGGAGTCGATGATAGTAAGAAACGAAAAGAAGGCAATCCGCGCTCTGATGCTTTGATGGTAGCAACGTTTAACAAAAAAGATAAATCCATTAAGCTACTAAGCATCCCGCGTGATTCTTATGTTTATATTCCAGAAAAGAATATCTACACAAAAATCACTCATGCACATGCCTATGGCGGTGTAAAGCTTACACTTGATACCGTTGAAGAATTACTTGATATGCCAATTAATTATTATGTAAAAATGAATTTCAATGCGTTTATGGATATCATTAATGCCCTAGGCGGAATTGATGTTAATGTTCCATATACCTTTACGGAACAGGATTCTCAGGATCATAAGGGTGCCATTACCTTACAAAAAGGAATGCAACATCTGAACGGGGAACAAGCATTGGCTCTAGCAAGAACAAGACATTATGACAGCGATATTTATCGTGGAAAACGACAACAGGAAATTATGAAGTCGATTCTCTCACAAGCAACTTCCGTTAAAAATGTAACCAGTTATTCAAAAGTAATCGATGCAGTTGGTAAAAATATGACAACAGATTTAACATTTGATCAAATGTTATCGTTCCTAAACTATATTAAAGCAGGCGGTTTAGATACTGAGTCACTTACCTTAAAAGGTTCAGATTCACGGATTAGCGGGATTTATTATTATCGATTAGATCAAGCCTCATTAGATGAAACAAAGTTAATCTTGAAAAACCATCTATTAGGAAAAACTACTACGTCTTCAAGTGATACTACTGGAACAAGTCAATAATAGAAAAAACCCGGCTGACACCTTCAGCCGGGTTTTTTCTATTTAATTTCTCCAAAATAAAAAGGACCCACTCAAAGGTCCTTTCATTATTGACGATTTCTTGCTAATACCTGGACAATTTTTAGTAAGGGTTTATAATTTGCATTGATTAAGCCAATGCTTTCAACGATCAATTCAATTGCCAACAAAATGATAATCAGCATTAAAATTGATCCCCATACTGTTGTCATCGTAAAGATCACTGCAGCTAAGCCGAACATCGCACTCATCGCATAAATCAACAATACCGTTTGTCGATGGGTAAAGCCCAATTTAAGTAAACAATGGTGTAAATGGGATTTATCCGGAGCCGATAATGGATTTTTATTGTAAAGACGACGCACAATCGCAAAGAATGTATCTGAAATTGGAACACCTAAAATAATAACAGGAACAACAAAGGAGATAAACGCTACGTTTTTAAAACCTAATAAGGAAAGAACGGCGATCATATACCCAAGGAAAAGAGCTCCTGTATCTCCCATGAAAATCTTCGCGGGATGAAAATTGAAAATAAGAAATCCTAATGTACTTGCTAATAATATAGCACCCATTGTCATAACGTACGGATCTCCCATGACAATCGCCATTGCGGAAATCGTGATTAATGCAATCGATGAAACACCAGCTGCTAAACCATCAAGTCCGTCAATCAGATTGATTGCATTGGTAACACCGACAATCCAAATGACGGTAATCGGTACGCTCATTGCACCAAAATATAAGTTCCCGCCGAATGGTAAGTTAATAAAATCAACATGGACACCGCCCCAATAAACAACAATGAGGGCTGCTGAAATTTGTAGCAAAAACTTTATTTTTGCTGATAATTCATAGATATCGTCTAATATACCAGCAGCTAATATGATCAAACTCCCAACCACAATGGCTGCGTGATACTGACTGTCTGGATGCATGAGGAGAAGCCCAAGAATGAAGCTTACATATATCGCCAAACCGCCCAATCGCGGCATAATCTTCAGGTGGACTTTTCGTTGGTTCGGGTTGTCTGTTGCTCCTACCTTAAAGGCCAATTTTTTAACAATCGGTGTGATAAGAATGGAGCATAAAAAACATAATAAAAAGGTCAAATAAAGCATAAAGACCCTCCTTATGAATATAATGCCCCTTTCTGAATTTTAGAACCAAGGCATATTTTTCTATTTGATACAACGTTTATATTATAGCACATAGATTTTAGTTTGGTCTAAAAAAATCATATTGTAAAAATAATGTCAAAAAAACAATTTTTTGAGCGATTTTTGTAACATAGGGTCCGTAATGGATCCTTTTTTATCCAAGATTTTTATATACAGTAAGGACGCTATTACGAAAATTTTCAATGGTGAATTGTGTGGAAGCATGGTTGTAAAGATTTAAACCTATTTCTCTTAGCTTACCCTTTTCACGGAAATGAATGGCTTCTTTTATTGCATGGAGCATTGGTTGTTTTTGATTAACCGGAACAATCCAGCCAAACTCTTTTGAAGGGATTAATTCACGAACACCGCCTACATCGGAGGTGATGATGGGTTTTTTAGCCCGAGCGGCCTCTAGCAAAACGAGTGGAAAGCTTTCACTAAAGGAAGCAAGTAATTTAACATCACAGATTTCGTATAAAGCATGAACATCCTGACGTTGGCCTAAAAAAAGAATATGGTTCTCAATTCCCAGCCGTGAAACAAGCTGTTTTAGTTCTGTTTCTAAGCTGCCTGTTCCAACAACGAGCAATTTGACATTGTCATGCAGAAGGCTTAATTCCTTGATAACCTGAAACACAATAGAATGTCCTTTTACCGGACATAATCTAGCAACCATAATGATTAAGAAGTCATTTTCCACGAGGTTTAATTCATAACGCGAGATCTTTTCTGTCCAAAAGGTTTTTTTAAAATCAATTCCATTTAAAATAGGAGTAATTTTATTTTCATCAATACCTTCTGCGACTAATAAATTTTTAAATCGTTCAGAAATGGCTAAGAAATGATCTGGTTTTTTTAATGCCCATAAATGAAGGGCTGTAAACATCACACCTGGCAAACCCCTGCCAAGAAAGTCATGGCGTGGGTTGCTATGTAGAGTGGTGATCCAGCGTAAGGTTTGCCTTTTTCTTTTTAAAAAACAGCCGTAAAAATTAGCCCGCGGTCCATGGGTGTGAACAATATCAATCATCTCTTGATCAATTAATGATATGATTTTTTTAAGAAGGGTAAGATCCCATTTTGATTTTTGGTGAAATAGAACGACTTTAATTCCTTTATGGATTGCTTTCTCATACATAAGGCCCTTTTCAAAAAGCCCTAAAATGATTTCGGTTTCTTGATTATTTTCAAGCAAATCAAGAATATGAACCATTCCCCCGCCGGTTTCCACCCCGGCATTTAAATGAAGCACCTTCACCCTTTTCACCTTCTGGTTCAATAAATTGACGACTTTTTTCGATAAAAAGTTTCATCTATTATTGTTTATTACCATAATGGCGGAAAATCATGTACGTTAGATTTATCCAAGGGGGTGAGTCCTATAAAAGCCTTTCTTAGCCCCAATTACTTTTTCACCTTCAAAATCTCCACCAAAAACCTTGGCAAAGCAAGCATTCTTCTCCAGCGGGATGGCTGTTTGACGAGCCGGTAAAACCATTCCAGGTTTAGCTTTTGCCAGATAAGAGGGGCACGCTTAACCTCCCCCGCAAGGACATCAATACTGCCGCCAACCCCCATAAAAATACCCTTTGAAAACGTCGCGTAATGAGCAGAAATCCACTTTTCCTGCCGCGGAAAGCCTAATGCCACGAAAACAATATCCGCATTGGCTGCTTTGATTTCGTTTGCAATCTTATTCTCTTTCCCTTTAAAATACCCATTGTGGGAGCCGGCCATCACCAAATGAGGATACCGCTCGCAGATAGTAGCAACTGCCTTCTTATTCGTTTCCTCCTTGCCGCCCAATAGGTAAATACGCCAGCCATTCTGATTGGCTAACTCCAAAAGCCTTACCGTTAAATCATAGCCGGTGACCCGTTCTTGAATCGGCGTATTTAAGATTTTAGCAGCTAAAATAATCCCAGATCCATCCGGAACGACATAATCGGCCTCCTGGACAATTTTCCAATACTCATTGTCCTCTCTGGCATACATCACAATTTCCGGATTGGCGGTTACGACAAACGTTTTAACGCCCTTACTAATCCGCTCCGTTAACAAATGAACAACCTCATTAAAGCCTTTATTTAAAAAATTGATTCCCAAGATATTTACGTTATTTTTCATATGTAATCCTCATTCTTTCATATCCTTACATATAACCTGTTCCATTATTGACCATAATGGCTAATGAACCATTTGGCAAGTCAAAGACGGTGACTCTTATGAAAATGATTAAATCAGTTGGAATTATAACGTTAATTGCGATAATCAGCAAGGTTCTCGGGTTCGGCCGTGATCTATTGATGGCCGCTTATTTTGGCGCATCCACCGTAACAGACGCTTTTTTTGTTGCCTCGATTATTCCTGTCCTGCTGTTTGCCGCTGTCGGCATGGCGATTACCAGCGGAATTGCACCGATTTATGCTGAAGCAAAGGAAAAAAGCAAGAAGGAAGCTAGCAACATCATGAGCGTCTTGGCAACACTGTTTATCACCTTGTCCGTTTTCCTAACGTTCGTATTCTATTTAGTGACACCCTTTATGACAAAAATGATTGCGCCGGGCTTCAGCATCCAACAAACGGAACTTACCAATCAACTAACGATGATCATGCTGCCGAGCTTTTGTTTTTTTGTTCTAGCGGCGATCATGACCGGGATCCTCGAATATGAAAAAGTATTTGCACCACCAGCATTTATTGCGATACCCCAAAATCTCTTTGTCATAATCACGATTATATTTTTAACCAAACAATATGGGATTTACGGTGTCGCGGTTGCTACGCTTCTTGGTAGCGTCAGTCAATTTTTCATTCTCTATCCTTTTATAAAAAAATATCAGGTACTTTACGTTAATTTCGCCTTTAAGACGTATCAGAAACAAGTCTTTAATACACTTAAATTATTTTCACCTATTATCATTGCCTCTGGTGCTTATCAAATAAATGCAGTGGTAGACCGAATGGTGGCATCCCGGCTTCCGGAGGGCAGTGTTTCGGCATTAAATTACGCCAATAAATTAATGTACCTGCCCCTTAGTATTCTCCTATTATCCCTGATTACCGTGATCTTTCCGTCGGTTGTAGATTCAGCCGTTAAAAGAGGGGGAGAGTTTGTCCAGTGGGTATTCAAAGGAATTTCGTTAATTACCTTTGCCGCAATTCCAATTGTTGTTGTAATGCTCGTCGAGAGCAGAATCCTAGTGGAATTGGCCTTTAAACGGGGAGCTTTTGATGAAACCGCAGCTACGATGACCAAACAAGCCTTTTTCTTTTATACCTTTGGAATGGTCTTTATGGCCTTAAAGGAGTATTTGAATCGCTGTTTTGTCGCTTTAAAAGAAACAAAGGTAACGATGAGATGCAGTATCTTTTCGGTGGGCTTGAATATCGTGTTAAGCATCGCTTTGGCTCATTTTATAGGTGTGGGCGGGATTGCCCTGGCTACCGCGATTGCTATGCTGTTTCAAACATTATTATTATTTTTCAGTCTTTCCAAACATGTCCTGATTGAAAAAACGGCAAAGTTGACCTTTAAGAAAAGCTTGGGGAAATTACTCATCCTTTTCGGGATCGTTTTTATGGCTTCAAGACTATCAGCATTCATTTTACCTGTAACAAACCCTATTCTCCATCTAGGTCTCGTTACAATGATTACATTTGCTATATTTACAGCCTTTGCCCTTCTCCTAAAATCGCAAGAAATTCTCGGACTGATCGCCATTATAAAAAGGAGAAAACAAACTTAAAGGGAACCGGCTCCAAGGCAAGTTCCCTTACAACCCCTTCTCTCCACTCCGGTCCTTAAGAATCGTCATTAAATAAGCCAGCAGCAGTCCTAAATAAATACTTACCCCTGGGGCCGTTAAAACGTGTCCCGCGGTAAAAGCAATCCCTAATCCCAGAGCGGCACCTGCTGCGATTAATACATTTCTTATCGTAAACCTTTCCGGAAGATAACGAATTGTGTACCTTACTGTTTGGACCAGTATCCAAGTTAGCGGAATAAAGTATAAAATAAACCCGAATAATCCCAACGAATAAAACACATCGTAAAAGTCCATTTCAATCAGCTTTGGTTGTTGTGGATAATTTCCCCCATACCCCATTCCAAACAGTTTTTGCGTAATGGGAGCTTCTCTAAAGTATTGTCTCTGTATGGATAGGAAATGTTCCCTGCCGCTAAGCACCAAATTTTCCATTTGGACAACAGCGGTTCCTGTGGTTCCAGCAGTCTCTGATTTAACCTCCTCCACATCCTGCGATTGATTCGATTCAACCAAATTCACATGCATATTCATATTTCTAGCGATGGAGGAAAACGGAAAATAACAAGAGATCCCAGCGAAGAGTGCCATGAGCATAATTGGCCGTATCCATCCGGAACGATTTTTGACTAATCCAATCAAGGACATCAACAGAGCCAAAAGCAAGACGATAACGATTGCCCCAAAACCAACCTTCGTCCCTAAGGCAAACAATGAGTATATGACAAGCAACACCGAAATCCAGGCCCAGTTTGTTTTTTGGAGGGCAGTCAACACCACTACAGGAAAACCCATCGCCAAGATCGCTCCGATTTCATTCCCGGCATAAAACCAGCCCACATGCCCTTCTTTTCCCCATGAATAGCTGTTAAACGCGGTACCGGTTAGGCCGGAAACAATCATGATTACTCCCATCAATGTTATCGCGATCACAATAGCATCAATCGCCTTATGCCTACGGATCTCTCCTTCCCGACTAAAAAGAACAAAAGAAAAGAGTAGTGCCACATTAAAATAAACAAGTTTGACTATGTATTTAACTTCAACTGAAACGGAAAAGATGGGCTTTATGTGCTGATTAATGAGTAAATGAATAACGAAGAATCCAGCCAGCAACAGGAAGTAATTTCTCACTCTTTTCGAAAAAAACATTGCATACAACCCCATAAATACAAGAAAAGCCAAACGAATTAATAATCCCGTGGTAAAGTCCTGTCCCCGAAGTCGTAGTGATAACGATGTAAATAGATCAAGGATGGGCTGTAAAACAATATAAATATACAATATCAGATAAACCATAGACGTTTTTCGACTACGTTTGATATTTAACGGCCCCTTTCCATGATAGTACTCCTTTTAATATTTACATTAATAAAAAGAAAAAACCTAAAACGGCCTCTAGCTACCATTTTAGGTTTTTTTATTATTCTTAAGTTGTCACAAGACCGCTTTGTTTCCGCATCACTTCAGCACGGAACTTTTTTTGTTCATCCGGAGTCATTGCCTTGTATTTCTTTAAAAACTTTTCATATTCAGAAATAACTTCTTTAACATTACCGTAATCCTTTATTTCACCATATTCAAGCCAAATGACTTTATCGCAGAATTCCTTTATTTGTTTCATTGAGTGGCTGACAAAGAAAATCGTCTTGCCTTTCTCCTTAAATTCAAACATTTTGTTCTTAGATTTTTCAGCGAAGGTCTGGTCCCCCACAGATAAAGCTTCATCGACAATGAGAATATCCGGGTTCACTGTAACTGAAATCGCAAAGCCTAGACGTGATTTCATTCCACTTGAATACTTTTTTACAGGCTGATCTATAAATTTACCTAAGTCCGCAAATTCAATAATTTCTGGCTCCAGCTCTTGAATTTCTTTCTTTTTAAAACCAAGCATTAAACATTTTAGTTCAATGTTTTCTCTTCCAGTTAGTTGATTATCCAACCCTGATGAAATGGCAATAACCGAAGTAGTACCGTGCGATTCCACAGTACCTGAAGTAGGCGGAATAACCCCTGCAATTATATTAGAAAGGGTCGATTTCCCAGAGCCGTTCACTCCGACAAGACCAATAACATCCCCTTGATTCGCTGTAAAGGATATATCCTGAAGTGCATAAAAGTCTTCACCGTAGCCGCCCGGTAAAATCACATCAAGCAACTTTTCCTTTGGTGATTTATGCATTTTATATTTTTTAAAAACATTCTTCACTATAACCGTTTCTGTCATAAAGAAATCACCCCCATATTACAAGTAGTCTACAAAACGGTTTCTAAATTTTAAATGTAAGATGGAACCCACCAAAAGCATAACAAGTGTTAGTACCCAAAAATACAAGGTATATTGCGAATACTCAACTAAATACCAAGTTGTCCCGAGTAAGGAGGCCCTATAGCCTTCCACAATATAATATAAAGGATTTAATTTTAATAAAAATGCAAAATCGATTCCTTTGATCATTAAATGATCGGTATGCCACAAGAGTGGCGTTAAATATAGCAGCATTTTTAAAATGGATTGGACAATCTGCTGAACATCCCTAACAATTGTTGAAAGCGTTGATGTAATAAGAGCAAGAGCTAATAAAAAGATTAGAGTCGCAAACATAAAGTAAGGAAGCTGTATAAAGTACACTGATAATTTATAATCGGTGAATTGTAAAAAAATCGTAACAACCGCAACTAACATTAAATGAGAATAAAAATTAGCCATAATCACGTAAGAAGGAATGGCACTCATTGGAAAACTCATTTTTGCAATCAGCTGAATCCTTGAATAAATCGCTCTTGAGGAAGCTGAAATAGCTGGATTAACAAAGAACCAAACAATCATTCCAGTCAGCATCCAAATAAAGAAAGGAACATGCATGCCATTATCCATTTCAACCTCTTGCCCACCGCGAATCCCTGCCCCAAAAATAAACCAATAAATAACAAGTTGAATTGCTGGGTTTATTAATTCCCAGAGCCGACCAAGATAATTATTGGTATTGGCGCTTTTCATTTCAAATGTAGATAATCTCAAGATTAGATAAAAGGAACTGATTTGCTCCTTTATAATTGTAAACATTGACTTCATCTAAATTGTCCTTCCTTTAAACAATAATAACCTTGTTCATTATACATTAATTTCCCCAAATGGGCATTATAAAAACAAAGCTTCGAGCAATAAAACAACTCGAAGCTTGTGTTCTTTCTTATAATGCCCGTCGCTGTTCCACTTGAGGTCTTTTTTCTTCTTCAAATAAATAACGAACCAAATTTTGGCTTGAACGGCCATTGGAATATTTGTTCCATTTTTCAGCATAATGATCAACGACTTTTTGATCAAATAAGTTATTTCGAATCAAATCAATGATTGAATTAGTATCTTTTACAATGGGACCAGGAAGATTTTCTTCGAAGCCATTTAAAACACCGCGGTCCTTTTTGTATTCTTCTAAATCGTAAGCGAAAAAGATAATGGGTTTTCGTAATAAGGAAAATTCAAATGGAATTGAAGAATAGTCTGTAATCAAATAATCAGCCACCGCAAGTAACTCATTGATATCATACTGACTGGAGGAGAAATCAACGACAAAATCCGAGTGTAATTTAGAGAAATCAACCGAGTTCTTAATTGCTGGATGTAAACGCAAAGCTAGAATGTACTCATTCCCAAGTTCTTTGCTCATTTTTTCTACGTTTAGCTGAAGTGAGAAATTCTCCAGCTCATGGTCACGATAAGTTGGTGCATAAAGAATCACCTTTTTATCCTTTAAGACATGATGTGTGCGAATTAGCTTTTGAATCGCTTTTTGCTTTTCCCTTTCGTTAAAAAAGAAATCCGTTCTTGGAACACCTGTTGTTAAAATGTTTTCTTTTTTTAGATTAAAGGATTTCATAAAAGTAGCTGCCATAACATCCGAGCCGACAACGACTTTATCAAATTGTTGATAGACCTGAAGAAAACGTTGTTTTGCTCGTTCACTTCTGTTTTTAACGGACCCATCCTCAAGGCCGAATTTTTTAATCGCACCAGATGCATGCCATAGCTGAACACAAGTAACCTCTTGCTTGAATTTAACACTGGCAAGAAAACCAAAATAGTTATCTATAAAAATATGTCGGGATGTCGCTAAATGATAAATAGACTTTAACCAATTCATAAGGTTGTAGGTTTCAAATGGAACACAGGTAACATCCTTATAGTCCTTAAAAATGGCGATACTTTTACCTTTGCATAGGAAAACCACTTCATTTTGGACGTTTTGGCGACGCATTTCCTCAAAGACATATTGGCTGTTATCACCGAAGCTGATAACAAAGGTGGTTTTGTCTTTAAGCGGCATCCAATTAAAGATGGAGAATACACACTTAAAGACAAACAGATATAAAGAAATGGCTAGTTCCCTAACCATTTTTCACCATTCCTAAGTCGTTTTTTATTTGTGAAGTCGAAATCCCAATGGTTCTTGGTAAGTATATTACTTCACAATAGTCTTTAAGGAAATCGAACTTGCCTTTCCAATCGTCGCCCATTACGAAAATATCAACATCATGCTTGATTACATCCTTGATTTTCTGATCCCAAGTATTTTCAGGAATCACTTCATCAACAAAGCGAATGGATTCCAAGATTAATTTTCTGTTTTCAAAGCTGTGATATGATTGTTTGTTTTTACCTTTGTTGAATTCATCCGTTGAAAGACCAACGATTAAGTGATCTCCTAAATCTTTTGCACGGCTAAGTAAATTGATATGTCCAAAGTGTAATAAATCAAATGTTCCGTATGTTAGTACTTTTTTCATATATTATTTCCTCCTTAATTAGAAAGAATTAGTTTCAATTTTTGTCATCTATCAAAAGTCGTCAATTATTTACAAAAAAAACAACTTAAATTTACATAAAATTAACTTACCAACTCATTATAAGACTATCATTCTTAAATTTCAATGCATATTCGTGATGTTTCCATCAAAATACCAGAATTTGATAAGCGTTTGTAATCACACATTAAAAAAGCTGACCACATCAATATATGATGCATGTCAGCATTTTGATTATTTAAGTTCTCTAGCAATATAGGATGAACTTGCCCAGCCTGTTTTTCCATTAGATAATTTGACTTTATACCACTTGATACCATCTTTGGTTTCCGATATAACTTTCTTGTCCTTATCCAATTCCAATTCTACATAATTATTTAAATGCAAATAACCGATAATTTCTTTTCCTGGCTCTTGGCGCACATTCAATGTTGATATGGTAACTCGACCCAAATTGAAAACTGAAATATAATCCTTATAGACAGAAAAACGAATATTATCAATCCAATATTGCTTGCTTTCCACAAGGACTTTTACGCGAAAATCATTTGTTTTTTCAAGCATGACAAAGTTGGTTCCCTTTTTAATAACACTGGATAAATCCTTTTTTGCAACAACTTGAATATTAACAGGCAATTTATCGCTTCCTGCAGGTATTCCTGGAGTAGCGGGAATATACGTATTGATTGCAGCTTTATTATAATAGCTCTTATCAAACTTCAATATGTTATTCATATGGCGGGCAACTCCATTCCCCCAATTTGGGTCGCTTGCATACCAGTAATTCATTCCGATGCTTTTGCTTGTAATCCGTGTTCCATTTTTATCATTTGTCCGATAGCCGAGAAAGGCTCCTTCAAAATGCGTGCCATTTGGATTTAAATAATCAGCTTTCATTTTTTGGGCAACATAATTTATACAGGCCTCGACGGAAGAAAAACGATATGCGCCAAAGAACGGTGCAGCATCATAGGCACCATAACCAAATAAATTATTTTTCCCTAATGAAATGCTTGATGTCCCGAATGCACTTTCGTGAATCGCATGTGCGGCTATATAAAGAGCATTTATACCATATTTATTCCCTGCGTCAATAAAAGCCTGCCCTTTACCTACCAGCACACTAGGTCTTCCATTGACATTAGCAGCGATGTAATTATTAATTTGCCCTGCTGTTACAGAAGACTTGGAGCGTAAATCAATAAACCGGTAATCAGCATTTTGCGAATACTCCTTTAAGTAGGAGCCGTAAACATAACCAATCTCACCCTTATAAGTTACTTTGTACCATTCCGACCCTGTTTTCGTTGTGGATTGTACTGTTGAACCGTTTGGAATTACTGAAAGCCGATCAGAGGATGAATTGGCTGATTTTCGTAAATTTAAGTCGGCAGTAACTAAATAGGTTTTTGCAACTTCAGTTACCTTTTCCTCTTTAACACTATTATTTTCCTTTGGCGGTGTTTGCACAGCTGAGGCAGGAACATAACCCTTTTTACCCTTATAAGTTACAGCATACCAAGCCCCAACACTTTGCGTGGTAGAGATCATAGCTCCTTTTGGAAGGCTGACAAGATGTTTATAAACACTTCCATAAGAGGAATAAACATATGTACTATTTTTCACTTGATAATCTTTCTTAGCAAATGTCTTAGCGGATGCTTTACTCACATCACCACTATAGACATAAAGATTCTTGCCATTATGCGAAACACGGAACCAGGTTTGTCCAATACTATTGACCACTTTTTGCGACGAATAAAAACCGTTATAAGCAGGAATGCTATATTCATACTTGTTCTTTTTATCTGCATGGGAATAAAGCTTCGTTGTTTTATTCGTAAAGTAATATGTACCGTTTGTTTTTGTAAAACGATAGTATTCCTTTAAATAGCTGCCACTTACCCAACCAGACTTGGTTACATGCTTTCCTTTAGAGGTATAAGCATAGGATACTTTGTACCACTTGCCATTTTTCTCATTAGATGTAACCGTTTTACCCTTTTTAAGGGTCATGATCAGCTTTTTGCTCGTATTAGCACCAGCGCGCATATTTACATTGGCAGATGTATAATAGGTTGTTTTTGTAAATTTAACTGTCTTAGGGACCGAGGTCTTTGCTAAGCTAATTGTTTTTTTCTTTAAATAAGAACCGCTTGACCACCCGGTTTTCGTAATTGTTTTTCCTTTGGATTTGTACGTGTAGCTGACTTTATACCAGTTTCCTAATTTTTGAGATGATAGTACCAGTTTTCCTTTTGGAATGGTTAAAATCGTTTTATACTTCGATCCAGCACCCGACCGCATTTTTAAATTAGCAGTGGTTTGATAGGTTGATGTTTTGAAATGGGCAAGGCTGGCAGCTTCAGCATGTCCCATACCGATTGGTACTACTGGGGCAAATATTTCACCTCCTAATAACAGCCCCGTTGATAAAATAATCGCTTTCCCCATATTTCTCATTTACTACACTTCCTCATTACTTTTCTATAATTTTATATCGTCTACTTAACTATGATTCTATTTAAAATCCTTAGTATAGACGTAGCTTGCACTAACCCATCCAGTGGTTCCATTTGCCAATACTATTTGGTACCAGCCTCTAGTTGAGTCCATCGTTAAGGTCCCATCTTTTTTCAAAACAATTTGAACAAGATCATTCAAAGATAGGGTCGCGATTGGCGTATTGTTCGTTGTCGCAACAGGACGAACATTTAGTTTTGCTGTTGTCACCCTGCCTAGATTTTGAACGGAAAGATAGTTTGCATAGGAACTAAATTTAATATCATCCGTCCAATACTCCTTGCCATCAACCCTTACTCTTAACCAGTAATCATTTGTTTTTTCCAATACGAAGAACGATGTGCCTTTACTAATGGTTTTAACCGCATCATTTATTCCTTTTTTGCTATCAAGAACAAGGTTACTTTGGGCAATGGCCAAGATATTACTTGGAAAAACGTCACTGCCCATAGGGATGGCCGGTCTTGTTGGGATGGTCGTATCTTTGCTTGCTTTTGCATAAAAATTTTTATCATACTGGAGAATATTCTCCATATGCTGAGCAATCGCCTTGCCCCAGTTTGGATCGCTGGCATAGTAAAAGTTCATGCCTTCGCTAGCCTCATCAATTCTAGTATTTGATAAGGTTTTCGTACTAAAACCAAGATAGGCACCATTGTATTTCCAATTGGTTGGATTCAAATAGGTGGCTTTGATTTCACGGGCAATATAGTCAATACATAAATCAACACTTGCAAATCGGTAGGCGGACATAAATGGTGCTGCATCATAGGCACCGAAGCCAAACAGATTATTTTTTGCAATTGAAATCGCTGAGGTTCCAAACGCACTCTCATGAATCGCATGGGCAGCCAAGTATAAAGCATTTACCCCATATTCTTTACCAGTCTCAATAAACACTTGTCCTTTCCCATGAAGGATGCTTGTCTTTCCGCTTGTTTTTTCATAACTGGCAATATAGTTGTCAATTTGACTTGGGGTTACAGAGGATTGCGTCCTTAAATCAATGAATTGATAGCTGTCACGAGTTCCCATTGAATCTCCTGTAATCACTTGTTGAAGATAGTTGCCAAAAACATATCCTGTTTTTCCATTATAGGAAACCTTATACCATCCATCAGAAGTAAGGCTTGCCGGAGTTACAATTGTTCCTTTCGGAATAACGTCAAGACTTTTTGACGCTGTATCATTGGACTCTCGAAGATTTAACTCTGCCAAAATAACATAGGTTGCCTTGGCAATTGGGGCCTCGCTTGAATCTTCTTTTACAGGAGGAAGGTCCTCGGCCATTTGGATTGAGCTTTCTTTGATATAACCTGTCATCCCGTTATACGTAACCTTAAACCAGCCATTGGATGTTTTTGCGCTTGGAGAAAGCTTAGTCCCTTTTGGAATCGTCGACAGTAGATTAGAGGAATCATCAGGATAGACTCTTAATACCCCATCTGTGATCGCAAGGTAATCACCCGCTTCATTCAGATTTTCCTCAGTGGGCAGGCTGTATTTAGAAAAATCCTTCGAATCAGCATAACCGGACTTCCCGTTATATTTTATTACATACCAATCTCCTACTTTTTTGCTTGTGGAAATAATCGTCCCTTTTGGTATTTGCCCTGCTTTTGAAAAAGCCTTGCCAACTGAAGTGTAAAGGTAGGTATCTTTATTTGCTTGATAATTTGCCGCCGTAAAAGACTGAACCGTGGCTTTCGTAACATCTCTGCTATTAAGGTATAGCGTTTTTCCATTATAGGAGACCTTATACCATGTTTCGCTCAAACTGTTTACAACCTTACAAGTGATGAAAAATCCATTCCCTGAGGCAAGACTATATACTGCTTTTTTCTTCGTGTCTGCACTCGGATAAAGACTGACCGACTTATTTGTAAAGTAGTAAGCACCAGTGAAGTTGGAAGTTTTATAATATTCCTTTAAGTATGTCCCGCTTACCCAGCCTGTCGCTTTTACGGCCTTCCCTTTAGTGGTGTATGTATAAACAACCTTATACCAAGTTCCTGTCCTCTCGGTACTTGTGATTGTTTTTCCTTTAGGAATCGTTCGGAGGACTTTATATTTCGCACCTGCTCCGGAACGAAGATTGAGACTTTCCGTCGTTTGGTATGTAGTTTGGTTAAACTTGACCGTAGTGATTTTGGGGCTAGGAGGAGTGATTTTCTTGATATAGGACCCGCTTACCCATCCAGTTTTCGTGACTGTTTTTCCCTTAGAACTATACCGATAGGAAACCTTAAACCAATTTCCTGTTTGTTCAAAAGCAGTGATTGTTTTCGCTTTTGGAATTGTTATAACGACTTTATTTTTTGTACTTGGGCCTGTCCTTAGGTTTACATTTGCAGTCGTTTGAAAGCTAATATTGGCAAGCTTCAAGGTGCTTGCTGCTTCAGCCTTATCTAAACTATATGGAGATAAAGGAGTTATTGCCCCGCTAAAAACCAAACTTGTCGATAAAAGAACGATTTTCCCGAATTCTTTCATAAAATGCACCCCTATAGTATTTATGAGCCTTTTTTACTACAAATCCTTCTATTAAACAGCAATTTTCTACAATACTATTATTATCGCTTATTAGCAAAAGTTTTTAAATAGTTTCATGGAAATAACTGCTTTAATGTGGAAAAAAACAGGAAAACTTCTTAAAAAAAACAGATACAAATTACTCATCCAATAAAAAACACCCAAAGCGATTAAAAAGCTTTGGGTGTTTTCTCTTTATTCCTTATGGGCTTCGTTTGTTTCATCTTGTAATAGAATATCATCAACGACTCGGGTACTTGATTTTCCGTCTATCTGGTCAAAGAAATAGCGGACAAAGGGTTCAACTTTTTCCATCTTGAAGTCTTTTTCTTCAATTGTTTTAATAATTTCCTCAGCAGAGCGGACAAGCGGACCCGGTATAAAAGAATGGAACTCATAATAAAAATCACGGGTTCGGACATATTCTTCAACATCAAATGCGAAGAACAGCATCGGTTTATTCAATAAAGCATATTCAAAGCAAACAGATGAATAATCGGTAATAAGAATATCCGAAATAAAGAGCAGGTCATTAATTTCCCGATAGGACGAAAAATCATAGTAAAAATCACTGTATTGATAGGGAATCGTAATATCGTTTTTCACAAATGGGTGAATCTTAAATAAGAAAACATATTCATCATGAAGCTCTTCATAGAGCTTTGCAAGGTCTAGAACTTCCATTGGATAATGGGCCGATTGCTGACCGTTACCGCGGAACGTCGGCGCAAACATAATTACTTTTTTGCCTTTTAGGAACGGATACTCTTCATAAAGCCGTTCACGGACATCCTCTTGGTATTCCTGATCAAAAAAGACATCTGTACGCGGAATTCCGGTTGGTATCACTTTATCCAAATCAATCCCAAAGCCTTCTGCATAATGCTTCGCCACATTTTTTGAGCTTACAATTGCCTTTGTATAATTGCGGTGATTAATCGATTTTGGTGACGGCCCGCCCGGTCGGCCAAGACGGCTGAAGCCAAAGGTTTTAAAGGCCCCGACAGCATGCCAGAGTTGAACCAAATCGGCACCTTCGCGGATTTTCAACGGATAAATCATTGGATAAAAGTCATCCAAAATTACGAAACGGGAAGTTGCAATCAGTTTAGCAAGCTGAATGATTTCACGATACGTTTTCTTTTCGTCCACTCCACGTTTTAACATAAAATGAATATCAAAATCTAAATTACGGCGAAGGATTTCATCATAGACAAATTGAAAGTTTCCACTCATATCACTGCGGCTGTCAGAAGCAAACAAGATTTGCTTTTGTTTGATCGGCCGCATGCAATAGAAACGATATAGGAATTGAAAGACCGTTTTCGAAAAGAAACGGTAGAAGACCCCTCTTTGATAATCCTCTGCATCGAGCGCCATTTCTCTCGGGTCCATATCCTTAAGTTTGCTCGAAGTGATCTTTAATGTCTTCCTCGGCAAATCATAGGTGGCCAATAAATTAAATTTCATTTCTCTTTTCGCTGTGAAATACTCCATTTTCGCTGAATGGAAGCCTTTATCGAGGAATTTCTCGATATTTCCCAGCGGAAAGCTCTTTCGATAGACCTTATCCCCTAATACATGAACTTCGGTCTCAATATAGACTTTGTATTCTCCCTGTGGAAGTGGTGCATTTTGATTTAATGTCGCAAAGTTGATTTTCCCGTGGAAACCAGACCAAAAATATAAATCACTTATCTCTTCTTCATGTTCGATGTCTTCTTTTGAAATATCATATAAAGGAATGGTTACCTTGATCCCCGCTCCATCTAACAGCACCAGCCGTTTTTTTACGAGGTCCTCATCCTTAAGCGGCAGGTTCTCGATGTAAAAATAACCGGCAATTTCTAAAATTGGACCATTCCATTTTAATGTCGTCACTTTTCTGCGGGGAATGAGACTTTCCTCCACCCCGGCCATTTCTACAATCAGCGGGAGCGACTCACCTAGGTTTTGTTTATTAATGATTATTTTTTCATCATCAACTATAATCGGCTGATCGGAAAACTTTCCGTACTCTATAACAGCCTCATTACTGTTTTGCGCCGTTTTTTTTCTAAAGATGGCCCTTCTGATAAGCCTTTTCGCTCTTCTCAGCATGCTGTATCTCCAATCTGTAATTTATAACCAAATATAAATATATAAGAAAAAAGAAGAGTTCGAAACCCTCCTTCAAATCTACTCTACTTTCCTTAACAAGTGGTCAACGATTCGTTTCGATGCTTTCCCATCGGAGTAATCAAAGAAACGGTCACGAAACGCTTTAACTTTTTCTAAATCAAAGCTTCCCTGCTTAATCCACTCAGCCAATGCTTTTGTATCATAAAAGATTGGCCCCGGTACCATTGATTGATAATCAAGGTAAAAGTCCCTTTCCTTGATGTAATCTTCTACATCATGGGCGAAAAATGCCATTGGCCTGACCAATAAACTGTAATCAAAAATGACAGAGGAATAATCAGTAATCAGAAGATCCGTCAATGTCAGCAATTCTTCAATCGTAAACTCATTACGGATGTGGTAAAGAAATTCATGGTCAGTTAAATTAGGGGCGCACATATACGGATGCAAATGGATAAGCACCGCAAAATCGCCACCTAATTTTTCCTTCAACTGGCTAAAATCAATTGGACTTTTCCAATCTTCCTGATAGTGACTTTTGCCCCGATAGGTGGGAGCATATAAGACTAACTGTTTTCCTCTTAACCCCGGGTACTGCGAATAAAAGCGTTCTTTTATTTGGTTCATTTTTTCTCTGTCATAAAAATAATCCGTTCTTGGGACGCCTAATGGAAACACATTTTCTTCAGCCATTCCAAATGCTTCCGCAAAATGGGGTACGGCCAACTTTGAACTCACATAAACCCTTGAATAGTTGGAGTGGAGCTTAATATGCTTTAAATATTCCCGGCTTGGACCGAATGGTTTTCCCACCGTACTTAAACCAAATTTTTTAAAAATCCCTGCAGCATGCCATAACTGAATAATTTCTGTTCCTTTTCTAGGGTGAATGGCATAGACAGGGAAATAAAAATCATCAATGATAAAGAATCGGGATGTGGCGAGATAATAAATCGCCTTAACAAGATGAATAAAGTACGCAATTTTTCCGCTCAATGAACTATCAAATTTTTTAAATAAGAGATGATAGTTTTTATTCGGAAATTCTGCCTTCATTTCGTTATAAATATATAAAAGATTCCCTGTCATTTGATTAGACCGATAAGAAGCAAAGGTAATTCTTTGTGAATCCACTTTGAAAAGGAGGCAGCACAGGGAATATAGAGTGTTAATGACGAATTTCGTCAAGATAGTCGGTGCAAATTTTAAATACTGCACGTATGATGCCTTCCTTTCACAATACAGATCACTTATATCTTCCACTCCATGACGGTTTTGCCCCATGATGAGGTCAAATCCTTTTCAAACGAGTTAACGATATCCTGAATTGTTTTTACTTCACAGACTTCTCCAACTAAAACACTAAAATATTCAAGAACATCCGGATGTTCCATCATAAAATTAACTGTGTTAACAAAGTCCTCACGACCACTCCGGCTTGAGCCAATCATCGTAATTCCTTTTTCTAGAATCATTCTTGTGTTCACTTCAACCGGGTATTCGGACACACCCATAATCGAAATTGAGCCCTCTGGTTGAATATGATCAATCATTTGATCAATTGCATACTGGCTGCCCTTCCCGCCAACACATTCAAATGTATGGTCAACAAGAACATCCCCGGGAATATCGTGAATCAAATAGCTCTCATCGACAAACGAGAAATTCGCCAGTTTGTGCTCATTTTTACCAAATGCAATGATTTTACTGTCTTTATATTTTTTCTTAAGAATCAATGTCGTAATAAAACCAAGGTTCCCATCTCCCCAGACACCGAGAACATCACGGCGGGTATGGGACCTTCTTTCAAATCTTGATATCGAATGCATTGCAATCGTGATCAGCTCTGTAAAGGCAGCAACGTGCGGATTCATTTCTTCCGGAATAGGTACCGCCCGGTCGCGATCAAGGAAAATATAATCCTGCATGAAACCGTCGAAGCCGCTTGAACGAAAACGACTGGAACGCAAATAATTCTCAGCAATAAATTCATCCTCTTCAGACGGGGTATTCGGAACCATTACCACCTTTGTTCCCGTTGAAAACTCACCTTTTGGGTCATAAACCACCTTGCCGATTCCTTCGTGAATCAGGGCCATCGGAAGTTTTTTTGCCAAGGCTTCTTTCCCGCGTGAACCTGTGTAATAACGCTGGTCGGCTGCACAAATCGATAAATGTGTTGGTCGAATGACAATTGAATCTTTTTCAAATTTTAACGATTTATCTTTGTAAGTTACTTCAAACTGTCTTGGAGACACTAATCGATAAACTTGATTAATCATTGTTAATCTTCTCCATTATGATGGCATTTGCTACTTTTAAGTCGTAAGGGGTGGTAACCTTAATATTAAAAACTTCTCCCCGTACCAAACGAACCTTCTCCCCATTTAGCGCAAAAATTTTCGCAGCATCAGTGAGAATCTCCTTTTGCTCATCGTTTAAGGCTTCGTAGTAGCCAACCAATTTTTGTATATTAAAACTTTGTGGTGTTTGTCCTTGATACATGGTACTCCGTACAGGAATATCAGAAATAGATTCACCATCCACGGATTGAATAATCGTATCAATCGCTTCAATAACAGTATCCACAGCCCCATATTTAAGAGCAGCGTCAATATTTTCATCTATAATTCGATGGGTAAGGAAAGGCCTTACTGAATCATGGGTAATAATTACATCTTCGTCAAAAATTCCATAGTTTTCTTTAATATAGTTAATACCGTTCATAATCGATTCATTTCGGTCGGATCCGCCTTCAAGAACGACAATTCGGTCTTGAACACCAATATGCTTTTTAATAATATCTTTCGTGTGATTGATCCATTCTTTTGGGGACATCACTAGAATTTTATCGAATCGATCATTTAATATAAATTTCTCAATCGTGTGTATAATAATCGGCTTCCCGTTTAAAGTTAAAAATTGTTTCGGCATGTGGATATTTCCCATCCGTGTACCTTTACCGCCGGCAAGAATTTCTGCATAAATCATCTTTTTTCAACACCTCTTATTTTTTGGGAAAGATTTCTGTCAAAACTCAACAAAAACTTAACAAAAACTCATATAAAACTATACACTCTTTCATTTTTTCTATCAATAAAGAGCTGTATCTTTTAATATTCCGGACATAATCTTGTAATGTTTTATTTATTTTTTATCCAATGGTCCTTATTTATTCCTAAATTTAACAAGCGTTTAACCTACAATCATAATTTGATTACTAAACAAATCTGAAAAAAAGACCATCAAACAAGTTTGATGGTCAACTGTTTTGATTATTGATTCTTTAAAACCACTTCTTTTACAACACGTTCGGCTGCATTGCCGTCTTCAAGGTAACAAAAACGTTGATA
This sequence comes from Neobacillus cucumis, assembly GCF_016107705.1. Next base: position 364,489 of record NZ_JAEHGC010000003.1, read on the forward strand.
AAACTCTAGGAATTTTTCAGTGGAAAGCTCATCATTTTTGATATGTTTAATGACTTTAATTAGTTCTTCGGACGTTTCAACTAATGGTCCCGGGGCCTTTTCTTCAAAATTAAAATAAAAACCTCTAATATCCTCTTTATATTCATCCAAATCATAAGTAAAGAAAATCATTGGCCGTTCTAAGTTAGCATAATCAAAAAAGACGGAGGAATAATCGGTAATCAGCAAATCACTGATCAGATAAAGTTCTTGAATATCTTCGTGCTTCGAAAAATCATAGGCAAAACCTTTATACGCATCCAGATTAAAGTTTTCTGCAACCAAATAGTGCATTCTTAAAATAATAATGTATTCATTTCCTAACTCTTGTTTGAACTGCTCCAAATCTATGTGGAGATCCAGCTTATATTTTCCCACCTGATAATATTGATTATCCCGCCAAGTGGGGGCATAAAGGATAATTTTTTTATCTTCAGGCAGTTGATGAGTCTTTTTAAAGTTCCGGGCAACCTGATCCCGATTAGAGCTATAAAAAATATCGTTTCTAGGATATCCGGATTCAATAATTTCTTTATTAAACCGAAATGCCCTTTTAAAAATCTCTGTAGAATAGCGATTTGGTGAAATTAAATAATCCCAATTACGTGATTCCTCGTAAAAACTTTGCTTATATTGGTTGGTCGTTGTACCCGGCATTAGAACTTCCTTCATATCATGGGCGAGCTTTTTTAGCGGTGTTCCGTGCCAGGTTTGCAGGTAAATTGTCTTCTTTGGCTTTGGGATCCATAACGGCATCCGGCTGTTTGTTACCCAAAACCTGGCTCGAGCCATTAAAAAAAGCCATTTAAACGAAAAACGATTGGCATAGGGAATTCCTTTATCGATAAATCCTTTTTCAAACCTGGGATCGACACTCCAAACCATTTCATATTCAGGATGATGTTCCTTCAAGTATTCATAAATAGCACGCGGGTTGCAGCTATATTGCTTTCCTAAAAAGCTTTCAAACATAATTAACTTTTGATTTGGTGGAAATAAAGAGACGAATAGAAATAAACATTTATACGCCAATTTGGTGAGTGATAATTTTTTAAGTGCTGCTAGCAAACTAATTCACCTCTTTATTTGCCAAGACGGACTTTTCCATGATTACGATTTACCGAGAAGTTTTCTTAATTTTCTTCTAAAAAAAGTGGACGTTTTTAGGGAAATATTATCCTTCTCGGTCTTGTACAACTCGGTATATCCACTTTCCACAACAAGTGACTGCCTATGATAATTGGGTAGATTCCTTAAATGAAGGCGAATACCCTTATTATAGACCCTTATAAATAAATCATAAGTATGATTAGGCTCAATGAACTGATTCCAAGGGAGTTCATATTGACCATTTTCACGGGTGTGAAAATAAATTTTCTCCTTTGCCCCCCTATTTTTAACGAAAAACCTAAGGTCTAAATTCTCATTTGGCTCCTTTACCAGTATACTCACTTGGTTATTATTTAGACTTAGCGCTTCAAGTCGTATATCCGCAACTAGAAAGGAAAGCTTTCCGCCATCAAAAAATAATCTTCTTGCAATGCTTCCATCAAAGAATTCCATTTTCTTAAACTTAGTTTCGAGCATTTTTTTTGTAATCCTAAAACGGTCTTCACGTTCTTTACTATAAAAAATCACAAACACATCATATAGTTGATTAGAGTCCAATTCCTTATATGGAATTTTTCCTGTAAGTACATTTTTCTTATTCCTTTTAGCCTCAAAAGTTGCTTTTTCATGAGGATTTGTTCTCGAAGCCAATTCAATTTTAACTTGATCGACCTGAAAGGCGTCTGGAGCATAGATATTTTTGAAAATAATAAATTGGTCATCCTTATCAATAGTATCCAATTTAACAAACTTACTTTGTAAAACGGTTACTTGAAAATATTCATCAGGAATATTTACATCCGGATCACGGAAATAAGGCAAAGACCAATAATAAGTCCCCTCTTCCTCAATAATAGGACCCTTGGGACCTGTTTTGAGAAACTCAACCAACTCATTCCACATATCATTCAAAATCATATAAATATAAAGATTCTTGACGATTCCAATATCATTATCATATACATTTGGAACAATTGCCAAAAAATCTTTCACTTCTTGTAAATAGACCTCTCTAAATTCTTCATCTTCCACAATTGATTTGATTGGGAAAAAAAGACGGTCTAGATTCCTTTTTAAAAATTCAATTGTGATTTGTTCTTTCCCAAAATCATTAATATAACCTAATTGGAAATACAGGGACTCCATACGATCTTTGAAATTATTTATATCGCTCTTAAGTTGGGTAATCGATTTTGCCCCTGTTTCCCCTCGTTTTCTCCATAAATAAACAACATCTGAGATGATTTCGATTTTATTGGCATAAAGAAAAGCTTTATGAACCATTGGTCGATCTGCATATAGCATTCCTGGTGGCATAAAACAATCATATTTGAAGAGGAATTCCCGCTTATATATCTTATTCCAATAGAACCCGTCATAAAAAATATCGGGAAATTGCAGTAAGTCCGTTACTTCCCGGTCTTCTTTCCACACATCCCGTTCTTTTTTATAATGGACTTCCTTAATGATGCCATCAACTAAAAGATTGGCCCTGCCAATAACGATATCCGCATTGGTATCTATTGCCTTATAATATAATTTCTCATAAGCATCGAGCGGAACCACGTCATCAGAATCCATCACCGTAACATATTCACCGGTTGCAGCTTGTAAACCATTATTTCCGGCAACCGCGCCTCCGCTATTTTTCTGATTAATCAGCTTAATATTTGAATAAGATTTTTGATATTCTTCAATAATGGCGACACTGTCATCTGGACTTTCATCATTTACCATAATAATTTCAATATCTTCAAGTGTTTGATTGACTAATGAATCCAGACATTCTCTCATATATGGCTCTGTGTTGTAAACTAAAACAACTACACTTAGTTTATAGTTTTTACTCAAGCTGTTCACCCAACTCCAACTTAATGATTTCTGTAATTTGCTGCACCTGTTCTACCTTTAAGTCTGCGTACATGGGCAGGCATAACACACCATCACTGATATCTTTCGCAATAGGGGTCTCAAAACCGAAATTTTTATAACAAGAGAATTGATTACATAATGGATAAAAATATTTTCTTGCAAAGACATTATATCCTTTTAAGCTTTCAAAAAGCTGGTCTCTTTCTTCGCGGCTTGGAAGCACCATTGGAAAATAAGCATAGTTTGGTTTAACACCATCCTGTTGGATTAATGTTCTCACTAACGGCAGGTCATTAAGCCCTTCCAAATAAGCTTCATATACTTTTCCCCGTGAATGGATATCATTTCGAATCGACTCAAGATTACAAAGACCCATTGCAGCCTGAAATTCATTCATTTTCGCATTTGTTCCGATATAATCGACTGTTTCCGGAGAAGTAATTCCAAAGTTCTTCAATGATTTTATCTTTGCTGCTAATCTTTTTTCTTTATATGTAAGTAAGCCGCCCTCAATGGAGTGGAATACCTTTGTGGCATGTAGACTAAACATGGAAATATCCCCAAAACTTCCTATTCCTTGTCCATTGATTTCTACACCAAAAGCATGGGCAGCATCATAGATGACCTTTAATTGATGCTTTTTCGCAATTTCTTCAATCCGTCCAACATCACATGGAGTCCCAAATACGTGAACTGCTACAATCGCAGAGGTATTTGGGGTAATCAACTGTTCAATTTTATCCGGGTCAATATTATACGTTAATGGATCGATATCACAAAAAACAGGCGTTAATCCACAATTTGAAATAGCATGGGTCGTTGAAGCAAATGTAAAAGGTGTAGTAATTACCTCTCCACTTAAATCTAAAGACTTCAGAGCGATTTCCAATGCTAAATGTCCATTTGTAAAAAGTTCGGCATTCTCAACTAATAAGGTTTTCTTTACTTGTTCTTTAAACCTTTCATGTAATGGACCATCATTTGTCAGCCACTTGTTTTCCCAAATTTCTTTAAGAAGTTCTGTATACATCTTATAGTCTGGGAGCTTAGGTTGGGTTACATTTATTCGTTGATTAAAAATCAGTTCTTTTTTCATCATTAATTTCTCCAGTCAATTAAACTTTCGATGGCATCGATATCAAATACTGGAATACCAAACTTTTCTTTAATTTTTTTACGTTCACTATGCGAATCATCGATAAAAATGGCAGATTTATCAACATCAAAATATTTATGTTTTTCATCCTCCTGTTTGATATGGATGATTTCTGAGAAAATGGAGGAATCAATTTTTAATTTTCTTAAGGTCTCGCGAATATCATAAATATGTTTCGTTATTAGGACAATTTCAATTTCCTTTGTTACACATTGGTAAATGAACATCATAATAAATGGATTAATCTTGCCGTTTAACGTGATAGTATCATCAAAGTCAAGATACACTTTGTCATAGGAAATATCCGCTGAAAAACGGTTAATCAAAGCCCGGTCAACCTCAAGAGAAAAATTATTTTCAATGACATCAACATCAAAACCCATTCGGTCATACAGACTTAACAAAGCAAAATTAATTCCTTTATTTCGGTATAAACTCATCGTTCCTGCAATTCTTGGAGCGATTTCTAGTAACTTATAGGTTCCGTCGCTTGCCTCTTTAACTTGGAAAAACCACATACCATAAGGTTTGAGCTTTTGATTGATAATTTCTGCAATCTCACGGACGGGATGCTCCATTTTTAATGTAACAGAATTAACACTAATTCCGCTTTTAATCCGTCTTCGCTCCCGCATTCCAGAAAATTTTAATTCCCCATGACGGTCGGTAAAACAATCAATCGTGTATTCCTTCCCTGGTAAATACTCAAGAATTAACAAATTGTTCGGTTTACTTAAGTGGAACTCAAGCTCGTCTCTGTTTTTTGCTAAAGCTATCCCTTGAGACCCTTGTCCAACATCCGGCTTTAAAAATACAGGAAACTCTTGAACTTCAGTTTGATTTCCGTACATATGCGGAATAAACGGTTCTCCCTCGAAGTATTCGTATGTCTTCTTTTTCGAACGGCAAATTTCACATGCCTCTTTAGAAGAGGTAATCACTTCAGCATTTAGCTTTTCCTTATTTTGGGCAAGTGCCAAAACCACACTGTCATGGGCTGGAAAAATATAATCAATTTTATATTCCTCAATGATTTGATTTAACGTCGGAATAAATTGTTCATCCGCAACATAGGGAATTCCTTCTATATAATTCTTAAACGTGAATTTCCCGTGATCTGATACACTGGAGCCGCCATAAATTTTTAAACCCTTTACGAATTTCAGTGCATTATTTATTTCCAGCCCAATTTCTGAACCGCAAGGAAATACCAGTACGTTTTTTTGCAAATCGATCCACACCTTTTACCTATTCAATTCCTTGAATAGTCATTTTATTGAAAAACCTGGTCAACAACCCTTTTTGCAGCCTCTCCATCCTCTAAGCCGCAGAAACGTTGATAAAACTCCTCGTATCTTTCTTTATACCCCTGAATAACTTGGTCAATATTCAATATAGCTTGGAGCAAGTCTTCATCATTTTGAATGACCGGTCCAGGTAAATCCTCTTCCATATTAAGATAAAATCCACGGATATTTTCTTTGTACATTTCATAATCATACGCATAAAAAAGCATCGGTCTTTTTGTGTTCGCAAAATCAAAAAACACTGAAGAGTAATCCGTAATTAATATATCTGAAATCACATATAACTCCTGAATATCATCATACTTAGAAAAATCATAGACAAACTCTTTATACTTTTCATCAATTTCCATTGAATCGGAAATCAGATGATGCATTCGCAACAATAAAATATGGTCAGAATGTAACTGCTCGTAATATTTATCCAGGTCGAATTTTAATTGGAAGGAATGCTCCCACGAACCCACCATTTCATTGTCACGCCAGGTTGGTGCATATAAAATAATCTTTTTATCCTTTGGAAGTTTTAATTTCTCTTTTAATTCTTCAATTTTATTTTGCAGACCCTTCCGATAAAAGATATCATTCAAAGGATAGCCCACTTCCAACATTTCTTTGTCAAATTTAAATGCTTTCCTAAAAATTTCAGAGGAGTATGGATTGGCCGAAATTAAATAGTCCCAGTTTCTGGATTCGACATAGAAGTTTTCACGTGCTAATGTTTCCGGACCTTCAATATCAATATCAAAACCAAGTTTTTTTAATGGTGTGCCGTGCCAGGTTTGTAGATAAACATTCCCTTCCCTTTTTCGATGCACTGGGAAAATAATGTTGCTGACCCAGTATTTTGCCTTTCCCATATAACGATAAAAATCCACTGTTTCGCGGTCTACCAGTATTGGGTTCCCAGGTATCTCTTCCGGATGGTTTCCTATATAGGACCAAACAAAAGTAAAATTTTTATATTTTGGATCTCTTAGCATTTGCTCATATATATATTTAGGATTACCCGAATAGTTTTTTCCTAGGAAGCTTTCGAAAACCACCATATGCTTATCAAGCGGTTCATTCTCACATGTTTGATTAAAGACACTTTTTCCTTTTGCAATGGCATAGGTCTTTTCAAATTGTGGAGTATCGGTATACCAAAGGGCCAGGCTATTTATTCCCATCGTTGCATAAAGAGAAAGAACATGTTCATCCTTTCCTTCGATAGTCACTAAATAGCGATCTTCTTCGCGCTCAAATTCCCGGTAGCTTTGCAGGTTAATCAATTCACGGTGCAAAACATTATGCTTTTCATCACTAACCTGTAAAATCAAATCCCATCTTGAATTTTTGACAAGATCAAATTTAAGCCTTTCAGGAAATATTAACCCTTCAAATTGATAAAGATTTAATTTTGAACTTTTTGATAAGGTTAATTTGAAACTATGTCTTCTTTTAACGTCACGTCTTTGCAAAATCACCTCTGCAAAGGAAGGTTTTTTATTGTAAAAATCCTCAATTGTTCCCGTTAGATAAAAATTAGAGCCTTTACTTCTAATATCACGAATATTCGGGTTTATATAAACCCTCTGTGTGAGAATTGATATATTTTTCTTTTTTGTTTTAGACATTTTAATTTTCAATTTATTTTTCTCATCAACAACTTGTTTCAATTTTAGATGGCTGAAAAACCGAGATCTCTTTAATATTTTTTTTGAAAATAAGTAAGTGGCTAAATATAAATCCAGCTTCCCATTTTCAGCTAAAATGGCAATCTCATCTAATGTAAACGAGACAAAGGACCCCTCTAAATGCCTTTGGAATCTTCTTCCCGTTTTCCTATCCTTTAGAACAACATACCTTTTCAAAAAGAAAGGGTTAAGGTTAGCATATTCAATTATTAGAGCGCCATTTTGGATGGAGACATTTTTCACCTTATGTTTAAGGCCGATTCTTGAAACTATTTTTTTTAGTATCTTCTTCATCTTACTACTCCTTACTTTGAAAGAGGCTGTGGTTCTTATGTTGTTAAAAATAAGATGCATAAACAGGTTTATTCCCTACTAAGGAAAAGCAGGGAATAGGGATAACTATTTCTGACCATACATCTTGCTATAATAATCCTTATATGCACCGCTTGTTACATGCTTCATCCAATCTTGATGTTCAAGATACCACTTTATCGTACGGACAATCCCATCCTCAAACTTCGTTTCCGGCACCCATCCAAGTTCATTCGTAATTTTCGTTGGATCAATTGCATATCTGCGATCATGGCCTTTTCGATCTTTAACAAAAGTAATTAAATCCTCGGTGATAGCAGAATCTGCATGTTCATTTAAATAAGAAATAATCAGTTTAACAATGTCAATATTCGTTCGTTCATTATGACCACCGACATTATAAACTTCCCCTAGTCGGCCATTATTTAATACCATATCAATCGCTTTACAATGGTCTTCCACATATAACCAATCCCTTACATTCAAACCATCACCATAAACAGGAATTTCCTTATGGTTTAGACAGTTATGAATTATCAATGGAATAAGTTTTTCAGGAAAATGGTAGGGACCATAATTATTTGAACATCTAGTAATATTAACAGGCATTTTATACGTTTCAAAATAAGCGTTGACTAATAAATCAGCTGAGGCCTTACTTGATGAATATGGGCTTCTAGGGTCAAGAGGTGTTGTTTCTGTAAAGTAACCCGTATCGCCAAGTGAACCATAGACTTCATCGGTTGACACCTGCAAATATTTTTTACCTTCTATGTATTCGTCGTCTCCAGCCGACCACTGTTCTTTGGCAATATTTAACAAGTTCAATGTTCCTAAAACATTTGTTTTCACAAAGGTCTCAGGATCTTCGATACTGCGGTCAACATGGGACTCTGCCGCAAAATTCACCACATAATCAATATCAAATTGTTCAAACACCTGTTTAATAGCATCCTTATCACAGATATCGGCCTGAACAAAATGATAATTTTCGTTATTTTCAATGGATTTGAGGTTTTCAAGATTTCCTGCATAGGTTAATGCATCAACATTAATTAACGTAATATCGTTATATTTCTTTAACATATACAAAACAAAGTTTGATCCAATAAAACCTGCCCCGCCAGTAACTAAATAGGTTTTCATTTATTCCACACCTTTACATTATTTGCTCGTTTTTCTAGGATGCATCGTTTCAGCAATATGGTATAAGTATTTTCCGTAATCTGTTTTGCTTAGAGGTTCAGCTAGCCGCATCAATTGTTCTTTATCAATGTATCCCTGTCTATAGGCAATTTCTTCAACGCACGAAATATATAACCCCTGCCTATTTTGTACCGCTTCTACATAATTGCTTGCTTTTAGGAGACTACTATGTGTCCCAGTGTCAAGCCATGCCATTCCGCGCCCCATAATCTCTGTTTTGAGTTTTCCCTTTTTCAAATACACATCATTTATAGAGGTAATTTCCAATTCCCCTCTTGCCGAGGGCTTGATATTTTTTGCAATTTCAACGACATCTTGATCATAGAAATAAAGCCCCGGTACAGCATAATTTGATTTCGGATTGACCGGCTTTTCTTCAAGACTAATTACATTGCCCTCATCATCAAATTCAACTACTCCATATTCTTCGGGATTGCTTACATAGTACCCAAATATAACGGCACCTTCCTCAAGGTTAACCGCTCTTTGCAGCGATTCCTTAAAGCCCTGCCCATAGAAAATATTATCTCCTAATACAAGTGCCACCTTGTCATGACCGATAAACTCTTCCCCTACTAGGAAAGCTTCGGCAAGTCCTCCCGGTCGATCCTGAATGGCATAAGAAATAGATAAACCTAAGTCACTCCCGTCACCAAGCAGACGTTCATATTGCGGCATATCAAATGGTGTAGATATGATTAATATTTCTCTGATACCGGCGAGCATCAGGACAGATAATGGATAGTACACCATTGGTTTATCATATATAGGAACTAATTGTTTTGAGATCGCCTTTGTAATCGGATATAGCCTGCTTCCCGTACCTCCAGCTAGAATGATTCCCTTCATTTTTCCAACACCCTTCATAACAGATTGCAAAGGTTATTTTTTGCTAAATTTCTACATATTATTTGAATAAAATCCTTATATCATAAAAAGACCTACTCTTTATCCAACTATGCTAATAATTCTTCGTTACACGAGATTTTTTACCCATTTTATTATAAGGGAATATATTGACAATTGGTATAATAAATAGTAAAAGATTCGACAATTTTCATATCTTTTTTTAAAAACGAGTGATTTTTTGTCAAATAATAGCAGTTTTAAAAACCCGCCAGAATGTCCAGCGGGTTTCATTATAAACTATTATTCAATTATTTTCAGGTATGAGCCAGATGCCCAACCCGTTTGGGTGGATCCTGGCACATAAACTTGATACCAGCCATTCTTGGTTATCTTTTTCCCATTTGAGTCCAGAACCGTTTTTAAATAAGTCATGTCCTGAACAGTTTTGACAATATCCGATGATGTTGTTGCATCCTTGCGAATATTTAAAGTGGTTCCAGCGGATACCTGCAATAGATTTTGAATGGTTAAATAATTTCCAGAAACCCATCCAGATGTCCCATCCACCTTCGCTCGATACCAGTTTGACTTTACATCCGTGTTATAGCCAATCACCTCAACTTTGGTTGAAGCTGATAAATAACGAATGTACGTTGAATTTGAAGCATACGGCAAAGTTCTAAAATTCACCCCGTTATTTACAGTTGCTTTTATTCCGGCAGGAAAATTAATAACAATATTTTTTGGCACCGGTTCTCCAGCTGGAATATTCCTGCTATAGGAGGTCGGTGTTTTAGGAACTATGGTGCTCGGTTTTACCTTATCATAATAGACAGGGTCATAAGGCTTAATAGATTGCATTAAGCTCGCAATCCCATTTTTCCAATTTTGATCACTCGCATATTTTACATTCATTCCAACCAAATTTGGACCATTGTCATAAATAGTTCCTGGTGTTAAATAATCAGTTTTTACCTGATAGGCAACATAACTAATCGTATCATGCCCTGTCGGGAAATAGTATGCACATGTAAAGGGACAAGAATCATATGCACCATAACCGAAGAAATTTCGCTTATAGATGGAAAGTGTTGATGTTCCCCACCCGGTTTCCCAAATAGAATGGGCCACCAGATACTGTGCATTAACACCTGATTCCTTTTGAACATCAATAAAATCCTGAGCATAATTTTTTAAAATACTATTAGGCTTCTTGCGATTGAAAAAGTCAATAATATCCTGAGCCGTTATATTCGCTGGCTTCCGTAAATCAAGGTCAAGGTAAGAATCTGATAGCACCTGCTGTAAATCATATTTGATACTCGCTGCAAGCTTTCCATCAAAGTATTCAACTACGATGGTATGGATGCCGGCCATTAAATCCTTTAATACTATTTGACGCTTATTGCCGCTTACATATTCCCAAGAGTCAATTTTTGTACTTCCATCTACTCTTACGCGAACCCCGTCATCTGCATAGACGGTAATTGCATAATCTCCAGTGGTAGCAATATTAACTTTTTTCGTAAACCTGGCACTAAAATAATCACTTGGCACAAGTGGTGTCGGTGCATCATTACCCCAGTTGAAATTTAAGCTGCTAATCGGTTTTAAGGCATTTTTTCCACCTTCGATTACTGAATCACCTGATAAACTTGTATTCTTATAAAATTCACCAAGCCATCCATCTGTAGAGGAAATATTCACAGCATCGCTATACGGCTGCAGGAACACTTCAACTCGGGCAGATTGTGATGCCTCCTTATATCTGACCTCGATCCAGTGAATGTCCTTATCATCAGCTGTACCATTATCGTTAATCTTTAGTTTAATTGAATCTTCCCTAAAACCGCCATTAGTAAAGCGGTTTAAGACAAGCTTTCCATCAATATAGACCTGAACCCCATCATCCGCGCCTGTCCGCAATACATAATCTCCTGCAGGGACCCGCTTAGCTGTCACATATTTCGCAGAAAAATGATCTGCTTTTATTGTTCCTGGAATAGGAGAATTATAACCAAGATTCTCACTAAGCCTTCCATAAGAAGACCCAGCCTTTTCCACCTTTGCGGCAATCGGAGTACCGGATAAGGTTTCATTTGGATAATAATAAGCTAACCAATCTCCGAATTTTACAATCTCTGAAAATAAGACAGCATTACTTGTTCCTTCATAATAATGCGTCGTAATTTCTTGATTTCCTTCCGGGATGTTGGTTAATAAGGCCCGATCGGTTATCGAATCAAAGCTATAGGAATTCCGATCAATGACACGTCTACCATTTACATCAACCTGAACTCCATCATCTGCTAGGGTTTGAATGAAATAGTCCCCTGCAGCAAGGTATTGACTTTGATCGAAAGTCGCTGTAAAGTGATCCGGCTGAACTTCTATATCCGGACTGCCGAACCCCCAATTATAACGTAGAGCTTTTTCCGCTTTACTGAAGGTAGTTTTTCCTTTTGCCAAATCAAATTTTAATTTCGAGCCAATTTTTCCATCATAGTATTCGACTTTAATACTGTGAATACCGGCAGTTAATTCTACTCCAGCTTTTCTTTCCAATTCAGCTTGATATTTCCACGAGTCAATCACCTGTTTTCCATCAATAAATACCCGAACCCCGTCATCTGCATTAGCTTTTACAACATAGTATCCTGGGTCATGAATGGTGACTTTTCTTGTAAACCTTGCTGAATAATTATCCTCAGGAATCAAAGGACTTGGAGAATGATTTCCCCAATTAAAGTCTAAATCCTTAATAAGTGTGGAGGCGCCTTTCCCTCCTAGAATTACAGGATTACCTGTCAAGTTCACATTACTATATAATTCCCCGGTCCAGCCATCTTCTTCAGAAGGATCATTGACAACCGTATACGGCTGGAGTGAAACATTCATCTTGCTTGATAGTATGCCCTCTTTATATTTCACTTCTACCCAATGGATATCTCCAGTACCGCTGGTATTATGAATGCTAACCTTTACAGCATCTTCCCGATATCCAACAGGCGTAAAACGGTCTAATACCATCTTTCCATCTATGTATACCTGAAGACCGTCATCCGCACCAGTTCGTAATACATAATCCCCTTCTTTAATCCTTTTTGCTGTCACATATTTAGCAGTGAAGTGGTCATTTGGAATAACAGAAGGAACAGGGCTTTCCTGCCCGTTCGTTTCCGACAAGGACAAGTTGTTATCAGCACTTGACTTGATTGTTTTTACAGCTTTCGGCATCCCGGCGAAATCTTCATTTCCATAATAATAAGCAAGCCAATCACCAAATGGTACGATATCAGAATATAATGCCGCTGTTTTAATGCCCTCACGATAGAGTGTGTTCATCTCATGATTTCCCTCTGAAACCCCAGTTAATAAGGCACGGTTTATTATTTCAGGAGAATAATCCCAACGATTGATGATACCTTTTCCATCAAAATCAACAAAAAGTCCATCATCTGCCATCGTTTGCACAAAATAATCCCCACCGTATAAATATTGAGACTGATCAAATTGTGCTGTAAAGTAATCTGCTTTACCAACAGGAGAATCAAGCCCCCAAGAATAATGAGGTGCAGCTTCTACCTTTGTATAATCGATATGATTTTTTTCAATATCAAATTTCAGGCGTGCATTTTCAGTCGCTTCCTGGTATTCAATTTTGATATCATGTTTTCCTTTTTCAAGTGGAATGGTTTTTTCTCGGTAGCTTCCGGGTATATACTTCCAAGAATCAATCATCCTTTTACCATCTACATATAATTTAACCTTATCATCCGCCCAAACCTTTAAGGTATAGATCCCGGTTTCATCCAGATCAACCTGTTTGTAAAAACGGCCTGAGAAAGAATCGGCAGGAATAAATGGACTAGGTGAACCTTCCAGCCAATTTAAATCTAATGTTTCAAGAGGCTGATTCGCACCTTTTCCCCCAAGAATAATTGGTTTCCCACTAAAATCAGCGCTAGGGAAAACTTCTCCGACCCAGCCGTCCTCAAACGTCGGTTTCATCACTTCTTCATAAGGCTGAATCGATACGTTCACCCTGCTTGATAAGATCCCTTCTTTATATCTGACCTCCAACCTATGGATATCATGATACTCAGAGCTATCCTTTATGGATACTTTCACTGCATCTTCACGGTATCCGATGGGGGTAAACCGGTCCAGCACAAGCTTTCCATCCAGATAAACCTGGGCACCATCATCCGCACCCGTACGAATCACATATTCTCCTGCTTCTAGTCGTTTGGCGGTATAATAAATAGCCGAAAAGTGGTCAACGGGAATTTTATTAGGCAGCGGACTGTTTAACCAGTTCGTATCAACTAAACCGCCGTGATCTTTCGGCTCAATTATTTTAGCACCAACAGGTGTGCCTAAAAAGGAGGGATTGGCGTAATAATACGCAAGCCAGCTATCAAAAGGGACAACATGTGAAAAAATCACAGCATTGCCGGTACCTTCTTGATAGTTCGTGGTAATGTTCTGAAACCCTTCTTTCATGTTAGTGAAGTAAGTCCAATCTACTAGAGTTGGAGTGTAATGAAGTCTGTCAATTAATCTAGTAGAATTAACATCGACACTGACACCATCATCCGCCAGGGTTTGGATAAAATAATCTCCAACCTTTAAATATTGGGCCTGATCAAACGTGGCCGAAAAATGATCGATTAAATTTTCTGGTCCGCCCTTTCCCCAATTGTGTTCTACCTGCTCTACTTTCTCTGTGTAATTTGTATCAGCAGCTTCAATGTTACTACTTCCGTAGACAAAAAATAGAAAAACACAAAAAAACAATAGGGCGGATATCTTAATTTTTGACATTATTCTCCCCTTTCTATCTTCAAATAATATCCAACTTATTTATGATAACATATCTTTTAAGCTATTAAACGAGTAAAATCGACCACTTTGTGCTAAAAACTACATCATTCTACATAGTCCTATAAAAAAAACGGCCAGCATCGCTGACCGTTTCCTTTATTGTTTTGGTTTTGGATTTTCTCCAAATAATAATTTTTTTACTACCTTCTCCGTTGACTTCCCATCATGCCAACTGCAGAATCTTTCGTAAAAAGTATCATATCGTTCTGCATAATCCTTTTTAAGACTTTCGATATTCGCAATCGCGTCAATTACAGCATCACTTGTTCTCAGAAGCGGGCCTGGTACATCGTTTTCAAAATCAAGATAAAAACCTCTTAATTGATCCCGGTACTTTTCTAAATCATATGTAAAGAACAAAATTGGACGCTTCATGTTAGCATAATCAAAGAAAACGGAGGAATAGTCGGTGATAAGAATATCCGAGATTAAATACAACTCAGCGATATCATCATACTTCGAAAGATTAAAGGCAAAGCCATCTAAACCTTCTACATTGATGTCATCCGCAATAAAATAGTGCATTCTTAAAGCGACAACATAATCCTCACCAAGCTTCTCTTTCATTTTGTGCAAATCGAGCTGGAGCTGAAATTTATATTTACCTGGTTCATAAAAATCATCATCTCTCCAAGTAGGAGCATATAAGACCACTTTTTTCCCCTTTGGAATGCCAATCGCCTCTTTCACCCGAGAGGCCCGTTCCTCCTTATCAGGAGCATAGAGGATATCATTTCTTGGATACCCGTACTCAAGCATTTCCTTATCAAATTTAAACGCACTTCTAAAAATTTCAGAAGAATAGCTGTTCGGTGATAGTAAATAATCCCACGCTCTAGATTGCATGTAAAAATCCCGTTTATACCTAGGATTAGCCGAATAAACATCCCTCATATCGAATACCAGTTTCTTTAACGGTGTCCCATGCCAAGTCTCCAAAAAGACATTTCCCTGTCGCTTCACAAGATGAAGCGGCTGGCGCATATTATTAATCCAATATTTAGAAACGGCAAAATAGTAGTAGTAGGCAAGACTGAATCGTTTTACCACTTTTGCATTTCCTGGGATTTTCCGATTTTTATCATTAAAAACCCAAATACATTGATAATCTAAATTATTCTCAATAATATACTCGTATATATTCCGAGGGCTGTCTGAATAATTTTTTCCCAAAAAGCTTTCAAAAATAATGTAGTTGTCTTTCATTGGCCGTTTAAGGAAGAACTTTTTATAAATATACCTTTTCAACCTAGTAAATCCTTTGATTGCATTTTTAAAGTCCCTTGCCTCAATATGGAACTGTAAACCTTTTTTAAACTTCTCTTTATTCCCGCTTCTCAGATGGGTAAGTTCCTTTCTAATATGGCTAGGCTGAGAAGAAATAAGGGACGGATCCATTACATTCACTGCTGTAGCCAATAACGTAAAGAACTCATCAAAATGCTTTTCATCGGTAAAAATACTGATGACTTGCCTGCGATAGAAGTGTAAAAATAAGTGATCTAGAAATTGTTTGGCACCTTCTGCCCCACCGTATGCCTTTACCATATCTAGATATATTCTTACAAAATCCTTCGTTCTCTCTTCAATCGAACGTTGAACCAGGCTTGGGTTAGATATCGGATCGTTGCGAACACGTTTATAATAGGTACGAATGTTGAGGGTAGGTAATTTTTCTACATATAAGATAAACTGAATAATCCCCGACATATCTGTGTACCCTTGCGTTTCTTCATAGAACTGAATATTGTGTTCATGAATGAAATCACTTTTAATCAATACATTTAAAATACTTCCGCCTTTAAATAGGGTTCGACTCGATTTTTCCTCTACATTTAATTCCGGAGGCTCAATCGGCATTTCCATATCAGTAGGTCTTAATAAGCGCTTTCTTTGTCCAATGATGGCCGGATGATCTTGAATATTTTCAGCAAGTATTTCAATTGCATTTTCTGTTAGGAGGTCATCGCTGTCGAGAAAAAATACATACTCCCCAGTAGCTTTTTTCAATCCTTGATTCCTTGAAAAAGCAACTCCATGCTTCGCTTCATTTTTTATATAGACAATTCTTTCATCTGTAACGGATTGCTCGATATATAAAGTATTTTCTTGGTCTGAGCCATCATTAATAATGATGATTTCTAAATTGGAATAGCTTTGAAATAACACCGAGTTTAGACAATCTCCGACAAATTCCATGGAGTTGTAATAAGGTATTATTATCGATACTTTTTGCTCTTGATTACTTGTCATGCTTCCTTTTTCACGCTCCCTGAAATTTCGACAATATTCTTATTAGATTTTAACAATATATAGCGATTATGTATAGAATATGAAATGGTTTATTGTTCCTTTTTATTTTTTTAATCAATTCCTTATTTTCCCTATAATTAATGTTCGTTAGAACTAGTAAAAATATATCTTTTGGAGCATTACATTGTAATTAAAAACAAGAAACCTAATTGACTCCACTATTAATCATATGAAAATATATATAAATGGACATAATAAATTAACCAGAACACTTGGTTAGCCATTAATATTTTTGGCATTGTACACCAAGAGGGATTTTGATAGATGGGGTTTGATTTTGCTATGGAAATAAATATTCAACACAAAATTAAAACTGCAAAGGAGTACATGAAAAAAAAGGACTTTAAAAACGCGGTACCCTATTTGCAGTCTATACTGGAATACCAAAAAAACCTCTTTAATGAGGCCTTGTTTATTAAAGTTTCAAGAAGATACAAACAGGAAAAAAGAACCTCGGATGCCATACAGGTGTTAGAAAACGGCTTACAATTTTACCCTAACAGTCAAAAAATGAATCATGAACTAATAAAGCTAATTTTATTGACGATGAAATGGAATAAAGCTTACCACCTGGTTCGAAATAAACAGAGAGAAATAAAGGGGATAAATGTTGCAAAAGTTTATTTCCAACTAGGTACAGCCTTCATAAAACTTGGTCAGTACAATCAAGCTGAGTCAATTCTCAAGGAAGGTATTGAAAAATACCCCCTGAATAACCAGTTATCAATTGAGTATGCAAAAATTGCGATAAAAAAAATGAATTGGTCTGAAGCAGAGGACAGATGGAGGAGCTTTTGTGACTCATTAAGTGACAAAATACCTGCAGATGTATATCTTGGTCGATCCATCACCAATCAAATACTTGGTAATAATCGATTTGCAGAATCTTTATTTCATGAGTATTTAAAAAAACGGGAAAATGTCCATCAGCAGAAGGACTATAAAAAAGTTATCCTTTATGATAATGGGGAAAGCAGAATTGAATTTTATAAAAAGCTTCACCCTTCAAATACAGTACTGTTGACGTTTGATTCCATTAATATGGTGTGGCATGAGGACCCTTTTGGTTTTAAATTTCTCCTAAACCAAGGGGTAGACATTATTGCTTTAAGGAGACGGTCAAAAGAAAATAATCATCAAGACTTATCCAGGGAAGAATATCTTCAAACCGTTCATTCTCTTGTTAATACCTATAAAAAGAAAAAAGCCTATGGCTTTAGTTTGGGTGGATACACAAGCTTATATTACGGTGCAGGCTTAAATTGTGAGATTCTTTCATTATCGCCCAGACTTCCGGTCCACCCCTTTTATGGTGATACGCCAATTTCAGTTACAGAATTTAAGCATAGTCTTTCCCATCCAAAAAATCCAGAAATCACACCTCATATCATTTATGATCCAAAAAATAGGATTGACCGAAGATATGTAGAAGAGGATTTAATGGTTTCCTACCCTAATGCCAATTTATATAAATGTCCATATGCCGGACATAGAACAGCGCCATATTTTCACCAGATGGGTGTTTTGAAGGAACTTGTAAAAAACTTTCTAAACGAAAATGAACTACTCACATTTGATCGAAAATTACGTTGGAAATCCCATCAATACTTAAGAGTTTTAGGGTCTGAATGTCTCAATAGAAATAAATCAAATTGGGCATTAAAGCTTGCTGAGGCTGCTTTAGAGCTTGAACCAAACGATGAAAGGTCAGCCAAGTTGAAAAGAAGGTTGTTGAAAGACTAGATAGCCACAAGAAAGAGATTTTTATAACTGGTCATCATTCTTAACAAAGAAACGGGTTTGCTTTTACAAACCCGTTTCTTCCTTTATTAATAATAAATTAATTTAAGTACCACTTTTCCCTTTTTATCAATGAATCCTGTTTTTCCATCCTTTTTGACGTAAACAAGTCCCTCACGGAACTGTCCCACAAGGTCATATTGAGGTTTGATCACGATATTTCCCTTGTCGTTAACAAAACCGTATTTCCCTTTATAATTAATCGCTGCTAAATAATAATTTTGCTTATAGAACAGGTCGATATCATTATATTTTGGTTTTAACAAGACTTTTCCCGATGCGCTAAGCAATCCGTATTTGCCGCTTACCTCCACCCGAATGAGACCCTTATGCTCATAAGGAACAAGACGGTCATAATTGGCCTTAATGATCACCTTGCCTTTACGATTAAGGGCGCCTTCTTTGTTGTTTTCTTTAAAAATAACAAAATCACCGCTAAATTCACCATCCGCATAGGTTGGGAGTTTTAGATAATTATATTTTGGCTCCACGACTACTTTCCCATCGACAGTGATAAAGCCATATTTTTGATCTTTATAGATAATGGCTAGGCCATATTTGTTAAACGAACCAATCCAGTCATAGGTAAAATCAACCAAAACTTTCCCCTGTGTATCTATGACCCCATATTTACCGTTTTTAATCACTACTGCAGCTTTTTGCCAAAATTCTGGTGTATCATTTTCCATTGCATACTCTGTTTCGAACTGCGCCGGGATGACCATTTTCCCTGTTTTAGACAAATACCCTATCTTCCCATCCTGGACCACTGTTGCCAGACTATTTCTAAACACATAAACAGAGTCGAAAATGGGTTCAGAAATTATCGTTCCATTCGATCTTATAAATCCTGATTTACCATTTAAAACAATTTCAGCAGCCCCGTTGAAAAATGAACCAATCCGATCATATTTAGGCTCGACAATAATTTTTCCTTTTGTGTCGATCAGGCCGGTTTTTCCGTTCAACTTGATGCGGGCGAGTCCATGCTCAAATGATCCGATAGTTTGATAGGTTGGTTCTACGATCACCTTTCCCTGTTTATCGAGCAAGCCATATTTTTTATTCTGACAGATGGTGATCACACCGCCAGTGATATAATTGATTTTCTCGTAAGTTGCCGGAAGGATAATTTTCCCTTTGCTGCTTATGACTCCGTACTTACCATTAATTATAAAATAGGCGATACCACTATTAAAATTACTGATTTCATCATATTTTGGTTTTACTATCGTTTTACCGCTAGTACTGATAAAGCCATATTTTTTATTTATAACGACAAGGATTGGACTTTCAAAGCCCACATCGGCGTAATTATACTGAGGCTTCACCAATACTTTACCTTTTTGATTGATAAAACCGTAAAGATTATTCTTTTTTACCCGGATTAAATTGGTGCGTTTTGACTGATCAATCTGCTGATAAATGGGCTGAACTACAACTTTCCCTTTTTTATCCATCATGCCATACTTCTTATTTTGCTTGAATGTGACTAAACCGTTAATAAATTCGTATTTTAGTATCTTTTTGCTACCTGCTGCTAAAGTGCACTGTTGAAATGTACCAAACAACAAACCAAACACAATAGCCATGCACAGTCCAAATTTTATGTATTTTTTCATCTTCAACTCCCCCTTTCCAATTACCTACATCATACCATACGCATCCAATATTATACTATATAGTAAATTTATGGTTTTTTAAAATAAAACGATTCCACTAACCATAACAAAAAGGCTAACTAATAGCTTTTATTAAAAGTTTACCTTTTTACATAGAATTTCAAATAACCCTTCTTAAACTATCCTGCCCCTTTAGTTGAATAACTTGTACAGGCAATAATAATTTTAAAATATTTTACACAAAAAGAAACCCGTCAAAAGCCGATGAGTTTCTTTCTGTTTTTATGCAATTCACTTGTCATTTTGTGCATTATTTTTGAAAAAGTACCTCAACACGGAACCCTTTACTCCCTGAAGATGGTTTATGATTATATTATGAGAATTATTTAATATAAGCCAGATTGATGTTTAAAGACCAGCTTTCCATCCTTAAAGTCCAATAAAACCCATTTCCAAATCCAATTATTATCTTTTACTACATCATATTCCCATTCATAACTTTTATAAGAATGACCATCTTTTGAGCTTTTAGAAGTTAAAATCATTTTTTCACCTGTAAGTGTTACCACAGCATTATAAGACATTCCAAAAGTCATTCCATCTCTAAGAAGGTTATACTCTTCTAAAGTAATCCCGTTTTTGACAGGTGTAAAAAAGTATCCCGTTCTTTTCTTTGTGTACTTTTTCCAAAAATAAGAAGTGTAACCTTTAACGTATTTAGATGGAACGTATATGGTTGCAGTCTTTGTTTGTTTTATCCATTTGCCTTTTACTTTTACATAGTCAGTATACTTGAATGAGTCTTTGGTCCAATAAGTATTGATCTTTGTCATAACGTTGCCAGCAGGTACTTTTACATTAACTGTTTTTCCTAGATAATTTTTAGCAGTTAGCTTAGAAGAGGTACTTGCAGTCTTATAAGCTTGTGTGCTTGTTGGTACTTTGTAAATTTTCTTTGCATCTTTGTCATAGTCTACGAAAGAGACAGTACCATATGAAATGTTATTGGTCATGGTAATAGTGCCTGTAAGAGTAGTGGATGTAGTTGTTTTTGCATTTATAGTATTACCTTTAGAATCTTGCACTTTGTAGTAACTGTTGTACCAAATATCCCCAAAGAAAGTTGAACCTACTGGTATTGTTACAGTTGCTGCTTCTGCTTTCTTAACAAATCCACCAAACATTCCACTAACTAAAACTCCAACTACTACTAAACTTGCAAATAATTTCTTATTCATTCCTTAACTTCCTTTTTATTAGTATTTTTTATTACAGTTAGCTGGATGGACTTCATCCATTCCGGCCAGCTTTATCATCTTAATTACTTAAAATATTTTTAAAACCTCATATCTCCCCAAAAATTCATCACAATATGATGCTTTGGATTATAAACCGATAAGGTATAGCCTTTTTTTCGAAGATAGTCGATAATGATCGGCAGCTGCTGTGCAGTCCCTCTTGAATCGTGGAACAGGATGACAATCGGACCTTTTTTACCGGCAAGTCCTGATTTCACCCTCGAAGTGATGGTGCCAGGACTTGTTCTATTATACTTCCAATCTAGCGTATCAATATTCCAATCCCACATTTTAAAGCCCTTTACAGCCAAGGCATCCCGGAAGGGCATTGTCATATAAGGCTTGCTTCCATACGGAACTCTTGTAAGATGGCTATTAAAATGGGCAACCTTTAGCAGAGTCTGTCTTGTCTTTTCCATTTCAATCGCAACATTTTTAGAACTGCCTCGATAGAGTTTTGTTATGCTATGGGATACACTGTGCAGCCCCGGATAATTGCCTTCGTTAATGATGCGTTTTACGGTTTTAGGATTCCGTTTAATATTTCCTTCAATCAAAAAGAAAGTGGCATAAGCTTTTTTCCTCTTTAAAATATCAAGAATTTTAGGAGTATACTGGTTGGGTCCATCATCAAAGGTTAGATAGACAACCTTACTAGAATGATGTTCAGCTGCATACGAAACAGGAGTAGAAAAAAATTCCTTACTCAATATCAGTAGTATGGCAAACAGAACCGATGAAGACCTTTTAACCATGGTCCTTCCCCCTCATAAGTCATATACTCCTATTTTTATGTTCTTGATTCCACTATTAGCAGTGCCTGCTTGCTTCTTTTTAAAGGAATACTAGGACTAGTTTCATTTACTTATTGCTGGAGCAACAGTTACATCTTTGCTTGCTATATACCCCACTCTTCCGCCTAGGTCAATCATGTAAACATTGTTTTCCAGTCTAGAAAAATAGCATTCTTGACCCTTTTTCAGGACACCGATAACCTTGCCGCCAGTTGGCTGGCTGAGAACATTTACATCTTGATTCATTTCAATGGTCCCTGCCTTTTGGGAAGATGTGGTCCAATTCAATTTAATTGGAATTTTGATTGCTGTTACCGACTTCTTCTCGATATATCCTGTTCCTGTGCCAAATTTGATTCCGTACCAAGAACCTTGATTAGAAGTAATCTTAAAGGTTTCAGCTTTTTTCAGTTTGCCGATTGCAGTTGTTTTTGACCTTTTTTGGTAGACCGTAACATCTGTTTTACTCTTAAAATATTTCACAGCTGTTTTTGCTTTGTGATACTTATAAACAATTTTGGCAAGATCGGCTATTACTCTTTGAGATTTTTCATAGGAAATATTTTTTGTCATTATGGCTAACGTAAAGGGCTGCTGATGATAGACAATCGCCACATCGTTATATACCTTATACATCGGGATCATGCCTACTTTATGGGCAATTGAAACTCCCTTGATCCCGCGTGGAATCGTTGTATTATAAATCGTCTTTTTCAAATATCCGACAAGCTCCTTGCCATATTTACTCTTATTCGAGAATTGGTAGAGCTCTTTAGCATAAATCTTTAAATCATTAGCAGAGGTTAAATTTTGTCCATTTGGATAGGTATATTTACCGCCAAGGCTTTTCATATATTTAATAAAATTCCCCTGGCCGACCCGTTCCTTTAACATAATAAAAGCAATATTATCGCTGTAGATAATCGCTTTTTTAACTAGGTCACGAATTGTGTAACGGGTTCCCACCTTTTGATATTGAATCACGCCGCTACCACCATAATAATGATGCTTTTTGTATGTCAGCTTTTGATTTAGGTTGATTTTTCCTTTAGATGCCTGCTCCATGATATAGAGGGTGAGCGGAAGTTTAATCGTACTGGCGGCCCGGCCGCTTGTTTTCCCTCTAATTTGCAAGCTGTCACCCGTTATTAAATCTTGGTATTGAAGGGTCACTGTCCCTCCAGCCTTTTTTATGTATCGATTTAATTCTGCTGCTGCCTTTTTTGAAAAATCCTTCTGGGCAGTTAATTCTGCCGCACTTGCGCGTTGAGCTGGCAGCATTAAAGCAGCAATCATGAATATGGCTATAATTCCTTTTAAAAAACGTCCTATCTTCAACCTTTTCCTCATCCTTTCTATAGTCTATATACACTATAATTCTATCAAAAATATCCATATATTAGTATAGTCTACTCAGAATCAATTCGAAGGCGAACAAAAACGGCAGTAAAAAAGGGCGCCCCAAAACAATCATTTTGGAACACCCTAATGTTGATTTAGTTATAAAAGTTTAACCTAATTAAATATCATACCCATTCGGATTTTTCGATTGCCAATTCCATGTATCTCGACACATTTCTTCTAAGTCTTTTTCTGCTGTCCAGCCAAGTACTTTTTCTGCTTTTTCAGGATTTGCGTAGCAGACCCCAATATCCCCAGGACGCCGGTCGGTAATTGAATAAGGAATCTCTTGGGCAGTAACCTTTTTAAAAGTATTCACGATATCTAGAACACTATATCCGGTCCCTGTACCTAAATTAAAAGTTTCGATTCCTTCATTTTGATCCAAGTATTGTAGAGCCTTCAGATGCCCCTTTACAAGGTCAACCACATGAATATAATCTCTGACTCCTGTGCCATCGTGCGTTTCATAATCATTACCGAAAACGGAAAGCCTTTCTCTTTTTCCTACAGCAACCTGTGAAATATATGGCATTAAATTATTCGGAATCCCACTTGGGTTTTCTCCAATTCTGCCGCTCTCATGTGCACCAATCGGGTTAAAGTATCGCAATAAAGCAATTCTCCAGGTAGAATCAGAAACATTTAAATCCCTTAAAATCTCCTCGATCATTAATTTGGTCCGTCCATATGGGTTGGTTGCATTTAAACGAGCGGATTCATCGATCGGTACTCTCTCCGGGTTCCCATAAACTGTGGCTGATGAGCTAAAAACTAGTTTCTTCACATTATGTTTTGCCATAGTTTCACATAGATTAATTGTGCCGACTATATTATTATTGTAATACTTTAATGGAATTTCGACTGATTCTCCAACTGCTTTTAACCCGGCAAAATGCATAACTGCATCAAAATTGTAATTACTAAATAGTTGATCAAGAGCATCGCGATCCAAAATGTCAACTTCACAAAAAGGAAAATCTCTTCCTGTCAGTTCTTTAATACGATTGATTGATTCCTTTTGACTGTTGGACAAATTGTCCAGAATTACAATATCGTATCCATTTTCCAAAAGTTCAACAGCAGCGTGACTTCCTATATATCCCGCTCCTCCAGTAACTAAAATCGTCATAAAAAACACCTCACTATAAAAAGTAACGACACTCATAATTAAATATTCACAAAAAGGATCTATTTATCCATTAAATTCAAATTACTATATTGATTTTAACCTTAATAGATTTAGTATAGCAATTATCTTTTACATTTACCTGAATTTTACTAACAAAAAAACAAAGAAGTGCCCGATGGACACCCTTTGGTTATCTGTACAGGTAGGACGTATAACTCAATCCATCATAAGTATAATAAACCTTTATAACGCTATTATAGGTAAAGTTCGTGACTGACTTTTTAGGATAAAAGTAATAGGTTTGATAAGTCCGCCCGACTGTTATCCAGTTCTTAGGGTAATTTGTGTAAACTACCTTTCCATCTGTAAGAAATTGAAGTTTCGTTACTTTTAAATTACTATAACCATAATTTGTAACCGTTAAATACCCGTAATTATAATAGATATCATAGTTGGCATTAAAGGATCCATTAGGAGTTTCCCTTATATCAAGGTACAATTTCTTCGTCTTAACTTTTTTCGTTCCTTTTTGCCGAACATCAACTGCTACCGTATATTTCCCAGATAGATATGCAGTCCATGATAAAGTTCTACTACTTGAATAATCCTTTACGGTGTACCAAGAATAGCCATCATAAACTCTGAAACGATATTCAAGATATTTTCCAGAGGATTTTGCTGTAAACGTAAAATGGGTATTTGCCGGCTTTTTTAACCCTTTATTTGCTTTTAATGTTGGTGTTGAAAAGTAGGAAGGCTTATAGATTGTAAAGCTTGCCGTTTTTGTCGCAGTTTTTTTCGATAAACTGCTTCTGACCGTTACCATTACCTTATAGGAACTAGCCGTTTTTGGTTTCCAGTAGGCATAGTTTTTCGAAGAATAGTTCTTGATCGTTTTCCATTTTTTATTTTGATAGACGCTAAACTTATACTGGAGATTGGCCCCTTTGGCTTTCGCTGTCCACCTGATTGATGTTGAGGTTGGACGGGGAGACGATAGGTTTGCTTTTAAGGAAGTTACGTATACCCTGCCATCCACAATCTGATAACTTATTTGCTTTGACAAAACTCGATTTGGGTATTGAGCTCTACGAACCTCAACCTTAATGGCATAATTACCTGCTTTTGTCGGTTTCCATTTGTAGCTGCTGTTTGTCCCAAATACCTGTACAGGTTTTCCATTGATAGAAAATTGATATTGTAGACCTGTTTTATTTGTTTTTGCTGTAAATGTAACTGTTTTACCCGTTAGATATGGTGATTTCATGTTTGGCGCAAACGAAGTAATTGCAAAATCCGGCTTATAGGCTGTAATGGTATACGACATTTCCTTTTGGGCGATGGCAGCCCGGAATTGTGGGTCTCGTGCTTCTACTTTTATTTTATAGGTACCCGGTGCGGTCGGGGTCCATTGATAGACACTTGAAGTACTATATCCTTTTACAACCTTGCCCTGAACAGAGAATTGATACTCAAGCCCCGCTTTGTTTGCACTAGCCTGAATGGTAATAGTTTTTCGCTCAATTTGTGGTGATGGGTAATTTGCATTGATGGGATTTAGAGTAAAATCTGGGTCATAGGTAATATCATTCCACAAATAATAAGACTCGTTCCAAATCGAAGAATAGCCATTTGTTTTTACAGAAATATAGTAGGTCCCTTTATTTAAGGAGAGCTGCATTCCTTGATAGGACCCATATTCTTCATCGTAAAGAAATTCACTTGTTGCAATCTGATTACCATTCATATCGTACAAACTGAAACTATAATCCTGTGAATATTGATTGTTATCCCACTCATAATCTCCTAGATAAGTCAGTAATGTAATGGTGCCTTTTCGTAGAATATCAATCTTGTAATAATCTGTGTCCTCATCATCCGCTAAGACCGCAGAAACGTCATCGGAAGGCTTAATTTGATTCGCTTCTCCCATGCTATTATTTGGTTCAACCTCCGAAACGGGATCAGCCATCTTTTTAAATCGGGCCGTAGAAATTTCCCCCTTAGCAAATGCCGGACTAATTGTGTAGGAAAATGCTAATAAAAGAATGATGAATGATACGAATATCTTTCTCTTTTTCACTTCTTCTCTCCCCCTTATATCATTCTAAACACCTATTATTTTAGCATTTTTTCCCACTTTATTCACACTAATATTCTAATAATTTTTACAAATAAAGGTGAATTCTTGCCCAAAAAGACCCCTGAATTAGCTTCAGGGGGTCTTCCACAGAATCTTATTTCTTTACAGTTACCTTTTTGGCACTACTCACGTTTCCAGCTTTATCCTTTGCAGTAATAGCTAAAACTGTTCCTGCTTTTTGTTTCTTAATTTTAATAGAGAATTTACCTTTTTTGTCGGCAATATCTGAACCAAGGACTTTATTGCCAACCTTTACGGTTACTTTTGTGCCAGGCTCCGCTTTACCACTTACCTTTGTTGACTTGGCTGTAACCTTATCAACAGAAGGAGCTTTCGGATTCGTATCATCTACTACCGTTATTGTTGCAACAGGACTTACGTTCTTACCTTTATCAATTGCAGTAACCGTTATGACTGTTCCTGCTTTTTGCACTGCTTTTAATGTAACCGTGAAGCTTCCATTCTTATCTGCAACACCATAACCCAATACTGTTCTACTTGTTTTAACAGTAATCTTAGAACCAGCTTCTGCTTTACCGATTACCTTTTTGTCATTATCATCTACTTTATTGACTACAGGCTTTTTCGGGGCTGTTTTGTCTAAAACTGTTATAGTAGTTGCTTTACTTACATTACCCGCCTTGTCAACAGCGACCACAGTTAAAACTGTTCCTGCTTTTTGTGCGGCCCTTAAAGTAACACTAAAGCTTCCATATTTATCAACTACGTCAGATCCTAATTCCTTCGTGCCGACTTTTACAATGACTTTGAAAGTATCTGATGCTTTACCAGTAACCTTCTTATCAAATTCTGTTACATCGTTAACAACAGGAGCTGCAGGTGGAGTATTATCACCTACTGTGATATTAGTTGGTTCACTCTTGTTGCCGGCAGCATCAGTGGCGACAACTTTTAAAACGGTACCTTCTCTTTGTGCTGATTTTAAAGAAACAGAGAAATTGCCATCCTTGCTAGCAGAAGCACTGCCGAGAACTTCTTTACTATTTGATACTGTAACTGTAGAGCCAGCCTCAGCTTTGCCTGTTACCTTTTTATCAGCATTTTTCACTTCATTAACTACTGGTGCTTCTGGTGCAGTTACATCTTTAACCGTTACTGTTGTCCCGGCACTAACATTTAATGCACCGTCGGTTGCAGTTACTGTTAATTCAGTGCCCGCCTTCTGAACATCAATTGTTACATTGAAAGTACCATCCTCTTTAGCAACAGAAGTACCTAGCAATACATCGTTTGCTTTCACTTTAACTGTAGCACCCGCTTCAGCTTTTCCAGTCACACTTGTAGATTGATCATTTACGTCATCTACAACAGGAGCTTCCGGCGCTGTAGAATCAATCGTGATTCTACCTTCAATTTGAGCAAAAATTGGATGTTTTTGTGCTTTTACATACTCCACTAATGCATCAAGGTCTGAAGACCAAGTGGTACGCTCAGTACCTTGTTTAAGAACTGTAAATCCATCGCCGCCATCGGCCATAAAGTTATTTACCGTTACAGAGTACACAGCTTTAGGGTCAATTTTTGAACCATCTGGAAGGTAGATATCTACCACTTTTTGTCCTATTGGCAGTTTATCAGACCAAGTGTATTTTAGACCGGAGATTTGCATTATCCGGTATCTGTCAGCTTGGAACTGTTCATTAATTAATGCTCTTACTTGTTCACCAGTAATTTTTTCGCTGACGATATCGTTTCCAAACGGCTGAATGGCAAATAAATCGCCCCATGTGATATCTCCAGCCTGCTTAATCTCATCACGTACACCTCCAACATTCATGAAGGCAAATTGAGTGCCGGTTTTCGCACGCATGGCATCTGCAATGAGGTTACCCATTGGAGATTCCCCAGCGCCATTTTGAGTTCTCGAAATCGGAGCTGATGCAGTTCCTACTATCTCACCAGTGATTGGAGCAATATCAGCTAAGTATTTATCAAGCTCTGATTTAACTTTTGCATCAAGATGCTCTGGATTTTGGAATGTTGTTTGAATTTGCGCCTTTTTCGTTACAATATCTTGTGTAACAGGGTCAATCGTTAAATCTACATCAGAGAATGCTGTTCCATAAGAATACGATTGAACAAGAAGTTTCTCTTTATCAGTGTTATCCTTTACTGTTGAATTTAAATACTGATGGTCGTGAGCACCAAAAATTACATCAACTTCAGGGTCAACCGCTTTAGCAATATCAACAACCTTACCGGTTGGATTCGAACCATCAGTTGCGGATTTTCCCGGATCATGCGCAAGAACAACGATAGATTTAACATCTTTATCTTCTAATTCCTTTGCATATTTGTTAATAGCTTCTGTTTCATCAGTAAACTTAACCCCAGCAACACCGCTTGGCGTTACAATGCTTGGAGTTTCAGTTGTAACAACACCAATGAAACCAATTTTCACTCCATCCACTTCTTTTATTGTATATGGAGGCAAAATTAACTCATTTGTTTTTTCATCTACAACGTTTGCTGCCACGTATGGGAAGCTTGCTCCTTCAAATTTACCGTACTTCTCAACCGTTTTTGGATGCTCTCCACCGTAGATTAAACGTTTCATTTCAGCAACGCCTTCATCAAACTCGTGGTTTCCAATTGTACCAACATCAAAACCAAGTTCATTTAAGAAGCGAATGGTTGGCTCATCTTGCAATAATGCCGAAACAGGACGGCTCGCACCAACAGCATCACCAGCTTGAACTAATAATGTATTAGATGGGTTTGTGGCTTCTCTTTCTTTTAAATAACCAGCTAGGTATTGGATTCCGCCAACAGGCTGTCCACCTACCTTTGTAGAATAATCTAATTGTCCATGAAGGTCGTTAATACCAAGTAATTGAACGTGAACATTTTGGTCAAGTTCATAGGTTTCATAACCATCTTTCGTTGTCGATGCTCCAAGATCTTTAACGTTTGGAGTCTGGTTTAGATATGTTAATGCACTTGGAGAAGAATGGAATGTCACTTTTGCTGTTCCACCAACCGGAGCAATCTTCCAGTTATTGTCCGCTACTGGATTAACGGTTCCTTGAGCTTTAATATAATCCATTAAGATTTGACGGTTTTCGTATGGAGAATCAACCACCACTTCAGCTTTTCCACCAATTAATCCTGGGAAGTTTCCGCCTCCGCTTGCACGATAATTGTTTGTAGCAACAATGAATTCTTGGTCGTCTTTAATCGGGGTACCGTCCATCATTGTAAAGTTAATGATACGATGTGAATCCGGATTTATGACAGTTCCTGTCGTAGAATTGTAATCGTATCTAGGCGGTTTTGTTACATCTACTTGATATTTGATACCATCGATCACGTCAAAGTTATAAGGACGGAAGTTATAATCAAGTACATCTTGATTACCTTCTTTATTTGGATCAATTGTTTTGAATTGTGCCGCAGAAAATTCTAACCATTCTTTTACTTGAGCGCCTGTTAGTTTAACAGCCTTAAGGGTATTGTTAAACAAATATAGGTCATTTGCACTCTTAATAGAAAGGTCGCCTTTTGTGATGTTGGTATAGTCTGTTACACCGCCACGGCCGCCCTTGAACGGTGCTGCTGCAGAGATGACTGGGATATCTTTAAGGTCAGGATTTTTTGTTTCAATCCATTTTTTCACATACTCTGTCTGAGCGTTATTTACGATTTGGACAGACGGATCATCCATTACACGTGAAAAATAACTATGCATTGGAATAGCTGTTTCACCGATTTTTCCACGAACATAATTAAGTGTACCATCATGGTATTCTTTTACTGCATCCACAATTTCTTGGTCTGGACCATCGACAGTAGAGACTTTAACATCCTTACCATTACTGTCCTTTACAGTCTTGGTAAGCGGTCTAAGCGCAGCATTAGAGTTTGTAACTGTCCATTTCCCATCTACTTTATCTAGAGTAAGATCCATTACCCCTAGGTTATTACCCCAGAATCCTGCTTCCATTGCCGGTACATTGTTAATTTTTCCAGTGGTATTATCAATACCTGGAACATCCTTAAATGACGCATCACCCGGGAAGTTTACGTGTGCATGTCCGAAAAGCAGGGCATCAATACCTGGAACTTTCGCTAAAGAATAAACAGCATTTTCAGCGTCCTCTTGTCCATCTGCTGCCACATCACAACCAGAGTGGGCGATGGCCACGATAACATCTGCACCTTCTTCTTTCATTTTTGGTATGAATTTTTCTGCTGACTTAACAATATCCTTTGTGATTACATTTCCGGATAGGTTATCCTTATCCCACTGCATGATTTGTGGTGGTGCAAATCCAATTACCCCAACCTTAATCGTTTGTTCATTCCCCGTTTCATCTTTAACCACTTTGTCGATGATTTGATACGGAGTGAAATAGTTTTCATCATTCGTTGGATCACTGTCATGATCGTCTTTATAAATGTTAGCGTTTACAACTTTGTACGGAGCTTCCTGTAATGCATTTTTTAAATAGTCTAACCCATAATTAAATTCATGGTTACCTACAATACCAGCATCATATTTGAGGATATCCATAGCTTTGAACATTGGGTGAACTTCTGTATCACCTAGTCCTTTAACCTTTGCTACATAGTCAGCCATCGGATTTCCTTGAAGCAAATCACCAGCATCAAATAACATGGAGTTTTGTTCGTATGTAGGACT
Organism: Neobacillus cucumis; assembly: GCF_016107705.1. The sequence continues at coordinate 396,069 of NZ_JAEHGC010000003.1, forward strand.
ATTTTCATCAGCCGTATTCATTTTATCTAATCTTGCTTGTTTAATTAGCTTGGCTGTTCTGTCAAGTCCATAATCAATCGTCGGTGTATCTTGATAGTAATCATAATCCATTACATTGTCATGCAAATCTGTGGTTTCTAAGAATCGTAGTTTTACCGTACTCTCAGAAGTTCCTGCTGCCTTAGCAGAATGTGGAAAAATATTCAGTGGAACTGTTGTAAGAGCTAGTGCCGTTGCAATAGAACTGTTTAACAAATGCCTTTTCATGTTTCTTTTTATCTTTCTCTTCACACATCTTCCGCCCTTCGACATAGTATTTTGTATTGCAAGACTATTTTACTAGGATTTAAGCAAGAATAATAGAGTATTTTGTAAAAATTTACTTTATTTTCATATTATTTTAATAAGAAATTTTATATTTTTTAGTTTTATAGTGTTATAATGAAAAGTTATAACTAACCGCAAATATCTTTTGCATTTATAAGAGTTATTAGTGCCTGCTTCCCCCCAAAAAACGCGTCTAACTCTCTCTAATTTCAATTATTTGTATATTAATCCTTAGGAATCTGTTATTCTAGTAGTTGTTTTAAAAATTAAATACTGGAGGAAAATTTAAATGAGAGCTAGTAATCATAAAAAGAAGAAAAAATGGCTCCGTGTCACTGGAATTGTGTTGTTGGTCCTCTTAGTCGGTATTGGTATCTATGGATTTTCAGTATATAAATCATTAACGAATGCTGTCGAAACGATGCATCAGCCTTTGGATCGAAAGTCGGATAAACGGGAAGCAGAGGTCTCACTTACAGATAAGCAACCCTTCTCCGTACTTATGCTCGGCGTTGATCAACGCAAAGGTGATAAAGGCCGTTCCGATACATTGATTGTTTTAACAGTAAACCCTAACAATAATTCAGTCAAAATGCTAAGTATTCCACGTGATACGAGAACAGAAATTGTCGGCCATGGAACGGTGGATAAAATCAATCATGCCTACGCCTTCGGAAACGAAGAAATGGCGATGAATACAGTTGAAAACTTTTTGGACATTCCGATTGATTACTATATAAAAGTAAACATGGAAGCTTTCAAGAATATTATTGATGCTGTTGGCGGAATCACAGTAAACAATGATTTGGACTTTAGCCAAGGTGGATACCATTTCCCTAAGGGTCCAGTAACGTTAGATGGTAAGAAGGCGCTAGCCTATACTCGAATGAGACATGATGACCCTCGTGGGGATTTTGGCCGTCAAATTCGCCAACGTGAAATTATTCAAGGAATTTTACGAGAAGGAGCAAGTCTTTCCTCGCTTACAAAATACCAGGATATTTTTTCTGCATTAGGTAGCAATGTAAGAACAAATCTTTCGTTCGATCAAATGATGGATATTCAAAAAAATTATAAGAGTGCCGCAGCAAATGTGAATCAAATGAGTATAAAAGGAAATGGTACAAAAATAAATGGAATCTATTATTTCATTGTTTCCGATCAGGAAAAACAAAGACTTCAAAAAGAACTAAGAGCACAATTAGATTTAAAATAGCATCAAAAAACGAGGGCTCCTAGACGGAGACCCTCGTTTTTTTATTTGATATTAATGATTCCTGTAAAGATTTGTGTCAACCCATATTTGTCCACAATCGTGATTTTAAATTGGTAATCACCGCTGGTGACAATCTGATTGCTGCTATTTGTTCCGTCCCATTGGAACGATTGACCTCCTAGATTTTCATCAGAATTGTTTTTAATAGATCTGATGAATGTTTCCCCTTGAGTAATGTCAATGGTTATCTGTCCTGCTTTACTTAATGTATAACCAATAGGTTTCAAATCTTGTACAGTTGAAGTAACATCCTTTGCTGCCTGGATGGTCGGTACACGCCAATCTTGTAACATAAAGTATTTACTTTTGAGGGTTGAAAAATTCCCCGCTGCATCCTTTAACTGGATAAGATATCGGTAGCTTCCTTCAGGAGCAAATTGCTTCTTAGCATTCATTCCATTCCAGATGAAGGTGGCGGTTTTCACTTGTTTATAGAATAATTGTTTTACAATCTTTCCTTTTTCATCGATAACAAATACATGAACCTTGGCTGTTTCCGTTCCTTTTAATGTGGCGCTTGTACGGTTTTTCGTGTCCATCTTAAATACGGTTGATGTAAGTGTTAGATTTCCGGATGGACGAATCGTATCTATTTTAATAGAAACCTTTTTCGTTTTTCCTTTTTTCTTATGCATATCGACCAGAGACATTCTTAAGGAATAAGCTCCATCCTTCACTTGTTTCCCTTTTTCATTTTTACCGTCCCATTTGAACGAGTGCTTTCCTGTTGGTACGGTTTTCGCTGTTATGATTTTTTTGACGACGCGGCCGGCTTTATCCTTTACAACAGCTGTAACCTTTGCTTTCTGAGTTAACTCATATGGGATCTTAACGGTTTTTCCAGCCTTAGGTGAAAAAGTATAATCTCCTTTTACCAAAATAGCCGCATACGTATGGTTCATAACCTGAATCGGAGTTGTTTTTGAAAGAGATGCTCGTCTGTTTGATGCTTTTACCACTGCATTATAAGCGCCTGTTGAAACAAATTTTCCATTCGCTGCTTTCCCGTCCCAAACGACCGTTTGCTTCGTTCCGGATACTTTTTTGTTCAACACTTCCCTCACGGTTTGTCCGCTTGAATTTTGGATAGTCACGGTAACCTTCGCATGACCCGGAAGCTTTAAAGAGAGTGCAGCTTTATTTTTCCCCGTCATCGTAAAGGTTTTAGGCGCCGATATTTTTGCCTTTGGGGATGATGTATTCGAAACAGCTTTATAGGCGTCAATCCTGCCGTATCCATAATAGTCATCCCTTCCCTTTGCCCCCAAATCAATGACTGAATGCTTCATAACACTTTCAACCTGATCGGGAGTTAAAAACGGATTCCTTGAACGAATAAGAGCAGCAACACCTGATACAACAGGAGATGCCATCGATGTACCCGTTAAGGGTGCATAAGAACTTCCATTGATGGAGGAAAAAATATTACTTCCTGGTGCAGTGAAATCAACAAAGCTCCCTTTATTTGAATAAAAGGCAACATGGTCGGAGCTGCTTGTTGCACCCACTCCTACTACAGAATTCAGTGCGGCAGGATACGTTTTTGTAAAGGTTCCATCATTTCCTGCAGCAGCAATCAGGATAACCCCTTTAGACTTTGCATAGTTCGCATAATAGTCTAAAAGAACACTATAGTTTGGACTTCCCAGGCTCATATTAATAACATCTGCATGGTGCTCTACGGCGTATTTTATCCCAAGGGCAACCGCATAATCACTAGCTTCCTCCCCGTCAAATACATTGATTGGCATAATTTTTACATTAGGAGCGATCCCTGCAATTCCCGTTTTATTAAAGCTGGCGGCGATGATTCCGGCTACATGGGTTGCATGCTCATGGGGTGTGTACCGTGCATTTCCTGTTACCGCATTAAAAGGGCTGACGATTTTCCCTTTCAGATCAGGGTGGTCCTGCTGTACTCCATCGTCAATAACAGCGACTTTAATTTGTGATGATCCTTTTGTAATGTCCCACGCTTTCGGCATTTGAATTTTATTTAAATACCATTGTTTTGAGTAGTCAGGTTCTTGAGGAATATAGGTGCTCTTCACCTTATAGTTTGGTTCTGCCCAAATAATCTTTTTCTGCGCTAATAATCTTTGGGCAGCTTTCGTTAAATCCGTCCCGTTAGGAAATTTGATAAAAGAAAAATCTCCATCCCCTAAATGATCTTCTTCTGTTCCATTCACTTGTTTCAGGATGGCATTTCTTTCCGCTTTCGAGAGATTCAAGCTGAATTTAACGATTAATTCCTGGTCATGAAATGCATTGGTTTCCATATTTGTATTTGGTAGGTTCGTGTTGGTGTTTAACTCGTCTGCAGAGGCAGCCGTTCCCATCCATGACACGCAAAGCAGCATCAAGGTCACTGACCATAAATATTTCAACTCGGTTCCCTCCACTAGTTTATATTTGAATATTATTCTATCATTTTTAGATGCAACTGAGGGAACCATAGAAAAATAAAATATTGCTGTAGGGAAAAATAGGAAAGGTTCTTTTTTCCATATGCTAATTGGGTTATTATTACAGTATACACTCAAAATATTTTACATAATGAAAGGAAGTTTCTAGTGCGTAAACGAGACTTCTTGGGCAAAAAGTCTCGTTTTTTCTCATTTTCTTAAACAGGTCACTATTATCAAACGGTATGAATTATTATAATGTTGGTTTGTCTCGCTGTTTTTCACCATGAATTACATCTATTTTTACTTGAATGTTCCGAAGTGAGTCCTTTTTCAGCGGAACCTTCCCTTGATGCTGCACCATTTTCCAAACACGTACATTTTTCCGATAAAGAACCTCTGTTAATCGATAAAGATCTGCATCGATGGAAAGCCCATAGAGATATGTTTCCATAATTTCCTTTTTAATTTTTTCTTCAATTTTAGTAGCCAAAGTAATACGGTTAAAGTTTTGTTCTACATGATCAATCACTGAATCAGCTTTTACCTTTACATCAAATTGAATATTTTTATTTCTAATGACTGGCTTGACCTTCACTTTTAAATTTGTAACTAGCACATCTATATTCTTAGGGTTATCTTTAACTGTCAGGTTGCTCCGTTTCATTTTTTTATTCATCCATCTCAATCCATTAGCTTGGCTCCCCATGACAAACCCTTTAAGTCTATTCCTTTTCACGACAGCGATTCCTTCTATCTTGAGAGACTCATGTGGCTTCTTTTGCGTCATCCAATTTTCTTTCGTAATTGTGATGACAGGAAGACTTGCCTCATGTACGGGTTCATCGATTGAAATCAGCACCTCTCTCATGTTAATTGGTTGAATAAAAGAGTTTTGTTGAAAAGTCGCTTTTGGGTCACTAATCCTCGATAATGCCGATGACATTCCGAGGATGGGAGTATTCAGCAATATTTCTGAGAGAGAATCTTTTGTCGCATAAAACCAAATCCGGTAGCGTGTCTCGCGATAACGGTCTAACAAATCCACAACCGATTTAATCCCATCACTTTTTAACGCTTCTTCCGTTAAGATGAGATATGAAAGATGCCCCCAAAAGATTCTCCTTTGAGCACTACCGTATAAATTAAAAATAGCCTGATCAACTGTTTTTCCTGTGGCCCGTCCAACTTCGACATTTTCTTCAGAGTTCCCTCCGCTAACCTCTGTTTTTGCCAAGAGTCCTAGGTTTATCATTTGCAGATAAGCAATATATTGGCCTTTTTTGTAATCAACCGCCATTCCATAAGCATACACCATGCGCTCCGGTTCAAAGGTATCCCAGCACCCACCTAAAGGTAGGAGCATGATCAAGGACATCAAAATGACCAGCCATCTTTTGATCTGCTGCCTCACGGGGAATCCTCACTTTTTCTGCTGGAATCCTTAGGGTTAAGCAAACTTGGCCTTTTTTTTATAATAGCGTCAGGCAAACGGATAATTGATTTTAAGATATTCTTTACATCTATGCGGGTAGCCAATCCCATATATGGAACCCCAAATGTTCGAATATTAGCAACATAAACAAGAATAAAGTAAAGTCCTACGAAAAAACCAAAAAAACCAAAGAAGGAAACAAGAATAACAACAAAAAAACGAAGTAGTGAAACTGTCCCTCCTAACGATTGGTTTGCTAGTGTAAAAGTAGCAATGGTTGACCCCGCAATTACCACAAGTGTTGCTGGACTTGTTAAACCGGCTCTGATTGCAGCATCCCCAATAATTAAACCTCCTATTACACTTAAGGTTTGCCCGATTGCCATAGGAAGGCGCATCCCGGCCTCTCGAAAAACTTCAAATACTAAGAGCATCAATAGTACCTCTGCCGATGTTGAAAGAGGGACACCTCTTCTTGATTCCACAATTGTAGCTAAAAAGGTAAAGGGAATTTGATTCTGATGAAATGCAGTTAGTGCTACCCAGAAACCTGGAAGTAATGTTGCGATAATCACTGCTGTAATTCTCATTAGCCGCTGGAAAGAATTAAATGCATAGAAAACTTCTTTATCTTCGCCGCCTTTTAAAAGAAAAAATAAATTGATTGGAGTCACATAGGCATAGGTGACTCCATCGATTAGAATAATAAACCTTCCTTTTAATAGTGATTGCACAGCAAAATCAGGCCTTCCCGTATATGAATACCGTGGAAACATAGCCCAAGGGCTTTCATTGATCAGTTCTTCTAATTGCGTACCGCTAAAAAGCCCGTCGATATCAATAACATCTAGTTTTTTCTTAATTTGCTGAAAAATCTCTTTATCTGCAATATCCTCTATAAACAATACGGAAACTTTTGTTTTTGTCCTCCTGCCGATTTCAAATGGTTCAATCACAAGGGTGGCTGTTCTTAACCTCTTTCGAATTAATGCGATATTAATCGAAATATCTTCAATAAAATTATCACGTGGACCTAAAACATCCACTTCAGTTTTTGTCTCTTCAGGTTTTCGCTGTGGGCGTTCGGAAATATCAACAGAAAAAATCGTTCCGTCTATACCAAAATCTAAGAATAGTTTTCCGGCAAAAATATCTGAAATGGCTTGCTCATCCGTTTCAATCATACCGATTGATGGTAAGTAAAGACGTTCCAGAATATCTTTTTTTGTCGGTTTACTGTGCAACTGGGAAAAAAACGCCTCCAAACGCTGTGGGATGGAATTATACATCATGTCAGTGCTAATTAAACCGCTGCAGTAAATCAACATAACTGGGAAATGGTTAAATTGATAAGATACAAACTGAACATCTCGAGATTTTATAAACAATTCACGCAATCTATTTATATCAGGTGGATTGGTTTGTTTCTTAAAAGATAAACCATTTGTCAATTTATCATCGTTATTAGATTTTCCCTTCTTTAAATACATTTTTTGCCCCCCCTGATTTTTTCGAAAACAGCATGACAAATAATCCCAGAAAAATCGATAAAGCAAAAAACCCCCAAAAGGTAAGCGGCAAAAGAAGATGTAATAATAATCTCGAAAAAACAAAATCACTTAACGGCCATAGCGTCAGTGCTATTATGAGAAAAAATAGAATACTCCAAATCCATTTCTTAGTCTTTTTCTCGAATGGGCAAATTTCCCTGATGATAAAGAAAATTAAGGAAACACGGATAAATGTGCCAGAAAGCCATTGATAGATAGATAAAAAGTCCATATGTTCTACAAAGTGTCCGAGCGATACAAGACCCCATTCCTCGTATGCAGGAAATCTTTGATTTGCCGCTTCAACAGGACCAAATTCAGCAATGGCCCCTAAGAGTGGACCAATAGTTAACCCCGTCAAGATAAGGGAAGTTACAACAAAATGGCGAAAGCGTATCGGCATGGTGATTTTGTGCTGAAGAAAAATAAATACCAACATTTCAACCATACCTGATGCCTGAAAAATCATACTTTTGAAAACAGGAATAGGTCCATGCTCAAGAAATGGCAGGAGTAATGAATATCGTTTTACTTGGAAATTAGTTATGGCTACAAAAAACCCGAGAATAACAATAAAAAATAAAAGAAAAACATTTACAATACTAATCGTTCTAAGACTTGTTGCTGCCAAAGAACAACAGGCCAGCATGAAAAGCAGTATCATAAAAAAAACCGGTGTCTCCGGCAAGAACGCAATCTTTACCCATGTAAAAGTTTCTTTTAAGGTAACGACTACTGCAAGTGAAAGAAAAAGAATAACAGTTATACTAATTAACGAGCCAATTCCAGACCATTTTCGTTTTCGAATCCACTCAAATAGTTTCTCCTGATTCGTTTTTTTCTGTATATAAAGCAGTAAGGGAATCCAACCAAATGTCAATAAAAATGTTAAAATGCAACTCATCCAAGCATCCCTTCCCGCTGTTTGAACTAAGGCAGGAATGATAATGACATGATTCTTTAACCCAATGGCCGTCATAAACAGCAGAATTAGCTGAATGATTGTAATGGAATCCGATTTATTTATTTAACCCATCCCTTTCATACTCATTTACAATTCAAAAGAATTTACCTTATTCACGTATTTAAGGATTACATTTATTCTGTTTTTAAATATTATTTCAGATAATATTAGAGATTATGTAAGAAAAATACAACCGGGGAATTTTATGGGGGTAAAAAAACAAACCTGTTCCCGTCAAAATATTGCGATACAAATAGGCGCAACAAAAGATCCGTCAAGATCTTGATGAACTGCAAATAAAAGGGGGTCTTCAATCTTTGAACCAATTATATGTAAAGAAGGAACTAGAAAGGGATCGTTTAATACGTGCATTTCAAAAAGCTTCAATTAAATATAACAAGTATGAGGATGGAACCATTCAATATTGGTATAAAAAACATTCCTATGTATATGGTGAATAATAAAACAGGGGATGCCTTAGGTGGCATCCCCTTTAATCTGTAAGTTCTATGGATTGCGGCTGCTGTGTTTTTTCAAATTTTAAAAGAATAAGGTGAAGAATAAAGGCGGCAAGGGCAAAGGTTTCAACAGCATAATGGAAATAATTCCACGATAAGGTGGTCGTAATATCGTAAACCGAGTGGACGATGACCGTCACCCAGAGGCTTCGTGTCCACAATAGAATCAGTCCTAAAATCAGCCCCATATTGGCAAAGGTTACAATCGCGCCTATCCGGACAGGCCATGTTTGAACAGTATCCAATGTATGGTCGATGCCGAAGAGAATAGATGTAAAGAATAGGGCGAATAGGATAAATAGATCCCTAGAGCCGTTTTCCCAGCGGCGGGGGAAAATCTTTTTACAAATAATCAGAACAAGAATGATATAGCCTAAGCGCCAAACTTCTTCGAGTCCGGCAAGTGTATCATTATATAAATCAGAACCGACGCTATCAATCGTCGAAAAAAACGTAGAAGTGGCTCCGCCAATGGTCGTTTGCGGGTCAGTGTAGACTTGAACATATTGATCGTAATTCTTGTTAAAGGCTGGGAAGGCTATATTCGAATAAATATTGATAATCGTGCTCCCAATAAAAAAAACAAGGAAGGCGCCGGTAAATTGAAGGGCGCGTTGGCGACTTGTCGGCCGTCCACTCGTCTCGTCAACGAGTCTGTGATGCAATTTCCATCCAATAAAGAAAGACGAGACCATAATCGCATCATATAAAGTACCTGCCAAATAGCTGTATCTCATAAAATAAAGAACAATTTCAGCACCAAGCGTTATGGTAAGGATGGCCGCCAGCATTTTTTTTGAAAGCGGCTTCGTTAGATTGTTTGTCATCATCTTTCTTCCCCCTTCCCCACTTACCGTAAATCTCTTACCTGCTCAAGAAATGCACAGCGAAAAATCCAACTCCATTTAAGAAAAGAAGAAAAAAGGAACAGGCAATCAGCCATTTCCATTTTCGTGTCATCAGGTTTTTCCCCTTTTTAAGATTGTAATACTAATAACTTACCATATGGATAGGCAAATATCTCTATCGTTTTCTTCATTTTAATCAATTTTGATTCCTAATGACTAGAAATATATTGGTTTAATTAGCAATATTCTTCCAAATAATAATCAGGTCTAGCTGTTTATTTTTCCGCCATAAGATTTTTCGTGTTTCGTATTTTTCGCAAAACGACATAAATAGACCTATTTACAGGCGATTTTTTTACAAAAATCGTCAATTTTATAAGTCAAAAGACACATTTTTTACCTTTTCCAAAAAAATATTCTTGCTCTCAACATTTTTCATCATTTATCATTATTTTAGGAATATTTTAACTCAATTGGAAAATTGATATATTACTATTGTTCCATAAAAATATGATCATAGGCAGGTACTTTTTATGGTATTTGACGGAATTATTCTATCTTTTATTGTCGGATTTTTACGAAAAGGCAATGTAAGAGCACTAGCACACCTGAAGCTTAAGTGGGGTTGGATGTTTCCACTGTTATTGGCAATTGAATTGATTGTGTTCTTTTTACAAAACCACTTTAAATTGCTCGGGCAGGTAAGCGGTTCCATATACATTGCAGTTTATGTGATTGGTTTAATCTTTTTATGGTTGAACCGCAAGAACTCTGGATTTCTATTAATTTTAGCAGGAGTCTTTCTTAATTTTCTTGTTATGGTTTTGAATGGTGGAAGAATGCCGGTCTCGCTAGAAGCAGCTACGGTTCTGGACCCAGGTTATGTAACCGCTCTTAAAGAAGGACTATATGCAAAGCACACGATGTTAACATCATCAACTCATCTTGGTATTTTAGGAGATATCATTCCCATCACGAAGCCTTATCCCCGCACACAAATTATTAGTATTGGCGACATCATCATGAACATTGGAATTTTCTTCTTTATACAACATCTTATGATTCATCACCCACTTGCAAAAGGAACAAAGTCCGTTTCACTCTCCTTGAAAGGAGGTGAAAAATAATGAAAAATGAACAAAAACACGGTATCAAATTAACAAGCTTATTGTACAATGCCATCATTATTGGTTCGGTAATTATTGCGTTAACATCTGGATTTAAGTTAGTTTAATAGTATAATAATTGGGAGAAGTTTTTAAAAACTTCTCCTAAATTTATTCATGTGAGTGATGAAAATGAGTATTGTAAAGACACCCATTAACCGATATCTTTCACTTGTTTCAACATTAGGGATTATTTCCTTTTTATTCCTAAACGACTTCAAACAGCACTCTACGATGGAATGGATTATGATTTCGGCAATTACCGGATCAATTCTTCTTCTAAATCATTACACAATCTTACTCCCTCCGAAGGGGAATTCCCTTTCGATGGATTCTTCGATTTATTTAGCAAGTCTTTTTTTATTCGGTGTCCATTTCACTTTAAATGTTTTAATCATACATTCGATTATTTTTGCAGTTACCCAACGAAAAATTGTATGGTGGAAACATCTTTTTAATTTCTCTATTTACTCTTTAATGATTAGTGGTGCCTTTTACTCATTTATACTTACTGGTGGACATATTGGTAATATACATATTGAAAATATCTTCTCTTACGTGATTTCTTTAAGTGTATACTTTGTGATTAATTTGCTGTTAATTGGACTTTACTTCATATTAGATGCCTCTGAAAGCTTGGTAGAAGTTTTTAACGGAGTCATTAAAGAAACGATTGCAACGTACTTAGGTACTCTTATGCTCTCTCTCGTATTAGTCATTTTAATGCAGACGGAGGAATTACTTGGTATCTTCCTGTTTACATGTATTTCGTTCCTATTATCCTTAGCATTTAAACAGCATTTTCAATTATTTAAGGACATTTCAGAAAAAGCAAACAAGGATTTTCTGACGGGTCTCAATAATCACGGGTATTTTAAAGAGCTTTTAGAAAAAGAGTTAGCTGTCGCAAAGGAAAGTGAGCAGCCACTAAGCGTTGCTTTACTGGACATTGATGATTTTAAAAAATACAACGATCTTTACGGGCATATTCAAGGCGACTATTTACTTGAGAAATTTGGCGCCATTTTAAAAGAAGAAACGGAAGCGAAAAATTATACCGTTGCCCGCTATGGCGGCGAAGAGTTTTCCATCTTCATGCCAAACACCGACCGCAAGCTGGCCTTTTCATTTATGAATGAGCTGCGAAAAAAGGCGAATGATACCTACTTGAAAGGTGTAGAAGGTCTACCATACGGCTGCCTGTCTTTTTCAGCTGGAATTGCACAATGTGAAAAAGAAACCTACAATATTTCCGAGCTCCTCAATAAGGCCGATAAGGCGATGTACGCCGCAAAAGACCAAGGGAAAAACCTTGTTCAAATGTTCAATGAGCATTCAGAGTATTCCATCGGTCGCTCCCTTTCTCTTGAAAAAGATCTAGACGAGGCTGAGCAGCAGTTAAAGATTTTCCTGTCAAAGGATGTTTACACCTATCGGCATAGTAAACGGGTGTACCAATATGCCGTTGATTTTTCAAGGACATTGGGCTTGAGTGAACATGAGCGGAAAACGCTTATTCTTGGAGCGTTAATTCACGATATTGGAAAAATTGAAATCCCCCGCGATATATTAAATAAAAAAGGAAAGCTTGACACACATGAGTGGGAAATGATGAAAAAGCATGTGACGTGGGGCAAGGAGATCATTTCAACGAATAAAAAACTCGAAGACTTGATTCCTCTTGTAGAGCTTCATCATGAACGCTATGACGGCAATGGCTACCCATATAGTCTTGTTGGAAAATCGATCCCAAAGCTGGCCCGGATTCTCTGTGTCATTGATTCGTTTGATGCGATGACGACGGAAAGACCGTACCAAAAAACGAAAACCTTCAATGAAGCAATCGTCGAGTTACGGGATTGTTCTGGAAAACAATTTGACCCACAATTCGTTGAACCGTTTATTAACATGATCAAGCAGCTTTATGATGTGAAGGAAGAAGAGAAGTCCGAATTGGTTGCGGTGAATGGATAAGAAGACACAGCGATCAAAAGAACTAACATGAAGCCCCCTTTTGCGAGAAGGGGGCTTTTTTTAATCATCATCTTGATCTTGTTTTTCACTTGGATTTGTCCCATTATTCTCGACAATTTCCTTTAGTTCCCCAGTGTCTCCTTTTGCATTGATTACCTCAAATATTTGATTTAAACCTTCACTTGTTTCGTCCTGTTCCTTTTTCAAACTAATCCCTCCAAATTTTTATACTTTCCACTATTAGAATGCCCCAAATATCGCTTATTCACACAAACTATATACCTATGTTTTTCACTATGTTTACCTTGCTCACCATTTCACAATTTGTTCACTGGGCACCCCTCTTTAAGTGAATAATATCACTAATTCCATATCCCCCCGAGAATAGAATAAAAGTGTAATCAGATTACAAGAAAAGCGTAAGCGCCTTGGTCAGCCCCGACAAGCGCTGGAGGGCCTGGCGGTGAAGTTGTTTTTTGACTTCATCGCCAGGACCGAAGCGTCCTCGAGGGGCTAGGCACTGAAGCTAGACAATAGAACGGCTTAAAAAAGCCAAGGATATTAGGCGCTAGAGACCACTAACAAAGACATACAAAACTATTCTTTCTTATAAAAAAATGAAGTTTAATGGAGGAGATTAAAATGAAAAAAGTGGGAAAAGTTGCAGCGGTGATGATGACTTCCATGTTGGTATTAAGTGCTTGTAATACAACAAACTTGAAACTTGAAAAAAACGCCAATAAGACTACTCAAACGAATGTCTCTGCTAACCATGAGAATATGACAAATATGAATAATATGAAGCATGGTAAATATGTGAATGAAAATACAATCCTACCTACACAGAAGAATATGAACGAAAAAGCTACACCTGTTAAAATTAAACGTACTGGTAAGCATGAGGTTAATGTAACCATGACATCAACCGTAACAGATGTGCAAGTTGCACCTGATGTATTATATAAAGCTTGGACATTCAATGGCGAAGCTCCAGGACCGGTTGTTATTGTGAATAAAGGTGATACAATCAACTTTACATTAGAAAATCATGACCCAACTGTAAATCACTCAATGGACTTCCATGCTGTGCATACTTCACCGACTAAGAATTTTGCTGATGTCAAACCGAATGAAAAAGGTACTTTCACTTATAAAGCAAGCAATGTCGGAGTATTTATGTATCACTGTGGTACTGCTCCTGTTATGATGCATATTGCGAATGGTATGGTTGGTACAATCATTGTTAAAGATAATGCAGATCCATATCCTAATAAAGTAGATAAAGAGTATGTAGTGGTTAATAATGAATGGTTCGATAGCGGCAATGCTGAAGACATGAAGAATGGAAATCCTTCTCACTATACAATGAATGTTCGGGAACTCGCTAATGGTAAAGTTGGCGATACTCCATTCGTAGCGAAAGTTGGCGATAAGGTTCGGTTATACTTTGAAAATGTGGGTATGTCACAACCTGTTAGCTTCCACGTTGTAGGTACAGTTTTCGATGATGTATATCTTGATGGTAACCCTTATAACCACCTTAAAGGTATGCAATCAGTTATGATTCCAGCCAGTGGTGGAGCAGTTGTTGAATTTACCGTAGTAGAAGAAGGAACATACTCAGTATTGTCTCACCAATTTGATCAGGCTATGAAAGGTTCAATTGCTAAGTTAATTGTCACTAAAGATGGTAAGCTGCCTGCACAACCTGATGAAGCTAAACATTAATAGGCAGGCTAAAAGCTTGAAAAATAGTTTACTAACCCCTCCCCCAAAAAAGAAAAGCGGATGCGCCTTGGTCAGCCCCGACAAGTGCTGGAGGGCCTGACGGTGAAGTCGTTCTTTGACTTCATCGGCAGGACCGAAGCAACCTAGGAAAAAAGCAGTTCATTTTTTCCTTCGAGGGGCTAGGCGCAGGAGCTGGACAATTCTCGAAGTCCAATGATATAAATTCTTATAATCTAACGAAAGAAGGCTGGTTACAGTGGGCCGGCTTTCTTTCTGTTTCAGATGTTGTCGAAAAAATTTGACTCTCATTTGACAATATTCTTCTAATCTCTCATCTAGTATTTGTTATGGTAGAGAAAAGCTAGATTTGGGGGCGGTTAGCATGCACTTTGAATTTTTGTTGGATGCAATTTTAGGAGAAAGACAAATTTTCCATATTATCGAATGCCCTGTATGTGGATTAGAAGAAATTTATTATGAAAATGCCAAAACCCATCGGCTGATTGGCCGTGCCTGCTCTAATTGTAATTTTGTTCAGAAGTTCGATTTTTAAGGATTGACCGACAACTCTCAATATTAAACAGTCGTTTTTAATAAAACTAATGAAAGCCTAGGATATTTTCCTAGGCTTTTTTGTAAAGATTAAGCTTCATCACTTTGATGTGCTAGTTCAACGGCTTTACTGTTGTGGTAGATGGCTTTGACCTTTAATTTTGATTTTAGCTCCTCACAAAGACAATCCTGCTGAAGCAGTTCATTGTGGCGGTACTGAAATAAATGCCAATAATACTTTCCTTTGGTGATAAAATTTTTCACACATATGGCCTCCCTTTTCGTTTTACACAAAATCGCAGGAGTGTTCGTGTTCGGTAACTGGCTGGCATTATTTTTAGAAAGAGAAAAGTAGTATTATCCTTTGCAGCGTGGTTTGGCTTTTCTTTTATAAAAAACATTAGCCCCTCTAGTTTTGCGTCACCATTTTTCAATGGGTTTGCCGTTTCGTACGATGATGTGTTATTACTAATATATTCCACCATGTAAGCGTTTTAAAGGGGGAAAAGGCCTATCCTCTTTCATAGAGCTCAATTGGAAGTCCATCGGGATCAGCAAAAAAGGTAAACTTCTTATTTGTCAGCGGATCGACCCGAATTGCCTCCACTTCCACCTTTTGTTCGTTTAAATAGTGGACAGCCTGCTCAATTTCCTCTATTTCAAAGGCAAGATGTCTTAGCCCTGCTGACTCCGGATAGCTCAGGCGAGCGGGCGGGTCTGGAAAGGAAAACAGCTCGATTTGGTAGTCGCCATTCACCTCAAGGTCTAACTTATAGGAATCCCGTTCCGCGCGATACACCTCATTTTTAGGAGTCAACCCTAAGATTCGAACATAAAAATCCTTTGATTTTTGATAGTCTGAACAAATGATGGCAATATGGTGGATTTTTAATAAATTCATTGAAAATCCCTCTTTCGATTTAGGTTTTTTAACAGTAAATTAGGGATTTGCCCCCAAATTTGCTTGAAAGCTTATTTCTACCTGCGTAAGTTGACCTTTTATCTGCGTTCCCGGCTTATTTTTCTGCGATAAAAGCCATTTTATCTACGTAAATGTTTTTTCAAAAAAATAGGCTGTTTCAAAAATCCACTTTTGATGGCTTTTTGAAACAGCTACTGATTATTTTTCACCCAGGTTAGCTGGTCTTTCCTTTTTAACGCCAAAATGATAAAGAATTGCCTCAACAATTCGTTCGGAGGCATGGCCGTCGCCGTATGGGTTTGACGCCTTCGCCATTTTATCATGGGCCTGCTCGTCAGTTAAAAGTTCATCGGCAAGCTGAAAAATCGTTTCCTCCTCGGTTCCGGCAAGCTTTAAGGTTCCCGCTTCGACTCCTTCCGGGCGCTCAGTGGTGTCGCGCAAAACTAGTACTGGCACACCTAATGATGGTGCCTCCTCCTGCACACCGCCTGAGTCGGTTAAAATTAAGTACGCTCTTGAAGCGAAATTATGGAAATCAATCACATCAAGTGGTTCAATTAAGTGAATTCGATTGTTCTCACCGAGAATTCGGCCGGCAATTTCACGGACTACCGGATTCATATGAACCGGATAGACAACCTGGATATCTTCATGTTTTTCAACCAATCTTCTGATGGCGGTAAACATATTTTCCATCGGTTTACCAGTATTTTCACGACGATGGGCCGTCATTAACACTAAACGGCTGCTTCCTAATTGATCAAGTACCGCATGGGAGTATTCTTTTTTCACCGTCGTGCTTAACGCATCAATGGCAGTATTTCCGGTGACAAAAATAGCTTCTTCTTTTTTATTTTCGATTAGTAGGTTTTGTTTGGACTGGGCTGTCGGTGCAAAATGCAGGTCGGCCAAGACTCCCGTCAGTTGGCGGTTCATTTCCTCCGGATAGGGTGAATATTTATTCCTAGTCCGCAGCCCGGCCTCGACGTGGCCAATTGGAATCGAATGATAGAAGGCAGCAAGGCTTGCAACAAAAGTGGTCGTTGTATCGCCATGAACGAGGACAATATCCGGCTTCACTTCCTGAAATACTTCATTTAAGCCTTCTAAGCTGCGGGTTGTCACATCAATCAGGGACTGCCTAGCCTTCATAATGTTTAAATCGTAATCAGGGGTAATCTGAAAAATATGTAAAACCTGGTCCAGCATTTCCCTGTGCTGTGCTGTTACCGTCACGATTGATTGGATTTGTTCATGGTTTTTCTCAAGTTCCTTTACAAGTGGAGCCATTTTTATGGCCTCCGGTCTTGTTCCAAAAACGGTCATTACCTTAATTTTCTCCATATAAGCCTCCAAAGTGTATCTACTGACAAAATCGTCCAACTTCATGATACCAAATTTTATAAAAAGGACAAAGGAAATCAGGTCAAGGGTCGGGGTTTTTGTGGAGTTTTCCAGTCTATTTTTGAGTCTAAATCCTTAGAAATTTCCATTTAAACTAGATGATATTTTTGTTATTCTAGAGAATGGCGTCACGGTTACAAATAACTTTCTCACAAGGTTGTAACTTCGCATTTTTATGAACGTCAAAAAACATAGGGGCATTTCTTGTAGGCTCCCTTGTATCATTTTATCAAAAAGGAAGTTTTGAAATGTTTAAATTATTGTCAACAGGGGCATGTTGTATTGTCCTAACGGTTTCTTTAGCGGCCTGTAGCTTTACTGGCCAGAATGCCGAACAAAAGTCAAAGGAAACAAATCAACCGAAGACGGAGCATACGACTCCTTCAAAAAACGATACAAATACTGGAACAAAACCTGATCAGCAAAACCAACATAAAACAGAAAGCCCTAAAAAACCGAAGGGCAACAGCATCCAGACAGTTTCAAACCCAGAGAGCATCCCGGTTCTAGTGAATAAGCAAAATAAGCTTCCGGATACTTATAATCCTAAGGACTTAGTTGCTACAAAAGTGGATTTTGTCGGGGCCCCAGTGGGATCAGATAAGCGGAAAATGCGCAAGGAAGCAGCCGATGCACTGCAAAAGCTGTTTGCCGGAGCGAAGGAAGATGGAGTGACCCTGTTGGGTGTGTCGGCCTACCGTTCACACGTTACCCAGGTTGCTTTATTTAATACCTATGTGAAACGGGATGGCTATGAAAAGGCACGGACTTACAGTGCGCTGCCGGGAACGAGCGAGCATGAAACTGGCCTTGCCATTGATGTGACCGGGGGAAATGGAAGATGTGCTGCTTCCGATTGCTTCGGCGGAACAAAAGAAGCCGTTTGGCTAGACAAGCATGTGGCGGAGTACGGCTTTATTATCCGTTACCCTAAAGGGAAAGAAGGAATAACCGGCTATCAATACGAACCTTGGCATATCCGATACGTAGGCAAAGAAATTGCATCCGAAATCATGGACAAGGGAATTACCTTAGAAGAATATTATAATGCGACACCGGTAAACAAATAGCGGAGGGGAATTCGACAAAAATCGGGTGGTGCCAGGCACCACCCGATTTTTGTCGAATGTTATTTCCCCTTGATTTCAAGGAGTTTTAGTCTTAGGTCATTTTCCATAGCAGCGAGTTCTTGTTCGGCGATGCGGCGTTTGTTGCGGCCTTCTTCTTGGATGCGCATGGTTTCTTCTAATGTTGTGATCAGGCTTTCTTGGGTTTTCTTTAAGGTTTCGATGTCGACTAGGCCACGTTCATTTTCCTTGGCGGTTTCAATCGTATTGGTTTTCAGCATTTCGGCATTTTTTAGCAATAGCTCGTTAGTCGTCTTGGAAACCTGTTTTTGGGCCTCAACGGCATGGCGCTGTCGAATTAACGTCAAAGCAATCGCCACTTGATTTTTCCAGAGCGGAATGGCCGTTACAATCGAAGACTGGATTTTTTCCACTAGTGCTTGGTTTGTATTTTGAATCAGCCGGATTTGCGGTGCACTCTGGATCGTAATTTCACGGCTTAGCTTCAAATCGTATAAGCGTTTATCCAATCGGTCAGCGAATTGGAGCATATCATTGACCTCTTGGAACTTCATTTGGTCATTGGTTGCCTCCGCCACTTTCCGTAGTTGTGGAATGGTTTTTTCATGCATTTCTTCAAGCTTGATCTCCCCTGCGGCAATATACACATTTAACGCATGAAAGTATTCTTTATTGGTTTCATAAAGCTGCTCAAGCAATTTGATATCCGACATCAGCACATTTTTGCTGCGCTCTAGTTTTACGGTGATTCGATCAATTTGTACCCCTGTTTTTTGATATTTGGAAAGCACCTCTTGCATCGAGCTTGAAATTTTTCCAAACATACGGGCAAAAAAGGACGGCTTGCCCTCCTTTAGTTCATCCGGATTGACCTGGTTCAGATGCTTCATTAAATCATTGATAATCTCGCCTATTTCCCCGACATCCTTCTTTTGAACATGCTCAAGCATCGCATGGGAGAAGGATAACAGTTTCCCTTGTGCCTGTGTACCATATAAAATCATCGCCTGGTGGTTGGCCGGGTCAATTTGCTCTGCAATCTGATAAGCCCTTGCCCGATTTTCCTCGGGAATGACATCAATGAGTTTTACCGGCCTGTCATCTGACTGGGTCTTCTGAAGGACAGCTTTTTGCACCGGGGAGGTTTCTAGGTCGCCGAATGGATCAGCGAGAATGTCGTCTAATAAATTTCCCGTTTTATTTACATTGTTTTCGTTCATTTCAACCACCTGTTTTCATCGTCGAATTTTGCTTCTTTTTCCTTCTTAATCGTGTGTTTTGCCACATCAATTTCGAAATTCAAATGATCGATATCATCGGAAATTAGCTTATACAAATCCTCTTCCAACGTTTTGTTCAATTCACTTACCGTTCTCCTCGTCTCGGCTAACGACCGTTCAAGTTCCACATTCTTTTTTGGCTGTGTCGAGAGGAATCCGTAGGTTTCGGAAAGCTCTACCACAGAGTCTAGATGGGAAAAATAAAAGGGCTCTGCTTTATAAAAGCGTTTTGGTTCCTTCATCGTGATGTTATATATTTTTTTTGTGATTCGATGTATTTCAATTCTTTGCTTAACGGAAGTAATATCGCGAACTCCGAAAAGTGCCTTATTCAAGCGGCGGATTTTTTTCTTGGCCTCTGATAAATTTTTCATAATATATAAATATTCTTTTCGAGTTAACCGATGCTTTTTCAAAAATCGTGTTTGCATATACAAGCCAAGGAATAAATGTGTGATGACCCCGGCAGCAATTGCAAATGCACTGGAAAGCAGGAAGGGTTGATTAACCGGAAAAAAGCTAATCAGCCAAACAATGACCGTCATCGGTACGGCGACAAACGATCGAATAATCAACGAAATGATTGGGTTCATGTTAAATCGACTCCTGACCTTAATAGTCCTCTTTATTCATACGAGCAACATGGAAAGAATGTTTCATTCTATTGTAAAAATCATCTACTGCTCTTCCATATTTCAACAATACACGAAAAAAATCCTGCTTTCCATTGACCCGGAAATGTAAAAAAGACTAAGACCTGAGACGTATATACTAGCTTATGTGGCAACGAAATGAATATTGTTAATTCCCCCTTACAATCCCTCCCAAAAATTTGATATTATAATAGGAAAAGCAGCTTAAAGATTTTTTGAGGGAGATACACAATGAATCATAAAAATAAAACGGTTGTCCGTTCAATGGATATTTTAAATTTATTTAAAAATCATTCGGCCTTAACCTTTCAAGAAATGATTGATCTATCAGGGATTCCGAAAACGTCCGTTTATCGAATGTTAATGTCCTTAGAAGAAATGGAGTTTTTAGAAAAGGGGACGGATAACAAATATCGCTTAGGGCTGCTTTTTCTTAAGTTCGGTCACCTCGTTTCATCCAGACTGGATATCCGAAAAATTGCCTATCCAATTATGCAGGAGCTGCATGATGATGTAGGGGAAGCGATCAACCTTATCGTTAAGCAAGGCGAAGAGGCAATCTATATAGAAAAAATTGATACAAACCAAAAGGTTCGTTTATATACCGCCATTGGCAGAAGGAGCCCGTTGTATGCGGGTGCTTGCGCTCGTACCATTTTATCTTTTTTACCTGAGCAAGAAATACAAAGTTATCTGGATTCAGCTGAGTTTAAATCTTTTGCGAAGGGAACAATTACCGATAAGGATGAGCTGTTGAGAACGATTCGTCAAGCACAGGAAAATGGGTATACGATTAGTTATTCGGAGTTAGAGGATCACACGGCAGCGATTGCGGCACCGATTTTCGACCATAAAGGTGACGTTATTGCCGGCATGAGTATTGCAGGAATTGAAGCCAATTATCAAAATGAAAACATCCGGATTTTCTCTGAAAAACTAAAAGCTGCAACAGATGAAATTTCTAAACGGCTGGGTTATAGCCAGACATAAAAAAACATCCTCTATGTACCTGGATTGACAGGAAATAGAGGATGTTTTTTTAGTCGTTTTCTATGTCTAATGAGTAAGTCTCAAGAAAATTTGTATTAAATTCTCCACTGGTAAAAACATCATTTTTCAGAAGTGCTTGATGGAATGGAATCGTTGTCGCAACCCCTTTTACCGTAAACTCATCTAAAGCACGAAGCATTTTCTGAATCGCTTCGTTTCTGGTCCTTCCATGGACAATTAATTTTGCGACCATCGAATCATAAAACGGCGGGATTTGATAGCCTGCATAAATGGCGGAATCAACCCGGACCCCAAACCCTCCCGGTAAGCAGTACTCTTCGATTTTACCTGGTGAAGGCATGAAATTTTTGGCGGGATTTTCCGCATTAATTCTGCATTCAATCGCCCAGCCGCCCATGGTTACATCCGCTTGCTTCAACCTAAGCGGCTCGCCTGAGGCAATGCGAATTTGTTCTTGAATCAAATCAACCCCTGTGACCATCTCTGTAACGGGATGCTCAACCTGAATCCGCGTATTCATCTCCATAAAATAGAAGCGATCTTCCTTGTAATCATAGATAAATTCAACGGTTCCCGCACCAACGTAATCAACCGCTTTTGCTGCTTGAACAGCCGCTTCCCCCATCTTTTCCCGAGTTTTCGCTGAAAGAGCTGGCGACGGGGTTTCTTCCACGAGTTTTTGCATTCTCCGTTGAATCGTACAATCGCGTTCCCCTAAGTGGATTACATTTCCGTATGTATCTGCAAGAATCTGAATTTCAATATGACGAAAATCTTCGATGAATTTTTCCAGATACACTTCAGGATTCCCGAATGCGGTTTTCGCTTCCTGCTGGGTCATTTCAATTCCTTTAGCTAATTCCTCTTCATTGCGTGCAACACGGATTCCTTTTCCACCGCCGCCTGCAGTGGCTTTAATGATGACCGGAAAGCCTATTTTTCTAGCAATCTCTAAACCATCTGCACGATCCTTTATTGTTCCATTTGAACCGGGTACAATCGGGACACCGGCATTCTTCATCGTGTCTCTTGCGATATCCTTGATGCCCATTTTTCGAATCGATTCTGGAGATGGGCCGATAAATTCAATGTCACACTTACGGCAATATTCAGCGAAATCCGCATTTTCGGCAAGAAATCCATATCCGGGATGGATTCCATCTGCCTTTGTTAAGGTAGCTATACCGAGAATATGCTCCATATTAAGGTAACTCTCTTTTGAAGGCGCTCTGCCGATACAGTACGCTTCATCTGCAAGCTTCACATGGAGCGCCTCCCGATCCGCTTCCGAAAAAACAGCAATCGTTTGAATATCCATTTCTTTACATGCACGAATAATCCGGACAGCGATTTCCCCGCGATTGGCAATAAGGATTTTTTTTAGCAAATCAGCCACCAACCTTCACTAAATACAAGGGCTGACCAAATTCTATGATTTGCCCATCTTCCACTAAAATTTCAATGATTTCACCCTCTACATCTGAGACGACTTCATTAAATAGTTTCATAGCTTCCAAAACACAAAGAGTTTGATTTTTTTCAATAACGGATCCTACCTGTACAAAAGGGTCCGTATCCGGATTGGAACGGGAATAAAACGCGCCAATCATTGGGGACTTGATTTGGTGTAAACCTTCCTCTTTTTTTGCAGCAGGTTTTCCTGATTCAACAACTGCTGTCACGGATTCAGTTGTTTTCGTTTGCTGTTCTGTAAAATCAATATTTGCGGCATCATGTTTTTGAAAGTATAATTTGATATCCTGATTCTCTACTTTTAAAACATCCAAAGAAGAGTCATCGAGTATTTGGATTAATTCCTTCAGTTCATTCCATTTCATGATTTCTATTCCTCTCATCCAAGTATTTTAAAGCGGATCCCTACTTTTATTTCATCGATGATTTTTTCCTTCGCTAATAGCTCTTTTTCCGCTTCCTCATGGGAAATTTCTTTAAAATGAATGACGGCATTCGGCTGCAGTTGCCCCATGCTTGGTAAATCGGCGGAAATAATCTGCCCGATTTTGGGGTAGCCGCCAGTTGTCTGACGGTCGGCCATTAGGACAATTGGGTTTCCGCTTGGCGGGACTTGAATCGTTCCAAACGTTACCCCTTCAGACAATAATTCAAATTTCTTTTCTAAAGAAAGCTGGGGTCCTTCGATTCGATACCCCATCCGGTCGGCTTGAGTCGTAAGCTTAAACGGTTCTTGAAACAGGCTGGTTTTACTTTTTTCATCAAACCGGTCAAACTCGGTGCCCCTGATAGTACGGATGGTCTGTGTTTGTTGTAGGTTGACCAGCTTTGTGTAATTGATGGACCAGGCTGGATTGCTTTCGGTTTTATTCATTTTTGTAAAAATAGCTTGGTTGAATTCATTTAGGTTGCCAAACTCAATGGCATCCTCTTTTTGCAAGGCACTGCCGTTAAATCCGCCAATCCCCGCGCGAAGATAAGTGCTTTTGCTGTCCATTACTTCGGGAACAGCAATCCCACCGGCAAAGGAAACATAGGCCCGGCATCCATGGATGGCGGATTTAAATTGTAATACAGACCCTTTCCTCACCAAAATTGGTCGCCAAGTTGCCGCTTTTTTGCCGTCGATCACCGCCTGTAAATCTCCGCCAGTAATCGCGATTACTCGCTCCTCCTCAAATAAAAGCGAGGTCCCAAATAAGGTGATTTCCAAAGCCCCTTCATTTTCCCTATTTCCAACCAGCAGATTGGCAGCCCTCAGAGAATAGGAATCCATCGCCCCGCTGACAATAACTCCATATTTTTGTGAACCATATCTTCCTAAGTCCTGAATCGTGGTTAACAGGCCCGGGTGAAGTACTTTTACTGTCATTTGCTCCCCTCCTTATAGGCTTTAAATTCCTCAGGAGAAATCGAGAAAAATTTAATTTTATCTCCAGCTTTTAGTAAGGTAGGAGGTGTTAGATCAGGCCGAAATAATTCTAGCGGCGTGCGGCCGATAATTTGCCAGCCACCGGGCGTTTCCAATGGATAAATGCCCGTCTGCTTGCCGGCAATTCCGACTGAACCAGGGGCAATCGCAGTCCTTGGGCTTTCTCTTCGAGGAGTTGCGATACGCTCGTCCATTCCTCCCATGAATGGAAAACCTGGAGCAAATCCAATCATATACACTAAACATTCACTTTCGGTATGAATTTGGATAACTTCTTCCGCTGTTATTTTGTGAAAGGAAGCTACATATTCTAAATCCGGTCCATATTCACCCCCATAGAGGACGGGGATTTCTACCAATCTCCCCTCCAAAACCTGCTGATTACCTAATTGCTGAAGAAGATCATTGAGCTTTGCACTCACTTTTTGAAAGGGAGTCAAGGGTTGAGGATTCACGGTAGAATGATGAACGATCACCGGATTGTAATAGATGGTTACATTCGTAAATGCGGGTACGGACTCCACAAACCCCTCAAATGGGTGATTGTTTAGGATTGCTGAGAACGCCTGAACCTTTTGATGAATGGCCGGGCTAATTTCGTCGCCAAATTGTACTATCAAAGCCGAATCACCTAAAGGTTTGATGACGGTTTCATTTATAAGTGAACACATGTAAAAAACCTCCGACTAGTTTCATTATTCGGAACTTATGTTTTAAAAAACGGATATACATTCATTATAATATTCAGAATTTAAAAAACAAGCTGTTTATTGTATAAAAATTAATTTCCAATATATTTTTAGAAAATTCCCCAATTACTGTCTACTCAGTTTTTTTATTTTATGATAGAATGAATTTGAATTTCAAAACTCCAATTCCTTAATTCGGAACTAAATTCCAATTTTTAAATGAAAACGCTTTATAAAAAGTGGAGTGTTGATAGTTCCATCCAAAAAATAAAGGGAGGATAAAAAATGTTTAAGGTAGATTTAAATTGCGATATTGGAGAAAGTTTTGGCAGATATCGCTTAGCCGAACAGAAAGAAATATTAAAGTATGTAACGTCTGCAAATATTGCCTGCGGTTTTCACGCCGGTGACCCGAGTGTGATGCGAGATACAGTCAAGCTGGCGATTGAAAATCAGGTAAAAATCGGTGCACATCCCGGACTGCCAGATTTAAATGGGTTTGGCCGACGTGAAATGAAAATTACCCCGCAGGAAGCCTATGACATGGTGGTCTACCAGATTGGGGCACTTCAAGGATTCTTATCCGTGTATAACGAGAGTATGCAGCATGTAAAACCGCACGGGGCCTTATACAATATGGCTGCAAAGGATGCCAAGCTTGCAGAAGCGATTGCCCAAGCGGTCTATGATGTTTCACCTGAATTGGTTTTATTCGGACTTGCCGGCAGCGAATTGGTGAAGGCCGGTGAGAGGCTTGGTCTTGTGACCGCACATGAAGTTTTCGCTGACCGCACGTATCAGGAAGACGGTACGTTAACCTCCAGGTCTCAGCCAGATGCCTTAATAACCGATAAAGAACACTCCGTAGCGCAGGTTGTAAAAATGGTGACCGAAGGAAAAGTTACTTCACAGCAGAACACTGAAGTTTCATTAAAGGCAGATACGGTTTGCATCCACGGCGATGGCGAACATGCCCTTGCTTTTGCAAAATATATTAAAGAGACATTAGAACAAAACCAGATTTCTGTATCATCCATAAACACTTAGAATGGGAGGAAAGGAAATGATCGCAAAAAAGGTAGAAATAGAAGAAAATGCAGCAACTGAAAAGGGAAAAAAGAAAAAGAAAGTCAGCAATAGTATTTTACTTGGTGCCGCTTTTTTAATGGCAACATCCTCAATAGGCCCCGGCTTTTTAACACAAACAACGGTTTTTACGCAGCAACTGGCTGCAAGTTTTGCGTTTGTCATCTTACTATCATTACTTCTTGATGCGTTTGCACAAATCAATATTTGGCGGATCATCGTGGTTTCCGGATTGCGCGGCCAGGAGATTGCCAATAAGGTTTTACCCGGACTCGGAGTCTTTTTAGCCGTACTGATTGTTCTTGGCGGTCTTGCCTTTAATATTGGAAATGTCGCCGGGGCAGGTCTTGGCTTAAATGCGATGCTCGGGATGGACCCAAAAACGGGCGCCATCATTAGTGCAGCGTTCGCTATTTTTATTTTCCTTGTGAAAGAAGCAGGAAAGGCAATGGACAAGGTGGCTCAAGTTGCCGGCTTTGTCATGATCCTCTTAATGATTTATGTTGCTTTCATCACCTCACCTCCTGTAGGGGAAGCTTTAGTAAATACCGTTAAACCGGAAAAAATCAGTATTTTTGCGATTGTTACACTTGTAGGCGGAACCGTTGGCGGATACATTACCTTTGCCGGTGGACATCGTTTGTTGGACGCCGGGATCAAAGGGGTTGAATCGATACCAGAGGTAACAAAGAGTTCTGTAACTGGCATTGTTGTAACAGGTTTAATGCGTGTAGCCTTATTCTTAGCAGTACTTGGCGTGGTTTCAAAGGGTCTACAAATTGATGCAGCAAACCCTCCGGCTTCTGTTTTCCAATTAGCTGCAGGGCAAATCGGTTACCGTATGTTTGGAATCATCATGTGGGCCGCTGCGATTACTTCTGTTGTAGGAGCGGCATATACTTCGGTCTCATTTATTCGTTCTTTCAGTCCGGTGATTGAGAAATATCACAATTGGATTATTATCTTATTTATCTTAGTTTCTACCTTAACGTTTACGTTGGTTGGGAAACCGGTTAAAATTTTACTTCTTGTCGGTGCCCTCAATGCGCTTATTTTACCAATTGCATTAGGAACCTTGTTAATTGGGGTCTATAAGAAAAATGTAGTAGGAGATTATAAACATCCACTTTGGCTTACGATAACAGGCGGATTAGTCGTAGTTGTCATGGGGTATTTAGGAATCGATACATTAATTGAACAAATTCCATTGCTTTTTAAATAGGGTTTGATAAGGAAGGGATATAGAATGGTTGGATATGGAAATATGGCTCCCGCAGAAATCAGAGAACTGATTCGCAATCGGGTGATAACGGGACCGACTGCGGGGATGTCAAGGGGGTTCACGCAGGCGAACCTCGTGATTTTAAAGAAAGAGTATGCTTTTGATTTCCTGTTGTTCTGTCAACGAAATCCGAAGCCATGTCCGCTGCTGGATGTGACGGAACCTGGGTCTTTTATTCCTGGGAAAATTGCTCGGAATGCTGATATTCGTACGGATATCCCTCGATATCGGATTTACCGGGATGGTGTTTTCACGGAAGAGGTAACGGATATTTCGGAGTATTGGGAAGACGATATGGTTGGCTTTTTACTTGGCTGCAGTTTTACTTTTGAGACACCGCTATTGGAAAGCGGGATTCCGGTTCGTCATATTGAGGAGAATTGTAATGTTCCGATGTTTAAAACGAATATTCCATGTGAAAGAGCAGGTGTGTTTGAAGGGCCAACGGTTGTCAGCATGCGGCCGATGAAACCGGAGGACGCCATTCGCGCTGTTCAAATCACTTCCCGTTTTCCATCTGTCCATGGGGCTCCGATTCATATTGGGGATCCAAGTCAAATTGGCATCGCTGATATTTCAAAGCCTGATTTTGGTGATCCTGTAACCATTAAAGACGGTGAAATTCCGGTGTTTTGGGCTTGCGGTGTTACACCACAAGCGGTTGCAATGAAAAGTAAACCATCCATCATGATCACCCACGCACCTGGACATATGTTTATCAGTGACGTTCGAGATGAGAAGTTTAGTGTTTTATAATAAAGTTGAGGCTGTTCCATTTGCCATTGCATGGCAGACTTTGGAACAGCCTCCTTTTTATTAAGCTTTAGGGAACCGGGCAACCTAAAAACCTACTGTCCACTCCGTACGGACAAATTTGGTGATTTGTCCACGGGCGGTGCCTGTCACCTTATTTTTTGTAATTGATCCATTTGGCGCCTAGGCTAGTGGAGATTTGGTACCAGCTATCGCCACGATCAACTATTACTTTTACTTTTTGCGGGGCGATTTGTTTTTTTGTCTTGGATCCGGTAGATGGCTTACTATACAACGATACGCGTTTCTTCACTTGCAGGGATTTCACCGGGTGTGGATTGATATAAATCCAGGCTGCTCCAACGGAAGAAACAATTTGGTACCAGCCATTTCTGTTATTCTTCATAACCTTAACGGTTTGCGGAGCAATCGTCCCAAGGCTTTTTGAAGAAAGGCTTGGTTGAGTATATAAGGTTACATTATATTTTACCTTGAAACTTGAAACAATTGGCGATAATGGAAGGATTTCTATATATCTATTCCCCCCCATAATCCATCCAGTTCCGGTACCATACTTAATTTTGTACCAATCTCCCGCCTTCGCGACGATTTCCACGGATGAATTCCTTTTTAAGACACCTTTTTTGGATGAGCTTAAATTAGGAAGACTTCTAACATTTAAGCCGGAAACACTGATGATTTCCCCTTTAGCAGAATATGGTTTTTCCAATGGAACTGTGGTAGCAGCCAATTTTGTTGTAGGTGCGTGATTATTTACTGAAGTGGTGGTAATAAGCTGGTGATGGACACCATCTTTACTTCTATTGATAAACTTTAAGCCTGCTTGTTTTGCAACCCCAATAAGGGATGGGTCGACGAAATGTACACCATTTAATGGTTTACCAGTTTGGTCATAGACGGTCGCATCAAACGCAATTCCTTTTGTATGGGGAGAATTTTGATTGGGTTTCGAAACAAGACCTGCAAGCCCATGCTTCTTCTTTTCCTCTTGTTTGCAAGTGCTAGCAGCCCCGCTTACAATTTCATATAAATGTTTCTGGTATTGATAAGGGCGATAGACGGAATTATAGTTGATTTCCCAGCCCTTTTCCTCTAGCAATTTCTCATATTTTTCTTTTGCTAAGAGAAGATTCGGATGAACATGCTCCCAAATGACGGTTTCCCCATTTTCCATTTTAATCGCCAAAGGATCTGTTAATGGAGTAATTCCTTTGCACGTTGCTGTACTTACCGCACGTGCCTCTTCTTGTGAGCTGGTACTGGGTAATGTGATCATTACAGCAGAAAAACAAAGTAAAATTCTTGTTGATAGGTTCATGCCTGCCCCCTTAGTTCTTTTCACCTATAAAAACACGACTTTTCTATTCTACCAAAAATATGGGATTTAAAAATCTATAAATCTAGTAAAAGTAGACAGTAATTTCTGGAAGGAGAATTTGAACGTTATTATCTTGTATTTTCAACCTTCGTGTCTGTTCGGTACGGACATTTTCGCCCATTTGTCCACGGGCGGTGCCTGTCACCTTATATTGTCACTTATTTGTCACCGTCTTTTTTCGGTTCGATGGACCTATAGCGGGAGTTTGGCCGCTTACATATAAAATAAGGAGGTGATAAATATGGTAAAGATATTTGTTGACCCCGGTCATGGTGGAAGTGACCCGGGAGCAACCGGAACTGGTTTATCCGAAAAAGATGTCACTCTGAAAATTGCCACAAGAATTCGCGATATTTTAGAGGATGAATATGAAAATGCCACAGTCAAAATGAGCAGAACCCGCGACCAAACGGTTTCTCTCGAGGAACGGACTGATATGGCGAATGCTTGGGGTGCTGATTTTTACTTGGCTGTTCACATCAATTCAGGCGGTGGAACCGGCTACGAGGATTATATTCATGACCTACTCTCCAACAATTCACGTACAGCGGAAATTCAGCGAACCATTCATAAGGAAGTCATTAAATTAAATGATCTTATCGATCGTGGTATAAAGAAAGCAAACTACCATGTTCTCCGGGAATCTAACATGGATGCGATGCTGTCGGAAAATGGTTTTATTGATAATACCCATGACTTGGCAAAAATGAAGGATCCCGATTGGATAAACAACGTAGCACGCGGGCATGTAAATGGACTCGCTAAAGCATTCAACCTCCATAAGGTGACAAAAGCAACAAAAACGACAACGAAAACAGCTTCAGAGAGGCTGGCCTCTTCTACACCATCCTATAAAAAAGAGAGTACTGACAGTAAACAGAAGACACTTTACCTGCCGGCTTCAGCCGATTCCTGGAGAATTTACCCGCTTAATAAAGATCCAATCAAAAAAAATGCCCTGCCTGATCAATTACATCCAAGTAAATTTGGCGGATTCCAATACGAAATCCTAGGTGAGACCTGGCCAAATGTCTATATCATCCAAACAAAACAACTTGGAAAAGTACAAATATACGCAGGACCTGAAACAGGTGCCGAAATCAAATAGAGCATAATACTTTGGGTTAGATAGATTAGATTGGGATTGGATCAGTCATGTCCACCTCACACGCACAAAAGGCAAAAAAAGTCCACGAGCGGTGACAGGCACCGCTTATTTTTTTGTGTACAAAACTACATTTCTTTGCCCCCTGAATATATTGCTGAGGTGAAAATTTGATTAAGGGGTGCTTTTTATTTGAAAAAACGGGCCTTTTTTACGATTCCAATCAGTGTGCTGCTTATTGCGGTTATGGTTACTTCCTTCTTTCTTATGAGCATTAAGCCTGCCACTGGAAGTTTAAAAACCGGGCAAAAGCTTGCGGAGTACATCCGTCCGGCCGTTGTACGAATTGTGAACTATGCTGTTGTCAGCTGGCAATATAACGGCTATAACGCAGATATCAACGATTTTTTAAAACAATTAAACTATCAATCCGTTATTGGCGGATCCGGGTCCGGTGCGATTATTAGTTCAAATGGCTATATCGTAACCAATGCCCATGTAGTAGAAATCTCCAAGATGGAAAAAGGCGATGTTGCGACAGAAGCCATGAAACAGTTGGCGGAGCAAATCGCCAAAACCTATAATTACGACTATAATGCTGTCGTAAATTATCTCGCTAAGTATAATCTTTACACAGACGTTCAGATGGTAACAAAAGTAATCTTACCCGGCGGAGACATTCTAGATGGGGAAATTAAAGCCTACGGCGCCCCTATCAATCAAGGCAAAGACGTAGCTGTGCTCAAAATTGAAGGGAAAAACTTCCCTACTTTAACGCTTGGAAACTCTGATAATATCCAAAACCAAGACAATATCTGGGTCAGCGGGTATCCAGCAGCGGCCGATTCTGATCTGTTATCACCTGACTCCTCATTAATTTCTACAACAAATGCAGGTCAGATTACCACCGCTTCAAAAAATACGAAGCAAGGCAGTCCGGTGATTCAATTAAATGCTGCCGCCACCCACGGTAATAGCGGCGGACCAGTGGTGAACGAAAAAGGAGAAATCGTTGGTTTATTAACCTTTAGAGGCGATACAGTCAATGGCCAGGAGGTCCAGGGCTTTAACTTTGCCGTTCCGGTTAATACCGTAAAAGAATTCGTAAATGATGCCGGTGCGAAAAATACGAAGAGTGACACCGACACTCTCTACAAAGAAGGCCTGCAATTGTATTGGGGCGGTTATTACAAAAATGCCTTAGAAAAATTTGAGGCCGTCCAGCGGATTTACCCAAATCATTCAGAAATTAAGCAATACATTACCAATGCGGAGAAAAAGGCCGACCAGAGTAAAATCCTTTGGTCCGATTACCGCACTCTCTTTTATATTATCGATGGTGTATCCGGGCTGTTGGTTATTTTACTGTTGGTCTTCACGTTTGCCTTTAGACCGAAACAGCAGACTCTTACAGTAGCAACAAATCCTGCGCCGGCACCCGTTCCGCCGGCACCAATGCCACAAAGCACGCCGGATAACATTCTGGCTGATTTAAATAAGGATGGAAAAATTGATGTGCAAGACCTCCTGAAGGCCTTACAGGAGCAACAAAAGAATCAGAAAAATGAGAATGAATAGCCGGTTCATCTTATGGAAAAAGGGATGTAGATTAAGCCTCTACATCCCTTTTCCTTTATAAAACAAGACTGCTTTTGCGTCTCCCGCTTACACCTGTGTTCAACTTAATGGCTTCCCAAATACTTTGATCTGTAATCTCCCTGGCCCCATGCAAATCAGCAATTGTCCGTGCCAGCCGGATGATTTTAATATAGGTACGATTGCTCCAGTTTTTCTTAATAGAAACCTGTTGAAGGGTGCGTTGCTGCTCATTGGTTAATGGACTCATTTTGACTAAGACCTCATAAGGCACCCTGCTATTACAAATTTCCTCCCCATATCGATCGTACTGCCTCACTCTTGCCGAATATACCCTCTTTCTTACTGTTTGCGAAGACTCCCCCATTTTTCCCTTTAATGAACGAAAATCCTCCGATTTCATAAAAAGCTGAATATCAAATCGGTCCCTTAAGGGGCCGGAAAGCTTATTTTGATATGTCCGAATTTGCCTTGGTGTGCAAATACAATAATGGCTATTCGACCCGGCATAGCCGCACGGACACGGGTTCATCGCTGCCAGCATTATAAAGGAAGCTGGGTAGGAAATTGAAGCATTGGTGCGGCTGATGGACACACTCCCACTTTCCAAGGGTTGCCTGAGCATTTCTAATGTTGTTTTCGAAAACTCAGCAACCTCATCTAAAAATAAGACTCCACGATGGGCAAGCGATATTTCTCCCGGCTTTGGGAAGGTTCCGCCACCAATAATGGAAACAGCCGAGGCAGAATGGTGTGGGTTTCGAAACGGAGGCATTTTCGGAGCGGGAATGTTATACCCTCTCAGCTGGTAAAGGCTGATCATTTCAAGTTGGGCGTCCCTTGTCAAAGCAGGTAAAATCGTCGGGAAACACTCCGCTAGCAAGCTTTTTCCACAGCCTGGAGGCCCAGTAATCAGCACGTGATGTTCACCGGCGGCTGCTGTTTCTAGGGCATATTTTGCATAGCACTGGCCAATGATTTGTGCGAAGTCGAGATAGGTTATCTCGGCTTCCGGTTGCTCAGGTTGCTGATGGATGATTGGCTGCCATCCGCCTTCGAGATGGGCGATGGCTTCTTTTAATGAAGTAACATGAATGAGCTCCATTTCGGGAAACTGAAGATAGGGCAGTTTTTCATCAAAGGGTAGATAGAGCCTTCGCAGGCCAAGCTTTTTGGCGGCCAACACGGCTGCCAGCATCCCCTCGAAAGGCTGGATCAGCCCATCAAGGGATAGCGCACCGATAAAGCCAGTTTCTTCCGGGATTGTAATGGTAAGTTCCCTTAGGCTTAACAACACACTGACGGCTATTGGAAGGTCAAACGTCGGGCTGCTTTTTTTCTGCTCGGCTGGGGATAAATTGATGATAATGTTTTGGCCAGAAAGGGTGTATCCGAGGGAACGAAGGGCAGCGAGAATACGGAGCTTGGATTCCTTCACGGCGGCATCGGGCAGACCGACGATTTTAATTGAATCATTTCCGACAAATGTCCCGACCTCTACATTTACACGATAGCCTTCAAGTCCTTTTAAACCGATGCTGGTTACTTTAGCAGACATAGTTTTGTCTTCCTTTCAATAGATTCCTTCGAAAAATTGTTTTGCTGCTTCATCAATAAATGGCTTTTCGAGAAATTCTCGATAATGTTTGATTGACGGATTAGGGAAATAGGAAAAAATCTGCTGCGTTTCGATGAGCGGATTGGGTTCACCAAGGAGATAGGCGCGGCTGCTGCTCCACGGATAATCTTCAGGGCGAACTACGATGCCGGCCTTGACAGGGTTTAAGTGAATATATTTGCTGAGGTCGAGCTCGTAGGCGGCGGAATCAATCCACTCGGCGGTATATCGTTTTTCAAAAAGATGTCCGCTGTAGTGGTATTTTTTGTTGAAGTAGCGGGCGTATTTGGTGTTGAGTTGGCTCATGATGATGCTCGGAGATGTGTCAATGGTTTCAAGCTGCAGATGAATGTGATTGGTCATCAGACAGTAGGTGTGGATGATGAAGGGATATTCTTGTTTAATTTCTACTATTAGGTTTAGATATTTATAACGGTCGCTGTCATCTAAAAATAGTGGTAGTTTTCGAATTCCGCGGCTGATGATATGGTACTTCAAGCCGGGCAGCCAGGCGCGAGGCTTACGGGTCATATGGGGGCACTCCTTTTTAAATGGTTTGATTTCGTTTGGAAAGGTTGACGGTACTGAGGATGATGGTTGAGGTATAGGTATACAAATTTCCTACCCTATTATAATTCGGTTTCTAGTTTTAAAGTCCTGCTTGATTTATAAAAAAATTGTCGATTGCTAGATTAATTCTAATAGTTTCTTTTTCTATTGAAAAAGAATAAACAATCAATTTATTATTATATTTAAGGTAAATATAGAGAAAAGAGGTAATTTGAGAATGAAACGGTTTTTTGTGTTTTTACTCGCTTTTGGACTTGCTCTAAGTTTTTCTTACGGTTCGGGTTCACCAAATGCAGCAGAAGCTAAAACAAAGATTGTTGCTTTTAAAAACTGTAAGGCTATGAATAAGTTGTATAAAGGGGGCGTAGCCCGTTCTTCGAAAGTAAGAAACAAGGGAGGAAAGACCCACTTCAAACCATTTGTTTCAAAGGCACTTTATGACGCGAATAAATCTCGTGATCGGGATAAAGATTTGATTGCTTGTGAGCGATAAAAGTACTAATGTAAAGGCAGGAACTTCTTCCAGCCTTTTTTAATTACTCTCCTTTGAAAAAATGATCTAGTTCAAGGGCTAGCTGCTCTAATTCGTTCTTTGGCAGGAGCACCTGACAATAGTCATTCGGCAATTCCTCAAAACCAAATTGTAACCCGGCCAGACCGCCTGCAATGGCCGCAACAGTATCACTATCATAGCCTTCATTTGCTGCGCCCATTACAACGCCCAAGAAAGTGTCCTCTTTTAGTAGCCAGTACAACACCCATCTCATTGTGTTAACAACAAAACCATCAGGAGGGCAGGCTGGCGTTTTTCCCTTTAGTGCCTCTTCATAAATGGAACCTGTGATATTGTTAGTAATCGCCTCCCTTAGGGGCATCCCTTGAAGAATATGAAACGCAATTCGGTTATAAATGACACACGCTTCTTCTGCAAGAACATCATAATGGGACATTTTTGATTGTAATTTTGTTATTTCTTCAACTTTTTTAGCATCCTTATAGGCAAGTGCAACCGGGAGACAGCGCATCAATGATCCATTTCCCGCTGACTTTTCATTAAGATAGTGAAAATGTGCCTTTTTCGAAGCTTCAAACCAGTTCCCTTCATAAATTTCAAAAACAGTTTGAATGATATTCCCAATATCCTTCGGCTTTGAGGCATTCCATTTTAAAAATTCCTCACCAATCGCACTGACGGGATTTTGTGGGTTTTTTAAGATTCCCCTGCCAACCGCCAAGGTCATCGCTGTATCGTCGGTTGTCTCCCCTTTTTCCAGCCGCCAAACACCACCGCCAATGATTTCCCGCACTTGCCCGTACCGTTCCTTGACGGCTTCCTTTGTCAAAAACTCTGTCGTTCCTCCTAAAGCGTCGCCAATCGCAAAACCAAAAAGTGCCCCTTTTATTTTGTTCAACAATTTAGATCACCTTTACTTATGTATATTTATTACTTAAAGAGTAACATACCATATGGCCTGCAAAAAAATAGACTAGTTTGAGCTATACAACGTTTTGTCACCCTAGACGAACAAAATGGGTGAAAAGTCCACGAACGGTGCCTGTCACCGTATTTGTAATCAAATGGAAATGTATAAAAATCCCATATGAGTAATATTCTTTTTATATATGTGTTATTTATCTTTTTCTAGGGGGAATGACACTGAAAACTTTGAGGGTAATTTTGAAGGTGATTAGCGGCCTTTTTTTCTTGGATGGGATTTATTTATTTGTAACAGGTCAGAAATTTCCGGGAATTGTAGCAATAATCGTTGCCTTTTTGTTTTTTCCCGGCGGCGGAAGTGGAAACCAAAGTACTAAAAGCAATGACCCTAATGACAACAGCATCTCTTATGAAAGGGAATACTCTTCTGGAGGCCATTATACAGATGGGGAACAAGGCTCTGATGGGGACGCTGGGGATTAGTATTAATCCAGAAAAAGAGATGAGACTTATTTCAGGTATGGTTAATGTAATGTTCATACTCTCCTCCCCATTGCCCTTCATCATATTTTCCACTTTTGAATCATCATAAAGATTCATTGAAATCAGCTCCTCAAAAAAACCTTCCATACAAAACAAAATGATTCCCTCAAATAAATTCCTTATAAGTCTGATGAAAAAGTCCACCCCACACGGACAAAACAGGTAAAATGTCCATGAACGGTGCCTGTCACTCTATGTGTCACTTTGTGATATTTTGAAATTAGTTATTGCGGAATTTTCTGAATTATGATATTTTTTATTTTATTAAATGAAGTTTAGACTTCATGATGATTTAATTTGAAATTTATACTTCACCATTAGGAAAGGGTGATTATTATAGTATTTCTAGAAAATCTTAAAACCCAGTTCCCTACCCTATCCAAGGGTCAGCAAAAAATTGCTAAATATTTATTGGATCAACCGCAACAGTTTGCGATAAAATCTGCCGGGGAAATAGGGAAAGCGGTCGGAGTCAGTGAAACCACCGTCATACGTTTTTGCTATTCCTTACAATTTAATGGTTTTTCTGAGATGCAGAAAACCGTCAGAAAAAACCTGCTATTACCAAAAAGCAGCTTGGATCAGTACTATTCCAATAAGCTAGAACTGGTTAATCAGCCGCATTTCTTTACAAATGTAATGGATCAAGATTGCCACAACATAAAACGAACAGCAGAACAAATCGACGAGGGACAATTTCAAAAGGCAGTTAATCACCTCATTCAAGCCGAAGATGTTTTTATTACTGGATTGCGTTCGTCTTATGCAGCAGCACATTGGCTATCTTTCACACTAGGATTAATGAGAAAAAATGTTTTCTTATATAAGCCGGATACCGATGATCTAATAGTGACCTTGGACCGGATGAATGATCAATCTGTCTTTTTGGCCATCTCTTTTCACCGCTATTTAAAAGAAACAGTAAAAATGGCAAAGTTGGCAAAGAAGCAAGGTGCAACGGTAATTGGAATAACGGATTCCCCCGTAGCTCCAATCAGCCAATATGCTGATGTGATTCTTACCATATCCCAGCCAGAAAAATCAACACTTGATGCCATGCCATCACTCTTTTCATTATTAAATGCTCTAGTAGCCAACGTATCCGTACAGAATAAGGAACAATTTGAAAAACGAAAACAACAATACGAAACACTTGATGTCGACCATCTTTTTTGTGACTAACAGCTTCAATGTCCACCCCATGTGGACAAAATAGACGAAAAGTCCACGAACGGTGCCTGTCACCGAATTTTATTAGGAGGCGGTTTGTATGAGAGCTGAGCTTGATGAGTTACGGCCCATGTTACTTGAGATATTTGATCATTTGCATCAGCAACCTGAGGCGAGTTGGGAGGAGGTAGAGACAACAGCCTATATAAAAAATCTTTTACAGCAGAACGGGCTTCAGCCACAGACATTTGATGATTGCACTGGGCTTATGGTTGAAATCGGCAACGGACCACACAAGGTCGGACTGCGGACCGATATCGATGCCCTATGGCAGGAGGTCGACGGTATTTTCAAAGCCAATCACTCCTGTGGACACGATGCCCATATGACGATGATAATCGGCGTCCTGCTACTTCTCAAAAAACTAAACTATCAACCTAGCGGGAAACTCAAGGTCCTATTTCAACCCGCAGAGGAAAAAGGCACAGGTGCCCTAAAAATGGTTGAAAAAGGACTTGTCGATGACCTCGACTTTTTATACGGCGTCCACCTTCGCCCAATCCAAGAAATCCCGGATGGCACAGCAACGCCTGCCATTTTTCACGGTTCAGCTAAGTTTATCGCCGGTGAAATTATCGGTGAAGATGCGCATGGAGCAAGACCGCATCTTGGAAAAAATGCCATTGAAATTGGCGCGGCCCTTATCAACGCAATCGCAAAAATCCATGTCGATCCCATGGTCCCATCTTCCGTGAAGATGACCAAGTTCCATGCAGGAGGCGAAAGCAGCAATCTTATTCCGGGTCACGCAAGTTTCCATCTTGATCTTAGAGCGCAAACAAACGAGGTTATGGAAACATTAACCGCTAAGGTAGAAAAAATCACCCAAGCGATTGCCAACCTGTATGAAGTGGAGATTCCGCTTGAAACCAAGGCTTTTGTCGCAGCAGCAAAAGTAGATCCGTACGCCCAAAAGCTTATGGAAAAAGCCATTATTGATACACTCGGAAATGTAACACCCCCCTACCCTTCAAGCGGTGGTGAGGATTTCCACTTTTACACAGTTAAACGGCCACATATTAAAGCGACGATGCTCGGCCTCGGATGTGACCTTTCCCCGGGTTTGCATCACCCAAAAATGACCTTTAACCATGAAGCAATCTTTTCAGGTATTGAAATTTTAGCAAAAACCATCATAAATACCTTTGAACATTTAAAAAAGGAGGCTCCACAGCACTATGAACAGCACTGTTGAAGTAAGGCAGATAAAGACCATTGAAGAACTCGAAAAAGTCCAACAACTAGAAAAAGCAGTTTGGGGAGACCCGGCGATTCCGATTCACCAAACCCTGACCGCTATTAAAAACGGCGGGATTGTCGTCGGAGCCTACGAAAACAATCAATTAGTAGGATTCAGTTACGGCTTCCCGGGCTTCCTTAACGGCAAACCCTACCTTTGTTCGCATATGCTTGGAATTGACGAAAACTATCGCGGACAAGGCATCGGTGAATTTTTAAAGAAAGAGCAAAAGAACGCGGCGATTGAAATGGGCTATGATTTGCTAACTTGGACATATGACCCGCTTGAAAGCGTAAATGCCTTTTTGAATTTATCGAAACTGAAAGCAATTTGCAGTACATATGTGAAAAATTGCTATGGGGATATGAAGGATGGTCTTAACCAGGGCTTGCCTTCCGATCGTTTTCAGGTAGAGTGGTGGATCACCAATCCCTATATTGAGGAAATACATCAGGATGACCTGGCGGCGATTGAACGGGTACCATATATGCAAACAGCAGATGGGCTTCCACAGCTTGCGGACGTTGATCCTAGTAGTTTTTTTAACCGCGAAGCCTTGCTTATCCCTGTTTCAAACCAGTTCCAGCAAATGAAAAAGGATTACCCCGAGCTGGCGCTTGACTGGCGCCTGAAGACGCGGGAATTGTTCGAATCCCTATTTGCCAATGGATTTGCAGCCGTACGGGTAGTAAAAACAGACGACGAGCCCGTTCATTACTATTTACTAAAAAAGCGAGATTTACTTCCAGTAGAAAGAAGGCCATTTAAATGATCATCAAGCAAGTCATTTTACGACACTTAAAAATGAAGATGAACTTTCCATTCACCACTAGCTTCGGAACATTTACAGATAAAGAATTTATCTTAGTCGAGGTACAGGATGAGAATGGTGCATCAGGCTGGGGTGAATCCGTAGCTTTCACATCCCCTCTCTATAATGAAGAAACACTAAAAACGAACTGGCATATACTCGAGGACTTCTTGATCCCAATGATTAAGGATAAGGAAATCAGCCACCCTGACGAAGTGTCCACCCTATTCGAACCAATTCGAAAAAATAATATGGCCAAGTCAGCCATTGAGGGCGCCATTTGGGACCTGTATGCGAAACGGGAAAATCTCCCTCTTGCAACCGCACTCGGTGGTGAGAAAAAAGAAATTGAAGTCGGTATCAGCATCGGTATTCAAAAATCAGTAGACGATTTACTGGGGGTTATTGACAATTCAGTTTTAGAAGGCTATCGACGGATCAAAGTAAAAATCAAGCCAGGCTGGGATGTTGATGTTATCCGTGAAATTCGCCGCCATTTTCCAACCATCCAGTTGATGGCTGATGCGAATTCGGCCTATCGTCTTCAAGATTTGGAGTTGTTAAAACAGCTGGACGAGTTCGGTTTAACCATGATTGAACAGCCACTCGCTTCTGATGACATTGTCGACCATGCGCTTGTACAAAAACATCTGACTACACCGATATGTCTGGATGAGAGCATCCATTCCTATGAGGATGCACGCAAAGCCATCAGTCTCGGAAGCTGTAAAATTATTAATATTAAAATTGGCCGAGTTGGCGGCCTTACAGAGTCGAAACGAATTCATGACCTATGCATGGATCAAGGTCTGCCGGTATGGTGTGGCGGGATGCTGGAAGCCGGGGTTGGCAGAGCTCATAATATCGCCTTGACTACTCTAGCAAACTTCACGATGCCTGGAGATACAGCAGCATCTTCTCGTTATTGGGAGCGGGATATTATTGATCCGGAGGTTATAGTTCATAACGGGTTGATTACTGTGCCAAGCAAGGCAGGAATCGGCTATGATCCGAACGTTGACACAATTGAGTCATTTACAGTAAGGAAGCAAAGTTATTAAATTGAGGGGAGTTGGCCTCCTCTCTCTTTACGAAATTAATTTTCAGAATTTTTTTAAAATAATAAAGGAGAATGGATATGAAAAAAAGTTTTCAGATTGCCGGCGCTTATGTCGGAATCATCGTTGGCGCCGGATTTGCATCAGGACAGGAAATTCTACAATTTTTTACTAGTTTTGGCTGGATGGGAATCGCAGGAGGCATCATTGCAACCTTTTTCTTCGCCTTTTTGGGTATGCAGCTGACCCAGTTGGGCTCGCGTCTTAAAACAGATTCACATAAAGACGTCATCTATCATATTTGTGGACGTTATTTAGGGGTTATTGTCGATATTATTATTACCTTCTTTTTATTTGGTGTTGCAGTTGTAATGATGGCAGGAAGCGGTTCGATTTTTGAACAGCAATTCGGACTGCCGGCAATGGTCGGGAACATTGTTATGGCTGCTCTGACGATTTTAACGGTTTGCTTGAATGTACAAAAATTGCTGAACATCATTAGTATGATTACACCGTTTTTAATGGTGCTCGTCTTAATAATCACGGGGTATTCCCTTTTTACAATGGACCAAAGTTTCGCAGACCTTAATACGATTGCAAAAGCACAGCCACAGGCTGCATCAAACTGGTTAATGGGTGGACTTCTTTATGTTTCCTATAATATTGCTGCAGGAGCAGCGATGCTTGCGGTCATGGGAGGAACGGAAAAAGATTCGAAGGTGGCTGGTCGCGGTGGTATTCTGGGAGGACTTGGCCTGGGATTATTGATTTTATTGATCAATATCGGAATGTTTGTAAAAATGGACCAGTTAAAAGGTGTAGATATGCCTACACTGATGCTTGCCAACCATATGCATCAGGTTCTAGGTGCGTTGATGTCGGTCGCGTTACTTGGAATGATTTATAACACAGCTGTTGGAATGCTGTACGCGTTTTCCGTACGCTTGATCAAACCTTCCTCTAAAAAATTCAAACCCGCAGTCATTGGCTTTGGCGTTCTTTCCTTTGCAGCCAGCTTTGTTGGATTCATCAAATTAGTCAGTACGGTATACCCGCTAATGGGCTATCTAGGCTTTACATTAATTGCAGCAATTATCCTCGCCTGGTTCCGTTCACGGAAAAATAGAGGGATTGATAACAATAAGAGAATTGCTGGGTAATTGGATTCCTCCTTTACACCTTGTGAAACAAATAGGGGATTGGCCATTTTACGGCCAATCCCCTATTTACTCATATCTATTCGACAAAATTCGGGTGGTGACAGGCACCTGTCGAAAAATCTATGAAAATCTGCTGAAATCACCAAAATCTCCGCCAAAAGTGAATTTTGGTCTTCAAAAATGAGTTTTCATCTGTTTTTTCGCTTCAAATTTGGATTTGATCGATTCGATGGATGTGTTTTTTCCCGTTATGGTAGAGGTACCCGGGAATAAAAGGTGAAGCGCGCTTTCTGAAAGGATTTCCCTTGGAAAGCTTTGAAGAGTTGGTTGTCCAGTATAGTCCTATGATCCATAAAATCATTCACACACTGCATATCTATAAAAATTGGGATGAATTCTACCAGCATGGTCTGATTGCCCTTTGGGAGGCAAGCAATCGCTTTGACCCTGAGAAAGGAAACTTCACCAGTTATGCCTACAACTATATCAAAGGGTTTCTTCTATTAGAATTGAGTAAAGCACACAAATATGAAGAGAATTGTGTCTGTCCCAAAGAAGAATTTTGGGAAACCGCCGAAGGGATTGTCATTGATTATCCTTTAGAGACAGAAACCATCCTATCCGTTTGCACCACCTTAACACCCAACCAAAGGAAATGGGTGCTGTACACTGCACTACATGATCTTTCAATTAAAGAGATTGCCATTAAGGAAAACGTCTCCATGTCTGCTGTCAAAAGCTGGCGTGCGGGAGCATGCGAAAAGTTGAGGGAGAGGATAGCAGAATAAACACTACGAAAGGGAACGGCCAGACGGGGCCGTTCCCTTTCGTATAAAAAATTTGGCAGATAACGAGACTTATATAATTTCCCCTATGAATATTGTAATATATAGAAGTTAGACAAAAAGTACTGATTTTCAACAGAATTCTAGTTATTTTGGAGGTGCCTGGCACCGAAAGGGGTATTGGTCGAGTGTATAAAAAGGTTGCAGTCTCTCTTCTTTCTGGTTTACTAGTTTTTTCTTCTTCGGCTTCGACTCTAGTATTTGCGGCTGGTAATGAGCAGAAAGATGAGAACTATGCATTCATACAAAAACACGACAACAAGGTGCTGGAAAAATCCATTTCACGCTCAGACCTTGTTGGCAAAAAGAAACTAGCAATGCAAGCAGCAAGGGCAGCTTTTTCAAAAAAGAATCTAGAAAAGTATGTGCCTGGTGAACTGATTGTTAAGTATAAAAATAATACGTTATCCACGAAGGTTCGGACGAAGCATTCACTCAAATCGCTGAAGAAGCTGAAGGCGATTGATGCTGAGGTTGTGAAGGTACAATCTGGCACGTCAATGGATAGCCAAATGGAAAAATTGGAGGCAGATCCTTCGGTAGAATATGTTCAGCCTAACTATTTATATAAACCTGCTGCTCTCCCAAATGATCCGTCGTTTAATCAATTATGGGGGCTCCACAATACAGGACAAAAAATTGCCGACAACGTTGGGGCCGCTGATATGGATATTGATTACCCGGAAGCCATGCAGGAGTTTAGTAAGCTCTCAAATCCTAGTCAGACTGTGGTCGCGGTGATTGATACGGGGGTTGATATCAACCATCCTGATTTGCAGGCGGATATTTGGACGAATCCTGGTGAAATTGCTGGTAATGGAAAGGATGATGATGGAAATGGCTATGTAGATGATGTGCATGGCTGGGATTTCCTTCACCATGATAATTCTGTTTTTGACGCAGCTGATGGCGATGAGCATGGGACCCATGTAGCGGGAACGATTGCGGCATCAAGTAATAACGGTCTTGGGATAACCGGGATTGCTCCAAATGTAAAAATTATGCCGTTAAAGTTCCTTGGTCCTGATGGCGGTTCGACTGCAGATGCGATTTCAGCGATTGATTACGCCGCGAAGATGGGCGTGAAAATTTCCAATAACAGCTGGGGCGGTTCTGATTATGACCAAGCCCTGAAGGATGCGATTGAACGCTCGAACATGTTATTTATCACGGCGGCGGGTAATGATGGAAAAAATATTGACTTATATCCTGATTATCCAGCAAG
Source organism: Neobacillus cucumis (assembly GCF_016107705.1). Next base: position 439,723 of record NZ_JAEHGC010000003.1, read on the forward strand.
CTTTACCATCCCAAATATTATTTCGGTTGCGGCGATCGATAACACTGGTAAACTAGCAGACTTTTCGAACTACGGGACTCGGGGTGTGGATATTGCTGCGCCCGGTGTGAGTATTCTAAGTACGGTTCCGAAAAAATTAGAGGCTGGCGTTTCCGCTCAGATTAATAATCCTGCCATTCAATATCAGGCGATTGTTAATGGCTTCGGTTTTGAAAATTTTACTAGCACGGACCGTCCGGTTGCTTTTAAAAAGGCGCTTGATTATTTAGGAGTTAGGCCGGATTCAAAGGTTTTATTGGTTCAGGATGATGAGTCTGATGATGGGTACCCGAGCTTCCTGAAAACTTATGAGGTTCTATTACAACAAGCCGGGATAACTAATTATAAAGAAGTGACAGTGTCAACAGATGAGTCCGGCCCTGACGCGGCAACACTCAGCAGCTATGATACGGTTATTTGGTTTTCAGGGTACGCAATGGGAAATCAATATCCTACTTTAACCAATAATGATCTCACTTCCCTCGACCAATTTTTGAAAAAAGGTCAGAAATCTCTTATTTTAAGCGGTGAGGATTTATTATATCAGAATGAAGATTCCAGCTTTGTAACGGATACCCTTTCCCTTCATATTACGGGGGAAGGTGCGGCAAGAACCGCTGTTGGGGTACCCGGGACGATTTACGATGGTGCAAGTTACCCGCTTGGGTACGCCCCATATACTGATTATTTTACAAGTAATAATACGAACTTGGCGAAAATCAACCTGATTTTCCCTGCTGAGACTAATTACAATGATGCATATGAGTATTATGACGGAACATCGATGGCCACTCCACATGTGACCGGTGTTGCTGCACTGTTGGCGGGAAAATATCCAAGCTTTGATGCAGAGCAACTGAAAAAGATTCTTCTCGCCTCGGGTGACAACTTGAGTTCATTAAGTACAAAAATTTTGAGCGGTAAAAAACTGAATGCTTTTAAGGCACTAATCTACTTCAGACCAACCGTTGGTCAGGTGTCCGAAAAGTCCACTTCGGTTACAGGAACGGCTGAACCGTGGGCAACGGTTACGGTCAAAATTGGCGACAGGCAATATACAGCGGTCGCTGATGGGAACGGGCATTTTACTGTAGTGATTCCCGTGCAAAAAGCGGGTACGGTTTTATCTGTTTCGGCTGGAGATACCAGTGATGTTGTAAGCGTGAAGGTTGTCGATGTCACCGTCCCTGCAATTACCATTACGAACACGGTGTCAAACCTTTCAAAGAAAGTAATCGGAAAAACTGAGGCCGGAGCCACACTTACGGTTGTAATTAGATCAGCAAGCTATAAAGCTGGTGCCAATTCTGCCGGAAGCTTTAAAGTGTTCATTCCGGTACAAAAGGCTGGAACGAAGCTAACTGTAACCGCTAAGGATGCTGCCGGACATGTAAGTTCGGTAAAGACCATCACGGTTGCTGATAATATTCCACCTGCTTCGCTAAAGGTTAAATCCGTGTCAAACCTGTCGAAGATGGTTAGCGGCACGACGGAAAAAGGCGCATCGATTACGGTTTTGGCAGGCTCTGGCTCTAAAGTGAAAAAATACTATGGCAAGGCGGATTCTCACGGAAACTTTAAGGTTGGGATTTCTGCACAAAAAGCTGGTGCGAAGCTAATTGTGACGGCGAAGGATGCTGCCGGTAATGCGCGTTCGGTGCGAGTGACCGTGGCAGACAAACACCCTCCGGCTGCCCCAAAGGTGAAAACCGTTGTAAAAAGCACAACGAAACATCTTAGCGGTACAGCAGAAGCGGGTTCTACGATTGTCGTTAAAGTTGGCCATAAAGTGGTCGGAACAACCAAAACAGACTCACATGGTAAATTTAAAGTAAAAATCAAAGCACAAAAGAAGAAATCAATTCTTACTGTTACAGCTACAGATAAGGCCAAAAACGTAAGCAAAACTACGAAAATAAAGGTAAAATAAAGTTTGCGAAAAAATCACATGGGTGCCTGGCACCTGTGTGATTTTTTCACATTCCACCCCTAAATCCACCAATATTCTCCATTTAATCCCAAATTAAGGTAAACATTTCACCATTTCGTCATAAAAAGCCGTTTTTTAAGAAAAATGTCATTAAACTAGTAAACGATTGAAATATAACTGTAACACTACTATGTTATCTTTTTAGTATCAAAGAAAAGGAGTTTGAATTATGAAAAAATTCCTCACGACAATAAGTCTTGCAGCATTTCTATTACTAGCACATAATAGTGGAGCATCCGCAGCATCTAATACATATACCGTTAAAAAAGGTGATTCTCTTTATAAGATTTCCAGAACGACACATGTTTCAATTACCAATTTAAAAAAATGGAACCATCTTAAATCAGATGTCATTCATCCAAATCAGAAATTAAAAATTACTAAGCCTGCTACTATTAAAGTTACAAAAGCAACAACTAGTAAAACAGTTAAAAAGACTACTAGCAAAGTAACGGTAAAGAAGTCACAAAAAGTAGTAAAGACCATTACTGTGAGTGCCTCTGCATATACGGTTAATTGCGCAGGCTGCTCAGGCAAAACGTATACAGGTCTTAACCTAAAGAAGCACCCAAATTTAAAGGTAATTTCTGTTGATCCTAGAGTAATTCCACTAGGCTCAAAAGTATATGTTGAAGGTTACGGCTATGCGATTGCCGCCGACAAAGGCAGCGCCATCAAAGGAAAAGAAATCGATGTTTTCATGCCTACTTATAAAAAAGCCATTCAATGGGGCAGAAAAACAGTTAAAGTGAAAATCTTAAAATAGAATATAAAGGAAAGTCCCAATTGCCCGGTATAGATTGTGCACTTGGGATTTTTTATTGCGGATTTTTTAGTCAGCCTGGCTCCTCGCAATTTCCCCTATTCCTACCTTGCTAGACATCCCAAACTGCCTTATGATAAAAATAACATCCAAAAAATGTATTCACAGTAGTATGTCCACCCCACACAGACAAAACAGGCGAAAAGTCCACGAACGGTGCCTGTCACCTAAACTATTAAAAGGGGGTTCAAATTATGAACCATGACGGTATTTTTAAGGCGGTTTGCCCGCTTGATTGTCCGGATCAATGCGGTCTTCTTTTGCAAAAGGAAAATGGGAAAATTGTCAAGGTGGAGGGCGATCCAAATCATCCGGTAACTCAAGGTCATATTTGCAATAAGGTCCGGAATATGGCTGACCGGATCAATGATGAGAATCGCTTGAAATATCCATTAAAACGCACAGGTCCAAAGGGCAGTGGCCAATTTGAGAGGATTTCTTGGGGGGAAGCGATTCAAACAATATCGGCCCATTGGAAAAACCTGATCCAAACCGACGGACCGGAAAGCATCCTCCCCTACAGTTTTTATGGGAATATGGGAAATCTCAGCGCAGAAGGCATGGACCGCCGCTTCTTCCACCGTCTGGGCGCTTCTCAGCTCGAACGATCAATCTGCTCCTCTGCGGGTTCGGCCGGCTATAAATATACGATGGGCGGCAGCTACGGCATTGATCCTGAAGACACCATCCATTCGAAACTGTTCATTTTTTGGGGCATCAATGCCGTCAGCACCAATATGCATCAGGTGGCGATTGCCCAAAAGGCCCGCAAACAAAACGGGGCGAAAATTGTCGTGATTGACGTTCACAAAAACCAGACTGGTAGATTAGCAGATTGGTTTATTCCGATTTTACCGGGAACCGACAGCGCCCTCGCCCTTGGAATTATGCATATTTTATTTGCCGAAAACCTGGTCAACGAAGACTTTTTACAAAAATACACCGTTGGATACAAAGAATTACGCCAACATGTCCTCCAATACAACCCGGACACTGTTTCAAGAATCACAGGTGTTCCTGTAGATGATCTCTTTAATTTGGCGCGAATGTACGGAAAAACCTCGCCTTCTTTTATTCGAATTGGAAACGGTCCGCAGCACCATGACAATGGCGGAATGTTTGTCCGAACAGTTGCCTGTCTTCCCGCACTCACCGGCCAATGGCTTGTAAAAGGCGGCGGTGCCATAAAAGGAAATGGCGGCTACCTATCACATAACGAGCTTCGATTACAGCGCCCAGATTTATTAAAAAATAAAAACACCCGCGTTATTAATATGAATCTGCTTGGGGAAGCATTGCTGACATTGGACCCGCCTGTGAAATCCCTTTATGTGTATGGTTCAAATCCGGCTGTGGTGGCGCCAAATGGCAATAAGGTCCGCGAAGGCTTGGCACAGGAAGACTTATTTACGGTTGTCCATGATTTATTTTTAACCGATACGGCCAAGTATGCTGATATCATTTTGCCAGCGACATCATCCTTTGAAAATACGGATTTTTACACTTCCTACTGGCATCACTATATCCAGCTTCAGCAGCCCGTCATCGAGCCATACTATGAGTCAAAATCGAATGTTGAGGTTTTCCGGCTGCTGGCCGAAGCGATGGGTTTTGATGAACCTGTTTTTAGACAATCACAAGCAGAAATGATTGCCGAAGCATTAGATCATCCGAGAAATCCTTATTTGGAAGGCATTGATTTTGCGGGGCTGGGGGAACATCATTATCTGAAAGCCAAGGTAAAACCGCTGTTCCCTGGAAAGCTTCCAACACAAAGCGGAAAAATTGAGCTTTACTCAGAAAAAATGAAGGAGGATGGGCATCCGCCATTGCCAACCTATGTACCTTTACCAGAGAACGGGGATTTCCACTATTCCTTTGTTCCGGCACCAAACCATAATTTCTTAAACTCTACTTTTTCAAACAATCAAAAGCACACCACACTTGAAAAAGAACCGCGTCTGCATATGAATATTCGCGATGCAGTTAAGGAAGGAATTGAGGACGGTACCCAGGTCCGCATCTGGAACCACCGCGGCGAATGCGTACTAAAAGTAAGTATCGGCGAAAACCTCCTCCCGGGAGTCCTCGTCACCCAAGGCCTCTGGGCAGACCAACAAGGCACCATGCAGCTTGTGAACTCCCTAACACCGGACCGAATCGCCGACATGGGCGGCGGCGCCACCTTCTTTTCCGGCAGAGTAAATGTAGAAAAAATCTAATCGACAAAATTCGGGTGGCGCCTGTCACCACCCGAATTTTGTCGAACCATACCTCCCCCATTCAAATCTCTTCAATCTTCTACATTTTTCCTGGAGATGCTACGAATAAATTGTCTGAATATTTGTTATTATATTGGGTTACTCTCTGTTTCTAGGTTCGTTACAATTATAGTAATAAAGGAAATGGAGGGGTGGCTTTGAAATCTCTTTTGAAATTAACGATTCTGCTTTCTCTACTAGTTGGGATCTTCCTTCCATTTAATATCCCTGCACAGGCGGTTACCAAGTCCAAGTCCAAGTCTAAGTTAACCGCGACCGTAACGACAAGTATATTAAATGTAAGAGAAAAACCTAGTCTCAGTGCAAAAAAGTTAGGTACCTTGAAAAAAGGCACCAAGGTCACCGTCTATTCTAAAACGAAATCCAAAAAGTGGTCTGAAATTCGCTACAAATCAAAAAAGGCTTATGTTTATACGAAGTATTTGAAATTCACAGCAGGAAAACGCGCAAGCTATCTTCTAGACAAAAACAAGATTTATACCTATACAAGCAAAGACGGAACCTACCAATTGATCCCCACTGGGAAAAAATATAACCAAATCTGGGACAGATGGTACTATTCATCCAAGGTATCTGGGAAACAACTGTTCATTGTTAGCGAAAACAATAAAGGCCTCTACACGGGCTATATTGATTCCGAATACTATATCGATATCAAATACCCGGCAAAAGTGGGCCAATCATGGGATGTCGGTTATGAAGGTGAAGGCAAGGCACGGATTACCTCCATCACGAAAACCGTCAAAACCCCGGCCGGCACCTTTAAAAATTGCGTCGTGGTAAAAGAAGATTCCGGCTATACCACCTATTTCGCCAAAAACATCGGGCTTGTAAAAGCAACCAATAACGGGAAAACTGTCACAATCTTAAAAGATTTAAAGAAAAAATCACCGGCCAACTAGGCAGGTGATTTTTTCACGTAAAAGCACTATCTCTTCTTCGGTATAAACTCAAATATCTTCTCAGACTCAAAACTATCCACTAACCGGTTCAACCAGTCATAATATTCAAGCGCATCGGTAAGTTTATCAATATCCAGCCGGGCCTTCTCTTTCGTCAGCACCTCGACACCTTCATCCTCTAAAAGCGACCGAAGCTCCCGAAGTGATTTTTCCATAGCCGAAACATTGATTGAAATCCCGGCTCTCCACTTAACCGTAAAAAAGTCAATAAAGGTTTGATACCAATCCGGCTCAGCCTGATAAAGATCCTTCCTGACTCCTTTGCGCCAAACCTTCCCGACCATCTTCAACTCTAAAAGACTTCGAACGGATGTGCTCATACTCGTTTTGCTCATCCCGAGTTCTTCCTTCATTTCATCTAATGTCAAGGGGCCTTCCTGAAAATACAACGCCCCGTATAAACGTCCAACGGATTCTGTAACCCCATATAAATTCATATTTTGAGAAATCGCCTCTATTACCCGTTCACGGGCATGCTCAAGCTTTTGTTCTCCATCCATGATCCATTTCACACTCACTTTACAATCGTGTCCTTTATAAGATTATCATGAAAAATTGAAAAGTAAAGGAGCCACTTTGGGAGGATCCGGGAGCATTTCGGAGGAATTGTAAGAATAATGCGAGTACACTTTGTAAAGTTTTTTCTGTACGTTCTTTATGAACGGATTTGGCCAAATACCAACATTGCCCAATAAATCCAAAATAACCTACAATAGGATAGTCAGTTGGAATAAATCGAGGTGAATCTATGAATAACCATTATAAAATCCAAGTCCGTAATGTTACAAAGGTCTTTGGAAAATCAAAAATGGCCCTTCAGCTTTTAAAAGAAGGGGAAACAAAACAAAGCATTTTAAAGAAAACGGGATCAACAGTTGGTGTTAACCAAGCAAATTTCGAAGTAGAACCTGGTGAAATTTTTGTCATCATGGGTTTATCCGGAAGCGGTAAATCGACATTGGTGCGATTGATCAATCGCTTGATTGAGCCTACATCCGGGGAAGTCCTGATTGATGGGAAAGATATTGTAAAAATGAACAAAGAACAGCTTCGGGACGTGCGCCGTAAGAAAATCAGTATGGTCTTCCAGAAATTTGCACTCCTTCCCCACCGCACAGTTTTAGAAAATACCGAATATGGGCTGGAGGTCCAGGGTGTTGCAAAAGAAATCCGCAAAGAAAAAGCGCTGGAAGCCTTAAAGCTTGTTGGACTTGAGGGATACGAAAACCAGTACCCAAAACAGCTGAGCGGCGGAATGCAGCAACGGGTTGGATTGGCCCGGGCCCTTGCCAATGATGCCGATATCCTGCTAATGGACGAAGCCTTTAGTGCACTCGATCCCTTAATTCGCAAAGATATGCAAGATGAGCTGCTCGAGCTACAGTCAACGATGAAAAAAACAATTGTGTTTATAACTCACGATCTTGACGAAGCGCTCCGAATCGGTGACCGTATTGCCTTGATGAAGGATGGTTCCATCGTTCAGATTGGAACACCTGAGGAGATCCTTATTAACCCATCAAACGACTATGTTGAGAGATTCGTAGAGGATGTGGACCTATCCAAAGTATTGACAGCCGGTCATGTCATGAAACGTGCCGAGTCTATTTCGATTGAGAAAGGTCCGAGAGTTGCCCTACAGATGATGAGGGAACTAGGAATTTCGAGTATTTATGTCGTGGATAAAAAGAAAACTCTACTCGGAGCGATCACTGCCTCTGATGCAAAAAACGCGCTTGAACATGGCCTCTTAGTCCGGGAAATTTTACAAACGGATATTTCCACTGTTGCGCCCGATACTTTATTAACCGATTTATTTGAAAAAGTCTCGACTGCGTCAATTCCGGTAGCAGTTGTCGACGAAAACAAGCGCTTAAGTGGGATTCTTGTCAGAGGGGCCGTCATTGCTGCGCTGGCGGGCAACAATGACACAATTAATCAATTAGAAACCGCAAAATCCGAAGTCGCAGCCGTTCAAGAAAGTAGGGGTGAATAAACGATGGAAAAATGGTTGCCAAAAATCCCGATTGCCGATTGGGTGGATGCTTTTGTCAATTGGCTGACGACAGCTTTTGAAGTGGCTTTTGACGGAGTTTCCGAAGTCCTTGAATCATTTGTCGATGGCCTAGTCGCAGGATTCGGCTATATTCCTTCCTATATCTTTATGATTCTATTAACGCTGCTTGCTTGGAAAATTGCTAATAAGGGAATTGCACTTTTTACATTAGTTGGTTTATTTTTAATTGCCAATCTCGGCTATTGGGACCCCATGCTCGAAACATTGGCGCTCGTGCTAACAGCAGTCATCATTTCGATTGTTTTAGGAATACCGATGGGCATTTGGGCTTCACAGAAACAAGCGGTCAAACAAACGGTGACACCTGTTTTAGACTTTATGCAAACAATGCCTGCATTCGTCTACCTGATTCCGGCCATTTTCTTTTTTAATATCGGTGTCGTTCCTGGCGTTGTTGCCTCGGTTATTTTTGCGATGCCGCCGACCATTCGCTTGACGATTCTCGGTATTCAGCAGGTTCCGGCTGATATTATTGAAGCCACCGAGGCATTTGGCTCGACAACCGGACAGCGTTTGCTAAAAGTACAATTGCCGCTGGCCATGCCTACGATCATGGCAGGGATTAACCAAAGTATCATGCTGGCGCTATCCATGGTCGTCATCGCTTCCATGGTTGGGGCTCCTGGTCTAGGTGCCGATGTGTACCGGGCTGTTACACAGATTCAAATTGGTAAAGGGTTTGAAGCCGGTCTTTCGATTGTTGTCATTGCCATCATTCTAGACCGGATTACGCAAAATATAGGAAAAAGCAAAAAACAAGGGGGAACTGCCTAAAATGAAAAAATGGATATTGATGTTACTCGCAGCTTTATTGACCGTGGGACTTGCGGCATGTGGATCAGATAAAACAAGTTCGGATGCCAAGGGAAAAACAGTCGGGGATAGTGTTGATTATAAAATCATCGGGATTGACCCTGGTGCTGGTTTAATGAAAGCATCTGCTAAAGCAATTAAAGATTATGGTTTAAATGATTGGACACTTGTGGAAGGTTCAAGTGCCGCCATGACTGCAGCTTTAAAGAAAGCCTATGACAAAAAAGAACCAATCATTGTTACCGGCTGGACGCCGCATTGGATGTTTGCCAAATTTGATTTGAAATACTTAGAAGATCCAAAAGGTTCATTTGGGAAAGATGAAACAATCCATACAATTGCCCGTAACGGTTTAAAAGAAGATTTACCGGAAGCCTATAAGGTGATCGACCAATTCCACTGGACTCCCGATGATATGGGTGTCGTCATGAATAACATTGAAGACGGCGATAATCCAGAAGATGCTGCCGCTAAATGGGTGAAGGACAATGCGGATAAGGTAGCGGAGTGGACGAAGGGTGCAAAGAAAGGTTCTAGCGAAAAAGTTACCCTTGGCTATGTTGCATGGGATAGCGAAATCGCCAGCACCAATGTCCTTGGCAAAGTCTTAACCGACCTGGGCTACAAAGTTACCTTAAGACAAGTAGAACCAGGACCAATGTGGACCGGCGTTGCCGACGGCAGCCTTGACGCCTCCGTCGCAGCCTGGCTCCCATCCACCCATGCCGACTACTACAAAAAATACAAAGGTAAATTCCAAGACCTTGGCGAAAACCTAGCCGGCACAAAACTCGGCCTAGTTGTTCCAGCCTACATGGATATTAATTCAATTGAAGATTTGAAATAAACATTCGACAAAAAACGGGTGGTGCCTGTCACCACCCGTTTTTTGTCGATATTTAATAATAGGGTAAAATATCACAAATCCCATACCATCTTCGTTTAATTGCATATTATAAACTTGAATTTTATAGTAATGGAGCGTGGAAAATGGGCCCTAAAGATAAGGATAAGTTCCGGAAAATATTACGTCTTTTAGAGGAAATATGGGAGGAAATTCACAATCCAAAACATGGTCTTAAGGAAATTAAGTGTGAAATCAGATGCATTGAAAAAATGCTTAAGAATCCATCGTTTGGGTTAAAAGAAATCAAATCTGAAATCAGATTGATTGAAAGCTTACTTCAGAATCCTTCCTTTGGTTTGGAAGAGATTAAGTCAGAAATAAGACTGATTGAAAGTACTCTTCAGAATTTTTCAACCGGCTTGATTGTCAGCATTTTAAACAACCCTTCTTTTGGTTTGCAAGAAATTAAATCCGAAGTCGCTGCCATTGAAAGTGCCATCTTCAATCCTTCTTTCGGGTTACAGGAAATCAAGTCTGAGGTAGCCAACATTGAAAACATTCTTCAGAATTTTTCAACCGGCTTGATTGTCAGCATTTTAAACAACCCTTCCTTTGGGTTGCAAGAGATTAAATCTGAAGTTGCCGCGATTGAAAGTGCCATCTTCAATCCTTCCTTCGGGTTACAGGAAATTAAGTCCGAGGTTGCCAACATTGAAAGTGTTCTTCAGAATTTTTCAACCGGCTTGATTGTCAGCATTTTAAACAACCCTTCCTTTGGGTTGCAAGAGATTAAATCCGAGGTCGCTGCGATTGAAAGTGCCATTTTCAATCCTTCCTTCGGTCTAGAGGAAATCAAATCCGAAGTCGCTGCCATCGAAAGTGCCATCTTTAACCCATCCTTCGGGTTAGAAGAAATCAAGTCCGAAGTCGCTGCCATTGAAAGTGCCATTTTCAATCCTTCCTTCGGTCTAGAAGAAATTAAATCCGAAGTCGCCGCGATTGAAAGTGCCATTTTCAATCCTTCCTTCGGTCTAGAGGAAATCAAATCTGAAGTGGCCGCGATTGAAAGTGCCATTTTCAATCCTTCCTTTGGCTTAGAAGAAATTAAATCCGAAGTCGCCGCCATTGAAAGTGCCATCTTCAACCCATCCTTTGGATTAGAAGAAATCAAATCTGAAGTTGCTGCGATCGAAAGTGCCATCTTCAATCCTTCCTTCGGCTTAGAAGAAATCAAATCTGAAGTTGCTGCGATCGAAAGTGCTATCTTCAACCCATCCTTTGGATTAGAAGAAATTAAATCCGAAGTCGCCGCCATTGAAAGTGCTATCTTCAACCCATCGTTTGGCTTAGAAGAAATCAAATCTGAAGTCGCCGCTATTGAAAGTGCCATCTTCAACCCATCTTTTGGATTAGAAGAAATCAAATCCGAAGTCGCTGCCATTGAAAGTGCTATCTTTAATCCTTCCTTCGGTCTAGAGGAAATCAAATCTGAAGTTGCTGCGATCGAAAGTGCCATCTTCAATCCTTCCTTCGGTCTTGAGGAAATTAAATCCGAAGTCGCCGCGATCGAAAGTGCCATCTTCAACCCATCTTTTGGATTAGAAGAAATCAAATCTGAAGTTGCTGCCATTGAAAGTGCCATTTTCAATCCTTCCTTTGGATTAGAGGAAATCAAATCTGAAGTTGCTGCGATCGAAAGTGCCATCTTCAACCCATCTTTTGGATTAGAAGAAATCAAATCTGAAGTCGCCGCCATTGAAAGTGCTATCTTCAATCCATCGTTTGGCTTAGAAGAAATCAAATCTGAAGTTGCTGCGATCGAAAGTGCCATCTTCAACCCTTCTTTTGGATTAGAAGAAATTAAATCTGAAGTTGCTGCGATTGAAAGTGCCATCTTCAACCCATCTTTTGGATTAGAAGAAATTAAATCCGAAGTCGCCGCGATCGAAAGTGCTATCTTTAATCCTTCCTTTGGTTTAGAGGAAATTAAGTCTGAAGTTGCTGCCATCGAAAGTGCCATCTTCAACCCTTCTTTTGGATTAGAAGAAATTAAATCTGAAGTTGCCGCCATTGAAAGTGCCATCTTCAACCCATCTTTTGGATTAGAAGAAATCAAATCTGAAGTTGCTGCGATCGAAAGTGCCATCTTCAACCCTTCCTTTGGTTTAGAGGAAATTAAGTCTGAAGTTGCTGCGATCGAAAGTGCCATCTTCAACCCATCTTTTGGATTAGAAGAAATCAAATCTGAAGTTGCTGCGATTGAAAGTGCCATCTTCAACCCATCTTTTGGATTAGAGGAAATCAAATCTGAAGTCGCCGCTATCGAAAGTGCCATCTTCAACCCATCCTTTGGCTTAGAAGAAATCAAATCTGAAGTTGCTGCGATCGAAAGTGCCATCTTCAACCCATCCTTTGGCTTAGAAGAAATCAAATCTGAAGTCGCTGCGATTGAGAGTGCTATCTTTAATCCTTCCTTTGGCTTAGAGGAAATCAAGTCTGAAGTGGCCAACATTGAAAGCATTGTTTCCAATCTCTCACTCGGCGTGATTGTGAGTATCTTAAACAATCCGTCATTCGGATTAGAGGAAATTAAATCTGAAGTCGCCGCTATCGAAAGTGCTATCTTCAACCCATCGTTTGGTCTTGAGGAAATTAAGTCTGAAGTTGCCGCTATCGAAAGTGCTATCTTCAACCCATCCTTTGGATTGGAAGAAATCAAATCTGAAGTCGCTGCGATTGAGAGTGCTATCTTTAATCCTTCCTTTGGCTTAGAGGAAATCAAGTCTGAAGTGGCCAACATTGAAAGCATTGTTTCCAATCTCTCACTCGGCGTGATTGTGAGTATCTTAAACAATCCGTCATTCGGATTAGAGGAAATTAAATCTGAAGTCGCCGCGATCGAAAGTGCTATCTTCAACCCATCGTTTGGTCTTGAGGAAATTAAGTCTGAAGTTGCCGCAATCGAAAGTGCTATCTTCAACCCATCCTTTGGATTAGAGGAAATTAAGTCTGAAGTGGCTGCCATCGAAAGTGCCATCTTCAATCCTTCCTTTGGATTAGAAGAAATCAAGTCCGAAGTTGCCGCTATCGAAAGTGCTATCTTCAATCCTTCCTTCGGCTTAGAAGAAATTAAGTCCGAGATCATCAACATCGAAAGCATTGTTTCTAATCTTTCTCTTGGTGTGATTGTAAGCATCTTAAACAACCCGTCATTCGGCTTAGAGGAGATTAAGTCCGAAGTCGCCGCGATCGAAAGTGCCATCTTCAATCCTTCCTTTGGATTAGAGGAAATTAAGTCTGAAGTCGCCGCGATCGAAAGTGCCATCTTCAACCCATCTTTTGGATTAGAAGAAATTAAATCCGAAGTCGCTGCCATTGAAAGTGCCATCTTCAACCCTTCCTTTGGCTTAGAAGAAATTAAGTCCGAAGTCGCTGCCATTGAAAGTGCCATCTTCAATCCTTCCTTTGGTTTAGAGGAAATTAAGTCTGAAGTCGCCGCTATCGAAAGTGCCATCTTCAGCCCATCCTTTGGCTTAGAAGAAATTAAATCAGAAGTCGCCGCCATTGAAAGTGCCATCTTTAATCCTTCCTTTGGTTTAGAGGAAATCAAATCTGAAGTCGCCGCGATCGAAAGTGCCATTCTCAACCCATCCTTTGGATTAGAGGAAATTAAATCAGAAGTAGCTGCGATCGAAAGTGCCATCTTCAACCCTTCGTTTGGCTTAGAAGAAATCAAGTCTGAAGTCGCCAACATTGAAAGCTTGTTGACCAACCCATCCTTTGGCCTAGAGGAAATTAAATCAGAAGTTTCCAACATTGAGAGTCTACTTTCGAATTTAAGTATAATCTTTAACCCATCCTTCGGCTTAGCGGAAATCAAGTCCGAAGTCGCTGCGATTGAAAGTGCGATCTTTAACCCATCCTTCGGTTTAGAGGAAATTAAGTCCGAGATTGCTGCGATTGAAAGTGCCATCTTCAACCCATCCTTCGGCTTAGAAGAAATCAAGTCTGAAATTCGAGAAATTTTCACCTTCTTTGGAGGGTCTTCAGATTTCACAACTGGACCGTTTTTATCAACAACAGCAAATAGGGTGCTTATTAAAGTCTTAAATAATACAACGACAGCTAGAACTGTTACCGTAAGAGTATTTACTTTTGACTCGACTGGTTCACGAGTGTGTATTGGACAGCGTACAATTACTGTCCCTGGATGCAGCCTTGTAGATTTATCGACTGGTAATAATAATCCAGGAAACAACAAAAATGTTGAAGTTCAATTTCTAAACCTTGTGTCCGGAATGTATGGATTTGTCACTCAGAACGCACCTGAAACAACCTTCAGACATAGTGAACTAACACCACTGTTCGGAAATTGCCAACCAATGGTAGCTACTTGTGCATTACTAGAAACATTAAACCCAGCAAATCCAACTTGATTCGGCAAGAACCCATCTCTGGATGGGTTCTTTTTTTAACACTAACCCCCCATATTGAGTATATATAAAAGGAATAAAAAATGAGGTGGTATCGTGATAGGCATAAGTCTTTGTATGATCGTGAAAAACGAAGAAAAAATGTTACCTGCCTGTTTAAAAAGTGTAAAAGACCTTGTAGATGAGATTATAATTGTGGATACGGGATCAGAAGACAATACAAAGGAGATTGCCCGGCAATTTACGGACTTAATTTATGATTTTGAATGGATAGGTGATTTTGCAGCAGCCAGAAATTTTGCTTTTTCAAAAGGAACGAAAGAATATTTAATGTGGTTAGATGCCGATGATATATTATTACCTGAAGACCAATATAAATTTCTCGAGTTAAAGAAATCAATGAAACCAGAAGTTGATGTAGTCATCATGAATTATAACCTAGGTGTAGATGCGGAGGGTGCACCAAAAGTAAAATTTAAACGGGAACGCTTGATTAAAAAAAGCAGGAATTACCCGTGGATAGAGCCTGTTCATGAATACGTAGAATTTAGCTATAGCCATAATATCCTCCATTCAGATATTGCCATTACCCATCGGCAAAGAGATAACAGAATAACAGATCGAAATTTAAAAATTATTGAGAGTGTCTTGGATAACAAGGGGATTTTGAACTCAAGACAGTTGTACTATTATGGAAGAGAACTTACATCCAATAAAAGATATAAAGAAGCGACTGTTGCATTCAATGAATTTTTGGAGAAAGATAATAATCAATCCTCCTCCTTTTACTTAACTGCCTTTCAGGACCTATACCATTGCTACAACGAGTTAAACGATAAAGACAATGCCATTAAATCCCTTCTAAGAAGCTTCGAATATATTCCGCCACGGGCTGAAATTGTCTGCAAAATTGCCTATTTTTATAAAGAGCAAGGCAAGATAACCAATGCCATTTCATGGTTTCAAATTGCCTTAAACCTGACCACACCAAATGAAGACCTTGGATATATCGCAGAGGACCTATGGGGATTTATCCCTGCAACAGAGCTTTCAACGATTTATTTAACACAAGGAAACTTGAAAGAAGCTGTATTTTATTTAAAGAAAGCAGCAGAATTTAAACCGTCCCACCCCCTCCTTCAAAAATTATTACTTTATATAAAATATAAAATAGGTGCTCTTCCACAAGGGAATGCCCTAACTGTTTGATGACACGATTCATTTAAAAAACGAGACATTCCCAATTGGAGTTGTCTCGTTTTTTGTTGCTTCCCCATTTCAAAAAATCAAAATCTAATGCACAAACGGATTTCCTCATGAATAGTTTAAACATTAGATAAGAAGGCCCAGAAGGGGGAATAAAGAAATGATTCAATTTATCGAAAGGCTCCGTTCTCTTGAATTCCTAGAAAGGGCCAAAAGATTGCAAAATGCTTCCCCACAGCAAGTGGAAAGGGTTGAGCAGAAAAAATCCAAACCGCTTCATATTGTCTATGTATTAGGCCATGTTAGTATTTGTGGCGGCGTAAAAGTCATATTCCAGCATGCAAATGGCTTAACGCAAATGGGGTTTAACGTATCTCTAGTGTCTCACTTTCCCAAGCCAGATTGGTATCCAATTGAAGCGGAATATATTACTGTTCCATTCGAAGTTGAACTTACTCGCGCCATCCCGATTTGTGATGTAATCGTTGCAACTTATTGGGATCATATTCATGCCTGTATTGAAACAGGTGTAGCACCTGTCGTGTATTTTGAACAGGGAGATTTCCATTTATTTGATCCAATCGACCACAATACCAAACTTATGCCTAATATAAAGCGTCAATTCCAGCTTCCGACCCAAATTATCACAATATCACATCCGGTAAAAGAGATCATTAAGAATCGTTTTGACAGGGATGCACACGTATTTTCAAATGCCCTTGATACCAACATCTTTTATCCAAAAGTGATAGATAATCCTAAAAAGTACATGATGATTGTTGGAAGTGATACGAGTAAATTTAAAGGAATTGATGACTTACTAGAAGCATTTGATTTGGTACAAAAAAAGGGACACGATATTGAACTCCTCTGGCTAACTCCCGCAGCGCCTGAAACATCAGCAGGGGAAGTCTTCGTAAACCCTCCTCAATCACAAATTGGTGAGCTTTATCGCAAAGCCTTCGTCTATGTATGTGGATCATACTATGAAGCATTTTCACTCCCTTGCTTAGAAGCCATGGCTTGTGGAACACCGGTTGTCACAACAAGAACCCCAGGAGTAAGAGAGTACGCTGAAGATGAAGAAAATTGTCTTATGGTAAACCCAGGAGACGTACAAGGGCTAGCTGATCGAATTATCCGATTATTAACCGACGAAAAAACGTACCAGCATCTCCAATCAGCTGGATTAAAGACCGCCAAAAAATACAGTTGGGATTACATTCTTAACGATATTGCTCAATTCTATGAACAAGTAGCAGAATATCGGACCATCCCTAAATATAAGCTTGATGATTGGTTACTTTTTTTAGAAGATAAAACATTTGAGGGACCAGATGCCGTGGAAAGACTTCAGAGATTTCTTTCCCAAACTGAAGCCAATGAGGTCTATGGACCTGTCGAGTATCTCACGATTCCTAACTTTTCTTGCTTCATTTGGCAACCCCTTGCCAAGAGAAAAAACTACTTACCCGAAGGTTATAATGAAAAAATTCTGCTAAAAGCTAAAGGGGATATGATCCCAGATTGGCCAGGAAAGGAAATGGCCTTATGCTTTCAAACAGGCGACTTTATCGGTGCCATAACAAAAGCAAGAGAACAGCTAACCTTCCAAGAATCAGGTTCTTGGAATCAAGGAGTGTCCCTTCGCTGGGTCATTCAATGTTTAATCGAGCTAAAACAATTTGAAAGTGCGCAAAGGATACTGACAAAATCATTACCCTCCCATCCTTTTTATACCGACCTTTATTTTCTCCAAGCCGAACTTGCCAATCTTACAGGTGCTAAACAACAAGCGACTGATTGTTTGAATATCGTTCAATTTCTTCAAGATGCAGCTTTCTACCCTGAGTATTTAAATATAAAGGAGTTGCTAAAGAATGAAGGAGGTGAATTATGAAGGTCCTAATATGTACGTTTTGGGCGTACCCGTTAGTGGGGGGGGTGACGACCCATATCCAATTATTAAAGGAAGGTCTCGAAAAAATCGGTCATACTGTTGATATTTTTTCAATGAGTGATGTTCATCGTTTAATAAAAAACGAGTCTTCCATCGTTAATCACTTCGTTTCACTGTTGAATCAAAATTCAAATATATCTACCTTTATTAAAGAATATGAAAAAGATCGTTTTTTGTATAAAATGATTATTTCCAAACACCTGAACTTAAACATTTATGATGTGATTCATGTTCACGATGTGATCTGTTCCTCAATTTTACGTCATCTAACAAATAAAAAAATAATTCAAACCGTTCATGGCTATGTTTCGAACGAAGCTATTTCTAACCAGGTTATTAATCGTGGAAGTATAGAGGAAAGTTATTTAGTATCTCTTGAAAAGGAAGGGATTTATTCTGCTGATTTTATCATTACAGCAGACCATAAAATCAAAAATTATATAACAGAAACTTTTGATTACAGGAATGAAATTTTAGCTATGAAAAACTTCGTAGATATCTCAAGCTTGGATTTAGAAAAAGACAAATATACATTAAGAAAAGAATTAGGTTTGCCAGAAAATAAGATTATTTGTATTTGTGCGAGAAGGTTAGTTAAGAAAAATGGAGTTCTATATGCCCTTAAAGCCGCACAAAAGCTTAAATACGCTCATCCAGATTTTCTTTTAATATGTTTTGGAGACGGACCTGAAATGAGGAATTCATATTCTTATATAAAAGAAAATCAATTACAAGATGTTTGTATAATGCTAGGGTCGGTTGATAACTCTCTTGTAAAAAAATACACCTTAGCTTCGGATGTTTCCATCGTTCCCTCTGTCCCATCGGAAGGAGTTGAAGAGGCAACCTCGATCACTGCTCTTGAAGGAATGTCCGCCGGTATACCCGTCATTGCAAGTGACCTCGCTGGACTAAAGGAATTGATTGCCCATGGAGAAAATGGACTGCTCATTAAACCTTTTGACTATGAAGGGTTAGCAGATGCGATTCTCTCTTTAGCAAAAAGCGAAAATCTCCGACAAAAATTAGGAAGGCACGCAAAAGAAACCATTTTAAATGAACATTGTCATCTAAAGGCCGCAAAGAAAATCTCTGCTTTGTACCAATTGGAACGATAATATGAGAATAATGACAAACTAAAAAATGAGGGATGATATGAGAGGCACTTATATTGGAGAAGGAAAAATGCTCATCCATACGGCCTTTAATGGAAAATTAATTGTTCCGGCTAATGACCTTGGAATTGGACCCGATTTAATCATTCATGGGGCTTATGATATAGGATTAACCAAATATTTTATGAGTACTGTCAGGCCTGGCGATGTTGTCGTCGATATAGGGGCAAATGTCGGACTTTTTTCCATCCTTGCAGGTTATTTGGTTGGTGATAGTGGAAAAGTTTATTGTTTTGAAGCGAACAAAAGCATATTCCAATTTCTTCAAGATAATATTTCCATGAACTGGTTGAGGAAAACGGTTCATCCGTTTAATAAGGCTATTTATTCAAGTCAAGATATTTTAACTTTCACCATTGATGCGGGTAATCATACACTCTCAACTTTATACGAAGTAGACCAATGGAACAAAAACGGTTATCATGATTCACTGATTCAAGTACAAGTTGAATCTGAACCTTTGGACAATTACTTCAATCAAATTGATCATATTCGATTACTCAAAATGGACATTGAAGGAGCGGAATATGACGCATTCCTTGGTATGGAAAAATTTCTGACCCATGGAAAAATTGAAAACATTTCCTTTGAATGGAATATTCCTATGCTAAAAGAACGAACAGAGCCTTTATTGGAATTGCTCAAGTTTTATAGTAACCAAGGCTATACTTTATTTTTAATGAACGGTGAAGGGAACTTAACCCCTATTACAATTGAGAATTTGGGTAAAACTCCACATGTTCCAAATATTGTAATGAAGAAATAAAAAGCCCTTTTTAGGGCCTTTTCCATTTATTAGATCCTATATTTATTCTTCTCTTTTTCTCTTATAATCTTTTACTGTTTTTCTATAAATTAATTCAATTTCGGAAACCATCTTATCCAACGAAAAAAGGGCTTCTACACGTGTACGAGCCATCTTTTTTAATGGTACAAGTATCTCAGTATTCGCTATTAATTTTTTTATGATCTTGGATAGTTCATCTGCATTCTCTGATTCAAAAGTGAACCCAGAAACGGTATGTTCTACCTGTTCGGTCATACCACCAACAGTTGAAACGATGGGGATGCATCCTGAAGCCATCGCTTCTAAAACAGAAAATGGAAAATTCTCCGTTCTTGATGGTTGAACGAAGAGATCTGCGTTAGATAACTCTGCTGCTAAATCTGTCTTTGAAAGATGCCCACGGAAATGAACAGGCAATTCATGTTCAACAGCCATCATTTCCAATCTTTTTTGTTCGGGGCCCTCTCCACAAATAATGACCTTAAAAAGCTCCTTTTGAGATTGGAGGGGAATAAGTGCCTTCATAAGAATATCATATCCTTTAAGATGGGTAAGACGACCACTTGTGATTATTTTTATTGGATTCTTAACGGAAAAAATGGGGGTAAAAAGATTTAAATTCACTCCATTATAAATAGTAAAATGATGTTCTCTAAATTCTTGAGGAACATGAATATTTTTCGTAACCGTTATAATGGAATCGGGAATGGAAAAGGCATAGTGATCATAAAGTTTGAAAATATTTGCTTCATTTAAATTGTTTACCCAACCTTCGAGAATAGACTCATTATAAAAAGAACCATGAATCGTCCCCACCATTGGTTTGTTAGGGTAAATTTCCTTAAACACAGAACTCATAACTCCATTTTGAGAGTGAACAAGGTCAAACTTTTCTATCTCCATTTTACTTAGAATAATTTTATGAATAAATTTCATCACTTCAAAATTAATAAAGGCTGGTGGATACGTACGTGCAAATCGTTCAACCATCTTTTGTTTAAAAAGAGCAACCATTTCATTCTCATTTGAAGTTAAGGTAGAAAGATCAGAAAGAGAATGGATATGGAAATCGATGTTTCCCATATTATTTTTCAAAAGGTTAATGTAGGTATTAACACCACCGGTTCCATTGTATTGACCAAGTGATAGGATTAATACTCTCATAGTTACCTCCTAAATTTTATCCACCTTGAATCGACTAGACAGAAATTATTCAGCCCTCCCAAACCAGTAAGGTTATCCAATGCATCCTCATACAAAGGATTCAAATTCAAAGCCCTTAAAAAGAACTCAGCAGCTTCGTTTATTTTTCCGGAGTATGCATATGTTTCACCAATAAAATTCAATACAATATGATTTTTATTGGTGAAAGCTTCAAGACAATTTAACGATGAAGGTATGTCTTTTTGCATCAGTTTAATAATGGCCATTAGAAAAAGTTTAGCTTCATTACTGTCAGAAAGGTTAGAAGCTTTTTTTAGGTAAGTATGAGCGTCTACCGTTAGACCTCTTTTAAATAAATGATAAGCGATGATTGAATGGGCAATGGATTCATTTTCTTCATCCTGCCCGTTTTCCCAATTGACTTCCGGAACCCATTCCTTTAATGGGATTAAGTCCAATATTTTTCGCATATGAAGTGCACCGGTTTCATAATCGCTTTGCTTCGTAATGTTGTTATTATGCTGACGGTAATAGTACAGAGGCTTCGGAATATGAACATTATCCCATTTCTGAGCGATTTGAAAAGTCATCAGTGTATCGGGGCCGATTTTCACCGAAGTATCATAGCGTAAATTAGAAAAGACTTCCCTTCTGGTCATCATACTGGCATTGTTAAAAGGTGTCCCAGTTTTTAGTATAAAACGCTTGACGTTTTGCTTCTCAATGGTTGTTGTTTTTAAATAGCCGATAGGACTGTCGTTTTGATCAACCACTAGCATGTCAGAATGAACAATTCCAATGGAGGGGTTTTTAAAACCGGTTAGCATTTCTTCAAACCGATTTGGAGTTGAAAGATCATCTGCATCCTGAAAAACAATATACTCTCGTTTAGCAAGAGATAAACCCAAATTTCGAGCGGATGCTTCCCCCCCATTCTCTTTTCTTTCATAAACAATTCTTGGATCGTTAAAAGACAAGATTATCTCTTCACTGTTATCTACAGAACCATCATTAATAATGATGAATTCAAAGTTAGTAAAAGATTGGTTCAAAACACTTTCAACAGTTCTTTTCAAAAAAGGAGCGGCATTATAGACAGGCATAATAACACTAATCACAATCATCAAAACCTTTAATAATAAACTGCATAAAATCCAATACCTCCATTTCACTGGTAACCAGCGCTCTCATTGCAACAACTCCTATATATATATACAATTACAACGCAGTCATTACTGTTAAAGGTTTGAACAGTTTCGACAAAAATCGGGTGGTGACAGGCACCACCCGATTTTTGTCGAACACACTCCACCTTATTCTTTGTCCACTGGTGATTTCAAATGGTCCTGATAAAGGTCAATAAAAAAAGAACCATTGGTTCCGACGACCGCATAGTGGATGTCTTTTATTTCTAATCTCCTCGTTTTTAACTGTTGTTCAAGCCATGGTTTGGAGTACGGTTCATTGAGGTTTTTATCAATAACCACTCCGTTCATGATCAGTTCTACTGGAAGGCTGGTTTCTAGATGAGGCTGATCAAGATTTAAATCCTTTTTGGTGACAGGCTGAAAAGGTGATTTTTTTAATACTGATAAGTTTCCACTAACCTCAAGTAAGGCAAACTCCACCTCATCAATATCAAAAATTCCCTGCTCCCTTAGTTGCAGATTCAAATGATCGAGAGTGTATTTTACTTTCTTCATATTTGAATCCAAAAGCTTGCCCTTTTCGATAATGATGGTTGGGTTTCCTGAAAGCCACTTTCGAAAACTTCTACTATTGGCAGAAAAAGCGGACATAAGAAAGTAGAGAATGACAAGTGTAAGGAAGGCTGCCAGCATCGGGAAAAATTTAAGATTGGTATCAAAGCCCATGTTTGCAATAAATGAACCTAACGTTATGGATAATGCAAAATTATAATGGTTTTTATGAGCATTTACCTGTTTCCCAATACAGTAAGTGACCACCATTAGAATAATACTAGAAACTATTGTACGTAAAATTGCTAAAATTACAACATGCTCCAACTCATTCATCCTTCACATCAAAAGTACTCATTAAGTCATTATTTGCCATTACCTACGTAATCATGCACAAAAAACACGATGTGAAAATCCGCATAGTGTTTGTCACCTTGTGTTTTATTTCATATTCCCCTTCGACTAACTGCCCATTTTTAGTGAGAAATGCTCATTTTTAATCCCTCAATCATATGTCTAGAGTGTAGGTACAAATGAATGAGAGTAGGTGTCTGTATGTCTAGAGTTTTTGGTTATCCAATTATCGGTGTAGGATTTAATCCATATATGTACGGTGGATACGGGTTCCATCATCATCACTACCCATACTTTGGCGGTTTTGGCTATGGATTTCATCATCCGTGGCACCATCATGGCTACGGGTGGTGAATACGGAAAATTGAATTTATTTCCAGAAAAATTTCTAGAGCTTGAATTTTAGCAAAAAGGCCGACGATTCGGCCTTTTTATTTTTTTCAAACAAAATTCGAGTGGTGCTTTTTTCGCAATTAGTTATTACAATGCACTATCCTAAAAATCATGAAATGATGAGAAAATCCTACCTTTTATTCGATATGTTCCGATGTTGTCGCTTTCATGGTAAATGTTCCCGTTTTCACCGTCTTTGTCAAATAATCATGAAAGGACAATAATAAAGTCATAAATAAAATAAGGAGGAAACCTAAATGAAAAAATTAGTACAATTCATGACGAACACACTAAAGGCATACAAAAAAGCAGCCGATGCCTATGGAAATGCTCGTATAAAAACGTATTTAAGGTAACCAAATTTAACCTAAGGGATTCAATACACTGACGAGGTAAGGATGGTCTAAATGAAAATACAACTTGAAAATGATAGAACAATAATAAACGCCAATTCTTAGAACAAATAGGGAATTAGCGTTTATTATTATTTTATTTAATCAATCTGCGATTACCTTACAAGATAATGGAAACCAATCCGTCTGAAAATGCCCGATCTCACATTAGTGAAGATCCTAGTAACTAATCTACCTTTCTTCCACTAATTGCAGCATTTCCCCGTTCGGCCCTCCAAAACGAATGGTTTTGCGATCATTGATCCCACGTTTAGGTTCACTTGTTTCAAATATAATCCCCAATTGTTTACAATAAGAAATTGTTTTATCCGTATCTTCTACAATAAATGCTAAATGATTGACTAACCCATGTTCCGAATAATGGGCACCTTGTCGAAGATCACGAATGAGTTCAATTTCAAACCCAGGTAACCCCTTATGCGTTAAAAATGTAAGCTCCTTATCTCCATTATGACTTATGACACGAACCTTAAAATCAAGAAGAGTTTCGTAAAACTTTATAGACTCATCCATATCTGAAACCATAAGACCGACGTGTTCCACTCTTTTTATCATCTTGCCCCTCCTATCCGTTGTTATTGATATTCAACCCATACAGCACCATTATCTGCAGATCGTACACAGTTTTCCACCCAACGGACCCCTTCTACCCCAGCCTCAATTCCTGGGTACCAAACATCTTCTAGCGTTTCACCCCGATCTACTGCTGCCATAGCTTTTGCAAACCGAGTGTAAAGATTGGACCATGCTTCAAATAGCCCTTCAGGATGACCACCGCCAATGCGATCATCAAATAATGCTTCAGGATAAAGATAATCCATTCCGCGTTCTACAATCTGCACAGGTTTTCCCTGAATTTCATAACGAAGCTGATTAGGCTGTTCATCCCACCATTCAATACTGGCCTTAGAACCGATGACTCGAACCTTTTGTCCATGCATGGAACCGGCATTTACGCAGGAGGACCACACAGTCCCAATGGCTCCATTCTCATATTCCATGATTGTATAAGCATTGTCCTCTAGTGGAGCACGACTCTTCACAAAGCTCTGGCGGGCACACATAAGCTTTCTAATTTTTAAATTTGGCAGCATAACTTCTGACAAGTAAAGGGGGTGTGTTCCTAAATCACCCAAGACATAACTTGGGCCGGCCATCTTTGGATCTACGCGCCATTTTGTGCTGGCATTATTTTCTTCAACAGCTCCAGAGTGAAAACCGTGAGCAAACTGCATATTTACAATACGAATTTCCCCTAAATCGCCATTCGCAATCATCTGACGTGCCTGCTCGATGGCCTGGTGGCCGGAATAACCGTATGTAATCCCAACCACACGATTTTTCTCTTTTGCCAGTGCCTCCAATTCCTTTGCCTCATCGGTCGTAAAACACAACGGCTTTTCACAAACAACATGCAGACCCGTATTCAGCGCAGCTTTGCAAATTTCATAGTGAGTGCCGTTCGGAGTTGCAATTGAAACGGCTTGAATACCATCTTCACGTTTAGCTTCTTCTTCAAACATGGTTTTATAATCAGGATAGCACCGGTCTGGACTAACATGTAGATTTACGCCAAAATCTCTCCCGCGTTCCGGATTAATATCAAAAGCGCCTGCAACCAATTCAAAATTATTATCACGTAATGCAGATGAACGATGAATATACCCAATTTGGCTTCCGCGTCCGCCGCCTACCATTGCCCAGCGGATCGGTTTCTCAACATTTTTTTCACCATAGATCATTTTTGATTTCTCCTTTTTTTAAAAACTCTTAATAGCCTACACTCTTTAAATAGTCAACACTCTGCTTTATATCGCGTAAACTAGTATCCGCATTTCGAGGGTCCCGTTCCTGTTCAATCGTGATATACCCATGGTAATGAATCTCTTTTAATAATTGATGAATAGAAATGTAATCAATAATCCCCTGTCCGATTGGACACATGACCCCTTTGCCGCAAGCATCAAAAAAGCGAATCTGTTCATCCATCACTTGATGATAGATATCTAGATCAATATCCTTGAAATGAATATAATCCATCCGGTCTGCATAATCTCTTATCCACTGAACCGGATCCATTTTAGAATAATATAAATGTCCTGTATCCAGGCATAGTCCGGCGGTTTCATATGGAATATCTTCTAATAGTTTCTTAATTTCGTCTTCAAATTCAATATAACCCCCGGCATGCGGATGGATGACGGGCCGAACGCCATATTTCCAGGCACGTTCTGAAAGAGCACGAATATGGTTCATCATCTTATTCCAATCTTGAATAGATAGCCTTGGCGCCCGATCGGGATGACCGGCATTATAATCCCTTTCATCATGCCCCCAATCGATAATAACCAAATAAGGGGTTGGAAATTTTTGACCCTCTTCCTTAGGAGTAGGCGGGAGTTTCGTGATTAAAGAACAAATATCATCTACCTGTTGTAGTAAATTTTCAAAATTACTTTCTGATACTAGATCATCGAAAATGGTCCCCGCAATAATCGTCAAATCATTTTTTGAGAGCTCCGTTTGTACTCTCTCAATATCCATTGGTATGTATCCATATGGCCCTAACTCAATACCTTTATACCCAGCTTGTGATGCCTCGTTCAGCACCCTCTCCCATGGAGGCAGATAAGGGTTTTTGGGATCATCCACTCCCCAGCAACAAGGGGCGCCGGAAATTTTTATACTCATTTGAAACACCTCCGAAACTTATGCTTTCATTATAGATTTTGTATCGGTTAAACGCTTTCACTATCTTGTTTGATTTAAACCGATTTTTCTATCTATATAAGTAAAACTTTCACTATCTTGTTTTTAATCGTAAAAAAAAGAGAATAACTCCCTTAAAGAGTCATCCCCTTTCATCATCATTTCATTTCCCAACAGGTTCATTTACATCCACCCAGCATTTTCGATATTTGATTGGAGACATCCCAACAATTTTGGTAAAGATCGTATTAAAATAGTTAGAATTATCGTACCCTACTATCGATGCAATTTCAGTGGAATTATACTGAGTATTAATCAAGAGAGACTGAGCCTCGCCAATCCTGCGCCGCATAATGTATTGCATCGGAGCATAACCAGTCGTTTCCTTAAAAATATGACATAAGTATGAAAGGCTGATATTTAAAGCTTCGCTTATGCTTTCCAACGTATCGATTTCAGAAAAATGTTCATCGATGTATTTTTTTATGCGTTCTCCTAGTATAACTCCCTTGCTTTCCTCTGTATCATTACTTCGATCAACTTGCTTTAGCACCATAATCAAGAGGGTATGCATCAGATGATGGCTGATTTCTTCCGCCCCGGTATTCCCCGAACATATTTGGGTGTACATCATTCGAAATAAATCTTCAATATCCTGGCTATAGGCTCCACTGCGTAAAACGGGACTTGATCCGTCGGGTATTAGACAATTTTCCCGCATCCCCTCTAACTTTAAGCTGCTTATACCACAGCTGTATACGCTCATTTCTGCCTCTGGATTTGTACGCTCATCATGGATCATCCCGCTGTTATAAATGAGAATGTCGCCCTGCTTCGTGTGATATTGCCGTCCGCCAATCGTATGGATTCCTCTGCCATCTCTAATATACAAAATTTCGAGCCTGTCATGATGCACATGCATGACACATGGCAATTTGGTATGATCAGCCTCAGCTTTACAAACATAAAGGAGCTTTGGAAGTTTGCCATTTTCAAAGGTTGGTGTGAATTCTTTTTTAACAAAACTCTGTACCATAAACTCACCTCTTCTTCTATGGTGTGTCAGTTTCACCAGTTAATATAATTGAATAGGAGTTTACAATATTTTGTCAAGAGTTGGAAATCCCCTTTCTACACTAACAGGGCCTTTTTGTTTTGGAACTCTACCCAAACCGATCCATTATCTGCAGAACGAACACAATTTTCAATCCAGCGAATCCCTTCTATGCCAGCGTCAATATCAGGGTAAACTAAATGCTTTAATGTTTCCTCATCATTTCGTTTTTTTGCATCAATGGCAATCGCAAACTTGAGGTAAATATTTGCCCAAGCTTCAGATAATCCTTCGACATGTAGTGCACCTAAACGTTCGTCTGCATTACAGCTATCATCTAAATAAGGCATGGCACGGATTAAAGTTTGAGCAGGTTTGCCCTGAACTTCATATTTAAGTTCGCCACCTTTGCTGTCCCACCATTCTAAACTTGCCTTGGATCCTACAATACGAATTCGATGCCCATCCATACATCCTGCATTAATGGAGGATGTCCAAAGTCTTCCCACCGCTCCATTTTCATAGTGCATGAGAACAAAAGCATTATCCTCTAAAGGAGCGCGGGTTCCAATAAAACTCTGCCGGTCACATAACAATTTTTTTATTTTCATATGTGGCATAATCAGCTGGGACATATAATACGTATGGGTGGAAAGGTCCCCTAAAACAAAACTTGGTCCTGCAACCTTAGGGTCAACACGCCATTTTTGGGCATCACTTGTTTTATCAGACTTATCATTAGAATTAAAACCATGCGTGTACTGCAACTCAACAACACGAATGTCACCAATTTTTCCTTGTTCAATCATTGCCCTCATTTGCAGTAACATTTGATTACCAGAAAAACCATACGTTACCCCAACAATTTTCCCTTGTTTCTCTGCCAGAGCTTTAATCTCTTCACCCTCTTGGGAGGTAAAAAACAAAGGTTTTTCACAAATAACATGCAAACCAGCTTCTAACGCTGCCTTACAAATTTCATAATGTGTTCCATTAGGGGTTGCAATGGATACAACCTCAACCCCATCCTCCCTCAATGCTTCTTCTGCAAACATGGTTTTATAATCGGGATAGCAGCGGTCCTCGTCTACCCCAATATTTACACCAAAATCCCTTCCTCTCTCGGCATCAATATCGAATGCACCTGCAACTAATTGATAAGATGTATGATCTCGTAGTGCACCTGTACGGTGTTTATAACCAACCTGGCTAAGCCGGCCGCCTCCCACCATTCCCCAACGTAGTGATCTTTCAATCCTTTTTTCTCCATTTAACATATCAAACACTCCTTATTAATTAGTCTATAAGCGTTTGCCTTCTATAAATAAATTATAGTGTTTATATAGATTTCTACCTCCAATATCTTATTTTTGTGATGTTCTAAAAACTCGATGGGCACTTGGTCATCAAAAGAAATGATCATTTTTTTATAAAAAAACTTCACAATCTTGCACTATCAGGTGTTTAAATTAACAAAGTATAAAAAAAGTCCTCATCTGTATCAAATATCACCAGATAAGGACCTTTAAATATTTTTGGAGAGAGGAGTTCCTACTTTTCATTTTTTAATCCATAATTGTCGGTATTTTTTAGGAGACATTCCTACACTTTTAGAAAAAAGGGTCGTAAAATGGCTAGTATTATCGTAACCAACCATACCCGCAATATTGGTAACACTTTCGTTTGTGTTAATCAGCAATGACTGCGCTTCCCCAATTCGGCGGCGAATGATATATTGAATCGGAGAAAATCCAGTATGCTCTTTGAAAACATGAACAAGATAAAAGGAACTAATATGAAGTTTTTGCGAAAGAATATTCAATGAAGTATCTTCTATATAATGTTCGTCAATATACGATTTAATGGTATTTGCTAGTTGTGATTCTTCAGATTTTGATAATACGAGGTTCTCCTGCGGAATTTGCAAGATGAGCGTAATAAGGGCAGGAAGCAAATAACTGCATGTCTCTTCTGCGCCTGGTTTTTCCCCCGAAATTTGTGAATACATCATTTCCAGTAACGATTCAATATTCGCAGCATACTTCCCACTGCGCAAAACATAGGAAGAATCTTTTGAAACCAAATGATTTTTAGGTAATCCAGATAGCTTTAAATTTGTAATCCCACAGCAAAAAACGCTCATATTCGTATCCGGATTTCCATATTCATCGTGAAGAACACCGCTATTATAGATTAATATATCACCTTTAATGGTTTTATAGTGCCGATCGCCAATCAAATGACCGCCGCTACCCTCTTTGATAAAAATAATTTCCAGTATATCAGGATGCATATGCATCGCTCGAGGTAAGCTTGTATGCGTTGAATCAACCTTACAAATATAGAGCAGTTTCGGAATGGTACCATCCTCAAAGCTTGGATGAAAATCTTTGTTAACAAAATATTGAGTCATTTATTGGTCAGTGTATGATATGGAGATTGAACCATAATCAGCTCTCCTGTTTCAAATGATTCTTTGCAAGCATAGCCAAGAGCGGTTGATAACACTCCATCTTCGACTGTAACACTTGGCTTTCTATTTTCCCTAATACAAGAGATGAACTCCTCAACTTCACTTAAATAGGCCTGGTCAAAACGTTCCAAAAACCCATCAGAGCATTCCTTTACTGCACCAGTTTCGTCAAAGACAGTAACCATATTTTTTTCAGGAACCGTTCCAATTCGTAACGTACCTTTTGTTCCGATAATCTCTGTCTCAATATGATAGCCATGGGCACTATTTCGGCCGGCAACAAAGATTCCCATTTTGTTATCTTCAAATTTCACCATGGCCGCACCTGTTTCGGCATCATTTAGTTCTGTAAATTCAGGATAGGCATAGGCACCGCCAATCGCCCAAACCTGTTTAGCTTCTGCATTTAGAAACCATCTGGCAAGATCCAAATCATGAATTGCCATATCAAGGAACAAACCACCACTATAATTGTTTTTCGCAAATTGCATAAACCCGTTAATCGCTTTTGCCGGATCAAGTCCATAGCAGCGAATGAAGAATGGTTCCCCAATTTTACCTTCTTCTATTTTCTTTTTCGCATAGGCATAGGACTTATCATATCTGCGCATAAATCCAAGCATAAATACTTGATCCTTATGTTTGTTGACTACTTCTTGGACATGAAGCGCTTCTTCTAAATACAATCCAAGTGGTTTTTCGCTAAACACGTGGAAGCCAGCATTTAAAGCTTTCTCAATTTGCTCACAATGAAACCCTGATGGAGAAGCAATAAAGATGGCATCCAGGTCCTTATTTTTTAGCATCTCATCATAATTCGTATAGGCATATGGAATATTCCACTCTTTTTGAACTTCTTCCACTTCCTCTGGAATCACACTGCAAACGGCTAATAATTCACAATTTGGGATGCGAAACGCCAAATTTTCTGCGTGGTGCCGGCCTAATCTTCCTAATCCGACAATACCAACCTTTACCCTATTCATCCGAAATCTCCACCTTTTATTATTTTAGGAAAACCTTTTATCTTGTTTCATAAAATGGGTCTGACCTCTAAAAGTCAGACCTGTCTGTTCTTCTCTATTAAGCTTTTTTGTTTTTACGAGAATCAATTAATACAGCACTTACGATGATTGCACCCTTTAAAATTTGCTGCCAGTAAGAAGATACTCCTAATAAATCAAGGCTGTTATTTAAAACCCCAATAATCAAGGCACCAATAATCGTTCCAGGGATGGTACCAACCCCACCCGCTAAACTAGTTCCACCAATAACAGCAGCAGCAATCGCATCAAGTTCAAAGGATACTCCCATACTTGGCTGACCTACACTTACCCTTGCAGTCAGCAGCATACCGGCAATAGCAGATAGCAATCCTGCATAAACATAGATTAGAATTAGGTAGCGATCAACATTGATCCCACAGATTTTCGCAGCTTGAACATTACCGCCAATTGCATAGGTATACTTACCAAACTTTGTTTTAGCTAGTAATATATGAGACACAATCCCAACTAGAGCAAATATAATAATCGGAACCGGAATTCCCGCAATGACACCCCTGCCTAAAAACATAAATGATTCAGATAAGTTTGGAATCGGTCTACCATCACTATATAACAGGGCTAAACCTCTCGCTGCTGTCATCATTCCAAGTGTTGAGATAAATGGGGGAATCTTCCCCTTCGTTGAGATAATTCCATTTATCGCTCCACAGGCAACCCCAACCCCTACACCAATCAATAAAGATATGACCAAAGAGTCCCCAGGATGCGCAAAACTCGCTACCATAACAGAAGTCAATGCAATAACTGAACCGGAAGATAAGTCAATACCGGTTGTAATAATGACAATGGTAACACCAATTCCAACTATTCCAATAAACGAGATTTGCCGAATAATGTTTAATAGGTTTTGTGTTTTTAGAAAGGACGGTGATAGAAACGACATAATAATAACCATCGCAAGTAAAACAAAGACAATTCCATATTTACTAATGAATGGGCCAACCTTTTCTTTCCAAAGGTTTTTTTCACTACCTTGATTTACAGTAGAAACAGTACTAGTTGATGGACTACTCAATTTGAACCCTCCTCTTCAATTCCCTGAAAAATATTAATGATAGGCGATTTCTAATATTTTTTCTTGATTCGCTTCTTCTCGCCCTAATTCTCCCTTTTTATCTCCCTCGTGCATGACAATAATTCGGTCACTCATCCCTAAGATTTCCGGCATTTCGGAAGAAATCATGATAATCGCCTTTCCTTGCTGCGCAAGCTTGGACATTAGCTTATGAATCTCTGATTTAGCACCAACATCTACACCTCTTGTCGGTTCATCCAGGATGAGAATATCCGGATCATTCAGGAGCCATCGTGCCAGTAATACTTTCTGTTGATTTCCGCCGCTTAAATTCATGATGAGCTGGTCAAGATGAGGGGTTTTAATATTTAACAGTTCGACCTGTTCATTGCATTTTTCTTTCACTTCTCTATTATTGATATAGCCACCCTTTAAAAACCGATTAATATTGGAGATAATCATATTTTCCTTAATGGATAGAGGAAGAAAAGCACCCGTTAATTTCCGATCTTCCGTTAACAAAGCAATTTTATTCTTAATGGCATCTTGCGGATTCTTTATTTTTACCTTTTTGCCTTTTATGTAAATCTCGCCGGTATCAGGAGGATCAATACCAAAGATGCTCTCAATGACCTCTGTTCTTCCCGCTCCCATTAGACCAGCAATCCCTAAAATCTCGCCCTTTCGAAGTTCAAAATTAACATTTCGGAACTTCCCTTTCCTCGAAAGATTTTTGACCGATAAGATTACTTCTCCCAATTCAGCTTTTTCTTTATGAAAGACTTGCTTTATTTCCCGCCCAACCATCATCTGAATCAATGTATTTTCATCTATTTCTTTTGCTGATTTTGTGCCTATATATTGGCCGTCTCGAAAAACAGTTAATTCATCACAGATCTTAAAAATTTCATCCATTTTATGTGAAATATAAATGATGGAAACGCCTTTGGCTTGTAAAGAACGAATAATGGCAAATAATTGTTCAACTTCTTTATCTGTAATCGCTGATGTTGGTTCATCCATAATAATTAAGTCAGCATTATAGGAAACAGCTGTTGCTATCTCCACCATTTGCATATTGGCAATACTTAAATCTTTCATTTTCGTGGCCGGATCAATATTGATATTCAATGTTTCAAAGAGTTTTCTGGACTCTTCTACCATTCTTTTATTATTCACCCAACCAGTTTTTCCAAATGAAAATTCCCTGCCTAAAAAAATATTCTCAGCCACCGTCATATGCGGGACTGGACTTAATTCTTGATGGATCATGGAAATACCATTTTTCACGGCTTCTTTTGGCCCGCTTACCTTTAATTCTTTACCTTTGAACCGAATGGTGCCTATATCTGGAGTATAGATCCCGAAGATAATCTTCATGAGAGTGGATTTCCCTGCCCCATTCTCTCCCATTAGGCCGTGTACAGATCCTTTTCTTACCTTTAACTGGATGTTGTCTAATGCTTTTACCCCAGGGAACTCCTTTGTAATGTTTTCGAGTTCTAGAATATACTCACTCACCTTCGTCACCGCCTCGTTTAAAAATTTTAGTAAAGGCCCGCTCAGAACTCGATTCTGAGCGACCTTTACTATAGGGCATTACTTTTCCCATTTTTTAATGAACTCGTCAACATTATCCTTAGTAACTAATTGGAATGGGATATTAATAAAGTTATTCTTTAACTTTTTACCTTTTACAGCGTCAATGGCTGCTTCAATTGCTCCTTTACCTTGACCAAATGCATCTTGGAAAGCGGTAACATTTAATTTGCCATCTTTAACATATTTTAAAGCGTCAATTGTTCCATCAATACCTGCAACAATGATATTTCCACGCTTACCTGCTTCATCAAGGGCCGCAATGGCTCCAATGGCCATTTCATCATTATTTGCAACAATGGCATCAAAATGTTGTCCAGATTGGATCCAGTTTTCCATCAAGGTCATCCCTGTGGATCTTTGATAATCAGCGGAAGCTTCACGAACAATTTTCATACCTGAGTTTTCCTTCACAACATCCTTGTTACCTTGTGTTCTTTTAACGACTGATTCTTGACCTAATGTACCATTCATCAGACCAATATCACCTTTGCCGCCCAATAACTCAGCTACTTTTTTCATTTGGATGGTTCCAGCTTCAAGAGATTCTGAACCTACATATGCATAGATTTTTTTCATAACTTTAGCACTTGGCATTCTATTTACAATAATTACTGGGATATTCGCGTCATTTGCTGCATTGACCATCGGTTCAACTGCATCAGTATCCACCGGGTTAATAATGATTGCATCTACTCCCTGAGTAATGAATGTATCCACTTGAGACATTTGCTTGCTAGAGTCATTTTTTGCATCTACCATTTTCACTTCTACATTTTTATGTTCTTTGTCATATTGATTAATTCCATCATATAAGTATGATAGCCATTTATCGTCGAACACTGGCATCGCTGCACCAATGACAATATGATTTTTATCCTTACCTGAAGTTGTTGCCGAACCGCAGCCGGCTAGTAATCCTGAAAGTAAAACAAAAGCCATCAATAAACCCATTAATTTCTTATTCATGTACAATACTTCCTCCTTATATTTGTATTTATGTATGTTCTAAGTAGTTTACTAGATTAGCACACTTTTCAAATCGAGTTTCCAAGTTATATTTTTGAAGATTCAATCGAATAGAAAGATCATTCCCCCTTATTGTGATTAGACCCTTTCGACATTATTAACTTTTGATTATATTATGGTTAACTATACTTTTTAAAACATAGAGTTAACCATTAACCAATCCATCAACACTATATTCCTCATTAACTTTAAGTTGAATTGTTATGTATTGATTAATTCTTGGTTAACTTAATAATAATTTGTTAAGCGCTTTCAGTCAACAGATTTTTTTGTATTTTCTAATAGTTTCGTAATCCTTTCTATTTTAGAATAATTTTTTATAGCTATTTCCGCTTTAATAAACAAAAAAAGAGCCCTTATATTTCATTTGGCTCTTTTTTAGATATAGTTTTTTTCAAAATATTATTTAAAGATCCGGTCAATTTCCTCAATTTCATTCACTGATAGTTCTACATTTAAAGTGTTCAAATTGTTCAATACTTGCTCAGGATTCTTAGCACCCGGAATGACCACATCGATCGAACTGCGCGTTAAATACCATGCAAGCACAATATGGGCCACTTCCGCTCCCTTCGCTTCAGCCATTTTTCGCAATTGCTCTACTTTTTCTAAGTTTTTTTTGAATGCTTCACCTTGGAAATGCGGCATATCGCTGCGCAAATCTTTTGGACCAAACTTTGTATCTTTCGTATATTTCCCTGCAAGAAGACCCGAGGCTAATGGGAAAAACGGTACAAATGAAATCTGGTTTTCTGCTGTATACGGCAGAAAATCCTTTTCAGCTCCACGGTCTAATAGATTATATCCACCTTGAAAGACATCGACATACCCGTCCTGATTCGCTTCCTTCAACTGGTCAAGTGTAAAGTTAGATACACCAATAGCCCGGATCTTCCCTTGATCCTTTAACTCCTTCAATGTACCAACTGCCTCATATTTTGGGGTCTTATCATCGGGAAAGTGGATGTAAAATAAGTCAATATAATCTGTTTGCAGACGTCTCATGGCCTCCTCCACTGACTGTTTTAAGAAAGCAGGCGAGTTATCCATGACAGCATCATTCCCGATAAATCGATGGGCTGCTTTGGTTGCTAAAACGATCTTTTGGCGCATCCCTGATTCTTTTACTACCTCACCGACTAACTCCTCAGAGCGCTTTGGCCCATAAATAAAAGCGGTGTCCAAGAAATCAACATCATGGCGAAGAGCCGCCCTAACTAATTCCTTCCCCACCTGTTCATCCAGATTTGGATATAAATTATGGCCTCCTACCGCATTTGTACCAAGTCCTATTGGGGTAACCACTAGATCAGATCGTCCAAGCCGAACCTTTTGTACCATTATTACTTCATCCTCTCCATACAAAAAAGTTAAACATCCATTCCATTTTCTAATGCTGTATTAAAAGCATTCTTTCGTCTCCATAGACTAATAAAAATCAC
Source organism: Neobacillus cucumis (assembly GCF_016107705.1). The sequence goes on from NZ_JAEHGC010000003.1 coordinate 475,529, forward strand.
CGCAAACCCTCCGATCGCAGCAGCGAAATAAAATCCAGCTGCCAGCCCCAAATGGGCATTCAATATACCTGCAATAAAAGGTCCCGCAAAAATCCCAATTGCATAAATGGCCTGATAGGCCCCCATTGCAGTCGCCCTTTTCGCATGCGGAATCGTTTCAATCGACATACCTAAAAGCAGTGGAAAGATAATCCCCAGTGAAAACCCATTAACGATCTGTGCGACATAAAATAAGCTCTTTAAATGAATAAATGGAACTGCAAACGTGAAAACAGCCGCCAGCAAATAAGAAATTCCTAACGTTCCCCATTTTCCCATCAATGGAACCAAAAGATTGCCCATATAAAGAGTGGCAATCGCATGCGGGATCATAAACGAAAGAATGACAAGAATTAAGTCATTTGTTCTAAAACCAATATGTAGTGCATAGGCCGGAATAAATCCAAACATCGTTGAAAAAATAATGCTATGGGCCAAAATCGATAAGGTAGAAGCTTTTAATAGCATAGGATCCTTTACCACCGTGGTCAAATCTTTTAATTGAATAGGTTTCCTATCTATCCCTTCCTTCGGCTCAAACACAAAGAAAGAAAGAAACATGCCAATTACCGCAATACCTGCTCCGAACCAAAACGGCGCATGCCAGCCCCATCGATCAACGATATAACCGCTTAGCCCCATCCCTAGAAGCTGTGCAAACACAACAATGAAGGAAATCATGCTCATCGCCCGATGAATTTCACGGTCTGAAAAATAACTGGAGTACAGGACGGTAAATACTACCCACGATGCTGCAGCCATTCCTGCAAGGCAACGGGCAATCAGAACCCATACTAAATGATCTGTTACCGAAAAAATCAGACAGCTTAACGCACTGACAATCATTCCAAAAATTAGAAAGGGCTTTCTTACTTTCAGCATATCTGAGGAAATTCCAATCGGTAATCGAAATAATAATTGCATCAGACCATAGCTGCCCAAAACGATTCCGATAAATGTATATTTTCCCCCAATGGATTCCATATAGGGGGATAAAATCGGAACATAAATAAAATGGGAAAACCATAAAATGAACGAAACCGCTAAAAAAATAGTTTTATCCCTAATAGGATTAAACGTACGCAATGAACCACTCCCAGTCTTTTTCGTCAGTCCCCTCCATCCGAAAGGGGAGTAAATAAACAATAAACCATGGACGAATGTACATGGTTTTTCACATTTTGACTGAGATTGTTTTCTAGGTTTAATCGTGATCTTCTGTAACAACAAGCTCAATTTCATTCTGATTAAAAAATTCCCGATAGTTTTCATATGGCATTTGGTCAGTCACGACATAATCAATCTCGTCTAAGCCGCAGTATGTCATCAGGCCATATTTATCAAATTTATCCCGATCGACCAATAAAAAGACTTTTGAGCTTCTTTCTACTGCAATCGTTTTCGTTTCGCTTTCAAGCGGTGAAGCATTTGTCACTCCATTTGTTAAGGAAATACCCGTCGAAGCCATAAATGCTTTGTTAATATTATAGGATTGAAGCAAATTAAATTGTTTCAAGCTGATAAACGAATTCGTTTTCCGTTCCAGTACCCCGCCAGTAGAAATGACGTTTAAATTCTCATATGGAAGGGCATTAATCATAAAATCAAGATTATTCGTGATAATTGTTAAATTTTTATTTTTAATGTATTCAATCATTTCTAACGTGGTCGTCCCGGAATCAATAAAAATGACATCCCCGTCTTCCACATAGCTTGCAGCAGCCTTTGCAATAACTTCTTTTGATTGTTGATTGCGTGTTTTCCGGTCACTAAAGGAAACCAGTGCCTCAGCATTTACAGCAACCCCGCCATAAACCTTTTTAATTTCTCCAAGTTCAACTAATTCTTGAATATCACGACGAATCGTATTTTTAGAAACATTAAAAACATCACAAAGTTCGTCTAGAGAAGCGGTTTGATGTTCAAAAATATAATCCTGTATCTGTTTAATCCGTTTTGTCTTAATCAATTCTCGCCACCTCCTCTTCCTTTATGTTCATACGTTCATCTAGTTTATTTTCACTATATAATAAAAGATCAATTGCTATCAATAGGGGATGCCTTAGTCATGTTAGATAAGGCACCCCTATTCGTCAAGCTTTTTGGTTTGACCTAAACAATCTGATTTTTTCTTTAATTGTTTCTACAATCGCATCTTTCCCAGGAGTGAGAATAGTCCTAGGGTCATAAACCTTTTGATCAGTATCCAAAAAGACACGAACTGCATTGGTCCAGGCTTGGATACATTCTGTATTGACATTGATCTTAGCATGACCAAGCGCTATTGCCTTTTCAATTTGATACTCAGGGATGCCAGAACCACCATGTAACACAAGAGGTATTCCAGTCATATCAGAAATTTGCTTCATTTCGGCAAAGCCAAGCTTTGGCTCCCCCTGGTACGGACCGTGAACAGAGCCGAGCGCAGCAGCTAACGCATCGATTTCTGCCTCTTTAACGATTCGCAAGCATTCATTTGGATCTGCATATTGGATTCCGCCAATTAAGCCGTCTTCATTTCCACCAACCGTGCCCACTTCCGCTTCTACAGATACACCAAATGCCCTTGCATATTCAACCACTTGCTTTGTCATTGCAATATTTTCGTCAATTGGAAGGTGGGAACCATCAATCATGACGGAGGTAAATCCGGCATCAATCGCCTGTTTACAACTTTCCACACTTCGGCCATGATCTAAATGCAAGGCGACAGGAACTGTAATATTCATTCGTTTCACTTGTTCTTTTACCATTGCCGCAACCATCCGAAAGCCACCTAAATAATCGACAAGGCGATCAGATGCCGCTAATATGATCGGTGATTGTTCTTCTTCTGCTGCCTGCAGTGTCGCCTGGACCCAGTGTAAGCCATTAATATTAAATTGCCCAACAGCATATTCGCCTTCTTTTGCTTTAAAAAGCATCTCTTTCATCGGTACGAGAGAATATTCTTTCACAGGTACTATCGTCATCAATCGTGCACCTCCCCTTTTAAAAGTTTTTTCACTATCTCTTATTCAAAGTCAAAGTATTTTGAAACCACTCCAACGGTCGTTTCTTTAGCAGTCTTAATATTTTCATCTGCATCTAATTGATAATATTCCGGTCTGAAAAGCTCTACTGAAGCTACTTCGGAATAACCAATTTCTTTTAATGTAGATAAAATGCCGTCTAAATCAATAGCACCTAATCCAGGCCAAACACGATCGTCGTCAGTTAAAAAGCCAATTGGGAAATCTTCAGTATCATCCATATGCAAAATAAAGATTTTCGAGCCGTCCGCATTTTTCAAATCTTCCATTTTAGAGCCCATTGCATGGAAGTGGAAGCAGTCAAGGACTAAGCCAACATTTTCACGATTAACAGCCTCAACAATATCATAGGCCTGACCGAAAGTATTCACGGTGCATTGCGGGTGTCCGACAAATTCAACCGCAATTTTCATTCCATATGGTTCTGCAAGATCAGATAATTCTGTTAATACCTCTACACAGCTTTTCTTAATCTCTTCTTTTAGGATTTTTTGTTCGGTCACAAGCGGAACCGCTACAACATACTTCACACCTAATTTTTTACCTGTCTCCAGCATGCTTTTGAATTCATCAATAATAGCCGCATGACCTTCTTCATCACGATTATTAAAAAATACTAAAGCATTAAAGGCTAATGGTTTAATATGATGATTTTCAAAGTAGTTTACAAGATCGTCGATGGAATTTTCCTGCAAATACTCTGGAAGCTTATCCATCGTACGGATTTCAATATAATCATAGCCATGTTTTTCACAAAGCTCTAAATCTTTTTTAAGATTCGAATTTTCAAGTGTAGTAGCCTGATTAAAGCATAATTTCATAAGGAACCTCTCCGTTTCCATTCGTTCAAATTTTCTTTTAGATAAAGCATGGCTATACCTTTTGATAACCATGCTTAAATGCATTGATCTCACAGCTTAAAGAGATAAGAGAGTTGGCAGTATTACATTAAATATGTAGACCCTCTCTAATGGATTTTAATGTTACATCATTTGACCATTCAGGTTTATCAGGATAAGCGAAAACTGAATTCGTTACAATTCCGTCAAATTTCATTTCTCTTAATTTACGATAGAGTGCATCAAAATCGACTTCTCCTTGACCCGGATTCAAATGCTGGTGAATCGTTACATTTGCATCAGGCGGATTAATGATATAGCGCAATCCAAATGCTGCCTTATGATTAAGTGTATCTGCAATAAGAACATGCGCGAGTAAATCTCCTGCTTCGTCTAAATGTTTGGCCACATCACCAATACCGTCATCATAAAAGAAAGCATGTGCAACAGAATAGACCAGCTTAATCCAATCTTTATCAAGGGCACGAATCATTTGGATCGCTTCTGTGTTCAACTCAATAAAATCATGCGGATGAGATTGTAAATTTAGTTTAATTCCCTCTGTTTCAAAAATCGGCATCAATTCATCCATTGATTTTACAAAAGCAGCTTCACTTTCAACCGGACGGTTTTTGTCGCCGGCAAATTCACTGTTCATCAAATCAACTCCTAATTCAGAAGTGATTTCGATACAGCGTTTCCAGTTTCTCACTGCAGCTTGACGTACTTCTTCATTTGGTGAGGACCATTGTTGAACAGGAAGGACGGACGAGATTTTTACACCTGCATCTAAACAATATCTTTTTAAATCTTTGATTAGCTGCCTATCTACCTTTGGATATTGATTAAACCAAATAAAATCTTTACGAGGAGATAACTCTACCCATTCATACCCCAGTCTTGCAACGGCATCAATCGTATCTTTTAAATTTGTATTGTCACGATAATGTGACGGATCATATGCTAAACGCATTTGCTTTTAACTCCTTTCTACGCTCACCCATTAAACAGTTGTGCAAATTGCATTTTCACTATAAAATGCTGGTCTTTCCTGAAGTGCAATCTGTTCCTTTTCCCCTGTCTGTTGTGCCTTCACACATACATCAGCTGTGACAGCAGCTATATAGCCATCCCATGCAGTCGGGCCATTAGGCTCTCCTGTTTTCTTAATCGAATCCATAAAATCTTGTAATTCTACATCATAAGCATCAATAAAGCGATCTTTCCAATCCATTAATAGATTCGTCCCTAATTTTGCTTCTTTACGGAATCCGATACTTAACGGTTCAGGCAAGGTCACAACCCCGTCTTCGCCAATGACTTCACATTGAATATCATATCCAAATCTGCAGTTTACAAATACCTCTACATTGATGACGATCCCGCCCTGTGTCTCAATGGTAAACAATTGTGGATCTTGCAGATGCGCTAAGGCATATTTGGTTTTTCTTGGATAAACGACCTGGACAGATTTATAATCATCATTTACTAACCAGTGAAGGCAATCAATTTCATGAATTAACGTATCAACAACAGCCATTTCCGTTGTATATTTTTCATCAACTGTTGGATTGCGGTGGGCAGCTTTAATCATTAAAGGTGCTCCAATAAACCCACTATCGATCGCTTCCTTCATTTGCACATAACCGCGGTCATACCTTCGCATAAATCCAACCTGGACAAGACGCTTTCCATGTTTGATTTCAGCTTCAACGATTCGCATGCAGCCTTCTGCAGTCGTTGCTAGAGGTTTTTCACAAAAAACATATTTTCCTGCTTCAATCGCAGCTAAAACGGTTTGTTCGTGTGCAGGACCCCAGCTTGTAACCAGGACAGCATCAACATTTTCATCTTTTACTAAGGTTTTATCATCCGGATAAATAACGGCATCCAAGCCGAATTGTTCGACGGTTTGTTTTGCAGACTCTTGATTTACATCTGTGACAGCGACTATTTTTCCACCTGATAATGTGTTCGTAATTCTCTTAATATGTTCACGGCCAATGGCTCCAGTTCCTACTACACCAAATTTCAATGTCATGATTATGTTCCTCCCAGTGATCATTATGATTAATAATAGTCTTAAAGAATAAACGTTTACGATAAAATTACTGAGCTATTTTGGTTGAAACATCTTTCACACCTTTTTGATCCAAGGTACGGAAATGATGTTCCAATTCTTCAAGGGAACGCCCCTTAGTTTCCGGTAAATATTTTTTCACGAAGGCAATGGCCCCAATTCCAAGTACGACGAAGACCAAGAAAGTGGTTGATAAGCCAATTCCAGCGAGTAGTACTGGAAATAACAGTCCAATTAGGAAGTTCGTGATCCATAGGCAGAATACCGTTGCCCCCATTCCAATCCCCCGTAATCGAAGCGGGAATATTTCTGAGAGCATCAACCAGGTTACTGGTGAAATGGCTCCTTGTTGAAATGCCAGGAATGTTACGGTTAGCGAAAGCACTACATAAGGAAGTGCAGGAGAACCTTTTAGTACAATTGAAAAAATGCCAATTAACAAAAGTGCTGCCGTCGTACCGATTTGTCCAGTCAATAACATTGGGCGGCGGCCAACTTTACCAAGCAGCCAGATCCCAACAAAAGTCGCTAGAACGGAGATGGCACCGTTTGCAATATTACCAATCAGCGCTGCCTCTGTTCCGAATCCTGAGTCTTTTAGGATTTCCGTTCCATAATACATAATGGAGTTTACACCGGTGATTTGCTGAACCACTGCTATTCCAACTCCAAGAAAAACAATCCTACGAATCCACGGAGTATTTAAATCCTTAAAGGTTGCTTGTTTTACTTCTTTTTCCTGTGAAAGAGTTGTTTTAATTTCTTTTAGTTCAGATTGAGCCTGTTTTTCTTCACGAATTTGCTGCAGCACTCTTAATGCCTCACCAAATTTTCCTTTAGAAGACAACCAGCGCGGGCTTTCCGGTACAATCAGCATCCCAAACCATAAGACAACAGCTGGCAGTGTCGCAATTACTAGCATGAACCGCCAAACATTGCCGCTTTCCCCAAGTGTTGTTCCGAGAATGGCATTAAAGGTAAACGCCAATAATTGTCCTGTAACAATCATCAGTTCATTTTGAGTTACCATTCGGCCTCGGCGCTCCATCGGCGCCATCTCTGCTAAATAGGTTGGTACGGTTACCGATGCACCCCCAACCGCTAGACCAAGCAAGAAACGAAAAACAATCATGATAGAAGCGTTGGGCGCAAATGTACAGCCAAGTGTAGCAATAAAGAACAGAACGGCAAGAGTAAGAATATTTTTGCGACGTCCATTTTTGTCTGATAATCTGCCCCCAAACATCGCCCCAAGTGCGGCTCCGAAAAGGAGTGAACTGGCAACAAGCCCTTCCGTTGCCGGAGTCAGGTTTAACTGATCCGACTTAGACATATATGGCAAGGCGCCGTTGATTACTCCCGTATCATAACCAAAAAGCAGCCCCCCGAAGGTCGAGACTAACGTAATGGTCTTTAAAAATGACTTTTGATTTCGAGGTTTCACTGTTCCCTGTTTTGTCATATAGTTGCCCCCTGCTGCTTAAGAATGAATTAATAGTTTTTCATCAATATAATGACGAGCAATGAGTGCATATTCTAGAGGGTGTGCAATGGATGGGTCTTGTTCCGCTTCTATCACAATCCATCCTTGGTATTCATTGTTGATTAGCGTCTCGTAAACGTTTGTAAAATCGATACAGCCATCACCAGGTACGGTAAACATGCCGCTTAAGAAGGATTGTAAAAATGATTTTCCTTCCTGCTTACATTGTTCCAAAACTTCTTTTCTAACATCTTTAAAGTGAACATGCTTAATCCGGTCTAAATGTTTATTTAATAGTGTTAGATACTCTCCATCAGAGACAAAGATGTGACCTGTGTCATAAAGTAAATGAACCTGGTTGGGATCCGTATTTTCCATGAGCCGATCAATTTCTTCTAGGGTTTGGACACCGGTTCCCATATGATGATGGAAGACGAGTTTCAAATCATATTGTTGTGCTATTTTTCCAAGTTCATTTAGTCCTGCACACAATGTGTTCCATTCATCATCGGTAAAGTAAGGCTTTTCCGTGAAAACATTCTTTCCGGTCCCCTGGATACTATAAGTTTGCTCTGATACAACCGCAACGCTGGCATGAACCTCTTTTAAATACTGACAATGCTTATGAAAGGCTTTAGCTGCTTCTTCTAAACCATCCCGAACAATGAAACTACTAAACCATTGTCCAGCAATTTTTAAGTTTCTTAACTTCAGCTCTTTATTCAATACTTCAGCTTCCGGAAAAAATCCGCCGACTTCTGTTCCTTGAAAGCCTGCTACAACAATATCACTTAACAAATGAGATAAGGTGTTCCCTGCTCCAATTTCGGGAATATCATCATTCCGCCAGCCAATTGGTGCGATTCCCCATAGAATAGTTTGTTCCCCCATAAGATCCTTCTCCTCTTAATATTGTTTTGCTGTTTCTAGTTTCTGTTTTCGGGATTCATACGCTTGCTGAATACTTTCCTTATTAGAAACTTCGGCAACGCCCACATTCCACCAGCTGTCATAACCATCTGTCATCGTCTTTGGCAGCACTTTCATTTCTATTAAAGTAGAAACCTCTTGTTTCTTCGCATCCTCTAAGGCTGCTTTCAATTCTTCTACTGTATTGGCACGGTATACTTTAGCCCCATATCCCTCTGCTACTTTCGCATAATCAATATTGAGGACTTTATTGTCATGGGTTCTAAATTCACAATGATAGCTGCCGCCGCCATGATCCATTTGTAAATTATTAATACAGCCCCATCCTGAATTATCAAATAGAAGAACATTAATTTTTTGATTATATTGGATGGCTGTAATGAGCTCAGAGTGCATCATTAAAAAGCTGCCATCGCCTACAAGGGAATAAACTTCTTGATTTGGTGCTGCTAATTTAATCCCTAATGCACCGGATACTTCATAGCCCATACAAGAGTAACCGTATTCTAGATGATAGGTTTCCGGCACAGTTGGATTCCATACCCGCTGCAAATCACCAGGAAGGGACCCGGCTGAACTAATCACGATGCTGTCTGGATTTACAATATCATTGATTGTGATTAGTGCAGTTGTTTGAACAAATTCCGTTTTTAACGTATCGGCATATTCATTTAGTACTTCCTGTGAGAAGTGGTTTTTGACTTCAGGAATAAAATTCTCACGCTTGAAAGTGACTTTACTTAAACGGTCACGTTCCGCTAACCATTCCGTTTTTAATTCTTCAATCATTGGGCCGAATTCGCTTTCGTACCCATCTAACAATGGTGCCAATTGTTCTAATGTTGTTCTTGCATCAGCTACTACTTGGAAAGCATCTAATTTATAAGCCTGCAAGCGGCTGACATTAATGTTTAAGAATTTAGCATTGTCAAAATCGAATGCAGTTTTTGAGGAAGTAGCAAAGTCAGTATATCTTGTACCGATTCCGATAATAAGATCCGCTTGACGCGCCGCTTTATTGGCTGCCAATGTTCCGGTAATACCCATGCCGCCCAAGTTGTTTTTAAACGTAAATTCTACCGTTGATTTTCCAGCCTGGGTTTCGACTAAAGGAATATTGTGCTTTTCGGAAATCTTCATTAATATATCGCGTGCACCTGAATATCTTGCACCGCCGCCGACCAAAATTAGCGGCTTTTTGCTCGCCTTAATCAGTTCCGCTGCACCCTTTAATTCACGGTCTGCAGGAGCTTTGCGGTCAAGGTAGTGTACACGCTTTTCAAAAAATTTCTCGTCATAATTAAACGCTTCACCTTCTACATCCTGTGAAATACAGATCGTCGCAGGACCAGCTTTACCCGGGTCTGTCATCACTTCAAATGCTCGGATCAGACTGGACATCAATTGTTCAGGACGGGTAATGCGATCCCAATATCTTGAAACGGGTTTAAGGGCATCATTGGTAGTCACGGCTGCACTGTATTCTTGTTCAAATTGCTGCAGGACCGGATCCGGCTGTCTTGTTGCAAAAGTATCTCCCGGGATGAGCAGCATCGGAATATTGTTTGCAAGAGCAGTTGCTGCTGCGGTCACAAGGTTCGCGGAACCCGGACCAACAGAAGTAGTCACTGCATAGATCTTTCGGCGAAGCATTTGTTTACCGTAAGCCATCGCAGCAAGAGCCATCCCTTGTTCATTTTTTCCTTGAATAACTTTCAAATGCCCTGCATCCTGTTCAAGTGCCTGCCCCATTCCGAGGACATTCCCATGGCCAAAAACGGCGAAAATGCCTTCAACAAAGGGATACTCTTGACCGTCTACATGGATATACTGTTGGTTTAAAAATTTGATTAAAGCTTGAGCGGTTGTTAATCGAATTTTTCCCACGGCTTATTTCACCTCAACCTTTTCCGTTCTTTCAGCAATTAATTGTTCGATTTCTGCTACGGTTGGCATCGCTTCAGATGAACTGTGTTTGCTGACAACAATCGCAGCCGATGCACTTCCATATTTCAGGGCCGTTTCAATTTCCTTACCTGCTAGTAAGGCATAAAGGAAAGCAGAGGCATAGGAATCGCCGGCGCCAAATGTTTTTAACACTTTGGTCAGATAAGCATGACCTTTAAAGGTTTCCCTTGATTTTGTGTAGGCGTAAGATCCTTCGACACCGTGCTTGATGACGATGAGTTCCGGAGAATGGTGGAATAGATAGTTGATCGTTTCTTCATTGTTGCCTTCTAGCTTGTTTTCAAGCACATCGTATTCATCCCGGGTGCCGATCACAATATCGGATTGCTCGGCGACTAATTGATAATAGACAGATGTCTCTTCAACAGACTCCCATGAATATGGACGGTAATCTAACTCAAAAACAACCTTCACATCATTCTTTTTGGCAAGGCCTACTGCTTTTATTACTGCTTCACGTGACGGGCTTTTACATAGTGCTGTCCCGGAAACAAGCAGGATTTTTGCCTTTTTTATGTAATCTTCATTGACTTCGGAAGCTTTTAAATAAAGGTCCGCAACATTCTCGCGGTACATTAAAATGCTGCACTCTTCTGGACTTTTAATCTCTGTAAAAGCCAAACCGGTTTTATGACCTTCTTGGTCAACAACCATATTGGAAGTATCGATGCCGACACCGCGCATATAGCTTTCGATGAAACGGCCATGTTGATCATCGGCAAGCTTCCCGATGAAACCGGCTTTCAGGCCCAGTTTGGATGAACCAATCGCGATATTAGCCGGAGAACCGCCAACATATTTTGAAAACGTCATCGTTTCTTCCATTGGACGATTGTATTCAACCGCGTTTAAATCGATGCAGGCGCGGCCGATGGCAATCAGGTCGTACTCTTTTTCTTCATTAAATAGATATTTCATGTTCGAAAACAGCTCCTTACCGGTTTAAGATCCATTCGTGATCGGGGTCGTTGTGGAATTTCCAAATACGTGTTGGTCCAGCCATGACATTTAAATAGTAGGAAGTGTAGCCATCAGGAACACCTACTGGATGATAGCCTGCTGGTACAAGAACAACATCGCCATGTTCGACTGCCATGGTTTCATCTAGAGAACGGTCATCCGTATAAACTCGTTGGAAGACGAAACCTTGCTGCGGATTCATTTCATGGTAGTAGGTTTCTTCCAAAAATGATTCGAGAGGCAAGTTGTCTTGGTCATGTTTATGCGGCGGATAGCTCGACCAGTTTCCTGCTTCGGTATAAACCTCTACAACTAGTAAACTATTAGCAGACGGGTCGGAATCAGGTAAAATATTATGAACGAGGCGCTGATTGCTGAATTTCCCTCTATGTTCAATACCGTTATCAGAAGCCTTGATTAGCTTGGTTGGTAATTGTTTTTCTGATGGGGAATAGCAGAGAACCACTCTAGCATCTGTCACTGCTTTTACCTCAAAGTTGCGATGGTTGGAGACGTAAACGCTGTCCGTGGGTTTCTTTTCAAAAACACTTTCGCGCGTGCCCAGGTTTTCAAATGTTTGTTCACCATCTGTCACATGTATTTTTCCCGTTAAAGCGACAATGCAGCATTCCTTATTGCCTAATTCTTCTGAATATTTTGCGCCTGGAGCGAGATCGACAACCTTAAAACCAACATATTCTAATGAAGAATTTTGTTCTGTCACATCGTGAACAATCGTAACTCCTGGTGCGGCTTCTTTTTTAATTGGTTTGCGAAGTAATTTGCTCATTTTGAGTACCTCTCATTTTCCTTATTCTAATTAGAAAAGCGCAAGCGCCTTGTTCAGCCCCGACAAGCGCTGGAGGACCAGACGGTGAAGTCGTTCTTTGACTTCATCGGCTGGGCCGAAGCGACCTAGGAAAAAAGCAGTTCATTTTTTCCCTCGAGGGGCTAGGCGCTGGAGCTGGACAATTCTCAAAGTCAAAATCTTAATTATGAAAAGGATGGGAATGAACAGAACCCATACTGTTCATTCCATTTTAAAAGCCTACTTTTTTTATTCGAATGTTGGTGCTTTATAGCGTGCAGTTACAACTTTCTTACGAGTAAAGAAGTCTACTGAATCTTTCCCGTTTGCATGTAATGTTCCAAAGAAAGAAGACTTCCATCCAGAGAATGGGAAGAACGCCATTGGTGCTGGCACACCTAAGTTTACTCCGAGCATACCTGCATCAATATTTTCACGGAAGTAGCGGATCGATGAAGCATTGGTTGAGAAAATACAAGCACCGTTCGCGAATTCAGATTGGTTCGCAATTTCTACTGCTTCTTTTAAGTGTTTCACTTTTACGACCGATAATACTGGAGCAAAAATCTCATCTTTCCAGATGGTCATGTCTGTTGTTACCTCTTCAAATATGGTTGGTCCAACGAAGTAGCCTTCTTCAAGAACACGTTCACGTCCATCGAGTGCTAGTTTTGCTCCTTCTTCGACACCTTTTTCAATATAGCCAATCGTACGTTTTTGGTTTTCTTCACGAATGACCGGTCCTAAGAAAATACCATCATCTAAACCGTTACCCATTGTAATTTCTTTTGTTTTTTCAACTAGTTTTGCAACGAATGCATCATAGACGCCTTCTTCTACGGTTACAACAGAAGTGGCCATGCAGCGCTCGCCTGCTGAACCGAATGCTGAGCCGATAATATTCGTTACCGCATCATTAAGATCAGCATCATTTAGGACCGTAACATGGTTTTTCGCACCAGCTAGTACCTGAACACGTTTTAAATTTTCGCTTGCACGCTTGTACACATATTCACCAACTGGCTTTGAGCCTACAAAGGAGATTGCTTTTACTTCTTTATGGTCTAAGATGCCGTTTACCACATCATGGGCACCATATACGACGTTGAATACACCTTTTGGAAGTCCTGCTTTTTCAAATAACTCGACAAATTTTTCTACTAAAAGCGGTGTTTTTTCAGATGGTTTTAAAATGAAGGCATTCCCCACTGCAATCGCCATTGGGAACATCCAGCATGGTACCATCATTGGGAAGTTGAATGGCGCGATTCCACCAACAACACCGATTGGGTAACGATAGTTGGTTGCTTCAATATCTGTTGCGATGTTTGTAAGGGAATCACCCATCATTAAAGTTGGGGCACCGGCAGCAAATTCTACATTCTCAATCCCGCGAAGAACTTCTCCTCTTGCTTCTGTTAGGGCTTTACCATTTTCGATTGTGATTAAACGTGCTAATTCTTCCGCGTTTTCTTGTAATAATTGATGGAAGTTGAATAAAACTCTTGCACGTTTTTGAACCGGAACGTCTTTCCATTTTTCAAATGCCTTTTTCGCAGCTTCGACAGCTAGTTCGACATCTTCCTTTGTAGAATGTGGTACTTGAGCCATTACTTCTTTTGTTGCTGGATTATAGACGTCTTCATATTTGGTAGTGTTGCTTTCCACCCATTCACCATTTATGTAGTTTTTAATGGTTCTTACTTTTGTCGCTACTTCAGTCATGATTTTTTCCTCCTTAAAAATTCCATTTAATATCTATTAGTTAATGATTTAACCAATTTGGCAATCTCTTAATAACTTACCAACACGTTACGAGGATGGTGACTATTTTGTTTGTTTGTTGTAATGTTTTGGTTAAGTGTTGGTTATGTTTGATTCAATAATAAGCCTAAAAGCGTTTTCAGTCAATAATTATCTTCCATTATTTTTAATTATTTAAATTTGTCTGAATGTTAACTTTACTAAAAATAAAAAAGACAGAGAGTTTTATAGCTCTCTGCCTTTCTACCATTATTATTTTCGACAAAATTCGGGTGGTGACAGGCACCGTCTCATTTACAAAATACCCGTGTGTGCCTTATTCTCACCTAAACTTCAACTTTTTTTTTGATCATGTTTTTGATTAGGCTTTCCACAAGCGCAGGAACTTCTTCAAATGCACTCTTCATATGGAGGCGTTCGGTGCGTTTGTGGGCGTCTTTTCCAAACGGTCCTACGTTGAGTACGGGTGCTTGGAGTTGTTTCATTTCCTCAAATGGGATGCTGTAGCTGTCTCCCCAAACCGGTGTGTTGGCGACAAAGGAATTCCAGCCCTCGTTCGTATCATTGTAATTCACATAGCTTAGGTCGCAAATGCCATTGAAATAGTGGATTTGCCCCACCGGCAACCCAAATTTCTCCATGCCCTGCGCTTGAATATGGCTCACACATTCGCGAATGAATTCACTATCAGACGAATTGACGGCTGGATAATATGGCGGTGCATAGAGCAAAATCATCGCCGGTGCTAGCTCTTGGCACTCAATCATTAATGTATCAGCGATTTGGAAGGACTTATCGCGGTCATCCCACTCGCTGTTCGCAAGAACCTCCGCTTTCACCGCATCAACAAACTCCTGACCAAGCTTCCTTACGGCATGCTCGAGCAATTGTTCATAACGGAGAACACGGACTTCCCCTACCGGTTTAACGCCCTGAGCCGTACAGATTTTTTGATAGGCCGTATTGCAGGCCTTTGATGCGTCCCCGGCAATCTCTTCAAAAATATCCATGATTTCCGCTGCATTCCGCTTCATTAAAAATACATTGTACAAGGCAGCTGCACGGAATGGTGTCTGTGCCGAGTACTCCATTTTTAAATCTTTTTGTTGCAATGTCACCGGAAGCGGAGTCTTCTCGCCCATCACCGTTTCCTCGAGTTTGACGTTCCACTCCATTTGCTGCGTCATAAACGAAGCCATATAGCTTGCAGTAATCCCGCTCAGCGGTTCGCCTACATGGGTTTCACGCCCGTAAAAAAGCACGGACGGCATAATTTTACCGATTGAGCCGGAGTAAATATAATAATTGCGGTCACCCGGCTGTTGCGTAAATACCGGTTCTCCATTTAAAAATAATTTATAGGTGAGACCGTGTTCTTCACGCATTTCAACTAATTTCACCACCGCGACCCGCATACCCGCCGAATTAACTTCTTCATCCGGAACCGTTAGTAAAATAAGATTGATTGGCCATTTTTCGGCGGAAGCCTTTTCAATTAATCCCATATGCATGACAAGGCCCATTTTCATATCCATCGTACCGCGTCCGAACAGATATTCACCAGAAAGAAGATCTTCTCTTGCATCCTCCGGCAGGCTGTCGATTCGGCTATGAAGTAATTGCGTTAATTCCTCAGGCTTGAAGGCGAATTCTTCGATATCCCCATATTCCGCTGTAAAAACCGTATCAAAATGACTAATGAGAACAATGGTGTCCTTGGCTTCAGGATGTTTGTATAGAGCAGTGACGAATTTTCTTCCTAAATCCGCATCATGAAGACCTAAGTGGCCAGGGTTCTCTTGAAAATAAGGCAAACTCTGTAGTTTCGCTTCCAGCTTTTTAGGGAATTCCCGTTCTCCCGGCGTCAGTGTCCGGCTTTCCCAGCTCACAACCTCACATAGCAAACGGCGAAGTCCTTCTTTTGTGGCCCATTGATTTTCTGTCATGATCTTCTATCCCCTTTTAAGGTAATACACTTTGTTTAAAAAAGCGGAACTCATTTTAAATATACTGCTATAACAATCTATTTACTATCATTAATTGGCTGGCATTTCATGTCAGGAGCGGCAGAATGGAGCAGCTTTTTCTATGAAGATATTAGAAACGCAAAGATAAGCAGCTTAGTCCACCATCTAATTTACGGAATTCGGTTGTATCCACTTCAATGGTTTTGAAGCCTGCATTCTCAATATTTTTCTTAGTTTCCGGGAATCCAGCTGGGACGATTACATAATCGTTGACGCGGATACAGTTGGCTGCGTACTCTTCTTCAGGCGGCACAATGATTTTTTTGTAAGAATTGAAGTCAGCATGGTCGATGAATTCACCTGCGGCCAAGATGATTCCTTCCCCAATGTAGTTAACTCCGGTTTTTAAGTGGAAGAATTTCTCTAACTCCACAATGGTAGCTTTGTAGTTTTCCGATTCCAGGATTTGTTTTAATTGTTTCGCACCTTCATGATTGGTTCTTGCAGAAATGCCAATATAGAAATGATCTTCAATTTGTAAAATGTCTCCGCCATCAAGGGTTCCAGGTGCTTCAATACGATAAAATTTTTCATAAAAATTCTTTAATGCCGGCTCCATATCAATAATTTCGCCATTGCGGGTTGCTGCGCCGGGATTGGTTACTACAGCAAAATCTGGTGTAAGAACAGCAGTATCCTCAACGAAGGTGGAATCAGGGTAGTTTTCGTTTGCAGGAAGCTCGGTTACCTCCACGCCGCATTGTTTAAGGGCTGCTATGTAAGATGTATGCTGCTCTTGCGCTTTTTCTAAAATTGGTGTTCCTAGATCAGAAGTGGTTAATCCGTTTACATATGTTTTCCCAGGTGTTTTAACGATAACATTTTTAAACATGTAATTGACCTCCGTTTTTTCACATAGTGGAATTTTGTTTCATCAAATGAAATTTATAATTTGATAGTATAGCAGTTCGATAATCATGTCAATATTTTTAATTTTTAAAAATTAATGTATAGTAATGATAACGTTCCACAATACGGAATTTTAAATCATCAATTAGAAAATGGAGTTGAAGAAATGCAAACGATTGATCGTGCGATGGAAATCATCGAGATTATCTCCAGCAGTGAAGCGGCAAAGTGGTTGTCGATTACGGACATATCGAAGGAGTGCGGCCTTCCTGTTAGTACCATCCACCGCTTGTTGAATTCAATGAAAGAGCATGGACTGATTCAGCAGGATCCGGACTCGAAACTTTACACGCTGGGAAATAAATGGCTGGAATATGGCTTGCAGTTATATGACAGCTTCGATTTTGTCGGCCAGATTCGCCCTGAAATGGAGCGATTAATGAACGAGGTTGGAGAAAGTGTTTATTACAATAAGCCGTTTGGGCTGGAGTCGCTTGTGGTTGAAAGAATTGATTGCCCGACCAATCCGATTCGGATTTATGACCAGCTTGGGAATCGGATTCCGATGCATATTGGTGCGGCAAACAAGGCGATGCTCGCGTTCCTGCCGCAGGCGGAGTCGCAGAAAATTGTTGGTGCACTGGTCGCTGCGGAGGAACAGGAGGCATTTTTGGAGAAATTGCAGGCTGTAAAATTACAGGGCTACGGCATTAGTCATGGCGAAAAAACGAAGGGAACATCGGCTGTGGCCGCTCCCATTTTTAACCAGATGAATGAACTGATTGGCGCTATTAGCATTGGGTATGTCAATTTCCAAGTTTCGGAGGAGCGGGAAAAGCTGTTGATTGACAGAGTAGTGGAATATGGAAGGCGGATTTCGTTGAAATTGGGGTATAGGTACTAGATAGTTCTTGGTTAGTGCCTGTCACCAATGTGAAATTTTCACATTGGTGACAGGCACTTTATGTTTAATCACATATGGAGTGTTTCAACTTGGATGCAAAGTTTTGTGTTTCGCTAATTGGAGGGCTGTTATCGCTGATGGGACTCCCCGTTTCGCCAATTGGAAGCCAGTTTCCGCTGATAAAACAACAAAAACGCTGATAGCCAATAAGTGTCCACCCCACGCGGACAAAAAGAGCGAAAAGTCCACGGGCGGTGTCAGGCACCGTATTTCACCACAGGGCGTCGATTACTTCTGACTGGATGAGGTTGGTGTCGATGTTGCAGGTTTGGCCGTCGATTCCGTATTGCCAGATGGATACGTTTACCTTGTCGGGCGCCTTAGGTTTGAATTTTGGTGCGCTGTCTTTGTTGGTGATTCCTGGTTCGGGGTTGCTGCTCCAGATGATGGTCTGGTCTTGAATATTCTTATCCTTCTCCATCGCTTTTTTATATGCGGAGGTAACCTTGGATTCCTTGGTGAATACTCCGTATATTCCAGGTTTATAATCCGATTTGTGCAAGGTGTCGACCCAGCCGCGGATAAATCCTTCATCCACAGGATATTTCGGTTCGATATCGGCGAAAATCGCAGTTCCCTTTGGAATTCCTATCCTTTTGGCATAACGGATCGCTTCTTTTGCTTCAGATACCCCTTTTTTATAGCCAGTGGCATCGATGAAATGATTAAATATCGGAATAACTTTGACTCCCTCTTTGTGAAGAAAGTCAGCCTCTTTTTTCGTAAGTCCTGTCGAGATTCCCTCTTTCGTCTCCAAATAACGGCCAAACACAGCCGGCTTGCCATAATGCTTTTTTACACATTTTAAAAATGCCTTATCCACCTTTGTAGCGGAATCGACACCCCATAGGGTTTTATATTTGGGAGCAGGCTTCTTTTCCGGTTTAGACTGGGATTGGGAATTGGGGTGAGGCTTTCCAGGATTCTTTGTGGAATTATCCCCCATGACCGTCTGCACTTCAGGCGGATTAGACTGCTTTTTCGTTCCATTACCATGGAACATAACGAGAACCAACGGGAGAACCAATATGGCACTTAAAACGATTGTCCAAAACCATTTTCGTGTTTTCATACTTTCCCTCCATTCGACATTCTGTAAAAACACAGTATGCGAATGGAAGTTCGAATGTGTGGGCGAGCCATTACAATAGCGGCAGAAGCACATTTAAGATACATAGTTAAATAAGCCTCTCCCGCCATGTGTAAAATTTTGTTATAATGACAACAGATTAAGGGAGGTGCGTACAGTTGGAGAATCACTTAAGATTGTCTGGTACTTCTGTCACTCATGCAAAGCCTAGTATTGGAAAGGCGATACTTTGCATGGGGCGAATCATTTAATTATATCGCTGACCTAGCTTTTCTACTATTTTGGCTTTGCACCTTATTTTTTCAAAATTGAAATAAGGGGCTGGCAAAAATGAAATATATTAATGCAAACAAAGTTTTACCCGAAAAGCTGATCGTTGAAATTCAAAAATATGTCCAGGGAGAAACCCTATACATTCCCAAGCCGGAAACGGAGTATCGGAAATGGGGAAGCTCAAGTGGCGGGAGACGGCTGCTTGATCACCGCAATGCTTCTATTAAAAAATCGTTTAACAGCGGCAGCAGCATCGAGCAATTAGCTGAGGAACATTATCTCTCCATAGAAACAATTAAAAAAATTGTCTATTCGAAAAAGCAATAAACCAATAGCACTGGTGAAAAACTTCATCAGTGCTTTTTTATGTAAAAAACATTTCTAACTCATTTTCTCCATTTTAGAAACGGGCGGGGTTTTTTAAAATATAGGGTATAGAGAATGATAGGAGCTACTAAAAATGACCGAAAAATTTATCAAAAATGAACAGCTTAATTTTATAAAAAATCAGATCGCCTTGATTAAGGACAGCGCCAAAAAGAATGTGGCCCCAACCGTTTTATCAGCTGTAAAAGACTTAGCTAATGCTAAAATCTTCGACCTATTTCCCAATACAACATCGGAACAACAGAAAATGCTCGATCTTTCAAGGCTGAAGACAGATGCCGAATATGATCAATATATCCAGCATCTTTCATCCTACGTGATCTCTTTTCCCAAAATCACCGAGCAGCAGTTGAAAAA
Source organism: Neobacillus cucumis (assembly GCF_016107705.1). The sequence goes on from NZ_JAEHGC010000003.1 coordinate 495,379, forward strand.
AATGTTTCCTAAAAATAAAAAATTAAAGCTGCCTGATTTATCACAAATCAATCACGGCCAACTGACCTATTTGAGCTGGAACGACCTTAGTACCAATAAAAAATTTATTGTTTATGAGCTGGATGGAAAAATCACCGGCATCGAATGCAAAGTTACTCCCGCCAGTAAAGAAAATATTTGTTCCTTCTGTAATCGCTTTGGCCAGGTTACTTACATTTCAACCGTAACAAAAGCGAAAAAATCCAAAAACCCGGACTATTATAAAGCCATTGGCAATTATATTTGTACTAATAGTTCTGAATGCAATAAAAAAATAACCAATGTCGACTATTTGACGGTGTATCTTAAGGACTCGCTAGGAATGTGAATACTTCAAATGGTTTCTTTCACCATTGTGAAGTTTTCACATCCTTCTATTTAATTGGTTTTAGGAATTGATAGATGGCCGAGAAATCAAGTTCACCAAGCCCCTGTTGGATTGCTAACGCATAGAGTTCCTTGGTGAGGTTGGCGCTTGGCATCGATAAAGAATGTTCGTATGCCGCCTGAGAGACAAGCTGCAGGTCCTTTTGCATCAACCTTAATGGAAAATCGGCCGAATACTCGCCGGAGAGAATTTTGGTCTTTTTTCCTTTCAACATCGGAGCTGCTGTCGGCCCATTTAACAGTGTCTCTATGACAGTTTCCTTTTGAAGGCCGAGAGCTTCACCAAGATTCAGGGCCTCCGCAAACGCCGCCATCGATTGGGCTAGCATTAAATTAATCACAATTTTCATGGATGTCCCTTTCCCAGTTTCTCCTTGATAAAGAACATCCTTCCCCATGGTCTGAAGCAGCGGCCTTACCTCCTCCATATCCTCTTCCTTCCCGCCCACAAGAAATACAAGCTCTGCCTTTTCTGCAGGAATTCTTGAGCCCGATACAGGAGCATCTAAAAAGCGAATTTGACGAGCTTCTGCCTCCGCTGCCATTCTTCGTGTAAATACTGGGTCGACGGTACTGCAGTCAACCCATAGACTGCCCTCACGAAAACTCCCCAAAAATCCTTCTTCCCCCAGGGCAACCTCTTCGACAGCCTTTGGCACCGCAAGCATGGTAAAAATAACAGTGGACCGGGCGGCGACTTCCTTCGGAGATACAGCCCACTTTGCCCCCTTCCTTAAAAGTTCCTCCGCTTTTTCTTTAGTTCGATTATAAACGACTATTTCATAACCGCTTTTCAATAAGTTTTCAGCCATACGGCTGCCCATAATTCCAAGCCCGATAAATCCAATCAACCCTAACATCTCCCTTATTTTGATAATTTTAGTATAGCTTTTAAGGGGATTTTTTAATAAAGTGGAAGGGATTGTCAACCTCCTGTTACTTTCCATTAATTTTAATAAAAAATAGTGCAATTTAAATTGAGTGATATTTCAAAATAACCTATTATAGTAATATTACCGACTATTTTCGATAATTATTGCCAATCTCCTATAAACTGGAGGTTGTATACTTTGAGGAGGCTCGTTATGAAACTGAGCAGTGAGGAAATTGAAATTTTAAAAATACTTGAAGAGGACCATCAATTATCGGCGGCCACCATCGCATCCATGGTCATGAGCGACGAAGAAACCGTCAAAAACACGATTAAAAAATTAGAAGATCAAAAAGTTATTATGAGTTACCCGACATTGATCAACTGGAGTAAGGTTGAAGGCGAAGCAAACATTATTGCCATGATTGAAGTAAAGGTTACTCCGAAACGCGGCGTTGGTTTTGATGAAGTGGCGGAAAGAATCGCTCGTTTTCCGGAGGTATCTTCTTTGTATCTGATGTCCGGTGCATATGATCTGTCGATTACAATAGAAGGAAAAACGATGAATCAGATTGCCAACTTTGTTTCGGAAAAACTATCAACGATTGAGCATGTGATCTCCACCACAACCCATTTCATGTTAAAAAAATATAAGCATGATGGAGTTAATTTTGAAGGCGGCGAAGATAAGGATCGCAGGATGGTGGTTACACCATGAAAAACGGGTATTCTTCCTATATTTCGCAATTGGCAAAAGACATTCAGCCTTCGGGAATTCGCAAATTTTTCGACTTGGCTGCCAGTATGGAGGGCGTCATTTCGTTAGGGGTGGGCGAGCCGGATTTCGTCACACCATGGAATATTCGCGAGGCAACGATTCTTTCGCTCGAGCAGGGGATTACCTCTTATACTGCCAATCCGGGGTTGCTGGAATTACGCCAGGAAATCTGTAAATACTTAAATAATCGTTTTTCAGTCGAATATAATCCTAAAGATCAAGTGATTGTTACCGTCGGGGCAAGTCAGGCAATTGATCTCGCCTTCCGTGCGATTTTAAACCAAGGGGAAGAAGTTTTGATTGTTGAACCAGCATTCGTTGCATATGCTCCATTGGTTGCATTGGCTGGCGGTAAACCAGTTCCGGTTTCGACTTCACCGGACAACGGGTTTAAGGTAACACCGGAGCAAATCGAATCGGCCATCACGGAAAAAACAAAGGCGATTTTGCTCTGTTCACCGAACAACCCGACAGGAAGCATGCTGACAAGAGAAGATTTAACGGAACTTGCTAAGATTGTTGAAAAACATGACTTAATTGTTGTTTCCGATGAAATTTATGCGGAATTGAGCTACGACGAAACCTTTACAAGCTTTGCAGCCATCGATGGGATGTATGAGCGGACCATTTTGATTAATGGTTTTTCAAAAGGCTTCGCGATGACCGGCTGGCGCTTAGGGTTCCTAGCGGCCCCAGTGGAATTTGTTGAGGTTATGCTGAAGATTTACCAATATACAACGATGTGCGCGCCCCATATGCTGCAGATCGGAGCGATTGAAGCCCTTCGCAATACCTATCATGAAGTGGAAGAGATGCGAAAAAGCTACCGCAGAAGACGGAACTTTATGGTGCAGGCCTTAAACGAAATCGGCCTAGACTGCCATGTTCCAGGGGGAGCCTTTTACGTATTTCCATCGATTCGTTCAACCGGTCTAAGCTCAGAACAATTTGCCGAAGAACTACTAATGGCAGAAAAAGTCGCCGTCGTCCCAGGCAACGTCTTTGGCGAAAGCGGCGAAGGCTACGTCCGCTGCTCCTACGCCACCTCCATGCAGCAGCTCCAAGAAGCACTAAAACGCATGCAGCGATTCGTGCAATCGCGGAAAATGGTACTGCATGGAAAATTGTAAATAAGTGTATTCGACAAAATTCGGGTGGTGCCTGTCACCACCCGAATTTTGTCGACAGCATCTTTATGACTATGTTAAACTACTTCGGATTACTAAGCTAAAAGGATGATACAATGTTAAGGTCCTTCACTAAAAAACTTCTAAATCGATCGAAGGTGTGCTCCTGTGCGGATCGGGATCGGGAGTTTTTTTATTTCAATGATGATATTTTATTTGAGCGTTTGAAGCTTGTTTCGTATATGTTGATTTTTACTTATCCTGCATTTTTCATTGTCGATTTCTTCCTATTAGATGGGCTTGCTTATCCGACCTACAAAAAGATGCTGGCAGGTGTACATATCTCTGGGCTTATTATTTCGCTTATTTTTATCATGATTTATCGCTATGTTCGGAACGAAATCAGAGCAAAAAAGTCTATCATTCACCTTTATGTCTTTTTTTATTTATTGATAGGAGCCGTTTCCTCTCTCAATAGCCAATTGCTGACTGGAAATCTTTACGCCTATATCATTATTTTATTTGGGGTCGCTGTCATTTTCCCTGTCCAGCCGAAAGTTCTACTAAAAAATTTCACATGGGTTCATTTACTCTTTGTGATAGGCCTTTTCCTCCTTGAACAAGACCGAGTCTCATTTTTAATCAAGCTCATTAATTCCACAGGTGCTGCAGTAATTTCTTTTACGATTGCCCTAGCATTCTTTTCATTTCGTAAAAATGATTTTTTAAACAAAAGGAAGCTTAGCAGGAATGAGGAAGTTTTTCGCCGTTTATTTAATTTAAATCCCAATCCCTTGTTTCTTGTAAATCCTGATAACAATGAAATTCTTCTCATGAATCAACAGGCAATTGAATACTATCAACTTCAGGGCAAAAATACCGACGGAAGCTTCTTGTTTCGCACCCCTAAAGAAAGGGATGACATTTTTACAAGATTAAAGGAACAGGGAATGATTAAAAACATTGTGATGGAGCAACAAATCACTCCAAATATCCGCAAATGGTCCATGCTTCATTTCGAGCTGGTTGATTACTTAGATCAAACCTGTATGTTAATTGGAACAACGGATATTACCGATATCAAGAAAACAGAAGAAGAGCTAGAAAGGCATGCATCCTATGATATGCTTACCGGTGTCAGAAATCGAAGGATTGGGATTGAGCAGCTTCGCAAACAAGTTTGCGGGGGGCCAGAGTCTGAAGAATTCATTCTTAGCTTTATTGATATTAATGATTTGAAAAAGGTCAATGATCGTCTCGGCCATGCTTTTGGAGATGATCTAATTAGAACCTGCTGTGAAACCCTTAACCGGCATATTGATCATCACGATGTCCTCTTCCGCCTTGGCGGAGATGAATTTATCATCCTCTTTTTTAAAAAGAAAAGGGAAGACGTCGAGCGGATTTGGGAAGATATTCAGCGGGATTTCCAAATCTTAAATGAAGTTAAACAAAAGCCATTTCACATCTCTGTCAGCCATGGGCTCTACCACTATGTACCTGGGACTCCCATCACCGTCGAAGAAATTCTAGAAACCGCAGACCAAGAAATGTATAAGGAAAAGTCTCTCTATAAGGAGCGAGAAGTCTCCTTCGGAAGATGACACCTCAACTGTCCACCCACCATGTACAAAAATGGTGAAATGTCCACGAACGGTGTCAGGCACCATGTGAATTCTTCACATGGTGCCTGACATGAATTATTTCAAATCATCCATCCTTAAATAGTCCGTATAGATTCCCGTAACACCCTGGTTTAATAGTGTTTTTGCCTCCACTTTATTATTGACTGTATGGACATACACCGAAATCCCATGCCTCTTTAGGTTCTCAATAAATGAAATGTCAGCTTGCTTCTGTGACAATGTTACCACCTTAATTTCGCTATTTTGCAGAAAGCCAAGGATATTTTCCTGGCTCATACTTAATCTATACGTAGTTAAAATCATATTTTCAAAAGGATAGATTTCCTTTATTCTGCGGTAATCGCTAGGTCCGTACACTTGGGGAATTACTCTCTGCAGCAGTGCCCGATTCTCCTTCGAAAATTGAGCCACAACCTCACTAATAACACGTGTATTATCTAATTTTGTATCCGTGACAAAATAAACATCCGGGTACCTTTTCATTAACATGATGAGGTCGTATACGGACAAAGGCTCCCACCCGTCATGTATTTTTAAGTTTTTAAACTCTTGAAGTGAAAGTTGATCGCCTTTGTTTTCCTGACCTAAAAATGGATACATATACGCGTGCCAGTCATGCCTCGCGACTAAATGACCGTCAGTCGTAAAAACAAGGTCCACCTCAAAAACGCGAATACCATCTTTATAGTTGGATTGAAAGGCTTTTAAACTATTTGTCACTCTTTTCCTTTCAACTCCGCCCATCCCGTGAGCGATAATTTTATTTTTCTGTATCCATGCATAAGGAGTGACTTTGAAAGGAATTAAGGGAGACCCCTCTTTTATACTTTTAGGTAATTCCATCTGAAGCAGCCTGTCACTTTCGCCTTGGTCGATCATGTCGAATGCAGCGGAGCTTCCGGAATTTCCCGAAAACACAATTAGTCCAGAAAATAAAATCGTAGTAGTGCATTTTATAACTAAGCAATTCATTGGTCAACAACATCCTAGCAGTAATTAAAGGTAATATTCCGTCCCAATCCGTATCTTCCCTCGAATTACAACCCATTATTCAAAAAGGTGACAGGCACCGTTCGTGGACTTTTTATCATTTTTGTCCTTGTGGGGTGGACACTAGGCTAATAAGGAGGGTTTATAAAAGGAAAAGGGTTCAGACCCCTTTTTTTGGAAGGTAGTAGAAGTGGAATGCCAACCTGGAACACCGCTCCTTTTGGCTTTTCGTTAAATGCACGGATGGACCCCTTATGCCCTTCAATAATCGCTTTGACAATCGCCAGGCCAATCCCTGAACCGCCGGCATCGCCACTGTAAAACCGTTGAAAGATTTTCTCCTCTTCTCCCGGTACTAAACCAACACCATCGTCTTTTACCTCAATGACGACCTCTTGTTCGGCCAAAAAGCTTCTCACCACAATCCTCGATTCCGCATAACGAACGGCATTCCCAAGCAGGTTAATCAGAGCCCGCTTCATTTTTTCCCCATCCATTATAACCGAAACAGCGAATTTACTTTCAACTACAACATCGATTTCCCGTTGGTCCGCAAGTGCCGCAACACTTTGGACCGCTTCAAGAATCATTGCCTCAACTGATTCTTCCTTAAATACAAAGTGTTCCACATTACCACTCTCCAGCCTCGCCAAGTAGGTAATGCCCTCTACAATCCGCTTCAACCGCTGACTTTCAGCAATAATGACCTGAAGACTATGCCCGACATCCTCACCTTTCACAACACCGTCCAAAATCCCCTCCGCATTCCCTTGAATCGCCATCAACGGGGTTTTTAACTCATGGGAAGCATTTTGGAAAAATTTCTTTTGGTCCGCATCATACTGTTTTAGCTTTCGCGACAACGCATTAAAGCTATCAGCCAACTCCTCCATTTCATCCTTTGTCTCAATCAAGATTTCCGCGCTCCCCCTTTGAAGCGAGTAATTTTTCATATGATTAGCGAGCTTCCGAATCGGTCTCGTTAAGTTTTTCTCAAAAAATAATGCCAAACACACTGCAATCACAACAGAAATAACGAAGCTGACCAACTGCGATTTTCGCATCAACCGGTTGATTTCCTTGATTTCATCCACCCTAGTAATCAAGGTAACATAACCTTTGGTTGTCCCATTTTTCGACGTGATTGCAACGGTTTCCGAGACAAACCTTCGCCCGGACTCACGGTCCTCTTTTAAAAATTGCTGTAAACTGATATCGTTAAGATCCGTGTAGATGATTTTCCGCTGCTCGGACCAAATAATCATTTTCGATGACAGTAATTTTTTCGAAACAACGAGTGTCTTACGATTTCCGAGCTTTTCTTGAACCATCTGACTTGAAAGTGCAACCCTGCTAAGGAGCTGCCCCATCACCCTCGCCTCTTTATCAAGCTGTTGCTCGGTTTCCTTCATTAGATACCGCTGTGAGATAAAATGAAACGAAAGGCTTGTGATCAGGAACAAACTAATAATCAATATAAAATAGGTCAATAATAGCTTCGAACCAATTTTCATCCTATTCATCCAATCTGTACCCATATCCCCAGAGCGTCGACAATTCCACACTCGATTGGTGCATCTCTAATTTTTTTCGAATTCGCTTCACGAGATCATCAATCAGCCGGCCATCCCCGGCAAATTCATAGCCCCAGACATGCAGAAGTAATTCCTCCCGTGTATAGGGCTTACCTTTATTTAGGGCTAGAAAAACCAACAACTCGTACTCCTTTGTCGTCAGCCTGACTTCCTGCCCATCTTTTTCAACATATCTTTTTTCCGTGTCAATCTTTACATCGCGGACTTTGAGAATAGCCTGACCACTCCCAGATGTTCGTTCCATCCGTTTAAAAATATTTTTTATCCGAACCATTAGCTCCCGCGGGCTGAACGGCTTCGTTAAATAATCGTCGCCGCCAAGCTCCAAACCCAGGATCCGGTCAAACTCACTGTCCCTTGCGGAGATAAAAATAATCGGAATCTCACTCTGCTTGCGGATTCTTTTACAAAGCTCAAGACCATCGACATGAGGCAACATGATGTCGATGATCAACAAATCCGGTTTTAACCGCAGCATCTCTTCATATACAAACCTTCCATCTGAAAAAAGCGTCAGTTTATAGCCTTCATTTTCAATATATTTTTGCAAGATGTCCCGGATGTTTTTCTCATCATCCACCACAAAAATATGCTTCATCGCTGATCACCTCACGTCTATTATAATAAAAAAGGAGATAGGTTTACGAACACTATCTCCTGCTTAGCCAAACGGGGTCAATACGAAGCGCTAGTTAAGAATATCAATCATCTTATTTAATTCAGCTACTTCTGCTTTCATTTTTTCATTGATTTGCTGCTGGGTTGAGATGAGCTTAGCAAATTGGGCTTTTGCATCACCCTTTCTTACTGCCGCTTTCAGCTCTTTCCGCTCGGCTCTTGCATCCTTCATTAAAGGTTTTATATCGGAATGGATTGCCTTCAGTTGCTTCTTCACGTCCCTCACCTGTTTCAGCTTATCTTTTTCACGGTTCTGTTTAGCGGCTAAAACATAATCCATCAATTGGTCCTTCTTTTCCACCCATTGTTTCTTCAAATCTAATCGCTCCGCCCGCAGCTTTTTCATTTGATGGATTTGGTCGGTATACTGAGCTCGAAATGCCATCCGTTTTCCAACATGGGAATTCGTCTGCGTAACTACCTTCGTTTCCACTTTCTGAGGATTGGCAGCGGCCGACACGCTCTTCATCCCATATACACCGCCCAACAGCATCACTGCTCCAATTCCGGCAATCATAACCTTCTTCACCCTGAATCACTCCTTCATTTATCCAGATTACATTTTAAGTATAGACAAACAGTCCGGCAAAACATTGGGATAAATGTGTGAAAAGTATGTGAAAATCGGTTTGTTCATTTTTCACATAGGTGCCAGGCACTTTGTGAAAAATGAACGCTGATAGATATGCGCAAATTTTATGTTCTTCGACAGGATTTCCCAGGGAATTTTGCGGTAGGTGACAGGCACCTGTCGAAAAATTTGATTGTCTCCTTTCAGCAAATCGGGTAAGATAGACTCAACAATATGACCAAAGGTTATTGACCACCCAAGGATAAGGATTTGATTTTAAAATGGATAAAGGTATCCCGCTATATCAGCAATTAAAGGAGAAAGTCCTTAAGCAATTTAAGGATCAGTCACCGCTCACACCGATTCCTTCTGAGAGGGAGTTATGTTACCTGTTTGGTGTAAGCAGACCAACAGTAAGGAGAGCACTAGAGGAACTTGAGCAGGATGGTGAAGTATATCGTCTTCCCGGTAAAGGAACATTTATTGCGGAAAAAAAATATACCGACCATGAACTGCAGTCATTTATTGGTTTTCACGAAGATGCCAGTCAGCAGAACAAAACACCCACATCGATGGTACTTCAGCAAATCGTTACAACAGCACCTTCAGATGTTGCAAAAAACCTTGAAATCCCGGAAGACTCCGAAGTATTTTTACTAGAGCGCCTAAGGTTCGTCGACAAGGAACCCATCTGCCTTGTCAGCAGCTATATCCCATTGCACATATGTCCCGACCTTATCCGCACTGATTTTTCCGAACGTTCACTATACAAATTTCTAAACCTGCACAACATTTCCATTCATAAAGCCAAACGGTCGATTGAAGTGAAAAAGGCACCAACAAGGGAATCTACCTATCTCAACATTGACATGGACAGCCCCATGGTTCTTTTTCAAAGCCTTGGATTTACCGAAGATGGATTACCTTTTGAATTTGTCCAATCAAGATATCCCGCCTATAAAGCACGGTTTGAAAGCGAAGTATACCGTCCACAAGAGATGTAAACCAGGCAGCCAGAACCATTATGGCTGTCTTTTTTTGTTCTGAATTAACTTTTTGACTTTTCAAAAAATACGGTTGATTACTTGCTGTTTTCCATGTTACATTATAACCACAGGTAATATACCAAAGGTAATGAAAATTCTAAAACGGAGGGGTAGAAGATGTATAATTTTGATGTAGAACGATTTTTGAAAATCCAAAATGGGGCATTAAATTTAAAAAATGAATTTGATCAAGCGATTGATACAGTGCTAGAAAAAGGTGTTGAAAACGTATTTTTCGTAGGAACAGGCGGGGCAGCCATCCTGATGCAGCCGGCAGAATTCATTATTAAAACACACTCTACACTGCCTGTTTTCACAGAAATCTCCTCAGAATTAATGCTCATTGACCATAAACACTTTTGCCCAAAATCACTAGTCATCCTCCCTTCCCTTTCTGGAACCACGAAGGAAACCGTGGAAGCCGCGAAATATGCAAAAGAAAAAGGAGCCACCACCATCAGCCTTGTCGGTCATGCAGACACACCACTGGCACAAATGACAGACTACACCTTTATCAACTTTGCAGAGGATGATACATCCTGCGAATCCTTTTACATTCAATCCTACCTGCTAGCATTCCGCATCCTGTATAAACTAGGCGAGTTCCCGCAATACCATCAATTCACCGAAGAAATGAAGAACTTACCTGAGGTATTACTAAAGGTAAAGGAAGCTACCGAAGAACGCGCGAAAGCCTTCGCCCTTAAACACCAAAACACACCTTACCACATCCTTTCCGGTGCTGGCATCGATTGGGCCCAAACGCATTATTATGGAATGTGCATCTTAGAAGAAATGCAATGGATCAAAACACGTCCCGTCCATGCTTCCCATTTCTTCCATGGCACATTAGAACTAGTCGAAGAAGACACAAGCATCCTTCTTTTCAAAGGGGAAGACAAAACACGACCTCTTGTGGAAAGGGTCGAGCGTTTCGCTGAGCACTATTCAAAGGAAGTAACCACTTTTGACACGAAAGACTATGAATTGTCAGGAATTTCAGCTGAATTGAGAGCCTACATATCACCGATTGTCTTCGCCACCCTTCTCGAGCGCGTCAGCTGCTACCTGGAAAAATACCGCGAGCACCCGCTTACTACAAGAAGATACTACAAGAAGGTTCCATTTTAATATTGTATTTAGGAGCAGACACTTCGGGTGGCTGCTTCTTTTAAAAAAGGGAACATTTTTTTGTGGCAGCACAAGTATTGTGCTTAAATCCCGTTAAACTGTTCCAAATTATAATCCACTCCCGCTAGACACATACTAAATAAAAACTAATTCAGGTGGTTAAAACAGTGAAAAAAATTGTTTTTATCCGGCACGGTCAAAGTCTATATAATCTGGAGAATCGCTTTACAGGCTGGCTTGACGTCGACCTCACCGATGAGGGGTATAATGGGGCCCGGGAAGCCGGTGCTATTTTGAAAAAGCATGGCTTTACCTTTGATGTTGCCTATACCTCCGTTCTTAAGCGGGCGATTCGGACCTGTTGGATTCTCCTTCATGAGATGGATTTAGTTTGGATTCCGGTGCAAAAATCATGGGAGCTTAATGAGCGGCATTACGGGGGGCTTCAAGGGCTGAATAAAGATGAGGTGATTTCCTGCTTTGGAGAAGAACAGGTAAATGAGTGGCGGCGCTCCGCCAGTGTCCGGCCGCCAGGGCTTTCTAAGGAGGCTCATGAGGGTATCCTGAGAGAACCGAAATATGCAGGGCTTGGAGCAGAAGAAATACCATTTGCCGAAAGCCTTCTCGATACAGAAAAGCGTGCTGTAGCCTATTGGAAGGAAGAGATTGTTCCTGATTTGCTGCAGAACAAACGCGTCATCATCTCTGCTCACGGGAACACACTCCGGGCATTGGTGAAATATCTCGACCTAGTTCCCGACAAAGAAGTCACAAGCCTAAACATCCCCAACAGCATGCCGCTCGTCTACGAACTCGACGACCAACTAAAACCCATCCGCCACTACTACCTGTGCGACGAAGGCGAAGCCACGGAAGACCACATTCCACGACACATCGACCTCAATGACCCCGAAAACTGTGAATGGATCGGGTAATTGGATTCGACAAAAATCGGGTGGTGACAGGCACCACCCGATTTTTGTCGAACATACTCCATCTTCGTTCAAGGATCGTTTATTAGCGGATCGCCGCTCTTAATTTTCGGTTTTCTTTCCTAGCTAAGGCAGTATCGAATAGTTGTTTTTCTTCTTCGCTTTCCGGGAATACGCCCGGAACTGGAATCGGTTTTCCCTCTTGATTGACTGCCACCATCGTCAAAAAAGATTCGGTTGTTAAGGTCTTTTTATTTGTGATAAGGTTGTGCGCTGTTACCTTTACGTACACCTCCATTGAACTTCGCCCGGTATACGTAACAAACGCCTCTAATGTCAATGCATCCCCTACCTTGGCAGAAGAAAGAAAATCCACCGAGTCAATCGATGCCGTCACAACCGCACAATTCGCATGCTTCATCGCGGCGATTGCCGCAATCTCATCAATATACGCAAGCACCTTCCCGCCAAAAATCGTATCCAAATGATTCGTATCCGGCGGAAAAACTAAACGCGTCTGAATCGTCCTTGAATTCTGTATCGGTAATTTTTCCAGGGTCACGAAAACCCCACCCCCCTCATCATTCTTTCGACAAAATTCGGGTGGTGACAGGCACCGCCCGAATTTTGTCGAATCACTTAAACCATTCTAACACAGTCATTCGTTCACGGACCAAATGTGTGGCTTCTACCATATTTTTCAGGGATTGGATGGTTTCTTCGGTTCTTCTGGTTTTTAGGCCGCAGTCGGGGTTGATCCAGAATTGGGCTGGGTCGAGGGCGGCTAGGCCGCCGGCGATGACGTCGACGATTTCTTCACAGGAAGGAACTCTTGGACTATGTATGTCATATACACCAAGGCCAATTCCTTTATGGTAGGCATGTTGATGGAATGTGGAGATTAGTTCTCCATGACTCCGTGAAGTTTCAATCGAGATGACATCCGCATCCAGTTGATTGATTGGCTCAATAAAATCGTGAAAATCGCAATAACACATATGCGTATGAATTTGTGCCGTATCCGCTACCGTCGAGGTCGTTACCCGGAAAGCTTTTACCGCCCATTCTAAATAGTGGTCCCAAGCTGATTTTTTCAGAGGCAGTCCCTCCCGAAGCGCCGGTTCATCCACCTGAATCATTTTAATTCCTGCCGCCTCAAGGGCTTCCACTTCTTTTCTTAATGCAAGAGCAATTTGAAAAGCAACCTCTGAGCGCTGCAGATCATCGCGGACAAAAGACCAGTTCAGAATGGTGACCGGTCCTGTAATCATGCCCTTAACCGGTTTTTCCGTCAGCGACTGGGCATACACGCTTTCTTTTACCGTCATCGGCTGCAAAAATTCTACATCACCGTAAATCACGGGAGGCTTCACACAACGAGAGCCATAGGATTGCACCCAGCCGTTTTCGGTAAACGTAAACCCTCCTAATTTTTCTCCGAAAAACTCCACCATATCGGTCCTCTCAAACTCGCCGTGAACGAGCACATCCAAGCCAATTTCCTCTTGAAGTCCTATCCACTTATCAATCTCCGCTTGTATAAACGAATCATATTGTTCCGTCGACCATTCTCCCTTGCGCCATTTTCTCCGTGCTTGACGTACTTCCAAAGTTTGCGGAAAGCTTCCAATTGTCGTTGTCGGCAGCAGCGGCAGCTTCCAACACTTTTGTTTTTCGCGACGTTCTTCAAAGGTGGCAGCCCGCTCAACAGGCTGAGACCAGACGCGCGACACCTCTTCCTGAACCTCCTCACAGTTTCTTGCTGGGGATTGGTTCAAACGTTTGAGTCCCCCTTCGCTTAACGCGAACGCCTCACCTTTAATACCGTCACGAACACTTTCAACCAGACACTGTACTTCCAATAACTTTTCATCCGCAAAAGCTAAAGCCTCTTTTATAACCTTATCTAACTTCCCTTCATGCTGAATCGTAACTGGCACATGCAATAAGCTCGACGAAGGCTGCAACCATAATCGTTCCTGAGGGACAATCTTTTTGATCGCATCAACTAAATTTCTTTTTTCAGAAAGATGTGCACGCCAAATATTTCGACCATCAATCACCCCAGCAGCAAGGACTTTATCCTTTGGAAATCCAAACGTAGCAAGAGCCTGCAGATTCCTTTCCAAACCATGGACAAAATCCAGTCCAATCCCCGCAACCGGTAAATCGATAACGTCCTGATACCATTCAACCGCATCAAAATAGGTTTGCAGCATAATCTGCAGCTGTGGCGCAGCTTCCTGCAGTTGTTTGTAAATATAAGCAACGGTTTTCATTTCATCTTTTGTGATAGAGGTAACCAAAATTGGTTCATCTAGCTGTACCCATTCTACACCCTCTTCAGCCAGCTCTTGTAAAATTTGTGCGTATAAAGGGACAATCTGTAAAATGAGTGCAGGCAATTGTTTCGGTTCATATCCTTTGGAAAGCTTTAAGAACGTGTAAGGTCCGACCAGGACTGGCTTTCCTTGAATGCCAAGTTTGTCCCGAGCTTCCCGGTAGGCTTGCAGCGGCCTATTTTCGGTTAAGGTAGGTTTAACTTCCCCGAGCTCCGGAACAATGTAATGGTAATTCGTGTTAAACCATTTTGTCATTTCACAGGCGACCGCTGTTTCACTGCCGCGGGCCATTGCAAAATAGGTTGAAAGTGGAACGGGACCTGGACCTTCATAATTAAACCGTTTCGGCACGCAGCCAAACATTGCGGCGAGGTCAAGCATATGATCATAAAAAGTAAAATCCCCGACTGGAATCCACTCGATTCCTAGATTTTTTTGTTTTTGCAGGTGGTGGAGTCGAATTTCTTCTATTTGCTCAAGAATTTCTGATTCTCCTATTTTCCCGGCCCAAAATCCTTCCAAGGCCTTTTTCCATTCACGTTTTTCCCCAATACGCGGGTACCCCAGATTACTGCTTTTCATCTTAATTCCTCCTACTCTTTTTGAAAAATACATAGTGTTCGTGCAGCGTTACTTATTGGCGAAACTTTCCCCGAGTTAGAACCTATTTTTGGTCCAACCCCAGAAAGCTATTTTTTAAAAATAAAAAAAGGCATCTCTAACGTTCCAATAGAAAGTTAGAAATGCCTAATATCGATAGCGACATACGTCGCCCTGTTATCAGCAGCAGCCAATCTAACACCTCCCTATTTCCCGTAGGTCTTCAGCGTTGTCGAAACAGGCAGGTCTCCTGACTTAAGGATCATCACCAGCCGCATACCTTCCCAATCATCTCGATCAGTGGCAAAAAACTGCGTTGATTTCCCTTTTACAGTGGCGGGACCGTGTCGGACTTGCACCGAGCTTCCCTTTTCATCCTTGAAACCAAGCTTCAAGGAACCTGTTCCCACTTATTCAAATAAACAAGTACTCTACCATCATAATGCAAACCATCCAAAAATTGCAATTTTTAATGAGATTCTAATCCATGATTTTTCAGGTTTCTTAATATAATAAATCACTCTCGAATCAAGGAGGAAAATAAATATGGACAAGAGATTGCGGGAAATCCAGCAGCGGATTACACAGGAACACAAAGACCTCGGTAAGTTCGTACAACATGTCCTTGATGAGTTCGACAAAAAGGCAGATGAACATCGCCGTCTAAGTTCCTCGAACGCCTTAGCCGGAATCAAAACCTCCGGAATCGCAGAAAAAGCCTTCTACGACACCGTAAACGAAACAAAAAAATGGATCCTCGACGTCCTTGAACGCACCATCCAAGACTTCGAACACTCCGGTGACAAACACTGGAACAAAAACTTCAAAGATGGGGTCAGGGAGTAAATAGCTTTCGACAAAATTCGGGTGGTGACAGGCACCACCCGAATTTTGTCGAAACGCTACACACCTACATAAATAGGCGTATATACCTTGTGATTGTGCAGATACTGTTAAAGAAAAGGAGGTTCGATTGATGGACGCACAAAGAGCTCAAGAGATTGCCATTTCAACTACGATGGCAAATGTTATGTATAACGGAACTCGGATTTATATCGAGCATGTTGACCAACAAAATGGCACTGCTACTATTCATCCTTTAGATCAGCCTAATCAAAAGCAAAGCGTTTCTGTATCAAGCCTAATGGAATCTTAATGGAAAAGGGTTGCAACCTGTGCAACCCTTTTTTCATTATAAAGTTTGATAAAACTTCGTATAGAGGATAAGTTCTTTTAGTAATCCATCAACCAGCTCTAAGCTTTCCTGGTTTAATGTGTTTTGTTCGTAGTCAAAGCAGTGAGGATCCAAAACAAGCTGCTTTGGAATGGCATTGGCATAGAGACCTCTTGCGACCATACGCATATTATTTAAAGCATTGATTCCTCCTTTACCGCCGCCTGCTACGGCTAAAAGGGCAACTGGCTTTTGCGCAAATTGTTCACTACTTAAAAAATCCAGCGCATTTTTCAGCGCCCCGCTCATGGCACTATGGTATTCAGGAGATGCAAGAATAACGGCATCTGCCTCTTTCACCATCCTTTTTAATTGCTGCACCTCCGGCAGCTCTGCCTGCTCTGCTTCCCCGTTATACAACGGAATATTCATTTCACTTAAATCCAACAGTTCCGCATCATATTTTTTGGCAATAAAATGGGTTGCGATTCTGGTTCTACCCTTTTTTCTAGGAGAACCGTTTATAATAACTACTTTCATTTTTCTCTCTCCTCACGATTTCTACATTTATTATAGAAAAAGTTGGGATTATTTAAATCATAAGGATGGAGGATATTTTCTCCTTCATTCGTCTAAAATCAGGACCATCCACCTCAAACTTTAGTCGTGGAAGTCCCAGTTCCTTCTTCAATAAAAAAGTGCAAACCCTTGGAGTTTGCACTTTTTATTGTAAAAATCTCTCTTATTGCGTCAAATCCACCGAATACTTTGCAAATCCTCCATCGGATGGCCCAATATATTTAATATTCGGGAATTGTCCAAGGTATTTTTGTGCATTCGGTGAGGATTCAAACACTGGAACGGCCGAACCGCTAAATTTCGCAAAGGACCAGTTTTGGTCAGCAGTTGGATTCAGCGGCTTGTGCGCCTGAATATAATTGGTTACAATCTGCCGGTTTTCATCCGGTGCCTTTAACATAATCTCACCCTGACTAACTCCAGGAAAAGTCGCACTGGAAGCACGATAATTATTGGTTGCAACAATAAACTTTTGGTCGGCAGCAACCGGCTTCCCTTGATACGTTAAATTAACAATCCGGTTTGAGCCCGCATTCACCACATTCCCGTTTACATCATACTTCGCAGGTTTGGTTACATCAATTTGATATTGCACACCGTCAATTACATCAAAGTTAAACGATGGAAAATCCGGATTAATTAACGGCTGCTCGCCGCCGGCAGGATTGAGTTGATTAAATTGCCCCGCGCTCATTTCTAGCCATTCTTTCAACTGGGCACCGGTTACTATTTTTGCTTGGAGTGTATTCGGATACAAATACAAATCTGCAACATTTTTGATGGCCAGTTTTCCAGCTGGGATATCGGTATAATACGTCGGACCGCCACGGCCACCTGCTTTAAATGGCGCTGCCGCAGAAAGAATCGGGATCCCCGCATATTTTTGGTCCTTTAATGCACCCGCCACATATTCAGCTTGGGCATTATTGACAATTTGAACAGACGGATCGTCCTTAACGAGGGCAAAATAGCTATAGATTGGAGCGGTTGTTTCCCCAACAGGCTGATTAACGTAGTTGATTGTCGCCTCATGCTCTTGTCTAATCGCCTTCATTATTGACTCGTCGGTTTGAACAAGGGATTTCCCTGCAGGGTCAACAATTGGCCGTAAAGCCGCTTTACTGTCAACTACTTTCCACTTACCTCGTTTTTTCTGCAGCTGCAGATCAATCACGCCAAGATGGCTGCCAAAGGCTCCGGCCATGACCACCGGTTTCCCGTTGATGGTCCCCTTTTCAAGATTGGTATTCGGTAGGTCCTTGTAGATTGGACCTGGGAAGGTGTTATGCTGGTGGCCGGTAAATACGGCATCAATACCCTTGACCTGTGTTATGTAGTAACCGGCATTTTCCATTCCGGGCTGATAGGGCTCCCCGCTAATTCCCGTGTGAGCAAGGGCGACAATCACATCCGCTCCCTGCTTTTTCATCTGCGGAACATATTTTTTTGCCGTCTCCACAATCGATCTTGTTTCCACTTTTCCTTCTAAATTAGATTTATCCCATTCCATAATTTGTGGCGGAACAAAACCGATGACACCGACTTTAAGGCTTTGCTTTTTACCACGCTCATCGACAACCTTCTTTTTCAAAATCACATATGGTTTAAAATACGGCCCCTCGGTTCCCGCCTTTACAATATTAGCGCTGACCACTGGCATTTTTGCATCATTCAAGGTTTCCTTTAAAAAATCCAATCCGTAATTAAATTCATGGTTTCCAAGCGTAGTCGCATCATACCCCAATAGATTAAACGACCGGTAAACAGGATGGACTTCACCAGGTTTTAGCCCCTTTACTCTGGCCATGTAATCGCCCAATGGATTTCCCTGAATCTCATCACCATTGTCAAACAGCATGGAGTTTTTCACTTCACTCCGTGCCTGTTTAATCAGGGTGGCGGTCTTTGCCAGCCCAACCTTGTCATCCTGTTTGGTTTGATAGTAATCATAATTCGCTAAAAATACATGAATATCGGTCGTTTCAAGCAAGCGCAGATGAACCGTGCTTCCCGGCTTTTGCGCAAATCCTTTAGAAGGCATCGCCTGCACCGCCAGAACCAACACCGAAATGGCGAACAAAATAAATTTTTTTACCAATGAAAAAAATCCTCCCTTATATGAAAATCATACAAACGAGGATAGTATTTGTTACCTTAAAAGGAAATATGACCTGATCAATTATTTTCAAAATGAAATTTGCCGGTCCCCCATTATTTTTTAACCGTCATCTTTGTGCCTTTACTCATGTTTCCAGCATGGTCCTTTGCAAAAATATAGATTTTGGTTCCTGCTTTTTGTTTCTTGACTTTTATACTAAAATTCCCATCAGGATCTGCTTTTCCACTTCCGATGATCTTCTTGCCCACTTTTACAACTAGTGCTGCCTTAGGCTCGGCAGTTCCATTCAACACCGTGTCCTTTAACGTTATTCTCTGAACTTTAGGGGCAGCAGGAGCAATCTTATCCTTTACGGTAACAGCCGTCGGCTTGCTTCTATTTAATCCACGATCCTCTGCAAATACCAACAACTTTGTACCCGCTTCTTGCTTTGGAATTTGAATTTTAAATTTCCCTCTCGTCTTCACATACTTAACCCCTATATATTTACTACCTTTATAGATCCAAACTCTTGCCACATCTGAAGCGATTGTTCCTCTTACATAAGTATCACGATTGGAAAGCATGCTTACCTTAGGAGCATGCGGAGCAATTTTATCCTTCACAATCACATATGTTTTACCTATATACCCCGCACGATCTTTTGCCGTCACGTATACTTTTGTTCCAGCTTTTTGCTTCTTAATCTTGATACTAAAATCACCATACTTATCTGCTTTTCCGCTGCCGATTTTTTTCGAACCAACTTTGAACGTTACATACGAATATCTTTCTGTGGATCCTTTCACAACGGTTGTTTTGTTCGTAAGGCTGTTCACCCCTATAGTTGGAAATGTTTCATCTTTAACCTTTACCTTTGCTGCCTTGCTTTCATTACTGGATTCATCTGTTGCCGTTACATATAAAATGGTACTTTCCATTTGCTTTCCAATCTTTATTGAAAATTTACCATCTACAGTGACGACTGTTCCCAGAAGCTCACCGTTTGCTTTTACATTAATGGTACTTCCTGCTTCGGCCGAGCCTGTCAAATATTTATCACGATCCCCAATTGAATCTACCTTTGGAGGCAATGGAGCCGTTCGGTCTACAGAGGTATTTCCCTTTAATACACTGCCGCCCCAATATACATAGAGATTAGAGTCGAGCCACTTTTTGGTGTAAAATGATCCAGTAATACGCTTCGGGGCAATTACTCCTTTACTAACATTGACTAAATAAGTGGATTGATCGTTAATAAAAATAACATCACCATTAGGATTTAATGAATCTACTTTTGAGTCAGACTCCAAAAAAGTTATTTGTTTGTTTTTGGAATGATCCCATAAATAGACCTGTTTTGTTCCCTTCACGTCTTTTTCATAGGCAACTCTTCCATTGTTCACTACCGCATTGAGGAAATATTCATCAGTGGTTGTTAATTTTTCTTCTTTCGTTCCATCAAACACCACGATCTCGGACGGACCGATCTCCCCCTCTTCCGGGTTGTCACTTACCTTAGACCTCATAAAAACAGTGATGGAACCATCTGTTTTTAGTTCTGAAATATGCATATCGGTAGGTTCAGTTAATAGTTTTGTTGTTACACCTTGCTTATACTTCATTAGATCGTTTCCGACGGAATAAACCACTTCTCCAGATTTAGTTAAATCAGCACGATCTGTTGCATAATTTTTTGTGGCAAGTAACGTAGTTTGCCCACTTTCACTATCTCTTAAGAATAGTTTGTCATCATTCACCCAAATCGCATAATTCCCTTTGACAATAATGGAGTCTGCACCGTCGTCGAGTTGTGTAAGAGTCCCGTTAGCATATTCCCAAAGACTTAAATCCCCGGCACAAAAAATAGCACCTAATGGCGTTAACCATCCGCTAGGTTGACGGTGGTATTCATCGTGATCTACGAAAATCTTTTTTTCTGTTCCTTTAGAAATGTCCTTTATATAAACATCATGATCATGTTTATATAAAATCATTTGACCATCATAATCCATTACTTCCCCTGAAACATAATGAAGAGGTGTGAGTGATTTACCGTAGTCATAATAAATGTCTCTTGATTCAGCAAATTGATTATCTACATATACGGTAACCTTTTTATACCCAGAGCCCGCCTTCAATAGAATATCCTTGTTAATAGTGTTTGTGCCTTCTGCGGAGCCGCCAACTTGTTCCCCAGATGAAACCGATACCCGTATTTTTCTTTTCTTACCTGATTCATCATTCACCTTTACACGAATTGGTATTTTTGATTTCGTGAAAAACTCTCCCTCTCGTGGCGAAGAAATTTCCACAGTTGGCGGATGATCAGCAGAACCGAAAGCCACACCCGCAAAACCTAATGAAGTTGAAAAAAACACCAGTAAACAAAGTAGAATCGAAATGAATTTCCAATTCGCCAACATTCACTCCTCCTCAATCATAATTTATAAACCTATGCCAATTTTACCATTTTTTAGCTACTAATCCATTAATATTTGATGTAGTTTGCCATTAAAAGTTTTGTCTTCAGGACTTTTTTATCAGGGAATATTCATTAAATCTTTTTCTTTTTTCCTAGTTTCGGGAAAATTCATAACCATCCAGAATAGTTTTCTTTTTTCTTCGATCGTTCCAGAAAATAAATCTAACAAACTATCAATATTCATAAATACCGGCTGCGGGGCCATCGGATCTTTAAATAAATGACAGCTGCTCCAAGGATAGAGTTCGGGGCTCTCAACCATACCTGCTTCAACAGGATTCATATGAATATAGCGGCTCACATCAAGCATTTCCTTTCGACCAAGGATGATATTATCATGGAAACGTTTTTCGAAAACGTGACCGCTTAGATTATACTTCGTGTTATAGTAATCGGCATACCTTTTGTTGATAAACGACATTAGTTTTGAAATCGGAATTTCTTGTGAACGAATGAGAAGATGATAGTGGTTTGTCATCAAACAATAAGAGGCAATTTCAAAGCAGAATTGATCATGGAGCTCATAAAGGATATGGAAGAAAGCATCAAAGTCAGATTCATCACGGAAGAGGGCTTCACGCCGGTTCCCTCGACAACCAATATGATAAAAAAGATGTGGAACATACATTCTCTTTTTACGAGACATAAAAAAACAACCTCCAAACTGAGTGGATTTAAATCACAAAACTAATTCGACAACACCACTCGAAATCCTGCAAATAACCACAAAAACCTTCGACAAAATCCAGGTGGTGACAGGCGCAGCTCGAATTTTGTCGAAAAACTTTACTATTTAATACTTTGTCCCTATAAAGTATAATAGTAGAAGTGTAAAAAGACGGAGGAGAATGGAAAATGAAGAGAAAATTACATACGAATGCTTTAAGTTTTGTTTTGGCAGGAACAATTGCCTTGACGCCGATTGCGGCGAATTTTGCGATTGCTCCACATACTGCACATGCGGCGACGGATGTGACAGCGAATATTGTCGCGTATCATGATGCAATTTATAAAAAATTGACGACTTCTGATATTGCGGATATTAAAGCGGCTTACAGCAAGGTAGACAAAGTTGATTTTTCAAAGGTTCTTGGTGCTAGTTCAGTAACGAAAATCGACGGAAAAACTTCATCTAAAGGTACAGCGGTTGCCATTGCAAAGGACCTAGCCAAGCTACAATATCAAACAAACTCAAAGGATTTCAAAGCAGCACTTGAAAAGTTCAGAACCGACCACAAGGATCATTTTACTAAGATTTTTGATGGAAAGCTTTCGGTTGACCAAGCCATCCTATTATTTGCTGATTTTGAAAATCGCTTGCAAAATAAACTTGTACAATCCTTTATTAAAAAAGACAACTCAAGCTTTAATGAGATCGTAAAAGCTGCTGCTAATGAAGCTGCAAAGGCTAAAGGGGTTGACGGTTTATTCTCGCAAAAATTAGGCGTATCCCTGGATACCCTTCTAACTATCAAACTAAATGCAGAAAAAGAGACGGACCCAGCGAAATCTGCCTCTGCAGGATTATCATCAGGACTGATTCGTAGTAATGGCGGCGACATCTATGGCTCAAGCTCCCTATATGCAGGTTCATCGGCTTCCTATACATTTAAAGTTGCTATTTTAGGAGATTTCACGAAAACTGTTACTTGGAAAACCACCAATTCCGATATCGCTACCTTCAGCGGCAACAAATTGACGGCAAAAAAAGCTGGAAAAGTAAAAGTGCAAGCTTACTATTTAAACATGCCGATTATCACAAAAGATGTAACCATCACAGTAAAGGACACAGTTGCACCAGCACCTCCGACAGTAAATCCTTTCGATAATAGGGATAAAGTGATTTCAGGAAAAGCAGAACCAAATTCCTATATCACAGTCAAACGCGGCAGTACAACAGTTGCGAAGGGATATGCTTCTTCAGGTGGAACTTTTGCACTGAAAATTGACCGCCAAAAAGGCGGTACTATCCTAACGCTTACCGCAAAGGATAAGGCCGGCAATACTAGTAAACCGAAAACCTATAAAGTTCTCGATAAATACACAGCAGCACCAACTGTTTACTCCGTTGACAACAATGACAAAGTAATCAAAGGAAAAGCAGCAGAAGGACATTCTTACATTACCGTAAAATATGGTAAAACAACGATTGCAAAAGGCTATACTTCTTCAAGCGGCAGCTTCTCACTTAAGATGAAGACGCAAAAAGCGGGTACTGTCCTTAAGGTTTATGCAAAAGATAAAGCAGGCAATACAAGTGTAGCGAAAACCGTTACAGTCCTTGATAAGATTGCACCGGCAAAACCAAAAGTTTACTCTATTGACTCAAACGATAAAGTCATCAAAGGAAAAGCTGAAAAAGGCGCTACCATTACGATCAAAAAAGGTTCAAAAGTATTAGCGACTGGAAAAGTCTCCAGCAAAGGAAACTTCAGCATCAAAATCAAGGCCCAAAAGAAAGGCACCGTCTTATATGTAACAGCGAAAGATAAGGCGAAAAACGTAAGCAGCAAAACAAAAGTAGTCGTAAAAGCAGCGAAATAATCATTAGAACCAAAAATTTAAATTAAATCACCGAAAAAAGCGGCCGCCCCTATTCAAAGGGGAGGCCGCTTTCTAGTTGTTATGGAACATTCCCTTGTGAAACAAGAAAATTCGGGTGGTGACAGGCACCACCCGAATTTTGTCGAATGACTATTTCAAATATTTTTTGTCGATCCAGATTTTTTTGCCGCCAAAGTTGCCG
Organism: Neobacillus cucumis; assembly: GCF_016107705.1. Next base: position 519,194 of record NZ_JAEHGC010000003.1, read on the forward strand.
TAGTACCAGGTTGTTTTTCCGACTTTCCATGTGGAAGTGACTTTGTATGTTCTTCCTTTGTATTTGGATAGGCTTTTGTAGGTGGTGTCTTTTTTGCTACCCCATGGTTTGCTGTAGGCACTGCCGGTTCCTTTGACAACAAGTTTTTTGCTTGTTTGTTTGACCTGCGCATAGCTCTGGGAGGAAAGGTCAGTTTGTTTCACCCAGCCAATGACTCCTTTGCTTGCACTAGCCTGATTGCTTAGCAAGTAATAGGTTTGTCCCATAAAGCTTGCTTGTTTCTTAATATAATAGACACGACTAGTATAGGTAGAACCCGCCTTGAAGTCGGACGCGCTATCCCCAATCAGTTTATAAATCGTACTGGAGCTTCCTTTTACCCGTCCTAAACGGCTTGTGCTGCTCTCTTTGATTGCTTTTACAGAATAAGAAGGAACCCAAACCGTCTTACTGCCTAACTGTCCGCGATACCAGATGGTACTGCCGATTTTAGCGGTTAGCTGCGCCTTAAATCCCTGTTCCTTATAGACTGATAGATTTTTAATGGTGGAATCCTTCACGCCACCCCACGCTTTGCTGTAGGCGCTGCCGGTTCCTTTGATTAAAAACATCTTCGGATTTTTATCAACTTCTGCATAGGATTGCGTTGTTAAATCCGTCGATTTTGCCCAGCCGATTACTCCTTTTGTACTACTTGGCTGTGTGCTAAGCAGGTAATAGGTATTGCCGTTTGCCATAGCTTTCTTTTTAATGTAAAAAACAGTGCTGGTATTCGTTGCACCTGATGGATTCGCAGTCGCTTCCTCACCAATGTTCTTATAAATCTTAACGTCAGGATTTTTGACCACACCTAATCGGTTTGTGCTACTTTCCGTGATGGTCGTTACGTTACTTGAATACACCCAAACCGTTTGGCCTGCAAGCGTTCCGCGATACCAAATCGAGTTTCCAATTTGCTCCGTTGCGTTGACCGTGAATTCTTGGTCGGCATAGGTAGAAAGCGTCGCGATGACGGCATCATTTTTCTGGCCCCATTCCTTGCTATAGGCTTTTCCGGTTCCTTTTAAAATAAAATTCTTTGATTTTTTACTGATGAGGGCGTATGGCATAACGGATAAATCCGCTGACTTTACCCAGCCGATGATTCCTTTTTCATTACTTAATAGAAAAAAGATTTGACCGTCTTCGATCGCTTGTTCTTTTATGTAATAAACGCGATTGGTATAGGTAGAATCTGCTGTGATGGCGGTGGTGTCATCGCCAATTTCGTGATAAATTTTTGCGCCTTCGTTCTTGATGTAGCCTAGTCTTTTTGTATCGATGGTTGTATTTAAGGTATTGTATTTTTGCGTGACTTGCTTAACAAAGTCATTCCAGTTATAGCCCCACTGAGAAAAATAACCATGCGGGTCGCCATGGTCTGTGCCTCCAAGGAATTTGGAAACGGCATTATGGGACCACAATGTGCCCTTGCCTGTTTTTTCAGCGCTGGTGACGCCTAGATTGTATTCAAATAGTAAAAAGGCAAGGTAGTTCGCGTAGTTATTGATGGAGCGGGCAAATTGATCAAAGCTATGGACCCGGACCAGTTCGACATGGACAAAGCGTTTGTTGGCATACCTTCCTGCACCCCATGCCCCATAATTGGGTGACTGGATTTCGATGACATGGGAGCCATCAACAAATGCATGCACAAATGCATTATTATAATGTTTCGACATATAGGCAATTTCACCGTAGATGGTCGAGTGGCTGTTTGCCGTTTCATGGGCGACGACCCCTTCAACCATCGCATAGCCATTGCGATAATTGAAGTCTGGAAACTTACTAATATGCTGATATTCGAATTTCACCGGTGTGAGCTTTTTTGTTTTAATATAATCATTCACATCCGGATACTTGGCCTTTGCAAAGGCCTGCCCCCCTGTCAGCCATTGAGGGAACATTGTCGAACACATCAACATAACCACTATTAAAATAACTGCTTTTTTCATACTTCCTCCCCATATTTTTATTCTCGAAATATTTTCATAAGACAATTATACTATTACTCTATTACAAAATTTAAGATATTTTGAGATATTTTGAGATTTTTTTGTAAAAAAAGGGGAGAATCGACAAAATTCGGGTGGTGACAGGCACCACCCGATTTTTGTCGAATAGGATAATAAGTCTATTGCAGATGGACTAATTTTTCATCAAAGTATTCGTTCATGAGGAAATTGAGTTTTAGTGAAAGTGTGATGTAGTCGGGGGTGCTTGGACCTTTTTCTTGGTAGAGTTTTTGCATTTTGAGTTTAAGATCACGGATTTCCGTTAAAAGTTTTAGGTTTTCGTTTTGTAAAGCTTGGGTTAGCTTCATCATCCACACCTCTTTTAAAGAATTTTGATGATTTTGGAAGGTATGATGACTGATTCAATTTGTTGTTTCATTGTTCGATTGATGGGCACAACAATTCCAAAACCAAATTGATCGTATCATAGTCCATTTTTCATGTGAACAAAGATAATAAAAGTAAAAATATTTAAAAAAATAGTAAATAATATTGAAATATCAAGTAGCAAGAGGAAATATTGCCTAAACTCCTTTAATACCATCTTTAGAGTACCAATAGTAAAAAAACACGTTATATTCTAATAATATCCTCACAAAAAATAAAAGTATTTAGAAATCACTAAAAAATTCGACAAAAATCGGGTGGTGACAGGCACCACCCGATTTTTGTCGAATCAAACGAACTTCTCGTTCTCACCCAATTAATCGTGACCGAAATGGTTGGCCGTCCCAGAGGATGTGGCTTTCGGCTTGCCTCTGCTTGACTTCGGGTTGTTCTAGGAGCTGGAAGAAGTTTTTGGTTGGGAGGCTGCCGAGCTGGTGTTTTTCGGATAGTTTGTCGAGATATGCTCTTCTTGACGCCGGATCTTTCGATTGGTTATTGTTCGCATCCGAAAAGTCGTATAGAACGCCGGCTTTCGCCACGCGATGAACCCGATGGTTTTCCGCTACCCGCAAGAAGAAGTCCCAATCCCAATAGTTATGTACGTCTGGGTCAAAAAACCCCAATGTTTGATGCAGCCCCCGTCGGTAAAGACTTCCGGAGGGAACATAGGTGGAGAAGCTTCTCATTGCCGTTAAATCCATTTCATAAGCAAACAAAAACCGGCTGGCCGCAACCCTCATCCGGTTCTCCATCGTAAAATTCACAATCTCCACATCGGAATAAACCAAATCATACTCCCGTATCGCGCCGACCATCGTTTCGAGATGGGTTGGGATAATTAAATCATCATCATCAATCAGCATGATGAACTCGCCTTTAGCCCTTAATACCCCTTGATTGCGCGCCAAAACATGCTTCGAATTCTCCTCCAGCTCCACCATCACGAGATTCAAATCAGGATACACCTCTTGAAGGACATCGACCTTTTCCCCACAATCGTTAACAATGATTACCTCAAAATTCTTGTACGTCTGCCTGCATAGTGCCTCCGCCAGCTCGGCTAATTGATAAAGCCGGTTGTAGGTTGGGATCACAATCGAAACCAATGGCTGACTTAATACTCTTTCCCCTGTCATTATGTTACTCATCCCTTTTATTTCACCTGATAATATTCACAATACCAATTCGTAAATTTTTGCAGTCCTTCTTCAATTGAAGTTGAAGGCTTGAAGCCTACCGCTTTTTCAAGCCTATCTGTCGAAGCAAAGGTGGCCGGAACGTCCCCCGGCTTGATAGGTTCAAAGATTTTTTTAAAAAGAACCTCTCTGCCCAGCGAACGGCTTAAAGCTTTTTCCAATGTCTCAATAAAATTCATCAATTTTTCCGGGCGATTGTTGCCAATATTGAAGACGGTATGTGGTACGCCTCCATCCGCCCTAGGGGGTACTTCCAGTAGACGCACCAGCCCTTCAACAATATCGTCAATATACGTAAAATCGCGATAGAGATCGTTTTCCACGTCACCATTATTAAAAATCCGAATCGGCTCACCCGCAAAATATTTTTGAGTGAATCCGAAATAGGCCATATCCGGCCGCCCCATCGGCCCGTAAACCGTAAAAAAGCGCAGCCCTGTGGCAGGAATTTTATAAAGATGGCTGTACGTATAGGCCATCAGTTCATTTGATTTTTTCGTTGCCGCATAAAGCGAAACTGGGTGATCGACAAAATCCGTCTCAGTAAAAGGCACCTTTTCATTCGCCCCATAAACCGAGCTCGACGATGCATAAACAAGGTGGTCGACCGGATGATGCCGGCATGCCTCTAAAATATTATAAAAACCAATCAGATTGCTTTGAATATAAACATCCGGGTTCTCAATCGAATAGCGAACCCCGGCTTGTGCGGCCAAGTTCACCACGATATGCGGTTTATAAGTCTCAAATGCTCCGAAGACCGCTTCCTTGTCGGAAATATCCCCTTTTATAAAAATAAACTGCTCAAAGGTTCGGAGTTTTTCCAGACGGGCATGTTTCAGGTTCACATCATAATAATCGTTTAAATTATCAAGCCCAATAACCCGACAGCCTTGCTCCAATAACCTTCGCGCCAAAAAGTAGCCGATAAACCCCACCGCTCCAGTGATAAGATAGGTTTTACTTTTTTCAAACATGATTTATTTCCCTTTCCCGCACTGCAGCGCTTCTCCGCGTTCCCGCTTGTCTACCAATTGAATAATATTCAACCCCGGCTTCCTTCATTTCATCCACCGGGTAAATATTGCGGCCATCATAAACCAGCGGTGTTCGCATCCACTTTTTATAATCGTCAGGCTTTATCGCTTTAATTTCGCCCCACTCGGTAAAAATAAAGCAGACATGGGCACCCTCTAACGCTTCTGCAGCCTTTCCCACATAAGTGATACTCCCTTTGCCGATGGAGCCCTCAGGAAATCGCCGCTTAAATTGGTCTGCGCCAACCGGATCATAGGCAAAAATCTCAGCCCCCTGCTCCAATAGCAATGGAACATTATCAAGGGACGGCGCCTCCCGTGTGTCATCCGTTCCCGGCTTAAACGTCAAACCGAGCACAGCCACCTTCAAACCATTAAAGGTGATCAGCCGCTTGCTGGCCTTCTTATATAAGACCGTCTTTTGATCGATGTTCACGTCAATGGCCGCCTTGACGGTCCGCAGCTCATACCCATGCTGCTCCGCCAAATAGTTGAGCGCCTTTGTATCCTTCGGAAAACAACTGCCGCCATAGCCAATTCCCGCATGTAAAAACTTACCACCGATCCGCTCATCAAAGCTCATCCCAACCGCCACATCCTCAATATCGGCGCCAACTAGCTCACATAGATTCGCGATATCGTTCATATAGGAAATTTTTAGTGCAAGAAAATCATTTGCGGCATATTTAATCATTTCCGCCGATCGCCGGCTGACAGAAACAATCGGCAGTTGAAACGGTTCATAAATCTTCTGCAGTATCTGTTCTGCCCACTTGCTTTCCGTCCCAATGATGATCCTTCGGGCATGCAGCGTATCATAAACGGCTGTACCTTGTGCCAGGAATTCCGGATTTGACGCAACTTCGACCCGGATTGGTTTTTCCGAGGCGGCCCCATTTCCCGTTACTTGTCCGCCACGATGAGGTAGAAAATCGTGGATAAACTGTTCTACTTTATCGTTGGTCCCTACTGGAACCGTTGATTTCACCACTACTAAGCAGTCCTTCTCAATGGTTTCAGCAATTTGCCGCGCAACAGTGGCAATCGATGAAAGATCCGCCGAACCGTCGGGTTGCTCCGGTGTGCCAACTCCGATAAAAATCGCATCTGCATCCCTGTAGGCCTGTGAATAATCGGTGGTAAACTGCAATCGGCCGGCTGCATAGTTTTTCCGCATAAGCTCCTCAAGGCCTGCCTCAAAAATCGGAGAAATCCCCTGCTTCATCCTGGTAATCTTGTCCTCATCAACATCGACACACGTTACCACGTGGCCTACCTCAGCAAAACACACACCAGCAACCAGCCCAACATAACCGGTCCCCGCCACCGCAAGCTTAAAGCCCTTATCATCACGCCTGCTTTCATCTATATAATCACTCATAAATGACAACTTCCTTCCAAAAACCTCACTAGAACCTATCTTAACATAAGTAATGGATAAATAATGGAATCGAATGCTTCCAAATGAAGGGTTCGACAAAATTCGGGTGGTGACAGGCACCGCCCGGTTTTTGTCGAATTCAAAAAGACCACCGTCCATGGGGACGAGTGGTCTTAGATCTTCTGTTTAGGCAGTGTGGGTGTCTGATTCGATTGCCTCGTTGGTTGCATTTTTAACGGTTTTAGGTATGAGCATGATGGAAACGACGGCCATTATGCCTGTCCCGATTAGATAGAAAGCCGGCATGAGGTTGTTTCCTGTAGCCGTTTGTAAGGAGGTGATAATGAATGGTGCACCGCCTCCAAAGATGGCTGTCGAAACATTATAGGAAATCCCATAGGCACTGTTTCTTACTCGATCCGGAAACAACAATGGAATGGTCGAAGGAAATACCCCAATAAACATTGCAACAATAATTCCTAAGGCAAAGAAACCTACTATCGGACCGGCTGAAGATCCGCCTGAAACGAAAGCAATAATCGGAACCGCTGTAAAAATAGCCAGGAAGGATGACAAGAGCAGAAACTTTTTCCTACCATAACGATCTGCCAGGATACCAAAAATTGGAAAGAGAATCATCATGAACAACATCCCGCTCGTCGTAACCACAAGGGATTGCATTGTCGATAGCCCCACCTGTGTCTCAAAATAAGAAGGAAGATAAGTTAATAAGGTATAATAAGCACCATTGGCGAACGCCACATTTAAAAATGCAATCGCAAGCGGCTTGCGGGCAGTTGAAAACATTTCTTTTAGTGGGTTCTTAGATAAAGTATTCTCTTTCTTCATCTGAATAAAAGTTGGTGTATCATCCACTTTCGTTCTAACATACATTCCTACTAACGCTAAAGGCAAGGAACAAATAAATGGAATCCGCCATCCCCATGCTGCCATATCGTCATGGCTTAGCCCGGACGTGAGCAACGCGACAAATATGGAACCGATAATGTAGCCCAGCAAGGATCCTGATTCTAATAAACTCGTAAAAAGTCCGCGTTTCTTATTAGGAGCTGACTCATTCATAAAGACAGATGCTCCTGTATACTCCCCGCCTGCGGCTAACCCTTGTGTCATCCGCATCAAAATTAATAATAGCGGTGCAAAAATACCAATGGACCCGTAACTGGGAATCAACCCGATAATAGCGGTTGAAGAGGACATGACCATAATCGTTACCACCATTACTTTCTTACGCCCCAAACGGTCACCAATCGAACCAAAGATCATTCCGCCGAGAGGTCTAAAGAAGAATGAAATGGCAAAAATCGCAAATCCATATAACAAAGCTACTGAACTACTTTTTTCCGGAAAAAACTGAGCACCAATAAGAGCCGCAGTATAACTATAGATACCGTATTCATACCATTCAACTAGATTCCCTATTGCAGTAGCCATTGTAGCTTTCTTCATCCATGCATCATCCCCTTATTTTAATCGAATAGATTTTAGCTTGCTAGATTGACCTTCCTAAACAAGTTCTTTTAAAGTCAGGTCTCTTGGTAATTTGGCAAAGGTTTCGCAGCCTGTTTCGGTAATCCGGATGGACTCACTCACTTCAAAACCATATTTGTCGAGCCATAATCCCGGAATCAGGTGGAACGTCATATTCGGCTGTAGGATGGTTTTGTCCCCTTTACGAATACTTACAGTGTGCTCGCCCCAATCAGGCGGGTAATTACAGCCCATTGAATAACCAAGCCGTGATTCTTTTACAAAGCCGCTTTTCTCAATCGTCTTTCTCCAGGTTTCTTCAATTTCCTCCGCCGCGATACCAGGGCGAATCATCTCAAGGCAAGCATTAATGCCTTCGACTGCCACCCTTGAAAGGGTTTCCATTTCCTCTTTCGGCTTGCCAATTTGAACGGTTCGAGCCAGCGGAGAATGATACCTTTTATAGCAGCCAGCCAATTCCAAAATAACTGCATCCCCATCTTTATATCGCTCGTCCGTCCAAGTTAAATGCGGGGTCGAGGTTTTTTCACCTGATGGCAATAACGGTACAATCGCCGGATAATCTCCGCCAAATTCCTCCGTTCCCGTGATTTGCGTGTAAAAAATCTTAGCAGCTACATCACATTCCCTGATCCCCTCTTGAATCAGCTCAATTCCTGCCTGCATCGCTTTTTCAGCGATTATCGCTGCCCGTTTCATATATTCAATTTCAGCATCGGATTTGATGAGCCGCACCCAATTCACGAGTAAAGTCGCATCTTGAAAGCTAGCATTTGGAAGACCCTTTTTTAATTGCTCGTAGCTTTTGGCTGTAAAATAATAGTTTTCCATTTCGACCCCAATAGAGCGCTTTTCCTGGCCAATTTGTTTTAAAAAGCCAGCCACGAAATCCATCGGATGCTTAGTGTCTGAATGAATATAATCATCTGGGTAAGGAATGATATTCTCGCGATAAAGCCAAGTCGTTACCTTAGCAGCATTCGCATCCATTCCTCTTCCAATCCACATCGGCTGTTCTTCGTCAATGATGACGACGAGCATCTGGTGCACATAAAACGACCAGCCATCGTAGCCCGATAGGTAATTGATATTGGCCGGATCGGTAATCAGCAGTACATCGATTCCTTTTTGCATCATTCGTTCTTTTGTTTTCCGTATTCTCTCTTTATACTCACTTGTTGCAAATGACATGAGCCAATTTCCCCCTTGATGGAATCATTTTTAAAATTACCGCTCCGATAATTTAAAGCACACGACCTTTGGTTCGGTCATTTCTTGAAGAGCAAACTTGATGCCTTCTCTGCCTAATCCAGAATTTTTCACACCGCCAAACGGCATCGCATCAATTCGATAATCACTGCTGTCATTGATCATAATCCCGCCCACATCCAATTGAGCAATGGCCTTATGAGCTTTTTCGATATTTTTTGTAAAAATTCCCGCCTGCAAGCCATACTCCACGCTGTTTGATTTTTGGATGGCCTCATCTAGATCCGCTACCGGGTAAAGAAGAACGACCGGTCCAAATATTTCTTCTTTTGCAATTTTGCAGTTTTCTGGAACATTCATCAGAACAGTCGGGGCGTAAAAGGCTCCGTTTCGTTTTCCGCCTGTTAATAAAACCGCACCTTTTTCAATGGCTTCTTCCACCATCTTTTCTACACGGATTGCTTCCTTTTCGGTAATCAGCGGACCCATGTCGGTAAGAACAGATTGTTTATCGCCAACATGATATTGTTCTGTTCGCGCAACAAATGCTTGTTGAAATGCTGCCATAATCCCCTCTTGGATATAAATACGCTGTACACCAAGACAATTCTGACCAGCTGCCCAAAAAGCACCAGATACGGAAGATTCAACCGCATCCTCAAGATCTGCATCCTCGAGCACAATAACAGGGGAATTGGAACCAAGCTCCATACCAATCTTTTTCAAACCGGCTTTCCGAACGATGTCTTCTCCCGCTTCCAGTCCTCCTGTAAAACTAATCATCCGAATCGCTGGATGAGTGACAAGAATATCCCCAATCTCACGGCCATGTCCGGTGATGACAGATAGCACTTTAGGAGGAAGGCCTGCATAGGAGAAGGCTTCAGCAAGCATTAGGGCACTTAGCGGTGTCACACTTGCAGGTTTTACGATAATCGCATTGCCTGCCGCAATCGCCGGCCCCACCTTGTGCGCAACAAGATTTAAGGGATCATTAAAAGGAGTAATTGCGGCAATTATGCCAATTGGAAAACGATAGTAATACCCAACGCGATTCTCACTGCCCGGCATTTGATCGAAGGAGAGTGTTTCCCCATTTAATCTTCTTGCCTCTTCTGCACTGATTCTTAATGTTTGAATACAGCGGGCGGCTTCTTTTTGTGCTTCGCGAATCGTTTTGCTTCCTTCTTTGCTAATAATTGAGGCATAACGTTCTTTGTTTTCTTCAATATAATCAGCAGCTGCATTGATGACTCTTATTCTTTCATGTACAGGCATAGCGGAAGCGATTTTGGCCCCTTCTTTTGCCGCCTCAATACAGTCAAGCATATCTTCTTTCGTTGCTGCTGGAACGGTATCAATCAACTGATTATCTTGAGGGTCGCGCACTTCAATCACTTGATCACGCTCCACCCATTGGCCGCCAAGCAACATTTTCTTTCCTCTGATTTGAACTGTCATCCCTTTCCCGCCTTTCTATTTATGATTAAACGACTACCGGTTTGCGCTCACGGTTAATATGAATCAAGTCGATTAACAAAGAAAATCCTGTCTCTTTTTTACCAGCTCCTGCTCCGCTCAAGGTAACAGGGCCAAGCAGATCACATTCATACGTTATTGCATTGACAGCACCGCCAATGGAGGCTAAAGAATCGGTAATCTCAACCTTTTCCGGTGCTACCGAAGCTGTCACTTCGCCGTTTTCCTTTTTCACTTTCCCAAGCAGCTTCCAGCGTTTGCCTTCAGCCTTCGCTTCTTCAATGTCCTTTAACGAAATCTCGGTGATTCCTTTACAAGAAACGTCTTCTACCTTTAATGGAAGACCCATGATATAGTTTGCTAGAATGACAACTTTATATCTTGCATCATAGCCTTCGACATCACTTGTCGGATCCGCTTCCGCATACCCAAGCTCCTGTGCTTCTTTTAAGGCCGATTCATAGGAAACGCCTTCCTGCTCCATTTTTGTCAAAATATAATTGGTTGTACCATTCAAAATTCCGCGGATTTCCTTAATTTCATTTCCTGCCAACGTTTCAATTGGCATTCTTAAGGATGGGGTACCGCTCATTACGGTCCCTTCAAAGCCCCAATGAACCCCATTCTTTTCAGCGATTTCCGATAATTCCTTATAAGCAAGAGCAACGGGCCCTTTATTGGTCATCACGACATTTTTTCCACTTTCAAATGCTGCTTTGCAGTGGTCAATCGCCGGCTGACCAGTTTTGACATCCGTATAGGAAACTTCAATAATTGTATCCGCGTTTGTACCTTTGATCGTTTGAAAACTATCCCAGCCAGTGATTAACCCTGGTGTCTGAGGGTAATTTTCCAAACTTCCTGTCTCTCTTAGAGTTTTCAAAACAAGATCTAAATCAAGACCATTCGGGTGATAGAGTGATCCTTTGATAAAATCGGAAATCGCCACAACCGTTGATTCGAATCCTTCTTTTTGCTTTAAAGCTTCTTTTTTATCAAGCAAGATTTCTGCTAAACCCTGACCAACAACACCAAATCCGATAAACGCTAATTTATGAGCCATGTACCTGTACCTCCGTTTTTTTAACAATTGAAGAGTGAGATCCTTCTTTTAAAAATTCCACTGCCGTTTGCGTCAGAATCGAAGCACCAATTGAGAGGCTGTTTTCATCGAGATCAAATATTGGGGTATGCAAATCCCGCTTAAGCCCATCCTCTGTTCCGCTTCCTAGGAAAAATAATGCTCCCGGCAGCTTTTGCGTCACATAGCCAAAATCTTCGCCGCCCATCCCAAATGGACGCTGAACAATTTGAAAATCCGGATACATTTCTTCAATTGACTTAATAAATAACTGGTTTACGTGAGGATCATTGTTTAATGCCGGTTCTCCTCTTTCCACTTCGAGGGTGTAGCTTCCGCCCATTGGTTCCACAATGGACAGCGCCTTCTTCAGCTCTACACTTAATAAATCCCGTACTTCTGGTGTATAGCTGCGAATTGTCCCCGAGATGAATACTTCACTCGGAATAATATTGCTTGCCGTTCCAGCATGAACCTGGCCAATACTGATGACACCCGCTTCTAAAGCCGGAATTCTCCTGGCCACAACACCATGCAATGCCTGCATCACAAGTCCCAGCATCCAAACCGGGTCTGTTCCTAGCTCAGGATAGGCACCATGACCACCGCTTGCAAAAATTTTCGCCGTAAACACGTCAACATTGGCCATACTGTATCCATCATTCACCTGAGCAAATCCAACCGAAAGCCATGGGCACATATGAAGGGCAATCGCTGCATCGACATCATCATAGGCTCCGGCCTGAACCATGTACGGTGAACCGGAAAGTCCATGTTCGTCTGTTGCCTCTTCTGCTGGTTGAAAAATAAATTTTACGGTCCCTTTCAGTTCTTCTTTTTCAAATTTCTCTGCTAGAAGATGGGCCGCTCCAAGCAAGATGGTGGTATGGGCATCATGACCACATGCATGCATGACACCTTCATTCTTCGAATGATAGTCAACCGCATTTTCTTCCTTAATTGGAAGCGCATCCATATCGGCGCGAATCGCAATCACGGGTCCTTCGCCTGATGTTAAGGTAGCGACAACACTTGTTTCGACACCCATCCCTCTTTCAACTTGTAAACCCTTAACCTTTTCTAATGTTTTGGCAACAAATTGGGAGGTCCCGAACTCTTGAAAACTGAGTTCGGGATGTTGATGAAAATGGCGCCTCCATTCAATCAGCTGCTCGCTCAATGCTTTTGCTTGAACTGCTGTAGGATGATTTTCCATCCGTTCATTCCTCCTACTGATTTGGAAGTCTTATTTTACTTTTAAAAGATTTTCAACATGGGCAAATGCTTGTTCAAAGTCAGCAATGATATCCTCAATATCTTCAATACCGCAAGAAATACGAATCAATCCTTCAGGAATTCCCACTGCAGCACGCTCTTCTGGTGTACACTCAACGTGGCTAGTTGTACGAGCAGGTCCAACAGTTGTTTCTACTGCACCTAAGTTCGCAGCACGGTTGGCATACTGTAATTTAGGAAGAAGATCGCGAACCGTATCAACGCCGCCTTTAACCGCAAAGCTAAGCATACCACCGAAGTCCTTCATTTGTTTTTTCGCAACATCGTGGTGCGGATGAGTTTCAAGACCCGGATAATAAACCCCTTCAACAAGATCTTTTGTTTGTAGGTATTTTGCTAGTTTCATAGCATTCTCACATTGTGTGCGTACACGCAAGTGGAGCGTTTTCATTCCGCGAAGGATAAGGTAAGCTGCCATTGGGTCCATTGTCGCACCATTAATTTCACGAAAGTGATAAATCTTTTCAACCAACTCATGGGATCCACAAACAACGCCGCCTAATGCATCTGCGTGTCCGCCTAGAAATTTAGTTGCACTATGGATAACTAAATCAGCACCTAATGCTAAAGGATTTTGGTTCATAGGAGTTGCAAATGTGTTATCAACAATCACTAATGCTCCAGCAGCTTTACCTGCTTTTGCCATACGCTCAATATCGGTAATTTTTACAGTTGGGTTTGTTGGTGTTTCCAAGTATAGAATCTTGGCGTCTCCTTTCGCTACTTCACGCTCGATTTGCTCATGGTTCCCTGTTTCACATAAAACAACTTCTACACCTTGACGAGGCAGGAATTCTGTGAAAATTTTATTTGTGCCGCCGTAAGTATCTTTAATAGAGATAATTTTGTCGCCAGGCACTAAGAAAGTGGAAAGCGTATTGCTGATCGCTGCCATTCCTGTTGAAAAACTAGTTGCTGCTTCTGCGCCTTCAAGGATTTTGATTTTATCTTCAAACGCCTGTACTGTTGGATTCGTGTTACGTCCGTAGATATGACCTTTCTTTTTACCAATAGCAACATCATACCATTCATCCATATCGTCATAACCATAAGCCACGCTTAAAACAACCGGTACTTGTGTTGCTCCGTGCACTAAATAATCCTTTTCTCCAGCCCATACTGCTTTTGTTCCCATTTTCGCGTTAGTGTTTGTCATTAAAACCACTCCTCATTAGTTATTTTGTAAAATTTTATTGTTTTCGATGGTTAAACCTTTGTTTCTTTTCACCATTTCTTGATATGCAAACAGAGCAATGGCTGTATCCTGTACACCCGTTCCTGTTAGATCACATACGGTAATTTGTTCGTCGTTACTGCGTCCGGCCATCCACAAGGATGTCAAGTCACCTAATTCGACAACCTCCGTCTCCTCCGTGAGGACACCAGCTGTAAGAGCATGATGCAGTTCCCCTAACCGGGCACATTGAGCTTTTGTATCACAGACAAGGATGTCTGCTTTTGCCAATACTTCCGCTTCTAATTCCTGCTTATGTTCAGCATCTGATCCCATGGCGGTAATATGGAGGCCTGGGTGCAGCCACTCTGCTTTGATGATTGGCTCTTTTGCCGGGGTTGTGGTAATCACAATGTCACTGTTTCGGACCACCGTTTCGGCGCTGTCTGCCGCGACTACCTCAATCCCTAATTCAGCGCCCATTTCTTCTGCATATTTTTTTGCAGAATCCGCAGATCTTGCGTAAACAAGAACCTTCTGAAACTTCCTTACAATGTTTAGTGCCCGAAGCTGGTATTTTGCTTGACTGCCTGCACCGATAATTCCAACGGTTTCAATTGAATTTTTAGCAAGATGGGCTGCGGCAACGGCACCTGCTGCTGCTGTGCGCACATCCGTTAAGTAGCCATTATCAAGTAAGATAGCTTGCGGCACGCCTGTTTCTGTGCTGATTAAAATCATCATTCCATTACCGGTTGCTAAACCCAGCTTAGGATTATTGAAAAAACCGGATGAGAGCTTAATCGCAAACATTTCTTTTCCTTTTATATAGGCCGTTTTTACATCGACTTCCCCGTTTTGGTCTTCAATGTCCACCCGCATAATCGGCGGCATGGAAACCTCATTTTGGGAAAGGCTTGTAAAGGCTTCTTCCACTACATGGACTGCTTGTGAATTTAAGGAAACAAATTGTTTGAGCTCCTGTTCTGTGAAAATTCGCATATTTCCATTCACCCCCTTAAAGTTTACTTCAAAAGCTGTTGTCCCTTTAATGCCAAGTCCCTAGGGAATTTTGCAAAGGTTTCACAGCCAGTTTCGGTTACTCGGACCGACTCGCTTGCCTCAAAACCATATTTGTCGAGCCACAATCCCGGAATGAGATGGAATGTCATATTTGGCTGTAGAATTGTTTTATCGCCTTTTCGGATGCTCATTGTGTGCTCGCCCCAATCCGGCGGATAATTACATCCCATGGCATAGCCTAAGCGTGACTCCTTCACAAATCCGCTTTTCTCAATCGTTTTTCTCCAAGTTTCTTCAATTTCTTCAGCCGCGATGCCTGGGCGAATCATATCCAAGCAGGCATTGATGCCTTCGACCGCTACGCTCGAAAGGGTTTTCATTTCTTCTGTAGGTCTGCCAATCTGAACCGTTCTTGCTAATGGTGAATGATATCTCTTATAGCAGCCTGCGATTTCAATGATCACAGCGTCGCCGTCTTTATAGCGTTCATCTGTCCAAGTTAAGTGCGGGGTAGATGTTTTTTCACCGGATGGTAATAATGGAACAATCGATGCATAGTCCCCGCCGAATTCTTCGGTACCACTGATTTGTGCGTGAAAAATCTTTGCTGCCACATCACATTCCCTGACACCCTCATCAATTAAATCGATTCCTGCCTGCATTGCTTTTTCAACAATGATGGCGGCGCGTTTCATATATTCAATTTCCGCATTGGACTTGACTAAGCGGACCCAGTTAACAAGCAATGTTGCATCTTGGATGGTGGCATTTGGCAGCCCCTTTACAAGCTGCTGATAGCATTTAGCTGTGAAATAGTAGTTTTCCATCTCGACACCAATCACGCATTTGTCCTTGCCAAATTCCTTTAATCGATCGGCAACAAAATCCATTGGGTGTTTAAAATCGTTATGAACATAATCATCAGGATAAGAAATGATATTTTCATGGGAAAGCCATGTAGTTAATTTGGCGCCATTGGCATCTTGTCCGCGGCCAATCCATTTTGGCTGTTCTTCATCAATAATGACGACAAGCATCTGGTGTACGTAAAACGACCATCCGTCATAACCGGAAAGATAGTTTAGATTAGCTGGGTCGGTAATTAAGAGAACCTCAATCCCTTTTTCAGCCATTCGTTCTTTTGTTTTGCGGATACGTTCTTTATATTCTGTTATTGAGAATGACATAAATCTTGTTCACTCCTGTATCGTTATGTTGTTTTTTGAATATTTCTATTTGTTTGTATTATATAAAACTGTTAAAAGCTTTTTCATCTGTCATTCTGTATGAAAGATTTTGCTAGTTTCTAGTCAAAATTTGCAAAAAGGTAAGTGAAGATTAACTTTATCTGCTAATTTCCGGGATTTATCAGCGTTTCTGACCAGTTTATCAGCGATTCTTGGTTCCTTATCAGCGAATCAAACTATTTTATCAGCGAATTGAAAAAAACAACCTTCTTCCAAAAAAACACAAGTGACGATATCACTTGTGTAATGAGAGATACTTTTCAATGACCGAATGGATCACAGAAAGATCAACATTCTGACCGCTAATAATAACGGCAACATCCCCTTCTTGGTGCGGGATTTTATTGCCTAAAACAGCAGCGATTCCTGTTGCTGCAGCACCTTCCATCATCATCCGGTGTTTGTCCATCATAAAAGCCATACTATAGGCTATTTCCTCTTCAGGAATCAGAACAACCTCATCCATATATTGCCGAACCATCGGGAACGTATATTGATTTTTGAGCCCTATTCCTCCTAGAAGACTATCAGCGAGCGTTTCACTTTCCGGAAGCAGGATAGGCTTCCCCACTTTCAAACTCTCATACATCACCGCTGACTTTTCCATTGAAACACCTGTTACACGGATGCCTGGATCATTAGCTTTCACTGCTAAACCGATTCCAGATAGCAGCCCTCCGCCCGAAAGCGGAACAATTACATCGGTTAGATTGGGGAGATCCTCCAATAATTCCAGCCCAATCGTTCCTTGACCGGCAATCACATACGGGTCATCAAATGGCTCAATAACCGTTAATCCCTTCTCCTTTTCAAGCTCATAACAGCGCACACCTGCGGCATCCTGGCTGTCACCGACAATTTCAATATGGGCACCAAGCCTTTTTAAGGAGTCGACTTTTGCCATTGGCACCCGATTGGAAATACAAACAACCGCATTAATGCCAAGCTTTTTCGCTACATAAGCCACCGCCATGCCATGATTTCCGGTTGAGTACGTTGCCACTCCTCGTTTTCTTTCTTCCTCACTTAAGCTTAGGATCTTATTGGCTGCTCCTCTTACTTTAAAGGCTCCAACTTCATGAACGTTTTCGAGCTTTAAATACACATTGCGGCCAATTTTTTGTGATAAAATGGACGACTGAATGACCGGTGTTCGTTTGATGAGCGGGCTAATTCGTTGTCTTGCTTCCCATACGTCCCGAATTTTCATTAATTCTTTTATCCCTTTAATAGCCGTCATAGAACCATCCTCCGTGCTTTTTACTCTAATCCTAAGTTTTTGTTAATGGGATATCAATTGTCAAAACTGTCGATAAATTTGGTGGATTTTTCATACACTTTGAATAAAAAAGCCGGCAAGTAAAATGACTTCCATTTCATTTGCCAGCTTTTTATAAAATGATCCGTGAAATTTATTGCCCCATTTTCCAAGTTTTTATGCTCAAATCTAATAAAAACAAATCATCCGGGTCCACAAGTGACAGCCCAGTTAACTCTTCGATTTTTCGTAAACGGTAAAGTAAGGATTGCCGATGCAAAAATAATGCTTTCGCAGTCTTACTTACATTCCCCTGATAATGATTATAGGTACTGATGGTATCAATTAAATCAAGATTTCGCTGTTTGTTATATTCAACGAGCGGTTCAATTGTGGCTGTAATGATTTCTTTCATTTCTTGGTTTTGAAAGAGGTTGAGAAGGATTCGGTCAATCCTCGTGTTTTCATACATCACCCGGTTTCCGATTCCCTTTTTAGCCCTGCAGATATTTAAAGCAGTCAGCGCATTTTGATAGCTTTCCTTAAAACCTAAAACCCCTTCATTGTAATTGCCAATCCCCCAAGAAATCACCACTTTTGGAAGTAAACTGCGCAGGCGGCGTTCAACAAGATCTAAAAAATTGGTTACGCTTTCTTTTTTGTTTTCTAAAGAAATTTCAATCATCACGATTAGCTTATCTTGCTGATAGGTGATCATCACTTCTTTATTCAAAGACTGGGCAGCATAATAAATTTCTTCTTTTATATAATGAATCATGCTTTCAACCCACTGCTGATAAGCCATTTCATCCCAATTATTTTTCTGAAAAAGCTTTTTTAAATTTTCCGGCGCGCCAATCAAACAAATATAGGGAAGATTCAAGTTATAGCCGACAATTTCGGCTTTGGAATTTGCTGAATCCCAAGACGTAAATTCTCCACTCGTCAATTCTTTGACAAAAGAATCGTGAAGAATGGATTTTGCCTCTTCAACGGCATTTTTTCTTGAAAACCACAAAGCGACGGTTGTGACAGCATGCTCTAATACATTGACAATATACGGAGTTAAAAACTGATCTAGCAATACTTCAGACGGCAAGATGACGAATAAATAGCCCGGGGTATTTCCTGAGACCTGAATGACGGGGAGCTGTAAGATACAATTTTCTTCAATATAGATTGATTGGATTTTTTGAATCATCGGATCGTGTGAAGATTTTAGAGTTGGCTTTCGCTGAGGAAGTACTCCCTTAACAGCATACCCCCGCCAATGTTCAAGAAAATTGGGGGCATCTTTACTCTGGGCCTGAATGGTCCCAATTTGGTCGGTTATTACAATTGGGTACTCTATACACCCGTATAAATAATTCGAAATACAAGTAAGACCGGTCTCTGTTAATATTAAATTCAAAAGCTCCTGCTGAACTTTTTCGGACCTTCTGCTTTCCTTATAATTGACATCATTTAATTGAAGCATAGCTTCCTCAATGATATCAGAAAAGCGTAATTCCCAAGGCAGCTCAATCAGGATTAACTGATTCTGATGCGCTATTTCAATCACTTCATTTGGAATCTCAAAAATATGGCGTCCTAAAGCTACTGCCAGTGCGGAAGCCTCGGAATTGATCACATCTTGTACAAACTTTTCAAATTCCTTCACGTTTTGACCGCAGCCAATTGCAGTAGTTAATACAAATTCATTCTTTCGTACAAAACTCTCCACCGGCATTTCCATAGCAGAAACCCATTGAACCTCTTTTTCCTGTACCAAATGTTCCCCGGCAACAACTATAGCGTCCTTCATAATCTCTAACTGTAAGATATCATTTACAAGTAATCCCATGGAACCTCCTGTCCTGCTGCATACTGATTTATTATCTACGTATAATATTATTCTAACAAACTCTGACTACTCAGTAAATTATGTAAATTAAGGGATATTATTCGACAAAATCCGGGTGGTGACAGGCACCATCCTTTTTCAAAAGCATCCGGGTGTGCCAGTCCCTAAAAACCACAAAAAAACGGCCATTTTATTTTCATTGAAATAAAATAACCGCCTTTATGGTTTTGTATTATTCATAATTTTATCCATATTTTACTGGTTCGCCAATTTTTCTTCGACATGGTCTGGACGGTGATCACAGAGTTGGGTGAACAAATAAGTTAAATAGGAATGAAGTTCAAATCGGTCTTCCTGGACAAAAAGATCAAACAAGTTTTTATGTTTCTCCACGTTTTTTTACCCCTTTCTTTTTCCTTCGCCGGATTTTCCTTATAAATTTTCGACTATTAGATTGTTCGTTCTGCAGTTACTACATACCTAGTAATCAATCATAATTAGTATCGGCCCCGCCCTACGCTCAATACCATGATGGCCACGCGCGCCATCCACCTATCCATATTATAATTGAAAACGTTTACATATTCAAAGAATATTATGTTACAAGTTTTGACAAAGTGACCGAAGTATAGAAATACTGCCCACTTAGACAAGCACTAAAACATTTCCGCTTAAAAAAGAGGTGTATAAAAATCCAATCCCATTCTTTAATATACAACGATACAATGACTTGTAAAACTAAAAAAAGAATTCGACAAAAATCGGGCGGTGACAGGCACCACCCGTTTTTTGTCGAAAACCTCTATTATAAAAATCCTACAAATATTCCAGCTAATATGACGGAGACGATGGTGACGGAGATGAATCCGCCGACGAGCATGGGTGGCAGCATGTGGCTGGTCAATACTTCTTGTTCTTTTTCGTCTTTGGTTAGTGATTTGATGACTTCGTTTGTGATGATGTAGTCGGATGGGAATCCGTATAGTGCTGTTAGTGATACGGCAAAGGCCATGTGTTTGCTGACCCCAAGGACTTTTCCGATGATGAACGAGAAAATATACATTCCGATGACACCTAACACAATACAGCCGATCAAAGGATATAAAATTTCCATAATCATCCCTGGTGTTGCTCTTTGCAGCGGATCGAACACAAACAGCATAAGAACCATGATGGCGATTCCAAAGCCGTTCGCTTTTTGCAATACATGCCTTTCAAGAAAGCCGACACTGCGTGCAATAACACCAAATAATAAACATAAAACAAATGGACTAATGTCGACGACTGGCTTCAATAAAGTGGAAACGATGAAGGCTAAGAAGCCGACAAACGCAAGTCGTAAAAATTTGAAATAATCCGTATTATATTTATCTGGTAAATTTTTAAATAATTTAAGTTCCTTTGGTTCCGCGACGGCAGTTGCAGCAACCTCCTCGCTTGCTTGAGCCATTCCCAATTGACCACTGCGATATTTCTGAAGAAGATTTCTGCCTTCTTTTTTCAATACAATCGAGGTAAGCGGATAACCGGCAAATCCTTGCATGACATAAATGACGATGGCAAAGACGGATAACGTTGTAAGCCCTGCTTCCTTTGCCCCTTCCGACATAATCAAGGCCGATACCAAGCCGCCGACTAACGGCGGAATCGCCACAACGATGGTTTTAAAGCCAAAAATAAAGGTTCCAATTCCAAATAGTAACGCAATAATTCCAGCAATTCCGGCAAGTGAAATGATAATCGTTCTCCATTGTTTCTTTAATTCCTCTAAAGAAAGTAAAGTACCCATATTGGTGATCAATAAGTAGATCATCATCGTTGCTACAACCGGCGGCACGCCCGCTAGCTCTACGATATTTTTCGGAAAAAACGTCCAATACCCAATCAGGAATAAAACCGCACTGATAAATACAGAAGGAATCCAAGCTTTGGTTTTAACCGCCACAACGTCTCCAATAAATAAAATAAGAACAACGATTACAAGTGCAAGCATCTGAGACATGAGAATCCCTTCTTTCTTTTTTTATTTTCGGCAGGAACTTGACCCTTCGAGGATCAAGCGCCAAAGCCAATTTATTTTTTATTATTTTCTAAATACGTTAATGTAGCCGATCCTAAAACCTTCGCTGCAAGTAACATACCCTTTTCGTCAATGTTAAATTTCGGATGATGGTGTGGGTAGGTTTCAGTCCATTCCGGGCTCTGGCCTCCTGTAAAGAAAAATGCCCCTTTCACATGCTGTAAATAGTAAGCAAAATCTTCACCGCCCATTTGAGGTTCACACTCCCTAACAGAGGTAACGCCAGGAACTGATTTCGCAAGTTCTGCGACAAACTCCATTTCTTCCTTAGGGTTTACAACAGCGGGATAGCCTTTTTGATATTCATAGCTATACGTGCAATCAGCAGCAAGACATGTCCCTTTTATAATCCTTTCAATCTCTTCTACAATAAATTCTCGTGTACTTTCCTTAAAGGTTCTGACTGTCCCCTGAAGAAAAGCGGTATCGGCAATGACATTCGAGGCATTTTTCGCTTCAAAGGAACCAATCGAAATCACGGCTGAATCGAGCGGGTCTACTCGGCGTGAAATAATCTGCTGGATGTTACCAACAAGCTGCGCTCCAATCACAACACTATCTTTTGTTAAATGCGGCTGGGATCCATGTCCGCCGCTGCCTTGAATTTTTACCTTAAAAAAGTCTGCTGCCGCCATCATCGGGCCAATCCGGTACTCAATCGTCCCAACAGGAGTTGGGGACCAAATATGCTGACCGAAAATGACATCGACACCCTCTAAACAGCCATCTTCGATCATCGCAATCGCCCCGCCTGGAAGAAGTTCCTCTGCGTGCTGATGGATAAAGACGACATTTCCTTCGATATCATCCTTCATGCGGTTTAACACTTTAGCGAGTCCGAGAAGGGTTGCTGTATGACTGTCATGTCCGCATGCATGCATGACACCTGGCACTTGCGACTTGTACGGAACATCGGTCTCCTCCTGAATTGGCAATGCATCAAAATCAGCACGTAAGGCTACTGTCTGTCCAGGTTTACCGCCATGCAATGTAGCAACAACACCATTTCCGCCTACACCCGTCCGGACTTCATGTCCCAAATTCCGATGATACTCGGCAATATATTTGACTGTATTCTCTTCCTGAAAGGAAAGCTCAGGATGTTGATGTAAATAACGGCGAATTTCTACCATTTCTTCGTATGCCTGATCCAATAATTCATAAAGCTTGTTCATTTCATTGACCTCCTATATAAAAAAAATTACTGTGTATGTTTTTCTACTATACTAAAAAGTATAAAATATCTGAAAATTATATCAATGTACGATTGCACAATAAAATTACTCATTTACTGTATACTAGTCCATAGGGAGGTCCTCTACATGAAAAATCAACATCTTTACACCTTTCTTTGTAAAAAATTCAATCCAATCCCTTTTCAAATTTATTTTTTTGAAAACAAAAAGCAATCACCTCAATTGGTATATACAAATAATGAAACAATGACCAATAACTTAATGATGCTGCCTGCTCCAGCAACAGACAACATCACGATTCAATTTGATGGAAACCAAACAGCAGTTTCTTTTTACTACTCAGAGCACAATCAGGTCCTTCTCACGCTTTCCAGCCCTAACGTGAACCTTTCAGAGAAAGAACTCGAACAATTGCATGTGATGTTTTCTTTTCTTGAGACGGAAAATACGTTACGGGAGAAAAGAGCGGAACTTGCTAGTATGATTGAAAGCAGTCTGACGATTACATCCTCACTGGAGCTTGAAGAGGTGTTAAATAAAATCATTACGCAAGCACTAGGCGTCATTCCGGCAGCAGATAAAGGATACCTGCAGCTATATGATGAAAAAACAGATGAATTAATCCCGCGGGCAGCTGTCGGATACAACGAAAAACTTCAGGCTGTAAAAATAAAAAGCGGGGAATCAATTACCGGAAAAGTCTTTCAGGACAGAACCCCTGTGATGTATGAATCACCCTCTGAAGTGTTCGAAGAGATGAAAACGATCACGAAGGGAAATTTAACACTTTTTCAAAAATCGATTGATTTTTTGAAAATAAAATCGATGATTGCGATTCCGCTGATCTTGGAGAATAAAGCCATTGGAGTCATGGCGATTCAACAATTTAATACAGAGGGAAAATTGAGAGAGCGTGATTTCAGCTTATTACAAGGCTTTGCCGCCCAAGCAGCGATTGCGATTCAAAATGCCAAGCTTTTTCAAGAAAAGAATGCCCGATTGGCGGAAATCACAGATTTAACACACGAATTAGAGGAAAAAAATAAATTGCTTTTAAGACGGGCGGAAATTCATGAAACATTAACACAGCTTTCCTTGCAAAATAAGAGTGTCGAATCCATCATTCTAGAAGTGAACCGCATGATGAACAGCGAACTCTTCTTTTTCGATCATCTTGATATGGAGCTTTTTCCAAAAAAGAACATTCCTTCCCCCTATTTAAGTAATGATGAATTCTCAAAAATTCTGAGAACAAGAAGAAGGCCTTTTTCAATGAAGATTGTGGATGGGAGCGAAATTGAGTACTATGTGTATCCGATCCACTCGGATCGTGTTTCACTTGGCTGTTTTTTCGTCCCGCTGCGGGAGCCGATTTCCCCGCAGGATAAAATGACGATTGAGCAGGCCAGTTCTGTTCTAGCATTGGAATTAACGAAACGAAAAACCCAGGCAGAGGTATACTACAAAAAAACGCAGGAATTATTTAATGAATTGCTGCAATATAAAGACCCATCAGCCTTAGAGGAAATAGGCGAATTATTAGGTTTGAATTCTCAATCCCATTTTTCTGTCATATTAGTTGAGGTGGCCGCTTATCAGGATTTACAAACATTAGAAGCGATGATTCACCGCTTAATTTCCCAATTAAAGCGGCGGATTGCAAGCCAAGGAACCTTGATTTTTGGATTTCATAATAAAGTGACGATTCTTTTCTCGACACAGCACACACACGAAATAAACGAATGGGTCGATTCGCTTCATTCCTTGTTAGTCAGGTGGAGTGATCGCGAGGAAATGCCGCTTCATGCCGGCCTAAGTACACCGCACGAAGGAATCCAATCGATTGTAAAATGCCATGAGGAAGCAAATAAATCCCTGGCTTATTTGATCAGTCGAAAGCAAACAGGGATGATGGATTATAAGAAAATGGGAATCAATCGGTTATTTCCGACAGGATCCTCTCCGGAAATTGAGCGCTTTGCCGAAGAAATATTAGCACCGCTTCGGACGGAAAAAGCAAGGAATAATGATCTGGAGAAAACACTCATGACCTATGTAAAATGCAATAAGTCGATGATTGAATCGGCTGAAGCACTTCATATTCATAAAAACACACTATATAACCGCATTAAAAAAATCGAAGAACTGCTCGGGCTCGAGTTGCACAACCCGGAGGACTACCTGCAAATTCTATTAGCCTGCCATTTTCGGGAAGGTCTTTTGCTTTCACGAAGGAATAATGGAGCTCTGCTAGAGTAAGATTTTGATGGAAAAATAAGACAAAAAACTGAATTTAATAATAATTCCCATTATCTATATTAATGCTGCCCCAATTCCTTTTTAAAGCCTATTATCTTAATAAACATGTCATCGACAAAAAACGGGTGATGCCTGTCACCACCCGTTTTTTTGTCGAATAGGTATTTTTCATTAAAAATGCATCTTTTACATCTATTTATATAAGTAAAACTTACTATTTCTTCTAAATTTACCAAACATTTATATTCTATTAAAAGCCACTTTACAATTCTCCTATAAGTTAAGTACGAGTACATAACTTATAGGAGATGAATGAAAAGTGAAAAAGAGTTTAGTAGCGGGAATTGCTTGTCTTTCTTTATCATTATCCTCAGCTGCTCCATGGGCAGTTCTAGCAGCTCCACATCAAAGTGTTGCGACCAATAATGGACAATCTACTTTACAGCCAATCACCTCTGATGTAGCGGTCATTGCCCATCGGGGAGCCTCTGCATACGGGCCGGAACACACACTGGCTGCCTATAAACAGGCGATCAAAATGAAAGCTGATTACGTGGAATTTGATTTACAAATGACCAAGGACGGTCAATTGATCGCCATGCATGATGAAACATTGGCGAGAACGACCAATGCAAAGGAATTGTACCCGGACCGTGCACCTTGGCGTGTGAAGGATTTTACCCTGGATGAGATTAAACGCCTTGATGCCGGTTCATGGTTTAATGCCGCTCATCCAGATCTAGCGAAGAAAGAATACATTGGGCAGCGTGTCCCTACTCTTGACGAAGCGATTCAATTTGTGAAAAAGCATGGGAATGGAAAAGTCGGCCTCTATATGGAAACAAAAGCACCAGATGTTTATCCGGGAATGGAAGAAAAATTGATTGAAATCTTACAAAAAAACAAGGTGCTAGATAGCAAGAATCTTTTTCTAGAATCATTCAGTGAAGACAGCCTGCGCAAGTTGAAAACATTGGCGCCAAATGTAAAGCTGATTCAGCTATATTCGGGGGCGATGCTGAAGGGTAAAGATGTTTATCAGGAATTCAAACGAGTTTCTGATTACGCCGCTGGTGTTGGTCCAAGTAAGGAACTCGTTGTTCCAAAATTCATGGAGGCTGCACACCAAAATCAACTGCTTGTGCATCCATGGACGGTTAATTCCCAGGATGATTTAGCATCACTTCTTTCACTCGGAGTAGACGGCGAGTTTACCAATAATCCTGATAAAATGGTTGAATTGGTTGATAAGCCATTTATTTCACATGGCGTTGCAAGTGGCGATGTCACCGATACGTCAGCGATACTATGGGCACGGACAAATGACGCAGCAAATGTCCAATTTGAAATTTCTACGGACAGCAGCTTTAAAAAGCCGTTTATCGTAAAAACTGTTCATACCGAGGCCGAAAATGATTATGCGGTAAAGGCTAAAATGGATGGTTTAAAGCCGGATACGACGTATTTTTACCGTGCTCATGCTGTTTCGAGCAGCTATACCGTGAACGGATCATTCAAAACGGCACCGGCTGAAAACAGCTTAAAACCGTTGACCATGGTCTGGGGCGGCGATACGGGCGGACAAGGAGAAATCCCGCCGTATAACTCCTTTAAGGCGATGTCCGCTTTAAATCCGGACTTCTTCCTGTTCAGCGGTGACACGATTTATGCCGATAATAAGACACCGGCTGTGCCAAATCCTCCATCACAAACGGTTCAGGATTTCTGGGCAAAATATAAGGAGAACCGTACGGACGCTGGATTACGTAGCTTACTGCAAAAAACGGCTACCTTCTCGATTTGGGATGATCATGAGGTGACCAACGACTTTTCGGGACCATCTCAGCCATTGACACCGACTGGCCTTCGGGCATTTGAAGATTATTGGCCGATTTCGAATGAACGCAGTGCAGCGGACAAGCTTTATCACACCTATTCTTGGGGCAATACCCTCGATATGATGATTTTGAACAACCGCGGTTACCGTGATCCAAATACTCAGGCAGATGGTGCGGATAAAACGATGCTTGGCGAGGAACAGTTAGAGTGGCTGAAGAAGCAGCTTCTTGAATCAGATGCCAAAATTAAACTGGTTGCTACTTCTGTACCAATCTCTGTTCCAACTGGAAAGGCAAATGCCAGGGATGGTTGGGCAAATGGCAATCAAGTAAACCCAAATGATCCGACCGGATATGAGAATGAGTTCAAAAAAATCTCTGATTTTATTGTGGAAAAGGGAATTAAGAATGTATTCTTTGTTACGACGGATGTCCACTTTGCTCAAGTGATTAAATATGATGCCAATCATGACAGCAAAACCGATTATCACGAGCTAATCAGCGGTCCAATCGGCGCGGTAAAAATCAATCCTGGTACACTGGACCCAACCTTCGGCCCGGAAAGTATGTACGCAGAAGGCAATTTCTTCAACTTTGGCGTATTTAAAGTAGATCCAGCAACAAACAAGGCCACAGTAGAAATACAAGATGAAAATGGAAAAATTCATTTCAGCCATGATTTCCAATTGGAAGATTAACCATTTCATTCCCTCCCAAGCCCGGGAGGGAATTTTTTAATGATATTCGTGCACCATCCCTTTGAAATAACGATAAATTTTTTCTAGTTTTTTCTCTTGTTTCCCGTTTGGGCTTTCCATGTTACCAAATTCAAAAAACTTTATATTTTTGATGCCTACAAAATGAAATAAGGCTTTTTTCATTAAAACCTTATGGGCATTATTTAACCAAATAAGCGGGTAGTGGGTTGGCCCTTTCATGGTGGATATACATACAACGGACTTTCCCTTTAAAAGCCCTTCTGGAAATAGTCCTCTTTTATCCCGATAGGCGAAATTTGCGGCAAATAATTGATCAATATATCCCAGCAACATGGCCGGAGGTCTTCCCCACCAGATTGGATAGACAAAGACCATCTGTTCAGCCCACATAATTTGTTTCTGATATTTTTCAATATGAGGATCTCGATACATATCACGTCTTCGTTTATGTTCATTAAACACAAGAAGTGGATTAAAATTCTCTTCATATAAATCAAGGACCTGTATCTCCTTAACGTGAGGATTTTCGTTACATCCCTCGATAACTTTTTGTAAAAAAGCATGGCACAAACTTTGGTGATTAGGATGAGAATAAATAACCAGTGTTTTCATTGCGCACCCCTTATACTTATCATTTGACAACTAAATAATAACTCCCTTTTTATTTAGTTGTCAAATGATAATTGTTATTTGATAACAATTTTGTTATCTTGTCTGTAAGAGGTGAGAGTTATGGACAAAAAAGCACTTTTTTTAAAATGTGTGGCCTTTACAACTGCTGTTCATCGAGTAACACACGAATTAACAAAAAATGCAAAATCAGATTCGATTACGCCCGTTCAATATAGCATTCTTGAATATATAACAGTAAGTCAGCCTGTTTCTCCAAGCGAGATTAGCGATTGCCAGCATATGTCCTTGCCAAATACAAGCCGTGAATTAAAAAAGTTAACAGAAAAAAATTTAATTGAAAAATTCAGTTCCCCAGAAGATCGGCGCAAACAATATATTTGCCTCTCTAAAGAAGGAGAAAAAATAATGGACATGACCTTTGCATCAATAGAAACTCGTTTCCTTCATCGCATCCAAAATACTTCGGAAAAAGACCTAGAAGACATAAACCGGGCCCTGGATATTCTAAAAGAAAAATTATTTTATTAATCCATTCGACAAAAATCGAGTGGTGCCTGTCACCACCCGAATTTTGTCGATTTTAGATTTTCCGCAAGATGGCGCGGACTGGGCTTCCATCGGCCTCTACTAATGGGAGTGGGAGTGCGGCTAATTCGTATTCTCCCGGTGTTACTTGGTCTAGCACCAGGCCTTCGAGGATATGGATTCCGTGCCGGGTTAGTTCGTGGTGGGCGGTTAGTTCTTTGCTGTCGATTGGGTCGACGGATGGCAGGTCGAGCCCAAGGAGACGGACGCCGAAGCCAGCTAAATAGGCGGCTAATTCGGGTTCAATCTCTGGAATCGCGCTTGGGAACTGGTACCGGTCCTCACAGGAATCGGTTCGGATTAGCAGACGAGTAACCCCGTCAAGTTCATAATCGGATAATTCCTTTATTCCGATTGAGGTTGGTTTTGGCAGATGAATCACCCTTGCAGGGCCGATGTATAGATTTACATCAAGATCAATGACCTTTTTCCCCTCGTTATCAAAATGAAACGGAGCATCGATATGGGTACCTGTGTGGGTACTCATCGTAATTTGTCCGACATTAACCGAGCCGCTTTCTTCTTTGCTCCAATTGACTTTGTATGTAAATGGGGTATCACCCGGCCAGACCGCTATTTGGTTGTCGAGCGGCTGTGAAATATCAATCCAAGGATTCATGTAAGATGTCCTCCTTTATTTGTTGTCGAAAAAAATTCTTGTTTAGACCCGAAACGCAAATATCACGCAAAGCGGTCCTCCCATCACCAGGAAGACCGCCCTCTTACCTCTACAGCTTCGTCCGCAAACTCAATAACTCAGGGAAAAATTGATGATCCAATACTCTCTTTAAATACGTAACACCAGACGAGCCGCCCGTGCCCATTTTATGACCAATAATCCTTTCCACCGTCGTCATATGATTAAATCGCCAAAGCTGCTGCTGGTTACCGATATCCACCAACTTCTCCGCCAACTCATACAAATCCCAATATTGATCCGTGTTGCGGTACACAGTCAGCCATGCTGCCTCGACACTCGCATTCGGTTCATAATTTTGCGACCAATCACGGTTCAGCGCTTCGTCATCAACGGATAACCCGTTCGCCACAAGTGCTGTGATCGCGGCATCATAAATACTTGGCTCATTAAGAGCCTCCACCATCAACGGATACAGCTCCGGCTGATGCTGATAGACGGCAAGAGTACGAGCATTCTTGTTTCCAAGCGCAAACTCAATCAAGCGATTTTGATAGGATTGGAACCCAGAAGAATGACCCAATTTATCGCGGAATTGCATATACTCAGACGGGGTCAACGTCGAAAGAACACTCCACGACTGAATCAACTGCTGTTGAATCCTTGATACCCGCGACAACATTTTAAACGATGGCTCCAAATCATTTTGACGAATACACGCAATCGCTGCATTCATTTCATGCAAAATCAGCTTCATCCACAGCTCACTTGTCTGATGAATAACGATAAACAGCATTTCATCATGGTGATCCGAAAGCCGGTGCTGGCTCGATAAAATTTTATCA
Source organism: Neobacillus cucumis (assembly GCF_016107705.1). The sequence goes on from NZ_JAEHGC010000003.1 coordinate 549,163, forward strand.
AGGTGGAGATAATCGCCATAAGACATATCCTTTTTAAAGTCTAATTGAATGCCTTTTTCTAAGTTTTTATTCTCTGAGTTTTCCATTTTCAAGACCTCCTAATTAATCCTCTATCACAATATCCTGTTGGGCAGCTGCCTCCACCCTTTTTTTATGAAAAAAGAAATACACAACCGTTAAAAACACCAGCCATGGGATGCCGAACTGAAGCAAAATTTTAAAAGGCGTAAACCACGTCGTAATCATTAAACTCACTAACAGAACCGCCCCAAGAATGGTCAAATAAGGAAACCCGATCATTCTCACCGGCAGCTTGCGTCCGCCTAATTTTTCCCACATTTTTCGAAAAAACAAATGCGAGATAAAGACCATTAACCAGGTAAAAATTGCGCCAAACATCGAAATTCCCATCATAAAGGCGTACGAAGTTTCCGGGAACAAGGCACTGACAACTGCTGCCACTATAATCCCAACTGCTGATATTGCAAGAGCAGATGATGGTACTCCTCTTTTATTGACCTTTCCAAAAACGGCCGGGGCAAACTTCGACTGCGATAAGGAAAACACCATTCTCGTCGAGGCATATAATTGACTGTTCATTGCCGATAAAGCGGCAGTTAAAATAATAAAATTCATAATTCCGGATGCACCTGGGATGTTCAAAATTTCCATTACTTTTACAAATGGGCTCTTATCGATACCAGCATTTTTCCATGGAACGATCATCAACATGATAGCAAGCGTTAAGACGTAAAAAGTAGAAAGACGGAAAACGGTTGCCTTCAAGGCTTTTGGCACAGCAACATCAGGATCCTTCGCCTCACCAGCGGTCACAGCAATCAATTCAGTTCCTAAAAAGCTGAACAGTGAAATGAAGATGGCAATCCAAACACCCTTAAAGCCAAACGGAAGAAATCCCCCATCGTTTGTGAAATTTTCAGGACCAATTTTGGCAGCGCCTGAGGTGGACCCAAATAAGACATAGGCTCCTAGTAAAATAAAGCCGATAATCGCACTGATTTTAATCATTGAAAACCAGTATTCAAAGGTGGCAAAGGTGTTTACACTGGTGGCGTTTACATAAATAAGTACGGCTCCAAACAGCAAAATCCAGACAATTCCCGGAACAGTTGGGAACCAGTATTTCATATAGACAGCAATCGCGCTGACCTCAACGCCGACCGCGAGTACATTGGCAATCCAATACGAGTAGCGGACAAGATAACCTGCCATCGGATGAATGTATTTTTCGGCAATCAGTCCGAATGATCCTGAAGATGGGTGTGCAACGGTCATTTCCGCTAAACAGCCCATGAGCAGTAGAACAATAAACGCTCCCACTGCATAACTAATTAGTACACCAGGTCCTGCCGTACTAATCGCAAGACCACTTCCGAGGAATAGCCCGGTCCCGATGGCACACCCCATCGCAATCATCGTAAGTTGCTTTGTTTTTAACTCCCGCTTTAATCCCTTTTCCATCTTATTCTCCATATGTCCCCGCCTTTCCTTTGTAGGAATCGATTTTTGAAATATCCTAGAGTATATAATTAAATTTTATCCGCGAATTTTTGAGTTTTATCCGCGAATCGGAGTGATTTATCCGCGAATACCCTCCTTTATCCGCGAATCAATCTATGCTACAATTTCCCGCTCATTCGCAAACTTCTCATATTGCTTTTCAACCATAATCTTTTTCAAAATTTGAACCACGTTCCAAACATCTTCATAGGAAGTATATAGCGCAATCGGGGCAAGACGGATCACGTTTGGTGCGCGGAAATCTGGGATTATCCCGTTTTCCTTCAATGATTTACAGATACGTGCCGCTTCCGGATGCTCCAGGCAAACATGGCCGCCTCGGCGTACATCATCACGCGGATTGCCAATTTCAAACCCAAGACCCGCCAATTCCGCCTCAATTAAATCCATAAAATATTGATTAATCTCAAGCGATTTTTTTCGAATATTTTCAATTCCCGCTTCAGCATAAATTTCCAGAGAGCCAAGCAGCGGCGCCATACTTAATACATGTGGTGTGCCAATTTGATAAGCTCCCGCCGTTTCCGCAGGAGTGAAAGTATGCTCAAGGTCAAACTGCTTATCCTTACGGGAACCAAACCATCCGGCTAATCCCGGGTTGGCGCCAAAATGCTTGCGGTTGACATACAGCCCGCCAACACTTCCCGGTCCGCCATTCAAATATTTATAATTGCACCAATAGGCAAAATCGACATCCCATTCACTGAAAGAATGTGGAATCGCGCCGACAGAATGGCACCCGTCAAAGCCAATTAAAATCCCGCGTTTATGGGCTTCCTCGGTTAACCGCTTCATATCAAGGATTTGCCCGCTGCGATACTGTACCGTTGGAAGAATCACTAACGCAACCTCATCAGTCATTGCTTCAATGATATCCTCTTCTTCAATCAGACGGCCATCGCGGCTTTTTACACGAATCAAATGCTGTTCCGGATCAAATCCGTGGATACGCAGCTGGCTTTTTAGCGCATAAATATCGGTTGGAAAATTCAACTCATCAGCTAAAATTTTCGTCCGCTTTCCTTGAGGCTGATAAAAGGTCGCCACCAGCTGGTGAAGATTGACGGTCGTGGAACCGGTTACAATTACTTCATCAGCAGATGCGCCAACTAGTGGTGCCAACCTTTCTGCTAATCTCTCAGAAAGTGCAAACCATGGATGGTTTCCCATTGTCCAGCCATCGATTCCATATTCCTTCCAATCTTCCAGCGATTCAAGAAGGGTTCGTTCCGCCCTCTTTGAAAGCAGTCCCAAAGAGTTTCCGTCCATATAAATCGTACCTGGCTTTAAATAAAATTCCCCGCGAAACCGCCTTAACGAGTCCTGATTGTCCAACTGTTTGGCGTATTCTAAAGTTGGTTGCATCATTATGATCTTCCCCCTTTTTATTACTTGAAGAAACTATACCAATAAATATGACATCATGTCAATATTATAATTCTGAAAATTACTAATGTTGTAATCACTTTCATTTTTGGAAAAATCCTTATATGCTTTATGGTAGAGAGTACAGGGGGATACGGATATGAATGAAAAACATGATGTGATTGACAAACGCCATTTGCGCTCAATAAAGACAAAGCAAAAGCTGTTGGAAGCGGCAAAAGAGGTGTTTCTTGAGGAAGGCTTTCAAAAAGCAACGATTTCGCAAATGATAAAAAAAGCAGGGATAGGCTATGGGACCGCTTATGTTCATTTTGAGGGAAAAGAGGAAATTTTAATGGTTTTAATGGATGATGTCATGGAAAAATTCTATGACATTGCCGAGGTGTCATTTTTACCAAAAACAAAGGAGGAAGCTCGGCAGATCATCCTTTCGCAGGCAACTGCCTTTTTAAAAATGGCTGAAACCGAACGAAGCATGATGCAATTGTTCGAGCAGGCCATCGGGATTTCCCCTTCGATATCTGCCAAATGGAAAGAGATCCGCGAAAAATTTATCCAACGAATCTCAAAAGATATTGCCTTCGCTCAAGCAAGAGGCCTAGCCCGCCCCGAACTAAACCATGGACTTGTCGCCCGAGGCTGGTTCTTCACCAACGAAATGTACCTATGGGAAATCGTCCGCAACGAACACCTTGGCACCGTCGAAGAAATCGCCGGAACCATGACCGCCGTTTATGCGAACGGACTTTATCTTTAGGGATTCGACAAAATTCGGGTGGTGACAGGCACCACCCGAATTTTGTCGATCTTTAAACGATCTTCCCCATAACCCAGTTGGTCCGTGCACCGGTCTCTCCTGTACTTGGGCACTGGTTGCTTCCTCCTGTTAAGTCCGCTATTATCGTTTCCAAAAGGGGTTGATGGATGTGCTGCGGTGGTTCAAAGCTCCATTGTTCGGTTCCATTAGCAGTCGTCAAAACAACGGGGGCATTGCCAAAAGTGGAAAAGGTAATTTTCCCTTTACTGCCGACGATTTCATTCATATCCACATCTTCAAAGGCAGAAAAACACCAATTTCCTATACCGTGGATTCCTGATTCAAATCGGTAGGTACCTGTAACGATATCCTCCGCACTATAATAACCTGCTTGATTGGAAGCAAAACCTTGCACATCCTTTATAGGCCCAAGCAAAAAATCTAATAGATCAAGAGTATGGCTGGCTAAATCAAAAAATAGCCCCCCTCCGGATATTTCGGGTTGAACTCTCCACGGGATCGTTTTTGAGTCCAGCACGTCTTCCGAAGCTTTTTGATACTGTGTAGTTGATACAAAACGAACATCTCCAACTGCCTCATGATCCAACAGTTCTTTTATTTTTAAAAACCGCGGCAAAACTCTGCGATAGTAAGCAACATATAAAGGCACCCCGAAAGTCTCGCATGCCGCAATCATTTCCATGCATTCGGCAAAATTGAGTGCCATTGGCTTTTCTACATAAACCGGTTTTCCAGCCTTTGCAACTTTGATGGTATATTCTTTATGTGAACTTGGTGGTGTCGCAATATAGACGGCATCGACATCTGGATCATTTATCAGTGCGTCGGCATCATCATACCATTTCGGAACATGATGTCTTTCCGCATAATCTTTTGCTAGTTCTCCAGTTCGTCGCATGACCGCAACCAACTCTGAGTTTTTTATTTTTTGGAATGCTGGTCCGCTTTTCACTTCCGTCACATCACCGCATCCAATAATGCCCCAACGAACTTTTTCAAATTTCATGGAAATATTCTCCTTCTTTTTTCATAACTTATTTTTAGTTGTTTCTCTAGTTTCCGTGTTGCATTACTAAGTCCGGCCAGGTGACATCCCCTTTGGGAGGAAAGTGCACTGGTTATTTCATTTCTCGATAATGGTTAATTTCTGTGCTTTCTCTCATTTTCCTCAGCTCTGGAACAATTTTCAAGACATGCTCACTTTTATTGTGTTGTTTGATTACCTCTTCATTTTCCCATTCTTCAATCGTTGTAATGATGGATGAATCATTGATATCCTCATGAAGCGTGTACATGATACATCCTTTTTCTTTCCGGGTTTCTGATACAACTTCTCTAGCAAGAATTAAATAATCTTCAATCTTTATACCAGGTTTAAGTTTTCCCTTACAAACTACTCTAATCATTTTAGTAACTCCATTTCTTTTGTAAATTAATTACTAATGAGTCCCGCTAACATCCAACGTGGTGTTCGTTACATGCTTTTTCTCAAAGGTAGACGTGTTGATTTTTTCTTGTAATTTTTCATAATACAAGTCTGGGTCAACTGGCAATTCTACCGTTTCGTTTAACCAGGAAGATAAGTAGATGGCATTTGAAATTTCCAGCGCATTGACGCCGTCCTCACCAGGTGAAAGTTGCGGTGTCCCATTCCTAATGGCATCCACCCAATTTTGAACAATGATTGCATGATTCGCATTTTCACTGGTTACGGGAATTTTTATTTTTTCATAATCAGGCTTGCCGAATCCTCCTGCATACGCAGCATTAAATTCGCGTTCTGATTGTGATAATTGATAAAAAAGAAGTTCCTCATTTTCGACAACAATTTTTCCGCGGTCCCCAACGATTTCATAACGATTTGTCCCTGGTGCTTCTCCAGTTGAAGCAATGATCACACCTGTCGCACCATTTTCATATTCCACAAATGCCGTTACATCATCTTCCACTTCAACATCATGGTACTTCCCTACACTGCAAACAGCACGAACGCCTTTTGGCATACACCCCGTCGTCCACTGCAAAAGATCTAATTGGTGAAGTGCCTGATTTAAAAGAACACCGCCGCCTTCCCCTTTCCAGGTTGCTCTCCATTGGCTTGAATCGTAATAGCTTTGCGGACGGTACGAATCCGTAATAATCCAGTTTGTTCGTTTTAATTCACCCAGCTGACCGGATTGAATAAGGTCCCGAATTTTTTGATAAAGCGGATTTGCCCTTTGGTTATACATGATGCCAAACACTTTCCCACAAGATTCCGCTGCCGCATTCATTTCAAGCACATTTTTTGTAAAGACGCCGGCCGGTTTTTCGATGAGGACATGTTTCCCTTTCGCAAAAGCCTTTATGGCTAGGTCCGGATGACTGTAATGCGGTGTTGCAATAAGGACGGCATCGATTTCTGTATCATTGAAAAAGGTCTGTTCGTCCTTGAAAATTTTCACATCTCCCTTTGTATGGGATTTCACCCATTCAATTCGGTTTTCATTCCTGCTGCAAACTGCCGTTAATACCGCTCCTTTAATTTGGCCTTTGGTAAGCATTTGAACATGGGAACTGCCCATATTTCCAATGCCTATCACACCAATTTTAACTAAATCCATATCGATCACCGTCCTTTTTGGGATGATTTTAAAAAACTCTGGAAACGAGTGAGAATAATTTTTATGTGAAGTTTTTAAAATTTAACCGTATTGTGGTACACTTGTATCATAATATGGTTACCTTGAGTATAAGGTATCATTAATTCACATGTCCATAAAAATTTATTATGCTTACTGTCCAGCTTTTATTATGATAAGGCTCAAATGAATGGTCCCATTTTTTCACTGTTTGATAATGAATTTTCGTTATAATAGAACGGATGGATACAGGAAGGAGTTCATACTTTTGAACATCGATAAGCAGGAACAAACAAAATCATCTAGTGTTCAAGTCATCTCTCGTGCGGCAAAAATCTTGAGGGCGCTTCGGGAACATCCAAAAGGATTAAGTCTATCGCAAATTGCCAAAGAGGTGGGGCTTGCGAGGTCAACGGTTCAAAGAATTGTGACAGCCCTGGAAGAGGAAAGATATGTTGCAACTGCCTCTACTAACGGCGGTTTCCGTCTTGGACCCGAGATTGCGATGCTTGCGACTGCCGTCCATAGTGATTTAAGAGAAGAAATTAGGCCATTTTTAATACAACTTTCACATCAAGTCAATGAAACAGTCGATCTCTCCGTATTAGATAACGGTAAGGTGCTTTTTGTTGATCAAATTATTGCCCCGCATCCATTACAAGCAACTTCACAACCCGGTGCATCTTTTCCATTACATTGCACCGCAAACGGAAAGGCCATTCTGGCTTCATTGTCTATTGCTGACGTTGAAAAATTGTTGCCAAAGCAGCTGCAACTATACACTGATCATACGATTACAAGCAGGGATGAAATGTTAAAGGAATTGGAAGTGGTTCGTAAAGAGGGAGTTTCTTTTGCCAGGGAAGAGCATATTCCAGGAATTTGTGCAGTGGGCGCAGCTATTTTAGATTCAATGGGGAATTTAAGCGCTGTCTCGATTCCGCTCCCATCAACCCGTTTTTATGGCAACGAACAGAAGCTCGCGGCAGCCCTACGCAATACATGCCAAGCTATTAACCAGCATTTTAATATCAAAAAAAGTAATCTTTAACCCAGCAAAAAAGATAGATGATATTCGACAAAAATCGGGTGGTGACAGGCACCGCCCGATTTTTGTCGAACCAAACACCACTGTAATAATTTGTTCAAACCTTTTTTACAGATTTGTGAAACAGTGAACAAGGAGCTCTTATTTCAAGATAAACGGATTATAATATAAGTGTAATCAAGTTATTAATAATACTTTTTCTAAAAGGGGTCTTTTATATGTTTAACAAATTTTTAAGAGAGAACAAAGTTGCTGCTGCCCTTCTTACAGTCATTCGCTTATATCTCGGTTATGAATGGATGATGGCTGGTCTTCACAAACTTACAGGCGGTTTTGATGCTACTGGATTTTTAAAAGGTGCAATCGCCAACCCAGTTAAAGGTCCAGATGGAAGTATCGTCTACGCCACATATGTTGGATTCTTAAAACATTTTGCCCTTCCAAATGCGGATCTTTTCAATACAATGATTCCATTAGGTGAGTTCCTTGTTGGCTTAGGATTAATTCTTGGATGCTTAACAACTGCCGCTGTATTCTTTGCCCTAGTCATGAATTTCGCTTATGTCATGGCCGGAACGGTTTCTAGCAACCCATTAGATATTTTACTAGGGGTTATGATTATCGCTGCGGGTTACAACGCAGGCCGCTTCGGTTTAGACCGTTGGGTGGTACCGTTTATTCGTAGAACAACTGTGAAAGGAAATAAAACAGTGAACCACACTGCATAACGCAAAAGCACCTTAAACCTGAACTTTATCGGGAATGAGGTGCTTTTTAGATTCGACAAAAATCGGGTGGTGACAGGCACCACCCGATTTTTGTGTTAAACAAGTCCTGTAAGCGAATACAATCCAATGATGAAGAAAGTAGCAATAGTCTTAATAACCGTAACGGCAAAAATATCACGGTAGGATTGCTTATGGGTCAAGCCACAAATAGCAAGCAAAGTGATAACCGCACCGTTATGCGGCAGGGAATCCATACCTCCGGAAGCCATCGCGGTAATCCGGTGCATAACCTCCATCGGAATCCCGTGTGCTTGTGCCGCTTGTACATACTTTTCACCCATCGCACTCAGCGCAATCCCCATACCGCCGGATGCAGAACCCGTAACCCCAGCCAAAACGTTTGTGGTTACAGCACTGTTAACTAGCGGGTTTGTAAAGGTGTGGGAAATACCGTCACGAACGACTCCGAAGCCGGGAAGGGAGGAAATGATGCCCCCGAAACCATATTCGGAACCAGTGTTCATCGCTGCAAGCAACGCACCGCCAATACTAGCATTAAGACCAGTTTTGAAATCAACCTTTACAGCTTTGAAGTTAAATAGAAGTGTTGCGGCAATACCCATGACTAGAGCAAGTTCTACAGACCAAATCCCAAGAACCGCACTGGTCTCAACCTTTCCGAACTGTTCAAGACCAATTTTTGAAAAATCAAAACCATTTGGATACCATTTTGGAATCATGACGGTAAAGAGTTTATTCATAACACCCACCAAGATCAGCGGAACAAACGCAAGAATCTGACGAAGAGTACTTGTTTTTCCAGTGCTAATGGACGGCATTGACGCAGGTTGAAGTGCTTCGGCAGCTGCTGCCATTTCTTCCTGCGCACTTCCAAACCCAAAATAGCCTTCCCCGAATTTTGCCGCTTTTCTCCGGCGTGACTCCAAATAGAGCATGCCAAGAGTAAAAACAAAAATGGCACCAATAATCCCCAGTACTGGAGCTGCATAAATATCGGTTTTAAAGAAAGACGTTGGAATAACGTTTTGAATTTGTAGTGTTCCCGGAAGGGCATCCATCGTAAATGATAGGGATCCCAATGCAATCGTTCCGGGAATTAACCGTTTTGGAATATTGGACTCCTGGAACAGCTTGGCCGCAAATGGATAAGCCGCAAAAGCAACTACGAATAAGCTGACACCACTATACGTTAAAATCGAACATAAAAGGACAATTGCAAGCATCGAACGTTTTGGACCGACTAATCTGACAATCGTTTTGGCAATCGATTCAGCAAGTCCGGACATTTCTACTACCTTACCAAATATTGCACCTAATAAAAAGACAGGAAAATAGTTCTTTATGAAATCTACCATCTTTACCATAAAGATATTGGAGAAAAACGGCAATACATGGCCCGGATCTGTCAAGAGGACGGCAAACAGGGCACAAATTGGAGCAAATAAGATGACGGAAAATCCACGATAAGCGATAAACATAAGGAAACCTAATGCTAGTAAAATAACAATTAGTTCCATAAAAAGCCTCCTTGTGATGGTTTTTCCGGGTGGGGATATGGTCCACCCGGATTTTCGTTAAATGATAAGGTGCTTAATTCTTTACTAGTTGTTTTCCATAACGGCGAACACGTAACAGCGCTTGTTCACGGTGTCCGGCAAAGTTCTCCAAATCGCAAAGACGCTCTGCGTATTCCCCAATCAAGGCACTTGCCTCTGCTGTTTTTACTTCTTGATATGTACAGGTCTTCAGGAATTTCCCAACCCAAAGTCCGCCTGTATAACGGCCTGCACCCTTTGTAGGAAGCGTATGGTTGGTTCCAATCACCTTATCCCCATAGGCCACATTTGTCATCGGCCCCAAGAACAGCGCCCCATAATTGGTCATGTTTTCAAGGAAGTAGCGCGGATCTTCTGTCAGTATTTCCACATGTTCATAAGCGAGTTTATCTGCTTCTACAACCGCTTCCTCAAGGCTGTCGACCAAGATGATTTTTCCATATTCCTCCCAGGCAGCACGCGCCACATCGGCGGTTTTCAATGTCCCAAGCTGACGCTCGATTTCTTTAACCGTTGCAAGCGCAAGCTTTTCAGATGTTGTGATTAAGGCAGCAGGAGATGTTGGTCCATGTTCTGCCTGACCAAGAAGATCGGTTGCCACAATTTCTGCATCCGATGTTTCATCGGCGATGACTAATACTTCTGTTGGGCCTGCAAGAAGATCAATTCCTACACGTCCAAATAACTGGCGCTTTGCTTCAGCCACAAATGCGTTACCAGGACCTACAAGCATATCTACCGGTGGAATCGTTTCTGTTCCGATCGCCATCGCAGCCATTGCCTGTACCCCGCCTAGCAAATAAATATCATCAGCTCCTGCAAGTGCCATTGCTGCAATCGTTGCAGCCGGAACTTCTCCATTAATTGGAGGCGTGCAGGCAATCACCCGTTTAACCCCTGCTACTTTGGCCGTTAATACACTCATATGGGCGGATGCAACCATTGGATATCTGCCGCCAGGAATATAGCAGCCTACACTGTTAACCGGAATATTTTTGTGTCCCAAAAAGACGCCCGGTATAGTTTCCACTTCGATATCAAGCAAAGCGGCTTTTTGTGCTTCAGCGAAGCGGCGAATTTGTGCTTGAGCAAATTTGATATCTTCAATGGTTTGTTCCGGAACACTCTTTATAATTTCATCAATCTGTTCCTTTGATAGTTTAAAACTCTCAGGAGACCACTTATCAAATTTTTCCGAGTACGAGCGAACGGCAGCATCTCCATTTGCTTCCACATCACCCAAAATGCTTTTAACGGTTTCCGAAACCTGTGCAGCTTGAATCGCTAGTTCTTCCTTTGTTTTTCCAGCTTTCAATACTTTTGCCATGTTGTTCTCCTCCTATAGGTTGAATACCAAACTGGGTGGTTCCTTTGACAGGTTTTAAAAGTTCTTGTAAGACATGATGCCAAAAGAATCACCCCGTTCTGCTGTATTTAAAGACTCTATGAAAAAAGTAACCTAGTAACGTGCAGTAAGCATTTTCTTGCGCGTGTAAAATTCAACGCCATCTTTACCGTTTGCATGTAAATCACCATAGAATGACTTCTTATACCCTGAGAATGGGAAGAAGGCCATTGGAGCTGGAACCCCCATGTTTACCCCAAGCATGCCAGCGTCAATCGTATCACGGAACTGTCTCACTGCTTTGGCACTGTCGGTGAACAAGCAAGCGCCGTTAGCGAATTCTGATCGGTTGGCAATTTTGATGGCTTCTGTTAAATCGTCCACTCGAACAACGGAAAGAACAGGTGCAAAAATTTCATCCTTCCAGATCTTCATTTCGGTGGTTACCCCATCAAAAATAGTTGGCCCAACAAAATAACCTTCACCGGAAACCGCTGCGTCATTACGTCCGTCACGAATCAGCTGAGCTCCCTCTTTTTCTCCGATTTCAATATAATTGATTGTGCGCTCTTTATGGGCATCACGGATTACCGGGCCGAGGAACACACCTTTGTCCAAACCGTTTCCAATTTGTAATTCTTCTGCCGCTTTTACAAGTCGGGAAACAAGCTCATCTGCCACATCCCCAACGGCGACAACAACCGAACAAGCCATGCAGCGCTCACCGGCTGAACCGAATGCTGCCCCAATAATATTTGTAACCGCAAGATCAAGATTGGCATCTGGAAGAACAATTGTATGATTTTTAGCACCTGCTAATGCTTGAACGCGTTTGCCATTAGCGGCAGCTGTTTTGTAAATATATTCTGCAACCGGCTGGGAACCAACAAAGGAAACAGCCTTAACATCTGGGTTCTCAAGGATGCCGTTTACGACGTCATGGGCACCATGGACAATATTAAGAACACCATCAGGAAGACCTGCTTCTTTAAATAATTCAACCAAGCGGTTTGCTAGCAACGGAGTGCGTTCAGATGGTTTTAAAATAAATGTATTTCCGCATGCAATCGCAAGCGGGAACATCCAGCATGGCACCATCATTGGGAAGTTAAAAGGAGTAATACCTCCGATTACACCAATTGGATAACGGTACATGCCGGATTCAATACCTGTCGCAATATCAGGAAGCTGGCTGCCCATCATCAAGGTTGGAACACCAGCAGCAAATTCAACGCATTCAATTCCGCGAAGTACTTCTCCATAAGCTTCATCATAGTTTTTGCCATTTTCTAATACCACCAGACGTGCAAGCTCGTCCCAATGCTCGACAAGAAGCTGTTGGTAACGGAATAGGATGCGGGCCCGTTTTGGAACCGCAACGTCCTTCCATGTTTCAAAAGCTTGATTCGCAACTTCTACTGCTCTGTCCAGATCCTCACGGTTGGAAAGAGGGACATTAGCTAAGATTTCACCTGTTGCGGGATTTGGTACAGCTTCTGTTTTGGAGGATAAAGAGTCTACCCACTCACCACCAATAAAGTTTTTTAATGTTTTTACTTCAGTTGTAATCATGATCATCTACTCCTTTTCTTATATATGAACTGTTGTTTTACTTACACTAAAGTCATAGTTAAAGCATTTCTGATATAGCTCGACAATCTCTTGGTGACTTGGAACGCGGGGATTGTTTCCAGGACTTCCGCTTGCAATGGCATCGTTAGCCATTTTTGAAACAACCTGATCAAATTTTTCTTTGTCCAAACCATAGGTCTCCATGTTCGGGATGTCTAAATTGCGGCACAGATTCTTAATCTCTTGGACAGTTACATCAGCAAGTTCTTCCTCTGAGAGCGCTGTCAAATCAGGACGAAGAATGCGTCCAATGACTGCAAGACGTTCTACGGCACTCTCTTTCGTAAATTCAAGGACGGCCGGAAGCAGCATCGCATTGGATACGCCATGCGGGACGTGGAACAATGCACCGATTGGACGTGACATTCCGTGTACAAGCGTAACGGATGCATTGGTAAAGGCCAGTCCTGCCTGCATGGAAGCTAATGACATCGCTTCCCTTGCTTCACGGTCAGTTCCGTTTATGTATGCTGAACGTAAATTTTTCACAATTAATTCAATGGCAGAAAGAGCAAAATTATCCGTCATCGGTTGGGATACACGTGAGATATAGGCTTCGATTGCATGGCATAATGCATCAACGCCGGTTGCAGCTGTAACCTTTGGCGGTGCCGAATAGGTCAAAATTGGATCCACAATCGCAACATCTGGAATGAACGCCGGGTGTTTAATCATCATTTTCACATCGTCTTTTGTATTGTTGATAACGGTTACAGAAGTAACTTCAGAACCTGTACCTGATGTGGTTGGGATGGCAATCAAAGGAAGTGGTGGATTTTCAACTTTCTTTTTCCCACCCAAATAGTTACCAATGTATCCTCCATTTGTAGCAACGACCACAACTGCTTTAGCTGCATCAATACAGCTGCCACCGCCGACTGCCACTACCACATCGCATTGTTGTTCCTGACAAAGTGCTAACGCTTCTGCTACATATGTGTCAGTTGGTTCGGAGTTTACTTCCAAATAACACTCGTAAGCCATTCCTGCTTCTTCGAGCAATTGCTGGCATCTCTCGACCACGCCGATTTGATTCATAATGTTATCGCTGACAATCAAGGCTTTTTTTCCTAATAAAGCTGCCTGCTCGCCAAGCTTTGTCAATGAATTTTCTCCATAAAAAACGGTTTTAGGCATCCGAAATTCTGCAAACCCTTTCAAAACTTTCCCCTCCCTTTTTCGCTACACACTCTTATATATGCAATTAGTGTGCCAACTTAAAAAAGGCGGGAATAACAACACTTTTCTTTTCATGATGTACGGATGACCATACATATGTGTACGTTTTGTGTACGTTTAATTGTACGACTTATCAAACAATTCGTGTTTTTTTAATTTTTCGTACAATGTAGAACGTTGGATTCCTAAGATTCTCGCTGCCTTCGCCTTATTTCCGTTAGTTTCTATCAGTGTTTGAATCAGCAGTGCTTTTTCGCGCTCAAGTGCTTTTTCTTTTACATTGGTTAATAGATTTTGACCTGTTGATGTTGGTATGCTCGGAACAACATATTGCTCCGCTGCTTTTGGCAGGTTTGGGACAGTTGGAGAGCTTTCTTTCTTTTCAAAAAATTTAGGTGCCAGCTCTTGTACATCGATATAGTGAGATTCAGAAAAACTGACAAGCATTTCGACGGTGTTGACGAGCTCGCGAATGTTACCCGGCCAGGAATATTCCATCAAAGCTGCGGTAACTTCCTTAGAAAACAGCTTTTGCCCAAGGCCAAAACGCTCACTAAAGTGATGCAGATGATGCATCAGCAGTTCTGGTATATCTTCACGCCGTTCCCTTAAGGGAGGAATTTCGAGACGGATGATGTTCAAACGATAATAAAGATCTTCTCTGAAACTCCCATCCTGAATCATCTGTTCTAGACAACGATTTGTTGCTGCAACGATTCTGACATCTACAGGATGCTTGACAATTCCACCGACCCGTTCGACTTCGCGGTCCTGGAGAACCCGTAGGATTTTTGACTGCATCAGCGCCGGCATATCACCGATTTCATCAAGAAATAAAGTTCCTTTATGGGCAAGTTCAAACTTGCCGGGCTTTCCGCCCTTTTTTGCACCTGTAAAAGCACCGTCCTCAAAACCGAACAATTCCGCTTCTAAAAGGTGTTCGGGGATAGCCGCACAATTGACACTAATAAAAGGGCCTTCAGCGTATGGGCTGGACCGATGGATGGCATTTGCAAACAATTCCTTTCCTGTTCCGCTTTCTCCAGTGATTAGTACTGTTGACGGCGTATTCGCCGCTTTGCGGGCAATTTTTTTAACGGCTTGAATTTTTGGGCTCTGTCCAATAATTTGGTCAAATGCACAATGTATTTTTCCTTGAGAATGATCGATAACAGGGGGATCAGTAATTTGCCTTGACAACTCCTGCATGCGTCCGAGAATATTGTAAAGCTCGGTTACCCCTTGAAAAATCAGAAGGCCAATTGCCCCGACCACTTTTTCATCCTTCCAGATAGGGATCCGATGGACAACCATATCCTGGCCCTGGATCCGTTGAATATACCCCCTTTCTTCGATCCCGGTTTGCAAAACTACCTGCAAACGGGTATTCTCGATGATCCCGGTGACAGGTTTGCCAATCACATCTTCACGTTTCTTGCCAAGAAAGCGGCTATATGCCTCATTAAATTCACGAATGATTCCATGTTGATCCACTACGACAATTCCTTCATAAGCACTCTCTAAAATGGTCCTTAGGGTTTCGGTAATGTGGAGGGTCTCCTGAAGTTTGTCCAGATGCGCTGCATAAGAATGCAGGATATCGGTTCGGGTGAGAATTCCAACAATCCTCCCATTATGGTCAACAACAGGTAGACGCCCAACAGGAAGCTCATTCGCCTTTTTGATTGAATCATCCTTATGGATCGTGACAACCGCCCGGGTCATCACTTGTGAAATGGTGTAATCCGGTGTAAGCCCTTCCATAAGACAACTGAGAATTCTTGATTTCGTAACGGATCCAATCACCCGAGACTCTTCATCCACAACCGGCAGCCCGTCAATTCCCTTTGCTTCAAGGATTAAAACGGCTTCTTTAATGGTTTGGTGCGGAAATACTGTAACAGGATTAGGTGTCATCCATTCCCATACAAGCTGATTCGTTTTAATTTCTTTTAAGCGCTTACGCTTCACCTCATAATCAATTAACATATTTGCTCCCCACCTATAAAAAATTAAATATACAAAAATTGTACACTACTTTTTTACAATTTTGAATATTTTCAAACATTTCCCAAACACTTTCCGAACACACACCCACATCATACGGTGACAGGCACCAAGCGTGGACAAAATGTTCAAATTGTCCATATGGGGTGGACATGGGCTAATATTTGATGAAGAAGGACATAACTTCGAATGATCTATAGTGCAACCCCACTACTCCTACAAGTTGTAATATTTTGTTCAAACCTTTATTACATATTTGTGAAATAGTGAACAAAGAACTCTTATTTCAAGATAAACGGATTATACTATAAGTGTAATCAAGTTCTTAATAATACTTTTTCTAAAGGGGTCTTTTATATGTTTAACAAATTTTTAAGAGAGAACAAAGTCGCTGCTGCCCTTCTTACCGTCGTTCGTTTATACCTCGGATATTCTTGGTTAACAGCTGGATTGCACAAGCTAACAGGTGGGTTTGACGCTGCTGGGTTCCTAAAAGGCGCAATCGCCAACCCGGTCAAAGGTCCGGATGGCAGCGCGGTCTATGCGGGGTATGTAAGTTTCTTACAACATTTTGCATTACCAAATGTAGATCTTTTCAATACCATTATTCCTTTAGGTGAATTCCTTGTCGGGTTAGGATTAATTCTTGGATGCTTAACTGCTGCTGCTGCGTTCTTTGGAGTAGTTATGAACCTCTCATTCATAATGGCAGGAACCGTTTCTCACAGCCCAACTGATATTATCATGGGAGCAATCATCATTGCAGCCGGCTACAACGCAGGCCGCTTCGGTTTAGACCGCTGGGTAGTACCGTTTATTCGTAGAACAACTGCAAAAGGAAATAAAACAGTGAACCACACTGCTTAACGCAAAAGCACCTCCTCCTGACCAAAATCAGGAATGAGGTGCTTTTTTAGAACTATTTTTCATCTTTGACAATTCCATATTTAAAAAACCACCTATAAAAAGCCCTAGAGACATAAAACGAAATCCACATACTGCTAAAACTAAAATACCAGTGCCATTTCTTATATGTAATAACTCGAGTATATTTGACGCCGATTACCTCTAACGTACAAAGAACGGAGCAATAAAATAAATAGTAAAGTGCTTTAAATCCCGATTTCTTTTGAACTGGATAATAAAGGTTAAAAAGGACAGAAACAATTGGGAAGACAAAATGTTCAAAAGTAAAGCTGCCTTTATAGGATTTCTTAAAAAACAACCGTTTCGGATAAGCAATCCATCCCTTTTCAACCACAAATAACCCCGTAATCCAGGCATAAGATTGCTGAAATAAAAGGATAAGGGTAGCCTGACGGATCTTTCTTTTAGGCGTTAAACACAAAAGCAACAAAAAAGATACCATCAAAGAGGTAATAATTATTCTCTTTTCCTTCGACATAATTCGACCTCCCTCTCGCAGAAGTATATCCAAAAGGAAGAATATTATCCTAGAGATTCCACCGAGACTAAGGGTTCAAACTATCAATAATTTTCGACAAAATCCGGGTGGTGACAGGCACCGCCCGGATTTTGTCGAACCAATCAACCAGCTGCACAAATATTTCGTAATCCTAAATTCTATACTTTCCCACTGCCGCTGAAGTATAATAAACATGTGATTTGGGGTGTTTTTCCAATAGTAGTGGGAAGACTACTTTTGTTGTTGGGAAACAAATAAATGGTAAAGGAGAAAATTCAAATGAATTTTGTTACTTTAAATAATGGTGTTAAAATGCCGCAGCTTGGATTTGGTGTTTGGCAGGTTGAAGATAACCAAGCTACCACTGCCGTAGCGAAAGCACTTGAAGTCGGATATACATCCATTGATACAGCGATGATTTACAAAAATGAGGAAGGTGTGGGTAAAGCAATTAAGGAAACCTCTGTTCCCCGCGAAAACCTTTTTATTACAACCAAAGTGTGGAACAGCGACCAAGGCTATGAAAATGCACTAAAAGCCTTTGACGAAAGTCTGGCAAGATTAGGCCTTGAGTATGTGGATTTATACTTGATTCACTGGCCGACCCCTAAATTCGATCAATACGTTGATACATACAAAGCTTTAGAAAAGCTCTATCATGATGGCCGCGTGAAAGCGATCGGTGTTTGTAATTTTGAAATCGAACATCTCGAGCGCCTCTTAAACGAATGTGAAGTAAAACCTGTATTAAACCAAGTGGAGTGCCATCCATACCTTTCTCAGAAAGAATTAAAAGATTTCTGTGCAAAACATGATATTTTTGTGGAAGCGTGGAGCCCGCTTGAACAGGGCGGAGAAGTGCTGAAGGATGAAGTAATTATAAAAATTGCCGAAGCACATGGCAAATCACCTGCACAGGTCGTACTGCGCTGGCATTTACAAAATAACACGATTGTCATTCCGAAATCTGTTACTCCATCCAGAATCGAGGAGAACTTTAATGTATTTGACTTCGAATTAACTGCAGATGAAATGCAGCAAATACATCAGCTTAATCGCAATCGCCGCAGGGGTTCACATCCAAACGATATGCATGTGCGATAAGATTTCCACACAAAAAGCCCGTTCCAGCTTAATGGCTGAAATGGGCTTTTTTCGACAAACTTCGGGTGGTGACAGGCACCTGTCGAATTTTGGATTTCCCTATTCCTTATGTAATGCAAAGTAAAGCAACTCCGTAATGGCTGCGACCGCTCCTAAATGATCATATTTTTCTTCCCAATATTCCTCTTCAAATTTTTGCATAGAACAACTCTCCCTTTTTTTGATTTATATCCTTACTTTCAATATTTACAAGAATGACAGCTTCTAATCAGTTGCTAAGTGAATTTTTCCAAAATTCATAATTTGATTTTCCATAAAAGAAACATCTAAATAATGCTGGTGCAAACATAGAAAAGCCCCGTTCCCGGTGATCCACGGAAATAGAGCTTTATAATTATTTGCAACAAACACCTTTTAATAACAAGGATGGTAACCTGGGTAACAACAAGGATTGTAAGCAGGATAGCAGCAAGGGTTATACATCGGATAACAACACGGATTTTGCATCGGATAACAGCAATTTTGATAATACGGCACCACACATGGCTGTGGCTGCACTTGCGGAGCTACATAAGGTATATTTGAAGGCACCATATTGGGCATTACATTTGGCGCAATATTTGAAGGCATAACATTCGAACCTTGATAGGGCTTATTTTCCAAAACAATCTCTCCTCTTTAGATCAATTTCAACATAGTGTATGTGTCCAATTAGAGAGAGGAATAGACGCTTACCCCTATTTTGATCAGACTGCTCTTTTCTACAAAATTCGGGTGGTGCCAGGCACCACCCGAATTTTGTAGAACCGTTATTTCTTCGTAATCCCATTTACATCGATGAAAGGAGTGGCGCCGCCGGTGACATTCGGCAGTTTCCCGTCCCATTTTTCGAGGGCTTTTTCTTGGACTTCGATTTGTTTGAGTTGGATGAGCTCTGGGGTCACTTCGAGTTTTTTCAGTTTTAAGGATTGGGCTTCTGCTTCAGCCTGAGTGACTTGCTGCTGGGCTTCGATTTTGACTCGCTCTAAATCTCGTTTGGCCTTAAGTGCGTTTTGTTCAGCCGTTTGTTTGGCTTCAATCGCTTTATTGAATTCCTCGCTAAAAGCGAATTCCTTAATATTGATATCCTCAAGTTTCATATAATACTTCGTTAATTTTTTTCCAAGCATATCCTTCACTTCGGCTGAAACCTCCGGCCGCTTGGAAATAAGCTCTTCTGCCGTGTACTGTGCCGTAATTGCTTTGAGCGACTCGGCTATCGCAGGGTCCACAATCCTAGAACGATAATCCAAGCCGATTTCTTGGTAAAGTTTATTGACTGCTTCGGGATCGACCGAATAGTTGACCGCTACCTTGGTCGTGACGATCTGAAGATCTTTTGAAGCAGCGGACTGCGAGCTTTCCTCTTTTTGCACGCGAACCTCAATCTGTTGAACGGTTTGCATAAATGGAATCCTAAAATGAAGCCCTTCCGATAAAATGGTCGGTTTCACCGCACCGAATTGCAAAAGAACTCCTCGATTACCAGATGACACTGTCGTGAGGGAAGAAAACACAAGTAGCAAGACCACAATCGCCACAAGACCGCCTACTATCGACTTTCTGTACTTCATTCCTTCGGCCCCCTTAGTTGGTCATTAAAATAACCTATGAGTGTTGCGCCCTATTTATGAAGGTTTTTAATTTTTTCGGGATTGTCCCTATGATTTTCAAACCTAATCCCTCTTCCACTTTCCTAAATGATCGAAAAAGATTATACTGGACTAACTACCTTATTTGAAAAAAGGAGGATTTAACGATGACAGAAAATCAACAACCCGATGAACCAAAAAAGAAAATCAGCCTGCAGGAAGCAATGAGGCAGCAGCTTGAAAACAAAAAGAACCAAAACTCTGCTGGGAATGGTAAGGCCACTGGCGATCTTTCCACGAAAAAAATGAAAAGCCAGCAAACAAAGAAACCTAGCAATACCCGTAGAAAAATGGGCGTTTAGTGTGGAATGAACGGACAAAATCGAAAAGACGTACTTCCGGGATTGACGGTTGATATCGTTTTAAAAGCAGACCAAAGAACAGGAAAACTAACCAGAGGCATTGTAAAAGACATCCTCACCAAATCAGCCACCCATCCACACGGAATCAAAGTAAGGCTGACAGATGGAAGAATTGGACGAGTCCAAGTTATTCACAACACATAAAAGCATTCAGGGCCTATACCTTGAATGCTTTTTATTTTTGACAAAATTCGGGTGGTGACAGGCACCACCCGAATTTTGTCGAATGAAAATATGAAATTTCAACCAAAAATAGTGGTCGTTTTTCGAGATTGTGTTATATAATATTACTAATCAATCAAAACTGTTATATAATAGAACGATCAAAAAAATGAAAAGAGGGTAATGGGTATGAACAAAACGGATTCAATTGCACGGAGAATTTTAGGGTGGAAGTTAAATCGCTGGGATCGTTGGTATGATTATGAGAACCATACTTTTATTCATGACAACGATTTTCAGCCTGAGCATAACCTTAATCATGCGATGCGTATTGTGGAAAGATTAGAGGAGTTTGGGTATAAATTTACGACAAAAGGTAATTCAGAGGCTTGCTTCAATGAAGTGCGCGGAACTGGGGCAACGTTGGCTCAGGCGATTACGAATGCAGCCTACGCCATTATTGAAAATAACTCAGTGGTTAGCAGCTCAAGAGTATGGCAGAAATTATGCTAAGTCTTGGTTTTTCGAAGGAAATTTATCAGATTCCCCAAAGAAAAAGTGTCCTTCATTGAGCATCGAAGGACACTTTTTCTTTCTTTCCAGCTATTTTGCCCTTGCCTTTATTGCCTACCGAATTCTATCCGACCTCGCCTTTTCGGGCGCTAGAAATCTCAAAAGTTACCAACCTCAAAAATCCATTGATTTTTCCACTTCATCTTTTAATCATGTATATCCAATCTGTTTTTCGACAAATCTCGGGTGGTAACAGGCACCAAAAAGGGCGCCAAAACCACTTTTACAATGCCTTAATATTGTCAAATCTTAGTGGGTTATAGATTGATATATGCTGATACAATGAAGGCAAGGAAGAGGAAATTGATTTTTCTGGGAGGATGATGAAGATGTTAACGATTTGCTCTAGAATTGTGGTTCCGTATGATCAATCTGAATTAAGTAAGAGGGCGTTGGAAACAGCGATTACGATGGCCAAACAGGATGAAAAAATCGAAGTGAATGTTGTTACCGTTATTAATACACAAACAACTATTTATAACTATGTTAATTTTGATAGTGATCCCGTACGGCAGGCACAGTTAGCTGAAGCAAAAGAAATGCTCAATGCGGTAAAAGAAAAGCTTTCAGAACTGCCAAACAAGGTAAGAACCTTCATCATTGAAGGAAGCCCGGCCACCTCGATTGTCAATTTCATTGTAGAAGAAAACGCCGATCTTGTTGTGATGGGAAGCCGTGGATTGAGTGGATTAAAAGAGCTATTCCTCGGAAGCGTCAGCCATTACGTGGTCCAAAAATCTCCGTGCCCAGTATTTATCATCAAATAAGTTGATGGGGGGTCTGCTTCTGTTTAAAAAGTGAGTATTTTGGCAATGCTGATTGCAGAGAGCAGAATACAAAAAATAGAAGTGGGGAACGGAGAAATGAGTAGAGATTTGACCAGTATTTATCATGAACTTACGGTTATGAAAACAATAGATTTAGAGGAATGTAACCGAGAGCTTCAGAAAAGCCATACTGAAACTGTAAAAAAGGCATTAATGGTCTATAAAACCGAACTACTGGAATGTCTGGAAATGTATGACCATTATTTGAATAGTAGATAGTTAAGAAAGAGGACCTTTTCATAGAGGTCCTCTTTTTCGTAAAAAAACTTAATGAAAATAATCAAACGCATTTTTCGCCAGCAATAAAAAAGTGACGGTAATGAACAGAGCGCGGACGTAGCCGCTTCCTCTTTTAATCGCGAATCTCGAGCCAACAATCGAACCCGCAATTTGAGCAATTCCCATCGGAATCCCATAAGCATAATTGACTTGCCCCAAGAACATAAACATAATCAGGGCTGCAATATTACTGCCAAAGTTTAAAAACTTCGCATTACCAGCCGCCTTCAAAAAATCAAAACCGATCATTAAAAAGGCAAACATTAAAAAGGAACCAGTCCCCGGTCCAAGAAATCCATCATAAAAACCAATCGCAAGAATAGCAAAGATAAAAAGGGCCATGTGCTGGAAGGATAATTTTCTAACGCTGGAAATACTGCCCCAATCCTTTTTGAAAATGGTATAAATCGCAACAGCCGCAAGCATGACCAGCATCAGCGGCTTCAGCAATTCCGGATTCATCAAATGAACCGTCCAAGCGCCTATCATCGAGCCAATAAACGTGAGCGGAAATAGCTTATATACGGATTTTATATCAAGCTTGCCGGAACGATAAAACATAATTGTACTCGTCAACGAGCCAATCGTCCCAGCCAATTTATTCGTCGCAACCGCTGCCGCTGGCGATAAACCCGTAAACAATAACGCAGGCAACGCAATCAACCCGCCCCCGCCCACAACCGAATCAATAAAAGCCGCCAAAAACCCAAACACAACCAAAATAACCAACAACGTCGGATCAAAATGCAAAAACATCCAATCAACCTTTCAAATCTCAACTAGTAAGTATTCGACAAAATTCGGGCGGTGCCTGTCACCACCCGGATTTTGTCGAACAATAAAATCACTGCTTTATTATAACAGTTTATCGATAGGCCAATCCATCTTTCCCTTTCTATTTATATGGATTCATTCAACTTGCATCCTCTTAGGAGAATTAAGAAAATGTTTGGAAAAGGGTGCTATTTATTAAGAGAAATTACCTCCAAAAATCCGACGCCTAAATTGCTTTTGCCCCTTTTGGGTTGGTAAACTAAACTCACCTAATATATAAAGGGGATTTTCTACATGATTAATAAAATTGGTAAAATAACGGTATATGTAAAAGATCAAGAAGAGGCAAAGGATTTTTGGATAAATAAGGTTGGTTTTGTTTTAAAAATGGAGCAGCCGATGGGACCGGATTTTTCTTGGATTGAGGTCGGCCCAAGCGAAGACGAATTTACTACTTTGGTTCTTTATGCGAAGGAAGCGATGGAGCGGCATGATCCATCGAAGGTTGCCCACCCATCAATTCTATTTAGCACAACCGATATCGAATCCGCTTATGAAAAAATGAAACAAAATGGCGTTCAGGTGGACGAAATGATGCGCATGCCATTTGGAACGATGTTCTCCTTTAAGGACCAGGATGGAAATGATTATTTGTTGAGAGAAGATAAATAGGGTACGTCAAAAAGGAGAAGTGCTACTAACACTTCTCCTTTTTTAGCATTATCGTGGTGGTTTCTTGGGGTTAACCAATCTTTGGTCCGTCTCCAACATTTCCAAAAGTTGCGAAACAATTTTTTCAACGGTAAAACCGTGCATTTCTACCAACTGCACCCCCTTACCCGATGACCCAAAATCATCGACTCCAATCACTTTCCCTTTCCTGCCAACATATTTATGCCAACCAAGCGAAGATCCCATCTCCACTGCCAGCCGTACATCAATCGAATCCGGAAGCACCTGGTCTTTATAGTCCTGGGACTGTTTTTCAAAAAGATCCCACGATGGGAAACTGACTACAGATACCTCAATCCCTTTTTCAGCCAAAACCTTTTGCGCCCCTAACAAAAGCTGCACCTCTGACCCGGAGCCCATCAACAAGGCTTCCGCATCACCTTTTGCCTCCGACAAAACATATGCACCTTTTTCCACACCATTTTTCCCTAAACCGGCTGTGCCTTCAAGAATCGGTAAATCTTGCCGTGACAACACGAGAACCGTTGGCCGCCCTCGCTCCTCCACCGCTGCCCTCCATGCATACACGGTTTCGTTCGCATCCGCAGGCCGAATTACCGATACTCTAGGGATCGCACGAAGGGATAAGAGCTGCTCCACCGGCTGATGCGTCGGGCCATCTTCGCCAACAGCAAGGCTATCATGAGTAAAAACATACGTGACCGGGACGCCCATTAAGGCGGATAACCGGAGGGCAGGGCGCAGGTAATCGGAAAAAACAAAGTACGTGCTTACAAAAGGCCGTACACCAAAGTGTAGCGCCATCCCATTTGCCGTCGCGGCCATCGCAAATTCGCGGACACCAAAGTGAACATTACGGCCTTCATAGTGTCCCGACCGGAAATCGCCGACGCCATTAATCTTGCCCTTAGTAGAAGACGCCAAGTCTGCAGAACCTCCAAAAAACTCGGGTAATCGATGCCCAAGAGCCTCAAGAATCTGATTGGAGGCAACCCGCGTCGCCATTTTTCCCCCTGCATCGTAAAGAGGAAGTGCCGAGTACCATTCTTCTGGTAAATCTCCTTTGATAATCCGTTCAAATTGAGCCGCAAGTGTCGGGTATTCCTCTTTATAGGTTTGAAAAAGTTGAATCCATTCTCTTTCTTTTTGCTTTCCTTGCTCCTTTATGGTCTGAAAAAATTCATAGACTTTGTCAGGGACGTGAAATTCCTCAGTGGAAACCAAACGGTAAAAGGCTTTAGCAGCAGAAGCTTCATCCTTGCCAAGTGGTGCACCATGAGCAACACTTTTTCCCGCCTTATTGGGAGCCCCGTATCCAATAATCGTCCTAACCTGAATAAGCGTCGGACGTTCGGTTTCCAGTCTAGCCGCTTCCAGAGCACTTTCGATTGCCCCCACGTTATTGCCGTTTTCAACATGGAGAACCTGCCATCCATAGGCTTCAAATCGCCCGCCAACATTTTCCGTAAACGAAAGGTCTGTCTCGCCATCCAGAGACGTCCCATTCGAATCATACATCACGATGAGGCGTCCAAGCTTTAAGTGGCCGGCCAAGGATGCGGCTTCACCCGAAACACCTTCCATCAAGTCACCATCGCCGCAAATACAGTAGCTAAAATGATCAACAATCGGATAGCCGGCTCGGTTATATATGGCCGACAAGTGCCGCTCTGCCATGGCCATCCCGACGGCCATCGCCACCCCTTGCCCAAGCGGCCCTGTTGTGGCTTCTACTCCCGGGGTATGGTTGTATTCAGGATGGCCGGGTGTGCGGCTGCCAAACTGGCGAAAATTTTTCAAATCCTCAAGGGTCAAATCAAATCCTGATAAATGCAAAAGACTGTATAACAGCATCGATCCATGCCCAGATGATAAAATGAAGCGGTCGCGATTGAACCATTTTGGATGTTCAGGATTTTGCTTTAAAAATTTTGTCCACAGGGTAAAAGCCATCGGGGCAGCGCCCATCGGCATCCCCGGATGACCAGATTGGGCGCGCTCCACACTATCAATGGCAAGCGTTCGAATCGTATTGATGGCAAGCTGCTGAATCGGTGAATTCAATGCTTACATCCTTTCTACTAAAAGTTTCTTATTTTTTTGAAAAAGCAACCTATTACGCTGCTTTAAGAGTGTTTTAGCGCTAGCACATTTTTTGTGCCAACAGCACCTCTTTTTAAATAGTTACGGGCACTATTAAATTTTCATAGTGCCCGTACAAACTTTTTCTCACCATCACGGGCACGATCATACCCCCATAGTGCCCGCTCAATCTTTTTTCTCACCACTGCGGGCACTATCACACCTCCATAGTTCCCGTTCAAACTCTTTTTCCTCAGATTCGGGCACTATCCAAACCCCATAGTGCCCGCTCAATCTTTTTTCTCACCACTGCGGGCACTATCGCACCTCCATAGTTCCCGTTCAAGCTCTTTTTCCTCAGCCTCGGGCACTATCCAAACCCCATAGTGCCCGCTCAATCTTTTTTCTCACCACTGCGGGCACTATCGCACCTCCATGGTTCCCGCGCAAACTCTTTTCCCTCAACTTCGGGCACAATCCAACCCCCATCACACCCGCTCAGCCTCATACCATCAAGCCCCTGCATCACCTTTATTTGTCTTAGCCGAAACAAAACTTGCAAAGGCAATCAAGACGCCGCAGACAATCACTGTTAAAGCATAAAAACCGCCGACACCAATCTTCGCCATGGCTCCGGCAAGAATCCCGACCCAGCCGAAATCGGTATCACCGAACGTCGTATTCGACAATCCAAGCGACCCTAAGAAAGATAAAAGTAAAGCCGGAATCAGCGTGATTAAAAAGCCATTAATCAACGCGCCAATCACCGCACCACGACGACCGCCAGTTGCATTTCCGAAAACCCCCGCAGTCCCCCCGTCAAAGAAATGCGGTACCATCCCCGGAATAATCAGCGCCAAACCAAGCGGCCCCATCAAGAACATCCCGATAATCCCGCCAATCAAACTTGAAATAAATCCAACAATGACAGCGGTCGGAGCAAACGTAAACGTCGTCGGACAATCAAGAGCCGGCAGCGCATTTGGCACAATTTTATTCGCAATCCCTTGGAAAGCAGGAACAAGCTCCGCAAGAATCATCCGGACCCCCATGAGGACAACGGCAATTCCGGCACCGAAGGTAAGCGCTTGCACTACAACGTACACAATATAATTTTTACCACCCGTAAAATCCTTCAGTGCATCCGGACCGGCAACAAGTGCAAGAATCAAGTACATCACAATCATCGTTAATGTGGTCATGACCAGCGAATCGCGCAAGAAACCGAGATTTTTCGGAACCTTGATCTCTTCCGTCGTCCGGCTATTTTTTCCGGTGGCTTTCCCAACCAACGCCGAAATGATATAACCTAATGTATTAAAATGACCAAGCGCAAACGGCGCATTTCCGGTTACTTTTTTCATAAAAGGATGAACGAGCGCAGGCATAATCGTGCTGACCGTACCAAGGAATATCGCTCCAAGGATGGCCTGGTTCACGCCCGTAATCCCTGCACTGCCCAGCACAACTGCTAAAACGGTTGCCATAAAAAATAAATGATGACCAGTTAAAAAAATAAACTTAGCAGGTGTGAAGCGGGCTAGCAGCAGGTTGACGACAAAACCGAGGGCCATAATAATCGCAGTCTGCGCACCAAAGCTTTTTTGCGCAATTGCCACAATCGCTTCGTTCGTCGGTACCACTCCGTGCAAATTGAACCCTGCTTGAACCATCGCGCCAAGAGGATTCAGTGCGCCGATAATAATTCCGGCGCCGCCACCGAGGATCAAAAACCCAATAATCGTCTTCAGTGTTCCAGTAATTGTATCACTTAATGATTTTTTCAAGGCAATTAAGCCGATCAGAGCCATAAAACCCACAAGGATTGCCGCATTGCTTAAAATTTCATCCACAATAAAATGTAACACAGCCATATTTGTTCCCCCTTATTTTGATAAAATTGGGATCAGCTTTTGTTTCATTTCATTTTTGTCCACGTAATTTTTTACCGTCACAATCGGGATGTTCATTCCAGATAAAAGCTCCGAAAATTCAGCAGAGGTCACAATGACATCCGCCGGCTCGGCTTTGGCCGAACTAATATCCGACGTTGTAACGCTTGCGGCAATGCCTGCTTCCCTGAGCACCGCTTCAATCGTCATCCTTAACACCATGCTGCTGCCAAAGCCCATGCCGCATACGGCTAAAATTTTCATGATCATCCCCCCTTTCCTTTATGCTCCATGTAAAACAGATAACACTTCTTCTGGCGTTGAAGTCGACATGATCTGAGCAACCTTCTCCTCGTCTGCAAGGAGCGTGATTAATTGAGACAAAGCTTGCAAATGCTGTTCATGGTCGATGGCAGCCAATACAATGACAAGCCTGACCTGATGCTCCTCCTTATCCGAAAAACTCACTGGATTTTCCAAACAAAGCATACTCATCGCTAATCTTTTGACCCCTTGCTCAGGGCGGGCGTGCGGAATCGCAATCTGCGGGACAATTACAATATAGGGGCCAAGCGTCTTGACATTATCAATCATCGACTGCACGTACCCTCCAGTCACGGATCCGTCTGCCACCAAAGGGTTCGAAGCTGCACGAATCGCCTCCTCCCAATCCCCAACCCTTGACCTAACCTGAACCGTCTTCTCCGTCAACAGCACATCCAACATCCGCATCTTAACTCCTTAAAAAATTTAAAAACAACAACCTCACAGATACCTGTCTCCTAGACAATCACAGACCTAGAACCCAACAAAAAAACAAAACCCCCTCCCTCCTTTACTGGCTTAAAAAACAGACATCTGTTAATCTCAATTTATTGTGGAAAGAATGGGAATAGTACTACCCAACCCATTTGACAAAATTCGGGCGGTGCCTGTCACCACCCGAATTTTGTCGGAACCATATTAATGATTTAATCTATTAAAAAAACTATAGGTTTATCCCTCAAATCTAGTTAGGAGTTGAATGGTTTGATTCAATATAAGGAGCTTCATCATGTGAGTTTAACGGTTTCAGATTTAGTGAGAGCAAAGGATTTTTATAGCAGAATTTTATGTTTACCGGAGTTACCACGCCCAGATTTTGATTTTTCGGGGGCATGGTATAAAATCGGGCAGCAACAGCTCCATCTCATTGTTCTTCCCGAATCCCAAACGATTCGCCAAGAAAAATACGTGAGCAGCCGGGAGGGCCACTTTGCTTTGAGAGTGGAAAACTACCAAGATACGCTAAACTGGTTGAAGAAAAATGGCGTGGAAATTCTAGAAAAGCCCAACAGCAAAAGTGGGTTTGCACAAATATTCTGCGCGGATCCCGATGGCAACTTAATTGAACTCAATGTGGACCAAAAGGATATGGAGAAAGCATAGAGACTTGGGGACCATTCTTCTTCAAGTGGCTACGATAAAGAGAGGACAATAGATTTTTGAAGGAATACCTTATAGAGAATTAACTACCCTCTAGTCGTTTTTTCACAAACTCACCAATGGCCGCTTTCCAGCAGGAAGTGTCCATTGGTCAACTGAGGTTTCCGATGCCGGCACCAGCACCTACCTAAAATAGCCAAACACATACAAATAGAGTAGGGTAAAGAAGAAGGATAAAATGATTGCCCATATCGGCTTTTTAAAATGTAATCTCAGCATGGTGAACATTGTGAAATCAAACAATACCGACCAGCCTAAATTCCAGCCATGATCATAGCGAACATGCTGGAAACGATATAGTACCACTTCACCCACAATAAAAAATACAACCCATTTCACAATATAAAAAGCATTTTTCCAAAATGTCCCTTCAGGAAAATGAGATAAGTAAAGAAAAGCAGCTAATGTGTTTACAATGAAAACATGCCATAAGAAGATCCCCATATGACTTTTAAAGAAAAAGTCTTGAGAATCAAAACTCCATAGTGGAAATTTGCTAGAAGCAAAGAATTTGTATAAAAGATTCGCACTCACAATATACAAGATGGTTGGATAATATCGTTGCCATTCCTTCCAGTTTGCCCATCTCAATGAAGCTGCTATTAGCAATAATCCAATCGTAAAATGCATGTGAGAACTCTTCCTTCCGTGAACACCCTATGCAATAAACTCGCATTTACATAATGATGAATCTATTTATTATGTTTTCAAACACCGATTCATTCAATTTCCAATCTCTCAAACTATCATCAAGTTAATTTGGAAAAATTATAACAAATGGAAAGTAGATTCCAGTTTGTTGTCACAAAATTGTAAAAATTTTAGAATCCTTTTACTTAATACAGTCGCCACCATTTACTACTAAATAACTATTTTTAACAAACAAAAAGGAAATTGCCGAAAATAGCAATTTCCTTTTAATAAGAATTCTAGTATCGATTTGCTGGGTCCACCCGAGTCAGCGGAGCATTGGGTGAATCATTTCCAATCATATTCCTGCCTGTAACATCTTGATAGACGTCTGCCCCAAAACCTGCACGATCTTCCCGGCGCTCCACGACCACAAGAAATTTACCGTCTTTCACATAGTCTTCATAGCGCACAGCTTCCTCCTCGGGTATCCCCATTCCAATCAATGCCCCCGTCAGACCGCCCACTCCTGCACCGAAAACGGCCCCGGTCAGCGTTGCCGCAATCGGACCTGCAGCAATAAGCGGTCCAATCCCTGGTATCGCTAGAGCACCCATTCCCGCCAACAAACCAACCATGCCGCCAAGTGCACCACCGGTTGCTGCCCCGGCTGCAAGACCATCTTCCGTTTTCGTACCCGTCGCATCATTGATTGCCGTTACATCCTCTCTATTCTTACCAATGACCGAAATTTCCTCTGCCGTATACCCCTGACGTTTGAGATCCTCAACCGCCCGAATCGCCTCGTGCTCCGTATCGTAAACTCCTACCAAATGCTTTTCATGTTTAAACATTGAAATCCCTCCTCTTGTTTACTTACACTACCCGCCTTGAGAAAGAATGAAACATGTCAGGACTCATTCGACACACTTCTGCAAAAAATCATTCAATCAACCCTTTGATAAAACCTCTTACAATTCCTTTTGAAAAATGGACTTCTTGTAGTTTCCAGGGAAATTTTTTGTCGATAAAAAAGCGCTTATTTCCTTATAAAGCTCCCATCCTGGCGAAAAATAGAATTCTTCTACATACTTTGACTAGTTCCCCTAAATCCGCCATCCAATCAAACGTTTGATTAGATTCACAGCAAACCGTTATGAAATAAGACATTTCCCCTGCAAAGCTTTAAAACGATTGTCGAAGGATGGTCTGTCAGAAATTAGGACAGGCGCAACTCTACCATTTTTCTAAAAAACATATAGCTAGTACACCTTCTATTTTTTTGTTAAGTTAGAATTATCCAACTGTTTTTAGGAGGGATTCTATTGAAAAAAGGTTTAAGCTTAACGATGACTATGATATTAGCCTTTCTTTTCATCGGGGGAATCGCAGTATATAAAGTCATGAACAATGCATCAGAATATGAAAGAAAACATACAGTGGAAACCACTGCTGTTGCGAAAAAGGATGCTGCAAAGGAGAAGAAAGAACAGACAGGCTATATTGGCGGGGTTCAATACGACATTAAATTGGATAAAAGTAGTTCGCAAGAGGCTGTGATTGAGGTCATGCACAAGATGACCCACCAAAAAGTGAAGGCCAAAGAAAAATGGGGCGCCGTCCCGATGATTCCGGATACTATTAACCAAGTTTACAACATAGTGAAAAACAGCAATTTCGAGCTAAAAAGCGACCTACTAGTTATACTAGAGAAATGGAAAAAGGGGAATTTTGAAGAAATAGCCGAAGACCATAACTATTTCTGGCAGCAACAAGGCGGCACCGTCGGCAAAGCATACGGAACAATGACTGCAGCAGAAGAAAAAACCTTCATCCTCAACAACTTCGGCGATGAAGTAGCAAAGGATGCCAATTCTAAACCATAACTCCTTTTCGACAAAATTCGGGTGGTGACAGGCACCACCCGAATTTTGTCAAACTACTATAGAAACGGCCGTGCCACACCTGCAATCACGTTCCGATGCGAATTTTTGATTGGTTGTACCATGACACGCGGCGGCCAGGATTCGATTACTTTGTTGTTTCCTAGATATATCGCTACATGCCAGATGGTATGGGTGCCTGGTTGATAGTAGAAGATTAAATCGCCACGTTGCCGCTGGCTATAGGGCACGTGTTTAAAATTCTTCGAGGCAAACAATTTACGGCTATTCCATTCATTCCCCGGGTGTGCATGTTGAATACTCGATACAGGTACCGGATTAATCCCGGCAGCATACAAAGCCTGCGTCACCAAACCACTGCAGTCAAGCCCATACTTTGGAGATGAAGATGCCCCCACAATATAAGGATTCCCCATATATTGATAGGCTTGCTTAATCATGGCTTCAATATGAGCAGAACGACCGTCCCAAGCATATGCTTTTAGTGGTGCAATATAACGGTCGATGCTATACCAAGAGCTTTCACTAAACCCCAACTTCTGCCAAGTCTTCACATCCACATTCCCGGTGACAGGCAATTTATGCTTCGCCTGAAAGCTTCGAACCGCATACCATGTTTTATTGTTATATTTCGCATACCCATGCGTACCGATAATCCCCAGTTTGCGCATGACTTTCCACGTTTTTACACCTTCATAGCCGCGTGATAGATTATAGCCCACCTGCCCAGTCGGCTGTATTTGTTTGTATTGCACTTGATAATAACGCTTCGGATTTTGATACCCTTTTGTTTTTACGACCTTTAGTTTATTGGCCGTTACATATTTTCCGTTAGTTAGCTGTAACCGAGGTTTGCCTTTTTCTGTTTTTACCAAACGTTTTACATGTAAAAAAGTATCCTTCTTTTGTAAAGCAATCTTTTTGGTTAATTCAATATCCTGATATGTATAGGTTGGAATTTTCACTTTTATAATGATCGGATTGCTTGTATAAAACGATACTTCCTCCGCATGCGCACCCGATTCGGATACAGCCATGCCAAATCCTAAAATGACAGCCGTTACTACTAAACTCTTAAACCACTTAATCTTCATGCATCTACCTCCCCCACTTGTACTCTATATGTTTATTATTGGAAAATTCACAATTCATCTTATCATACGATTAAAGCTCTTACAATGCCTTTAAGAATAGGGAAACCCTTGAAAAAGGCAAGCAACCTCAACTCTCAATTAAGATCCAGCCGCTTTTCTCCACCTTCTAACCAAAAAAGTCATAAACAAAGCTAGAAACGCCCCGCCCCCATCAATCAATACATCTTTAAAGGAAGCCATTCTATCCGGCATAAAGGATTGATGCCATTCATCTGACATGGCATAGAGGAAGGCAGCAACCCAGGCAAAGAAATAAGCGAATCGATAGTTCCGAATCACCTGAAAAAATAAGAATGCCAGGATTCCAAACGCAGAAAAATGGCTTGCTTTCCTCATGATAAAATTCAGTTCATCTATCAACCCCTTACCTGCACCGGACACTTCATTTATCGCCGATGCAGTCCGTTCACCAGTAAAATAAGGAAGCTGCGTCACTAAAAAGATAATCACCATCCAGATCAACGCACCCACCAGCCACCATTTTTTATTGCCCTTCATTTATCTTCACTCCCAATTTATTGACGACATCCAATAACACCTTATTTTATCAACAATATAAAAAACAAAATAGGTACCTGATTGTGATTCATATAGATATTTAAATATTCACATTTCACCGCTTTAAACTTTAACAGAATGGAGTCAGACCCCAAATTCGATTCTTTCCTTTTATCCAGTTGCATATAGTCTATAAATACAAACTAAATCACCTCGTACCTTGCCTCTTTCATTCCAATTGCTGCTATATGTGTTGATCAATTCTTAGTAAAGGATGTGTGGATAAATGGATTTAAATTCTTTCATCAGGCTATACCAAGAATTTTTAAAGGAAAGTGAGCAAAAGGGGTGGGTAACCAAGGTTCTAATTGAAGAATTCGGAAATCATCTCGCTTCTATCAAAAATACCGAAGGAATCGAAGTGGAATTTTTTATTGAATTAGAGTCAGATAATTATAAACAGGTGACTGGCAAAACGCATCAGGGTCAGCTGAATTATGGCGTGGTCAGACAGGAAGAAAAAGGAGATGCATTTGCGAAAGAAGTATTGGATGCATTTCATGAGTATTGGTCAAAACATTCCAGCAAACGTAAAACACTATTATTTCTCTATAATCCTAAATAATAACTCTCCAAACGATAACAGACGGAGCTCATTCCTCTTTTTTGAAGAAATGAACTCCGTTTGTTGAATGACCCAATTCTCAAAAAAGCCTCTTTTTCATTCAACGAATTAAATTTCCACACCCTTCCGTCTATGAAAAAACCCTATCTCGCACCTTTTCTGCGCACAAAATAATAGGACATCCTTCCTGTATGGAAAATAATTCTATTTAACCTATTTATCCCTCTATCAAAATGATATGATTTCTCTATCACCAAGTTCTGACTTCAATTAAAAAATAGGAGGGATTTTTATGAAAGATGCTATCTATCTGATTCCCTACAAAATGATTGAGCAGTTAGAAAACGTGAACGAGATTCCAAAAGGTGTTGAGCTGATTCAAGCCCCCGAAATGTGGGAGCAATCAACCGGTAAAGGCATAACGGTAGCTATACTAGATACAGGCTGTGATACCGATCATCCCGACCTGCAAAACCGCATCATTGGCGGACGAAATTTCACACAAGATGATGGCGGAAATCCGGCCATATACGAAGATTACAACGGCCACGGCACACATGTGGCGGGTACGATTGCAGCAACAATAAACAACACAGGCGTAGCAGGCGTTGCTCCGGAAGCAAATCTTTTAATCTTAAAGGTTTTAGGAAAAGATGGCTCCGGGCAGTATGATTGGATCATTAACGCCATTCATTATGCCATCGAACAAAAAGTCGATATTATTTCGATGTCATTAGGCGGGCCTACAGATGTGAAAGAATTGCATGATGCAATT
This sequence comes from Neobacillus cucumis, assembly GCF_016107705.1. Next base: position 583,942 of record NZ_JAEHGC010000003.1, read on the forward strand.
AAGGAAGCGGTGCTGAGCCATCAAATTCTTGTCGTATGTGCAGCGGGTAACGAGGGTGATGGAGATTCCTCAACCGATGAGTTTGCCTTCCCTGGCAGCTATAATGAAGTAATTAGTGTAGGGGCAGTTGACTTGAACCGGCATTCCTCTTATTTTACGAATTCCAACAATGAAGTGGACCTCGTAGCACCGGGTGAAAAAATTACTTCTACTTATCTAAATGGAACATATGCAACCCTGAGCGGCACATCGATGGCTACACCACATGTTTCCGGGGCACTTGCCTTATTGAAAGATCTTTCTTCCAAGCAATTTGAAAGAGTGCTGACGGAACCTGAGCTGTATGCTCAATTGATAAAAAGAACGGTTTCATTAGGAAATTCACCGAAGGCCGAAGGAAATGGGTTGATCTATTTAACCCTATTAGATTTTATTAAAAAAGTTTATGAGCAACAGGATACGAATGTTTTGATATAAAAAATACGTCCCCCTCTGAGTCTTATTTTCCAGAGGGGTTTTATTATTTATACAAAAATCTCCAAGTTATAAAAAAACGCTCAGACAATTGTCCAAGCGCTTTTCATAATGTTTACGCGCCTTAGAGGATTCGAACCTCTGACCGTACGCTTAGAAGGCGTATGCTCTATCCAGCTGAGCTAAAGGCGCATGATATTTATATTTTAAGGGCAACAATTTTCCCCTAAAATAAAATGGCTCCGCAGGTAGGACTCGAACCTACGACCGATCGGTTAACAGCCGATTGCTCTACCACTGAGCTACTGCGGAACAATAAATAATATGGTTAGTTATTTTGCTATCGCAAAAAACTTTGGTGGGCCTAAATGGACTCGAACCATCGACCTCACGCTTATCAGGCGTGCGCTCTAACCAGCTGAGCTATAGGCCCTTATTAAAAACAAGATGGTGGAGGGGGACGGATTCGAACCGCCGAACCCTGAGGGAGCGGATTTACAGTCCGCCGCGTTTAGCCACTTCGCTACCCCTCCATATTAAAATAAAACAGCACTAAATTAAATGGTGGCTCAGGACGGAATCGAACCGCCGACACAAGGATTTTCAGTCCTTTGCTCTACCGACTGAGCTACTGAGCCACATATGTAATTGTATCCTAAACTTTGATAGTTGAAGTCCTTCGCCCCCATCTCAGAAAGCTTATGCAAGTAGCTGTTCGATGGGTACGCTGATGTTAAATCAAAGTAGCTTATTCGTTCGTGCTCTACCGACTGAGCTACTGAGCCACATCTTTCGATGAATATGTATT
>NZ_JAEHGC010000004.1 GCF_016107705.1 Neobacillus cucumis
TTGAAAGATAAAGGTACAAAAATGATTTCGTATTCCCTTTATTCAAAAACTGGATCTTTAATTGGTGCAGATCTGATTTATTTAGTAAAAGGAGCAAATGGAAAACAGTATCATATAGAGGTGGACCATAATCATTTGGTCGTTTCCACAATCCAAATAAATTGAATTGCAAAGGGAGCAAAATTCTTTACAATAACAACTAACAACTCAGTGTAAAACACTTTATCTGTATGTATATCGAACAAGAAAAGGGCTGCCGAAGCAGCCCTTATTCTTCAACATAAGCACCCGTTCAATATCAAGATTAATAAAAAAACCCCCATTGAAGTTTCGACTTTTCCTTGACTAAATCAACAATGTTCGGTCAATAATTGGTCGATAGGCGCGGGTTCTTTTCATCTTTTAATTTCTCTTTTTAGTGAATACGATTGCTTTGTCCCAGATGACATCAAAAGGTGAAGGACCTACTAAAGTTTTTCTATCAACATAAATCCTGAACCCAACGAATGCTTCCTCATGATTATCAACACCGAATGCTTTTCCTTGTGGATTGCCAGTGCTATATGGGATAATTCCTACGCAGTCTCCATCCCCTTTTCGAGCCAGTTTATTCACATAATAGAACTTACTGTTATCAAATTTCTGAGGCATAAATTTCTCAACTGAGTCTTTGCATTGTTCTGAAGTTATTCCAGTAACGCCATTTAATAACTCTTGACCATAGAAAATAGAACTAAAATAGAGGGCTTTTCCGGTGTGTACATGGTTTACTCCATACATGATCACAAAATCATCATCAGAAGTGAGCTGGAAACTATTTGTTCTTAAAAACAAGGCATCCCGATTATTTAACACCACATTAATATCCTGTACAATCGCCTCATAACCAGCTGTCTCCCATCGATAGGTACTAAGTTCTACATAATCATACTCATCTTCATACCTTTTTATGATTTCCTTTCTCAAGTAATTTAGTTCATTCCTAGCATTAGGGAGGATATTGAATTCGGTAGGACATGTTTCTTGAAATTTCAGATGTGGGATTGGCCAAGGATATTTGTTATCAATGGGTCTATTTGGTGTAATACGAAGTACATGCCAATACTTACTTAGATTGTTTAAATATTTTTCACCTTCTTCTTCGTTTTCCCATAAGGCAACTCTCATGATAAACATGAAGGTATCTTTCCCTTTCTCAAGACCCATATTTACAAGTCCGGCAGGAATATTATCGTTGTTCATCATTTTCGAACTATATCCAGATGCATTTAATGCCTCTCGAATGATGTAATTAATTTGTTGATCAGCTGTTGAAATGATAATTGAAGAACTTTTAAATGGATATCCCGGCAATCCATTAGGTGTATGTTCGGTCCATATGTTCAGGTTATTTAATTGGTCACCTAAATCTGCACCGACCATGTGATACTGACCTGTTTTTTCATCACCGGCTGTTACCGTTCCAAATTCACCGGCTGCTATAGCGTTACTGTAGTCTTTTCCTTTTAAGTTTCTAACAAATCCAAGATAACTGCGAAAAGCAAAATATTTTGCAGGAGGTGGTGTTTTTCCGATGAAGACAACAGCCTCATCAGAACGTAACTTATAAGTGTAACCAGGAGCTACGTAATCGATATTTGGAGGATAAAGATACTGGTAATCTTGATGATGGTGATGTTTAGTGATTTGCTCTTGATTTGGTGCAGGCGGAAGTATACAGGCTCCATATGCAGCTTTTGCGTTTTGTGCAACACAATTATCTATAACACCTTCGCTGCATAGTTTTAGGATATCGAAATATTTCAGTTCTCCTGTTTGAACAGTAAAACCTCGAGTTTCTAATCTAGTGATAAAACTCAACAGCATTTCCTCGTCTAGATGGATCAAATGACGGTTATAATTATTCATTTTCTCATTCACTTCTTTTCATTTTTCGTAAATGTAATATGAACATTCCTTCTCATCAATAATTCATTGTATTATCCTTTTGGGTGTTTTGACTCAGTCATTCGTCTAGTAAAGCTTTTGGGTTAATTACAGAAAAGAGTCTTTAAGGACAAGGTTTATTTAAGCGGGGTCTCGGCCTATCGTTCGTATGCCACACAGGCGGCCGTCTTTGACCGTTACGTGAAAAGAGACGGGTATGAAAAAGCAAGAACTTACAGTGCCCTCCCCGGCACCAGCGAACACCAGACGGGGCTCGCCATCGACGTTAGCGGAAGCAGCGGGAAATGTGCAGCGGCCTCTTGTTTCGCATATACAAAAGAAGCGAAATGGCTGGATAAGAACAGCGCCAAGTTTGGCTACATCATCCGTTATCCAAAAGGAAAAGAGTACGTGACTGGCTACAAATACGAACCCTGGCACATCCGCTACGTCGGCACCGCCGTTGCGAAAGAAATGAAAAACAAAAATTTGACATTAGAAGAGTATTTCGGTATTTTCCCAATCCTAAAGTAAGTCGTGATTTTCGATACGAAAAAACCGCGAAAGCTTCACGCTCAGCGGCTAACCTTGCCCCTCTTTTCTATCTGGTAAAGTGGGGTTTCGTTTTGCCCCTAGTCAGTATTGAAAACTTTCAAATATGGGATAGTCCTCAAATTATCAGTTCAGGATTATTTACAACATTCCTAGATACCAAATTAATCTCACTTTAAAAAGGAATTTTATAAAAACTACTGGATAAATAATTATTCTAATTCTCCATTATTGGTTACCTTAATTTTTTAACTCCTCAAAATTTTTCAGCATATTTTGTTGGGTATCTGTTATCCAATTCCAACCCCTTACTAAAAGTAAAAGCTCCTTGTGGAAATTATACCAATGAAAATTTTACGGATGAAATGATGATTTATAATTTCGTACATAAACCGTCCCATATCCAAGAGGAATACAATAAAAAGAAAGAAACAAAAAAAGAGTACATCCGGGATCTGCTTCAGTTTTATGGAATGTTGGTGTCTCATGAAGAATTTTTCAAAGAGGATGTAGTGGATTTTACGGAAGGTTCCTTACTTAAGAATCTGGATCGGCGTCATGTGAGGCGTTATCAGGAATGGCTTAAAAATGAGGCTCCACTAAGGAATGGGAAAATCGGGTACGGCATCGCCACCATGTCCAGAAAGCTTGTTATTATCAAGAGTTTCTTGAAGTGGCTGCATGAAGTGGAATATATAAAAATCCCTTTACATACGGCCTTTCTGAACAATAAGGTACGTATGAAGGATCGGCCGGATCGGGAGCTCTCTTATGAAGAAGTGAAAGCATTAATTGATTATTATCAAAATCATCCGTTCAATCACGCGTTATTGACGCTTTTGGCGACCACTGTACTCAGGATACAGGAGATTGCCCAAAGTCGTTGGTGTGACCTCTACTACGATTCCGGAATAGGAGAATATTATCTTAGGGTTCAGGGGAAACGGGATGAAATCCGACATGCATTGATCAAAAAATTGGTTTTCGAGAGACCCCAAACATTAAGAGTAAGAAAACGGCTTTCCCCACATCTAAACCTAACTGATGAGACTCCATTATTTACCACAAATTGGGGAAAGGCTTACGATTTTAGGGATTTAAACATGTAACCAATATCATTAAGAAAACGAATTTTGATTTTATAAAATACAAACAAGGAAACGTGACACCCCATTGGTTTCGTCACTATTTTGCTCAGGAAGCCCATCGAAGTGGAGCTCTTCTCTTGTTTATCCAAAATACATTAGAGCATAAAAGAAATGTTCGGTTAGCGTTGCCATTCCTTTCATGTTAAAAAGATACTTTTAGATACCAAAACCAATAATCCCCATTCCATTCATGGTGCCTTTTCCCACTTTAAGTAAGCCTCCAAGTATTCCCGGCCGGCCCATACCTTCGTTATTCCACCATCCCATCGGGGATCCCGGACCACCCCATCCCATGGGATTTACCTGTCCCCCCAGCCTGCAGGGTTTCCAAAACCGCCCCAGTTCGCCTGCTGTCCACTGGCGCTATAACCAAAAGGATGGGCGGTCGACGGTAGCAAAGCGGCGAGATGTCCTTGTGCGAACATCCCTGGCATCAAAAAATGAATCCTAAAATTTTTACTAAAGACTGATAATATATTCTTCTCGCACTCTTTCCATCTCTAAACTTATATGACTAGTTTAATGATCTAAAAATCATATTAAATCGGGGTAAAAAAACATTATATGACGAGTTTAACGGGGTTTTTGATAGTTTAAACAATATAATGCATATTATATGCTTAGTTTAACGAGTAATATCTGAAGTGATTATAGAAAAGCAACCGAGAGTTTTAATACATACAAATCGTCCAGATTACGAAGATTAAGACAAGGATAGTTTGGACAGTTGTCCTGGTCTTAGGACCAAATCAACGATTTGCTTAAATCTTTGGTAAGTGTCTAATAGCCCTATCTTCATGCAGATGGGGCTATTAGACCTTGCAATTCAACTTATTAAATTCAAGACTTTTTCTATATTTTATTCTATACTCGGCAATTGAGGTTGACTTTTCATCCTTATAGCGAAAAAAAATGTCTAATTTTTAGACCCCTTTTACAAATCCTTTCTCATGGTAGGAACATATGCTAAAGGCGATTGTGCACGTCTCTTTTACAGCACGTATTCACCAATCCAATTATATAACCCATACTCAGTCAAATATAATTCGCAGTTCGTTTAACGATCTAAATCCCACCAGCTTTCGCCATGGAAGATCAGAAGATGCTAGTTGGAGATTGTCCATCTGTTGCAGGAGGCTTTGAATGGCAATTTGTGCTTCTAAACGTGCCAACGGAGCACCTAAACAAAAATGAGTGCCATATCCAAATGCAAGATGAGGGTTCGGGTTCCTAGTGATATCAAGTAAATGAGCATCAGCAAATTTATTGGGATCTCGATTTACAGCACCCAAAAGAATATAGACTTGATCGCCTTTTTTAATAGTTGTTTGATCGATTTCGATATCCTCCGATGCAATCCGAGAAGTCATTTGTGTTGGGCTCTCGTAACGCAAAAACTCCTCTACGGCATTTTCTATAAGCGATGGGTTTTCGTTTAGCTCCACCATCTGATGAGGATTTTCCAATAAAGCAAGGATCGAATTGCTAATGAGATTAACAGTTGTTTCATGACCAGCAATAACAAGTAAAATACAGGTTGCAAGTAATTCTTCGTCCGTTAACCTGTCCCCATGTTGTTCTTCTTTTATTAACAGGCTGATAAGGTCCTCTTCAGGGCTTTGTTTTCGTTTTTCTATCAGCTCTTTAAAATAATTCCTTAAGATGATTGTAATATCATTCCCCTTGTTTAAATTTTTTCTCGAACGCGTAAAATCAATGGTTTGGACTAAGATTGCTGCCCATTCTCTAAACTGGGGCCGTTCATCCACGGGTACTCCTAATATTTTTGCGATAATGAGACTCGCTAAAGGAAAGGCAAAATCGGAAATCACATCCATTGACTTCTGATTTTGAACCTGTTGCAATAAATCATTTACCGTTTCTTGCATGTAAGGACGAAGTTGTTCCGCCATTCCAGGAGTGAATTCGTTACTAACCAGAAAGCGTAACCGCTTATGGTCAGGTTGATTTTTAAAAAGCATCATGTTATTTTGGATGTTTTTTAGCTGCTCATATTTTTTTGAAGTCTGGGGCAGCGGGATGCGATTTTTAAATCGAGTATCTTTAAGAATGGCTATCGCTTCTTTATATCCTGTCACGTACCATCCCGGATATTTTAACAAGTTTCCATAATAGATAGGATGAATAGATCGAAGCTTTTCGTAAAATGGATATGGATTTTGAAAAAACTCAGAGGTAGTAAATGAAAGTGGTATGGTTTGATTTAAATCTGTTGTCATGATAGCCTCCCTAGTATACACTCACATCTTTTTACAGGATGAGTCACTCCCATCTCTGTAAAACTTTTATGCTATTTTTTTATTTTTCTGCTGCTAAACTAGCTTGCATTTCTTCAACAGACTCTACTTCAAATCCTAAATCACGAAGCATTTTATAATCTTCTATTTCCTCCTGTCCAGCTGTTGTTAGGTAATCACCCACGAAAATAGAGTTGGCTGCATAGAGTCCTAATGGCTGCAAGGAACCAAGATTGACTTCCCGTCCGCCTGAAATGCGGATTTCCTTTGTTGGATTGATAAAGCGAAATAATGCAAGCACCTTTAAACAATATAGAGGATTTAATTCCTTTACCCCTTGCAGTGGCGTACCATCAATGGCATGAAGGAAATTAACTGGAATCGAATCCGCATCAAGGGCCTTTAAACTGTTTGCCATATCCACGACATCCTGTTTTGTTTCTCGCATCCCAACGATCACGCCGGAACATGGAGACATGCCGGATTCTTTTACTGTTCCAACTGTATTTACTCGATCATCATACGTATGTGAAGTTGTAATATTGGCATGGTTGCTGGCCGATGAATTGATATTATGGTTGTAACGGTCCACACCGGCTTCTTTTAGCCGCGTTGCTTGTTCCGGTTTCAACAGGCCGAGGCAGGCACAAACCTTTAATCCATAGGAATCCTTTATTTCTTTTACTGCTTCCACTACATGATCGATATCCTTATTTGAAGGCCCTCTGCCGCTGGCAACGATACAATATGTCCCTACATTTAATTCATAGGCACGCTTTGCTCCTTCAAGAATGGTATCCTTATCTACCATTCGATAGGCGTTAATCGGCGCAGAAGAAATCGAAGATTGAGAGCAATAGCCGCAGTTTTCCGGACATAGTCCAGATTTCGCATTCATAATCATATTAAGTTTTACCTTTTTCCCATAATAGCGCTTTCTAATTTGAAAAGCCGCATGCATAAGCAATAGGACATTATCATCTGGGCATTCTAAAATAGAAAGAGCATCTTCATTTGTTACTTCTTTCCCTTCTAATACCTGATCTGCAAGTGTCATCCATTTATTCATTTTACTACCTCCAATTGATTTATAAGTAAAGTCACATCTATGTAATTTTCTACCATTTTTTTAATGTTTTCGTTTGAGATTTCTTTCAGTTTGGGCGTAATTCCTAAAATAGGCACGCCACATAGCTTTTCAATTAATTCCGGATTCGTTTTTTCGGCTAAATCAGGGTGCTCATTGATCCCATTTATCACGATCCCGGCAATGGCAAGACCCAGACTTTTTGCATATTGAACCGTAAGAAAAATATGATTAACTGTTCCAAGATTTGGCCGGGCTACAATCACAATAGGCAGCTGTAAAGCTTTTATCAAGTCACTAACCAAAAAACGTTCACCTAATGGCACTGAAATACCCCCGGCACCTTCAACGATGAAAAACTCATGTTTTCCTCTAATCTTTTCCCAATGAATTAATACCTCTTCCAGCTTGACGCTTTTCCCTTCAAGCTTCGCTGCCACGAAGGGAGCAAGCGGTTCTTTAAATTCAAAAGGGGTAATCTCTTCATAGGATAAAGATGTTTGGGATAATTGCTTCAGCAAGCTTGTATCACTTATGGGATCTTCACGGGCAATACCGCTTAACAATGGTTTAAATACACCTACATCTATCTTTTTTTCTTTTAAAACCGCTGCTAGTCCGCTGGATATCATCGTTTTTCCTACATCTGTATCTGTTCCTGTTACAAAAATTCCGTTTATCAAATCATGTTCAGCTCTTTTCCAATAAAATGAAAACATTCCAACAAGTAATCTATTTCCTTTGTACTATGTTCAGAGGTTACCGTTAACCGGATACGACTTTCTCCATTTGGTACGGTTGGCGGACGGATTGCAGGAGCAAAAATTCCACTTTCCAGCAGCTTTTCAGAAAAATTCACCGCATCTTCGGGCTCTCCGATGATCACAGGAATAATCGGAGTAAGATCTCCCTTCACGATAAAACACATTTCTTCTAAACTACTTTTTATTTTTTTTACATTAGAAAGTAATCGCTGACGTTTTCCATTGCTTTCTTCAATGATTTCAAGTGCAGCATAGGAAGCAGCACAGATTGCTGGGGGCATGGCTGTTTGGAAAACAAAGGTTCTCGCATGGTTGAGCAGAAAGTCAATCAATACCTTCGAACCTGCAACAAAGCCGCCTTCCGTCCCAATAGCTTTACTTAATGTTCCTATGACCACGTCAGGATGGACACCGAAATATTCACTTGTGCCTCTGCCCTTTTCTCCTAAAACACCTGTTGCGTGTGCATCATCAACAATCACAAAGGCATTATATTGTTTCGCAAGTGGGATCATCTGATCAAGAGGAGCAATGGTCCCATCCATACTAAAAACACCATCTGTTACAATAAATCGCCTTTGATAGGAAGCTGTTTCTTTCAATTTTTCTTCAAGGTCTTTCATTTCAATATGGTTATAAACAACAGTGTCCGCTTTTGAAAGACGGCACCCGTCAATAATACTTGCATGGTTTAATCTGTCGCTTAGAATAACATCTCCTTTTTCAGGTAAGGAAGAAAGGACTCCGACATTTGCTAAAAAACCACTGGAAAACAGGAGGGCTGCCTCCGTTTGCTTTAACCGGGCGATTTTCTCTTCAAGCCTTTGATGCCAATCCGTATGGCCTGTTGTTAACCTTGATCCGCTGCTTCCGACTCCAAATTCGTGCAGAATCGTTTCTGCAGCATTAATTAAGCGCTGATCGTCCGCAAGTCCCAGGTAATTATTGGATGAAAAAACAAGCTGACGCTGACCATCAATCATCATTTGGGTTTGTGGAGCCGTATTCATCGTCCGAAATTTCCGATACAAACCTGCCTCTTTTGTTTTTTCGATTCGCTTGCTTAACCACTCATCAAGCTCCAACATTTGTCGCCCCATTTGTGACCTCTACAATGGCTTCTTTCATAATCGTAACCATTTCTTTAAGTTCTTGCATTGTGCTTACATGCGGGGGCATAAAGACAATGACATCACCCAACGGTCTTGTCAGCATCCCAAGTTCCCTCATTTTCAATGTGGCCTGATATCCCACCCGCTTTTCAGCAGGAAATGGCGCCTTCGTTTCCTTTGAGTGAACAAGTTCAATTCCACACATAAAACCAAGCTGCCGAATTTCTCCTACATGCGGAAGAGATCGCAGTTCTTCAAACAGGCTATGAAGATACTCTGCCTTCTTTGCTACTTCTTCGACAATGTTTCCCGACTCAAATAAACGTAAATTTTCAAGAGCAACGGCACAGCCCAGCTGGTTTCCCGTATAAGAATGGCCGTGGAACAAGGTTTTTAATTTATCATAGTCATCGTAGAAAGCATTGTAGATCTCCTCTGTTGTTAAGGTTGCAGCAATTGGCAAATAGCCTCCGGTAATTCCTTTCCCAACAGCCATTAAATCAGGCTGAACTCTTTCATGTTCACAGGCAAACATTTTACCTGTACGCCCAAAGCCGGCGGCCACTTCATCCACAATCATTAAGACATCATATTTTGTACATAACTTTCGTACACCTGACAAAAAGCCTTCTGGCATGACTATCATTCCGCCTGCCCCTTGGATCATTGATTCAATGGTAAGTGCAGCAATTTCTTGATGATGCTCAATCAGCAGCTGTTCTAGAATATCCAAACATTCATCGCGGCACTGTGCAGGATCGCCACTCTTAGAATGATAAACATAAGGAATGGGTGCTTTAAAACTCTCAAACATTAAGGGCCCGTATACTTGATGGTAAAGATCGATAGAACCAATGCTAACGGCTCCAATCGTATCTCCATGATAGCCATTTTGCATCGCAATAAATTTTTGTTTCTCCGGTCTTCCGATATTCAACCAATATTGAAAGGCCATCTTAAGTGCAATTTCCATTGCCTCTGCTCCACTATCTGAATAAAAGACGCGTGTTAGCTTTTCAGGACTTAATTCTACTAGTTTTTCAGCAAGTTCTGTGGCCGGGACATTTGTCATCCCCAACAAGGTAGAATGGGCAATTTTATCAAGCTGTTTCTTAATCGCTTGATCTAATTCTTTTTTTCTGTGGCCATGAACATTAAGCCAAAGTGCAGAAAAACCATCATAATATTCCTTGCCATCAATGTCTTTAACTTTTATGCCATTCCCACTCTCAATGATGAAAGGATTTTCGTCATAATCTTTCATTTGCGTGAACGGTAACCAAAGATACTTTTTACTTTTTTCAATTAACTCGTGTGGCATTTTCTTCCTCCCATTGAACGAATATTGGCTGTTTTTCTAAGTAGTCTATATATGAATGAAGATCACTTAAGCCATCCACAAAAAAGATTCGGCACCCGAGTTCATCACCATATTTTTTTAGATTCGTAATCCGCTGATAGCCCAGCTTTTTACTTGCTACATAACCTGTGGTATATTCTGGATCATCTGACCAGCATAATTCTGCGACAGTTACTGGATGTGCACACACCTTAGTCGCGAGCACCAGCGCCTCCTTAACTCTATGACTTTGAATCATTTTGTAATAATCAGCCCATTGTTCAAAATTCGTGGTCAACCAGTCCACTCTGGAGACCCGAACGCCTTTTTCGTTTCGTTCATCAATTCGTATACCAGACCGAACATCGAATAAAATTGCCCCTCTAGGTTCCGAAAATTCAGTTATTTGCTGGTATGCTTTTTCAATGCTCTCACTTGGAACCCCTGCTTTCTCTAAAAGATTCCGAGCGACTAATTGACCTTCTCCTACCGATTTCACTTCATTAGTCCCAACATGTAATGGACTCAATCTTGTAATAGGTTGATCAATTTTTTCAAATTGGATCTGCATAAAATCCGGGTTGCCTCTTGAATGGGATAAAGCTTTTTCTAGCAGGACATTAACTGCATTTTTTAAATTACCGTAAGTTGAAATTAGTTCGCCACCAGATATATGCTTCCCACCTTGTTCATGTGCTCCATTATTGGAAGCTCTCATTCTAACACTAAAAAAGTTTTCCTCGATCAAACCCACTAACCTCCTAACCTTAGTGTTTGTTTAAGAATCCTTATTCATTAATAAGGGGGCCTTTTAACATATCTTTTGTCCAAACTTTCTAATAATTTTCAAAGTATATCTTCCATAAAACATAAACCCTCACATTTTTAACTACAGCATCATATATGTTAACCAAAATAATAAATAGGTTAACATATAGAATATTAATATTCTCCGCCCTATTTTGTCAATATTTTCTCAAACATTTCCGAAAACCCCCATCTTCTTTGATAGCTTTACTGCTAAACATATAATCAACCATTTTAAGCACTCGAAGCAGAGTAGTTAAATAAAAATTGAAATCAAATATATGGTCGGCATTGGAAAGAAGTCGGGATATTAACCTCAAAAGAGATAAATTAAACAGGAAAAGAGGAGCAAGCTGCTATAGCTCCTCCCCTTACGTTAAAGTCCAAGCGTTTTATAGGTATGAACCTACGGCTCTACTAATTTTGCACATTAAAAATGATTCAACTTAAACTTCACAGATCAGAGATTGTCCCCCCATTCAATGGGCCATCTGCCATCTCTTGTTCATCATAAGAAGCGGTTTTTCTTTTGCCATACCGGACATTCCCACTTATAATCCCTCCTAATATGAGGAATACTCCAATCCACTGAGTCCAACTTACGGGTTCCGACAAAATGAATGAAGACATGGTAACGGCTACTGGAAGTTCGGAAGCAACTAATATGGTGCCAAGCCCCGGTCCAATACGAGGCATTCCAATTGAAAATAAAAGCGGTGGAAGAGCAACTCCAAATAAACCAAGAAATAGCCCGTATGGCGCCAAGACCTCTAAGACAGAAAAGTCGAATAGAAAGGTTGGTGGATACAATACAAATACAACGATTAATGCACCGGTAGTAAGAAGAGCACTTTTTAACACGGGAGGAGTATCTTTCTCAACGGAACCACTCTGAAAAATGAAGGTGGTATGCATGAAAGCAGCAAGCAATCCCCAGATCGCTCCTTGCCACGAGAGAGCGGCTCCCCCTTGTGAAGCAATATTTGCAGCTAAACCTGAACCAATGAGAAGGATGGCGATCGAAACAAGCTTTTCTTTGGAAGGCTTTTTCTTATGAAAGATCCACTCAAAAAGGGTACCCATCCATATAAATTGAAATAAAAAAATAATCGCTAATGAAGCATCAAGTGTTTGCAGTGACTGATAATAAAATATACCTGTTAAGCCAACCGGAATTCCGGATAATAGCAGTTTGAAGATTTGTTTAAACGATACTCTTTCCTTATTTGTAAACAGAAAAACGATCCAAATCAGCAGTGTTCCGAAAAAGAATTGTCCGCCTGTAACCTCTGACGCTGAAAAATTGCTGAGTAGGCAAGTTTGACAAATGTTGATAATACTCCGTAACAGCCTCCACCTAAAAATACAATTAATACATAATGCCAAAGTTTCAAAACCTTTGCCTACTTTTTTTACATAAAAAAAGCCACACAATTACCAGCGGCAATTGTGTGGTTCCTTGCAATAGGAGCACTTCAGACCAATCACGCAGCCACTTAATCGTAATCTGATTATCTTTCTTGAGTGCTAAATTCTTAGGGAGTTCGCATTCCATTACAGCATAATTACTATGGCTTTCAATGATTTGACAGACCGTTTTGAACCTATGCATTCCAGCTGACAACTCAACTTCATAAAACCCGCTTGTTGGCAGCATGGTTAACGAAGAGAATTCAAGTTCTGTCTTCTTGAATATACGAAAATCTGATTGCCTTACCACCTGCGGTACCTTGCATACAGTTTCATAATCTCCTCCTAAATAGCCAGCAATATGACTAACTGCACCCGTTTTTAGAAGGTCCCGAATCAGCGTAGAACTTATTTTATTTCCGTACCTTTCCACTTTTGCAACACTACTTACTCGAAATTTACCTCTTCCATGCGCCTCTAGAGTCCTAATGTTGCCTATCCCTTTCCTGCCGTAGGTAAAATCAAACCCGGCAACCACTTCTTTTACATTAAAAGCAAGAAGATAGTTTTGAACAAAAACCTCTTGTTCCAGATTTGCAAACTCCTGGTCGAAGTGAACAACATATAAGTGTTCAACCCCAAGACTACGAAAACTCTCTATTTTTCTATCCAATGACATTAAATAATCAAAATTCTGATGGAATAATACTTCTTTCAGGTGTGGATAAAAAGTATCCTTCATTTCATTCCACTGACTTCTCTTTACTAGTTGTTTTACTTATTTTAAAGCCAATAAAGGTAAAAAAAGAGTGGTATATCAGCCACTCTTCAATAATTTGTGTATTGGCCAAAGAAGTCATCGTATATATATAATTAGCGAATGAGTAAGTTCCGCTTAAATCCCAATAACCTTTGTTGGAGGAGACTTATGGGGAAAGAAATCAAATTAAATGATTCTGGATTTGAAATGGGTATTTATACTTTTGGAGAACTTCTAAGCGATCCTCATACTGGTCAATTCATAAGTGCAAAACAACGTATAAATGAAATTATAGAGGCAGCCAAGCTGGCAGATGCTGCAAGACTGGATGTGTTTGGAATTGGTGAGCATCATCGTTTAGATTTTGCTGTATCATCACCACCGGTTTTATTAGCCGCGATTGCTCAAGTAACCAGCCAAATTAAGTTAATCAGTGCCACGACTATTTTAAGTACAGCAGATCCGGTCCGATTATTTGAGGACTTTGCAACATTAGATATTATTTCAAATGGCCGTGCGGAATTAGTCGCAGGAAGAGGGGCTTTTTTGGAATCATATTCACTGTTCGGATATAGCTTGGATGACTATGATCATTTATTCGGAGAGAAGATCGAACTATTATTAAAACTAAACGAGAATGAGCGGATTACCTGGAAAGGTCAGTTCCGCTCAGAGCTTAGAGGCGCGGAGATTGCTCCTAGGCCCATTCAACAGGGAATCCCCGTTTGGATTGGTGTTGGAGGTTCACAAGAAAGTGCAGAACGGGCAGGCAGGCTGGGACAAGGGTTAATGTTAGCGGTGCTAGGAGGAGACCCTAGCTATTTTAAACCAATCGTTGAAGCCTATCGGTGTGAAGGATTAAAGGCAGGACACATTCCAGCAAAACTTAAGGTGGCAGTTGGTGCACATGGTTACCTTAGTAAAATATCTCAAAAAGCGAAGAAAGAATTCTATCCTTATTATAAAAATTATTTCAAGTCCTTTATGAAAAACGGGATGCTAACCAATATTTCTGAAGCTGATTTTGAACAAATGGTTAGTCCAAATAACAGCTTGTTCGTCGGAAGTCCCCAAGAAATGATTGAAAAAATTCTCCGTCAATATGAATTGTTTGGGCATCAACGCTTCCTAGCTCAAATTGACATTGGTGGTGTGCCGTTTAAAAACGTGGCTAAAAGCATAGAGCTATTAGCCACAGAGGTAGCTCCGGTGGTTCGCAAGGAAATTGAAAAAAGCTGCAAAAAGGAGTAGTACCAGTAAAGCGTAAGCTTATTTTGAAACCCCATCTTTAAAGCCACCTAAAAAAAGGTGGCTTTTTCACGGTATCTCAATATAGAAACATTTTAGTTATTTTTCATAGTAATCCTTATCACAACATGAATCAGTATGATCATGATCCCAGCAGCATGAATTAAAATAGTTAGAATTTACATAATTACCGCATGGATAATATTTTCCCATCACGTTCGGCGGAACTGTTTCACCAGCGGGAACATCCTTTGCTGTATAAGGGAAAGACTGTGATACTTGGTTATTCCTGTAGAAAAGGAATAGAGGAACTAAAGGAAGATGGCTGGCGTCCACCCAGGTAAAGCCATTTTCGGTGGTGACGGATGATGGACGCGGGGCTCCGAAACTAATAACAAGATTTACGTACCCCTTTTTATCAATAATCGTCTGAAAATCTGAGATTGTATAGAGCCCTAAAAGACCTCCAGGTGTTATAAAACTCATACTCCAGTATCGCATGTCCTCATCGCCCACAATTCCCATATTATGATACGTATCTGGGAACGTAGGGGCTTTCCAGCGAAGATACAACAGTCGACCTGGGTCTCTGTTAATTTGTTCTGAAATGATGTAGACCGTATTGCCTTCAGGTTGTAATAACTCTCTTATTTCGCTTAGCGTTTTCCAGGTTAATTCACAGGCATGGCTATCCTTCCTATAATGGTGATTTCTTGAATGGTCATGATCATAATTATTGTTAGTACAATAATCCTCAAATCCCATATCATCAGGGTAATGATTTTGCTGCTGGCTTGTACAGTAAGATGGGGCAGAACTATTTTTGCAATCATTGGATGGATGAGGTTGATGTCTTTTATCCATTTTTACTGGACAGTAAGTGATGAAGGGAAGTCCTACGCCTCCTGTTGTATCATAGCCAATACTCGGTACATAGACCCTATAGATGATGAACCCCCGTTTAGTGGGCATGCCATTAGCCAAAGTACCAGCATACATAATGTTATTCCCTGCACCTGGAACAAAGGGATCAGATCCATTGGGTGGGGCGGTAAAGCGGATTTTCAAGGTATAGTTGCGATTTTTTGCATCCCAATTCGCACCAGGCAAAAAGGGATTTGTACTTCCGGGATCGGGGATTAACTCTCGGTCAACTACCGTACCTACGCCGAGGTTGAATTGCCCCGCTATATTGAAAGAAAAATATCTGGCATATGGATATTGTCCTTTGATTACAATTTCGATTTCGGGATCAACCTCGTATGGATAGATATTGTAGTTGGCATTATAGTCCCCTAATAAGAAATAAGTGTTACTAGGTTGATGAATCCAATCTTGATGTGGACCCGGATTTGGACAGTTATTTATTTTAAACACATCCTTTCTTTTGCATCGATATATAATACGAGGTTGTCCATCCTCATGTAACGGCGACTGTCTATGTATGCAAAAGTACCACAGGGACGGTTCTTCCCAATAAAACCACCAGCAGCTTGAATGTAAAATGCCTTTCTATCTTTTAATAGCCCAACTGGAAGTCCATTTTCTGTATAAGCAATTGTTTTACGGGATTTACTTTTTGGAATTCGTGCACAAAAGCCCTTCCTACGGTTAAACTGAAAGATTCCGATTTTGATTTCGGATTAGCTGAAACATAAAAAACAGCTCCGTAGAATCATTAACGAAACTGTTTATTAATAGTGATAATTTTCTAGTAATAGTATGGATATGGGTATGGGTGCGGAAATCCTGGAGCACCAAAACCAAGTCCTGGGTAAAAACCTAAACCTGAGCCTGGTCCGCCTAATCCAAGACCTGGAGCATAACCAAATCCTGATCCTGGTCCCCCTAAACCAATACCAGGATGAAATCCAGGTCCAAAGCCTGGGGCACCAAAACCAAGTCCTGGACCAAAACCCAGTCCTGATCCCGGTCCTCCTAAACCAAGTCCTGGAGCATAACCAAATCCTGATCCTGGCCCCCCTAAACCAATGCCAGGGCGAATCCTTTCATCTATTGAATGGGCAATATAATTTACAGTATTATATGGAATCACTTTTATCCCCCTCATTTTATTTTGCACTAGAGTATATTCATTCTTCGGGGAAAGCTCTTGGGTAATTGACCTAAATTATGAATTATTTACGTGACATATGCGGAGTAAGTGAACATTCAATTTTTTATCCAATACCTCAATATTACAGAAAATAGGATTTCGCGGATTCATTTCCCTTTTATTGACTAGAAAGCTGTAGGTGCCCCCATTTATCAATAGCCTTCTATAGCCTAAATTCCTCTGGTTTCGCTCTTCTTCATCTTGTATTGGATAATCAATCAGCCAAAGAAATTGAACCGCCACTTATGATCATGAAGCTCCTAATCCGTATAAACCGACAAATTCTGATACGCATTTTTTCAATCAAACGTTTGATTAAAACCATATCAAAGCCTTTTGAAAAACGAACATAGTCTAGTTTCCGAGGAAATTTTTTGTCGATTATTTCGTTTACCTTTTCCCGGTTAATCTCCTAAACTATCAAAAAAATGACTTTGCGCCACAAATTATACCGTTTTCGACAAAATGGTCCTCTACACAAACGTTTGATTAGAAACCGGGCAAACCCTTTTCATATATAGGTTTCTTAAAGGAATCAAGCAAGAAGATTGTCAAATTCTCCTACAAAACATATGTAATTGGCCACACTCATTCACTAAAGAAATTCTTTCACTCAACTTTGTAATTACAATCTAAAGGTGAATACTAAATTTCAAAATAAAAAATCCCCTCTCAATCTTTAAGATGAACAAGGGATTTTATATTCGAACTTTAATGATCTTAACTAAATTCCCAAACTGAGTGGGGGTCTGACCCCACGATTCTTCGTTCTTTACTTAAAATGTTAATATAATTACCATTTGGACACGATATCATGGTTTTTCGCCGTTCCTAAAATCTATTTATCCGAATACCCTATTCTTGGAATAAATAGGAAAGGAAGGGAAACGAATTTGATAGAACAAGGAAAATTATTAATAGGTTTTCGGGACCATGTCTCTACGAAATCTAGAGACATGATCCACCAGCAATTTGGTGTTAAATGTATAAAAAAATTCCCTCAACTAAACGTTGAGGTTGTTGAAGTACCGAAAGGAGAGGAAGAAAAATACCGACAAATGTATATGGCGCTTGCGGATGTGACATTTGTTGATTTTAACTGTTTGCGAAAACCAAACTGTAAGCCAAATGATCCCTATTACGAAGAGCCTTTAAACACAACAAATGACGGTTTACAAAGCCAGTGGGGGTTAAGAAGAATTAAACCAGAACGAGCCTTTGATAAAGCAAAATGTATTAAACTAAGAAGCAAAATTGCCATCTTGGATACCGGAATTGATCCGAATCATCCCGATTTGGCAAAAAAAATTATTGATCCAATCAATTTTGGATCTGATAATCCAAATGATTATATTGATAGAGAGGGGCATGGTACACATGTAGCAGGAATTGCAGCTGCAATTACAAATAATAAAATTGGAATTGCAAGTGCCAGCTATAATACCGCAGCCATTATTCCTATTAAACTCGGAGACCGTGAATTTACTTCAGAGGCCCTAATTGAAGGAATCTTATATGCAATAGAAAAAGGGGCCGATGTAATGAATATGAGTTTAGGCGGTCCATGTTATAACCAAGCTGAGCAAAATGCCATAGAATTAGCATGGAAAAATGGAGTTATAATCGTTGCTGCTGCAGGGAATGAAGGACATGAGAGGCCAAGCTATCCCGCTGCTTATAATTTTGTATTGGGCGTTAGTGCAACAGACAAAAATAATCAATTAGCCCCTTTTTCTAACTGGGGTGTTTATGTCGGAATCGCTGCACCAGGGACCGCAATTTTATCGACAACCCCTACTTATCCCCTCCCCGATTTACGCCGAAAATATGATACCATGCAAGGCACTTCAATGGCTACTCCTTTTGTAAGCGGTGTAGCTGCTATGCTTCGAGCGATTAAACCACAAGCAACCAATCAGGAAATTATCCAAGCTATTCAACAATCAGCACGTAATCTCGAGACCGACCAAAAAAAATGGATGCCTTTTTACGGATATGGGCTACTAAATGCCAGTAACGCAGTAAATGTACTCAAAGGAAAAGAGAATATTGACAGCGAGGCTCTTGGCTCATTTTATGGCCAAGCTGTTGATGAAAATAATCAACCGCTTGAAGATATTACAATCATTGCATTCAATAATAAAACTGATAAGGAAGCTCGTGAATATCAAACAAAAGGAGATGGAATGTTTCGCCTATTTAATTTACCTGCAGGAAACTATTTGATTGGCTATGCCCCTGAAGGCACTAATGTTGCTGTTTCACTAATTGATTCGATCAATATTGTTCCTGGAGCAGATATTTTCTTAAAATTGGTTATTAGCGATTTAGAATAGGACAAGTTATAAAAATATAGGTCAGGATTCTCCTCGTGCCATAAGTAAACAAAAACCCCCAACCAGGTGTTGAGGGTTTTTGTTTACTGGTTTTAATCATTCTTCAACTTTATGATTTTCAATGCCATAGGGACGGTTCCGGTGGTCTATTTTATTCATTTCTGGACCAAAAAAAAACGGTAGAACCGTCCCCATGGTTCATTTTCACCAAACCGACTCCAGATTACATAGGGCTTGTGGTGACATATATCGGTGTAATTCCTGTGAAAAAAGGTAAAGCTCCTCAGAGATGGAAAGATTCATAAAAAAACACCATCCTTTCGTATAGTTCTACAAAAAGAATAGCGTTTTTCTTGTATAGTAGATATTATTTTTCCTCAGCTGCTGGCTTAAGTTAAAATGTGACCGCCTTCTACATGAAGAACGGTTCCCGTCACGAAACTATTTTGTAGCAAGTATAGTACGCTTTGTGCAACTTCTTCAGCTCTTCCTATTCGTTTCACAGGAAGTTTCTTTTCAACATTAGCATAGAAATTATTACGAACTTCTTCTGGCATTTTGCTACGGGAAGGTGTATCAATTATACCGGGTGAAACGATGTTCACTCGGATCGGAGCAAGTTCTAATGCCAAGGTCTGGCCTAGATTCGAAACAGCCGCATTGACAGCACCTAGAATTGCTGAACCAACCATAGCCTTGTAGGCTACAACCCCAGAGAATAAAGTGATTGAACCGTTTGGTAAAATTTTTGAAGCACCGTATTTCGCTGCATAATATTGACCCCAAAATTTGTTTTCAAACAGTTGACGTGCTTGGGCTGTATCCGTTTGAAGAAATGACCCGCCGGATGTTTCCGCCGCGCTTACCACAAGATGATCGAACTTGCCGACTTTTTCAAAGAAAGACTGGACTTGCTGTTCTTGTGTTGTATCTAGCGTAAAAGCCGTAGCCCTATCACCTAGCTGCTCTTTTGCATTCCGTAATTTATCTTCGGAACGGCTGGCAATGATTACTTCTGCCCCTTGGGCTATAGACTGTTTAGCTGATTCCAAACCAATCCCAGAGCTTCCACCGATAATTACAACTTTTTTATCTTTTAACATATTTTTACCTCCACATGATTTTACTTAATAGATTAATAGTTCAATACCTCTTTCAGATGTATATCAAGTTCGGATACAAACTTTTCAACCTTCGGATTTTTGATTACATCATAGCAAGTAAAACTCTTTAAAGGTTTCATTCCGAGGAATTTCTGTATACGATGTAAATGGCTTAATGCATCTTCTAGGCTGCTCCCTTCAAAAAATTGACTTGGATCGTTAAATGCTTTTTCTGGAGCATTCCAGGTAGTCGAAAACATATATTTCTTTTCGTTCAATAAACCGCCTCTTCCATACTGATCAGCACCCTTAAAAAATAAACCATAAGCATAAACTTCATCCATATACGTCTTTAGTAAGCCTGGAACACTAAACCAATAGATAGGTGTCTGATAAATAACAATATCAGCCCATAAAAATTTTTGTTGCTCTTCTTCGATTTTATATCCGTTTTGAATAATGGTTGTTTTTATATTGCTCTTTTCACTTAACAAACTGACCATCTTGTCCATCAATGTTTGGTTCAAATTCCCCTCTGCTGAACTATATTTCTGATGACCGTTAATAATAAGTATATTTTTCATCTTTTTCTAGCTCCTTTCATTCTGTAGTCTCTTTAACTCTTAGGTGTTCAATTTTCAGATACTACTCCCAGCTGTTGCATTAATGTAAGATTATCCTCTAAGTGCCAATCCTCAACGACTTTTCCATTCCTGATATGCAAAATATCAATGGCAAAGAAATGAACAGGCTTTCCTGTTGGCGTTTTTCCCATAAACTCACCTTTGTATGTCCCGTTGAATGAGAGACGAGCTGTTACCTTGTCAGCGGATACCACTAAATCCTCAATAGTACACTGTAAATCAGGAACAGCTTTACGAAAGTTGCGAGAAGCGAAGACCAGTCCCTCTGGACCTTGAGGTCTTCCCTTCGGCAGTGTGTTATCGAAGAAGCTAGAGGCAACCACTTGTAAAATAAGATCTTCATTGCCAGTATTCCAGAATCCGTAGAAACGTTGGGCGGTTTGAACCATGGCCGTAGCTTCTTTTGATTTCAATGACGAATCTATGGTCATCGATTTTGGTTGAGGTAAATCCTTTATTAGTTGAATGTCCGCATGAGCTGTTTTAGAAGAGTTGTAGTCAGTGTTGGTCTTGATACATGCAGCTACCATGATTATTGCCCCAAGGACAATGGTAATACTTAACAGCAGTTTGTTTCGTTGATTTCTCGCACTAATTTTGATCACCTCCTCCATTTAAGGATGGAATATTAGGTTCACAGATATTATATATGTAGTAAATTCCTTTATGGAAGTAGTGGTATTTAATTCACAAAGTTTCCGAAAATATACTATTGTGATATGATAAGGTAAATTATTCAAAAAATTTTAGGGAGGATATTTCAGATGAATGTTATTGAGCCAGTCGTACTGACCAAAGGAGTACCAGGTGAGCCTTGTCCCATTGCTAAAACGCTTGACGTGATTGGGACGAAATGGACCTTTTTAATTATTCGTGATTTGCTTATTGAAGGAACGATGCGATTCAGCGATCTATTGAAATCAATGAATGGAATTAGCCCGAAAACACTTTCACTCCGTCTTAAGGAACTAGAAAATCATGGGATATTGAAAAGAAAGGTATTTCCAGAGGTTCCCCCTCGTGTGGAATATACGTTAACGGAAAAAGGAAAACGGTTGGAAAGTATTTTCATTGAATTAAAGAGATTTGGATTAAATTTATAATAAATATAGATCATTCTTTAAATTTGGGTGAGTTAATTATGATCCATTTCAGAAATGCTTTGATTTATGGAGGACAATCGAATCAGCTATGGATAGTAAATTTCAGCAGACTAATTTAATGATTTGGCTGGGTGTGGAAGTTTAAGCTGATATCGAGGGTATCCATTTAATCCTTGGGGGAGTATGAGTAGGAGAAAATAAACAGGCCACTTAGTGGTATTTTATTACCATCAAGTGACCTGTTTTAACATAATGTTGACTGAATTCCCTACCCATCAAGCTAATATTTTAAAGTAATCCCAAAATGGAAATTTATATCTCTACAGTAATTTATGAGAATTCAGTTCAATTTTTTCGTTTTGGGGAACAAGGAATTTCTTACCATAATGTGCATGGGGTCCGACCCCCGTCCCGGAGGTCTTACCCTAGGTTGAAACGTTTTGGGTATACATTTGGTCTTTTACTTTATGTTTTTCTTCATAAGTTCAGCTATTTCCTTATTATTTTGGACTATAGAGCTTTCTAATTGTTTAATAATTAATTTTTGGCGTTCAATTTATGATTTTGACTTAATTTTATTTTACCTTCAATTTTTGAATTTCAATCTTAAAATCTACTATTCCCTTGCTCATTCCCTCAATGAATGTTGAATCTACATCATTTAAGTTATAGGAACTTTTTAGGCTCCTCGTATTTGTTTACCATATCATGTAACGAATTTAATATTTCTAGCTTATTTTCTATAATCTTCATTTGTCCATAAACATGGATTGCTACATAATTCCAAGTTGGTACTGCTTTATTTGTCTCGCCATGAAGGAGATATATAACAATGTGGGCCTTGAAAAGTCACAAGAATTTTCTGGTTCTCAATATCTTTCCATTGCTCGTTATGGAATGCAAAATGGCATTTAAAACATGATTATTTTTATCCAACGTTAAAGGTAAATGCGTGGCATAAGGTTCCCAGCTGTGCGGGGGTCTGATACTTAGTATGAATGGGGTTCTTACCCCTGACTAAACGGAAGCAAAATCAATTAGGCACTTTTTCTTTTACAGAATAATACGATAAATAATGTAATCTGTCATAAGGAGGGTGCGATCATGAACAGAAACCTTAATCTTAGTTATGTTGTTCAACCAGGTGATAACTTATATTCAATAGCCATGAAGTTCCATACATCTGTGGAAAGTATTACCCATACAAATTATCTTTCGACCCCCATCATATATGTTGGGCAAACACTTTTGATTCCCAATCAAACAGCAAAAAAGGGTATGGAAGTCAGGCAGTTGCAATACAAGCCTGTTACTGCCTACACAGCAGATAGACCCATTCTTGTGAATGGTGTAGATATTAATACTGGTCTCTATCCTGTACTTAATTTTAAACCCGAAGGTGCAACCTACCCGTTTATTTACGTTCCAATTGCCGAGTTCAGCAGGGTGGGGGCTAAGGTAGTGTGGGATGAAACGAATCAGTTAATTAATGTCACTTCTGATTATAACGAATTGCAAAATAGAGTGAATGTCCTCACCCAGGAGAATCAATATTTATTAGCTCTCACAGAAGAATTAACTACGGGAGGGCTAGGGAATACAACAGGAAATATATTGAATAACGGTATAGTGGCTAAAGAAAATGATTGGCTATATTATAATAAACGACAAGGCACAGCATTGTACGGAACATTGTCTAAAATCAAAACAGATTTAACATCGGATACACCGTTATCAGCAAATGATGATCCAACCTATATGAATGTTTTAAATGGATGGGTCTATTATCGAAATGGAAGGGATAATGGAAAGATATACAAAATAAAAACAGATGGGACGGAAAGGACAAAATTAACGGATGATAGTTCAACGAATGTAACGGTTGCAGGCAATTGGATTTACTATGCAAATCAGTCCGACGGTGCCAAATTATACAAATTAAACATAGATGGAACAGGAAGAATAAAATTAAATGATGATCAAACTTCCGCCATTAACCTAATCGGTAATTGGATTTACTACCAAAATGTATCGGACAGCCAAAAACCATACAGAGTAAAAATTGACGGAACAGAACGAACAAAATTAAATGAAACAAGTGCCTACTATTTTCAAATAGATGGGTATTGGATGTATTTTAGAAATCCAGCGGATGAAAATAGAATTTATAAGATGACAATGGATGGGTCAAATCTAATAAAATTGAGTGATGTCCCTTCTTCAACCTTCAACGTGTCGAACGGTTGGATATACTATGCCACAGTGGATGTCCCTGGCGGAGATCTTTACAAGATGAAACTAGATGGAACAGGTAATACTTTCTTAAATGAGCATTTTGTAACGAATATAAACATTTTCGATGATTGGATTTATTACACAAGAACGGAGAAAATGGTATATAGAATAAAAACAGATGGGACACAAAAGCAAACTCTTTATTAGTGATTTCACCTCCCAAAACCTAAGCCACCCCTGAATGGACGGTATCCCCTGTTTCTTTTTCTTGAGCCGCTTTGATTGGTGTCTTAGGATTAGGCTGAGTGGGAGTCTGACCCCAAAATTACAAGTTACAAAGTAAAAAAGCTCTCCTCTCTCAAATAATCAATAAGAATCCCCCGCTTCAATGAAGCAGAGGATTCTTTTACGTTACCACTTTAAACTTTAGCCGAGCGGGGGTATGACCCCACTGGTAAAAGTACGAGGGGATCTTTCAAATTGTCGATATAATCGTAAAAAGTGTTGATATAATCGGAATTTGTGTTGATATCCCACCAAAAAGTGTTGATATAATCCCATTTTATGTTGATATCCAGCGAAAAAGTGTCGATATCCTAAAAACCTGCCTGCCCCAAGATGAACTTGCTCATTATTGCATGAGTAGGGGTTTGACCCCAAGCTTTCAAAAGAGTTTTTAGATGTTGAAAAAGCTCTGACACTATAATATTGTTAGAGTTTTTTTATATAATTAGTATTAATTATATTTTTCTAACTAAAAATCGAGAGGAGAATTCTATGGCTGAAACCTAGAAAATGTAAATTTTCCCCAATTACTTAAGGTTATCTTTCTTATTTTCCTATCTCTGCTAATTGTCTATCTTTATTATTTGCATACCAAAGGTACTTTTATGTACAATATGTCCTTACTATGGAAATCGCAAAAAGAAGTTATTATGATTATTTTCGGGTTTGTATCCTATAGTTTGGGTGTTTTTCACTTGGGTTTTAGGAAAGGAAGAAAAGGATAAAGAAAAGGTTCCACAGGGACGGTTCCCTTGGTCTTTCCCTAGGTCTTTATAAAAATATTAAAGAATGGAGATCTCACGCTATGAAATTATGGATGAGGATACTTGTAACATTAGACATTCTTATTATTTTGGGTGTTATAGCAGGTGAAATTTTTTATTAAAAGTAATTTAGTTGTCTTTATCAAAGGCTGTTTTCGTAAACTTGGCTGCTATTTACAGCTGAGTGCGAAATTCCTAAAAAAGGTCTTCCATGAAAATGCGGAAGACCTTATTTTATGAAGAAAAATACTTTTACTTATTCGTCGTCACTTGAGCAAATTGGCTTGTATTTCCTGCTTTGTCAGTAGCACTTACTAAAAGAAATGTGTTATTGTTCTGAGCAGGATTAGTTTTTATAGTAAAATTTCCAGCTTGATCTGCTGTTGCCGTACCAATTAATGCTCCTGCAGTTCCATTGTTGTTATTTTTCACGTAAACATTAACACTTGAACCAATTTCAGCATAACCGGTAACATTCGTGTCTTTGTTACCATTGGTTGTCACAGCATTCAAATTTGATGGCGGATTTGGAGCTGTCTTATCAATGGTGAATGAAACAGTTGTTTGATTTCCTGCAGCATCTCTTACAACAAGTGTATAAAAACCTTCAGTTGTGACAGCATCTCCTGAAATGTACGTATTGCCATTTAAAGTAGCCGTTGAAATCTTAAGAAAAAAGCTGGTTTCAATGGGGATGTCTAATGGGCTTACCTCTGTAGAAACTATTAAAATAAGTCAAAAACTTGATTATTTAATAAACATACAAATGGGGATTTCAAAAGAACAATCCCCATTATCAGTATAGAATTTTATTTAATTGTAAAAATCAATCGTGCTGTTGGCTTAATAGAGCGATAAAGGGTTATTCAAAAGGGATAACTTAATATAAGTATCCCTTTTATTATTTATGGCTTATATCAATCCCCAAGCAAACAGATAATAAATACCGAATATTAAAAATATAAGAAACATCACAAGTGATAAAAAAATGACTAATAATCGGGGGAATATAAAAGTTTGTTGGTTAATATCTTTCCCTTTTTTAAAATATCCAATAGTAGACATCAATAATGTCAAAATTCCAACAAAAATAGAAAATAATCCAATGGTTTGGGCTAATCGATCTCCCATTACCAGGTTTTCAGTAATGGAGGAAAAGTGAAGGTTCGTTATTAAAAAACCTACACCAATAATCGTAATGCTTGTTCGTATCCAGGCTAAATAAGTACGTTCATTCGCTAAGTGCTGCTGTATATATTTTGAATCAATTGTCTGTTTGTCACTGTTTTTCATTGTTATCCCTCTTTTAGTCAGTCAAATACCTTTTATTTGAAAAGCCTTTTATTCTTCTGAAGAGGTTTAAAGAAATACTTCCAGTAATAATTACGATGGAAATGACCTGTGCGATTCTTAAATGGTCGGTTAACATTAAACTATCAGTCCGCATTCCTTCGATAAAGAATCGTCCAATTGAGTACCAAATGAGATACGTTAAAAATAATTCCCCTCGGCGAAGATTTACTTTTCTTAGAGAAATGAGAATCAATACTCCAATTAAGCTCCATATAGATTCGTATAAAAAGGTTGGGTGATAATAAGTACCGTTAATATTCATTTGGTTAATTATAAACGTAGGAAGGTGTAAGCCTTCAAGAAATGCTCGTGTAACAGGACCACCGTGAGCCTCTTGATTCATAAAATTCCCCCATCGTCCAATTGCCTGTCCTAGCAAAATGCTTGGTGCTGTAATATCAGCTAATTTCCAAAAAGAAATCTTTCTCTTATGAGTAAAAATGATGGCTGTTATAACGGCTCCAATTAGTCCCCCATGAATAGCTATACCCCCGTTCCATATAGCAGGGATTTCGCTTAAATGATTTTTATAGTAACTCCATTCGAATAGTACGTAATAAATTCTAGCCGAAACTATGGCTATAGGTAGAGCAAATACAACTAAATCAACCAGAATATCAGGTGAAATTCCTCTTCTTTTACATTCTTGAGTTGCAAGATATAGACCTAACAAAGCACCTAAACCAATAATAATCCCGTACCAATGGACACTTATTGGACCTAATTCAAATGCAATGGGGTGTATAGGGGTAGGATTTGTATTCAAAATATATTTCCTCCTCTTATTTTTACATTCATATTTAATTATAACATGTATAAAAATTAATTTTATTTTTAAAATATTTGTTAAAAACTTCACTTATAGCAATGGGGCGTTTGAGCTGAGCGGGGGTCTGACCCCACTGGCCTCAGTTTTTGCTCATTTAAGTGACACAATTAATTGGAATTTAGAATAAAAACCAATGTGATCTCTATGATTAATATAAGCTATTTATGGCAGTGTGTTTTATTAAAATAAAAAGAGCCGGAATATACAAGTAGTGTATAAAAACTTGCATAATTTAGGCTCTTTTAGCTATTTTTTGTTTCACTAAAGCACCCGATAGTTTAAGTACAATTTTTCACAAACTTGTCTTTGAAATAAAAATGTCGTTTCTTAGTTACCTTAATGTAACTTTTTATTTATTAATTCAACTAAAACTTTTACAAAACATGCCAAAAAAATATAAATCGGAAAAGAATAAATATATTTCCATTTGTACATAACATAAATTCCAATCATGTGGAATAACGGTTCAATTAGAAATGATATAACAACAGAAGTAAAGAAAAGTGCTATAAGAAAATAGGTCCATCTTTGCCCATATCTTTGATATACCATCATAAATATTACTGGTAAATAAGTTAAATCGAATGGCACTAAAGGTGGAATAAAAGCCCAATACAAGCGAATCGGATATGCCCATGCACCATGATTGGTACCAACCATGTCAAATATAAACGAAAAGATTCCAAAAATTAAACCATAGTTTAAGATTAATTGAGTTCGCTTTTTATCAACGTTCTTTACCCAAATAATCCACATGATAATTGTTGTTAATAACAGTAACCACCATTGCCAAGTTAAAAAGGCATTATTAGTCCAGTATTCATGAAATGACTTTATAAAATCCATCCTTTTATCTTGTACATCTTTAAATAATAGCTCTTTACCATCCATTAGTACGAACCATTCCTTATTTTATTGTTTCTGCTATTTTTCCCCCATTCCTATAAATATATTTCGATTTCCTTTTTGCACTAAACTACCCTGTTACTTCAATAAGAAAAAACGTCCTTCGTTATTGAAGCATCGCCTCCAATAGTTTAAATGTAATTCACACGAAAATCTTAATAACACTATTTGGGCTATTGGTAAAGTTAATGGTTGCGTTACTGTAGTTGTGTAATCGGAATCTTAAAGTAGACAATTAGAAAAATTACACTCGTAATAAGGAGCATCCATGCACATAGAGGTTTTGTATAATGTAGACGAAGTCCAATAAATATGAGAATCCAAGTTACAACTGACCACCCAAAATTCCAACCATAGTGATAAGTTATTTCCTTCAAAAATAGGAACATCGTTTCAATTAAAGTACAGACAACAACCCAAAATGTTATGTAAGCTAACCGCCTAATCAAACTTGCCTTGTCAGGGTATCGTGAGAGATAAAGCAAGGCAATCGGAATAAGGTTTGTGAACGCAATAGCCAAGTCAATTAAAGTATGGTTAGGAATAATTAATGTCTTATGAAAAAACCAAAGTCTGTGATTATGCGTAAGAATATTGACCAAAAAGACCACGATTAAAAGATATTGTAAAGTGGAATAGTATTTCCTCCAATTTCTCCAATCGCCTATTCGCCAAGCTGTAATAAAGAGAACAAGCGTAACCAAAATAAAAAACGTTGTACCCATGAACATAATTGTAAAGGACATTAACGTCAATCCTTCCTAAAGTTACCTGACCCACTTTCTTTAGAATCCCCAGTGTTTGGATGTAAATACCAAAACAGCTTTGTGAAGGAACAAATAACGATTCGCATAGGGTTATCAAGTTCCTTCTTCCACTAAACTGCCAGTTACTTGAATAAGAAAATGGCATTACCTCATTGTTGAAGTAATGCTACCCATTAGTTTAAGAACAATATTTCACAAACTTCCCTTCACCATCCCTTTATAGTAGCCAAAACACAAGTCCTATTACTGTTAAAGAGAAAAGTAACGGAATTGCACAACCAACTCCTAAACAACTGGAAAGCAAGTTATAAATAAACCTACGAAATTTTTCACCCTTGGTCGGTTTTTCTTCAAACACTTTAGGCGAATATGTCCTATTTTTTTTCATCATTAAAATCATTCCCTGTGTATTTATATAAATAATAATTCGTTCGCCGCAGCAACCCCGTTAATGAACATAAGCAACCAGTTAGTTGAACAACATTTTACCAATGTATATGTATTATCTTTCAGACCTTCTTTTTAAAATCAAAGATAGCAATAAATAAATGACCAAAAATATTAAAGCCTGACCAGTTGCACTTTCGCTAAGAAAATTGTGAATGCCATTAGAACGAAGTATGGAACGGATAACTACGGAAAAAATTACAGCAATAATTCCAGAAATAAAGAGTCTTTTGCCCATAAAAATTTACTCCATTTTTTTATTTTGTCTTAAATATTTTAATACATAGGTCGTAAAAGGTATTCAAATTCCTCCACCTAGATGACCATAAACAATCCAACTTAATAAATATTATATCATTCCTTCTTCAGCTAAACTCCCGTTAGTGCAGCAAACATAACTTTACAAATGTGTATAAATATTAGCATATATACATTTTTCTTAAGAGTAGCGATTCATAATTATAATGCTGAAACATACATTAATTAATTTCTAGAAATAGCAAAACAAGAGGCTATCCGTAGAAATGTACGTTTCAAACTGGAAAAAAGTGTACCAATTTATCAAGCAAAAACTGTATCATCTCTTTCAAGCGGTCACACCCTGGTGTTTGCGCCGTAGGCAATAAGCTAAACAAAACAAATTACAAAGTAAAAAAGTTCTCCTTTCTCAAATAATCAATAAGAATCCCCCGCTTCAATGAAGCAGGGGATTTTTTCACTTTACCACTTTAAATTTTAGCCGAGCGGGGGTCTGACCCCGCATTTATTTTCCATACTAGATTTGTCCAATCAAAAACTATTTTTTCGACATATTTTGCAGTATCAAACATATGGAGGTGATTATATGGCTCATAAAACTACTGGGGTGTTTCGAGTTCCGGTTTCTGAAAATGGGATTGTTCCAACTGCTCTCAACATCATGTTAAACAATGACTCACACTACCATGTTAATAATGTAACGGTGATTGTAAGAAGAAGTCCAAACACTTTTTTTCCAACTCAAAATGAATTAGTCGAAATCTCTCGTACTTCTGTTACTTTACAACCAAACAGAACGACTAAGATTGTGTTGTTTACCCCACGATTCCAAGTAGAAGATTTTCTTGATGTCATCATTAGAGGAAGCAAAGATGATCTTGAAGATGTCCTTGTGTATTCCTTTTTAGCAGACTCTGCAGGTCACAATCTTCCATCTACTGTTTTCAGAAATGAAGAATACACTTTTGGGTAACCAAAAGTTCTAGAAATCTAATAAATCAGCAATAGGTAGTGGAGACTCCTTATGGGGTCTCCACCTGCAGCCACTCCCCTTACATTTTGATGCAAGGAGATTTTAAATTGTCGATAAAACCCAAATTTGTGTTGATATCTTGCCAAAAAGTGTTGATATCATCCAATTTTGTGTTGAAATCCGTCTAAAAAGTGTTGATATCGGGCCAAAATTTGTTGATATCCAGTGAAAAAGTGTTGATATCCTAAAAACGGTTCATCCTTCCATTGCAAGTCACCGAAACATAAACCTTTACGGAACCTATGATTCATAACTTGGCACAAAAAGCCCATGCATCCCCATGGTCCGCTCCTTCCCTTCCCCACGACCCTCAAGAATTTGTATAGGATATTCTATCAAGACTTGGTAATATAGGAATAAAGTATATTTTTGGTTATAAGTAAAAATGCAGGAGAGGGATTATCGTTGAAGAATTTGATCGTCATTTTTTTATTTTTGTTAACAGCAGCCACTTTGGCTTATGGCAAATGGCACTATGACAATAAATTAGAAAAAAACCATTTAAAAGCAGTAGCAGCATTTAAACAAGAACAACAACAAGAGGCACAAGAACAAAAGGAAAAAATGGCATCAATGAAGAAAAATAAGTCAAATAGTGTTTTAGATTGGTTGAAATACAAATCAAATCAAGAAGGTGAAGTTAAGATTTCTGTGTTTAGAAGCGGCGTTACTGAAGGGACTGGTTCCAGCTCTCTAGACAAGCATTGGACGGGGTTACTCGAAAATTATTTGAATAGCCAAGAAGATATTGCGTCTGTTTCCTTAATAGACAATAGTTTTGGGGGATATACCACACAACGTCTAGTTAATGAAGATAAAATCAAGGACGTTTTAGAAGACAAACCTGACCTGGTTATGATTGAACCAACCATTATAAATAACTATGTTAAGAATGTATCAATCGATCAAACAAATAAAGATGTTCTATCTTTTGTAAAGAGAATAAAAAAGAAGCTGCCTAAAACATTAATTGTGATTCAGTCAACAAATCCCACGGACATAAAAAAATTTCCTAAAGGAAAAAACAAATTAGGTTACCGTTATAAAGATTATGCTACTGAATTAAAAACCTTCTCCAAAGAAAAGGATTTAAATTTTGTTGATATATATTCTGGGATCGACAAACTGAAGAAACAAAATAAAAAGAATTTAAAAGACATCCTTTCTGACGACCGTCACCCAAATGATTTAGGTTATAAATATTGGTTTGAAACACTTAGAACTTCTTTCGAAAAGACCAAGTTAGTAACGGATTAATTTGCATTTGGCAGGTGCTAAGATGAAAATAAGCTATCGAGGAAAGCAATAAAAATAATGATCAATATTTTCATTGCTTTCCCTCATCTTTTCTGTTCAGGAGCTAGCGTAATAAAGATGAATATCCTTTATCATTAGGAATTAAAGTAATCCCTGCATCCTCATAACGAGCTCTAATATTTTCCTTCTCCCAATTTGAAGGCATTACCCTTCGGGAGGGAAGCTTATGTTCCTGGACAGTACGGTTGCGGTCCATTGAGATAAATAAACTAAGAATATTTAATTCTTAAATGGGTACGGAAATAGAGCAATAATAGGAGCAAAAGTATACCAACAAAAATAATCACTCTGTCTAATTTTTTATTATGAATATACTTATTGCATAAACCATATAATTTCAGCCCAAGAAAGCCTCCAACAGCATTTGTAATTACATCTGTTATGTCTGTCGCACCAATAGCGAAGATAAATTGAATGAATTCAAAAGTAAGGCTTAAAACCAGTATAGAAGCAAACTTAGGTAAAAATCCAATTGTTTTAAAATTGACATTCAAAAGCAAGCCAAAAGGAATAAAGATTAGAACATTTTCTATCATCTCGCTGAAACTTCCATTTACGATTGAAGGAGCAGCAAATGGAATCAAGTTAACACTTCTATGTTGATAATTAAATACTGACACAATATTGTATTGTAATTTGAATAACACTAACCAGATTAGGATCACTAAATATAAAGCTAGCAATCCTCTAGATACTATTTTCCCCATATAATCTCCTCTAATTTTTTTGTTTAAGTGTATAAAAAGTATACCTGATTTCCTAGTTAATATGTGCTAAAAAACTGGTGTTACCCCGAATAGTGCTGGGACAACAAGGTTGTTTATTCATCTTGTACACGATAGCCTTCTAAGCCTTTTAAACCAATACTAGATATCATGACCGTCAACACAAAAACCTCCTACTATCTTTATCTCTATTCAATTTCAACCGGTAAATTAGAGGGCACAGTAATTTTCCCCTCAACAAATTTACGATAATGATCCTTTTGCGGCTCTGGGAAGAAGGACAATATTTTTTTCGTTGTAACGATTTCTAGATTTTGAGAGTTTGATATATATGCGGAATAAGTGCTCCAGGGATAATGTTCAGGGGATTTAACCATGCCCGCTTCTACGGGATTTAAATGAATATATCTGCTAACATCTAAAAGGTATTCAGCGGTATCAATGAGTTCTGCCCCATATCGACCTTGAAAAAGGTGTCCAACAAGATGATGACGCTTGTTGAAATACATGGCATAACGGGAGTTCAGCATTTTCATAATATGTTTGGGATGGTGATAGATGGTTTCAATTAGGAGATGAATGTGATTCGTCATGAGGCAGTATGCGTGAAGATGGAAAGGAAAAACACTGCGGACTTCCTTAAGTAATTCTAAATATGCAAGATGGTCTTGTTCATCGTAAAAGATCGAAGACCTTCGATTGCCGCGGTTTGTAATATGATACTTAGCCCCAGGATACCAAATACGATGTGGTCTGGACACTAGCTAGGAACCTCCTCTTATATTAAATTACCAATTACAATATTCAACAATAACTCCTATAATCCTTCTTATTTCGATAAATATTTTAAATTAACCATTGTGGAAATTTAGCTGAGAAGTGGAGGCTGAACCAAAATCCCGTTTTTACTTTTATAAAGGAATTTTTTTGTTTATAATGGATATATAATAAAAAAGAGAAGTGCGGCTAACACTTCTCCTTGCAACTGCTACCGTCAGGGTGGTGGTTGTTAATGTAGAGTTATTTGCGCGAACCACCCTTCTGCTTCCTACGGCGCGGGGTGGTTTTCTTTCTTCTAGGACGTTTTTCCGATAGAAATATGCGCAAGTTTCACGCAATATCCCTTTTAGAATTTCTCGTAAGATTTCAAGAACATGTTCCAGATCGATCACCTCCTTCCCTTTAAAAGGAAAAGAAGATCAACAACCGGCCACCCTCACAATATTCAGTTACAACCCCATTCTAACACTTTCTATAAATACAATAACCTATCAATCTTCGACAAAATTTGCATCCACCCTATCAGCAAGTTAAATTCTTTCTTTTCCATTCCTTTTCTTCAAACACACTTTAGCGCTTTAAACTTTAGCTGAGTGGGGGTCTGACCCCAAGATCCGTTCTAGGCTATCAAATGATCATGTCCCCTGTGTCCGTTTATGGTTATATTCAAGAGACTTTTAAGTTCAAAAGGAACTGGAAGTAATAGAATGGGAACATTTTCTGATCACCTCTTCAACCTGATAGTAATTTAGCCATCCCTATTTTGCACAAAGCATCTGCTTTGTGCTTTTTTATTTATTTAATAGTCATCATTGAGCAATCATTCATGTACTGGATCAGTCATGTTTATTGGAACGGAAAGCTATGTTCAAAGGTAACCGAATCAACAGAACCTTCCTAGCTGGCCAGTCCCCGGCAAAAATGGTTTAAAATGACATCATTCGACGATTCCAAGCTTTAAACAAACGTTTGATTAAAACGACCGCAAAGCCTTTTGGAAAACGAACATTGTCTTCTTTCCGAGGAAATATTTTGTCGATAATATTGTTTTACTTTTCCCGATTTATCTCCCAAACTATCAAACAATGACTATATCTCGCATAAGCCATCAGTGTATCAAGCGTAGGATGGGGCTGATACTAGGGTAAGATCTAAAAGACTCTTTTTATTTTGTCTTTTTTAGTCAGTTAACAACGAAAAAAAGCACTCTTAAGAGTGCTTCGACAAAGCGCTTAGGCTTGCTTCAAAAATAAATTACGCCTGGGCCACAAAGTCTAGATTCAATTTCTTTTCTTAATATTTCTAATCCCTTTGGACTTAAAATCAACTTCCCATCAGAAAAAGCCTTATTTTCATTAGTCACTTCACCAGTAAGAATGCAAGCCATATTGGGACTATATTTAACGGATCCCTTTCATAAAGGTTTGCATTTTTGGTGAAAGAGCAAATAAAATGATTGATAAAACGATTGATACTACCCCAATAGTTCCAAAGTAAGCCATTTCGTTTTGTGGTGTGTAAAATTTAACAAGTTGCGCATTGAGTGCCTGGGCAGCAGCATTTGATAAGAACCATAGACTCATCATTTGAGCTGAAAAGGCCGAAGGCGCTAATTTTGTTGTGGCTGATAATCCAACCGGTGACAAGCACAATTCACCAATAACACAAATGAAGTAGCTTAATACAAGCCATAATGGGTTAACAAGTGCATCCGCTCCACCAATCAAGGCCGGTAAAAGAATCACAACGAATGACAATCCTGCGAACAATAGACCAAATGAAAATTTCTGTGTATATGTCGGCTGTCTGTCGCCTAATTTTACCCAAACCCAGCCAATAATCGGTGCAAGAACGATAATAAACAATGGGTTTAAGGATTGGAACCAAGCTGGTGAAATATGCATTCCAGCAAAGTCTAATTGTGTCCGCTTATCGGCAAAGTTTGCCAAAATCGTTGAACCTTGTTCCTCAATCGACCAGAACATAACTGATGCGATAAATAGTGGAATATAAGAAATCAGACGAGAACGCTCTTCTTTGCTTGTTTTTGGGCTGCGATACATAAATAGGAAATAAAGGATTGGAATCACAAATCCCAGGATTCCTACAAGGTTAATAAATGATGAAATGGTTAAAGTTCCAGTTGAAACCGCAACTGCAATTAATACAACTAAAACTAGTGCGACTACACCAATTTTGCCGAAGGCTTTTTTCTTTTCTGAACCTGGCAGCGGATTGGCTACAAAGGTCCCCGCAAGACCGAGATTCTTTTTCTTTGTAGCAATATAAACTACTAACGCCAAGAACATACCAATTGCAGCAAGCCCGAAGCCAAAGTGGAAATTATACTTCATTCCGACTGTACCAACAACTAATGGTGCGACGAATGCGCCAAGGTTAACGCCCATGTAAAAAATACTGAAAGCAGCGTCACGACGCGCGTCTTTAATATCATACATTTCCCCTAAAACCGTAGAAATATTTGGTTTCAGGAATCCCGTACCGATTACAATCAATACCATCGAAACAAAAAACATCGTTATGCTTCCAGGTATCGCTAAAGCAATATGCCCGAACATAATCAATATACCACCGTAAAACACGGCTTTCGATGCTCCAAATATTCTGTCAGATAGCCAGCCCCCAATAATTCCGGACATATACACTAATGAACCATATACCGAAGCAATCGCAAGAGCTGTTTGCTGATCAATTCCTAATCCTCCTTTTGAAACTGAATAATACATATAGTATACAAGGATTGCCTTCATACCATAGTAGGAAAATCTCTCCCAGAATTCCGTGAAAAATAACGTAAATAATCCTTTAGGATGGCCAAAAAAGCCTTTTTGCGGGACACTTCCCACGATTTTTTGTCTATTCAAAACTTCCTGTGAAGCGCTTTCAAAAATTTTCTCTTTTCTCAGAGTAGACATATTAGACCTCCTTTTTTCTATATCATAATAGTATTTTAATATTTTATAATTGTCAATTTCCAAGTAATATTCTTTATTTTCGGACAAATTAAACTTTTCTAATATAATTAAAAGTAATAATCAAACTTCGCACCTAAATAAATATCTTTTATTTTCAAATTCAAGGGAGGCCTATCAAGATTAAAAAGCAGGGTCTGACCCCACTGGCTTGCAAAATTGTACCAATTTCGACAAACTGCGATTCTACACAAACGTTTGATTGGAAACCGAACAACCCATTGAAATAGTTAGATCTCCTAACAGGAAGATGCAAAAAAGCTGTCGAAAGCTTGGACAAAATCAACATTCACCCAACAATGTTTCCCTGAGTGAAATCTTGTAACCTTCAGTACGTGGAGCAAAGACTGTCCAGGTTATGTAATGGTCTTAAAAAGGAGAATTCCCTTGAGACCAAATGAGACCTTTGGAGAATTAGTAAAGAAATTAAGGATTTCAAAACAGCTATCCCAAGAGGAACTGGCTCATTATTGTAAGAAAAGCCGGAAGCATATGAGCGATCTTGAAAATGATAAAGCTATACCCACCTATGATTTAACCTGTACATTGGCAGAAAAGCTTGAAATAAAACCCTCTTTATTATTCAACAAACTCGGCGAAATGGCCGACCAAGCACTGGAAGCCAGAAAGCCATTCAAAAAAGATACATATTAGAACGATTTCAGCTAATATCGTAATGCTCACCAATTCTTACAATCTTTAATGTGTTTCGACATAAACGTTTACTAATCAAACGTTTGATTAAATTCGGCAACACCCTTCCTATAACTGTATTTTTCTATTCAGCTGACTAAGAAAGTTGTCGAAAGTGGAACCGCAAAATTTGACAAAATCTCGAACAATTGTATGGAAACTTCCAGGTGGGATATGAACGCATTCCACTCGGATCCTTAATTTGTGTTACTTTTGAACTAGAGAGAGAAAACAAAGAGTGGGGGCACAGTGATGGAAAAGAAAGTGACTTTCAAATTGCAAAACATTGTACAGAAACATGATTTATCCTTAAGAGAAATGTCCAGATTAACGGATATTCCTCGTCCTACTTTAAGTAAATTAATGAATCAAAAAGCGCAAAATATTCATTTACCACATATTTTGCGGATTGCCGACGTCTTTAACGTCAATGATATTCGCGAAATAATTGACCTAGTTGACATACCTACCGAATCGTTGTAATGATCTTCATTGGGGCGGCTTTTGATCAACATACATAATGTTTATTGCCGCCCTTCTATCTTGGCGAATGGGAACAAAAATTAAATTGTTTAAGAGAATTGGATATTCCAGCGTTTCTTTAACATTCAGCCTCGGCACCCTTCATTCAACCCCAAAATGTTAGTATCAAATCCTCAGGCAATGAAACCATTTGCCAAAATATCATTCCATACTTTTGTAACCGCTTAAATGGAACAGCTCTTACTCTTTGTTTGTCATGCTTTCTTTAAATAAATGAAGGAGTTGTGGAACGTTTATGGAAAAATTTCATATTATTAAGCCATCTTTCATGTACATGGAAGGCCATGTCGACCGGTATGCGAAGCTTTGTGCAAAGGTAACCCAAACTGATGGAATCATCCTTGTCGACAAGTCCCCTGTCCAAATTATTGCAGATAGTATCAGATGCATTGGCTTTAATTTAAAAGGTGCCTTAGAAACCTCCAAATGGATCATGGGGGATTCCTATATGTGCCCCATCATGGTAAATCCGATTCTGAGAATTGTCGTATTCCCAACAAAATCAATCAACAATGAGGATTCCATCTGGTTGAACCCGGACCAGATCCTCCGGACGAGCAGCTATTTCAACAAGACAAAAATAGAATTTAAGAATGGACATATTCTGATTGTTCCATGCAGGCTATCTGCCTTTAACACAAAGTTGCAGACGGCGGAACAGTTTCGAAGGATTACTTGTGGAATCGCAAGAGATCCTCTTTGCTTTGATCTAGAGCCGAAGAGGAAGAGGATGGAGCTTGGCCGGAAAAAACAAGAAAAGAGGAGCAACTAAAAATTCCACAGGGGCGGTTCCCATGGGCCCAAAAGGCCGCAAGAACCGCCCCTACGATCATCCTAGTGAAGAAAGGACAATGATGGATAATGGCAAAATATAGAATGGTACAAACTGAATTTTGGAAGATTCCCATCGTTTCAGAAG
Organism: Neobacillus cucumis; assembly: GCF_016107705.1. The sequence goes on from NZ_JAEHGC010000004.1 coordinate 38,561, forward strand.
AGATGACCCCGGAGGAAAAATATTTTTACCTATATCTGCTTACGAATCCGCATACGACTCAAATTGGAATCTATAAAATTACGGAAAAACAAATGGCTTTTGATATGGGCTATTCGATTGAGAGTGTTCATTTGTTACTGGAGCGCTTCATCCTACATTACAAGTTGATTCGTTACAATCCTGAAACGAGAGAACTTGCGATTGAAAACTGGGGGAAGGATAACCTGGATAAAGGCGGGAAACCAGTCGTGGATTGTATTCTTTCCGAATTAAAAAGGGTTGAGGATCATTCGCTCATCCGTTATGTTTCGGAACCCATTCCTAAACAGTACTTTCGCAGCCTCTATGAATCTTTTTATAAACAAGAAGAGAAGTTTTTCGGTAACCAAGAAAGTGAACAAGATAAAAATGATACATATAAGACGGAATATATAGAAATGAACGATTCGTACCCGTGTCGTCATACGATACGTGGACAAAAAGAAAAACAAAAAGAAAATGAAAAAGAAAAACAACAAAAAGCCTTTTACCTAGACATGGAAAATCCCCAAACAACAGAAGATGTGAAAGAAATTATTAAGTTTTGGGACGCGAATGGATTTGGGCTTACAAACGTGAATGCGAAAGAACAGCTATTATCTTGGCTAGATGATTCTAGCTTCCTACAGCCAAAAGAGATGATTTTAAAGGCCATGAATATAGCCTGTTCCAATAACAAGCGAAGGCTGAACTATATTGTGGGGATTCTTAAAAACTGGGAAAATGAATCTTTACGGACCATAGAAGAAATTGACTCTTATTATGAGAACCAAAAGCCTGTTCTTAAGTCCAAGCCTTTGTCCGTATCCCCTCCTGCCGGTAGAGCGATTCCAGGTGAATTTACACTCGATCTAACAGCGGGTGAAGCATGATGAGCCTGGCTGAAAAGACGTTCTTGGGCAGCCTGATGAAGGCGGAGTACTTACTAAAGGACACTGTTATTCAATCGGAACATCTCGAAAGCATACGGCATCAAGAATTAATGCGAAAAATGGTGGAGTTAAAACAAGCTGGTAAGAATATTGATTTGATTACCTTTACCACCCTACCCGACCTCGAATCATACGGTGGAATGTCTTACCTTTCCGAACTGTTATCGTACGCAGATGTGGAGAAATTTGGCGGGACGGAGAAGCTTATTCTTGAGCTATGGAAAGAGCGGGAAAAGCGAAACATCTTGAGCATTGCCGCCATCAATGATTGGGAGATTGCGAAAGTCATTGCCGAATTGGATAAAATTAACCAAATGAAGACGGAGGATCACACTTCCTTACAACAAGCTCTGGCCAATCTCTATGAGGCCCCCTGGGAGGATCAAGCAGACTCAAAAAGTGCGACAACGGGTATTATAAAGCTCGATGAGGTGACGGGAGGCTTTCAGAACGGGGAAGTAACGATTCTAGCGGCAAGACCCTCGATGGGTAAAACTGATGTGATGCTGCATTTTGCCAAAATGACGGGTTGGGCAGGGTTTCTGCCCCTCGTATTTTCCTTAGAAATGCCTGAAAAGCAGATCACGTCCCGATTAATCGCTTCGACTGGCGGCTTTAACCGTGCTAAAATGCGGGATCCAAAAAGAATGCTTACTCCAAATCAAAAGAATAAATGGTCGGATGTGATTGGGGATCTCACGGAAACCCATATGCAAATATTTGATTGGGCTGGACAAACAATTGCCGAAATGAGGGCGAAAACGAGAAAGCTAATGCATCAATTTCCCTACAAGAAACCGATCCTTTTCATTGATTATTTAACCCTGATCTATTCCAGTCAATTTTACGGCGGGAATGCCCATTTACAGGTAACGGAAATATCCAAATCCCTGAAAACGATGGCGAAGGATTTTGATTGTCCCGTCATTTGTTTGGCGCAGCTCAATCGGTCGGTGGAATCCAGAGCTAATAAACGGCCGATGATGTCGGATATTCGGGAATCAGGCAGTGTGGAACAGGATGCCGATGTGATTTTGTTCTTGTACCGGGAAGCGTATTATGACAAGGAAATCGAGGACCATTCCCTTGAAATCATTGTCTCGAAAAATCGAAACGGTCCGGTTGGAACCATCAGGGTGAATTATAACGAGCATACAGGAAGGATTGAGGATCAAAAGGAACCAAACCTTACCCTTGAATAATCTATCTTTAGACTTTTAAACGCAGGCCCACAGCTGGAAATAGAATGGAATAACGAGGTGTTGTTACATGCTTGTGAAGGATCTATACCAGGAGTGTTTACTTTATGAGGAATCCTCATTGGCCCATTATATCTACCATTTACTGGCCGAGAGGAAAGTTTCATTAGAGGACGACTCTTCCAGAATCGATTTAAACCATGCGGATCAACACAAAGTAGCTGAAATGATTCAAACCAATGTATTAGGTTTTCATAAGGTGGGTATTTACTCCCTGAAGATGAACCAGATGGCTTTTGCCTTTATCTATGCGAGCAGTCAGGAAGAGGCCATCCAATACTATACCAAATCATTTCATAAAACCCCGTTGAACTGTCATGAATATCCGCTAGATTTGGAGCTTACTAGAGGAAATGGTGTCATTTCGTTTCGGGAGATGAAGAAGGAATTTAAGAGTTTTCCGGCTATTGCGGGATGTTTTATGAGGGGGTGAAAGCAGGCGGTCCTTTTCCACAGGGATAACCACGGGACGGTTTTCATGGTCCAAAAAAGCCGTCCCTATGGTATTTCTTGCAAATCAGCGCTTTAAAACTTTAGTAGAGTGGGGGCCTCCCCCCCACTGGGCATGGCCAAAATTAATCTTCAAGGTACTTACTATCAAGAAGATAGGTTAAGCCACCTTCATTATCAGCAGCCCTTTTACTTTTGAGTGATGGTCTGACCCCGATATTCCCCAACGTTCAAAAAAACCGTGAGAAACGTCCCTATGGTCTTTTTAAAAAGTTAGTCATTTTCCATACTAGATTTGTCCAATCAAAAACTATTTTTCGACATATTTTGCAGTATCGAACATATGGAGGTGATTATATAACTCATAACTACTGGGTGTTTCGAGTTCCGATTTCTGAAAATGGAATTGTTCCAACTGCTCTCCACATCATGTTAAACAATGATTCACACTTCCTTGTTAATAATGTAAAACCACCAGGATTTTTGGTAAGTCTATCTTTCTTAGAATTTAAATCTTTACCAAAAAAACGGTATAGAAAAGATTTTGTGATTTTCGCAGACTTTATTTGTTTTGAAAAACTCTCATAAGGCGGTTAAAAATGGCGAATTTAAAAAGGTTTGGAAATGTTCTGGAATATGGATTTTCAGGAAATGGAACAGATGCAGATACAGCATTGCTACAACAGTGTATAAATGAAAATTCAATTGTCGAGTTTCCCTCTGGTACCTACACCATTAAATCTGTCAATGTTCCAGCTAGAACAACAATTAGAGGTCAGGGAGATGCAACGATTATTAGAGCAACTACGAGCACAACTGGAAATTTATTTAATATAACAGGCGGATTTGCTGTTATTGAAAGTATGAGAATTGATGGGCAAGGAGTTTCGGGTTCACTCAACGCTATTGGCGATTTTGATACGAGTCGAACTTCAGACAATACCTTTGAACTAGTAAAAGTAACAGATGTCAATGTATACAATATGACAGGATCAGCAGTTTATTTTGCAGGTCGTGGAATGGACTATGTCATAACAAGGTTATCATGTTGGAATGTAGCAGAGTATGGGATTTATTTAGGTGAAAATAACATCGGTGTTTCTGATAGTCAGATTACAGGGTGCCTTATCAGTGGAACAGGAAAACAAGGAATTTATTTCGCCAACGGAAATACAAGAATTACAGCGACGAAAGTTTGTTTGTCTGGTAGAAAAGGTTATCCAGCTATCCATTTAAATGATGCTATTTATGTGAGTATGGCAACAGTTGAGTTACAACAAAACTGCTATGATGCACTCCATATTCAAAACGGCGGAGGACATAACATTACAAGTCTTATAATAGACAGTAACAATATGAACGGTCTAACAGGCGATTATTGCGGGGTCCGATTGTCTGATGGTACGCAATTCAATAAAATTTCGGGTACTTTAATTGATGGACGATTCAAGAACGTTGCAGCACCTTATGGAATGACTTCCCTTTATGGTGTGGTTGTATCAGATAACAATAGTGGTTACAACGATATCGACATGAAGTATTATCCGTATCAATATAAAACAATAGCGGATCGAATTATCCCTTATTCCGTACCAATTAACGATATTTCATCTACATTTAAACTAAATGGGCGAGATTATTACAACTTCAACAACCAAGCTATCGTAGTTGGCATAAATGCAAAGATAGATGCAGCTAAAACGGATACAATCGGACTAACAGCAACAGCAACAGCTCAGGGGATTGACTTTAAGGTAAATACCGCAAAATCTATAACAACTAGTATGATGACTTATCAAAGATTGACCCTTGATACCACAGCATTATGGTTAGCAGGAAAAACAAAACTGTATATTACCTTCCAAGTGAAAGTAATGAATGGGGTCGCGGTAGACTTAAATCTTTCAGAAGAAAGTACTACTCATACGACTAATTCTTCAAATGGAACACATCTTATCATGGGTACAGCAAGAAACATTCAATATTTGGATGGAGCAACATACAAAACCATGAGATACTGTTCTGAAGCAGGATACAAAGCACATATTGATTTTGATATTTGGCTTGATAAAACCATTTCTGTTAATGCGAATGATGTATTAGTATCTGTCAAGAACATTAGAATTTCCGCAGTTTAATATATCTTTGGAGCAAAATACTCAATACCTAGTCCTCTATATGCCAGGAATTAAAAGGGTCTAGATGGAAAGATTCCAGAGGGACGGTTCTCTTGGTCTATTTTATTTATTTCTTGGACCAAAAAAGCCGAAAGAACCGTCCCCATGGTCATACTGTTTTGGTTTAATCCTTTATTGAATTCGATAAATATAGGCATCATCAATAAAGATATTACCTGCACGATTTCGTGAGAAGCGAATACCGGAAATGTCCTTCGACCCTATTTTTTGGACGGTACCTAAATTTTTGATTAATGAATCATTGGGACTGACCTCTGAAATATTTTCTAAAGAGAATCCAACAGAAATTCCTGCATTCTCCATTTGCTTTAATACATTCCATACAAACGTATAGGCTGCCTTCGGACCTTCAGCGTCTCTAATCTCGGAAGCAATAATGAACTTCCAATAATCCACCTCGGAATCATATAGCCACATCGCGGAATGAACTTTCATGTGAGCCGAATCCAGTTCCCTTAATAGGATTTCACCATCAACAAAATCCCTTTCTACCAATGTTGTTTTAACCACTCTAATACCCCCTCTTTTGGATTCGCAACGGCTTCGTAAATATTTTTTGCTTCCTCTTTCAAATGCCTTCTATAGCGGTCCTGTTCAGACCATTCCGTAACGATCGACCAGTTAATCTGAATCCGTTCGTCCACATGAATATCAACCACCTTAAGCAATTGAGTTAAATTATGAGTATATATTTATCGATTAACTTCTTATCGGGAAAATCAAATTCCTTCGTATACTTTGCAATACAAGCCTTAAGGGCACATTCAATAACATAACCGGATAAATAATAGGCGCCATCATAACATTCGTGATCTAATAATACTTTTGCATCCTTCAATCTTATTATAGCAAGTTCCTAAAGTTCATCTCTATTCATAGATGAATCCTCCCTAATAGAATTCCATACTTATCGCTTTTTCGTTGGCTAGTATCGGTCCCTGAATTTCAACTATTACTTAAGTCTCTCTCGCCAAACTCTGCTGCTTATGCAGTCCCCATCTTCTTAGCGTCATCGCTTCCCAAATAGCCGTATCGGTAATTTCCTTCTCCCCTGCTAAATCGGAAATTGTCCTCGCCAACCGAATGATTTTTATTTGAACCCGGTTGCTCCAGTTCTGCTTCAAAGCAATATTCGTGAGCATTTTTTGTTGATCGCTTGTAAGCGGGCTAGTTTGGGAGAGTACCTCAAACTGTACTTTCGCATTCGTTATTTCCGTTTGATAGCGTTGATATTGAATTTCCCGAGCCCTTTCTACCCTTTTTTCGATATCAAATGAATGCTCTTGTTTTTTTGATGGCTGGTCTAGATTAACTGATTGTAGGGAAAGAAGGATATCTAATCGATCATATACTGGTCCAGATAATCGATTGCGGTAGGATTGAATTTGCTTTTGGGAGCAGGTACAATATTGGCTGTTTGAGCCAAGATACCCACATGGACATGGATTCATTGCACCAATTAAAATAAAGGATGAAGGGTATGTAACGGTCGAATGCGCCCTGCTAATGGTTACGGCTCCAGTTTCAAGCGGCTGCCGCAGCATATCTAGTGTTTTTTTAGTAAACTCCGCTATTTCGTCGAGGAACAGTACACCGCGATGGGCAAGTGAGATTTCCCCTGGCCGGGGAGATGATCCGCCGCCAATAATAGCCACTGATGAAGCTGAGTGATGTGGGTGTCTAAATGGCACTTGGAGATGGAAGCTTCTCTTTTCTCCAGCAAGCTGATAAAGACTCATAACCTCTAATTGTGCCTGATTCGTTAGAACCGGGAGGATAGATGGAAATGTTTCTGCAAGCAGGCTTTTCCCGCAGCCTGGCGGACCGCTCATCAGGACATTATGCTCTCCTGCTGCCGCAATTTCTAGTGCACGTTTTGCTTGCTCATGGCCAATCACGTGAAAAAAATCTTTTTGTGGACGGTCAGCAAAAAGAGGTGTTCGTTCTTCCTGAGGCGATTTTGGTGGCAATATCATTATTTCTTGACCTTCGATGTGCTGCACTACTTCTTCAATATGTTGAACGACAATACATTCCAGCCCTTTCAGCATCTGAATCGGTATTGCCGGATCATATGGCAGATAAACCTTCTTCATCCCAAGTGTTTTCGCTGATATCAAGGCTGGCAGCATTCCATCCGCGCTTACAATTGTTCCATCTAAAGATAAAGCACCGAGAAACGCGGTTTCCGCCGGAATTTTATTCTTAATAAAATCGAGCTCCTTCAATGCTGCAATGGCCATTGCCAGATCAAAAAGCGGTTCGTTTTTCTTTTGCTCAGCCGGTGATAAATTAATGACCACCTTCTGATCCGTAACATCTGCGCCAAAATAGCTAAGAGCAGCTAAAACACGTTCCCTCGATTCCTTAACGGTTGCATCCGGCAACCCTATGATGATCACCGATTCCGTTCCAGATTTGATCCTTACCTCCACCTGTACACGATAGCCTTCTAACCCTTTTAAACCAATACTGGATATCATGACTGTCAACACAAAAACCTCCTACTATCTTTATCTCTATTGAATTTCAACCGGTAAATTAGAGGGTACCGTACTTTTCCCTTCAACAAATTTACGATATTGATCCTTTTGTGGTTCTGGGAAGAATGACAATATTTTTTTCGTTGTAACGATTTCTAGTTTGTGAGAGTTTGAAATGTATGCGGAATAACTGCTCCAGGGATAATGTTCAGGGGATTTAACCATGCCCGCTTCGACGGGATTTAAATGAATATATCTACTAACATCTAAAAGGTATTCAGCGGTATCAATTAGTTCTGCTCCATATCGACCTTGAAAAAGATGCCCGACAAGATGATGACGCTTATTAAAATACATCGCATAAAGAGAATTCAGCATTTTCATAATATGCTTGGGATGGTGATGGATGGTTCCAATCAGGAGATGGATGTGGTTTGTCATGAGGCAATAGGCGTGAAGATGAAAGGGAAAAACACTTCGAACTTCTTTTAATAATTCTAAATATGCAAGATGGTCTTTTTCATCGTAAAAAATAGAAGACCTTCGATTGCCGTGGTTGGTAATATGATACTTAGCACCAGGATACCAAATACGATGTGGTCTGGACACAAGCAAGGTCCCTCCTTTTATATTAAATTACCAACTACAATATTCAACAACAACAACTATAATCCTTCTTATTTCGATAAAATATTTTTTGCCAGTTATACTTTAGTGTCTAACTTTAGCCGGGGGTTCTGACAACGAAATTGTTGGTTTATTCATAGGTTTATTTCATGTATAATAGGAATATAATAAAAAAGAGAAGTGCGCTAACACTTCTCCATGCAACTGCTATCGCAAGGGTGGTAGTTGTCAATGTCATTTATTTTTTTGAGAACCACCCTTTTGCTTGCGACGGCGGGTGGTTTTCTTGTTTTCTAGAATGTTTTTCCGAAAGAAATAAGCAGCCACTTCACGTAGCATTCCCTTCAGAACTTCTCGTAGGATTTCAAGAAATGTTTCCATGATTATCACCTCCTTTCCTGTAAACGGAAAGAAGACTGACAACCCACCACCCCAACAATATTCAGTTGCAACTCCATTCTAACACTTTCTATAAATACAATAACCTATCAATCTTCTACAAAATTTGCATCCACCTCATCGGCAAGTTAAACTCTTTTCATTTCCAATCCTTATCATCAACCGTACTTTAACGCTTTAAACTTTAGCTGAGTGGGGGTCTGACCCCAAAACTCCTAAATTTTCCCCAATCCCTTAGAATTACCTAGAAGTTAGTAGTATTATATCAAAGCATTTTTCTTTTTGCTCATTGTGTATAAGTTTCCGAAATTATAATATTTAATAGATTCACTATTTATTTTGACACAATTTTTTGTATCGAATATGATCGGATTTATCATTTTTGAATAGATTTTCACTTCATCCAAACCTTTAAACTCGTTATGGTCCGTTAAAACTAAAATTAGATTTGCTTGATCAATTGCCTCATCAAAAGTAGAAAGAGGCAACGTAACCTGTTCCTGTTTAGCATGAGGTTCATAAATTGATAGTTTATATCCTTTTTCTTGTAACAAAGTTACAATGTCTAATGCGGGGCTCTCACGTACATCATCAATATTACCTTTATAAGTTAAACCAAAAACAGCAATCTTTGCTCCCTTATCTACAATTTTCCCAACATGCTCCACAACAAATTCGGGCATTGAATTATTTATTCTTCTTGCATTAATAATTAATGGAGATTCATCAGGAGCCTTTTCAATTATAAAATAAGGGTCAACTGCTAAGCAATGACCGCCCACACCTGGGCCCGGTTGATGTAAGTTTACCCTTGGATGTCTATTTGCCAAACTTATTACTTCCAAAGCATTGATCCCCAGTTTATCAGATATTTTAGCAAGTTCATTTGCTAGAGCTATATTAACATCACGATAGGTATTTTCCATTAACTTTGACATTTCTGCAGTAATCGCACTCGTTTTTATAATATCACCTGTAACAAAAGCCCCATACACTTCTGCAGCCTTAATTGCTGATAATTCATTAATTCCGCCAACAATACGAGTGTTTTCTACTAACTCTATTAAAATCCGACCTGGTAATACCCTTTCTGGACAATGCGCTAAATATATTTCTTCTCCAACTTTCCATCCCTCTCTTGTAATAATAGGTGCAACAAAGTCATTAATTGTTCTTGGTGGAATAGTTGATTCTACGATTACTATATTTCCCTCTTTTAAAAACGGTAATATATTCTCCGTTGCTGTTTTAACATACTCAAGATTAGCCGTATGATCAGGATAGTTTGGTGTGGGTACAGCAATAATAAAAACATCTGCATTTTGAGGAGTAGAAGATGCTCTTAACCTTCCCTCCTCAACAACTCTTTTTACTAAGCCTTCCAATCCTACCTCTTCAATATGAATTTCCCCTTTATTTAGAAGATTGACAGCTTTTTCATTTATATCAACACCTACAACTTCATACCCTGATTTTGAAAACATAGCGGCAGTTGGTAAACCAATATAACCTAATCCAACAACACAAATCTTTTTCATTATTTCGTCCTCCGATTTAATAAAATATATGAAAATACCTTTTTATCATTAAAAAGCAATAATTAACTTTTGTTAATTATTCTATTGCCCTTTTACTATTTAATAAACTATAAACGATTTAAATTGTTTGAATTTCCAACATTTATAAGTTAGCCTTTGATAATAACCTTTGATTAAACTTTCTTATAATTGTAGTAACAAATTTTAATAATATTCTTAATGATTGTTTGTCCATAAGTGATGCTATAATTAGATAGGTAAGGCTATTAATCAAAAACACAAAACCTGCAGCAAGGGAAAAATCAAAATAATTATGTGTTGATAAATTTAAATATTTAAATATAATCGATAGACTAATTCCACTAATTACAAATAATAGAATCCTTCTAAATTGCATAATTATACTTTTTTTCAATATATATTGATTTGAATAAATAACCATATCAATTGTTCTATACAATAAAGCTATAATTGTTCCAAACAACACACCATAAATACCGTAAATTTTCACAAAAATCATAGAAAAGACTAGGTTTAGTGTTGTCTCTAATAGTGCCCTCCACTGGGTTTCTTTAAAATGGCCAGCAATATTGATTGCAATAACCGAGGGCCATCTAACATTACTTAAAATATTTACAATCATAAATAAGATTGGAAGATATTTATCTACATATTGAATATCTGAAACTCCTTTTGTATATAAAGTTATAAATGGAGTAGCTAATAATCCAGCAGTAACAAAAACAGAAAAAACCATAGCTTGGTAATAAATTTCAAAACAATTAAATAATCTAGTAAATTTATTATTATCCTCAAAATATAATTGTCCAAACGAAGCTGTTAAACCAACAGATACAGTTTTTACAATAAATCCGGTTTGTATAAAAATCATATTGTAAATCGTATATACACTAACAACCTTTAACCCACAAAAAAAGGTAAGCAATAAAACATCTATATTATTAAATAGGGTTGATGCAATTTCATGCACCATAACTGAATTTTTTTTTGATATTGCCATTTCATCAGCTTTGGATTTAAAATCTAGATAGGAATATTTCCTTTTAACATATAAATTTATTAAAATAACTTGTACTACATTAATAATAGAAAAAACAATTTGAACATATATTATATTCTTTCCTGTAATTATTAAAATAATTTTTGCAATATTTGATATTATATTAAAAACTGTTGAAAATAAATTCAAAATATATATTTTATTGTCAGCATTTAATAATACTATATATCTTCCTTGATAAAAGAATCTTAATGCAGTAGGTACCGCTGATAATAGGACTAAAGTTACAATTAGAGAAAATTTTAGTTCAGATTTTATAAAATATGGATATAAAAATGCAAGGATTGAAACACAACCTAAAAAGTACAAACCAGTTTTTTTATAAAATTTATTAGTTGCAGCCAAGATTCCATTTATTTTTGCATGGTTTTTTTTTGAAATAGGAGAATATAATGCCTGAATGGATGCTCCACCTACTCCAGCTTCAAGTAGAGCTAAATAAACAAATATTCCAGACAAAGAAGAAAGTAATCCATTTATTTCAGATCCAAAATTTTGAATATAAAGCTTTGGTAAAAGAATTCCTAATCCTAACAAAACTACCTTACTGAGAGCATCTGTTAAAATATTAAAAAAGGCAATTTTTGATTTCATCTTGATTCCCCGACTAACGCATAAAATTTCTTCATTTCTTTCAAACTATCGAACTTTTCATTTAATAAATTTTCTTCAAACATTTTTCTTAATTGAATATTAGAAATTAAACTTTTTATTCCTTCATAAATTTTATCCTTATCTATTTCTGTTATTATTCCTGTCTTTCCATTTTCAATTTGTTCTCGTGCCCCAGAAACATCAGTAGTTATTATTGGTTTATTTAATATACATGCTTCAGTAATTGTAGTACAATAGCCCTCAGAACGTGAAGGTTGAACGTATATATCACACTGTTTAATAAATGGATACGGATTTTCCATAGAACCTAATAAAATAAAGTTATCCTCAACATTATAAACTTGAATTAATTTTTCTAGTTTCGGTCTTTCTATACCATCACCTACAACATACCATTTAAAATTAAAGCCATTTTCCTTTAGTTTTGAAGCGATAGGTATTGCAATATCCAGACCCTTTTGATAAGATAGCCGCCCTACTGTAAGAATTCTTATACCATTGCATTCGTCTAAAAAACCATTATCCCTTTCAGCTTTTGAAGTTATTTCATCCCTCAAAATAATATTATAAAATGTCTCACATTTGTTTTTAAATTCTGGAAACACCTCAATAAATTTTTCAACACAGTTTTTTGATACACCAAATACTCGATCATAATTATTATAATAATGGAGGAAGTTTTTTATCCCATTATCAAAATTTGAACTGTGTAACCAAGTAGCTTTAATGTTAGCATTTACCTTTTCAGAGATATAATAAGTTGTAAATGATGTATATCCATGGAAATCTAGAGCTATATCAAAGTGGCTATTTAATTTAGGGATATTTTCTCCAATAACATCAAAAAAGCCATGACGTATATTTACCCATTTTGAACGTTTTTTTTGTTTAGCTATTAAATATAAAATCTTTATCGAGGATATAAATTTAAATCGCTTTATTGAACTAAGCAGCATAGTTTTGCTTCCATTTTCAAGTAGGCTTCTTTCAAGAGATGGAATTTCAACCTCAACTACATTCACCCAATATGGGATTTTATTAATATATTCACCTCCTTTTTTAATATATAAAATTGTTACTTCAAACTTTTCTTGATCAAGGACAGATAAGAAATTTAATAAAGCTTTTTCAACTCCACCAATTCCCATTGAATTCATCATTAATAGTAAACTTTTTTTCATAATCTCTCCTCACACTAGAATACTTTTAACGAATTTTTGATAATTCTTTTCAGCATTATACCTTTCTTCCCACACTCTCCTTGCTGATTCTTTTAACGCTAAATATTCGTTTTCGCTCATTCTTGTTATTTTTATAATAGCATCAATTAATTGCTGGTCATTAAAATCTTTATCAAGCAAATAACCATTATTGCCATCTATAACTACCTCATTTACTCCCCCAACATTCGTTGCTATAACAGGGATCCCAAATGATATTGCCTCCATAATAGATACAGGGATCCCCTCTGATTCACTAACATTTAGAAACAAATGATATTTTTCCTCATAATATTTTGTTAAAATATCTTGATTTGATATTGCACCTTTAAACAAGTACGTAATGTTATTTTTGTTTTTTAACTTTCTTTCTGCTAATTGTTTCATCTCACTAAATAACTGTCCGTCGCCAAAATGTGTCCATTCAATAGCAAGGTCATTAATTTTTTCTAATGAACTGATTATACGTTCTACTCTTTTAACAGGCACAACCCATGAGCAAGAAACAATTTTCATTGGTTTTCGTAGTGAGGTTTCTCTATTCCAGCTATAGTCTTTTGTCCCCAATCTAGAAACCCGAATATTCATTTTAATATTAGAATATTTATTTCTTAAGTAGGTCTCTCCATTATCTGATATAGAAAAAATTTCATCTACTTGAGATAAAACTTTTTTTCTAAGTGGGATATATTCTGGCTTGTTGACATATTCATATAGATCATATCTATGACATCTAGTAACAACTTTGCTATTTTTAAAATATTTTTTTAAAAGCAAAGCTGTATATGCATGATAATGCATCCAATAAGAGTACAGAACAAATTCTGAAGTCTTGTTTAATCCTAATCTAATTAATTGCTTTTTAATCCACTTAGACTTATGATTTGCAACAGACATAAATGAAAGTAACTGCTTTAGAGATGAAAAATTTAGCTTTTTGTTTTTAGCTAATACGTATATTTCTTTAATAAAATCTTTTGAAATTGCTGCATTTAAATACCTAAATATTTTAATGATACGTGTCTTTTCCTTGTCTTCCGCAAAAACATTTATGTTTTTTTGTTTAATTTCTCTAAAATTCATACTTTTATCTGCTCTGCAGGAAAATATAAAAACATTAGCATCGTTATAATAATTAATTTCAGATTCTAAAAAGGGCTCTTTATTTAAAAAAGGGAAAAACTCATCTATTATTACAAGATTCTTTTTCATTTTTTTGCACATACTTTCTTCTTAAGACTTAAAAAAAACAACATACTAAAACTGTCATTTTTTAGAGTTCCTTTGGATATCTGGAAAAACTTTGATGCACTTAAGCGACTTTAGTGAATCATTTTAAAGTATTCCCTTTCATAAGCTTCAGTCATTTTTTTAGCAGTAAATTTCTTAAGGTATTTTTCACGCGAATTAAATGACAACATTTTATATTCTTCTTTATTTATTAATTTATAAATACCATTAATAAAGTCGTTGTTATTAGTTGCAATTATTCCATCAATTTGATTATCGATAATTTCAGTCATTACTGAAATGTTACTTACAATTGCAGGCTTGCCCATCATCATACTCTCCACAACTACAAGTCCAAAACCCTCACTTAAGGATGTAAATATCAATGCATCAGACTCATTGATAAAGTTAAATACATCACTTCGATTAACTTTACCTTCTATTTTCACCATATCCTCTAGTCCATTTACCCTTACAAAAGCTTCTATGTTTTCTCTTTCAGGACCATCCCCAATTATCCTATAGTATACTTTAATATTTCTATCACGTAGCAATTTTATAATTTCCAAAGATTTATATATATTTTTTACTTTATTTAAAACTGAAATTGAGAGTAAATTTAATCTCCCATCATTATTATTAAAATTGAAACTTATAAAACGATCCTCAATCCCATTGTTTATTATTGAAATAGATTTTAAATCTGAATTATAGCCAACATGGCAATCCTTAACATACTGAGAAACAGCTACTATTCTATTAAACTTTTTTAAAGCTTTAAAAAATACAAATGCCATTATGCGTCCTATAGCGTTTCCATAATCAAATTTAAGATCCTCAATTGTATTACTATGCAATGTAACTAGAGTGTTATAATCTAAAAGATATTGACTTGCCAAGATTGTCGGCCAAAAACTATGGACATGAATTACATCAGGACTTATCTTATTAACAATCTCCTTAATTTTCCTAATATCTTTCGGTAGTGGAAACTTCCCCATACCTAGTTGATGGATCTCAATTCGATGATTTAGAAACCTATACTGATCTTCCATTGTATTATTTCTTAGTGAAACAAAAATGTATTTTAAGTTTGTATCATTAGAAAATTTAGCAATACTTTCAGCTACAATAACCGGCCCTTTTTCTTGAAGGCTTGGTACTAAAACCAAAATTTTCATTTTACTCCCCTTTAATTCTTGCTTATCTTATCATTTATATAAATTCCAAAAGCTATTGGTATCATTAAAAAAAATAATAGTTTGTCAGCTGGTTCATTGAAACTTTTTAGCAAGCTCTTTTTATTTAATAATGAAAATCTAATAAACTGGATATAAGTCTTTATTTTTAAAATACCCTTTAATTTGTATAAAAGTAATGTTTTATAATTTAAAAGTGCCCCTTTGGGATTGTTTTTCATTAACGCTCTATATTTTGAACTCAATCCATTTGGCTGATATTCCTTTATCTCAAGTATTTTATTTATAAATCTCGTTTTATATTTCAACCCAATTTTTGCATAAAGAACTGACTCAGTAAGGAAATGCTCATCTTCAAATATTGGAAACATATTTTCTTTGAGGACAGAGGTTTTAAACATTATTCCCTTATCTCCTTTTACGTTATGAACATAATAAATAGAAATTAAATTAGAATCCATTTCATCTTCTGGAAAATCAGTACCAATTAAGTTCCCTTCCTTTGTTTGTGATAGATAGCACAATCCTGAATACCTTTCTTTATTCTCTAAAGAATTCCAGTAGTTGACTAAATAAGAAAAAGCAGAATTATGATAAATATCATCAGAATCAATGCATACAAAAAGTTCCCCTTCAGCTAACTCAATACCTTTGTTATAAGCAACATGTTTTCCTTTATTCTCCTGATAAACATATTTAATATTTATATAGTTTTCAGACACCCATTTTTCCACTAAAATTTTAGTATTATCTGTAGATCCGTCATCAACGATCAACCACTGAAAATCTTTATAGCTTTGATTCCTTAAGAAATTATATAAATTTATTAACAAATGTGCCCTGTTAAATGATGGAGTAAAAACAGTTAACTTACACATTATTTATAACACCTGCTTTTAGTATATTGATTTAATAATCTTGTAGCTTGGAATTTTCCAGAGTATTCCTCTAAAACTTGTTGTTTCCCAATTTCATCAACAGCTTCTTTTAAATTAATTTCTAAAACATTATTTTTAAATACAGTACATCTATTAGTTTCTTTAATAAATTTCCCCACTTCATCCTCAATATTTTCCAATAATGCTAAAATTACTTTATTTGTGCCAAAATAGTCATATAATTTACCTGGAATTTGGTGAGACCCATCCATATTTCCCAAAAAAATCAAAACATCAGATTTACTAGTTACTTCTATTACACCTTTGTAACTTATATGTCCATGCAGTTTTACAAAATCAACTCTTTCAAGAAAATCTTTTGTTTTATCATCATATATTCCATATATATTAAGAATTATTTTTTTATCAGATGTCTTATTATAATTTTCTATACTCTTAATCAAGGGATTAATGTTTCTTCCATAGTAAATTGACCCTGTATAGGTAAACATTATATTATCTCTAACAACACTACCTCCTACTACCTCATTTAAATAAGCTCTTGGAAGATAAAACATTTTATTCGAATAATCCTTATACCTCTTTGTCATTGCTATTTGTGTTGGCAATGATGAGTAAAAGATTTTATCCCCTTTACTTAATAAATACTTTTCAGAAAAATAAGCCCTTATTTTTCTGAACCCCTTTGTACCAGCATCATCAAACCATGGATCTCCCCAATACTGAAACCAAGAAGCATTTCTATAAAGTTTTAAAATATTAGCAGCAACAAAGTGTGATGTTTTAGTATCTGACGAAGAGATGATTATGTCATACTTACTGAAGTTCAAATCTTTATTATAATTTTTAATCCATTCTTTATCGATTTCAGGATAGTAATATAAATATTTTATACTTTCTTTTAAAACCTTAAATATCTTACTTCGGAGTACTATACTTACAATATTTTCATCAGAGGGATTACTTGTATCTTTAAATGAATAAAATTTATTTATTATTTTAATTTGATCGTAATAAATATTTACCTTTTTATTAACTCGTTCTAGAAAATAATTATCTGTCATTTCTTCTGGCCAAAATTGAGTTAGAACATCAACACTGTGCCCATTTTCAGCTAACCCATTCACCAATGCAATATTCCTTACACTTGCAGATCCTTTTTTTATAAATGATGAAGCAATATATAAAATGTTCAATCCCTTGCACCCCTATTTTGTGGTATCCCATTTAATTTCAAAAGTAAAATGTAATTACCTAAAAAGCTTATATAATGTCGCCAGATAAATGGGAGTAACTCATAATTCGACGCAATTTATTTTTTTTGATACAAGGCCTTATTAATAATGATTAATACCCTAATAAATAGACAATCAACGCTTTTACAATTATCCAAATTGAATAAAAAACCATGATATACTTAAATATTTTAAAGTTTCTCTTTGTAATTTTTGGTTTAAACATAAACAAAGTGATTAATAAAATATGAAGTGGAATTCTTATACGATCTTGTACTCCCCATTTCACAGAGTAAAATCCATATATTAGTAATACAAAAAATACACCCATATAAAATAACCTATCATACTTACCTTCTTGTTCCTTATCCCCAATTAAAAAAGTTAAAATTAAAGGATACACAAAAAGTGTATTAATAAAATGAACAAAAAGATTCAATAGATTTGTTAATGGAGTATAGTACCATGTCATTCCTGTTGGATACCTGAAATAGTCAATTATTATACTAAGGGGACTATTTGCTAAGAAACCGTAAAACATCCCTTGAAGATATCTTATTGTAAACATCTTTCCAGCTAAACTATTATCCAAATTCATGGCCTGTTCATAAGTCATTGAATTATGAATACCACTGTCTCCTTCCGGAGACCACAAAAGTATTTTTAAAAAATCAGGAAGCGGTATAAAATACCAGATCATAAATATGATTATATGTGAAATAAAAATAATTTTATTTCCTATATATTTATTTAAAAATTTAAAAACAAATAAAGTTAACAATATTACATAAGTAATTTCTGGTCTTAAAAAATAAAGAAAAATTAAATTTATTGCGATTTTAAAATAATTTTTTTGACTATCCGCAACATTCAAAAATATACTGCAAATAAATATAGCAATTAGATTATCGCGAAAATTCAAAATAACTAACCAAGCAAAGAATAAATTAATGAAAATAAAAAAGTATTTACGTTTTCCATTTAATTTAATATTTTGTTTTTGGAACAGGTAGAGTAGATTACTAAAGAAAATTAAAGTCGCAAGTACATTATTTAATTTGGTTAATAATGAAAATATAAATTCATTGGGTGAATAAGATAAAAAGTTAAAAATAATATAAATAACATAGGATGTACCACTTTCTTTAAGAAAATAAAATGAATCATTACTAAATAATCCATGCATATTTACTATATTATTTAATTCTTTACCCTTAGATGAAAAAAATATAGAATCACTACCAACAAAAAATGTCCCTTTGAAAATACTTAGGAATAAAAGTTGTAAGCTTATACATAATAAAAAAAATATTACTTGAAATAGTAATAACTTTCTACTTTTGTTTTTTAACACTGATAGTTTAATCAAAAGAATAATTATTAAAATTGCTGTTAAGATCATTATGGCCACCTTTATGTTGAAAACTAAGCAACGTCCAATATTATTTAATTACAAAATCTCTTACTTATATTAATGCATTAGAAAATGTAATAATTTATCCTAGAATCTAAAAGAGTTTAAATTCAAATAGTATCGTAAATAAATTAGGTGCCTCTTAAACGCAAAACAAAGTAACCAGAGAAAATTTACAACACAAATACAAAAGTATACAAAGAACTAATAAAACTTCAAACTTCTTAAATCAAACAAGTGAGGATGTTGTTCAAATGATTACTCTATTGAATTAATAATCCTTAAAAAGTTTACTAGTATTTTTTTGTTTAATTTCTAAAGTTATTGGCCATGGCTTTTTATTTAGAAATTTCAAATTTAAAAGTTAACGAGGATTACTTCTTAAGACATGTCTATATAAAAGCTCTTTTAGTTTAGGAGGGATTCCAATAAACACAATTATATTTAGCATATTAATTAAAAAGTCTATTTTAGTAATTAAGCCATTTTTGTACATTTCCTTTTGTAGTAAAAACCAACTACTAATATATTGAGGATTGCTTCTTCTTTTAAACATACTGTTACCAGTCCTAACATAAACAAGCGTTTCGTCTATATTAATTAAATTTAATCCCTCATTTATCATCCTGACCCATAAATAATAATCTTCTAAGAAGTATAAATGTTTGTAGCTTCCAACCTTTTTTACAGAATCCTTTTTAAACATCACTGAAACGTGGTTGATAGGATTTCTTCTTTTAGACATTTTTTTTATTTCGTGACTATGAATTGGAACTGTTCTTATAAATTCTAAATTGCTTGGGCTATTAAAAAATTCACCAATATATGTGCCAACCACATCAATTTGATTATCATTCTTCAGAACTTTTAATTGTTTTTCAAACCTTAAAAAATGATTAATATCATCTGAATCCATTCTTGCAACAATATCAAAATTACAATGTTCCAGACCAATTCGCAAAGCTTCGCCTAATCCTACATTATTCTCTAATTGAACTACCTTAAGGATAGAAGGAAACTTAATCTCAAAGGTTTTAATAACTTTTTCTAACTCATCTGTTAAGGGGCCATCTTTAACAATTACTAATTCGTTTGGAATAACTGACTGATTTTCGACTGTACTTTGAATTGCCTCATAAAAATATTTATGATTTTCATTTTTATAAACAGACATTAAGACTGAGAATTCCATTTGATTCCTCCAGATTTACACTTTTGTTGTAGAATTTTTGTCCCTATTACCTTCTACAATACCCTCGCTCCTAAGTACATTAAATATTGTTTTCAAAAAAATTTTTAAGTCCAGGGCAAAACTTATATTTTTTATATACTCCCCATCAAGCCGTGCTTTAATATCTATTGGCAATTCATCCCTTCCATTAACTTGTGCCCATCCAGTTAAACCAGGTAATATTCCATTTACACTATACTTATCTCGTTCCTTTATTAAATCATATTGATTCCAAAGCGCAGGGCGGGGCCCAATTATACTCATTTCACCTTTAAGGATGTTTAAGATTTGAGGTAGTTCATCTAAACTTGTTTTTCGAAGAAACTTCCCAGCTCTAGTAATATAGCTTTCGGCATTTATTAAGAGATGTGTTGGCATATCATTAGGTGTATCAATTTTCATTGTTCTAAATTTCAATATATAAAACTCTGATTTGCCTTTGCCTATTCTCCGTTGCTTAAATAATACAGGACCCTCTGAGTCAAGCTTAATCCATATGATTAATATTATAAATATTGGTGAAAGTAAAACAATGCCTATAAAAGCAAGTATAATATCAATCAGCCTTTTAATATATTTTCTATAAATCATTTATTTTCCCACCTTAGTCACCAAGGACAAAATAATTATTTTACCTTATGTGCATCCAAAATTTCTTCCATGAAATTCAAAATTTCATGTCTTAATGTTGGTTCTTGCAATGCAAACTCAATAGTAGTTTTTACAAAACCAACTTTCTCCCCTACATCATACCGTTTTCCCTCAAAATCATAGGCAAACACCCGCTGGATTTGATTTAACTTCTGAATTGCATCAGTCAACTGAATCTCTCCACCAGCTCCGGTTTCTTGCTGCTCTAAAAACATAAATATTTCAGGTGTCAAGATATACCGTCCCATAATAGCTAAATTAGAGGGAGCTGTACCAGTTTTTGGCTTTTCAACAAAATTATTAACCTGATAGCGTCTTCCCTCTTGCGTCGATGGATCAATGATTCCGTAACGGTGCGTTTCTTCATTAGGTACAGTTTGAACACCAATAACAGATGAAAGAGTTTCTTCATATATATTTATCAATTGTCTTAAGCAAGGAGTATCACTTTGAACAATATCATCGCCAAGTAAAACAGCAAAAGGCTCATCTCCAATAAAATTCCTTGCACACCATACCGCATGCCCTAAACCTTTTGGCTCTTTTTGCCGAATATAATGAATATCAGCTAGATTAGTAGAATAACGAACTTTATCAAGAAGATCCGTTTTTCCTTTTTCTAATAGATTTTGCTCAAGCTCCGGTGCAAAATCAAAATGGTCTTCAATTGCTCGTTTCCCTTTACCGGTAACAATAATAATGTCTTCAATCCCTGAGGCCATTGCTTCCTCTACAATGTATTGGATTGTCGGTTTATCAACGATTGGTAACATTTCCTTTGGCATTGCTTTCGTAGCAGGAAGAAATCTCGTTCCCAGTCCTGCTGCTGGGATAATTGCTTTCCGTACTCTTTTCATCTTCATTCCACCTTTGCTTCTCTTACGGTCATAAAGTTTGCAGAATCCCTCGAACATTTTACTAGAATTTTAGTTGGCCACATACATAATTGAAGTTATATCGAACCTGTTATTCGCAACAGCAATTAATGTATCGTGCATATCGGTATCACTCATATTTAAAAGTTGATTAATTAATAGGCCAAGCTCTTCGGCATTCATCACGTTAGCTTTCCCAATATGGATTTTAGGGAAAATACTTTCTGGATGTACTTCATTTTCATTAAGAAGCTCTTCGTACATCTTTTCACCTGGGCGAAGCCCTGTAAAATGAATCCCGATTTCCTCTTCTTGATAACCAGAGAGTTTAATTAGGTTTTTCGCTAAATCTACAATCCTAACCGGCTCTCCCATATCAAGCACAAAGACTTCTCCACCTCTTGCTAATGATCCAGCCTGAATCACAAGTCGCGAAGCTTCCGGAATCGTCATAAAGTAACGAGTCATTTCTGGATGTGTCACGGTTACTGGCCCGCCCGCTTGAATTTGCTTTTTAAATAGCGGAATCACACTACCACGGCTGCCAAGGACGTTTCCAAAGCGCACCGCAACAAATTTCGTATTACTATGCTGTGCTAGGCTTTGAATAATCATCTCTGCAAAGCGTTTAGTCGCGCCCATCACATTTGGTGGGTTCACCGCTTTATCAGAAGAAATCATTACAAATGTATGAATCCCAAAGGCTTCCGCTGCTTCCGCAACATTTTTTGTTCCAAAGATATTATTTTTTACCGCTTCTCTTGGATTGTATTCCATTAACGGAACATGCTTATGTGCTGCTGCATGATAGACAACGAACGGTTTATGTTCTTCAATAATTTCAAAGATTCTTGTCCGATCTTGGATATCTCCAATTACCGGAACAATCTCAATTTGCTTCTGATATTTATTCCGAAGCTCCATATCAATTTGATAAATACTGTTTTCTCCATGTCCTACTAATACGATTTTGCTAGGGTTGAACTTACAGATTTGCCGGCAAATTTCAGAACCAATGGAACCTCCTGCACCTGTAACAAGCACAGTTTTTCCCGCAACCTTTGCTGAAATCCCTTGAATATCTAATACAACAGGTTCTCTACCAAGTAAGTCCTCTACTTGAACATCACGGAACTGATTGACTGAGATCTTCCCAGTCATCAAATCCTCAAGCTTTGGTATAATTTGTGTTTTTGCTTTCGTTTTTGCACATTCATCGAAAATCCGGGTTAACTCTTTTTGTGTTAATGAGGGAATTGCAATCACGATGTTATCAATTTGATATTTTTCAACTGTTTGTACAATACAATCAGAATTGCCGACAACCGGGATACCCAGAATATCTAATTTATGTTTAGCAGGATTATCATCAATGAATGCTACTGGCTTTAAATCCACATCTTGGTTATGGATTAATTGACGGGCTACCATTGTTCCCCCTGAACCCGCGCCAATAATGAGCGTTTTTTTGATATCCTGCTGTTTATTCATGATGTTGTCGCGGAACATTCTCCACGAGAACCGTGAGCCACCGATAAAAAGGATATGAAGCATCCATGTAATCATTAACGCTCGAACATAAATATTATCGAACACGACTTTCTGCATAATCGCTGTAACGGCTATTGAAAAGGTGACTGCCTTAACAATCGCCACTAGTTCGCCCACACTAGCATATTGCCAAGCCTTATTGTAAAGCTTATAAATCGAAGCAAATACATGATGGCAGCATAACAACGTTATCGCGGTGATCGGCAGCATATTAATTTTTAAAATCGGAATTTCCGGAACCAGTGTAAAATAGCTTATGTATATCGCCGTTAGCACAATCACTGAATCCAATAAAGCAAGTGTGGTCAATCTCTGTCGATAAGACAATGGTTTCTCCCCCTTTTATTCTCTATATGTCGTTTTTCTAAACTTCCTTTTGTCCACTAAAGCGATACGGGCAAAAAAATAAATACCTAATGGAAATGCAAGTGTCTTTACACTTAATCTTTCATTAGATATTTATTATTTTTCTATTTAAAATCGGGCATCGAACCCGCCCTCACATCACACTTTTGACGACATGCGCCTAAGGAGAAAACGTTTCTTTCTCCCACAGTGTAACCGAGTGCTCCCATGGGTAACGGACAGGATAGCTTCGCCGAACAGGTAATTAAACCTGATCAAGTATTATACTCGTTATAAGTTCTCATCGGCCAACTAAGTTAAAAGATTTTAAATAGTTTTTTCTTTTTAATTCTTTCTGGAACTTCCTTATATACGTGCTGACCCTCAATGGCTAATTCCGCATTATCCTCAAGCAAGTAAACCATATCATTTCCGTACTTAGCTTGTACTAGATCAAACGCCTCTCTCACTTTAAAAGTGCGATTGACCGTGTTATGCGCATCCGATGCAATAAAATGGGTTAAGTTTGCTTCGATTAATTGAAGGGAAAAGTTCTTAATCTTTTTTCCAAAATCCCCTGTAATACTGGAAGCAGTGACTTGAGATAATGCTCCCTTTTTCACAAGTTGATAGAGAATTTCTGGTTGCTCGATGATTTCCTGGTTTCGTTCCGGATGGACAATCACTGGAATAAGACCCTTCACCTGCAAATCATAAAACAATCTTTCCGTGTAGCGCGGCACATGCCCTGAAGAAAACTCCACTAAAACATATTGGGTGTTGTTGATTGGGAGGATTTCTCCAAGTTCATAGCCTTCTAGCAATTCACCATAGATTCGGGTTTCCTGACCAGGTAATACAGTTAGATTAATATTTTCTTGTTTCAAAGCTTGATTCAATTGCTCTACATGTTGAAGGATTTCTTTTTTGGGGTTTTCATATCTACTAGTTAAATGGTGTGGAGTAGCCACGATGAAGTGAATCCCTTGTTCGACAGCTTTCTTGGCCATCTTAATACTTTGGGATAGGTCTTTTGCCCCGTCGTCCACCCCGGGTAATATATGACAATGTAAATCAACCATAAGTCCCACCCTTTTTCCATCATTTGTGTATATTTTATGACATTTCTAATAGTATCACTGTCACAAATTAAGGTAAAGGGTGGGATTTTGTCGAATTTTGTTATTTCGCACCATAATAATAGTAATATTCGCCCTTTTGTACCTCTTTGTGGTTTAACACAACGCCCAATAGCTTACTCTGGGCACTTCCTAGCAATTCCTTACTCTTTTTCGCCTGATCGATTTCAGTTTTTTCACTATATACCACAAGAATGGAACCATCGCATTGATTCGCTAAGATATGTGCATCGGCAACCGCTAATAATGGTGGTGTATCGAAAATGATATAATCAAACATTTCTTTGGCTTCGATGATAAATTGCTCCATTGATTTCGAACTTAATAGTTCGGCAGGGTTCGGCGGAATCGGTCCGCTAGTTAAGATGAATAGATCATCTTCTAGTGTGTCGAGAACGGTCTTTTCAAGTGTTGATTGTTTTGTTAATACAGTTGTAAACCCATGAATATTGTTTTGTCTAAATGTATGGTGAACCGTCGGTTTACGAAGGTCGGCATCAACAAGCAGTACTTTTTTACCAAGTTGCGAGAACGCAACAGCAAGGTTCGCAGCCGTGGTTGATTTACCTTCTGCTGGACCAGATGAAGTCACCATGATGGTTTTCATATCACCATCAACTGCTGAGTATTGAATATTGGTACGGATGGTCCGGTATTGTTCAGAGATTGGCGATTTCGGGTCAATCATCGTGATCAGCTTTCTGCTTGAGTCTTTACTAGTTGTTTTCTTTTTCTTAAGAGCCAATCGTCTCACCCCTTACTGCATTTCTTTTTGCACGACGTGCTTGCGCATCTTCAAGTTTTTGGTCATCGATTGTCGCAATAACCCCTAGAATTGGAAGTTCTAATAGCTTTTCAACATCTTGTTCGTTTTTGATGGTGTTGTTAAAGTATTCAAGTAAGAAAGAAAGTCCTACTCCGGCCATTAACCCTACCACGATCGCAATGGCAATGTTCAATAATGGTCTTGGTTTAACTGGCGATGGGTTCTCTGATACGGTTGCTTTCGATAAAATACTAACGTTATCCACATTCATGATTTTCTTAATTTCTTTTTGGAATACTTTTGCGGTTGTATTCGCAATATCAGCTGCTTGTTGTGCATTCGGATCCTGTACTGTTAGATTAACAACTTGGGATTCATTTTCATTAGCAACGGTAATTTCATTACTGATTTGAGTTGCAGTAATACCCGAATTCAATTCTTCTGCTACTTTATCTAAAATAGCTGGACTTTTGATGATCACATTGTAGGTATTGATGAGTTGAAGGTTTGTTTGTACTTCGTTACTGTTGTAAAGTGAATTTTTATCTTTGGTTTGGTTTACAAGAATTTGTGTAGAAGCTTGATAGATTGGGGTTAAGTAAAAGTAGCTCACGACGCCGCTGGCGATGGCCGCAATCAAGGTTATGGAAACGATCAAGATGATTCGTTTTTTCAAAGTCTCCAACAATTCTTTTAAGCTTATCGTCTCTTCCATTTTGTCCTCCTAAGTATGAATCTCAAAACATAGTGTATTATATCACAAAGTGTCGTTATTTTCCGTTTTTTGTTACAAAAACATTACAATATTTATTAAACACCCTTTTGTAAGAAAGTTGAAGGGGTATGAGGAAATTGGCATATTTTCATCCCTAGAGGGTGTTTTTTCCATAAAATGGTATTACTATTCAAAGCAAATAGGCCTTTTACTTAATGAAAAGACCTTCCACATGTTCCCATCAATCGATGAGCCTCGTTGATTTTGAATTTAGAAATATAGGCTGTTTTTCTGAGTTGTCGAAATGTGCCGAATAGGTCTCACTAAGGCTTCTATTTCTTCAAGTTGACTTGATAGAGCAGTGAGTTTATGAAAATAGCAGGAGAACTCCGCAAGCTACAGAAGAAGATCATGGTTCAAAAAGCTCATTCACTGTATGTCAACTAGATTAAGAGTACCACTACTTATGAATCATTGGAATAAACCATAGATAATCTTAACACTAAATTTACAATTTTAAATATAAAGATCCTCATATGGGGGAATACCGGATTGAAATGCGGTAAAGGAGGTATGAAGTGAGGAGTCTTTGACATCCAGGGCAATATGATATTAGTGACATTTAATAGAATTTTGCTATATTAGGTTCATAAACGAATAAAATGGAACGGACAAATCGATTCAGGTGTTAAAGGTCCATGTTGACTTGGAAACAACGCTGATTGGAGGAAACGACGAGTAGTCTCCCCGGACGGAAAGCAACAACCTAGTTAAACAGACCATGACTTTCCCAAATTAAAAAGGCCTTTTACTCACGTTAAAAGACCTCCTCACGTCCCCATCAATCGATGAATTTCGTTGATTTTCAATTTTGAAATATAGGCTGTTTTTTCACAGTTGGCGAAGTGTGCCGAATAGGTCTCGCCTAATGCCTCGATTTTAACGATTTTCTTCAAGTTTACCAGATAGGAACGGTGAGTTTTATGAAAATAATCAGGAAGCCGATCCGCAAGATCTAAAAGCGGTTCGTGCGTTTCAAACCGCTCATCCAACGTATGAATGACCGATTTCCTTCCCTCTTTTTCAATAAAAAGAATCTCTTCTACAGGGAGATAGACAAAGGTTTGATTCGATTTAATCGCAAGCCTTTTCCATTCCTTCTTTTCCGCTCTTGCTTCGATGGCCTTCACTACTTCCATCGACTTCTTTGCCTTTTCCAGCGCCATAAAAAAGCGGGTCCGCTCAATCGGTTTGACTAGATAATCCACGGCTGAAAGGTTAAACGCTTCCACTGCATACTCTTCGTGACCCGTTGTAAAAATGATATGAACAGAAGGAGCAATCATTTTGCAGGCCCTTGCTGCCTCCACACCATTTAGATCCGGCATCTCGATATCCAATAAGACAATTTCCGGTTTTTCTTTCATGACTAATTCAAGCAACTCATTGCCGCTGGCTGCTTCCCCGGCAACGATATAGTCAGGCAAAAGCTGTGTAAATTGTGCTAAAAGCATTCTCGAAGAAGGATCATCATCGGCAATGACCACCTTAATCTCTTCCATTTTGATCCCCCATTTAAACGAAGCCTATCCATCCATATTTTGGCTTCTCTATTGGAAACTATGCATTAAACTAAATGCTTAGAAATTTGCTGAATAAAAGAGGCAATATCCAGCGGTTTTGTGATATATTCCAAAAAACCGGCCTCTAATGCCCGATGGATGTTTTCCTCCATCGCATTCGCACTTACCGCCAGAATCGGGATGTCGGCGGTTTTCGGATTTGTCTTTAGTGCCTTAATGACTTCAAATCCATTTAAATCCGGGAGATGGAGATCACATAGGATTACATCAGGCATTTGCTCTCGGGCTGCTATGATTCCTTCCGCTCCGGTTAACGCTGAGATCAACGATACTGACTCAAGCGTCTCAAATATTTCAAGCACCAATTGTATATTGGCAAGATTGTCCTCGATATATAATACTTTTGTCCGTACCGGTTTTTGGGGGTTTTTGTCAGCCTGTACGATCGTGTCTTCTTTTGATCCCTCATGATGACTTGCCAATGGGAGGCTAAACCAAAAATCGCTGCCCTTGCCGAATTCGCTTTCTACCCCCATCCGACCGCCCATTAAGGTCAGGAGACGCTTGACGACCGAAAGTCCGATTCCTGTACCTTCAACAGAGGTATGGTTCATCCGATAGAAGGGTTCAAACACCATGTCCTGTTTTTCCTTTGGTATGCCTATACCGGTATCGCGGATATGAACGGCGAAAAAACTCTCCTGGTTCGTATATTCGATAAAAATTTCCCCGTTATCTCGGTTGTATTTTATCGCATTATCTACTAAATTCAAGATAATCTGCCGCAAGCGAACGGGATCTGCCACCACATATTGGTCTGTTGCGGCATTTTCTTGATACCTGATGTGGATTCCTTTCTGATGGGCCGATGGACTGGTGAAATCGATGCACTCCTTCATCATTTCGTTGATGTTTACCCTCTTCGTTGAAATTTTTAGTTTTCCCGCTTCAATTCGGGAAAGGTCGAGGATTTCATTGATTAACTCTAACAGATGGCGTCCGCCCTTACCGATTTCCGCCACAAATCCCCGCTGCTTATCGTTCAGCGTTTCATCCAATTCCAGCAGCTGATAAAATCCAAGAATTCCATTTAACGGTGTCCGCAGTTCATGACTCATATTGGATAGGAATTCGGATTTGGCTTGATTCGCTTTTTCCGCTTCTTCCTTGGCCTTTCGATTGGCCAACTCCATTCTTTTTCGCTCGGTAATGTCTTCAAATGTCCATAGATGTCCCTTTAGCTCCTCCTCCATATAAAAAGGGCGGTAGCTTCTCCTCAGGATTCTTCCGCCTTTAAAGGAGACTTCATCCACTACGGGCTGATGATTTCGGATCATTTCCCCTACCCTTTTTCCCTCTTTTTCGACATGTTCAAAATAAACATGGTGGTAATCTGCCACATTTTTTCCCATGTAGGACTGAATCGGTTGGTCTAATTGAAACATTTTGCCGCATGCCTCGTTGATCGCGATGATTTTCTTCTCTTGATCCACTACAAGGATGCCGAGTGGCAGACTATCAATTAACGTTCTGCCTAGGGCAAATGATTCTTTCAGTCTTTTTTCGTGTTCCTTTTGCGGGGTAATATCAACACCCGAACCAATCACTTCCACCACTTGGCCATTCTCGAAAACCGGGCGTAAACTCACTAGGTAGTCGACTCCATTTAGTCTTTGCTCGTAGTTTACCTGCTCCCCTTCCCAGGCTTTTCGATAGGACTGAAGCTTTTCTTCTGCATATTTCTGTGGTAAAAAATCGCGTAAATCTTTTCCTACTACTGTTTCAGAAGAAAGTCCTAATTTGGCTAGCAGTTCTCCTTCACACAAAGTATGAATGTATCGATCGTCGCTTTTTACATATTTTAAGGTTAACCCTTGCTGCTTTTGGATCGTATGGAGCAAATCTTGTTTGGCCTTTTTGATTTCGGTTTCAAGCTCTTTTTGCTTCCGAAACTTCTCTTTTTGCTCGCTTGAACCCAGCATGTTGGACAGTATGGCACAGGCGGCAAACGATGCGAGGGCCGTAACGGCTATTAATACGACAAGCATGATTACATTTGGGGTCACGGCTCTCACACTTTCTTTGTAACACCTTTGTTACAAATTTTACTCTTTCATGTCAAGGATTCCTCAATTCAACCTTCTTTAACCGCATTATAATCCAGAATTGGTCCATATGGGAATCTGGATATTTAAAATTTCAAATTTAATGATAATATTAACTTTGGCTTATTTAGATGCTTCATAAGGAGCGGAAATCATGCAACATTTGATCATAACGATTGAAAAATATAAAAAAGACTTGGCTGATTTGGTGGAAACCTATGGGATGACTTCCCCTGAAGCCATTAAATGCAGTCAGGAGCTGGATTCTCTCATCCATTTATTATTAACCACTGCAGAAAAAAAGGAGCAGTCTCGGTAGATCATCCTCAACCGAGAGTACTCTCTTTTTAAATGGAATTTTTTAAAAAGCTGGTTTAACCAGGAGGATTTCTACAAATTTCAAAAAATTCACCCAATATTCGACTTGTAAACTATTTACATTTCAATAATTTAGTAATAAAATAGGTAATTAGGATGACGATAGGAGGCGTACAAGGGTCGTGGAAGGTAAGGAGAAGCAATCCCGCTCGGAGGAGCAAAGTGCATTTTCAGAGATTATCAAGAAGGCATATGAAAAAGGCTTGAAAGACAGAAATTTAACTGTACATAAGTTATTAGAAGACTTAGAAACAGAACTAAAAAATATGATGGTAAGTTAATACGATAATAGGGTCTTCTATAAACGACATCCTGTTATCTTTTTTTGTTTAAAACATCACAGTAGTATTGTCGATCCTGATTCAGTGTTTTTATATTTTTACCATATTCCGCTACGAATCTCAAATTTTATCCGTTTTTCCCTCAAAATCTTGCCTCATTTGTCATCTTTTTCAATTTTGTGCCCCGAAACCCTAGCGAAATATGATAGAATATTTGCAAGAATGAAAAAACAGAGAGGTGAATGGACTCAATGAAGAAAACAATAGTCCGTGCGGTTTCGACAGCAGCGGTTTTATCGGCAGTTTACGCAGGGACGGCGCACGCAAGTACATATACAGTCAAAAAGGGTGACAACCTATCACATATTGCCTCGAAACATAACACCAGCGTACACACATTAATGGCATTGAATGGTTTAAAATCGGATTTTCTACAGATCAATCAGAAACTTAAGCTCCCAGACACAAAAGCAAAAACGACTACTGTTACGAAGACATCCTCCCCGGTAAAGACGTATACCGTCAAAAGTGGTGATGCCTTGATTAAGATTGCCAATAAATATGATGTAAGTGTTGGCGACATAAAGTTGTGGAATGGGCTGGATAGCACGATCATTTATCCTGGTCAGGTGCTGAAGGTTGCTGCTGGATCGTCTAGTGCAACTTTTACGACGCAAGCCGTGGCAAAGAAGCCATCTACTACTACTACTACGGCGACGACTACGTATGTCGTTAAAGCAGGCGATAGCCTTAGTAAAATTGCCGTGAAATTTAAATCAACGGTGTCGGAATTGAAGAAGTTGAACAATTTGAAGTCTGACCGGATTAAGGTTGGCCAGAAGTTGAAGGTTCCTGGTAAGGCAAATACCACAACTACTACTTCATCGACGACAAAAAATGTGTCCACTTATACCGTTAAATCTGGCGATACACTCGGAAAGATTGCCAAGCAATTTGGTCTTAGCTTGCAGGATTTGAAAGCATTGAATGGCTTGAAGTCCAATTTGATTCGTGTTGGACAAAAGCTGAAAGTAACCGGTAAGCATGTTGCTACTGAACCACCCACCCAGCAGGACAAGCCTTCTGTGCAGCCTGATCAACCACAGACACCGCCGGCAGATGCGACGGATTATATCGTGAAAAGCGGCGACACCTTAGGCGGGATTGCCCGTAAAGCCGGGATGACGGTTGCCGAATTGAAGACATTGAACCACCTCAGTTCCGACCGGATTTATGTCGGGCAGAAATTAAAGATTAAGGGTTCTTCTGTATCTGTAACAGAGTCGACTCAGACCGAAAACCAGACCCAAACTCAGACACAGACACAGCAGCCGTCCTCAAGTGGCGATGTATCGGCCAAAATCGTCAGCACAGCGAAAAGCCTAATGGGCATCCCGTATGTCTGGGCCGGCAGCACTCCGTCAGGCTTTGATTGCAGCGGCTTTATTTATTATGTCGCCAACCAGGCTGGCATCGAAATCGGCCGCTTATCTGCCGATGGCTACTACAACCGTTCTTATTATGTGGATAAGCCGAAAGCCGGCGATCTTGTATTCTTTGAAAATACCTATAAAAGCGGCATCTCCCATGTCGGAATCTACATCGGCAACAATCAATTCATCCACGCCGATCCAGATCGTGGTATTGCCACTTCCAGCCTAAGCATCTCCTATTTCAAAGAGCATTTTGCTAGTTTTAAAAGATTCTATTGATTTGCATAGCCAGTCCTCATTTAAGGGGGCTGGTTTTTTTGATGAAAATCGTGAGATTTTCGCTGTCTTCGTTTTTTTATTCTAAGCCTAGATTGTTGAGTTAGTCTTGGTACCCTACTTCTATCCTTCTTCAGGTTGAAGCCTGGTTTTTGACGCTGGAAAAGGTAGTGGGAATGTGAATGGGTTCTTTTTCATATGATGATTTGTCTTGGTTATTGGTGGTATTTTTCTAGTTTATGGATTGGTTTGGGGGGATGTTGGGTGTTTTCTGTGTTTTTAGTGACGCATATTGTGACGGGTGTGGTTTGTTTGGTTAGTGGGTTGCTGGCCATGTTTGCGAGGAAGAGGAAGGGCCGGCATACAGTGTCTGGTGAAGTTTATCATGGGTCGTATGTTTTGGTGTTTGTGACGGCATTGGTGATGTCTGTGCTTCATTGGCAGGAGAGTCAATATTTGTTTTATATTGCGTTGTTTTCTTATGGTCTTGCTTTGTATGGGTATGTGGCGGTTAAGCGGAAGTGGAAGAATTGGTTAGGTGCACATATCGGGGGGATGCTGGGGTCGTATATTGGGATTGTGACGGCGACATTGGTGGTGAATGTTCCGAGGATTCCTGTGTTGAGTGAGTGGCCTGTTTTGGTGTTTTGGTTCTTACCGACGGTTGTGGGCACTCCGCTGATTATGATGGTTGGGCGACGGTATCGGCCTAGGCGGAGGTAGTGGTTTGTTTGGTGGAGAGGTTGATTGCGAGATTTGATGATTGATGGCTTTGATCGGGACTATTGCACGACCCCTCGAGCCTATTTTTTGTTTGTTTATGGTCAGACTCTGGTGTTGATAGGGCCATTAGGATTTACCCACCGGTTTTGGTTCTTTTCCAACCACTTTGAGGAGTTTACAGTCCGGTTCTCCCTTTTTACCCACCACTTATCAGTTAAGCTACTAAAAACCAGGTATTCTTTCTTTAAAAATGCCTTTTTAAGGATTAATTACCATTTTCAGTAAATTTCCATCCCTAGATTAGAGCTCTTTTTAAATCTCATTTCATTTACCCACCAGTTTTGGCTCTTTACCGACCACTTTAGGGAGTTCACATTCCGGTTCTTCCTCTTTACCCACTACTTTTGCCCTTTTACCCACCGCTTTTAATTTAAGCTACTAAAAACCAGGTATCCTTCTTTGAAAATTACCTATCTTAAAGAGAAATTACCATTTTCAGTAAGTTTTGTTCCCAAGATTAGAGCTCTTTTTAAACCTCATTCCGTTTACCCACCGGTTTTGGCTCTTTACCGACCACTTCGGGGAGTTTACATTCCGGTTCTCCCTCTTTACCCACTACTTTTACCCTTTTACCCACCGCATTTAATTTAAGCTTCTAAAAAACCAGGTATCCTTCCTTGAAAATTACCTTTTTCAAAGGAAAATTACCATTTCCAACAAAAAAGGCCAACTACACCACCAACAACGGCTGCGTGATCGTTGGCAATGTGATTTCGACTGTAGTCCCCTCGTCTACTACACTCGTAATCTTAATTTCTCCGTTATGGTTTTCGATGATTTTGTAACAGGTCATCAGGCCGAGGCCGGTGCCTTTTTCTTTTGTGGTGTAAAAAGGTTCCCCAAGCGTTGGAATCCGGTCCTCCGGAATCCCCACGCCCTGGTCGATTATTTCAATCGAGATTTTGCCTTCTTCCTTTTGCTTCACTTTCACTTCGATATGGCCGCCTTTTGGCATCGCCTCGATCGCATTCTTCATCAGGTTAAGATAGACCTGTTTCAGCTGATTCTCCTCACACATCACCATTGGCAGGTCACTGTCGAACTCGACGTAAATCTGGACATTGTTCAAGATCGACTGGTTATTGATTAGGGTGACGACGTCTTTGATTAAATTTTTCACATCTTTTTCAATAAAAACAGCGGCAGTTGGTTTAGCAAGAACGAGGAATTCACCGACGATGCTGTTAATCCGGTCGAGCTCTGTGAGGACAATATCAAAGTAATCCGGGTGCGTTTCCCCAGACTTGAATAGCTGGATAAAGCCGCGGATCGATGTGAGCGGATTGCGGATTTCGTGGGCAATCCCAGCTGCCATTTGGCCGAGCAGTGCGAGCTTTTCGGATTTTTGCAGCAGCTGCTCCGTTTCTTTTTTGCGTTCGGAGATATCCTTTCCAATGGAAAGCACGGCCTCTTCCCCGCCAAACATTATGTACATAGATGAAACTTCAAAGAAAAAGGTTGAACCGTCTAGACGTTTTGCCTTGTATTCGATGGTGTTGACCGGTTGTTTTTCTTTATTAATCTGTTTGTACCGTTCTCGTGCACGTTCTTGATATTCTGGGACGATAAAATCAAAAATTGATTTCCCAATCAGTTCTTCCTTGCTTTTTACTCCTGCTGTCCTGACAACGGCTTGGTTGACATAAAGTAGTTTTTGGTCACTTAAAATGTAAACGGGGTTCGGCAAAGAATCGATGAGTTTTTTATAGCTGCACTCACTCTCCCGGACCTTTTTGGCAAAAAAACGGGCCTTGTCATATTGATAGCCCACGATCCATGCAATCACGGTGAAGATCAAAAAATCAATGGTGAAAAATTCTTGTTGGTGATACATTTTTTGAAATAAAGTAAATAATAGCGAAATACTTACGAGCGTGATTTGTCCTGATTTCCTCATGGCCTTGCCCTCTTACAATTCTCTTTTTCTTAAATTATATCACTGATGGGAAAATTGGTGGTAATGGTAGTTTTATGTATGTTTTTGTCGACTCGAGCACGGCTTGGTGAGTTTCGGTTAATTTTTGGTATGATGGAAGGGAAATCCATTTATAAAGGAGATGGAACAGATGTCAATTGCGGTTCTTTACGGGGGAACTCGTCCAAATGGGAATACGGAAGCACTGACTGAGCATGCGATTCGTGGGTTGGATGTGGAAAGAATCAACTTGAGGGATTTTTCGATTTTGCCGATTGAGGATGCACGCCATGATGAGGCGGGGTTCCGGGATCTTGGTGATGACTATAATGCTGTGATTGATCGGGTGTTGCAGCATGACACGTTGATTTTTGCTACGCCGGTTTATTGGTACAGTATGTCGGGGACGATGAAGAACTTCATTGATCGCTGGTCGCATTCGATGCGGGATGCGAAGTATCCTGACTTCAAGAAGCAGATGGCTGCAAAGAAGGCCTATGTTGTGGCAGTCGGCGGCGATAATCCGTACTTGAAGGGGTTGCCGATGATCCAGCAGTTTCAGCATATTTTTGACTTTATGAAGATGGAGTTTGCCGGGTATGTAATTGGTGAGGGCAATAAGCCTGGGGATATCCAGCAGGACAAAAATGCATTACATGCTGCTGAACAACTTCAGTTGAAGCTTAAAAACTAACAGACGATAAAGGGATCTGTTTTCGGGTGCTTTCTTAATAAATGACACAAGAATTGACGTATGAATTGGCATACGTCTTTTTCTTTATTTATCAAGGTTCGTTCGGAATTCCTTTAACTTTGACATAACAATTGATGGACATAAGTATTGTACTATTAAAAATGGGTGCCAAAACTACTGATTTGATATGTTCAACCGCATGGCAGATTGCTTCAAGATCGGTTACATCTGCTGTTGCAGCTGAAATTTTGGCATCATATTGCGCTAGTTCGGCAGATACCTTTTCAAGATTGGACATGTTTAATCCAATTAGTCCCAGATTAACTCCTTCTTTGGCTAAAGCAATCGCAGTAGCACGTCCAATTCCTCTGCCTGCTCCGGAAATTAAAGCAGTTTTACCTTTAATGAAATCATAGTACCATTCCTAATTAAAAATTATAATAGTAAATTGGAAAAACTATCATTAACAGTGCTGAAAGGGCAATGAGTATGCACGTTGCTATTGCTATTCTAACCATTAATATTAAGTGAAGGATTGGAGAAAGTAATTAGAAAGGAGTTGATAAGATGAGTCATTCAGAAAACGATATGCCTTTTATAGAATTAACCTCAAACGAAGTATCTAACCTTTGGTCTTCCTATTTAAAGAGCAGTATGGAACTAAGACTTTTTGAATATTTTTATGCAAGCACAGAAAATAACGAAATAAAACAAGTGATAGAAAAGATGTTAAATCAATCTCAAAATAATCTAAATGAACTCAAAGAGATTTATATCAAAGAGAATCTTACTATTCCACTTGGTTTTACCGATGAAGACGTAAGGGTTGACGCACTCAAAGTATTTTCCGATACATTTATTTTGTATTTTTGTTTTGATCTAACACACTTATCGATGAGTACATATCCAATTGCAATATCAGATTGCACCAGAAACGATGTGCGAGAACATTTTCAAAAAAATATTGCATTTTCTGTAAAAATTCAGAATGAAATTGTAGATCTAATGTTATCACAAGGAGTATATTTGAAACATCCACAAGTAGCGATAGATAGTGAGGTAGAATTTGCTGATTCCATGATATATCTCAATGGTTTTTTTGGTGGATCAAGACCTCTAAATACTGCTGAAATTGCTAATCTATCCAGAATTGTTCATAGAGCACAGTTTTCACAAATGGTATTTGTCACTTTTAATAAATTAGCGAAAGCAAAAGAGTTAAAACAACATTTTAGTAAAGGGAGAGATGGAATCAAAAAAGTATTAGATTCCCTTCAAGAAGTTCTTGATAAAGAAAATATTCCGATATCAGCATCAGGGGATTATAACATTTCCAATGTAGAGATGTCTCCATTCTCCGATAAGTTAATGTTGTTTTTTGCGAATACTTGTCTGGGAATATTCTGTTTTGCCATGATAAGTCAGGCTATGACTTCCAGTTTAAGAACGGATATTCATTCTAAATTAGACAAAATATCTGACGATATGAAAAAGTATTATGGACTAGGTTTACTTTTAGCAATAAAAGAAAAATGGTTTGAACAACCTCCTCAAATAGTAAATAGAGAAGTCTAGTTAGAGATATTACTTTAAGTTAATAGACATAACTAAAAAAGCACCCCTATTTATTTGACGGTTCAACCTATATCCTAAAAAGAAAAAAATTTAAAAATCTATCCTCACTTTTTGTAATTAAGGTGAGGAATTTTAATTTAAAAATGTTCTTCAACAAACGGGTGCTATCCTTAAAGATCTGGTTGCTAACTACGGCAGCCTTTTCTTATTGAACTACAGGGCAGGATAGTTGAATAAGGTTAAGGGCATGCTAAAAATTCAAATAAAAGGGTGAAATGG
This sequence comes from Neobacillus cucumis, assembly GCF_016107705.1. The sequence continues at coordinate 75,954 of NZ_JAEHGC010000004.1, forward strand.
CAGAAATACATAGATGGTGAAAGGAAAGATTGAGCAAATGGAAACAAATAAGTCGCACTTAACAGCAGCGGAAATGGGAAAACTTTGGGTAGTTTATATGGGGAATACTATGGGGAAATGTGTACTTAGTCACTTCCTTCAACATGTAGATGACACAGATATTAAAAGGGTATTAGAATACGCATTAGGTTTAAGTAAAGCCTTTATCCAAGATATTGAAACAATTTTTAAACAAGCCGACTTTCCAATACCAGTAGGTTTTTCCGAAGAAGATGACGTGAATTTAGATGCACCAAGAATATTTTACGATAATTTTTATCTTTATTATTTGCAATATTTAGGTAAAGCAGGGATGAGTATTTATAGCATTGCTATTCCTTTGGTGACAAGGAAAGATGTAAGAGACTTTTTTCTCAATAGTCTTAGTGATACTGCCAAATTAATGAGTGATGTAAATGATGTATTAATATCAAAAGGAAAATTAATGAATGCACCAGTCATACCAACCCCCGAAAAAGTTGATTTTGTTAATAAACAAAATTTCTTGAATGGTTTTTTTGGAGATATTAGACCACTTAATGGATTAGAAATTGCTCATCTTTACGGGTGTATTAACAACGATGTAACGAGTAAAGCACTCTTACTTGGGTTTAGTCAGGGAGCAAGAGATGAAAAAGTTAAAAAGTTTTTAGAGCGTGGAAAAAATATTAATGAAAGGCATATCGAACAGCTTTCGGACAAACTGATTAGAGATAATATTCCTTCGCCAACACTTTTAGATCATTTAGTTACGACATCTACCACTCCGACATTCTCAGATAAACTCATGGTTTGTCATAAAATTGATATGTTCTCAATGAAAATAAGGGAATATGCAAACGGTGCGTCACTTAGTGGAAGAAAAGATATTGGTGTCATATTTGCAAAATGCCAAATGGATGTTTCCTACTATGTAGAAGATGGTGCCAATATTTTGATTGATCAAGGATGGATGGAACAGCCACCTGAAGCAATTGATCGAGATAACGTAGCTTCAAAATAATTACTATAAATTATAAAAAAAAATAAATTTATATTACTTCAAGAATATATTCCAATTTGTGAAGGATTGCACTTAGTAACGGGTGCTTGAGTTTAAAAAAGGATTGCTGACGCGATCCTTTTTTCTTGTTCCACTAACGGACAAGTTTTGTTGAAGAGTAGTGTTTAACTTGTGTTCAACAATCGGGCCATTTAATGGTATAAATTTTTATAAGGGATTAGCTGTTAAAGTTAGCTTTTACATAATATAGATTTGTGCACAGGCAGTTTCATGCTGCTTCAAGCAAAGCAAAAAGTCACCTTTAAAATGAGGTGACTTTTTGCTTTGAAAAAGGAAGTGCTACTCTTGGAATTGGTTCTAAGAACTTATTTAGTTTATCATAACTTGTTTACAGTTTAGTTAGAGAAATAGAACAATTTGGTAACCTTGTTTACAGTTTAGTTAAATGGGCAATTTAAATTCTTAATTAGAATGCGGCCTTTAATATAGAAACGATGTCATCTAGTGATGCTTTTTTCGGGTTAAATAATGCACATGGGTCTTTCATAGATAGTTCAGCTAACATTAGAAGATCTTCTTCTTTTACGCCAATTTCAGATAATCTATTAGGAATCCCAACATCTTGGGCAAGCTTTTTAATTGCTGATACCGCTTTTTCTGCTGATTCCATTGGCGATAAATCATTAACTTTTTCGCCGAGTGCCATTGCTATCTCAGTTGCTTTTTCTGGTTTTGCATCCAAGTTAAACTTTACGATATGAGGTAAAAGAATAGCATTGCAAAGACCATGCGGCAAATTATAAACTCCTCCAAGTTGATGAGCAATTGCGTGTGCATAACCAAGAAGGGCGTTGTTGAAGGCCATTCCAGCTAAAAATTGGGCGTTTGTCATCCCTTCACGAGCAACTAAATTTTCACCATTTTTCACTGCGTTTCTTAAATGTTGGCCAACTAATCGAATAGCTTGTAGGGCACATGCATCTGTTACAGGAGTCGCCAAAATTGACATAAATGCTTCAACTGCATGTGTTAATGCATCCATTCCAGTTTCTGCTGTTAAATTGGCTGGTAATTTTTCTGTAAGTTGTGGGTCATTAATAGAAAGATTAGGTGTAATATGCTTATCTACTATGACCATTTTTTGCGAGCTATTCGTATTGGTAATAACAGCTATTCTTGTCATTTCACTAGCTGTACCTGCTGTTGTATTAACTGTGATGAGAGGAAGCATAGGTGATGGAGATAAGTCGATTCCAGCATAGTCATGGATAGTTCCTCCATTTGCAGCAACTAGGCAAATTGCTTTTGCACAATCAAGTGAACTCCCCCCACCTATTGCTACAACCAAGTCACAGTTCTCCTTTTTTAGGAAGTTAACCCCATCTTCTACATTTTTATCTGTTGGATTTGGTTCTACATCCGAGAAAAGGCTTACAGGTATGTGTTCTTTTTGAATGGATTCAGCGATTGATTGGGTGAAATCCAATTTTTCAACCACTTTTCCTGTTACAATCAAGACATTTGTTCCACCAAGTTCTTTTACTTTTTGACCAACTTGTTTTGCTGCTCCGATACCAATTAAATTTTCATTTGGCATAAAAAAGCCGTATACTTGAGGTTCCATTTTTAAACACTCCTTAAATCTTAAATTATAAAATTCCAATTTAATTATATTTACAATTAGAATTAGCTGGAGTGATTAAAATCATATAATCTATGAGGTTATAATATCGGTCCCTTTTATTAATGATTATGGAACTAAATTAATCTTCTGTCCCTAATACATCGGTGTTCGGGGGTTCATACCCCATTTGGCGTAACATCGCGACAATTTGCCCCTTGTGATGGAATTCATGTGTAATGGTATGCATGAGCAATTTTCCGGGTGTGATGGATAGCGTTTCTGGTGCCTCTCTCCAAGGGATCTTTTTTTCCATCATCTCATTTAATTGATTTCTTGGAAGTTCAAATACCTCATTTACAATCGAATCTACCTGTTCGAAACGGTCTTTTATTTTTTCCAAATGGAATTGATCCCGTTCCTCCTTAGGAGTAATCGGCTTCTTTGTCTTTTCTAAAACAAATGAGCCAAGCCATGCATAGTAACAATCCGCTATATGTACCAATGTGTCCCGAACATTTTGCAAAGCGAAGCCATGTTGGTGAGTAAAATCATTCGGATTTAGTTGCGCACAAAAGTCTAATAGTGTGCCGCGGGTTTGTCGGACCCATTCATATTCATTTTGATTCATCATGCCACCCACTTTCAAAGAATACTATTACTTATTCAATAGATGTAAGAAAATACCTCCTATTACTGCCAATCAATGATAAAGGGGCTGCGATCTGCAACCCCGTTTATCCCAGCAGGTAAGAAATAATATCCATATTCGTACTTTGAAGAGAGCTTGGCATATCCTCTCGATTTGACTTCAATGTAAAATAAAAAGTTTCGGTCATATCCTGAAACAAGTGGTAGTTTAATAGGCTATTTTCACTTTCTAGTTTGCTTATTATCTGTTCATAAAATTGTCCCTGCGTCATCCTATCCACTGAACCTAAGTGAAAAATCCCTTTTAGCTTACTTTCAATAATGAATCTGAGTTGCTTGGCTAATTGAATATCTAAAAGATTGTTACAAACGAGATTGCTGTACACATCGATCACTTTTTGACTCTTTATACTTTCTTTGATTGCATGATATCTTGGAGAATCCTTCCCCCATATCGCTGGGATTCGGATAATCATGGCTCGCTCAGCTAAAGTTTCTCTCAACATCTTTTCGCATTCAATTTTGAAATTTCCATAATCGGATTGGGAAAAAGGTAGATCTGTTTCGGTGTAGGGTCTAGAATAGTCGCCATCAAATACATTTGTGGTAGAAATGAAATACAAACGACTATCCTTATTGTGTAATTCCGAAGCCAATTCTTTATGAAACTTTAGCTGATGATCATAGTCTCCTCTAAGGCACGATATCACCATGCTTGGTTTGATTGCATGGATGATTTCCTTTAGCTTATCGGTTTGCTTAACTTCCAATTGAAACTGCTTACCAACCGGGAGACTGGGTAACGTTGTTGAATAAGTTCCATATACGTCAAAACCATCCTTCAATTCATCCGATAAAGCCCTCCCAACAAGACCACTCGCACCAAGAATAAGAACCTTTTCCATCATACTTCCCCCATTCATCCACATGCTTTTATAATTAAACGATCGAAAGCAGTAAAAAGATACGCGATTTTCAACTATACTGTTCGACAAAAAACGGGAGGTGACAGGCACCACCCGTTTTTTGTCGAATCTAGCAAAGTTGATGTTTCTGGTAGTTCAATAAGAAAAAGCCATCCCTTTAGGACAGCTGCTGTCATTGACTCGGTAAACCGGGGGGATAATAAAGAGGTGGAACTTTCAGCCACCCTCGTCTTTTCAGAAGGGCTTTCATATTAGATCCAAATGTCATGTATTCCTCTAAAAATTCTACCCAGATCAAACCAACGTCATTCCGTCCGCACTCATTGATCGCGGCAGCACAATAGGAAACACCTAAATACATTTTAATCCCAATGCTGTTTGCAAGTTCATCATCGGTTAACTTGACGCCTGGGGGTACCTTATTTGGGTCTGAAATGGGTTTCGACTCACTTAAAGGCGGTAAAGGTACTCCTTCTGATCGTAAAAAGGCGATCATTATTTCTTTCTGTGATTTGAGCATGGTTATCGTTTCTTGATAGGCTTTCCTTAATTCAGGGTCCGTTGTACTGTTAATCCCTGCTTCTGAATGTACTTGTTCATCGGCTATTTCAGAAAGGAATGACCAGAAAGACATAACCTCTCCAACATGCAGGGGTGGTTTTGGCTCATCGTCCATTAAGGATTGAACTATGTTTTTAACAGCTTCTAATAGGTCTGGCACATTTCTCACCTTCCTGTATTCGGGGAACCTGGTGGATGATACGGCGGTGGAGCTTTGAACCACCCGCGTTTTCGCATCAGCGATTTATGTGTTGTTAAAAAGGTTATATGTTCCTGTAAAAATTTCCCCCACATGATTCCAACATCGGTACGGATTGTTTGGGCTGAACCAGCGGAACAGTTGGTAATCGCCATCGTGATTTTTTTCCTAAGGCTGTTTGCAAGTTCATTATCCGTCAACTTGACACCAAGCGGGACACTATTTGGATCTGAGATGGGTTTGGATTCACTAGTGGGTGGTAAGGGTACTCCTTCTGACCGCAAAAAAGTTGTAAGCTTCTCTTTCTGCGCTTTAAACATTTCTACTGCTTCATGAAGGGCTTTTCTTAATTCTGGGTCGGTTGTGCTGTTCATTCCTGCTTCCGTCTGTACCTGTGTCTCCGCGCACAAAGCTAAAAATAACCAGCAAGACATCACCTCACCAACATGTAAGGGAGATTTCGGCTCATCGTCCACCAACGATTGCACCGCATTCTTAATAGCTTCAAACACATCGGGGCACATACTCCACCTTCCTCTCTTTCTGTTAATTTCTCCCGAAGGTATATTTTTCATACAAATGATTCGACAAAAATCGGGCGGTGCCTGGCACCGCCAGATTTTTGTCGAAAGCTACTATTTGTTCTCTGCTAATTCAATTCTTTCTGGTTTGTTTACGATGAAGATATAGGCTAGTGCTCCGATCATCATGACGCTGGCGACAAAGATGAGGGCGCCGTTGAAGGAATGGGTTTTAGCGAATATTAATCCGATCACTAATGGTGTAACAATTCCTGCCGTATTCCCGATTGTATTGAAGATACCGCCGGTTAAACCAACCAATTCTTTCGGTGCCATATCACCGACAAGGGACCAAGTAATCCCTGCCATTCCTTTTGCGAAAAAGGAGAGAGTCATAATAATGATAATAATCGAAATATTTGAAGTGTAGTTCGCTAATACGATGCTGCTCGACAATAGAAATCCTGCAATGATTGGAGTTTTACGTGCAACAGCAAGTGTTTTTCCTTTTTTCAATAAGGTGTCAGAAAGAAATCCTCCGAAAAGCCCTCCAAAAAATGCTCCCACATACGGGATCGATGCGGCAAAACCGGTTTGAATAAGGGTCAAGCCTTTCTCTTCTACAAGATACGTAGGGAACCAAGATAAGAAAAACCATACAATTGTATTCATTGCGTACTGGCCAATATAAATTCCAGCCATTTGTCTGTTGGTCAACAATAAGCGGACATCAGACCATTTCCATTTTCGTTTTTGTTCTTCATTGGCGAGTCCACCGCCTGAGTTAATATAATCAATTTCTGCTTGATTGACACGTGGATGATTATAAGGTTCACGGACAAACTTAAACCATAGGATGGCCATCAGGACCCCTGCTCCTCCTGATACCCAAAATACATGACTCCAGCCAAAATCTTTTAAAATCCATGTCATAACGGGTGTAAAAAGTGCTAATCCAAAAAATTGTGCGGAGTTATAAATCGATACGGCCCTTCCACGTTCATGCTGCGGAAACCACATGGTGGTTAATCGGCTGTTTCCTGGAAAGGATGGAGCTTCCATGATCCCAACTAAGAATCTTAAAATGAATAATCCAACTAACGTGCTAATAAATCCTTGGAAAAACGTACAAGCAGACCATAGCAATAAGGCAATTCCATAAACATTTCGTGCGCCAAATCGATCCAGCAGCCACCCGCCTGGGATGTTAAAAATCGTGTACGCCCAGTTAAAGGCGGAAAAAGCAATTCCCATTTTTACCGCGTCAAAAGCGAGATCTTCTCGCATGACGGGAGCAGCGATACCGAGAGCAGAACGGTCGATATAGTTAATAATTGTAACGATAAATAACATGGAAAGGATCAAATATCGGACTTTAGATTGTTTAAGGTTCTGACCCTCAGGGCTAATCCGTTGAGCACTGCTATTATTCATTAAGATTTCCTCCTATTCTTTGAAAACATGAATCTACTTTTATTTTTTAACTGTATGGATGTCATGGTTGTTTTCAAACTGCGCACGGTTATCTCACCAAGCACGGTTTCTTGGAATGGTATTGCCAATCTTTAATGAGATATTGCATCGAAATGGTATCATCACGATCGTGGTACGGTAATTGACGATATAATTCATTTGCTTTCATGACTTTATCCATATTGATTTCCACACCCAAACCAGGTCGATCCGGCAGTTTAATGACTCCATCTCTTATTTGCATCGGATTGTCGCATAATTCCTGACCATCCTGCCAAATATAGTGGGTATCAATCGGCGAGATATTTCCTGGTGCGGCAGCTGCAACTTGTGCAAAGGCTGCTAAGGTAATATCAAAGTGGTTATTGGAGTGGGATCCCCATGTTAATCCCCAGTCCTTCAATAGATACGCCATCCGAATGCTTCCATTTAATGTCCAGAAATGAGGGTCAGCTAACACAATATCGACTGCTCTTAGTGCTGCAGCATGATGGAATTGGCGCCAATTGGTTGCAATCATATTGGTCGCAACTGGCAGACCTGTTGCATCCTTAAATTCAGCCATGATCTCACGGCTCGAGAATCCAGCTTCAGGACCGCATGGGTCTTCAATATAGGCTAGAATATCATGTTTTCCTTTGCAAAGCCTTATGGCTTCTTCTAAGGACCAAGCCCCGTTTGGATCTAGATTAATTCTTGCCTCAGGGAAGGCTTCATATAGCGCTTGAATCGCTTCCATTTCTTCCTCGCCGCTCAACACCCCTCCTTTTAATTTGAAATTCGTAAATCCATAACGACTATGGGCTGCTTTTGCTTGAGAAACAATTCCTTCAGCCGTTAAGGTTTCCATTCGTCTTACACGATCCCAGTCATCCTTCCATTCGGTTTCGCGTAAATAAGGAAGATTCATTTTTTCACTATCTGCGATATAGAATAGATATCCTAAGAACGGAACTTCTGTCCGCTGCAGACCACCATCGCCGAGCAGAGCGGCGATGGGTTGGTTCACAAATTTTCCGAGTAAGTCCATCATCGCGCATTCAACCGCGGCTTCTGCCTGGACGACAAACTTCAAATTGGCTAAATTTAATCCTTGTAACCCTTCACCAGAGTCACCTTTTACACTTAAGCCTCTGCTCCGTATGGCCGTAAGGCAGCCTCGATAATTGGCAATTTCTTGGCCTACGACAAACGGGCGATAGCTTTCTAGCATTCTTGTAATGTCTTCGCCGCCATGAATCTCACCGATTCCCTTATTTCCCGTTTCATCTTCCAAGATGACAATATTACGGGTGAAAAAAGGTCCATGACAGCCGCTTAATGTCAGCAGTGCACTATCATATCCGGCAACGGGAATCACTTTCATATCTGTAATGATGGGGGATCCTTGTCTTCTCATTGCATACCATCCTTCCTGGCTTGATTCATTTTTTAAAAAGTCCAGTGACAGCGCTGTCAATTTCGTATGCGGTTTACGACAGGAGATTTTTCAGAAGAAAAATACTCATGTCGTTTGTAGATTGTTGATTTTTAAAGCATCGCAGATAAACCATTTTGAATGTGTAATTTTACACCTGAATGGTTCATTTATTTAGTATTTTCACGTAATCGGAGCTGGATTAAACAAGGCTAAGTCATTGTGCAATCCCCAATGCTCTGTCCATGTTTTCTTTTGGCCGCTTGCCACTTCCAAAATAAAGTGGAAAATCTCCCAGCCTACTTCTTCGATCGTTCTTTCACCAGTTGCAATCGTGCCAGCATTGATATCAATCAAATCGTCCCAATGCTCTGCCAATGCGTTCCGGGTAGCCACCTTCACGACAGGGGCCATAGCCAGTCCATAAGGCGTCCCTCTTCCAGTTGTAAACACTTGAAGATGCATCCCCGAAGCCAGCTGCAACGTTCCACAGACAAAATCACTGGCAGGTGTGGCGGCAAAAAGTAACCCTTTTTCCTTCGCCTTCTCACCAGGAGCCAGGACGCCGGAAATCGGACTTTTCCCTGACTTTGCAATCGAACCCAATGATTTTTCCACTACATTGGCTAATCCACCCTTTTTATTCCCTGGAGACGGGTTCGCTGATCTGTCTACTTCGCCTCTGGACAGATACTGATCATACCATTCCATTTCACGAATTAATGCATTTCCTACTTCTTCATTGACCGCTCGCGGTGTTAATAAATGGATCGCATCGCGTACTTCGGTTACCTCTGAAAATAAGACCGTTGCACCAGAGCGAACCAATAAATCGGCTGCATAACCAACGGCTGGATTCGCGGTGACACCTGAGAAGGCGTCACTTCCTCCGCATTGCAGGCCGATGACGAGATCGGAAACCGGACAGGTTTCCCGTTTCCTTGTGTTTAATCGGATTAATCTCTCTTCCGCCATTTCCATAATCGATTGAACCATGCCCATCATCCCCTGCTGATCTTGAAGGGAAAGGATATCGGCTTCATTCCGGTCCGGAGTGATTCGAATTGGAGAGAGCTTTTCACATCCTAGACCAATCACCATTGCTTCTCCCCCAAAATTCGGGTGTTTGGCTAGGTTGGTAATCGTTCGAATGGGAATTACTGCTTCAGGGGCGTTGATTGCCACCCCGCATCCATAACTATGGTTTAATGCCACAACATCATCCACATTCGGATACTTCGGTAAAATCTCTGCTTTTATTTTTCGAACAACAAAATCAAGAACACCGACCACACATTGAACGCTTGTGGTAATTCCTAAGATATTCTTGGTTCCGGCACTGCCGTCCGGATTCCGAAACCCTTGAAACGTATATCCTTCTAATGGAGGCAGCGCTTCGGGAACCTGATTGGCGATTGGCAACTCGTTTAAATTGGGAGAGGCCGGCAGTTTTACCAGGGACTCTTCCACCCAGCTGCCTTTCTGAATGAAGGCAGCTGCATAACCAATTACTTCTCCATAGCGGATAATTGCTTCGTCTTCCTGGATATCAGCTAAAGCGACTTTATGCCCCTGAGGGATTCTGTCGATCAGTTGGAGTCCACAAGAGAAAACTGTCCCAGGTTCTAAGCCCCCCGTATTCACGACGATGGCGACATTATCTTTTTCATTTACTTGAATATAAAGAGGTGTTTCTTTTACCTTCGTTTTCAAGTTCATGGTCCTCCCGTATTTTTATTTAACAAAAACTGTTTTAATCGATGTAAAGAACTCTTTTGCGGCTTCTCCTTGTTCACGGGAATGTGAGCTGGAGTTTTTCATGCCACCGAATGGCGCCTGCAGTTCCACCCCGGCACTTTCTGCATTGACCCGAATCAACCCTGCTTCCATATCGCTGACGAAGGATAGCAGATTCTGAATATTTGTGGTAAAAATCGAAGCGCTCAAGCCATACTGCACATTGTTCGCAATCTTCAGGGCATCCTCTACGGATTCAGCCTTCAAGAGGGCGATGACTGGTCCAAAGATTTCTTCCTGGACAATCGCCATATCCTCTGTACAATGATCAAAGATGGTTGGTTCTACATAGAAGCCGTTCGCCAAATCCCCTTCTACCACGCGTTTTCCGCCGGTAAGCAGTTCAGCGCCTTCTTCGAGCCCTTTCTCTATGTAAGATAGAACGGTGTTAAGTTGGCTTTGACTTGCACTTGGCCCCATCCATACCGTGCTGTCAAGTCCATTTCCAATTGTAATCTCTTGTGTTTTTTGCACAAGTTTTTCTTTGAATTCTTCGTAAATTCCCTGCTCTACAATCACGCGGCTGGTTGCCGTACATTTTTGCCCAGTGGAACGGAACGCACCGGCAATGACCGCTTCTACTGCGAAGTCAAGATCGGCATCTGCTGCCACAATCACTGGGTTTTTCCCGCCCATTTCCAGCTGGTATTTGGCCCCGCGCTGTAAGGCAGCCTGCCCGATTCTTTTTCCAACACCGTTTGAACCGGTAAAGGTAATCCCGTTAATATCCTCATGATCGGCGATCCCTTGTCCAATCACGCTTCCTGGTCCTGTGACCATATTCACGACCCCAGCAGGGAAACCTGCTTCTTCAAAGCACTCGATGATTTTTGCAAGGGTAACAGCGGTTTCCGTTGCAGGCTTGACGACAATCGTATTCCCGTAAACTAGTGCCGGTGCCATTTTCCAAATCGGAATCGCAATCGGGAAATTCCATGGTGTGATCACCCCTACAACCCCAAGCGGAACACGTGTTGTAAACATCAGTGCGCTGCTGTCAGTGGATGGAATCACATCGCCTACTTTGCGCATGCCTTCCCCTGCATAATACTTTAGGATGGCAATGCCGCGTGCGGTTTCCCCTTTTGTTTCGGCAAAGGTTTTTCCCATTTCTCTTGTTGCGCATTCAGCAATCTCATCGATCCGTTTTTCAAGAATTGCAGCTGCTTTAAAGAGGTACTCGCCGCGCGCCGCACCTGAAAGTTTGCGCCAGTTCTCTTTGGCTTGTTTCGCGGCGTTGACCGCACGGTTTAAATCATCCTCGGTTGATTTTTGTACATAGCCGACAATTTCTTGGCTGTCGGCTGGATTGATACTTTTTTCTACTTCATTAGAAGCTGAAGCAATCCATTCACCGTTAATATAGTTAAGATAGGTTTTTGTTTGAACAGTTGTGGTCATCTATAAGTCTCCTTTTATGGATTGGACGAGTATGTTTTTTGGATATAGATCGATTGCTTTGTTCAAAATCGATTCTAGTTCTCTATAATGTTCTTTTTCTACCGGAAGAATTGGAAGTCTTACCGTTTCCCCGACTGGCAATCCCATAATTTCCATACCTGCTTTAATCAGTGATACCGCATAGCCCTTGCGCTGGCGGCGAATATTATTAATAGGTAAGATCACTTGTTGTAATATGTCTTGTACGACTTCCCGCTCCCCGTTCAATAGCGCTTGGTAAAACTTCCTCGAGATGTGCGGGATGTAATTCGAAATCGCTGAAGAGTAAGAGTCAAAGCCAAGTGGAATAAAAGCCGGCATGGTAACTTCCGCTAATGGCATTCCATTCAGCCAGCTAAAGCGCTTTCCAAATGTTTGGGTTAGAATCGTATTTAGCTCCATATCTCCTAAACCATCTTTCACTCCGACGACCTGAGGGACTTCTGCCAGCGCTTCCAATGCAGAAACGGATAAAGAAACCTGATCGCGCTGATAGACAATCGCATTTAAATCCGTACTTTCCGCAATTGTTTTAAAATAACCCGCTAAGCCTTGCTGTTCCCCTGCCACTAGATATGGAGGCAGGATCAAATAGCCATCTGCCCCTTTGTCTGCCGAAATCTTCGCGAACTCTAAGGACGTTTGAATATTGCCGCCAACTCCTGTGTACACCGGTACCTTTCCGCCTGTAACAGCTACGGCCACATCTACCATTGCTTCATATTCATCTTTCGTTATGGATTGATATTCTCCAGCTCCACAGGCTACAAAGATTGCTTCAAGCCCTTCATCTAATAAAAATTGAATATTCGTAGCAAGTCCCTTTTCATCAAGTTGGTTGTTTTCGGTAAAAGGCGCAACTGGAAATCCCAAAATTCCTGTTGGAGCCTTACGTGTTGTCGTCATCCTTGTTCCTCCTTTTTGTTTGGTTGTTTGTTTGTTTTATTGTAAGACAAATAAATTGATCGGTCAATTATTTATTTTCAGAAATTTAAAAATGAAATGATTGACAAACAATTTTATTTGTCTTACCATTTGGGAAAATAAGATGTTTACTGCCCCTTCTTTCATATTTTGTAACCGGTCTCTTTTTGAAAGAAGGTAAGAAATGTTCTACTAATAAAAGGAGTGATCGAAATGGAAGCACAATTCGTTCAAGACGCTAAAAAAACAAGTACACCGATTATTACAGAAATGCTGGTGGTTCCCGTTGCCGGACATGACAGCATGCTTCTTAATTTGAGTGGCGCCCATGCCCCCTACTTCACACGTAACATTGTGATTTTAAAGGATAATGCAGGAAATACCGGGGTTGGAGAGGTCCCAGGCGGCGAAAAAATCCGTCAGACCCTCGAAGATACGAAACCATTCGTGATTGGACAATCGATTGGCACTTATAAAAATATTTTAACGACGATTCGAAACCAATTTGCGGACCGTGACTCAGCAGGAAGAGGACTTCAAACCTTCGACCTCCGCACCACGATTCATGCGGTTACGGCGTTAGAAGCTTCCCTACTTGACCTAGTCGGACAATATTTACAAGTTCCTGTTGCCGCTCTTCTCGGTGAAGGCCAACAGCGCGACAAGGTAGAAATGTTAGGGTACTTATTTTATGTAGGAGATCGAAATAAAACCGATCTTGATTATCTAAGTGCACCGGATGCGGAAGATGACTGGTTCCGCCTTCGTCATGAAGAAGCATTAACACCGGAAGCAATTGTGCGTTTGGCGGAAGCCGCCCGGGAGCGCTATGGATTTAATGATTTCAAATTAAAAGGCGGGGTACTAAGGGGCGAAGAAGAAATTGAAGCCGTAACGGCGCTTGCGGAGCGCTTCCCTGAGGCTCGTATTACGCTTGATCCAAATGGCGGCTGGTTATTACAGGATGCGATTCGACTTTGTCGGGATCAGCACCATGTTTTAGCGTATGCGGAAGATCCTTGTGGTGCAGAAGGCGGATTCTCCGGGCGCGAGATCATGACAGAATTCAGACGTGCAACCGGGCTTCCGACCGCAACAAATATGATTGCGACCGATTGGCGGCAAATGGGGCATTCGATTCAGCTTCAATCCGTGGATATCCCGCTTGCGGATCCACATTTTTGGACGATGCAGGGCTCGGTCCGCGTGGCCCAAATGTGTCATGAATGGGGTCTGACATGGGGGTCGCACTCCAATAACCATTTTGATATTTCACTGGCGATGTTTACCCATGTGGCAGCAGCGGCGCCGGGGAAAATCACGGCGATTGATACCCACTGGATTTGGCAGGACGGGCAGCGTCTAACCAAAGAGCCTTTCAAGATTGTCGGCGGCATGGTGGATGTCCCCGCGAAACCGGGTCTGGGAGTTGAAATTGATATGGAACGGATCGAGAAAGCGCATCAGCTTTATCAACAAAAAGGGCTTGGCTCCCGCGATGATGCCATTGGCATGCAGTACCTGGTTCCAAACTGGAAGTTTGATCCTAAAAAGCCTTGCCTGGTTCGATAATTTTTTTTACGGTGCGTTTCTCAATAGAGGGACGCACTATTTTTTTAATATGTCTTTTTTAAGTGGGAATATGTTAGTATAATTGTATTACAATATGACTATTAATGGAGTCAAATAGAGGTGTTATACTTTGGAACCATCATCAAAGAAACTAGAGGTTCAATCGGTAAGCCGGAATACCCTTTCCAAACAAGTCGTCGACCAGATTGTGCAGCTGCTCGTCAGCGGGCAAATGAAGTCGGGTGACAAACTGCCGCCTGAAATGGAACTGATGAAGGAACTCGATGTAAGCCGGCCGGTTTTACGCGAGGCGCTTAGTTCACTTGAAACCCTTGGTGTGATTACACGGAAGACAAGGGAAGGAACGTTTTTTAATAATAAAGTCGGATCGTATCCCTTCTCGATCATGTTAGCACTGGCTACGGATAACTTACCCGCCATCATTGAAGCGCGTATGTCTCTTGAACTTGGACTTGTGACGATTGCAGCTGAAAAAATTAAGGATGAAGATCTGGCGAGACTGCAGGAAACCATTGAGACCATCAAGAATAGCAAAGATAATAATTACGGTGAGGCCGACAAGGAATTTCATCGGATTATTGCCATGAGTGCAAATAATCCAATTGTCGAGGGGATGATTGACTCCCTGCTGATCACTCATGAGAAAACGGACAGTCTCATCAAATTCAGGGAACGCGACCTGACCGTAGCTTTTCACCAAGGCATCTACGAAGCGCTCGCAGCACATAATCCCCATGAAGCATTCAACCAAATGTACAAGCATCTAGACTATGTCCGTCAGAAAATTCTTCAACACTCACAAATAAATTAGAGTTGTTTTCGATAAAAATCGGGTGGTGCCACCCGATTTTTTTATGTATAAAAGACATATTCAGCATGGGGAGATGAGCCCCTGTTTAAGAGCTGCTCCGTATTTGGGCTTTCCTTCCGCTTTTGTGGATTTACACTCCGGTTTTACTCTTTTACCTACCACTTTGGCTGAAATACCCTCCGCTTCGATAAAGTCTTCCTCATTAAGCGGCTTCTACCAGGCTCAGATACCTTTTTTTGAAGAGGAATTTCCTTTTTTTGTAAATTCCTATTCCCCACTTTTCCTATAAACCTGAAAATCTTGCTTTTACCCACCGGTTTCGGGACTTTACCTACCGCTTTTACGGATTTACACTCCGATTTTACTCTTTTACCTACCACCTTGGCCGAAATACCCTCCGCTTCGATAAAGTCTTCCTCATTAAGCGGCTTCTACCAGGCTCAGATACCTTTTTTTGAAGAGAAAATTCCTTTTTTAGTAAATTCCCATCCTTCAAATCTACAAATCTTGCTTTTACCCACCGGTTCCGGGGCTTTACCCTCCGCTCTTTCCGATTTACACTCCGGTTTTGCTCCTTTACCCACCACTTGGCCGAACCGTCCCCGTGGTCCCATTCGACAAAAATCGGGTGGTGACAGGCACCACCCGATTTTTGTCGAACGAACGCTATAGCATTTTCTCAATAACAGCGTTAGCTGTAGCTTCTTTGTTGAGTGTTGATTCTTTGTAGTTTCTTCTGAAGAATTCGGCGTATAGGATGTCGAGCAGGTAGAGCTGTGAGATTTTGGCGGAGAGGCTGCCGCCTTGGAGCGGTCCTTCGTTTGATCCGCAAAGCAGGGTAATATCCGCGTAATTGGTCAAGGGTGATTTCGCAAATCGAGTAATCGAGATGACTTTTGCTCCTCTTTCCTTTGCTGCCTTTGCGACATCAATCGTATCCTTCGTGGACCCTGAATAAGAGATCGCAACCGCCACATCCCTGTCTGTCATCAACGAAGCAGACATAATTTGCAGATGGGAATCAATTGAACATTCCGTTTTATTCGTGATCCTCATAAACTTATTTTTCGCTTCCATTGCCGTCATCAACGAGGACCCTACCCCAAAAAAGTGAACCCGGTCTGCCTGAATGAAACAATCAATCGCCTTCGAAATATCTGTCTCATTAATGAGATTCGAGGTTTCCGTCAGCGCATTGATATTCGTCGATAAAATTTTCGATGCCAAATCTCCGATCGTATCCTGCAAGGTAATTTCACCGGACATTTGCGGCGTTTCTTCATCTTGGGTAATGCTATGGGCCAAGGCAATTTTAAACTCCTGGTAGCCTTTTAAATTCATCGTTTTGCAAAATCGAAATACACTGGCCTCCCCTACATTACATGCATCCGCAAGGTCAGTTATCGACATGTAGATGACATCCTGCATATGTTCAAGAATATAGTCGGCTACCTTTTTTTCAGATTTCGTAAAGGCATTGTAGTTTGAACGAATCAATGAAAAAATATCTACTTTTGACATACCTAGCACTCCTTCTAGTTCCCACTTCTCAGATGAAGCGAAACCGCCCCAAGAATTCCAGCTTTATTTCCAAGAGAAGCCTTTAAGATTTTTACATCGGAAAAGCTCTCCATAATTAACTCCCGTACTTCAGCGGCTACCATCTTCACCAAAATTTCCTGTTCCATTACACCACCGCCAATGATGATTGCACGGGGGTTAAAGATGTGGACCAACGAAGCAAGTCCGAGGGCCACTTCAAATACCCAATAATTGAGCACATTGATCATCCGGCTGTCACCACGGTAAAGTTTTTCAAAAATGACTTTCCCATTCAGGCACTCCAGATCCACTTCCTTTGCCATCCGCACCAATGCCGTCGTGGAGGCATATTGTTCATAACAGCCTTGTCCACCGCAGTTACACGGCAATCCTTTAGGATGGGTCAAGATATGCCCAAATTCAGCCGCGACCCCATTATATCCTGAGTAAATTTCGTTATTTTGAATAATGGCACCGCCAATTCCGGTTCCATATGTCAAACAAAGAAAATCCTGAAAATCACGTCCGGCACCAAAATACTGTTCTCCCAAAGCAGCGGCATTCACGTCATTCTCTACTTTAACAGGAACCTTAAATTTTTCTTCTAACAGATCCTTTAACCGTGTTCCCGTATAGTTTGGGATATTTTCATTGGCATAAATAATGCAGCCCTGCTCGCGATCCACCTGACCGGCTGTACTGATTCCGATCGCATCAAAGCCATCATATTCGGAGATGATTTGCATGAGCTTTTCAACGACAAATTTTCCACCTTTTTTGCTTTCCGTATCATATTCTTTAAAAACAGCCAAATTTCCTTTTTCATCGGAAATTCCCAGCTTAATTGAGGTTCCACCAATGTCAGCAGCTAATATTTTCAAGTCTCTCACCCTTTACCCATTTCCTTAGGCGGTACAAATCCCACGAGAATCACCCGTGGGATTTATAGCTTGTATCTAAGAAATCGCTTGAATAAACCTTTTTGTGATCTCCATCGGTCTCGTAATTGCTGAGCCCACAACCGCTGTATGGGCACCTCGTTCAAAAACAGACTTCAGTTCCTCCGGAGACCAAATCCCGCCTTCTGCGATAATCGGAAGATCAAAATCTCTTTTTAATTTCCCGATTAACTCAACATCAGGCAGTTTCTGATTGTGCGTGTAGGAGGTATAACCGCTTAACGTTGTCCCGATACAATCAAACCCTAATTCATAGGCTAGTTCCCCTTCTTCATAGGTGGAACAGTCGGCCATGAAGATTTGGTCTGGGTACTTTTTACGGATGATTGGAAAAATTTCATGAATGGTCTTGCCATCCGGTCTAATCCGATTCGTTGCATCTAATGCAATGATATCGGCTCCCTCTTGATAAAGCAATTCAATTTCCTCCATCGTAGGGGTGATAAATACTTCCGAGCCCTCATACACACGTTTAATAATTCCAATGATCGGCAAGGAAACGGTTTTTTTGATTTCGCGAATATCTTCCACGCTATTCGCCCGTATCCCGCATGCTCCGCCAAGCATTGCAGCGTATGCCATCCTTCCCATGATATAAGAGCTGTGAAGCGGCTCCTCTGGCAGTGCTTGACAAGACACGATGAGCTTTCCTTTAATTTTTTCGAATAATTGTTCCTTGTTCTTCATTTCAAAGCATCTCCAGTTGATTATTTAAAAAATGGTTGGTATTTGATTTGCTTTCCGTGGAGATCTGCGAGACGATCCGATGAACTCCAAAGCTCATCCCTTTTCTGCCCCAATCGCCAATCCTTTTGTAAAGTATCGTTGGAAAAGGATAAAGATTACGAGCATTGGCACCGCAGCCACCGTTGCACCGGCCATCTTATAAGCAAAGTTTGGACTTAAATCCTGCATCAAGGATGCAATTCCGACCATTAACGTTTTTGAAGTTTCCTCTTGGCCGACAATTAACTGCCAGAGGTAATCGTTCCATACCTGAACAAAATTCAGGATGAATAACGCACCGATTCCGGGTTTCACAATCGGCAAGATAATTTTATAAAAAGTATAAAACTCCCCTGCTCCGTCAATCCGGGCCGCTTCTCGTAGTGAATCAGGTATCGTATCAAAAAATCCCTTAAGCAGAAATACTCCAAAGGCTGTGGCAACATTCGGCCAAATCATGCCATTAAGTGAATTTACCATTCCAAACTCCTGAATAATCCTGAATAAAGGAACGATCATGACCTCTTTTGGAATCATTAAACTGGAAATAAAAATGATATAAATAACATTTTTCCCTTTAAACTTCAACTTTGAGAACGCATAAGCGGCAAGTGAGCTGACAATGATCACCGCAACGGTTGTCACCAGTGAGACAATAATACTGTTAAATGTCCATCTTAATGCCGGCTGGTTCTGGAAAACGTCCGCATAGTTACTAAAGGACATCGTTTTCGGAAACCAATCAGGAGGCATTTTGATTACATCTGAACTGTTTTTTAAAGAACTCGTAAAAAGCCAATAAAGAGGAAATATATTTAGGACAGCAAAGAAAATGATGATAGCATTGGCGATTACGTCAACGGTTTCTCTTTTTTTCTTGTTTTTCGTTTTCATGCGAATTCACCTCTAATCTTTCTTAAACATTGCTCTTAATTGTGGAACCGATAATATTAATGTAATTAAGAACATAATCACACCTACTGCAGAAGCAACACCAAGCTGATTATACTTAAAGGCATTATTGTATAAGAAATACATAAGAGTCGTAGAAGCATTGTTTGGTCCGCCACCGGTTAATAGTTGAATAACAACGAATATCTTCAGTACGGCAATAATGTTCATAATCGTGATATAGATCGTAGTAGGTTTCACCATTGGAATGAGAATTTTCATGATGATGGTCGTTCTGCTTGCCCCATCCACTTCTGCTGCTTCAAATAGTTCCTTTGGTACCCCAATCATCGACGCAATGTAGAGGATAATCGCTTGCCCTACATTGGTTGCAAACGTAACGAATATGATCACCGGTAATACGGTATGGGGATTCCCTAAAAAGTTCACATTTGAAAAATCCAGTTGTTTTGCCACGTACGGAATCAGTCCATTGGCTGGATTTAGTAAGAAACTCCAGATCATACTCATGACAACCATCGAAACCATTACTGGGATATAGTAGGCTCCTCGGATAAAGGAAACATATTTTGCATTTTTATCAAAAACAGCCGATGCAACAAATAAAGAAAATATGACTGTTAAGGCAACAATGAAGATAACGAAAACGACGGTGTTAATCGTAGATTTTACAAAAACAGGGTCGTGAAAGAGTCTGGTGTAGTTTTCGAATCCGACAAATACTTCATTGGTATAATTGATTCTAAATAAGCTGAGGCGAATTCCTTCGATTATGGGATAAACAAGAAATACTAAGAAGAGTAAAAGTTGTGGAGCAACAAATAGATACCCTGTCATATTTTCTTTGAAAGTATGCTTATTGAATTTCATCGTAACCATTACCTTTCTAAAATTTAAGCCCCTGATTTTAAGGGGCTTAAATTTTTAAAGTTTACAGGGCTATTGTTTGATAACTGAGTTGGCCCTTGCATTTTCAATAATTCCATTACCATTTTTCTGATAGTCTTTCACGGCTTGTTCCGCTGATTTTTGTCCAGTTAATAAGGCTTGAAGCTCTGGATATAAAGCCTGTCTTAGCTCGCTATAGCCTGGAACACTGCCAGTAAAGTTAAACAAATACTTTGCGTTTTTATCGTATGCTGCGAATAATGGATTTTGAGACTTGAATTCATTTGCTACAGAAGTCCTTACTGGAACTCCATTTTTTGAAGCTTTTACTAGTTCTGGATCGGTTGAGAAGAATTTAACAAAATCTTTACTTACTTTAATTCTTGTTTTGTCCTTTGTATTGAAAACAGCTGCACCTGATACATACGTAAAGGTTAACGGATCGCCGCTTTCAGATGGAATATTCGCAAGGCGGATATCAAACTTTGGTGCTTTACCAGCAGCCATATCTGCTTTTGCATTGTTAAACAACACTGAGTTTGTGAAGCTGATTGCTAACTTTTGATTTTGGAACATGGCATTGGCATCATTAGATGAAACCGATTCTGCCCCTGGGTTTGTTAATCCGGCATCATAGATTTTCTTTAACCATTTTGCTGCCTTCACTCCGTTTGCATCATCTAGGATAATGTTGCCTTTGTCATCGAAGAACTTATTGCCAAACATTCTTAAATAAGCTAGGTTCCACGTATCGCCTTGATTATTTAACGCATATAGCGCCATTGGATACTTATCCTTCGGTAAATCCTTTTTCAGCGCATTGAGGATGGTTTCGTAATCTTTTAACGTCCAAGTCTTGATTTCGTCCTTGCCGCCAAGATACTTATCAAGTCCTGCTGCCTTGAACATGTCAGCGTTGTACGCTAAGGTTCCAGGCATGTGAGAGAATGGATAGAAGTAAACATCCTTGCCGAACGTCACACTATCCCAGTACTTTTGATCAATGTCCTTTTTCGCCGCATCATCGACAATATCGTTTAATGGAACTAATGCACCGCGATGTGCATAATCACCCATTGCGAACGTGTTTTCAAAGAAGATATCCGGAGGAGTGCCGCCGTTCAACTTAACATTTAAGAGTTCATCCCTTTGCTCAGCCGCTACTACTTCTACCTTCACTTTTACGTCGTAGTCTTTATACTGTTTGGAGAACTTATCTGCCGCATACTTGAAGAAGCTGTCGTAGTCTGCCCCTTTTTCTGTAGGGTCCATGACTCCCTTCCATTGCGGTGTTAACATAAGCGACAATTCAACTGTCTTTTTACCATTTTCTCCTACATCTGATTTACTTGTTTCTTTGTTTGCACAACCGGCTAAAGCTCCAAGTGCAAGCACACCAGTCAAAGCGGTGGCTAGAAAGCGTTTTTTCAACATTCCTTTTTCCCCCTTTATAGCATGTTTTTTATTTTTTGAAGGACAAGCCTGGCTAAAAGCTGATGCCCTTCTTGATCCAAATGCATGTAATCAATGGTATTCATCGGAACATGACCGCTTAAATCGAGAAATTCAGTTCCTTGCAGCTGCAGCAGCTCCTTTAAATGGCCGGGCAGTTCAGCTGATTTTCGATCACAATTTTTCCCCATTGATTTCCCTACTTCAGTTTCACTGTACTCTTTCCCAATGGGAGGCGGTGCCATCACTAACACTTTAGGTGGTGCGCCATTCAAGCCTGCCGGAGTATTTTTTGCCTTTAGCGCAAGCCTTGCAATTCCTTGAGCGATATTAAAAGAAGTGAGATTAAATCTTTCCTTTGTATCATTGGTTCCAAGCATGATTACCACCAACTCAAGTGGCGCATGACTCATTAAACAAGGATGAAAATAGGTCAGACCGTTTAGGCCTTCAAACAATGGATCATCTACGACGCTGGTTCTGCCGGAAAGCCCTTCCTCGACAACTTGGAACTCATCGCCTAACCCTTCAGCCAGCAGGCTGGTCCATCTGACTCCTTCAGGAAATCTTCCCATCGTTGCCGCATCAAAACCCCATGTATTTGAATCTCCAAAGCAGACAATTCTTCGCTTCATGTTAGTTTTTTCCGTATTTTAGAATTGCTTGGTCGATCATCTCTTTAATCGCCGGGATTTTGTGTAAATCCTCTCCATGTACCGACTCAAATGGTGCTCGAACACTTCCAACATTGACGCCATTTAATTTAAGAACTTCTTTAATGACGGAATACATGGAACCATTTAAGGAACATAACGCGATAATAATGTCATTGATATCTCGCTGAATGCTTCTTGCTTGTTCAAAGTTTCCAGTTGAAACAAATTCTTCGGCTTTTAAAAATAACTCCGGCATCGCTGCATAGGTTCCGCCAATTCCGCTATCGGCCCCTATGGTTCTTCCGGCCACATATTGTTCGTCAGGTCCGTTAAAGACGATAAAGTCTTCGCCTGCTGCTGCCTTAAACCGTTCAATGTCCATCGCTGGCATCGAGGAGTTTTTTACACCCATAACTTTTTTATTCTCAATTAATTGCTTGAATAGATTCATTGAAAGATTGTATCCGGTTGTTTGTGGAATGTTATAAATAATGAATGGCAGATTCGCTGCATCCATAATGTCTGTCCAATACTTAAAGATTGAACTTTCAGGAAGTTTAAAGTAGATCGGCGGGATGGCTGATAACGCATCATAGCCAAGTTCTTCCGCATATTTCGCTAATTCCACACTGTCTCTTGTGGAAGGTGCCCCAACATGAGCGATTAGCGTCAGCTTCCCTTTTACGGTTTCAGCAACATATTTTAATGTTGCTTTTCTTTCCTCAAGGTTATGGTAAATGCACTCTCCAGAACTTCCGCTTACATAAAGACCTTGAACCCCTTTTTCATAAAGATAGTTACATAGATCCTTTGTCCGGCTCTCTGATATTTCTCCTGCATCGTCGTAGCAAGCATAGAATGCTGGAAAAACACCTTTAAATTTTTGATTTGTCATTTATCTTCGCCACCTGGAAATGAATTTATTGGTACCGTTTACAAAGTAAATATATCACGGTTGAGTAATTCTGTAAATAATTTTCACCAATTTATTTTATTTCGGAAAAAATATTCTCCTTTTTGAAAATTATGAACGAAACTCCAGAGTTACTTCCTTGTTTTTTAAAGAGATCCATAATCGTTTTTGAAAATTTTTGTCCTCATTCGGAAAATCTTCGCGATAATGTGCCCCCCTGCTTTCTCTTCTTTCCAACATCGCCTTTAAAAGAATTTCAGAAAGCAGCAAAAAGTTTCTCGCTTTGAATGCACTTTTCCGCTCATTTTCGTTTTGTACATGAAGACTCATATCAAAGGAAGCCTTTAATTCCGTTACCTTTTTTAGTGCGGAGGTAAGATTTGTTTCATCTCGGATCACATTTGCCTTAAACCACATCAGTTCCCGGATTTCTTCGATTACTTCATGTGGGGTTTTGGACTGCTCGGATGTCTTTGGAATAGACCTGGATAACTGGTCGATTGCCGCTCGGACATTAAGCGGTTCCAGCTGGCCACTGTTCACATAGTCCAGACAATTCTGGGCGGCTCTTTTTCCAAAAACCATACAGGAACCTGTCGAATTTCCTCCAAGTCGATTGGCTCCTTCAATTCCTCCTGCGAGTTCACCGATTGCATAAAGTCCCGGCACAGACGTCCGGCCAAAACTATCCACCTTCACCCCGCCATTACTAGCATGCGCAAAAGGAGCAATTTTGCAAGCGTCCGTCACAAGATTGATGCCTCTTTCTTTCAGCCAATTGAGATAGATCGTATAGAAATCCTGCTGATCTTCATATATCGCCTCATCAAAGACAAGCTCGAAACCTGCTTCGCTTTTGGTTCGGATAATTTCCTTCATCATCGCGATATCAAAGTATTTAGACGGGAGAGAGTGTGTAAATGGACCATGTGTACTACGGATTTCCAAACATTCTTGCTTGCTGAGGCCCTCAGGAAGAACTTTTTCTAAAATACTGTTCCCTTCTTCATCTACAAAATCTTTACAGTAATTCAGGGTGTGTTCGCCCCATAATGTCTTATATTTTGGTGAGGTGAATCCCGGGATGAATTGAATAAATTCCATGTTTACGAGACTTGCCCCCGCTTCCAGTGCAAGGATATGCCCCGATCCATCGACATCATTTGGGTTTAAGTTATGCTTGTAAATGTTCCCGAAACCTCCAGTAGCCAATATGACCGCCTTACACTGGATTAGGATGAGGTTATTATGGTTGTCCAGTAGGAAGGCACCGGATACCTTGTTGCCGACCTTGATTAACGAAATCACGGCAGATCGTTCGTATATTGAAATATTAGGATAATGTTCGAAAATCGTTTTCACATTTTCACGGATTTGATCCCAATCCCTCAGCATATAAATGGTCCGGCTATGTTCCGCAAAGCAAGCCTTGCGATCGTCTGGTAGTTTATAAGGCTCTATCCCGATTTCGGGAAATTCTTGAACCCGGTCCTGGATTTCATCAACATAGATTTGGGCCATTTCTTTGTCATGCATGTGATGGCTGACTGCCTCTATGTCTTGTAAAAATACTTCTTTGTCTTGGTTATCCTTGGTCACCTGTGTTCCCAGGGAGGCTTTCAGCGGATAGAAGCTGGAGCCGGAACAAACCTGGGTTTTGGTCGACATGATGACGGTTTTACCGGCTTTGGCCAGTTCGATGCTCACTTTTAGACCTGCGATGCCGCTTCCTACGACGAGTACATCGGTTGTGATGGTTTCTTGGGGTTTCATGGGCTCTCCCCCTATAATTTTATTTTGAAAACTATTTTTCTGACTTTTTCCGATGTGTCGACCTTGATTCCGGTCATATGTGCATCCTGCGGGAAGAGAATCATGAAGTCTCCTTGTTGCATTGTGGCCGTTGATTTTAGGTTGCCTTCGAGTAGAAAGTAGTCGTCTTGTTCGTCGTATGGTTGTTTGATTTCCATTTGGTCAAACGATTCGAAGCCGATTTGTTCTGTTCCTTCCAATATATAATGGACATCTAGATACTTTTTATGTGATTCCCAAAAGCGTTCTTGTGGGTTTTTGGTTTCGTATTCAATCAGATTGAAGAATAGGTTTTCGCCATCGATTTCCTGTGTGCCAGTTTGGAGGTTTGTGAAATCGGTTTGTTGGATATAGTCTATTGCTTGATTGATTCTTTCATGGATACCTTTATAGAAATGAAAATTACGGATGTGATCAGCAATCATCCTTATTAGCCCCTTTTTTATGAATTCGTTTTCAAGTTTAGGATAGCATAGGGGGATGTTTTCGTAAATAATTTCCTCTATTTTGAATTATTTCGGAAAAAATTTTCACCAATTTGTTGGGGGAGATTTTGAAATGGAGGGTAAAAGTGCAAAAGCGGTGGGTAAAGTTATCGAATCGGAGGGTAAAGTGCTCAAACCGGTTGGTAACCTTCTCAAACCCGAATGTAAATCTTCAAAAAGTGGAGGGTAAATGGCTATTGATGTTTGTTGGGTTAGCTGGTTTTAGCAGTTTTATGGGATAGGCCTGTTCCCCTTTCCGATAATTGGTTAGAAAGTTACCTTTTCAGGATTTTGGTCCGTGGGAAGTCCAAGTGGAAGATAAAACGGCATAAGCGGAAAGTAAAAGGCCCGAAGTGGAAAGTAAATCTTCAAAAGCAGAAAGTAAATGGATTTCAGAGGTGTTTGTTCGAACGGTTTTAGGAGTTCTATGGGGTAAATCTTGTGTTTTCCCTCTGATAATTGGATAGAAAGTTACCTTTTTAGGATTTTAGGTCGGTGGGAAGTCCAAGTGGAAAATAAATTGGCATAAGCGGAAAGTAAATGGCCCGAAGTGGAATGTAAATCTTCAGAAGTGGAAAGTAAATGGATTTCAGAGGTGTTTGTTCGAACGATTTTAGGAGTTCTATGGGGTAGATCTTGTGTTTTCCCTCTGTTAATTGGATAGAAAGTTACCTTTTTAGGATTTTACGTCGGTGGGAAGCCCTCGTGGAAAATAAATTGGCATAAGCGAAACCGGTGGGTAAACCTTTGCCTTAGAACATTCGGGAGGTGGCAGCAGCACCACCCTTTGTTCTTCCAGTTCCTAATCAGCCAGAATTAACTCCTTAAATTTCTGATAAGCTTTCATCGTCCATCCTCCTGGATTTCCGTCACCGATGCTTTTTCCATCCACATTGACAATTGGCAGGATTTCCGACGTTGTACTCGTGATAAATACTTCATCGGCTTGAAGCAGTTCCTCAGGGGTGAATTTCTTTTCGATGAAAGGGATCCCTAAAGATTCGGTAACCTTTTTAACAGCCATTCGTGTGATTCCGGATAAAATTTGTTTCGACAGCGGTGTCGTATAGACCACACCATCTTTCACCATATACACATTCGAACTGGTACCTTCTGTGATAAATCCATCTCTTACTAGGATCGCTTCATAGCAGCCGGCTTCATGTGCGATTTGTTTGGCTAATATGTTCGGAAGAAGGTTTAACGATTTAATATAGCAATTTGCCCAGCGCTCATCTTCATGAAAGATTGCCTTCATTCCCTTGACTCTTGCTTCATTTTCCATCGCCTGCACCGATCGAACCGTCATCGTCATTGAAACGGAGGCAGCCGGGAATAGATGTTGCCTTACAGCAACCCCTCTCGTTATTTGCAAATAAACAGCACTTTCCAGTTCGTTCGATTTTTGAACCGCTTCTAAAATGAGTGCTTTAAAATCTTCCGCTGATTGTTGAATTGGTAATTTAATTGCCTTTGCACTTTGAATCAGCCGTTGCAGGTGCTCCTCCAGCATGAAGGGTTTTCCATTATACACCCGAATTACTTCATATACACCGTCACCAAATTGATGACCTCGTTCATCAATTGGAATGACAGGTTCATCCAATTGGACATACTTACCGTTTGCGTAGCCAATGTTCATCATTTTTTCCTCCCTTTGATATTTTAAGTAAACGGCAAATGGACTAAAAAATCCAATCGAAGTTTGTCATAATGGCTATAGAATATTTTTATAAGGGGCAACTTGAATGAATATCGAACAAATTGAAGCATTTATTTTTGTGGCAGTAACAAGGAGTTTTAGCAAGGCGGGCGAAGCGTTATTTACCACACAGCCAACGGTCAGCGCACGGATTAAGGCACTAGAAAACTCGCTGAACTGTCAATTATTTTACCGAACAGGCAACACTGTAAATTTAACAAAAGAAGGGAGTACTTTCCTCCCCTATGCAAAAGATATCCTTCACAGCCTGAAAGACGGCCAATATGCGATTCAGCGGGAGCAACTGAAATTGGAAGGGGAAATTGAGATTTCAGCCGTTTTTGTAGCTGCCTTTCATTTTCTTCCGGATTTAATGAAAGAATTTCATCTTGAATTCCCTCAAGTGAAAGTAAACCTGTATACTGGCCATTCCACCCAGGTCTTGGACATGGTGCTAAATCATCAAGTAACATTTGGGATTGCACGGGCTGTTAATCATCCAAAAATTGAAAGTATCCATTTGTTCCATGATGAAATGATCTTGGCCATATATCCTGAACATCCCTTCGGATCAAGAGAAGCCGTAACGATGGAGGAGTTGGCCCGCGAAGAATTCATTTTGTATAATCGAAACTCGATCGATTGGACCCTGATTCATAATGCCTTTGACCATCTCCAGCTCCAGAAGAATGTCATTATGGAAACAGATAATATCGAGGTCGTAAATAGAATGGTGAAACAAAAAATCGGAATCGCCATTTTGCCAAAGTCGGCAATTGGAGAAGAGCTGAATAACGGTACCTTAATAGAAGTAAAAGTGGCGAATCTCCCTTACATTCAAAGAGATTATGAATTAATTTATTTAAAAGACAGAAGCTTTGATCGCATCTCGGAAAGCTTTCTTGATTTTCTGGTGAAGGGGAAGGAATCTATGGATTCGATAAAAATCGGGCGGTGACAGGTACCACCCGATTTTTGTCGATTCATTCCCCTTCATAAATAAAGGACCTTCCTAAACATTGCATTAGAAAGGTCCTCTCTTTTATTCCGCTTTATGGCTTACTTTGACTTTTGAACTAGTCGTCATTCCGTCGGCTCTTACTGTTAAATACACGTAGCCTTTTTTGATGCCGAGTTGTTTTACGTAGATGGTTACGTTCGATGACTTTGCTTTTTTGAATGCAATGAGTGTTCCCTTTTTGTTATAGACATAAACCGTATCGTATTTCTGCAGTCCTTTAACGGTTATAATATCCGACTTTTTCTTGTTATTTTTTATTGTGACTTTTTTCAACTTGGATGCAGACGTTTTTTCGCCGGTAAAACTTACTGGTGTTTTACTGCTCTCTAACATTGTCCCTCTTTTACTAGAAAGATAGAGCTTTCCGTTTTTTGGACCAATTTGCGGAATCCAGAAAGTAACGGTAGATCCTGTTGCTTTCGGCGATGTGGCTATCAGCTTACCTGTACTGGCGTAAACTTTGATGATATCCCCTTTTGCTACATTGGAAATTGTAACAACATCCTTCTTTCCTGTATAATTGACAGCTTTAATCTGAGTGGTTTTTAGAGCGGGTGTATAGGAATAATACCTAAATTGAGCGTTTCCAAGCACCACACCCTGGGTCCCTAATGCTCCCTTTGTTTGTTTAATTAAGATTTTAAAGTTGGTCGTATTGTTTGGCAGGCGAAGGAAGATAGACTTCACCCCTGTTGCCTTTGTTACACTTTGTGAATAAAGCAATTTGTTATTGGCGTAAAAGAAAATCGCTGTTTTTCCGTAATTGCCCACAATCCACTTTGGATCGAGTGATAAATTGGATGTGAAGGTATTGTAATTCATTCCGGTAATATCGTAATTCGCATAGGCGCCATCGCCTTTGAGCCCGATTCCGGAAGTGACTAAGTTCCCGTTCACATCCTGGAAGGCGTTGCCCTGTTGCCAATACCAGTACCACTCCCCAATCCCATATTCACTTTTGTAATCCGTCGCTCCTACGGTGGTGACATTGGCGTTCCTCGGGACCACCAACAGGGCATCGCTTGTTTTTTTAATAACAGGGTTCATGAAAACAACCCTTTGCTCCCCTCTTGCCCCCTTTATTTGTTTGGTGATGAGGTAGAGGTTTTTTGTGTTTTTTGGTAGTTTCAGTTTTATCGTTTGAACTGGCGTCTCTTTTGTTAGTTGTTTTTCATAGAGCTTATAATCATCCGCATAAATACCGACTGCAGTTTTCCCGTAATCGCCAATTGTATAGTTGGAGTCGAGGGAAAGTCTCGTTTCAAAAACATTATAACCCAGCTGATCAATGTTAAATTGCGCGGAAGCCGTGCCATAACCGTTATATAACTCCATTCCGGTCGTTACTACGTTCCTGTTGATGTCTTGGAATGGGTCGTAGTAGTATGATACGTCTTTTTTATAGTTCCCTGTATACTTTAAAGCACCAAGCGTGTTAAGGCTCATTTCCTCATCAAGCTTGATTGTCTTTCCTCCTGTTGAAAAACGGGCGTTACCGAAGACAATGCCGTAAACCCCTTTAGCTCCTTTTACTTGTTTTACAAGAATTTTTAATTTTTTGGTGTTTTGTGGTAAGTTGATATGTACATTTGTGTTGGCATTTTTAAGAGTGAGCTGTTTTTCAAAGAGCAGATGGTCATCGGCAAAAATGGCAACTGCCGTTTTCCCTAGGTCCCCTTGGATCCACTTTTTATCGATGGTGATTTGCGAATCGAACGTGGTATAATTCATGCCATCGATATTATAGGTGGCGTATGGTGTGGAATAGCTTGTATAAAAGCCAATCCCCCGGTCAATTAAGTTCCCGTTAATATCCTCAAACGCTTGGTAACGCCAATCATAGTACCACTGATTCTTATAAAAATTGTCGCCCTTTTCCTCAGGTGCCATCTCATCCAAATAAGCAGTAGTTATTTGCGCTGCCTCTGCTGTTATAATTGTTGACCCGGCCCCGGGTGCATCGGGCAAAAGCATAAAAGCTAGTAAAATAAAAAATATGAATCTAGTCATTGGTTTAGTCATTTTCATAATACTTCCTCCCTATGAATAATTTACCATGTTTTAGAGACCGACACCATCTTAAATTCGACAAAAAGCGGGCGGTGACAGGAACCACCCTTTTTTTGTCGATTGATTATAATCCTTTCCATAAAAAAAGAACCCTTCTTAAATCTCAGAAAGGTCCTTTCTTTTATGATGAGTCTTATTTATAAATCGAACTCGGTATTTTAACCGTTGGGAACCCTACCGCATATGGGCCAACCTCGTATTCTTGGAAGACCAATTTAATCCCGCCATCAGTATAGTAGAATTGGGTATCTTTATTAATGTGAACTTCACTAAGCTTGGTTATAGTGAAAATCTCCGGGTGCTTCAGCATGTAGTTATAGGCGTATTTTTGTACCTTGCTGATTTTGGTCTTTGAAGTCAGGATATTCATAAGATTGATTTGTTTTCCGCTGCTGACAACAAAGTTGTAGGAAGTTGCGGTTTCTGAGCCATGTGCGCCACCTAGATACAAAGAATCATAGAGAATAATACTTAAGTGCTTTCCATCATTGTATTTCACACTATAGAAGGTGGAATAATCGTAGTCACACGCGTAAGAATATTCACTACACCATTCCGGTTCATCTTGTTTTACCTGCTTTTCATCAGCCAGCATCTTGAGATAATTCTGATATGCATCCTTCGCATAGCCTAATAGGGCCTGGTTAATCTTCTTTTCAGCTGTTTTGCTTTTCAAGCCCTTTACCTGTGGGTAAGGCAGCTTACTTTTACCTTTATAGTGATACTTTTTTACCGTTACTCCAAATTTAAGATATTTGGTTGCAACATAGGCTTTTTTCTCTTTATAGCGGATTTGAGACCAACTTGATTTTTGGGCATAAACCGTTACCTTTGTGCCCTTTTTCAGGGATCCAACCTTTTTATACTGGGTTCCTGCACCGCTTCTCACATTTAATTTATCCACTGCCACAGTAGCTGTTTTCGTGGTAGCCGCTTCCACTGGTGCATTGCTTAAAACAAACGTGGAAACCATCGACAAGACGACTGCTAAAACCAATGAAAGCTTCATTGTCTTTAATGCCTTCATTCCTTTTTCCCCCTTTTCACTTTTCACAACAATCCAAATTTTAACAGAATTATTATAAGATTTACATTAGAAAGGATTCGACAAAAATCGTGCGATGCCAGGCACCACCCGATTTTTGTCGAACACTTCTACCTCCAACCTGCAGTTCTGCTATAATGGGTTTAAAATGTGAATGTGCGGGAATGAGGTGAATTATTTGAAGATTCGTCTAGGTTTGTTAGGGGTTGCGGATTCGTTGGAGATTATCCAGTCTGTGACCCGTGAGTATTCGGAGTTGATTTGTACGCCGATTGAGGTTCTGACGGAGGAGGACTTGGATGAGAAGGTAGCTCCTCTGACCAATGAAATGGATATGTGGCTATGTACGGGACCGATTACTTATGAAATTGTTCAGGACTGGGACAAGATTGATGCCCCTGTTTTTCACGTCGGCTACAATGGCTCAACTCTCTACAAAACCGTGCTGCGGGTACTATATGAACAAAAAATTGCTGTTGATGAAATCAGTTTTGACTCATGCGATGCTCCCACCTGGGAAAATGCCTTACAGGAGGCCGGAATTTCCACCAGGCTAAAATATGTAGAATCCGAGATGATTTCGCTCGAGGGATTAGTTCACTATCATTATGAACTCTGGAAAAGTGGCAAAACGAAAGCAGCCATCACCGGACACCCGATTCACCATGAACTGCAGCGTCTTGGCGTTCCTGCCTATCGAAGCCTTCCGTCCACCATGGCGGCTGAGGCGGTGCTGACCCAAATCCTCCGCACCTATGAAATGCTGCATTATAAATCAACCCAGATTGCTGTCCAGATCATCGAAATTGACTCGTTTTTAGACTTGAAAAAAGATAATTTTTCTACCGACGAGCTGTTTCGTATTGAGCTCAAATACATGGAGACCCTGCTCGCCTATACCAAAAAAGTGCATGGATCGGTGAAACCTTCGGGACTTGGACGCTATGTTATTTTTACCACAAGAGGTTTATTACAGGATATCACGAACAACTTTAGCCAAATACCGGATATGGAAGATTTTGATCAGATAAGCAAAGAAGCCGTTACCTGTGGGATTGGCATTGGCCAGACGGTCTATGATGCGGAAATTAATGCCGGAAACGCGTTATTGCACGCGAAAGAAGCTGGAAAAGGCTCCTGGATGGTTTGTTTTGATGATAAAACCATTGCCGGACCGCTAGGAAAGCCTGAACAGCTGACCTATTCGTATGCTTCCGAACAATTAGAAACCCTAAGCCAAGAAACCTCGCTTAGTATCATGACCTTAAATAAACTGAAATCTTCCTTGAAAAAATTAGCGAGTGATGAATTGAACGCCAATGAGCTTGCAAAATACATGCAGATCCCGGCAAGAAGCGCTCGGAGGATTTTAACGACGCTTGAGGAAAAAGGGTTTGCTGAAGTGGTTGCTGAAGAGAAGCCGCATACACGCGGGAGGCCGCGGAAGATTTATAAGATTGCTCCTTTTTAAAAGCTCTGTTATTATTCATTATTGATTTTCGTGTAGGTTTGGGAATTCATAGGCGGAGAATTTCCGGCTAATGTATATAGTGGAAGCTTAAGAAGAAGATATAAGCGGAAATATTCCGATTAACTGCTCTAAATAAAATAAAAAACAAAGATTTGGATAATATAAACGGAAAAACCTCCTTTATTTTTAAGAAAATATATGTATTTCCAAATTTAAGCGGAATTTTACCGTTTATTTTTCAAATTCTGTTCTAACAGAGCCCTTTAAAAAGCGGAACCTTCGTATAACCAAGAAAACACGCTGAGTCTATTCAGCGTGTTTTCTTCCCTATTGATTCGAAACCTTCATAAAACTTTCGGAAGCTTTATGAACAGCGAGTTTATCTAGCAACATCGTACTTTCAACATTTAACCCTTTAAGATTCACTCGTACCCCATTTTGCTGATACTTAAGAACAATCTTATCAATCGCACCAATGGCGGAATCGTCCCAAAGATGGGCATTGGATAAATCCACCTCTACTTCCGCAACATCCTCTTTAAAATCAAAGTGCTGGACAAAATCATTCACGGATGCAAAGAAAATCTGTCCTGATACGAGATAAGTCTTTTTCTTTGTCCCGTTTGAGATTGCTTTTACCTCCACTTTTGAAATCTTTGAGGCAAAGAAAACCGCGCTCAGAATGACACCTACTCCAACACCGATGGATAAATTATTGGTTGCAACAACCGTAACTACCGTGACAATCATAACAATCGCATCAGATTTAGGTGTGATCGGCAATTTCCTTAAGCTGGACCAATCAAACGTTCCAATACAAACCATAAACATGACCGCTACCAAGGCAGCCATTGGAATTTTCACAAGAACATTATTTAAAATAACAATCAGTACCATTAAAAATACTGCCGCAACAAAGGTTGAGAGCCTTCCCCGGCCACCAGATTTGACATTGATTCCGGATTGACCGATCATGGCACATCCAGCCATACCGCCAAACATTCCAGATACGATATTAGCAATCCCCTGTCCACGAGCTTCTTTATTTTTATCACTCGTCGTGTCCGTCAAATCATCAACAATTTGCGCTGTTAAAAGCGACTCAATCAGACCAACCACCGCAATTCCAAGTGAGTAAGGAAAGATGATTTTGAATGTCTCCAACGAAAAGGGAACATGTGGCAGAAGAAAAGTTGGCAGCGATTGTTTCAGGGTTCCTAAATCTCCAACCGTCTTTACGTGCGCACCTGTCACCACCGCAATAATGGTGATAAGGATGATGGAAACAAGTGGTGAAGGTACAGCCCTTGTCACTCGAGGGAATAGATAAATGATGGCCAATCCGCCTGCAACCATGGCGTACATGACCCATGATTGGCCCTTAAAATGGGTCAGCTGAGCCATAAAAATTAAAATGGCCAGTGCATTCACAAAGCCCACCATAACGGAACGTGGAATAAATTTCATTAACCGTGCAATATTCAAGGAACCAAAGATGATCTGAATGATTCCTGTTAGAATGGTGGCAGCTAATAAATACTGCAATCCATGACCTTTCACTAAGCCGCCCATTAACAAGGCCGTAGCTCCAGTGGCAGCAGAAATCATCGCAGGTCTTCCGCCAACAAAAGCAATTACAAGTGCAATACAAAAAGATGCATATAAACCAACCATTGGATTCACACCCGCAATAATGGAAAAGGCAATGGCTTCTGGAATCAATGCTAATGCGACAACTGTGCCTGAAAGAATATCCCCCTTGATATTCCCGAACCATTCATATTTAATTGTTTGTAAATTCAATTATGAAACACCTCATTTATTTTTGTTATTTTGACTTTCAACTCTCATGAAAGTCGGGTCCGTTGTAAACAAATGAAGTATAACTAAATGTGACCATTTTGTGAAACGTAAAGTAAGCGCAGTCATTCTATTTTTTCTCTCCTATTCTTCATCTATCCCCTATTATCTTAGCTTTCTAGAAAAATAGCTTTTAATTTTGGAAATTTAAGGATGGAAGTCTTGCGAATACGTAATCAAGGCCTTTATACGATGGTTTTGATTTTTTTAAAATAGCCTATATCTCCGAAACCGAATTCCTGAGCTATCGCTGTCTCTTGACCCATTACTTTAAATAGAAAAAAACTCCCGTTCGGTGAAGGGAGCTTTTCTATAAATTATTTATTTTGGTTTCTAAGTGCTTCTCGATCAATGGTTTGGGGAGGTTTTTCAAACCAGCCATGATCAATTAAGAGTTTTGCACCTTCCCCGGCATATGCCCCGACCCTAAGGATATACCCTTCATAATTGACCGTTAAATCTTTTCGAAGGGATGCGGCAATGGCAAGTCCAAAATCCCCAATCCCAATCGCACTTTGCGCATTCGTATGAAATAACATTAATTTATCCGAAAAAGGTGCCTCCGTGCTATTTGTAATCGTTGAATCCCATGTGGAAGGATAAGAATCATCATCTTCTTTTAGTTTTATCATAAAATCTTCCGCCATTTTCTTTCCTAAGTCATATCCCTCTTTAAAGTAGTCACTAAGTTTTTTTGACTGAGCAACTTGACTAAATCCTAAAAGCATTGTTTTAGCTACATTTGCCACTTCGATATTAACCCCTAAATGGGCAATTTCAATTCCAAGAAGCGGCCTTCGATGGCCAACTAGTCCACCAAGGAATTTTTTATCTGTAATATACTCTACTTTGTCATGGTAAGCAATATAGGGAGCTCGGATAAAGACCCCTTTTTCCTGCATCAGTTCTACATTACGGTCAAACAACGTTTCTGTTTGGTCTGAAAAATGTTTAAACAACTGACGGACATCTTTACGGGCAGAAACGGACTTAGCCAGGCTGTATGAATTCAATCCCGTCCTCCCCATATGTTGCAAATAACGCAAGTACGTGACATCTGAAAAGAGCTTCTTCGCTTGCAAGTTTACATCCTGTTCTCCAAATCCATTCGGCAGAGGAATCCCTTCCTTTGTGAATAAATCAGATATTTGAGCGACATGGTCGTATGAATAGCTGAGAGCGAGTTCGATGATCGGCAAAATGTCCGGATCTTCGCAGGTTTGTAAAAAATGTTTTAGAACACAAATAGACATGGTGTCACCAATATATGTACTCCACAACATCGATATTTCAGCAGATGTTATTTTAGGTAAGTGTTCTACCATTCATTTTCATTCCCATCCCATAATTTTTCTTTATCATTTCCAAAATTATGGAAGTTAATACAAACTTAAATAATCACTCAATCCATTTGGGCATACTTCAAGATGAGGTGTAGTGATGATAAAAACATTCGAGAAAAGTGTATTATGGGCTTTATTCATTTTTGGTATCATCTCATTTATAAATTTGATTCGAAAACCCCCCGCTAAGGATTGGTTACTGATCTTTCTTTTTAAAGGATTTTTATCTTCCATATTAGATAATTTAATTGTGAAAAAAGGATACATCAAATATCCGGTTAAATTATTTAAATCCTTTGATTTTAGCTTTATTTTTGATTATTTACTTTACCCCATAACTTGTGTTTACTATAACCAGGTTACAAAAAAGTCCAATATTTTCGGTATATTTCTTAAAGTATTCTATTTCAGTATTCCGATGACCGTAACAGAGCATTTCTTAGAAAAATACACGTCTTTAATTAAATTTAAAAAGGGGTGGAATTCCCTCACTAGCTTTTATTCATTGAGTATCACTTTTCTTATTGCTCGCGCTTTTATCGCAATCGTCAGAAAAGCAAATAACAATCCTGTTCCCAAAAATTAATTTCCTTTTGGAACAGGATTGTTATTTAGAGTTGTTCTACCTTTATGACAACATTCCCCTTCTTGTGCCCCTTCTCGACATATCGGTGAGCTTCCACAATATCTTCAAACACATAGGTTCTATCAATGACCACTTTTAACTTCCCCGTCTCAACCAGTTCTTTAAGAAATTCCAGTGCTTCCGAGGTTTCAGGGGAATTTCGACTTAATAATATTTTCTTGTTGCTCGTTATTTGGGTCCAAAGCATTCGAGCACTTGGCAGCGGCTCTGTGATATTTATATAGGTACCGTCCTTCTTTAACCATTTCATACAACTTGAAAAAGAACTCTTGTTTACCGCTTCAAAGATCACATCATACGTCTCGTCTATCCTGGAAAAATCCCCCGTCGTGTAGTCTATAACCTTGTCAGCTCCCAGAGATTTGACCCATTCCAAATTCGTGGTACTGCACACCCCTGTCACATGCGCTCCGAAATACTTAGCAAGCTGAACCGCATAACTTCCTACACTTCCGGAAGCACCATAAACGAGAACCCTTTGGCCACTTTGGATATTAGCCTTTTTTAGAAAAAATAAGGCTGTGCGGGCTCCAATTGGGATGGCAGCCGCTTCCTCATACGTGATATTGGAAGGTTTAAAGGTTACTGTCCCATCCTCCGGCAGACACTTATACTCAGCATAAGTTCCAAACCCCGCCAGTGATGCAGCAAAAACCGGGTCCCCCTCCTTAAACCGTTTGACCTTTTTCCCAACTGACTCCACTTCTCCGGCCAACTCCATTCCTAAGATCGCTTTTTTGGGTTGTCTAAAACCAAGCGTGATTCGTGCCGGCAACCAGAAAGCAGGAGGAACGGTAAAGCTTCGTGCCCGAACATCTGCAACGGTTACGGTGGTCGCTTTAATTTTTACCAGGATTTCATTCTCTTTCGGAATCGGTTTTTCTACCTCTTCTAGTTGAAGAACATCGGGGGGACCGTATTTGGTGTACACAATTGCCTTCATTCTATCCTCCTCCATCCGTTATATGTATTACTTTTTATAACTAAATAGAACAATTGTGAAGGAACCTCTATTTATCGAATGAAATTAAAATACAAATTAATATTATTAATTAATTTTATTTAGTTTTTAAATATTGTTAATTTCATTATTCATTTTTTAAATCAGTTGTAGTATGATGAGGTTAAGTTAGGAAAGGAGATAAAAATGGCTTATCCACTAATCTCTAATTGTCCGGTTTGCAGCAAGCAATTAACCATTACCAAGCTGCAATGTACTCATTGTCATACCACGGTGGAGAATGAATTTGAATTATCGAAATTTGCAGCTCTTGCACAAGAACAGCTTCATTTCATTGAAATTTTTCTAAAATGCCGTGGAAACATCAAGGAAGTTGAAAAGGAGCTGGGAATCTCTTATCCAACCGTTCGTGGAAAATTGGATGAGATTATTAGTTCTCTGGGTTATAACGCAGTAAAGAAAACAGACATCGATAAGAAAAAAATTGTTTCCATGCTTGAAAAAGGAGAAATTACCGCAGAAGAAGCCATACAGCTAATTAAAGAGGGGGAATCCTAAATGAAAGAGGAAATTTCACGTGTGTTAACGATGGTTGAGGAAGGGAAACTGGATAAGAAGAATGCAACGGAATTAATTAATGCCTTACAGGGGAAAGAAACCTCCATTCTAGATAAAAAAGATACCCCCTATCTAAATAAAATCCTCAAGATTCGCGTGACATCTGAAGAGGGTGATCATGTAAATGTGAATCTGCCCATAAAGCTGGTAAAGGCAGTTTTAAAAGTGGGAACGAGTATTGCTGAAAAAATCCCGGAAGCTGAAAAATATGTGAAGGATATTAATATTGACCTCTTAATTGAGGCGATTGAAAATGAAGTAGACGGCCAAATCGTTGATATCACCTCGGCCAAAGGTGAAAAAGTATTTGTGACCATCGAGTGATGCCTATGTTAAAGGTGAAAATTAAAACAAAGGATCGAAAATTCACGATACCTGTTCCATATGCCCTTTTAACGATGCTTAGTGCCATTCTTACGTCAGAACGGATATTAAAATATGCAAATAAAGCCATCGAAAAAGAAGGAAAATCCTTTAAGGTTCCAAAAATAGATAGAAAAGATTTGAAACCACTGCTGCATGCACTTTCTGAGAACAAAGGATTACTATTGGTGGAAACCATCCTAAAGGATGGAACAGAAGTAACGGTTAAGCTTTAAAGCATTATTCTGGAAAAATTGACACATAAAATGAGCATACCA
This sequence comes from Neobacillus cucumis, assembly GCF_016107705.1. Next base: position 114,653 of record NZ_JAEHGC010000004.1, read on the forward strand.
AGGCGGCGTGCTATTCTTTTTAATCATCATCTAATAAAGGTATTTTGTACGATAATTGTTCAACAAATTTCGATAGGTAAGAGTAGCTGGTGATACTGGTGATGGAAAAAATGGCACGTAAATGGGTGTATGCCATGGATGGTAGTGATGCAAAATTATGTAGTAAGCCATTCCAATCATCCTTTCATTTAAAGTTACAGTAGATTATGAGTGTTCACCCAAATATGATTGGATGGATGCCTAGTTTATTTCAAACATCCTAAAAACTAGTGGTACTAAAAGGGCAAGCAAATGCTTGTCCCTTTTGTTTTTTAAGGCTCTTTTCGTCATCTTTGTTGCTGATCGTACAAAATAACGGAACAAAATCGCAATCTGAATTCATATTCTGCGTCCTATGTTCGTTATAATGATTGTCCCCGTATTGCCTTCTCCAGCCCCCCGAAGTGTTTTTGCTACAGAGATCGGTGAATTAAAAGCTGACCCACCGAAGTTGACAACCCCGCCTGAAATGGTACCAATATGGATACCGTCTTTTTTAACAAACAAGTGTATTCCCCCTAAAGTGCTCTTACATCATCATATGTGCAAGCTGGTATACTTGTTTGTACATATATAATATGATCAATCGCGTCCTGGTAGGGCTTGACTACCCACATATGAAAAAATACCAAGGAATGTTGTGCCGGCTTCCGCCATTTTTTATGCACTTTCATTCCCTGGTATTTTTTATATTCCCGGAATTTAAGAAATTCCAAATCACGAAGGGGAAAACGTTTTTTATTACTTTAGTTATTACCATAAATCGGCTCATCTACTACATCAGGGTCAACATAATTGGTAGCACTTACACCGGTATTGGATATCACTGCTCCCCCTGTGTTAAATCCTCCAGAACCAGCATAGGTTTTGGATTCAGTCTTTGGTGTCATAAAAATGGCGTCACCAAATTTGACATCACCATTTGTGGTGATATTTTCGATTGTTATGGGTCCATTAATAATTGCAGGCATTTAGGCAGCCATCCTTTTCATTATTTTTTATTTTCTTGGAATTTTAAGAGATTCCAAATCACGAAGGGAAAACGGTTTTTATTACTTTAGGCATTACCAATAGTTGGCTGGTCAACTCCGTCAGGGTCAATAAAATTCGTAGAACTTACACCGGTATTTGTTACTATGAACGCTCCTGTGTTAAATCCACCGGCACCAGCAGGAGTCTTGGATGCAACCTTTGGTGAGTTGAACAAGCTATCACCAAATTGGACATCACCATTTCCAGTGATATTATTTATTGTTACTGGTCCACAAATAATCGCAGGCATTTTGACAGTCATCCTTTTTATTTAAGTAAACTCGTTTTAATAGGCTATGCACCCATTCCTGTTCTTGTGCTTTTTTATTTTAGACGTTTTTTAAAAAGGCGTGCAAACGGTGCACGCCTTTTCCTTGTCATTAGATTCGAATCTTATATTCCTTAACCTCCGGCGTTAACAATCCTGTTCCCAAAAATTAATTTTTCTTTTGGAACAGGATTTTTTAATGATCAAAAGATTGTGTTAGATTTGTTCCACTTTTATGACAACATTCCCCTTTTTATGTTCAGTCCTATGATAAATGGCTCTTGTTACGATAGGCGTTGTACTATATGGTCAAAGTGACAATTTTATACAATAGGAGGGTTATCTATGGAAGACTTAAAATCCGAATTACATATTGTGGGGATTTGCGGCAGCTTACGTAAAAATTCATTTAACCGCGGTTTATTACGTGCATTTGAACAGCAGCTGCCCGAACATATTAAATTTACAGTAGCTGATCTATCAGAACTCCCATTTTTTAGTGAAGAGAGAGAAAATAACTTGCCAGAAACCGTATTAAAACTTAAAGAATTAGTGGAGTCTGCGGATGCTGTCATCGTTAGTACACCCGAATACAATTTGTCCTATACAGCTGTACTAAAAAATGCTCTTGAATGGTTATCACGCGGTTCTTTACAAAGACCATTAGCAGGCAAACCAACTGCCGTTATGGGTGCTGCCTCCATTCAGGTTGGAGTATCACAAAGTCATTTACGGGATGTTATGTATGCTTTAAATGTAAAGTTGATCAATAGACCTATGATCCAAGTGGGGAATGCCCGTGAAAAGTTTGATGAGAAAGGAAATCTGATTGATCGTGGTGTTAATGAGCAGTTAGAGAAATTAAAAGATGAATTCATCAACGTTTTAAAATAAAACCCTAGACTGTTCCTTATTTTAAACGAAGATTAAAGTTTAGGTCGCAGTGGACCACTTTTTATTACGCAAAGAGTCGTATGCTGCGACTCTTTGTTTTATTCCCTTAAGTTCTTTCTAAAATTACATTATTTTTTTAAAAAATGGAATAATATAGTTGAGGAGGTATGATCATGTCTAATCCTTTTGAAGCGATTTGGAATCTGCTTAAAATATCGTTTGATACAACAAATGAAGCAAAATCACCATTACATATCATTGAAGCGGGCGATTGTTGGACGTATTTAACTTTGATGGAAGAGTTCGTTCGTTATGAGGAAATGGGGTTAAATACGACAACTGATGATGAGGTCAAAGAAATGTTAACGGATGTCATTCGAATATGTGAATCACAAGTAAAAAAATTAAGCAGTTTTATGAAAAAAGAGGGAATTCCCTTACCAGATGTATCATCGTCAAAACCAAATTCACATCCAAATGATATTCCTTTAGGAGTAAAGTTGACGGATAATGAACTTGCAAATGGTATAGCATTCAAGGTAGTTACCTGTTTGCAAGCGTGTTCGAAGGGACAAGCTGATTCTGTTCGAAATGATGTCGGATTAATTTGGTTGCAAAATTATCTAGAATGGGCAACGTATGGAACCACCTTAAAAACACTTATGCGTAAACGAGGGTGGCTTAAAGTACCCCCCTATTACTATCCTCCTGGTCTACCACGATAACAAAAACCAACTCAAATCTTTAAGGGTTGGTTTTTTATTATACACCATTGGGACAATATTCCGTCTATAAGCCAAAAAATGCCCTTCAAGTTGGGCCGGTGAGACATTATTCCGTTTAAAGTCTAAAAACTATCCTTCCAGGTAGGCCGAGATTGTCTCTAATTTCATCCTTAACTACCGGGGTGCTTTTGATGAAGAAATAAATCCAATTGAATATAAAAAAGGCGTGCTATCACACAGTGCACGCCTTTTCCTTGTCATCAGATCCGAACCTTATATTCCTTTACCTCCGGCGGCAATGGACATACATACTCTTCCCCATTCCTGCGTTCCACCAGTTCTGCCTTCGCCTTTTCAATGAGCTCCGGCTGCTGCAGGACATCCACCGCGGTTGCCGCCATAATTTTTCCGGCATGAAGCATTCCCTTATGCGCTAGCGAAGTCGTTCCGGTCGCGACGATTTGCCACGTATGGAGCGGCGTCCCGAGCGGTTCACAGGCCGTCATGCATTGCGCAGTCGGCACAATCCAGCTGACATCGCCCACATCCGTCGACCCCGCCATAAATTCATCAGGAGAGAACGGATTAATGAGATCCGCCATATCTTTCCCTGCCAATGCCCGATTCTTCTCCACCTCAAACTTCTTGTCCGCCTCTGCTAGTGTCGCGCGGATTTTTTGTGCAAATTCAAGCTCCTCTTCATTATGTTCAGGTACACCCAATTCCACAAAATTCTCATACATCACTTCTTCTAGCGTTGTATTCGGAATCACATTCGAGAGTGCTGAAGCGAGGTCAATTTCAACCTCGGTCCCGGTCATCAACGCCGCCCCCCGCGCGATATCGCAAACCCGCTGGTACACCTCTTCGGTCTGCGAAACCCTTGGTGCCCTCACAAAATACAAAACTTCCGCCTCCGCCTGAACCACATTTGGGGAAAGGCCGCCCGTATTGGTGATCGCGTAATGTACCCGTGCTTCAGGAATGATATGCTCACGTAAATAATTCACGCCGATATTCATCAGTTCAACACCGTCAAGGGCGCTTCTGCCTAAATGCGGGGTTGCTGCCGCATGCGAACTTTTCCCCTTAAATTTGAAATATACTTCGTAACAAGCAAGCGTTCTCGCCGACCAAATATTATTCGTGGTTCCCGGGTGCCAGGTTAAGGCAAAGTCGACATCATCAAACACTCCCGCTCTCGCCATAAAGGTCTTGCCGCCGCCAATTTCCTCACCCGTGCAGCCGTAATAACGGACCGTTCCTTCGAGGTTATTTTCTATCATATAGGTTCTTAGCGCGATCGCGGCCGCAAGAGACCCCGTTCCGAGCAGATTATGTCCGCAGCCATGACCATTGCCACCTGCTTTTTCGGGAGCCGGTTGTGTGGCGCCGCCGTTTTGACTTAACCCTGTAAGGGCATCAAACTCTCCTAAAAAAGCAATGACCGGTTTGCCGCTGCCGTAGCTGCCGATGAAGGCGGTTTCAATATCGGCGATGCCTTTTTCTACCGAAAATCCCTCTTCTTCTAGTGTTTTGCAAAGGAGTTCTGCAGATTGAAACTCCTCGAATCCTGTTTCAGCGTAGCTCCAAATCTTATCGCTTACTTGAATCAATTTTTCCCGTTTTTCTTCGATAATGTCCGATAATCTCGTCCGAAAATCCATGTTTGGTCACCTCTTATGCTGATTGGTTGTTCTCTATGATACTAGGGTTATTTTTTGGAATTTTATAGAATAAGCCGCAAATTAACACGACTGCTAGTGCACAAATGAGGAAGATGAATGCCGCCTGGAACGATCCTCCAAAGCTGTCGATTAGCGCTCCCATTGCGGTTGGTGCAATAAACCCGGCCATTCCCCCGGCAAAATACATCATTCCCATAAACGAGCCAATGATATTCTGCGAAACATATTTGAGCGGAATCGTGATAATTGCCATCGCAATCGCCGAATCGCCCAAGGAGAAAATACTTTGATAAGTAATCGCTAGTTGAATATTTGGTGCCTTGAACATTAAATACAAACAAATACCGGAAACAATTGCGCCGATTAAAACGATGAATTTTTCCTTGCCTGCTAAGGATTTATCAATTAAAAAGCCAGTGAGTACCGCCGCGAGCAAGCCGCATGCTTGTGGAATCATCGATAGTGAGCCAACATCTCGTAAATTTAGATGGCGCGATTGCTCCAAATATGACGGCAGCCAGGAGGAGAATCCCCAGTGGACCACACTTGAGCAAAAATACATGATGACGATCGTCCAAAGAAGTTTGCTTTTGTATAGGTCTTTCATTGGTAAGGAATTCGAATGATTGCTGGTTGATTTTTCAACTTTTGGCGGATTGTAATATTTAAAGAGTAATAGGGTCACAACGAGACCTAGACCGCCAACGATATAAAACATGACGCGCCAGCCCCATGTGTCTGCGATTACTCCGGCAAGATATAAGGCGAGAACCCCGCCGATTAATTGTGCAGCAAGTAACATGGACTTGGCACGTGCACGGACTTCTCTTTTGTAAATTTCGGTGATGGCGACACCGGAACCTGTAGGAAGACCCCCGTCCCCTAATCCAAGAACAAAACGAATCGCTAGAATTGCAATAAATGACCCGGTCATGCCGGTTAACAATGAAAATAGTGAAATGATAAATACGGCAATCACAATGACTTTCCTCGAGCCAAATTTGTCCGAAACCCAGCCGGCAATCAGAGTCATTAACGCACTGCTCAACCAGAAGCTGCTAATCACCATCCCGCTCTGCGTCTGTGATAAATGCAACTCCTTACTAATCGGAATAATCGCCACATTCATTCCAAACAACGTCAAAGAATCCACCAGCCACCCCAAAAACAACAACGAAAAAATAAAATGACGCCTACCACTACCCATCCAACTCACCCTCCATCTTTAATTTTTAATTTCGGTTAATAACGGTCTTGACCATAATTATATATTCTCATTTGTCATCGCGCAATAGAATTCTAAATATTCGACAAAATCCGGGCGGTGGGCGGGTTGTAATTGAAGTGGACGGTAAAGTTGTAAAAGCGGAGGGTAAAACTACTGAGCTGGTGGGTAAACGGCCTAAACCGGTGGGTAAACCTTTAAAAGTGGAAGGTAAATGGATTGGTTGGTGGATTTTTAGTAGTTTCGTTAGGAAAATCTCGCTTTTCCCACTTAAAATTGGAGAGAAAGTTACTTTTTTAAGAATTTGGATTGGTGAGAGGTCGAAGTGGACGGTAAAACGGCAAAAGCGGAGGGTAAAACAACAAAACTGGTGGGAAAGCGGACCAAACCGGTGGGTAAATCCCCAAACCCAAAATAAAAACTAGCCCCATATCGTAAACCGTAGATTAACCTGGCTAGAAGGTAACCAAATCAGAACTAAAATACGATAGGGGGCTAGTTCAACATTAACAGAATACCCAAAGTGCGGTAATTTATTCACCATAAAAGAAAAAATTCGGACGGTGCCTGTCACCACCCGAATTTTGTCGAATCAAGCACTCCCCTCCTCTAACGTTGATTTTTTGGGTATAATAGTGGAATATGGATTTTTTCGGGTAAAGGGGGTTTTCGTTTTGGAGTTGACGGAGGAGATACAGGGGTTTGCGGAGGAGATTGCGGATTTGCTGAGTCCGAATTCCACTGAGGATGCGAGGATGGTCCAAAAGGGGTTGATGCTGTACCGGCAAGGGTTGGTGTCGCAGCTTTCGTTTGGGAAGAATACAGTCACGGCGACGGTTCAGGATGTGACGCCTGTGAAGGTAACCCTTGACCTCACCTTTTTTACGATGAGTGAATGCTCCTGCCCTTCCGACGAATGGTGCCGCCATCAAATGGCTGTTTTTTTTGCGGCCTATTCACGGGTCGGCAGTGTCGCCGAATGGGTTGAAGCGTGGCGCGAACCGATGAAGGAAAAAATGGCAGCCGCCAGCTGGGGACTCCAGGCAGCGAAGGATTTGATCAAGGCAAACGGTGTATTGAAGCCAGATTACGGACGGTGGGTCCATTCCTTTGAAGTGAGCTTTGATACGCTCCTGCAGTCGAAAAAATCGACGAGCCCTTATGTGGCCGAGGAGTTATTTAAAATTTTCGAACGGCGGATTCGAGCCAGTGCCCCAGTTGAAAAAGAATGGCGCCTTCTATATGAAATGGTCGGAACAGTCATTTCATTTAAAAAGCTGGCAATGCTCAGTGAGCAGTCAGAGCATTCAGAGGAGATGGCGAAACGAACCTATGGCAGCGTGTTCGAAAAATTACTGGATGATGCCGAGGAACTTGTCGAGAAAATCGGCATGCAGTCGATGCCGTTTGATTTTGATGAGTTTATTTTAAAATTAAAGGACGACTCCTTTGATTTGTTGACCTGTGTCCAGCGGCTTGAATTTGAACGGATCTATTTTTACCGCCTGCTGTGGACTGGATTGTTTAAAAAGAAGGAATGGCGCGAAGAGGAAATCTTGAAGATCCATTCGCGGATGAAGGAGCTCCAGGATTGGGAAAACCCAGGGCCGCTGATGATTGCTGGGGTTCACTTGAACTTTCTTTTGCAAAAGGATGATTCGGCACTTAAGCTGATCCAAGCTTCCGGAGATGATTGGACTGTGCCTTACATCCTTTACTGGATTGATCTTTTGAGCAGCCAAAAGGCATGGAAGCGTGTCGGACCGGTGATTGAACTGTTTATCGGAAGAATTAAAAAGTACTTGGATTCTCTGAGCGGTTATCATAGTTGTTCAAGTTTTACGAGAACGGCGATTCGGGCGATTGCCCCCTATTGCGGCGGGAATGACCGCTTTGATTTATTTGAAAAAGCACTAATGCAGACCCTTCCCTACAGCTATTCGGATTATGAATATTTGCTGTTTGAGCGCGGGATGTATGATAAATGGGGCGAGCTGCAGGCGTTTGTCGGGTTGAATTTCTATGATATCCCCAAGGATCGGATGAAGCTGATTGAAAAGGAAAAGCCCGAGGTGCTGCTCGCGCTGCTCCATCAATCGGCCCAGCGGGAAATCGACGCCAAAAACCGCTCCAGCTACAAAATGGCCGTACGGCACCTAAAGAAACTGCGGACCATCTACAAAAAAGTCAAACGAGTCGACGACTGGGAATACTTCATCGAAACCCTTATGGAGCGAACCAAACGCCTCCGCGCATTCCACGAAGAATGCAAACGGAGCAAGTTGGTCGAAAGTTAGTGCGATGATTCAATACGGTGATTCAATATAGTGACAGGCACCGCCCGAGGACTTTTTGCTTGATTTGTCCATTCCACGCGGACAGGTGGGAGATACTGCTTTTGCAGTGTCTCTTTTTTATTTGGGTTTTGAATTTATGTGCCATATTGGTTGGTTTATGTTCCAATTTAGTGAATATATGTTCCAACACACGTTAAATTGCTTAAAAGCCAGGCATTTTGCCTGGCTCTGGTAACTTTCTCCTCTTCATTTTGATAGCATTAAGCTAAATTTACCTGATTTCACCAAATAAAGACCCCTTTTACATTGGATTTCTAATTTATGTTCCACATTAATCAATTTATGTTCCATTTAACCAATTTTATGTTCCGTTCTAGCTAATATATGAACCATATTATTCTTGATATATTAAAAGCCAGGCATCCGCCTGGCTCTCTCCCAAATTTATTTCTCAATCCCCAACCGCTCATTTTGAAGACCTTCGCTCGGTAAACTGATTTTCTTTTTCATTGGATAGTAATAAAGAATCGTTGGTACCACTAACCCCACCATCCAAGCCAAATCAGTGCCGTCTAACGCCTTAGCAATCGGGCCAACGTACATGGTGGTGTTCACAAATGGAATTTCGAGTACGACCGCAACTAAATAAGAACTAATCGCAATCCAATTGAATTTTCCGTACTCGCCATTTACATCAAAAATCGCCTCTACATTATATTCACCGTGGCGGAGCATATAATAGTCTACCAGGTTAATGGCCGTCCAAGGAACCATAAAATAAGACAATAATAGGATAAGATTCTCAAAGTTTTCAAGGAAATTGCCGTGTCCCCAAACGGATAAAACAGTACCAACAATCGCTGTAGAAAATACTAGCCAAAAACGTGCTCTCGTTGTTCCCTTTAACTTGGTGAACGCTTCTAGCGTCGTCGTAACAGACATAAACGCCCCGTAAAGGTTTAAAACGTTTACTCCAATTACCCCTAAGATAATAACAAAATACATGAAAATTCCAAACTGTGGACCAACCAGCTTCACAAGCCCAGCGCTGGCATTATCAAGAAATTTCGGGATAGCCGCTGTTAAAAATACACCTAATGACATCATCCAAACCGTCCCAACAACGGTTCCTGCATAAGAATAACCAAATGTTTTGGAAGCCGGCGTATTGCTAGGGAGATATCTTGAATAATCAGCTACGTATGGTGCATATGTTAGTTGCCACGTAGCGACAATACTAATGGTTAATAAAAATGGACCTAAATCAAAATGAGTTGGATCCCATGAACCAGCTGGTAAGGGAAGACGGAAAATTTCAAAGGTGACAAATAGAAAGACAATCGCAAATAAAATAGCAAAATAGCGTTCAAGTCGATGGATTAAATCATAGCCTAAAATGGTAATAAAACAGGTAATAACACCTAAGAGGATAATGCCCCCATTGATTGGGAGGGAAAATGCGCTACTGAGCGCTTGAGCACCCAAAACACTGCTTCCGGCAAAGAAACCGATATACATAAGTGTTACAATAATTAGAGGCAGGACTGCGCCGATCACACCAAATTGGGCGCGGCTTTGAATCATTTGTGGAACTCCGAGCTTTGGACCCTGAGCTGAATGGGAAGCCATGAAGACGGCTCCGACTAAGTTGCCTAAAACAATTGCAACAATACTCCAAAACAGATTTAAGCCGAACTCAATCGCTAAAGCTCCCGTTACAAGCGTGGTAATTTGCATGTTGGAGCTAAACCAAATCGAAAATAAATTCCGAACACTGCCATGTCGCTCCTCTTCAGGAATATATTCTATTGTGCGTTTTTCAATCATTAAAACCCCACCATTCCCTTAATTTTTAGATGATGCCCCCACCATTCGCAACCGCTTACAATTTCCTTCAATCCCTCCTTTTTATAAAATTGATTTTAAACTATTACTAATAGTCTAAATATTATCAATACTGCTATAGTATAAAAAGTAGATAATTTTACTAAATGGTCGATTATTTTTCGTTTGAATTCTTTTTTTACGATTGCCGTCAAATTCACATTCCCAGCAATAGAATGAACATTGGAAGATACGAAATTACGACCAAACGATGAAACCTCGAAACTGGTTCCAATGCCCAATAAAAAGCCCAACACACAGCAGCGTTTGGGTTTCTTATTCCTGCGTTCCAAGCAAGGAATTCCGATATTTACTTGGGGTCTTCCCGCAAACCGATTTAAACACCCGGCTAAAATAGCGGGCATCATGGTAGCCCACAGCATTGGCCACCTGATATACGGTTTGATTTAAATTCGTCAGCATCTCTTTTGCTTTTTCAATGCGCAAATGGGTCATATATTCAATAAATGACGTGCCGGTTGTTTTTTTAAAAAGATTACTAAAATAATTCGGGCTTAATTGAACGTGGCTGGCGACCTGCTCCAATGATATATTTTCAACATAACGCTGATCAATAAAAGTAATGGCTCTTTGAATGGACTTCAATGCAGCCTCATTGTAATCATCCAAAACTCTGTCTAACAGCTGCTTCATGGCCTCTGAAAACCATTGCTTCATTTGAATCGTATTTTCAACCATCAGTAAATCCCGGGCATATTGGAGATGAATCGAGATAATATCTTTTGGCCTTGCCCCGCCATTTATAGCCGATCGGGCTAAAGTCGTCAGTAGATCAAGAATTTGTAACTTCAAAACTTCCGGGTCCACATTTTGCTGCGTAAATACCTTGTCAAACACCTTCTCCAAGTTTTGCCTCATGCCGACAAAATCCCCGACCGTCAGCTTATTCGCTAACGTTTCAATCTCATTGTTCGGAAGCAGAGCTGTCTCACTCTCAAACGGCTTCAAATCGGCAATATGAAAAATCGTATCAGTTCCAGCAAAAAATTTATAGGTTTGTGCCTGCAATGCCTCTTGATAGGAAACATGTAAATTTCGAGCGTCCTCGTAATAATGACCGATTCCAATCGTTACGGTATTACCCGTTTTCTCATGGATATAGGTTTTTATTTTTCCGCCATAGGCAGTAGCTAATTGCTGATATTCGTCCGTACTGCTTCGTAATGGAATGGAAAGCAATACCGCAATTTTGTCCGGTGCGGTCACGATCGGCAAGAATTCGCCGCAGTCTTGATCCTGAAACTGCTGAATGGCCGTGATGACTTCGTTCCGAATCGTATGCTCCCAAAGCTTGCTTTTATTTTTCGTAAGGCGATGAAATTCATCAATATGAATGACCATCGCGGTGTTCGGGACAACCGAAAGACCCGCCCATTTGCTGCGGTCCCATATCTCCTTCGAATTCTTTACATTTCCAAAAATTAAATCATAGGCAAGGTTGCTTTTTAATGAGGTATTACTGACTTTTGACTTACTTTCATTTTGAAAAGTGGATGCTTTTTTCTCCATTTCCGCTTTACATTCGTGCAGCAGGTAATAAAGGCTTGTGTCGGTAATTGGTTTTTGTAAGCAATCAAAAGCCCCTTTTTTAAAAAATTGACGGAGTTCTTCTTTTGAAAAATTCGATTTAAGAATAATCCAGGGGCTGGGCCGTTTCTCATCGATGATTTTCCGGTCCATCTCGTCAATATCGAGAAACAAGAGTTGGGGATCGTTCTGCTTAATCCTGTTTTCCCAATCACTCCTGACGTCATAAACCTTAATCGTAAAGTGAAAATGGTATTTTGTATTAACTGATTCGATTAGCTGTATGGCTGTTTCGTCATTTGAAATCATGACAAGCGTCTCGTTCATTGGATCACACCCCTTCACTAAGAAGAATTGCCTGCTAGAGTGGTTTGTTGATTCCATACTTTTCGATCATTTTTTTTGCTGTTGGGTAGCCGGCATCTGCATGGCGAATGATATTTAAACCGGGATCAATTTTTAACAGCCGCTTTAATTTTTCGCTTGCCTCCATGCTGCCATCCGCTACCGCTGTCATTCCGGAGTGGATCGAGTTACCAATTCCCACACCGCCCCCGTGCTGAATGCTGACCATTGATGCACCCGCACAGGTGTTCAACAATCCATTTAAAATCGGCCAGTCCGCGACTGCATCGCTTCCATCCATCATCCATTCTGTTTCACGATTAGGGGCCGCCATTGTACTTCCTTCCGAATGATCGCGTGTGATCGCTACAGGTGCAGCTAGCTCGCCTGATGCCACCATATGATTGATGATTTCCCCGATTTGTTCACGCTCTTTATAATCCAACCAACACGTTCTTGCCGGCAGTCCGTAAAAATAGATTTTATCTTGGACATAACGAATCCACCGGCAAATCCGTTCATCATGATTAAACTTCGATAAGATTACTTCATCAATTTTATAAATATCACCAGGGTCGCCCGATAAAGCAATCCAGCGGCAAGGACCACGCCCTTCACAATAGAGCGGTCTTAAATATTCAGAAATAAATCCCGGGAAGGCAAACGCTTCTTGATATCCCGCCTTTGACGCCTGGCCGCGGATATTATTGCCATAATCGAATACCACCGCACCGCGTTCCTGAAAAACGTTCATCGCTTTAACGTGGCTGATAATGGTTTTTGAAGCTAACTCCACATACTTTTCCGGTTTTTTCATTCGTAAAAAATCCGCCTGCTCTAAGGTGACTCCACTTGGAATATACCCATGTAATAAATCATGAGCTGCTGTTTGGTCGGTTACCACATCCGGTGTGTAGCCGCGATTCATCAAGTCATTGTATACATCTGCTGCATTTCCGAGCAGTGCAATCGCCATCGGTCTTTCATGGAGGGCCGCTTCATTTGCCAGCTCCAGTGCTTCGTCAACCGTGTGAACCATAATATCACAGTAATTGTTCAACAGGCGTCGCCCGATCTTTTTCTCATCGATTTCCACAACGATGGCTACTCCACCATTCATCGTTACGGATAGAGGCTGGGCCGAACCCATGCCCCCTAAGCCCGAAGTGAGGACAATTTTGCCTTTTAAGGTTCCATTAAAATATCGCTTGGCGACTTCACTCATGGTTTCAAATGTCGCCTGCAGCACACCTTGAACGCCAATATATGCCCATGATGCTGCTGTTGCTTGTCCATACATCGTTAAACCCTTTTCCTCCAAGCGCGAGAATTCCTTCCAGGTTGCCCATTTCGGAACGACCATGGACGAAGAAGAAATCACGCGTGGAAAAAAAGGAAAGGTGCGGAAGGAGGCAACCGGTTTACCTGATTGAATCATCAACGTCCAATCCGGCTCTAACTGTTTCAGTTCCCTAATAATTACCTTAAGCATTTCTTTGTTCCGTGCTGCTTTTCCCGTTCCCCCGTAAACAATTAATTCCTGATTATTTTCGGCGACACGCGGGTCCAAACTGTTCATTAATAAGCGCATTAACGCTTCTGTCTCCCAACTTTTACACGAAAGTTCCTTACCGATCGGCGAAGAAATTGTTTTCAAGACTGCCAGTCCCCCTTCCACTCTTTAAACGATTCTCTGACACTGCTTTACTTGCAAAATTTATCCCACTGCCACTTCGGCTGTTTCAAGAATCTGCTTAAATTCCTTTATTAACAGCGGCAGTACTTCAAATAGGTCGCCCACAATCCCGAAGTCTGCAATGGAAAAAATATTCGCTTCCGGGTCTTTGTTGATCGCTACCACTACCTTTGAATTGGACATTCCCGCTACGTGCTGGATGGCACCAGAAATCCCGCAAGCAATATAAAGGTCAGGAGTTACCACTTTTCCGGTTTGGCCAATTTGCAGCGAATAATCGCAGTAGCTTGCATCACAGGCCCCTCTTGAAGCACCAACCGCACCGCCCAGAACATCGGCCAACTCTTGAAGCAAGGTAAATCCCTCTGCGCTTTTTACTCCTCTGCCGCCCGAAATAATCACTTTCGCTTCCGTCAAATCAACCCCGGTTACCGCTTTTCGAACGACCTCTTTGACAATAGTCCGTAGATCCTTTACCTCTACTTTAACGGATTGGATCTCCCCTTGTCTCCCCACTTCTTTTTCCAGAGTAGCAATATTATTCGGCCGAATGGAGATAAGTAGTGTTCCTTCGATTATCTGCTTTTCCTCGAAAGCTTTTCCGGCATAGACCGGTCGGGTACAAATGATTTCACCCCCGCTCGCGGTCATTTCAACCACATCCGAGATTAACCCGGCATCCAATTTTGCAGCCATTTTTGGCGATAGATCCTTGCCAAAGGAGGTGTGGCCAAAAACAATTGCCTCTGGCTGCACCGTGCTGATGATTTGCATTAATGCTTGTCCATATCCGTCTGATGTATAGCTGTCGAGCGTTTCATGTTCAGCTAAAATGACACGGTCTGCCCCATATTCCAGTAGTTCTCTCGCTATCTCTTGGAAACCGTTTCCGATTAACAGTCCTATGATTTCCCCGCCTTCTGCCAAAACAGCAGCCGCCGCAATGGCTTCAAATGAAACCTTTCTAATCGACCCATTTCGAACTTCTCCGACCACAAGTACTTTTTTCATCGTCCGTCCTCCTTATCCGATTACTTTCTTTTCATTATAAAGAAGGGAAACAAGCTCTTTTGCTTGGTCGCTAATTTCGCCTTGCAGCACATATCCTTGTTCTTTTTCCGGTGGTAAAAAGGTTCTTACTTTTTTTGTTTTTGGAGCGATTTCGTCTTCGTCTACGTCGATATCATCTAATTCAAGGGTAGTAAGCGGCTTTTTCTTTGCCTTCATGATACCTGGAAGTGATGGGTACCGCGGCTCGTTCAATCCTTGCTGAGCTGTGATCAACAGTGGCAATGTGGTTTCGATGACCTCCGTATCCCCTTCGACATCGCGATGAACGGTCGCGATGGTTCCGTCTATTTGCAGTTTGGTTACGGTTGTCACATAAGGAATGTTTAATAACTCAGCCACACGCGGGCCGACTTGTCCGGTGCTGTTATCGATGGTGGCATTGCCTGCTAAAATTAAGTCGACGTTTTGGTCTTTTAAATAGGAGGCCAAAATTTTCGCACTAATGTATGGGTCGAGCTCCTCTTCATACTCGATTAAAACAGCTTTATCGCAGCCCATCGCAAGTGCTGTCCGTAATTCACTTTCCGCTTCTTCATCTCCCACTGTTACAACGGTTACCTCGCCGCCGTGTGTTTCTTTGAGTTGCAGCGCTTCTTCGATGGCATATTCGTCATATGGGTTGATAATGAATTTAGCATCGTTTTGATCAATTTCTCCTTGATGAACCGTGATTTTTTCCTCGGTATCAAATGTGCGTTTTAGGAGCACATATAGGTTTAACATGGTATGGCACCTCCATTTTTTCGTAAAATTAGTTGTTATTTCATTAGATAAAGTTGTTTGTGGTTTATCTGTAGATTTACGGGTTTTATCCGAGAATTTAGTCCATTTATCCGCGTTTCTTTGACTTTTATCCACGAATCTAACCGATTTATCCGCGATCTTTCACGTTTATCCGCGAATCAATGAAAGCAGCATTCTATTAGAAAAGGATTTTTCACAAAGCTTCTCCCGCCTTGTTGTTTTCCTCCAGCATTGGAATCCTTACGCCTCTTTCTTTTGCCACCTTGATTGCTTTATCATAGCCAGCATCCGCATGGCGAATGACGCCCATCCCAGGATCGGAAACCAATACCCGTTCAATTCGCTCGGCCGCTTCCTTCGAACCATCGGCCACAAGCACCTGACCGGCATGCTGGGAATACCCCATGCCCACGCCGCCCCCTTGGTGAATGCTCACCCAGCTTGCACCGCCGCATGTATTGATTAAGGCATTTAAAATCGGCCAATCCGCAATCGCGTCACTGCCGTCCCGCATCGCTTCCGTCTCGCGGTTTGGAGAGGCCACCGAACCGCTATCCAGATGGTCCCGGCCAAAGACAATCGGTGCGCTGATTTCCCCGCTCGCAACCATTTCATTAATTTTCAAAGCAAACCTATGCCGTTCTCCGTATCCCAACCAGCAAATCCGGGCAGGAAGGCCTTGCCATTTCACCATTTTCTGTGCCATTTCAATCCAGTTCACTAGCGATTTATCCTCAGCAAACATTTCGAGTGCGACCCTGTCTGTTTTATAAATATCCTCCGGGTTTCCGGATAAAGCAGCCCATCTGAACGGGCCTTTTCCTTCACAAAATAACGGTCTTAGGTACGCCGGGACAAATCCTGGAAAATCAAATGCATTTTCGACTCCCATTTTTTGCGCATATGCCCGAATGTTATTGCCGTAATCAAACGTTTCCGCTCCAGCCTGTTGCAAATCAAGCATCGCTTGGACATGTACGGCCATGGATTCCATTGCTTTTTGTTCATATGTTTTCGGGTCAGTTTTTCTAAGCGCTAATGCCTCGTCATACGTCATTCCATGTGGAACATACCCATTGATTGGATCATGTGCACTCGTTTGATCGGTAACGATGTCCGGGATTACCCCGCGTTGTACAAGTTCTGGATAGATATCTGCGCAATTGCCGACAAGACCAATGGAAGCAGGCTCGCCTTTTTCCGTTAACTCTTTTACCATCAGAAGTGCTTCATCTAGGCTTTCGCAAAGGTAATCACAGTAGCCCTCTTTGATTTTCCGTTCAATGCGCTGCCTATCCACTTCGACCACCAAAATGACCGCCTTGGCCATTTTTCCAGCAAGCGGCTGGGCCCCGCTCATTCCGCCCATGCCCCCGGTTAAAATAAATCTTCCGGTTAAGTCATCAGTACCGAATGCTTTTTTTCCAGCCTCCACAAAACTTAAGTATGTTCCTTGTAAAATTCCCTGGGCACCGATATAGATCCAGCTTCCCGCTGTCATTTGCCCATACATCATCAAACCCTTTTCTTCTAATTCATTAAAATGGCCCCAGTTTGCCCATGCTGGCACCAAATTGGAATTGGCGATTAATACTCGTGGAGCCATCTCATGTGTCCGAAAAATGCCAACCGGCTTACCGGATTGAATTAACAGAGTTTCATTGTTTTCAAGATTCTTGAGTGACTTGACAATTGCATCAAAGGACTCCCAATTTCGCGCTGCTTTGCCAATTCCTCCGTAAACCACGAGCTCATCCGGATTTTCCGCGACCTCCGGATCCAAATTATTCATCAACATGCGTAATGCCGCTTCTTGCACCCAGCCTTTACAGGAAAGTTCTGTCCCAGTTGGGGCTTTAATGACACGTTTAGCTTCGGTAACCATGCTACTTCCTCCCATTATTTTAATAGATGACCTGCGATCACCATTTTTTGTACTTGTGAGGTTCCTTCAAAAATCTCCAAAATTCGTTGGTCGCGATACATCCGCTCCACTGGATATTCCTTCATGTAGCCGAATCCCCCATGAATTTGTACGGCCTTGTGGACGACACGATGGGAGGCCTCTGAAGCCATTAACTTCGCAATCGCTGCTTCTTTTGAAATTCGGTAGCCCTCTTTATCTTTTAAACTAGCAGCATAGTACGTATACAGCCGGGCCATTTCCACGTCTGCAGCCATCTCCGCCAGCATCCACTGCAATCCTTGATATTGTGCAATCGGCTTATTGAAGGCGATTCTTTCTTTTGAATAGGAAACCGCTGCATCAAGTGCCGCTTGGGATAACCCTACTGCCATTGCTGCAATCCCAATTCGACCGCGATCGACGACACTCATCGCAATTTTAAAGCCATCGCCTTCTTTTCCGACTAAGTTCTCTTTGGGAATCCGGCAATTTTCAAAAATCACTTCGTGAGTTCGCGCCCCACGAATTCCCATTTTGTCATCGCCTGCTCCGAAAGAAAGTCCTGGAGTACCTTTTTCGACAATAAATGCACTAATTCCTTTTGTTCCAGCGGCTGTATCTGTTTTGGCATAAACGACGATGATATCGGCTTCGGCACCATTGGTGATGAAATGTTTTGTTCCATTGAGGACATATTCATCGTTATCCAAACGGGCATTGGTTTTCATGGAGCCAACATCCGTGCCTCCGTTTGGTTCGGTTAAACCAAAGGCAAATAATTTTTCACCTGTACATCCGGGTACTAAAAAGTTTTCTCTTTGCTCTTGATTTGCGGCTAGGAAAAGGCCGTCAATTCCTAAGTAATGCGCGGTTAAAATCGATCCCGTTGCCGCGCAGGCATAGGTGATTTCTTCAACTGCAATCGCTTCTGCAATGGAATCTGCTCCAACACCGCCATCTTTCTCCGGATAGGCAATTCCCAATAATCCTAACTCTGCCAGCTTGCTGATATGTTCCGTTGGAAAACGGTTTTGTTCATCTAATTCTGCTGCTTTTGGTAAAATAACCTCGCGGCTAAAGTCTCTTACCATAGCTCTTATACTTTTTTGTTCATCTGTTAGTTCGAAATTCATATGTTTTGGCTCCTTTTTAATATTGTTTTTTAATTCGCGGATATATCCTGTTAATCCGCTGATAAAACATAGTAATTCGCTGAAAAAACCTGTTAATCCGCTGATAAGGTGTAATTTTACACCTGGCATTTATATAAATTTATACTTCCTGCTCCTCTAAGTCTTGCAATCTTCTCCAATCCCACTTTAATACGTCTTTTAACACTTGGCCGGTGTGTTCACCAAGGATCGGGGATGCTTCTTTTATCACCGCAGGAGTTTGCGAAAGTTTAACTGGATTTCCTGGTATCTTCATGGGCCCTGCCACAGGATGGTCGACCCGAATGAGCATTTCCCTCGCTTTTGTATGTTCATCTTCACATACATCCCCAATGGTTAGGATGGGGGAACATGGGACCCCGCCTTCAGAAATCATCTCGACCGCTTCAGCAACGGTATATCCACGCAGCCAGTTTTCAATGATAGCCTTCAACTCGGTTTCGTTTTTCGTACGTAACGAATCAAGGTAAAATCTTTTATCTTCTGCCAGTTCGGGCTGTTTCATAACCGCTGCTAATTTTCCAAATAAAGATTCATTGGCAACTGCGATCACCACATGGCCATCTTGGGCTTGATAGATATCAAACGGCGAACTGATTGGGTGCCGACTGCCAATGCGTTCCGGTACGATTTTATCTACCGTGTAGCGCATCACATTATTTTCTAAGAGAGCAAAGATACTATCCGTCATGGCAACGTCGATTAATTGTCCCTCACCCGTGCGTTCTCTGTGGAACAGCGCTACCATGATTCCATATACTGCGTAAAGAGCGGCACTCATGTCCCCTAGTGAAGCGCCGGACCGTGTGGGAGGATCATCCGGATGACCGGTTATGCTGGTCAATCCTCCCATTGCTTGGGCAACCAAGTCATAGGCTGGCCGCTGGCTATAAGGGCCATATTGGCCGAATCCTGAAATCGAGGTATAAATGATAGAAGGATTCAACTCTTTTAGGCTTTCAAAATCCAATCCTAGTTTTTTCATTACGCCTGGGCGGAAATTTTCTACCACTACGTCCGATTCTTTGACTAATTCCTTTATGGCTGTAATCGCATGTGGATTTTTTAAATCAAGCGCCATACTTTTTTTACCACGATTCAAATAAACAAAGTAACCGCTTTCACCATTCTGAAACGGACCGAAGTGCCTCGTATCATCCCCGGCACCGGGTCTTTCAATCTTAATTACTTCCGCACCCATGTCTGCCAAAAGCATCGTACAATACGGTCCGGCCAACACTCTCGTAAAATCTAATACTCGAACATTCTCAAGCGGTCGCTGCATCGCCTTTCCTCCTTTTGATTTCGTAATTCCATTATCTACCCTCAGATTGGAGGATTATAGTCTGAATTATTACTCTTTTGTAGACTATTTTAAGGTCCACCGAAAAATAATCCACCAAAGGGGTGACATCTTTTGATTGACACTTTTGGGTGACAGGCACCGCCCGTGGACTTTTTGGCCGGTTTTGTTCATTCCACGCGGACAAAGGGAGAAATGATGGTGATTTTGCGCCATTTAGCCCTTAAACAGCTTAAGAGCCAGGCATCCCTGCCTGGCTCTGGTAACTTTTAAACTATAGGTCATATCTGATTGTTTTTTATCCATTCATGATTATACTTTTCTAATTGTGTCTGCAAGACGGATATGTAATTCGTCATCGCCATTCTGACAATCGAAGGATAGTAGCGATTATAAAGTTCGTATTCACATTCCTCTAAATCCATCTTTTTTAAGGCAATCATTTTATTTAATTCCTCAGTATACATCGATCATTCCCCTTTTCACTGGCACTCTCCCAATTTACTCTTGTATAGGAACAGGATAGACACAGATTTCAGAGATTATACTAGAATTTCGACTCTATTTTTTTCTTAAACTTGTTTTAAAAAAACCTACACTTATAATCTGAAAATTAAAATTCCAGATTATATTTTGCTAGAAACCTGTCCATACTAGTTTTAGAGTTTGAAAAAGAAGGAGGTTACGAAAATGATCACAACCAAACTCAAAAACTTCGGCCTTGTTAAATTGCTGATCGGCCTGAGTGTCATCGCGATACCCTTTGTCGAAATGGACCAAGATGCATACGCAAATCCCTCCCCAACGAAAGTCACCGTAACAGCAACCAATCTGAACGTCCGGGAATCTCCTGGCATTTCAGGAAAGGTGCTCGGTCTTGTTCATAAAGGGGACACATTTGTAGTCATTCGGAAAAAGAACAACTGGGATCAAATTAAACTGGGAAACAACCAAATTGGCTGGATTAGCCACGCTTACACGGCCCCGCCAAAAAATGTAGGAGCGACCGTAAATGCTGATTTCCTAAATGTTCGCACGGGCCCCGGCGTATCGAACCCCGTTATCGGCAAATTAGATTGGGGCGCCCAGATAGCCGTTCAGGCAGAACAAGCAGGTTGGGCCAAAATCGTGTCTTCCTCCGGCATGAAAGGGTGGGTAAACGAATATTACATTACAAAACACGAACCGGACAAGCTTCACACACAAGCTGTTTCTAAGCCACCAACATCAAAGACCACTATGGACCATGACAAAAAGAGTCCTGCACCTGCACCCGCAACCAAATCATCCAAGACCCCGGCGGCAAAAACAACTATCCAAGGACCCCTTAACGGAAAAACCATTGTCCTTGACCCCGGTCATGGCGGCGTCGATATCGGGACCACAAGCATTGACGGTACACATGAAAAAAAATTAACCCTAGAAACAGCCAAAGCAGTGGAGCAAAAGCTTAAAAATGCTGGTGCGAATGTCATTATGACCCGGACAAATGATACCTACATCTCATTACCAGAACGATCTACTATCTCAAACCAAAACAATGCGGATGCTTTTATCAGTTTTCATTACAATTGGATCAAAGACCCGTCCGTCCATGGTGTGACTGATTTTTACTTTCAAAAATCAAGAGATAACGAATTAGCCTCCAACATTCTAGATGAGGTTGCCAAAACAACAAAGTTAGAGAATGTCGGTACAAGATTCAATAACTTAAGTGTGCTCCGAAATAACGCACAACCTAGTACCCTTATTGAGCTTGGTTTTCTTTCTAATAAACAAGATGATTCAATTGTGGAAGGTTCGGCTTTCAATGAAAACGTCGCTCAGGGGATTTACTTAGGATTGCTTGATTATTTTTCAAAAAATAATAAGGAGCTTAAAAAAACCCCTTGACAAAGTCCGAGGGGTTTTTTAAACAACTATTTTAAAATTCTGCTGATTCAGTTTGTGATGTTTTTTGTACTTGTGTTACCGCGGTTAATGCAGACGATATTTCGTTTGATGCTTGTTTAATCGCTTCCTGAGCGAGAATGGGATCGGAATTTGCTTTTTCAATTGCTTTTGTTAACAATTCTTGAGTTAATGTTACATTTGCTTTAGCTTGATTTAGTTGATTTACATCAATTTGAGTCAAGAGTATCTCTCCTTTGTTTTGAAGTACCTCAATATAATGACCTTGTATTTTCTCTTTTATTAAGGAAAAAACTACCTTACAGCCATGGGAATTTCTCACAAAAAGGACCCCCTTTTTGGGAGTCCCCTGCACTGGTTTATGCAATACGTTCCTTTATGCTAATCTTCTCGTCCTGCACCTTCATCGACAGCGTTATCAGCGGCATCTCCCGCTTTGTTACCCAATGCTCCGCCGACAACTGCCCCGGCAACGGTACCAATTGGTCCAAGAACAGAACCTACAGCAGCACCTGCAACAGCACCTGCACCTGTTCCAACCGCTTCACCAGCGTCAACATCAGCACGATTGCGTTCTCTGTTTTCAGCCATTCTATTCACTCCCACTTTTTTAATTGGGAAGCATCTTCCCGAACCTATTTTTCCCTTTAGGGACAAATTTACTCACCGAAGCAAAACCCCAACTTTTGGGTTATAATAAAGGAATATGGATTTTTGTACGGTAAAGGAGCACGGGATCGATGCTTAAAACTAGGTTTATTAAACTGCTGACAATGAAATTAGAGGATGGGCGCTATTTTCTCGCTGCTCAAGAGGAACGCGGGCACTTTTTGCATCCCGATGACTGGAAGAATCTTTTGTTCAGCCGCCATGAGGAGAGCTTTTTTGGCACGCTTTTGGAAACGGAGAACGTACGGGGAATTGAGGGTGTCCCGCTAAGCGGCTGGCAGCTGGTGTCGCTTTTTGCAAAGGAATCATTTAACCGGTTTATTGAGTGGGACTGGAGTGAGGAATCGGAAATTTGTCTCGCTGCTGCTTTCGCACTTCACGAAGGCATCATTGAAAAAGATTGGCTCCCGGACTTTTCGGTGTGGGAGCATGGCGATTTTCGCTGGCAGCTCCCGGAACGTGTAAAGGAAGAGTTTGACCCCTCCTTTTGGGAACAGGATTTGCAAGTGGCAGATACTCCCGAAACAACACTACAATTTATCGGCGACCTCTACAACAACGCGCTTGACGGGTATTTAACGAGGAATTCAGCAATGAAGGAATTGTTCGGGCCAAAGCTCGACCTTTTGAAAAAACAAAATATTTCCGGCGGCGAACTTGCCCGGTATTTTGACGAGGAGAGCTGGCTCGAATGGGTTGGAATTAAGGAAAGCGATACCCCATTTACTATTGGCTTGCGGCTTGAAGAACCGGAGGATGGCGAAGGCGCCTGGAATTTGGATGTGTTTTTGCGCGGAAAGAAAAATGTCGATGAGATGGTTGGACTGGAGTCGAAAATTCCCGGGAAATGGAAGCCTTATATCGACAAAGTCGACCGGGAAATCGCCCGTTGGGTGCGGTTGATTCCTTGGCTTGAAAATGATGTGGACCCTTCCCATCTAAAATCTCATCTCACCGAAGAAGAAGCCTGGATGTTTTTAACCGAAGCAAGCGAAACCCTTGTGGCACTTGATGTCGAGATCCTCCTCCCTTCTTGGTGGCAGGCAATGAAAAATGCCAACCTAAAAGTGAAGGCGTCGCTAAAAGGAACATCCAGTCACCGCCCGTCGTTCGTTGGCTTACAGGCAATGCTCGATTTCAACTGGCGTTTTTCGATGAACGGAGTCGACCTGTCTGAGGATGAATTCAGCCAGCTTGTCGAAGAAAAGCGCCGACTTGTCTATATCCGCGGCCGCTGGGTGAAGCTCGATCCGCAGTTTATTCGCCAAATTCAGGATTTGATGAAACGGGCTGAAAAAGAAGGGTTGCAGGTCCGTGATTTGCTTGAGCAGGAGCTGGTGAATGCTGAGGCAACCGAGGATGAACTGGAGAATCCAAAAGCATTTGCGAAAATACAAATCGAGTTGAACCGGCAGTGGAAGCAGATGATCAAGCAGCTTTCCGAGGTAAAAGAAATTCCGATGGAACCGGTGTCGGAAGGCTTGAACGGCGAGCTCCGCCCCTACCAGCAGCTAGGAATGAGTTGGCTGTGGTTTTTAAGGCAGCATGGGTTTGGCGCAGTCCTTGCCGATGATATGGGACTTGGTAAAACGGTGCAATTGATTTCTTATTTGTTGAAGGTGAAGGAGCTGGCTGGCGAAGAACCAGCTATGGTTGAAAGCGAGTCTCGCAGCCGGCGCCGGAAAAAGGATGCCGAAGAAGCCGCTCCAGCGGTAAAGACTCCAACAAAGGCGTCGTTGATTATTTGCCCTACCTCCGTTCTCGGAAACTGGCAAAAAGAGCTCGAGCGTTTTGCACCGGAAATGGATGTCTATTTGCATTATGGTTCAAACCGCTTAAAGGAAGAATCCTTTTTGGAAAAGGTAAAAAATGCCGATGTGGTGTTAACTTCTTATGGGTTGAGCCATCTCGATTCCGATGAGTTTGAATCGGCGGTTTGGAGCACGATTGCGATTGACGAGGCGCAGAATATTAAGAACGCGCAGACAAAACAATCGAAAGCGGTACGCAGGCTGCGAGGCCGGCACCATGTTGCTCTAACCGGAACGCCCATGGAAAATCGCTTGTCGGAGCTGTGGTCGATTTTTGATTTCACCAATCACGGGTATTTGGGGAGTTTGGGGCAGTTCCAGAAGAAGTTTGTGATTCCGATTGAGAAGGATGAGAAGAAGGAAAAGGTGCATCAGCTGCAAGCGTTGATTCGGCCGTTCTTGTTGCGGCGGACGAAGAAGGATGAAGAGGTTGCGCTGAATTTGCCGGATAAGCAGGAGCAGAAGGAGTACTGTCCGTTGACGACGGAGCAGGCGTCGCTGTATGAACAGCTGGTGAGAGATACGTTTGAGCAGATTGAAAAATTGTCCGGGTTTGAGCGCAAGGGTTTGATTTTGCAGATGCTGAGCCGTTTGAAGCAGCTGTGCAACCACCCGGCGCTGTATTTGAAAGAGCAGTCGGCCGGACGTGTGCTGCTGGAGCGTTCGAATAAATTAGAAAAGCTGGTCGATTTGGTCGATGCGGTGTTGGATTCAGGCGAGAGCTGCCTGATTTTTACGCAGTATATCGAGATGGGCGAGATGATTCGGGCCGCGGTGAAGAAGCGGTTTGGGGTCGAGGTGCCATTTTTGAACGGAAGTGTGGCGAAGACGCAGCGTGATGCGATGATTGAGCGGTTCCAGAATGGCGAGTTTCCGGTATTCCTGTTGTCGTTGAAGGCGGGCGGCACCGGGCTGAATTTGACGGCAGCGAATCATGTCATTCACTATGATCGCTGGTGGAATCCGGCTGTCGAGAACCAGGCCACGGACCGGGCCTACCGGATTGGGCAATCGCGGTTTGTCCACGTCCATAAGCTAATTTGTACCGGGACGCTCGAAGAAAAAATCGACGCCATGCTCGAGAAAAAACAATTCTTAAACGACCAAATCATCCAAAGCGAAAACTGGATTACCGAACTTTCTACAGATGAACTGAAGGATCTAGTGTATTTGGGGTAACAATGTGAAAAGTCCACACGGTGACACTTCATACGGTGACAGGCACCGTTCGTGGACTTTTTGCTGTTTTTGTCCACGTGAGGTGGACACTCTATTATAGATGCTGTCATTTAATGTCTATGGTATTTGAGTTTGCCAAACGCACCGGTCTCACTATCGAGGAAGTCGAAGTTTTGGCAAAAAAATAATCAGTTGCTCCCCCAAACCAGTCCCCGACTGGTTTTTTTCAACACAATTTTCGATTATATCAACACTTTTTTAGAGGATATCAACACAAATCTATACTATATCAACACTTTTCCATCGGATATCGACACTTTTTGACCGGAAATCAACAAATTTTAAATGGATATCAACAATTTCCCTTTCCAGAAGCACCCTGAGCCCCCCCAAAAAAAACGACAGTTCCCTGTCGGTCAATCTCTTTCTCTTGCCCTCTGTGTATCTCGAATATTCTTTTGAACCGTTATGGCTGCAAATAAGCTAAGAACAAACGACATCCCGTAAAATCCCTTTTCACTTAAAACAATACTTCCTGCATTATATAAACCGATGACCATTAATGAAATCGAAACAATCATGGCAAACCAACTAATCCCATAATAAATATTCGTAACGGGGATTCCCTCTTCTTTATCCCTTACTGCTTTTTGCAAAGATACCGCGGAATAGAGCCCGAACACTAAAACGGCGAAGTAATAGCCCTTTTCGTTCAATTGCATTGATGCGTTAAACAAACCGATGAGATAAGCGGCAACCCCTACTAACAGCGCAGCCCATGAAGCCCCTTTGAAAGCGGAAGTCGGTTCTCCCTCTTTCCTTTCCACTTTTATTTTTGGGTCATTTTGTTTCCCTTTATCTAATAAAACCTCATGATCATTCGACATTGAATGTTCCCCCTTCTTCCTATCTAAGTCTATTATATAGGTATTTTTTACAAATAATAGTCCAAATTCCCAATTGGGATTTCACCTATTTATGCAAAGAATAAGTTGCTTGGGCCCTGCCTCTCCCCCTTGCCCCCTTCATCCCCAACAAAAACCTCAGCACGCCAAAGTGCCGAACAACAAAGTGATAACCACCCATAATCAATACAAAGGAAATGGAAATAAGAAAAACCAGCTTAACGGGTATTGGCCATGATAAGTCGCGGATAAAAAAGCCAAGAAGCACAATGACCGGCTGATGTAATACATAAAATGGCATAGAAGCTTCACTTGCGTACTTCAGAAAACGATTGGTAAAAGATAAATATCTGTCTGCCAGGAAAAAAATGCATAGTAACAAGCTCCAGCAATTAATCGTTCGTACAGCAAAAAAGACGATCTCCTCCATCGATCCCGGTTGAGGATAAGCCTTCATAAACCAGACGATGTATACAGCGGAAGAAATCAAGGCGAGAGTCATGTGAATCTTGATCGTGGCTTGAAGATTATTTTTAAAGGCTTCGCTTGAAAAAAAGTAATAACCATAAATAAAGACGATTAGATAAAGTACAAGGTCCCAGCCGCCTAACCCCTGGGTTTTGACTAACCCTGATGCAAAAAGAATGAATGGCAGCAGCCACAAATGGACCATGCCAAATCTTCCGCTGATAGGGATTTTTTTAAATATCGGTATCGTAAGAAAGGAGAATACGAGCAGCACGAGTAAATACCATAGATGTAAGCCAAAGAACGCGAAATTTCCTGTTCCACCAAAATCTAAATATATCCCATCAAAATAGTGAGGAAGAAAGTCTAGGAATGAACCATCAAACTGACGATTGACAATTCGTTCGAGAAAAATTTGGTGAGGAGTTAAGATAAATACACCGAACACAAGCGGCACTCCTAGCCGAATCAACCGTTCTTTGAAAAAAGCAGTCACGGGCCGATTTTTCAAGGCATACGTCACACTGATCCCTGAAACGGCGAAAAATACAGACATGATCCAAGCACCCACAAATAAGGAAAATACGAAAATACTTCCCGAATCCAACTGATTATTTTTCACATGCCAAGGGAATGGGTTAAAAAACATCGAGCAGTGGTAAAGGAATACGGCGAGCGTCGCGATTACACGGATCCAGTCCAAATCATATTGTCTTTTCATCATCCACCCCAAAAGTATAATTAGACACTTCCATTAGATTTAAATTCATCTATACCCCTCCTCGTGGGATTATTATCCAATAATACTTTATTGTGGAAATGGGCATAAGTCAATAAAAAAAAGAGACCAAACATTTTTCATGTTCGATCTCTTTCTTGGTTACTAATCTAATATTTTCACTTTCACGGTTCTTCTGCCCCAGGCTAGTGCCTGCGCTTTTGTTGGTTTTAAAACATCGATAATGTGACCATGGATAGCACCGCCTGTATCACCTGCAACCGCGACACCGTAGCCTTCTACCCAAACCTTGCTTCCTAATGGAATGACAGATGGGTCAACAGCAATAAGCTTCATATATGGGTTTTCTTTAATATTGTAGCCCATTCTTGTGATTGCACCTGAACTTGAGTAGCTATAGGCTGTAGCGGTAACGTAAAAGGTTTCCCCGTTGCCTGTCGGTTGTGAATGGTCTTGCTGGCTTCCGGTGGATGCAGCAGATGCAGTTGCTGCGTTCTTTCTTGCCGTTTCTTGTTCCTTGCGAACCTTTGCTTCGGCAGCCCTAAGCTCAGCTTGAATGCTTGCTTTTTCTTTTTTAGCAAGTGCCATTTCTTTATCGATTTTGCTATATTTATCTTGCATTTCTTTTAGGGTTTCTTGTCTTTTTTGCAGATTCAAACTAAGTTGTTCCTGCTGATTGGCTAGGTTTTTTTGTTCCTCTTTTAAAACCTGCTCTTGATGATCAATCTCTTTTTTATCGTCTTCAATCTGTTTAAGGTCATGCTTCTGATCTTCTAAAATGCTCTGGTCAGCGTTGAATAGAGCCGAGACCGCACTTGCGCGTTGTAGTAAGTCATCAAAGCTTTTTGCGTTTAGTAAAACTTTGATTACTAAGCTTACACTATTATCGTGCTGAAGGGCTACTAGCCGCTTTTTCATGACATCTTGACGGGCCAGGATTTTGTCCTCAACGACAACAATTTCTTCTTTTTTCTGCTCAATGAGTTGATTGGTTGCATCAATTCTCTTTTGCGTTTTGGTCAGCGCCTCTTTGTTCGCTGAAATATATTTATAGATTGAGTCCATTTCTTGCTTAATGTTCGTCATCTCGTTTGAAACAGATTGCTTTTCTTGTACTTTTTGCTGAAGGTCCTGCTCGACATTATGTAATGCTTCTGTATTGCTCTCGGCATATGTCATGATTGAACCAGTTCCACACAATGTTAATGTAAATAATACGAGAATCATACGCTTAAAAAATTGCATACTCTTTCCCCCTTTCCCTATTTATATCAAAACAATGTAGCAGCCATGTTACAAAAACATTAAAAATGCCTCCTATTTTGTCATATAAGCCGAAAATTCACCAAATGGGGACAATTACCAAATGCGGTGACAGGCACCGCCCGTGGACTTTTTGGCATTTTTGTGCGTGTGGGGTGGACAGTAGGAGTACTAGATTGAAAAAAAAAAAAAATAAGCTAGGCAGGATGCCCAGCTTATTTCTTAAATTCTACTCACTCCCCCACCCGCTTACTCTCCGCGAGCACCCGGGTTTTCTTACTTTTCGCCGTCCTGATCTTGTCTTCTGGGAAGCTTGTTAAATAGGAAGCCTTATTCCCTTCTTTTACAATAAAATTATTTAAAATGTTGTAAACTGCTTGCTCACTGAGCTGCTGATTTCCTTCGAAAAGCTGAAATGACTTATTTTGGTAGGTAAATTGAAATCTTTTGTTATAGTAATAGATGGAAACTGAATGTGTATCGCCAAGAGGAATAGTTTGATAGAAGCTGCTCTTAGATGGGTGTTTGGAAAGCGTTAATGCATCGAAAAAGCCTGGCTTGCTCTTGATCATAATTTCGCGATTGCTTAGCCTGACGCCAATAAAATTCAACGAACTGCTCGGATTTCTTTCCATATGATCACTCCAAATCTTACAATTATCTACATTATATGACAATAATTTCTTCTCCAGCAATCACCCTAGAAACAAAATGTGGAATTGTGCGTTTTTATTCACAATTTCTCCTACTTTAGATACTTACCAAACGTTAATCGCCGGTAAACTCTTTTTGGGACGAGTACAAGCAACGGGATCATTTCTATGTTCCTTTTTCCAAAAAAAACGAAGAAGCCGCTGGACAACTATGTCAGCGGCTTCTTATAAAAAACAGGGGGTTTTGCTAACATTGTTCCCTGCTGCCGTTTTTTTATACCTCAAAAAATAAAAATCCGGCAGATTCGCCGGAAATTTGGGGCCCATAGGAGAGACGTTTGATTTTATATAGTGAGGAAATAACTGCCATCAACTGATGTGGGGGGTGGATGAGGCGGACTCTTGAGGTTGCTCGGCGTAGATGCGGATAGTGCCTCGTTCCTTTTCCTCCTTAATAAAGGTTTCAAGCTGGATAACTCTTCGCTGCAGGCTGTCCACTTTTTGATTTGCTTTCCCGACCATTTTGATTAATGATTCCATGAGCTGCTCTAAACTGTCACGATTAGCTTCCAACTGGTACTTCCTCCTTTTTTTCACTCGGTTCAGGAATCGGGCTCTGGGTCTGGCTTGGAACTGGAGACGGACTCGGGCTTGGATTCTCAGCATGCGGTTTGGCGCCTAGAAAGCGGATTTGTTCCCCGACAACCTCAGTTATATACACCCTCTTTCCTTCTTTTTCGTAATTCCGGGTGTGCAGCCGCCCTGTGACCCCAACGACGGAACCCTTCCGGCAGTATTGCGCGGTGTTTTCAGCTGCTTTCCTCCACAGCGTACACAAAACAAAGTCTGCTTCAATCTCTCCATTATGATTGCGAAAATTCCGGCTTACAGCGAGCGTCACCTGCGTAACGGGAGTTCCATCGGTCGTTGTTTTCAGCTCTGGATCCTTCGTCAGTCTTCCGACAAGTGTGACTTGATTGATCATTTGTTCATCTCCTCTCTGTTTCATGGCTTTATCATATTCCTCTCCGCCTCCCCCTGTAAAATGACGAAAAGGGCCATTTCGAGGCTGTTCACAGTTGAATAGGGGGTTTTTCTCTAGGGGGAAATCGGGTTTTTTGTTGGGTATGGGGCATGAAAAACCATTTTTGCAAGATTCGACATATATTTTTCGACATTTGCTTTCGTTCTGCATATGTTATAATTTAGGAAAAGTGATTCGTCACGTTGATTTGGGGGAATAGGTCCGCGGCAAAATGCTAGAAGGAGGTTTTACCTAATGAAATCGTTCAAGTTGGTGTCATTGGAAGTAGTTGAGAATGACAATTCGGTGGAAATTCCGTTACATGATGGGTTAATCATTAATAAAGAAGATGAGCAGCACACCTGGCTGCTGGAAGCTTATACGGATCTGTCTCTTTATGATTATTTTAAAGAGATTCAGGATGAAGGCCGCGAAATTATTGTTGAAGCGGTGATCACAAAGCTTGAGAATGATCCGGCATTTTTCCAAACGAAGATTGGTACGTTGAATAAGTTTGAACATCATATGAGTGTGCTGTTAGAAGGCCGTCTGCGCCGTTTGCGCCGTGATTATTCTGAGCTGCTGCTCGATAGTTTGATTCAAAGAGGCTTGAGTGGCCAAGCCCTACTGACTGAGTTTAAAGAAAAAATGAAGAGTAAACCGAAGATTAAGATGAAGACTCCACAGTGAGTGTAAGCCAGGCTTGGTGCCTGGCTTTTTGATTTGGGGTGGAAGATTCGATCGGTTCGGAACATATAGTCGGTGGGACGGAACATATCCCAAACACCATCCCCACAAAAAAATGACCAGTCCCCCGGCCATTTCTCCAAACACTATTCCTTTTTCTCACCCAGCGCAAACGTAATCTCCGCTTCACACGCAATCTCGCCGTCCACCAACGCCACGGCTTTTCCTTTCCCAATTGGGCCGCGCAGACGAATGATTTCAACCTCAAGACGAAGCTGGTCCCCAGGCTTGACCTGTCTTTTAAAACGACAGCCGTCAATCCCTGCAAAGAATGCTAATCTACCGCGGTTTTCCTCTTTTTTCAACATTGCAACAGCACCAACCTGAGCCAATGCCTCCACGATTAATACACCCGGCATGACCGGATAATCAGGAAAATGTCCATTGAAAAACTCCTCATTCGCTGAAACATTTTTAATTCCAATCGCCCGTTTTCCTTCCTCGATCTCCAAAATACGATCCACCAGCAAAAATGGATAACGATGAGGAATAATCTCTTTAATTTGTTCGATATCAAGCATTATTTAGTACCTCCTACTAAGATTAGCTACTTAAAATCCATTTTACTATTAAACACAAACAAAGGGAAGAGATTGCTCCCTTCCCTCCAATCGATTTATTTTTTATCAACCAAGTCGATGATATGCGTCCACGTTGATTCCTTAAAAACATCTGCAATTTTGCCGCCGCCAAGCATACCATAGCCAACCGCTGATCCCGCCATGACGCAAATAAATATACTAATCACCAAAAGAATAAGCCGCAGCCAAATCGGAATCAAGCGCACTCTCACCCGTTTTGTCGCTGGACGTACTTCTTCCGCCGTTTTTTGCGAATCAGTTTTTTCCTTATTAAAATCTTCCCTTGTTTTCACTTGTTCGGACATCGGAATTCCCCTTTGTGTTTCTCCCAAAACTAGCGAGTTAAAACATATTATTGCCAAAACTATTGGGATAATATTGTTTTTTATAAAATTATTCGCCTAGTCTTATCTCTATTATAAAAAATATTTGAAAAATACTCATTAACTTTTTGTGGAAAAGGTCGGCTTTTGTAAAAAAAACACGAATTGTGTGGGATTTCTGTAAGCTTGAAGGGGAAGTTGACCATATTCAGTAAAATCGTTCACTCATTTTCGATTCGCACCAAATGAATTTCTACCTTACCCACCGGTTTTACCACTTTACCTTCCACTTCCGGAACTTTACCCACCATTTAAACCAAAATACCCTCCACTTCCCATTCAAACACCCAAATATTCCACTATCCCGGTCCACTTTTTAACACAAAATTACCATTTTTAGTTAAAAACCTCCTAGAACCAGGCCTCGCACTAACTGAATTTCCACCTTACCCACCACTTTTACCTATTTACCCTCCGCTTTCCCCAAAATACCGACCACTACCACCAAAACACACTCCAAACTACAAAAAAAGCCCAACAACGCACCCACGCGTCATCAGGCTCTAACCAAAAACTATCCCAGCTTCCTACCAGGAATCCGGTCAATATTATCCAACATAATTCCCGTACCAATCGCCACGCAGTCCATTGGATTCTCCGCAACCAATACCGGTACCTTCAACTCATCCGCAAGCAGCATATCAATCCCGTGCAGCAATGCACCGCCGCCCGTCAAAATCACGCCGCGGTCAATAATATCCGCAGACAATTCTGGCGGAGTCCGCTCAAGCACACTCTTCGCCGCCTGAACAATCACGGCAACCGACTCACGAAGCGCCCCCTCAATCTCTTCCGAACGAACCGAAATCGTGCGTGGCAAACCGCTGACCATATCACGGCCGCGAATCTCCATTTCCTCCGAACGAGAACCAGGAAATACCGTCCCAATATTAATTTTAATATTTTCAGCCGTACGCTCCCCAATCAACAGCTTGTACTCACGCTTGATGTGGTTGAGAATCTCCATGTCGAACTTATCGCCCGCCATCTTAATCGAAGAAGACGTTACGATATCGCCCATCGAAAGCACGGCAACATCCGTCGTACCGCCACCGATGTCCACGACCATATTCCCGCTCGGCTGGAAAATATCCATCCCTGCGCCAATCGCCGCCACCTTCGGCTCCTCTTCAAGATAAATCTTCTTGCCGCCGCTCTTTTCAGCCGCCTCCTTGATCGCCTTCTGCTCGACGCTCGTAATATTCGTCGGGCAGCAAATCAAAATACGCGGCTTCGAAAGAAAACCTTTTACATTCAACTTATTAATAAAATGTTTTAACATTGCTTCAGTTACATCAAAGTCAGCGATTACGCCATCCTTTAGCGGACGAATCGCGACAATGTTCCCAGGTGTACGTCCCACCATGCGGCGCGCCTCTTCACCAACCGCCAAAACGCGATTCGTATTTCGGTCAATCGCCACCACAGAAGGCTCATTCAACACAATTCCACGGCCCTTCACGTGAATCAACACGTTCGCAGTACCCAAATCAATACCAATATCCCTAGCAAACATTCTCTTGTCTTTCCTCCTTAACGGATCCTACTACTCTAATTGTTAATTGTATCACAACCAAAGAAAATTCCATACTTTTAACTCAAAAATATGTAATTATTTGTCGGAAATCAAAAAAATCCGAAAACAGTAATTGTCCTCGAATTTTTTGAAAAAGGAACCCGTTAGGCTTCCTTGCAAATATAGCGCTTACATATAGGCACACTCCTATAGCCACAAATCCCCCTTCCGCCAAAAGTCCTGCATATCTCTAAAATTATTTCACCGCTTCGCCTTCTCTTTCTTCCTTCTGGTACTTCATTTTCGTTGCTTCCCCGCCCCTTAGGTGCCGGATCGATTTATGATAATCTAAAATCTCTTTTACTTCATTCGCAAGTTCTGGATTAATTTCAGGAAGCCTCTCTGTTAAATCTTTATGGACTGTACTTTTGGATACGCCAAACTCTTTCGCGATCACGCGAACCGTTTTCCTCGTCTCCACGATATACTTTCCAATCTTGATAGTTCTCTCTTTGATGTAATCGTGCACACTCTCGCCCTCCCTAAATTGGATGTGAGTAGTGTGAAATGAGACTCGCTTATCACAATGACGAATTCTGCTTTCCGCATGGGTGACAGGCACCACAAAAGGACATTTTCACCACTTTGTCCATCTGGGATGGACATTACTTATGATGGGTCACCATGCGACAGAAAGTAATCTACCTTCTGATCATACTAGGAATAATCATGTCCCCGACTAAATCCACGCCCTCCACAAACGATTCCTCACCTCAAACACTCTCTTTGTAAAGGTTTGTAACAGTTTATTAGCTTGGATACGGGTTTATGCACAAAAAACACAATCAGGACAAGGTGTTTCGGAAATTTTTTGAAAAATCGGACACCGCTTAACTCAGTATTCTCTCGCATTCCGCCATTCGACAACACCGCGAAAAAGCTGGAATCCGCGATATCCCTTTTATTTTCCGGGAAATGACTACCCTGTAATGCTATTTCCCGAGAAATTTGTCGATTTCCTCAATTTCAAATAAAATAAAAATATGTGATAAAGAAAGGATCCCGACATGACTCCTTTTACCGAAAATGTGATTAGTATCATTAAAAATATTCCTGAAGGAAAAGTAATGACTTACGGCCAGATTGCTGCTCTCGCCGGCAGCCCGCGTGCCGCCCGCCAAGTTGTGCGCATCCTCCATTCGATGAGCCGGAAACACCGCCTGCCCTGGCACCGGGTCATCAATGCTCAAGGCCATATCGCCCTCCGATACGATGAATCCTACCATGAGCAGCTGTTTGCACTTGAGGGTGAGGGAGTTGAGGTTGGCCTGAACGGCAGGATTGATTTGGAAAAATATCAGTACCATCCAAGCTAGGAAAGCCTGACCATCCTAGCTTTTTTCAATTTTATGTTCCATTCGTATCGATATAT
Source organism: Neobacillus cucumis (assembly GCF_016107705.1). The sequence continues at coordinate 149,771 of NZ_JAEHGC010000004.1, forward strand.
GTTCCATCTGTATCGATACACGATCCATTCATATCGGTATATGATCCATCTATATCGACATACGATCCATTCATATCGATATATAATCCATCTGTATCGATACTCGATCTATTCATATCAAATATATGGTCCATCTGTATCGATATACGATCCAAGTTATTCACTTTATGTTCCAACTAGCTTTTTTCGAGCTCCAAAAGCCAGGTAACCGCCCGGCTCAGGTAATTTTCCCACCATTTTAGAGTGTAAAGGCGATTTTTCACCAACCACCACCCCTTAAATTACCCATTTCAAATTTTATGTTCCGTTTCGCACCTTATATGTTCCGTTCCCCTGGTTTTTGTTCCACCCCAGCCAATATATGTTCCAACCAATCCACTTTATGTTCTTAACCAACTCAAGCCCTCCAAACCACAACACAAAAAGCCAGGCATCCGCCTGGCTCCCTAAAAAAACTACTCACTTACATCTTCCTCTTTCCGTCTCCTCACCACAGCCGTAACTCCCAACCCAATCAACGCCAACACGCCCACAATACTTCCTGCAAACAAAGGCTTATTCTCATAAAACTTCACAATAGCAGCCTTTTTGGCGATGATGAATGGAAATTCTGTGGTGACCTTGTTGCCGGCATCATCGACCGCAACAACCTTCACCGTATACTGATCAATATCCTTAAATCTCTTCGATAACACCGTGTTCCCGTTGTCATCCTTCGTCTCAACAAGGTCCTTCACAGGCTCATTGTTCACCAAAACTTCCTTAATCGTATCCTTCGGATTATCTAGGTGAATCGCTAAACTCACCGGATCATAATAGGTCTTACCATTCTTAGCGCCAGCAAATTTGACCACTGGCACCGTCTTATCAAGAATAAACTCGACACTCATCTGCTTAATGTTTCCGGCCTTATCCTTAACCTCGAAGAACAGAACATGCTTTCCTTCCGACGTAATCGGCTCACCTAACTTATAATCTTCGCCGTCCAAGGTTTGCGCGATAATATCATAGGCACTATGGTCCTGAATCAGCAACCTCGGAATTAAGTCCTCCTTAAAATACTGATTGGAAATCGCCTCGTTGAACTTGATGGACGGAGCCGTCTTGTCAATCGTGAACACAATCGTTTTCGAGCTGACGTTTTTCGCTAAATCGGTCACCTTCGCCTTCAGTACATAAACCTTCTCGGTATTCAGCTTCGTGCCGTTCACATATGGTCTGCCATCCAACGTTACTGATGTTTTGCCCTTATCCAAATGCACATCCGAATACGTCACAACCGGCGAAATATCCTTTTTAAAGAATCCATCCAAAACCCCTGTGATTGACAGCTCCGGTTTCGAAGTATCCAAGGTAAAATGAATCGCCAGCTCCACTTCATTTCCGGCCTTATCCCGTGCAACAACCTTGTACTTATACTCCATTTCCTTCGAAGCAGTCAGAGCACTTCTTCCAACGTTTTTACCGTTTAAAACCACCGAAACAATCGAATCATCTTTTGGGTGATCGAGCGAAAATTCTGGTGTAAAAATCTCGTTAATAAATGCGCCGTTCTTAATCACACGGTCCTTCCCTCTAAATTTCGGGGTAATCACCGGCTTGGTTTTATCAATCGTGAATTTCATTTCCTTGCTAAAATGATTTCCAGCCTTATCGGTCGCATCGACGATCAACTGATAGTCGCCCTCTTGGCTAAAATTATGGCTGAACGACGCCACATCCCCGCTCACCACAAATCCGCCAACATGATAGTTGCGCCCATCCTTCTTAACAACGATTTTATTGATATCAAAATTCCGGTCCTGAATCGTTGCCTTAACAAGTTTATCCTCGTTATAATAGGCACCCTGCTCCACACCGGTAATCTCAATCGCCGGTTTCGTTTTATCAATCGTAAACGTACGCTTGACCTCAACCGGTCCATTTCCGGCTTTATCCTCCGCACGAATCAAGATCGAATACAAACCGTCTTTTGAAAAATTATAGCTTAGATTCGAATGCTGTTTTACAGGCATTGTTCCAATCCCAAATGGTTGGCCATCCTTCATAGCAAAGAGTTCCACCTGATTGGTTGAATAGTTCTTTTCATCCACTGAAATCGCTACATTTCGACTCTTCGGATTAAAGGAATTATTGTCCACCCCGTCTATTGTTACCACTGGCTTCGTGTGGTCAATAATGAACGAAACCGGCTTCAAGCTCGTATCACGGCCTGCTTTATCCGTAGTCGACAGCTTAACCACATAATTTCCTTCATCCTCAAAATTGTAGCTTAACTCGCCTTTTGTCTTCGAAGTTAACGCCAGCCAGCCAACCGAATAAGGCTTACCGTTTCGAGAAACCTTCAGCGAGGTTTGGCTTAAATCAATGTTCGTATCCTTTACAGTAAAGGCAGCGGTCTTGCTTTTGTAATTCTGTCCATCCTCAATTCCACTAATCTCAAGCTCTGGATTAATATGGTCAATCGTAAACGTGACCGATTTTTCAGTCGCCCTATTCCCCGCCGCGTCAGCCGCCGCAACCGAAATCGTATATTCACGGTCCTCCTTAAACTCGTAATCGAGTGTTGAGGTCTCGCCGTTATTTTTCCAATCGCCGATTGAAATGTTCTTGCCATTTTCCGTCACATTCACATCAACATGATTGTTTTTAAAATTATGCTCCTCGACAACAACGGAAACCTCTTTATCCTTGCTTGAGAAGGAATCATCCTTCACCGCTGCACCCGAATTCTTATTCACAATACTGATTTTTGGTGCAATCGTGTCGACCGTAAACGATAAGGTTTTCACCTCAGCGGCATTGCCCGCTTTATCCCTCGCCTCAACCATAATGACGTAATCGCCATCCTTCGTAAACGGAAGTTTCAGCTCAGAGTGAATACCCGTGTTAACAAATGAAACCTTTTTATCTTGGACGGTGACGGTCACATCATCATTTTTAAAATGCGTTTCATCCACACCAATCGTTACTTCGCCTTTTTGCACGAAGGTCCCCTCATTGATTCCCGACAACGCGATTACTGGCGCCGTTTTATCGATCACAAACGAAAGCTTATTGCTGCTTGTTTTTCCAAAAATATCTTCTGAAGTAACGGTGATGTCATAATCGCCTTCCTCCGTAAACGGAAGCACCATCTCACCGCGGAGAATCCACTTATATTGATCCGACAATGTCCAGTCGCCAATGATTTTCTTCGTGACATCCTCCCCATTTTTCAGAACCTTCACCGTCGTCTTTTGCGGGTCAAATGTGTAATCATCAACCGAAACCGTGACTGTTTTATCGGTATTATAGTGCTCTCCCGGTGACACATTATCGGAAAAGTCGATCGCTGGACCGCTTTTATCGATCGTAAACGTCTTGGTGACTGTTTTTTCATTATCTGCTTTGTCCTTGGAGGTTACCGTTATTTCATAAACTCCGTCTTCGTCAAATTGATGTTCCGTCGTGGCGGTATCGCCGTCAAGGGCAAACATTTTGATCGCATACGCTTTTCCGTCCTTCTTCACGGCTACATCGTACTGTTCCAAATAAGGATCTTGTACGGAGATTTTCACGTTTTGATCCTGATCATATTTGGCCCCATCTTCCACTGGGGAAATCGTCACAACCGGTGCGGTACGATCAATCGTAAACGCCGCCGTTTTTTCCGAAGCAGCATTTCCTAGTTTGTCGGTTGCATTAAAACTCAGTTCATATTTGCCCTCGTCTTTAAACGTATGCTTGGCCACCGCCGCGCGGTCCGACTCAACAAACGAAATCGGCTCCCCGTACGCAGCTCCATCTTTCAATACTTTTAAGCTGATTTTACTCACATCAAGCGTTAAATCTTCCGCGGTAAAAACAACCTCTTTCGGTACATTCATAAAGGCTGGAACGTCTGAAATGTTCAGCACTGGCGCTGTTTGGTCGATGGTATACGTAATCGTCTTCGTTGCTGTGTTTCCAGCTTTATCGGCTGCCGACAGCTCAAGGTTGTAAACCCCGTCTTCTGAAAGGCTGTGCTCAGCATAAGCTTCCTTGCCCGCAAACGTTGCAACCTCATTGCCATCACGGGTCACCTTCAGAAGCACGGAATCATCCTCCAAATTCGGATCCTTCACATCGATTCCAAATTTCCGCGGCTTTTTGTCGCTGTCCTGATCTTCCACACCGGTAAAGGCTAGCTCCGGCTTCGTCGTATCGATCGTAAACGTCGTCTCACCAAGGTCGAGGCCATCAGGATTTTTTCGATCCTTCACAGTCACTTTTACTTTATAAACACCTTGTTCAGATAGCTCAAGAGATGCGGTTTTCCCGCGTTCATCAAAGGACTTTGTGGCCGTCTCTCCGTCTTTCTCGACCACCGCAGTGGCATCCCAAATCTTAAAATCATCGCTGAGCTTTAACTGTACCGGCTCATTGTAAAAGCCATTTTCCCTGCTATTCTCAATCGTTAGACGCGGACCCTTTTTCCAAATCCCAAAGGTCACCTTTTTCGCTTCACTCTTGTTTCCTGCCTCATCCGCAGCAACAACGGTCACTTCGTAATCACCGATTTGGTCGAAAGTCAGCGTCGTTTGACCGTCCTTCCATTCAGGTGACGAGCTTAAGGCAATATCATCTTTGATAACCGAAATGGTTTCCTTAGAAGGTTCAAAGTGATCATCATCGACCTTGACCGTCATCGTTACCGGCTTTTCTGTAAATCCGCCCTCTGAAAACTCACCATCCTGAAACTCCGTTTGAACATCGACAACCGGCTTGGTTGTATCCCGTTTAATCGTAAACGTGCTCGAATGTTCAGGAATTTTCCAAGCGTTATCCTTTACCATCTCGACAGCGACGTCCAAATCCCCATCCTTGCTTCCCGCCGGCAACGGAATGGTTACCGTGTATTCACCTTGGAACCCTTTTTCCGCGTCCTTCACCTCGGTAATTTCTGGCTTCACCGCGGCACCAGGGTAGGATGCTTTGATTTCAAACGGCCTTTCCATCTCTTCCGGCTGGCTGTTTTTAAAATCCTCCGTTAAATCTATCTGGAAGGATACGGAGTTTTCATTTGTATACCAGTTGGGCGGATCGTCCGATTCCAGATCCCATTGATCGCCGTTAAAGATAACTAAGCGTTTGGCTCCATCCAATGAAAAAGCGTTTGTGCTAAAAAACAGCACAGACAGGAGCAGCAATCCGCCCACTAATACCCAAATCAGCGATTTTCTGTTTGCTATTTCTGACATTTCCCTATCCCCTCTAGATGACCGTGTTGGAATGCACAATCATCACATCTACTTCTTTGATAAACTCGTTTTCTACCAGAAGTGTCGTTTCTTCTACTAAAAGCGTAGTCTCTTCCGTCAACAAGGTCGTTTCCTCGATGTCCCCTAGCAATACCGTCTCCGCCACTTCCAAAAGCTCCGTTTCCTCCGCAGCCGCTGCTTCCGCGTACTGCTTTTTCAGCATAATTTCCTTTGTATGCCTTTCTCTTGATTCCTCAGCGGTTCGGCGGCGTTTTTTCCGAAACTGAAACCCAGTTAAATCGGTAATCACCTGGGCGATTTCCATTTTTACAAAAAGGATAATCGAGATAGCAAGGGTAATCAGGGCTCCGGCTAGGCCCCCATAAAACATCAACTGATAACCCATCTTTTCTCCCCCTTTCTACTTAAGACCGAGTGTCACAAGCCGCCCTGTCAGCTTTTTAAAATCAGCATCGCCCTTCGCACCGGCAAGCTTACTCACTTTTTCATAGACTTGCTTGGCCTGCTTAAAATTACGCTTGCCCTCCGGCTTGGCTTGTTCGATATCCAGCAATACATCTGCTAGTTTCATATACGCATCGAGGTACTTCGGATATCTCTTGATCGTATCCTGCAGCGTCGTGACAGCCTTCGCCCAATCCTCCATATCCTGATAAATCACACCGATTTTCGTTAACACTTCCGGTTTGTCTTGCTCGTCCAAATCCTGCAGCAGTTCTTGATAAAATTGGATGGCCTGTTCAAGATCCGCTCTTGTCTGCAAATTCACGCCCCTGCTGTAATAGGCCTGCCCCAGTTTACTTTTAAAATCCTCTTCATACTGGGATTGCAATTTTTCATCACCAATGGTCTTGAGGACCTTGTCCGCTTTATTGATAATTTCAATCGTTTTCGTATTGGCCTCGGCCAACTGCCCCTTATAGGAAATATAAATTCCGGCTAAGGATTTATAGTTATCGACCTTTTTCCGGTCATTCGCAAGCCCATCATTAAATTTTTCAAACTTCTTCAAGTTGTTGGCAAACCTTTTATAATCTATATTCATCGAGCTCGCCTGCGTGGCAATCGTTTCATAGTATTGCACATCAGGGATTTCCTCGGGATCAACATGATTAAAATGCTTCAGCGCCTCCGGATAATTATGCTTCAAATCAAAATACGTCATCCCCATCTTGAAGCGGAGCTCACTGTTTTTCTGGATATTTCCATATTCATCTTCGATATAAGTCTCAATTTTTCCAAGGCCGTCATCGGTTTCATTGCGGCTAATAAATAAATCCAGCAAACTGATATAAGCCTCCGGCCGCTTTTTATCGACGGCAGTAATCGCCTTATCTAATAAAGCGAGAGCTTTTTGATCGTCGCGATTCATATGCGCGACGCCTGCCTCATTTACTAGTTTCATATAATCCTGGAACTCTGTATTTTTGATGCCCTGAAACCCCGCAACAGCGGTTGTTGTAAAAATAAAAAACAGTACGACAGGGACCAGATACACCGACAATTTTTTCCGCAGCTTTTGCTTGTATCCTTCCGTCAACTTGTTAATATTGTAAAGATCATATAATAGCTCACTACTGCTTTGATAACGGTTATCCGGCTCAGACTGGGTGCACTTATTGATGATATGTTCGAGCCCTTCCGGCAGGGACGCATCCCAGTAGCGGATCGGCTTCAGTTCAAAGGGCGGTTCATTGATGCTTTTTCCAGTGACGAGATGATATAAGGTAACTCCTAAACTATAGATATCGGTTCTGGCATCCGTTTGCTTTCCGGAAAGCTGCTCTGGCGCGGCATAGGATTTTGTCCCGAGATTGGTCGTATCGGTTGTGCTTTCCGCCTTAAACTCCCGGGCAATCCCGAAGTCGACGAGCTTGATTTTGCCTTCTGGGGTGAGCATGATGTTGTCCGGTTTCATATCCCTGTAAATGATTGGGTGGGGTTTTCTCGTGTGTAAGTACTCTAAAACTTCACCGAGCTGCTTTGCCCATTCAATGACTTTGTCCGCGGGAATCGTTTTTTCTCGTTTCAGTTTTTCCTTTAGCGACTCGCCTTCGATGTAGTCCATAACAACATAGATGTCACCTTTTGCATCGATAATGTCATAGATTTTCGGCAAGGCCCCGTGGTCGAGTTTCTTCAGCATGTTGGCTTCGATAATCAAGCTGTTGATGAGCAGTTCGTTGTTGCTCGGCTCACGCTTGCGGATATCTTTTACGACCAAGGATTTATTGAGGCGGTTATCCATGGCAAGGTAGACGATACTCATCCCGCCCCGGCCGATCTCTTTTAATATTTCATAGCGACCATCGATTACTGTTCCAATCTGTATCAAGAAAAACCCCCCCGTAGCTTATACCACTTTTGCCACCACAACCGAAATGTTATCGACTTCTTTTCGTGCCTTCACTAACTCGACTAACTCGATTACCTTTTCCTTCATCTGCACTTCATCCATCAGCTTGGGTGGATGAAAATTCTCCGCCAGCTCTTCCTCTGAAATCTGATGATAAAATCCATCTGAGCACAACATAAATACCGTATTTTCCTTAAGTTCCCCCGAAGAGAAAGCGATCTCAATATCCTCCGTCGCCCCAACGCATTGCAGCAACACATTTCGGCGCGGATCTAATTTTGCCTGCTCCTCCGTCAGATTGCCGCGGGCCACTTCTCTTGCGACCAACGTTTGATCTGTCGTTAATTGCGTCAAGGTACTCGAAATTTGATAGACTCTGCTGTCACCAATGTGGACGATGTAGTATTTGTTGTGAACAATGAGCAGTGCCGTCACAGTAGTTCCTAAGGTTACCCTTTCCGATTCCCCGTAGCTCAGGATTTTTTCATTTAATTGCTTAATACATGCCTCTAATTCCTTGCGGATGTCTTCCTCAATACGCTCAGATTGAGCGATGTTCGGCATCTCGGAGTCAAACCAGTCAGCCATCCCCCTGATGACGGTTGCGCTGGCGAGTTCTCCCTGGGCCAGGCCCCCCATGCCATCACAGACCACGAACAGGCCAACCTGTCCTTTTGGTGTCCGAGCTGTTTTGAGTAATAACCCATCCTGATTGGTTTTCTTTTTAATTCCCACATCCGTATGGAATGCTGTTAAAATGGTCATATTTCAAACCTCATTTTTTTGTTTTTCACCTATATCCCCTGAAAGAGGTGCCCCTTATCCGCAGATTACAAACATTTATCCGCAAATAGATGGGTTTTATCCGCGAATCTCAAAATCTACTATTTTAAAACAATCTAAAAACAAACTCTTCGTTTGCTAGCTTAATTTTATCTTCATGCTTAAGCTTGGTTTTACTATTTTGCACGAGCCTTACCCCGTTTAAGTAGCTGCCATTTCGAGACTGTTTGTCCACAAGGAAATATTCCCCATCCACCGTAAAGATCTCGGCATGAACCCGGCCGACCACTTTATTTTTCGCAATATAATCCACCTGCTCAGGATCCCTGCCCAGCTTAAAAACATCCTTCCTCAGAAAGATCTTTTCCCCTGTAGCTGCTTCGAATAAAAACGGCCTTGGAAGAGAATGCTGGCTAACCCCTAATGCCGTGGTGCCCTCTTCTTCCTGAATGTTCACCGCACCTAAAACCGTCGTACCCTCTTCCACTGCGGCAGCCGCTTCACTGACAACGTTCCCCTGGCTTGGACTATAAAAATGCGCCTGTGGAACCGCCTTGCCTGAATCCGTCGCTGGGCCCGTACCAACCGCGGCAAACTCCTTCAGCTTTTCTTTAAAATCCGGTAAATGAAGGTCAGCATTTTTGACTAGATAATTGTGGAGCTTGATAAAAAATAACAAATCATCTGCTTCATCATACGGGGTCTCGGCAATCAACGTTTTAAGAAACTCGTTCATTGATACCTTTTCAAAAACATTAACTTTCACCGGAACGTACAAAAATACTAATCTATTTGAAAAGTCATCAAGGAAGATATATTTCTTGTTGAGAAGGATTTTCTCAAGATTGAGGCCGTGTTTTTCGAGGTCCTCCAGGCCTTCTATCATCTTTAAAAGATTAGACGCCAGCTGCTCCTTCGTTAACGTACTGGAGAATAGCTGCTCCAAATTGACCTGGGAAATCATATCATAACGCAGCGCAACAGCCCCATCCTTCTTCACCACACCAAACGGCAGCAGCCCCGAAATCCGCATCTTATTATTCGTCAACAAATCCGTCTCCGCACGATCCGCCACCAACTCAGCATCCAACTCCATCCCCTGTGGAACCGGAAAATAAAAATACTTCGAAAACCCATAATCCTCTAGCTTAAGATCCAATTTGCTAATCATCTAAACTTCCCTCCCTATGTTTGTGGTGCCTGACAAAATTCGACAGGTGCCAGGCACCACCCGAATTTTCTTGTTTCACAGAATGTTCCACAAAGTCAATTATTTGAATGCGCTGGCGTTGTTGTTGATGGCTGTTTCTGTGCTGTCGTATGAGTTTACGGTTTGGTCTAAGAATTTTGAGTAGCTTTCTACGATTTCGCGGAAGTTATCGAATTTGGGCAGTAGTGCGTTGAAGTTGTTCCTGATGGTGTTGGACGCATCACTGTTCCACGTATTGCCTAGGGCGTTCATTTCTTTTTTGATTTCATCCAGTCTCGCTGTTAAGTTGTGGTTTAACGTGCGGATTTGGCTGGCGGTACTGGTGACCTCATTAAGACCAATTTTAATTCCTTCAATTGTCATGGGTTCCACCTCTCTTTCCTAGTAATCTATTTATTAGTTTGTCAGACGTTTCGCTCCAGAAATAATATCTTGCTGGGTGTTTCTATAAGTTTTTGCGCTAACTTTTAGGAAGTCGGAGTATTGTCTCATGAGCTGGGTCATTTTTTGGAAATCATCCGTAAATCCTTTGATCTGAGTCGTATATGCAACATTATCCTGCCCTTGCCAAGCGGCCTGCATTCCGTCTACTTCTTGAAAAAGTGCTTTATAAAGTCTTTCGTATTCAGCTGATTGCTGGTCAATCTTATTTGCTGCATCTTCCAGCTTAGCCGGATCTACCATAATCGATCTTGCCATGTTTGTTCACCTCCTTTAAAGTGCCGGTTATTGGCTATACGATAGTTATAGGCTCGCATCCGCCAGTAAAGTTACTCGTTCCGCCAGTTACGTCACACCTTCCGCTAGTTACGTAACGCCTTTCGCCAGTTAGACACCGCCAAACATCATTAACGCTTCCAACCTACATCACAGCAGCATCAACTTCGCGCCATTCTTCAAGCCAAGCTCCTCAACCGTCCTGCCTAAGTCCAAAACATTCCCCGTTTTCCGGTCACAAAGAATCGTTTGTTCAGATGCCTTATAATAGCCCTGAGATAACTCCGAAACCGCATTCGATAACAGCATCAAAACCTCATACAGCTTACTTTTTACCGGGATAAACACATCAAAGGAGCGTGAGGCGGCGGGGTTATAAACCTCGACTAAAATCTTATGCATATTGCACCGCCCCCTCTTCGCGAACCGCCGCGGCCGTCACGAGTTTTACCTGCTTCACTTTGCCCTTCTGGATCACATAGCCAAAGCCCTCCGGCAGCTCCCCATACAGGTCGTTCGTGATTTTGCCAATCTTAAAGACATATTGCTCGGCAATCCCATTGCCGACCCAAATCGCTTGATTCAGCGACACCTGTTTTTGGAACCACGCGTCATACATCATCGGGCTGATTTTATCCGCCGCATCAGCGATGATCATCGTCACGTTCAGGCCATTGCCTTTTTCTAAAAAGACCTTCAACTTATCCTTGCCATCCTCCGACAGCTCTGCCACTAACTCGCTTAACGAATTCACCAAACAAGTAATTTTCTCAAATACTGGAGGTTCCAGACCCTCTGAAATGGCATCCTTCGTTGTGTTATTGCGATACACCAGCGTATTAAACAAATGAACAACCATCTCTTCTAGTCGTTCCGGCTCAACCACATATTGGTACCCGCTATTAAGGTCGGCCGCAAAGCCTGCCCCAGCATCGAGAACCATGACCTCACCGGCCGCATCGCGCGACACAACCTCCGCAAGACCTTGCATAAATCCGGAGCAATCATCCACATTCGACGCCGATACAAAATTCACAAACGAGGCATCAAAATCATATCCGGCAACTGCTAGAGACCCTTTTTCCACACCAATTGGCACACCCGATACGCCATGCAAATCAACTAAGTAGTGAACATCCACCTTCTCCGGAAGTAGCGGCACCCGATACGCCCGAGCGCCTTGCCACTGATAACTCCGGCAATACTCCGTCACAAAGCGATACATATCGGTCGAAGCGCGCCCAATTTGTGCCACCTGAAATTCATAAACAGCATCACTTTTAAAAATCCCCCGGCCTTTAAACTTCGAAGGATACACCCCGTCAACATGACCCAGTACCCCGGAATATTCGGAAGTATCATTCAGCTGCAGCACATACAATTGCTTAAAGTTCTGCAACAGGCGGTACCTTAAAGCCCCTGTATTCAAGGCCGTTACCACAAAATAAACTCCATATTTCAGACCCTCACGCGTCAAATAGGAAATATTCTCCTCATATTGCTCATACGTTTCAGCGAACGCCGCATAATTATGGATGGCTACCACGATTGCAGGAACGGTCTCTGACGACATTTTATTAAAGGCCTTGAAATCGCCCCCGTACTCGGCAAATCTTTTCTTCCTAGCAGTAATCTCACCGCCAAGCATCTTAAAGAGGTTATCAATCTTCTCCGCTTCATGCGACAGCAAGACATCGCCGACATGCGGCGCCTCGCGGTACCAGCTCAAGGTCTCGGAACCAAAATCGAGGAGATAGAGATTGACCTCGTCCGGCGTGTGCTCCTCCATCAACGAGTAAATGAGAGTCGTCAACAGCGTCGTTTTCCCGCTGCCGGCCACCCCGTAGACGACCGTATTGCCTTCAAATGGCATTCTAAGCACACTCTGCCGTTGATTCGCCGGATCATCGTATTCGCCAATCACCGGATTCAACTCGATACCGGTACCCGATACAAAGCCGTACTTCGCCTTCAATTCATCCACATAAATATCAGCCGGAATCGGCTCAAGCCAGAGCGGCTTCACCTGAATCCGTTCCTGCTCCGCAAGCGCCTCAAGATAGTTCACCACTTCATCTATTTGCTTAGAAGGGTTCTTCACACGACGCTCCCTTTCAAGACGGGCCTTCTTCACAACACGGCCCAAATGGTCGATGACCTCAATCCCGTCCTCTACACGCCTTTCCACCTTATCAGCAGGATAATACGGCGCCCCGGCCCATGCCGACTGCCCAAGTTCAAACAGCTCATTGTAGCCGACCTGCAGATAGAAACGGCCGGTTTGCGCTAATTCCGCGGCATCCGGGCGCTTGATGACCTCCATACTGTCGGCCTTCTCCTGCACCTTCAAGCTGATCCGGAACTTACTGTTACTCCAAATCTGATCATCAACAACCCCTGAAGGCTTCTGTGTCGCTAAAATCAAGTGCACACCCAAGCTTCGGCCAATCCGCGCCGCACTGACCAGCTGCTCCATGAATTCCGGCTGCTGCGTCTTTAACTCAGCAAACTCGTCGGAAATCATCAATAAATGCTGCAAAGGCTCCGTGACAACGCCCTCGCGGTACAACTTTTGGTATTTATAAATATCAATATTGCTTTCATTCAAACGCCGGCTCGTTTCGCTAAAAATGGCCTGGCGCCGCTTCAATTCACTTTGAATCGAAATTAGCGACCGCTTCACCGCAGCACCGTCCAGGTTGGTAATCGTCCCAGCAAGATGCGGCAGGTTCAAGAAGGCATTCGCCATCCCGCCGCCCTTATAATCAATCAAAATAAACGCCACTTCGTCCGGATGGTAATTGACCGCGAGCGATAAAATCAGCGTCATAATGAATTCACTTTTTCCCGATCCGGTCATTCCGGCAATCAGCCCGTGCGGCCCGTGATATTTTTCATGAAGGTCGATCGTAAAGCGTTCACCGCGCGTGTTGACCCCAATCGGAGTCCTCATCGTGAGAGTTGGATTATTTTCACTCCACCGCGTCAACGCATTCAAATGTTCAATTTTTCCGACCCCAAACATTTCTAAAAACGTCATCATCTCTGGCAAGGTGTAAGCCTCCACCGAAGAAGCAAGCTGGATATTGGCCAACTTGACCCCAATCTCATCGGCATCCCCCCGGAAATAAATATCGGGCTCAAACGCCTGATATTTACCGGAAAGATCATCCTTGTCATAGATTTTTCCGGTCATACCATCCAGTTCAACCACATTCGTGCATTCCTTCGGCAGCTTCTCAAGCTCATCGTAGAGTGTGATCAAGCTGAAACCAAGGTCCTTTTTCGCTTTTAAAAGCTGATTGACCATTTCCGCTTTTCCCGCTAGCTCCTTGTTCATCGAAAACACAATATAATGCGGCGATGCGGGCTCCCACTCATGCTCTTCCCGAAGCGCAATTTCCTTCTCAAAATAAGCAGAAAGTTCCTTCATTTCATTGGCATCCGTCGCCATAAAGCGGATTGCCTTGTCATCGTCCCACAAATGTGGCAGCCATTTCACAAACTCCCACGGCTCCGATGGATCGTAAATAAACACAAGTTTAAGCTCATCATAGCTATGTAACGCCGTTAATTGAAAAATAATCCCCTTGACGAATTCAATGACATTTTCCCTTCGTCCAATGATTCCGCTGACCCTCTCTTCAATCAGCGACAAGGTGACAGGCACCTGAGGAAGGATTTTGGGGGCATCGACCAACTGGTATAACGCATCTTGGAGATTATCATCCTCTAAGGTAAATTTCTTTTCAGGATATTTTATCTCTGCCACCATCGGGATATCGCCAAGCCCTACACGGACGCGTAGGAAATCATTTTGACCGATGGCCCGCTCCCACAAATTGCGTTCGCGGCGGTCAATCCGCTGCAGGCAGTTCTCAAGGGTCACATGGTTTTCGTGGAGAATCTCGCATTGATGTGAGCATTCTGCCGCAATCGCTGTTTTCATGTCTTCTATGTATTGTAAATATTTTTCCTGACGGATTTTCTCCTGAGCGATCCGCCGTTTCTTTTCATACTGTTTCGTTAAAATCGGCCAAAGAATCATCCCGATCAGCATACTGATCGACATCACCAAAGTCGGCATCGCGTACATCATATCGCCGTTTGTCCGCCTTACATTGAGCACAGCGAACACCCCTGTTGCAAGCGAGGCCATCCCCATCGTAATCGAAGGGCCAAGCATTAACATGAGCGGCGTCTCATCCGGTGCCTGCGGTTGCGGCGGCGGGTCAATTTTGATCGTTTTCCGCTCAATTTCCCGCTTAAAACGCGGCGAGCGATAGAACAAATCTTCATTCTCTTCTTCTACTAAAAAATCATCGAGCCCGTCGTCTTCTTCGACGATCGGCTGGCTCACCGCAAACGGCTGAAAACTGCTCCTGTCTAAAAAGACAAGCTGATGCGGATTATTTAATGAAAGCATACGTCCATTAAAAATAATCCGTAACCCCATGATCGAAATAACATCGCCAATCGCGAGGACTTTTTCGCTAATTCTTTCGCCGTTCACATACGTACCGTTTGAACTGTTGAAGTCACGCAGCTTTGCTTGTCCGTCGCTGCTGTATTCTATCAACGCGTGTGTGCTGGAAACGAGTTGATTCGTAAAACAAATATGATTATCCTTGGCACGGCCAATCTTCACCACGTCACGGGTCACAATATGTCTCGTAAACTCGTTGCGGTCCTCGCTGAATGGCTCCGCATAAAGCAGTGCCGAGGAATCGCCGTCCCGTTCTATAGTATAGGTCAGGAATGGCTCAAGCAGCGCTTTCGGATCGGAATCTTTCAGATGGGCATATTTATTCGATTTTACATACCATTTACCCGCTTCCGCTTCGACCTCCATTAAATCTTTCGGATTACCCGCGTTGTCTTCAGTTGTCAGGATATATCTTCCGGTAATTTTTTCGGGAAGTACGAGTGCGAAAGCCTTGCCCCGATCAAAAAGCGTTAAAATCAAAACCATTCTCTCCTTATAGTGACAGCACCAAAATTATACTAATCTGTCATTATCTAAATAAACGAACGCTTCCAGGTATTTTTCAACATGAATCGACTTATCCTTTTATTCCACATTCGCTGCGGCCATCCCTACGCCATCTAACAAATCGCACCACTCTTCATGGGTGCTTAACTGAATTTGTACCGGTTTAACGGCATGATCACTGTATTCAATCAGCCAGATTCCTTGTTTCGAAGGAAGAAAGAATACAATATTTTCAAGGTAAGGGTCAGCTTCAAGGCCTTCCAGCTGGAAAAAGGAAATATTAAACAACGACCAGCCTTCTGCTTGCAAATCACTCACAAACTGTTCAAAACCTTCCTCTTCATCCGCTGTAAAGCGGCACATCTTTCGCACCTTCTTTTCCTTACCAGGCTTGCTTAATAAATCAAACGCCTTGTCGGTCAGATTGAACTCAAGCTTTTTTTCGAGCGGCGCCTCGGAAAAAGAATAATAATTCCGGACAATCGCGGGAATCTCCTCGCGGTGGATGTAGGCAAATTCATGGATGATGTCCCGATCAATCACATGGGTCATCCACGTAGTCCCTTCAATATGGTGAAGCATCAAAATATTAGACTTCTTCTGATTCGAGCAGCGAATCATCCATTTCGATTCCACATAGTAGCGAATAAATTGTTGAACTTCCTCGCTTACCGGGCTCTCGCCTTTTGCATCCTTTTCCTCGTCCCAAAGCTGTTTCTGGATTAATTGGTGGACGGCCGCCTCCATGATCGCTTGCCATTCTTTTTCGCTTTTTTTCCCAAAGGAAGCTTCCGCAATCGTTTTGGCTACACTTGGATACCCGTTAATGGTAACCAACAGGGCCAATTCCTCCGAGGTACAGGTCATCAAATAATCCATCGTTTCACATTCCTTTAATTTTTATCGAAACAAAATCGTTCTTATAAAAAAATCATTTCCAATATATTTTTAATTACATAGTAGATAATCACACATACCACACACAAAATACTGATTGAAATGAGTAGTAGGATCTTTCTGACGATCCAAGAAAACTTCATAAATTTTTTATTGAGGTACGGTCCGACTCCTAGGACGGCAACCATACAAAAGGTAATCACTCGTTGAAATAGATTTTGCGGGTTATCATAAACCCATGCTTCATACGGATTCAGGATCACCCTGCCCATGACCAATACCAATGCACTAAATGACATTTGGACACAAAAATAATAGGCTACGAGATCTAAAATTACTCTTACTGTTTCAGGTGTCATATTCCAACCCTAACCTTTATTTGATATGTACTTAGTTAAACCAGCTCTTGACTGATTTGAATCCACTGTTTATCTTACTGCCAAGGTATTTAGCCCCAGATTCTGCGGCTCCGCCAAGCTTCTCGCCGACATCCTTAATTTGGTTTTCAAATACAATACTTCCGACACCGCCGACCAAACCGCCCACGGCACCACCGACGATGATTCCTACTGGGCCGCCGATTGCCCCAATCGTTGCACCTAGCTCAGCGCCTCCAGCAATTGCACCAAAGTCGGCAATAATTCCGGCAGACGTTCTTCCTAATTTTTCGCCAGTGCTTTTCCCGATATTATCGTCACTCCACATTTCCGATAAATTCGCTCCAATTGAGATTCCCCAGCCAACTACTGGAATCTTCCTCGCAGCACCTCGAAAGCCTTTCGCCTTCAAGACCTCTTCTGCTACTTCCTTGGTGCCAATGGTAATTCGATTTTTGAAGGTGGAGGATAGAGTTCCTGCCTTTAACCTCGAATTTACGTTCTTTGGAAAACCCGCCACATGTTTCAACAATGCCGATGGGCTCGAATAAGATGTTACAAATTTATGAAGTCTTTTTACGAGTGGATTAGAAGGATCTGATTTTGAAAAATCATAAATCATCCGGGCAATTTTTGAACTGTACCGTCCTTTGCTTGTCCAGGAGGGGTCCGCCTTCACGCTAAATTTATAATCCCCCTTTATTTTCTGGAGGAAGGATGGCTTGCCGCCGACATATTTGATCTTCAGCTTACGAGAAAGCACACCGGTTGTCGCAACAGAAAGAAGCTGCGTTGCAATCAAGGCAGCGTCACTTTTACTTAAATTGCTATTAAATGAATTTAAAAAATTAATAATCGCCAGGAACGTTGGCTTCCCTTTCTTCGTGGAGATTGCATCAAACGATTTCTCCGTCAGTTCTCTTTCCACCCGCCAATACTGCTCTGCCGAATGGTCAATAAACTGCTCCAACGCCTTTACCTGTCTTTCGAGATTACTTATTTCTTTTACCGCCCCATCCATCCTTGCGAGAAGGTTGTTCTTTTCCGTGATTTTATAATTGATGGAAAACATGAGCGTGGATAATCCGTCCTTTATATCCAACAATTTTGAGGAATCTGGTGCGAGGCTGGCACCGGTGCTTTTTACAAAATCAGGTTGAATTTTAATCCGCGACACGGTTCCCACCTCCCTTACTTTTTATCATGTGCTTTCTTCGCCTTTGCCTCCGCTTCAGCTTTTGCTTTCGCCTCTGCTTCTGCCTTCTCTTTCGCTTCTTCTTCCCGCTTAATCCCGTCTGCAGCGGAGCTGATATCCGAGCTAATCCCCTCCAATTTTGAAGCGAGTGCAGCCATTTCCCGGCTCATTTGCTCGATCGCCTGATTCACATACAACATTTCCTGAGCTTGCCAGCCATGATTTAAATTGCCTCTTGCCCTTACTAAATGCTGCTGCACATCACGTAGCGTTGAGGCATAATGGCTTATTTTATTGGCCTGGGAATGGGCTGCATGAACATTAATTCCCACTAAATCACCTACTTAACTGTTAAAAACTTCCCTATTTTTTATTCATTATAAAGATTATCAATTTATTATTCTAGACAATAGGGAAAAATTGGGTAATTCATCCCAGGAGGAAGGGGGTACAAATTCCCAGCTTTAGACAAACCCTTTAAACGCAAAAAAGCCAGGCTGTTTCCCGCCCGGCTTTTCACTCTATTTCCACATCTTAAAGACCTTCGTCACTTTCTTCACTGGCACCTGTGAGCCGCCGCGCTTCTCGACGTTCTCAATCATCATCACCATCATCAAATTCGGTTTCTTCGGATTGTAAGCAATGAACCAGCCATTTTGCGTTCCAAGCTCTCCCTGCTTCTGCTTAATCTCCGCCGTCCCGGTTTTCCCGGCGAGCGGATAACCTGGAATATTCGCAGCACGTGCTGTTCCGCCTGGGTCCGTCACGACCTTGCGTAACATCGGTGCAATCGTTGCCACCGCATCCGGCGTCATCGCCTGCTCCTGCAGCACCTCGCTCTTCTTATCATCAGCCAGCAATATCGGCTTGATCATATTACCACTGTTCACAAGTGGCGTATAAGCATCCATCAAGCTCACGATATTCATCTGAATCTGTCCCTGCCCGTAGCCTGAATCGGCTAGTGAAATTTCACTGCCAAGACTGCCAATCGTCGGCTTTTCCAATGGAAACGGATAATCTTGCTCCTTTTCAAAGCCAAACTTTTTCAGCCCATCCACAAACGCTGTCCGGCCTGTTTTCAGTGCTGCTTGTGCAAAGTAAATATTGTCGGAGTAAACAAATGCCTTTTCAAGATTAACCGGACTTGCCTCGTGAACGCGTGTCACATAATAGCCGCCCCATGACTTGCTCTTCTGCCATTTCAGCCCTTTAATCGCTATCGATTGCCCTGGTGTGATTGCCTTGTTCTCAAGCGCAATTGCCGCCGTAATCGGCTTCATCACTGAGCCCGGTGCATAGGTCTGTTTAAAGCGTGTCGTCAGCGGCATCTTTTTGTTGCCCTGCAGTGCCTTCCACTCGGAAGCTGAGAATCCGAGCGATGCCTGGTTCGGGTCAAACGATGGACTGCTCACGAGTGCGAGCGTTTCCCCTGTGGTCGGGTTCATTGCCCCAGCGGTCCCCGCATCGCCCTGCATCTCATCATAAATGCTTGCCTGCAGCTCCGCATCAATTGTCAGCTTGATTGTCTTGCCGTTCTTAACCGGCTTCTCCGCAAGCACCTCTTCTGTGCCGTTCTTCTTAATCGTAATCTTCACGCCCGTCTGGCCCTTAAGCTCCTCATCATACACCTGCTCGAGGCCGCGCTTTCCAACGAGATCCTGAGCCGTGTAGCCCTTCGATTCCAGCTCCTTCAGCTCATCCGCTGTAATCGCGCCGACATAACCAACAAGCTGTGCCGCCGCCTCCTTATAGGGATAAATCCGTGCCGGCACATCCTTTGTGACCACCGACTGGATGCTCATCAGCTGATTGATTGTCTTATGGTCATCAAGCGGAATCCTTCTCAGCGGCACAAACAGCTCCGGCTTCACCCAGCCCGCCCCAAGATCCTGTTCAATCTGTTCCTTTGAGATATCTAACAGCTTCGCCAGTTTTGCGACGATCTGTGCTTTTTTGTCACCCATCTTGCCAGGAACGACACCGACTTCAATCACATCGCCATTTACCGCGAGCCCATTGCCATTGCGGTCAAGAATCTCCCCGCGCTCAGGGCTTGTCGTGCTGAGTCCGATTTTATCGCCCTTCTGTAATTTTGGAAAAATGAATCCTGTATTCCAGTCAACGTACCAGTTCTTCTTATCGTCTTTTTCCTCTTTTTTCAACTTTGCCTTGTAAGTGAAGGAAATCGGACCAGCCACACTATTCATCTTCGCGTCAAAAGTATAGGTTGCTTTCTCTTCATCTGCCTGTTTATCCTCTTTCGGCTTTTTGAAATTGACTTTGAGGTCAGTAATTTGCAAGTCTTTATAAATTTTCTCATAACGCGAGGTGAACTCCTCTTTGGAGATCGACTTTTTCGCGCTCGTTGAAAGGTAATCATACATTTGGTCAAATTTTTGTTGGTTCCATAATTTTATGTATGCAGCAAATCGGTCCTGCGGCGCCGGTTCTTTGTTGCAGCCGGCAAGGATGATTACGAATCCCAGCAGCAGCACCCCGATTAGTTTTTTCACGGATACTCCCCCCTTTTTTCTATTATTTTACCATCGAAGGGAGCTCTCGACCAATTTTTAGGGGATGGAAAAAGGAAAAAAGGGGCCGGGGCTATGTTAGGGACTACACTCATCTTGGAAGCCGCACTAGGTTCCTTTTTCAAAAAGAAACACAAAAAAGAGGAAAGTTTATTCCCCTTTCCCCTCAGTTCCATTATTATGAATTTGTGTCGGAAGAGCTGTCAGATGGTGTGCCATCTTCTTCAGAAGATGTGCCTTGGTCATCTTGCGTGTTTGTGCTGTCATCAATCTTTTGATCGTCTGGAGTTTTCGTGCTGTCATCGATCTTTTGATTGTTAGCTTTATCTTCCGTTACTTTGTCTGTTGTGTCCGCTGCTGGTGTTGTGTTATCTTCCTGCAACGCGCTTAACGTTTTGTTAAAATAGTTATCAGGATTAACTGGAACATCATCTTTGCGGATTTCAAAGTGTACATGGGTACCAGCTTTTTCGTTGAATAGGCTTTGTCCAGCTTTGGCAATGACATCGCCTTGTTTCACTTGATCGCCAACCTTGACCTTCATGTCATTAACGGATGAATATTGGGTTACTACCCCTTTTTCATGTTCGATTTCAATGACATTTCCTAAAGTAGCATCTTCGTTTACTTTTGTAACTGTTCCACTTAAGGCAGCAACTACATCAAATGTTTCCCCGTTTTTCATCGTGATGTCGATACCGGTGTTTGGAACGTATTGATTGTTGTAATGAACTAATGCTGCGACTTGCTCTTCCTTGCTCGCTTTGAAATCATAGAATTTCTTTTCTATGACGGCGCTGTCGGAATTTGCCACTGGCATTTTAAAGTTTTCCATTGCTTTGTTGACTTCAACAGATGGTTCGTTGAATTTTTTCTGAGCGATGTCCGTGGCTTTGTTGTCTTTAGTCGAACTGCTAAGGTTCGTGTACCAAAGTACACCGGTCAGAATGATTGCTGCACTTGCGATATAAATGGCTGGAAATACCCAACGCTTTTTGAAAAAGCTTTTCTGAGAAGATCGTTTGTTTTCTTCCTCTCTCATTTTCATCACCTCAGCAATCATTCTGAACAGATAAGTAGAA
The DNA here is from genome assembly GCF_016107705.1 of Neobacillus cucumis. The sequence goes on from NZ_JAEHGC010000004.1 coordinate 171,158, forward strand.
TTATATACACGGGGTGGAAAAATTTTTTTAGTTTTTGTCAAGGGTTTTGTTTTTATGCATGGAAAGGTGGAATTTTTTTATGAAGTTTTTTAAATGGGTGCTCCGTTTGCTGCCTATTGCTTATATGGCGGTGATATGGATCCAGTCGAGTTTTTCTTCGGATCATTTTGTCACCCTGCCCGAGGAGGACCTCGATAACACGATTAAGGAGTCGCTGCACTTGGTTGAGTTTGCAATTTTGTATGTTTTACTAGTGTTGGCATTTTTGACGCGCCGATCCGGTCTGAGTGTGCGGTTGAATGTGGCCTGTGCGGTGTTTGCCGCGCTTTACGGTGTCAGCGATGAGATTCATCAATCTTTTAATCCGGCTCGTTCTGCCTCGTTTTTTGACATATTTAAAGACTTTGTTGGGATTGGAGTTTGTTTTTATTTTGTGCATGGTGCTTTGTTTAAGGGAAGGTTTGCGGGATTACGGAAGGTGCTGGGGCTTGTTGGGGCAGGTTTGTGATAGACCCGGTCCCTAAACTTCCCGGTAAAAGGTAAATTCATAGATGTTAAAATTTTATAAGCGAGTCTTGGATTAATATGTAGGAAATCACACAATTCTGCATTTGTGATAGAAGGTTTTATGAGCAGAAAATAGTCAGAGATTGCTTGAATATGGGCATCTTTCGACCGTGTTCCGCATTTTGGACAGCACCATGTTCCATAACGGCGCTCCATTCCTATGAATTTACATTCTTTATGAGGGCATTGTACACCAGTGGAGATTTCCTTTGGGGAAATATCGAAGTATTGAAGAATGTCAGGATCTTCCGGTGTATGATGAGCAAGTAAAAGACGGGCAATTTTCCTTAATTCCTTTTGGGTCATTTTTTCGAATTCAAATTCTTCCATTTGTTCTATTTTCTCAAGAAGTCCTTCGCTATTACAGATATCGCGATTTAGTGGGTGATTAGGATATGCAAAGGTTATTTTCGCTTGTTTATTGCTATTGACAAATAGGTAATGGATGGGTGGTGCTGTACAATTTTGATTTTGTAACCATTTCCCCAGTTTCCTGGCTTGCGTTTTTGCTTGTAGTACGGGGTTGTCAATTCGTTCTTTGCGGCTGTTTCTCACAAGGGTAACTTGTTCTAAGTCTCGTTCAAAGATGATTTCCTTTCCTCTATTTTTGGCTTCAACGTTTAGTAAGAAGGCGGTTGATAGGACCAGGACATCGATTTAAAAAAAGTATTTGCCGTCGTAGAGGCGGAGGTCATTGATGATATCGTATTTCTTTTCGGGCAGCTGGTCTAGATAGAATTCTAATGCTTTCTGCCCCTGATATCCTTTCATTTTTATCTCACGTTCCATTTGAATGTTCATCATTTTAGGATGATCAACACGAATCCTTCTTAGAAGGGCATCAATTTTTTCTACCATCGGGGGAAGTGTTAGAGGCTTTAAATTCAATTTAACCAGTCCTTTCTTTTTTCTATTTATTTCTACCATATTAGTAGGTACTCCTGCAAAATTCGACAGGTTGTTTTGACAGATGTGTGTCGCTTTTTAGCAGTGGGTGTGAGGTAAAAAAACTAAATGCCCTTATTTCGTTTACCCACCGGTTTTGGGAGTTTACATTCCGATTCTCCCCTTTTACCCACCACCTTTGCCTATTTACCCTCCACTTGTTATTAAGGCTACTGAAAACTTGGTATCCTTCTTTGAAAATTACCTTTTTAGAAGCGAAATTACCATTTTCAGTAAGTTCCAATCCCCAGATCAATCCCCTTTTTGAACCTATTTCCGTTTACCCACCGGTTTTGATTCTTTACCCACTACTTTGGGGTGTTTACATTCCGGTTCACCCTTTTTACCCACCACCTTTGCTCATTTACCCTCCGCTTATTATTAAGACTACTAAAAACCAGGTATCCTTCTTTGAAAATTACCTTTTTAGAAGCAAAATTACCATTTTCAGTAAGTTCCAATCCCCAGATCAATCCCCTTTTTGAACCTATTTCCGTTTACCCACCGGTTTTGATTCTTTACCCACTACTTTGGGGTGTTTACATTCCGGTTCTCCCCTTTTACCCACCACTTTTGCCTATTTACCCTCCGCTTATTAATAAGGCTACAAAAATCCAGGTATCCTTCTTTGAAAATTATCTTTTTAGAAGCTAAATTACCATTTTCAGTAAGTTCCAATCCCCAGATCAATCCCCCTTTTTGAACCTATTTCCGTTTACCCACCGGTTTTGATTCTTTTCCCACTACTTTGGGGTGTTTACATTCCGGTTCACCCTTTTTACCCACCACCTTTGCTCATTTACCCTCCGCTTATTATTAAGACCACTAAAAACCAGGTACCCTTCTTTGAAAATTACCTTTTTAGAAGCGAAATTACCATTTTCAGTAAGTTCCGATCCCCAGATCAATCCCCTTTTTGAACCTATTTCCGTTTACCCACCGGTTTTGGCTCTTTACCCACTACTTTGGCGTGTTTACATTCCGGTTCTCCCCTTTTACCCACCACCTCCACACCCCACAACAAAAAAGCCAGACAAATAAATGCCTGGCTCACCTCCCCACTACTTCGCGGCTGTAATCGTCGCTAACATATTCTGTGCCGAAGTAATCTGTACACCTTGATAATAGTGCTTCACGATCTGCTTATAGTTTTTCCCTTCCGCCGCCATTCCGTTCGCTCCGTACTGGCTCATCCCGACACCGTGACCAAAGCCTTTGGTGGCGATAATGATATTGTCACCCTTCCGGCTCCATGTAAAATCAGACGACTTTAAATCCAACTTATCACGGATATCTTTACCGGTTAAAATTTTTCCATTAAAATCAACCTTCCCAACACGATGCCCCGCTGTCCGATCAATAATTTTACCAATCGTAGCCCCAGACCCAAGCGTAACCCCCAGCTTCGCCTGAAATTCCGCTACAGAGACCACCTGTTGGTTATAAAATTTCGGTGAATTTTTATCCCACGGGCTTGCAACACTGCGTAGATATGGGTAAGCGTCCGGCCAATAATCCTCGGAATTTTCCGTGTAGCCATTACTAGTGGAGAAGAAAGATGCATCGATGGGCTCGCCTTTATATGTAATAATCTGGCCGCTGGTCGCCCTGACTGCCTCAAGTACTTTTTTCTTCTTCCAAGAATAATCCATTCCCCACTCTCGCTTCAGCTCATCATCGCTTTTGTACACCTGATGCATCTGAGTATCTGTTACCTCTGCACCCTTTGGAACGCCCAGGGGTTTTTTACTCCTCAATCTCTCCACAATATAGGTCCTTGCGGTTAAAGCCTGAGCCTTGAGGGCCTCTTCCTTGAAATCTGCAGGCATTTCCGCTGCCACAACTCCAACAAGGTAATTCTCCAGTGGTACCGTTTCAATTTTTTCCTTCGCTGCACGGTAGACCGACACTTCCACCGCAGAATCTGCAGACACGGTCGAAGATTCCTTTGCCTTGGCCCTTGTTAGATCCTCGCCCAGTTTTCCATTCGCCTCGCCTTGGGCAAACGGCAACACCAGAACTGCGGGGATAAGCAAAGTCACGGCAAATAGAATAGACGCTAGTACGATGAGTGGTTTGAAATTTTTCATGAAAGTGCCTCCAGTGTGAAATATTTATGGTGACAGGCACCGCCCGTGGACTTTTCAGCGTTTTTGTCCGCGTGGAATGGACACAGATACCCCTTTCCGAAAGGCAACGCTAATCAGTCCCCTGTACCTATCTTACTCATTTCATCTTATGGAGGTGGACAAGCATTTATGACTTTTAAATGATTAAATTTGGACCTGACTATAAGCCCTCAAAAAGCAAAAACCGAAGAATGCACCTGTCGGACATCAGACAGCCACTTTCTCCGGTTTACCCGTTATTTATTCATTTCCAGGCACTCTTCAACATACCGCTGATCCTTAATTCACACTCAAGTGCCCAAACAATAGTGCCTGTCACCATTGTGAATATTTCACAATCCTACCGCAATCAAATCACAACAGCGACTCCCACTAAAAATTAAGCATTCATATCCGAAATTAATTTCTCGATATAAATCTCATCTTCTTCTTTCACACGCTCGATATCGGCGCCTAATCCAGCAAGCTTCTCATGGAAATCTACATATCCACGGTCTAAATGCTTCAATTCGGTCACACGTGTCACACCATCTGCAACTAATCCTGTCAAAATCAAGGCTGCTGCTGCACGAAGATCGGTTGCAGACACCTCGGCACCCTGTAAATTAGAAAGGCCATTTAAAATAACTGAACGTCCTTCAATCTTAATATCAGCGTTCATTCTGCGGAATTCCTCCACATGCATGAAGCGATTTTCAAAAACCGTTTCCGTAATCATCGACGTACCTTCTGCGCGAAGCAATAACGCCATCATTTGCGACTGCATATCCGTTGGGAATCCTGGATGCGGCATCGTTTTAATGTCGACAGCCTTCAAGCGCTCCGGTCCAATGACACGAACTCCGTCAAATTCTTCTATAATTTTTACACCCATCTCTTCCATTTTCGCAATCAAAGAAGACAAGTGCTCTGGAACTGCTCCTCTTACAAGCACATTTCCGCCAGTAATCGCCGCAGCTACCATGAACGTACCTGCTTCGATTCGGTCAGGAATGATGTTATGGTCTGCACCAAATAAACGATCGACACCCTCAATACGAAGCGTGCCTGTTCCGGCGCCTCTTACTTTTGCGCCCATTTTGTTCAAGAAGTTTGCCAAATCGACGATTTCTGGTTCTTTTGCGACGTTTTCGATGACGGTCGTTCCAACCGCTAGCGATGCCGCCATCATAATGTTTTCTGTTGCACCAACACTTGGGAAGTCCAAGTAAATCTTTGCACCTTTTAAGCGGCCATCAACCTCCGCCTCGATAAAGCCATTTCCAACCTTGACCTTTGCACCCATGGCCTCAAAGCCTTTAAGATGCTGATCGATTGGGCGGGATCCGATGGCACAGCCGCCAGGCAAAGCTACCCGAGCCCGGCCATTGCGGGCTAATAATGATCCCATTACAAGGACAGACGCACGCATCTTCCGAACATATTCGAAAGGCGCTTCCTCTTTTAACACTCTGGATGCATCAACGACAACTGTATTATTTTCAAACACTACTTCAGCGTTTAGATTACGTAATACTTCATTAATTGTGTATACATCGGAGAGTGTAGGTACATCACGAATTACACTTTTTCCATCACTTGCTAATAATGTTGCAGCGATAACAGGCAAAACGGCATTCTTTGCACCTTCTACTTTCACCGTTCCATGAAGCCTTTGTCCGCCGCGGACGATAATCTTTTCCAAGAGTATTCCCCTCCGCGTCCATTTTCTCTATATTAATATTCAATCGTTATGATTGGTGTGCCAACTACAACGGTAGTCTTTGCGCCCAATCCTTCGGAGCGTACCCCAATTTGTAGATTCAGATCTGTTTTTGCATCCCCAATCGACTCCGAAAAGTCAGGTGAAAATGCTGTTACAGACATGAACGTCTCCTCTTTTAACGCTTCGATTTTTTTCGCATTCAAGGCAGACAGCAATTCATTCACTGTTGCAGGTAAAGCCTTATCCATCTTATCACCGACAATACCCTTCATACAAGAAAAAACTGTCGGTTTTCCTCGAAATACATCGCTTAGCCTATTTTTGAATTGATTCGTTGTGAAAAAGGACTCTGTAGCCTTATTCCACTGCTTGCCGCTGACCTTATATACTATATACGCATCGATCGGTTGGTTTGTGCGGGACGACATAATTTGAAGTGTTTCTATGTGGTGGTTTGAAGCTGGAGATACTGCTGTCACTTCCCATTTTTGGCTGGTGTTTGCTGTGGACCAATCCCAATCTGGAAACTTCCGCTTAAGCTCCTCTGCATAAACCTGTACGTCTTTTTCACTTTTTAGGTCAACCAAATGTTCCCGTGCATATAAAGTCCATTCACTCGGCATAATATTTTTTGTTTGAAAAATTGAACCAATTTTCATCAAATCCAGGCTTTCATTTTTTGCCGCTTCTGTATTTCGATTCCCCAAAACAACTGTAATCAAACTTAAAATGGCAATGATGCCAAAAATATATTTCTTCAACCGACTCTCCCCCTTACTACCAGTGTTTCCAATGATGGGAAGAGCATACTTGGGAATTCTCGTCACTTTTAGACAAATACGTAAATTCTATCAAGTTCGGTTTTTCACAAAGTCGTGCTTTACAACATTAAAGTATGTAATCACACAAAGAAGATTGTACTCAAAAACCGGACAAATTGGAACATGTATGAAGACCTAAATATTTACCAATTTGCTCGCTTAAGATTTCAATCCCCTATAGCTAGACCATGCATAAAGCCGTACATTACTGAAACATCATCGGGAGCTGCTGTGACCATTGTAGATAGTCTAGGAAAAAATTACTAACTGTTGACCCGAGGAAAATTGCCAATAATATGTATAACAGCCGTGCCTGAAAGACATGATTCGCCTTTAGCACTTTTTCCAAGCGGATTGCCTGCAGCGCCCACCAAGATAAGGCAATAAATACCAAATGTGAAGCAATACTTAATAAAGCAATTTGTCCGAAATCCACTCTGTCATCACTCCTCCCTCATGATAGTCTAACATATTGACGAATGAAAATCGGAAAAGTTTCATTTTGTTCTAAATTAAAGATAAATTAACTGCCTAAACACAGTTTACAGCGATTAAACGGTGTTTAGGCAGTTAATAAAAATAGTTAAACCCCATTCCAAACCTTATTTAAGTTTAATGGGACATAGATTCGGTCCCCTTGAATTTCTCGATGAATGATTGGGTCTTCGAAAAATTGGTCCAGGCTCCGTTTTCCACTCACTTTATGACGGGCCCGCTTGTGAACGCCCCGTAATTTTTCTATGCTTTGATTTGAAAATTTCATTATAATTCTCCTCTCTGAATTTTTAAAGCTTGGTAGTTGAATTCCGCTCCAGGCACTTCGCTCCAATCAACTTTTTATATTTAATACAGCCTTATTTAATGAGAGCGGGCCGGAATCGACCCGCTTTCCTTTAAGCTGATTTTGAACCGATCACTACGACTTTGCCATGGTCCATTTCTTCTTCATAGCGCTCTGCTTCTTCATCTGATAATCCTAATGACTCGAGCATCGTTCGAAGTTCGTCTCCCCGTGAGCGAAACACATTGGCGATGGAGTCGAATACGCCTTGTTCTGAAACACCGATTTCGGAAATGTCTAATGCATTGGTTAAATCCTCTGAGCGGTTTTTGTCATGCGCCAGTAAATAAATTTCATTTTGGCTGAACCCTTGACCCATTAATTGTTCAATTTCCCTTTTTGCCTGCACGCCATTTTCTACAATTTTAACGGTTTCCATTTCAAAATCCCTCCAGAAAATTTAGTTTGTCCTTGGTGGACTTGTCTTTTATGTAACCGCTTCTTGAAAAATCGAAACCTATTTTTCTAAAATTCTATTTATTTTTATTGGTTAGGTTAAACAGCAAGCGATTAAGGGTATATACGTAACACCCAATTCATTCATTCAACAACGAAAATTTGATTGGAGGTATATATATGAGGAAACTGGTTTGTAAGGCTTGTGGCAATGCGGAATTTTATGTGTTAAATGTTCGCGAAACACTGTGCAAAAAATGCGGGTTACGATTAACTCATCCAAGTGACTACCGTAGGGAGGAGTCACAGCATAGAAAAGAGCAGCTTTATTTAGAAACGAAACGGCAGGCGGAAGCCATTTCAAAAATCAGCCTGTTAAAGCGGAAAATTGACCAATGTCTCGACGATCGAGATCAAGAAAAATTTAAACAGTTAACCTATGAATTAAGAGTTTGCCAGTATTTTTTAAAAACAGGAAGAAATGATGCTCAAACTCGGTTCAAGGATAAGATTAAACAGCAGGGACAGCAAAAAGGGTTACTGTTTGAAGATAAGGGTATTTAATCACCACCTTTTCATAATCGAAAGGAGAGAACAATATGGGATTTATCTGGACTTTATTTATTGGTGGAATTATCGGCTGGCTAGCGGGACTTCTTCTTGGAAGTGACATCCCCGGAGGAATTATTGGAAATATGATTGCTGGATTCATCGGTGCCTGGCTTGGTTCCCTTTTATTAGGAACATGGGGACCTGTTATTGGAGGATTTTACATTATACCGGCATTTATTGGTGCCATTATCCTTGTCCTCGTTGTTGGTCTCATCTTAAGAAGTGTAAGACATAGAACATAATAAGAAAAGACTGCAGAAAATGCAGTCTTTTCTTATTTCTTCATTCCATCCCCGTCTTATATTTTTTCTCACTTGAGGAAGTATCTTTTGAAGCATGTTTTGCCTTTTCTTCCCGCTGCTCTTCCTTTAAATCCTCTACAGGAATTGGGTCCACGTTTTGTTCGCTTTCAAATCGATCGAACAAGCTCTCTTTCTCTGTTGGGTATTGTTCAGGATGATCCCTGGATTCCACCGAACGCTCCAAATGCTCTTTTTTCTTTTCATTCATTTTCTATCACCTCATACGTTACATACCCTCTTGATTTAAACTCCAAACTAATTCATGAATGGTGAAAAATGTAGAAAATCTAAAGAAATTGCCACACAAAACTATGTTACATCCTATAAGAAAGGGGAAGAAATAAATATAATAGAAAATTCAAATAAATTAACCGTCTGGAGGAATGAAAAATGAAATTCTATACACGTGAATGGCTTTTACTTAGTAAGGAAATTAAGATAAAACTGATTCGTTTAGCGATTTTAGAAAACGAAAAAAGAGCCTAATTCTATAAGGCTCTCAATTTATTTTATCTAAAATTTTGGTTACGTATCTTTAAAAAGTCCCCATTTAGAATCCCCATCTCTTTGATATGATCACGGGTTCTTTCATCTCCGAGCTGATAAATGACCGCATAGATTATAACCATTCGTGCATCATATTCTTTATTTTGCGGGTCATGATGATATTCAAGAAAAGGAATATGGGACCGAATATAGCTTTCCCAATCTGCCTGGTAGTTTTCATCGAATAACTGTTTAAGACTTTTGATTTGACTATCTGTCGCCTCCACTTTAAAATCCCATTCCGACTTAAAAGGCTCCCTCGCTATTTCATGTGATTGAATATGAATATAGTAGCTCTGTTTTTGTTTTACCACTTATTTCGCCTCCCACCTCTTTTATTATGCCGTACCCCCAACAATAGCGAGTTAATCATTCAATCCCCGTTTAAGTATAGAAACCTAAACTTATTTTTAGTTTAATCATTGAAATTTCGGGTACTTATATACCATAGTCATTATTTATTATTGAAGGGAGAGAGTGTTGATGGGATTTATTTGGTCATTAATTATCGGGGGAGTAATCGGCTGGCTGGCAGGTCTGATCATGCACAAAGATCTGCCTGGAGGGATCATTGGTAATATTATTGCCGGATTTATTGGTGCCTGGCTCGGCTCATTCATTTTTGGAGATTGGGGTCCGGAAATTGGAGATTTCTTTATCATCCCCGCATTGATTGGAGCGATTATTCTCGTATTAATCGTAAGCTTTGTCATAAAAAGCATGCGTCGAGAAGCTCATTAAAAATAACAGAGAGGCTGCAAATGCAGCCTCTCTTTCGCTTTTATAATACTCCCGAAAACAACCGGGCAAAGGATTCCTTCACCCTTTCGTCCATTCCTCTTTTATGAAATTCCACAGGACGAAGCCGGCAGCAATCCTGTAAATCTTCCTCATAATGGTCGATTAAACCCTGGATCGATTCAGTACCTGTTAAAAACAAATTGACTTCAAGGTTCAGTCGAAAACTTCGCATATCCATATTGGCTGTTCCAATCGTCGCGAGGTCCCCATCGACAATCATTATTTTTTCATGTAAAAATCCCTTTTGATACAAGTACACTTCAATCCTATTTCGTAAGGCCTCCGGAAAATAGGACTGTGAAGCATATTGCGTCAGGAAACCATCATTTCTCTCTGGTACCATGATTCGGACCTGTATCCCCTTTTGTGCCGCAATTCTAAGGGCCGTCCGGATTGCCTGATTGGGAACAAAATAAGGTGAAGCAATCCAAATCGATTTTGTTGCACATGAGATCATCGTATAGTAATGATCACTCATATCCTCCGTTTCAGGCCCGGTGGCCACGACATGCACCATTCCATCTGCTTCTGCGGGTATAACCTTCTGATACCTTTCATCTTTCACAATCATTTCACCAGTAACATCCAGCCAATCTAATAAAAAAACCGCATGGAGTGTTTGAACAGCTTCCCCTTTAAGAACAACATGTGTATCCCGCCAGAATCCAATATCTTCGTCTTCTCCGAGATATTCCACCCCGATGTTCAGTCCCCCGACAAAGCCAATTTCCCCGTCAATGACAATGATTTTACGATGATTACGAAAATTAAACCTTTGATTGAATAATCCACTCCTAATCGGGTTAAAGGGATGGATATGGATACCAGCTTCCCTCATCCTGTTCATATCAGAGCTTGATAAGGAAACGCTTCCGACCGCATCATACATCAGGCGTACCTCCACCCGCGCCTTTGCCTTTTCCATTAAAATCTCGATAATCTCCTTGCCTAATCGATCAGACCGAAAAATGTAGTATTCCATATGAATAAACTCGCTTGCTTCCTTCAGCCTTCTTTTTATTTCTTGAAACGTTTCTGTCCCGTTTTTTAATATCGTTGTTTTTGTATGGGTATCTGTATGGGTGACTCTTACCTTCTCAAGATAACGGACAAAACACTGCTGGTGATGATTCAGCTTTGAAAAATCAATCTTCCTAACCCCTTTATTAATGGCTTCGAGGACTTCGCGGTCGTTTGCACGCTTACGTTTAAAAAGAGTTCCTTTTAATAAAAGTTGACCGGAGTACCAATAAAATAGATACCCGATTACCGGTAAAAACAATAAAATATAAATCCATAATAGTGTGTTTTGTGCCGAGCGATATTCAAGCATTAAGGAAAATATCGTGATCAAAATAATTACTCCGTAGAATGACAGGCACAATACTTTCCACTTAAATGAAATGTCTGTCAACACCACCAAATATCCTAGAATCACGATGAATATCACAAAGACAATTTCGATTGTTTGTTTTTTCATCCAGGCAATCCCCCTATAGTAAAGAAGCTTGCACAAATTTGTGCAAGCTCTTTTCTGGTCGTTTTCTTCTATTTAAAATGGTTAATCATCATCACGTTGGTTACTGCGGGACTTTCCGCCTTTTTCTCCGATTTCTTGATAAAATTCTTTATCATGATTTTCGGAGGTGGCCTCTCCGCCTTTTCGGCCAATCTCCTGATAAAACTCTTTATCATGATTCTCGGCTGTGGCCTCTCCGCCCTTTCTGCCGATTTCCTGATAAAACTCTTTATCATGATTTTCGGCTGTGGCTTCTCCGCCTTTTTGGCCAATCTCCTGATAAAACTCTTTATCATGATTCTCGGCTGTGGCTTCTCCACCTTTTCGACCGATCTCTTGGAAAAACTCTTTATCATGTTTTTCTGCAGTGGCTTGTCCACCCTTACGTCCTCTTTCTTCCATGCTCATATTATCATTATTATTGTTAGCCATATTTATTTCCTCCCTTAAATTTTGATTGGTCTTTTTCTTTTCAGTAACAAAGTGCCGCTCTCATTTTCAGATTGGAAAATGAATCCTATAGCACTAGGTCTCCCCGCTGCTTTGGATAGAAACTGAGGTATTTTCAGCAACTTTCAACAGATCCATCCTATATACCTCCTTCTATATTGACTTTGTCAGGTTAGCTTGTTTTTGTAACCTTGTTTAAGATGTACCCCCTTTTCATGGGATCAAAACGCTTTTTAACCTGTTTAATGATGAAATATTTGTCATTTATTTTTAAGGTTCTATTAAACTTGGGTTTTGATTTCCGCTCCAATCAACGTTGTTCAAAAATCAACATTGTCCTTTAACACAACCAAATAAAAATGCCGAACAACTATTTTCCATTAAAATAGTCGTCCGGCATATGTTCATTCTTAATGGGCATTGCTTTCGATTTCCCTTCGCAGTTTATCAATCGCCTTCTTTTGCAGACGAGAAACATGCATCTGCGACATTCCCAATTGCTCGGCCGTCACCTTTTGACTCTTATTCTCCAAAAACGTACACTGCAGGATCTCCTTCTCTCGATCCGATAACACATGAAGACTGCTTTCAAGTACCAGCTTTTGGTCCACTTTTTCAAAACCTTCATCAGGCGAGCCAATAATATCAAGCGGTGTAACCGTGCTGCCCTCAGATCCCGTTTCCGTTGGCTGATCAACAGACGCAGCTTGATAGTTTTTCCCCATCTCCATGGCCTCTAAAACCTCTTCTTCCGAAATCCCTATATGATCGGCAATTTCCTGGATTTTTGGTGAACGCTGGTATAGAGTAGTGAGCTCGTCCACCACAGATTTTACCTTTGGCCACAATTCCTTGATCCGCCTCGGAACATGGACACTCCAGGTTTTATCCCGTAAAAACCGTTTAATTTCACCAATGACGGTAGGAATTAAAAAGGCTTCAAAGGATTTGCCAAAACTTTCATCATATCTTCTGATCGATACCAATAGCCCAATCATCCCTGTTTGCATGAGATCTTCATGAAAGTGTTTCCCCCTTGAATATTTCCTGGCAAGGCTTGCAATCAGGGCCGTGTATTGTTCTGTTAGCGCGGTTTGAGCTGATGGGCTCTCATTCTGCTGATACTCCCGAATCAGTGCATTGATTTCCTCCTTAGTTCGCTTCATGGCTTGAGATGGTTGTGTCATGATTATCACGCTCCCCACTTAAATACTTCACCATGAAGACCGTTACACCGGACTTGTTCGTTACATGGACTTCATCCATGAGCGTTTCAATCAAATAGAGACCCAACCCTCCTTCTACAAGTTGATCCACGGTGCTTGACTTTGTGTATGGGCCTAGTTCCTGTTTCGTTTTGGCAAAATTAAAGCTCTTTCCATAATCCGCTACCATTACTTCTAATTTGTCCTCGTAAATCCCGAATCCTATCACCATTTCCCCGTCTTCGTCCTCACGGTAGGCATGCTGGACAGCATTTGTACAAGCCTCACTTACAGCAATTTTAATATCCTCAATTTCCTCATATGTATAGCCCATCCGGCTCGTGATCCCCGATAAGGTTAATCGGATGACCCCCACATATTCTGGTTTTGCAGGAATCTTCATTTCAATATAATCCATCACTTGTTTCATCGTCCCCCACCCTTTAATCTGCAGAAATATGAATAATGTTGCTAATGCCAGTAATTTCGAAGAGTCGTTTTAACCGATCGGATAAATCAATCAGCTTCAGCTCTCCACCATTTTTCTTCAATTGTTTAAATAAACCGATAAACACGCCAAGTCCGGTACTGTCTAAATAAGATACATCTTTTAAGCTGACGGTTAGCGTTTTGTTTTTTCCTTCCGCCAGCGGCAGCAGTTCTTCTCTTAGCTGCGGTGCCGTATAGGCATCAATTTCGCCGGAAACTTGGACAAAGGTTTCTTCATTATTCTGATGTTTATCTATTTTTAGATTCATTTCATGATCACCTCTGGATTATTTATTTGTTACATACCCGCCTCTACGGGACCCTAAACCTTTTTTAAAAAAAATCTTAGCTTTTTTCTAAAAGATTGTTTTTTTGACATAGGTTTGAATAAGACAAACCTTCAATTAATAAAGTTGATTGGAGCGGAAGGTGCGAGACTCCTGCGGGAGCAGCGGGACAGGTGAGACCCCGCAGGAGCAAAGCGACGAGGAGGCTCACCGCCCGCCCCGCGGAAAGCGAGCATCCTGGAGCAGAAATCAACCATTATTATGAAAGCAACAAAGTATACGAAAACAGCCTATATCTAAAATGTTTCAAAACAAATATAGGTGGTATATAAAAAGAAAGGAGTGATAGGCAATGGATGAAAAAGTGAAATCAGCTCATTTTATTCAGGATTTAAAGGCTGCATCCAACAATAATAGTTCGATGGCTCAGAATTTGGACGAAATGAAAAAGCTTGGTAAAGAAATGAAGGAGCAAAAAACAGGCAGTGAGTTACGGGAAGACAACCTCACCCAAGACCCGCTGCAAGATTAGTAGAAACGGCCCTTAAAGAGGGCCGTTTCTTATTGCTTCCGGTAAATTCGTTCCTGCGAATTGAATTCCTCATAATGAATGTCTTTCGGGAGAAACAAAATTGATTCCTTACTGCCTAGTCCAATAAAGCCTCCATCCGCCAAACTGTTGAACATGAGGCGATGGACGTTCTGCTGCAGATCACTGTTAAAATAAATCATGACATTCCGGCACAAAATGACATGGAACTCATTAAATGAACTGTCCGTTACTAAATTGTGCTGAGCAAAGATCAGTTTCTCCTTCATCTTCGGGCAAAAATAAGCAAACTGATGATCCGTCGTATAATATTCAGAAAAAGCCTTATTTCCCCCCGCAACCAAATAATTTTTCGTATATTGCTGCATTTTCTTCAGCGGGAACGCTCCCTTTTGCGCCACCTTTAGCGCACGTTCATTCATATCCGTTGCATAGATGGTCGTTTTTTCCGCGAGTCCCTCCTCCTGCATGAGAATTGCCATGGAGTAAACCTCTTCCCCCGTTGCACAGCCGGCGTGCCAAATCCGAATTTCCGGAAGCTCGCGCAGCAATGGGACCACTTCCTGACGAAAGGCCGCAAAAAAGCTGGGGTCGCGGTACATTTCGGTCATCCGAATCGATAAATCATTGAGCAGCCGCTCCAAAAAATCCGGCTCATGAAGTACTTTTTCCAATAATGAAGTAATCGTCTCTAGCCTTTCCATCTTCATGCGATTGGTAACCCTTCTGAATAGTGAGGCTCGAACATAGCCGCGAAAGTCATATCCGTGCATTTGATAGAGGCCTTCAAGCAGCAAATTCATTTCAATATTCTGCAGCTCTGTCGGCGAAAATTCTTCCGTTTCAACGATTAATTCACTCATGATTGGTTCACCTGCTCTGTCAGCCACACCCGCATCAGCGAGAAGAGCTGATCAATATTTAATGGTTTCATAATATAATCAGAGGCTCCCGCTTCCATACATTTGCTGCGTTCCCCTTTCATCGCCTTCGCGGTTAGGGCAATAATCGGCAAATGGACCATCTTTAGATCGTGACGGATTGCCTTCATCGCCTCATAGCCGCCCATCACCGGCATCATAATATCCATAAAAATAAGATCAAAATCAGTGTTGTCCCGTAAGATATCCAATGCCCGTTTCCCGTTTTCAGCCACTTGTACTACCATTCCTTTTCGCTCAAGCGCTGTCACAAGGGCGAAAACATTACGAGCATCATCGTCTACTAGGAGGACCTTTTTCCCTTTAAATAGGTGTTCAGAGGACGGGGGTTTTTTTTCAAAAGGAATTTGCGTCACTGCTACTTCGTTGACCCCCGCTGCTACCTCCTTAAGTGCCTGTTCCTCTTGCTGTACCTCAGACTCAAGTCTGCTCGGAATATAAATGGTAAATGTGCTTCCCTTCTGCGGTTCGCTTTCTAACTCAATCAAACCGCCAAGCAAGCGGGTAAATTCGCGACAAATCGAAAGCCCTAAGCCGGTGCCGCCGTATTGACGATTCGTCGTCCCGTCCACTTGTTGGAAGGCATCAAAGATAATTTGCTGCTTTTCGGCAGGAATTCCAATTCCCGTATCACTTACGGAAATCGCCATAACGGGTCCCTCTACCTCTAATTTTTCTGCAAAGTCTGGCGGGGCAAGCTCCATTCGTACCGTTACTGACCCTTGTTCAGTGAATTTAAAGGCATTCGATAAAAGATTTTTTAAAATCTGCTGCAATCTTTGTCCATCTGTCGAGATGACTGGAGGGACATCCGGATGCGTTTCGACCTCAAAGGCCACATTCTTTTTCGCAGCAACCGGATCAAACATGCTTTTTAATAGTTGCGGAAGCTCTGTGACATTCACTTCATCGGTTAAAATTTCAATTTTTCCCGCCTCAATTTTCGATAAATCAAGGATATCATCAATTAGCCGCAGCAAATCCTCGCCGGCCGTGTACACCACGCGTGAATATTCCTCGACCTCTGCCTTGTCCATTTCCTCGTTATTTTCCATCAGCATTTGCGAGAGAATGAGAATACTGTTCAATGGTGTCCGCAGCTCATGCGACATATTCGCAAGGAAATCCGATTTATATTGTGAGCTCTCCTCAAGCTTTAACGAATATTCGACTAATTCATCCTTCGTTTTTTTCAGCTCTGCCGCCCGCTGTTCGGCATAATGGTTTTGTTCCTCCAAATAGTCATTGGAAATTTGTAGCTGCTCCTGCTGCATTTGCAATTCCTCGGATTGCGCTTGAAGTTCTTCCGATTGTGCTTGTAATTCCTCTGTCATTACCTGGGATTCACTAAGCAGTCTCTCTACTTCCATCCGTCCGAGCACACTCGTAATTGATGAACCAAATTTATCTTGAAGCAGGTCCAATAAGGTGAGGTGCTGCGCAAGAAACGGCTGAAGTGCCGCGAATTCAATAACTGCCTCGACTTTGCCCTCTACAACAATCGGAGCAACTAGTAAATGAGTCGGCGAGGAAGCTCCAAGGCCGGAGGTTAGTTTAATATGATCTTCAGGCAGGGTGTCTATCAGAAAAATTCTTTGATCCAGGGCACACTGTCCCACAAGTCCTTCCCCTAGACGAAAGCTTGAGGCAACATCCTGATCCTTAATCGCATAGCCCGCTGTTTTGACAAAATGAACGCCTTGACCATCCGCCTTCCGCAAATAGACGACCCCATAAACAGCATCGAGCAACGGGGCAAGCTTTGTGATAAAGGTTTGGGCTAGCACGGTTATATCGGTGATTCCCTGATACATTGTCGAAATTTCCGTCATACTTTTCTGGATCCAGCTTTGCTTCTCCAAACTGCTGAGGAGATTGTTCATCGCATCGGCCAGGTCACGGGTCTCATCATGGGTTTTCACTTTTATGCGTGTGGAAAGGTCAACTTTGGATTCAGTGATACTTTGAATCGTTCTCACAACCTGCCTGATCGTTTTTACAATCGAGTTCCCCAGCGAAAAGGCTGTTACTAATGTGATGATGGTTACTAAGATGATAATCGTATAAAAGGTAATTCTTAAATTCATATTATTTTGATTGAGTTTATCAATCCGTTCCGCCGTCAACTGCTTTTCTTCCTTAAGGAAGGAATCAAATTGTGTATTGAGCTGGTCGGTCAGTTTTTTCCCGGTGTTTTCTTTAAAATGCTGATTTAATGCGGCCGAATCATTTGCTTTTTTCGCCTCGATCACATATTCCCCGGAATCTTTGATCCAGCTTTGGATCAGCGGTTTGATTTCCTCGAGGTTATGCTTCTGGTTGGTGTTATACATTAATAGAGAGTGAAGGTTATTGTAATTATCCAGCCAGCTTCGGCTTCCTTCCTTATATGGTTCGAGATATTGACTATCTCCCGTGATCACATAGCCTCTCATGCCAGTTTCCATATTAAGGACATTTTTTTGCAGCTGATTGACCAAGTCGTGTACCTGAATATCATGACTGGAAACGAAGTCTGCCTGCTTCTGTAAATCTGTCATTCTAGCATTCACGATTAGAAGCGATATCCCTAGGCAAATCAGGATGGTTAAATAGCCTGTAATGATTTTTGCTTGAATATTGAATTTGATATTTTTTATGATCATCGCCCTCTTCCCGGTATCATTCGACAAGGATAACGCCATAATTCTACCATATTTTTCATGTTGATTTTGGCGTTTACGACTATTGTTAGGCGGATTTTACCAATTTGAAAAACTTCTGAAATATTCTTGTAAACTTGTATTTTGTTTAAGCAGGAGGATGGGCGGGTATTGAATAGATATCAAGTGAATGGAGTGATTTTTTATGGCAAATACAAAAACAAAAGACAAAACCGCCCAGCTTACTGAGGCACTGGATCAGCAGGTGGCGAATTTCTCGGTACTGTATATGAAACTGCATCATTATCACTGGTATGTCAAAGGCGAACAGTTTTTCACGCTGCACCTTAAGTTTGAAGAGTTGTATAAGGAAGCTGGGCTTCATTTTGATACGATTGCGGAACGGATGCTGTCGCTGCGCACGCTGCCAACGGCAACCTTGAAGGAACAATTGGGGCTGGCTTCAGTTAAGGAGGCTTCTGGTGATGAAGATACTTCGGCAATGGTGAAAACGCTGGCTGAGGACTTTGAGATGATTTGCGGTGAGTTGACAGAGGGGATTACGGTCGCGGAGGATCATGATGATCAACCGACAGCCGATATGTTTATTGCGATTCGGACGTCGCTTGAGAAGCACCGCTGGATGCTAGAGGCCTTTTTGGAAGGGTAAAGGATTAAAAAACGTACACGAGGGTGTACGTTTTTTTGTGCTGTTTCGTTCGACTAAAATCACGCCTTCGCTGAAATCATCACCAAGCACATATCATCCTTTGGCACATTCAGCGGCTCGGCGCTTTGCTGGATTTGCTGGAGGATCAACGCAGGAGTATCGTTTTCCTTTTCCTGCAACGTCCGAACAATGTTCGAAGTCGTATCCTCATACTCCTCCTCCAACCATTCCGACAATCCGTCCGTAAACAATAACAGCCGCGCCTCATCCGAATAGTGAATAACCCCTTTTGTTACCTCAATATCCTCAAAAAATCCAATTGCACAGCAACCTTCTGTCAAAAGCTTCACTTCCTCATCAACAATCGCAATCCCCGCCGGATGGCCCGCATTTACATACTCAATCGTCTGCTGCTCCGTATCAAGGACAAAATATATCGCGGTAAAATAATAGTTGATCAAACTATCCGGGAAATGAAGCTGATTCATCCGGCGATTCAGCTCCTTCATCACCGAATCCGGATCACCAAACTCTACAATCGTATCCTTTAAAACAGAATAGATGTACATACACATGAGCGAAGAAGAAATCCCATGCCCCATCATATCGAGCAAAATCACAGCATAGCGGTTAGGGCTAATCTGGTGCCAGGCATACAAATCACCAGCAAGCTCGAAGGATGGACGATAGACCGCCGAAATCGATACCTTCTCCTCCTGAATCGGATGACTGAGCATGCTTAACTGAACCTGTTTCGCCAAATCCAACTCAAACTGAATCCGCCGGTCGCGTTCCTTTCGTAAATCCTTCTCTTGTTTTAAACGGAGGACAGAACGAATCCTCGCCAGCAGCTCAATTTTATTGATCGGCTTCATCACATAATCAAGTGCTCCGGCATCCATTGCCTCCGCCATCTTATAGGAATCTCCCATTGCTGTTACAAAAATAATCGGTAGATCATGATAGCGCTCCTCTGCGAGAATGGTCCTGCACGCCTCCACACCATCAATTTCCGGCATCATCAGATCCAGCAAAATCAAATCGACCGCGACCTCCGCCGTCTTCGGCCCATCCAGCTGCAAATAGTCATATAATTCTTTGGCAGATGAAAGCTTGACGATCCGATCATAGCCGTCTTTTTGCAGGATTTTTTCGATAATCATTAAATTCGTCAGATTATCGTCCACAATGACAATATTCATCGTCTCCCCCCTTTTCGTTAATTCCTCCTATGTATCTAGTTTTATCATAGCATGACACTCGTACGAAAATAGCGAGAGACAGCTCGGTCTCTCGCTTATCTATTTATACAACTCCGGGAAATCCCGAAGAATATTTCCTAATCCCTATTTTGCTCAATATTATAACCAGAATCGGATTCCCCACCATTTTGGCTTTTCTGATATTGGTATTTTTCATCATCATACTGTGAAGCGGTTCTCCTCATTCTATCCTCATTTTCCCGCTGGGTCTGATCTACTTCTCTATCATTATGGTTATTTCCCTCTTGAAGACCTGTTTCCTTAATAGTTTTTTCATCATATAAATTCTTAGCCATTTTCCATTCCTCCTCATTTATTCAAATTGCTGCCTTTCATTTCCTGCCTTTTCACGAGCACTTACTGAAGTTGCAGCTGCATACTTCAACCACCCTCTTCCTTTGTTAGCCTTAATATTGTAATACCACCCTTTTCTAGTTCTTAAACACACTATTTAAAAAACGAACCCTTTCTTTTCCCTTTCAACAAATCGCCTGTCCAGCCTTTTATTTTTAAATAACCATAGAGAAGGAGCGTTGAAATAATCGTAAGAATAATAGAAAAAAGGTATCCATACTTCCAACCAAGCTCCGGCATATGCTTGAAATTCATTCCCCATAGGGCCCCAAACGCCATGATCGGGGTAAAAATCGTCGTGATCACCGTTAGGGTTTTCATAATTTCATTACCGCGATGGGAGGAAATGACCTCTTCCAAATTAATCATCGAATCGAGCTCATGTTCATACTCATTCAGAAGCGCAAAGGCCCGTTCCATCCGCTTAGCGCTACAGAAATAAATCTCCTCATTCCCACCCTTATGAAGATTGACCTCCTCAATCGCCATGATCAACTCCTTTATTGGGATTAAGAGATTTTTCCACACCAATAACTCATGCCTTTGGCGGTACAACAGTTCAAGAATCCTCGTTTCATTTCGTTTACGAACGCTCCAAATCAAGGTTTTAAGCGATTCCTCAAATTGGTCAATTTCTACTAACATTTCATTCAGCAACTCTCCCAAAAAGAGTAAAAAGCCATCAACCGCCGTTTCCGTCTTGTCCATACCTTTTAACGGAAAAGAGCTCAAATCAAGATCAACCGATACCCATTTGTCATTCGTCAAATAGAAATGGAAAATCTTATTATCTTGTTCCTCTTCAAAGCTTTGCTGATAAATCAGTGAGGCATGTACTGCCTTTTCGCCATTTTCCAGGACTTCGACCCGAAGGCAGTTACTCTTATTTTTCCGAATCCGCTCCAGCCATTCGCTTTCAAGCCCCTCCGTCGCCCCACGTTCAATCTCGCATTTATTTAATTGAAACCATTTCCATTTGTTCTCACCCAACACTTTTTCCATCGCAATCTCCTTTTTTCTAGTTAATCCCCGTTTTTATGGTCAGTAAAACGTTTCATCCTCTAAAAAAGCGGGTAAGGATAAATAAGCTTCAAAATTTTGAGGAGGTAGGATACTATGAAACGCAGTATTGGAATGACATCACTCGTGGTGGCAGGAGTTGGCGCTTCGGCAATATGGTTATCCAATAAACCAAATCGCATTAAGGCAGAAAATCTTTTAAGAGAATGGAAACGAAAGATTAAACCGACTGTTTTTGAAAAAAGTGAACAACTTCCAATTCATAAAGGCGGGCACCCACTTCCACATGATTTCGAGGATAATAAAATGGTGGATGAAGGCGCAATGTACTCAGTAAAATTCTATAACGAGAAGATTCAATAAATAGTTGGGGCGAAAGCTGCCCCAACTATTTTTATGAGAGGTGAAAAATGACACTACTCTTTTTGCTCATTTATTTCATCATTATTGTCGCTGTCATTGAAATTTTTGTGGTTTTGTTTCGGCTAACTGGCCTGAAGGTAGAGATTTCCCGGTTTCAGGTCATTTCCTTGATGACCGGAACGGGATTTACCACCGATGAATCGGAACTCATACTAGGACACCCCATCCGCCGCAAGCTAGCAATCTTTCTAATCTTGTTTGGAGCCTTTTCTTTAGCTGTGATCATCTCATCAATCAGTCAGTTTTTATCGAAGGGTCTGCAGGCAAAGGAGATTTTTATCCTCGCCACTGTGGTTTTGTGCGTATATCTGGCTCTTAAATTAACCTGGATGCAGCGGAAACTATCAAGCTTATTTAATCGAAAAATGAAACAGAATGTAGAGCTCGCTGATTTACCGGTCCGGGAGGTTTTTTTGAAAAATAATGAAGATGTTTTGCTTTATCTTCCTATTTTCAGAGAATCCAAGCTTGCTAGAAATACCTTTAATCAAATGATAGAAGACTTGAATCAACTAGAGCTCAATATCTTGTTTATCCAACGCGGCAAGGTGAAAATTAGAAGAAATTTATTTGATACACCTCTCCATGAAGGCGATCAAGTCCTGGTATATGGCACAAAAAAGGCTATTTATGAAACTTTTCATCAAGATCTGATGATGATGAATGAAAAAGAAGTTGAAATAGAACTCCTTTGAGGACTTTTTCAGCTTTTTTTTCGTAAAAATTACACCATTACTAAATTTATCCGCGTTTCTAAGTAGTTTATCCGCGGTTTGAAGACATTTATCCGCGAATCAAAAAAATCCGAATCCACCCAAGGATTCGGAAAATCAACCTTTAATTATTTTTCCCCTCACTCAGCTTTTCATCAAGCTTTCGCAAATATTTCCCGGCAAACTCCTTGCCGCCAATCCCAAATGCGAGACCAAACGCGAGCGCCAAGCCGCCTAAAACGAGGATAAACGCAGCATTCACAATCGAATGAGCCACACCCAATTGATCCAATGCCATAAACACGGTAATCGCAAAAATTGTATATTTCGCTACCGCTGCAAGCGTACGTGCATAGCGGTGCTGCAGAACATTCTGCAAGACACGCTCGACTAATTGACCCAAATATAAGCCAATTCCGAGGATGACAATCGCTGCCAACAGCATTGGTAAATAGGCAATCACACCCGATGCTAGTGTAACCAAGAAATTTAAATGGACAATTTGCAAGGCCTCTGCTGTAAATAACAGGACGACCACGATTTTTACGAGCAATCCAACCATTTGTGACAGAGTATATTTTGATTGCTCCGGAGTTAATGAACCGATGCCCATTTGGTGAAATAGACTATCAAACTTTAAACGCCATAGCATTCGTGCTACCATTTTTTCTAACCATTTCCCTACCCATAGACCTGCTAAAATCAAGATGATGGCCACTGCGATATTTGGAATGAGTGTCAGTACATCATGAAGCATTGCAATCGCCGGGTCGGAAATCCCTTTTAGATCCAGTTTTTCCAACGCAGAAATAATTGCAGGAATTAACACGAGTACAAACGCGATATTCCCAATCACACCTGATAGATTATCCATCAGCCCCATTCGCTGGCCAATTGAATCCATTCCAATACTCTTTAATAGATTCGTTAAAATATCACGAACGATCTTGGCAATCAGCCAGCCTATGAATCCTATTAGTGCTGCAGCAAACAGCTTCGGAATAAACGATAACATTGAGCTTAGAGCATGTGAGAATGGATCCGAAATCCCCTCCATATGTAATGCTCCTAGTACGGCCGGTAAAAATAGCAACAGGATAAAATAGAAAAGCCCTTTTGCAATACTATTTACTACATTAAAAGCATCCACTTCACTCTTATTCATTTTCCATTTTACAAGGCGGCGTTCGAAATGAAACATGGAAGCCATTTTAATAAAGAGCATCCGAACTAGATAGGCAACGACCCAAGCCAGCAACAAAATCAAAGCTGCTTTTAATAGATTTGGGATTGCCCCTGTCAAAGTGGAGACCATTTTGACAAGTGGTGCTGCAATCAAGCCGAGGTTCAGCATATTAAAGAAGATAATCCAGACGAAGACTAGTAAAAGATAGTAAACGATTTTTCCGATAATGACCTCTGATGAAACCTTTCTTTTTCCAAAATTAGAGAATAGCTTATTATCGAGATTTGTTTTCTTTAACCCCGCTTCGACTGCCTTACCAATCGCTTTTGCAACAAGCCAGCCTACCAGTAGGACGAGAAGTGCAAGCAATACATTCGGGATTTGCTGGAGGTAGTAGGACCAACCATTCATCATTTGATTTAGATTCATTTTTCCATCTCCTTTTTCACATTTGCTTGCTATATGTACTACCCCTCCATTTTGCTTCTAAACATTTCCACTTATCAGGTTTAATCCATTTTCAAAGGGGTATTTATCAATCGAAACCAAATCAAAGGAGGAAGTTAACATGAATAAAGAAACAGTAAAAGGCAATCTTGACCAGGTCAAAGGAGAAGCCAAGGAGCAATGGGGTAAATTAACGGACGACCACTCCAAGGAAGCGGAAGGAAAAGTTGATAAGGCAAAAGGAAAACTAAAAGAAGGCTATGGTGAAGTAAAGGATGAAATCGAGCGCTAAATAAAAAGAAGAGGCCCGCGGGCCTCTTTTTTTATTGCAAAAAGTCTGCAAATTGGTTGAAGTGATTGTGCAAGAAGTCTAAAGCCAGGTTTGGCGCGACTCCGAATAGCACGGATGCCACGACAGCGACGATTAAGACAACCAAGATTCCAAATGGAATATTGAATTTGCTTTCGTCGGCAGCCGGACGGAAGAAGATTTGCGTCATGACACCGAAATAGTAGAAGTACGAAATAACCGTTGTGGCGATCATTATCGACGCTAATACATAGTGGGATTCACCCGCAAATGTTCCAATAAAGATATTAAGCTTTCCGATAAATCCAGCAGTGCCCGGGAAACCTGCTAACGAAACAAGTAAAATTCCCATCGCAACCGCAAGAACCGGCGAGCGGCGATAAAGACCTGCATAATCGGCAATCCGCTCGGTACCTGTTTTTTCCGAAACTAATTGAATCACAGCAAAGGCGCCAAGATTCATGAACAAGTACGCTAGTAAGTAGAACCAGATGGCATCGAACATGATAAAGTTCATCGATGCAAATGCCACAAGGATGTAACCGGCATGGGCAATACTTGAGTAAGCAAACATTCTTTTAATATTCGTCTGTTTCAAGGCAACGACGTTACCGATAATCATCGTTGCTGCCGCGATAAAGCTGATGTAATCCTGCATTTTATATAAAATTGGTGCAGAACCAGGCCCTTCCGATGCAGCCACGCCGAATACGGATAACAAAATACGGATGACAATCACGAAACCGGCTGTTTTGGAAACAACGCTCAAAAATGCGGTAACAGGTGTTGGTGCTCCCTGATAAACATCTGGCGCCCACATATGATAAGGTGCAGCCGCAAGCTTAAAGGATAAACCCACGAAAATCATCAAAAATGCTAAGCCTAGCAGGTAGACATGCTGACCATCCGCAAGACTTTGCAGCTGTCCGGCAATTGATAGCAAATTCG
Source organism: Neobacillus cucumis (assembly GCF_016107705.1). The sequence continues at coordinate 196,239 of NZ_JAEHGC010000004.1, forward strand.
TTGTGCCTGTTAAGCCGTACACATAACTCATCCCGAACAAGGTAATCGCAGTTGAAATCCCGCCATTGATGACGTATTTCATTGCTGATTCATTCGAGGCGTCATTGCGTTTGCGCATCCCTGCAAGGATATAAGATGAAATTGATAGTAATTCAAGACCGATAAATAATGTAATCAAGTCTCCGCTTGAAGTCATGACCATCGCGCCGAGCAAGGCTGTTAAAAACAGATAGAAAAACTCGCCGTGATATTCTTTCATGCCGTCTTTTGGTTCATAGCTGACCGCTAAGAACATTACTAATCCGGCACCAACTAAAAGCAGAACCTTGAACGCCTTGCCGAAACCATCGAGGCGGAAGGTATCATTTAAAATGGATACCGTTCCTTGATCAATCACACTAATGACCGAAATCAATGCGGCAAAAATCCCGGCAATACTAATCCAGCCAAGAATCCTGCGATCCTGATTCTTCGGCATAAATAAATCAAGAAGGGTTAGGACGGCGGCAACACCGACGATGATGAATTCCGGTGTCATAGCGCCCCAATTAAATGATTCCAATGCTTTGATATCCATCCTTCATCACCCTCCTATCCCAAGCAATATAGTTTCAAGTGTGGCATGAAGTGGTGAGCTTAGAACACTTGGATAAACACCGATTAACACGATTAAAACGATCAAAACAACAACCGGTACCATTTCAACACCTTTTAGATCGACAACAGCGGTAAATTCACGATGTGCCTGGCCATAGGTAATCCCTAGAACCGCACGAAGTAAATAAACGGCCGTCATGATAATTCCGATTGTCCCAACAGCGGCAATCACCGGCATTTCTTTGAACAAGCCAAGGAACGCCATGAATTCGCTGACGAATCCGGACATACCAGGAAGTCCTAGTGACGCAAGACCACCAGCAAGCAAGAAACCCGCAGCCCGCGGCATCCCCTTCGCCATCCCGCCAAGATTTTCGATTAAAGATGTATCTGTGCGCTCGTAGAACACACCGACAAGGAAGAACAATAAGGCTGAGATTAACCCGTGGGAAACCACTTGGAAAATCGCTCCTTGAATACCCGCTTCATTCATCGCCGCAAGACCGATTAACACGATTCCCATGTGAGAAATCGAAGAATAGGCCAAAACCATTTTGAAGTCTGATTGAATGAATGCCAAGAAAGCACCATACAAGAGATTGATTACCCCAAGGATTGCGAGCATGACGGCAAGCTTGTCAAACTGCGCCGGGAAGATTCCCATTCCGAAACGAATCAAACCGTACGCACCGATCTTTAGTAGAATACCAGAGTGAATCATTACCACTGACGGCGGTGCTTGTACGTGAACGCGCAGCATCCAGCTGTGCAATGGAAAAATCGGTAATTTCACACCAAAGGCAATCAGCAAGGCAATAAACAAACCCATCTTTAAATCACCCGAAATTGGGCCGCCTTTGACATTAACAATATGCTGTAATTGCTCGATATTCGTTGTTCCTGTTTTTGAAAACAAGATCATAATGGCGATTAATAATACCGCTGATCCTAATCCATTGTAGATTAAGAAGCTGAATGCGGCTTTTTCTTTTTCAAAATAACCCCATTTTCCGATTAGGAAGAAGGTTGGAATTAATGTTACCTCGAAGAAGATAAAGAACAAAATTAGGTTTTCCGCTGTAAACACACCGAGCATCCCAATTTCTAAAAGAAGGAACAGCATGAAGTAGCCTTTCCATTCTTTTTTCACAAATTTAGCAGCGCCGATTGCTGACAACGTTGCAATGACTGCTGTTAATACAACTAATAACAGCTGAAAGCCGCCAATTGCAAGCTCGTAACGAACAGATAACAAATCCTTTGCGGCACCGGTTAGATTCCCAAATTTAATCCATGGAACCGATACGGAAAAGTCCGCTAGGTTTTTACCTGCTTGATAATGTAAATACACGGCAAGTGCCAGGAGCAAGGCCGGCAATGTAGCAAGGAAGCCAATCGCTTTGATTGCTTTTTCCGCTGTCTTTGGCATGAATGCTAAAATCACAATCCCTAGTAACGGGGAGAATACTAGGATTGAAAGAACGGATGTTAGATTCATTTTAAGTACCCCCCTGTTAACGCAAAGATGACAGCTAGAACGGCAAGACCCACGAAGGCAACCGCACCATAGGTTTGAACCTGTCCGGTCTGCATTTTTGAACCGGATGCTCCAAGTCCCTGTACAAATCCGACAACACCCTTCACAATTCCCTCAACAATAAAGGTGTCAATGAACTTGAGGAAGTAGCTGATTCCGGTTGTAACAGCAACCACTGTCATTTGGTAAAATTCGTCGATGTAATATTTGTTTAACAAAATCGTATGAAGCATGTCGCCGGTTCCACTCAACCAGTTGCGCGATATGGAGCGTTTACCGTAGATCAACCATGCAAGGTATATTCCAAGTAAGGATACAATGGTTGCAGCAGGCATAATCCATCCTGGACCTTCCGCATGGGCGTGGTGTGCAAGCACTTCGTTTCCATCCACTAGCCAATCGCCAAAGAAGGTTCCAAACCATGGTGTATTCACGTAACCGCCAATAATCGCTAAGACGCCAAGAATGATCATTGGAATCGTCATATTGGAAGGCGATTCGTGAACATGTTTTTGATCTCCTCGTGCTTCTCCGGTAAATACCATGAAGAACAGGCGGAACATATAAAATGCTGTAAAGAATGCTGCAATCAGCGCCAACAAGAATAGGACATAATGTCCATCTGCCCATGCAGCCGCTAAAATTTCATCTTTACTGAAGAAACCTGATAAAAGCGGCACACCGCTGATGGCAAGTGTTCCGATTAAGAATAATGGTCCTGTCAGACGAAGCTTTTTCCAAAGACCGCCCATTTCCTCGATGTTTTGCGTATGCACCGCATGGATGACACTACCTGCTGCAAGGAACAAGAGCGCTTTAAAGAATGCATGTGTCATTAAGTGGAACACACCCGCCACATAGCCGGCAGATCCGAGGGCAAGCATCATGTAGCCAAGCTGGCTGACCGTTGAATAGGCTAATACCCGTTTAATATCTGTTTGCACAAGACCGATGCTTGCGGCAAAAATCGCTGTAATCCCGCCGATAACGGCAATGACAAGCAGCGCTGTTTTACTTGCTAAGAACAATGGGAATAGTGCTGCAACTAAGTAAACCCCGGCAGCAACCATTGTTGCGGCGTGGATTAAGGCCGAAACTGGTGTCGGGCCTTCCATCGCATCAGGCAGCCACGTATGTAGCGGGAACTGACCTGATTTACCAACAGCCCCGATAAAGATCAGAATAGCTGTTAAGGTGATCATCGATTGTGAAACTGCACCGTTTTGTACGGCAGCAAAAATTTCACTATATTCAAAGCTTTTCGTTTCCCAGAACAAGAGGATCATCCCGATTAAAAGTCCAACATCCCCGATACGGGTCATGATGAAGGCTTTTTTGGCAGCAGCCCTTGCCTCTTCTTTGTAAAAATAAAAACCGATTAAGAGGAAGGAACCGACCCCGACAAGCTCCCAGAAAATATAGGTTTGCAAAAGGTTTGGTGAAATGACCAGACCAAGCATTGCAAAGGTAAATAGTCCTAAATAGGCATAGAATACGTGGAACCGCTCGTCACCATGCATGTACCCTTTTGAGTAGGTATGTACTAAGCAACTTACGAGCGATACAATCACTAGCATTAATGCATTTAATTGGTTCACTTCAAAGCCCGCTGTTAAATGAAGATCTCCTATCGTCAGCCAGTCTGCCTTTGTCATATAGGTTGGCTCTGTGAAGCGTTCAAAGAGCACTAACACCGAATAAACAAGCGATGCCAATGTGAGCAGAATTCCCACATATGCACTCGCCTCCTTCAGGCGCTTCCCGAAAAGAAGCAGGAGCACAAACGATAATAGCGGGAAAAGCGGTATGATCCATGCATTTTCCATCAATATCACGATCCCCTTTTTTAAACGCGCTACCGCTGTAAATTTTATAAAATTGCGCGTCAGATTGGGCCCGCTAAAAATAGCAGGACAGATAAAGGTGTGGATAAGCCCACTTACCTCATCACAGATTATAAAACACTACCTGCGCATTCATTCACAAAATGCTCAGGATTTTCCAGCTAAAAACCTTACGTTAGATTAATTTTTCAATTTGTTCATTTCGTCAATGTTCACCGTCTTACGGTTGTTGTAAAGCGAAATGAGGATGGCTAATCCGACGGCTGCTTCGGCTGCGGCTACACAGATGGCAAATAGGGCAAAGATTTGTCCGGTAATGGACGGTGCTAAGCCGTATTTACTGAAGGTAACCAGATTGACGTTGACAGCATTCAGCATTAATTCAATCGAGATTAGGACAATCACGGTGTTGCGTTTTGTTAAGGCACCGTACAATCCGATGCAAAATAGAATCAGCGCAAGGGCCAGGAAGGCTGAAGCAGGAACTGAACTCATTCGTCGTCCGCCTCCTTCTTGTCTTTTTTCGCTAAAACAATCGCCCCAACCAATGCCACTAAAAGTAAAACAGAAGTTAACTCAAATGGAATTACCCATTTGGAGTAAAGGGCTTTACCGATTTGCATGGTGTTATTTTCATGCAAAGTGGTCGGAACTTGTTCGATATTGAAGTTATAGATCCCAATGTATACGGCAAAGGCGAAGCCTACAACCCCTAAGAACAATAGAAACTTTCGGAGCTTGCCTGTTGTTGGTTCACTTTCATCGTCATGCTTCGTTAACATGATTCCAAAAAGCATAATGATGGTAATCGCACCTGAATAAATTAAGATTTGCACAGCTGCGACGAATTCTGCTGACAGCAAAACATAGATGCCGGCAATGGCAACGAAAGTGAATATGAGGGCAACGACCATGTGCATAACCTTTGTCAGGTTTAAGAGCAGCACACCACCGATGACCGCAGCCAAGGCAAGACCCAAAAATGCGAGAAACTCGCCTGAAAATGTCATGGTTTATTCACCTGCCGTATGTTTTCGTCGTTTTCATCTAACCATTCAAGGTTTTTAAATAAAGCATCCCTGCTGTATTCAGCAAGCTCGAAGTTATTGGTCATGATAATCGCTTCGGTCGGGCATACCTCTGTACATAGATCACAAAGGATGCAGATTTCAAAGTTAATATCATAGGTATCGATGATTTTCCCTTTTTTCGTTGGATCCGGGTGTTTTTTGCCAATTAAATCAATGCAGTCTGTCGGGCAAATGTTCATGCACTGGTTACAGACGATACATTTTTCCGGATAGAATTTTTGAATGCCGCGGAACCGGTCAGGCAGTGGCAGCGGCTTTTTCGGATAGTCATAGGTGACCTTTTCTTTTGTTAATTGTTTTAGGGTATATTTCAAGCCTTTTGCTAATCCAAGCACGTTTTTCACCCCTTTTATCATTTTAAAGTTTGCTTTGCTGCCAAACGCGAGGCAGTCAAGGTATTGGAAAACTCAAGTCTTGCCGAGAAGAAATGAGTTCCTTTTTAGAAAAATAAGGTTTTGATTAAGGCGGTTAGGAAAATGTTTGCCAGGGATACTGGCAGTAATATTTTCCAGCCCATTTCCATCAAGTGATCGGCACGCAGACGCGGGAACGCTACACGGAACCAGATGTAGACGAAAAGGACAACGGCGAATTTGAGTGCGAACCAAACGGCTCCTGGGATAAATCCAAGGAAATGGAAGGGTGGCAGCCAGCCGCCAAGGAAGATGGTCACGATCAGTGACGTCATCGCAAATAGGTACACATACTCAGCCAGCATGAAGAATGCCCAGCGAAATCCTGAATATTCAACGTGGTATCCGGCAACAAGTTCGTTTTCGGATTCGGGTAAGTCAAATGGTGTCCGATTTAATTCTGCTACTGATGCAATTAAAAAGACGATAAAGGCTACTGGCTGTAGCAGGATAAACCAGCCATGACTTTGCTGGTGCACGATATCGTTTAAGTTCAAGCTGCCGGTGAGCAAAATAATTCCGAGTACGGACATGACAAGCGGAATTTCGTATGAAATCATTTGCGCAGCCGCACGCATGGCTCCAAGGAGTGCGTATTTGTTATTGGATGCCCAGCCACCTGTAACAACACCGAGCGTCGTTAATCCTGAAACGGCAATATAATAGAGCAAGCCGACACCAATATCGGCAAATTGAAATTTGTCGGTAAACGGAATCGTTGCCAACACCATGAAAGACGGTGCAAAAGCAATTACCGGTGCCAAAATAAATAATGGCCTGTCTGCAAGTTTCGGGATAATATCTTCTTTTAATAATAGCTTCAAGACGTCGGCAACGGTTTGCAAGAGTCCCCAGCGGCCGCCGACTTGATTTGGACCGTGGCGGAGCTGCATGTAACCCATGACTTTACGTTCTGCCAGGATTCCGTAGGTTACGAAGCCCAGTACGACTAAAAGTAAGATCGCTCCTAGTAAAAAGAAGATTAAGAAATTAAACAAACCGGGACTAGACTGGAGTAAATCATTTATCATCAGCCGTCCACCTCCCCAAGGACTATATCAATGCCCCCTAAAATGGCAACGAGGTTTGAAATGTTTTCTCCCTTTAATAATTTCGGGAGAATTTGCAGATTGTAGAAAGATGGCCTTCTTAGTTTTAGACGGTATGGCTCTTTCTTTCCATCACTGTTGATGTAAACACCAATTTCTCCACGTGGTGCTTCGATTCTGACAAATCCTTCACCTTTTGGTGCTTTAATGATTTTTGGTACCTTTGCGAGAATATCCCCATCTTTCGGGAATTGGTCGCATGCTTGCTCGATAATTTTTAGAGATTCTTCGATTTCTAATAAGCGTAAATGGTAGCGCGCCAATACATCACCGCTATCCAAGACTGGTATGTCAAAATCAAAGCGGTCGTAAATGCAATATGGCTCATCTTTACGCAGATCCCATTTGACACCGGTACTGCGAAGATTGACACCGCTTAGCGAGTAATTAATGGCATCTTCTTTTGAATATGTTCCGACACCTTTAATACGGGTAAGGAGAATTTCATTTCCGGACGCAAGTTCATGATATCCTTTAATTTGCTCTCTCAAGTATGGGACAAAGTCTTTTACTCGTTCTACCCAGCCTTCTGGAGCATCCCACTTGACGCCGCCGACACGCATATAGTTGAAAGTTAAGCGGGCACCGGAAAGCTCATTTAGGAAATTCAGAATCATTTCGCGATCGCGAAAGGCAAATAGGAAGGGACTGACGGCCCCCATATCGAGGAGGAATGTCCCCCACCATAAAAGGTGGCTTGAAACCCGGCCTAATTCCATTGCTAGAATACGTAAATATTCAGCACGGTCAGGTATTTGAATTCCCATCATCGTTTCAACTGCGTGACAAAGTACATAGTTGTTGGTCATGGCGGAGACATAATCCAACCGGTCCGTATAAGGAATAATTTGTGTATATTGCAGGTTTTCAGCTAGTTTTTCTGTTCCGCGGTGCAAATAACCGATGACCGGTGTTGCTTCGGTAATAATCTCCCCATCGATTTTTACCACCAGCCGGAATACTCCGTGCGTACTTGGATGCTGAGGACCTACGTTTAACAGCATTTCTTCTGTTCTGATCATTGGTTACACCTCGACATCATAAGGCTCATAATCTTTTCTTAGTGGATAGCCAACCCAATCTTCTCCGAGCAAAATCCGACGTAAATCCGGATGTCCTGTAAACTTAATTCCAAGCAAATCATAAGCTTCACATTCTGCCCATTCCGCACCGGCCCAAATTGGCGTGACGGACTCGATGGTTGGTTCATCCCGGTCAATTTTCACTTTGACAGCGACGGATTGACGGTTTTTGTATGAGTAAAGATGAGCATAAACTTCCATATGTGTTTGAAAATCGGTTCCATGGATCTCCGATAAATAATCGAATCCTAACAGTTCATTGTATTTTAAAAATTGTGCAAGCTTATAGTAGGATTCACGTTTTACCACGAGGGTTGGAACGTCTTTGGACAGTTTATTAATATAAGAATCTTCTAAAACCTCAGCGCCCAGATTTTCCTCAATCACTTTTCGGTATTTATCCAGGAATGGCTGATTTGGTGACGCAGTTTCCTCGACTGCCGGTGCTGGTGCATCGCCTGCTTTGCCGGCTGCTTTCGCCTTGGCTGCTGCTGCCGCGGCGGCCTTTGCCTTCGCCGCTGCGATGGCTTTCGCCTTTTCGTCATCGCCACCTGCTGTTGCACCGCCCGCTTTCGCTGCGGCTGCTGCTTTGGCTTTGGCTGCTGCGGCGGCCTTCGCTTTTGCGGCTGCAACTGCTTTCGCTTTTTCATCATCGCCGCCTGCAGGAGCTTCTCCTCCACCGGCTAACTCAGCTGCCTTACGTTTCGCGGCTGCCGCTGCTTTTGCCTTGGCCACTGCTGCGGCTTTTTTCTTCGCTAGATCGTCGTCGCCCCCTGCTTCGGCTGCTGGTTCATCCGCGGTTCCTTCTCGTTGCTTTTTCGCTAATGCAGCTGCTTTTGCCTTCGCGGCTGCCGCTGCTTTTTTCTTCGCTAGATCATCATCGCCGCCCGACGCTTCGACTGCTGGTGCTTCTGCCGGTTCGTCCGCGATTCCTTCTCGTTGCTTTTTCGCTAATGCTGCAGCTTTTGCTTTTGCTGCTGCCGCTGCTTTTTTCTTCGCTAGATCATCGCCATCTGCTGAGGCTTCCGCTGCTGGTGCAACCGTTTCCTCAACAATGCCTTCTCGTTGCTTTTTGGCGAGTGCGGCTGCCTTGGCTTTCGCGGCTGCCGCTGCTTTTTTCTTCGCTAGATCATCAGCGTCGCCCGCCGCTTCCGCTGCTGGAGCTTCTGCTGGGTCGTCTTCGATTCCTTCACGTTGCTTTTTAGCGAGTGCAGCTGCCTTGGCTTTCGCTGCTGCTGCAGCTTTTTTCTTTGCAAGATCATCAGCGTCGCCTGCTGGGGTTGACGTGGCTTCAGGCTTCGGTGCGTTTTCTCCGGCTTCCTTCGCCTGGCGTCTCGCTAGTGCAGCAGCCTTCGCCTTTTCAGCGGCTTCTCGCTTTAATTGTTCGAGATCCTTCTCCCCGCTCATGGATTACATCACCTTCTTCCCAGTCTTCGCTTCGTAACGAATCTTTTCCTTTAACTTATTGATTCCATATATTAAAGCGGCCGGGTTTGGAGGGCATCCCGGGATATAAACATCTACAGGGACTACTTGGTCCACACCTTTAACAACGGAATATGATTTTACATATGGTCCGCCCGCTGTTGCACACGATCCCATCGCAATTACCCATTTCGGTTCCGGCATTTGATCATATAAACGGCGAAGAATCGGTGCCATTTTTTTCGTCACAGTCCCTGACACAATCATACAGTCCGACTGTCTCGGTGACGTCCGGAAGAATGATCCGAAACGGTCCAAGTCATAGTGGGAGGAACCTACAGCCATCATTTCAATCGCACAACAAGCCAGACCAAATGTCAGCGGGTAGATCGAATTACTTCGCGCCCACGCCTTCACCTGCTCTAGTGTTGTCATAAATACATTCCTCTGTAACTCTTCCATTTCCTGAGGCGATACGTTGTCTAGTTTTATGTCCATTTTAACACCTTCTTCTTCCAAGCATAGGCTAGGCCAATTAACAGCATGACAACGAAAATTAACATTTCGATCAATGCAAAAACGCCTAGTTTATCATAGGCAACAGCCCATGGATATAAAAACACAGTCTCTACATCAAAAATAACAAACATTAGGGCAAAAATATAATAGCGGACATTGAACTGTACACGGGAATCGTGAAATGGCTCAACACCGCTCTCATATGTGGTATTCTTCGCATCACTTGGTGCATGAGGACGCAAAAGCTTACCTAAATATAATGCTACCGCAGGCAGCAATACCCCGAGACATAGAAACACAAAAACAATCAGATAATTATTCTGATATACATTTAGAAGTTCCATGTCTATCCCCTCCAATGTTGAAAATTTTCTTACTAGTGAATATTTGTAACCGAATACATTATAGCATTGAAAGATACCTGTGTCGACAAGCCTCCGCCTTTAAATTGGAAATATAAAGAAGGTCATTTTTATGCTAATAAAACCCCTGGAAACCCTGATATATCAAGCTACTATATTCCGATTATTCGACAACAACCCCTATTTAACTACAAAACCACCAGATTGTATGTGAGATTTGTCATTAATTGTTCATCTTCTTCATTTAAAAACTAGACTTGTTATCCTTTTCACTACTACAATCATATTCTTGTACGGTGATTTCATGCTTGGAATAGTGAAATGAGTAGAAAGGAGTGTAGGATACTTGAACCCCCGTTATTTTCTGGTCCCTTCACATTCCCCGCTTCAAAAACAAAAAGCCCCTCAAAAAAGTGGGGCTCCGTCTGCACAAGGGTAATCGCTTTCATTACTTCAAGTTGTATTTATAACTATCACCCAAAATATACTGTTTTCCAATATGCACAGGTCTGTCGTTTTCATCATAGACCGTTGTTTCCATGTAAAAAAGAGGTTCTCCGCTTGCTGTATTAAGTAAATTGACTTCTTCCTCAGTGGCACGAACAATCTCCAATGTTAACTCTCCCGCACGATCTGGTTTTACATTCAACTTTTCTTCCAATATCTTGTAGATAGAGTCGTCCAAGTTTTCATTTAATAATGAATGAAAATCTTTATATGAAAAGTAGTTATTTTCAATCATAATCGGTGATTCGTCCGCATATCTTACTCTCTGAATGAATAACAATGCATCTCCCTCATCGAGTTGAAGTCTTTCTTGATCCTTGGCTGTTGGTTGAATAATTTCCTTTTTAAAGACTTTACTGCTGGCTTTCATTCCATTTGCTTTACAAGCATCCGTAAAGCTTAAAAAATGAACGATTTTTCTTTCAATTTTCCTTTTGTTTACAAACGTACCTTTTCCCTGCTTTTTAACTAAATAGCCTTCTTCTACTAAATCGAGGATTGCCTTTCTTACCGTAATCCTGCTAATCTTATACTCTTCGCTCAATTCTAATTCAGTGGGAATTTGATCTCCGAACTTTAATTGCCCATTTAAAATCGAACTGCGGATGGATTCCTTTAATTGGATGTATAAAGGAATTTGATTATCTTGTTTTAACATTTGTTTCACCTGCCTTCATTACGTCATTCTGTCTACATTCAAGTATATAGAATTTCGTTCACCCTATCAATTTCAAAAAAAATCGGAAAAAACATCCAATGTCCTTTCAATTGCAGCATCCGGATTTTGCACATATTGATAAGAAGTATATTCTAATGTTAGAGAGCCCTTGTAGCCAATTTCATTCAATTGTTCGATGTATTTCTGTAGAGGAAGGACCCCATCACCCCAGACAAGATGGCCTTCAGGTTTTCCATCAATAAAATGGATATGAACTAAATCTTCCTTTAATAAGCTAAAATAATCACGGAAATCTTCGTTCGCCAATGCCATTGGAATACTATCAATCATTCCTTTAAGATAAGGGCTGTTCACTTCATCTAACATGGCTTTAAGTGTCTTCGCATTGTAAATTAAATTGGACTCTACTCTTGTTAATGGTTCAAGCGCAAGGATTAAGTCTAAATCAGCGGCAACTGCTGTTAATCGTTCCAATGAATCTCTTGTTCTTTTCCATGCTTCATTGCAGTCCTCATTTTCATAGCCCCAGCCTGGAGTAACTAACAGCATGGGCGCATCCAATTCTTTCGCGGCTTGGGCTGATTTAATAAAGTATTGGATACTTTTTTCCCGGATTCGATCCTCTTTTGCTGCAAGATTGATTGGATATACACACTGCTCTGGTGTAAAGCAGACAACCGATAAACCTCTTCTATCAATCTCTTTCTTTACTTGTCTAATGTCTTGGATACTCATATCATCCACATAAAAATGCGGAGAGGCACCCCATAATTCAATATTTTCAAACCCGTATCGAACCATTGCATCTAAAAAGTACTCGAAAGAATAGTGTTTATAATGGAAGTTCATCCCTGTAACTTGGTCCCGCCTGATTTTTGCCATGTACCCCACCCCCTCCTTTTTCAGCTCATTTATCAAAATCAACATAACATTATATTATGTTATAAGTCAATGTAATATTAATTTCTTCAGATTTCAAAAAATTAAATGTTCAAAAAACATTGACAATTAATCTTTTGGCACTTAATATAATGTTATATAATGTATTATTATATTCAATACAAAAGATTTTAAGGGAGGAAACATGAATGGTAAATTCACAAGTAGTTGTCGATCAGCAAGTTCAAAATGTTTTAGATGCTTTGAAAGGACGTACCATCAACCACGTATATTTTGTTGCATGTGGAGGTTCTTCTGCCATTATGTATCCAAATAAGTACATATTGGACCGTGAAGCAAAAGATCTTACTTCTGATGTTTACAGTTCGAATGAATTCATTCATCGCAACCCTAGAAAACTTGGAGAAAATTCACTTGTTGTATTATGCTCTATGTCAGGTACAACTCCTGAAACGGTTAAAGCAGCAGAATTTGCCCGTCAAAAAGGAGCATTAACAGTTGGATTTACAAACCAGCCAACCTCACCTCTTGCACAAGAAAGTGAATTTGTTGTGAAATATGAGTGGGGCGCTGAATCCGTTGCTTTTAATACAAACTTAGGTTTACTTTATCAATTAACATTCGGCGTTTTAAACGTATTAGAAGGAAATGATAAGTTTGACAAAATGGTCAACAGCTTATCCAATCTCCAATCTGTGTTTGAGAAAGCCGCTAAGCAATATGAAGGCAAAGCACTACAATTTGGCCAGGAATACAAGGATGAAAAAGTGATCTATACAATGGCAAGTGGAGCAAACTACGGAATTGCTTATTCTTACGCCATTTGTATTCTAATGGAAATGCAATGGATCCACTCCAATGCCGTTCACTCTGGTGAGTACTTCCACGGTCCGTTCGAGATTATTGATAAAGACGTACCATTCATTATCTTGCTTGGCTTAGATGAAACACGCCCACTAGATGAAAGAGCATTAGATTTCTCGAAAAAATACGGTGAAAAACTAGTTGTATTAGATGCTAAAGATCTTGATTTAACTGGTGTTGACGAAGAGTTAAGGGGCTATATCGCACCGCTTGTATTAAATCATGTTCTTCGTAAATATGCTGAACAATTAGCAGAGGCGCGCAATCATCCACTATCACAAAGAAGATATATGTGGAAAGTTGAATATTAATAGGAAGAATTAGCTCCTCGAGTTTGAACTCGAGGAGCTTTTTTCATTTAGATTGTTGTTTATACCTACGTTCAAGCTACTGATAGTCATCTTAACAGCGGGTTTTAATAGTTTATTAGCAAATCCAGTGTTTTATTTGCGAATTTATTATTAAAGCAACAAAGAGCCAAAAAAATAACCTGCTCTTCAACAGAACAGGTTCATCTTATTAACGGCCAATGACAATCTTACTCTCCCGCTTCTTTCCATGACCAAAGGCGCCAAAGCGCTGGCACGTTTCAGCTGCAGCTGCGGAACCTTTATCCATTGCAACCTGGGCATTCCCATGTGCGACATATTCTTTTAAAAAGATCGCTACAAACGTATCCCCAGCTCCAAGTGTATCCACTACATCGGTCTCGACAATTCCCTGTTCATAAACTTGATGGGAATCCGAGAACATTGATCCTTCAGAACCTCTAGTAACGACAACATTTGGTGTACCTGCCTTGTGTACCCTCGTAATTAACGCATTGCATTCCTCTTTGGTTAAATCTCCACCAGAGAAAATTGCATATTTCACATATGGACAAACCTGTTCTAAATAGTCATCATCATATTTTGTTGAAAAATCAAACGAAATATCGATGTATTTTTGCAATAATGGCAACTCTTTCTCCAAATGACTAAAAACGCTTGTATGCAGCAGCGAAAAGGTTTGAATATATTCTAATTCCTCATCGGTAAGATTCAATTTTAGCTGCTGTTGGACTCCGCCTTTATTGGAGCCGACAAACTTCCGATCCCCATGCTCATCGAGCGTGACTACCGCTTCACCTGACGGACCAATCGCTCTTCGTACCCTTGAAACATTGAGATTTTCCAACTTTAACGAGTTAACAATATGATCGCCTTCTTCATCATTGCCGACAATCCCAATATAGGATACCTCATCAACACCATAACGTTTCCAAAAGACCGCCACATTTACAGCATTCCCGCCCGGAAACATCTCACCAAGGTCATCATAAAAATCTACTACATTATCTCCTACTGCTATCAATCTCATAATTGAAACCTCCCATATAGTGAATTAGAGAAAGATACCTCTTGTATCTTTCTCTAATTCTATTTAATAAGCCACTGTACGATAATATCTTCTAATCTCTAAAGAATGATTGCGTTTATCTTCTAAATGGACACTCAGTCTTTGGAGAAGCGTCGATGTAACGATTGGTGATAAATATTTGCGGAACTCTTCATTAATTCCTTCTAGCTCAAACGCCTTTGTATCGATTACGGTCAATTTCTTTGTATACTTCTCAGCAAAAGCCTCAACACGGTCCATCAACGGGCGTGATTCATCTTCACCCTTAAGTAAAAGAACGCTCGTGTCTTCTTCCACTAGCTCCAAGGTGCCATGGAAGAATTCTGCTGCATGAATCGATTTTGTTTTAATCCATTGCATTTCTTCCAATACACACATCGCATAGGAGTAAGCACGTCCCCAGGTATTTCCGGAACCAACTACCATATGATAGGGCTCATCCTTATAAGCGGCAGCAAAAGCTTCCGCCTTGTCTTCAAACTGTTCTTTTGCCTCGATTAATCGTTCTGGAAGGGCTTCTAACTGTGCTGCAAACTCCTCATAACGAGGGAAATCTCCATTTTTATTCATTAATTTAAAAATGAGTAAATAGAGAACTAGTTGATTCCCATCGCTGGCAAAGTCATTTTCTGCAAAATTAACGATTGGAAAATCAACTGTGTCAGCAAGCGGTTTATTGTACTCACCTGTCAATCCAATTGTTGTTGCGCCTTTTTCTTTACAATATTTCGCTGCTGCTACTGTCTCCTGTGTTGTACCTGATAGAGAAGATAGAATGACAAGCGATTGTTCACTTAGTTGTTTATGATTCTGTAGGACAACTTCTGCTGCGATTTCGGCATAGGCTGGAATCGTGGATGTTGAATTAATCATAAATTCAAATGGATAAAAGGTCGCAACAGCACCGCCTGATCCAATTAAGAAAATATTTTTAAACCCCTTCTCATAAACCTTGTCCACTACCTTTTCAATTTCTTCGCGCAGCCCTACTGCACCGCCGGTTACCTTCAAATACTTTTCTCTACTAAAGTTTAACAATCTCACTCACTCCTTATTAATATTAATATGTTATAAAACGTTATATACAAGATAATAATAGTGGGGCACTGATTGTCCCCAGTCTCTTATTATCCTTTTACACTTCCCTCGGCCAAGCCTCTGACAAAATACTTCTGCATCATCAGGAAGATGGCAATCAATGGAATGGCGGAAATGACCAGTCCAGCTAGTAAGACTCCCCAGTTTGTATTTAATGCATCTTTGAAAACTAATAAACCGGAAGTAATCGGCTTTACCTCTTCTGTTTGAATGAAAAGCATTGAGAATAAAAACTCATTCCATGAATAATAAGCAGTTAAAATGACACCCGTAAACATTATCGGTTTGCTCATTGGCAGAAATATTCTAACAAAAACATCTAAACTCGTAGCCCCGTCGAGATAAGCTGATTCTTCCAATTCTTTCGGAATCCCGAGGAAAAATGAACGAATCAACAGAACCGTTAATGGAATTCGATAGGCTGTAAACGTTAAAATCAGCGCCCAATACGTATCAAAAATCCCCATCTTTTGAATTAATTCATAGAGTGGAATTAAACCGCTTTGCGGGGAAAACATCAGACCTGCTGACACAAATAGGAGCAGGAACTTTCCTCCTTTTATTTGGAAACGGGTCAAACCGTATGCACATAACGAGCTAATCAAAACCGTTAAAATACATGTACCAATCGTAATAATCAAGCTATTAACGAAGTAGCTTGAAACCCCTTGTTCCCACGCAGCACTATAATTTGAAAACAGCCATTCTTTTGGAAGCCCCCAAGTGTCGTTATAAATTTCTGTTGTATTTTTAAAGGAATTGACAACCATCCAAAAGATTGGATAGGCAATCGCAACAAAGTAAAGAAGTAGAAATAGAAAGATGATCCCAACGACGATGGAGAAGCCTTGTTTATGTTTTTTCGCTTTCGCGTTGATTTTCGCAGGCTTTGCGATCGTTGCATTCGAACTCACCGCCCCTGAATCTCCCTGTGATTCAATCGGTTTCATTTTTACTCCTCCCCTGTTTTTACGAACTTATTTTGTAGAAAATAGAAGATTAATGTGATACCCAAAATTACGTTTGCTATAGCAGAAGCAAATCCCGGTTGATTGTCAATAAACGCCTTTTGGTATAGATAGGTACTAAAGACTTGTGAAGAGTTATTTGGACCGCCAGCCGTTAATACGTATACTTCACTAAACACTAAGAATGAACCTGTTACGGTATAGATTAATAGCACAAAGGTCATTTCTTTTACCTGTGGAACTGTAATGCTAAAAAATGTGCGGATTTTTCCTGCCCCATCGATGGTAGCTGCTTCATATAATTCCCCTGGGACTTTTTGGACGGCCAACACATACAACATAACGGTGTAGCCAAGGCTTTGCCATTGGGAAACACCAATAACAGCGAAAATCGATGTTTTCGGATCCCCAAGCCAGCCTCTTGCCCATTCACCCAAGCCAATTGCTTTAAGAAAACCATTTAGTAACCCAACCTCTGGATTATAGATGAAACTAAAGAGGATCCCAATTACGGTCATGGAAATAAGAACAGGAATAAAAAAAGTTGTTCGAAAGAATGTGGAAAATCTTCTGAAGATCTTGTCTTCTAATATTGCTGCAATCACTAATCCAAGACCAACTTGAATAATAACGGAGATAAAGGCGTAAAATAGATTGTTTTTAAGTACTGTAAAAAAGACGGGATCTTTAAAGAGGTGTGCATAATTTTGTAGTGCGACAAATTTTCGATCTAAAGTAAATGGGTTCCATTCATAAAAGCCATTTATTACATTTCGAACTAATGGATAATAAACAAATAATGCAAGCATGAGAATGGCCGGTGCTATGTATAAAACTGGGACAACTCGTGACTTGTGCATTCTATACCCCTCCCATCAATATCTATTAAAATATGTCGGTTTAAGAAGAACAAGGACTCCGCTAAACCGACATTTTAATAGATTTCATGTCTTCCTTTATTGATTTACTTGTTTCGCCGCATCCTGAACATTCTTCATGACTTGTTCTGGTGTCATGCTGCCACCAAGCATAGCTTGTACTCCATCACCATATGGCTTAAATACTCTGCTGTCTAATGCGCTGTCAGTCCAAATGGCCATATTCTTTGCGCTCTTGATTAAATCCATTGCTTCGACTTCATGATCTGTTGCGCTATTCGCATTCACCGCACCATCCACGGTACTTGCTAAACCTGTATCCTTGATTAATTTCTCTCCATTAACTTTAGAAGTCATAAACTCCAAGAACTCCATTGCTTCTTTCGGATGTTTCGATTTACTATGAACCATAAATCCTTCAGGTGCACCGATTAAGCCTTCTTGGTCACCTTTCGCTCCTGAAATGGTCGGTACTTTAAAGGTTCCCCATTTAAATGTAGCGTCTTTCATAAAGGTAATTTCCAATGATTCAAGGAATGTTACCGCTGCTTTGCCGCCAAGGAATAGGTTTCTTGCTTCGTCATGGGCAATCGCATTTGGATTATCATTCATATACGTTTTTAATTCATTTAATTTCTTTAATGCTTCTACATATCCAGGGTCTGTAAACTGAGCCCCTTTATAGCTTAAATCTTTATCTAAAACTTCCTTCGGTACTAGTCTCTGATTCAATGCTGTTACATAGTGAGCAGCAGCCCAAGGTGATTTATTCCCTAAAATAAGTGGTGTCGTTCCGCTCTTTTTAATGACAGCAAGGTCCTGAATAAATTCATCCCATGTCGTTGGTGCCTTTAAATTTAGCTTGTCAAACAAGTCTTTGTTGTAGAAGAATAACTTACTGTCAGTAAATAGTGGAACACCGTAGACTTTATCATCCTTTTTAAAGAAGTTTACTTGTGAACCAATTAATTTACCTGACCAATCTTTGTTCTCGTCATAGTATTTCGAGAGATCTAATGCTACACCATCCCGGATAAACTTTTGACCATATTCTCCTGCCCAAGTAAAGAAAACATCCGGCGGATTTTGACTTCCAAGAAGAACATTTGCTTTTTGTTTATAATCATCATTTAATGCGGTTACTTCTTTAATTTGAATGTTAGGGTGCTGCTTTTCAAAATCTGCAATCACACTCTTAAAGTAAGACTTGTATGGCTCATTTGGCCAACGGTAAAAAAATGTAATGGTTGTCTTTCCGTTTGCTGAATTTGAACTCGTGCTTCTCGAGGAACATCCGGCTAAAAATATGGACATTACCAAAAGGATACCAACTGCTAGATTAAGCCAACGTTTCATATACAAGATCCCCCTAATTAGTTTATAAACTATCAAATTACCAGATTAACCGCTTACAAATTCAAAATATGTCTCCTAAGTCTCATTACACCCCACTGTCTCAGCGATTTTCCTATCACTTAATGTATTATAATATAATATTACATTCTATAACGTTTCACGTCAATATCAAAATAGATGAAACTTTCAAACTATTTATAGTAAATTTAAAAAGAGCCATTACTTCCAGCTCTTCTCATTAGAAAACGGTATATCAAAATAATTCTTTACTATCTATAAATACCACAATATCAACAAATTTAATAGTAATAATATTATCTTTTTTCAAAATACTCTCTACACCAGATTGAGTAACAAAAAACCCCTCCAAAAAGGAGGGGTTCTTATCTAAAAACTTGATTATCTTTTATCCGATACGGCGAGGCGGTTGATGGCACGTTGAAGAGCTAGTTCAGCACGTTTGAAATCGATATGTTCCTGCTGTGCTTGTTGAAGACGCTGTTCAGCGCGTTCCTTCGCCCTTAGGGCACGATCAACATCAATATCGGCTGCATTTTCCGCTGCTTGAGCTAAAATCGTCACTTGATCCGGACGAACTTCTAAAAATCCGCCGCTCACTGCGATCTGCTCTTGTTTACCGCCGCCTAACTTCAGACGAACAGCACCAATTTCAAGCGGGGCAACCAATGGAATGTGGCCAGGCAAAATACCGAGTTCGCCACTTTTAGCTTTTGTACTAACCATTTCCACATCTGATTCATACACCGGGCCATCGGGAGTAACAACATTGACTTTAATCGTCTTCATTTTTTACCCTCCTGGCTGGAATTAGACCTCTACGCCCATGCGTTTAGCAGATTCAACCACTTCTTCGATGCGGCCGACAAGACGGAATGCATCTTCTGGAAGGTGGTCATATTTACCGTCAAGGATTTCTTTGAATCCTTTAACTGTTTCTTTAACCGGCACATAAGATCCAGGCTGGCCAGTGAACTGCTCAGCAACGTGGAAGTTTTGTGATAAGAAGAACTGAACACGACGAGCACGAGCTACGACTAACTTATCATCATCAGAAAGTTCGTCCATACCCAAGATCGCGATGATATCCTGTAATTCACGGTAACGCTGTAAGGTTTGCTGTACTTGACGAGCAACATTGTAGTGCTCTTCGCCAACGATTTCAGGTGACAATGCACGAGAAGTCGATGCAAGTGGGTCCACCGCAGGGTAGATACCCATCTCAGAAAGTTTACGCTCAAGGTTTGTTGTAGCATCTAAGTGAGCGAAAGTAGTAGCCGGAGCCGGGTCAGTGTAGTCATCGGCTGGTACGTAAATCGCTTGGATCGATGTAACAGAACCTTTTGTTGTTGAAGTGATACGTTCTTGTAATTTACCCATTTCAGTTGCAAGTGTCGGCTGGTAACCAACGGCAGATGGCATACGGCCTAATAGCGCGGAAACCTCAGAACCTGCTTGTGTGAAACGGAAGATGTTATCGATGAACAATAACACGTCTTGGCCTTGCTCATCACGGAAATATTCAGCCATTGTCAAACCAGTCAAGGCAACACGCATACGTGCACCTGGAGGCTCGTTCATTTGTCCGAATACCATCGCAGTTTGCTTAATAACGCCGGAATCCGTCATTTCATGGAAAAGGTCGTTCCCTTCACGAGTACGCTCCCCTACACCAGCGAATACGGAAATACCGCTGTGCTCTTGTGCGATGTTATTGATCAATTCCTGGATTAATACGGTTTTACCTACACCGGCGCCACCGAACAGACCGATCTTACCACCCTTAATATATGGAGCAAGAAGGTCAACTACCTTAATACCAGTCTCAAGAATTTCAACCTCAGTTGAAAGATTTTCATAGGTTGGTGCTTCACGGTGAATCGGATCACGGCGAGCGCCCGCAGGAATTTCATCCTTAAGGTCAATTACTTCCCCTAATACGTTAAATACACGGCCAAGAGTTGGTTCCCCAACCGGTACAGAAATCGGTGCACCTGAATCCAATACTTCCAAACCACGAGTTAACCCGTCAGTAGAAGCCATTGCAATCGTACGAACTGTATCATCACCTAAATGAAGGGCTACTTCAAGGGTTAGGTTGACTGATTCAGAACTAATTTTCAATGCGTTATAGATCTCAGGCAATTGGGCGTTATCAAACTTAACGTCAACAACCGGACCCATAATCTGAACAATGCGTCCCTTGTTCATCATTTTCCCTCCTTACTTACTTTTTTGATCCAAAGCCCCTTTTTTAAAAAGGAACCTATTGGATCACACTGAACCCCGATTTCGGCCTGAAACTTGTTCACAGCAATGAATCACGATCCATCAACGGTTACAAGTCACAGACACGAAATAAGGTTCATTTTTCAAAAAACGGTCTATTCTAATGCCGCCGCACCGCCGACGATTTCGGTAATTTCTTGGGTAATCGCTGCCTGGCGGGCACGGTTGTACATAAGTGTATAGTTACGAATCAATTCTTTTGCATTATCAGTTGCATTTTTCATTGCCGTCATCCGGGCAGCATGCTCACTGGCTTTGCTGTCTAGCAGCGCGCCATAGATTAAGCTCTCGGCATATTGCGGCAGGAGAACTTCGAGAATTTCTTCAGCAGACGGTTCGAATTCATATGAAATCAGTTTGCCTGTCGGTTTAATTTCAGCAAGCGGCAACAGTTTTTTCTCGGTTACTTCTTGCGAAATTGCGCTCATATAATGATTGTAATATAGATAAATTTCATCAAATGTACCATCAGCAAACATGCCTACTGTGCTCGATGCAATGTCTTTAATGTCCGCAAATGAAGGCTGGTCTGAAATACCAATGATTTCAAGTGCTACATTGATGCCGCGTTTCACGAAGAAGTCACGGGCAACACGACCGATGGCAATAATCGCAAATTCATCATTGGACTTATGATTTTGTTGGATCGTTTGGTTTACACGTCTTAAGACGTTACTGTTAAACGCACCCGCAAGACCACGGTCAGATGACATTACGATATAACCTGTCTTCTTAACAGGACGTGCCTGCAGCATTGGGTGGTTTATCCCTTTACTGCCAAGTGCAATCGCTGCGGTTACCTCTTGAATTTTTTCCATATAAGGGACGAATGATTTTGCATTCATCACCCCGCGGTTCCATTTCGCAGCAGAAGTCATTTCCATTGCTTTGGTAATTTGACTCGTCTTTTTCGTTGAATTAATACGAGTTTTTATATCGCGTAATGATGCCATTTTAAGTTCTCACCACCCTTTTTAAGGGGTCTGACCCCACAACTTATATCCAATTTTATTGAATTTTAATAGTGTGGTCAGACCCCATAGAATTGTTAGCCATAAATTACTCGGAAACTGCAAACGTCTTTTTGAAGGCGTTAATTGCAGATGCCCAATCGTCATCAGAAGGAAGATCCTTCGTTTTGGTAATATGGTCTAACAACTCTTTGCGGTTGTGGTCTAACCATGTTAAGAATTCAGCTTCGAAACGGCGGATATCCTGTAATGGAATATCATCAAGGAAGCCGCGTGTTAATGCATATAGAATCGCTACTTGCTTTTCAACTGATAGCGGCTTGTTCAAGTCTTGTTTAAGCACCTCAACGGTACGTGCACCACGATTTAGCTTCGCTTGGGTCGCTTTATCAAGGTCAGAACCGAATTGAGCAAATGCTTCTAGCTCACGGTATGAAGCAAGGTCAAGACGCAGTGTACCTGCAACCTTCTTCATCGCTTTGATCTGTGCCGATCCACCTACACGAGATACGGAAAGACCTGCGTTAATCGCTGGGCGAACACCGGAGAAGAAAAGGTCAGATTGTAAGAAAATTTGTCCATCTGTGATGGAGATAACGTTTGTTGGAATATAAGCAGAAACGTCACCTGCTTGTGTTTCGATAAATGGTAATGCAGTGATTGAACCCGCGCCAAGGCTGTCGTTCAATTTCGCTGCACGTTCTAATAAACGGCTGTGCAAGTAGAATACATCCCCTGGATATGCTTCACGACCTGGAGGACGGCGAAGTAGCAAGGAAAGCTCACGGTATGCAGATGCTTGCTTTGTTAAGTCATCATACACGATTAATACGTGCTTACCGCTGAACATGAATTCTTCACCCATTGAAACGCCTGCATATGGTGCCAAGAATAGCATTGGTGCTGGTTGTGATGCAGATGCAGACACAACGATTGTGTAATCTAATGCGCCATTTTTACGAAGGGTCTCAACCGCACCACGTACTGTTGATTCCTTTTGTCCAATGGCAACATAGATACAGATCATGTTTTGACCTTTTTGGTTCAAGATTGTATCGATGGCAACAGATGTTTTACCTGTTTGACGGTCTCCGATGATTAACTCACGCTGACCGCGGCCGATTGGCACAAGTGCGTCAATCGCTTTAATACCTGTTTGTAATGGCTCATGAACCGATTTACGCGCCATAACGCCCGTTGCTACTTGCTCAATAGGGCGAGTTTTTGTTGTATTGATTGGACCCATACCATCAATTGGTTGTCCTAATGAGTTTACTACACGTCCGATTAACTCTTCACCAACCGGAACCTCCATGATGCGGCCTGTACGGCGTACCTCGTCACCTTCACGGATATCAGTGAAAGGTCCAAGGATAATAATACCGACGTTATTTTCTTCAAGGTTTTGTGCCATACCCATAACGCCGTTTGAAAATTCAACTAGTTCTCCAGCCATAACGTTGTCAAGACCGTGAACACGAGCGATACCGTCACCAACGGTGATAACCGTACCAACATCTGTTACTTGAATTTCCGCCTGATAGTTTTCAATTTGCTTTTTTATCAGGGCACTGATTTCTTCAGCTTTGATGCTCATGAGTTTCACCCCTATCTACAAATCTTAGCTTAACAATTTACGTTGCAAACGATCGAGCTTGCCGCGCAAGCTGCCGTCATATATACGATTTCCGATGCGGACCTTCACGCCGCCCAGCAATTCGGAATCCACGATATTTTCAATTCTGAGAGACTGCTTGCCAACTTTTGCTGCAAAAGTTGCTGAGATCGCCTCACGCTCAGCATCTGAAAGCGGGCGTACACTGGAAACTTCAGCTTCAGCAACACCGGATGCTTCATATGCAAGCTCAATAAACTGGTTGACCACTTCAACAATTTCACCTTCACGGTGGCGGTCCATTAAAATCATTAATGTATTTACAACAAATCCATTAATGTTCGCAAAAGCCTGTTTTAAAATGGCTTTTTTGTTTTCCTTTGAAAGTTTTAAAGAGCTGAGAACAGCCTTTAAATCCTTATTCGTTTGGATTACTTCTTTTACTATACGAAGATCTTCTTCCACAGCGCTAAGAATCTGTTGTTCTTTAGCAATTTGAAAAAGTGCCGACGCATAGCGTTTTGCTACGATGGAGTTACTCATCGGCGTTCTCCTGCCTCTTTAATATATTCGTTGATGAGTTGATCCTGATCTTGAGTATTCAACTCTTTCTCAATAACCTTAGAGGCGATTAATACAGACAAGGAAGCAACTTGTTCGCGAATTGCGGCCATTGCTTTTTCCTTTTGCTGATCAATTTCAAGCTTCGCAGCTTCTTTCACGCGTTCAGCTTCTGTGCGGGCAATCGCAATGATTTCCTCACGCTGAACATCGCCTTGCTTTTTCGCACTTTCTATTAAGCTTTGAGCTTCTGTACGTGCTTCTTTTAAAAGGTTTCTCTGCTCTTCTAAAAGCTTTTGGGCTTCAACACGGCTTCCTTCAGCCGCATTAATTTCACCTGCAATATGGTCTTCACGCTGTTTCATGATGCCCATTAATGGACCCCACGCGAATTTCTTCAGTAACGCTAACAAAATTAAGAAAACAACTAGTTGGAAAATACTATCTCCACCATTGAAATGGCCTGCGCTTTCTGCAGCACCTAAAACAAATAGATTGCCTGATAACACCACGGGTTCACTCCCTTCAAGAGTCGTTCGCTACTCGAAAAAGTATGTTCTCTATTGCACAAACATAAATGGCGAAGGTGTCTCTTCTTCCTCTCCGCCACTTGGGATTTTTCTCTCTACTAATTAACGTCCTAAAACCATGAACGCGATAACAACGCCGATGATCGGTAATGCTTCAACTAACGCAACCCCGATAAACATTGTTGTTTGTAATAAACCACGAGCTTCTGGTTGACGAGCGATACCTTCAACTGTACGTCCAACGATTAAACCGTTACCAATACCTGCGCCTACTGCTGCCAAACCAATTGCAATTGCTGCTGCTATAAGATTCATTATAATGTTCCTCCTTAAAAATGTATGAATAATTTAGTGTTTAAAATATATTAATGGTCGTGACTCACTTTGTGAGACAAGTAAACCATTGTTAACATGGTAAAAATGTATGCCTGGATCGTTCCGACGAATACGGAGAAACCTTGCCAAACAAGGGTTAATGGTACGGCTGCTATCATACCAGCTACTCCGGTCCAAGCCAATCCTCCCGCTAAAAGCGAAAGAAGTAATTCACCTGCGTATATGTTCCCATAAAGACGCAGACCAAGTGTTAATGTGTTCGCGAATTCTTCAATAATTTTCAATGGGAACAAGAATCCCATTGGGCTGAAGAATCCCTTTCCATATCCAGCTGCACCTTTTAGCTTTACACCATAATAATGGGAAAGCGCTACTACCATTACCGCAAGCGATAAGGTTACAGCAGGGTCGGCTGTTGGTGATTTCCACCAAAGCTTGCCATCAATAGAGATTGAAAATGGAAGACCTAGCATATTTGATACAAAGATATACAAAATTAAGGTAAGTCCAAGGATGTGGAATCTTCCGCCTTCCTTCCAATCCATCGTACTGTTGATGATTCCTTTGACGAAGTCCATCACCCATTCAAAGAAGTTTTGCATGCCTGTCGGCTTCATCGCAAGCTTCCGGGTAGATAGAACAGCAATGATAAAAACAATGACACTCGCTACAAGAATCATCAGATCATTCGCCAAGTTAAAGGTTAGTCCCCCAAATGTTACTAAAGGAGCTTCATGATGCATCTATGTTCACCTCACTTCCCTTATCATTTATGAAAATGCAATGCATGATAAAAATAATCTATCATAATGACAATATAGGATGTCATTAGTCCCATAACCACACTGACTACATGAAAGTAATTGGGCCATCTCATGGCAATAATCACTGCAATCGCGGCCGTCGCCATTCTTTGCAGCGAACCAAGCGATTTCATT
This sequence comes from Neobacillus cucumis, assembly GCF_016107705.1. The sequence goes on from NZ_JAEHGC010000004.1 coordinate 222,124, forward strand.
TTTTTACCCTTATCAAAGGCCTTGTCGAACTTCTCTGTTTTCTTGGTTAACAACCAGATATTCAGAAAACTAAAGCATGTCCCAAGAATTAATCCTAAAAATACAGTTTTGTAGGAGGTAAACCCCCATCCAAGCACGAATATAGATAACAAGTACAAATTCCATTTTCGCTGCCTGTTGAATATCTCTCTAAAATCCGGCATAATCATTTATCTCCCGAGAAAAAATGGCGAATCGAAACAAGCATGGCATAGGTTCCCGATGCTAATCCGATTAACAATCCGATAATTAAGAAAATTGGCTCGGTACCCCACTGATGGTCCAACCATCTTCCTGCAAAAATACCAATGAGAATGGAACCTACTAACTGGGAGACAATTGCGGACATTAAAGCCATAGCTTGAAATGGATTGCGGTTGTTTTTACGCATCATTATCGCATCCTCACTATAAGAGAATGTGAACCGGGCTTTATGGCAAATGATCAAGGTAATTAACACTTTCTTGAATGTGAAAACCTTATCATTTACACCCTTTGTAAGCATACAATAGGCAATATGTAAAGTCAATGAGTTTCCACGAAATATTCACTTGCAATTTTCAGCTTTTCACGATATATTAGGATACTAAAAATTATCAGAAAATTTAATATTTACCCATACTCTTGCCCCCGGAAGTTTTATTGAAAAAACTTGCTTAGGAGGGCAGATACCCTCCTCATTAAAGGAGTACACGATAAGGTAATACGAACCTGTTTCAAAAAGGTTTCACTTTCTTTTTAAAAATTTACTGTTGCCCTTTTTCAATTTTTACCATCGTTTCAATGAAATCCTCTTTCCCTGCTTTTTTCGCAAACACTTTTGCCAGATACACCCCATCCTCCGGAAGATTCTCATTTTCAATTTTCTTTTGAATCAATCCTTTTTTGACATTTTCAATTGAATCTAAAAAGCCGACAAAACGATAATCACCGGGATCGAATAAGGCGATGCCGAACTCCTCTGCTCCACCCGGAAGGTAGACCTCATACAGATATTGCCCCGGAGCATCCCCTTCCCCAAAGGAAAATCCCATTACTCTCGGATAATTTGGTTCTTCGAGTACATAGATATATGGAATATGGATGAGGGTAGATCCTGCCTGAAGCTTGATGTTGCCATCATGGATTTTCTTTTTAAAACTTTGCGGGTCGACCCTTAGTTCAATCGCAACCTCCTTTGTTTCCTTGGATGCTAATGTAAACGAAAGCGGAACTTTCCACGATAGTCCATCTGTTCGCTCCGGAATGTCAAAGGAATATCTTTTTGTCGCATTGCTTGTGTTTTCAACGTATAAAAGGATTTTATGAACATCCCGCTGTTCTGTAAATTTCCCAAAGTGAATCGAGCTTGGCGTCACAAGCGATTCCGCTTTTACCGCCTCGGGCACTTGAATTCTCCCTGCTCCCTGCTCGTAGGTTCGATACGGAGTGTTTGCATTTTTAAACAATGGCTTGGCGGTATTCATCAAGGCCGCTTTTATTTGCTGTGGTGTCCAGTCCGGGTGTGCCTGCTTGATTAAGGCACAGGCGCCGGCGACATGCGGTGCTGCCATGCTTGTTCCCTGTAAGGAAAGATAGCCGCCGGGTACGGTCGAATTAATCGCAACCCCGGGAGCCACAATATCTGGTTTTACCTCCCATGTTCCAGTTACTGGACCACGAGAACTAAACTCTGCCATCCGGTCCTTTTCTTCGTTCTGGACAATCCTCATTGTGGTGGAGTCTTTTTTTAAAAGCTGTTCACCGTCACGCTTCGAGATGGATCCGACTGGTAACGGCACCAGTGATTCTAAGTTCCCTATAAAATTCCCGCTCATATTATTGTAGATAAGTACAGCCTTGGCCCCTGCCTTCTGGGCATTTTTTGCCTTTTCGGTAAAGGTTAAGCGGCCGCGCTTGATGAGAACGATTTTGCCCTCCACATTTTTCAGATCTTCCTTTTGGCCAATCCCACCGTCGACGATTGTATACGAGCGGTCCAACTCCCATTTTTCCGAGCCTTCCATTGGCTGAATTCGAATTTTATTCCGCGTTCCTTCTATTAATAAGTACGGTATTTTCATGGTGGGTGTCGAGGCCCCGACGGAGATTGCTTTTGATGCCGTTCCGGGTGAACCGACAGTCCAAATATTCGGACCGGCATTGCCATTTGCGGCCACCGCGACAATGCCTTTGTCGACGGCGCGGTTGAGCGCAAGGCTAATCGGCAGGTCCGGACCGTTGACATCATTTCCAAGGGAAAGATTCATGATATCGACTTTATCCTTAATGGCTTGATCGATCGCAGCAATGACTTGCTCAGTCGTTCCGCCGCCGCCCGGGCCGAGTGCCCGGTACGCAATAATCTTCGCATCCGGTGCAACACCGCGGATTTTCCCATTGGCGGCGATGATCCCCGCAACATGGGTTCCGTGAATGGTCGCTTTGCCAATAGCACGGGTTTCCATCGGATCCTTGTCGTTATCAACAAGGTCGTGTCCGCCGCCATAGTTGCGCCGAAGGTCAGGATGTGTATAATCCACGCCGGTATCGATGACTGCGACAGTGATCCCTTTGCCAGTGAGGCGTTGATTTTTCGGTGAAAATAATCCACGTACCTCTTCACCGCCAATGATTTTGACGCTCTCCTCCGTCTGAGCCTGGTAGCTGGTTACGGGAGACACGTTTAGTATTTTGACGTTTTCTGAGAGTTTTGTGATGGCCGCGCGGCTGCCCTCAATGGAAAATCCTGTGATGGCTTCCGTAAAAACATGGCGCAGTTTGATGTCTTTGTATGATGTGAGGAACTGTTTGATTTGCTGTGTAGTTTGTGGTTGTTTCGTGATTACGATGGCGACGGTTTGCTGATTGGGGATTGGCGGTGTGATCAGTTTCCGTGTTTGGGATTGGGTTGGTGTGGGTATGGTGATGGATGCGATTAGGATGATGGTTAGAATAAGTTTCTTCATTTTGCTGATTTCCCCTTTTTTCATAGGGTCTTCTTTGGATAGGGGAAATATGCAGGGAGTTTTTTGTGGAACCTCAAATTATATGTTCCATTACCCTATCTAAAAAAAAGAGACCTTTTTCAAAAAAAGATCTCTTCTAACTTAACTTATTTCGTCCCAAACAACCGGTCCCCGGCATCGCCTAGTCCTGGTACGATGTAGCCGTGGTCATTGAGCTTTTCATCTAACGCTGCGATATAGATATCAACATCTGGATGAGCCGTTTTCACTGCTTCGACTCCTTCTGGTGCCGCAATCAAGCACATAAACTTGATATTTTTCGCGCCGCGCTTCTTCAAAGAGTTGATCGCTTCATTTGCTGAACCGCCCGTTGCCAGCATTGGATCCACAACGATGAAATCACGTTCTTCCACATCACTTGGAAGTTTTGCATAGTATTCAACTGGTTTCAGTGTTTCCGGATCACGGTATAGACCGATATGGCCTACCTTCGCTGCTGGAATTAATTTTAAAATCCCATCAACCATTCCAATCCCTGCACGCAGAATCGGAACTAGACCGATTTTCTTCCCGGAAAGAACTTTAGATTGGGCCGGACAAACCGGTGTTTCAATCGTAATATCTTCAAGCGGCATATCCCTCGTGATCTCAAAAGCCATAAGTGTCGCCACTTCGTCTACCAATTCCCTGAACTCTTTCGTTCCTGTGTTTTTATCACGTATGTATGTAAGCTTATGCTGAATGAGTGGGTGGTCGAAGACGTAAACCTTTGCCACAAAAATCGCCCCTTTTATAAAAAATTTAACATCAAACACTTCGTCTAATTTTACAGAAAAACATCCAAGAGGGCAAATAAAAATCGACCTTTTTTATAAAAAGGCCGATTCCCAAAAATCTTAATATTCAGGATATAAAACAAATTTGCTCGTTAACGCTTCAACGCGCTTGCTAGCTTCTTCAAGCTTCGCTTTGTCTTCATGGTTTTTCAAAGTAAACGCAATAATTGATGCAATTTCATCCATATCCTCTAAACCGAAGCCGCGGCTTGTAACAGCTGCAGTACCAATACGGACACCGCTTGTTACAAATGGGCTGTTTTGATCGTAAGGAATGGTATTTTTGTTAACGGTAATTCCTACTTCATCAAGGACATGCTCAGCCACTTTACCAGTTAAGCCAAGAGTCGTTACATCCACTAATAATAAGTGGTTGTCCGTTCCGCCGGAAACAAGCTTTAAGCCTTCTTTTTGCAGACCTTCAGCAAGACGTTTTGCGTTCGCAATAATGTTTCCTGCATACTCTTTAAAGCTGTCCTGCAAGGCTTCGCCAAAAGCAACCGCTTTTGCAGCAATCACATGCATTAATGGACCGCCTTGAATTCCAGGGAAAATTGACTTATCAATCTTTTTCGCAAACTCTTCACGGCAAAGAATCATCCCGCCGCGTGGGCCTCTTAAAGTTTTATGCGTAGTAGTCGTAACAAAATCTGCATATGGAACAGGATTTTGATGAAGACCTGCTGCAACAAGACCTGCAATATGAGCCATATCTACCATTAAATAGGCGCCCACTTCATCAGCGATTTCGCGGAATTTTTTAAAGTCAATTTCGCGAGGATACGCGCTGGCACCCGCAACAATTAGCTTTGGTTTATGTTGGCGAGCTTTTTCTAAAACATCTTCGTAATTGATGCGGTGTGTTTCTTCATCCACACCGTACTCAACGAAATTATATTGAACACCACTGAAGTTTACCGGACTTCCGTGTGTTAAGTGACCGCCGTGTGAAAGGTTCATCCCTAAAACGGTATCGCCTTGCTCAAGAATTGTGAAGTAAACAGCCATATTTGCTTGCGCACCGGAGTGTGGCTGTACGTTCACATGCTCAGCACCGAAGATTGCTTTCGCACGGTCACGCGCTAAATCTTCTACGATATCAACATATTCGCAGCCGCCGTAATAGCGTTTTGCCGGATATCCTTCTGCATATTTATTAGTTAAAACAGACCCCTGTGCTTCCATAACCGCTTCGCTTACAAAGTTTTCTGACGCAATTAATTCAATCTTCGCGCGCTGACGTCCTAATTCCTGTTGAATTGCCTGAAATACTTGCTCGTCCTGCTGTGATAAGTGCTTCATAAAGATCCCCCTTATTTGTTGAAATCCGCTATCAGTTTAAAAATCAACCTCATTTTAACACAGTTTTTTGGTTATCGAAAAAGAAAGAATATTTTAATTTTTGGAATTGCTTTCATGAAAAAATGCTTGTTAGCTACAGCTCAAATTCTCACTTTTGCGCTCGTATACTGCTCTTTCCCCGCCAATCAGTTTTGGCCGTGTCCGCGCAAGCGTTACATGGGCATGGCCCACCATTTTTTGCTTCACGCGTACGGGTACAGCGACATGTTTTAAATGCATGCCGATAAAGGTTTGGCCGATATCAATCCCCGCATCTGCCTTGATAAATTCCACGACGACTGCATCCGTCATTTTTTCAAAAGCGTACGTTGCCATCGCCCCGCCTGCTTTTCGTACGGGAACAACTGAAACCTCGTCCAATTTCCGTTCGTCCGCTGTTGCCCTTTCGATCACCAATGCACGGTTTAAATGCTCGCAGCATTGGAAGGCCAAACGAATTCCAGTTTGCTCCTGAAATTGTTTTAGCTGGTGAAAAATCATTTCCGCGACTTCTAACGTACCGGATGTGCCGATTTTTTCGCCCATGACTTCGCTTGTACTGCAGCCGACCACCAAAAGCTGACCCGGTTTTAGGTCGGCCTGGTCGTTAAACTCTGATAGTATCGTTTCCAATTCCTGTTCTAACTGCTTTATCATGATTTTCGCCCCTTATTTTGGGATATTAAAGATGCTTATTTTCAATTTCAGTAATTTTGTTGACGCGATTGGCATGTCGGCCACCTTCAAACTCGCCTGTCAGCCAAATTTGCGCGATATCCCGCGCAAGACCCGGGCCAATCACGCGTTCACCCATTGTTAAAATATTGCTGTCATTATGGGCACGTGTTGCCTTTGCGCTGAAAGTATCATGAACAATTGCCGCACGAATTCCTTTTACTTTGTTTGCCGCAATGCACATGCCAATGCCGGTACCGCAAATTAAAATGCCTCGGTCAAACTCGCCGTTTGCTACTTTTTCCGCAACCGGCAGAGCATAATCGGGATAATCGACGGATGTTTCGCAGTCACAGCCAAAGTCTTGATATTCGATGCCCAATTCGTCCATTAAATGAGCGATTTCCTTGCGAATATTCACGCCGCCATGATCTGATGCCAATGCTACCTTCATAAAAAAACCCCCAGATTTAAATTTACTCTGCCTTCATTTTGACATACCCGGAGAAAAAGATAAAGTTCCTGCTATCGTAAAAAAGCCCCCCATTTAGATGGAGAGCAGCTCTTACTTATTCTTCGTTATTTTTTCAATAACTCTATCAATTAATTGTTCAAGCTCCTGAAAGGTTTCACGGTAGATGGAAACATTTCCGCCATAGGGATCGCTCACATCTTGAAAGATGGTCTCGCCGGTGTATTCCTTCAGGGTAAAAAGTTTGGCCGCCGATTCCGGATAGTAATTCAAAATAGCTCCCTTATGAGATTCCGTCATCGTCAAAATCAGGTCCGCCCAACCTACTTCCTCTCCGGTCAGCAAACTGGATTGATGATTATGTACAATTTTATTTTCCTCCAACACCTGCTTGGCATGTGCTGAAGCCTCATTGCCGTCAACCGCAAAAACCCCTGCTGAGCGAACCTCAATGCCTTCGAGGTCTTTATTTTTCAAAATCGCTTCTGCCATTGGGCTCCTACACGTATTTCCCGTACAAACAAATAAAATGCGCCGCATGTTATTTGCCCCCCCTTTCTTTCTAATATTTTAACAAATTACTGTCATCATCACCAAAAAAGTGGGAGCAATTTTATCCCAAAAGCTAGTAGGATGGTACCGCCAAGCGCCTCGCTATAGGAGCCAATCCAGCCTTGTACCTTTCTGCCGAGCAAGAGACCCGCCCATGTTTGCAATGTTGCTACAATCCCAAAGCATATAATAACCATAATGGTTTTGGCACCATATATTCCGAGTGTAAGGCCAAGGGAAAAACTATCGAGGCTTACGCTTAGGGCAAATACAAGTAAACCAAATCCAACCGGGGTTATCACTTTTTCATCGCTCTTTTTGAAGCTGCCCCAGATCATCTGCACGCCTAGAATGATGAGCAGCAGACCGCCGATTAGGGACGCAAAGGTACCGAATTTTGCCGATAAAAATTTCCCGGCCAAGATTCCTACGAGCGGCATCCAGACATGAAAAAGTCCAATGGTCAGACCGATTTTAAAAATTTGCCGCCGTCTGAGGCTGTACATCCCCATGCCGAGGCCAACAGAAAAGGCATCCATGCCTAGTGCGAGTGCCATTATTACGAGTGTAAGGATTTCTCCAATCATTGCTGACATTCTTTCTCCGCCCCCTTGGACTTGCTATTTCAACATATGCACGTCCACTGGCGTTTAGAAGTCAGACCTGAAGAGTTAGGGGAATTTTGTGAATCGGGGAAGAGGGTGGATTTTATTTGCCGCTTTTTTGAGTTATTTTCCACTTTGGCTACTTTATTTGCCATTCTAGTTATTTTCATTAAAAAGCAGGGCCCTGAAGCCCCGGCTCAGGTGCTTTTTCACCTGGAATCCCTAAAAACTGTCAATTTTAATTACCTTATCAGTAGTTCTTTATATCAGCCGCCCCCAAAGCAACCAAAAAAAGCACCCGGTCCCCCCGAGGTGCTTCAACAAGTCAACAACTATTCCGAAATTACCTTATTCCCCGCCGCCTTCTCCAGCCGGTTCATGATCGCCAGACCAACTCCGCCCCTCGGGAACATTTCACTAAAAATCACATCGACCTTTTCCACATTAAATCGACGCAATGTATCATAAAGCTCCGTTGCAACCGTTTCAAGCTCGGCCCTTTGTCCACAAGCAATCACAACATCCGCCGAAAATTTACTCTGATTCTCTTCTGTCGTCAGCACGCCGACTCGCAAACCCTTACTCAGCTTTTCATCCACAAGCCCCTGTAGAAACGACCGGCTTCCATCGACTAAATAAAGCGGTGCATTCGGTGCATAATGACGGTATTTCATCCCAGGCGATTTCGGCTTCAATCCACCCTCGCCGGCACCACTCTCAAGCGCTGGATCCATCCGAACCTCTCCAATCACTTCCTCAAGCTGCTCCTTTGTCACACCGCCCGGCCGCAAAATAACCGGAACCGCCTCCGTACAATCGACAACCGTTGACTCCACACCAACACCGGTCGGACCCGCATCCAGCACCCCGGCTATTTTCCCTTGTAAATCCTCGATTACATGCTCGGCATGAGTCGGACTCGGCTTTCCGGAACTATTCGCACTTGGTGCCGCAATTGGCAGACCGCACGCCTTAAGCAGCGAGAGGGCGACCGGATGGTCCGGCATCCTCACCCCAACGGAATCAAGACCCGCAGTTGCTTTTTCCGAAAGCACGCCTTCCTTCTTTTTAAAAATAATTGTCAACGGGCCCGGCCAAAATGCCTCCATCAAGCGCTCCGCCGTTTCCGGAATTTCCGCCACAAATCGACATAACTGCTCCCGATCCGCAATATGAATGATTAACGGGTTATCCCCAGGTCTGCCCTTTGCCGCAAAAATTTTCGCGACTGCCACGTCGCTCTCCGCATTCCCGCCAAGGCCATAAACCGTTTCCGTCGGGAGGGCAACCACTTCATTTTCGTGTAAAAAATGTGCTGCATCCACAATATGTGGATTATTTTCTAAGATATCCACATAGTTATCCACTTTCCAAACTTTCGTGTTCATAGTTATCCACCTTTATATAAAAACAAAACTTCTATCGAAATTTGCCGAATCTAGGCACCTAGACTCATATTTTTCACATTATACGTTTGCAAGTATAAAAGAAGGTGTGGAAAAATACAAGTTTTGTCCACAAATTGTGTATAACTTAGTGGAAATAGTGGATAACTTTGCCCAAATATCCACATCTACAATGTAAATTTCAGAAAAATCGAGTTATCCACATTTAAAATATGTCGAATATGCTCAGACCCGTTCAATTCAGAAGGTAATTTCGTACGTTCAATCTCCTGAAAACCTAGCAAATTGAAAAATGGCAGAGCTGCCCGCTTATTTGTCGCCAAAAATAAACTTTCCATCCCCTTCTCCTTCGCAAGCTTCATCATTTGTTCCACAAGAATAAAGATTTCTTTTTCCGCCTGCCCAGGGGTTACCACCAATGATCGCAGCAAACCAAAGCCTTCAAACGCCTCGATTCCAAGTGTTCCCTTTAATTGTCCGTTCACATCCTCTAGCAGCAAAAAGTATTCAATCGTTTCGTCCGTTAGTCCGTCAGTTCCAAGGTTTGCCTTGATCAAGAACTCTCTCAATTTCCCCAAATCCTGTTTATTTGCCGTGCGAATCAATGCCTGCATCTAAGTTCCACCCCATTTTTTAAGATTCTACTCTATGAATATGAGAAAATAGGAAAAGTAGAACAGATGAACTCTATTATTTTTAGAACAAAAAAAGAACCCTTCCCATTGAAGGAGTTCTTAGTCAAAAAGCTTTTTCCACAATTCTACTACGAAAAATTTCACTTTAACCGGATCTTCGTCTTGAGAGGTATAAACAGGCGCTTGTTTCGAAGTTTCTGTTTTTGGAGCCGTCTGTTCCGATTTGCTTACATCCACAGGCTTTTCCACCCTATTTTTAACAGTAGGTTCAGACTTTTGCTCTTCATTACTAGTAGCAGGTACGGATTTTTCCTCAGTTACAGGCTCTTCTTCAACTTTACTCGTTGTTGTAACCGGATTTTGCTCAACCTTACTATCTGTTGTTGCAGGATCTTCCTCAACTTTACTAGTAGAGGCCAAAGATCTTTGCTCCGTATCTGTGGATTCTTGCTCCTCAGACGCCACAGCCTTTTGCTCTTCCTTTTGGTCCACCACTTCTTCATTAGTTTTCTCCGAATCCCTCTGAACTTCCGACTCCGATTTTACCTTTTCATCAAACCCATCGCTCACCGCAACCCCATTTGAAAAATCAAGAAAGCATAATGGCGGATATAGCACACACCACCAGTTTGCACCTTTTCCTTCACCGAGCGTAATTAAAATCGCTTGATACTCACCTGCAGGATATAAAAACTCGCCGTATAACTTTGTTGGAAACTGAACCTTCCCGAACTCCACATGCACTGCTTGTTTTGACCCTTTATCCGCAACCGTTTTTTCCGCAATCGCCTGAATTTCCGGTAGCTTCGACTTAATCACCGATCTTGCTTTATCAATCGAAGTTAAATCCTTCACCCAAACGGTAATTTTCGCATTCACCGCATCCCTTACTTCACGCTTCAACTGCTGGTCAGCCGGCACATCACTGTTTGCAAGAATCCTTAAGCGGATCGCTTCCCCCGGAATCACCACAGACTCCTTCGCAATCGCTTCATTTTTCGGTATATATAAACTTAATATCGTCCCAAACGATAATATTAGAAGATACGCCCAAACCAATGTTTTACTATACATTCCTAGCACCGTCCCTTCGATATCCTCATTGTGGACAGAAACTAAGAATCTTAAACTAGTAATTTTTAATATTTTTCAAAGAAAAGCGGAAGCGCCTCGTTCAGCCCCCAAATTGGGGGTCAGACCCCCGTTACGTTAACGCTTTACTTCACCGGGGGTCTGACCCCTTTTCCGAAGCCAATTTCCGCAAACACCATCCGGTCCTTACCGTTTATATCATTAACAATCTCCACTTTTACGTCTTTAAAGGCTTTTTGAAAAAGCTCCGCTACCGCTTCGCCCTGACCGGCCCCAATTTCAAAGCCAACGAGCGCGACCGGAGCTAGAACACGAGGCAGCTCCTCCATAAAGCGGCGGTAAAAATCCAAGCCATCCTCCCCGGCAAACAACGCCCGGTGCGGCTCATGCTCCGTTACCACTTCAGACATCGTGATTATATCACCAGTAGGTATATAAGGCGGATTGGAAATCACGACATCAAGCTCTTCCTGAAAAGGCTGAAGCAGATCCCCTAGATAAAATTCAACGTCCGCCCCAAGGAGGCGGGCATTTTCTCTTGCCACTTTAAGTGAATCCTCGGCAATATCGGAGGCGGAAACATTTAATGTTGGATCCTCAAGCTTTAGCGTAATCGCAATTGCTCCGCTCCCAGTTCCGATATCCGCAAGTTTTTTCGTTTCTTTCGGTAGCCTTTTTACTCTTTTCAACGTTTCATAAACAAGCTCTTCCGTTTCCGGCCGCGGAATCAGCACTGTTTCATTAACGATAAACGTTCTGCCGTAAAATTCCTCTGAGCCGATGATATATTGAATCGGCGTTCCTTTCACATGCTCATGCACGGCTTTTTCAAATTGGTCCCAAACGGTTGGATCCAAATCCTCTCTGACATTTGCAAACAAATGTGCCCGCGACATTCCGGTGAAATGGCGGAGGAGAAGCTCCCCGGCATTCTCGTCCCGGTTAGATTTTTTTAAAAAAGAAGAAGCCCATTGAAGAGCTTCGTAAATTTTTTTACTCATTTGCGGCATTTTCCAATCTTCTTGCTTGGTCATCCATGATTAAAGCATCAATAATTTCCTCAAGCTTGCCTTCAATGATTTGATCAAGTTTTTGAATCGTTAAACCGATTCGGTGGTCCGTCACGCGATTTTGCGGATAATTGTAGGTCCGAATCCGCTCTGAACGGTCACCGGTACCAACCGCAGATTTCCTCGCTTGGTCAAGCTCCGCCTGAGCTTCCTGTTGGAACTTGTCATATACACGTGCCCGTAAGATCTTCATGGCTTTATCCTTGTTCTTATGCTGGGATCTTTCGTCCTGGCTGGTTGCGACGATACCAGTCGGAATATGGGTTAAACGAACGGCTGACATGGTCGTGTTAACGCTCTGTCCGCCGGCACCGCTTGATGCGAACGTATCAAAGCGGATATCCTTATCATTGATTTCAATATCAAACTCTTCTGCTTCCGGCAGAGTAGCAACGGTTGCAGTAGAGGTATGGATGCGGCCGCCGGATTCAGTTTCCGGAACACGCTGCACACGGTGGGCCCCATTTTCATATTTTAGTTTGGAATAGGCACCTGTCCCGGTAATCATAAAGATAATTTCTTTATAGCCGCCGAGGCCAGTTTCGTTGGCATCAATCACCTCTGTTTTCCAGCCCTGCGATTCAGCATAACGGCTGTACATACGATATAATGTGCCGGCAAACAACGCTGCCTCATCACCGCCCGCAGCACCGCGGACTTCCATGATTACGTTTTTGTCATCGTTCGGATCTTTTGGAATGAGAAGAATTTTAAGCCGCTCTTCCAATTCTTCGATTTGCGCTTCAAGCTCATGAACTTCTTCTTTTACCATTTCGCGCATTTCAGCATCGAGCTTATCCTCAAGCATGGCTTTCGCATCTTGAAGCTGTTCCTTTGCTTCTTTATATTGACGATAAGTTTGTACGGTTTCTTGTATATCAGATTGTTCTTTTGAATAATCACGCAGTTTTTTTGAATCATTAATAATTTCCGGATCGCTTAAAAGTTCGTTCAACCTTTCGTAGCGATCTTCAACAGATTGAAGACGATCAAACACAGTTACTTCACCTCAAATTTTAGTCCATAACATTCTAATTATAGTATAGGTGAAATGCATGCGTCAAAACCAAATATTACGGGAAAAATTTTAATAAAAAAACATGCCCTAAAAATCAGAGCATGTTATCTGCGGTCTTCCTGTACTCGTACTTCAATATTGTAGCGCGGCAAGGCTTGGACTAATTTCTTATGAAGTCGTGCTTCCGCATCCACTCGCTGCTGTTCATTCAGCATGCCACTTTTATAAACATTCACCCACATCCGGTCACCATTAATCCAAACCGAATCTGTTCTGAATTCATGTGTATCCCGAATGACCTTTTTCGCCTTCCTCACATCAATCCCGGTATCCTGTCCGCCCCCGGTACCACGGGTACTCGTACCTTCCAGGTTAAGAAAATTCGGATTCTGATTCTGAACATCCTGGCCTACAAGGGGTTTCTTATACTTATTGGACATCTCATTCGGGGCACTGCGATCCTTGCGCAAATCATAATCTGCAGCCTCATTTCCACACCCCGTAACCGCAAAGAGCATGGTAAGCAATAATGAAGGAACAATAAACTTTCTCAATGTTTACACCTCCATTACTATCATTCCCATGCCCTCACTAACTTCTCAAGAGAATTCTTTCCATTCGACAAAATTCGGGTAGTGCCTGGCACCACCCGAATTTTGTCGAAACAAATATCTACATTTTTGAAGCTGCTTCTTCCTGTTCACGATAGGCGTTTTTTGGGACTTCGTGGTGGTGACGGCAGCGTGGTTCGTAGGCTTCGGATGCACCGACCAGGATAATCGGGTCGTGGTAGGATGCAGGCCGGCCGTCGATTAGGCGCTGGGTTCGGCTTGATGGGGAACCGCAGACGGTGCAGACGGCTTGAAGTTTTGTGACGTGTTCAGCGATGGAGAGGAGGGCTGGTACTTGTCCAAAGGGTTCGCCTCGGAAATCCATGTCAAGGCCGGCGACAATTACACGGTGGCCGCTGTCGGCTAGCTGCTGAACAATTCGAACAATTCCTTCATCAAAAAATTGAACTTCGTCGATCGCAATAATATCGATGTCTGCCTCGATATGGTGCAGAATTTCAATGGAGTGGGAAATGGGCTTCGCAATAAAAGAAGAGCCATTATGGGAGACTACAGATTGCTCACTGTAGCGATTATCAATTTTTGGTTTAAATACAGCTATTTTTTGCTTGGCAAATTGAGCGCGTCTTACGCGACGGATCAATTCCTCTGACTTTCCAGAAAACATACTGCCACAGATAACCTCAACCCATCCGCTTTGTTTCATTACATACATAAAACGGCCTCTCCTTCCTAAAAGCAAAACCTAATAAAAATCTATATTTTTTCAATAAAAAACAGGCAAGTAAAGTTGCTCTTGCCTGTTTTGGGCGTTCATAATTACTGTTGTTGTGACTTAAGGCCGTATTTTTTGTTGAAACGGTCAACACGTCCGCCAGCTTCAGCGAATTTTTGACGACCAGTGTAGAATGGATGACATTCAGAACAAGTTTCAACACGGATCTCATTTTTTACTGATCCAGTTTCAAACGTGTTACCGCATGCGCAAGTCACCTTAACTGTTTTATAATTTGGATGAATTCCTGTTTTCATTTTTTTCAGCTCCTTCCGCCCTGAATCTTTCGAAACAGAGTTATCATAAGTGCTTGTCTTAAACAGGCACTGAAATACTTAAAACACACTGTACCCATTATAACAACGAGCGTTTACTTTTGCAAGCAAGGATTTTTTGGAAAAACTGTAGTTAACTTCCGCTCCAGGCGCTTCGCTTTCCGTGGGCGGTCCGGGGAGCCTCCTCGTCGCTTACGCTCCTGCGGGGTCTCCCCTGTTCCGTACTCCCACAGGAGTCTTCGCGCCTTCCGCTCCAATCAACTGTGTTATAAATCATACTGTCTTTAGAAAATCGCCCTATGAACGGCGGGACTTCATTTCCTCACCCAACTGCGCAAAGAACTCCTCGTTTGATTTTGTTTGTCTTAGTTTTTTCAAGAAGCGCTCGGCAAAATCTGGTGAATCAGACATCGATTTACGAATCGCCCATAATTTATCCAAATGATCTTTTGGAAGAATAAGCTCTTCTTTCCGTGTTCCGGAACGACGGATATCGAGTGCAGGGAAAATCCGGCGTTCAGCAAGTGAACGATCAAGATGCAGCTCCATATTACCTGTACCTTTAAATTCTTCATAAATAACGTCATCCATACGTGATCCAGTATCTACCAATGCTGTCGCCAAAATCGTTAAGCTTCCGCCCTCTTCAATATTACGAGCGGCACCAAAGAAGCGCTTTGGACGGTGGAAGGCAGCCGGGTCAATACCACCGGATAAGGTTCTTCCGCTTGGCGGAATCACCAAGTTGTAAGCACGAGCAAGACGAGTGATACTATCCATCAAAATCACGACATCCCGTTTGTGTTCAACAAGGCGCATTGCGCGGTCTAACACAAGCTCGGCCACTTTAATATGGTTTTCCGGTACCTCATCAAAGGTTGAGCTGACAACATCTCCGGCAACGGAACGTTCAATGTCCGTTACCTCTTCCGGACGTTCATCAATGAGCAAGACAATTAATTCCACATCTGGATGGTTCGTTGTGATACTGTTAGCGATTTCTTTTAACAGCATTGTTTTACCAGCCTTTGGCGGAGCGACAATCAAGCCCCTTTGGCCAAAGCCAACTGGTGCAACTAAATCCATGATTCTTGTTGAAAGGGATTTTGGGGTTGTTTCAAGCTTCATCTGTCTATTTGGATACAGAGGTGTTAACGCTGGAAAATAAACGCGTTCCTTCGCGGATTCCGGGTCTTCCCCATTTACAGCTTCTACATGTAATAACCCGTAATAACGTTCATTTTCTTTAGGAGGACGAACCTTACCTGAAACTTTATCACCATTCCGAAGATCAAAGCGGCGGATTTGTGATGCAGAAATATAGATATCCTCGGAACTAGGAGAATAATTAATCGGCCTGAGGAATCCAAATCCTTCTGACTGAATAATTTCCAAAACGCCTTCCATGAAAAAATAACCCTGCTGTTCTGCACGAGCTTTTAGGATGGCAAAAATCAATTCTTTTTTCGTTAATTTGCTGTAATAGGTCACTTTATATTCGCGCGCAAGCTCATAAAGCTCCTTCAGCTTCATGTTTTCTAAACTTGATATTGTTAAGTCCATTTGTACACCACTCTATTTGATTTTTTCGTCCGCAGGTTATATTAATATTAATAAAATCGGCGGGGGATTGTTATGATTTTCTTCACACCAATTTGAGTTATATGTGATTGGAGGATGAGAAAGTAAATGAAGAAATGAATAGAATTGTAGAAAGCTTTGTGTCTAAAACAATTTCTATTGTACCCCCTTTACAAAAAATTAATCAACTATTATTTAGGAATTGGAAAATTTTAGAGAGGAGGAGTTTTTAGAAAAGAGACTAGACCTTTGCAGGTCCAGCCTCCCTATCATTTTTATTTAATGACTAAATTCGGTTTCTTTTTCAAGCTGTGACGGCCATCGATGAATCTGACAGTTCCTGATTTCGCCCGCATGACAACGGAATGAGTAGAACCATGAGACCCTTTAAATTGGACACCGCGCAATAATTCACCGTCCGTTACACCAGTCGCGGCAAAAATCGCGTCATCGCCCTTCACAAGGTCCTCCATGCGAAGAACTTTGTTAACATCAAGGCCCATTTTTATACAGCGTTCGATTTCAGCGTCACTTTGCGGCACTAATTTTCCCATTAACTCGCCGCCAAGGCATTTTAGGGCAACAGCGGAGATTACCCCTTCAGGTGCGCCGCCGGAACCAAAGAGGATGTCCACGCCGGTATTATCGAAAGCTGTATTGATTGCTCCCGCAACATCACCGTCATTAATCAATTTGATTCTGGCACCAGCTTCACGAAGCTGTTGAATAATATGTTCGTGGCGGGGACGATTTAAAACCGTTGCAACCACGTCTTCAATATCTTTATTTTTCGCTTTGGCAACTGCTTTTAAATTGTCCAGAACAGATGCATTGATATCGACAAGACCAACTGCTTCCGGTCCTACCGCAATTTTCTCCATGTACATATCCGGTGCATGAAGAAGGTTACCATGGTCGGCAACCGCAAGAACGGCAAGTGCGTTCCAGCCGCCTGATGCTAAAATATTGGTTCCTTCAAGCGGATCGACTGCGATATCCACACGGGGTCCATAGCCATTTCCGAGCTTTTCTCCGATATAAAGCATCGGTGCCTCGTCCATTTCGCCTTCCCCAATAACGACGGTTCCCTTCATTGGTACGGTGTCAAACACGTCACGCATTGCTGTTGTTGCAGCACCATCTGCTTCGTCTTTTTTTCCGCGGCCCATCCATCTAGCGGAAGCAAGTGCTGCTGCTTCTGTTACACGGACAAGTTCCATTGATAAACTTCTTTCCATCAGTTCCATCCCCCAATTCTCTCACCCGAGAGCTGCCTATGTTGTGTACTAGTACTGTAAGTTTCTTGTTCCAATGGCTGAAAAAAATTATTATTTTTAAAATCAAGTATTCTTAAGGTGTTCTAATTCTTCCTTCGTCAGCGCTTCGCGCCAAACCGTTGCTCCGAGGCCATTTAATTTTTCGACCAATTCGCTATAGCCGCGGTCGATGTGCTCAAGTCCGGTTACTTCGGTGATTCCTTCCGCCATCAGACCGGCGATAAAAAGGGCTGCCCCTGCTCTCAAGTCACTTGCCTTTACTTTTGCTCCCTGAAGCTGGACAGGACCGTTGATAATGGCTGAACGACCCTCTACTTTAATATTGGCGTTCATTCTTCTTAATTCATCAATATGTTTAAAACGGGCACCATAAATGGTATCCGTTACAACGCTTGTCCCGGTGGCCTTTGTTAATAGCGTTGTAAACGGCTGCTGCAAGTCGGTTGGGAATCCAGGATAGACGAGTGTTTTAATATCCACCGTCTTCAAATTGGAAGCACCCGAGACAAACACCTGATCATCACCGGATTCAATTTGAACCCCCATTTCCCGAAGCTTGGCAATCAATGATTCTAAGTGCTGTGGAATCACATTATCAATGAGAACCCCGTCGCCAGCTGCGGCAGCTAAAATCATATAAGTTCCCGCCTCAATCCGGTCAGGAATAATCGTATGACGGCAGCCGTGAAGACTGTCAACACCATCAATCCGAATCACATCGGTTCCGGCACCCTTAATTTTCGCCCCCATATTGGTTAAAAGAGTTGCAACATCAATAATCTCCGGCTCTTTCGCCGCATTCTCAATGATGGTCCGCCCTTTTGCGCGAACGGCTGCAAGCATGATATTAATCGTTGCGCCGACACTAACGACATCAAGGTAAATCCGTGCCCCGCGGAGCTCGTCCGCCCGTAAATAAATGGCGCCTTGTTCATTTGTGATGCTGGCACCTAATGCTTCGAACCCTTTAATATGCTGATCAATCGGGCGCGGGCCTAGATGGCAGCCTCCTGGAAGCCCAATGACTGCTTTTTTAAAGCGGCCCAGCATCGCACCCATCAAATAATAGGATGCACGAAGCTTTTTGACCTTCCCGTTTGGCAGTGGCATTGAGATCATTTTCGAAGGATCGATGGTCATTTCATCTTCAGACAGCTCAACCTTTCCGCCAATTTCTTCGAGCAAGTCTTTAAGAATATCTACATCTGAAATATGTGGCAATCCTTCAATGGTTACTGGTGATTCCGCCAAAATCGTCGCTGGAATAAGAGCAACAGCACTATTTTTGGCTCCACTAATCCTTACGGTACCTCTTAGTGGGTAACCGCCCGCAATCTTTAGCTTTTCCATTTTCGACTCCCTTCTAAGCCTTTCTCACGTCCTACAAATGGGTCGACATATTTTAATTTATGCCAATAACGGCTTTAGGTATTTTTTTCCAATTGCAATAAGCATATTTCGACAGCTTGTCTATCCTCTAGTTTACACGAAAATTCTATTTTCATGTATTAATATTAAAAAAAGTTACATCAAATTACTGGAAATTTCGCCAAATTACGCGTTAGAACGAGCATTCCAATCCTTTAAGAAGGCTTCAATTCCTTTATCCGTTAATGGATGGTGGAATAAGCCCATCAATACTTTATATGGAATTGTCGCAATATGTGCCCCTCTTAAAGCCGCTTCTGTCACATGAATTGGGTTGCGGATGGATGCCGCAATGATTTCGGTTTCAAGACCGTGTACAGCAAAGATTTCAGCAATCTGTGAAACAAGGTCTAGTCCTACTTGACCGATATCATCCAATCTTCCAAGAAATGGTGAAACATATGTAGCACCTGCTCTAGCTGCTAGAAGTGCCTGATTAGCATTGAAAATCAATGTTACATTTGTTTTAATGCCTTCCTGTGAAAAAGCATGAACTGCTTTTAACCCATCTGGTGTCATTGGGACTTTAATCGTTACATTTGGGGCGATCGTTGCAAGTTCTTTTCCCTCACGAATCATCCCTTCTGCATCAAGGGCAATAACTTCTGCACTTACTGAACCAGGAACAAGGCTGGCAATTTCTCTAATTCGATCGGGAAATGAAATATTTCCTTCTTTTGCGACAAGTGTTGGATTTGTTGTTACACCTGAAAGTAAACCAAGCTCATGTACTTCACGGATTTCATCTAGATTTGCTGTATCAATAAAAAATTTCACAACGTTTTCCTCCAATTTTTCGATGAATTTCGGCAAAATTTTCAGTTTTTGTCGAACACACTGAAACCGCCCTCTTTGGGAAGGGCGGTTTCGCTTTCATTGACAATCGTACACTATTTCAATAGCTTATTTCAAGGGCATACATGAATTAAGCTTTTTGAGAGGAACCAAATTCACGCATTTTGCCAATAACGGTTTCTTTAATGGCATCACGTGCAGGTCCTAAGTATTTACGTGGGTCATATTCATTTGGTTTTGCTGCCAATACTTCGCGAACAACTTTCGCAGAAGCAATTTGGTTTTCTGTATTTACATTAATTTTCGCTGTTCCAAGCGAAATAGATCTTTGAATATCTTTTGTTGGAATTCCAGTACCGCCATGAAGAACTAATGGCACACCCGTAAGATTACCGATTTCTTCCATTTCCTTAAATCCAAGGTTTGGTTCGCCTTTGTAAGGACCATGAACAGAACCTAAAGCAGGAGCAAGGCAATCAATACCAGTACGTTTTACTAATTCCACACACTCATTTGCATCCGCATAAATAATGCTGCCGGAAACATCATCTTCCTGACCGCCAACTGTTCCAAGTTCAGCTTCAACCGAAACACCTTTTGAATGAGCATACTCAACCACTTTAGAAGTCGTTGCGATGTTTTCTTCAAATGGATCGTGAGAAGCGTCAATCATGACAGAAGTAAAGCCTGCATCAATTGCTTCTTTACATTTGTCAAAGCTAGAGCCGTGGTCAAGATGAATCGCAACCGGAACAGTAACATTGTAATCTTCCAATAGTCCTTCTACCATTTTTACAACAGTTTTGAACCCGCCGATATAACGTCCTGCACCCTCAGAAACACCAAGAATAACCGGTGATTTTTCTGATTCAGCAGCTTGAAGAATAGCTTGAGTAAATTCTAAGTTATTAATGTTAAATTGCCCAACAGCATAGCCTTCTGCTTTTGCTTTTTTGAGCATTTCGGTCATAGAAACTAAAGGCATTTTTCTTCCTCCTTAATTTAGGCTGGTATCTTTTCGCAATAGACTTCCATATAAAGGGTTTCCCTCTATTTTAAGGATTATGTATGTTTCGAAAAGATTTAACTACCAGAAAAAGTACATATGTATCATATCAAAAAGAAGGAGGAATTGCCATCAATCTATCCCAATTTTTAAAACTGTCATAATGAAAGCGCAAACAATAGTAGTACAGTTTTTTCAGTATAATAAAAGGGTTAATTCGCTTTTTGAGGTATGTGTTTCTTCACTGCAGCCCTGATGTCATCAATATCAAAGGGCTTCGCAAAATGAGTGATGGCCCCAAGATCCTTCGCTTCTTGAATCATGTCCAATTCACCATAGGCGGTCATGATGATGACGCGAATTTCCGGATCAATCACTTTCATTCTTTTTAAAATTTCAATTCCGTCCATTCCAGGGATTTTCATATCTAAGAGAACGAGATCTGGGTCATGCTTTTTTACAATATCAAGGGCTTGAATGCCATTCGCTGCCTGATAAGTCTGATACCCTTCCTTTTGGAATACCTCATTAAGTAATATTCGAATTCCAAATTGATCGTCTACGATTAATATTTTCTCTTTCATAACTCCACCTCTTCCCGTTTGATGTGTTTCTTTTTAAATGATTATATATTAGTTCAATTCCATATATAATTCTACATTTATTTTGAAATTCCTGCTAATTTCAATTGTTATTTTTGCATTTATGCAAAAAAGTCTATAATAAAAGTGCTAAAAGGAGGGTTTTTATGTTAAAAATGTTTACTACTCAATTAATGGGTTTGTTTAAAAGAATTGATGAAAAAGAGGAGTTTTCCTTCGAGGATGGGGCACGATTGCTGGCCCAGGCACCTGTTGGCGATGGAACCATCCATCTTGTTGGATTTCGCGAGATGAAGGCGGTAGAGTTCGAAGCCTTGGAGGGTGCGGAGCCGCTTAAGAGTGCTAGAGTGCTAGGTGATTTGACTTCGATAACCGACGCGGACCGTGTGTTGATTTTTACAAGAACTTCAGCAGATGAGGAGGCCGTTACGCTTGCGGGGGCGCTTCAGGAAAAGGGAATTCCGTTTGTCACGGTTTCAAGTGTTGGGGAGGAAGCGGGTCCACTTGTAGAACTGGCGGATGTTCATATTGATTTGGGGTTAAAAAAAGGATTATTGCCGGATGAGTTTGGCGGGCGCTTCGGATATCCGTCTTCCATGGCCGGATTATTCGTCTATTATGGTTTGAAATTTACGATTGACGAGATTTTAGGGGAATATGAGGAGTAGTTTCTGAGACACGTCGTTTAAAGAGGAAAGTATTTTGATGGAACTGGAAAGTATTTTCGCAAAAGTGGAAAGTATTTTATTGAAATCGGAAAGTAAATCAGAATTCCCTTTTTAAAAATGGTATTTATTAAGCAAAATCTATTAAATCTATCTCTAATTAGTATGGAGAGTTACCTGGGCCAGGCTTTTGCCTGGCATTTTAATTGTATTTGTCCATAAAACAAGCTAAGTGGAAAGTATTTTTCCAAAACCGGAAAGTAAACACCTCACCCCCAACACACCCTCCCTCAACAACCACAAAAAAGACCACTCCCCCACAATAAGGGAATGGTCTAAAAAACTTATTTCAACGTCGCACGAATAAAGTCGCGGAATAGCGGCTGTGGACGATTTGGTCTTGAAATAAACTCCGGATGGAACTGAGACGCCACGAACCAAGGATGATCCTTCAGTTCGATAATCTCCACTAAACGGCCATCAGGGCTTGTACCGGAGAACACAAGACCTGCCTCCTCCATCTCCTGACGATATTGATTATTAAACTCATAACGGTGGCGGTGACGCTCATAAATCACTTTCTCTTCATAAGCACTAAACGCCTTCGTATCCTCCATAAGACGTGCCGGATACAGACCAAGACGCAATGTACCGCCTAAATCCTCAACATCCTTCTGTTCAGGAAGTAAATCAATAATTGGATAATCAGTCTCTGGAATAAATTCAGCAGAATGCGCACCCTTATGTCCGAGAACATTACGGGCAAACTCAACCGTTGCCAGCTGCATACCTAAACAAATGCCAAGGAATGGTTTGTTATTTTCACGCGCATAACGAGTCGCCTCGATTTTCCCTTCAATTCCACGGTCACCGAAGCCGCCAGGAACAAGGACACCGTCGACATCACTCAATAACTCTGCAACATTCTCAGCTGTCACATCTTCAGCATTAATCCACTTAATATCTACATCCGTGTCAAACGCATAGCCGGCATGGCGCATCGCTTCAACAACGGAAATATATGCATCTTGAAGCTCCACATATTTTCCGACAAGACCAATCCGAGTCTTGCTTGATAAATGAAGAACCTTATCCACCAATGCATTCCACTCAGTCATATCCGGTTCCGGAGTCACCAATTTCAAGTGGTCACAGACAATTTGGTCCATGTTTTGCTCTTGAAGCGCAAGCGGTACAGAGTAAAGTGTATCCGCATCACGGCACTCGATCACTGCTTTTGAATCAATATCACAGAACAAGGCAATTTTATCTTTCATATCCTGTGAAACCGGCATTTCCGTACGAACGACAATAATATTTGGCTGAATTCCAAGGCTGCGAAGTTCTTTTACACTGTGCTGCGTTGGCTTCGTTTTCATTTCACCGGCAGCTTTGATGTACGGAATTAACGTACAATGAACGTATAAGACATTGTCACGGCCGACATCATTTTTAATTTGACGAATTGCTTCAAGGAATGGCAATGATTCAATGTCACCAACAGTTCCGCCGATTTCGGTAATAACCACATCCGCATTCGTTTCGTTGCCGGCACGGAACACGCGGTCTTTAATTTCATTGGTAATATGCGGAATAACCTGAACCGTTCCGCCTAAATAATCGCCGCGGCGCTCTTTACGCAGCACGCTGGAATAAATTTTTCCGGTCGTTACGTTGCTATATTTGTTTAAGTTAATATCGATAAAACGCTCATAGTGGCCTAGGTCCAAATCTGTTTCCGCACCGTCATCAGTTACGAACACTTCACCATGCTGATACGGACTCATGGTTCCCGGGTCGACGTTGATGTACGGATCAAATTTTTGAATCGTTACGTTCAATCCACGATTTTTTAATAAACGTCCTAAAGATGCTGCGGTAATCCCTTTTCCAAGCGAGGAAACTACGCCGCCTGTTACAAAAATATACTTTGTCATAAATGATTCCCCCTCATATTTACAGTTTGTACATTATCCAGATAGTTTAAGGCATTTTTCAAAAAAAATTCGCCTTACCCTAAGGTGATTGGTTGACGGGGAAGTGAAACTTTTTTTACCCCCAAAAACAACAAAAAAGCGCTCCACTTACATAATGTAAGGGAGCGCATATCATCAACTAATTGAATCGTTCCTTTTTTAAGGAGCCCAAAAAAGATAATACAAGGGTGGAGATAAAAAGTCAAGACTATTTCAAGTCTTCTTCCTCGTCCGCTATCTCATCCTCATCTTCGTCCAGGTCATCATCGAGTTCTTCATCGTCGAGCTCAAATTCCTCATCGTCCTCAATGACCTCTTCATCCTCATCGATCTCATCGACGTCATCAAGCTCATCAAAGACATCCTCATCTTCGAGAATTTCATCCTCATCATCAGTATAATCGTCGAGGTCATCGTATTCTTCTTCATCGATCTCATCGTAATCGTCAAGCTCATCCTCGTCGACAACCTTCTTCGCCTTTTTCTTCTTCGGTTTCACAACGGTAACAACTTCTTCCTCTTGCGTATCAACCGGGTACCAAACGCGAAGTCCCCAACGGTTGTCCCCTAACGATAGAAAACGACCGTCAATATTAATATCAGTGTAAAATTGTGCAAGCTTTGACCGTATTTCCTCTTCTGAAATACCGGCAGCAGCTGAAATTTCTTTAACCAATTCATGAAATGAAATCGGCTGCTTGCTGTTTTTTAAAAATTCAAAAGCCATTTCAATAAGGGAAAGCTCTTTTAATTCCTCTTTTGAGTATTGTGCTAAACTCAATATTGGCACTTCCTTTCACTATTTAACACTCTAATAGAGTGAATAACGGACAATCTTTATTGTCTAGCTCCAGCGCCTAGGGGCTCTTTGGTCTACAGCCAATCCGTCGAGAAGGTTAAAGAACAACCTTCTCGACGGATTGGCTTATGCTTGGCTACAAAAAGCTAGTGCTTTTTGTACGCATTAAGGCCGACTAATCTCTGGCTTCGCTACGCTTGCCAATCGACAAGTCGCCCTATATCGCCCTTGAGCAAGGCGCTTCCGCTTTTCTATAAAAAACCATATTCTTCATTATAAACAAATTCCTACCGTTTATGCTAGTTCTATCTGTTGTTTCGCTTGATTTTTTGCCTTTTCTGCCGTTCCGGATTGATTTCCTTATTCAATCGCAGCTTTTTCATCTCCTTGATGGACACCACCAGAAAGAAAATCGCCAGCAGCAGAAACGAAACCGCCCCGAGCTGGAGCTCATAGAGATAATATAAGGGCCAGGCAAAAACAAGTAAAATTCCAATAAAATACGTCATCTTCATTTGTTCCACCACCCGGAGCCTTATTATGTAACAACTATGATTATATAAGAAAATCTTTCATTTGGAAAAAAACTTTTTGACAGAAATAGACAATGGCCACTAAATTAGCCATTGTCTACCAGAATTGTCTAGCGCATGCGTCCTGCCCCCTAGGTCGCTATCCTGCTCCTGCGGCAAAGCATATTCGACGAAGTACTGTTCACCTCGTCGCATGCCTGCAGGGTGCAAATTCAATGTTGCAGGCATGCCAATGAAGTCAACGAACGACTTCACTGTCAGGACCTCCAGCGATTGCGGGGCTGGTCAAGGCGCTTCCGCTTTTCTATTTACATATTTCTCCTGTACTGTCCGCCAACCTCGTAAAGTGCTTTTGTAATCTGTCCGAGACTCGCCACTTTGACGGTCTCCATTAATGCTGCAAAAATGTTGCCATTGTTGACCGCTGAAGCCTTTAATGCCTTTAAAGCCTGTTCCGCTTCACCTGAATGGGCACTCTGGAACTCGCGCAAATTGTGTATTTGCAGCTCCTTTTCTTCCTCCGTTGCCCTGGCAAGCTCCATGTTGTCTACCTCTTCTTCAGATGGCGGATTTGGATTCAAATACGTATTGACGCCGATAATTGGCAATTCACCCGTATGCTTTTTCATCTCATAATACATTGACTCATCCTGGATTTTTCCGCGCTGGTACTGCGTTTCCATCGCACCGAGCACCCCGCCGCGGTCATTAATCCGCTCGAATTCCTGTAAAACCGCCTCTTCAACAAGATCTGTCAGCTCTTCGACGATAAACGAACCTTGAAGCGGGTTCTCATTCTTGGTTAAACCATGCTCCTTCGTAATAATCATCTGAATCGCCATCGCTCTTCTTACAGATTCCTCAGTTGGAGTCGTGATCGCTTCATCATACGCATTCGTATGAAGCGAGTTACAGTTATCATGGAGTGCCATTAACGCCTGTAATGTTGTTCGGATATCATTAAAGTCAATTTCCTGCGCATGCAGTGAACGCCCGGATGTTTGCACATGGTACTTCAGCTTTTGACTGCGCTCATTAGCACCATATTTATCACGCATCACCGTTGCCCAAATCCGGCGGGCAACGCGGCCAATTACCGTATATTCTGGATCCAAACCGTTCGAGAAGAAGAACGAAAGGTTTGCTGCAAAATCATCAATCTTCATGCCGCGGCTTAAGTAATATTCAACATACGTAAACCCATTTGACAGCGTAAACGCCAATTGTGAAATTGGATTCGCCCCTGCTTCAGCAATATGGTAGCCGGAAATGGAAACGGAATAATAATTGCGCACCTGATGATCAATAAAATACTGCTGAATATCGCCCATCATTCTTAGTGCAAATTCCGTGGAGAAAATACAGGTATTTTGTCCCTGATCTTCTTTTAAAATATCAGCCTGCACCGTACCGCGGACGGTTTTCAGCGTATAGGCTCTAACCTCAGCAAATTCTTCTACCGTCAACACGCGGCCAAGCTCCGCTTCTTTTTTCTGAACCTGCTGGTGAATCGCTGTATTCAT
Source organism: Neobacillus cucumis (assembly GCF_016107705.1). The sequence goes on from NZ_JAEHGC010000004.1 coordinate 248,620, forward strand.
GAACATCGCCAAAATAATCGGCGCTGGTCCATTAATCGTCATCGAAACTGATGTGGATGGATGACATAAGTCAAATCCATCGTACAGCTTTTTCATATCGTCTAGCGTACAAACGCTGACGCCGCTAGTGCCAATCTTCCCATAAATATCCGGACGGTGATCCGGATCTTCTCCATAAAGGGTAACCGAGTCAAACGCTGTGCTTAAGCGTTTTGCCGGGTCATCCTTTGATAAATAGTGGAAGCGGCGGTTCGTGCGCTCCGGTGTCCCTTCTCCGGCAAACTGCCGTTTTGGATCCTCTCCTTCACGCTTGAAAGGAAATACCCCTGCCGTGTACGGAAATGAACCAGGTACATTTTCACGGTACACCCAGCGAAGAATTTCGCCATAATCTTTATATTTTGGCAATGCCACCTTTGGAATATCAAGACCGGAAAGACTTTTTGATTTTAATACCGTAATAATTTCCTTGTCACGAATTCTCGTTACGAATTGATCCTTCGAATAGGCTTCCTTTGTTGCCGACCAGCTGTTCAGGATTTTCTTCGATTCCGGTGTCAACTTCTCTTCCGTTTCTTGTTTGATCGCTTCTAAAGAAGCAACCACTTCACTGCCTGCATCCCGTTCCTTTACAGCAGCAATTGCCCCTTCAAGTTGAAAAAGTTTTCGAGCCAAGTCAGCCTGTTCTTCCGCTTTCTTATGGTAACGGCGCACGGTATCGGAAATTTCCCGTAAGTAATAGCGGCGGTCGGTTGGAATGATGACACTTTGTTTTTCAACCTTTGCCTGCTTATTAAAGGAGGTCTCCCAATCTGAAGCCATTTTTTCATTAATTTTTTCAACTAATGCTGCAAAAAGTGCGTTGGTACCGAGGTCATTAAACTGACTGGCGATTGTTCCATATACCGGCATTTCGGATGGGTCCTTTTCGAACAGCATATGACTGCGCTGGTATTGCTTTTGCACATGGCGCTTCGCATCCTCTGAACCTTTACGTTCAAATTTATTGATCACGATTAGATCAGCAAAGTCAATCATATCAATTTTTTCAAGCTGTGATGGCGCTCCGAATTCACTTGTCATCACATACATGGATAGGTCACAAATCTCAGTGATTTCTGCATCGCCTTGGCCGATTCCGCTCGTTTCGACAATAACTAGATCAAATCCGGCTGCTTTGACAACGGACACGGCATCCTTGATCGCCAAGGATAATTCCGTTTTCGATGATCGAGTCGCAAGACTGCGCATGTAGATATTCGGTGAAAAAATCGCATTCATCCGAATCCGGTCACCCAGCAGCGCCCCGCCCGTCTTTTGCTTTGTTGGATCAACGGATAATACCGCTATTCTTTTATCTGGAAGCTCGTTAATAAAGCGACGAATCAGTTCATCTGTCAGCGAACTTTTTCCAGCACCGCCTGTACCGGTAATCCCAACAACCGGTATGGCTTTTGTTAACGTTTTAACTTGATCGAGAACAAGCTCTGCCGCTGCAGCAACTTCTTTATTGTCATCCACATGCAGCTCCGCAAGCGTGATCAGCTTGGCAATTGCGTTAACATCGCCAGTTTGTAATTTCTCAATCTGCTCCGCCGCATTGGTTGTGACGGTAGGGAAATCGCATTCTTCAAGCATGCGGTTAATCATCCCTTGTAGGCCCATCTTCCGGCCGTCCTCCGGTGAAAAAATCCAGGCAATTCCGTAATCATGAAGCTCCTTGATTTCTTTTGGGATAATAACGCCGCCCCCGCCGCCGTATATGCGGATGTTCGGTGCGCCTTTTTCCTTTAGTAAATCATACATATATTTAAAATATTCCACGTGACCGCCTTGATAAGATGAAATGGCAATTCCTTGCACGTCCTCTTGAATCGCTGCATTTACCACCTCTTCTACCGAACGGTTGTGGCCTAGATGAATGACCTCGGCCCCGCTTGACTGAAGAATTCTTCTCATTATATTGATTGAGGCATCATGTCCATCAAAGAGACTGGATGCGGTGACAAATCGGATGTGATGTTTTGGCTTATAAATCTCCATCATGCTCCCCCTTTTTGCTTCATTCCGGATAAAATCAACTCGGTCTGCAGTTCAATATATTCATCGATCGTATATAATTTCTGGACGGACCAGCGGCGGAAGCTCCACATATGCCCGTCGACAATTATGTTGTGGGAAATAAGTTTCAATTGTTTTTCTGATAAATCAAACTCGCCATTTTCCACACATAGGACCAGCAGTTTTTCAAACATCGCCGCCATTTCCCTTTCTTTGTTCAGAACATATGGAAGGGCATCCTTCGTTAACGATTTTACTTCCTGGTACATGACGAGAAACTCATCCTGCATCTCGTCTACGACCCGAAAGTAGTTCGCAATTCCTTGCTTTAAATTAGCTAATGTCCCCTGTTTATTGTCGAGGTCCTTCTGCAAGCGTTCACTGACATGCTCATAAATACTGTCACAGACAAGATAAAGGACATCTTCCTTCGAGCGGATGTATTCATACAGCGTCCCAATGCTAAATCCAGCCGCCTTCGCAATTTCCCTCGTTGTCGTCCGGTGAAACCCCTTTTCTTTAAAAAGTGTAACGGCCCCTTTAATCATTTGATCGCGTCTTTTTTCAACGAGACGCTCATCCTTGACCGAAGCTTGTACTTCCCTTTTTTTTGTCACGTTCAAAACCGCCTTTTGTTCCCGGCATCCTCCTAAAAAGCAGGTGTTCGAGTTTTCCTGCATTTCGAAACGGGGATACCTTCAAATTCCTTATATCACTCTTACTTCAGTGCACTTCTGATTTTCTATTTCGTTACCATCCTTGAGATGACTAGGCGTTGAATTTCTTGTGTACCTTCATAGATTTGCGTGATTTTTGCATCGCGCATAAACCGTTCTACCGGATAATCCTTCGTATATCCGTAGCCGCCAAACACTTGAACCGCTTCAGTTGTCACCTTCATCGCCGTATCACCAGCCATAAGCTTGGACATTGCCGACTCTTTTCCATAAGGCAGACCGTTCGACTCCAGCCATGCTGCTTGATAGGTTAATAGTCTTGAAGCCTCAATCGCTGTTGCCATATCCGCAAGCTTAAAGCTGATTCCCTGGTTCGCAGCAATCGGCTTGCCGAACTGGTGGCGTTCCTTTGCATAATCGACCGCTGCATCCAGTGCGCCCTGGGCAATTCCCACAGCTTGTGCAGCGATGCCGTTGCGGCCGCCATCAAGCGTCATCATTGCAATTTTAAAGCCTTCGCCTTCTTGACCAAGTCTATTTTCAACCGGCACCTTGCAATCTTCGAAAATAATTTCTGTTGTTGGTGATGAACGAATACCGAGTTTCTTTTCCTTTTTGCCAACGGAGAAGCCTGGAAAATCTTTTTCAATAATAAAGGCGGTTGTTCCTTTTTGTCTGCTGGATGGGTCCGTTAACGCAAACACCACATAAATGTCAGCAATCCCGCCATTGGTAATAAAAATTTTTGAACCATTCAGGACGTAATGATCACCTTCCAAGCGAGCGGTCGTTCTCATCCCGCCAGCATCAGAGCCACTTCCAGGCTCCGTTAAGCCGTAGGCACCAATTTTTGATCCTTCCGCCATGGGACGAAGGTATTTTTGTTTTTGCTCTTCAGATCCGAACTTGTATAGTGGCCAGCCCGCAAGCGAGGTGTGGGCAGAAAGTGTTACTCCGATGGATGCGTCAACACGGGAAAGTTCTTCAACTGCGATACAATACGCAAGATAATCGCTGCCAATGCCGCCGTACTCTTCCGGCCACGGAATTCCTGTTAATCCAAGCTCCGCCATTTTGTCAAAAATGGCGCGGTCAAAGGTTTCGGCCTCATCGCGCTCGGCCGCAGTCGGTGCAACCTCGTTTCGGGCAAAATCCCGGACCATTTTACGAATCATTTCATGCTCTTCGGATAATTGAAAGTTCATTTTCGAGTCCTCCTTGGGTATACAGTTCGATATCTACAAAATTAGAATTTCATCTACAATTAAGCAATTTACAGGTGCTTGCTCACAACAATGCGCTGAATCTCGCTTGTTCCTTCATAAATCTCGGTAATTTTTGCGTCGCGGAAATAACGTTCAACTGGGTAATCCTCGGTATATCCGTACCCGCCAAACACTTGGATCGCCTCAGTTGTCACTTCCACCGCCGTCCGGGAAGCAAAGAGCTTGGCGACAGACGATTCGAAGCCGCATTTCACGCCGCGTGCACGCAGGTCAGCCGCTCGATAGATTAATAGTTTTGCAGCCTCCACGCTTGTCGCCATATCGGCCAGCTTAAAGGCAACTCCTTGCTGGGCCGCAATCGGCTTGCCGAACTGCTGACGCTGCTTTGCATAATCCGTTGCCGCTTCTAAAGCCGCCTCAGCAATTCCCAGCGCCTGAGTGGCAATCCCGATACGACCAACCTCTAGGTTTGCCATGGCAATTTTAAAGCCTTCGCCCTCTTCGCCAAGACGATTGGCAACCGGCACCAACATATCTTCAAATGTAAGCTGAACCGTCCTCGAACCGTGCAGCCCCATTTTCTTTTCATCCTTGCCAATAATCAGGCCAGGGGTGTTTTTTTCCACAATAAAGGCTGTTATTCCGCGTGCCCCTTTTTCCGGATTTGTTGAAGCAAACACAATATAGACATCGGCTTCTCCGCCATTGGTGATAAACGCCTTCGTGCCATTTATTCTATAAAAATCGCCATCGCGAACGGCCCGCGACTTCAGGCTGGCGGCATCAGAACCCGAGCTTGGCTCGGTTAAGCAAAACGCCCCTAAATACTCCCCGCTTGCAAGCTTTGGAATAAACCGCTGTTTTTGTTCTTCCGTACCAAAATATAAAATCGGATTCGTGCCCACTGAAGTATGAACCGAAAGAATCACGCCTACCGTCGCACTCACCTTGGAAATTTCGTGAATCGCAATGATGTAGGAAGTGAAATCCATCGCCGCACCGCCGTATTTCTCCGGAACTGGAATCCCCATCAAGCCGAGTTCACCCATTTTGCGGAGGACCTCACGCGGGAATTCACCTTGCTCCATCCGCTCGACAAATGGAGCAATTTCATTTGCTGCAAAATCCTTGACCATTTTTCGCATCATTTCTTGTTCTTCTGTAAATGTTAGGTTCATGTTCATTTCCCCTTCCAGAGGATTTTGATTGTATTAATGGCTATGTTTCGAACCAACCCTATGGTGTTTGCAGTTAAGACCATCCTAAAGTGTTTTCTATTGTTTAGGCTGTGTTAAACTTGGTTGTTGATTTCCGCTCCAATCAACTTTGTTTAAAAATCACCATTGTTCTTTAACAAAGCCTTTGTTTAAACCAATCCTGTGTTTATCATCTCTATCTATTCATATGTGTAAAACCCGCGTCCGGTTTTCTTGCCAAGCCAGCCTGCTTTTACATATTTACGAAGCAGCGGACATGGACGGTATTTATCATCGCCAAAGCCTTCATGCAAGGTTTCCATAATGTACAGGCATGTATCCAAGCCGATAAAATCTGCCAATGTTAACGGTCCCATTGGATGGTTCATACCAAGCTTCATCACTTCATCAATTGCTTCTTTCGTTGCCACACCTTCATATAGCGTATAAATCGCCTCATTGATCATCGGCATAAGAATGCGGTTTGATACGAATCCTGGATAGTCATTCACTTCAACCGGTACTTTGCTCAATGTTTTCGTCATATCTTCAATTACCTGATACACTTCATCTGCCGTTGCCAATCCGCGGATAATTTCAACAAGCTTCATCACCGGCACCGGATTCATGAAATGCATGCCGATGACCTTTTCCGGACGCTTCGTTGCCGCAGCGATTTCCGTAATCGGCAGTGAGGAGGTGTTGCTGGCCAAAATGACATGTTCCGGGGTAATTTCATCAAGCTGGGCAAAGACTTTCGCCTTAATTTCCATGTTTTCAACCGCTGCTTCAATGACCAAATCGACAGCGCTTGCATCATGGAGGTCAGTAGAAGGCGTCAGCCTTGCCAATACTTCCTGCTTTTGCTCTTCCGTTAAGCGGCCTTTGTCCACGTTTCTTGAAAGGTTTTTATTAATTACGCCTAAACCGCGCTCAACGAACTCCGACTTCAAGTCATTTAAAAACACTTGATATCCCGCTTGGGCACAAACTTGGGCAATTCCTGAGCCCATTTGCCCTGCACCAATGACCATTACCTTTTCAACCTTCATGATTTTCCCTCCAAGCGGGGCTGCCCGCTCCTTAGGTCAGCCCCTTTTTATATAAGATCTATGAAACTAGCCTTTTATCTGCGGAAAAATGGATTTATCTGCGAACACCGCCATTTTATCTGCGATGCGAAATTCCCGTTCAAAAACTGCCCGCTTCTGTTAAGCCTTCGGAACCTCAATCATCACAGCATCGCCCTGGCCGCCGCCGCTGCAGATAGCAGCAATTCCAATTCCACCGCCACGTCGCTTCAATTCATGCATTAATGTCAGGATAATCCGTGCGCCGCTTGCCCCAATTGGGTGACCGAGGGCAACCGCACCGCCGTTCACATTGACCTTTTCCGAGTCAAGTCCGGCAATTTGGCTGCTCGCCAATGCAACTGCTGCAAAGGCCTCATTGATTTCAAACAAGTCAATTTCTCCTAAGCTTTTTCCGGTTTTTCGTAGTATTTCATTGATGACAAGTCCCGGCGTTTTCGGGAAATCCTTTGCTTCCACCGCTATCGCCGCATGCCCTAAAATGACCGCTTCCGGTTTACGGCCTTCACGCTCTGCACGCTCTTCGCTCATCAGCACAAGTGCCGCCGCACCGTCATTTACACCCGGCGCATTCCCGGCAGTAATCGTTCCTTCAAAATTAAATACCGGCGTAAGCTTTGACAATCTTTCTAATGAGGTATCTTTCCGCGGTGCTTCATCCTGCTCAACAACGACCGGCGCTCCTTTTCGCTGCGGCACTTCAACTGCCACGATTTCCTCGGCAAACTTCCCGCTTTCAATGGCAGCAATCGCCCGTGCGTGACTGCGGTAAGCCCATTCATCCTGCGCTTCACGGCTGATTTCCATTTCCTTTGCGGTTCCATTTCCGTACGTTCCCATGTGAGCGCCTGTAAAGCTGCAGCTTAAGCCGTCATGGATCATTAAATCCTTAACGGAAGAGTCACCCATTTTTAAGCCCCATCTTGCTTTTGGCAGAATATACGGTGCATTACTCATCGATTCCATACCACCAGCCACAATCAGTTCCTCATCACCAGCACGAATGATTTGGTCAGCTAAAGTAACACTGCGCATTCCTGAAGCACAGACTTTGTTAATGGTTTCCGTTTTCACTTCCCATGGCAGACCAGCATGTCTTGCTGCCTGGCGTGAAGGGATTTGTCCTTGTCCTCCCTGCAAAACGCTTCCAAGGATTACCTCTTGGACTTCTTCAGGTTTAACATCCGCACGGTTTAACGCTTCCTTTACAGCGATTCCGCCAAGCTCCGATGCTGTGAAGCTGCTTAAAGTACCGCCCATTTTTCCAAAAGGTGTGCGAACTCCGCTTAAAATGACTGTTTTCCCCATTCCAAACACTCTCCCATTTCCTATGTTTTTGACAAAAATAATGATATGTTTCTCGGAAGCGACTGAACGCTCGCTCGAAAAATGCCGAAAAAATGACGCAGACAATCAGAGTCTGCAAAGATTAATGAAATAAGTACTGAACTTGATGAAGTTCTTTGATGTGATATTTTTGTGGTTAAAGTGATGAAGTTTTTAGAAATGAAAGCGTTTTAATCCCTATTTCTATTTTACATAAAAAACAGTAGAAGTTGAATTGTTTTACACAAAATTTCTAAAATTTCATGAATTCTTAATAAACAATCAACCTCTACTATTCAATAAATTTAAATCATTAAGCTGCCGGGCCTCCACATACTGCTTTTTCGAGAAGTTCAGCAACGTCGTAAGTGGACACTTTTTCTTCCACTTCTTTTGCCTTTGTTCCATCTGAAATCATTGTTAAGCAATATGGACATGCGGAGCTGATCACCGTTGAATTCGTTTCAAGGGCCTGCTCGGTTCTTGCTACGTTAATGCGGTTTCCTGTTTCCTCTTCCATCCACATTAGACCGCCGCCGGCACCACAGCACATCGCCTTTTCTCTGTTTCTCTCCATTTCCATAAGCTTCACGCCTGGAATTGCTTTTAAAATTTCCCGCGGCGGATCATAGACGTCATTGTAACGGCCTAGATAGCAGGAGTCATGGAACGTAATCGTTTCCTCGACAGAATGCTTTGGCACCAATCTGCCATCACGGACAAGCTCATAAAGGACCTCCGTATGGTGGTACACCTCTGCCGTTAATCCGAAATCTGGATACTCATTTTTGAAAATATTGTAGGCATGCGGGTCAATCGTAACGATTTTCTTAACCTCTGCCTTTTCAAACTCTTCAATGTTTTTCGTTGCAAGTTCCTGGAATAAGAATTCATTTCCGAGACGGCGTGCCGTATCACCGGAGTTCTTTTCCTTATTGCCGAGGATCGCAAATTTCACGCCAGCTTCGTTCATTAATTTTGCGAACGAAAGGGCAATCTTTTGGCTGCGGTTATCGTAAGACCCCATCGAACCAACCCAGAAGAGGTATTCGAATTCTTCACCGGCCTTGTTCATTTCCTTTACCGTTGGAACATGAACATCCTCGCGAACCTCACGCCAATTTTCGCGTTCTTTCCGGTTAAGTCCCCATGGATTTCCCTGGCGCTCGATATTCGTCATCGCCCGCTGCGCATCCGCATCCATTTTTCCTTCTGTTAACACAAGATAACGGCGAAGGTCGATAATTTTATCCACGTGCTCGTTCATAACTGGACATTGATCTTCACAGTTACGGCAGGTCGTACAAGCCCAGATTTCTTCTTCCGTGATGACATCGCCGATCAGGCTTGGGCTATAAATACCCGCGGCTGCTGCCTCTTCTGCACCTTGACCTGCTGCTGCAAGTGCCAGTTGATTTCCTTTTGTATTCGCAAATGCGAAGGTTGGCACCCACGGCTGTTTCGAGGTAACCGCTGCACCGTAATTCGTAAGGTGATCACGCATTTTCACGATTAAATCCATTGGTGAAAGCATTTTGCCTGTTCCGGTTGCCGGACACATATTGGTACAACGTCCGCATTCTACACAGGCATAAAAATCAATCATTTGCAGCTGGGTAAAGTCTTCAATTTTTCCAACCCCAAATGATTCCTGTGATTCATCTTCAAAATCAATTTTCTTTAACTTACCTGGCTTTTCTAAACGGTTAAAATAAACATTCGCAGGACCTGCAATTAAGTGGGCGTGCTTTCCTTGCGGCACATAAACTAAGAAGGATAATAAGAAAATTAAATGTACCCACCATGCAAAGTAGAAAACGACAATCGCCGCAGTTTTCCCTACCCATGAAAACGCTAGGGAAATGACAGAGGCAACCGGTTCAGACCAAGACGGGTCCTCTCCGTGCCAAACGATTCCCATCCCATTACCGAGCAAAACGGAAATCATTAAGCCGCCGATAAAAATCAAAACTAGACCTGATTTAAAGCCCCGCTTCAAGCGAACCAATTTTTCAATATAACGACGATAAAATGCCCCAAGCACTGCTACTAAAATGACAAGGGTGACAATCTCTTGGAAAAAGGTAAACGCCGGATACAACGGACCAAGCGGCAGATGCGAACCCGGATGAATTCCTTTCCAAATAAAATCAATTGCGCCAAATTGGACCAAAAGGAACCCGTAAAAGAAGGCCACGTGGATGGCACCCATCTTTTTGTCCTTTAATAATTTACTCTGGCCAAACACATTGACCCAAATCTTTTGCAGCCTCTCTTTGACGTTATTGTCAAACTCAACCTTTTTGCCAAGCTTAATGTAGGCAATCCGTGTTTTGACTACATAAGCGAATAGGCTAATTCCGTAAGCGGTTACAACTAAGAAGGCAATAAGATTTACCCATAAAAGACCTGTCACATCAAAACTCCCCTTTCTCACTTCCTGTTTAAGAAAATTTTAAACCGAATAAATTTTCAGAATCCTTTATCTCTATTATATAATGAATGAGCATTCAGTCAATGAAATTTTTCAAACTTTATTTTAGAAACTCAAATTCATAGAAGCGTTTTCAATTGGAAACCATAAAAATATGATGAGGAGGGAAATACCAGATGACATTTGCGGTTACTTTTGTTGGAGTACTACTTCTTATCATCATATGGCTAGTCCTCGATTTTAGACTAGGAAGAAGGAAACATCTCTCACAGATGAAAAATTGCGAAACCCCTATGCTTCATGGCCAGCTGGACATTTTCCCGCATGGGCCAGAACTGTTTGCTGATTATTTCAAAGAAATAAAAGAAGCCAAACGGCATATTCACATTCTCTTTTATATTATCAAAAATGACATGTTTAGCCATACTTTTTTAAAATTATTAAAAGAAAAGGCAAAAGAAGGTGTAGAAGTCAGGCTTCTGCTCGATCGCATCGGCGGTATCCATTTAAAAAAATATTCGATAAATGAACTTCGTGAAGCCGGCGTCCACTTTTCGTATTGCAATCGAGTAAAGCTCCCCTATCTTTTTTACTCCGCTCAGGTACGCAATCACCGGAAAATCACGATTATCGATGGAAAAATTGGGTATCTTGGCGGATACAACATTGGTAAGGAATACATTAACGAGGATCCTAAACTCAGCCCGTGGAGGGATTACCATTTAAAACTGCTCGGCGAAGGCGCAACTTTTTTACAAAGTGAGTTTCTGATTGATTGGAGGGAAAATACCGGTGAGGACTTATTGAATCACTCTCAATATTTTCCTGAGGTTTCCAAAGGTTTAATCCGCCATCAATTGATGCCAACCGAAGCTTCTACACTGGAAAAAAAGTATTATGGACTGATTCAAATGGCCAAGGAATCGATTATTATTGGGACCCCTTATTTCATTCCAAGCAAGCTGCTTTTTCAGGAATTACTTGCAGCCTTAAAGAGAGGCGTTCAACTTGCCATCGTTGTCCCGTTTACCTCGGACCACGTTCTAGTTCAGGAGGCATCTCATCGCTACTTAAAGGCTCTTTTGCGGGAGGGAGCAAAGGTTTTCCAATTTAAAAATGGTTTTTACCATGCAAAAACGATTGTCATCGACGATAAGCTTTGTGATATCGGCACCGCCAATTTTGATAAAAGAAGTTTATTTTTAAACAAAGAAATTAACTGCTATATTTATAATCCTGAATTCATTGAACGGCTGAAGACCGTTTTGCAAAAAGATATTGGGGATTCACAGCCATTGACGCTAAAGGAATTATCGAAACCCAATCTTTTCAGGTCCGTGAAAGAAGGCATCGCTGGAATTTTTTCTTATTTTTTATAGCAACAAACGACAGGAGTTTGAAAAATGAAGATTCGTTTCGGATATGTCTCACAGGCGACGACCCTATGGGATGCCTCTCCATCAAAAACGATTACGTATACACGTTACCGGGAGTTACAAAAGCAGGAACAATTGGAAAAGCTACTTTCAGTGACGAAACAAAACCTTGATCATACCTTACGAATGCTTCACTACAATATTGCCCATGAAATTGAACTTTACCGTTTTTCAAGCTCCCTCGTCCCTCTTGCCACCCATCCGGAGGTACGTTGGGATTTTGTCACTTCGTTTCAAAAGGAGTGGCAGGACATTGGGGAGCTTGTCCGTAAAAACCACCTAAGGGTAAGTTTTCATCCCAATCAGTTTACATTGTTTACCTCGAAGGATCCAAAAATTACTGAAAATGCCGTGATCGATATGGAGTATCACTTTCGGATGCTCGAGGCCATGGGGCTTGAACAGGAGTCAATGATTAATATTCATATTGGCGGTGCATATGGGAATAAATCTGAGGCACTGACGCGATTTCATCAAAATTTGACTGCCCTTCCGCTTCCGATTAAACAAGTGATGACCTTGGAAAATGATGATAAAACCTATCACGCTGCGGAAACCTTAACCGCCTGTGAAAAGGAGCAGGTTCCGTTTGTGTTTGATTACCATCATCATATGGCGAATTTATGCGAGGATCCTTTAGAGGAATTGCTGCCGCGTTTGTTTCAAACATGGGAGCGAATGGGGCTTCCGCCAAAGGTTCACATTTCGTCCCCGAAATCAGAAAAGGAATTTCGTTCCCATGCCGATTATGTCGACTTGGAATTTATCCTGCCATTTGTTAAGTTACTGACCGCATTAGGTCGAGATGTTGATTTTATGATTGAAGCAAAAGCCAAGGATCAAGCCTGCTTAAAGCTGGTGGAGGACATGAGCAGGCTGCGCGGTTTTAAACGGGTTCGCGGTGCGGCCATTGCTATAACCTAATATTTTTAAGGGACAGATCAATCGTTTTACAAGCAATACAAAAGGTTGCCAACGAGTATACCGCCTCAAGTAGGCCAAAGACAAAAATCGAACTAAAAAAAATAAAGAAATTAAAAAACAACACATATTGCCCAATCGAAAAAGGGGTCCGCTGACTTAACATGATGGCTAAAATCTCCGTACCATCGAGGGACCCGCCGAAGCGAATAATCATTCCCACCCCCATTCCCAAGCAAATCCCGCCAAAGAGGATGACGAGAATGGGGTTTTTGGTGAGCACCGGAAACGGCTCGAGCATATACAATTCCAGGCTTAAAAAAAGAAGTGCTCCGAGGCTGATGATCAAAAACCTTTTTCCAAGATAAAGTAAGCCAAGCAGTAAAAAAGGCGTATTTAACAGAAAAATATAGAAGCCAACTTTATAGTCGGTGATATGGGCGAGCAAAATACTAATTCCCACAATTCCGCCATCAATAATGTAATTTTTCACTAATAGCAGCTGCAGGGCTGCTGCTACAAGCGATACCCCAATTAAGACCCCACCCCCCCGCTTATACAAGGAGAAATGGGCCGTTCTTTTTTCATTTATATAATTTTTATTTCGCTCCTTAAACATATTGGCCCCCATCCGTTCAATTGTCCTACTCATTATGTATGGTGGAATTCCTGATTTTATCCACAAAAAAATAAGACATGTTCCGGGGCATGATTTCAGCCGTGAATGGTTAAAGTAACAAATATCAAGGAGGGATTATGATGGAGAACACAAGTGAATTTGTTAAAAAATTAGCTGAGGACAAAAAGAAACAAGACTATAATAAAACGCACCAAGGAAAGGGACATCCGGATAAAAAGCTTCCGAATAACCAGCATAACTGAAGCTGGACAGGCGAAAAGCATCGGTATTTGCACCGATGCTTTTCTATTGATCTTCAATTAAGTTGAGGACGGGAACATCTCTTTCCTCTTCTGGGTTACTCCGTGAATAAATTCTCGCCGTTTTTGTTGCTTCATCCACATGCTGAATGATTACCGGGTTTCCCTCATAGGTAACCTGTATCACATCTGCAGACTCGCAGATTTCCTTCGCTCTTCCTATATTCATGAAGCTCACTCCTAACTAAAAAGTCTATTTTAATATTTACTATTTTTTGGATAATATTCATCCATTTTTGATAAAAATTCCAATTAGACTTTTCAGCTTGGCCAACATAAACTACATTTTTTCTGGAGCGGATACACCGATTAATGCGAGCGCATTGCGTAAGGTAATCTTTACGGCTTTCACTAGCCCCAAACGAGCGGCGGAACGCTCTGGAAATTCCGGATCAAGAACTTTTTCCGCATTATAAAAACTATGGAACGTTGAAGCCAGTTCAAAGATATAGTTTGTGACACGGTGCGGAACACGTTTCACAGCTGCTTCTCCTACCGCCTGCGGGAACTCGCCAAGCTTTTTCAATAAATCAATTTCCTTTTCAGAGTCAATTAAAGAGAAGTTGGCTTCCGTATCCACCTCTCCGCCCTGACGTAAAATGCTCGAAATCCTAGCGTGGGCATATTGCGCATAATACACTGGGTTCTCATTCGACTCCGAAACCGCTAAATCCAGGTCAAAATCCATATGCGTATCGGATGAGCGCATTGCAAAGAAGTAACGGGTGGCATCGAGGCCGACCTCATCGACTAAATCACGCATTGTGACCGCTTTTCCGGTACGCTTAGACATCTTCATCTTTTCACCGTTTTTATAGAGGTGAACAAGCTGGATAATTTCGACCTCGAGGGCATCACGGGCATAGCCCAAGGCCTGAATGGCCGCCTTCATCCGCGGAATATAGCCGTGATGGTCCGCACCCCAAATATTGATTAGTTTTTCAAAGCCGCGGTCCAGTTTGTCTTTATGATAAGCGATATCTGGCGTTAAGTAGGTGTAAGATCCGTCCTGCTTAATGAGTACACGGTTCTTATCATCACCAAAATCAGTTGATCGGAGCCAGGTTGCACCGTCCTCGTCATAGATATAACCGGTTTTACGCAGTGCCGCGAGCGCCTCGTCAATTTTTCCATTTTTATAAAGAGAGGTTTCCGAGAACCAGACATCAAAGCGGACGCGGAAATCCTCGAGGTCGCGCTTTAATTTTTCCATTTCATATGTCAAGCCGTATTCTCGGAAAAATTCAAAACGTTCAGCCTCATCCACTTCGACATACTTATTGCCATACTCTTCGGCAAGCGTTTTTCCAATATTGATAATATCTTCACCATGATAACCGTCTTCAGGCATTTCTTTTTCTAAACCTAATGCTTGGAAATATCGTGCTTCTACTGATTTGGCAAGATTATTAATCTGGTTACCTGCATCATTGATATAGTATTCACGGGACACATCATATCCGGCCTTCGCCAAAATATTGGAGAGTGAATCACCGACAGCGGCTCCGCGGGCATGTCCAAGGTGCAGGTCTCCGGTTGGGTTTGCGGAAACAAACTCGACCTGAATTTTTTGGTTATTACCTACCGTTGTTTCTCCGTACTTTTCCCCCGCTTTTAGAACCGTTGAGATTAGATCGGTTAAATAGCTGTTGTTCATATAAAAATTAATAAAGCCCGGTCCTGCTAATTCAATTTTTTCAATCGATGCCTTTGAACGGTCGAAGTTTTCAATGAGTGCTTCAGCAATCATCCGCGGCGCCTTTTTTGCGACGCGTGCCAGCTGCATCGCCATATTAGTAGAATAATCGCCGTGCGCTTTTTCCTTTGGGGTCTCAAGAATGACATCAGGAATTTGCTCTTCCGTTGCGAGACCGGCCTTTAAAACAGCTGCCTTAATTTCTTCTTTAATTTTATTTTGAACCTGCTCCACTATATTCATTTTTTATCCTCCTGGAAGGTAATCTGTAAATGGTATGTACCTGCGGGTGAGTCCTGCATGGTAAAATCATAAAGTATGTCAATAAAGCCTTGACCATTATCAAAGTAATGTTCAAGGTTTTTCGTTAGGGTAGTCGTCTCAAACTGGCCAAATGGCATTTCATAGCTGCCGTTTAGTTTTCGATTTAACTCGAATGGCAGGCGCATTTTTACGGCACCGCCGCGTAAAATCAAACCTTCCTTAGCGGCCATTTTCACAATTGTCCGGACGCTCCCCTCCTCCATTGCTTCCTCATACTTCAGATAAGAGGCATTCCCCTTTTCAAAATATTGACCAAACAACTGCAGCTCAAAACTCTCCTGTTGATCAATCGTCGTTCTCACTACTATCTTTACCGGTATCTCAGGCGTTGACAAACAAACCGCACTCCTCTAAACACAAATTCACTTTTTCTATTATACCCATATTAAAGCGGCAATTCAAAATCGACAAAATTCGGGCGGTGCCTGTCACCACCCGAATTTTGTCGATTCAAAAAGCCTGCCCCTTCAAAAGGACAGGCACATATAACTCAATATAGGGCTTTGACTTTGAGAATTGTCCAGCTCCAGCGCCCGAAAAACGGGCGCTTCCGCTTTTCCTATTTCACCCAGCCAAGGATCATTTCACGGATGAGTTTGCTGGCTGTGTTTGCGGTTTGTTCGGAGTTGTCGTAGATTGGTGCTACTTCTACGAGGTCGCCGCCAACAACGTTTACTTCAGAGCGGGCGATTGCATGGATGGATGCCAATAGCTCTTTCGAAGTAATTCCGCCGCAGTCAACGGTACCTGTTCCCGGTGCATGGGCAGGGTCCAATACGTCGATATCAATCGTTACATAGACCGGACGCCCTGCAAGCGTCGGAAGGATTTCCTTAAGCGGCTCAAGCACTTCAAATTTAGAAATATGCATGCCAACCTGCTTTGCCCATTCAAACTCTTCCTTCATCCCAGAACGAATCCCGAAGGAATAGACATTTTTCGGTCCAATTAATTCCGCAATTTTGCGAATCGGCGTTGAATGCGATAACGGCTCACCTTCATAATTCTCACGTAAATCCGTGTGAGCATCAAAATGAATGATCGCCAAATCCGGATATTTTTTAAAGACAGCTTTCATGACCGGCCATGAAACCAGATGTTCGCCGCCCATGCCAAGTGGGAATTTCCCGGCATCCAGCAAGGAGTCGATATATTCTTCAATTAAATCCAAGCTCTTTTGTGGATTTCCAAACGGCAGTGGAATATCCCCAGCATCAAAATATTTAACATCCTCAAGCTCCCGATCAAGGTATGGACTATACTCTTCCAAACCAATCGAAACCTCACGAATACGAGTCGGGCCAAACCGAGAACCAGGTCGGTAACTCACTGTCCAATCCATTGGCATCCCGTAAAGAACCGCCTTACTCTCCTCAAAATTAGGATGACTCTTAATAAAGACATTTCCAGAATAGGCTTCATCGAAACGCATCTTAACACTCCTCTTTTATGGGGTCAGCACCCCATCACTTTACCGGCTAATCAAGCGGGGGTCAGACCCCCACTTATTATTTAACTAAATCGCCCACAAATTTAGGCAGCACAAATGCTGCTTTGTGAAGTTCTTTTGTGTAGTATTTTGTTTCAATTTCGTGGAATCGGTCGTCGCTTACTTCTAGTGGGTCATATTTTTTTGAACCGATTGTGAATGCCCATAAGCCGCTTGGGTAGGTAGGAATATTCGCTACATATAAACGGGTGATCGGGAAGATTTCACGTACATCGCGTTGAACATTGCGAATTAAATCTGCCTTAAACCATGGATTATCAGACTGAGCCACGAAAATACCATCTTCTTTTAGCGCCTTTGAAATTCCAGCGTAGAAGCCTCTTGTGAACAGGTTCACAGCAGGTCCAACTGGCTCTGTTGAGTCAACCATGATGACATCATATTCATTTTCACTTTTTGCAATATGCATAAAGCCGTCGTCCACACGAACATCCACACGAGGATCGTCTAACTTGCCAGCAATTTCAGGAAGGAATTTCTTTGAATACTCAATTACCTTGCCATCAATATCAACAAGCGTTGCCTTTTTAACGCTTGGGTGCTTCAATACTTCACGAATAACCCCGCCATCGCCGCCGCCGACAACCAAAACATTTTCAGGATTTGGGTGAGTAAATAAAGGCACGTGCGCCACCATTTCATGATAAACAAATTCGTCACGAACAGAAGTCATCACCATGTCATCTAAAAGAAGCATGTTACCCCATTCTTCTGTTTCAATCATATCCAGCTTTTGAAATTCTGTTTGCTCTGTATGTAAAGTCTTATTTACTTTCATCGTGATGCCAAAATTTTCGGTTTGCTTTTCTGTAAACCAAATTGTCATGTTCATCTTCCTCTCATCTATTTTCAATTTTAACTAAGTAATCACCAAAGCTAATATTTATTCACTTATCTGATCACGAAGGTACCACTCCATTTTTATCCTACCCAAACACTTAAATTACAAACAAGAAAAAGTATAGAGGAATCTAGCAAAATTTCAAGGAAAATTTTCATTTCTTAGTGGAAAATGTTTAAAACACATCCATTTTTTTCATACTGTTACTATAAGATTTTTTGATAGAAAGTCCGGACTTATTACACGGACAGACAGCGAATGCAAAAAGGGGTGAATATTATGGAAATCATGACGAATCACGGGTTTCGGAAAACAATTAAGTATTTGCGTGCGATTATTATCATCAGTTTGATCGGCATGGTTTGTATGCTCATTCTCTTTCTCGGCATTCTTGGCTATGCAAAAATTTTGGGAGCGCCGCCGCTTGCTGTGCCGCAATCGACCTTGTTTTTTTCCGATGACGGGACATTAATTGGCGAAAGCAACAGCGGACAGAAGCGATATTGGGTATCCTTAAAGGATATTTCGCCGGATTTAGTGGATGCGACCGTATCCATTGAAGATAAAAATTTTTACCACCATCATGGCTTTGATATGAAACGGATTGCCGGGGCAGTTGTGGCCGATATCCAGGCATTTGGAAAAGTGCAAGGGGCAAGTACCATCACCCAGCAATACGCTCGGAACCTTTTCCTCGAGCACGATAAAACTTGGTCGAGGAAACTGATGGAGGCATTTTATACGATCCGCCTGGAAATGAATTATTCGAAAAGGCAAATACTTGAAGGCTACTTAAATACAATCTATTACGGCAATGGTGCCTACGGCGTTGAAGCAGCCAGTCAATTTTATTTTGGAAAAAAAGCAGCCGATTTAACCCTTGCTGAGGCCTCAATGCTGGCAGGTATTCCGAAGGGTCCGGGGTATTACTCCCCTCTCGTTTCGATTAAAAATGCAAAACACCGCCAGTCAATCATCCTAATGACAATGGTGAAAAACGGCTATATCAAGGAAAGTCAGGCAAAGGCAGCAGCACAAAAATCACTTGCCTTTGTTGCCGCACACCCGCACCAACAAGTAAAGGTTGCACCGTATTTTCAGGATGCGGTTAAAATTGCGTTAAAAAATCAATTGCATTTGGATGACCGCACGATTGCACTTGGCGGCTTAAAGGTCTATACGACGCTCGACTTGAAACAGCAGGAGGCGGCCGAAAAGCAAGTACAAAGCGTCATCGCCAGCGGATCAGAAATCCAAACCGCCCTTGTGGCGATGGATCCGAAGACGGGCGGCGTTAAGGCAATGATTGGCGGCCGTGATTATGAAAAGAGCCAGTATAACCGTGCCACCCAAGCAAAGCGGCAGCCGGGTTCAACGATTAAACCGATTCTTTATTACGCAGCGCTCAGCCATGGATTTACACCATCGTCGACGATGCGGAGCGAGTCTACGACCTTTCATTTTGATGATGGTTCCCAATATACACCGCATAATTTTAATAATAAGTATGCGGGCGGGGAAATTACTCTGGCCCAGGCACTGGCGTTATCCGATAATATTTATGCCGTAAAAACGCATTTATTTTTAGGAGAAGAAACGTTAATCAAAACGGCAAAAAAGTTTGGGATTTCCACGAAAATGGCGAAGGTGCCGTCCCTTGCTCTGGGAACTTCCGGGGTTCGTGTGGTTGACATGGCAGGTGCCTACAGCCTTTTTGCCAATGGCGGAAAAAAGGTGGAACCAACCTTGATTACGCGCGTTGAAGATTATAATGGAAAGATCCTTTATGAAAAAGAGCAGGACAACAAACAGGTATTAGATCCTGCTAAAGCTTACGTTATGACGCAAATGCTGACTGGAATTTTTGATCCGAAGCTTGACGGTTATTCAAGAGTGACCGGAAGCACGGTCATCAAGGAATTGACCCGGCCTTATGCCGGTAAATCCGGTTCAACGGAAACAGACAGCTGGATGATTGGATTCTCACCGCAGCTTGTGACGGCTGTCTGGTCAGGCTATGATGAAAGTAAACCAATTGATTATGTGGCGGAAAAATCATATTCAAAAAATATTTGGGCGCAGTTTATGGAGGAGGCATTGAAGGATAAGACGGTTAAGGCCTTTAAGCCTCCGAAGGAAGGCGTCATTGGTGTCTATGTCAATCCTGAAAACGGCAAGCTCGCGACCAAGGACTGCCCGGTGCGAAGGTTCACTTACTTTGTGAAAGGCACCGAGCCGACGGAATATTGTACCGAACATATGGACCGTTCCGAATCAAATCCTTTGAAAAAGAACACCGAGCATAAGGACCCATGGTACAAACGAATTTTTAAATGGGCGAATTAGTTTTCACCTGTTTACTACAAAACACAATGTGAAAAGCTCCGGATGCCTCCGGAGCTTTTCGTGTCCTAGTTTTACGTGTATTCACGCTGTCTATTAGTTTACTTTTTTTCCAGTAAAACTACAAGTGATTTACAAAAAATTACTCAGCCGTTAAACCTTTTTTTAGTTCTTCCGATGAATTTTTCCACAAATCCGCATTGTGATTACGCAAAAATTCAGCCAGCACTTTTTTCGATTTTTCATCCATATGCTCAACAATAATATGGCGTTTGAGTGACTTATCCATGTAGTTTACATGCAGAGGAAGCAATTTGTAGCCGCGGCGGATTTCGCGGTCCACTGTCATTTCACAAGCCGTCACTCCGGCATAATATGGCCCTTCTTCGTTTCTGTCGATCGTTACCCAGACAAGCCAGTAAGGCTTTCCGTTTGGCACCTCATCCTTATTTGGCAGAAACTTGATTCCCTTTTCGACCGCACTGCGGGCATGCATGGCACCGACATCAATTTCCGCCTCGCCGGCATCCACATCAATCATTACCGGGGAAACATTATCAAGGCTCAGCGCCCCCTTGCCATAACCGCGGTGCCCGTCTGTTGGGTCGCTTTTAATAATATTAAAACCAACTTTTTTCTTTTTTTCTTCCATTTATCGAATGTCCTCCTAGAAAAATAGTCCATAATAAAAGTCATTTAACCCGTTCAGCACGGATGGGATCACCCCATACATGAGTGGCTGAATCGTATAACGATCAAGCGGGGTAATAACCAAAATTAAAAAAATAAATGAACCGTACGATTCATATTGCGTCATTTTTGCCCGTACTCCATTTGGGGCCAAATCCTCTATAATGCGGTAACCATCCAGTGGTGGAAACGGTAAAAGATTAAAAACAAACAAGACTACATTAAGCCTGACAAATAAGTCAAAAAACCCATAAAGTTGATCCGGGAAATTCATCCCGCTGCGTAATAGCGCATACCAAACGATAAAACCAACCGATGCCAAAATAAAATTGCTCAGCGGCCCGGCCACCGAAACAAGAATTCCTGCAAGCCTTGGGTTCTTAAAGAAAAAGCGGTTAACCGGCACAGGGCGAGCCCAGCCAAACCCGGCAATAAAAATCAGGATGGTTCCAATTGGGTCAAGATGCTGGAGCGGGTTTAACGTCAGCCTCCCCTGATTTTTTGCCGTCATATCCCCGAACTTATAAGCCACATAGGCATGGGCAAACTCATGGAACGTAAAGGCAATCATCAGCGTAATCGCCACATACGGAATTTCCTTAAGTGAGTAAGCTAAACTCAATTGGGTTTCTCCTCTCCTTTTACGATTCGATTCTCTGTCTATATAGTTCCATTCACTGTATTCATTTTCCTTTTAGTATACATGAAACCGCTGGAAAAATGAAAAAAACAACCCAACTTGAATTTTTTGATTTTTTATGAAAAACTACTATCAAAAGGAGGAATATACATATGCCAATTATTACAGTAAAAATGCTTGAAGGCCGTTCCGATGAACAGAAACGTGCGCTAGTAGAAAAAGTTACCGAAGCAGTAAGCGAAACAGCGGGTGCGCCAAAGGAGAGCATTTCCATTATTATCGAGGAAATGTCCAAAAATCATTACGCAGTCGCCGGCGTCCGCGCAATTGATAAATAAGCCATGCAAAAAAGCTAAGACATCATTGTGTCTTAGCTTTTTCTTTAAGTTTCTCAATATATTGATACGCTTCCTCGATTTCCGCTTCCGTATAGCGCTGCTTGCTTTTTAACGTAAAAACTTTATTTGCAACCTCTTCCTTTGGAAGATTATCAAAATATAAAACCGTTGAGACAAGCTCCAAAAATCTAGCATTTTGATCGTTCATATCCTCGAGGCAATCTTGCAAATAGGGCATCTCTACTTCATTTAAGCTGAGAAACTCGCGTCCGTTTTCCGTTAACGTATAGCGATACTGGAAGTACCCGCCCTTTTTCTCCTTTACCTCGTTCAAAAATCCCATATTGCACAATTCTTCTACTCTTAAAGTCAGTTCCTCCGAATATGGGCCGTAAAAATGAAATTGAAACTTTTCATGGAATGGGAAAGACACTTTTTTCGCAATATAAATCATCTTTTGCAGCTTTTTTCTTCCGATGATTTCACCTGAAACCAAAACGGCCTGCATCAGCTTGGCGTGATCTTTTAACATCTTCACATCTCCTACTCCGAATCTCAATCGTTCTCTATTTCTAAAAGGGCACGTATTTGTTGTTTTATCTCCTTATTTTCAGCGTCATCAAAAAGAAAATCAGCAGGATAATAGAGCTTGTGGTCTGTTCTTCTTTTGCCGGAGATGGCATCAACAATCTCTGACTCTCTGGAAAGCTCACGCAGTTCCCCATTTTTCATCAATAGATGGATGGGAAGGCGCTCCCCTTCTTCACCTGGGCGGTAAAAGTCATAAGGCAAATCAGACGACGAGTCGACCACTAAATAATATTCTGGGTCCAAATCGGCCTGGATAAACAGCTTCGTCAGCTGTGTGAGCTTTTTGTATTCCTTTGCCGGATCAAATTCGGCATATTTAAACAGATTCCGGTTAACAAAACGGCGGCAAAGGTCCCTTAAAATTGCATCCTCTTCCTCCTGCCAAATCTGAAAATAATATAAAATCACGGCCTCATCCAATTTTAAATAGTCTTCTAACAAGGCTTGATTCGTAAAAAACGAATAAAAATGAACAGGCTTATTTTTAAAGGTATAGTTTTTCTCAAATAAATCTTTAGCGCGGTGAAGGATTTTTGATAAAAGAACCTCGGCGCTGCGGGAAACAGGATGAAAATAGACTTGCCAATACATTTGATAGCGGCTCATAATATAATCTTCCACCGCATGCATTCCGCTCTTTTTAATCACAACCTGGTCTTCCCTTGGCCGCATCACGCGTAAAATCCGTTCCATATCAAATTGACCGTAGCTCACCCCGGTAAAATAGGCATCCCTCTGCAGGTAATCCATCCGGTCGGCATCAATCTGGCTGGATATTAAACTGACAACCAGCTTTTTTTCAGAGGTTTTCGCAATTACTTCGGCTACTTTTTTAGGAAAATCTTTTCCTGCCTTTGATAGCACTTTATTTACCTCTGTATCTCCTAAAATTATCGCTCGGGTGAAATCTTCATGGTCGAAGTCGAACACTTTTTCAAAGGAATGGGAAAAAGGGCCATGCCCTAAGTCATGGAGGAGTGCGGCACAAAGCGTGAGCAAGCGGTCCTCGTCGTTCCATTCCGGACGTCCGGCAAACACATCATCAATGATGCGGCGGACAATCTCATAAACTCCGAGAGAATGGTTGAAACGGCTGTGCTCTGCACCGTGAAAGGTTAAAAAGGTCGTTCCTAGCTGTTTAATTCGACGCAGGCGCTGAAATTCCTTTGTTCCGACTAAATCCCATATCACACGGTCGCGGACATGGATATAGCGGTGAACTGGATCTTTAAACACTTTTTCTTCACTCAGTTTTTCCGTCGAATATGCCATTTGATTCCCTCTTCCTCTTTTCTTCTTTCTATTATAGCTCCAAATTATGGGATAATCACCCAAATTTCAGCAAAATCCCCCAGTATTTTTCGACAATCTGAACTAAAAAGAAAAATCACCCAAGTACGTTGTCGAAGGTGATTTTATTTTAGTTTTTTATTTATCTTTTCCATTAATTCCTCTTCCGATAAGGCCGCAAGCGGGCGGTTGTTCACGAACGCAAAGGTCTTTTTCCGGCCTGGTCCGCAATACGATTGGCAGCCAATCTTAATCTCGGCATCCGGGTCAATCTCTTTTAAACGAGGGATTAATGTCTTTAAATTTACGGCCTGGCAGTCATCGCAAACACGAAATTCATTGGACATTTTTTACAACCTCTTTCCATTTTAAACAAAAGCTTTATATTATTTTAACCAACTATTAGCAGTGAAAATCAGACTTTTATTAAAAAAATCGACATTTAACTCCATTGGTATTTTACAGTTTCTTGTTTTTGAATGCAAGGTGCATCTCCTTAGTAAACTCTAAAAAAATCTACTATCCTTGCAACAATTTGGTATAAAGCATGGAAAACTTGTCCATCCTAAGACTAGAACTTTTAAAAACTCGTCACAAGCGAGTTCATCGTACTAAATATTTAAGGGAGTTGAAAAAATGAAAGTTCGTCAAGATGCATGGACAGATGAAAATGATCTACTTTTGGCCGAAACGGTCCTTCGTCATGTAAGGGAAGGCAGTACCCAGTTGAACGCATTTGAAGAGGTTGGCGATAAACTAAATCGGACTTCTGCGGCCTGTGGTTTCAGATGGAATGCCGTTGTACGCCACCGTTATGAAAAAGCCTTGCAATTATCGAAAAAACAACGCAAACAGCGCCAGCGGATATTAGGGAAAGACCAAGGCGGTAAGAAGAAACTGCTCTACAATCCACCGGTAGTAGAGGAGCTCGTGACCATGGAGGTTCCAGTTGAGGCAGCAGAGTCATATGAACTGCCGGAATTACCGGAATTAACCATGGAAATGGCTGAAGAGACGTATGCAAAACCGGCGGTACAAACAACCTACCGCACCGCACCGGTATCAGCGTCAGGAATTTCCATTGATCATGTCATTGATTTCTTGCAAAACTTTAATCATTCCAATCTTCAAAATGAAGCACTAAAAAGTGAGAATGAAAGATTAAAGCGTGAAATCGCTGAATTGAAGCGACAAAACGATGAAATGTCTAAGAAAATTGAAGGTTTAGAGCAAAATACCGAAACCATTCAAGAAGATTATGAAACCTTAATGAAAATTATGAACCGTGCCAGAAAGCTCGTTCTTTTTGAAGAAGAAGAACGCCCAGCTACAAAATTCAAAATGGACCGTAATGGTAATTTAGAAAAGGTAGCGGAATAGAGAAAAAGCAAAGGGAGAAAAGTGCAACATTCTCGTTATAAAAGAAGCCGTAAATCCAAATCTGGTTTACGGCTTTTTACATTTTTTCATTTCGATCGATGACCCGTTGATAGTAACCGGGGAAGAGCTCAAGCTCATAGTCATTTAACTGTCCGGCATACAGAAAGTCACTGTTCCGCTTTAACTCGTTTAACAGCCGCAGCATCACATCAGAAATTGTAAAATTTTGATTTAGCAGTTCTGATAGAGAGGCCATGACCTCGGGAACAATCTCTGGATAGGAGAAACGCGTCTCCTCACCGCCTCGAGCAATCTCGTAAAATTGTTTAACGAGCTCAGCCCGCTTGCTGCCGCTGCCATTAACACAAAGGTAAATTTGCACCGCCACTCCCTTTTTTAAACGGCGCTGTGAGATACCGGCAAACTTTTTCCCATCAATGCTCAAATCATAGCTGCCGGGGCAATAGGAACCAACGATTTCCCTTGCATCAATGTGATGATCGGGGAAATCCGCAAACATCTGCTGAATCAGATGCCACATCGTATCATAGCCGCGGTTAATATCAATCCCTTTTTCTGTTTCTGGAAGAATGAGAGAAATATTCAGAACTCCTTCATCGAGGACGACTGCCAGGCCGCCGGAGTTTCGGACAATGGATTTGAAGCCCTCCTGCTCGAGATATTGTCTGCCTTGTTCCAAAAACGGCAGCCTCGTATCCTGGATTCCGAGCACGATGGTGTTATGATGGACCCATGTCCGTGCAGTCGCCGGTGCATTACCAGTTCCAACTGAGGCACAAAGAGTGTCATCCGTACCAAATGACTGCAAAGCATTGAAATGAACGCCTGCAGCCGACTGATCGATGATCCGCCACTGCTGCTGGTGCAGTAAATGGAGTGTATTTTCCATCAACGTCACTCCTTTTTAATCAAAAATCTTTATTTAGTATATCAAATGGTGCGGTGGATTAGCCATCGGGGGATGATATCGACACTTTTTTGGTGGATATCAACACTTTTGGAACAGATATCGACACTTTTTATAAGTATATCAACACTTTTTGAGCAAATATCAACACTTATTCCCCGATATCAACACTTTTGAGACCTATATCAACAATTCTCCATTTAAGCCGTAAAAAAGCCGGCCCCCTAATGGAGGCCAGCGCACACAACCTATTATAATCCCTGCCCCGCTGTAATCAGCGCAAGCTTATAGACATCTTCTTCATTACAGCCGCGGGACAAATCATTTACCGGTTGATTCAAACCTTGTAAAATCGGCCCAACTGCCTCAAAGCCGCCTAAGCGCTGCGCAATTTTATAACCGATATTTCCTGCTTCAAGACTTGGGAAAATAAACACATTCGCATCCCCCTGCAGCACAGAACCCGGAGCCTTACTTTTTGCCACAGACGGAACAAAGGCTGCATCAAACTGGAACTCACCATCCAAAACAAGCGATGGCTCACGGCGCTTTGCTTCCTCTACCGCAGCAACCACCCGTTCAGTCTCTTCAGACTTCGCTGAACCCTTTGTTGAAAAGCTCAACATCGCGACCCGGGGGTCGATATCAAACATTGCAGCTGTTTTCGCACTTTCAATCGCAATCTCCGCTAAATCCTGGCTATCCGGGGCAATATTGATCGCACAATCCGCAAACACATATTTCTCATCGCCGCGAACCATGATGAACACGCCGGACGTCTTTTTAACGCCTTCTTTTGTTTTAATAATTTGTAGCGCAGGGCGAACCGTATCTGCCGTAGAGTGGGCCGCACCGCTGACAAGTCCGTTCGCCTTGTTTAAATACACAAGCATTGTGCCAAAATAGTTTTCATCCAATAAAATCTTGCGTGCATCCTCTTCGGTAGCTTTACCTTTACGGCGGTCAACAAATGCCGAAACAAGTTCATCCATTCCGGCATACGATGCGGGATCATAAATTTCCGCCGCATCCAAAGAAACCCCAAGCTCTTTCGCCTTCGCTTGAACTTGTTCAATGTTGCCAACCAAAATCGGTGTCATTAATTTTTCCGCTGCAAGGCGGCCGCAAGCCCGGATAATCCGCTCATCAAGCCCTTCCGGAAACACAATTTTCAAATCGCGGCCTGCAACCTTTTGTTTTAAACCTTCAAATAAATCACTCACGATAAATCCTCCCTTTATCTTCTACTTCTTTAAGAATTACAAAACCAAAATGAATTTTCAAGGGCCACCCTCATAGAGAACGTTTTCACAAAAATGTTTTTGTTTTCAAAACAATCTAATTTTTACTATTTGCCTTTTTTATGAAAATATCCATTTTCTTATGCAATGAAGTGTTTTATTCAAGCCTCTTGGTCAAACTATGATATAGTATAGATTGTTTAGAGATTAAAGGAGTGATATGAATGAGTGAAGCAGCACAAACACTTGAAGGCTGGTATTGCCTGCATGATTTCCGCACGATTGATTGGACAACTTGGAAAATGCTCTCCAGCGATGAACGCCAAGCAGCCATCCACGAGTTTTTAAGTCTAGTTGAAAAGTGGAACACCACCCAGGAACGCAATGAAGGCAGCCATGCCTTATATACAATCGTTGGTCAAAAGGCTGACTTTATGATGATGATCCTGCGCCCAAGTATGGAAGAGTTGAATGAAATTGAAAACGAATTCAACAAAACAAAATTAGCTGAATTCACGATTCCAGCTCATTCTTATGTTTCCGTTGTTGAGCTCAGCAACTATTTGCCACAGGGCGAAGATCCATACCAGAACCCGCAAATGTTAGCTCGCCTTTATCCAAAATTGCCTAAAGCTAAGCATGTTTGCTTCTATCCAATGGATAAGCGCCGTCAGGGCAATGACAACTGGTACATGCTTCCGATGGAAGAGCGCAAAAATTTAATGCGCAGCCATGGAATGATTGGCCGTACATATGCAGGCAAAGTAAAACAAATCATTACTGGATCCGTTGGTTTTGATGATTTCGAATGGGGCGTTACCCTGTTCGCGGACGATGCCCTGCAATTTAAAAAGCTTATATATGAAATGCGCTTTGATGAAGTCAGTGCCCGCTATGGCGAATTTGGCGCCTTCTTCGTCGGGAATATCCTTGAAGAAGAACGCGTATCCAGCTTCCTGCACGTATAATAAAAAAGTCCTCAGCCACTGGGGACTTTTTTATTTTTCATAAATTAAAGCAAGTCATATTTTTTCTCCTCCCCACATACTTATAAAACAGCGAGTCTAAGAAAAACTCTATCCATCTCGTAAAGAGAGGTGACAATAAAAATTGCATCTGCCCCACTGGAACCAAATGGGGGTGGGTGGAGTATGAATAGAATGTTGAGCCTAGATTTATTCATATTTAGGAGGGGAAAATAATGAGTCAATACTATCCACAAGGGTTTCAGCCCTATACAGGAGCAGCCGGACAGCCGGGAGCACAGCCTCCGCAGCAGGCCTTCTTCCCACAAACAGGCGTTACATCATTTCCACCAGCCAGCCCTGGAGGTGGTTTAACAACCACTCCCGGTGCAGCAGGGCCAAAACTGCCTGGCCAATTGCCGATTGAGCAATCATACATCGAAAACATTTTACGATTAAATAAGGGCAAACTCGTCACCGTATTTGCCACCTTTGAAGGAAACAGCCAGTGGAACGCAAAAAGCTTTAAGGGCATCATTGAGGCCGCAGGGCGTGACCATGTTATCCTTAGCGATCCACAATCAGGCGCCCGTTTCCTCATCCCAATGGTAGCTGTTGACTACATTACCTTCAGTGAGGAAATCGAATATGAATATCCATTCGGTAGTGCGCCGAACCTAGGCACCTACCCGCCAAGATAAACCTAAAAACAGGCATTGGAGCCCGCCCCAATGCCTGTTTTTTATAGATGTTTTACTGCCCCTACGATTACAAGAATCCACGCTGCCAAAAAACAAACGCCGCCAATCGGTGTAATCGCCCCTAAAATACCAATCTTCGTTACACTTAACACATACAAGCTGCCGCTGAAGAAAATGATGCCAATCAGCATCAGCCAGCCGGACCAAGTAAATAATGAACTGTCCGCCACCTTTGCAAGCAGAAGACCGACAACCAAAATTCCAATTGCATGGAACATTTGATAGGTAACGCCCGTTTTCCAAATTTCTAAATAATGCGCATCTAGCTTATCCTTCAGTCCGTGAGCCCCAAAAGCCCCCAGCGCTACCGCCAAAAAGGCATTAATCGCCCCTACGATAATGAAAGCCTTCATATGATTTCCCTCTTTTCTTTAATTGAACGCCAAACACCTAAAAATCAAACAGTGAATCTCCGTTCGCATCGTCACCCATATCTAGTTTCTTCTGTTGATTAATCGCGGACTGTTGTTGAAACATAGGCTGCTGAAAAGCAGGCTGCACCACCATCTGCTGTTGAACAACAGGCGGATTAGTTACAGCTGCCTGCACCCGCATCTCCGCTTTTTCTTCGAGGATGAGTTCGCATAATATTTTAATAG
Organism: Neobacillus cucumis; assembly: GCF_016107705.1. The sequence goes on from NZ_JAEHGC010000004.1 coordinate 278,064, forward strand.
AGTAAACCCTTTCCCGCAAGCTTTCACCCTTGGTGCTTTGCTTAGCAGACTGCAATTCATCTTCCATTTTCGCTAATAGCTTTTGAACAGAAATATTCAAAAATCCTAACACCTCTCATTTCCTAACTTCTTACGACACAATCCTTAATGTTTCACGTGAAACATGTCAGATTTTGGCATCCGATAAAAAAGAGACTGTATTATTCAGTCTCCCGTTCCTATCCCAAAATCCGCTGATAGATGGATTTAGCGTGCATCAAATCCTTTGTTCCATGAATAAGGGCACGGCCGTCTTTAAAGACCACCATGCGCTCTTCCCCCATTTCAACCGATAACAAATAAGGGTTTCCTTTTACTGCATATCCTAATAAACGAAGCTGATCCGCCAATTTTTCAAGTGAAAGCTCCCTTTGACTTGCTGGACGGATTTGTACCGTATCTCTGCCGCACAGTACGGTTGTTTTCGTGGTATTTTCCTGATCCAAATAAGGATAGGTCGGACTCTCGCCGCAGGACAAGCAACCGGGAAATTTCGCCTTGGACATTTTCATGTTAGTATATTGATTCCGCCACAAATCAAAGCTGACAAACGAGGATCTAACGGCTTCCCAATCCTCGACAAGGATCTTTAATGCCTCCGCCGTTTGATGGGAAATCACCATCTGCACAGCTGGTGAAATAATCCCGCCTGTATCACAGGTCATCCCCTGGAGTGGAATCGTACGCAGCAAGCAATTTAAACAAGGTGTTTTTCCAGGAAGAATCGAAAAACTCATCCCGAAGCTGCCAACGCAGGCCCCATAAATCCACGGAACCTTATACTTTTGCGAAACATCATTGATAATCATGCGGATTTCAAAATTATCCGTAGCATCGATGATAAGGTCGACCTCACGGGCTGTTTCTTCAAGCCATTCGGCGGTTGCTTCGCCAATTACAGAGACAATTTCAACATCCGAATTAACCGCTCTTAAGCGTTTTTCAGCCGCTGCCGCCTTCGGAAGCTTTTCCGCAACATCCTCCTCTGTATAGAGCTGCTGCCGCTGAAGATTACTGGACTCGACATAATCACGGTCGATGATGGTCAGTTTCCCGACACCAGCCCGCACCAAGATTTCGGCGTTCCCTGAGCCAAGCGCTCCGGCGCCAATCATCAGCACATGCTTACGGCGAATCTTCTCCTGACCATCTTGTCCGATTCCTGGAAAGAGAATCTGCCGCGAATAACGATCATTCATTTGTAAACCCCTTCCTAGAAATCAACCGCCACTAACGGGTGGGATAAAGGCAATAACGTCACCTTCGCTGATGACCTGATCATTTGAAGCAAATTCTTCATTTATGGCCGTCATCACGGTTTCCATTTTCGGCAAGTTGTAGATTGCGGTCAGTTCAATTTTCAAATCGGAGACCGTTTTACCAGCCGCGTTTAATGCTAATGACTCTTCCCCCACTACATCACGTAAATGTGCAAAAAACAGCACCTTATTCATGTAAGTCTTCCTCCTCCGGTTTTCCGGACGGGTATGCAACGGTTTCAAGTTGGTTTCCCATCCACTCTTCTCCATCTTCCCAATGTTCCTTTTTCCAAATAGGAACGATCTCTTTAATTCGTTCAATTGCATAGCGGTTCGCCTCATAGGCGTCAGCACGGTGCGGCGTTGAAACAGCGATGACGACCGCGACATCGGTAATATCCAGCTTGCCAACGCGGTGCGTGATGGCTACCTTTGAGCCTTCCCAGCGCTGTTCAATCTCTTGTCCAATCTGTTCTAATTTTTTCAACGCCATTGCTTCATAGGTCTCATATATAAGAAACAAGGTTTTCTTGCCTTTTGTTAATTCACGGACTGTACCGATAAAAGTGGTAATCGCCCCAGCCTCACGCTGGATTACCTTATCGATCACCGCCTGAATTTGAATTGGCTCCATCGAAATATTATAGTTCAATTTATCACCCCTTTTGCACGCCATTTTATCGTTATTATATTGCTTTAGAGCGGCCTCGGCAAATAATCTTAATTGTCAGTTATCTCCATCTGCCCATTTTTTTGCTTTTTCGTATTCCTCCGGGTAGTTCATATTGAAAAAAGTACGCTCAAGTATTGGTTTGCTGTATCCCGGAAGGTCCTCTTCCGTTAAATATAGAACCTGAAGATCGTCAAAAAGCTGCGTCATCCGGAGGTTTCCTTTTTCAAGACTTGCCTCTACCACTGGTAAAATACGTCTGCCATAGGCAGCGAATAATGGTTGTTTCTTTCCTTCAATGACAGGGATAGCTGCATCAAAGCCGTTAAGTTTTGCTGCAATTTTTTCAGCAAGTTCGCCAGAAACAAACGGCATATCGCACGCCACGGCCACATTCACTTCTTGTGTCGACTCTTGCAGCCCCGCATGAAGACCGGCTAACGGGCCCAGCCCGGGAAATCGATCGGAAACCATTTTTACTCCTAAAAACTGATATTCATCAGGATGATTGGTCACAAGGATGATTTCTGAAAAAAAACCCTTCAGTTCCTCCACCAACCGCTCGATATTGGTTTTTTCGTTTATTTTTAAAAGGGCTTTATTTGTACCCATCCGGCTTGATTTACCGCCGGATAAAATGATTGCCGCCGCCTTCATAGTGCACCCCATAAGTAATTGTTTTACCCATTTTAATACACTTGGTACCTAATTAACAGCAGGAACCAAGTAAATAGTAGAGCGAATGGCTTGAGCCATTCGCTTTTTTCATACGACAATTGGACCAGGCTTTTCGACAATTGCAGCACCCTATACGACAATTAAAACACGTATACAGCAATCGCAGCACCTTAAACAACAATTGACTTCCTTACCCAGGCTACACCACTTTTTTAAGCGTTCCCTTCGCTTTTTTCAACTGATTTTAGTATGATAGTTACATTATTAATTACAATAGAAAAGTAGAAATCATACATTTAATATCGGGAAAGGAGCCACAGGTTATGGAAACAATTGATGTAGCCAAAGTTCAGGAAGCAATCAACCACTATGCCCATAAAGATGTCTATCTTCACCTAGAAACCACCAATGGTGCCTATGCCTCACACTTTGATCAATCCTTTTTTTCAGCTGGTGCCTATATCCGCAATGCCCTTGTTCAATATGAACTAGGAAAAATCACCGGAAACGGCCCATATCGGATTGGCTTAAAAATCAACCTTGGCTGGGTCTATGCAGAAGGGCTCACCCATTTTGAAATCGATGAACAAAACCGCCTGTTGCTTGCCGGCCACGACAGCAAAGGAAAGCTTGCCGTTGCCTTAGAAATCAGCACCACTCCATTTGAATAAGGAAAGGAGAAACACCGTAATGGAAAAAGAGCGTCAAGTCTTAGTCGTTTTTCCGCATCCGGATGACGAAGCATTTGGGGTATCCGGCACCATTGCCACCCATGTCGAAAATGGAACCCCTGTTACCTATGCTTGTCTAACATTGGGTGAAATGGGACGTAACATGGGGAATCCCCTTTTCACAAACAGAGAAAATCTGCCAAAAATCAGAAAAGAAGAGCTGAAAAACGCAGCCAACGCCCTTGGCATTCAGGATTTACGGATGCTTGGCTTCCGTGATAAAACCGTAGAATTTGAGGATGAAGAAAAGCTGACAAACGTTATTTCGTCGTTAATTGACGAGTTAAACCCATCACTCATTATCACGTTCTATCCAGGCTATTCCGTACATCCCGACCATGAGGCCACCGGTGCGGCCGTCGTTCGGGCTGTCGAAAAAATTCCTGCTGCTGCACGGCCAAAATTACACTGCGTAGCCTTTTCCAATAATTGCTTAGAAGAGCTTGGCGAAGCCGATATTATCAATAATATTTCCGCGGTTGCCGATAAAAAACTTGCAGCCATGAGAGCGCACCGCTCACAAACCGAGCAAATGCTGGGCGATATGACTGAAAAACTCAAAAATCAAGACCCGCAAGTTATGGCATGGATCAACAATGAGCGATTTTGGACTTATAAATTCACAAAATAGAGGCTGCCCATAATGGGTTCCTCTATTTTTTTACTGCTTTTGTAAATTTGATTTGTAACAGCAACATAAAAAGGTCATTTTCCAATGTACAAAACATTTTATCGGACTTATCCGCGAATCGAAGTAGTTTATCCGCGAATCCACTACCAACATTTATAAATCCGAATGTAGCAAAGTACAGAACCGGCACCAATCAAGGATCACGATTTTCCTTGATTTCATATCGATCATTTCTTGTTTCTTTAATTTTGAAAATACACGACTGACACTTTCCCTTGATGTCCCGACAACCGTGGCAAATTCCTGAACGGTTAGTGGAATTTCAATATCCCAGCGATTTTGACCAGTATTAAACTTTTTCCCCAAGCGCTCTAACGTCTTAACTGTTTTTGCGTAAACATCGAGCAAGGCCACATCGCGCAATTGAGCAGTCATCTCCCGCAATGAATCACTCATATAACGAATCATCTGGATCGAAAGCTCCGGATAGTCGTACAAATCCCTTTCTAACTCATTTTTATCCAAAAAGAGAATCTTCCCATCCTCAAGCATCGATGCCGTTGCCGGATAGCATTGTGTTCTTTGCGTAAATAAGCACGCCTCCGCAAACATATCCCCTTTTTGCTTGATGCAGACAATGATTTCGTTTCCATTTTCATCCTGCTTCGTTAGCTTCACTGTACCGGAATAAACAAAATAAACTCCCCGTGCAACATCATCCTCCGAGATGATCCTTTCCCCTTTTTTAAACGAAAAGGTTTGAACCCGTTTCTCGACCAGCTTTAGTGAGCTTGGCGACAAGTCTTGAAAAATACCGATTTTCCGTAAAAAATCCTCCGTTTTTGTGGTCCGTAAGACAACTAAGTGTGGATCATTTACACATTCATTTTCATTCATTTTTTTCCACCACCTTTTCATGTTTGAAAACTTAGAAACCATTCTTCCCCCCATTGTATAAAATTTCTTTTTTAAAAGAAGTGACAAGTTTCACTAATGGTTTCACAAAACGTTCATTTTTCAGAAACCGCGTCATTACAATATCCAACAGTCCGTTTCACAGAACGTTCACACAGCCCAATAAAGATGTGAGAAACATCACATTTTTGAAAGCATTCACAGCATAGGATAAAACTGTTGATTAGACATAAAAGGAGGGAAAAAAGTGAATAAGGCAATCATCAGTTTCGTTATTAGTCTTGTCATTGGATTTGGCCTTGGTTACTTAGTGTTTGATGTGATTACGGGGGATTCTGGATCACAGCCTCAAGTAGCGGCGCAATCAGATACAAGCACAAACTCAACCACTAAGGATCAAGGTTCACAATCAAAAGAGACAGCTGCAACGACAACATCAGTGGACCAGGACAACATTCTTTCAAAAAGAGGCTGCTTAGGCTGTCACTCTGTTGAAGCATTAAACCTCAAAGGCGGCCAAGTAGGTCCGGATCTATCCCATGCCTTTGTAGAAGTAAAAGATAAACACGGCATGCCGATTGAACAATTCTTAACCAAACCAGACTCAGCTGTTATGTCAGGCGTTATTGGCAAAAATCCTTTAACAGACGAAGAACGAAAACAAGTTCTTGATATTCTAAAAAAAGCTTCAGAAGCTAAATAAAAAAGGTGGTGTAACCAAATGAAAAAATGGATTCCAATTGCTTCCGGCCTTGTTGCCGGCTTTGTGGCAGCTACCATTTCCTTTGCCGACCTTTCATCAAGTCCAAAAACAACGGAAGCGGCAAATAGCAGCACAAAGAGCAATGCAGAAAAAGTGTATGTCCCATTTGGGCAAAAAGATGATTATTACCTGATTGATTCCGGCGGTCACTCTGGACAACTGTTTGTTTATGGTGTTCCATCGATGCGGGAAATTCGAACAATTCCGGTTTTCTCGCCTGATCCGGCAACAGGTTATGGATTTGACAGTAGAACAAAGAAAATGCTCGGCGGATATACATGGGGCGATCTCCACCACCCTGCCCTTTCAGAAACAAATGGGGACTACGATGGTAAATTTCTATTTGCAACCGATGTAGGAAACAGTCGTGCAGCTGCAGTTGATTTAAAAACGTGGACAACAAGAGACATTATTAAAGTTCCAAATACATCGGGGCCGCACTGTGCCGCCTTCGTAACGGAAAATACCGAGTACATGTTTTTACCAACTCGCTTTGCTGTTCCGCTGGGGCAAAAATATGAATCTCTTGATGATTATCATTCAAAGTACCGTGGTGTAATGTCAGCTGTCACCTTTGACCAAAACAAAGAAAAGCTAAATATTGCTTATCAGGTTGCTCTGCCGCCATGGTCTTATGACCTTTCCGATGCCGGTAAGAAGAGCTCTAAAGATTGGGCTGTGTTGACTACTTACAATACAGAAGAATCAACAACCACAATGGAAATCAACGCGTCCCAAGCAGACCGCGACTATATTGTTCTTTTTAACTGGAAAGAGCTTGCGAAAATGGTCAAGGAAGGCAAATACACAGATGTGAACGGGCAAAAGATGATTTTCCCAGAAAAACAAAAAGGTGGAATCTATTTAATTCCTGTTGCTAAGTCGCCACACGGTGTGGATGTAACTCCGGACGGCAAATATTTCATTGCTTCTGGAAAACTAGCACCTGCGATGACTGTTTTCTCATTTGAAAAGGCATTTAAGGCAGTTGAAAACAAGGATTTCTCTGGTGAAAGAAACGGCATTCCTATTCTAAACTATAAATCGGTTATGGAACGAGAAGTGAACCCAGAAAATGCACTTGGACCGCTTCATACCCAGTTTGATAATAAGGGTATGGCCTATACAACCATGTTTATCTCTTCTGAAATCGTAAAATGGAATCCTAAAACGGGTGAAACATTAGACCGCGTACCAGTCCAGTATTCACCGGGACACTCTGTTGCGGCTGAAGGTGACACCGTTGCACCTGATGGAAAATGGCTTGTCGCATTGAACAAATTGGCAAAGGATAACTTCTTATCTGTGGGACCTTCACACCCTGAAACGATGCAGTTAATTGATATCAGCGGCAAGATGAAGGTAATTGATACGGTTCCGGTAAACCCTGAACCACACTATGCACAGATGATTAAGGCAGACAAAATTAAGTCCATTAATGTGTATCCAAAGGATACAAAGAATTCGGATGCGGTTTATAAAAAGTCGGATACAAGAATTGTTCGTGAGGGCAATGAGGTCCATGTCTACGGTGTTGCACTCCGCTCAAGATTTATCTTTGACGCGAAAGCAAAACGACCTGACACGATTGAGGTAAATGAAGGAGATCATGTATTTATTCACTTAACCAATATTGATATGGATGAAGACATTACCCACGGCTTTGCCATCAATGACTATAACTTAAACATGGAAGTTCAGCCTGGTGAAACGAATACATTAGAGTTTACCGCTGATAAAGCAGGTACCTTCCCGCTATATTGCACAAACTTCTGCTCTGCACTGCATCAGGAAATGAATGGTTACTTCCTTGTTAAGCCTAAAAAATAAAAAGTTGGTGGTGGGTATCAATTTTCCGATTGATACCCTCCTCCATTTCCTATAAACCCTATAAAAGGAGTGGTTAACTTGAATGATAGTACAGGTAATAAACTATCCATCACGTCTTCATTATTGATTGCTTTAGCCGCCGTATTATTTGTTGTCTCCATCTTTTTTCCATGGTGGAAGATGGTATTTTGGGCTCCACAATATCCAGAAGGATTAAACATTATCGTTTATCCGAACAAGCTTGACGGACAACTTGATATTGTGAACGGGCTGAACCACTATATTGGAATGAGAAACTTCAGTGAAAAGAACTTCCCTGAGCTTTCCTATCTCGCCTATCTTGTATGGGGGTTAGCGGCCATCACCCTTTTAACCGCGATTCTAAGAAAAAAGATTGTTCTCTATATATTGATTGGTGTCATTGTGATTGGCGGCATTCTTGGTGTCCTAGACCTTCATAATGCGCTGCATGATTTTGGGACCAACTTAAGCCCGCATGCACCGATTAAAATTGCACCATTCGTACCGCCGATTGTTGGGAAAAACCAGGTAGCAAACTTTATTACCCACAGCCTGCTTGGACCGGGTACTTATTTCTTATTAGCAGCCTTTGTGTTATTACTCATTCCGCTATGGAAGGATCGAAAAAGAAAATGAAAAAATTGACGCTCTTTCTTTTCGTTTTTTCTCTCTTTTTTCTAATTAAACCCGAGAAAAATATGGCAGCCGAAAACTTGCAATCCTTGATCGACTCCACGAAAGAGGGAGCGGTTTTAAAGCTTGAGAATCAAACCTATGAAGGCAATATCGTCATCGATAAGCCCCTTACATTGATTGGCTCAAAGCACACCGTGATCAAGGGAGACGGAAGCGGAAATGTTATTTCCATCAAGGCACCGCGTGTTTCACTGAGTCATCTAACCGTGACAGATGGCAGCATGAACCGCAATTCTGCGGAGGAATACGCAGCCATTAAGATTTACAGTAATCATAATCTTGTCGAGCACATTACCATCCGACATTCCTTTCACGGTATTTATTTAAGCAAGGCCCACTATAATACCATTCGAAATAACCATATTAAAGGGATGGGCAAGGGCGAAATTGCCGCCCAGGGCAATGGGCTCCATGTTTATTACGCCCATGATAACCTGCTCATTGGGAACACCATCGAAGGCACGCGGGACGGGATGTTTTTCGATTATGCTCACAAAAATCGAAGCATTGCCAATAAAATCAGCCATACCCGCTATGGATTGCATTACATGTATTCTGACAAAAATGTTTTTAAAAATAATATTTTCACGATGAATCAGGGCGGCGCTGCTGTTATGAATTCAAACCATCTCACATTGGATGGAAACCAATTTATCGTAAACTATGGAAATCAATCGTTTGGCTTGATGCTGCTTCAAGCCAATGATAACAAAATTGAAAATAACACCTTTTACATGAACCAACGGGGTTTATATATAGATCAAGCAACACGAAATCTATTTCGGCACAACCGCATAATCCAAAATCAAATCGGGATTGAGCTTTGGGCCAGTTCCAATGATCAAACCTTTACGTTAAATCGAATTACTGATAACACGATTCCCGCTGTTACCCTTGGCGGTACAGGGGAAAACAATTCCTGGAGCATGGATGGCAAGGGAAATGACTGGGGCTCAGCTTTTCCGGTTACCGATTTAAATCAGGACCGAATTGGCGACTTTCCGGTAATCTATCATTCTTCCCTCCACCAACTGATTGAGGACCAGGAATTAACCAATTTATTTTTAAAAAGCCCGGCAATTAAAATCTATGAAAAATTAAATGCCGCGCTGTCAGGGGAAGCATTGATGTTTCGTGATTCACACCCATTAGTTGGGAGCGCAAAAGGCAGCCACACAAAAGTTTGGTTGACCGCCATTGCTTTACTTGTTTTATGGCTGCTTATAAAGGGGAGAAAACGACTATGCATTACATTTGGAAGGAATGGAAGGAAAATATAAGAGGAAAAGGTCTTTGGCTCGCACTTAGTATTATCGTACTGATTTCAATCAGCATTTTGTTTCGTTCCACTGCCCTTTCCTACGATAATGGCTTTTATGTTTTAATCATCAACCTGTTTGATACGATTATTTACTTTATTCCGATTCTTTGCTTGTTTATCGGCGCCTTTTCAATCTTTCAGGAGAAGGAACAAAAAACACTCATCATGCTGCTGACAAAAAAGGAACATTACGCAAGCTTTTTGATGAAAAAAAGCATCGGAATTTATGGGGTCGTTCTTGCTCCCCTACTAGTATGGTTTTTCATTTACTTACTTTTACTGAAATTTAATTTCCAGCTAGATTTTAAGGGGTACTTTATTTTTATACTAGCCATTATTTGTATGGCACTTGTCTTTCTGCAAATGGGGGCAGCGATTGGCAGCTTTAGCCGCTCAAGAATGCAAATTATCGGCTATACGATCTTTATTTGGTTTTACTTTTTCTTCTTGCATGATTTTATTCTTTTATCGTTTCTTCCTGATGTAACCCATGAAAATGTGAAACTATTTTCAGCTGTCTACTTTTTAAATCCTTTGCAAGCGATAAGGATGTTTATCGAAACGGGAACAGGGGTATATTCCTTTGGGCATATGTCAAGACTGCTGCAGGCCTTCATGTGGACGAAGCCGGGCTTTTTCCTTCTCGGAAATCTCGTATTCTGGCTTGCCCTTTCATCATTAGCAGCAATTATTTTTCATCGCAAGGAGGGTTATGAATGATTTCTGTTACGAATTTAAAACAATCCTTCGGGAAAAAAATTGTCCTGGATTCAGTTGCTCTTGAAATCCATGAGCGGGAGGTCTGTGCCCTTGTAGGACGAAACGGTGCGGGAAAATCAACGTTAATCAACAGTTTGCTAGGTCTTCTCCCGGTTAAACAGGGCTCGATTAAAATAAATGGATTGGAAGTATCCAAGAAAAATAACGAATGGAAAAAAGCGATTGCTTATCTTCCGGAAAAATTCATGCTCTATCCGATACTAACTGGATTTGAAAACATGAGATTTTTCGCCGAAGCCGTTTCCGGAAAAGCTGATACGATACGAATCGAGGAAGTGCTGCGGTCAGTCAGTCTTTGGGACGACCGCGATATCCAGGTAAAACAATATTCAAAAGGGATGCTTCAGCGTTTGGGACTGGCGGTCACGCTATATCAGGATTCCAGTCTGCTCATCCTAGATGAGCCGACAAGCGGGATTGACCCGATGGGAAGAAAGGAAATTTTAGAGGTGCTGAAATCACTTCATGATAAAACCATCCTGCTCTCTTCGCACCACCTGGATGAAATCAAACAGATTTGCACCCATGTTGCCTATTTAAACAATGGCAAAATAGAAAAATACACGGTTAAGGAATTTTTACAAACACAAAACTTAGGAGGAATGGGATCATGATAAAGCGGACTATGCTCGCTTTGTTTTTGCTGGCAGCGCTGCTTGCGGGCTGCAGCTCCGGCCCTGATTATAAGATTGAAGTTACAAAACCGCTTTATTTCCAAAAGGACAAAGCGATGCCATTTGAAATGAAAGTATTGGAAAACAAAAAGGCTGTTAAAGGACTAAAGGTATCGGTTGAATTATCGATGGCCAATATGGACCATGGCAGTTATAAAGCAAAACTGACAGAGGGTAAAGCAGGTACTTATGCCGGAAATATTCAGCTTGAAATGCCCGGGAAATATGAAGCCGCGTTTACGTTAGAAAAGGGCGGCGAGAAAACAGAAAAAATCATCAACCTTGATGTGAAGAAGCCGCAGGGTGTTGCCTCCATTAATGGTAAATGGATAACAAATGACGATTTAGCTTTTTACCGCTTTATAAACCAGCTTCAACTCGAGATTAATCGTGAATCAGCAAAGAAACAATATAACGGCAAGCAATTGGAGGAGGAGCTTACCTACCTGAAATCCCAGGAAAAAATGCTCGATGATAAGAACCAGCTTTTAACCCAAATCATTCGCATGCGTTCAATGGCGATGTTGGCTGAAGAAAAAGGTCATAAAGCTGACCCCGCCAAGGTAGAGCAGCAAATCCAAAAGGTTCGGAATCAATACAACCAATACACATCTGCTAAAAAGTTAATCAAAGAGTATGGCGAGGAGAAATTTTGGGCCAAGGAGCGCAAGCAATATCAATCGATCGTCCTCATCCAGCAAGTACAGGAGGACTTGCTTGCTCAGGCGAAAAAGGATAACCCAAAAGCCGGTGACCAAGAAGTATACTACGAGGCCCAGCAAAAATACGAAGACCTCCTCGTTTCCCAGGTTAATTCACTAAAAATCGTAATTTTATAGGATTCCAAGGCATCATGTCCGCATGATGCCTTTTACATTGTTACCTATTTCACACAGTGCCTGGCACCTTTGTGAAATTGTGAACCTATCTTTTTGTTTTTCACATTTGTCGAATCTTCACCCATTTTGTGAGTGATTACTCACTTTACTTTTTTAACGAAAACGCATATTCTGTTAGTGAGTGATTACTCACTTCCAAAAAGGAGGAGTACAAATGACAGCCTCGATTGTTGTGAATGAAGTTAGCAAAAGCTTTGGAAAAAAACAAGTCTTAAACGATGTAAGCTTAGTCATTGAACCCGGCCAAATCTACGGCTTAATCGGCCCTTCTGGATCGGGAAAAACCACTTTAGTGAAGATGATTGTTGGCATGGACAGCCCAACACAAGGAAAGATCCGTGTTTTGGACATTCCGGTTCCAAATCTCACACTCTTACAGAAAATTGGCTATATGGCTCAAGCCGATGCCCTCTACAACGACCTGACTGGTGAAGAAAATCTAGCCTTTTTTGCCGCCCTCTTTAAAGTAAAAAAGCGGGATCAAAAAAAGCGGATTGCCTATGCGGCCGATCTAGTCAACCTTACCGCAGATTTAAAAAAGAAGGTCCAGGCGTATTCAGGGGGAATGAAACGCCGCCTTTCACTTGCTGTGGCCTTAATTCAAGACCCTGATGTCCTGATTTTGGATGAACCAACCGTTGGAATTGACCCGGAATTGCGCTTGTCCATTTGGTCTGAACTTTACCGTTTAAAGGACGCCGGCAAGACGATTTTAGTCACAACCCATGTCATGGATGAAGCTGAAAAATGCGACCATCTGGCCATGGTCCGTGACGGAGAAATCCTTACCAGCGGCTCCCCAAAAGAATTGAAGGAACAATACGGGATTACCAGTTTAGAAGAGGTATTTTTAAAGGCAGGGGGTAAAAAATCATGAGAGTAACAGCCCTCGTAAAAAGAATTTTCCGGCAGATGCTCCGTGACAAACGGGCACTGGCGTTAATGATGGTGGCGCCTTTATTAATCATGACCCTCCTCCATTATTTATTTAACGGAAACACGGTAAAGCCCTTGGTCGGTATAACAGGCGCAGACGCTTCTTTAGTAAAACAATTAAAAAGTAAGGACCTTATCATCAAACAATATAATCACGTGAATAATCCAAAGGACACGGTCATCAAGGATGATTTAGACGCCCTGCTGCAGCTGAAGGATGAAGAGTTCAATCTCACGCTTAAAAACGATGACCCTTCTGCAGCAAAACCGCTGCAAATAAAAATTCAGCAATCCATCGCTGCTGAAAATGCAAAAAAACAGACCGAAAAACTGAAAACATTTATCCTAACGGTCCAAAGTAAGCTTCCGGGTGTGCCAATCAAACTAGATTCGGCGAAGGCCCCGACCATCCAGACTGATTATGTATATGGCAGTAAGGATGCTACCTTTTTTGATAAACTCGGAGCGATTTTTATCGGCTTCTTCGTCTTCTTTTTCGTCTTTCTAATTTCCGGAATTGCCCTGTTAAAGGAAAGAACCACCGGGACATTGGACCGGCTAATGGCCACTCCGATTCAAAGAAGGGATATCGTATTTGGCTATTTACTCGGATACGGAATTTTTGCCGTCATTCAAACGGTCATTGTTGTCTTTTTTGCCGTTAAAGTTTTAGATATCATGTTGGTTGGCTCCATTTGGAATGTGATTCTCATTAATTTAACATTGGCGCTGGTCGCCTTGTCGCTTGGGATTTTATTATCCGCCTTTGCCAATTCCGAATTCCAGATGATGCAATTTATCCCGATTGTCATCGTTCCGCAAATCTTTTTTGCCGGTATTTTTCCGGTTGAGGGCATGGCAGACTGGCTGCAGGTCATTGCCAAATGCATGCCCATGTACTATGGCGGCGATGCCTTGCAGGGCGTAATGTATCGAGGGGAAGGACTTAGTAACATTAGCAGCGACCTCTTCGTATTACTCGGATTCGCTCTTGTCTTTATTGTCTTGAATGTATTTGCTTTAAAAAAATATCGGAAAATATAACAGTCTTTAAAACCGAAGGGAGTCCCCTATGTCAGAGGAAGAAGAGTTAATCCAGCAGCTGTTTGCTGAAAAAGATGAACTAACCGATAAGCAGAAGAAGATTCTCATCGCTGCAATTGAATCATTTTCGGAAAAAGGCTATGCCGGTACTTCGACAAATGAAATTGCTAAAAAGGCGGGTGTTGCCGAGGGCACCATCTTCCGCCATTATAAAACAAAAAAGGAACTGCTCATGTCCATCGTCGCCCCGATGATGGCAAAATTGATTGGTCCTTTCATCATCAATGATTTAAATAAGGTTTTAGACCGTGAGTTTGACCAGGTAGAGGATTTTATCAGAGCCATGATGGAGAACCGCCGTGAATTTTTAAAAAAGCATATCTCTATTTTAAAAATCATGCTCCAGGAAATTCCCTTTCAGCCGGAATTAAGGGAGCAATTTTTCGAGCATGTGGCGAAAAAAACCTTTGATCGGTTTGTTAATGTTATTCAACACTACCAAGGTAAGGGGCAGATGATTGAAATGCCGCCGGAAAGTGCTGCAAGACTTGCGATTACTACCGTTTTCGGTTCATTAATGGCTCAATATTTACTTTTCCCTAATGCTGAATGGGATGATGAAGTAGAGACGGAGAGAATCATCCAGTTCATCATGCACGGCCTGGGAACAACGAAGGCACGCTGACTTATATGCAGCGTGCCTTTCTTTTTATTCTTCAGGTGCATTCAAGATTTTGATTGTTTTAAAACCGAGATTGATTTTGTAATTTAAATTCCAGCTCCCGCCCAGAATTTCAATCTCACTTTCCTGGAGGGAGAAGCGAAGAACTACGTCATGGTCTTCATCGATGATCACGTAAGCATTTTTATTCGAAAAAATTTGATACGATGGATGTGAAATAATGGTCCAGCCATGTAATAATTTATTGCTTTTTGTACTCATCCTTACCCTGCCTTTTTGGTAAATTATATAACAAAGCTTGAGCCTTGTTAACTGTTTCCACCTGATATTTTAAACTGTTAGCCGTACACGATAAAATGGATCGTCATTTTGACCAGGATTGCCTCTGCCGTCGATGTTATTGCTGACATCCCTTTATATATACTTACTCCCTTCCCGGAAACTTAATGGTGCCAGCTTGTGGCCTTCGATAAACTTTCTTACCGATTCCGGATTGGTTTTCGAATATTCGCGTAAGGCCCAGCCAATTGCCTTTTGGATAAAAAACTCCTTGCTGTCGGCATTTTTCCTTATGTATTCAAAGAGAATTTCTTCCCTTGTTTCTTGTTTGTATTTCAATTGAAAAAGAATCGAAGCCCGCCGCAGCCACATATTCTCATGTACAGCCCAGCCCACAATCGTTTCACCAATGACTTCCGGAAACTTTTGGGCAATCGTTCCAACCGGCTTTGGTGCCAAGACATCAACTGAATCCCACCATGATTTGGTCGTAATCAATCCTTCCAAAAAAGCTACATCCTCTTTTCCCAGTTTCTTTTGTAATTTTTCCAGATACCCTAATGCCGTATATTGATACTCTCTCTCTGGTTTGTTCCATAGCTCAAGGACAAACTCAGGATTTAACGGTTCTTTTAAAATTCCTGTTTCATGGAAAAATTGCCTTTCAAGCTCTCTCCTTTGGGGTGTTTTAATCCCGAGGAAGGGAAAATGATTTTTCATGTATTTCGCCATCGGCCCAGCATTTGCTTCATTACGGTTGTGTTCAAATAGATTGGTTAATAACGCGACAGCATCGTTCAAATTTCTCATCCCCTGGCATTGGTCTTTCTCTCATTCTAAAATAGTTAGTCTAGTTATTGCCACTATTAGGAAGAAACAATCGTGTGTATAAACAATTGAACACATGCCAAACTATAGATTAGTGAATAGGAAAGGAGCTTGACCATGACGAAGAAGTATAATAAAGGCAGCGGCAATCAGAATTCGCCGCAGGCTGGGCACTCTGAGGCGGAATTCGCCAGTGAATTTGTCAGCGGGGATAACAGCAAGGGAAATAAAAAGAACGTAAAAAGTCAGCAAAGCAAAACCAATCCTCATCAATAAAAAGCCAGGCGGACATCGCCTGGCTTACTGTTTTGAGGAATTATATAGATGGTTTTTTCTGATTTACTACCCTTGCTGCCCATTTTCCTATGCATTAACCTCTGCCAAGTCCCCCAGCTCATTGATCTTTTCGCGAATTTCACTTTGGATTTTTTCTACTACTGTAAAATCCATAGCGGATACATAGATTTCCTCAAGCTCATCATGCAAATCCTTTGCCTTTGCAAGATAGGAAGTAGCCTCTGTCATTTTCGTTTTATACTTCCCGGAAATTTCAGTGATAAAATCTGCGTAAATTTCATCTGTTCCAGGTTCAATCAAAAGTTCGTACATATCAATAATTTCATCGCCATCGCGGCTTGGGAAATATTCATGCGGGGCGGTGCTGTCAAAGATGGCAATCCCAAGCTCCCTTAGAATGACCATATCCAGGCTATTCGGATCAAAACCACAGTGATAAACTTCGGCATCGACCCCTCTTTCTTCTGCCGCTGCCGCAAGCTTTTTCAGCATTGTTGATTTTCCGGAACCCGGCCGGCCTTTGATAAAATAACGTTTCGTAATCTCTTCGGTTAAATTCGGTACAAAATCAACAGCACCCATTGGTGTGGCCGCTCCTAAAAAGCGGTGGCGAATATCGGATTTCTTATTCAATTTCATTTTCCCAAAGAAATTTTCAATGAGTTTATTGGTTAATTGATCGGCCTTTTTAAAATCCATACTGCCGATGTAAATTTTCTCCCAATCATCATGAATGTCCAATGCTTGCTTAAACGTTGCATAGGCTGTTTGGAAGGATTCACTGATTTGATTTGTCAGGCGTTGAATTTTATTTTTATGAAAGCGGAGTTTTTGTGAATTCCAAGCTTCTCCAAGATTAATATACTCTTCTACTGCCCCCGGTGCCTGCGGTTCGATGACATGCGGAGCCGTTCCATCGACAATTCCCACTTTTAATGCTGGAATGATCACACCGTCGATCGAGTTGTTATCAGAGGAGCAATGGAGGAATTCAATATTGTAGCCTTTTTCCAGCCATTCATTGCCGATTTTTTTCATTAAGGAGGATTTTCCTGTTCCCGGCCCACCTTTTAGAATAAATAAACGATCAAGCCCCTGGAGGTTGGAATCATAAAGACTGTGAAATCCCCTGGCTGTATTTCCACCGGCGAAATAATTTTTAACTTTTCCTACCACTTAACAACACTCCCTTTATCAGCCGATAGGAAATGTAACCTCCTATCTGGCATTAAGTGCAACTTCGCCCATGAACCACACTTACGGATTCGCAGTCGGCGAGGTTTCTTTCTGACATTTTCACCTTATCATATGCGTGTGTCTTTTATAGGTGAATGCCTATTGGAAGTGAGAAGATTAAAATTTGATTAAAATCTTTGTTTGGTTTATTTTACGAGATCAGCAAATTCGGCTTTGGCCGTTTCTTGTAAATGCTCCGGCTTTAATACAATTTGGACGCCAATTTTCCCAGCGCTGACGACCATTACTTCAAGCTGTTTTGCGGCCTCTGCAATAAAGGTTTTATATTCCTTTTTCATTCCAATCGGTGAGCAGCCGCCACGGATGTAACCTGTCCATTTTTGGATGTCCTTCACCGGAATCATTTCAATCCTTTTTTCACCGGAAACTTTTGCAGCCTTTTTTAAATCCAATTCTGCCTCAACGGGAATGACAAAGACATAGATGTTTTTCGATGCCCCTTGGGCCACAAGAGTTTTGTATACAACTTCTGGATCTCTGCCGATTTTATGGGCGACGGATACTCCATCGATTTTTCCGTCCTTGTTTTCGTATGTATGCATATCATACGGAATTTTCTTTGCGTCAAGAATCCGCATTGCGTTTGTTTTACCTTGTGCCATGATTATCATCCTTAAAAAAATTTTTTATTGCCATTATACCAAATACGGATGGATCTGCTCACAAAATAATCCAAAAACTGTCACCTGTTTGTCACTCTCTAAAACAATGGATGTAGTAAACTGAAGTAAATTAGAAAACTTCCAAGATTCCTGCAGATAATTTGGATTGAGGGTGGTTGGTTTGAAATACGATTTGGTTCTTTTACATGCACCTAGTGTCTATGATTTTCGGGAAAATGCTTTGCTTGCTGGACCGATTAGTGATGTTGTTCCGTCATCGCCGGTTTTCGAAATGTATCCAATTGGGTTAACAAGTATCGCCGATTATTTAGAACGATACGGATTTAAAGTCCGAATCATTAATATTGCCAATCGGATGCTGATGAATCCGCGCTTCAATGTTAAAAAAAAATTGCGCAGCCTGAACACAAGAGCGTTTGGGATTGACCTGCATTGGCTGCCCCATGCCCATGGAAGTATTGAACTCGCCAAAGTGGTGAAACAACTCCATCCAGACACCCCCATCATTTTCGGCGGATTATCTGCCACCTACTACCACAAAGAATTAATTGAATACCCATTTATTGATTTCGTGATGCGCGGTGATTCAACTGAAAAGCTGATGCTCCTCCTAATGAATAAACTCGAGGCAGGGAACACCCATTACGCAGACATCCCGAACCTTACTTGGAAAAAAGACAACCAAAAGGGCTTTAATCCGATTACGTATGTACCAAAGGATTTAGATGAGTTTGATGTCCCTGGCTATCGCTATACGATTCGTTCCGTTTTTAAATACCGTAACTTTATGGACCCGCTTCCCTATAATGGCTGGCTGCAATACCCCAATACGGCCTTGCTTACAGCGCGGGGCTGCACGCAAAATTGTCTGATTTGCGGGGGATCGCGGGATGCCTACAATGAAAATTGTAAGCGCAGCCAACTTGCGCTTAGGTCGCCTGGCAAGCTCGTAAGTGACATTCAATTTATTCAACGTTTCAGCCGGGCGCCCATTTTTATTCTGCACGATATCCGCCAGGGAGGGGATGACTATGTTAATGAATTCTTTCGTTTGCTGAAAAGCATCCACCTGAAAAATGAGATCGTCTTTGAATTATTCCAATATGCCGATGAGTATTTTTTTGAAAAGTTGCAGGCAAGTGTTCCAAAATACAGTATTGAAATTACTCTTGAAACCTATGATGAAAATCTAAGACGGAACAATGGAAAGTTTAGCTGTACAAATCAGAAGGTTATCGACACATTGAATTTTGCCTTAAAACATGGCTGTAAGAAAATTGATTTGTTTTTCATGGTAGGTATACCGGGGCAGACGTATGAAAGTGCCTTAAAAAACATCTCGTTTTGCAAGCAAATTCATCTTGCCTGCGGGCGAGACCCAAGGCTGTTTTATTTTGTAGCACCGCTGGCTCCCTTTTTAGACCCGGCAAGCCCTGCTTTTGAGCATCCGGAAAGGTACGGTTACAAAAAGCTCTGTCATACGCTTGAGGACCACCGCAAGGCGATCACTCAGCCATCATGGAAGCATATGCTGAGCTACGAGACCAATGAGATGACGAGAGATGACATCGTCTCCGCAACATACGCTGCGGCTCATCAACTCAATGAGTTTAAATTGAAATATGCCCTTATTGACGGAGCAGCCTATTGCGATATTAAGCGAAAAATTGTCCAATCTTTAAACTATATTGAAAAAATTGATCAAATCCTTAAACTGCCGGATGAGCTGCAAGCAGCAGAGTTTGCAAAACTAAAAAAAGAAATAGAGGAATTAAACCATTATAGTATTTGCGGGAAGAATGAATTGAAATGGGAAGTCCAAAAGAATTATGCTAATATTTTTTCACTTGTCTCTGTCGGGATCGAGCAGCTGTGTGAGGATTATGCGATTAAAATCAGACATCAATTGAGCCCGAAACTAAGGGAGCAAGTGAATCTGGATTTAGAATAAAGAAAACTCGCCGATTGGCGAGCCCTAAGGGCGTTTCATGAGGCCTAGTTGCACTTATGCGCAGGAAGAAAGTATAAACTTGGAAAAAGTTTATACCTTCTTACCAGCTAAAGAAAAGGTAATGGGGTTTCCCCAATACCTTTTCTAATGCCCCCCAAGGTAGGCTGATTTAATTTGGTCACTTGCCGTGAGTTCTTCTGCAGAACCTGATGCAACAATTTTCCCTGTTTCAATGACATAGGCACGGTCGGCGATTGATAAGGCCATATTGGCGTTTTGTTCAATCAAGAGAATCGTTGTGCCTGTTTTATTTATTTCCTCGATAATATTAAAAATTGTTTTGACTAAAAGTGGTGCAAGTCCCATTGATGGTTCATCCAATAACAACAGCTTTGGACGAGCCATTAATGCACGCCCCATTGCGAGCATTTGCTGCTCGCCGCCGGATAATGTTCCGGATAATTGCTTGCGGCGCTCATGAAGGCGCGGGAACAACTGATACACCTTATCGAAGTCCTCACGAATTCCTTGCTTATCATTTCGAAGATAGGCACCTAATTCAAGATTTTCCTCAACCGACATATTTGCAAACACACGGCGTCCTTCCGGAACATGGGATAATCCCATTTTTACGATGGACTGGGCCACTTTACCGCCAATCGGCTTTCCTTCAAAAAGGATTTCACCATTCTTCGGTTTTAGTAAACCCGAAATCGTTTTTAATAGTGTACTCTTCCCGGCACCATTCGCCCCAATCAAAGTAACAATTTCCCCCTGGTTGATTTCAAGCGAAACACCTTTTAAGGCATGAATATTACCATAGTATACATTGATATCATTAATATTTAACATTATGAAATGACCTCCTCGCCGAGGTATGCTTTGATGACTTTAGGATTATTTCTGATTTCCTCAGGAGTTCCTTGTGCAATAAGTTGGCCGGAATCAAGTACATAGATTCGTTCACATACGCCCATGACAAGTCCCATATCGTGTTCAATCAGCAAAATCGTTAAGGAGAAACGCTCACGGATTAACGCGATTAGATTCATCAATTCCTCTGTTTCCTGTGGATTCATCCCGGCTGCCGGCTCATCTAAAAGCAACAATTTAGGGTTGGCCGCAAGGGCACGGGCAATCTCAAGACGGCGTTGCTGACCATAAGGAAGATTTTTCGCCTTTTCATGCATAAATCTATCCAGGTTAAAAATCTTTAAGAATTCAATCGCCTTTTCCTCCATTTCCTTTTCACCGGAAAAATGAGGAGGAAGACGGAAGATTGAGCTTAAAATCGAATGCTTGGCAAGCGAATGATAGGCTACCTTAACATTATCAAGCACAGATAATTCACTAAATAAACGAATATTTTGGAAGGTACGACTGATTCCCTTTTTAGTAATTCTATAGGGCGCCAAACCATTTAATTTTTCCCCATCTAAAGAAATACTTCCTTCTGTTGGTACATAAACCCCTGTAAGGAGGTTAAAAAATGTAGTTTTACCGGCGCCGTTTGGTCCAATTAATCCGACAAGCTCGCCTTGGTTTAATTCAAGGTTAACATCAGAAACGGCCTTTAAGCCGCCAAAGCGGATTCCGGCATTGTCTACTTTAAGCAACGGTGTGTTTGCATTCATCCTTTTACTCCTCCTTTAACGGATTTACCACCTTTAAAGAATGAGGTTATTTCTTTTGTTCCTAACAATCCTTGTGGACGGTAAAGCATCATGATTACTAGAACTAAGCTGTATACAATCATCCGAACTTCAGGGAAGCCCTGCAAATATGTTGAGATAATTGTGAGTAAGATCGCGGCAATGACTGCCCCAGACATACTTCCTAATCCACCAAGTACAACGAAAATCAAGATATCAAAGGACTTCAAGAAGCCAAAGTTCGTTGGCTGGATAATATAAAAGTTATGAGCATACAATGCACCGGCAACCCCTGCAAAAAAAGCACCGATGGCAAATGCGGCAACCTTATAGTACGTCGTATTGATTCCCATCGCATCGGCAGCTATTTCATTTTCACGAATGGAAATGCAAGCACGCCCGTGTGTTGAATTCGTAAAGTTTACAATTACTACAATGGTTAAAATTACACAGCCTATAAGCCATGGCCATGTAGTGAAATGAGATACGGTCATCCCGCTTGCGCCGCCGACATAGTCGATATTTAATAAAACAATCCTGACAATTTCCCCAAAGCCAAGCGTCGCAATCGCTAAATAGTCTCCCTTAAGTCTAAGGGTCGGAATACCAATGATTAGTCCTGTAATCGCTGCGGCTACTCCTGCCACTAAAATGGCTACCGGGAAGGGAAGACCTAATTTCATCGTCACAATCGCTGATGCATATGCACCAACTGCAAGGAACCCGGCATGTCCAATCGAAAACTGGCCGGTAATTCCGATAATTAAATGTAAACTTGCTGCTAATATAATATTAATTCCAATAAAAAACAATGTGTTTACATAAAACTGATTCAGTGTTCCACCATTAATTAAAAATTGGATTACAACTGAAAAAACAACGGCTAAAACGATTGAACTCCAGAAGCCTTTTGTATGTTTAATTGTATTCATCGCTTAGCCACCCCCTATACCTTTTCCCTGACATTTTTACCAAATAACCCTGCCGGACGGAAAATTAAGATTAAAATAAGAACAACAAAGGCAACGCCATCGCGCCATAAGGAGAAACCTAACGCACTGACAAGCGATTCGATTACACCCAAGACAAGACCACCGGCCATTGCACCCGGGATGATTCCAATTCCGCCTAATACAGCGGCTACGAAGGCTTTCAGACCAGGGATAATTCCCATCAACGGTTCAATTTTTGTATAGTACATACCAAAGATTACACCTGCTGCACCTGCAAGGGCTGATCCGATTGCAAAAGTTGCTGAAATTGTGTTGTTTACATTTATACCCATTAACCGCGCTGCATCCATATCGTGTGAAACAGCACGCATTGCTTTCCCAATTTTAGTTTTCTTAACGATAAATTGCAGTAAGATCATTAAGAAAATAGATGTAGCTAAGATCAGTAAGGACTGGCCGCTAATTTCCACGCCAAATACTTCTAAACTTTTAAATGGAACAAGATTGTCAGGATATGCAGCTGGCTGCGCACCTCTAATATAAATCATTCCATACTCAATAAATAATGATACACCGATTGCCGTAATAAGAGCGGCAATTCTTGTTGCATTTCTTAAAGGTTTATAAGCAATTCTTTCAATTAGAACTCCAAAGATCGCACAAACTACCATTGATATAATTAAAGCAAGGAAAAAATTCATATGAAGAAATGTGATTGAATAAAAGCCGATAAATGCTCCTACCATGAAGACATCTCCATGGGCAAAGTTGATTAATTTTACAATACCGTAAACCATTGTATACCCTAAGGCAATTAAAGCATAGATACTGCCCAAAGAAATACCGTTGACTAGCTGCTGTATTATTTCCATGTATTACACTCCTTTTAAAAGGACTTTCCACTTCAAAAACGCATTTAAGTGCTGAATCTATCAAATTCAAGTCTATTAAATTGGAATAGGGAGACATGAATCTCCCTATTCATTTTCGTTTCATCTTATTGAGGATTTACCTTTGATTTAAATGTTTGCTTACCATCTTTGTACTCAAGAATGACAGCTGATTTGATTGGATCGTGGTTCTTGTCAAGCTTCATTGATCCTGTTACAAGTGATAAATTGTTTGTTTCAGCAAGAGCCTTTTGGATTTTTTGCGGGTCACCAGAGCCTGCACGCTTAATTGCATCCGCGATAAAGTAAGCTGAGTCATAACCTAAAGCGTTAAAAGCATCTGGAGTTTTGCCATTGTACTTCGCTTCGAATGCTTTTACGAACTCTTGTACTTTTGTATCTGAATCACCAGAAGAGTAGTGGTTTGTGATGTAAGTGTTATTTAATGCTTTCGCACCCGCGATCTCTACTAGTTTAGGAGAATCCCAGCCGTCAGCACCCATCATTGGTACATTTAGACCAATTTCACGCGCTTGCTTCACAATTAAGCCTACTTCTTCATAATATCCAGGGATAAACACGAAGTCAGGTTTTTTCGCTTTGATACGAGTTAATGTAGCATGGAAATCAGTATCTTTTGCAACATATGCTTCTTCAGATACAACATTGCCGCCATTTTTCTTAAAGAAATCTTTGAAAGAAGCCGCTAAACCTTTTGCATAGTCACTTGAGCTATCAATAAGGACTGCTGCATTCTTCACTTTTAATTCATTGGAAGCGAAGTTAGCCGCTACAGTACCTTGGAATGGGTCAATGAAACAAGTACGGAATACATAATCATTTAATTTTCCATCTTTAACAGTAACCGTAGGGTTGGTTCCTGTTGGAGTCAAAATAGGTACTTTATTATCATTAGCAATTTGTACTTGTGCAAGGGTGTCTGTACTTGTTGCTGCACCAATAACCGCTGATACTTTATCTTGTGTAATTAATTTGATTGCGCCGTTTGTTGCTTCAGCAGCATCTGATTTGTTATCAACACTTACTAGCTGTAATTTCTTGCCGTCAATTCCTTTTTTGTTGATTTCGTTGATGGCAAGATCAATACCTTCTTTAATCGATTGGCCGTAAGAAGCAACGCCGCCGGATAACTCAAGGTTGGCTCCGATTTTAATCGTCTTACTGTCACTGCTTGAAGCATTGCCGCTGGTTGATGAACTGCTGCTGCAGCCTGCCATTACGCTAGCCGCAACTAAAAAGGATGCAACTACTCCTGCTACTTTCCTCTTTCTCATGGTATACCCCCTGCTAGATATTTTTTCCATTAGTTTTCTTACTGTTTCTAAAAAAAATAATATTCTGAAAACATTGTACAAAATTATTTTCCTTTCGTCTAGTACTATTGTCCGTTATTTTAAAATAATTTTTAAAATAATAAATATTTCAGGCTAACCTTTGTCCAATTGCGATTTTCACACTGTGAAGCGTTAAAATTTATATGGAATGCAAAAGTAAGTCATTTCAAAAATATTTTTCAAAAAAAGAGTGAAAAAAAAGAGAACTCCTGAAATGGAATTCTCCTTTTGTGAAAAAATTATTCTAATACTTTACTTTTCGTTTCTTTTCCTAGAAACATTACAGCAGCTGCCCCTACTAGTATGGTAATACAAAAAATAGTGAAAATCATGGAAACGGACGTCTTTCCTGCCACTAGATAGCCGACTAACAGCGGTCCAAGCACCCCGCCGATTCGACCAAAGGATGCTGCCATCCCAGTACCGGTACCGCGGATAATGGTAGGATACTGTTCTGGTGTGTAAGCGTAAAGTCCGCCCCATGCACCTAAATTAAAGAAGGATAACAGAATTCCTGAAATCATTAATAAAGCTGTTGTATCAGCATTTCCAAAGAAATAAGCGCTGATCGCCGTTCCTGTTAAATAGACGGCCAATACAAATTTCCGTCCAAATTTTTCAATAAACCATGCTGCGGTAAAATAACCTGGCAGCTGGGCAAGAGTCATAATCAGTACATATTCGAAGCTTTTAATTAGACTAAAGCCTTTCATGACCATAACACTTGGAAGCCAAAGGAACATTCCGTAATAGGAAAATACGACACAGAACCAGACAACCCAGAGCATCGTGGTTTGACGGCCATATTCCTTGGAAAATAATTTTGCCATGCTTTGAAATACTGAAATTTTCTCTTTCTTTTTCACTTCGGTGAAACGTGGAGAATCCGGTAAGCCCATGCGTAAATAGAGAGTATAAATGGCAGGAATTGCACTAATCAGTAATGCTACCTGCCAGCCAAACTTCGGAATGACAAAATAGGAAATAACTGCGGCAACCAGCCAGCCGACTGCCCAGAAGCTTTCAAGCAGTACAACAATTCTTCCGCGCTTTTCAACCGGGACACTTTCCGAAACAAGGGTGGAGGCCACCGGGAGCTCACCGCCAAGACCCATCCCAATGAAAAACCTCAATACTAAAAACATGGTGACCGTTGTGGTAAAGGCGGAAGCACCACTGCCAATTGAAAATAATAATAGCGTGATTATAAAAACACTTTTCCGGCCCACCCGATCCGCCATTAATCCAAAAATAAGGGCGCCGACTGCCATACCGATGGAGTTAATGCTGCCAATCCAGCCCATTTGCTCTGCGGATAAATTCCACTCTACTTTTAGGGCCGCGATAATGAAGGAAAGCATCCCCACATCCATGGCATCAAACATCCAGCCCGTACCGGCAATGGTCAGCAATTTCCGGCTGGAGACATCCTTGTTTTTCATCGCAGCGCCTCTGTTAAAAATATCCTGCTCGTTAATCATTTGGACCCTCCTGATCTAAATATTATTTTTACTATTTCCAATACCTCATTCTTTTAATAAGTCCAACTGTATTCTAACAGGTGTCTTTACAGCAGTCACTACATTTTTAAAAATATGATTGATGCTTCATTGGAAACGTACGCTGTGTGTGCTTTTTAAGATACAGGCTCCAATCAACGTTGTTTCAAGAATCAACATGGACCTTTAACTTAGCCAAGATAAAAAAGAGCACTGTTAGTCCAGTGCTCCTTCGATATTTTTAAATTGATTGAAAAACATATGATAGTATCTTCCGTTTTGCTTCATTAATTCATCGTGGCTGCCTTTTTCAATAATCTGCCCTTGATCGATCACCATAATGGTATCAGCATCTCGAATCGTATTTAAGCGGTGGGCGATGATGAAGCTTGTGCGGTTCTCCATTAACGTTAACAGTGCTTCCTGAATATGAAGCTCAGTACGAGTATCGATACTCGAGGTTGCTTCATCCAATATCAACAGGGAAGGTTTTGCTAATATCACCCTGGCAATTGCAAGCAGCTGGCGTTGGCCTTGACTTAAATTACCGCCATTTTCCGCAAGCACCGTATCATATTGCTTAGGCAGGCGTCTGATAAAGCCATCCGCATTGGCCATCCGTGCGGCTGCCGCCACCTCATCATCCGTCGCATCCGGTTTTCCATATTTGATATTTTCCTTAATCGTCCCTGAGAATAAATAGGTATCCTGAAGTACAAACCCAAAGCATCGCCGCAGACTATCCCTCGTATATTCGCGGATATCTCGGCCATCCAGTAAAATCCGGCCGCTCGTCACATCATAAAATCGCGTTAACAGGTTCACCACCGTCGTTTTTCCTGCACCGGTCGGTCCGACAAGTGCCGTACTGCTGCCCTCAGGTGATACAAAATGAACATTTTTTAAAATCGGGACATCCTCCCGATAGCCGAAGCTTACATTTTCAAAAACAACATGGCCCTTCGGATGAATTAAATCCACTGCATCAGGCATATCCTCAGGCTCTTCCTGTTCATCGAGAACTTCAAAAACCCGCTCTGCACCTGCAACACCAGACTGCAGGATATTAAAAATATTGGCAAGATCATTCAGCGGACGAACAAATTGCCGGGAATACGTGATAAAGCTGGCAATTGCACCAATGGTAATCAAACTTTTAACGGCAAGAATTCCCCCGACAACCGCTACAAGTGTAAAACCTAAATTGTTAATTACGTTCATAATCGGCATCAGGAATCCCGACCAAATTTGCGCCTTAAGGCCGACCTCACGGAGCTTGGTGTTGACTTCATCAAATTCCTCGATGACCTTATCCTCATGATTAAAGGCCTTTACAACATGGAGACCGGATATAGTCTCCTCAATATGACCGTTTAATTTTCCTAACTGGATCTGCTGTTCCTTAAACAACACACTTGTCTTTTTGGCAATCGTTTTCGTAAGCAAAAAAACTAACGGAACCGTTATTAAACTTACCAAGGTCAAAATCGGGCTCAAAACTAGCATCATAATTAAGGACCCAATAATGACAATTGCCCCGGACATAAGCTGAGTCGTTGATTGAGAAATTGTGTTGCTGACATTATCAACATCATTGGACAATCTGCTCATTAATTCTCCGTGTGTTCTGGTGTCAAAAAACGCAACAGGGAGCTTTTGCAGCTTTCTGAAAAGAGCATCCCTTAGGCTTTTGACTATCCGCTGTGATACCCCCGCCATCAACCAGCCCTGTAAAAAGGTTAAAACAGCATCGGCGACATATGCAGAAGTTAGAATAATGACTGTCTTTTCTAACAATCCAAAATCAACCCTGCTATGGAGGCTCATCGCATCAATTGCTCTTCCGATTAGGTAAGGGGCAATTAATGTAAGGACAGAATCAATCACAATAAATAAAAAAATGAATGAAAGCATTTTCCTTTCTTTGCCTACATAGTGCCATAACCGCTTCAGTGTTCCCTTAAAATTCTTTGGCTTCACAACAGGCCCTCTTCTATGGGCACCGCCAAAGCCGCCGGGCCGTCCTCCTGGACCGGGAAGCGGCGGGGTGGGACGCGATTGTTCTGTTTCCTTCGTCATCTACTCCACCTCCTTGCCCATCTGCGATTGGAAGATTTCCTGATAGACTTTACATTCATGAATCAGTTCTTCATGTGTTCCGATTCCAACTACCTTACCTTGATCCATCACAACAATTTTATCGGCATCGATAATAGAAGTAATCCGCTGGGCAATTAGCAGACAAGTGAGACCTTTTGCGTATTTTTTCAAGGACTCCTTTATTTTTGCCTCTGTTGCCACATCAACGGCGCTCGTACTATCATCCAAAATAAGAATTTCCGGTTTCTTAATTAATGCCCTGGCAATGGATATCCGCTGTTTTTGTCCACCGGAGAAATTCACGCCGCCCTGGCCAATAATGGTTTGGTAACCTTCTGGAGAAGCCGATATAAAATCGTGGGAACCGGCAATCACAGCTGCCGCTTCAATTTCCTCGTCACTGGCATCCTCTTTACCCCATTTAATATTTTCAGCAACACTGCCGGTAAAAAGAATCGTCTTTTGCGGTACAATCGCGATTTTTTCTCTCAATCTTTTTGGATCAACCTCGTTAACATTTTCACCATCTACCTTGATGGTCCCGGAGCTGACATCATAAAAGCGTGGGATGAAGCCGACAAGCGTACTTTTTCCCGATCCGGTCGAACCAATAATCCCAACGGTCTCCCCAGGCAGGAAGGTAAGATTAATATCTTTTAAAACAGGTTCATTTGCTCCCTCATATGAAAATGAGACGTTTTCAAAGTCAATTCTGCCCTTTTCTATTGGATTTTCGTTCACTTCGTCCTTCCAGGTCTGGAAGTCTTCCTGTTGAAATACCTCGCCAATCCTTCCAGCTGAGGCCTTGGCACGAACGAACATATTAAATACCATGGAGATCATCATCAAGGAAAATAAAATTTGTGTCATATAGTTGGTAAATGCAATAATATGACCGACTTGAATATGGCCTGATTCGACTCCTAATCCTCCCAGCCAGAGAACCGCAACAATCCCCAGATTTACCGTCAGCATGATAGAGGGGCCGAAAATAGACATTAGTCTTGTCGCTGAAATCGATTGGTCCTGAAATTGATGATTGGCCTTCGTGAATTTAGCAATTTCCACATCCATTCGATTGAAGGCTTTTACCACGCGGACTCCTGATAAATATTCCCTCATTACACTGTTCACCCGGTCTAATGCCTTTTGCACCTTGGTGAAGAGAGGGAATCCGAGCCTCATATTCATCACAATCAACACTCCAACGATTGGGACCACGACCGCAAGGACCACCGTGAGGCGAAGATTTAACCGTGAGGCCATAATTAATCCGCCAATCGCAAGGAGGGGGGCTTTTACGAACATCCGCATTAGCCCGTTTACAAAAATTTGGACTTGATTCACGTCATTGGTTAGTCTGGTGATTAACGACGCGCGGTCAAAGCGGTCGATATTTTTAAAAGAAAGTGATTGTACTTTCTTAAATAAGTCCGACCGGAGTTCGGCGCCAAAATTTTGTGAAACCGTACTGGCCACGATACTTCTCGTAGAGGCAGACACCGCACCAAAGGCCGTAACCAATAGCATAATGCCGCCCATTTTTAATACATAATGAATATCCCGTTTGGCGACACCAACGTCAATGATCTTGGACATAATGGTCGGCTGCAGCAGGTCACATATGGCTTCGAAGGTTAGAAATAATACGGCGGTTAAAAAGAGTTTCCAATACTTCCTTATATATTTGCCTAAAAATTTCACGACATTGTTCACCTCTAATTGCTGGAAATGTAGGAAGTATCAAATTTAGATACGTATATTATAATGAGGCCACGGGTTGTTAAACAAATTTTAGGACTTACTATTATTCAAATTAAAAAACAACACTCCGCGTATACGGAATGTTGCTTGTCTCTTTTAGTATGTACTTATTCTGCAGGGCGAAACTCATGAACCCAGACGCGCATTTGTGGAAGCCATGGCATTCCCGGATGCATCGAAAGAATCGATTGCTTATAATCTTCTAGGGAATTGAAGCCCTCGCGGCGTGCATCGTCATCAGTTAATTCACCCAGAGATTGCGAGTAGACCTTTTCGACGACAAATTGACGGCCCTCTAGTGTCATGATTTCCCCTGGATCGGCATAACGTCCGTTACGGCGCGTTGCTGTTTTTTCTCCTGAAAGTACTTTTTGTACGTCTTCCGCTACCGTTATCATGCGGTCAATTGTACATGTCTTTGGTGGTAATGCATTGTTTTCTGTCATCATCATTTCCTCCTTGCATAGATTATTTTTCCATTTTAGCATTATTGAAATCATAAGAAAAGTTCACGCCCGAAATTAAAGCGGGCGTGAACATCTAAATGTTCTTAAATCAGCTTTTTATTCTCTTTTTCATCCATTACAGCACTGGCTTACCAAGGTGGCGAAAGAGAAATAAAAGGCGGGACAGGTCCTACCTTTTATTTTTTTATAAATTATTTCTTTGTTACAGTCTTCTTTGTTGTCTTACTTGTATTTCCTGCGGTATCTGTTGCTGTTACATAGACCGTTGTTCCTACTTTAAAGGCCTTTTTCAATTTAATAGAGTACTTCCCTTTACTGTTGACATAACCAGTCACGGTTGTTTTTCCCGCTTTTATCTTAATCTTCGCACCTTTTTCTGCATGACCAGTAACCAATTTCTTTTTACTTACGATTTTATCAACTTGAGGTTTACCCGGTGCTGTGTTATCTAAAACAAATGATTTGGAATTAAAAGTTACCGCGTTACCCGCTTTATCCTTTGCATAAACATGCAGGTAATATTTTCCTGTCACCTTAGAATGGGTCAGCTTCGAACCATTTTTAAATGATTTATATCCTGATTTCGGTGCAGCTGCACTCTTCGTCCAGGCATATCCATAGCTGCTGAGGTTCGAGTCTTTAACCGTTACCTTAGGCGATACCGATTTTGCCGGTTTCGTGCTTCCGTTTGGCGAAATCGTTACGGTTGGCTTTGCACTATCCAGGTTGAAGGAATTTGATTTCCAGGTTGTTGAATTCCCTACTTTATCTTTGGCCTGGACATATAGGTACCATTTTCCGTTTTTACCTGGCTGTTTTAGAACGGACCCGTTCGTAAATGATTTATAACCTGAAGATGGAGCCTTTGTACTCTGTGACCAAACATATCCCAATGTGCCAAGATTGGCATCTGAAACCGTAACCTTTGCCGCAGCTTCTTTTATTGGCGCCGTGCTGCCATTTGGCGAAGCTGTTACTTTTGGTGCATCGTTGTCTACTTTAAACGACAATTGTTTGGAAGCTGGTCCCGCCGTTACCTTCACTGTATAGTTTCCAGTTGGGGTCTTTGTAGGCAATGTCAGTGTTTCATTAAAGGATTGATCCATCGCTGTTAATGTATCAGTAAAGGAAGTGATTACTTTACCGGAGCTGTTAAGAACCTCATACTTCAAACTGCTTCCAACTAAGCCTTTTATTTTACCGGAAATGGTTACTTTGTTATATCCGGCTTTATTGGAATAAACAGATTTGCTCAATTGATTTAATGCCACAGATTCTGAAATATTTGCTGACAGCTTAACGGTGCCAACAGACTTATCTTCTGCTTGGTCCGTAACTTGGATTTTTAATCCCAATTTCGGTACATTGCGACCGGCGTAAATGAGGCCTGGATTGCTGTAATCCTTTGCATCATCAAAGAGATTGACAGCCGGCTGTGCATTTAAGGCAACATAATAAGGAGCCCCATATTGTGAAAGATCAATATAGGTAGGATCCGTATTACTTAAGGAAAAGGCTGCATCTTGAATTTGGAATAATGAGTAAGGGACTACTCCAAGATCAGCATTTGTAGCACTATCGTAAAAATCAGCTGTACTCTGATGGGCATCCACTACCCCAAGGAATCCATCCCCAGGATGATCGCCTACCCAGTTATCAGTATATTTGTTATCTACATACCAAAGCAGTGCACCTGGATCATACGTTATACCATATGCATTCGTTAAATGTCTCAGCGCTTCATCTGCAGCCGCATAGTTACGCCACTCTAATAAATAATAGTTATCTGTTAATGTGATACCCTTATTTTTCGTAAAACCATAAAGCTCAAACAGCGATTGTGCTCCGTCTGCGTTATCGCTTAAAATCGTCTTGCCATTTGCAATTACCTGGATATCATCTGCATAAAGACCAGGCATCGCAACGTATGGGTCAGCAACATAAGCAAAAACTAAATAAAACTTTTGCCCTTTTAGTGCAGAAAGATCAAACACAGCATCTTTCCAGCCCTTTGAATCGCCTGTAATCCCATTTCCAAAATTACCACCGTATGGATTGCTAGTGGTTGTGATGTTCCCACTTAGCGGAGTAAAATTAACCCCATCTAATGATACTCCCACATAGGCATAGTCAAAGTCTTGTTCAATGTTATACCAGGTTTTAAATTTTAACTGTGCAGAAGTTTTTCCTGTTAAATCCACAGCAGTTATCATACCATTGAAAAGATTATTTCCACTTCCACTAAAGTACTCATACTTACCGCTTGCAGGTGTATTGACTTTTGTCGGCTTATCTGGTAATTGAATTTTGATTCCGTCCTGGTTTGTTCCCTTGACACTTGCCTCATCTAAAAGAACGTTCTTTTCACTCTTAAGATCGGTTAATTTATACTCGGTATTTTTAAACCAGTTTGACCCAGGCATGACTCCTTGCAAATATTCCTTATCATAGGGACTAAAGCCTGTCGGTTCTGTCCCTGGAATGGTTCCGGCCCAACTTCCGGAGGACATAATCGTCCAATATTCGGTTGGAGCACCAACACCATCCTTGGTATACGCCGTATCATATTCATCAGGCAAGCCCAAGTCATGACCGAACTCGTGCGCAAAGACACCAGAGGCTCCGTCTTCCGGTTCAATGGTATATGTGTATCCATAAAAATTTGAATTTGGAATCTTAACCGGTTGGCCTAAATCCCAGCTGTGGGACCAAATCGCATCATTACCAAGCGCCCCTCCGCCGGCTTCTTCACCAATACCGGAGTGAATGACCATTAAATGATCAATAATCCCATCCGGCTCCCGATAGTTTCCATCCCCATCCAGATCGTATTGATCTTCCTTATCATAATCAGCTAAATTAATAGCCGGGTCTTGAGCCGCTGCTGTTAAGGCTTCGAACACCAAAGCTTGCGGGTTTTTATCGTTGTCATATTGTGCTGGATCATTTCCGCCATAATAGGCTGCCGGATTCTTTGCGGTATACCATTTAGAAACCTGGCCATCAATCGTATAACTGCCGCCTGATTGCTGCTCGTAATATTGTTTTACAGAGAGTAAGTTTTGACCATCAGGACCGATATATCCATTATCACCAAAAATCATATCTTGATAGTGTTGCTGAGTATAGTCCTTATAGTATAAAAAGGAGCCGTCTTCCGGTTTAATGCTATTATGCGGGTAGTCTGGATAGTCAATTAAGAGCACCAATACCTTATCTTTTCTTTCCGTCCCCGTCCATTTTTCTTCCTGAATTGGTCCTACTTTTTTGCCGGAAGACACTTTTGGATTTACTTTTTTGTCGACTATCAGCGCTCCTGCAGGTTTAAGTTTTAACTTTTTCTTTTCCTGTAGCTTTGCCCGGACTCTTTTGATTTCTTGCTGATTGGTTCCTTTAATTTCTGCCTTTTCAGCCCTTTTAGAAATATAATCATACATTTGTTTGTGCTGTTCCTCTAAGGAAGCTTTCTTGTCTACAATTCCCTGCTTAATTAATAGCTTAAGTACTTTGTCTTCATTTATGAGCCCCTCGTCAAATGGGCCTCCTGTATGTTGGTCAAGAAAAGGTAATTTGCCTGAATTACCGGTTGGCTGGCTAAATTCCATATTATGAGGATTCTGCAGCTGAACGTTTTTCCCCTTTACTTCCTTTGCAAATGTTGCCGGTGCAAAAGAACTAAACGCAAGCCCGGCTGAAAGTAAGGAAGAACCGAGCACCTTTTTCCACTTTACCATTTACCTATCCCCCCATTTTTTAAAATGAATAAAAATGCCCCTCCTTTTCTTATTCTTTTAAAATCTACAAATATAGGTCTTTAGCAGTAGATTTTAATTTAATCAAATAGAATTTTATCATCACAGCTCTGCGAATTTACGGATAATTTGTAAATTTTGGATATTATTTTTAGCTATAATACTTCCTTTTCCGCTATTTCTCCCACTAAAATGCTAAAAAAACACCCGGATGAAATTCTTCCGAGTGTTAAAGAAATGATTAATTTAGTAGTTTTTTAGATTCAGTTGTTGGATAAGCACTTTATTCATTCTTAATTTAATGACTCCATAAAAATAACCTCGGGATTTAGTCTTTAAACATTCAAATCCCTTTTTTGATAGAAAACATAGGTAACTGTCGTTAACAAGACTATTGCTGCGAAAGACACACTCATATATACAGGGTCAAGTGATGCATCCGCCATTACCTTTTTAGCCTCAAAATATTTAAAGGGGGTCAAGTACTTTAATCCATCCAGCTTATGGTTTAGATCGATAAAAATCGATAAAAGATAGAAGATTAAAAGAATAGCCGTTCCGATAGATGCAGCCCGTTTTGGTTTTTTGAGAACAGCGGCCATTGTCGAACCTAATAATAGAAAAATAAACTGCAGCATAAACATTCCTGCCATTAAGGTATAGATTACATCCAGCGGATCACCTGCTTTATTAAATTTGGATACCATCCCCACAGAAAGAACTAACGTGACAAAATTGAAAATAACTACATTCACAAGGGCAGCCAATAGCTTAAATGTGATAATCCTTCGACGCGAGATGGGTTTTGCCATTAAAAATTCTGTTGTGTTGTCCCGCTCTTCTTTTGCAATGATAGTGGCACCAATCATTAATGCATGAATCGCAGCCATTAAAAGAAGGTACGCAAATAGCATCCCGTAAAACCCGATTGGGGTTGAAAAGTCTAACTCTCCGACGCCCATCATCGCCTGTAAGGATTTCGGCATACTCGCCATTAGTTCATTAATCGATTGACCTGATGATGAAGAATACCCCTCATATTTGCCCATCCCGGCTACAACCATGAATAGTATCCCAAAACACCAAATAATCAATGACTTCCGATTTGCCTTCATTTCTCGAAAAAATAAATTCATGACCACACCCCCTTATACCGCATGAATGTCTTTTTTAGAATAAATCACATAACTAGCGGCAACCGCTGCAAAAATAAAGACCATTTCAATGAAAATATATGAAACTTCATAGCTTGAATGTTTGATAATATAAGTTGTTTCATAATACTTAAAGGGGGTGAGGTAGCGAATCGCCTTTTCGCCAATCACTGAACCTAACATATTTAAGATATAAAAGCCAAATACAGTACCAAGCGAAATCGGCAAAACGGATTTAATTTTAGGCACTGATACTGAAATAAGCATTCCCAGTGCGACAAACATCAATTCTATAAAAAAGGCGGTTAGTGAAATCAGCAAAAAGGTCGTTACGTCAAATGAATTCTCACTAACGGCTGATGCTGTATTGACTGCTATGATAATGTAAATAACATTCGTAATGATCAAGGAGGCTACTACTGCCAATAGTTTAGCTGTGACAATTTGCTTCCTTGTAACAGGCTTTGTGAGCAGGAAATCAGCTGTTTTTTCCCGAACCTCTTTTGACAATATCGAGGTTCCTAGATTCATAGCCTGAATGGAACCACACAAAAGCACATAGGTAAAACCGTAGGAATAGAAGCCTAATAACGATGTGATGCTATCAAGAGAAACACCTAGTGCCCTCCGCACAGCCTCGGGATAGTTCTCCAGCAGCTTTTTAAACTGATCAGCATCCTGTGTTAAGCCAGGGAACATTGATAGGAAGAAAACAATCAACGCTGCTAAAGAAAGTGTCCAGATTACCGTCGATTTCCGATATGCCTTTAGTTCATGGAGAAAGATATTCATCGTTTTAATTCTCCTTTTCATAATAGTGCATAAAGATTTCCTCAAGATCTGGTTCGTCAATCCAAATGTTCTCAAGCTCAAGCTCCGAAAGCTTTTTCAAAATTAAGTTGATATTGCCGCTGTATAGGAAGCTAGTGATATTGTCTTTCACCTCAAAATTCGTGACTCCATCGATTGTTAGATTCGTAAGTGGGGCCTTGGTTTCTAACTTGAACTTCTTATGATTGTTTTCACGTAAGGTACTGATTTTTTCCAACTTTACAAGCCGGCCCTCTTTAATAATCGCAACGCGATCGCACATTTTTTGCACTTCACTCAAGATATGGGAGGAAAACAAAATCGTCTTGCCCTTTTTATTTTCTTCTTTTAATAAATCAAAGAATTTTTGCTGCATTAACGGGTCAAGCCCGCTTGTCGGCTCGTCGAGGATGATAAGCTTTGGATCATGAAGAAGCCCTTGGACAATCCCGACTTTCTTTTTGTTCCCAAATGAGAGGTCATCGATTTTTTTATTAAGGTCAAGGTCCATGATTTCAGCTAATTCTTTCATCCGTTTACTGCAATCCTTTTTATAAAAACTTGCCGAATACTTCAGGAGGTCTTTGACTTTCATGTTGTCGTAATAAAAGACTTCTGATGGCAAATAACCGATTTCTTTTTTGATTTCCGGAGCACACTTCACGCTGTCCTTGCCAAAGATTGTGGCATTGCCGCTTGTTGGGTAGATGAGTGAAAGAAGTGTGCGGATGGTTGTTGACTTTCCGGCGCCATTCGGCCCAATAAACCCGAATACTTCTCCTTCCTCGACATGAAAGCTGATATCTGTAATGCCTCGCGAATTGCCATAGGTCTTTGTTAGATGATTCAGTTCAATCACATTCATCGCGTGAACCCCCTTATTTGTAAAAAGCCTTCATTAAGATCTCAAAATACTCTTCGATTTCTACTTGAATTCTTTCGTAATCAATTTGGTGAGAGGGGGACAGCTTTAGCTTATTCATTTCCTCTTCACCTAGTTTTTCAAAAGTAGAGGTAATAATTTTTAAGACCTTTTGGATGTCCATATCTGATCGGAATTTTGAAAAATCAATGCCCTCATAGATTTTGCCAAAATTAATGTGATTTAGTTGCTTTACCTTTTTTTCAATCTCAATTTTGATTTCGGAGGATTCGTCAAGATAAGCCTCTTCAATGAATTTAAATAGGTTTGGATATTGGTTTAATAATTCCGTCTTAATTAAGATTGCTCCGCGAATTCTGCTAAAAAAGTCCGTTTCCTGTAAATTGATTTTTTTGTAAAATTCATCAGCAATGATTTTGTAGCAGTGATCAAATAAAAATAAAAACATTTGCTTCTTGTTGCCAAAATAATGAAACAGCAAACCCTTTGATATACCCGCATCTTTTACGATTTCATTTGTTGAGGCGTTATCATATCCCTTCTGGGCGAATTCCTTTATGGCTGCATTGATTATTCGGTCTTGTTTTTCTTGATCTAGGTTGAGAAATTTAGAAAACATTGTGGCTGCCCTCTTTCTTATTGGGTTGACCATATCAGTCAATGCCATTGTAACTCCGTTGACCAACTAGGTCAATAGTGGTCAACGGATATTTTTTACAAATTTTAGAACATTTCTTTGTAAGGTTATTATGGGTACGCGGGTTGTGCTAAGATACATACGAGGCTGATTTTTATGGAGGTGACTGATTATTTGTTTAAAAGGAAGGGACCCGTCGCTTAAGCTTTCAGGTTTGGTCTCCGCGCGAAAAAGACTAAGTGTGAATCACCCTATTTTTCCTGTTTTATCCGGTAAACAAGCTTCGGTTGAGGCGGGGATTGCCGGGGAAGAAAGGGTAGCAGAACTATTTAGAAAGCATCTGTTTTCGTTCGAACATCAGATTTTCCACGATCTATCTCCTTCATCAAATGATAGATTTCAAATGGATACCTATTTTATGACACCTTCTTATGGGCTGGTGTTAGAAACAAAAAATATTGGCGGAAGTTTGGAGTTCAGAGAAAATCCTCCCCAATTAATCCGTACGAGAGAGAATGGCCAAAAAGATGGGTTTGAAAGTCCCGTCGTTCAGCTGGAGCGTAATCGTGAATTATTGAGTGCCTGGTTAAGGTCCCACAACATTTTTATCCCTATTTATGGTGCAGTTGTTCTTGCTTATCCAAAACAAATTGTGTTGGTTCCGCCAACGAAGGCTAAGATCTTATTCCCCAGTTCGATTCCCGCCTTTATTAACAGCATCCCGCAACAAGCAAAGAAGTTAGATCATGACTGTTTTGAGTGGCTTTCTGCTGAGCTTCTTAACAGCCACCAGCGTTATATTCCTAAGCCGATTTGTGAGACTTATCATATACCTTTTGGGGATATTCGGCCTGGAGTGATTTGTAAGGTGTGTGATAGGATTGGGATGGTGAAACATTGCAGGACTTGGTATTGTCCGTATTGTATGGCAAAGGATCATTTGGCTGGTGAAAGGACTTTACTTGAGTGGTTTCTGCTTTTTAATAGGCGAATTACAAATCGAGAATGCCGGGAGTTTTTACAAATTGATAATATCCATACTGCAACCCGAATTTTGAAAAATTCTACTATGAATATTGAAGGAACATTTAAAAATAGGTCATATATTATGGATTTAAGTAAGGTTAGGTATTAGATTTTTTGCTTATCTGAGAGTATTCTACATCCATCCACGAGTATTCGCTCCCCATCCGAGAGTAGCATCAGCCTTCGAGAGTATTTGCAGCCTATCCGAGAGTATTTCACACCTTTCCACGAGTATTCGCTCCCCATTCGAGAGTAGCATCAGCCTTCGAGAGTATTTGCAGCCTATCCGAGAGTATTTCACACCTATCCACGAGTATTCGCTCCCCATCCGAGAGTAGCATCAGCCTTCGAGAGTATTTGCAGCCTATCCGAGAGTATTTTACACTCATCCACGAGTATTCTCAGCTCATCCGAGAGTAACAACATCGTCTCATTCTAAAAACGTGTACCGATCCAACGAAAGTGCTATTATAAACATGTAGCAAAACCAAAAAAGGGAGTGCAAACAAACATGAAAAATGAAATCATTGAAAGATTTACTTCCTATGTAAAAATTGATACCCAGTCTGATGAGAGCAGCAGCACTTGTCCATCAACACCAGGGCAGTGGACCTTGCTCCACATGCTTGAAGAAGAATTAAAGTCAATTGGCATGCAAGAAGTCAGCATCGATGAAAACGGCTATCTAATGGCAACGCTTCCATCCAACACCGAAAAAGACGTACCTACGATCGGGTTCCTGGCCCACGTCGACACTGCGACAGACTTCACAGGCAAAAACGTCAACCCGCAAATCCATGAAAACTATGATGGCGGCGACATCACATTAAATGAGGCCCTAAAAGTTGTCCTATCACCAAAAGACTTTCCAAGCCTTCCAGAATACAAAGGCCATACATTAATCACCACCGACGGCACAACCCTGCTTGGCGCCGACAACAAAGCCGGATTGGCAGAAATCATGACCGCAATGGCATACTTAATCAAACATCCGGAAATCAAACACGGTAAGGTCCGCGTTGCCTTCACCCCGGATGAAGAAATCGGCAGAGGGCCGCATAAATTTGACGTTGCCCGATTTGACGCTACATATGCTTACACCGTCGACGGCGGTCCGCTAGGGGAGTTAGAATACGAAAGCTTTAACGCGGCCGCAGCGAAGATTACCATTAAAGGAACCAATATTCACCCGGGCTCGGCAAAAGGCAAAATGGTCAATTCCGCCAAAATCGCGATGGAGTTACATAGCAAACTTCCTGAAAAAGAGGCACCTGAGTACACAGAAGGATACGAAGGCTTCTATCATCTCATTTCAATCAATGGGGATGTTGAACAAACAAAGCTATACTACATCATTCGCGACCATGACCGAGAAAAATTCAACAATCGGAAAGCAACCATTACAAACCTAATCAATGAGTTTAAAGCAAAATACGGCCAGGACAATGTTCTTCTTGAACTGAATGACCAATACTACAACATGGGAGAAAAAATTGAGCCGGTTAAGCAAATCGTTGATATTGCCCAGGAAGTAATGGAATCACTGGACATCAAACCGCTCATTAAACCAATCCGCGGCGGCACCGATGGCTCGCAGTTGTCCTATATGGGGTTGCCAACACCAAATATCTTTACCGGCGGTGAAAACTTCCACGGGAAATATGAATTTATTTCCGTCGATAACATGGAAAAATCGGTAAATGTAATCGTTGGAATTGCGCAAAGCTTTGAGAAAAAGGCTTAATAAATAGAAAAAAAGCTAACCAACAGGGTTAGCTTTTTTCATTTCAACAGTGCCCCGATACAATCCCTTAAAGTAGCCAACGTCTCCTCGAACTGCTCCTCCAACTGCTCTCTCGGCCATTTTTTCTGCCCCGAATCCAAGTCACTTCGAATTAATAACAACATCCAAATCGAGAACGCAGCGGAGAATAGGTAGTATTCCCTTATAAAAGCATCGTCCGCTATTCCCGCATGCTCACAATAGGTTTTCAAAGCCAACTCCCGAAACGGATGAGGTACCTGCTTCGGAAAAATAGGATGAGCTAGATCAAGCAGATGATACAAATCCCAATAGGGTACATTCAGGTGGGTATGCTCCCAATCCAGCACCACCACTTTCTCACCCGCCCTTGCAATATTGCCAATATGGAGATCTCCGTGTGATAACACGAGCCTTTTTGAAAAATTAACCCTATCAAGCAGAGGAAAAATCTCACCCATCCCCAAGCCCTGAACCAAAACCTTTTTCTCAGTAAGTTCTAAAACAATGTCCTCCATTTTCGGTTTAAGCCCCGTCACAGGAAGTCCCACCATTCCTTCAACAGATAGGGAGTGCCATCCCCCCATCAGCCTAACCACTTCTAAAACTGTTTCCTCCCGAAAATCATGACGAAGTGATCCAAGATCCTCAAAAATCATCCAATTCTCATCGAGCTCCGGAGCAACCGAATGAGCCAGCAGTTTAGGATAGATCTCCGGAAAAGAGGGGAGGACATACTTATACACCCAAACCTCTTTCCCTAACTGCTCGTTATTGGTTAATGGCTTAAAAATGAAACTTTCAGTCGGAGACAGATAAAAGCGCTCAACAAATTTGCCATTCATTCCTTGGTAAAGCTTCTCACTCTTATAGATTTTTCCACTGTTTAACGTCCCGTTCGAAAGGACTAGTCTTTTAAGGCGATCCATAGTTCCTCCAACTCACTTTTAGTACATTTTATTCAGGCAAATGCAATTCATTAAAAAAAGCCCAACAAATTTGTTGGACTTTCCATTTTAAAAAAGAGCCACTGATTTTCTCAACGCTTCAAGCTCTTGACGCAGCTTTCGATTTTCCCTTTGAACCGCTTCAATCTCTGTTTCGTCCTTCGAAACGACAGGGAATAAAAGATTGATTTCATACCATGTCTTTCCATCTACTGATTCCATTGTCTGACACTGCTTAACATTCGCTTTAGGATATCTTTTTTTTACTAATGAAACTTCATCCTGTGAAAGCCTTAATTCACGGAAATTGACTCCATCCGCAAAAGACCTCGATAAAAACTCTTCAAACTTCTCCATTTCTTTAAAAATCATCCTTTTCTCACCCTCCATTTTGACTATTCAAATGGCTAATCACGACATCACTTTCGGCATCGTATTAACGTAGAAAAGGAAGGATCAGTGCTATTTTTCTGATTTTTGACATTACTTTTTTTTATTTAACCTCATATTATATTTATTACGTTCTTTTTTAGATATGCAAATTAAAAAAATTGCCCCCAATCAGGGGCAATCTCATTATAATATCTTGTTTAAAAATCGCTGGGTCCGCTCATGCTTTGGATTTGAAAAAATTTCATTTGGAGACCCTTCTTCAATGATATTCCCATCTGCCAACATGATAATCCGGCTTGCCACTTCGCGAGCAAATCCCATTTCATGGGTGACAATCACCATCGTCATGCCTTCTTCAGCTAATTCCTTCATTACCTGAAGGACTTCACCAACCAGCTCCGGGTCAAGTGCAGAGGTTGGTTCATCAAAAAGCATCACCTTTGGTTCCATCGCCAATGCCCTGGCAATTGCAACACGCTGCTTTTGCCCGCCTGACAGCTGATCCGGATAAAAATTAGCCTTATCGGATAATCCAACCTTTTTCAAAAGATTCAATGCCTTAGAAGTTGCCTGGGCCTTCGTTTCTTTTTTCACATAGATTGGCGCCTCGATGATATTTTCAAGCACGGTTTTATGAGGAAACAGGTTAAAATGTTGAAAAACCATTCCGACTTTTTCCCTTATTTTATTGAGATTGGATTTCCCATGGTCAACCTTTTCCGAATCAATGATAATCTCGCCATTATTCGCGGTCTCCAAGAAATTCATACAACGAAGCAGTGTACTTTTTCCAGAACCACTAGCACCAATCAGCACGACAACCTCTTTCTCTTGAACCTGCAAATTAATATTTTTTAAGACTTCTAGTTCACCGAAGGACTTGGATAAATGTTTAATTTCAATCACGCTACTGCTGCCTCCTTCGGTTTACTGACATCTAGCTTCCTCTCAACCCGGTTTGCTAACCATGTAAAGATTAGCACAATGATTAAATAATAAAAACCAACAACGAAATAAGTTTCAAACGGCATATAGTTTTCACCTTGTACCGTCAGTGCCGTATTGAATAGGTCTGTAACAGAAATATAGGCGACCAATGATGAATCCTTTAAGCTGATAATAAACTGATTGGCGAGTGGAGGAATCGAACGCTTGAAGGCTTGTGGGAAAATAATTCTCCTCATTGCAAGCGGCAACGGCATCCCTAACGACCTCGCCGCTTCCATTTGACCGCGGTCAATGGACTGCACCGCTCCCCTGAAAATTTCAGCAATATAAGCACCGGTATGAATACTCAATGCCAACGCGCCTGCGGTAAAGCTGTCCAGCGTTACCAAATTGGCAATGCCGTAGTATAAAAACATGATTTGAACAATTAACGGTGTACCACGGATAAGGCCAATATAGATGTCTGCCACGCGATTTAACATTTTTATAGAAGAAATTTTGAATCCGGCAAAAATCACTCCAATAATCATGGCAAACACTAGAGATATAACCGTAATCGAGATGGTCATCCAGGTGGCCTTCAAGAAGGCCATACCATTTTCACTTAAAATTCCCGTCACATTGTGTAAAAACGTCAATGTTACAGCCTCCCTAAAAAGCTTTTTATTTTTCTAAAAGATTTTCATTAAACCATTTCTTACTGATTTTTTCGTAAGTTCCATCCTTTTGCATGTCAGCAATAGCTTTATTGATTTTATTAGTGAGCGCTTTGTTTCCTTCTGTTACCGCTACACTAACGCGGTCCTCATTTAACAGGTCACCAACC
The DNA here is from genome assembly GCF_016107705.1 of Neobacillus cucumis. Next base: position 321,686 of record NZ_JAEHGC010000004.1, read on the forward strand.
GCTTTAATTTTTAAATGCTTTTCATTTTTGGCATTCAAACCAACAATTTTATCCGTGATCACTGCATCAATACGGCCTAACGCTAAGTCTTGAAGGGCGTAAACATCACTTGGATAGCCCTTTACCTTATCGGATAATTTAACCGCCATGTCCTTCCATGTGCTGGACTGAATAACTCCAATGGTTTTGCCTTTTAAATCGTCTTTTGATTGAATAGCATTATTGCTGTCTGCAACAAAAACTTGCGCGCCTGATAAATAGTATGGGTTTGTAAAATCAACCTGCTTGTCCCGCTCAGGTGTTGCGGTCATGCTTCCGATAATGGCGTCATACTTGTTTGCTTTTAATCCTTGAATAATTGTTTCCCATGGGTTCGTTACAGGGTTTGCCTTTAAACCGATTCTTTTTGCAATTTCGTTCCCAATTTCCACATCAAATCCAGACAATTTCCCATCCTTTTTAAAGTTTAATGGCGGATATAAACCGCTCATCGCAAAGGTTAACGAGCCATCCTTTACTAGTTTTAAGTCAGAACCTTTTGCTGTAGCCGTTTCGTTATTTTGCTTCGTTCCGCATGCTGATAAAACAAATACAAGCGCAACTGTTAGCAGAATCATTATTCTTTTCACAATATTCCCTCCTTTAAATTAAAAAAGGCACCGCCATATTCTTATGACGGTGCCTGGCACACCCTCATCTTTAAGCTTTGAAAAAGATAGCTCTCCACAATTCACTAAATTGTGACAGTTCTGCCCCTATTTGAGTGCAGACCCAGCCTCCTGAAACTAGTGATTTCAGTGACTTCGGCGATTATTCCTTTTTCCTATTTTCATAGATTTCACTAAATCTCCAATAGGATACTCTTAAAAATCGCGACCTCTACCCCATCTCAAAACTTGAAAAGATGAGGATTTAATATTTTATTTTCAAATAACAGTTTTTAGTATAGCGAAATAATATGATAAAATCAATAATAAATATGCAAAAAATATTATATTAATAAACTACTTGACGCCAAAAACCTTTAGGTATACATTTTTGTAAAAACATTTTATTCAAAAAGGGGAATGTACCATGCTTGAAAGCCGGGAAGCGGTCCTTGCTTTAACCACTCAGCTCGTGAATGTTGAAAGTATCGTTAATACAGCTGGTGAAAAGGCAATAGCCAATTCATTATATAAAATTATTACAGATCTCCCTTATTTCTCCAAGAATTCATCCTATTTAACATTAGAGAAGACGATTGATGATATTCATGAACGTTACAATGTGTTGGCCTTTGTGAAGGGAACAAAGGGTACAAGCAATCGAACCGTTATTTTAATGGGCCATATCGATACGGTAGGAATCGATGATTTTAATCAATTAAAGGATCGCGCGTGTTTTCCTGATCAGTTGATGGAAGCACTAAAACAGGAGGAGCTCCCTGTTTCTGCAAAAGAACATTTGGAGTCAGGGGACTGGCTGTTTGGACGCGGCGTCCTTGATATGAAAAGCGGCGTAGCCAGCCATCTTTATCTTTTACAATACTATTCAGAGCATCCTGAGGAATTAGATGGAAATCTTGTCCTTTTAGCAGAATGTGATGAAGAAGACAGCTCTCACGGTGTTTTATCTGCCTTAAAAGTATTAAAAAGTTGGAAAGAGGAACATGGCTTTGATTATGTTGCGGCCATTAATTCTGATTTTGTTTCGCCCCGCTATGCCGGGGATCTAAACCGCTATATTTATAAAGGCACGGTTGGGAAGCTCCTGCCATCGTTTTTTATTACTGGTGCAGAAACCCATGTCGGATCCTGTTTTGAGGGCTTAGACCCGAACTTTATTGCGGCGGAATTAACCAAACAGATTAATTATAACCCTGAGCTTTGTAACGAGGCATTTGGGGAGACGACGGTACCGCCTGTTTCCTTAAAGCAAACCGACCTTAAACCATCCTATACCGTACAGACCGCCCTATCTGCCTATGTTTACTATAACTTTTTTATCCATTCATGGTCTCCAAAGGATGTACTGGAAAAGTTAAAGGAGCAGGCACTAATTGCCTTTGAAAGGGCGCTTGCATCCTTTGATGAGCGCTATAAACATTACAGTGAGGCGAGTGGCGAGCCTTATGTAGAACTGCCATGGACACCTCGAGTGTTTACATACGAGGAAATGGAACAAATGCTTGTGGCGGAACATGGGGATGCGTTCGTTCGTCATATGAATGAATTTAAAGAGATATTGTTACAAAATCAAGAACTTGATACGCGGATGTTTGCGGCAAGAGTAGTGGAGGAAGCCTGGAAATGGATGAAGGATAAAAATCCTGCCATCATTCTGTTTTACTCTTCACTGTATTCCCCGAGAATTGAATTAACAGGGAAAACAAGCCGTGAGCAGGCCTTAATTGACGCCTTGGATGAAGCAGTAGAGGCGGTACAGCCCAGCTATCAGCACCCAATTGTGACAAGGAACTTCTTTCCGTATATTTCAGATATGAGTTTTGTTGCTTTAAGTGATGATCAAGAGGGAATTAATGCCGTTTCGAAAAATAACCCCGGCTGGGGAACCAAGCATTATGTAGAATATCAGGATATCCGTGAGTTAAATGTTCCGGTTATCAATATTGGCCCTTATGGGGTCGATGCCCATAAAAAACTGGAACGAATGGAAATGACCTACTCTCTAGAAGTCGTACCGAATTTAACCAACCTAGTTATTCGCAGGCTCTTAGCATAAATAAGAAAACACCTAGCCCATCATCCTGCGGCTAGGTGTTTTTATAGCGATTAACCCAGTGTAACCAATGCTTTTTTCAACGCTTCCACTTCTTGCTTTAACCGTTCATTTTCTTTTTGAATGTCTTCAAACTTCGATTCAGCATCGTAAGCGGGCAATAGGTTGACTTCATACCACGCTTTATGATCCTCAGACTCCAAAGCAGTGCTCTTCAAAACACTGGCGTTTGGATACCTTCTTAATAAGTAATCTACTTCCTCGTCTGATAATCGCAGCTCGCGAAAACTTACCCCGTCCGAGAACGACTCTGCTAAAAACATTTCTAATTTTTCCATTTCAGTTGGTGCCATGAAAATCCCACCTTCCGCTCCGTAGCATGCAAATCTATTAAGAATACACAGCTGCACTATTTTGTTTTTTCGAGGTGCCGCCTGAAAGGGCAATCGACTGTTCAACGAGAACCTCCAATGCATCCACACAGTACTGCGCTGCCTCATCACCAATCCTTACACAAGAAAGCTCCGTACAGGCAAGAACCACACAGTTACAGCCTTCGTCAAAAATAAGCTGATGGATCAGCTCCTCGAGCTCCAGCGGGTCAATCATTTTGTCCGCTTTTATGTTGTAAATAATATCCATCGTCTGTTTTTGGACGGCTTCACTCGGAACATACATCTGCATCTTGTATTTACTGGATTCTTTTTCGTAAATACCGCTGCTGATCGTTCCTTTTGTTGCTAACAGACCCACCTTAGCGTTTTCACCGTATTTTTGATAAATCACCTTTAGCGTTTCATCAACCATATGAATAATCGGAATCTCTGTCATGGCCTGCATTTGATCGTAAAAATAATGGGAAGTATTACAAGGAATCGCGATATGAGAAACACCGGCAAACTCCAATAGTTTGAAGTCCTTTTTCACTGCATCTAAAAATAAATCATCCCGGCCATTTAAAATGGCTTCGGTACGGTCCGGTAAGGTGGCGTGATTCAGGATCATGATATCGATATGGTCTTGATCCCGATCAGCGACTGTATTTTCAACCACCTTATCGAAAAATACAGAGGTAGCCTTGGGACCCATTCCACCGATTACACCTAAACTTTTCATTCAACCACCTTCCATTTCTTGAAAATTATCGATCCGTTAAAAAAGATTAAACGGTAACCAACTCGTCGGCTTGTTTTGCGCTCTGTGAAGGGGCTTCCGACTCTAATTCTACGAAAAACTTTTTATACCAAACTAGGAAAACATATGCTGTCCAGATATAACGTGCATAGTTGTGTCTGTTATGGTAATGGTCGTCCAAAAATTTCACCAATTCATCAGTGTTAAAGAATTCTTTGGCAATATCGGACTGAAAACTTTCTTTGACCAAATTATAATACTTTTCTTCACGCAGCCAATAGCGGATTGGCACAGGGAAGCCGACCTTTGGACGATTAGCCCATTCTTCCGGCAATACTTCCTTCGCTGCAGTACGCAGTGCATATTTCGTATTTTCCTGATTCACACGAAGCGGCGTAGGAATGTGTGAAGCCATTCCCATCACTACCTTATCCAAGAACGGAACACGGAGCTCAATCGAGTGTGCACAGCTCATTTTATCTGCCTTTAACAGAATATCGCCAGGAAGCCATAGCTTCAAATCAAGATATTGCTTTTTCGTTACATCATCTTTATTTTTCACTTTATTATAGACTTTTTGTGTAATGCTTCGAACGGAAGGACCCTTCTTAAAGTCATCCTTTAATACTTTTAAAGCATCATTTTCTTCCCAAACCTTTGCTTCGCCAATGAAGGTTTCCTCAACCGTTTGGCCGCCTTTGACAAGGAAGCCCGTAATGCGGTTCTGCGGTAATGCCTTCGCCACATTTGAAGCCGCGCGGCGGAGGGCAAATGGAATTTTTTCATATTTCGCCATTGCTGGTGTAGGGCGGTACCACTCATAACCACCGAAAATTTCATCGGCACCTTCACCAGACAACACGACAGTAACATGCTTACTTGCAAGCTCTGCCAAGAAATATAACGGTACAGAGGACGGGTTGGATTGCGGTTCATCCATATGGTATTGGATCGTTGGCAGCTTCTCAAAGCATTCATCTGCATTAATAACAGATTTATGATTTTCAATTCCAAGAATATCTGATAAATCCTTGGCAAGATTGGTTTCGTTGAAGATTCCCTCATGGTCCTGGAAGCCAACAGAGAAAGTTTTATTTGGCTTTAACAGGGAAGTGATGTAGCTAGAATCAATCCCGCCGGATAAAAATGAGCCGACTTTCACGTCACTAATCTTATGGTACTTCACGGATTCTTCGACTGTGGTTTTTATTTTTTCCACATAATGCTCTAAACTGTCTTGGTTTTCATCAAAGTTAACATCCCAATAAGACTTGATGTCGGCCTTACCGTTTTTATAGATCATGTAATGGCCAGGCTTTAACTTGAATACACCTTTAAAGAAGGTTTCATCAAGTACAGAATATTGGAAGGTAAGGTATGGTTTAAGGGCATCCTTGTTTAATTCCTTTTTAAAAGATGGATGCTTTAAAAATGCTTTAATTTCTGAACCAAAGATAAACGAGCCATCTGTTGTGTTCTGTGTATAGTAAAGCGGCTTGATTCCAAAGAAGTCACGCGCTAAGAACATCTCTTGTTTTTTCTGATCCCAGATCGAGAAGGCAAACATTCCTCTCACTTTTTGCAGTAAATCCACGCCATACTCTTCGTAGCCGTGTAGGATAACCTCACTGTCGGTATGACTTCTAAACTGGTGTCCTTTTGCCACGAGGTCCTTGCGAATTTCTTCAAAGTTATAAATTTCCCCGTTAAAAATCAGCACCACGCTGTTGTCTTCATTGTACATTGGCTGACTTGCTTCGTCAGATAAGTCAATAATCGAAAGTCGCCTAAAGCCAAAGGCTACACGGTCATCGGTAAACACACCGCCGCTGTCCGGTCCGCGGTGGATGATCGTGTCCATCATATTATTCACTGTCGTTACTTTATCTACAGTCGTGCTTGTATCGGCAAAGCCTACAAAACCACACATAGTTAATTATCACCTTTCGTTCTGCTTTGAATAATTATGGATTATAGTAAAAGTTTTTTATCCATCTCTATTAAAACACTAATAGTTTACGATTCTTTAACGTTTCCTTTACAATTTCCGCTTCATTAAAAGGAATTTCCTTTTTACCGACGATTTGGGCCGTTTCATGGCCTTTTCCGGCAATCAGGATCGTATCTTCTTCCGTGCTTACATGAATCGCATATTGAATAGCTTCTAAGCGGTCAACAAAAACTTTATAGTTTCCATTCTCTTCCTCAACTGCTTCAACAATTTCGTCAATAATGAAATTCGGATCTAAATCCTTTGGATTGTCGGAAGTGACAATGGCTAAATCAGCAAATTTGGCCGCTGTTTTACCCATCGCCCGACGCTTCAATCTACCGATTTCACTATCTGGCGCATAGACACCAAAGACCACAATTAATTTGCCCTTTGTGTAAGGTCTAAGCGATGTGAGAGCCTTTTCCAGTCCATCTTCTGTATGAGCAAAGTCAATCACGATCTTATAATCCTTGTCCTTAAAGACCACTTCCATCCGGCCCTTAATCCCTTCAAGGTTGCGGATTCCTTTTTGAATAGTTTGCAGATCAATCTTGTGACAGTACGCACAAGCAATCGCAGCTAAACTGTTATACACATAAATATCCCCTGGAATGTTCACTCTTACTTCGATGTTTCCTCTTGGGGTATTGGCTGTAAAAAGAGTGTAATCAGCAAAATAGCGAATATCAGATGCATAGATATCGGCATCGGAATCCATGCCATACGTAATCAGGGTAGTATCGTAATCCTTTATTTGATCAATGAGCCGCTTTCCATAAGGGTCATCGTTATTGATGATATTGTAATCCTGTGTCATATCAAATAAAAGAGCCTTCGCTTGAAAATAGTCTTCCATATTGTGGTGAAGCTCTAAATGATCCGGGGTAAGATTGGTGAAAATCCCTGTATTAAAGTTGCTATAAGCAACCCTGTTTAGGCTGAGCGCATGGGAGGAGACCTCCATAATGCAATCATCCGTACCTGCTTCAACCATATCGGTAAAGATTTTTTGCAGGTTTAACGACTCCGGTGTTGTGTTTTGATTCTTCATGAGTTTATTGTCAATGACTGTTCCGATTGTACCGATCAGCCCCACTGATTTTTTAGCTTCTTCAAAAATGGATTTCAGAAAATAGGTGATCGAGGTTTTTCCATTCGTTCCCGTAATCCCAATTAAATTTAATTTTTCTGTTGGATTATTGTAAAAGTTAGCTGAAACTCTGGCTAATGCCTTGCGGGAGTCTGCCACCTTTAGAATGGTTACATAGTCTTCAACCCAAATATCCTTTTCAACAATAATAGTTGTCGCACCCATTTCAATTGCTTTTTCAATAAATTGGTGCCCGTCGACTTTAAAACCTGAAATTGCGACAAAGAGACCATTTTCCACTACTTCCCTAGAATCATAGGCAATGGAGTTTACTTCCCTGTCTAACTCTCCCTTAATTGGTTCAAATTCAAGGTCTTTAACAACGTCCGTTAATAACATGTAATCAACTCCATTTTTATTCTAGTAAGTTTTAAGAAAAACAATAAAAAGATGAACTGGACCACACATGGTCCAGTTTTATTTAAAAAATTTCTTCGCAACTTTTCCCGCAATGATTCCAGCATAAGATAACCCTGGTTTTGGATCCTTCCAATCCCAAATTGCGTAGGCATGTTTTTTAAACAGCGATTTCACAACCTGCGGGACGGTCAGCTGTCCTGTTTTAATATAATCCTTCACAGCAAGCATATCTTCATAGCCATACCAGAAAACCTGACCGGTATTTTCTTTAATTGCCTTAGGAGGCAGTGGATTGCCGGTTAGCTCGCGGTAGGCGATGTATGGCATATTCAAGCCAATTTTATTAATTAACGTATTAAAGTTTGTCGTACGTGCATTGATTTCAATTAAATAAAACTTACCTGTATTGGCATCCTTTTTAAATTCAATTTCGGCAAACCCCTTCCAGCCGATTTCCTCTAAAAATTTCGCGCCAATTTCATACAGCTCCGGAATATATTTTTGGCCGGTATAAACAGATGCGCCAAAATTGATTGGGTACTGGCGGAACTTTTGGAAGGTTGCCCAGTGGGACACCTTCGAATCCTGGTTTAAATACGCATCAAAGGTGTGCATATGATCATCGAAGCCGGGAATAATCCTTTGTATAATGACTTCTAGGCCCGCTTCTTCAGCTTTGGCCAATGCTTCCTGTAATTCTTGACGATTATGGACCTTAAAAAGTTTCCTTCTAAATTTGGCCACGAAGGTAGGGGAATCGGTTGGTTTTACAATACATGGGTATTTCAAGATGCTTTCTACTTTTTCAAAAAGATTTTCTTCGTTTACCCGAACCGTTTCCGGTACATTCACACCTTTTTCCATCGCAATACGGTGCAATACTTCTTTATTCATGGCCTTCGTATATAAACCTTGTTCCGTCTGCGGAATCAAGTAGTATTTTCTGATTTCATCTAAGTATTCATCGATGACTTCCAAATAAGAATCATGACATGGAAATAACACCGGTTTCGCATTTTGTTTTTTTGCGTAATCAATTAAAAACTGAATGAATTGTTCCGATTCATTTTTATAATGAGGTGCGATCAGCCGCTCTGATGTATATTTTGATTTGGCTCCGTACGTATTTTCCTCTGAATAATCAACCGCAACTGTTTGAATCCCGTGCACACCCAAGCAGCGGATGACACTTAACCCGATATAATAGTTACACCCCAAAATGACTGCCTTATTACTCACTTTTTCCATCTCCTCATTCCTTCGTTCCCTAGTCCGTTCTCACATTCTATAATATTCGATTTATATCAACACTATCTGGAGGTAGATTACAAGATTTATAATTCTTTTTGCAAAAACGCTCGAAAAATTTAGCATCTATATTATATGACGATACTCCATTATTATAAAGTAATTTAACCAAAATAGAATTGTAATTATTTAGGTAAAATCTTTAAAATAAAGATTAGCACCCATCATAGCACAATAATCTTGCCTCAAACCATTATTCGCATTAATATTCCGACTATATATTGGCGGCACGCACCGTCAATATATATGAAGGGCTTTTGGATATATTCCATAATTTGCAAGTTTGATTTATCTGAAAATACTTATGCACCATTAGGTGATTTACGGTAAAATGGGAGATATAGCCTGGGGAAGGAGAAGCAAATTACGATGTTAAAGGCCAATATCTTAACGTTTTTACTATTTTTTGCTTCATTGGCTGCCGCAATAGGCTCCAGACCTATTAGCATTGAAAATAACCTCTACATGAAGGCTTTTCTTTTGTATTTGTTATTTTCCTGCCTCTATCATCACCTGAGGATTACAAGCAAAAATGGAAGTACCTCCGTTGATTATGGAATTTCCTATAGCTTATCGATTGGATTATTTACCGGCCCACTAGGCTTGTTTATTTTTGAAACCTTTTACCGCTTTATTGTCTTTTTTTATAAGAAAGTAACTAAAACAGCCGATCACCATGAATTTACCGATACATTTTATAATATCGGTGCTTTTGTATTGAATAATTCAATTGCTTTTTATTTATTCCATACTTACTATCCAAAATTTCAGGGAGTCCCATTCGGCTTTTGGATTTTAATGTTTTTACTCGTAACAGTTACCTCAGTCCTGTCTGATCTTTATCTCGTTTTAATCTTCTATTTCCTAGGGGATATTAAGACGGGTAAGGAAGCGATCGATTTTTTCAAAAGCAGAAGCGTGCTTGATATGGGGAAATTATCGTTCACAAACGGTCTATTATTTTTATTCCTCCAGGAACAAAAATGGGAGATGCTGATCAGTCTGTTTATTCTTAATTATCTAGTCAGCCGTTCCTTCGTTTCAAAATCACAGCATATTCAAAATAAGATTGAAAGGGATCGGTTTGAGCAAATGGCCTATACCGACTTTTTGACTGGGGTGTTTAACCGGGCCTTTATGGACAAAAAGATGGAGGAATTGAATCAAACTGGTGAATATCTCGGAATTGTTGTCGCTGATATTGATAAGTTTAAGCAAATTAATGATAACTATAACCATGCTGTAGGTGATCAGGTCATTCAGCATTTTGCAGCCACATTAAAAAGCTATATTTTGATGGACGATTATTTGTTTCGGAGCGGCGGAGAAGAATTTACGTTGTTTCTTCGGCATCGGCATTTTGAACAATGTGCCGCATTAATTGAAACCATCCTGCAGAGCCTTGAAAGTAGTAAAGTTAATGTTGAGTATAAGGGCGAAACAGCCACCATACACTATACCTCTTCATTTGGACTGTATTTCTTTAAAGTAAATGAAATCGTCTCAATGGAAAAAGGATATGTGTATGCCGATCAATTGCTGCTGCAGTCGAAACAGTTAGGCAGAAACCGTTTATCGTCGACGAATGGAGCAAAAGTAAGCGAAACAAACCACCAGCTAGTGTAAGAAGGAAGACCCTGGCCAATTAATCGGGCACAAGCACAGGGTCTTTTTTAGTTTTGATATCCTTCCAACATTGAGAAAAATTCCTTTAAAAACTCATAAAACAGCTTCTCTGTTGGAAGTAATTCACGGTCACGGGGGATGATGACCCCAACGGAACGAGTCACAGACGGTTCCATTACAGGAATTTTAACTGTTCCGCGCGGCAGGCTGTCCACCAAGGTAATTTCAGGAATCAACGTCACTCCCAACCCGGCAGAAACTAAGCCTTTAATTGCATCAATATCTTCTCCTTCGAATGACACCTTTGGCTCAAACCCTAGTTGTCTGCACGCATTTACAATGATTTCATTTAAGATAAATTTCGGAGGGAACAAAACAAATGATTCCTCCCGCAGTTGATTTAGCTCCAAAGTACGCTGCCCTGCAAGACGATGATCCACCGGCAAAAGTGCGACAATACTATCCGTGAATAAGGTGCTTCCTTTTACTTTCGCCTCATGTTTTGGCACCGGGCCAATTAAGGCCATATCAATATCTCCTTTGATCACTCCATCAATTAAAGAATGGTAGGAGCTTTGCCGCAGGTGGAATTTCACTAGTGGATAACGTTCACGAAAAGCCGAAATGGCAGTTGGCAGTGTATGGGCAGCAAGGCTGCTGGGAAAGCCAATTCGAATGACCCCATTTTCCGGATCAAGATACTCCTCAACCTCTCTCAGCCCATTTTCAATCACCGTTAATGCTTGTTCCATATGTTCAAGAAATATTTTCCCTATTGGCGTTAATCGTACATTCCTGCCTTCACGGAAAAACAAGTCAACCCCAAGCTCTGATTCTAAATTAACAATTTGCCGGCTTATTGCGGACTGGGCTACATTTAATTTCTGCGCAGCCTCTGTCATATGTTCACGCTTTGCAACTTCGATAAAATACTGTATTTGCCTTAATTCCACAGCACTAACCACCATTCATCTCAATTCAGCATGATTCTAATCTATTATTTATATTGATTCGATTATTTCTCCATTATAAAATATTTCATAATAATAATTCCAATAATTTAAAAAATAAATAGAAAAATTGTGGTAGGTGGAGAAAAGGAATGGCGGCAATTGAAGAGGTCAATCAGGTAGAACTCCTATTGGCAAAAGAATATGTTAAAGAAGTATTTGAAATGGTAAAAAAGCGAAATCCAAATGAAGATGAGTTTCATCAAGCGGTAAAGGAAATCACAGAATCACTTATTCCTGTTTTCGCAAAATATCCAAAATACATGCAGCATGGCATTCTTGAAAGACTGGTTGAACCTGACCGCACGATTAGTTTTCGGGTTCCATGGGTTGACGATAAAGGAAAAGTCCAAGTAAACCGAGGTTTCCGAGTTCAGTTTAACAATACCATCGGCCCTTATAAGGGCGGATTGCGTTTTCATCCTTCTGTAAACGCCAGTATTATTAAATTCTTAGGCTTTGAGCAAATTTTAAAAAATTCCTTAACCGGTTTGCCTATTGGCGGAGGGAAAGGCGGCTCAGATTTTGACCCTAAGGGTAAGTCTGACGGAGAAATCATGCGTTTTACCCAAAGTTTTATGACCGAACTTTATCGTCATATCGGGCCGGACGTAGATGTTCCGGCAGGTGATATCGGCGTAGGCGCAAGAGAAATCGGCTACCTTTTTGGCCAATATAAAAGAATACGCGGTGGCTTTGAGGCAGGTGTCTTAACCGGTAAAGGTCTTGGATATGGCGGAAGTTTAGCGCGTACAGAAGCAACAGGCTACGGGTTGGTTTATTTTGTAGAAGAAATGTTGAAAGACCGTGGTCTTAGCCTAGACGGAAGTACAGTTGTTGTTTCCGGCTCCGGAAATGTTGCAATATACGCAATGGAAAAAGCCTCACAATTGGGTGCAAAAATTGTTGCCTGCAGCGACTCGAGCGGCTATGTTTATGATGAAAACGGAATTAACCTTGAAACCGTAAAACGGTTAAAGGAAGTCGAAAGAAAAAGAATTAGTGAATATGTAAATGTGCACCCTCATGCCCACTATTATGAGAGCTGCAATGGAATCTGGTCAATCCCATGTGATATTGCCTTACCCTGTGCAACACAAAATGAAATCGATGAAGTTTCTGCAAACATTCTTGTTTCCAATGGTGTTAAAGCAGTCGGTGAAGGAGCCAATATGCCATCGACTCTTGCAGCAATTGACATATTCCTTCAAAATGATGTTCTTTTCGCTCCGGCAAAGGCTGCAAATGCCGGCGGTGTAGCTGTTTCTGCATTAGAAATGTCGCAAAACAGCGCACGTCTAGCATGGACGTTTGAAGAAGTCGATCCAAAGCTGCACAAGATTATGGTCAATATTTACCATACCAGTGTAAAGGCATCAGAGGAATACGGCTATCCAGGCAATTTGGTTGTCGGTGCAAATATTGCAGGTTTTATAAAAGTGGCAGACGCCATGATTGCACATGGTATTTAAAACGACCTGAAGTTATGAATAAAAACAGTCACCAGCTTTTAAAACTGGTGACTGTCTTTGTTTTATCGATTATCCACTTTTTCCGGATATAGATCATGATTCATTAAGCGGAATTGAGCCATTTCTTCATATTTCGTTCCTGGTTTGCCATAATTGCACCATGGATCAATCGAAATGCCGCCGCGCGGTGTGAATTTCCCCCACACCTCGATATAGCGTGGATCAAGTAATTTAATTAAGTCGTTCATAATTATATTGACGCAGTCCTCATGGAAATCACCGTGATTTCGGAAGCTGAAAAGGTATAATTTCAATGATTTGCTTTCGACGATTTTTTTATCTGGAATATAAGAAATATACATGGTTGCAAAATCGGGCTGCTTTGTTAGTGGGCAAAGACTTGTGAACTCTGGACAGTTAAATTTTACAAAGTAATCCCGATTTACATGGAGATTATCGACTGCCTCTAATACTTCAGGTGCATATTCAAATGAATACTGTGTATTCTGATTTCCTAATAAAGTCAAATCCTTTAAACCTTCTTCATGGTTTCTGCCAGACATAAAAAGACCTCCTGTAAAAATATCAAACAAAAAAGCCATGTCCTATATGGACATGGCATAATCGTCATGTATCCATAGTTTTTTATAGAGGGTTTCCGCTATGAACCTCTCCCGTTAAACACGAGTATATAATTCTCTCATAATCATAAAGAACATGTGGAAAAACGTCAACTGGAAAATGATGTTCGACAAAATTCGGGTGGTGACAGGCACCACCCGAATTTTGTCGAATTATTTATTCATACTCGCAAGGAAATCACCGAGCAGGTCGTCTAGGTTACTTTCCACTTCTTGTTCTGTTTCTTCTTCGGCGCCGTGCGGTTGACCTTGCGATACGTTTTCCCAATCAAAGGTGTTTAAGTCATCCTCAAGGTCTGGCACTATGGCAGTTGCTGTTTCTTCCATTGCTGGAAAAGTTGATCGGACAGGTGATTTGACCTCTTCCGGTTCTTCCTGAAGGTACAAGGCCTCGTCAATATCTAATGAGCTGCTATTTAACGAAGCAAGCAGTGCTGTTGACCTTACAGGGTCGGCCAATAGATGATAAACAATGCTTCCCATTAGGGCAAGGGAATGTTCATGCTTCAGCCAATCTCGTTGTGACTTACTTAGTTTATGGGGGAGGGGAATCGTGATGGTTTCCTTCTCCCTTGCATAAGAACTCGCCACACCCTGCATAACAAAGTCAGCAATTTTACTTGAAAAGTTCCTTCTCTCGGTCTCCTTTAAACTTTGCAGTTGCTTTACTAAATGATCAGGTGTATCCGAAGGGATACGAAAGGAGATGGCCTGCCCCCGCTTAATTTCACTTAAAGTGGACTTTTTCATAGGATCACCCTATTTTAGGCTTTTTTAACTGGTTCTTGTACCACTTTTGGCTTTTCGCTTTTTTTGACAAAATCAGTGATGAGCTTGTAATAAGCATTTGCCATCATCCAAATACTTTCTTTCTCATCTTCAAAAAATTCAATGTTATAGCCATCTAAATGATTGTTTAATGTTTTAATATACTCCTTTAGAACAATTGAACCCCCGCCAACAAAATAGCAAATTTCGGTTTGTGAGTTCCTTTGCCAAACGTTGCGCAATAAGCGGTATTGCTTTTTAGCTAATTCGACAAGAATGCGGTCGGTGATATCATGAACACTTGTCCGGCTACCTTTTACCATAATATGATTACGGTCATTTTTTCTTGTAATAATTTCAACCACATCGCGGCGGCTGTCTAGTTCAACGCCATGTTTTGTCCGAATTTCCTCACGAATGGCCTCCAATGATTCGGACACACCGAGGTTAAAACCCTGTGCCTTATCATCATCGACATTACGGTTCTTGATGACAGCGATATCTGTCGACAATCCTCCGATATCTTGAATTAATATTCTTTTATCAATTAAATCTTTATTGATAATTTTTAAGTTGTTATCCATAACAAGGTTAATAAAGGCAGCAAAGCCTTCTGGATAAACCTTTACTTCATTAAATTTAATATTTACCTTTAAACCTTGGTATTTTGGTGTTACGAGGAATTCTACTTGATGGACGGAACCAATCAATTTAGAACGGTAGCCCACATCCTTGCCCTCTTTCACCTCACGAAGGGGGAGACCAGTTCCTAGATTGTAATTTGCATCAATCACATTTTTCATACGCGGAAAAATCTTTTCATTTTCTGCTCTTACAGCATCTAAAGCAAGTGTTGCAAACAGCATGACTAATGTTTGGTCTTCCTCTGATTTGCTGCTGCCTGGATCTAATTCTGCAGCATTATTACTTTTAGTTGCTAAATTACCGATACGATAAATTGCGTTGTTTTCCTTCAGGGCAGGGGAGTGTACCTTAATATGAATTCCATCAAGAGGGTTTTTATTATCCAATTCTTCAATCCCGATTACTGGGCGGTCTTCTGTATCCCTTGCAATGATGTTGGGAACCGTTAATTGGAAGTCTAATTCCCCAAAAATAGCCTTAATTGAATCATTTCCTACATCCACAGCAGCAATTCTAGCATTCGACATCTTTTTATCTCTCTCCTTATAGGTTAATAGATTAGTATTATGAAAAGGTATGTATTTCAAGTTTGCCTATTTAAAGGATAAAGGGGAACCATAGATTCTTCAATAGTATCTTGCGAAAAGATACAAAACTGTAAACCTGTAAACAACCTGTAAACCAAAGCTTACTTGTACACGTTTTTGTAAACATGGGTGACAACTTTGTACACATATTGTTATAGAGCCATGTATACGAATTTGTGGACATGTAAACAAATACGTATACAATCGTTTACAAATAGTACACAAGTAAACATTTTTGTAAACATCTAAAATTCTAGTGAGTTCGACAGCTTAGCACGGCACTCTTTAAACGAATAATGTTAGTTTCCTCATACCAGAGTGGATATAGATTAAAAAGGTATTGCCAACACCTTTTACACAATCTGGTAGCAAACCATTCCCCTCATGCCTAGTACGTATATAAAAGAGTAGAATGCTCTTCCTAGCCTTTTGGTCTTAGGTCACATCTCCATTTTCTTAACCGTCCCCACGCAGTTTCTTTATCGATTATTTTTTACGCAGTAAGGGGTAATACAGACCGCTCCTAATGAGCATATTATCTTTTTTTGAAAGGTTCTGTTAAACTTGCCAATCAATTTCCGCTCCAATCAGTGTAGTGGCCATATCAACAATGAGGTTGAAATGTGACCTATAGAGAAAAGTAATATCTTATAAACAATGTTAATAAATCCGTACAAATACTCGTTAAATTGCCGTGCAAACACATTTGAATACACGTAAACAAAGTCGTATACAATCGTTTACAAATAGTACACTAGCAAACAATTTTGTAAACATTCGAACTTTCCTATAAAAATGACATCCTGATATGACTTCCACTAAAATTACATCCCCTCCAACCAGAGTGTGTTGTAGCCTTTATAGATGGTATTACCAACTTTTTCCCGACTTATATCAATCGTGCAATTCATTCTTTCATAAACTGATAGAGGTCACCCATGTTCTTAATCCTTAAAGGAACAGAAGGGTGCTCCTTTTATTTCTAAATTACCTTTTCCAATACAATACTCAAATCCATACCATAATTTAATTATTTTTCCGTTCAGTTACGATCAATACTTACTAGTCGCAATAGTCCTTTTGATAAAATTAATATTTTGTAAACAAGGAATACAAATCCGTACACTTACTTTCACACCGCTATGTAAACGCATTTGTATACATGTGTACAAATTCGTCTACAAATGTTTACAATAAGTACACAAGTAAACGTTTCTGTAAACATGCAAAAAGTCAAAAAAAGAACAGCCAGTAACGGCTGCCAATTCTTACTTCGTTATTTTAGCATCCTCCATTTTCCTCTTTCCAAAGAGGAATGCAGACTTTAAAGGTGGTACCTACACCTTTTTCACTTTCTACATCAATTCTGCCTTTCATCCGTTCAACAATCTGATAACAAACCATTAACCCCATTCCTGTTCCTTTTTCTTTTAAGGAGTAGAAGGCTGTTCCTAATCTTTCAATTTCTTCAGCTGACATTCCAATACCCGTATCCGTTACAACAATTTCTCCGTATCTATCATTTTTCCGTACGGTTAGGGTCAAAACCCCGCCAGTTCTCATTGCTTCAATACCATTTTTCACAATATTAATAATGACTTGTTTTAATTCACTTTTATTCCCCTTCACTAAAACCTCTTTTTCTAAAATCGTATTCAAAGAAATATTTTTAGACATGAAGGCAAATGTGTTCATTAAATCTGCGACTTTTTTTGATAGATCACTTATATCAACCTTTTCAACATGTTCAAGGTCTGGTTTCGCCAGCGAAAGGTAATCATTAATAATTTTCTCCGCCCGGTTTAATTCATCAATCATTAATTGAATATAGCTTAATTCGGTTTCGTCCAAATGATCCTTTGTTAAAAAAATCTGCAAGAATCCACGCACTACGGTCATTGGATTGCGTATTTCATGGGCAACCGATGCAGCCAGCTGACCAATTGCATTCATTTTCTCTGCTCGCTGCAATTCCTTCTGGATTTTCGTCTTTTCAATAATCTTTTCCATTTCACCAATGGCTTCTTCCACCCGATGGACGCTGCCAATACTTTTTGGAATCGATCCAAATTCTTTATAGGTATCTGCAAGACGTTCAAATAATACGGTTAATTGGGAGGTCATATAGTTAAACTTTTCGCCAAGTTTCACCATGTCAGATTGATTCGAGATATTCAGCTTTACATTAAAATCACCTGAACTCACCGCATTGATTCCAGAGATAATTTCATTTACAGGAGCAAGAGCCCTTCGAATCCCCCATCTTAAGGTAAAGTAAACTAACATTGTAATAAAAATCAAAGAGAAAAGAACGTATAAACCAATTTTCTCTTTGAATCGGCTTATTGCAGAGGCATCAACATCCACTGCAAGCACAGCAATTACCTTGCCATTATCGTCAGTGATCGGATGGAAGGCGGTAATCCATTCCCCGTATTGATCATGATAAAGACGGCTGCTGGTTACCTTCCTTTCCTTAATAGCAACATTAAAGGCATGAAGAAATTCTCCTCCTGCTTGATAGGAACTAAAATTATTGATACCATCCAATCGATCAGTTTCCGTCACCGCTAAAAAGTGCAATTCATTTCGATTCTCAATTTTTGCATCCATTAAATATCCTTGCAAATATTCGGAATTTTCCCTTTGTACTAGCCCTACCAAATGATTTAGCTTTTTTAAGGAAGGGCTTTTTGGGTCATGAGAGTGGATTGCTTGAAGCACATCCTTATAGGGTATCGTATAACTCCAAAGACTAGCAACTCCCTTTGCCCGCTCAGTAAATTGATTTGCTAAGTTCTTGGTTACATAATAAAATGTGAATCCTGCTGTTGAAACTACTACCACAAATGTTATTAAAAAAGAAAAAAATAATATTTTGCGATACAGAGGTAATTGGTTCGCATATCGTTTCCACATAGATATTGGTCCTTTCGGATTTATAATTACAATTATATCGTGAAAATTCGACATTTAATAAGCTAAATCCTTTGTCAACTTTTACCTTCTCATTCTTCTTTAATTAAATATACCTATTCAGTATACAAATTTTTACCACATCGCCGGAAAATTGCAACAATTCGACTTCCGTGATAATCTTGTGTTTATGTATGTGTTTGGGGGAGAGAGAATATGAACACCAGGGCTTTCGTATTAGCCTTAATTACAGTCACTATTTGGGGATCTACATTTCCTGCAATCCGTGCAGGTTTGAATGGCGGCTATTCTGCGGGTCATCTAGTTCTCATTCGTTACTTAATTGCCTCTGGGTTGTTTGCGATTTATGCGCTGCTTCCCGGTGTTAGATTTCGATTGCCGCGAAAAGAGGATCTTTTAAGAATTTTATTACTCGGATGGGTTGGAATCAGTATCTATCATATTGGGGTTACCTTTGGTCAACAAACGGTTTCAGCTGGTACCGCGGGGATGCTTGTTGCCTCTGCACCCATTTTTACGGCACTCATTGCCGTGTTTGTATTAAAAGAGCGCTTGGGTTTTGCCGGCTGGCTGGGATTAGCTATTGGTTTTATTGGGATTGCTGTAATTACTATCGGAACAGCAGGGCCTTCTTTAACGATTTCAAAGGGGGCCTTTTTAGTGGTAATTGCAGCGGCGGCAACCTCTGTATTATTTGCTTTTCAAAAGCCGCTTTTATGCCGGTATAGCTCAATAGAGTTAACCGCTTATTTTTCATGGGCTGGAACAATCCCTTTTCTTTTGTTTATGCCCGGACTTTTCCAAGACCTTCAGCATGCATCATTGGAGGCAAATCTATCGGCCATATATATCGGAATTTTCCCA
This sequence comes from Neobacillus cucumis, assembly GCF_016107705.1. Next base: position 340,902 of record NZ_JAEHGC010000004.1, read on the forward strand.
ACAGCCATCGGTTACGTCACATGGGCGCTCGCACTCTCAGCAGGAAAAGCCGGCTCCGTAACCAGCATGCTCTACATTGAACCAGTCGTCGTCCTCATCGTCGCCTGGATTTGGCTAAAAGAGTGGCCCAGCAACCTCACCATCTTCGGCGGCATCATCGTCATCTCCGGCGTCATCGTCGTGAATGTACTCGGGAAAAAACAGAAAGCAACAGCATAAATTCGACAAAATTCGGGTGGTGCCTGTCACCGCCCCATAAAGATTGTTCCACACCACCCTTGATAATTTTTTTATATTAATTGTATAAGAGAATAATAGTTTGGAAAGAATGGGGATAGGACAATATATTGGGGGGTTTGGTGATGGAGGGAAATAGGTTGTTGCTAACGGATTTTACTAGTGATGAAGGGTTTGAGCTTACAAGATACATAGCACATTTATTTGAATACGTTTCTAGCCTGCAGAAAAATAATAATACACAATTGAAGCCAGCCCAAGAATAAGGGCTGGCTTCAATTGTATAGTGATTTTTTAGTTGATTCCATTATTACAAAACTTTTTCTAGAAAGTCCCTTGCTCTACTTGTCTTTGGATTACTGAAAAACTCCTGCGGGGAACCTTCTTCAAGCAGTTGCCCCTCATCCAAGAAGATAACCCGGTCGGCCACTTCTCTTGCAAATCCCATCTCATGGGTAACAATGGCCATTGTCATACCGGACTGAGCAAGATCCTTCATGACATTCAGAACTTCCTTGACCATTTCAGGGTCTAGCGCCGATGTTGGCTCATCAAATAGCATTAACTCTGGTTCCATTGCCAGTGCACGAGCAATCGCCACACGCTGTTTCTGACCACCGGAGAGATTACTCGGAAAGGCCGATTCTTTTTCTGTTAACCCTACGCTGGCTAACAAATTCCGTGCCTTTTTTTCAGCAATCTCACGGGATTCCCCTTTTACTTTCATTGGGGCATACGTTAGATTATCCAAAACTGTTTTATGCGGGAACAAATAAAAGTGTTGAAAAACCATCCCAATCTGTTGTCGTACCTTCATAATATTTGTCTTTGGATCAGTAATATCTTGATTATTCACCAACACCTTCCCCTTTGTTGGTGTTTCTAACAAGTTTAAGCAACGAAGGAAGGTCGACTTCCCAGACCCCGAAGGTCCAATAATCGAAACCACCTCACCACGTTCAATCGTAGTCGAAATATTTTTTAAAACTTCCGTATTACCAAATTGTTTATAAAGGTTTTCTACCTTAATCACTGTATTTCAACCTTCTTTCAACCCGTTTGCCAAGCGTTGTCAGCACCATTACCATTACCCAATAAATAACGCCAACAAATATAAGCGGTTCAAAATTCCGATAAATATCTGCGCCAACCACTTGGGCACGACGCATAAGGTCTAAATAACCGATCGTCGAAACAAGGGCTGATTCCTTTGTAAGGGAAACAAATTCATTCATAAGTGCCGGTAAAATATTTTTCATCGCCTGAGGCAGAATAATATCCTTCATCATTAGACGATAGGGAACACCAAGTGCCTGCGCAGCCTCTGTCTGCCCTTTATCCACTGCTTGTATTCCTGCCCGAATAATTTCCGAAACATAAGCTGCTGAATTTAAACCGAAAGCTAAAATCGATGATAAAAACGGAGTGATATCATAGCCTGTTAATTGTGGAACGGCAAAATATATAATCATTAATTGTAAAATTAATGGCGTGCCGCGAAAAATGGAGGTATAAATACCACCAATCCAATTTAAAGCTTTTATATGTGAAATTTTAAACAGTGCAAAAACTGTACCAAGTGCAAAACCAAAAATAATCGCTACAATGACAAATTTAAGCGTCTCCCATATTCCTTTTAACATAAAAGGAATATAAGGCACAATTTGGCTAAAATCCAAATTCATGCCTTACACCTCACTTCAATATTTATTCTAAGCTTGTCTGACACTGATGGAAAACTATTGTTGATCCTTCAGCCATTTATCCTTCAATTCTTGAAGCTTTCCATTGTCTTCTAATTTCTTAAGAACACCATTCACATCACCAACAAGCTTGCTGCCTTTTGGAAAAGCAACTGCCATTCCTGGTGAACTGCTTGTTGGGTCATCAAATCCTGCTAAATTTTGTTTTTTAATATAACCGGTAGCTACTGATTTATCCATATAGGCTACTTGAATGCGTTTTGATAAAAGCTCCTGGATTAATGTAGTCGCATTATCCAGTGGCTTTACGTCAAATTTAACCTTTTGTTGAAGTGCTTTTGCCCCTTCTTCTTGAATGGTCCCAAGCTGAACTCCAACCGTGTTCCCTTTTAAATCATCTACTGTTTTAATATTAGAACCCTTTAAAGTAATAAACATTTCACCTGAGCGGTTATATTCAGTTGAGAAATCAACATTTTTCTTACGTTTTTCGGTAGCAGACATACCAGCAAGAACCATGTCTGCGCGGTTAGCCTGCAGGGCTCCGATTAAACCGTCAAACTTCATATCCTTAATTTCAAGCTTATATCCTAATTCTTTTGCAATCATATTCGCTAAATCAATATCAAAACCTTGGGGATTTCCCGCTGTATCTCTTGATTCAAATGGGGCAAAGTCAGCTGATGTTGCCATTGTTAATACTTTGTTTTCTTTTCCAGTTTCTTTATTTGCACCTTCATTATTGCTCTTACCGCAAGCTGCCATAACTACTAATGTAAAAATAATCGTGGCAAATAATAAAGTCTTTTTCATGATGTCTCCTCCTACAAAGATGGATTATTTTATTTTGACTTATTTTGAATTTTTATTCAACTAGATGAATATTAACACAGATTATTTTATTTGAAAAGATGTTTTTTCAATATAGAAATATTCAGAAAACACTCTTATTAAATCGTTAAAAAATACACTAAAGTTTCTATACTAATATCATCCCCAAAAAAAGCACCTCTATTAAATAGAGGTGCCTCAAATTTATTTGCAATTGGATAAAAATTCATTTTTCGTGTTTTCTAACGCTTCTTTATCGGTAATTAAGTCAAATCCTGTAAAAGCTAAAGCCAGAACGCCGCTGGCTAGAATACGATGGGAGTTGTCAGTAATGGTTGTATCGGCAAATTCCGTTGTATGTGCAACAAGACCTGGAGCATCTAAACCAATATAAGGGTGGATCGCAGGAACGACATGGCTGACATTCCCCATATCAATCGAGCCGTACGACTCCTTCGCCTTCTTGACTTCCTTAATGCCTGCCGATAACAGATTTTCCGTAAACAGCTGTGATAATGTTTGATTGGTGACCATATTATCATAGCTTAATTCATAATTATCGATATGGACCTCCGCACCTGTCATAAGCGCAGCGCCTTTTGCGATATTTTTTACCTTTTCAACGACTTCATTTAAATAGCTGCGGTTGCCTGCGCGAACATAGAATTGTGCTACGGCCTTATCGGGTACAATATTGGCCGCAACGCCGCCTTCTTTAATAATTCCATGGATTCGGACATCAGACGTCACATGCTGACGAAGAGCATTGATTCCATTGAATAATTGAAGCACTGCATCAAGGGCGTTAATCCCCTTTTCAGGAGATGCCGCAGCATGGCTTGATTTTCCCCGGAAATCAAATTGAATCGCATCCATTGCCAATGAAACCCCGCTCTCATACGATTCATCAGCAGGATGGAGGATCATGGCCGCATCAATATCCGCAAAAACTCCTTGTTCTGCCATTGGAACCTTTGCACCATTCGTTTCTTCCGCCGGAGTTCCCAGTACCACGATTCGACCGCCAATTTCATTGACTACTTTACTCAAGAGGACCCCGGCCCCTGCACTCATCGTTCCAATCATATTGTGGCCGCATCCATGTCCGACACCGGGTAATGCATCATATTCTGATAAATAAGCAATCGAAGGCCCAGCCTTTTTACTGTCATACACCGCTTTAAAAGCTGTTGGGCGGCCAACAATCCCTTTTTCAACAGTAAATCCATGCTCTTCAAGAAAACCAACTAAGAGCTCCATCGACTCAAATTCCTGATCTCCTAGTTCGGGGTGATGATACAAGTGATCACTAATTTCCCATAACCTTTGCTGCAAGAGTTCTAATTCTTTTTTTAACTGATCCTTCATCGTAAAAAACCCCCTTTGTTGTGTACATATATTTTGAAACCTTCTGATGCGAATTTCAAGCTCTAAGGGGGTGCCTTTTATCTAAAACTAAATTTATTTGCCGTCTTTAGGGCGAATCGGACAGACTTTCGATTTAATGTCCCTTGCAATTTCTTAATGGTCCGATCTTTTTCACTAAGCTTTGTTTGAAGTTCTTTCAACTTTTCATCTTTATTGGCAGATTCCAGCAGATAAAGATTTTCCCACCGTTCTGTTATTTCTTGCAATTCGCAGCTGCTGATTGGTGAAATAGGAGGGAGGGGCTGAATATCCGCTAATTTCTCATCCAAAGGAACTCTAACAGATGTCTGATTATCTTTATAAATATGTTCCAGTTTATTTTTATTTAGAAAGCTAATGAATTTATCAAAATTTCCTGCTTGTGTTTTAACCGGTGCCCTAAAATCACTTTTTTCAATTATATCGCTCAGTCTTGTTTTACTTGTAATTTCATTGGCATTCACATGTGTTAAATTATGGTACTCAGCTAATTCTCTCATTCTAGCATCCTTTGGAATTAAAATGCTAGGCGTTCCAGCAATGGTTGCGGCAATATTCCCGTGAAGCCTGGCCCCGAAACTTACATCGGCCTGCCTTAAAAAATCTAACCAAGTAGATACATTTAAAAAGAAACGTACCCTATTGTTCATATAAGTTGGATGCGACATCGCAACTGGGTAATTTTTGCTGGATCCGGCTATAGCAGGCGCCCCGGCAAAAGTAAGCCTCATTTCCTTCAGCCATTGTGGAATAAAATAATGATTAGGAAAATCCTCCATACCTCTTGTAATAAAATCAAGTACATTTTTTGGAGAAAGGCGTGATGAATTAACACAAACCATTGAATCGGTTGTGATATTCGTTTCACGTATCTGTAATTCTCTGCCAAAGGCATACATGGAAGGGCAACCAATAACCGTATGGTCTATATCTTCGCGAAAACCTAATTTTGACAGATATTGAGAGGTAATTTCGCCTCTGACACCAATCATTGCTGACTTTTCCAGTACAGCACTAACAAACGCTTTGACATCATCATCAAAAGGGAAGCCCTCATTTAGCTTTGGTTCAAATGGAGCACGCAAACCTACACCAATCACCACAACTGGGATTGTCAGTTTTTTGATTAATTTCGTATATTTGCGTAAGGATGAAACAAAGTCATTTCGGAAGGCATCAGCCAATGGAATAATGTAACAACTATACTTTTGATTGATTTCATCGGCCTTATCCGGGTCAATATCATAATAATCCGGTGTAATCGTTGTTTCTTCTGTCATTAATGTACGGAACACACTAAAGGCATAAACAAGATTCCCTACGTTTCCGCCGATGGAATTATTCACAATCATATGTGGTGCATCAAATGTATCAAGTGGCGATATGCCCGATCTGATCAGAATATCTTTCATTATAAAAAACTTACCCCTTATATTAAAATTTAATTAAAATACTATTAAATGCTACCATAGGATAAGTTAAGAAACCATTAAGAACCACTATTTGGCATTAAAAAAGAAAAAAAGCCCTAACTCACTTACAGAGTTAAGGCTTTCCCGATTATATAATACGTGCTGTTACAATTCCTTCGATTTGATTAATTTTCTCTTCTATCGCAGGAAGAATATCACCGTTTACTTCGTTATCAATATCAATCATTGTATAAGCATAGTCACCGCGGCTTCTGTTTACCATGTCAGCGATGTTCAACTCATAGCTTGAAATAGCAGAAGTTATTTGTCCAACCATGTTCGGAACATTTCGGTGGAAAGCTGTTACTCGTGTCTTTCCAGTGTATGGTAAAGATGCATTTGGAAAGTTCACAGAGTTCTTAATGTTTCCAGTCTCCAAAAATTCTTTCACCTGGCGTGATGCCATAATCGCACAGTTTTCTTCTGATTCCTGTGTTGATGCACCTAAATGCGGGATGGCAATGGTATTTTTCATTTGCAATACATTTTCATTCGGGAAGTCTGTGATGTACTCACCAACGATTCCATCTTCAAGCGCAACCGCCATATCCACTTCATTTACCAGCTCACCGCGGGAGAAGTTCAAAATATGCACACCCGGCTTCATGATGCTAAATGTTTCTTTATTAAACATTCCTTTTGTATCAGGAGTAAATGGCACATGTACTGTAATATAATCAGATTCCGCGTACAACTGTTCAATTGTCATAGCACGTTGTACATTGCGGGACAGGTTCCAAGCCGTATCTACAGAAATGAACGGATCAAAGCCGATGACATCCATGTCTAAATCAAGTGCATCATTTGCTACAAGCGCACCGATAGCACCTAATCCAATGACACCTAAAGTTTTCCCTTTAATTTCTTTTCCAACAAATTGCTTCTTTCCTGCTTCCACTAGCTTCGGAATTTGGTCACCTTCAACTTCTAACCCCTTTGTCCAAGCAATACCAGCAAAAAGATTACGGGATGAAGCAATTAAAGAGGTTAGGACCATTTCTTTTACTGCGTTTGCATTGGCACCAGGAGTATTAAAAACAACAATTCCTTGCTCCGTACATTTATCAACCGGAATATTATTTACCCCTGCACCGGCACGAGCGATTGCCTTTAATTGATCGCCGAATTCTAATGAATGCATATTGAAGCTTCGAACAACAAATGCATCTGGATTTTCATTTTCATTGTCGATTATAAAAGAATCCTTATTGAAAACCTTTAGCCCGCTTTCTGCAATAGCATTTAAAGTTTTAATCGTTTTTATTTTTTCTACAGTTACTGTGCTCATTTTAGTTTCGCCTCTTTTGTTTTATTAGATTTAAAATCTTATAGACTATTATAAATAATCAAAAATATTCACGCTAGTCAACAGTTATTTCCTTTTTATCTCCCCCTAATAAACAGAAAGAGGCAAGGGGTATATTCCCTTACCTCTGCCCAGGCGAACGGCTGCGATACTATGTGCTCCCTCACGGTTCTCCGTGCTTCGCCAGTTACACATAGCCTTTTTATTTCCTCCATTTTAACAAGTTCCTTTTAAACCATCAACTAAATTAATTACTTAATTTAAAAAATTTTGATTTTACCAGTTATAGTTCCTTTTCCCAGTTTGAAATTTCCTCTCGAACACGAGGTGCCACTTCTGTCCCCAACAGCTCGATTGCATTCATGACATCTTCATGTGGCATGGATCCAACCGGCGTATGGAGCATAAAACGTGTGATTCCTACATGTTTGCGGAGATGAATAATCTTTTCGGCAACCGTTTCCGGATCGCCAACGTACAGTGCTCCTTCAAAGCTTCTTGCTGCAGCAGCCAGAACGACTGCGGGGGAAGAAGCCGCATAATCTTTCCTGTGATGTTCACCAACTCCAAAAACATCCAGGCCAACCTGATCGCCTAGGACAATTTCCTCAACTACTTCACGTATACGTTGGGCATGGCTGGTTACCTCACCTGTTTGAACGTCCGGAGTTGTTTCCACAAACGTGCTCAAACGTATCTCCACAAAAATTCCTCCTCATTCATCTGATTCTTTCCTCCACTATATCGTAAAATTAATCCTTGTCACCATCCGAATGCTTATCCATTTCAAGCTGCAATATGCCTTAAACCCTTCCTAACCTTTGTTACCTCTTTGGTATTTATGCCCTTTTTGAAATTATCCAAATTAATTTGAAAAAAGTCTATTTTGAATCGAACCGCTTTCGCCATTCCTTCGTTTCTTTTAATGTAAAGAATGATTTTAGAGGAGGAAGAATAAAGCATGAAAAAGTGGAGTTGGTTATTCTCATTTCTTTTATTAGCAGGGGTCCTTTTAGTTGGATGCAGCACTGAAAAAAAAGACAAAGAGGCGAGTACCCAGGTCAAAGTGGCCGCAAGTCAACCTGCCACGGCTTTGAAGGTTATGGATAATAAAAAGGCGGGGGAATATCTTGCAGATTCTAAAGGCATGGCACTTTACTACTTCGCCAAGGATAATCCCAATATAACAAACTGTAAAGGCGAATGTCTTCAAAACTGGCCTGCCTTTTATTCAGATCACATCGAGGTTCCCAAAGGGTTTAATAAAGGAGATTTTGGCACGATTCATCGCGATGACACAGGTAAAAACCAGGTAACCTATAAGGGCTACCCGCTTTACTACTTTGTAAAAGATAAAGCTTCTGGCGATGTTAACGGGCAAGGGGTAAAAGGTGTTTGGTTCCTTGTCAATAGTACTACTACATTGGCGCCCTAATTCATATTACTAAAGAACTGTTCTTTGCAGCAGTTCTTTTTTTCGCTCAACTTTATTTATTCTTATTTTATACTGAATAGATAGAATTTTAAAAAAGGGGGAGCGTTTGGAATTGAAATCGAAAACAGATGAGGAACTAATTGAATTAATTATCCAGAATCATCGCCCTGCACTTGAAGAATTGTATGACCGTTATGTAAAACTTGTTTATGGTTTTTCTTTAAAAATGACAAAAGGTGATATGGAGGAAACAAAGGAAATTGTCCAGCAAGTCTTTCTTCGGCTATGGACAACAAAAAGTACATACAACTCGAAACAAGGGAAATTTGCCAATTGGCTTCTCACGATTACCCGAAATATCGCAATTGACCTCATTCGAAAAAAACAAAAACAATCAGGAACGGTTCGTCTAGAGCCTCATGAATGGATGCAAATACATGACCGAGAAATAGAGGATGTATCCCAGCAAGTCTCGAGAAATCTTTTAAAGCAAGAAATTCAAGAAGCAAAACGGCTTCTTTCTGAACCACAGAAGCGTCTTATTAACTTATTATATTGGGAGGGGTACTCCTTAAGTGAGATTGCCAAGCTGGAGGAAAAACCTCTCGGCACTATTAAAAGTCGCCTGCATCAAACCTTAAAAAAACTGCGGAATTTATTTGAAGAAGAAACAGGAGGGGTTCGTCATGGAAAATAAATGCGACAATCTGTCTTTATATATCATTGATGAACTGACTGAATATGAAAAACATCAATTTGAGCGTCATCTTAAAACATGTCTCAACTGTCAGAATGAAGTAGACTCCCTGCATAACACATGGCAGAGGCTTTCGTACGATTTCAAAGAAGTGGACGTCCCAAAATCACTTAAATCAGAGGTCATGGACTTTATTTTTCAGGAGAGTGAACCACAAACGCAAGATATGAAAGATAAAAAACAGCCCTTCCTTAACCTCTTAGCAAAGCAATTTTCACCATTATCCTTTGGTATTACCGCCTTTTTAGTTATAGGTTTAATCGGTATTTTATGGAGTAATTTCCATTTGAGGAACACGATTACTGCATTAGAAAACAAAGCAATTTCTCCTTCACAAATTGTTAGAACCTATCACTTAAAAGGGCAGGATTTAGCTTCTTCTGCAAACGGTATCGCCTATCTCCTTCAAGAAGGCCGGAATACAAGCCTCGTCATTGAGTTAACCAATATGCCAATGGCGAGAAATGAGGAAGTGTATCAGGTTTGGCTGTTAAAGAATGGTAATCGCCAAAATGCTGGTACTTTAAAGCCTGATCAGAACGGCAATGGCCTGATTTCCTACCGCCTGCCGGAAAATTACTTATTTGATGATATTGGCATTACATTAGAACCGAATCCACATAATACACAACCTAAAGGTGAAAAAGTAATGGGAACTTCCTAGGAACCGGCCATCTAGATAATCAGGACATGGGGTACAAATTCCATGTCCTGACTTGACTCTATTAACCGGTTCACATGAATCCTATTTTTTATTATTCATGGCGCTATCCGGCCTTTCACGAGGAGTAAAATTAATGATGAAATACCCAATGATTAGGATTAAAATGATGAAAGCATAAAATAAAGAATTTACTGGATGTTCATGATCAACAATAATGATTCTTACCATTGCCGTTATGCCAATATAGATGAAATATCGAATCGGGAAATGGTATTCTTCTTTAAAGTATTTTACAATCATCGAAATAAACTCAAAATATAAAAAGAAAATTAGGATATTGGCAAGGAAAATTTTAAAATCATTATTGCCACCCTCAACTAAAATCTGAATAAAAATAATTAACTCCTTAACTAGCAAAATAGATAAAATAATTCCTAGTAAGACGAGGGACATATTTAAAAATAGTTGAAGAATCTTTGGAATCAAGCACAAAATTGTAGTTTTACCGTTTTTTATCTTAAACATCCATACCTTCCTCTCCATTCAATAAGACAACTTGCCTTTTTGAGCCTTCTGTTCTTGGAAATTTCCACCCTAGTAAAATTATAAATTATCAAAATATTAAAATATGTAATTTTATGGTAAAATTTATGTAATAATTATTATAGTCAGTATAAATTTAACAAAATATGGTTGATTGATTTTGGAGGTAAACGGGTAAATGCATCTTTTTTTACGCTTATTCGGTAGTCTTATACTTTGGGCATGCATGGCCATCATCTTAGTTTTAGTTGTTTTATTGCCGCGGGAGACGGAATCCCATCGTGTAGGTGTGAAGGATGTCATGTCCTACCATTTTACTTGGGATGGTTATAAACAAAATATTTATGATTATGTTAAAGAAGTGAAAACAAAGAAAAGCCTCGGAACAACGGTGTTTAATCAACCAGTCGAAACAGAACTTCTCCTTTATTTTAAAAGAAGCATTGCCATTCTCCTTCCCGCAATGTTGCTTAGTATCATGATCGGAATCTATAAAGGTGTCTTCGATTATCAGTTTCAAAATAATAAAATAGGGCGATTATTCGGGAGAGGATCTACTTGGCTAGGGCAGGCTGTTCCTGACTTTTTCCTCATTTTCCTTTTTCAGACCTTCCTATCTCTCGCCATAAGCCACAGCCTTCTTCCAAGAGTAGACCTATATGGAAATGACAAATGGTACAGTATCTTTCTTCCCATCCTATTTTTAAGCATGTATCCAGCATTTATTATCGCAAAGTACACCTATCAAGCATTAGATGAGGAAGATGAAAAGGATTATATAAAGACAGCAAAAGCAAAAGGGGTTCCTGATCGGGTGATTCTTTGGAGGCATATTCTAAAAAATTGCTATCCAAAATTGCTTCAGCATTTTATGCCTGTTATTTTAACGTTATTTTCCGGTATGTTCATCGTCGAATTTTTAACCTCATATCATGGGATTGGGTATCGCCTAATCGCGGCCATCCATATTAAAAGTAAATTTTTTGCAGGGGAGGCTTTCCCGATTGATGTCCCCGCCGTTATCGGCTTTAGTTTATTAATTATGGCTCTTTTACTTTTCGCACAATGGACTCAACAGCTCCTTGAATTTTTCCTGAATCCAAAAAAGGGGGAAAGATTATAATGCGAAAAATACCTTCTTTATGGATTGGTCTAATCGGCTGCAGTATCTTTGCCATCATTTTTATGCTTGGCCCTTATTTGCCGAATGTTGATAAAAATGTTACTCCTCATACATATATAGTCGGTCCCGAAAGCAATCTGGATTTTATCCTCCCGCCCTTTGCCCCAAATAAGGATTTCTTGTTAGGCTCTGATAAATCTGGCAGGGATATCTATAGTGCTCTCATTATGGGGACGCGCGGGACCTTAAGTATTGTTTTTACGATTTCCTTGATCACCTTTTTACTTGCCATTCCATTCGGTGCAGCTTCTGCCCATTTGACCTTTTTCAGGGTGCTTTTACAGGCGTGGAATTATTTGTTTTCAAGAATACCTGTCTTTTTTTACTTTATTATCGTGTCAACGATTCCATTTTTTATCCTTTCTCCTCACCGCACTATTTGGATGATTAGCTTTCTTATTCTATTTGAGTTAGGAAAAGTAGGAGAGGTCGTCTACAAAGGGGTCTTATTGATTCAAAAAGAAACCTATTATGAGGCTGGAATTGTGGTCGGTTCGAAACCATTCGGACTATGGAAACAATATTATTGGCCCGGCTGCTATCCTCAGTGGGTTGCCTACTTTGTGCAGCATTTAGGGAGTATGTTATTTTTGCTAGGCCAGCTTGGAATCTTTGGAATTTTTATCTCCCAGGCCCTTGTCCAACAAATAAACGGTGCTTACTTAATCGATAACACAGCCATGATCTGGCCGATGTTTTTATTTGATGTCCTAATCGATTTTGATGCCTTTCCATGGGTCCCTCTATTTAGCTCGTTATTTATTACCCTATCCATGTTATCCTTTGTTTCATTAGGTGAGGGAATACTAGAATATCATTCGAGAAAACACAAGGGATTAATTGTCCAGAGGAAGCCTTTCTTGCCGCGGTTCAGGAGGGAAACGGTGGATATAAAAGGATAGAATGGGGTATGGCCCCCGCCGCCTTACAGTATTATGTTGTTTATCTAGTATCAACATGAATGCTTACGATTACTTTTATAAACGAAAGAAAAAGCATCTATAAAGATGCTTTTTCTAACCGTTTTAAACTGATACCGTTTCTTTTTCTAAATCTCGTAACTCTTTCTGTAAATCTCTCTCATTGTCAATAGGTGAGCGACCATTGCTTAGACCAAGCATCCACGCTGTAAAACTATTAACTTCGTGGAAAAGCTCTGGGTTATCCACTAGTGACTTTCCATAAGAAGGAATCATTTCTTTTATTTTCGGTTCCCACGCTTTTAGATGTTGCGGGAAACATTTTTTTATTACCTCAAGCATGACGTGAACGGCAGTCGAAGCACCCGGAGAAGCACCGAGGAGTGCAGCAACAGAACCATCAGCGGCACTAACCACTTCCGTACCAAATTGAAGTGTCCCTTTACCGCCAGCTTCCGTATCTTTTATAACTTGTACACGTTGGCCCGCTACAACGATATCCCAATCTTCACTTTTCGCATTGGGAATAAATTCCCGTAACTCTTCGATCCGTTGTTCTTTCGATAACATCAGTTGCTGGATCAGATATTTTGTCAATGGAATGTTTTTTGCACCTGCGGCTAACATCGTGAAAACATTATTCGGTTTTACCGTACTTAATAAATCCATATTTGAACCAGTTTTTAAGAATTTTGGTGAGAAGCCAGCAAACGGTCCAAATAGTAACGATTTTTTGTTTTCGATAAATCGTGTATCAAGATGCGGCACAGACATTGGAGGAGCACCAACCTTAGCCTTACCGTATACTTTTGCATGATGCTGATTCACAACCTCCGGATTGTTACAAACCAGGAATAGCCCGCTTACAGGGAATCCTCCAATATGTTTACTTTCCGGAATACCCGTTTTTTGCAGTAACGGCAAAGATCCGCCACCGCCGCCGACAAAGATGAATTTTGCCGTATGGCGTTCAACTTCGCCACTAGCGTTACGCACTTTCAATTCCCATGAGCCGTCGCTAGTACGTTTAATATCATTTACCTGATGGTTGTATTTAATATCAACGTTTTGATTCTTTAAGTGATCAAACAATATGCGGGTTAAAGCACCAAAGTTGACATCCGTTCCAGAGTCGATTTTGGTGGCCGCGATTGCTTCCTGCGATGTACGGCCTTCCATAATAAGTGGAATCCATTCCATTAATTTCTCTGGATCCTCAGAAAATTCCATTCCTTCGAACAGTGGAATGTTTGAAAGCGCTTGAAAACGTTTTTTCAAGAACTCTACATTTTCTTCCCCTTGTACTAAACTCATATGAGGCAATGGCATGATAAAGTCATGCGGATTATCTATGAGATTTTTATTTACAAGATAGGACCAAAACTGTCTTGAAAGCTGGAACTGTTCATTTATTCTGATTGCTTTGCTAATATCTATTGATCCGTCTGGTTTTTCAACAGTGTAGTTAAGCTCACACAGAGCGGCGTGCCCTGTTCCTGCATTATTCCACTCGTTAGAGCTTTCCTCTCCCGCTTTTTCGAGCTTTTCAAACACTGTAATCTTCCAGTCCGGTACTAATTCTTTCAAAAGTGTCCCCAAAGTAGCGCTCATAATTCCGGCACCAATTAAGATAACGTCTGTATTAGTTTGTTTGTTACTCATTATTACCGTCCCTTATCCCCTAAGAATTGCAGAAAGGATGTAGGTGGTTCCGCTTAGGCATTACAGCAAGCCTGCGCACCTAGTCGCACATCTTTTCTGGATGATTTCATTTATAACCTATTTATAGTGTATCACTAATATTTAAAGATTAAAATATTTTGATAGGTTTTAAGGTGTTTAAAAGCTTGTAAAAAGAGGAAAGTCCATCCACATGACTTATGAAGGCAGAAAAACCAAGGTTTAAACCCAGCTTCTTGCCAGGTTTGTGTCCTTGGTTTTTTCATCTCCTATTAATTTGTCCTATTTACTAAACTTTTTAAAAATTAATGTGGCATTATGTCCGCCGAATCCTAATGAGTTTGAAAGCACGACTTGAACATCCCTCTTTTTAGCAAAATTGGGGACATAATCCAAATCAAGTTGTTCATCAGGGGTTTCATAATTAATCGTTGGAGGGAGGATCCCTTCCTTGATGGCTAATAATGAAAAGATCGCCTCAATAGCACCCGTTGCTCCAAGCAAATGTCCTGTCATCGATTTTGTCGAACTTACCGAAAGCGAATACGCATGTTCTTTGAAAACTTCCTTGATCGCTAATGTTTCATACAAATCATTATAATACGTGGATGTGCCATGAGCATTGATATAGTCCACCTGCTCCGGAGGGATACCGGCATCCGCTAATGCTAGTTTCATGGCCCGTTGTGCACCCTCTCCCTCAGGTGCAGGTGTTGTAATATGATGAGCATCTCCTGTAGCACCATATCCAATCAGTTCTCCATATATGTGAGCACCACGAGCTAGGGCATGCTCTAATTCTTCTAATACCAAAATTCCAGCACCTTCCCCGATAACAAATCCATCACGATTCTTATCAAAAGGCCGGCTTGCAGATGTTGGATCAGGATTTTTCGAAAGAGCAGTCATATTCGAAAATCCGGCCACGGTCATATCTGTAATAGTTGCTTCTGTCCCGCCGGCAATCATCATTTCTACATCGCCTTTTTGGATCACGCGGAAGGCATCACCGATTGAATTCGCGCCCGATGCACATGCTGTGACGGAACAATTGTTAATTCCTTTTGCCCCAAGTTCGATGGAAACTTGTCCTGCTGCCATGTCTGGGATAAACATCGGAATCGTAAACGGATTCACCCTTCTTTGACCTTTTTCGAGAAATTTCCGATGTTGTTCCTCAAACTCACCCAGACCGCCAATTCCTGACCCAATCCAAACTCCGACCCGTTCGGGCTGAATGTCCACGCCGATGTGAATCCCTGCATCCTTAACAGCCATTTTACTTGCAGCAACAGCGAACTGACTATAACGGCCCATTCTTCTTGCTTCTTTTTTATCCATAAATTCTTCTGGTGCAAAGTTTTTTACTTCTGCCGCAATTTTAATATCAACTTTTTCTGCATCCAATATCGTTGCCGGGCCAATTCCAGATACACCATTTTTAATATTATTCCATGTTGTTTTCGCATCATTCCCCAAGGGAGTGACAGCCCCAATACCAGTAACCACTATTCTTCGATTCATCTATTGCTCTCCCTTAATTCATTATTCACAGGATTATTCAATGTCTCAATAAAGTTCACAAAAGCCTTCACAACATTCCATTCTAAGGATTCCTTATGGTAATACATCCATGTTCTGCGTAAAATAGGATTTCCTTTTTGGTTGGTTAAAACTATTTTATATAAATCATCTATTTCATTAAGTATACGACTGGACAAGAAGCCATAGCCTAAACCATTTATAACCATTTCCTTACATGTATCAACCTGGTCCACTTCAATACTGATAAAAGGCGGCTGTGAAAAATTTTCGGCCCACCAATTATCAATTAATGATTTTAATAAGAAATCTCCGTTATAGTCAATTCTGGGGAGATTCGGCAAATCCGCAATATCAATCGCTTCCCTCGAGGTAACAGAAACGGTTTCTTCAAATAATAAATGCTTCTTCAGTCCTCTGCAGCTATAGTCACCGCGAACAAATCCGATATGAACATCCTTATTGTGTATAAGTTTCGTTACATCTTTACTCCAGCCTGTAATCACTTTAAATTCCACATGAGGATACTGGCTTTTAAATAATTTCAAAATATAGGGCAGTTCATAATTGGCAAAGAAGTTGGATACCCCCAATTTCATTGTTCCTACCACTTCATTGCCAGACGTTTGACTCATATTCCGGACATGCTCTACTATTTTGTTATATTGTGCAAGGATATTATCGGCACACTGAACAAGATATTCTCCCTCTGGGGTGAAATGGATCCCTCTGCTTTCACGGGTTACAATTTTGACACCTAATTCCTCCTGCATGTGCTTTAAACGATTGGTTAATGCAGGCTGTGTAATAAACAAAAGCCTTGCTGCTTTCGTTAGGTTCTTCTGACTATAGAGGACCTTCAGTATCTCCCAATCACGGTAATCCACGATTCCCTCCTATTTTTTGCCATATAAAAGTTTTTTATATCTTATTATAAATTTTTAGCATTTTATTTATTTCCATTATTGCATTATCATTGACCCGTAGCAATTAATAATCGTCTTTTTACCCTAGATTGAGATTCATTATAACCCAATCACCTTTATGGTTTAACATAGCATATTTTCTCTTTAACCATATTTATAGATGTCCTGTCTGGGGGACAGAAATAATTTCAAAAATAGGAGGAATTTTTATGTGGATTATAACTCGTTATTTAGATTCAAATATTTCCATGTTTGAATTTGAAACTGAAGAAGAAGCAAGAGAGGCTCTTAAAAACATGAAGGGCAGTAAAATTATCTCTGAAGTTGTATATTTCAATGACCCTTGTTTTCAGCAGGAAATTGCTTAAAGGTAACATAATAAAATATAAATATTTATTAATTTTTTTGCCTCTCTGCATTTGCAGAGAGGCTTTTTGCTTAAATAATTTTAACTATTCCACTGGTTTAATCATTTTTTTATTATGTTGGGAAAAATTAATATACTCTATTTATGATACGGTTCCCCGTAGTATATCTAATTTTTCCTTTGTCTTTCCGACAGGCACTCGAAATCATGAATACGACTAAATGCGGGAGATGACAGTAAAATATGCCTAATTGTTCTCACAATTAGGCACTTACAGTCTTAGCGAATAATGTTATCTTGCTTTAATAATTTAAGGGCTGTTTGGTTATTGGAGACATTCAGGATGATGGAATTCGCACCACTGTATGCAGCGAACACTACCACGTGATGGAATAAGGAGTGTAAAATACGGCTTAAGATTCCTGGGGCAGGTGTTACAATAATCTGGATGACTTCCTCTTGATGGAATCTTACGCCTGCAGAACGAAGGGCGTCCCGAGCTACCGAGTTAGCACGGGAACTATTCGAACTGAGAGGACCGACAACCATTCGGACAAAGTTAACGTTACCCATGTCCAACTTATTTATTGTAAAGGCAATGATCGTTACTCCTTGAGCTGCGATATCTCTTAAAATCATGTTGAGAGTTTCATCGTTCGCATAAAAAGAAAACTCCTGTCTTAACGTGGCAGTGAAATTAGGTTGGTTAGTTTTGTTGCTCATCGATTTCACTTCCTTTCTATCGGACTATAATAGTTTATTCGGTTAATCCTTAAGAGGACAGGTTAATTTGTCCATCATTTAGTATTTAATCTAAATATAATTCGTTGGCACAACAAAAAACTACAAAGGAGAACTTAAAAATGAGAAAGGTGAATCGTTTTTTCACCAGACTTAGAGGATTTTTGGGTCTGGATATTTAACAATATTGATTCTAATTTTTTAATAATAAACAGTGCCTTTCACTCCCCCGAATAATGTCAAAAAAATTGACAAAATGTGGGTGGCGACAGGCACTGTTTAACATATGTACAGTCTAATAGAAACAATATTAAATAAACTCATTTACTTATGATACGGTTCACCGCACCTGTTAAACTGGCGGTTTTTTTACTATTATTCTTTTTCCCGTCAGTTAAATTATTAAACAAAAAGATCCTTTCATCAAAGATTCTATGTGAAAGAGATTTTCCTCCTGTTCGTTAGTAAATAATAACGAACGTTGTAGGAAAACCTAGATTAAAAAGAGAATACAGGAGGGCAAAAAAATGACAGAAAGCCCAATAACTAACAACAAGACTTTTTGCATGAGTGAATACGATGTATTAAAACGAGTAATCCTTTGTCAGCCTCAATATATGACAATCCGCGAAGTAATTAATGAAACGCAAGAGCATTTTAAAAATGAAGGAATCCATATTGAGCGTGCGCTCGAACAGCACGGTGAATTTGTCAAAACACTAAAGAAACATGGTATCGAAGTTATTTTATTGCCTTACCATAAAAAATATCCTGAACAAGTATTTACTCGGGATATTGGTTTTACACTAGGGCAAACAATCTTTGTTGCCAAGATGGCAACGGATGTTCGTGCAGGGGAGGAAAACGTATTAAAACAATGGCTGGAGGATGAAGAAATCTCTTATTATAATTTATACGAGGAACGAATTGAAGGTGGAGATGTTGTGATTGATCGAGAAACAATTTACGTGGGGCTCAGCAATCGGACGGATCAAAAAGCAGCTGAACATTTACAGAGTCTGTTGACTCAATTCAATGTCATCACCATCCCATTTAAAGATAAATACCTACATTTAGATTGTATATTTAATGTCGTATCCCCTGAAGTGGCCCTTATTTACCCAAATGCCTTAACGAAAAAAAACATCGAGTTTTTTGCTTCACGCTATGAATTAATTGAAGTTTCGCAAGAAGAACAATTTCAATTGGGCACAAATGTATTAAGTATAGGCAACAAACGGGTATTTAGTCTGCCGGTCAACGGGAAGGTAAACAAACAGCTTCGTAACCGGGGATTTGAAGTTATTGAGGTGGATATCACAGAAATCATTAAATCTGGCGGTTCCTTCCGTTGTTGCACCCTTCCTATTTTACGAGAAACGTAAAATAAAAATATAAAAATGACCATATAAACAACCCCCAAACCCCTAAAGAGCGAGGTTGTTTATATAGTCTTTAGATACATAATTTAGCTATATAAAAACTGCCTCTATTTATGGTAAGGTTCCCCTCGATTTATCCGATACGCCCGATAAATCTGCTCCACCAAAATCAACCGCATCAGTTGATGGGGGAAAGTCATCTTCGAAAAAGATAACTGTTCATTCGACCTCCGCACTACTTCGTCACTCAACCCTAACGAACCACCAATCACAAAGGCAATTTTACTTTTTCCGTATGTAGCTAACTTATCTAATGTATCTGCCAGTTCCTCCGAAGATTGCATTTTTCCGTTAATCGCTAAGGCAATCACATGGGCATCCTGACTGATTTTGGCCAAAATCCGTTCGCCTTCTTTTTGTTTGACCTGTAACATTTCTGATTCACTTAATTCCTCCGGTGCCTTTTCATCCGCTACCTCAATCACTTCTACCTTTGCATAGGCGGACAATCGCTTTAAATACTCATCAATTCCTTGCCTTAAATATTTCTCTTTTAATTTGCCAACCGTCACAATCGAGATATTCACAATTCACAGCCCTTTTCAAATTGATTACAAACAGCTTACAAACAAGATATCCACAGGAGTTATCCACATATACACAATTTTTATCCACATCTTGTATGGAATCACTTGTTCGCCACTATATATACAGCGCTATTTCGACAATATTCACAGCTTGTTGATAAATTATCCACATCTAGTTTTGTTAATAACGGAAATGTTTCATGTTCGTTCACAACCGTATCCAATGCAATATCCACATGTTCCTCGCAGCAATAAATCATCCTTAACTTCACCCTTCGAAAAATATTTTCTCTTACCTTATTTTTTACTTTAAATCAATCAGTCATACTGAACCTCATCCATGTTACCATAAAATAAAGCAGGAGGGTGGTCCTTCACCTCCTGCCTTACAACTTACTGTGTTTTATCACTGATCAGTTTTAACGTTGTTTCGTTTAATTTCCCACCTCGGTAAAACTTTATTTTCATTTGCTCACCAATCTTCTTACTTTGATACAAATGTTTCCTTAAGTCTAAGACATCATTTATCTTCTTTCCATCCATTTCTACAATGACATCTAGTTCCTTTAGGCCTGCCTGATCGGCTGGTGAATTCGGTACGACCTCACGAAGGGCTACACCATAGTTTACATCCCTCGGCAATTTGAGTGCCTCCTCTTGATAGTAAGCGGGAATTTCAGAAACGGATTTTAAATCGACACCCATATATGGCCGTTTTACATTTCCATACTGCTCTAAATCATTGATAATCGGTTTTGCGGAGTTAATTGGAATCGATAAGCCAATTCCTTCAACCGCCTCTTGAGATATTTTCATCGAATTGATTCCAACCACCTGGCCGGCAATATTGACTAAGGCACCGCCGCTATTACCAGGGTTGATGGCGGCATCTGTTTGTAAAACCTCTGCTTGCCAATCAATAATCCCATCCTGATTGATATCTACCGGAATTGTCCGTTTTAATCCTGAAACAATTCCCTGTGTCACCGAACCGGAGAAGGTAGGACCAAGTGGGTTCCCAATCGCAATAACCGGTTCGCCCATTTTTAGTTCATCGGAATTTCCAAATTGGGCAATTTTTTTAACATGGCTGGCGTCAATTTCAAGAACGGCTAAATCCGTCCAAATATCACTGCCCAGAAGGTCTGCAGGGATTTTTGTCCCGTCGGTTAGACTCACCTCAAGTTTTGTAGCCCCTTCCACCACGTGGTGGTTCGTGACGATAAAAGCCTTATTTCCAGCTTTTTTATAAATAACACCGGATCCCGTCCCAGCTGCTTCTTCTGACTTTTTCCCGTTGTCAGACCAAAATTGAGTCGATTGGATATTGGTAATTCCTACAACTGCCGGACCTGCTTGATCAACGGCTTTTGTTGTATTGGTTGTTACATTATAGGACACATTTTGCTGTACAAAACCTTGTTGGTTATTCGTGCCTGTTTCGGTTGAAACCTGATTTTTAGGTTGAATATCGTAGGGGAGAACGCCTGAATTTGCTAAGTTCGGAATAAACATAACTACCAAAACGGCTCCAATAACCGCTCCAACCAAACTGGAGAAGAAAAAGCCACCTCTGCCTCTTTTTTCTCGATAACGTCCATTTGAATGATCATCATAATAACCCATTTACCGATTCCCTCTCTTTCGAAAAGCTGCTATCGTTTATTTTGGCTTATATGTACAATTATACTCTTCTAAACAGCGATTTATAAAAAAATGCAATTTCTTACAGTATTCTTCCATTATTAGACACATTTTAGACTTCACTTTTACACAAAAAGAGCGAGGATAGCCCCGCTCTTTTGTAAATCAGCTATTCTATACGGCAGTCAAATTAGTAGGAGTTTTTGGGTCAGTATCATAGAGGTCAAACTGCTCTCCAACAATTAAACCGCGGCTTTGTAATGTTTGCGACACGGACATCCGCGCTAAGTCCTTCATATTATTATCAAGGCTTAAATGGGCAAGATAGACCCTGCGCGTTTTGTCACCAATCACTTCGCTCATTGCCACTGCAGCATCTTCATTGGAGACATGGCCGACATCACTTAAAATTCTCCGCTTAATATTCCAAGGATATCTGCCCATCCGCAGCATTTGCACATCATGGTTCGATTCAAAAATATAAGCATCCGCATTCGTGATTATTCCCTTCATCCGGTCGCTGACATATCCCGTATCCGTAATTAATACAAGCTTTTGATCGGAATGGTGAAAAACGTAAAACATTGGTTCAGCTGCATCATGTGAAACGCCAAAAGATTCAATTTCAACGGCCCCAAAACTTTTTACCGTTTCCATGTTAAAAACAAATTTTTGCTCAGTCGGAATCTCTCCTACTAAACCGTCCATTGCCCGCCAGGTTTTTTCATTTGCGTAAACAGGAAGCTTATATTTACGTGCAAGCACACCGACACCCTTAATATGGTCACTGTGCTCATGAGTAACAAAAATCCCCGAGAGCTTACTTATGTCCCGGTCAATTTGCCCAAATAGTCCTTCCATCTGTTTTCCGCTAAACCCGGCATCTACCAAAAAGGAATGTTCATCGGACTCAACATATAGTGCATTCCCCGTACTTCCACTCGCTAATATGCTATAACGCAATGACATTCTATTTCACTCCACTACATTTTTTTCGTCGCTGTTAAATTGAATAATCTGTCCTTCAAATGCATTTACAAACAGGCTCTCTTTATCATCGACAACAAAACGCCATGTCGGTGCCAGCACTTGAGAGGCTGCAAGCTGTATTAAGGTGGAATATCCCAGTTCAACCTTTGTAATCGTACTCTTTGGTTTAAGAATCCCTTTTTGATGCAGGGTTTCAATTGCCTTTAAAGGAGGGAGGATTTCCTCTTTAGCCGTAAGTTTTTCAATTCCCTCTAAATAAGTCTGCTCGTAGGAAACAATTTGATTGTCTTTATTCAAATGAAACGTAATCATACCATTGATATTATGATATAAAGGGTAACTATCATATTGTTGAAAATAGGTAATCGTTTTTTGTTTATCATTTTCTTCCCAAAATTGATACTGGTCCCCGTAAAGAACATCGCTTTTTAAAAAAGCAGAAAGATCAGCTGGTTCAAATTTTGAGCTCAGCTGTAATGGGTTTTCGAGTTTCGCCTGGATCGTTGTCTCATCCTTTAGAACAGCGGCTTCCCCATCTAAACGGTTTAAATCACTCTTCTTGAATTTCTTTGGCTTTGCACTGTAATATTGTGCCTTAATGGGTGCTTTCGGTAAATCCCCATATTTAATTTCATCAGCCTTCAGTTTTTCCTCAAAGGATGCTTCCGTAATTAATTCATATTTGTTCGCATCGCGGATTTTCAAGAATTGAAAGAGCAGATAAACATCCAAAATTAAGAAGGTTATAATAAAAATGGTTTTTATTTTACTCCAATCCATGCTTGAATCCTCCCTGGTCTTCCATCGTGATCTGCACCCAAGTATCATCATACTGATAAAACCAAGCAGGTTCTAAGAGGATTATTTTGTTTTCCTTTGAATCCCGCTCCATCCTGTATCCCAGCTCAATCTTCTTCAATAGATCAGGATTGAAATTCTTTCGGTCTTCTAAAAATTTTAATGCTTCTCGTCCGGAAGGGAGAATCATTTTCTTCGTTTCAGAACGAAGCGGCAAATCTAGGGAAATATTCGGTCTTATATATTTCATAATTTCATTTTTTCCCCAAACTTCCTTAATTTCTGATGCGCCCTGATCATTATGGACAGGATAACCGTCCATACTGTATAACCGAAAGACGACGGATTGTTCATAATCATCCTTTGAAACATAACGATAAGGATCCGTCCAGCCGCCATGTTCATTCACAAAATCAATACTCTTTTTTACTAAGTCATAAGAATTGGACGTATATTCGCTATCTACTGTCGGATTTACATAAACTAGCATATTGCTGTCATAATAGACGTTCATTTTACTTGAATCATTCGTATATTCTTCACCGTGCGGAAGCATGCTTTTCTGCACAAAGCTTGGGTCGCTAAACAATGCCTCTTTGAATTCATTAGAATCTAGAGTGATCGGTAAATAGCGATACTCCATCATTTCCGTTTCACTTTCAGGTAAAAAAATCGTCCGTTTCGCTGTGGGCTTATAGGCAAAATACCTTGGTAAATTCACTGCCTTTTTATAAAAATCCTTCTGAAATCCCTTCAATAAGGCAGATGAAATATGACTGATAAACACCTGTTGATGTTCAGAAGATACAAAGTAAACCGTTCCGAAGTCCTTGCTGGAATTTTCAACATTAATCACAATTCGGTCAAAGTTAAAGGATGGGATTTTACGCTCTTCAAAATTAAGAACACTCCGGTATAAAGAGATAGGAATCTCACCAGGAAATATAATTTCCGCCTTACCATTTCCATGAACGAGATTATTTATATTTCCTGCCTTTTCCGTGTAATTTTCAACATTTAAAAAGGTCCACTGACCTAACTGCTTTATGATTTCCTCAAGTTCATCTGTATTAGAGGTTCCATAATGATGGCCGCCGATATGATATAAAATTTGATCGGGCCTTAGGATTTTTTGAACTTCCTGCTTCTCACTTAACGATACTTCGGCAACTGTATTAGTGTTTTTCATCGTTTCATAATTGGGCTGATATGTCCACAAATTCCAAGTTAACACGATGCTAATTAAGACCAAAAGCGATAATATTACAGACTTTATATTCTCGTATCTCATGACCACTCATCCTCTTCGGATCCCTCGTACGGTAGTGAAAAAGAGATAACCGTTCCTTTTCCTTCTTGGCTGGTCGCCCAAATTCCCCCGCCATGTGCACTAATAATTTCCTTTGCAATGGCAAGGCCCAAACCGGTACCGCCCAATTTTCGGGTTCTTGCTTTATCAACACGATAAAAACGGTCAAATATCCTCCCGATATTTTCTTTCGGAATCCCCATCCCTTGGTCGGATATGCTGACAATAATTCTACCTTCCTCCTCCTGAATGGAAAACGTGACTTGTCCGCCTTCAGGGGAATACTTTAGGGCATTGGAAATAATGTTATAGAGTACTTGTGTTAATTTATCCTCATCGATTTCCACGAAAATTGGATTAGATGGAAGCATCCTTTTAAAGGTAACATTTTGTTCCTTCGACATTTCAAAACGATCGATGATGCTGTGGAAGAAGCTAACAAAATTTACCCACTCAGGAGAAAGCATATAATCCGTGCTATCCATTTTCGATAATGTGAGAAGATCGTTCACAAGCCGAATCATTCTTTCAGTTTCTGTTCGTGTGACCTCTAAGAAGTTTGGGGCAATCTCCTCATCCTTCCAAGCTCCATCTGCCAATGCCTCGAGGTAGCTTCGCATCGTTGTAAGCGGAGTTCTTAACTCATGCGACACATTCGCCACAAATTCCCTTCGCTCTGTATTAATTTTTTCTTGTTCTGTGATATCATGCAGTACAGCAATTAACCCGTTAACAAAGCCTGTCTCCTTTTGAATCACTGAAAAATTTGCCCGAAGGATATAGGGCTTTGTTTTTGTACTATAATCCAAAATTAACGAATCCTTTTCCTCAAGCAGATCTTCAAAGGTATTCGTGTCACTTAACCCTAAAAGTGATATAATCGGCTGCGAAAGAACTGTTTCACGTGAAACATCCAGCATCTCAGCTGCGGGTTCATTGATTAAAATAACCCGTCCTTTCCGGTCTGTCGCGATTACTCCATCTGTCATATACGATAAAACGGTGGAAAGCTTCCTGCGTTCCCCTTCGGTCATCGCCTGAGCTTCCTGGAGTTTCTTCGTTAAATTATTAAAGGTCATCGCTAATGTACCAATTTCATCATTTCCGTACACTTTAACCTTTCGTGAGAAATTCCCTTTTGTCATGGCTATGGCCTGCTTTTTCAAATCTGAAATTGGCCTTGTGATGGTCTGAGCCAGTAAAATGCCTAAAACAGCGGTAATCGCTAAGGCAATACCAGTACCCGTTGCAAAAATACCATTGATTGTCTTCATTTGTTCAAAGACATTTTCAATTTTCGCAACAAGATAAATGGCTCCAATGACTTTTTTTCCCGATTTAATCGGCTTTGAGAGGACCCAAATCCTGTGCCCTGATTGCGGATCAATTAAAATACTGCTCTGTTCCTCTTCTAATGTGAGTGTTTGTTTCACCCGAAGCTCTGTCGAACGCTGACCAACGACCCCTTGATTATTGGGGTCAGAGGTCCCAAGGATTTTCATCGACCGCCCATCAATGACACGCACCTCTGATATATCCACTGCTGAGAAGTCTCTGAGGATCTTTTTTATATCTTCTTCAAGTGTTGGATCCTCAGGTGTCCGTTCCTTTTCCATTTCTTCAACAATATTATAAGCAAGCAAATTGACACGCTCTGTTAAAGAGGTTTGGAAGTTGGTCCTTAGTGTTTCTTCTAATTGCTTTACAAAATAAACCCCGATAATTTGCATCGCAACTAAAATCAACAGGACATAGATAATAACAAATTTAACATTTATAGATCGAAAGAAACCAACCTTTCTCATGAAGGCCATTACTCCTGTTCAGGATTGCGCAAATAATATCCAACTCCTCTTCGCGTAACAATCCAAGTTGGATGGCTTGGGCTATCCTCAATTTTTTCCCGCAAACGCCGGACAGTAACGTCCACAGTACGGACATCACCATAATAATCGTAACCCCAAACGGTTTGTAATAAATGTTCTCTTGTCATTACCTGGCCAATATGCTGAGCCAAATAATAAAGCAGTTCAAATTCACGATGTGTCAGCTCTATGGTTTCGCCGCGTTTCGAAACAACATAGGCATCAGGATGAATTACCAGCGAGCCAATTTCAATTTCATTTGTTTCTGATTCTTCCTCCGGCGGGGTGTTAAACTGCTGATGCCGGCGTAAATTAGCCTTTACACGGGCAATTAATTCCCTTGTACTAAAAGGTTTTGTCACATAATCATCCGCACCAAGCTCAAGCCCAAGTACTTTATCAATTTCCGAGTCCTTAGCTGTCAGCATGATGATTGGCATTTCATATTTCTTGCGGACTTCCCGGCAGACTTCCATACCATCTTTTTGAGGGATCATAATATCAAGAAGAATTAAATCCGGCTGGATTTCCTCGACCATTTTAATTGCTTCATTACCATCATAGGCACAATAGACATTGTAGCCTTCCTTTTTTAAGTTGAATTGTAGGATATCCGCAATCGGCTTTTCATCATCCACGACAAGAATTTTTTTCTCCATACCCATTGCTCCTTTATCTAAATAAAGTCATATATACTCTATTTTACTTTATCATGTAATCCGTTTTAAATCATCTATTAGTAGTATTTGCTACAAATGCCATCAATAATGGCCAAAATGGAAAAAGCCTCTAGACCACTAGAGACCATTTCACGATTTATCTTCTTAAATAAGATAGCGGATTTTCTAATGCACCATTTTTATATACTTCAAAATGCAGATGGACACCAGTTGCATCCCCTGTTGCCCCCATAATGCCAATTGCTTGGCCCTTTTCAACCGTTTGACCTGCGCTTACCTTAAGGGAGGACATATGCGCGTAAATGGTATGGAAGCCATTACGATGATCAATTTCAATTTTATTCCCGAAGCTTCCATCCATGCCTGCGAAAATAACTACGCCATTATCTGCCGCTTTAATGGTTCGATTGCTAGGACGGGCAATGTCAATCCCTTTATGCATACGTCCCCATCTATATCCCACCTTGCTGGAAATATAGCCCCCAACGGTTGGCCAGGCAAAACTGCCTTCACCGCGGGAAGGGATTACCTTTGTCCCTTTTACAACAATATGCTTTACTGGCTTTTGGAGAACCTTTTGTTTGGTAACCGCTTTTTTGAGGATCTTTCCATTTTCTAATAAAACTTGATACGTTACTGCTTGTGAACCTTTTTTACCTTTTTGTCTTTCCTTCTTTTCCCCTTTAGGCAGGGAGGAGGAGGTAACAACTTCATTCTTATATGGAATGGTTTCCTTCTTGCTTACTTCTTTTTCAACCACCACATTTACATAAGGCTTAGGTACAGTGATGTTCAGCCTTTGACCTATTTTTAACACGGGATTGTCTTTCAGCTTTGGATTTAAGGCTAAAAGATCTTCAAGTTTTAGCTTATGATCATTGGCAATTGAACCGAGGACATCGCCTTTTTTAACTTCATACTTTTTTTCTTCAACGGTCCCCTTTTGCAATAAGGTAACTGCCCTTTTCGCAGTTAATATTTTTTCCGGTGTTGCCTTTTCTGAATGAATGGAGACATTCTCGGCAAAGTGTACATCGAGTAACCTAGTTTCATTTTGCTTCAATGGCGAAAGAGAGGCCTCCCTTGAAGCTTTACTTTTCTCTAACCTTTTCAATTGATCCTTTGGCACATATTGAAGTTTAAGTTCTTGGATGACATCTTCAGCTGCTTTGGTGCTGTCTAAATAGACCACAGGTGTTCCTTCTACTAAAATAGCAGCGGAATCAGCCTGTAATAGATTGCTATTTTCAAGATTGCTAATAGTCTCCTGATCGTTTGCCGTTGAATGGAAAACTTCTTCAGATATGTACTCAATTTGCGGATTGAATTTTAAATCAAGGTCCTTGTAGGTTTTCTTCAAGTCCTTTATTTTTTCTGAAATGAATTTTTCAATGATTGATTTGTCTGAAACTGTACCAATATATGTATTGTTTAGGTATACGTAGTGTATGGTCGTTAAATTTGAGGAATCGGCAAAAGTATTGGCCCCATTTGCAAGCAGCAAAGAGGATGTAACAATAGCTGATATCGCAGCCATTTTGAGTATTCGGAATTTTTCATTGAGATAAAACATGTAATCCCCCCTAAATCACAGATACAATCACTATTTAAATTTATTTTTCAATAAAAATTTTCTTACAAATTTCGACTTCTTTACCTTACCATAATATAGGTAAAAAAGGAGATTCCTCTTGGTAATGTAACAAAATTGTATAATTACTGACATTTTTCTACATTAGGGGTGTATTTATTAGGCAGTTTTTTACTTTTTAGGGAATAAAAAAGAAGCTTGCTTAAGCAAACTTCTTTGGGATGGCTCAGGACGGAATCGAACCGCCGACACAAGGATTTTCAGTCCTTTGCTCTACCGACTGAGCTACTGAGCCATATTAATATTTTCCCCTACAACAAAATAGCTGTAAGTCCTTCGCCCCCATCTCAGAAATCTTATTCAAGCAACAGCTCGATGGGTGCGCTGATGCTGATTCAAAGTAGCTTATTCGATCGTGCTCTACCGATTGAGATACTGAGGAAATTATATGGCGGTCCGGACGGGACTCGAACCCGCGACCTCCTGCGTGACAGGCAGGCATTCTAACCAACTGAACTACCGGACCAAATATATATTAATAGCAGTCAGCAAGGAAACCGTCCTTGCCAGTCACTCACTGACCACTAAATGCCGATGACCCCTACGGGATTCGAACCCGTGTTACCGCCGTGAAAGGGCGGTGTCTTAACCGCTTGACCAAGGGGCCATATTATGGAAATTTATTTTACTGTTGTAAAAAAACTGGTTATTTTACTGGCGTAAATAACCTTGGTGAGCCATGAAGGACTCGAACCTTCGACCCTCTGATTAAAAGTCAGATGCTCTACCAACTGAGCTAATGGCTCAAACTAATTTATCATATCGTTTATTATCTTTCGTGACGACGCTTTTTATAATATCATGTACTCTATATAATAGGCAATACTTTTTTATAAAATATTTTATAAAATTGAAAAGTCCCCCTAAAGAGGAGGACTTTCAGAATCAATTTAGATTTGTCTCCAAGGGCTGCGAACAATATTTGTTTGATTACGATCTGGGCCCACAGAGAAAGTTGATAAAGGAATTCCTGTTAACTGCGTTACACGCTCAACATAGTGGCGGGCATTGGCAGGAAGTTCATCTAATGATTTGCAGCCTGTAATGTCCTCTGTCCAGCCTGGTAATTCTTCATATACAGGCTCACATTGTGCCAATACCTTTAAGCTTGCAGGATATTCTGTAATTAATTCATCCTTATATCGATAAGCAGTACAAATTTTTAATGTTTCAATGCCTGTTAACACATCGATGGAGTTTAGCGACAAATCAGTTAAACCGCTAACACGGCGAGCGTGACGAACAACAACACTGTCAAACCAGCCTACACGGCGTGGACGGCCTGTTGTCGTACCGTATTCACGGCCGACTTCACGGATTTGGTTACCGATTTCATCAAATAATTCTGTTGGGAATGGACCATCACCAACACGAGAAGTATATGCTTTACATACCCCTACTACGTGAGTAATTTTAGACGGGCCAACACCGGAACCAATCGTTACTCCACCTGCAACAGGGTTTGAAGAGGTAACAAACGGGTATGTTCCTTGGTCAATATCAAGCATAACGCCTTGAGCACCTTCAAAAAGAACACGACGGCCTTCATCTAATGCATCATTTAACACAACAGAAGTATCGCAGACGTACTGTTTAAACTGTTGTCCATATTCAAAATATTCATCAAGAATTTCTTCTTTTGTGAATCCTTCTGTTTCATAAATCTTTTCAAATAAGCGATTCTTTTCTGCAAGGTTTCTCTCAAGCTTTTCTTCAAAAACTTCACGGTCGAGAAGATCAGCTATCCGAATACCTACACGTGCAGCCTTATCCATGTAAGCAGGGCCAATTCCTTTTTTTGTTGTTCCAATTTTATTATCGCCTTTGCTGGCCTCTTCCACTTCATCCAATTTAATATGATAAGGAAGAATGACATGCGCACGGTTACTGATGCGAAGATTATCGGTTGCAATCCCTCTTTCATGTAAGTAAGCAAGTTCAGTCACAAGGGCTTTTGGGTCAACAACCATCCCATTACCAATCACGCTAATTTTTTCTTTTGAAAATATTCCGGATGGAATTAAGTGCAATTTGTAGGTTTCGCCATTAAATTGGATTGTATGCCCGGCATTATTGCCTCCTTGATAACGAGCAATTACTTCTGCATTTTCAGAAAGGAAATCGGTAATTTTACCTTTTCCTTCGTCTCCCCATTGTGTACCAACAACTACTACTGATGACATGTAAGGCACCTCCGAATATTTACTACCATTAATTATTTTATTTATCCCATCACACAGTTTAACAATTTACCGAGGAAAAATCAAACGAAACACGAACAATTTATATATATTTAATAAAATATGTTCGTAATAAAATAGTAATCTAGTAACAAATAAAAAGGCTAGCCCCATATAAAGAGGCTAACCATATATTACGCACCTGGCGGATCATTATAGCGTGTCTCCAGGTTTACGAACTTATTGTATTCTTTTACAAAGGCTAATTGAACGGTTCCAGTTGGGCCGTTACGCTGCTTGGCAATAATGATTTCAATGATATTCTTATTCTCTGATTCTTTATCATAATAATCATCACGATACAAGAAGGCAACAATATCCGCATCCTGCTCAATACTACCTGATTCACGAATATCGGACATCATTGGGCGTTTATCCTGGCGCTGTTCGACACCACGGGATAACTGAGAAAGGGCAATGACCGGAACTTGAAGCTCACGGGCAAGCTGCTTCAAGGAACGTGAGATTTCCGATACTTCCTGCTGACGGTTCTCGCCTGAGCGGCCGCTTCCTAAAATAAGCTGCAAGTAATCAATCAAGATCATTCCCAAGCCATGTTCCTGCTTTAAACGGCGGCACTTCGAACGGATATCACCAACCCGGACACCTGGGGTGTCATCAATAAAAATACCAGCGCTTGACAAGCTGCCCATTGCCATTGTCAGCTTACCCCAGTCGTCCTCTGTCAGGGAGCCGGTACGAAGCCGTTGCGCATCAATATTCCCTTCCGCACAAAGCAGACGCATTACCAGCTGTTCTGCACCCATCTCAAGACTAAAGATCGCAATATTTTCACCCGTTTTATGGGCAACGTTTTGCGCTATATTTAGTGCGAACGCCGTTTTACCTACCGACGGACGGGCACCGACAATGATTAAGTCATTTCGCTGGAAGCCTGCCGTCATTTGATCAAGGTCAACGAACCCTGTCTCTAGCCCGGTAATTTCACCAGCACGTTGATGCATGATTTCAATATTGTCATACGTCCGTACAAGGACATCCTTAATATTATGAAAAGCACCTGCATTTTTTCTCTGGGCTACTTCAAGAATACTTTTCTCCGCTTCACTTAATAGTGTTTCCACTTCATCCTCACGTGAATACCCATCAGAAGCAATCGTCGTAGCTGTGCGAATTAACCGACGCAGCAATGATTTTTCTTCTACGATTCTAGCATAATATTCGATATTAGCTGCCGTTGGAACCGAACCAGCTAATTCACTTAAATAACTCACCCCGCCAATATCCTCTAAAAGTTTAGAAGCAGCAAGGTCCTCTGAAACCGTGACTAAGTCAACTGCTTTTCCAAGGTCATTAAGTTTTAGCATAACATTAAAGATTTTTTGGTGGGACGCACGGTAGAAGTCTTCTGGAATTAAGATTTCTGATGCTAAGGTTAAAGAAGCAGGCTCTAGAAAAATCGCCCCAAGAACAGCCTGTTCAGCTTCAATATTTTGTGGTGGAAGACGATCTGCAAATAAATCACTCATCTATTAAACCTCCTATTTAGAGAAGGATATTTTTACAATATTTTATCTTACAAAGAAAAAAGTGACCAGTAAAAAACCGATCACATCATTTCATCACGTTTTCTATTCTATCATGTTTATGGATGAGTTCGCACTGTAAAAAATTAGTGAACTTCTTTTACATGAACATCCAAGGTTGCCAAAACTTCATGATGCAGCTTCACAGGTACCTTTGTATGACCCAGTGTACGAATTGCATCGCCCAATTCCATTTTGCGTTTATCAATTTTAATTCCATGCTTTTTCTGTAACTCCTCGGCAATTTGCTTAGATGTGATCGAGCCAAACAGTCTTCCGCCCTCCCCAGCTTTGGCAGTTAATTCAACCGTTACCTTTTCCAATTGTTCTTTTAATCTTTTCGCTTCAGTTAGTTCTTCAGCAGCAGCCTTAGCTTCTTTTTTCTTTTGTCCTTCTAATGTACTAACATTCGCTTGTGTTGCTTCAATCGCTAACCCCTGTTTAATTAAAAAGTTTTGTGCATAGCCATCGGCTACATTCTTGACGTCCCCTTTATTACCTTTTCCTTTTACGTCTTTCAAAAAGATTACTTTCATTCCTTCTTACTCCCTTCAAGATATTCATCAATTGCTAATTTCAATTGGTTTTTTGCTTCCTCTATTGTAACACCGTTCAACTGTGTTGCCGCATTTGTTAAATGTCCGCCGCCCTGCATGATTTCCATAATGATTTGGACATTTATGTTTCCTAACGATCTGGCACTAATCCCAATCGATCCTTCACCCCGTTTGGAAATCACAAAGGAGGCAATGA
The DNA here is from genome assembly GCF_016107705.1 of Neobacillus cucumis. The sequence goes on from NZ_JAEHGC010000004.1 coordinate 374,062, forward strand.
CGCCTTCCATGGTTAATAATGTGTCGGCAGCTTGGGCGATAAGAACCTGATCATTGATTTCATTTTCTTCCCCGGCAGCAATGGCGATTCCATCTCTGTAAAAGGAAACCGATTCAATTAACTTGGACCTTTTAACATACGTATCGACGCTTTCCCGTAAAAACTTCTGTACGAGCACAGTATCTGCTCCGTGCGCCCGCAGGTAAGAGGCTGCATCAAAGGTCCGGGATCCTGTTCTCAAGGTAAAACTCTTCGTATCCACTATGATTCCCGCCAGCAATGCAGTAGCCTCAAGCATTTCAATTTTGACCTGCTTTGGCTGGTATTCAAGAAACTCTGTCACAAGCTCGGAGGTAGAGGAGGCATATGGCTCCATATAGACAAGGATTGGATTATGGACAAAATCTTCCCCGCGGCGATGGTGATCAATAACCACTACATTATCGATTTTATTTAACAGCCGTTCTTCCATCACAAGGGATGGCTTATGGGTGTCAACTACCACAAGAAGCGTTTTATCCGTTGCAATCTCCAATGACTCTTCCGGTCCGATAAAACGCGAAGAAAGCCGTTCGTGGTTACGAATTTCCTCCATCAGTCGGCTGACACCTGTTTCTAACGCCTGAGTGTTCACGACAATATAGGCATCTTTCTGATTCATCTGTGCGACTTTATAAACACCAATCGAGGCACCAATCGAGTCCATATCAGGATTTTTATGCCCCATAATGATGACTTTATCACTAGCCAGAATCAAATCCTTTAATGCATGAGAAATCACCCGAGCTCTAACCCTCGTTCGTTTTTCAATCGGATTCGTCTTTCCGCCAAAGAATTTCACCTTCCCATTTGGCTGCTTGATGGCCGCTTGGTCACCGCCTCTTCCTAGTGCCAGGTCAAGGCTGGATTGTGCTAGAGACCCCAGTTCAGGAAGGGAGGAGACCCCAGCACCTACGCCAATACTTAAGGTAAAGGATACATTATGCTTGGAGGTCATTTCTCTTACTTCATCAAGTATTGAAAACTTTCCCTTTTCAAGGATATGTAAAATACTTTCATTAAAGACAGCCATAAACCGTTCGGAAGAAATCCTTTTTAGGAATATCCCATTATCATGAGCCCATTTATTTAAGATAGAGGTAACCAAATTATTGATGCTGCCGCGCATCTGGTCATCCATTCCTTGAGTAAGATCATCATAATTGTCTAAAAAGATAACGGCAATCACGGTTCGCTCATCATGATATTTCTTCTCAATTTCTGTTTGTTCTGTTACATCAAAGAAATAAAGAAGACGTTCTTCATGCCGGTGGATAACCCTGAACTTCCGATCATGAAGGGTAATGATTTCAGTTTCTACTTCCTGCTTTACTAACGGAACTAGTGCATCGGCAATATCATATAGGGAGCGCCCATTTAGTGTATCTTCATCAAAACAAGATGATAGGAAGGGATTTGCCCACTCAATGTAATAGTCTTCATTAATGAGCATAATTCCAATCGGCATTTCCATCAAAGCCTCTTCGCCGACTTTTTTCACTCGATACGATAGGGTAGAGATATACTCTTCTATTTCTTTTCTTTGTCGAATGTCAATGACAAACATATAGTATAACGGAAAAAGCATCAATAACAGCCCGGCCAAACTTAGAATCCAATTATATAAAAACAGGATTATGAGCAGCACCACTGTAACGGCTATTAACCCGTAAAAGGGATAACGAATGGAACGCTTTTCCAAAAATGCAGGCATTTTTTCAGCTCCTAACAGTAGTCATCACTCTTTTTTCTCAAATCGCTTTCTTAAATCCAAACCTAAATCAATTATACCTAAAATTCTTATAATAGAAAGAAAAATTGGAATGAACGCCAGGATAGTTACGACCACACGGACACCTTTTGAAATATTCCTTTGATGAAAAAGAAAATATAAAAAGGCAAATCCCTGTAACACCATGAACAATTCTAATATGTACGTTAAATTGATTAAGGCAGCATAATAATAAGTACCCTTTTGAGGATGAGATAATAAATTTGCCGCCAGCACGATTAAATAGTACCAAAGCAGGCTTCTTGGTAAAGAAAGCTCTCTGAATTTTCCCCATGTCGGCGTCGGTATGCCAAACCTTTTAGCAATCGGAAAGCAAAGGAGTTGAATGACAAACACAGAAAAAATCGAACTCATGATTAACACACTTGGGGCTAAGACCTGAAGCATGTCCAGCATGTTCTCATTTTGGGTTACGATTTTTTTATATTGCTCTTTGTTCATCCCTGATTTCAGTAATTCCTGTGATTGGATGGTTGACTGTTTAAAAGCCTTCAGCATCTCATGAAACAGATCGAACTGAAAAAAGGCAACGCTGATTACATAAAGGATGACCGCCCCAATCATAAAGGTAAGTGTCCCTGAAATTAAGATACTTGTCCGCCCTTTATTTTTTTGAATAAAATATCCCATAACAGCGCCAGTTGTTCCATATATCAGCGTTATTGACAGGCCCATTAAAGAACCGGCAATAAAGGAAATAAAAAGGGCTGCAACAAAGAATGCTGCCGTAAACTTAATCTGATTCTTCGCTGTAAACATGATAAAAGGCAGCGGTAAAACAAAGTTGATGATGACGGCTAGCAATGGTACATAAATTGTTAATAACAATAGAACAGTAAAGGCTGCTAAAAGGATTGCGCCCTCTGTTAAAATACGAGCATTTTTCACTTCTTCACCCCTAATATTTCTCAAACCTGTACCTTTTATTTTAGCTAGTAAAACAAATCAATTCAATAAATCAAGATAAATTAAAAAAGGCTGGATTTCTCCGGCCTTTTCAAAGAAATTATTTAATTGTTAGTAAATCCTGATACTTTAGTTCTTTCTTTAAGTATTTTAGAAATTCTTCCCGAAGGTCATCTCTTCGTAAGGCAAATTCAACCGTAGCCTGGAGGAATCCCTGCTTGTCACCCACATCATATCTTTTCCCCTCAAAGACATAAGCATACATCGCTTCTTTTTGCGCGAGCTCTTTTAGGGCATCGGTTAACTGAATTTCCCCGCCTTTCCCTGGTTTCGTCTTCTCTAAAAGTTCAAATATTGCCGGATTAATAATATATCTTCCTAAAATGGCAATATTTGAAGGAGCAGAATCTGAAGCAGGTTTTTCTACTAAACCCTTAACCTTGTAAATACGCTCTTCAATTTCTTTGCCTTCAATGATGCCGTATTTGTCGGTATCTTCCGCGGCCACTTCTTGGACGCCTAGAATGGTCGTTTTATACTCTTCATATTTTTCAATCATTTGCTTTAAACACGGTTTTTCAGAGTAGACAATATCATCTCCAAGGAGGACAGCAAAAGGTTCATTGCCAATGAAGCTTTTTGCGCAATAAATCGCATGCCCAAGCCCTTTTGGCTCTTTTTGACGGATATAATGAATATTGACCATTTCAGAAATTCGCCGAACCTCGGCTAACAAATCAAATTTACCTCTTGCTTCTAATTCAAGCTCCAGTTCCACCGATTTATCAAAATGGTCCTCAATCGATTTTTTATTTCTTCCGGTAATGATTAAAATCTCCTCAATTCCGGACGCTACTGCTTCTTCAATTATATATTGAAGTGTTGGCTTATCTACTATTGGCAGCATTTCCTTCGGCTGCGCTTTTGTTGCCGGCAAGAACCTTGTCCCTAAGCCAGCAGCCGGAATAATGGCTTTTCGTACTTTCAACTTTTTCTCCTCCTTCGCAGCGCTTTATCTGATTATATTCTATCATAGCATTGTTTCATTAATATTTTCTTAAGGAAAATTAGACATAAAAAAAGCAGCAGGGAGGAACCCCTGCTGCCTTCATATTTATTATTCTCCAGCCACGAATGGTAGTAATGCCATTTGACGTGCACGTTTGATGGCAACTGTTAGTTTACGTTGATATTTAGCGCTAGTACCAGTTACACGACGTGGTAAAATTTTTCCACGCTCAGAGATGAATTTTTTAAGTAAATCTACATCTTTGTAATCAATGCGAGTGATGCCGTTTGCTGTGAAATAACAAACTTTACGGCGCTTCGCACGACCGCCTTTGCGTCCTCCTGCCATGAAAATTCCCTCCTTCATGTTTTATAGTATCGTTCGTTAAGGTTTACTCTAGAATGGAAGATCATCATCAGAAATGTCAATTTGACCATTACCTGCGAACGGATCATCGTCCACACGTGTAAAGCCTTGGTTATTGTTTGGACGTTGATTCTGATTGCCGCCGCCATAAGGATTTCCTTGCGGTTCCCTTGGGGGAGCTCCATACATATCGTTATCGTTTCTGTTGCCGCCGCCTGATGCATTTCTAGGCTCAAGGAATTGAACACTTTCTGCTACAACTTCAGTAACGTAAACACGTTTTCCGTCTTGTCCTTCATAGTTGCGAGTTTGAATACGGCCATCAACACCTGCGAGGCTGCCCTTTTTCAAGAAGTTAGCCACATTTTCAGCAGGTTTACGCCAAACAACACAATTAATAAAGTCCGCATCACGTTCACCTGACTGATTTGAAAATTGACGATTCACAGCTAAGGTAAAAGTAGCAACAGCAACTCCACTTGGCGTATAACGCAAATCAGGATCCTTTGTTAAACGGCCCACAAGAACGACACGATTCATCATCAGAATCAACTCCTTTTCTCCCGGTTATGTTTCATGTGAAACATTGGTACCAGAAATATATATAAATCAATCTTACGCTTCTTCTTTAATTACGATATGACGAATGATATCTTCGCTGATCTTTGCAAGACGAGAAAATTCTTGAACTGCAGCAGCTGAAGATGTTGTTTTAACGATTTGGTAGTATCCATCGCGGAAATCATTGATTTCGTACGCAAGACGGCGTTTACCCCAATCTTTTGATTCAGCAGTTTCCGCGCCATTGTCAAGAAGAATTGTGTTAAAACGCTCAACAAGAGCTTTTTTAGCCTCATCTTCGATATTTGGGCGGATGATGTACATAACTTCGTACTTATTCATCACAGTCACCTCCTTTTGGTCTAAACGGCCCCTAATAGGGCAAGGAGCAATTATTCATTACTCACAAGTTAAGATTATAGCATAGCTGTCCATTAAAAGCAACGGCATTCACAGTTTGTCCAAATTTGGAATTAGAAAACCCCGCCAAAAGGTGCGGGGTCAAATTTTCTAGCTTCAATTATACATTAAAACGGAAGTGAATAACATCCCCGTCTTTTACTACGTAATCTTTACCTTCTAGGCGGACTTTTCCTGCTTCTTTAGCTGCGTTATGACTGCCAGCTGCTAACAGGTCTTCATACGCAACTATTTCCGCGCGAATAAAACCGCGTTCAAAATCTGAATGGATGATTCCGGCACATTGCGGTGCCTTCATGCCATTTCTAAATGTCCAGGCCCGAACCTCCTGAACACCTGCTGTAAAATAAGTAGCTAGACCGAGCAGACTGTAAGCTGCACGAATTAACTGGTCTAATCCGGACTCTTCAATACCAAGCTCTTCAAGGAACATTTGCTTTTCTTCCCCTTCAAGCTCCGCAATTTCTTCTTCAATTTTGGCGCAAATCACAATCACTTCTGCATTGTCAGCAGCGGCAAATTCACGAACCTTTTGAACATATTCATTTCCAGATGGATCAGCAACATCGTCTTCCCCAACGTTCGCCACATAAAGAACAGGCTTAATGGTAAGGAGATGTAATTGCTTAACAAATTTCATTTGTTCTTCCGTAAATTCAACGGTGCGGGCTGGTTTTTCCGCTTCAAAAGCTTCGCGAAGCATGGAAAGAACCTCAAATTCAGCTGCCGCATCCTTATCTTTTTGCTTGGCCAATTTTTCAACCCGGCTGATTCGCTTTTCAACGCTTTCCATATCAGCAAGGATTAACTCTAAATTGATCGTTTCAATATCGGAAATTGGATCGACTTTACCGGATACATGGGTAATATTTTCATCCGCAAAGCAGCGAACTACCTGACAGATGGCATCTACTTCACGAATGTGAGAAAGGAATTTGTTACCTAAGCCTTCGCCTTTGCTCGCACCCTTTACAATTCCAGCAATATCGGTAAATTCAAATGCCGTTGGAACCGTCTTTTTAGGTTGTACTAACTCTGTTAATTTTGTTAAGCGGTGGTCTGGAACCTCAACAATTCCGACATTTGGATCAATTGTGCAGAAAGGATAGTTTGCCGATTCCGCTCCTGCCTGTGTAATCGCGTTAAATAAAGTGGATTTACCAACGTTCGGCAATCCAACAATACCAGCTGTTAAAGCCATTCATGTCACTCCTCAAAAAATGTTATCTATAATAAAAAATCAGTTCAAAATTAATTAAAAAGCCTCTAACAATTATAGGCAACTACCGGCAAAAAAACAAGGACAAGAAAAACTGCCGCAGGCATAGCGGCAGTTAGTTAATTTTTTCAATATTGACAAGACAATCATAGAGCGTACTTCCTAGTCCGTTATCCGATGGTCTGCTGGAGGTCAGATTATTAACGGACCCGCCAAATTCTTTCCAAATCCCTTCATCGATATTGATTACATTCGGATGAGATCTTTGTAAAATCGAAACATACCCTTTCACTTCACCACGGTCATTCCAAATCCGGACATAATCTCCTTCCTCAAGCTGCAAGTGTGCTGCAATATTTTGAGCCACTTCTACTTTCACCTTTGGTGTTTGCTTCCACACCTGATAGTTTTGCGAATGATTGGAACGCAATGGGTGGATAGTCAATAAATGATATGGATATCGATTAGCTAAATCTGGATTGCTCCATTTCGACTCATCCGGTACGGACAACTTTAATAAGCCACTATCACCTTTTAACCTCTCTAAGGTTGAGGTGAATTCAAACTTACCTGAAGGCGTTTTAAATTTACGATCCTGCCATGGTATCATTTTGACCGGCAGTTCTACCGTGTGCTCTTCCTTTAGTTTTTCGATGGTAATCTCTTTTTCTTCTAAAGGTTTAAGGGCCATTGCAAAAAATTGATCCCTTGTTAAATTAAACTCTTCACCGAAGCCTAGTCTTTCAGCTAATTGGGTCCAAATCCAAAGATCTGACTTGGCTTCCCCGGGAGCGTCAACAAGCTTCGGACCGTAATTCACATAATGATGGTACATAGAGGAATAATAAAGATCTTCCTCCTCAAAAACGGTTGTTGTCGGTAACACATAATCCGCCAGTTTAGCTGTGTCAGTCATAAATTGTTCAATCACAACAAGTGTTGGAACAGAGGCAAAAGCTTTAGCAACTGTATTGGAATCCGGAACCTGTGTCAACGGATTCCCGCAGGTAACGACAATCATTTGAACAGCGGGGTTTTTTGCCGTTAGAATTTCCTCCGCCTGCTTCATAATTGGGAACTGTCGATGTTGTTGTTTTCGGTCAGCAAGAGTCAATTCATCAAAGGCAAAGCTTTGACCCACTTGACGATTCGCATAGTTGGCGCCTCCCCCGGCAATTCCAATATTTCCACTAATGGCGACAAGTGCATCTATTAACCGAATCGAATTACCGCCATTTTCATACCTTTGCATCCCAAGCCCCATAAACACGGCTGTTGGTGTATCCGCAAATACCTTTGCTAACCTGGTCATCAACTCGATTGGTACCTCGGTCATTTTGCTTAGTTTTTCTAAAGTGATGCCATTTAGAAGCACGAGTAAATCATCAAATCCATATGTAAAATTTTCGATGAATTCGCGGTCCTCTAAGCTTAATCTAAGGATTTCCTTCATAATACCGACAGCGAGGAGGCCATCCATTCCTGGTTTTATCGAAATATATTCATTTGCCATTTTAGCCGTTGCGTTATAAATTGGGTCAATCACAAATACCTTCGCACCCTGCCTTTTTGCTTCCTGCAATTTTTCAAAAAAATGCATATTGGTGCGTGTGACATTTCTGCCCCAAATGACAATGTTTTTACTGTTTAATACATCATTAGGTTCATGGCTCCAGGCTTCACCAAAATCCCAGCCCTGGGCTTCAATTCCTGCCCCCCAGCAGAGAGAGCCTACAATTTCCGTAACTCCTCCAAAGCAGTTAAAAAATCGTTGATCAAGGTTTTTTAGAATCCCGTTATTGGCGTAATCATGGCTGTGAAATACAGCTTTAGCTCCATAGGTTTCTTTAATATCCTTTAATTTATTTGAAATTTCATCAAGAGCCTGTTTCCAAGAAATCTGTTGGAATTCACCATTTATTTTTTTCAAGGGATATAATAAGCGCTGCGGTGAGTTTGTCCTTGTTTCCAGCATCCTTCCGCGCCCGCAAATTTTCCCTTTTGTAATGGGATGGGCTGGATCTCCGTCCACCTTGATGACTTTATTTTCTTCAATTGTCACATGGAAGCCGCAGCTATCCCAGCAATTTAACGGACAAGCCGATTGATAAACTTTTGCCAAACTATCCACCCCCAATATATATCTTTATCTTATAGTTTAATATAACAAAAAAAAGAAGCATGAACTATTCCTCATGCTTCACCAAAATTTTCTTCATTTTACGGGAAAACTCTTTTCTTGGGATTAATACGCTGTGCCCGCAGCCTTCACATTTAATCCTTACATCCATACCCATTCGGATAATTTTCCAACGATTGGTTCCGCATGGATGCTGCTTTTTCATTTCGACCACATCATTGAGGGCAAATTCCTTTTGCTCCATGTTCTTATACTCCTTTCCTTATTTCTTAGGCTCTGTACTATTTGAATAGGCAACAAGCTTGGGAAGAGGAATTTCAATTCCATGCTGATCCAATAGGAGCTTGATTTCCTTGCGAATCATTCTTGAGATATAGACTTGCTTCGTTGGCAGGGTTTCTGCCACTATTCTTAAAATTACCTCTGTTGAACTCATATTTTGAATTCCCAACAGCTCTGGCGTTTTAATTAAATCTTCATAATGGTCCGGTAATGTCTCTAACAGCTCCCCAATAACCTTCTCCGCCTTTTCAACATCTTCCCCATATGCAATGGCCACGTCTACTACAGCCACACTATTATTAATTGAAAAATTGGTTACCTGGGTGATACTCCCGTTTGGGAGGATATGAATTTCACCTGTCCAGCTTTTAAGTTTTGTCGTTCTTAATCCTATCGTTTCGACATTCCCTTCAAATTCTCCTACCCGGATATGATCCCCAACGGCAAATTGGTCTTCGAAAATAATAAAAAATCCTGAAAGAATATCTTTAACAAGACTTTGCGCTCCAAAACCCACGGCTAAGCCGACAATCCCTGCTCCTGCAAGCAACGCCTTCACATCGATTGTTAAAACGGAAAGGATCATCAAAAAGGAAATAAAGTAAACCACATAGGATAGAACGCTATCTAGAAGCCTTGAAAGTGTTTCTTCCCTGCGCTCAACCGTCCTGAATGGAGAACGATTGCGAATTTTAAAGATGTTATGAATCATGACTTTGCCAATTCGAATTAAAATATTAGAAATGATTAAAATGGCAATGATTTTAATTAGGCCTTCACCAATTGTAAGCCATGTATCTTCATTTTGAAATTTATCAATAATCTTTTGCATTCCTTTTTCAGTAAAACTCATCTATACACCTACCTTACTTCCATCATCCATCTATTTTAACAAGTTTTCATTTTTTATTATAGTCTTGAGTTTTAAAAGGGTATTGCATTCTTCCATGTATAGAATTCCCAAAAAATCCGTATACTAATAAAAATATATTGTCAAGATTTTGGAGGGGACTTAATGAATCTCAAAGCAGGTTTTTTTGATCGAAAAGCCAAAACTCGTATATGCTATGATGATTTCCATGCAGCGGAAAACCTTGCTGAGGAATTACGTTTAAAAATTCCTGTTACGTCTGACCGTCCTATTGTTTTTGTATGTATCGGCACGGATCGTTCGACAGGAGATTCATTAGGTCCTCTTGTAGGAAGTCTGTTAGAGGAGAAGAACCTTCAATCCTTTTACGTTTATGGCACATTAGATGAACCGATTCATGCGGTAAATCTTAAAGAAAAATTAACTGAAATTCAAAATAAGCATGACAACCCATTTATTATTGGAATTGATGCCTGCCTTGGCCGTGTTAAAAATGTTGGTGTAATCCAGCTTGGAGATGGACCTGTCAAACCCGGCGCAGGCGTGAACAAAGAGCTTCCGGCAGTAGGAGAGCTACATATTACCGGAATTGTCAATGTCAGCGGGTTTATGGAGTTTTTCGTTTTGCAAAATACACGATTAAACCTTGTTATGAAAATGGCAAAGACAATTGCAGGTGGAATCTATCAAGCAAGTCTTCCTAATCCAAAGGAAAGCTGGAAAGAGGTCAATTGGGAGTGGGAAGAAGAACAAACAAAAGCAATCGGTGATTAACTGCCGATTGCTTTTTAAAATGAATTAAAAGAAATGATGATAATTATATAGTACTGTAACGATCACACCTGTTACGAGAATACCAGGGAGGAGGTTAGCGACTTTAATTTTTATCATACCGGTAAGATTTAAGCCAATAGCAAAAATCATCACCCCACCCGTAGCTGTCATTTCAACAATAAATTGATCCATTAAGGCATGAGGCACAAATCGGTCAATTTGGGTGGCAAACAAGGCAATAAGCCCTTCATAAAGCAGGACCGGAATTGCCGAAAATAAAACACCAATTCCTAGTGTTGTCGTTAAAATCAAAGCCGTAAATCCATCAATAATCGATTTTGTGTACAGGACATCGTGATCCCCGCGGATTCCGCTGTCAAGTGCCCCGATAATCGCCATTGCCCCAATCACAAAGATTAAGGTTGCTGTAACAAACCCTTCAGAGATACTTCCTTTTCCATTAGAGCCCACCTTGCTCTCCAGCCAGTGCCCTAAATCATTCAGCTTTTCTTCTAATTTAAAAAGCTCCCCAATTACAGCACCCATAACTAGACTTAAGATCACGATTAGGAAATTTTCACTTTTTAAGCCCATCTGAAGCCCCAGAACCATAACAGACAATCCAATCGCATACATAACGGTAGTTTTCATACTCTCTGGAATCCGGTTTAATAGCTTTCCAAGAAGACTTCCAATAATAATTAATGCACCATTTACAAGCGTTCCTAATAAAAACATTTACTGATTCCCCTATTATTCGTCTCTCGAAGTATTTAATAGTATTAAATTATCATATTTTATTTTGAAATGAAAGATTTTTAAAATTATTACCAAATACAATATATTGAAGATAATAACAACTAACGCACAATATATTGTGTTGGTAAAAAAATAAACCATCTATTGATGGTTTAGACAGAGGATTCTTGGTCAAGAATTTCAAGGATACGTTCCAAATCCTCTTGTGAAAAGAATTCAATTTCAATTTTCCCTTTATTTTTCGAATGCTTAATATTAACTGTCGTGCCAAACCGCTCACGGAGAAAATGCTCACGTTCCTGTAAAAAGACATCCTTTTTCTTTTCAGGCTTTTTTGTTTCACGTGAAACATTATCATTTAATTGTTGAATAAGTTTTTCAAGCTGGCGGACGTTTAAGCCTTCATTCATGACCTTTTCAACTAAAATTGGGAGCTTCTCCTTTTGACGTAGACCAAGTAAGGCACGGCCATGTCCCATGGAGATTTTCCCATTTGAAATTAACTCTTGAATTTTAGCCGGAAGAGAGAGGAGACGGACATGGTTCGCTACATGTGGACGACTTTTTCCTAATCGCTTTGCTACCTCTTCCTGTGTCAGTTTTAACTTTTCCATTAAGGTTTGATAAGCGATTGCCTCTTCAATCGGGCTTAAATCTTCCCGTTGAAGATTTTCAATTACAGCCAATTCCATCATTTGCTGCTCTGACAATTCGCGGACAACGGCAGGGACTGCTTGAAGCTTTGCTTCCTTTGCCGCCCTGAAACGTCGCTCGCCCACGACAATTTCATAGCCTTTAATGCTTTTCCTGACGACAAGAGGCTGGAGGATGCCATGCTCTAAAATGGATGCCTTTAATTCATCTATGGCCTCTTGTTGGAAGGTTTTCCTAGGTTGATACGGATTAGGACGCAATTCCTTCAATTTTATCTCTTGGACCGCTTCACCTTTATTAACCTCCATATTAGGAAAAAATGCATCAAGTCCTTTTCCTAATCCTTTAGCCATGCAAGACCACTTCCTTTGCCAAATCTAAATATACTTCGGCACCACGGGATCTAGCATCATAGGTGATAATTGGTTCTCCGTGGCTTGGCGCTTCACTTAAACGTACATTTCTCGGAATAATCGTTTTATATACCTTGTCCTGAAAATACTTCTTCACTTCTTCAATTACTTGAATCCCCAAATTTGTGCGGGCATCCAGCATCGTTAATAAAACACCTTCAATTTTTAAATCCTGATTTAAGTGCTTTTGAACAAGCCTAACGGTATTTAAAAGTTGGCTTAGCCCTTCTAATGCATAATACTCACATTGCACGGGAATTAACACTGCATCAGATGCTGTTAAGGCATTAATGGTCAGTAATCCGAGGGATGGCGGACAATCAATAATAATATAGTCAAATTGATCCTTTACCTCACCAAGAGCTCGTTTTAGTCTGACTTCGCGTGAAATGGTTGGTACTAACTCAATTTCCGCACCTGCGAGTTGAATGGTTGCTGGTACAGCATATAAATTTTCAACAGACGATGGCTTTATGACATTCTTCACTTCAACGTCGTCGACTAAAACATCATATATACACTGTTCTACTTCTGCCTTTTCAATTCCAATACCGCTTGTTGCATTTCCTTGCGGGTCAATGTCTACTAAAAGTACTCTTTTCCCTATGTATGCTAAGCAGGCGCCTAGGTTGACAGAGGTAGTCGTTTTGCCGACTCCGCCTTTTTGATTCGCGATTGCAATAACTTTGCCCACAATGTCACCTACCCTTTTTCCTAAATTCTTACTTATATTCTATCAAATATTTATCTATTAAACTGTTAATTTGCCATTACAAAGAAAATGACTATTTGCCATTTTCAAAAACAAAATGGCCATGGTAACTATTTTATCACGAAATAGATTTGTTTTTGTTTTTTTTCGAAAAATATTCATGCAAAGGATTATTTCAATAAATACCATTATCATCCAAGCGATCATAAAAAAGGACCAAACAATTATTGTTTGATCCATCTGTCCATTATTCTATTTTTTCTTCGGAATTCGAATGGTGAATTGGTAGAATTCATCAAACTCTTCTTCCTCTGCATTAAGATCTATTCCACTATCTGAAACCATTGATAAAGATTGCCTAATTGTATTTACGGCAATTCGCATATCCTTACTGAATGCTTTTCTTTTTGGTTTTGGCTTTTGATTTTTTTGTTCAAGCAGTTTTACAACGCGGTCCTCAGTTTGCTTTACATTTAAGTTTCTCTCCATTATTTCCTGTAAAAGCAGGACCTGTTTCTCAGGATTCTTCAAAGGAATCAACGCACGGGCATGACGCTCCGTTATAATTTTATTTAATAATGCTTCCTGAATCTCCTGTGGCAACTTGAGCAGCCGAAGCTTGTTCGCTACGGTCGATTGCCCTTTTCCAAGACGCTGTGCTAAAGCCTCTTGGGTTAAATTATGAAGCTCCAGCAGTTTGCCATATGCAATTGCTTCTTCAATCGGTGAAAGTTCTTCCCGCTGCAGATTCTCAATTAAGGCAACAGAAGCTGTTTCAGTATCCGACATATTCTTAACAATCGCAGGAACCTCATCCCACCCCAGCTTTTTCATGGCCCGCCAGCGCCGCTCACCGGCAATAATTTCGTACCGATCTTTGTCAAATTGTCTTACAACAATCGGCTGGATAATTCCATGAATATGAATAGTTCGTGACAATTCCTCAATTTTTTCATCATCAAAAACCGTCCGGGGCTGGAAACGATTTGGAAAGATATTGTCAATTGGTATCTTCTTAATTTCTTCATTTCTTTCACTTTCAATTTCAAGTTCTTTCTCAAGTTCTAGGTCTTGTTCTCCCTTTTCGCCAAGACCAAAAAAGCGTGTAAACGAATGCCTCATCCCCAACACCACCTTTACGAAACTCCCTATTATTTATTCTCTATTCAAATAATATCTTCCTGCCATTCAAGGGTATTTTTCAAAAATTGATTCTGTTCCATTTTTTATTACTCAATCGGCATTTTACCAGGGGTACCTGGCTTACGCGGGTATTTCTTTGGAGTTTGTTTCTCTTTCTTAATGATCAAAATATTCCGTTCACTTTCTTCAATTGGTAATGTAAATGTAAACACCTTTTCCAATTTTCCGCCGAGGGTTGAAATGGCCTTTTGGCCTGCTTCTAATTCATCTTTGGCATGTGCAGCCTTCATTGCGATAAAATGACCATCTATTTTCACAAGCGGCAAACATAGCTCACTTAAAACAGACATTCTGGCAACTGCTCTTGCCGTAACAACATCAAACGATTCCCGATATTTTGGATTCACTCCAAATGTTTCGGCGCGGTCATGGATAAATTGGACATTTTCCAACTTTAGGACACTTGCTAAATGGTTTAAAAATGAGATTCGCTTGTTGAGTGAATCAACAATTGTGATCTCTATTTGCGGAAAAGCAATTTTTAAAGGAATGCTCGGAAATCCGGCACCCGCCCCGACATCACATAGATGAAAGGGTTTTGTAAAGTCATAATAAAAGCCCGCGGTTATGGAGTCGTAAAAATGTTTTAAATACACATCGGCTTTATCCGTGATGGCTGTCAAATTCATTTTTTCGTTCCACTCAACAAGAGTTTCGTAATATATTTCAAATTGCTCCAACTGCCTTGAGGAAAGGGTAATTCCCTTTTCCCCCAGCATGGATTCAAATTGTTCAACATTCATCGATGAAATTCCTCGCTTATTTATTCGTTTGCTACCCTGGCAATCCTGCCCTGTTCTAAATAAACAAGCAGAATGGAAATATCAGCAGGGTTTACCCCGGAAATTCTTGATGCTTGGGCAATCGATAACGGTTTAATTTTTTTCAACTTTTGTCTCGCCTCTGTTGCTAATCCGTTAATCGCATCATAATCAATATTTTCAGGAATTTTCTTATTCTCCATTTTCTTTAAGCGGTCAACCTGCTGAAGTGATTTTTCAATATAGCCCTCATATTTAATTTGGATTTCAACTTGTTCTTTAATTTCAGTATCCAAAGTAACATCACTAGGGGTAAGACCCTCAATATGTTCATAGGACATTTCGGGACGTTTTAACAGGTCAGATGCACGAATGCCATCTTTTAGTTCACTGCCGCCCTGGCTTTTAATTAAATCCTGAACTTCCTTTGAAGGTTTGATGATTGATGACCATAATCGTTTCTTTTCAAGTTCAATCGCTTCTTTTTTAGCTAAAAATTGCTGATATCGTTCCTCACGGATTAATCCAATTTCATGGCCAATTTCCGTTAACCTTAAGTCAGCATTATCATGTCGTAAAAGAAGACGATATTCTGCCCGTGATGTAAGCAGGCGATAGGGTTCATTTGTCCCCTTGGTAATCAGGTCATCAATTAAAACACCAATATACGCATCTGAGCGGCTTAGCACTAATTGCTCCCGGCCTAAAGCATTGAGTCCGGCATTAATTCCTGCCATGAGTCCTTGACCAGCTGCTTCCTCATATCCAGAGGTCCCATTAATTTGGCCAGCGGTGTAAAGATTTTTGACAATCTTTGTTTCGAGTGTCGGCCATAGCTGTGTTGGTACAATGGCATCATATTCGATAGCATAACCTGAGCGCATCATTTGAACATTTTCAAGACCAGGTATGGTTTTTAGGATTTGCTGTTGGACATCTTCCGGCAGACTTGTTGATAATCCCTGAACATATACTTCTTGTGTATTTCTTCCTTCCGGCTCAAGAAAAATTTGATGGCGCGGTTTGTCATTAAAGCGTACGACCTTGTCCTCAATGGATGGGCAATAACGCGGCCCTGTCCCCTTAATCATTCCAGAATACATCGGTGAACGATGGAGGTTCTGATCGATTAATAGGTGGGTTTGTTCATTCGTATATGTTAACCAGCATGGGAGCTGGTCGGTAATGTATTGGGTTGTTTCATATGAAAAAGCTCGTGGTTGTTCATCCCCAGGTTGAATCTCTGTTTTGCTGTAATCAATCGTGTGGCTGTTAACTCTGGGTGGTGTCCCTGTTTTAAAACGAACAAGTTCAAAGCCAAGCTCTTCTAGATGCTCTGATAACTTAACAGCAGGCTGCTGGTTATTTGGACCACTTGAATATTTTAATTCACCAAGGATGATTTCGCCGCGAAGGTAGGTACCGGTCGTAATTACCACTGTTTTCGCACGGTAAGTTGCACCTGTTTTGGTAACGGCACCAACAACAACTCCGTCTTCGACAACCAGACGTTCAACCATTCCCTGTAAAAGAGTTAAATTCGATTCATTTTCAAGCGTATTTTTCATTTCATGTTGATAGGCAAATTTATCAGCTTGTGCCCTGAGTGCCCTTACTGCAGGACCTTTCCCTGTATTCAACATCCTCATTTGAATATAGGTTTTATCAATATTTTTACCCATTTCCCCGCCAAGTGCATCGATTTCACGCACCACAATCCCTTTTGCTGGTCCGCCAACAGAAGGATTACATGGCATGAAGGCCACCATATCGAGATTAATGGTAATCATTAATGTTTTTGCGCCAAGCCGTGCAGCCGCAAGACCGGCCTCACAGCCCGCATGACCTGCACCGACGACAATGACGTCGTAACTTCCTGCTTCGTATTGCATTAAAAGTTCCTCCAATTTCCGAATGTCTCGGAATGTAAAAAATTTATTTCTAATTTTATTTCCCTAAACAGAATTGTGAAAACAGCTGATCAATTAGGCTTTCATGGACACTATCGCCAATGACTTCCCCAAGCAGTTCCCAGACCCTTGTTAAATCGATTTGAACAATATCAATCGGAGTCCCCATCTCGACTCCGTCAATAGCTTCCTCAATCGAATGTATTGCTTGATTCAATAAAGCGATATGGCGGCTGTTTGAAACATAAGTCATATCCCCTGCATCAATTGAGCCGGCAAAAAATAATGAGGAGATAGCCTCTTCCAATTCGTCAACCCCACGGTCTTCGAGAAGAGAAGTTGTCACGAGCCTATGCCTTGCAGCTAGGTCCTTAACCCGATCTAAATCAATTTTCTGCGAAAGGTCAGTTTTGTTAACAATGACAATCACATCCATATCTTCAACAGCCTTAAATAGATTTTCATCCTCCATTGTTAACTCATCAGAATAATTTAAAACGAGCAAGATTAAATCGGCCTCTCGTAAAACCTGTCGGGAACGTTCAACCCCAATCCGTTCAACAATATCTTCAGTCTCCCTGATTCCCGCAGTATCTAAAAGTCTTAACGGTACACCTCTTACGTTGACATATTCTTCAATGACATCACGGGTTGTCCCTGGGATATCCGTGACAATTGCCTTATTTTCGTGAACCAAACTATTTAATAACGAAGATTTCCCTACGTTTGGGCGGCCAACAATAACCGTTGATAGGCCTTCACGTAAAATTTTCCCCTGCTGAGAGGTTTGCAAAAGCTTCTTAATTTCTCCCCGTACATAAGCCGCTTTTTCCTTCAGCATTTTATGAGTCATTTCCTCGACATCATCGTATTCAGGATAATCAATATTCACTTCCACATGGGCAAGGATTTCTAAAATTTCCTGGCGCAAACCGCGAATCAATCGCGATAATCTTCCTTCCATCTGCCCCAATGCGACGTTCATTGCCCGGTCTGTTTTTGCCCGGATTAAATCCATAACTGCTTCTGCCTGCGATAAATCGATGCGCCCATTTAAAAAAGCGCGCTTTGTAAATTCACCCGGTTCAGCAAGCCGTGCTCCATTATTTAATATAAGCTGCAACACCCGGTTAACAGAAACGATTCCACCGTGGCAATTAATTTCAACTACATCCTCTTTTGTAAAGGTTTTTGGCCCCTTCATAAGCGAAACCATTACTTCCTCCACCACTTGTCCATCTTTTGGATCCATTAGATGGCCATAATGAATCGTATGGGAAGCCATATCAATCAGCCTTTTCCCGCTGATACTTTTAAAAACCTTATCAGCAATTTTAAAGGCATCATCACCACTTAATCGTACAATGGCGATTGCACCCTCACCCATCGGTGTCGAAATCGCCGCAATCGTATCAAACTCCATTGTTTTCACCTCTCTTACTTGCAAAAAATAATCTATAGAAGAAATGATATTTTGCTCCAAATTACTAGAATATCACATCAGTTTCAGTTAAAAAAGCAATCAGAATTATCCACAACGACAAGTATTTATCTTATATTTTAACTTATCCACATGTGAATAACAATAAAACAAACATTTTCTCAAAAAAAGTTACGCACAGGCTTTTAAAAACACGAAATAGGAATAAGAGAAAAACAAAAAGGCACTTTATCGATTTGATAAAGTGCCTTTTTGTCTTTTTATTTAGATGGAGTTATCACAATGTACCGATGTGGTTCAGTTCCATCTGAAAATGTCTTAACCCGTTTATTTTCAGATAACGCAGAATGAATAACTTTGCGTTCATAGGATGGCATCGGCTCCAGTGCCACATCTTTCCCAGTCTTAACAGCCTTTTGGGCAAGACGATGAGCTAATTGAATCAACGTCTCATTCCTGCGGTTTCGGTAGTCTTCAGCATCCAAAATAACGGTCAAATATCGATTGGACGAGCGATTGATGACAAGCTGAGTTAAATACTGCAAGGAATTTAAGGTTTGTCCTCTTTTTCCGATTAATAGAGCAATCTTTTCCCCTGTTAAAACAAAATTAACTTGTTTTCCTTCGCGTTTTACTTCAATTTCAACCGGTGCTCCCATTTGTTCGCTAATGCTTTTCAGGAAATTTTGGGCTTCCTCAATTGGATCAATGACTACGGTAACCTTTACCACTGCCGGACGTGAACCAAAAATGCCAAAAATCCCTTTTTTTCCTTCATCGATAATGTCGATTTCTGCGCGGTCCTTCGTTGTTTGTAATTGAGCTAAAGCTGATTCTACTGCTTCTTCGACATTTTGTCCTGTAGCAGTTACCTGTTTCACTTCTTTGCTCCCCCCGCATTGCCCGTGGCTTGCGACTTAAGTTCCGGGCCTTTAATAAAATAGGTTTGAACAATCATAAAAATATTTCCGACTACCCAGTACAACGAAAGTGCAGCTGGAAAGTTAAACGCAAAAATGACAATCATAATCGGCATCATCCAAACCATCATCGCCATTTGTGGATTTTGGTTTTCCGTACCGGCCATCATCATTTTTTGCTGGATAAACGTCGTAATTCCTGCAATGATCGGTAAAATATAATAAGGATCCTTTTCACCTAAGTCAAACCATAAAAAACTGTCCTGGGCGATTTCCCTTGTTCTCGAGATTGCATGGTAAAAACCAATTAAAATCGGCATTTGAATGATTAATGGAAAACATCCTGCCATTGGGTTTACACCGTTTTTTTGGAAAAGTGCCATTGTTTCCTGCTGTAATTTTTGTTGTGTTTTTTGATCTTTAGAGCTGTATTTTTTTCTAAGTTCCGTTAACTGCGGCTGAAGCGCCTGCATCGCCTTCGAGCTTCTTGTCTGCTTAATCATAAGCGGCAATATAACCAGGCGGATGAGGATTGTAACAACAATAATGGATAATCCAAAGCTTCCGCCAAGCAAATGAGCCACTTCTTTAATAAACCAAGATAATGGATAAACAATGTATTGATTCCAAAATCCCGTACTTTCTGATGTAATCGGCTGCTTAATCTGACTGCATCCCGTTAGGAACAGGAATAAAGAAAGCATCCCCGACAAAAGTAATATTCTTTTTTTCAACCAAATTTTCCTCCTTGTCCAAAAAATAAATATTTAATGTAAAAAATGTTATTTATGTATGTTTAACTTATAAATTATTTTACCATTTTCTTGTATAAAAAGTCTTATTACAAAGTAAATAAGGGAAATACTCAAATTATTGTCCTTTTAACGTTTCTTTAAAACCTTTCCTACCTTTAAAACATGCGTTAAGCTCTTTTTTACTTCAAAGAAGTCCATTTCCGCTGCAGGCTTTCTCGCGATAATGATGTAATCATTTTCTGCATGCAGCTGATCCTTTAATTCAAAAATTGCCTGTCGAATATATCGTTTTATTTGGTTTCTGGTAACGGCATTCCCAATTTTTTTGCTGACCGACAAGCCAATTCGAAAATTTTCCTGACCCTCTTTTTTTAATGAGTAGACAACAAATTGTCGATTTGCAAAGGAAAACCCCTTTTGAAAGGCTTCTTGGAACTCTTTATTTTTTTTGACCCTTAATTCTTTCTTCATCAAAACACCCTCAGTCTGAAATAGTCTCAGTAATATTTTTCCCCTTAAATTAGAAAAAAGACCACTGAGACGTTTCAGTGGTCTAAGCTGATAATACTTTTCTTCCTTTTTGACGACGGCGAGCAAGAACTTTACGTCCGTTTGCTGAGCTCATACGACTGCGGAAACCGTGAACTTTACTGTGCTTACGTTTATTTGGTTGATATGTTCTTTTCATTATATGACACCTCCCTGAGGAATAGCTATCAAGTTTAATGCCTTTGACAGTCTTATTTATTATAAAGACGCATACATAAGATTGTCAACTACTCTCGAGCTATTGTTCCTTATTTCCAATTTTTTTAACGTACATGATTTTACTGTTTTTTTTAAAAACTAAAATCAAGGATCAGATTATCCTCTCATTTTTTGCTTGTGGATAAGTAATCGACATTTTTTTTGCACATTTCACAAGTTATCGACAGTTTTTTCACAAAGCCAATACTTGTGGACAATTTTTACCCACAGGATGCCCCTCTTGTGGATAAACTGCGAAAAAGCATTGCACCTCTTGCTATTATTTGATATTATATTTGTGTTTTCACTCTGAATAACTTTGCCCTAATTTATCTTTATCCACAGATTGTGGATATCTTGTGGATAGGTTGTTCAAGTGTACTGCAGAAACTTGTCCACAGGAAGTGGATATTGTCGAAACTCCACTTTATTTCCTTATTATATATTTTTCCACAACCACTGTTTCGTATATTTATAAATTAATAGATTGTACAGCTTGTATAACTTGGTTTTTCACGGAACTTTCGGGGCTAGACTTTAATATCAAAAGTGAAGTTACACGATTTATCATTTCGAAAAGGAGGGGAAACTCGTTGGAAAATATTGCGGATCTTTGGAATGCAGCGCTGGCTAATATAGAGAAAAAAATTAGCAAGCCTAGCTTTGATACCTGGCTCAAGTCGACAAAAGCTCATTCCCTACAAGGAAATCTCCTTGTAATCACTGCACCGAATGAATTTGCGCGTGATTGGCTCGAGGAGCGCTATTCCCAGTTAATCGCAGGTATTCTCTATGAAATTACCGGAGAAGAGCTATCAGTGAAATTTATTATTCCGCATAATCAAAATGAGGAAGAAATGGATGTACCGGCGCCTCCAAAAAAGGCAAAAAAGGAAGAAGATCAAAATGACTTTCCGCAAAACATCTTAAATCCTAAGTACCTTTTTGATACGTTCGTAATCGGTTCAGGGAACCGTTTTGCTCATGCAGCATCGCTCGCTGTAGCTGAAGCACCGGCAAAGGCCTATAATCCTTTATTTATATACGGTGGAGTAGGATTGGGTAAAACCCACTTAATGCATGCGATTGGCCATTATGTATTGGATCATAATCCAGCGGCAAAAGTCGTTTATTTATCATCAGAAAAATTTACAAATGAATTTATTAACTCGATTCGTGACAATAAAGCTGAAAGCTTTAGAAATAAATATCGAAATGTTGATGTCCTGCTAATAGATGATATTCAATTTTTGGCCGGAAAAG
This sequence comes from Neobacillus cucumis, assembly GCF_016107705.1. The sequence continues at coordinate 395,979 of NZ_JAEHGC010000004.1, forward strand.
AATCAACCCAAGAGGAATTCTTCCATACTTTTAATGCTCTTCACGAGGAAAGCAAACAAATTATTATTTCAAGTGACCGTCCACCAAGAGAAATTCCAACCTTGGAAGACCGTCTGCGTTCACGTTTTGAATGGGGGCTCATTACCGATATTACACCACCTGATCTCGAAACAAGGATTGCCATCCTCCGTAAGAAAGCAAAAGCAGAAGGATTGGATATTCCGAATGAGGTCATGCTGTACATCGCCAATCAAATTGATTCAAACATCCGTGAACTCGAAGGTGCGCTTATTCGGGTTGTCGCTTATTCATCATTAATTAATAAGGATATAAATGCAGACTTAGCAGCAGAAGCATTGAAGGACATCATTCCAAGCTCTAAACCAAAGGTGGTTACCATTCTTGATATTCAAAGAGTTGTTGGTGAGCAGTTTGGCGTTAAGCTGGAGGATTTTAAAGCAAAAAAACGGACAAAGTCAGTTGCTTTCCCGAGGCAAATTGCGATGTATTTATCACGGGAATTAACGGACCACTCCCTCCCAAAAATAGGAGAAGAGTTTGGCGGCAGAGATCATACTACCGTCATCCATGCCCATGAAAAAATTTCAAAAATGCTGCAAAGCGATTCACAGCTGCAAAAGCAAATGAAAGAATTAAATGAACTGTTAAAGGTTTAAATTACAAGGTTAATTATGTGAATAACTTTTACCCATTCATGCACAGTCTGTCCACATGTGGATAGGCTGTGTTTCCTTTGATAAAATAGGGTTATCCACATATCAACAGGCCCTACTAGTACTTCTACTATTTTTTTTAAAAATATTATTATATGTTATCGTCATTAAAAATATGCTTAATCGGAGGAATTTCTAAAATGAGATTTATCATTCAACGGGACCGCCTCGTTCAAAGTGTTCAAGATGTGATGAAGGCAGTCACTTCCAGAACAACTATTCCAATTTTAACGGGAATTAAAATTACTGCTGCAGAGGAAGGGGTTACCCTAACAGGAAGTGACTCTGATATATCGATTGAATCTTTTATTCCAAAAGAAGAAGCTGGGGATGAAATCGTAGAGATCATACAAACCGGGGCCATTGTTTTGCAAGCAAAGTTTTTTAGTGAAATTGTAAAGAAACTCCCGACAGATACAGTTGAAATTGAAGTACTTGGTTCGCTGCAAACGGTTATACGCTCAGGAAAATCTGAATTTAACTTAAATGGCCTTGATGCAGAGGAATATCCACACCTTCCGCAAATTGAGGAAAATAATAAATTCCATATTGCAACAGATCTATTAAAAGCAATGATTAGGCAAACGGTGTTCGCTGTGTCCACCTCAGAAACACGCCCCATCTTGACAGGTGTAAACTGGAAGATCGAAAACGGGGAGTTAATCTGTATTGCAACAGATAGCCATCGCTTGGCATTAAGGAAAGTAAGAATTGAAGCAGAAAATAGTGAGACCTATAATGTGGTAATCCCAGGAAAGAGTTTGAATGAATTAAGTAAGATTATTGATGATTCCAATGAATTAATTGACATAGTGATAACAGAAAATCAAATTTTGTTTAAAGCGAAACATTTATTGTTCTTCTCAAGACTGTTAGAAGGCAACTATCCGGATACTTCCCGATTGATTCCAAATGAAAGCAAAACGGATGTAACTGTAAATACAAAAGCATTCTTACAGGCTATTGATCGTGCGTCTTTGCTTGCTCGTGAAGGTAGAAATAATGTTGTTAAATTCACAACAAATGAGGGAGGAATCATCGAGGTTTCTTCTAATACACCTGAGGTTGGTAAGGTTGTCGAAGAGATTCAAAGCCAATCGATTGAAGGCGAGGAATTAAAAATTTCCTTTAGTGCAAAATATATGATGGATGCGTTAAAAGCTTTGGAGGGCACTGATATTTGTATCAGTTTTACCGGAGCGATGCGGCCCTTCCTTATTCGCCCGCTTCATGATGAAACAACCCTGCAACTAATTTTACCGGTAAGAACGTACTAAAAAGACCTAAGTGCTGGACTGGGTCATTCTCAAAGTCCAGGATGAATTTTTATAAAAAAATATAGAGCTGCCACAATAAATGGCAGCTTTTTTTAGATTTCTTTGTATCTAACTGATTTTTTTAGTAAAATAAAGTATTGAGATCATTTTTTGAAATGAGTGATTAATTATGTCTGCCAAAATAGAAATAGACACAGAATTTATTACATTAGGGCAATTTCTTAAACTAGCGGATGTGATCCAAACCGGTGGAATGGCAAAATGGTTTTTAAGTGAGCATCAAATTATTATTAATGGTGAACAAGATCAAAGAAGAGGAAGAAAACTTCGCCGAGGGGACAAGGTGGAAATACCTGGATTCGGAGAATTCCTTATTACGGAAAAATAGAGGATGTTACGTTCATGTATATTGAACAATTAGCCTTAAAAGATTATCGGAACTATGAAACATTATCCGTTGAATTCGAAAATAAAGTGAATGTGATCTTGGGTGAAAATGCCCAAGGGAAAACCAATGTAATGGAGTCCATCTATGTTTTAGCCATGGCTAAATCCCATCGGACCTCAAATGACAAAGATCTTATTCGTTGGGATCAAGAGTATGCTAAAATAGAAGGTAGAATCCAAAAACAGTATAGTTCTTTGCCACTGCAACTGGTGATTTCCAAAAAGGGGAAAAAGGCAAAGTGCAATCACATTGAACAACAGAAATTGAGTCAATATGTCGGAAACCTTAATGTCGTTATGTTTGCGCCGGAGGATCTAAACTTGGTAAAGGGCAGTCCACAGGTGAGAAGGCGCTTTATTGATATGGAAATTGGTCAGGTATCACCAGTCTATTTACATGATATGAGTCAATATCAAAAAATACTTCAACAGCGAAATCATTTTTTAAAAATGATGCAAATAAAAAAGCAGACTGACCAAACAATGCTCGAAATATTAACGGAACAGTTTATTGAAACAGCGGTGAAAATCATTAATAAGCGATTTGAGTTCCTGCAGCTGCTTCAAAAATGGGCAGAGCCTATCCATAGCGGCATCTCCAGAGGGGTAGAATCGCTTAAAATTGAGTACAAACCATCGGTGGATGTATTAGAAGGCCAAGATTTGTCGAAAATGGTAGCATCCTTTGAGGAAAAATTCAACAAAGTTAAAACAAGAGAGATAGAACGCGGGACAACTCTGTTTGGTCCCCATCGTGACGATCTATTGTTTTTCGTCAATAATCGGGATGTGCAAACCTTCGGATCACAGGGGCAGCAGCGGACAACCGCTCTTTCTGTTAAACTTGCCGAAATTGAATTAATTCATTCACAGATAGGCGAGTTTCCAATCTTACTCCTTGATGATGTGTTATCAGAATTAGATGATTATCGTCAGTCACATCTGCTTAATACCATTCAAGGAAGGGTTCAGACATTTGTAACAACAACAAGTGTTGATGGAATTCACCATCAAACATTAAAAGATGCTTCAACATTTGAAGTAGAATCCGGTGTGATCAAGAAAGTGGATTGAGGTGGGAGTGTGTATATTCATATTGGGGAGGATTTAAATATCAGGGCAAGGGACATTATTTCGATTCTAGATAAAGAGAGTGCAAAATCTTCTGTGATGGTAGAGGAGTTTTTACTTCAGCATGAAGATAAAGTCATTAACCTTTCAAAAAACCCCTATAAGTCGGTCGTGATAACCTCCGACAAAATTTTTTTATCCCCAATTGCTTCCGGGACCTTAAAGAAACGTTCAAGTCAAAAAAATCAATCAGATTTATAAAGACGTATAAATAATCTTCTACTTTTGAAATATAGTTTGACTTTGTAAGAAAGTGCAGGTGAAAAGCTTTGACAATGGAACAAAACACAGTTCAAGAACAAGCATATGAAGCCGACCAGATACAAGTGTTAGAAGGACTTGAGGCTGTTCGAAAAAGACCGGGGATGTATATTGGGTCGACAAGCGGTAAAGGTCTTCACCACCTTGTTTGGGAAATCGTTGATAATAGTATTGATGAGGCTTTGGCAGGATATTGTACTGAAATTAATGTCATCATTGAAAAAGATAACAGTATTACCGTAAAGGATAATGGCCGGGGAATCCCTGTTGGAATCCAGGAAAAAATGGGAAGGCCTGCTGTTGAAGTTATCATGACGGTACTTCACGCCGGAGGGAAATTTGGCGGCGGCGGATACAAAGTATCCGGAGGGCTACATGGTGTAGGTGCCTCCGTTGTAAATGCACTGTCAACAGAACTTGAGGTTTTTGTTCATCGTGACGGTCATATTCACTATCAAAAATATGAACGCGGAGTTCCGGTTGCCGATTTAAAAATCATTGGGGAAACCGATATAACCGGTACAATCACACGTTTTAGACCGGACGGAGAAATTTTTACCGAAACATTGGAATACGATTACGATACCCTTGCAACACGGATTCGTGAGCTTGCTTTCCTTAACAGGGGCTTAAGAATAACCATTGAAGATAAACGTGTTGAAAATAAAAAGAGTGAGTACCATTATGAAGGCGGTATTAAATCGTATGTTGAACATTTAAACCGTACAAAGGAAGTCATTTTTGAAGACCCAATTTATATCGAGGGTGAACGTGACGGAATTAGTATCGAAGTGGCTCTTCAATATAATGAGGGATATACAGAGAGTATCTACTCCTTTGCAAACAATATTCATACTTACGAAGGCGGAACACATGAGTCAGGCTTTAAAACCGCTTTGACGAGGGTTATAAATGATTATGCTCGGAAAAATGGTTTAATTAAAGAGGCAGATGCCAATCTTTCAGGTGAAGATGTTCGGGAAGGTCTAACTGCTATCGTTTCGATTAAGCACCCTGACCCGCAATTTGAAGGACAAACCAAAACCAAGCTTGGCAACTCTGAAGTAAGAGCTATTACAGATGCGTTATTTGCAAGCCATTTTGATAAGTTCCTTTTGGAAAACCCAATTGTAGCAAAGAAGATTGTAGAAAAGGGTTTAATGGCGGCTAGAGCAAGACTAGCGGCAAAAAAGGCGAGGGAATTAACGAGACGTAAAAGTGCTTTAGAAGTATCCAGTTTACCTGGGAAATTAGCGGATTGTTCTTCAAAGGATCCTTCTGAGAGTGAAATATATATCGTTGAGGGTGACTCAGCGGGCGGTTCAGCGAAGCAAGGCCGAGATCGTCATTTCCAAGCGATTCTTCCGCTAAGAGGAAAGATTCTCAATGTAGAAAAGGCACGTCTAGACAAAATTCTATCTAACAACGAAGTCAGGGCGATGATTACGGCAATTGGAACAGGCATTGGAGAAGATTTTGATATTTCAAAAGCCAGGTACCATAAAGTAGTCATTATGACAGATGCCGATGTTGACGGAGCACATATTCGTACACTCATCTTAACCTTCTTCTACCGTTATATGAGACAGATTTTAGAAGCTGGTTATATCTATATAGCTCAGCCTCCTTTGTATAAAGTCCAACAAGGAAAACGAGTTGAGTATGCCTATAATGACAAAGAACTTGATAAGATCTTTGCAGAGCTCCCAAGTGCGCCAAAGCCTAATATTCAGCGTTATAAAGGTTTAGGTGAGATGAATCCTGAACAATTGTGGGAAACAACCATGGATCCTTCTTCAAGAACTATGCTTCAGGTTAGTCTAGAAGATGCGATAGAGGCGGATGAAACCTTTGAAATGCTAATGGGTGAGAAGGTAGAACCACGCCGTAACTTTATCGAAGAAAACGCAAAATACGTTAAGAATTTAGATATCTAAAACAAGCTCCAGCGCCTCGAGGGGCTGTAACTAATACAATAAGAAAAGAAAGCAACATGCTAGATTGATTAAAAGGGTAGAGGGGTGACCACTATCCTCCTTTTTTCGTTTACCTGCCTATCAGCGTGAACGTTTCAAGGCTATTTTCACCCCGAATAGGAGGTTTTCAAAAATGTCTGAAACATCAAATCCTCAAATTAAAGAAATAAATATTAGTCAGGAGATGAAATCATCTTTCCTTGACTATGCAATGAGTGTCATTGTTTCCCGTGCACTTCCAGATGTACGTGATGGGCTGAAACCTGTACATCGCCGTATTCTTTATGCAATGCATGATCTAGGAATCCATTCAGACAAACCATATAAAAAATCGGCTCGTATCGTTGGTGATGTTATTGGTAAATATCATCCCCACGGCGACTCAGCTGTTTATGAAACAATGGTTCGGATGGCCCAGGATTTTAACTACCGCTATATGCTTGTTGATGGTCATGGAAACTTTGGTTCGGTAGACGGCGATGCGGCGGCAGCGATGCGTTATACAGAATCAAGAATGTCGAAGATCTCAATGGAATTATTACGAGATATCAACAAGGATACCATTGATTATCAGCCAAACTATGATGGTGAAGAAAGAGAACCAGTTGTTCTGCCAGCCAGATTTCCTAATCTATTAGTCAATGGAACAACAGGGATCGCCGTTGGTATGGCAACAAATATCCCGCCTCACCAGCTTGGCGAAGTCATTGATGGAGTATTAGCCGTCAGTCATGACCCGGAAATAACGACCCAAGAATTGATGGAAATTATTCCTGGTCCAGATTTTCCAACCGGTGGTATTATTCTTGGACGAAGTGGAATCCGCAAAGCATACGAAACCGGCAGAGGCTCTATCACTGTTCGTGCAAAAGTAGAAATAGAACAAAAATCAAATGGTAAAGAAGTTATCATTGTCAATGAGTTACCATACCAAGTAAATAAAGCAAAGTTAATTGAAAAAATTGCTGAATTAGCCCGTGATAAAAAAATTGAAGGGATAACAGATCTAAGGGATGAATCCGACCGCAGAGGGATGCGTATTGTTATTGAGGTTCGTAAGGATGCAAATGCTAACGTTCTTTTAAATAACTTATATAAACAAACTGCGCTGCAAACTAGCTTTGGTATCAATACATTGGCCCTGGTTGACGGACATCCGAGGGTATTGAATCTTAAACAATGTTTAGTTTATTACTTAGATCACCAAAAGGTAGTTATTCGCCGCAGAACTGAATTTGAATTGCGAAAGGCAGAAGCGCGTGCCCATATTTTAGAGGGATTGCGTATTGCCTTAGATAACTTGGATGCGGTAATTAACTTAATTCGCAGCTCGCAAACAACCGATATTGCCCGAGAAGGCTTAATGACCCAATTTAACCTTTCTGAAAAGCAAGCCCAAGCTATTTTAGATATGCGTTTGCAGCGTTTAACAGGTTTAGAAAGAGAAAAGATTGAGGATGAATATCAAAGCCTAGTTAAGCTAATTGCTGAATTAAAAGCGATCTTAGCAGATGAAGAAAAGGTTCTGGAAATTATTCGTGAGGAACTACTAGAAATTAAAGAACGGTTTAATGATAAACGCCGTACTGAAATTGCGGTTGGCGGCATTGAAAATATTGAGGATGAGGATTTAATCCCGCGTGAAAATATTGTCATTACCTTAACACATAATGGTTATATCAAACGCCTTCCTGTCTCTACTTATCGTGCCCAAAAACGGGGCGGCCGGGGTATTCAGGGAATGGGAACAAATGAAGATGATTTTGTTGAACATCTCATTACTACATCCACACATGATACGATTCTCTTCTTTACGAACAAAGGGAAAGTATATCGATCAAAAGGATATGAGATTCCTGAATACAGCCGGACGGCTAAAGGAATTCCAATTATTAACCTGCTCGGCGTAGAAAAAGGAGAATGGGTGAATGCAATCATCCCTGTCGAGGAATTTGTAGATGATTGGTTCTTGTTCTTTACAACTAAAGAAGGAATCTCAAAACGATCACCATTAACGTCATTTGCTCATATCCGTAATAATGGCTTGATTGCCTTAAATTTACGGGAGGGCGATGAGCTCATTTCAGCTCGCCTAACGGATGGCAATAAGCACATTATCATTGGAACTCAAAAAGGGATGCTCATCCGCTTCCCAGAGACTGATGTAAGGTCAATGGGCAGAACAGCCACAGGTGTAAAAGGAATTACGTTAGAAAGTGATGATGAAGTCGTTGGCATGGAAGTGTTAGAAGAGAATAACGACGTCCTGATTGTAACCAAAAATGGCTATGGAAAACGTACTCCGGCAGCTGAATACCGTATCCAAGGCAGAGGCGGGAAAGGTATTAAGACTTGCCATATTACCGAGAAAAATGGTGATCTTGTCTCGATGAGGGCCGTAACCGGTGAAGAAGATCTAATGCTCATTACCACTGGCGGTGTGCTAATCCGTATAGATGTTGGCGGAATTTCTACAATGGGAAGAAATACGATTGGTGTAAAACTAATCAGTATGAGAGAAAATGAACATGAATTTGTTGCAACCGTAGCGAAGGTGGAAAAGGAAGAAGAAGAAGAAGAAACAAATGAAGATGCAAATGATACAAATGAAAGTGCAGTTGAAGGGAACCTTGAAGTGAATGAGAATACATCTGAAGAGGTTCAACCGATTAAAGAAGAAGAGGAATAATAATAGAGGCGAAGAGGAACACTTAAGTTGTTCCTCTCTTTTTATTTTATCCTTGATTCCCCGAAGAGAACCTGATATAATCATTTAGGTCGGCATAAGAACTTTGTCTTATGAAAAGAAAAAGATAAAAAAAGATGTTGACGAAGTACTGAATGAATGGTATATTAATAAAGTCGCTTTTGGGTGACC
>NZ_JAEHGC010000005.1 GCF_016107705.1 Neobacillus cucumis
TTCTTTTGTGGTACCCTTAATGATTTGTTTTAGTTTATTGTTAATGGGCTTTTCTGTAAAATTGCCTCATTTTATGGATCAATTTTTATTTATTCCACATGCTGATGATGGCTGGAAAAGCGTGGTTGCTCCCTTTTCCTATACTGCTTTAAATTTAGCCTTGGCACAGGCAGTTTTAGTACCGGTTGCCACAGAAATAAAGGATGATTGGACAATCAAGTGGGGAGGAATACTAGGAGGGGCTGCTTTGACCCTTATTCTACTCTCAAGTCATTTTACTTTAATCATGCTCCCTAATTTTCAGAATTACGAAATTCCAATGGCCATAATAATGAAACAAATAGCTCCATTTTTTTATTGGATTTTTGTGGTGGTCATTTATGGGGAAATTTTTACTTCGGTAATTGGAAACGTATTTGGTTTAGATCGGCAACTTAAGCAATATGTATCGGTTTCGACCATCACCTCTATTTCAGGGATTTTTGCCATTTCTTATGTAATTAGTCTCATTAATTATGGAAAATTACTGTCATACCTCTATCCGTTGTTCGGATACATAAGCCTGATATTTTTCATCTTGTTATGGATGAAACGGTTGCCCAATAGAATCAAGTAAAGAGGGGCTCATTTCTTTGAATGGAAATTATTTGCTGTAATTTTCATTCTTTTTCCTATGATAAGGAAAAGGCTTTTTGAAAAAAATAGTAGGTGAAAGGAGTGAATGGTATGAGCAAATCGCAGAGGCAGCATGAGAGGGAATGGACTGTTAGAAAACAAGATCAAAATCCGCATGGCAAAGTGAAATCACTTAAACAGATTTCAAACGAAATAGGAAAACAGCCATAAATTTAAGGTTGAATGGGTTTTGTTTAAGTAATGATACAGAGGAAAAAGGCAGCCGCGGGCTGCCTTTTTAATGGCTCAACACAAATTAATAAGCGCTTTCTTTTACAATCTTATAGTTTTTATGATTTACAACCGTACGCTGGTCCAATTCTAAATCACGGTAATTGTCCATGTATGTTAGATCGACTATTACAGAATTTTCATTTACCTTTTCCACTATTCCCTGTAACCCACCACGGAATTCAATGATATTTCCTATTTCTGCTACTTTCATTCAGTCTCTCCCCTTTGCCATACAATCTCATCTATCCCATTTAAATAACAGTTTGCACTACTTTTCCAATTTCGTAAAGGATTTTATTTGACAATTACGTTAATTTTGATAAAAAAATTAATTAACTATAATAGTAGATTTATTATTTAAAAAAATTCCTACAATTGAAGGGTATTTCCTCGGAAATTTCGACAAAAAATACCCCTTTATAAAGATTTACGTTAAAATACTTTTGTAAAGGTGGTGCATATGTTGAATGAAGATGCTGTAAACGAAATATTGGAACGGTTAAAGGCCGGAACACTTTCTGAGTATTATGTAAAGCAAGATGATTTTATGGTATTCCGGCAAGTACTTGTTAAAAGAAAGGATTTTAAACATTTCCGTGGGATTGCGCAGAGAGGTGGAGATGTCCTTTATCAATATTTGCAAGTGCCAAGAAGTTAATTTGTGTACATATACAATAAAGATTAAAAATGGAGGGAGGACAATGATGATTAACCAAAGCATATTACCAGCATCAACGAATATGAAGGAGTTTGAGCGCTTTTTAAAAAGCTCCTATGAAATCGGCGTTTTTTTAGATATGCATATCTCTCAGTTAAAAAGTATAAGTGTACTTGCAAAACAATATGGAAAAAAAATGATTTACCATGTTGACCTCATACATGGGATAAAAAATGATGAATATGCGACAGAATATATCTGCCAGGAATATAAGCCTTTTGGATTAATTTCAACGAAATCCAGTGTGATTTTGAAGGCTAAGCAGAAGGGAGTCATTGCGGTACAGAGAATTTTCCTCCTTGACACCCATGCATTGGAAAAGAGCTATTCATTAATTGAAAAGACACGTCCTGACTTTATTGAGGTTTTACCTGGGGCCATGCCTTGGATGATTACTGAAGTAAAGGAACGCATTGGGATCCCCATTTTTGCAGGCGGGCTTATTCGGACAACAGCAGAAGTGCAAAATGCACTGAATGCAGGTGCTACAGCCATTACGACTTCAAAGCGGGAGCTTTGGGATACATTCGCAGTTCAAAAATAAAGTTTCAGTTTCAATAGTTTGAAATAAAAAAGGATTGACAACGCTTTCACTAGTTTATATACTTTAATCAAGTTAATAGAATTGTGACGGAGACAAGGAGATTCACGCGAAAGACCATGGCTTATGGTTTTTTCTGTGTGAATCTCCTTTTTTGTTTTCTGTCAGAAAGAACAACATATAATGAAAAAGGAGCGGAACAAATTGACACCCTTTATTGGAGAATTAGTAGGAACAATGATTTTGATTGTCCTCGGTGCTGGAATTGGAGCGGGATCTTCGTTAAAAAAATCCTATTCCAATAACGCCGGATGGATTGTAATTACCATAGCGTGGGGACTGGCAGTAACAATGGGAGTTTTCGCAGTAGGATCGGTGAGTGGAGCACATCTTAATCCGGCCGTTACCATTGCACTTGCTCTTAATGGAGAATTCCCGTGGTCCGATGTGCCGGGGTATATTCTTGCCCAAATGATTGGAGCCATCCTCGGTGCAGCCCTAGTCTATCTACATTATCTGCCGCATTGGAAAGAAACAGATGACCCAGGAACAAAGCTAGGCGTTTTTGCGACAAGTCCGGCAATCCCGCATACATTTTCAAATCTATTTAGTGAAATTTTTGGTACATTTGTTCTTGTACTTGGTTTATTATTTATTGGGGCTAACAAGTTTACAGAAGGATTAAATCCACTGGCGGTTGGATTATTGATTGTCGTGATTGGAATGTCATTGGGTGGAACCACTGGATATGCAATTAATCCTGCTCGGGACCTTGGGCCGCGGATCGCCCACTTCCTACTGCCGATTCCGGGTAAAGGGAGCTCTAACTGGGGCTATTCATGGATTCCGGTTGCAGGGCCGCTGTTAGGCGGAAGTCTTGGGGCAGTATTCTATAAAGCTTTATTTTTAGGAAAAGTTACCGGAGCCCTATGGGTAGTTATAGGACTTAATCTGATCGTTCTATTCCTTGCATTTATTGCAGGAAAAAAGCAGAATACGAACAATAATTTAAGAAGAAAAGCAGCTTAATATAAGATCAAATTTGGAGGGCGTATTATGGAAAAGTATATTCTATCATTAGATCAAGGAACAACCAGTTCACGAGCCATTTTGTTTAATCAAAACGGGGAAATTGTTCATATTGCTCAAAGGGAATTTACGCAATATTTTCCAAAACCGGGTTGGGTTGAACATAATGCCAACGAAATATGGGGTTCTATCTTGTCTGTCATTGCTGAAGTTTTATCTGAAACAGGAATAAAGCCAGACCAAGTTGCCGGGATTGGAATTACCAATCAGCGCGAAACGGCGGTTGTTTGGGATAAAGAAACCGGGGAACCCGTTTATCATGCGATTGTTTGGCAATCCAGACAAACGAGTGATATTTGTGAGGAATTAAAAGAAAAAGGTTACGGTCAGCTATTTCGTGATAAAACAGGCTTGTTAATTGATGCCTACTTCTCAGGGACTAAGGTAAAGTGGATTCTTGAACATGTTCCTGGGGCACATGAAAAGGCTCTCCAAGGTAAGCTTTTATTTGGAACAATTGATACATGGTTGATTTGGAAGCTTTCAGGGGGAAAGGCGCATGTAACCGATTACTCTAATGCATCCCGTACCCTAATGTTTAATATCCATGAATTAAAATGGGATGAGGAATTACTAGAAATTTTAGGTGTTCCTAAATCGATGCTTCCTGATGTTCGGCCATCCTCAGAAATCTATGCTAATACAGTGGATTATCATTTCTTTGGCAAGGAAGTGCCAATTGCCGGAGTTGCAGGAGATCAGCAGGCGGCATTATTTGGCCAGGCGTGTTTTGAAAAGGGTATGGCAAAAAATACGTATGGTACCGGCTGCTTCATGCTCATGAATACTGGAGAAAAAGCAGTAAAGTCTGAACATGGTTTATTGACAACGATCGCATGGGGATTAAATGGAAAAGTAGAGTACGCTTTAGAAGGAAGTATTTTTGTAGCGGGTTCAGCAATTCAGTGGCTTCGCGATGGTTTAAGAATGATTAAGGATGCTAAAGATAGCGAAACATATGCAGCAAAAGTGGAATCTACAGATGGGGTTTATGTTGTACCTGCATTTGTCGGGCTTGGAACACCTTATTGGGATAGTGATGTCCGAGGTGCGGTCTTTGGATTAACACGTGGAACAACAAAGGAACAATTTGTTCGAGCCACACTTGAGTCGCTAGCTTATCAAACAAAGGATGTCTTATCAGCGATGGAAGCCGATTCAGGCATTCAATTGAAAACACTTCGCGTTGACGGTGGTGCGGTTAAAAATAATCTCCTAATGGATTTCCAAAGTGACCTTTTAAATGTTCCAGTTGAAAGACCTGTGGTCAATGAAACAACAGCTCTTGGAGCTGCTTACTTAGCGGGACTTGCAGTTGGGTTCTGGAAGAGTCAGGAAGAAATCTCGAAGCAATGGGCAATCAGCCGGAAGTTTGATCCGAAAATGAACGAAGAGGACCGTAAACTTCTGTACGCTGGCTGGAAAAAAGCAGTAAATGCGGCAATGGCATTTAAATAAACTATTCTGTTTCGTAAAAATATGGTATAATAAAACACAAGTTAATATATTGGCAGGAGAATTTGGAGAGACCACAAAAAACATTACCATTTGGTAATGTCTTTTGTGGTCTCTTTTTATTTCCCCTAAAAAATTTCTAAGCATATAATAATAAGGCTTCTTAATCGGGAGGAAAAAATAATGAGATTTTCGAATTTAAATCGTAAAGAGATTGTATCGAAATTAAAGGAAGTTAAGTTTGATGTTTTAGTTATTGGTGGTGGAATTACCGGAGCCGGTATCGCGCTTGATGCGTCTTCAAGAGGAATGAATACCGCACTGGTCGAAATGCAAGATTTTGCGGCAGGTACATCGAGCCGGTCTACAAAATTAGTGCATGGAGGATTAAGATATTTAAAACAATTTGAAGTGAAAATGGTCGCAGAAGTAGGGAAAGAACGTGCGATTGTCTATGAAAACGGCCCGCATGTCACTACTCCAGAGTGGATGCTTCTGCCAATGCATAAAGGCGGAACATTTGGACCATTCTCTACATCTATTGGTTTACGTGTTTATGATTTCTTAGCAGGAGTAAAAAAATCAGAACGAAGAACGATGTTATCTGCGGAGCAAACCCTTGCAAAAGAGCCGCTCGTTAAAAAAGAGGGACTAAAAGGCGGGGGGTATTACGTAGAATATCGTACTGATGATGCAAGACTAACGATTGAAGTAATGAAAGCGGCGATTGAAAAGGGTGCAACCGCCTGCAATTATACAAAAGTTACAAATCTTATCTATGAAAATGGAATCGTTGTCGGTGTAATGGTCCAAGACTTGTTTACAGGTGAAAAATATCAGGTCCGTGCGAAAAAAATTGTCAATGCGGCGGGTCCATGGGTAGATCAAATAAGGGAAATGGACCATTCGAAAAAGGGAAAGGTTCTCCAGTTGACAAAAGGTGTCCATCTCGTAATTGACCAGTCTCGATTCCCTTTAAAGCAAGCAATTTATTTCGATACGCCAGATGGTCGAATGGTATTTGCAATCCCTCGAGATGGAAAGGCATATGTGGGTACAACGGATACATTTTATGATCAGGATAAAGCGCACCCTTATATGACAACTGCTGACCGCAGCTATATCATTAAGGCGATTAATTATATGTTTCCTGATGTAAAAATAACCGAGAAGGATATTGAGTCCAATTGGGCAGGAGTTAGACCACTTATATATGAAGAAGGAAAAAAGGCATCGGAAATTTCTCGTAAGGATGAAATTTGGGAATCCAAAACAGGTCTTATTACAATTGCTGGAGGGAAATTAACGGGATACCGGAAAATGGCGGAAATGATTGTGGATTTACTTGCAGCGAAATTTAATGCTGAAGAGGGGAAGAACTACCCGGCTTGTATGACGAAGGATATGCCAATTTCCGGCGGCGATGTTGGTGGTTCTGTCCATTTTTCAGACTATGTTAGTAGAAAGGTAAAAGTTGGTCTTGAAGTGGGTTTAACCAAGGAAGAGGCAGAACAATTAGCAAAAATATATGGCTCAAATATTGAAGACGTTTTTGAACTTCTTAATACGTATAAAAATGATGCAGCTCGTTATGGACTGCCACTCACATTATTTGCTAAGTTAATCTATTCCATTCGCTATGAGATGGCAGCCACTCCAATTGATTTCTTTAATCGCCGAACTGGTGCAATATTGTTCAATATTCAACTTGTACAAAAATGGAAGAACCAGGTATTAGCTTATATGGCTGATCAATTTGGATGGAACGAGCAGGAAAAGCAAAAATATACCAATGAATTGGAAGAAGCCCTGATGCATGCAGTAATACCAATTGATCAACAGAATAATGAATTTCCCAAGGCAGTGGGCGGAAATTAATAAATGGCAGGCCGTAAATTTTTGCGGCCTTTCTCTATTTTTGTGATCTTTACTACTGTTCAAGTGAATAAGAAAATGATATTCTATCCTTTGTATTATTTTTCACAAACTATGCCTTTTATTTAAAACATAATTGTGTCATTTTAGGGAAAAAATAATTTTGATTGTATTGTTTTATTTATTAATCAATTAACGGTTTAGTTGACTAAAATGAACAAATTGTTTAAGTTTATTAGGCAGGTAATAATTTTAAATTTATTATATTAATTGACATTAAAGGAGTTTGATTTACATGGCAGAAAAACAATTTAAAGTAACAGCTGAAACAGGAATTCACGCAAGACCGGCAACCTTGTTAGTACAAGCAGCTAGTAAATTTAATTCTGAAATCAATTTAGAATATAAAGGAAAAAAGGTTAATTTAAAGTCAATTATGGGTGTAATGTCTTTAGGAATTGGCCAAGGAGCAGACATCGTGATTTCTGCTGAAGGAAACGATTCAGAAGAAGCTTTATCAAGCATTGAAGAAACATTGAAAAAAGAAGGTTTGGCTGAATAATGAGTTTTTTACATGGAATTGCTGCATCAAACGGTATTGCAATTGCAAAAGCTTACCGTCTTGTAGAACCTGATTTATCCTTTGAAAAGAAAACCATTGATGACAAGAATTCAGAGGTAAAAAGATTTCGTATGGCAATGGAAAAATCTACGTCTGAACTTGAAATCATTCGCGACCGGGCAAAGGTAGAACTTGGGGAAGATAAGGCAGCCATTTTTGAAGCACATCTTCTAGTTCTAAGTGACCCTGAATTGACCGGACCGATTGAAGATAAAATTCAATCTGAAAAAATCAATGCTGAATTTGCCTTAAAAGAAACGGCAGATATGTTTATAACAATGTTCGAACAAATGGATAACGAGTATATGAAGGAGCGGGCTGCAGATATTCGTGATGTAACGAAGCGTGTTCTTTGCCATTTACTTGGTGTTCAATTGGTAAACCCAAGCATGATTGCCGAAGAAGTTATTATCGTGGCTGAGGATTTAACTCCTTCCGATACCGCTCAATTAAATCGAAATTTTGTAAAAGGCTTTACCACTAATATTGGCGGCCGTACCTCGCACTCAGCGATTATGGCAAGATCATTGGAAATTCCTGCAGTAGTTGGAACCAAAACAGCTACTGATGAAATTAATAATGGTGATTTGGTCATTGTGGATGGGCTTAAAGGTGAAGTACATATTAATCCGACACCTGAGCTAGTGGAACAATACCGTAAAATCCATAACGAATATGAGGCGCAAAAAGCTGAATGGGCAAAATTAGTTAATGAAAAAACTGTTTCTGCAGATGGGCATCATGTTGAATTAGCCGCAAATATCGGAACTCCGAATGATTTAAAAGGAGTTATGGATAATGGCGGTGAAGGAATTGGTCTATATCGAACTGAATTCCTTTACATGGGAAGAGATCAGCTTCCAACCGAGGAAGAACAGTTCGAATCCTATAAAGCCGTCTTAGAAGGAATGAATGGCAAGCCAGTGGTGGTTAGGACTTTAGACATTGGCGGCGATAAGGAATTACCATATTTGGAATTACCAAAAGAATTGAATCCATTCTTAGGTTTCCGTGCGATTCGTTTATGCCTAGAAGAGCAGGGAATTTTCCGAACTCAATTGCGTGCACTGCTGCGGGCAAGCAGCTATGGTAATTTAAAAATTATGTTCCCAATGATTGCAACCCTTGATGAGTTCCGCCAAGCAAAGGCAATCCTGGAAGAAGAAAAAGCGAAGCTTCAAAGCGAAGGGCAAACTGTTAGTGAAAAGATTGAGCTTGGAATCATGGTTGAAATTCCTTCAACTGCGGTTTTAGCTGACCAATTTGCCAAAGAAGTTGATTTCTTCAGTATAGGGACAAATGACCTCATTCAATATACAATGGCAGCTGACCGTATGAATCAGCGTGTATCCTATCTCTATCAGCCATATAGTCCATCTATTTTAAGATTAGTCAAAATGGTTATTGATGCTGCACATGCAGAAGGAAAATGGACAGGCATGTGCGGTGAAATGGCAGGAGATGAAACAGCCATTCCAGTTCTTCTAGGACTTGGTCTTGATGAATTCTCAATGAGTGCAACATCCATTTTAAAAGCCCGTTCACTAATTCGGAACCTCAAAAAATCCGATATGGAAAGTCTTGCGCAAAAGGTATTAAATATGCAAACAACTGACCAAGTAATCGAGGCTGTAAAAGCAGCAACAAAATAATTTACATTAAAACCGATTGGGAAATCAGTCGGTTTTTTTTTGTGTGAAAAAAGAAGGGATTTTTAGACAAGCATAGAAATATAATATAGTAAGAAAGACTTATTAATACCGAATGCTGATAGGCCAATCGTACAACGTGCAGGATCGTGCAGGGGGTGAAAGGAATTATGGAACAGAAACCGTTACATTATGATGGTAGTTTACAACTAGACTCTACACTAACTGAGTCGGTGGTTAATGAACCATTCCAAATGACCGATGAAATGAGAGTAAATATCGGTCGTAACCCATACTCATTTGATACAAATGAATAAGAGGATGTTTTGAGGATTTGTCTAATTGACAAATCCTTTTTAAATGGGTTACTTTAAAGCAGAAATGTTGACCGAACCATTTTTTTTATTTAAAATTACCTTGAATTGAAAATATATTAATTCAAGGCTTGTGAAAAAGTTTGGTTAATTTCTATATTTTTGATTTAAACTAAAATGTCAACTACATGAAGAGAAAGGTGATGGAAGAATGTCTCAAGTTTTATATATAACGGCGCACCCACATAATGAAACACAATCCTACAGTATGGCCGTTGGGAAGGCGTTTATCGATACTTATAAGGAAGTAAATCCCGGAGATGAAGTGGTTCATTTAGATTTATACAAAGAGAATATCCCGCATATAGATGCAGACGTTTTTAGTGGTTGGGGAAAGCTTCGATCTGGACAAGAGTTTGATCAGCTATCTGCAGAAGAAAAGGCCAAGGTTAGCCGGCTGAATGAATTAAACGAACAATTTATTGCCGCAGATAAATATGTTTTCGTTACTCCGTTATGGAACTTTTCATTTCCCCCGGTTATGAAGGCATACCTTGATTCTGTCGCTGTTGCAGGAAAAACATTTAAATACACGGAAAAAGGTCCGATTGGACTTTTGACTGATAAAAAAGCACTGCATATCCAAGCACGCGGCGGGGTCTATTCAGAAGGACCTGCAGCCCAAATGGAAATGGGCCACCGGTATATTAGTATTATGATGAGTTTCTTCGGTATTCCAACCTTAGAAGGGCTCTTCGTTGAGGGGCATAATGCAATGCCTGATAAAGCACAGGAAATCAAAGAAAATGCCATTGCTCGTGCGAAGGATCTTGCGCATACGTTTTAAATAGAAATAAATTTGGGGAGACAGAATTACTCTGTTTCCTTTTTTTCTTGTAAGATAAAAGAAGAATAAAGGGAGGAATAATGATGGAATTAAATCTAAATGGTAAAACAGCGATTATCGCAGCCTCAAGTCAGGGGCTCGGATTTGCGATTGCGGAAAGACTCATAAGGGAAGGCGCAAATGTCATGATTTCAGGCCGGGATGAGGAGAAACTGAAACAAAAAGCAGCTTTGCTTGAAGAAATTGATCTCGGAAAAGTCAGCTACCATAAAACCGATGTAACAAATCCTCAGGAAATTAAACAGCTTGTTCAAAAAACAATTGAAATCTTTGGTGAAATCCATCTGCTTGTGAATAATGCCGGTGGTCCGCCTGCAGCTTCTTTTGAAGATTTATCCGATGATGAATGGCAGAATGCTTTTGAATTAAATCTATTATCCTATGTAAGGCTAATCCGTGAAAGCTTGCCTTACTTAAAAAAACAGGGAGGAAAAATTCTTAATATCGCTTCTTCTTCTATAAAAGAACCAATTCCTGGATTAATTTTATCAAACACATTTCGAACCGGAATTGTTGGGCTTTCAAAAACACTCGCTTCTGAATTAGCGCCATACAATATTTTAATTAATACAATTGCCCCTGGACGGATTGCAACAGATCGAGTAAAACATTTAGACCAAGTCAATGCAGATAAGCAAGGTGTTGACCGAGAAGTTATTGAAGAGAAATCAAAAGCGGCAATCCCTCTAAAAAGATATGGGAAACCTGAAGAATTTGCCAATGTCGCTGCGTTCCTTTTATCGGATGCAAATACCTATATGACAGGAAGCTCGTTCCTTGTTGATGGGGGCATGATTAAAGCGATTTAATTTTCCACTCCCTATATAAGCCATTCCTAACGTTTATTTCCATTAACTGATGGTTATGGTAGTAATAAAGGGAGTGTTAGGATGCTGAAAAAATTGCGGATGCTGTTATTTTTATCAATCGGAATCATCAGTACATCTTTTTTAACCGGATGCGGGCTGAAGTTTTCAGATGAACTGATTGTCAACCGATTTGCGGATGCCTTATTAACAAAAAATAATGAGCTTCAGTTTCGCTTTCGCATAAATGACCAAATATTAAATGACCGTCAATTATATAAGGTTAAAGTGGCCATCCATGATGATAAACTAGCAGCAGCTATTGGACAAAGAGAAATTGTATATGGTGAAGAACAAGTCATTAATGGAGAATTTTTAGATGTGGGGCGAAGTGAAAAATATATTTATATGAATCCCATTCCCTTAAAAAAAGACTTACATATCCATGAATTGGAGAATATGATTGAAAATAAAAATGCTGTATCAATTGAGGTATTCAACAATCAAGAGGTCTTTGGTCGTGCATACCTAACTAATTTTTCTTCAGAGCTCTAAAATGAAGATTAACTTTTCGTAAGGGTGGACACAATAAGTATGTGCATAAATTTGGAGATTTTAGCGCGGGACCGGGTCTGAAAAATGACCCGGTCTTTTTCAATACTTTCAGAGAAATTTAGTGCTAAAATAGAGGTAAAATGAGGAGAGGAAGATGAATTTGTTAACTCCAGAAAATACGGTAATCGGATTTATTGGAATAGGCGTGATGGGAAAAAGTATGGCAAGCCATTTATTAAATGCGGGGTTCCCGGTAGTTGTTTATTCAAGAACCAAGGAAAAAGCTACAGACCTTTTGGAAAAAGGTGCGACATGGGCTGGAAATCCCCAAGACGTGGCTGAGAAAGCCCAGGTTATTTTTACGATTGTCGGTTATCCGAAGGACGTGGAGGAAGTTTATTTTGGTGAAGATGGACTAATTGCCCACGCTAACGCAGGAAGCTATCTAATCGATATGACGACTTCTGCGCCTTCGCTTGCCAAAAAAATATATGAGGCTGCTAAGCAGAAGGGAATGCAGGCCATTGATGCTCCTGTTTCAGGTGGGGATGTCGGGGCGAAAGAAGCGAAGCTCTCGATTATGGCTGGCGGTGAGCGGGAAGCTTTTGATGCGGTTCGTCCGATACTCGAGCAACTTGGAACGAACATTGTCTACCAAGGGGAGGCTGGAGCAGGGCAGCATACAAAAGCATGTAATCAAATTGCAATTGCTTCCAATATGATTGGGGTATGTGAAGCGATCATCTATGCAGAAAAAGCTGGATTGGACCCTGAGACTGTATTAAAAAGCATTTCAACAGGGGCTGCTGGAAGTTGGTCTCTAAGTAACCTTGCCCCAAGAATGCTCAATGGAAATTTTGAGCCAGGGTTTTACATAAAGCATTTCATTAAGGATATGAAAATTGCCCTTGATGAAGCAGAACAAATGGGAATGGATGCCCCTGGGCTGTCATTGGCTAAATCCCTTTATGAGCAATTAGCTGAAAAAGGTGAAGAAAACAGCGGAACTCAAGCGTTGTATAAATACTGGAAGAACTAAAGGTATCGAATAAATTCCTTCTCTAAAAAGAAACTAAAAGAGAATTATTTTTAGGAGGAATTGCAAAAATGGCCAAACGGACGAAAAAAAATGATCCCCAGCAAAAAAATAAAAAAGGATTTGATTCATCACAGCTGAATGAAGAATTTGCTCATGAAATGGGTTCAGCTGCCACAAATAAAATCCATAAAGATAAAGCAAAGAAAGAAAAAGCACCAAAGAATAATGGGAAATATCAAGGTCAATAAAAGGAACACCCTCACTCTATTGCAGTGAGGGTGTTCTTTTTAATTCAGCTTTTTTAAATAGTTTTCTACCCCATTTAAACCTTTTTCTAATGTTTCCATTGAACAGGCGAAAGACAAACGGAAATAGCCTTCTCCATATTCTGAAAAAGCACTCCCGGGTACGACGGCTACTTTTTCTTCCTTCACAAGATTAAGGGCAAAATCAAAACTGTTTAACCCTACGGTCTTAGGGATTTGCACGAAAAAATAAAAGGCTCCATCCGGTTTCACGACGCTAAGTCCCATTGCATTTAACCGGTCAAATACATACTCTCTTCTCTTCTCATATTCCATTTTCATCGGAAGGGCATCATTCATACCCTCTGTAAGGGCCTCAATCGCTGCCTTTTGGGCAATAGAATTTGCACAGGACACATTATATTGATGAACCTTTAGAATATGTTTGGTCAGTGTCTCTGGTGCAAATAAGAGGCCAATTCTCCAACCTGTCATCGAATGTGATTTGGATAAACCATTTATAACAATTGTTTTTTCTTTTAGAAATGAAGCAATGGACCTATGTGGCTGTTCATAGGTTAGTTCGCTGTATATCTCGTCTGCAAGGATAAAGAAATCCTGATCCTTACAGAAGTCAGCAATTTCCCGTAACTCTTCTTCAGAGAGGCTCACCCCTGTAGGGTTGGATGGATAAGGCAATACGATACATCGTGTTTTTTCAGTAATGTGAGGTTTGATCATCTCTAACGTAAAGCGGAAATTATTTTCTGTTACATCCACATGTACAGGTGCTGCCCCCATCATTCGAATAATCGGCTCATATCCAGGATAAATGGGACCCGGCAAAATAACCTCCGTTCCTTCTGTTAATATTGTTCGGAACGTAATGTCAATTGCTTCACTGGCCCCCATAGTGACAATTACTTCGGTATCTGGCTGATAATGAAGGCCGTATTTCTTTTCCATAAAGGAGCAGGCTGCTTTTCTTAATTCAAGCATACCGGCGTTATGGGTGTAAGATGTATAGTTTTCCTCAATGGCCTGTATTCCAGCTTGTTTTACATGTTCCGGGGTAGGGAAATCTGGTTGTCCAATCGTAAGGGAAATTAAATCTTCAATATGAGAAACCATATTAAAAAATTTTCTGATTCCGGAAATTTCAATATCTTTAACTCTTTGATTGATTAAGTGTTCCATAACTCGTTCATCCTTCCCATTTGTACCTATATGTCTTTAGTTGAGTGTGAATATAGATGGATTTTTATCAATATTCTACCACCTAGAGGTGTTCACGCATATTAAAAGCCGGAATTCTCCGGCCTTAATTCGTATATCTTTCTCCCAGTTTCTTAAAGACAGGTTTTTGATAGGAGCGGCGGTTACCCGGATTGGAGGGAGAATGCTGGATTTCCTTTATTCCTGTATAGGATTGTAATAAGGCTTTTGCAATATTCAGTGAAAGATTTGCTTTTGGATTTCTTACTCTTTCATCTAGCTTCCCTAAATGAGGTAGCACGGCAAAATCTGATTTTGTGGGAGGAATATGGAATGTGTACCTTCCGCATTCAACTAAAACATCAGATTGCTGCTGGCTGTTTTTTGGATGTTCCGAAAAATGAAGTCCTACTTTTTTAGCTTTACCTTCAACAATTAATTTTTTTAATGCTTCATGCTTTAATTTGTATAAAAATTTGGGATTGATAGCTGTTTTTGCATGGCGATTTACAATAAATACAGCCTGAGAGAGGTTTTCGATGGTAAAATTAAGTTTGGTAAGAGGGCGTTTCTGGTCCGGGTTCAAAATAAGTACTCCTTTCTGTAGTTCAAAGCATCTTTATTATACACATTTTTTATTTAAAAAATAAGGGTAGGATCTTGATATCAATAAAAAAGAAATAATCCCAGCCAAAATTTCAAATAATAATTAATATAGGTTTTAAGTTCACAGCATAAAGGTAAAATAATAGAAAATTTTACCGGAATAGTGAATAAATTCGATATTTTCACTTATTTAAATTGTAGAATAGAAATACACAAATGTAAAAACATTATTGTAAAAATATGCGAACTTTTTATGTCTAAAGGATGATAAAATGGAGCAGTCAATCAACATACTATCTTCAAAATTTAGTGCGGACAAAGTAAGTGAAAAAATCCAGAAAATCATCTTCGATATTATTTTTCAGCATGTTCAGGATATGGTTTACGTAATGAAGGTCGAAAAAGGCCCCTGTTTTCGCTATATATTTGTCAATGAGTCAGGGATGAAAAAGGCGCGGATTTCCGCTGCTGCAATCGGGAAAACACTGGAAGAGGCTCTTCCCTTTGAGTTAGCTCGCGATTAACGGCCTTTATGTTATTTGTAAAGATATCTCAGAGCATGCTAAAAATATGGATACGATAAAATTTATGGCTTTTCATGATCAACTAACCGGGCTGTTAAATCGAAGAGCTCTTCTTGATCATTTAAATGAGCAGATTTTTACTCCAAGAAAAAGGAAAAAGCAATTTGCGCTGATTTCAATCGACCTTGATCGCTTTAAATACTTAAATGATACTTTAGGACATTTAGCAGGTGATGAAATATTAAAAACCGTTGCAGGCCGTTTACTACAATTTCAAGACGAGAGTTGCTTTGTCTATCGTCTGGGTGGCGACGAATTTAATATTTTACTCCTTCATTCAAACCATCAAACAACTAATTCATTTGTCAGGAAAGTTTTTTCTGCGTTCGTCCATCCTTTTTATTTTAATTCGAATGAATACTACATAACACCGAGTATTGGCATCAGTATGTACCCCAATGATGGGAAGGATGCTGAAATGTTAATTAAAAATGCGGATGAGGCTTTATTCCGTGTAAAGGAAAAAGGAAAAGCGCATTACCAATTTTACCGAAGTGACATGAATACGAGCGTCCAAAATATCATTACATTGGAAACTCATTTACGTAAGGCAATTGAGAAGGATGAGTTTACATTGTATTATCAGCCTCAAAGGGATTTGGAAACAGGAGAAATTAACAGTTTTGAAGCCCTAATCCGATGGAATAACAATGAGCTGGGGTTTATTCCACCGAGTGTTTTTATTCCTCTTGCAGAGGATACCGGCTTGATTGTTCCAATTGGGTACTGGGTAATCAGTCAAGCCTGCAGGCAAATTAAAAGATGGAATAATATGGGGTTCCATTCGATTCGAGTAGCTATAAATATTTCTCCAAAACAATTTCAACAGCGAAATCTTGTGGATGTTATTCAGTCTATGATAGAAAAATATCGCATCAAATCTTCATCACTGGAAATTGAAATTACTGAAGGGATGATGCAGGACACCAAAGAAACACTGCCAACTTTAAAGAATATAAAGAAAATTGGTATAACGATAGCTGTTGATGATTTTGGGACAGGCTATTCATCATTAAACTATTTAAAACAATTCCCAATCGATGTTTTAAAAATTGACCAATCCTTCATTAAGGAAATCCCTAAAAATGAAAAGGATATGGCTATTACAACCACGTTTATTCACCTTGGAAAAAGTTTAGGATTAGAGGTCATAGCTGAAGGTGTGGAGAATCAATATCAGGTAGAATTTTTAGCAGATGCGAAATGTCATAAAAAACAAGGGTATTATTATTCGAAACCACTGCCCGCATTAGAAATAGAGGAAAGATTTCTAGTTAAGAAAAAATAAAAAGGTTTTCAATAAATAAAAATCCTTATCTGCCTTTAAAATAGATAAGGATTTTTTTATATTGCTTTTTCAGATCTTAGTGTGAAAATGGTTAGTTCTGGCTTGGCCATAAAACGAAAAGGGAGACGCGTTGTTCCAATTCCTCTATTAACATATAAGGTGAGATTCCCAATAGAATACAGTCCCTCAGTGTAAATTTGGGCAAAAGGCGGGGTAACAAGTGCCCCCAAAAACGGAATTTTCACTTGACCTCCATGACTATGTCCGCTGATCTGCCATTGTATCGGGTACTGTGATGCGGTATCCGCAAGGTCGGGAGCATGCGATAATAAAATTTTAAACCTATTGCTGGGTATATGTCTTGAAGCTAAGGCTATATTGGGTTTGCCTAACATCGCATCATCTACTCCAATTAAATAGATGGGCGTATCATCTTCTAGTTTAATGGATTTAGATTCATTTAATAAGACTGTAAAATTTGCTGCCTCCATAATATTCCGATAAATGTCAGTGCCATATCCTCCATGATCATGGTTACCAAAGATACAGAACTTTCCAAGTGGAGCATTTAACTGCTGCAAGAGTGGGATAATTTGATTCATCTTATTATATCGATTCGGTTCATCCATTAAATCTCCCGTAAAAAGAATGAGATCAGGATTGAGGTTATTAATTTTTGTCATTAGCTTTTTTAGCTGCTGGAGATTATATTGAAAGCCCAAGTGGGTGTCACTGAATTGAATAATCCTTTTTCCGTCAAAGCTTTTTGGGATTAAGGGATGTTTGATTTCCAGGTTATTGGTGTCTAACAGGGAAGGTTCAATCCGGTTGGCATAAAAATATCCTCCAGAACTAAGGCCGAAAATCGTGAGGAGTGCACCGAATGAACGCTTCAAAAGGAATCTTCTTGTCATTTTTGTTTGCATCTTTTCTTCAAATCCACCTCACTTTTGTCTTTTAGAAATAAGCGTCATTTCGTATTTTCTTGAAAATTGGCAAAGAAAGCAAGTATTTTTAACAAAAATATCTTTTACTGCCGATTAATACGTTTTTATTCAAAACTTGAACAATTATTCATAAAAAAGAGATACCAATAATTTGGTATCTCACTATTCATTGCATTTATTTATAACTGACTGCCCGGCAATTTAATGCTTTCCAGGAGGAAATAAATCGATCTTTTCCAACCCTTACTTGTTTTCTTCCTGATAATGGGTCATTTAAATAGACGAAATTCCTATCGTATCCAACGAGAACCACCGCATGGAGGTCCAAAGGCGTTTTAATGTATTGCTGCCCATGATACCATGACTCCCAGCGGTCCGGAAGCCTGTAATCTCCAGTTGTCCAAACAACAACTGGATATCCATCTGAAACATGCTTTAAGACCCGTTCAAAAGGCTGATTTGTTAAATTAATTGCCCGGCCGGGGAGCTTTTGATTAATTAACTGAACCATTGGCCGATCAAAAACTGCATAGCCCGGGGACTTTCCTGTCATATCACCAACAAATCCTTCTGCAGGGTTTCCCCACCTCCGAATATCACCATTCGTTTTTACGAGCGGGTCGGAATCCTTTTTAATAAGGCGGTAGAGCTCTATTTTATCCGTTTTGACACCTGCATATTGAAGTACCATTGTCAGGCTGGTGACTTCGCATCCATACCTTAATTCAGGGTTTTGCCTAATTAGAGGTACATTAAGCAGTTGTGAAGCTTTTTTAGGATTTACATTTGCAGGCTTCGATTGTTTTGCCTGTATTGGTATCATTTCATTTAATACGCGGGTTGAGTTAATATTTTGTGTTTTTACCTGATTGTTTTTCTCAATAACAGCAGCTGGTGCCGATTTTTTTGTTCTATTTGAAATGCTGTCATTATCTAAGTTACTGCATCCAAGCAATGGAAGAATTGTGGCTATAGCAAAAAGCTTCTTCAATACTTCTCCCCCTTTAAATGGACTTAAATTTAGGGTGTGATTGTATCTCTTCTTCTATGATGGTATCCTGTTGGAAAAGAACGTGAGAGGGCTTTTATGCGTATTGTATATATTGGTATGGTATAATGAGAAAAATCTTTTTTGGAGGGCAATTAAATGGATGCATTGGATATCCTAGCGGATCTTGAAAATGTCATTCCTTTTTTTCAACCAATCTTTAGTGCGGAAGAACAAAGTGTTATCGCATATGAAGTATTGGGAAGATATAGGTCAGAAGGGAACATCATAAGCTTGGGACCCTTTTTTCAGGATGATCAGATTCCGGATGAATATAAATTTGAAGTAGATCAAATTGTGGTAAGTAAGGCATTAGAAAAAGCACTTAATTTGGATGAGCATGTCAAAATTTTTTTAAATCGAAATGCTGATTTATTAATGTATGGACATGGCGAACCATTTTTACAAGAGCTTTTAGAGTTTGAAAAAAGGGGAATTCGATTGAGTCGAATTGTTCTTGAAATATCGGAACAAAATTACACAGGGGATTTTGATCAATTAGATCACTTACTGCAATACTATCGTACGTATGGAATCCAAATTGCGATTGCCAGGATAGATAGTTCAAAAAATTATTTTCAGCGAATTGGTGAAATTGAACCTGATATTTTGAAGGTCAATCTGGAAGCTTTAAAATCAACGTCAATAGGAACGAATTTTAATGACGTATTATTTACTCTGTCATTATTGGCACGGAAAATTGGGGCGACATTATTGTTTGAAAATATTGAAATGAGTTATCAGCTCCAATTTGCCTGGAAAAATGGCGGAAGATACTATCAAGGATATTATCTTCACCCGCCGGAGGCTGAATTTATTCAAGGGGATATGCTAAAAGAGCGATTAAAAGAGAAATTCCACGACTTTATTTCATATGAAAAAAGAAAATTAGAAGCAGTATATACGACAGCCGAGTTTTTTCAAATTAAAGTTCAGGAAATTGTTATAAAAAACAGGAAGACAAGTTATGAGGATCTATTTCAATCTTTGATAAAAGAAATGGACCATATCGCCTTTAGAATGTATGTATGTGATGAAGATGGCTTTCAAAAATCTGTTAATATCTTTAAAGAAAAAAATGACTGGATAACTCAAGCACAGTATCTTAATAAAAACTGGAGCTGGCGTCCTTATTTTTTAGAAAATATTATCAAAATGCGTAATGAGCGAAAAGGAATCTTGTCGGATTTATACAGTGATATTGAAACAGGTGAAACGATTCGAACTTTTTCTTTTCCCATGAATGGGGAAGAATATTTGTTTATCGACATATCTTATCAATATTTATTTGAGCATGAGCAGCTTTTATAAAGCGACTTAATGCACCCTTTAATAAAAAAATTTTTCCTTTCCTCCAATTTTGCTTGGACAAATGCCGTTCCTTATTTTATTCTTTTAATATTGGCATATTAAAACTTGGTAGTTAAAATTAAACCATAATCCGTTTGGATAGAAACATGTCAAAAGAGAAACATAAATATAGGAAGTTTGTTTGTGTTTGAAAGGAGATAGGCAAATGTCACAGCTTCAAGGTATATTAACTCGATTAAAAAACCTTCAGGAACAATCGGGGGGTGGAGAGCCGGCACAACGTTATTTCGAGGTAAATGGCGAGCGCAAGTGTCAGGTAACATTTCATCCTAAGACAGAAACATTTGAATTAGAAGTATACAATGAGAAGGAAAAACCAAAACGGTATCAATTTGATAACGTTGATATGATTACAATTGAAATTTTTGATTTGATTCAATAAGGGACCTTCGGGTTCCTTTCTTTTTCGGTTTTGAACATGTAAAAACCGAACAGTATCAATGGAACTATGGTAAAATAAAAAGGAATCAAACAAAAAATTTGAGGGGTTCGGCTCATGATAAGTCTTCACAGTGGGGAATTTTTAGAATTAAGTATAAAAGATTTTATGATCCCTTCCGAGCGGGTCGCACATGTTCAGATTGGGAACAATCTTGAGCATGCTTTATTAGTTTTAACCAAAAGTGGATATACTGCTATTCCTGTTTTAGACCCACATTATAAGCTCCATGGATTAATAAGTACGCCGATTATCATGGATTCCATTTTAGGTTTGGAACGGATTGAATTTGAAGAGCTGGAGAAAAAACGGGTAGAAGAGGTCATGAAATCGGATATTTCGCGGGTAAAGATTACCGAATCGATTATAAAATGCCTTGAGCTGCTCGTAAATCAACCTTTCCTTTGTGTCGAATCTGAGGATGGTTTTTTTGAAGGAATTTTGCCAAGAAGTACAGTATTAAATCAATTAAACAATTTAGTTAAAAAATTTATTAAATGATTGATTAGAGCTCCCTTGATAGGGAGCTATATTATTGAGTTTAAAAAGAGGTGTTATAATGGGGGATACCGCAGCAGAAAAAAATATTGAAGGGTCTCAAAAAAAGCGAACCAAAAAGCATCTGGTTTTAGCTTCCGTTATGCTCGCTATGTTTATGGGGGCGATTGAAGCAACTATTGTTTCAACAGCAATGCCTGCCATTGTTGCTGATTTAGGCGGTTTTCAATTATATAGCTGGGTGTTTTCAGCGTATTTGTTAATGAATTCAGTAACGGTTCTCATTTATGGAAAGTTATCAGATTTATTTGGACGAAAACCCATCATGTTTTTTGGCGTCATCATTTTTTTAATAGGATCTACACTTTGCGGTTTTGCCTCATCAATGAAAATGCTAATTATTTTCCGCCTCATACAAGGGTTCGGAGCAGGAGCTGTTATGCCAATTGCCACAACCATTGTAGGGGATATTTATACGGCTGAAGAGCGGGCAAAAATCCAAGGCTATCTTTCAAGCGTCTGGGGGATTTCTGCCATTACAGGGCCGGCTGTTGGCGGCCTGCTTGTTCAATATGTCAGCTGGCATTATGTTTTTTGGATCAATATCCCATTAGGAATTCTTTCCCTTGCAGGGTTATGGCTGTTTTTACATGAAAATGTGGAAAAGAAAAAACACGAAATTGACTATCTCGGAGCTATTCTACTAACGGTTGCCATTTCTTCGCTTATGTTGGTTCTAGTTGAAGGGGGCAGTCATTGGGCCTGGGGTTCTTGGCAGGCTTTATCGCTTTTTGCATTGTGCGGTCTTACATTGGTAGCGTTTGTTTTTCAGGAGGGCAGGGCAAAAGAGCCTGTCATGCCATTTAATATTTGGAAAGAACGGTCCATTTTTATCGCAAATATTACCTCGTTAACAACTGGAATTATGTTAATCGGGATTTCAAGCTTTTTACCTACGTTCGTTCAAGGGGTAATGGAACAAACCGCCATTATTGCAGGATTTACCTTGACGACAATGTCAATTGGCTGGCCAATTGCATCCACAATGTCCGGTAAAATGCTGATTTCTCTGGGGTATCGAACCACCTCGATCATTGGTGGCGTAGCATTAGTGCTTGGCAGTCTCTTTTTTGTCACGATGTCCACTTCTGCAGGTCCTATCTGGGCTGCTGCAGGCTCATTTATTGTAGGAATTGGAATGGGGTTAACTTCGACAGCTTTCATCGTTTCCATACAAAGTACTGTTGTATGGCAGCAGCGTGGAATCGCAACAGCCGCCAATATGTTCATGAGAAATTTGGGGAACACGATAGGGGCTGCCTTATTAGGCGGAATTCTTAATAATCGGTTAAGCAGTTATTTAAATGAAAATGCTCCAGAAGCAGGGAAGAAACTAACTATTAATTCGGCTAATATTCTTTTAAATGCAAAAGAGCGTGCACAATTATCTGAAACGGTAAGAGACGTACTTCAAAATGGTTTAACTCTATCCCTGCATGCTGTCTACTATGTGGTTCTAATTTTTGCGGTAATAAGTTTGATTTTGGTTTTCTTTATTCCGAAAAAAGGGAATAGCTCTGTTTAAAAACAGGGCTTTTTTCCATGAATATGATGAAGGTGGTTTGAACGTTGTCTTCACTATCTGAATTTCAATTATTATCTGTTTTGGCTCAAGAAATGAATATGCGTAAGGCTTCTGAGCGCCTGTTTGTCTCTCAGCCGGCTTTATCACAGCGCCTGCAAACCATTGAAAAAGATTGGGGAACGAAATTGTTTATTCGTTCCCAAAAAGGACTGGCGCTAACTCCATCAGGGGAGCAAGTTATCCAATTTGTCAATGAGGTCCTGAAAAAGGAAGAAAAGGTAAGGGAGTCGATTCATTCACTCCAGGCCGGTGTGTCCGGAACTTTAAAAATAGCAGTTGCTTCAATAGTTGGGCAAAATTGGCTTCCTCAAGTATTAAAGCGATTTATTGATACCTATCCCCAGGCAAAAATTTCACTTGTAACAGGCTGGAGCAGTGAAATTTTAAAATGCTTGTATGATGACCAGGTTCATGTCGGGATTATTCGCGGAACTCCTGATTGGAAGGGGGCTAAGATCCACCTTTTTAGTGATCCGCTATATCTAGTGGACCGGGTTATAACAAAGCCAGAGCAGGTCTTGGATACAGATCGTCCGTTTATCCAATTTAAAAGCGACTCTAACTATTATCAA
The DNA here is from genome assembly GCF_016107705.1 of Neobacillus cucumis. The sequence goes on from NZ_JAEHGC010000005.1 coordinate 22,938, forward strand.
GAAATCCAAGATTGGTGGATGAGAAATTTTAAAACCTCACCAAAAAGGACCATTGTTGTCGATCAAATTGAGACCTGCAAACAAATGACGTTTAATGGAATCGGCTACTCCATCCTGCCGTCGATTACCTTAAAAAGCGCAGAAAAAAATATATTTAAAATCCCGCTTCTTAATGAAAATCATCTGCCGCTTAAAAGGGATACATGGCTTTTGGGATATGAATCTGCTTTTCAATTAAAACAAGTGAATGCGTTTGTTGAATTAATCAAAGAGTATGTTTCTGAAAAAAAACAATAATCCCATTTTTTTATTGTTTTCATCGCTTTCCTTTGTTAAAGTAATTTTTAGTACAAGCCTTAGGAGGAACATATATTATGAAAAAAATGGATGCACATGAAATTATTTCGTTTATCCAAAATAGTAAAAAATCTACACCTGTAAAGGTTTATGTAAAAGGTGACCTTGAAGGAATTGATTTTGGAAGCAATTCAAAGGTATTTGTGAATGGGAATACAGGGGTTGTTTTTGGTGATTGGACAGATGTTAATGCTGCATTAGAAGCTAATCAAGCTAAGATTGAAGATTATGTAATTGAGAATGACCGTCGTAATTCTGCTTTGCCATTACTTGATATGAAAAATGTAAATGCCCGAATTGAACCAGGTGTTACGATTCGCGATCAGGTTGAAATTGGTGATAATGCGGTTATTATGATGGGGGCTGTCATTAACATCGGCGCAGTTATTGGTGACAATACAATGATTGACATGAATGTGGTAATGGGCGGCAGAGCAACGGTTGGGAAAAGATGTCATATTGGTGCCGGTGCTGTTTTAGCAGGAGTAATCGAACCACCATCTGCAGAACCAGTTGTCATCGAAGACGATGTTGTAATTGGAGCAAATGCAGTTGTACTTGAAGGTGTAAAAGTTGGAAAAGGGTCCGTTGTTGCCGCAGGTGCAGTTGTAACGGATGATGTTCCACCAAATACAGTTGTTGCTGGAATTCCTGCAAAAAAAATAAAGGATATTGATGAAAAGACTAAATCGAAGACAGAAATAATGGATGCGCTTCGTCAATTATAATCAATGGGAGAAAAGCGTGGATATTCCACGCTTTTTTTCTAAACCAAGGGAGTAATCTGAATGAATTCATATGTGAAAATTCGTCGTGATTTACATCAAATTCCGGAATTAGGGTTTCAAGAATATAAGACCCAAGCTTATTTATTATCTTATTTAAAAGGTTTACCTCAGAATAGGCTGTCGATTGAAAAGTGGAAAACGGGGATTTTTGTAAAGGTACATGGTCTTAATCCAAACAAAACCATTGGGTATCGAACAGATATCGATGGATTACCGATTTCAGAAGAAACAGGACTGCCTTTTAAATCAACTCACGATGCTCAAATGCATGCGTGCGGTCATGATTTTCACATGAGTATTGCGATAGGAACTCTTACCTATCTTGTGGAAAATCCTATCCAGGATGATGTATTATTTATTTTTCAACCGGCAGAGGAGGGCCCTGGGGGGGCGGAACCGATGCTGCAGTCAGAGATCATGCAGGATTGGAAACCGGATATGATTTTTGCCTTACATATCGCCCCGGAATACCCTGTAGGGACGATTGCTTTAAAAGAAGGACTACTCTTTGCAAATACGTCTGAACTATTTATTGATTTAAAAGGTAAAGGTGGCCATGCTGCCTACCCTCATCAAACCAATGATATGGTCATTGCTGCCTGTTCGTTAGTCAATCAACTACAGACCATCGTTTCTAGAAATGTCGATCCGCTAGATAGTGCTGTGATCACAATTGGCAAAATTACTGGGGGAACCGTGCAAAATATCATTGCCGAAACAGCGCGTTTGGAAGGGACTATTCGAACATTATCACCTGAATCAATGAAAAAGGTAAAGCATCGAGTAGAGTCTCTGGTTAAAGGGATTGAGACAGGTTACGAATGCGAGGCCAAGATTGATTTTGGGGCGATGTATCATCAGGTCTATAATGATGAAAAATTGACAGGGGATTTTTTCGAATATATGAGACGACAAAATGAAGTAAAGGTAATCGAGTGCAAGGAAGCCATGACGGGTGAGGACTTTGGCTATATGCTTAAGGAAATCCCGGGATTTATGTTTTGGCTCGGAGTCGACTCGCCATTTGGTTTGCACCATTCAAAGTTAAATCCTAACGAAGAAGCCATTGATGTTGCTATAAAAGTAATGACAAACTATATCACTTATCAAGGGAATAAAGCATAAATCACAATGCGTTTTGTTTTATACTTTTTGGAAATCATGATAAACTTATAGCAAATAATGGTGAATTTTGTTACATAGAAAAAGTTTAATCTTCACCTAAAAAGGTAAAACTGATGGAGGGGAAATCTAGGTTATAATTAAAATTAGTATTTATTTAAATTAATTATAATTTAATATTGACTCAAAATTAGAATTATCCTATAATGAAAATTGTCAAAGGGATAGCAAATGAGAATTGCTATAAAGTTATCTCATTTAATTAATATTTGGAGGGATTCGATATGCCAGAACGTATGGTAGGTAAACAAGCTCCACGCTTTGAAATGGATGCAGTATTACCAAACAAAGAATTTGGAAAAGTTAGCCTTGAAGAGAACATGAAAAATGATAAATGGACGGTATTGTTCTTCTACCCAATGGACTTTACATTCGTTTGCCCAACTGAAATCACAGCTATGTCTGATCGTTACGAAGAATTCGATGATCTTGATGCAGTTGTAATCGGTGCTTCTACAGACACCATTCATACTCACCTTGCTTGGATTAAAACAGATCGTAAAGAAAATGGTCTTGGCGATTTAAATTATCCATTAGCAGCAGACACTAACCATGTTGTTGCTCGTGAATATGGTGTGTTAATTGAAGAAGAAGGTGTTGCACTTCGCGGTTTATTCATCATTGACCCAGAAGGCGAATTAAAATATTCTGTAGTAAACCATAACAATATCGGCCGTGACGTTGATGAAACACTTCGTGTTCTTCAAGCACTTCAAACTGGCGGACTTTGCCCTGCAAACTGGAAGCCAGGACAAGCTACACTAAATGTTTAAAATAGAAAAGCGGAAGCGCCTTGTTCAGGGGCGACAAGCATAAGACAAGCCGCGGGAAGGTTGCTTTTTAACCTTCTTGACGGATTGGCTTATGACCTAGAGCCCCTAGGCGCTGGAGCTAGACAATTTTTAAATCAAACACGATAGACCTAACCTTTAAAGTGTTAGGTCTATTTTTAAAATAGAGGGGGTATTGAAATGAAATTACGTGAGCCAATGCCGGAATTAACGGGTGCAACCGAATGGCTGAACGGTCAGGTGACGAAAGAAGAGTTAGTTGGGGAAAGGCCTACCCTAATTCATTTTTGGTCGATTAGCTGCCACCTTTGTAAAGAAGCAATGCCACAGGTCAATCAATTCCGTGATGACTTCAAAGAAAAATTAAATGTGGTCGCTGTTCATATGCCTCGTTCTGAAAATGATCTAAACATTGAAGAAATCAAGCAAGTGGCTGCCGAACATGGGATTTCCCAGCCAATCTTTGTTGACAGTGAACACAAACTAACGGAAGCGTTCGAAAATCAATATGTGCCTGCCTACTATGTCTTTGACCGTGAAGGTAAACTTCGTCATTTTCAAGCTGGCGGAAGCGGCATGAAAATGCTTGAAAAACGGGTAAATCGTGTTTTAGATGAATTAGAAAAAACCGAATAAAATAATGAATCAATCGGAACTGTTCGTATTTAAACGAGCAGTTTTTTTATGGAAAAATTTATTAAAAATATATGCAAAAGACTAGAAAAATACTTCGAAACCCGATATATTAAATATTGCGCCTTTATTCCAAAAATTGGAAATTGTAAGGAAAGGGGATTGAATGTGGAAACGTTTAAAAAATTAAAATCTTATTATTGGCCTTACAAAAAGTATTTTTTTATTTCCATGAGTTTTTTGTTAGTCGTTACGGCAATAACTGTTGTATATCCGATGATTTTACAGCAAACAATTGATGAGGTGGTATTAAAAGGGAAGTATTATTTGGTTCCATACCTGGCTATCGGTTTTATTTTTCTAATGGGGATAAAGGGCGGAGCCACCTTTATCAATCAATACACAGGTGATTTATTTGGAATTACCTCCGTCTATAAACTGCGAAATTCCTTATATGAAAAGCTGCAGTTTCTACCGTTTAGATACTATGATAATGCCAAAACGGGAGATTTAATGTCCCGATTAACGGCAGATGTCGAAGGATTTCGCTTTTTTCTTTCCTTTGGCTTTTCAGAATTACTTAGATTCCTCTTGTTAATCGCGCTTAGTGTAGCCGTGATGCTTTACTATTCCATCAGTCTAACTATCATTACACTCATCTCACTTCCTTTTTTATCTATCATCGTTTATAAATTTGATCGTGCGGTGCACCCTGCCTTTAAGGGGATTCGACAATCATTCGGACGATTAAATACAAAAGTTCAAGAAAGCATCAGTGGAATCAATACTGTTAAATCTCTATCAAGAGAAGGATTTGAAATTGAAAAATTTAACGCTTCAAATGGTGATTATAAGCAGCAAAATATCTTCACCTCCACCATATGGGCAAAGTATTTTCCATTAATGGAGCTAATGGGAAATATCAGTGTTGTCCTTTTATTAGGATACGGTGGTACTCTTGTCATGAGGGGTTCATTAAAACCGGGGGAACTTGTCGCTTTTTATAGTTTGGTATGGTACATTATTTGGCCGATTGTTAACCTTGGATTTGTAATTAATTTGTTTTCACAAGCAAAGGCTTCAGGGGAACGGCTTTTAGAAGTCTTAGAAGTGAATAACGAAATAAATGATCAAGATGAGACAATAGATTCTGGCAGGTTAAACGGTCAAGTAGAGTTTAAAAACGTCTCCCTACGCTATGATGAGGGCTTAAAGGAAGCATTATTTGGTATTTCCTTTAAGATTGAGCCTGGAAAAGTAATTGGACTCATTGGCCCGACCGGTTCAGGTAAAACAAGCATTACGCAGCTTATGACGAGATTTTATGAACCATCTGAAGGGGAGGTTTTGATTGATGATAAACCTGTAAGCGATTTTTCGCTCAGGACCTTAAGAAGCAATATAGGTTTTGTATTGCAGGAATCCTTTTTATTTTCGACTACCATAAAAGAAAATATCTCTTACGGAAGACCTGAGGCAGACATGTACCAAATTATTGATGCAGCTAAACGTGCCCAGGCACATGACTTTATTATGGAACTTCCGAATGGTTATGAAACGATACTTGGAGAACGGGGAATGGGCCTTTCAGGAGGACAAAAGCAAAGAATTGCGATTGCCAGAGCTATTTGTGTGGACCCAAGTATTTTAATCTTAGACGATGCTACTAGTGCAGTCGATATGGAAACGGAACTAAATATCCAAAAGGCTTTAAAAGAAGTCATGAAAGGCCGGACTACCTTCATCATTGCTCACCGTATCTCCTCCTTAAAGCATGCAGATGAAATTTTAGTATTAAAAAATGGCCGGATTGTGGAACGGGGAAAGCATGAGAAACTGTTAAATAATAATGGCCAATATCAACGGGTATTTGAAATCCAATATAAGGATCGGCAGAAAAAGGCATCATCTAAAACAGGTTAAAGGAGCGAATGATTTTTGATTGAAAAAAAAGCGCATCCAAGTATATTAAAACGGTTTCATTATTCCTCAGATCAAGTGATTGAAAAACCCTTTAACTGGATTCAAATGGCAAGGCTGTTTAGCTATCTCAAGCCATATAATAACAATTTATTACCTCTCTCAGCACTAATGGTCATCATCACCACGGCTATTCGGTTAACCATTCCGATTTTAATTGGAGTCTATACGCTAGATAAAGCCATCATCAATAAAGACACCCATTTATTGACCATCCTAGTTATCATCATTGCCAGCCTCTATTTCATTTCGTACATTGCAAATATTTTTCGAATTCGCTGGATGAATGAACTGGGGCAGGGGGTCATCTACGATATCCGAAAGCATCTTTTTTCACATGTACAAAATCTTTCGCATCAGTTTTTTGACCAGCGTTCTGCCGGTTCGATTCTTGTTCGGATTATGAATGATATCAATTCATTGCAGGATTTATTTACAAACGGAGTGATTAATTCATTAATGGATTCATTATTGTTAATAGGTGTTTTGATTGTTTTATTTTCACTTAGCCCATCACTTGCCCTTTCTGTAATGGTCATTTTACCAATCATGTTCTTTATCTCCACCAGCCTGCGTCGGAAAATTCGCAGATCTTGGCAGGTCGTAAGATTAAAACAAGCGAAGCTTAATTCTCATTTAAACGAAAGTATCCAGGGAATTCGCGTAACCCAATCCTTTACCCAGGAAAAGGAGAATATGGCTTTTTTTCAGGGTGTAAATCAGGAGAATTTCGAAAGCTGGAGAGTAGCTTCTCAAAAAAATGCGATGTTTAGGCCGCTTGTCGAAATAACCAATGCACTTGGTTCTGCGGTTTTAATTTGGTATGGAAGCCATCTTATCTTGAATGATTCTATGAAAATTGGGGAATTTGTCTCGTTTGCTTTTTATCTTGGAATGTTTTGGGAACCAATTTCAAGGTTAGGGCAGGTGTATAATCAGCTATTAGTTGGTATGGCCTCTTCTGAACGGATATTCGAGTTTCTAGATGAAAAGCCGATTGTTTCGGAAAAAGACAACCCGCAGGAAATGGGGGATATAAAGGGGCATATTCAATTTAAAAATGTTGTGTTCTCCTATGATGAGAGTCGGCTTGCTTTAAACGGGGTGAGCCTTGAAATAAAAGCGGGACAAACAGCAGCATTTGTCGGGCACACCGGTTCAGGAAAGACAACAATAGCCAATCTTATCTCACGTTTTTACGACGCAACATCAGGGGAAATTCATATTGATCAACACAATATAAAGGATATCTCACTGAAGAGTCTTAGACAGCAAATTAGTGTGGTCTTGCAGGATACTTTTATTTTTTCAGGAACGATTATGGAAAATATCCGCTTCGGGAGACCAGATGCAACGGACGAGGAAGTCCTATATGCAGCAAAAGCAGTTGGTGCTCATCACTTTATTGAAAAGCTTCCAAATGGCTTTCATCATGAAGTGGAAGAACGTGGGAATATTTTATCCGTCGGTGAAAGGCAGCTTCTCTCGTTTGCCAGAGCCCTTTTAGCCAACCCAAGCATTTTAATTTTAGATGAGGCGACAGCAAGTATTGATACAGAGACAGAAGTACTTATCCAAAAAGCTTTAAAAACTTTATTAAAAGGTCGAACCGCCATTATCATTGCCCATCGTCTTTCGACTATTCGGGATGCTGAACAAATCATTGTATTAGATCATGGGCAATTGATTGAAAAAGGCAACCATGAAGAATTAATGGAGATTCAAGGAGAGTATTATCATTTGGTAACAGCACAGTTTAACATGGTAGATGCAGTGTAAAGCAGCACAAAATGGCTGTTTTACACTTTCTTTGTAACCCTTTTCATTTTTGCTCGTCGGTTAAATAAAAAGGGGTGTCGTGCAAATGAATAGAATCAATCAATGGATCTCAATTATTTTTGTTTTTCTTCTTCTTTCAGCATGCAGTTCGGGTAGTAAAAGTGAGAGTGCAAAAATGGATCTTGCTACCAGCAAGACCGCCGATTCTGCTCAAAGCGGAAGGCAAGAAAAAGCATCATTACTATCAGGTGAGAACGCTAAAAAAGAAAAGGATCAATCGATTGAAATCGAAATGCCCGAAAAAAAGATCATCTATACTGCAGACTTAGAGATTCGTGTGAAAAAGTTTGAACAGACTGTAAAAAGAATCGAAGAAAAAGCAGAAAAATACGGTGGATATATCGCAGAATCTAACGTAATAAAAGAGGGGAAAGAGCAGGTGAGTGGAAGCATTCGAATTCGAATCCCGCAAAAATATTTTCAAAGTTTTTTACATGATGCCGAGGGGCAGGCTGTTGAAGTGATTCAGCGAAATATTTCGGGTCAGGATGTTACCGAAGAATATGTGGATTTAGAATCCAGATTAAAATCAAAAAAAGTCGTGGAAGAACGCTTACTCTCTTTTATGAAAAAAGCGAATAAAACCGAGGACTTATTAAAAATTTCTACAGATTTGGCATCTGTTCAGGAAGAAATTGAAACGATTGAAGGAAAATTGAAGTTTTTAGAAAATCAAACCGCTTTTTCAACTGTAAATATAATGCTGCATGAATATAAGGTGGTTGTTCCTAATATTGATAAGGACAATCTTAATACATGGGAGAAAACAAAAAAACAGTTTATGAAAAGTATCAATACACTTATAGCTGTCGTTTCCTGGCTAGTTGTTTTTGTCATAGGCAATCTTCCGATTTTAATTATGATTTCAGTGATCGGTTTGCTTCTTTATCTTTACATCAAGAAAAGAAGAAATCATAATCCAAGAGGATAAAAGATATTATTATCGTTCAACGTTGTATATGCTAAAATGTACAAAGATAGATAGAGAACCTGATTTAGCTGGAGGAGAATTCTGTGAAAAAAAGCTTTGCAGTCATAGGACTTGGCCGGTTTGGCGGGAGTATTTGCCGGACACTTACAGAGGAAGGAATTGAAGTGTTGGCCATTGATAAAAATGAAGAAAGAGTGAATGAATATTCGATGATTGCATCCCATGCCGCTGTGGGAGATACAACAGACGAAGCAGTTTTGAAAAGTTTAGGAATCCGCAATTTTGATCATGTAATTGTTGCCATTGGTGACGATATCCAATCTAGTATATTAACTACACTTATTTTAAAGGAATTAGGTGTTCCCAATATTACGGTTAAGGCTCAAAATGATTATCATGAGAAGGTACTCAGGAAAATTGGTGCGGACCAGGTTGTCCACCCTGAACGGGATATGGGACGCAGGATTGCTAACAATTTAGCTTCTAATAATGTCCTTGATTATCTTGAATTATCTGATGATCATAGTATTGTTGAAATTGTTGCCAATGGAAAGATCGCCGGGCATACGATTATGGATCTAGATATTCGCAAAAAGTATGGCCTCAATATTGTTGCGATAAAAAGAGGAGAAGAACTGATTGTTTCCCCACAGGCTAAAGAAACACTTCGTGTGAATGATGTATTAGTTGTAATTGGAAGCGATGTAGACATAGACCGATTCGGGAAAAAGGCCATGGCATAAAATAGGCCAACTTAAAAAAACGGAAACGCCCTAAGGCGTTTCCGTTTTTAAACTTCCATAATGATTGGTAAAATCATTGGTCTCCGTTTTGTTTTTTCATAAAGGAATGGTGCGAGTGTGTCTGTTATTTCATTTTTTATTTCTGACCATTGAGTCGTTTTTCTCTCCATTACCTTATTGATATGTTTAGTAATTAAGTTTTGAGCATCATTAATTAAATCGCCGGATTCTCTCATATAGACAAATCCTCTTGAAATCAAATCAGGACCAGAGGCAATTTTAAAATCCTTCATATTGATGCTGACGACGACAACCACTAAGCCTTCCTCTGAAAGAATTCTTCGGTCTCTTAGTACGATATTTCCAATATCACCAATACCGCTTCCGTCAATATAAACTGAACCGGAAGGGATTTTACCTGCTACCTGCGCGGTATTTTCTGAAAGAGCCAAAACCTCACCATTATCCATGATAAAACAGTTTTCTTCTTGTACCCCACAGTCAACAGCAAGTTTGGAATGCATTCTCTGCATCCGGTATTCTCCGTGAATCGGCATAAAAAACTTCGGCTTTATGAGACGGAGCATCAACTTTTGTTCTTCCTGTCCGCCATGTCCTGACGTATGAATATTACTTAATTTTCCATGAATAACATCGGCCCCTGCTCTAAAGAGAAGGTTGATTGTGCGGCTGACGCTTATTGTATTACCAGGGATTGGCGAAGAAGAAAAGACTACTGTATCTCCCGGTATAATTTGAATTTGTCGATGTGTACCATTCGCAATTCTTGAAAGTGCAGCCATTGGTTCTCCCTGGCTTCCTGTGCAAAGAATGGTTACCTTATCTGCAGGAAGTCGGTTAATCTGATTGGATTCAATAAACGTTTCTTTTGGAGCAAGAATATATCCTAATTCAAGACCGATATTGATAGCAGCCTCCATACTTCTTCCAAATACAGCGATTTTTCGTCCATTTGTTACTGCTGCTTCCACTACTTGCTGCAAGCGATGGATATTTGAAGCAAAGGTTGCAAAAATGATTCGGCCATCAACTTTTCGGAAAATATCATGTATGCTCTCGCCAACACGGCGTTCTGACATGGTAAATTCAGGAATTTCACTATTTGTACTATCCGAGAGTAAACATAAAACTCCCTCTTTTCCAATTTCAGCCATTTTGGTTAAATTAGCTGGTTCACCGACAGGGGTGAAATCAAATTTAAAATCACCTGTGTGGACAATTTGACCTGGAGGGGTTTTTACGACGATTCCATAGGAATCAGGAATACTATGTGTGGTGCGGAAAAAAGTAACAGATGTCTTACGGAACTTAATCACATCATCTTCTTTAATTTCAATCAGTTTAGCATTTCTAAGAAGACCATGTTCTTCAAGTTTATTTTTGATTAACCCGAGAGCAAGTTTACCACCGTAAATAGGAATATTGATTTCCCTAAGCAAATAAGGGATTCCGCCAATATGGTCCTCATGTCCGTGTGTAACAAACAGCCCTTTTATTTTTTCTTCGTTCTTTACTAGGTAGGTGTAATCCGGAATTACATAATCAATTCCTAAAAGCTCGTCTTCAGGAAATTTTATACCGGCATCAATTAGGATGATTTCATCCTGAAATTGAACAGCATATGTGTTCTTACCGATTTCACCCAGTCCTCCCAGGGCAAAAACAGCAGTTTGATCATTTTTTACAAATTTCATAAATTATCAAATCTCCAATACTTTGTAATCTTCATTTTGTTGTTCATACTCTAAAAACGCACCTGAAACTGCTTGTACAAATTCAATGTTATAGCCGCGGTCTGCAAGCTTTTTCCGAACATCTTTTTCTGATTCTCCCTCCATAAAAAGGGTTTTTGTGTTCTCTCTCACTGGTACCTGTTTAATGCTTTCTTGATAATATACTTTATATATCATGACAATATCGCTCCTTAATCGATCATACCTATTTCTATTATATAAAATTTTTACATCTTTTTCATGTGTTTTATTATATTTGACAAATAAACCAAGACATGGACGTTCAGTGAAAAGTATGTAAAAGCATCATTGCTTATCAATTTACAATAAGGAAGGAGCCCTTCGCAAGTATGAAGGGCTCAAAATTTCAGGCAATCGATTTTTTTCGTAGTAAATCTTTCCACTGTTTTAAGAGCTTCTTTCTTAGCTTCTTTAACATAGTGGATCATCTCCTTAACTTTATTTTAAACGATCCTTGTCCAATGTAAAGCAAGCCATGACAGTTTAATGAATATTTTTTTCAGATAAAAGTTTTTTTGCTATTATTATATGGTGATTTTGCTAATTCTTTCATGGATAATCATGGAATTCAATTAATTGTTAACGAATTGACAATTTTTTTATGAAGGGTTAGTGTTTTTATAGAAAAATATTATAAGCAGTTTTTGAAGGAGTTTATTATGAAGAAGATTGTTTTTTTCGACATAGACGGTACATTATTGGATCATGAAAAAAAACTGCCAACTAGCACAAAAAAGGCTATCCAGCTTTTAAAGGATAGCGGTGTTTATGTCGCAATTGCGACCGGCAGGGCTCCGTTTATGTTTGAAAGTATACGCAAGGAACTTGGAATCGATTCTTATGTTAGCTATAACGGTCAATTTGTTGTCTTTGAAGGGGAGGTAATCTATGAGAACCCCCTTAATCAAACTGAGCTTGAAAAACTATTGATTGAAACGGAGCAGAATGGACACCCCTTAATAGTAATGAATGAACAAACGATGAAGGCTACCGTTAAACAACATCCCTTTATCGACATTAGTCTTGGTACATTGAATTTTCCTCATCCTGAGCAGGATGCTGCTTTTTATAAAAATAGGAAGATTTATCAATCCCTGCTTTTCTGTGAAGATAAAGAAGAATTAGTGTATTTTAATCACTATCCAAAGTTTAACTTTATTAGATGGCATGATTATTCTGTCGATGTTTTGCCTAAAGGGGGTTCCAAAGCGGAAGGCATCAAAAAAATGATTGAGCGTTTGGGGTTTGAATTAAAGGATGTCTATGCTTTTGGAGACGGTTTAAATGATTTGGAAATGTTAAAGGCTGTCGGTACCAGTGTTGCGATGGGAAATGGGGTCCCAGAGGCAAAAGAACATGCAGATTATATTACAACAGATGTCGCTGAAAATGGAATTTGGAATGGTTTAAAGGAATTACAGTTAATATAAAAAAACTGCCGGCTCCTTAAGGAACGGCAGTTTTTTTATCTTTCAATGACGATTGCTCCTTCAATCGGTTTGAAAGGGTCTTGTTTATCAATATAATCATAAAACATAATTCCATTTAGATGATCAATCTCATGTTGGAAACAGATAGCCGGAAGCCCTTTTAGACGAAGCTTTACCTCTTCTCCATTTTCGTTAAATCCCTTTACCGTAACCCTTGCGTGTCTTGGTACAAAGCCTGGTATTGCATCATCCACGGATAGACAGCCTTCTCCTGATTGCAGGTACGATTTTTCTACTGAATGACTGACTATTTTTGGATTAAATAGTGCGTAACTATATGCAGCTTTTTCGTCCTGTATATGAACAGCAATCATTCGTTTTGAAACATTGATTTGCGGGGCTGCTAAACCGATACCCGGTCTTAATTTGTATTTTTCGGCAATCTCAGGGTTTTGACTGTTTTTAACATATTCTAAAAGCTCTTGTAAGACCCGTTTGTCCTCATCAGTGGCCGGGAGGGGAACTTCCGCTGCTATTTTTCTGAGAGTTGGATGACCATCGCGTATGATATCGTCCATAGTAATCATGTGCTGTCTCACTCCTGTTTTCTGTTATAATGATGAATAAGATTAGTCTATCAAACAAAATTAAAAAAGTTAACCACTTTGTAATGTATCTAAATGGTTTTAGAATAGGGGGATATACTTGCCTTTTGTGTTAAAAAGACGTTTATGGATTTACATAATTACTACTGTAGTGATTTTATCCGGTTGTTTCAATCAAAAAACACCCGTCGAAAAAATCTATGATATTTTGGAAAAGGTCGTGGAGAAAGAAAAGGGGTTTGAAAATCAGCAAGAACCGCTAGTAGCATTAGAAAAAAAAGAAAAAGCTACATATGAAAAAATTATCGACCTTGGAATGAAACAGCATGATGAAGTTGTAAAAATGGCTGATACGGCTATAGCAATGGCTGACAAGCGAAAGCGATATATGAACGAAGAAACCAAAAGTATCTTGGAGTCTAAAAAGACATTCCAAAAAATTAAAGAATTTAAAAATGATTTAAAGGATCCTAAACTAAAAAAAGCTTTGGATCACCTTTATCAGGTTATGATCAATAGATATTCTGCCCACGATGAACTGAATAAGGAATATCTTAATGCCTTAAATCTTGATAAACAATTGTATGGATTGTTAAAAAATAAAAATTTATCCTTTGAGGACTTAGAGGCAAAAGTGAATAAGGTGAATGAATCCTATCAAAAAGTCTATGCGGCAAATAAAAAATTTAATCAACTCACGAAGGAATACAATGATCAAAAGCTTGCATTTTATAAAATGTCAGGGTTGAAAATAAATGAATAATATTCAATTTTCTTTAAAACCGGCTGAAAGAGCCGGTTTTTCTTTGTTATAACAGAACAGAAATTCGTTTAATTTTATATAACAGATTGCCTATTTTAAATAATACAGCTCTGTTTAAGATGCCTCCTATTGTTAATGTTGAAATGGTGAAAAATTATAAGATTTAGTATTTGACGCGTATAAAAAGTTGATGTAAACTCGGATATGTAGATAATAATTGTATCAATGAAATAAACAAAAATACTGATACAGAATATGATGAGATGGAGAGATAAATTTCCATTCAATATTTTGTGTCTTTTAGGGTTTTTGGGTAACCTACAAAGGTGGAATGATTAATTTATACTTATGTTTTTTGAAAAGAAAGGATGAGGTGACCTAAATGGCTTCTAAACTTAAGAACGCCCAGCTCGATGCGAAAAAGTCGCTCGATATCGTTGAAGAACAGTTTCAAACATTTCAAATTTTAAATGAAGAAGGCGAAGTCGTTAACGAAGCGGCAATGCCGGATTTAACAGATGCTCAACTTCAAGAATTAATGCGCAGAATGGTATACACACGTATCCTTGACCAACGTTCAATTTCTTTAAACCGTCAAGGAAGACTTGGATTCTATGCTCCAACTGCAGGACAGGAAGCATCACAATTAGCATCCCAATTTGCTTTGGAAAAAGAGGATTTTATTTTACCTGGATATCGCGATGTACCACAAATCATTTGGCACGGGTTACCACTTTATCAAGCATTCTTGTTCTCACGCGGACACTTCCAAGGAAATCAAATTCCTGAAGGTGTAAACGTTTTATCACCACAAATCATTATTGGTGCGCAATACGTTCAAACTGCAGGTGTAGCGCTTGGATTGAAAAAGAATGGCAATAAAGCTGTTGCTATTACGTACACAGGTGATGGTGGAGCATCACAAGGGGATTTCTACGAAGGAATTAACTTTGCAGGGGCATTAAAAGCGCCGGCAATTTTCATCGTTCAAAATAACCGTTTTGCAATTTCGACACCTGTAGAAAAACAATCAGCAGCGAAAACCGTTGCTCAAAAAGCTGTTGCTGCAGGTATTCCTGGAATCCAGGTTGATGGTATGGACCCATTAGCTGTTTATGCGGCAGTTCACGATGCACGTGAGCGGGCAATTAATGGCGAAGGCCCAACCTTAATTGAAACTCTTACGTATCGTTATGGCCCACACACAATGGCTGGTGACGATCCAACTCGTTATCGTACGGCTGAACTTGATAACGAATGGGAAAAGAAAGACCCACTTGTTAGATTCCGTAAGTTCTTAGAAAACAAAGGTTTATGGAGCGAAGAGAAAGAAAACGAAGTAATTGAACAAGCAAAAGATGACATTAAAGAAGCAATCAAAAAAGCAGATGCGGCTCCGAAGCAAAAAGTGACTGATTTAATGTCAATTATGTTTGAAGAAATGCCTTCTAACTTAAAAGAACAATATGAAATTTATAAAGCAAAGGAGTCGAAGTAAGTCATGGCTCAAATGACAATGATTCAAGCGATTACTGATGCATTGCGTATTGAATTGCGTAATGATCCAAAAACATTAATATTTGGAGAAGATGTTGGTGTGAATGGCGGGGTTTTCCGTGCCACTGAAGGGCTCCATAAAGAATTTGGCGAAGAGCGTGTTTTTGATACACCATTAGCAGAATCAGGGATTGGTGGTTTATCTATCGGTCTTGCATTAACAGGATACCGTCCAATTCCGGAAATTCAATTCTTTGGATTCGTTTTTGAGGTAATGGATTCTATCGCAGGTCAAATGTCTCGTATGCGCTACCGTTCTGGCGGACGCTATAATATGCCAATTACAGTTCGTTCACCATTTGGCGGCGGCGTTCACACTCCTGAGCTTCACTCAGACAGTTTAGAAGGATTAATGGCACAGACTCCTGGATTAAAAGTTGTCGTTCCATCAACACCATATGATGCAAAGGGATTGTTAATCTCAGCTATTCGTGATAATGATCCAGTTGTATTCTTAGAGCATTTAAAATTATACCGTGCATTCCGTCAAGAAGTACCTGAAGAGGAATACACCATTCCACTAGGAAAAGCCGATGTGAAACGTGAGGGAACAGACCTTTCTATCTTTACTTACGGTGCAATGGTTCACGAATCATTAAAAGCTGCTGAAGAATTAGAAAAAGAAGGCCATTCAGTCGAAGTTGTCGATTTACGTACAATTAGTCCGCTTGATATTGAAACAATCATTGCATCTGTTGAAAAAACGGGCCGAGCAATTGTTGTTCAAGAAGCACAAAAACAAGCGGGGGTTGCAGCGACAGTAGTAGCTGAAATTAATGACCGTGCGATTTTAAGCTTGGAAGCACCAGTATTACGTGTAACAGCGGCTGATACTGTTTATCCTTTCTCCCAAGCAGAATCTGTATGGCTTCCTAACTATAAAGATGTGATTGAAACGGCTAAAAAGGTATTGACGTTCTAATATAATCGAAAAAAAGTCTGCTCTATTTCCCGCATAATGTTTGAATACACCTGCGAAAATAGAGGAAGTATAGGAGGATGAATCTCAGTGTCATTTCAATTTAAAATGCCTGACATTGGTGAAGGTATTCACGAAGGTGAAATTGTCAAATGGTTCATAAAGCCAGGTGACAAAGTTCAAGAAGATGATGTACTTTGCGAAGTGCAAAATGATAAAGCGGTAGTTGAAATTCCTTCTCCAGTAGAAGGTACTGTAATTGATGTTTTAATTGGTGAAGGAACCGTTGCGACTGTTGGACAGGTTCTTGTTACATTTGATGCCCCAGGATATGAAGATTTGCAATTTAAAGGCGATCACGGTGATGATGAACCTGCAAAAGAAGCAGCACCAGCACCAGCTGCACCGGAAGCAAAGCAAGAAACAGCACCAGCTGCTCCAGCAGCAACTACAGCAACTGCTGGAACACAACCTCAGGCTGATGTAGATCCAAATCGCCGAATCATTGCAATGCCATCTGTACGCAAATATGCACGTGAAAAAGGTGTTGAAATTGCACATGTTGCCGGTTCAGGTAAAAATGGCCGGATCATGAAGGCTGATATTGACACATTCTTAAGCGGTGGTGCACCAGCAGCACCAGTTGAAAATGCTGCTGTAGGCGAGGAAGCAAATGTTGAAGTTCCAAAAGCAACACCAATTCCACAAGGTGAATATCCTGAAACACGTGAAAAAATGAGCGGTATCCGTAAAGCAATTGCGAAGGCTATGGTGAACTCTAAGCATACTGCTCCACATGTTACCTTAATGGATGAAATTGATGTAACGAAACTTGTTGCCCACCGTAAAAAATTCAAGGAAGTGGCTGCAGCGAAAGGTATCAAGTTAACTTTCTTACCTTATATCGTAAAAGCATTAACAAGTGCTTTGAGAGAGTTCCCGGCATTAAATACTTCTTTAGATGATGCAACAAATGAGATTATTCATAAACATTACTATAATATCGGTATTGCAGCTGATACAGAAAAAGGCTTATTGGTACCAGTTGTTAAGGATGCAGACCGTAAATCCGTGTTTAATATTTCAAATGAAATTAACGAATTGGCAACAAAAGCACGTGATGGTAAGCTAGCTCCAAATGAAATGAAAGGTGCATCTTGCACGATTTCCAATATTGGTTCCGCTGGCGGTCAGTGGTTTACTCCTGTCATTAATCATCCTGAAGTTGCGATTTTAGGGGTAGGTCGAATTGCTGAGAAACCAATCGTAAGAGATGGTGAAATTGTTGCTGCACCAGTACTAGCTCTTTCATTAAGCTTTGACCACCGTATGATTGACGGTGCTACAGCACAAAACGCAATGAATCATATTAAGCGATTATTGAACGATCCTGAATTATTGCTAATGGAGGCGTAAAAAATGGTAGTAGGAGATTTCCCAATTGAAACAGATACTATAGTTATCGGTGCAGGCCCTGGTGGATACGTTGCTGCTATTCGTGCTGCACAGCTTGGACAAAAAGTAACGATTGTAGAAAAGGAATATGTAGGCGGTGTATGTTTAAATGTCGGCTGTATTCCATCTAAAGCGTTAATTGCTGCAGGTCATCGCTATGAAACAGCTATGCATTCCGATCAATTTGGTATTACAGCAGAAAATGTAAAGGTTGACTTTTCAAAAGTTCAAGAGTTTAAAGGCAGTATTGTAAATAAATTAACAGGCGGCGTTGAAGGGCTATTAAAGGGAAATAAAGTAAACATCGCTCGTGGTGAAGCGTATTTTGTCGATGGCAATACACTTCGTGTGATGGATGAAACTTCAGCCCAAACATATACGTTTAAAAATGCAATTATTGCAACTGGTTCTCGCCCTATTGAGCTACCTGCATTTAAGTATTCAAAACGTGTTCTGAACTCTACAGGTGCTCTTAATTTAAATGAAATTCCTGAAAAAATCGTTGTTATTGGCGGCGGGGTAATCGGTATTGAACTTGGCGGTGCATATGCTAACTTTGGCAGCCAGGTGACAATTTTAGAAGGTGCCGATGAAATTTTAGGTATGGGTGTTTTTGATAAGCAAATGGCAGCCCTTGTTAAGCGTAATATGAAGAAAAAAGGTGCAGAATTCTATACAAAAGCATTTGCTAAGGGTGTAGAAGAAACAGAAAATGGCGTTGTTGTAACGTTTGAAACAAAAGGTGAAGAGAAGAAAATTGAAGCTGATTACTGTTTTGTAATGGTTGGACGCCGACCAAATACAGATGAGATGGGCTTAGAGCAAGTCGGTGTGAAATTAAGCGAGCGCGGGTTAATTGAAATTGATCAGCAATGCCGTACCAATATCAGTAATATTTACGCGATTGGTGATGTAGTTGCAGGTCCTCAATTAGCACATAAAGCATCATATGAAGCAAAAATTGCTGCTGAAGCGATTGCTGGTCATTCTTCTGAAATTGATTACCTAGGTATTCCTGCGGTTGTCTTTTCAGAGCCTGAGCTTGCATCTGTTGGTTATACAGAAGATCAAGCGAAAAAAGAAGGAATTGAAGTGATTGCAGCGAAGTTTCCATTTGCAGCAAATGGCCGTGCGCTTTCACTTGACAGTGCAGATGGATTCTTAAAATTAATCACTCGTAAAGAAGATGGTCTTGTAATTGGTGCTCAAATTGCCGGTGCCAGTGCATCAGATATGATTGCTGAACTTGGTCTTGCAATTGAAGCAGGTATGACAGCAGAGGACCTTGCAATGACTATCCATGCACATCCAACCCTTGGGGAAATAACAATGGAAGCGGCCGAAGTAGCTTTAGGAAGCCCAATCCATATTATTAAATAATACTGAATGGTTCTTTCCAAAGAGGAAAGAACCATTTTTTTTAGGAATGAGCTTTTCTCGAAAATAACTATATTTTTTTTACATATACTATATTATTCATGGTTTTAGATGAAGTTTGTGTGGTGATAATTTTGAGGGTTTATGTTGTGATGCTGCTGCAATTTATTATTTGGAGCGGTTATACTTTGATTGAGTGGTTATCAAAGCATGATCAATTAGTATATAAAGTCATTATGTTTTTTGTCTTTTTTTATTTGGCCTATTTGATTGGTAACGGTATTACGAAGTCCTCAAGAAAAACACTATTTCTCACTGCTTTAAGCCTTGTAATCTACACCTCAATACATTACACCCTGGAGCTCTACACCCATTAAAAAACTCCCTTTTAGGGAGTTTTAGATTGTCGAGAAAAGATTATTTTTCTCGACATTTTTTGGTCAAATCTAAATTCCAATTTATTGATCGTTCCTGTAAAAGGGCCTGATGATATCCGCTCCGGTCACTCGCTTTCCGCGGGGAGGTGCCTGGAGAGGAAATCAACAGACTTTTTACACAGACCATCCTCTATGTTTTTAACTAATTAACGCAGTTAATTACTAAAGAAAGTGTATAAAATAAAGGCTATCGAAAGATTCGACAGCCAGGAACTCCCTTTTAGGAGTTTTTTAATTATTTTCTAGGATAATAATACATGACTCTTTCATTGAAAAGATGTAGTTCCCCTTGCATTTTTTTTGCGAGAAATTTACAAAATTCATTGGCTTTCCCTTTATCACCATAAGTAGATTGTTCGGGCAGCGTTACTTGAATGTATTGCTGTTCTCTTTCTTCACCGTTCTCATCGCGGATTACCTCTGAGTCAACACCAATTAAAATCGCGAAATACTTTTCATGTTCGGAATGTAAATAAAACCATTTTCCTTTCCCATCTTCCTTTTCCTTTACTTCATACGGAAAGGCAGCGTTTCCAAATTGCCAATCAACTTGATTCCCTGTTTTTGAGGTAATATCTTTATAATAATAAAAAAGTTCTTTTACTTCTTCAATTGTAACTTGTTGTTTTGCAGATGAAGGCACCAGCTTGATATATGCATTTTTCGCCAACATCATTCCCCCCTAACACTCCAATTATATCCCTTACTATTTTAGCATTGAATAAAATCCAATGACAACCGTACAAAAATAAGTTTCTTGTAATTTTTGTGAAAATAAATTACAATAATATTCTAAATATTAAAAGAATGGAGGAGTCCAATGGAATTATTTGACAAGTTATATGATGAGCAGGAAAATGTAAAGGTGAGGTTTGTAGGCTTTACGACTGAACAGACCCGCTATGACTTTGGAATTGTTTTTACGAATATGTTTTTTGGAAAACCCCTGGTAGTCTGTATGCAAACCGGCCGTTCTACCCTCCTCGACCCTAAAGACATCGAAGATATTGACCACTTGCAAACCGTTTTCCGCATTTCCGACCGGCAACAAGCAGCCGATTTAGCTGAATTCTTCAGCGTAACCATTCCTTCCGTTCATTCTTACACTCAGTATGAATAATGGGACAGAAAGGGTCCAGTATGGACCCTTTTTGTTTACATAAAAATTAAATGTGACATACAATTTAGGCTTGAAAAATTAAATGTGATATATTATTATTATCTCAAGGATGTTTTAAACGCTTACATTTCATATAAAGGGGATAGAAAAGATGGGTACAATCGTATGCCAAGCTTGCAACTCTACTATTGATCATTTTGAAGACGAAAAAGTTACAGTTTTATATTCTTCAAAATGCACATGCTGTAATGAACACCATTCAAAAGAAGAAAAATAATTTATGTATAAAATAAAACAGGATTCCAATGTGGAATCCTATTTTTTTATTTAATTGCCTTGTATTCCTTTATAACTCTAATTGTTTTTAATTCATCATCTTCAGGGCCTTGGACTGGCAGTCCTGCTTCAATGTTTTTCTGGGTATAGAGCAGGTTTTCCTTTGTAATAATCTCACCTGGGATAAAAATTGGAATTCCTGGCGGATAAACCATTACAAACTCTGCAATAATACGACCTTCAGATTGTTCAAAAGGAATTACTTCCGTTTCTGAATAAAAAGCATCTCTAGGTGTTAAAGCAAGTAAAGGGATATCTGGAAGTAATACTTGAACCGGTTCGATTTTTTCTGCACGATCTTTAAATTCCTCAGATAGTTCCTTCAAGGCATTTACTAAAATGTCAGCCTCATTATCAGTATCACCGAACGTAATAATACAAAGGATGTTATAAAGGTCAGATAATTCTACCTCTATATTATGCTTCTCTCTTAACCATTTTTCTACTTCATAACCGGTTAACCCTAAATCTTTAACCGAAATAATTAGCTTTGTCGGGTCGTAATCGAACGTAGCTTTCGAACCTAAAATTTCCTCGCCAATACAATGAATATGTTCAATCTCATTTATTCTTTTACGTATGCTTTGTGCCAACTGGATCGTTTTTTCAATGAGGTCCTTTCCTTTTGTAACTAACTGCTTACGAGCAACATCTAAAGATGCAAGCAATAAGTAGGATGTGGAAGTCGTTGTCATCATACTTAGGATTGATTGAACATGTTTCGCGGAAACAAGTCCTTCCTTGACATTTAAGATGGAGCTTTGTGTCATCGAACCTCCAAGTTTATGGACACTTGTTGCTGCCATATCAGCTCCTGCCTGCATAGCAGAGAGGGGAAGTTCATCGTGAAAATGGATATGCACACCATGTGCCTCATCGACCAGAACGGGTACATTATAAGAATGCGCGATTTCAACTATTTTTTTCAAGTCCGCTGAAATGCCGAAATAGGTTGGATTGATGACTAGAACTCCCTTTGCATCTGGGTGCTGCTTTAATGCTCGTTCCACCGCATCTGTCGTAATTCCATGAGAGATCCCTAATTCCTCATCGATTTCGGGATGGATAAATACAGGGATAGCACCGGAAAATACAATGGCTGACATAACCGATTTATGAACGTTTCTAGGAACAATGATTTTGTCTTCCGGACCGCAAACAGCCATTACCATAGCCATAATCGCTCCGCTTGTTCCTTGGACCGAGAAGAAGGTCCGATCGGCACCAAATGCTTCGGCAGCAAGGTCTTGAGCCTGTTTAATCATGCCCTTTGGTGCGTGCAGATCATCTAGTGGTCCGATATTAATTAAATCAATCGAAAGAGCATTTTCACCAATGAAATTTCGAAAGTCCGGATCCATACCAGCACCTTTTTTATGGCCCGGGATATGGAATTGAACAGGATTCCTTTTTGCATGTGCTAATAAACCGCTGAAAAGCGGTGTTTGATTTTGCGACAATTTAGTACCACACCTCTTTATTTCAAATACTTATATTTTCATTTGAATAAAAATACATAAAACATATGAATTATAGCACTATTCGTTCCCCTTGCATAGAGAAACGTTTCTTAAAAGTTAGTTTCCCTAAAAAACAGGAAAATTACCCTTTAAAGTAGAAATAAACAGCAATGAGTTATTGGAGGGGTACGAATGAATTGGCAAACTCGAGTCACTGATTTACTCAATATTCAATATCCAATTGTCCAAGGAGGGCTAGCATACCTAGCTTATTCAGAACTTGCTGCAGCTGTTTCAAATGCCGGCGGTCTCGGGCAAATTACGGCTATGTCACTTGGACATCCGGAAAAACTAAGAGAAGAAATTAGAAAAGTTAAACAGCTGACAGAAAAACCATTTGGTGTTAACTTTGCTATTGGGCAGCATGGAAGATCCTTTACGGATTTCTTACAGGTTGCCATTGAGGAAGACGTACCAGTCATTTCAATGACAGGAGGGAATCCAGCACCTATTTTTGAACAGCTAAAAGGAACTTCAATTAAAACCTTAGTCCTTGTTGCAGCAAGAAGGCAGGCTGTAAAAGCAGAGGAACTTGGTGCGGATGCGGTCATGGTTGTTGGTCAAGAAGGAGGAGGGCATCTTGGGAGAGATGATATCGGTACGATGGTCTTAATTCCACAAGTTGTCGATGCTGTTTCAATTCCTGTCATTGCTTCCGGGGGAATAGGTGATGGAAGAGGATTAATGGCTGCACTTAGTCTAGGGGCAGAAGGGATTGAAATGGGAACAAGATTTATAGCAACCAAGGAATGTGTTCATGCGAATGAACGATATAAGCAAAGAATAGTAGAGGGAAATGAAGCAGATACTGTTGTGATCAAGCGTTCCCTAGGCAGTCCGGGAAGAGCCATTGCGAATACATGGACAGAAAAAATACTCGAAATCGAAAAAGAGGATGGGGGCTATGAGCAGCTAAAAGACTTTATTAGCGGTTCAGCGAATATTCGATACATTTATGATGGGGTGGAGGACGAGGGATTTGCATGGGCCGGTCAAGTAATGGGCTTAATAAAGGACGTACCCACCGTTGCGGAATTATTTTCACGAATGATATCCGATTCGGAACAAATTCGCAAAAAATGGGGAAAATAAGATAAAGCAGAGAGATGTAAGCAGGTGAATAGAATGGAGTACCAATATCCTATTGACTATCATTGGTCAACAGAGGAAATCGTGGATGTAATAAAATTTTTTGAAGCGGTTGAAAGGGCGTATGAAAAGGGAATTTCCCGTGATGAAATCATGAATGCTTATCGCCGCTTCAAAGAAATTGTACCAGGCAAGGCAGAGGAAAAGAAAATTTGTGGTGAATTTGAAGAAACAAGCGGGTATTCTTCCTACCAGACCGTTAAAAAGGCCAAAGAAGCAGATACAGGTGTTAAAATTTCTATGCCATAATAAGAAAAGCTCCCGAACAAAGTGTTCAGGAGCTTTTCTTATTTGTGATTTACGGCGAGTTTGTATAATGGAGCAACTTGTTTAAATACTGTCTCGATTTCTTCAAGCAACTCTTCAGGTTTTAATTGAATAACTTTTTCGCGATCCATTACGAAGCCGGATAGGATTTCAGCTTTTTTAACCGTTTGGAGCCGCTGGAAAAATGATTGTAATTCCTCTTTAGACAGTTCTTGGTGTTTAACTGTCTCCGGTTTTGTATGATCAACAGACCAAACAAAATCTTTTGGTGTTTCTTTATATAATTTATTTAATTTTTTTGTGAACCTTTCACCAATGACCTCTTTTTGTGGTGACTCATAAATGACCGCAAACCAAATAAATAAATGGGTATTCCATAATCCGATTTGGAAATGAGGCAGCATCTTATAACCGCGTGCATTATTTGCTAAGGCCACCCATGTGTCCTTTGGTGGATTGATTGTTCGTCTGGCGTGTTTTGCTACATGAACATACATTTCATCGCCTGTAAGGGCAGCTAATAGGGGAGAAAAATATTGTCCCAAAAACTCCAGCTTTGGACGAATCGTTTCCTTAAGCGCCTCCATTCTTGCTTCTAAACCCTCTATTAAGAACACATCAAAATCCTCATTTGTAAAATTTTTAAACTCCATTTTGCAACCCCCTGCAATAAGCTTTGTCCACTATTGTAGCATATTGGCGGTTTTTGAAGAAATCTATTGCTTATCTGGGTTAACGCACAAATTTGTTACATCCTTACGTGTTGGCTCATAGTATAACAGTAAAAAATAGTCTGAAAAATTAGTAAATAACAATCGTGAAAGGGAGGAGAACCATGAAACAACTAATGAATACAACGCTTAAAAAAGCAGGAGAAAAAGAAAGAACTGCCTATTTGAGATTGGAAATGGACTATGAGCTGGCTACTTTATTTGAAGCAATTGAGGAAAAAAATGAGAAGAAAATAAAAGAATGTAAGCTGAAATTGGAAAAAATCCGCCAGGAACTTTTACGTTTAAAAGCTCTTTAATTAAAACAGGTATTTCTTCTAAGGAGAAACTCTACAAGAATGATACAAAATAGAAAAGTAGTCGAACTTATCTAAAACGAACTCCAGTGACAAAATGGGAGTTCGTTTATTATTGCTTCCATTTGTTAATCTATTCACGAATGTCTAAAAATGGAACAACAAAGTTGATGTGTTAAAGCAATTTGATTAAGCTATAAGTACATCAATTTTTTTTGGATGTTTCATACTACATACATTAGATATACAACGCGAAAATTCGATAAACATTGGAGGGACGAAATGAATTGGGAAAATATTTATACGCTTGCACTTACTTGGGTAAAAGAAGCCGGGGAAAGAATTAGATCATCCTTTGATCAGACATTGAATATTCAAACAAAATCAAATGCTAATGACCTTGTCACGAATATGGATAAAGAAATTGAACAATTTTTTATTGGGAAAATAAGAGAAAGCTTTCCAGACCACAAAATTTTAGGCGAGGAAGGATTTGGTGACGAATTAAAGGATTTAGAAGGAATTGCCTGGATGATTGACCCGATTGATGGAACAATGAATTTTATTCATCAGCAGCGGAATTTTGCCATTTCGTTAGGAATTTATGAAAAAGGGATTGGGAGAATTGGGATTATTTATGATGTAGTCCATGACGAATTATATCATGCCTTTAAAGGGAAGGGCGCTTACATGAATGATAAGGTTCTCCCGGCGTTAAGCGAGACAAATGTCCAAGAATCGATTATTGCATTAAATGCTACTTGGGTAATGAAAAACCATCGTATTGATCATAATTTACTCATTCCACTTGTCAGGGATGCACGGGGCACAAGGTCGTATGGGACGGCTGCACTTGAAATGATCTATGTAGCGACAGGACGGGTGGATGCTTATATCTCGATGAGGCTATCCCCATGGGATTTTGCGGGAGGAGCCGTAATCGTAGAAGAATTAGGGGGAATCGTAACAAATTTAAGGGGAGAAAAGCTTGATTTCCTCAATAAGGATTCACTTCTTGTAGCAAAGCCTGGACTTCACCAAACAATTTTAAAAGATTATTTAAAAGAAGGAAAATGGTAAAAATGAGCCTGAGAAATCAGGCTCACTTTTTTATAATTGACCGTTCTCACGCATTCTTTTTTTTGTTTTAAATCCCATTCCCATGACTAAAATCACGGCAATAATACAGGCAAGTGTGCCAATGATACTTTGTTCAGCAATCGCAACTCCGATACCAGCAATCAATGCCGCAGCAAGGATTGCGTATAAGAGTAAAGTCCATTTAATTTGTTTCATAATAATCCCTCACTGTTATTTTCAAGACTAATTTCCTTTATCTTTATTATTGTACATAAATTCTTTATAGGTTTCCACCTTAATTATGGTATAATGTTTTAGTTGTATTTGAAAAACTATAATAAGCTTTATTTTTATGAATAGAGGTAGGAGTGAATTTTTTGAAAATAAGAGAAGATATTCGCAATATTGCCATAATTGCCCACGTTGACCACGGGAAAACAACCTTGGTTGACCAGCTGTTAAAACAATCCGGAACCTTCCGTTCCAATGAACATGTTGAAGAGCGTGCAATGGATTCAAATGATCTTGAAAGAGAACGTGGAATTACCATTCTTGCTAAGAACACTGCAATTCAGTATAAGGATACTCGCATCAATATTCTTGACACCCCGGGACACGCTGACTTTGGCGGAGAAGTAGAACGTATCATGAAAATGGTTGATGGGGTTTTACTTGTAGTAGATGCATATGAAGGTACAATGCCGCAAACGCGATTTGTTCTAAAAAAAGCATTAGAGCAAAATCTTACGCCAATTGTTGTCGTAAATAAAATCGACCGTGATTTTGCCCGTCCAGAAGAAGTTATTGACGAAGTTATCGATTTGTTTATAGAACTTGATGCAACCGAAGACCAGCTTGAGTTCCCTGTTATTTACGCTTCGGCCATTAATGGGACAGCAAGTACGGATCCACATCAACAGGATGAAAACATGCAATGTTTGTACGATTCCATTGTTGAAAACATTCCTGCGCCAGTTGATAACAGTGATGAACCGCTGCAATTCCAGGTAGCTCTTCTTGATTACAATGATTATGTAGGAAGAATTGGAATTGGACGGGTATTTCGTGGGACCATGCATGTAGGTCAACAGGTTGCCCTAATGAAATTAGACGGATCTGTTAAACAATTCCGTGTTACTAAGATTTTTGGATTCTTTGGTTTGAAACGTCAAGAAATCCAAGAAGCAAAAGCTGGCGATTTAATCGCTGTATCCGGAATGGAAGATATTAACGTAGGGGAAACAGTTTGTCCGACTGAGCACCAGGAAGCATTACCTGTTTTACGGATTGATGAACCTACATTACAAATGACCTTCGTTGTCAATAACAGTCCTTTTGCAGGACGCGAAGGAAAATATTTAACTGCGAGAAAGATTGAAGAAAGACTTCGTGCCCAATTACAAACAGATGTAAGCTTACGAGTTGATAATACTGATTCTCCAGATGCTTGGATTGTTTCAGGTCGTGGCGAGCTTCATTTATCAATCTTAATTGAAAACATGCGTCGTGAAGGCTACGAGCTTCAGGTATCTAAACCAGAGGTTATCGTCAAGGAAGTTGATGGCGTACGTTGCGAGCCAGTTGAACGTGTACAAATCGATGTTCCTGAAGAGCATACAGGTGCTGTAATGGAATCCATTGGTGCCCGTAAAGGTGAAATGATTGACATGATCAATAACGGAACAGGTCAAGTTCGTTTGATCTTTAATGTTCCTGCACGTGGATTAATTGGTTATACAACAGAATTTTTAACTATGACTCGTGGATATGGAATTATCAACCATACTTTTGATAGCTATCAGCCAATGCTGCAAGGCCAAGTAGGAGGACGCCGTCAAGGAGTACTTGTTTCAATGGAATCAGGAAAAGCTTCGACATATGGTATCATGCAAGTAGAGGACCGGGGAACGATTTTTGTTGAACCAGGTACTGAGATTTACGAGGGTATGATTGTTGGGGAACATACGCGTGAAAATGATATTACCGTTAATATTACAAAAGTAAAACAAGCAACAAATGTCCGTTCTGCAAATAAAGATCAAACCTCGGTCATTAAAAAGCCAAAAATTATGACCCTTGAGGAATCACTTGAATATTTAAATGAGGACGAATATTGTGAAGTTACACCAGAATCCATCCGCCTTCGTAAAAAAATTCTTGATAAAAACGAACGGGAACGTATGGCTAAAAAGAAAAAATATGCTGAAATGAGTTAAACCTTTTAGTAATTGTCAGTGGCAGAAAATGTAAGGGACACTATAGCATCCAACGAAACCACTGATAAAAATAGATTTAAAGGAGGTTTTGTGTGTGAATGTTGCAGAACGTCTTTCATTTTTTGCCGCACTTTATAAAGTAACGGAACAGCCCAAAGTAGGTATGTGGCTTTTATACTTAACAATTGTTGCCTTATCGATTGTGGTCTATAAGCTCGGCTTCGCCAAAAAGCTTCCTTTGGGTAAATCCATTGTTATTTATATCTTTCTGTGTGTCGGCTGTACCCTTCTCACTTTTTTAGGTATCTTTTTACCTGTTGCGGAGGGACTTGTCATTGCGGCTTTAATCTTGATTATTTATAAAATTCGCTTGCATCAATCGAAAAAACATCAAGCAGAAGTGAAGTAATTGGGGGATACGGAAATGAAAATGAAGTCCTTGCAGGATGCATTATATAATTGGCTTACGATTAAGGTTGTAAGTGATGCCCGTCCAGATGATACGGCTGCTAAGGAGACGGTTGACCTCTTCGAAGAGATTCTAATTTCTGATTATCATCTTGTTGATATAGAGATTACAACAGATGATGTCATGTATTATGTATCCTTTCTTCAAGAAGGTGAAAGCAAGAAACAGCGTTTCCCCCGCGAAGTTATTGAGGTTATCCTAAACCAAATTAATGACGAACCGGATAAATATTGCAACTTCCCGGCGGAGGAAGAAGAATAAAAAAGAAGGTGTCCTTTTGGCACCTTCTTTTTTATTTGAAAATATTCATAAAATCATTAACAAATTGTTCATACAGACAATTACTTACCCATGAATTTTTCTTATAAGATGTATTTGATATCTCATTTTATTTAGAGAGGAAGTAGGTTATGCAATTATTAAAGCAACGTACCGAATCAATTGAGTTATTGGTCATGAGAATATTAAACACCCGGATGGAATTATCCCTACAAGACAAAAGACGCTATTTAAATCTTGAAAAAGGTTATCAAGGAGAGGTGATATTTGACCAATTAACTGTAAAACTTGATAGTGATCTATATATAATAAATGACTTATGTCTGGAGGTGAATAATCAGGTGTTTCAAATTGATACTCTTATTATTTCACAAGAAACCATTTTTACATTGGAAGTTAAGAATTATGAAGGAAACCATTATTACGATTCCAAAAAGGATGGGTTTTTTACTATTTCCAATAATGAGATAAAAAACCCACTTGATCAGTTGAAACGTAGTAAATCCCTCCTCCGCCAATTGCTCCAAAATATTGGTAAACAGTTCCCTGTTGAAGGATATGTTGTTTTTGTAAACCCCGAGTTTACTTTATATGAAGCCCACGTAAACATGCCCATTATTTTTCCTACTCAGCTTAATTCCTTTATGAAAAAATTAAATCAACTTCCATCAAAACTAAATGGTCGCCATCTGAAGGTTGCAGAACAATTAATCTCGTTGCATCGAAATATTTCTCCATATACTCGGTTACCACACTATACTTATGAACGGGTTAAAAAGGGTTTAACATGTGCCCTGTGCTATTCATTTTCTATTTATATTAAGGGTAACAAATGTGTTTGTAGTCAATGTGGTCATGAAGAAAAAGTTGAAATTACTATTTTAAGGAATATTAAAGAAATAAAACTCATGTTTCCGGATAGAAAGGTTACCACTAGTGCAGTTTATGAATGGTGTAATGGAATGTTTTAAAAAAAGATGGTTCGGAGGGTGTTGAAGGCAAACTTTATATCAGTAGGGGAGAGGCATCTAAGATATTTTGAGTAAATTATATAAGAGTATCTAAGGTGAATTACCCCTGAAAAGTGGTTTATTTGTAAAAGGGTAAAAGGAAAGGCACTGGATTGCCATAGAGAGTGTTTTTATTATGAAAAGGGTAAAAGGAAAGGTGATGCATTGCCCGAGAGAGTAGTTTTTATCATGAAAAGGGTAAAAGGAAAGGTGATGCATTGCCCGAGAGAGTGTTTTTATCATGAAAAGGGTAAAAGGAAAGGCACTGGATTGCCATAGAGAGTGTTTTTATTATGAAAAGGGTAAAAGGAAAGGTGATGCATTGCCCGAGAGAGTGTTTTTATCATGAAAAGGGTAAAAGGAAAGGTGATGCATTACCCGAGAGAGTAGTTTTTTCGTGAAAAGGGTAAAAGGAACGGCCCTGCATTACCCGAGAGAGTAGTTTTTTCGTGAAAAGGGTAAAAGGAACGGCCCTGCATTACCCGAGAGAGTAGTTTTTTCGTGAAAAGGGTAAAAGGAGCGTGCCTGCATTGCCCGAGAAAGTGTTTTTATCATGAAAAGGGTAAAAGGAGCGGCTCTACATTGCCCGAGAGAGCAATTTTTTCGTAAAAAGGGTAAAAGGAACGGCCTTGCATTGCCCGAGAGAGTGTTTTTATCATGAAAAGGGTAAAAGGAACGGCCCTGCATTATCCAAGAGAGTAGTTTTTTCGTGAAAAGGGTAAAAGGAACTCCTCTGCATTACCCTAAAGATCGATTTGATAAGAAAAAATGGTAAAAGCAAAGCCCTTGCATTATCTGCAAGAGCAAAATTTTCTGGTCAAATCAATAATGCATTACCCGAAAATCACTTTAATCCTTATATTGGTTCACCAATCATCCTTTTCGGGCCGTTCGCGGTAAAAACGAAATTTTCCAGTGTCAATCCTAGCCTTTGTTCTTTCAGCTATCCTTATACTGCAATCCTGGCACATATATGTATGGATTGGACGATTACGCAGCCGTTTTGCTACTAGCGTTTCATCCTCAATTTTTTCTATCTTATCGCAAATTACGCATTTTACTCTCATTTTAACCCCCTAATTACCTCTCTGACCTATGACCGCTATTTATTTTTATAGTATATCATATTAAGCTTAGAGAAAAGCGAGCGTAAGAAAGTTGATGAAAAAAATAGATAGTAGTAATATTAGAATAACTGTTTTTAAAGGAGGTGTAACCATGGCTAACCTAGTGGAACCTAAATTAATTAAGCCCCTCTACGATGAGCTGCAAAAAGAGAGGTTCGTAACATTGGCAACAATAGATTACGAAACTGGCGGACCCAATGTCAGTGCAATTTCCTGGATTTTAGCAAAAGATGAGCAATCCCTTTATTTTGCAGTAGATAATCGCTCAAGAATCATCCAGAATATCGGTGAGAATAATCAAGTCGTCATTAATTTAATCGCCAACGAATCTACATATTCCATCCAAGGCACTGCTTCTATTAAAGAAGAAAGACTACAGGATGTTCCCTTGAAATTGGCGTTGATTGAAGTATCCATAAACGAAGTCAGAGACGTAATGTTTTATGGTTCAAAAATTGTTTCTGAAGTCCAGTATGATAAAACCTACGACAAGGATGCTGCCGCCAGATTGGACAAACAAGTGATGGATGCCATGAAAAAAGCTTAGTTCGCACTAAGCTTTTTTTACTTTTTATGATTAGACTGCTCTTCTTGTTTCTGCTTGAGATTATTTTGTTCTTCCGGAGAAAGATTCTTATCCGGTTCATCTGTTGCATTCTTAGGATTTGGGGTAATTAAATCTCCGGGAACCTCAGGCATTAATCTTCCTGCAACATCCGCTAGCTCCTCCATGATTCCTTGAATCGGTCTGCCCTTATTGATGTCTGTGGAAATTTCCTTCAATCGTGCCGTAGTATCAGCATCTGCCACCACAATGGATTTTGCACCATAAGGATCTTTTTTCAAACTTTCTGCGACGGAATATTTAATGGTTCCTACCTGTGAACGTTCTAATTTTGAATTCACATCAATCCCTACGATTGCATACCGCCCAATGACAACCGCAGTGGCATCATTAACATTCGGGACACTGGTTGCCAGTTCAACTAGTCGCTTAGAAATTTCCTGCCCGGTTTTTCGGTCGACATTTTCAATATAACTGTTTTTAACATTCACTAATGATTTATTTTCCTGTTTTTGATTAACCTCATTATTGGAGCATCCGGCAATGCTGAATATTAAAAGAATGGCGGCTGCTATTTGCTTCACTTCACTTTCACCTCCGGGAAACATAGATGGAATATTTCACTTTATATGATTTCACTAACATTTATTGTGCATAACTCCTTCTATCTTTATTCGAAATAACATATATTTTACCAAAGTAGTACAGGTAACATGGTTTGTTGAAAAATCATAAACAAGCCAAAACAACTAGAAAAGCGGGAGGCGTCTCTTTGAGTAAAATATACGTATTAGATACAAATGTCTTATTACAGGACCCGTATTCCATTTTTTCATTTGAAGATAATGAAGTGGTCATTCCTGCAGTAGTTCTGGAAGAAGTGGACTCAAAGAAAAGGTATATGGATGAGATTGGTAGAAATGCTAGGCAGGTTTCAAGGTTAATTGATGGCCTGCGAGCGGCAGGAAAACTCCATGAAAAAATCCCGCTGGAAAATGGGGGAACGATCAGAATTGAATTAAATCATCGCTCCTTTCATGAACTTCAGGATATTTTTATTGAAAAAACAAATGATAACCGAATTCTTGCGGTTGCAAAGAATTTATATATGGAGGAACAAACAAAAGAAAATGGAAAGCCAGTCATTATCGTCAGCAAGGATGCGTTAGTTCGGGTTAAAGCAGATGCAATCGGCCTTGATGCAGAGGATTTTTTAAACGACAGAGTAGTCGAATTTGAACATATTTACACAGGATTTATCGAAGTTTTTCTGCCGATTGAATTACTTGGAAGATTTTACGAAAAAGGTGAACTGTATCTTTCGGAAATTGCTAATCATCCTTTTTATCCGAGCCAATTCCTGATCATGAAGGATGCGCTGGGAGGTTCGGCGTCTGCGATTGGTATGGTAGATAAAACGAGCAAAAAGGTAAAAAAACTTGTCTTAAATCAAGAGCATGTATGGGGAATTCATCCGCGAAATGTACAGCAGACGATGGCCATTGAACTCCTGCTTCGGAAGGATATCACCTTGGTAACACTAATCGGTAAGGCTGGGACAGGGAAAACTTTGCTTGCACTTGCAGCTGGTCTAATGCAAACGGAGGACTTTAGGGAATATAAAAAACTCCTTGTTGCCAGACCTATTGTACCAGTGGGAAAGGACTTAGGATTTCTCCCTGGTGAAAAACAAGAAAAGCTTAGACCGTGGATGCAGCCTATTTTTGATAACTTGGAATTTCTTTTCAATACAAAAAAGCCGGGAGAACTGGATGCGATTTTAGCCGGAATGGGTTCGATTGAGGTGGAAGCCTTAACCTATATTCGGGGAAGAAGTTTACCAAAACAATTTATCATTATTGATGAAGCACAAAATTTAACGAAGCATGAAGTGAAGACGATTTTAACCCGGGTTGGAGAGGGCAGTAAAATCGTATTAATGGGGGATCCGGAGCAAATTGACCATCCTTATTTAGATGCATATAATAATGGGCTTACGTATGTGGTTGAAAAGTTTAAGGATCAGGATATTTCAGGTCATGTAAAGCTTTTAAAAGGAGAAAGATCGGGGCTGGCAAGACTTGCCGCAGACCTTTTATAAAAAAAACAAACGGGCGCTTAATAAACAGCACCCGTCTTATTTTATTTAATATTAAATTGTTTAACATTTTTAATTGGATTGTGTTGATTTGAGCCATCTCCATAATAAAGATGTACTGGGCCATCAGACGTTAATGGCTTGCCGCCTTCAGAAAATTTGAGGATAAACTCGAATGCCTCTTCAAGGGGAAATTCAATTTCCCCTTCTGAAGTTTCCACTACCACCATTGTTGCATCTGGATTAGGCTCGGCATTTTGCAAAAAAGGTTTTAGTGGAATACCAAAAGTACCTGTTAACATCTTAATTTTCTCATATTTCTTTTCAGTCTTTAAGGTAGGTGGATAAACAGCTCCTTCCATGATTTCGCGATCCCAATGTTTTGAAACAGCTTTTGTATATTCTTCAAGTGGATCCTTATCTTCCTTTTCTTGAGAAAAATAGGTAGTTAAATCAATACGGCGATCGTCAAAAATCCATACACTTGGATCAAGCGTAATCGTATATTTACTTTTACCTGAAACTAAAATAATTTTATCCAATTTTTTTACCCCCGTTCATTAAACGAATTAAGTATAACTTTTTTTTAGAGGAATGTCATTTTCTGAAGATAAAATGAATTTCCGCCTATACCTTTATGTCATTATTCTTGCATTTTTATGCTCTAAACGTTAAAATTTAAAGATAAGTGGGTTATCGCTCTGAAATGGGGGGATGAATGTTGGCGTCTGAAATGATCGTGAATCATCAGGAAAAAGCATATGCCTTGTTGCAGGCTGACGCTGAAAAAATATTAAGGCTTATTAAGGTGCAAATGGACAATCTTACGATGCCTCAATGCCCTCTTTATGAAGAGGTATTGGATACACAAATGTTTGGATTATCGAGAGAGATAGATTTTGCAGCCCGGTTAGGCTTAATTGATATTAAGGACGGAAAAGCACTTTTAGATCAATTGGAACGTGAACTATCCGCACTACATGATGCATTCAAAAGAAAATAAATGACCAAAGAACTCAAACAGTAAAGATTTCCATTTGTTTGAGTTCTTTATTATTTTTACTCTCTTTTTCCACTTTACAAATTATTATAAGTCAGTAACTTTTCCTTAAGAAATATGTCCAATTTTCTATTATAATAGTATTGTTAAATTAAATCTGAAGATGAGGAATAAATGAATGGTAAAAAAAATATTAAAGTCCTATGACTATACCTTAATCCTCGCCATTATCCTATTGTCAGCATTTGGATTAGTAATGGTTTATAGTGCCAGCATGGCATCTGCTGTTCAACGATATGGGCTACCCAGCGATTACTTTTACCAAAAGCAAAAAATATTTTTACTAGGATCATTAGTGATTTTTATTTTTACTGCTATAATCCCATACAAAATAATGAAATTTACAAAATATTTTTTAGCGCCGATGGTATTTTTATCGATTATCGCGCTATTAGGCTTATTTGCTTTTGGAACGGTTGCAGGAAATGCCCAAAGTTGGTATCAAATTGGCCCTTTAAAAATTCAACCTTCAGAGTTTGTTAAGTTGGCATTGATTATCTATTTATCTGCAGTTTATGCAAAAAAACAGACCTATATCAATCAATTTAACAAGGGAGTCCTACCCCCTTTAGTTTATTTAATGATTGTAGTGGTTTTAATTGCAAAACAACCTGACTATGGGACGGCACTTATTATTGTTCTCATTGCTGGAACTATTATTATCTCCTCCGGTATGAATATAAAAAGTATATCTAAATTACTGTTGATTGGGGTAATCATTGGTTTAATTTTTATTGTTTTTGCAAGAGGGGAAATTTTTTCACAAAAACGGGTTGATCGTTTTTCTGTCCGAAGTGATCCTTTTAAAGAAGAACAAACATCCGGATATCATTTGGCGAATTCTTATATTGCAATTGGTTCTGGTGGGGTTAACGGATTAGGATTGGGAAGAAGTATTCAGAAACTAGGCTACCTGCCAGAATCACACACAGATTTTATCATGGCTGTCATTGCCGAAGAGCTGGGGGTTTGGGGAGTTGGCTTTGTAATTCTAACTCTGGCCTATATTGTTTTAAGAGGGATTTATATTGGTTTAAAATGTAAGGACCCTTTTGGAAGTCTCCTTGCAATAGGGATTTCCAGTATGATTGGAATTCAATCGTTCATAAACCTTGCCGGGGTTTCAGGAGTAATGCCCCTTACGGGTGTACCACTGCCATTTGTAAGCTACGGTGGTTCTTCACTGCTCATGCTTGCAATATCCGTCGGAATTCTTGTCAATGTCTCGATGTTTGTAAAATATGAGAGCACGAAATATAAACCAGATCAAAAAGGAAAAAAAGAGCGGAACAAAGACGGTAAAGTTTTCTATCTTCAACAATAAAAAAGCTGCCAGCTTAATGGCAGCTTTTTTATTTATAATTTTTTCTGGACCTTGAATATAAGAGTAATAAATAGCTTAACACCCCAAATAAGCAAGTGATGAAAAAGGCATGTAATAAAGCAATATAGAGATTAAGTCTGCTGAAAATAATCAAGGCGCCGGCAATTACCTGCAAGCATACAAGGCAAAATGAAATAATCCATCCCCAGTACAGAACCTTTTGATCTTTATAATAGCGTAGGGCCAGGTATGTAACGTAGGTAATCCAGATAAATATCAAAGCTGCAGCAGTACGATGCCCCATTTGTACCCATTCATACATGTTGGTTGGCAAGGATGGGGCGTCGTTAAGACATAAGGGCCAATCACGACAGACAAGGCTTGATTTTGTGTGGCGGACAAGCGCGCCGGTATAGATGACCAGATAACTATAGATAGAGACGCCAACAATGTGAAACCCCATCCTTTTATCGATATAAAGCTTGTCTGCATCAAATTTCTTATCAATTTCAAAAATAAGCAGGGTAAGTAAAAAAACAGCTGCAAAGGAAACAAGAGAAATTCCAAAATGCAATGCCAGAACAAAGCTTGATTGGCCCCACATAACAGCTGCTGCCCCAATTAATCCCTGCAGAAGCAGGAAAAAGAAGGAGAGAAACGATAGAAACTTTGTTTCCCGAATATGACCAATGACCTTCCAAGTCCAAATGGATAAAATAAGAACCATGATACCTTCAGCACCGGAAACAAGCCGATGGGCAAGCTCGATAATTAATTCTGGTGTTATGTCAGATGGAACTAATTTATCCTCGCATAACGGCCATGATCTTCCACAGCCCATTCCGGAACCCGTTTTTGTAACAAGTGCACCGCCAAGTAAAACTAAAATCATCCCAATCGTAGTGGCGACAGCCAACCACTTTAATGAACGTTGCAAAAAATTCACCTTCTTAACTTAGTTCAAAAATTTGTCAATGGATATTATTGTCAGTATAATAAATGAAATGGTACAGAAAAAAGCCCTTATTCATCATAACGAAAAGAAGAGGAAAAGAACAGAATTTCGATATTTTTTTTGGTGATTTTTAAATCGGAATAAAGGAATGGATAATTTTAAATTTTCACTATTATTATAGTGGAAACTATTGAAACTTACTTACCAGTTTGTTAAAACTATAAAGGACAGCTATATTTAGGAATTATTTCCCTATAATCAAGGAAATAAGGAGTCTTTGAATATTCAGAATATTACAGTCACAATTTAGTCAAAAATTATTCAAAAAAAGTTCACAAAAAATACTCGAAGTGTGATTTAATATACAGTGAAAGTGTTTTTTAAAACACTTCTTTTTTAAGACATATTCTTAACTTAGGAGATTATAAATTCAGGCATTATCTTTTCCTGATGATTAAATAGAAAAGATAAAATAAATTAGGTATCCTTATAACGGATATTGCAAATATTGTAATAAAGGATTAGGAGGAGAAAAAATGTCCAATTCAAAGGCTTTTGGTGATACTGCTTTAGAAAACGATGCATCAAGCCTGCAAACTGGTATCGAAAAAACGTCGGCATGGAAGGACTTTTTAGCCCTTATAAAGATTGGAATTGTCAATTCTAATCTCATTACTGCATTTACTGGCCTATGGCTGGCACTTCATTTTACCGGACAAAGTTTTTTAGATAACTTAGATATCGTATTTTTGACATTAGCTGGTTCAGCCCTTATTATCGCTGGGTCTTGTGTGATTAATAACTGGTTTGACCGCGATATTGATCACTTAATGGATCGAACAAAAGCCAGACCGACCGTTACAGGAAAATTGGCTCCTGCAAAGGTATTGACATTTGGAATTATCCTAATAGGTCTGGGAACACTGTCTTTATTATTTACTACTTTAACTGCAACAGTAATAGGACTGCTTGGAGTTTTTAGTTATGTTTTCCTCTATACATTATGGTCAAAGCGTCAGTTGGTTTCTAATACCATCATCGGAAGTATCTCCGGTGCTGTCCCGCCTCTAATTGGCTGGGCTGCCGTTGATGGAAATCTTGATAAAATGGCTTGGGCATTATTTGTTCTCATGTTTGCCTGGCAGCCTCCCCATTTTTATGCATTAGCAATGAGAAGGGTGAAGGAGTATAAAGCTGCAGGAATTCCAATGCTTCCAGTGGTTAAAGGATTTAAAACCACAAAAAGACATATTGTACTATGGGTAGCTGTTTTATTGCCTATCCCATTTTTCTTAAAAAGTTTAGGAATCCCATTTCTAATTCTTGCAACCGTGTTAAATCTCGGCTGGCTTGCATTAGGGATTTATGGATATAGGATCAAAGATGATATTAAGTGGGCAAAACTAATGTTTGTGTACTCATTGCAATATTTAACTATTATTTTTGTAGCGATGGTTATTGTTACATTGATTTAGTTTTGCGGTGATATTCTTCTAAGCTGATGGAAGTTATTCTTCCATTTGCAATAAGATACACAGCGGCGTGCTTTAAGTGATGCCCCGCCGCAGGGTATTCTTACATATAGGGATAAGTCATTCTACATACTTCTTTGATCTAACATTTATTTTAAAGAAATTTTTTACGAAAGAGGGGTTTGATTGAGCTATGAAAAGGCTTGCAAAATGGCGTTTAATTTCGTTGTTTGCGATCTTAGCGCTAATTCTCTCCGGATGTGGTGAACCGTTCCTATCAACGTTACAACCCGCTGGTGAAGTTGCAGATATGCAATATGGTTTAATGAAGTTAAGTACTTATATCATGGTGGGAGTTATCCTAGTTGTCATGATCATTTTCGTCTTAGTTTTCTTCCGTTTTAGAAGAAAGGACGATAAAATTCCTAAGCAGGTTGAAGGGAGTCATAAATTAGAAATTATTTGGACGGTTATTCCGATTCTATTACTTCTAATTCTGGCTGTTCCAACGGTTGCTGCAACATTCAAGCTTGCAGATGTGTCAAAAATGGATCAGAAAAACACTAAAGCACTTGTTATTAATGTGCGTTCCCATTTATATTGGTGGGATTTTGAATATCCAGGTCAAAAAATTGTAACTAGCCAAGAGTTAGTTGTTCCTACAAATGAAAAAGTTTATTTTAGCTTAAAGTCTATGGATGTAAAACACGCTTTCTGGATTCCAGCAGTAGGTGGGAAAATGGATACTAACACAGATAACATTAATAAATTCTGGTTAGAGTTCGACAGTAAAAAAGCGGATGAGGCAGGAAACTTATTCTATGGTAAGTGTGCTGAGTTGTGCGGACCATCCCATGCATTGATGGATTTTAAAGTTAAGACAATGTCCCGCGATCAATTTGATAGCTGGGTGAAAGCAATGCAAAATATAAAAGAACCACAAAAAGCGGATTCCGCTATAGCACAGCAAGGACAGGAAATCTTCAATAAAAGTTGTGTAGCCTGCCATGCTGTAACTCCACAAAATAATAAACCTGAAGCAGCAAGACTTGCACCAAACTTAACAAACTTTGGTGATCGATCTCGTGTTGCTGGTATTTTGGATCATAATAAAACAGAAATAAAAAATTGGATTCGAAATCCTGAAACATATAAACCAGGAAATAAAATGACTGGTAAATACCCAGAAATGTCTGAAGATCAATTAAATGCTTTATCTGAGTATTTAATGGGCTTGAAAGTACAACAGTAGTAGGGGAATTGGTTGAAAGGGAGGTAAAATTGTGAGTACCTATGCTCAAAAAAAGGGATTCGGCGCAACTTTATGGGATTTTTTAACTACAGTTGACCATAAAAAAATCGCGATCCTCTATATGATTGCAGGCGGATTTTTCTTCTTAGTAGGTGGAATTGAAGCGGTCTTTATCCGTATCCAGCTTGCAGTGCCAAATAATGATTTTGTTAGTGCTGGACAATTTAATGAAATTATTACGATGCACGGAACAACGATGATTTTCCTTGCAGCGATGCCGCTAATTTTTGGTTTTATGAATGCGGTAATGCCTTTACAGATAGGGGCACGCGATGTAGCGTTCCCATATGTAAATGCTTTAGGATTTTGGTTATTCTTTTTCGGTGGTGTTTTCTTAAACTGTTCATGGTTTTTAGGCGGAGCACCAGATGCAGGCTGGACATCTTATGCATCACTAGCTGTTGCATCTAAAGGACATGGTGTTGATTTCTATATTTTAGGGTTACAGATTTCTGGTCTTGGAACCTTAATTGGTGGTATTAACTTCCTTGTAACCATCATCAATATGCGTGCACCAGGAATGACGTATATGAGGATGCCATTGTTTACTTGGACAACATTTGTAACATCTGCATTGATTTTATTTGCATTTCCTCCATTAACAGTGGGTTTAGTGTTAATGATGTTCGATCGCTTGTTCGGAGCGAATTTCTTTGAAGTTTCAATGGGCGGTAACACCGTTATTTGGGAACACCTTTTCTGGATTTTTGGACATCCAGAGGTTTATATTTTGATTTTACCTGCTTTTGGTATTTTCTCTGAAATATTCCCGATTTTCTCAAGAAAACGCTTATTTGGATACTCTTCCATGGTATTTGCAACCGTTTTAATCGGTTTCTTAGGATTCATGGTATGGGCTCACCACATGTTTACAACAGGATTAGGACCAGTAGCGAACGCTATTTTCGCTGTTGCAACAATGGCAATTGGTGTACCAACTGGTATTAAAATTTTCAACTGGTTGCTAACACTTTGGGGTGGTAGTGTTAAATTTACTACACCAATGCATTGGGCCTTTGCGTTTATTCCATCGTTTCTTGCTGGTGGTGTAACAGGGGTTATGCTTGCGTCTGCTGCTGCAGACTACCAGTATCATGATACGTATTTCGTAGTTGCCCATTTCCACTATGTAATTGTCGGTGGTGTAGTATTTGCTGTTTTTGCCGGAACTCACCTATATTGGCCAAAAATGTTCGGTACAATGTTAAATGAAGCAATGGGTAAAATAACTTTCTGGCTATTCTTTATTGGGTTCCATATGACATTCTTTATCCAACACTTCTTGGGACTTTGGGGAATGCCGCGTCGTGTTTTCACATACCTTCCAGGTCAAGGATTTGACACGGCTAACATGATTAGTTCAATCGGTGCTGCCTTTATGGGTGTGGCAGTTATCGTAATGCTAATAAACATTATTGTTACATCTGTTAAAAATGTTAAAGTTGGAAACGACCCTTGGGGAGACGGTAGAACCCTTGAATGGTCGATTCCATCACCACCTCCATTCTACAACTTTAAGCAGCTTCCGCTTGTTCGTGGATTAGATGCATACTGGTTAGAAAAGATGGAAGGTAAAAAGGAAATGACTCCGGCTGAGCCGCTTGGTGATATTCACATGCCGAATTCATCATTCCTTCCATTTACAACGGCTCTTGGTCTTTTCATTGCTGCATTCGGTGCTATGTACCATGTAAATGATAAAGCTTGGGCATTACCGGTTATGATTATTGGTTTACTTGTAACATTTGGGTCCATGTTCTTACGTTCAGTAATTGATGATCATGGTTTCCATATCCATAAAGAAGAATTACTTGAAGAAGAAAAGGGGGCTAAGGCATAATGCACGCTGAAGAAAAATTCACATATGAAAACTGGCCTGCTGAGCCTGAAAAATCCACCCTTGAGTCAAAAAATAAGTTCTTAGGATTTTGGTTTTTCTTAGGCGGAGAGACTGTACTCTTCGCTTCGCTCTTCGCAACCTATCTTGCATTAAAGGATAAGGTTCCGGATTCAAGTCAGCATTTGGCAAAAGATTTGTTTGAACTTCCGCTGACATTTGTTGCAACAATGCTTCTTTTAACAAGCTCGCTAACAAGTGTATATGCAATGTATCATATGAAAAACTTTGCCTTTAAGAAAATGATGGTATGGCTTGGATTAACTGCATTATTAGGTGCAGGATTCCTTGGACTAGAGGTTTACGAGTTTAACCACTATGTTCATGAGGGGCATACCTTTACAAGCAGTGCATTTGGTTCTGCTTTCTATACATTAGTTGGTTTCCATGGTGGTCACGTTGCATTTGGTTTATTATGGTGCTTAACACTAATGTTCCGAAATGGAAAAAGAGGTTTAGACCTTTACAACGCGCCTAAATTTTATGTGTTTAGTTTATATTGGCACTTTATCGACGTTGTTTGGGTATTTATCTTTACAGTAGTATATTTAATGGGAATGGTGGGATAAACTGATGGCAAATCCACAGGTAAATTCAGGTAACCCAAGAGTTGACATTGAATATCGCCGGAAAAAAAGTGCTGAAGAAATGAGATATCAAGTTATTTCTTTTGCTTTAATGATTTTCTTGACTTTAATTGCTTTTGCAGCAGTTGCAGTTAAAGGGTTTACAGCATGGTTCACAGTACCATTTATTATTCTTTTGGCTGTGGTTCAAGTCATTTTTCAGCTCTATTATTTCATGCACATGAGCCATAAAGGGCATGAAGCTCCATCATTATTCTTGTATTCAGGGGTACTAGTAGGAGCAATCACAATATTAACATTTACTACCATCATTTGGTGGTAAGCAAAATAAAAAGAAAATCGGCTGAAAGGCCGATTTTCTTTTTATCATGATATAATGATTATAAATATTGTCATTCTAGGCTTTAAGGCGAACATAAGGGTATACTAATGGATGGCTTTTTAAAAATATGTTGAGGTGATTTTCGGTGCTTACATTAGATATTTTTGGATTCAAAGCACTATGGAGCCCGTACTTTTTATCAATTTTAATTGCATTATTGGTTGGTTATTTTTTAATTACGATTAAATTTAGGAGCAAGTTTAATGACAGCGAGCCATTAACTAGAAAGCAAGCAGTGTACTTTGTATTATGTATTAGCCTTTTATATACCATTAAAGGTTCGCCACTTGATTTAATGGGTCATTTGATGTTTTATATCCATGCCACCACAATGATTTTGTTAGTGTTTCTTGTTGCACCATTGTTTGTATTAGGGATCCCGCCATGGCTTTGGAGAAAAGTGTTAAGTCTTAAAATAGTAAAACCTATTTTTAATCTTGTAACAAAGCCAATTTTGGCACTTTTACTTTTTAATGGATTATTTTCTTTGTATCATATTCCAGTTATTTTTGATCATGTAATGCAAAATGGATTTTTCCATGCTGGTTATTCGATATTGTTATTTTCTTCCGCGGTTTGTTTGTGGTGGTCATTAATATGCCCGCTTCCGGAACTAAAAGGAATAACCGGTTTAAAAAAAGTAGGGTATCTTTTTATAAACGGAATATTATTGACACCCTCATGTGCATTAATTATCTTTGCAGATCATTCATTTTACGCGACTTATTCTGACCCAAATGTATGGGGGAGGGTAATGAGTTTATGTGTCGGATCGTCGACCTTCGAGGGTTTAAATCTAAGTGGACCCCAACTATTTAGTTCCATGTCATTAGTGGATGACCAACAGTTAGGCGGAGTTATTATGAAGGTTCTTCAGGAAATCATTTTTGCTTTTGTATTAGGGCATGTATTTTTTGAATGGTACCGCAAAGATCAAGCTGAATCTGAGGCAGAACTAAATAAAACTTTAAAGCCAACCCTTGTTGAATAAAATCTCCCTGCCCCAATGGGAGATTTTTTTCTGAATTTAACCAATTTAGCTTTATGTTTGAAAAAGAATGTGAAGTACTTTAAAATTGCATTAGAATAATTAAAAAGCGAGGAAGCTTAAATGTCCTTACCCATTTTACCTACGATTAGTACGTCCTTTATCATTCTAAGTGCCATAACAATGGCAATTGGCTGGCGGCAAATAAAACAAAAACGAATTGATGCCCATAAAAAAACAATGACACTTGCTGCCATATTTGCTCTTATTTTCTTTATTATTTATGAGTCAAGAACAGTGTTTATCGGAAATACATCC
Source organism: Neobacillus cucumis (assembly GCF_016107705.1). The sequence goes on from NZ_JAEHGC010000005.1 coordinate 67,058, forward strand.
TTTGGCGGTCCTGATAATATTAAGATTTACTATACAGTGTTTTTAATCTTTCATATTACTCTTGCCACTTCGGGAGCAGTATTAGGCCTTATTTCCATAATAACTGGCTATAAAAATAAACTTAAAGTTCATCGCAAACTTGGACCTATCACATGTATTGTCTGGTTTTTTACGGCCATCACCGGTGTAGCGGTCTACCTATTATTATATGTATTTTACAAGGGTGGAGAAACTACCTCTTTAATCAAAGCAATTCTCGGATTTTAAAAAAAAAGACGCATGAGCGAATCATGCGTCTTTTTTTATTCAGCAAACTTTTCTATTTTACCTTTAATTTCTTCTAAAGTTTTTTTACATTGGTTTACAAGGCCGCTTGGGAAGTTTTCACCTTCACCATATTCTACTCCGTGTGGATAATAATATTTCCCTAGTAATGGTGTCATTAATTGAATAGTAGCTTTGTGCGAGCCAACATCACCCTGGGTGGCATAACCAAACACACGCAAGTAGAAAATGCCCTCTTTTAATTCAAATTTACGATCATATGTAACACGTTCATAATCCCATTGGCCTTCACGTACTAAGCCATGTTCATCCATGACCTCATCCAAGCGGTTTAAATCAGCTTTAAATTTTTCGATTCCAGTATTTTCGAATTTCACTTTTGAATTCCCTCCTAAAAACGTGCCATTACCCCTATGTTACATTATTCGGTATTATAGCAGATTTAATTCAATTTAATAATAGTTGAATTTGTATCAACTTGCAATGAATTCATTTACAGAATAATTTAATCTCTATGGGGAATTCTATATTATTGTTAAGAATTTTATTATTGTAGGGGGTATTTGATATGGAAAAAATTCGTGAAATAATGACCGACAAGGTAGAAAGCTGTTCCTTACTTGATAATGTATATGAAGTAGCAGTTAAGATGAAGGAATTAAATGTTGGGGCCATTCCGATTGTAGATAACGAAAAGCTTGCCGGAATGATTACGGACCGTGATATCGTTTTACGATGTGTTGCAGAAAAACATCCTGCTTCATCGAAAGTGGAAGATATAATGAGTAACGATTTAATTACGGTTTCACCTGATGCTTCCAGTAGGGAAGCAGCTAAATTAATGGCGGAACATCAAATTCGCCGCCTTCCTGTTGTAGAAGGAGATAAGCTAGTAGGAATAGTATCACTTGGGGACTTCGCAATCAGGGATTTAACAGACGATCAGGCAAAACAAGCACTTACGGAGATTTCAGAATCAAATTATAATGGAATGCAGCATTAAAAAATAAGAAAACAGGTGCCCTTGGTACCTGTTTTCTTGTTCTTAATGTTACTATTCTGTTAAGATGGTGTATACATATTACTTAAAAAGATATAGATGATATAATTAATTTATCTATATTACATAGAAAAGTATTAGAGAGGGTGTTGGCCTCTGCGAACACTTATAAGAATTCTTGTTGTCTTGGCTCTTTTCTTATCCATTGGTTTTTATATAAGTGTAAAAGACGATAACAGTGATGAGGTTTTAATAAAGGACCATCACACTTCAGAAATGAGTCCGACATTACCGAAAAATCCAGATATAAAGCAAAGTAAAATCTCTCGGGAAAGGCCAAAAGAAGGACTATCCCTGCTAATTGGGAAAAAACTATCGGCTTTGGAAAAAGAACTTGGAAAGCCGCAGCGAATTGACGAATCAGCCTATGGTTATCAATGGTATATTTATAACTCAGATTATTCCCGCTATGTGCAAGTTGGGGTTGAAAATAACCGAATCGTAACAGTCTATGCAATTGGTAAGAATTTGGATGTTGCACCGTTTGAAATTGGCCAGCCAGTGGAGGAAATCTTTAATACTCAATATATTGATGCCAATATTGAAATTGATCAAGATGGGAACTCTTATCGGTTTGAATTGAATGATACAGATTTAAATATACGGCCCATCGTCCAATTAGGAAATGTGTATGTACAACTCTATATTGATAAATTCACAGGAAATCTTTCAAGTGTTCGTTTTCTTGATGCTGATACCCTCATTAAACAGCGTCCTTATGAGCTTGTTTATCGTGGGAAATTAATTGAGGCCGATGAACCAAGTATTGAAATGTGGAGAAAGATTGAAATAGGAGAAGAGAAACAAATTTTCGACCTTACAAATGTTTTAAGGGTAAGACATGATTTAAAGCCGCTATTGTGGGATGAAAAAACTGCCAAGGCTGCCTACGGCCATAGTAAGGATATGGCTAATAATAATGATTTTTCCCATACATCAAAGAAATTTGGCACCCTTTCCGACCGGTTAAAGTCAGCTAAGGTTGTTTATCAAGCTGCGGGGGAAAATATTGCTGCTAATTATATTGATGGACCAGCCTCAGTTGAAGGCTGGCTAAACAGCAAAGGACATCGTGATTCCATGTTAAATGGAGACTTTTCCCATCTTGGTGTAGGAGTATACCAAAAGTATTATACACAGAACTTTATTCAAAAGTGGAAACAATAAAAACAGCGGTTTGTTGAGGCCGCTGTTTTTTAAATTCTTTCAAAATGACTAAAGACTAATTTGCTGCTTTCCCAACAGCCGTATACTTTTAGAAATTCACCAACCTTAAAGGTCTCAATCGTTGTTGTTTTGGTTAGCGGAGTCATTTTTTTAACTGTGATTTGCTGCGATTTTGTTTGCAGCTTTATTTCCTGGACAAAAATATAGCGATGATAATAATAGCGCTGTTTTTCCTCATAAATACTCTTAATTTCTCCAACTGCAACGGCCTCTTGACGGATATTTTCAAGCGCAAGCCATTTAGTATCTTGTTCCTTCATTTCTTTTTTAGTGATCAAATAAAAGTAAAGAAGGATAACAGGGATTACAATGGCGGTGACCATATGTTGGACCCCCTAAATATTATTTCTTTATAACAAAAAATGTTCCGGTTGCATGGGCAATTTTTTTACCATCATCGCGATGGACTTCACCGGTGACGACCAGTGTTTTATTTCCTTGGTGGATAATCTCAGCGTTACAGCGGAGACTTGCCCCAATTCCAGGAGCAATGTAATGGATATTCAACTGATTGGTTACGGCACCATATCCTTCTGGAAGAAGGTAATTTGCAAGTGTTCCCATTGCTGTGTCAAGGAGCGTTGCTGTTATTCCACCATGGACAATATCAAACGAATTGTTTAGAACCGGGTTTAATGGAATCGTTATTTCACAGGAGTTTTCATCAAGCTTACTATCCATATGAAAAAACTGATCGATAAAAGATAGTTTACCTACATTAATTTTTCTTTGCAAAACCTCTAAAAAATGGGCAATGGCAGTGATATCATTTTCAGTACCATTTTCTAAACATGATTCTAATAATGTGTATAATTTGTCCTTCATCTTTTTACCTCTTTCATTTCATTTCAAGAACATCTTACCACTTATAAATAATTTAAGCATCATTAAGTCTTTCACACATTTTATTTTCTGACATATCGTAATATAGGCATGAAGTCGGCAGAGGTGAAAAAAATGGCTCAAAAAAAACTACATCCATCTGTGGCGAAGTTTAAGGAATTTGTGAAGAATAATCCTAAGATGATCCAAGAGGTACGGAAGGGTAAAACCACCTGGCAGGAATTGTATGAGGATTGGTACTTGCTAGGAGAAGAGGATGCACGATGGGAGAAAATTGGAAACGATAAAAATGACTTGTCTGAAAAAACAGAGGAACAGGAAACAAATACAGAAAAAAAGGGGGACTTGATATCGAATATAATGGGAATGGTGAACAAAATGGACCCAAATCAAATTCAAAACCACATTAACAACTTAAGCCAAGCAATTGGTGCGATTCAAGGTGTTTTATCGCAATTTCAAGGGAGTAACGGGGCAAAACCGCCTGGAAAACCGCAAGAAGGGCCAATAAATCCTTTTACATTTCGAAAAGATTAAAAGGAAGGATTTTTAAATATGCGTAAAGACGTCCTAGAGTATTTAGGTGGACAAAAAGAGTTAAAGCAATTTATTCGGGAGCAGCCGCTCTGGTACCGAAAACTTGGCAGAAACCCTTATGACATACAATCATTAGAAATCGCCTCATTACACTATTATAAGAAAACAATCCCACATCAAGTGGAAAAATTCTCAAACAGTGTACAAATGGCTTCAATGATGTTGAATATGTTTCAGTCGATGAAAAATCAAGGGTAATCAAGACCACATAAAAAATTTATGTGGTCTTTTCATTTACTTGTTTTATTTAGATTAAAAAACAACAAGGAAGCGAACAATACAGGAAAGGAGTGATGGGATTGAAAAGGAATTTTTGGATGCTGACCCTTTCCATTTTTGTAATTTCCATTATGACAGGATGTCAAAACGATGTGCCCAAGCCGGAATCAAATTCAAAAATAATACCAATTGTACAAGCTAGTACATATAAATTTGATTCTAATTCTGAATTAAACCAAATTTCTGATGAAAAACCTTCCTTATTTGTTCAATACAAATCAAGAGGGACCAATGTGATGGTGGAGTGTATTTTAACTGGAATTAGTTTTCGAGAATCTGACAGTTCAAAAGAAAAACTTGGGAAGATGGTTGTGTGGGTCGATGACAGGAAATATCAAGAGGTTTCCACAGCGGCGTTTATCGTTAAAGGACTTTCACCGGGAAATCATAAAGTGAAGCTTGAGGTAATTGATTTAAATAATCGACCATATGGATTAACGAAAGAATTCATGGTAAATATCCCTAAGTAAAAAGGAAAATTTCGCTTTCTCCTATCGTTCGTGTTAAAATATGAGTGGAGGTGGGCGACATGCTTGCTACATCTGAGCGAGTTGAATTAGAAGAATATGCAGAAGAATTGGCTAAAATGATTTTAGAATCTGATGTTGTTGAACAATATCAAATTTCCTTATATAAATTGCGGCATAATCGGGAATCACAAAGAAAAATTAAACGGTTTATCCGCGTAAAAGATCTATATGAAGAAGTACAGCGCTTTGGTAAATATCACCCTGATTATAAAAAGATCATGACAGAAGTCCGTGAATATAAGCGGGAAATGGATTTGGATCCGCTTGTAGCAGATTTTAAGCTGGCAGAAAATGATTTGCAGGCTCTTTTGGACGATGTTAGTGTCTTAATCGGCGGATCTGTCTCAGAGCATATTAAAGTGCCAACAGGGAATCCATTTTTTGATACGGGACATAGCTGCAGTGGTGGCTGCAGCAGCGGCAGCTGTGGTTAATGGGATTAGAATCGGCTAAGTGAGCCGATTTTTTTATAGAGATAAAAAATTCGACTTTGAGAATTGTCTAGCTCCAGCGCCTAGCCCCTCGAGGGAAAAAATGAACTGCTTTTTTCTTAGGTTGCTTCGGTCCTGTCGATGAAGTCAAAGAACGACTTTACCGCCAGGACGCTAGCACTTGCCTTAGGCTGACCGAGGCACTTCCGCTTTTCTAATTACAGAAAAGTTTGAATTGAAAAATACTGATTTGATATGCTAGACTAATTAAAATGATGGTTTGTTGAAGGGGAAAAAAGTATGTTTGTACAAAGACAAGGTTTAGTTATTTGGCTTTACTCATTAAAACAAGCCAAAATGTTACGGCGATTTGGGAATGTCCACTATGTTTCAAAAAAACTAAAATATGTGGTTTTGTATTGTAATCAAGAAGATTTAGAGGGAATTATGGAAAAGTTAAGTTCCTTTTCCTTTGTAAAAAAGGTCGAACCCTCCTATAAACCTTTTTTGAACAAGGAATTTGAAAATTCGGCGCCGGACAAGGCAAAAGAATACGACTATAAAATGGGAATTTAAAAAGGTGAGGGCAGCTGCCCCCACCTTTTTAATGTAAAGGTAATAAATAATGATTTAATCGTAAGATCCCGATTAAATACTGATAATAAAGTTCTTTTTCATGGAATATCGTGGATGGTTTTACTGAGAGCTCATGAATTGTTTTGTTAAGCATTTCTGCTGTTTGGGCAAACAAACCATAGCGTTGATTCGCCAAAAAATTTGGATTTGGAATCCCTTCTCGGCAGATATATATGGCTTGGAATTTTCCAGGGTCTGTTGGCTTCAACACAACGACTAAGGAGGTTACCTGCTTCTCGTCGATGGTTGTATGTAAAGCCATCATGTGCATAAGACGATGCTGATTTGCTTTGGCAAGCTCTATTAACTCATATATATCAGAAAAACCCTCACCTAATTCAATAAAGCGCTGGATCAATAGTCTGACTCCCCTTTTTTTTAGACTCAACAATACTTTATCATTTTGGGTAAAAATAAAAAACCCCGCAGAAATAAATCTGCAGGGTCCTTCTATATCCTTAACCAAGGATAGAAGGCAAAGGGAGAGGAGAAACCGGAGGAAGAACTTATGGGGAAACGTAAGTCTTCTCCGCGGTTGGCAACAACATCCTCGAATTGATGTTGTTAATAACATTATCCCCACAACGAAAAAGCTTATACACGTTTTTTTATTTTTTTCTATTATGATGTTGAAATGATTAGATATTTGGCTAGTTTATTCAATTATGGTAGGATAGGGGAAGAAAAATGATTTTTTAAATAAATGTGGTGATAGTTCTGAGAGTGGTTTCAGGTATTTGTAAAGGTAGACCCCTTAAAGCAGTACCAGGAAATACAACAAGGCCAACAACAGATAAGGTGAAAGAAGCCTTATTTAATATGATCGGGCCTTATTTTAACGGTGGAATCGGACTAGATTTATTTGCAGGGAGCGGCGGTTTGGGAATCGAAGCACTAAGCCGAGGCTTGGATAAAGTGATTTTTATTGATCGTGACGCCAAAGCCATTCAAGTGATTCGCGAAAATATTAAATCGTGCAGCTTTGATGAAAAAATCGAGGTATATCGAAATGATGCTGAGCGCGCATTAAAAGCGCTTATAAAAAGAGAAATCCGTTTCGATTATATCTTTTTGGATCCACCGTATAAAAAGCAGCAACTTATAAACTTAATGCAAACAATTGTAGAAGAGAACCTTTTGAGTGAAGACGGGATTGTTGTTTGTGAACACAGCCACGATGTAGAGCTTCCGCAATCAGTAGGGGCCTTAACACAAATAAAACATGAAAAATATGGGATTATTACGGTTACGATTTATTCGTTAATCTGTGAGTGAGTGATAAGGGGGAGTCTTTTTGGCTAGCATAGCCGTTTGTCCAGGGAGTTTTGATCCAGTTACATATGGCCATTTAGATATTATAAAGCGAGGGGCCAAAGTTTTTGACCAGATATATGTTGTAGTGTTAAATAATTCTTCTAAAAATCCTCTATTTACAGCGGAAGAACGCATTCACTTGATTAAGGAGGTAACAAAACATATACCTAATGTAGTTGTCGATGAATTTGCCGGTTTACTTGTTGAATACGCGAAAAGCGTTAAAGCAAATGCCATCATTCGCGGCTTGCGGGCTGTTTCCGATTTTGAATATGAGATGCAAATTACTTCAATGAACAGGGTCCTTAATGAAGAAATTGAAACATTCTTTATTATGACTAACAACCAATATTCCTTTTTAAGTTCTAGTATTGTAAAAGAGGTAGCCAAGTACAATGGAAAAATATCCGAACTTGTGCCTCCATATGTTGAAAAAGCGCTGCATGCAAAATTTTACAAACATGAATAAAAAAAGCCGGGCATAAATAGTTATGTCCGGTTTCTTTGTAATCTAAAAAATAAGATGACCGTATAAAGTGCAAGTGAAAATATCGTAATTAGCGGTCCAGCCTCGATCATTCGTTCGTAAAAGCTATGCATCCAAGAACCTTTTTCAAAAAATCCAACAGGCACGGCACTGGTTGGATGGTCGGCTTGGTAAAAACGGAGGTAAACTGGCTTCCATAAGAGATAGGCAAAAATACTTGCGAGTATACCATGGATAATACGCGCTATGAAAAATGGCTGAAAGCGAATATTTGCCTGGGCTAGAATACTTGCAACCTGTGCCTGAACACTGAAGCCGCTAAATGCCAGGATAAAACTTACCATCATGGTCTGTTGCAAAAGAGGTGCATCCTGTACTTGGCTTGTCAGCTTGCTTCCTAGTGTAAGTTCAAATATTCCAGAAATAAGAGGAATACTTAAGTTTTCCGTAAAGGAAAACACGGAAAGAAGCATTTCAACAGCTTTAGCTAAAATCGCAGTAATATGTAAATGATACAGCAGTGTGTTTATGACTGAAAATAGGATAATAAAGCCACCAATCATTAACAAGGTTTGAATGGAGGAGTTAACGGCATCGCCAAGCATTTTTCCGATGGGGCGATTATCCTTTAACCTAGTACGATGCAGGGTGGAAAAGGCTGATCGGATGATGAATTTACGCTTTTGTTCATCCTGATGACTGCCATTGTCCTTACCGTAAAAACGCATTATGATACCAACACAGATATTCCCTAGATAATGAGCCAAGGCCAGTATGATGCCCAATTTGGCATTATTGAAAAACCCTACAGCAACTGCACCAAAAATAAATAATGGATTCGAAGAGTTCGTGAATGAAACAAGCCGCTCTGCTTCAATTTGAGTCAACTGGCCTTCCTGGCGCAGGCGAGCTGTAAATTTGGCTCCGGCAGGAAACCCGGAGGCCATCCCCATCGCCCATACAAAACCTCCCACACCTGGTACACGAAAAACAGGCCGCATAAGGGGTTCCAATAGGACCCCAATAAATTTAACAACTCCAAAGCCGATTAGCACTTCAGAAACGATAAAAAAGGGCAGGAGGGAAGGGAAGACAATTTCCCACCACATCTTGAGACCACGGACTGAAGCTTCCAAGGACTCCTTCGGAAAGCTGATAAGTGAGGCAGCTAGTATGGTAATTAATATGGATAAGACAATCGTTTTAACTTTTGAACGAAACACGAAGGGGACCTCCTTCCTTGGGGTAACAGTAACTATGCATTTCCCCCGTATCAATGATAAAATAAGAAATATTCACGCAAGTGTCCTTTTACTACTCGTCCTCATATAAATCAAATATACTCATAGTTCGAGAAATTAGACCATAAGATTGAACGAGATTTCACTTTTGCGGGTGAGTGAGGTGGTAACTTTAATGGTACAGCCTAAAATAGGGTTAGCACTTGGATCAGGCGGAGCACGCGGGTTTGCGCATTTAGGTGTGATCAAAGTAATGGTGGAAGAGGGTATCCCGATTCACCTGATTGCAGGAAGCAGCATGGGTGCCCTAGTGGGGAGTTTTTACGGTGCCGGTATAGAAATGAATCGATTATACAAACTTTCAACAGCTTTTAAGCGAAAGTATTTTTTAGACTTTACTGTTCCAAAAATGGGGTTTATTGCAGGAAAGAAAGTGAAGGATTTTGTCAGGGTATTTACGCACGGAAAAAATATTGAAGATTTATCCCTTCCAATTGGAATTGTCGCAACTGACCTTTTAACTGGAGAAAAAGTAGTGTTTCAAAATGGTCCTGTTGCAGAAGCCGTTCGGGCTAGTATCTCAATTCCGGGAATTTTTGTTCCGGAAAGGTACAAAGGGAGAATCTTAGTAGATGGGGGTGTTTCCGACCGTGTACCTGTATCGGTTGCAAAAGATATGGGTGCAGATATCGTCATTGCCGTGGATGTCTCGATGGTGAAACGAAACGCTGAAATCACATCGATTTATGACGTGATTATGCAAAGTATTGATATCATGCAGACTGAAATTATTAATACAAGGGAGATTGCCGCGGATATTATGATTCGTCCTCCGGTTGAAATGTTTAGTTCACGCGCATTCACCAACATTGAAGAGATTATTAAAGCAGGAGAAGAAGAATTTAAAAAACATATTCCTCAAATTAAACAGGTTATTGAGCAGTGGAAGGGGTAAAAAGTGGAATGCGTAAGAAAATATATATCAGTGCTTTATTAATTATAGCGATTGTGTTAATTGGAGGTTTGTTTTATACACTCCCCTTTTATGTAACAAAACCGGGGATGGCCAAAGAACTTCATCCTATAATAAAGGTAGAAGATGGTTACAAGGAAAAAGGCAACTTTATGTTGACAACAGTTAGGATGGGAAGAGCAACAATCTACTCCTATCTAGAAGCAAAAATAAAAAAATATGAAGAACTTTATCCAGTAGAACAGGTTTTAGATAAAACCGAGACAGATGAGGAGTATAATGCAAAACAGCTCTATCTCATGGCCCAATCCAAATTAAATGCAATTGATGTTGCGTACCGAAAGGCAGGCCTTCCGGTAAATTACAAATATAAAGGAATCTATGTGGTTGATGTCGTTCCGGGAATGCCGGCGGATGGCAAGCTTCAAGCAGGTGATCGAATTTTTAAGGTTGATGGTCATCAGTTCCCTTCCTCAGAAAAATTCATTGCCTATGTAGGTGAAAAAAATAAGGGTGACAAAGTTACCTTAACGTTTATCAGAGATAAAAAAACAAAAACAGCCAAACTCAACGTTCAGCAGTTAAAAAAGCAGCCTAATCGAGTGGGAATCGGAATTTATTTAGTTGATGACAAGGAAGTAAAAGTAGATCCACCTGTTGAAGTAAAAACGGATGAAATTGGCGGTCCTTCAGCTGGATTGATGTTTTCACTCGAAATCTATAATCAATTAACAAAAAAGGACTTGACGAAAGGTTATCAAATAGCAGGAACTGGTACCATTGATGTGGATGGGACGGTTGGTCCGATTGGGGGAATTGAACAAAAAATTGTAGCAGCAGATAAAGCAGGAGCGGAAATCTTCTTTGCGCCTAATGAAAAAGGTGCAAAAGATTCCAACTACCGGGCAGCTGTGAAAACTGCCAAGGATATCAAAACAAAAATGAAAATTGTACCGGTAGATACATTTGATGATGCCGTTGCCTACTTAGAAAAATTGCCTCAAAAGTAAAAGACGGTGCATTGCACCGTCTTTTACTTTACTATGATCGGAGTTTGTTTATATTCTTGCTGGATGAATTCATTTCTTAGGTCCATAGGTATGCCAAATGCATAGATTTGTGCTGCTTTGATATCAAGCATAATTTCTTTTTGCTTATAGGAAGATAGTTTTGAAACGAGCGGGAGCTTAAGCTCGGATTTCACTTTGTTTAAGTATGTTTTTCCTTTTTGGGTCATCCCTAGTAATCTTAAATAGTTTGCACCTTCAGGTTTGCTCATTTCTTCTTTTCCTGCATTCGTTAAAATATGTACGCAAATTCGTTGCAGTCTTGTCCATGTATAACGCTTAGTTTTGATTTTTTCCATGAATTCTTGAAAACTGCCTGCGGTTAATGCAGCAGCCTTCAGCCGATTTTCAATTCCTTCTTCAACCTCATAAATATTCCTAAGCTCTTCTGGGGTGCACTGTATCAGTCGAAATTGTAGATAGCTCCAATAATTTTCCCATTGCTGAAACCCCCCATAATGATTGTAATACTCCCTTAATAATTCAGTCGTTGGGTCTGGGACATACTGGTCGATATTAAATGTTCTTTCATCAGTTGAAAATAGGGCTTTACGTATACTAGTTGCACTCGCAATCGTTTCAGAAGCAAAATGCTCATCATGGTAATTGGCATTCTTTCGGGCAATGGTTAGCGGTTTTATTTGACTATTCATTTTTTTTATAGATTTTATATACTGAAATCCCAGGATGTTATTTGGTTTTGTTAAGTTTAATAAACCTTCTGTTTCAGTAAAATCTTGAAAGGAAAGGGATAATGCCTTTGGATAGCTAACACCCGATTTAATATGTCTCCTTACATTCTCATCAAAGATTTCATGATGCTCTTCCAAAAAGTCAATGGTCTTTAAAAAGGAGGAAATGTCGCCGCTTTCACTTCCAAAACAAAAAGATTCACAATGAACCGCATCTAATATAGAAACTGCCCCATCAGCAAAAAACTCTGCATTTTGAGTAGCAAATTGATATGGAAGCTCAAATACGAGGTCTACTCCCCCGGATAAAGCCATTTTCGTTCGGTACCACTTGGAAACTAATGCAGGCTCTCCTCTTTGCAGAAAATTTCCGCTCATTACTGCAATCACAATATCAGCATTCGAGGTTTCTCTTGCTGCTTGGACGTGAAAAGCATGTCCATTATGAAAGGGATTATATTCGACAATTACGCCAACAGCTTTCAATGTTTTCTTCCTCCTGTTTTTTAAAAAATTTATGTATATATTATAACGAAAACGGAAGGGAATAGCTTTGTATTCCCTCATGTTATAATGTCCTCTCAATTTTAGTCGTGATCATCCCATTCATACCCATTCCAGTGTCCATTCCATTCATACCCGTTCCAATCATGTCCATTCCAGCCATTTCCGTTCCAATCATGTCCGTTGTGGTGAAATCCATAATAATATCCAGGGTAACCCATGTGATAATAAGGCATACCCGTCCCTAAATAAGGGAATCCGCCATAGTAACTTGCACCAATTGGTACAGTTTGATAAGGTTGTTGTGGAAAATACATATTTACATCACCCTCTTTCTAGTTTACGATATACCCTATGACAATTTATTTTACTAAGAGCTTATCCCCCCTACCAAATAGGCAATTAGACAATATAAATGTTTGTAAAAAGTGCAAGTGGATAAACTTATAAGTAATTGCTTACTAAAGGAATATAATTTGATGAAATCACCTTTCTAGGTGTAAAGAAAAAACATTGACAAAAATTTAATCGAAGGCTATAATTACCTTTGTTGCCTTGGGGTGATTCAATTGAAATGGACATTAAGCCAATTACAAAAATATCGAAACAAGGATTTTCCGATTGATGAAACGATTCGGGTTGATGAGATTAAACAAGATGATCCTACGATCCGAGAGGTATCTCCAATGCATATTACCGGCAGGGGAGATATTGATTCAACGAAAGTGACCTTTCATTTAAAAATCGAAGGTTATTTAATACTTCCTTGTTCTCGTACTTTAGTGGATGTGAAGCTTCCAATTAATGTCGAAACATCTGAAACGTTCCTCTTACAGACTTCGAATTATGAAATGGAAGAGGAAGCGCATCAAGTAAAAGGGGATTGTATTGATTTAATGCCAGTCATTAGAGAAATTCTTTTACTTGAGATTCCGATGCAGGTTTTTTGCGAAGATGTCACTAATGAAGATGCTGCGCCACAATCCGGTAAGGATTGGGAAGTGATTCATGAAGAGGATCAATCGAAAAAAATTGATCCAAGACTAGCTGGACTTGCTAAGTTTTTTGACAATGACAATTCTTCCGAATCATAATCGGCAAAACATGGAGCACGTGAAGACCTTAAGTAATTCGTCTTCATGACTTTCTTTAAACTCTTTAAGGAGGTGGGAAGAATGGCTGTACCTTTTAGAAGAACTTCTAAAACTGCAAAGAGAAAACGTCGTACTCATTTTAAATTAAACGTACCTGGTATGGTAAGTTGCCCAAACTGTGGTGAAATGAAACTTGCTCACCGCGTATGTAAGGCTTGCGGAACATACAAAGGAAAAGACGTTGTGAACGACTAATTTCATTGAGATAAAAAGCACAAGGAGCATAAGCCCTTGTGCTTTTGTCGTTTTATGGGATGTTGATTTCCAAACTAAGTGATTAGTGCGATAATCATTGGGTAATTTTAAAAGAAGCAATCCATACATAGTTCATATTGAAGGGAGAAAGGATTATGGCTTATACCATTGAAAAATCAGAAAAGGGTTATTTATTATTTACCATCACAAGAGGCGATAAAAGAAATGCAGTAGATTATGATGTTATGGAAGGGCTTTCGAAAGTGATTCATCATGCGGCTGACCCTGATGTTTTGGCCTTGGTTATTACAGGAGAAGGAGAAGATGCCTTTTGTTCTGGTGGAGACCTTTCTGTTTTTCACTTGCTTGAAACCGAAGAAGAAGCCTATTCGATGCTCTCAAAAATGTCCAAAGTTCTTTATTCTCTGTTAACATTACCCATTCCTACTATTGCCCTAATGAACGGGCATGCAGTTGGAGGTGGATGTGAGATTGCCATTGCCTGCGACTTTCGTCTAGCACGGAAGGGGATAAAAGCTGGTTTTATTCAAGGAAAGCAATCGATTACAACTGGCTGGGGGGGAGGAACGATTTTGGCAGAAAAGCTGCCAAATCCTCTTTACATGAAGCTGTTAATGGATGCCAAGGTTCATAAGGTCGAAAGATTAAATGAGATAGGTTTGATTGACGGCCTTTATGAGACTGACCCTATAAAAGAATGTGAAACATACTTGGAAAATCTCTTATCTAAGGACAAAGGTGTACTGCAATCCTATAAACAGATATGGATTAGAAGGTGGGAGGAAACGAAACTGCAAGAGAGAATAGAGAAGGAAGTCCGAAATTGTGCCCGCCATTGGGAGAGTGAATCCCACCATCAGTACGTCAAAATGTTTATGAATAAAAAAACAAACAATTAAACTGAAAACAGGTGTTGTTTCAGTCTATCTTTTCTAGTAGATGCATATGTATGAATAAAAACACTAGGAGGGATTCTGTTATGGCGCCAACTCGCCAAGATGCATGGTCACAAGATGAAGATTTATTGCTTGCCGAAGTTGTTTTAAGACATATCCGTGAGGGAGGAACGCAGCTGCAGGCTTTTGAGGAAGTAGGCAAACAACTGTCAAGAACTTCAGCAGCCTGTGGTTTTCGCTGGAATTCTTTCGTTAGGAAACAATACAAGTCAGGTATTGAACTTGCAAAAAAACAACGAAAAGAAATGAAAAAACAATCACCTCAAGTGGAAGAAGAAAAAAATGGCGCCGAGGTCATGGTGGAAGCCGCCTCATCCAAATCCAATGGCGAATCTGTTAGTTTTCAATCCGTTATCCATTTTTTAGAGGGACTTCATAGGAAAGCTGAGGTTAGCTCCACCATTGAAGAGGACCGGGAAAAGTCAGTTGAAAAAATAAAAGAATTAGAAAAGAAAATCTTCTATCTGGCAGCGGAAAATGAAAAACTGAGTAAAAACCTAAAAGCGATTGAGGAAGATTATCGATCATTGATTGAAATTATGGAAAGAGCAAGAAAAATGGTTGTTCTCCAGGAGGAAGACCGTCAGCAAAAGGTAAAATTCCAAATGGATAAAAACGGGAATCTTGAAAGAGTGGAAAAATAAAAAAGCGGACTTTATGTCCGCTTTTTTTATTTTAATGCTGTGCTTCTACACCTGCAGGATACCATACAAGTGGATTTTCACCGCGGTCGCGTTCCATATCATACTCAACAGCATCAAATTCCATCTTATTCCAAAATTCACTTGAATGAACTCTAGGATTTGTTTTAATAGGCAGACCAAAGCTTTTTGCAAATTCTACAAGCTGCTTGCCGTAGCCTTTACCTTGATAGTCAGGCAGTACTTCTAGCTTCCAAAGCTCTAAATAATTTTGTGGTGGATAGAAATAACGGTCAAATTTCGCATCAATTTGGTATAAACTCATTCGTGCTACTAGTTTGTCTCCAAAATAAATACCATAAAATGGTGAATCACTATGATCTTCCACCATATTTGCTTCTAAATCTTCTAGCATAGATAACTCTTGAATCCCATACTGCTTAAACTTTTTAAATTCTTCAAGTGTTTTAAAATTGATTTTTAATTTTTCAACTTTTGACCCCATAAAGGAACCCCCTAAAAAGAAAGTGATTGGATACATCATCCGTATATCTTCAAGTGATACTGAATAACATGGAAATGAGATAATTTTTGAATTATTAAAACCGAACTACTACATTTATTATATAACAAAATTATAAAAATTTCCTACATTAAAACTTTGGGAAGCGTTTTCAAAGTTTGCAGGAAATTTCGTTAAGGTTGTAGAAACATATAATGATGGAGGGACTAAAGGGTTTTAGAAAGGGGTAATCATGTGCAAAAAATTTTAATAGCCAACAGGGGAGAGATTGCACTTCGGATTATTAAAACCTGCCATGAGATGGGGATTGAAACAGTTGCAATTTTTTCAGATGCCGATAAGGAAATGCCCTATGTTAAAGCCGCATCTAAGGCAGTGTATGTTGGTGAGCCTCCAGTTACTAAATCCTATCTGCAAGTTGAAAAAATTTTAGCTATTGCCAAAGAGGAAAAGGTGGATGCCATTCATCCGGGATATGGATTTTTATCCGAAAATAGCGGATTTGCCTTGAGAACAATTGAGGAAGGAATCATTTTTATTGGTCCCAAACCGAAAACCCTTGAGCTGATGGGGGATAAAATTGTTTCTCGGCAAACAATGGAACACGCTGGTGTTCCCGTGGTTCCGGGAAGCGCTCATGGATTAAAGACACTTGAAGAAGCATGCTCCTTAGCTGCAACAATTGGATACCCCATAATGCTGAAAGCAAGTAGCGGAGGCGGGGGGATCGGAATGGTGTTATGTGAAAATGAGCAAGCGCTCGGTAAAGCCTATGCATCGACAAAGTCGAGAGCAATGGCTTATTTTGGCTCAGATGAGGTTTTTATCGAAAAATATATTGCAAACGCAAGACACATTGAAATACAAGTTTTTGGTGACATACATGGAAATATTGTTCATTTATATGAAAGGGATTGTTCGATTCAAAGAAGACACCAAAAGGTGGTCGAGGAATCTCCCTCTCCTTTCCTTTCCAATGAAATCCGCGAAAAAATGTATGATACGGCTGTTAAGGCAGCAAAAGCTGTTGACTACACTAATGCCGGGACAATTGAATTCATAGTGGACGAACAAGAAAACTTCTACTTTTTAGAAATGAATACGAGACTTCAGGTAGAACATCCTGTTACAGAAGAAATCACTGGACTAGACCTTGTTAGGTGGCAAATTTTAGTTGCAAAGGGAGAAAAGCTTCCAAAAATTCAATCTGAAATCACTTTAGAGGGGCATGCCATTGAATTCCGTCTTTATGCGGAAGACTCTGTACGTTTTTTGCCATCACCGGGTAAAATTGCAACTTTTGAGTGGGAAAATGGGCAAGGTGTCCGGGTAGATGCCGGTTATGTGAGCGGAGGTACTGTTACTCCTTTTTATGACCCAATGATAGCGAAATGTATTTTCCATGGGGATACTCGCAATCAAGCATTAATAATTGCAGAACGATTCTTTAAAAGCCTAAAAATTGATGGAATTAAAACAAACGCACCGCTTTTCTTAAAAATACTCGCGAATGAAGATTTTATAAAGGGTAACTACACAACAAATTTCTTAACAAAACAATTAATAAACTAAGGAGAGAGTCTGTATGAGAGAAATTACCGCTTCTATGGCTGGTACGATTTTAAATATTTTTGTTTCAAAAGGTGAAAATGTGAAATTGGGGCAGGAGGTATTAATGCTCGAATCAATGAAAATGGAAATCCCGATTGAAAGTCCTACAGAAGGAATTGTTAGAGAATGTAAAGTGAGCATTGGTGATTTTGTTAATGAAGACGATGTTTTACTAGTAATCGAATAGCAGCTGATAAGGGGGGGAGAACAATGACAACACCCAATACATTGAATGAACGATTGACCGAAAATCGAAAAAAAATTGAGGCTGGCGGGCTGAAAAGATATCACGAGAAGCTAAAGGAACAAAACAAGTTGTTTGTACGTGAGAGGCTTGCGTTATTGTTCGATGAAGGAGTATATGAAGAAGACGGGAAATTTGCTAATTTCCAAGCGGGAGATCTACCGGCCGATGGGGTGGTTTGTGCGATTGGAAAGATAAACGGCCAAACAGTTTGTGTTATGGCAAATGATTCAACGATAAAAGCTGGATCTTGGGGAGCACGTACGGTTGAAAAAATCATTCGTATTCAAGAAACCGCTGAAAAATTAAAGGTTCCATTACTTTATTTAGTTGACTCTGCTGGTGCGAGAATCACCGACCAGTTAGAGATGTTTCCAAATCGACGCGGCGCCGGTAGGATTTTTCATAATCAAGTAAAGCTCTCCGGTATGATTCCACAGGTTTGTATTCTTTTTGGACCCTCAGCGGCAGGAGGGGCCTATATTCCGGCATTTTGCGATATCGTTATTATGGTGGATCAAAATGCTTCCATGTATCTTGGTTCGCCGCGCATGGCGGAAAAGGTAATCGGTGAGAAGGTAAGCCTTGAAGAAATGGGCGGAGCCCGAATGCATTGTTCGGTAAGCGGCTGTGGCGATGTTCTTGCCTATAGTGAAGAAGAAGCGATAGAATCAGCAAAAAAATATATCGGGTATTTTCCTGCAAACTTTAAAGAAAAAACAAAGTTGATTGCTGGAATTGCGCCAAAGGAAGGCCGTGAACTAGAAGCGATAATTCCGGAAAATCAAAATGCCCCGTTTGATATGTACCAATGTATTGACCGCTTAGTGGATGAGGGAAGTTTTTATGAGATTAAAAAGCTGTTTGCGGCGGAGCTTATTACGGGTCTGGCGCGAATCGACGGCAGGGCAGTTGGAATTATCGCCAATCAGCCAAAGGTAAAAGGGGGCGTTCTGTTTGTTGATTCTGCTGATAAAGCAGCAAAATTCATTCAACTATGTGATGCCTTCCATATCCCTTTATTGTTCCTTGCTGATGTCCCAGGCTTTATGATTGGAACAAAAGTAGAGCGGGCCGGAATTATCCGCCATGGGGCTAAATTAATTGCCGCAATGAGCTCGGCAACAGTTCCTAAAATTTCTGTCATTGTGAGAAAAGCATATGGTGCCGGACTTTATGCAATGGCTGGCCCTGCATTTGAGCCAGATTGCTGTATCGCTTTACCAACGGCACAAATTGCTGTAATGGGTCCGGAAGCAGCTGTAAATGCAGTTTATTCAAATAAAATAAACGAAATTGCCGATCCAAAAGAGAAAATCGCTTTTGTTCAGGAAAAGCACAAAGAATATAAAGAAAGTATTGATATTTATAAGCTTGCCTCGGAGTTAATTGTGGATGAAATTGTAGCCCCGGAGGAATTGCGGGATGTATTAATTCAGCGTTTTGATTATTACGAGACAAAAGAATTAACATTCAGCGTTCGGAAACATCCGGTGTATCCAGTCTAAATAGAAATGCGGATGCGTCTTGCTTAGAGGTGACAAGCATAAGACGAGCCGGCGAGAAGGTTGCTTTTTAACCTTCTTGACGGATTGGCTGTAGACCATAGAGCCCCTAGGCGCTGGAGCTAGACAGTACAAAGTCCCTTTTCACTTTTTGTGAAAAGGGATTTTTCTTACCATGTGAATAACCTTTTGATAAAATAATAGAAAAGTGAAAAAATGAGGGATATGCTTGGAAATTGGAATTATTGGTGCCGGATCACTTGGTCTATTATTTGCATCTTATTTGAGTCGTGTTTTTACGGTTACACTTTATACACGAACAGAAGAACAAGCAATGGAAATTAAAAAAAACGGAATTATTTTAAAAAAGAACACTAAAAGGACTCAAGCCTTGGTCCGTGCTTTACCATTAAGTAAATGGGAAGGAACGGAAGATCTTATCATCATTACGGTAAAATCCTACCATCTAGAAGAGATTATTAAAAATATAAATAGACTACCAAAATCTCCAAAAAACCTGTTATTTTTACAAAATGGAATGGGGCATTTAAAGCATCTAGATACACTTAGAGAAACAGAGATTTCTGTCGGATCAGTTGAACATGGCGCGTACAGGGAAGATGCTTTTACTGTCAGCCATAATGGAGAGGGTATAACGAATGTTGCTGTCTTTCGCGGAGATACTTATGTGTTAACAGCATTAACCGAAACCGCACCTAGCGAATTTCCAATTGTGATGAACGAAGATTTTTACAAGATGCTGGTGAATAAATTAATTGTCAATTCGGTTATAAATCCATTAACAGCTATCCTTGGGGTGAAAAATGGTGAATTAATTAAAAATGAATATTATTTTAAAAATGTTGTTCATTTATTTAATGAAATCTCAATTCTATTAAATATAGAAAACCCCGATATTCATTTGAAGAAAATAATCGATATTTGTCATAAAACAGCCGATAATCGTTCTTCTATGCTAAAGGATATTGAAGCAAATCGAAAAACTGAAGTGGATGCAATTTTAGGTTTCTTATTGGAAAAGGCAAATGAGGAGTTCAAAAAGGTTCCTTTAATTGAAAGCTTCTATCTCCTTTTAAAGGGGAAAGAGCTTGGAAAAGGTGGTTTGAAATGATTACGTTTATTTCAACTGTTTTATCAGTCCTTTTCGTTTTACCGCCATTAGGATTTGTTGCGGCTTATATTATATTAAGGATGATCACAAAGAGTAAACGTAAATCTGTCCATAAGGCTTTAGATTTTACGACCCTCTTATTTATTATTGCTGTTCATTTTTTAATCGTAACCATTTGGGGGAAATCCCTTTTCTGGTTAATAATAATAGTGTTGATGCTAATAGCAATGACTTTTGTGGTGGTTCATTGGAAAATAAAAGGTGAAATTTTATTTGGTAAAGTGTTGAAGGGATTTTGGAGGTGCAATTTTATTCTCTTTTTTCTTGTCTACATGGCTCTTACATTTTATGGTTTGATTCATCGGGCCCTGACTTTTACCTTTTTTTCATAGGCAGTGTTGATTTCCGCTCCAATCAACGTTGTTATTAAATGAAAATAACTTTTAACACAGTCTTCTCATAAAAAATTTTGTTTTCAAGAATTTTTGTAAGCAAAGTTTTTTTTGAAAAAGAGTGGTTAATGCTATACTCTTAAGGAATGAATATGGTTGATTAGAAAGGATGTACATAAATGGAGATTTTAAATCTCTCTTTACCGGCTGTAAACCGATTTGCTTCTAATTATTTGGAGCAGGCAGCTGATATACAATCATTTTTCCACTATCGTTATAATCAAATATCCGACGATCAGGATCGATTAACGGAGTTGAAAAATCGAAGCTTCCCCCGCGCAGAATTAACTGCACATATTAGAGAGTTTATGAAGAAATATCCCTCTTCAAAAGCAGTGGAAAATTCACTTGAAAAACTGTTAAATCCTAAAAGTGTAGTTGTCATTGGCGGGCAGCAGGCAGGAATACTAACGGGACCACTTTATTCGATACATAAAGTTATTTCCATCATTAAATTAGCTGAGCAAAAAGAGAGACAGCTTGGTGTACCTGTTATTCCTGTTTTTTGGATTGCCGGTGAGGATCATGATTTTCAGGAAGTAAATCACGTTTTTGTTCCGGTAGAAAACCGAATGGATAAATGGATTTATCCAGAGAAAGTTTTTCAAAAGAAAATGGTTTCTGATATTCACTTGGATAAAGATGTATGTCTTGCATGGGTACGAAATGTGATTGAAAACTTTGGTGAAACCAATCATACCAATCGTCTTATCGCATTTGCTGAAGAGCAAATAAGCAAATCGGATACGTTTGTAGACTTTTTTGCAAACATTGTCATGGAAATGTTTAAAGATTACGGCTTGTTAATTGTTGATTCAGGTAACCAGCTTTTCCGCCAGATCCAAAAAGAATTCTTGACAGAACAAATTAATCATCATAAATCGATTACTTATTCTTTGCTAAAACAGCAGGATTTGATTAGTCAAAAGGGTTACCCGATAACGATTGAAGCACATGATCAGGCTGCGAATCTATTCTATTACGATGAAAGAATGAACGAACGAATTCTTCTGGAATATAATCTAGAAATCGACCGATTTGTGGGGAAAAGTGGGGTCCTCTCCTTTACGAAAGAAGAATTAGTGGAGATTGCAGCCAAAGAACCCGGCAGGTTGAGCAATAATGTGGTAACAAGACCTTTAATGCAGGAATTACTTTTCCCAACCATTGCATTCATTGCTGGCCCGGGGGAAATTTCTTATTGGGCAGAATTAAAGCTTGTTTTTGAATTTTTTAATATGAAAATGCCCCCGATTGTGCCAAGGTTGAATATTACCCTGCTTGACCGCTCTGTTGAAACGGATATGAATGAACTAAATTTAACTTTGTCTACTGTTTTAACCAAGGGGACAACAACCGACAAAGAATTGTTTCTTGGCTCAATAAAAGATAAAGAAGCTGAAGAACTATTCTTAGCAGCAAAAGAACAATTGGCTCAGCAATACCGTCTGATTGAGGCAAAGACTGCCCAGCTTGATAAAGGACTTTTGCCATTATTAAAGAAAAATGAGAAAAAGCTTGTAGAAGAAATTGAATTTATGCAAAAGAAACTGGATGATTCGGTAAAATTAAAACACGATGTTGTCCTAAGGAAATATGGACGTGTGGATCTTTCATTAAGACCTGACGGGTTCCCGCAGGAGAGAACCTGGAATGTGTTTTATTATTTAAATCACTATGGACTCCATCTAATCAATGATGTAATGCAATTAAGCTTTGAGTTTGATGGACGGCATAAAATAATTAAAATGTAGAAACTTCCCGTTTTGTGAAGTTTCTTTTTTTTGATAAATATTACAAGTTTTAAAGGGATTTTAAATCTTAAGAACGAATAGTAAAAATAAGTGGAGGAAAGTGGGGGAATGTGGTACATTTTATATAGAAAGTGGGGGTAGCGGGTATGTTCATGGGTGAATACCATCACAGCATCGATAATAAAGGCCGTATCATCGTGCCCTCCAAATTCCGTGATGATCTTGGTGAAATGTTCATTATCACGAGGGGTTTGGATCAATGTTTGTTTGGTTACCCATTAACAGAGTGGAAAGTGATAGAAGAAAAACTTAAAGGTTTACCACTTACTAAGAAAGATGCCCGTGCTTTTACTCGATTTTTCTTCTCTGGTGCAACTGAAAGCGAGTTGGACAAGCAAGGAAGGATTAATATTCCTGCCCCATTGCTTCAATATGCAAAATTAGAAAAAGAATGTGTTGTCCTAGGTGTTTCCAATCGAATTGAAATCTGGAGCAAGCAGATTTGGGAAGACTATTTTGTGCAATCCGAGGATTCTTTTGCTGAGATTGCAGAAAATATGATTGGCTTTGATATATAATGGAAAAGTTATATAAACATAACTTATTATATATCGTTTCATTCGATAAGGAGAATTGGAAAATGTTTGAACATACAACAGTGTTATTAAACGAAGCGGTGGAAGGCTTAAATATTAAGCCAGATGGCATTTACGTTGACTGTACGTTAGGCGGAGCAGGACATAGTTCGCTCATACTTTCGAAATTAGGGGCAGAGGGAAGATTATTTGCCTTTGACCAGGATGAAGTGGCGATTGCGAATGCCAAAGAAAAGTTATCGTCTAATCTTGAAAAATTGACGATTATAAAAAGCAATTTTTTATATTTAAAGGATGAGCTCGAAGCCTTAGGAGTTAGGAAAGTTGATGGTGTTCTTTATGATTTAGGTGTATCATCCCCGCAGCTGGACACACCGGAAAGAGGATTTAGCTATCATCATGATGCCCCATTAGATATGAGAATGGATCGTGATGCACACACTTCGGCCTATGATGTCGTGAATCACTGGGAGTATGAAGATTTAGTTCGAATCTTTTTTCGCTATGGTGAGGAGAAATTTTCTAAGCAAATTGCAAGGAAAATTGAAGCAGCACGAGAATCCAGACCAATTGAGACAACAGCGGAATTGGTTGAATTAATAAAGGACGCAATCCCTGCACCTGCCCGAAGAAAAGGCGGGCATCCAGCCAAAAGGGTTTTTCAGGCGATAAGAATTGCAGTGAACGACGAACTATCCGTTTTTGAACAATCATTAAACCAAGCAATGGAAATATTAAATCCGGGAGGAAGAATCAGTGTGATTACCTTCCACTCGCTAGAGGACCGAATTTGTAAGGCGGCATTTAAAAAGGCAAGCGAGGCCCCTGATTTGCCCCATGGTTTACCAATTATTCCAGATCAATACAAACCAACGCTAAAATTAATCTCTCGAAAACCCATTCTTCCTTCTGAAGAAGAACTCGAAGAAAACAATCGTGCCCGATCTGCGAAGCTTCGTATTGCAGAAAAAATATAAAAAATTGCTGGAGGGGAAAAAATTTGAGTAATCTTGCCAGGAAATATCAAGAGCAGCAACAAGTAACAGAAACCGTTCAAGAAAAACTAAAAGTAAAAGTTAAGAAATCCTGGCTTACACCCGGTGAAAAAGTACTAGGGATTGCGTTTGCCGGAATGGTTTGTTTTGGTGCTGTTCACATGATTTCGAACCAGTCGCAAATTTGGCAGGTGAACAAATCGATTCAAGAGACTGAAACATCAATTGAGAAGCAAAAGAAAGTAAACAATGACTTAAAAGTACAAGTTAGCGAACTTAGTACGTATGAACGTATTTATGAAAAAGCAAAGGAAATGGGACTCGTTTTAAATGAAAATAACGTCAAGGTTGTGCAAAAATGATTAAGAAACAGCCCTATATGAATGTTGGAGCAGCCTGTTTATTTGGAATATTCGGCCTGCTCTTTTTTATATTGCTTTTCCGATATTTTTCAATTGAAATTTCCGGGGAAGCTGCCGGTCAGCCGCTTGCGGCAAAGGCACAGAAAAAATATACGAGAGTCGGAACACTAGAAGCCTCCAGAGGGATTATTTATGATCGAAACGGAGAAGTTGTCGCTGAAGATACAGCTTCCTATTCACTGTTAGCCATTTTAAGTAAGAAGGTAACGACGGATCCGAAACATCCAAATAATGTCACAGATCCCCGATACACGGCAGAACAATTAGCAAAATATATTGATATGGATGAGTCAGAGATTTATAAAATTTTGGATCAACCAAAAAAGTTTCAGGTTGAATTTGGCCGTGCTGGAAAAGATATCTCGATTGAAACAAAAAGAAAAATTGAGGCACTAAAACTTCCGGGGATTACCTTTATCCCGCAAATGAAGCGGTTCTATCCAAACGGGGTATTTGCCTCTCATTTAGTAGGGTATGCTGATCCTGATCAAAAAAAGGATAATAAAATAGTAGGGCAGATGGGAATTGAGAAATCTCTTAATGACTATCTAACTGGCACAAATGGAAAAATAAATTACGAAAGTGACTTATGGGGATATATACTTCCGGATAAAAAGGAAAACATCACCCCTGCGAAGGATGGTGATGATGTTTATTTAACCATCGATCAGAAAATCCAAACGTTTTTAGAAGATGCCATGAATAAGGTGGTAAAGGAATATAATCCGAAAAAAATTATTGCGATTGTAGCAGATCCGAAAACTGGTGATATTTTAGCGATGGGGCAGCGTCCGTCTTTTGACCCGAAAACGAAAGAAGGCATCACGGACAGTTGGCATAATGAGGCGATTGAAACCTCATATGAACCTGGTTCGACCATGAAGATTTTCACCCTTGCCGCAGCGGTGAATGAAGGGGTTTTTAATCCGAATGAATTATATAAATCGGGATCCTATCAAGTATCACCACGGTCACCGGCAATACATGATCATAATTATTCAGGCTGGGGAACGATCTCTTTTTTAGAAGGTTTGCAGCGCTCATCGAATGTCGCCTTCGCAAAAATTGCCCACGAGAAATTAGGCTTTGAGAAATTCCGGGAGTATTTAAGTAAATTTGGTTTTGACAAACCGACTGGCATTGATCTTCCGAATGAAACATCAGGGAAAATTATGTTTAATTACCCAATTGAGAAAGTAACAACATCGTTTGGACAAGGAACAGCTATTACTCCAATCGAGCAAATTCAAGCGGCTACAGCTGTGGCCAATGACGGGAAAATGATGAAACCGCATGTTATAGATAAAATTGTCAATCATGATACGAAAAAGACGATTAAAGAGACCAAACCGGAAGTGGTTTCCACCCCTATAACCGCTCAAACTGCGAAAACAGTCCGGGATTATCTCGAAACAGTTGTCACTTCAAAAAATGGAACAGGCAGGCGGTACAAGATTGATGGCTATAGTGTGGCCGGTAAAACGGGGACTGCTAATATTCCAAACCCGAATGGTGCTGGTTATTTAACAGGGTCGGAAAATTATATTTTCTCTTTTCTAGGAATGGCCCCGAAAAATGATCCGAAACTAATTGTGTATGTCGCAGTGCAACAGCCGCAAATAGACAACTATGAATTGGGCTCACGTCCTGTTTCAGAGATTTTTAAACCGGTAATGAAAAATAGTTTGCAGTACTTAAATATCCGTCCATCGAAACTTCAAAAGCCTAGTTCGATTAAGCTTGGAAATTTCACTGGTGATGCAATAACAGAAACTGTAAAAAATTTAAAAAATCAAGGATTTAGTCCGATTGTGATCGGAAAAGGACCGGATGTTACCACTCAGCTTCCAAAGGCTGGAACCACCATTCTCGAAGGAGAAAGGGTTTTATTAGGAACGAAAGGTATGATGACTGCTCCTGATATGACAGGCTGGTCACTCCGTGATGTGATGCAGCTTGCAAAAATAGCGAATTTGAAGTTTAACGTTGCAGGCAGCGGGTATGTAGTTAAGCAGAATATTAGTCCTGGAGCTACGTTGAAAAAGGGAGATAATTTGATTGTACAATTGCAAACTCCCGAGCAGCAGTCAATAAACACAGAGGATGCTAGTCAAGAGAAAAATTCTGATCAAAATATTAGCGATTAAGGAAAACTCGCCCCAGTGAGTTTTCTTTTTTCTTAACGGTCTAATCTTTTTTGTACAAGCATATAAATGGAACGACCACACAAAGGAGGCTCGTTCAAAGTATGCGTGTTTCAAATGTAACTGTCCGTAAACGGTTAATGATTGCACTTTTCGTTGGAATACTTGTCTTTTTAATTATCGATGTCCGGCTTGGGTATGTACAGTTTATTCTTGGTGATATGCTGACTGGAAAAGCCAAAGATTCGTGGAGCCGAAATATCCCCTTTGAGCCTGAGCGCGGAGAAATTGTCGATCGAAATGGGGTCCCGCTAGCAACAAATGTCAGTGCTCCAACGGTTTGGGTTGTTCCAAGACAAATTAAAAACCCAGCGGAAACGGCTGAAAAACTTGCCTCCGTGTTAAATATAACAAAGGAAAAGGCTTATAAAGAAATTACCCAGGGACAATCGATTGTCAGAATCAAAGAAGGAAGGAAAATTTCCCATGAAAAGGCCAAAGAAATAAGGGCATTAGGTCTTGATGGAATCTATATTGGTGAGGACTCTAAACGCCATTACCCATTTGGAAGCTATCTTTCACATGTTCTTGGTTTTGCGGGAGTGGACAACCAGGGCTTGATGGGACTTGAGAAGTATTATGATAAAGAACTTAGCGGGGACCGGGGTTCCGTAAAGTTTTATGCAAACGCAAAGGGACAGCGGATGAATGATATGGCCGATGATTATGAACCGCCTAAAAATGGTCTAAATTTAAAATTAACCATTGATACGAAAATCCAAACCATTGTGGAAAGGGAGTTAGATATTGCCGAGGCAAAGTATAATCCTGACGGAATCATAGCCATTGCTATGAACCCTAATAATGGTGAAATTTTAGCAATGTCCAGCCGACCTACGTTTAATCCTTCTAATTTTAGAAATGTTTCGCAGGAGGTTTACAACCGGAATCTGCCTGTATGGTCAACCTATGAGCCTGGTTCTACCTTTAAGATTATTACCCTTGCTGCTGCATTAGAAGAGGGAAAGGTGAATTTAGAGCAGGATCAATTTCACGACCCTGGATATGTTACCGTTGCTGGAGCGAGACTTAGATGCTGGAAGCGCGGGGGGCATGGCAGTGAAACATTTTTACAGGTCGTACAAAATTCTTGTAACCCTGGGTTCGTAGAATTAGGAGAGCGTCTAGGTAAAGATACATTGTTTAAATATATAAAGGATTTCGGATTTGGCCAAAAGACAGGAATTGATTTACAAGGAGAAGGTACAGGGATTTTATTTAATTTAAATCGGGTTGGTCCGGTTGAATTAGCGACTACGGCATTTGGCCAAGGGGTATCAGTTACACCCATTCAACAGGTTACAGCGGTTGCGGCGGCTATAAACGGAGGAATTTTGTATAAACCGTATATTGCGAAAGAGATTGATGATCCTTTAACAAATGAAGTGGTTATGAGAAATTCACCCGTAGTAAAACGAAGAGTGATTTCAGAGGCAACGTCTAAAAAGGTTCGCAATGCACTTGAAAGTGTTGTTGCCCAAGGGACTGGCGGTAAAGCATTTGTTGACTCTTATCGAATTGGTGGTAAGACAGGAACGGCCCAAAAAGCGCAAAATGGACGTTATCTAGAAAATAATCATATTGTTTCCTTTATTGGGTTTGCACCAGCGGATGACCCACAGCTTGTTGTTTATGTGGCTGTCGATAATCCGAAGGGAGTTGTTCAATTCGGGGGCCAGGTTACAGCGCCGATTGTTGGAAATATTATGAAGGATAGTTTGCGTGCCATGGGGGTTGAGCCACGTAAAAACCAAATTGAAAAGAAAAAGGCTTGGGATGATGTCCCGGTCATCGAACTGCCTGACCTGGTTGGAATGACAAAAAGTGAAATTGGCGAACAGATGATCAATTTGAAAATTGATGCAAGTGGTGAGGGTGATACAGTGGTAAGGCAATCCCCTGCACCGGGAACAAAATTAAAAGAGGGTTCGAAAATTAGACTTTATTTTGGCAATGGTGAATAGAAATAAAAGTAATGGGGTAGGCGGCTGGAATATGTATTCTGCCGCCTATTTTTCCGCTGCAATTAATGGTAGAATGGAATTTGGTTTTATTTTCATGTAAAATAAGAAAAGCTAGAAGCGCCTGGTTAGTCCCAAAGCAACTTTAAGGGCTGGGCACTGGAGCTGGAATACTCGAAGTAGAATTTTAACCTTCTTCAAATTAGGCAGCCATGTACTTCCTGGTCATGAGAGGATTTGAGAGAACATGAAGCTACAAAACCTACTTGAATATTTGCATTCATTAGTCCCTTATTCGGGCGCCAATCCGGAAATTTCATCGATTGAAAATGATAGCCGTAAGGTGCAAAAGGGAAGTTTATTTATTTGTATTAAAGGCTACACAGTGGATGGTCATGATTATGCACAAGCCGCTGTTATGAATGGTGCAGCCGCTGTTCTTGCCGAAAAAATACTTCCACTTGATGTACCGGTTATTTTAGTAAAGGATACTCACCGTGCAATGGCGGTCCTTGCCGATGCCTATTACGGGCAGCCATCGAAAAAAATGCATTTAATTGGCATTACCGGAACAAACGGGAAAACCACCACTAGTCACTTAATTGAAAAGATTTTTGCAGATGCGGGGAAGAAAACTGGTTTGATTGGAACGATGTATACAAAAATTGGTGACAGGACAATCGAAACCAAAAATACGACCCCTGATAGTCTGACATTGCAAAAAAACTTTCAGCAAATGGTCAAGGCCAATGTTGACCTAGCCGTAATGGAGGTTTCTTCCCATGCCTTAGATATGGGAAGGGTACACGGCTGTGATTATGATGTTGCGGTTTTTACGAATTTATCCCAGGATCATCTTGATTATCATAAAACCATGGAAGATTACCATCGAGCAAAATGCTTGCTATTTTCCCAGCTTGGAAATACCTTTGAAAAAAGCAAACCGAAATTTGCCATATTGAATGCAGATGAACCTGCTTCGGTATTATTTGAAAAATCTACGGCTGCGCATGTCATTACATACGGGATTAACAACCATGCGGATATCCGGGCGGAAAATATTCAAATGAAGTCCTTTGGCACCAGCTTCGAATTAATCATCAACAAGGAAAGATATCCGGTTAAAATGCAGCTCTTAGGGAAATTCAATGTTTATAATGTGTTAGCAAGTGTTTCAGCTTCAATCGTTTCAGCCGTGCCTATAACGCAAATTATCCAATCCATTCAAAGTATTAAAGGAGTGGCGGGAAGATTTGAACTCGTTGATAAAGGTCAAAGCTTTACAATCATCGTTGATTATGCTCATACGCCGGACAGCTTGGAAAATGTTTTGAAAACAGTCCGGCAATTCGCCCAGAAAAAAATATTTGTCGTTGTTGGCTGCGGGGGTGACCGGGACCGTACGAAAAGACCCCTAATGGCTCAAATTGCCTGCAAATTTGCAACAGACCCGATATTTACATCAGATAATCCAAGAAGTGAGGATCCTATGGCCATACTTAATGATATGGTTTCAGGAGTAAAAGGTTTAAGCTTCGAAGTTATACCCGACAGAAAAATGGCAATTAAAGCAGCAGTTGAACGTGCATCTGAAGGTGATGTAATTCTTATTGCCGGTAAAGGTCATGAAACCTATCAAATTATTGGAAGCAAGGTATATGATTTTGATGACCGGCTTGTAGCTCAAGATGCACTCAAGGGGAGATAGGAGATGTATTTAGTTTATAATGATGTTGCCAATTTCATTCATGAAGTTCGGGGCGCACATGATCCCACTCTTACTTTTTATACGGTAACGGACCAATCAGCAGCAATTCAGCCGAAAGGGATTTTTGTACCACTCAGTGAAGAATCAGGTGAACTAAAAGAGGCACTTGCCAATGGGGCAATTGCTGCCATTTGGAATAAAGAAAAACAGCTGCCGCGCTATACTCCGAACCACTTTCCGGTTTTTCTTGTGGAAGACCCGGAGGAAGCTCTGCGGATGATCCTACAACAATATATAGATAAATTAGATGGAGAAACAGAAAAAACAATGAATATAACAAAATTTGATTTTTTAACGAAAAAACTTCTTAACAAAAACAAACAAACATATGATATTGCTGCAATGTTGAATAAATTATCAGATAAGTTCAATGTAGCTGGTCAAGGAAGGAGGGGATAAAATGCTGGAGCAAGTTATTTTATTTACTATCATTATGTCATTTCTAATTTCTGTATTGCTTTCTCCCATTTTTATCCCTTTCTTAAGAAGGTTAAAATTTGGACAAAGCATTCGTGAAGAAGGCCCGAAATCCCATCAAAAGAAAACGGGTACACCGACAATGGGTGGGATTATGATCTTATTTTCGATTATTATTACCACTCTAGTGATGACCGGAAAGTTTTCTGCGCCAACCGTAAAAACCTATTTACTTTTACTAGTGACATTCGGCTTCGGCTTACTCGGTTTTCTTGATGATTTTATCAAGGTGGTATTAAAGCGAAATTTAGGGTTAACGTCCAGACAAAAACTTTTGGGACAAATCATTATTTCAGTCATTTTCTATTTTGTTTATAAACAAAATGATTTTCCGACGGAGATTACTTTACCTTTTGGAGATTACTCCTTTGATTTAGGTTGGTTCTTTGTCTTTTTCATTATTTTTTGGCTTGTGGGTTTTTCCAATGCAGTCAATTTAACGGATGGACTTGATGGATTAGTATCAGGTACGGCGGCCATTGCATTTGGTGCATATGCTGTGCTGGCCTGGAATCAATCTCAGGTAGAGGTAGCGATTTTTTCCGTTGCCATTGTTGGAGCAGTGTTAGGATTTTTAGTTTTTAATGCGCATCCTGCTAAGGTTTTTATGGGAGATACTGGTTCGCTTGCATTAGGCGGAGCGATTGCAGCTATTGCCATTCTAACGAAACTTGAAATTCTGCTCATTATTATCGGCGGAGTATTCGTCATTGAGACCTTATCAGTTATTCTGCAGGTCATTTCTTTTAAAACAACAGGCAAGCGGATTTTCCGGATGAGCCCGTTGCATCACCATTATGAATTAGCCGGCTGGTCTGAATGGCGAGTTGTTGTTACTTTTTGGAGTGTTGGACTAATATTAGCGATTCTTGGAATCTATATCGAGGTGTGGTTGTAATTGAAACAGATTGAGACGTATCGTCATAAAAAGATTCTTGTTCTCGGACTTGCAAAAAGCGGGGTGACCGCTGCTGCACTCTTACATAAGCTTGGGGCATTTGTAACGGTAAATGATCGAAAGCCATTATCTGAAAACCCTGAAGCACGTGGATTGTTAGAAGAGGGGATCAAAGTTATTTGCGGTGAACATCCTGTAGAGCTTCTTGATGATGGGTTTGAACTAATTGTTAAGAACCCGGGAATTCCTTATAACAATCCAATCATTGAAGGGGCTCTTGAAAAAGGGATCCCTGTCATTACAGAGGTTGAACTGGCTTACCAAATTTCCGAAGCGCCGTTTATTGGGATTACCGGTACAAATGGAAAAACGACGACCACAACCCTTTGTTTTGAAATGCTGAATGAAGGAAAAAAACAGCCGCTGATTGCTGGGAATATCGGAACAGTGGCTTCAGGCGTGGCAGAAGAGGCAACGAAAGAAAATACGATTGTCATCGAGTTATCTTCCTTTCAGTTAATGGGGATTGAGGCATTCACCCCTAAAATTGCAATTATCACAAATATTTATGATGCTCATTTGGATTATCATGGCACGAGAAAAGAATATATAAAGGCAAAAGCAAATATAACAAGAAATCAAACCGAAAATGATTATTTAATCGTTAATTATGATCAAGAAGAAACGATGGAAATTGCTCGTCATTCCAGGGCTAAAATTATTCCATTTTCCACGAAAAGTGAATTATCTGAAGGGGCTTATCTTTGTGGTGAGTGGATTTGTTTTAACGGTGAAAAAGTGATGGATGTGAAAGATATTGCCCTGCCTGGTGTACATAATCTTGAAAATATTTTATCTTCGCTTGCCGCAGCCAAGCTTACCGGGGTAGACAATCTCGCCATTCAAGAAGTACTCAGAACATTTACAGGAGTAAAACATCGTCTGCAATATGTGAGTGAAATTAACGGACGTAAATTTTATAACGATTCAAAAGCTACCAATATTTTAGCTACAGTAAATGCATTAGCTGCTTTCAAAACTCCCGTTGTTTTATTAGCAGGTGGTTTGGACAGGGGAAATGAATTTGATGAACTGATTCCCTATTTTAAGAACGTTAAAGCGTTAATAACATTTGGTCAAACTGCTCCAAAGCTTGAACGTGTTGCTAAAGAGGCTGGAATAAAATTGATGAAGCGTGTCGATAATGTTGGGGAAGCCGTGCCTGTGGCTTATCAGTATTCCGAATCAGGTGACGTTATTTTGTTATCTCCTGCATGCGCCAGTTGGGATCAATATAAAACTTTTGAAGTAAGGGGAGACATTTTTATCGAAGCCGTGCATAAGCTTAAGTAAGGGCTTGTCCAAAGGAAAGCGCAAGGCGCCTATCGGCCGCTAGCGCTAGACAATCATAGTGCTCTCCACCGAGGTTCGCTATAAGCCCTAAAACTGGTAGTTGAGGTGTTTAGTGGTGCCGACAAAGAGAACAACCCCTGATTTTATTTTGATGATTGTAACCTTCACGCTTCTTGCCATTGGGCTGATAATGGTTTACAGTGCCAGCGCTGTATGGGCAGAATATAAATTTCATGATTCCTTCTTCTTTGCAAAAAGACAAACCCTTTTTGCAGGGGTGGGAATCGCTGCAATGTTTTTCATTATGAACATCAATTATTGGACTTGGAGGACATGGGCAAAAACGATCGTAATTGTTTGTTTTGTTTTATTAGTCCTTGTTTTGATCCCTGGGATTGGTAATGTTCGAAATGGTTCAAGAAGTTGGATTGGCGTAGGGGCATTTTCAATTCAGCCATCCGAATTTATGAAGCTGGCAATGATTGCCTTTTTAGCGAAGTACTTATCTGAACGGCAGAAATTTATTACTTCCTTCAAAAAAGGGCTTATTCCTTCACTTGGACTTGCATTTATTGCTTTTGCTATGATTATGCTCCAGCCCGATCTTGGAACGGGGACAGTAATGATAGGAACTTGTGTGGTAATGATTTTTGTTGCAGGTGCCCGCATTAGTCACTTTGCTTTTTTAGGGCTGCTGGGGGTTGCCGGATTCGTTGGGTTGATTGCTTCGGCACCTTATCGTATTAAACGGATTACCTCTTTCCTTGATCCATGGTCTGACCCGCTTGGAAGCGGTTTTCAAATTATCCAATCGCTGCTTGCGATTGGTCCGGGTGGTTTGTTTGGATTGGGGCTTGGTCAAAGCCGGCAAAAGTTTTTCTACTTGCCGGAACCGCAAACGGACTTTATTTTTGCAATCCTTTCTGAAGAGCTTGGATTTATCGGCGGTTCATTTATCTTATTGCTGTTTGCATTACTCCTCTGGAGGGGGATTCGAATCGCGCTGGGTGCTCCGGACTTGTACGGAAGCTTCCTAGCCGTTGGAATCATTGCAATGGTTGCGATTCAAGTCATGATCAATATCGGCGTAGTAACAGGACTGATGCCGGTTACGGGCATTACACTGCCATTCCTTAGCTACGGAGGGTCATCGCTGACCTTAATGTTAATGGCTATTGGTGTTCTTTTAAATATTAGCCGTTATTCAAGATATTAATTAGATGCCCTGTTTTAATAACAGGGTATTTTTCACTATAAGGCAACCCAGCCCCTATCTTCACCTGACGGCTCGCCAATCGGCGAGTTTTCTTTACATTTACATAACATTCTTTTATCAATGACTTTATTTTATAGATTTTTATAGTAGAATGAGGAAGGTAATTAGGAAGGTAATTACGTAGGCAGCAATTATTAATGAGGTGTATTTATGAAGATAGTTGTCAGCGGAGGCGGAACGGGAGGACATATTTATCCTGCTCTTGCTCTTATAAGAGAAATTCAAAAACAGACAAAAGATGCTGAATTTTTATACATAGGAACGAAAAATGGTTTAGAGAGCAATCTTGTCCCAAGAGAAAAAATTCCTTTTAAATCGATTCATATCACTGGGTTTAGGAGAAAAATCTCCTTTGAAAATATTAAAACAATTTTTCGATTCTTCAAAGGAACACGAGATAGCAAAAAGATCTTAAAAGAGTTTAAACCGGATGTTGTGATTGGAACGGGCGGCTATGTTTGTGGTCCCGTCGTATATGCAGCCGCAAAACTTGGGATTCCCTCCATTATCCATGAACAAAACAGCGTGCCAGGTTTGACCAATAAGTTTTTAAGCCGATATGTAAATAAAATCGCCATTTGCTTTCATGAAGCGAAAGAATATTTTCCTATAGATAAGGTTGTTTTCACCGGCAACCCCCGGGCATCAGAAGTGATTGGCCAAGATGGGGTGAAAGGAAGATTATCAGCCGGCTTAAGTGCAACCGCACCTGCCGTCCTTATTTTTGGTGGAAGCCGCGGTGCTAAACCAATTAATGATGCGGTTGTAAAAGCATTATCTGAATTTGGCAGTAAATCATATCAGGTTTTGTATATAACCGGTGATGTGCATTTTGAGGATGTAAAAAAAGAAGTGGAGTTAATCGGTAATCCAAGTAATGTCATCATTAAGCCGTTTATTCATAATATGCCTGAAGTACTCTCAGGAATTGATTTAGTAGTATCAAGGGCAGGTGCTACCACGTTAGCAGAGCTTACTTCACTTGGGATTCCAAGTATTCTTGTCCCAAGTCCGTATGTTACCAATAATCATCAGGAAAAGAATGCAAGGTCATTGAGCGAAAATGGTGCAGCAAAAATATTGCTAGAAAAAGATTTGAATAACAAAAGTCTCGTTGGAAGCATTGACCAAATTTTATTAAACAAGGAAAAACTGAAAGAGATGAAGGCCAAAGCAAAGAAAATTGGCGTTCCAGATTCTGCCAACAGGCTTTTGGATTTAATAAAAAAACTAACAAACGAAAAACTAAGGTAGCCCAAATTCACTTTAAGCATAAATTGTATAAAAAAGGTTAGAAAGTCAGGGTGATTAAGTGGACGAAATGATTACACAATTGAAGGAATGGAATATTGGAAAGGTGAAACAAAATGAACTGCTGTCAAACCATACCACCATCAAAATTGGCGGTCCAGCTGATTTATTTATTGAACCTTCTTCAACTGAAAATTTAATAAAAGTAATGGAATTAGTCCGTAAGCATCAATTCCCATGGAGGGCAATCGGACGTGGTTCCAATCTTTTAGTTTCTGATAAGGGAATTGAGGGTGTGGTAATTAAATTAGGTTCCGGTTTAGATCAGCTTACTGTTAATGATTCCGAAATTAGAGTCGGCGGCGGCTATTCACTTGTAAGCTTAGCTACAAAAATTAGTAAAATGGGTTTAACTGGCCTCGAATTTGCAAGTGGAATTCCAGGGTCTGTCGGCGGGGCTGTATATATGAATGCAGGAGCACATGGATCGGACATAAGTAAAATATTATCAAAAGCTCTCATTCTTTTCGAAAATGGAACAATGGAATGGCTCTCCAATGAAGAAATGGAATTTACCTATCGAACTTCTGTACTACAAAAAAAACGTCCGGGAATTGTGGTAGAGGCTGTTTTCCAACTTGAAGCGGGAGAAAAAACAAGAATTGTTTCACAGATGCAAAAAAATAAGGATTACCGAAAAGAAACACAGCCATGGAATTTTCCTTGCGCGGGAAGTATTTTTCGGAATCCTCTTCCAAACTATGCTGGAAAGTTAATCGAAGTTGCTGGATTAAAGGGGCATAGCATAGGCGGGGCCAAAATCTCAGAAATGCATGGCAATTTTATTGTCAATGCCGGAAATGCAACTGCTGGTGATGTCCTTGCTTTAATACAATATGTAAAGGACACGATCTATAGTTTATATGAAGTTAAAATGGAAACAGAAGTTGAAATTATTGGCCGAAAATAGAAAAAGTGGTATTTTAAATACCAAAATTTATTGCGATTATCTAACGTTAATTTATCGTCCGAATGACAAATATTGTGATATAATTACTAATCATAAATAAAAAAACGGAAGAAAATGAATGACGGCATGATTATTCGTGCCGTTGTTTTCACTTTAAAAAGCAAATTGGAAATTTTTTAAGCTATTTTTGGGGACAAGCTTAATATTGTTCTTTTGACGGGGGGAAAGGAATGGATAAAGGTAAAATTGTTGCTTTAGAGGACAGAATACCTAAGTTAAAAGAGCAAAGACGGCGAAAAGCAAACAGAAGGCTTATTCTCCTGCTTCTTCTGTTTTTTACATTCATTGCAGCCATTGCCTATGTGCAATCACCATTAAGCCATGTTAAACGGATTTCTGTGATAGGAAATGATTTATATTCCAGTCAGGAAATTATCAAAAAAACTGGAGTCACTAAAAATACGAATATTTGGAAGGTTAAGAGCAAGGAGATTTCTAAAAAATTAAAGGAACTTTCAGAAGTTAAAAAGGCAGAAGTTAAGATTCAATGGCCCAACACTATTATGATTACCATCCAAGAGCATAACCGAATTGCCTACCTGAAAAAAGAAGGCTCCTATTATCCTGTTATGGAAAATGGGGAAATACTTACAGGGAAATCGTTTAAAGAAATTCCGAGTAATTCTCCAATTTTGTTTGATTTCGAAGAAGGCGCAGTTTTAAATGGAATGGTTGATGGACTAAAAAGTCTTCCCACTGAAATTGTAAATTCCATCTCTGAGATCCACTATACTCCGAAAAAAACAGACAAATATCATATCTCCTTATTTATGAATGATGGTTTCGAAGTAAGTGCAACCTTAAGAAGCTTTTCAGAAAAAATGGTTCATTATCCTTCAATCGTCAGCCAATTAGACCCAAATAAAAAAGGTGTTATTGACTTAGAAGTAGGCTCTTATTTCAAGGCATATGATACAAAGACGGAGGAACAAAAAGGTGGATAGGATAAAGGTCAAGGGTAATCACGTAATCTTGTCCCTTGTGTGTTTGGTGCTTGGGTATCTGATTGCCTTTTCCTATCATTTAACTCAAAGAGAACACATGAGTGATACGAAGAGGCTTTCAGACCAACAATGGGAGAAAACCCTTGATTTAAGAAACCAGTTGAATGCACAAAAGGAAACAAACAGAAAACTTGAAAAGGAATTAGCGAAAAAGCAAAATATGGTTTTTGAAAATGAAAAAGATCTTTCGAAGGAAGCGCAGGTCTTTTATAACCTTGCAGAGGATGCGGAGAAATACCGGATGTTTTTAGGAAAGGTAAAGGTAAAGGGCGGAGGGGTAAAAGTGACTCTGGCGGATGGTGCCTATGATCCTAAAGTGGTCAATGTTAATAATTATTTAGTGCATGAATTCCATGTTTTTAAAGTTGTAAATGAATTATATATCTCCGGCGCAGCGGCAATTGCCATCAATGGCCAAAGGCTGACAAGTCATTCCTACATTAATTGCAATGGTCCTGTCATTACTGTTGATGGTGTGCAGCACCCGGCACCATTTGTGATAACGGCAATAGGAGACCCCGATGTGCTATCTGCGGCATTAAATCTTACCGGAGGAGTAAAGGATCAGCTTGTGAATGATAATATTGTTTTTAGCCTTGAACAAGAAAATGAAATAACTCTAAATCCTATTCTAGGAAATTAGTAGATGAAAACGATGTCCACATTTTAATATATTAAAAGGTTAGGTGAAAAAGGTGGACAAACCGAAGAAAATCTTAAGCTTTACCTTGATTACTGCCATCATCGGTTTTATGATTGCGATTCAATTTCAAACTATAAAAAAACCGGTTGATCGTGATACACGGGATATATGGGAGATTCGTGAAGCCTTGTTAAAGGAAAAGGAATTGCAGTCGACTCTTTTAAGTGAAATTCGTTCAAATGAGGAAAAATTAACCGCATATGAGTCGAAACGAAAGAAGGGTAAGGAGCAGGCACTGAAAGATACATTAAATGAGTTAAAAGTTGAAGCCGGTTTAACAAAGGTAACAGGCCCTGGAATTACCTTGAAGATCGAACCTGCGCTTGAGGAAATTGAATTAGGGGCTTCTGTAACCAAGGAAGTTTCTCCAGATCTTTTGCAAAGATTACTAAATGAATTAAATATGTATGAGGCAAAATATGTCTCAATTGATGGGCAAAGAGTGATTAATACTACCGTTATTCGTGATATTAATGCCCAAACGAAAATTGATGGACATACCATTCAAAGCCTGCCAATAGAGGTAAAAGTGGTCGCAGACAGTATCGATACTGCAGAAAAATTGTATAATCGAATGAAAGTTTCAAAGTCTATAGAAGAGTTTTACATTGAAAATTTGCGATTAACTGTATCTTCACCCAAAACAAAAGTGACGGTTCCCGCCTATGAAAATCCAATTCGAATTCGTTATATGGAGCCGGTTAAAGGAAATGAAGGAGGAGGCAATAAGTAATGTGGCTTCCCATACTTGGATTAATCATTGGGGCGGTTCTCGGGTTGTTTACTGATATTCGAATTCCTGAAGAATATTCAAATTATTTATCGATTGCTGTGCTCGCTGCTCTAGACACTTTGTTTGGGGGAATTCGAGCAAACCTTCAAAATATTTACGATGAAAAAGTATTTGTATCAGGCTTCTTTTTTAATATCATACTTGCAGCAAGTTTAGCTTTTCTAGGTGTCCATCTTGGTGTAGACTTGTATTTAGCAGCAGTGTTTGCATTTGGAGTCAGGTTGTTTCAAAATATTGCTGTTATTCGACGGATTTTAATAGCAAAATGGTCATCTAGCAAAGAAAAATTACAAAAAAATTGATGAATTTTAAAGGGAATCATTTAGTTGTGACGAATAATTTTATAAGATATGTATAGGAATCTTTTTTTGAACAAATTAAAATTGTTGTTCGACTGAAGGAATGCTAAAGGAGGTGCCAAAGAATGAACAGCAATGAAATATATGTTAGTCTTGACATCGGTACATCCAGTGTAAAAGTTATCATTGGTGAAATGGTCAATGACTCATTAAATATAATTGGTGTTGGTAATGTAAAATCGGAAGGTTTACGTAAAGGATCAATTGTAGATATAGACGAAACCGTTCATTCAATAAAGAGAGCAATAGAGCAGGCAGAAAGAATGATTGGGATGGAAATTAGACAAGTCATTGTCGGAATAACGGGGAATCATGTCATGTTGCAGCCATGCCATGGTGTTGTAGCCGTTTCCAGTCCGAATCGGGAAATTACCAATGATGATGTCCTAAGGGTGATTGATGCGGCCCAAGTCGTTTCCATTCCGCCTGAAAGAGAAATTATTGGGGTAGTCTCCAAACAATTTATCGTGGATGGACTTGATGAAATCAATGATCCGCGCGGCATGATTGGTGTTCGTTTAGAAATGGAAGGCACCATCATAACAGGGTCTAAAACCATTTTGCATAATACACTGAGATGTGTTGAGAAGGCTGGGTTAGAGATCCTTGACATAACCCTTCAGCCGCTTGCTGCGGGTTCATTTGCCTTATCAAAGGATGAAAAAAATCTTGGTGTGGCCTTAATTGATCTTGGCGGCGGTTCTACCACCCTGGCAGTTTTTGAACAGGGTCATTTAAAATCAACCAGTGTCTTGCCGGTTGGAGGAGATCATATTACAAATGATCTTTCAAAGGTTTTATGCACCTCTACGGAGGATGCCGAAAAAATAAAGATTAAACATGGACATGCTTTCTATGATGAAGCTTCAGAAGATGAAGTATTCAGTGTTCCGATAATCGGAAGCGATCAGCATCAACAATTCAACCAGCTAGAAAT
Source organism: Neobacillus cucumis (assembly GCF_016107705.1). Next base: position 107,439 of record NZ_JAEHGC010000005.1, read on the forward strand.
TTCTGACATAATCGAAGCAAGATTAGAAGAAATCTTTGACTTGATTTTACATGAAATGAAACGAAAAGGCTTTAATGATTTGCCTGGAGGGTATGTGTTGACCGGCGGAATCGCAAATATGCAAGGAGTGCTGGAGCTTGCCCAGGTGATATTGCAAAATAGAGTTCGCATAGCTATACCTGATTATATTGGAGTAAGAGAGCCTCAATATACAACAGCGGTTGGTCTAATCAAATATGCTTACAAGAATGCTAGATTACCAGGGGGGACTGTTGCTGCACCATCGCCGGTTTCGGAACCGATCGAAAAGAAAGTCCCAAAACAACAACAACAACAGCCAAAAGCAAAGGTAGAAAAGCAACCAGAAGAAAAGATGTCATCAAAAGTTAAAAAAATCCTTGGTTACTTTTTCGAATAAGCATACGAAAAGGAAAATCGACGAATTAGGAGGATTTGTCATGTTAGAGTTCGATACCAATTTAGATTCTCTTGCGACAATAAAAGTAATCGGTGTTGGCGGAGGCGGAAATAACGCAGTCAACAGAATGATTGAACATGGGGTACAAGGCGTTGAATTTATTGCTGTAAATACGGATGCACAAGCCTTAAATCTTTCAAAGGCAGAAGTAAAAATGCAGATTGGCGGTAAATTGACCAGAGGTCTTGGGGCTGGGGCCAATCCTGAAGTAGGAAAAAAAGCTGCTGAAGAAAGTAAAGAACAATTAGAAGAAGCTTTACGCGGGGCGGATATGGTGTTTGTAACCGCAGGCATGGGCGGCGGAACAGGTACCGGAGCGGCGCCTGTCATTGCACAAATTGCTCGTGAACTTGGTGCATTAACAGTGGGTGTCGTTACACGTCCATTTACCTTTGAAGGAAAAAAACGTTCTACACAGGCATCTGGGGGAATTGCTTCGATGAAGGAAGCGGTAGATACCCTAATTGTCATTCCAAACGATCGTCTTTTAGAAATTGTTGATAAAAGCACACCTATGCTTGAAGCATTCCGTGAGGCTGATAATGTACTTCGTCAAGGTGTTCAAGGTATTTCTGACTTAATAGCGGTTCCGGGATTGATTAACCTGGATTTTGCGGACGTAAAAACGATTATGTCGAATAAAGGCTCAGCATTAATGGGGATCGGTATTGCAGCTGGTGAGAATCGTGCAGCTGAAGCTGCTAAGAAAGCAATTAGTTCTCCATTACTTGAAACATCCATTGATGGGGCGCAAGGTGTATTGATGAACATTACCGGCGGTTCAAACTTGAGCTTGTACGAAGTGCAAGAGGCAGCTGATATTGTTGCAACAGCATCTGACCAAGAAGTAAACATGATTTTCGGGTCAGTTATTAATGATAATCTAAAAGATGAGATTATCGTAACCGTCATTGCTACCGGATTTAATGAGGAAGTCATTCAGCCGAAAGTAGCTCGACCTTCATTTGGACAGGCTAAACCGCCAATTGGAAACGTTAAAAGAGAACCAAAGCGTGAAGAAGTACCACAAGAACCTGTACGCAATACAAATAATTCTCAAGAAGAAGCTTTAGATATTCCAACCTTCTTAAGAAATCGGAATCGTAGAAGATAGAATTTTTTAAAAGAAAAGGCACGGTCCTACATATGGACCGTGCCTTTTCTTTTTATATGACTGGAAAAATACGACAAAATCTCTGACATATAGTGAAAATTTCTGCTTTTTTGTTTACAGAAAGTGACACACTTCAGCGCTCCATGTGCGTTATACTTTTTCCTAAACAAGATAAAAACAGAATAATAGAAATATAAAGAGGTTTAGTTTTCTTTTGGGGGAATCAATGAAGGGGGAAGCTATTTGATTGTATATTTAGATGTAATCTGGGCTCTAAACCTTTTATTTGATACTCTGCTCCTATATTTAACAGCGATTTTTTTAAAAAGAAAGGTTCGTTTATGGAGGTTGTTATCTGGTGGATTTATCGGTTCCTTGATCATTTTATTATCGTTTACACCCATACATGCCTTTTCAAACCATCCGATTACAAAACTTCTCTTTTCGGTATTGATGATTCTTGCCACGTTTGGATATAAGCGACTGGTCTTTTTTATTAAAGCATTAATGACATTATATGTTTCTACGTTTTTAATTGGTGGTGCACTGATCGGGGCGCATTATTTTCTACAAACAGAGTCCATCCTGCTTGCTGGACTAAAGGGATTTGGGGATCCGATCAGCTGGTTGTTTGTCTTTATAGGGTTTCCGATTGCTTGGCATTTTTCAAAGAAGAATGTGGAAGGGATGGAAATGACGAAGATTCAGTTTGACCAAATTGTTAGTGTCAACCTTACGATCAATTCTGAGGCCTATACATTCAAAGGATTGGTGGATAGTGGAAATCAAGTATATGATCCTTTAACAAGGCTTCCCGTTATGTTTATCTCGATTAAAAATCAAATGGAAATTATGTCAGAACCAATCAAGCGGATGGCAGCGAACACTGAGACTTTATTAATGGGAGAGGAAGAATTACCTTCAGAATGGCAAAACAAGCTTCGAATAATTCCTTTTCGTGTGGTTGGACAAGAGCATCAACTGATTATGGCGGTAAAACCTGACTCTATATTAATTGAGAAAAACGGTGATTGCTTCCTTTGTGAAAAGGGTCTTGTGTCGTTTACTATGCAAGAGCTTTCTCCCGATGATGCTTTCCAATGCATCGTCCATCCAAAAATGCTTACTGGACCTAGACAACCCGGGAATACAGAGAAGGTAAGTTAATATTACTATACTCAGAAAAACATATTTTTAGAAGGAGGAACTTGCATGAAAAAATGGAGATTACGCTTTTCCTATTACTGGTATAAACTACTGATTAAATTGGGATTTAAAACGGATGAAGTTTATTATATTGGCGGAAGCGAGGCATTGCCCCCTCCATTAAGTAAAGATGAAGAAGAACTACTTTTGAAAAAATTACCTGGCGGAGATAAAGCAGCACGATCCATTTTGATTGAACGAAATCTCAGACTTGTAGTCTATATTGCCAGAAAGTTTGAAAATACAGGAATTAATATTGAAGATTTAATCAGTATTGGTACCATCGGTTTAATTAAAGCAGTCAATACGTTTAACCCGGAAAAGAAAATTAAGCTTGCTACATATGCCTCGAGATGTATTGAGAATGAAATTCTGATGTACTTAAGAAGAAATAATAAGATTAGATCAGAGGTTTCCTTTGATGAACCATTAAACATTGATTGGGATGGAAATGAATTATTGCTTTCAGATGTCCTTGGGACAGATGATGATATCATCACAAAGGATTTGGAAGCAAATGTGGATCGTAAGCTTTTAACGAAAGCCCTCCATCAATTAACAGATCGCGAAAAGCAAATCATGGAACTTCGCTTTGGTCTTACAAACGGAGAAGAAAAGACGCAAAAAGATGTAGCAGATATGTTAGGGATTTCCCAATCCTATATTTCGAGACTTGAAAAAAGAATAATCAAGAGATTAAGAAAAGAGTTCAATAAAATGGTTTAGTTTTGGAAAAAAAGAAAATTTTTCTAAGCAAAAAAGCTAATAATTTCGGGATGTAAGCACGATTTTCGATCAATTAGGGTCAATCAACTGCCAAGTAAAAGTGCATATTTTTCCTGCCCAAGGAGATACTGTTTTTTGTACAGCAGCTCCTGTGAGGAGGGAAAAAGGATTGACTCGAAATAAGGTTGAAATTTGCGGTGTGGATACATCAAAGCTTCCAGTATTAAAAAACGAAGAAATGAGATTACTCTTCAAGCAAATGCAAGAGGGCGACCTAACTGCCCGTGAAAAGCTCGTCAACGGAAATTTACGACTCGTGTTAAGTGTTATTCAACGATTTAACAATCGTGGAGAGTTTGTTGATGACCTGTTTCAGGTGGGCTGTATTGGACTAATGAAATCAATTGATAACTTTGATTTAAGTCAAAATGTAAAGTTTTCCACCTATGCCGTACCAATGATTATTGGAGAGATTCGTCGGTATTTACGTGACAATAATCCGATTCGTGTTTCCAGATCTCTGAGAGATATTGCTTATAAGGCCCTGCAAGTTAGAGAAAGGCTAATGAGTGAGACGTCTAGGGAACCAACTGCCGAAGAAATAGCGAAGGTTTTAGAAGTTCCCCATGAAGAAATCGTCTTTGCGCTTGATGCGATTCAAGACCCAGTTTCTCTCTTCGAACCAATTTATAATGATGGCGGCGACCCGATTTATGTATTGGATCAATTAAGCGATGAACGAAATAAAGATATCCACTGGATAGAAGAGATTGCCTTAAAAGAAGGTATGCGCAGGTTAAACGACCGCGAAAAATTAATCTTAAGAAAAAGGTTCTTCCAAGGTAAGACGCAAATGGAGGTAGCCGACGAAATTGGAATTTCTCAAGCCCAAGTTTCTCGTCTGGAGAAAGCCGCAATCCGACAAATGAATAAAAACATCCAAAATTAAGCTGTCCAAATTGGGCAGCTTTATTTGTGCATTTCAAAATAAAGTGAAACTTCAATCAGTCGGGGGTTCTTTCCATCCCCCGCTGATTGTTAGTTGAACCAATCGGGCTTTTACGGGCAGTTGATCCCCACTTTCCTTATAGCTTACTTTTTTAATCTTGAAATGGGGGACTTACTGCCCGTTAATGCGGGATAAATCCTATCGTTTTATCATATATTTTCTATAGTATATAGAAAAATGGGAGTGAATAAGGATGGTAAAAATTTCTGACTTTCAAATAAAAGACGTTGTCAATGTATCGGATGGAAAAAGGCTAGGGAATATAGGGGATATTGAAATTAATTTATCAACAGGAAGAATTGAAGCCGTCGTCATAAGCGGAAGCGGCAGGGTCCTCGGCCTTTTTGGAAAGGATCAAGATATTGTGATTCCATGGAAGAATATTATCAAAATTGGCCAGGATGTAATATTGGTCCGTTATAAAGGTTTTGAAGAAAAAATCTCTGATGAAGCCTAAATATCACAAAGTTATCCATGCGGTGACCAATCTTGCTATTCATGGTAAACTATAGGAAAAAGAAGAGGTTAGAGAATGGATTCATTTGTTAAAGGAAATCAATCATTTTTTACAATACAAAGCTGGATGGAAAAATTCCCCGGTTTAGTTGCCGGTATTACGACCAAAAATGGCGGGGACTCAATAGGGGTATATGAGCAGCTAAACATGGGGTTTCACGTCGGTGACAATCCAATTCACGTATGCTCCAATCGAGAGAAGGTTGCTGACCTGCTCCAATTCCCTCTGAAACAATGGGTTGGTGCTGAACAAACACATGATACTGTGATTCAAAAGATTACAAAGGCGGATCGAGGAAAAGGTTCTGATGCTTATGAACATTCGTTTAAAGGGACGGATGGTTTTTATACAAATGAAGAGGGCATTTTATTAACTCTCTGCTTTGCAGATTGCGTCCCTCTTTTTTTTATTGCACCGGAGAAACATTTGATTGGAGCCGCCCATGCCGGCTGGAAAGGAACGGTCAATGAAATAGCCACCACTATGATTATGAAGTTTAAAGCGGAAGGAATTAGTTCTGACCAAATTTTTGTGGCAATTGGACCGTCTATTTGTAAAAAATGTTATATTGTAGATGACCGTGTAATTGATTTTGTAGAAAAAGCACTAGAAGATGTCGAAAAAAAGCCATATAATTTAGTAAATGATGGTCAGTATTCATTAGATTTGCGTGAGCTTAACAGGCAAATTTTGATAAAGGCAGGTATACCTGATCAAAATATTCTCGTGACCGGTTTTTGCTCCAGTTGCGATGAAGGGGAATTCTTTTCCCATCGACGCGATAAGGGACGGTCAGGAAGAATGATGAGTTTTATTGGGTGGAAGGAGAGCTAAAACGATTATGAAAGTAGAAGCAAAGCTGGAACATATTAATGAGCAAATATTAGAGGCATGTCGAAAAGTTAATCGAAAGCCCGACGAAATAAAGGTAATTGCCGTTACGAAATATGTGAGTACGGAAAGAGCGATGGAAGCAGTTGAAGCTGGTATCTTAAATCTGGGTGAAAACCGTGACGAAGGTCTTCTCAAGAAATGGGAAGTGTTAGGGGACAAGCCTAAATGGCACTTCATTGGAACTTTGCAAACAAGAAAAGTAAAAAATATCATCGATAAAGTCGAATATATTCATTCATTGGACCGACTTTCCCTAGCTGAGGAAATTAATAAGCGTGCAGTGGCCCCAGTTAAATGTCTCGTTCAGGTGAATATTTCCGAAGAGGAATCAAAACATGGCTTAACACCTGAAGAAGCAATTGAATTTATTAAACAGCTTCAGCCATTGGAAAACATTCGGGTTGAGGGCTTGATGACAATGGCACCTTTTACCGATGATGAGAATGTGCTTCGTAATTGTTTTCGCGGGTTAAGACAGTTGCGGAACCAAATCATGGAACTTCAACTAGATTATGCGCCTTGTACAGAGCTTTCGATGGGAATGTCCAATGATTTTGCAGTTGCAATCGAAGAGGGAGCAACAATGGTAAGAATAGGAACAGCACTAGTCGGCGAAGATGATTAGGAGTGGATGATGATGAGCATAAAGTCAAAATTAAAAACGTTTTTCTTTTTAGATGAGGAATTTGATGAAAATGAGGACTTTGTAGAAGAAGTTCAGCCAGTCAGACAGCCCAAACCAGCTGCTAAACCTCAAAATGTTGTAAGCTTGCAAAGTGTACAAAAATCTTCAAAGGTTGTCCTCGTCGAACCGCGCAACTATTCTCAGGCGACTGAGATTGCTGATCATTTAAAAAATCGCCGTGCTGTTGTCGTTAACTTGCAGCGTATTGATAATGAACAGGGAAGACAAATTGTAGATTTTTTAAGCGGTGCAGTATATACCATCAGCGGAGAAATTCAAAAAATTGGCGAAAAGATTTTTTTGTGCACACCTGATAATGTAGAAGTGTCCGGTAATATTACAGAAGCATTGGTGAAGGAAAGTGAATTTCAGGATACGAGGTGGTAAACGGAAATGGATTTAATTTTTAATCTATTAATTCAGTTAATTGGAATTTATCGTTGGATTCTAATCATTTATATTTTAATGTCTTGGTTCCCAAATATGAGCAGCTCGCAAATTGGTTCTTTCCTTGCACGAATTTGTGAACCGTTCCTAGAGCCATTCAGACGGATTATTCCTCCAATCGGCATGATGGATCTATCCCCATTGGCCGCATTTTTTGTTCTTTATTATGCTCCGGTAGGACTAAGAGCATTGCAAAGTTGGATTGGCTAATTTGGGTTTTACCGCTTTAGTTAGGAGACGGTTATGAATATTTATCAGCATTTTCGGCCTGAAGAGCGGGAATTTATCGATCAGGTACTACATTGGAAGGATTATGTGGAATCCTCTTATTCTACTAGGCTGACGGATTTCCTTGATCCAAGGGAACAGCATATTTTAAAGGTCCTGATTGGTGAAAATAGTTCAATTCAATACCGCTTTTTTGGCGGTAATTTAGGCGTTGAAAGAAAAAGAGCGCTAATTATTCCTGATTATTTTTCAGAGACACTTGATGATTTCCAAATTGCATTATTTGAAATTGAATATCCCTCCAAATTTTTGACGATTGAACATCCAAAGGTGTTAGGAACACTAATGTCATTGGGCTTGAAACGGGGAAAATTCGGAGATATTCTGTTTGAGGGTGAAAGAGTTCAATTTTTTGCTTCAAAGGAAGTTAGTGATTATATAAAAATGAATCTACAAACCATTGGGCGGGCCACCGTACGATTGAAGGAAATAGAACTTAATCAGGCAATTTCTGTACACAATGAATGGGTAGAAAGCGAAATGACAGTTTCATCTTTTCGATTAGATACGGTAGTTTCTGGAATTCATCATCTCTCCAGGCAAAAATCGCAGCTGCTGATTCAACAAGGCTTAGTTAAGGTTAACTGGACGCTAACCGAAAGCCCTTCCTTTGAATGTGGAGAAGGCGATTTAATCTCCGTCCGCGGACATGGCAGAGTGAAAATTTTGTCAATTGATGGAAAAACAAAGAAAGAAAAATGGCGAATGCGAGTTGGAAAACAAAAATAATTTATATTTCAGCAGGAAAATCGAAAATCTTGTCGAATTAATATTGTTATACATACAGACTTATTGACTTATGGAGGTGGCATCATGCCCTTAACGCCGTTAGATATACACAATAAAGAATTTAATAAAGGTTTTCGAGGCTACGATGAGGATGAAGTAAATGAATTTCTTGATCAAGTAATTAAGGATTATGAATTAGTTTTACGCGAGAAAAAAGAATTGGAAGAGCGTTTAAATGAAATGAATGAACGCTTGAGCCATTTTGTAAATATTGAAGAAACATTAAATAAATCAATTGTTATTGCTCAAGAAGCGGGTGAAGAGGTAAAACGAAGTGCGCAAAAGGAAGCCAAGCTGATTATTAAAGAGGCTGAGAAAAATTCAGATCGGATTGTAAATGAATCCCTGTCTAAAGCACGAAAAATTGCAATGGAAATTGAGGATTTGAAAAAGCAGTCAAAAGTCTTCCGCACAAGATTTAAGATGCTAATTGAAGCCCAGCTTGATATGTTGAACACAGATGATTGGGATCATTTATTAGAATACGAAATTGATGCAACCGAACTAAAAGTTCACGAAGAGGAAGATTCATTAGCTTGACGAATCTTTAGATAATAGCATATAATTTTCTAACAGATTAAATAGTATGGACAATGACGATGAAAGGGATAGTACAATTTTTCGGATGCTTTTACTAGCGAGCCGGGGAGGGTGAAAGCCCGGTAAAGTTGAAAAGTTGGAAGATCACCCTTGAGTCCCAGGCTGAAAATCTTTGTAAGGTTAGTAGGCTTTGGCGTATGATTCACGTTACGAATGGTTAAGCGGATGGGTACAAAAGTACTTGTCTATCAGGGTGGTACCGCGGGAAAAAACCTTCTCGTCCCTATTTTGGGATGAGAGGGTTTTTTTATTGTAAAAATGGTCTAATCTGATCAATAGAAATATTTATTGGAGGAAGAAAAAATGGATTATAAAGATACGTTATTAATGCCAAAGACTGAATTTCCAATGAGGGGCAATCTTCCGCAAAGGGAGCCAGATATCCAGGCAAAATGGGAAGAAATCGATATTTATGCAAAAGTACAGGAAAGGACAAAAGGACGTCCAATGTTTGTCCTTCATGACGGACCTCCATATGCAAATGGCGATATCCATATGGGTCACGCGCTGAATAAAATTTTAAAAGATTTTATCGTTCGCTATAAATCAGCTAGCGGTTTCCAAGCGCCATATGTACCGGGCTGGGACACACATGGTCTGCCAATCGAACAGGCATTAACCAATAAAGGTGTAAAGCGGAAAGAAATGACCGTTGCAGAATTCAGAAAGCTTTGTACTGAATATGCCTTACAACAAATTGATAACCAACGCACTCAATTCAAACGTCTTGGTGTTCGCGGTGATTGGGAAAACCCTTATATCACTTTGAAGCCGGAGTATGAAGCACAGCAAATTAAAGTATTCGGGGAAATGGCGAAAAAAGGCTATATTTATAAAGGCCTTAAGCCTGTTTATTGGTCACCATCCAGTGAGTCTGCTCTTGCTGAGGCAGAGATTGAGTACCAAGATAAACGTTCAGCGTCCATTTATGTTGGTTTTAAGGTGAAGGATGGAAAGGGTGTCCTTGATACCGATACCCAAATTGTCATCTGGACAACGACTCCTTGGACGATTCCTGCAAACTTGGGTATCTCTGTTCACCCTGATTTAACATATGTAGTTGTAACAGCAAACGGAAATAAATACTTAGTTGCCGAAGCTCTTTTAGAAGCTGTAACAAAGGAAATTGGCTGGGAAGAAACAGTTGTTGTACAGAAACTAAAAGGTACTGAATTAGAAAATATCATTGCTGCGCATCCGCTATACGGCCGTGATTCATTAGTTATGTTAGGAGAGCACGTCACAACAGATGCCGGTACTGGCTGTGTCCATACTGCACCAGGCCATGGGGAAGATGACTTTTATGTCGGTCAAAAATATGGTTTAGAAGTACTTTGTCCAGTAGATGATAAAGGGCATATGACGAATGAAGCACCTGGTTTCGAAGGATTATTTTACGATCAAGCGAATAAACCGATTGCAGAAGCCTTAGAAAAAGAAGGAGCATTGTTAAAGCTTTCATTTATTACACACTCCTATCCACATGATTGGAGAACGAAAAAACCGGTCATTTTCCGAGCTACTGCCCAATGGTTTGCTTCAATTAAAGATTTCCGTAATGAGCTCCTTGAAGCGGTTAAGGAAACCAAATGGGTTCCTGCATGGGGAGAAACTCGTTTATTTAATATGGTCCGTGACCGTGGTGATTGGTGTATTTCCCGCCAACGTGTCTGGGGTGTACCAATCCCTGTATTCTACGCAGAAAATGGCGAAGAAATCATCACGGATGAAACGATTAATCATGTATCAGAATTATTCCGCCAGTTTGGATCAAATGTTTGGTTTGAACGTGAAGCGAAAGAGTTGCTTCCTGAAGGATTTACCCATCTAGGCAGTCCGAATGGCACATTTACAAAAGAAACAGATATCATGGACGTTTGGTTTGACTCCGGATCTTCCCATCAGGCTGTCTTACTAGAGAGAGAAGATTTAGTCCGCCCGGCAGACCTATATCTTGAGGGTTCTGACCAATATCGCGGCTGGTTTAACTCTTCACTTTCTACAGCTGTTGCGGTTACAGGAAAAGCTCCATATAAAGGAGTACTAAGCCATGGTTTTGCGCTTGATGGTGAAGGCCGAAAAATGAGCAAATCATTAGGAAATACAGTACTTCCATCGAAGGTTATGAACCAGCTTGGCGCTGATATTTTACGCTTATGGGTAGCTTCTGTTGATTATCAGGCAGATGTCCGTGTATCAGATGCCATTTTGAAACAAGTTGCCGAAGTTTATCGGAAAATCCGTAACACGTTCCGTTTCTTGTTAGGAAACTTAGCAGACTTTAACCCAGCTTCTGATAAGGTTGCTTTTGAAAACTTACGAGAAGTGGATCAATTTATGCTTGTTAAATTAAATAAGCTAATTAAAAATGTCCGAAACGCATATGAAAATTATGAGTTTTCCGGTATTTATCACGCTGTAAATAATTTCTGTACACTTGACTTGAGCGCATTCTATTTGGATTTTGCAAAAGATGTTCTTTATATTGAGGCAAAAGACAATCATGAACGTCGTGCCATCCAAACTGTTTTGTATGAATCATTGGTTGCTTTAACTAAATTGGTTTCACCGATTCTTTCTCATACAGCAGATGAGGTTTGGAAGTTTATTCCTGATGTTAAGGAAGAGAGTGTTCAATTGACAGATCTTCCTGAATACGTAGATTATGCAAATGCAAAAGATTTAGAGGAAAAATGGTCAGCATTTATGAATCTCCGGGATGATGTCTTAAAAGCGCTAGAAGAAGCTAGAAATGAAAAAGTAATTGGAAAATCGTTAACAGCAAAAGTTACTCTGTATGTTAATGACAAAACAAAAGCTCTTTTAGATTCGATTCAAGAAAACTTGCAGCAGTTATTTATTGTCTCCGGTTTTGAAGTTGCTGGCTCTATGAAGGATGCACCTGAAAATGCTCTTAAACTTGATAATGCAGCGATTGTTGTCACCAAAGCGGAAGGTGAGACATGTGAGCGCTGTTGGGTTGTTTCAAAAGAGGTTGGTCAGGATCCAGAGCATAAAACACTTTGCCCGCGCTGTGCAGAAGTAGTAAAAGAAAATTATACACATTTAGCCTAATGAATAAGCCCTGTGCTAGCACAGGGCTTATAATATTATCTAGCTCCAGCGCCTAGCCCCTCGAGGTCGCTTCGGTCCAGCCAGTGAAGTCAAAGAACGACTTCACAGTCAGGCCCTACAGCGCTTGTCGGGGCTGACCAAGGCGCTTCCGCTTTTAAAATTTTCCACCTCCGTTAATTGTTGTTTTGGATGTCAAATGTTTATCCGTGTCAGCTTTGGTCTGACGGAGGATAATAATGAAACAATAATGAAAGCGGAGGTAACAACTATGAATGCAATGCAGGAAAAGCTGTTTTTGGAACTCCGTCAAACAAAAGAAGAAATTGAACATTCACTAAAGCACAAGAGTAAGCGGGAGTGGATTACCTCTATATTGGAGGCAGAGCTTGCTGATATTGATTCTGCTATAGAAAAAATGAAACATGGCCAGTATGGTCAATGTGAAATTTCCGGTGAATTACTTCCGGACGATTTATTACAAATAATCCCCACGTTAAAGTCAACAAAAGATTCAGAGTATTTGGTTAGATTTTATAAAAAACCGATAAATTCCTCTTTTTAATCCATCACATTGTCGTTTCGCTGTTCATTATGCTAAAATGCTAAGGAAGTAATGTTAAATGTGGAGGTATTTCTTAGTGTTTTATTACTTAATTGCGATTTTTGTTATTGTATTGGATCAAATTACGAAGTGGCTAATTGTAAGTAAAATGCATTTTGGCGAAAGCATCACCATTATAGAAAATTTTCTTTATATTACCTCCCATAGAAATCGAGGAGCTGCATGGGGAATTTTACAAGGACAAATGTGGCTATTTTACGTCATTACCTTAGTGGTCATTATTGCCTTAATTTACTATTTACAAAAAGCAGCAAAAGGTAAATGGCTGCTTGGAGTTTCCCTCTCCTTTATGCTTGGAGGGGCTATTGGGAATTTTATTGACCGGGTAATTCGTAAGGAAGTTGTTGATTTTATTCATACGTTTATTTTTGGCTATAATTTTCCAGTGTTTAATATTGCAGATTCGGCATTAGTAATCGGCGTAATTTTATTAATGATTTCGATGCTGCGTGATGAGAGAGAATCAAAGGAGAAATCATATGGAGAAAATGGAACACACCATTCTTGAGGAACAAAAGGGCGACCGCATTGATAAAGTTATTTCTGCGCTTGATGAAGAATGGTCAAGAACACAGGTCCAACAATGGATTAAGGATGGAAATGCCCTCGTTAATGGACAAGTGGTGAAAACAAATTATAAATGTGCTATAAACGATCTTATCGAAATTACGATTCCGGATCCAGAACCACTCGATGTGATTCCAGAGGAAATGGACTTAGATATTTATTATGAGGATACCGATGTGTTGGTTGTAAATAAGCCGCGAGGAATGGTTGTTCATCCTGCGCCAGGTCATTTAACGGGAACGCTTGTAAATGGCTTAATGGCACATTGCAAGGATTTATCCGGTATTAATGGGGTATTACGTCCTGGAATTGTTCATCGAATTGATAAAGACACCTCAGGTCTTTTAATGGTTGCCAAAAACGATATGGCACATGAAAGCTTAGTAAATCAATTAGTTGAAAAATCAGTAACCCGTAAATATAAGGCAATTGTGCATGGAGTTATCCCGCATGATTTTGGTACAATTGACGCACCGCTGGGAAGGGATCCAAAGGACCGTCAAAGCATGACTGTGGTGGATGATGGCAAACATGCCGTGACCCATTTCCATGTGCTGGAGCGTTATACCAATTTTACCTTGGTAGAATGTCAATTAGAGACAGGGAGAACCCATCAAATTCGTGTGCATATGAAATACATTGGCTATCCACTTGCGGGAGATCCAAAGTATGGACCGAAAAAAACACTTGATATTGACGGACAGGCATTGCATGCAGGGATACTGGGTTTTGTTCATCCGCGAACTCAGGAATATCTGGAATTTGAAGCACCGATTCCTTCCGATTTTGAAAGCCTGTTAGAGCAATTACGAAATAATCGTTGACACAGGAATAAAAAGTATTGTAAGATAACAACAGTTGAATATGACCTTTAAATCAGTCCTGTGAGGCTGAGAAGGTAACGGTTTATGACTTTAGGTGGATTATGCCTAATTTCAGAATTGTCAGCCTCTCGCCAAGCACAGCGGGAGGTTTTTTTATGAATAATCAAAAGGCACTTGTTCTTGATGAGCAGGCGATTTCGAGAGCTTTAACACGGATTGCTCATCAAATTATTGAAAAAAATAAGGGTATTGAAGAATGTGTTCTTGTTGGGATTCGAACTAGGGGAATTTATATAGCAGAACGCCTGGCAAAAAAGATTAAAGAGATTGAAGGTAAACCTATTCCAGTAGGAGAACTGGATATTACGTTATATCGAGATGATTTGACGAAGAAAACGGATAATCAAGAACCACTTGTAAAAGGTTCTGACATTCCAGCAGAAATTACTGATAAAAAAGTTATTCTTGTAGATGATGTATTATATACAGGACGAACGGTAAGAGCAGGGCTAGATGCCATTATGGACTTGGGGCGCCCTTCTGTAATCCAGCTAGCGGTATTAGTTGACCGTGGACATCGGGAACTTCCCATTAGAGCCGATTATGTAGGGAAAAACATTCCAACATCTAGTGTGGAAAAAATCGTGGTTGAATTAGCAGAAATTGACCAAGTTGATCAAGTAAGTATTTATGACAAATAAATAGCACCCTTTTAATAGCAGTCCCGTGAGGCTGACAAAGGGGAAAAACCGGGTATTTACTCAACATTCGGTAATTCTATCCTCTTTGTACCATCCCGGGCAAAGAGGTTTTTTTTATGAAAAAAAATCCATGCTAATAAATAAAGAAAAACCCCTTATGAAAACTGGAGGAGAAAAAATGTCTAGCTCACCAATTTTAGACGTAAAAGATATTCCAAAGCCAGGACAATGGCTAACTTTAAGTCTACAGCATTTATTCGCAATGTTCGGTTCTACAATTCTTGTTCCGTATTTGGTTGGATTAAGTCCAGCGATTGCGCTAATATCGAGCGGACTTGGAACCTTGGCATTTTTATTAATTACACAATTTAAAGTTCCTGCGTACTTAGGATCTTCCTTTGCGTTTATTGCCCCGATTATTGCAGCAAAAACAGCAGGCGGTCCAGGGGCTGCAATGGTTGGCACTTTCATGGCAGGGCTCTTATACGGAATTGTCGCACTGATCATTAGCAGGGCAGGTTATCGTTGGATCATGAAACTGCTCCCACCGGTTGTTGTTGGTCCAGTGATTATTGTAATCGGTTTGGCCATTTCCGGAACGGCTGTTGGAATGGCGATGAATAACCCAGTGACACAAAAATATAGTTTGCTTCATTTCTCAGTGGCACTTGTGACACTTGCAGCAACCATTATCTTTTCAATCTACTTAAGAGGCATGTTGAGTATCATCCCAATATTGGGCGGAATCGTTATTGGTTATATATATGCATTAATTGTAGGGATTGTCGACTTCAGTCCAGTATTAAAAGCACATTGGTTTGAAGTGCCGGATTTTATCTTCCCGTTTATCAGCTATAAAGTTAAATTCACTTTGGATTTACTCCTGCTGATGGTTCCGGTTGCCGTAGTTACCTTATCAGAACACATTGGCCATCAGCTGGTCTTAAGCAAAGTAGTTGGACATGACTATATTAAAGATCCTGGTTTACACCGATCAATCCTTGGTGATGGAACAGCGACACTCATTTCGTCACTTATTGGAGGGCCGCCAAAAACCACATATGGTGAAAATATTGGAGTCCTTGCGATTACCCGTATCTACAGCGTTTATATCATTGCCGGTGCAGCAGTTTTTGCCATCATCTTTGGCTTTGTAGGTAAAATCTCAGCATTGATCAGCACCATTCCAACTCCAGTTATGGGCGGTGTTTCCATCCTGTTATTCGGAATCATTGCTTCTTCAGGATTAAGGATGTTAGTTGATAGTAAAATTGATTTTGGGGATAAAAGAAACTTAGTTATTTCATCTGTTATCCTTGTCATTGGTATTGGCGGGGCATTCATTAAAGTATCTGATACATTCCAAATTCAAGGAATGGCCTTAGCAGCAATTTTTGGTGTATTACTTAACCTTATTCTTCCTGGAAGACCTCCGGTGAATGAAAATATGTTTGAAGAAGATGAAGTAGAAAATAAGAAGAAAACAGCATAATTGAAAAATCCTTTTAAATGAAGTCCAGTGAGGCTTATAAGGGTGTAGTACAAAAACGACGGTTAATGTTTGATAGCCTTGTTTTTAGTACAGAGTTTTTACACCCTGGCATTAGAAAGTCAGGGTGTTTTTTTGATAAAAGAGAGGCGGGATGAACTTATGTTAACTCACTTATTGACAACAAATGAATTAAAGGTTGAAGAGATTTACCAAATTTTAAGTGATGCGAGGAAGTTTTCAGAAGGGATGAAATGGCAGCCGGCAAAACAGGTTTTTACCGCAAATTTGTTTTTTGAGCCAAGTACAAGAACAAAAAGCAGCTTTGATATGGCTGAAAGAAGGTTAGGCCTCGAAGTAATCCCATTTGAAGTTCTTACTTCAAGCGTCCAAAAAGGTGAGACTCTCTACGATACAGTAAAAACCTTGGAGTCAATTGGTGTAAATGCAATCGTTATTCGGCACCAGCAAGACCGGTACTTTGACGAATTGGTGGGCAAGGTAAATATCCCGATTATCAATGGCGGGGATGGCTGTGGCCATCATCCTACACAATCTCTTTTAGATCTAATGACAATTTATCAAGAGTTTGGCCGCTTTACCGGCTTAAAAATCGCTATTATCGGCGACATCCGTCATAGCCGGGTGGCCCGTTCAAATGCGGATGTATTAACGAGACTGGGAGCGGAGGTTATTTTTTCAGGGCCGGAAGAATGGTTTGATAACCAAAGTTTAAACTTATCGAAGTTTAGACCCATTGATCAGGCCATTAAGGAAGCGGATGTGGTCATGCTTCTTCGTGTGCAGCATGAAAGGCATCAGCAAAAAGGAAGCTTTACAGCTCATGATTACCATAAACAGTATGGTCTTACGATAGAAAGAGAAAAGTTGATGAAGCCGGAAGCTATTATCATGCATCCAGCCCCTGTCAATCGAAATGTTGAAATTGCTGACAGCTTAGTTGAATGCAAGCGTTCGAGAATTTTTAAACAAATGGAAAATGGTGTTTATGTCAGAATGGCTGCTTTAAAAAGAGCTCTAGAAAATCTTGAAGGAGGAAATAACAATGAAACTGCTTATTCAAAACGCTTATTACACAGCATCTAACGGAGAAAAAATTCACTCGGATATATTGGTAGAAAATGGTGTGATTACTAAAATTGAGGAGAATATTATCGAGACTGTTGACCGCAAAATCGATGCAGCAGGACTGCTTGTTACTCCTGGATTTATCGATCTGCATGTCCATCTTCGTGAACCTGGCGGAGAAAAGAAGGAAACCATTGCAACGGGAACACTAGCTGCTGCAAAGGGCGGATTTACAACCATCGCAGCTATGCCGAATACGAGACCGGTTCCTGATTCCAAAGAGCAAATGGAATGGTTGCAACAAAGAATCCAGGAAACAGGAAGTGTCCGTGTTTTACCGTATGCTTCAATCACAACCAGACAGCTTGGACAAGAATTGACCGACTTTGCGGCACTCAAAGAGGCAGGCGCATTTGCCTTTACAGATGATGGTGTGGGTGTACAATCTGCTGATATGATGCTGCAAGCGATGAAAAAGGCAGCAGAAGTGAATATGGCGATTGTTGCACACTGTGAGGAAAACACGTTGATTCATAAAGGCAGTGTCCATGAAGGAGAATTTTCAAAAAATAATGGATTAAATGGAATTCCATCAGTTTGTGAATCGGTTCAAATTGCTAGAGATGTCCTACTTGCTGAAGCGGCAAGCTGCCATTATCATGTCTGCCATATTAGTACAAAGGAATCTGTCCGGGTAGTAAGAGATGCAAAAAGAGCAGGTATTCAGGTTACTGCGGAAGTAACCCCGCACCATTTATTGCTATCTCAAGATGATATTCCTGGACTTGATGCAAACTATAAGATGAATCCGCCGCTAAGAGATGCCAGCGACCGTGAAGCGCTCATTGAGGGTCTTTTAGACGGAACTATAGATTTTATTGCAACAGACCATGCACCACATACTGCAGAGGAAAAAAGCGAAGGGATGGTCGCAGCACCATTTGGAATTGTCGGCTTAGAAACGGCTTTCCCGCTTCTTTATACAAACTTTGTTTTAAAGAATATCATTACGCTTGAGCAATTAATTGAGTTTTTAACAAAGAAACCGGCCGAAGCATTTGGTCTACCGTATGGAAAAATCGAAGTTGGGGCACCTGCTGATCTTGTACTATTAAATCTAACAGAAGAACAGGATATAAACCCTGAGGAATTTTTATCAAAAGGGAAAAACACCCCATTTGGAGGCTGGGCATGTAAGGGCTGGCCGGTCATGACAATCGCAGAAGGAAATATAGTTTGGGAAAAGGGATGTGTAACAGCATGAAGAGACAGTTGGTTTTAGAGGATGGAACGATTTTTATCGGTGAAGGTTTTGGCAGTGATAGTGAAACGGTTGGAGAGGTAGTATTTAATACTGGAATGACCGGATACCAAGAAATTTTATCCGACCCGTCCTATTGCGGGCAAATCGTTACACTGACATACCCTTTAATTGGAAACTACGGGATAAACCGTGATGATTTTGAAACAATTAATCCGGCAATAAAAGGATTTATCGTAAAAGAAGTTTGCGATTTTCCTTCAAACTGGAGAAGTGAATTTACCCTTGATGAGTATTTTCAAATGAAAAAAATCCCTGGTATTGCCGGGATTGATACACGTAAATTAACTAGAATTATCCGTCAGTACGGAACATTAAAAGGGGCTATCTGCAGTATTGAAAAAGATGCAAATGAAGTAATTGAAACATTACGTAGCAAAGCACTTCCAATCGATCAGGTAAGACAGGTTTCTACGAGAAATCCATATCCGAGCCCGGGACGTGGAAAAAGAGTGGTCCTTGTAGATTTTGGAATGAAACACGGCATTTTACGAGAATTAAATAAGCGTGACTGCGATGTAGTTGTCGTGCCTTACCATACAACTGCTGATGAAATCCTTCAACTGCGTCCGGATGGAATCATGCTTTCGAACGGACCTGGAGACCCGAAAGATGTTCCAGAAGCAATTGATATGCTAAAAGGAGTTTTAGGGAAGGTTCCTCTATTTGGAATTTGCCTGGGTCATCAATTATTTGCTCTTGCTTGCGGGGCAGACACAGTAAAAATGAAGTTCGGCCACCGCGGTTCCAACCATCCGGTAAAAGATCTTGCTACCGGAAAAATCGCGATTACATCACAAAACCATGGCTATACTGTCGAAGCAGATTCGGTTAAAAATTCAAGATTAGCAGTTACGCATGTTGCGTTAAATGATGGGACAGTTGAAGGTTTAAAGCATCTTGAATATCCTGCATTTACTGTTCAATATCATCCTGAAGCCTCACCAGGACCGGAAGATGCAAATGGATTATTTGAACAATTTATTGCGCTTATGGAAGAGAACAAACAGGAGGTAACAGCACATGTCTAAACGTACAGATATTAACTCCATTTTAGTAATCGGATCAGGCCCAATTGTAATCGGGCAGGCTGCGGAATTTGATTATGCAGGCGCACAGGCTTGTATCGCTCTTAAAGAGGAAGGCTACCGTGTTATTCTTGTCAATTCAAATCCTGCTACGATTATGACGGATACAGAGATGGCTGATGCTGTCTATATCGAACCGCTGACAGTTGAATTTGTCAGCCGCATTATTCGGAAGGAACGCCCTGATGCTCTATTAGCAACTCTTGGAGGGCAAACAGGTCTTAATCTTGCCGTTGAATTATCAAAATCTGGCGTTTTGGAAGAGTGTGGCGTCGAAATTCTTGGTACAAAGTTATCGGCGATTAACCGTGCTGAGGACCGTGAATTATTCCGGAATTTAATGAACGAATTAAACGAACCCGTTCCTGATAGTGAAATCGTCCATGAATTAGCTGAGGCACAGGCCTTTGTTGAAAAAATTGGTTTCCCTGTAATTGTTCGTCCAGCCTTTACGCTTGGAGGAACAGGCGGTGGGATTTGTCATAATCCTGAAGAATTAGAGGAAATTGTTACAAGTGGTTTGAAGAACAGCCCGGTTCATCAATGTTTACTTGAGAAAAGTATTGCCGGTTATAAAGAGATTGAATATGAAGTCATGCGTGATGCAAATGATAATGCCATTGTGGTATGTAACATGGAAAACATCGACCCGGTGGGAGTACATACGGGCGATTCAATTGTAGTAGCACCAAGTCAAACCTTAAGTGATCGTGAATATCAACTGTTACGAAATGTATCCTTAAAGATTATCCGCGCGCTTGGAATTGAAGGTGGTTGTAACGTTCAGCTTGCCTTAGATCCGTACAGCTTTCATTACTATATCATTGAAGTAAATCCAAGGGTCAGTCGTTCTTCCGCACTTGCATCAAAAGCGACAGGATATCCAATTGCTAAATTGGCTGCGAAAATTGCTGTAGGTTTAACACTGGATGAAATGTTAAACCCGGTAACTGGAAAGACCTATGCAAGCTTCGAACCGGCACTTGATTATGTCGTGACAAAAATCCCGAGATGGCCGTTTGATAAGTTTGAATCCGGAAACCGTTCACTTGGAACACAAATGAAAGCAACGGGCGAGGTCATGGCAATCGGGCGTACATTTGAAGAGTCGCTGTTAAAAGCAATCCGTTCTTTAGAAGCTGGAGTGTATCATTTTGAACTAAATGGTGCAGCTGATATTGATGATGAATTAATTGAAAAGCGGATTCGTAAAGCAGGGGATGAGCGTCTCTTTTACATCGCTGAAGGTTTAAAACGAGGTTTAACGATTGAAACAATTCATCAATGGAGTAAAATTGATTTGTTTTTCCTTAAGAAATTGGAAGGAATCATTCAGCTTGAAGCTAAACTCACTGCGAATCCATTCGATAAGGATCTACTCCTTTTGGCAAAACAAAAAGGATTTACTGATGAAAAGATTGCAGAGCTTTGGAACAGTACGGAAAAAGATATTTACAAATTGCGAAAAGATACCGGCCTTATCCCAGTTTATAAAATGGTCGATACATGTGCATCGGAATTCGAATCGGAAACACCGTATTATTATGGAACATACGAAGAGGAGAACGAATCTGTTGTAACCGATAGAAAAAGCGTTGTTGTATTAGGTTCAGGTCCAATCCGGATTGGTCAGGGGATTGAATTTGATTATGCCACTGTCCATTCTGTTAAGGCGATTAAAGAGGCCGGCTACGAAGCAATTATTATCAACAATAACCCGGAAACTGTTTCAACTGATTTCAGTATCTCTGATAAGCTTTACTTTGAACCACTTACAATCGAAGATGTAATGAGCATTATTGATTTGGAGAACCCAATCGGAGTTGTCGTACAATTTGGCGGACAAACTGCCATTAACCTTGCTTCAAAGCTTGAAGATCATGGGGTGAAAATCTTAGGAACAGGCTTAGCAGACCTAGACCGTGCTGAAGACCGGGATAAATTTGAACAGGCGCTTGTAGCACTAAACATTCCTATGCCGCTTGGTAAAACAGCATTATCAGTAGAGGAAGCACTTGTGATTGCTGAAGAGATTGGGTATCCAGTTCTTGTCCGCCCATCTTATGTCCTTGGCGGACGGGCAATGGAAATTGTCTACCGTAAAGAAGAACTTCTACATTATATGAAAAATGCCGTGAAAATTAATCCGGAACATCCAGTCTTAATTGACCGTTATTTGACCGGTAAAGAGATTGAAGTGGATGCAATCTGTGACGGTGAAAATGTATTAATCCCAGGAATCATGGAGCATATTGAACGTGCCGGAGTCCATTCAGGCGACTCAATTGCTGTTTATCCGCCTCAAACTCTTTCTGAAGAGTGTAAACAGACACTCGCTGAATATACAGTAAAACTGGCTAAGGGATTAAATATAATCGGCTTACTAAATATTCAATATGTGTTAGCAGGTAATCAAGTTTATGTACTTGAAGTAAACCCGCGCTCAAGCCGTACAGTACCATTTTTAAGTAAAATAACCAATGTGCCGATGGCGAAGATTGCGACGAAAGCGATTTTAGGTACATCCATCATTGAACAGGGTTATACACCTGGGCTTGTTTCGGAAAAAGAAGGCGTATATGTTAAAGTTCCAGTCTTCTCGTTTGCAAAATTAAAGGATGTCGATATTACCTTAGGGCCTGAAATGAAATCAACCGGTGAGGTAATGGGTAAGGATGTAACGTTAGAAAAAGCTCTTTATAAAGGATTAGTTGCATCAGGAATGAACATTCAAAAGTTTGGTACGGTATTATTTACGATTGCTGATAAAGATAAGCAGGAAGCACTGCAGCTTGCGAGACGTTTCTCCTCTATTGGATACCGCCTTATGGCTACTAGTGGAACAGCAGGTGTACTAGAAGCAGCCGGCCTGCCGGTTAAAGTAGTCGGTAAAATCGGTTCGGAAGGAAAAACATTGTTAGATGTCATTCATCATGGAGAAGCACAATTCATCATTAATACATTAACAAAAGGAAAACAACCTGAACGCGATGGCTTCAGAATCCGCCGTGAAGCTGTTGAAAATGGTGTTCCATGTTTAACTTCATTGGATACTGCTGATGCAATTCTAAAGGTAATTGAGTCGATGAACTTCTCTACAGAGGCAATGACAAGCGAGAAAAAAAGAGAGGCGGTTTTTGCATGATCCGTAAAGAGATATGCAAAATCATCAGCCAAAAGGAAATTGCTCAGGATATTTATGAGCTGACAGTAGCAGCTGATTTTGTGAAGGAAATACGTTCTCCAGGGCAGTTTGTCCATATTCGCGTTACCAGCAGCTGGGATCCGCTTTTACGCCGACCAATTAGTATTTCATCTTACGATGATGAAAAGTTTACGATGATCTATCGAAAAGAAGGTCATGGAACTGCGATGCTTGCAGAAATGAATGCAGGTATGGAACTTGATATTCTAGGACCACTGGGAAATGGTTTTCCGGTTGAAGAAGCTGCAGCTGGCGAAACAGCATTGCTTGTTGGTGGAGGCATTGGGGTGCCTCCGCTCTACGAGCTATCCAATCAATTGCGGAAAAAAGGGGTCAAGGTCATTCATGTCCTTGGCTTTCAAACAAAATCTGCTGTATTTTATGAGGAAAAGTTTGCGGAAAATGGGGAAACTTATATAGCTACTGTAGACGGATCCTATGGATATAAAGGATTTGTAACCGATGTAATGAGAGATTTGAACTTTGATTTAATTTATACATGCGGTCCAACACCAATGCTAAGAGCCATAGAAAAGGGCCATTCTGATAAGAAGCTATTTTTATCGTTAGAGGAACGGATGGGCTGCGGTGTAGGAGCATGCTTTGCCTGTGTGTGTAAAACGGTGGAGGGTTCAAGCACTTCCTATAAGAAGGTATGCAGTGATGGACCTGTATTTCGTGCCGGGGAGGTTTTAATATGAGCCGTTTAAATATCAATCTGCCTGGTTTAAACTTGAAAAATCCGATTATGCCTGCCTCAGGTTGCTTTGGATTTGGCCGAGAATATAGCGGGTTTTATGATTTAAGTCTTCTTGGAGCAATTATGATAAAAGCAACGACAGTCGAGCCAAGGTTTGGAAATCCGACACCAAGGGTTGCGGAAACGACTTCAGGGATGTTAAATGCCATCGGACTGCAAAATCCGGGATTAGAAAAGGTAGTTTCAGAAGAACTGCCATGGCTCGCACAGTATGATGTTCCGATTATCGCGAATGTTGCGGGTTCCCTTGAGGAAGATTATATAGCTGTTGCCAAGGAAATTTCAAAGGCTCCGAACGTTCATGCCCTTGAACTCAATATTTCTTGTCCAAATGTAAAAACTGGTGGAATCGCCTTTGGGACGATTCCCGAGGTGGCAAAACAGTTAACACGGAAAGTGAAGGAAGTTTCCGAAGTACCGGTTTATGTGAAGCTTTCACCGAATGTTACTAATATTGTGGAGATGGCTAAAGCAGTTGAAGATGGCGGCGCTGATGGGTTAACAATGATTAACACCCTAGTTGGAATGAGACTCGATTTAAAAACAGGCAAGCCGATTTTAGCGAATCGAACAGGCGGCCTCTCCGGCCCAGCAGTTAAACCCGTTGCAATTAGAATGATTTATGAAGTTAGTCAAGCAGTTAACATTCCGATTATCGGCATGGGCGGCATTACCTCTGCAGAAGATGTGATTGAATTTTTTTATGCCGGGGCAAGCGCTGTAGCCGTAGGCACAGCCAATTTCGTTGACCCATTTGTTTGTCCGACAATTATTGAGGAATTACCTGTTTTATTAGATAAATTAGGATATGAACACATTAGTGAGTGTCGCGGAAGGAGCTGGAAGCAGCATGAACAACTCGCTTATCATCGCGCTTGATTTCGCTAGTGGTAACGAAGTGAAACAATTTTTACAACCATTTTCAGGGAAAGAACTTTTTGTGAAAGTGGGCATGGAGCTATATTACCAGGAAGGCCCTTCGATTATTCATTTGTTAAAGGAAGCTGGGCATCAGATTTTTTTAGATTTAAAACTTCATGATATTCCAAATACGGTAAAGAGTGCAATGCGAGGTTTGGCTAAACTGGAATGTGATCTTGTGAATGTACACGCTGCCGGTGGCAAGGAAATGATGCAGGCCGCATTAGAAGGCTTGGAAGCAGGAACCTCAGCCGGCCGCAAGCGCCCTGACTGCATAGCGGTGACACAATTGACAAGTACTTCTGAGGAGCAAATGAATCGCGAGCAATTAATTCCTGGTTCCTTGATGGATTCCGTTCTTCATTATGCGGCCCTGACAAAAGAAGCGGGTTTAGATGGTGTCGTTTGCTCAGCATGGGAAGCAGGAGCAATCAGGGAAAGACTCGGTCCTGATTTTTACACTGTAACTCCTGGGATTCGAATGGTTTCCGATCATATCGGCGATCAAAAGCGCGTAGCTACTCCGGAATTCGCAAGAAATACGGGGGTTACTTCCATTGTCGTGGGGCGCTCGATTACAAGGTCAGCAGACCCATTAAAAAGTTATGAACAATGGATGGAAGCATGGAAGGGAGTAACAATATGAAACACTCAATTGCTGAAAAACTTTTAGGAATTAATGCGGTTGCGTTAAAACCGAATGAACCATTTACTTGGACTTCAGGGCTTCGTTCCCCGATTTATTGTGATAATCGTTTGACTTTATCCTATCCGGAAGTAAGAAGAGCGATTGCTAATGGGTTGCGTCAACTAATTGTTGAGAAATTCCCAGATACAGAAATGATCGCCGGCACGGCAACGGCCGGTATTCCACATGCTGCATGGGTAAGTGAATTGATGGATTTACCGATGTGTTATGTCCGTTCCAAGCCAAAGGGTCATGGAAAAGGAAACCAAATCGAAGGGAAAGCGGAACAAGGACAAAAGGTTGTTGTGGTTGAGGATTTAATCTCGACCGGAGGAAGTGTCATTACGGCTGTTCAGGCATTAAGAGAAGCGGGCTGCGACGTGCTTGGTGCTGTTTCGATTTTTACCTATGGACTTGAAAAGGGAAAAGAGGCATTTGAGCAAGAAGGAATTGCTGCTGTTTCCTTAACGGATTTTGCAACATTAGTTGAAGCAGCGATTGATAAAGGCTATATTAGTGAAAATGATAAAGATAGTCTTTTAACATGGAGCAAGAATCCTGCTGAATGGAGTAAGAAGTTCGAATAGTAACTTAAAAGACCCCGGAATCCCCGGGGTCTTTTTACTTTTTCTTCAATTTAAGTACCAATTCTTCATCCGGTGTTACATAGACCGTCTGCTGATTGTCATAGATCACGAATCCTGGTTTGGCACCGCTTGGTTTTTTAACAAATCGAATCCTGGTAAAGTCCACAGGGACCGAGCTTGAATTTCGTGCCTTACTGTAATAGGCCGCAAGAGAAGCGGCTTCTAAAATGGTTGTATCAGTTGGTTCCTTACTGCGAATTACAACATGTGACCCGGGTATATCCTTAGTATGGAGCCAAATCTCATCCCTTGCAGCAAATTTATTGGTTAAATAATCATTCTGTTTGTTATTTTTCCCGACAATAATCTCCGTACCATCCGATGCTGTAAAATAATCAAGAACTGGTTTTGCATTTTGCACCTTTTTTCCATTCCGTTTCTTACGGTCGCGGATATAGCCGCCTTCAACAAGTTCTTCACGAATCTCAACAATATCTTTAGGGGATGCGCTTCCAACCTGCTGTAGTAGATTTTCAAAATAAGCCACTTCCTCGAGAGCCAATTGAATTTGTTCCTCGACAATCGATACTGAATTTTTTGCCTTCTGATATCTTGAGAAATATTTTTGCGCGTTTTCTGAAGGTGACTTCCTTGGATCAAGCGGAATCGCCACTGTTCCACCTGACTCATCATAATAATCAAGGACCTCGATTTCTTTCATCCCTTTTTTAGCTGCGTATAGATTCGCGGTTAACAGCTCTCCATAGCGCTGAAATTGCTCCGCACGTTCAGCATCAAGTAATGTATCCTTCAACTTAGCAATTTTTTTTTCATTCTTTTCCTTTTCATTGATAATGAATCGTTCAACGTCATTTCCTTGCTGCTTGACTCTGTCCCGTTCCGCCTTGCCAAAATAAAAACGATCTAGCATTTCGCTAAGGGTTGGATAGTTCCGGGATTCTCCCTGCAAATGGTGGAGTGAAAATAAATAAAAAGCTTCTTTTCCGCCCGTTGAAATAATCGAAGGTGTAATTTCACCATCGCGGATTTGTTTAATCATGCCAATAAACGTTTTTGGAAGGGTGTTGCGGTTAGCAAGCCCGCTTTGAAAGATTGCTTCTTTTGCAAATACTGGAGAAATACCGGCAAACTGCTCAACAAGTTGACGGTCAAGCTTACCGCTGTTAAAATCCAATTTCTTTAATACATCTTCCTCCACTGCTTGAAAGGGATTTTGCTTATTTTGCTCAGGAGGGAAGACATACGGCTGTCCGGGTAAAATCGCCCTGTAGCTGTTAACGGCAAAGGATACGTGTTTTATACTATCGAGGATGATATTTCTGCTTTTATCAACCAAAACAATGTTGCTATGCCTTCCCATAATCTCAATAATTAACTGTTTGTAACTAATATCTCCGATTTCATTCCGACCTTTAATTTCAAAAATAATCATTCGGTCATTATCTACTTGATAAAGATCTTCTAAAATATATCCTTCAATATGCTTTCTAAGCAGCATACAAAACATTGGCGGTTCACTTGGATTTTCATATGCTTCATTTGTAAGCTGAACCCTGGCATAGCTAGGATGTGCGGATAATAGCAGCTTTTGATTCACACCATTAGCCCGGATTGTTAATATCACTTCGTTTTTATATGGTTGATGAACTTTATTAATCCGCCCGCCTTTTAAGGAACGGGAAAGTTCGTCCACCATTGCTTTTGTAAATAAACCATCAAATGACATTGAAAAACATCCTTTACTTGTCTTTATAGGTCAATTATATCGTACTTAATTAAAACCTGTCTTATTTTAAACTTTATCATAGCATTTTTTGGGACGAGTGCGAATAAGCTTTCTTTAGAGTAAGTCTATTAAAGGGGGAAGTGAGATGGTCGGATGAAGTTCCATGAAATGGAGATTAAACAAGTAGAAAAGGTCTTAGAAACCGACTTTTCTTCTGGTTTATCAACGGAGGAAGTAAAAAAGCGCATAGCCCAGCACGGTCATAATGAATTAGACGAGGGAGAAAAGCAATCGGCTTTACTCTTATTTTTTAGTCAATTTAAAGATTTTATGGTTTTAGTGCTGCTGGCGGCAACATTAATTTCCGGTCTACTAGGCGAATATATTGATGCGATTGCAATCATTGCAATTGTAATCATTAATGGGTTTTTAGGTTTTTTCCAAGAGCGAAAAGCAGAAAAGTCTTTACAGGCATTAAAGGAATTGTCCGCACCCCAAGTATCAGCCTTACGGGATGGACAATGGCTAAAAATTCCTTCTAAAGAAATTGTTATTGGCGATATTCTAAAATTTACAAGCGGAGATCGGATTGGGGCGGATGTCCGTATCATTGAATCGAAAAGCTTAGAAATCGAAGAATCTGCTCTAACGGGTGAATCTGTGCCCGTTTCAAAATCGATAGATGCTTTACAAACAGCAAATCCCGGTATTGGTGACATGGAGAATATCGGCTTTATGGGCACGATGATTACAAGAGGAAGCGGGTTAGGGGTTGTTATTGCAACCGGGATGAAAACAGCAATGGGGCAAATTGCTGATTTACTGCAAAACGCTGAATCTCAGGAAACACCCCTGCAGCGCCGTTTGGAGCAGTTAGGGAAAATTCTTATCTCAGTAGCATTAATATTGACCGTGCTTGTTGTGGTAATTGGGGTTTTCCAAGGACATGAGTTGTATGAAATGTTCTTAGCTGGGGTTTCCCTAGCTGTCGCGGCAATCCCTGAAGGTCTGCCAGCGATTGTAACCGTCGCATTATCTCTAGGCGTCCAAAAGATGATAAAGAAAAATGCGATTGTAAGGAAGATTCAAGCAGTAGAAACCCTTGGTTGTGCCTCCGTTATTTGTTCCGATAAAACGGGAACAATGACGCAAAATAAAATGACGGTAACGCACTTATGGAGCAGCGGGCATACTTGGACTGTGGACGGTGTCGGGTATCAACCGCAAGGGCAATTTTATCGGAATGAAAAAACAGTTCATCCAAAGGATGAGAAAGCACTTCAGCAAATGCTGATTTTTGGAATGCTGTGTAATCACTCTGATTTAGTCATGAACGAAGAAGAAATTATTCTTGATGGTGATCCAACAGAAGGTGCACTCCTTGTTAGTGCAATGAAAGCCGGATTTGACCGGCCTGCTTTATTAAAGGAATTTACGGTTATCAATGAATTTCCATTTGATTCAGCGAGAAAAATGATGAGTATGCATGTAAAGGATAAGCAAGGCAGGCATTTTATTGTGACTAAAGGGGCTCCTGATGTTATATTGGGAAATTGTGAATCCATCCTCTGGGAAGAGAAAACACAATATTTGGGGAAGGAAATTCAGAATAAAGTTCAAGATGCCATCAACGGACTTGCCGCTAAGGCATTAAGAACCATAGCCATTGCCTTTAAACCGGTTCCTGCAAATACAGTCATTATAAGCGAGCATGAAGCAGAAAAGAAATTAACCTTTATTGGAGTTCAAGGAATGATTGACCCGCCAAGACCTGAAGTGAGGGATGCGGTAAAAGAATGTAAAGAAGCCGGCATTAAAACCGTCATGATCACAGGAGATCATGTCATTACCGCAAAAGCGATTGCCTCGCAGCTAGGAATTCTAACAAGTAAAAGCAAGGTTCTTGATGGGAAGGCATTGTCTGATATGTCTGTTGAGGATTTAGAAAATGTGGTGGAGGATGTATCTGTTTTTGCTAGGGTTTCTCCGGAGCATAAATTAAAAATTGTCAAAGCCTTACAAAATAAAGGACATGTTGTGGCGATGACCGGTGACGGGGTAAACGATGCACCAGCCATTAAAGCTGCAGACATCGGGGTGGCAATGGGAATTACCGGGACCGATGTAGCCAAAGAAGCATCGGCACTCGTATTGTTAGATGATAATTTCGCAACGATAAAGGCGGCTATTAAAGAGGGAAGAAATATATATGAAAATATTCGAAAATTCGTCCGCTATTTACTTGCCTCCAATGTGGGTGAAATCTTGGTTATGTTATTTGCCATGATCCTAGGCTTGCCGTTGCCTTTGGTACCTATTCAAATTCTTTGGGTAAACCTGGTAACAGATGGGCTGCCTGCAATGGCACTCGGTCTTGACCGTCCTGAAGAAAATGTCATGAAGCGAAAACCGCGAAGTCCAAATGAAGGTGTCTTTTCAAGAGGTTTGGGCTGGAAAGTGGTTTCAAGAGGTTTTCTTATTGGATTGGTTACATTACTTGCATTTATGATCGTCTACCAAAACGATTCGAGTCGTCTTGATTATGCCCAGACAATCGCATTTGCAACACTTGTAATGGCTCAGTTGATTCATGTTTTCGATTGTAGGAGTGAAAAGTCGGTACTATCTAGAAACCCTTTCGGAAATCAATATCTTGTTTGGGCAGTAATTTCTTCTTTAGTGCTTGTACTGGTCGTCATTTATTATCCGCCATTACAACCTGTTTTCCATACCCTGCCGATTTTAGCAAAGGATTGGCTGTTAATCTTGGGATTATCATCAGTTCCAACTTTTTTACTAGCGGGTTCATTTTTGTTAAGAAAAACAAAATAAAGTATGATATAATCCAAAAGGTAGTAGAGGAAACTCTATTACCTTTTTTGACTAACCGATCACATATGATTGGATGTGTATACAGAATGGTTATTAGCATGACAGGCTTTGGAAGAAGTAAAAAGGAATCGGGGGCATTTTCAGTAAATGTTGAGGTGAAAACCGTTAACCACCGATTTTGTGAATTTAATATTCGAATGCCAAGGCAGCTTTTGAAAATTGAAGATAAGATGAAAAAAAAATTAAATCAGCATATCCGCCGCGGTAGAGTTGAGGTTTATGTGACCATCGAAGGGGAAAGTGCTGTTACCCGCAAAATCCATGTTGACTGGAAATTAATAGAGGAATATTACCAATTTATCAATATTGCCCGTGAAAAGTATGAGCTTGATGGAAAGGTAACCCTTCATGATTTACTAAATAATAGTGAACTTATACATATTGAAGAAAGTGAATCAGGGAATGAAGAGCTTGAAAATTTAGTCCTCACTGCAACAGAGGAAGCGGTCATTTTATTAAAACAGATGAGGCAGGCTGAAGGCGAGGAACTTAAAAAGGACTTGCTCTCCGCCTTAACTCAATTAGAGAAAAATATCGGTGAACTACAAGAGTTTGCTCCACTAGTTCTTCAAAACTATCAAGAGCGCCTAATGAAACGAATGGAAGAGCTGGTAAAGGGTCAAATAGACGAAACAAGGATTCTAACAGAAGTTGCTGTATTTGCCGATAAGGCAGATATTAATGAAGAAATTACACGTCTAAAAAGCCATATCGGTCAATTCATTCAAACACTAAATGAACAGGAACCAATTGGCAGAAAGCTTGACTTCCTTGTGCAGGAAATGAATAGAGAGGCAAATACAATCGGATCCAAGGCTAATGATGCGGGCATTGCCAAAAAGGTAGTGGAAATCAAAAGTTTGCTTGAAAAATTAAAGGAACAGGTTCAAAATATCGAATAGTACCTGTTTAGAAAAGGTTTTCCACGGTCAAAATATATTATTAATGATTGGATGAGAGACATGTCAATTAAATTGATTAATATTGGATATGGAAATATTGTTTCGGCCAATCGAATTATTTCGATCGTTAGTCCGGAATCTGCTCCAATAAAAAGAATTATTCAGGATGCCCGGGATCGTGGCTCCTTGATTGATGCAACATATGGACGACGTACACGTGCTGTGATTGTTATGGATAGCGATCATGTTATTTTATCGGCGGTCCAACCAGAAACGGTGGCACATCGATTAGCCGACCGTGATGAAATTATTGATGAAGGGTAGGATGTTAGAAATATGCAGGAAAAAGGATTACTTATCGTACTTTCGGGGCCATCAGGGGTTGGAAAAGGTACGGTCCGAAAAGAAATATTTTCACATCCTGGTAATGCCTTTGAATACTCCATATCCATGACCACCCGCAAGCCCCGCGCGGGCGAGGTGGATGGAGTCGATTATTTCTTTAAGAAACGGGAAGAGTTTGAAAGATTAATCGAACAAGGGAAGCTTTTAGAATATGCCGAGTTTGTTGGGAATTATTATGGTACACCTGTGGATTATGTGAGAGAAACTCTTGACTCCGGAAAAGATGTATTTTTGGAAATTGAAGTAAAAGGTGCCCGACAGGTTCGTGAAAAATTTCCGGAGGGATTATTTATTTTCTTAATGCCGCCGAGTCTTTCTGAATTAAAGAACCGGATTGTGACACGCGGAACTGAAACTGAGGACTTAATTCATAATCGCATGCTGTCTGCACGGGAAGAAATTGAAATGATGGAATTATACGATTATGTTGTGGAAAATGACCAGGTTGAGCTCGCTTGTGAACGAGTTAAAGCCATTATCATGGCAGAACATTGCCGCAGGGAACGAGTAGAGTACCGCTATAAAAAATTGCTGGAGGTTGAATAGAATGTTATATCCTTCTATTGATTCATTACTTGAAAAAATTGACTCAAAATATTCGCTTGTTTCTGTGGCTGCAAAACGCGCTCGTGTTATGCAGCAAGCAAGAGATGAAAAATTGCCTAAATATGTTTCCTATAAGTTTGTGGGAAAAGCACTTGAGGAAATTTATAGCGGTGAACTAACGTACCGCATTTCCAAAAAAGCTGAAACTTCAGCGGAATAATTTAGATTTATTCCTTAAGGAAATCATAAAAAGAAGGTCTGACGGCAAAGGGACTCCTTATGTGTCAGGCTTTTTTATTTTGGGAGTGTTAAAGGTCAAATTATTATTTTTTGAAAAAACATTGATTGGAGCGGAAGGCGCGAAGACTCCTGTGGGAGTACGGGGCAGGGGAGACCCCGCAGGAGCGTAAGCGACGAGGAGGCTCCCCGGACCGCCCACGGAAAGCGAAGAGCCTGGAGCGGAATTCAACAGTCAAGTTATTTTATAAGAAAATGTCGCATTTTGTTGAAAAAAAGAGGAAATAGATGAAAATTTAACGGCTTTCTAGCATAATAAAAGAAATGACAAAGTGTGGAATAGAAGCGGGGGTTCTTTATGTTACAGGATAAAAAAATCGTATTATGTGTTACTGGGGGAATAGCTGTATATAAAGCTGCTGCCTTAACAAGCAAACTAGTACAGGCAGGCGCACAGGTGAAAGTGATTTTGAGTGAGTCTGCTGCAAAATTTGTAACCCCATTAACCTTTCAGGCATTATCACGGAATGAAGTCTATATAGATACTTTTGATGAAAAAGACCCAAGTGTCATAGCCCATATCAACCTTGCAGATTGGGGGGATCTGATTCTCGTTGCACCCGCAACCGCCAATACAATCGCCAAGCTTGCAAACGGACTTGCGGACAATATGCTGACAACTACATTATTAGCAACGCAAGCACCTGTATGGATTGCACCGGCAATGAACGTACATATGTATGACCATCCGGCTGTGAAAAAGAATCTGGCTATTTTAGCGGAGTATGGGTATCAGTTTATTGAACCAAGTGAAGGCTATCTTGCCTGCGGCTATATTGGAAAAGGACGCTTAGAAGAGCCTGAAAAAATAGTTGAGTTGGTACAGTCGTATTTTCAAAAAGACGCTTCCTTACTTAAGGGAAAAAACGTAGTCATTACTGCAGGACCGACAAGGGAAAAAATTGATCCGGTCCGGTTTATTTCGAATCACTCGACAGGAAAAATGGGTTATGCTCTTGCAGAACAGGCTAGAAAAAAGGGAGCAAATGTGGTTCTGATTTCCGGACCGGTTTCCTTGCCAGATCCTGTTGGAATAAAGGTAATAAAGGTAGAAAGTGCGGAGGAAATGTACAAAGCAGCACTTCAGTTTTTTGACGATGCCGATGTTGTGGTTAAAACGGCTGCAGTTGCCGATTACCGCCCAAAAATTATCCATGAACAAAAGGTTAAAAAACAACCTGGGGATGCGGTAATTGAACTTGAAAGGACCAAGGACATTTTAGCTGAGCTTGGAAAAAGGAAAAATAAGCAGGTACTGATTGGCTTTGCTGCTGAAACCAATAATGTAGAGGAATATGCCCGCAAAAAATTACATGGCAAAAATGCAGATTTAATTGTTGCCAATAATGTTAAGGCTGAGGGGGCGGGGTTTGGAACGGAAACAAATATTGTCACGCTGTTTAAACGGGACGGAACGGTCAAGGAATTGCCAATCATGTCTAAACAAGCCGTTGCTGAAAAAATTATTGAAGAAATTTCCTCTATGATAAAGGACTTGGCTGAAAATGAAAATTGCTAGTGTTATTGTCGATGTCCCGACAAAACAAACCGATAAGCCTTTTGATTATTTAATTCCGGACCAATGGAAGGATACGATACAGCCGGGAATGAGGGTAATCGTTCCTTTTGGTCCCAGAAAGATTCAAGGGTTTGTAACGGAGCTGAAGAACCAATCAGAATTTAAACAGTTGAGAGAAATATGTGAGCCGATGGACCTTGAACCGGTTTTAAATAAAGAATTACTGGAGCTAGGAAACTGGCTGACGGAACACACTCTTTGTTTTAAGATTTTTGCTTATCAAGCGATGCTGCCTGCAGCTTTAAAAGCAAAATATCAGAAAAAAGTAAAACTTGCCAGCGGCACCAAGCTTAATGATTTACCGGAGCCCCTTCCGTCATTCTTTCATCAAGACGGAACCATTCATTGGGACGAGGCATTAAAGTCCGGGATTGTACCTAAGCTCCAGCGGGAAGCGGCTAAAGGCCATCTTGAGGTGATCTATGAGGTAAAGGGAAAACTCAAAAAAAAACAAATTAAAATGATTCGGCCATTGCTACCTCTACCGGAATTAACAGCTGAAATGGAACAAATACCGGCAAGAGCCGCGAAACAAAAGGAAGTACTCAGGTATTTTATCGAAAACTATCGTGAAATTGAACTAAAACAATTATTAGATGACTTACATACCACTAAGAGTACAATTAATGCACTAATTGAAAAACAAATTCTTTTGGAAAGGGATGCAGAAGTTTATCGGGACCCGTTTGAGCATCGAACATTTGAACGGACCTTCAGCTTACCGTTAACTGAGCACCAGCAGAAAGCTATTGAGCCGATTTTAAATTCTATTAATGAAAAACAGCATGAGGTTTTTTTACTTTATGGGGTTACCGGTAGTGGTAAAACGGAAATCTATTTGCAATCGATTCAGGATTGCCTTGAAAAGGGAAAAGAAGCGATTGTGCTTGTGCCTGAAATAGCGCTCACTCCGCAAATGGTAAATCGCTTCAAAGGAAGGTTTGGAAATCTTGTTGCGGTCATGCACAGCGGATTGTCGGCCGGAGAAAAATACGATGAATGGCGGAAAATTTTACGCCGAGAAGTGAGTGTGGTGGTTGGAGCACGGTCAGCCATTTTTGCTCCTTTTGAAAACCTGGGAATTATTATTATCGATGAGGAACATGAAACAAGTTATAAGCAAGAGGACATGCCGCGTTATCATGCACGTGATGTTGCCATTAAACGCGCGGAAACCTATAATTGTCCGGTCGTGCTTGGAAGTGCTACCCCCTCGCTGGAATCATTTGCAAGGGCTCAGAAAAGGGTGTATAAGCTTTTGTCACTTCCAAGCAGGATGAATAATCAAGCCCTTCCATCAGTGGAAATCATTGATATGCGTGAAGAATTGCGGGAAGGAAATCGTTCCATGTTTTCACGAAACTTATTCGATAAGTTGAAGGACCGTATAGAAAAAAAGCAGCAATCAGTTTTATTTTTAAATAAACGCGGACATTCGTCGTTTGTGATGTGCCGGGATTGTGGTTATGTAATTAATTGTCCGAATTGCGATATATCCTTAACCTACCATCGCGCAAGTGAACAAATGAAATGCCACTATTGTGGGTATGAAAGCTATGTACCGAAGCAATGCCCAGAATGCTTAAGTGAACATATACGGTATTTTGGGACAGGTACACAGAAAGTGGAGGCAGAACTCGGAAAAATTTTACCTGAGGCAAGAATTATTCGTATGGATGTAGACACGACTGGCCGAAAAGGGTCACATGAAAAACTTTTACAAGAGTTTCAGGATGGTAAAGCCGATATTCTTTTAGGGACGCAAATGATAGCAAAAGGACTTGATTTTCCCAACATCACACTTGTTGGGGTCCTTTCAGCCGATACGATGCTTCATCTTCCCGATTTTCGATCCTCTGAAAAAACCTTTCAATTATTAACACAAGTTAGCGGGAGAGCAGGTCGGCACCAATTACCGGGAGAGGTAATTATTCAAACCTATACCCCGGAGCATTATAGTGTTGAGCTTGCAGGTACTCAGGATTATGACCTTTTTTACAACAGAGAAATGATGGTTCGAAAAGTCCATCACTACCCGCCATTTTACTATTTAACCCTTATTACCGTCAGTCATGAGCAGTTGATGACAGTCGTTTCAGTAACGGAGAAAATTGCAGGTTATGTCCGCTCGAGGGTATCGAATGAAACGGTTGTTTTAGGACCAACAGCCTCGCCTATTCCCCGTATTAATAATAGATATCGCTATCAATGTTTGATAAAATACAAGCGGGAGAGAGACCTTTCCAAAACGCTAAAAACAATTCTTGATCAATATCAAAAAGATATGGCCCATGGATTACAAGTCTCAATTGATTTAAATCCGTTTATTTTGATGTAGGCTGCTTGATTATATGACGTTTTCGATTATGAATAGAAACTTTTGGTGAAAATAAGTAGTAATAATATTCTTATTTTTTATCCTATATACAACCAAATATAGGGAGGAACAGATTTGACAATACGTAAAATTGTAAATTACCCAGCGGAGATTTTAGAGCAGCCGTGCAAACCTGTCACAAAGTTTGACCGGAAGCTTGGAAAATTACTAGATGATATGTATGATACAATGATTCAATATGATGGAGTTGGGCTGGCGGCCCCGCAAATAGGTCTTGACGTGCGAATTGCCATTGTTGATATTGATGATGAACATGGCACGATTGAAATGATTAATCCAAGGCTTTTAGAGGCTGAAGGGGAACAAACAGGACCTGAAGGCTGTTTGAGCTTTCCTGGCCTTTTTGGAGATGTCACAAGAGCTAATTATGTAAAGATTGAAGCATTAAACAGAAAAGGGAAAAAGTATACATTTGAAGCAGAAGGATTCCTTGCCCGGGCGATTCAGCATGAAATGGATCACCTTGATGGAGTTTTGTTTACTTCCAAGGTAATAAGATATCTTGAGGAAGAAGAGTTAAAAGGAGTAGAACCGGAATGACCAAAATTGTTTTTATGGGTACGCCTGATTTTTCCGTACCAGTATTGCGCCGAATCATCGATGATGGTTATGAAGTTATTGGGGTGGTGACTCAGCCGGATCGCCCGGTTGGCAGAAAAAAAGTGTTAACTCCTCCGCCTGTGAAAGTAGAGGCTTTAAAGCATGAAATTCCGGTTTATCAGCCTGAAAAAATCCGAGAAAAAGAAGAACTTGAAAAAATTCTGGCACTTGAGCCGGATTTAATCGTTACAGCAGCATTTGGACAAATTTTACCAAAAACACTTTTAGAAGCTCCACCACTAGGATGCATTAACGTTCATGCTTCCCTGCTTCCGGAACTTCGCGGCGGTGCTCCAATTCACTATGCGATTATTCAAGGAAAAAAGAAAACGGGAATTACCATTATGTATATGGTGGAAAAACTTGATGCCGGAGATATTTTAACACAAGTCGAAGTCCCAATTACGGATGAAGACAATGTAGGAACACTCCACGAGAAATTAAGTAAAGCAGGTGCGGATCTGTTATCAGAAACCATTCCTAAGTTGCTAGCAGGCAGTCTTACTCCGATTCCGCAAGAGGATGCTGCAGCGAGCTTTGCCTCCAACATCAAACGGGAGCAGGAAAAAATTGATTGGAGCAAAACAGGGGAAGAAATCTATAATCATATCCGCGGTTTAAATCCTTGGCCAGTTGCCTTTACATTGATGAATGGCCAGGTTCTGAAGATTTGGGAAGCCGAAAAGGTATCTAGTACGAAAAGTGAGATACCAGGTATAATCGTCGGAACCGAACCGGATGGACTAGTGGTTAGCACTGGAAATAAAACCGCGATTAAAATAACGGAACTTCAGCCTTCAGGTAAAACAAAAATGACGGGTAAAGATTTTTTACGAGGTGCAGGCTCAAAAATTTCCACTGGCGAGAGACTTGGAGAGTAATATGACATCAAAAAGAAAAAATGTGCGTGAAGCTGCAATGGACTTGCTGGCAGCAATAGAAAAAAATCAATCTTACAGCAACTTATTATTAAATAGTACAATTGAGAAAAACCAAATACCTTCTATAGATATAGGCCTATTAACAGAATTAACCTATGGTACGCTTCAAAGAAAAATGGCGTTGGATTTCTTTTTAAAGCCCTTTATTAAAAATAGTAAGAAATTAGAAAACTGGGTGCTGCATCTTTTAAGATTGACGCTATACCAAATGGTTTATCTTGATAAAATTCCGGATCGGGCAGCGATTCATGAAGCTGTTGAAATTGCTAAAAGGCGCGGCCACAAAGGGATCGCCGGTTTGGTAAATGGTGTACTTCGCAGCATCCAACGCGAAGGACTTCCAGCCCTCGACGAGGTTAATGATCCAATAGAGCGGCTTTCTATCGAGACAAGTCATCCTGAATGGCTTGTTTCAAGATGGGTGGACCAATTTGGCTATGAAAAAACAAGAGAAATGTGTGAAATGAACATCTTGGCTCCATTACAAACGGCAAGAGTTAACCTGACAAAAACCACCGTTAGAGAATGTATCGAGGAACTTGATGAGGAAGGATTCCTAATTGAAAGGAGTCCGATTATTCCGGAAGCGATTCACTCATTGAAGGGAAACTTAGCCTCATCAAAAGCCTTTAAGACGGGGAAGCTTACGATTCAAGATGAAAGCTCAATGCTTGCTGCCTATGCGTTAGGTGCTAAAGAAAATGAGAAAATTTTAGATGCCTGTGCAGCACCAGGTGGGAAAAGTACACACATCGCTGAAAAAATGCAAAG
The DNA here is from genome assembly GCF_016107705.1 of Neobacillus cucumis. Next base: position 146,207 of record NZ_JAEHGC010000005.1, read on the forward strand.
TACAGGCGTTATATATTCGATTGATTTGCATGAACATAAGGTGAAATTAATTCAAGACAATGCTAAGCGTTTACGTTTGGGTAATATTAAAACAATAGTAATGGATTCAAGGGGTGTTGGAGAAGAATATCCTGCAGAATCATTTGATCGGGTTTTATTGGATGCACCATGCTCAGGTCTAGGTGTAATCAGAAGAAAACCTGATATGAAATATACGAAAAAAGAAGAAGATATCCTACATTTAAGTAAGATTCAACAAACATTATTAAATGCTGTTTCACCTTTAGTGAAAAAAGGTGGAATCCTTGTCTATAGTACCTGTACCGTTGATAAAGAGGAAAATGAGAAGACATTAAAAACGTTTTTACAGGATCATCCCGATTTTGCGGGAGATATGACCTTTAAAGACCGTATGCCCGAAGCTATTCAACCTTTGATTACTGGTTTCGATGTACAAATTTTCCCTCAGGATTTCGGATCGGATGGCTTTTATATTGCAGTTTTAAGAAAGAAGGGGTAACAGTTGGAACAACTAAAAACAACAGAGACTCAAACAACATTGGACAACAAAAAACCATCTATTTATTCTTTGCAGCTCCATGAATTAAAGGAATGGTTGTCAGAAAATGGAGAAAAACCATTTCGGGCAGAGCAAATCTTTGATTGGTTATATAAAAAACGAATTACCTCCTTTGACGAGATGAGTAATTTATCTAAAGACCTGCGAGATAAACTCGAACATCATTTTGTAGTCACCACATTAAAAACCGTTATTCAACAAACGTCATCGGATGGCACGATTAAATTTTTATTTGAATTGCATGATGGCTATTCCATCGAAACAGTGCTCATGCGGCATGACTACGGGAACTCAGTTTGTGTTACCACACAGGTAGGATGCCGAATCGGCTGCACCTTTTGTGCATCGACGCTTGGCGGGTTAAAAAGACATCTAGAAGCAGGAGAAATCGTTGCGCAGGTTGTCAATGTGCAGCAGGCACTTGATGAAACAGATGAAAGAGTAAGTTCGGTTGTGATTATGGGGATTGGAGAACCGTTTGATAATTATGATAACATGCTATCCTTCCTTAAAATCATTAATCATGATAAAGCTTTGAATATTGGTGCACGTCACATTACCGTTTCCACTAGCGGCATTATTCCAAAAATTTATCAATTTGCTGATGAAGATATGCAGATTAATTTTGCTATTTCCCTGCATGCCCCAAATACTGAATTAAGATCGAGATTAATGCCGATCAATAAAGCATATAAACTTGATGACTTAATGAAAGCGGTACGGTATTATATCGATAAGACGGGAAGACGAATCAGCTTTGAATACGGACTTTTTGGCAGTGTCAATGATTCTGTAGAACATGCTGAGGAACTTGCCGCATTGTTAAAGGGGATCAAATGCCATGTCAATCTTATCCCTGTTAACTATGTTCCGGAACGTGATTATGTCCGTACTCCAAAAAATCAAATTTTTGCCTTTGAAAAAACGCTTAAAAAGCGTGGAATAAATGTTACAATTCGCCGAGAGCACGGCCATGATATTGATGCAGCATGTGGACAACTTCGTGCAAAGGAGCGGAAAGAGGAGACGAGGTGAAGATAAGTGAAAGCTGTTTTTAAGACGGATCAAGGAAAAGTTCGTCAAAATAATGAAGATAATGGCGGCGTTTTCCAAAATAAGGATGGGCATTTTCTTGCGATTGTAGCAGATGGGATGGGCGGTCACTTGGCTGGTGATATTGCCAGTGAAATGACCGTTCAACACTTAAAGGATTTATGGGAGCAAGCAGAAGGATTACAAACAGCGGACCAGGCCGAAGAGTGGCTTAAAACGCATATCAATCAAGTGAATAAGCTGTTGTTTGAGCATTCAAAAAGTCATCCGGAGTGTGAGGGGATGGGAACGACCATCGAGGCAATTATTGCGACAGATCGTTTTACATCCGTTGCACACGTCGGAGACAGCAGGTCTTATATTTTAAATGAGAGCGGATTTCAACAGTTGACAGAGGATCATACACTAGTAAATGAATTGGTCCGCTCTGGCCAGATTTCAAAAGAGGATGCGGAACATCACCCAAGAAAGAACGTAATCCTTAGGGCTTTAGGAACAGAACTGGAGATAAAAATTGATTTCAAAACAATTATGTTTGAGGAAGGCGATTTCCTTCTTTTATGCTCAGATGGTCTGTCGAATAAAGTAAAAGAACTGGAAATGGTTCAAATTCTCCAAAACGAAGAGATTCTAGAGGAGAAAGCGGAAACACTGATTAAAATAGCCAATGATAATGGCGGCGAAGATAATATCACCCTAATCATAGTAGCGTTCGATGATGAGAATGAAAGAGGGTGAAAATAAATGATTATTGGGAAAAGAATAAGCGGCCGCTATAAAATCCTTGAAATGATCGGCGGAGGTGGAATGGCAAATGTTTATTTAGCGCATGACATGATTTTAGATCGCGATGTTGCAGTTAAAATCTTGCGTCTTGATTTTGCCAATGATGAGGAATTTATTCGCCGATTTCATCGAGAAGCCCAATCCGCAACCAGTCTAGTCCATCCCAATATCGTTAGTATTTACGATGTAGGTGAAGAAGATTCCATTTATTATATAGTCATGGAATATGTAGATGGCCAAACATTAAAGCAATACATACAGGGACGGTCAGCACTTCATGTGGAAGAGGCAATTGATATCATGAAACAATTGACCTCGGCAATCTCCCATGCCCATCAAAATCATATTATTCACCGGGATATTAAACCACATAATATTTTAATTGATCGAAATGGGAATGTAAAAATCACAGATTTTGGGATTGCGATGGCGTTAAGTGCAACCAGTATTACACAAACAAACTCCGTTTTAGGTTCTGTCCATTATTTATCACCGGAACAGGCTAGAGGCGGCATGGCGAATAGGAAATCAGATATTTATTCACTGGGTATTGTGATGTTTGAATTATTAACTGGAAGACTTCCATTTTCGGGTGAGTCGGCTGTTTCAATTGCTTTGAAGCATCTTCAATCGGAAACTCCTTCCGTTCGCAGATGGAATCCAAACATCCCGCAAAGTGTTGAAAACATTGTTTTAAAAGCAACAGCAAAGGATCCTTTCCACCGCTATAACAGTGTTGATGAAATGGAGGAGGATCTAAGAACAGCCTTAAACCCTGAAAGAATGGATGAGCGAAAGTTTGTTGTCCCAATTGATGAGGAAGCAACGAAGGCAATACCAGTCATCACAAATGATCGACCTTATCAAAATCTTGATGAAACATTAGTCCATAATACCGATAAAAATATCATTCAACCGAATGAACCTGTAAAAAATGGAAGTGGCAAAAAGAAACGTAAAAAATGGCCGATTATCTTAATTTCTACTTTTATTATACTTGCACTTCTCGGACTTTTTTCTTTTTTAGTTTTACCAGGCCTATTATCTTCAAAAGATATAAAAATTCCGGATGTTAGCGGAATGAATGTTAATGATGCCGTTTCAAAGCTGAAGTTAGAAGGTCTTCAAGCAGGAGAAAAAATAGAAATAACTGATGAAAAAGTAGTGGAAGGGCATGTTATAAAAACAGACCCGGAGGCAGGAAATACGGTTAAAGAAGATCAAAAAGTTACGATTTATATTAGTTCAGGAAAAGAAAAATACGAACTGTCAGATTATACTGGGCGCCAATATAATGATGTCGTTCAATTATTAGAAAGTAAAAACTTTAAAGATATCATTAAAACCGAAGTGTTCGCGGATAGCGACCCTGGGACCATTATCAGCCAAAATCCCGTTAGTGGAGAAAATATTGTACCTGAGGATACCGCTTTGCAGTTCGAGGTAAGTAAGGGACCAGAGAGAATTACTTTAAAAGACTTGACGCAATATACAAAAAAAGCGGCAGAGGATTATGCGGATGAGTCGGGATTTGTCATTGATGCCTCAGAAGAACAATATGATGATAAGATTCCGAAAGGTATGGTTATTTCCCAATCACCTGCGCCGGGCGCACAATTAAAAAAGGGTGATCAAATTTCAGTCGTTATCTCTAAAGGGAAAGAGGAAAAACCGCCTAAGAATGTTTCAATTGAATTGAGCATCCCTTATGAACCGGCAACACCGGGGACACCGCAGGAGGTTCGAATCTTTATTGAAGATATGAATCATAGTATGACAGAACCGGCTGAAAGTTTTGCCATTACTCAGGATACCAAAAAAATGATTGAACTAATAATTCCTTATGGCAAAAAAGCAGGGTATAAGGTAATCCGAGATAACGAAGTAATTATTGATGAGAATAGGAAATACTCTGATGAAGAGGAACAATAAGCCTAGCGGCATGAATGAGGCTTGATTATAAAATCATCAATATGGAATAAGTAAGGAACAGGCAAGGAGTGTTGCTATGCCAGAAGGAAAAATTGTCAAAGCATTAAGTGGATTTTATTATGTTCTTCACAATGAAGAACTAATTCAATGCCGCGGAAGAGGGGTTTTTCGCAAAAATAAGATTACCCCTCTGGTTGGTGATGAAGTCATTTTTCAAGCCGAAAATGATCAAGAAGGATATATCCTTGAGGTAAAGCAAAGGAAAAATGAGTTAATTCGTCCGCCCATTGCTAATGTAGATCAGGCTATTCTTGTTTTTTCAGCAGTTGAACCAGACTTTAGCACAGTTTTATTAGACCGTTTTCTTGTCTTGGTTGAATTTAATCATATTCAGCCGCTTATTTGTATTTCAAAAATGGACCTTACAACAAAGGAAGAATTACAAACCATTTCGGAATATGCCGAGCAGTATCGAAAGGCCGGCTATGAGGTCATCCTTACTTCATCGGAAACAGAAACGGGGATTGAACGGCTAAACCCGCATGTTGAGAATAAAATATCTGTTTTCGCCGGCCAATCAGGAGTTGGAAAATCATCCTTATTAAATGTCCTGCGGCCAGACCTCGAATTGAAAACCAATGATATATCAACACATCTTGGCAGGGGGAAGCACACAACAAGGCATGTTGAGTTAATTAAAATTGGCAATGGGCTGATAGCTGATACTCCTGGTTTCAGTTCATTGGAGTTTACCAATATAGAGGCTGAGGATTTGACTTTTTGTTTTCCCGAAATAGCAAAGGCCAGTGAAAATTGTAAATTTCGCGGCTGCCTACATGTAAGTGAACCAAAGTGTGGGGTGAAAGCGGGGGTAGATTTAGGAGAAATTCCAACCTATCGTTATGAACATTATTTGGATTTTCTAAAGGAAATTAAAGAGAGAAAGCCGAGGTACTAACCATGGTAAAAATTGCACCTTCAATCCTTTCAGCGGATTTTTCTAAATTGGGAGAAGAAATTTTGGCGGTAGAAAAAGCTGGAGCGGATTATATTCATGTTGATGTCATGGACGGACATTTCGTGCCAAATATCACGATTGGTCCTTTAATTGTTGAAGCAATTCGTCCCGTTACAAAACTGCCGCTTGATGTCCATTTAATGATTGAAAATCCCGACCAATATATCGAAACATTTGTAAAGGCGGGGGCAGATATTATTACCGTGCATGTAGAAGCATGCCGTCATCTCCATCGTACCATCCATCATATCAAATCTTTAGGGATTAAAGCTGGGGTTGTTTTAAATCCAGCGACTCCTGTGGAGACGATACAGCATATTATTGCAGATGTTGATATGGTATTATTAATGTCGGTTAACCCTGGTTTTGGGGGGCAAAAATTTATTCCTGAAGTTCTGCCTAAAATAAAAAAGGTAAAAGAACTCGCAGAGCAAAAGGGCCGGAAACTTGAAATTGAAATTGATGGCGGAGTAAATCCTGAAACTGCTAAACTTTGCATTGAAGCAGGAGCTAATGTCCTTGTTGCAGGGTCAGCAGTTTATAATGAAGATGACTATGCAAGAGCAATATCGACAATTAGAGGTTAGTAAGGAGAGAAGCCGGCGAGAGCTGGCTTTTTGCTTCTGGAAAGAAGGTTGTTTATATGATTATCAATATCCTGGCTGGAGGCCCTGAAGAGGACCTCCCTGAATTAGCCCTTTTTTCAGAATCAGATGTGGTATGGGTTGGAGTGGATCGGGGAGTTTATCAACTTTTAAAACGAAACATTACTCCTGAAATTGCTTTTGGCGATTTTGATTCGGTTACACCCGAAGAACTGGCTTTTATTGAAAGTAAGGTCAATCATCTAAATCGGTTCCATCCGGAAAAAAATGAAACGGATATGGAGCTGGCTTTGGAGTGGGCTTTAAAACAAAACCCAGATAAAATCCGACTATTTGGGGCAACCGGGGGCAGACTTGATCATTTATTTGCCAATGTCCAATTATTACTCCACTCATTATTACAGCAAAATCAGACATCTGTTTACATAATTGATCGACTCAATGAGGTTTGGGTGAAGGGGCCGGGAAGCTTTCAAATTGCAAAAAGATCCGATAAAAAATACATTTCGTTTATTCCTGTTACTCCAAACGTTGAAAACCTTACCCTTGAAGGCTTTAAATATCCATTAAAAAATCGTCATATTTCCCTCGGATCCACACTATGTATTAGTAATGAACTTATTAGTGAATATGGTACTTTTTCATTTACAGAAGGCATATTAATAGTCATAAGAAGTCATGATTAAGATGGTACTGATTTCATTCGATTGAATAATATGGTAAGGGCTTTTGAAAAAAGAGATGTGGATGACGTTGAGGAGGGACAATATGAAATTCTATACCATTAAACTGCCGAAATTTTTAGGTGGACTTGTCCGAGCCATGATAGGGGCTTTTAACAAAAAAGAATAGAGATATTTATAAGTTTCAAGCGCCCGTTTACGGGTGCTTTTTGTTTTAAGAAGGGATGAAGATTTTATAAAAGAAAGGGCATCCTATATGGATGCCCAATCAAAACATTATTAAACGCGTTCTACTTTACCAGATCTTAACGCTCTTGCAGAAACCCAAACACGCTTAGGCTTTCCGTCAACAAGGATACGTACTTTTTGTAGGTTAGCACCCCATGTACGCTTGTTTGCGTTCATAGCGTGAGAACGTGCGTTACCAGTCGTGGTTTTCTTTCCAGTTACAACACATTTACGTGGCATAATGATTTCCCTCCTTAACACCAAAAGCTTTATACAGCATTTACATTTTCAGATGCTTCCATCTGGATATAGAAAAATGGGCGTGCCATATTTTCTAGCCTAAAGATACCTTAATAATTTATCATACAACCTGTACGATTGCAATACTTGTTAGAAAAGGTTTCAAGAAAAATTCCTTGACATCCATTGTTATTAAAAGCTCATAATATGAGGAATGGCTTTTATTATTGTAGCGACTATAGTAAAATGACTGTAGTCAAGGAGCAATTTCCAAAAGGGGGAACGATTCATGTCCATTGAATTAAAAACAAAGTTCGGACAAATTGATATTTCAAATGAAGTAATCGCTACCATCGCTGGAGGAGCAGCAATCGATTGTTATGGAATCGTCGGTATGGCTTCAAAACATCAAATTAAAGACGGTCTTACCGAAATATTAAGAAAAGAGAATTTTACACGTGGAGTTATTGTTCGCCAAGATAATGAGGAAGTACATATTGATATGTATATAATTGTCAGCTATGGAACGAAAATTTCCGAGGTTGCCCACAACGTGCAATCAAAGGTTAAATACACCCTCGATAAAACTGTTGGACTTGCCGTTGACTCGGTAAATATTTACGTTCAGGGAGTTCGAGTGACGAACCCATAAGTTCGTGTTACGAACCTCTGTAAGGAGGAAGGTTTGTGTCAATAACAGCTTTAGATGGAAAACGTTTTGCGGAAATGGTGATACAAGGAGCAAATCATCTTTCTGCAAATGCAAAAATGGTTGATGCGTTGAACGTTTTTCCCGTGCCCGATGGTGATACCGGTACAAATATGAACTTATCCATGACCTCAGGGGCAAAGGAAGTTAGAAATAATGTTCAGGAACATATTGGAAAGGTAGGCGTGGCCCTCTCAAAGGGACTACTAATGGGTGCCCGCGGGAACTCGGGAGTTATTCTTTCTCAATTATTCCGCGGTTTTGCCAAGGCGGTTGAAAATAAACCCTACATTTCGGGCAAGGATTTTGCGCAGGCATTAGAATCCGGAGTTGAAACAGCTTATAAAGCAGTTATGAAACCAGTTGAGGGGACAATTCTAACAGTTGCAAAGGATTCCGCAAAAAAGGGAGTACAGGCCGCTCAAAAAACTGATGATGTAATCACAATCATGGAGGAGGTTTTAAAGGAGGCGAAAGCTTCTTTAAAACGGACACCTGATTTACTTCCTGTATTGAAGGAAGTCGGAGTGGTTGATAGTGGTGGTCAAGGGTTAGTATTTGTCTATGAAGGTTTCTTAGCAGAATTAAAAGGAGAAAAGCTTCCGGATTCACCTGCCGCTCTTCCTTCTATGGATGAGATGGTGAGTGCCGAACATCATAAGAGTGTACAAGGTCATATCAATACAGAAGATATCGTATTTGGCTACTGTACCGAATTCATGGTGAAATTTGAAAGTGATAAGGCAGTGAAACACCCCTTTAAAGAAGAAGTGTTTCGGAATGATCTTAGCAAATTAGGAGATTCTTTACTCGTCATTGCGGATGAAGAACTAGTTAAAGTGCATATCCACTCAGAAAAGCCGGGAGAAGTTTTAAATTATGGGCAGCGTTATGGCAGCCTTATCAATATGAAGATTGAAAACATGCGGCAGCAGCATTCCAATATTGTAGGTGAAACTCATACCCCACTGGTTTCTGATAAACAAAACATCCAAAAAGAAAAAGCAGAATTTGGAATTGTTACTGTTTCAATGGGTTCCGGTATTGCAGAATTATTCAAGAGTATCGGAGCAAATGCAGTAATTGAGGGCGGCCAGACAATGAACCCGAGTACCGAGGATATTGTGAAAGCTGTTAAGGAAGTAAATGCAAAAAAGGTCTATATTTTACCAAACAATAAAAATATTATTATGGCTGCACAGCAGGCTGCAGATGTTGCAGAGGAAGATATCTATGTGATTCCGTCTAAAACGGTCCCTCAAGGATTAGCAGCATTATTAGCTTTTAATCCTTCCACAGATGCGGAAGCGAATAATACGGCAATGAAGGATGCAATGCAGCATGTGAAAACGGGACAAATTACCTTTGCCGTCCGTGATACACAAATTGACGGTTTGGAAATTGAAAAAGGTGATTTCATGGGAATCGCCGAAGGGAAAATTATTGTAAAAAACAAGGGGAAAATTAAAGCGGCTGAAGAATTGCTTGTCAAAATGCTCGATGATGATTCAGAAATCCTGACGATTCTTTACGGTGAAGATGTTACCGAAGAGGAAGTAAAAATGCTTGCGGAATATGTGGAAGGACAGTATCCAGACGTGGAAATTGAGGTTCACAACGGTGCTCAGCCATTATATTCTTTTATCTTTTCAATTGAATAAGGAACAGATACAATAGAAGGGGGAGACCCCTTCTTTTTATGTGCAAAAGAGGTGCTCGTCCTTCTAAAAATTTTCCTAAAATAATTTTGACCTATAGATAGATTAAACATAAGGGAGAGAACTCATTTGAAATATAGAAGTGTGTTTGACATTATTGGACCTGTTATGATAGGGCCATCAAGTTCACATACGGCAGGAGCGGCGCGAATCGGCAGGGTGGCAAGAAGTTTGTTTGGAAGAGAGCCAAAATGGGCGAACATTTCCTTATATGGCTCTTTTGCGAAAACCTATAAAGGGCATGGGACAGATGTTGCCATTGTTGGTGGATTATTAGATTTTGATACGGATGATGTTCGGATTATTCATGCAATTGATATTGCGAAAGAAAAAGGAATGAAGCTTCGCTTTATTGAGGAAGATGCGGTAACCGATCATCCAAACACAGCACGAATCATTCTGGGTGATCATAATGGGGAACTTGAACTTGTGGGTATCTCTATTGGCGGGGGTAAAATTGAAATAACCGAGTTAAATGGTTTCGAACTAAAGCTATCTGGCAATCATCCAGCCATTTTAGTGGTTCATAATGACAAATTTGGAACGATTGCAAGCGTTGCCAATACACTTGCCAAATATCAAATCAATATCGGACATATGGAGGTTTCTCGAAAAGAGGTGGGGAAATTGGCCCTTATGACGATTGAAGTAGACCAAAATATAGATGATAAGCTAATTAACGAATTAGAACAGCTTCCGAATATACTGAAAGCAACTAAAATTGTAGATTAAACGAAAAGCTAAGCGCCTAGGCGCTTAAGCTGGACAATAGAAAAAAGCGGGAATGGACACATCAAAGAGGAGGAAGGCTTGTGTTTCGAAATGTAGCTGAACTAGTAGAGCTTGCAAATAGTCAAAATAAAAAAATCTCAGAAATTATGATCGAACAGGAAGTCACTGTTACCGGCCGATCCAGAGAAGAGGTCATTGCCTTTATGGACCGTAATTTGCGGGTCATGGAGGAAGCTGTAGAACGTGGAATCAAAGGGGTAAAATCTCACTCAGGGTTAACTGGTGGGGATGCCGTGCTTCTCCAAGCATATATTCAAAAAGGAAATTTTTTAACAGGAGAAACGGTGCTAGATGCGGTAAGCAAAGCGGTTGCCACCAATGAAGTAAATGCTGCAATGGGGACGATATGTGCAACGCCTACTGCCGGGTCAGCAGGTGTGGTTCCAGGGACATTATTTGCTTTGAAAAATAAATTGAACCCAACACGTGAACAAATGGTATCGTTTCTATTTACTGCCGGTGCCTTTGGTTTTGTTGTTGCAAATAACGCTTCGATTTCCGGAGCCGCTGGGGGATGCCAAGCGGAGGTAGGTTCAGCCGCAGGAATGGCTGCGGCAGCCATTGTTGAAATGGCCGGGGGAACTCCAGATCAATGTGCTCAGGCAATGGCCATTACATTGAAAAATATGCTTGGCCTTGTCTGCGATCCTGTAGCTGGATTAGTTGAGGTACCCTGTGTAAAAAGAAACGCAATGGGTGCAGCGAATGCTATGGTCGCAGCCGATATGGCTTTAGCGGGGGTTACCAGCCGAATCCCTTGTGATGAAGTCATCGACGCGATGTATAAAATCGGTCAGAATATGCCGACTGCATTAAAAGAAACTGCTCAGGGAGGTTTGGCGGCAACACCGACAGGTCGCAAACTAGAAGCGAAGATTTTCGGTATTCCGCTAGAAGAACAGTGAATCCAGAATTAAACCAATCCGTTACTGTTTTAAAAGGAATTGGTGGGGAAACGGCTGAAACCTTGGCAGAAATGAAAATCTATACGATTCATGATTTATTGGAGTATTTTCCTTATCGTTACCAAGACTATCGACTCCGTGACTTAACGGAGGTTCAGCATGACGAGAAAATTACGGTAGAAGGGAAGGTTCATAGTGAGCCTTCTCTTGCCTATTATGGGAGAAAGAAATCAAAGATTACCATTCGGCTTTTTGTGGAACGATATCTGATTAAGGTGGTTTTTTTTAACCAACCCTATTTAAAAAATAAATTCGTAATCAATGAAACCATTACCGTCACAGGAAAATGGGATGCACACCGGCAAACGATTACGGCTAATGAAATGCAGGTCGGCCCGAATGCAAAAGGGCATGATTTTGAACCTGTATACGCTTTAAGAGAAAAAATGACGACAAAAGGTATGCGGAAGTTTATTAGCCTTGCCTATCAGCAATATGGAAATAAGATTGAAGAAAATTTACCGCTATCACTTTTAAATAAATATCGGCTGCTCGGCCGCCGTGATGCACTACGGGCCATGCATTTTCCTAATACCTCGGATGATGTCAAGCAGGCAAGACGTCGTTTTGTTTATGAAGAATTTCTTTTGTTCCAACTTAAAATGCAGGCCTTAAGAAAATTTGAAAGAGAACAATCACCGGGAATATCTCAAAATTATTCGCAGTCAAAATTAAAAACTTTTATTGAAGCATTACCTTTTCCGTTAACCAATGCTCAAAAACGAGTCGTGAATGAAATTTTAGCAGACTTGAAGTCAGGCTTTCGCATGAACCGTTTGTTACAAGGGGATGTCGGTTCAGGAAAAACAGTCGTTGCTGCAATTGGTTTATATGCAAGCGTAACGGCAGGCTTTCAAGGAGCATTAATGGTACCAACTGAAATATTAGCAGAACAACATGCCGAATCACTTAATAGCTTATTAGACCCTTTTGCGATTCGCTGTGAACTGTTAACTAGTTCCGTAAAAGGAAAACGCAGACGTGAAGTTCTACAGGACTTAGCTGAAGGAAAGGTGGATATTTTGATTGGTACCCATGCACTCATTCAGGAGGAGGTAACATTTAAAAATCTTGGTTTTGTGATTACGGATGAGCAGCATCGTTTTGGAGTCGAACAGCGAAGGATATTAAGGGAAAAAGGTGAAAATCCCGACGTATTGTTTATGACTGCAACTCCGATTCCCCGTACATTGGCTATAACTGTATTTGGTGAGATGGATGTATCGATCATTGATGAAATGCCAGCAGGCAGGAAAAGGATTGAAACGTATTGGGCAAAACCTGAAATGCTAGATCGAGTCCTCGGATTTGTGGAAAAAGAACTGGGCAAAGGCCATCAAGCCTATGTCATTTGTCCGTTAATCGAAGAATCAGACAAGCTTGATGTTCAAAATGCTATCGATGTTCATACAACCCTTACCCATTACTTTCAAAACCGTTATAAAGTTGGCCTTATGCATGGCCGTTTAAGCTCGGATGAAAAGGATACCGTTATGAAGGCTTTCAGTGTAAATGACGTTCAGATACTTGTTTCTACAACCGTTGTTGAAGTGGGCGTAAATGTTCCAAATGCAACAATGATGGTGATTTACGATGCTGAAAGGTTTGGTCTGTCACAGCTGCATCAGCTCAGAGGGCGGGTCGGAAGAGGTAGTGATCAATCCTATTGTATCTTGCTGGCGGCCCCAAAATCCGAAGTCGGTCAGGAAAGAATGAAAATTATGACTGAAACAAATGATGGCTTTGTTCTTAGCGAAAAAGATTTAGAGCTGCGTGGACCAGGGGATTTCTTTGGGAAAAAACAAAGCGGGATTCCAGAATTTAAAGTAGCAGATATGGTCCATGACTATCGGGCACTAGAAACTGCCAGAAATGATGCAGCATTGATGATTCAGTCAAAAGCGTTTTGGTCTTCCACAGAATATATATTTTTACGGAATGAGCTTGAGTGGTCAGGTGTTCTAGAAGGAGAAAAACTAGACTAATTCTAACGAATTTAATGAATAATAACTAGGAAGCAGATGGCAAGTGTGAAAGTATTTCTTGCAATCTGCTTTTTCTACTTTTATACTACTATTAGTACCTAGTCATAAGAGCTCGGACGGTGTAAAATCATGAGAAGAAATAAAAAAGAACGGCAGCAATTGCTAACCTCTACCATAAAAGAAAATCCATTTACGACGGATGAAGAGCTTGCGGAAAAATTTCAAGTCAGTGTTCAAACCATCCGTCTCGATCGATTAGAGTTATCGATACCAGAACTTAGGGAACGAATTAAAAATGTAGCTGAAAAGCGATTTTCCAATGAGGTCCGTTCATTGCCACTTGATGAAATCATTGGTGAAATTATTGATATAGATTTAGATCAAAGTGCGATATCCATTTTGGATGTCAAAGAAGAGCATGTTTTTAAACGGAATAAGATTGCCCGCGGCCATCATTTATTTGCACAGGCAAATTCTTTGGCCGTTGCTGTTATCAATGATGAACTAGCCTTAACAGCGAAATCAAATATTCAATTTAAACGATCAGTAAAGCAAAATGAACGGGTAATTGCCAAGGCTAAGGTGTTGAAAATTGATGACAATCTCGGGAGAACCTTTGTTGAGGTCAATAGTTTTGTAAATAATGAGCTTGTTTTTACCGGAGAATTTGAAATGTACCGTTCGAAAAATCATTAAGGGATGAGACAAAAATGAAACTTGCAATTGATGCAATGGGCGGCGACCATGCCCCTAAAGAAATGGTCCTTGGTGCAATAAAGGCTGTTCAAGAATTTTCTGATATACATATTACCCTTGTTGGGGACGAAAGTAAAATTAAGGAATTTTTAACAGGGCATGAGAGAATTTCAATCCTTCATACAACTGAGGTAATCCTTGGAACGGATGAACCGGTACGGGCAGTCCGCCGTAAGAAAGATGCCTCAATGGTTTTAGCTGCAAAGCAAGTAGCAGAAGGAAATGCCGATGCATGTATCTCTGCCGGTAATACGGGTGCATTGATGGCGGCAGGACTGTTTGTGGTGGGCAGGATTGACGGCATTGACCGCCCGGCGCTCTCCCCCACCTTACCAACCATCGGAGGAGAAGGTTTTCTACTATTAGATGTTGGAGCGAATGCGGATGCAAAGCCGGAACATTTAGTGCAATATGCCATCATGGGATCGATTTATAGTGAAAAAGTAAGAGGAATTACTAAACCACGAGTCGGACTATTAAATATTGGAACAGAAGAAAAAAAGGGCAACGAATTAACAAAGGCTGCCTTTGAAATTTTAAAAACAGCCGATATCAATTTTATTGGCAATGTGGAAGCTCGCGACTTGCTTGAAGGTGCAGCTGATGTGGTTGTAACAGATGGATTTACAGGGAACATGGTATTAAAAACGATTGAAGGAACTGCCCTTTCCATGTTTAAAATGTTAAAGACTGCTTTAATGAGCAGCTTTACAAGTAAACTGGCAGCAGCGGTTTTAAAACCAAATTTGTATTCATTGAAAAACAAGCTGGATTACTCTGAATATGGCGGAGCTGCACTTTTTGGTTTAAAAGCACCGGTTATTAAAGCACATGGTTCTTCAAACGCACAGGCCGTTTTTAGTGCCATACGCCAGACAAGAGAAATGGCAGGAAATGATGTAGTTGGACTAATAAAAAGTGCTGTAGTGACAACAAATGTTTCAAAAATTGAACAGTAAGAGGGAGTGCGAACATGGGTAAAATTGCATATGTTTTTCCAGGGCAGGGTTCCCAAACAGTTGGTATGGGGAAAGAAGCTGCAGAACAGAATTTAGAAATGATGAATTATTTTACAAAAGCAGATGAAACACTTAAAAGTCCTTTAAGTAAAATTATCTTTGAAGGCCCCCAAGAGGAGCTGACGTTAACCGTGAATGCGCAGCCTGCCTTGTTAACAACGAGTATTGCATTGTTATCCTTGTTTGAAAAATCGGGGATTCAAGCAGACTTTCTTGCCGGCCATAGCCTTGGTGAGTACACGGCATTAGTTGCTTCCGGTGCCTTAACCTTTGAAGAAGGCGTATATGCCGTCAGAAAAAGAGGCGAGTTCATGGAAGTGGCCGTTCCGAATGGAGAAGGTACAATGGCAGCAATCTTAGGTCTTGACCGTGTAAAGCTTGCAGCTGCATGTAATGAAGTGAGTGAATCAGGCTTTCCGGTTTCATTGGCTAATTTAAATTGTCCTGGGCAAATTGTTATTTCCGGTTCGCGAAAAGGAGTAGAGCTTGCAGGTGAAAAAGCGAAAGAAGCAGGGGCTAAGCGCGTAATTCCACTTGAAGTAAGCGGACCTTTCCATTCTTCACTGATGAAACCGGCCGCTGCTGAATTAAAGGGTGTTTTAGATGGATTGAATATGCAGGATGCGAAGATTCCTGTCATTGCCAATGTTTCTGCGGAACCAATGGAGAAGGCTGAAGAAATCAAGGAAAAGCTAATCGAACAGCTCTTTTCACCTGTATTATGGGAAGATTCAGTTCAGAAGATGATTGACCTTGGTGTAGATACCTTTATTGAAATTGGACCTGGGAAAGTTTTATCAGGATTAATTAAGAAAATTGACCGTTCCGTTAAAACTTATTCTGTATCGGACGCATCAAGCTGCAAGGATGTAATTGAAGCATTAAAGGAGGGGCAATTATGAGTTTAGCGGGAAAAGCAGTACTTGTAACAGGGGCATCAAGAGGGATCGGTCGTGAAATTGCTCTTGAGTTAGCACGGCAGGGAGCAAATGTTGCTGTGAATTTTGCCGGTAGTGAGGCAAAAGCGAATGAAGTAGTGGATGAAATTAAAGCGCTAGGAAGAGATGCTTTTACGGTAAAGTGTGATGTTTCCAATTCTGAAGAAGTAGCAACAATGGTTAAAGAGACAGTTGACCGCTTTGGAAGACTGGATATTCTTGTTAATAATGCAGGGATTACAAAGGATAACTTATTGATGAGAATGAAAGAAGAAGAGTGGGACGATGTCATCAGTATTAATTTAAAAGGGGTTTTCCTTTGTACGAAGGCTGTCACAAGACAAATGATGAAGCAACGCTATGGAAGAATTATTAATATTGCTTCTATTGTTGGTGTCAGCGGTAATCCAGGACAGGCTAACTATGTTGCGGCAAAAGCGGGAGTGATTGGATTAACGAAAACAACCGCGAAAGAACTTGCTGCCCGAAATATTACAGTCAATGCGATCGCACCGGGTTTTATCACAACGGATATGACAGACAAATTAACAGAGGATATCAAAACGGAAATGCTCAAACAGATTCCATTAGCCCGTTTTGGAGAACCTAAAGATATTGCAAAAGTAACAGCATTCCTTGCTTCTGATGACAGTTCCTACATGACAGGACAGACACTTCACATCGACGGCGGCATGGTTATGTAATTTTTTATAATTTAACATTTATTATTTTGGACAAATACTCTATAATAGCTTGAGGGGAGGTGAACAAGCATGGCAGAGGTATTAGAACGAGTAACAAAGATCATCGTGGACCGTTTAGGTGTAGACGAGTCTCAAGTTACGCTTGAAGCTTCTTTTAAGGACGATCTTGGCGCTGATTCCCTTGACGTAGTTGAACTAGTAATGGAATTGGAAGATGAGTTTGATATGGAAATTTCTGACGATGATGCTGAAAAAATCGGCACAGTTGGTGATGCTGTTAATTACATAAATAGCAAAAAATAATCGTTGGATTTCTAAAAGTTGGCTCCGTTTTCAAACGGGGCTTTTCTTCAACTTGGCAGTTCAAACGTACTGCCAAGTTTCTTTGCGTTTTTAACAGAACTTTTTTAAACTATTACTAGTGAATGTATGTGAATACTAATTGCAAGGTGGAGACTTTCATGCGCAAAAATGGCAAGGAAAAAGAAACAAGCAGTCGCGCAAAAGAAAATCAATTCAAAGATTTTCAACAGAATATTGGAATTCATTTTGATAATGAGAAATTATTAAAACAAGCTTTTACCCATTCATCCTATGTGAATGAGCATCGCAGAAAGCCTTATGAAGATAATGAAAGGCTTGAATTTTTAGGAGATGCCGTACTTGAACTTACTGTTTCACAATTCCTTTATAAAAAATATCCAATGATGAGTGAAGGAGAACTAACAAAACTCCGGGCCGCTATTGTCTGTGAGCCATCACTTGTTTCTTTCGCAAATGAACTTTCCTTTGGAAAATATATTTTATTAGGAAAAGGAGAAGAAATGACAGGAGGCAGAGAGCGTCCTGCATTACTTGCAGATGTATTTGAAGCCTTCATTGGGGCGCTTTATTTAGAAAAAGGAATTGGTACAGTGATTGTATTTCTTGAAAAAGTGGTTTTTCCTAAGGTTAATGCGGGTGCTTTTTCTCATGTGATGGATTTTAAAAGCCAGCTTCAGGAACTTATTCAACGCGATGGGACAGGCGTGATTGAATATCGAGTTCTCCAGGAAATCGGACCTGCACATAACAAAGAATTTGTTTCAAGGGTCTCATTAAATGGTGAAGAATTAGGGACTGGTACGGGTAAATCCAAAAAAGAAGCAGAACAGCATGCAGCCCAGATGGCGCTTGAAATTTTAAAAGGGAAAACAACCATGTAATACATCTTAACGCGCTTTAAGGGAGGATTTTCAAATGTTTTTAAGGCGGTTGGACATCATTGGATTTAAATCATTCGCTGACCGTATCGGAGTGGATTTTGTCCCTGGCGTAACGGCTGTGGTTGGGCCAAATGGCAGTGGAAAAAGTAATATTACGGATGCAATTCGCTGGGTATTGGGAGAACAATCAGCAAAATCATTAAGAGGGGCAAAAATGGAAGACATTATTTTTGCCGGGAGTGATTCGAGAAAACCACTTAATATTGCTGAAGTAACTCTAACTTTAGATAATCAGGACCAGGGGTTATCGATTGATTATAATGAAGTTAGTGTAACAAGAAGAGTATCCCGTTCTGGTGATAGTGACTATTTTATTAATAAACAGCCGTGCAGACTTAAGGATATTGTAGATCTTTTTATGGATTCCGGATTAGGAAGGGAAGCCTTTTCCATTATCAGTCAAGGAAAGGTTGAAGAAATCTTAAATAGTAAACCGGAAGACCGAAGAACAATTTTTGAAGAAGCTGCCGGAGTATTAAAATATAAAAATCGTAAGAAAAAAGCTGAAGGGAAGCTATCGGAAGCACAAGAGAATTTGAATCGAGTGACAGATATTCTTTACGAGCTTGAAAGCCAGGTAGAACCGCTTAAAATTCAAGCATCGATGGCAAAAGACTTTTTAGAGAAGAAAGAAGAGCTTGAAAAAATTGAAGTAGCATTAACGGTTTATGAAATTGAAGAACTCCATCAAAAGTGGGAAAAGCTAACTCATCTGCTAGAAGAGCATCAACAAGAAGAATTAAAGCTCTCAACCCAGCTGCAAAAGAAAGAGGCTCAAATTGCTGAAACAAGGGATCATGTAACAGCCATAGATGAGTCGGTTTCTGATTTACAAAATGTTCTCCTTTATGCAAGTGAAGAACTTGAAAAATTGGAGGGCAGGAAGCAGGTTTTAAAGGAACGAAAGAAAAATGCTGCTCAGAATAAAGACCAATTAATCAAAAATATTTCTGAACTAACGGAGAAGGTGGACCTGCTTAAAAAGAATCGCGATACGCAAGCAGAGTCTGTTCGATTTTTAAGTGAGCAGGCACAATCACTAAAAGCCCGGTTAAAGGAAAAGCAGGAGAAGCTCCAATTATTCACAGAAAACATGGATGAAAAAATTGAATCATTAAAAAGTGAATATATTGAATTACTGAATGATCAGGCCGGAGCTAAAAATGAATTAAGGATGATTGTCCAGCAGCTTGAGCAGCAAGAGAAGAAGAACTTACGGCTTGACGAGGAAAATAGCAGATTTATTGAAGAACGCCAAATTGCTGCAGGGAAAAAGTTATCCATTCAAAACGGATTAGCAGAAATCCAGAAAAAGCTGGGCGATCATGTTGTAATATTCCGCGAGCAGCAAAAGAAGCTGGAGTCCGCTAAAAATAATTACCAAAAGCAAGAAAAAACCTTGTATCAAGCTTATCAAATACTGCAACAGGCTAAATCAAGAAAAGAAATGCTTGAGGAAATGGAAGAGGACTTTTCGGGCTTTTTCCAAGGCGTTAAAGAGGTTTTAAAGGCACGTGGGAAAAAGTTATCCGGAATTGAAGGTGCAGTTGCTGAACTTGTAACGGTGCCAAAACAATATGAGACGGCCCTTGAAACAGCCCTTGGAGGTGCATTGCAACACATCGTTGTTGATACAGAGGTAAATGCACGAATGGCCATTCAATTTTTAAAACAAAATTCGTTTGGACGCGCGACCTTTTTACCGCTTAGCGTCATAAAAGGACGGACATTGTCATCTTCCCAACTGTCTTCCATCGAAAATCATCCTTCCTTCATTGGAACTGCAGTAAGTCTAGTCCAGTTCGACCAAAAATACACAGAAGTAATGAATAATCTTCTTGGCAATGTGGTGATCACAAAAGACTTAAAGGGTGCCAATGAATTGGCAAAAATCCTTCAATATCGCTGCCGCTTCGTAACGATTGACGGCGATATTGTAAACCCTGGCGGTTCCATGACAGGCGGTGCCCTTAAGCAAAAGAATTCCTCGCTGTTAACACGAAAAGGTGAGCTGGAAGATTTGAAAACAAAGCTCACGGTAATGGAGGAAAAAACCTCTGGATTAGAGAAAACGGTGAAAGCACTAAAAGAAGAGGTTCAAACAAATGAAGGTTTTCTTGAAGAAATTCGTAAAACCGGTGAGGAATTAAGGGTAAACGAGCAATCACTAAAAGGGGATTTACATGGCGCTGAGCTTGAGGAAAAGAATATAAATGAGCGTTTAAGCATCTATGACCTAGAAAAAGGCCAATTTTTCGAGGAACGAGATCGTTTAACAGAGAGAAAAAGTGAATTATCCGATGATCTTGAAACCTATCGAGAGAAGATTGCCGGCCTGGATGAGCTTATTGCAAAGCTAACCGAGCAAAAGACCAATGATTTATCTTCAAAAGAAACCTTAACAAATGAAATGAATGAATTAAAGGTTGAATTTGCTTCTAAAAATGAGCAGTTGACGAGTGCAAAAGAACGTTTTTCGATTACAAAGGAAGATTTAGCTGAAAGCGAAGAAAAATTAGCGATTTTATCGGACGACTTGCAGCTGCTTTCGTCAGAAATGACTAGCAGCTCTTCAGGAGAGGAACGATTGGAAGAACAAGTAGTCAGGAAGCAACAGGATAAACAAGAAACGATAGAGCTTATCTCATCAAGAAGAAAAGAACGCTTGGAACTGCAAACAGTTCTAGAGGATTTAGAGCTCGAAGCAAAGGAGCTTAAGCGTCTTCACCGTGGAATGACTGAAGTGTTAAAGGATGAAGAAGTCAAAATTAATCGTTTGGATGTAGAACTTGAAAACCGTCTGAGCCACCTCAGGGAAGAATATTTATTATCTTTTGAAGGGGCGAAAGAACAGTTCCCGTTAATGGTTCCAATTGAGGAAGCCCGCAAAAGGGTAAAGTTAATTAAATTGGCAATCGAAGAGCTTGGCAATGTGAATCTTGGGGCGATTGAAGAATATGAACGAGTCTCAGAGAGATATGAATTTTTAAATGAACAAAAAAACGATCTCCAAGAAGCAAAAGAAACACTTTTCCAAGTGATTGAAGAAATGGATCTGGAAATGAAAAAGCGGTTTGAACAGACGTTTGAGGGAATCCGAAATCATTTTGAACCGGTATTTCGTGCCTTGTTTGGCGGCGGCCGTGCCGATTTAAGACTTACAGAACCAGAGGATTTATTAAATACTGGCGTAGAAATTGTTGCCCAGCCTCCGGGAAAGAAACTGCAGAATCTGGGACTTCTATCCGGAGGAGAAAGGGCGTTAACCGCCATAGCCTTGCTTTTTTCAATTTTAAAGGTTAGGCCGGTGCCGTTTTGTATTCTTGATGAGGTCGAGGCAGCCCTTGATGAGGCAAATGTTCACCGCTTTAGTCAATATTTAAAACGATACAGCTTAGAAACCCAGTTTATTGTCATTACTCATCGAAAAGGGACGATGGAAGAGGCAGATGTTCTTTATGGAGTAACAATGCAGGAATCAGGTGTTTCAAAGCTTGTGTCGGTTCGGCTAGAGGAAACGAAGGAGCTTGTTGAATCTTAAGATAGGGAAGTGAAATCATGAGCTTTTTTAAAAAATTAAAAGAGAAAATCACGAAACAAGCGGATTCTGTTACGGAAAAGTTTAAGGAAGGTCTTACAAAAACACGGGATAGTTTTTCCGGTAAGGTAAACGACCTTGTTGCCAGATACCGTAAAGTCGATGAGGACTTTTTTGAAGAATTGGAAGAAATCCTCATTCAGGCGGATGTGGGCTTTGAAACAGTAATGGAATTAATTGATGAACTGAAAATGGAAGTAAAACGCCGCAACATTCAAGATCCGAAAGAAGTTCAAAGTGTGATTTCCGAAAAGTTGGTGGATATTTATAATGCGGGTGAAGAGCTATCTTCGGAGTTAAATATTCAACCAGAGGGACTTACCGTTATTTTATTTGTAGGTGTCAACGGGGTTGGGAAAACAACAACGATTGGAAAGTTGGGACATAAGTTTAAAAGTGAAGGGAAAAAGGTCCTGATGGCCGCCGGGGATACTTTCCGTGCCGGTGCAATTGAACAGCTTGAAGTATGGGGCTCGAGAGTAGGTGTTGAAGTAATCAAGCAAGCGGAGGGTTCTGACCCGGCAGCGGTTATGTATGATGCAATTCAAGCAGC
The DNA here is from genome assembly GCF_016107705.1 of Neobacillus cucumis. The sequence continues at coordinate 168,334 of NZ_JAEHGC010000005.1, forward strand.
CAAAGCCCGTAAAGCAGATATTCTATTATGTGATACAGCGGGACGATTGCAAAATAAAGTGAATTTAATGAAGGAACTCGAGAAGGTCAAACGGGTAATCGAACGGGAAATTCCCGGCGCGCCACATGAAGTTCTCCTTGTTCTTGATGCAACTACAGGTCAAAATGCGCTTATCCAGGCGAAAACTTTTAAAGAAGTAACGAACGTAAGCGGGATCGTATTATCAAAGTTAGACGGAACAGCAAAGGGCGGAATTGTCCTTGCCATCCGCAACGAATTAAAAATCCCAGTAAAATTCGTTGGCCTAGGTGAAAAAATGGATGACCTGCAAGAATTTAATGCGGAACAATATGTATACGGATTATTTGCCGACGAAGTAGAAAAGACAGAAGAATGATTTCTTTAGAAAGCAGTATTTTCAAAGTACTGCTTTCCTTTTTTAGAAAGTCTATCTAAATCAACAGACTAATTTAAGATAGCTTAAAAGGAAATCTGTAAAAATATGAATCACGTAACGTTGGAAAGGCCTTATCTTGACAGGGACAGGTCCACTGTGTAAACTACATTTGTAAAGGCTTTTCACTTAACAACAGGAGGGATGAGCATGCTTGAGAAAACAACACGGATGAATTATCTCTATGATTTTTACTATTCGTTGTTAACTCCAAAGCAGCAAAGCTATATGTCTCTCTATTACTTAGATGATTACTCACTAGGAGAAATTGCGGAAGAGTATAATGTCAGCCGTCAAGCCGTTTATGACAATATTAAACGGACGGAAGCAATGCTTGAGGAGTATGAGGAAAAGCTGCTGCTGTTTCAGAAATTTCAAGAGCGCAGCAATCTATTAAAGCATGTAAGAGAATTGCTTAACGCAGAACACCCTTCAAAGCAGGCGATGCTTGAAGCAGTAGCTGAGCTTGAAAAACTGGATTAGGAGGCGGCATGAATGGCGTTTGAAGGATTAGCCGACCGACTGCAGAGTACTATTCAAAAAATCCGCGGTAAAGGGAAAGTCTCTGAAGCGGATGTAAAAGAAATGATGAGAGAAGTTCGTCTAGCTTTATTAGAAGCCGACGTAAACTTCAAGGTTGTCAAAGAATTTGTCAAAAAAGTCAGTGAACGGGCAGTAGGACAGGAAGTCCTAAAAAGCCTAACTCCGGGACAGCAAATCATTAAAATCGTCAATGAAGAGTTGACAGAATTAATGGGTGGCGAGCAAAGTAAAATTGCAGTTTCGAATCGCCCTCCGACTGTGATCATGATGGTTGGTTTGCAAGGGGCAGGTAAAACAACAACTACTGGAAAGCTTTCGCTCCTACTTCGGAAAAAATATAACCGCAAACCATTGCTTGTTGCAGCCGATATTTATCGTCCAGCCGCAATAAAACAGCTGGAAACGCTTGGTAAACAATTAGACGTGCCGGTTTTCTCACTTGGTGACCAAGTAAGTCCGGTAGAAATTGCGAAGCAAGCCATTGAAAAGGCAAAGGAAGAGCATCATGATTATGTCTTAATTGATACGGCCGGACGACTTCACATTGATGAAACTTTAATGGACGAGTTGAAGGACATTAAGGAACTTACAAAACCTGATGAAATCTTTCTTGTTGTCGATGCAATGACAGGTCAGGATGCTGTCAATGTTGCCCAAAGCTTTAATGAAACTCTTGGGTTAACTGGCGTAGTGTTAACCAAGCTTGATGGTGACACCCGTGGTGGTGCTGCCCTTTCGATTCGCGCCGTTACCCAAACCCCGATTAAATTCGTCGGTTTAGGTGAAAAAATGGATGCGCTTGAACCGTTTCATCCAGAACGGATGGCTTCGCGAATTCTAGGCATGGGGGATGTACTGACGCTTATTGAAAAAGCTCAGGCAAATGTCGATGAGGAAAAGGCAAAAGAACTCGAACAAAAAATGAGAACTGCATCCTTCACCCTCGATGACTTTTTGGAACAATTAGGTCAGGTTCGTAATCTCGGACCGCTTGATGAATTATTAAAAATGATGCCGGGGGCCAACAAGATTAAAGGTTTGAATAATCTTCAAATTGATGAAAAGCAAATTGCTCATGTTGAGGCAATTATACGCTCGATGACCAAAGAAGAAAAAATCCATCCGGAAATCATGAACTCAGGACGTAAAAGAAGGATTGCCAAAGGAAGCGGTAGAACAGTCCCTGAAGTCAATCGCTTGCTCAAGCAATTTGAAGACATGAAAAAAATGATGAAACAAATGTCAGGGATGCAGCAAAAGGGAAAGAAAAAAGGCGGATTTAAGTTTCCGTTTAAGCCTTTCTAAACGCGTAAAGAGAAAAACCTTTACAAGCTAATTTCTTTCTGTTAATATTATTTCTTGTGTGAAACATATTCGGAGGTGCTTATATAAAATGGCAGTTAAAATTCGTTTAAAACGTATGGGAGCTAAAAAAACTCCTTTCTATCGTATCGTAGTAGCAGATTCTCGTTCACCACGTGATGGACGTTACATTGAAGTTGTTGGAACTTACAATCCAGTTGCACAACCAGCTCAAATTCAAATCAACGAAGAATTAGCTCTTAAATGGTTACAAGATGGTGCAAAACCGTCTGATACAGTTCGTAACCTTTTCTCTAACCAAGGCATCATGGAAAAATTCCATAATGCAAAATTAAGCAAGTAAGGATTCGCAAATGAAACAATTGATTGAAACAATTGTTAAGCCTTTGGTTGATTTTCCGGAAGACGTTCGCGTCGATGTTAAGGAAGAGGATCAGCGAATCACGTATCATCTTTCCGTCAACAAGACGGATATTGGTAAGGTGATTGGAAAGCAGGGGCGCGTTGCAAAGGCCATTAGAACTGTTGTCTATGCAGCAGGATCATCACAACAGAAGAAAATATTTCTAGAAATTGGTGAATAGCTTTTTGCATCTAGATTAAAGGGAGGAATATAAATCCTCCCTTTTTTGCTAACTTTTTTTAAGCTTAAATAAGCTGAGTATAGGAGGCAGATCATGCAAATTATTCAATCTGTTGTGGTTAAGCAGGTATTAACGGAAAAGAGCAAGGAAAACCTGTTTGAAAAATTTCAAGCTCAAAAACTGCAGCTTCAAAAGGAACGGGATCAGCTTCTCTTTGAATTAAAACGTTTAGAAAAATCAAAGAATTTTTCACCGAGTGCATTGAAAAAACATTTTGAAAAAGAAATCCAGATGCGTCAGGAAAAGGAGAAGCTTCTTGATTTTCAAATTGAACAATTACATATTCTGCCTATAGGCAGTGAACTAAAGGAAAAAGAAGTACAAGCCCTGATCGAGATAAAGGTTGGAGACATATGGGAAGAGAAATTCGGACAACCTACGATTATTATCCGAGACGGGATTATTAATGAAATACGATAGAGGTGACTAGCGGCATGGAAAAATGGTTTAATGTCGGGAAGATTGTCAATACACATGGCATCAGAGGGGAAGTTAGAGTAATATCGAAAACCGATTTCCCTGAAGAACGATACAAAATTGGAAATGTTCTTTACTTATTTTTACCGAAAGCAAAAGACCCGATTGAATTAAAGGTTAAAAGCCACCGCTCCCATAAAAATTTTGATTTGCTGACATTTGAAGGTTTGGAAAATATTAATGAAGTAGAAAAATTTAGGGATGGAATTTTAAAGGTCCCGGAATCCTATCTTGGTCAATTGGATGAAGATGAATTTTACTTTCACGAAATTATCGGCTGCTTGGTTGCGACAACCAAAGGTGAGGAAATTGGTAAAGTCACTGAAATCTTAACCCCTGGTGCTAACGATGTTTGGGTCGTAAAAGGTAAGGGTGGTAAGGAGACATTAATTCCCTATATCCATGATGTGGTAAAGAAAGTAGATGTAAAAGAGAAGGTCATTTTAATCGAACCGATGGAAGGGTTACTTTCATGATGAAAATTGACATCCTTACTCTTTTTCCGGAAATGTTTACAGGAGTATTGGGCCAATCCATTTTAAACAAAGCAGCAGAAAAATCTGCGGTGGAATATAATGTGGTGAACTTCCGTGAATATGCCGATAACAAACATAATACTGTTGATGACTATCCGTATGGCGGAGGGGCAGGGATGGTGCTTAAACCGCAGCCGATTTTTGATGCTGTGGCGGACCTAAAAGAAAAAGCATCCAGTCCGAATACGAGAGTCATTTTACTCTGCCCGCAGGGGACACGGTATGACCAAAGAAAAGCGGAAGAATTGGCTCGCGAGGACCATTTAATTTTCATTTGCGGCCATTATGAAGGGTACGATGAAAGAATACGTGAAAAAATTGTCACAGATGAAATTTCGATTGGTGATTATGTTTTAACAGGCGGGGAACTCGGTGCAATGGTTGTGATTGATAGTGTTGTACGACTATTACCGGAAGTGCTGGGAAATGAAGAGTCTCATATGAAAGACTCGTTTAGCACTGGACTTTTGGAACACCCTCATTATACACGTCCGGCTGATTTTCGCGGTTTAAAGGTTCCGGAGGTTTTATTGTCCGGAAATCATAAATTAATAGAGGAATGGCGAAATAAAGAAGCTTTAAGACGAACGTTGTTACGAAGGCCGGATTTATTAGAAAAGATAGATTTGACCGATGAACAGGAAAAATGGCTGCAAGAAGTAAAAAAAGAATCCAAGTAGTTATTGCACAGTGTTGCTGTTTATGTTATGATACTATTTGTGACTTGGGCTGTGTTTATCAGTTTGGTCTTATAACGATGTTCCGCTGCAGGTAATAGGTAAATAGATATGCAAGAGCATCTGTTGGAAGGAGTTGAATACGATGCATAAATTAATCGAAGAAATCACAAAAGAACAACTTCGCTCTGATCTTCCTGCGTTCCGTCCTGGGGATACTGTACGTGTACACGTAAAAGTTATCGAGGGTACTCGTGAGCGTATTCAGTTATTTGAAGGTGTTGTGATTAAGCGTCGTGGTGGTGGAATTAGCGAAACTTTTACAGTTCGTAAAGTTTCTTACGGAGTAGGCGTTGAGCGTACTTTCCCAGTACACACACCAAAAATTGCGAAGCTAGAAGTTATTCGTCGCGGTAAAGTTCGCCGTGCTAAGCTTTATTACTTACGTAAACTTCGCGGTAAAAAAGCAAGAATTAAAGAAATTCGCTAATATGAAAAAAAAAGAGCTTGCTCTGCAAGCTCTTTTTTCTATCGATTTATGATTAGGCACTTCCGCGTTTAAATATTAAAGTTTCATTAAAAAACTTTGTCCCATCGTGTTAAATCTCTTGAAGTTATGTAAAATATGCTTTATAAACTTATTTTTTTGCAAAAGATTGGTGGGAATTTAATGACAAAAAAGAAAAATGAACTATGGGAATGGACAAAAGCGCTTCTAATAGCTGTTATCTTAGCGGCAGTAATTCGTTATTTTTTATTTGCCCCGATTGTAGTGGATGGATTGTCGATGATGCCGACACTGAAAGATCAGGACAGAATGATTGTAAATAAGTATAGCTATAAAATTGGGGAGCCGCATCGGTTTGATATCATTGTCTTTCATGCTCCTGAGCATAAAGATTACATAAAACGCGTAATTGGACTTCCGGGCGACCGGATTGAATATAAAAATGATACCCTATATGTGAATGGGAAAGCGTATAAAGAACCGTATTTAGATAAATATAAAAAACAAGTTACGGATGGACCATTAACAGAGTCATTTAAACTCGAAGAAACGGCTGTAGGTCAAAAGACCGTTCCAAAGGGCGAATTGTTTGTAATGGGAGATAATCGGCGGTTCAGTAAGGACAGCCGTCATATTGGTGCAGTCCCTCTAAGTAAAGTAATCGGCAAGACAAGCATTGTTTACTGGCCGTTAAAAGATGCACATATTATTAAAGTAAAATAGAAACCTGAGAGGTGGTGGCTAATTTGACGATCCAATGGTTTCCCGGCCATATGGCCAAGGCTCGCAGAGAGGTCACGGAGAAATTAAAGCTGGTCGATATCATTTTTGAATTAGTGGATGCGAGAATCCCTTATTCTTCCAGGAATCCAATGATCGACGAAATTATTCAGCATAAACCAAGACTTGTTTTATTGAATAAAGCAGATATGGCGGATAAAGAAGCAACAAGGGAATGGATTGCCTTTTTTGCTGAAAAGGGAATCCGTGCACTTGCCATTAATTCACAGGCAGGAGTAGGAATGAGGGAAATTGCCCAGGCCGCCCAAGAAATCCTAAAAGAGAAGTTTGCACGCTTAAAAGCAAAGGGTGTAAAACCCAGGGCGATTCGGGCGATGATCGTCGGTATCCCAAATGCAGGGAAATCTACACTAATTAATAGGCTGGCAAAAAAAAATATTGCGAAAACCGGCAATACACCGGGTGTAACAAAATCCCAGCAATGGATAAAAGTCGGTAAAGAAATGGAATTACTGGATACACCGGGGATATTATGGCCTAAATTCGAAGACCAAGAAGTCGGAAGGAAGCTAGCGATTACAGGAGCGATTAAGGATACCCTCTTAAACCTGCAGGAGCTGACAATCTATTCGATTAGGTTTTTGGAAAAAGCCTACCCTGACCGCTTAAAAGAGCGGTATCAGCTTGATGAGGTCCCTGCTGATGTGGTGGAGTTGTTTGACCATATCGGGAAATTAAGAGGTTGTTTAATGGGCGGAGGCTTAGTTGATTACGATAAAGTAGCTGAGCTCGTAATCCGTGAGATCAGATCAGAAAAATTTGGACCGCTGACGTTTGAACGGCCAAAGGATTTCTTCGTTGAGGAAGAAACTAACTAAATCAGGCTCTCCCTAGGGGGAGCTTTATTTTTGGGGAAAAACAGGTGAACGATATGAAAAGACTATCCATTGCTGAAATTGAAGCGCATTTAATGACCATGGAAGATGACTCAAATCCATTCCTTCTTGAGCTTAAAAGTGATGAACGTAAAGGAGTCCAAACCGCTATTGAGCGATGGAAAAAAAGACGGGAACAAGAGCAAGTTCTTCAAGCTAAATTTTTTGAAATGAATCATTATGAACGAAAATGCCGGGCGGAAGGTTTTCAGCTTATTGCTGGTGTGGATGAAGTCGGAAGGGGGCCGCTGGCTGGCCCGGTCGCGTGTGCAGCTGTAATATTACCGGAAGACTTTTACTTGCCGGGTATTGATGATTCCAAGAAACTAACCGAAAAAAAGCGGGAGGAATATGACGCTATTATTCGGAAAGAAGCTATTGCTCTAAGTATCGCTATGGTACATGCTGATGAGATTGATAAAATAAATATTTATGAGGCAACAAAAAAAGCAATGAAATCTGCCATTGTTTCTTTGGGGCCTAAACCGGACTTCTTGTTAATTGATGCGATGAAACTCGACACTCCTTTTCCTGCCGAGTCAATTATCAAAGGAGATGCCAAAAGTGTCTCCATTGCGGCTGCCTCCATCATTGCAAAGGTGGCTAGAGACAAGATGATGAAAGAATTATCGAATGAATATCCGGAATATGGTTTTCAACATAACATGGGCTATGGGACAAAAGAGCATCTTTTAGCTATAGAAAAATATGGGATAACCCCTTACCACCGAAAAAGTTTTGCACCAATTAAAGATTCTATTGCAAAATATTGATGGCAATACATAAAAAGGTATAAAGGGTATATGCTATTAAACAGGCTAAGGCCTGTTTTTTATTATGGTAAAAAAATAATTGTCTGCCATATATGGAAGGATTTATATGATGAAATTGGCTAAATAAGTAATTGTTTTACTTGTATTTTTAAGATGAATATAATTTTTATGTATTATGGTGGACAAGGTATGTGACATTATATACAATGTAAACGGAGTCAATTTTTTGAAGAGTTTGATAGGAGGATGGGAAATGAATATCCATGAGTATCAGGGGAAAGAAATCCTCAGAAAATATGGGGTAGCAGTTCCAAATGGTAAAGTGGCATTCACAGTTGAAGAAGCGGTGGAAGCTGCAAAAGAACTAGGCACACAAGTATGTGTGGTAAAAGCGCAAATCCATGCTGGCGGACGGGGTAAAGCTGGCGGTGTTAAAGTGGCAAAAAACCTTGATGAAGTTCGTACATATGCAAACGAAATTCTTGGTAAAACCTTAGTTACACACCAAACAGGCCCAGAAGGTAAGGAAGTAAAACGCTTGCTTATCGAAGAAGGCTGCGATATTAAAAAAGAATACTATGTTGGTCTAGTATTAGACCGTGCAACTTCCCGTGTTGTCTTAATGGCATCTGAAGAAGGCGGAACAGAAATTGAAGAGGTTGCAGAAAAAACTCCTGAGAAAATTTTTAAAGAAGTGATCGACCCGGTTCTTGGATTAATGCCTTTCCAAGCACGCCGTATCGCATTCAATATCAATATTCCAAAAGAATTAGTCAATCAAGCTGTAAAGTTTATGACAGGTCTTTACAGTGCTTTTGTTGAAAAGGATTGCTCAATTGCTGAAATCAATCCGTTAGTCGTAACAGGTGACGGAAAAGTTATGGCGCTAGATGCTAAATTAAACTTCGACTCTAATGCACTATACCGCCAGAAAGATGTTTTAGAATATCGTGACCTTGAAGAGGAAGATACAAAAGAAATCGAAGCTTCTAAATACGATTTAAGCTATATTGCACTTGATGGAAACATCGGCTGTATGGTTAACGGTGCCGGTCTTGCAATGGCAACAATGGATATCGTTAAGCATTATGGCGGAGATCCTGCTAACTTCCTTGATGTTGGCGGCGGTGCAACTGCTGAAAAGGTAACGGAAGCATTCAAAATTATCCTTTCTGATCCAAACGTAAAAGGTATTTTTGTTAATATCTTTGGTGGAATCATGAAGTGTGATGTTATTGCCGAGGGTGTTGTCGAGGCAGCTAAACAAGTTGGACTTTCTATTCCGCTAGTTGTTCGTTTAGAAGGAACAAATGTTGAGTTAGGTAAGAAAATCCTTGCTGAGTCTGGCCTTAACATTACTGCTGCTGAATCCATGGCAGATGGAGCACAAAAAATCGTTTCATTAGTGAAATAGGATCTTAAGAAAGGGGAATTAACGTGAGCGTTTTTATTAATAAAGATACCAAAGTAATTGTTCAAGGGATTACAGGTGGAACTGCCCGTTTCCACACAAAACAAATGCTTGAATATGGTACAAAAATCGTTGGGGGTACCTCTCCTGGTAAAGGTGGACAAGAGGTAGAAGGCGTACCTGTTTTTAATACAGTAAAAGAAGCTGTTGAAGCTACTGGTGCTACTGCTTCAGTAATTTACGTTCCTGCGCCATTTGCAGCAGATTCTATTATTGAGGCTGTTGATGCCGAATTGGATCTTGCTATTTGTATTACTGAACATATTCCAGTACTGGATATGGTAAAAGTTAAACGTTATATGGAAGGCAAGAAAACTCGCTTAGTTGGACCTAACTGTCCTGGTGTTATTACGGCTGATGAGTGTAAAATTGGAATCATGCCTGGATACATTCACACAAAAGGCCATGTTGGTGTTGTTTCCCGTTCCGGAACATTAACATATGAAGCAGTTCATCAATTAACACAAGCAGGTATCGGTCAAACAACAGCTGTTGGTATTGGTGGAGACCCTGTAAATGGAACAAACTTTATCGACGTATTAAAAGCGTTTAATGAAGACCCTGAAACTTATGCTGTAATCATGATTGGTGAAATCGGCGGTACAGCAGAAGAAGAAGCGGCTCAATGGGTAAAAGCTAACATGACAAAACCAGTTGTCGGCTTCATCGGCGGCCGTACTGCACCTCCAGGAAAGCGTATGGGCCATGCTGGCGCCATCATTTCAGGTGGTAAAGGTACTGCTGATGAAAAAATCCGTGTCATGAACGAATGCGGCATCAAAGTTGCTGACACTCCTTCCGTAATGGGAGAAACATTAATCGAAGCATTAAAAGAACAAGGCTTATACGAAAAGTGTAAAACTCACTAAGAATTCATCTTAGACCAACAGATAGTCCCTCATATCTTGAGGGGCTATTTCTACTGTTTTGAAAATTTTATAGGGAGGGTCCTATTTTGGACGATTTTAAAGAAAAATTAATCCACTTGCTCCATTACCCCAATATTTCCTGGAATGCCGTATATCAAATGTTGAAAAAAGATCCCACACTTCATTCACTTTATCACCTGCATCCACAATTACCTCAACAAAAATCTTCATTTCTACCCTTAAATACCTTTCAAGATACGGGTCAAACTTCCTTTCTAACTTACCAATCTGAAATCATTCATGAACAAATTCGCCAATATAAAACAAATGAAATTATTGTAATTTCGATTTTTGACAAAGAATACCCAGCTGTATTAAAGGAAATTTATCAGCCTCCTTGGGCATTATTTGCAAAAGGAGATATATCGTTGTTGGATAAGGAACCAAAGCTAGCGGTGGTAGGATCTAGGCAGGCTACACTCTACGGAAAAAATGCAATCAGGCTTATATTTCCAAAATTAATCGATGACGAGGTACTCATTGTCAGTGGTCTTGCCAAAGGAATAGATGCACTGGCCCATGACACTGCTATCAAAAATGGAGGAAAGACAATTGGTGTGATTGCAGGGGGAATATATCATATCTATCCTAAGGAAAATATGAACCTGGCATTAGAAATGATGAAAAATCAATTGATTATTTCAGAATATCCACCGGATACGAAGCCGCTTAAATGGCATTTTCCGGCACGGAATCGAATCATCAGCGGTCTTTCAAAGGGCACCTTTATAATAGAAGCTAAACGTAAAAGCGGGTCGCTAATAACGGCAAATTACGCAGTAAATGAGGGGAGGGAGGTGTTTTCACTTCCGGGAAGCATATTTAATCCATTTTCAAGTGGGACGAACGATTTAATCCAGCAAGGGGCAAAGCTAGTAACGAGTGCAGAAGATATTTTAGAAGAACTGAAATCATAAATCATATTTTATAAAAATTAAGCAAATAATGAATAAAAAATAAAAATTATAGAAGGTTTTTTCGCATTTTTTGGAGAAATAAGCTTAAATAACTTGAAATTATTTCTAATCTGTTATACATTTTCCAACAGATGATTCGATAGGAAAAAGAGGCCGTTTCAGGTGAAAACGGTTTCTTTATATGACATGTTCATTGACAAGAATAAGGAATATGTTCAATAATAATGGATATTTTGATATTTAATTTTCATTTTAAGCATAATTTGAATATCAAGGAATAATATTGTCGATAAATCGAAAACTTTGGGATAAGTCATTTTTGTAAAGTATTTTTCCAGTCCATATTTTTAATATTGGAATAAAAGGAAAGCTTGTCAAATTGTAAGCATCTTAGAAACAGGCTAAAAGCCCGCTTCAAGGCGCTTCCACATTTCTTCTATCCCTCTTAAGGAGGATTACCTAAATGTCTGAGTATCTTGTAATCGTAGAATCGCCAGCAAAAGCGAAAACGATTGAACGTTATCTAGGAAATAAATATAAAGTAAAAGCATCAATGGGGCATGTCCGCGACCTTCCAAGGAGCCAAATGGGTGTAGATGTTGAAAAAAGCTTTGAACCAAAATATATTACAATTCGGGGAAAAGGGCCAGTTCTTAAGGAATTAAAAACAGCTGCTAAAAAAGCAAAAAAAATCTTTCTGGCAGCTGACCCCGATCGCGAAGGGGAAGCCATTGCCTGGCATCTTGCCCATAGCTTGGACGTTGATATTCATTCTGACTGCCGCGTTGTCTTCAATGAAATTACAAAGGATGCAATAAAGGAATCCTTTAAGCATCCAAGGCCAATTAATATGGATCTTGTTGATGCGCAGCAGGCGAGAAGAATTCTTGATCGTTTAGTTGGTTATAATATCAGCCCGCTTCTTTGGAAAAAGGTCAAAAAAGGGTTAAGCGCAGGCAGGGTTCAATCGGTTGCCGTTCGACTGATTATTGACCGGGAAAAAGAAATTCAAGCTTTTGTTCCCGAAGAATATTGGACGATTGAAGGAGAAGTAGTAAAAGGAAAAAACCAATTCCGTGCAGCGTTCCATACAATTTTAGGAGAGAATAAAGAAGAATTACGTTCAGAAGAAGATGTTCAGAATGTCTTAAAGCTGATGGAAGGGAATCAATTTACAGTAACCGCTGTCACAAAGAAGGAGCGGAAAAGAAATCCTGCTCCTCCATTTATTACCTCATCCTTGCAGCAAGAAGCAGCGAGGAAACTTAATTTCCGCGCAAAGAAAACCATGATGCTTGCGCAGCAGTTATATGAGGGGATTGAGCTGGGAAAAGAAGGAACAGTCGGTCTCATTACCTATATGAGAACAGACTCAACCCGTATTTCGGAGGTTGCTCAGAAAGAGGCAGCAGAGTACATTCAAAATCAATACGGTGTGGAATATTTAAAAGAAGAACAAAGAAAAGACAAAAAACAAACCGGTGCGCAAGATGCTCATGAAGCTATTCGACCTACGAGTACTTTCAGAGATCCGAACAGTTTAAAGGAATTTTTGTCGAGAGACCAGTTACGGTTGTATAAATTAATTTGGGAGCGCTTTTTAGCAAGTCAAATGGCACAGGCTGTAATGGATACAATGAGTGTGGATTTGCAAAACGGAAAAGTTATCTTCCGCGCAACAGGTTCAAAGATAAAATTCCCTGGTTTTATGAAGGTCTATGTTGAGGGTAGTGATGATCAAGTAGAAGAAAGGGATAATATGCTGCCAGATTTAAAAGAGGGCGATGAAGTATTCCAAAAGGATATTGAACCGAAGCAGCACTTTACACAACCTCCGCCAAGATATACGGAAGCAAGGCTCGTCAAAACTCTTGAAGAATTAGGGATTGGTCGTCCATCTACCTATGCGCCAACATTGGATACGATTCAAAAAAGAGGATATGTTGCCCTCGATAATAAACGATTCATTCCGACTGAGCTTGGAGAAATTATTCATGAATTGATCCTTGAATTCTTTCCTGATATTTTGGATGTTGAATTTACAGCTAAGATGGAGCAGGGATTAGATAATGTAGAAGATGGCAAAATCCGCTGGGTGGAAATTATTGATGAATTTTACAAAGACTTTGAGACACATTTAGAGAAAGCCGAAAAGGAAATGCAATCGGTTGAAATAAAAGATGAGCCTGCAGGTGAGGATTGCGAAAACTGTGGAAGTCCAATGGTATTTAAAATGGGACGATACGGAAAATTTATGGCCTGCAGTAATTTCCCGGATTGCCGAAATACAAAACCAATCGTAAAGGAAATCGGGGTTACCTGCCCGAATTGTAAAGAGGGCGCCATAATTGAAAGAAAAAGTAAGAAAAAACGCCTTTTCTATGGATGCGACCGCTTCCCTGAATGTGATTTCATTTCATGGGATAAACCATTGCCAAGAAACTGTCCGAAATGCGATTCGTATCTGGTTGAAAAGAAATTAAAAAAAGGCGTTCAAGTACAGTGTCCGAAATGCGATTACAAGGAAGAGCAGCAAAGCTAAGAGTGGGCGGATGCCTACTCTTTTTTCTTCTTTTTAAAAATATTTTAAACCAAAAAACTTTTTTGTTTTTGAAACGTATAGTAAAATGCAAGTTGGACTAAATTGAGGGAAAAGTATAGTATAGATGTTTGGTTACATAATTAAGAAAGTGGTCTAGGAGGACATTCATGAAAGAAATGACAGTTAATGTTATTGGAGCAGGACTTGCCGGCAGTGAAGCAGCCTGGCAAATTGCGAAACGAGGAATTAAAGTTCACCTTTATGAAATGCGGCCTGTTAAGCAAACTCCTGCTCATCATACAGATAAATTTGCAGAATTGGTCTGCAGTAATTCCTTGAGGGCAAACACCTTAACAAATGCTGTTGGTGTGTTAAAGGAAGAAATGCGAAAGCTTGATTCCGTCATTATCGCGGCAGCGGATGCCTGCTCAGTTCCTGCTGGTGGTGCTTTGGCAGTTGATCGGCATGAATTCGCGGCAAAAGTAACAAACTTGGTTAAAAATCATGAAAATGTTACGGTCATTAATGAGGAAGTAACTAAAATTCCTGAAGGACCGACAGTAATTGCAACGGGACCGCTGACAAGTCCTGAACTTTCAGCGCAGTTAAAGAATTTAACAGGTGAAGAATATCTTTATTTCTATGATGCTGCAGCACCAATTATTGAAAAAGAAAGCATTGACTTGGATAAGGTATATTTAAAATCCCGTTACGATAAGGGAGAAGCAGCGTATTTAAATTGTCCGATGACAGAGGAAGAATTTAACCGATTCTATGAAGCATTAATTTCTGCTGAAACCGTTCCATTAAAAGAATTTGAGAAGGAAATTTTTTTCGAAGGCTGTATGCCAATTGAAGTAATGGCGGCTAGGGGAAAGAAAACGATGCTCTTTGGCCCTTTAAAGCCAGTTGGTTTAGAAGACCCGAAAACAGGGAAAAGACCTTTTGCAGTTATTCAGCTAAGGCAGGATGATGCGGCAGGAACATTATTTAATATTGTTGGATTTCAAACTCACTTAAAATGGGGTGCACAAAAAGAGGTGCTCAGCCTTATACCGGGGCTTGAAAATGCTGAAATTATTCGTTATGGAGTTATGCACCGGAATACATTTATTAATTCCCCTAAGGTTTTGAGAGCCACCTATCAATTCCGTGAGCGGGAGGATTTATTTTTTGCAGGGCAAATGACCGGGGTGGAAGGATATGTTGAATCAGCAGCTAGCGGATTAATTGCCGGAATCAACGCATCCCGCTTAGTTGAAGGGAAAGAAACGTTGGAGTTTCCTGGTGAAACCGCAATTGGAAGTATGGCACACTATATTACCACCACGAATGCGAAAAATTTCCAACCGATGAATGCAAATTTTGGACTTTTTCCTGAATTACCTGTCAAAATTAAGGGGAAACAAGAGAGAAATTTACAGCATGCAAATAGAGCGCTAGAAACAATTCAGAACTTTATGAAAGTTTTGTAAAATTCCTTGCAAGGCTTATGGAAGTATGTTACGATTTAGTAGGCCTTGCTTGCTGGAAGCATGATAAATGTGAATGTTTTATTAACATTCTATCTCGATTATTTACAAATAGAGAAGAATTACTCAAAATATAGAATTGAACATTTTCAACATGATTTTAGTACATTTATTGTTCACGTTTGAACAAGGAGTTCACGATGCTTTTTCATTGTTGGGTTAATCGGAAAAAAGAAAACTCCAAAAGAGGAGGGTTTTAATTAATGGAGCAATTTCATGCTACTACGATTTTTGCGGTTCACCATAAAGGTGAATGTTCGATGTCAGGTGATGGGCAAGTCACATTTGGAAATGCGGTTGTAATGAAGCACACAGCAAGAAAAGTGAGAAAGATTTTTAATGGCAGAGTATTGGCCGGTTTTGCTGGATCTGTTGCGGATGCTTTTACATTGTTTGAGTTATTTGAAGGTAAACTTGAAGAATATAATGGAAACCTTCAAAGAGCGGCAGTTGAACTTGCTAAGGAATGGCGCAGCGATAAAATGCTGCGAAAGCTCGAAGCGATGCTGATTGTTATGAATCGAGAAAGCTTGCTGCTTGTTTCCGGAACAGGAGAAGTCATTGAGCCAGATGATGGTATACTTGCGATTGGTTCCGGCGGCAATTATGCCTTAGCTGCGGGGCGCTCTTTAAAGAAATACTCAGGGGATCATTTATCTGCTAAAGAAATTGCTAAAGCTTCTTTAGAAATAGCTGCTGAAATATGTGTGTATACGAATCACAATATTATTGTGGAAGAGCTATAACGGGAAGGGAGTCCTAATCAATGGGAAAAACAACAAATTTAACCCCGCGCCAAATCGTAGAGAGACTTGACCAATATATTATTGGGCAGAAGGATGCGAAGAAAGCTGTAGCTGTTGCACTTAGGAATCGATATAGAAGAGGCTTGTTAACCGAAAAATTACGGGATGAAATTATTCCGAAAAATATTTTAATGATTGGACCTACTGGTGTTGGTAAAACAGAAATAGCTCGCAGGATTGCTAAGCTAGTCGGGGCTCCTTTTATTAAGGTTGAGGCAACCAAATTCACTGAGGTGGGCTATGTTGGCCGTGATGTAGAATCTATGGTCCGTGATTTAGTGGAAACTTCTGTTCGGTTGGTGAAAGAAGAAAGAATGCTTAACGTTAAGGAACGGGCAGAGGAAAATGCAAACAGCAGACTTGTAGACCTGCTTGTACCGTCAGCAAAGAAGACAGCCGGTTATAAAAATCCGCTTGAAATGTTATTTGGCGGTGGAAACTCCCAAAGTGAACAAGAATCACCGCAAACGGATGATTATTCGATTAACGAAAAGCGAAAGATTGTTAAGGAAAAGTTGGCATTAGGTCAACTAGAGGATGAAATTGTTTCTGTTGAAGTGGAAGAGCAGGCCCCATCCATGTTTGATATGCTTCAAGGCTCTGGGATTGAACAAATGGGAATGAATATGCAGGATGCCTTGAGCAGTTTTATGCCAAAGAAACGGAAAAAAAGAAAATTAACTGTCCGTGAAGCTAGAAAAGTATTAACGAGTGAAGAAGCCCAAAAGTTAATTGATATGGATGAAGTAACCTCAGAGGCGGTTTACAGAGCAGAACAAAATGGCATCATTTTTATTGATGAAATCGATAAAATTGCAAGTAAGAATTCTGGTGGATCATCAGCAGATGTTTCTCGTGAAGGGGTTCAAAGAGATATTTTACCTGTTGTCGAAGGGTCAACGGTGGTAACCAAATATGGTTCGGTTAAAACGGATCATGTCTTGTTTATTGCAGCAGGGGCCTTCCATATGGCAAAACCTTCTGATTTAATTCCGGAATTGCAAGGCCGTTTCCCGATTCGGGTAGAATTAACAAAATTAAATGTAGAGGATTTCTTCAGGATTCTTATTGAGCCTGATAATGCCCTTATCAAGCAATATCAAGCATTATTGGAAACAGAAGGTATACAAATTGAATTTTCTGACGATGCTATTCGTAGAATCGCTGAAGTAGCTTTTGAAGTAAATCAAAATACAGATAATATTGGTGCAAGACGACTCCACACCATATTAGAGAAGCTTTTGGAGGATTTATCCTTCGAAGCCCCTGATATTACAATGGAGAAAATTACGATTACGCCGCAATATGTCGACGATAAACTCGGAGCTATCTCAAAAAATAAGGACTTAAGTCAATTTATTCTTTAAAAGAGGGTGTTACCAGCTCTTTCTTATGGGGAAACATTATAAACACCTAATATTCAAAAGATGATTGTCACATAAAATTTAATATTGGTTGCAGATCATTAGGAGGAAGAATCACATGGATTTACTAACAAAAACTAGAAAAATTAATGCGTTATTACAAAAGGCTGCAGGAAAGCCGGTAAACTTTAAAGAAATGGCTGAAACACTAAGTGAAGTAATTGAGTCAAATATTTATGTTGTTAGCCGTCGGGGTAAATTATTAGGTTTTGCGGTTAATCAGCATTTTGAAAATGAACGCATGTCAAAAATGTTGGAAGAGCGTCAATTCCCTGAGGAATATACGAAAGGTTTATTCAATATTCAAGAAACATCTCCAAACCTTGATGTTAATAGTGAATATACTGCATTTCCAGTTGAAAACAAAGAGCTTTTCCCTGAAGGCTTAACGACTGTTGTTCCGATTATCGGCGGCGGTGAGCGATTAGGAACATTAATCCTTGCAAGAGTACAGGAACAATTCCTTGACGATGATTTAATTCTTGCAGAGTACGGTGCTACCGTAGTAGGTATGGAAATCCTACGGGAAAAAGCAGAGGAAATTGAAGAAGAAGCTAGAAGTAAAGCAGTTGTACAAATGGCGATTAGTTCGCTGTCTTATAGTGAACTTGAAGCAATTGAACATATTTTTGAAGAATTAAACGGTCATGAAGGCTTATTAGTTGCATCAAAAATTGCCGATCGTGTTGGGATTACCCGCTCTGTTATTGTCAATGCATTAAGAAAGCTTGAAAGCGCAGGCGTAATCGAGTCCCGTTCCCTTGGAATGAAAGGAACGTATATTAAAGTCTTAAATGACAAGTTCTTAGTCGAGCTTGATAAATTAAGATCTAATTAATAAAAAATAAGCTTAAAAAGATAAGTCCCCTATTTTAAAAAATAGGGGATTCTATTTTTTGAAACTAGTTCTTGATTTGTGTTCTATATTTATGCTATATTATTTCATGGTGTTAATACACACGCTTATTGATTTAAACAGACGGTGCTGTTAAACAAAACAGTTTCTGTTTAAAAATGAGATAAGCGGAGGAAAACAAACCATTAGGAGGAAAAAACATGTCAGTCATTTCTATGAAGCAATTGCTTGAAGCTGGTGTACATTTCGGACACCAAACTCGCCGTTGGAACCCAAAAATGAAGAAATATATCTTCACTGAGCGTAACGGTATCTATATCATCGACCTTCAAAAAACAGTTAAGAAGGTAGAAGAAGCTTATAACTGGGTAAAAGAACTTGCTGGTAACGGCGGAACAGTTCTTTTCGTTGGTACTAAAAAACAAGCTCAAGATTCTGTTAAAGAAGAAGCAGCTCGTTCTGGTCAGTACTATGTGAACCAACGCTGGTTAGGTGGTACATTAACAAACTTTGAAACAATCCAAAAGCGTATTGGCCGCTTAAAAGATATTGAAAGAATGTCAGAAGACGGCACTTTCGATGTTTTACCTAAAAAAGAAGTTGTTCAATTAAAGAAAGAACAAGAACGTCTTGAAAAATTCCTAGGCGGAATCAAAGATATGAAACAGCTTCCAGATGCATTATTCATCATTGACCCTCGTAAAGAGCGTATCGCAGTTGCAGAAGCTAAGAAATTAAACATCCCTATCGTAGGAATTGTTGATACAAACTGTGATCCAGATGAAATCGATGTAGTTATTCCTGCTAACGATGATGCAATCCGTGCAGTTAAATTATTAACTGGTAAAATGGCGGATGCAATCCTTGAAGCTAAACAAGGTGAAGAAGTAGCAGTAGAAGCTTAATTCTATAGTGCTAACGAACAAAAAGGTGATAAGAGGGAGACCCTTTATCACCTTTTTTTAAAGAAAATTCAAGTCTAAACTAGCCTCTTGGAGAACAAACAAAGGTGTAGTTTAAAAAGCAAGAAGGTTTATCTTGGGTTTGATTGGCTAAGATATGAATACATAGTATATAAGGAGGAAATACATTATGGCAGTAACGGCTCAAATGGTTAAAGAACTTCGTGAAAAAACAGGCGCAGGTATGATGGATTGTAAAAAAGCATTAACAGAAACAAATGGTGACATGGACAAAGCCATTGATTACCTACGTGAAAAAGGAATTGCAAAGGCTGCAAAGAAAGCAGATCGTATTGCTGCTGAAGGAACAACTTACATTTTAACAGAAGGAAACGAAGCAGTTATCCTTGAAGTAAACTCAGAAACTGACTTCGTTGCAAAAAATGAAGGTTTCCAAACACTTGTTAAGGAACTTGCTGAACACCTTCTAAAAAATAAACCAGCAACAGTAGAAGAAGCTGCTGAACAAAAAATGGAAAATGGTGCAACCGTTTCTGAACATATCAATGCTGCAATTGCTAAAATTGGTGAAAAGCTTTCCCTTCGCCGCTTTGTAATTGTATCTAAATCTGATAATGATGCATTCGGTGCATACCTTCACATGGGTGGTCGTATCGGTGTATTATCTGTACTTGAAGGCACTACTGATGCAAGTGCAGCAAAAGATGTTTCCATGCATATCGCTGCGTTAAATCCAAAATATGTTTCTCGTGACCAAGTATCACAAGAAGAAGTTGAGCGTGAGCGCGAAATCTTAACGCAACAAGCTCTTAACGAAGGTAAGCCGGAAAATATCGTTGCAAAAATGGTTGAAGGCCGCCTAGGAAAATATTTTGAAGATGTATGTGTTCTTGACCAAGCATTCGTTAAAAACCCTGATCAAAAAGTACGTCAATTCGTTGAATCAAAAGGTGCTACCGTTCGTGAATTCATTCGTTATGAAGTGGGCGAAGGCATCGAAAAACGTGAAGATAACTTTGCAGAAGAAGTTATGAACCAAGTAAATAAAAAATAATTTGAATAGGGAGCACATTGTGTTCCCTATTTTTGAAGAATGAAGAAATTAAATGGTAATACATAAACAAAAATTCGGAGGTTTATATGGAAAGTCCTAAGTACAAACGCGTCGTTTTAAAATTAAGCGGGGAAGCACTTGCGGGAGAGTCGAGCTTTGGAATTAAACCTTCTGTGATTAAATCCATTGCTGCTCAAGTAAAAGAGATTGCTGAACTTGGAGTTGAAGTAGCTGTAGTTGTTGGCGGCGGCAATATTTGGCGCGGGAAAATCGGCAGTGAGATGGGAATGGACCGGGCAACGGCTGATTATATGGGAATGTTGGCGACGGTAATGAATTCCTTAGCACTTCAAGATAGCTTAGAGCATTTAGGGATTGAATCACGTGTGCAAACTTCAATTGAAATGCGTCAGGTTGCAGAACCCTATATAAGACGTCGTGCAATAAGACATCTAGAAAAGAAACGTGTAGTAATTTTTGCAGCAGGTACTGGAAATCCATATTTCTCAACGGATACAACTGCAGCACTAAGGGCAGCAGAAATTGATGCAGAAGTAATTTTAATGGCAAAAAATAATGTAGATGGGGTATATTCTGCAGACCCTCGTATAGATAAAAATGCTACTAAATATGAGGAGCTTTCTTATCTTGATGTAATCAAAGAAGGATTGGCCGTAATGGATTCCACTGCTTCTTCTCTATGTATGGATAATGACATTCCGCTTATTGTTTTCTCAATTATGGAACAAGGGAATATTAAACGCGCCGTAATGGGTGAAAAAATTGGAACAATTGTTAGGGGGAAAAACTAATGCCAAAACAAGTCATCTCCACCGCTAAAGATAAAATGTCAAAAGGGATTCAAGCATTTACACGTGAGCTTGCAAGCATTCGTGCCGGAAGAGCAAGTGCATCCCTATTAGACCGGATTACAGTTGATTATTACGGAGCACCAACTCCAGTAAACCAGGTTGCCGGAATTACAACTCCTGAGGCAAGACTTCTTGTCATTCAGCCGTATGACAAATCCATTCTCGGTGATATCGAGAAAGCGATTCTAAAATCCGACTTAGGTTTGAATCCATCAAATGATGGTATGCTCATCCGGATTGCGATACCACAACTAACAGAAGAACGCCGTAAAGAACTAGTTAAATTAGTGAAAAAAGAATCAGAAGAAGCGAAAGTAGCGATTCGAAATGTGCGTCGTGATGCTAATGAAGACTTGAAAAAGTTAGAGAAAAAAGGTGAAATTACTGAAGACGATCTTCGTGGTTATTCTGATGATATTCAAAAATTGACAGATGAAAATATCAATAAAATTGATCAAATTACAAAAGACAAAGAGAAAGAAATTATGGAAGTATAAACAATTTATTTGGCAGAGCGACCCTCTATTTTAGGGGGTCTTTTCACTATTTGAGCTAAGATTATTTTTGAAGATTTATCAAAAGAAGTTTTCTGAATATTATTCTTAATTCCTTATATTTTACATAAGTTAGTTATTAGAAGATATCTTCATGTTTTTTTGGTATGATAAAAACATGCTAAAATGATAATTCATAGGATTTATTACTGGTTCGATTAGAGAAAAATCTATTATCGGAGTATATGATTAACTTAATTTGGAGGAGCATTGTCATGTTTAATAAAATAAGGCTTTGGAAGAATCAAAATAACTCTTCCACACTCCGAGAAAAAATAGAAGAGATTAAAAAATTACCGATTCCTGAGCATGTTGCCATTATTATGGACGGGAATGGACGCTGGGCAAAAAAAAGGGCTTTACCACGAATAGCAGGACACCATGAAGGGATGAAGGTAGTTCGTAAAACTACACGTCTTGCTAATCAGCTTGGAATTAAAACCTTAACCTTATATGCTTTTTCAACTGAAAATTGGAAACGTCCTAAAAACGAAGTGGAATATATCATGAAATTGCCTGAGGAATTTCTAGGTACGTTCCTTCCTGAATTAATTGAAGAAAATGTTCAAGTGAAAATGATGGGATATAAAGATAAACTCCCTGTACATACATTACACGCGATTGAAAAAGCTATTGAAGAAACAAAAAATAATAATGGACTAGTCTTAAACTTTGCGCTGAATTACGGAAGCAGGGCTGAAATCATGGATGCAGTCAAACAAGTCGTAAGTGATTGCAGAAGTGATATAATGAATGAAAATGATTTAAATGAAGAGGTTTTTTCCTCGTATTTGATGACAGCAAACATGACGGACCCTGATCTATTAATTCGAACAAGTGGTGAAATTCGCCTAAGCAATTTCATGCTTTGGCAATTGGCTTACACAGAATTCTGGTTTACTGAGGTTTTATGGCCGGACTTTGGTGAGGAGCATCTGCTTGAGGCGATTGAAACATTTCAAAATCGTCAGCGCCGATTTGGAGGAATATAGTCCATAAAGGTGTGAAACTAATAGATGAAGCAAAGAATCATAACAGCAGTCGTGGCCGCCGCACTTTTTGTCCCGATTGTGTTTTATGGAGGACTGCCATTCGTCCTATTATCGTATTTCTTGGCAACTATTGGCTTGTACGAGCTTTTAAAAATGAAAAATCTTTCTATTTTTACCGTACATGGCTTTTTGGCAACATTGTTTCTTTGGGTGATTTTATTCCCAAAACAATATGACCATGTCATGAATACTTTTTATTATACAAAAACAGAATTGGCCATTGCTTTTGTGTTGTTGCTGTTGGCCTATACAGTTATAACGAAAAACCGATTTACTTTTGAAGATGGAGCTTTTTCCGTTCTGTCTGCCGTTTATGTTGGAATGGGGTTTTATTTTTTCATGGAAGCCCGTGATGCCGGCCTTGTTTATATTTTTTATTCCTTGTTCATCATGTGGGCAACCGATTCTGGTGCTTATTTCATCGGAAAAGCTGCCGGTAAGAACAAATTATGGCCGGAAATAAGTCCAAATAAAACCATAGAAGGTTCCCTTGGCGGTGTAGTATGTGCTCTTATTGTCGGTGTTTTATTTGCTTTATTTTCCGATTTTAATGCATCATTAATTGAAATATTAGGGATTACCGTAGTGTTATCTATTTTTGGACAAATCGGTGATTTGGTTGAATCGGCATTTAAACGTCATTTTAATGTAAAGGATTCGGGAAAAATTTTACCTGGACATGGTGGAATTCTTGACCGATTTGACAGCTTATTGTTTGTCTGGCCATTGTTGCATTTCTTCCACCTTTGGTCCAATTTATAAGTGGTTTATTTTTTGGGAGTTGAATATAGTTGAAAATAATTAGCCTACTGGGTGCCACAGGATCCATTGGCACCCAGACTCTAGATATTATTCGCGAGCATCCTGATACCTTTCAGCTAGGTGCAATGTCTGTTGGAAAGAATATTGACTTGGCAAGAAAGTTCATCCATGAGTTCAAGCCCCAGCTTGTTTCAGTACAGGATTATCAAGACTGCGCAACCTTAAATACTGAGTTTCCAAATACAAAATTTACATTTGGGCACGAAGGATTAATTGAGGTTGCTATCTATGAAAAAGCAGACATTCTTGTAAATGCGGTGCTCGGGAGCGTTGGACTAAACCCGACATTACAGGCAATTGAAACCGGGAAGGTCATTGCAATTGCCAATAAGGAAACACTTGTTACAGCCGGACATCTTGTCATGGATGCTGTGAGAAAAAATAATGTTAGTCTACTTCCTGTCGATAGCGAACACTCTGCTATTTTTCAAGCACTACAAGGAGAAAAGCATAAAAATATAGAAAGATTAATATTAACGGCATCTGGTGGAAGTTTCCGTGATCGCTCGCGTGCGGAATTAGAAGATGTTACGGTTAAAGATGCTCTAAATCATCCAAACTGGTCAATGGGTGCAAAAATTACCATCGACTCGGCTACAATGATGAATAAAGGTTTAGAAGTAATTGAGGCACACTGGCTTTTTGATATGCCATATGAGAAAATCGATGTTTTGCTTCACAAAGAGAGTATTATTCATTCAATGGTTGAATTTCATGATAGCAGCATTATCGCCCAGTTGGGAACGCCGGATATGAGGGTGCCTATCCAATATGCTCTTTCCTATCCCGAACGTGCTCAACTCCCGTCAGCAAAACGACTGAATTTAGCGCAAATTGGCAAACTGCATTTTCAGGAAATGGATCAAGATCGCTTCCGCTGTCTAAGGTTCGCCTATCATGCTGGAAAAGAGGGCGGAACAATGCCAACTGCTTTAAACGCTGCAAATGAAGTGGCTGTTGCAGCGTTTTTGGAAGGGAAAATTCGTTTCTTGCAAATTGAAGATTTGATTGAAAAAGCAATAAACGCTCATCAAACGATGGCACACCCAAGTTTAACTGATATCCAAGAGGTCGACAAAGAAACGAGACAATATGTACGTTCACTTCTATAAGGAAAGCTCCGAGCGCCAAGGGCGCTTTAGCTAGACAGTTATAGAAGTTAAAAGTTACTTCCTTATCCTGATAAAAGGTGGTTTTACTATTGACAACAGTTATAGCCTTTATTGTAATCTTTGGCGCACTTGTCTTTTTTCATGAATTGGGTCACTTAATTTTTGCAAAACGAGCAGGTATTCTTTGCCGTGAATTTGCAATTGGCTTCGGCCCAAAGGTTTTTTCACATAAAAAAGGAGAAACAACCTATACCATTCGCTTGCTTCCTATTGGAGGATTTGTTCGTATGGCAGGTGAGGATCCTGAAATGGTTGAAATCAAGCCTGGATACCGTATTGGCTTATTGTTTGATAAAGATGAAACAGTAAATAAAATTATTTTAAATAATAAAGAAAAGTATCCTGATTGCCGGATTATTGAAGTTGAATTTGCTGATATTGAAAAAGACCTTATCATCAAGGGGTATCCAGATGATGAGGATGACCAACTAAAGACTTTTGTGATTCATCCAAAAGCAATGATTGTAGAAAATGGAATCGAATCTCAAATTGCTCCACTTGATCGCCAATTTGGAGCAAAAACATTATGGCAAAGAACGATGGCTATTTTTGCAGGGCCAATGATGAATTTTGTTCTCGCTTTTATCATTTTTATTGTGATTGCCCTTTTGCAAGGGGTTCCTACTAATGATCCTAAATTAGGTGAAATTACTACTGATGGGGCTGCAAAAGCTGCAGGGCTTCACAAGGGGGATGTGGTCCAAAGTATTAATGGTGCCGAGGTTACCAGCTGGGCTGATGTGGTAGAAATCATTCGAAATAGCCCGAATAAAAAATTAGATTTTACAATTACCCGAGATGGGAAAGAAATGGATGTGCAAGTAACGCCAATTGAAAAAACGGTTGATGGAAAGAAAATGGGGTTAATCGGTGTATATAGCCCTGTTGAAAAATCACCAATTCAAGCCATTTCTGCCGGGTTTAAAGATACGTATACCTGGACAATGCAAATCATCACGATGCTGGGAAAATTGGTTACTGGTCAATTTTCAATTAATATGCTTTCTGGTCCGGTAGGTATTTATCAAGCTACCGATACGGTTGCGAAATCAGGTATCTATTACTTAATGAAATGGGCTGGAATCTTAAGTATAAATTTAGGCATAATGAATTTACTGCCAATACCGGCACTTGACGGTGGAAGATTAATGTTTTTTGCAGTCGAAGCACTTAGAGGGAAACCAATCGACCGTCAAAAAGAAGGGATGGTTCACTTTATTGGATTCGCCCTGTTAATGCTTTTAATGCTAGTTGTAACTTGGAATGATATCCAAAGATTTTTCTTATAAAGTTTTCTAGGTACCTTTAAAGGGGTACCTTTCTTTTTTGGCTGAAATTAGATGAAGTTTCCTGTCGAATAAAGACGAATCAACTTGGTTGATATGATATAATTATTATTTGAATAAACGAGACTAGAGATTAAAGATAGATGGGAGAGAGAATGATGAGCGAAAATGCCTTAGGCAATAAAGAGCGATTCTTACTCTTGCTCCAGCAGCTGCAAATGCAAGAAGATGCTGTGGTAGCACAATTTCCAAATGCACAAATTGAAAAACTAATCGTCGAAAAAAAAGCCCGTAAGTGGCATTTTCAATTTCTATTAGAAAAAATCCTTCCCTACAATGTATATATCCGCTTTACTACCCAATTGGAAAGAACATTTTCAAATATTGCCCGTATTTCGTATGAGATAAATGTAGCCGAGCAAACTTTTTCACCGGATCTATTATTAGAGTACTGGAACCATTGTATCCAGCAAATAGATGGTATTGCTCCGCCTTTATTAAAGCTATTAAATGAACAAATCCCGACGATTAACGGGAATAAAGTATCGGTTTCTGTACGAAATGAAACAGAGGGTCTTGCACTTTCACGAAAATATGGAGGTGTGATCAGCAAGATTTATCAATCCTTTGGCTTTCCAGTTCTAACAATTGAAACGAATGTCCAAAGTCTAGAAAAGAACGATGAATATGAAAAATTTTTAAAAGCTAAACAAAAGGAAGACCAGGAACGCGGGCTTCAAGCACTCGTAGAGCTTCAGAGGAAGGAAGCGGAAAAAGAGCAATCGAACGGTGATATTCCGCAAGGTCCGCTTACAATTGGTCTTACAATTAAGGATGATCAAGATTACCGCACGATGATTGATATTGTTGATGAGGAAAGAAGAGTAACTGTTCAAGGGTACATTTTTGATGCTGAAACGAGAGAACTTAGAAGCGGACGTACCCTGCTAACCTTTAAAGTTACAGATTATACAAGTTCAATCATGGTCAAAATGTTCTCGAGAGATAAAGAGGATGCAGCCCTATTTCAACTTGTTAAAAAAGGAATGTGGGTAAAGGTTAGAGGAAGTATCCAGAATGACACATTCGTCCGTGATCTTGTGATGATTGGAAATGATATAAATGAAATAAAACCAGCAGGCCGGAAAGACACTGCTCCAGAAGATGAGAAGCGTGTAGAACTCCATCTTCATACTCCGATGAGTCAAATGGATGCCGTTACACCTGTAAGCACCCTTATTGCTCAGGCGAAAAAATGGGGCCACAAAGCCATTGCGGTTACCGATCATGCAGTTGCTCAATCTTTTCCGGAGGCATTTGGTGCGGGTAAAAAGAATGACATTAAAATTTTATATGGAATTGAGGCCAATCTAATTGATGACGGCGTCCCGATTGCTTATAATGACGCACATCGGCTTTTGGCTGAAGATACCTACGTAGTTTTTGACGTAGAAACCACAGGGCTTTCAGCTGTATATGATACGATCATCGAGCTTGCTGCTGTAAAAATACATGATGGAGAAATTATTGACCGCTTTGAGTCATTTGCAAATCCACATCATCGTTTATCAGCAACAACGATTAATTTGACCGGTATTACGGATGATATGGTCGAAAATGCACCAGAGGTAGCGGAAGTCATCCGCAATTTCCATGACTGGGTTGGAGATGCTGTCCTTGTCGCTCATAATGCATCCTTTGATATGGGCTTTCTAAATGTCGGCTACAAAAATATTGGTCAAGAAAAAGCAAAAAATCCGGTAATCGATACGCTGGAACTCGGTCGTTTTCTATATCCTGAACTAAAAAATCACCGCCTAAATACGCTGGCGAAAAAGTTTGATATTGAATTAACCCAGCACCACCGTGCTATTTACGATGCGGAAGCAACAGGCTATTTATTGCTAAAAATGCTAAAGGATTCACTTGAAAAGGGTATTGAATACCATGATCAGTTCAATGACAACATGGGGAAAGGAAATGCCTATCAAAGAGCACGTCCATATCACTGCACCCTACTAGCACAAACTGAAGTAGGATTAAAAAATTTATTTAAATTAGTTTCTATTGCACATATTGAGTACTATTACAGGGTGCCTCGCATACCTCGCTCCGTTCTTCAAAAATATCGCGAAGGAATCCTTGTTGGTTCCGCCTGTAATAAAGGGGAAGTATTTGAAGGGATGATGCAAAAATCCCCTGAAGAGGTAGAAGCCTTTGCTCAGTTTTATGATTATCTTGAAGTAATGCCAAAACCTGTGTATGCGCCAATGATCGAAATGGAATTAATCCGAGATGAGAAGGCGCTTGAAGAAATTATTGGGAACATTGTTAAGCTTGGAGATAAGTTGGGTATCCCCGTTGTCGCAACGGGAAATGTTCATTATTTAAACGAAAACGATAAAATTTATCGAAAAATATTAATTAACTCTCAAGGCGGCGCGAATCCGCTCAACCGTCATCAGCTGCCAGATGTTCACTTTAGGACAACCAATGAAATGCTCGATGCTTTTTCATTTTTGGGGGCTGAAAAGGCAAAGGAAATCGTTGTCACCAATACAAATAAAATTGCTGATATGATCGAGGTTATTAAACCAATCAAGGATGATTTATATACCCCAAAAATCGAGGGTGCCGATGAAGAAATGCGAGAGATGAGCTATGCAATGGCTCGAAAAATCTATGGGGATACACTTCCAGAAATTGTTGAGGCTCGCTTAGAAAAGGAATTAAAAAGTATTATTGGTCACGGGTTTGCTGTCATTTATTTAATTTCTCATAAGCTTGTAAAAAAATCGCTTGATGATGGCTATCTTGTAGGTTCCCGTGGTTCTGTTGGCTCATCATTGGTTGCCACTATGACGGAAATAACAGAGGTTAATCCATTACCACCACATTATATTTGTCCATCCTGTAAGCATTCTGAGTTTTTTAATGATGGTTCAGTTGGTTCTGGATTTGATTTACCTGATAAGGATTGTCCGCAATGCGGTGGAAAATATCGCAAGGATGGACATGATATCCCGTTCGAAACTTTCCTTGGTTTTAAAGGGGATAAGGTTCCGGATATTGACTTGAACTTCTCCGGGGAATATCAGCCACGTGCCCATAACTATACAAAGGTTTTATTTGGTGAAGAGTATGTTTATCGTGCCGGTACAATCGGAACGGTTGCTGATAAGACAGCATTTGGATATGTAAAAGCATATCAACAGGATAATAATCTCCAAATTCGGGGAGCAGAGGTAGAAAGATTAGCCTCCGGGTGCACAGGGGTCAAAAGAACAACAGGACAACACCCGGGGGGGATTATTGTTATCCCTGATTATATGGATGTGTATGATTTTTCACCGATACAATTTCCAGCGGATGATAAAAATTCTGAATGGAAAACGACCCATTTTGATTTTCACTCTATCCATGATAATGTGTTAAAGCTTGATATACTCGGACACGACGATCCAACCGTAATCAGGATGCTGCAAGACCTTAGCGGAATTGACCCAAAAACGATTCCGACTGATGATCCGGAAGTGATGAAGATTTTTAGCGGAACCGAATCACTCGGGGTAACCGAACAGCAAATCATGTGTAAAACCGGAACATTAGGTATCCCGGAATTTGGAACAAGATTCGTTCGGCAAATGCTTGAAGATACAAAACCGACAACCTTTTCTGAACTTGTTCAAATTTCCGGTCTATCCCACGGAACAGATGTATGGTTGGGAAATGCCCAAGAACTAATTCATAATCGAATTTGTACACTTAGTGAAGTTATCGGCTGTCGTGATGATATAATGGTCTATTTAATTTACCAAGGACTTGATCCGTCTTTTGCATTTAAAATTATGGAATCCGTTCGTAAAGGGAAAGGCTTAAGTGAAGAAATGGAAGCAGAAATGCGCAAAAATGAAGTGCCGGAATGGTACATTGATTCCTGCAAAAAAATCAAATATATGTTCCCGAAAGCCCATGCTGCTGCATATGTATTAATGGCCGTAAGGATTGCCTTTTTTAAAGTACATCTGCCGCTTCTTTATTACGCAGCCTACTTCACTGTCCGTGCTGAGGATTTCGATGTGGAAGCAATGGCCCGCGGTTCAGAAGCTATTCGGGCAAGAATTGAGGAAATCAATGCGAAGGGACTTGAGGCGTCAAATAAAGAGAAAAACCTTTTGACTGTTCTTGAGTTAGCTTTGGAAATGACGGAAAGAGGATTTTCATTTAAGAAAATTGATTTATACAAATCTTCCGCCTCAGAGTTTATTATAGAGGGAGATTCATTAATTCCGCCGTTTAATTCCATCCCTGGTCTAGGAACAAACGTTGCATTAAGTATTGTAAAGGCAAGGGAAGAAGGCGAATTTTTATCGAAAGAAGACCTGCAGCAGCGCGGAAAAGTATCCAAGACCATTCTTGAATATTTGGACAAACAAGGCTGCCTTGAATCTCTGCCAGAACAAAACCAGCTCTCGCTTTTCTAGCTGTCTAGCTCCAACGCCTTTCGTGTTTGCATATATAACTTGACTATGGTATAGTTTTATTGGAAATACTAAGAAATACTCTCGAATGCAAGGAGTGGGGAAACCCACTCTTTCTTGTTTGTAAATAGGGTAAATTGATAAAACTTTCCGTGAACTACATATAATATGGGTGAAAAAAGTCGGTAAAAGGAGGTTAAGCATGAGCAAAGTAACTGAAGTAGTAGAAAAGCTGGCAGAACCAATCCTTGAAGAACTTGGTTTGGAGTTAGTCGAGATTGAGTATGTAAAAGAAGGAAAAAGCTGGTTTCTCCGCATATATATTGATAAAGAACTCGGCGTCGATATTGAAGACTGTGGAGTAGTGAGTGAACGTCTTAGTGAAAAACTCGATGAATTGGATCCGATTCCCCATAATTATTTCCTTGAAGTATCATCACCCGGTGCTGAACGTCCTTTGAAAAAAAATAAGGACTTTGAAAAAGCAATTGGAAAAAATGTATTCATAAAAACATATGAACCTATTGATGGTGAAAAAAGCTTTGAGGGTCTATTACAAGCGTTTGATGGGCAGACCGTCATCATAGAGGTAAAAATAAAAACTCGCAAAAAAAACATTGAAATTCCTTATGAAAAGATTGCAAATGCACGACTGGCTGTTTCTTTTTCATAATTGAGAAATTTAAATAAAGGTTAGGGGGATACAAGAAAATGAGCAGCGAACTATTAGATGCTCTTACCATACTGGAAAGAGAAAAAGGAATTTCCAGAGATGTTTTAATTGAAGCGATTGAAGCGGCACTTATTTCAGCTTATCGCCGTAATTTTAATCAGGCACAAAATGTGAGAATTGATTTGAATTTACAAACAGGATCAATGAGAGTTTTTGCCAGAAAAGAGGTAGTGGATCAAGTATTTGACCCGCGCCTTGAAATTTCAATTGAAGATGCACGAAGAATTAATCCAAATTACCAAGTAGAAGATGTAGTTGAAATGGAAGTAACACCTAAAGATTTCGGAAGAATTGCAGCTCAGACAGCAAAGCAAGTAGTGACACAGCGTGTTAGAGAAGCGGAAAGAGGCATTATTTACTCAGAATTTATTGACCGTGAAGAAGATATCATGACAGGTATCGTTCAAAGACTGGATTCTAAGTTTATCTATGTAAGCCTTGGAAAAATTGAAGCATTGCTTCCGGTCAACGAACAAATGCCAAATGAACGCTATAAACCACATGATCGTATCAAGGTATTTATTACAAAGGTTGAAAAAACAACAAAAGGGCCGCAAATCTTTGTATCTCGTACACATCCGGGATTGCTCAAGCGCCTGTTTGAAATCGAAGTACCTGAGATCTACGATGGAACGGTTGAAATTAAATCCGTTGCCCGCGAGGCAGGAGATCGTTCCAAAATTTCCGTTCATTCCGATAATGCTGAGGTTGATCCGGTGGGTTCTTGTGTCGGACCAAAAGGAACACGTGTTCAAGCAGTTGTGAATGAGTTAAAAGGTGAAAAAATTGATATTGTGAAATGGTCAGATGATCCTGTTGTCTTTGTTGCAAATTCCTTAAGTCCTTCTAAAGTTTTGGATGTAATGGTAAATGAAGCGGATAAAGCAACAACAGTAGTTGTTCCAGATTATCAACTTTCCCTTGCAATTGGTAAACGCGGTCAAAATGCAAGACTGGCAGCAAAGTTAACGGGATGGAAAATTGATATTAAATCAGAAACCGAAGCACGTGATTTAGGGATTTATCCACGTGAAGAAACAATCAGACTTTTTGATGATCAAGTCGAAGACGAACATTTCGAATTCGAAGATGAATTAGATTAATTGGTGGAGGTGAATGATCGTGAACACGCGTAAAAAA
The DNA here is from genome assembly GCF_016107705.1 of Neobacillus cucumis. The sequence goes on from NZ_JAEHGC010000005.1 coordinate 200,511, forward strand.
GTTCCAATGCGTAAATGTGTGGCAACTGGTGAAATGAAGCCCAAAAAAGAACTCGTTCGCATCGTTCGCTCAAAGGAAGGAGATGTCTCCATCGACCTGACCGGGAAAAAATCAGGCAGGGGTGCATACCTTTCAAAGGACAAGGAAGCTGTCCTTCAAGCCAAGAAGAAAAACATCTTATCTAACCACCTACAGGTTTCTATAGAAGAATCATTGTATGAAGAACTACTAGAGCTGATAGAGAAGGAGAACAGACTATCCAAATGAACCAGCAACAATGGATGTCATTACTTGGCTTAGCCAATCGAGCACGTAAGATCACATCGGGTGAGGAGCTTACCGTCAAACAGATTCAGAGCGGAGGCGCAAAGCTCATTTTATTATCAGCAGATGCATCTGGAAATACAACCAAAAAAATTTCAGACAAGTGTAAATCGTATGAAGTTCCATTGAAAATAGTGGAAAATCGTCATCTTCTTGGTCATGCAATTGGCAAAGAAGCCCGCGTAGTTGTAGCTGTTTTGGATGATGGATTTGCTAAAAAACTGGTAACGTTGCTCGATTAATTTTAGCGGGGGTGAAAAAATGAGTAAAATACGTGTTTATGAATATGCAAAGAAACATAATGTTTCAAGTAAAGATGTAATTACAAAATTAAAAGAAATGAATATAGAGGTTTCTAACCATATGGCAACAATTGAAGATGCAGATATAGTAAAACTAGACGTAACTTTTAATAAAAGCACAAGCAATACACAACAGAAACAAACAAAACCGCAACAGCAAAATCGTTCAAATCAAAGACCACAGCAGGGAGCGAAGCCACAGGTGCAGAGTAAAACAAGTCCAAAGGCTTTTGAAGATGATGACTCAAAAAACGCTGCTCCTAGCAAGGTAAAAGTCGTTTCTCCTCCAAAAACGGTTGAAGGTAAAAAGCAAAACCAAGAATTCCAATCAAAGGAAAACAAAGTTTTCAATTCAGGAAAAGGGAATAAAAAAACTTTTAATAATCATCAAAATCGCAATAATAATAACAATCGTAAAAAGAACCATACACCTGTTCAACAAGCACAGCCACAAAAGAAGAAAGAAAAAGAGCTACCGGCTAAAATTACCTTTAGCGAATCTTTGACTGTTGGAGAGCTAGCTAAAAAAATATATCGTGAGCCTTCTGAAATCATCAAGAAACTCTTTTTACTAGGCGTAATGGCGACAATCAACCAAGTATTAGATAAAGATGCCATTGAATTGATTGCAAGTGAATATGGGGTTGAGGTTGAAGAAGAAATCAAAATAGACACAACTGACTTAGAGGTCTATTTTACAGAGGATTCAGCTGATGAACTTATGGAAAGACCGGCAGTTGTTACCATCATGGGACACGTTGACCATGGGAAAACAACTTTACTCGACTCTATCCGGAATACAAAAGTAACCGAGGGAGAAGCAGGTGGAATCACTCAGCATATCGGTGCTTATCAAGTAGTAGAAAACGGTAAGAAAATTACCTTCTTAGATACACCGGGACACGCCGCTTTTACAACGATGCGTGCACGTGGTGCAAAAATTACCGATATTACCATCCTTGTTGTTGCAGCAGATGACGGTGTAATGCCGCAAACTGTTGAGGCTATTAACCATGCAAAGGCTGCTGAGGTTCCAATTATTGTAGCTGTTAATAAAATGGATAAGGAAGCAGCAAATGCCGATCGAGTAATGCAAGAATTAACAGAGCATGGATTGGTTTCAGAAGCATGGGGTGGGGATACTATCTTTGTACCACTTTCTGCAAAAACAGGTGATGGAATCGATAATTTATTAGAAATGATTCTCCTGGTTAGCGAAGTGGAAGAATACAAAGCAAATCCAAATCGTAAGGCTTTAGGTACTGTCATCGAAGCTCAATTGGATAAAGGACGCGGATCGGTTGCAACCTTACTGATTCAAAACGGCTCATTAAAAATCGGGGATCCGATTGTTGTAGGAAACACTTTTGGCCGTGTTCGTGCCATGGTAAATGATAAAGGACGACGTGTTAAAGAGGCTGGTCCATCAACACCGGTTGAAATTACAGGGCTAAACGATGTTCCACAAGCTGGAGATCGATTTGTTGTTTTTGACGATGAAAAAACAGCGCGTCAGGTTGGGGAAGCACGTGCACAGCAGGCGCTTGCCGCACATCGTGGAGAAAAATCCCGTGTTAGTTTAGAAAATTTATTTGAACAATTAAAACAGGGTGAAATGAAGGACTTGAATGTCATTATCAAAGCCGACGTTCAGGGATCAGCTGAAGCTGTTGCTGCCTCACTCATGAAAATCGATGTAGAAGGCGTCAATATCAAAATCATTCACAGCGGTGCCGGAGCGATTAACGAGTCTGATATTACGCTCGCTGCTGCTTCTAACGCGATTGTGATTGGTTTCAATGTTCGTCCAGATGCAAATGCTAAGCGTGCTGCTGAAGCAGAAGATGTTGATGTACGCCTTCACCGTATTATTTATAAAGTAATTGAAGAAATCGAAGCAGCCATGAAGGGAATGCTTGATCCAGAATTCGAAGAAAAGATTATTGGTCAAGCTGAGGTTCGCCAAACCTTCAAGGTTTCCAAAGTGGGAACGATTGCTGGTTCATATGTAACGGATGGTAAAATCACTCGCGACAGCGGCATTCGCTTAATTCGAAACGGCGTAGTCATCTTTGAAGGGCAAATTGATGCCTTAAAACGCTTTAAAGATGATGCAAAAGAAGTTGCACAAGGGTATGAATGTGGTATTACCATTAAAAACTTTAATGATGTTAAAGAGGGAGATATCATTGAAGCCTATGTAATGGAAGAAGTAGAACGGAAATGATCATCGGCTCGGCCGTATGTGAATGCATCATCTACGATGCCCATTCATTAAAGGATAAACGTTCCGTTCTGCAACGAATCCTAACTCGGTTAAGGCAAAAATTTAATGTTTCTGTTTCAGAGGTAGATTTCCAGGATGTATGGCAAAGAACAAAAATTGCCATTGTTGTGGTTACCCAGGCAAAGGTTTCAACGGAACAGGAGCTGCAGAATGCCTTACGATTGATTGATTCGTTCCCAGAGATTGAGAGAACGATCACCGAGATTGAATGGCTTTAGATTAAGAGGTGAATGTGATGAGCCACAGAGCAAATCGTGTGGGAGAACAAATGAAGAAAGAACTGAGTGACATCATCGGACGTAAAATTAAAGATCCACGGATTGGTTTTGTGACGGTAACAGATGTCCAGGTTACTGGAGATCTCCAACAAGCAAAGGTATATATATCCGTATTAGGCGATGATGAACAAAAGGAGAATACATTAAAGGGTCTGGCAAAAGCGAAAGGATTTATTCGTACAGAAATCGGCCATCGTATTCGACTGCGCAAAACACCAGAAATCATCTTTGAATTCGATGAATCCATTGATTACGGAAATCGAATTGAAAACCTTCTTCATCAATTACACCATGAAGATAAACCACTTCAAAAAAATGATGAAGAGTAGATATCGATGGATAGACATTTGTCTATCCATTTTTTTGATAAGGAGTGAATTAGTTGGAAGGTATTTTACCATTATTTAAACCAGCCGGAATGACGTCACATGATTGTGTCTTTAAATTAAGGAAGATATTAAAGACAAAAAAAGTTGGACATACAGGTACACTTGATCCCGATGTAACCGGAGTTCTTCCAATTTGTATTGGAAAGGCAACGAAGGTGGCAGAGTACATAACAGATGCCGGCAAAGCGTACGAGGGAGAAGTCACAATCGGGTATTCAACGACAACAGAGGATGCATCTGGTGAAGTAGTTGAAGAGAAACATGTTAACCGTTCCATTCCAAGAGAGGAAATTCTTCAAGTCCTACAATCCCTGTCTGGTGAAATTGAGCAGACTCCGCCAATGTTTTCAGCGGTAAAGGTCAATGGTGTCCGCCTTTATGAATATGCGAGAAAAGGGATTGAAGTAGAACGGCCAACCCGGAAGGTTTTCATCAAATCCATTGAACTGCTCGATGATAGAGAAGAATTTTCGGGTGACAAGATATCCTTTCGATTTCGTGTCAGTTGCAGCAAAGGAACCTATATCCGAACCCTAGCTGTAACAATTGGTGAAAAACTTGGCTATCCAGCCCATATGTCAAAGTTAACAAGAATTCAATCAGCAACCTATACGTTAGAAGATTGTTTAACATTTGATGAAATAGGAAACTTAATGGAAACAGGAATGATCAAAGAAGTATTAAGGCCTCTGGAATCAGCACTTTCCCATTTGCCGAAATACGTAATTAATGATACAGTAGCAGAGAAAGTAAAGAATGGTGCGATTTTACCGATTCCAGAACATCTAAAAAATAGTAACGGACCTATAGTCACTGAAACTGGGGAAGGACAGGTACTCGCTATCTATGCAGAGCATCCAGGCAAGCCCGGACTTATGAAACCAGTTAAAGTGTTAAGAAATGATCACGATTAATCAGGGTACGGTATAGAAAGAGTGAGTTTCAATTGGAAGTAAAGAAGCTTAATTTTCCTAATTTTACAGACAATAGTGAATTACCGCCATTATCAATGGCTCTAGGATATTTTGACGGAGTTCATCTTGGCCATCAACAAGTTATTTTAGAAGCAAAGAGACAGGCGAAGGAGCTTGGTTTGAAGAGCGCCGTCATGACTTTTGATCCACATCCATCCGTGGTGTTGGGGAAATCTGAGCAGCATGTCCGCTATATTACGCCATTATCAGAAAAAATTCACATCCTCGAAAACATGGGGATTGATTATGTATTTATTATTCATTTTACTACAGAATTTGCAAACCTTCTCCCGCAAGAATTTATCGATCAATATGTAATAAACTTAAATGTTAAACATGTCGTGGCGGGTTTTGACTTCACATATGGAAGAATGGGAAAAGGGACAATGGAAACCATCCCTTTCCATTCAAGAGGACAATTCACTTTTTCAGTCATTCCAAAGCTTACCAAAAAGGAAGAAAAGGTGAGTTCGACCCGTATAAGGAAATTATTAAAAGAAGGGAAAACAGCTGAGCTTTCTGATTTATTAGGAAGAAACTATACAACTGCGGGAACCGTTATTCATGGTGATAAACGCGGAAGGACAATTGGATTTCCAACCGCGAACGTAGATGTTGGGGAGGAATATCTTTTACCTCCGCTTGGTGTTTATTCGGTGAGGATGAAGATAGATGGAAAGTGGTACAACGGGGTATGTAATCTAGGGATTAAACCTACTTTCAATAATGATGCGAAAAAGCCATCAGTTGAGGTTCATCTATTCGAATTTAATCAAATGATTTATGGTAAAGAGGTAAAGGTTGAATGGCATCAATATATTCGCAAAGAACAAAAGTTTTCGGGTATTGAAGAATTGGTAGCGCAAATTGGAAGAGATAAACAAACGGCGCTGAATTATTTTAAAAAATTCGACAAAGTCCCCGAAGATTGTAGTGAATCAACCACTTTCTTACATTAAAATCAAGGTTTCACTTGCATTTTAGACTGAAACATTGTATTCTTATTAACGTATTAAAAAACCTTTGCTTGGCAAGTCGAGTCACCGACGCTTGCTCAGTAACAGGGGATTCATATTTTAGGAGGTGAATTAGGATGGCAATCACTCAAGAGCGTAAAAATGAAATTATCGCTGAGTATAAAACTCATGAAAACGATACTGGATCTGCAGAGGTTCAAATCGCTGTCCTTACTGAATCAATCAACAATTTGAATGAGCACTTACGTACTCACAAAAAAGATCACCACTCACGTCGTGGTTTGTTGAAAATGGTTGGTAAGCGTCGTAATCTTTTATCTTACCTACGTAACAAAGATGTTCAACGTTACCGTGTGCTAATCAATAAGCTTGGTCTTCGTCGATAATCAACAGAAGCGGGATTTTTCCCGCTTTTTTGTTAGCTTTTTAAAAAGAAAAACGGAAACATCTTAACCAGTCCTGATAAGCTCTAGAATTGTACAAAAATAAAGAATCCTCTATACATATTTAAAATCGCGAAATTATGTGCATACTATTCTTATATTTGAAATTCCTAACATAAGCTTTTTACGGCTTTTTATATATGGAAAATGATGATTATAGCGAAAATATTTTTCGAATCATCCTCTGAAATGATTTTTGACCTGAGAGGGGTAACAATATGGAACAAACGAAACACGAGTATTCCATGGAGTGGGCAGGCCGCAAGCTGACTGTCGAAATTGGACAATTAGCAAAACAAGCAAATGGTGCTGTCCTTGTCCGTTATGGTGATACAGCAGTTTTAAGTACAGCAACTGCTTCAAAGGAACCAAAAAACCTTGACTTTTTTCCGTTAACTGTAAACTATGAGGAACGTTTATATGCAGTCGGGAAGATTCCGGGGGGCTTTATTAAAAGGGAAGGCCGTCCAAGTGAGAAAGCGATTCTGGCCAGCCGCTTAATTGACCGTCCAATCCGTCCATTATTTGCTGACGGATTCCGTAATGATGTACAAGTTATTAGTATTGTAATGAGTGTGGACCAAGACTGTTCTACTGAAATGGCAGCAATGTTTGGTTCATCCTTGGCATTAAGCACATCTGATATTCCATTTGAGGGTCCAATTGCGGGAGTCGTAGTTGGCCGTGTCAATGGAGAATTCGTCATTAATCCTACTGTTGAGCAATCTGAACAGAGCGACATCCACTTAACTGTCGCCGGTACAAAGGATGCCATTAACATGGTTGAAGCAGGTGCAAATGAAGTACCTGAGGAAACGATGCTTGAAGCCATTATGTTTGGACATGACGAAATCAAACGTTTAATTGAATTCCAGGAAAAAATTGCTGCAGAAATTGGCAAAGAAAAAATGCAAATTTCGCTTTACGAAATTAATAAAGAGCTTGAAGCAGAAGTCAGAACAATCTGTGAAGCAGATATGATTAACGCAATTCAAGTTCAAGAAAAACACGCACGTGAAGCTGCAATAACAGAAGTGAAAAAACAAGTTTTAGCTAAATATGAAGAACAGGAAGCAACGGATGAGAACTTAAAACAAGTTAAGCAAATCCTTGACAAAATTGTTAAGGGTGAGGTCCGCCGCTTAATAACTGTGGAAAAAATTCGTCCTGATGGCCGAAAAATTGATGAAATCCGTCCACTATCTTCTCAGGTGGGGCTGCTTGCACGTACACATGGATCTGGTTTATTTACACGTGGTCAGACTCAGGCTTTAAGTATCTGTACACTCGGTGCAATGGGAGATGTTCAAATACTTGATGGTTTAGGCATTGAGGAAGAAAAACGCTTTATGCATCATTATAATTTCCCTTCCTTTAGCGTTGGAGAAACTGGTCCGATTCGCGGCCCGGGCCGTCGAGAAATCGGTCACGGTGCATTGGGAGAACGGGCACTTGAACCAATTGTTCCGAATGAAAAGGATTTTCCATATACGATTCGCTTGGTTTCTGAGGTTTTGGAATCCAACGGTTCCACCTCGCAGGCGAGTATTTGTGCTAGTACTCTTGCTATGATGGATGCTGGTGTTCCGATTAAAGCACCTGTAGCAGGAATTGCAATGGGACTCGTAAAATCCGGAGAACATTATACTGTTTTGACAGATATTCAAGGAATGGAAGACCATCTTGGTGATATGGACTTTAAAGTAGCCGGAACCTCTAAGGGGGTAACTGCTCTTCAAATGGACATCAAGATTGAAGGTCTATCCCGTGAAATCTTAGAAGAGGCACTTCAGCAGGCGAAAAAAGGAAGAATGCAAATTTTAGATTCCATGCTTGCAACAATTAATGAACCAAGAGCTGAGTTATCAAAATTTGCGCCGAAAATTTTAACGATGGCGATCAACCCGGATAAAATCCGTGATGTTATTGGACCAAGTGGAAAGCAAATTAATAAAATTATTGAAGAAACTGGCGTTAAAATTGATATTGAGCAGGATGGAACAATCTTTATTGCATCTGCAGATCAGGAAATGAATCAAAAGGCTAAAAAGATTATCGAAGATATTGTCCGTGAAGTAGAGGTTGGACAAATGTACCTTGGTAAAGTAAAACGGATTGAAAAATTTGGTGCATTTGTCGAAATATTTGCCGGAAAAGACGGATTAGTCCATATTTCTGAACTTGCAGAAGAGCGGGTTGGAAAAGTAGAAGATGTTGTAAAAATTGGTGATGAAATACTTGTTAAGGTAACAGAAATTGATAAACAAGGCCGCGTAAACCTTTCACGGAAAGCTGTTTTAAAGGAACAGAAAGAAAAGGCTGAAGAGCAGCGATAATGGATAACCCCGGTCTTGTCAAAGCTGCCAGACATTAGAAAGTCAGGGGAACCCCCTGACTTTCTTTATGTAAATATCTTTGAGAATTGTCCAGCTCCAGCGCCTAGCCCCTCGAGGTTGCTTCGGCCCTGTCGATGAAGTCAAAAAACGACTTCACCGCCAGGTCCTCCAGCACTTGTCGGGGCTGACCAAGGCGCTTACGCTTTTAGTTCTACCTTGTCCCTTTTATTCATAATGTTTATGGAAGGGGGAACGGGAAGATGAAAAAAGTGGTTATATTTATGCTGATTTGTTTGGCTGGATGGATCTCGGTAAATAATCCTATGGTGAATCCCTATGTAGATACCCTGAAGGATTCTGCAATGATGGTTTCAAAGCAACATTCCAATCCTCTTTATGAAAGCATTGTTAAAAATGCTCCTACATATGAGGTCCCACCTTCCAATGCCAAAATTGACCCGGTTTGGAAGGCGATACCAGGATATAATGGATTAAAGGTTGATATTTCAGCCTCCTATAAAAAGATGAAAAGTAAAAATCAATTTGATGAAAAAAAATTGGTTTTTACACAAACTTCACCGAAAGTGCACTTAAAGGATTTACCGCCTTCCCCTATTTATAAAGGCCATCCTGATAAACCAATGGTTAGCTTTATTATTAATGTAGCATGGGGAAATGAATTTTTATCGGATATGCTTGCAACCTTAAAAAGGCATCATGTTACGACAAGCTTTTTTCTGGAGGGCAATTGGGTGAAGAAGAATCCGGATCTGGCCAAAATGATTGTTGACGCTGGTCACGAAGTGGGTAATCATTCCTATTCCCACCCGGATATGAAGAGACTTACTGCCTCCCAAACAAGAGCGGAAATGATTAAAACCAATGAAGTCATTGAAGCGGCAACAGGGAAAGTATGCAAATGGTTTGCTCCGCCTAGCGGAAGCTACCGGAATGAGACGGTGACGGTGGCAGATCAGTTAAAAATGAAAACGGTTATGTGGACCGTCGACACGGTGGACTGGCAAAAGCCAACTCCAGATGCCCTTATTAATCGTGTTATAAGTAAAGTTGATAACGGTTCGATGATTTTAATGCATCCTACTGAGTCAACTGCTAAATCTCTTGACCGCCTCATTACTTTAATTGAGAAAAAAAATCTAACAATTGGTACTGTTTCAGAGTTAATGAGCGAGGAAAGAATAATGAAATAACATCGGAAGAGTAGCATAAAATAAAAGTAATGAGGTTTTGAGCTGTTATAATCAGGAGGAATTCGATGATAAATAAATACACTTGTCAAAATGGAGTAAGAATTGTATTAGAACAAATTCCTACCGTTAGATCTGTAGCCATTGGTGTATGGATTGGTACCGGATCTAGGAATGAACATCCCGAAATCAATGGGATTTCCCACTTTTTAGAGCATATGTTTTTTAAAGGTACAACCACACGGTCTGCAAAAGATATTGCTGAATCCTTTGACAGTATTGGTGGTCAAGTAAATGCTTTTACTTCAAAAGAATATACTTGTTATTACGCCAAAGTTCTTGATACCCACTCGAAATTTGCTTTAGATGTATTAGCTGACATGTTTTTTAATTCGACTTTCGTTGAAGAAGAATTAAATAAGGAAAGAAATGTTGTCCTAGAAGAAATTAAAATGTATGAAGATACTCCTGATGATATCGTTCATGACTTATTAAGCCGTGCCGTATACGAGGATCATTCGCTTGGTTATCCAATCCTGGGAACGGAAGAGACACTTAATACATTTACGGGTGAAAAGCTAAAGGAATATATCCATGAGCGCTATACTCCGGAAAATGTTGTCATTTCAATTGCCGGTAATGTTTCAGATGCGTTTATTAATGAAGTGGAAAAATACTTCGGCTCTTACACTGGTGGCAACCATGAAACACGTGAAAACACCCCTGTTTTTCATTCTAATCGGATTTCTAGAAAAAAGGAAACAGAGCAGGCCCATTTATGTTTAGGTTTTGAAGGATTAAAGATTGGTCACGAGGACATCTATAGTTTAATTATCGTAAACAACGTCCTTGGCGGTAGTATGAGCAGCAGATTGTTTCAGGAAGTCCGTGAGCAGCGTGGTTTAGCGTATTCTGTTTTCTCTTATCATTCCGCTTATCAAGATAGTGGAATTGTGACAGTATATGGGGGTACAGGGGCTAAGCAGCTCGATTTATTATTTGAAACCATTCAGGAAACATTGGATAAGTTAAAACAAGATGGAATTACCGAAAAAGAGATTACGAATACTAAAGAACAATTAAAAGGAAGCTTGATGCTGAGTTTGGAAAGTACCAATAGCAGAATGAGCCGTAACGGGAAAAACGAATTATTGTTAAAACGCCATCGTTCATTGGATGAAATTATTGAACAAATTGATCAAGTAACCAAGCAAAGTGCTGATGAAATGGCAAGGTCCATTTTCACGAATCAATATTCAGTTTCCTTAATCAGTCCTGATGGAGAATTTCCAAAGGGCCTAAAATAAAAAGAAACAGTTCGAGAAGTCGAACTGTTTTTTTTATAGTCCAGCTCCAGCGCCTAGCCCCTCGAGGGAAAAAATGAACTGCTTTTTTCCTAGGTTGCTTCGGCCCTGACGATGAAGTCAAAGAACGACTTCACCGTCAGGGCCTCCAGCACTTGTCGGGGCTGATCAAGGCGCTTCCGCTTTCTTGTTCTATTCTTGGACTTCCTTATATAAGATAGTATAAAGAAAGTGAAGGGAGTCCGTATTGATGAGACTGAGTGAGTTAAGTGGAAAGGAAATTGTTGACGTGAAAAAAGCGGAGCGACTTGGAGTTCTTGGTCAAACGGATCTTGAAATCAATGAGGGAACTGGCCAAATTCAAGCTCTTCTCATCCCATCCCTCAAATGGTTTGGTTTTCGAAAACAAGGAGAAGAAATTAGAGTTCCTTGGAATCATATTAAAAAGATTGGAACGGACATGATCATCATCGATATTCCTGAAAATGAAGATGAATAAAGAAGTAAAATCAGGTTCAAAGCCCAAGCAAATGGATATTTGCTTGGGCTTTTTTTATGAACTAATCATGAATAACTCACAGATTGAAGGTCTCCGACATAAGATGTTGAAGTGAATAGAAGAAACTGATTTTCGAATTGGATTTTTTTAAAAAGAAGGTGAATGTTTTCATGCTGACAGGGATGCAGATAGCCGTAATCGGTGGTGATGCAAGACAGCTGGAAATTATCCGAAAGTTAACCGAGTTAGATGCCAGATTATCGCTCATTGGCTTCGAACAGCTTGATCACGCCTTTACTGGTGCTGTTAAGGAAAAGTTAGATGAGGTAGATTTTTCTACTATAGACGCCCTCATCTTACCCGTGCCCGGTACGAATTTAGAAGGACAGGTTGAAACAATCTTTTCAAATGAGAAGGTTATTTTGACAGAAGATATGCTTTTAAAGACACCTGAACACTGTACGATCTATTCAGGGATAAGTAATGCATTTTTAAATGAGATCACGACTAAATCGAAGAGAAGACTTATCCAACTTTTTTCAAGGGATGATGTAGCTATTTATAATTCGATTCCTACGGTTGAAGGAACAATTATGATGGCCATCCAGCATACGGATTATACGATTCACGGATCAAATGTAACGGTTTTGGGCCTAGGAAGGTGTGGTATGAGTACTGCTCGAGCTTTTCATGCCCTTGGGGCGAAAGTTAAGGTCGGCGCTCGAAAAAGCGAACATCTTGCTAGAATTACAGAAATGGGCGTAACACCTTTTCATTTAAATAATCTTGTGAAAGAAGTGTCGGATACCGATATATTAATCAATACCGTTCCGCATCCGGTGGTAAGTGCAGCTGTTATTTCTAAGCTCCCTGCCCATACACTCATCATTGATATTGCCTCTAAACCGGGCGGAACTGATTTTAGATATGCGGAAAAGCGGGGAATAAAGGCATTGCTCGCACCAAGTTTACCGGGGATTGTAGCTCCAAAGACTGCCGGATTAATTCTTGCGGATGTGCTGACACAATTACTTCAGGATGACCTATTAAATAGAAAGGGGAAAGAAAAATGAGTTTAAAAGGAAAAAGAATTGGCTTTGGATTGACAGGGTCACATTGTACGTATGATGCTGTATTTCCGGAAATTGAGAAACTAGTGCAAGCAGGTGCCGAAGTCGTTCCGGTAGTGTCCTATACCGTAAAAAGTACTGACACTCGTTTTGGCAATGGCGAAGATTGGGTTAAAAGGATTGAAGACCTTACGGGTAATAAGGCCATCGACTCCATTGTTGCAGCAGAGCCGCTAGGACCTAAAATGCCTCTTGATTGTATGGTCATCGCACCGTTAACAGGGGTTTCCATGAGTAAATTCGCGAACGCTATGAACGACAGTCCTGTTTTAATGGCAGCTAAAGCAACACTAAGGAACCTTAAGCCGATTGTGCTCGGAATTTCTACGAATGATGCATTAGGGTTGAATGGAGTAAATTTAATGAGACTGATGGCTACCAAACACATTTATTTTATTCCTTACGGACAGGATGATCCGGTTAAAAAACCAAATTCAATGGTAGCAAGAATGACAATGTTAATGGAAACGGTGGAAGCTGCAATTGAAGGAAAACAGATTCAACCCGTACTGGTTGAAAGATTTCGAGATGATGTTTAATTATTCCCTCTTTCGTATGAAAATGGTTATTTCTTTTAAAGAATATGTTAGAATATATAAATAATTCAAATGCTGGAGATGGTTATTCTCTTCATGCGAATTATTTTTACTAATTAGATTATTTCCAAAAGAAATAACTGGATAAGAGATTGAAAGGGGTCTTATAGTAATGAGTCAGCAAAGCGGATTTAACGTCGCAGTAGTCGGAGCAACAGGAGCAGTCGGACAGCAAATGATCCAAACCTTAGTAAAGGAAAATTTCCCTTACAAGAAATTACTATTATTATCTTCAAGCCGTTCAGCAGGCCAAAAAATTGTCGTGAACGGAGAAGAATATACGGTTCAGGAAGCGAAGCCTGAGAGCTTTGAAGGTATTGACATTGCATTATTTTCAGCAGGCGGCAGTGTTTCCAAAGAACTTGCGCCGGAAGCTGTAAAACGCGGGGCAATTGTTGTTGATAATACAAGTGCATTTAGAATGGATGCCGATAAACCATTGGTAGTGCCGGAAGTTAATGAAACAGATTTACATCAAAATACAGGGATTATTGCCAATCCAAATTGTTCAACTATCCAAATGGTCGTTGCCTTGGAACCAATTAGACAAAAATTCGGTTTAAAGAAAGTTATTGTTTCAACCTACCAAGCCGTATCAGGTGCAGGTGCAAAAGCTGTGCAAGAATTAATGGATCAAACGAAATCTATTTTGGCAAATGAACCCGTGGAACCAAAGATTTTACCAGTAGGCAGCGATAAAAACCATTATCAAATCGCCTTTAATGCCATTCCGCAAATTGATAAGTTCCAAGAAAATGGTTTTACTTTTGAAGAAATGAAAATGATTAATGAAACGAAGAAAATCATGCATTTACCAGAATTAGCTGTTTCAGCTACATGTGTCCGTCTTCCAGTTGCAGTAGGTCACTCTGAGTCAGTTTATTTTGAAATTGACCAAGAAGGCGTAAGTGCTGATGAAATTAAGGCTTTGTTAAAGGATGCACCAGGCGTCATTTTACAAGACGATCCAGAAAACCAGGTTTATCCAATGCCAGCAAATTGTGTTGGAAGTAATGATGTATTTGTTGGAAGAATCAGAAAGGACCTTGATGAAGACCAAGGTTTCCATATGTGGGTCGTCTCTGATAACTTACTAAAAGGCGCTGCCTGGAACTCTGTACAAATTGCACAAAGTTTAGTGAGACTAGGTTTAGTGAAAGGAAAATAAAGTTTTCATAAAAAGGCAGGTTTTGAATGTCAACATGAAAATTATCGTGCAAAAATTTGGAGGTACATCTGTCAGGGATGAAAAAGGCAGGAAACATGCTAGTGTTCATATTGAAAAGGCGTTAAAAGACGGTTATAAGGTAGTCGTAGTGGTTTCAGCAATGGGAAGAAACGGGGATCCTTATGCAACGGATACCCTTCTTTCCTTAATTGGCGGGATTAACAGTAAAATAAGTAAACGCGAACAAGATTTGCTTATGTCTTGCGGTGAGGTCATTTCGAGTGTTGTTTTTACAAACATGTTACTTGAGTCAGGAATCAAAGCTGTCGGATTAACCGGCGCCCAGGCGGGTTTCCGTACAAATAGCGACCATACAAATGCTAAAATAGTAGAAATGAAATGTGACCGGCTTTTAAGAGAATTGGAACATGCTGATGTGGTTGTCGTGGCAGGGTTTCAGGGTGCAGCAAAAAATGGGGATATCACAACTATTGGCAGAGGCGGAAGTGATACTTCTGCGGCTGCATTAGGTGCTGCCCTGAATGCGGAATGGATTGATATCTTTACCGATGTAGAAGGAATTATGACGGCTGATCCCCGGATAGCAGAAAATGCAAGGCCGCTTTCGGTTGTTACTTATACCGAAGTATGTAATATGGCTTATCAGGGGGCAAAGGTGATTCATCCAAGAGCGGTAGAAATTGCAATGCAATCGAAAATTCCCATTCGAATCCGCTCAAATTATTCTGAAAGTCTCGGGACACTCGTAACAACCTTAAACAAAGAAAATCGCGGCAGTGATATAAAAGAACGGATTGTAACCGGAATCGCTCATGTTTCCAATGTAACGCAAATTAAAGTTTTTGCCAAAAAAGATCAATACTACCTGCAAGCCGAGGTTTTTAAGGCAATGGCTAATAAAAATATTAGTGTTGATTTTATCAATATTTCTCCGAACGGTGTTGTTTATACGGTAACGGATGAGATGACGGATAAGGCGATTAAAACTTTACAGGATTTGGGTCATGAACCTGTCATTGAACGTAACTGTGCAAAAGTTTCAGTTGTGGGTGCAGGAATTGCCGGTGTCCCTGGGGTAACTTCCAAAATCGTAACATCGTTGTCTGACCATGGAATTCGAATTTTGCAGTCAGCTGATAGCCATACCACCATTTGGGTTCTCGTCAAACAAGAAGACCTAGTCAAATCAGTCAATGCACTGCATGATGCATTTCAATTGGAAGAAGAAGCAATTGAAGTATATCGAAATGAAATGTAAGGTGTTAACTGTATGAGGCAGGAGTCTTTTTAAAGACTCATTCTAACCCGGCAATCAAATGGAAGGAGCTTAGAAAATGGTTCATTTTGGTCGAGTATCGACGGCGATGGTGACTCCTTTTGATAAGAAGGGGCATGTTGATTTTTCAAAGACCACTCAATTAGTCAATTATTTAATTGAAAATGGAACTGATTCACTTGTGGTGGCTGGCACAACAGGTGAATCTCCTACATTATCAAAGGAAGAAAAACTTGCTTTATTTGCTCATGTTGTCAAAGTTGCTGCCAAGAGAGTTCCGGTCATAGCCGGGACTGGCAGCAATAATACGTACGCATCCATTGAACTCACCAAAAAAGCAGAAGAACTTGGCGTTGATGCAATAATGGTTGTAGCTCCATACTATAATAAACCAAATCAAGAGGGATTATATCAGCATTTTCAAGCAGTAGCTGAAGCAACATCTCTACCAGTGATGGTTTACAATATTCCAGGAAGATCCTCGGTCAATATACTTCCAGAAACAATTATTCGTCTTTCTAAAATTCCCAATATAGTTGCAGTAAAAGAAGCTAGCGGTGACTTAAATGCAATGACCCATATCATTGCTAATACAGATGAAGACTTTGTTTTATACAGTGGTGATGATGGTTTAACATTGCCAGTTCTGTCAATTGGCGGTGCCGGTATTATTTCGGTTGCGTCACATATAATCGGAAATGAAATGCAAGAAATGGTTAAGGCCTATTTTGATGGGGAGAATTCTAAAGCAGCGAAGCTCCACCAGCAATTGCTGCCAATCATGCAAGGGTTATTTGCAGCACCAAGTCCCGGTCCGGTCAAAACAGCTTTGCAGCTTAATGGGTTAGATGTAGGTTCAGTAAGGCTTCCATTGGTCCCATTAACTGAACAGGAACGCACCAGATTGACGGCACTTTTAAAAAAGTAATCATTCAAAGAATCCAATCGATATTCGATTGGATTTTTTTAGCTTTAAGGGAGTAAATAGCCTCAGGTTCGTAGAATATGGTTGTAATGATTTTCGTGTTTCAAGTATAATAATCATAACTGATTTCGGTCGGCATAAATAACGTAGGAGGATTCAAACATTGATCACAAGCAAAAAAAATAATTCCATTAAGGTAATTTCTCTTGGTGGTATCGGAGAAATCGGAAAAAATATGTACCTTGTCGAAGTGGACAAGGATATATTTGTCATTGATGCCGGCTTAATGTTCCCCGAGGAAGAAATGCTCGGTATCGATATCGTAATTCCAGATATGACCTATTTGACAGAAAATAGAGACAGAGTAAAAGCCATTTTCCTTACCCATGGTCATGAAGATCATATTGGTGCACTCTCTTACTTATTAAGGCAGGTAAATGTTCCAGTTTATGGTATGAAATTAACACTAGCGCTTGCTAGCGCAAAACTTAAGGAACAAGAATTTACCGGAACACCAACGTTTATTGAAGTGGATTCCGATACTATTTTAAACATGGATTCTGTAGATGTCAGTTTTTTTAAAACAAATCACAGTATTCCGGATTCTGTTGGCGTTTGTATTCACACTTCTGAAGGTATTATCGTTTATACGGGTGATTTTAAATTTGATCAGGCCGCAACGAAGCTTTATAAGCCTGAAATTGGAAAAATGGCTGCGATTGGCGAAAAAGGAGTCTTATGTCTGTTATCGGATAGTACCGAAGCAGAAAAGCCAGGCTATACCACCTCAGAGGCAATTGTTGTAAGAGAAATGTCCAATGCATTTTATAATGCACCTGGAAGGATTATTGCTGCTTGTTTTGCATCTGATATTAACAGGATTCAGCACATTTTTGATTCTGCAAAAGAAAACCGTAGAAAGGTTGCGGTCGTTGGGAAAAGCCTTGAGCGAATTTATCATATTGCACTTGATTTAGGTTATTTAGAGGTTGAAGAAGATTTAATCATCCCCATTAGTGAATTAAAAGACTATAAAGACCATGAAGTAGTCATTTTAATGACAGGAAACCAAGGGGAGCCGATTGAAGCCTTGCAGAAAATGGCGAAACAAACGGCTAAATTCGTCAATATTCAACCAGGTGATACCGTTTTAATTGCTGCTTCACCGTTGAGGGGAAGCGAAGTGTTTTTAGCGAAAACCGTTGATATGCTGTTTAGAGCGGGAGCGAATGTCATTGCAGGTAAACGGACCATTCACGTATCCAGCCATGGAAGTCAAGAAGAATTAAAATTTATGATTAACCTGATGAAGCCTAAGTATTTCATACCAGTCCATGGAGAATACCGCCTGCTTCAAGCACATCGGAAATTGGCACTGGAAATTGGCCTCACGAATGAACAGATTTTAATCCCTGATCGTGGAGAAATCGTTGAAATAAAGGATGGAAAAATTGGTTTTAGCGGTAAAGTGCCTTCAGGGAATGTTCTGATTGATGGGATTGGTGTCGGTGATGTTGGAAATATTGTGTTGCGGGACCGAAAACTTTTATCCCAGGATGGCATATTGATTGTGGTTGTTACTTTAACAAGACAGGATAAGAAAATTGCTGCTGGTCCTGAAATTATTTCACGAGGATTTGTTTATGTTCGTGAATCAGAAAAGTTGATGGATGATTCGACAAAATTAGTTCGTGAAATCGTGGAACGAAATATTGCAAAGGAAACTTTCGAATGGTCAAGCCTTAAGCAAGATATTCGTGATGAACTAAATCGCTATTTGTTTGAAAAGACCAAAAGAAGACCGATGATTTTACCAATCATCATGGAAATTTAGCTATCGTTTGTAGGGCACTGGAAATTCCAGTGCTTTTTATTATTTGAAAAAATAGCATGAATTTCAAGCATACGTTAATACTAAAGTCATCATGTGTGAAGGGAGTCTAGGGATGGATATTTTAAATAATATATTTCGAAATGAATCCGAAAATCCAGACGGAGGGGAGCCTCAAAAAGAGGAAAAACCATCTTCGAATTTAATAGAAAAAATTCAACAGCTTGGTCAAACCAATGTTCCTCAACTATCATCTGACTCGAGGATCCACTGTTTAACGATTGTCGGGCAAATAGAAGGACATTTAGCATTGCCGCCGCAGAATAAAACAACGAAGTATGAACACCTTATACCACAGTTAGTTGCCATTGAGCAGAATCCTAAAATTGAAGGAGTACTCATTATTTTGAATACGGTTGGCGGGGATGTTGAAGCAGGTCTTGCCATTTCAGAAATGCTTGCGACGATTTCAAAACCGACTGTTTCTGTTGTTTTGGGTGGAGGGCATTCTATTGGTGTACCTATTGCCGTTTCCTGCGATTATTCCTTTATTGTAGAAACAGCGACGATGACCATCCATCCAATCCGCTTAACAGGGCTAGTCATTGGTGTTCCCGCAACCTTTGAGTATTTAGATAAAATGCAGGAGCGGGTCGTGAACTTTGTTACAAAGCATTCAAAAATTTCCGAGGATACCTTTAAAGACCTAATGTTTGCAAAGGGCAATCTGACACGGGATATTGGGACAAACGTAATTGGTGCAGATGCCGTAAAAAATGGTCTAATTGATGAAGTTGGCGGAATTGGCGCTGCGATGAAAAAGTTAAATGAGTTGATTGATTTACAAAAAGAAGAAAAAGAAGGGCTGATTCAATGATTCTTTATACGATGATGCCGCAAGAACTAATTTTTCCAAGTGAAACAGAAGCATCCTCGAAACAGCAAATGATTAACTATCAGGGGGTTCCACTTTTAGTGGAAATGATGGATCCGCAAAATGTTCAGGTAATCCGTGTACTAAGCAGCGATCCTCAGCATTTCCTAGACGATCGATTTTGTCCGGGAGCAAAAATTTCTTTTTCGAACAGCGAAGGTTTGTCCGCATTCTAACAGGCATTATGGTATAATTAGGGCAAGAAGACAAGAGCAGCCAAGCAGGCTGCTTTCTTCCTTTTTATCCTAAAAATGCTATTTGAGAATAGTTGAAGAGTTAATATAAACGATTACAGGTGATTTGATGGCGAAAAAAAAGAGAAGGCAAGCCAAAAAAAGAGACAGTCAATTAAAAAAGACTGTTCAATATGAATTAACGGCCTTAGCGCTACTCGCTTTAGCCATTATTTCAATGGCGAAGCTTGGGGCAGTTGGCAAAGCAACAGTTTTATTCTTCCGTTTTTGGATGGGAGAATGGTATATGCTCTGTTTAATTGGATTAGTGGTGATGAGTGTATATTTAATGTGGAAAAGAACCGTGCCGTTTTTTTTCAATCTTAAATTAGTAGGTTCTTATTTTATTATTTCATCGATTCTACTTTTAAGCCATGTTACATTGTTTCATTTACTTTCCAACGGCGGGAGATTTAAAAATCCTAGTGTAATAAATAACACCTGGGAATTGTTTATGATGGAGGTAAAAGGGGAAACCAGTACAACCGATCTTGGCGGCGGGATGATTGGAGCCGTGTTATTTGCTTTATTTCATTTTCTATTTGCGGAAACCGGGACCAAAATTGTTGCTTTTATTTTTGTTCTGATTGGTTTTATTTTAATAACAGGAAAATCATTTGGGGACTTTATTGGAAAAGTTCTCATGACAATTTTTGCCTTTGGGAAAAGTCAGTGGATTGCGTTTAAAGCAGACATGGCTGAGTGGAAACAAAAACAGGAAGAGCGGAAAGCGGAAAGAAGAACCCAGCAGCAGGAGCAACGTGGAAATCGACGGTCTAGAGTTCAGCCGGAAAGTGCTATTGAGCCGGAGCCGGAAGAAATTAGAATGCCCGAGCCTATCATTTCAAGTTTTGCTGACAGGGCTTATCAAGATGACGACCCATTAGAAAGTGGCCAACAAGAGGGAATACAAGAAAATACGAGAGTATCAACAGTAGAAGAAGAGGACCAAAGTCCGCCAATTACGTTTACCGAGGTGGAAAATACAGCTTATGAACTGCCACCGCTTAGATTGCTGAGGATGCCGCGGAAAACAGACCAAAGTGGTGAGTATGAATTAATCCATGCAAACGCGGCAAAGCTTGAGCGGACGTTTCAAAGTTTTGGTGTTAAAGCGCGTGTAACCCAAGTTCATTTAGGGCCGGCAGTAACTAAATATGAGGTTCACCCGGATGTAGGGGTAAAGGTAAGTAAAATCGTTAGCCTGAGTGACGATTTAGCCCTTGCGCTAGCTGCAAGGGATATCCGGATTGAGGCACCTATCCCCGGAAAATCAGCTATTGGTATTGAAGTTCCTAATTCAGAAGTAGCAATGGTTTCACTAAGAGAGGTACTTGAAGCAACGCAAAATGATAAGCCTGATGCCAAGCTGTTAATAGGGTTAGGCAGGGATATAACAGGGGAAGCGGTTCTTGCAGAACTAAATAAAATGCCGCATTTACTTGTTGCCGGTGCTACAGGAAGCGGAAAAAGTGTTTGTATCAATGGGATTATTACTAGTATTTTAATGCGCGCAAAGCCGCATGAAGTAAAATTAATGATGATAGATCCAAAAATGGTTGAATTAAATGTTTATAATGGTATCCCCCATTTATTAGCACCAGTCGTTACCGATGCAAAGAAAGCATCTCAGGCACTAAAGAAAGTTGTTAGTGAAATGGAAAGACGTTATGAATTATTCTCCTATACTGGAACTAGGAATATTGAAGGTTATAACGATCATATGAAACGCCACAATTTGGAGACTGGAGAAAAACAGCCATTACTACCATATATTGTGGTTATAGTCGATGAGTTAGCGGATTTAATGATGGTTGCCTCTTCAGATGTTGAAGACTCCATTACAAGATTGGCACAAATGGCTCGTGCAGCCGGAATACACTTAATTATTGCAACTCAGCGTCCATCTGTTGATGTCATTACAGGGGTCATAAAAGCAAATATTCCATCAAGAATAGCTTTTGCGGTTTCAAGTTCAACTGACTCAAGGACGATCCTTGATATGGGTGGGGCGGAAAAGCTTCTGGGCAGAGGGGATATGCTGTTTCTCCCGGTGGGGGAATCAAAGCCAATTAGGGTTCAGGGAGCCTTTCTCTCTGACGATGAGGTTGAGGATACAGTAAACTTTGTTATTGGACAACAAAAAGCACAATATCAAGAAGAAATGATTCCAGACGATCTTCCCGAAACAACGGGTGCGGTGGACGATGACCTATATGACGAAGCAGTTAATTTAATTATTGAAATGCAAACAGCCTCTGTTTCGATGCTACAGCGGAGATTTAGAATTGGATACACGAGAGCTGCCCGGCTCATTGATGAAATGGAAGCACGCGGTGTCGTTGGACCATATGAAGGAAGCAAGCCGCGCGTAGTTTTGCTAACAAGTAAACCAAATGAGGAGATTAGTTCCTGAATAAATTAAAAAAGAGCCAGCTTTGGCTCTTTTTTCATATAATTTCACTAAAGAAACATATAATAGTGGGGAAACGCCTTATTCCAAAAGTCCTATATGATATATTTGGAAGAGGAATTATATCATATTTGCAGGTTCAAAACACTCGAAATTTCGACAAATTTCTTCATTTGTGGCTTTTTTCGACAAAATGAATAATTTCTATTTATTTATCACTGAAAAAATGTTATATTATTTTCGATTAGTAGGAATGATTATACATCAGATGTCTGATGTCTTAGGAAAAGGCTGGAGGAACCTGCATGTCTATTAGGTCAGATAATCGGCACTTGTATTTACAAGTTATCGATCGGTTAAAGCAAGATATTGAAGAAGGTGTTTATAAAGAAAAAGAAAAATTACCTTCAGAATTTGATCTTGCAAAACATTTAGGTGTAAGCAGGGCTACTCTTCGAGAGGCACTTCGTATTCTCGAGGAGGAAAATGTGATTATAAGGCGCCACGGAGTGGGAACCTTCGTAAACTCGAAGCCATTGTTTACTTCTGGGATTGAACAACTTAATAGTGTCACTGACATGATTAAGCAAGCGGGGATGAAACCGGGGACGATATTCCTAAGTTCATCTACCCAAAGACCTACCGAGGAGGATATTCGCCGTTTCTCATGTTCTATAAATGAGGAAATGGTTGTCATGGAACGGGTCAGAACTGCAAATGGGGAACCGGTTGTCTATTGTGTTGACAAGGTACCTGAAAATATTTTGCCCGAAACTTTTTCTCACGGGAAAGAGTCAATCTTCAAGATTTTAGAAGAAGAGGCGAATCGCAAAATTACATATGCAGTTGCCCAGATTGAACCAATTGGTTACCATGAGAAAATTTCCCCAATTCTAGAATGTGACCCTGAAACTGCTTTGCTTGTTTTAAAGCAAATGCATTTCGATGAAACGGATGAACCTATACTTTTTTCGGTAAACTATTTTAAAGCAGATAAGTTTAGTTTTCGTGTGCTTCGGAAAAGATTTTAATTTTTTTTAGGAGATTATGAAAACGGAAACATTTCTGCTTTCTTCCATTTCTACTTAATCAAAACAACAATCTTTAGGGGGTCAATATCTTGAAAAAGCGTAAAATTGGAATGGCGTTATCACTTGTTCTTGCTGCTGGAACACTTTTAGGTGCATGTGGAAAAAGCAATGATAACACAAACGATACTGCTAAAGATGGCGGCAAGAAAGAAAAAGCCTTTACTGTAGCAATGGTTACAGATGTCGGCGGTGTTGACGACAAATCATTTAACCAATCTGCTTGGCAAGGTCTTCAAGATTATGGTAAAGAAAATGGATTAACAAAGGGTAAAGAAGGATACGATTACCTTCAATCTACTTCTGATGCTGACTATTCAACAAACTTAAATACACTTGCACGTCAAGGCTTTAATTTAGTATTTGGAATTGGTTTCCTCATGCACAATGCTGTGGATGAGATTGCTAAACAACAACCTAAAAATAATTTTGCTATTATTGATGATGAAGTAAAAGAACCAAATGTTGCCAGCGTACTATTTAAAGAGCAAGAAGCTGCATTCCTTGCTGGTGTTGCGGCAGCCCTTCAAACAAAGACAAACAAAATCGGTTTCATCGGTGGTATGAAAATCCCTGTTATCGAACGTTTTGAAGCTGGTTTCTTAGCAGGTGTAAAAGCTGCTAAACCTGAAGCAAAAGTTGACGTACAGTATTCAGGTGCATTTGATAAAGCAGAACTAGGTCAAACTATTGCTTCTAAAATGTATTCTTCTGGTGATGACGTAGTATTCCATGCTGCTGGTGCGACTGGTAACGGACTATTCAAGGAAGCTTCTGACCTTAAGAAGAAAGATCCAAACAAGGAAATTTGGGCAATTGGTGTAGACCAAGACCAAAGCTTTATGGGTCCGGATGTTGTCTTAACATCTGCAATGAAACGTGTTGACCTTGCAGTTAAGGATATTGCTACAAAAGCGAAAGAAGGCAACTTCCCTGGAGGCCAAACAACTGTATACGGCTTACATGAGGATGGAGTTGGCTTAGCGCCAATTAATAGTAAAGCATCAAACAAAGCTGCCATTGAAAAAGCTGTTAAAGAATGGACAGATAAGATCAAATCAGGTGCTGTAAAAGTTCCAGGAACACTTAAAGAATTAAAAACATTTAAAGCTCAATAATTTAACACATTTAGCGGGTTTAATTACCGGCCCGCTTATTTTTTTGAACCTTAAATGAAGTGTAGAATTATATTTTTAATTCTACTTTTCAGTTAGGGTTTACCGAGGGAAGAATTCCCTATTTTTTTAATAAAAATAAAGGTCTGACCTCTTACTACTTATGTATAAAATTTCAAAAACCTTTTAAAAGGAAGTGAGATAGGATGGAATATGTTATTGAAATGCTTAATATCCGCAAGGAATTTGGCAGCTTTGTTGCAAATGATAACATTACCCTTCAATTGAAAAAGGGAGAAATCCATGCGTTACTGGGGGAAAATGGAGCCGGGAAAACTACATTAATGAACGTCCTTTTTGGTTTATACCAACCAGAGCAAGGGGAGATTCGGGTACATGGGAAACCTGTAAAAATATCAAATCCGAACATTGCCAATGACCTTGGAATTGGAATGGTGCATCAGCATTTTATGCTTGTTGATAAATTTACGGTTACAGAAAATATCATATTAGGAAAAGAAATCACAACCGCCGGAAGGATTGATCTGAAAAAAGCGGAAAAAGAAGTTCGTGATATTTCAGAGCGTTATGGGTTAGCTGTTGATCCTCAGGCTAAGATTTCGGATATCAGCGTAGGGATGCAGCAGCGTGTAGAAATTTTAAAAACACTCTATCGCGGTGCGGAAATTTTGATTTTTGACGAACCTACCGCAGTTTTAACGCCTCAGGAGATTCATGAACTTATTCAAATCATGAAAACGTTGATAAAAGAAGGTAAATCGATCATTATCATTACTCATAAATTGAAAGAAATTATGGAGGTTGCTGACCGCTGTACGGTTATTCGAAAAGGAAAAGGGATCGGTACAGTCAATGTCAGTGAGACCAACCCAAATGAACTGGCAAATTTAATGGTTGGCCGTGAGGTTGTTTTTAAAACGGAAAAGAAACCGCCAAATCCGAAACAAGATGTGCTTGAGGTCAAGGATTTACTAGTGAAGGATTCACGCGGTGTAACGGTTGTAAATGGGCTTAGTTTAACAGTTCGTGCGGGTGAGATTGTTGGAATTGCCGGAGTCGACGGGAATGGCCAATCAGAATTCATTGAGGCCATTACCGGTTTAAGAAAAGCTGATAGCGGAAGTGTGAAAGTAAATGGAAAAGAACTTTTCGGACTTTCGCCAAGAAAAGTAACTGAATCCGGGGTCGGCCATATTCCACAAGACAGACATAAGCATGGTCTAGTTCTGAACTATCCGATTGCTGAAAATATGGTGCTGCAAACCTATTATAAAAAACCATATTCAAAGAATGGAATTCTAAATTTTAAAGAGATATATAACAAAGCAAGAAAATTAATAACAGAATTCGATGTTCGAACTCCTAGTGAATATGCTTTGGCACGTGCATTATCTGGTGGTAATCAGCAGAAAGCGATTATCGGCCGTGAAGTAGACCGAAATCCGGAATTACTGATTGCTGCACAACCTACACGCGGTTTAGATGTCGGGGCAATTGAGTTTATTCACAAACGTTTGATTGAGCAACGAGATAATGGGAAAGCAGTTTTACTTGTATCTTTTGAACTGGATGAAATTATGAATGTCAGTGACCGGATTGCCGTTATTTATGAGGGGAAAATTGTTGCAGTGGTAAACCCAAAAGAAACCACGGAACAAGAACTGGGATTGCTGATGGCCGGTTCGAATCGAAAAGAAGCGGGGGAAGGAACACATGTCTAAACGCTTACGCAATATTTTAACACCCGTTATTGCTGTTATTTTAGGGGTTATTGTTGGGACCATCATCATGTTAGCAAGTGGTTATGATCCTGTTGCCGCCTATTCAGCATTGTGGGACGGTGCCTTTGGTGATATTTACTATATTGGGGAGGTAATCAGACAGGTAACTCCATATATTTTAGCAGGTCTTGCCGTGGCCTTTGCCTTTAGAGTTGGGTTATTTAATATCGGCGTTGAAGGTCAATTTATTGTTGGCTGGCTTGCCGCCGTTTGGGTAGGGGTAACCTTTGATTTACCCAAAATCATTCATTTACCGTTAGCAATCATCGCAGCAATGGTAGCCGGTGGACTTTGGGCCTTTATTCCAGGCCTGTTAAAAGCACGTTTCCGTGTGCATGAAGTAATTGTTACCATTATGATGAACTATGTTGCTTTGCATACTGTTAACTACATTATTAATAATAAATTAAATCAAGGGTCATCTAAAACAGGAATGGTTCGTGACTCAGCGTCATTACGTTCTCCGTGGCTTGAAGAATTAACCACCCATTCAACCATGCACTGGGGGATCATTATTGCCATCATCTGCTGCTTTATTATGTGGTTCCTATTAGAAAAAACCACCCGTGGTTATGAGCTGCGTGCCGTAGGATTCAACCAAGATGCAGCACATTATGCAGGGATGAGTGTGAATAAAAATATAATTCTTTCCATGGTGATTTCAGGATGCTTCGCAGGAGTAGCCGGTGCAATGGAAGGTCTTGGTACTTTCGGCTATATGGCGGTTCAAGGCGGGTTTACAGGAGTAGGCTTTAACGGAATCGCGGTTGCATTATTGGGCGGAAATACAGCACTTGGAGTATTTTTCGCAGCCCTTTTATTCGGTATATTAAAAATTGGAGCATTATCCATGCCGCTTGAGGCAGGAGTACCAAAGGAATTAGTGGATATCATTATTGCCTTGATTGTATTCTTTGTTGCTTCAAGTTATATCATAAGAATAGTTCTTGACCGATTCAGTAAGAAGGGGGTGAAGTAAGTGAGCTTAATGGAAATTTTGACGATTGTAGTACCTTCCACCTTATTATGGGCAGCTCCACTTGTCTTCACTGCATTAGGCGGTGTATTCTCTGAACGTTCCGGTGTTGTTAATATCGGACTTGAAGGATTAATGGTTATAGGTGCTTTTGCAGCAGTTGTCTTCAACTTAACATTTGCCGGTACATTCGGTGCTGCAACTCCTTGGATATCGTTATTAGTAGCAATGGCAGCCGGAGCGATTTTTTCCATTCTCCATGCCGTGGCGGCAATCACATTCCGTGCAGACCATACGGTTTCCGGGGTGGCCATCAACTTGTTAGCAACAGGACTTACCTTATTCCTTGTTAAATTAATTTACAATAAAGGTGAAACGGACATTATCCAACAAAGCTTTAGTAAAATCGATGTTCCAATTTTAAAGGATATCCCTGTTATCGGAAAAATCTTTTTCCAAAATACCTACTGGACTTCATTTGTAGCTATAATTGTTGCAATTATCGCATGGTATATTATTTATAAAACTCCATTCGGACTGCGTCTTCGTTCAGTGGGTGAACACCCAATGGCTGCAGATACAATGGGGATTAACGTAACAAAAATGCGTTATTTAGGGGTTATTATTTCCGGTGCTCTTGGCGGAATTGGCGGCGGCGTTTATGCTGAATCGATTTCTTCAAACTTCAGCCATTCCACTATCAGCGGTCAAGGTTTTATGGCACTTGCTGCAATGATTTTTGGTAAATGGCATCCGCTGGGTGCGATGGGAGCGGCACTATTCTTTGGTTTTGCCCAAAGTATCAGTATTATCGGCTCAAGTTTACCTTTCTTAAAAAATATTCCGGATGTGTACCTATTAATTGCTCCATATGTGTTAACGATTTTAGCACTAGCTGGCTTTATAGGTCGGGCAGAAGCACCAAAAGCAGATGGTGTGCATTATATTAAAGGAAGTCGATAAGATTTCTACCCTTGGACCATAAGTCCAAGGGTTTTCTACGTTTGAAACTTGTGTGGGCCTACGTGGCAAATTATAGTAAAAGTATACGTCTGTTTAACTAAGGAAAAGATAAAATAACTGCATGATTTTTTACATATGGTTAGATAAGGGATTTTTTTACTTTGAAGGAGGTATGAAAATGGATGCTGTTGCAGACAAAATGACAGAAATGCAAGGATACAAGCTACATGTCATTGAAACAGATAAATATAAAACCAATACATTTATATGGAAAATGAAAGCACCATTATCGCAAGAGGACATAACCAAAAGGGCGCTGCTTCCCCATGTTTTACAAAGCAGTTCGGCAAAATTTCCATCTACTACGGCACTTCGTTCATATTTAGATGAATTATATGGAGCAACCTTGTTTGTGGATTTATCTAAAAAAGGTGAAAATCATGTTATAAGTTTTACCATCGAAATAGCCAATGAAAAATTTCTAAGTGACCCAAGTCCTTTATTGAAAAAAGGTTTTGAGTTATTGGCAGATATTTTAACGAAACCAAATGCTTCTGACAAAGCTTTCGATTCCGAGACAATCGAGAAAGAAAAAAGAACATTAAAGCAGAGAATTCAATCTGTTTATGATGATAAAATGAGATACTCCAATGTCCGTTTAATTGAAGAAATGTGCAAAGGGGAGCTGTATGCTCTCGATGTAAACGGGAACTTAGACGATGTTGATAAAATCACGCCAGAGACCTTATATGAATTTTATAAAAAAGCATTTTCTGAAGATGAATTAGATTTATATGTAATTGGTGATGTAAAAGAGGCAGAGGTTAAAAAAATAGCTGATGAATTGCTCAAATTTGAAACGCGAACACCAAAAAAACCGAACGCAGCAAATCAAAAGAAGATTGAGCAAGTGAATGAAGTGAAAGAAAAGCAGGATGTCAAACAAGGAAAATTAAATATCGGCTACCGTACCAATGTTCGCTATGGGGACCCCGATTATTTTGCCCTGCAAGTTTTCAATGGTATTTTCGGTGGTTTTTCTCATTCCAAACTATTTATTAATGTAAGGGAAAAAGCCAGCCTTGCCTACTACGCCGCAAGTCGCTTGGAAAGTCATAAAGGATTGATGATTGTCGTTTCGGGTATTGATTTAAAGAATTATGATCAAGCAGTTGGAATTATCCATGAACAAATGGAAGCGATGAAAAAGGGTGATTTCACGGAAGAAGAATTAAACCAGACGAAAGCTGTGATTCAAAACCAAATGCTTGAGACTATAGATACTTCAAGGGGCCTAATTGAAGTTTTATATCATAATGTGGTAGCTGATACCGATATTCATTTAAGTACCTGGGTTGAAGAAATGCAAAAAGTAACAAAGGAACAAATCGTGGCTGTTTCGGAAAAAATTCAGCTTGATACGATTTATTTCTTAACAGGAACGGAGGCGGGCCAATAATGGAGAAACTTAAGTTTGACCAGCTCCAGGAAGAACTTTTTCATGAACAAATGGACAATGGACTACAGGTCTATATTTTACCGAAAAAGGGCTTTAATAAAACCTATGCAACCTTTACGACCAAATATGGTTCTGTTGATAATTGCTTTATTCCGCTTGGGAAAGATGAGTATGTTAAGGTGCCTGATGGGATTGCCCACTTTTTAGAGCATAAGTTATTTGAAAAAGAAGATGGGGATGTTTTTCAGCAATTTAGCCGTCAAGGTGCATCCGCCAATGCCTTTACTTCGTTTACAAGGACTGCCTATTTATTTTCCAGCACTTCAGATGTAGAAAAAAATCTAGAAACGTTGATTGATTTTGTACAGGAACCTTATTTTTCGGAAAAAACAGTGGAAAAGGAAAAAGGAATCATTGGACAGGAAATTACGATGTACGATGATAATCCTGACTGGCGTCTCTATTTTGGCTTAATTGAAAATTTATATCAAAACCATCCGGTTAAAATTGATATTGCCGGGACAATTGAGTCAATTTCCCATATTACGAAAGATTGGCTTTACGAATGCTACAATACATTTTACCATCCAAGCAATATGCTATTGTTTATTGTCGGACCGGTTGATCCAAACGCGATTATGGATCAAGTAAGAGCAAACCAGGCGAAAAAACCATTTAAAGACCAGCCGGAAATCAAACGGAAATTTGACGAAGAGCCAGCTGCGGCTGCAGAAAAGAAACAGGTACTTGAAATGAATGTCCAAACGCCTAAGTGCTTAGTAGGAATCAAAGCTCTTCATGTGGATCAAAAAGGCGATGAACTGTTAAAAAATGAATTAACGACCAATATATTGCTTGATTTGTTATTCGGTAAGAGCTCGGAAAATTTTGATCGGCTCTATAAAGAGGGGCTGATTGATGACTCGTTTTCTTATGATTATACCCAAGAGCAGGGGTTTGGGTTTGCGATGGTCGGCGGGGATACAAGGGATGCAGATCAGCTTGCTGAAAGACTTGAAAAAATGCTTCTGGATGCAAAGAATGGCAGCATCTTCACGGAAGAGCAACTGGAGCGGACGAAAAAGAAAAAAATAGGATCGTTTTTAAGAGCAGTCAACTCTCCTGAATATATTGCCAATCAATTTACCCGGTATGCATTTAATGATATGGATTTATTTGATGTTGTTCCTACGCTTGAAAAGATAACCTTAAAGGATGTACAGCAATTGGCATCTGAAGTTGTTTCGGAAGAGCGATTTTCGGTTTGTCAGGTTATTCCGAAGAAACATTAGTTTAGGAAAGCGTCGGAGAACGGCGCTTTTTTATTATATTACTGTGTTAAAGGTCCTTGTTGATTTTCAACCCTATTGATTGGAGCGGAAATCAACAGTCAAATTTAACATAGCCTATTATATAAATAGAAAGAGTGAGGCTTTTGAAAAAATATGCACTCATCACGGGAGCAAGCGGAGGTATCGGACAAGCAATTGCATTAACCTTAGCTGCAAATGGCTACCATCTATATTTACATTACAATCGAAATGAAAAAATGATAACGGATTTAATGGAAAAATTACAATCGTATGGCGGGGAGTATATGTCTATTCACGCGGATCTGGCAGATTCAAATGGATACAAAAAAATTTGTTCGCAAATTTTTTCACTTGATGCCATTATTCATTGCGGTGGCAACAGTCATTATGGACTGCTAGTGGATCTGTCACAGGAAGAGGCGGCAGCGTTAATGAACATACATGTTCTAAATCCTTTAATGATGACCAAAGAATTATTGCCGAAATTATATCGTAAGGGGTCAGGGAGTATCGTGGTCATTACTTCAATTTGGGGACAAACCGGAGCTGCCTGTGAAGTTGCCTATTCCACTGCGAAGGGCGCTCAAATAGCCTTTGTGAAAGCGTTAAGTAAAGAAGTAGCTCGGAATGGCATCCGAGTAAATGCGATTGCTCCTGGTGCCGTAGCAACGCCGATGATGACGGGTTTTACTAAGGAAGAATTGGAATCCATCCATGAAGAAATCCCAATGGGAAGGCTTGGATTACCGGAAGAAATCGCAAAAGGCACCGCCTTTTTATTATCTGAAGAATCGTCGTACATAACAGGACAAATTCTTGCCATAAACGGTGGCTGGTACACTTAAAAATTAAATTTTAAGATGAATAAATCCCTTTGGAAAGTCACAAAATATCCTTGTACTATTCTAAAGGAGGGTTTTAAATGTCTGTTTTAGATAACTGGAAACAGTGGGAAGACTTTTTAGCTGATCGTCTGCATCATGCGCAAAATGAGGGAATGAGTGAGGGAGCTGTCAACAACCTTGCATTTCAAATTGGTGATTATTTAGCAAGCCAGGTAGAGCCAAAAAATGAGCAGCAAAGAGTTCTTTCAGATTTATGGTCTGTTGCAGACAAACAAGAACAACAAGCTATTGCCAATATAATGGTTAAACTTATTTCAAATAACGGTACTCGTTAAGAGAGAGGCAGGTCCTCTCTTTTTTTCTTTGTTTATATTTTCTCCCTGATTTAAGGTCATTCTCCTTGTTTTTTCTTTCATCTTCACTCAAAATCATTTATTATAAGGTTTAGATATCGGAATGTGAAAATTTGTCGAATCATTCACGCCTATACTTAGGGGGTTTTTATTGTGGAGAAAAAAGAATGGTATTTAGAATATGAGATTCAAAAAAACCGTCCCGGTTTGTTGGGCGACATTTCATCGCTATTAGGTATGCTTGCTATTAATATTGTAACGATTAATGGTGTGGATGAAGGCAGACGCGGCCTTTTAATTAAAGCAAAAGATGATGATCAAATTAAACGTTTAGAGTCAATTCTTAATACAATGGATACAATAAAATTAATCAAGTTGAGAGAACCAAAACTGCGTGATCGTCTCGCCGTCAGACATGGGCGTTATATCCAGAGAGATGCGGATGATAAAAAAACATTCCGCTTTGTAAGGGATGAACTTGGATTATTAGTTGATTTTATGGCAGAATTGTTTAAACAGGAGGGCCATAAGTTAATTGGAATTCGTGGGATGCCTCGTGTTGGCAAAACAGAATCTCTTGTTGCGGCAAGTGTTTGTGCGAATAAAAGGTGGTTGTTCGTTTCTTCCACTCTTTTAAAACAAACAATCCGAAATCAACTAATTCAAGATGAGTATAATGAAAATAATTTATATATTTTGGATGGGATTGTCTCAACGAAACGTGCAAGTGAACGCCATTGGCAGCTTGTTCGTGAAATAATGCGTATGCCTGCCGTGAAGGTAATAGAACATCCAGACGTTTTCGTTCAAAATTCAGAGTACACACTCGATGATTTTGATTACATTATCGAGTTAAGAAATGACGCGGACGAAGAGATTACATATGAGGTAGTAGAACAGAATAACTTACTCTCCGGGTCTGATTTTGGAGATTTTGATTTTTGAAAATTGGAAGGTGTTAAAAGTTGACTGAATTAGGTAATCGACTAAAAGAAGCCCGATTAGCCAAAAACTTGAGTTTGGACGATGTACAGGCCATTACAAAAATCCAAAAGCGTTACTTAATTGGTATTGAAGAAGGAAATTACTCTAGTATGCCGGGGAATTTTTATGTCCGTGCCTTTATTAAGCAGTATGCAGAGGCGCTTCAACTAAATCCCGATGAAGTTTTTGAAACCTATAAAAGTGATATCCCTATCACTCATAATGAAGAAATTACGGATCAATTATCGAGGGTGAAAAGCCGCAAAGCGATTTCAGAAGGGAATTCGAAATTTTTTGATGTGCTTCCGAAAATACTAATTGGTGTTTTTGTTATTGGGGTTGCAGGGTTAGTCTATTATTTTCTATTAAGTCATGCGAGCAGTGATTCGAATGAATCCATTAATAAGATGAATGACCAGGCTAAACTTGAAAAGTCTCAAAATCTTGAAGAGGCAAAAGCGACAGAAACAAAAAAATCAAAAGCTACAAAAGTTAAAAACAGTACAAATGAAAATAAGAACAACGGAAATACTTCTGCTGAAACCGCTTCTCAGCAGGATTTAAAAGTGGTTCAAAGCAGCGGCCCAAATACCACATTTAAATTAAGCAACACAGATAAATTTAAAGTTAAATTGGTTTCAAAGGGTCAAACATGGGTGAATATTAAGAATGGCAAGGGTTATTCTTTCTTCCAGGGGATGCTAACTACAGATGGTACAGATAGTAAAACAGTAGATTTATCGAAGGAAAATCAGGCTGTGATTGTTGTAGGCAGAACATTGGACACGGAGATTTATGTAAATGATCAAAAGCTAGAGTATGCAGTGGCACCGACTGAAATGGTTCGTCAGAACATTACGATTCAATATGTTCCGAAGAACAAATAGTCATCGTAATGATGACTATTTTTCAGTTTTTTATTAAATTGAAATAGTTTAGTTTATTTCAATTGTGTTCTTGTTTTTTAATTAGGAGGAAATTTTATGAATATACCAAATAGGATAACGGTATCGAGAATATTATTAATTCCAATATTCTTAATCATTATGCTAGTCCCCTTTAAATGGGGAAATTTACATTTGCTTGGAGTTGACCTGCCGGTTACCCATTTTGTTGGGGCTCTTATCTTTATTATTGCCTCTACTACTGACTGGGTGGACGGGTATTACGCCCGCAAATATAATCTTGTGACAAATATGGGGAAATTCCTAGATCCCCTCGCTGATAAATTACTTGTTTCTGCAGCTTTGATTGTGCTAGTTGAGCTGGGGTACGCTGCGTCATGGATTGTCATTGTCATCATTAGCAGGGAGTTTGCGGTTACGGGACTACGCCTGCTGCTTGCTGGTGAAGGCGAGGTTGTTGCGGCAAATATGCTTGGGAAAATTAAAACCTGGACCCAGATCATTGCGATTTCTGCACTTCTATTACATAATATTTTTTTTGAAATGGTCTCATTCCCATTTGCTGATATTGCCTTATGGGTAGCATTGATTTTTACCATCTGGTCGGGCTGGGATTATTTTGCGAAAAACAGCCATGTGCTGAAGAATTCTAAATAATAGGAAGTGATGGATTGTGAACGCAGAAATTATCGCAGTTGGCTCAGAGTTACTTCTTGGGCAAATTGTCAATACAAATGCACGGTTTATCTCTCAGCATTTAGCAGGTGCAGGCATTAATGTCTATTATCATACCGTAGTTGGAGATAACCCTGATCGTTTAAAATCAGCTATCGAGATTGCCGAAGACCGATCTGATTTGATTATTTTTACAGGCGGTCTGGGGCCAACGAAAGATGATTTGACGAAAGAAACGATTGCAAAGCATATCGGTAAGGAATTGGTTTTTGACGAAAATGCCTTGGAGTCAATTGAGGCTTATTTTAAGAAAACAAATCGTCAGATGACGGAAAATAATCGGAAACAAGCACTTGTATTAGAAGGCTCTCACGTTTTGGCCAATGATCACGGGATGGCACCGGGAATGGTGGTTGAGAGTAAGGGGCATGTTTATATGCTATTGCCTGGACCGCCGAAGGAAATGGAACCGATGTTCATTGAATACGGTCTTACGGCATTGTCATTGCAAGTGAAGAGTAATGATAAAATTGTATCCAGAGTGCTACGCTTTTTCGGGATTGGCGAAGCCGCATTGGAAACTGAAATTATCGATCTCATTGATTCACAGAGTAATCCTACGATTGCCCCATTAGCTGGAGATGGCGAGGTAACCTTAAGATTAACGGCGAAGCATCAGGACCATGATATGGCTATTAAAATGCTCGATGAGATTGAGCAAAAGATTAGTGCCCGAGTCGGACAATTTTTATATGGCTATAACAATACATCGCTAGTTGAAGAGTTAAGTAAAGTTTTAAAAGCGAAGAATGTAACCATTGGGGCTGCCGAAAGCCTGACAGGCGGAATGTTTCAGCAGGAGTTAACCTCCGTCCCCGGTGCAAGTTCGATTTTAAAAGGCGGCGTTGTTTGCTATACAAATGAAGTGAAACACCAGGTGTTAAAAGTGAAGCAGGAAACTATTGATACGTACGGAGTTGTAAGTGAGCAGTGTGCGTTGGAGTTAGCTGAAAATGTTTCAAGTCTTGTAGGTGCGGATATTGGCATCAGTTTTACAGGAGTTGCCGGACCGGATGAACAGGAAGGAAAGCCGGTTGGTACGGTTTATATTGGACTTTCTATTAAGGGACAACCGGGTGTTGTGGAAAAAGTAATCCTTGCCGGTTCAAGGGAAGCGAACCGGACCCGTGCGGTGAAATTTGGTTGCTATTATTTGCTTAAACATTTAAAAGAATCACAGAATGCTTAGAGGCGTTCTGTGATTCTTTTTTGTTTTGATGGTGGTTTTGATTGGGGGGATGAGTGGAAGGGAATACAGAGGTGGACGTGGAAAATAAAACGGGGAAAGTGGAAAGTATTTTGAGAAAATCGGAAAAATAAAATACTTCAAGTGGAAAATAGGGACTTGAAATACCTAATTTTCATCAAAAATTTGACTCTAAATTGATAGTACCTAGGATTAATAGTCTAATTTTCGAGTCTTTTAAGGGTATTGGAAAATAAGATGGCTCAAGCGGAAACTAAATAGTGTAAACTGGAAAGTTTTATACTCTAACTGGAAAATAAGATGGGATATGTGGTAAGTACAATCAATCGCTAAAAAATTAAAATGTAATTATCAGATAATAATTGGATTCCTTTATTTGCCTTGGGCAAATTCATATAAAAGTTCCATTTATCCGACGGATTTACCTGTTTTTACATATAGATTCCACGCAATTTAGTCGAATGAATGTTCGTCTTTTTTCTCGACAAAAAGACGAAAAGAGGTTATATTATTAATAGG
Source organism: Neobacillus cucumis (assembly GCF_016107705.1). Next base: position 236,623 of record NZ_JAEHGC010000005.1, read on the forward strand.
TTTTAATTTAATAGTTTGTGGCTTTAATCATTATATTTATATATATGAGGAGGAACGATTTAGTGAGTGATCGTAAAGCGGCTTTAGAAATGGCTCTAAAGCAAATAGAGAAGCAATTTGGTAAAGGCTCAATCATGAAAATGGGTGAGCAGACAGAAACAAGGATTTCAACAGTACCAAGTGGATCATTAGCACTTGATACAGCTCTTGGAGTAGGTGGATACCCAAGAGGAAGAATAATTGAAATTTATGGTGAATGATTTTCGCAACTCAAGTTTTTTACTTTTATTAGTTTGCGAAACTCGCCCGCTTATTGGGAAACCAATAAGACGAAAGGGGCAAAATCGGAAAACATCTCATTGTTTGAGAAAATTCCGAGGTAACTGGATGAATTAAAAAGCATCAAGTACCGTAACGCGTACCGAGTGAACCTACAAATGTAGAATATAACCTCGGCAAGAGTGTCCCTTCCCTAACGGATTATGCTGAGGGAGAATATGTACGCTGAGCTGAGTTGGAATCGACCAACTGTAGTTATACGTTTACCAGAGCGTGTAATAATGAGGGTGACCTCCAGAAGCAAGGATAAAAAGCCTTGTGTATAACAATCCTGCCCGAATCATCTGGTAAAACCACAGTAGCATTACATGCAATTGCAGAAGTACAAGCAAAAGGCGGCCAAGCAGCATTTATTGACGCCGAGCATGCACTCGATCCAACTTATGCCCAAAAACTTGGTGTTAACATTGATGAATTATTATTATCGCAGCCAGACACAGGTGAACAAGCCCTTGAAATTGCTGAAGCACTTGTTCGAAGCGGTGCAGTCGATATTATTGTTATCGACTCAGTAGCAGCCTTAGTTCCAAAAGCGGAGATTGAGGGCGAAATGGGTGACGCCCATGTAGGTTTGCAGGCACGTTTAATGTCTCAAGCCCTTCGTAAACTATCAGGTGCCATCAATAAATCAAAAACAATCGCAGTATTTATCAACCAAATTCGTGAAAAAGTTGGAGTTATGTTCGGAAATCAACTTGTAGTTGTTTAATCTAATTTCAACACCTTTTTAACTTTATAAGAAATCTTATAAAGGGGCGAGTAGGTTGACAGTGAAAGTAGGAAACAGGACTTTTAAGAATATCGATCAATGGCAAGTAGAATATATTGTTGAAAACTTTAACCGAAAAATGAAAGAGGTTGGAGATGAAATTGGACTTATACCAAAGGAGAGTTGGAGAAATAATAAAACTCCTTGGGATTAAGAGAGTAAGACATAAAAAAGTCTATTTGCCACAAACAAAAGAAGTTGAAATAGAATTAAGAAATCCTTATCTAACACATGTAGAAATTGCAGCTAAATATGGTGTAACTGATACTTGCGTAGCAAAAAGAAGAAAAGAGCTTGAGGTTAAAGTTAGGAAAAGAAATTTTGATACCCTAATAGAACAGCAAGTAGAACAGTTACTGTTGGATTTGGATTTAGTATATTTCAAACAAAAGAAAATTGATCGATGGTCCATTGATTTTTATTTAGGGAAAAAACACTGTATAGACGTTCATGGAAGATGGTCTCATTCTCTAAATAAAGTTAAGGAAAGAGATATCAGAAAACAAATATTTATGTCGGAAAACGGCTTTAAGTATTTGATTATCCATGAAAGAGAACTTGCTGATTTAAAAGGTGTAATGAAAAGGATTAAGAATTTTACTCTGGGTTTCCCTTGCTAGCGATAGCAAGTAAAAAAACCTTGTGAACCCTATTGCCTAGGGGTGTGATGGAAACATTGCTAACGGTGAAGCCCGCCAATCATGGGTAATACCGTGCCAAGCCTTATAGTTATAAGGAAGGTGTAGAGACTACCAAAAGGAGTTCAATTGAGCTAACCGAGTAGGGTACGGCAGAAGATAGGCTGCTGCTGGAAGTGCAAGGCTCTCTAACATAGAGATGAAGAGATAGTCCACACTATAGAAATGGTAAATCTATAGAATATGCCAGAAACAACACCAGGCGGTCGTGCGCTTAAGTTCTATTCAACGATCCGTCTTGAAGTCCGCCGTGCAGAAACCTTAAAACAAGGAAATGACATGGTCGGTAATAAAACAAAAATTAAAGTCGTCAAAAATAAAGTTGCACCTCCATTCCGTACAGCAGAAGTGGATATTATGTATGGTGAAGGGATTTCTAAAGAGGGCGAGATCATCGATCTTGGCTCAGAATTAGATATCGTTCAAAAGAGCGGTTCTTGGTATTCTTATAACGACGAAAGACTTGGCCAAGGACGTGAAAACGCGAAACTATTCTTAAAAGAAAACCCTGAAATTCGCCTAGACATACAACAGAAAATTCGTGATCACTACGGATTAGATGGAGATAAGACTGTTACCGAGACAGACGAACCAGATCAATTTGAACTAATTGACTAATAAAAAAGAGCAAATCCGGACATCGGCTTTGCTCTTTTTTAAAAAAATGAATTTTAATACATAAAGGTGTATATTTATTCGCATTAAAATTCCTCCAAAGTTTGTAAATCATTGAACAATTTCAAAATATTTCAAACGTCTGTCTGTATCTACCCTTGACAATAAATTTGCGCACATTTACAATTAACATGTATATTTTACATTTTTGGAAATATTACATTGAAAAGCCATGGTGCTTGCTGTATGTTGAGTCTAAACAATGTACATGCCGACACTTAAAAATGTAACAAAAGTTCATAGCAAGAGGAGGTGTAACGATGGAACCAATTACACTCATCTCCATTTTGCTTGGCCTTATCGTCGGTGCCGTTGTTGGCTATTTTATTCGTAAATCCTCTGCCGAAACAAAAATTGCAGGAGCAAAGAGTGCTGCAGAGCAAATCCTTGATGATGCAAAGCGTGATGCTGATGCATTGAAAAAAGAGGCATTGCTCGAGGCAAAGGATGAAATTCACAAGCTTCGTACTGAAGCTGAACGTGAGGTTCGTGAACGAAGAAATGAACTGCAAAAACAAGAAAACCGTTTACTGCAAAGAGAAGAGAATTTAGATCGAAAAGATGAATCGTTAAATAAGCGTGAAACTCTTTTAGAAAAGAAGGATGATTCTCTAAACCAAAGACAACAGCATATTGAAGAGATGGAAAGCAAAGTGGACGAGTTGGTTAGAACACAACAAAGTGAACTCGAACGAATTTCGAGCTTGACGCGCGAAGAAGCAAAAGCGATTATATTAGATCGTGTTGAGCAGGAACTTTCTCATGATACAGCCATTATGATCAAGGAAAGTGAAAATCGAGCGAAAGAAGACGCCGACAAGAAAGCAAAGGAAATTTTATCGCTGGCAATCCAGCGTTGCGCTGCTGACCATGTTGCGGAAACAACTGTCTCTGTAGTCAACCTGCCGAATGATGAAATGAAGGGTCGTATTATCGGCCGTGAGGGACGTAATATCCGTACTCTTGAAACATTGACAGGGATTGATTTAATTATCGATGATACGCCAGAAGCTGTCATTTTATCAGGGTTTGACCCAATTCGTCGTGAAACTGCACGACTTGCACTGGAAAAACTAGTCCAAGATGGTCGGATCCATCCTGCACGTATTGAGGAAATGGTAGAAAAATCTCGTCGGGAAGTAGATGAGTATATTCGTGAGGTTGGAGAACAAACGACATTTGAAGTCGGTGTTCACGGGCTACATCCGGATCTTATCAAAATTCTTGGCCGTTTGAAATTCCGCACAAGCTACGGGCAAAATGTTCTTAAACACTCGATGGAGGTTGCACAGCTTTCAGGGCTGCTTGCAGCTGAACTTGGAGAAGATGAAACATTAGCACGCCGAGCAGGATTACTTCACGATATCGGAAAAGCGATTGACCATGAAGTGGAAGGAAGCCATGTTGAAATCGGGGTTGAACTTGCTACGAAGTATAAAGAACACCCTGTTGTCATTAACAGTATTGCTTCTCACCATGGGGATACAGAACCAACATCCATTATCGCTGTACTTGTGGCTGCAGCCGATGCATTATCTGCAGCTAGACCAGGGGCACGCAGTGAGACTCTTGAAAACTATATCCGCCGACTTGAAAAGCTCGAAGAAATTTCCGAGTCATATGAAGGCGTTGAAAAGTCATTTGCGATTCAAGCAGGTCGTGAAGTTCGGATCATTGTTCGACCAGATGCAATCGATGATTTGGCTGCACATCGCTTAGCACGTGATATTCGTAAGCGCATTGAAGAAGAACTTGATTACCCAGGACATATTAAAGTGACAGTTATCCGTGAAACACGGGCTGTAGAATACGCAAAATAAAGCGGTGCATTCGCACCGCTTTATTTTTTGCCTAAGATTAAAGGAATTAATATTGTGTTACAATTTAAGATAGAAGATATTTTTAGAGAGAAAGGGTAAAAAAATGAATATATTATTTATCGGTGATGTTGTAGGGTCACCAGGCCGAGATATGGTTAAAGAATATTTACCTAAATTAAAAGAGAAATTCCGCCCTAATTTTACAATCATCAACGGAGAGAATGCTGCTTCAGGAAAAGGAATCACGGAAAAGATTTACCGTGAATTTTTAAGTTTCGGGGCACAGGCAATCACACTTGGGAACCACGCTTGGGATAATAAAGAAATCTTCGAGTTTATTGATAGTGCCAAAAATATGGTCCGTCCTGCAAATTTTCCGGAAGGGACTCCCGGCAAAGGGCTTGGATTTTTTAAATTGAACGATGTTGAAATTGCTGTGATAAATTTACAAGGGCGTACCTTTATGGCTCCATTAGACTGTCCTTTTAGAAAAGCAGATGAATTGGTGGAAATTGCACGTGCTCGGACCCCATTTATTTTTGTTGATTTTCATGCTGAGGTAACGAGTGAAAAGCAAGCGATGGGCTGGTATCTTGACGGCCGAGTCTCAGCTGTTGTTGGAACACATACACATGTTCAGACAGCGGATAATCGTATCTTGCCTGAAAGGACAGGATATCTAACCGATGTTGGGATGACGGGTCCTTATGATGGGATTCTCGGTGTAGAAAGGGATGCGGTTCTCAAGAGGTTTCTAATGAGTCTCCCAGTCCGCTTTGAAGTTCCAAAAACAGGCCGAACACAGCTAAGTGCAGTAATGATTGAATTGGATCGGAAAACCGGCAAATGTAAAAAGATCGAGCGAATCTTAATAAATGATGACCATCCATGGTATTCTTAAACCCTTCTATATGCAGGGTTTTTTCGCATTTTAATTGAACTTTTTTTGTCCAAGCCGGAATATGTTTTTTGCCGCCCGAATATAGTAGCAGTGGAGTATTATATATACCTGATTGGTTCATGAACTGCTCATGCGGGATCGGGATTAAACAAGGAGGAGCTAGGAATGGAAATATTAAAAGTTTCAGCAAAGTCTAATCCTAATTCTGTAGCTGGTGCGCTTGCCGGAGTTCTTCGTGAAAGAGGGGCAGCGGAGATACAGGCAATTGGTGCGGGTGCATTAAATCAAGCCGTTAAGGCAGTAGCGATCGCTCGAGGATTTGTAGCACCTAGCGGAGTTGATCTGATTTGCATCCCTGCGTTTACCGATATTTTAATAGACGGGGAAGAACGCACAGCTATAAAGCTCATTGTTGAGCCGAGGTAAACAAAGTAGAAAGTATTAAATGAAGAGCTACAATAATCAATCCTTTACCTGCCGGTTTAAAGCTGAGCAGGTATTTTTATGTAAATTTTCCAGTGAAATTATTATATTGGTATATATAAAACAATAGTAGGATATAGGATATGGACAATAAAAAAACTGCAGTTGGACAGCATGATTCTACGTTTTTTAATTAACAATTTAATTCGATAAAACATTACCAAAACAGGCAGTTTTTTAATAATAAAAAAATATTCATATTTTAGTCAATATTTTTATTTAAAGGGTTGCAATTTTTAGTTCATAGGTCTATTATTGTAAGCGTTTAGTACGTATCTAAATAAAACACTTTTTTTCTTTAAAGTGTAAAAGTCTAGTGGTTTACTTGGAAATGTGCTATAGTATTAGATGATTAGTTTACTTATTTTTTACATATCCAAAGGGGTGTAAGTCATGATCAATCAACTTTCGTGGAAAGTTGGAGGACAACAAGGGGAAGGTATTGAAAGTACTGGGGAAATCTTTGCAATTGCATTGAATCGCCTGGGGTATTACTTGTATGGTTATCGTCACTTTTCTTCACGTATTAAAGGCGGTCATACAAACAACAAGATTAGAGTAAGCACTACAGATGTTCGTTCAATTTCTGATGATCTTGATATTCTTGTTGCATTTGACCAAGAAACGATTGACGTTAACTACAAAGAACTTCCTAGCAGCGGCGTAATTCTTGCAGATGCAAAGTTTAATCCAAAGAAACCGGAAGATACAGAAAGCTCGTTGTATGCGGTTCCATTTACTGAAATGGCTACAGAATTAGGTACTTCTTTAATGAAAAACATGGTAGCAATTGGTGCTACATCTGCGGTATTAGATTTAGACATTCATGTTTTTGAAGAAGTAGTTCGTGAAATTTTTGGTAAAAAAGGCGAGCAAGTAGTTGCGAAGAACATGGATGCAATCAAAGCTGGCTTTGAGTATATGAAAGAAAAAATGGATGCTAACGTTCCAACAATGGAACTTGCAAAAGCTGATGGTAAAAAACGGATGTACATGATTGGAAACGATGCCATTGCTCTAGGTGCTCTTGCAGGTGGATGTCGTTTTATGGCAGCATATCCAATTACTCCTGCTTCAGATATCATGGAATATTTAATTAAAAAATTACCTGCTCTTGGCGGAACAGTTATTCAAACTGAAGATGAAATTGCTGCATGTACAATGACAATTGGTGCAAACTATGGCGGCGTTCGTGCCCTAACTGCATCTTCTGGCCCTGGGTTATCATTGAAGATGGAAGCAATTGGCCTTGCAGGTATCACTGAAACTCCAATTGTAATTGTTGATACACAGCGTGGAGGTCCTTCAACAGGATTACCAACAAAGCAAGAACAATCAGACTTAATGGCCATGATTTATGGTACGCACGGGGAAATTCCAAAGATTGTTATGGCTCCAAGTACTGTTGAAGAGGCTTTCTATGATACAGCAGAAGCGTTCAACCTTGCTGAAGAATATCAGTGCCCAGTAATTGTTTTATCTGATCTTCAATTATCATTAGGTAAGCAAACAGTGGAACCACTTGATGCTTCTAAAGTTGAAATTAGACGCGGTAAACTTGTAACAGAAGAACTTCCTGAAATTGAAAACAAAGGTTATTTCAAGCGTTATGAAGTAACAGAAGATGGTGTATCACCGCGTACAATTCCAGGAATGAAAAATGGTATTCACCACGTAACAGGTGTTGAACACGCTGAAACTGGTAAACCATCTGAATCAGCAGCAAATCGTATTGCTCAAATGGACAAACGTTTCCGTAAGGTTGAAAATATTCGTTTTGATACACCTGTTTATAAAAATGCACCACATGAAGATGCTGATATCCTAGTTGTAGGTTTCAACTCAACTCGCGGTGCTATTGAAGAAGCAATGGGTCGCTTGGATAAGGACGGAATGAAAGTGAATCATGCACAGGTTCGTTTAATCCATCCGTTCCCATCAGATGAAATTCTTCCGCTTATTCGTTCTGCGAAAAAAGTACTTGTTGTAGAAAATAATGCAACAGGTCAGCTTGCTAATATTATGAAAATGAATGTTGGTCATGCTGAAAAAATTACGAAGTTTGTTAAATATGATGGAAATCCATTTTTACCACATGAAGTTTATTCAAAATGTAAGGAGTTGTTCTAAGTGGCCACTTTTAAAGACTTTAGAAATGATGTAAAACCGAACTGGTGCCCTGGCTGTGGCGACTTCTCTGTACAAGCTGCAATGCAACGTGCTGCAGCAAATGTTGGTTTAGAACCTGAAAATCTTGCAGTTATTTCAGGGATTGGCTGTTCTGGTCGTATCTCTGGTTATATAAATGCTTATGGCTTCCATGGTATTCATGGACGTTCACTTCCAATTGCTCAAGGTGTTAAAATGGCAAACCGTGATTTAACTGTAATCGCATCCGGCGGTGACGGTGATGGTTATGCTATCGGTATGGCACATACAATCCATGCGATTCGCCGTAATTTGGACGTAACGTATATCGTAATGGATAACCAAATTTATGGTTTAACAAAAGGTCAAACATCACCACGTTCTGCTGAAGGCTTTAAAACAAAGTCAACTCCAGGCGGATCCATTGAACAAGCAATTTCTCCAATGGAGATGGCTTTAACAGTAGGTGGTACTTTTGTAGCACAAAGCTTCTCAACTGATTTAAAAGATTTAACAGCTTTAATTGAAGCTGGAATTAAACATAAAGGTTTCTCTTTAATTAACGTTTTCAGTCCTTGTGTTACTTACAATAAAGTGAACACATATGACTGGTTTAAAGAAAACCTAACAAAGTTAAGCGACGTTGAAGGATATGATCCATCAAACCGCGAAATGGCAATGCAAACATTAATGAAGCATAATGGTCTTGTAACCGGTCTTATTTACCAAAACAATGGTCGTCCGTCTTATCAAGAATTAATTAAAGACTACTCTCAGGAGCCTTTAGTTAATGCTGATCTCAACCTTGATCAAGCGCATTTTGATAAACTAGCAGCAGAGTTTATGTAATAGAAATTGTAAAAACCCGTGGTGACGAAACCACGGGTTTTTTTATCAACACTATGAAATTCCAAATTCCTCCTTTCAAAGGTTTAATCTCTAGCTGCTTAGTCTACACTTTATGTATTACGTGAGGATTATCACATATTTTGTTGGAAAAATAAGCTACAATTAGCCATTGAGCGGTGAATTCTACATAGGTATATTTTGAGTGCCCGACCATTTTATCACTAGTGTGTAGACAGGGATTTTCTATTGTTTTCATACCTATAAACCTTTATACTATAATAATGTGCAGATTATTGTACACCCTTTCCAAATCACAAAGAAATGGTAAGGACTGGAAAATTTAATTTTCATAGAGGAAGCATCTTATGATTAAAATCAAGAAAGGAGATTTTTCCTGATGAATGAACAACAACGTTTAGATAGTAAACAAGTAAAGTCTGCTAATTCTTCGGACAAAAAATCCGCCAAGGATTACAGTAAGTATTTTGAACAAGTGATAACGGCTCCTTCGTTAAAGGAAGCGAAAAAGCGCGGAAAAGAAGAAGTTAAGTATCATAACGATTTTTCCATTCCGGAAGAATTCCGCGGGATGGGTGAAGGACGAAAATTCTATATTCGCACCTATGGCTGCCAAATGAATGAACATGATACAGAGGTAATGGCCGGAATCTTTTTAGCCTTAGGCTATGAGCCGACAGATAACACGGAGGATGCAAATGTTATTCTTTTAAATACTTGTGCAATCCGTGAGAATGCAGAGAACAAAGTATTTGGTGAATTGGGTCACTTAAAGGCATTAAAAACCGAAAAACCTGACCTGCTTTTAGGCGTTTGCGGTTGTATGTCCCAAGAAGAGTCTGTCGTCAATAAGATTTTAAAAACTTATCAGCAAGTTGATATGATTTTTGGAACCCACAATATTCACCGCCTGCCAAACATTCTGCATGAAGCCTATATGTCAAAAGAAATGGTGATTGAAGTTTGGTCTAAGGAAGGCGACGTAATTGAAAATCTTCCAAAGGTCCGTCGCGGAAATATTAAGGCATGGGTAAACATAATGTACGGTTGTGATAAATTCTGTACGTATTGTATTGTTCCTTACACACGTGGAAAAGAGCGTAGCCGCAGACCCGATGAAATTATTCAGGAAGTTCGTCATTTGGCTGCACAAGGATACCAAGAGATTACACTTCTTGGTCAAAATGTGAATGCATACGGGAAAGACTTAGAGGATATGAAATACGGCCTTGGTGACTTAATGGATGAGTTACGTAAAATTGATATTCCAAGAATACGTTTTACCACAAGCCATCCGCGTGATTTTGATGACCATTTGATTGAGGTACTTGCCAAGGGTGGCAATTTAATGGATCATATCCATTTACCTGTTCAATCCGGTTCAACGGAAGTACTAAAAATTATGGCTCGGAAATATACGAGAGAACAATATTTAGAGCTTGTTCGTAAAATAAAAGCTGCGATTCCAAATGTTGCACTATCGACTGATATCATTGTTGGCTATCCAAATGAAACGGATGAACAGTTTGAAGAAACCTTATCACTCTACCGTGAAGTTGGGTTTGAAATTGCTTATACATTTATTTATTCTCCACGGGAAGGTACTCCTGCTGCCAAAATGCAGGATAATGTTCCGATGGAAGTGAAGAAAGAGCGTTTGCAGCGTTTGAATAATCTTGTGAACGAGCTTTCTGCTGAAGCAATGAAAAAATATGTAGGCCAAGTTGTGGAAGTCCTTGTTGAAGGTGAAAGTAAGAACAATCCAGATGTTCTTGCAGGATATACATCTAAAAACAAGCTTGTAAACTTTTTTGCTCCAAAAACTGCAATTGGCAAGATTGTAAAAGTAAAAATTACAGATGCAAAAACATGGTCATTAAACGGAGAAATGGTGGAGAAATTCGAACCGGCAGAGGTGAAGTAAAGTGGCGAAGTATACAAAAGACGATATCGTCGCTCGTGCAACAGAACTAGCGCGTATGATTGCGGAAACAGAGGAAGTTGATTTTTTCAAGCGTGCGGAAGCACAAATTCATGAAAACCCTAAAGTTAAAGTATTAATTTCTGATATTAAGGGGTTACAAAAGCAAGCGGTAAACCTGCAGCATTATGGAAAACCGGAAGCTTTGAAGAAAGTAGAAGACAAAATTGCATCCATTGAACAAGAATTGGATGAAATTCCTGTTGTCCAGGATTTTAAACAATCACAGCTTGAAGTGAATGAATTACTACAGATCATAGCTTCAACGATTTCCAATACGGTTACTGATGAAATCATTACTTCAACCGGCGGGGATCTATTGATGGGTGAAACGGGTGCCAGCTTGAAACATGGCGGCGGCGCTTGTGAAGGCCACGATGATTGTGATCACGAACATTAAAAATTGTAAGCCAGGCTTTTATAAAGCCTGGTTTTTCTTATGATTAAATATCTTCTAAGTCCAGCACGCCCTTCATAAAAATAGGAAGAGACCTCAAAATCCTGATTACTTCGGAACATACATAAATATCCCGCATAAAATGAATCATGACTAAACTTTTAACCAGTGTTCTTCAAAATATATCGCACACTAGTCTAATTATTAGCATAGGATGAAATGAAACTGAATGAGGAGGGTTCGCGCGAAATGGGAGAATACAGAGAGATAATAACCAAGGCGGTAGTAGCGAAAGGACGTAAATTTACCCAGTCCAATCATACGATTAGCCCGGCGCATAATCCAACAAGTATTCTTGGCTGTTGGATTATCAACCATAAATATAACGCGAAAAAAGTGGGCAAGACAGTAGAGATACACGGTTCCTATGATATCAACTCTTGGTACTCGTATAATGATAATACCAAAACAGAGGTTGTCACTGAACGCGTACAATATACGGATGTCATAAAGTTAAAGTATCGTGACCATGACTGCCTTGATGACAATGAAATTGTTGCACGCGTGCTGCAACAACCGAATTGTTGTGAAGCAGTCATTTCCCCTAATGGAAACCGCATCATCGTCCATGTTGAAAGGGAATTCCTGGTCGAGGTGATTGGCGAAACAAAGGTTTGTGTCGTTATTAACCCGGAAGGATGCAACTGTGATGATGAGGAGTGGGGAATGGATGTAGACGACGAAGAATTCGAGGAACTAAATCCAGATTTCTTAGTCGGCTCAGAGGAAGAATAAACACACTAGGGAGTTTTTACTTCCTAGTTTTTTCTTTTTTCATTGGGCAAGTTTTAACAAAATTTCATTAAAAATAGTGAGATATTTTAAGACTTTGCCTGACAAATTTTGTATTGGACTTGCCTTATAATAAAGGCAGGGGAGTGAGAAAATTGAAAATCTATCAACTGCAGTTAAAATGCTTTAAACTGGAAGAAATGAAGAGATTTTATACTAAGGATTTAGAAATGGAACTGATAAGTGAGGCTGAAACTTATTTTGCAGTAAGGGCGGGTACAACGAAACTAGTATTTGAACTGGACAATCGTACACCATATTATCATGTTTGCTTCCGCACAAACTCGGAATACTATGACAAAATGTATGAGAAACTTGCTGAAAGAGAGCTTCTATTACCTGATGAAGACGGGCATTACAGCATGTTTTGGCAAGGAAAACAAGCGTATTTTCATGATCCGGACGGCAATATTCTCGAAATGCTCGAAAGACCTTTTCACTGGGGAAAAAATCAGCCGAAATCCCTATGGTATGATGTTGGAGAGATCGGCTTGCCCGTTCCTTCCGTAAAGGAAATGCAAAATCTTTTGTTTTCTAAAGTATCTGACCATCAAAAAGAGGATAGTGAAACTTTTGCTTTTTATGGAGATAAACAGGGGGTTTTTGTAATCGTAAGAGAAGGAAGAAATTGGTACCCGACAGATCAAAGGGCAACGATTCATCCTATTACCGCAATTGTTTCCGGGGAACAGCCGGAACGGTTTAAGCATCCTGAACTTCCATATACCATCATTGTGAGAAAGGAATGGAATGAAAGCGTTCCAGCAGTACAGTTCCGGATGGCACGCCCAACTAATCAAATCGATAAAATAATTGAATTTTATCGAAATGGCATTGGATTGGAACAGATTGGCGAGTTTCGCGGCCATGATGGGTATGATGGAGTAATGTTCGGTCTGCCTAATAACAGTTACCATTTAGAATTTACCCAGTCAGAAGAAAAGGTGGATTTGCCTATACCCACAAAAGAACATTTACTAGTTTTTTACCTTCCTAATCAGTTTGAGTTGGAGCGAATGGTCCATAGACTTTCGGCGATGGGGTACGGTGAAGTTGCCCCTGAAAACCCTTATTGGGGAAGAGGTGGTGTAACCATTGAAGATCCGGATGGCTGGCGAATTGTCTTGATGAATTCTGTGGGCATTTAAAAGAATTGAATGATTTGGGGGGAAAATAAGCACCCTATCTCTAGGAGGTGCGTTGTGTATGAATCCAGAACAGCCTGGAAATAAAAAGCTGCCTGATTTTGACCAATTAAATGACCGGATCATTGCGGAAAGACCATCCCAGCCCATGCTAGTGATTAAGACCAATCTTGATTCAAAAAATGTAAAAGAAGAAAATCCTTATTATCATGGAGAAAACACAAAAGAATTTAGGGAATTTTTTGAGGAATAGAAAAAGCCAGTGATTGCCTCTGGCTTTTTTTTATTCTCTAGCACAAGTGCTTTTCTTTTTCCCATTCAGGCTTTAATAATGATAGAACGTACGTATCATGGGATTGATTATTTTGTTTGATGTAGCCGCGAAGTAATCCTTCCTTTTTGAAACCAATCTTTTTAAGAAGGTTAACCGATGCCACATTTTCAGGATATACAACCGCCCCAATGCGATATAAATCTAATTTTTCAAAACTAAAGCGTAAAACCTCATTAATTGCCTCCGTTGTATATCCGTTCCGCCAATAATGAGGATGTATTTCGTATCCTATCTCGGCCCTTTTATTTTTTAGCTGTAAACCATTCAGTCCTATAGTACCAATAAACTTTTGATTTCCTTTTAGGACAATACCCCAGCGAATCCCTCGTTTTTCAATAAAATTTCTTTGAAACATATCTATTAATCTTGAAGCTTCAGCAGGGAAAGTAAAACGGTCAGTCCCATAGTATTTCATTACTTCGTCTAATGATAAAATTTCATATAGACTGTTCACATGCTGATGGCCAATTTCAATTAGCCTAAGTCTTTTTGTTCCTAAAATGGGAAATGTCATGCTTATCCCTCTCTTCTTTTTCAATTCATATCGGTTTAACAATCATTTTTACTGTATACTCAGTGTATTACGTTGCATATAAAAAAGGAAGGGAAAAAGGAAGGGAGTGGGGAAAATGAGTACGGATCATTATATCAAACTAATAGAAAAGGAATTATTGCCTTATATACAATTAATCTCGCCCAATCCATTTGACCCCATTTTTGTTCGAAATCATTCAAAGTCATGGAAAACAATTGGAAATGGGAATTATGCGGGTGTTTTTTCACATGGTTCTAATCCAGGGCGTGTAGTTAAGGTTTATGGAAGAAGTCCTGAGGAATTAAACAAAGAAATTGAGGTTTATAAGCGATTAGGTAATCATGAAACCTTTTCGAATTTAATAGCTTATGGAGAGAATTATTTAGTACTGAAAAAGCTTGAGGGGATTACGCTGTTTAATGCAATCATAAAGGGGATTCCGATACCGGAAACGGTAATAAAGGATATTGATCGTGGCTTAGACTATGCCAGAACAGTTGGTTTAAATCCCTATGATGTTCACGGGAAAAATGTCGTGATGTATGAGGGCAGAGGCTATATCGTAGATGTATCGGATTTCTATAAAGAGGGATATTGTAGTAAATGGGATGATCTGAAAAAAGGCTATTATAAAATTTATCAACCATTTTTATTTAAACTTCATCCAAGGATTCCTTTTTTTATCGTTGATTGGGTTAGAAAAGGTTATCGGGTCTATCGGAAATTTAAAAAGCGAAGGGATCAATGATGATCACTCTTCGCTTTTTGTATGATTAAAGTAAAAAATAGTAAAAGAGGAAGAATTTATTTCTAATATTCTGATAATATAGAAGAAAGAAGGGAGGAAGGATGAAATGCATTTTCCTTTCTATATCTTTGGAATACACCCCCATTTATTATTCGAATCACTTGCTTATTTTATCGGTTTTCGCGTCTATTTATATACAAGAAATAAGGAAAGGATTCCAATAGATAAAGCATTGTGGGTCGTTGTCGGTGCCACCTTAGGTGCAGCCTTGGGTTCCAAACTGCTTTATTGGTTTGAGGATCCAAAAAAAACGCTGGAACATTGGAATAGCATCCTTTATTTAATGGAAGGGAAAACCATTGTTGGCGGTTTATTAGGCGGATTAATTGGGGTCGAAATTGCGAAAAAATTTATCGGATGGACACGTTCCACAGGAGATGATTTTGTTCTTCCTCTAGCAGTGGGCATGATGATTGGACGGATTGGCTGTTTTTTAACCGGGTTAGATGATCATACCTACGGGGTTGCAACAACATGGTTTACAGGAGTGGACTTTGGCGATGGTGTAAAAAGGCATCCAACACAGCTGTATGAAATTTTTTTCCTAGGAATTCTTGTATTATGTCTATTTCAAATGAAAAGAAAAAAATTCAGCTGGGAGGGGCTTTTGTTTCAACTGTTCATGCTTAATTATTTAACGTTTCGCCTTTTAATTGATTTTATCAAACCAACACCGCATCCTTATTGGGTTTTTAATAATATCCAAATTGCTTGTTTGCTAGGAATTGCGTATTACATATGGCTGATAAACAAAAAACAAACCGAAAAGAGGAGAGCACTTTATGCCTAATCGTCCGTATTTGTTTTATGAATTGACCAATAGTATTTGTTCAACCTGTTTACGAAAAGTCGAAGCAAAGATCATTATTGAAAATGAAAAGGTGTACCTCTTGAAGAATTGTATGCAACACGGCAGGGAAAAGGTCTTAATTTCAACAGATGTTGAGTATTACAAATGGTGCCGCGAGTTTATTAAGCCTTCGGAAATGCCATATCGTTGGAACACACCAATTAAATATGGATGCCCCTATGACTGCGGTCTGTGTCCCGACCATGAACAGCACAGCTGCTTAACGCTACTTGAAATTACCGAGCGTTGCAATTTAAAATGCCCGATTTGCTATGCAGAATCCTCCCCGCAAAAAGGGACCTTTCGTAGTTTAGAAAAAATTGAGTTTATGTTAGATCAAATTATTAAAAACGAACGGGAACCGGATATTGTGCAAATAAGCGGCGGGGAACCAACGATCCATCCACAGTTTTTTGAAATTCTTGATCTCGCAAAATCAAGGCCAATCCGGCATATAATGGTCAATACAAATGGCCTCCGGATTGCTAATGATAAAGAATTTGTGAAGAAGCTCGCCACCTATTCACCAGGATTTGAGATTTATCTCCAATTTGATAGTTTTGAAGAAGATGTACTTGAAGAATTAAGAGGCGCAGATTTAAGAGATATCAGACAAAAGGCAATCGAAAACTTAAATGAATACAATATTTCTACGACACTAGTAGTTACTTTGAAAAAAGGGCTAAATGATCATGAAGTAGGAAAAATCATACAATACGGCCTGCAGCAAAAATGTGTTCGTGGTGTGACTTTCCAGCCGATTCAGGCGGCAGGAAGATTAGAAGATTACGATCCAGCAGTCAACCGTTTAACATTAAGTGAAGTCCGCCAAATGATCATCGACCAGTCCAATGTATTTGGCTCAAAGGATATCATCCCCGTCCCATGTCATCCTGATTGCCTTGCAATGGGTTATGCTCTCAAACTAAATGGGGAGGTTACTCCTTTAACTGGTTTAGTGGATCCAAAGATTCTGTTAGAAGGGGAACGCAATACGATTGTTTTTGAACAAGACGAATCAATCAAAAATATGATTTTCAAATTATTCTCGTTAAATCATTCACCCGATTCCTCGGCCTTATCGTTAAAGGATTTATTATGCTGCCTGCCAAAGGTGGCGATGCCGGGGGAAATCGGCTATGATAATGTTTTTCGCGTCATTATCATGCAATTTTTGGATGCCTACAATTTTGATGTCCGTTCTGTTAAAAAATCTTGTGTACACATTGCTCATCCAGATGGAAGAATTATTCCGTTTGATACCTATAATTTATTTTACCGGGACGACAAGGAACTTGAGTTACTGAAAATCAGGGAAGAGCTTGAGGGGAAAACAACCGTTAAATAGTTAATTTTAAAGGAGCTGAGTGGTTTGGACCAAAATCAGGATGGGAAAGGCGGAAATGGATCTTTAAAAGACCTTTGGAAAGGGATTGGAATTTCAGTTGGGATTTATTTATTAGGTCTTCTGATCATGTTTGTCGTTCCAACGATTACCATTTTTTATATCTTTGCCGCCCCGATTGCCCTTATTATTTTGACCGTTGCCAGCTTTTCGAAAGGAAAAAAACAATTAGGTCAGGGATTATTGATTGGTATTGGACTTAATATCTTGTTGTTTGCTGCATGTTTTGGTATTATCATTTTCAATCTTGGATGACAAAAATGATTCAATTTAGTGCCAGAGACCTTTTAGAAGGTATCTGGCATTTTCTTGCATATGTTGGTAAAGCTTTGTTTGTTACAAATGATGAACAGTTGTGCATCTGTGGGAATTGGCTCGTCTAATTTTTGATTGATGTGAAGATCACCGCCATCTGCAATAAGAGTGGCTCCTTTGTTAAGAAGATCCAAAAAAGCGTCTCGGTAGGTTTTCCAATGAGCTTGTTTAGAAATTTCGAAGACAGATTCCCCTGCTTCAGTGCTCAATAATTCTGAATACATATGTGTTACGCCGTGAGAAAAGAGTGATCTAACTGCAGCATGTGAAATCATTTCTTCCGTCGGGATAAATTCATCTACATTGACTTGCTTGAATAACGGTAAATGGTTTTGATTTATGACTTCTGCCGTTACATGGATTGATTTATTTAATTTTTCTTCCATTGTTGTGATGGCAGTTGCAATTAATAACGTCTTCCCATCGACTAACAGGGGGTCTTTTTTAGGAAAGGTTTCTTGTGATGATCGATCAGCAAAAATAATAACCCCTTTTGCCTTTGACAAGTTTGCTTGCTTAAGGGTTTCCTCATTTGTAGCATCCCTGCGAACATAAAACAAGCGTTCTTCCATTATTGGTGCTGTTTCTACATGATCAATTACGACTATATCAACTTTTTTATCAGTTTTAAAAATTTCTTGAATGGCTAATTTCGTTTTTTCACTCCATCCAATTAAAATAAAATGGTTTTTACCTGTATATTTCATTTTCCCTCCAGCTTTATGCTTTTCAAATAACCTAAATGAGGCAAAGATTTTCCCAAAGAATAAACTTAAAAGGCCAACACCGGTAATATAAAGAAAAATGGTAAAGGTTTTACCAGCATTGGTTACAGGCGCATAGTCTCCGAAACCAACTGTTGCCAATGTAGTAAGCACCCAGTAAACACTAGTAAGATAGGACTCAAAGGTTTTGGGTTCAAGAGAATAAGCAATAAATGAAGTGATTAAGATGTAAAAAAGAATAAAGGGCAGAAAAATTCTACCCCTAACCATGGTTAGGTAATAGAAGAATTTGATTAATTTCATGCCCATAAGATCATTCCAATCTTCATAGCGAAACAATAATTTACTTTATGTTTCCCGAAATAAACGGTAAATTAAACATAGAAAATACAGTTATTTTTCATTTACTATATAACAACATTTACTGGAGTGATTGTATGATGCATTCAATTAAAATAATCAAAAAAAATCAACAGAAAACAAGCCTTTGGTCGGGTGGAAAAACAACCCAATTGGCTATTTCCCCTGAAGATGCAGATTATTCTTTGCGTAATTTTAACTGGCGGATTAGTACGGCTGAAGTAGAAGTTGAAGAATCCCTCTTTACGCACTTACCAGGAATCAATAGAGTCATCATGATCCTTGATGGTGAAATGTATCTTGAGCATGAAGGACAACGTTCAACGTTTCTAAGGCCGTTTGAACTGGACCGTTTTGATGGAGGGTGGACAACACGGAGCAAAGGGAAGGTAACAGACTTTAATTTAATGTTAGCAAATGAGTTTAAAGGGGATCTTGCTGCGATCCATCTTGGAAAAGAAAATCCTGATGTAAGGTTGGTATTAAATGGACAAACTGAGATTTTCTATTGTGTCAATGGAGCGGTTCATGTTGACCCAAGTGAAGATGAAGCTTTCCTGTTAGAAAAGGGTGACACAATGATTATCAACTCAGAAATAATGAATATCACCTTACAGAGGGATAAGGACATTAATTCTTCTATTATAAGAGCTAGTATTTATTAAAAGAGAATCTACCTTTTAAGGGTAGATTTTTTTTGAAAAAATATGAAAAAAATTTTTTCTCAAAAACTATTGATAAAAGAAAATTTCTTTCATATAATCAGAGTATGCCTTGAAAGTGCTTTCATCAATTATTGGCCAAATAATGATATAAAGTTTTTTCTACAAAAAAAGAGAAAAATTTTTAAAGAAGTTCGAAAGGGCTTACAAAAAAAGGGAAGGTGAATTCATCGTATGACAAGCTTATTGCTTACCTTATTAGCTATTATTATTGTTATAATCGGAGTTTCAGTGTTTAAATGGCATGCATTTATTAGTTTAACAGTCGCAACTCTATTTCTAGCCATTTTTTCAGGTTTATCGATGGATAAAATTGTTAGCGGGATTGAAACAGGAGTTGGCGGCGCTTTAGGTCATTTAGTCGGTATTTTAGCATTAGGTACAATTTTAGGTAAAATGATGGCTGAATCAGGAGCAGGAGTTCAAGTTGCGAATTTCTTCGTTAATAAATTTGGCGTAAAAAAACTTCCATGGGCTATGATGTTAGCCGGTTTTATTATCGGTATCCCTGTATTCTTTGAAGTTGGAATCTTAATTGTACTTCCATTGGTTATATCAATCCATAAAACATCAAAACAAAATATTTTATTGATTGCCCTTCCAGCCATCGCAGGATTATCAATCGTGCATGGTTTAGTGCCACCGCATCCAGGGGCAATTGCCGCTATTTCGATTTATAATGCGAACATGGGAAAAGTACTGCTATATTCCCTGCTTATTGCAATCCCAGCCGTAGTCATTGCAGGTCCATTATTTGCAAAATGGGTTCACAAACGGGTCATTCCAGAAAACGAACCTGAATTAATTAAAATCAATATGGCTTCACAGAAATTACCTAGCACTGGATTATCATTCTTTATTATATTACTTCCTGTTATCTTAATGATTTTCTCAGCTGTTGCTCCATATATAGGGCTTTCAGGGGGGATCACGAAATTTTTCATCTTTATCGGTAGTCCGCTTATTGCACTCTTAATCGCTTGTTTTGCAGCTTTCTACTTCCTTGGAATTCGTCAAGGCATTGATAAAAACGGGATTAAGAAATTTACGGAGGAATGCTTCCTTCCAGTTGGTTCTATCATTGCAATTATTGGTGCTGGGGGCGGCTTTAAACAAATCCTTATTGATAGCGGCGTAGGTGCTACAATCGGTGATATGTCACAGAATATCCATCTATCACCACTTGTGTTAGCATTTATGATCGCAGGACTAATTCGTATTGCAACGGGTTCAGCCACTGTAGCTTTAACAACGGCAGCAGGAATTGTGGCACCAATCGTTCAACATATGTCAGGTGTCAATATGGAGCTTCTCGTAATCGTAACTGGTGCAGGTTCACTAATGTTTTCACATGTTAATGATGCAGGCTTCTGGATGGTGAAAGAATATCTAGGCTTGTCTGTTAAGGAAACCTTTAAAACTTGGACAGTATTAGAAACGATTTTGTCATTCGTAGCTTTTGGTGTAGCATTAATTGTAAATATGTTTATTTAATGAAAAAAACCTCCTTCATCGAATTCAGGTGAAGGAGGTTTTTATGTAGATGAAGATTTATTTCGTCTCTTGCTTTGTCTTATTTAGGTTGGCAATATTTAAACATAAGGCATCAATCATACTTATTTGAGCAATTTGTGATTCAAACCCCATTGATAGGTACTCGATTTCCTCGGTATTGGTATAAAGTGCTAGATCTACGTTTAAACTAATTGGGGACTTAGAAAATCCTGTTATTCCAATTGTTTTGGCACCCGTTTCATGAATGGTTTTTAAAATATTCATAGTCTCTTTGTTAGACCCGGAATGAGAAATGATTATGGCTGTGTCTTCTTCGGTTAAATGGGAAGCTGACAATAGCTGATAATGGGTTTCCATATGGGAGGAAGCTCTAATACCAGCCCGAGCGAGCTTGGAGAAGGTATCCATTGCAATAATGGCAGAACCATCTGTACCAAAAACTTCAACCCGTTTAGCTTGGAGGATGAAATCGATTGCCGTTTTAATCTTATTATGATCAACGATTTGCAATGTATTTTGTAACGTTCTTATATTGGATTTGAAAATTTTTTCCGTCAGTGTTTTTTCGTTATCCTTCATTGTCACTTCTTCATGAATGGTCCGAATCGGAGTCATAATTTCTGAGGCAAGAGCAATTTTCATTGCTTGAAAACCCTTAAATCCAATCCGTTTGGAAAATCGAAACACAGTGGCATCCGCTATATTCAAATCATCCGCAACTTCATTGATCGTACGGTGAATAATGGTTTCCGGCTTTTCTAATATATAATCAGCAATTTTTTTTTCTTTTTCGCTAAATTTAGCATAGTTGGATCGGATGGAGCCCAAGCAATTCAGTGTCATATGAAACTTTCCTTTCAATATGGTCCTATTTCGAGTATAGCATAATTGATGCATGAAAAAAATTTTTTCATGAAACCGTTTGCTAGGTGAAATTTTTTTCGTATAATTAAATTGTATGAAAAAAAATTTCATAAGATGTAAAATAAATATGGATTAGTGAAAAATATATTTTTTTTTGCAACAGAGATTTTCTAGGAGGTAAATAGAATGAATTCAAAATATGTAATCGGAGTAGATATTGGAACAACAAGTGCAAAATCTGTTCTTTATGCCGTAGATGGAACAGTTATCGCAAATCATGGAATCGAATATCCCTTATTTTCTCCAACACCGGAAACGGCGGTTCAGGATCCGGAGGAAATATTTCAGGCCGTTATCAATACGGTCAAAACTATCATGCAGAAAAGTCATGTTGACCCTGCGAATATTCTTTGTGTTTCTTTTAGTTCTGCCATGCATAGTTTAATTGCAGTTGACCATGAAGGAAAGCCGTTAACAGAATGTATAACATGGGCTGATAATCGAAGCTCTGACTGGGTCGAAAAAATTAAAACGGAAATGAATGGGCACGAAATTTATCTTCGTACGGGAACGCCGCTTCATCCAATGACCCCACTTGCGAAGTTAGTTTGGCTGCGTAATGACTATACTGAGCTTTTTTCCAAGAGTTCAAAATTTATTTCAATTAAAGAATATATTTTTTATAAGCTGTTTGGAAAATATGTTGTCGATTACTCGATTGCATCAGGTACAGGCTTGTTTAACATCTATACTTTAACCTGGGATGCGGAAGCGCTTAATGTTGCAGGGGTAACAGCGGATAAAC
Organism: Neobacillus cucumis; assembly: GCF_016107705.1. The sequence goes on from NZ_JAEHGC010000005.1 coordinate 258,936, forward strand.
TTTCAGAGCCTGTCCCGACTACCTACCAATTAAACGGGATGGACGCGGGATACGCCAAAGAATTGAACCTGCTTAGGGCGACGCCATTCGTTGTTGGCGCCGGGGACGGACCGTTATCGAATCTAGGAGTCGATGCCATTGACCCAGGTGTCGTCGCGGTGACGATTGGGACAAGCGGGGCTATTCGGGCTGTAACGGACCGGCCGATGACGGACCCTAAGGGAAGAATTTTTTGCTATGCCTTAACAGAAAATCATTGGGTCATTGGCGGCCCCGTCAATAATGGCGGAATGATTTTCCGCTGGGCTCGCGATCAGCTGGGTGATGCAGAGGTTGCGACAGCGAAACGTTTAGGAAAAGACCCCTATGAGGTGTTGACAGAAATTGCCGACCGGGTAACGCCAGGTGCTGATGGATTATTATTTCATCCCTATTTAGCGGGGGAAAGAGCACCATTGTGGAATTCAAATGCCAGAGGATCATTTTTTGGCCTTGGTATGCATCATAAAAAAGAACATTTAATCCGCGCTGTGCTTGAAGGAGTCATTTTTAACCTTTATACCGTTCTTTTGGCGTTGTCGGAATTAATGGGAGAGCCGAAAAAAATTCAGGCTACCGGTGGTTTCGCCAGATCAGAGCTATGGCGGCAGATGATGGCTGATATCTTTAACCAGGATGTATCGATTCCGGAGAGTTTTGAAAGCTCTTGTTTAGGGGCAGCAATTTTGGGGCTTTACAGTATGGGTGAAATTGATTCATTAAATGCAGTTTCGGAAATGGTTGGCGCGACCTACCATCATACACCAAATAGCGAGAATGTATCGATCTATGAAGATTTAACGCCAATTTATATCCGTCTATCACGGATTTTGCAGGAAGAGTATGAAAATATTGCTGCATTCCAGAAGAAATGGGTGTAAAAGGCTCTTTTTTGGCTGAAGACTGCCCTTCATCGAAGTGATGTGATGAAAGACAAATAATATAAATGTCATGAGAGGTATAAATGGTTGTGTAAGGAATCCCATCGTCGTAAGAATAATTTTAGCTAAAACCTTTTCCTTTTTTGGAAAAGGTTTTTTTGTGAAAATAAATCGTTACCAAAAGTAATGGCTTTTTCATAGAGGCAAGCACCAAATTAGTGTTTTTAATAAATTCAAAAAGTGTTCATTTTTTGTGGGTTAATTTACAATGTATAAAGTATCCACCAGTGTTAAAATTTGAATGTAACCGGATTCAAAGAGTTTCAGTTTCATTCATGTTACTAACTTCAAGGGAGAGATTGTTTTGAAGACAGATGTTCAGATTGCTCAGGAAGCACAAATGAAGAAGATTCATGAGATTGCAGACTACCTTGGAATTCATGAACACGAGCTAGAACCTTACGGAAGATATAAAGCGAAGGTTTCATTAGAAGTCTTAAAGAGACTAGAGGATAAACCAAATGGCAAGCTTATTCTTGTTACAGCCATTAATCCAACCCCAGCTGGAGAGGGGAAAACAACGATAAATGTTGGGCTTTCAATGGCATTAAATAAGATCGGGAAGAAAACAATCACCGCATTAAGGGAACCATCTCTCGGACCATGCTTCGGCATAAAAGGTGGTGCAGCAGGCGGGGGCTATGCTCAAGTCGTGCCAATGGATGACATTAATCTGCACTTTACCGGAGATTTCCATGCGATTACTTCTGCACATAATTTACTAGCAGCACTGCTAGATAATCATATCCATCAAGGAAACGCACTTAACATCGATCCAAAGAGAATAGTTTGGAAAAGGGTTCTCGACATGAATGACCGGGCTCTCAGAAATATCATTATTGGTCTTGGCGGCAAAGCAGACGGCTTTGTTAGACAAAGCGGCTTTGATATTACGGTAGCCTCAGAAATAATGGCTATACTATGTTTATCAACTAGTTTATCAGACCTGAAAGAACGACTTTCAAGAATGGTTGTTGCCTATGCCAAAGATGGAAAAGCTGTTACTGCGGGAGAGTTACAAGCAACTGGAGCAATGGCGTTATTATTGAAAGATGCCATCATGCCAAACCTTGTACAAACTCTTGAAAATACTCCTGCATTCATTCATGGAGGACCTTTTGCAAATATAGCCCATGGCTGTAACTCGGTTATGGCGACAACCGTTGCTTTAAAATTAGCGGATTATGTTGTAACCGAAGCCGGATTTGGTGCAGATCTTGGTGCGGAGAAATTTTTTGATATTAAGTGTAGATTTGCCGATCTAAAACCGGATGCTACCGTGATTGTTGCGACCATTCGGGCGCTTAAGATGAATGGCGGTGTTCCTAAGAATGAACTTGGCTTTGAAAACCTTCCTGGACTTGAAGCTGGAATTGCAAACCTTGAAAGACATCTTGAAAATGTTGAGAAATTTGGTGTTCCTGCAGTTGTTGCGATCAATAAATTCCCAACAGATACAGATGCAGAGATTGAGCTGTTACGCGAAAAATGTCTTGCAAAAGGTGTAGAAGTGGTGCTCGCTGAAGTCTTTACACAGGGTGGCGAAGGTGGTATCGAGTTAGCCCATAAGGTAGTAGAAATTTGTGAAACAAAGGAATCACAATATGCACCGCTTTATGATGTTGATGGAACAATCGAGGAAAAAATCACTGCGGTTGCAACGGAAATCTACCGTGCCGAAAGAGTGGAATTCACTTCTGCTGCTAAAAAACAGATTGCTGAAATCGCAGCTCTTGGTCTAGATAAAATGCCAATTTGTATGGCAAAAACCCAGTACTCATTCTCTGATAACCCGGCGTTACTAGGGGCACCAACTGGATTTACTCTAACAGTCAGGGAAGTGAAGGTTTCTGCAGGTGCCGGATTTATTGTAGCACTGACCGGCGATATTATGACAATGCCAGGTCTCCCAAAAGTACCGGCGGCGAATGGAATGGATATTACAGAAGATGGAGAGATTATTGGTCTTTCTTAATTGGAGGAGTTTTTATGGGTACAAGACTTGATGGAAAGCCAGTCGCTCAGTTTTTGAGGGAAAATATTAAATCACGTGTTGGTGAATTAAGAGAGAACCATATTTTTCCCACGCTTTTATTGATTCGACTTGGAGAACGTGAGGATGATATCTTCTATGAAAAAAGCATTTTAAAGAATTGTGAACTTCTAGGAATTAAGGGAACAGTTAGACAACTTCCTTCTTCGATATCAATGGATCAACTTAAGAAGGTTTTCGTGGAGGCTAATAACAATCCTTCTATTCATGGAATCATGATTTTCAGACCTCTTCCGGATCACCTTGATTTGAATATCATTCGTAATTTAATAGACCCTGTTAAAGATATTGATGGCATGTCCCCAGTAAACCTTGAAAAGGTCTTTGAAGGCAATTCCACTGGGTTTGCGCCATGTACTTCAAAAGCAGTAATGGAAATATTGAAGTATTATGATATTCCTCTAAATGGAGCAAATGTTGTTGTAGCAGGGAGAAGTCTTGTTGTCGGTAAGCCCCTTGCCATGCTTTTCTTAGATGAAAATGCTACAGTGTCAATTTGTCATTCGAGGACAAAAGAGATGCCGTCTCTCACATCTAAGGCAGATATTGTCGTTGCGGCCATTGGGAAAGCTAAGTTTATGACCGGAGATTATTTTAGTGAAAATTCGATTGTAGTCGATGTAGGAGTTAATGATGATGGCACCGGGAAAATTTGCGGGGATGTCGATTTTGATTCCGTTTTGGAAAAAGTCAAAGCGATTACGCCGGCAACAGGTGGAGTCGGAATTATCACAACGACAATTTTGTTGGATCATGTGGTGAAGGCATGTGAAAGATTAACTGGTATTTAATTAATTTAAACGTAGAGGCAGATCCCTTTTATTCTGCCTTCTTTTGGAGATTTTTACATATTAGGAGGAATTCCTTTGTTAGAAAAAAGCTGCAATGATTTTATCGAGGAGCTGTCATCAAAATCACCTGTGCCGGGCGGAGGCGGTGCTTCAGCATATTTAGGAGCACTTGGAATGGCACTGGGCAGTATGGTTGGAAACCTTACCATTGGTAAAAAGAAATATAAGGATGTTGAAGAGGATATCATCGAACTTTTGAATAAATCAGAAGTGATAATCGGTCAACTGAAAGCTTTAGTACAGAAGGATGCCGAAGTGTTTTACCCGTTGTCACAGGCCTATGGCCTGCCTTCAACAACAGAAGAGGAAAAGAAATATAAGGAGTCCGTTTTGCAGGAGGCTCTCATTGAAGCATCAAGGATACCGCTTGAGATTGCAAAAAACTGTTTAGCAGCAATCCGTTTACATGAAGAATATGCGAAAAAGGGAACCAGGATTGCTATTAGTGATGTTGGAGTGGGAGTTACATTTTGTAAGGCAGCGCTTCAAGGGGCAAAGCTCAATGTATTGATTAATACGAAAATTATGAAGGATCAGGAACTGAAAAATAAGATTGAAAATGAACTTTTTGAAATTGAGAGAGTTGGATTAGCTAAAGCGGATCAAGTCTTTCAGGATGTTGAAAAGATGTTGGTTTGAAAGTGAGGGACTGGAATATTCCAGTCTTCTTTTTATTTTTAAAGCTATAAAGGATATTTTCTAGTTTGATGAATTTATTTTCTAGTATTATCAAAAAAATACTTTCCACTTTTGCAAAAATATTTTCCATTAGTTCATCCACAAAGCACAACTCCATGTCCAAGTTCGTAATTTTGTCATGATTAATAACTTCTTGAGGTTAAAAATCAATGTAGAATAAAAAGGGAAAATAGTTTTTGAAAGGTCTGGTCTTATGAAAAAATTAGTGTTCTGTATGATAAGTCTGATGGCAATCATCATCGCAGGTTGCGGGGGAACAAAAGACTTTCAAGTTAAGCTTTCAACGCCTAATACCTTTACGGAGGGAAAGATCTATCCGATGCAAATTAAAATTACAGATCAAAAGGGAAATCCGGTAAAGAGAGCTCATGTTACGGCAGAATTAAATATGAAAAACATGGACCATGGAACAATCCCTGTAACGGTTGAAGAAACCGAGGATGGAAAGTATATTGGCCTAAGTAAATTAGCCATGAATGGGGATTGGGTCGCCACCATAAAAGTAGAGAGAAACGGAAAATCTGTTGAGGAAGAAAAGGAATTTTCAGTCGAGGCTGCTACAAAGGAAAATACCCATAGGGTAACAAAACAGGTCTCCCTGCCAGATTTTAATCTAAAAGACCAAAACGGAAACCAAATCACAAAAAAGGACTTTTTAGGGAGGACCGTGGTACTGACCTTTACGTATGTCAAATGTGCAGATCCTAATGCCTGCCCAGTTTTATTGGCAAATTTTCGCAATTTACAAGAAGACCTTAAAACTAGGGGGATAGATACAGACAAAATTCTGCTCGCTTCCGTCTCTGTTGACCCAGAAAATGACACTCCACAAGTGATGAAGGAACATGCAAAAGAAATGAATTTTGACATGACCTATCTTAAAATGCTAACTGGGAAAATGAGCGAAATCAAAAAAGTAGCCAATACCCTCGGTGAGCATTTTGAAAAACAGGGTAATGTTGTCATGCATGACAATAAAACGTTTATTTTTAACCCCAATGGGGAATTAACGCACGAATTTACCGGGAGTATTATAGATAGGGAAGAATTATTTCAAGTTGTAGCTGGAAATAAATAAACAAAAGATCTTATTAAAAAAGTGCCAGGCACTATGTGAAGTTTTCACATAAGCTTGGCACTTTTTTTATTTACCGTTCGGCTTTACGAGCCCATGTTTTTTAATATGATACTGTAAACTTTGTCTCGTGATTCCAAGTGTTTTGGCTGCTTTAGAGATATTCCAATCCACTTCGTCCAGTGTTTTTTGGATATAATGCTCCTGCGAGTTCGAAAAAATCGATTTAAACGGATTCTTTTTTAACTCTTTTTGCTTTTCTACTTTGATCGAAGGTGCTGTTAATATTTTTTTCTTCATATAAGCTGGAAGGTGGTCGGTACCGATTTCCTCATCATTTTCATTGGCACGTATCATTAAATTTTCGATTAAATGCTCTAATTCTCTCGTGTTACCAGGCCAATGATATTGAAGCAACATCGAAAGCAATATATTGGAAAGGTTTGGCACATCTTTATTGAATTTCCTCTTATATTTTTCAATGAAAAACTGAATGAAAAAGTGGATATCTTCTGTTCGCTCCCGTAATGGAGTAATGTAGAGACTTGTATGTGCAAGCCTGTAAAATAAATCTAGGCGCATTCTGCCGTCGTCGATTAACTTTTCTGGGTCTTCGTTGGAGGCACTAATTACGGTACATTCTACCGGAGTCACCTCATTCGACCCAACCCTGCGGACTAATCGCTCTTGAAGAACACGAATTAATTTAGATTGTAAGGCAATTGGCATTGAGTTAATTTCATCGAGAAAAAGCGTACCATTTTTGGCATATTCAAAAAGTCCGATTTGGTTCGTTGCCCCGGTAAAGGCCCCTTTGACGGTTCCAAATAACGTACTTTCCAACAGGGTTTCTGGAATAGCAGCACAGTTTATTGCAACAAAAGGGCTTTCCGCTCTTGGACTGTGATTATGCATACTCTGTGCAAATAGTTCTTTACCAGTTCCCGTTTCCCCGACAATTAACACATCGGTATTATGGACGGCAATATTTTCCGCTTCTTGGATGAGGTTTTTTAGCGCGATGCTCTTGCCTTTAATATCATCAAAGGAAAAAGTCGTTCCATTTTTATAGGGCCGATCATTGGAATCGGAGTTGACAATTTGTCTTCTCATTTCTATCGTTTGATGGAGCTGATTTTTAAGATGGGATTCATTTGTACTAATCGAAAATACAGCAACTGTTTCCCCGTCTTTTTGGATTGGGTACGTACTATAATTTACATATTTAGGTACTCCATTTACCGTGGAGTGTGCTCGATATCTAGAGAATATTGGTTTACCGGTTTTGAAGGTATGTTTATGCTCTGAATATTGCGGGTTATAATTATAGGCCTCCCAAAGATGTTTTCCAAGAATTTCTCTGCTGTCCAAACCTTCTAACTTTTCCTGCGCATTGTTATAGAGTACAATTTTCCCATCCGTATCACTCATCATTACGCCTTCGTTCAAAGATTCTATAATTTTTTCAAGGCAGTATAACCTAGCTTCCTGGTTGGTCGATAGATTTGTAGTATCTTTTATACATAAAATCAAATAATCCACGTCTATTGAGAATTTTTTTACCTCTATTGCCAACTTCTTTTCGTTTATGGTCACTTGATAGATTTGATTCTCTACTAAAGGTTCCTGGTTACATGGCAGAAAAAGAAAGATATTCATCCCGAGCGTGAGATTCATTTGAAGGTCATCGTTCACATCATAAAATAAAATATCGTTGTGATTGTCTAAAACAATAACCCCATCTACAAAACTTCTAATCAATGAACCGATTGATGCTGGATTCATTACAAAGCCCCCTTTAAACATCTATCTATTTCAGAATATATCATTTAGTAGGAAAAGTTAAAATAGTCTGCATGCAAAAAACATCTGCAGAATTGAAAGCTTGATTTTTCAAAGATGGAAACTTAATTACTTTAGTTTGTTATCAGGATATTGCAAAAAATATCTGCGTTTTTAAAAATATTTTTTGAAGAGTAAAGGTCATCAAAAAATTTTTCAACCCCTATAATTTCACACTTTTCTGAAAAAGTAAAGTGGATGATGTGACTATGGCATATTTCTTGCAATAAATAGAATGAGAAATTTTAATAGACCTTATTTTATAAAAGCAGAAAGTGAGTGATGTGCAGTGAAAAAACGCAGTTTAATTCTTTCCGGTTTGTTAGGAATCTCCTTGTTCGTAACAGGTTGTGCAAGCAGCCAATCCTCCAGTTCCACATCAAGTAAAGATTCAATCAAAATTGGTTGGGTAGGTCCTTTAACAGGTCCAACCTCAACAGATGGGACGCTTAGCCGAAATGCTGCACAGCTTGCCATTGAGCAATTTAACAAAGATGGCGGAGTGAATGGGAAAAAAGTAGTGCTAGTTGCAGAAGATGATCAAGGTAAACCGGAAGAAGCGTTGAAAGCCGTACAGAAGTTAATTAATAGTGATAAGGTTTCAGGAATTGTCGGCGGTGGCTACAGTGGTCCGATGAAAACGGTTACACCGAAAGTTCAATCTTCTAAGGTTCCGATGGTTGTGGCCTATGCCGTTCATCCGGATATCACAAAAGGCGGCGATTATGTAAATCGTGTCATTTACACGGCAGATGTACAAGGAAAAGCAATGGCTGATTATGCTGTTAATGATCTGAAAAAGAAAAACATTGCCGTTATGTATGTGGATATTGATTATGGAATTTCCATCTATAATGCCTTCAAAGCAGAAGCTAAAAAACTTGGGGCCAATATCGTAATTGAGAAACCATTTAAAATGGGGGATAAAGATTTTAGCTCTGTCTTAACTGCTGTTAAAGAGTCGAAACCGGATGCATTATATGTTGTAGGCTACTACAATGAGGCAGCAGGAATCGTTACACAATCGAAGGAATTAGGTATCGATGCACAGTTTTTAGGTGTAGATGGTTTTGATTCTCCTAAATTCCTAGAATTGGGTAAGGAAAATACACAAGGTGCAACCTTTACGACCTCGTTCTTTGCAACGGATACAAGAGAGGCGGTTCAAGACTTTGTTAAGGCATGGCATGACAAATATAAAGATAGTGAACCAGACATGCTTTCATCCCAAAGCTTTGACGCAACGGAAGTTATTTTAGAAGCTATGAAAAAGGCAGGAACAGACCGGGAAAAATTGGCTAAAGCAATTAATGAAACAAAAGATTTTGAAGGAACATCCGGAAAAATTTCCTTTGATGCCCAACATGAAGTAGTAAAACCGGTCATCTTTATGACAGTGAAAGATGGAAAATTCCAATACGTCAAATCTTTGAATTACTAAGGTTCATTTGGACTTGAGAGGGAGGAGGGGGCCTTAGGTCTCCTCTTTGCTTTTTTAGAAGAAAAATCGAAAGGAATGAGGTAAAAATGTTAGCACAACAGCTTGTAAACGGGTTTGCAATAGGTTTTGTCTACATCCTTGTCTCTGTTGGCTTAACGATGGTGTATGGAGTCCTGAAATTATTACATTTTGCACATGGTGTTATTTACATGGTAGGCGCATTTGCGGCCATGATTGGAATTATGTATCTTCATTTACCGTTTTTGGTCGCTTTGATTTTTGCCATGGCCGTTTCCGCTATTTTTGGGATGGCAATAGAACGCTTTGCCTATCGCCCACTTCGGGGTGGAAACCCAATTACAACATTAATCAGCGGTGTAGGAGTAGCAATTTTTCTCGAGAATTTACTCCAAGTTATTTTTTCTTCCGATACACAGCCGTTTCCGGAAACAGGAACAACCAATACTATCTATCATCTCAGTCAATCAGTATCATTAACGAATTATAAATTTTATATTATCCTAGCAGGTGTCATTGGACTAGGACTTTTATTTGCTTTTCTAAAATTTACAAAAATGGGCCTGGCGATTCAAGCGGTTGCTCAGGATATGCGCGCAGCCTCCTTAATGGGGGTAAATTGCAATCGTGTTGTTTCAGTAACATTCATGCTTGGGTCTGCTCTTGCAGCAGCTGCTGGAGTATTGGTCGCATTAAATTACAATTCTTTATTTCCAAGCATGGGCTCTATTCCAGGTCTAAAAGCATTTTGTGTTGTGGTCCTTGGGGGATTAGGTTCCATCGGAGGCACGATTATCGGCGGCTTAATTCTTGGACTGGTAGAAACGATGAGCGATGGATATTTGTCTGGAATGGTCATTGATAAAGATGCGATTGCCTTTGTCATTCTAATTTTCATTCTATTAATTAAACCTTCCGGATTGTTTGGGAAAAAAGTCGAGAAAGTGTAGGTGATGGTGATGGATGTATTAATTAATCCCTATTATGTTGACATTATAGTCTTCTTAATTATCTATATTGTACTTGGTTTAGGATTAAATTTGATTACCGGTTTCGCAGGTCAAGTATCGCTTGGACACGCTGCCTTTTTCGGAATTGGTGCCTATTCCTCAGCGATTTTGTCTACGAAAGCTGATTTAAATCCGTGGCTGGCAATTCTCTTGGCCATTGTAATCACTTTTATTATAAGCGCAATTTTAGGATTACCATCTCTCAGGGTCCGTGAGGATTTTCTTGCTATCACAACATTGGGAATGGGTTTGATTATCCAGTCCTTTTTTAAAAATGCTAGCATTACCGGAGGAGCTTATGGAATTGACATGATTCCTCCTCCCGCTTTGTTTGGTGTGAAGCTTGAGAATGTAAGTTATTTGGTGTTTATCTTGATGGTCATGCTGATTGGAATATACGCAATTAGAAAAATGACTCAGTCCCGAATCGGCCGTACCTGGATGGTTATTCGTGAAGATGACATTGTTGCCCAATCAATGGGAATTAATACCACCTATTACAAGGTATTGGTGTTTGCGATCGGCGGAGCATATGCCGGAGCGGCAGGTGCATTGTTTGCACATAAAGTTACGTACATTAGCTCTGACTCATTTGGTTTTTCGATTTCAGCCACAATCTTGAGCATGGTGGTAATCGGCGGGCTGGGAAGTATCCGCGGCACGCTATTTGGAGTAACTGTTCTCTATTTATTGCCTGAGTTATTCCGCTTATTCCAATTTACTTTTATCGATTTGAAGTATCTTGATATGTACAAGATGATGCTTTACGGATTACTGATGGTGGTTATGATGCGTTATCAGCCAAATGGTATTTTTGGCAAAAAGGGTGCTAAAAAAGTAATGGGCAAATCAATTCGCAAAAAGAAGACGGCAAAAGGCGGTGAGCATGTTGCTTAAAATAGAAGGAATCACCAAACGTTTCGGTGGATTAATAGCTGTAAGCGAGGTCAGTCTTCTAGTGAATCAAGGAGAAATTTTGGGTTTAATTGGTCCGAATGGTGCGGGAAAAACAACATTTTTCAATATGTTAACAGGAATCTATAAACCAAATGATGGAAAGATTCTTTTTGAGAATCAGTCTGTCCATGGATTAAAACCTTTTCGAATCGCGCAATTAGGGATATCCCGTACTTTTCAGAATATCCGTCTGTTAAAGGATGAAACCGTGATAGAAAATGTTATGGTCGGAATGTTTGGCAAGACGCATACGGGCTTATGGTCTGCCATTTTGGGTTTACGTTCTTCAAAAAAAGAAGAAGAAATGGTCAGAGAAGAAAGCCGGAAAATATTAGAGATTGTCGGGCTTAAGGGTTTTGAGGATGAGCTTGCAGGCAGTCTTTCCTATGGAAATCAGCGCCGCGTGGAAATTGCCCGTGCGTTAGTTTCAAAGCCAAAACTTCTTCTTCTCGATGAACCGACAGCGGGAATGAACGATGAGGAAACGGACGAAATTGGTGAGCTGATTGTAAGGATAAGAGAAAATGGTACAACGGTTATCTTGATTGAACATAATGTCGGCTGGATAATGGGTCTTTGTGACCGAATTGCTGTTTTTGATCATGGTGAAAAGATTGCTGATGATGAACCGGAATTGATTATTTCGAATCCAGCGGTCATTGAGGCTTATATTGGTAAGAAAGATTCAGAAAGGGAGAGCGAATATGCTGCAAATTAATAATCTTAATGTGTCCTATGGAAGTATCCATGCTGTAAGAAATCTCTCTCTAGAAGTAAAAAAAGGGGAAGCTGTGGCCCTAATCGGTGCAAATGGAGCAGGGAAAACTACGACAGTAAATGCGATTTCCGGTGTCATTCCCTCAAAGGGATCAATTCAATATGAAGGAAAAGAAATCAATGGGAGAGCTCCCCATAAGGTTGTTAATGAAGGCATTATTATGGTTCCGGAAGGACGGCGAATTTTTCCAAAATTATCGGTGGTGAATAATCTAATTATGGGAGCTTATGCCAGAAAGGTATCGAAAAAAGAATTGCACCAAGAAATAGAAAAGATCTATGAATTGTTTCCGCGATTAGCTGAGCGGTACCAGCAAATGGCCGGTACATTGAGCGGTGGGGAACAGCAAATGCTGGCAATCGGCCGGGCCCTAATGGCTAAGCCGAAACTGCTCATTTTAGATGAACCTTCTATGGGGTTGGCCCCGATTGTTGTTAAAAGTATTTTTTCAACGATTAATAAAATTAAGCACGAAGGATTAACCATTCTCTTAATTGAGCAGAATGCAACGATGGCTCTATCGGTAGCTGATCGTGGGTATATATTGGAGAATGGGGAAATCCACTTTCAGGATACTGCAAAAAATCTCCAGGAAAAAGATGTGGTTAAAAAAGCTTATCTGGGATAATCAATCAGCCAGGGTTTTTCATAAAAACCTTGGCTGATTTTTTTAAAGTTAATGGAGGGAGAAACCGAAAAACACTTAAAAAACCTCCATTAACTAAGGATAAATCTGCATGCAAGATTTATCTGCAGGGTTTCAGACGGAACCGTTTACAAGGTTTAACTACTTTTCAAATCATCCTCGTGAAAAACATGCAAAAAACATCTGCGGTTAATTTTAAATGAATTTATTTTCCCTAACGAGTGTTTAGAACAAATTAGCTATATTTATAGCTTAATAGCGCGCCTTTCCAACAAAACTTAAGACAATTTGGACGAATTTAAATGAGTTGGCACGGTACTTGCAATATATAAAAGCAAGAACAACATTTAATCTAGGAGGAATTATTTATGTCGAAACCAGAAATCTTATATTCCGTTAAAGCGCAAAGAGGACCTGAGCTCCGTTGTAAGGGTTGGAGACAGGAATCAATCCTAAGAATGCTCGAAAATAATATGGAAAATGCTGAGAAGCCGGAAGAACTAGTGATTTACGGCGGTATCGGTAAAGCAGCTCGTAACTGGGAATCCTACCATGCGATTGTAAAATCGTTAAAAGAACTTGAAGATGATGAAACATTGGTTGTTCAATCAGGTATGCCGGTTGCTATCTTCAAAACCCATAGATATGCTCCAACTGTAGTTATGGCAACAACTAATATCATGAAGGCTGACTGGCCGACATTCTATGATCTGCAAGATAAAAACCTAACCATGTATGCAAACTATACAGCTGCACCATGGGAGTATATCGGAACACAAGGCGTTATCCAAGGCACATTCGAAACCCTTTCTGCTATTGCACGTTTACACTATAATGACTCACTTGTGGGTAAAATTCTTTTAACTGCCGGTGCAGGCGGTATGGGTGGTAACCAAACCAGAGCGATGACGATGCATGGCGGTGTGGCCATCCTTTGCGACTCTAACGTTGAAATTATTAACCGCCGGATTGAAAAACAATTCATTGATGTTTTAGTAGATTCACTGGATGAAGCCATAGTGTTAGCAAAAGAATATGCGGCTGCTGGAAAGCCATTGGGTATTGCGGTTGTTGGTAATGCTGCAGATATTTTTGAGCAAGTACTTCAATCAGGATGGTTACCGGATATTTCCACATCCATGACACCGGCACATGACCCAATTTCTTATCTGCCATCTGGTTACACAGTTGCTGAAGCAGAAGAACTACGCGATACAAACCGTGAGCTTTATTTAGAAAAGGCCCGCGCAACTATGGTTCGTGAGTTAAAAGCATTAATTAAGTTTCTAGAGCTAGGTGTTAAATCCTTTGAGTACGGCACAAGTATTCGTAAAGAGAGTATCGATGCAGGGATGGATGCGAAAGAAGCAAAGCGTTTACCAGGCTTCGTTGCAGAATATATCCGCCCGCTCTTCTGTGAAGGCCGTGGACCATTCCGTTGGGTATGTCTATCTGGTGAAGCAGAAGACTTACGCAAAATCGATGAAATGATCCTTGAAGAGTTTAGTGATGACTTGCTTGTAACTCGCTGGATCAAACTGGCGATGAAACATATTCCAATCGAAGCACTTCCAGCACGTATTTGCTACATGGGCTTTGGCCAGCGAAAGAAATTCGCGTTAAAAGTAAATGACATGATTAGAAAAGGCGAACTTGCCGGACCAGTAGCTTTCTCACGCGACAACTTAGACTCTGGTTCAATCGTGAACCCAACATTTGAATCTGAAAACATGAAAGACGGCGGCGATTTAATCTCTGACTGGCCAGTACTGAATGGTCTATTGAATGCAGTTGGTATGTGTGATTTGATTGCCCTTCAAGCGAATTACTCTATGGGCGAAGCCGTTCATACAGGTGTAACAATGATCGCTGACGGAACTGCAGAGTCAGATATGAGACTTGAAGTTGCAATGACCGTTGACTCTGGAATCGGAGTTATCCGCCACGCACAGGCAGGCTATGAAACTGCCCGCGATGTTGCCAACGGTAAAGGAAAACTTACCGATGAAAGCATTAAAGTACCATTATGGTGGTCACCTAAAGCAACATTTGGTCCGAAAGATTTAGAAAAAGAAGATGTAAAGGCTTAATAAATGAAATAAAACTAGATAGTAGAGATCGACATCTTGCAGGTCTCTACTATTCTTTTGTTATTTTCAGAGATTACATAGCAATCACTAGCCAACGAATGACAGAAAATGTTTGGAGGTTTTAAAATGTCTGATACAAAAGTGAAGATAAAAGTAGATTTATTGATTTCAAATGCAGCTGAAGTCATTACCTGTGCAGGAGAAGGCATGAGTGAAATTGGTGTCTTGGAAAATGCTTGGATTGCCGTCAAGGATGGGAAAATTGCCGGTGTCGGCAAGGAATCGGATATGAAAGAAAGTTTTGAGCTAGAAGGATCGGATGTAATTGATGCTAAGGGGAAAGTCGTTGCTCCAGGATTTATTGATTCTCACACCCATTTAGTATTTTACGGCACAAGGGTTGAGGAATATGCAGCTAAGGTGGCAGGATACACTCCTGAGAAATTAAAAGAACTAGGAATTTCAATGGGGCCGAATCGGACCGTAGAATTAACTAGGAACAGACCTTCAGAGGAATTGTTTGAACAATCTAAAAAACGTCTGATGACGATGCTTAATTATGGAATCACGACAGTTGAAAGCAAAAGCGGCTATGGTTTGACAACTGATAGTGAAATCAAAATTTTAGAAGTTAGTAGTAGGCTGAACGAAGAAACACCGCTTGATGTGTTAAACACATTTTTAGGTGCACATGGATTCCCTGAAAACTTAACAAAGGAAGAATACCTGGATGTAATCATTAATGAAATGATTCCGCGGGTAGGAGAACGTGGTCTCGCTGAATTTTGTGATGTCTGGTGTGATGACGGCTATTTTACAGCAGAGGAATCAAAGCAAATCCTAGAAGCCGGACTGAAATATGGGATGAAGCCAAAAATTCATGCGGATGCTTATTCCTATATTGGCGGTACGGATTTGGCAGCTGAGATGAAAATGGTCTCGGTTGACCATTTGAATTATACACCAGTTGAAGTGATGGAAAAGCTTGCGGAAGCAAATGTTACAGGAGTCTTAATGCCATCCCTTGATTTTGCGGTAAGCCATAAACGACCATTTGATGCACGAAAAATGCTGGATTTAGGCATGCAGGTGGCACTGGCAACGGATCTTTGCCCGGCTAGTTATACGCAATCCATGCAATTTGTCATTAACCTTGCATGCAGACTCTATCAATTCTCCGTAGAGGAAGCCATTAAAGCCGCAACATATGGCGGGGCACAAGCGCTTGATCTCGATGACAGGGGTACGATTAAGGAAGGAAAGGTAGCCGATTTACAAATTTGGGATGTCCCAACTTATAAGCATATTGCATATGAACTTGGAACAAACATTGTGGAAACAGTAATCAAAAACGGTAAGGTTGTCGTTAGCCGTTTGGAGGGACTTTTATGAAAACAAATCAAGTATCGAAAGCTTCTGAACATGTAAATGCAGAACGATTGCAAGAATTATTTTTAGAACTTGCAAAAATTAACGCTCCAAGTGGGAAAGAAAGTCTGGTGGCAGAATATTTGAAAAAGGCGCTTCCAGAGCTTGGTTTTACCTTGGAATTTGATGAAGCACATAAAAACTTTAATGGTGAAGTCGGTAACCTGATTGCCTATCGTGAAGGTACTGATTCGTCGATTCCACCGTTATTTTTCTCCACCCATATGGATACGGTTTTACCTACAGAAGGATTGAAGCCAGTCATTAAAGACGGTGTGATCCATTCAGATGGTACGACAATTTTGGGCGCTGATGACCGAGCTGCATTGGCTGCTTATTTAGAAGCAATCCGCGCCATTATTGATAGCGGTGTGCCACATGGACCAATTGAATTCATTCTAACTGTAAATGAACAGCCTGGTCTTGTTGGGGCAACGTATATGGACTATAGCAAGGCAAAAAGTAAAACGGGCTATATTTTTGACAGCAGCGGTGATGTTGGCCAAACGATTTTAAAAGGGCCATATAGCAGCCGGATTTGGATGGAAGTTCAAGGGAATGCAGCACATATTGCCTTGAATGCAGAGGAAGGAAATAGTGCTTTCATTCTTGCGGCCGAAGGATTAACGAACATGAAGCTAGGTGCAATCGATGAAGAAACGCTTGCAAATATTGGAATTATCAAAGGCGGGGAACTAACATCGATTATCCCGGGAAGTGTAACTGTTGCTGGTGAAGTACGGAGTTTTTCAAAAGATAAATTAGATGCCCAACTCAAACATATGGAAGAGGTCATGAAGCAGGCTGCCGAGAAAAAAGGTGGAAAGGTGGATGTTCGCATCGAGAAAAAATATCTTGGCTTTGATATTCCGGAAGACCATATTTTAGTGAAAAACACCCTAGAAGCAGCGCAAAAAATTAACGTTAAGCCGTACTTAACGGAAACATTGGGCGGGGCCGATACAAATGTGTTAAATGAAAATGGGCTTACCACGATCACCCTTGGATTAGGATTCCAAAATATTCACTCTTTCAGGGAATGTATCAGCATCGAAAACCTTATAAATACGGGTAAATTAACAACAGCATTAATTGAACAGTGGTATGTGAACCATAAAAATTCCTAAAGGAATGCAAAACATTCCAGATTAACATTTTAAGAGAATGGCATTATAGTGAGGATATTGTCGAGAAATTGATTTATAATATTGGATAAAGTCGAAACATTTTGGCAGAACATAATAGGAGATGGGACCAATGAGCAGCAAAGAATTAGTAGAGTTAAAATTAGTAGACTTAGACGGTTTTTCTTTAGACCGTTATAAAGTGGAAAGTGTAGCTAAGGGTGAGGCGAAAGTTGAAATCCCGGAAGCGAACTGGCATCGGGTGCGAGAAAGCCGAAAACGAGTCGAAAAGGCCATTAATGACGGAAAAGTAGTTTACGGTGTCAATACAGGTTTTGGAAAACTAAGTGATATTGAAATTAATCCTGAAGATAATGCAAAGTTACAGTTAAATTTATTACGAGCGGATGCTGTTGGAGTTGGTGAACCACTGCCAATTCCAGTCGTAAGAGCGATGATGACGTTAAGAGCAAACTCATTATCAAAAGGTTTCTCCGGCATTAGAGAAGAAACCCTGCAACTGCTTCTTGATATGATTAATAACGGTGTACATCCGGTTGTTCCATGTAAGGGTTCCGTTGGGGCAAGCGGTGACCTCGCGCCCCTATCCCATATTGCTATTTGTTTAGTGGGTGAAGGGAAAGCTGAATACAAGGGCGAAATCTTGCCAGGCGGAGAAGCCTTAAAACGTGCTGGCCTAAAACCAGTTTCTTTAGAAGCGAAGGAAGGGTTGGCTCTTATCAATGGAACACAAGCAATGTCAGCAGTTGGTACAATTGCACTAAACGAAGCAGAACGTGTTGGTTTAGCTGCAGATATGGCAGCGTGCCTAACAATGGAAGCATTAAATGGAATTATTTCTGCCTTTGACAATGAGCTTTTAGCGGTGAGACCTCATCCAGAGCTTGAATTTGTGGCATCACGGATGAGGAACTGGCTTGAGGGAAGCAAACGGGTAACACGTCAGGGGGAGATCCGTATCCAGGATTCCTATTCGATTCGCTGTATTCCACAGGTTCACGGTGCATCCTGGCAGGCATTTAATTATGTCAATGAACGCTTAAGTGTTGAAATGAACGCTACAACCGATAATCCGATTGTACTTGAAAGCGGTGAAATTCTTTCAGGAGGCCATTTCCATGGACAGCCAATCGCACTGTCAATGGACTTTCTAAAAGTAGCTGCAGCAGAATGGGCGAATATTTCGGAGCGTAGAACAGAACGTCTTGTTAACCCGCAATTAAGCGGATTATCTCCATTCTTAGCAACAGACCCAGGATTAGAGTGCGGTTTGATGGTTGCGCAATATGCCGCTGCATCCCTTGTTTCTGAAAATAAAGTCCTTGCCCACCCGGCAAGTGTTGACTCGATTCCTACATCGGCCAACCAAGAGGACCACGTCAGCATGGGAACCATTGCTTCACGTCAAGCACGAGAAATCATTCATAATTCCGCAAGAGTCATCGCTATTGAAATGATTTGTGCTTCACAAGCGATTCACTTAGAAAATGCGGAAAAAGAATTAGCGCCGGCAACAAGAGCCTATTTAGAAAAAATCCGTGAAATCTGCCCGCCACTTGAAGGCGACCGTGCCATTTCGGATCAAATGGAAGAGCTTGCACAATTTATCTTAAAAGACAATTCATTAGTTAAATAATATTCTGGAGGCCGTCCAGGAAATAGAGATTAAGGATGGGCCTCCTTTCCAAAAACTCCATTGAAAAATACCCCATGACCAATCACACTTACCCCGAGGATTTACTTCAAGGTGTCACCGCGTTTTTAAAGCTATAAAGGAATAACTAGCTTATAAATAGTCTGAATTTTCAGTTACAGTGATTTAAAAATAGAAGGGGGTCAATTATGAAAGCATTAAAGTTTTTATCCATGGTTTTAGTTTTAATGGTTATTCTATCTGCCTGTGGGACAAGCCAAACAAGCAGCAGCGGGGAGAAAGCAAAGGAAACTGAAAAGAAAACACTAAAGGTTGTAACCAATGCCGAATATTCTCCATTTGAATTTCTCGATAAAGGGCAAATCAAAGGTTTCGATCTTGATTTTATCAAAGTGGTAGCGAAGGAAGCGGGATATGACATTAATGTGGTAAATACCGGCTGGGATCCACTATTCGTTGAAGTAAAAGGAAAAACTGCAGATTTTGGTATTTCCGCCATTACGATTAATGATGAACGAAAACAAACCTATGATTTCTCAACACCATACTTTTTATCTACAAATGAAATTCTCGTACCAAAAGACAGCCCAATTAAAAGCGCCGCGGATTTAAAGGGTAAAAAAGTGGCCGTTCAAAATGGAACTACCGGTCAAGAAGCGGTAGAAGCATTAATAGGAAAAAATAATCAAGATCTTAAAAAATTTAAAAGTAATAATCTAGCGATTATGGAATTGAAGAGCGGCGGGGCAGATGCCGTTGTCGCAGATAATACAGTTGTCGAAGAATACGTTAAAAATAATCCGAATGAGAACTTAGTCGTAATAAAAGACGATACAGCATTTGAAAAAGAATTTTATGGTTTAATGTTTCCAAAAGGCAGTGTGCTAAAAGCTGATTTTGACAAGGCGATTACAAAAGTGCTTGAAAACGGTGAATATGCAAAGATTTATCAACAGTGGTTTAAGTCAGACCCTGATGTAAATGCATTGAAACAATAACGGATAACGAAAAAATTGCGTAACCCATATACCTATGGCAGTTACGCAATTTTTGGCTGTTTAAACGATCAGACTTTCATACTGAATCATATTAGGAGGATTTGCCTATGGATTTTCGTTTTGATTTATTATCTGAATACAGTTCATTTTTCATAAAAGGCACAATGCTGACCATTGGTCTCTCATTCGCTGGAATTTTACTTGGAACCATTTTCGGCTTGCTGATCGGGCTAGGTAAAATGATGCAAAATAAATTATATGCCCAGCCATTTAATTGGTATATTACCTTTTTTCGCGGGACCCCTTTTATGGTTCAAATCCTATTAATCCATTTCGCTGTGGTTCCACTATTTTTAGGTGAAACCAATGCAATTGCTGCGGCAATTGTTGCCCTTTCCTTGAATTCAGCTGCATATATCGCTGAAATTTTTCGTGCCGGGATTCAATCCATTGATAAGGGTCAAATGGAGGCTGCACGTTCTCTGGGAATGAATCATGTTCAAGCAATGCGCTATGTTATTTTGCCGCAGGCCTTCAAGCGGATGATTCCCCCATTAGGAAATGAATTTATTGTATTAATAAAAGATTCGTCTCTCGCAGCGTTAATTGCAGCACCCGAGCTTATGTACTGGGGACAAGCGATGCAGGGGCAGTATTATCGTGTTTGGGAGCCATATCTAACAGCAGCTGCGATTTATTTGGTGTTAACCCTTACGTTAAGCTTCTTATTATCTAGACTTGAAAGGAGGATGGCGACCACATGATTACCGTGAAAAATTTAAAAAAGTCGTTTGGAAATCATGAGGTTTTAAAGGATATCAATGTTTCCGTGAAACCTCAAGAGGTAGTCGTAGTCATTGGTCCATCTGGGTCAGGGAAATCCACCTTTTTACGGTGCATCAATTTATTGGAAATGATTACAGACGGTCATATTTATATTGAAGGAATAGATCTCGCTGACAAAAAAACCGAAATTAATAAGGTGCGGACAGAAGTAGGCATGGTTTTTCAGCAGTTTAATCTTTTTCCACATAAAACCGTGATTGAAAATATTATGTTGGCACCTACGAAAGTGAGGAAGATTTCTGTTGAAAAAACGAAGCAGAAGGGGTTGCAACTGCTAAGTAAGGTGGGGCTAAGAGATAAAGCGGAGGCCTATCCGGATTCACTTTCCGGTGGGCAAAAACAGCGTGTCGCCATTGCAAGAGCACTCGCGATGGAGCCGAAAATCATGCTCTTTGATGAACCAACATCTGCACTTGATCCGGAGATGGTCGGTGAAGTATTAGAGGTCATGAAGCAGCTTGCGAAAGAAGGGATGACCATGGTCGTCGTGACTCATGAAATGGGCTTCGCCAGGGAAGTGGGTGACCGCGTCATTTTTATGGATGGCGGCTTCATTGTCGAAGAAAATGTTCCAAAAGAGTTATTTGAGAATCCGCAGGAAGAGCGGACCAAATCGTTTTTAAGTAAGGTTTTGTAAATTTTTGTTGAATAGGGTTAGTGTTGGGGAGGGTCCAGAGGGATTGTCCCCTTATTATATTTATTGATTGATTGATAAAAAACCAGATAATTCAGGTTCTTTAAAGAATAACTTGCATGCAAATTTTATCTGCGTTATAAAAGTTGTAATCGTTTGCAAGGATATAGGAATTTGTCGATTTATGTGGTGTTATGGTGCAATAAATATCTGCGTTGTTTGTGAAAGGTTTGGGTTATAACTCAAATTAAAAAGAAAGCTTTTAAAAAAAATCTAAGGAAAAATCGCTATTTTAATAGAAAAAACAAAAAATTCCCCCAATTTGATCAACTTGGCACAGTACTTGCAATATATAAAGTCGAGTACACCAAATTACATACTAGGAGGAATTAGTAATGACAAAACCAGAAATCTTATATTCTGTTAAAGCACAAAGGGGACCTGAACTTCGTTGTAAGGGCTGGAGACAGGAATCAATCTTAAGGATGCTTGAAAACAATATGGAGAATGCCGAAAAGCCGGAAGAGTTAGTTATTTATGGCGGTATTGGTAAAGCTGCTCGTAACTGGGAGTCCTACCATGCAATCGTTAAATCGTTAAAAGAACTTGAAGATGATGAAACATTGGTTGTTCA
This sequence comes from Neobacillus cucumis, assembly GCF_016107705.1. Next base: position 280,715 of record NZ_JAEHGC010000005.1, read on the forward strand.
ATCAGGTATGCCGGTTGCTATCTTCAAAACACATAAGTATGCTCCAACTGTTGTGATGGCTACGACAAATATCATGAAGGCTGACTGGCCAACATTCTATGATCTTCAAGATAAAAACCTAACCATGTATGCAAACTATACGGCTGCACCTTGGGAATATATCGGTACACAAGGAGTGATCCAAGGAACATTCGAAACCCTTTCTGCGATTGCACGTTTACACTATAACGATTCACTTGTTGGAAAAATCCTTTTAACAGCGGGTGCAGGCGGTATGGGCGGTAACCAAACAAGAGCGATGACGATGCACGGCGGCGTGGCAATCCTTTGTGACTCTAATGTTGAAATTATTAATCGCCGGATTGAAAAACAATTCATTGATGTTTTAGTAGATTCATTGGATGAAGCTATTGTATTAGCGCAAGAATTTGCGGCTGCAGGAAAACCACTTGGAATCGGTGTTGTCGGAAATGCAGCTGATGTATTTGAGGCAGTATTGGAAAAAGGGTTCTTGCCGGATATTACAACATCCATGACACCAGCACATGACCCAATCTCTTATTTACCATCTGGCTATACAGTGGAAGAAGCTGAGCATCTTCGTGATACAAATCGTGAGCTTTATTTAGAAAAAGCCCGCGCGACCATGGTGCGTGAGCTAAAGGCTCTTATTAAATTCCTTGATTTAGGTGTTAAATCATTCGAATACGGCACAAGTATCCGTAAAGAATGTATCGATGCCGGTATGGATGAGAAAGAAGCGAAGAGATTACCAGGATTTGTAGCAGAATATATCCGTCCGCTCTTTTGTGAAGGCCGTGGACCTTTCCGCTGGGTTTGTCTATCCGGTGAAGCAGAGGATTTACGCAAAATCGATGAAATGATTCTTGAGGAGTTCAGCGATGACCTGCTTGTAACCCGCTGGATCAAACTGGCGATGAACCATATTCCAATCGAAGCACTTCCAGCACGTATTTGTTATATGGGCTTTGGACAACGTAAGAAATTCGCATTAAAAGTAAATGACATGATTCGAAAAGGAGAACTTGCTGGGCCGGTTGCCTTCTCCCGTGACAACCTAGACTCCGGTTCAATCGTGAACCCTACATTTGAGTCAGAAAACATGAAAGACGGCGGCGATTTAATCTCTGACTGGCCAGTATTGAATGGTCTATTGAATGCGGTCGGTATGTGTGATTTGATTGCGCTTCAAGCAAACTATTCCATGGGTGAAGCAGTTCATACCGGCGTAACGATGATTGCAGATGGTACAGAAGAATCCGATATGAGACTAGAAGTGGCGATGACTGTTGACTCAGGTATTGGGGTTATCCGCCATGCCCAAGCAGGCTATGAAATTGCCCGTGACGTTGCCAACGGAAAAGGAAAACTTACAGAAGAAGGCATTAAAGTACCATTATGGTGGTCACCTAAAGCAACATTTGGACCAAAAGATTTAGAGAAGGAAGAAGTAAAGGCTTAGTTCCTTCGAAGGATGGTAGGGGCCGGATCATGTCCCTGCCATCATTTTTGTAATTCAGGCAGTTTTAAACCGTATCCCTCATTAGTTCTTGCTTCTTATCTATCAATATTTGTTCTATTCATATTAGGGGGTATTCTTTTGGAAAATCAACAGCTGCAATATTCTTCTGAAATCGAATCTGAGTCATCTGGTAATCTTCAAAAAAAATTAAAACCACGTCATGTGTCAATGATCGCCTTAGGTGGAACAATCGGAACGGGTGTTTTTCTTGGAAGCGGGCCAGCCATTCATACAGCGGGACCGGGTGGGGTTTTAGTAGCCTATGGAATTATTGGGATTATGGTGTATTTTGTCATGACTGGGCTTGGGGAACTGGCAACCTTTATGCCAACAAGCGGTTCGATTAGTACTTATGCCACACGTTTTATTGACCCGGCACTTGGATTTGCATTTGGCTGGAACTACTGGTTGTCATGGGCAATGACCCTTGCCGCTGAACTTTCAGCTTCTGTCCTGTTAATGAAGTATTGGTTTCCCGATAGCCCTTCACTCCTGTGGAGTGGATTATTTTTAGCTTTCCTCTTCCTTTTAAATGTCTTATCAGTTAAGGGCTTTGGTGAAGGAGAGTACTGGTTCTCTTTTATTAAAGTAGCAACGATAATCATCTTCATCGTGGTTGGAACCTTGATGATTTTTGGAATCATGAACGGCCATCAACCTGCTGGATTTCAAAACTTTACCGTAGGCGATGCACCGTTTGTTGGCGGTTTTATCGGAACATTAGGAATCTTTCTTGTTGCCGGCTTCTCCTTTTCAGGAACTGAATGCATTGGTGTTGCAGCAGGAGAGAGTGAGGACCCAGTCAAAAATATCCCACGAGCCATACGGAGTGTTTTTTGGCGAATTCTTCTGTTTTACATTTTAGCGCTTCTCATTATCTCGTTTCTTGTACCTTATACGAATGAAAGTCTTCAAAACTCAACTGTTATGGCCAGCCCTTTTACCATTGTGTTCAAAAGAGCCGGGCTTGCATTGGCCGCTTCTGTAATGAATGCCGTTATTCTAACATCAGTTTTATCTGCCGGAAATGGCTGTCTTTATGTGACAAGCAGAATCATGTATGCAATGGCCCAGGAAGGGCAAGCACCACGAATTTTTGCTAAAGTAAACAAACGTGGTGTCCCTGTTGCAGCTCTAGTTGCGACAACGATTGTCGGAATGTTAGCCTTTTTAGCGTCCTTTGTAGGAGATGGAACCATCTATCTTTGGCTGATGAATTCCGTTGGTGTGACGACGTTTATTTTCTGGCTCGGAATTGCGGCCAGCCACTACCGCTTCCGCAAAGCCTATGTGGCACAAGGTTATTCGATAAAAGATCTCCCATACCGTGCAAAATGGTATCCCTTTGGACCGATCTTTGCTTTCGTTGTATGCTTTGTGATCCTGATTGCCCAAGACTATCAAGGGTTTACCTCGGGGCATATCGATTGGGTGGGTGTCATTGCCGCCTATCTCGGAATCCCTGTATTTATTGTATTTTGGCTTGGTTTTAAATTTATTAAGAAAACAAAGGTCATTCCTTTAGAAGAATGTAAGATTGATGTCAAAGAATTTCAGAGCTAAAAAAAGTTTGCCACAGTTCCTGGAACTGTGGCCTAATTTTGTTCCTTTTAAGGATTGATTCATTATTTTTAATCGCAAAGATTTTTCTCGATCTTTTAGTTATTTCGTATTCCAGACATTGATTCCTCTGGTTAATAATACCGTTGTTTTTTTGTCAACAAATTTTAAGCGGACATACAAATTTAGTCAATGAACGTAATACAATGTAAAAAAATTAGGAGTGATTTACATTGTCTTGGCTAATCATCTTGGCATTTGCAGCATCATCAAGCATAGATAATTTAGGTATTGGTATTTCTTACGGTGTTCGAAAGATCCGAATTGGCATTGGAGCCAACATTTTAATGGCCATTATTTGTTATCTTATGAGCCTTGCTGGTATTACTTTTGGAATTTGGGTTTCGCGTATTCTACCTGGCATCTTTCCAGTGGTAATTGGAGGATTATTGCTTTTAATTATTGGAATTAGAATTATTTTGTTAGCAGCACCCCGTAAGAACGCAATAAAGGATCATGAAGGATATGACGGTCAATCCACTAGTATAAAAACGGTTATCAAAAATCCAGAATTAGCCGATGTGGACCAATCGGGAGAAATTGGCTGGGGTGAAGCCATGCTTCTTGGTGTTGCTTTATCATCTAACGCACTTACGAATGGCTTAGGTGCAGGCTTACTTGGACTTTCGCCCCATGCTATTTCTCTAACAGCTGCAATTGGCAGTTTAATTAGTGTTTGGGCTGGTGTTAAGTTAGGTTTTAAATTATCCGCCGTTCGGATTGGTCCCTATACATTGGGGCAATTTGGTACCATTATTAGCGGAATCATTATTATCATTATTGCGATAACCGCTTTCTTTTAAAATAACTGTATTGACAATTATTAATGAGAATATTGACTAATTGTCAACATGTAGATATATTAGTGAATAGATTTAAGGCCAATTGGAACTGGGGATTATTGTGATGGGGTATATGAATATGGGGGAGTAGAAAATGTCAAAAGATCAAAAAAATAGCAATATTGGGTTGGTGTTAAAAGATCTATTAAAACAACAGTCCTTATCCATGAGGAAATTGAGCGAGCTTACGGAAATCGACACTGCCACCATTTCACGTATTGTTAATGGTAAACGAAAAGCCACACCTGAACATTTAAAAAAATTTGCAGTCTCTCTTGGAGTTCCGTTTGCAGATTTATTTCGTGCTGCAGGGTACCCGATTGATCAAAAAACAGAAAAAAGCTATTCAGATGATCTTAATGCAACGGTGGATAATATTGAAAAAATCCTAGAATCTTCTAATTTGTATAATAAAAAATTTACAATTGAAAGTGTGGAAAAACAATTAGAGAAATACGAACAGTTCTCGCAAACGGAAGAAGGGGAAGAAACCATCCTAAATAACTTTGAGAAGAAGCTCCAAAAATTAGGGGGAATAGGTCCATTTATTAGTCATTTAAAAGTAATGTTTGAACAATTTTGTACGAAGAAGGATTCTTCACATCATTTGGCCGTTATAGGAAGTGCCCTTTTATATTTTATCATGCCAGTTGACGTTATTCCGGATTACATCTTTCCGATTGGTTATTTAGATGATGCCGTCGCCGTACAGCTTGTATCGAATTTACTATCAATGAAAAAATGAAACCAGATCCAAATTATTAAAAAGTTTAGATTGAACATTCCTCTTAATGGTATATTTTATTTTAAGTTTAGTATAGGAAGGCGATAATTTTGGGAGATAAAGAAATTAACCTAGTAGAGCATTTGGATGAATTACGTAAAAGACTAATCATATCAGCTGGAGCCTTTCTGATTTTTCTTGTTTTTGGACTCATTTATTCCAAAGAGATTTATGTTTTTTTTATGGGGAATTTAGGATATAAACTTATGGTTTTAGGGCCAAGTGACATTATTTTGATTTATTTTCATCTTGCATCAGTTGTTGCCATTGCAGGAACGATTCCTGTTGCAGCATGGCAGATTTGGATATTTGTTAAACCCGCATTAAAACCTTTAGAAAGAAAGGTTGCTTTAGCCTATATTCCATCCTTATTTTTACTATTTATAGTAGGTTTGGGTTTTGGATACTTTTTCATTTTTCCAAACATCATGAGGTTTCTAATCCATTTGGGAAATGATTTAATGACTACCTCGTTTACGGCAGAAAAATACTTCAGTTTTTTAATTAATATGACGTTACCATTTGGCGTTGCTTTCGAATTACCGCTTGTCCTGATGTTTTTAACAACTTTGGGGATTGTCAATCCTTATAGAATTGCGAAAATGAGAAAATACGCATATTTAATCCTGGTCATTATTGCTTCTATGATTTCTCCGCCAGAGCTCATCTCTCATCTTTCGGTAGCAATACCGCTTATTATTATTTATGAAGTAAGCATTCTGTTATCAATCATGGTTTATAAACGAAAACAAAAGAGTTACAGTGGTTTGCACTTTGAAAAATAATAATCTTGATGGATTCACATGGTGTGGTTACTCCATGTGAATTTTTTTCTGCTCAAATTAAAGTGTTTTTTTAATTTTCGCATTTTTGATATTATAGAGGTAGGTTTTACATAGAAGGGAGTATTTGTCATGGTTTTACATCTAGAAAATGTTTCATTAAAACGAGACGGTTCTTGGATTTTACAGAATATAAATTGGCAAATTGAAAAGGGAGATCACTGGATATTATTTGGCTTAAATGGTGCTGGGAAAACAGCCATTCTTCAACTTTTAAATGCTTTTTACTTCCCGACTAGCGGAAAAGTCACGGTGCTCGGTCTTGAATTTGGAAAGACGTATTTAGGAGAAAAGCTTCGGAAACAAATTGGTTTTGTTTCGTCGTCATTACAGGAAAAATTTCACCCTGGAGATAATGCGTTTGAGGTTGTTTTAAGTGGGGCTTTTGCTTCCATTGGTTTGTATGAAACTCCTACAGATGAGATTCGTGAAAAAGCGATTAATTTACTTGAAAATCTTGGCTGCATTGAGTATGCGAATCGAAACTATGAAACATTGTCCCAAGGGGAAAAGCAACGCGTCCTAATTGCCCGGGCATTAATGGCCGAACCCTCGTTGCTAATTTTGGATGAGCCAACGAACGGATTGGATTTTATTGCACGTGAAGAGTTATTGGAATCGATTGAATTGATTTCAAAGAATCCTGATGCCCCGACGATGATTTATGTCACCCACCATGTTGAAGAAATATTACCTGTTTTCAATAAAACCTTGTTACTTAAACAGGGAAAGGTTTTTGCGGAGGGTGGTACAAGTGAAATGATCTCAGGGGAACTGCTTACAGAATTTTTCGGATTGCCAGTTAAGGTTTTTTGGGAAAACAACCGGCCATTATTATCAAAAATGCAGGCAGTAGAAAAATAGAATGGGAGGTTTCGATTTGCCTGAAAGTAAAAGTGGCCGTTGTCAGAGTGCTTTGAGAATTAAGGGGAGTGGGCATTATCATGGGTTGTTGATAGTGCCCGAGTGGCAGAAAAAAATGAGGTGTTGGGAACGATCAGGTGTTAATAGTGCCCGAGTGGCAGAAAAAAATGAGGTGTTGGGAACGATCAGGTGTTGATAGTGCCCGAGTGGTCGAAAAAAATATGGTGTTGGGAACGATCAGGTGTTGATAGTGCCCGAGTGGTCGGAAAAAATATGGTGTTGGGAACGATCAGTGGTCGATAGTGCCCGAGTAGCAAAAAAAAAATGTGGTGTTGGGAACGATCGGTGGTTGATAGTGCCCGAGTGGTCGAAAAAAATATGGTGTTGGGAACGATCAGTGGTCGATAGTGCCCGAGTAGCAAAAAAAAATGTGGTGTTGGGAACGATCGGTGGTTGATAGTGCCCGAGTGGTCGAAAAAAATATGGTGTTGGGAACGATCAGGTGTTGATAGTGCCCGAGTGGCAGAAAAAAATGAGGTGTTGGGAACGATCAGGCGTTAATAGTGCCCGAGTGGCAGAAAAAAATGAGGTGTTGGGAACGATCAGGTGTTGATAGTGCCCGAGTGGCAGAAAAAAATGTGGTGTTGGGAACGATCGGTGGTCGATAGTGCCCGAGTGGTCGAAAAAAATATGGTGTTGGGAACGATCAGGTGTTGATAGTGCCCGAGTGGCAGAAAAGTGCCCGCAAACAATAATATTATATTAAACAAATCCCCGTAATTATAGGGTTTCTTCGATAGGAAATTTTTTCTTCAAGTTTCATACTTTGTTCAATATTTCACAATCTATTTTTCAGAATACATGCTAAGATGAAATCACAAAAGGTATTAAGGAGTGATAAGCATGATGCAATGTGAATGGAAGACTTTTTCAACTGATTCTGAGACCTATACATTAGAAACATTTGAAGCAGCAGTTGGAGACGAATATGAGGCGATGATGTTAAAAGAAAATGAGCAGATTCCTTCCTATATCTGGACTGTCAATTATGTGGTCATTGTAAAAAGAAGCTCCAAGGTCCTAACAGACATATATTTTGAAAAAATACCGCGTAATCCTGTTTGTGAGTAAAAAAATTTTGATTTAACATGTGAAATATTTCACAATCATAACCTATTGGAGGGAATAAAAATGGCAATCGATGAAAAAGTAATAGAGCAAACCCAAACAGTAGCAGAAACAATTGATAAATTAGTCGAGAATGGTTTAAATGCATTGGCGGAATTCCGCAGCTTTAATCAACAAACGATTGATGAAATTGTTAAACAAATGGCGTTAGCGGGACTTGACCAGCATATGCCGCTTGCAAAACTTGCCGTCGAGGAAACAAAACGAGGCGTGTATGAAGACAAAATCATTAAAAATATGTTTGCAACCGAATATGTCTATCACAATATTAAATATGATAAAACGGCCGGAATTATAAATGAAAACGATTATGAAGGCATCATTGAAATTGCCGAGCCTGTGGGGGTAGTAGCAGGAGTTACACCGGTTACCAATCCAACATCTACTACAATGTTTAAGGCATTAATTTCAATTAAAACAAGAAACCCGATTATTTTTGCCTTCCACCCATCTGCACAAAAATGCAGCAGTGAGGCAGCAAGAATACTAAGAGATGCCGCAGTAAAAGCCGGTGCTCCGGAATATTGTATTCAATGGATTGAAACACCATCCCTTGAAGCTACCCAAACCTTGATGAATCACCAGAATATTTCGCTCATCCTTGCAACAGGAGGGGCAGGAATGGTCAAATCTGCCTATAGTTCTGGTAAACCGGCTTTAGGAGTTGGGCCAGGGAATGTTCCATGCTATATTGAAAAATCAGCTAACCTAAGCCAAGCTGTAAATGATTTGATTTTATCGAAAACCTTTGATAACGGTATGATTTGTGCATCTGAACAGGCCGTTATCATAGATAAAGAGATTTATAGTAACGTGAAAAGAGAAATGATCGCAAACAATTGCTACTTCCTTAATGATGATGAAAAAGAAAAGGTGGAAAAACTAGTTATCAATGAACATTCCTGCGCCGTAAACGCGGATATTGTTGGAATGACTGCCTTTAAAATAGCTGAAATGGCTGGAGTAACGGTTCCCGAAGGCACCAAAATTTTGATTGCCGAATTAACAGGTGTAGGACCGGCATATCCGCTTTCAAGAGAAAAATTAAGCCCAGTTTTAGCCTGCTACAAGGTGAACGGTCTCGAAGAGGGGCTTAAAAGAGCAGAAGAAATGCTCGAATTTGGCGGTTTAGGCCACTCTGCTGTGATTCACACCAATGACCAAACAGCTATAAGAGAATTTGGCATGCGAATGAAAGCCGGCCGGATTATTGTAAATGCACCTTCTTCACAAGGGGCAATTGGCGATATTTATAATGCCTATATGCCTTCATTAACATTGGGATGTGGTACGTATGGCGGAAACTCAGTTTCTACCAATGTTGGTGCCATCCATATGATTAACATTAAAAAGGTTGCGAAAAGGAACGTGAATATGCAATGGTTTAAGGTTCCATCCAAAATTTATTTTGAAAAAAATTCAACTCAATACTTAGCGAAAATGCCAAAAATCTCGAAGGCGTTTATTGTCACAGACCCTGGTATGGTAAATCTTGGCTATGTGGACCGCGTGCTCTATTATTTAAGAAAACGCCCCGATTATGTACACTGTGAAATTTTTTCAGAAGTGGAGCCGGACCCTTCCATCGAAACGGTGATGAAGGGTGCAGAAATGATGGCAAAATTCCAGCCGGATGTCATTATCGCACTTGGAGGCGGTTCTGCCATGGATGCTGCGAAAGGAATGTGGCTCTTCTATGAGTATCCGGATTCTGAATTTTTTGGCCTAAAACAAAAATTCTTAGATATCCGTAAGCGGATTGTAAAATATCCGAAGTTAGGGGAAAGAGCCCAATTCGTGGCGATTCCAACCACATCTGGAACTGGCTCAGAAGTGACCTCCTTCTCAGTTATTACCGATAAAGAGGCAAATATTAAATACCCGTTGGCCGATTATGAATTGACACCTGATGTCGCCATTATTGACCCGCAATTCGTGATGACGGTACCAAAACATATTACGGCTGACACTGGACTCGATGTATTAACCCATGCAATTGAAGCGTATGTTTCCTGCATGGCAAATGATTTTACGGATGGCTTAGCCATGAAAGCCATTCAATTAGTATTCGAGTATTTGCCAAGAGCCTATAAAAATGGAAATGATGAAGAGGCACGTGAAAAGATTCATAATGCATCCACGATTGCTGGTATGGCATTTGCCAATGCCTTCCTTGGAATCAACCATAGTCTTGCACATAAGTTAGGCGCTGAATTCCATGTTGCCCATGGCCGTGCAAATGCGGTTCTTCTGCCACATGTAATTCGTTATAATGCAACTAAACCGACGAAGTTTACGGCATTCCCGAAATACAATCATTTCATAGCGGATAAACGATACGCAGAAATCGCTAGAACCCTTGGACTTCCTGCTCGGACAACAGAAGAGGGTGTTGAAAACCTTGTGCAGGCCATTATTAAACTAGCTAAAGAGCTTGATGTTCCAATGAGCTTAGAAGCCAATCATCTTGATCGGGTTGAATTTGAAAGCAAGGTGGAATTTTTAGCAGAGCGTGCCTTTGAAGACCAATGTACGACCGCAAATCCGAAGCTTCCGCTAGTTACGGAATTGGCTGAAATTTATCGTTTGGCATATAAGGGAGTTTAATCTCCGCTAATCAGAAGAGAGTCTTCCTTGCTAAGGAGAGGCTCTCTTCTTTGCTTTTTGAAGGAAAATAGATGTAAAAACGAGAATAATATAAGTGACAAAAGGTTTCCTTGGTTCAATAGATTTGGAGGAGGAATTTTTTTGAAGGTGAAAGAACAGTTAGCCCAGATGTGGGAGAAATTTGTTATGGAGGGGGTCCTCCAAGAGGATCTGGATCCAATGATCAAACGCTCTTGGTTGCGATCAAAACAGTTTAATGTGAATCCTTTTCAAACAATCGGAAATGAAAAGCTATCAGGGCGAGAGTTACAAACTTTACTAGCAGAAAAAAAAGAATTAATCCAAATTTCACTTCCACTCATGAACACACTTTACTCGCTTGTAAAAGGCTCCGGATTTCTTGTAACACTTTGTAATGAAAACGGTTACCTATTAACCGTCATAGGCGATCCGGAACCACTGGAAAATGCTGAAAGGATTCAATTTGTTACAGGAGCCAATTGGAGTGAGGAGGCGATGGGCACGAATGCGATTGGCACAGCTATCCTTGAAATGAAGCCTATTCAAATTTTTTCGTATCAACATTATACACGAGCAACCCAATCGTGGACCTGTTCGGCCTCTCCCATTTTTGACTCAAATAATAACATAATCGGAGTTTTAAATATTTCCGGACCGTTCGATAAAGTCCATCCCCACACCCTTGGAATGATTGTTTCCACTGTAAAAGCAATTGAATTTGAGCTGCAATTGATTGAGAAAACAAATCGAAATGAAATGATGATGAGCTATCTTGAAGAAACAACCAACACCTTAAGTGATGGGATAATCATCATTAATGAAAGTGGTACAGTCATTAAGACTAACAAAATCATGCGACAGATATTGAACTTGTCAGAAAAAGAAATAGAAGGAAAATGGATTTCCAATGTCATTGAAAATAAGGAAATGGCAAGCTTTTTTCAGACCAACCAAGAAGTAATGGATCGGGAGGTCAAACTACAAATTTGCAAAACCCAAAACCAGATTTCGGTCCTATTTAATGCAAAACCGATTCATAGACAAGGGATGAATATTGGTTCCCTAATTACTGTGAAGGAAATAAAGAAAGTCCGACAACTCGTGAACCATTTTTCCGGGAATCAAGCTAAAGTAACGTTTGAAGATATCATTGGAAAAAATGAACGTTTTTTGCAGTGTTTACTGGAGGCAAAGCTAGCAGCAAAAAATGAATCGACCGTTCTGTTAATGGGGGAAAGCGGTACGGGCAAGGATTTAATGGCACAGGGTATTCACAATGAAAGCAGCCGGCGCAAGTCTCCATTTATCGCCATCAATTGTGGAGGCATACCGAGAGATTTATTAGGAAGCGAGCTTTTTGGGTATGCTGAAGGCGCTTTTACGGGAGCAAGAAAAGGCGGTCATGCCGGGAAATTTGAGTTAGCTGACGGAGGGACCTTATTTTTAGATGAAATTGGTGAAATGTCATTGGAAATGCAAGTCCTGCTTTTGCGGGTTTTACAGACGCGAGAGGTCGTCCGGATTGGTGGTTCAAGAGTGGTGCCGGTTAATGTTCGTATTATTGCAGCAACGAACAAAGACCTTTGGAAGGAGGTACAGAAAGGAAGTTTCCGTGATGATTTATTTTTCCGCCTAAATGTCATGCCGATTCAAATGCCAAGCCTTCGGGATCGGAAGGATGATATTCCATTATTAGTCCAACATTTTTCCAGCCAGCTCGCATTTCGAATGCAAAGAAAATCCCCTGCAATTAATGATCATGTTCTCCATTTATTAAAAGCATATGACTGGCCTGGCAATGTTCGAGAATTACATAATATTATTGAACGGGCAATGGTAAAAGCTTCTGACGATAAATTGACTACGGAATTGTTCCCTGAAGAAATTTCCGCATATGGAACCTTGAAAGATGAAAATCCGTCAAGATTACCAAAAAAGGATGAACGAAAAAGGCAGGCATTACTAGAATCCATTGAAAAATATAATCGCAATTTTAGTAAAGCTGCAGCAGATTTAGGTATATCCCGTAGTACCTTATATCGGCAAATGAAAAAATACAATATTGAGTAATGGCTGTCCCGTTTTGCAACAGTGTCCCATATTCGTTGGGACACTATGTAGCAAAACGAGACAGTCCTTTTTTTGAAAAGATAATTAGTAAACGCTTTCGTATATGGCATGAAACTTGCATTCTATTAAGAAGAGAAGACATTTTTAAGATTAAAGGAGGAATTTACGTGTCATTAACAAGTGAAAAAGTAAATATTCCTGTTGAAAAGCTGAAATGGATGTACGAAACAATGGTAAAAAGCCGCTATTACGAAGACACCATGGTGGAAGCCTATAGTGAAGGGAAAAAACCAGTTTTTAATATTGGTGCAGGACCGGTTCCAGGAGAAATGCATCTAAGTACAGGACAGGAGCCTGCTGCTGTAGGGATATGCGCCCATTTGAAAAAAGAAGATACGGTAACGGCTCCGCACCGCCCGCATCATCATGCAATTGCAAAAGGTGTGGATTTAAAGAAAATGACAGCAGAGATGTTCGGAAAAGTGACTGGGCTCGGAAAAGGAAAAGGCGGTCATATGCATTTATTTGATCCGGAAGTGAAGTTTTCCTGCGGCGGTATTATAGCAGCAGGGATACCCCATGCAGTTGGAGCAGCACTTGCGGCAAAGAAAAAAGGTCAAGACTGGGTAGCGGTTGCATTTGTTGGTGAAGGGGCCGCAAATGCCGGCGGTTTCCATGAGTCACTGAATCTAGCAGCCGTTTGGAAATTACCGCTCATTGTCGTAGTGGAGGATAACTCATATGGAATTTCTGTCTCAAAACAGGATTCAACAGCGGTTGATTCAAATGAAAAGCGGGCTGCAGCATATGGAATTGCCGGAGCACATGTCTCTGGTAATGACCCAATTGAAATGTACAAGGTGTCGGAAGAAGCCGTTAAGCGGGCACGCAATGGTCAAGGTCCTACCATTATTGAAATTGAAACCTATCGGTTCTTAGGCCACTTCCAAGGAGATCCAGAGCTATACCGTGATAAAGACGAAGTGCCTAATCTTCGAAAAATAGATCCTATTATTAAATTGAAGGAATTAATCTTGGCAGAAGGTGTATCTACAGAAGAGGAACTTGAGGTTTTAGAGGCGATAGCAAAGAAAGAAGTAGATGCTGCCTATGCCTTTGCAAGGGAAAGTGCCGATCCAAAACCGGAAGATGCTCTAGAGGATGTTTTTTCAAAATAAAAAATCTCAGGGGAATTGAAAGGAGAATCACGATGGAAACATTAAAAAAGCGGATGTTAACTGGAAATAAAGCGATGGCCGAAGCAATTGCCTTAGAAATGGAAAGAGACCCAAGTGTTTTCGTGCTTGGTGAGGATGTTGGAAAATATGGAGGTATATTCGGTTCGACTCAAGGTCTGTTTGAAAAATTTGGCCAAGACCGTGTAATGGACACTCCGATATCTGAAACCGCCTTTATTGGGGCTGCCATCGGAGCAGCTGCAGAAGGGCTCCGTCCGATTGCAGAATTAATGTTTGTTGATTTCTTTGGTGTATGTATGGACCAAATTTACAATCATATGGCGAAAATTCAATATATGTCCGGAGGTAATGTCAAGCTTCCGATGGTTCTGATGACGGCAGTTGGCGGCGGGTACAACGATGCTGCACAGCATTCGCAAACCCTTTATGCTACCTTTGCTCATATGCCTGGACTAAAGGTTGTGGCACCATCGACTCCATATGATTTAAAAGGAATGATGATTTCGGCTATTCGTGATGATAACCCTGTCTTATTTATGTTCCATAAAACACTACAGGGCCTTGGCTGGATGGACCAGCTTGATGCCTCCGTTTCACATGTGCCGGAAGAGGCTTACACGGTACCACTTGATAAGGCAAAGGTTGTTCGTGAAGGGAAGGACGTCACGATTGTCGGGCTGCAAATGACGATGCATTATGCTTTAGAGGCTGCAGCAAGACTTGCAAAGGAAGGGATTGAAGCAGAAGTCATTGATTTACGTTCCCTTGCTCCAATTGATAAAGATACGATATTAAATTCGGTAAGAAAAACACATCGCTTAATCGTGGTTGATGAGGATTATTTATCCTACGGGATAACAGCTGAAATTTCCGCAATTGTCGTTGAAGAAGCGCTGTACGATCTTGAAGCGCCAATCAAGCGGATTGCGATTCCGGATGTACCAATCCCTTATAGCCGCCCATTAGAGCAATTTATCCTGCCTAGTGCTGAAAAAATCTATCAACAAGCAATTAAACTTGTAAACGAAGAATAGTCAGGGGGTTTCATTATGTTTGAAGTAAGATTGCCGCAAACGTCAGAGGATGATTTAGAGAGTGTCATTGTTTTTTGGCACAAATCAGAGGGCGATACCGTCAATGAGGGTGATGTTCTTGTAGAAGTCCAAACCGAAAAAGCGGTGTTTGAAATCGAAGCGGAAGAAAGCGGCGTTTTGTATGAAATTCGTGTTCCAAGGGGTGAGGTTGCAGGCGTAGGACAGGTTCTCGCTACAATTGCTCCATCTGCGAGCACACCTATTGAAAAAATCGATCAACAGGAAAAAGTAGAAAGTACAGAACAGTCTTCCGAGTCTTCCCAGTTTGTAAAAGTATCGCCGAGGATTCGCCGCTTGGCTCGAGATCTGGGGGTAGATTTAGCAATTGTAAAAGGAACAGGCCGTAACGGGCATATTACGGAAGAGGATCTTCATCAAGCAGTAAAACAGGAAAGTAGGCCAGATTTTAAATCGGTTCCTATTGTCGGGGTGAGGAAAACCATTGCCAAGCGAATGTCAGAGAGCCTTGTATCCACGGCGCAATTAACGGAAACTGCCTGGGCGGATGTGACCCTATTAGCCGAAGAACGAAGTCATAGAATCGATAAGGTTAGTTGGAATGATCTATTGTTATTTGCAGTTGCGAAATCGTTGAAACAAAACCCGAATATCAATGCTCATGTTTTTGAAGAGGAAATCCGTCAGTATGAGAAGGTTCATTTAGGGGTTGCAGTTGACACCGAGGATGGACTTTATGTTCCTGTAATTAAAAATGCCGATGAGTTAAGTTTACTTCAATTACGCGATCGTGTCCGTGAACTAGTGGAAAAAGTGAGTCAACATCGGATTACCCCCGAGGAGCTTTCCGGTGGGACCTTTACTGTAACAAACCTAGGCAGTTTTGGAATTCAATTTTTTACCCCGATCCTAAATCTGCCTGAAGCAGCGATTCTTGGTGTTGGAAAAATCGAAACCGATCTAACTTTGAAAAATGGCCAAATTACGGAGAGGAAGAGACTGCCACTAAGCTTAACATTTGATCATCGTGCGATAGATGGTGCACCTGCAGCAAAATTTATACAAACGTTAATTGGCTATCTTGAGGAACCTGCTAGACTATTAGATGAGGTTTTAGCTAAATAATAGATAAAAAACGATTGAGGATTATCCTCAATCGTTTTTTCGTTAAAAGATATATATATGACTCTTTATAGTTCGTATGCCTTTCCAATTAAGCACAGGATTGCATATATATAGAACAAGGAGAGATGGGATATGAAAATCAATCAAAAGTTTATTCCTGCTTCCAATACTTTTACTCGCCCTGGCATTAAAATGAATCCCGAATATATAACGATCCATGAAACGGATAATACCGCTAGAGGTGCAGACGATTTTGCCCATGCTAACCTTCAATATAACGGTAATACTAGACAAGCTTCCTGGCATTTTACAGTTGATGATGATTCTATTTACCAATCGATACCGACTGACGAAGTAGCATGGCATGCGGGAGATGGAGATGGACCAGGGAATATGTCATCCATCGCCATTGAAATTTGTGTCAATCGTGATGGTGATTTTACTAATGCGGTTGAAAATGCGGCGTGGCTAACCAAACATTTAATGGGGGAATTAAGAATCCCTATTTCTAATGTTGTCCAGCATCACCACTGGAGTGGTAAAAACTGTCCAAGATATTTGCGGAGTGGTGAAAAAGGAGTCGATTGGAACGATTTTTTAGCGATGGTTAAAGGTGAAAAAATCAATAAATCGGATACCCCGAAAAAGGTCAGCAAGGAGGAATATAAAGGCGACAGTATTGTTGATTACCTGAATAGTCTCGGTGAAGATTCTAGCTTTTCGAATCGTGAGAAATTAGCCGCAAAATACGGTATAGGGAATTATAAAGGCACTGCAGAACAGAATCTAAAACTATTGGATATTTTAAGAGGCAGAAAGTCTAAAACGGGGTCATCAGATAAAGGTTATAAGGGCAACAGCATTGTTGATTACCTCAATAGCATTGGAGAAGATTCAAGTTTTTCCAATCGTGCAAAACTAGCAGAACAATATGGTATAAAGAATTATACAGGCACTGCAGCACAAAATCTAAAGTTACTGGATATTCTTAAAAGATGATTCTGAATAAGAGGAAGTCAAAAATAGAGCTGCTCACGAAACAGTTCTATTTTTGATTGGCATTCGATAACGGGAGATAACTATATTATTTTCTACTTTCATTTTTCATAAAATTCTGTTACAATCACTCGAAATAGGGGGTGTAATCATGGCTGGTAATGTAACAGAATTACTTGGTGCTCCATATGAAAATTTAATTGAAGCCCAAGTAGATAAAAGTCCAAGCGAAATTGTTATTTCGAATAATGGTGGCGAAACCTACTACATAGTAACGCCTGAAGTATATGATAGCGATCTTAAACAAGAAGGATTCGAAATCGTCGTGTCTGCCGGAGAGTAATTTACTCTCTGGTTTTTTTTTTTTTGTGGTAATTTTTTGAAGTTTTTTACTAGGAATATCGGAACTGTGATACTAGTCTCTATCATCATGCGACAATATATTACAATACTATTACATTTGGTTAACAGTTTTCGACATAATCTAGCAATCTTCCCAAATAGTAAGTAAACTGGAAAAGTGATTATATAGATAGCGTGGGGGAGAAAATGAAAAAGAAACTTTTGTCATTAGTAGCAGCTACAGTAATTGGGACTTCTTTATATAGTACTTCAGCCATGGCCATGAATATCAAGGTTAAAAAGGGAGATACCTTATCTAAGTATTCCAAGCAATACCATATCTCAGTTGCAAAAATAAAATCAGCAAATAAATTAAAAAATGATCGAATCTTTGTCGGGCAGAATCTTAATATTCCTGTAAAAGGAAATAGTGTTGCCAAACAGAGCACTACTCCGACTTCATACATATATACAGTAAAAAAAGGCGATACTCTCTCAGCAATCGCTAAAAAATACAATACAACTGTAAAACAATTGAAGTCATTAAATAATCTGAAATCAGATTTTATCCGACTTGGCCAAAAACTTAAAGTCAGCGGCAAAATGACCACTCAATCGATTAAAACGAATGAAACTACAAGTTCTACCGTGAAAGAATTAAATACAGATAAATTGATACAGGATGCCAAAGCAGTGATTGGAACCCCTTACAAATGGGGAGGAACGACAACAAGCGGCTTTGATTGCAGCGGTTTTATTTACTATGTAATTAACAAACAAAAACCTATCTCTCGTCAGACGGTTGCTGGTTATTGGAGCATGATGAAGCCGGTATCTACTTTATCGGTTGGTGATTTTGTTTATTATGAAACGTATAAATCAGGTCCTTCGCATATGGGGATTTATGTTGGAAATGGAAAGTTCATTCACTCCGGTTCAACTAAGGGTGTTGAAATTTCCGATATGAATAATTCTTATTGGAAGCCTCGGTACCTAGGTGCAAGGCATTTATAGTTTATTAAAGGAACTCTTATTTACAGTAAGAGTTCCCTTTTATAGGTGAAGTGTTCGTTTTTTATTGGCTGGTTAAGGCAGAGAAATCTGTTGCTTTGCTCAAATCCTTTTCCGATATGGTAACATTCGCTTTTTTAAATTCAGCTTTTAAAACAGTTGCAATCTTTTCCTGCGTGACCTTTGTTTCTTTGACTTGATCTGTAAGGGTATTTTTCATTTGTGCGAATGATTTTTTCGCTTTTTTATCTGTCAATTGAATAATATGGTATCCATATTGAGTTTTGACCGGGTCACTGACTTCTTTTAGTTTTAAAGCATAGGCTGCTTTTTCAAAATCCGCGTCCATCTCACCATTTCCAAACCACCCAAGATCACCGCCATTTGAAGAACTTGCTGGATCTTGTGAATATTTTTTCGCCAAATCTTCAAATTTTTCGCCTTTTTTGAGTTTAGCTTCCACTTCATCAGCAGTTTTCTTATCGTTCACTAAAATATGACGGGCGCGAATTTCTGGCTTGTAACTAGCGTATGCATCCTTTAATTCTTTATCGGTAACTTTAAGGGTTTTATACACCGCTTTCTCCTCTAAAAGATTTAGCTTCACTACGTTCCTATAGTCAGACTCATTTTTGTAGCCGTATTGCTGTAAAGTGGTTAGAAATTGATCACCCAGTTGTTCTTTTACTTTTTTAACCTCCGCATCAATTTCAGATTTAGTAACGGTATATTCTTTAGACAAAACTTTTTCAACAGCAAGCTCTTGAAGTGTCTGTGTTCCATACTTTGTTTTCATTGCTTGATATAATTCATCTTGTGAGATATTTCCTGAATCGGATTTCATGAGGGTACTATTGCTGCAAGCAGACAATCCCAGTGCACTGATCATGATACCTGTAAGAATCCATTTCTTCATTCTTCCACTCCTAAAATTTGTAATCTATTAGATGTTAAAAACTATATTAATGAATGAATATGAATAAATGATGAACAGGTTAAGAAGAATGTAAGAAGAAATTAAGAAATAATTTATGAGATTTTAATAGAAATTTAAGAAAATAGCGGGACCAAATTTAAACAATAAAGGAGTAGTTTTATTGTGAAATAAAAAAAGCGATGTATTAGCTTAAAAATAACATCGCTTTTAATTATTTCCTTAGACGCTTCCATTTGTGGAGCAGTAGTTTTTTGTCGTTGCACAACATTTATAATAGAAACTATCTAAACGAAGCAGGGGTCATTAAAATAAATTACTTCGGTTAAGATCAAATTTCCGCCCATTTCTAGCATCGCATCTCTAGCTTCTTTTTCTGTAGAAAATTCGTATATTTTAATACTTTCCTCCGTATGCACGGTGATTACCCACATTTAAAATGTCTCCGTTTCTTCTTAATTTTTTATGAATTAGAAATTAAAAGTAGAAAGTTAATTTGCTTGAGCAGCTAGTTCTGAAATTTGATAATTTTTCTTTGTAAAAACGGAACCCTCTAGGATGGTTCTTGCTGTACGGACTACCTTTATTGCACTGATATGGCCGGCAAACAAGTCCACCTTTGTTTCCATAATTCCGGCAGGATGGGCTAATCTAACCACTTCATGGTTAAGAGTCACAATATCAGACAAAATGGTATCCTTTAGGAAAGCAGCTGCCGTTGTACAAATCGCACCTGTAATCGCAAGTGCTTGATGCGGCTTTTGCATGGACATCATTCGGATTGTCAGGTCCATTTCAGATGCATTTCTATTAATACCAGTATTATCAATATACTCCATAGGGGGTGCAATGATGGTCATTTTTGGTACGGCTGGAGACTTTTTAGTTGCATCTTCTTTTTTAGAAAAGTAGCACATTTCAGCTGCTGTAGATCTAATTTCTTCTAATTCCCTTAATTTTTCGGGAGAATACTCATGTGGCAATTCATTTCCAATTAGCCCCACATCCTGTGCTCTGACAAAAACAAGTGGATTGGCAACGTCAACTATCGAAATGGGTATGGTTCCATTTTTAGTTTCAATCCAGTCCACTGATTTTCCGGTTGGAAAAAGCTTTCCTGTTACAGCCCCCTCTGAGCGGGTGAAGGAAAGGTAAATAGGGGAACCTGTCCCCGGAACACCAGGGATTGAACATCTTCCTTCTGTTTGGACCTTTCCATTCTTTACTTCCACTTCAGCTATAATTAACTTGTTGGTATTCGTATTTAATATTCTAACTTTCGTAACGGGTTCTATTTTTGGCACAAGCCCTTGTTCAATTGCATAGGGTCCTACAGCAGAAGAAATATTGCCGCAATTACCATTAAAATCAACGAATTGGTTTTCAAGGCTTACTTGTGCAAATGTATATTCAATGTCTACACCTTGAATAGTAGATTTTTTAATAATAGCCGCTTTACTTGTTAAGGAATTTGCACCGCCAAGCCCGTCAATTTGCCTTTGATCGGGACTGCCCATTATATCAAGAAGAAAGTCCTCCCAAATAGCACGATTTTCAGGCATGTGCTCATAATTGAGAAATACTCCTTTACTGGTTCCACCACGCATAATGACAACTGGGACTTTCATGTTACAAAACCACCTTTTTGATTTTTTGAAAAATTGTTGTTCTTTTGAAAACATAGTATGATAAACTAGATCATAAGTAAAATAGATAATTTTGTGGGAAAATATAAAAAAATTTTTATAATCCTATGAATGGAGGATTCCTATGGATGAGAAAGATTGGGTCGCGATCAAGGTTTTGTTCGAAGAAAAGAATATTAGCCGGGCATCGGAGCGCCTGTATATTTCACAGCCTGCTTTAACATACAGGTTGAAGAATTTAGAAAAAGAGCTTGGTACTGAATTGTTTTATAAAATAAAAGGCGGGATTGAATTTACGTCAGAAGGTGTCTATTTAGCTGATTATGCAGAAGAAATGATAAAAAAACTTCAGCAAACGAAAGATTACATACTGAATATGAAGGAGGAGGTAAGGGGAACATTGCGATTAGGAGTATCGAGTAACTTTGCTCAATATAAGCTTCCTAAACTATTAAAGCAATTCTCTACCGAATATCCAAATGTTCAATTTAGTGTTAATACGGGTTGGAGTACAAGTATTATGAACTTACTTAATTCTTCAAGTGTGCAATTGGGAATACTGCGTGGAAATTACGATTGGTATGGTGCCAAAACTATGCTCCACGAGGAAAGGCTTTGTCTTATTTCCAAACGTGAGGTTGATATGAATAAATTACCAGAACTTCCCTTTATTCATTATCAAACCGACAGTTCCCTAAAAAATTTAATCAACGGCTGGTGGCACGATCGTTTTTCAGAACCTCCGCTCGTAACTATGGAAACTGACCGACAGGAAACCTGTAAAGAAATGGTTAAAAATGATTTAGGGATTGCGATATTGCCTGAAATTTGTTTACAACCATCTGATAATTTATTTACATATGGATTGTCTTACAAAAATGGGATACCTGTTTTAAGAAGTACGTGGTTGATGTACAACAAAGACGAATTGCAGCTAACAACTGTAAAAACCTTTATAAATTTTTTGAACCAAAATCCTAATTTATAAATATAGTACAAGGAAAGTTATACTTTTTCCTTGTACTTCACTCTTTTAATCGCTTGCAATAATAAAATCTAACTAGATTATAAGTTTTTTTTTAGAAAATCTTAAAAAAATATATATTTTACTTATTTCCACTGCTGAAATATTCTAAAAATATAGTTTTTTAGAGATAAGAAGATTGGAAATTACCATTATCTTTTTTCTCTAAGTTTGTAAGCGATTTCTTATATGGAGGGGATTTATATTATTACTTTTTTAGGAGTTTCAATGGTTGTCGTATTTACTTACTTGATTATGTCAAAGAGATTATCTCCAGTCATAGCCCTTGTGGTGGTTCCAATTGTCTTCGCATTAATTGGCGGGTTTGGCTTAAAGCTGGGAGATATGATGATGGAGGGTCTAAAAGTTGTTGCCCCTTCAGCGGCACTATTATTGTTTGCGATTCTTTTTTTCGGTATTTTAATTGACGCAGGATTGTTCGACCCGCTTATTAAACAAATGTTAAGATTCGTAAAGGGGGACCCAGTAAAAATCGCCATTGGAACTGCTATCATTGCCTTGCTAGTTGCTCTTGACGGTGACGGTACCACTACACACATGATTACGATTTCAGCAATGTTGCCCTTATACTTACGATTGGGCATGAGTCCACTAGTACTTGGGACTATATCAATGCTTTCTGTCAGTATAATGAGTGGTATGACTCCGTGGGGAGGGCCTGCTACAAGGGCCATTGCCTCTTTGGGTCTTGATGCCAATGAATTTTTCCTCCCACTCTTACCTACCTTGTTTGCCGGAATCGGAAGTATCCTTGTTACAGCCTATTTTCTAGGCAAAAAGGAACGAAAAAAAATTGGTGTAATTACTATAGAGTCACCTTCCAGAAACCTTTCAGCTATCCCTGAAGCGGCTATCGCGATAGAGATGCCAGGAAATATAAAGCGTCCTAAACTGATATGGTTCAATCTGCTGTTAACAATTGCGGTAATGGTCGTTTTGGTAATGGGAATATTACCAGCTCCGGTGCTATTTCTTATTGGGTTTGTATTAGCTTCCATGATTAACTATCCAAACTTGGAACAACAAAAAGAGCGGATAATGGCACATGCAGGAAATGCTTTGACGGTTGTTACACTCGTTTTTACAGCGGGCATCTTCACGGGTATTTTCTCCGGAACAAAGATGGTGGACGCAATCGCTCATTCACTCGTTTCGATTATTCCAGATTCTTTAGGGTCATTCTTTCCAGCAGTAGTAGCTCTGACAAGTATGCCGTTTACTTTCGTTTTATCAAATGACGCCTATTATTTTGGAGTGTTGCCAATCTTGGCGGAAGCGGGGTCCGCTTATGGGGTAGACCCATTAGAAATCGCAAGAGCTTCCGTATTAGGCCAGCCTGTACACTTTTTAAGCCCGTTGGTAGCCTCTACACTGCTATTAGTAGGAATGATTAATACCGACCTAGGAGAGTTCCAGAAAGCTGCATTTAAATGGTCTGTATTCTGCTCTTTAGTTATCATTATCGTTGCTGTAGTAACTGGTGCATTGAGTATTTTTTAATATAAAAAAACAGAGCTTGTTTACAAATTTGTAAAGCAGCTCTTTTTTTTCTATATTAATGGTGGTTATTTTATTGTGTGGCAAATAATTTTTACAATGGTTTTTGCAAAATTGAAAACGGTAAATAAACGGGTGTCATTTAGAAACTGCGATGCTGGTAATGGATCAATATAGTTAATCATACTTTTGATATGGTAATCTCCCACTTTAGGAAGAATTTTTTCAAGGGCACTCCCAGGAGCGAGCGGTCCTTTGTTAAAATAAATAAAACCGACTTGGTTTTTTTCTCCCAAACATGCATCAATACTGATAATCAACGGCTTTTTATGATGCTTCTGGATGTCTTTCAAATTATCCTTTAAGTTAAAGGCGTGAACGGGTTCTTTCAACGTACCGTATACATGATAAGGAACATCACTTTCTCTAAGCATCGTACCCACTAGAGGCCCCAGTGAGTCTCCAACATATCGATCTGAACCAATACATAGAAAAACAATTTCTCTATTTTCAAGCATAGAGCGTGTGATGATTTCTTCCATAATTTCTGAAGATACCTCAATTTCTTTTTCTTCTATCATATCCTTCACTTTGATTTTAAATAAAGTGTTTTCTTGTTCTGAGTTTCCTTGATTATTATAAAAAGGACACATTTCAGTTCCCCCAAATGGAATACAACGTATTTTTTCAAAAATGTCTTTAAGACAATTATATCAACTAATCCTTCTTTAAAGTAAGTTAAACTTGGGCACGATGGGGAGGATTCTTTTTGATCTCCCAATCTCAGAACAATTCGAAAAGAATTATTAGAATTAAACATAGTTCCAGCTTTTTATAAATATTTGAAAGAATTTTATCTGGAAAGCATATCATAACTCATGAATTTTAGTTATAGTAGAAAGAATTAGATAATTTATACTGTAAGTTTCTATGAATAAAAAGAAAAATCTTGAATTTTCAGGAAAATAGATTGACACATTTTATCGAAAAATGATATAAACACAATAAGAATTTTTAATAAATAAACGTATTAAAGTGAAAAATAATTCTAGTATGAGGGAAAAATAGGGGGAGTTACATCATGGGACAACGTAGTAAAATTTTAGACTGTACGATTCGGGATGGAGGTTTGGTTAATAATTGGGATTTCAGCGTCGAATTTGTACAAGACCTGTATAATGGCTTAAGTGAAGCAGGCGTTGAATATATGGAGATTGGTTACAAAAACTCACCAAAGCTTCTTAAAGCAACGGAGCCCAATCCATGGAGATTTCTTGACGATAACTTTCTGAAAGAAATCATTCCTGAGAAAAAGTTTACGAAGTTATCTGCTTTAGTAGATATTGGTCGTGTAGACCCTAATGACATCCTGCCGCGCGAACAAAGTGTTCTAGATATGATCAGAGTAGCTTGCTATATCAGAGAAGTGGACAAGGGCTTGGAACTTGTTAAAATGTTTCATGATTTGGGGTATGAGACTACCCTTAACATTATGGCGTTATCAAGTGTACCTGAAAAGCAACTAATTGAAGCTTTTGAATTGGTACGAAACAGTCCTGTAGATGTCGTGTATATCGTTGACTCCTTTGGAAGTTTAGATCCTGCTGATATTGAGCATCTCGTGAAAAAGTTTAAAGACTTGGTTCCAAACAAAGAACTTGGAATTCATACACATAACAATATGCAGTTAGCTTTTGCCAATACCATCGCTGCAATGCGAAGCGGAGTTACTTTCTTGGATTCCTCTGTTTATGGTATGGGTCGTGCAGCCGGTAACTGTCACACCGAGCTTCTTGTTAGCTACATCCAAAAAACAAGCTACGAGCTTAAGCCAGTTTTAGGTATTATTGAAAAACATATGCTGGAAATGCGTCAAAAGTGGGAGTGGGGCTATATCATTCCTTACATGATTTCTGGTGTTCTGAATGAACATCCACGTGTTGCAATGGCATACCGTAATACTGCCGATCGTGATAAGTTCGTTGATTTCTATGATAAGGTCACATCACCAGAAGTGGAATTGGCGACTGTTTCAAAATAGTGGGATTGCAAAAAGTACCTTTTAATTAAGGTGCTTTTTTTCTTTATTCGAAGTTCTATTTTCTAGTTGAATGAGTAAAAAACGCTTCTCTAACTTTTAATATACCCCCACATATAGCATGGTAAATTAGCGGTAATTTAATGTTTTTACTATTGTATATTAAGTTGAGTATTGAACAAGATAAGAAAGTCTTCTGGTTAAAATTAGGATTACTATTTTCAGTCATGTGGGTTAATTATTTTGTTAATTGAGGTGAGAATAACATGCCAATGTTGGATGTTGATGGGGGTACCCTATATTTCAATGTTAAAGGAAAAGGGATTCCTATTGTATTTATCCATCCTCCTGTACTCACTTCTTTTAACTTTAAATACCAAATAAAGGAATTATCAAAATACTTTCAAGTAATTACTTTTGATATTAGAGGTCATGGAAAAAGTCAGTATTCAAGTAAACCAATTACCTACTCGCTTATTATTAGTGATATAAAACAACTATTAAATCATCTAGAGGTTAAAAAAGCATTTATTTGCGGCTATTCTGCTGGTGCATCGATCGTTTTAGAATTTTTGCTGACTTCTGAAGACCAAGCTTTAGGAGGAATTGTAATTAGCGGTATGTCTGAAATTAGTGATTGGAGGCTAATGAAAAGAATTTCTTTTGCAATTAAGCTTGCTAAGGCTGGGGCTGTATCTCTTTTGGCGTGGTCTGTATCTTGGAGCAATTCAAATACTCAAAAGCAATTCATCAAGATGTTTATTGAATCCAAAAAAGGTGATGCGAGGAACATCCAGCAATATTACGAGTATTGTTTGCACTATAATTGTACCAATCAACTAGAGAACATTCATATTCCAATTATCCTGGTTTATGGGGAGCAGGATAAGCAATTTTATGATTATGCCCAGCTATTACATAAGAAATTACCATGTAATGAATTAAAGTTCATTAAAAATGTAGACCATCGGATTCCAACAAAAACCGCGAATGCATTAAATAAAATAATTATTCAGTATATTAATAAACATTATTTGGAAAAATAGTGTTCACTTGTGCTTATCAAGATTTTGTAAGGTTTAACCAATCAACATGTAGTAGCGTCATTACATATTATTGTAACCCTATAAAGGATGCAGCTGAAAAAACTGAGGTGAACTTTTATGGACGTTAAGCTTTTTCGGGCAATAAATTTTCTTTCTGGTCGTTCTTTAATGTTAGATAAAATGATGATATTCATTTCAAACAGGATTCGATTTGTCTATATTCTTATTTTAATCATTATGTTCTTTAAAAGACAGGAATATAGAAAAATGGCAATGGATGCAGCAATCTCTATCCTTATCAGCTTAATAATAAATATATTCATTAAGTTATTTTATTTTAAGCCGCGGCCATTTTTAAAAAGAAATGTAGGAATTCTTATTCCCTCAAAAATGGATTCGTCTTTTCCTAGTAAACATACCCTACTTGTTTTTGCAGTTTCAACTACGATCTTTTTTTATCATCGTTTCCTTGGAGTAATAATGTGGGGGATGTCTTTCCTTACAGGGTTATCTCGCATTTGGGTAGGACATCATTATCCATCTGACATTATCGGTAGCGCCTTTCTAGGATCTCTTATAAGTTTTTTCGTCCACAAATTATCACGTTTTCAAAAGTAACTTTTTTGACTATATTCAAGTAATATAAGAAGGTGCTGAAAAAAGCCCTAACATTTTTGTTAGGGTTGAGGACAACTTAATTTATTGTTGTTTGTACTGAGGTTCCTCACCTTGAATTTCTTGAAGGCGTGGTTCAAGGCTATCAAGAACGGATTGCGTTTGTTGTGCAGCTTGTTGATAAAGTTGCTTTGCATTTTGGTTGTCTGTAGCTAAAGCAAAAGTTTCGAAACTTGCCTGGGCACTTTTTAAACTTGCTAATGCGGTTTGAACTTGTTTTCCAACTGTCATTTTACTCCTTCTTTCGAAAAAAAAATTGAATTCACAAAAGTAGTATGCGAAATACTTGTAAGGTTATGCATGGTGATTTCAAATTCAAACGAAATTAAATCCTCTCTTTTTCAGTAATTTAATTTTCAATAATTTAAGTGTTTTTTAATGAGTGGTATAGCATGTGAGTTATCAGATATACGCTAAACAAAAAAAGACCGGGTGTGGTCTTTTTTAAGAGAATTTAGTTGTTACCCCAAACGCTTTCAGCAATTTTAACAATGTGCTTAATCTTATCCCATTGTTCCTCTTCTGTTAAAACGTTTCCTTCTTCCGTGCTGGCAAATCCGCACTGAGGGCTTAATGCCAAGTTTTCTAATGGAATCGATTGACTTGCTTCTTTAATTCTTGCCTTAATCACTTCGGGATCTTCTAATTCCGGGAATTTAGAGGTAATTAATCCTAATACAACGGTTTTGTCATCTCGTTTAAAGCTTTTAAGTGGTCCAAAATCACCTGAACGATTATCATCATATTCCAAGAATAATCCATCAACATTTAAGTTAGCAAAAATAGCATCCGAGATTTGATCGTATCCACCGCTCGTTATATAAGTAGAGCGGAAGTTTCCACGACAAATATGCATCGTAATTAACAAATCTTCAGGCTTCTTAGCAATGGCGTCGTTTAAGCAGCGTACTCTAGTATCGATAATATCTTGTACGTCCATGCCAAGTTTCTCAACAACAGCTTTGATTCGTTCTTCGGAAACAAAATCAATCCAGGAAGTATCGTCTAATTGTAAATAACGGCAGCCCGCATCATAGAAAGCTTGAATGGCTTTTTGGTAAGCTGTAACTGTATCATGGTAGAATTGCTCTGTGTTGCCATTGTAATACTCATCGCCTTGAATTCTTGTGAACAACATATTCGGGCTTGGAATGGAGAACTTGGCAACTTGAGTTCCATCACCGTATTGGTCAACGGCTTGCTTTAGGAACTTAAAATGCTCTAACATATAATGACCATTAAAGTCGATTTTTCCAACAACCTTGATGGCCGTATTTTTTGTTTTGGCACCTTTGAAGTTACTTACATACTCCGCTTCGAATTCTTCTACACCGTCTAAACCTGCTAAAAAGTCTAAATGCCACCATGCCCGTCTAAACTCACCATCTGTGATGGATTTAAGGCCTGCCTCAATTTGTTTTTGTACCAGTTTCTCAATTTCTTTATCCTCTATCACCTTTAGGGCTGCATGATCGATTTCCCCGTTTGCATAGGCTTTTCTTGCCGCTTTAATAGGTTCCGGTCTTAGAAAACTCCCGACATGGTCTGCTTTAAATGGAGCTTTTACTAGTGTTTTGGTCATAAATATTTTCCTTCTTTCAATAAAAATTAAAAACCCCTCTTCGTAAATAAGAAGAGGGGGGCATAAACGTAATGGGTTCTCTTCTTATCTTTTAGCAAAAAGCTACTGGAATTGGCACAGTACAAAAAGTCTGCTGCCGAGGTCTCAAAGGGCCAGTCCCTCCACCTCTCTTGATAAGAATATTCTAAAATATTTAACTAAGATTTACGTTACACCTGTTCTAGTATTCTGTCAATAAATTTGTGATACATTTAACAAAGTGATATAAGGTATAAAAATCTCCAGCTATTGTCCACTTTCAATTTTCTTAATGGCTGTTTAGTTTATGTAATCAAAATCCTTAAACAATAAAAACCCTCCAAGAGGAGGGAAGCGTACTCCAATATTAAGCATTAATCTTGCTGTACCATCAAGGATTATTATTTTTCACCTTGTTTCCTGTCCAAATCGCTAAAATAAGAAGGATAACTCCAAATATGATGCTGTTCCATAAGGCGCCGGTGTTGTCAGTAAATTTGTATACCCACGGAGAGAAAAATACCCATATACCAATTAAACCTGTAAGCCATAGCTGCCACATCAAATATCGACCCCTTCCAAAGAAGATTCGAATATTGGAGTACTTACCTTATCCTATTCACCTTTTTTGAAAAACATTACCTTAACGTTAAAAACAATTTTTATACTGTCTTGAGCAATTAAGAAAAAAGCTCCGTTAAACTTAGTTGTTGATTTCCGCTCCGGGATGCTCGCTTTCCGCGGGGCAGGCGGTGAGCCTCCTCGGCGCTTAAGCGCCTGTGGGGTCTCACCTGTCCCGCTGCTCCCGCAGGAGTCTCGCACCTTCCGCTCCAATCAACGTTTTTCAAAATTTACATTGTCCTTTAACACAGCTAAGAAAAAATTGTGATTCATCGCATACAATTTAAACATATCCTGGCCATTCATTCTTGTTAATGTGAGAAGTTCAGTTTAAAATGGCTCTATGTTCTGCCATTGTCTGGAGGTTAATAGATTTGGAGAATCAAAGAGTGAATTCGATCCTGTTATTATTTGTGGTGTTTGGCGGCTTTTTTATCTTTGGTTTATCGGAAAATGTTAAAGGCCCGGCGCTGCCGGCCATGCAGTCCGAATTCAAACTACACGAATCTCAGCTTGGATTCTTACTTGCCCTAAATTCTCTCGGATATCTGCTGGCGTGCTCTTTTACTTCAAACCTGTCCAATAAGATCGGAATTAAATGGATAGGAATCCTTGCATTTGCCTCGATGACATTGTCGGGTATTTTCATGTTCTTATCTAAGGGGTATACATCTTTAACGCTATCTTATTTTATGTTATATCTGGGAAACGGAATACTCGAGATTGGGCTTGGAATCATGGCTGCCCGCATATTTACCAAGAACACGGGGACGATGATGAACCTTGCCCATTTTTTTTATGGCCTTAGTTCAATCGGGGCTCCTATTTTGGGTGCTTCCATGATGGGATGGAATGTTTTGAATGGGGAACTTGGCTGGCGTGGTATGTATTTAATGGTTCTTTCACTATCGATTTTGCCCATCATTCCTTCATTTTTCGGAAGGTTTCCAGAAGAACATCAAAAAGATGGGGAATCCACATCGTTTCGTAATCTGATTCGGGATCCGATTGCTTGGAAGATTGTGGCCATCCTTTCGTTTGGAGTGGTGTCTGAAATATCAATTGGAAGCTGGCTTGTTTATTATTTGGAAAATGCTTATGATTGGTCATTAAATAGAGCTTCAGGAATGCTTTCGTCCTTTTTTCTATTCTTTACCCTTTCAAGGCTGATTGCCGGACCCATCACTGATAAAATTGGCTATACTCTTTCCATTATGATATTTTCTGCCTTTTCAGGTGTATGCAGCCTTGCAGCTGTTTTCAGCGGAGAAAAAGGGGCGATTCTATTTGCTATTGCAGGTATTGGGATTGCTCCAATTTATCCGACAGTTATGGCGCTGCTTGCCAAACAATACTCTAAAGGAGTAGGGACAGCGATCACTTTTACGGTGACTCTCTTGGGAATTTCCAGTATTATAGGAAATTTGCTTGTGGGTTTTATCATCGATTTTTTCAATCGAGTATTTGGACAGAAGAGTGTGGGGGGAGAAATAATTGGCCTTCAGGCAGGTTATGTATTTATCGCAGGAATGGCCATCCTATGCTCAGTTTATAGCGTGTCTTTATATAAAACCCTTCGAAACCAAAATAAGGTTGAAGGAAAGGTAAAAGGTTCAGAAATGGGATTCTGAACCTTTTACCTTTTATAATAATAAGAATGTACTTATTTTATAAGGAAGAGAACCTTATAAATTCACTCAAAAAACGAATATTAATGAAGGAATAAATTTTGGAGGTACTCAGAATGAAAAAATATCATTTTCCCGAAGGTTTCTTATGGGGAGGGGCGACTGCTGCCAATCAAATAGAAGGCGGCTTTAATGAAGGAAAAAGAGGACTAAATATTGCCGATGTTCTTCCAGGTGGAAAAGAGCGGTATAAAATTTTATTAAATCCCGGTTTTGATTTTGAGATTCATCCAGATCAATATTACTATCCAAATCATGAAGCGATTGACTTCTATCATCGGTATAAAGAAGATATTGCGTTGTTTGCAGAAATGGGGTTCAAGGCATTCCGGATGTCGATTGCTTGGACACGAATTTTTCCAAACGGTGACGAGGAAGGAGCGAATGAGGAAGGGCTGGCATTTTATGATCGTGTCTTTGATGAATTGAATAAACGCGGTATAGAACCAGTCGTAACCATTTCCCACTATGAAATGCCGCTGCATTTGGTAAAAGAATATGGCGGCTGGAGGAGTCGGCAAGTGGTGACGTTCTTTGAAAGATATGTAAAAGTAATTTTTAACCGTTATAAAAATAAAGTAAAGTACTGGATGACGTTTAATGAGATCAATAGCAGCTTGGTGATGCCGATTCAAGGACTTGGTTTTTCCATTCAAAAAGAAGAGGATAAATACCAGCCCACCTTCCAAGCCTACCATCATCAATTTCTTGCCAGTGCGCTTGCGGTCAAAATGTGTCATGAGATTATTCCGAATTCTAAAATTGGGTGTATGATTCTTTTTGCACCTGTTTATCCCTTTGATAGCAATCCAGAAAATGTAATGTATGCCCTTCAGGAAGAACAGCTTTTCAATTACTATTGTGCTGATGTGCAAGTACGGGGTGAGTATCCGGCTTTTATTAGCCGCTACTTTAAAGAACATCAAATTGAATTAGAAATTGAAGAAGGAGACTTGGAATTAATGAAAGAAGGGACTGTTGATTATATCGGCTTTAGTTATTACATGTCCCGTACAGAGAAGAAAGCGAAGAGGGATGAGGATAGTTCGGAAGGGAATATTATTGGCGGCATTAGAAATCCCTTCTTAAAAACAAGTGACTGGGGCTGGGAGATCGACCCAGTAGGATTACGCATCACTTTAAACAAATTATACGACCGCTATCAGAAGCCGTTGTTTGTTGTCGAAAATGGCTTAGGCGCCTATGACAAGGTAGAAGAAGACGGCACAATCAACGACGACTATCGAATTAACTATCTTCGTGAACATATTCAAGCAATGGGTGAAGCAATAGAAGACGGGGTTGAATTAATGGGCTATACAAGTTGGGGCTGTATTGATATGGTAAGTATGTCGACAGGCGAGTTCTCGAAACGGTATGGGTTTATTTATGTCGACAAACATGACGATGGCAGCGGTACATTAGAACGCAAAAAGAAAAAATCCTTCTTCTGGTATAAGGATGTCATCTCAACAAATGGAGAGAAACTTTAATACTTCAAAAAAAGTGTTTAAATCCAAATGGATTTAGGCACTTTTTTGATACTTATAACGCCCTAACGGGTTGTTTAGTAACTTAAGGTTTTATTAAGGTTCCCCCATTAAGATGGAAAACAGTTAAGGGAAATTATAAATTTGGGGGAATTAACTTGAAAAAGAATTATACAAAAATTGTTCTGGATTTACTAATGGCAATCACTTTTGTGTTGTTAATGGATCCAAGGGTATTAAATGGTTTACCTTTTCATGAAGTGGCAGGTCTGGTAATCGGAGTAGCGATTCTTACACATATTGGATTGAACTATCGCTGGGTGATTAATACGACTAAAAAGATTTTCGATCCTAAACTTCCTAAAAAAACAAAATTTAGTTATTTGTTAAATATCTTGCTTTTAATTTCTATGGCTACCGTTATTATTACAGGTATCTTAATTTCTAGGATAGTTTTTCCAAGTCTTGCGGTACAAGGTGGACACTCGATTCGAGGAATCCACAGTTTCTCAGCAGACGCAACGCTTGCATTAGTGGGCCTTCATGTTGGGGTCCATTGGCAATGGGTAATGAGTATTTTTAAAAAGGCGTTTAAATCAAAAGAAGGAAAATTTAGAAAAGGTGTAATTGCATCAGTGGTCCTATCCATCGCCATTTTAGCAGGCGGAATTCAATGGTTTTCCGCAACAGCTTCTTCAAATATTGCTGATTTTGCACCTAAACAAGTACAACAAAGTGGGCAGCCATCCAACAATGGGAATACAGGGATAACAACCAATACAGTACAGGGACCGCCTAGTGGAGATTTTCGTGAAGGAAAATTTCATGGAAAAGATGGACATGGTGGCAGCAGCAACCCGTTTCGTGATGTACTAAATTATTTTGCGATTTGGGCAGCCATCATCATTCCCACCTATTATTTTGAAAAACGAAAACTAAAGAATAAACGAGAATCAAAAAACTTACATCTTCAAAATTCATGATCAAGGTTCAACATCTTTTGAAATCAATCATCTTTCACACGATTCAAGAAAAGTGAAAGACGGCACACTTTATATTGCCATAAAGGTTCTA
This sequence comes from Neobacillus cucumis, assembly GCF_016107705.1. Next base: position 314,175 of record NZ_JAEHGC010000005.1, read on the forward strand.
GCCCTGCTATTAAAGCAGGGCTATTTTTGTGGCATATTAAAATCCACGTGTGAACAAAATGAACAAAATATATTTTATTTATGAAAAAAACTTAATTTGGGAAACGTTCTCACTTCAGAATATTTTGATTATACTTTATTTGCAATTAAAAGAGGTAAAAACAATCTTGAAGGGGTGGAAAACTTATGTGGATCATTACTGTCTATTTAAAAGAAGAAATTACTATGTTTGAATTTAATACCGAAAAAGAAGCAAGAGAAACTTTGGGCAAAGTACAAGGTTATAAGGTTCTTTCTGAGGTTATTTACTATAACGACATTGAAAATTCACTGCAGCTTGTACAAACATAATTTGTATCGTAATAAGTCTGTGTACCCCCTTTTGCTTTGTGTAGAAATTTAAAGCAGGACAAATATCCATTTTTAATTGACATGTTGTATTACCATTTCCTTTAAAGGATAATGATGCATATTAATATAGTAAACAACCTTAAGGAGGTGTGTTTACTATGTGCGGTTGGTGCGGTTGCGGAGGTTATGGCTATGGATACGGCTACGGTGGCTATAGCCCATTTGTTTTAATTGTTGTGTTGTTCATTCTTTTAATTATTGTTGGAGCAAGCAGCTTCTATTAATAAAACATACAAAAATGAGGTGGTCTCGATCAGACACCTCATTTTTGTGTTTTTTAATTAGTTTTTTTCTGTCGTTACTAAAACAAATGCGAAATACCAATCGAAATATGTTGCTTGAATATTGTAATCATTTTACATTTTGGAGAATAAAATTGAGGAATGAACTTATAAAGGAGACGATAAAGCTGACTCCAACGGTATTTTTTGTAGTTTTAATCTCATCCCTTGCCTACATTCTTGGAGGATTTCTTGTTTTATTTCGGAAAAATTGGTCGGAAAAAACCTTATTGTCATTAGTTGCTCTTAGTGCCGGTTTATTGTTATCCATTGCGCTTTTGGATCTAATTCCTGAAGGACAAGAGGGCATTAATCATAGTAGTTTGTTCGTCCTAATTGGTTTTCTTATAATGTATTTAGTCTTTTTGCCAACAACATTGAACAGGAAAAATGGATTAGAAAACGGAGACCTTACTACTGTAAAAGGATTATCAAGTGGAATGCTGCTACACAATTTTTTTGAGGGGTTATCCATTGGAATTAGCTATTCTGCAGATTTTAAATTAGGAATCTTTGTTTCTATAGCACTGGTTATTCATAAAATCCCGGAGGGACTTTCTTATACTTCCGTTATGCTTGCCTTTCTAAATGGCCGGAAAAAAACTGCAATTTATCTTATCATTCAAGGAATTTTCACTTGGTTAGGGGCGGGATCTGCTTATTTTTTATCAGGACTTAGAGATCATCAAGAACAAATTGTTGCAATGGGCTTATCCGTAACAGCCGGAATTTTCCTATATCTAAGTGGAACCTTATTATTGCCTTTAATTAATCGAGGAACCTTTAAAAGTACACCTTTGTTCTTTATCGGTGGGATCTTACTTTATTTGGTATTACATAGTATTGTGTAGGATTGAATAGAAGTGTTTTTACTACTTCCCCAAAGAGGATTCTATCCTCCGACTTACAGTATTGCTTTGGCGGTATTCTTTAGGCTGGCATCTGTGCTGACCTCTTTTATTCTAAACATGCAGTGACATGGATTAAAAACAACCGGAGTAAGAGGAAATTATTAATAATTTTTCGAATCTATCATCATACAATAGTCGTAAAGATTAATAGGGGGCGGTTACATATGCTTGCGAAAGTGAACGAGTTAAATAGAAACATAGTTATTTTATTATCAGTCCTAATTATTGCCATTACTTCAATAATTGTTACCTTAATTGCAACACGGGAAGGGTCCGGTAATGTAAGTCCAAAGTCATTATCGGAGTTTCAAGAATTTGTTGTCAAAGAATATGGAGTAAAGCCGGAAATTCAAATTACTTTTCGCAGTGTTTCCCCTGAGCAGGCTCATTCTATAACGGAGTCATTAGCGAAAAAGTTAAATTTAGAAAATGCAGGATTAAAGGAATATGATGGTACAGAGTGGTTTGGTACACGAAGTGAAGAAGGTGATATTGCTGTTGATGCGTTTTATAAGTAAGGCCGTCAAATCATGACGGCTTTTTATTATATTTGAATTCATATCATTCCGTTTCATTATATTACGAACAGGAGGGAATCTATTTTGCTGATTACAAATCTGCCTATTTTTCAATTTGCAAATACTTCTGCATTTTGGGATGTTTTATGTAAACCCTTCCGTTTATGTCAAAAATACATCCTACAGACAATGAAAAAAGCGCAATGCTAACGGATAACAAACCGTGATACAAAGCGCTTTTTTAACGAGTACGTCCCAAAGAGGATTCGAACCTCCGACCTACAGTTTAGGAATGTGTATTTTATAACTGTATTATATGAGGAAATGTTCAGTAATACTAGGTTTTGTTTACCTAATGTTAGGTGGAATTTGTTCATCTTGGGGGGGGATTTGTAATATTTGGTGGCAGATTGGTGGCAATATTTATGGGTCAATCTTGAGCAAATTTAAACTAATTCGAGGGAACAGGAATGAGGGGAAAACAAAGGATTCTAAAATACCCATGATTATTTTTTCTACTTACTTACTGTTCACTTATTAGATAAATTGTAATTAATATATATTGTTTATTTTAAGAACTGTTTACTTTAAGAGTTGTAGTATTTGTTTATTTAATGGGTATAACTGTATCTGGTTTGGAAACTCAATATTAAGAGAGGGCAATTAGTACCCTCCATTTTAGCTAATATAAGATAAGCTTATGGAAGAGGTGATTAAAGGGTTTATAATCAATGTTTAAGAAAAAGAAGGTGATTATTGTAAGTGGAGATACAATTATTGTACAAAAAGAAAAAAAGCCCAAAAAGAGTCACTTTGAATTAGTGACTCTTTTTAATTCGTCGCCTCTTTTGTTTCGTAGGGGATAGCCATAGTGAATGGTCTAATTTGCCGCAGACAAAAAAGTATTGATACATTATAATAAATTTAACGATTGTTGGGCTGTCATTTGGATACGGTTGCTGAAGCTTCTAAAGTTATTCCAATTACTAGTAACTCCTGAACTGTAAGTATAAACATTAACTTGTTTAGTTGGTGAAATAACCCTTTGGGTGACTTCGTCATGATGTATAGTATAAAATGGTATGTTTAGTAAGTCTGCCAAATTCATTATCATTTCGTAGTTAGGCTTATCGGCAGTGTATGGTTGCCATGAATTGAAACTAACTTTGTTACTTCTCTTAATTTCAAAAATAGAAGAAAAATTGTTAGCCTTCGAATTATATACGATCATATCTAAATCCAACTTTTGGACTTGGCTACCACTAAAGAAGTTTCTTGACCAGATGTGGAATGGATCAGTAACACTTTGTAAGTTATTTACTGCCTTAGTAGGAGAACTTGAAATGGCTAGATTAAATTGCTGTCCAATGAACTGCCCCCCATTTAGGACTGTATAATTTACCCCATTAATAACTAGAAGGTCATTAGGAAAATCATACTCTACCTTTAGGAACGGTAAATTAGTATTGTTAGCAATGAGTTGATGCAATTGATTAACTAACGCTAAAGCTCTTGCACCCTGTGGAGAATTATAGTAGTTTCCATTTAAATCACTAACTACCGAGATTCCTGTTAAGGTTGGACTAGATTGAGAATTTGTCCAAAGTAAAATTGCGGGACCTGGGGGAAGGCTAATTATGACTTCTTTCCCTGTTTGTGATCCTTGACGCGTGTTAGTAAAAACATAATTTAAATATGCTGGCATTATAAATCACCCCTAAAATAGTCAATATTTACTATTATTCAACAAAAAGATAAAATATCCTTTATAGGAGTATAATTTATGCAAACAAGATTATTAAACGAATTAGAATAAGATATTAATAAGTTTTGACTACTATTGGGTGGATGGATGTCTAAGTAAAACTAGGTTATTGAAGTTTTACTTTATATCACGTAAGGCTTAAACTGTGTGTTTGGATTTTTGAACCAATAAATCTTTTCACTCGTAAATGATTTGGATAGCTTTGCTTAGTTCTTCATTTACAATTGCCCAAAAATCTGCATTACTTCGTTCGCGTACAGGACATAAACATTTAATACTGAGCTCCGCACATAAACGGGCAGGAATTCCTGAGTCCACTAATATAGGGTCATCCTCAAATAGAGCTTTTAATTTTGTGATACCGTTTAGTGTTTCAGTAGCGAATCTTACACTAACTCTCATGGGAAGCCTCCAGTAATAGTTTTTCAAATAATTCTTTACATAATCTAGCAGATTATTTAAACCCATTTTGCATTAACATGAGGGCATCGAAGCGCTTTTAATTAAGGACTACAATCAATTAAGAAAAAGATTATAAAATTTGATGTTATTTTAAGGGTCAAGCGACTATCAATGAAGGGGAGTTAAAAATGGTTAAAGTAGTGCCTAATGAAGCACAAGAAGAAGCAATCACGACCATTGAAGGGCCAGTACTAATTTCAGCAGGACCTGGAACTGGAAAAACAGCTACACTTGTAAATCGGTATGCAAATATGGTAACCAATCATGGTATAAATCCTGAGAATATTTTAATGGCTACTTTTACAGAAAAAGCTGCTAAGGAAATAGTCACCCGTATCTCCTCATTAATTCCAGATTTTGATTTGAATGATGTTTATATTGGAACATTCCATTCTATCTGTCTAAGAATTGTAAGAGATAATCTAGCCTTTATCCCTAACTTAAAAAAGAGCTTTACCCTAATGGACGATTTTGATCAAAAATATTTTATTTATCAGAATTTTAATTACGGATTTGGTAAGCAGCCCCATTTTAATGCCTTACCTTTTGGAAATCGAGGGATTTGGGATAAGTCTAGTATCTTAGCAGATTTTCTTAATGGACTCGCAGAGGAACAGATTAACCCTTCTGAATTATTAATGGATACAGACCCTCAAATAGTAGCATTGGGTGAAGCTAAGTTATTCTATGATGAGCTATTAGAAAAAAATAATCGTTTAGACTTTGCTACAATTCAAGCGACAGCGTTTGAGCTATTAAATAATAACTCTGAGGTACTTGCTGAATATCAATCGTTATTCCAATATATGATGATAGATGAATATCAGGATACCAACGCAATACAAGAAAGACTGATTTTTCTACTTTCAAAAACAAAAAATATTTGTGTCGTTGGAGACGATGACCAATCAATGTACCGTTTTCGTGGAGCTACGATAAGAAATATTCTGGAGTTTACGTCTAAATTCCCTACTGAAACTTGTAAGGAAATCACATTAACAACAAACTATCGTTCAGCGCCTGAGATTATTGGTTTTTATAATAAATGGATGACGGATTACTCGGAGGAATTTTTTGATTGGGATAAATTCCGTATCGAGAAACATATTGTTCCAAGTGAAGATAAAAATTATAAAAGCTTAACTCCCCCTGTATTGAAAGTTTATGGAGACACTCTTGAAAAATGGGCAGAGCGAGTTCGAGACTTTTTACTTCGCCTAATGGAAAATGGTGATATTACAAATTATAATCAGGTGGCTTTTCTCTTTAGGTCAGTATCGAATAATAATGCTAAGTTTTTGGCAAATTATTTAGAGGAAAATGGGATTCCGATTTATTCTCCACGGTCAAAGATGTTTTTTGAAAGGGCAGAAATAAAAGCAGTAATTGGAATAATGCTTCATCTATTCAGTGATTATGAAGAGAAGATTCTGGAAGACGATGCTGAATGGTTCCATGATATGGTGAAATATTATGAATCTTGCTTAGATATCTCATTTGAGATCATGGATGAGGATTCAGACCTTGAAGAATGGGTTTCATATAGGATGAAAGAACTATCTAACTTAAAAGGAAATACTGACTATGCTTTTACTCGACTTTTATATCAGTTATTCACATTTGACTATTTTAAGGAAATTATTGATACAGACTTATCATCAGGTGTTGCAGATCAACGAGCAATTAGAAATTTGGCGATATTGACAAATATTTTTGCGAAATTCGAGTCTATTGAACGAGTAGAGGTTATTTCGAGTGAGAAAAAAGTAAATACTCTGAATAAATTATTTAGAACTTATTTCCGTTTTCTTATGCAAGGTGGAATCGAGGAGTATCAGGATGAGAGTGAGTATGCACCTAGTGGTTGTGTCTCATTTATGACAATTCATCAGTCAAAAGGGATGGAGTTTCCAATAGTAATAACGGATTCTCTTTATGATATTCCCAGAAAAGACAATACTACATTACTAAATGAGGTTTATAATCAATATTCTGATAGAAATAATTTCGAGCCAGAGGATGAAATCAAGTACTTTGATTTTTGGCGCAGGTACTATGTAGCCTTTTCTAGGGCAGAAGATTTGTTGGTGTTAACTACTCCAATAAAGGAAACTGGTCAAAGCCAAGCGCCTAGTAAATCCTTTTCTACAGCATGGAATGAGATTGCTGATTATCATGAAAAAAATTGGTCTTTTGAAGAATTTAATTTTAAACCGGTAAAATCATCAAACTTGAAGCAGTCCTATGCTTTTACTTCAGATATTTCTAAATATGAGCGTTGTTCAATAGAGTATAAGATATTTCGTGAACTTGGGTTTTCTGAAATAAGAATTGGTTCAACTTTATTTGGTTCCCTAGTTCATCAAACGATTGAGGATGTACATGACGCAATTTTGCGTAATGAGACTGAATCCATTGAAACTAATCTTGAGAATTGGTTTGAAAATAATTATCAAGGGCTAGCTCTATCAGAACATAGCTATCTTGCACCGAACTCAAAAGCAGCAGCAATGCGATATGTAAAGAATTATTTCGAGAACTCACGGGAAATGTGGGAAAATATTCGAGAATCAGAAGTTCGGTTAAGTTACCCAATGAAGGATTTTATCCTTAATGGTTGTATTGATATGCTTAAGGGCAAAGGCGATACCGTTGAAATTGTTGATTTCAAAACAGGTGACAAACCTACAAGTATGACTGATGAGATGTTGCAAAGTTATGAAAAACAACTTCAAGTTTATGCTCATCTTGTTGAAGAGAAATATGGTGTAGAAGTTTCCAAAATGAAGCTTTATTATCTGAGTGAAGCAGATAATCCTATAATTAGCTTTGATAAAGATGTTAAAAAAATTGAAGAAATGATGGTTGAGTTTGCTGATGTTGTCCATAAGATTGAAGCTAATGACTATTCAACACGGACTTCTGATCCATCCCATTGTGCTGAATGTGACTTAAGGTACTATTGTAAAAGGAGTAGCCCGATAAAATAATAATATTCTAGATTTTAAAGTGAGGAAAAAATAATGACTAATCTTAGCCAGATTAAGCGTGACCGAATGAAATCTTTTCTTGAAACATTAATGGAGAATAGTTCGGATGATGACCAAATAAAAGCAATCAATGAAATTGCAACGTTCCTCGATGAAAAACGCTATGGACTTGTTTGGGAAGAGCATGAAGAAGAAGTTGATGTGATGATGCGTGATAATATTCCCGTATTTACTGAAGATGAGTCGAAGAAAATTATCAATGACGAAAATAAACCGATGAATTTTTTACTAGAAGGAGATAATCTGCATAGTTTGTATTTGTTGGAGAAAACGCATAAAGGGATGATTGATGTTATCTATATCGATCCTCCCTATAATACTTTGGGCGAAGGATTTACTTATGATGATAAAAAGGTCGATTCAAATGACGGGTATAGGCATTCAAAGTGGATTTCATTCATGAAACGGCGTTTGACAATAGCCAAGACTCTATTATCTTTAAATGGTGTTTTGTTTATTAGTATCGATGATAATGAGTATGCCAATCTTAAAACGCTAACGGATGAAATTATGGGGAATAATTCATTTGTTACTAGCTTCATTTGGCAAAAGAAAACTGGAGCTTCTGATGCGAAGGGAATTGCAACAATAACGGAATATATTCTTTGTTACTGCAATAATCCCGAAAAGTCCCAATGGAATAATATCTTTTCGCAAAACTTTGAGTCCTTTGACAAAAATAGATATAGATTAACTGATGAGTATTATTCTGAACGAGGACCGTTCTACTTTGATAATTTAGACCGTGGGGGATTATCTTATAGTGATTCAATGAACTTTGGCGTTGAAGCACCAGATGGTACTTTAGTATTCCCAAACGGAAGATCATCGTTTGAAAATGATGGATGGATTTGGAAGTGGGGGAGAAATAAAATTTCTTGGGGATTTGAAAATGGTTTTCTTGAATTCCAAAAGTCAACAAATAAAGCGTGTGGTTGGGCTCTTAAGTATAAAAACTATCTGAACGTAGATAATGAAGGGAATCTGATTGATAGGTCAGCTCCTTTTAAAAACTTAATTCAGTTTGTTATTAACCAAGCTGGAACAAATGAACTGAAATATTTATTTAACAATAAATCTCCATTTTCAAATCCTAAGCCATCTGAATTGATTAAATTTTTACTTGGGCTCATAAACAGTAGAGATGTAACTGTTCTTGATTTTTTTGCTGGTAGTGGAACAACAGCTCATGCCGTAATGAAGTTAAACAAAGAAGACAGTGGCAATCGTCGCTTTATTGTTGCCACAAATAATGAGAATAATATTGCTGAGGAGATTACATTTAAGCGTATCCAAAAGGTAATCAGCGGTTATAAGACTAGCGGAAAAGTTAAAAACCTATTATTTGAGGAGAGTTTAACATTTGCCAAGTTAAAAAAAGCAGATTTGATTTTGGAAAAGGTTGATTCTATTGTTCAACAAAATCAAGGGAAATACGATAAAGTTACGAAATCAATTGATAATAACAGAGTTGTTGTGTATGGTGAATACGATAAAAATTCTGAGGTGGAAGGAATTCCTGCTAACCTCAAATACTTGAAAACGGATTTTATACCTAGATTCCAAAACAAAGAAATTTCGTTGACTGATGAATTACTAGAACATATAAAAGAAATGGCTGAACTTGAGTTTGGAGTTGATTTAGAAACTTCAAGCAGTGTCAAACTTGTATTGGATGAAGATGAGTTAGACGAATTCTTTGATAATTCAGCCATGGAAAATATGAAATTATTGATTCCAACATTCGTTTTATTAAAAGGTCAACAAAAAGTATTGGCAGAGGAACGAAAAATCACAATCATTCCAGTTCCTGATTACTACTTTGCAAGTGAATTAAAGGAGGCTGGTGAACTATGATTCGTTTTCCAAATGGTGGAGAATTATTTGATTTTCAAAATGATGCTTCTTTTTGGTTACTCAATAACTCTGGTCCTGGTTCAGACACTCAAACATTGATTGTAAAGGCGCCTACTGGTAGTGGAAAGACAATCATCTTATTGAATTATATCGATGAATATCTTGACTATACTTATGATAAGACCTCATTTGTTTGGCTTTCAATCGGGGCGGGAGAACTTGAGGAACAATCAAAAGAAAAGATGGATAGACTGCTGCCTCATCGATATTCTAAAACCCTTTCGGATGCGCTTCGAACTGGTTTTGAGGGCGGAGATGTTACTTTTATCAACTGGGAGTCTGTTACAAAGGCAGGAAATAGAGCAACCCGATTAGGTGAAATGAAAAACATTAAAGACCGTATCGCTGAAGCTCATAGAAATGGAATTGATTTTATTTTAATCGTTGATGAAGAACATCGAAATAATACGTATCGTGCTCATGGGTTCATGGATAACTTTTCGGCCTCTAATATTATTCGGGTATCTGCAACGACCATTCAAAATGATTCTGCAAAAAAATATGAAATTCCAGAATCAGAAGTTATCACGAGTGGCCTAATTACAAGTGCGATGTACGTCAATGAAGGTGTCGAAGATGAAAATGGCACGGAATTGACTAACGAGTATGAATATCTGATTGACCTTGCAATTAATAAACGTGAAGAGATTCAAGAGGAATATACAAAACTCAATAAAAATATACGTCCACTTGTAATTATTCAGTTTCCTGACTCTTCGAATGAACAAATCGAATTGGTGGAAAAATTTCTTGAAAGACGTGATTTTACCTACGATAATAAATTTGTTGCAAAATGGCTTTCTGAAGAGAAAACAAATATTGAAGGTATTGAAAAGAATGATGCTACACCATTATTCTTACTCTGGAAGCAGGCCCTTTCAACTGGATGGGACTGTCCGCGTGCCAAAATTTTAGTCAAACTTCGTGAAAACATGAGTGATTCTTTTGAAACTCAAACTATCGGCCGAATTCGCCGTATGCCTGAAGCTAAACATTACGAAAATGAATTATTAGACAACTGTTTCATGTATACTTTTGATGAGGAATGGAAAGAAGCCGCTCTAAAGGACCCCAATACCTATGAAACTAAAGAAGTATTTATCAAACCTGAGGGTAAAGAACTTATCTTAACTCGTGAGGTTAGAGATTCATCATCAGATAATTTTGGAGAACGTGAAGTTAGAGAAATTCTTTCTAACTATTTTGTACAAAAGTATAAACTGGAAGCAGAAACACGCTTATCTCTTGAAGTAAAAGAAGCCAATAAAAAGAAAATGGAAGCTGATTCGTGGGTATTTGGTACGAAGATTGACAGAGTATATACAAAAGGAAAGTTTGTTAAAGTTTCTGATTTGTTATCACACGATCTTACTAAACAAGGAGTTATTTCACGAGAGGTGGATACTCATATTAATGGTCGCGATAAGATGCACATTATCAATGAATTACATGGGATCATCTCAATGAGTGATAGTGTAGTTCAGTCAATAATTAAGACACTATTCCACAAGACTCAGTATCGCCGAGCAGATAACCTTTTGGCTCTTGAAAATCGTGAATGGTATGCCTTTATTATTAATAATCGTGATAGACTTAAGGAATCTTTTAGAGAAGTGAAATCTAGTGAATTATCTAAAAACGTGCAGGGAGAACTTTTTTCCCTATCAACCTATAAAGAACGTGAATTTCGAGTCCCTAATTCTGAGGTTTATAAATTTGACTCCTCACGTAAAGACTTAGAAGGACAAATATTTAATCTTAATGTTTATAAAGAATATCAGAAAAATATGGTAACTGATAAAACACGTTCAAAAATCGAACAAAAGTTTGAGTACTACTGCGAGAGAAATGAAGCAGTTGAATGGTTCTATAAGAACGGGGACAAGGGAGATAAATACTTTTCCATTGGTTATCAAGATGGATTTGGCCAAGTTAGACTTTTCTATCCCGACTACATTGTACAAATGAAAAATGGAAAGACTTGGGTTATCGAAACGAAGGGCGGCGAAGCATCAGGTCAAAGTCAGAATATTGATGAGATGGCTGCGACAAAATTTAAAGCCTTCAAAGAATATGTAGGAAGACATCCAGAGCTAGAATGGGGCTTTGTTCGTAATATTGGTGAAGAGCTCTTCTTGAATAATACTGAGTGGGAAGAAGCTATAGCTGGAAGTGATAAGTGGATTTCGATAATAAAATTTTTATGATAAATATTTTGTTGGCTTGCCACAAACTAGTTAATAGTTCTTTTGTTACAAATTCGCCACACTTTTTATACAAGTATGAGAAGTATGGAAGTATTAAGGATATTCTTTTTGTGAAATAGGTAAAAAGCTTCCATTCCATGAAAAATTTAAAATTTACAATATAGTGAATTTAGATAACACAGATATATTTTTATGGAGTGGCTAGCGTAATGTTAAACAAAATTAAATTCATATATATAAATATATATATTGAAAATGTCTATCTACTTCTTTCATTCGTCTATAGCATTCTCTTTTTTTGAGATAATCAAGCTATTTTAAGTAAAATTGAGACTCGTCAACTTGACGAGTCTTTTAACAGTTAACGGAGTGAATTAATCCCTTTAGCCGTCCATGCAGCAGAGCCGCACCACAGAGAATGGGATACTAATTCGCCATGGGAGTTTAAAAAGTCATTTTTAATGCTTTTTATGCCTCTTAAATAACTACGGTGAACCGAATCATAAGTAAATGAGATTTTTCTGAAAAGGTATTCAGCACCTTACAGAATAAGGAGTGGTATTGCTTTGTTGTATAGCTGATTAAAAGAATATTTGTTGCTTGAAGGCTTGTTTTTGTATTTATATTAAAAAATAGGTATCACATATCTGTCAGTACCGAAAGACAGCTTTGGGTATTTTATACCGGTGGATTACTGCACTCATCACAAGTAAAAATTCTTTAGAATACAGTTGAGAACATTAGGACTTCACATCTGATAAATCGTATTTTTAAAAATTATAAATAGATATTATAACCTTGAATAATAAATACAAAGCCATAATCTCTTAATAGGGATTATGGCTTTCTTTTGTTTAAAAAATAATTCAAAGGAGTTGGTACAAATGACAGCAAATGTTGAAAGTATGTTTTATGTAAGGCAAGCACCTTGGCATGGACTAGGAGAAAGGGTAGAACAAGCACTTAGCGCAAAGGATGCATTGCAAAAATCGGGATTAAATTGGCAGGTAATTCAAAAAAGAATTTTAACGGAAGAGCAAATGGAAATACAAGGATTCAAGGCTAACATTCGTGAAACGGACAATCAGGTACTTGGAGTTGTCACTAATCGCTATAAAATTGTCCAAAACCATGAGGCATTTTCATTTACTGATCAACTGTTAGGTGAAGGGGTACGGTATGAAACTGCTGGTAGTTTACAAAATGGCAAAAAGGTTTGGTTGCTGGCAAGGTTACCTGAAAATTATATGATCCTGGGGGATGATGTAAATCCGTATCTTGTCTTTTCCAACAGCCATGACGGGACTGGCAGTATAAAGGTTGCTATGACACCTATTAGAGTAGTTTGCCAAAATACTCTAAATCTCGCTTTAAGTAGTGCAAAAAGAATTTGGTCCACAATTCACACAGGTAATATCGACTTCAAACTTGACGAAGCGAAAAAAACAATGCTCCTTGCTGATTTATATATGAAAAAACTTGGAACTGAAGCAGAACTATTAAATCAAATCAAAATTCCTGATTACAAGGTTATGGAATATATCGATATTCTTCTCCCAATGCCCAATAATGTTACAAAGATACAAGAAAGGAATGTAACGAATTTACGTGGAGATATGAAACGTAGATATTTTGATGCTCCAGACCTTTTACATGTAGGAAAGAACGGTTATAGATTTATCAATGCAGTTTCAGACTTTGCTACTCATGTTAAGCCACTTCGAGAAACTGCTTCTTATAAGGAAAATCTATTTTTACGAACGATGGAAGGAAATCCAATTATTGATAAAGCTTATGAATTGATATTAGCAGCATAAACCATATTTTAGATGATTTCCATTAATTGTGAGTCGAGTAAATAAACTCGGCTCTTTTCGTTTTATTTTAAAAATAAATAAAGGTAGGTAATAGAAATGGGTGGAAAATTAAGCGTGGTATCAAAAATCAAAGATGTACATGCAAAAAGAATTGATATTGTGACATTAAAACTAGTAAAAGAATCAAGTCTACTATACAAGGAACGTTCAGTTCGCTCACCAGAAGATGGTTACAAATTGTTAAGCCTGTTTTTATCGGACAAGGATCGTGAGCATTTCATCGTTGTTTCCCTTGATACAAAAAACCAACCGGTTTCTATAAATATTTGTCATATTGGCAGCTTAAACGCCAGTATTGTTCATCCAAGGGAGGTTATGAAATCAGCCATCTTATCAAATGCGGCTTCAATTCTAGTAGGTCATAATCATCCATCTGGTCTGGTTGAGCCTAGCCGTGAAGATATTGATGTTACAAAAAGGTTAGTTGAGGCAGGGAAAATTATTGGTATTGATGTTCTTGATCATATCATTGTAGGTGACGGTGTATATACTTCATTGAAGGAGAAAGGATATCTCAAATAACGTTGTGCATTTGGGATGTGTCTTTTTATAAAAAAGAAATGTTATGAATGGACTAGGTATTATAACAATTTTTATTAGTTCTAGGATATTTGAATTTGTTATTGTCTATAAAGGGGGAGAAAAAATTGAGCAATATTTATGGAGAATTAATATATGTTGATAGAGGATTGTATAGACATTTTGGAGTTGGAGTAGGGGAAGATCATGTAATTCATTTTAATGGTGGAGATAAAAGCACTGGAAGGATAATCTTAAGTAGTTGTAAAGAATTTTCTGGTGGAAAGACAATAAACCTAAGTATTGGAACAACTGATATTACTAAAAGTGAAATTGTAGCAAGAGCATATTCTCAATTAGGTGGGGACTTTGAGGGATATGATCTAATAAATAATAACTGTGAACATTTTGCAAGATGGTGTGTATTTGGAAAAAAATCTTCATCACAAGTAATCTTCAAAAATGATGAACAGGATGTTGTTGAAAAAGTAATTGATCTATTTTTTGACTCAACTTATAATTTAATAGGAAAACCGATTGATGATTTCATTGATGGGATTCAAAAAAAACTTTTTAGATAATATGTAGGCTTAATATGAAGGTGCTGTCCAATAAGTCGATTTTCGACTACAGGACACCCCTTATTATAATCAATAAAAGATGACCTTTAATTAAATATTTATATTTGTATTGATGCCTAAGACGATAAGAATCCTCATGAGTGATAGAAACACTTAGGATGCAAAAAGATCTCCACTTAGCAATCCGCGCTAAGTGGAGTTCTTGTTTTTACATTTTTCTAAAACAAATTCTTCAAGTGATTTTCGAGGTATTCGCCATGATTTACCCACCCTAAATCCGCTTATTTCTCCACTATTAAGTAATTTATAGGCATAATTTCTTCCAATATATAGTGCGTCCATCATTTCTTCAACGGTAAGAATATCATTTTGCAATTCAAACACATTGCCACCTCTTTCTGATTAGTTTTATTAGATTATTGTTGATTGTTTTTCGTTATAGATTGTTAAACTTAAACATTGATGGGTACATAAAAACCTGTTTTTTTACTTTTTTTAAACACAAAATGATAAACTTAAGCGTACGAAATATTTTAAAGGAAATGGTTTTTAATGAAATTTACACGGGATATAACCTTGGAAGAAATTGAAGAAATCATTGATCAGTACAAAATATCTTTTAGTGATTTGGATACAACAGATCCATTTACTATTGCTAATAGTGTTTATACCTCTTGTGAGAAGATTATGCCTAAAAATTTTATTGGGATAATAAGAAATCTGGGGTTGTACGAAAAAACTAAAGCTGACATTTTACAGCATTTAGTTTTTAGTACATCTATGATTCAATTGATTCAAAATGGTGGAATGATTGAAAGTAACCACAGTCAATGTAAAAAAACTGTAGAAGAACTGGAAAAATGGACTAAATTAGAAAATTCCAAAACCATTTCAAACTACAATGCGATTCTGGATAAAAAAATTGGTGATTATTTTTTCTTAATGAAAACACTTAAGGAAAATAAGAGCTTCAATGCCAAGAATAAACTGATTCAGCAATTTGAGGTCCCAAAGGCTGTAGCTCCTTTTATTTTTTTTACTGTAATAAATTATGAATTTTTTCAGGACATTAAATCTAAAAGCTTACTTTCGGAAAATATGCTAGATGAAAAAATTGAATTGTACAAGAATTTTTTAAAAAATAAAGATAACAGCCAAAAAGTCATTAACACTTTCCTATTTGAACGAGAGTATAATTTTCAATTACAATTCAAAATTTTGGAAATTATGGAAAGCAGTGATTTTAAAGATGAATTTAGGGACAAAAACAAAGTTTATAAAGTATTAAGCTTGCTTTCTTTGCTACCAAATATCAAAGGTAGGTTAGAATATATTAAAGTTTTCTTAAAATCAAAGGAGATGTTAATGCTTTCTATAAATGAAGATGGTGAGTCTTTTGGCTATATAAGTAAATTCATTTTGACTGAGGAACAAAAGGAATTTAACTGGATTGAGGAGGTCAGTAAAATAATATTACGTTTAGCCCTTTTTGTATTTCCTGTAATGGAGTTACTGCACTTTTATATAACAAAATTAACCAATACAAATATAAGTGGTTTACAAGGGAGCTCATTTTTAATTGAGAAAAAAAATAAAATTGTAATGGACAGTTTTTCAGAGCTTAATAATTATTTCCAAGGTATTCAGAAAAAATTCTACCAGGACATGATGGATAGTACTGTCTTTGATATTGATGTTGGAGAAAATCCTGCTGATAAGGATATGGACGAAATTGATAAGATGCTTTATTACTTAGATAAGATGGAAGCGGATATTTATAGGGAAGTTACCGATTGTAGAAATAGATTAATGAAGAAGCTTTAAGAAGAATAAACCCCTGACAGCTCAAATTTATGTGTTGTCAGGGGTTTAATTTTTTATTATATCACACTCTAGTATTCTGTTTCAAAATATTTTTTAAAATTCAAAGGTGTCTAGAGCTGGGTATCTTATTAGTTTTATTATTTATTTGTAAGTTGTAAATGACAATAAAATATTGGAGTGATATGAAATGGAAGTTGAAAATTCATTGTTTAGGGAAACAGAAAGAAATCCTTTTAGAATGGCGGAAAAGGGAGACCGAGAATTTCAATATTTATCAAGTTATAATGGTGCATTTTTAATCCAATTTGGGGATAGTTTTTTGAATCCAACAACTGTGATCCTTTTTCACAAAGGACAAGGAAAGCAAGTATGTGTTGGTCTTTTAGAAGGTAAATCATTTAATGCTGATCCACTTTTTAATGATGCAATTTCCGTAATGATTGATAGGAAAATTGAGGAAACAATTTCACTTCAAATTAATAGCGGTAATAACAATTTCAAACATTCTATCGATCATAATTCTTCTAAAACTGAAGACTTGCTACTGATTTTCATAGAGAATAATTTTCATGCTAAATTGATATTATTTGACGGAAGCTTAGAGGAAAAACTAGTAGAAAAGGATGCTTACAATGAAAAATATAGAAATTTACTAAGATACTATGCTATGAGCTACGTTACTAATATTTTCCCTGAGTTGTTCAGTAGTGGAGGGTTACAAAGTGATAAGGATCAAAGAAAATATGATAACTAAGTTGTTGGAGGAAAAGGAAAAGGAAAAGGTTCAATGTGAACAAGACAACCAAGGAGAAAATGGTCCACTGGTTATATATATTAATATGGAAAATAAAGGAGATGAAACGGTCAAACAAGTGGAAAGTAATCCACTTGTTATAGATATTAATTTGAAGAATGATGAAGAAGAAACGGGTAACCAGGAGGAAAATGCTCCACTTGTTATAGATGTTAATCTGGAAAGGGATAAAGAAGAATCAGACACTCATGGAGAAAACTCACCACTGGTTATAGACGTTAATATAGAAAATATGTCGGAAAGTGAACAGGATGGTTATTCGAATTCTCCTAATATCCCTGATGAGGTAAAAGCAAATTTACCTTCCTCATTAGTTAATGAGACCAGTGCTAAAGAAGAAAACCATAAAAATATACAAACGGATATTAAGACCACTGAGAAACATGCAAAACATAATCAAAATCCTAGATCTAAAGAGAAAAATGACGATGAAAAGAAGTTTGTAAATAATCTTGAATTAAATATTTCTAATAAGTTAATGGAAAGACATCATCTAAAATGCCTAAAAGGAAACTTATATCTATATAGCGCCGATAAGGGATACTTTATTGAACTTGAGGAGGATTATCAAATTAGGACACTGGTTCGCACGGGATGGACATCAAAAATAGAAGGACTACTCTCAAAAAGCAGAGTGGATGACATAATTGATCGTTTAAGAAGCTGTGCTGCTATCCAAATTACCGAAGATGATCTAGATCCCTATCCAAATCTGATAAATTTTAATGACTGTGTTTTAAATGTAAAAACGGGAGATATATTAAATCATTCCCCTGATTACTGTTTTACCAGTTTTATAAATGCTAATTATTGTAATAAATACACTGAGGGAAAAAGCTTTCTTAAATTTATTGACCAATGTACTAATGGGGACGAGAACAAAGTTAACCAGCTTCAAGAGTTGATTGGGTATTCGATATCAAATTATTCAAATGCAAAGAAATGGTTTACTTTAATCGGGAAGCCGCATACTGGTAAAAGCACATTTCTCGAAATATTGACTGAAATAATTGGAGAGGAATATACAAGTAATGTCCCGCTCCATGAGCTGAGTAGTAAGTTTGCCCTAGCTGATTTATTCAAAAAGAAGCTTAATGTTAGTGGTGAGTTAAATGATGCTGTTTTAAAAAATATCAATGTTATAAAAGCTATAACTGGAAATGATAGATTAAGAGCGGACAGAAAATATCAATCACCTATAAATTTTATTAATCGAGCCAAAATTGTTATGGCATCTAATGTCATGCCGCAATTAAAGACTTTGGATAATACTTCAGCTTTTATTGATAGAATCGTCTTTATTATTTTTAATAATTCCATTCCCGAAGATAAAAGGGATTATAAATTAAAGGAAAAGCTCATCAAGGAAAAAGACTTTATTGTGCGATGGGCTGTAAAAGGATTAAAGCGTCTAATTAAAAATAATTTTGTTTTTACAGAATGTAGAGATTCAATTGATTTCAAAAAACAATATCAAAATGAGATGAGTAACATTAACGATTTTATACAATCTGTTTGCATATTAAATCCAAGCAATGACAGTTACAAAGTTCATAAAAAAGATCTGTATGATGCCTATTTAAACTATAGCAGAGATAATTGTCAAAATGTTTTGAATAAAAGAGATTTTTTTAATGAAATTAAGAAATTACATGTAAAACAGGCTAAATTCAGGTTTAGGAAATCAAACCCATTAGACGGTTATATTGGAATTACACTTAAAAGGTATTCAAACCAACAAAATAATT
Organism: Neobacillus cucumis; assembly: GCF_016107705.1. Next base: position 333,059 of record NZ_JAEHGC010000005.1, read on the forward strand.
TATAAAAAGTTTTTGTTAAAATCGTCTACTTTATCTACACACAATAATTCCTTTATTGTTATATATGCATTTCGTATAGGTATACCGTAGATTTTCTTTCTTAATAAAGTCTACTTGGTTTCTACTATTGTCTACAAGATGAGCTTTAAATTGAGAGTTATCTGAGTAAACGAATTCGAGGTATTTTAAACCTAATTAAATATATATTATAACGGTGTAAGGGATAAGGATGTATTTACCTTTAGGGAGGCTAAATAAAATGGAACGTCAAACATTAAGCGCAAAGGAAGCAGCAAAATATATCGGTATCTCTTATTGGTCCATTTTAGAGATTGCAAAACGAAAAGATATTCCTTGTATCCGTATCGGAAGTCGAGTTCTTTTTCGAAAGGATGCCATTGACAATTGGATGGTTGACAGAGAGGTTGAAAGTGTTCAACAACCAGATGTAAAAAAAGTATTGATACGTTAAACTCTAAGTATTTTCAGAAGGTTCGAAAACCCAGCTGGGCTTTTCGGACCTTTAATATAAGACTGATAAAGGAGAATTAATCATATGGCTGGAAATTTGCGAAAACGTGGAAAAGAATCCTGGGAGTTATCGTTTAGTCACGGGTATGATGCGAATGGAAAAAGGATAAGACATTATAAAACTATTAAAGCAAAGAGTGAACGAGAGGCTCAAAAGGAATTAGCCAAATTTGTTACAGAAATTGAAAAAGGGAGTTATGTAGTACCTTCTAAACTCACGTTTGGAGAGTTTTCAGATAAATGGATAGAAATGCATGGCACCCAAAATCTTGCACCCAAAACCTTAGATTTATATATTGGTCTGTTAAATGACAGAATAATCCCTGCATTGGGACATTTAAAGCTAGAACAAATTAAACCTATGCATCTAGTTGAGTTTTATAAAAATCTAAAAGAAACAGGAATACGCTTAGATGGTAAACCAGGACCTTTATCTGATCAGTACATTGTTCATCACCATAGACTTATTAGAACTATGCTGCAGTATGCGGTAAAATGGCAATTTCTCAGTTCGAACCCTGCTTCTCAAGTTGACCCACCTAAAGTAAGAAAAAAACAGACCAATGTCTATGATGAAAAGCAGGTGCAGGCTCTTTTGGAAGCAGTGGAAAATGAAGATTTAAAATACAAGGTGTTAATACATTTGGCTGTATCGACAGGTATGCGACAAGGGGAGTTACTCGGGCTTGAATGGAAACATATTGATTTAGAAAATTTTATAATACATGTTTGTCAATCAAGTCAATATATACCTGGAAAGGGGGTATTTACAAAATCCCCTAAAAATGAAACATCGGTTAGAAGTATTACGGTCCCTGTATCAATCATTGCCTTATTAAAGCAGTACAGAGTCAAACAAAAAAAGGAAAGGTTAAGAATTGGTGACAAATGGCATGAATCAGACCGTCTATTTACAACTTGGGATGGTAAGGCGATGCACCCAACCACTGTAAGTAGTTGGTTTCCAGAATTTCTTCGTAAATATGAACTGCCGAGAATCCGTTTTCATGCACTTCGCCATACAGCAGCAACCTTACTAATTAATCAAAATGTACACATGAAAACGATAAGCGCTCGGCTAGGTCACTCAAATATTCAAACGACAATGGATATATATGGACATTCTCTAAAAAGTGCGGATCAAGATGCTGCTGATAAATTGGACTTTTTATTTAAAAGTGAAACGAAAAGAAAGGGTATAGATTTATAAGCCCTGTCTAAATTCATTCGAAATAAAAAATTTGTAGGAATTAAGAAAGAAATGTCGTTTTAAAAAAGGTATAAGCGTTATTATGTGGAATATTTCCATTTAGGACCTTAAATGAAAAGTTTATTATAGAATCTTATTCACAACAAAGTATTTTGAGGTCATTTTTAATCACAGTTTAACAAAACGGTAGCTAATTAATGTAATCATTTAAAAGAAAACCCAAAAATATTGTATAATGATATAGAATATTTATTGGAGTGAGCCTTTATGGACGGCATTTTGGAAATATATGATGAATATAAAAATATTGGTATTAATACAAGAAAAATTACGGAGGGAGCTGAGTTCGAATTAGTTACAGAATTTATTCAATATAGGAAAGAAAAGTTCAAACCAACAAGTAATAAAAATCTTATGATTTTTATTGAAACAAAAGTAAATGACTCTTATCCAGATATTGTTTTTGTTGAATACAATCCGAGTGGATATGAAACTTGGAATCATTTTCGCACAAAATTAACAAAAATGGATTATAAGATCTTGTACTTTATTTATTTTATGAGAAGAATTTGTGCAGAGAACATAGTATTGCAACTTGGCGTCTCATGGCGAGACACATTACTATCTATTGAGAGATTATATGATGCAGGCTTGATTATTAGACAAAGAAATAAATGGTGTATAAGCAACAAAAAAATTTTTAGTGTAAAGAATATACAAGCAGTGGAAGCAAAAATAAATAATTTAGATAGTGTCCTACAACAAGCTTTGATTAATAAGAATTTTGCTTCTGAAAGTTATGTATTATCAAATTTAAATCGGAGTATAGATGACTCTAGATTGGAGAAATTCAATAATTTTGGCATAGGTCTATATTCAAAAACAAATCAGAGATTTAATTTGGTGAAAAAATCAAATAAGGTTTCCATTCCTGTCAGTTATTATTCAATAATTTTTAATGAATGGATTGGGAAAATTTTAACGACAAAGTAGGAGTAAATTATGATCTCAAAAACTGAAGTTGAAGGATTACTAAATGGTTGGACCGTTATTAGCGAGTTTCCTAATAGCGGTCAAAAAAAGGTTTTTTTAGTAGAAGATAATAATTCCGAAAGAAAAATCGTCAAAATTGTAAAATTCGGAAACGAGCGAGTTAAGAGAGAGGTTGAAATTGTTACAGAAAATAAAATTCCTAGTGTACCCAATGTGTTTGAATTCGATGAATTTCAAGCTACTAATGGAGAAAAGTATAATTACATCGTTGAAGAATTTATAGATGGAATGACTCTAAAACAGAAGTTGCAGAATGAAAAATTAAATATTAGAGAAGGAGTCAAATTATTAGAGACTTTATTAAATATTTCGGTTGTACTTGAGGAAATAAAAATAGTACACAGAGATATAAAGCCAGATAATATTATTTGTAGCAATGATGGAGAATTTTATTTAATTGACTTTGGTATTGCAAGGCAATTGGACAAGTTGTCCTTAACCTTTACACAAGCTGCTGTTGGACCACATACACCAGGTTATGGAGCTCCAGAGTTGTTTCAATATAGTAAAAAAGATATTGATATTAGATCAGATTTATTCTCAGTTGGTGTAGTATTATTTGAAGCACTAACTGGACAACATCCTTTTATTACTGGTGAAGAGATGGATCTTAATGAAGTATGGTATAGGACAAGAACTGTAATGCCTAAGGATTATTTAATTGAGGGAGATAAGAGTAAACAACTTCTAAGCTTTATACAAACCTTAATGCAAAAACACGTCACAAGAAGACCGCCAGATGCTAGAAAAGCATTAGAATGGTTTCTTACACTTATTCCCACTCTCGAATTGGGGGAAGAATAAATGGAATTATATATGCAATTTGGTTGGGGAATGAAAAATCTAGTTCTTGATTTTGCAAATGAGTGGAAGAGTCTTAATGTAATATTAAGTCCTAGGGATATCACACCTGTCCAACTTGAAAAATGGGGTAAAGAATTTTCGAAGGCTGGAGTTTCTTGTTTATTTGACCCACAATGTTACTTTCCAAGAAGTAATCACAAAAGATTATCTCAATATGATTATTGGAATAATTCTATGTCTACAAATTTATCGTCAAATGAAAATTATGAAACTACACTGATAAGAAAAATCAAGCATTATAATGATTTGGCAAATTCATCAAAATTTATTATTCCTGCAATAATGAGGAAATATGATGTAGACTGGTTAGAAAGATGGAGAAAAGATTCTTTTAAATTAATTGAGGCAACAAAAAATGTGATCAATAATAAAAAAATTTTATTAACTTTGGCACTTCCATCAGATTTAATGTGCCAGAGTGAAGACATAATTGAAAAAATGATTGATACAGCTGGACAATATGAGGTTGACGGGTTTTATATAATAGCTGAGCCCCCTAATGGACAGTATTTAGTGGAAAACCCATTATGGTTATCAAATGTTCTCCAATTATGTGCTGGTTTAAAATTACTTCAAAAAGAAGTCATTTATGGTTATGCTAATCAACAAATGTTATGCTTATCCGCTGCTAAAATTGATGCAATCGCTTCAGGCACGTACTTAAATGTTAGGAAGTTTTCAAATAAATTCGAGGAAATAGAAAGTGAGATTAAACGAAAAAGTATTTGGTATTACTATCCTGAATCATTGTCAGAATATAAATTTTCATTCCTGGATGTTGCTTATAATGCAAAAGTCCTTGATGAAATGAAACCACATGGTTATAAAAATACTTATATAAATTTAATTTTTTCGGGTGTAATGCCATCGACTACAACATTTAATGAAACATTAGCATTTAGGCATTACTTAGAAGCTTTAAAAGAACAGGCGACAATATGTACAAGGGGTTCGTTTAAAGAAACAATCTCTGCAAACGAAATATTATTAGAAACGGCAGAGAGAAGAATAGAATATTTAGAAAGAAATGGGGTATATGCTCAAGCTAGAAGTTTCAAAGAAGTTGTAGATGTAAATAGATCAGCAATTCAACGGCTTCAAAAAACAAGAGGGTTTTTACTTGAATACTCCTGGAACAATATTTAGTAATTATTCTAAACACAAATAACCCCATCCACAGATAAATAGTTAATGGATGGGGTTATTTTGGGTAATTAGTTTTTCATTCAACAATAAAAATCTATTTTAATTAGATTAATTTGGTGGCAATAGGTTATGTTTGGTGGCATTTTGGTGGCAAATCAACTGTTTCAAAAGGTGAAAAAACAGATAAAACAGATAAAACCCTTGCATTGCAAGGGTTTTATTGACGTCCCAAAGAGGATTCGAACCTCCGACCTACAGTTTAGGAAACTGTTGCTCTATCCTGCTGAGCTATTGGGACATATTTTTTGGAACGTCTTTTATTATAATAAATTGGATAAAAAAGGTCAATAAAAAGTTCTTTTATTTACATGGTGCCTGACGACATGTAAAGTTTTTAGACCCTTTTCTCTAAAAATTAGCCAAACAAGCAAGCTTAAAGTAATGAGCAAACCTTCCATTGATAAGATATACCAAGGATAAGGGCCGAGAACATCCAATAGACTGGCGGTAGTAGGTTTATGACTTAAAAACATGTAATTTCCGCCAACCAGTTTATTGATCAACATGATGAATGGCATTAGTACATTAAGAAATACAAAGAGTTTGACCACGGACCATATGGTTGGCCGGTATCCGTGCACCCAGGTGAAATACAACGGCACCCAAATAATCATTAGATGGGTATAAAAAAAATGAAAAAACCGAAAATGTGGAAAGTCGTAATGTAATATAGGCGTAATGAGTGCCTGAGTTGCTCCAAGCAATGCAGTGAAAAGCAAAAATTCATAGATTATTTTTTTACGAGTAAGCAGGAGTAATATGGATAAAATTAGACTGATGTTACAAAGCTCCAATGGCAAAGCAGAGCTGGTTTCCCAGATCCCATTTATGAGCATCCAGAAATGATAAGTGATTTCAAAAACCATAAGTGAAATCGCAGTACCAATTTCAGCCGTTCTCCACTTTATTTTATTTCGGAAAAAATAAATCCCTGCGGCTCCCTGAATCAGGATAGCGATAATAATTAAATGGCTGTTGGAATACATCTCAAAATTGTATTCTTTACTACTCCCTACAAACCATTTGGGCACAAAACCACCTCAATTCTGATTCTTTACCTTTTATAACTATATGCAGCTACAGGGTTTGGCTATACTTGCTTAATATTTATCGTTTTTAAAATTTGTAATTTATTCCCAAACGTATTTTATCTGCGAACCCGCCTCAATCGTAATAAATAACCCTACAATCCCAACTTGGTAATTTCCACATGTGCCCCGAACCATCCCAATATGATATAATAGTTTGTCGAAGATACTCGAAATGATGAAAACGTGGAGGTCATTATGGCAGCTGGATATACGCCGATGATACAACAATATTTAGCAGTAAAGGCAGATTATCAAGATGCCTTTTTATTTTTTCGCTTAGGCGATTTTTATGAAATGTTCTTTGACGATGCAATTAAAGCATCGCAAGAATTAGAGATTACGTTAACGAGCCGGGAAGGCGGAACGGAAGACCGGATTCCGATGTGCGGTGTTCCGTACCATTCCGCGGCCAACTATATTGAACAATTAATCGGCAAGGGCTATAAAGTAGCCATTTGTGAACAAACCGAAGACCCAAAACAGGCCAAAGGGGTTGTCCGCCGCGAAGTGGTGCAGCTCATTACCCCTGGAACCGTGATGGAGGGCAAGGGATTAACCGATAAAGAAAACAACTATATTGCTTCTGTTACCGCTTTTGATGATCACACTTACGGTTTTGCTTACAACGACATCTCAACAGGCGAAAGCCGGGTTACTTTATTATCGAATAATTTTGAAGAAGTTCTCAATGAGATTGCCGTATTAAGTGCCAAAGAGGTAGTAGTAAAGAGCGATTTTGACGGGGATCTTCAAAAGAGAATGCGTGAACGAGATGTTTTGGCGATTTCCTTTGAAGATAATAGTTCAATAGAAATGAATTTTGCCGGTCTGCTGGAGGATTTGAACCAGGATAAATTGAAGCAAACTGCAGCAAGGCTTTTTAACTATTTGTACCGCTCGCAAAAGCGAAGCCTCGATCATCTTCAGCCGGTGACAACCTATCAAATCCATCAATATATGAAAATTGATTATTATTCAAAGCGAAATCTTGAGTTAACAGAAACCATTCGTTCCAAAGGGAAAAAAGGATCCTTATTATGGCTTTTGGATGAAACGATGACCGCAATGGGCGGCCGGATGCTCAAACACTGGATTGACAGGCCATTGATTAATAAAAAGGAAATTGTGCATCGCCATACCCTTGTTGAAGTGTTGATGAATCACTATTTTGAGCGCCAAGAGCTCCGTGAAAAAATGAAAGAAGTTTACGACCTAGAACGTTTAGCGGGCCGCGTTGCGTTCGGAAATGTAAATGCCAGGGACTTAGTTCAATTAAAACGTTCCCTGCTCCAAGTTCCATTTTTAAAACAAATCCTGCAAAACATGCAAAATGAAGAAATGACTCAAATTGCTGAATCTCTTGACCCTTGTGAAGAGATAACTGATTTGTTAGAGCTGGCGATTGTAGAAAATCCTCCTCTTTCGTTAAAAGAAGGAAACATCATTCGTGATGGCTATAACGAACAATTGGATCAATACCGGGATGCAAGCCGCAATGGGAAAACATGGATTGCCCAACTGGAACGGGAAGAACGCGAAAAGACGGGCATTAAATCCTTGAAGGTCGGTTATAATCGCGTTTTTGGCTATTATATAGAAGTAACCCGCGCCAACCTGCATCTTTTACAAGAAGGGCAGTATGAACGGAAACAAACCTTAACAAATGCGGAACGGTTTATCACACCGGAATTAAAGGAAAAAGAAGCGTTAATTTTACAAGCGGAAGAAAAATGCGGCGAGCTCGAATATGAGCTTTTTACTGAAATTCGTGAAATCGTGAAAGAGCAGATTCCAAGGCTCCAGGCTTTGGCTAAAGCGGTCAGCGAGCTTGATGTACTGCAGTGCTTTGCTCAGGTGAGTGAAGAACGCCGATATGTGAAACCGCAATTTTCGGATGAACGCCGTGTCGTGATTAAGGATGGCCGTCACCCGGTTGTCGAAAAAGTTCTTAACTCGCAGGAATATGTTCCGAATGACTGCTTCATGGATGGTGATCGCGATGTCTTACTTATCACTGGGCCAAACATGTCCGGTAAAAGTACGTATATGCGTCAGATTGCGTTAACGGCAATCCTTGCACAAATTGGCTGCTATGTACCTGCTGAAGCAGCTGTCCTACCGATTTTTGATCAGGTATTTACCCGCATCGGGGCAGCCGACGATTTAATTTCCGGACAGAGTACATTCATGGTCGAAATGCTTGAAGCGAGAAATGCGATTGTCAATGCAACACAAAACAGCTTGATCCTGTTTGATGAAATCGGCCGCGGAACTTCGACATATGATGGAATGGCGTTGGCCCAAGCGATTATTGAATACATTCATACACGAATTGGGGCGAAAACACTTTTTTCAACTCATTATCATGAATTAACAGTTTTAGAAGAAGAGCTATCGAAACTGAAGAACATCCACGTTAGTGCTATTGAGCATAATGGCAAGGTTGTTTTCCTTCATAAAATTAAAGAAGGACCTGCAGATAAAAGTTATGGGATTCATGTTGCCCAACTTGCGGAATTGCCGCCTGAATTGATTGATCGGGCAAATGAGATTTTGACGGCGTTAGAACAGCCGGATATTCAGGCAATTCCAAGGAAAACTGAGGCTCCTGTAGTTCAAGCTGCCCCGGCAAAAACTGAATCAGTGGTTGAACAACCCGCTCAGCTATCCTTTTTCGATGAACCTGCTGAGAAAAAGAAAACGGAACTATCTTCAAAAGAAAAACGTGTGTTAGATAAAATTAAAGAATTAGATTTATTGGATATAACACCGCTTCAGGCGATTAATTTGTTGTACGAGCTCCATAAAAAGTTGAAATAGGGGGTGACGTAAATGGGCAAGATTATTCAATTGGATGACATCCTGTCCAATAAAATTGCCGCGGGGGAAGTTGTTGAACGACCTGCATCTGTTGTAAAAGAGTTGGTGGAAAACGCGATTGATGCCGGCAGTACGGTAATTGAAATCGAGGTCGAAGAAGCAGGTCTTGCTAAGATCCGTATCACGGACAATGGCAACGGGATTGAAGAAGATGATGTGTTAATCGCATTTCAGCGCCATGCCACAAGTAAAATTAAGAGTGAAAGTGACCTTTTCCGTATCCGGACACTTGGATTCCGCGGTGAAGCCCTGCCAAGTATCGCATCTGTTTCAAGATTAGAGATGAAAACCTCAACAGGAGAAGGTGCTGGAAATCGAGTCTTGATTGAAGGCGGAAAGGTCGAAGTGTTTGAAAAAGCATCAAGCCGCCGTGGTACCGATATCACGATTACGGATTTATTTTTCAACACGCCTGCCCGCTTGAAATATATGAAAACCATCCATACGGAGCTTGGGAATATTACAGACGTGGTGAATCGTTTGGCACTATCGCATCCAGAGGTGGCCTTTCGCTTAATTCATAATGAACGGAAATTGCTGCAAACGAACGGAAACGGTGATGTTCGTCAAGTTTTGGCGTCTATCTATGGTCTTGGGATTGCCAAACAACTGGTGCCAATCACGGGATCTTCTCTTGACTATAAGATTAGCGGGTTTGCTTCGATGCCGGAAGTAACGCGGGCATCACGAAACTATATTTCAACGATGATTAATGGTCGTTTTATTAAAAACTATCCATTGGCGAAAGCCATTCAGGAAGGCTATCATACATTGCTGCCGATTGGGCGCTTTCCGATTGTCCTTCTAAACATCGAGATGGATCCACTACTGGTTGATGTGAACGTGCACCCTTCGAAAATGGAGGTTAGGATTAGTAAGGAAGCGGAGTTAAATGAACTGGTGACATCGATCATCAAAGAGACCTTTAAATCGAAGATTCTAATTCCTACTGCTTATACGGTTGCAAAAAAAGAAATGCCAAAGTCGGAGCAGACCTCATTGGTTTTGGATGAGGGAACAAGGGAAATACCAGCTGTGAAGGAAATTGAGCCACAGCCAGTTCCAGCCCCGGTGGTTCAAGAAACCCGACCTCGTCTGGAACCATCATTTTTTAATCCTCCGATTCAAAAAGAACCGGAAACCTGGGACTTTCCAGAATCGTTTAAAGAGTTTCATGAAGAACCTGTGGATCAGGAGATGGAAGAAGAGACGTTCACCGAACCGCCTGAGGCTGAAGAGCAAAACGAAAGCCGGGTACCGCGAATGTATCCAATTGGGCAAATGCATGGAACCTATATTTTTGCCCAAAATGAAAATGGCTTATATATTATTGATCAGCATGCGGCCCAGGAGCGGTTGAAGTATGAATACTTCCGAGAAAAGGTTGGACAGGTGGCTTCTGAATTGCAGGAAATGCTGGTTCCGTTAACCTTTGAATATTCCACAGATGACTTTTTAAAGATAAATGAAAACATCCATGAACTTGAAAATGTCGGTGTTTTTCTTGAAGAGTTCGGATTAAATAGTTTTATCGTCCGTTCTCACCCGCAATGGCTGCCAAAAGGTGAGGAAAAGGAAATCATTGAAGAGATGATCGAGCAGCTTCTATCGATGAAAAAGGTTGATATCAAGAAGCTTCGCGAGGAAGCTGCAATCATGATGAGCTGTAAGGCATCTATCAAAGCCAACCGTCATTTGCGTAATGATGAAATCCAAGCATTACTTGATGATTTGAGGAAAGCATCGGATCCGTTTACGTGTCCGCATGGAAGACCAATTATTGTACATTATTCCTCATATGATATGGAGAAGATGTTTAAACGGGTGATGTAAGAAGAGCCAGGCGATTCGCCTGGCTCTTTTTATATAAATGGGATTAAAAAATTTTAACTAGGAAGGTTATTGGAAAACGGATATCGAATATAATGAAAATTGGGCAAAAGAGAATTCAAGTTGGATATAGGAGTTCGATTTGAGACGAATATAAACTACATAGATTGTCGGGGAAAGAGAAATGAAAACACAACTAAGAGCGGATTTAATGCTTCTTATGATTACATTTTTTTGGGGTGCGTCTATTTTACTTACGAAGATTGCGCTCTATCATATGGAAGAATATAATTTAATCGCCTTGCGCTTTATGATTGCATTTCTTGTATCAGGGATTGTATTCTATAAACACTTATTAAAAATTAATTTTCAAACAGTAAAATATGCCTTTATTTTAGCAGCTATTTTGTTTTTTGTTTATGTTTTTGCTACTTTCGGTACAAAGTATACATCCGTTTCGAATGCCGGTTTTTTAATGAGTTTAACCGTCATTTTTATTCCGATTATAATAACCCTATTTTTAAAACAAAAGCCTGAAAAAAAAGTTGTATGGGCGATCGCTTTATCACTATGTGGTATAGGGCTTTTAACATTAAATAATCAATTCAAAATAGCAAACGGTGATTTATTATGTATCCTTTGTGCTTTATTTTATGCAGTTCATATTATTGTTACGGGAAAGATAGCAGGAAATGTTAATCCTATTTCTATAGGAGTCTTGCAGCTTGGTTTTGTTGGAGTTTTTAGTACCATTTTCTCCTTAATTATGGAAACGCCTAAATTGCCGGACAATCCGGAATCATGGTTTTCCACTCTTGTCTTAAGTATTTTTTGTACAGGTATACCTTTTATTGTTCAAATCATTGCACAACAATATACTACCCCCACTCATGCTGGCCTTATTTTTACTTTAGAACCTGTTTTTTCTTCAGGATTTGCATTCATTTTTACTGGGGAAACTCTTTCAAACCAAGGTTACCTGGGTGCAATGCTATTATTAATCAGTGTGCTGATTGCCGAATTAGATTTTAAAAGTCTTTTAAAAGTAAATTATAGGAAAAATATTGAGTAAGTATGATGCAATAAGTCAGGCAGTTTGCCTAGCTTTTTGCATGCGTTGAATATTTTACTCACTATTTGCAGTAAATTAAACAATCAGCGATACTTCATCTGAGGTATCGCTTTTTTAATCCAAAATTTAGAAAAAATAAATGACACTTTTAATTCCTCCTGATGTTAAAATATAGAAAAAAGTATTTTGGAGGTTTATATGTTTGCGGGGGATTTTATGTTTCAGTTTGGGCCTATTTTTATAGGAGTGATATTTGTCATCGTTATATCTACAATTTTGTTTACTATTGTAAAAGGAATAACACAGTGGAATAAAAATAATCATTCTCCAAAATTAAACGTAAATGCTCGAGTGGTTGCAAAAAGAACTGCAGTACGTGGGGGTGGAGAAACTAGGGCCCATAGTGATTATTTCGTAACATTTGAAGTTGAAAGTGGAGACCGAATGGAACTTGAGGTAAAAGATGATGACTTCGGAATGCTTGTTGAAGGAGATCAAGGCGAGTTAACGTTTCAGGGAACAAGATATCTTGGGTTTATTCGCTCTGCTAAAGTTAAAGAAGTACTGTAACAGACAAAGCTGCCTTGTGGTGGCTTTTCTTCTTGAAAAACAATTGAATTTTTGTTAACCATAATTTGGCATAAAAGAAAGGAAATCTTATAAAAAAGGAGTGTATAATTTGGGATTCATTTTTGGATTAGGAATAGTATCGCTAATTTTTTTTGTAATAGTATCCATTTTATCGATAGAAAAACAGTTGCGGCAGCTTAATAGGATAAACGAAAGAATAGCTGATTTGTTAAAAGAAATCAAGAATAGCAAGGACACTGGAGTTCGAATATTACTATTGTACGGATTCGAAAATTTTTTCGTCGAACTAATAAGTATGTTGGCATAGGTGGGGAAATATGTTTAAATGAATTTGAAATATTGAATTATTTTTAAGGGGGATGGAAATGCCACCAATTGTATCTGATGCCCACAAGGAGAACAGAAAGAAAGAAATCTTGAATAGTGCCTTCGTGTGTTTTGCCAAAAAAGGATTTCAAGAGGCAACCATTAATGATATTGTTGAACATTCAGGAATCAGTAAGGGAGCCATTTATAATTATTTTAAAAGCAAAGATGAAATTTATTTGGAATTGATGAGTAATCAAACTGTTCAAGTATATGAGAATAAGAAACTAGAATTATCAAAGAAAAAATCAGCGATTGAAAAATTAAATTCCTGGTTTGATGCTTACCTTGAAATGGATCCTTTTTTGGAAGAAAATAAAGCGCATTTTGCGATTCATATTGAGTTTAAGCTACATGCATCCAGGAATCCGGAGTTGTTGAAAGTTCTTAACGAACGACGCCAAAGATATTTTGTTAGGGAAATTTCTGAGATTATTACAGAGGGGCAGATGGCTGGTGAGATAAAGCAAAATATTCAGCCAGAAGTATATGCCGATTTATTTTGGTCAGTCATAGATGGAGTTGTCTCTCAAACTATTGTCTACAAAGATTATCCATATAATGAGGCATTAAACGAACTGAAGGAAATGTATTTACAAAGAATCATGATTACATCATAAATTTCTTAAGAATCATAAGCCGTTGTCTTTATTGAGAAATAATGTTGAAATATTCCGAAGGTTTAATTGAAATAAACCTAACAGTCGGTTTTTATAAGGGAAGTTATTTTTTTTACAGTAAAATAAACCGTCTGGTCGTTTTATATAACCTTTCCATTTTCTCTAAAAATCTTCTCTGACTAAAAGGGACTTAGAACCTGAAGTCCTATGAAGGCTATTTTAGAGATCCGCCAAAAGGAAATAGTGTTCATCGCCCTAATGAAGGCCGTTTTCAGAGGTTCATCAATGATAAATGGTCTTCATGAGAAGCATAAGAAATATTCCTATCTATAATTGGAAATTTTTGTAAGTGAAATCATAAAATTAAAATAAACCGTCTGGTCGTTTTATTTTAAAACAAAGTAAATTTTCAAAGGAGGAAACTACAATGCCGCCTTATGAATATCAGATTTTGCTTGAAACCAAGAAAAAGGAATTAGAAAGAAAAGCAGAGATTGCTTGGATCCATAGTAGTCATTTTCCGCAAAATCAAAGAGGCATCATCCTAAAAGATAAAAACCTTGGAATCTTGATTAAAATGGTGAGGATTCTAAAATGTTATATTTAATTAAAGAAGGAGTTTTGAACAACACTTGTTCAGAACTCCTTCTTTTTTTATCTCTAATCCTTGATAACCAAACCCATTAAGGTTGCAAATTGAATCGCTTGGTGACTTGATACTTTACATCCATTTAAATCGTTCATTGCCACTGTAAGTGTATTAAAATTAGAGGTACTGATATCGATTCCCTTAAGTGAAGTTTGATCAAAGTTGGCTCCGTCAAGATTACACAATTTAAACTCGACATTTTTAAGTTTACAGTTAAAAATGTCTGTGGTTTTTAAGGAGGAATCCTGAAAGCTTACTTTTTCCAGCTTTGAATCTCCGAATGTTGTTAAGTTTAAGACGGAATTTTCAAATTGAACATTTCCAAAACGAGAGTCCGTAAAATCGATACCTAATAATTTACTATTTTTAAAGACGACTCTGTGAATAGAAGACTTGCTCAAATTGGCGTTCGATAAATCGCAGTTCTCGAAAACTACATCCGTTATATCGATATTTTGAAAATCGGTATGATTAAACCTGCTATTCTTAATCACCATATTAGAAAGACGCACCCTGCCAACCGTTTCATTTTCAAAAACGGAATCAACAATTTTACACATTTCTAATTCAGGGTCTTCTTCATAAAAAATATCCTGGAAATTCCTAGTAGGTAATTCATCTGAAATTTTTGGTAAATCAATCTTCATTTACAATGCCTCACTTATTCAATAATTTGTTAAATAAAAATATAAATTTTTCCAATAAAAAGTGGCATTGAACCGTCTACTCTATGAAAGGAGGCTTAAAATGGTTCATACGAATGTAAAACAATCGGAAATGCCCATTGATAACTTAGCAGAATTTAAACAATTATTCAATGCACATAAAAAGGTTGTTTTTGCAATGGCATTATCGATACTTAGAGACTTTGAAATAGCTGAAGATGTGCTTCAGGAAGTGTATATCAAACTTTTTCAGCATATGAAGCATCAAAGGATTTCAAATGTGAAAGCATGGCTGATTACAGTATCCAGGAATACAGCATTAGATCTGTATCGAAAGAAAAAACGTGAAATTACGGGATTTGATGGTGATTATTTCGAAAGGCTGCAATATATTTCGGACGATCCTATAGACAAAATGGTTTTATCGAAATACTTAGAATTGCTTAATCAAGAGGAGAGGCAAATTGTCATCCTAAAGGATATCTCGGGAATGAAGCATAGAGAAATTGCCAAAATCACAGAAATGCCGTTAGGAACAGTTCTTTGGAAATATAACGTGGCCATGAAAAAACTGCGAAAAGGAATAGAGTAGGGAGGAATGGTGTTGAAGAAGGAAAAAATGCTGAAGCACCTGGACAATGCAATAGAAAAGCAGGTACCGGATATTTGGGATGAAATACAGAATAAGGTACATAAGACAGAAAAACTAGGATATCAAGGAGATATTATAATGCAAAATAATGTCACGGCCAAAAACCAAAAAAGAAGTCTATATAAAAGAATATCTATTGCTGCTGCCATTTGTTTAATTACCGTCTCAACTTTAACTTTTACCCCCGCATTGGCAGCTATTCAACAGGCATTGGATAAAATATTTTCAAGTAAACATATTGATGATTCCGGTTTGAAAATGGCGATTAACGAGGGGCATGGACAAACGGTAAATCAAACATATTATGATAAAGAACATGATATAACTGTCCACTTTGAGAATGTTTTAACAGATGATAAGGAGACAAAACTCCTATTGACTTATCAAAGTAAAAAAACAAATTTAAAGCATTATTATGTCGACATTTTTGAGGGGAAAAGTTCAATCTATTTGATTGTTGGGAATGCACCAAAGAAACGATTACATTCTGTTGGATGGGGCAGCAGGTATTATGATGCTAAGGAAAATAAAGTGGTTGAAGCCGAATCATTTGATTCAATTAAAGATTATGAAGGTGAAAACATTCGTTTGAAAATTGAAAATTTAACCATCTATGATGATCAAAAAACAGGGGAAGTAAAAACCACATGGCCGCTTGAGTTCAAACTCAGCAAATCCGCTATTTCGACAAGGGAAACAGTAAATGTAGATAAAGAATTCATATTTGAAAACCAACATTACAGGATTAAGCAAGTTGAGTTTTCAGCGATGGAAACAAGAGTGGTCGTTACAGGTTCTGATACTAAACTTATCACGGAAAATGGAGAAAAATACCACGTAATGAGTAAATTGGAACATCAGTTCCTACATGCAAGGACATTTAATAAAAAATACGGCTATATCGTTGATAAGAAAAAATCTGGTGTGTTTTTAAGGTCAGCTGGTAAAAGGGTGGATCCCATTTTTAGTAAGGGTGAGGTACAGGGAGCAGATGACGAATACATTATGTTTTTTGCTCCGGTTAAGGACCGCCAAAACTGTGTGCTTGAAGTTGGGGAGTATATTAAGATTCCATTGAATAAATAAGACCTTGGTTATAGTACAGGATTGGAAGAGCTTGGGATCACCAAGCTCTAGTTTTTTGCCGGCGGGGGTTCCTCCCATCCAACCGTGTTTCATTAAAATTGTACCCCCATCTTTAGCAAAATCAAATGTATTGGCTATAATACTACCCATATTTAATAGTAAATCATTTCTAAAACTAAAAGCAGCTCCAATTGAATTACTGCCTAGTCCGAAAATCGATAGTAAATTAGTGTTATACATCATAAGTTTATCTGAAAAGGGAGATATGGTTGATTCAGTAGTTATACCGGCCCAAGTTGAAGGAGCAGGTATATCACTATCTAATAAAAGATTACTCATTTTGGAAATTACTTCTTTGGCTAGTTCCTTCCCACGTGTAAAGTATTTTTTCACATCCTGTTCTTTAGCTACTTGTTCAAATCCAATCATTAGCCGCATTCCTGTAACATTCGTTTCCAATGATTGATAAACCAAACCAATTTCGACGGCATTAAGCGTCCGTTTTTTACGGAACGGATTTAAGCTATTTGTATAATTGGTATCATTTACAAAGTCCACTTCTTTTGGCATCAGTACAATAGGGGGACGGGACAAAACACCTTTTTCTAATAGGTGTTTCGTTGTAACGGAATAAGTAAGTTGCATATCCGTTGTCAATTCCATATATAAATCACGAATATCTTCTCGATAGGACATCCCTTCGTGTAAGGTATAAAGTCCGGACAAAACTTTACTCAGCATTCGAACGTACATAATCATATAAGTATCATCAAATAATGGCGGAGCATTTAAATTTACATCGCTTTCGTTAAAGGCAGTTGGTATTACGGCTCCTTCGTTTTTAAAAATTTCTTTTATTTTTTGTTCATTTTTACTTTCTATTGCATAAACCTTTTGCAAAATATCCTTTGCTTCATTCTCATTCGTTTTTTCAATAAAATACTCGAGGACCCTCAGCATCATTGACTTTTCCCGATAAGCCTGCCATAAGTTTCCTAACTCCGAGGCGGTTAGGGGTATATTACTAGTCATCCTTACACCTCCAAATTTTATTTCATAATTCTATTATCCCTTTAATTCCTTTTTTAAATAAATTATTATTATTTACAGAAACAAAGGGAATTTAAAAAGTGAAAGCAAGGAGCAAGGAACGATATAAAGGATGATTTAAAATTTATTTAAAGGCAAAAAATAGAGGTGATTCATATCCTGGCCATTATATTTTGGACCATAATAATTGTCTGTTTTATCTTCAGCTATGTTGGGCTCGTATACCCGATTATTCCGTCCGTTTTACTGATTTGGGGAGGGGTCCTGCTGTATCAATTCGGGATTAATTCAAATGAACTTTCCTGGGTTTCGTGGACCATGCTTGTGCTCCTAACCATTTTGTTGTTTTTAGCGGATTATTTGGCGAATCTTCACTTTGTGGACAAAGCGGGAGGCTCCAAATGGGGGATGAGGGCGGCTACAATCGGGTTAATTGTTGGCAGCTTTGTCGTCCCACCCATTGGTGTCATTATAGTTCCTTTTGTGTTGGTATTGATTACGGAACTGCTGCAAAAAAAAACGTTTCAAGGTTCGATAAAAGTGGCGTTTGCTACATTAATTGCTTTTTTAAGCGGGACCTTTGCAAAAGCTTTTATTCAGCTGATCATGATTGTAGTCTTCACATTAGATGTAATTTTTTAGGAATTCTTGTTTAAGGGTATAATGATAAAGGAAACATTTGATAGGTTGTTTAATGGTGGATAAACCGGACAATAAAATGGATACAAGTTAAAGAGGTCGAAACCGTTCCCGATTTCGACCTCTAACATTATTTATTTCGCCGCCGTTTGCAGCATTTTAATATATTTCAGTGATTTCCCAGTACCAATCGCAACTGATTCAAGTGGATTTGACGCAAGTGAAACTGGAACAAATATCTCCTTACTCAACCATTCTTCCATTCCATTCATTAAGGCGCCGCCACCTGTTAAAATCACGCCTCGGTCAACGATATCACCGCTCAGCTCAGCAGGGCAGTCCTCAAGCGTTGCCCGAATTGCTTCTAAAATTTGTAATAATGACTCCTTCATGGCATTACGAATTTCATAGGATGATAGTTTCACCGTTTTTGGCAATCCAGTCACTAAATCACGTCCGCGGACATCCATGAATTTTTCTTCATGATCAATCAGGGCAAAGCCAATTTCCATTTTAATATTTTCAGCTGTTCTTTCCCCAATTAGCACATTATATACTTTTCGTACGTGTTGAATAATTTCTTCGTCAAGACGGTCACCGCCCACTTTAATGGAGTGACAAGCAACGACGCCGCCAAAAGAGATAATGGCAACCTCAGTATTTCCACCGCCAATGTCTACGACAACATTTGCTACTGGTTCATCTACAGGCAGGCCTGCCCCAATTGCTGCCGCCACCGGTTCTTCGATTAAGCTTATTTTTTTAGCACCTGCATTGCGAACAGCATCATGAATCGCTCTTCGCTCAACACTAGTCGAGCCAGAGGGGATACAAACCACGACATTGGGTTTGCGGATGGAAAAACCGCCTATTTTAGCAGCTTTCTTCATAACTGCTTTTAGCATTTCGGTTGTCACATCATAGTCGGCAATGACTCCATCCTTTAACGGACGGATTGCGACAATTTTTTCCGGGGTTTTTCCAATCATTTGTTTTGCCTCGGTACCTACTGCAACGACTTGCTTCGTAGTGGTATCAATTGCCACCACTGAAGGTTCGTTTAGTGCAATTCCCTTGTTTTTCGTATAAACCAATATATTAGCAGTTCCTAAATCAATTCCAATTTCTGATGTAGATAACATGTTTTTTCACCTTTTTCTCTAGTATTCTAACAGAATAACCTACGAATAACCCTACCACGAATTTGGGGGTAATTTGTCGATTGTAAATGAAACGTTACTCATTTGTAATGTTAATGAACAAACCTGCTTTATTGGAAATATATTTGTCATAAAAAATTCACTTTGAAATAATGCATAGAAAGGTTATTTTTTGATTATACTTATTTGATGTTCAACTGCTTTTTAAATATGTGTTACGATAGGAACGTGAAGGAGTAATCTTTCACTCAAAATGGAATAAGGGCAGTGTGAAAAGATTGGATTCAAAACAAAAGTTATTAGTCATTATTGGGCCGACAGCTGTTGGAAAAACGAAGCTTAGCATTGAAATGGCGAAAAGGTTTGACGGGGAAATCATCTCGGGTGACTCCATGCAGATATATCGTGGAATGGATATTGGTACTGCAAAAATAAAGCCCGAAGAAATGGAAGGGATTCCGCATCACCTTATTGACATTCGCGAGCCGGATGAAAGCTTTTCGGTTGCTGAATTTCAACAACTCGTTCGTGCCAAAATCAGTGAGATTGCAGAAAAAGGTAAGCTTCCCATTATTGTCGGGGGTACCGGACTTTACATACAGTCTGTTATTTATGATTACCAATTTTCCGATGCAGCTGCCGATGAGGAGTTCCGCCTGCAGCTGGAAGAAAGAGCGAAGAATGATGGTGTTGAGGTACTTCACCAGGAATTAACACGAATTGATCCGGAGAGTGCAGCGCAAATTCATCCGAACAATGTTAGGCGAGTTATTCGGGCACTCGAAATTTATCACTGTACCGGAAAAAAGATGAGTGATGTGCAAAGCGAACAACAGCTGGACCTCCTATATGAGACAGCGCTTATCGGATTATCAATGGACCGAGAGGAACTGTATAAGCGAATTAATATGCGTGTCGATTTAATGATGGAGGAAGGGCTTTTAACAGAAGTTATAAAACTCCATGACCAAGAACTAAGGGATTGCCAGTCCATCCAAGCCATTGGGTATAAGGAAATTTATGATTACCTTGATAAAAAAATCAGCCTCGAACAGGCGATTGAAAACCTCAAACAAAATTCACGCCGTTATGCAAAAAGACAGTTAACTTGGTTTCGGAACAAGATGAGTGTACAATGGTTTGATGTAACAGAAGTGCAGAATTTCCCGAAAAAATTAACGGAAATTTCACATTATGTTGAAGGAAAGCTACAAGTAAAATCGAATACATATTAGTAGAGATAAAAGAGGAGGATATACTAATGAAAACAACCATTAATATTCAGGATCAATTTTTAAACCAATGCCGGAAGGATAACACCCATGTAACCGTATTTCTATTGAACGGTTTCCAATTAAGGGGTCAAATCAAAGGCTTTGATAATTTTACAGTCCTGTTTGAGTCGGAAGGAAAGCAGCAATTGGTTTATAAGCATGCCATTTCAACCTTTGCTCCGCAAAGAAATGTTCAACTTGATTTGAATGCGGAATAAAATCCAATTATAAATTTGAGCCCAAATCTCTGGGCTCTTTTTTATTTTTCAAAATAAAATGTATAAAAACTGAATACACATAGATTGAGGGAATAGTGATTATTTTGAGAGCAGACTGTTTTTCAGATTGAGAGGTGAAAGCTTTGGATCAACAATTCCGAGAGAAAAGTAACGGTCAAATAAGAGTTGTCCTCAACACACAAAAGAAAAAAAACATTCCAAAAAAAATGCCTGACTTTCAAGTTGTTCCAAAGGAAATTCCCCCCGAGCATTCGGCTTTAATTGAAATAGAGGAAGAGCTTGGTGCTTTGGTTGGCATGGATGAAATGAAAAAAATGATAAAAGAAATCTATGCCTGGATTTATGTCAACAAAAAACGGGAAGAAATGGGTTTAAAGGCAAAAAAACAAGCCCTTCATATGATGTTTAAAGGAAATCCCGGAACCGGTAAAACGACAGTGGCCAGATTGATTGGCAAACTTTTCCAAAAAATGAATGTTTTATCAAAGGGGCACTTAATTGAGGCAGAACGGGCTGACCTTGTCGGGGAATATATCGGTCATACTGCACAAAAAACACGCGACCTTGTGAAAAAAGCGCAGGGTGGTATTTTATTTATTGATGAAGCCTATTCCCTAGGGCGCGGCGGAGAAAAGGATTTTGGCAAAGAAGCGATTGACACGCTTGTTAAGCATATGGAGGATAAGCAGCATGAGTTTATTTTAATCCTTGCCGGCTATTCTCGGGAGATGGATTATTTTTTAACCTTAAACCCCGGTCTCCATTCGCGGTTTCCTCTTGTGATTGATTTTCCCGATTATAACATCGAGCAGTTGTTGGAAATTTCTAAACGAATGCTGGCTGAAAGAGAATATACTTTCAGTCATGAAGCCGAAAAAAAGGTAAAAGATCATTTAATTTGGGTTAAAGCGGTGTTGAGTCCGACTAGTTTTTCAAATGGCCGTTATGTGCGAAATATTATTGAAAAATCGATCCGGGCCCAAGCGATGAGGCTGCTAATGTTAAATTCATATGATCGGCATGAATTAATGACGTTGCGAAGCAATGATTTGATTTTTGAGGAAGATTAGAAAGAAAGACGGAGATTCAATCCCCGTCTTTTTCTTATGTACCGTTTAAATTATATAATCGAAATTTTTTTCTATATAAATAGAAAGATTGATGACTTTTATAAATAAAAAAACCTTTCTCAAATATATGGGAAAGGTTTAATAATGTTCAATTCTTCGAATCGGCAGTTTCCAATCGAAGGTATAAGAACAGACTCGTAAAACGGTCAGGATTGCAAATAAGGTATATAACTCCCATGGACTAGATGCAATCTTTAAGCCAATGATGATTCCAGCTAGAATCGCCCAAACGGCATATATCTCAGACCGTAGCACAATCGGTTTTCGTCCTGCTAATAAATCACGAATAATCCCACCACCGATTCCCGTTAAAACAGCAGCGACGATAATTGCACTTATGGGATGGTGCATGTTAGAAGCATAGATGGCTCCTTGAATGGCGAAAGCTGAAAGTCCAATCGCGTCAAATAAATTTCCCCATTTTTGCCATTGCTTCAGTAAATTTGCAGGAAACAAAAATACCGCTAATATAGCAATAATGGCTATTTGAAAAAGTAATCCCTGCTCCCATAAGGCCGATACAGGGACACCAATTAACAAGTTTCGAATCGCACCACCGCCAAAGGCTGTAACAATTCCTAAAATAAAAACTCCCAAAATATCATATTCTTCTTCCATTGCCACAATTGCTCCACTGACAGCAAAAGCAATTGTACCAATCATACTTAGCACTTCCCAAGTCATTTCTTCTCATTTCTCCTCAAAATTTCTTTTATCTAAAACATTATATAAAAATAATATATTCATATAAACAAATATGATTTTAACATTTAAAGGTGATAAATCAACTGATTTTTGGTGGAAATTAGAGAATTTTGGAATGATTTGATATGATGATGGAAGAACTTTTCGAAAGGAAGAATGCTGATGGAAAATACGGAGACAAAGGAAACCGTTGAAAAAGCAATTCTTGTTGGATGCCAAACACAAGAGATGGACGATTTGCGTTTTCAATATTCGATGGATGAATTGGCCTCCTTAACAGAGACAGCACAAGGTGAAGTCCTGATTTCGGTTGCTCAAAAACGTGAACGCATCCATCCAGCTACATACCTAGGCAAAGGGAAAGTCGAAGAATTAAAGGCATTAACGGAAGAACTTGACGCCAATCTAGTCATTTTTAATGATGAACTTTCCCCTAGCCAAAAGAGAAATTTAGCAGGGGAAATCAGTGCTCGGATTATTGATCGAACCCAGCTGATACTTGATATCTTTGCCCAAAGGGCACGTTCAAAGGAAGGAAAATTACAGGTAGAGCTCGCACAGCTCCAATATCTTTTACCGCGCCTAGCCGGACAGGGCACGGCTTTATCCCGTCTTGGTGCCGGAATTGGAACAAGAGGACCAGGGGAAACAAAGCTCGAGTCGGATCGGCGTCATATCCGCCGCAGGATTGATGATATTAAAGGACAGCTCTCTGTGATTGTCCAGCATCGAGACCGCTACAGAGAGAGACGAAAGAAAAATAAAACCTTTCAAGTCGCCATCGTCGGCTACACGAATGCTGGAAAATCAACTTTGTTTAATCGTCTATCCGAGGCAGAGTCCTATGAAGAAAATCAGTTGTTTGCAACCCTTGATCCAATGACTCGGAAGTTAATTTTACCAAGCGGGTTCCTTGCCTTGATTACCGATACAGTTGGTTTTATACAGGATCTTCCGACCACCCTGATTGCTGCCTTTCGCTCCACATTGGAAGAGGTGAAGGAAGCAGATCTGCTGCTTCATGTTGTCGATATGTCCAATCCTGATTATTTTCATCATGAAAAAACAGTTAATAAACTGCTTGAGGACTTAGAAGTTAAAGATATCCCGCAATTAACCGTCTATAATAAAAGGGATCAGAAGCACCCGGATTTTGTTCCGACTGCCAATACCCCATCTGTTTTTATTAGTGCATTTGACAAAGAGGATCGGAATGAGCTAAAAAGAAAAATGGAAAGTGTCGTTATTGAAGCGATGGTTCCATATCAAGTGGAAGT
Source organism: Neobacillus cucumis (assembly GCF_016107705.1). Next base: position 356,899 of record NZ_JAEHGC010000005.1, read on the forward strand.
TCCATCGACTGAAGGAAAACTGTTGTCCTTATTAAAAAATGAAACCGTTTTGCGTGATCTCAGTTTTAATGAGGAAAGTCAGCTTTATCAATGCAGGGGATATTCACTTAGGGACCACCAGATAACAGGACAATTAGAGAAATTTAAAGTGTAGAATAGGAGATACAAAATGTTTCAACAGTTGAAAAATGGGGAAAACCTTCAGCCGATTGTCAAGGAAGTAGAGAGACAAGTTGCTGAGGTACATAAAAGGATTGAAGAAAGAGCTGAGGTAAATCAGTTTCGAGTGTTGCAAAGTTATCAAAAACATAAGGTAAGTGATTCGCATTTCATCCCGACAACAGGGTACGGCTATGATGACATTGGCCGAGATACATTGGAATTAGTCTATGCAGATGTATTCGGGGGAGAGGCAGGTCTTGTCCGCCCGCAAATTATTTCCGGCACCCACGCGATTTCCATTGCATTATTTGGAGTACTCAGGCCGGGTGATGAGCTTTTATATATGACCGGAAAACCATATGATACGCTTGAAGAAATTGTTGGGATTCGCGGGAACGGGGTCGGGTCGTTAAAGGAATTTGGGATTAGCTATGATAGTGTATCTTTAAGTAGCAGGGGTTCAATTGATTGGGATTCGGTTGCAGCTAAAATCAAGCCGAATACCAAGATGATTGGTATCCAACGTTCAAAGGGCTATGCAACAAGACCATCGTTTACGATTGCTGAAATCAAAGAAATGATTGCATTTGTTAAAGAAATCAAAAGCGATGTTGTCGTGTTTGTGGACAATTGCTATGGTGAGTTTGTTGAAGAATTGGAGCCGTGTCATGTTGGGGCCGATCTAATGGCCGGTTCGTTGATCAAAAACCCTGGCGGCGGAATTGCCAAGACGGGCGGCTATATAGTTGGGAAAAAACAGTGGGTTGAGGCTTGTTCTTACCGGATGACTTCACCTGGTATTGGCGCAGAAGCCGGTGCTTCTCTTTACAGTCTTCAGGAAATGTATCAAGGGTTTTTCCTTGCTCCGCATGTGGTGGGGGAAGCTGTGAAGGGTGCTGTGTTTACTGCGGCTATGCTTGAAAAATTGGGGATGAATTCATCACCAAAATGGGATTCGGAGCGGACAGATCTGATTCAAGCGGTACAATTTGATGACCGCGATAAAATGGTGGCTTTTTGCCAGGCCATTCAATTTGCCTCGCCGATTAATTCACATGTCACTCCGTATCCTGCTTATATGCCTGGCTATGAGGCCGATGTGATTATGGCGGCCGGAACCTTTGTTCAGGGAGCTAGCATTGAGCTTACGGCAGATGGTCCAATCCGGCCACCGTATGTGGCTTATGTTCAGGGCGGTCTCACCTATTCACATGTTAAAATAGCTGTTTGCCTGGCAGTGGATCGTTTGCTGGAAAAGGGATTAATTCAACTAAATTAGCTGAAACTATGAGGGTTGCTACTTGTGGCGGCCCTTTTTCGAGATTTTATAATCGGGCTAAGTGCCGGTGAAGGTGAAAACGTTGTTTGCGTGAGAACTTTGAGGTGTTCTAGGTGCCCGTGAAGGCGAAAAAATCGATTGAGTGGGAACTATCAGGGTCTCATAGAGCCCGTGAAGGCGAAGAAACCGATTGAGTGGGAACAATCAGGGCCTCATAGTGCCTATGAAGGTGAAAAAATCGA
>NZ_JAEHGC010000006.1 GCF_016107705.1 Neobacillus cucumis
GGGGATCACGTTATTATTTAGGTGAGTTTTTAAAATCTATACAAATGATTGGAAGTGTTTTTGACCTAGGTAGTAATTTTTCCAAGGTACATTGATCTGTCAGATCAATGTTGGGTAACTGTTCAAATAGATAGCGAAGGTAAAAATATGGATTTAGACCATTTTCCTTAGCTGTCTCTACAATACTATAAATAATGGCACTGGCCTTGGCACCTCTCGGTGTATTTGAGAAAAGCCAGTTCTTCCTTCCGATGACATATGGCTTGATTGAACGTTCACTTCGATTGTTATCAATTTCTAAACACCCATCCTCCAAGAACGCTTCTAATTTATCCTATTGGTTAAGACAATACGTAATTGCCTGTCCTAAAGCACTCTTTGGCAACACTTTTTGTTCTTGAATTTTTAACCATGACAAAAAAGCATTCAAGACTCGCTTGCTGCACTCTAAACTTTTTTCATATCGCTCTATAGGTGATAACTCTTTTAGGTCACGCTCAATGCGATATAGTTGGTTACAGTAATGGAGACCCTCCATTGCACTGCACCCAACGTCATTCGCTTCGAAGAAGGCAATACTTTTAAATGCCTCATCAAATTTATGTCGTGCATGGGCCCAACACCCTACAAGTGTAACACTAGGTACCTTATGGTACCCGGCATAACCATCAACTTTTTTGTTGTTCAACTAAAGGTGCAGGTTAATTGATAAACAATTATGGTTCTTGTCATTCAGGAGGGTATTTATAGGTCTTTAAGTGCGTGTGATTTATCAATTTAACCCTGGGGCCGTAAGAAATTTGATAGGTCATTCGGTCCTTGCCTACTGGAATGTGGTGTCCACCATAGTCAGGCTCAATTTCAAATGTAATTTCTAAATGTAAACCACGAAAACTGTTTAATCTTTTGGTTTCAATCACTTCAATTAGGGGTACCGTCAGAAAAATGCGGATTTACAACACTAAGCCCATTTTCCTGACGGTACCCCATGTTAAAAGTCTCGCAATCATCGTACATGTATGGATGATCCGCGAGACTTATGTATTTACTATTAACTCCCTAGATAAACAAATTCATTCAAGAAATAAGGCACAATGCTCCCATGATAGGCTTTTCTTTCCTCTACATAATGCCTTATCTCTGTAAAAAATGCCTCATCTAGTAATGGATATCGAACTGTTCGTACTTGGTCTAGGATCGAGTTATGTTCAATAACTGCGTCAACACTTGCGATTAATTGATCGACGACTTTTTTGCTCGGTGTGATCCCCATAATATCCTTATAAATCTGTGCATCTTCTTTTACATCCAGTACATGGTATGGCAACTTCATATCGATATGGATGCCATCAACGAGATTTTCCTCATATAAGGTACGAACTTTTTGGTGATAGATTCCGCTTGTTGTTACAATTAATTTTCCGTCAAAAAGTTTTCTCACCTGTTGTAGCAGGGCACGTACCTCGTCTAATGGGTTAATCAGAAATTCACCGCCGCTAAATATAGCGGCATCGAATAAAAAGCCATTCTTCTTTAGATAATCATATAAATCATCTGTAGTCTTGTATTCTTTTGGTGTGTTGGCAATGATTTCATCGTAATTATGACAGCCGAAACATTTCAGCGGACAGCCCGATAATGAATGGAGCAGCAATGTCGTATGATTGGGCAGGTCGGTAAATGTCCGAATAAAGTTATTGTATAGTTTCATTGCGATGTGTTCACCGGCTAATTAGCGGTGAACAACCTCCTTCAACACATCCTCTTTCAACCGTTTTCTAATGGTCCAATCATGTCTTCTTGCTTTCGACCAGAAATTATATTTCCCTTCATAATATCCTTTGTCATCTACATGTATGTTATTTCTGGAGATCATTTTTAAATAACCAATAACTCTGCTGAATGTTGCAATATCTGTTGACTCACAGACAGGGCAATGATGAATATTTTTGGCATCTTCCGCAACAATCTTCTGGCCGCATGTCAGACAGGACGTAATCGTTGGTGTCAGGGTAATATAATTAATCGGTTTGGCAAAAATTTTATCCAGGTATTTTGCCAAGCTTTCTGTTTTTACTTTTGATTCGAGAAAATGATGCAAAACACTGCCAGATGTAGCATAGCCTTGGAATTCAGCACTATTTTCCAGTTGTTCAAGGAAATCCTCTTCGGAAAATGGTGTCATACAGCCGCTTGTTAAGTATGGATTTTCTCCTTCACCTTGTACGAAGATCTCTCTATCATTTGCTTTTGCCCATTTAAGGTCATGGCGAGCAAGTTTGATGGCAGCATTTTCAGCAGGTGCATATTCAATTCCGCATGCCACTTTATCTCTCACGATAAATTCGTTCACAATTTCAGTCATGTATTGCATAATTTCATGGGCGATCATTTTACCATCATTGTCCTTAATCCCGTCTTTATAGCCCATATTTATGAGGCCTTCATTCATACCAGTAAGGGCGAATACGTTGAAATAGTTTTTCAAGTTTTTATTGTAGGCAAAGAAAGTAGGATATAATTCTTTGTTTTGTTCAATCCATTTCCTCTTTTCCATGTGAGCTTCCTGCATGACTTCCATGTATTCGCGTATCTTGACTTTTACAAGATCCAGATCATGTCCGAATTCCAAGAGTACTCTATTCATATTTAAATTGAGCACCTGTACTGCGCCTGTGGAACCTGTTGATGATCCGAATACACCGCCGCCCGCTTTGGAAAGTGTCTCTAAATTAATTTGCAGCCGACAGCAAAGGCTTCTGCTCACTTCTGGATCTTTTGCCTGAATGAGCGGGTTTAATGCTTTGTAATAAGGGTCTTCAAATGGCTTTGTTTTAAAGTTTTCAAAATAAACACCACCCCAATGATACATTTTATCCAATAGCTCGATAAATAATGGGTTTTGGTAATTAAAATGATCATCGATTTGCACAGTTAATAATGGGAAGGTAAAAGGAATCCCATCACTGCCTGTTCCATTTTTCATAACATCAATAATTGCTTGGTTTATGCGGTCAAAGTAAGCTTCTGGGATATCCTTATACTGCATAGTTCGCGCCTCGCCGCCAATGACGACATAATCATCCTTTATTTCCTCAGATGGTTTCCCGAACTCTAATGTAATATTGGAAAAGCTGCTCTGTGCCCCAGATCTGAGTGGCATATTTAGTTCCCAGATCAGGCTTTGAAATAGTTCTACAAGGTCTTCATCTGTATACGTTATGCTACGATTTTCCTCATCAAATAAATAAGAAGCCGCAATGGTTGATAGTTGTGCCAGCATGACTGCACCTGATACCTGCTGTGATATTAATGTAACGACATTACTGAAATGCCGTAATAATGTGGATAGTCGTTTCGTTGGTTTGGATGAGATCATATTTTTTGCCAGTGACGGAATTCCTTTTGTCGCAATGTCTATACAGCTGATGGATACACAATATGGTGCAAGCTGCTTGTCATGCACATAGACAATCCCCTCATGATATAATTCTTCTATTTTAGGCGGGAGAATGTGATTAAATAGAAATTCCTGTTCCGCATGATTCGTTAAATTATGCCTTAAAAGCGGAAGGGAATAAACATAATTACTATTCTCGTGCTTCAGATAATCTGTTTGCTTGTTTTCATGCTGTGATGTGAACTCCTCGATAATGTCGATCGTATTTTCGAACATGTACAAACCTCTCCTTTTAGACTTTTTAATTATGTATCTTGTTAATTCCTAATCATCATAACACGATATATAGTATGTAATAGTGATACTGATCACTATATATTGATTAAATCTAAGAAGAAAGGTTTGATGCGGTACCCCGGTGGAGCCTCACAAGACACTCAGCGAGATTTTAAAAATAAAGTACCAGCAAATTCATTTGAGAGGAATGATTGTTTAAACCTCAAAATTACAGGACAATTTTTTTAATATTGTTTTCTTTCCATTTAATATCAAAGAAATCATTATTTTAGCCCCAGGATCTATTTTACGAATAACCCTTTTACTAATCGTATACCGGCTAATTTTCGTTTTACCTGCAACCCATTCTTAAGTCATTCCTCTTTTATCTGCTTCTTTCAAAATACGATAGAAAATTTGTACAAATAAATCTGTATCCTTGTAACGAAGTTTATATTCTTTACATTAAAGCTACGATTTTAAAAGCAGATATATTGATTTAAATTAGACAATTCGGTTCCTTTAATATACAGTCTTTAAGGGTAAACCAACATCTATTTATTTGAAGCTGTAAATTTAGTAGAATCAAAAGCAATAAAAAACTCTAGCCCTGATTCGGTTAGAGTTTTCTTTATAGCTCCTTCTTTTTTCCTCTTTAATATCAAAATATTTATTAATATATATGTCTAAGTATATTTCGATTTTACTATATATAATGTTATATATTGCATTAATAAATAACATATATAATGCTATGTGTTTATATATGTTATTTATGATATATACACAATACCTGCAATATTCCAAGAGCCGAAAACCTTTAAGACCTTGGCTCCTCGCCCAAACCTAGCCAACGGTAGCCCGTCAGTCCTTTCAACGTAACCGTTCCGTTGACCGGAATCCCGTTGAGATAATTAAAAAGCAGAAGTGGAAATGCAATCAATATAACAATGCCAATCAATATGATGCTGAGAGCCAGAAGCAATTGCTTACATAGATTAATCTTTGCCGTAGCTACCATGAAAAGAAGGGGTATCAATATCAAAGAAAAACATTAAATGGATTGTAATTCAAAAAGTCCAGACTAGAACATTTGTTTGGGTATTTCTACATGGTTCCATTCTACGGTAAACCCACTATAATCCTTTATCAATTGCAGAAATTCCTGTCCTTCTTTCCCCTCTAAACACTAAAAAGAAGATGAAGGGAGGTGCTAGCAATAGAACATGGATATTAACAAATTCAGTGCTGACAAGGCTGCGGGTCACATTCAGCGAAACTTAAATATGACTCTATACCATTTATATAAAAAGTAAACTTTCGTACCTTACATGGAATGTTTTAACATCTTATAATAATACTCTAACAAAGCTAAGGAGGATGAAACATGGAACAAGATAATCACTTGCTTAACAGCCAGGAGCCTTACGTAAAGATTCCCGGAAGTGAGCGAAAACCGTTACCCTATGCCGTAAAATCAACTCCCATCCATCCTGATGAAGAAATATCTGCAACCTTGCTTATCCGCCGTCCGCCAGTTACCAGTTTCTTGGAAAAGAAAAGCATTTCTCCGTTAACACCGATACAGCATCTCAGCCATGAACAATTTATGGCATCTCATGGTGCTGACCAAGAGGATTTAAACAAAGTGGAAGAATTCGCTGCAAACAATGGACTTACCATTAAAGAAGTGAATGCTGCCGCTGGGACTGTATTGCTTGCCGGGCCTGCATCAGCCTTTAATAAAGCCTTTAAAGTACAGCTTGCCATCTACGAACATCAAAACTGTACTTATCGGGGCCGTACCGGGCCGGTCCATATCCCACAAGACCTCTCCTATATTGTCGAAGCGGTTATTGGATTGGACAACCGTCCGCAGCTGCGGCCGCATTTTCGTATTTTTGAGGAAAAGAGTGAACCACATAGAAATCAAGCAGCTACAAAATCCTTTACTCCTGATCAAATAGCAAGCCTTTATCATTTTCCACAGAATATTGATGTCAGTAACCAATGTATTGCGATTATTGAATTAGGCGGAGGCTATCACCCTGATGAAATGAAACAATATTTTTCATCCCTCGGAGTAGCCCAACCCGTCTTAACAGACGTGTCAGTGAATGAATCATCCAATCAGCCCACAGGAAATCCAAACGGTCCGGATGGAGAAGTGGCATTGGACATTGAGGTAGCAGGAGCGGTTGCCCCCGGCGTGAAAATTGCTGTTTACTTTGCGCCCAACACAGATGCAGGTTTTCTTAACGCCATTACAACGGCGATTCACGATACTGTAAATAAGCCTTCTGTTATTTCGATTAGCTGGGGTGCCCCGGAAAATCAATGGACAAGCCAGGCAATGCAAGCGATGGACCGAGCCTTTCAGGATGCCGCTGCTCTTGGTGTCACCATCTGTTGTGCCGCTGGTGACCGAGGTTCATCCGATGGCGTGACCGATGGGACTGTTCATGTAGATTTCCCTGCTTCCAGCCCTCATGTTCTTGGATGCGGAGGAACAAAGCTTTTTGGCTCTGGACAAACTATTACACGAGAGGTTGTGTGGAATGAAGGTCCTGACAGCAGTACTGGAGGAGGAGTAAGTGACGTATTTACTCTGCCTTCCTGGCAGACAGCTGCTCATGTCCCTCTTTCGGCAGACCCTCAAACCAATAATGGCCGTGGGGTACCTGACGTTGCCGGAGACGCTGATCCAGCTACTGGCTATCAGGTTCTTGTTGACGGGCAGCAAGCTGTGTTTGGGGGAACAAGTGCAGTGGCTCCACTTTGGGCCGGGTTGATCGCATTAATTAATCAGCAGCTCGGCCATCCGGTAGGATTTTTGAATCCAACCCTTTATAATCTACCGGCCAGCAGTAAAGCGTTTCATGATATTAAAACCGGAAATAATATATCCAGTAATGAACCGGGCGCCTATAAAGCAAAAAAAGGATGGGATCCTGTGTCTGGGCTGGGAAGCCCAAACGGAATAAACTTGCTTAATGCACTTAAGGGTTTACAAAATTCCTAAACAACTATGTTTAAGAGAAGGCCATGTCCTGGATATGGCCTTTTTCCTGTTCTAATCATAAGCAAGTTTATTCCAGTTTAATGCGACAGGTGGATTTTTCATTGACTTGTTAATTTTTTTTCATTCAATAATACCATTGTCCAAAATTCTTAGAGTTGGGGTTACTGTAACGTCCGCCTTTTAAAACTCAACTGGCAATGATTCTCTAGCATTTTGATGAAAATTTATTATTGGCGGATTCCAGAAAATACCTAATTCTAATAATGAGTGAGTTACTTACTCATTAAAAAGCAAAGAGGTCACGTTCAAATGAGCCAAACTAATATCCTCCGGGAGATCGTACTGCAAAGGCGTAATCAAAGCAAGAATGCCAAGGAACTTAAAATCTCAGGGGCACCTGAGTGTCACATAAATATTGATTTATACCGATGATAAAAATTAGTTGAATTGTCAGAAATATATAATATAGTTAGCTAAATTTAAGTAAGTAATATTTTTCAAACGCTCGCTTCATCATATGTGGAATCATGCCACTTGTTGTCCATTTTAATGTTCCTTGTTTAATAAACATACCACCTTCTTTTCCAAGTTCCATCAAATAAAGTGTATCGTGTTGGAATGATTGAAGAGGTTCATGATGAATTTGTTTAACAATATTTTCAGCAGCAAGTACGCCCTGGAGCTCAGCAGCACGCCCTGTTTTTCTTCCTTTGATATTATTTGCATCACCAACAATATAAATATTTTCCCATTGTACGGATTGGAGGGTTTCATGAACAGGAAGGATGCCATTTTCATGCTTAAAATCTTTCGATGATCGAGTACATTCCTTTCCTTTATAAGGAGGCAAAACGAGTAAAAATGAATAAGGCAGTCGTTCTCCGTTATTCAAATAGACCTTTCCATCATCAACCTGTTCAATAGAAACATTACAGTAGTATGGTATTTGTTTTTCCGCCATTAATACTTCAAGCTTCTCTGTTGACTCTTTTCCATTGCCGTCAAATAGCTCTTTTTCATATGTGAAAAACGTCATGGGGCATTTGATACGACGCTCATTGAAGTATGTATCTAACTCAAATAAAAACTCATAAGCAATACCTTGGTTCGGATTCTCCTGTGCAACTCCTATGCCAATTGGTTCACCTTCTTTAATTTGTTCAAGCCTTTTTCTTGTTTTAAGAGCAGATGATATATCATAGATGGATGCGCTTTTTCCTTCTATTCCTTTTATTCTTGCCCAGTCAGGAGAAGCTCCTGATGCAAGTATTAAATAATCGTACTCAATGATTTCATTATCAATACAAATAACATAATTTTGTTTTGGCATAAGTGATTTGACACTTTTTTCAATGAACCTAACACCGATCTTTTCAAATGTTGGCCGAAGTGGAAAAGTGAACTTTTTAATACTATGTTTGTGAAATGGAATTCAGATTAGGGATGGACGAAAAATAAATTCCTTCTTATCAGAAATAACGGTAATCACATGTTGAGAATGTTTTAATTTTTTTCTAATCTCAACAGCAGCATTTAACCCTCCAAATCCACTGCCAATAACAACAATACGCATCGCAATCACTTCACTTCCACTTTTTATTTAATCTTTTCTAAACCAAAAGTATTTATGTTATATTTCTATATTTATACATCTGAAAATTACTTAAATGAAGTGGTTAATAGGGAAGAAGTTTTTTTAAAAATGAATTAATTGATCTTCCAAAATCGGGCGCAATCCTTGAACAAGGATAAGCGCTTATTTTTCATTTTAGGGCTATTTACTGGAAGAAAGGAATTGTTGAATTTTACCTTATTATGGGTTCTACTTGAATCATATAAATTAATATAACTTAATTGTATATATAATTTGTTGTGGGAAGGGAGCGATTTAAAGAAGGCAAGCCGATTATAGGCTTGCCTTTCATCTATTATAATAATGAAGTATTAAAACAAAACAAGTTATCCTCGTCAATTTCACTCTAACTTTTGGGGTGCAGTACATTCACTCAGTATTAAAATAGAGAAATTGGGCTTTTTTCGTTTCACCAATAAGTGCCCTTTAATGGAATATAAAATGATTATTGTAAATGACTGATTTTATTTGTTTTTTAATTAATGCAGGAGTTACGCCGTTTAATGTCAAATTAAGACAAAAGACAATAATTTACGCCGAACTTTTACATATTGTGAAATATTTACACTAAACTTGGATAAGACAGAAGGGATTAATTTATCATGAAGCATTCTTTTTTAACAAAAGGTAAAATCCTTTTATTCCTTACACTCATCTTTATTGCCGGATGTGCCGCCAACACCACCCAGCAATCATCGGCCACTTCTTCGCCAAAAAAGAGAAAACAATTAGAACTAATAAAACAAATAGAACAAAAAGTACATAAAGAACACCTATTAGCAAAGGCTAAAGCCTCAGCCCAACAATATGATTATCAAAAAGCTATAACACTATTAAAAAAATCAAGTATTTTAAAAGATGAAGACATTCAAAATGCAATAGATACATACGAAAAACAAAAGAAAAACCTTGTGACATGGCCAGACAATAGCAAGATTCCTCATTTATTTTTTCACTCATTAATCGTTGACCCATCCAAAGCATTTGACGGGGATGACATGGCCCAAGGTTATCAGGACTACATGGTAACCATCGCTGAATTTAAAAATATTTTAAATCAATTATACGAGAAAGGATTTGTCCTGGTGAGTATCCAGGATATTGCGAAACTTAACAAAAATGGGAAAATGGTTTATCAAAATATTAAATTACCATCAAATAAAAAACCATTGGTATTGTCGCAGGATGATGTTAGCTATTATGAATACATGAAAAATGACGGATTTGCCAAAAACTTAACACTTGATGCCAATGGAAATCTTACAAATACCTACTTAAATAGAAAAGGGAAAGTCGTTCAAGGAGCATACGATCTAGTTCCTATCTTGAATCATTTTGTTGACAAACACCCAGATTTTTCTTATAAGGGAGCAAGAGGAATTATTTCGTTAACGGGGTATAACGGAGTACTTGGATATCGAACGTCGGAGAGTGAATATGGCCCAAATAGTGATAAACCAAATCCAAATATCAAAAAGGATCGGCAGCAAGCGAAAAAAGTAGCCGATGCAATGAAACAAGAAGGATGGGAATTTGCCTCTCATACTTGGGGACACCTAAATGCAGAAAAAGTATCCCTAGATCTTTTAAAAAAAGATACCTCTAAATGGAAACAAGAGGTGGAACCGATTGTCGGACCCACGGAAACCATTATTTTCGCTTTTGGCAGTGATATTGGAGACTGGAGGGAATATTCTAATAATAAATATCATTATTTGAAAAGCCAGGGCTTTGATTACTATGCCAACGTTGACGCATCAAAAATCACCTGGTCTCAATTAGGTCTAAATTACTTCCGACAATCTCGTATTAATGTGGATGGCTTAAGGATGCGTGGAGCATTGACCGGAGAAAACGAGGTATTAGAACATTTTTTTAATGTCAAACTTGTTTTTGATTCCTCACGACCAAATGCTAAAACATTAATTCATTAAGGTGTCACTGTAGGCTAAGGCAAGAATTTATTCTTATTTGAACCATTCACAAAAAACAATTGTCGTAACAATTAAAAAGCATACAAAGAAATTTAAAGCCATTCTTGTATAGAATGGCTATTTATTTAATAATCAAAAGGTCTAAATTTGACCACAATGTTTGTCTTTGTTGTACAATCGTGCCCGTTTATTATTAGATTTAGTGTATATAAATAAGAATATGTATGTATATGTATTTGAAAAGTTTATAACCATAAAACTAGCTATATTTTCAATAACTAAGTTAACATATATAATATCATATATTTATATTACATTAATATTCATATATGTATATAATAGGTGACCCATTTTCCAATTTTATAAAAATATCATTATATAACTACTTAATTTCAATAAGTAGATGTCAGAAGTTCATTCGCTATGAACAAAAAACGGTTTACCATTAGGGTAATTTTTAAGCGAGTTTTAATGACTAAACTTAAAATAGTAGTTCCTTTTCTTAACATTTTTATGAAATTTCAATTAAAGCCATCTTTTTCCTTTTCATTCCACGACCTATATTCATATAAAATTCTTCCCCTTTTGTTTCATCCGTCCACAAATTGCAGGCATTAAGACTACGACTTTTTTCAGAATTTAACATTTTAAAATTTAAAACTAGGTCCAAAGAATATCGAACTTCTTTTAGGTGGCAGCACTACGGACTGATCAGAAAGGAAAAAGCACCCTTTCTGTCATTCCGTACATGTCGCTTCGGCATTAAATGGACCGATAACTACGGACTGTACGGCTCGCACCTACATTCCGTAGGTTCCTGTTCCATTTACGGTTAACGCCGCCATACCGAACGAGCCGAAAACCAAAATCAAAAGATTGAAAGAATAAAAGAATAAAGAACAAATGGAGAGCAGCCGTAATGGCTGCTTTTATTGTTGATTTTTCCTTTTTGCCTTCCGAATCGTAAAACAGCGCAAACTTTCTAACCTTCCAGCCGGTAGGACACCCGAACCTTTCCGGCTAGAAACTAAGAAAGCGAGTCAATCGGTCAAGGGGCAAAAAACTTTTTTGCTTAAAGACACTGTCGCAACAGCAAAAAACTTTTTGTGCTAAGAACGCCCTTGACCCATTGCCTATGCGTGTTTTTCGTTCTACTTGCAAAAGGGGGAAAATCATCCCCTTTTGGGGAAGTTATTCGCCTCGCAAGGCAAAAGAAAAATGGAAAAACGAAAAACAAGAAGGAAAGGGAGTTTAGAGAAATGGAATTCATGTCAATCTTTGAAGTTGTGCGAATCAAGCAGGAAATTAAGGAGTCGCAGGAACCGTTTGTAAAATATTCTATCCGTTCACCTGAAGATGCTCATCAATTAGCGGCCTCTTACATTGCAGATGAAGACAGGGAAGTACTCCTTGTGTTAATGCTTAATACGAAAAATCAGGTAGTGGGGTTACATAGAGCTCATATTGGGAGTTTAAATGCCAGTATTGTTCATCCTAGAGAGGTGATGAAATGCGCTATTCTCAATAATGCTGCCTCTATTATTGTAAGCCATCAACATCCAAGCGGAGACCCCACCCCGAGTAGGGAGGATATAGATATAACTAAACGTCTTGCAGAAGCGGGTAAAATTCTAGGTATTGAAGTTCTTGACCATGTTATTGTTACTCATACCGGGAACCATGTAAGTTTAAGGGAAAAAGGACATCTATAAAAATACTAATTATCAGGAGGAGTAAGATTTCAGATTTCATAAAGATATGAAAGTAGAAACAATTGAAATGGGAGACTTTATTATTAGAAAAATGAACCAGCATCGGATGGATCACAACCAATGTTGGTTCACGAATAGATAAAAAACAGATGTTTTTCTTGATTATAGAACGCAGGCATCGAGCCTGCTTGACGGTTGCTGATGCAACTTTTTGCAGGATGACTCAGAGTAGAAAGGAAACCATTTGCTGAAGCAAATGGTCATTACCATAGTTAAGTATGCGACGGGCGAGAAAAGACCCAAGTGAATAATCTTCACTTGGATTGTGATTTAATCAGCGATAGAGATCTTGTTCTTTAAAATATAAAAATATTTTTGGGAATTCTTAGAGAAATGAAATAACCTTGGTACGTGTGGAATGGATATGTTAAATTGAATTAAGAAAATAAAGTTTCGATTAGATTATAGATTTACTTAATATTGTAAGGGTTTACGTTTTTTTTGTGAGGGGGGCTGATATGTTTTTTTCCTTACGGAATCGTTTATTTATGGTATTTACTTGTTTATTAACCATACCATTAATCATACTTTCTATTATTATCCCAAGCTGGTTTACTTCCATAATTGAAGAACAGACTCAGGAGCTAACTGTGGAGGCAATGGACCAATATTCGCTTTTTATTGATTCGATCACCACACAAGCGAAGGATCTAGGGAAACAGGTACTTGTAAACCAGACGACACAAAAATGGCTAAAACAGGAAAGTGAAAATGCAAATATACCTGAGGTACAGAGAATGTTACAGAAGAATCAATTAAAAATGCTGTTATCATCAATGATGGTTAACAATTCAAATGGAATGTCTATTTCAGTGGTTCTTAATGATGGTACGAGTACTTGGGGAAATATTCCTAACATAAATCAAGTGGATTGGTATAAGGACTTTTCTCAAAAGAAGCAGCAATTTATTAGGTCACATATTGATCCATTTCAGCCAACTCAAGGTAATATTAATAGCTATATTTTGCCCCTCTTTGATATGAATACATTTGTTCCATATGGGATTATAAAGGTGAATTTTCCATCGGATTTGCTTAAAACACCTTTAAATAAAACCAAGATCGGTAGAAACGGCCATGCCTATTTGATCAATCAAAATGGAGAGAGTGTATTGCCGGGAAAGATCAGTACACCTAAGAAGGTCTTAAAACAAACCCTAGTCAAAATAATTGATGATAAAAATCAAAAGGGATTAATTGAAACGAATGATAATGGAGAAAAATACTTAGTTTTTTATCAAAAGTTAGGAGTGGGCGATTGGATTTTAATCAGTGAAGTGACTAAATCGGAATTGTTCGCCAAAGTTACACATTTACAAAGGAACCTGCTATTAACAAGTGCCATCGTGTTTTTAATAACGATTCTAGCATCATACATGATTTCTTCCAATATTGTTAGTCCATTGGGTAAACTGGCAAAAGCAATGAGATATATAGAAATTGGTGATTTTTCCGGCGCCAAACGCTTTATGCCGACAATAAAATCAGCTAAAAACGAAGTTGGTTACCTTATAACAGTATTCAATCAGACGATTGATCGGTTAAAAAACTTGATTGAAACCGAATATGAAGCCAATTTACGCCGGAAAGATGCCGAATACAAAGCCCTATTGCTGCAAATTAATCCTCACTTTTTAAATAATACGCTTGAAATTATTGGCGGATTAGCTATGCAAGAGAAAAATAAACAAGTGATGGATGTTAGCATTCACTTAGGTAAGATGATGAGATATTCTCTAAATACTCAAAGTGACGTAGTGAATTTGGGAGAAGAGTTAAAATATATCCGAAGTTACACTGAAATATTAAAGGTTAGATATGAAGATGCAATTACCATTGATATTGATGAGGATATTGGGACAAGAAATCTTCCCATTATTAAATTTATTTTGCAGCCGCTCGTAGAAAATGCTGTGAAATATAGTTTTATAGAAAAGACATCAGCAGAAATTTTTATCAAAACCAAACAAAGTAATCATTTGGTATTTATTGTTATTGAAGATAAGGGCATCGGAATGTCTGAGGAATTGATTTCGGATCTGATGAGTGTGGAAACGAAAAATGACATCAAAAATGTACTTATGAGTAAAGGAAGCAGCATCGGCCTTAGAAATGTCATCGGTCGTTTGAAACTTTACTATGGTTCAAATTTCACTTATAGCATTGAATCTCAGAGGAATTCAAGAACACGGATTACGTTATGTATGAATGTTGATCGGGGTGAAGGACATGATGAAGGTGATCATAACGGATGACGAGATACAAATTCGTAAAGGCTTACGAATGAAGGTGAATTGGGAAGAAGAAGGGTTTCAAATAGCAGGGGAGGCATCCAATGGGGTGGAAGCACTTGAATTGCTCCGTTCTTTGGATATCGATGTAGTTATTACGGATATGAGAATGCCGATTATGGATGGGATTGAATTTGCAAAACGGTGTCAACAGGAATTTCCAAACGTAAAAGTGGTTGTTTTATCTGGTTATTCGGATTTTGAATATGTAAGAGGATCGTTGAAGGAAGGGGTAAAAGATTACCTGTTAAAACCAGTAGCCCCGGATGAATTAATTGAGATACTAACTAAGATTCGTAAAGAAATAGAGGTAGAGAAGAGGAATCAAGCCGAATCAGCTCGATTGCAAAGGCTTGTACATTCCCAGCTCCAGGAAGTCCAGGAGCAATTTCTGCTTTATTTAGTAAAAGAGGAATGGCTGGAGTTAGGCATGGTAACAGAGAGATTGCGTCAATTACGGTTGGAAGAACTTGTGAATGAAAATACAGAAGTACAATTTGTTACGGTTGAAATTAGAGAGAATACAGGTAATCCGAATAGATTAAAGGAACTTTGGCTCACCTTTCAGATGGTATGTAAGGAAATTGCGAAGGGACATTTCAGAACGCATTTTTTTTATGACCCCAGTTATGCAAATATGGTTCACTTTATATTACTTCTCGATTCAGAAAAGGAAAATAGTCCTGTAAGTTTAGTAAAAAAATTACAAAGGTCTGTAAAAGAACTTTTGAATTTGGAAACGGTTATTGGAATTGGTAATGTAACCAGTGGAATTGCAAATTATAAGACAGGTTATATTTCTAGTTTACTAGCTTGGACTCAGAGTCAACTTGGTTCACAATCACAGGTGATGGATGGGTCGAATGTAAAAAAGGAAGTATTTGAATTTTCACCTGATATGGAAAGAAAGTTAACAAATGGTATTGAAAGTGTTAATTATGATGCGTTTAAAGAAAATATTCACATTTTATTAGGCGAAGACCGGAACCTCTCGATAATGTCCTTTACATTTGCAGCAAATCGCGTGTTATTTTTGTTAGGATCGCTCGCAAGAAAATATAATATTGAAACAATCGATTTTCAAAATTTAATGTGGAAGTGCCAGCAAAGTATTTGGGAGCTCAATTCGCATAATAAAGTGATTGAGTATCTCCTACTATTAGCAAAGCTAATTATAGAAAAGGTGCAAGTGGCCCGCTTTTCTAATGGAAAACTAATTGTTGCTAGTGTTCAGCAATATTTAGACCAGCATTATGCAAGTGAAATTTCCCTTTCCTTGTTATCAGAACTTTTCCATATCAATAGTGCTCATTTATCTGAAACATTTAAAAATACGGTTGGACAGAATTTTAGTGATTATCTTGTTCAATTAAGATTAAAGAAAGCAAGGGAGTTCCTGAAAGATAGACAGCTTAAAATCATTGATGTAGCAAACTTGGCAGGCTTTTCTAACTCAGGCTATTTTAGTACCGTATTTAAAAAATATTTTGGACAAACACCTGTGGAATTCAGGAATTCAATAGATTCATAAGTTTTATTTTTAAAAGCAGGAAGATGAGGGTATGTAAATGAAAAAATGGATATTTTTAATTATTTTTGCCTTCATACTTATAGGCAGTTTCTTGTATGCGCTATCTTTTTTGGATACATTCTCAAAAAGTAAAGCTGGATATGGTAAAAAAACAAATAAAATTAATCAAATCCATCTCACCTTCTGGCGTAATAACGGAAACGCAGCAGAAAATAAAGCATATGAAGAATTAGTTTCTTCTTTTGAAGCAGTCAATCCTAATATAAAAGTTCATATGAGGTCATTCCCATATAGTGATTATGAAGTAAGGCTGAGAACCGAGCTAGCTACTGGAAACTCTCCCGATATTATGACGATTGACAGTCCAACCTTGGCCCTTTATGCCAATACAGGTTCATTATTATCGATCGATTCCTATATGAGAAAAGAGGGAAAGATTGAAGATATCCCCGAATCGACATTAAAAGGAATGAGTTTTCAGAATAAAATTTACTTGGCTCCAATTGTTGAATCCAGTATAGCCCTATTTTATAATAAGCACCTTTTTAAGAATGCAGGTATCCCATTTCCTTCTAGAGACCCCAATGAACCAATGACATGGGAGCAAGTGCTAAAGATTGCCAAAAAACTTACCAATCCAAAAAAGGGAGTGTATGGAATTGATCCCGCACAAGGGTTTAATGATGGCGAGTCTCCTGCCTATTTTAAAATGCCGCTTTTATGGCAGTTTGGGGCGGATGTTTTAAGTCCAGATGGATCCACCGCAAGTGGATATTTGGATTCAAAAGAGGCATTAAAGGCATTGCAATTTTACCAGGATTTATACCAGAAAGATAAAGTTGCAGCTTATGAATTGCCACCAGACCCATTTGTATCGGGTAAAGTTGCGATGACAGTCCTTGGCTCTTGGACATTAGCAGAACTGGGGAATAATGATTCTTCTTTTAAGTTAGGGAGAGATGTAGGAGTTGCCCCATTGCCTAGGGAAAGGTTTCAGGTCGTTCCAAATGGAGGATGGGCACTCGGCATCTCATCCAAGACAAAATATTCAAAAGAAGCATGGGAGTTTATCAAATATGTTACGAGTTATGAAGGGATCAAAACATATGTGAAAGAAACTGGTGACATACCTGCCAGATACTCTGTAGCTAAAGATTTTCCTGAATTTAATCAATATCCTAAAAATATTTTCTTACAGCAAGCACAAAAGTTTTCAAAAAATCGCCCTATTACTCCGGCATATCCTGTAATCAGTGACGCAATAAAGACCTTATTTGAAGAAGTTGGTCTTGGTGGATATGATGTAGGAGTTGCTGCAAAGGAAGCAGTGGAGAAAATTAACATAGGGTTAAAACAAATACAGAATCCATAAAAATGAGATCCTCTAGTTAAAAGACTAGGGGATTTTTTTATCCTTAAAAATAGCTTCACAATGGATGCATGCATATCAAGCTTGTTGTATTAAGGATGAAAACGATTTCAAATGCCGAAAATATTAAATGCTCCAAACCAAAAAAATTGAAATATTCTTTTCAGTCTCTTTGTTAAAGTAAAGCCAGAGGAAATAATTCAAGAGAGGAGGAAGCATTGTGGAACAGGTATACGAAAAATTAGAGAAGCGTCCAAACGAAGTTAGGAAAGCAAAAGTAGGAAGTAAGATGTCGAGAAACTTAAAGTATATAAAGAACAATTATCAATTATACCTTCTTGTACTTCCCGCATTGATCCTACTTATTATTTTTAAATACGTACCGATGTACGGTGCCATTATTGCCTTCAAGGATTTTAATCCATTGCAAGGAATTATGGGAAGCCCGTGGATTGGGTTTAAGAATTTTGAGAAGTTTATGAGCACTCCCGATTTTATGAATCTATTAAAGAACACTTTAAAATTGAGTGCATTTGGATTAATTTTTGGCTTTCCAGTACCGATTATTCTAGCACTTATGATGCATCGAATTAAAAGAGTGGCTATTAAGAAAAATATCCAATTGATATTATATGCACCAAATTTTTTCTCTGTGGTAGTTGTCGTCGGTATCGTGTTTATCTTTCTATCTCCCGTTGGACCAATTAACCGTTTAATCACTTTTTTTGGTGGAGAGAGCATCTCCTTCATGACAGAACCTGGTTACTTCAGGACCATTTATATTATCAGTGATATTTGGCAATTTGCTGGATGGGCCTCTGTTGTTTACTTAGCTGCGCTTTCCAACGTAAGCCAAGACCTCATTGATGCAGCGAAAATAGACGGAGCGAATATTTTACAGCAAATATTTCATATCGATTTGCCAACCATAAAACCGATTATGGTGATTCAATTTATTTTAGCTGCCGGGAATATCATGAGCATTGGTTTTGAAAAAGCCTATTTATTGCAAACCTCGATGAACCTTCCTACATCTGAAATATTGCCAACCTATGTATATAAAATTGGCTTGCAAATGGGGGATTATGGTTACTCAACAGCAATAGGACTCTTCAACGCATTGATCAATGTAATCTTACTGATCAGTGTGAACCAAATAGTAAAACGGTTAAACGAAGGAGAAGGTCTTTAAATCTAATGGATGGAGGTGAATAAAATGTTCAAGCATCAAACGAGGGTTGATAAAGTAATCCTAACAACAAACGGAATCATTTTGACTTTTGTTGTACTTGCTATTTTAATCCCATTAATTTATGTCATTATGGCATCGTTTACAGACCCAGCTACATTATTAAACAGTGGAATCACTCTTAATCCAGCTAAATGGACACTTCAGGGATATTCACGATTGTTTAAAGATGGATCAATATTAATCGGCTTTAGGAATTCACTCTTTTATTCAACAGCTTTTTCTATTATTTCAGTTACGATCACGTTGTTCGCTGCTTATCCATTATCGAGGAAGGATTTTGTTGGCAGAAAAGTAATTATGACCCTCTTTATCATTACGATGTTTTTTGGTGGGGGATTAATCCCAACATATCTTCTAGTAAAAAACTTAAATATGCTAGACACTATTTGGTCGATTTTATTACCAGGTGCTGTAAATGTATGGAACATCATTTTAGCAAGAGCTTATTTTCAAGGAGTTCCTAATGAATTACGGGAAGCAGCAATGGTGGATGGAACATCTGAAATCCAGTTTTTCTTTAAAATTTTACTTCCATTAAGTAAACCAATCATAGCCGTATTAGTATTATACCAATTTGTAGCACAATGGAATTCGTATTTTGATGCTATGATCTACCTGAAAAGTGATAACTTGCAGCCCTTACAGATTGTCCTTCGATCAATCCTAGTTCAAATGCAACCTAGACCAGGAATGATCCAAGACGCTCAAAATACAGCACAGTTACAGCAAATTGCTGAAATGGTCAAGTACTCTTGTATTGTAATTTCCAGTTTGCCTCTTATTATCATCTATCCATTCTTCCAAAAGTACTTTGAAAAGGGAGTAATGGTGGGGTCAATTAAGGGATAAAAAAATGAACCAAAACAACTAAATGGGGTGAAGGGAAAATGAAGAAAAAGAGAAAAATGAGTTTTTTAGTAACAGCAGCACTCATTACAAGTTTACTAGCTTCAGGTTGTACGAATTCGGCCAGTTCGGGGGAAAAGGCAGAAGGGGATAATTCATCTCCAAAGTATGAACTGAAAGCTATGAAATTTCCATTAGACAAAAAGGTAACTTTAAAATTCTTAACACAAAGCTCGCCAATTGCACCAAAGGACCCAAATGATAAATTAATCTGGCAAAGGGTAGAAAAAGATACAAATGTTCATATCGATTGGACGAATTATCCTTGGGAACAATTTGCGGATAAACGGAACTTAGAACTTGCAAGTGGTGATTTGCCGGATGCCGTTTTTCATGCTGGCTTAAGTGATAATGATATCTTGAGATATGCAAAACAAGGAGTTATTGTTCCGGTTGAAGATCTAATAGATAAATATATGCCTAATTTAAAGAAAGTCCTGGATGCCCATCCGGAATATAGAAAATTAATTACTGCGTCTGATGGGCACATTTATTCCTTCCCATGGATTGAGGAGCTTGGAAAAGGAAAAGAGGCGATTCAAGCGTTAGACGACATTCCATGGATTAATAAGAAATGGCTAGATGAGTTAGGATTAAAGATGCCGACAACCACCGAGGAATTAGAAAAGGTGTTAATTGCTTTTAAAGAAAAGAAACCAGAGGGAAGAACTGACATCATTCCTATGTCATTCATGATCAACCATGGCGGGGAAGATCCAGCAATGCTCTTAGGTGCCTTTGGGTTAGGGGATAACTCGGATCATTATGTGGTATCAGAAGATAAGAAAGTTGTATATACAGCCAATCAAGAGGGATATAAAAAAGGAATTGAATGGCTTCACCAGCTGCAACTGGAAGGCTTAATCGATAAGGAGGCCTTTACACAAGATTGGAATACGTATGTAGCAAAAGGGAAGAACGGTCGCTATGGACTATACTTTACTTGGGACCGAGCCAATATTTCTGGAAATAATGAAGATTACGTTCCACTGCCTCCATTAAAAGGACCAGACGGACGAATTTATGTAGCACGGACAAATGGTTATGGGTTTGATAGAGGTAGAATGGTCATTACGAGTGCAAATAAGAATCTTGAACTAACAGCTAAGTGGATTGATAAAGCTTATGAACCGATTCAATCTGTACAAAATAACTGGGGAACTTATGGAGATAAAAAACAGCAAAACATTTTTGAACTAACTGGTAATGGATCACTAAAACATTTACCACTTGGAAACACCTCTCCTTGGGATTTAAGGCAGAAGACCAATGTTGATGGACCTTTGGCTGTCTTGAATGATTACTATGGAAAAGTAACGACAATGCCAGATGATGCTGCTTGGAGATTAAATGTTTTGCATAAAATATATGTTCCGTATATGAAAGCTACCTATAACTATCCTCCGATTTTCTTAAATAAAGAAGAACAAGATCAATTAACACAACTCGATTCAGTGATTAAACCATTTGTTGAAAGAAAGAAAGCGGAATGGATCTTAAAAGGTGGAATTGATAAACAATGGGATGCTTACTTAAAACAATTAGACAAAAGCGGGTTGCCTAAATTCCTTGATATTAAACAAAAAGCATTAGATAAGTATAATGCCGGAGAATAGGTTAGGAATCTCTTAAAAATGAATTGATACTATTTAAGCCGAAACAGAATTTCGTTTCTGATCGGCTTATTTTTCTAAAAAAATAAGATTTGTATTTAAAAGGAGAACCGAATCAAATGAATCAAATTAATGTGAAAGAAAAGTTTCGTCCGCAGTTTCACTTTTCACCGGAATCGAATTGGATGAATGATCCAAATGGAATGGTCTATTATGCCGGAGAGTACCATCTGTTTTATCAGCACCATCCTTATGGTACGACATGGGGCCCGATGCATTGGGGACATGCTGTAAGCAAGGATTTAATTCATTGGGATCATCTTCCCATCGCCTTGGCACCTGATGAGCATGGAGATATATTTTCCGGCAGCGTAGTGGTCGATTGGAAAGATTCAACAGGATTTTTTAATGGTGCTTCTGGTCTTGTAGCGATTTTTACGCATGCTGATCAATATCCGGATTCGGACCGTCCAAGACAGAGACAAAGTCTTGCATACAGTACTGATCATGGACGTACTTGGATTAAATATGAAGGAAATCCCGTATTAGTAGAGGACTCCATCACTGATTTTCGTGATCCGAAAGTATTTTGGCATGAAGAAACAAATAGATGGGTTATGATTCTTGCTGCGGGGAACCATATTCGGTTTTATAACTCACATAACCTAATGTCTTGGGAGTTTACAAGTGAATTTGGTGTAGAGTCTGGTTCACATGCTGGTGTCTGGGAGTGTCCTGATATTTTTAAATTACCAGTTGATGGAGATTTAAATTCAAACAAGTGGGTTATGATTGTTAGTATTGGCAATGATCCCGCTTATGCCGAAGGTTCTAGAACTCAGTACTTTATTGGTCAATTCGATGGTGTCTCGTTTACCAATGAGAACTCAGATGATACAGTACTTTGGCTAGACCACGGAAGAGATAATTATGCCGGCGTTACATGGTCAGATATCTTAAAAGAAGATGGACGGCGGATTTTTATTGGTTGGATGAATAATTGGAAATATGCAAATGAAACTCCAACCATTGATTGGAGAAGTGCTATGACACTTCCTAGGGAATTAACATTAAATGAAACATCTGATGGAGTAAGATTGATTCAAACTCCAGTGGAAGAGCTTGAGTCAATTCGTAGGGAAAAACAATCTTGGGATAATATTACCTTCGAGCCAGAGGGGAATATATTGGCTGATGTTTCAGGTGATCAGGTAGATATTATCGCTGAATTCGAGCTTCAATCCGCAACAGAATTTGGTTTTAAAATTAGAAAATCGGCTGATGAAGAAACCATTATCGGTTATGATGCTATAAAGAATTTTTTATTTATTGATCGTAATCGATCTGGGGTTTCGAATTTCAACAAATATTTTCCTTGTAAACATGGTGCCTCACTATTAAAAAGTAATAATCGAATAAAAATGCGAATTTTAGTGGACCGTTCTTCTGTGGAGGTATTTGCAAACGACGGGGAAGTGGTTCTGACGGATTTAATCTTCCCTCATCCAGAGAGTAATGGATTGGAGATTTATACAAAAGGTGGAAGTGTAAACCTAGTATCCTTATCTATTTATCAACTAAGTTCAATTTATCATGTGTAGCCTTTTAGGGATGCCTGTACTATTATTCAATTTTGCAAGAATAACAGGCAATCCCTAATTTTGTTTTGTTACTGCGTTTGTTAAATCAATTTTATTCTGTAAACGAGGTCAATGGATGAAACCAAATTTAATAAAATGGACTTCTGTAATTTTGTCAATTGTACTGATCACTTCCTCATTGGGAATGATTTTTGTTCATCCGGCGAAAGGCAATGCAGCCGAATCAAATGAAATGGGGGAGGGGTCGACCATTTTTAAAAATGTAGCCAAAGCAAATACGAATCTAACAGACTGGCAAATTAGAGGGAAAGGTACCTTAGAAGATACTGAACAAGGACTGTTGCTTACTTCAGAACCAAAAGAGAATGTAATGGCAATATCAGGTGTTACATCTGAAGATTTTTTCTATGAAGCAGATGTAAAAATCATGGACAAAAATGCGGATGCCACCTTAGTATTCCGTTCTAGTGAAGATGGATGGGACTCCTACATGCTGCAAATCGTTCCAAATGCTGGAATCATTCGTCTTCGTGATGCACGCGATGAAAGGGAATTAAAAGAGGAATGCCAAGTTAAGGTACAAGAAGGTGGAATCTATCATCTAAAGGTGAAAGTGGTAAACGATAATATCAAAGTTTATTGGGAGAATAAGTATGCTCCGATTATTGATGTTAAGAATTCTACATACAAGAAGGGCTTTCTTGGTCTTAATGTATGGGATGGTGCAGCATTATTTCAAAATGTAAAAGTTAGCGAACTTTCAACAAATCTAGGCCCATCTCTATATAAGGAAGGAAGTTGGGAACCAGCGATCAAAGGTTTGAAGGGAATTGTTATTGATGGTGTGAAAGCGAAACAAGTTTTCAATAAGAGTGCCAGTGACTTTGTACTAGAAGGAAATGTTTCTTTTGATCAAAACTCATCGGAAGCCGCACTTTTATTTCGTACAAATGATCAAGGAACCACAGGTTACCAGGCTGCACTTATTAAAGAAGGGAGTACTGTCAAAGCACAATTGAAGAAGGTGGATGGTACAGTTCTCAAAACATCCGACCGTTCCTATAAAACCCAAGAAGGTACCAAACACCATCTTGAAATTATAACAAACGGCAATCAAATCGAACTTTATGTTGACGGGTATTCGGAGGCAGCTATAAAAGCGGTGGATAGGAGTTACAGTACTGGATTTGCAGGATTTACTATAACATCCGGTTCTGCTTACTTCCAGGATATTTATCTTGTTCCAGCATCGAACTATTATAATGAAAAATATAGACCCGATTATCATTATACTCCAGCTCGAGGCTCTGTCAGTGATCCGAATGGGTTAGTATACTTTGAAGGCGAATATCATTTGTTCCATCAAGATGGCGGGACTTGGGCACATGCAGTAAGTAATGATATGGTGCATTGGAAAGGCCTTCCAATAGCTTTGCCGTGGAATGATAACGGACATGTATGGTCAGGATCTGCTGTAGCAGATACCACTAATGCTTCTGGGTTATTCAATAATTCCGGTGGTAAAGGGCTGATTGCGTACTACACTTCCTTTAATCCCGATAGACCAAATGGTAATCAGCGTATTGGTCTAGCCTACAGTACTGATCAGGGGCGTACTTGGGAGTATTCAACCGAGCATCCAATTGTTATTGAGAACCCGGGCAAGAATGGAGAAGATCCTGGCGGCTGGGACTTCCGTGATCCTAAAGTTGTCCGAGATGATGCGAACAATCGATGGGTCATGGTTGTATCTGGAGGAGATCATATCCGCTTCTTTACTTCCACTAACCTAATTGATTGGAAGCTCACCGATAATTTTGGTTATGGAAATTATGTTCGTGGCGGTGTATGGGAATGCCCTGACCTCTTTGAACTTCAGGTAGATGGTACAAAAGAGAAAAAATGGGTTCTAATGATAAGTACAGGGGCAAATCCAAAGACGCAAGGGTCCGATGCGGAATATTTTATTGGTGATTTAACTTCTGAGGGTAAATACATCAATGACAATCCTGCAGGTAAAGTGCTGAAAACGGATTACGGAAAGGAGTTTTATGCGTCTACCTCCTTTTCCGATATGCCGGATAACCGCCGTGTGATGATGGCATGGATGACCAACTGGGATTATCCATTCGCTTTCCCAACAACGGGCTGGAAGGGAGAATTGACGATTCCAAGAGAAGTAAGATTGGTGAAAACAGATGATGGGATAAGACTTGCACAAAGCCCAATTAAGGAGCTTCAAACAATTCGTAGTACCATTTTTCAGACAGAGAACAAGGTTGTAAATCCGTCGAATTCTTCAAACTTGTTGAAAGGAATCTCTTCAGGAGCCTTTGAAATTGAAGCTGAAATTGAAATTCCTTCTTCCAATGAATTAACAGAATTTGGTTTACAAGTTCGTGAAGGGGCTGACCAAAAAACAGTTGTTGGATACAAACCAGCAGATAATCAAATATTTGTCGATCGTGCTAAGTCAGGAGAGACTGATTTCTCAAGTCTTTTTTCGACTCTGCATGAAGCTCCTTTAAAACCGGAAAATAAACGGATCAAAATGAATATATTTGTTGATGATTCGTCCATTGAAGTATTTGCAAATGATGGAAAAGTTGTTTTATCTGATGTAATTTTTCCTGATCCTTCAAGGAGTAGTATGAACTTCTACACAAAGGGAGGAGAAGTGAAGGTTATTTCATTAAAAGTACATCCACTAGAAAATATTTGGAATCAAAAAGCAGATGAAGAAACAAGTATTGTAATGGATACAAATCAAAGAGAGATGAATATTGGTGATAATCTAAATCTGTTTGCTTCCGTAGAGAACGGAAAAGGAAAGGGAACGCAGCCAATTAAATGGACATCTAGTGATTCGAATGTGGTGAAGGTTGACTCATCTACAAACTCCAAAGCAGTAATAAAGGCGGTAAGCAAAGGGGAATCGGTAATTACAGCCTCTACACCAGATGGTAAGGCTTCTACAAGTGTAGTTGTAAGAGTGTATGATGGTGAATTCTTTACAAATCTGACTGGATGGAAACCAGATCTTTCTGCCTCCCAATGGACTATTACAGAAAGTGGAATCCGTGGTGCGTATACAAGTGATGCAAACTATATCGCCAAGGAAACTGCAGGAAATTTTACTTACGAAGCTGAGATGATGCTGGGACCAAATGGAGGAGCGGGTTCAATTCTGTTCCGGGCAAGTGAAGACGGTAGAAGTGGCTACTACTTCAATCTTGATCCAAATATGAAGGCTTTTCGTCTTTTTTACAAGATTGACGGTGGTTTTGAAGACCGGATGGTAATAGCGAAAGTCCCTGCTTTTATTCAACCTGGAAGGACATATAAGGTGAAAATTGAAGCGAAAGGACCTCACATCCAGATTTATGTGGATGATCAGAAAATCATCGATTTACAGGATGGAACCTTTGCAGAAGGCCATTTTGGTTTAAATGTATTTGGAGGTCAAGCAACCTACCAGAATGTGAATGTTAGCAATCTGTCAGAGGCTAAATTAACTGTTACTAGCTTTACGAATCTATCAACTGGCAAAGCGATTTATACTGCTATGTCTCAAAACGGTGAGCCCGTGACTGTAGCTGATACAGACAAAGCGACAAAATGGATCTTAATTCCAACTGGTGATGAGTATGGTTCATATTCTATACGTACCGAGGGCGGCAAAGCGCTTGATCTGGATACAGGGCAAAATAAAATTCAGCTGTACACCTACCTTGGTTATAATAATCAGCGCTGGATAATTACAAAAAATGATAATGGAACTGTAAGAATCACATCTGTGCATAACGGAAGGGCAATTGAAATATCAAAAGAGGGAATTTTGAAACTAAATGATGTGAATCCGGATTCAGAACGTCAGCAGTGGACACTTTTGTCAGATTTATAAAGGAAAAAGTTGGAAAAGGCGGGTTTAACGAAATGGATACAAAATCATCGATTATTTGTATTGGAGAATTACTAATTGATTTTTTCTGCACCGATGTGGATATGGATTTAATCGAAGGTCAAAAATTTGAAAAACAGGCTGGTGGAGCTCCTGCTAATGTTTGTGCAACGATTGTGAAATTGGGGGGCAGCGCTTCTTTCAGTGGCAAAGTTGGCAATGATCCGTTTGGACAATTTTTAAAAAAAACATTAGATAAAGTAAAAGTCGATACCTCCCTGCTTGCGCTGGATGATGAACATCCTACAACCATAGCTTTCGTTTCGTTAAAGGCAAATGGTGAAAGGGATTTTGTTTTTAACCGTGGAGCAGATGCATATTTGACGGTGAATGATCTTGATCAAAAAAGAATAAAGGAATCCACTATTATCCATTTTGGTTCAGCCACTGCTCTATTAGGTGATCCTTTTCGAGCAACCTATTTACAAGTGATGCAAGAAGCTAAGGCTGATGGTAAATTTATTTCATTTGATCCTAACTTTAGACAAGACCTTTGGAAGGGAAGAAAAGGACAGTTTATAGACTTAGTGAAAAAGGGAATCGCAATTGCTGATTTTGCCAAAGTCAGTGAGGAGGAATTAGAGATTATCTCCGGGACCACCGATTTAACGGATGGAACCTTATTTCTTCATCAATTGGGAGCAAAAGCAGTAGCGGTGACATTAGGGGATAAAGGAACATTGATCTCTAATGGCCAACATATGGAAACGGTTCCTAGTATTTTGGTTGAATCAATTGATTCTACAGGTGCCGGGGATGCATTCGTAGGAGCGGTGCTTTCCCAGTTAGTGAAAGAAGGAGATCCAAAAAGAGTATTGGATGACTTCGTACAACTAACAAAAATCATTTCCTTCAGTAATAAAGTGGGTGCGATGGTCTGCACGAAGGTAGGGGCGATTTCGTCCTTACCGACCTTGGAGGAGGTCGTCCATTTTAAGGGCTGAAGAGTACGACTATTTGCCGTCGGTTGAAACTAAGTTGGGCTGGAGTTGTTGAACAGATTGGTTTAAAGCTTAATAAACGAGATAACTGTTAATATTTGATTAAATTTATATAAATTGGGAACCAAACAAAAAATGTTATGGAGGTATCCAATGGTGAAAGTAAATTTACAGGACAATTTTTCAATATCAAAATTAGTAATCGGATGTATGCGAATGAATGAGTGGAATTTCAGTATAGAACAAAGAGTTGATTTTGTTGAATGGTGTATTGAACAAGGGATTACAACATTTGATCATGCTGACATTTATGGTGGAAATCACCATAACGAGGCACTATTCGGTGAAGTTCTTAAAATAAAACCATGGTTGAGAGATAAAATAGAAATTATTACAAAAGGCTCAATATGTGTTCGTAGTGATGAAAATCCTTATATTAAAACGAGATACTTTAATACTGATAAGGAGTACATAATAAATCAGGTTAACAAATCTATTGAAAAACTGAACTGTGATTACATTGATTTGTTACTCATTCATATGCATGACTTGCTAGTTAATCCGAAAGAATTAAATGATACTCTTAATGAATTGAGAGATAAAGGAAAGGTTAAATACTTTGGATTATCAAATCATAATCCTTTGGAATTCGATACACTACAAAAATATATGGATGTAAACTTTGTTACACATCAATTTATGTTGCATCCACTGGGAATAGAAAATTATCAGAATGGAACAATGACCCATTGCTTAAAGGAAGGAATTCATCCGATGTTTTGGTCACCTTTAGCAGGAGGGAGAATTTTCAATCCTACAAATGCCTTTGAAGAGAACATGAAGAATGTATTAGATGGTATTAGGCAAGAACTTCACTTAGAGGAGATTGATGAAGTTATATATAAATGGCTTTTTATGCATTCATCAAATCCTATAATTGTATTAGGGACTTGTAATAGGGATCGCATAAGGCGAGCATTGCATTCGCTAGAGGGTATGCAGATGACAAGAGAACAATGGTACAAAATCCTTAAAGAAGCAGGCTATAAATTATGGTAAGAATAATTTGTCAAAACCTTTGCAAACATTATTATGAATTGAATGACTTAGACACGGAATCAATACGTCATTTTTGTTATTGAAGTAATGGGTAGATTTTGTGCACTAGCATATGCTCTATTCAGGTAAAATTATTGTTACATGATCTTCAATTTAAGGGTGCTTTTCTGATGTACCTAAAGCCTAATTTCTTCCATATAACACCTAAGAAATTAGGCCTTTTATATTTCCTTAACGTTGTAAACGTTAATTTGCTGGTGGTACCCTTAGAAGAAGGCCGGCAGACAGTAAGATGGATCAGTAAATGATACAGCATAAGACAGCGAGAAGGTTGGCAAATCAGTCGTTCCATTGAATATACACTCTCGCTTCGCAAGATCGAAGGGAAGGTGCGGCTCATGCAGCAATCAGTCAACGCCCGCAATGAACTCCACAACGGAGCCGCCTTCAACGCCAAGGACGTGACCGTATCTAGCTCTACGACGCCATTGGACGTCAACGGGGACATATTCGAGCTCACAGCGCACCTAACAGCTGGAACCGCCTCCAAGTTCGGGCTAAACGGCCCCGAAAAAGTCCGTGCCGGGCACCAAGAGAGTGACCCAATAAAATGAGACAAGAGATAAACACCTCCTGATTCGTATTTAAACATATGATTCTTTTAGGAGATGTTTTTGTTATGGGGTATAAATGAAAGTTAGTCAAGAGATATATAAAGAAATAGATAGATTATATGATCAATATGAGAGAGAGGTTAAGGAAGCAAAAAAATAGGACTATTAACGGAGAGTACTGCGCGGACATATTTGCTTCACAGGAGTAACTTTCTCAAATAGTGCAGAAATGATTTTAAACCAGGAGGAAGAAATAAATAATTTGTAAAGTCTTTGATTATTAAATGTAGAGATATTTGTTTTGGGAATTTAACCATGATATGTTCCAACCACTATTGGAATCCCACAAAGTTTATAACATTAATAAGAAAACAGCGGATATAACTTATCTGCCGTTTTTTATTAGAAATTAAAACTTTATTCTAAATAAAGGGTTTACTATATATAACAAAGAAAATGTTAAATAATAGTATTATAAATGGAAAATACAAGGAGTATTATCATGCTCAAACAAGGAATCTACGAAGAAATTATTACACAAAAACTAAAGAATGATCTTAACGGGCTAGATATCAGCACCTACGACATTGGCAAAGAATCCATCGACGTTGAAGAGGCCAGAAAACTTTTATCTTCTTACATATCCTTAGTAACAAGGAAAGCCCTTAAGTTTGTCCGCGACAATGAAAGTAATGACCAGCAAGCATTAGTTAATCAAATTAAGACCTGTAATGAAATTATCACAACATTAAGTGATCGGCTTGATGAGGAGGAATTCCGACAGCTTAGAATTGAGGAGGAAGGAGAGGTTCTTACCTCTATCTATTCTCGAATCAATTCAATCCGCAGCATTCAAAAGGGTGAAATTGTCCGGCCAGTCACCCCGCTTTCACAAAGTTCACTTTTTACAGGCTCGAATTATGAACCTAATATGCTAGGTGAGTTGAAAAAGGAAATCCTCACGTCCGACAAAATAGATATGCTTGTTTCCTTTATTAAATGGAGCGGGCTGCGTTGTATTATTGAGGAACTGCGAACTTTTACCGAAAATCCAAACAACAAGCTTAGAGTAATTACTACCTCTTATATGGAGGCGACGGATTATAAGGCGATAAAGGAACTTAGCCAATTGCCTAATACAGAAATTAAGATTTCCTATGATGTGGAGCGGACCAGACTTCACGCGAAGGCCTATCTTTTTAAAAGAGAAACAGGATTTAGTACTGCTTATATCGGTTCCTCAAATCTCTCAAATCCAGCTTTAACCTCTGGTTTAGAGTGGAATATTAAGGTTACTGAAAAGGATTCATTTGATATTGTAAAAAAATTTGAAGCTACATTTGAGAGCTATTGGAATGACAATGAGTTTAGAATGTTCAGACCGGATAGTGAGAATGATCAGGAGCTTTTAAAGAATGCTCTATCAAAAAGTAAAAACCAAAACGAGAATGAGCATCATTTCATCTTCGATATTCAACCTTATTTCTATCAAAAAGAAATACTTGAAAAGATTCAAGTAGAACGTGAAGTGTTTGGTCGAATGAAGAACCTTCTTGTTGCTGCAACGGGTGTGGGGAAGACCGTTATTTCTGCATTTGACTATAAACGATTTAAGAACAAAAATAGGTCTGCCAAATTGTTGTTTGTTGCGCATCGTGAGGAAATCTTAAAACAGAGTCTTGAAACCTTCCGAGTGATTTTGAAGGATCCAAACTTTGGCGATATGTTGGTCGGCACCCATCAACCAGAGTCACTAGAACATTTATTCGTAAGCATTCAAAGCTTTAATAGTAAAAAACTATATGAAGTCACAACAAGTGATTTTTATGATTTTATCATCGTGGATGAATTTCATCACGCTGCAGCTGAATCCTATCAGAGGCTGTTAAGCCACTATCAACCGAGTATTCTTCTTGGACTGACTGCAACACCTGAGCGGATGGACGGAAAGGATATATTAACTTATTTTGATGATACAA
Organism: Neobacillus cucumis; assembly: GCF_016107705.1. Next base: position 31,155 of record NZ_JAEHGC010000006.1, read on the forward strand.
TTTCTGCTGAAATGCGGTTAACGGAAGCCATTAATAGAAAGCTATTGAGTCCGTTTCAGTATTTTTGTGTCAGTGATACGGTTGATTTGTCCAAATTGAAATGGAGCCGTAAAGGGTATGAAATTAGAGAATTGGAGAATGTCTATACTTCGAACGATCACCGAAGCAGCCAGATTGTAAAAAGTATTTATAAATACGTTACCGACATTGACCAAGTTAAAGGGTTAGGGTTTTGCGTCTCAATTGAACATGCAAAGTATATGGCGGATTTCTTTAATAAGGTTGGTATTCCTTCTGTAGCACTTTATGGGAATGTCGATGGAAAGACGAGAAGAGAAGCACAGTACAAGCTTATACAAGGTGTAGTTAAATTTATTTTTGTGGTCGATCTTTATAATGAAGGGATCGACATCCCTGAAGCGAATACCATTTTATTTCTACGTCCGACAGAAAGTTTGACAGTGTTCCTGCAGCAGTTGGGAAGGGGACTTCGATTAGCGGAAAGGAAAGAATGCCTGACAGTACTAGATTATGTTGGGCAAGCTCATAAAAACTATAATTTTGAAGAAAAGTTTCGGGCCTTGATTGGAAAAACAAAGCATTCGGTCCAACACTACCTAGAAAATGGGTTCTTTCATTTGCCAAAAGGCTGCTTTGTTCAATTAGAAAAGCAGGCGAAGGATTATATATTAAGAAACATTAAATCCAGTGCCAATACTCGTGGAAACTTGATTGCCAAGATGAAATATTTTGAGGAAGACACGGGTATGTCTCTAACGCTGGCGAGCTTTTTAAAGCATTATCACCTTTCGATTTATGATTTTTATGGAAAAAATGGCGACCGTAGTTATAGCCGGATGATGGTAGAAGCAGGTGTAGCACCCAATTTTGAGTTCACTGATGAAAAAGTAGTGATGAAGCGTTTGCCTAATTTATTTCATTTAAACTCAAAAAAGTTGCTGCAATTTTTGGTGAAATATATTGATTTACGAACGGTTCAGAATGAGGAAGAGCAATTGATGTTGGCAATCTTCTATTATTCATTTTATAATTCTCACCCTGCCAATGAAGGCTTTATTACCCTTGAGGAAGGGGTAGCTAGAATTTTGGCGCAGCCAGAGTTTCGTGATGAGATTAAGGAAATCTTGCAGTTCCTTTATCAGTCATTAGAAACAATGGAATTTGAGAATGACTTTAATTTTTATTGTCCATTAGGTGTTCATTGTAGTTATAACACTTCTCAGATTCTAGCGGCTCTTGGGTATTACAATGAGAGCACTAGCCCAGCATTTCGTGAGGGAGTAAAACACTTTGAAAGTAAGAAGCTTGATATCTTTTTCATAACGTTAAATAAATCAGAGAAGGATTTTTCACCATCTACTTTGTATGACGATTATGCGATTAATGAACATCTTTTTCATTGGCAAACGCAAAGTCGTGTGGCGGAGGGAAGTAAAATAGCTGAACGCTATATTAACCATAAAAAGAATAATCATAAAATAGCACTGTTTGTCAGAGAGTATAAAAAGGAAAATGGTTATACAGCACCATTTGTTTTCCTTGGAACTGCTGACCATGTCAGCCATTCAGGCAGCAAGCCGATGAATTTTGTTTGGCGATTGAAGGAAGAAATGCCTTCTTATCTTGTGCCAAGGGCAAATAAAAATATTTTATAACAAGATGAACCCTACAATGTTGGGGTTTCTTTTTTGTATCTGAAAGAAAATCCTATTTCTTTATTATTGATGTTTAGGCAGTATTTGTCCAAATTGGGGGGAACTAGTGATTCGACCACGGAGGAATAGAAAGAATTAGTCTATACTAATCAAACGTTTGGTTAAAAGCGGCTAATCCAGTAGAATAAAGCTTTTACCCGCAATAGCATATACTAATTAAACGTTTAGTTAAAAAATATAAATAAACTAGTCTTCGATGTAAGAAGACTAGTTTTCATGTACCAATTTAAGAACTGGACATTAATGTGAATTATAGCGTGAGCTTGATTAAGAATAACAATTAGTTCTTGTATTTATTCAGTTAAATGCTAGAAGACTCAAGCGAGTAAGCAATCAGCTTCAAAGCAATCTCTTTCAACATCGGTTTATATAAAAAATCCACACGCCTCTGTAGTTTTTCCCCTTCAAGAAGAAGGATTTTAGTAGAATGATCTTGGACTTGGCTGGTTACCATTCTAGGCAAGACTGATGAGCCAATACCTTTACTGACAAAAGGGATAATCGATTCATTGGCTTCAAGATCAATTGATACATTGAAATCCAGGCTTTGATCCCTGCAATATTTCTCAATGTACACGCGGATATCACACGGATGTTTATGAAGAATTAAGTTGTGCTGTAGAAATTCGTCTAGAGTGATTGTTGATTCACTAGCCTGTAATCCAGGTACTATAGCATCGTATGACTCCCAGAATAGTTCTTTACATTTTATATTACCTTTAAGTTTTCTAGTGTCCTGTACATAGGCAAAATCAATAGAGTCAGAATCCAATAGGTCGATTAATTCCTGAGTGGTGTCTTTTATTGTTAAATCTACCTTAAAGGATGAACCGATTTTACTGATTACACTTGGCAAAAAATAGCTTCCGATACTAGGAAGCGCCCCAATCATAATTGTTTTTTTACTGGAGAAAGCCTCCATAGATTTGGCCAGACTTTCTGCATCTCTTAGGATGACAACGGCTTTGTCATAAAAATATTTTCCTGCTTTCGTTAGCTCGATTCCCGAGGTTTTCCGCTGAATTAGTTCACAATTAAGTTCTTTTTCAAGTAAGGATAATTGTTTTGAGAGAGCTGGCTGAGAGATAAAGAGGTTTTTAGCAGCTTGAGTCACACTTCCCGCTTCAACTGTGGTAACGAAATAATGAAGTTGAATAAGTTTGAACATTCGGATCAAATCCTTGAAAAGTATTGGTAGTCATAGTGTATTACAAAACATTCCATTATTGAACTGAAAACTAAAGTCATAACAAAAGGTTATAACTATATAACTTAATAGTATTATCTTCTGATGCGTCTATGCGAGTAGAATGTTGATAAGGGAGTTGATCGTTATGAATTCTGACTTAATAACATTACAGCATATCATCCAAGCACATGGTCGGATTAAGCCTTACATCCGCCATACGCCACTGGAATACAACGGAGAGCTTAGTCGCTTATCTGATTCAGATATTTATTTAAAACTGGAAAACCTTCAGGTAACCGGCAGTTTCAAGGCAAGAGGAGCTTTCAATAAGCTATTAACTTTGGAAAAAAATAAACGTGAACCTGGTGTTATTGCACCTTCTGCCGGAAATCATGGAATCGGATTAGCCTATGCTGCTCATAAATTGAACGTTCCAGCGTCTGTTTATTTGCCGTTTGATGCAGACGCGAGTAAAGTGAAGGCGCTAGAAAGCTACGGGGCCACGATAACTTATTTTGATTCGATTGAGGAAGCGAGGGTATCGGCATTAAAGGCTGCTAAAGAAACTGGCTATACTTTCGTGTCTGCTTACAATAATTGGAGCATGATTGAAGCGGGAGGAACGATTGGTTTAGAGATTTTAGAAGACTTAACCGAGGTTGACACCGTCATTACTTGTTTAGGTGGTGGGGGACTCACAGCTGGTTTGTGTATTGCTCTTAAATCAATAAATCCAAATATTAAGGTTTGGGGTGTTCAAACCAAGAACAGCCCAACTTTTGCTGTTTGGCATCAAAATGGTGAAGTCTGTCCAGTTGATTTGCAGCCTTCAATTGCAGAGGGACTGAGCGGGCCAATTGAACTGGAGACGGTAACGTTTCCGGTTATCTATAAACATATTGATCGAATTTTAACTGTAACCGATGAAGAAATCATAGAAGCGATGAAATTAATGTTGAAGCATCAATATATTGTGGAACCCTCGGGTGCGGCGGGGATAGCAGCATTGAAACAATTAGGGATAGAAATAAAGGGACGTAAGATAGCGGTTGTGGTTACCGGTCGGAATATTTCGTGGTCAAGGTTATTAAATTTAGTAAAATAGGGGGTATTTGTGATGGCGTTAGAAATGCGGAGTGTGTGTGAAAAATGCAATCAACCAGTTCAGCAGGAAGGGGAAGCTTATATCTGTAGTTACGAATGTACTTTCTGTCATGATTGTACAAAAGAGATGAATGGTGTTTGCCCTAATTGTGGTGGGGAACTAGTTATACGGCCGCGAAGGATTAAGAAGGATTAGGATATACTAATCAATCGTTTGGTTAAAAGTTGCTAGTCCAATAGAGTAATGCTTTTGTCCGAAATAGCATATACTAATTAAACGTTTAGTTAAAGTGCATCTGACGTGAAAAATAGTCTTCGATGACAAGAAGACTATTTTTCATGGATTAATTGCCGAACAGCGGGGATATCAGCAGGTGCCCATTTTAATGAATCTAAATTTTCTCTTTTTAACCAAATGAGTTTGGAATGCTCTCTTGGTGTAGGGGAGCCTTCCACGACTTTGCATTTAATCGATAGCAAATTTATGATAACTGTTTCATATTCATGGGTGTTGTCATTAAAAACCTTTTTCGATGTTTCAATCTTGCAATCCAATTCCTCGTCAATTTCTCTTTTTAATGCGGTATAAATATCTTCGTTAAACTCCACTTTCCCGCCTGGAAACTCCCACATATTGGCGGTCGACATCTTAGGAGATCGGAGTGCACACAAGATTTCACCTAGTTCATTTTCAATAATAGCTGCGACTACTTTTACTAGCTTTTTCATCCTAGTCCTCCCAAATCATTTTAATTAATATGATACCATTCTTAAATGGGGAGAGTGAAAGGCCTGTGAGCAACTGCAACAAGCCAATTTGAGATGATGGATAGAACATTCTTTCTTTTAAGGTAAAAAATGAATCTATCCTAAGCTCAATATGGACTGTCCATCGTCTCTGGATGAGCAATAGAGGAGTTCGATTTGATACAAGCAATACCAGAGATTACTTCATAGATTACTACAAAGACTACAACAGAGAAAAATACTCTGCTGTTCTCTAAAATTGTTAATGTAAACAAAAGCAAGGCCTTGTGAGGTTAAAAAAGCAAAATAAATTAAGCTTTTTCATAAAAATCTATTTTGACCCTGTCCTTTCTTAGTATTTTTCTTTATATAGATTGTGATGGGGGAAGTATACCGATTATGATTGGTGAATGAAGGAATTTATTGAGGAGGAAGTTATGGATACTGTTGTACTAGAGCCAGTTGTACAAGAAAAAAGAATTCTATATCTTGATTATCTTCTTTTAGCTGACGAGAGTGAGGAAGTAGTGAAGGAATACATATATGATGGTGAGATGTTCACAATTTGCCAGGATGGGATATGTATTGGTGTGGCATTATTTATTTCCCTAGCAAACCAAATAGTCGAGCTTAAGAATATTGCAATCGTTGAAGAGTATAGAGGAAGAGGAGTAGGTAAACAAGTCGTTATAAAGGCTTATAGACTATACCAATCTATGGGATTACAGAAAATGATTGTTGGAACCGCAAACTCTAGTATTGCGAACATTGTTTTTTATCAAAAAGTTGGTTTTAGGATGGTTGAAATTAAAAAGGATTTCTTTAAAAAGTACTCCACGCCCATTTTTGAAAATGGAATAAGGGCATTGGATATGGTGATGTTTGAGAAGGAGTTATTTTGCTTAGAAATGGAAGATGGGGCTTTTCCAGAAAGAAATGCCTTCGAGACATAGGAAATAAAAATATCACCTTTTATGAAAAAAGGGTCGACTTTGTCATCGCTACAACAGTATTCAAGTCACAATGCATTTATTTTGTTTAGTAGAAGTTTACAAAAGTTGTTAGCTAGAAAATTAACTTATTAAAAGGGTATCCCCGAATTAAATAGTCATGTGAGATACCCTTAATTACAATAATTATTTTTATAATAATTCTTTATTTATTTTTTCAGCCTTATGCAATTCTCCTAATAACGGGTTTTGATAGTCACTATAACTATCCATATAAGCACGTACCCCACCAATGCATTTTTATATCTTTGATATATGAGCTGTAAAATACCGCTATTTAAGTCTGCCACACATTCTTTTTCAAGATAATATAAAACTGCCTTTATTTGTTTGGTTAACTGCTTGTGCTTATCCATTGTATCCTTGCTATAAAAAGAAAGGGGTTCTTTCAGGAAATACCCCACTTTTCTGATTAGGCAAACTGGTTTTCATAATTACATATTTATCTTCAATTTTCCAAATTTAATTTAGAAGTTCCAAAATTGTTTGATAAAAATAACTACATGCTTCATCTTCTGAATCAAATTTCTTTAATTGTGATTTCACACCCCGTTCACTATAATATACCTCCCAAATATTATCTTCTTTATTTAAGCAAAATGCCTCATTAGGGAATCCCCCTTTTAAGCTATATAAATCTTTTGGGATATTAGCATTGATTAATAATAGTTGCAATTCATCTTTTTTCATATTACTTTCCTACCCTTCCGATTATTCCCTGCTCTATTAATTTTTTTACTGATTGGTTGAGTTCATACTGAATACCAAGACCTGGTTCATCAAACCAGGGAGCAATTTTCCCAGCCTGCACTTCTATTGGTTTTTTAACTACATAGACTTTATACGGTTTTAGATACGTTTCAGGTGCTAGCGCACGCATTTCATAGGGAACTCCAAACGGTGAAACAAACGTCCCAGCCTCATAACCAAATCTATCGATAATTATGCCTGGCTTCAATGTCATGGTTTCGGGGTCACCTAATACACCACGGTTTGGAGGCCAAATAATTTCACCCTCGGAAGTATAGTAATTAGAGTTAGATTTGACAAGGTCATAATTTCTTTCATTAATGATTGGTTTTGGATAATTAGCTTCTATACGTTTCTCTCTATCAATTGACTTCCATTCATCTCTTGTCATTTTTCTTTCGCCAGGTTCTGGTCTGTAACCTCTAGTTTCAAGGCATTTCCCTGTACTATTTACTATCTTCTCACTACCTTTTATACCGTATGTAACCTTAAATCCACCGACTTCTTTTATTAACTCAGTTCCTCTAGTTAGTTTAACCGCTTTATCAACACCCTTTGTTCCCACCAAAGCCAGGGCAGCCTCTCCAAATGCTCGACCAAACCAATGGGAGGAGCTTTCAGCGTTACCATTTACAACATCCGTATTCCATGATTCTTTAATTGCTTGCCAAATGGCTTCTCCTGTCTTTACTGGATGCTGTACAACATATACTAGCCCTTTTGCCGTTTTTATTGGGTGTCTAATAACTTGCCAAAGTCCATCAACAGTTGATACAACTGAATCGGATAAACCAGAAACAAATCCTTATGTGCTGTCATATGCGGTAGTAAGTCCATCTAAAAATTGATTCCAAATGGATTTTTCTTTTTCTAATGGGGGAGACTTAGCCGTTTTATCTGCTTCAATATATTGATCCATCGATTCATCAATAAAAACAAGGATTCTTTTCATTTTTAATTCAAGCTCATTCATTGCCTTTACTGCTTGAATTAGGCGTTGATCAATATTTCCTTTTTGGGCAACTCGATGATCTATGCTTATTCTAATTGAGGATATGCTATTTTCTAAGTCTCCTATTTCTGAAGATAAGTTTTTAATGTGCTGATTTGTTGATTTTATATGATCTATATTAATTTTAATAGATGACAAAAAGAAAAAAACTCCTTTCAAAAAAATTGCCGCTAGCGGAATAACTCCTTTAATTCGTCTAAGCGTACATAGAATGGTTCGATGTTTTTCACAATGGATGCGGTTAAAGGAAGGGAATCGTCGAGTACGGCACTTTCAATCCTTTGGTGGATATTTAGATTATTATTTATTGTCGTAAACACATGAGAAAGAATTTCTCCTGATGATTCCCTTTCCAGCACATCTAATTCCAGGCACACCAATGGAAATGTAGTCCCACCGAAAATCGGATTATACATATTGGTAAAATACGCTTTTTTTATAGCAGGAACTGTTCGAACGCAGGAAGACATCAGCTGTAAAGTACTGAATGGTACATCCATTACTTGTGATACCAAGAATTTCTCTTTCTGTGTTTCACTTAGTTGTTCAAAAAAATAGGGAAGAATCCTTCCGTCGCGAAGTGTTAGCAACTCTTCTGGAATCATTTTTTTACTCAAGTCAAAGCCTGGGTTCAACACGATTGAAGCATCGGCATCAATTAATGGTAAAAGGTCTCTTGAATGGATCTGTACATAATGTTGATTGGAGGGGAAAATCGTAAGAAATTTCTTCAAGCTTGAATAAACAGGGAGGACGAGTTCATTCTCTATTTCTATATATTTTAGAAAAAGCGAAGGTCCTTCATCATCTTGGCTGGGCCCGATATTTGCAGTTCTCCCCAGAACAATTAGTTCTAACTCTAGAAATGCTTGATAAAAGTTAAAGCGCATTTCTGGCTGATCAATGACCGTACCAAGGATTGCATCAAATAAATTTATCTTATTATCCATAAAACTTCTCCATCTATATTCACTAAGAAGAATAATATTTTCCTGCCTTTTATTACAAGGAAATAATTGTTAATTTTTAACGAACCTTTTGCCTATAAATTTTGGGTTACTTTTCCTTGTTTTAGGACAAATTTACCAAAATGTTGTAAAAGTAATGGCATTTTCTATTCTTCGCAAAGTAAAATAAACTTGTAGGACTTATTTTAAAAGGGGGCGGATTCAAATGAACATCGTATAACAACCGAGAATATTGCGAATCATAAAATTACAGAAGTGATTGGACCAGTATTTGGATTAACCGTAAGGGCGAGAGGAATTGGTAAGGATATCCTGGCTTCCCTAAAAGGGCTCGTGGGTGGAGAAATTAATCAGTATACAGAGATGCTCGAAGATGCTAGAAAACAAGCAATCGACCGCATGGTGAAAAACGCGCAGGCGATGGGGGCAAATGCTATTATTATGATGCGCTTCGACTCTGGTGAAATCGGTCAGAATATGAGTGAAATCGTTGCGTATGGAACAGCTGTTATTGCGGAAAAGGAATAGACGATGAAATGGATTTTGGGTTATTACGGTATCCAACTTGTCATTCTTATTATTGTAATCATTGGTTCCTGGTTGATCTGGGATCGCCGCTTTAAATCGAAGCATGGACAGCAAGTGCCAAAGGGCTTCGTCCGGACAAATGAGGTCTCAATCGATCCAACTACAAATAAAAGATTAGTTGTTTACTTTAATCCGGAAACCGGAGAGAGATTTTATAAGGAAGAATGAGGTCAAGGGATTTGTATCAACTTATAATAATGAAAAGGTATCCCCATAAAATCGAATGGAGATACCTTCTGTATTTTTCCGTAAACATTTACCTTTTTTTATACATACCGATTGCGGCCTGACAACATTCCAAAAATCATTTGAATGATCGAAACAATAATAAGAGTAATCAATGGAATCGTCCACATGTGGGTCTGGTCATATAAGAAACCAATAAATAATGGGCCGATTGCAGCTAGAATATAACCTGTTGATTGTGCCATTCCCGATAAATCAGCGGCCTGGGTGGCACTACGGGCGCGAAGTCCAATATAGCTTAGGGCTAATGGAAAGCTTCCTCCCAAGGCAACTCCGATTAAAATAATACTGATAATTAAAATCGGATAGGATGAGCCAATGAGTAATCCTGTAAAGCCAATTAAAGCACTTAGACTTAACCCAAAGGAAATACCAACTTGTGAACGAAACCGTCCTGCCATAACAGGGACGAAGAAACTTGCCGGTAATCCCACGATTTGGGTAAAGGAAAGGAGCCAACCTGCTGTTTCAACACTTATGCCGTGACTGTGCAGGATTTCAGGCAGCCAAGAAATCGTTACATAAAATAAGAAGGATTGAAACCCCATAAAAATGGCGATTTGCCAGGCAAGTTTTGAACGCCAGATTTGATTGGAACTTGGAGTTACCTTTCTGATCGTCTTCTGACTTCCTTGATTAAATTTGACAAGAAAGCTCCAAACCAAGATGGCTACAATAGCTGGAATTCCCCAAACAATTAAGGCTCCCTGCCAGCCAAGGTTTAACTCCATTGCAAATGGGACACTTACACCGGATGCTAATGATGCAAAGAAACCCATGGAAGTGGAATAAACACTTGTCATCAGTCCGAATTTCTCTGGGAATTTATCCTTTGCAACAGCTGGCAAAAGCACGTTTCCAATCGCTATGCCCATCCCGGCCAAAAGAGTTCCAGCAAAGAGAAAAAATGTCACGGGGATCACCCGTATACTAATCCCGATCAAAAGTGAAACCAAGCCAATGAGCAGAGTCTTTTCGTTGGAAAATCGATTGGCTAGTTTTGGAACAATTGGTGACATGACGGCAAAAACGATTAACGGTAAACTCATTAACAGGCCTGCGCTCCAATGGGCAAGTCCGACATCTTTCTGAATCATTCCAATTAATGGCCCAACAGAGGTAATGGCGGGCCGCAAATTAAAGGCGACAAGGATAATCCCGGTTACGAGGAAAAAAAGATAAGACGATTTCGTCTGAGTAGTAGAATTTGTTAATTCCATTTATTTACTCCTTTCTGGAAAATACACTTTCTAAAGTATATCATAATGAAAGGAGAAATGAAGGTAAGTGTCAGGTATGATAGGGGACAAAATCAGGAGAGAATTTAGGTAAAATGACTCCAACAAGGTGATAGGGGACAAAAGCAGTTGAGTAAAAGCGAAAAGTGTTGCCAAAATTCCGGTAGGAAACAAAATCAGGAGAGTAAACGTGAAAACTGTCTTCAATAAACTTGAATTGGGGACAAAATCAAGCGATTATCATGATATATGTCCCCAATAATTTCTCTTTTCTCTTCATATTAAATTTTGTCGGTTTTTAATTTAGCTATTAAATCCAATATATTGACCCGCTCACTTGTATCGGCTCCTCCTACGCCAAATACCATGGTAGCCACTCATGCTACCCCCACTACCTATACTATATAGAAATATTGTTAATAGAATATGTCATAGATGTTATAAACCTGTTAATCCTTCTTTAAAAAAACATGAAGTAGAGAGAAGGAATATGGGTGAAATCTACTGGAATTTACTTCATCATTTGTTTAACGAATTCCCGATTCCGCTCCTGAAAAACTTCATTATGCGAAGAAACCATCGCCGCTTTAGGGGCGTCCGGCTGAATAAATTGCTTTGCTTTATTAACGGCATTGGCCGCATCTTGGAAAGCACCCGCAATTAAATTAACTTTCCCCTCGTACATCAGAATATCTCCAGCTGCATAAATTCCCTCAATAGATGACTCACATGTCGCATTCCCGGCAATATAAAATTGTTCAGTCCGTTCAATAGACAATTCACTATGATCTAATAGTGCCACATCTTGTTCATAGCCATGATTGATGATTACTTCATCAATCTCTAAAGAAAAGCTTTCACCCGTTTCCTGATGGGTCAAGCAAACCTGCTCAATCACATCATGCTGGGAGGAAGCAACTAATTTCGTAATCGAGGTATTGAAGAAACAGTGGGCAGAACTGTTTAATAACTGGGAAACCTGCGCTTCATGACCAGATAAGCTGTCCTTCCGATAGGTTAGATAAACTTGTTTGGCAATTGGCACCAACTCATTGGCCCAATCAATCGCCGTATTGCCGCCGCCGGAAATGATGACTGTTTTATTTTTAAAATGGTTTAACGACTTCACAGTATAATTCAAATTTGAAACTTCAAATCTTTCAGCACCTTCAATTTCCAGCCTTTGAGGCTTTAAGATTCCGCTGCCAACGGCCACGATGACAGTTTTTGAAAAATGCATTTTCCCTGAGGCAGTTATTAAAACGAAAATCCCCGCTTCGTCCCGGCTGATGGACTCCACTTTTTCATTTAAAACGACTTCAGGGTTAAAGGTTAATCCTTGCTGGACAAGCTGTTTCCGTAAGGTTTCTCCGGGGACAGGTGTTAAGCCGCCCACATCCCAAACAATCTTTTCTGGATAGATATGTAATTTGCCACCCAACTGCGGTTGATATTCGATGATCTTTGTTTTCATTTCGCGTAATCCACTGTAAAAGGCAGAGTAGAGTCCTGCCGGTCCGCCGCCAATCACGGTTACATCAAATAATTCTTGCTGATTCATTTCCTCACACTCCCAGCAAATAGTTGTGATTGATTATCATTCTCAATTAAACATACACAATTTTTACTTAATTGGCAATAGAGAACATTTTAGGGAGGGGCGAAAGAGGAATCTATGAATTTAGCAATTTAAAAAAATGATTGACACAGGATATAATTGCCATTAAAGTGGAGTTGTGAAAATGATAATCATTATCAATTGTATTTTTCAAAAGGAGGTTACCAAAAATGGTTCGCCTTTATACTAATGAAATCACAATAGGGTACGGAGACCGTGTCATAGTAAAAGATCTCAGTGTTCAAATTCCAGATAGAAAAATCACGACAATCATCGGTTCCAACGGCTGCGGAAAGTCAACTCTTTTAAAAGCGATATCCCGGATTATTCCTCATCAGTCTGGAACCGTAATCCTTGACGGGCAAAATATCTCGCAGGAGAACACGAAGATTCTCGCTAAAAAAATGGCGATACTGCCGCAAACACCGGAAAGTGCCAGCGGATTATCGGTAGGTGAACTCGTTTCCTATGGACGTTTTCCTTATCAAAAAGGTTTTGGCCGTTTGACCAAAAAGGATATGCAAGTTATTGACTGGGCTCTTGAGGTGACCGGGATTGAAGACTTTAAGTATCGGCCTGTCGATGCATTATCAGGCGGTCAGCGGCAGCGAGTCTGGATTGCGATGGCTCTTGCCCAAGAAACGGAAATCATCTTCCTCGATGAGCCAACCACCTATCTGGATATGGCTCACCAGTTAGAGGTTCTAGAACTCTTGCAAAAACTAAATCAGGAACAGGATCGGACGATTGTCATGGTGCTTCATGATTTGAACCAAGCGGCTCGCTTTGCGGATTATCTGATTGCATTAAAAGAGGGGAAAATTGTGAAAGCGGGGAAGAGTGAAGAGGTTCTTACCCCTCTCGTGTTAAGAAAGGTGTTCAATATTGATGCTGAAATTGGAAGGGATCCAAGAACCAATAAACCAATGTGCATCACGTACAATTTATTAAAAGGAGAAACGAAAAATGAAAAAGCTGATGATTCCCTTTATTTTAATCTTAGTGCTAATTATTAGTGCCTGCAGTAACCCTACTAAAACAACAACCAACTCAGATTCAAAAGAGAAAGACACGATTACATACCAATCAGAAAATGGACCTGTTGAAGTTCCGGCACATCCGAAACGTGTTATCGTCCTTTCCTCTTTTGCCGGGAATGTCATGGCGTTAGGTGTTCCGCTTGTCGGAGTGGATTCTTGGTCAAAAATGAACCCGCGTTTCGAGAGTAAGCTGAAAAATGTCGAAGAAGTATCCGATGAAAACTTGGAAAAGATTATAGAATTACACCCGGATTTAATTATTGGATTGTCAACGATGAAAAACGTAGATAAATTGAAAAAAATCGCACCAGTTGTTACTTTTACCTACGGAAAGGTAGATTATCTAACGCAACATGTTGAAATAGGTAAACTATTAAATAAACAAAAAGAAGCACAGGCTTGGGTGGATGACTTCAAGCAGCGGGCAGAAAAAGCCGGTGAAGAAATTCGGGCTAAAATTGGTTCAAACGCAACCGTTTCTGTTGTAGAGAACTTTGATAAGCAGCTTTATGTTTTTGGCGATCACTGGGGACGCGGCACTGAACTTTTATATCAAGCTATGAAGTTAAACATGCCAGAAAAAGTGAAAAAGATGGTTGAAAAAGATGGATACTATGCCTTATCACAGGAAGCCCTTCCTGAGTATGCCGGAGATTATCTTATCTTGAGTAAGAATTCAGATACCGACAACTCGTTCCAGGAGACTGATACGTACAAAGAAATTCCGGCTGTCAAAAACAATCATGTTTTTGAAGTGAATGCAAAAGAATTCTATTTCAATGACCCATTAACCTTAGATTATCAGCTAGAAACGTTTAAAAAGGACTTTCTAGGAAACTAATTTTTAAAAGAGGGATTCTGTTTGTAGAATTCCTCTTTCTGAAAGATGAGAGATTGTGATGACAAAATCGATTCCTTTTATATACAAGTTAAGCTTATTCCTGTTGGTATTTTTCGCGATGTTTATCGTTTCCATTATGTTGGGGGCGGCAGATACCACGATCAAAGATGTGTGGTTCGCACTAACATCAACCGTGAAGAGTCAAGAGATTTCCCTAATACGTGAGATTCGCCTGCCGCGCGAAATTGCCGCTATCTTTGTGGGAATGGCGCTATCCGTTTCCGGAGCGATTATGCAAGGGTTAACAAGAAATCCGCTTGCGGATCCAGGCATGCTGGGGTTAACAGCAGGGGCAAATGCAGCGCTGGCGATCACCATTGCCCTCATTCCGTCCACCAATTATTTTGGAATCATGGTCGCCTGTTTTATTGGTGCCGCAATAGGTTCCATTCTGGTATTTGGAATCGGTGTCATGAAAAAGGGCGGTTTTTCACCGCTCCGGATTGTTTTGGCGGGTACAGCGGTCTCAGCTTTTCTTTACGCGATTTCTGAGGGTGTTGGCATATACTTTAAAATTTCAAAGGATGTCTCGATGTGGACAGCAGGTGGAATGATTGGTACCACCTGGCATCAGCTTCGGGTTATTGTTCCTTTTATTGTCTTGGGAGTCTTACTTTCGCTTTTTCTCTCCAGACAGCTGACGATTCTCAGTTTAAGTGAGGAAGTAGCTGTGGGATTAGGACAAAAAACGGTCTATATTAAATTCGTTCTGTTTCTTGTCATTATCTTGCTTGCTGGTGCATCAGTAGCCCTTGTTGGAAATATGGTCTTTATTGGATTAATGGTTCCACATATCGTTCGTGCAATCGTTGGAACAGATTATCGATTGATTATCCCATTTTCGGCTATTTTAGGGGCGATCTTTATGCTTTTTGCCGATACATTGGGGCGTACGATTAATGCTCCTTTTGAAACACCGGTTGCAGCAATTGTGGCACTCATCGGTTTACCCTTCTTTCTTATGATTGTGCATAAAGGAGGGAACAAGTTCTCATGATTCATCCATTATTACTTAAAAAGCAGCGAATCCTGATGGTGGGATTACTCGCTCTGATTTTGCTGACGATTATCATTTCAATCGGAATTGGCTATTCCTCGGTATCATATGATCGTCTGATTCCTACGATCATAGGGCAGGGGACTTTTAAAGAGGAATTTGTTTTATTCTCGATTCGCTTGCCGCGGATACTGATTACGCTATTAGCCGGGATGGCGCTTGCTTTATCCGGTTCTATTTTGCAGGGAATTACCCGCAATGATTTAGCAGAACCAGGAATCATCGGGATTAACCAGGGTGCTGGTGTTGCGATTGCCATATTCTTTCTGTTTTTTCCAATCGATGTTGGTTCATTTGTGTATGTTCTTCCGCTAGTTGCTTTTATCGGAGCTTTTCTGACAGCAGCTTTGATCTATATCTTTTCTTATAAACGGGGAACAGGTCTACAGCCCGTTCGGTTGGTGCTTGTCGGTGTCGGATTTTCTATGGCACTTTCAGGTTTGATGATTATTTTGATTTCCTCTGCGGAACGGACGAAAGTGGATTTTATTGCGAGGTGGTTAGCGGGGAATATTTGGGGGACTGATTGGCCGTTTATCTGGGCAATCCTGCCTTGGCTTGTGATTCTCATTCCATTAACCTTGTATAAATCCAATCGCTTGAATATCTTGGGTCTCAGTGAACCGGTTGCGATTGGCGTGGGGATCACGCTTGAAAAAGAGCGGATTTTTTTTCTGAGTATCGCAGTTTCTTTAGCTGCCGCTGCGGTATCGGTTACCGGAGGAATCGCTTTTATCGGGTTGATGGCACCCCATATTGCTAAGGCTTTAGTCGGTCCAAGACACCAATTATTTATCCCGATTGCTATTCTGTTAGGCGGCTGGCTCTTGCTCCTAGCTGATACCATCGGACGAAATATCCTTGGCCCCGAAGGAATTCCGGCCGGGATCATGGTGGCTTTAATTGGTGCGCCTTATTTTATGTATTTGTTATTGAAAAAATAAAGCCAATCTAAAATTTAAGAGGGGATCTATAAAAGGGGGAAACGGCAGCAGTTTACTCCATGGTAAACATGATTCTAAAATAGGTGCATATAAATGGGAAGATAGTCAACAATCCGGGCAAGATGGAGCAAGGTTCAGCAGTTGAATTTAAGCATAAGAAATACTCTTTCTCTTGTCTATATTAAGGAAGAGAGGAATATTTTATGACGAAACCAAGAAATTTCCTGTGGAAACTGCTGATTTTGTCGGTAATTTCTCTAGCTCTTATTCTAGCTGTTGTCATTTTTGTTTTCGGAGGAGATAGAAGTGCGAAGCAGACAGTCAAAAATCCAACGATAACATCACCTCCACCTAGTCAGAAACCCTCCGAATCGGTTCAAGACAATACCTCAAGATTAGATGCATTAGTAAAAGAAACCTTTTCATTGTCTAAGGAAGGAAAAGTAGCAAACGCCCCGTTCATTTCCGGTAAGACTGAAATAAAGGAAGTCAATAATAATTGGGGTGAACCTACCCAAACAACGGAAACGGCAAGTGGTATCTACGAAGGGTATGAAAAGCAGCATGTTGTAGTTGGTTACCATGGTGAAATAGTTAATGATATCAGGTCTTATGATTCGGAATTACAAACCATTTCTTTAAATGAGATTAAGAAAGCAGGCGGTGAACCAGATGAGGTTCGGTACTATAAAGATAGTACCCATGACCAAATTATTCTAGTTTATCATGTTACCCCCGTATACGATTTAAAGTGGATTTTACCAAAACCAGCAGATCAGGAGCCAAATCCAAAAGTGGATCATATTTCTGTTTATACCCAAATTAAAAAACAATCGGATAAACCAAGTCAATCTGATGATCCGAAGCCATCTGATCATCCAAGACAGACTGATAATCAAAATCAATCGGATGATCCAAATCAGTCTTCTCATCAAAATAGTGTCTCAGAAATCATATCTGGTATGAGTTTGGATGAAAAAATTGGGCAGATGATCATCGGGGGTATATCTGGAACGACAGTTGATGTCCATACCAAAAATTTAATATCCCAATACAAAGTTGGCGGATTGATTTTTTACTCTAATAATTTAGTAAACTCTCAACAAACGGTTCAGCTGTTAAATCAAATTAAGTCTGATAATGTTCCTAATCCTATGCCACTTTTGTTAAGTGTTGACCAGGAAGGCGGTAGCGTTTCTAGGCTGCCAGGAGGACTTATTAACTTTCCAACAAATAAGGTAATTGGAGCAATCAATAATACTCAGTTTTCATATAAAATTGGTACCATTTTAGGCAGAGAATTAAAAGGATTTGGATTCAATCTTGATTTTGCTCCTGTTCTGGATATCAACAGTAATCCTAACAACCCAGTAATAGGGGATAGGTCATTCGGAACCAACCCGGAAATTGTAAGTAAACTTGGGATTCAAACCATGAAAGGCATTCAGTCGCAGCATATTATTCCAACGATTAAGCATTTTCCCGGACATGGAGATACAGATATTGATTCACATCTTGAACTTCCCATTGTCAATAAAACTCTAACGCAACTAAAAAAACTTGAGTTAATACCGTTCGTACGTGCCATCGATAACGGGGCCGATGTTGTAATGGTGGCCCACATCCTATTACCAAAACTGGATGACCAATTTCCGGCTTCTATGTCTAAAAAGATTATGACTGAGATTCTAAGGAAACAACTTAATTTTAAAGGCGTTGTAATTACAGATGATATGACGATGCAGGCAGTCACAAATCATTTCACCATTGGCAGGGCTGCGGTTGAATCAGTCAAGGCCGGCAGCGACATTATTTTAGTAGCCCACGATTATAACAAAATAGTCGAAACCATTTCTTCCTTAAAGACTGCCGTTCAAAAAGGGGAAATCTCCGAACAAAGAATCAATGACAGCGTCAGTCGCATCATTCAATTAAAAATAAAATATGAATTGAATAATGCGAAAGTAGGAAATGTAAATATTGGGGAGATTAATCAGTCAATTAACAAGTTGTTGGATGAGTATATGAAATAAAGGAACGGTATGGCACACCTGAAGAATTTGCAAAAATCGTAACTTTTCTTGAATCAGGCTTAAAGCAATGTATGCATATAAGCCTGATTATTTGTAATTACTCGATATTTGTTTGAAATTGGGATTATAGCCTAAAAAGCAACAATTCATATAAATTTACACCTCAAAAAAACAATGCAATTCAGCTGCGAATTGCATTGTTTTACAGTTTAGAGCCTCCAAAAACGGCTAACCCTTTTCGGGGCACTCAAAAAATATATGCTCAAACCATCATTGTCACGCCGCAAATGCGTTACGCCAATGAGAGTCTAAGTAACTGGTTAATAGTCTGCGGTAACTGGGATTAATGAATAGATCAAATGCGCAACCCCATCTTCGACATTTGGAAGGGTAACTTCGTTACATAAATCCTTTATTTCTTCAAGGGCATTCCCCATAGCAATACTTTTTCCAGCTGCCCGCATCATGGATAAATCGTTAAAGCTGTCCCCTACAGCGGCAGTATCAGTTAAAGGGATTCCTAACTTGTTAGCTAGAATTTCTAAGGCAATTCCTTTGGAAGCATACTTATGTTCAAATTCAAAATTGTGTTTTGCAGAGCTTACAATCGTTATATCCTCTAAATACTCAAATTGGCTGCTTCCTTTTTTCAGCTTCTCTTCATGAAAGGAAAATGCAAGAATGTTATAAATATCCTCTTTCATACCAATCAGGTCTTGGTACGATTTAATAAAAGAGAAGCCCATTTGACTGTACTGTTTCTCAGCCGCATATTTCAGCTTTTCGATGCTTACATCAGGGTTCGCACTTTTCAATCTATCCATTTCAATGGCTAGAAGCTCCCGTCCATTCTGTGGGGTAAAGATTGAATGATTGCTGAATACTTCATAATAGAAGTTCTCATTCTCCAGCCAGCTTAAAATGGTAATGGCATCCTCATGATTGATTGCTTTGGAGTGGAACAGTTCTCCATTCGGTTGATGAATGGTTGCCCCATTTGCTGCAATGATCCAAGTTTTTAACCCGGTATCTTTAAAAATCTCTATAACATCAAAATGGGCACGGCCTGTAGCGATGATAACTTCAACACCATTGGATTGGGCATATTTAATAGCATCCAAATTTTTTTGGCTAATCCGGCTTTCTTCATTTAGTAAAGTGCCATCCAAATCCACAGCAAGTAGCTTTACCACTCTAATCATCCCCTTCTTCTAAATCCGCTGTTAAGAGTTCTACTTTGTTTTTACTTAATAACTCCCTAAACTTTTTCGCAGGGGTTTTATCGGTAATCAAGAGATCAATATCTTGTAAGTCAGCAAAGCGAAAAAAATCTGTAATGCCGAGCTTTGTATTGTCTGCTAGCACTATGACCTGTTTTGCCTGCTGAATCATTTTTCTTTTTACGACGCCGTCCTCCTCATGGACGATGGTAAATCCGTTTTCCGAGATGCCAGCAACTCCAATAAAAACTTTATCAACATGGTACTCAGAAAGTTTTTCTACTACAGATGAGCCATAAAGAAATCGATGTTCTTTTTGCAGTGTGCCTCCTAAAAGCTGAATATTTACTTGTGGCTTTGATGATAATACTTCTGCCTGGTTGATTGAATTGGTGATGATGGTACAATCGATGTTTTCAATCTGTTCTGCACAAGCTTGAACGGTTGTGGAGGCATCTAAGATTACTTTGTCGTTAGGGTAAATTAATGAGGCAGCCATTTTTCCGATTTTCTTTTTTTCTTCTGAAACGATTTGAAGACGTTTTGAATAGTTTTTGACTTCATCATGGACAGATGGAAGAATCGCTCCGCCACGAGTACGAACAATCGCTTTTTCTTCCTCAAGCCTGACAAGATCCCTTCTAGCTGTATCCCTAGAAACATCGAACAATAAACAAATTTGATCAACCGAAATCCTGTTATTTTCTTTTAGAAAATCCATGATTGACAATAATCTTTCCTCTTGGTACAACGAACCGCGCCTCCTTTTTAAGTAGTTTTAAGTAATTATACATTAATTATTGCATATATGTAAGTATAAATAAGCAATTTTAAGTAATGTGCCCGACCCCCAAAAATTTTTATCCCTGCTTGATAAAATCTTAGATTGTATACCGAATTTTTCAAATAGTATAATAAACTTATAGTTATTGATTAACTACCGTTAGTTGAGTTGAAGGAGAAAAGGTCATGGAAAATAAGCTAAGTATTGGAGAAATGGCGAAGCTGCGAAATGTAACGGTGGATACATTACGTCACTACGATAAAATTGGATTGCTAAAGCCGTATTACACAGATTCTAATACTGGCTATCGGTATTATTCCATTTATCAGTATGAGGTTCTTGGAACAATAAAGGAATTAAGGAAAATTGGTTTTTCTTTAGAGGAAATCAAGCAATTTTTGACGGATCGTAATGTAAAAAAGTCCGTTCAATTTCTTCAAAAATCAATGAACAATATACAGGAAAAAATAAAAGAATTACAAAATATCCATAAAATCTTGATGACCCGGTTAAATAATATTGAACATTTCACAAATAGTTATCAGAATTCGGATATTGTGATAAAACAATTTGAAGAAAGAGAATACATTCAGCTGGACAGGCCAATAGGCTGGGAGGATAAGGAAAATCTTTATTTTGGACTCTTAGAACTTGAAAATATGGTTGGTGGAGATATTCCAGTGTTGGCAAGCAATAAATTTGGTGATTTTATTAAAAAAGAGTACTTTGATGAAATCCGCCTAAACTCTGAGTTTCCCGATAACCTAAGTGCCTATCAATCTCAATTATTTATACTTGTACAGGACGAGGAGCCTAAACAGCCAACACAAAAATTAGAAAAAGGGCAATATATATGTTCCTACTATGGTGGAATTGAACGGGAGAAAATGTTGCCCCAACTCAAAAAGTTGCTTCATTATTGCGATAGCCATGGCTACATTCCAATCGATGATGCTGTTCAAATTATGCAAGTTGATATCTCTTTGACGGATCAATATGATGAGGCCTATTATGAAATTCAAATTCCTATTCAAAAAAGATAAATTGAAAACAGCCTTCGAATTGATTTCTTCATTTCAAGGCTGTTTTTTTTATTGGACTAGTTGACTCTGGGGTTAGACAAGACTTTATGATATTTTCATACAAATCTGAATGGGGTGATGATTTCCATCATAGAGGCAAAAGGTCTTTATTTTTTGGGGGGATTTTAAAATAGTAGTTTATTTCACTAAGAAGTAAGGACAATTAATAGGCAAATAAGGAGGATTGATCTATGAACCAAACAAGCTCGCCAACTCTAAAGCGTTCTCTATCATTAAAATTTGTTGTGTTCTTTGGTTTAACCTTTATGGCTCCAACGACTATGTTTTCAACATATGGGGTAGCTGTAACAAGTACTAATGGGATGCTCCCCACCGCATATGCGATTGCGCTAATTGTCATGTTATTTACAGCTTATAGCTATGCGGAATTGGTGAAAGCGTTCCCAAATGCAGGGGCAGCTTATACGTTTGCGCAAAAATCGATAAGCCCTCATTTAGGGTTTCTCGTTGGTTGGACCATCATCCTTGATTATGTGTTTAGCCCGATGATCAGTTCCCTTCTCAATGCAATCGCACTGCATGCAATGTTCCCATCCGTTCCAATGTTTGTTTGGATCATTTCATTTATTGTGATTATTACGATTGTCAACATCCTAGGTATTAAATTAGCAGCGAATTTTAATACCATCTTGCTTCTCTTACAAGTTTTTTCGTTTGTACTGTTTCTGGTTTTGTCAATTAAAGGGATTTTTGCAGGAAGAGGAGCAGGGACACTATTTTCAACCGTTCCCTTCTATGATTCTCACATTAAAGTACCAACGCTACTATCTATTATTCCTATTTTATGTTTTTCTTTTTTAGGCTTTGATGCCGTTACTACGTTGTCAGAAGAGACTAAGGAACCTAGGAAAACATTGCCGAGAGCGATTTATATCATCACGCTTATTGGCGGGTTTATGTTTATCTCAGGTACGTATGTTTTGCAACTCATTTATCCAGCGTTTCAGTCTTTTAAAAATCCTGAATCCGCCTATATCGACATTGCGATGTACGTCGGCGGGAACATTTTTACGAGTGTCTTTAATGCAATCGGGCTCACAGCCGCCTTTGCTTCAGCAGTTGCTTCCGGTACGAGCGCCTCTCGTATTCTGTATGCAATGGGAAGGGAGGATGTATTGCCGAAAAAAATCTTTGGCTATCTTTCTCCAAAATACCGCACCCCGGTATTCAATATTTTGATCATTGGTGTGATTGCGTTAAGTGCACTTTTTTTAAATTTAACGACTGCTATATCGCTTATTAATTTTGGAGCGCTGTTCGCCTTTTTCTTTGTGAATCTATCGGTGATTGCTCACTATTTTATCCGGAAGAAACAAAGGTCTTTTAAAGGGACGATTCAATATTTGATAATCCCGCTTATTGGGACGGCGCTTATTGGACTGTTGATTACAAAGCTGGACAAACATTCCCTATTATTAGGTGGAACATGGCTTATCATCGGATTTATCTATCTATTAAACTTAACAAAAATGTTTAGGCAACTGCCTCCCGAGCTTGGCTTAGAAGAAGCTCATTAAAGAGGCATTTATCTATATTAATGAAAGGATCGATTGATTATGATTCAACAAGTAGCTGATATGATTATTTCAAGTAATGCCGTTTTTACGGGTCTTACCGACCAGCCTGAACCCGCATCTATTGCCATTAAAGGCAAAAAAATAATTGCGGTCGGTTCCGAGGAAGAAATGAAACACTTCACGGGTGAGAATACGAAAATCCATCAATATAACGACCAACTAATCATGCCAGGATTCCATGATTTCCATCTTCATCTTATGCAGGGGGCCGTTGCCCTTAATGGTGTCGATCTGTTCGCGGCCCGTTCGGAAGAGGAAGCACTGGAAATGATTCGCGAATTCGCTGATGCTAATCCGGAAAATCCATGGGTAATCGGATTTACATGGGATGCAGGTTATTGGGATACGCAAAAATTACCGACCCGTCATTCATTGGATCGGATTCTCCCTGATCGTCCAGCGCTTATGTTTCATGCCGAAATGCATTATGCTTGGGTGAACACAAAGGCATTAGAGATCGCAAATATTAATCGACATACGGAATCCCCATCTTTCGGCAGGATTGGGAAGGACGACGATGGAGAACCAAATGGCCTCCTCTATGAAGGAGCAACGGATGCGGTCATACGCCATGCCTATGATTTTACGAAGGAAGAAAAGAAAGCTCTTTTAACAAATTTCCTTACTCATGCTGCTAGCTTAGGAGTAACGGCTGTCCATGACTTATTTGCATCGGAGTCAATGAATATTATTAATGATTATGGCCTTTTCAAAGAATTTGAAGATAAAGGGGACTTAACAACACGCATTCATTTATGGCCAGTATTAAATGGCAATATAGAGCGCGCCAAACAATTGAGAGATACGTATCAATCGGATAAACTCCGTGTGTCCGGACTGAAACAATTTATTGACGGCGTTATTACTGCCCGTACGGCTTATTTATTAGAACCTTATGCAGATCAACCGGATTCACGTGGTGAGACGACTTTCCCTGCTGAGACGATTAAAAAATGGGTGGCGGATGCAGATAAGGAAGGCTTCAGTATTCGTTTTCATGCGATTGGTGATGGAGCCATCCGTCTAGCTTTAGATGCTTATCAGGAAGCGCAAAAAGCCAACGGCAAACGGGATTCACGTCATTCCGTCGAGCATGTAGAGGTAATACATCCGAATGATATCCCTCGTTTTAAGGAGCTGGGTGTTACTGCTTCAATGCAGCCGGATCACTTTGCGATGTCGGAACGGGGTGTTTATACCGACCGAATTGGTATGGAACGGGAAAAGTATGTATTCCCGATCCATACATTAAAGGAAACCGGTGCAAATCTGGCATTTGGAACCGATTTCCCAGTAGACATCCTGAATCCGCTTCTACAAATCTATCGTGCTGTAACGAGGATCGACAGCAGCGGAAAAACTGTGTGGCATCCACATGAACGGATTACCCTTACTGATGCTTTAAAAGCCTATACAGGTGGATCTGCTTACGGGACATTCCGAGAGCATGAATTAGGGACATTGGAAGTAGGGAAACTTGCTGATATTGTCGTGTTGGAACGAAACCTTTTTGAAATACCGTTGGAGGAAATACCGGATACGAAAGTCCAGCTAACCGTTGTTGATGGTACAGTGGTTTATGATCATACAAAGTCTTTAATTGAAATGTAACATAGATATACAAAAGAGGATTCCGTTACTAGAATCCTCTTTTGTATTTAAACCATTGTTAACTAACTATTCAAATTCAGATAGTTTATGCAAAATTAAATACATCAGATAGCTAAAAATCCCTAAAAATCAGTAAAACAATATGGCATAAAACATGCATTATTGTTTTAATCAAATCAATATGAAGCTTTAGTCATTGAGGGGTTGAGTTTAATGAAACTTGAAATAAAACCTATCGTAGCTATTATCGTAGGTTCTGCCATTATGGGTTTTGGCATTGATTGTTTTAATATAAGTAACGGTTTAACAGAAGGCGGTATTACAGGAATAACCATATTACTGAAATTTATATTTAATTGGGATCCGGGGTTAGTCAATTTATTGATAAACATTCCGCTTATGTTTCTTGGCTGGAAGACATTGGGGAGAACTGCCTTTATTTATACGGTAGTGGGAACTGTATCGTTATCTATTTTTCTTAGTGTTTTTGAAAATTTCTCTTTGCCATTACATGATTCATTGCTCGCTTCTCTTTATGCCGGCGTTTCGGTCGGAATTGGATTAGGGATTGTATTTCGTTTTGGCGGGGCTACAGATGGAATCGATATCATCGCTTATCTTATGAATAAACACTTGGGATGGAGCATTGGGCGTACGTTGTTTTTTTCTGATTTAATCGTCATTGCCATATCACTTATTTATCTTGATCTGACCCGTGCTATGTATACTCTTGTGGCTGTTTTTATTGGAGCAAAAGTCATTGATTATGTCCAGGAGGCAGCGTATAAAGCCAAAGCCGTAATGATTATATCGAATGAAACAGCTGAGATCTCAAAGAGAATTACCATAGAAATGGAAAGGGGGGTTACACTGCTTACCGGAAAAGGGGGATACACAGGAGAAAGTAAGGAAGTGCTTTACTGTGTAGTGAACAGAAATGAACTAGGGCGACTAAAATTATTGGTGGAGGGAACGGACCCCTATGCATTTGTTAGTGTGAATGATGTGTACGAAGTGCTTGGAAGGGGGTTTACCCATGATAACCACAAGCATTAGATTTAACGGTACCATGGTTTGAACACATTGAAAAATGTATTATCCTTGAACCTTGTATAGATACCTTTGTACTTGAACAAATAACCTATTAGGTTTACTTAAAGATTTAAATTAAGAATACTTTTTCATTTGGAATAGATGTATATCAATCTGTTAAATTGGAAATCCTTCTAACAAATGTGTTAAGATATCATCTTACATACTATCTAAAAAATAAAAGGAAGAGGTATTGAAATATGAATAAAACAGAACTAATCAATGCTGTTGCAACACAAACAGAATTAGCAAAGAAAGATGCTACAAAAGCAGTGGATGCGTTGTTTGAGGTCATCTCTAATACACTATCTAAGGAAGAGAAAATCCAGTTGATCGGATTTGGAACATTTGAAGTTCGTGAACGTGCAGCCAGAACAGGCCGTAATCCACAAACAGGCGAGGAAATGCAGATTGCTGCTTCTAAAGTTCCCGCTTTTAAACCAGGTAAAGAACTAAAAGAGGCTGTTAAATAAGTAACCAATAAAGAGCGCTGTGGTAGCCTTTTGGCTTCCACAGCGCTCTTTTATTCTTTAGGGTAAAACTGTAGAAAGAATAGCTTTTTATTATTTTGCAAGACTTTCTGATAAATGCTCTTCTTTCCACATCACTGTAATTCCGAGACCAATGATCATAATGACAGCTGAGAAAAGATAAGGATAGTGGATGTTTACGTCAAATAGTATTCCGCCCATCGCTGGTCCAACGATATTACCTAAGCTCGTATAAGTAGAATTCATTCCAGCAACAAATCCTTGCTCCTTCTTGGCAGCTCTTGATAAAAATGTCGTCAATGCCGGACGAAGCAAGTCAAATGCGAGAAAGATGAAGCTAGTTACCACCAGCACTACTAAAAAGCTAGAAACCACGGTGGACGCCACTGCCAAAATTGCCCCAATGACCAAACATAATTGGATCAGTTTCTT
The DNA here is from genome assembly GCF_016107705.1 of Neobacillus cucumis. The sequence goes on from NZ_JAEHGC010000006.1 coordinate 57,646, forward strand.
TTCTCCAAGAAAATCTACAATTCTTCCAAACATAAATACTTGCACAATAACGCCAAAGATGGAACTTATTGTAATAATGGCTGCAATGTCCTTTGGTGTAAAGCCGAATTTATGATCAGAAAATAGACTAAAAACAGTTTCATAGGCTGATAAACCGAATGCAAGCACAAATACAATGATAAAGGCAATGAAATAAAGCGGATTAAGTGATTTTTTTAAATCGCTAATAAAGTTTGTTTGCTTTGTATTAGTGGAAATTTCCGCAAGCTGTTCCTTAGTTAGTGGCTCTTTTAAAATAAATATGGAAGTAAAGCAGGCTAAAAAGGCAATGGCTGCCGCAAAGAAAAAGGGCATACGTACACCGTATTCTGCAATAAATCCACCTATGCCGGGCCCTATGATAAAGCCAGTGCTAATAGCGGCAGACATATAGCCCATCGCTTTTGGCCGTTCCTGAACGGATGTAATATCTGCAAGATATGCAGTAACTCCCGGCATAATAAAGGCGGCACTAAAACCACCTAGAATCCTTGATAGATAAAGCACTGATACCTTTTCACCTATCCCAAAAATTAGTTCTGAAACACCAAATAGGAATAAGCCAATGATAATGATTTTCTTTCTGCCATAACGGTCAACCCATCTTCCTGCGAGTGGTGACACCAGCAGTTGTGACACCGCAAAAACCGCAACAAGATAGCCCATCGTTTTCCCAGATAAATGCATGTTATTCATAAACGTCGGCATAACAGGGATGATTAGACCCACTCCCAGAAAGGCAATGAAAATGTTGCTTAATAGAACAATTAATACAGCTTTTTGTTCTTTTATCGTTTTCTTCATGAATCAACACCTCTTTTCTGTATGAATCATTAATGTGAAATCCCTCTCCAAAATACAGTCCAAGAGGCTTCTAATTTATCTTTCAGCCGTTTCTCATCATTGCCATATACAAGTTCCAGCAAAATGGAATCGACTACTCCTAAGAAAGCGAAGGTGGGTGTTTTTGCTGTATCTCCAACGATTACTTCAGCATCAATCCAATCCTGAAAATTACTTTCCAGTATCACCTGAACCTTCTCCTCGGTATCAATTATTTCCTTTTCAATTGCTTTTGCAAGATGGGCTGGCGGAAAAAAGGACATACGCAGCCAAAACTTTATATGCTCATTTTTTTGAAAAAGATCGATAACCAATTGTAGGAATCCGTATAAATCTCTTTCGGGGTTTTGTGAATCAATTTTCCCAAAATATTGGAGTTTTGAAGATAGCTCAGTCTCTTTTGCATCACGCAAAACTTGCAGAAAAAGGTCATCCTTCCCTTTAAAATGAGCGTAAATCGATTGCTTTTTCATACCGACCTCTTCAGCTATTTGCGAAAGAGATGCTCCTTCATAACCATGAATGGTGAAATATTTTAGAGCTGCTTCTTTAATTTCATTGCTTTTCAAAAAAACCACCTCTAACTTACGAACGTTCGTTAGTTATGTTATCAAATAATATCCTTATTGGCAAGTGATCTCCATTGGTATGACAGTTGATATATTTGTTGAAAGTTGGAGAAGAGGCGGGTTTTGGATGAATGTAAGAGGATTATAAGAATTAAGCGTTAAAAAAATAGAGCTTGGATCCCAAGCTCTATTTTAAAAAGGAGAGTAAATTTCTATTATCTAACAGTTTTTAATGCTCCGCTCCAAGCGACGACTTCCCCAAGCATTGCATTCACATTTGTAAGATGCAATTCAGCTGGTTTGAATACTGATCCGTTTTCAAAATCAGTAAATAATGAAAGAGTCGGATGTGTACGTACATCTGCTACTTTTAATTCCCCTAAGATGCCGCGTAAGTGTTCAGCAGCACGCGCTCCGCCTGTTGATCCATAACTTACAATACCTGCTGCTTTATCGTTCCAAGCTTCGCGAGCGGAATCAAGTGCATTTTTCAATGCGCCTGTGATGCTGTGGTTGTATTCCTGAACAATAAATACAAAGCCATCAAGGCTTGCAAGTTTTTCATTCCAGGCTTGAAGTCCTGGTTCTTGGCCAGTACCTTCTCCTAAGAATGGTAATTTGAAGTCGGCGATATCAACGATTTCATAATCTGCATCCTGACGTTTGTCAGCAATACCTTTTACCCATTCTCCTACTTGTGGACTAACGCGTCCTTGGCGTGTACTTCCTAAAATAATCCCGATTTTTAATTTTGGATTAGTCATTTTTTCTTCCTCCTTAGATGTACCGAATAGATTACTGAAAAAGCTCATTTTTGACACCCCTTGTAGTATATTGTGAAATATATTTACAAATCATGAATCTCAAATTAAAATATATTTAATTCGAGATAATCATATTACACAGAATTATTTTTGTCAACTAATGAATATTAACAATATGGAAATGAAGGGACGAGAAAGAAATGGAAATTGGGATTTATACGTTAGCGGATTTAGGTCCGAATCCGCATACGGGGAAGACGATTAGTGCGCATCAGCGACTTGAAGAAATTATCCAAGCGGCAAAAATGGCCGATGAATTAGGGCTGGATGTATTTGGTGTTGGGGAGCATCACCGACTGGACTATGCGGTATCTGCTCCTGCAATTGTATTATCGGCCATATCGCAAGTTACAAAACGAATTAAGCTAACAAGTACAACGACAGTTTTAAATACGATAGACCCTGTCCGTTTATTTGAGGATTTTGCTACACTCGATTTGCTATCAAATGGGCGGGCGGAAATTATTGCCGGACGTGGTGCTTTTATCGAATCATTTCCGCTGTTCGGGTATGACGTTAACCAATATGATGAATTGTTTGAAGAACATATTGAGCTCTTTTTGAAGTTGAATGCGGAAGAGAGGGTTACATGGAGCGGCAGATTTAGGTCGCCATTGCAAGCTGCTGAAATAGCTCCGAGGCCGTTACAGAAAGAAATCCCGATTTGGGTTGGAGTTGGCGGCACTCCGGAGAGCGCGGCACGAGCAGGCAGATTAGGAACTGGTTTAGCGTTGGCAATATTGGGAGGCCCGCCAATCCGATTCAAGCCTCTTGTAGATATATATCGTCAGGCGGCAAGTCAAGCCGGTCACGCTCCGGAATCTTTGAAAGTGGGAGTCACAGGACATGCTTATATATCTAAGACCACGGAGCAGGCAAAAGATGAGTATTATGCGTACCACTCCAATTATTGGGGATATCTCAATCGCCAGCGTGGCATGAGTACCCATATGTCGAGAGCTGATTTTGAGATTATGGCCGCTCCGGAAACGGCATTATTTGTGGGAAGTTCACAGCAGATTATTGAAAAAATTCTCTATCAATACGAGCTTTTTGGGCACCAGCGGTTTATTGCTCAAATGGACATTGGCGGAATGCCGTTTGAGAAGGTAGCGGAGAATATTGAGCGGCTAGCAACGGAGGTTGCACCAGTTGTGCGTCGGGAGATCGGGAAACAATAAAACTGTTGAAAAAAAATGTACTTGCATTGCCCGTAAAGAGGAAAAAAGTGATCTCGAGGTAAAAGGAAAGACGTTGCATTACCCCTGAAGAGGAAAAAAGTGATCTCGAGGTAAAAGGAAAGACGTTGCATTACCCGTGAAGAGGAAAAAGGTGACCTCGAGGTAAAAGGAAAGGCGTTGCATTACCCGTGAAGAGGAAAAAGGTGACCTCGAGGTAAAAGGAAAGACGTTGCATTACCCCTGAAGAGGAAAAAAGTGATTTCGAGGTAAAAGGGAAGGAGTTGCATTACCCGTGAAGAGGAAAAAGGTGACCTCGAGGTAAAAGGAAAGGCGTTGCATTACCCGTGAAGAGGAAAAAGGTGACCTCGAGGTAAAAGGGGAGGCGTTGCATTACCCGTGAAGAAGAAAAAAGTGATCTCGCGGTAAAAGGAAGGGCATTGCATTACCCGTGAAGAAGAAAAAAGTGACCTCGAGGTAAAAGGGGAGGCGTTGCATTACCCGTGAAGAAGAAAAAAGTGATCTCAAGGTAAAAGGGAAGGCGTTGCATTACCCGTGAAGAGGAAAAAAGTGATCTCAAGGTAAAAGGGAAGGCGTTGCATTACCCGTGAAGAGGAAAAAAGTGATCTCGAAGTAAAAGGAAAGGCGTTGCATTACCCGTGAAGAAGAAAGAAGTGATTTCGAGGTAAAAGGAAAGGCGTTGCATTGCCCCCGAAGAGGAAAAAAGTGATCTCGCGGTAAAAGGAAGGGCATTAAATTACCCGTGAAGATGATAAATGCATACTTAAGGTTAATGAAAATTGCAAAAAAAAGAGTTGAGCCAAAATAGCTCAACTCAAATCATATTAGTTTTGAAGAGTTTCCTCAGCAGACTTTACAGTATGCTTTAACAGCATCGAAATTGTCACAGGACCAACTCCGCCTGGAACAGGGGTAATCGCGCTAGCTTTTTCATAACACGCATCGTAATCCACATCACCGATATTGCCTTTGTTATATCCAGCATCCAAGATTACTGCACCTTCTTTGATCCAGTCGCCTTGAATAAAATTAGGTTTACCCACAGCTGCTACAACAATATCCGCTTGTTTAACGATTTCTGGTAAATTCGTTGTACGTGAATGACAGGTTGTAACTGTCGCATCCGCATTTAAAAGTAATGCAGATACCGGCTTCCCTAAAATCGGGCTTCTTCCAACAACAACCGCATGTTTACCCTCAACAGGGATATTGTAAAAGTTAATGATTTCCATGATCGCAGCCGGAGTACATGATGGATATTTTCCAAATCCTAAAGCTGTTTCCCCATAGCCTCTGCTTGTTACCCCATCAACATCCTTACGAATATCAATGGACTCAAACGCTTTACGTTCATCAATCTGTGCCGGCACTGGATGTTGAAGAAGAATTCCATGAACAGAATCATCTTGGTTTAATTCATCAATTGTTTTTAATAAATCATCTGTTTGTGTTTCTTTAGGAAGGTGAATTCGTAATGATTTAATTCCAACCTTCTCACAAGCATTTCCCTTCATTTTTACATATGTCGCTGATGAAGGATCATCCCCGACTAAAATAGTAGCAAGGCAAGGAGTAACTCCTTTTTCCTTTAGTACGTTCACTTTATCTTTTAAAGCATCTTTAATATTGGTTGCTACGAGTTGTCCATCTAAAATGACTTTTTCCATTGAAAAAAACCCTCCTAAATAATAAAAGAGATAGGAAAAAAATACCTATCTCTGCCCAGACGACCCGACCGTATAAAATGCAGCTCCCATGTGGTCAATTCCACGGTTGTCGTCAGTCACTGCATTTTCCTTCTTATTGATTAGAGAATATCATACCTTAAAAAGATATTCAATAAAGGTTTTTGTTAGGAAGAAAATGGATAAACCAAATAGGTTAAGAAACCAATAATAATCCCGGTGATGGCTCCAAAAAATACCTCTGCCGGTTGATGTCCTAACAGCTCTTTAAGCTTTGCTCGGGATTCTGTTTTTTTTAGATTAGGGTCTTTTAGAGTTTCAACCAAAGCGTTAAAATCAACTAACAATTTATTTAAAACCTCCGCATGGTAACCGGCATGCCGGCGGACACCCGTAGCATCATGCATGACAATGGCAGACATCACTACACAAATCGCGAACTCATTTGATTTAAACCCTGAGGTAAGCCCAATCGCTGTTGTTAAGGAAATAATCGTTGCGGTATGGGAGCTAGGCATACCGCCAGTACTAAACATCAGATTCCATCTTACTTCTCCGGTTGTTAAAAAATGAATGGGAATTTTTACGAATTGAGCAATCAACATCCCTAAAAGGGCGGCTAAAATAGGATAGGATAAAAACACAGGTTTCCCTCCAGTAAATGTATTTAACTTTTCTCATTAATAATTGATTGTATGTGTATATCGCAAAAGAAATTTCTTTTATTACATACCCTTTTTAATGTTAGATTACCCAAAAAGGCAAATTCCTTATGATTATAAATTAAAAGGGGAAACTGAACCTATATAGTGAAATTTAGGAGGAGAGATTTTGCGAAAAAATTTTTTAGCCATAGCCACACTTTCTATTGCAGCAGTTGGAACCATACTCGGTACCATTCATCACGGAGTACAGGCAGAACGCGCAGAGGTTAACAATATCATTTTTTTAATCGGAGATGGAATGGGGGTTTCCTATACGACTGCATATCGCTATTATAAGGATAATCCGAACACAAAAAAGTTTGAGCCCACAGCGTTTGATCCATACCTAGTTGGACAGCAAATGACTTACTCAGATGACCCGAGGCATAATGTAACCGATTCCGCTGCTGCAGGTACAGCCATGGCAACAGGGGTCAAAACCTACAATTCGGCGATTGGGGTCGACCGCAATGGCTCACCGGTAAAATCCGTTCTGGAAGCGGCTAAAGAAAAAGGTAAATCCACTGGTTTCGTTGTGACTTGTCAGATTGCGCATGCCACACCCGCAGCCTTTGGTGCCCATGAAAAAAACCGCAAAAATATGGATGCAATAGCGGATGATTATTTTGACGAGAAAATTAATGGCCACCACAAAATCGATGTAATGTTTGGCGGTGGAGTAACCAACTTGGTCCGTTCTGACCGTGATTTAACAAAGGAATTCCAAAAAGATGGTTATGATTATGTAACGAATAAGGACGAAATGTTAAAAAGTAAACAAACTAAGGTGCTTGGATTGTTTGCTCCTGAAGGATTGCCTAAGATGCTGGATCGAGACGCATCTATACCATCCTTAAAAGAGATGACAGAAACTGCTTTAAGTAAATTAAGTAAAAATAAAAAGGGTTTTTTCCTAATGGTTGAGGGAAGCCAGATTGACTGGGCAGGTCATGATAACGACATCGTTGCTGCGATGAGCGAGATGCAAGACTTTGAAAATGCGTTTAAAGCGGCAATTGATTTTGCTAAAAAAGACAAGCATACATTGGTGGTTGCAACTGCAGATCATTCAACAGGCGGTTTTTCAGTCGGGGCAAAGGGGAATTATAACTGGTTTGCAGCGCCAATACTAGCTGCAAAGCATACTCCTGACTTTATGGCAGAACAAATTGCAAAAGGTGCAGAGGTAGAACAAACGTTAAAAAGTAATATTGAGTTGTCACTGAAACCCGAAGAAATCGGATTGGTTAAAAAAGCGGCTGACTCTAAAAACGTAACTGAAATTGATAATGCTATTGAAAAGATTTTCGATAACCGATCCGTCACGGGTTGGACAACCAGCGGGCATACGGGGGATGATGTGAACATATATGCTTACGGACCCGGAAGCAATCTTTTTGCCGGAAAAATAAACAATACAGATCAAGCAAAAAACATCTTTGAGATAATTAAAAGAGGTAAGTGATGTCATTTAAAAAGTTACCCCGTTGGACTCCCTTGTTCCAACGGGCTATTGATAACTACTCCTTAACTAAAGCGCCTCTCAAGGTATTGACTCCGTTTTCTAAATATCCTTTTAAACAGGTCAACATATAAACCCATCCTTCTTTATTGTCGACTAGATTATGTACGAATTCAGGGTCATTTTCTTTAAAACCATCTTCTGTAACTTCAATAATCGTAGAGGACGAATCTACCTCATTTAGTGAGATTGTCACCTGATGTTCATCCTCAACTGGGCCCCAATTAAATACAATTTTTTGATCTGCAACAACATCTATGACTTTTATTTCAAGTTCCGCATTGTATTCTTTATATGTTAATGCAACCGTCTTTCCAGATTCCCATCTCTCAGAGCTTGTTGAAAACCAAAAATTACCGATTTTTGCTGGATCAACAAATGCTTCAAATACTTCATGAGCAGGTTTTGCTATTTCAAATTTTGTAATGTTTTTCATATTCAAGTCATCTCACTTTCCACTAAAGATTCTAATGATTAGTGTATACTAATCAAACGTTTAATTAAAATTGCCCTTCGTTTTCTTTCAACTTTTGATTAATAAAGTTTAACCAACCATGTTCAGTTCATTCAAATAAGGAATAACCCAATATGAAATATTTCGATTTTATTTAATAGGAGATATATTAGTATGCTAGAGATACATATAGATTACTATTTGATGCTATTGACCTTGTAAATAAAATTAGGAGGAGAAAAAATGAATATTGTTGATCAATTTCAAGACATACCAACAACGTGTATTTCCGATGCATTAGAGGGGATGACAAACTTAGATGCATCAATCAAACCTTTAAAAGAAGAATACAGGGTTGCTGGACGTGCATTTACTGTAAATATGCAAGCAGGGGATAATCTAGTAGTATTAAAAGCCATACGTGACGCTAAACCGGGGGATATCATTGTTATAGACGCAAAAGGGGATACGCGCAGAGCCATCGCAGGTGATTTTATTCTCGGGATGGCCCAAACCATTGGCATTAAAGGGATTATTGCAGATGGAGTTATTCGTGACATTATAGGTGCAAAGGAATTAAATTATCCCGTGTTTTGTAAAGGGACTACAATAGCTGCAAGCAACAAAACGGGAAATGGAAGCATTAATGGACCTATTTCATGCGGCGGTGTAACCATTTCAACTGGTGATCTTGTAGTAGGAGATGCGGATGGTGTTGTAGTAATACCGCGTGAAAGAGAAGAGGAAATCCTGAAAAAATCACAAGAAAAATTAGAGAAAGACAATAAAAGAGCAGAAAAGGTATCAAACAATAAGGAAGAAATCATTACCTATCTAGACAAAATGTTATCTTAATTGGAGTTGGGCCATCTCGATCTGGCCCAACTTTTTATATGGACGAATATGCTACTGAATCTTTAATAAATTCAACAAACGCTTTCACAACATTAAGTTCCTCAGCACTCTTATGATAAACCCTCCATGTTTTTTGTGTTATTGGAATGCAGGGGACACCAAATCCGGACTGCTTTTTTTAAGTGTCTTGCTGTTAATATCTTTTCTGATGGTTCTATTTATGAATCTTGATAAGAATGGAAGTATCAGAAGAAAATAATTATAAAAATGTATCGGGTTAAGACAAAAAAAGGATCTGGCAAAAATGAACAACTTTGCGCCAGATCCTTTACTTTTTGGCTGTGTTAAAAGACAATATTGATTTTGAACAGCGTTGATTGGAGCGGAAGGCACGAAGACTCCTGTGGGAGTACGGGACAGGGGAGACCCCGCAGGAGCGAAGCGACGAGGAGGCTCCCCGAACCGCCCACGGAAAGCGAAGTGCCTGGAGCGGAAAACAACAACTGGGTTTAACAGAGCCTACTTTTTAGCAAAAATAGCCTGATGCACTCTTTTTTTAGACGTGTGATATAATAAAGTCGAAGGTAAGAGTCAAAATGATGTTAGGGGGCAGAGATGAATGGATAAAGAACTGATGATACCAACTGAAATATCAATAAAGGATAAAAAGAAAATAATAAAAGGGAATATTCTTCGTGCCGCTCTTTTTGCAAGAAGCAAGGTAGTCGAAGTGATGACAGAAGAACACGATAAATATTATCTTGTTTACTATAAAAACTCTTTTATTTATGGTGACAAACTCACTAAACCCACCGAAGATACTTTTATTGATAAAGCTTTTCGAGAAGGAATTATACTTAAGGCTCCCAATCCAATGTTACCCACATTTATCCCCAATTTAAACGTTTCAATTCCGAGTAAAAATAAACTCTTCACAGAACTCCAACAGCATTTTTCACTGCAAGAAGTAGCCTATATTGCCACAATACTTGACTCCTTTTTTGAAAAAAATCAGCTAATCGAAATGATTGACAAAATTTATTATCACCAAAGAAGAAGTGGGAAATTTATGAAATCCTTCCAGGTGATTCGAATTTTACGTGACTTTGCTCCTTCCTTAAAATCTGCAAAGGAACGATTAGAATCACACGAATACTTTTCTTACCACGATTTTTACAATACCTCCAGTTTGTCTGAAATCCTTAAAAAGGACCCACTTTATGTAGAGCTGCACTGCTTCCAAAACCGCTTAAATCCAAAGGAACAACAATTTTTAGAACAAATATTTACGCAGCAGGATTGTAATGTTGAAGTGTTACTGCTGTGGCTGGAACGAGTTGAGAAACTTCAAAGAGCGGAGACCCTTGAAAAGTCTACTGCGCTTGCACTAAGATTTCTAACGTTAGAACAATGGATGCTCGTTTTAAGTGAGGCAAACATTAACCCGTTTAAAGAGCTACCTGAAGCAAAACAACTGATTGAAAAAATGGTTGCGAAAGGTAACACTGAGAAAGCTGCCCTATATTTATTCACCTTTTTAGATGACCTGCCACATTCCTACGAAACGATTCTAACCAACATTTGGGGAAATTCCGACCCTAAGTTTGTGTTCACACACTTGGACGATTTCCTTACCTTGCTGAAACATCTTCCCGATGATAAGAAAACAATACAGATGGAACAAAAAATGTCCCAGCTGGCTGTTCTCCTTTTAGAAGAGCATGACCTCCAAACGGTTCGTAATAAACTAATACCTGTTAATGAGACAATCCCCCATTTAAAGGTGTTTGAAAAAATCAATAAAATGGCCGGGTTGGAAGAGGATCCAGAACGGATGATGGAACTGGGGGATTATTACGCAGAGTATCAGCAATTTGATAAGGCTATCGATTGCTTCTTTTGGGAGATGGAGTTGCAGCCGCAAAATCCGATTCCAGTTTTGAGAATTAGTAAAATGTATCAGCAAAAGGGGATGGTCAAGGAAGCTAGTGTATATCAAAAAATAGCTGCTCAATTAAAAGATAATCAACAGGTTGGATAACCTTTTATACAGGGCTCGTTTCCGAGCTCTTTTTTTGGGAATTTTACCAGAGTAAACAATAAGGAATGATAAAATAAAAATTAGAGGAGGGATCCACGATGGAAATTGTTGAAAAAGCACTTCAAACAGCTAGTAAAGCCCACGAAGGCCAGTACAGAAAACTTACGGATATCCCTTACATAACACATCCTGTAGCAGTGGGAATGCTTCTGATGAAAGCAGGGTACTTGGATGATGTTGTGGCAGCTGGAATCCTCCATGATACGGTGGAAGATACCAATTTAACCTTGGAAGTTCTTAAACGTAAATTTGGCGAAAAAATTGCTGAGATAGTAGCGGGATGCTCCGAACCTGATAAATCGCTCTCTTGGGAGAAGCGAAAGAAGCATACGATTGAATTTTTAAAAACCGCTTCAAAGGAAATCCTTGCTGTTGCTTGTGCGGATAAACTACATAATATTCGATCAATCAGAAATGACTATGAACAAGTTGGCGATGAGGTTTGGAAGAGGTTTAAACGGGGCAAGGAGAAGCAAAAGTGGTATTACACGAATGTCGTGGAAAGCTTGGGGGCCCAAGGGAGCTTTGCTTTGTTAGAAGAATTACGTAAGGAAGTGGAATTGTTATTTCACTAAAAGCCTTGTGTCGGAAAAGCGTATACTAATTAAACGTTTAATTGAAAGGCGTAAGCCTTGGTAAATTGGGGTTTTGGCTGAAACAGTATAAACTAATCAAACGTTTAGTTAAAGATTATTAGCCAGGAGAACATTACCTGTCACTAAACAATAAAGGAAAGGAGCCATAATTGATTTTCAATGTTTAGTGAAATTACGACCATGTGTGGGTTTAAAATAAAGTTGCACCGTTTAGAACAAGATTGAACCGTTTTAAAAAAGATCGACTGGAAGCCCCATTTATAGTATTTATCTGATAGGGTTTTGTTACCTTTGATTTTCAAAATACGAAAACCAGCCCCGTCATAGGGCTAGTTGATATATAATATCCTTTAAAACTAATGGGATTTTATTTTTGGTAATAGGTTTTGAACCTTGCTTTAACAAGATTTTGGCTTATTTCAAAAGTATTCTAACAGAGTTGTGTAAACTTTGCCTTTCCTTATATATCAAGGGTATTAGGTCTTAACGTCCGCTATTTTCGTTTTAAGCTTGGAAATCCCTTCTTTAACAACCCGAATGGGTGTTTGGGAAGCTTATTCCCATTAACAAGTACAATAAACACCACATGATGCTACTGGATTTACGCATATTTTCTTCGAATCCAGCCAACAACCAACAAAAGCAAGGGAATCCCAATCATGTTGATGGGAAATACAAATGGAAGCACGAAAAACTTATCATAATACTGGGCGAATATCTGGATATTTTTAATCGACAGAGCCATAACAAACGAAATTGGAGCAAGAAGCCAAACCACTTTTCTCCAATCCTTCAGGTGAAACAATTGTGCTGTTCCATAACTTGCAATAAACATATATAACGCCAGCTTAACAAAAATACTAAAAAACCATATAATGACAATCAAAATATCCACGTTTTGAATAAATTCCATTACGGATATGAACCGACTCAAATCGTAAAACGGATACAAAAGCCTTGAAGGTAAATTTGGCCCGAACGTGAAAATCACAGCCAGTGTGCCGACGCTCACCATGAAAACGGCCAGCCCTATTCCCCACATCGCCCGTGTTGACGCTTGTTCCGGTTTTTCCATAAAGAAGACGAACATTGTCATCATGACAGACTCTCCAAAAAAGGAGGCCATTGGGGTATAGGAACCTTTAAGGATTGGAAGCAATCCAGAATCATGATAAATGGGAAGTATATAATGCCAATGCATATTGCCAAGGTCTAAAATGATCAGGACAGTAATCATCAAAATAACGATTGGACCAACGATTTCACTTAAGCGTCCAATCCCTTCTATACCACCTTGGTACATGATAAAAATGAGCAGTAACATGGTGGTAAATATAATAACCCACAGAGGTGTCTTATGAAACAACGCAGTAATCATGAAATCACCAAATTCACGGACGATTACTCCAATCGCCGAGTACCATAAAAGGAAAAAGGGAATCATCATCAGCTTACCAAGCCATTTACAGAGAATGGTTTGACTAAATTCAATCATGGTTTGGTTCGGATATAGAGAACTGAGTTTAGTTGCCAGAAAAGTAATGGCAATGCCAACAAGTCCTGCAATCACCATCGAGATCCATGCATCTTGTTTTACACTACGGATCGTAGATGATATGGTCAGAAGAAGTGAATTTCCCACTTCAAATGTGAACATCATCCAAAAAATTTGCGAGCCAGAGATTTTCATTGATTTTGCCACAAGCTGTATGTCTCCTTATTTTTTTATTTCATTATTCTTTAACTGCAACGATGGTCCGGTCAGACCCACTCGCCGAATGGTCAGATTTGCATGGACTGAGACCTCTGCCTTTCGGAACTGATTGGCCCAACTTTTCTTCAATACTTTCCATTGGGATGGATATTTTTGATGAATGGCTTCACCAAAGCCAAAGATATCGGTTCCATATTGTTTTTGAACCTTTTCAATGGTTTGAAGAGCTTCCTTTTCGGCCTCTTTTTCCAATACATGTTCTAGAAGATCAAGATTTTTCGATTGTGTAAGATCTAAATTCGTATTGTTCTCTCGGATGATTCCCTCACCCGAAAGGATAATGTCATATTTGATGGTGTGACCCTGAATAATGGGTATAATTTTGCTGTTCATTTTGATTATATATAAACTAGCAGTTCCCTTTCCCTCAGGCACAGTTACTGTAATCGTTTGTTTAGTTAAACGGTTGATTAGCCAAAGATAGTTTTTATCTTCCTGTAAATTTAAGAACCCCTTTAATTTAAGGTCTTTGTTGAAAACTGCCATGCCTACAATTTGAAATCCTTTGACACTTGTTTGATCTTGTTTTTTGGAGCCCTGGTTCAGTTCAATAACGGGTAGGGTTGGGGTGATCCCGTCACTCATGATGGCGATAAAAAAATTTAATAAAGACGTATCTCCCATTCCACCCACTTGAGAGTGTTCTTTCAGTGCCCCAAGTGCAGGGATATTTTCTAAAGGATAGGATGCTTCCAGAAACTGCTTCGCTGTACTCCCCTTTACTATAAGTGCATCAGCTCGTAAGCGAATATCGGGATCGCGGCTATAGGTATCTAAAAATGGATCGAGACCCCGCCTAGCCAATTGTTCTCCAATCACAATAACACGCCGGTGCCCTCGAAAGACTTCTCTTGACAATTTCGTCTGCATATTTTGTACAGCTTCAAGTGTGTCCTTTCCAGTTCCCGATTCAATAAAAACAGTTTTTCCTGCTTCACTTCTTCCACTCTGCCCCATTCCAATTTTTGAAGGGATGATAAATTGAGCGCTGATTTCAATTTTGTTATTCTCTGCCTGATCGAGTCCCCAGCCCAACTCTATGGCCAGATCATTTAACTCCGTTCGATCCCAGCAGCCCGTCAAGAAAAATAAAGAAATAACCAGAATAAGACAAAGTGTCTTTAGCCGGCTCATTCTGTCTGGTCCCCTTGTTTCGGACCGGGTTGTTGGCCTTTCGGAATCCGCATTTTTTCCTCACCAGATATCATCACGGGACGGTTTGTCATCTTCCACCGGTGTGCTCGCATCAATACGTCCTTCAAATTACGAGGAATTTGGGGAGCAACAGGGCTTAGATAAGGAACACCAAAAGAGCGAATATTAGTTAAATGTATGAGCATTGCAAGGGCTCCAAAGGCAACCCCATACAGCCCCAATATTCCCGATAATAATAGCATCGGGAAGCGCAGCACACGATAAGCTGTTCCCAAATTGTAGCGAGGAAAAGAAAACGACGAGATACCGGTAGTAGCCACAATTATGACCATGGGTGCTGATATAATGCCTGCTTGCACGGAAGCTTGTCCGATTACAAGCGCTCCGACGATACTGACAGCGGATCCAACGGCTTTTGGTAAACGAACGCCCGCTTCCCGCAGACCTTCAAACAAAAATTCCATCATCAGCGCTTCCACGACAGTCGGGAAAGGAATTCCTTCACGTGCCGCTGCAATACTGATAAGCAAATTTGTCGGGATCAATTGTGGATGATAGGTTGTCACCGCAACGTAAAGAGAAGGGAGGAATAAAGAAATATTTATAAGTGTAAAACGTACAAATCGTATGAAGGATGTAAAGATCGATCGTTCGTAATAATCCTCCGCTGCTTGCACTCCTGTCCAGAATGTCATTGGAACGATTAGAACGAAAGGTGTGTTATCCACAAAAATGGCAACCTTCCCTTCTAATAGGCTTGCACACACTACATCCGGTCGTTCGGTATTTTGAATTTGTGGAAAGGGAGAATAAGGAAGATCTTCGATAAACTCTTCAATAAAAGCTGACTCTAAAATCCCATCAATTTGAATTCGCCGAACCCTTTGGCGAACTTCCTCTAAAACCGTATTTGAAGCAATCCCCTCAATGTAGGAAATCGCGATATCTGTCTGCGATAAATCTCCAATCGAATAAGGTTCCATTTTTAGTCTAGGGCTCCGAATTCTCCGGCGTACAAGGCTCGTATTTACCCTGAGAGTTTCCGTAAACCCGTCTCGTGGGCCGCGCACAGAAAGCTCTGCACTAGGCTCTTCGATACTACGTTTCTCAAACCCTTTTATATCGGCAAGCAGCGCTTGATTCTCCCCGTCTGTCAGAACAGCAAGATTAGATTTCAATACTGCATCACTGACCTCACGAACCTTAGAAACGGCCTTTACTTGAGTAATGGCTACAAGCTGGTCTTGGATAATTTCGCCAATTGAGTCCGCTTGCTTTAATCCATCAGGCATACCTTCGAACATCATTGGTTTCAAAACAACCTGTTCCACTATTTTCGTATCCACTAATCCATCTATATAAATCAGAAGCATTTTGGTCTGCCTATTGGCGCAAATGGGGCGGAAGACAATATCAGAACAATTTTCAAACACTTGTTTCAAAATCTGTTCATTCACAGATATATCCGCTGCGAGTACCTCATCTTGAACATTTAGGGGCAATACGCCGGTACTCTCCAGTTCCTGAATGGCTTTTTTTAAAGGCCTCATCTTACGAATTTTTACCATCATATTCCCCCCAATATATGATTTATAAAATCTAACTTAAAAAAAACACAATATTCCGTCGTTAAAGTGTCTCACTCCTTTTTAAAAATTATTCAATTATTTCCAAAAACTCCTGTTACATGTAACAAGTAGAAAGTAATTTCTACAGAGGTTCTATTATCAACTCGACTAGCGGGGTAGTACCATCAAAGCTTTCTCACCCGCAATAAAGCATTTCAAGTTAATGTCAAATGTTTATCGATATTTTTGTAAAGTAGTCTTTACTCGATTGTCACGTTCTACAAAGGATCTGATTGAGATTACGGAGCTTATCTCTTAAAGGAGCACACTTGAAAAGTCAAAGGAATCATGGCTGAATACAACCACAACACATGGAAAAAAGTAGTTTATCATTTTCGCTGGTATTGCTCAATTTGAAAGAGATTTAATTTCTGAACGGACAAAGGAAGGTATCCAGGCTGCAAGGAAACGAGTAGGGAAATACTGGAAGGTCGAAAACTGATGAGGAAAAAGTTAATTATGCCTTATATCTTCTGGATCAAGGGATGAATCATACTGATGCTGCAGAAAAAGCTGGTATATCTAGAATGACTCAGTATCGTAAGATGCAAAAAATAATTTCATATTGATAAAGAATGGGACGATATTTACTACTTGCTTAATGGAATTGCCAATTTAGAACAGCCTACTGAACCAAACAACAAAATGTTGTCGGGTACAGTAGGCTTTTTTGTGAAAAGTTATTCGCTCTAGAGGGTGGACAGAACATTACAAAACCTTAACATTGGTTTAATGTAGTATTTACATTAATAAATTACTCTAAAACAGTAATGAATCAACAACAATATTAAAGAAACCAAACTGGAGGATTTTTTGATGAAACATAAATGGAGTAAGACAATGAAGACAATTCAAGCTGGGATATTAGGGGTAAGTTTACTAAGTTTGGCAGCTTGCAGTACAAATGAAAAAACTACTGCTCCCGTTGTGAAAAATCCCAACTCGTTAACAGTTGGGGAAATTGAGTCAAAAGCAAAGAAAGAAGGGGCCATCAATAGCGTAGGTATGCCAGATACATGGGCAAACTGGGGAGAAACCTGGACGGACGTGACAAAAAAATATAAATTAACCCATAATGATACAGATTTATCCAGTGCTGAAGAGATTGCCAAGTTTGAATCAGAAAAAGATAATGCTTCCGCTGATATTGGTGACGTAGGGATTTCTTTTGCCCCCATTGCGGAGCAAAAAAACCTAACTATACCGTATAAAACCTCCTATTGGGAACAAGTACCGAAATGGGCGAAAGATGACAATGGAGACTGGGTTGCAGGATATCAAGGAACGATTGCCTTTCTAACGAATAAAGAATTGGTAAAGAACCCGCCAAAATCATGGGCTGATATTTTAAAAGGAAATTACAAAGTTACCGTTGGCGATGTTCAGCGAGGCGCACAGAATCAAATGGCTGTTCTTGCTGCAGCGATTGCTAACGGCGGCAGTGAGTCCAATATCGAACCAGGTCTTAAATATTTTGCCGAGCTTGCCAAGCAAGGCCGTCTTAGTCTAACAGATGCAAAGCCGGCTAACATTGAAAAAGGGGAAGTAGAGGTAGCAATTGTTTGGGATTTCAATGCAATTGGATATGCGGAGCAAATCAACCGCAGCCAATTTGATATAAGTATTCCAAAAGAAGGTTCAGTTGTCAGTGCTTATTCCACCATCATTAACAAATATGCGAAGCATCCATATGCGGCGATGGCGACTAGAGAATATATCTTAAGCGATGAAGGACAAATAAATTTAGCTAAAGGATTTGCACGTCCGATTCGTGATGTACAACTTCCAAAAGAGGTAGCAGCCAAACTGGTTCCAAAAGAAGAATACAAAAATGCAAAACCAATTAATGATTATAAATCTTGGGAAGGAACAGCAAAAACTTTACCCCAGCTTTGGCAAGAAGAGGTGTTAGTAAATGTTAAATAAAGTAATTGTCGTTGTTGTTGATGGAATGAGATATGACAAGGCGTTTGATGCGCTGGGATATGTTCAGCATTTAGTTGAAACGAATCAGGCGGCACTATACAAAGTAAAATCTGAGCTCCCAAGTCTTTCCCGTCCACTATATGAAGTATTACTAACAGGGACGCCGGCATCTATGAATGGAATTACCTCTAATCAAACTGTTCGTTTATCTAATGAGAAAAGTATCTTTCATCTTACGAAAGAAAATGGACTAAGAAATGCTGCTGCAGCTTACTACTGGGTAAGCGAACTTTATAATCGAGCTCCATTCCATTTTATTGAAGACCGTGTACAAGAAGATACGTCAAAGCCTATTCAATCCGGATCGTTCTATTGGGAAGATGATTATCCGGATAGCCATTTGTTGATGGATGCTGAGGCTTTGCGCAGAAAGCATGATCCGCACTTTTTATACATTCACCCTATGGGAGTGGACGTAAAAGGGGAAAATTACGGTTCTGAATCGAAAGAATATCGTGAACAAATTTTAAAAATGGGCAGCTTGATAGCGCAGCTTCTCCCGATTTGGATGAAATCCGGTTACCATATTTTGATTACCTCCGACCATGGGATGAGTGAATACGGGAACCATGGAGGCATAACCGATGGTGAACGTGATGTACCGCTTTTTGTCATTAGTCCGAGAATTGAAACAGGAATACATGGGGAAACCATTCCTCAATTGGCGTTTGCTCCACTTGTTTGTGAACTGTTAGGTATTGAACCGTCTGACAAGATGATTTCTTATAAATTTCCTGGATTGAAAGAAGAGGTCACTCTTTAATTAGGAAAGGCTTATAGCCTATCAATAAAGCATTCTTTGAAAATTTGAATCGATTTGGCATTGTGGCCAAATTGATTCAAGGGATTGTTTAGCCATTTTTAGAGGAGCGAAAAATCTTGCAAAAACTAAAAAAACAAAAACTGTATTTATTAGCTCTTTTACTGCCATTTATTATTCTAATTATTGGTTTTGAAATTGGGCCATTAGTTACGATGTTGAAAAATAGCTTTTATGCTGACGATGGAATCAAGGTGACAATCGAGCAATATGTAACCATATTCAAAAGTAAATTTTACTTACAAGCCATTCAAAACAGCGTTCTTATTTCATTTTTTTCCGCCATCACTTCGATCATAGTGGCGATTGGCATCGCCTATTCGTTTACAAAATTTTCGAAGAAAGCACAAAATCGTTTACTTATGATTGCCAATATGACTTCGCATTTTGAAGGAATTCCACTTTCTTTTTCCTATATTATTTTGCTTGGAAACAATGGTCTGTTTACCTTGCTTTTTGCCAAGTTTGGCTGGGATGTGTTGGGGAATTTTAACTTATACTCATGGACGGGGTTAATTCTTGTCTACGTTTATTTCCAAATTCCCATGGCTATTATGCTTCTATATCCCTCATACCAAGGGATAAAACAGCAATGGAAAGAAGCTGCAGCTTTATTAGGGGCTTCAAAGCGACAATTTTGGCTTCATATTGGTCTGCCTGTCCTTTTACCAAGTATTGCAGGTATATTCAGTATTTTATTTGCAAATGCCATGGGCGCATATGCTACGGCTTATGCATTAGTCGGCAGCAACTATAATTTACTATCCTTGCAAATTGCCTCTCTCGTTGCTAGTGATGTTGCATTAAAGCCGCAGCTGGGCAGTGCATTAGGTGTTCTTTTAGCTTCGACGATGATTTTGGCGATGTGGTTTAATCAGCGTATGATGCGCCGTTTCAGGAGGGATTTATAATGAAATCTTCATTGCGTTTCCATAAGATAGCTGTTGGGTTACTCATTATTTATTTGTTAATACCGCTAATCGGGACATTTTTATTTTCCATTGCCGGCAAGTGGGATCGTACCATTTTACCTGAGTCTTTTACCATGAAGTGGTATATTGAATTATTTCAAGATGCAAGGTTTTTTACTGCCTTTCAACACACATTGTTTCTGATTGTTATGTCTGTGGGTCTTAGTATCGTTATTATGCTTCCGACTATCTTTATTATCACGATCTATTTCCGCAAGTTAGAAGGATTCCTTCAAGCGGTTTCGATGCTTCCTTATGGAATCCCTCCCATTGTCGGAGCTGTTGGATTAATCAAGTTATATTCGAATGGACCGATTCAACTTTCCGGAACACCATGGATTTTGATTGGTGCTTATTTTGTTACTATTTTACCATTCATGTATCAAGGGATCCGGAACAGTTTGCGGACCATAAATGCGGTGGAACTTGTTGATGCCGCTGAGTTATTGGGGGCATCCAAATTTCAAGCTTTTAGAACCGTCGTGTTTCCTAATATTCTATCCGGTATCCTGGTATCTACACTGTTATCCATTGCTCTTTTATTTAGTGAGTTTTCTTTTGCTAACCTGCTAGTTGGAGGACAGTTTGAAACCCTTCAAATTTATCTTTCCAACAAATTAAATACGAGTGGTCACTTAACAAGTGCAATTGTTATTACGTATTATTCAGTGATTATGCTTTTAACATGGGCTGTTTTAAAAGCCACGTTCAGAAACCAAAAAAGTCTATATATGTTAAAAAAGAAGCGGATTTTATCAAGTTTTAAGAAACGGTCTCCTAAAAACATTACTTTTTTGGAAGGTGAAAATTAATGAGCTATGTAACAATTGATCAAGTGACGAAGCGATATGAAAACCAGGTGGTTCTAAATCATATATCTTTAACATTGCAAAAAGGAGAATTTGCTACACTTCTTGGACAAAGCGGATGCGGAAAAAGTACATTGCTCAGGTCCATTGCTGGACTTGAAGAAGTGGATAAGGGAAGGATCTTAGTAGATCAAAAAGATATTACTCATTTATCCCCCCGGCTGCGTGAGGTCGGTATGGTATTCCAATCCTATGCCCTTTTCCCGAATATGACCGTTTTCGATAACATTGCATATGGGCTTAAAATGAAAAAACAAAGAAATATCAAATCAAGGGTGCAAAACATGATTGATATGGTTGATTTAACCGGAAAAGAAGGATCTTATCCGCATCAGCTATCCGGCGGCCAGCAGCAGCGGGTTGCACTGGCACGGGCGCTTGTGATGGAACCGAAAGTGCTGCTGTTGGATGAGCCTTTAAGTGCATTGGATGCAAAAATCAGGAAAAATTTACAAAGGGAATTAAAAAGAATACAAAGAGAATTGGAGATCACCACGATCTTTGTTACGCATGATCAAGAAGAAGCAATGACCTTGTCAGATAAGATCTTTATTATGAATGAAGGCAATATTGTTCAATCGGGTTCTCCATCAGAAATTTATACTTCCCCAGTTAACACCTTTGTTGCAAAATTTATCGGGAATTATAATGTTCTAACTGTTGAGGTATTTAATAAACTGGTTTCAAGTCCAGAATTAAAAGGCAATGAAGTAGCGATCCGCCCTGAAGTATTGCAATTAGCGCCAGTTAATCAAGAAACCATGACTTTAAAAGATAATTGGTCGGTTAAAGGTGTGATTCGGGATATTTCGATGACCGGGAATGTTTTAAGATACGAAGTTGAAACAGATGGTTCAATCCTTCATGTGGATTCTCTTCACCATCAAGGAGAAAAACTGGATCAGGGCTCACCTATTCGTATACTTATACCAAAGAAAGAATGCATTGTTTTATAAAATATTAATGGGGTAATCAAATGTTAATCTTACCAGAGGAAAGAAAAAATGAAATTTTAAATGAGTTAAAAAGAATCGGAAAGGTAAAAGTCATTGATTTGGCCAAACAATTCAATGTTTCAGAGGAAACTATCCGTCGGGATTTAACACATTTGGAGGAAAGCGGGTTATTAAAAAAGGTTTATGGTGGAGCAGTTAAAACAACCTTTCAATCCGGGGAACCTCCGTTTACCCAGCGTACGACAGTGAATCAAGAAGAAAAAATTCAAATCGGTAAAAAAGCAGCGGAACTGATTTCCGATGGAGATGTCATTGTTATTGATGTTGGGACAACTACACTGGAGTTTGCCCATTCTATCCAAAACAAAAAAAATATAACGATCTTAACAAATTCCATCCCTGTATCAGCAGTATTAACTGAATCTCTTAATCAACAAAAGTTCACAGGGCAGATTTTACTGTTAGGCGGGCAAATTGACCCGAAACAGCAATCTGTTAGTGGTGGTATTACTGAGCAGGTATTAAATCAATTCAATATTAATAAGGCGTTTATTTCAGCAGGCGGTGTCTCTATTGAAAACGGCGTTAGTAATTTCCATTTGAATGAAACTTTGGTTTCTCGAACTATGGTTGAGGTATCAAAACAAATTATTTTGTTAGCCGATTATTCAAAATTCGGCGTGGATACATTTTGTAAAATATGCCCCTTAGAGAAATTAGATATCATTGTGTGTGACCAACCATTTCCGGAATCTTGGGAAAATGATTTGAGACTAAACGAAATCGATTGGATTAAAGCATAGATATCGAAAAGGAGTCAAAGAACATGAGTTTAATTGCAATAGACTTAGATGGAACGTTATTAAACCATCAACTAGAAATAAGTGAAGAAAATATAAAAGCGATTCAATTTGCCCAAGAGAATGGCATTGAAGTAGTCATTTCAACAGGCCGAGCCTATTTTGATGTGCGAAGAATTTGTGAAAAGGCAGGGCTTTCTACCGTTGTAATTGGTACAAACGGTGCCACCATTCATTCCAAAGATGAGATGCTTATGTCTGCTGCTGCAATAGAGAAAAATGACATCCAATCTATTCTTCAATGGTTAGACGAACAGGATTTTTACTATGAGGTGTTTACAAACACAGCCATTTATACGATTAGAAAAGACAGGGAAAATTTCAATCATGAGATTCAAGTGATGAAAAGAACCGGGTTAGATGTTGATAGGAATGAATTAGTGGAGGAAGCAGAAAGACAACTTGATCAGTATGGGTATGTTTTTGTTGAAAACTATCATGATATCCTAAAACAAAAGGAAGATTTTTATAATATTGTAGTCTGTTCTTTTGATGAAAAGAAGTTAGAGGAAAGCCGGAAACACTTTAAAGAATTTGGTTCGTTAACAGTTGTTTCATCTGCTCATCATAATATTGAAATTACGAGCAAACATGCATCAAAAGGAATTGCCCTTGAAAAACTTTGTTCTTTGACAAATTGCAGTTTAGACCATGCAATGGCAATCGGAGACAGCGACAATGATCGATCTATGTTCCAAAAAGTGAAATATAGCGTGGCGATGGGAAATGCAAAACGTGAGATAAAAGATATCTGTACAATGACCACGCTAAAAAATGATGAAGATGGTGTGGCTCATGCCATTTACCAATACTTTGAAAATTTGGTGATACAACCATAATATAATCTATTAAACTATCAGATTAGTGTTTACACGTATTTGGAGGAATCTACTGAGGGAGAATCTTTAAATGGATTGGATTTATATTTTAATTTCAGGTCTTTTAGAGATCGTTTGGATTATAGGCCTTAAATATTCACACGGGTTTACTGAATTCATACCTAGTGTCCTAACAGTTGGGGTTATTATTTTCAGCTTTTTTTTATTGTCCAAAGCTTTACGTATAATACCCGTGGGAACAGGGTATGCCATTTTTACGGGTTTGGGTACGG
The DNA here is from genome assembly GCF_016107705.1 of Neobacillus cucumis. The sequence goes on from NZ_JAEHGC010000006.1 coordinate 81,167, forward strand.
TTGGAACAATAGCTGTTGGGGCGATTTTTTGGGGAGAGTCTATCAATCTCCTAAAAATATTTTTTGTCATTTTAATGATTTTTGGCATAATCGGACTAAAAATCGAGTCAAATGATGGTCACAAGAAGTAAGATGATTTGTCCAAGGTTAGGTGATGAATAGATGGCATGGCTGTTACTCCTTTTTGCTGGACTTGCTGAGATTGGAAGTGTCATAAGTCTAAAACGTGCAGAAGGATTTAAAAAATTTCTTCCTACCGTAGCCTGTCTTGTATTTGGAAGTTTCAGCTTTTATTTTCTTTCCCTCTCATTAAAGATTCTTCCAATCGGGCCGGCTTACGCAATATGGACTGGCATCGGTTCTGTTGGAAGTGTCTTAGTGGGTATGGCTTACTTTAATGAACCGAGAAATAGTAAAAGAATCTTTTTTATTGTTTGTATTGTAATAGGAGCAGTTGGTGTTAAAATAACTTCTGAATCGTAAGAAAAGCGCAAGCGCCTGGTTGAACAAGAAATAGAAAAATATAGGCTGACATATATAATATCACACCCTAATCATCCAATTCCTTTCCATATAAAATCAATAGTATAGCAAAAAGCAAGGAAAGAAATGCTAATCCCTTGCTTGATTGTTTTATCCCATTAAAAAAGCTTGACCTTTGTCAAACACAAAGGTTTATATTATATCTATCATTCTAAAAAGATGGTATGACGGGGTGAGAAAAGGCTCGATTTTGTCTATACGTCAGGTTCCTGATTCTCGACGTCGGAGGTCCAGCTACCTATAAACTATCGTTTATTGTGAGGTACCTCTTAAGAGTGAAAATCGACAGATTTAATCGTAGTTTTAATTCTGTATGATCCGACAGAAGTAACTGCATCCGAAGCAGTGCAATCTGCTTCGATTTGATCTATCTGATGTAGGAACATATATATATTTAAATATAGAAAGGAAAAGGAAATCGAATATGGAATTATGGTTTACAGAAAAACAAACCAAGTCTTTTGGTATTATAGCAAGAGTTAATAAAAACCTCCATTCCGAGAAAACAGAGTATCAACAACTGGACATGATTCAAACCGAAGAATTCGGAAATATGCTTTTACTTGACGGAATGGTTATGACCACCGAAAAGGATGAATTTGTCTATCATGAGATGATTGTTCATGTACCATTATTTACTCATCCAAATCCACAAAAGGTGCTCGTTGTGGGTGGCGGTGATGGGGGCACGATTCGGGAGGTATTGAAACACTCAAGCGTTACCAATGTTGTTCAAGTTGAAATTGACGGGAAAGTAGTGGAGTATTCAAAGCAGCATTTACCCACTATCGCCTCTGAATACAGCAACCCGCGCGTAGAGCTTATTGTAGGTGATGGCTTTATGCATATTCTAAATAGTGAAGATGAATATGACGTCATTTTGGTTGATTCCACCGAGCCTGTAGGTCCAGCTGCTAATTTATTTACTAAAGGCTTTTATGCGGGAATATCAAAGGCATTAAAGGAAAACGGCATCTTCGTGGCCCAGACAGATAATCCTTGGTTTAAAGGCGATCTGATACGAGATGCGATTCATGATACAAAAGAGATTTTCCCGATTGCTTGCCTTTATACGTGTAATATTCCAACATATCCGAGTGGATTGTGGACATTTACGCTTGGATCGAAGACACATGATCCACTAGACATAAATGTCTCTCGTTTCTTTGATCTTGACACAAAGTATTACACGCCTGAATTGCATAAAGCATCATTTGTTCTCCCTAAATTTGTTCAGAATTTGTGTAAATAGTGTTTTAGAGAAGTAACTATTAGGTGTGGTCCAAAGATTGTAATCGTCTGAAAGAGGCACATAAATTCCTAGTAGAATCTAGTTTCCAAACAGTAGACGGAGGAATTCTTTCTAATTTTGGCCAGACTGATCCTGCAAATCATTTTGTCCTTTTCTCACCATATACGTGGTTTGGATGGGAGACATCTAGCTTCCCCAAGTGAACGTTATGTTAACTGAACTTTTATAGATTTTAATAACTTGTAAAAATTGTAAACTACCAACTAAAATTAGCCGGGTGATGATCTTGCTATTTGAAAACCACACGAAGACCTGTTGTCTCCAATGTCGATTACTATTAGGAGAAATAGAAAACATCAGAGCTCTAATGATATTTACTACCCTTGAAAAAGGCTTCATTGATCCTCAAACGATAGAGATAAGCCAGAATCTAGATCAACTGATAAATAAATTAGAACAAACTGACTTAGGACTAAATTGCAAAGCTATTTAGTCCTTTATTTTTTCTCAAGATGTATCTTATATACAAAACTAGTTTACATAAGAGTTCGACTGCGGCACGTTTTTTCCCAATTATTGCAGATAATCGTTAGTACTGGGATGAAAGATAGGGGTTTTTTGTCCTGGCTTCTGAATGTGCTGCTTCAAAGAGTGCTGCACGTAATTTTTTATTACCTCTTCTTGTTTTTCTGGACTTTTTTTCTAGCACTTTCATTGTTACCTGAAATCATTCCAGCCCATGAACATAGATCCTTTTAAAACTTTAATGAGGTTCAAGGGGGCGGTTCTTCTTCCCGTCACTTCATCAAGGTGGGACGTGGTTCCTGTCTCCCCGTCCCTATATGTGAACCGGAACTTGAATTTCAAATGTGATCTCATTTGGTTTATCTGTAATGGTTATATCGACGTGCATAATTTGCAGCGCATCGCCGGTTATGCGATATCCAGTTTCATCGATATATTTCAAGATCTTACTCAAACTTTCGCTTCGATTCCACAATAATTCCCCGTTATAACGAATACACGCAAATAACCCGGCCGGAATTGTCTTTTGGAACTGTTTTGATATTTTTTCTTTATTTTTTGCCACTACAAAAATAACGGATGGTTCCTCAAACCGTTTTGCTTTAAGATCCGCTTCTGAGATAATAATACCCAGTCTGTTACTGGCCAGAATCGGTGTCATCTCAGAAAGCATATTCTCTAACCTTATAACACCATAACTCAGTTCCAAATTATTATTGATTTTTTCATTTAAGGTAATTAACTTCCTTCTTCCTATTTCGCGGAAAAACACCGATTGAAGTTCTTTTTCTTTCGCTACATTCTCCAAGTATCCAATTTTCCCCCGAATATTTTCCTCTAAGTCATGTAACTCGTTCAGTTTTGACACAAGTTCCGCATGCTTGGCTTTCAGAATATCCAAGGACTTATTAAAATTACGTTCATTAAAATAATCCTTTATTTCGTCCGTACTCATCCCAAGTTGCCGTAACTCTTTAATGGTCCCTAAAACTTCATATTGAAAAATAGAATAGTAGCGATACCCCGAATCAGGATCGACATATTGCGGTTTGAATAGGTCAATCCGATCATAGTGACGTAGGGTCTCCGCCGTTACCCCTCGCAACCTCGCCATTTCTCCAACGGTTAATTTTTCCTTTATTTTCAGAGAAATCACCCCCTAAAAAATATTTTACACCTATTGACCTTTGTGTAACAACAAGGTTTACAATAAAAATACGAAATCTTCTAAATCATCAGGAAATTAAATTTAATAACATGGAGGGAGTTGAGTTATGAAACAGAAAGCGCTTGCAAGAACACTTACTTTGTCACAGGTTGTTTTTTTAGGGATTGCATGGAATAACCCCATGGTGTTTTTTAATACCTATGGAATTGCTGCCGTTACCTCAAAAGGTGTCATTACGACTGCATACATTATTGCTTTTCTAGCAATACTTTTTACTGCTCTCAGCTATGGAAAGATGGCGAAAGCGTACCCTATCTCCGGTTCAGCCTATACGTTTACGCAAAAATCTATTAATTCTGAGGTTGGGTTCATTGTCGGTTGGTCGATTATGCTTGATTATATTTTAACACCTATGGTTACCTGCTTGATGTCGACTGTTTTTTTAAGTTCGGTATTTCCTGGAATTCCGCATTATGTGTGGGTAATTGTGTTGACTGCGAGCATAGTCTTTCCGAGTATACTAGGTGTGGAGATATCAGCAATAACTAGTAAAATTTTTGTTATTGCTCAAGTCATTTTTGTTTGCCTTTTCTGGATATTAACCTTCAAAAGTTTATCAGAAGGAGTAGGGACGGGTAGTCTTTTCTCGATTAAGCCATTGTTTGATGCAGATGCTTCCTTGTCCGATATTTTGGCAGGCGCTACCATTCTTTGTTTTAGTTTTCTTGGTTTTGACTCACTTACCACATTATCAGAAGAAACAATCAATCCCGAAAAAACAATTCCAAAAGCGATTATTATCATGCTATTGTTTATGGGGATTTTGTATATTGGCTCTTCTTATTTAGCACAATTGGTGAGTCCGGGCATTTCATTCAAAAATGCTGATTCTGCAGCCCTTGAAATAGCAGTGCTTGTCGGAGGAAATTTATTTAAATCCATTTTTATTACAGCGGTGATTATTGGTAATTTCTCTTCAGGAATCGCTTCGATCACAAGCGCTTCGCGAGTGTTATATGCGATGGGACGAGATTCCGTGTTACCCAAAAATATATTTGGATATATTCATCCTAAATTTAAAACACCGTCACTTGGCATCATTGTGATTGGTGTAGTTTCTTTACTCGCAATTCTATTAACCCTAGAACAAGTTATTAAGTTTATCAATTTTGGCGCGTTAATTGCTTTTACATCTGTAAATCTGTCTGTTATCGCCCATTATTTTATCAAAAATCACAAGCGTTCTTTTATGGATTGCATTCGGTACCTATTATTACCACTCATTGGCGCAGCGTTTACGATGTGGTTATGGTCGCATTTAGAAATGGAGGCTTTGATTCTCGGGGGCATTTGGATGGCATGCGGCTTGGCTTATCTTGTCTATATGACGAAATGGTTTCGCAAACCACTTCCTGAGTTTCATTTTGATAAAGAAATGATTCCACTAAATATCCAAGACATTGATCAAGAGGTTATCCCTCAACAGATAAGGTAAAAATAACATATTGGAGGTTTGTAAAAATGTTGAAGTTGAACATGTTTATTAATGGTGAATGGAAGGATTCATTAAGTGGAGAAAAGAGTCATATTGTGAATCCGGCAAACGGTAAAATCATGGCTGAGGCTCCGCAGGGAAGTAGAGAAGAAGCCCAAATGGCGATTAATGCAGCACGAACAGCTTTTGACTCAGGAATTTGGTCAGACTTACCGGCATCTGAACGTGCAACCTACTTATTTAAAATAGCGGATAAGATTGAAGAAAAGGCAGCCGAGCTTAGCAAACTTGAAACAGAGAATACGGGAAAACCCCTTAGAGAATCAGAGTTTGATATTGCTGATACCGTGAATTGCTTTCGATACTATGCGGGGTTAGTAACAAAGCCAAATGGTCAAACATATTCTGTTGCCGATCCTGTACAAGCCATGGTTATTCGGGAACCTGTCGGTGTATGCGGACTTATCGCTCCATGGAATTTTCCATTGTTGACGGGAGCTTGGAAAATAGCCCCTGCGCTTGCTGCGGGAAATGCACTTGTATTTAAACCAGCTGAAATCACTCCGGTCACTACTTACAAATTATTTGAGATCATGGAAGAAGTGGGGATACCTGCTGGTGTTGCAAACCTAGTTTTGGGAGGTGGTTCAACAGTAGGAAATGAAATAGCCGAAAGCCAAAAGGTGGATCTGATTTCTTTTACAGGTAGTACAGCAACGGGTAGAAGCATTATGAATTCAGCAACAGGAAATATTAAAAACATTTCACTCGAACTAGGCGGCAAGTCGCCAAATATTGTTTTCGCTGACGCAGATTTTGAGACAGCCATCGATTATGCTTTGAATGGGATTTTTACCAATGCCGGCCAAGTTTGTAATGCGGGATCCCGTTTACTGTTAGAAGAGAGCATTCATGATAAGTTCGTTGCTAGATTGGTAGAAAGAGCGAAAAAGATTCAGGTTGGCACTGGGGATGATTCGTCTACAGAGATGGGTCCGCTTGTAAGTGAAGACCATATGAAGAAGATCCTTGAATATATTCAAATTGGCGTAGACGAAGGGGCTACATTAGCTTGCGGTGGCAACCGTATCACAAGCAACGGTCTTGAAAATGGTTATTTCTTTGAGCCAACAATATTTGTTGACACTAAACCGGACATGAGAATTGTTCAGGAAGAAATTTTTGGACCAGTTCTTGTCGTTCAAAAGTTTAAAGATGAGGCGGAAGCAATCCAACTGGCAAATGATACTTCATACGGCCTTGCAGCAGGTGTTTTTTCACAAGATGGCGCCAAAGCTTTGAGGGTTATTAAAAAAGTAAGAGCCGGAATTACCTATGTTAATGCTTATAACCTTGCCTATAATGAAGCACCGTGGGGGGGTTACAAGCAGAGTGGGATTGGCCGCGGGTTAGGAACCTTTGGTTTGGATACGTTTACTGAGGTAAAACAAATCAATATTAATTTAGATGTTAAGCCAACTGAATGGTTTAGCAATTAATTAAATAGAGAAAATATCGGCCCTAAATTCAGAATATTAAGAATAATAAAGGAGGAAATTTAATATGTTATGGGATTTTCAATTTAATCTGCCTACTTCTATAGAGTTTGGGAATGGAAAAGTAAAGAATATTGGGAAAAGGGCTAAAGAATTAGGTGGAAATAAAGCCCTTATTATTACCGATAAAGGACTTGCACAAACAGGAATTTTGGAAAAAATCACACAGTCATTAGATCAAGAAGGTGTCAATTATATTGTTTATGATGAAATATCACCTAATCCAAAAGATGTAGATTGTGAGAGTGCTTATCAACAGTTTAAAAACGAGAACATAGATCTTTTAATTGGCCTCGGCGGAGGAAGTTCAATGGATACAGCCAAAGCAATTGGGACACTTTTTACACATGGAGGAGAGCTAAGAGAACGTTACGGCGTAAATTTACTAGAACGAGAAATCCCTCCACTAATTTGTATTCCGACGACTTCAGGTACCGGTAGTGAAGTTACAAGAGGTTCTGTCATTACCGATACGGTGACGAAACAGAAGGAGGCGATACTAGATCTGAAAATCGCTCCTAAACTGGCACTTGTTGATCCTGAATTGACTTTAACATTGCCTAAATCGATTACAGCTGCTACAGGAATGGATGCACTTACACATGCAATCGAAGCTTATACCTGCAAAGTTGCTCAACCACTTTCGGATGCTTTGGGACTATATGCCATTGAATTAATAGCAAAGTACCTTCCATTAGCAGTAGAAGATGGTCACGATTTAGAGGCTAGGAAAAATATGCTTTTGGGCAGTTTAGTTGCCGGTATCGCCTTTGATAACACGGATCTCGGGGCTGTACATGCAATGGCCGAACCACTTGGAGGACTCTATGATACTCCACATGGAGTGGCGAATTCTATTTTTCTTCCACATGTATTTGAATATAATATTCCTTCAAATCCTGAAAAGCACGCCATGGTAGCAATCAAGCTTGGAGCAAATCCTGAAGGAAAAACAATTGAAGAAACCGCGTACGAAGGTGTTGTGCTGTTAAAAGAGCTGGCAAAAAAAATCGGCATTCCTAGCTTCCGAGATTTAGGCAATGTAAATCCCGAAGACTTCCCTTTCCTAGCGGAAGGAGCCTTTAAACATTTGTGTACTCAGGCAAATTCAAGGGATTTGACAAAAGAAGACTATCAGAACTTATTTCAAAAGACTTATGAGGTGAAAACCACAACTTTAATTGAAAATTAATTGTGTAAAAAGTATAAAAGTAGAATTTAAAATCCTTGGTAAGATATGGCCCGCCTGCAGAAAACCTTGCATAAGGAAAAAGCGTGGATGAAAATTTAGAAGGAGGCAGCATGAATGTCAAATCGTGATGAAAAGCAGTTTTTAAATTTACCTTTTACCGGAATTTGTACGTTCGGGAAATATCCCATATGTCCTGATCTAGACCAGTTGGATGCAAATGTAGCTGTCATTGGGGTTCCAAATGATATGGGAACACAATGGAAGTCAGGTGCAAGGATGGGTCCAAGAGGAATCCGTGAAGGCTCAACATTATATAGTTTCGGATTAGACGGCGCCTATGATATTGAAAACGATATCGTGTATCTTGGTCCGAGATGGAAAGTCGTTGATTGCGGCGATGTAGACATGGTCCATGGAGATATATTTCAATGCCATGATAATACGGAAGAAGCCATTCGAAAAATCGTTTCAAAAGGTGCAATGCCTGTTGTTTTAGGTGGAGATCATTCCATTACAATTCCAGTAGGAAAGGGATTGGAAGAACTCGGGCCATTTCATGTGATTCAGATAGATGCACATTTAGACTGGGCAGATCACCGTTCAGGAATGCGGGTTGGACATGGAAGTTGCATTCGCCGCTTATCTGAAATGGATCATGTTCAAAAGATTTTCCAATTCGGCATTCGTGGAATCAGCAGCAGCAAGAAGGAAGATGTCGATGCCGCCAGAGAATACGGAAGTGTCATCTTGTCTCCCCGCCAAATGAGAAAGATGGGAATTGAACAGGTTCTGGAACTTATTCCGGAAGGAGAAAAGTATTATATTACTATGGACATTGATGGCCTCGATCCATCGGTTGCCCCAGCGACAGGCACACCTTCTCCTGGAGGCCTTCTCTATGATGAAGTCAATGAATTGCTCCATGGAATTGCAAAAAGAGGAGAAGTAATCGGTTTTGATATGGTAGAAGTAGCAACACCTTACGATCATGCGGGAATGACTGGACAAGTGGCAGCACGCCTCTCATTAGATCTGCTTAGCTATGTATTAAAAGAAAAAGAGAAAAAACAGGATAAAGGCAAGAAAAAAGAAGAAGTTAGTTTGTAGGGTTCTGGTGCAAAAATTACATCCATTTGAAAGCGGTATATAGATTCCTAATGGAATCTCAGGCTGTCGAACTTCGACAGCCTGAGATTTTATTCATTTGCTTTAATAATACACCGCGTTAATTTATTATAATCTAATTTACAAATACTATCTTTGGAAGAAACTCGTCAAATAAGGGATTACCTGTGGGAGAGCAGGTGCTTTTTCGATAAAAGGGGGAATACTTTATAACGATCACCTGTTAAATATTTTAACTCCTTAGTTTGCAGTATTTAATTAATTATCTTTAGCGAGTTCTGCACCATACGTAAGGAACAGAACTCGCGTGATCTCATAAATTTTATTTTAGTCATCTAAGGAGTTTTGGTGTTCAAGGCCCCGATGAATTCCAAATTCATCAGTAATCTAGGGAGATTTTGCTTCCATATCACCGCTGAAGAACAACAGGAATAAAATCCGCATAACTCTCAATATGAAAATCCGCCTCAATACCTTTGTTTTGAAAAGCAACCGTTTTAATCTTTAATTCTCTCGCTGGAATTAAATCCAGTTCCCGGTCCCCGACCACCAAATCTATTTTGTGATTTTTAAGAACGTGTTCATAAGAAGAATGATGGGGTTTTCGAATAAAACCATCTTCCTCAACAGAAACAATGTCTTTGAAATACTTTTTTAAATTAAACTTTTCCAAGAGATAGGTGGTAGATTCCTTATCTCGGTGAGTGACGATGACATTGCTGTTAACAGTTGATAAAACATTCTCGATGTAATCAAACGGTTTACTATTTAGTTTTGAATAGTAGTTGTATAATTCTTCGTATTTTCCACGTTGGTCTTCACTAATCCCATAATGTTTAAACGCTGTTTTCGAGTCCTTTTTTAGCCATTTTAAGACTTCATCCCGATCCAGTTTTTGGGGAGTTAATTGCATAAATCCTTCTAAAAGTGCCGGGTACGTATCAAAAAGCGTTCCGTCAAAGTCCCATAATATGTTCATAAATTCCGCTCCTCCTTGTTTTTTATTTTCATATCATATTAAATTTAAAAATCACATTCATCTTCCAGTTGGCTAACCAACTCTTGAGGAATAGGTTTAAATTCGTTCGCCTTCCACTCATGAATAATATGCTCGTCCATGGGGAGAGATTATCCACGCAGAAGACCCAGTTCCCATTTTACTGCGAAACACTTTTCTTGAAAGCAGGGAAGCCAAGGAATTTGAAATGATTGACTGATTATCTGGCTATAAAAAAGTTCTGAGAAAGTTAATTGTTAATTTTATACGAAAACAGAAGGATGCCATTTTTTCAGGAATGATACCTTTTTTATAAAGGCGGTGTTAAAGGATAATGTTGATTTCGAACAGCAGTGAAGGGCTATATGGGTGTAGGATTAACTGAAATTATAAAAGAATGTAATATTTTAAAAGGTTCGTTTTATCACTATTTATATTACAAAGTTATTAGCAGAAGGATTTTTCGAAGGAAGCAGCAGCTTCCACTGCACTCATGATGACTGCCACTATTGAAGGCGGAATTATGCTTTGTTTAACACAAAAAGTAAGCGGCCCTCTCAAAATTATTGCGCAAGAATTACCTAAACTTTTACAAAAGAAATAATCAACAAACTTTTAATTTTGGAAAAAAAAGAGTTGGGAAAACTAGTATTGTTTTTCGCCAACTCTTTTCTTTTTAGGATCTTTACTAGAAAGTCCTTTTTATCGCAAAAATACTAATCTACTATTAATTTTCCCGTCATTTTAGAATGTCCTGCTCCGCATACTACAGAACAGTGGTATTCAAATGTCCCAGTTTTATTAGCAGTAAACTCAGCACTTTTATTCCCCTGAATGTTTACATTGAATGCTGGAAGTGCAAAGCCATGACCGCCATCATCACTTTGTAAAGTGATTCTTACTTTATCACCCTTTTTAACATGGATTACTTTTTTATCGTATTCAAAATCCTTTGCCATAACCTTGATAGTAACTACATTTCCTGTTGAAGCACTTTTTGCGGCAACCTTTTGTGTATTCCCAGTTTTAGCTGTCTGTGTTGTGGTATCTGACTTTTTACTAGAAGATGTTGTCGTGCTTGAAGAATTATTACTAGTGCTTCCACATGCGCTTAACATCATTACCATTAAAGCTACTGCTGCAAATAAAAATCCCATTCTCTTTTTCATAGGTAAGATTTCTCCTCTCGAATTTTAATACCTTTAAAACATAACAGTTATTTACAGAGAAAAAATGAAGGGTTTCTGAAAAAATTATTAAAAACGAATGAATGTTGTTTTAAGGTTTAGAAACGTTACTGAAAATATGAAAAATGGCTCAGTGCAGGAACTGAGCCATTTTTGTGAATTTAGATTTCAATAATGATCGGCAGGATCATTGGCTTTCTCTTTGTTTGTGAGAAAAGGTATTGCCCGACTGATTTTTTAATATTTTGTTTAATAACATTCCATTGCCGGATGTTTTCTCCTTGTAGGTCAGTGACGGTCTTTTTGGTAAGACGATTCACCTCTTTAAGAAGATCATCTGAATTTTTTACAAAGACGAAACCGCGAGTAATCGTGTCCGGACCGGAAATAATCTTTCTGTCGGATTTACTAATAGTAATCACAATCACCAACATTCCATCTTCCGAAAGCTGCTTGCGGTCGCGAAGCACAATTTCCCCGATATCCCCCACACCCATACCGTCAACATATGTATCCCCAGATGGAACACTTCGCGTCTGGCGGGCAACCGAGTTTTCAATATCGACAACGTCACCATTTTTAATAATGAAGGTGTTACCTTTTTCTACTCCAACAGATTCCGCCAGCAACTGGTGATGATGGAGCATTCTGTATTCACCATGTATCGGAATAAAATAGGTTGGTTTCATCAAGGTAAGCATAAGCTTTAGATCTTCCTGATACCCATGCCCGGAAACATGCATGCCGGTTGAACTTCCGGAGCCATAAATGACTCTTGCGCCAAGTTTAAAGAGGTTATCAATAATCCTCGATACATCCTTTTCATTTCCAGGTATAGGTGAAGCTGCTAAAATAACGGTGTCGTCTGGATAAATTGCGACATCCCGATAGCTTCCGCTAGCAAGGCGGGCGAGGGCCGCCATTGGTTCTCCCTGACTTCCGGTACAAAGTATCGCTACTCTTTCAGGCGGCAATGGATCTACATCACGTGCCTCAATCAACATCCCTTCAGGCACGGTTAAATACCCGCGTTCGATTGCAACACCTACGACATTTACCATACTTCGGCCAAGCAGTGCCAGCTTTCGATTGGTCAGCATAGCAGCATTGACAACCTGTTGAATCCGGTTCACATTCGATGCAAATGTAGACACGATAATTTTCCCATGCGCTTTCATAAAGGCCTCATCCATATGGTCACCGACCATCTGCTCTGATGGCGACAGTCCTTTACGCTCGGCATTGGTGCTTTCAGAGATTAAAGCCAGAACTCCATCGCTGCCGATTTTGGCCATTTTATGAATATCAGATGATTCATTATTGGCAGGAGTTAAATCAAATTTAAAGTCCCCTGTATGGACGACATTCCCTTCAGGTGTGTGAAAAACAATCCCCAGGCAATCAGGAATACTATGGCTTGTTTTGAAAAAAGAAACCTTCATCTTGCCAAGTTCCAATATCGATTCCGAATCAATTTGAACAAGTTTGGTGTCGCCTTTGAGCCGGTGTTCCTCTAACTTTAATTCGATCAGGCCAAGTGTAAAGCGGGTTGCATAAATGGGTACATTTAATTTTCGCAAAAAATATGGAATTCCGCCGATATGATCCTCATGACCATGGGTCACAATCATCCCGCGGATTTTTTCCTGATTTTCCTCTAGGTAGGTGATGTCAGGGATAATTAGGTCAATTCCTAATAAACTTTCATCGGGGAATTTTCCGCCACAATCGATTATCACAATTTCATCTGAATATTGAACCACATACATATTCTTCCCAATTTCATTAATACCGCCTAAAGCGAAAATGGACAATGTATTTTCATGGGTACTCAAGTTTATACCTCCCAAAGCCAAATAGATAAATTTAGTATTCCCGTTTAGAAATTCTTTATTTAAAATAGAGCTTTTTACTGGGATAGTTAAATAGCAAATACTGATCAATCGTTTAATTAAATCGGATAAGATATTATGGATTAGGCTGATTGGCCAATTAGTCTGGCATCCAAAAAAAGGTATATTATGCTTTTATCACGAATTAAAATAGAAAATAGTTGTAGTTAATGGAGGATAAAGATGAGTTTTTTATTAAAAAAGATATTTGTCGGCATGCCGAAAACGGTTGGTGAAAATGATGCTTCGAGTCCAATGGAACGGGAGTGGACTAGTGCCATTTTTAAAGAGCCTGTTCAAGGACCTGTCTGGGTGGGGAAAACAAAATTAAATGGGGATGGACAATTTGATCAGGAACACCACGGCGGACCAGAAAAAGCAGTGTTTGCTTATTCGATTGAAAACTATGCCTATTGGCAAAATGAATTAGGATATTCACAAATTGCTCCCGGAGGAATGGGTGAAAATTTTTTAGTCGAAATTGGGACAGAAGAAACGATTTCAATTGGGGATACCTTTCAAATTGGTGAGGCGGTCGTGCAAGTTTCGCAGCCTAGACAGCCATGCTGGAAGCCGGCCCGCCGTTTTAAAGTAAAAACCTTAGCATTATTAATACAAAATACCGGAAGAACGGGTTGGTATTTTCGTGTTTTAAAAGAAGGATTGGTAGAAGCGGGGCAATCCTTTACTTTAATTGAACGTCCCTATCCGCAATGGACCATCTCAAGATGCAATGAAGTTATTCATGCCAAGCAGCAAAATTTTGCTGACTTACGGGAATTGGCGCAGTGTGAATTACTTGCGCCCGGATTGAGGGCTACGTTAGAAAAAAGGATTGATGCCCAAATATCCACGGTGGATATCCACAGCCGAGTTTATGGACCGAATGAGTGAGGTGCAAAACGTGTATCGAATATTTGAAAACAAGGTGGTAAGAAATCAGTATTCTACTATCCCATATACTTGGATTCGAGGGAAGGAATCTAGTAACAAAATCTGCATTATGCTTCCGGGTCTTGGCTATTCAACCCAGCGCCCGCTTTTTCATTATGCGACGGGGTTATTTTTGAATCAGCAAATCGATGTGCTTCATATTAATTATCAATTTGCTAAGAATGAACAATTTAAAAAACTAACCGATTATGAAAAAGAAAAGTGGATGTATGATGATGTGAGAGCTGTTGTAGATAATGTCTTAAAAGATTCGGAAATATGAACAGTTTTTTGTTTTTGGCAAATCGATTGGAACGATTCCGATGGCAAAGGAATGGGTGGAGAAAAGAGTGGTCCCAAATCTGTTTGGTATCTGGTTGACCCCGCTTGTAAAAATTGATGGGGTTTATGAAGCGATGTTGAATTCTGACTGCCCTTTACTTTGTGTAATTGGAGATCAGGACCACCATTTTCACGAGGAACGAATTTCTTCATTAAAAAATAATCCGTTAATCAGTACCTGTGTTATTCCGGGAGCCAATCATAGTTTAGAACTCGGCAGTGATATGTTTGCCTCTATAGAAGCTTTAAAGGAAGTTTTGAAACAGGTGGAGGATTTTTTGATAAATCAAAGTTAAGAAAGTTGAATATTTAGAGTGAAACAAATTTGTATTGCACCCCGTATCTCACTTTTTCATAGGATAGTAAGAATATAACGGGGAGGGTATGGGATGTATCCATATACAAATTATCATGATGCTCTTTTTAGACAACCGAATAACTTGGTCAATGATGTTGAAAAGGCTGTAAATGGGGAGTATAGTGCAATCAATTGTTATTCAAAATTAGCAAATATGGCTAAAAATGAGGAAGAACGGCAGAGAATCCTTGAAATTCGTCAAGATGAAGTCAAGCATTTTCAACAATTCCAGCAGATATATGTGAGTCTCACGGGGAGACAACCGCAGCCGAAGATTGTGGAGGAGTGTCCGGCTGCATATTTAGACGGGTTAGAATTTGCGCTAAAAGATGAACAAAAAACGGTTGATTTTTATATGGAAATTGCCGATGCAGCTACAACGGAGCATATAAAAGAAGTATTTAGGAGAGCTGCAGCAGACGAGCAAAACCATGCGGTGTGGTTTCTTTACTATTTTACTAAACATAAATAACAGTCGAAAGAACCCAGAATAACCTACTTCAGGGTTCTTTTTCATTTCTAGGGATAAGTTTGGAAAATTTTGCAGAACATAAAATGATCATTTTAACCATAGGAGTTCATTTATGAAACGACGTTTAATTAATTATAAATCAAATGAACAGCCTTCAGACATTGGAAAGTCTGCACTCGAATGCCGTGTAGAGTTTATTAAGGATGCTTTTGGGAACACTGAGGATTTGTTAATGCTTCCTATTCTATATCATGAGGAGAAAGGAATTCTTTTCTATTTTGAAACCATTTCCGATTCGGAGAAAATCCAGGAAAGTATCTTAGTTCCTTTAAGTAAAAATCCAGAATTAGATTTTGGTGACATTCCATATACTGCTGAAACAAAAAGTAAGATAAAGCTTGAAGATACCATAAATGCATTGCTACAAGGAAATACAATTTTGATCGTTCAAGAAGAGGATGATCTCTTTTCATTTAATACAAAGAAAGACTTATCGCGAAGCCCCCAGGACTATTCAGAACTTGATTATGTTTATCGGAATCCAAAAGGAGCTCTTGGTGCAAAAGTGGCAATTATTGAAGGAAAGGCAATGGATGCGATTCGCTTAAAACAGGAAGAGACTGATTTAAACGGTCGATATTATGATGAGTTTTTAAAAAGCGGGGTAGCAACGGGTTTTTATACAGATTATAATGTTCAGTCCGTCTGCCCTTTATTACTTAAACATACAAAGGATCCGTTATTACCGCTGATAAAAATTCATAGTAAAGGTCATCGAGCAGAATCAGTGGGGATGGCGTTGTTTAATAATGACAAAATGACAGGAAAACTAACAATTCCAGAATCAAAGGTGTTTATACTTCTTAGTGGAGGTATAAAACAGAAGGTTTCCTTCTTGGTGAGAACGAAGCATCGTTATCAACAAAACCAATTGAATTATGTCATTGTTGAAATTCTCAATTCCCGGCCAAAGACAAAACTAAATGTGAAAAATGGTGCTGTTACCGCTAAATTAGCCTTAAAGCTCCAATATCGGATTCGAGAATATCCTAAAAATCATTTATCAAGTTCGCTTCTTTTAAAACAGCTTAATAACGAAATAAATGCTGGATTAACGAATACTGCTAAAAAAACGATATCGAAGTTACAAGAAGCGAATTGTGATGGGTTAGGAATTGAAGAAGAAATCAAGGTCCACCATCATCGACTTTGGGAGGGAAAATATAAAAATGTTGCGATTAAAGAGATCCCCATAAAGGTAGACCTTCAATTGGAGCTATTGAATTCTGGGATCATTAATTAACGGTGGCCTTGTGCATCATCAAAAAAAAGATTACGGCTATGAGAAGTTCTTCGTGACCGTAATCAACAAATAGGTTCTCCTTTTGCTTATTGAAAGATAGTTATTAGTTTGTTGTTTTAACAAGGAAATCATCAGTTGTCTTGATGGTAGCATATAGGCTTCCAAGTGCTGCCATAAACACAGCATGGACATCTACAGCCTTAATGGTTTTATTGTTAAGGGTAAGATGGGGGCATGTACATGCATCCTCAAGGACTGTACAACTAAAACCAAGGTCTACAGCTGCACGGCATGTTGCATCGATGCACATATGGCTCATCATGCCAACAATGATTACATGTTCGATACCTAGATTTTTTAATTCTGCTTCTAATGAAGTATGTAAAAAACTGTTCGGGAAATGCTTTTGAATCACAGTTTCACTTTCTAAGGGTGTAACACTTTGATGAATCTGAACTCCTTCTGTGTCCGGTGTAAAAAATGGTGCTTGTGTATCTTTGAAAATGTGTTGAATGTGAAAAAGAGGGAGATTGTTTTTACGAAAATAATCTAAGATAGCCCTCGCATTTTTCGCAGCTTTTTCTGTTTCATGGAGTGGCATTTTTCCTCCAGGAAAATAATCGTTTTGAATATCAACTAGAATTAAGGCGGTCTTTTCCAATTTATATACCCCTTTCTCTATCAAAATACTGGATTACCATTGTACATAATATTCGGCATCACTAAATAAATTACCTTTTTCAATGGAACATCTTTGCAATAAAACAGTCGAGGCCATTGAGGGCGGAAATCAGATAAGAGAAAGGAAAAGTGTCACTAATATGAATTGATCGTTTTGATGATTATAGAAAAAGAGAGGGCGAGTGGGAACAAATAGGCTTCATAATACCCTTAGCGAAAGAAATGGTGTGATTCCGGGAACTAACAGGTCTTCATAGTGCCCGTGGGGAAGAAAAACTAAGAAGTGCGGGAACTAACAGGTCTTCATAGTGCCCGTGGGGAAGAAAAATTAAGAGGTGCGGGAAGCATCAGGCCTTCATAGTGCCCGTGGGGAAGAAAAACTAAGAAGTGCGGGAACTAACAGGTCTTCATAGTGCCCGTGGGGAAGAAAAACTGAGAAGTGCGGGAAGCATCAGGCCTTCATAATACCCATGGGGAAGAAAAACTAAGAAGTGTGGGAAGCATCAGGCCTTCATAGTGCCCGTGGGGAAGAAAAACTAAGAAGTGCGGGAACTAACAGGTCTTCATAGTGCCCATGGGGAAGAAAAACTAAGAAGTGCGGGAAGCATCAGGCCTTCATAATGCCTTTGGGGGGAAGAAAAACTAAGAAGTGCGGGAAGCATCAGGCCTTCATAGTGCCCGTGGGGAAGAAAAA
The DNA here is from genome assembly GCF_016107705.1 of Neobacillus cucumis. Next base: position 98,882 of record NZ_JAEHGC010000006.1, read on the forward strand.
CTAAGAAGTGCGGGAAGCATAAGGCCTTCATAGTGCCCATGGGGAAGAAAAACGAAGAAGTGTGGGAAGCATCAGGCCTTCATAGTGCCCGTGGGGAAGAAAAACTAAGAAGTGTGGGAACTAACAGGTCTTCATAGTGCCCCTGGGGAAGAAAAACTAAGAAGTGCGGGAAGCATCAGGCCTTCATAATGCCCGTGGGGAAGAAAAACTGAGAAGTGCGGGAAGCATCAGGCCTTCATAATGCCCATGGGGAAGAAAAACTAAGAAGTGTGGGAAGCATAAGGCCTTCATAGTGCCCGTGGGGAAGAAAAACTAAGAAGTGCGGGAACTAACAGGTCTTCATAGTGCCCGTGGGGAAGAAAAACTAAGAAGTGCGGGAAGCATCAGGCCTTCATAGTGCCCGTGGGGAAGAAAAACTAAGAAGTGCGGGAAGCATCAGGCCTTCATAGTGCCCGTGGGGAAGAAAAACTGAGAAGTGCGGGAAGCATCAGGCCTTCATAATGCCCATGGGGAAGAAAAACTAAGAAGTGTGGGAAGCATCAGGCCTTCATAGTGCCCGTGGGGAAGAAAAACGAAGAAGTGCGGGAACTAACAGGTCTTCATAGTGCCCATGGGGAAGAAAAACGAAGAAGTGCGGGAAGCATCAGGCCTTCATAATGCCCGTGGGGAAGAAAAACAAAGAAGTGTGGGAAGCATCAGGCCTTCATAGTGCCCGTGGGGAAGAAAAACTAAGAAGTGCGGGAACTAACAGGTCTTCATAGTGCCCATGGGGAAGAAAAACAAAGAAGTGCGGGAAGCATCAGGCCTTCATAATGCCCGTGGGGAAGAAAAACTAAGAAGTGCGGGAACTAACAGGTCTTCATAGTGCCCGTGGGGAAGAAAAACTAAGAAGTGCGGGAACTAACAGGTCTTCATAGTGCCCGTGGGGAAGAAAAAACAAAAAGCGTAGGCACTATCAGGTACCGATAGTGCCCGTAATCAAACAACAATCCGTTCAAGCAAACCTCAACCAAAAAAAGTTTAACCTTGCTTTAATTTCTCCAAAGCCTCTACGGCCAAAAGGCGGAAATATTCTGCTGCAGGTAAAATGGCATCTTCATCCACAACAAACTTCGGATGGTGTAAATCATATGGTCCGCCTGACCCAATCATCACAAAAGCTCCCGGTAGTTTCTCCTGATAAAAAGCAAAATCCTCGCCAATAGAGCTTGCTTCCACGACTTTTGTCTTGTAGCCAGCATTAGCCCCAACCTCAAGTGCAAAATCTGCCCATTCAGGGGTATTATTCACGGATGGGGGTCCCGGATGCCAAACAAGCTCTACCCTTGCATTAAACGTCACACCAATTCCGTGTAAAATTTGTTCCATGCGCTTCTGAATAAAAGCTCTCTGGGTCTTACTAAATGTTCGGACAGTTCCTTCTAAATAGGCAGTACCCGGAATTACATTCCATGTTGAGCCGCTATGAATTTGCGTAATACTTACAACAGCGGTCTCCTTTGGCGGCACATTCCGGCTTATAATCGTTTGTAAGGTGGAAATGATTTGACTGGTAATGATAATCGGGTCATTTCCTTCTTCCGGTTTGGCCGCATGAGCCCCAGTTGCGGTAACATGAATTTCAAAGCGGTCGACTCCGGCAGTCAGGGCACCATGCTTTGTCCCCAATGATCCAACCTTAAGTGTCGGATCATTATGCAGTCCGAAAATCACGTCCACATCATCTAATACATGGGTTTCGAGGATTGCTCTAGCACCATGGCCCGTTTCCTCCGCCGGTTGAAAAATCAGCCGAATCGTTCCGGCTAAGTTATTTTCTTCTTTTTTCAATAAAAAGGCAGTTCCTAAAATGACGGAGGTATGAAAATCATGCCCGCAGGCGTGCATTACGCCTTGACGTTTTGAGGTGAAACTTACCTCGGATTGTTCCAAAATTGGCAATGCATCAATATCGCAGCGAAGCGCAATGGTTGGACCTGGTTTACTTCCTTTAATTTCAGCTACCACACCTGTTTTCAGCGGCAGGTTAAGGATGCTAATATTTTGCAATAGCAGCGCTTCTTTAATTTTTCGCGTCGTTTCAAATTCTTCATTTGATAATTCTGGTTCCAAATGAAGATTCCTTCTGAAGTTCACTAAATAATCCCCTAACTCCTTCACTTGCAAGGTACTCATCTCCCTAACGAATTTAGGTACTATGGTAAGTATCTCGAGTAAAGAAGTCAATTAATCAAACCTCTGTAATTTCAGAATATTCAACCTGTATTGATTGACTTAAAAACAAAGAAAAGCCTAAAATGAATTAAACTTATTGAAAAACTTGAAATTACTTAAATCAAAACAGAGGTGTGCACTTTGTTTATAAAACAACCGTTGGATGAATTTTTAGGATTACAATATGAAAGAGTCGAAGAAAACAGGATAAAAGTAACTTTGCCCATTCAACCGTTATATGTGAACAGTGTTGGCGTTGTACACGGAGGGATTATTTCCTCTCTCGCGGATGTAGCAATGTGCAATGTTATTGCTGCTAATGAAGATGGTACACAAAGGGTCGTAACAACCGATTTAAATGTTACCTTTTTAAAAGGAGCAAAGGGAGAATACCTGATTGCTCATGCTCATGTATTTAAGCAAGGCCGCACGCTTACCCATGCGGAATGCTCCATCTACGATGATCAAGAAAAATTAGTAACCAAGGCAAAAGCAATTTTATTCAATAGTTGAGAGGTGCCCGACATGTCAAAAAGCGAAACCACTTCAGGAACTGTTACAGAAATAAGCTCCGATGGTTCTTTTAAACGTCAAAAAAATAGATTTATTACACCCTTTGGTACAAGCGAGGGTGAACTTCCAGTAGAAGCAGGACGATACCGGCTATTATGGTCGGCTGTCTGCCCTTGGGCCCATCGATCGGTGATTGTTCGAAGAGTACTAGGATTAGAGGGTAGCATCAGTTTGGGAACTGCCAGTCCAATGCGTCCAAAGCTTCCGCATGTGGACTGGGAATTTTCTTTGGATGAGAATGGTGTAGACCCAGTTTTAGGAATCCGCTACCTAAGTGAAATCTACAAAAAAACTGACCCCGATTATACGGGACGGCCAACGGTTCCTGTATTTGTTGATGTAAAGGAACAAAAGGTCGTTAACAATGATTATTTTAAATTAACAAACTATCTTGAAACTTCTTGGGCACCTTTTCATAAGGAAAATGCACCGAATTTGTATCCGGAACATTTACGCGAAGAGATTGATGCTCTAAACGACGTCATCTTCCATGAAGTGAACAATGGGGTGTATAAATGCGGCTTTGCCCAATCGCAGGAAGCCTATGAAGAGTCATTTGATGTTCTTTTTGCTCGTCTCGATGTACTAGAGCAGCGACTTGCAGGGCAGCGGTTCTTATTTGGTGATTATATTACCGATTCAGATGTTCGTCTTTATGCAACGCTGGTTCGATTTGATTGCGCCTATTATTCAGCATTCAAATGTAATCGAAATCGTATTGTGGATTTTCCAAACTTATGGGGCTATTTACGTGATTTATTTCAGACACCTGGTTTTGGCGATACAACAGATTTTGCTGCGATTAAGAAGCACTATCATTTATCAAACCATATCGCAAGTGATGACCAAAAAGGCCAGAATAGCATTTTACCGAAGGGGCCGGATCTTTCAGGTCTATATTCCGAGCATAACCGCCATGAATTAAGCAAGAAGGAAGAAAAATTTTTAAGGGGATGATGGGCTCTTGATTATACGTGATGCACGATTGGAGGAAATGGCTTTTATTCGTGAACAGAGAGTCAAGGCTTATCAGGAACATGCTGCCCGTATTCCTGAAGGTCATTGGAATGCGTTGAAAAACGGCATTTCCTCAGAGGGGGATTTGCATCCGGGGGCGGTGAGGATTGTTGCCGAAATGGATGGTGCGATTGTAGGCAGTGTGGTTTTATTCCCAGCAAAGATGGATGCTTACGAAGGGCTGTTGGAGGAGTTGGATCATCCCGAAATCCGAATGCTAGCTGTTACGCCGGAAGCCCGTGGTAAAGGTGTGGCGAAATTATTGATTTTAGAATGTATTTCACGTGCAAAGGCGCTTGGACATAGTGCAATTGGTCTCCATACAGGAGAATTTATGGAAAGCGCGATGCGGCTTTATGAACATTTAGGTTTTGAACGGCAGCCGGAATTCGATTTTGAGCCTGCAAATGACGGAATAATCGTCAAAGCGTACAGGTTTTCATTTTAAAAAAATCGCAACGCAGATAAAAGTCCTGGGAACGCAGATAAATGGATGAGAATCGCAGATAAATTCTATTTTAACGCAGATAAAACGTTCTAAGTGAATCAAATTTGTGAATAGACCAGGGCGAAACCTCCGGCATTAATAATTACTTCATTTTATCCAGGGAAACATTAAACATCAAGCATAGAAAAACAGAAAAAATGACAGATAGAATAAGTGCCAGCATCGGTCTTTGATAATGAATCCGGAGCATTATGAACATAACAATAACGAAAAATAAGGACCATAATAGGTTCCAGTTATGGTGATAGGTAATGGCACCCCATTTTATCGATAAAAATTCCAATATAACAAAAAGGACGACAAACAAAGAAATGTAAAGCACTTGGGAGGAGAGACCTTTTCTAAAAGGAAATTTTGAAAGGTAAATCCAGGTCGATAGTGGCATCCCTAGTAAAATAAGTAACAACATCGGTATCATGGCAAAAGGCAGCCCATTTGGCTCCATTTGCCATAGTTGATATTTATAGCAGATGAGTTCGTATAAAGCATTTCCAAGCGATGCATACAGAAGTGTGGGATAATAGGGTTTCCAATTGCGGTCTGCTAACTTAAAGGCAGCGGCAATCCAGAAAATCGAGTAGGCAATAGCAATCATGAAGAGCTCCTCAAAGTCTTTTTATCCTATAATTCCCAAAAGAGGATGTTACATTCATCGTTTTAGACAATGTTAAAGTGAAAGGGGGGAGATTTTATGATTTTAGAAGCGGCTATGCTTCAAGTTAAACAAGGGAAAGAGCAGGAATTCGAGGAGACTTTTCGCCAAGCCTCCAAAATAATATCCTCCATGGGTGGCTATATATCCCATGAGTTACAGCGCTGTCTGGAGGTTGACGGAAAATATTTGTTAACGGTGAAATGGGAGACATTAGAAGACCATACCGTTGGATTCCGGCAATCAAATGAATATCAGGAATGGAAAAAGCTTTTACATCATTTTTATGATCCGTTCCCTACGGTTGAACATTTCGAAAAAGTGAATCTATCTTAAATTTAAAAAGCAGTTCTACCTTATTAGAACTGCTTTTGATGTGCAATTATGCCTGTCTATATGATTTTGCAGCATCGACCATTAGTACGATGGCGGTAACAATATGCATGATCATTCCGACAATTGGAATCCAAGCAATACAGGAAGTCACAATCCCAAGGATGCTCCCCGAAACAGCATCGCCATCCTTTTTGGCTAAAACAAGAGTTATAATATGTAAAACCAGCATGATCCCCAGTGGAGTCCAAGCAAGACTTAAGACAATCGTTCCGCCTAGAATCGGAATTCCCAGTAATGCCTCTAAACCGCCCGTTACCCATTTAAGAACTTTCGAAGGTGACATCCTAAATCCCCCATAAATCTTTATTTAAATATATAATATTGTTTAACCAATCTTATTCTACCGTTTTAATCCAAAAATAGAAATTAATATCCTCCCCAATGAAAATAATTACCAAAAATGGAAACTAAGGTATAATATGCATATATAGAAATTAGGGGGGATTATTGATGTCTAGTGGTCATTCCTTTTTTGCATCAGAGGGCCTATTTGTCTTATTTAGCTTTTTGCCGATTATTGTTTATTTAGTGCTGATTGTACTAGGAATTCTTTTCGTTATTAAAGTTAATAAGTTTATGAATGAAAAAACAAAGTTAGAGCGGGAAAGAAATGAAAAGCTTGATGAACTATTAAAGACTATAAGAAAAAATAACGAAATTTAAATTATGATTATACAGGCTTGGAGGGATCCAAGCTTTTTCATTTTTAATACAATAGGCCAAACTCTCGCTGAATATAATTACCATGATACGTTTTTTCATCTTCTTATTGAAAGAAGGTATTTGGTGATGAAGAGTAAAATCCATCGTTGTAATTGCCGAAAAATTTGGTCCGTTCAAAACAGAAAATCAAGGGTTACCGCAAGTTCTGTTCTTCTCAATGGAACCTGGACCACTGAATTAAAACCGGAACGAAAATGTAACCCGAAAGGATTTGTGACAACCCAGAAAAGTGGAGAAATCATCTTTAATCCAACAAGTGATCTAGTGGAGCAATTTGTAAAAGTTGCAAAACTCCTGTACGACAAAGAGAATGTTCATTTTAATATCGACCAGGGGGAATATTTGTATTTTGCGGAGGATGGAACCTGTTATGTTCTTCGGAAAAAGAAAGAGGTGGGTGGTTGAAAGGAAGAGGCATCGGGGAAAACGACCGAGGCCTTTTCTTTTTATTTTCCCTCTTGCAAAACAATCAAAAATACAATGGATATATATGCTAAAATAGTATAATGAATGGGAAGCTAATTAGGCATTCACCGCTAATTTACGATCTGTCTGCCATTTCTATCACATGTTTTTTCCTAAGAATATGGTAAAATTAGAGATGGGAATGGAGGGGGCATACTTTGATTACTTTCTACAAAATCATCGTTTTCATACATATATTTTCTGCCATAATCGGAATGGGACCAGGTTTTATTTTAACAACCGTGGTCAGAATGGGGAATACCATGACGGAGTTAAGGCATTCCTATAAAATTAGACATAAATTACATATTTTTGTGATGGTGGGCGGCACGTTATTGTTAATTACCGGATTGACCATGGGATTTCTTAATCCGGCGCTATTTCGGATGGGGTGGTATGTAACAAGCCTTATTCTCTTTTTAATTTCCTTAGCGATGGGCCCACTAGCGCTATCACCAAAATCCAAACCGATAAAAGCCCTGTTAGAAACACATAAAGGCGAGGATATCCCTGAAGAATATAAACGTTTAGCCAAAAGTCTTTTTCGGACTGAATATATTGAAAATATCATTTTTATCATCATTATTTCGCTAATGATATTGAAACCGTTTTAAAAAAAGTAGGGTGCCAGGAAAGTCCGGGCGCCCTTTCTTTTGATTTACGACAAAAATCCTATAAATCTTCAATAACAATATAACCCGCTTTAACCGGGCCATGCACACCAACCACAAGCTTTGACTCGATGTCTGCGGAATTACTTGGCCCGGTAATAAAATTAATACAGGAAGCAATATGCTCTCCACGTTCTACTTTTTCCCGTATCTTTCTTGCTGCTTGGGTCATTCTTGGAACAATTGTACTTTTGGGAATCAGGATAATCGAAGTGGTAGGTAAAAAGCTAACAGTCCGGCCCCTATCATTGCTGCTGAAAAGAACAGCTGTGCCGGATTCGGCAAGCGTAATATCACTTATCGTAATTCCTATATTAGCCCGTTCCGCCCGCCTAATATTTTCTTCTCCAATCGAAGAATCCCACTCCTGAAAATCAATCCCTTCCTCAGGCCATCTCTCTTTAAACAGGGGAGATAACCCATGTTCCTCAAAGCGAGGATCTTTCCACGACAATATCGGCCCACCGCCATAATTAGCAACCATTTTATTAATGGTGTCAGCTAATCCGGTTTTGTTCGTTAAAACAATGTCTGTAAGGATGTTCGAACATTGTCGTTTTAGAATTTCCAGTAATTCATCGGAACTTGCATCTTTTAATACCGCATCTTGAGGTGAGTATTTCCACTTTGGTCTTGCTACCCCGGCGGTTACTAAATCTCTCCCTAGACGCCCAGCAATTTTGCTAAGAAATTCATCCCGATTTTGTATGGAACCCTTCATGATTTGTCCCCTCCTTTCGAACGGTTTTTAAACCAATCACGAAAGCGCTCTTTATTAGGCGCTGGAAATTCCCGAATTTCTGTCCATGCCTTTAATGGGCCCGGTCCTTTTGAGATTTTATCTCCGACAGTAAAAGGATTCATCACAGACGGTGCAATTTTTGATCCTAATTTATAAAGGGAGGGAGAAGCGGCACCAAGTCCGAATGCTTTCATAGCCAGTTTTTCTGAAATGGGTGCTCTTCCTTCTTTTTCGACGATGATTTGCCGATGTTTATGAAGCAGTTCGTGTAACGGTATTTTTACTGGGCAGGCTTCCGTACAAGCCCCGCATAATGTCGATGCATAGGGAAGCTCTTTATAGTCATCGTACCCGCCTAGTAATGGTGATAAAACCGCTCCGATTGGCCCGGAGTAAATAGAACCGTAAGAATGCCCCCCAACATGACGATATACAGGACAAACATTCACACAGGCTGCACAACGGATGCATTGGAGAATTGAATGGAACTCACCGCCAAGAATATTTGCCCGGCCATTATCAACAATCACTAAATGGAACTCCTCTGGTCCATCGACATCACCTTCATCTCTTGGTCCCGATAACACGGTTACATAGCTTGTCAGCTTTTGGCCGACGGCGCTTCTTGTTAGCAGGCTGACAAGGACATCTAATTCTTCATGGGTTGGAACAAGCCTTTCCATTCCCATCACTGTAATTTGAGTTTTTGGAAGAGCCGTTACCAAATCAGCATTTCCTTCATTTGTTACTAAGCAGATGGAACCTGTTTCAGCAATGGCAAAATTACAGCCGGTAATGCCGATATCAGCGGTTAAATATTCGTTGCGGAGCGTTTCACGGGCATGCAAGGCCATCTCTTCAGGCTTGTCTGACTTTTGATAGTTTAATTTTTTCACAAAAACTTCCCTGATTTGCTCTTTATTTTTATGCATGGCAGGGCCAACAATATGGGAGGGGAGATCATGGTCATCCAATTGCAGAATATATTCTCCTAAATCGGTTTCAATGACCTCACAGCCTGTACTTTCTAAACAAGCATTCAAATTAATTTCTTCTGTAACCATTGATTTTGACTTAACAACCTTTTTAGCCTGTTTCGTTTCAACTACTCTACGAATATACTGATTTGCGTCGTCCGCGGTTTTTGCAAAAAAGACATGGCCGCCTCTGTTTGCGACATTTTCACTTAATTGATATAAATAATAATCCAGGTTTTCTAGCACGTGTTTACGGATTTCTTCACCGTGTGAACGCCATTCCTCCCAGTTACCAAGCTCTTCTGCTGCCATTAGCTTCCTTGAACTTAAGTTATCCTGCGCACTGGATACTGCACCTCTCATAAATGCGTTGTTAATTCCGGCATCTACCCGATGATTAAAATCTTCCGTTCCAATTTTCATCGGCATATTCTTTTCCCCCTAATAATGAGCTGATTTTTATAATTTATCTAAATATTCTTATTATAAATAAATAGATTACCATAATTAATTGAGTCTGTATACGAGGCCAGTATATTGCCCTATAAGGGTCAACAAACATAAAAAAGGGAAAAGAAAGACTGTTTCATTGCCCGATGGGGGTCAGTAAATATAAAAAGGGGAAAAGAAAAGCTGTTTCATTGCCCGATGAGGGTTAGTAAATATAAAAAGGGGAAAAGAAAAGTTGTTTCATTGCCTGATGAGGAAGCCGTTCTTCCAAAAATGAACAAGTAAAAAGATTGAAAGTTAATTGGATCAAATAACGGAACAAAAATAGTTTAACTTACCAGAACTCGACTGAGATAGTCGAGTCATTAAAATTTCCCATTATTTAGGTGTCTCTTTTAAAGTAACCTTCTTTACTTGCTCCGTTTTGTTGTTAAACTCAATATCGATAAAAACCCCAAATTCTTTTCCGTTTTCTTTTAACCAAAGCTTGAATTTTTCCGTAGAAGTTGTAGGGCCGCTGATTCTGCCAATATGAAGATAGTCAATAATTTGTGCTTTCGGATACTTTTCTTTTGTTTTCTTCATCGCAAAAACTCCCCACTTCGCATAGGGAGGAATAGGCTTCCGTTGTGAGTATGCTGTATTCATTAAATTTCTTGGGGCAATGATTTCCGAACAAAAAACAACTGACAAGGCCAAACTAATAAGTAGCTTTTTCAAGGATTTTCCCTCTTTTGTTTTTAATCTTATTTTTCCACAAGAGGTAAAAACTTATGTAAATCGCAGCGATTTAGTATAGAGTTTTGACTCAGGATGCTTAAACAGTATTTGCTGCGGTAAATTGAAAGAGCACACAAAACATGTGTGCTCTAAAGGTTTTCCGTTATCTTTTTTTCTTTTTAGAATTATCTACAGCTGCCGCCTGCTTATTTTTATTAACGGCTTCCAGCACAATTTGCACCTGGAATTTTTGCTCATCCACGCTAGTAACACTCGAAACCTTTCCTTTACGACCTTTAATTTTTAAATCCTCGCCTACCGATGGAACACGCTGAAGAAGCTGAGTTAATAAAAGATTTTTGTTATCGAAAAAATAAACAACAAACATTTTACTCTCTCCTATTTCATATGATTTTGGGTATTCTTCCTATAAAATATTTGAGAAAGATTCAATTTAGACCATATTTTAAAATGAGCTTGAATTTTATTAAGGAATGAATGAGAAATAATAAAGAGCCTGAGGATTACCTCAAGCTCTTATTTCAACCCTATTTTATATTAAAACCACAATCTTTTATTATAATCATAATCGGGGATATCGAAATTCTCTTCAATTTCTTTATTTGGGATGTTTTCTTCACAAGGTTCTTCAGACTGATTGTATACACGTAGTTCAAATAAAAGTTCCATTGTTTCTATCCCCTCTCCTATTTCTTACTTTTATTTTAATGGAAGCGGTTCCATTTGTCAGGTGGTTTTTACTGGAAAAATGAGAAATGGTATTTTTGTCTCAGTTCATTAATTTTTTTTATCATTAGAAGTAGAGAAAAAATAGGGTTAATCATTAATTAAAAAGGACCAATTCAAAGTGGTTCTTTTTATAAACCCATTTTTTGTTAAAATGGAGGATAAAATTGGAATAGTGTCGAATATAAGTTTACTAGAATAATTTTTGATTCGTGTTTAATTAGGAAAGGAGCTAGATCAAATGGGTAGTAAATACTCATTAGGAGCCTGTTTTATAATTATCGGTTTAGCTTTTATGTTGTATAGTCCAAGCATCACAGCGGAATGGACTGATTATATTAAATATACAGGGGATGGAACTTTTTATTATTATGATTATATGTCGCGTTCAATTGTCATCACCTTAATAGGTTTTAGTGTTCAATTAACCGGCATATTAGTTATATTGTTTTCGTATTTTTCAAAAAGATCAAGGCGTTAAAAATTGTAGAACAAACTTTTGAAATAAATAGTATGATTAGGTGGATGGCGATGTTTTGGAAATTAAGAATACCTTTAAGGAAGTGCATATTTTGTCTAAGAATCAACGTCAATTAAGTAAACACAGCATTAGCCCAGAAAGTCTCCATTCTGACTGCGAGAATTGTTTTGGTTTGTGCTGTGTTGCTTTGCCGTTCGCAGCCTCAGCAGACTTTGCCAAAGGAAAAGAGGGTGGCAGTCCGTGCCCGAATCTTCAGGCGGATTTTCGCTGTGGTATCCATAAAGATCTAAGGAAAAAGGGCTTTAAAGGCTGCACGGTATATGAATGCTTTGGCGCGGGTCAAAAAGTTTCTCAAATTACTTTTGAAGGGAACGACTGGCTCGAGAATCCACAATATGCGAAACAAATGTTTGACGTATTTCCAGTGATGCAGCAGCTTCATGAGATGCTCTTGTATTTAAATGAAGCATTGATATTAAAGGAAACTCATTCCATCCACAAAGAGCTCAAATCCATGGTAGGGAAGACAGAACAACTTACCTTTCTTAGTCCCGAGTCTCTTATGGAACTAGACCTGTCGGGACATCGGGCAGATGTAAATGTATTGCTCCTTAAGACTAGTGAACTAGTTCGTGTTGAGTGGGAGAGCAAGAATAAGGGTGCGAAAAACTCTCGAAAAACCTATGAACGGGGAGCCAATTTGTTTGGTGCAAATCTTCAGAAAGCCAATCTTCAAGGGGCAAATTTAAGGGGGGCATACCTCATTGCTGCTAATCTTAAAGACGCCGACTTAAGAGGTGCAGATGTAATTGGGGCGGACTTTCGTGATGCAAATCTTAGTGGTGCTAACTTAACCGGAACTATATTTCTCACACAGGCTCAAATTAACTCGGCAAAGGGCGATGCTAATACAAAACTACCACCTGTGCTTACTCGGCCAGCCCACTGGTCTACATCTGAAAATAAAAAAGAGCAAGAGATTATTTAAGGGAGTATACAATGCCGATTTATTATTTTACTTTTGACGCCATACCCTTAGCAGAAAATCCCGAAAAAAAGGATTGTGCCGGTGCAGTTGTCTGTTGCTGGGTGGATTCAATTGATGTTAACTTCGCATTAGCAAAAGCAAAAAACTACATAACTAATGAAGGCTGGGAAGTAATTACGGTTGAGGAGCAGTTTATCGCTACCCGTGAACAGTATGAAGATGATCCTGAAAATGAGGATGCACTTGAGTGTTACGATGAAGCCGCTAGCGAGGGTGTTTCTGCTATTTTTTATATTTGGCCATATGATGATTAAACTAAAACGTATAGTGCACCAAGAGATTGATGACTTGGTGCACCTCGGTTTTTTAGTAAAATAGTTAAAGCTTTCTACCAAATAAAACGACAAAATTATAGTATTTATAGATGCAATCAACATCTTGAAAACCGCTTGCTTTCAACCAATTGATTTGGTCCCCAAGTGTAGCCATTTTATCAAGCTTTGTTCGGTCATAAGCAGCCTCAATTTCCTGCAGTATTAAACCGCTTTTTTCAATTTTGGTTTTCCAGTCATTTTTGTATAGCGCCTCAATAAATGGTGTATTCCCAAGCACTTGATCCGCGTTTATGAAGATCCCTCCCTCTTTTAGCAAAGAGAAAATTCTTTCATATAATTTTTGTTTCTCTTCATCTGATAGATGGTGGATGGAAAGGGATGAGATTACAACATCAAACTTCTCTTCGAACCTATAGTTAGTATAATCTGCAACAATGTAGCGGATATCCTGGTGATCGCTGAATCGCTCCCTTGAAACATCCATCATTTTTTCTGATAAATCAATTAATGTCATGTGGGCATTTGGATATTTTTCTTTTAGAAAAAATGAAAATAGTCCTGTTCCTGCACCAATATCCAGAACGGATGGGGCTTCAGTTTTAGTATGAATGATTGAAACCGGAATAGAGTAGAAATCATCAAAACATGGAATTAACTTTCTTCTTTGATGATCATAATTCGGTGCATTTTCGTCAAATTTTCTTTTAATCCTATTTGTTGTCTCGTTCAATCTAATCAGCCCCTTTTGAATATAACTTAATATGAATTATAAAAGAGTTCCTATATAATGAAAATTAACAAATTTTAATAAAATTAATAACCATTGGTTATTAATAAAAGGACTGTAAACGAAATGGATATAAAGTGGTTAAAAACATTTATCATAGCGGCTAAATATGAAAATTTCCGTAAAGCAGCGGAGGAATTATTTTTGACACAACCAGCTGTTACGAAGCACATAAAGAGGTTAGAGGAGTATTTGCACATTTCTTTATTTGAACGGAAAGGGAAAAATGTCTCTCTTACCCCGGCTGGTTCGAGGTTCCTCTCGTCTGCCCTCAAAATTTTGAATAGATATGACGATGAGATGGAGGAATTCGAAGGATGGAAGCAAGGCTATAATCGTAAACTGACGATTGCGGTGGCCCCTCAAATTGCTGCATCTGTTCTTCCAACATTTTTGCAAATTTTTATAGAACAACACCCGGATATAGAGGTGATCATCAATGTTGTTCGTTCTTTTGAGATTGGTGAAGATATAAGCCTTGGCAAAGCCGACATTGGGTTATCCAGGATGAAACCGATTCAAACAGATCTGTTTTGTGAAATTATTCATCGTGATCCAGTAATTATGGTGGCTCCAAATCTAGAGGAAAAAGAACAGGAACAAACGCATATAAATGAGGAGAACGTTCTTCAGCGATTCAGGTTATTAACCGATAACCATCCAGCCTATTGGGACACGTTACTGTCAGAGATTAAAAGATACTATCCAAGAATTCGGACAATCCCCGTTACTCAAATGGAAATTACCAAGCGGTTTATCGAAACAGGACTGGGTATTTCTTATTTACCGTTATCGATTGTTCAGGAAGAATTAAAAAATGGGAAAATGGTTGAGATAAAACCGGATAAAATCGATCTTCCTGTTTCTTTTACCTATGTTGTTAAGAAACAAGAGACTCCGGAAGCAGAGGGATTTATCTCCTCACTTAGGTACTGGATGAAGGAATTCGAGAAAAATAGGGAAGTTATACGGATGGAAAATTAAAGGAGTTAGATGGAGAATGAATCCAAACGAAAAAGGGGTATTAAAAGGCATCGGGCAATGCGCGATGCCTATTTTACTCAACGGCGAAGGTGAAGGTTTCTTTTAATGGCCTGCCTTTTTGGCCCTTTTGTGTCCAAATAACCTCTACCTCTAGTTCTGTCGCTTTATTAGCCAAAGGGAAATTTTTAAAACGAAAAGGTTTACCCTTATTTAATTGTTTGGCTAAAGAGAGTGCGTGCTCAAAGCGGCCTTCCGTGCAATCATCCCCATCAGGACATCCAAAAAGAGAAAACTTTGTAGTGGAATTTGGTTCATTTCGATACATAAACACTTCTACTGAATTTACCTTTTTCCCAATGTTATGGACCTCTAAAGAGTAGGTATTAAACTTTCCTTTTTCAGATTTAGCTAATCCTTTGCCATGCCCGGGTTCTGCAACTTCCACGGACCATTGCTTCGATGAATGTTTGATGGGTAATTTATTAAAGCTGAGCGCCTCTGTCTCTAAAGCGATTGAGATCAGAAATAAAAGTATTAACGCAAAGGTGGTAAGTTTCGTTTTCATATTTCAAATTCCCCCAACATTTAGTCAGTCGGGATTATTTTTCCCAAAATAGAATGGAATATGAAATGTTTATTGTTGATAGAAGAGAGGATAACCAAGAATAATGTTTGGATTTGGTTTATCTATAAACTTTGGTCTCCATTTATGATAAACTATTCAATTCAAGCAGTGGCATTGTAGGTTTATGTTCCCATATAATCAATACTAAAAATGCTTTGTTATCAGGAGGAAT
This sequence comes from Neobacillus cucumis, assembly GCF_016107705.1. The sequence goes on from NZ_JAEHGC010000006.1 coordinate 114,109, forward strand.
TATGTCAAAAAAGACGATTGTGTTTACTGGCGGAGGTTCAGCCGGCCACGTAACACCTAATATTGCCATCATTAAGGAGATTGTTCATGACTGGAATATTCAATATATTGGTTCGAAAAACGGGATTGAAAAAGAGTTAATCTCAAAAATCAATATCCCTTATCATGGAATAAGCAGCGGGAAGCTAAGAAGATACATAGATGTTGAAAATGTAATAGATGTTTTTCGGGTATTAAAAGGCTGTCTCGATGCGAGGAAGGCTTTGAAAAAGATAAAACCGAATCTTGTTTTTTCTAAAGGCGGGTTTGTATCCGTGCCGGTCATCATCGCTGCTAGGTCATTAAAAATCCCAATTTTTATTCATGAAAGTGATATTACCCCAGGCTTGGCCAATAAGATTTCACAAAGGTTTGCGACCAAAATCTTTACTTCGTTTGATGAGACCAAAAAGTATTTTCCGGCACAAAAGACCTTCGTGATTGGGTCGCCGATTCGAAGAGAGATTTTTAAAGGTTCGGAGGAAAAGGGCAGAAGGTTTCTCGAATTTCATGATAACCGGCCGATTTTGACGATTATGGGTGGAAGTTTGGGAGCGAAAAAAATTAATGAGGCTGTAAGAGGGGCTCTAAAAAAGCTTGCTGCTGAGTATCAAATTGTGCATTTATGTGGCAAAAATAATATGGATCCGAGTTATTCAAATGTGCCAGGTTATAAGCAATTTGAATATATTCATGATGAGCTGCCCGATATTTTAGCAGCAACGGATTTAGTTATAACTAGAGGTGGTTCCAATTCCATCTTTGAATTTCTAGCTTTAAAAATCCCAATGCTTATTATCCCTTTAGGTTTGGAACAAAGCCGCGGGGATCAAATTTTAAATGCTAAAGCCTTCAAAGAAGAAGGGTACTCTTTAACGTTACAGGAAGAAAACTTAACGATGGAAACTTTAGTTGAGCAGTTAGAGACTTTGCAGAAAAAAAGTGGAGAGATCCGCAGGAATATGGAACAGTCAAAAATGGGGGATGCTTTGCAGACTCTTGTGAACGAAATTAACGGACTAAGCTCATGAAAAATGTAGGCGATTCTTCGATTGTGGAGGATCGCTTTTTTTATGGGAAATTCGGGACTTCAAGAATAATACAAATTGTAGTTAATAAAGTGTTATATAAAGGACTAACTGTCTGGATGAGTGGTTTTGCTTTGAAAGGAGCTCGTTGAAGTGAAAAGAGAAAATAATGCGGCTCTAATCGTATTTTTGGGTATCGTCTTATTCATTTATATGGTCGTAAATGCGTTCCGCCATATTACGGTCTACGTTGTTTTTAGTTCCGGGCTAACTCCTTTTATCATTATGGCAGTATTAATTTTGGCGATTGTTATATTAATTCTTAAAAGCATATAAGGTTCATTTTTTAATCTCTATGGCGATACCTAAAAAAAGAGTATCGTTTTTTCTTTTGGGCGGGAATTCTACTATCTGTTCATATGGGATTTGTTATCGAATTAAGAAGTATTTTTTTAAACTATTTTCGAAAAGGTACGAATGGCCCGAAATATGGAAACATAGGTGGATACCCATGAAGGGCGGGTAGAATGTGAATAGTGCTATGACCAAACTGAATACTATGATGGAGTATGATTTGATTCCAAGGTCCAAACATTGGGGCAGAATAACCTAAATAAATAGGCGCACCTGATCCGGTAATAATCGTATGCATGTCATCACCAACTTATTTTTTACATATTACGTTCGAATTTAAAAAAGGAGCTAGTCTTAAATTATAGATGGATTGAGGTAGAAATCCGCTTATAAAAAAATGCGGACAAGAGGGAAAAATGGTATTTTTAAAATAGATTTCGATTATCGAGGAGGTTTATGAAATGATCGCGGAAATGACAAAAACCCGAAATGGAGCAATTGCACGGTATGAACGGCACTGGAAGTACCCTGTACAAGAAGTTTGGGCATGGTTGACAGAGAACGATAAACTTTCTAACTGGTTTTCAGAACTTCAAGTTGAGGAGCTCCGTGAAGGCGGGGCGATAATCTTCCAGATGCCCGATGGTACTTCTGATAAGCTGACGATAACTGAATTGAAAATGTATTCTGTTTTAGAGTTTACCTGGTGGGAGAACACGATGCGCTTTGAATTGAGTCCGGAATCAGAGGGTTGCAGGTTGGTGTTGACGGAGAAATTAAAAGAAATCACTGACCATACGCCCAAGGATCTTGCCGGCTGGCATATGTGTTTGGAGGTAATTCTGGCATTGTTGGAGGGAAGAACGATCGAATCAAGAGTTGAGGAATGGAAGATCTGGTATGAAAAATACATACATGCTGTAAAGGAATTTACTTTAGCCAATGCTGATTAAAGCGTAATTTGGTGTGATGAAGGACAAATTACAGTTAGGTGAATGTGAAAATGTCCTTCATCTATCCCTCTGCTATGAAGTCGGAAACATTGATTCCACTACATCAATTAGCTCTTTTTCCGTCGGTTGATAGAGCTTCTTTTCACCCTCTAGCTTCACAGTATATTGAATATCATCATACAGAAAAGTAACCTCATATCCAGCTGGAATCTCTTTAATAAAGGCCTCTTGCCCATTCTTTAGTACTAGAGCACGGTAATCTTTTATTGCACCCAATTTTCCTAAATGAGGCGTTGCCTGAATGGATAATTTATCGTTTTTATTTCGATATAACCAAATCGCCTCATTGTAGATCACATTGCCTTGAACATGAGTCACTTTAAAAGGAAAATAAGCAGGGACGAGCAACTGCTTATTATATTTCTCTTGGTATTCCTTGATTGGTTCATTCATAAATGGGTTTGAAAGGTCAGAAAGCACTTTGATCCTAGAAATTTTGTTGTTTTCGACGTAAACCTCCCAAATAAAAGCAATTCTTTCAGTAAATGACTGGTTATCAAAGTATTCTCGTTCAAAACGTGCTAAAAGGATTCTCGCATTTTTATGAGGAGAAGGCAGTGTTTCAATTCCTTGAATCGGTGTGTTTTCACGAATTTCAGGGATTTTAACCGACGGCTTAATCAACTTCCTAGCCAATCTTTCATCTTTTTTCATAATCGCAATTGCAAAATCATGAAGGACAGTCTGCGAAGGATCCGGAGACTTTGCCTTTAATGAAATAGGTGCCATCAACATTATCAAAAGAAATACAATGAATGCTTTTTTCATAATCATCACCTATCATTAAATTCCCATTTCAATAACGGAAATATTCTAGACTGTAAATGGAATTCTATTTTTTAAAATAACCGCTCAATCAGTACCCAAACTGGACCTTTAACTTGGAATAGAATGTGTAGGAATTTCTCCATTTATGGCACCTCCATAGTTTGTTATAAGTCTCTCCACCAAAGAGACTTTTTATTTTTACAAAGAAAGATTAATCTCCACTCAATTTTTCCCAAATTCCCCCTCCTATCAAACTTCTAGTATAAAATAATCTTAAGAAATTCTTAAGAATTATCCAAAATGAATGTTAAGATTTTCCGTTTATTATATAAGTAATGAAAAAATTGGTAGATAGAAAGAAGGGGAAACATGGATCCATATTATGTTTTAGTGGTTGATGACGAAAAAGAAATCCGGGATGTCATCGAGATCTATTTGAAAAATGAAGGTGTTACGGTATTAAAAGCGAAGGATGGGCTCGAAGCATTGGAAATCCTCAATGAACATCCGGTACATCTGATTATTCTTGATGTGATGATGCCGAAGCTCGATGGGATTGCAGCCACCTATAAAATTCGCGAATCAAAAAACATTCCCATCATTATTTTGAGTGCGAAAAGCGAGGATACCGATAAAATTTTAGGCCTTCAGGTTGGGGCAGATGACTACGTCACAAAGCCATTCAATCCGATGGAACTTGTGGCCCGCGTGAAATCACAGCTCAGGCGGTTTGTGACCCTGGGTACATACGAAGGGATTAAAAAGATAATTGATCTTAATGGGCTGATTTTAGACCAGGCGGCAAAAGAAGTAACAGTCCACGGAGAGCCGATAAAGTTAACACCAATTGAATATAAAATTGTGGAACTTCTAATGACAAATGCAGGCCGGGTGTTTTCTATCGATGAAATCTATGAACGGGTCTGGAAGGAACCGGGGTATAACGCGGAAAATACGGTTGCAGTTCACATTCGGAAAATTCGCGAGAAGATTGAAATTGATCCAAAAAATCCAAGATTTTTGAAGGTGGTGTGGGGTATTGGGTATAAAATGGAAAAATAAGCTCCTTATTGGCATCTGGGTTTTACTAATAACGTTTGGCCTAAGTGGAATCATTACTGTTTTTACTTCCGGAGAACGCCTCCTTACCCGCAACTATTTCCACACGCAGGAATTTCAAAGCTATATGGACCAATTCCCCGGATATTTTATCATGTTTGAGCTAACGAATATCCCCTTGGAGGAAGCGAAAAAAACGATTAAGGTTACAAAGGATGACATCAATGAGTATCGCTATCGGTACGGAAGTCTGTCTGAGCAGGAAAATAACATTAAAGAGCAATACGAGCAACGAATCTTTGAAGCAAAGGCTAAAGAGGATCAAGTGACAGTGGATTCATTGACTGCGGAACGAGACCAAAAGATCAAGGATATCACCAATACTTTTAATAGTGACATGTATGTTGAACAAAAGATTGTTAAGGAAAAAGAAAAGAAAATCGAAAAGTACTTTAAGGAAAAAGAGAACTATCGCGAAGAATTTCAGCGCTATAAGGATGCATTTCTATACTATTATCAGGACAAGTCCACCGGAAAAGTCTACACAAATCTTCAACTGTCAGATGGAAAAACGGCAAAAGATGTAATGAACTCTAAACATATGCTGTTTTATACAAATCATTATCTTCAGCAAGATGATTTCATGTATTTTGGACCCGGAGATCATGATGTTATTAATGCCATGATTTCCAAATCAATGGAAACGTCAGGGGTACAACTCGGGGTGCCTAAGTCACTGTCCTCTGATAATTGGTTAATGTCGGAAGCAGAAAATTATAAAAAACAGCGAAACTTGTTATGGATTTACGTTGTATCAGGTATGATTGCCCTTCTTGTTGGCTTCTTAATCCGGAAAAATTCGAAAGGGATTCCAGCAGAAATCGAAAAATGGAAGCGATATTATAATTGGCTCCCCATTGATGTACGGGGCATTCTATTTATTCTATCAGGGCTAGGCTTCGCCTTTGGTTTATTCGCAGCGAACAATCAGGTCATTTATTTTTATGAAAATCCTTTTGTTACCGGTAAGGATTTCGTTATTTTTCTTTTCATTGGACTGATTTTTGGAGCAATTACCTTTATCCAATGGAATTACCTCTATGTAATCAAAAAAGACTGGAAAACAATTAAAACCCAATGGGAAAAAGCTTTAGTTTTTAAATCAGGAAAAAATACAAAATTTCTTTTTCAGAAAGCAGTGGTCAAATTAAAAGAGGCCTTTTTAAATCAAACAGCTGCCACTCAATTGTTTATTCTATTGGGAGCGGCATATAGCTTAGGATTAGTAGCCGTTTTGGTTGTTGTGCAGCCAGTATTTCTGCCTTTTTATTTAATCTTGATTGGGCTTGCAGCAATTCCGATCGTAATCATGCTGGTCAATCGAATGGCGTACCTCAACAAGATTGTTGAAAAAACGAACGAGCTTGCTGCAGGAAAAATGGGGCAGGATTTGGAAGTATCAGGGAAGTCTGTTTTTGCAAAGCTTGCTGGCAATATCAATGTGTTAAAGCAAGGGGTAAAAACCTCACAAAATGCCCAGGCCAAGAGCGAACGCCTGAAAACGGAGTTGATTACCAATGTCAGTCATGATCTAAGAACGCCGCTGACATCTATCATTACCTATACTCAGCTGTTAAAAACTGACGAGGTATCAACAGAGGAACGAACTGCTTATCTTGAAATTATTGATCGGAAATCCAAGCGGTTAAAGGTGTTAATAGATGATTTGTTTGAAGTATCGAAAATGGCAAGCGGCAATATTGAATTGAAAAAGGAAAAGGTGGATCTCGTCCAACTATTGCAGCAGGCGTTGGGAGAATATGATGTTATGATCAATGAATCCAGCCTGCAATTCCGAGTTACGAACACAGAGAAGCCAATTAACGCGATTGTCGATGGACAAAAGCTTTGGCGTGTGTTTGATAACTTAATAGGCAATATCCTGAAATATTCAATGGAGAATTCCCGTGTGTATATAACGATATCCAAATTGAACGGTCAAGCGATGATTACTTTTAAAAATGTTTCCAAATATGAATTGAATGATAATAGTGATGAGCTATTTGAGCGGTTTAAGCGTGGCGATACCTCACGCCATACAGATGGATCCGGTCTTGGTCTTGCGATTGCTAAATCAATCATTGACCTCCACGAAGGCAGCCTTGAGATCGAGACGGATGGCGATTTGTTTAAGGTGAGTATTTCATTATGGATCTCGGAATAGTTTGGTGAAATGGAGGTTACGGCAGTTTTTTATGATAATAAAAAAATTAACAAATGAGGGACTGCTGCGGCAGCAATGAATTGAGAATGAGCCTGATGATCAATCAGGCCCTAGTTATTTTAGCTGAAAATTTATCGTGAATGTCTTTGGTTTGGCTAAAAGATGGTGGGAATCCCCATCAAGAAGGTCATCTGTTGTAAACGAAAAAGATGTTATTTTTCGGATGGAGGAATCTGATTCATTCAATAGGCCAATTGTTCCTTTTCGGGATTCGCCGGGCCTGTAATCCACTCTGCTGACACTTTTGGCGCCTATTAACGTATCATCGGAAAGGATAAAGTTTTCTTCCGGCACTTTATAAGACCATTTATGGTTTAATTTAACATTTTCTATGCTAAAAAATTGAAGTGCGTTTGAGCCAGTATTTTTAACAGAATAAGTAATCTCTAAATAAGTAGTATTATTGCCGATTTCTGTCCGTGAAAGCTCGACACGGTCTTGTATTTCTTCATTACTTAGATTTTTTTCCGTAAATAATTGATAAGCCTCTTCATTACTTAAACCGGTATATCCTCGTAAAAATTCTTTAGTTTGTTTGGTTAGGTTTGATAGTCTGATTATTTTTACGTCATTTACCTTAATCACCATCGGGGAAACCGTAAATGTATTGTTTACTTTTATTCTATCTACTAGAGTTAATGTCCCCCAGTTTTTTTGCCGGACTTTTTGTCCAATTTCCTTTAGATGGCTTCCGCCATTATATTCCACGACAGGTATGTATTCTTTCTTTTTTACAACTGAGTGCTTATTCTTCTGCGGTGGTGTTTGAACCGGTTTATGGAGATGATAAAATATAAAGAAACCGATGAATAAAAGACATATGATTCCAACTGTGAAGGTTTTCCGTGAATAGATTAAAATAAGTCTTCCCGTCCCTTTTAAAGTAATATGAATAAATGCAGTAACGATTAATAGATCATCCAAATAATATAGGTATATTTGAAAAATAACAAGAAAAAGCAACCCCATTTGGTTGCTTTTGTCTTGTTATTCGTGTTTTTCTTCAATCTTTGACTCGAGATTTGTTCCCTGAATTGCTTCTGTGATTTTATGCTTATTCTCCATCTGCTCTTCATCGGTTCGTGTTTCCCAAATACTATATTTAATATTATTTGGAGAATTTTTATTTTCACTTGGCATGGATTCCACCTCCACTAAATAGGGTTTCTATTCCTTATAGAACTATTCACTCTTTGGAATGCCCAATTGATAAATAATCCAAAAACCTGTTATTGGATCATTTTGTAAACATATTCGGTGTAAGTTATCTGCCTTAAGCGGTTGATCGACTAGGTCTGTATCTGTACAAAGTTTACGAAAATAGCCTAATAAAAATATAAAAAGCAATGCAAGATTTTTTGCATTGCTTTAACGTGTCTTTTTTTAAATAAACTTTAATTATTAATAGAAGCAAGCTGCTCCAACGATGATTAAAAGAATAAATAATACTACGATTAAGGCAAAGCCTCCAGCACCATAGCCAAATCCGCCGTAACCGCATCCGCCATAACCATAGCCAAATCCACCGTAGCCAAACATAATAATCCCCCTTTCAAGATTAAGTAAATTTACTTCTTAATAGAAGCAACCGCCAATATAGGCAGCTCCTACAATAATAAGGAGGATAAACAATACAACAATCAATGCAAATCCGCCAGCGTATCCATCAGACATCTTATTACACCTCCCGTTTTAGGTACTAACAAAATATGTAATAGATGAAAGGAATGGAAGGGCATATACCTATTTCAAGAAGATGTGAAGAAGCCTAATGAAAAAAAGGGGAATTATTTTATAGGGGAAAAACGTCTATCAAGGAAGGTATTTTCAATAAAAATCATTGGGGACAAACCTAAATAATCAACTTGAAAATCTGCCCCCAATAAGTATTATGGGACAAAAATAGCAGATGATATAAATTTGTCCCCAACACGATCACGGCCGTAAAATCACCTTAATGCAGTCCTCAGTTTTTGTATCAAACACCTCATATCCATGCTTAGCCTGATCCAATGGAAGGATATGGGTGATGATGTCGCTTGGATCAATTTTTCCTTCATTAATCATATCGTAGAGGAACGGCATATACGGAATGACCGGGGCCTGGCCTGTTTTAATATCAACATTCCTCTGGAAAATATCACCGAGAGGAAAGGAGTTGTACCTGCCGCCGTATACCCCTGTAAGCTGAATCGTTCCGCCTTTTCTTACAGCCTGACTTGCAATTACAATTGCTCCCATTGAACCACCATGGAGCTTTAACCCAGAAGCAAGAAACTCGAGCGGGGTCATTTTTCCGTCCATTCCAACCGCATCAATCACGATGTCAGCCCCGCCCTTGGTAATTTCGAGCAGGTAATCCCCAACATTTTCATGATCTTCAAAATTAACAATCTCAACCTTGTTCGTCCGTTTTGCATGCTCGAGGCGATATCCAACATAGTCAACGGCAATAACCCGTTTGGCTCCTTTTAACCAGGAGAATTTTTGTGCCAACAAACCGACGGGGCCGCAGCCTAGGACAATGACGGTATCTCCTTCCTTTACACCGGCATGATCTACACTCCAGTAGGCGGTGGGTGCTGCATCAGCAAGCAGCACTAATTTTTCGTCTTCGACTTCACAATTATCGGGAATTTTAAAGGGAGTAAAATTTCCGAATGGGACCCGCATATATTCTGCCTGGCCACCGGCATATCCACCCGTGGTTTCAGAATAGCCAAAGAAACCTGAACCTTGGCCATGGGGGTTTCCATTGTCACATTGACTTGTCAAATCATGTGTACAATACCAGCAGTGGCCGCAGCTCACATTAAAAGGAATGATGACTCGGTCGCCTTTTTTCAAGTTTGTGACCTCAGGACCAACCTCCTCAACCACGCCCATTGGTTCGTGTCCAATCACATAATCGGTCGGCAAATTGGGAATCATTGCATGAATTAGATGTAAGTCAGAACCGCAAATGGCCGAGGAGGTAACTTTTACAATAATATCATCAGCATTTTTAATAGAAGGGTCTTTTACCTCTTTCACTTGCACATTCTTGATGCCTTGATATGTAACGGCTTTCACTGTAATCACTCCTTCCTGTTATTTATTTGGTGTAGCAAACATGCCGCGTCGGTCAGTGTCATTCGGGAAAAGATTGAGCTGGGCAATTTGTACTGCGGTTTGGGCTGCCTTTAAATCAATCGGTATTTGTTCGTTGAAATCAAAGGGGTGAAGCCAGCCTCTTTTTATCATCAAATCTTTAATTTCTCCATGTAAATCAATAGCTGCATCCATTTGCTTGTACAGTGCGTTTCTTAGCTCGGGATTCGTTGTTTCGGTAATCGCAAAACTATAATTTCGTATTCCGGTTTTTACTGATAATAAAAAATCCATGGCAAAAGCGGAATCTGCCAGATTTGGCATCCCTTCTGCATTTCGCGGGTCTAAAAAATCCTCCATTTTTTAACCTCCGGCTATTGAATAAATGGGTTGTCTTGATAAAAACTAAGTAATTCATTGATATCTTTTATCGATTGCTGAACATCTTTTTCCATTAGTGCTTTTAATTCATTATCAAAGCAAATTCCCTGCATTAGTTTTGAACGGAGCAAGCAAACCGTTTTAAAATTGAGAATTTCATGTGTATCCAGTGTTTCATGTAATGCTAATCTTTCTATATCCATTAAAATCAACCCCCACTTTATAACCTGACAATTGTATTTTCTCCAAATATCTTTTCCTTATGATAAATGGGGCGGTTTGGCATACTAATTCTAGGAACAAAAAGAACCATAATGGAGTGAGGACATGACAAAGTTTTTAGGTATGCATGAGGCCCTAGAGGTTCATGAATTATTAACCTTCAAAACCCTTTGTTTAACAAAGGCAACAACAATGAGTGCACTGGCACAAGACGAAGAATTAAAGGCCATTCTTGCAAGCGATGTAACCACAGGAACGGAGCATATTAAGCAGCTTCAGCAGTTTTTGACGAATCGGGAGGATGTCCAATGAATCAATTTATACAAAGTCTTATGGGAATGGGCGGAATGACTGACCAAGTAATTGCAACGGATTTCTTGATATCGGCCAAATCGGGGGTACGAAATTATGCTGCGGCAATTACGGAGGCTGCCACTCCGGAATTAAGAGAAGCCCTACGGGAGCAATTACGGGTTGCCGTTGAAACTTATGATAAAATCACCCACTTTATGGTTGCAGAGGGATATTATCATCCACATGAATTGGGCGACCAGCTTCAGGTGGATTTGACAGCAGCTGATACAGCATTTAATCTTGCACAGAAATCGTAAAAAAACCCCAAGTCGACTTGGGGTCTTTTATCTATTCTTTTGCCAATTTATTACGGTCAGCCGACTCTTCAAGCCAGCCATTTTCAATCAATATACTACCCCGTCTTCTGCAAACTCTGCAAATTCCGCTGACAAACGAATATTATCCTCTAAGGATTGATCGTATTTGAGTATCCTTTACAGTTTCTAAGGAAATAGGTGAATAAACATTTACTCATACTGTTGTTTATCTATGCCTGTTTCCATGATCCTAGCATCTTTTGGTATTTCTCTTAGTATTTTATCTTTATTATAACTATATCTACGAATAAGCACTTGTACTCATAAAAGAGAGGTGAATGGTTCAAAATACAGAATAAGGACTTTTCTGTAATAAAATCTCATTTAAAAAAGTTTAATGGTAAAGTTGGGAAGACAATGGGAAAAAGTGACCGCAAAGTTGAAATGCTTTTTTGGAGTATTGCCCTCCCTGGATTTGGGCAGCTTCTAAATGGTAAATATATAAAAGGGCTATTATTTGTCGGATTAGAATTTTTGATCAATGTCAAAGCCCATTTTAATACGATTATCATGTTAAGTTTTCAAGGGGAAATCGTAAAAGCAATCCAGGAGACGAATTATCAATGGCTAATGTTTTATCCATGTTTATATTTTTTCGCCATGTGGGATGCATGGAAGGATGCAGGAGGTGGGAAGGACCGATATTCGTTTATGCCTTTTGTGTTTGCCGCCTACTTTGTAACGGTTGGCTGTATGTATTCCAATACCTTTAAATTATTTGGGGTTCTATTCGGTCCTGTATGGCTTCCGATCTTGTTTATGATTCCTGGATTATTCATTGGTATGGTCATTCGAAAAATAATCCTCCATTTTTCATAGGATGATTTTTCTGTTTTTATAAAAAAAGAAGCTCGGAATTAGAGCTTCTGTTGTTTGTTGTGGGTAGTTCATCTTATAAAGAAGGTACAGCAACACCTGTTTTTGGTACATGCTTTTAGTTTTTGCTTCATTCGTACTATATTAGAACGGCCAGTCCATCAGGTATGATTGCCAAAACTCTTCAAAAATTTCACTCGAAAAATTTGGCCTTTTGCACGTATTTCCTATTATAATTCGCGGATATTATTTCAAATTAGGAAAACAATATTCAGCAAACGGAAAGAATTATAATTTATATTAGAATAGCTAATCAAACTTGAACTTTAATTCAACTTCCAGTAATTTTTCATTGCTATAAGGCTGTAATTCCTTTATGCTAGATATTGAAAGCGTTATATTGAAATAATATCTTTCTTCACTCCGGGTTTTAAACATCCTCAAGTTGTATTTCAAAACAGCTTGATTACATTCACAAAAGGGGAGATACAGATGAGGAAAATTAGCTTAGCATGGCAAATTTTCATTGGGTTAGCCTTAGGTATCATTGTCGGTGCCATTTTTTATGGAAACCCGCATGTTGAAACTTATTTGCAGCCAATTGGGAATATCTTCATTCGTTTGATTAAAATGATTGTGATTCCGATTGTTGTCTCAAGCTTAATCGTCGGTGTTGCCGGTACAGGCGATATGAAGTCTTTAGGAAAGCTTGGCGGAAAAACACTTCTTTATTTTGAATTAATTACCACGATTGCGATTGTAGTCGGTCTTTTAGCAGCAAATATATTCCATCCCGGTACAGGCGTAGAAATGTCTCGCTTGACTAAGACCGATATTAATACGTATGTCGAAACTGCGAAAACAACCGAGTCACATTCCATGGTTGACACCTTCGTCAATATTGTTCCGACTAATATCATGCAGTCCCTTGCCAACGGTGATATGCTTGCGATTATTTTCTTCTCCGTTATGTTTGGTCTTGGAGTGGCTGCAATCGGGGAAAAAGGAACTCCTATTGTGAATTTCTTTAAAGGAACGGCTGAGGCCATGTTTTACGTAACAAATCAAGTAATGAAGGTTGCACCGCTTGGTGTTTTTGCCTTAATTGGAGTAACGGTTTCTAAATTTGGTTTAAGCTCTTTAATTCCACTTGGAAAACTTGTTATTGTCGTTTATGGTGCGATGTTCTTCTTTATTCTGGTTGTGTTGGGACTAGTGGCAAAACTTGTTGGGATTAATATCTTTAAATTCCTAAAGTATTTAAAAGACGAACTGATGTTAGGATATTCAACAGCAAGTTCGGAAACCGTTTTACCGAAAATCATGGAAAAAATGGAGAGGCTCGGATGTCCAAAGGCAATTACATCGTTTGTTATTCCAACCGGATATTCCTTTAACCTCGATGGTTCAACACTGTACCAAGCGATTGCAGCACTATTCCTTGCGCAAATGTATGGTATTCACATGAGTATTGGCCATCAAATCACGTTAGTTTTAGTGTTAATGGTCACTTCAAAAGGTATTGCCGGGGTTCCTGGTGTATCGTTTGTTGTTTTACTTGCAACCTTAGGAACGGTTGGGATCCCTGTTGAGGGTCTTGCCTTTATTGCTGGTATTGACCGGATCCTAGACATGGCGCGGACAGCCGTAAACGTTGTCGGAAACTCCTTGGCTGCCATTGTCATTACAAAATGGGAAGGCCACAAGCTGGATGAATCAAGCGAAGAGCAAGTAGCGTAAATAAAAAAGGTGCCTCAGGCACCTTTTTTATTTTAAGCAATTTTTATGGCTTTCCCAAAAGGGACTTTTGGCAAAAATACATCTGGGACCAGCCAATAAAGCTCATAATCCACATTTGTGATTTCTTCATAAATATAACCGGTTACGTCGGTTATGTAGAATAAGGTGTCAATATTCTCCTTATCTGCCCATTCTAAAACATCTGTATAAGACTCCCTTTTATTATGAGCAGCAGTTTTTAGTTTGCTTTTTCAGCGAAGAAAATATGTTGGTTAATGCTTCTAGCTTTTTTTTATTATAATTATAAAAAAGAGGAATTTGTACAAGTTGGGGATTAGCCATTTCATTTTTATAATTTCTACATATTTATAAATAAAAATTATAATTTTGGGGGTGATGATGGTGCAAGGAAGAAAGAAACGAAAAAGTCTTTTTCCAATCTGCATTTTCCCGGAATATAGATGGTGTGGCCCAGGTTGCAGCGGTCCTGGTGCACCAATTAATGATGTTGATTACTGCTGCTATAGGCATGACACCTGCCTCGATTACGGAATATCCCCCTGCCAATGTGATTATGAATTCATGGAATGCCTGCGCTATAAAAGAAATCCACAAACCCAAAAAGGAAGAAACGCAAATCTCATGTATGAATTTATGAAAATGAAAACATCACTTACCTGTGGAGGGTATAGAAGATACAGATAGTTTTTTGTGATTGGCTGAACTCTTTGTAGATGCCCAGTATGTTTTTAGTGTCAATAGTACCCTTCCTTAAAGTGAGTCTTCTCTTACCATTTAATTACAAATTTTTCTTGATTATTCACTCAAATTAAAGTAGTATTAACTTACTATTTATGAAAAGGGTGACCATTAAGCCGATGAACTACTAATCCTATTGTAAGAAAAAAATTCGTATCAACGAAAATATTTCTGGATAGGATTAGTGCGGACTTTTTTACATAAGTTATGGGGGAGTACAGGGAAATTTAGTGTACTATGCCCATTTGTGTATGTTTTGCCTCCTGTCCAGGTTAGGAATATGGAGGTTTTTTTATGGAAAAAACAAAATCAGATATCACTGTCGGAGCGTTGTTTCGAAACCGGGTAATTCGTACCATTCTCTTATCCGTATTTTTCCTGCAAATTGGTATCTGGGTACGTAACTATTCAATTTTACTATATGTCATTGAACGAACTCATGAAAATCCAGTAGCCGTTTCGCTTATTTCTGTAGCGGAATTTGCCCCAATCTTTCTGTTTTCCTTTATTGGCGGAACCTTTGCAGACCGCTGGCGTCCAAAGCGGACCATGATTTGGTGCGATTTTCTCAGCGCGTTGTCGATTTTTGTTGTCCTGTTGACACTTTTTTTCGGAAGCTGGAAGGTCATTTTCTTTGCGACCCTTGTTTCATCGATTCTATCGCAGTTTTCACAACCATCCGGAATGAAGCTATTCAAGATACATGTCAAAGAAGAACTGATCCAAATGGGGATGTCGATGTACCAAACGGTATTCGCTTTGTTTATGATTCTCGGTCCAATTATTGGAACCTTTGTGTTTCAGCATTACGGCATTAATGCCGCAATCGCTATCATGGGAATTGCGTTTCTATTGTCTGCAGCCATTTTATTCATGCTGCCTCCTGATAAAGAGAGTGAAGAAAATCAAGAGAAGACCACGCTTCTTAATGAAATGAAAGCAGGATTCCGTTATGTTTGGAACAGTCGTGCATTAACATTGCTTGGCGGATGTTTTGCTGCTGCAGGCTTAGGGTTAGGGCTTACCCAGCCATTAGCTGTTTTCCTTGTTACCGAACGTCTTGGGCTACCAAAAGAACAGCTGCAATGGCTGATGGCTGCTTTTGGAATAGGGATGATTTTAGGAGGAGGCCTGACAATTGGTCTTGCGAAAAAGACCCCGCCGCAAATCCTGCTTGCGCTTGGTATGTCCGTAAGTGCAATTGGATTCTTCGTAATGGGGATATCAGATCAATTATGGCTGACCTTGACAGCCCAATTTATCAGCGGACTCTTCATGCCGTGCATTCATATCGGGATTAATACGATGATTCTGCAAAATACTGAGGCTGCTTTTATCGGAAGGGTTAATGGGATCTTAAACCCAATGTTTATGGGAACGATGGTAATTTCCATGAGTGCGAGCGGATGGTTGAAGAAAACATTTTCGCTTCTAACCATGTATGAAGCGTCAGCCCTGTTATTTATTGTAGGGGTACTGGCCTTAGTTCCTTTATTTAAGCGCTCTTCCTCGGTATTAAAAGGAACGGAAGAAATGTAAGTTGGCTGTAACAAACAGAGCTTGGAAACCCAAGCTCTGTTTTATTTAGGTTTTCCCTAGAGCGTTCTTTTCCAAGGAACGTACCCACTTATAATAACCTAGTAAAATAAGCAGCAAAAAGGGATCAAGAATGGCTGCATGCCAGAGTTTCCACCAACCATAATGAAAATATCCCCAGGGTTCCGGCAGAAGGGCTACTAATTCGTATAATAAAATGGCAATCACAAAAGAGAATATATAAACAGCTTTCTTTAGGAGATTGGCCGTATAGGGAAACCGATTTAGAAAAATCATATTAACTGGCGGGACTAAAAATATATGTGGAATTAGTCCAGACCAATCGACTTCTTTACCAAAATACCAATAGGCATGGAATTTGAATTCAATGATGGTGTCGAAAAGGCTTTGAAAGGAAACTGTAAAGACCCAGATATGAACAATCAGATTGGCAGTAAGAATTTTATTTGTTTTAAAGGCAGTAAGGTTAAACACTATAATGGCAATAATAAGTCCAATCATGAAATTTTCCTTTTTAAGATAATTTACCCATAGTGTTCGTTATTTTATTCACGCCGTTAGTACAAAATAAGCCAGGCAGCTGCCTGACTTATCTTTTCACAACTTCAAATAATACGGCAACTCCAACACCACCGCCGCTGCCAATCGCGGCCACAGCAAAACGAGCATTTTTCTTTCGTTGTACTTCATAGAACAGCCTCGTAACCAAAATGGCACCCGATGCTCCGTACGGGTGACCGATGGTTAAGGCTCCGCCGGATACATTTAGTTTTTCGTACGGGATTGAAAGTTCCTGTGCGCACGCGGCAATTTTTGAAGCAAAAGCCTCGTTGATTTCAAAGAGATCAATCTCTTCAATGGTCAGTCCATTTCTTTTTAGCAATGTTTGGATGGCTGGAATTGGTGCTGCTCCGGGATAGTGGGGGTGTACCCCTGCCGCCTGGCTATCAAGGAAGCGGAGAACCGGTTTGTATCCAAGATGAAGTGCAGTTGACTCCTCCATTACGACTACGGCAGCTGCACCGTCATGAATCCCGCAGCTGTTTGCAGCGGTCACGGTTCCATTTTTTACAAATATCGGTTTTGCCCGTTTTAGCAGTGCGCTCATGTTTCGCTCCTTACTGAATTCCTCATCCCCGCTATGCCTTTCAACTGCGATGATTTCTTCTGTAAAAAAACCTTTTTTATAAGCCTCCCAGCTGCGATGATAGCTCAACAAGGCGTATTCATCCTGTGTTTCCTTACTGATTCCAAATTTTTGAGCGACATATTCAGCCGCAACCCCCATATCTGGGTCACCGATGTGGTCAGGTGAGAAGCGGGCTCTTTTTGGAAAAGGAGAGGTGCTTGGGCTTTCGACACCACCGGCTAGATAGCATTGGCCTGCACCACCTTGGATATAATAGGAAGCCATGCGAATCGCTTCGAGACCGGCACTGCATTGGCGATCTAGGGTTACACCGGGGACCTGAAGTGGAAGGCCTGCTGTTAAGGCTGAAAGCCGGGCAATATTTCCTCCGGGCCCTGTCACATTTCCTAAAAGACAATCGTCAATCTGATCCTCGATACCTCTTGCTAAGTGCTGAAGCAAGGGAGCAGCCAGCTCATGGGGCTGTAGGGATTGAAATATTCCATTTTGCTTACCGATGGGGGTTCGCTTTGCTTGGACAATGACTGCTTTTTTAATGGTTGTTCACCTTGCTTTCGACCAATTCGATTACCTGCCTGCGGGCAATTTTTCCGCCGCTTGTATAGGGCATTTCATCGACGAATACCCATTTTCGCGGGATTTTAAAAGAAGCAAGTTTTTCCTTGCACAATCTTTGAAGATCCAATTTTGTGGCAGAGCCTTTGACCACTGCGGTTACGATTTGTCCCCAGTAAGGGTCATTTACTCCAATAACGGCTACTTCCTCCACTTCATGATGTAAGGAAAGTACTTTTTCAATTTCTTCCGGGAAAATATTGATGCCGCCATAGAGAATCATGTTCTTTTCCCGGCCGACAATATAAAGGTATCCTTCTTCATCCAAATAGCCCATGTCATGAACGGTAAGCCAATCATGCTCTGCTTGAACTGTGCTTTGATCGGACTCCAGGTATCCACTGAAAATCATTTTACTTTTCACATAAATCTTTCCTGTTTGATTCGGCTTTGCCAGCTTAGAATCCTGCAGGCGGATTTCAATTTTTACATTATGGCAGGGCCTGCCGACAGAACCCGGTTTTCGCTCCATTTCCTGATCGGATAATACGGTTACAAAGCTTAGCTCGCTTGCCCCGTAAAACTCATACAGGGTGAGGTTTGGAAACTGGCTGCGGACCTGGTGCTTGGAATGCTCCTCCCATTTAGCCCCGGAGGAAAGAATTTTTAGTGGCCTTTCGATGGTACATTCCGCCTGAAAAAGGGAGGAAATCATCGTCGGGACGACATAGATGACCTTAATCGGAGCTGTCTCAATCCACCTCAGGGCCTGGGATGGGATATATTTTTCAAGCAAATAGACGGTTCCACCAAGATACAGTGTACTGATTGCGCCATAGAGGAAATGGGAATGAATCAGCGCCCCAGGGATTAAGACGTGGTCATTCTTATTCATCTGAAAATCAACTTGGTTGCAGGCAAAGCTTGCAACCCACGAGTTGTGTGAGCGAATAAATGCTTTCGGATTACCTGTCGTACCGGAAGTGAATCCCATGTAAAAGGGAAGTTCCCCGTTAGAATGTATGGTTTCCGGGGCAGATCCCCGCTGAATTTCCTCCAGGCATTCTTCCCAAATGATAACTTTAGTAGGGGAATGGAGGTTTTTTACGGAAGCACTCCTGTTTTTTGTCGTTATAACAAGCGAAGCCCTAGAAAGTGCAAGCCGTTTATCTACCTCTGATTCGGTCCATTTTATATCAAAGGGGACTGCCGTCCAACCTGCTGCAGCTGCCCCTGTAAACAGCTGCAGAAAAGGAATCCCATTCGGAAGCAAAATCGCAACCGTTCTATTGAAAGAGTGGAAGGCCTCAAACCAATTCGCCGTTCGACAAACCCGTTCATCCCACTCCTGATATGTAATCCTTTCCCCAGCCGTTAAAACCGCCGTTTTCATTGGAAACTTCTTTGCATGATGTGCATATGAATCAGTAATCGAAGCCATCTATATTCTCCTCTCTGTGTGCGTTCGACAAAATTCGGGTGGTGACAGGCACCACCCGAATTTTGTCGAACGATAGTAAAAAGAGACACCGTTATAGTGTCTCCGCATTTTTATGCAGGTTTCGTTTTATGGCCGGTGATTTGGCTAGTCTGTATACGAGGTAGGATGCTAGGGTTGCTTTTAGGATGTCTCCCGGGATATAGACTAGGCTGGTGATGATGGCGTCGGTAAGTTTGATGTGCATGATGAAGGCTTGGACTGGAATGCCGATTATGTACATCATGAGTATTCCAACGGTTAGGTTGATCAATAGTATTCTCCCAAGGCGCAGTTTGCTGAAACGAGAGATGAGATAGCCAAGGCATAATGCGGTAATCGGCCATGAAATTAAATATCCAGCGCTTGGTCCTAAGAATACAGCAAATCCTCCACGTCCTCCAGACAAAAGCGGTGCACCCGCTGCAACGAGTAAAAGAAAAATAATCATACTCCAAGCCCCGCGTTTTGCTCCTAATACACCACCGGCAAGCAGAACACCAAAAGTTTGCAGCGTGATGGGAACTGGTGTAAACGAGAGCATGATTGGCGGGACAAAGCCTAAAGCTCCCATAAAGGCTGCTAATAAAGCAACATATGTAATGTCTAAAAGTTTCATATTCCATCTCCTCATATTTAACTATAGATTCATATCTTTTTCAATTTTTATTGTAAAAGCGTCAGGAATATATGTCAACTTAATTTTATAATGAGTTAACATATAAAAATAAAACATTGGGAAAATCACTTTAATTTTTCAAAAATATTGATAGATTTTGAGTGTTGTTTCCCAATCTTCGCCTGCTTTTTCCCATGGTATAATTATTTCGAAAATTATAAATTATTTTTCAGGAGGTCTAAAGTAGATGAAAAAGCGTACTTCACTTGTTCTTGCCCTTGGTCTAACAGTAGGAGCAGTCATGCCATTTACTGCTGCTGCACAAGCCAAAACACCTTATAATGTGATGGCTGCAAAGGAAGTTCAGTTCAATAAGGATGCAAAGGTGACCTGGAAAAAGGGACAAGCTGTTCCAACCTTTGTTCATGGAAAACTATCAACTAAGGGTCATAAAGACAAGGAAGCTATTAAACAATTTATTAAAGAGAATAAACAAATCTATCAATTAGATTCGGATAAAGATCTTACATTATTGAATATTCAAATCGATGAAATTGGCAGCACACATTATGAATTTGTTCAATCGGTTCAAGGCATTCCTGTCGACGGTGCAGCTTTTAAGGTTCATACTGATAAAAACGGAATTGTAACCGCTGTCAATGGGGATGTATTTCCAGAAGCGTCCGGTTATTTTAAAGGAAAGCTGAAAGCACAGCTTTCAAAGGATGCAGCGCTTGCGTATGCGTGGAAATCAATCAATCTGACAAAAGAGCAAACCCTAATGGATGCAGAGGCTGGCCCTAGAGGAGAAAAAGAGCGGGGACTAGTCGAAAAAAGCAAGCAAGTGATTTATAAAAAAGGGAATGACTTCTATCACGCCTACAAAATCAATCTTCAATTTATTCAGCCGTATCCGGCCAACTGGGTCGTTTATGTGGATGCAAACAATGGAAAGATCCTAGATTCATATAATGCAGTGGCTGAAGGAACAGGTGTTGGTGTTTTAGGTGACACAAAAACCATTAATACCTATTATTCGGGAGGAACTTATTATTTGTACGATACCACGAAACCGATGAGTGGTGTGATTGAAACAAGAACAGCAGCCAATAGAACACGTTTACCAGGTAACTATTCGGTTGACGCTGATAATAATTTTAATTCGACCTCCCAGCGTGCAGATGTAGATGCTCACTATTATGCCGGCGTTGTTTACGACTATTATAAAAATAATTTTAACCGTAACAGCTTTGATAACAATGGCGCAACCATTCGTTCATCGGTCCACTATAGTAAAAATTACAACAATGCCTTCTGGAATGGCTCGCAGATGGTGTATGGGGATGGCGATGGGACAACCTTTACCTCTTTATCTGGTTCACTGGATGTCGTTGGTCATGAGCTAACCCATGCAGTTACTGAACGAACAGCCGGATTAGAGTACCAATATCAATCAGGAGCCCTAAATGAGTCGATTTCCGATACGTTCGGAGTTTTTATGGATCGCGGCGATTACTTAATTGGGGAGGACGTTTACACACCGCAGAAGTCAGGAGATGCTCTAAGAAGCTTATCCAACCCGACACTCTACGGTCAGCCGGATAATATGAGCGGCTATGTGAACACAACCTCTGACAATGGCGGGGTACATACAAACAGTGGCATTCCAAACAAAGCCGCCTATTTAACGATTCAGCAGGTCGGATTCGATACGGCACAAAAAATTTATTATCGTGCCCTAACTGTTTATCTATCACCTAAGAGCAACTTTAGCGATGCCCGCGCCTCTCTTCTTGCTGCAGCAGCAGACCTTTACGGATCAGGAAGCACTCAATATAGTGCAGTAGCATCTGCTTGGTCACAGGTAGGAGTCTATTAAAAATAGCACTGGTAGGACTGGTAATAATTTTCCAGTCCTACTTGACTTATTAGTTTGTAAAAATTAGAATATTCTTAATATAATTGGAGGTGCAGGGAGCGAGGAATTTGATCGGAGAACGGATTCGCTATTTTAGAAAAATGAAAAATATCACGCAAAAACAGCTGGCAGAGGGCATTTGTGCCATCTCCTATCTTTCAAAAATTGAGAGTGGAACAGCTGCTGCGAGTGAAGAAGTTATTCGTTTGCTCTGTGAAAGACTGGAACTCGGTGATGGAACGTTAGATGAAGGCTTTGATGGGGACTTGTTGAAAAAAATTGATCAATTTAAATTAGCAGTAAAGAACAAACAATTTCCGGAAGCTGAAAAAATGAATGAGTCCTTAAAGGAAGCCATAAAAAAGAGTCAATCACAGCAGGTTCATATGAAGTATGATACCTATCTGTTTGGCCTTTATGTTTTTTCAGGAAAAACCGAACATTCCAAAACCTTGCTCGAAAAAATTCAAAAATACCCGGAGCTTTTACAGGACAGGCCGTATCTTCGTTTTGACTACTATTATTTTTTAAGCATCTATTATTATCTTCAAGAACAATTTCAAAAAGCGATGGTTTGCAATGAGAATATGATTCTTTTGTTTAATCTTCCCGAAGTGACAGAGGTAGAAAAAGGAAGAATCTATTATAACCAAGCCCTTGCCTGTACGAGTATCTATCAATATTTTCAATCGATTCTTTTAACTCAAAAGGCCTTAGAATCTTTCCGCAGGGAATTTGATAATGAAAGCAGTCTAAAATCACTTATTTTATTAGGGGTCAACCATCGACGCGTTCATAATTACAATGAATCGGAACGATTTTTAAAAAAGGCTTTGCAATTATCGCAAAAATTAAAGGATGATCACTCGACTTCAATCATTTACCATAATTTGGGGTACTTGTATTCCAGTATGAATCGTTCCGAGGAGGCTCTTCAAAATTTTCAGGCAGCTCTAGATTCAAAAGGCATTATTGACCATGAGCTTTTAGGTACGTATTACTTAGTGGCAAAGGAATATATGAATCTTGGAAATAAGCAGGAGGCAAGAGTATGGTGCGGTCGAGCACTTTCAAAGCTTAAAACTGTGCCAATTGATGAATACCATTACCATATCCATTTGCAAAATTTTGAGATTGAGCAAGTGGAAAACAGCCAATATGAAGAATTACTTCTAGAAGCGATCCGCTATTTTGAACAGGTGCAATTATATCATTATGTTACGGAATGCTCGGAAAATCTGGCGAACTATTATTTTAAAGATACAAAGTATAAAAAAGCGAGTGAATATTATCGTTTAGCCAATGACGCACGTAAGAAAATTAACTAAAGGGGAATGTATATGTTAAAAAAATTAATCTTGGTGACCGTGATCATCGGGGCATTTCTTGCCGGTGCATTAAAGGTATCTTCAAGCCATGATACAGCACATGACATCCTGCCAAAAGTGATTTACTCACAAGGAAATGAAACTTTGTAATCGGAATTATGACGCAAAACCTTGCCGGTGTTGAGCAAGGTTTTTTATTATGCAAAAAAAAGAGATTGGTGTAATCCACCAATCAAAATTATGGGAAGTTTTTGGACTTTTAGGTTCCAAAACCTTAATTAAGTTACTCTTATCTTAAAACATACATGTGTAGAACTTAGGGAGAAGTTGTGTGGAAGTTGTGAAGATTCCTTCACTGAGAAATGATTGCAGCAACAAGCGCCAATTTTAGCCAAAGTTAAACTTCTAACTTAGGGCTTAAGGTGCTAATTTTTTAGCGGGTTATCCTACATCAACCTGGCTTTTAATCGATTCTACATTGCTATCCATTTCATTCGTATACGCATTTTTAACAGGTACAACAGCAAGGGCAATGGCTGCAATTAATCCAGGGATAGCAAATGCTATGAAATTTAAATGAATCGGTAATGAAATCGACAAAAGGAATCCGCCTAAAAGTGGTCCAGCCATACCGCCAATCCTGCCAATACCAGAAGCCATTCCTAAAGCAGTGGACCTGACATATGGAGGATAGTACTGAGAAACATAGGCTTGGACAATATTTTGGGAACCGATGGTCGCAGCACCCGCAATCGCTACTAATAGGTAGATTAAAAATGTACTCCCGCCAAAACCTAGTAATGTTAAAGCAATTGCTCCAGAGGCGTACATCGGAACAAGCATCTTTTTGGAACCGTATTGATCACAAAGTCGACCAATAATAAGTGTTCCGATAATGGCACCGCCTTGAAGTGCAATCAGGAAGCCCAGACTTGAATTTAGTCCATAGCCTGCTTCGATCATTAATTTAGGAAGCCAAGTATTTAAACCGTAAACCATCAATAAACAACTGAAAAATGCAACCCAAAACATAACAGTACTTACTGCTCGTTTTTCTTTAAATAATCCAATAATCGGAACCTTTGTTTCTTGTGTCTTTACTTCTACGATTTCATCATGCAAATGAAACGTGGACTCAGGATTTACTTTAGCAAGAGTTGCGATTAATATTTCTTTCTTGCCAGTGCGAATAAGGTGACTTGCTGTTTCAGGCAATTGCTTATGCATAAAGGGTAAAAGAAGTAGAGGCAGTCCCGCAAACCAAAAAATGGCCTCCCAGCCAAACTTAGGCATTAAAAAGATTCCTAATAGCGGAGCAAGAATCCCCCCGACTGAATAGCCGCATAATACGATGGAAACAATCATACTTCTCATTTTTTTAGGTGCATAATCCGTTAATAAAGCAATGACATTCGGCATAATCCCGCCAAGTCCTAATCCAGCTAAAAAGCGAAAGGTAGAGAAAACAGTTGGTGTTTGTGCGAATCCGCAAAGAAATGTAAATAAGCTAAACAAAAGGAGGGTAATCGTAATAACATTTTTTCTTCCAATCCGATCGGCAAGTGTTCCGAACAGGATAGCACCGAACATCATACCAAATAATCCATAGGTTCCTATAGCTCCGGCTTCAACAGGAGTAAGATTCCATTTTTCAATTAGGGTCGGTACGACGGTTCCATATACAACAAGATCATATCCATCAAACGAAATGATGAAGAAACTCCATAAAAGTAGGATTAGATGAAAGCGGTTAAATTTACTACTCGCGATAACCTCTGTTGAATTAATCTTTGCCAAATTTTTTCCCCCTATTTTCAAAAAAGTTAGATGACAACGCTTACGAAATTATAAAAATTTATTAGTTAACGATTAAACACCACCTCCACTGTACCTATAGTGAAAAATGTTCTCTATTTATGGATTATAAACAACAGTTGAATGATTTTCAATATGGAAATTTTAATATTAATTATTTTCTGTAAATTAAAGGGGCCAAAATATCTTATAATAAAACAAAAAAAGCGGGGATTCCCCGCTTTTTATCAATACCTAATTATTTAATTTCTCTAGAGAATTATATCCGAAAGTGCCGGATATTTCTTTGCTGATTTGGACTAAATATTGACTTAGTTCATCCTCTTCATGATCAGGTATGAACTGAGAAAAACCTACAATTGTTACGGCTCCAAGCAGTCTCTTTTTATAGTTAAATACAGGGAAACTAACGGAGGATACGGATGAAACCAACGGTTCCCTTGCAAAGGATATTTCTTTTTCTTGGATTATGTAACGTTCTTCTTCAAGCTGACGAACTTTTTCTGGTGAAAGTTGCATGAACTCCTTTGTTTTCCAATCATGAATCATTTGCCCATCCATAAAGGCCATGAATATTTTCCCGGTTGAAGAATGAATAGGGAGAAAGGTTCCTATCTGAGCTCCAATATTATAGCCTCGATGAATGTTAATATCTTTAACAATCATCGGGCCATTGTGTGTCCAGCTAGAATATAGAACCGTACTCGAACTTTTCTCATTAATTTCTTGCAGAAAGGGTGTAACCCGGTCCACAACATTTTCGTGGTCTGCAGCTGCCATTCCGTATTCAATTAACTTACTTCCCAACACATACTCTCCGGTATCCTTGCTTCGATAAAGGATTCCTAATTGGGTAAAGGTATTTAAATATTTGTAAAGATTACTCTTTGTAATTTGCGTTAGGTCCTGGATATCGGTAAATTTTAATGGCCTTCCTTGTTTAGCGATTAAATCCACAATACCCATTCCAATTTGTAATGATTGAATTGTCGTTCCTTTTTTCGTGACTTCCATAATGATCCTCCTACAGAGCTCTATTATTCCCTATATTAGCATAGCGGCTAATGATATCCCACAGGCAAACAATAGTGTGGTTTTCTGAAAATATTTTTAATTAATAATATTGACAAAATAATTAAAATAATTATATAAATAGATAACAGGGTTATCTAATTTGATAATTAAAACGAGGTGAAGAAATGAAAAAATATTTAGTTTTGATTGAGAGAAAACCTTCTTTCACAGGCAGTTACATTCAAGGTCACCGAGAATTTTTACAGAGTTTGAGAGAACAGCAATTGTTAATCATTGCTGGCGGATTCGAAGACCAAACCGGTGGAGCTTATGCTGTGATCGCAGATTCTTTAGAGGAAGTCCAAAATCTTGTAAGCAAAGATCCTATGAATAAAGAAAATGAATCTGTTTACACCATTAAAGAATGGAATGCAAACTAAAAAAGAGCTTCAATACTTGGTGCAGGGAGGATGCCAAGCATTAGAAGATGCTTCTTATTTAGCTGACAGCTTAAGGTTTATGGGGATAACTTTGAGCAGGCATTTGCAGCTTATCAGGAAGAACGAATTCCGCGTACAGCAAAGATACAAAAAAATGCATGTACATGGGAAGAAATTATCCATGCAGAGAATCCAGTTTCCTTTTTGCTCTGCAACAAACATTTAGAGAAAAAAAGTAACAAAAGAATTTGAAATGATTGACTGGTTATATGGATATAAAAAACTTCCTGTTAAAAATTAAAGTTTCTTTTATATAGAAAAAAAGAAGGAGTGCTTTCCTATAAGGATAGCGCTCCTTTTCGCATTTAAAAGTGTTGCCTCTTAAAATTTTTAAGCAGGATGTTTTGCTTTTATAAGCCTCCGGACTATTGCTTTTAAACGCTATTGGAATATAATTGCATTAAGGATGTCACAATTTTGTCAGAATTTTATACCTTGAAAATTATGGAGGGGAATGTATTGATTCGTGCAGCAGTTGCAGGGGTTCTTGGTTTTATTTTAATGTTTCTAGAATCACTGATTGTCATGTATTTAAAAGGATATCAAACGATTGAATTCGGAGGTATGACTCCATTTATCAACGTCTGGGCGATGAATTTCTTCTTTGTATTTGCCATACTGACACAAGTGACAAATTGGTATCAAAATAGAAATGTTCTTGGAGAAGGTAATGAAGATAATAGTTTATAAATTTTAGGCCTCACTTTGGAAGAAATTCCGAAAGTGAGGTTTTTTTATAATTTTTTTGATTATACCCTTGATAAAACTAATATTATTAGTTATTGTAAAACTAATAACATTAGTTAAGGGGATGATCATAATGAGAATGATCAAAAACGGTTTTTTGTATCAAGTAACGTTCATGGCCAAGGTTTTTCCAGTGAATTGCTATTTGGTGGAGGAGGAAGAGGGCTTAACCCTTGTCGATGCGGCTCTTTCCTTTAGTGCAAAGGGGATTCTTCAAGCAGCGAATCGAATTGGCAAGCCGATTACTAAAATTGTTTTAACCCATGCCCATGAGGATCACGTTGGAGCGCTTGATATAATCAAAGCAGAATTTCCAGATGTCCCAGTGTATATTTCAGTAAGGGATCACCGATTAATGAATGGCGACCGTTCGCTGGATCAACATGAAGACCCTACCCCAATTAAAGGCGGCGTTCCGAAAAAATTACAAACGCGGGCCAATGTATTATTGAAGGATGGAGATCAGGTTGGTTCTTTGACCGTAATCGCATCACCAGGACATACGCCCGGGTCGATGTCCTTTTTAGATAAAAGAACCAATGCGTTAATTGCAGGGGATGCATTCCAAACAAGAGGGGGCATCGCGGTCGCAGGAGATATAAAGCCTTGGTTTCCTTTCCCTGCTTTTGGAACGTGGAGTAAATTAACAGCATTAGCAAGTGCAAAGAAATTAGCGGGGTTCCGACCAGCACTGCTTGCTGTCGGGCATGGAGAAATGATCGAGAATCCTGTAGAAGCAATGGAACAAGCTATTGGGAATTTTGAGAGAAAAGTAAGAAAAGGAGCATAAGCAAATGTCACCCAGACCGAAAGTAGGACTTGATTTAACAACGATTCTTGAAGCGGCAGGGGAAATCGCTGACCAACATGGATCAGTAGAGGTCACCTTGGCGAATCTGGCAAAAAAATTAAATATCCGGCCGCCTTCCCTGTATAACCATTTTGATGGGCTGCCGGGACTACGGAAGGAACTCGCCATTTATGGGCTAAATCAGCTTTATGGCGATTTGGCTGAGGCGGCGATTGGAGTATCGGGGGATAAAGCTGTCATTGCATTAAGTAAAGCATATGTTCAGTTTGCCAGAAGACACCCCGGAGTTTATGAAGCAACATTAATGGCGCCAGACCCGGAGGATGAGGAAGTTCAACAGACAGGAGCGAAAATCGTCGAGCTTACTCTCCGGGTGCTACAGGCTTATGATTTAGAGGGGGACCGGGCAATTCATGCCGTAAGGGGCTTACGCAGCATTCTCCACGGCTTTTCTTCATTAGAACAAAGAGGCGGCTTTAAAATGGCACTGAATGCAGATGAAAGCCTGCTTATCATAATAAGAGCCTTCCTCGCTGGAATGGAGGATTAATTCTTCGTTTAAGTGTCCATTACACACGGACAAATTGGGCAAAAAGTCCACGAACGGTGACAGGCACCATGTGAATTCTTCACATGGTGCCTGTCACTTTTTGTTTGGACAAACGTTTATGGTGTCTTGCGGATTTGTCGAAATAACGGGTATAAACCCAAGCTTGTCTTTATCGTGATACATATACATAAAGTACATCCTGGCTGTAGGGATAGATGGAAGGGGGGGGCAATAGCGTAGTATTCATCCGAGGAGGGAGGTCGTCTCATGAAACATCATGAATTACGAACTAGTTTGAAAGGGGAAAGACATGTTTCTTCAACCGATGGTTTGGATGACCATTCTCACATTTGTCGTTACACTGGTTTTCATTCTCTGGAGGCCTAAGGGAATCAACGAAGCGATTCCGGCCACGATTGGCGCGATCCTTGTGTTATTAAGCGGAAGTGTCACACTTTCCGACCTTGGAATCATCACCGAAACAATCAGTGGTGCCGCGATTACAATTATGGCCACGATCGTCATGGCGATTGTTCTCGAGAGCTTTGGATTTTTCCACTGGGTGGCGGAGAAGCTCGCTGCCAAAGCAAAGGGTTCCGGAATTCGTTTATTCTGGTACGTCAACCTTTTATGTTTTCTCATGACACTTTTTTTCAACAATGATGGAAGTATCCTAATTACCACCCCTATTCTTGTTATGTTACTCAATAATATGGGGTTAAAAAATCACCAAAAGATTCCTTATTTACTTTCTGGAGGCTTGATTGCGACTGCATCGAGTGCGCCGATTGGGGTAAGTAATATTGTGAATCTAATTGCGTTAAAAATCGTTGATATGTCGTTATATATGCATACCGCGATGATGTTTGTCCCAGCCACACTTGGACTGCTATTTCTCGTAGGGCTGCTGTTTCTAAGATTTTATAAAATCCTGCCAAAGACTGTCCCGACAAAAGTTACAGGGCTGTCATTTCCATCCTATCACCCACTAAAACCGGGGCCGTTATATAAAACGGAAAAGCAGCGCTCCCGTTTTATGCGAAACGTTCTTTTATTCGTGTTTGCTGTCCGAGTCAGCTTATTTGTCGCTTCGTTCTTTTCCATTCCCGTATCAGTAATGGCTGTTTTTGGCTCACTTGTTCTCTTGGGCTGGAGATGGATGTATTTAAAGGTGCCTCCTACCGATATGTTGAAAAAGACACCTTGGTATATCATCATTTTTGCATTTAGCATGTATGTGATCATTTACGGTCTCCATAATATTGGCTTAACCGAATGGCTGGTTGGATTTATGCGCCCGATTGTCTCCGGAAGTCTGCTGCATGCAAGTGTTATGATGGGCGTGCTTTTATCGGCCCTCTCCAATATCTTCAATAACCATCCTGCCTTAATGGTAGGAACTTTAACATTAACCAATATGGGATTGGACACGCTTACTTTGAAAGTTTCCTATCTTGCGAATGTCATTGGCAGTGATATGGGATCCTTGCTGCTCCCAATGGGAACCTTGGCGACGTTGATGTGGATGCATATCATCAGAAAAGGAAAAGTGCGAATCACATGGTGGGAGTATGTAAAAATAACAGGTGTCGTCATTCCTCCTGCTGTATTATTCACATTAGTAGTCTTATATTATTGGGTTTCGTGGATTTTTGGAGGAGCACTTCAATCATAATTGTCAGTAGGAAAAAGGAGGATCATTATGAATGATTTTAATGAATTATTAGGAAAAAGTATCGAAGTTGAAATTTCCGGAGGCTGTTTCCATATTGGGGTTCTTGTCGATTCCGGACTGGACATCATTGTGATCTATGATGGCAGAACACAATCCTTCCTCTACATTCCAGTTGTTCATATTCAGAGATTAAAAGAAATCATGATAGAGGAGTATGATTTTGAAGGCCCCCCTTCAGAAAAACCTATTGAAATCGATACACAATCCATCTCTTTTCGTAAAACATTAAACAATGCAAAAGGACGGTTTGTACAGGTTTATGTGACTGGTAACAAATCCATCCATGGTTATTTAACCAGTATTATGAATGACTACTTTGTCTTTCATTCGCCCGCTTACAAAACGATGTTTATTTCCATGCAGCATGTAAAGTGGCTGATTCCATATCCTGAAAATGCTACGCCATATAATTTAAGTAAAGAAAGTATTCCGCTAATGCCCGCAGCTGCTCCTTTGGCCAGGACCTTTGAAGAACAGATGAAAAAATTAGAAAACCAAATGGTTATTTTAGATGGCGGTGACCATCCGGAAAAAATCGGCCTGCTTCAAAAGGTTCGAAATAACAA
This sequence comes from Neobacillus cucumis, assembly GCF_016107705.1. The sequence goes on from NZ_JAEHGC010000006.1 coordinate 144,674, forward strand.
AATGACGATTGTTACAGCGGAAAGGGAAACGGTGTATCGGAACTTAGAGCATATCAAAACGATTCAATTGCCGTAATGGAAAGAAGACTTCTGAGCATTTGCTTATTAAGGCGGAAAACAGCAAAAAATAATCCATCTTCTGTTAAACAGACAAGATGGATCAATAAATAATTCCGAATTTACAATCTGTCCGTGGCATATGGGTGCCACGGACTTTCACCATGTATTTACTATTAAGATATGTTTTTTTCAATCACTTGGTTCCCACTGTCTTTTCTTTGCTTAATTTGGAAATAGGAAGGTAAGATAAGCTTTGTTATAATAGGGATAAGATTACAGATAAAAGGTGATAAATTTGCACAGTATCCAAAAATTAGGATTATTAGTCGATGTAGAAACAACTGGTTTAGGACCTACTACAGATGAAGTGATTGAGCTTGCTTTAAAATTATTTTCTTATCGGGATGATACTGGAGAGATTTTGGATGTTCTTGAGGAAGATTCTTTTTTGCGTGAGCCGTTGTCCAGTACCGCTCTGAACAATTATGAGCGGGCCTTTAGGGTTCATGGTATCCCCTACGATTCCGTCAGAGGGAAAAGCTTTTATGATGAGAAAATAAAAACCTATTTCCACCGTGCAGACTCCATTTTAGCCCATAACGCCTCTTTTGACCGCAGTTTTTTGGTTAGGATGTACCCAGAGGTGAATGACCAGAAATGGTATTGCACGATGCGGAATATTCCTTGGAAAAACTATGGCTTCGCAAATGGAAAGCTTTTAACACTTTTACAATCGCATAATATCACTAATTACCAAACACATAGAGCAATGGACGATACTACATACTTGATGGAACTGCTCAAGAAAACAAGTCCTAATGGGAATCTCTATTTACAGGAAGTCCTTGAATTTGGACCAATGCGGAAATATCAGCCCGCTGCAGCCAAGAGGAAAATGGGGTAAGTGGGTTAGATATTCTAAACAAGAAAGTCCCCTTTTTGGCAGGGGACTTTCTTGTTTTTATGTATCACTAGATGCTATTTTTTTAATGTTGTTTGCCTTCCGTGAAGATTTGGAAGTGGACACCAAACTTGTCGATTACATTGCCGTATGCAGGACTAAAAAAAGTTTCTTGGAGCGGCATGGTCACCTGACCGTTGTCCGATAAAGCATCAAAGAATTTTTTTGCTTGTTCCGCATTGTCGGTTGTAACGCAGATTGTAACCTGTGATCCGCTTTGATGCGGCTGACCAGGAAACGTATCAGAAAACATTAGTTCCGTTTCACCAACTTTTATTGTTGCATGTGAGACCAGATCCTTTGCTTCCGCAGGAAGAGGAAAGTCTGGGTTTTCCGGCATTTCACCAAAAGATTGTGTAAAGAGAACTTGGGCATCCAATGCGTTCTGATAAAATTGGATTGCTTCTTTTGCATTACCATTCATCACTAAATAAGGAATTAAACGTACGGTCATTAATCAATCATCTCCCGGTTCTTTCATATTTTTTTATTTTGCTATGAGCAAAGATTAGTTCATTGATTTTTATCAAAGCAATGAAGAAACACAAATCCTATTATTGCCCATAAATAAATTATATAATCTAGAACAAATGTTCGCAATGCAAAAATAAAAAATAATAAAAAAACTTGAAAATAAGTGTGTCCGCCACACGTGGACAATTTTTACCCATTTGTCCACGAACGGTGTCAGGCACCGTATCTTTCTTTTACGATTTTTTTGTGGTGGATGGCGTGGCCGGCGATGATGTAGGCGATGGCACGGGTGGTGATGGGCATGTTGTTGGCGAATCCGTTATTTTCCCACGCTGTTTCCGGCATGTTTTGAATCAGACTGATGGTGGCATTTCGTGTTGCTAGAAAATCATCCAGGATGTTTTTTAATGGGAGTCTCTCAATTTGGGCGCCTTTTATATAATCATTCTCATCAAATCCGGCTAAAGAAGTCTCGTCACCGCGGCCCACTCGCAGCAGGCGGTAGCTCATGATTCTCTCCGTATCTGTAATATGACAAAGCACTTCTTTTATGCTCCATTTATTTTCAGCATATCGAAAATAACTATCTTCCTCGGAAATTCCTTCGAAAAGAGCAATTGTTTCTTGAAGGTCATCTTTTAGCACCTGCAAAAGTTCACCTTCAGGAACTAACTGAATATAAGGTTGATAATAAGCTGGAAATTCATTTTCATTTGGTCGCTGCATCATATTAAAACTCTCCCTTCCCATTCGTTTAAAAAATCAATTCCTAAAACTATCCTACCACATTTTTCATGCTGACTAAATTGCAAACACAGCACTCCATCATATTTAAATAAAATCCAATGAGCAATTAAAAAATCAATCTATAAATGTTACAATTAGGTGAACTTATTAATATTTCTAAGGTGATAATAGTGTTATATTCTTTTATTTTTATTCTTCTGTGCGCAAGCCTTATTGCATATTTTCTTTTGAAAAAGATATATGTCCCTACATCGACAATGGCAGCTGTTATGTCGCTTGGAATTATCACACAGGGAGTACTTTCTAACTTTTTCGGAATTCATTCCCTTGAAAAAATTCTCAGTGTCATCAATTTCGCTTTATGGAGCTCTTTTTCCTTTTCTATCCTCATGACTTTTTTTAACAAAAAGTTTAGGGAAATCCATTATTCCAATCCAATCAATCGGTTTGGAATCGGGACATGGGTGGCGGGGACCTCAATTTGTACGATTTTAATAGCAAAGCAGTTTACTGAATGGGCACTGATTGCCAAAATCATATCTTATTTCAATTTTGGCCTGTGGTTTTTTTATGTTCTCATTTGCATTCAAGCGTTTTTTGAATTAAACAGCAAAAGGCTCAGCGAAAAAGTTCATGGCATCCTGCTCTTAACGACCGTCAGTACACAATCCTTAGTGCTTGTCATGAGTTCCGTTTACACAAAGGTACCCATGGCTGTTGACCATTTCTTTATCATGCTCGGGTTGTGCTTCTATTTAATTAGTGCGTTTATCATCGTGAAGCGTTATCTTATGAAATCGACCTCGTGGTCGATTGAAAAGGATTGGAATAACACCAATTGTATTCTTCATGGTGCCTTGTCTATCACAGGACTGGCTTGTATTCGATCCCAATCAGTAAATGAACAGGTAATCATCGCGATATGGGTATGTGCAGCCACTATTTTCGTAATTGTTGAGTCGATCGAAATCTATCGAATGTATAAGCGAATGAAATCCTTGGGGTTAAAAAAGGCAATCTTTATTTATGATCTAAGCCAGTGGAGCAGGGTTTTTACGTTTGGTATGTTTTTTACTTTCACATACATGCTAGCTCCTGGCTTGTCTGCACTATCCGCCATTCAAAAAATAATTATTACGATTGGAATTTGGGCAGTACCATGCCTGCTCATTTTGGAGGTATGCCTTTGTGGAAACCACCTTCTCCAATTCAGTCGCAATTATCCTAAGCAATACCAAAAGAATAACGAGTTAAATGCATAACAAAAGGAAGAGCTGAACCTAAAAGGGCAGCTCTTTTTATTATTTAGCTAAACTTTATTTTACTAATGGATGTAAAGCATACAAATGTACCACGCTAGTTAAAATAAAAAAAGAACCAGAAAACCTGGTTCTCATTATCTTCTTGCTTTCACCTTCACAGCCGTTGCACTGCTTACATTACCTGAAGCATCCTTGGAGGTCACATATAGGGTTGTGCCCGTTTTTTGTCTTGAAATCGTTGCTTTGAATTTTCCTTTTGAGTCAGCCTTCGCATACTTCAGCGTTTTTGTACGAGTTTTAATCGTGATCGTAGCTTTGGCCTCGGTTGTTCCTGTTACTACTGTGTCCCGATAAGTAACAGGATTCACCTTTGGTTTAGATGGAGAAATTTTATCCTTTACGGTTAAATTAAAGGATTTGCTTGTATTGCCTATGGTATCTTTAGCAGAAATTGAAAGTTTAGTTCCCGCTTTTTGTTTAGGAATCGTTACTTTAAATTTGCCCTTTGTGTCAGCAACACCTTTACCGATCACCTTTGAACCGGCTTTTACATAAATGGCCGCTTTTGCTTCAGCTGTTCCGGAAACGGATGAAGACGTGTTCGAAACTGTACCAACCTTAGGCGTAACCACAATTTTGTTTACGGTAACCTTACTAATAGCAGAGGATTTTTGTGAATTTGAAACAATAATCCCAAATGTATATACACCATTTGGCAGCTTTGAAACATCTACTGTCACATGCTGGTTACCGGTTTTTTGTTTAACCGCTTTTACAGGATAGGAAATAATCTTTCCAGCAGCATTTTTTACATAAACAGTTGTGGTAACATTCTCATAAACGGTATAGTTAGCAGTAATTTGCTTGGTTTTAGAATTGTAACCAGAGCTAACATTTGAAATACTAGGTGGTTTCGTCGTATTCTCTGGAGCAACAGCAGATGGTGTTGATTGCTCAATCCCATTGTCATTGCTGGTGCCCGAAGGAGCAGGAGCTTCATTTACAACGCTGGATGTGGGATTATCGGTTCCACTAGTATTGCCTGTATTTACTACCGGTGCAAAATCAGGGTTTGTTAACGTTGTCCCAGGATAATAAAAATTTAAAATGTCACGATAGCTTAGCCCTTGGTCGGCCATCGCTTTCGCACCCCACTGGCTCATTCCCACGCCATGGCCATTACCGAGACCTGTAACGGAATAAGAAATACCATTATCTTGGTAACTGGTCATTAAATAACTTTTCATTACATTAATGCCAATCATGGCCCGAATTCTTGCCGCTTTAACATCGGTAAATTCAAGTGTATTTGTTTTAATTTGCTTCTGGTCATCCAGTACAAAAGCACCTGTTGTTTGATCCTTTAAAAAGAAATTAAGCTTAATCGTTGCTAATTTTACCCTGCCTCCAGAAGTCAATTGGTCAGAGAAAGATAATTTAGGGATTGAGGTGATTTTAATCTCTTTGTCGGAATAGCCATTTTGAATCATCCAGCTTTTTATACTCGTAACAAGTGAGGAATCCGTTTCTTTAACCGAAGACCACCAGTTTTGTGGATGGGCTAAATCTAATGAAGCCGTATCAATTTGTGTTTTATTTAAGGTGAAACTCCATGGAACCTTTTTATCATATGGGTCTTCTTTAATCGGGTAAAATGCGAGTGGAGTGCCTCCCCAAACACTTGCATTGGACTCTGTCATTCCTCCATTGCTGGCAGAATAAAATGCGTCAATCAACTTTCCATTATAGGTTAGGGTTTGTCCGGTTGTTCCTTCCACTGCAGCAGTGCTGTTTGTGTTCCATGAATACCCGCCGTAGGCTTGATAACTGACAGTATCGTCAAAACCAGATAATGATTTGTAACGATCCGCATAGGTTCTAGCCGCAATGGCCTGGGCCTTCAATGCTTCCTTGTTCCAGGACGCCATCATTTCATAAGGAACAACGCCTTTTAAGTAATCTTCTAATGGAAGTGTGTTAACAGGGCGGACATATGCATTGTTTTCTAATGTGAATTTCATTGTCCCGAGGTACGGGCGATTATTGATGGAGATTACATTGTTTGTTCCATATTCTTTCGGAACAGTAGTAAAGTTAGTAAACTTTGAAATCAAAGTACTATTTTCATATAAAGAGAGTGCACTGTTTTCAACTTGTACTTTATACGTTTTTCCTTCTACTAATGAAACATCCGTATCGGGAATGTCGTATTTACCTTTTACAGAAATCGTCAGTGTCTTCTGATTGCCAATGTAATTTTTCAACTTAACTGTCATTAACTTGACTTCCTCAGCTGATGCAATATTTATAAAATTAAGTGAAGAGAGCAAAAGTAGCAGGACTAGAAAGGTAGAGCAAAACTTCTTCATTTTTTTCCCCCTGATGTATATTTATAATCTATTTTTAATAGTGTTATATATTTGTAATATAACTATATTAATTTATTAAAATGGCTACAATGGTAGTTTTTTCCTTTAAGTGGATACTTCAACCAATTAAAGGATTGAAAAAGATGACAGCTAATCTCCTAAAAATAAATATGTTATATTGTAGAATACAGGAGGGATTTATTTGGAAAATAATCAATGGTGGAAAAAGAGTGTGGTTTATCAAATTTATCCGCGAAGCTTCCATGATTCCAATCGGGATGGGATGGGTGATCTTCAAGGGATTATTGAAAAATTAGATTATTTGAAGCTTTTAGGTGTGGACGTTCTATGGTTAAGTCCTGTTTATGACTCACCTAATGATGATAATGGATACGATATCCGTAATTACCAGGAAATCATGCAGGAGTTCGGAACGATGGAAGATTTTAATCAATTACTGGATCAGGTTCACCAACGTGGTATAAAGTTAGTCATGGACTTGGTCGTGAATCATACTTCTGATGAACATGACTGGTTTGTGGAGTCAAAAAAGTCGAAGGAAAGTCCTTATCGAGATTATTATTTTTGGCGTAAAGGGAAAGACGGAAGAGAACCGAATAATTGGGGATCTGTTTTTGGCGGATCTGCCTGGAAATATGATGAAATCACCGATGAATATTATTTACATATTTTTTCAAAAAAACAGCCCGATCTGAACTGGGAAAATCCAAGGCTACGTCAAGAAGTTTATCAAATGATGAGATTTTGGCTGGATAAGGGGATTGATGGCTTCCGGATGGATGTCATTAATTTTATTTCGAAAGAGCCAGGGCTGCCCGATGGTGAAATTCACGATGGACAAACCTATGGGGATGGCAGTCGTTATTTTATGAATGGACCTAGAATTCATGAGTTTTTACAGGAAATCAACGAACAGGTTTTGTCGGATAATCCGGTGATGACAGTGGGGGAAATGCCTGGGGCCTCACCTAAGGATGCAGCGCAATATACGGATCCAAATCGAAATGAGGTAAACATGATTTTTACCTTTGAACATATGGATTTGGATAGTGCGCCAGGTGGAAAGTGGAATTTAAAGCCGCTGAATCTTGTCGATTTGAAGGAAAACTTGGCAAAATGGCAGACCGCCTTACACAAAAAAGGTTGGAACAGTTTATATTGGAACAATCATGACCAGCCGCGTATTGTTTCCCGTTTCGGTAATGATCAGGAATATCGGGTGGAATCGGCTAAAATGCTTGCAGCCTGCCTTCATTTCATGCAGGGGACTCCTTATATTTACCAAGGGGAAGAAATTGGCATGACCAATGTGAAATTTGATTCTTTGGAAGATTACCGCGATATTGAGACTCATAACATGTATCAAGAAAGAAAAGCATTAGGGTATACACATGATGAAATCATGCAATCGATTTATGTCAAAGGAAGGGATAATGCTAGAACTCCAGTGCAATGGGATGATTCCGAGCATGGCGGTTTTACGAGCGGTTCTCCTTGGATTAAAGTGAATCCAAGATACAAAGAGATTAATGTAAAGGCTGCTTTGGAGGATCCGGATTCTATTTTTTATTTTTATCAAAAGTTAATTTCTCTTCGCAAAAAGATGGACATTATCGTTGAGGGAGATTTTCAGTTGCTTTTACAGGATCATCCGGCGATATTCGCGTATCAGCGCAACTGGAAGGATGAAAGCCTGCTTGTGTTCTGTAATTTTAGTGACAAAACGATAGTGATCGAGGATGAGGATTTGGTTAACCGTTTTCCTGAGTACGAGATCATCCTTGCTAACTACGAAGAGGCGGATCCGAAAGAGCTGCGTCCTTATGAGGCAATTGTTTTAAAAGGTAAATAGGAATTTTGAAGTTAGATGGATAGGATTAAGGATATTTTGGGTGGTTCCAAGCCAGGAAATGTCCCAAAAACCAAAATAAAGGACATTTCCTGCCATACCAAGCCAAGAAATGTCCTAAAAAAACTAAAAGCTTTAAAATTCCAATATCATAAACCCGTTCCCAGGCAGAACAACACTTAATTCATCCCCAGAAACAACACGCTCTTCATTTTCCCAAAGATTCCTTACCTTTTTTCCATTCAACTCAAAAGGAACCACATACTGAGTTTCGCTGCTGCTTGTATTCAAAATCACCAAAAGGGTCAGATTCCCATTAGATTTTGTATAAGCTAAGCAGCTTTCGTGGAATTCTGGCGGAATGAACGAAAGCTGACCTTCATTTGCGAGCAAGGGATTTTCTTGACGGAGCCGAATCAATTTTTGTACATGTGCAAAAAGCTCATGATTTTGCCCTGCGCTATCCCACTTCATACATTTGCGGCAGCCCGGGTCCATCACTCCTGTCATGCCAATTTCGTCCCCGTAATAGATACATGGCGTACCAATAAAGGTTAATAAAAGGGTATAGATCTGCTTCACCCGTTCAATATCTTCTCCACATTCCGTTAATATTCTCGGAGTATCATGACTTCCTACCAAATTAAAAGCTGCCTCATTGATATTACGAGGATACATATGAATGACACCCGTCATATTTTCCACGAACTCTTTTGCTGATATTTTTTGCTTGGCAAATAGATTCAGGATATTTGAAGTAAGCGGATAATTCATCACCGCATCGAATTGGTCGCCACGAAGCCACGGCATTGCATCATGCCAAATTTCACCGAGAATATACAAATCTGGCTTGATTGCTTTTACCTCCCGTCGGAAATCACGCCAAAATGCGTGATCGACTTCATTGGCTACATCTAAACGCCAGCCATCAATATCAAACTCTCTTACCCAGTAGCGGCCAACCTCCAGCAAATATTCTTTCACTTCTGGGTTTTCCGTATTTAACTTTGGCATAAACGGCGTAAAGGCAAACGTATCATAATTTGGCTCCGGCTCCGTCACCAAAGGAAACTCGCGGACATAGAACCAATCTTTATAGCGGGAGTTTTCTCCATTTTTTAAAACATCCTGAAACTGTGGAAAATAAAATCCGCTATGATTAAATACTGCATCAAGCATCACCTTAATGCCATTTTGATGACATACTTCAATTAACTCCCTAAAGGTCTCTTTTGTGCCAAATTGCGGGTCAATCTCCATATAGTCAATCGTATCGTATTTATGGTTGGAATAGGCTTTAAAGATGGGGGTAAAGTAAATACCGCTAATCCCTAGTTCCTTTAAGTAATTAATATGTTGGATAACTCCATCTAAATCGCCGCCGAAAAAATTAGCAGGAGTCGGCTCAATGCTGCCCCATGGCAGGGTTCCTTCGGGGTCATTGTCAGGGTTCCCATTTGCGAAACGCTCCGGAAAAATCTGATACCATACTGTGTTTTTTACCCAAACAGGAGCTCGAAAAATATCAATATTATTTAAAAAAGGAAAACTAAAATAATAGGCAGTATCGTCCAAGGGAGGATCCGAGTAAAATCCTTTTTCCGTAAAGCAGGCTGATTCAGACTTATCCGTTAGGATAAAACCGTAACGCAGCCTTTTGAAAGGGGGAGCGACGGCGATAAACCAATAATCAAACAGTTGGTCAGAACCGTTTTTTTTCATTGGTGCGGTTGTCGGCTGCCACCCGTTGTCAGCCCAATCATATGGGTCACCATGAAGGAGAGTTACTTCTTTTACGTCGTTTTTTTTCGTCCGGAGTTGAATGTGTAATTCGCCGTTTGTGCAAACGTATGCATAATTATCTTTTGGTCGGTGATAAATCGCTTCTCTTAACAATTGGAATCAACTCTTTCATTTTAGTGTTGGATAAGGTTAATTTTACTAGATATTCACTGATTTTAGTAGAATTTAGTTTATCCATCTTCAAATAATATAAAAAAATTTTTAAAAAAGTAGTTGTAAAATTTAATAATCCCCTTATAATGAAATTATGTTGTGCAACCGTTTTCGCAAAATGTAAGCGCTATAGTATTTTCTTCGTTCTGGTGAAAACTAAGCACACCACAAAATTTTAATACTACATAAAACAGGAGGGGTAGAAATGAAAAAAGCACTTTCGATTTTTATGATGATTGTCTTAATGCTCGGTGTTCTTGCAGCATGCGGTCCTAAAAGAGACACTTCTAGTACAAAAGATAATGGCAAAAAAGAAGAAACTGCAGCAAAACCGGAAAAACTAGTTGTTTGGGAAGATAAAGACAAAACGGGCTGGCTGAAAAAGGTTGCTGCAGATTTTGAAAAGAAAAACGGAATTAAAATTGAATACAAAGAAGTTGAAATGGCTACAAAAATGCGTGACCAATTGCGTCTTGATGGACCAGCTGGTACAGGCCCGGATATCGTAACATTACCACATGATCAAATTGGCCAGGTTGCAACGGAAGGTTTAATTGCTGAGCTAAAAGTAGATAAAAGTGTTACCGATACATTCTCTCAATCTTCTATTGATGCAGAAACTTACAATGGCAAACTTTACGGACTTCCGAAGTCCTCTGAAACACCTGTTTTTATTTACAATAAAGATTTAATGCCAGAACCGCCAAAAACAATGGATGAGGTATATAAATTCTCTAAAGATTTCACAAAAGGCGGAAAATACGGTTTCTTAGCGCTTTGGGATAACTTCTATTTCGCACATGGAATTATCGGCGGAATGGGTGGATATGTATTCAAAAATAACAATGGAACCCTTGATCCAAATGATATTGGTTTGAACAATGAAGGTGCTGTTAAAGGTACGGAGTATATTCAAAAATGGTATAAAGAAGGATTGTTTCCGAAAGGAATCATTGGTGAAAATGGCGGATCCGCTTTAGACGGTCTATTTACTGAAGGAAAAGTAGCTTCTGTTATGAACGGACCATGGGCGTATAAACCATACCAGGATGCCGGTATCAAAATTGGTATGAGTGCACTTCCGACTATGCCAAATGGTGAACATATTAAAACGTTCATGGGTGTAAAAGGATGGCATGTTTCTGCCTATTCTAAAAATCAAGAGTGGGCTACGAAATTCTTAGAATTCATCACAAATGATGAAAATGCAAAATACCGTTTCGAACAAACAGCTGAAGTTCCAACAAATAAAGCATTACTTGACGATCCTGCTATTAAGGATAACGAAGGTGCCAAAGCGGTTGCTGAGCAATCTCAATACGCTGTGCCAATGCCAAACATTCCTGAAATGGGTCAAGTTTGGAAGCCAATGGCTGACTCGCTTCAAACGGTTGTAACCGGTAAAGCAACTCCTAAAAATGCACTAGACGATGCAGTAAAACAAATCAAAGCAAATATTCAAACTTCTAAGTAATGATTTCTCAGCAGTACCTCATCCCCCTTGAGGTACTGCTGTCTTAAAAATAGATGAAACTGATCAGATGCTCTGTGAGCAGAAAGGACTTTGAGAATTGTCCAGCTACAGCGCCTAGCCCCTCGAGGTTGCAAATCTGCTCCTGCGGCAAAGCATATTCGAGGAGGTACTGTTCACCTCTTCGCATGCCTGCAAGGATGAATATGCAGTGGTGTTGGCATGCCGATGAAGTCAAAGAACGACTTCACCGGCAGTTCCTCCAGCACTTGTCGGGGCTGACCAAGGCGCTTCCGCTTTTCTGCTGACAAAGCATCTGAAAATAAAGTACATACTGAAAGGGGTGCGGGGGATGTCTAAAACTGTTACCGAATCTTATCCAACCAGTCACCGAAAAAAGGCACTAATTCTTTCCATTATTCCAGGGGTCGGTCAACTTTACAACAAGCAATTTTTAAAAGGATTTTTCTTTCTTATCTTAAGTGCAGCATTTGTATATGTTTTTAAAGACCTAATCAATATTGGATTATGGGGATTAGTGACACTAGGAGAAATTGTACCAGAAGACCATTCCATTTTCTTGCTTGTATACGGCATTTTATCTGTCATCGTCATTATTTTTGGTCTTGGATTCTACCTATTTAATTTGCGTGATGCCTATAAGGTAGGGAAAAAACGTGACAGTGAGGAACCGATCAGCACCATCAAGGAACAATATCGTAATCTTGTTGATCATGGATTTCCATACTTGATCATGTCACCTGGTTTTTTGCTATTAGTCTTCGTGGTTATTTTTCCTATTATTTTCGTTGTGTTACTAGCGTTCACTAACTATGACCTATACCATACACCTCCTGCGAAACTGGTGGACTGGGTTGGGTTCAAGAACTTTACAGAAATCTTTGAAATCGATATTTGGCGGCAAACCTTCTTCTCTGTTTTGGCTTGGACATTGGTGTGGACATTTGTTGCCACTACGCTTCAGGTTGGTTTAGGAATTTTCCTAGCAGTAATCGTAAACCAAAAGGATGTAAAAGGAAAAGCCATCATCCGTACCGTCTTTATCTTGCCTTGGGCTGTACCGGCATTTGTATCCATCCTTGTTTTTGCCGGGATGTTTAACGAATCCTTCGGTGCTATTAACCGGGATATCCTTGGATTTTTCGGAATCGACGGTCTCCCATGGATGACAGAAAAGGTTTATACAAGGATCGCTTTGATTTTTATTCAAACCTGGCTTGGTTTCCCGTTCATCTTTGCGATGACAACTGGGGTGCTGCAATCAATCCCTGCTGATCTTTATGAAGCGGCAACAGTTGACGGTGCAAATAACTTTCAAAAGTTTAAAAACATTACCCTTCCGTTAGTGTTATTTGCTACTGCGCCCGTCATCATTACACAATATACTTTTAACTTTAATAATTTTAATATCATTTATTTATTTAATGGCGGCGGACCGGCAGTTACGGGTCAAAACGCTGGAGGGACTGACATTCTCATTTCATGGATCTATCGTTTGACGATGACTTCGGCGCAATACTCGAAGGCTGCCACGCTGACCTTGTTGTTATCCGTGATTGTCATTACTGTCGCACTTTGGCAGTTTAAGCGAACTAAGTCATTCCAAGAAGAGGATATGATGTAATATGAATACAAAAAGACAAAATTTTATTCGGCTGGCGTTAACCTATCTGGTGATCCTAATTATGTTTGTCCTGATTTTGTATCCACTCGCTTGGATTATCGGTTCCTCTTTTAATCCGGGCCAAAGTTTATCGGGGTCGAGCATTATTCCAAAACATGCTACCCTGAGCCATTACAAGCAGCTATTTGATATCGATAAAAGTAATTATGTATTTTGGTATATTAATTCATTAAAAGTTAGTATTTTAACGATGCTATTTACCGTAATTTTGGTAAGTTTAACAGCTTATTCTTTTTCTCGCTACCGATTTGTGGGGAGAAAGAACGGCTTAATGACGTTTCTGATCCTGCAAATGATTCCAAACTTTGCGGCACTTATCGCTATTTATATTTTAGCGACCTTGACCGGTTTAATTGATACGCATTTAGGACTTATCTGTGTGTATGTCGGTGGTCAAATTCCGATGAATACTTGGCTGATGAAAGGTTACTTAGATACGATTCCAAAAGAGCTGGATGAATCAGCCAAAATTGATGGTGCCGGTCATTTGCGAATCTTTTTCCAAATCGTGATGCCGCTCGCAAGGCCAATGATTGCAGTTGTAGCCCTATTCGCTTTTATTGCACCGTTTGCCGATTTTATTATTGCCAGCATTTTGCTAAGAACGGAAAAAAATTATACATTAGCAGTAGGATTATATGATCTTGTTGCAAAACAATTTGGTGCTGAATTTACGACTTTTGCAGCTGGTGCTGTATTGATTGCCGTACCGATAGCGATTCTTTTCTTATCCTTCCAACGTTACTTTGTATCTGGTTTAACAGCAGGAGGTACTAAAGGTTAAAAATAAAGTATTTTTTCAGGTGAAGTGGGGTGAAATAGATGACTGTAACGATTAAAGATGTAGCAAAGCTTGCGAATGTGGCCCCGTCTACTGTTTCGAGGGTTATTGCTAACAATCCTCGGATTAGTAAAGCAACAGCTCAAAAAGTAAAAAAGGCGATGGAACAATTAGGGTATCACCCGAACTTAAATGCACGGAATTTAGCCAGCCAGTCCACGCAAACCATCGGGCTTGTTATGCCGAGTTCAGGGGATGTGGTTTTCCAAAACCCGTTTTTCCCTACTGTCTTACAAGGAATCAGCGAAGGTGCTCATGAAAAACAATATGCGATGCATATAACAACAGGGAAGACAGATAAAGAAATCTTTGATGCAGTAATTCGCATGGTTCAGGGGAAAAGTGTGGATGGTGTCATTCTTCTTAATTCAAAGGTAGAAGATCAGGTGATTTCCTATTTAAAAGGAAGAGAGTTTCCCTTTGTCTTAATTGGAAAGCCATATAAGGATGTAGAGGAAATTACCCACGTAGATAATGATAATTTTCGGGCAATGAAAGAGGCTACTGAATATTTAATTCAGCACGGGCACAGTCAAATTGCCTTTATCGGCGGGAGTCTTGAACTTACCGTAACCGTTGAGCGGCTTTTAGGATATGAGAGGGCGCTTAGGAATGCCAAAATTCCTTTGAAAAATGAATATATTATTCACGAAGAATTTCTGCGAGAGGGCGGACAAGAGGCTGTTAGGGAGTTAATGTCGCTTGAAGAACGGCCGACTGCACTGGTTGTGGCGGATGATTTCATGGCACTTGGTGTCTTGAATATGCTTGATGAATTAGGAATTAAAGTTCCCGAAGACATCTCCATTGTCAGCTTTAATAATGTTCTTTTGGCGGAGATGTCAAAGCCGCCGTTAACCTCTGTTGATATCAATATCTTCGACCTTGGCTATCAAGCATCAAAGAGCTTGATCCAAATGATTGAAAATAGCAAAGAACCGACAAAACGGATTATTATTGCTCACAAATTGGTGGAACGTCTTTCATGTGCAGAACCGATAAAGCAACAAGGGTAAAAGTACGATTTGGGAAGGAACTAATATGAATAAATTATGGTGGAAAGAAGCGGTTGCCTATCAGATATATCCCCGGAGTTTTATGGACTCAAACGGGGATGGGATTGGGGATATCCAGGGGATTATTGCAAAGCTGGACTATTTAAAAGAGTTAGGGATTGATGTTATTTGGGTCTGCCCAATGTTTAAATCCCCTAATGATGACAACGGCTATGATATTAGCGATTATCAAAAAATCATGGATGAATTCGGGACGATGGCTGATTTTGATCAACTTTTACAAGAAGTCCATGACCGTGGTATGAAATTAATTCTTGATTTAGTGATCAATCATACGAGTGATGAGCATCCATGGTTTATTGAATCTCGTTCTTCTAAGGAACATCCTAAACGGGATTGGTATATTTGGCGGGATGGTAAGAATGGGGAAGAGCCGAATAATTGGGAAAGTATTTTTGGCGGCTCAGCATGGGAGTATGACGAGAAAACGAACCAGTATTTTCTCCATATTTTCTCGCGAAAGCAGCCTGATTTGAATTGGGAAAATCCAGAGGTACGGAATTCTCTCTATGAAATGATCAATTGGTGGCTTGATAAAGGAATTGACGGTTTCCGCGTGGATGCCATCAGCCATATTAAAAAGGAACCTGGACTCAAGGATATGCCAAATCCGGATGACCTAAAATATGTCTCTTCCTTTGATAAACATATGAATGTAAAAGGGATTCATACTTTTTTAAAAGAGTTAAAAGAAGAAACCTTTGCAAAATATGACATTATGACTGTTGGGGAAGCGAATGGTGTTTCAGTGGACGATATTGATCTTTGGGTCGATGAGAAGCAGGGGAAATTCAATATGGTCTTTCAATTCGAGCATCTCAACCTTTGGGATGCGGAGCTGAAAAAAGTACTGAATATCATTGAACTAAAAAATGTTTTATCCCGTTGGCAAAAGGGACTTGAAGGTATGGGCTGGAATGCCTTATTTATCGAAAATCATGATAAGGCCCGGGTCGTTTCTACGTGGGGAAATGACCAGGAATTTTGGCAAGAAAGTGCAAAGGCATTTGCGGCTATGTACTTTTTAATGCAGGGAACTCCATTTGTTTACCAGGGACAGGAAATTGGGATGACCAATGTAAAATTTGAGTCCATTGATGATTACGACGATGTTGCTACGAAAAATCTTTATCACTTGAAAACGGCAGCTGGGGTTCCACATGAAGAGATTATGAGAATCATTTGGGCGTCAAGTCGTGATAATTCGCGAACACCAATGCAATGGTCTGCGGAACAAAACGCAGGTTTTTCGACCGGAACGCCATGGATGAAGGTCAATCCAAATTATTCGGAAATCAATGTTGCGGACCAAGAGAAGAATCCGGATTCCGTCTTGAATTTTTATAAAAAAATGATTCAGTTAAAAAAGGCAAATGAAGTGTTTACTTATGGGATGTATGAATTGCTATTAGCGGAAGATCCGCAGATTTTTGCCTATACAAGAACATTATGGCAGGACCGGGTGATAGTAATGGCCAATCTTTCTGAACGGCCTGCTAGCATATCCGAGGGAATTGGCATTGTATTTGATCATAAAAACCTACTTTTAAAGAACTATGAAATAGAGAAACATGAACCAACTGAACGAATTACGTTAAAGCCATACGAAACAAGGGTCTATCGATTATAGAAAAAAGCGGAGGGAGTATTGACCTCCGCTTTTTAAATTTCAATTAAGATATTGCTTTAGGTTTTTCTTTTTCAATATGATTTTTTCTTGCTTTTCGAATGAAAGGAATAACCCAGCGGTCTAATCCAATTTTACCTGCGTTATATCCGGCAGTTAAAATAATAAAGCCAAGGAAGATGTCTCGTGGGTTATGAGATACGGTTCCTGCTAAGAAGAAGGTAAAGTTCATCATTAAGCCAAAGAACATGGCAGCAGTAGTGAAGCAGCCTAGAATAAGACCAAGTCCGACTAGTGTTTCTCCCCATGGTACAATGAAATTGAATAAATCTACATTTGGAAGGGCGAAGCCTTTAAGGAAACCTACAAACCAGCCGAAGACAACATCCCCTTCAGGCCCTTTTACCGGGTTGGCAATCGCTCCTTTTAAATAACCAGATGCATCGAATCCTCCCATTAATTTGTGGAGCCCTGCTGTGAACCAAGAGTAACCCAAGTATAAACGTAATATTGTTAAAAGGACGGCAGCGCTTTTATTTTCCCGTAAAAATTGATTAAACATAACTCATTCCACCTTTCATTTTTTTATTGTTTCTTTATACTACAATGTATTCACCGGTCATCTTTTTAACATATTGATAGGATTAAGTTCACCGTTTGTTCGAAATGTTTTGACAAACTGTTGAATGGGTTAGAAACTAAAAAAAGCGATTTTCTCTTGGACAAGAGAAAATCGCTTTTTTTATAACCTATTATACTCTTACGGTTATATGTGAGCTTTTAAGATAGGTAATTCATATTTAAAATCTATATTCCCCATTTCATGGATACGGTTAGGGTGCAGCAACTCATTGGTGCTTGCTGAGTGGGTTGCGTGGTCAGCTCAAAGATTACGCCAGAGGGGGTGAATTTCGTAATCACAGGGACTTTTAAGCTAATGGATTTAATTAACTGATCGACCTCCGCTTTTTTTCCTTGCTGTGCAACGGTCATCATTTTATGAGCGAATCCCTCATCCCCTAACCTGTCTAATAAAATACTTCCCTGTTCCATTAGGAGACGAAAGGACTTCACTGACTTTGAAAATATTTTTATATCAACGGGCGGATACGTTCTTTGGAGGGGATAGTTTACATAATAACCAGGGTAGGCGGGTACAGGAGGATAGATTGGGTAATGAAAAGGGTTATAGTACATTCGTAACTCTCCTTCCATAGTAGAAAACACAAGGCAATATACCTTATGTTTAATGAAATATTTTGGTTACTTAATGAAAATGCATTTCTTGGCGGGAAAGAATTGTAAAACGGTGTCGGAAGGTTTATCTGGGAATTCCTTGATAACGTGATACATATCACCGAATTACTTGTCCTCATTTGGTAAATTGTTCCTATAGTCAAAATATTTAAATACAGGGGGATGAATGTTGAACAAACGAAATTTAGCATTGCTGACTATTTTTCTTACCTATTTTTTGATTGTGTTCGGAGGGTATGTGGCTTCCTCTAATTCCGGTATGGGGTGCGGGCCTGAATGGCCGATGTGTAATGGTGAAATTGTTCCATCTTTAAAAGGAGCTACTCTGATTGAATATCTGCACCGGGTGATTGGGGCTTTACTTGGAATCCTTTCTTTACTGTTATTTTTCCAGATTCTTCGCTCAAAGCTGGGTTTTACCGCTCGTATTGTATCCTTTACGATGCTCGGGCTGCTCACGGTTCAGGTTCTTCTTGGTGCAGTGGTCGTGGTACGCGACCTGCCTTCCATTATCATCACCATCCATTTATTAATTGCGATGCTTTTTATGGGCATTTTAATATGGATATGGAGGTACCCTTATTTAGATGGTGCGCAACAATCTTATCAGGTTCAACACCGAAGTCAAAAATCAATTATCTTTCATTTAAATATCTTACTGGGCCTTATTCTATTAACCTTGGGATTTGGGGCCTATATCAAGCATGAAACTTACGGACTGGCCTGCGGCTGGTTGGGCTGCAGGCAATCATTTTTCCCAGGGACAACACCAGAGGTACTGCAATCTTTCCATAGAGGATTAGCAGTTGTCACGGCACTTTATCTTCTAGTCGTAACGTTTTATGCTTTTTCAAAAAGCTGGGGCAAGGCTTTAAGGAAACGCATGTTGCTGTGTACCTTTACGGTGATTATGCAGCTCGTGATTGGCGTAATGGTTATTGTCACGAAGCTTGATCTCCCATGGGCTGTTTTCCACCTGGCCATAGCTACTGCTTTGTTCGCTTTTGTTACGGAAGCAAGGGTTTATGCGGGGAATTTGGCAGTTAAAGCAGGTCCTAAATATCCGCAAAAAGTTGGAGAGAATGGGCGGCGAAGTAGTTTTTGAAAATCCACCAATTCTAAATGATTGTAGCTTTCATTGGAATCGCTGATAAATCGTTTTGATTCGCTGATAAACTGCTCCAATTCGCTGATAAAAGTGAAAAATACGCTGATAAAATAAAAAAAAGCGTTTGGACTTCTAGAAATCCAAACGCTTTTTTTAATGAATATCAATATTCCCGCTTGAAACCGACAGATTGATCATATGTTCTCCTGTGCCATGTGTTCCTTTTATACTTTTACGACTAAATTCTTTGGACTTCAAAGGAAAATCACAGGAAATATTGCCACTGCTTACTTCTCCATCTAAAACAAAGTCTGCATCATTTGGCAGGTTAAGATTGACATTTCCGGAACTTAAATCAAGATCAATAGAATCTGTTAATTTGTCTACCTGAATTTTTGCTCTTCCTGATGAAACATCCCCGTCTATTTTACCTATATAATGTTGAATATCAAGATTCCCTGAACTAAGATCAAAAGTGCCAGTTTTGGAGGTTAGTGAATCAATGTGAACATTGCCTGATGAACCGTCATGAATAAAATGATTCACAGTAAGGTTGTCGAGATTCATATTTCCGGAACCAATATCAACAGATAATTTATCTAATTTCATGGACTTCCCCGAAAATTCAAGATTTCCGGAGCCTAAGTCAATTTCCATATCTTGCTGATAAGTTTCCGGAATATAGACTTTTAATGTTTTTTTTTCAAATGGCGTCCAATCAAACCAATCAAACCATTTCTTTTTCACAGTTACTTCAACCGTATCCCCGTCTTCGTTCACAGTCATTTTTCCTTTTCCATCAAGAACGGCTTTTAAATTCATGCGATCCTCTGGAATAATATCAGCATTAACAGCGGAAACATCAACCTTAATGACACGGACATCGCCAGAAATCGCAGCACTACCTTCACGGCTACCGGCAGAAAACCAATCAAAACGCAGCGATTGTTGAAAAATAAAATACAAACCGGTAATGATTAATAATATAATCACAATTCTTTTCATCTTTTTTTCCTCCCCATTTCCAGTTTTTATCTATAAATACATCTTATAGGGGAAAGGGGGGGGTTCACAATGCACTGGAGATTTAATTCTGTTTAAGACTTAAGACGTATGGAACTGGGGACCCTTTAACACAAAGTGTAAATGGATATATTTTGAAAGACGAAGTACTTTAATTTACTAGAATTTGTGATATTCTTTGTATTGGAGGTGTTGAAGTTGACAATAGAAAAAATTACGCCAAAAGAATTACATGAACGGTTAAATAGAAATGAAAAGGTTTTGCTCCTTGATGTCAGAGCTGAAGAAAAATATCAGGCTGAACACATAACAGCTCCTCAAATTGAAAACCTCAATATTCCTAAAACGATTATTTTTGAAGCAGAGGAAACAAAAGAGGATGTGAAATTATCCCTTCCAAAGGAAAAGGAGATCATCGTAACCTGTACAACCGGGAATTCAGCAGCAAAATGTGCCAATATCCTCAGCACCATTGATTATAAAGTCAAAGTTTTAGAGGGCGGTCTGACGGCTTGGAAGGAATATCAAAAATCGCTGGAAAAATAGTGAGGAGAGACCTTCATGCTGCAAAGATTAAATAAGCAACTAGAAAAAATTTTGCCTTTAATTACACCTGTCAGCGTTATCCTAGGCGTTTTGTTTAGTGTTTATCTAAAGGACTTTTCCTATTTAATCCCTTGGTTATTTGCCTTTATGACTTTTTCCGGGAGCCTAAGTTCGAATTTTAAATCACTAACAGAGGTGATTACCCATCCGTTCCCTGTATTTTTAGCTATGTGCATATTACATGTGTTCATGCCGCTTTGGGCCTGGGGGGTGGGGCATGTTGCCTTTTATGGTGATGATTTTACCGTTACCGGGTTAATCCTAGCAATGGTCATTCCAACAGGTGTCACTAGTTTTATTTGGGTATCGATTTACAAAGGAAATATTCCAATGACTTTATCGATCATTTTAGTGGATACATTACTTTCCCCGCTCATTGTTCCTTACTCCATTTCTCTTTTTATGGGCCAAAAAATCGATATGGATTTTATAAGTATCATGAAGGGGTTATTTGGAATGGTAGTGCTTCCTTCGTTAATTGGTATGTTCTTAAACCAGGTGACGAAGGGAAGGATTAAGGATCAACTAGGTTCAAAGCTTGCTCCTTTTTCAAAAATCTGCATGGGGGTCGTCGTGATGTTGAACGGTTCTGTCGTAGCCCCCTATTTGCGGCATATCCATCTAAAATTAGTCCTTATTACCTTGGTGGTATTTTTCATTGCCCTTACTGGTTATTTATTTTCCTTTCTCTTAGGGCGGTTCATCAAAAGTGACCGTGATACTGTGATTACATTAACCTTCACTGGAGGAATGCGGAATATTAGCGCCGGGGCTGTAATCGCTGTTTCTTATTTTCCTGCGGCGGTAGCCGTTCCAGTCGTGGTTGGCATGCTATTCCAGCAAATTTTAGCCTCATTAAATGGATATTTCTTAAATAAATATTATGATAAAAAGATTGAACACCATGACTCTAAATCTGTTGCTGTATAGTTGTAAAGAAGGAGTATGGAAGAATGAGTGAATTCACGAAGAAGGGCAGCGGATTTTTGACAGGAGTTCAAGGCATTCAGTGGGCGGTCTTTATGCTTACCAATATTATTGCCGTTCCTATCGTGATCGGGGCAGCTTTTCATATGTCTCCCGCTGAAATTTCAACCTTTATGCAGCGTATGCTATTTGTAACGGGGGCAGCTACCTTAGTCCAGTTGTTCATTGGACATCGCCTGCAGGTGGTAGAAGGTGCTGCCGGTATGTGGTGGGCTTTGTTTATTGTTCTAGGTGCCATGAGTGTCCCTACTGAGAAAGGGCATTTATTGCAGCAATTAGAAATGGGCCTGGTTATTGCAGGAATCATTTTAGCAATATTAGGTTTTTCACCCATAGTTGAGAAAATTACAAATTTGTTTACCCCAATTGTAACCGGAGTTTATTTAATTTTGCTTGTCAGCCAAATGAGCGGTTCTTTTATAAAAAGTATGCTGGGAATTACCGAAACGAATCATTTAAATGGGAAAATAATTGGTATTTGTCTCATAGAAATCATTGTTATATTACTTTTTTCATTAAAGGCAAGAGGGATTCTGAGAAGCATGGGTCCTTTAGTTGGTATTGTGATCGGCTGGTTATTATTTCATTTTTTAGGATTAATCCAACCCGGAAAAGCTTACGAGCCAGCAGGATGGTTTGCTGTTCCGAAAGTATTCAGCTGGGGTGCACCACAGTTTGATTTCGGGATTGTCTTAACCTCTGTCATCACCGCCATTATTTTAATTTCAAATGTAATTGCAAGTATCCTAGTGGTTGGAATTGCCCTTGAGAGGGAGATACAGCCACGCGAATATTCAAAAGGAATTTTTGGTAATGGGGTCAATTTATTTCTCTCAGGACTCTTTTCTGTTGTAGGAGTTGTGCCATTATCCATATCAGCCGGATTCATCGGAACAACGGGAATTAAAGAGAAAAGTCCAATTGTGTTTGGGGCTATTTTAATTGTGATTTCAAGTTTTTTTCCATACATCGGTGAGTTTTTTTCTAAATTGCCAATGGAAGTTGCCTATACATCCTTATTTATTCTATTTTCTCAAATGATGGGCTTTGGAATCCGCGACCTTATGGGACAGGAACCAACATCGAGAAATTTATTGGTCATTGGCCTTTCGTTAATGGTCGGAATCGGAATGATGTTTGTCCCAACCGCAGCGTTTGAAACAGTGGCGCCGTGGCTGCGAAATATTATTGCTAATGGCTTACTCGTAGGTCTGATTTTATGTTTATTTTTAGAACATCTGGTATTCCGGGAGAAAAAAAATCCCGCAATAAATATGAGCTAGATGACAAAAAGAAATCCTCTCATGTGCTGAGAGGATTTCTTTTTATTCCTTATCAAACCACAAAGGGTCGTCAATATCGACATCTCCATTATAATTAATGAAGATTTCTTCCCCTGCTTTAATATCCTTGTAGGCATAAAAGTCAAAGGTGTGATTATCAAAGTTAATTTCATATCTGGCATTTGGTGTGTAGGAATGGTTAAACAGCATCCCATAACCTAAGAGAATAGCTGAGTGATTTATGCCATACTCAAACGCATAATCAGCTAGAAGCGTCTTCTCGATATGCTCATGCTCCTTATTTGGATAGGAAAGGACCGGGGCTTCATGGATGAGTTCCCCTTTTGCAATATCGCGGGTGGCAAATACTCCTCTATTAAATTCTCCCTCGCTGACGGTTGAAGTTTTGATCTCAATCATAATAATCTCCTGTTTCAAGTTCTTTTCTTCTTAGCTTGACAGTTAGTATGGATAAAAGCAAATATTTTTACTCTTAATCCATGAACCTGTTTTTTAATCGGAAGAGAAGTATAATGGGTTTATCTGTTATTTTTGTTAAAAGGAGCTTTTCATATGAATATCATCGACCTACATTGTGATGCCTTACTTAAGCTATCGGAAGGTAAGGGGAGACTGCGCTTTGCCGATGCCCCTGAATTAGAGACGAATAAAGCACGCTTACATAAAGGAAAAGTGAAAGTCCAGTGTTTTGCCATTTTTATTGAGCCGGAGATTCCTTCTGATCAAAAATTCCAAGAAGCCCTTCAGCAGATTGATTATTTTTACAAGGAGGTTATTGGGAAGAATCCGGATATGGTTCAGATTCGAGATTGGTCAGATTTTGACAATCTTAAGCTTGGTCAAATTGGCGCGATGTTAACACTTGAAGGTGTTGATGCGATTGGTAATGATTTAGCGAAGCTGAATATTCTATATCAACTTGGAGTTCGATCGGTCGGCTTGACTTGGAATAATGCCAACCTTGCAGCAGATGGAGCTGGGGAGCCACGCGGTGCCGGGCTTACCCATTTTGGGAAAAAGATCGTCAAATTTCATAATGATCATAAAATCCTAACGGACGTTTCCCATCTTTGCGACCAGGCATTTTGGGATGTTATGGAGATTGCGAAATATCCAATTGCCAGCCATTCCAACTCGAGAACGCTTTGCAACCATCGCCGTAATTTAACCGATGAAATGGCTGTGGAAATGTTTAAAAAGGACGGGGTAATTCATGTTGTCTATAATCCTCCCTTTGTAAAAGAAGAGGGAGAAGCAACCATCGCAGATCTTATTAAACATATTGACCATTTTTGTTCACTTGGCGGAGTAAAACAGATCGGATTGGGCTCGGATTTTGATGGGATTTCTGAATTTATTACAGATTTGGAAGATGCCTCGAAGAGCCAAAACCTGGTTAATGAATTATTAAAGCATTTTTCGGAGGAAGAGGTTAGAGGCTTTGCTGGCCAAAACTTCCTTGACAAGAGACCGGGAATTGGAAGATGAAGATTAGGGATGCAGGTTTAGGTATCGGGAAACTGCCAACAGGTGATAAGAATTGTATTACCGATGTAGCTGGGGTTATGGTAGGACATGTAACATTGGATTACCCTCTGGATGCATCGGGTAATGAGTATGCCTGCACAGGAGTTACTGCCATTTTGCCGCATAACGGAAATTTATTTCGAGAAAAAGTTACGGCCTCCTGCCACGTCCTTAATGGATTTGGGAAAACCACGGGTCTAGTGCAACTTAATGAATTAGGAGTGCTTGAATCACCCATTCTGTTAACGAATACCTTTGCTGTTCCGGCGGTTACGCAGGGTACACTGCAATATATGCTTGAAGACAATCCCGAAATTGGAGAGACAACAGGAACCATCAATGTGGTTGTCGGTGAATGCAATGACAGCTATCTTAATTCAATTCGGCTTTTTCCGGTAAAGCCGGAGCATGCGGTGGAAGCCATTCGAAAAGCAAATGCTGAGCCTGCTAGGGAAGGGGCTGTTGGTGCCGGAAAGGGAATGGTCTGCTTCGGATATAAAGGTGGAATTGGTTCTTCTTCACGAAAAATCGAAGAGTATACCATTGGCTGCCTTGTTCTTAGTAATTTTGGAAAAAAAGAAGAGTTTCAATGGGCGCGTTATTTTGGTGAAGGAGATGGAGAAGGGCTTTTGGAAACGGCTGATGGCTCGATTATGATTGTCCTTGCCACTGATGCGCCGTTAAGCGACCGGCAGCTAAAGCGCTTGGCCAAGCGCTGCGGGATTGGTCTGGGGCGGACCGGCAGCCATTTCAGCCATGGGAGCGGGGATATTGTGATTGCCTTTTCGACGGCACATAAAATTTCTCATTTTACGGAGGAACTATTAGAAACCCGTTTACTGCTTCGCGAGGACCATCCGATTATAAATCAGTTTTTTACAGGAGCGGCCGAAGCAGTAGAGGAAGCGATTCTTAATTCTCTTTCACAGGCTGTAATCACAAAGGGGCGGCTTGGCCGCGTTGTCAACCAACTTAATTTTAAAAAGGAATGAACTTTAAAGTGTATTTAACTATAAAAGAAACAGCAGAGTATTTATCTGTCCCGGTTTCAACTGTAGAAAAGCTCGTGCAGAAGCGAAAAATTCGTGCCCTCTATGACGGAACTGAATATTTAATTTATAAAGACCAATTTAATACGCATTTGAGGCAGATGGAAAAATACAAACAACTAGTCGAGGAAATCTTAAACGAGCCGATTCCGGAAGATCTTGATGTGAAGGATGAGGATTAACTTTCAGGCTAGAAATGAATGAAAGCTATCATGAAATGCATACTAATAACAAATTTTCTTTTCTGAATTATAGAGGGGAATGAAGATAATTTTGGCAGATGAACATTACGGAATGGAGATAGGTATTTACACTTTAGGTGATTTAGTACCAGATCTTCAAACTGGGAAAACAATTCGTGCAAGTGAGAGATTGAAAGAAATTATAAATGCGGCAAAGATGGCTGACGAAGCTGGTCTCGATGTATTTGGTGTTGGTGAACATCATCGTTTAGATTACGCAGTATCAGCGCCGCCCGTTCTTCTGTCTGCCATCTCGCAGGTTACAAAGCAAATTAAACTGGCAAGTACTACAACTGTATTAGGTACTGTTGATCCTGTCCGTTTATTTGAAGATTTTGCAACACTGGATCTTTTATCAAACGGACGGGCTGAAGTGATAGCAGGGCGAGGGGCATTTGTAGAATCTTTTTCGTTGTTCGGGTATGATCTAGACAATTATGACGGCTTATTTGAAGAGAATATCGATTTGTTTTTAAAGTTGAATGCGAATGAGAAAGTGACCTGGAACGGGCATTATCGTACGCCATTATTTGATGCTGAAATTGCACCGCGTCCTCTACAAAATGGCATTCCTTTTTGGGTTGGGGTAGGAGGTTCTCCGGAAAGCGCGGAACGTGCAGGTAAATTCGGTACGGGTTTAACCATGGCAATTCTTGGTGGTGATCCGAAACGGTTTAAACCGCTTGTGGATGTATATCGCGAGAAAGCGAAGCAGTCAGGTCATGCGCCGGAAAATTTGAAAGTGGCTGTAACGGGACATGCGTTTATTGGGGAAACGACCCAGCAGGCGAAAGACGATTATTATCCTTATTATGCCCATTACCGTGATTTTTTCAGTAAAGAGCAAGGAAGAAAACAAATGTCCAGAGAAGAGTTTGAACAACTCGCTGGACCAGATACAGCATTATTTGTCGGAAGTCCACAACAGATCATCGAAAAAATTCTTACGCAATATGAACTTTTTGGACATCAACGCTTTATTGCACAAATGGATATTGGTGGCATGCCTTTTAAAAAGGTAGCAGAAAATATTGAGTTTTTGGCAACAAAAGTCGCACCAGTTGTTCGCAGGGAAACAAAAGAATCAACATTGGCTACCCAAGCTGACAAATAAACAAACCAAGTTTTTAAGTGAATCTGAAGGATGTATATTTTTCTATGAACGTTTGAAAGAGGTACCAGCTCAATAAATTGAGCTGGTACCTCTTTAATTTTAAATTAGCCCACTTGAAAGGTCTTTTGTAAAAAAATAGATTTATCACTTTTTTAACTAATGTAATTAATTATATTGTTAATATAATTAGTGTGGAGATTGTAATGAAGTAATAGCAAAAAAAATAAATTAATAGTGTTGTAATGAAGATGGTTATAAATAATTCATTAGGAGGAGACAACTAAATGAGTTTGTTTGCCGGATTACAGTCTTTAAATCTGCTGCTGAGATTTTTATTGGAACTGACTTCACTTTATGTATGGGGCTATTGGGGTTATAAAACGGGAAATAGTCCGTTACTTCAATGGTTACTAGCTATTGGTGCTCCTTTGGTGGTCGCGGTTATATGGGGATTAATGGGGGCTCCAAAGGCAGCTATTCAATTATCAGAACCAGTTCATTTAATTTTAGAAATCATTGTGTTTGGTTTGCCTGTCCTATTACTCGTTACAGTCGGAAAACCAGAAATGGCCTGGATCCTGGGGAGCTTGCTTTTAGTTAATAAGCTTCTTATGTATTACTGGAAGCAATAGAAGAGATTCATAGGAGAATTTCCCTTCATGCGTATGTGAATTATATAATCAAATGGACGGACCAGAATATTTAATTAATGGAGGGGTAAAGACCATGGCTGATATTTTTTTAAAAAGAATCTACGACCCATATGACGAAATGGATGGTTATCGAATTTTAATTGACCGCCTTTGGCCTCGTGGAATCTCAAAGGAATCTGCAAAACTTGATGAGTGGCTGAAAGATGTGGCACCAAGCAGCGAGCTTCGAAAATGGTTTTGCCATAAGCCGGAGCTTTTTGAAGAGTTCACGGTGAAATATGTGGAAGAGCTTCGACACGATGAGGAAAAGGTAAAAGCGGTTGACCACATTCTCGAGCTAGCTGGACAAGGCCGGGTAACGCTCTTATACGGTGCGAAGGAACCGGTCTATAATCATGCAATCATATTACAAGAGGAATTACAGCGAAGATGATAAGAAAATCGGCCTGGGGAGCAACCCAAGCCGATTTTTTATATTACATAAAGATAAACGCATAGGAAATGCGACAAGCTGCCGAACAAAATGAAAATATGAAAAATCTCGTGGAATCCCATATACTTTAGTTCCAAAAATTTAGGCTTCGCTCCGTAAATAACGCCGCCAATTGTATAAAAAATACCGCCAAGAATTAATAAAAACAAACCGAACGGATTCAAACTACCTGCAAGGGGAGAGAAAACAAAGATAATCATCCAGCCCATAGCGATATACAGGGCGGTTGAAATCCACCTTGGACATTGAAACCACACCATTTTAAAAACAACCCCGCAAATCGCTACAGCCCCAATAATTGAAAAGAGAATCCAGCCGGTTTTTCCATTCAAACTAATAAAACAAAAAGGTGTGTATGTCCCTGCGATTAACACAAAAATCATCGAATGATCGAGTCGTCTTAAAAAGGCAATCACTTTATCACGGGCAATGACCATGTGGTAGGTAGCGGATGCCGAATACAGCAAAATCATACTGACTCCAAAAATAATGACGGCAGCAATCGATAGTGGTGATGGAGTGGTCATCGATGCTTTGATAACCATTGCCAGCAGGCCGATAAATGATAAAATAGCTCCTGCTAAATGGGTAAATCCATTGATCGGTTCACGAACATATTGATACATTTTAAATCCTCCCAACGCAACATGTAGTTTTAATAACTACATATAATCATACCGATAAAACATTAGCTAGTCAATGTTTATTCGTTTAGGTATAATCAAATTAGAAATTGTCGAGAACGGGGTTTTTTGATGGAAAAAATTAAACATATTATGGAACAGCTTGGTTTAAATACGAGCTTAACCTTAGATGAAATTCCAAAGATAGATTTGTATATGGATCAAGTGATTCAGTTATTTGAAAATAAATTTGGCGAGTCGAAACGGAATGAAGACGATAAGGTTTTGACGAAAACCATGATTAATAACTATGCAAAAGGAAAGCTTATTTTCCCGATTCAAAATAAAAAATACTCCAAAGAGCATCTCATTTTAATCAGTTTGATTTACCAGCTTAAAGGGGGCCTTTCGATTAACGATATTAAGGTTACGCTGGATGAGATGAATAAAAAAATTATTATGGGTGACATTGATTTAGACTCTTTTTATTCGAGCTATTTGAATCTTATTGCGCAGAATGTAGAAGATTTTAATCGGGATATTGAGGAGCGAATTAAAGCGGTAAAAGATGAAGTAAAGGGATTGCAGGAAGACGAGTCCAATTATCTAGAGGAATTTTTGATGATTTCTTCGTTAGTTCATATGAGTAATCTTTATCGACGAGTGGCTGAAAAGATGGTGGATGGAATAATGGTTGAAAAAGATGGAAAGCGCCATAGATGATTAATCTGTATGGCGCTTATTTTTTATTCAAAGCGGGTTCTATAAACTCTTTTACATTGATGATCGTCACATCCTGTATCCCATGCCCAATCTCAACCGCTTTTGACGAAGAATTTTTATAGACCACATTTTCAATTCGAACGGAATCGGCCCGATTCGCACCGCCAAAAACCTTTATGCCTGCACCTGCTTTTTTAAAATCGAAGAGATTTACATGGTTTAAAATTACCTTCCTTGTACGGTATTGAATTGCGATTACGGGGTTTCCTTTGTAGTTATAATCAGGATCACCCACAAGAGTAAAGCGGTTGATGACAACATTCTCATAAGCAGAAACAACCAAACCCCGTGGCGTCGAGTCAGCGTATAAATCGGAATAAATTGGCGCAATGGCAGCTAGATTCGTTGCCATTAGATTATAGGCCGTTTTTGACTTATTATCGGTGCTTTTGTGGTGGCCGATATGACGAAAATTAAAAGAACGGTTATCGTTAACAGAAAGATGTCCGATGATTTGCACGTTTGCAGCAGCGGAGGAATTTTCATGTGCTTTACATTCAACCCCGCCAAAGCATCTAGCCGTAGAATTATTGATGAGCATAACGTCCCTTGAGCCATCATCGACTTCTATGCCGTTGGAATTTGAAAATCCCTTTGCATGGGCACGGCCGCTTGGGTCACACATATGGGAATATGAAATTAAGATTTTTTCGCTGTGATGGGTGGTTATCCCATCATCCCCGAAACCATAGCCATTCAGGTTGTCAAGCCAGACATATCGGCTCCCACCCTTGGCACGATAACCATCCCCTGCATAGTTGTACAGGGTAGAGGTAATATCAAAGCAGTGGAGGCCGGGATTAATCGCTTCGACATCTCGAACCCAGCCATAGGTAACATTCGCATACGTTAAACAGCTGGAATGATTGCCCCAAGTGGCCGTTTTTTGAACGTTACCAAGCCTCTCGACATTCCAGTCTAACGTCATGCCCTGCATAAAGAGATGGTGATTACCGCGCCAATGATTGGCGTTTGTCACAAGCCTTGTTCCTTTTGGAGCGTCTCCGTGGAGTTTGATGATTGTTTTTCCTTTTCCGGCCCCAACTAGGCAGGTCCAGGAGGTCAAAAGGATTCCTTTTGTTATAAAAATACCTTCCGGCACCCGAACTTTAACCTGGCCATTCCCAATCGCTTTTTTAAAGGCAGCGGTGTTATCTGTTCGACCATCTCCGATTGCACCAAAATCGGCCACATTCACTTCTCGAGTAAGACGGCTTAATAAGTTGTTGTATTCAATATCTAGCGTCTCTTTCCACTCTGGATAAACATTTCCTGCTGCATCCATCCTAGTTTTGGAAGGAACTCCAAGCTCTGTGACGGAAGCAAAGGGGCGAAATAGACCAGACAAAACTTTCTCTTGAAAAGCTTGCTTCTTTTGCACAGGAGCAGGGGAGAGAATCTTTTTCTCCGCACATTCCAAGTATAGTTTCTCAGTTTCATGCAAAGCTCTTCTTAGGTCAAGCTGACCACCATTGATTTGGCTGAGAATTTCCCCATTCCTTCTTGGGTCATGATTTTTTCCTAAAGAAAGCAACTCATACTCACCTCCGTTTCACAAAGTGACAGTCTTCACAAAGTGACAGGCACCGTTCGTGGACAAAATGGAAGTTTTGTCCGTATGGTGTGGACAGAACTTCTATTTGGTCGGATCTTTTTTATTTAGTGCCTTTATGATGATATAAACTGTCAATATCCCAAGTGTATCGATGCCGAGATCATATAAACGTCCATCACGCCCCCAATAGAGTTGAAAAAATTCAGTGAAGAAGGCAAAGGTTACTGATATTGCAATTGACGACTTATGGCTTTTTATCAAGTTGAAAATGAGCAGGTCCATGATGGCAAAACCGATAAAATGTCCTAGTTTGATCACAATAAAGTAGGGATGGATTAAGGCAATATCATTAAAATTAAAGAATGATATAAAGTCTGGTGACGGGTTCCATTTAAATTCAACAAACCCGGAATGAATCATTAATTCAAGGTTACCCGTCCATGTATTGATCAATAAAAACAAGCCCCATAGAAGGATTGCGAAAATTTTAATAAGCTGATTATCTTTTTGGGAATTAACGATTTTGGGAGTACGTTGTTGATTCATGGGTTACTCCTCCTACACTTCTTTTATCCATCATTTTTAACGGAATTAACTGGTCTTAAACGAAATATAGTTTTTCTATAATTTTTTGTATGGGGGGAGCACGAAAAGCCCCTTAGACGTAACTGTTGTGATGATACTAATGATTAGTATGATTCTAATATCCTGTAAATTCAAATGGAGGAGCTGAGTCTTTGACTCTGATATAAGAGTAAAGGAATAATTGCAATTTTCATATAGGAGAATTTTTTATTATTTTTGAAAAAAAGGGAATTTATATAGTTATAAAGAATTATTACATTTGGACTATTAAAATGTGGAAGGAAGGAAGCGCAATTGAAGAAAAAGTTTTTATTTTCAGGTTTTACGGCATTGTTAGTATTTTTATCTTTTAGCTTAGGAGCATTGGCTGCGCCAAAATTATCAGTATGGTTTAATGGGAAAGCCAAAAAAGTAAGTGTTAAAATGATTAATAAGAAAGCATATGTACCTCTGAACGATGTGGTTTCATGGTTTGGTGGTAAAGTAAAATATGATAAGAAATCTAATAAGTATATTGTAACATCCAAGGATTATCATCCAAGTGGTACGAAGGTGAAATCCTATAATGTAAATGCTGTACTTCAATCAGGTCCGATGAAAATGACCGTGAGTAAGGTTACAGTTAATCCTAGTTACAAATATGACCAATACATGCCAGCAATTAAAGCGGTGGTTTTAGATGTTAAGGTTCAAAACACGTCCACTAAAAAGGTAAATTGGTTCCCTGTACAAGGAATTTACGCTTTTAATACAGGAGAACAAATTGAAGATGCTATTGTTTATTCGCAACAGGTTGATGGAGAATTTCTTGGGAATACAACGAAGAGTGGTAAGATTGCGTTAAAAGTAAGTAAAAGTAATCTTGATGCCATTAAATCTATTCAAATATTGGTGGATGGCCCGTCGGATGATGAATTTAACCAGTTAGGAGAAAAAGTTACTTATAATTTAAAATTTAGGTAAAAAAGCAGCCCTTCACTGGTTAGTGGGGGCTATTTTCAATACAACCTTGAGGGTGGTGACTGGCACCATACTTGGTTTTAATCAAAACAGTTATTTCACAAGAGGGTAGATATTGAAAAAGAGTGAACCAGGCAGATATAGAATAGGCCTGGTTCTTTTATAGTTATGTAAATAGGAAAAGACTAAAAAGGCCTTTTAGCGACCAGTAGTACCCATTCTCCTTCGCTTCAAACTCATAAAAGGTGAGTGTGCGGAAAGATAAAGAAATATTAAAATGGCTTTGGAGTCTATATGTTATTTAATAATTCAATTAGTTCATTGATTTTCTTTTGGCGATCCTTTCGGGCTTCGATTGCCTGCTCGATCGTCACCGCTAAGAATCGGGATGTGGACAAGGGTCTGGACTGTGCAATCCGGTCTAGGTCAGGACTAATAACGGTTCCAATTGTAACAAATCCGCCACCGGTTGTTCCATCATGCAATAGAACGATAACTTCTTCTTCATTAGGTACAATGATCCCTCCGATCGGATACATAATATCGACAACATTACCGGACCTTTCTCCAGCTCCAAATGGTGGCACCGTATTTCGGAACCCTATCGAACCACCTTTAAATCGATAGGCTACTCGATTGGATTCTGTCGATACTCTCCAGTTAGCATTAAGGAAAGATTTTATTCCCTCATCACTGACTAGCGACCCTGACAGACCCATCAACACGCGAAGCTCATTTGAATTAGGGAAATCCGGCAAAAAATTAGAGATTATTGTTTTACCCACCTGTTTAAACACTCCCGGCAGTGGTTCACCAATAGGAACACAATCTTCAGCCAGAAGCTTGCGGCCCTTATAACCACCAAATTCGGTAAATATATAAGTTGAACGGCTTCCTAATATTTCAGGGACCTGGATTCCTCCCGAAATACAAAGATATGTTTTAACTCCGTGTTTCGCGGGTGAAAAATGTAAGATATCTCCTTCCTGTACCCTGACATTCTCCCACATGGGAATACTGCGATTATTAATCTGCGGCTCCATATGTGCCCCGGTAATGGAAATCACGGTATCCTTTTGAAATTCTATTTTTGATCCAATTATTGTCATTTCTAATCCGGCAAATTCAGGGGGATTGCCAAGCAGGAGATTCCCAGCCATGAAAGAATACTTGTCTGCTGCACCACTCGGAGGGACACCATAATGATAATTTCCGTATCTTCCAAGGTCTTGAACAGTTGTTTGCAAACCTGGCTCAAGAATTCGCAGCATATTAAAATCCCTCCATTAGTTCAAGTATATAAGATTTTCCTTTACGAAAGTATTCTTCCGGAGAAAAATCAATTTCCTTTATCCTGAACCTATAAATACCCTGTTCAACCTCTTGACTAATCCTCCGATACTCTGACTCCGTAACAGAGCAGTGTTTCCACAAATCACCTGGCCGAGCAAGAAAAAGAGATTGTTTGAAATCCTTCAGTTGTTGCTCCTTCTGGAAGATAGGGACTGCAGACATCCCGATCAGTTGATAGCTTCCCGGTCCAGATACCGGATAAATTACTGTAAAAGCTCCCCCTAAACCAACGGCTTGTTTTGGAGTGTCCGTTCTTGGACTCATATATTTAGGAGTTTGAATCATTTTTTCACGCGGTAAGCCTAACTGGAATTCCCAAGCAGTCCCTGGAATAAATCCCATCATACTGATAAGATAGGGCATTGAGGTATGTGCTTCTATAAAGGCTTCTTTATCTCTAAATCCATTTTTTTTCATTACAAACTCAAAATTAGTTAAAGAGGGATCTTGATGGCGGTCCTTAAAACGTCTAGAATATTCTTGTGTAACAGGATCGTCATACCATATGGGAATTTCCACAATACGTATGGATAAATTTAATTCTGCTGGCTTGCTTTTTATAATATCGATTTCCTTAAGATAATCTAACAAATCAAATGCGGAAATAATATCAGGATTAAAACGAACAAGATACGATGCGTTGGCCGGGCAAATATCCAAAACACCTGGGATTTTCCGACTTCTTAGTTCTTTCGTGATCGCTAATGCCTTGAAGTTGCTTTCTGCCCTCATTTCTTTAGAAATTTCAGCAAAAATATATTCATCACCGCCAAAGTGAAAACGAGTTTCTGGGATTGTAAACATGATTCCACCCTCATTTCAACAGTTTCTTAATTCGTCGGCTTATGGTTGCAGGACTTACGCGTAGAACTTCCGATACTTTTGCAGCAGTGCCATACTTTTTTAAACCCAATGTGATTAAACGCATTTCAACCTCTTCTATAGCTTGCTTTAACGGCATTAACCCCAAGGTAACAACATCTTCTGTTATCTGCTTTTGATCGGCATAGAGGATAGAAAGGACATCATCACGATGTATTCCGTTTTCCCGTGAAGTTACCACCAGCCGTTCAGTCACGTTTTGGAGTTCTCGAACATTCCCTTGCCACGTATGGCTCTCTAGTACATCTATAGCTTCACGAGAAAAGTGTTTATCTTTCTGGTAAATCTGATTGTAATGCTGGAGAAAATATAATGACAAAGGCATAATATCTTCTTTTCGTTCCCTTAGTGGGGGGATATAAATCGGAATGACATGCAAGCGGAAGTATAAATCTTCTCTGAATTTTCCTTCCTGCACCAACTCCCTTAAATTCCGATTGGTGGCTGCAATAATTCGTACATTAAGAGGAATCGTTTTTATGCCTCCGACACGGGTAATTTCCCGTTCCTGAATAATTCTCAATAATTTAACTTGCATGTTTAATGGCAGTTCGGATATTTCATCCAAAAAAATGGATCCTTGATTTGCCATTTCAAAATAACCGGGCTTTCCTCTGGCATCAGCACCTGTGAAAGCTCCTTTTTCATAGCCGAACAATTCGCTTTCAATTAGTTGTTCGGGAATTGCTCCGCAATTCACTTGGACAAATCGGTGTGTGTGCCGCGTACTCCACTCATGGATAGCATTTGCGATAACTTCTTTTCCTACCCCGGATTCACCATGAATGAGGATTGTTGAATCGACATCAGCAACCATTCGTAGTTCCTCTACTACCCGCCCCATTATCTGGGATTGATAGACTATCTTACTCTTTTTGGATGGATTGGTTTTTATTTCCTCCAACGCTTGCTTATATCCCTTTGATTCTTGCTGAACTTTCATTAATTCTTCCCTTAGTTTGTTTACCTCTGTAATATCCCGAGAAATGATAATAATCTTGCTTATTTGTCCTTCATAAAAAAACGGAGTAGCTACAGACCATAGTCGTTTGCCATTTTTCCCTTCTTGAATACAAGCTAGTTTACTTCCTTTTTTTATGCACATTTCTACAATATTTGGTTGAAAGAAGCCCTCTTTTTCCAAATCGAAAACATTCAACCCTGTAACTTCATGTGGATGATCTACGTCCCAATAATCTTTTAAAAATGTTCCTGTGATTCTCATGATGATCCCTTGCGGATTAACCACCATGATTTGTTCATGTGAGGACGAATATATTGCTTGTAAATCTTCACTAAGGTCACGGACAAACTCCAACTCCTTAGCAGCTTCTTCCCAATGTTCTCTCAAAAAGAATATATGAATTAACCCCGTACATTTCCCATTTACGATAAGGGGAGAAAAATTTCCAATCATATGTTTAAAATTTAGATAACTGCTTTCGCTAATAAGTGATTTTCCTGCTAAAACATCCTCTAAACTCTGTTTCATTTCTATTAAAGTACTATATTTGCGATTTAATAGAAAAGCAGAGGATAACCCTAAAATTTTTTCAGCCATTTCATTAACAAAAGTAATTTCAAGGGAAGAATTAGTGGTAATCATTCCAATTCCTGCTCCTGCAGAGAGTTGATTTAAATGAGCAAGCCGGAGTTCATGCATTCGTTGTCGTGCACGTTGATCGGTAGAGAATCCTTCAACTTCATCGCGTTCGTTGACTCCGATGTAAACAGATATATTGTGATAAAATTCTATCTCATGTTCTAAAGGCACCTTTAAAATATCTTGACGATATTCAATAGGCCGCTGCAAATTGAATGAAATTTGAATCTGTTGTAGGAGTGATTGTTGATCCACGTAACCTACTACTCTGCCATCTTTTACGATAAGTACCAGTTCGGTATGAGTTATCGTTAATTGATTTAATACCTGCTCAATCGTTGACTCAATTGGTACTTTGACTGGATTGAATTGTAAAATTTGTCTCCAGGTAAACATGGTAATCACCGCCTTTTTTGGACTTATTATATTATAGCAAACTTTTAAGAACCTTCAGATAATGTTTCTTCATAACCTTAAGAAAAAAGCTTTTAATCAAGTAGTAATGTTGAAAGAATAAGCGAGTAACTTTTCTTTCAGGAAGAACAAGTCAGTGAAAATAAAACAAGCTGACACCTGTTCAATATTGATGTCAGCATGTAACTTAACTTTAAGTTTTTCTTATCCTATATTTATTAGGGATCTACCATTAAGTGATGTATTTTATTTATATATATGTGAACCCAATGCATCTTGAATAGGGGAAATCGTAACATTTTCTGCTCTTAGGGCTTCTACAATTGCTTTTGCCAATTTAGGGGCACCCGGAGTATCCCCATGAATACATATTGTTTCCGCTTTAAGGGAAACCTCCTCACCAGTGTTGGCAACCACTATACCTCCCTTCACCATACGAACAACTCTCTCTGCCATTTTATTGTAATCTTGAATGGAAGGACCTTTTCTAGTTAAGACAATTGAACCAGAAGCTGTATGCTCACGGTCAGAATACACTTCTTTTGCTACCCGGATACCTACTTTTTTTCCTGCTTCTACAACGGCCGAATGATTCATGGCGTACACAACAGTATTTATATCTATTTCCGCTATAGCTTCTAGGATTATCCTAGCTACCTGCTCATCCTCCATCGCCAACATATAAAGAGCTCCATGGGGTTTGCAATGCTGAATTTTCATCCCTAAAGCTGCAGCAAATTCACGCAGAGCACCCATTTGGTACGTGATATAATCTTTAATTTCAGATGGAGTAGCACTCATGTGTCTGCGACCAAAACCTAGCAAATCAGGAAAACCAGGGTGAGCACCTATAGCTACCCCATACTGTTTAGCCAATTCTACAGTTTTTCGCATAACGTGGGGGTCCCCGCCGTGGTACCCGCAGGCGATATTTGCTGATGTGATATATTGCATCATTTCCTCATCGTTTCCTATTTGGTAAAGGCCAAAGCTTTCTCCCATGTCACAATTCAAATCAACTTTTAGCACATTATCATCTTCCTTCCAATTCCGATGAACTTAAATAAGCCTCTTGGATTACATTTCTCTTTACTGAGTATTAGGTATAATATTCTATTATTCAATGAAAGTATCAGAAATTAAAAACGACAGCCGGTTCAATTTTCTGTTTAGATTAGGCATTGACCATGAGGAGTTTATCTAGGAATCTTGTCGTATACTCACCACGCTGGAAATCGCTATTTTGCACGATCATCCTTAATAATGGAGTATTGGCTGTAATTCCTTCAACATGAATTTGTTCTAGCACATCATTCATTTTCTCTATGGCATCTTTACGTGAAGCGCCATGAACAATAATTTTTCCAATCATAGGATCATAAAAAGGTGTAACCTTATCGCCTTCTTTAATGGCGAAATCTAATCTAACTCCCTCAGGCAGAGTTAATTTTGTTACGGTACCAGGTGAAGGAAAAAAGGTTTTAGGATCTTCCGCATATAGACGGCATTCAATCGAATGTCCTGTTTTCTTTACATCCTCCTGCCTAAATGGAAGAGGTTGTTTTGCAGCCAGTCTTAACTGTAGTTCCACTAAGTCAATACCGGTAATTTCCTCAGTTACTGGGTGTTCTACTTGAAGTCGGGTATTCATTTCTAAAAAATAGAAATTCTTTTGATCATCGAAAATAAACTCCATCGTACCCACAGTTGTATATCCAATTTGTTTGACTCCGAGAAGTGCTGTTTTCAAAAGCCGTTGACGGGTTTCTTCATCTAAAAAAGGAGATGGACTCTCTTCAACTACCTTTTGGTTTCTACGCTGGACAGAGCACTCCCTTTCAAATAAGTGAATGACATTCCCCTGATGGTCACCAGCTACTTGAACTTCTATATGCCTAGGGTTTGAAATATATTTCTCCAAGAATAATGTTCCATCACCGAAAGCAGACTCTGCACGTTGCTTAGTTGTTGCGTAGGCAGCTTTCAACTGCTCTGGATTATGAATCAGAGTCATCCCGATTCCACCGCCACCAGCACTCGCTTTCAACATTAGAGGGAAACCTATTTTTCCAGCAAGCTCTAAAGCTTGTTCCACTGTTTCTAAAGAACCGTCCCAACCAGGTACAACTGGAACTCCCGCTAGTTTCATTTGGAGACGAGACTCAATTTTACTACCCATCAATTCGATGACTTTTGCATCTGGTCCAATGAATGTAATCCCTTCCTGTTCTAAACAACGGGCAAATTTTGCATTTTCAGATAAGAAACCATAGCCTGGATGAACGCCGTCAGCTCCGGTTTGTTTAGCTGCTTCAATTATTTTATAGATATCGAGATAGCTTTTCTTAGCCTGTGCTGGACCAATACACACTGCCTCATCTGCTTCTTCTACAAACGGAGCCATCGCATCTGCTTCAGAGTAAACGGCTACAGTTTGAATCCCTAAATGTTTGCAGATACGAATGATCCGGCGGGCTATTTCCCCACGATTAGCTATTAGGATCTTTTTAAAAAAGGTCATTGAAACCCCTCCGTAGTTTTGTTATTTGATGATAAGAACAGCAATGTCTTGACCCGCATCAACAATGTCTTCGCTTTCGACAAGTATTTGTTTAATGACACCATCTTGCTCTGCCTTAAGCTCGTAGAAAGTTTTCATAACTTCAATCAAACCAATGGTATCACCAGCCTTTACTTCTTGACCTAGGGATACGTATTCTGGTTGATCTGGAGCTGGCTTACGGTAAAAAACTCCAGGAATAGGGGATACAATTGTAGTTTGAGTTGTCATTTACGTTCTCTCCTTTTATGCTTCCATAATAATGTTTTGAATTTTAGCTAATTGATCTTTCCATTTTTTTCGTTCTTGTATTGCTTCATCCAAACCTACGGATATAAAGCGAACTTTATCATTGGTTTTAACTTGAGCCATACGGTTTAAATCCGTACTAATAATCGTAGCAATTGTCGCATAACCGCCGCCGGTCACTGCATCATTCAATAAAGCTATCGGCTCAATTCCATCAGGAACTTGAATAGATCCAATAGGATATCCCAAATCGACCACGTTCGAAGGATTACTTCCTGCACCAAAAGGCTGTTCACGTGGAATGAAATGAAGTCTTTCTCCTTTAAAACGGTATCCTACACGGTTTGCTTCTGGTGTTACTCTCCATTCAATATTCAAAAAGTGATCTATGCTTTCTTGCATTAAACGATAGCTGCAAAGGCCTATGATTACACGGATTTCGTGGACATTACCATATTTAGGGACAAATAAATCAGGAATAGTAGTTCCTATGGCTACATCCGTTTTAATTTCACTTCCAACTGGAAGTACGTCGCCCTCTTTGAGAGCTCTTCCTTCAAAACCTCCGATTCCGCATAATGTATAGGTGGAACGTGATTCCTGGATAATCGGGACATCAATCCCGCCCTTCACCGCAAGATAAGCCCGAGCACCTGACTTTACAAAATCAAATGAAAGGATATCCCCGGCTTTAACATTTAAAGTACTCCAGAGAGGAACTGACATTCCATTAATCTTAGGAGGAATCTCTCCTCCTGTAATCGCTATTACCGCCCCTTGTTGAAATTCCAACTCGGGTCCCAAATAGGTGATTTCTAAAACAGCTGCATTTTCTTTATTACCAACTAACAAATTAGCAATTGAAAAGGAATATTGATCCATTGCTCCTGATGGAGGCATTCCAATTTCATAATATCCAATTCGTCCACGGTCTTGAACTGTCGTTTGAAGCCCTGGTTTCAAAACTTTAATCATTGGTATAACCTCCCTAACACTCGCTCTGAAAACTTCTTAGGATTTTTCATGACCTCTTGTGGGGTATAGGTGATATCCACAATTTTATACCGGAAGGTACCCTGTTCCACTTCCTTACGAATTTGATCATATTCATCCCGATCAATTGAACGGTAACGGAAAATGTCTCCTTGACGAGGGAATACCATTGAATTTTTGAAATCTGCCAATTTTTGATCTCGATCAAAAACTGGAGCTGCAGCGATACCAAATAATTGATACCCACCGGCTCCTTGTACTGGATAAATACAGGCAAATGCCCCGCCAAAACCAAAAGCACGTTCAGGTGTATATGTACGAGGTCGAACATATTTAGGAACTTCGATTTGTTGGTCGCGATTGACCATTTGGAAACAGAAGGGGAGACCCGGAACAAAGCCAATCATGGATACCAAGAAGGGATAGTCTGTCAGAGCTTTAATAAACTCTTCTTTAGAGTGAAATCCGTTAACTTTTGCAGCGTATTCAATATCTGTTGATTCAGGGTCTTGATGACGATCACGTGATTTCAAAATAGCATCGTGTGTCCAAGGGTCTTCAAAAAGAATAGGGACATCGACTGCACGTGAGGAAATTTCCATATCCAGAGTAATGTCCACTTCGATTTGTGTTAAAATTTCAATTAATTCTCTTGGATGAAGAATTTCTGGATTTACCCGAATCAAGTACGAAGCATTGGAAGGACAAATATCTAAAATCCCGCTTAACTTTTTCTCTCTTAATTTTTGAGTAATAGCTACCCCTTTGAAGTTTGCTTCTGAATTCATATCTTCAGCCAATTCAACGAATACGAACTCATCACCGCCATATTCATAACGTGTACCCAAATTATTCACCTCACCAAATGTTAGTAATATGCTTACACAAGATTTATATTGCAATAATCATACCAACTTTCAAAAATGAAATAACTAA
Source organism: Neobacillus cucumis (assembly GCF_016107705.1). The sequence continues at coordinate 185,952 of NZ_JAEHGC010000006.1, forward strand.
CAATTTAAACTAAATTGAATTATACGATTATTTCAATTTTGAAAGATTAAACAATTAGTTTTATGGGTTGTCCCTATTAAACTAGGGGCTTTCCTGATATCTTTCGTAATTGAAACATAACTTTCAATTTTGAAAGATTTAATGGGTTAATTAACGGAATAATGCAAATTTATAGAGTTTTATAACAATTCGAACCCTATGGCACAATTTTTGCAAATGTAATTTTGTAGTAGTTTCACATCTTTTCTTTTTTAAGAGTGAAACTCACAATAAGACAAAATATCTTATACCAAAAAATATGGGAGGTGGAATGCTGAAAACAAGTAGAAATGAGAGCGGTTTCAAATGGCTATAAATCACCAAAATCAATCATGAAAGAAAAATAACTTTTAATTTAACTAGAGGAGGTAATTCATTTGAAGCAAACAAGACTTGCAATTGATGTAGGTGGAACATTTACAGATGTTTTTGTTTTTGACGAAGAAACAGGAAAGATTTCAGTTACCAAAACTTCCTCTACTCCTTCAAACCCAGAACAAGGGATATTGGATGGAATTGAAAAAGCACAGCTAAAAGGAGAAAACATTAAGGTGTTTTCTCATGGAACAACAGTGGGCACTAATGCACTTATTGAAAGGAAGCTTCCAAAGACTGCTTTAATTACGACGAAAGGATTCCGGGATGTACCGGAAATTCGAAGGGGAACGAAGCTAGATCTTTGGGATGCCTATAAAGATACGGCAAAACCTTATATTCAAAGACGTGACCGCTTTGAAATAAATGAACGAATCGATTATAACGGCAATGTTTTAACCGCGGTTGACCCAGAAGAAGTACGTGTTCTCGTTCAAAAATTAAAAAAGCGCGGGACTGAATCGATTGCCATTTGCTTTATGAACGCCTATGTAAATGCTGAAAACGAAAGAATTGTGAAAGAAATCATTCAGGAAGAATTGCCGGATACATATGTATGTACTTCGAGCGAAGTTTTACCAGAAATTTTTGAACATGAGCGGATGAGCACAACGATTGTAAATGCTGTTTTGGGGCCAATTGTAAGTAAATATATCAGCACACTAGAGGGAGAAATGAAACAAAAAGGATATGAAGAGGATATCCTTGTTCTGCATTCCGGCGGAGGTGTGATGACTTCCAGTACAGTTCCGCGTTATGCTGCACGGCTTGCCAGCTCAGGGATTGCCGCGGGTGCAATTGCAAGTAAACACATTGCTAAACTATGTGGCTACAATAATGCAATCGGCCTTGACATGGGGGGAACCAGTACGGATATTTCCTTAATGTATGAAGGCGATATCCGGATTACAAAGGATTGGTACATCGAATATGGATATCCAATCGGGTTTCCAAGCATTGAAATCTTAACGATCGGTGCTGGCGGAGGAAGTATTGCCTGGAAAGATGAGGGTGGATCTTTGCGCAATGGTCCGCAGAGTGCTGGTGCTGTCCCTGGGCCAGCTTGTTATATGCGCGGAGGGGAAGAGCCAACGAACTCCGATGCCAATTTAGTTCTTGGCCGTCTTGGAATCGATTTATTAGACGGGAAAATGCAGTTGGACAAAGGAAAAGCGGTTAAAGCTGTTGAGAAAATTGCCGCTGATTTTGGGTATTCAAACGTTGAAGCGGCGAATGCCATTCTCAAAGTGGCGAATGCCAATATGTGTGATGCACTAAAATTGATTTCTGTCAGACGCGGTTATGACCCAAGGGATTTCGCACTTGTAGCATTTGGTGGTGCCGGTCCTTTACATGGTGCATATTTGGCTAAGGAAATGGAAATCCCGACAGTCATTGTACCGCCGCACCCTGGGGTTGCTGCAGCAATGGGCTGTCTACTTGTCGATGTCCGCCATGACCTTTCAAAAACATACGTGAAAAACTTTGAACATATTACGCTGGATGAACTTGATTCAGAATTTTATGCCTTGGAAAAGGAAGCTGAAATTTTACTTCAAGAAGAGGGAGTAACTAAGGAGAACTCTACGCTCATGCGTTATATTGACATGCGCTATAGCGGCCAGTGGAGGTCTTTGGCAGTCCCAATCGGAACAAGAGAGCATTCTTTAGAGGCGACTCTAGAAGCTTTCCATCAAGAGCATGAACGTGAATTTTCTTTTTCGGACCGAAACCAGCCGGTTGAAATATATGGGTTGCGTTTAACTGCTATTGGAACAGTTCCAAAGCCAGAGTTTCCGAAGTTTGGACCTGATGGAAAGTTGGAAGATGCCCTTAAAGACGAGCGAGAAGTTTACTTTGATCATCAATTTGTTTTAACTAATGTTTATGATCGCGAGAAAATTCCTGTTGCTTCCGAAATTCAAGGGCCTGCTATCGTGGAACAGCTTGATTCCACAACGGTTATCCCGCCGGATTTCACCGCAGTTGTCGATGAATACCGCAACTTAATTATTACAATTAATAAGTAAAGAAGAGGTGAAAAACATGAGCAATACCCAATTAATCACTGAAGTACAAAGCAACCGATTGGATCCCGTCACATTTGAAGTATTAAAAAATGGATTTGTAAATCTTGTTGACCAAATGGCTGAACAAATTTTAAGAACTTGTTATTCGTTTGTTATTTATAACCGTGATTTTAGCTGTGCCCTTTGTGATGCAGAAGGAAATACGGTCATGCAAGGAACACAGGATATTTCCGTTCACGTGGGAACATTGCATTTAACCGCAAAGGCAGTGTTAGAGGATTTTAAAGATGATATACACCCTGGGGATGTTTTCTTGGTGAATGACCCTTACCGGGGAGGCACTCACTTTAATGATACCCGTGTCATTCTGCCGGTATTCTACGAGGATAAATTAATAGCCCTAATGCAGACAAATGGACATTGGGCAGATATGGGAGGCTCCACACCCGGTTCTTTCGATATTAATGCAAAAGAGCATTACGGTGAAGGGGTTCGAATTCCACCAGTAAGAATTTACAGTAAAGGCATATTTCTAAAAGATGTTGTCAATGTAATAGCAATCAATATGCGTCTTCCGGAAGAGAGGATCGGGGATTTACGTGCTCAGGTAGAGGCGGCCAAAGTGGGGCAAACACAGCTGCTTGATATTGTTAAAAAATACGGGATTGAGACCACTTTGACTGCCTTTGAAGAGGTTCAGGATTATGTGGAGCGATTAGCAAAAGCGAAAATTGTTTCCTTACCAAAAGGTACTTGGGAAACTACAGATTATATTGATATGGATCCAGAGGTAGGAGATGGCCTTATTCCAATTCATGTGAAAATGACGATTACAGATGATGAAATTTTATATGATTTAACTGGATCTAATAGTTATATCAGCTGCTTTTTAAACGCTGGATTTGGTGCATCTTTATCGGCTGCCTATGCTGGGACTAAAACCTTTTTCCCAGAAGTACCATTAAACTCAGGTTTTTATCGGGTCGTAAAAGTAAAATTACCTGAAAACTCTGTAGTAAATGCTCCTGCACCTGTTGCGGTAACCGGCTTCTGTTCAGGGGCCTATGAAAAAATTATGAATGCCTGCTTTGAATTGTGGTCCAATATTATGCCGGAACGAGCACTTGCCTGCTCCTTCAACCTAGAATACCTATTAATCGGCGGAAATGATCAAAGAGCAGATCAAAATAATTACTTTATGTGGTATGACTGGATGGCAGGTGGGCATGGCGGCCGCTCTGACCGCGATGGCGCAAATGCCACATCCCCAGTATTTGGTGTTGGGTTAAGTGTACAGCCTTGTGAAGGTCAGGAAAGACTTTCTCCTGTTATCACAACGAAACACGAGATTATCACGGACTCCGGAGGCCCAGGAAAATACCGCGGAGGGTGCGGTGTTGAGAAGGGCGGATACTTAACAAAATTATCGAATTCTGTTATGTCCTATTGCTGTGACCGTTCACGTTCCGTTACATGGGGGATATTTGGCGGATTGCCATCCTATCCTCATGGCGCATGGTTAAATCCAGGCAAAGAAGACGAACAATATTTGGGGGCTATTTTCTCAAATGTAAAGGTAAAAAGCGGCGATTCCTTTACAAGACCATCTGCTGGCGGCGGCGGTTTAGGGGATGCTCTTGAGAGAGATCCAAAAGCCATTCTTGAAGATGTAATTGATGAGTACGTGTCAATTGATAGAGCAAAGAAAGATTATGGGGTTATTATAAAGGAAATTGACCGGGATCTCGATCAATTTGAAATTGATTTCAAAGCAACTGAACAGGAAAGAAATTATATTAGAGAGAATCGAAAACAATGGGTAGAAACTGACCCAATGGTTGTTGAGGAAAAGTATCAGAATGGAGAAATTGACAAATTAGATGTCATTCGACAATACGGTGTCATCATGGATTATAAAACAAATAAGGTTTTAGTTAAATCAACTGCACAGTTCAGGGAGTCAATGAAAAAACGTTCACTTGTATATTGGGGGTAATTTAAATAGCAAGGGTCTCAGGATCCTTGTTATTTTTAAACAAATTTAAAAGGAGATGAATGTATGGCTGAAATTATCAGACCAACGAACGTAATTAACGAGGATTTAAGTAAAGAAGTAAAAAATGATGACTTTGCATTGGAAAAAGTGCCTTTAGAAGGCAGGACGATGAGTTGGGTTAGTATTACAAATGTTACTCTAGGCGTTGCTACAGCCATGCTTTTTATTCAAATGGGAAGTTTAATGGCGACTAGTTTTGGGGCTGTAAATGCATTGTTAGCAGAAATTTATGCTACCCTTGTTGCCGGTGGATTAGGAATTGGAATTTGTTTTATTGCTGCTAAATCTGGCCTGAATGTCAATTTGTTGGCTAGAGGAGGTGGATTTGGCTACCTAGGTGCGTCGATTACTTCGTTAATTTATGCTCTAAATTTCATTATGTACTGTGCAATAGAAGGATCTATAATGGCATCTGCTGTCCATGAATATCTTCATTTTATTCCAGCTTGGGTACTCATGGTTGTGTTTGGATTGCTAGTTATTCCACTTAATTGGTTCGGGATTAAACAATTAGATAAGCTTCAAAAATGGTCCATTCCGATATTCTTAATATTGTTAGGAACTGCATTTGTGTTAGCTTTAAACATGAACCCTAAATTCGCAGGAAGTATATGGTCTTTTCTTCCGAAAGGAGCTTCGACTGGTGGAGCCGGTCTTCTAGCTTGTATTGGAATAATGAATGGATTAGTTGGAATTATGGCCCTCCTTGTTTCGGACTATGCAAGATTTATTAAAAAAGATGAATTTAAAATTGGTGTATTTGCGGTTGGTTTTATCCCTCAACTTGTTTGTTTTCTAATAATGGGGATTATAGGTATTTGGTTTGGAGTTCGTATGGCTGAGCAAAACCCAGGGATTTATTTCGTTCAAATTCTTGGAATTGGAGGAGCATTATTTACCATTTTAACTCAACTAAGAATTAATGTAACGAACTTATATAGTGGATCACTTTCATTAGCGAGCTTCTTTGAAAATATTTTCAAATTTAAGCCAGGAAGACCATTTTGGGTAGTCTTTGTATCGATTTCAGCGATTATTTTGATGTTAGGAGGCGTGCTTGACCATATTGGAAGTTTGCTAACTTTCCAGGGTGTGTTCTTATTAGCTTGGGGAGCAGTTTTAGTGTGTGATGCAGTGGTGGTGAAGAAACTTCTAAATATAGGCCCTAATTATTTTGAGCATCGTCAAGAATATTTATTTGGCTGGAATCCAGTAGGCGTAGTTTCCCTTATTGTCTCATGTATAATTGGTTCATTTGCAGCCTTTGGATATTTTGGAGTATTTTTACAAAATATAGCTGCCTTTTTTGCCGCAATCATTGCATTTGTCTTAACGGTTCTTTTAGCAATTGCTACTAAAGGTAAATACTACAGTAAAAAGAAGGCTAATGATATTCCACTCAACGAATATATTTGATTAAATTATAAAATGAACAAATTTTAATTTAAATTTTTGGAATAGTTGGATAATTTTTTAACTAAAAAGCATTTATTCTTCATGTAGAAAAAGTAAAATGTACATTTAAATGCATAAAAAAATAGACAACAAACGGGCGCTTTCCATGTGTAAAGAAAGTGTCCTTTTTCTATATTTCAGGGGTTCCTTTTAGACATTCAAAGTTGTTAGTCGGTGTTTAATAGAGAGTAGGAAAAAGAAAATTGAAGATATAAACGAACAATTAAACGATTATACTAGTAACTGAAATTGTATTTAAAGGAGGTAAATAAAATGGAGCAACAGGATTTTGAAAAAATTTATGAAGATTACAAACAGCAAAGTGAGCAGCAGGCTCAAATAGAAGCTGGGAGCAGTAATCCGAATGGAAAAGAAGAATTTGTTGCTGTTCGGAAAAATGATGATGGCGATATTATTGCGTTTAGAACCAGCACTGGCCGGGAATTGGATTATATCACTGCGTTAAATGACGCCAAAGCTGGAAAAATCGCGCATATCGATGTATTCCATAAGTACGGCCGGGATATTATTAGAAGCGAACCCGATGGAATAAGAGAAAATAACTTGGATCGATTACCTGAGTTTTAAAAGGAAAACTCCTTCGCAGATAAATTGACTACTTTCGCAGATAAAGTCGAATGTAACGCAGATAAACTGGTGAGTATCGCAGATAAATCCTAATTTACCGCAGATAAAAGTCTAAACGAAATATAAAAATTGCCCCCTAATTTGGGGGCAATTTTTAATAGCTATCTACGTGCAGCCTCATATTTATTAATTTGTTCCTCATAGCTTAATGTAACGCCGATTTCGTCCCAGCCATTTAGCAACATTTGCTTAGGGTAGGGAGCGATATCAAACTTGATTTCAAAGCCCTCATTATCGGAAACCACTTGCTCTTCCAAGTTCACCGTTAATGAATACCCTTCAGATTCAGCCTTGTTCATAAGGGTTTGTACTTGCTCTTCGCTTGCCACAATCGCAAGGATACCATTTTTCACACAGTTGTTTTTAAAAATATCAGCATAACTTGGAGCGATGATGACCTTGAAACCGAAGTCTTGAACAGCCCACGGAGCATGCTCACGGGAAGATCCGCAGCCAAAGTTATCACCGGCAACCAAAATCGATGCGCCTTGATATTGAGGCTTATTTAAAATGAAATCTTCTCTTAATTTACCTTCGTCATCAAAACGCCAGTGATAAAAAAGGAATTGGCCGAAGCCGCTGCGCTCAATACGCTTAAGAAATTGCTTCGGAATAATTTGATCTGTGTCCACATTTGTCCGGTTTAATGGACAAACAAGGCCTGTATGAATGCGTAACGGTTCCATTGATTAACCAACCTCCTGGGCAGTAAATTGACGGACATCGACGAAATGCCCAGCAACTGCAGCGGCAGCTGCCATTTCAGGGCTGACAAGATGGGTGCGTGCCCCGTTCCCTTGACGGCCTTCGAAATTTCGGTTAGAGGTAGAAGCGCAGCGTCCGCCCGGTGGAACGATGTCGTCGTTCATGGCAAGACACATACTGCAGCCAGCTTCACGCCATTCAAAACCTGCTTCGATAAACACTTGATCAATTCCTTCCTTTTCAGCTGCAAGCTTAATACTGAAGGAACCTGGTACAACGATCGCTTTAACGGATGGCTTTACTTTATGACCGCGCACCACTTCAGCGGCTTTACGTAAATCGCTTAATCTTGAATTTGTACAAGAACCTATGAAGACATGGTCAATTTCAATGCTAGAAATAGATTGGCCTGCTTCAAGACCCATATATTCAAGCGCACGTTTGATTTCATCTTTTTCACTTGCTTTTACAGCGTTGTCAGGATTTGGAACAGAAGCCGTAATGGGAAGGCACATGCCAGGATTTGTTCCCCAAGTTACTTGTGGCTCTACTTCAGCAGCTTCGATTTCAACAACCGCATCATAAGTAGCTCCCTCATCTGATGCAAGTGCACGCCAGCTTTCAACGGCCTTTTCAAATTCCGCTCCCTGTGGAACATTACGTCTGCCTTTTAAGTATTCGAATGTAGTTTCATCAGGGGTAATTAATCCCGCTCTTGCTCCTGCTTCGATGGACATGTTACAAACAGTCATCCGCTCTTCCATAGAAAGGTTGCGAATGGCTTCGCCAGTGTATTCCATTACATAGCCCGTACCAAACTGAACACCAAATTTACCGATGATAGCAAGGATTAAGTCTTTTGCAGTTACTCCTGTGCCAAGCTTGCCATTTACTTTAACATTTAAAGTTTTAGGAGGAGCCTGCCAAAGTGTTTGAGTTGCTAAAACATGCTCAACCTCACTTGTTCCGATACCAAATGCCAAAGCTCCAAAGGCACCGTGAGTAGAAGTATGGCTATCACCGCAGACAATGGTTTTACCAGGCTGTGTTAAGCCAAGTTCAGGACCAATGACGTGGACAATCCCATTATCAGGGTGGTTGATTCCTGCAAGGGTAACACCGAATTCCTCACAGTTTTTCACTAATGTATCCATTTGAGTTTTTGAAATTGGATCTTTGATTACTTCGCGGTTGCGCGTAGGAACGTTATGGTCCATTGTTGCATAAGTTAGGTCTGGGCGGCGTACTTTGCGGCCGTTCATTCGTAATCCCTCAAATGCTTGAGGAGAAGTTACTTCGTGAACAAGGTGCAAATCAATATACAATAAATCAGGTTTGCCGTCTTCCTGATGTACTACATGCTGTTCCCAAATTTTTTGAATAATATTTTTTGGTTTTTGCATAATTTCCTTCCTCACGTTCATATTTTTTAGGCGATTATTTGCCTTTTGACTAAAAATCTAATTTTTAAAAATATGGGTTCGGCCCCGGTAACCGAGTCCAAACCCATAGCTTTTCTTACACGTAACAGCTCATGATACATTTTGAGGCGTTTTGTGATTGAATAAAATCAACAATTAGCTTCGCCATTTCCCAGGTGCCGACAAGGCGTCCATCACTTACTTGTAAATCAGCTGTATGGTAGCCGGCATCAAGTACTGATTGGACAGCTTCTTCAATTAATTTCGCTTCATCTTCTAATCCGAACGAGTAGCGGAGTAATAGAGCAGCGGATAAGATGGTCGCAATCGGATTGGCTACCCCTTTACCCGCAATGTCTGGTGCCGATCCGTGGACCGGTTCGTAAAGACCGACTCCGTCCTCGCGCAGGCTGGCAGAAGGGAGCATTCCAAGAGAACCAGTTAATACGGATGCTTCATCACTTAAAATATCACCAAACATATTCTCGGTAACGATAACGTCAAATTCGGTTGGATTGGTAATTAACTTCATGGCAGTTGAATCCACTAAGGCATGCTCGACGACGACATCTGGATATTGGGACTTTTTCTCTTCCACAATTTCGCGCCAAAGCTTACTGGACTCAAGCACATTTGCTTTATCGACAGAGGTTAGATGCCCGCGGCGCTGCTGTGCAGCTTGAAAGGCTTTATCTACAATTCTCTCAATTTCTCTGCGGGAATAGGCAAGTGTATCAACAACAGTTTGGCCTTCGTCCCGGCGTTCGCTTGGCGTCCCAAAATATAGACCGCCTGTTAACTCACGGACAATTAAAAGGTCACTGCCTGTAATCACTTCTTCTTTAAGAGGGGAGGCATGTAGTAGATTTTTGAACCCTTTGATTGGTCTTAAATTTGCATACAGATCAAGCGCCTTGCGAATTCCCAGCAATCCTCTTTCAGGCCGTAAATGGGAGGGATTTTGGTCCCATTTTGGACCACCAACGGCTCCTAATAGAACAGCATCTGCTTGCATACAAGCATCAACGGTTGATTGCGGCAGGGGAGTTCCGTGCAAATCAATGGCCGCTCCTCCGATATCATGGCTTTCGAAGCTGAAAGTATGATTAAATTCTTCAGCTATGGCACTTAATACATCTTTTGCAGATTCAACAACTTCCTTACCGATTCCATCACCTGGAAGCAAAACAATTCGTTTATTCATTAAGAGCAACCTCCTCATTTTATTTTGACACCAAAAGAGTTGTTGGTAAGCGCCGCAAGGGCGGCACTTACGCTTTTTCTAGAGCTGTCTTGGATTTATGCGTTTGCTGGTTCTTTTAAGGCAATCTGTTGATTAAAAAATACACGGTTTACTGCGTTCAAAAAGGCTTTTCCTGCTGCCTCTAAAACATCCTGGGCAGAACCGCGTCCACTGACAGGGGTACCGTTAACGGTCATTTTCACGTGAACTTCAGCTAAAGCATCGCGCCCTTTGCCGACAGAGCTCAAGTTAAAATCAGTAAGATGAATTTTTTCTTCAATTAATGCCTCAAGCGTGTTATATAATGCTTCGACGCTTCCGCTGCCAGTACGGGCTGTTTCTACTCTGTTTCCATCAGGAGTTGTAAGGGCAACTGTAGCGGTAGGTAAGTTCCCGGATCCGCTCTGAACTTGGAAAGCTACAAGCTCATATTTTTTTACATCGATAGAAGCTGTTTGAATATCTAGTAAAATTGTATATAAATCTTCATCTGTTACTTCTTTTTTCTTATCGGTTAGTTGTTTAAAGGAGTGGAATGCTTCGTTCAGCTTTTCATGAGATAGCTCAAAGCCCATTTGCTCAATTTTGTCTTTAAACGCATGGCGTCCGGAATGTTTTCCGAGGACTAAGTCGTTCGATCCGACTCCTACTAATTCAGGAGTAATAATTTCATAGGTTTGGGCATTTTTTAAGACGCCATCCTGGTGAATTCCTGATTCGTGGGCAAAAGCATTTTTTCCGACAACAGCTTTATTCGGAGGGACCTTCATACCTGTGAAACGGCTGACTAAGTCACTTGTACGTTTAATTTCCTTTAAAACCAAGTTGGTTGTGTAAGGATATTTATCACCGCGAATATTTAAAGCAACGCCTATTTCTTCTAAAGCGGCATTACCGGCGCGTTCCCCGATTCCGTTAATCGTACCTTCAACCTGTGTAACGCCGTTCTCGATGGCAGCTAGTGAATTGGCAACGGCCATTCCTAAGTCATCATGACAGTGGCAGGATAACGCTGCTTTATGAATATTTGGCACATTTTCGCGAATATAGCGGAACATGCGGCCGTATTCTTCGGGAGTTGTATAACCCACCGTATCTGGAAGATTGATAACTGTTGCACCAGCATCAATTACGTTTGTAATAATCTTTACAAGAAAATCAAGGTCAGAACGGGAAGCATCCTCAGCCGACCATTCAATATGTGGAAATCTCTTCTTAGCATAACTTACCATCTCAACCGCCGTTTGCACGACTTGATCAGGCGTTTTCATTAATTTGTATTGCATATGGATAGGGGAGGTTGCAATGAAAACATGCAATCTAGGTTCTGCTGCATCTTTTAAAGCATCCCACGCAATGTCAATGTCCGATTTCATTGCTCGTGCCAAGCCGGTAACCGAAGAGGTTTTGATGGTTCTAGCAATGGCTCTTACTGCTTCGAAATCACCTTGTGAGGAAGCCGGGAAGCCGGCCTCCATAATGTCAACGCCAAACCGTTCTAGCTGTCTGGCAATCTCTAATTTTTCAAGCTGGTTTAAATTAACACCAGGGGACTGTTCGCCATCACGCAGTGTGGTGTCAAAGATGTTAACGTGAACCATTTACCGCCACTTCCTTTTTCTCGTTTACAGGTTTGTTTTTAATAAATGGCATTAATGCGCGAAGCTCGCGGCCAACTTTTTCGATTTGATGATTGTTTTCTGCACGATTAATTGCGTTAAATTGTGGGCGGTTTGTTTGGTTCTCTAAGATCCAGCCCTGAGCAAATTTACCAGTTTGGATATCTTTTAATACATCTTTCATGCGTGCTTTTGTATCTTCGTTTACTACGCGTGGTCCAGATACGAAATCTCCCCATTGAGCAGTGTCAGAGATAGAATAACGCATGTTTTCTAGTCCTCCTTCATATAGAAGGTCAACGATTAATTTCAATTCATGTAAGCACTCAAAGTAAGCAACTTCTGGCTGATAACCAGCTTCTACTAGTGTTTCAAAACCTGCTTTGATAAGGGCAGTAGTACCACCGCAAAGAACGGCTTGCTCACCGAATAGATCTGTTTCAGTTTCTTCTTGGAATGTAGTTTCTAATACACCTGCACGAGCAGAACCGATTCCTTTTGCATAAGCAAGTGCTAGATTACGAGCTTCGCCAGTGTAGTCTTGGTATACAGCATATAGAGCTGGAACGCCAGCACCTTCAGTGTAAGTACGACGAACCAAGTGTCCTGGTCCTTTTGGAGCTACTAGGAATACGTCTACATCTGCAGGTGGTACGATTTGTGAAAAATGAATGTTGAAACCGTGAGCAAACACTAGGGCATTACCAGGTTGTAAGTTATCTTTAATGCTTTCTTCATAAACTTTTGGCTGCATTTCATCTGGAAGTAAAACCATTACTACATCTGCAGCAGCAGTTGCTTCAGCAACAGAGGTAACTTCAACGCCATCTTCCACTGCTTTATCGAATGATTTTCCTTTTCTTAAACCAACAACCACATCAAAGCCGCTTTCCTTTAAGTTAAGAGCATGTGCGTGTCCTTGTGAACCATAACCGATTACTGCAATTTTCTTTCCTTGTAAAACCTCTGCTTGAATATCTCCGTTATATAATACCTTTACCATTTAATATCATCCTTCCAAGTATAGTAGTTTATTTTAATAGTGAATATGTTGCTAGCTCGTTTAGTTGTGGCTGATGCCCACGTAAAAAGGCTGTCAGGCCGGTTCTTGCAATTTCTTTAATGCCATAAGGGCGAAGTAATTCAATCAATGCATCAATTTTTTCCGGCTTACCGGTAATTTGGACAGCTAAGCTATCTTTACTTACGTCAATAATCACTGCACGGAACGGATCAATAATGCCATTTACCTCACTTCGAAGCTGTGAACTGCTTGCTACTTTTATTAAAGCTAGTTCCCGTGCGACGATAGCTTTGTCGGTAATATCGGAAACTTTTAAAACATCAATTTGTTTGTTTAATTGCTTTGTAACTTGCTCGAGACGCTGTTCATCTTCAATCTCAACCACAAGGGTCATTTTGGAGATTCCCTCGACTTCAGTTTTTCCAACTGAAATACTTTCAATATTAAATTGACGTCTGAGCAAAAGGCCAGTTACACGGTTTAGCACGCCTGAGCGATCCTGAACCGTTGCTGTTATAATACGTTTCATGGTTTCACCCCAATCATTTCATGTAAACCTTTCCCTGGAGCGACCATTGGGAACACTAATTCCTTTTGAAGGACTCGGCAATCCAGAAGAACAGGACCATCATAAGCAAATACTTCAGGAAGTGTTGCAATAAGTTCTTCTTGAGTATCAATCCTCATGCCTCGGATAGAATAACTGTCAGCAAGCTTTACGAAATCTGGCTGTACCGGAAGCAGGGATTCGGAAATACGATTATCATATTGTAATTCCTGCCACTGACGAACCATTCCAAGAGCCCCATTATTGACAAGGATAATTTTAACCGGCAAGTTTCTTTCTTGGATGACCGATAATTCTTGAAGGGTCATTTGGAAACCACCATCTCCGACAATCGCTACCACAGTACTTTCTGGTGATGCCAACTGTGCCCCAATTGCAGCAGGGAAGCCGAAGCCCATTGTTCCAAGGCCGCCGGAGGTGATCCAGCGATGTGGATGATTGAATGTATAGTACTGTGCAGCCCACATTTGATGCTGACCAACATCAGTAGCGACAATCGCTTCACCATTTGTTACTTTATGAACAGCTTCAATGAGCCATTGCGGGCACATACCGTTTTGACTATGCTTATACCATAGTGGATATTCCGCTTTATACTTTGCAAGTTTTTCTAGCCATTCCTCAAGCTTCGGTGAGTCAACTTCTTCCGCCAATAATTCGCTTAATGCTTCTTTTGCATCGGAAACAATTGGTATTTGTGTTGGAACATTCTTTCCAATTTCCGCCGGGTCGATATCGATATGAGCGACCTTTGCATCTGGTGCGAAGTGTTTAAGGTTTCCGGTAAGTCTGTCATCAAAGCGTGCTCCGAAGTTGATAAGTAAATCAGTTTCATACAGAGCCATATTAGCAACATAAGTTCCATGCATGCCGGCCATTCCGAGTGATAGAGGGCTGTTAGCAGGGAAGCTTCCTAACCCAAGCAGGGTGGTTACGACTGGCAAATTGTGTTTTGTTGCAAAAGCTGTCAGTTCAGCTGAAGCCTTTCCATGAAGTACACCGGCTCCGGCAAGAATTACAGGCTTCTTCGCTTTAGAAAGTGCATCAGCCAGTTTTTTAATTTGTAGCGGATTTGGCTTCGTTGTTGGCTGATAGCCCGGTAATTGAATCTCAGTTTCTTCCTGTTCACTTAAAGAAGTGACTTGTTGTATATCCTTTGGTATATCGACTAGGACTGGACCAGGCCGGCCAGTAGAAGCAATATGGAAGGCCTCCTTAACGATTCTTGGTAAATCAGAGATCGATTGCACTTGGTAATTATGTTTTGTAATTGGAGTAGTGATAGCCACAACATCAGCCTCTTGGAAGGCATCTGTTCCAATCACACTTCGTGCAACCTGCCCGGTGAAAACAACGAGCGGTAAGGAATCCATCATGGCGTCTGCAATGCCTGTAACCAGGTTGGTTGCCCCAGGTCCTGAAGTTGCAAGGACTACACCAGGTTTTCCTGTTATTCTGGCATATCCTTCTGCGGCATGGATCATTCCTTGCTCGTGTCTGAAAAGAACGTGCTTAATAGAATCTTGTGCCCGCCAGATGGCATCATAAATTGGCAGGACAGCACCTCCGGGATACCCAAAAATCGTGTCAACCCCTTCTTTAATTAATAAATCAATGAGAAGGTCTGCACCTGTTAATGGTGCGGTACTAGTTTGGAATTCCGGTTTTGCTTCAACTTTCACGTCATAATCCCTCCTTAGGGTTATTTGAATATTTTAAAAACTTAGTATACAATTTTGCGTTAAAGCCTAACCTTCAAACGGATATAATCAAAGTAAAAAGCCCTTTTCTCTCCGAATAACCTGCAATTAATAGAAATAAGCAGAGTAATCGGGGAGAAAAGGGCCTTCATTTTCTCGGTACCACCCGGTTTCACAGTACCCTTACGAATACTGCCTTATGAAGCGATATTAAATGGAATAACGCTTCTTTTAGTAACAGGTGCCTAAGATTTAGCACCCGATTGAACCTACTAGACCTAAGCCGTTCAGTCCAACACTCGGGGATGATGTCAGAATAAGTTGTATTGCCGGGCTCACAGCAACCCCGACTCTCTGAAAATACAAGTTTCTTATTCCTTTATTCCCGTCATCGATTTATAAATATTCCGTTGTCAATATGGTTTTAGCACCTTTACTTCTCTTCGGAAGGGGAGGGGTACTAATCAATCCCTTGGAATTTAACTTACTTAGATTTTCATGACTCCGCCTGTGTTAGCAGAGGTAACAAGTTTTGCATATTTTGCAAGATAGCCAGATTTGATTTTTGGCTCTGGTTTTTGCCAAGAGCGGCGTCTTTCCGCTAATACTTCATCATCTACGAGAAGATCAATCGAACGTTCTTGTAAATTAATTAAAATTTTGTCACCATTTTGCACTAGGGCGATTGGGCCGCCTTCAGCAGCTTCCGGTGATATATGTCCGATTGAAATTCCGCGGCTGGCTCCTGAGAAACGTCCGTCAGTAATAAGTGCAACTTCCTTATCTAAACCCCTTCCGGCAATTGCGGATGTAGGTGCAAGCATTTCCGGCATTCCCGGACCGCCTTTTGGACCTTCATAACGAATTACAACAACATGGCCTGCTTGAACAGTTCCATTATTAATGTTTTCCTGCGCTTCATCCTGGGATTCAAAAACAATGGCTTCACCCAAGAATGTTTTAATTGAAGGATCAACAGCTCCAACCTTGATGACACCGCCATCTGGGGCAATGTTTCCGTATAGGATGGACAGTCCGCCCACAGGGCTGTATGGATTTTCTTTTGTCCGAATGACTTTTTCATCGGTAATGACTGCATCTTTTACATTCTCAGCTAGAGTTTTTCCTGTAATTGAAATGCAATCTTTATTAAGCGCTCCCTCAACCTTACAAAGTTCATTAAGGATGGCACTAATTCCACCAGCTCGATGAACATCATCCATTGAATAATTAGATGCTGGCATGATTTTTGCGAGATAAGGAACCTTTTCTGCAATTTTATTAATATCACGTAAGTCGTATTCAATACCGGCCTCATGAGCGATTGCCAAGGTATGTAATACCGTATTGGTGGATCCTCCCATGGCCATATCCAATGCGAATGCATTATCAATTGCTTCTCTTGTTATGATATCGCGTGGGCGGATATCTTTTTTCACTAATTCAATCAAATGCTTTGCAGCTTGACGAATCAATTCATGTCTTTCTTCGGAGGTTGCAACAATTGTTCCATTACCAGGAACCGTCATTCCAAGTACTTCCATCAGACAGTTCATTGAGTTCGCTGTAAACATTCCTGAACAAGAACCACATGTTGGACAGGCACTTGTTTCAATTTCATATAACTCCTGTTGGGTCATTGTACCTTTATGATAGGCTCCAACACCCTCGAAAACAGAGGTTAAAGAAAGGTTTTCTCCGGATGCAGTTTTTCCCGCTTCCATTGGTCCGCCTGAAACAAAGACTGAAGGGACATTGGTTCTGGCGGCTGCCATCAACATTCCCGGTGTGATTTTGTCACAGTTTGGAATATAAAACACACCATCAAACCAGTGTGCGTTTATTACTGTTTCGGCACTATCAGCGATGATTTCCCTGCTTGGAAGGGAGTATCTCATCCCGATATGTCCCATTGCGATACCATCATCTACGCCGATGGTATTAAATTCAAAAGGTATTCCGCCTGCCTCACGAATGGCTTCTTTCACAATCTCACCGAAATGATTAAGGTGTCTGTGACCAGGGATAATATCAATATAGGAGTTACATACACCGATGAACGGCTTGTCAAGATCACTCACTTTTACCCCAGTTGCGTATAATAGGCTGCGGTGGGGAGCACGGTCAATCCCCTTTTTAATCATATCGCTGCGCATATTTTCGCGCCTCCTAACTTACAATTGCGTGGTTTGCAGCAGATGGATAATAAGCGACTCCGTCTGTTGTAACAAATTCATCTAAATTCTCATCATTCATATTTTAAAAATGGTTGTAAATGATCAGCCTAGCTCCTTCTATTTATGGAAGAATGTAAAAGGCTGTGTTCAACTTATCACTTTCGTATAAGTTTTATTGTCAGTTATCATAACTCCATTTGTATACATGGTCAACATAAAAATCTGACAATTCAAACTAATCGTAAAAGCTGGTAGCGTTTACAATGTTGTAACGATAAGGAAAACCTAAGAATAAAAAAATTTTAAAAATTTTTATTTCACAATCTTTTTTGATAATAGCAGGAGAAAAATGAGAGGAATTTATGGGGTTATAAAGGAAAAAATGGCAGTCAGTGATACAATTTTACTAACGATAACACATCCTATTTTTTACCATTTTTATTATTTTAGAATTGTTAATTATATGATTTTGCAAGGTATTCATACACTTCTCTTAAATTTTTAAACCCCATCTCTTGTGCTTTATTTAAATAATACCGCCAAATTTGAGCAGTCATCATCGCATCTCCCAGTGCATGGTGGCGGTTTTTTATCTCAATTCCACATTCTTGGCAGATATCATCAAGTGAGAACGATTTCCATTGTGGATTGGATAATCGGATCAGAAAAGATGTATCAATGATTCGATGGACAAATCTTATTTTCAGGTGATCCCAGCAGCTTTTTTGCATAAAGGCTTTTTCATGTTTGGAATGATGGGCTACAAGAATATCCCTCTTAATAAACTGATAGAATTGGAGTAACACCTCTTTCCCTTCGGGGGCGTTTTGTAGTTCATCCGTTTGTATCTTGGTTAATAAAGAAATTTCATCGGAAATAGGGTGTTCAGATTTTAAAAGGGTATAAAAGGTTTGATCCGATATAATCGTAGTCCCTTTCATTTTAACAGCCCCAATGGAAAGGATCCGGTCTCCCTTTTCAGGGAAAAAGCCCGATGTTTCCAAGTCAAAAACTGTAAAATTTAATTCATGCAAGGGAACGTCCAAGACTTTAGTGTCTTTCAATTCTTTTTGCAAGTTTCTTATAAAAGATAATTGTTGCAGATTATGCGTATCCTGGAATCCTGTGTAAAAGTTTGAACCCAGTTTTCCTGATATTTGCTTAAAGTATTGAATCATTTCATTCATTCTCAAGTTAATCCCCCTTGCCTACTAGCTTGATGGTTGATTGAAGGAGAGTCATGCCGTTTTTTATGATGTTTCTAACTTCTTTACGTTGAATTTTGTCCAGTGAGGCAATAGGTAAATAATGCCCGGATTCATAATCGGAATGATTTCCGAAATGCAGCCTGTATTCTAGTAATTTTAAGAAATGCTGTTTATAGATAGTGTGATCTTTTATCTTTAGTTGACTAAGTCTTGAAAGCGTGGAAGTCTCTTGCAGATGATTTTGAATGGCCAATACCCGAACAGCATTTACATATGGTAAAATGGCCATTTCTTTCAAATTAAGCGAGCCGGCATGATTCCCGTGTGTTTCTACTAATAGTTGTCCTAATATGCCGACTCCCTTTTTTACATGCAAGGTATTTTTCAAAATGGATGGCAGCAGAACATTCTTTTCAACCTTTTGAAAAACCATTACTTTTAATTCTTGAATATAGACGGATTCTCCATAAAGAGACCGTCCATCCATAAAGATTAATAAATACCGAATGGTTTCCCAGGATGCATCGGTCATCCAATCCAATAATTGTCGCTGCCAATCAGGATAGGATTTGCACCATAAAGGATGATCAGCCATTACTCCGCCTTCGCAAAATGCATACCCTGCTATGTAGAGTCCATGTGAGATTTCTTTCCCTAATGCGAGGAAATATTCCTGTGCTGCTTTACTTGGATTTTGATAGATGATTCCATGATCTTGATCACTCCATATGGATTGTTCAAATCTGCCTGCACTTCCCATAACAAAGAAAGAAAAAGGGGATGGGGGAGGTCCGAGGAGTTGAGTAACATGCTTGATGGCAGTCTTTATGACATGCTGAATGATTTCGTCATGTAAATGATTTAATCGGAAATGATCCCAAACGGCATCGTTTAACTGACTTTCTCTAAAGGATCTGATTTCTTGGAAGCTTCCATAGGTCATTTTTTCCCTCCTAACTGTAAAAAAGGATATAGCGGTGCAATCCCTCCGCTTGCGAAAAGAGATTGGACACCGCATTTTTACTAAAAGATTATTAAGCTTTCAGTTTTTGTTCTGCTTTGATTAATTCAGGATAACCATAGCTTCCATGCTCGCTCATATCCAGTCCAATAATTTCTTCTTCCTCCGTAACGCGTAACCCATTCATAACCGCCTTCATTATGGCCAAAATAATAAAGGATACAATGAATGCGTAAGCGGCGCATGTGATGACCCCCATAGCTTGAATGCCTAATTGGTGAAAGCCTCCCCCATAAAATAACCCTGGTTTACCTACGGTTGCCAATTCCTTTGTTGCAAACAAGCCATTTGAAAGTGTTCCCCAGACCCCGGCCGTACCGTGGACCGATAAAGCAGCAATCGGATCATCGATTTTTCTCTTCTCAAAGAAACGAATGCTATAAAATACAAGGATGCCAGAGATAAAACCGATTACGACAGCAGCCCATGTATCGACAAAGCCACAGGAAGCAGTGATGGCAACCAATCCTGCTAGAGCGCCATTTAACATCATTGGCACATCTGCTTTTCCTATAACCATCCATGAGATCATCATTGCTGCAACAGTACCAGCTGCTGCACCCAAGTTTGTATTTAGGGCAACAAATCCAAAAAATGCTTTGTCTGCAGATAATGTACTCCCTGCATTGAATCCAAACCAGCCAACCCATAAAAGCAAAACACTTAATGCTGTAAAAACTTGGTTATGCCCAGCGATATTATTAGGTGATCCGTCTTTATTATATTTTCCAATCCGTGGTTTTAGTAGAATGGTAGCCGCTAGTGCCGCCATAGCACCAGTTAAATGGACGACTGTTGAACCGGCGAAATCTTGTTTTCCGTGTTCTGCCAACCAGCCGCCCCCCCAAATCCAATGAGCAATTGGCGGATAAACAAGTACTGAAAAAAGAACAGCGAACACAAGATAGGCAGCTAATTTCGCTCGTTCGGCAAAACCGCCAAAGGCGATGGTTAGAGAAATACCGGCAAAAGCTAATTGGAACATGAAGAATACGGAACCGGATAGAGATAATCCTTTGATTTCATAACCGGAATAGAAAAAATTGGAAAGGCCAATCAGTTCATTTCCTTTTCCAAAGGTTAATCCATATCCTACAGCCCAAAATAGGATGGAGCTTATGCTAAAGGTTAGAATCGTTTTGCCAGCAATATGACCTGCATTTTTCATTCGAGTAGATCCTGTTTCAAGAAGGATAAAACCTCCAATCATGAGAATCACAAGGACTGCACCTACCATCACCCATAAACTGTTTAATAAAAACAAAGTATCCATTCGTTCTCCCCCTATTTATAATGTTAAAATTGTTAACATTCACTGTAGTTGTATTTTTGCATGAATGTGAGGTTGGTTTCTATAATTATGTTAGATTATCTCACACGGTTTTTAGAATGTTGTAAGATTGCTAAAGTAACAGCGGGGGCAAAATAAAAAGCCTGCTTCAAATGTAAAAGCGAGGCCTAAGCTCCAAAAAATATTTCAAGTTTTTTCAGTTTATTGACCTTTCCTTAAGCCAAATTGCGCGTTTAGTTGCCCTTGGATCATTTTCCTGCGTATTTCTTCCTGATTCTGCTTCTTTTGTTCACGAAGCATTTCTCGTCTAATCTCGTGAGTTTGTATTCCGTCTTCAATCTTATTTGCTATGTCCATTAATAACTCAACATCGTTAAAGGAATATTTTCGACTGCCACCGCCTGATCTTTCTGGGAAAATGAGTTTTCTTTCTTCGTAATAGCGGATTTGCCTTTCGGATAGACCGGTTAGATCTCTGACTACTCCGATGGTAATAACCTTCTTATCTTTATAAGACAAATCTTTTCCCATATCATTTCTCACCACACTCTATTCATCTATTTTTAAAAGAATGTAAACTTTATAACAGTTTATGTTACATCTTCTCACATTTGAATGAATTTTTCTATAATTTTGATATTATAAAATGGATTGGATGTGGAATCATTTTTGATTGGGAATTTGATTTTTAAGGATTAATTTTAATTCGCTTAAAGTAAGGGAATCTAATTCAGTTTTGAAATCTTTATCAAGACCAGAGTGAATTAACTTATTAATGTAATATTTTTTTAGGGTGTCTATACCTATACGCAAATGTGTAGACATGCTTCTCACTCCTTTACTGATTTTGAATTTTCCTTAAAAGTTCATGTGCTTTGGAGCCGAGCTGTTTCATTAATTCTTCATACAGTTCGTCTCGTAATAAATCTAATTTCACTATTTTGGCTGCCAGTTGGATATCGTTTTTTCGATACATATAAATCTTCCTTTCGATGGTTTGTAATGTTAAGATAGCTATTTTTTTCCTTTTTGTCAGTGAAGCTGTTAGAAAAATTAACAAACAAATTGAAGCACCGGTGGAAGGTTTTATCCCAAAAATTTTTTGGCAGAAGAGGGCTTAACTAAGCATGCTATTCATTTAGTTAATGATTTAGTGTATTAAAATAGTAATAAACTAAACACTGAATAAAAATACATAGTTCAATAGAATCATGAAACACAGAAAAATTATCAATATTTTCAGAAAACACTTTAAAAATGATAGGCATTATTGTATATTCTAAATATTATTGATATTTTTATAAAAAAACATTGGAGGTAGAAAATGAAGAAGTTTAAAATCTTTTCAACGCTTTTAGTCTTTTCCTTGATGTTTGTTTTATCAGCCTGTGGAACGAGTGAAAAAACAAGTGGTAGTTCTAAGGAACAGGAAAAGAAAACTTTACGAGTCGTAACCGATGCGGCTTATGCACCATTCGAGTATATGGATAAAGGTAAAGTAGTTGGTTTTGATGTTGACTTCCTTAATGCTGTTGCAAAAGAAGCAGGGTATAATGTAAAACTTGAACATGTTGGCTGGGATCCGTTATTCGTAGAAATTAAAGGAAAGACTGCTGATTTTGGAATTTCTGCGATTACAATTAATGATGAGCGTAAACAAACCTATGATTTTTCTACTCCATACTTCCTTTCTAAAAACGAAATCTTAGTTCCAAAGGATAGCCCAATTAAGAGCGCTGCAGATCTAAAAGATAAAGTAGTTGCCGTACAAAATGGTACAACTGGCCAGGAAGCAGTCGAAGCGCTAATTGGCAAAAATAATTCGAATCTTAAAAAATTCAAAAACAACAATCTAGCGATTATGGAACTTAAGAGCGGCGGTGCCGATGCAGTTGTTGCTGATAACACAGTAGTTGAACAATATGTAAAAAATAATCCAAATGAAAATTTTGTAGTCATTCCAGATGACTCTGCATTTGAAAAAGAATTCTATGGATTAATGTTTGCAAAGGACAGCAAGTTAAAAGCTGATTTTGATAAAGCGATTCAAAAAGTGATTGAGAATGGAGAATACACAAAGATTTATCAAAAATGGTTTAAGGTTGATCCGGATTTAAATGCATTGAAACAACAATAGGAAAGAATAAAGTTGCGTAACCATTTGCCGTTACGCAATTTTTATTCCGATAAAAAATATGATCAAAGCATTATTTATCTTATTAAAATAGTAATTTATTACATATTGAATAAGAATACAGTGGTAGTTATAATCATGTATGTTCAAAATATTCCTGATATTTGTAGAAAATTCTTTAAAAGTAGGTTATAATATTGTATATTCAAAATATTATTAATATTTTTATAGAAAAATATTGGGGGGTACAAAATGAAGAAGGTTAAGATTTTTTCTACCATTTTAGTCGTGGCATTGATGTTTGTTCTATCAGCTTGTGGAACGAGCGAAAAGACAAATGGCAGTGCAAAAGGAGATCAAAAGAAGACTTTACGAGTTGTAACAAATGCGGCTTACGCGCCATTTGAATACATGGATAAAGGGAAAATTGTTGGCTTTGATATTGATTTTATTCAAGCGGCTGCAAAAGAAGCCGGTTATAACATCAAAGTTGAGCATGTGGGCTGGGAACCGCTATTTGTTGAAATTAAAGGAAAAAATGCCGATATCGGTGTAGGAGCAATCACGATCAATGACGAGCGGAAACAAACCTATGATTTCTCTACTCCATACTTTTTATCTAAGAATGAAATTTTAGTTCCGAAAGACAGTGCTATTAAAAGTGCTGCAGATTTGAAAGGGAAAGTAGTTGCCGTACAGAATGGTACAACAGGTCAATCGGCGGTAGAAGCTCTGTTTGGAAAAAATAACTCGAAACTTAAAAAGTTCAAAGATAATAATCTAGCGATTATGGAGCTTAAGAGCGGCGGTACTGATGCAGTGGTCGCTGATAACACAGTTGTTGAGCAATATGTGAAAAATAATCCTAATGAAAATTTTGTGGTCATTCCAGATGATTCTGCATTTGATAAAGAGTTTTATGGCGTATTGTTTCCAAAAGGAAGCAAGATAAAGGCAGAATTTGATCAGGCGATTAAGAAGATGATGGAAAATGGTGAATACACAAAAATTTATCAAAAATGGTTTAAGTTTGAACCGGATTTAAATTCGTTAAAGCAACAATAGAAGATGAAAATTGCGTAACGCTAAAAAACTAGCCGTTACGCAATTTTTGCTTCTACTTTAAATATTTTAATGCGATAAACAACTAAAGTGTAAAAGATATATTTTTTTAAAAAAGATTGAGGGGGTTAATGAATGGATTTTCGTTGGGATTTATTAGCTGAGTATGGTCCTTTTTTCTTGAAGGGAACCCTATTAACGATTGGGCTTTCCATTGGCAGTATTATCATTGGAACAGTACTGGGGCTATTAATTGGATTAGGAAAAATGATGAAGAATCAATGGGCAGCACTACCGTTTAAATGGTATATTGCCTTTTTCCGCGGGACACCGTTTATGGTTCAAATATTGCTCATCCATTTTGCTGTGGTTCCAGTATTCCTTGGCGAAACCAATGCGATTGTGGCAGCCATTGTTGCACTTTCTTTAAACTCAGCTGCCTACATTGCTGAAATCTTCCGTGCCGGGATTCAATCAATTGATAAAGGACAAATGGAAGCAGCCCGTTCATTAGGTATGAACCATGTACAATCGATGCGATTTGTCATTCTGCCGCAGGCTTTTAAACGTATGATTCCGCCACTTGGAAATGAATTTATTGTATTAATCAAAGATTCCTCCCTCGCAGCGCTCATAGCGGCACCAGAGCTTATGTACTGGGGACAAGCCATGCAAGGGCAGTATTACCGTGTATGGGAGCCATATCTTACAGCAGCCGCGATTTATTTAGTGTTAACTCTTTCCTTAAGCTTCCTGCTATCTCGACTTGAAAGAAGGTTGGCCACAGAATGATTAAAGTAACCAATTTGAAAAAAAGCTTTGGTAATCATGAAGTTTTAAAAGATATTAACGTTACCGTAAAACCCCAGGAAGTGGTTGTTGTCATTGGGCCTTCCGGATCAGGGAAATCGACCTTTCTTCGCTGTATTAACTTACTAGAAACCATCACAGGCGGACATGTCTTGATTGAGGGAATCGATATAACTGATAAAAAGACAGATATTAATAAAGTGCGGACAGATGTAGGAATGGTGTTTCAACAATTTAACCTATTTCCGCATAAAACCGTCATTGAAAATATAATGCTTGCACCGATGAAGGTAAGGAATGTATCTGCCGAAAAGGCGAAAGCAAAAGGTCTGGAGTTATTGAAAAAGGTAGGGTTGGCCGAAAAGGCGAATGCCTACCCGGATTCGCTTTCCGGGGGACAAAAGCAGCGTGTTGCAATTGCAAGGGCACTGGCGATGGAACCGAAAATCATGCTTTTCGATGAGCCAACCTCAGCACTTGATCCGGAAATGGTCGGAGAGGTATTAGAGGTAATGAAGCAGCTCGCAAAGGAAGGTATGACGATGGTTGTCGTCACGCATGAAATGGGCTTTGCCAAGGAAGTCGGAGACCGGGTCATTTTTATGGACGGCGGACTAATCGTTGAGGAAAATGTTCCAAGTGAGCTATTTGATAACCCGCAAGAAGAGAGAACGAAGTCATTTTTGAGTAAGGTTTTATAAAAAATGAAAGGGAGGCCCGCTAAAGGCCTCCTTTCAATTTACTATCGTTCAAATTTATGTGGATCATCAAAATCAAAGACTTCGACAATCTGGTCCGCTTTTATCCTTCTTGAACAAAGAAGAAATAGTTGGTCAAAGAATTCGGCTAATTCAAGGGGGGATGAAGGAAGCTTAATCTGAACAGTCACAGAGCCGAACATTTGTTTAAAATAGGCTTTCCGTTCTGCATTTTTTCCGTCTCTCTTTAATGGATTATATGCCCATAGCAGATGCAGGTCCCCGTTGATTTTTTCCACATTGCGAATTTCAGCGACGGTCGTCGATTTATCATGCGTATAAATCACTAAATAATATTTGTCGTTTCTATGCCAGTCAATAAATATAAAGTAGTAGCTTGTATCATATTCAATCCGGGTAACTTTATAACTCGCTACAACGGATTTTCCCTTTGTCCATTGATGAAACTTTGGTAAGGTACCGTCAACTGTTTTTAACTGAGTGATTTCATAACTAGTGCCATTCCACTTTTCTATACAATTACTGAGTGAGACTGCCTGTTCCTTTTCCAAAATGATTGCTCCTTATCTTTCTTTGACAACATTATACGGTGTAAAAGCGGAGAAAAAAAGCGATTTCAAAAGCTTTGTCTCCGAAATGAAACATAACTGAAATCGCTTTTAAAAATTCATTTGGTAGAATTATTCTGTTATGGACTTATAATCGTCCCATTGTTCGAATAGTATGAGGAATAAATATGCCTCTTTTCCATATGAATGACATAGAAGTGCTTGCAATTGGAGGGAAAACAATGTCGTTAGAAAAGCAGCTAACAGAAAAACAGTACTATAGCATGTTCATTAATGAACATGAA
Organism: Neobacillus cucumis; assembly: GCF_016107705.1. The sequence goes on from NZ_JAEHGC010000006.1 coordinate 212,110, forward strand.
GAGGTACATCCGATTCGTGTTCTCGGGGATGCCTATCAAGAAGAAATGCAAAAGGATATACCGGATTTATCCTATATACGGTTTGCACAAGGTGAAGTGTATTTTCACAATAGAGACTTTGAGACAGCCATTTTTAAATGGGGAAACATTATCAATGAACTGGAGCCATGGGCGCAAAAAAATACAGCAGATGCTTATTACGAAATGGGGCTGTTGTCCAATGCGGAGGACTTGTATACCGCAATTGAAACCGACAATCTTACCTTAAAGACTGAAGTAGCTTTACAGTTATTTACACTTTATAACGAACGCGGAAAAATGGACTCAGCAGTCGAAGTCATCAAGAAAACGGTTCTTTCCAATCCGGATTATCCGCAGGTTACAGAAATCGCCAGGAGGTTTTTTGAGGACCGGCTTGACTGGGAGAATGCTATTGAACTTGCTGTAAATGAAGCGAATCGAACGGTTACTCCGGAATGGTTTGAAGTGGTTATTTCCTATATTAAAAATGGTGTAACCAAACAATTGCCGCCAGGCTATTTTTCACATGCTTTGAACGTAGTTTATACATTAGACAGGAATTTGTTTGAACAGTTAGCGGTTGCTTTATGGAATAGTTATGAAAGGGAAGATTTGTATTTTACTTGGATAAAAGAAATGAATCAGCTTTTATTCAATTTAGAAACAAATCAAAACGATCACTGGGAAGAACTTTCAACCCTTTATAAAGACACCTATTTCAGCTTGATTGATGGAAGGTATTTAATTAAAGAATTAACCGATTTAATTCCTGATTTATTGACCAATTGGATTCGAATATCTAGTCCATCTCATATGGTCATCGCATCAGCTGCAGTCCTTTCATGGAACGAGTTATTTCCAGTAAGCATTAATATGAACGTTGTGAGTGAGGCAGAAAAGATTATCAGTAATACGGAACATGAAATAGATGAACTCGAAGAATGCTTAAAATTGTTTGATTCGATTTTGCAATGGGCAGAGAAGAATGATATGGGTGAAAATAATCGCCTGAAATGGATGGTTCAGCAGCTGATTAATTTTGAAACCCATCATCTTGTCCTAACTGGACTTAGTGGAACGGGTAAATCTACATTTGTTAATACCATTTGCGGAGAAGATTTGCAGGATAGTCCGACATCATCTGTTGTGATGTTTATGGATCATCCTGATCTTGATGTTTTTGAGATAAATAATCAGGAAATTATCCAATTGGCTGGGCTAGCTGACTTCCAAGAACGAATGGATCGGCGCCGAAATGCTTTAGAGTCCATTTTCGAGTTTAAGCGACCAGTCCGATTTTTGCAGGAGAATCAACTTTCCATCATTGATACTCCAGGGCTAAATGGAAATCAGTATGAAGTAATGAAACAAATCCATGCAGCGGACACGGTATTATTTGTTCTAGATGCCAATGCACCGTTTACTGCTAAGGAACGGGGAATTCTATCACAAATCCATGACCAGGCGCCTAATATTCCTATCCATTTTCTCTTGAATAAAATGGATACGATTGCGAACGAACAGGATATGATACAAATCTTTAATGAAACAAAAGCGGAAATCCATTCCTACTTACCGGATTCAAAGATTTTAGCTTTTTCAGCGCAAAATGACCGCGGTCAACAGTTAGGTGAATTGAAAGAGTTTATTCGATCGATAAAAAGTACCAGAAATATCGAAGATAATCGGCTGGCAAAATTATTATTTTTTATCCGTTCGACTATTACGGAATTGCTGCAAAAACGGATTAATGTGGAGAACCAATTAATTGAATCAGTGCGCTGGAATGAAGAGATGCACATGAAATTAACGGGTGCTCTCAATCAGATAAAGGATGCTGAATCACAAAAAACGGAGACCATTACTCGAAGTTATCGTGAGATTAAGAAGAGTCTCCAAAAGGAAATTTCTGAGGCTGTGCCAAAAATGTTAAAGGAATGTTCTTCTTTAATTAAGGAAAACAGTGATTTTAGTAACATACATCTTGAGCTTAATTCCGAAATGAACAAAAGAATTCAGGAATATTTAGAGGGTACGGTGCTTCCGAAATATTACTCCTCTTTGCAGGATTGGATTGGGCAAACGAAAGAGGAATTCACTCAAAGCCAACAATTCCTAGACGAAATGGCAGAGGGCTTTAACGCAATGTACGGAGAGGAAAGGTTTAAGCTGGAATGTGATTTTAAGGTGCTCGATGATTGGCGTCGGGATACGGACCGAATGACAAGCCGATTTATATTAGAACCGCTCAATATCCTGCTGCGCCGGACACCTTCACAGTTCCTGCTAAAAAGTGCAGGGAAATTGTTAGGGGCGTTGTCGCAAAACAAAACGATGCTGTTTAATAAGTACAAAAATTTTGTTGAAAACGATGATTACTCTGAAACGGTTGTTCTGGTTAATGACCGCTTTTTCCAGCAATTTGAATTGTTTGAAAAAGCATTGGAGCGGGACATTAGCCTGTTTTTTAGGTATCCGGCCAGTGTTGTCTCACGAGCTATTGAAGAGGCACAATCAGAGGTTCATACCAATCAAGATATTCTTACAAAAATGAACACCAATCCTGAAATGTTTCGCGATCCATTGACATTATTTGAAGTACGTCTTCGACAGTTTGAATGGATTACGGTTGCGGGAAATGGTGCGCAAACGGTGTATTAATGGGCCGCCCGGAGGACGGGTGCAAAAATGACGTGTGAGTACACGTCATTTTTTTTATTTTAGAGGTAAAAAAATTCAATTTGAAAGGAAAGTGCCCGGTTTGGGTTATTTACGTAGTGTACGGGCACGGAGCACCCATTATAGTTCCTGTGCCGAGAGAAATCAGAGAGGAATGGGAGCTAAGCACCCATGATAGTGCCCGTGCCGAGAGAAATCAGAGAGGAACGGGAACTGAGCGCCCATGATAGTGCCCGTGCCGAGAGAAATCAGAGAGGAACGGGAACTGAGCACCCATGATAGTGCCCGTGCCGAGAGAAATCAGAGAGGAACGGGAACTGAGCGCCCATGATAGTGCCCGTGCCGAGAGAAATCAGAGAGGAACGGGAACTGAGCGCCTATGATAGTGCCCGTGCCGAGAGAAATCAGAGAGGAACGGGAACTGAGCGCCTATGATAGTGCCCGTGCAGAGAGAAATCAGAGAGGAATGGGAGCTAAGCACCCATGATAGTGCCCGTGCCGAGAGAAATCAGAGAGGAACGGGAACTGAGCGCCTATGATAGTGCCCGTGCCGAGAGAAATCAGAGAGGAACGGGAACTGAGCGCCTATGATAGTGCCCGTGCCGAGAGAAATCAGAGAGGAATGGGAGCTAAGCACCCATGATAGTGCCCGTGCCGAGAGAAATCAGAGAGGAACGGGAGCTGAGCGCCTATGATAGTGCCCGTGCCGAGAGAATATAGGGAGGAACGGGAACTGAGCGCCTATGATAGTGCCCGTGCCGAGAGAATATAGGGAGGAACGGGAACTGAGCGCCCATGATAGTGGCCGCGCCGAGAGAAATCAGAGAGGAACGGGAACTGAGCGCCTATGATAGTGCCCGTGCCGAGAGAATATAGGGAGGAACGGGAACTGAGCGCCCATGATAGTACCCGCGCCGAGAGAAATCAGAGAGGAACGGGAACTATGACCTGTGATAGAGGTTCATGTGCTGTTAATCCAAGGAATTATTTGGATTATTTCCCCATCCCTTTCATCACCTTAAGCAGTAAATCCGGACGGTTGGCTAATATCCCATCTGCACCGGATGCAATTAATTTTTTCATCGTTTTCGGGTCATCAATGGTCCAGTAATGAATTTGCATGCCGCGCCGATGTGCACCATCGATCAAATTCTTGTCCGTTAAATCGAAACCGCTATCCGCAACGGGTAACTGAAAATCATCCACCTGCGGCTGATATAAATCCCGTAAAAAGAACTTATGAAACATAACAAATTTTGTCACCTCTTGTTTACCAGCACAAGTAGCCACTCGTTCCTTTGCATACTTATCAAAGGTTTTAAGAATATTTTGGTCAAAAGAGGCAACGAGAATTTTATCCTCCATGTGATATTTTTCAATTAAAGCCCAGAGCTTTTTTGCCATTTCTTCATATCGCTCCGGCGGATTATCATCCTTAATCTCCATTTCAATCCTCATGTTCCCGAACCTTTGAAAAATCTCTTCAGCGGTTGGAATATAAACACCTTTGCCACGAAAACTGTATTGACCGTGCAGGTCTTTAAAATGGTATCCGGCATCAAGCTTTTGGATTTCCTTTAGGGTCAAGTCTTTTACAGCCCCATGTCCATTCGTTGTTCGGTCAACAGTCGGGTCATGGATGGCTACTAACTGCCCATCTTTTGTTATATGGAGGTCCGTTTCGAGTGCATCAACCCCAAGTTTTGCAGCATTAGAAAATGCCGCAATTGTATTGGAGGGAGCGAGTAGTTCACCGCCTTGATGGGCAACAACCAACGGACGGTTATTTTTGAAAAATGGCTTCTCCTTAATAGGCTGAACAGGCAAAAAATTAACAGCGAGCAGAAAGAGAAGAAGAGCCGGTATAAGAATCTTTAAAAATTTGACGCTTCGCCTTTTTGTTTTTTCAATGGTGATTTGCGCCATAGACTACTAGTAGCCTTTCGAAAAATCTACTAGATTTTCTGATGGAGTTTGTCCGGAAAGATAGCTTTTTAAATTTGGAATAAGTATTTTTTCAATTACCCGCTGATTATAATGTTCAGTTGAGCCGGAAGTGTGCGGGGTAATAATCACGTTCTCCATTTCCCATAACGGACTTTCTTCAGTCAATGGTTCTTTTTCAAAAACATCAAGCCCGGCACCGGCAATTTTTCCGTTTTGCAGTGCTTGAACTAAATCCTTTTCTACGACAATTTCACCACGACCAATATTGATGATAAAGGCAGAAGGTTTCATTTGATCAAATTGCTCTTTTCCGATTAATTGATACGTTTCCTTCGTTAATGGCATGGTAATCACAATATAATCACAATTTGGCAGGAGGGCATTGAGTTCGTTCGGTGTATACATTTCATCGACATATTCTTCAGGATTTCCAGAGTGACGGAGGCCGATTACATGCATACCAAAGGCTTTCGCTATTTTTGCGGTTTCTTTTCCGATTGCCCCAACACCTAAAATTCCAATCGTCTTTTCATGTAATTCCAAGCCCATATTTGCATGGTGCCATTTTTTCGATTGCTGGTTCTTTACATAGGTATGGATTTTTCTCGTTAACCCTAGCATTAAGCCAAAGATAGTTTCAGAAATAGGATAGGAATGCACACCATTGGCGCTCGTTACGAAAACGTTTTTTGACTCCAGTTTTTCAAGTGGCAGGGAGTTGACTCCGGCACTCCATGTCTGAAGCCATTTTAGTTTTGAATCAGGGGTGAGGCAATATTCTTCAAGTCCCCGTTTCCAACCAGCAATAATTTCTGCATCCTGCAGGTGCTCTTGCCAAAATTCTTTATCCTTTCCAACGATTAAATCCCAATCAGGGATGAGTTCTTGGATTTGGTTAATTTGCTGCTGTGTTAATTTATGGGTAATGACCATTTTTCTCTTTTTCATACCATCGCTCCGTTCAATTAAAAATCTATTAACTAAATTTTATGATAACGGAAAAATAGGAAAAATGGTAACATCTTTATATTAATAGAGTTTGGTACCAGATCAAATTCCTGGGAGGATGCATTATGCTTTCATTGGAGCAATGTCACTTAATTTTAGAATATATTGACGGGTTAGTTGTCGTGGATAAAGATGCGAAAATCATATATATGAATCAAAAAACGGCAGACTCCATTAAGGTGGATCTGAAAGAGATTATTGGAAAACATGTTCACGATGTAATTCCCACCACGAAAATTCATAAAACGGTTGAAATGAAAACACCCGCCATTGCCGACCCCTATTTTTTAGAAAATGCCACCCTTATTAGTACCCGTTACCCTATCTATGAAAAAGACGGAACGTTTTTTGGCGTGGTCGAGTACGATTTGTTTGATAACTATTATTTGCTGAATAATTTTGTGAAAAAAATAGAAAGCCTTAATCAAGAATTGAACTATTTCAAAAATGAGTTAAAACGTCTTCAGAGTGCAAAGTATACGATTAACCATATCATTGGGGAAAGTCCGGCTACCAAACGGTTGAGAGAAGAAATCCGGAAGGCGGCCAGTACCCAATCCACCGTATTGATTAGTGGGGAAACAGGCTCAGGAAAAGAGCTGGTAGCTCACGCGATTCATGATCTGAGTTCTCGAAGCCAGGGGAATTTTGTCCGGATTAATTGTTCGGCTATCCCAACGGAACTCTTTGAATCGGAGTTGTTTGGGTATGAGGAGGGCGCCTTTACAAGTGCTAAAAAGGGAGGAAAAGAAGGGAAATTCCAAATGGCCAATCATGGAACGCTGTTTTTGGATGAAATTAATCAAATGCCTTACACCTTACAGCCAAAAATCCTTAGAGCCTTACAAGAAAAAGAGATCGATCGAGTGGGTGGTAAATATACGGTTCCCATTGACATTCGCATCATAACGGCGAGCAATGAAAACCTGAAAACTCTCGTAAAAGAGGGGAAATTCCGAGAGGATTTATTTTATCGATTAAATGTCATTAATATCCATATTCCTCCCTTAAGAGAAAGAGTGGAGGACATCCCGTTAATCTCACAATCCTTCATCAATGGCTTCAATCCAATTCTAAATCGAAATGTCGAAACGATTTCGAATGAAGTGATGGAAATGTTAATGAATTATAAATGGCCCGGGAATATTCGAGAGCTTCAAAACATGATTGAAAGGGCGATGAACCGGATTGGCTGGCAGGAGCGCGAGTTGAAAATTGAACATTTCGATTACCTTTTGGAAAGAGAGAAAGATCCCTTCGAATTTATCGAACATCATAACCCGCTCGAAGAAATCAAAAAGCATGCGGAGCGGGAGGCGATCATTCAAGTGCTGAAAATGTGTAAAGGAAATAAAACCAAAGCTGCGGAGCTCCTGAAAATATCCCGTCCTCTTCTCTATCAAAAGATGAAAAGATTGAGTATCCATAACGAAGAAGGGGTGTAATTATAGACTAACACTGTTAGTTTAAACTGACATCCTATGAAAAATGCGTGCTCATTTACTATTATGTGTGCACTTTGACTTACAGTGTAAGTTTAAACTTACATACCCTTGATTGGTATGTTGAAGTTTTGTTATTCTAGCGGGGTTTTTTCGTTTGGCACGCTAATTGCATTATTAAGGGAGAGTTGACCATAAAAGTTAATAGGAGGAATGGAATGGAAACGCTTCGAATTGCATTAGCGCAGCTGGCCTGTGAAGATGGCCGAATTGAAAAAAATCTTGCTCGAATGGATGAAGTGATTGAGGAGTATGGCACCCATCATGATCTCATTGTTTTTCCGGAGACTTATGTCATGGGATTTCCAGAAAGGGAGGTCTGCCGTACTTTAGCGCAGCCGCTGGATGGACCTGTCGTTCACCATTTAGAACAGAAGGCCCGGGAGGCAGACACCTTGATTGTTGCCGGTCTTTATGAAAGAGACGGCGAGAATGTTTATAATACAACGGTTCTTGTAGGGCCAACGGGGTTATTGCTTTCTTACCGCAAAACCCATCTGTGGGTGGGAGAAGCTTCCAGGGTGGAAGCGGGCAATAGTTTTCAAAGCTGCACTTGGAATGGTACCAAACTAGGACTTCTTATTTGCTACGACATTGAGTTCCCAGAAACAGCCCGTGCGGTGGCAAGTTTGGGAACAGAATTATTAATCGTGACGGATGGTAATATGCACCCGTACGGTCCCGTTCATCGTGTAGCGCTTCAGGCCAGGGCCCAGGAAAATCAGATTTTCGTTGCGATGGCTAACCGGATTGGCGAAGGCCGTGATGGCGGGGAAGTTACTGAATTTGTCGGAGGGAGTATGATCGTTGATCCATACGGGCGGATTCTGGTGGAGGTCTGTACTCAACAAGAAGAGGTGGTTTCGGCTTCAATCGACTTGTCGCTCGTTCTGGAGAGCAGGAAGCATTATCACTATTTAAATGAACGCAGGCTGCAGATTGTCAACCTGGAGAAGAATTCTTTTGATGAGAAACTTGAAATCAATCGTTAGCAATGGGATGGAACTATATAGATGGAGGTATATGGATGGAAAATAATCAATCATTAAACCGAACGCTAACCCTCGTTCCGATCACCTTATTTGGTATCGCCTACATGACTCCTGCAGTGGTGTTTACGACCTTTGGTGTTTTATCAGAAACGACACACGGATTAATTGTAAGCGCATACCTAATTACCATCATTGCGATGCTTTTTACTGCGTATAGCTATTCCCAAATGATCAAGGCTTTTCCTGTAGCTGGTTCCGCTTATACCTATACACGGAAAGCGATCGGTTCACATCTCGGCTTCATGATCGGATGGGTTCTTTTATTGGATTATGTGTTCTTACCGATGGCCATTTGTGTATTGACTGCCTATACTTTATCTGCAGCGATTCCGGCGATCCCTTTCTGGGTGTCTGTCCTGATTTTTATCATTCCACCTATGGTAATAAACATATTAGGAATCAAATTAGCAACCAAGTTGAATTTTTGGCTGATGATGCTCCAGTTTCTTGTGATTGGTATTTTTATCGTTTTGAGTGCAAAAAGTTTAATGACGGGAACGGGCAGCTTAGTATCGATTACCCCTTTGTTTACAGGTCAATTTTCTATTCCGGTGATTTTTGCAGGGGCTGCGATCGCCGCTTACTCTTTCCTTGGATTTGACTCTATTTCTACCCTTACAGAGGAAACGATTCAGCCAGAAAAGACCATTCCTAAGGCGACATTTCTTGCGGTATTGATTTGTGGCGGCATTTTTGTAGTTGTTTCGTATCTCGCCCAGCTCGTGCATCCTAGTTTTCATTTTAAGGATGTCAATTCGGGGGGATTTGAGGTTATTCGGATGGTAGGAGGAGACTTGTTTGTTTCCATCTTTATTGCGGGATTGATTGTTAGCTCTTTTGCCTCTGCTGTCGCTGCCCAAGCGAGTGCAGCCCGGCTTCTGTTCGTTATGGGCCGTGATTCTGTCCTTCCGAAAAGAATTTTTGGATATATTCATCCTAAATACAAAACTCCTGTCTATAATCTTTTAATCATCGGCTTGGTTTCTCTAGTTGCCTTAAAACTTGATGTCGCTTCGTCGACTTCCTTTATCAATTTCGGAGCCTTTACCGCTTTTGGATTTGTCAATATTTCTGTTATTTCCCATTATTTCATTAAGGGGAATAAGCGATCTCCTCGAGATATTTTGTTTTATTTGATTATACCGCTTATTGGTGCTGTCTTTAATTTTTGGCTCTGGAGCAATTTAGATAAACATGCCTTAATTCTTGGGGGGATATGGAGTGTATTAGGAATCATTCACTTGCTATTCATAACCAAATTTTTCAGGAAACGACCACCAGAATTGGGCTTTGAAGGTTCAGAAGATTTTGCCTCTTAAAAGAATATCGCAAAAGATAAACCTGCCTTAAGCGGCAGGTTTATTTGTGATCAGTCCCCCAATGGAACGGATCTCCTGTTATATTAGATATTTTCTCTCTTTCTTCTTACTTGCTGGACCTTCATTGCCACTATACCAGCTAATAGTAGGGCTAGTCCCAATGCGGCATAATTGTACATTGATGTTGCAGTGTCAGGTAACGAATTATCTGTTGCGGATGCAGGGCTCTTGCTGCTTTTATCAGCTGAATCAGATGCCGGGTGATCACTGCCATTATCTCCAGAGGTGTCCGTCTGATTGTCGCTTCCGCCATTCCCCGGGTTATCAGTAGAGTTGTCATTACCGGTATCCCCAGGATTATCCCCAGGATTATTAGTACCGTCGTCTCCAGGATTTCCATTACTAGGATCATCCGAATTGGATTTAATATTGGTAATTTCAATGACCTTTACTTTTTGGACCCCTCTACCATCCAAAACATATACGGTATATTTTCCGTTTTCAGTTACATCAAACTGGTTATCGGTAATGTTAGTCCCATCATTGGCAAAATCATCAACCGTTTTTTCACCAGCAAGCCATTTCATCTCTAGAACTTCTTCTGCAGTGGTGGAAACTTTGATGGTCACTGGACCTTCTGTTTCCTCCGTTGGCGAAGCCGTTAGGTCAAGGCTGAAATCAGGTGCAGGTGCCTGTTTAATATTGTTGATATCAATGATCTTTACTTTTTCGCGTTCATTCCGGTCCATCACATACACTGTATATTTGCCATTCTCCGTTACCTCAAACTGGTTGTTCTTGATCTCAGTTCCAGTTCCTTCGAAATCTGCCGTCGTTTTTTCTCCAGGCAGCCATTTCATGCTGGCAACTTCATTTGCTGTAGTAGAAACCGTTACGGTTACCTTTTCCGCTGGTTCTGTAGTCGATGGTGTTAGCGTAATATCAAAATCCTGAGGTGCCAGGGTTTTTAAAATATCATTAGCTAAGCCAGCTAAGACTTGATGGCCAGCAGTATTTGGATGAATATCCCCAGGTAAAATTAATTCAGCTTGTCTTCCATCAAACGCGGAATAGGCATTAGCTACGTGGGCACCAAAGGTTTGCGCAAGAGGGTTGATAACTTGTGAATTCACAGCTGGGATAACTTTTTCACCAAGGTCATGTAAAGGACCTGCGTTGGTTCCAAATGGATTATATAGGTTGTAAAGAATAATGGGTGCATCAGGATTCACATTTTTAACCGTTGTGATTACCGCACCTAGATTTGCTGGTAATTTTGAAATAGCATTCATTAAAGCAGCAGTTGCAGCATTAATTTGGTCCTGAGTTGGTAGTACCGGCGGGTTAGCTTTTAATTGATCTAATATTACTTTTACTTCCGGAAGTGACAATAAATCATTATTTCCGATATCCAAAGTAATCAAGTCAGCATTTTTAATTGCGTCCATATTCTCAGCTGTGCTCATTCCTGCTAATAAATCAGTAGTTTTCCAGCCAGGGGCACTAATATTTTTCAAGACTGTATATTCGTCAGTCCCAATTAGATAGGGAAATGCTTGTGAACGATCTTGAAGATTCCATCCATATGTAATCGAATCCCCTAAGGCAACAATACTTTTTTTATCGGTGTTTTCGGCAAAAACAAACGAAGAAAAGAAGGTATTTATTGCCAGCATTAATACAAATAAAATCGACAACTTTTTAAACTTCAACAAAAATTCCCTCCTATTCTGTAATTTTTTCCTACCAGAACTATTATAGTTTCGTATTTTCTGAATTTTCAACATTTATAATTCTACAAATTATGCAAAAGGTCCTATGACATAGGTAAGAGGGAGTGAGCAACCTGGAATAAAATATTCAAAAAATTCGGTATTATCTGGTAAAATATAAATGGTAAGCGTTTTCAAACCATAGAGAGGTGATTGTGGGATGAACCATCCATATTTAATGGAAGATCATGAAATTTTCCGCAAATCTTTACGAAAGTTTTTGGACAAAGAAGCATATCCCTTTTATGAACAGTGGGAGGAAAATCGCCTTATTCCTCGTTCCTTTTGGACAAAAATGGGGGAGCAGGGATTTCTTTGTCCTGATTTAGAGGAGAAATATGGAGGGAGTGGGGTGGACTGGGGTTTTTCCGTTGTCATTAATGAAGAGCTCGAACGCGTAGGATCCGGATTGGTGGGGCTTGGACTTCACAGCGATATTGTCATCCCCTACATCACCGCCTTTGGAACAGAAGAACAAAAACAGCGATGGCTGCCAAGGTGTGCTTCGGGTGAGCTGATTACAGCAATTGCGATGACGGAACCAGGGACAGGTTCAGACCTGGCTAATATTAAAACAACCGCAAAATTTGATGGAAATCATTATATAGTAAATGGACAAAAAACGTTTATTACCAATGGAATTCAATCGGATTTAATCCTAGTTGCTTGTAAAACCGACCCGAATGCCAAGCCAAAACATAAAGGAATCAGCCTTTTGATGGTAGAAAGAGGCAACCCCGGTTTTTCCAGAGGGAGAAAGCTGAACAAGGTTGGCTTGCATTGCCAGGATACTGCTGAACTTATTTTTGAAGATTGCAAGGTTCCAAAAGATAATCTTATTGGTGAGGAAGGAAAAGGCTTCCTCTATATGATGAATAAACTGCAGCAGGAACGGCTTGTGGTGGCGATACAGGCCCAGATAGCAGCAGAGGTAATGCTAAAACTAACAATAGATTATGTAAAAAGCCGTGAAGCTTTCGGAAAGTCCATCAGCCAATTCCAAAATACCCAGTTTAAAATTGCAGAGATGGCGGCCGACATTGAAATGGGCAGGGCCTTTTTAGATCAGCTGATTGGAGAACATATCGAGGGGAAAAATGTTGTGACGAAGGTTTCGATGGCAAAATGGAAACTTACAGAAAATGCAAAGAAGATTGCCTCCGAATGTATGCAGCTGCACGGCGGCTATGGCTATATGGAAGAATACGAGATTGCGAGAAGATTCCGTGATATACAAGTATCCAGCATTTATGCAGGGACAAATGAAATTATGAAAACAATTATTGCAAAAAACCTTGGATTATAGAAAAGAGAGGTCGAAAATGATGCGGGAAGTAGTCATTGTAGAAGGTGTTCGAACACCTGTTGGAAAAAGAAATGGAGTATTAAAGGATATTCGTCCAGATGACCTGGCAGCATTAACATTAAAAGAATTAGTCAATCGAGCCGGGATAGATCCTGCCATTATTGATGATGTCATCCTCGGATGTGTGACACAGGTAAGTGAACAAGCAGGAGATATTGCCAGAGTCGCGGCATTGATTGCCGGATTCCCGCTTGAAGTCCCTGGAACCACGATTGATCGCCAGTGCGGCTCAAGCCAGCAGGCTGTTCATTTTGCTGCACAGGCCATCCTCGCGGGAGATATGGATGTCGTCATTGCAGGTGGTGTAGAAAGCATGTCCCGGGTGCCGATGGGGTCTAGCTATAAAGGAGCTGGAGACCCTTTCAGCCCCAATTTAAGAAAACGATTTGAGATGATTCACCAAGGGCTCTCTGCAGAGCGGATTGCTGAAAAATACGGTTTTACCCGAAAAGAACTTGATCAATTTTCACTCGAAAGTCACGAAAAGGCATTGCGGGCACAAACTGAGGGCTATTTTGAAAGAGAAATTTTTCCGCTTGAAGTAACACTTCCTGATGGCACAAAAACAGTTATTAGGGATGACCAGGGGCCAAGAAAAGGAACTTCTTTAGAGGCACTTGCCGGACTAAAAACCTCCTTTGTTGAGGATGGGGTTATTCATGCGGGAAATTCCAGTCAAATCAGCGATGGTGCAGCAGCCCTTTTACTTATGTCCCGAGAAAAGGCAGAGGAGCTGGGGTTAAAACCTCGCTTCCGCGTTCATACCCGTGTTGTCGTTGGGTCGGATCCAACCTTGATGCTGACAGGGCCTATCCCGGCCACCCAAAAGGCATTGGAGAAATCAGGTCTATCCATTGATGATATTGATATTTTTGAAGTCAACGAAGCGTTTGCGCCGGTACCAATGGCCTGGTTAAAAGAAACAGGTGCGGATCCGGCCAAGCTGAATCCAAATGGAGGTGCGATTGCTTTGGGTCATCCATTGGGCGGCAGCGGAGCACGGTTAATGGTGACGATGATACATGAGCTTGAACGTTCAGGCGGCCGTTATGGTTTGCAGACTATGTGTGAAGGGCATGGGATGGCAAACGCGACCATTATTGAAAGGTTAGACTAATATTCTGGAGGAGATTGTATGGGGACGACGATTGGCAAAGTTTTCGATTTGACAGTAAAAAAGTTTCCGAATAAGGAAGCGATTTATGATGTGAGAAAAAATGTTCGTTTCACTTATAAAGAATGGAACGAACAGGTGAACCGCCTTGCGAACGCACTCTTAAAGGAAGGGGTAAAAAAAGGCGACCGCGTCTCAACTTTTCTATTTAATACCGAAGAATTAGGGACTGCCTTTTTTGCCTGCGCGAAAATCGGTGCTGTCTTCAACCCGATTAATTTTCGGTTAACTTCTGAGGAAGTTGCTTATATTTTAGTGGATGCCTCCCCAAAGGTTATTCTTTTTGAAAATACTTTAGAGCCTGTCATTGCAAACATCGAGAACCGTTTCCCAGCCATCTCCTTCTGGTATATTGATGAAGATTCGCCCATCTATGCAAAAAACTTTTATGAACAGCTTGATGCGGTTTCATCCAAACATGTACAGGTGGAAGTTGATGAAAATGATCTATATGCGATTATGTACACAAGCGGGACAACCGGCAGACCGAAAGGGGTAATGCACAGTCATCGGAATATGATCGAGCAGAGTATGCTGGTGATTGCGGCCAAGAAGTATGAAGCGAAGGATGTAGGTCTTGTGACGGCACCGATGTTCCATTGTGCCGAACTCCACTGCGCCTTCCTGCCAAGGGTTCATTCGGGCGGCCGTAATGTGATTCTGCACCAATTTAATCCCAAAAAAGTTCTTGAATTAATCAGTCAGGAAAAAATCACGAAATTTTTCGCTGCCCCTACGATGTGGAATATGCTTCTTCAAGAGGATTTAAGCCAGTATAATCTTGAAAGCTTGAAGCTTGGATTATATGGAGCTGCTCCAATGGCGCCATCTCTTGTCCATGCCTGTCATGAACGTCTCGGGATTTCGTTAGTGCAAGCATACGGGATGACTGAGATGGGTCCGGCAATTTCCTTCTTGTCTGAAGGTGACCAATTACGGAAAGTTGGCTCTGCTGGCCAGGCCTGTTTAAATCATGAGGTCCGTATTGTTCGTACTAAGGAGGATGGTCCATCCGACCCAGATGATGTCCTGCCTCCAGGCGAACCTGGTGAAATTATTGTAGAAGGGTCGTGCATGATGCATGGCTATTTTGGTCGGGAGGAAGCGACTAAAAAAGCAATGTATAAGGGCTGGTACCACTCGGGGGATATTGGCTATTTGGATGAAGAAGGCTACCTTTTTGTAAATGATCGTGTGGACGACATGATTATCAGCGGCGGGGAAAATATTTACCCGCGCGAGGTAGAGGACGTTTTGCATGCGCATATCGGAGTGCTCGATGTCGCAGTAGTCGGGCAGCCGGATGACCGCTGGGGTGAGACGGTAACTGCTTTCGTTGTGAAAAAAGAGGCCGCTGTCACCGAACAGGAGTTGGATGATTACTGCAAGAATAGCGACAAAATAGCAAACTATAAACGGCCGAGAAAGTATGTTTTCTGTGAGGCGCTGCCGCGGAATGCCAGTGGGAAAATCCAAAAGTTTATTCTACGGAAACAGTTAGAGGAGCTGTTTGCTCAAGGGGCTTCATTGGGTAGGGCTCAACAATAATAAAAAAGGTTGTCAAAAAGCTGCTTGGCTTTTTGACAACCTTTGATTTAAAAAAAATGATGAAAAACAGCGGCAATCGACCGGGCTAAAAGGTGAAAAAAACCTACAATTAATCTCCATATCAGACCTAATATCCCCTCAAAAATACATTCGAGGATTTCTTCAAATACATAATGGCGAATCTTTTTCTTGTGTTTTTTCTTTTCTTTAAATGGTTTCATCTGTGATGCCCTCTTTAGGTCTTTGATTTACTTATATTGTAATGGATTGTCTCATTAAAAAAAATACCCATTAATTGTAACTTCACTCTACATCAAGTTCTGTCCAAAAAAGCTCCTTATATGACTATAGAATTCGATGCTCAAAAACTCGTATAATGGAAATACGAGTTTTTTTAATAGAAAGGAGTGACTAAGTTTGTTTCAACAAGCTCTTCCTATATTAGAAACGTATTTCGGGTACAAATCCTTCCGTAAGGGTCAAGAGCAGGCGATCCGCTCTGTATTAGAGGGAAATAATACGATTTGTGTAATGCCGACCGGAGGCGGTAAATCGATTTGCTATCAAATCCCAGCAATGGTGCTTCCGGGAACGACCATCGTCATTTCACCGCTGATTTCCTTAATGAAAGACCAAGTCGATGCTCTTATCCAGGCAGGAATTCCTGCGACATTCATCAACAGTTCCCTAAGCTATAACGAAGCAAATGAGCGAATACGGGAATCTAAACAGGGGAAATACAAGCTTTTATACATAGCACCAGAACGCCTGGAATCTCAGGAATTCATTGAGGACCTTAAACAAATGGAAATTCCGTTAGTAGCTGTTGATGAAGCCCACTGTATTTCACAATGGGGACATGATTTCCGCCCAAGCTACCGTCATATCCAACAAATGGTCAGCATACTTCCAAATAAACCAATTGTCATTGGCTTGACGGCAACGGCAACTCCAAAAGTTCGTGAAGATATTTGCACACTGCTTAAAATTGATGAAGAGAACACGGTAATGACAGGATTTGAACGGGAGAACCTCTCTTTTTCTGTTATTAAGGGCCAGGATCGTTTTAAATTTCTTATTGATTATATTAAAAAAAATGAAAAGGAAACCGGGATTATTTATGCCGCAACAAGGAAGAATGTCGACCAGCTTTATGAAAAATTAAAGAGGGAAAACATACAGGTCGCACGGTACCATGCTGGGATGGGAGATGTGGAACGCGCCCAAGAGCAGGATCGTTTTTTGAAGGATAAAGCCTCCGTGATGGTTGCTACATCAGCATTTGGAATGGGAATAGATAAGAGCAATATAAGATATGTCCTCCATTTTCAGCTTCCAAAAAACATGGAAAGCTATTATCAAGAAGCCGGGCGTGCAGGACGAGACGGTCTTGATAGTGAATGTATTCTTTTGCATTCCTCACAGGATGTGCAAATTCAGCGCTTCCTAATTGACCAATCAAGTGACCGCAGCCGAATGACGCAGGAATTAGAAAAACTGCAGCAGATGGTGGATTACTGCCACACCGAAAACTGCTTACAGGAATTTATTTTACATTATTTCGGGGAAACCGAAACTGAAGCATGCGGCAGATGTGGAAATTGCTTAGATTCCCGTTCGAGTGTGGATGTTACGAAGGAAGCACAAATGGTGTTGTCTTGTATTATCCGGATGGGGCAGCGTTTCGGAAAAACACTTATTGCACAAGTGTTAACAGGCTCAAAAAATAAAAAAGTAACCGATATGGGGTTTAACACGCTCACCACTTATGGAATCATGAAGGACCAAGGTGCAAAGGATGTCGGTGATTTCATTGAGTTTTTGATTTCACAAGAATTAATCGCGATTGAACAGGGAACCTTTCCAACACTTTATGTTCCGCCCAAGGGGAAAGAAGTTCTTTTGGGAAAACAGCAGGTTCACAGAAGGGAAATTGCTACTGTTAAGCAAGTATCGATAAGCGATCCATTATTTGAAGAACTACGTGAAGTCAGAAAAAGAATTGCCGAGGCGGAAAAAGTACCGCCATTTGTCATTTTTTCAGATGCAGCATTAAAGGATATGTGCGCCAAAATGCCGAAATCCAGTGAAGCGTTTTTACATGTAAGCGGTGTTGGTGAAATGAAGCTGAAAAAGTATGGTCTCGATTTTATTCAGGCAATTCGCGAATTTTGTGAGGCGCATCCCGATTACCAAAGTGAGCCCATAACTGAAGCACAACCGGCAAAAAAGCCTACGAAAAAAGCAGCAGGGGATTCCCATTTGGAAACCCTTAAACTTTTTCAAAACAACTTATCTTTAAAAGAGATTGCAAAACAGCGAGATTTATCTATTAGTACTATCGAAAACCATTTAATTCAATGTGCTCAGCAGGGATTAGGGGTTGAGTTTTCAACGATTATTCCTTCTGAATACGTTCCGTTATTGGAAAAAGCGGTAGAAGAAGCAGGCCGTGAGCGCTTAAAGCCGATTAAGGAGCTTCTGCCGGACGAAGTCAGCTATTTCATGATAAAGGGCTATCTTTATTTCATGAGTAAAGAAAAATAATCATATAGCTTTTTGTCGATATTTCCCGGGAATTTGAAAATAATGTAGATTTGAGGGGCCGCAAAAATAATTGTTTGCGGCCTTTTGGGTCATGGTTTTCTTGCTAAGAGAATATCTTATGTTAGAATGGGAAAGGTTTTGAAAGACTGATAGTAAGGAGATTTATCATGCCAAATATGAAGAAAATTACCCCATTGTTTGATCCGTGGGAAGCTTATTTAGATGTTGAGCAATATGGAAAACTTCAGTTAAGTAATATTGAGTTCACCACGACAACCCTTTGTAATATGCGCTGCGAGCATTGTGCAGTTGGGTATACCTTACAGACAAAGGATCCAGAAGCACTACCGCTTGAATTGCTCCTGCATCGGTTAGAGGAAGTACCAATGTTAAGATCGCTAAGTATCACTGGCGGTGAGCCGATGCTTTCCCTTTCCTCGGTAAAAAATTATGTGGGACCCATTTTAAAATATGCTCATGAGCGTGGCGTGCGGACACAGATTAATTCTAATTTAACGCTGGATTTAGACCGTTATGAATTAATTATTCCGTATCTGGATGTATTACATATTTCACATAACTGGGGAACGATAGATGACTTTGTAGAAGGAGGCTTTGCCAGAATGGAAAAGCAGCCTGAATACAGTCAACGAGAAAAATACTTTGAAAGAATGATAGAAAACAGCCGTGAACTCGTAAAGTCGGGAGTAATGGTATCGGCAGAAACGATGTTGAATAAACGGACATTGCCTCATTTAGAAAAAATTCACCGGCAAATTGTTGAGGAAATGCTTTGCCAGCGTCATGAAGTGCACCCGATGTACCCAAGTGATTTTGCCAGCAATCTTGAGACATTAACACTGGACGAAATTCGAGGGGCGATCCATCATTTACTAGACATTAGAGATGAAAATGTGTGGATGCTGTTTGGGACGCTGCCATTCTATCCTTGCAGCCATAACCAAGAGGATTTGAATCTTTTGAGACGACTATACGAAAGCAAAAATGTTACCGTGAGAAATGATCCTGACGGCCGTTCACGTTTAAATGTAAACATTTTCAACGGTGATATTATTGTCACAGATTTTGGCGATACCCCGGCGCTTGGAAATATTCAAACGACAAGGCTTGAGGATGCCTATCAAGCCTGGCAAACTTCGAGTATCGCAAATGAATTAAATTGTCACTGTCCGGCTGTTTCTTGTCTTGGTCCGAATATTTTAGTAAAGAACAGTTATTATAAAGAGATTGATTTTACTAATTTAGAAGCGAAAATAGCAAAATAGCTATTAGAAAAGGCCGTATGTTTTCACATGCGGCCTATGCTGTATGCTTTAAAAGCTTTGGCTGATAGTGGACAGCAGCAAATAAAATCAACCCACTAATAATAAGTAAGGCGCTTGTACTGATGAATACGGCGGAATATCCAAAAGTTCCGGAAATAAAACCACCGAGCATCGGTCCGATAATATTTCCGAAAAAACGAAAACTTGTATTATAACCAAGCACCTCTCCTTGCATTGCAATCGGTGCTTCCTGCCGGATATAAGCAATTCGAGTTGGAACCACGCCGCCGATCAAAACGCCAAGAACAAAACGGATGATAACCAGCTGCCAAAACTGTGTGACAGCGGCCCCTGGTAAATAGATTAGTCCCGCCGCCAAGAGTAGGATAATTAAGATTTTCGTGTAGCCGTACTTGTCCGAGATTTTCCCCCATCGTTTCGTCATCATCAAGTTTCCCAGGCCGGCTGCGGAGAAAGCAATTCCAGAATAAAATGCCACATTT
Source organism: Neobacillus cucumis (assembly GCF_016107705.1). The sequence goes on from NZ_JAEHGC010000006.1 coordinate 231,834, forward strand.
GTTTTTCCGTGCAGGTCACTGACAAATAAAGAAAGAATCGGCTGAACACTAAAATGAGCAATCTGTTCAAGAGATGAAAGTAAAATAACCGTTAAAAAAACAGGGTTTTTTATGATATGCATTAAAACCTCTTTACTTGAGTAATGAGATTTCGTGCTTTTGTTGGCTTCAATGCGGAACTCTTTGGTGAATATAACCAAAAAGGCTGAAATGAAAATGGAAATAGATGTCCATTTAAAAGAGGTTGCATAGCCGAGTGAATCCGCTAAAACACCCCCAAGCATAGGACCCAATAAGGAACCGGTAATACTGCCTGTCTGAAGTGTCCCCAATACTCTTCCAGCAATATTTTTCGGTGTCTGAGTAGAAATGTATGCCTGAGACATGGAAATAAAACCAGAGAAAAACCCCATAAAGAAGCGGAGCATAAATAATTGAAAAACAGTGTGGGCAAACCCCATTAGTAAAATGGAGGTTCCCATTCCTACTCCGGAATAAATGAGAATTTTTTTTCTGCCAAACCGGTCGCCAACTTTTCCCCAAATAGGTGAGAAGATAAAAGCGGACACAAAGGTGATACCGAACGTTAATCCAGCCCAGTGCTGAACATATTTTTCTGAAAAGTTCCCCATCGACTCAATATATAGTGAAATAAAAGGCAGCACCATCGTCATGCTGCTGCCAACAAAAAAGTTGGCAAACCACATGATCCTTAGGTTTCGCTTTGCACTTTCCTGTTGATACACGATAATTAGCACTTCTTTCTAAAAATATTTCGTTTATCTAAATATTATAGTGCCGAATTTAATTTTATTACAATTAAAGTTTCATTAGAAATAGTTAAAGTTATTCTATTAAAAATATTCAAAACACTATTGACAATTTGATAATAGGAGTTAAAATAAGTTTATTATAAAAACTAGATTCATATAATATTGCGTTCTCTTATCAAGAGTGGCAGAGGGACTGGCCCTATGATGCCCAGCAACCGTTCCTAATCGGAATTGGTGCTAAATCCTGCAAAACAATTAGTTGTTTTGAGAGATAAGAGAGGAGAAATCCCTTTTACTAGTGATTTTAAACCTCTCTTTTCAGAGAGGTTTTTTATTTTTCAGAAAAAGGGACCCTCCAACTTGGTATTGGACAGCAATAGAAAAAAGGGGGAGCATGAAAGATGGGGAAAAATCTATTAAAAAGTACACTCGTTTCAGCATTAGCCGCTACATTACTATTATCAGGCTGTGCTTCAGGGAGTACGACAAAGGAAGCAAGCGGAGACAAAAATGTTTCATTAAAAGGTGTACCAGCTGCATATGCCAAGGGAAATCATTTTAAAATTAAGGTCATCCGTAAAATCGGTGGAGACGATCATACAGCACAATTTTTAGCTGGTGCCAAGCAAGAAGGGGAAGCACTTGGCTTCCAAGTCGATGTATTTACGGCTAATGGCGATACTGCAAAATTCCATGATGCGATTAACCAAGCATTGGATCAAAACTATGATGGTTACATTATTTCGCATGGAGATGATGATGCAACCGTCAATGATGTGAAGAAGATTGTTGAAAAAGGGAAAAGCGTTGTTACCTTCGACTCAAATCCAAAACTAGCGGATGTGGATGGTGTCACGTTAACTTCTCAAGATGATGAAAAGCTAGCGCAATTAACCCTTAATCAATTAGTAAAAGATACAAACGGAAAAGCTAATATTGCATATCTTTGGGTAGACGGATTCCCGGCAATGGTAAGAAGAAATAAGATTTATCAAGATGTTCTTAAGAAAAATCCTGGTATCAAAGAGGTTGACCGCTTTGGAGTAGCCGCTGCTGATACAAGTGTCCAAACACAAAATGCAGTTGCCGCGATGCTTAATAAATATCCAAAAGGCAAATTAGATGCGATTTTTGCTACATGGGATGCATTCGCAATCGGTGCCGCACGTGCCTTGAAAGAAGCAGGCCGTGAAGAAGTAAAAATCTATGGAATTGATGTTTCCAATTCCGATTTACAAGAAATTCAGCGCCAAGGTAGTGCTTGGAAGTCTACGGCTGCCGTTGATCCTAAATTGATTGGTGCCGTTGATATGAGAATACTAGCAAAGAAACTAGCAAAAGAAGAAACTCCAAAATCATATGACCTTGAAGCGTCGCTTGTATCTCAAAGTGATTTGCAAAAGTCTAAACAGCCGGTTAATATGGTCAATCTAGCAGATATAATACCGGGATGGGGTCAATCTACTGCATTTGAAGAGGATTGGATGAAGACTCTAAAAGATCATTATAAGAAATAAAGCAGTTCTGGTTACACTCTCTTTTTCAGTTGATGAAGAGAGTGTTTTCTTGAAAGGGGGATAACACGTTGGAAAAGACAACATTAGAAATGAGCAACATATCAATTGAGTTCCCTGGGGTAAAAGCGTTAAATCATGTTCATTTTTCAATGGAAACCGGAAAAGTCCATGCTTTGATTGGGGCGAATGGTGCCGGTAAATCCACATTAATGAAGGTGCTTTCCGGTGCTTACGGCCACTATTCAGGTGAAATTGCGATGAATGGTCAAAAGCAGGACATTCGCACGCCAAAAAATGCACAAGATGCCGGGATTCAAATTGTTTATCAAGAAGTAGACACTGCACTAATCCCCTACTTAACGGTTGCCGAAAATATCATGCTGCTTGAAACGGTTCATAGTATGGGCAAAAAGCAGCTAATTAAATGGAAGGAACTCCATGAAAAAGCGGCTGTAATATTAGCAGGCATGAACATTGAAATTTCTACGAAAAAGCTGGTTAGCGAGCTGTCACTTGCGGAAAAACAAATGGTTTTAATTGCACGGGCAATCTCCCAACAATGTAAATTTTTAATTTTAGATGAGCCGACAGCACCGTTAAGCCATACCGAAACAACAGAGCTGTTCCGAATCATCCGGGATCTACAAAAACAAAATGTTGGGATTATTTTTATCTCCCACCGCCTTCCGGAAATATTTGAAATCTGCGATGAAATTACCATTATGAGAAACGGTGAATGGGTCGCGACCGAAAGAATAGCGGACACAACGCAAAATAAAGTTGTGGAGAAGATGCTGGGCCAAAAGTTGGAGGAGCAGTTCCCCGAACTACCTACTCAAATTGGAAACATTGTTCTTGAGGTAAACGGAGTTTCAGATCAAGATAAAATCCGCGATTTAACGCTGCATGTGAAATCAGGAGAAATTGTCGGGCTTGCCGGATTAGTGGGGGCAGGAAAAACCGAACTGTGTAAGGCGTTGTTTGGTTCGGAAAAATTGACCACGGGCGAAATTATTCTACATGGCAAAAAGCTGAAACTGCGCAGTCCACATGATGCAGTAGTGAACGGGGTAGCGTTAGTGCCGGAGGAAAGGCGCAAAGAGGGGATTCTAGTCCTTGAGTCCGTTGAAACGAATTTAACGGCTGCAAATTTAAAACGATTTACGAAATTGTTGGGTTTTGTTGATCGAAAAAAAGAGAAGGAAAATGCTAAACAATTTATTCAACGCCTTGGAATTAAAACGCCATCAGAGGAAACCAAGGTACAAAACCTTTCTGGAGGAAATCAACAAAAGGTTGCAATTGGGAAATGGCTCGTTGCCGAAGCGGATGTTTATATTTTTGACGAACCAACTAAAGGGGTAGATGTTGGCGCAAAGAAGGATATTTTTGATTTAATTGCAGAATTGGCGAATCGCGGGAAGGCCATTCTTTATGCAACTTCAGAGCTTTCCGAAATCATCGGCATCACGAATCGGGTCTATTGTTTATATGATGGACGGGCGGTAAAGGAATTGGAAACGAAATCAACAACAGAAGAAGAGCTTTTATTCTATTCAACAGGAGGCAGGTAATAATGGAAGCAAATATTACAACCAAGACACAAGAGAAAAAAGCATTTGACCTGTTTCACTTTTTTTATAAGTATGGAACGATCATCACGATTGTTGCCCTTATCATTATTTTTTCCTCTGCTAATTCAAATTTTATTCAAGGAAGCAATATCGTTAATATTCTTCGTTCGATTTCAATTGTGACGATTATTGCGATTGGGATCACAATATCGTTATCCGTTGATGGGTTCGACTTATCAGTTGGGTCCGTCGCTTCGCTTTCCAATGCTATCGTGATTACAATGTTTGTTTGGTTTTCACAAAATACATTGGTTGCGATTATCTCAGCAATTGCCGCTTCTATTGTGGTCGGGGCCCTGAATTCCTTCATGATTGTAAAAATGCGGATTCCGGATATGTTGATGACGTTGGCGACGATGTTTATCATTCAAGGGACTGCGTTAACTTATACAAAAGGGGCAACAGTTTCGCAAAATATGGTGATGCCGGATGGAACAATGGCGGAAGGTCCTATTAGTCCGTTTTTTGCAAAAATTGGTGAGGTTCCGTGGATTATCATCATCATGGCTGTTGCAGTTTTAGTTGTTCATATTTTTCTAAACTATACGAAGCATGGACGCTACATGTATGTGATTGGCGGGAATAAGGAGGCAGCGAGGCTTTCAGGGATTCCGGTTAATAAGTATAAGGTGGCAGCCTACCTGCTTTCAGCACTTTTTGCTTCGATTGGCGGGATTGTTCTTGCCTCTCGTGTCATGACATCGGAGATCAATTCTGGGGCACCGTATTTGATGGACTCTGTTGCCGCTGCCTTTATTGGTTTTTCTGTTCTTGGGGCGGGAAAAGCGAATGCATTTGGAACCTTTATCGGAGCTGTTTTGATTGGGATTCTTCAAAACGGACTCGTCATGTTGTCTGTTCCTTATTATGCAATGGATATCGTCAAAGGAACAGTTTTAGCCTTTGCGCTGGCGATTACGTATTATAAGCAAAAATCTTAGAGGATTGTAATGGACCTTTTCGTGTTGGCGAAGAGGTCTTATTTTTTTATAAATTGGCACAATAAGGGGATAGGAGGGATTCTATTGGAAAACTATGAAGCGTTTTTGCGGAGTAAAAATTGGGTAGACAATGATTTGGATGCAAGGTACATCAATGTAAAACATCCCTATGCCATTTTAATTTCCGGTGATGAAGGTCAAGTTACCTTAAGGGGGAATACAGGCACCGATAATGGGCAGAACGGGGAAGAGATTTTCAGTTTCAATTCTTTAATAGAGCTCCAGGAATGGTTTGAAAACAATATTGGTGAGTGACTTTTTCTGCTGGGGTAAGCCGCTAGTCTGAAAGAGGTCGATGAAGGACGAAATTTTTGGAGAAATGGTGAAAACATCCTTCATAAGAGGGATGAAAGCCGAAATTTTTGGAGAAAAGGCGAAAACGTCTTTCATAAGAGGGATGAAAGCCGAAATTTTTGGAGAAACGGTGAAAACGTCCTTCATAAGAGGGATGAAGGCCGAAATTGTTGGAGAAAAGGTGAAAACGTCTTTCATAAGAGGGATGAAGGCCGAAATTGTTGGAGAAAAGGTGAAAACGTCCTTCATAAGGTCGATGAAGGACGAAATTGTTGGAGAAAAGGTGAAAACGTCTTTCATTAGAGGGATGAAGGCCGAAATTGTTGGAGAAAAGGTGAAAACGTCTTTCATAAGAGGGATGAAAGCCGAAATTGTTGGAAAAATGGTGAAAACATTCTTCATAAGAATTGAAGATTGCTTATTCACTTGATTTTGATTTAAACTGTAATTTATCTGAATGTTAAAGGATAAATGGAGAGATTGAATGGAAAATCAAGCATCACAAACCTATGAAATTATGGAAGTATGTCTTCTTGCAGGGAAAATCATGCTCCAGAGCGGCGGGGAGACCTATCGGGTAGAAGATACAATGATGCGAATTGCCGCTGCCTTTGGGATAGAAAATTCACATAGTTATGTAACGCCAACAGGGATCATTTTTTCAGCAGAAGGATCAGAGCCTACGAAGACGAAACTTATTCGGATTTCTGAACGATCTACAGATCTTAAGAAAGTCGCGATGGTCAACAGTATTTCACGCAGAATTAGCAGCGGAGAAGTAAGCCCAAAAGAAGCGCTAAAATTACTAAAGGAGCTTAACTCGTTAACCTTAACGTTTCCGTTTATGGTTCAAGTGGCGGCAGCTTCCTTGGCAAGCGGCTGTTTCATGATTATGTTTAACGGGGGCTGGAATGATTTCATCCCGGCCATGATTGCAGGAGGTCTAGGCTATTTGAGTAATATTTACTTTCACCGTTTTGTACCTATTAGGTTCTTTTCTGAGTTTTTAGCTTCCTTTGTAATCGGTCTGCTTTCCTTTATATTTGTAAAAATAGGAATCGGTCAAGAGTTGGATAAGATCATCATTGGCTCTGTTATGACCTTGGTTCCCGGACTATTAATTACCAATGCAATCAGGGATTTGATGGCTGGCCATTTAGTATCAGGTTTGTCAAAAGGGGCGGAAGCATTCTTAACTGCCTTTGCCATCGGATCAGGTATTGCAATCGTCCTGTCATTTTTATAAAAGCAAGGAGGGCAGAGGATGAATATTTTAGCCCAATTAATTACGAGTTTTATTGCAACGGGTGCCTTTGGAATTATCTTTAATGCTCCTAAGAATATGTTAATAAAATGTGGTCTGATTGGCATGGGAGGCTGGCTTATTTACTATGTCATTGAAGATTATTTTGGGGATGCAGTTTTAGCGACCTGGATAGCAACAATATTTATTGCCGTGGTTAGTCATGTACTTGCGAAATTTTACAAGACTCCCGTGATTATTTTCAGCGTAGCCGGGATTATTCCTCTCGTTCCCGGAGGACTTGCTTATGATGCGATGCGCAATTTTGTGGAAAATGATTATAACCAAGCTTTAGGAAATGCAGCCAATGTATTGATGCTATCAGGAGCAATTGCTTTTGGTTTAATTTTTTCAGAGGTACTAAACCAGGTTATTCGAAAAATAAAACATCAAAGGATGAAGCTTCGAGGATAAATTCTTTTGCTATAAAATGGCAAAGGCAGAGGACGAATGCCCTCTGCCTTTTTTGCTTTAACCCTTTGTGGGGTTGTTATCGTAACTTGTGAATGGTTGCCAATGATATCAGCCATCGCAAGGTAAAAATTTATTTAGATATGATTGTTTTTATATACCAATTGCCGCGGTTACTGTTCCACTGATGGTTTTCCCTAAACGACGTAAGCCCTACCTCTCTTACATCCTTACGGCTCCGAAGCCGATCCAGTGTGAATAGTTTCTATTAAAACATAAGCAGAATGCCAGAAAAAATTCTTACTTTGCGTTCTCTTCTAAATTCCAAGTTACATAATTTGTAAAGCACAAGACATTATTTTACAGGTGAATGTGGTTTTTGTCAAATATAAATTTGAAAAAGGCTAAATTATTACGATTCAGCCTTACTATGAGAAATGAGCCCTGTCTTAAAAATGACCCAATAACTTAGTACGATCACCCCGATTAGGCCCAGGCTAATAAAGACTCCCATTCTTTGAGTGGCATGAAGAAGACCCCCTGAGACTGCGATAATGATTAGGGCAATTCCTAAATAAGAGGTAAAAGGATATCCAAACATTTTAAAAGTTTTTGAAGTATCGCTTTTCCGCAATTTAATTTGGGACGAAAGAATAATTGTCCAGTTTAAAATCAGCATCACACCTGCGGCCGTTGTAATGTACTCGTATATTTTTCCCGGTAAAATAAACGATAGGCCAAGGGAGGCGGCTAAAGCAATACCCGTTAAAAACAATGCTTTCACTGGAGTACCTCGCCCGTTTTTCTTTGCCAGCCCTTTTGGTGCATCGCCATCTTGGGCAAGAGAGATTAAGATATTGGTGACGGAAAAAAGTGCACCAATCATGGTTGAAAATGCAGCACTAATAATAATGAAATTGAGAATGGTATCAATAAACGGAATATGAAAAACGGATAAGGAAGTAACAAAAGGACTTTTCGATTCATTGATTTTCGTCCACGAAACCATATAAAGGACAAAGAAAATCGATAAAATATATACAGAAACTAGGGCGATCAGCATGCTGCTGCCGGCCTTTGGAACTTCTTTACGATTTTTCAATTCATTTGATGCAATTCCCATGATTTCTATTCCGCCAAAAGAGAAAAACACAAAGATTAAGGCAGACCACATTCCTTTCATTCCTGTTGGAAGCATATGATGAAAGTCTGTAAATCCCCTTAAGGGAGTCGTTGGTGGAGAAATGAAATGAAATAACAGAAATGCACCAAAAAGAATAAAAATCACGAGCGTTGATAATTTAATCATTGCAAACGTCGATTCGATTTTTCCAAAGTTTTTAACCCCTAATAAATTGATTCCAAAGGCAATGACCACATAGGCAACCGTAAAAATCCACAAGGCAACGTGAGGGAACCAAAATCGGGTAAAGGTTCCAAGCGCAACTGCCTCGCTTGACATGATAAACACACCGGATAACCAATACATCCATCCAGAAACAAAACCCATTGAGTTCCCAAAGGCATTTTTTGCATAGGTTCGAAACGAGCCGGGCTGAGGGTCCCTGACGGTCATTTCTGCAAGCGCGCTAAAAACAAAAAAGGCCGTAAACCCAGCAATTAAGTAATTAAATAAAATGGAAGGACCGGCTGTTTTAATGGATAGACCTGTTCCAAGAAAAAAGCCAGCTCCGATGACCGAACCGATTCCAAGAAGAGAAAGCTGCCACCAAGCGAGTACAGAGGATTTTCCCTTTTCCTGATTTTCTAATTTTTTATGGGCAACCGTCTGCTTTATCACCTGATCATTGTGCATATAAACTCCCCTTTCTGACATCATATTTCACTGATAGCATTCCCTGAATGAGGCTTTTAATGAAAGGAATAAGCTTTTAGGAATGAACGATATTTTGTATATACCCAAAAATTTTCCTCTAAAGCGACTTAGGAGAGATCCTTTTTAAAAATATAAACCAGTGCAGGATTTTCCAATGATATAATATTCTTAGCAAAATAAGGAAAGTGGATTGGTTACAGAAATCCTAAAAGAAGGTAGAAATGCCTTCTTTTTAGGTGGAAAAGGAGGGGGACACATGCTGTTTTTTCGAAGGCTGTTTATAACAGCTTCCCGGTATCGATACCGGACTGTCCTTATTTTTACTATTCTTTTTATTTTTATCAATGCTGAAGTTATGAGGGTTATTGAGCCTAAAACCTTTGAAAATACTTTGCATGCTGTATGGTGGATCTTAACAACGATGACCACTGTTGGGTATGGAGATGTGTATCCATCTACCCCATTAGGGAGAATTTGGGCAATGGTGATTGTTTATACGGCGGGTATTGGTTTATTTGGAACGGTGATTGGGATGATTGTCGACAGCTTATCCCAAATCAAAAAAATGAAGGAGGAAGGAAGAATGGCATTCAGAGGGGAGGATCATTTCGTTATTATTGGCTGGACAACAAAAAGTAAGAATACCATCCAAGAACTTTTCCTAGGCGGACCTAAAACGGAGATTGTCCTGATTGATGAGTTAGAGAAAACTCCTTATGAACATGAACGGTTTCATTATATTCAAGGAAGTCCAACGGATGAAGAGACATTAAGAAAAGCGAAGATTGAAAAATCGAAAGCTGTCTTGTTGTTTGCACCAGATGGGATTACGAATCCGGATTTGGCTGATGGGAAAACCTTGCTTGTTGCCTCTTCCATTGAACGATATGATGAGGACACGGAAAAAAATATTTATACGATTGCTGAGATTTTGAATGAAAAGCATGTGGGCAATTTTAAACATGTCAAAATTGATGAGTTTATTTTATCGCATGAATCGGTCTCCAATCTGATGGCAAAGTCTGCTCAGAATAAGGGAGCAAGTCATCTGTTTACCCAGTTGCTGAGCCGCCAGGACGGGGATGAAGGCAGTGATCTTTGGGAGATAGAGGTCAACCCGAAATGGATAACGTACGGTGAGGCATATGAATCCCTTAAGGAAATGGGGGCACAGCTTATTGCTGATCGGAAGGATTTAAACATTCTTAAAAAATGGAATGAGCCGATTCCAAAAGAGGCCCAGTTATTTGTGATATGTGATCGAAAAACATTTCAGAAGCTATAAAAAACAAACGCATCTAGAATTAGATGCGTTTGATTATTAGTACGTCAAACAGCCTGCGATGACAAGCCCAATTGAAACCGATAAAAACATCAGAAAAAGTCCAACTGCTTGATTATCTTCTTCAATACTTTGCATTACATTGAAACGCGGCGTGAGCCATTCCGCTAAATAAAACACAATAATCTGTGCCAAAATTCCGACTGCCCCCCACAAAGCCATATCCGTAAGGGAAATGGAATTTGCAACAGTCGAGTATAGGACAATTGCAAGACCTAATACCCTTCCTCCGAGCACATAACTAGCAGCTTTATTTCCCTTTGCCATTAAGGAAAATTCCTTAACCTTCGTTGTGATTTCCATTAAAAATAGCCCCACCAGCAAAAGAACAAGTGAAACGGCTAAATAACTCAAAAAACTTACCATAAACAATCCCCCTAATTTTTAATGCCCACTGGTAAGAAATAAGATTCGTTTCCAGTGATTTTTCCGCCGGCGCGTATCCCGATACTGCTCGGTTTACCGCCGATCAAGAAGGACCCAAACACATAAGAAAGTTCCTCCATGCCCTTTTCTGTTTCAAGGGTAACAGTTGGAAGCGGTGCATATGCTTGATAAATGGGCAGTTCATCCGCATAGGTTTGAAAAGTATTTTGTACTTTAACAGAAGAATTCTTATCCCAAATCGTCACGGTGTCCCCTTCTCTCCCAAACGATGGCTTTTGAACAAACTCCTGGTTTCCAATAAAAGCATCCGGCTCCAAATAGGTTGGCAGCATATATTCTTTAACCCAGCATTGTTCTTCTTCCGTATAAAACGCTCTATTCTCGGTAAGTCCCCAAATTAAGCTTTGAATGGATTTAGGCTGAAGCAGAAAAGCCGAAACTGGATTTAAAATTGCAATTTTTCCATCTTTGGCAAGCTGCAATAATTCAATCCCGACATAATCACCCGTTCTTGGATCACGGTCCTCCACCAAGTGTTCAAGGGGATAGGTTTGACGGTACAGAACATCAATCGGAATACCGTCAGAATCAAGTAAGGCATCTTCCGTTATACTAAGCTCAGACATTGGTAAAATCTTATTCTTAATTTGGCAGAGCCCGCTTAAATATTGAGTTGTATTCCAATCCTCTATATGGTCGTCATGAGCTGTAAAGACAATATTTGCTGATGAATTCCTATTTGTTGCATCAAGTACTGCCCTCGTAATTCCGGAGGAAAGAAGGTCTTCTTGTCTGCGATTAGGGTCATGATATCCAAATTCCGAGCAAACTTTTCCATTGATTTGAAAGCATTCAGCGATAAACGTCGGAGTATCACTATTGAACTCAAGCATTTTGAATCCATTTTTGGTTAAAGCAAAATCAAATCTTCCGATAACTGTTTCAGGATAAAGAGTCTTCATCCGGATGAATGGCAAACAGGAATGTGGGAAACCAAGCTCGAGAAGCTGTTCATCGGGTAGAGTACGAAGAAGCCTAGCTGTTTTGAAAAAGATTTTCCCCATCCGTTCTGTTGCTTCACGAAGAAGCATACGGGTTTGTTCTGTGATTTCAAAAATATGGTAGAGACTATATTCTCCCCCATACAGGTCTGACCAAAAGGAAGGAAATTTTGAATAAAATTGCTTTCGTTTTTCTTTATAAATGGACATGCTTACCCTCCGAATCCGCCTCTTGAACCGCTCCCGAACCCGCCTTTAAAACTGGAGGAGGATTTATAAGATTTATAGGCAGATGATTTATGAAGAGCCGACTTGCTCTTAAAGAAACTTCCCCCGTGGTAATAATGATGATAATAGCCTGAATGGGTATCATCACACTGCCAAACACCTTGGTCGTCATCCCATTCCCAATCGGCACAACGCTTATCATCCGGTTTAGGCGGCAGGTCCTGTGAACACCCGGATATGGTTCCAGCCACTAGAGAGGTAAGAACCCCCGTTATTAACCATTGTGTTTTTTTCACTGTCTCACCCCTTTTTCAATCTATTTTTATTATAGAGGCAAAGGTGAGGAAAACAATGGTAAAATTGAAACAAAAAGAAAGAGGGATGAAGATGCGGCTGGAATATCGCGTTGACGATCAGGATTTGAACTATCCTGCATTATGGAGCTACCAGGACATTCAGACAACGGAAGCTGTGGCAAGAATGACATGTGATTATTTTGTTAAAGAAGGCCGGACGTATGTCGTAACGGCCACAGCCATGGATCCCGATGGTATGGCGGTTCTTTATGTTAAAAAGGAAGATCACGTAAACGAAGGAACAGAGCAGAGTTATTCTTATATCGGTTTTGAGATTAGAGAACTTTGTCCATCGGGGCCGAAACTTATAGAAAGCAAGGAATTATGGGGACATGAAGAAGTGCTTTCTATCCTGCATTCGGATTTTATTTACATCCAAAAGAATGGAAGGTTTCTAGAATTTTCTTTGGATTCCAGGGAGATTGACGAAGACCGAAAATGCTATATTTACTATGGTAATTTTACTGGCAAGAGTCGTTAACCACAAAAAAGTGCACCTCATGTAAAAAATTTCTTTGTTTTAAAGGAATGGAGAAATTTTTGTCGAATAACTGTGAATATAGTTGGTTTTTGGGGGAATATGGCGATGCTGGCGGAAAGACTTCTTTTGAATTTGTTAATCACAATTGCACCAGTCCTAATTTATAGCGTTCTTTCAGACAAAAATAGTAAAATGAACTCTCCTATTCTTAGCGGTACGCTACAAAGTTTAGTTGCCCTAACCTGTATGATTTTTACGCATGCAAACTATGGATTTAATTGGGACCTCCGTTACGTCCCTCTCGTCCTTTCTTTTCTTTACGCGGGACCGAGAGCCGGAGGGATGGTTTTAGGAACCCTTGTTGTGACTCGAATCATTATGGGAGGAAACACCATTTATTTTGGTCTCGCCAATACGCTGTTAACTGCGTTACTATCATTTTTAGCTGCGAAAGGGTTTTGGAAATTCTCTCCTAACAAAAGGGTGCTTATTTCAATTGTAATTGGCTTCTGGCCCTTGCTGCTTTGCTTTATTTCATTTAATACCTATCAATATTTTCAAGGGACGTCCCCGCTCAAAATAGTTCTTAATATTCCTGATATTGCTCTTATTGGTTTTATACATACTCTTGCCATTATCATCACTTCAAAATTAAGTGAAAATGTAATCGAACGAAGTAAAATGAGAGAGGAAATTATTCGGGCTGAAAAGTTAAATACGTTGGGGGAACTTGCTGCCTCCATTGCTCATGAGGTGCGGAATCCATTGACAGTTGTGAAGGGATTTTTACAATTGATGCAAAAAGAGGAACAGGGTAAAAATTATGAATATTTTTCCCTTGTTTTGAGTGAATTAGGACGTGCGGAAGCAATCATTAATGATTATCTAAATTTCGCAAAACCTAAATTCGAAAAATTAGAGAAGTTTCAATTGGCAGATGTTCTCTCAGAAGTGGTTATGCTTTTGGAACCGCTTGCGGTAAAACAAGGGGTGACGCTTAAAAGTGAATTTAACCAAACTGCTTTCTCGCTGTTTACAGATCGGAATCAATTAAAGCAAGCGCTGGTTAATTTAATAAAGAATGCAATTGAAGCTACTCCAGAAGGAGGGAAGGTTGCAATTCAGTTCAAGCATGATTATCAAAATGCTACTATTTTGATAACAGATACCGGCAAGGGAATGACACATGAGCAGCTATCAAGGATTGGAACCTTATTTTATACGACAAAGGATAAGGGGACTGGACTTGGTACATCTGTTTCATTACGAATTATTGAAACCATGAATGGGAAGGTGTCCTACAAAAGTCAACTTGGAGTTGGCACCGAAGTAACGATGATTCTGCCTGCAGGTAAAAAGGAAGTAGTAAATATATAAATAGTGTAACTGGCCCTTCATCAGAACGGTCAGTTTTTTTATAACGAAATAATTATTTCGGAAATAGAAATTATTATAACGATATAAAGATTAGAGTAGTGAATATGTTGAAAACACATTCATCCTCTGTAAAAAACACTTATATAAGGGAAATTATGTTTTGGTATTATCTGCAAGTTGTTTTATTTTTCAAAATATATTGCTTTTTATAATAATAAATTATATTATTTCAATATAAATTTTTACGAAATATTTATTCAGAACATTTCGACATTCGTCGAGGAGGTAAACACAATGGATTTATTTAGAAAGAAATCAATCCAGGCCTTAATCAAAGAGGTTGGACAAAAAGATATAACATTAAAAAAAGAATTAGGTGCCTTTGATTTATCAATGCTGGGCATTGGAGCAATCATTGGAACTGGTATATTTGTATTAACAGGAGTTGCTGCTGCAGAACATGCAGGACCCGCACTCATCATCTCTTTCATATTATCTGGTTTAGCATGTGTGTTCGCAGCACTTTGTTATGCGGAGTTCGCATCAACGGTCCCAGTATCAGGAAGCGCCTATACGTATAGCTATGCGACATTTGGTGAAATCATTGCCTGGATTTTAGGGTGGGATTTAATTCTTGAATACGGACTTGCCTCATCGGCAGTTGCCAGTGGTTGGTCAGGTTATTTTCAAGGGCTTCTTTCCGGTTTTGGCATCCATTTTCCAAAGGCCATCACAAGCGCATATGATCCGGCAAATGGAACGTTTATTGATGTTCCGGCTATTATTATTGTTTTCTTCATCACATTCTTATTAACGCAGGGTGTTAAAAAGTCAGCTCGTTTAAATGCAATCATGGTTATTATAAAGCTAGCGGTCGTTGTACTATTTATCGCTATCGGTGTATGGTATGTAAAACCATCTAACTGGACACCATTTATGCCATTTGGTTTCTCAGGCGTTGCAACTGGTGCCGCAACTGTGTTCTTTGCTTATATAGGGTTTGATGCTGTTGCAACGGCGGCGGAAGAAGTAAAAAACCCGCAGCGCAATTTACCAATCGGAATTATCGCTTCGTTAATTGTTTGTACCGTTTTATACATTGCCGTATCGGCCATTTTAACAGGTATTGTTCCATATCAACAACTTGATGTAAAAAACCCAGTAGCATTCGCTCTTAACTTTATCCATCAAGATTGGGCGGCTGGCCTCATTTCACTTGGTGCAATAGCCGGAATAACCACGGTTTTACTCGTAATGATTTATGGACAAACTCGTTTGTTTTATGCGATCAGTCGTGACGGATTATTACCAAAAGTTTTCTCAAAGGTTAATAAGAAAACGCAAACTCCAATGGTGAACTCATGGATTACCTGCTTCCTTGTATCCATATTTGCAGGATTAGTGCCGCTGGGCAAATTAGCCGAGCTTGTTAACATCGGAACATTATTAGCGTTCATGACCGTTTCAATCGGGATTTTATATCTACGTAAAAATAATCAAGGAGCACCAAAGGGTTTCCGCGTTCCGTTCGTACCATATGTACCAATCTTGGCTTTCTTATTCTGCGGATACTTGGCACTTCAGCTTCCAGCAACATCATGGATTAGCTTTGGAGTTTGGCTTGTAATCGGTCTAGCTGTTTACTTCGGTTACGGTCGCAAGCATTCCACATTAAATACCAGTGTAAAAGAAATGAAAAAAGTAAGTTAGTTTTATAAAATTGCGGAAAGGACCTCAAAAAAGGGGTCCTTTTTCCTATGCACTAAATATTGAAAAATATGTCGAAAATCATCGGATAATTTAAATTTCTGTCGGTAATTTTTATAATAGATGGTAGAATAGTAGGAAAGATAAATTAAAATCTATCGCGTTCCTTAAGTCATTGGAGGATTTACAAATATGAAAGAGGGCTTCAGAAATCAAAAGTTAATATTTGAAGAGAAAAAAGCCATTAAATTATTTCTGTGGTTGTTTTACATATCCTTTTTTTCTTTTGACATTTTTTATTACTATATTTATCCAAGGTTTTCTAAGAACCATATTTCTGATAATTTAAATCAAGGACTAGGGTACTGGTACTATATCTTAATCTTAGCGGTACTTCCAATGGCTATTTATTTAATCAGGAAGGGAAATCCCTATGTTGTTAAGTACATCTATATTTATTGGTATATTTTAATAGATATTATTGATGTTTTGTTAACGTATCTTGGAACTAGCAAGTCCTATGCTAGTGGAAATATTGTTGAAGTTTTGTTTATCCTGTTTTCGCCAATATTTGTAAATAAAAAGTTTTTTTGGACTGTCACAATAGGTATAATTGGAAAAGATTTATTGATAGGAGTTATATTGCAGGATATAACTGTTTTATTTCCAGTTATTATTTATATTATCTTATCATCAGTAGCTTCAATTCTATTAATTCGATTCAATTCATATATAGACGCTTTAACATCTGTCCATGACGAACTTCGACAAAAAGAAAAACTAGCCGTTATTGGTCAAATGGCCGCTGCAATAGGGCATGAGATACGAAATCCTCTGTCTTCATTGAAAGGTTTTACACAATTACAAAAGGAACAGTACCCTAATACAAATGATTACTATCAAATTATGATTCAAGAAATTGACCGAATTAATTCAATTGTTAATGATTTAATGTATTTAGGCAAACCTAAGGTACTTGAATTCAAAAATTCAAGTATCGAAGAAATCATTGCCTATACATTATCGATCACTCAACACCAAGCCGAAAGACAATCAGTTGTAGTAGAAACCCTAATAGAAGGCCCCTTGCCGCCAATTGATTGCGATGCAAAGAAATTAAAACAGGTATTTATTAACCTATTCAAAAATGCTATTGAAGCAATGACGGAGGGTGGAAAAATAAAAATTAATGCTAAGGTTCTAAAAGGAAAAAAAATGTACGTTTCTATCCAAGATGAAGGCTGTGGCATTGCAGAAGAAGATATTCTTAATTTAGGTGACCCCTTCTTTACGACTAAAAAAGATGGAACAGGACTTGGTTTAATGGTCTCAAACCAAATTATTAAAGACCATAAAGGAAGTTTTAATATTCAAAGTAATATTGGGAAAGGGACAAAGGTAGAAGTAATTCTGCCAATATTTCAAAACTAAAATGGTATGGAATAAGTAAGTAAAAGGTTTCTAGAAAATTTTTGTTAATTATACAAAATTCTTCACACTCCAATTATGTTAAATGATTTATAATGTAGAAAAGTATTGAAATGTAGTATTTCTTAGAAGAAATTGCTGATTTTTGTTGAACGAAAACTATCATGAGGAAATAAGAATATTTACATTCTTTACGTGAGGTAATCAGATGAAAAAAAAAATAATAGACCCAATCATAAGTCATGAGGAAGGTCGCACTTTAAAATGGTTTATTGTTTTATTTTATATCATATCCATTTCATATGATTTATTTTACCATGTCATTTCAATTTATAATCCTAAATTAAAATATGAAACGCCGGACGTGTTAGGATTATGGATTTATTTATTCATGTTTGCCTTAATTCCAATTGCTATTTACTTATATAAAAAACAAAAACAACATCTAATAAAATATGTTTATTTTATTTCTTATACTTCAATTTCTTTAATAAATGATGTGATTTCCTTTTTTGGTAAACCAGAACTTTATAAAAGTGGAAATGCTGTTGAAATTTTTTGGCTTTTACTATCACCAATATTTGTTAGCACCTCTTTTTTTAAAGTAGTTACGGTAGGATTACTATTAAAATACATTATTTCAGGACTAATTATTAAAACACCATTTGTTTTATTAGGAATATTACTAATTGCCATTTTTGCAGTTTTTTCTTACATTATCTTAAATAGGTTTCAATCCTATGTTACTGCAATCAAAACATCTTACGATCAACAATTAATAGGTATTGTTAAGGGGGTAATTGCTACCCTTGAACTCAAAGACCCTTATACAAGAGGGCATAGTGAGCGGGTCGCAAGTTATGCACTAGAACTTGCAAAAGTAAGTGGAAGGTTTTCAAAAGATGAGCTGAAAGCTTTTAACTATGCTTGTTTATTACATGATATTGGTAAAATTCATATCCCTGATCATATACTAACGAAATCTGAAACTTTAACTAAAGAAGAATATGAAATTATTAAGTCACATACGGTTGTTGGTGCGGATGCGGTATCAAAGGTTGTAGGGTTTAAAGACAGTATCGAAGTGATACGCTCGCATCATGAAAGATGGGATGGGAAGGGATATCCAGAACAATTAAAGGGTGAAGAAATTCCGTATCTTGCCCGGATAACCTCAATTGCCGATGCCTTTGATGCAATGACTTCTACGAGATCTTACAGGGCAGCATTATCTATTGAAGAAGCATATAAACGGATTTTAGAAGGGAAAGGTTCACAATTTGATCCTGAATTGGTAGAGGAATTTAAAAAAATCTTACCTCTATGGAGAACCATCCATGATAAAGCAAATAACGAAGATGGCTTCACAAGTATTAACATAAATGAATAAGTGATTTTAAGGAAGGGGTGAATTTATGAAAATTCGCAAACTAAAACAAATTAAGGTCACTTGCTGGTGGTGTTTTTGGATGTAAGAAAAACGGGGTGCTTGCTATTAAGCTATGCATCCTTTTTTAATAGATTAAAAATAAAGGGTGTTAAAATGAGCATTTCCTATACTTCCTTTCTTAAATTGGCAGCAATTGAAATTCACAAGGATAAAAAACATTATATTGTCGAAGATCAAGCTTCAGGTGAGTTTTATGAAATGACAGAGATTTGTATTGATGCGATTCATATAATTAGTCAGGGAATACCGTTAGGAGAAATCGAGAATCAACTTCGCGTGAAATATCCTAATGAAGACGTGGACCTGATTGAATTTGCTGACCAGTTAATTTCATTAAATCTAATAGCAGAAATTAACGGCGTAAAAATTGAGTGTAATCAAAGGGAAAAAGAAGATTTAGGATTTCTATGGATTCCCTCCATAATTGGGAGAATCTTTTTCAATCGGTATGCTTATATTGTTTATTCGTTTTTATTTTTTGTTAATATCATTCTTTTAATCATAAATCCTTCTTTGTTCCCGCATTATAAAGATTTATTCGTTCTTGACTCGATGTCTTTAATTTTACCGCTGTTATTTGTACTCAGGTCTCTTCTTGTTTTAATTCATGAATTTGGACATATTATGGCATTACGTTCTTATAATCTGCCTGCAAAAATAAATGTGGGACATCGATTATTTCTTTTAGTTTTGGAAACAGATATGTCCACAGTATGGAAATTACCAGCAAATGATCGAAATAAGTTATTTTTGGCAGGTATCTGTTTTGATACGGTTATCCTATTTTTTGCTTTAGCAGGTCAAATGTTTTTTGCTCCCATTTCAGGGTTTTTCCTAAGCCTAATGAAAATTGTTGTTTTAGATATCTTTTTTAGAATGGTGTATCAATGCTGTATTTACATGAAAACAGATTTTTATTACCTTATTGAGAATTGTTCGGGCTGCTATAATTTGATGGAAAATGCTCAAGGGCTGCTAAGGGGCCTTATACCGTTTGGAAAATCACTTACCACTGGTGAAATCCTTTTTGAAAGCGAAAAAAAGACTGTAATCGGCTATTCCATTTTATATTTTATAGGGGTCGGTTTAACTGTATTTTTATATATTTTTTATTTCTTTCCGGAATTGTTTTATTCGATAAAGGAAGTAATCCCAGGCTTTAAAACATTCCCTTCAAGTATTAGCTTTTGGGATTCGACTCTCTTCATCCTACAGATTGTATTGTTCTTTTACCTGCTCATCAATTCCTGGAGGGGAAAATACCTTCAAAAATCATAATTGTGACAGACTTTTGTCAAAATCCATATTTCTAAGGGTTTTTTCCCCCGAGGATGGGGGAGTTCCCCTATATTTGTAACACTAACGTTTTTCTTACAATAAGGTAAGACAAAACGTTAGTGTTATTTTTTTTTTAGGAGGAGCTTGAAATGGAAGCGAAACTAGTAGCAAGTAAAAAACAGGAACGCTCGGTCAATGATGCGTTTGCATCCCATTTTGCGAAATCAGTCTTTTTAACTGTCGTCGGACTAGCGATTTTAACCTTTATCGGAACAAGAATGTTTACCCATATTGACTTAAATCTATACGGATACATGGTGGGAACCCTTGTCTTTGTCGGTGGCTTTTTCTATCGATTTATTGCCTGGGGCGAAAGACCGCCAACCAAAATTATCATTAAAAAAGGTTTAAAACTGCTTTTTAGAAAAAGCACAGCGAAAACTGCAGTCAGTCATTTAGCGATTTACGATTTTATCCGGAATCGGGGAATTTACCGATGGGTGCAACATATCTTAATTGGCTGGGGCTGTGTGCTTGCGTGTCTTGTGACCTTCCCGCTCGTATTTAGCTGGATGTACTTTACGATGGAAGACAACGGCTATTATAATATTGTGCTTTTCGGAATGAATGTCATGAAGGTTCCGGCTGAAGGGATTATCGCCTTTTTCTCTTATAACGCACTGAATATTGCGGCCATCATGGTCATTTCAGGTGTTTGCATGGCGCTTTACCGCCGTTTAAAAAACATGCAGGCAAGAGCCGAGCAAAAATTCATGTACGATTTCTTACCGCTTTACCTATTATTGTTTATTTCGATTACAGGTCTGTTATTAACCTTTCAGAACATCGTATTACATGGCTGGATGCAGCCGCAAATGTCCTTAATCCACCAATTTTCAGTGATTATCACATTAATCTATTTACCATTCGGAAAGCTTGCCCATATTCCTTTCCGTCCAATGAGCGTTTTTGCAAGAAATTACCGAGAACATTATGGAGAACAGCATATGAAAGAATGTAAAGTGTGCGGAGATCATTTTGTTTCAGTTGAACAATCAAACGATGTCATTCAAGTTTTAGGTGTCAATGAAATCGAATTTAATATGGAAGACGGTTTTAATCTTGCTGAATTGTGCCTGCCATGCCGCAGAAAATACCGCATTGCAAGATTCTCAGGATTCCCAACCCACCAAGTGAAGGTCAAGGAGGCAAACCAGAATGCAAAGGGATAAGTTTTTTAGAGAAATTGAAAATGTACGGCATCCAAACGAAACGTTAATAAAAACACATTGTGCTTATTGTGGAATGCAATGTGGAATGAATTTACGTGTAAATACAAAGACCAACAAAATCATAGGGGTAGAACCTCGTTATGACTGGCCGGTAAATGTTGGTAAAATGTGTCCGAAGGGAGTAACTGCTTATCAACAAACGAATCACACGGATCGAATCTTAAAACCATTAATTCGTGATGATGCTTCCTTAAAAGGAACACAAGAAGGCTTTCGCGAAGCGACTTGGGAAGAAGCATATGACCTGATTGTGAAGAAGTTTACCGAACTGCAAGGAAAGTATGGAAAAGATACATTATCCGTCTTTAGCGGTGTATCGATGACAAATGAAAAATGTTATTTAACAGGAAAGTTTGCAAGGGTTGCCCTTCAAACTAGATATATCGATTATAACGGACGTTTCTGTATGTCCAGTGCAGCCGGTGGATTCTTACGTTCCTTCGGAGTGGACCGTGGTTCAACATTACCATGGACCGATCTCCATGAAACAGATTGCTTGTTCATTGCCGGAAGTAATACAGCTGAATGTCATCCAACCTCGATGTTCCGTGTCTGGCATGTACAGGAAAGAGGCGGCTACTTGATTGTGGCTGACCCTCGTGAAACACCAATTGCCAGAAGAGCAGATGTTCACTTAGATTTACGTCCAGGAACAGACTTAGCACTGGCGAATGGAATTTTAAATCTACTGATTCAAAATGGTTATGCCGATGAAGAATTTGTTAACAACCATACCAATGGTTTTGAAGAAACAAAAGAATTAGTTAAAGAGTTTACTCCTGAATATACAAGTCAAATTACTGGTGTTGCAAAAGAAAAGATTATCCGTGCCGCTGAAATTTACGGCAAAGCACCAAATGCTATCGTAATGTTCGCGCGTGGAATCGAACAGCAGCATAAGGGAGTCGACAATGTTTCAGGTTACACCAACATGGCGCTTGTAACAGGAAAAATTGGCCGTCCAAAATCAGGTGTTGCAACGTTTACTGGTCAAGGAAATGGTCAGGGTGGCCGCGAACATGGTCAAAAATCAGACTTATTGCCGGGATATCGTAAGCTAACCAATCCGAAGCATGTGGAAGAAGTATGTCAGGTATGGGGCATTACCCCTGATGAAATGCCGAAGCCAGGGGTTTCAGCAGTGGAAATGTTTCAATTAATGGAGCAAAAAGAAATTCGTGCCCTATACTTGCTTTGTTCGAACCCTGCCGTTTCTGCTCCAAATCAAAACTTTATTCGAAAAGCGTTAATGAGCCTGGATTTCATGGTTTGTGCTGATTTCTACTTATCTGAATCAGCAGAATATGCGGACGTCGTCCTTCCTTCTGTCACATGGTCAGAAGATGAAGGAACGGTAACCAACCTTGAAGGACGGATTATTAAAATTAATAAAGCACAAGAGCCAATCGGTGAATCAAAGCCGGACTGGCAAATGCAAGTGGAGTTGGCTGAAAAATTAGGTAGAGGGAAGTATTTCTCTCATCTGAAAACCGCTAGAGATGTTGCAGATGAATTCCGTTTAGCTTCAAAAGGCGGCTATGCGGACTATTACGGAGCAACATGGGATAAAATCGACAAACAAGATGGTGTTTTCTGGCCTTGCCGAGATGAAAAGGATCCTGGTACACCACATATGTTCTTAGATAAAAAGTTTTTCCACCCAGACGGAAAGGCAAAAATTTGTGCCCTGCCATACCGTCCACCTGCTGAAGAGCCAGATGAAAAATATCCGTTACGCTTAACAACAGGACGTGTTGTTTTCCATTACCTATCAGGTAATCAAACGAGAAGAATTCAATTCTTACGCGATATGTGCCCAGAGCCATATGTGGAGGTCCATCCTGAAACAGCAGCAAAATATAATATTGAACATGAAGAATATGTCCGCCTCTTTACCCGTAGAGGTAAGGCTGAATATAAAGTAAAAATCACAGAAGCCATTCGAAAAGATACGGTGTTTGTTCCTTATCATTTTGGACACGATAAATCTATCAATCTATTAACAATTGATGCACTTGATCCAATCTCCCGCATGCCGGAGTTTAAAGCATGTGCAGCACAAATCGAAAAACTAGAAATGAAGAAGGTGCAGTAAATGAAAAAGAGGTTGTATTTAGAACTTGAAAACTGTATAGGATGCCGATCCTGTTTAGCGGCTTGTACACAGTGCGGCGGGCATGAACAACGCAATCGAAACTATGTTTACGATGTGAATCCGCTAGTCAATCGTCAAACGATGCCTCTTATGTGCCTTCACTGTGTAAATCCGGCATGTGCGAGAAGCTGTCCAGCACAGGCCATTCAAATTCATGAAACTGGTGCCGTGCTTTCGGCCCTTGTGGAAAAGTGTATCGGCTGCCAGAACTGTACGATTGCTTGTCCGTATGGAATACCAAAGTTTGATACAGAGCAAAATTTAATGTATAAATGCGATCTTTGTATCGACCGGACGAAGGATGGGATTCCGCCAATGTGTGCTAGTGTCTGCCCATCGAATACATTGCAATGGCTGACAGATGAAGAAATTGAAGCAAAACAAAAGCAATTTAATTTAGATAACGGTAAATGGGTAACAAGCATGCCTTATTTAGAAGGCGAAACAAATGTAAGAGTGAATCTCCCTGGTATCTTGCAGGGTGTCACGAAACTGTTTTAGGAGGGATTAACATGAATAATAAAAATAATAAAATCCCGTTTAATGAAGATAATTACACTCATAATATAAATCGTAATAATGAGAGAAAGCTTGACCGCCGCGGCTTTATGAAGATGCTTGCGGGGGCAGCAGGAGTATTTGCAGTTTCATCCCTCCCTTGGGGTGCTTTAGCTGCTAAAGAATTAACGGGTCTTAGTGATAAAAAATATCCAAAGCATAAAATCGCTGACCTACAGTCATTGCCGGTAGGGGATGCAGTAGACTTTGCCTTCCCGGGCGAGCACGATAGTGCGATTTTAATTAGGCTTTCAGAAAATAAATTTGTAGCTTACCAAAATGCTTGTACCCACTTACGCTGCCCTGTTTTTTGGAAAAAAGACGAGGGAGAAATGATCTGCCCATGCCACCACGGGAAATTTGATGTGAAAACAGGTGAACCGATTGCGGGACCACCGAGACGTCCGCTTCCTGAAATTCATGTGAAAGTTGAGAACGGCGCTGTCTATGCCGTGGGGGTGAAACGTTATGAAGCGTAGTTACGTACCAGTTGCACTCTTGCTTGCTGTCTTAATGTTAAATATTATCTTTACCCAATACATGGTCCATCAATATTTTTATGAAAAGTACACAAATACCATTATTGCTGCGGTCATCAATATTATTTTATTTCCAGTAGCACTTATCATCTACAAAAAAGGTGTGAAGGTCAATGACTAGTGAAACGTATATTGATTTTTGTTTTATTCGGTCAGAATCAGGCGGTTTCGCTAAGGAAATAGACCAGATTTTAAAAGAAACTTTTGCGAATAAACGATTGAATTGGTTTCTTGAAGAAAAAACAATGGACGAGGCTGAAATGGTTGTTGCAGAGATAAAAGGAATGAGTGATTGGGGCTCTGAAGAAGAAACAATTATGTTTCTCGAGGAGAATGCCGGGGAGAAATTTTGGGAGTATCTGCAAGGATACAAGATGTTCATCTATCCGGCAAAGAGAGGATGTAATAGCTGTGGAGTCCATTAATTTAGAGGATCTAAAACGATTTACCGGCGGGCCGGTTGAAATTACGATTCGTGATGCAGAGGGTGGGGATCAAGCACCAACTGTTAACAAAACGATAAAAAAAGTGCAGGCATGCCCTGATGGCACACATATCCGCTTTTATTTTGATGATTATTATTTTTTGGCAGTACCACTAGCAAGCGATGTTATTGAAACGGAAACCGAATGGTCCGCCTTTGATCCGGAAAGCGGTCTTCATTATATAGTAAAAAAAGTTCAGACTCTCTAAAGTGTCTGGCTTTTTTACTAATAGACAGTGCTAATTGTAATTGTTGTTGATTGGAGCGGAGGGCGCGAGACTACAGCGCCGAGGAGGCTCCCCGAACCGCCCGCGGAAAGCGAAGCGACTGGAGCGGAAATCAACAACTAAGTTTAATCCAAAAGGGGTTTAGGAGGGTTGATGAATGACAATTTTACCGTCAAAAGAGGGGATTAGCTCCTACATTATTCACTCCCAAGAGGAGGAAATTAAACGAATTGCTTTAGAGCTCCATGAGGGGGTTGGCCAAAATCTATATAGTATTTTAACAGGATTACAGTTTGTTGAATCTGGTACAGAGCAACCGGCTATGAAGCATTATCTTCGTGAAATGTCTCAGCTTATCGAAAAAACCATCCAAGAAATTAGGCTGCTTTCAGTAGAATTGCATCCTCCTACCTTAACAACCCTTGGTTTACTTCCCGCCATTAAGAGTTATATTAAGCTGTATACTTCAACATTTGGTATTCTTGTTGACCTGGAATCAATAGGAGAAGAAAAACAAATTCCCGAGCGGCAAAATATCGCAGTTTTCCGGGTTTGCCAGGAAGCTCTGGCCAATATTGCGAAGTATGCCGATACCTCCAATGTGAAGATGAATTTTATTTGGAAAGAGACGGAATTAACCATAACGATTCACGATTTTGGTAAGGGATTTCAACCGGAGGAACATGAAATAACAAGCCCATTATCCGGGCTTGCAGCGATGAAAGAAAGAATGCTTCTTACTGGCGGACAGTGTTCAATTTCCTCTAAAATAGGAGAAGGAACCTCGATAGAAATATCTCTTCCCTTGAAATAAAGGGACAAAGGGGAGTTAGTTTTGATAAAAATCCTATTGGTTGATGATCACGCGGTTGTAAGAATGGGTCTGAAGATGCTCCTTAATACCAATCCGATGATGGAAGTAATTGGGGAGGCTTCGGAAGGAAACGAAGGAATAAAGAAGGCATTAAGGCTAAAGCCGGATGTAGTGGTCATGGACTTAAGTATGCCCCATGGTAAAGATGGGCTTACTGCCACCACCGAGCTCAAAAAGGAAATGCCAACGATCAATATTTTGATTTTAACTATGCATGATGATGAGGAGTATCTGTTCCGGGCGATTCAGGCAGGTGCATCCGGATGTATTTTAAAAAGTGCACCCCATGATGAATTAATGGCTGCGATTGAATCCGTTGCAGCTGGTGATGCCTATCTTCACCCGGCAGCTACAAAACGGTTAATGGAAGAATATTTGACAGGAATGAAGCATGACAGTTCAGATACTTATAATCTTTTATCGGAACGGGAAAAAGAAGTCCTCACCCTCATAGCGAAAGGGTACTCAAACAAGGAAATCGCCGAGCAGCTGGTGATTAGTGTTAAAACGGTTGAAACCCATAAAGGGAACCTGATGGAAAAGCTGCAAATGAAAACCCGGCCAGAGCTTGTTGAATATGCGGTTAAAAAGGGGTTATTAGGGTATGGTTTTTAAGGAGAAGCGCCACAGATGACGAAATTAAGAGAATTACAGGCAGTTATTGAAATATGTAATCAATTGAAAGCTGCAGTAAATTGTGAGTTTGTGGGGCTTGCCTTTCAAAATGAAATTGGCCCGGATGTTCGTTGGCATTATGTTTCAGGTAATTTGAATGATAAATATGAACGTATCACCGTTCGTTTTGGGAAGGGAATCGCCGGAAAAATTATTTCGAGCGGAAGTGCGATGATGCTTCGAAATTTTCCGAAGGATATCATTGGGAAGGTAACAGACTATCCGATTATGCTGGCTGAAAAACTTTTATCCGCATATGCGGTTCCACTATTTTTTCATTCTGTCCCTAAAGGGGTATTGCTGATTGGCAATAGGGCAGCACATCTTTTTACCGAACAGGATCAAGAATTGGTAAAGGATGCTGCTGAAGCTCTGGAGCAGATTTTAAAAGGGCATACATTACTTTAAGGAGGGACCAGAAATGGAAAGAGAAATGCAGCAGATTAAGAATGAACTTTTAGACTATAAATTTGCTCTTGACGCGTCATCAATTGTAGCGATAACGGATTCCCACGGGATTATTACATATGTGAATGATCAATTTTGCTTGATATCAAAATACTCAAGGGAAGAATTATTGGGGCAGGATCATCGGATTATTAACTCCGGATATCATTCAAGGGAGTTTTTTAAAAATATGTGGCGGACGATTGGTTCCGGTGAGGTCTGGAAGGGGGAAATTCGCAATCGCGCTAAGGATGGAACCCATTATTGGATGGATACAACGATTGTCCCATTTTTAAATGAGAAGGGTAAACCTTATCAATATGTTGCAATCCGGTATGAAATCACGGAAAGAAAGCGCGTTGAGCAGGAATTGCAAAAAATGATGACGACCATCATTGATGTCCAGGAAGAAGAGCGGAAGCGGTTATCAAGAAATTTACATGACGGCATTGGTCAAAATCTTTATAGTCATTTGATTACGATTAATCGGTTGCTTAATGAGCAGGACCACCCTCTGCTTCAACAGATGCAACAGGAGGCAACGCAGTTAATTGAGGAAATTCGTGAAATCTCCTGGGAGCTTCGACCATCTGTATTGGATGACCTTGGATTGGTTCCGGCGATTCGTTCTTTTCTTTCTCGTTATTCAGAGAACTATAATATTGATGTCTTTTTTGAATGTGTGTTGAACAAAAGGTTGCCGATCAGTATTGAATTAACGGTCTATCGGATTATTCAAGAGGCATTAACCAATATCCGCAAATATGCTGATGTTGCTCAAGCAACTGTCACGATAAGGGAAATTGATGAACTTGTTAGGGTAATGATTGAAGATAAGGGAATAGGCTTTGATGAAGACACAGTCCAGCGGGGGGTTGGTCTTTTCAGCATGGACGAGCGTGCCCGGGCGGTTAGCGGGGGCCTATCTATTGTTTCTGAGCCAGGAAAGGGTACGAAAATTATTTTTGAGGTACCTGTTTCTAGAGTTTGATGGGAGCAGTTCGTTTTGAAAGGCCGTTGTCCTTCATGGATTTGATGAAGGACGTTTTTCGTGAGTAGCAGTAAGAAACGTCTTTCATAGCTTGGATGAAGGACGTTTTTCGTGAAAAGCAGCAAGAAACGTCTTTCATGGGTTGGATGAAGGACGTTTTTCGTGAGAAGCAGTAAGAAACGTCATTTCATAGCTTGGATGAAGGACGTTTTTCGTGAGAAGCAGTAAGAAACGTCTTTCATAGCTTGGATGAAGGAGGTTTTCCTGAAAAGCAACAAAAAACGACCTTCATAGCAGACCGCCCAAATCCCATTCAAAAGCAAACAAAAAACACACGATTTCAAATCTGAAATCGTGTGTTTTTTATCTATCCCTACAGCTTAAACGAACTCTTCAAGGAAACGATCCGGTTAAAGACTAATTTTTCCGCAATGGAATCCTTTGGATCTACATTGAAATATCCATGTCTAAAGAATTGGAATTTGTCATGCGGCATACTTTCTTTCATATTTGGCTCAACAAACCCTTGGAATACCTCTAGAGAATTTGGGTTCACATTATCTAAAAATGTTTTTTCCTTGCCATCATTTTCTTCTTCGGTTTCATCCAAAATTAATGGCTCATATAAACGGAACTCTGCCGGAACAGCATGCGCCGCCTCTACCCAGTGAATCGTTCCCTTCACCTTACGGCCGGTAAAACCGGTACCGCTCTTTGTTTCAGGATCATACGTACAGTGCAGTTCCACGACCTTGCCATTCGCATCCTTAATCACTTCTTCACATTTGATGAAATAAGCATGCTTTAAGCGAACCTCATTCCCAGGGAACAAACGGAAGTATTTTTTCGGCGGATCTTCCATAAAGTCGTCCTGCTCAATATAGATTTCACGGGAGAATGGAATCTTCCGCATACCCATTTCAGGGTTTTCCGGATTGATCTCGGCATCCAACAACTCAATTTGTCCTTCCGGATAGTTCGTAATCACCACTTTTAACGGATTAATCACACCCATTGTCCGCGGCGCTTTTAATTTTAAATCTTCACGAACAAAGTGCTCGAGCATTTGGGAATCCACTACACCTGAACCTTTAGAAACCCCTGTTTCGCGAACAAAATTACGAATTGATTCCGGGGTGAATCCTCTTCTTCTCATTCCAGAAATCGTCGGCATCCGCGGATCATCCCAGCCGTCAACATATTCTTCTTCAACAAGCTGCTTTAGCTTGCGTTTACTCATAACAGTATTAGAGATATTTAAACGGCCAAATTCAATTTGCTGCGGTGTGCTCTCCATTTCACATTGCTCCACAACCCAATTGTATAGTGGTCGCTGATCCTCAAACTCGATTGTACAAATGGAGTGTGTAACGCCTTCAATCGCATCCTCAAGCGGATGGGCGAAAGCATACATCGGATAAATGCACCATTTATCACCCGTGTTATGGTGGGGCGCATGGGCAATACGATAAATGACAGGGTCACGGAGATTAATGTTAGGTGAAGACATATCGATTTTAGCCCGAAGAACCTTCTCGCCATTCCCGAACTCTCCTGCCCGCATCTTTTCAAATAATTCAAGGTTTTCTTCAATCGAACGATTACGGTAAGGACTTTCTTTCCCAGGCTCTGTAAGTGTACCGCGGTATTCACGGATTTCATCTGCGGAGAGATCATCTACATAAGCTAAACCTTTTTTTATTAAAAGAACAGCACGGCTGTACATTTCTTCAAAATAGTTGGAGGCGAAAAATAAGTCATCCCATTCAAATCCAAGCCATTTTACGTCTTCTTTAATAGAGTTAACGAATTCAACGTCCTCTTTTAACGGATTCGTATCATCAAATCGTAAATTCGTTTTTCCGTTAAAATCATCTGCTAAGCCAAAGTTGATAATAATTGATTTTGCATGACCAATATGTAAATATCCGTTTGGCTCAGGTGGAAAGCGGGTTACGACCGTTTGATGTTTTCCGGATTCTAAATCCTTTATCATGACATCTTTTATAAAATTGGAATTATGTTCCACTATTTTCAACCTCTTTCATTGTATCTACTACTATAAATACCATAAATACTGATATTTTTCCATTATTCCCATCAATCATAAGCATAACAGAATGGAAATAAATTTTAAAATTGCAAAAGTAACTAAATTAAAGATAAAATCAATGGATATATGGGTAAATGAGAGGAGAAGGTTTATGCTTAATCTGGGAACAGTAGGAACAGGATGGATTACCGCAAGATTTATTGAGGCAGCAAAACATAGTGGAAAACTTAATTTAACAGCCGTTTATTCAAGAACGGAGCAAAAAGCAAAACAACTCGCAGAAACATATCATTCACCAAATTTTTATACAGATTTAAATGAAATGGCTAGCAGTACTTCGATCGATGCTGTTTATATTGCGTCACCCAATTCTGTTCATTTTGAACAGGCTCTTTTATTTTTAAAAAATAAAAAACACGTAATTTGTGAAAAGCCTATTTTTTCTACTACAGCTGAATTAGAAGAGGCTTACCGAACAGCTGAAGAGAATGGTGTGTTTTTATTCGAAGCAATCCGCAATATCCATACACCTAATTTTGCAATCTTAAAAGAAAATCTCCATTTAGCAGGAAAGCTTAGGAGTACTGTTTTGCCTTATATCCAGTATTCCTCTCGCTACGATTTATTTTTACAAGGAGAAGTGCCAAATATCTTCTCGGCAGAATATTCCGGTGGGGCACTGGTTGATTTAGGAGTATATCCTCTTTATTTAGCGGTTGGATTATTCGGTAAGCCTGAAAAAGTAGTCTATCATCCAGTTTTACTACATAGCGGGGTGGACGGAAGCGGTACACTTGTATTAACGTATGATGGTTTTGTTTGTACCATTCTTTGTTCTAAAATATCTCATTCCGAAATCCCTTGTGAAATCCATGGGGAGAAAGGGACCTTCGTTCTTGAGGATGCGGCACCAATTTCAGAGATCAAGTTTTTAGACAGTCATACAAAGAAAAGCCAAATCCTGAGTGTGGAGCAATATGACAAGGATATGGTATACGAATGCATTAATTTGACTGAAATCATTGAAACCAATAATCATCAGAAATATGAAGAGTTGAAGAATTGGAGTCAAATTGTCCTTGAGGTAACGGAAGAAGCACGTAGACAAAATCAGATTATTTTTGATGTTGAAAAATAAGAAAAGGTCGGGATTCCCCGGCCTTTATTTTGTCTACTTTGAGAAAGTTTTTGTGAACTCTTTATGAAATCAATGAGGCAAATGATTTTTATCACACTCCCCTCATATATCCATTCCATATAGTTAGGATATTGAAAGTTTGGGAGGGAACTGTGATGAAATCAAAGGCCTGGTATATAAAACAGCTAAAACGAAAGCCCGTTCAAATAACAAGACATATTGTTCAAGCTCTGTTCCTATTATTCTTACTCTATGTCGGACTGAGATTTTATCAATTTTATCTGCACTTTGAGACGCTTGGAAAAGAGCCCTTTGTTGAACGGCCGTCTGCTGTTGAAGGCTTCTTGCCAATTAGTGCCCTCGTGGGATTGAAGGTATGGCTGACAAGTGGTGATTTTGACAAAATCCACCCGGCGGGGCTTGTGCTATTTACCTTTTTTGTTGGATCGGGAATTCTTTTTCGTAAATCTTTTTGCAGTTGGTTTTGTCCGGTTGGAACGGTAAGTGAATGGACCGGGATGCTTGGAAAAAAACTGTTTAAAAGGAACTTTGACCTTCCACAGCCGCTCGTATGGTTATTAATGCCACTAAAATATTTATTACTCTTATTCTTTTTAAAAATGATTATCTTTGATATGCCGACATTTGTGGCGAAAGGCTTCCTGGAGGATCCCTATAACAAAGTTTCTGATGTGAAAATGCTGCTGTTTTTCTTAAATATCGGCGGCTTCACTTTAAAATTTATTTTGGTCATGTTCGTTCTTTCATTATTTTTTAAAAACTTTTGGTGCCGTTTCCTTTGTCCTTACGGTGCGATGATTGGGCTTGGTTCGATTCTTAGAATCACAAAAGTCCGAAGAAATGAGGATACCTGCACGAACTGTGAAATGTGTACAAAGGTTTGTCCGCAAAGAATAAAGGTACATACAAAAAAGGCAGTCGTGACTCCAAACTGTACGGCTTGCATGCAATGCGTGGAGGTATGTCCAATCAAAGATACATTAAATATGACGGTTGCCAATAAAAAGGTAAACAAATGGGTTGTTCCTGTAACTTTCCTTGCTTTCTTTTTATTGGTGGTTGGGATTGCAAAAATAACCGGTCACTGGAACACCATCATTTCCTATGAAGAATGGAAACAGTTGATTCCGGAGGTGAATAATATCGGGCATTAAGTCTAAAAGCACCTTTATGAGGGGGAAATTAAAAATTAAAGGCGATATTGGCAAAGCCTTAAAGCTGGAAAATATTTTAAAGCAATATAACTAAAAGACCATTTATAGAAGAATCAAAAAGGTGGGGAATTCGTTGTCAAGCGAACGATGAAGCTCATTTCACCGAAACCCCTTAGAGTTTTGGTCTCATCGGCACATCGGGACATTTCCCCCATATATTATAGATAAAAAAATAAACTGGGGGATTATGATGTCTGGAGGCCAACAATGGATGCTGCCATTTCTCCCATATGGCGCAGAACTATTATACGCAGAGACTCAGCCCAAAAAAGCATATCTGCAATTTGTGAATTTGGATCAGGATGAGTTTATGGAAGTCATTGGTATCTATCGATTAAATCAAGAACTTTACCTTTTTGTTTTAAATAACTTTCATAGTCACTGGCATATAATCTCTTTAATCAAGGGGAAAGGTTATCAGGTAAGTTACCTTGGTACGGCAAATATTACGAGTCGGAATGCAAAAAATCTGGTGGTCGGCTGGCAAGTTGGGGCGGTTTTGTCCAAATTGTCCATTTACGAATGGCAGCATAACAGCTTAAAAGAACTGGATCTCAAAGGGAACTACACCTTTAGTAAGATAGAAATAGAAGACATGCCGGGGCAAAACGGAAAGGACGGACTGGGAGAAATTGCTCTGTGGTCCCATGACACCGGTGAAGCCTACCGTGTAGAGGTTTACCGCTGGGAAAGTGATCGACTTGTTCCCGCAAAAGATGTTGAACCCTATTACTTTCAAAAAGTAGTGAAATACTATCAACAGAAAATTAAGGAACATCCTGATTATTTATTTTATTATCCGTATCTAGAAGAAGCTGAAAAGAAGACCGCTCAACGCTCCTTCGATTTCAAGGAATCAAGAGCTATTGCCCTTTTTCCTGCCTCGATAAAAGAAATAGGCGGAAGCAAATGGGGGTATATCAATTCAAAAGGAAAATCCCTCCTCCCACCGATCTATGACCAAGCAGAAGATTTTCAGGAAAATGGTCTGGCCATTGTCCGATTGACAGATCAGGCAGGTATCATTGATACCAATGGCCATTTTATTGTCCAGCCAAAATATGATTATATTACTTCCTTTTCAGAAGGCCGGGCGATTGCCAATGATCTTCAGGGCTTCAAAATAATCGATGAAAGGGGAAAAGAAATTACCCCTATGGCTCACTACACAATTAGCGAGTTTAAGGAAGGACGCGCGCGATTTGCTGATTCTAATCAGCAGGGGGAATATTTATATGGTTATCTCAATCGAAAAGGAAAAGAGACCATTCCTGCATCCTATGAGGATGCAAGTGATTTTTCAGAGGGAAAAGCGATTGTAAAAATAAAAAACGGCAGCTATGCGTTGATCGATCTTACTGGGAAAGTGCTTCACTCCTATATGTATGCGTTCGTCGGAAACTATGGGGAAGGTCTGCTTGCGTTTAAAAAGAGCGAGGATGGGAAATTTGGTTATATGGATGAGCTAGGAAATGTAGTGATCAAACCACAATTTTCCGGGGTAGAAGCATTTAGTCAAGGTCGGGCGATTGTGAATGTTTCAAATGATTACTCCAACCATTATGGTGTCATAAATCAAAAAGGACAGTTTCTTATGAAACCTGACCATTATCAAATATTCTATCTAGGGGAAGAAAGATATCAGATCGGAAAGGCGATTGATCCGGAACAGCCCTATCTTGGTGCAAAATACGCAATTGCAGATTTAGAGGGCCATCTTATTACTGGATTTATTTATTCTGATATCACGAAGTACAAAGATGGGATTGCTTCCGTATCGAATGATCAATCCACTTTTTTTATTGATCGAAATGGAAATCGCGCTTATTATCTTCCAATGGTTTCGGGCAGCGGTACTTTGGAAAAGGATAAAACCTTAATCAAAGGAGAAATTGATTATCGGCTTCTATATTTTAATAAAAAAGGAGAGCTGGTTTGGAAGCAGAATACCGTCATTCCTTTAAACAAGCAGTATGCAGTGACGGAACATAAATACAAGCCAAACAAGGACTATTTAGTTTATTTCCCGCAAATTCAAGGCGGGGCATTTGAGCATGTAAATCAAACTCTGAAAGACCTCTCGGGTATAAAGGAAGTTCCCGCAAATACGCAGCTCAATTCTAGTTATATTGGAGATTTTGAAGTGAGTTTTTTCAAGAAAAATCTCTTAGTTATTGAAATAAACGGTTATGATTATCCTTTTGGAGCGGCACATGGGATGTCGATTAAAAAGTATGCTCATGTCAATTTGAAAACGGGCCTATTTTATCAGCTGAAAGACTTATTTAAGCCGAATGCAGCCTATGTAAAAATCATCAGTGACCGCATCAGGAACCAGATTAAGAATAATGAAAACTATTCCTACCTAAATATCAATGAATATAAAGATATTCAACCAAATCAGTCGTTTTTTATCAGCGAGGGTGGATTGAATATTTATTATGCCCAGTATGAAATTGCCTCATATGCTGCCGGGATGCCTACCTTTACGATTCTATTTGAAGAATTAAGCAGAATCATTAATCGTAACGGGGATTTTTGGAAATCATTTCATTAATGAAAAGCAGCGTAAATTCAATGATTCACGCTGCTTTTTCAATGTTAGGCATGTCTTCTACGGTAAATTAACCAATAGCTTGCAATACCCAGGACAATGACGACACCGACTGTACCTGGAATAATATATGATTTTAATTCGGGTTCTACTTTTTTTGAGAAGGATGCCTGTTCGGTTTTTTCGGCTGTTTTGTGTGTAGCGGCTTCTATATGAGATTGTGAAAATACGTTGAATCCTAGTAGGAAAAATAACAGCAAAGCAATTTTGGAGATTTTTATTAACATTATATTCAACTCCGAAATATTGTTATCTTGCTGTTTTCATTCTACCATCATTAATGGCTCTTATATCGCTTGGACAGCATTGTTCACAAAGGTTTCAAAAAGAACGTTCTTTTAATCAGTTCAACTTGATATAAATCAATTTGTTTCGGACACTTTGCTGATAAACTTTGGATATAAAAATCCAAAGGGGTCCTCTAAATCATGCCATTTCAAATCGAAGATAAAAGAGCTGTCATGGATGTTCGTGAAAGAATTTTAAAGGGAGAGCATCCACGCCGTGAAATATTAAATTTTGTGAAAGAAGCGCCGGTAGGAACAATTTTTGAAATACATTTACCGCACCGTGCCGAACCGCTGATTGCTAATTTACAGGGATTAGGCATGAACGTCATCGTAAACGAATTAGAACCAATGCATTTTAGGCTTATGGCCGTAAAATTGAATGAATTTTAATCCAGGCCGGCAATTTCTTTTAATTGGTCCAACTCTAGAATCTGAATCTTTCTCCTGCCATCCATTTTAATCAGCTTTTGAGAGATAAAGGTTAACATCTTTCTGCTAACCGATTCTGGAGTTGTTCCAATATAGCTTGCTAAATCCTTCTTTGAGATGGGTAAGGTGAAAATTCCATCTTGCGGGTTCATTTTTTGATAAAAAAGCACGAGTACCCGTGCCAGTCTTTGCTCTACCTCTAATAAACCGAGAAGACCTACAGATTCATCTGCTTCATAAAGGCGGTCATTGACAGCGATTAAAAAGCGGTAGGACAGGCCGGCATTTCCCTCCATTGTTTTTATAAAATCCTTTTTATCAATATAACAAATAACTGTTTCTTGGACGGCTTCCGCATGTACATAGTGTTTTTCATTCCTAAGCAACGAATATAATCCAAAAAAGTCCTTTGGAAACAATAGGCGGACAATTTGTTCTTTTCCTTCCGCCGACATTTTGCTCAGTTTAATTAACCCTTCATTTACAACAAACAGTGTCTCTGAACGCTCACCTTCCTGAAAGATGAATTCCCCCTTTTGAAATTTGCGGCTCCGCGTTACCTTCTGCAAAATCTGGAGATCGTCTTCTTTCATTCCTTGAAAGACAGGAACAGACATTAAGCATGAACCTTCATGAGAGCAGCAATGATCACAGCACATGCAAACACCACTCCTAAATAGATGTAATACCTTTTATTCTACTGCGATTTACCAACCAATGTTGTGATTTAAATCAAATTCTTGACGCAGGTCAAGGTTATTAACCTTCAGTCGAAGTAAAATGAAAGAAAAACAAGAGGTGATTTCTTATGAATGCTGCTTGTTTAATTGTTTATGCAAGTATGACAGGAAACACAGAGGAGTTAGCCCGGTATATTGGAAAGGGAATTCTTCAGGCGGGTGGAACCGTTGAGATAAAAGATATAATAGAAGCCGATGTTACAGACCTGGAAAACTATAATGGAATTCTTTTAGGCTCCTATACATGGGGAGACGGGGATCTTGCGGATGAGTTCCTCGACTTTTACGAAGAAATCGATGGATTGGATTTAACTGGTAAGTGTGCTGCGGCATTTGGGTCCTGTGATTCTTGTTACGAGCACAGGGGCAGAGCGGTCGATATTTTATCCGATAAATTAGTGGAATTAGGGGCTGAAGTAGTTCTCGATGGTTTGAAAATTGATTTGGCACCGACGGATTCAGAAATAGAGCAATGTATTCAGTTTGGCGAGGATTTTGTGAAAAATCATTTTGATCTAAGGGGTGTTTTATGAACATGAGTACCATCCAATTGGCATTAAATGATGTGGCTTGCACAGGTTGTATTGGAAAGATCAAAAAAAAGATAAAAAAATACGATGGCATTGAAAAAGTGACAATTATCCCCGGCAGCGGAACGATTAAAGTCATGTACAATGAAGCCATTATTCATCAAGATGAAATCCAAAGCAGTATTCATAAATTGGCATTAAGAATATTCGACTGAAAGCACTGTAATAATATTTCCTCCCCGTTAAATACTATGAAAAAAAAGGGAGGAATTTGTTTGGAGCATAATCAGGATAGTAAATTTGAGGATACTTTTTTACCAATGACATCAATGGGAAGCGGCGTTGGCATTGCTGTTTTACCTGATGTCTATTGTTATACGAATAAAATTGTCAATCTCGGATTAGTAGGAACCGCGGACGAATTTGTACTGATTGATGCGGGAATGCCAAAATCAGCTGATGAAATTAAAGCGATGATAGGAGAACATTTTGGCGAAAATGCCCGCCCGAGAGCCATCATTTTAACTCATGGCCATTTTGATCATGTCGGTTCATTGGTAGAGTTGCTGGAGGATTGGAAAGTGCCTGTTTATGCACATGAGCTAGAGATTCCTTATTTAATAGGAGAGAAGGACTATCCTCGAGGAGACCCCAGCGTCGACAGCGGTCTTGTAGCAAAAATGTCTCCGATGTTTCCGAACCATGGGATTAATATAAGCGGCCAGGTACAAGCACTCCCAGAAGATCAATCGATTCCCAATATGCCTGGCTGGAAGTGGATTCATACACCTGGACACACACCGGGCCATATTTCGCTTTTTCGCGAAGACGACCGTGCTCTCATTGCAGGAGATGCATTTGTTACTGTGAAGCAAGAATCGCTCTATAAGGTCATGACCCAAACACAGGAAATCAGCGGCCCGCCGAGATACTATACAACGGACTGGAATGCTGCCTTTGAGTCAGTGAAAAAGTTAGAAGCATTTAACCCCAGGACAGCTGTAACCGGTCATGGACTGCCAATGACCGGAAATGAATTAACGAAAAGTCTTCGTCATCTGGTTGAAAACTTTAGAAAAATCGCTATGCCAAACCATAGCCGTTACGTAAATTAGAATCTATTTTTTATTGTAAAAAATCTTGTTTTTTTGGACTGCTGTTTCAGCAGCCCTTTTATTATCTTTTAACGTTCTTCAACATCGACAATAATAGCGCTTTTTCTCTGCAGGAATTATCTCTAGATAGAAAGAATTGAACTATTAATACATTCTTTATTGAGAACAATTTATTTCTGTTGAGGAGGAAAGGATGAAGATTTGTGTATTCTTGCTTTTTGCTGGCTTATTAGATGCGGTCTTGACGAACCTTGGAATTGAGTATGGAATTATCAAAGAGGGAAATCCGATTATGAAACAGGTGATCGAATTGGGCTGGGTATATTTTTATATGATTAAAATTATTCTGCCTCTTGTCTTAATCGGTTTGTTTTACCTCCGCCCGCTTAAAGGAAGAATCAGAACACTGCTTACAGCTGCCGGCGTCCTCTATTTTTCCGTCCTTGCTTATCATCTAGTGTGGATTCTCCTTTATTTAAATACCACCGGCTAATTAGCTAGACACTGCCCATTGAATAAGTTAGTATCAAAGACGAATATAATAAGAAGAACGTAAAGAAAAAAGGAGTACCCTATGCTAAACACACTAAAGCCTTTCTTACAGGAAGCATGGCAGAAATCAGGTTTCTTAGTACCGACTGCCATCCAAACTGAAGCCATCCCGCTCGTCTTAGAAGGAAAAGATCTCATCGCCGAGTCACCGACAGGTACAGGCAAGACGCTTGCTTACTTGCTGCCGCTTTTAAATAAAGTTGACTCTAGCTCGTCTTCGTTGCAGGCTGTAGTGCTTGCCTCCTCGCAGGAGCTCGTAATGCAGGTTTACCAAGAGTTTCAAAAATGGTCAGAAGGCAGCGGAATTCGCGGTGCCTCTATTATTGGCGGGGCAAACGTAAAAAGACAGCTGGAAAAATTAAAAAAGCGTCCGCATATCATTTTTGCCACACCTGGCCGATTATACGAATTAATTAAACAGAAAAAAGTAAAAATGCATGAAGTCAAATTGGTCGTTTTGGATGAAGGAGATCAATTGCTGATACCTGAGCATCTTGGGACCGTTCAAAACATAGTCAAATCCACGCTGGCAGACCGACAAGTGGTTTTATTTTCGGCGACCATGAAAGCCGAGACAGAAAAGCTTGCCGCTGATTTAACCAAAGAGCCAGAGGTTTTGCGAATTAAGAAGGATGAAGCAGCATCCTCGGGAGAAGTTGAACATATTTACTTCCTTGCTGAACCGCGCGACAAAATCAAACTTCTTGAAAAAATTGCTCGCTTAGAAGGAATCAAAGCCTTGTCATTCATCAATGACATTGGCGAAATTCAAGTGTTTAAAGAAAAATTACATTTTAAAGAGCTATCAGTCGGTATTTTACATAGTGATATGAAGAAATTAGAACGCCAAGCGACATTAAAGGCTTTCCGCGATGGAAAAATGGCGATGCTGATTGCGACAGATGTAGCGGCAAGAGGTCTCGACATCCAGGGCGTTACTCATGTTGTCCATATCGATTTTCCAAGGAACATTGAACAATATGTACATCGATCCGGAAGAACCGGTCGCATGGGAGCAAACGGCACTGTCATCTCGCTCGTTACGGAAAGAGAAGAACGGGAACTGAAAGGATTTTGCCGTGAGTTAAAAGTATCAGTCCATAAACGTATTTTTTATAAAGGACAAATTGCTGAACCGGAAGAAAAAGTGCGACGCTAAACAGTGGGGAAATCCCCACTGTTTTTTAATGGAAGGATTTTTATTATTTTTTCAAGAATAGTTAAGGGAAAGAGGGGGAATCCATATGGAAAATCCGAAGTTGAAAAAATTACATGATGAATGGATTGAAGAAGCAACGATAAAGGAAATGCAGGAAAAATTAACAAGCGGAGAACTGACTTCCAAAGAACTGGTTTTGATGTATTTACATAGAATTGCAACAATTAATCCTGTCATTAATTCGGTCCTGGAAGTGAACCCGGATGCGCTGCAGATTGCAGCCGCACTTGATGTTGAACGGAAAGAAGCCGGTCCGCGCAGCTCATTGCACGGAATTCCCATTTTAATCAAGGATAATATTGATACGAAGGACAAAATGCACACAAGTGCCGGGTCCTTAGCCTTAAAGGATTCGATTGCCTTAAGGGATTCCTATGTTGCGGAGCAGCTGCGCAACGCTGGAGCGGTGATTCTCGGTAAAACAAATATGACAGAATGGGCCAATTTCATGGCGCTCGGAATGAAAAATGGTTACAGTTCGCGTGGAGGTCAGGTATTAAATCCATATGGTCCTGGCAAATTTGATGTGGGCGGTTCAAGTTCCGGTTCGGGTGCTGCGATTGCAGCCAATCTTGCCGCGGCAGCAGTCGGCACCGAAACATCCGGTTCAATCCTTAATCCGTCTTGTCATAATTCAATCGTTGGAATCAAACCAACGGTAGGGCTTATTAGCCGCAGGGGAATTATCCCGATTGCCCACACGCAGGATACCGCGGGACCAATGGCTCGTACAGTTGAAGATGCCGCCATTCTGCTAAATGCATTAACCGGAAGAGATGAAGAAGATCCAATTACTAGGACAAATCCTTTTGAAAATTACGACTTTACGAAGCACCTTGTGAGGGATGGCCTTAAAGGAAAAAGAATTGGCATAGCGTGGGAAGGCTTTATTGACCCGATTCGTGATGACCAGAGGGACGTGATTCTTGCTGCCCTTGATATTTTAAAATCCTCTGGTGCCGAGGTGATCGAGTCTATTGAGATCCCATCTGCAAAATCCAAGTGGAAGTACGATGTCCTGACCTATGAATTTAAACTGGATTTAAATGCTTATTTGAATGGACTTCACCCATCAGTACCTATCTGCAATTTGGCGGATTTGATTGAGTTTAATCAGAACAATGAGGATACGATGCTTAAATACGGTCAAGCTGTCTTGCTTGAGTCAGAAGAAACGAGTGGTTCGTTGACGGAGGAGGCATACTTCAAAGCATTAGAATTTGATCACTATCATGCAACCGTAAAAGGAATAGATTTTGCTTTGGAAACCTATCAATTAGATGCGATTGTTTTTCCTGGGGAAGAGGGGTCACATATTAGTGCCAAAGCCGGCTATCCGACCATTGCTGTCCCGGCAGGCTACACGGTTGATGGGGAACCGGTAGGAATTACCTTTGCGGGAACAGCTTATCATGAGCCGCTTCTTATTGAAGCAGCCTATGGTTTTGAACAATTACTGCCCGTCCGCAAGCCGCCCGTGTTAGAATAAGTTTGCCTCATTTCACTCATACTATCATTGACTTTCTTGAAAAAGGAGATGGTATGTGTGGGAAGAACGAAGCTTGGTAATGCGAATGCCCAACGAAATAATAATCGTAAAAAACCGATGAAGACCAGTTCGGAACTTGTTGAATTTACAACAGGTGAAGATTTAAAACGGAACCGTCCGAATAGTAAATAATCAAGAACGCCTCCTTTTTTTCAAAGGAGGCGTTTTAAGTTGATGATTTTTTAAAATTGTTGATATCGGGTGAAAAAGTGTCGATATCCTGCCAAATAGTGTTGATATCCATTGAAAAAGTGTCGATATCCACCTAAAAAGTGTTGATAACCATTCTCGGGAGCATATCTACCCATTAGGAATAATACTTATCCCCGACATTTTTCAACGGTTTTAACGCCGGACCTTCAATCACATCACCCGAATAAGAGAACCGCGAGCCGTGGCATGGGCAATCCCAGCTTTTTTCCGCGTGATTCCACTCCGTTTCACAGCCAATATGGGTGCAAGTGGTATTCACAATATAGAGTTTGCCATTTTCATCTTTATAAGCACCTGCTCTTTTCCCCTTATGCATCACTACAGACCCTTCGCCTGGACGTAAATCTCCCGGGTCCTTTGGCACAAACTCCAATTTGCCTTTTAAGAGATGCTTTGCCACATCAGCATTGGTCGATACCACCTGCTTTAAATCTGGATCGGCTTGGAACCGTGATGGGGAATAAAGTTCTTTATATGGGTTGTCCCGTTCAAGAACATAATCCGTCAGCAAATGACCGGCAAAAATCCCAGTGGTCATCCCCCATTTTTTATAACCCGTTGCCACTAATACATTTTCCTTATTTTCAGTTATTTGACCGATATAAGGGACTCGGTCCAGAGTGATTAAATCCTGCGCGGACCAGCGATAGGTATATTCAGAGAGACCAAATACTTCCTTGGCAAAATCCTCAAGGGCACGATAATGTGCAAGTGTGTCAATTCCTTGGCCTGTTTTATGATTTTCTCCGCCTATGATCAACAAATTTTCCCCATTAAAAGGCGTATAGCGAATTGAACGGGGCGGGCTATCGGCACTGATATACATGCCTCCCGGATAGTCCTCCGTCAATTTAACCCCAATCGCATATGATCGTGAAGCATACATCCTCGCAAAATAAAGGCCAGGTTTATCGTAAAAAGGAAAATGGGAAGCAATCACTACTTTTTTACATGTAACGATATGCCCTTCCTTGGTCACAACCTTTGGATGAGAAGTTTCCTCCTCTTCCAAATCAATGGCTGTTGTATTCTCAAACACTTGACAACCCGCACTAACAGCCTCATCCAATAGTGACTTTAAAAATTTAAGCGGATGAAATTGCGCTTGATTTCGCATCATGAGAGCACCGGTTGTTTGAATCTTAAAGGGAATCGTATCCTTTAAGGCACCATCGATTCCTAATCGCTCGTAGGCAGACATTTCCGTTTCAAGCTGTTTTTTATATTGCTCAGTTGTGGCATATATGTATGCATCCTGCTTGCTAAAATCGCAGTCAATTCCTTTTTCGTTTACCATTTTTTCAACAAACTGAATCGCATTTGAATGGGATTCAAAGTAGAGTTTGGCATTTTCCTCGCCAAAATGATTGATTAATTCATCATATAATATGCCATGCTGGGCGGTAACCTTTGCCGTCGTATGCCCGGTAGTTCCATTCAACACCCCGCCTGCCTCAAGCAGTGCCACCTTTGCTCCTTCTTTAGACAGCAAATAGGCTGCGGTAATCCCGGTAATCCCGGCACCAATAATCGCTACATCAACTGATAGATCTTCCTTTAATGCTTCAAAAGTCGGTAATTCTATTTCACGCCAATATGTTTTCGGAAACTTATTGGTTGTTTCAGATGAGCTCATATTCCATCCTCCAGTTACAAAAATTTGCTTATGTTAATTTTTCCTAAAATGATAAAAATAATCTATTGTCATCGGATAATTTTTTGATCATTTAGATTGACGAGGGTTATTTGGATTGATATTTTTATATAAGAATATTCAATAAATTCTGGAGCCTTAACCGCAAAAAGTGAGAGCTTGAGCAGTTTTCGCCCTAAAAATGAATAAGGAAAATACATAATAAAAGAGGGTGAAAGGTATGGGAAAACATTTTGAAACAGTAATTTTACACGAGGAAAAGAAACGGGAAAGAAAGATTTCGAGTAAAGCAACCCCTATTTATCAAACATCTGCTTTTACGTTTAAGGACCTTGACGACCTTGAAGGATTTTATCAAGGCAATGGCAGCTACCTTTATTCGCGTACAGGCAATCCAAACACAGATGAATTAGGGGAAGCCGTTGCAAGGCTTGAAGGAGCACCAGCTGGTGTTGCAGCATCTTCCGGTTTAG
Organism: Neobacillus cucumis; assembly: GCF_016107705.1. The sequence goes on from NZ_JAEHGC010000006.1 coordinate 275,685, forward strand.
CAGCCATTCTTGCAGGAATTCTGGCAGTTGTGAAAAATGGCGATCATATTGTCGCGTCCGATGATCTTTATGGCGGGAGCTATCATATGCTTGAGAAAGAGCTAAATGATTTTGGTATTGAGACAAGCTTTGTTTCATTTACTGACCAAACTCAAGTGGAAAACGCTATTAAAGAAAACACAAAACTTTTATATACGGAATCGATTTCGAATCCATTATTGCGCGTAGAGGATATAGAAGGGGTTGTACAAATTGCTAAAAAGCATGGGCTGATTACGTTGGTGGACAATACGTTCGCAACCCCTTATCATTGCCGTCCATATTTAATGGGCGTTGATTTAGTTGTCCATAGCGCGACTAAATATATTGGCGGACACAGTGATGTCATCTCTGGCGTTTTGACCGGCCGAGAGGATTTAGTTGCACAGGCGAAAACAAAGGTGGTCAATCTCGGGACAAATGTCAGCCCATTTGAAGCATGGTTGACTGTCCGCGGTTTAAAAACACTTGCATTACGGATGAGAGCACAATCTTCCAATGCAAGAAAATTAGCGGAAGCTCTTTCTCAGAATAAGTTTATTGAAAGAGTTTATTACCCATTTGATAAGGATGCTGAAGGCTACGGTGCGATGGTTACCATTCAGCTTTCAAAGAAGGTAGATATTCAGCAATTTTTCCGTTCATTATCTTGGATCAAAATTGCTCCAACACTTGCCGGGGTTGAAACGACCGTTTCCCACCCATTAATGACATCGCACCGGGAATTACCGCAGGAGGTTGCGGAAGCCTTAGGAATTACAAAAGAGGTCGTCCGAATTTCAGTCGGAATTGAACACGCCGAGGATATTATTGCTCAATTTGAGCAGGCAGTTGAGAAATCACTATAATAGTGAGAATCACCCTGAAATCGTGTCCAGGGTGATTTTTTTATTCATTCATTAAGATGGAGTCTGATGCGTATCTTCTGGTTTTGTTGGAATGGGGTCAATCCGACTTGAGTCTTCAGTGTCCAGTGCTCTTCGCATAGCAAGGATAAATGATCCAAAAATAAATCCAAGACAAATGATAAAGCCAATTGCTGTAGCCCACCATAAAGCCATGAAAAATCCCCCCTTTTTACACTATATGCCTTGGGGGGAACATTTTTTCCATTGTATTTATAGTGATAATGTCTTATTCTTTCTTCTCATGTCCTCCATAATAATCAACCTTTTTAATATTCACTCCTACAAACGTTTCAATAATCGACTGGCCGCCTGCAATTGAAAAAATGAAAATAAACACAAAGGTTATTTTTGGAAAAAGTAAATAGGCACCTCCAAGCAGGATGGCACTCCAAACTCCGGCACACCAGTAACATTTCAATAGATACCCAAACATCGATGCAGGTACTTCCTTAATTTTTGTTCCTTCTTCTGTTTCTACTTCAACTTTTTTCATAAAGGGTTTGCGGATAAACTCGGTTATTTTATCAAAAACAATTAAATGGGTTAAACGATAGCTTGCCAAAATTAACATGATGTAGGTAATCCATGAAATGTCTCTCACATTTTTAGCCTCCAGAGCAAAGCGAATTATTTATGAGTCCCTGTATATTTTGAGCCTTAAATTAAAAATATATATTCGGAGGAGGCGAAAAAGTGAAAAAATCATTTTGGTTTAGTATTCTGTTTTTCCTATCAATATTCTGCATCCCAAGCGTTTCATTTGCCCAGCAAATTTATACGGTACAGCCGGGTGACTCGCTTTGGAAAATTGCCGTCCGGTTTCAGGTTGGTTTATCGGAGATTATTTCAGCGAACCCGCAGTTTAAGAACCCAGCCTTGATTTACCCAGGACAAAAGGTGACGATTCCTGATTTGGGCGCAACCAAAAGTATTGAAAATCAGGTGATTCAATTAACGAACCAAGAGAGGGCGAAAAACGGATTAAAACCATTCACACCTGATTGGGAGCTGTCAAGGGTAGCCCGCTATAAGGCAATGGATATGAGGGATAAGAATTATTTCTCCCATACAAGTCCAACCTACGGGGATCCATTTACGATGATCAAGAACTTTGGGATTTCCTATCGCGCAGCGGCAGAGAATATTGCCGCCGGACAAACGACTCCACAAGAAGTGGTTAATGCTTGGATGAATAGTCCAGGGCATCGGGCCAATATACTAAGTACCAGTACCACCAGGATTGGGGTAGGCTACGCAAAAGGCGGGTCCATGCGGTATTATTGGGTACAGCAATTTATATCTAAGTGACTAGAAAGGGTCAGTCCTTCAATGGGGCTGACCCTTTCTACGTCTTAGGACCGAGATGAAAATCAAGCTCTAGCGCAATTATGGAAACAAAAGAAAAAAGGTAAGATGATATCAAGATAACGAAAGGAGGAAAACGAAATGAAAAAATTCGGTTTACTAGTTGCAGGAGGGATTGCAGCTATCATCTTGCTCTCAACGATCGGTCCGATGATTGGTTTACTTCTCAGTCTGGTGATTCTATATTTCATCTTCAAACAGTTTTTAAAGAGCGAGTCAACAGGTGCCAAAATTGGCCTCGGGATCTTAGGATTCATCGTCCTAGTGGCATCCATTCATAATGCACCGGCGATTATCGGTGTCGGTGCTGCCTATGTGCTCTATCTTGTTTATAAAAAATGGAACGAGAACAAACAGACAAAAATGAAAAAGGACTCCAATGATCCGTTTGCCAATTTCGAAAAACAATGGAACGACTTAAAACATTATTAAACCTATGAGGAGAGATGCAAGATGACAAACTTATTTACAAGAATTAAAAACACGATTACTGCTGATTTACATGAGGCATTAGATCAGAAAGAGAAGAAAAACCCAATTGCCCTGCTTAATGAATATCTTCGCCAATGCGAGCAGGAAACAGAAAAAGTACGTAAGCTTTTGGAACGCCAGTACACCCTTAAAGAGGAATTTACCAAGGAGCATGTTCAAGCAGTGGAGCTTGCTGAAAAGAGAAAGCGCCAGTCTGAAATTGCTTCCCAAGCAGGTGAAATGGAACTTTATCAATTTGCTGCAGCTGAACATCAACAATATGCGGAACGTGCTAGGCGGTTAAGTCAGTCTCTTGAGCAAATCAAAGGGCAGCTGGAAGAATTAGAGAGAAAATATCAGGAAATGAACCATAAGTTAAAAGATATGAAAATCCGCCGGATGGAATTAATGGGGCGGGAAAATATGACACGGGCAAACCACCGGATGAACCTGGTCTTAGATTCTAATCCAAACTCTGAAAAAGCCTTTTCCCGATTTAAAGAAATTGAAAACTATTTAGATCGTTTAGAACAACAGGTGAACCATTCATTTTACCGCAGTACCATCGATGCAAGAATTGCCCAATTGGAAAGCGAAATGAAAGTTGAAGAAAGCAAGTCCACATTATAACCAAATCATGGTATTCTAAAAGGGCGTAGAATCTCTACGCCTTTTGACCATATTGTTTAATTTCGTATTACGCCATGATTATTAAAAAGGGGAGGGTGAGCCAATGTTTAAAAATACGAAAAATGATTATATTGGCTGGCTGGCAATGTTTGGTGCCCTCGTCCTCGGGCTTGAGGTTTTATTTTTTAATAGAGGGCTTATTTTCTCTCTTATTTTCTCCTGTGGATTGATGTATTTAGGCCGCAAAAAGGCAGGGAAAAAGCGCGGAAGAGTGCTTTTCATTGCCGGCGTTTTTTTCTTTATTATTAGCATTATCAATATGATGACCTTTAAATTTTTATTATTAGCGTTTTTACTGCACTTTTTTATTCAATTTATTACCTCGAAAAAAAATCCAAAGAAAATCCAATTAGAAGTCGCAGAACACAAGCAGGACCCGTTTGAAGAAACAATGTACAAGAGTAAGCCGCTCTTTGAAAATATCTTTTTGGGGCAGCAAAAAACCCCTCAAGGTGTGTATGAGTGGGAGGATATTAATATCCAGACGGGTATAGGGGATACCGTGATTGATCTTAGTTATACCATGCTTCCAAAAGGGGAAACCGTTATTTTTATCCGGAATATAATCGGAAACATGCAAATCCTTGTTCCTTATGAAATCGAAGTAAGCATCCACCATTCTTGTATGGCGGGTTCCACCAATATTTTTGATCACCACGAGCCAAAAGTATTTAACCAGGTGATTCATTTAAAAACACCAGGCTATGAAACGGCAGAGCAAAAGGTAAAAATCTTTACTTCGCTTGTGGTTGGGAATTTAGAGGTGAGCCGGATATGAGTACAGCACAACGTCAAATTGTCTGGAGTGTCTGCTTTTTCTTTTTGACTGCCATTATTGTTTCGGCTGTGTTCATTAATGTTTTCCCGCTGTCTAATTGGTCAGAACTGTGGGACCGGCATTTCATGGACATTCCAATTGTGATTTTTATACCGGTATTTAGTATTGCTTTGGGGGTTTTGATTGGTGCCGTATCCGGATTTTTTTGGAGGAGGCAGCTTCTATCCGTTGATCATTCGCTTCATCAATTGGAAGAAGGACGGCAGGCAGAGGTTAAAATAAAACCTTCGATTACGGAAGTACAAACGATAGCAAGCAGAATTGAGAAAATCGGCAAACAAATGTCAGAGCAGGCGAAGCTGTCGCAGCGTTTGGCAACTGAAAAGGTGGAGGACCAGGAATCAAGGATACAGGAGATTATCGAGCAGGAACGAAATCGTCTAGCAAGGGAATTGCATGATTCTGTCAGTCAGCAGTTATTTGCCGCTTCGATGATGATGTCTGCGATAAATGAAACGAAACAGTTTTCTGAAGATGACCGGGAAGCAAAGCAGCTGAAGATGGTCGAAGAAATGATTCATCAGTCCCAATTAGAAATGAGGGCTCTTCTGCTTCATTTACGACCTGTTGCCTTAAAGAACAAATCCTTGCAAGAAGGGATTGAAGAACTATTACTTGAATTATCCATGAAAGTAACGATGGATATTAAATGGAAGGTTGAAGCCTTTCCGCTTGATAAAGGAGTGGAGGACCATCTATTTCGGATTTTACAAGAGTCGGTATCCAACACACTTCGCCACGCAAAAGCCGGGAAACTTGATGTACTGCTCATCAAGCGGGATGACCTTGTTATTATGAGGGTGGTCGATGATGGGATTGGTTTTGAGGTAGATGACGAAACAAAAGCAGGATCTTATGGGATGCAGAATATGCATGAACGCGCCGTTGAAGTGGGCGGAACACTAAAGGTAATAAGTATGAAAAATAAAGGGACACGCCTGGAAGTGAAGGTTCCAGTGATGAAGAATGGGGATGGTACAAGTGATTAGAGTATTATTTGTAGATGACCATGAAATGGTAAGAATCGGTGTTTCTGCCTACTTATCTGCACAGCCTGACATAGATGTGGTTGGGGAAGCGGACAATGGCAAAAGAGGAGTAGAGCTTGCACTGGAACTTCGGCCCGATATCATTTTAATGGACCTTGTTATGAAGGAAATGGACGGAATTGAGGCAACCAAACAGATTATCGAGCAATGGCCGGAAGCAAAGGTTATTATTGTGACAAGCTTTTTAGATGATGAAAAGGTGTATCCTGCGCTGGAGGCAGGGGCGACCAGCTATATGCTGAAGACCTCTAAGGCCAGCGAAATTGCGGATGCTGTTCGAGCTACATATCATGGTCAATCGGTCCTTGAGCCTGAAGTAACTGGAAAAATGATGGTCAAAATGCGCCAGAAAAATCAGCATTTACCTCATGAAGAACTGACAAGCCGCGAGCTCGAGATTCTGCTGTTAATGGCCGAAGGGAAAACTAATCAGGATATTGCGGATGAATTATTTATTGCCTTAAAAACGGTGAAAACGCATGTTAGTAATATTCTAAGCAAGTTACGTGTTCAGGACCGCACCCAAGCGGTTATTTATGCGTTTAAGCATTCGTTAACGAAATGATTGATATCAAAAAGACCTTCCAGGGTGTCCTTGGAAGGTATTTTTTTGTTAGTTTTTAAAGGATTTGTGGCTTTCATTGCCCGAAGGATGAGTTTTTAAATGAAAAAGGTAAAAGCAAAGGGGTTCCATTGCCCGAAGGATGAGTTTTTAAATGAAAAAGGTAAAAGCAAAGGGGTTCCATTGCCCGAAGGATGAGTTTTTAAATGAAAAAGGTAAAAGCAAAGGGGTTCCATTGCCCGAAGGATGAGTTCTTAATTGAATAAGGTAAAAGAAAGAGCGTTTCATTATCCGCTGTATGAAGTAGGCCATGCACAAAAAAGCTAAAGAAAAAGTAAAACAATATTTTTTCATTGTTTATATTAAAAAACTATTGATAATTATTCTCAATAACTGTTAAAATAATAATAAATGAAAATGATTATCATTATTAAAAAGAAATTCGGAGGATTTTACAGAATGAATTTATATAAAGTATCAGGCGTTATTTTATTATCTAGCAGTCTATTATTCGGATGTTCCAATACAGAAAAAAGCTCTGCACCTGAAAAGGTAAAAGAACCAAAAAGCAGTGCGGCTAATCTTGATGGTGTCACGAATACATATCGTGAGTATGCTGTTGGTGAAATCGAGGAATTCGTTAAGGCAACAGATGCATTCACGACCGCAGTAAAAAACGGAGATATTGAAAAAGCGAAAGAGCTTTACGGTCCAGCCCGCATGTACTACGAAAGAGCGGAACCAATCGCTGAAGTGTTTGGCGATCTTGATCCAAAAATCGATGCTCGTGAAGGTGATGTTCCTGAAGCAGAGTGGGGCGGATATCACCGAATCGAAAAAGGACTTTGGGTTGATAAGACCACCAAAGGCTATGAAAAATATGCCGATCAATTAATGAAGGACGTTAATTTGCTCCGTGCTAAGGTGGAAACAGTAGAGGTTACTCCTGACCTATTAATTACCGGAGCGGTAGACCTATTGAATGAGGTTTCAACCTCTAAAGTAACAGGAGAAGAAGACCGCTATTCGCATACCGATTTGTATGACTTTGTGGCGAACGTACAGGGCGCAGAAAAGATTTATCAACTTTTAAAGCCAGCTTTAAAAGATAAAGATGCCGATGTGGCAAAAGAAATTCAAACCCGTTTCGATGAAATGTACAGCCTTTTAAACCAATACAAAAAAGGTGACGGCTACCAGCTATATACTGAACTTTCTAAAGAACAAGTAAAAGAATTAAGTCAGGCGATTGATGCATTAGCAGAACCACTATCTCAAATAGGAATGGTAACGGAGGCGTCTTAATTGTCAACAAACCCAAATATCAACGATGAATCTACTAAAATAGCAAAAAAATTCTCACGAAGAGATATCCTTAAAACTGCAGGAATAGGCGGTGTGGGGGTATTAGTCGGAGCATCCGGGTTAGGCGGATTGCTCTCGATAACGGAGAGCAAGGCTAAACAAATAGACTCTGGTGAGAGCATCCCGTTTTATGGGAAACATCAACAAGGAATTACAACAAAAACACAGAATCATGTCTATTTTGCTGCTTTAGATGTAACCACAACGAATAAACAGGATTTAATTAGACTTTTTAAGGATTGGACAAAAGCAGCTGCTTTAATAACGGAAGGAAAGTCAGTCGGGGAGCTAACCAGTAATGAATTTCTCCCGCCAAAAGACACTGGGGAGGCAGCAGGATTATCGCCATCCAAATTAACGATTACCTTTGGGGTTGGGCCGACGCTATTTAAAAAGGAAAATCAAGACCGTTTTGGGCTACAACATAAGCAGCCAAAGGAATTAGTGGATCTTCCCAAATTTCCACTTGATGCGTTAGAAGAGGAGTGGACCGGCGGAGATCTTTGTATCCAGGCCTGTGCTGATGATTTGCAGGTCGCCTTTCATGCCGTCCGAAACCTCGTTCGCATTGCCAGGGGGAAAGCGATTTTGCGCTGGGCCCAATCAGGATTTCAACGTACGGCACAGGCTGATCCGAAGGAAGGAACTCCAAGAAACTTGTTTGGATTTAAAGATGGAACTGCAAATCCGGATGTAAATGATGAAAAGCTGATGAATGAGCAGGTTTGGGTGCAATCGGGAGATGGTCCTAATTGGCTTGCTAACGGAAGTTACCTTGTCGTCCGTAAAATCCAAATGTTCATTGAAGTATGGGACCGCACGACATTAAAGGAACAAGAAAATACATTTGGACGTTATAGAATTAGCGGAGCACCGCTTGGACAAAAAAATGAATTCGACAAGCTTGATTTCAATCATAAAGATGAATACGGTAAAGACTATATTCCTGTTGATTCACATACCAGGCTTTCACATGGGGATGGGACGCAAAAAATCCTGCGCCGCGCTTACTCTTATTCAAACGGAATGGATGTAAAAACGGGTAGCTTTGATGCAGGATTATTGTTTTTATGTTTTCAGCGAAAACCGAGCAAACAATTTATCCCGATTCAGAAGCGGCTGGCGAAAATGGATAAGTTAAATGAATATACTTCCCACCGAGGAAGTGCGATTTTTGCTTGTTTACCAGGATGCAAGCAAGGTGGTTTCATAGGGGAAACATTATTTAGCTAATGTTTCTCCTCTTTAAAGGAGAGAGAATTAATGAAGACGAAAATAAAATTATCACTGGCCCTATTCATCAGCCTGTTCATGCTCATCCTAATGATTCAGCCTGCAGCAGCAGCTGAAAATCATGATGAGCTTTTTGTTCTAATTGGCGATAGCTTAATGAAAGCAAAACAAGGGGATCAAGCCACTGTTTCGAAAAACATGGAACAATTTTCAAAAGAGTGGAATGCTCTTAAAAAAGAAGATAGTAAACTTGCAAAAACAGTTAACACAAAACTAAATGATGTCAATCGTCTCCTAAAAGAGAAGGCGGATAATGAAGCCATTACAAAAGGTCTCTCTGCTCTTTCAAGTGCAGTTGTGCAATATGACCAAGAACAAAACCCGGTGGATAAAGAAAAGGGAAAAGAACAGGTTAAAAAGCTTCTTCCAATCATTAACGCCATGAAGGAAAGCAGCGAACAAGGGAATATCTCAAAGGTGAAATTGCAATATCAAACATTAATGAACCAATGGACTGCCAATGAAACCTTCGTTCACGATGAAAGTATTGCTTCCTATGGAAATATTGAAAAATACACGGCTCTCGTCCGAATTGCGATCACCCAGGACCCGCCTGATTTGAAAAAGGCACAGCTTCATTTAAATGAATTAACGAAAGAAATTGAAAACTTCCTCGCTGGAAAAAACACAGGAAAGTCTCAAGAAACATATAGTTTACAGGATTTATCTAACCTTTTAACGAAGGCTGAAGACCAAATTTCCCAAAAAGATTATGAAAGTGCGAGTAGGACGCTTAACGAGGTCTTAACGATTTGGCCAATGGTCGAAGGGGATGTCCAGACACGGGATAGCAAGCTATATAATGATATAGAAACAAAGGTTCCAACAGCGATCAGCATTCTTAACTCAAAAAATGTTCATGCTAAAAAGGCTTCTGAAATCATCGAGGATTTACATACCAGACTTGCTCCATTATTGAGTAAAACTGATTACTCTTTATGGGATGCAGCATTAATCTTACTGCGTGAAGGTTTGGAGGCATTATTAATTGTTGCCACATTGCTTGCATTTCTTAAAAAGATGGGGCAGTCTTCGAAGCAAAAATGGATATGGACAGGGGTTGGCGCAGGGATTTTTCTAAGTGCAATTCTTGCTATTTTCATCAACATTCTATTTTCAAAACTAACTGCTGCTTCAAGTAGGGAATATATCGAAGGCATTACCGGCATTGTGGCCGTGTTAATGATGTTAACCATCGGAGCTTGGCTGCATAATAAATCAAGCATCGGAAACTGGAATAAATTTATTAATCAACAGATGGAACAGGCAATCGCAAAAGGCAGCCTTCTTTCTTTCTCGATGATAAGTTTTCTGTCTGTTTTTCGTGAAGGCGCAGAAACGATTATTTTTTATGCGGGGATTACCCCTTATATCAGCTTACAGCAACTCGTTATCGGAGTATTACTGGCAGTGGTAATCTTAGCTGTGGTTGGGTTCCTTATCATCAATTACAGTGCGAAAATTCCAATCCGGTTATTCTTTAAAGCGGCAACCATCCTTATTTATGTATTGGCATTTAAAATTCTTGGTATCAGCGTTCATGCCCTGCAAATATCAAATATGATTCCGACCACAACAGTTAATAAGCTTCCATACGTTGACTGGATTGGACTTTACCCAACGTGGGAAACGACATTAACACAAATTGGATTGCTTGTGATTATTTTCTTCATGACTTACGCGGTAAAGAAAAAATTCTTTAAAAAGTCAATACCTGCAAATGTTTAAAAGGGCCATTTCGGCCCTTTTTTATTTAGACTCTGATAAACATAGTTGTTGATTTCCTCTCCAGGCACAAGCGGTTCGTGGGCGGTTCGGGGAGCCTCCTCGTCGCTTCGCTCCTGCGGGGTCTCCCCCTGTCCCGTACTCCCACAGGAGTCTTCGTGCCTTCCGCTCCAATCAACGTTGTCCAAAAATCAACATTCCCTTTAACACAGTCTTTGTTTAAAGTACTTTTTTATATTGAACCGTATCAGCCCCTAACCTTTGCTTCCATAAGGATAGAATGAAGGAATTTTTTGATATCAATTCGGGTAGTTGAAGTGGTGTTTTTCTTTCCTTCGAGTTCGAGCATTTTCATTCGTACTTGGGTATAGTCGAATAATTTGGATGAGAAGTACTCAAAGGTTGGGTTGGCATAATCGGTTAAACCTAGTGAGGCAAGATGCTCGAGCACCTGTTGAATGGTACGGCGGATCCGTTGCTCCACGGCCTTACCTTCCTTAGTTATTTCCTGCGGTGAAGCGGCTGAACCGAGCCGAGTCTTGGCCGCCTGTTCATATAACTCTTTTAAAGGCGGGAGGTCGCGATTTCCCTCCATGTCAAATTGATGTAAAATCGCTAAAAGATCCAAAAGATCCTTTTCACCGCTCTTGCCAACAATCCCAAGTTCAAGAAGGATGCTTTTGGCAGAGGAGATAAAGGAAGGTTGTTTACTTGGACGTGTGTTCTCCAGAATGCGGTTGTTTGTATTATGCTTTGTTAAAAAGCTTAATGATTTTTGAATATTATGAAGTGATTTTTCCAGCATCAGATAGTCACTTACTTTTTTAAGGACACTGACCACCTCAAGCCGATTAATTGGCTTTGTGATATAATGTTCCACTCCAAGAGAATACGCTTCGCTAATCATATCCTTTGTTTCGACTTGAGAGATCATAATGATTTTCCCTTGAAAGGAGGGAGCAATTTCTCTGACCGTTTCAATTCCGTCCCTGATGGGCATGAGCAGGTCAATCATTAGGATATCGACATCAAGTAAAGATAGAGTCTCTGCATCCACTTCAGCCCCGTCCGTTGCTTCCCCTACAATCGACCCCAAACCTTCCTCTTCAATGATATTTGATAGCATCCCTCTGATGGTGGCGGTATCATCGACAATAAAAAAATTCATGGTAATCACCCCTTTTTCGTTAAATTATTGACCGGAAGCAGAATTTCAAAGGTTGTACCTTTTCCTTTCTCTGATTCAACTAGGTTTATTGTGCCATTCAGATTTTCAATGACATTTTTTGTGTAGGATAAACCGATTCCATTTGAAGCAATCCCGGCTTGATCAAATTTTGTTGTAAAACCTGGTTCAAAAATATACATTTTGTTTTTCTCAGAAATCCCGTTTCCACTATCCTTTATACTTATTTTGACTTGTTCTCGAACCCTTTCAACCGTTAATACAATCTGGCCCTCCTGATGGATGGCTTCCACCGCATTGGCAACAAGATTATTGATAAGGGAAAGAAGGATAAAGGTATGGTACTCCGAATGTTCCCCCGAAATGTTTACCTGAAAATCAACCGATTTCCCGAGCAGTTCACTATAATTTTTATTTGAAATCGTTACAACTGAAATGATTTCGCGAATGTTCATAAAGTCGTCTAATTTTTCTTTAGCCATTAATTTAGACAAGCCAGCATAAATACGTTGATTATCTTTTTTTATTTCGTGTAATTCCCCGGCGATTTTCAACATGGCTTGGGCTTCCTTCTGATTGTTTAGCGTTTTTAAATCTCGATAAATCGTGTAGCAGGCGCTGGTTAGCTGCTCTGCGTTCTTTGCTGATTTTTCCAATTGGAACATTTCTACATATAAATTTGAGACTAACAGTAAAACCTCTTCAGTCCGCTTCCGTTGCTGCTCTTCAGCAAGCCTTGTCTCACGCACCAGGATCGTATTGAAAAAGCCAAGTACAAAGAAGCTGCGGATGATTGCTACCCCTACAATAATCAGGCAGCCAGAGGCTGTCATTTTCATATCGGTTGTGTAATGGCGAATGATCATTTCTGAAAAATTCCCCATTATTTCGAGCACCATTCCAAGCAGACCAATGAGCAGGGGCCGATGATATAATTTTTTTACTTTAAAAATATGAAAGAAAGCAGCAAAGATCATGTAATAGAAAAACACAGGAAAATGGTTAGGGAAATCAAAGGAGCCAACTTGAAACTTGTCCAGAATGATCCGGAAACAAACGACGGCACTTCCCGTTAATAAGCCGGCTAGAACGGGATGGATTTTACGTGACCATAGCAATATAAAGAAAAATACAGGTGTACTTAAGCTGATTCTTAGATCGGCACCGGCTAAGGGATAAAACTTTACTTCTCCGGCAATAGGAACGGCAATGATCATAAACAAATAGGCTAAAATTTTATCGCGAATACGATCCCCCCCTATCTATAGTAAAAAAATTATTTTCAATTGTAAAAATTTTTTTAACCCACTTTGTAGTTTTTTGTAGGTTATCGTAGGTCGGCCGTTATGATATAAACTGTAATCGTTTACAAACTATATTCCTACTATAATATTATCAAAAATCAAAAAACTTATCGATGGGAGAGAAGCGAGTGAAAAAAATTAGTTTAGCATGGCAAATTTTTATTGGGTTAATTCTTGGGATTATTTTAGGAGCCATTTTTTACGGGAATCCACATATCGAGCAATTTTTACAGCCAATTGGAAACATCTTTTTACGATTAATTAAAATGATTGTTGTGCCGATTGTCATCTCATGTCTCGTAGTTGGTGTTGCCGGTGCCGGCGATATGAAATCGCTAGGGAAACTCGGAGGCAAAACGCTTCTATATTTTGAAATCATTACAACGATTGCGATTGTTGTCGGCCTGTTAGTTGCTAATATTTTTCATCCAGGTACAGGCGTGGATCGTTCGCAACTGGTTAAATCAGATATCAGTTCCTATGTTACGACTGAAAAAGCAACGGAGTCACACTCTCATATTGATACACTTGTAAATATTGTACCGACCAATGTGGTTCAGGCGTTTGCAAATGGAGATATGCTGGCGATTATTTTCTTCTCCGTTATGTTTGGTCTTGGTGTTGCAGCGATTGGTGAAAAAGGCAAACCGATTATTGAATTTTTTAGAGGTACAGCCGATGCGATGTTCTATGTAACCAATCAGATTATGAAGATTGCTCCATTAGGGGTATTTGCTTTAATTGGGGTTACGGTTTCAAAATTTGGTTTGGAGTCATTAATACCGCTTGGAAAATTGGTTATTACCGTATATGGTGCGATGGCGTTCTTTATTGTTGTCGTGCTCGGCATTGTTGCGAAAATTTGCGGTTATAACATTTTCAAATTATTAGCCTATTTAAAGGACGAACTAATTCTTGGCTATTCTACTGCAAGTTCGGAAACCGTTCTTCCAAAAATCATGGAAAAAATGGAACGAATCGGCTGTCCAAAAGGGATTACTTCATTTGTTATCCCGACTGGTTATTCGTTTAATTTGGATGGCTCGACTTTGTATCAGGCTATTGCCGCTTTGTTCATCGCGCAAATGTATGGTATTCATATGAGCATTGGACAACAGATTACATTAGTTTTAATTTTAATGGTTACTTCGAAAGGGATTGCAGGTGTCCCTGGAGTTTCAATTGTAGTTCTGCTTTCAACCTTAGGTAGTGTCGGTGTTCCAGTCGAAGGCCTAGCGTTTATTTTAGGTGTAGACAGGCTGCTGGACATGGCCCGTACATGTGTAAACATTGTCGGTAACTCACTTGCTGCAATTGTTATTTCCAAATGGGAAGGCCACAAAGTAAGAGATCATCAAGAAGAACAAGCCGCATAGGCGGTTATATTAAAAAAGGCACAACTGGCGGATAGCTGGATGTGCCTTTTTTTTGAAGGATTTGGCAGGATGAAAAAGTGCCATCCAGAAAAAGTAAAAAAGTTTCCCTACTATTCAAAGGACTTGTCTCATAGGTTTATAGAAGTGAGATCTATTGAAGGGGAATCGAAAAAAATGGCTATTTACTACAAAGGTATCTTCTTTTTAGCGGCATCCGCATTTCTAGGCGAAGGCATCGAATTTTTTGTTAATATGATTTTGGCTCGTGAACTTGGGAAACATGGACTGGGGCTATATATGTCCATTTTGCCAACGATATTTTTAATTGTGTTGCTCGCAAGCTTTGAACTGCAGGTGTCCATTTCTAAATTTATTGCCGAAAAAGAGGACAGGTACCACCGAAATATCCTTTATCACGCCCTTACTATTACGATTATTTTTACAAGTGTTTTGCTGCTCTTAGCCACAAGTATTATGCAGTTTATCCCAGTCTTTAATGGGTACCATCCCTATGTCAGATGGCTGGTTCTTATTCTAATCCCGGTGATTTCCTTTACCTCTGTGGCAAGAGGATATTTCATGGGGAAGCATCATATGGGGAAAATTGCCGTCGCCAACTTTCTGAGAAAGGTTTTTCAGCTTGCTGCCCTTTTTGTCTTATTTCGGTTGTTTCAATTTAAAACAGAAAGTGCATTGTTGATTGCTATTGCGGCATTGATTGGCAGTGAGGTGGTGGTCTTTCTTTATTTATTCTATATGTTTATCGTTCAGTTCCAGCAGGTCAAACGGATTCCTTTTTCTAATCTAAATCGAAAGGTAGTCCGGAAAAATTTAATGGCCGTTTCCATTCCGACTACTGGGATGAGATTGTTTTCTGCCGTAACAGGGGCTGTTCAACCTTTTCTGATTAAGGCAGCGCTGGTTCGATCCGGTTTGTCCGCAACAATGGCTACAGAGCAGTTTGGGATGCTGATGGGGGTAGCGATGTCGATTGGCTTTTTCCCTGCTTTTATTGCCCATTCCTTGATGATCGTACTGATTCCAGGTGTTTCAAAAACCCATGCTGCTGGAGATTATTCAAGCCTGCAAAAAATGCTCCAACAAGTCATGTTCATGACCTTTATTTACGGAGTTGCAGCAGTCGGGGTCTTTTACTTTTTCGCACCGGAACTAACTTCCCTATTCTTTAAATCATCTACTCCCGCGGTATTCTTGCAAATGCTGTGGCCATATTTCTTATTCCACTTTTTCATCATGCCATTCCAAGCCTTTTTGATTGGGCTTGATATGATTAAAGATTCTTTTATCCATATTATCTGGTCGGTTGTTGTTTCGTTTACCATAATGGTTTGGCTCGGTTCCTATCCAGAATGGAGAATGGAAGGGGTCATCATCGGCATGAATACAGGGGCTGTTCTCCTGGCGCTTATGCATTATCTAACCATCTGCAAAAAAATCGGAATATCCGTTTTCTTAAAAGGAGCAGTTCAACGATAATTGCTTATTTTGGCAAGGTCCTTGGGTCTAAATTTACTGGAATCAAATAAATATGATACCAAGGAGGTCGGTCAGATGAATAGAAAAACGACAATGAACATCCCTGCCCATTTAAAACCCTATATATCAAAGCAACATTACGAAAGCTATACCCCGATCGATCATGCGGTATGGCGTTTCGTCATGAAGCAAAACCATTTTTTCTTAAAAAAAATCGCCCACCCTGCCTATGTAAATGGGCTGGCGCAATCGGGAATTAAAACTGAATCGATTCCAAAGGTAGAGGAAATGGATAAGAGCCTTGCAAGAGTTGGATGGAGGGCTGTTTCGATTGACGGTCTAATTCCAGGTTCAGCTTTCTACAGTTTTTTAGCGAATGGCATTTTACCAATAGCAACCGAGGTTCGGAAACTGCAGAATATCGCCTATACTCCTGCCCCCGATATGCTTCATGAAGCGGCAGGACACGCCCCGATTCTGTTAGATCAGACCTATCGTGAATATGTAAAAAAGATAGGCATAATGGGATCCAAAGCCCTTTCAAGTAAGGAGAAGCTGGACGTATTTCGAGCTGTTCGACATTTAACCATTGTCGCAGAGGACCCAGTGTCAACCCCTGAACAGGTCAAACTAGCAGAGGTAAAGGTTGCTGAGGCGAGGAAAAAGGTAAAAAGCTTGGCAGAGGCAGACTATATCTCGCGCTTGTTTTGGTGGACGGTAGAATATGGTTTAATTGGCGAATTGAATAATCCCAAAATATATGGTGCAGGTTTGCTATCTTCTGTTGGAGAAAGTCAAAGCTGTTTAGCGGATAACATAAGGAAAATCCCTTTCTCCGTTGCAGAATGTATCAAAACCTCTTATGACGTTACAAAGCCACAGCCGCAATTATTTGTCTGCAGGAATTTTGAAGAGTTAGTAGACGAAATTGAAACGTTTGCTGCCACAATGGCTTTTCAAAAAGGTGGAACAGAAAGTCTTGAAAAAGCGCTTCAATCTGATAATACTGCAACGATTGTTTATTCATCCGGTCTGCAGGTCACAGGGACTTTATCGACCATCATAAAGAATAAAAAGGGAGAAGCCGTGTATATCCGAACCAAAGGACCAACTGCCTTATCTATAAATGATCAGCAATTACCAGGGCACGGCAAACAAACTCATCATAATGGTTTTGGTGCGCCAATCGGAGTGTTAGAAGGAAACCGATTACTTGAAAATTGCACGAGTCAGCAGTTAGAAGAACTCGAAATCGTAGAAAGGGGGAAAGCTTGTTTAAACTTCGAAAGCGGGGTAAAAGTAGAGGGGACAGTTAAAGAAATCTTGTGGTCTAGCGGTCACCCGATAGTAATATCTTTCAAGGATTGTATGGTTACCTATCAGGATCAAGTTCTATTTGCCAAGGATTGGGGCATTTTTGATATGCCGGTAGGGGCAAAAATTACATCGGTATTTGCCGGTGCTGCCGACCCAAATGCCTATTTTGATTTGCAGAAAGAAGAAGAAGTAGAGGGATTGGTTGAAATGAGAAGCCTAACAGAATTAGAGCATTTATACGCGGAAGTCCGGAAGATTCGAGAGCAGGATGAATGGAATCAGGAGAGTCTTTTACAAATAAATAAAATTTTAACAATTGTAGATCATCAATATCCAAATGATTGGCTGCTCCGGTTAGAAATACTGGAATTATTTAAAAAATACAAGATAGCCGAACCTTCCATCACGCATGTTGAAGAATCCCTAAAGAATACCGACTGGGAAAAATCCATCAGCCAAATGATTGAACGAGGGCAAATGCTGATCAATGAATCATAAGAAAAAGGAGCTTTGGATCATGATCCAAGCTCCTTTTAGGTTAGTCTTTACTTTGAAGAATCCCGAAGATCCTTAGAATGCTAATGAATAGGTTAATGAAATCTAAGTATAGGCTTAATGCCATCAATGGAACATCTTCCGCACTTACCCCATAATGCTTCATCCGGCTAAAATCAAAGAGAACATAACCGCTGAAAACCATGACTCCGATAAAGGAGTAAGCAAGCATTCCTGTTGTGCTAAGTGGCCAGAAGATATTAAAGATTGAAATCGCCACAAGAGCAAGCAAAGCAGCTAACAGAAATCCTCCTAAAAAGGAGAAATTTCGTTTTGATTTTGATGCATAAATCGCAATCCCCGTGAATACTACCGTTGTGGTGGCAAAGGCCATAATGACTGTATTTGCCCCGGTTGTTGCTAAATAATGAGCCACAATTGGATAAAGGGTAATACCGGAAATAAATGTAAAAATGTAAAGGAACGAATAGGAAATCGCTTTTTTTCTTCTAAAGAAGAAAGCGGCGAAAAGCATGACCAATTCAAGGATTGACAAGGGTAAAAATAAAGCAGTTGGTACAAATACACCTGCCATTGTGCCAATAAAGGCGAAAGCAAGCGAAAGTGCAAACGTCCTTAAAACAGATGGCATAAATTCAGTAGATGTTTGTGTGTACAAGTTTCTTCACCTCAAAATAGTTTCTTATTAATTAATACGAGGAAGTGGTCAAGATGTTTCATTTTTTCTGAAAAAATCTTTATCTTCTTTTAAAATGTCACGGATTTCCGCTAAAAGTTCTTCGGAGCGGTCCACTTTTACTACTTCCTTCACCACTTCCTCTTTCTTTTTAAAGCGAGTGATGAATTTGACAAAAAGGAAAATGCAAAAAGCGATAATAAAGAAGTCGAGCACGGATTGAAGAAATAGTCCGTATTTAAGTGTACCAACTTGGAGTTTTGTAAAATCAAACCCAACCCCTCCAATCAGCAAACTGATTAAGGGCATAATAACATCATTAACGAGGGAAGTAACAATTTTTCCAAAGGCACCGCCAATAATTACACCGACTGCGAGGTCAATGACGTTTCCTTTCATTGCAAATTGTTTAAATTCATTCCACATAAATAAACCTCCATAATGTATTAGTTCTCATTTTACAATTTTCATTGGTACCTTATCAACCAATAAAGAAGAGCAGCCCCTCTATTGCTGCTCTATATTTATGAAATTAGCTTCATTTTAATTGCCTTCACAGCGGCATCTGTTCGATTTTTCGCGGCAAGCTTTTGAATGATTATTGAAACATAATCACGAACCGTATAGCTGCTGAGATGGAGCTCCTGTGCCGCTTCATTAATGGAAGCACCCTCTGCAATCAGCTTCAAGACTTCTTTTTCACGTGTTGTTAACACGCTGTTGCTGCTGCCATACTGCTGCAGTGCTTCATCCCATATTGAATGGAGTGATTCGCCGGCATATTGTCCAAACTTTATTAAAGTGGTTAAGGTTGGTGTTGAAACCTCAAATTGTGAATCCTCTCCCTGGTCTAAAATGGCAATGCCAAGTAAATTTCCTTCTGTTGCTGCAAGGATGGGCAATACCACAAAGGACTTTAAACGGAACTCGCGGACATATCTCTTTGGCAGAACTTCCAACGCATTCGAAAAATAAAGAGGCTGTGAATAATTTAATGAATTTAGGTGTTTTTTTATTAATGGCAGCTTAAAAATGGTCTCTCTAATTTGCTGGAGGGAGGAATTGTTTACATTATAGCCGCAAACCCCAATCCCTTTTTCTTCATGGTGATTATACAAAAATAGGGCGCAGCGCTTAAAGGGCATAAAATCAGTTAATCCTTTTGTAATCGCCTGAACAGCACGATTGACACTCCTCGACTTAAGCAAACTCTGTAAAAACAGCAGGGAAGCATCCTTCCATTCTAGCTTACTTTCAAGATGGTGAAGCTTTAATTGACGGAGATACATCCCTTTAATAAACTCCGTTTGATGATGGGTCACCGGAAAATCTTTTTCTTGAAGACAAAGGAGTAAGGTTTCATTAAAACAGCTAATTTGCAGGATAGAAGCCTCTGGTGAATTTGAATCAATTAATCTAGAAAGGGCATTCGACAGGTGATTGATTTCCTTCGATTTTAGATTTGAGCATATTTCAAGCAAATGAGTCTCGACAGAAAATTTGGATGAACAAACTACTTTGGAAATCTGAAAATCTTGGTCTACTTTTCTAACAAGGGCAATCCACTTAATCGGAATGACCTTTGTGGCTAGAATCATTTTTAACCATTTTTCAGTCCGGTCCTGCAAGTCATGGGTTAACAAAGCATGATCAAGTATTCTAGAAAAAAAAGCTTGAATTGCCTGGTGATCGATCTCAGCAGCCATTGGATTTTTTACTAACAGTTTATGAAACAAATTTTCTATAGAAGTAAGCAGAAAGATAGATTCATATTCATCATGGATGGTAGAAAAACGATTCTGCCATTCATCTAGAAGTGAAAGAATAATAGTGTCAACACTTGGAGTTTCTTGTTTGGATACTTGATGAATGGCAAGTTGAATCATGGAGTCAAATTCTGATGCAAGTGTGGTATGCTGGATGTTCGCTGATGAAACAAGCTTTTTCCATTCTTTTAAAAATGGTTCTTTATATTCAAATAGGATGCTAAGCCCTTTAAGTAGCAACTGCTCCACTTTATGCTCCATTATTTTACACCCCCGCACGGTCTCTCTTATTATAACAGTTCGTTTTTTCAGTTTCCCATATGTCCGTAGTACTAACCTTCACCCGACATTTGACGGGGTTGTCAGATAATCACGATATTTTCCGTGATTGTAGTTGCAGGGTTTTCAAAGTAATGTTAAAGAAATCATATATTTTCTAAAAATTTAAAAAACAGGGAGGCGAGTGAATGGAAAGTTCGATTCAACTTGTAGAAGGGACAACGAGTAAAAAGGTTTTTTGGTCAGCGTTAGCTTCAGGGATTTTGGTTTTGGGACTGCTGCTAGTTTCTTTTGGTTTATCGGGGGTGGCCTATGCCGTACCCATTGCGGGAGTTGGAGACTTTTATGTTGAGTTTGATAAACTTGTAGGAAATGGCTATACATTTTATCCAAAATTGGGAGAAACGAGCAGTGAAGATTCTGCTCCCCAAGGAACCAATATTATGGATAATCTTGTTATTGATAATCTTCAGTTGTACAAGGATTTTAAGGTAGGCGGGCAATGGATCCGCGTGAAAATAACGGCATCAAAACCGGTTCAAATTACCGGGCTGCAGCATGATGCAAGTCTGATTCAAGCAGACGCGAAATTCACTAATCTAGTTCTTAAGGAACACCATAGTGATGACTGGCAAAACCAATTTAGACAAACCTCTTCAACTATTACTCTTGAACATGCAAAGCTGAAAACCCATTATCTATTTCAAAAAACAATTAATATGAACGGAATGAGATTAACAGTGGAAAGAATCAAAAAGTAGGAAAGGATGAACAGAGTGGGAGTTAAACAGTGGCGGAAGAAAAGACCCTTAGGGGGAGCCATCATTACCATTATTAGCGGATTATTAATCTTATGGATCCCGTTAAATCTTTATTTAAGCACCTTCCTGCCTGGCTCCATTGCAACCATTGGGCTGCTGTTTGGCGGGGCGATTACATTGATAGGGATCTGTGCTTTATTTTTTCCAAATGCCTCCAAGGTTCTAGGAATCTTTACAATCTTCTTATCGATTTTATCTGTGATAGGTGCCTTGGGCGGTTTTCTCTTCGGGACACTTCTTGGCATTATCGGCGGGGCCTTACTAATGGCCTGGAGGCTCGGTCCTGCAAAGGTAAAGGTTACACCGCCAAGCAATACAGAAAAAGCGGCACAAACATTCTAAAGGAGAATCGAAATATGTGGTGGAAAAGCAGGATTTTTTTGTGCAGTATATGTCTCCATATCATGTTTTTAACCATATTCTCCATTAGTGGAAAAGTTAAAGCCGAAACGAATGAGGCGGATGGTTTTATCATTAAAGCCGACCGGGTGATTGGAACAGGCATGACTGCTTCCATTGTAAAACAAGAAACCTCCACGAATGATGGAAAACCAATGCTCAGGTTTTACTATGATTCAGCCACTATTTATGGAATGAGTTTAGTAAAACAAGTGAATAGTCCCAAAGGTCCCGTCAGCATCACGTTAAAGGCGAATGGGCCGGTAACGGTAAAAGGAATGACTGTAGATACGACAGCGATTTCCTTTCAGGGTGCATGTATAAAAGCATCGGAAACGGTTCCGGAATTAGGGATGGAAAATGTAGTAATGGTCGCACACTATATGGATAATGCGGATAGCAGTATAAAGCAGCTTGTTCTGAATACGATTTCGGGGCAGGCAGGTGGCTCTGAGCCAGGTAAATTAGGTATCCTTCAAGAATTAGGGAAGCTTTCTGGACAGAAACTGAATCAAGAAATTGAAAAGATTTCAAAGAGGCATTTGCCGCTCACATGTGAGGAAGGAGCGGATGAGCAGGGGAAGAACGGTAAAATAACGAAACCGGTAAACGATGTGGTCGGTGTGGTGACGAAACCGCTGGATCCGGTGACGAAGGTGGTAGATTCGGTAACGGAGCCAGTGGAGCCAGTAACGAAGGTGGTGGATTCGGTGACGAAGCCGTTGGATCCGGTATTAAAGCCGTTAGATTCGGTGACAAGGCCACTGGAGCCAGTAACGAAGGTGGTGAATTCGGTGACAAAGCCGTTGGAGCCAGTAGTAAAAACAGTGGAACCTGTTGTGAAGACAGTTGAACCAGTGGTTACGGAAACAAAGAAGAAGGTTGAAGAGACTGTTCAATCGGTATGTGATCGGCTTGATGATGCTAAAGGGGTTATATCGAAAGAACTTGCATTGGATTTAATTGATGAAGCACTCAAAAAGCAGTTAGCTTTAGGGGCTGTTTGTTCCGAGAATGCTACCGAGACGAAATGGCTTGAAAAATGGAATGATGGGTTGCTAAAATCGTTGGGGTTACTGGATTTGTTAGGAAGATTAAAGCTTGATGACCCTGTTGAGCAGCTGGAGAAGATGCGTGATAATGTGTCAAAGGAGAAGGACGGGGTGATTTTATTTAGAGCGTAGAAAAAGAGCAGGGATCCTCTTTTTTAAAAGAAGGTATAAAAAGTACTGACTTTGAGAATTGTCCAGCACAAGTATCCTGCCCCTCGAGGTTACGTCACGCCTGTCGAGGGAAGTCAAAGAACGACTTCACCGCCGCCAGGGCCTCCAGTACTAGTCTTAGACTGACCAGGGAAGTGCGCTCTTCTTAATTGTAAAGGTTTGGCCTTGGAACTATGGACCCCGGATAGTGCCCGTCTCGCTGATATTTTAAAAAACATGGGAACTATGAGCCTCGGATAGTGCCCGTCTCGCTGATATTTTAAAAAACATGGGAACTATGAGCCTCGGATAGTGTCCGTCTCGCTGATATTTTAAAAAACATGGGAACTATGAGCCTCGGATAGTGCCCATGCCGCTGATATTTTAGAAGACACGGGAACTATGAACCCTGGATAGTGCCCGCAATGCTGATATTTTGAAAGTAACGGGAACTATGGGCTCCGGATAGTGCCCGCGGCGCTGATTTTTTAGAAGACATGGGAACTATGAACCCCGGATAGTGCCCGCAATGCTGATATTTTGAAAGTAACGGGAACTATGGACTCCGGATAGTGCCCGCGGCGCTGATATTTTAGAAGACACGGGAACTATGAACCCTGGATAGTGCCCGCAATGCTGATATTTTGAAAGTAACGGGAACTATGGGCTCCGGATAGTGCCCACGCCGCTGATATTTTAGAAGACACGGGAACTAAGAACCCCGGATAGTGCCCGCAATGCTGATATTTTGAAAGTAAACGGGAACTATGGACTCCGGATAGTGCCCGCGGCGCTGATATTTTAGAAGACACGGGAACTAAGAACCCCGGATAGTGCCCGCGGAGCTGATATTTTAGAAGACATGGGAACTATTCACACTGAATAGTTCCGGCCCCGCTGATTTTTTGAAAATCACGGGAACGATGGACAGTAACCGCATTATTAAAAAGAAAAAATGTCCTTCAACACTAAAAATCGAAGGACATTTTCTCATCATTCATATCATCAATTAGAACGCCCAGTTTCCGCCGCGGAATACGGGCTCTGATTTGCCATCAGCAGTAATGCCGTCAATATCCATTTCCGCCGAACCAATCATGAAATCAACGTGGGTAATACTTTGGTTTAGTCCATTTTCTTTTAATTCATCAGCAGACATCTTCTTGCCTCCCTCAATACAGAACGCATACGCACTTCCAATCGCTAAATGATTAGACGCATTCTCATCAAACAAGGTATTAAAGAACAAAATATTGGACTGTGAAATCGGTGAGTTAAACGGAACAAGGGCTACTTCGCCAAGATAATGCGAGCCTTCATCCGTCTCAACCAAACGCTTCAGAATTTCTTCTCCTTCTTCCGCTGTTACCCCAACAATTTTTCCATTTTCAAACGTAATCGAAAAACGGTCAATAATATTACCGCCGTAGCTAAGAGGTTTCGTGCTGGCAACTGTACCATTCACACCAGTTTTAAGCGGAACCGTAAAAACTTCCTCCGTCGGCATGTTTGCCATAAACTCATGGCCGTTTTCATTTATACTTCCTGCCCCAACCCAAAGATGGTTTTTCGGAAGCTCAATCGTTAAATCGGTACCAGGAGCTTTATAATGTAGCTTCAAATATTTCTTTTCATTTAAATAATGAACTTTTTCATGTAAATTTTCATCATGCTTTTTCCAGGCATCCACAGGATTATCAACATCTGCGCGGGTTGCTTTAAAAATTGCTTCCCATAATTTTTCAACTTGCTGTTCGCTTCGAACATCTGGGAATACTTTTGCAGCCCATGCAGGAGATGCTGCGGCTACAACAGTCCAGCTAACTTTATCGGATTGAATCGCCTGGCGGTATTTGGCTAATGCGGTACCAGCCGCTTTTTGGAAATTGGAGATTCGTTCAGGATTGACTCCTTTTAAAAGGTCTGGGCTAGAAGAAATAACAGACATAAAAGCTGCGCCTTTTTCGGCAAGTTCCTCTGTCTCTTTTGCACGCCAGGCAGGATATTCTTGAAAGGCTTCATCAGGTGCTAAATCGTATTTTGTACGGGAAACGAAGTCATCAGCCCAATTGACCACAACATTGAATGCCCCAACTTCATATGCTTTCTTTACTACAAGACGAACAAATTCAGCTGCATCTAAGGAAGCATTCACGACTAATGTTTGTCCCTTTTGAACATTTACGCCCACTTTCACCGCAAGCTCAGCATATTTTTCAAGGTTCTTCTGAAATTCACTCATTTTATGTATTCTCCTTTACCAGAATCTTCATATATATTGTAGCTTGTTTAATTGGAAAAAGAAACTAGCAGCCATTTTGACCAAAAGGCATAAAAAAACAGTAAAGACTTTTCATCTTTACTGCAGTTTAGAACCGTATACTTTTATATTAAAATAAACCCCTGCGGAAAATAGAACTAGAAAAGTAATAATGCCTGAAATTGATGTTGGAGACAAAAACTGTGACCCATCCATACATTCCACCGCCCTTAATAATAGAAAACCTTTACAAGTTAATTATAATAGTAAAAGAGGGAAATGTGAACATTTTAGTACAATTTATAGAAAGTTTTTTGAACTTTTTGGGGGTATTTGTTTTTCAAAAAAATAAAACATGAGCCAATAGAAACCAGCGCTGATTAAAGCCACAATCGATAGGAAGAAAAATGTCCAGTGATACCCAATCCACACCGTCATCGGGATAAAGATTGGGGCAATGGTGCGGCTAATTGTAAACCGTAAACTGGCAGCAGCGAAATATTGTCCCCTCATATGTTCGGGTGCAAGCTTGGAAACAAAGCTTTGCTGAAGTCCTGCGCCCATTAATTCACCAAATGTGAAGATCGCCATGGCAAAAATAAATCCCCAGATCCATTCCGTTACGCTAAAGAGCAAAATCGAAATGGCATACATAATAGAAGAAAGAATAAATACATTTCGTTCCTTGTACCGGCTCATCCATTTTGTAACGGAAACGGTCAATAATGCGACAAGAAGCCCGTTTTCCGCCAGTACGATCCCAAATGCCTGCTCACCTTTAATTGAAAAGGAGAACAGACTTTGAGTTTTCAGCACATCTTTCATATAAACGGGAATTAATAAATCCAACTGCATAAAGGTTTGCCCAGCCAGTACGCCAGCAAGAATAAACAGTAGAAACGTTTTGTCTTTTATAATGAGTGAATAGTCGCGAAGCTGATTTTGTAAAAAGTAATACCATTTCCCTTCCACATCAATGGAGGTTGATTTTTTCAATGGAGCGGTTTCCCGGGTCCATTTTGCCAGGATTAACCCTAGCATAATGCAGACAATACCAGCCACGAGTAAAAGCTGAAAGCGGTAATTTACATAAAAAATTGCACCTAAGATCGGTCCAATAACGACGGCGATATTAATCGAAGTATAAAAAATCGCAAAGACATTCCCTCGGTCTTTCTCCTCCACGACATCTGCCACCATTGCCTGGCTTGCGGGCCAATAGAAAGCACCGAAAACTCCGGCAATCGCAAAGGAAATAAAGCCTATCCATGGCGAGTCAAGCCACGGTGAGCTGGAAGCTCCAAATATGATAAAAGAAAGACCTTGACCAATTGCAGAAAGCACCATCATTCGCTTGCGGCCAAAGCGGTCGGCACAGTAGCCACCCATCAGATTGGCCAGCACCGAGAAAACTTGCGAAAATACCAATAAAATCCCGGCTTTATTTTTACCAAATTCATCTGCAAAGTAAATTGTCAAAAAAGGAAAGAACATCCAAAAAGTAATATTCATCATCGCTTCTGCAAATAAACGGACCTTTAAATTACGGTCCCAATCTCTAATTCTCATAAAAAATCTCCATTTCATTCATGTAAGCATTTACATCATACTATCCTACTGGAACTAGTTTCAATACCTTTATGTATTGGAATCTTCGGAATACCTGAATCCATTTGAAACGTATGCTATAGTTAACTTACCTGAAATTCGAAAGGATGTTTAAAAAATGGCAAAAAGTGTTGTTATTGCTGAAAAACCTTCTGTCGCACGTGATATTGCTCGTGTGCTGAATTGTAATAAAAAAGGAAATGGATATCTTGAAGGAGATAAATACATTGTTACGTGGGCACTCGGACATTTAGTCACACTTGCTGATCCCGAAAGCTACGATGTGAAATATAAAACTTGGAATTTAGAAGATCTGCCAATGCTGCCGGATCGTTTGAAACTGACCGTCATTAAGCAAACCGGCAAACAGTTTAATGCAGTTAAAAGCCAACTAACAAGAAATGATGTCAAAGAAATTATCGTGGCTACAGATGCAGGTAGAGAAGGAGAATTAGTCGCACGCTGGATTATTGATAAAGTAAAAGTTAATAAGCCGATTAAACGTCTATGGATCTCTTCTGTTACCGATAAAGCGATTAAAGACGGTTTCGCTAATTTGAAGCCTGGCAAGTCATATGACAATTTATATGCTTCAGCGGTCGCGCGCTCAGAAGCGGATTGGTATATCGGACTTAATGCAACCCGTGCTCTAACCACTAGGTTCAATGCCCAACTAAACTGCGGCCGTGTTCAAACACCTACTGTTGCTATGATTGCAGCACGTGAAGACGAAATCAAAAACTTCAAAGCGCAAACCTATTACGGCATCGAAGCCCAAACAGCAGATCATTTAAAGCTGACATGGCAAGATGCAAAAGGGAATAGCCGCAGCTTTGATAAAGAGAAAATCGATGCGATTGTGAGAAAACTAGGCAAACAAAATGCGATTGTAAAAGAAATCGAGAAAAAGCCAAAGAAGTCATTTTCTCCAGGTCTTTATGATTTAACAGAATTACAGCGTGATGCGAATAAAATCTTTGGTTACTCTGCAAAGGAAACGTTAAACATCATGCAAAAATTGTATGAGCAACATAAAGTCTTAACGTATCCTCGTACAGACTCGCGCTATCTTTCTTCGGATATTGTAGGAACGCTTCCAGAACGTTTGCGAGCATGTGGTGTTGGGGAATATCGTCCATTAATTAATAAAATCTTAAGCAAGCCAATAAAAGCTACGAAAGCATTCGTAGATGATAGCAAAGTATCCGATCACCATGCCATTATTCCAACAGAAGGCTATGTAAACTTCTCTGCCTTCACGGATAAAGAGCGGAAAATTTATGACTTAGTGGTGAAACGATTCTTGGCCGTTTTATTCCCGGCATTCGAGTATGAGCAATTAACACTTCGTGCGAAAATCGGGGATGAGAACTTCGTTGCAAGGGGAAAAACGATTTTAGCGGCTGGCTGGAAAGAAGTATACGAAAATCGCTTTGAAGATGAGGATGCGGCTGATGACCTAAAGGAACAGATATTACCCCGCATCGAAAAAGGCGACACATTAAACGTGAAACTAATCGCCCAAACATCTGGTCAAACTAATCCGCCTGCACGGTTTAATGAGGCAACATTACTTTCGGCAATGGAAAACCCTACGAAGTATATGGAAACAAAAAATAAACAGCTGGCAGAAACATTAAAATCGACGGGTGGACTAGGTACTGTTGCGACACGTGCGGATATTATTGATAAGCTATTTAATTCATTCCTAATCGAAAAGCGCGGAAAAGACATTCACATTACTTCTAAAGGCCGTCAATTGCTGGATTTAGTGCCTGAAGAGCTAAAATCTCCTACTTTGACAGCGGAATGGGAACAAAAGCTGGATCAAATTGCCCATGGTAAGTTGAAAAAAGACGTGTTTATCAGCGAAATGAAAAACTACACAAAAGAAATCGTTGCAGAAATTAAGGCAAGTAATAAAAAATATAAGCACGACAATATTTCTACAAAAAATTGTCCGGACTGTGGGAAACCAATGCTAGAGGTTAACGGTAAAAAAGGCAAAATGCTCGTATGCCAAGACCGCGAATGTGGACACCGGAAAAATGTTTCGCGTGTCACCAATGCACGATGTCCGCAGTGCCATAAAAAACTAGAGCTACGCGGTGAAGGCGAGGGCCAAATCTTTGCATGTAAATGTGGATACCGTGAAAAACTATCTGCTTTCGAAGCACGCCGTAAAAAGGAATCTGGTGGAAAAGTGGATAAACGCACGGTACAAAAGTATTTGAAAAACCAAAACAAAGAGGAAGAACCTTTGAATAATGCGTTGGCAGAAGCATTAAAAGGGTTGAAGTTTGATTGACCTATTTAAGGGGCGATTCAAAAAGAGTGAACATCTTTTTGAATCGCCCCTTTATCAATTTTAGGTGGTAACTTTTATATTACGCTGATTCTTGCTTCAATAAGCGGATACTTTCATCAAATTCTTTTTCGATCTCATCGTTTTTCTTATGTGTAGCTAAGCTGACAACAACAGAAACGATAAAGTTAAGGACGAAGCCTGGAACGATTTCATAGAGGGTGTCCCCAAGGCCAACATTTTTCCAAATGATTACGGTAACCGCACCAACGATCATTCCGAATAGGGCGCCCCAGTTGTTCATTTTTTTCCAGAATAAGCTTAAAAGAATGATAGGACCGAAAGAAGCGCCAAATCCTGCCCATGCATAAGCAACAAGGCTTAAAATTGTGCTGTTTTGCTTGAAGGCAAGAGCGGAAGCAACAACAGCGACGATTAGCACAGCCATTCTTCCTAAGAATACAAGTTCTTTATCCTTAGCATCCTTACGGACTACAACCTTATATAAGTCTTCAATTAACGCACTGGAGGTAACGATTAATTGCGAAGAAATTGTACTCATAACAGCTGCAAGAATGGCAGCTAATGCAAATCCTGCAAATAATGGATGGAAAAAGATCTGGCTTAACTGAATGAATACAGCTTCTGGATTGTCAAGTTTATGAGCTGCATTATGATAGAAATATGCTTTACCAATTAAACCGGTAAAGATTGTTCCAATTAATGTGATAATCATCCAGCTCATGCCAATACGGCGGGCGCTTTTTGTTTCTTTAACAGTACTAATTGCCATAAAGCGCACAATAATATGCGGCTGGCCAAAGTATCCGAGGCCCCAAGCCATTGCTGAAATGATTCCTACGAAAGTTGTACCTTTGAACCAATCGAGTAATGTTGGGTCAATGTGGCGGATGGTTTCAAATGTTTCCGCAGGGCCGCCTGTTTTAAAAATACCAAGAAGCGGAACGAATAACAACGCAAGCAGCATCATTAATCCTTGAATAAAATCGGTATAACTTACGGCAAGGAAGCCGCCGAATAAAGTGTAGGCGACAACAACGCCGGCAACGATATAAAGACCGGTATGGTAGCTAGTCCCAAAAGAGCTTTGGAAAAAGACAGCACCGGAAACCATCCCAGATGATACATAAAAAGTAAAGAAAATAAGAATAACAATACCTGAAACAATCCGGAGTAATTTTGTGTTGTCTTTAAAACGGTTTTCTAAGAAGCTTGGAATGGTGATCGAATCATTTGCGACCTGTGTATAAGAACGCAGTCGTGGTGCAACGAGTTTCCAGTTCAGGTAGGCACCAATTGTTAGCCCGATGGCAATCCATGCGCTTGCAAGACCAGTAACATAAATACCGCCAGGCAGACCCATTAGTAACCAGCCGCTCATATCTGCAGCGCCGGCACTTAAAGCGGTTACAGCTGGACCTAAAGAACGGCCGCCAAGCATGTAATCCGTTAGGTTGCTTGTTTTTCGATAGGCATACCAACCGATTAACAGCATCCCGGCTAAGTAAATCCCTATTGAGATCAATTGTAACGTTTCATTGTTCATAAATTTTCCTCCTGTTTTTTAAAATCTACTCCGCTTTTGAATGGAGAGACATTTGTTTTTGTTTCTCTGGTAATACATCTATTGATTTTTTGTTTTTGCTGACATAGAAAGAACCAATTACAAATAGAGCGATGAGGGTGGTTAAAAAGAATTGTGAACGTAGTGAACCAATAAATGCCATCGCAATAAAAAGAACAATGATTGCAAAAATAGTAGCGTATGTCAAATAAGGAAATAACCACATTTTTATTTTCAATGCTTCAGGGTTCTCTTTTTCATATTTTCTTCTCATACGCAGTTGCGAGAAGGCGATTACTAGGTAAACAAGAAGCGCAACTCCTCCGGAAGCATTGACTAAGAAGAGAAATATTTTATCAGGAGATAGGTAATTAAATCCTACGCTAATATAGGAGATAACGGTACAGCCCAAGATGGCTTGAAGCGGTACACCCTTTTTGTTGATCTTTAAAAACATTCGGGGAGCGTCTCCGTTTTGTGCCATCGTAAGCAACATACGCGAGCTCGTGTAAAGACCAGAATTCAAACAGGAAAGTACAGCAGTCAACACAATAAAATTCATGATTTGAGCTGCGGCAGGTATTTTTAAAATCTCAAGTACGGAAACAAAAGGATTTTTCAGCAGGGTATGAGAATCCCATGGTAGAATCGTGACCAGCACTAAAATTGAACCAAGATAAAAAATGAGAATCCGGTAAATAACACTGTTTGTTGCAACAGTAATAGCTTTTTCAGGATTTTTTGTTTCTCCTGCGGCGGTTGCGACAATTTCACTTCCCATAAAAGAAAACATAACAAGAGTAATTCCCAAAAATATAGAACTAATTCCATTCGGTAAGAATCCGCCTCGATGTAGAAGATTTGAAGTTCCGGGGGATTCGACCCCTGGTATAAGTCCGAATATAATAGCCCCGCCAAGAATCAAAAATAAGGCAATACTGACTACTTTGATAAGAGAAAACCAGTACTCAAACTCACCAAACGATTTAACAGAGTACATGTTTGTCAAAGTTAATAAAAAGGTAAGCAAAAGGCTAAGCGACCAAGAAGGCAAAGAAGGAAACCAGTATTGAATAATATTTGCACCTGCAATCGATTCAACTGCAATGACGATTACCCAGAAGAACCAGTATAGCCACCCAATTGTGTAGCCAGCCCATTGGCCCAGCGCTTCCCTGGCATATGTTGCAAAAGAACCACTTGATGGATTGACTATGGACATTTCTCCCAGCATCCGCATCACTAAAACCACAAGCAACCCTGCGAATGCATAGGAGAAGATGGAGGCTGGTCCAGCCATATTAATTAAGGATCCGCTCCCAATAAACAATCCAGCCCCAATAATTCCCCCCAGAGAAATCATTGTAATATGCCGAATTTTCAACCCTTTCTGTAACTCTGTTTGTTGATGATGCATTAACCATCCTCCTCTATTAACCTATTATCCAAAATTAAAAGAAAGGCGTTCAATTTCTTTATCGTAGAAAAAAGACAAATGAAAACCCTTCCAAATTCTAATTAAAATACCCAATAAATCAATTGGATATTTCAGAGAATTATAAATTTATAGTCTTTTCCATGAACACATTTTATACATTATTGTCTAAGGTTGTCAATCTGCAAATTACCTAATACATTTTTGTTGACGTTTGATTATAAAATCTAATACCTATTTAATTTAATGGTTATTTTACTGTATAAATAAAGATGAAGAGTTTTTATTTTAAACATAAATGTTTAAAAAAACTTTCGTAATTAAACATATTTGTTCAAAAATAATAAATTTAAACAATTTTTATAAAAATTAATATACAAATGTGTCAAAAGGTGTTTATAATATATTTGTGTTGAATTTGAATATTAAATATATTAAAAATCTTGTAATAAGGGAGAGAATCAAATGATTACAGATTATCAAAATACGATTGCACCCTATAAACATGAACCGTTTACTGATTTCACAACAAAAGAAAACAAGCAAGCGTTTGAAGACGCATTGATGTTCGTCCAGTCACAATTAGGCGGGGAGTATCCGCTTGTGATCGGAGGGGAACGTATTCGAACTGATAAACAGACAATATCGATAAACCCAAGTAATAAGGAAGAAATCATTGGAACAGTTTCAAAAGCGAATCAAGAGTTAGCTGAAAAAGCAATGCAAGCCGCCCTTTATACGTTTGAAACATGGAAAAAACATGATCCGGAAGAACGGGCAAACATCTTATTCCGTGCAGCAGGAATCCTTCGCAGTCGCAAACATGAATTTTCAGCCTACCTTGTTAAGGAAGCCGGAAAGCCTTGGAGAGAAGCGGATGCGGATACAGCAGAAGCAATCGATTTTCTTGAATTCTATGCACGTCAGATGGTGCAATTAAAAGATGGGGTACCGGTTAACAGCCGAGACGGAGAAATTAACAAGTTTCAGTACATACCACTTGGTGTAGGTATTATTATTTCACCGTTTAACTTCCCATTAGCGATTATGGCAGGAACAGTGACGGCAGCGATTGTAGCAGGAAACACCGTACTTCTAAAACCATCTGCTAATACACCTGTTGTCGCAGCAAAATTTGTAGAGGTCATGGAAGATGCAGGTTTGCCTCAAGGGGTGCTTAACTTTGTTCCTGGAGATAGTTCTGAAATGGGGGATTACCTTATTGATCACCCGAAAACCCGCTTCATCTCATTTACAGGTTCTCGTGAAGTTGGCTGCCGGATCTATGAGCGTGCAGCAAAAGTACATCCAGGCCAAGTTTGGTTGAAGCGTGTGATTGCGGAGATGGGAGGAAAAGATACAGTAGTTGTGGATAAAGATGCTGATCTGGATCTTGCAGCTTCTTCGATTGTTTATTCGGCTTTTGGATTCTCGGGACAAAAGTGTTCAGCAGGCTCCCGTGCGGTTGTACATCAGGATGTTTATGATGAAGTTCTTGAAAAGGCAGTGGCATTGACCAAAACGTTATCCGTCGGAACCCCGGAAGATGCAAATTCTTATATGGGCCCTGTGATCAGCCAGTCTTCTTATAACAAAATCATGAAATATATCGGAATTGGTAAGGAAGAAGGCAGATTAATGACGGGTGGAGAAGGGGACGACTCCAAAGGGTACTTTATTCAACCAACTATCATTGCGGATGTGGATGAAAAGGCGCGTCTGATGCAGGAAGAAATCTTTGGACCGGTTCTTGCTTTTTGTAAGGCGAGAGATTTCGACCATATGATGGAAATTGCGAATAATACTGATTACGGCTTAACCGGTGCGTTAATCACGAACAATCGTGAACATATTGAGCGGGCAAAACGAGAATTCCATGTGGGTAATCTTTATTTCAATCGCGGCTGTACAGGAGCGATTGTCGGTTACCAGCCATTTGGCGGATTTAATATGTCAGGAACGGACTCGAAGGCAGGAGGCCCTGATTATCTGATCCTTCATATGCAGGCAAAAACAACGAGCGAAACACTTTAAGAAGGGTGCAGCCCTTAAAGTCATTTTTACCTGGAGGGAATTTTCCGTGTGGATCATTACTGCTTATTCAAAGAACAATATTCAAATGTTTGAGTTTGACACTGAAAAAGAAGCAAATGAGGCTTTTGGGAGAATTCAAGGTTATAAAATCCTTTCCAATGTTGTTTATTTTAATGATTCTTATTAAGTTGAATCCTACTAAAATAACAAATGATGAAAGTATAATTTGTTGAAAGTGATACCCTAATATATAACAACAAGAAGGAGTAATGGTAATGTTAAAAGATATTTTTATGGGATTATCCCAAAACCAATTTCTTAATAGCGCAGCTAAAAAGTATGGATTGAAGCTAGGGGCACAAAGTGTTGTTGCAGGTACGAATATTGAAGAAACGATTAAAAGCATTAAAGAGCTTAACGCAAATGGTATCTCATGCACGGTCGATAACTTGGGAGAGTTTGTCTTTAAAAAGGAAGAGGCGATCGCCGCGAGAGACCAAATTTTAAGGGTAATCGAAGCGATTCATAAGAATAACGTAGATGCACATATCTCTTTAAAACCAACACAATTAGGATTAGATATTGATTACAACTTCTGTTTGGAAAATCTTAAAGAAATCGTTCATCAAGCTAGCAATTATGGCATTTTTGTTAATTTTGATATGGAGGATTATGGACATCTACAGCCTTCTTTTGATATTTTAGAAGAATTATCGTTGGAATATGACAATGTTGGTACAGTCATTCAGGCATATTTCTTTAATGCACAAGAAAATCTTGAAAAATATAAAAACTATCGATTGCGTTTAGTAAAAGGTGCCTATAAAGAACCGGAACAATATGCTTATCAAGATAAGAAAGAGATCGATAAAAACTTTATTAAGCTAATTGAATGGCATTTATTAAATGGAAAATTCACATCCATTGCAACACATGACCATAAAATCATTAACCATGTGAAACAATTTGTTAAAAAGAATGATATTCCGAATGATAAATTTGAATTCCAAATGCTATATGGGTTCAGAAAAGACCTTCAGCTAAAATTAGCAAATGAAGGCTACAATTTCTGTACCTATGTGCCTTTCGGTAAAGACTGGTACGGTTATTTCATGCGCCGTCTTGCTGAAAGACCGCAAAACTTAAATCTTGTTGCTAAACAAGTATTTAACAAAAAAACCAACACACTGGTTGGCTTGGCCGCAGGAGCATTTTTTATGGGTAGACTGACTGTGGGGAATAAAAAAAAGAAATAAAGACTTTGTTCCGTTTTTGGCGCTTTTCTGAATACAGAAAGCGTCTTTTTTTTCCTGGATCTCTCCGTTTATAAGACCAATCTAGAACAAATAATGGCCGATGCGGAAGCATCGGCCACGGAATTATAGAATTATAAATATCTCTTGTTTTTAACCTTACCTTAGTTAAGCTCATACTCTTTAATCTTATTATAAAGTGTTCCCCTGGATATACCGAGTAATTTGGCAGCCGCACTCTTGTTTCCATAAGTTTTCCGTAAAGCTTCCTCAATGATCAATGCCTCTTCTTTTATAGGTGCACCTTCCTTTAGTGATGTTTCGTTTTGGCTTGGAACATTGCTGTTATCTCCAGAATAAGTGTCAATTATATTTTTGGGAAGATGATGAAGTGTAATTAAATTTTCATCATTAAGAATGATAAAGCGTTCAATGACATTGCGGAGCTCGCGGATATTTCCTGGCCAATCATAGTTCATCAAAAGGGTCATTACCTTAGGAGTAATTTCCGGAATGGGTTTCTTATATTTAGAACTAAATTCAAGTATAAATTGTTGAACAAGTTTAATAATATCCTCTGTTCTTTTACGCAAAGGAGGGATATCAATGTTAATCACAGTTAAACGATAATAAAGGGTTTCGTTAAATTCCCCATCCTTTGCCATAGATTCTAATGGTTGAGAAGTAGAGGCAATTATCCGTGTGTTTGTTGTAATTAATTCAGATCCACCCACTCGATAAAAGGATTGATGTTCCAAGTAATTTAGGAATTTCTCTTGAATATCCAGGGGCATTTTGTCAACTTCTTCAAGAAACAAAGTTCCATTACCTGCTTGTTCGATTTTTCCGGCTTGTCCGACCTTTCGATCGGATGTAAAAACTCCTTCATGGTATCCGAATAATTCGGCCTCTAAAAGGCCAGAAGGAATCGTTGAACAATTGACAGTTACAAATGGTCCAGTGTTTTTTGAACCGCCATAATGGATCGCATTGGCCAGCATCTCTTTTCCCGTACCAGGTTCCCCGGTTAACAGAACAGGAATATCAGCAGAGGCAACTTTTTGTGCAACTTGTAATGCTTGTTGAATTTCTGAACTAACTCCTATGATTGAATCAAAAGGCTTTTCTTGATCAATTAGCGAAGGAAGCGATGAGTCAAGTTCCTCGTTTAAGCGAACGAATCCGGTAATATCGCGCTCGATCGCAATACCCCCAATAATGGTATTATCCTTTATAATAGGAGAAGCATTTATCAGTACGTGAGTATCGTTATTGGGGCGATGATAGGCGCCGCGAACAGTCCGCCCCTCATTTAATATATGGTGTAATATAAGGGATTCCGCTTTAAAATGTTCTCCAATCTTTTGCCCAAGGATATTCTCGCGCTTAATTTTATACGTCCTCTCAGCTACAGAATTCCAACAAATAACAGTTCCTTCCTGATCTACAGCTGTGACTGCATCATTAATTGTTTCGGCCAATGTATAAAAGTAAGCGGATAGTCTCTTATTTTCCCCTTCAAGTTGCTGAAACCATTGGTTAGCAGTCACAATCCCGATAATATCTTCTTTATCCTTATCCTTAATCAGAACTGGCCGTCTCCAATCTGTTGTTGATGTAGAAAGTTCATTGATAGTAAAAACTTTGGAAGGGAGCCAATTTACCTTTTCAATCCAGTTGATTACAGGAAGCGAATCCTCATTTAATGCTATAAGGTTGTATTCACTATTTGAGATTGCGTAGTAGGTTTCACTGGAAACAACAACAAAATCATGCTCTAAAAGTTCGTTTTTTATATGTATCAAAGATGTATGCGGCTCAACTAAAGTAAAGGAGTTATTTAATTGCATCTGCCCAATATTGAACATAATAAACCCCTTTCATTATATACCTTTTTTAAATGTATCATGTTTTCTACAGTATTATCTACTAAAAGAATAATAAAACAAATGTGTTTAAATTAATAATGAACAGTCTAGAACCCTGATCATCTTTCATTTATTATTGTGCTAAAGTGTTATCGTGCTAAAATTCAGAAAATTTCATTGACAGTAAGGGCTTGCTTCACATAAAATAATTATCATAGGAATAGGAATATTTATATTTTTTTAAAAGGAGAATGAGACATATGAGACGGTTTATACATCCAATAATAAAAATTAAATATTCCATTATGATTATTAAAGAGGCTGGACTCCTAAACTAAGTAAACAGGAATCCAGCCTCTTTCTTTATTA
>NZ_JAEHGC010000007.1 GCF_016107705.1 Neobacillus cucumis
TCATAGGCTCATAGTTCCCATACTCTTTGAATTTTAGTTGGTACGGGCTCTATCCGGGCTTCATCGTTCCCATACACAGTGATTTTAGTTGGTGCGGGCACTGTCATAGGCTCATAGTTCCCATACACTTTGAATTTTAGTTGATACGGGCTCTATCCGGGCTTCATCGTTCCCATACACAGTGATTTTTAGTTGGTGCGGGCACTGTCATAGGCTCAAAGTTCCCATACTCTTAAAATTTTAGTTGGTACGGGCTCTATCCGGGCTCCATCGTTCCCATACACTTAAAATTTTAGCCTCTGTGGGCTCTATCCGGACTCCATCGTTCCCTTCCTATTGAGTTCTGGCCTTCATCCACCTTTTAAAGCTCCTCCTCTTTTACACCTTTTTCTATACACAAAAACAATATGATAAAATAACATTACAAGGTTAGGTGGTGGAGATTTTTGAAAAATTATCATGAGTTATTAACAAAACAGCGAAATTTCTTTCAGAGTGGGAAAACAAAAGAAATTTCCTATCGAATTCAAGCCCTGCAGGCACTGGGGCAGTTGATTCGCACAAATGAAACAGAAATCATGGCCGCTTTAAAAAAAGATCTAAATAAAAGCGAATTTGATTCCTATATAACCGAATTAGGGATTGTACTCGAGGAGATTCGCTTCTCCCTTAAGCATGTTAAAAAATGGGCAAAGCCTAGAAAAGTAAAAGCATCACTTGCTCAAATCGGTTCCAAAAGCTATATCTATCCGGAACCGTACGGTGTTACTTTAATTATTTCCCCATGGAACTATCCATTCCAATTAGCGATTGCCCCGTTAATTGGTGCGATAGCAGCAGGAAACTGCGCCGTTTTAAAGCCTTCAGAGCTGACACCGGACACCTCAAAGCTAATAGCAACATTAATTTCCAAAACCTTTCCTGAAGAATATATCACCGTCGTGGAAGGCGCTGTTGAAACAAGTCAGGCCCTTTTAAATGAAAACTTTGATTATATCTTCTTCACGGGAAGTGTTTCGGTCGGTAAAGTCATCATGGAAGCCGCTGCTAAAAATTTAACTCCCGTAACACTCGAATTGGGTGGGAAAAGTCCTTGTATTATACATAAGGATGCCAATCTAAAATTGGCAGCAAAACGGATTGCCTGGGGGAAATATTTAAATGCAGGACAAACCTGTGTGGCCCCTGATTATTTATATGTCCATTGCGACATTAAGGAAGAATTTTTGAACGCATTGGTTAACGCCATTGAAGAACTGTATAGTAGCAATGTATTTAATAGCGGAACATTTACAAAAATAGTCAGTAAGAGGCACTTTAAACGCTTACTTGGTTTTCTTTCCAATGGGGAAGTTTACTACGGTGGAAAGCAGGACTTGAAATCACTAACCATTGAACCTACCATTCTTGATCACATTTCGTGGAATGATTCCGTCATGCAGGATGAAATTTTCGGTCCCATCCTTCCTGTCCTAGAATATGATACTGCTGAAAAAATGGTTGAAAAAATAAATGCCCGGCCTAAGCCGCTTGCCCTTTACCTTTTTTCAGATAGCAATGAATTTCAGTCACTCATTTTAAATCAGATTTCATTCGGCGGCGGCTGTATTAATGATACGGTTTATCATCTCAGCTCCCCCTACCTGCCCTTTGGAGGCGTTGGCGAAAGCGGGATTGGTGCCTACCATGGGAAAGGCAGTTTTGATGTCTTTTCTCATGAAAAAAGTGTCCTAAAACAAACAACCTCTTTTGATCTGCCCTTCCGCTATCCGAACCGCAAAAACGCTTTAAAACAAATTAAAATGTTTATAAAATAAACCCAGCCAAACGGCTGGGTTCACCTTTTTATTTGTAAAAAAAATTCATCATATTTTTTGGCTAAGTCAAAGTCTAAAGCCGTTAACCCTTTTGCATGCCATGAGGTAATCTTTAAGGTAACCATTTTATAGTCGATAGAAATAAACGGATGATGATTGGCCTTTTCTGACAGGTCCGCCACTTGCTGAACAAATTCCATACCATTTAAATATTCATTGAAACGATACTTTCGTTCAATCCATTTTGTGTCTGTTAGCATCCAACTTGGAACAGTCGTTAATTTCTCTTGAATTTCCTGATCGGTTAACTTTTGCATTTTCCTCTCCCCCTTAAAATAAAAAACACTACTTTATAAATAGAAAGCAGTGTCTTATTTCTCTAGCTGATTTGTTCTTCATTATTTTCTAAATTTATTAATAACCGTTTATTTGGAATTTGCGTGAGATTCGCCTTTTTCAATAAGTAGGATAAATGTTCGACCGGCATGGAACCTCGACCTTTGTTTTCTCCAAGACTAAATTGGACCGTGACTCCATTATTACTGGTAATGGTCATCGTTTCCGCGGAATTGAAATTACCTTGGATTCCTTGAGAAATTTGATATTTTGTTCCTTCTTCTATTAGCATTTGATAACTCCTTTTACTCATTTGCTAATAGTATGCCTCAGCCAAATTTATACATACATAATTTTACCATATTCGGACACAACCTTCTCCCTAAATTAAATTATCTTTTTCAGATAATTATGTTAAATATTTTAAATACCTTTCATTTCCCAGTTCTCCTTTTGAATTTCTGTGTTATAATGTTTTTCGGCATAAGTATAGAAATATACTAAATGCGGGTGGGAGAGGGAGAATACGAAAGTGTGATAAAAAATGAAGGGAGTTTTCAAGCTTAAAGAACACAAAACAAATTTGAAAAAGGAGGTTATGGCAGGGTTTACATCATTTTTTTCCATCGTCTATATTATTGCAGTAAATGGACATATTTTGCATGACTCAGGAATGCCGCTGGAAGCAGGGATCATTGCAACCATATTTTCCTCGCTTGCAGGATGCTTGCTCGCTGCCTTTGTTCCGAATGCACCACTAATGATTGTACCCGGAATGGGCATTAATGCCTTATTTACGTACACCTTTGTTGGATCGCTTGGTTTAAGTTATCAGGAAGCCTTAGGAGCGGTTGTCGTTTCGGGTGTGTTATTTGCAGTTATCGCTTTTTCTAAATTAGCTTCGATTATTTCTAGGTCGATTCCATCGTCATTAAAAGAAGCAATCACTGTAGGAATTGGCTTGTTTATCGCCTTTATTGGCCTTCAAAAAAGCGGACTAATAGTAGAAAACCCGAATAATTTCGTGGCTTTGGGTGACTTATCGTCCCCGATTGTGCTAGCTTCTATTATTAACCTAGTGATTACCTTGTTTTTATTTTTGAAAAAGGTTCCGGGAAATTTTTTAATTAGTATCATTTTAGGTACATTTACATCCTATTTTTTAGGTGTGATTGATTTTTCCCATATGGATAAAGGATTCATTTCGTTAAACGATTATCGAAATGTTTTTTTAAGCTTTGACTTTGGAAAAATGGCCACGATCC
The DNA here is from genome assembly GCF_016107705.1 of Neobacillus cucumis. Next base: position 3,419 of record NZ_JAEHGC010000007.1, read on the forward strand.
CATTTTGGACTGCAACCTTCTCACTTACATTAGTGTTAGTATTTGAGAACATAGGAATCCTGCATTCACAAGTAGATGGGATGCTTAAGGCACCTGAGAAAAATGGTAAAGCATTGCGTGCAGTCTCCATTTCTGCGATTTTGTGCGGACTTATAGGCACCAGCCCTCCGGTTTCAACGGTTGAATCGGCTGCTGGAATTACTGCTGGTGGAAGAACAGGTTTAACCTCTGTTGTAACAGGAATCCTTATTTTAATGTCCCTTTTCTTCCTGCCTTTGATCAAATTGGTTCCAAATGCTGCCATCGCACCCATTTTGATAATTTTGGGCGGATTAATGTTAACAAATATTGTAAACATTGATTTTACGGATTTTACGGAGGCATTTCCTGCTTTTTTAATCATCCTGATGATTCCGTTAACCTATAGTATCGTGGACGGAATTGCCTTCGGATTTATTGCGTATCCGTTAGTCAAGCTGTTTACAAATAAACATAAGCAGTTATCTATACCGATATTTATTATTTCTTTCTTATTTTTAACGAATTTTCTGCTTCACTCCATAGGGTAAAGTGGAACGAAAAGAGAGGGGCAGCCTCCTCTCTTTTTATTCTTCCTTGTCCAATATTTCTTCAAAAGCATATGAGACCTTTGTAAATTCTTCATCGCTTTCAATCGCTGACAAATCGCCGTCTTCATCTACTTTAAGAAAGAAAATATCAATATCTTCTTCAGTTTCCTGCTCTACGTCTTCAACAAAACCGACGGCTACATAGTCTGTTCCTTCAATTGTTAAAACGCCTAGAACCTCTACTTCTTGCTCCTCATCATTTTCGTCACCAATCGTAAAGACTTCTCCAACTTCAACTTTTTCCATTCTGTTTTACTCCTCTCGTTTTCCAATTTGCACCTAGCAACAGTATCCCAAAACAGGAGAAATTTCATGCTAAAATTGTCCTATTTTGTATTTTATTTCACTAAAATTGTCATTTCTTGCGCTTTCCCAGGAAAATACTCGGGAAATTTTTTAAAGGAAAGGAAATTAGCTTTGTCGAATAGATGTTCATGGAGGTGTTTTATGAATAATGAAATTATAGAGAAAATTGTCGGATGCATGGCATCAAATGTTGGAATGTCGGATATTCAAAAAATTCAGACGAATCATCGTATTAAATTAGCTGAGTTCTGGAAGATTGAAGATGGAAAAAAGATACTTGAGGTAGGTTGTGGACAAGGAGATACAACAGCCGTTTTAGCTCATTTTGTCGGAGAAAATGGACTGGTTCATGGTATTGATATTGGTTCACCAGACTATGGAAGTCCGATTTCATTAGGTGAATCTGCTACCTATTTAAAAAAATCACCGCTAGGTAAACAAATTAAAATCGATTTTGAAATTGATTTATTATCCCCTAATGTTGATTTTCCTGATCATTCTTTCGATTATATTGTATTTTCTCATTGTTCTTGGTACTTAAAATCTCACGAAGAATTAACGGAAGTTCTAAAAAAAGTGAAAAAATGGGGAAAACGGCTTTTGTTTGCAGAATGGGATACACGAATCACCGAAATGGAACAGTACCCTCACCTCCTTTCTATTCTCATCCAGGCGCAATATGAAGCATATAAAACGGAAAGTGATTCGAATGTGCGAACACTTTTTACTCCTAATGATTTGAGAGAAATTGCCCAAAATGCGGGCTGGAACATCATTAGAGATACTACAATCATTTCTCCTGAATTGCAGGATGGCACATGGGAAGTACAGAAAGTATTATCCGATGTAAATGCTGAACTAAAAGAAATTCATCCTATGCCCATGAAAATAAAGAGTCTCATTCCTTCAGAAGTAAAGATGTTGGAAGACGCAATTCAGTCGAAAGGGATTAAACCATTGTCAGTGCACGCCTTCATTGCAAAATAAAATCGCAAAAATGGCTTGGTTTCCAAGCCATTTTTGTTTTCTTCAACCTCCCCGCCTTACCTCTTTCCTCAAAACATTAAAATGATCCATCATAACTAATTTGCATAAGTATTATGCATATTAACAATTAGAAGTTATCTAAAAATAAGAGTATGATAAAGGAGTAAATAAAAAACGGATGGGGTATTCAAATGGAATGGGATCAAATCAATTATTTTCAAACCGTAGCAAAAGTCCAGCATTTTACAAAGGCTGCAAAACTACTTTCCATATCCCAGCCGGCGCTCAGTCGATCCATTGCCAATCTTGAAGAAGAATTAGGTGTTCAGCTTTTTGATCGGAAAGGCAGGAATATATATTTAAATCGATATGGAGAAATGTTCTTAAACCGCGTGGAGCAATCCATCAAGCAAATTGAAATAGGCAAACAAGAAATATGGGATGAAATTCACCCAGATCAGGGATCGATTGCATTGTCTTTCTTACCATCACTTGGCACGAGTGTGGTACCGAAGATTTTAAGTTCTTATCAAGGTAAATTTGCCCATGTTAAATTTCAATTACATCAAGCATCCAATCAGCAAATTATTAATCAATTAAAGTCGAGAAAAGTGGATCTCGCACTCATCATGCATTTACACGATGATAAAGAACTAATCTATGAGCCACTTTTAACCGAAGATTTGTTCCTGATTGTTTCAAATGATCACTGGCTCGCTGACCATAAGGAAGTAGATTTAAAAATAATTGAAAACGAACCAATTATCTCCTTTAAAGATGGATATGAATTACAGGCAATTATTCATCATTTATGCCACAAAGCAGGTTTTTCACCCAATGTTGTGTTTGAAGGAGAGGATGTAGGTACGGTCTCCGGATTAGTTGGTGCAAAATTAGGTGTTTCTCTAGTTCCTGATTTACAGGTTTTGGATAAAAGCAAAATCAGGCTTATACGCGTAAATAACCCTATATGCAAGAGGGAAATAGGAATTGCGTGGTTAAAAGATTGTTACAAATCCCCTGTCGTCGAACGTTTTATTCCGTTTGTACAGCGTTTATTTAAAATCAAATAAAGGAGTATCCATTAAAAATGAGTTATATTCAGCGTGGGACACGAACATTTAAAATGGTCAATTTGGCTTTATTTGCCGGTGGTTTTAGCACGTTTGCTATCCTTTGGGGTACACAGCCTCTGCTGCCGGATATCTCAAAGGAATTCCATGTTTCACCGGCCATGTCTAGTTTAAGTCTTTCATCTACAACCATTGCGTTATCGATTAGTCTTTTAATTGCCGGCTCATTATCGGAAGTTTTTGGGCGCAAATCGGTTATGACAATCTCTTTAGTTTTATCATCCATTCTTGCGCTTTTAACGGCCTTTACGCCGAATTTTCATCTATTACTCTTGGGCAGAATCCTTCAAGGAATTTCACTTGCTGGTTTGCCTGCTGTGGCCATGGCTTATTTAGGCGAGGAAATCGAACCGAAAAGCTTAGGCATGGCGATGGGGTTATACATCAGCGGGAACTCGATTGGCGGCATGTCCGGCCGGATCATCAGCGGGATTTTAACTGATTATTTTAACTGGCATGTGGCGTTAATTGGGATTGGAATCATTAGTTTATTAGCAAGTGTTGTTTTTATATTTACCTTACCGCAATCAACCCATTTCCAGCCGCAAAGGTTTGCTATGAAACCACTAATCCACTCCTTGTTTAGCCAATTTAAGGAACCTGGACTCATTTATTTATTTCTCATTGGCTTTTTATTAATGGGAAGTTTTGTTTCATTATACAACTATATTGGATTTCAGTTAATCAAACCGCCTTATTCTTTAAGTCAAACCTTGGTTGGATTTATTTTTATTGTGTATATTGTCGGGACCTTTAGTTCAACGTGGATGGGAATGCTGGCGGATCAATATGGGAAAAAAAGAATTTTACAATTGTCGTTGTTAATTTTATTAATTGGGGTATTTGTAACGCTTAACGCTCATTTATGGGTGAAGATTTTAGGAATCGCAATCTTTACTTTCGGATTTTTCGCCTGTCATTCGATTGCAAGCGGCTGGGTTGGCAAGACGGCAACTCACGATAAAGCACAGGCTGCATCTTTATATTTATTTTTCTATTATGCGGGATCAAGTATTGGTGGAACCGTAAGTGGGATCTTCTACAGTGATTTCGGCTGGATTGGGGTAGTTTCGATGATTGGCAGTCTTGCGATTATTTCCATACTAGTATCGATTCGTTTAGGAAATATTTCAAAAAAGAAAATAACGGTTTCCACTCATAAACAATTAATAAAAAGCAATTAACGGGCAAAACCAATTTGGTTTGCCCGCTTTTATTTTTTAAATAACCGTAAATTGCCGCCATTCTTTTGGTAAAAGCATTTGATACTGCTGTTGTAAAAAGCGGTCATCGACAAGAACGATTGTTCCATGGTCATTTTCTGAACGAATCAACCTGCCGCCGGCCTGCAGGACTTTGTTGATACCTGGAAAAACATAGGCATATTCATAACCATTTTTCTCATTGTTGGAAAAGTGCTCCTTCATTAGGTTTCGCTCGAAACAAAGCTGCGGCAGCCCTATCCCAACAACCACCACACCATTTAAACGGTCCCCTATTAAATCGACACCTTCAGAAAAAACTCCGCCAAGAACAGCAAAGCCAATCAAAGTTTCCGTTTGATTTGGCCGGAATGCCTCTAAAAAAGCAACTCTTTCCTCTTCCGTCATCCCTGTTTCTTGAAGTAGAGTTTTGATCTCCTCATCGATTTCTCTAAACAGTTCATAAACAGAAAGCATATATTGATAGGATGGGAAAAAAATCAGATAGTTGCCCGGGCGTTTTTGGAGTAAGGATTGCAGCATCAAAACAATGGCTTCTTTCGTTCGATCACGGTCACGATACCTTGTCGACAAAGGTTTAATAAAGACATCAACCTGTTCCGCTGAAAATGGAGATGGCAGAACAAGACTATAATCTCCCTCCACGCCGCCGAGAATATCCTGAAAATAGTTCATCGGTGATAGTGTTGCAGAAAAGAATATTTTGGAGCGAAAGCCTTTTCCCATTTGTTTTAGAAGCTTAGATGGGTCGATACAAAATAATTTTATTGTCAGATTGTTTCTATTTTTTTCGCCATAGATTACAAAATGTTCATCGATGAGGTCAACGATTTTTAGGAAGTTCAGAACCTTAAAATAAGCATCCAAAAGAGTTTGGCTGGCTACGGAACGTAAAAGAGCCTGCTCAGCAGCTTTTTCAAAAAAGTGAAGTTGTTCTATAAGTTGTGAATTAAGTTCCTTTAAGACGAACTCATATTGATCTGGGCGTTCTTTTTTTATAGCAATAAATATGGAATTTATTTTTGAAGCTGCTTCATAAATGGCTTGTTCTTTCCCTTTTAATTCTTTCTTTAGCTCAAGGAAGGATTCTTTATTGATCGCCGCAGAGAACATTTCCCGGCCACGGTCTACCAAGTTATGTGCCTCATCGATTAGTAGCCCTGTTGCTTTTTTCTGCTCTTCAAACAGCCTTTTTAGGGAAACGCGCGGGTCAAATATGTAGTTATAATCGCATATCACCACATCGACGGCATAGGCAAGGTCAATTGAAAATTCGAAGGGACAAACGGTATGCTTTCGAGCATAGGATTCGATGACTTCTCGGTTCAGACCTTGTTCATTTGAAAGGATATCGAGGACAGCATCATTGATCCGATCATAATAACCATTGGCGAATTCGCAATACTCCTTCTGACAATTGGTTTCATCCTTAAAACACACTTTGTCTTTTGCGGTAATGGTGACCGAATTGAGACAGGCTCCGGAGGAACGCATGCGCCCTAGCGCTTCTTCTGCGGTTGTTTTGGTTGTTGTTTTAGCAGTTAGATAAAAGACTTTTGATAGATGACCTTCGCCCATAGCCTTTACGGCAGGGAAAAGGGTGGAAATAGTTTTGCCGATCCCTGTAGGGGCATTCACGAATATCGATTTTCCCTCTGAAATCGTTTTATAAACAGCCCCGGCTAATTTTCGCTGCCCTTCCCGATAGGTCTCAAATGGGAAAGAGAGCTTTTTACAAGTTTGATTTCGTTTGTTTAGATGTTCATAAAGGAATTTTGCATAGGGAGCATAGCCTTTTACGACTTCCAGAACAAACGTTTCGAGATCAGAGAAAGTATACTTCTTTTGAAAATATCTTTTCTCTTCTGTTTCAACATGAACGTAGGTTAATTGGACGGATATTTCCCGTAAGCCATGATCTTTTGCATAGATATAGGCATACATTTTTGCCTGCGCCCAGTGAACAGGATAGCCTTCTCCTTCGATTTGTTCTAAGGGCTGTTTGGATGACTTGATTTCATCAATAATAACTTCTTTATCTCGAATTAAAAGCCCATCACATCTGCCATCAACTGTAAAAATAAGGTGATCAAAAGGAATTTCCACACTCAGGTAAACTTCCTTTTGATCTCCCTCTTGATAGGTTTTCTGGATTTTTTGATGGGCTCGTGTCCCATCCAGTAACGTGGATTGAGAACGGAAACGGTTATCGATACTGCCGCTGCTAAAAACGTATTCGACTAAGGACCGTACTGAAATTTGTACTTCATACGACAAAAAATCACCAGCTTACTGATTAGAGAATGTATGTTTGTATTGATTATAGCAAATTATGATAGTTTCAACTAGTTTTTGTCTGCTGAAATGGGTTCACTTAGTGAAAAATTACACTCTATCAGCGAATTTTAGACGTTTATCAGCGAATCTGAGCAGTTTATCAGCGAATCAAAAAATTCACACCCGAATCTGTCCCGTTCCAAGCACCAATGCTTTTGTCGTCGTAATCGCCTTCAGCCCCATCGGCCCGCGCGCATGAAGTTTTTGCGTACTAATCCCAATTTCCGCACCATAACCAAACTGTTCCCCGTCCGTAAAACGAGTCGAAGCATTATGGTATAAAACAGCGGCATCCACTTGCTTGAAAAATAATCCAACATTTTCATTGTTATCACTAATGATTGATTCCGAATGCTTCGTTCCATATTGATCAATATGGTCAATAGCTTCCTGCACATCTTTCACCAGCTTAACAGCTAAAACAGGGGCTAAAAATTCGGTGCCCCAGTCCTCTTCGGACGCTCCCATAACAAACGGATATTCCCCACACAACTGCTCATCACCACGTAACTCAACACCCTTTTCATGTAGTACGTTCAAAAGTTCAGAAATATAAGGCCATTTTTCGTGAATTAACAACGATTCCGCTGCATTACAAACAGAGGGGCGGTGCAGTTTCGCATTTACTGCAATTTCAATCGCCATGGTTTGTTGGGCTGTTTCATCCACAAACACATGACAGTTACCTACTCCCGTTTCAAGCACTGGCACAGTAGCATTTTGAATGACCGTTTGAATTAGTCCGGCTCCACCACGAGGGATGAGGACATCCAAGTATTGATTTAACTTAAACATTTGCGCAGCCGTTTCCCGGCTAGTGTCCTCTAATAATTGAACTGCATCTGCCGGTATTTTAGAGCCGGCGAGTGCTTTTTGCATGACAGCAACCAAGGCTTTATTGGAATGAAGCGCAGAAGAACTTCCTCTTAATAAAACGGCATTTCCAGCCTTTAAACAAAGGCTCCCTGCATCAACTGTCACATTCGGTCTAGCCTCATATACCATTCCCACAACACCGAGGGGAACGCGGACTGTTTGAATCTGTAAACCGTTCGGACGCTCCCATGATTCAATCGTTTCCCCAATCGGATCCTCTAAGTCCAGTAACTGATGAATTCCTCCAACAATTCCATCGATTCGATCTCCAGTTAAAAGCAAACGATCCAATAAGGATTCAGACAATCCGTTTTTACGTCCGTTCTCGATATCCTTCGAGTTTTCTGCCAAAATGAAGTCTTTTTCGTTTGTTAAAAAGTCAGCCATTCTTGCCAAGGCGTCGTTTTTATCCCCAGTCGACAATCCTCCTAAGATTTTCGCAGCATTTTTAAGTTTGATTGCTTTTTCGATTAGTTCATTCATACTTCCGCTTCCTCCTTTAAAATTGCCACCCAATTATCGCGATGGATGACTTCTGCCCGCTTATTTATGGAAAAACTTTTGGAATAATCTCCTGATAAGCCTTTTACTTTTTGTAAAACTTCAGAAGAATAATAGATTTGTCCTTTGCCAACGATTTGACCTTTAGGGTTTCGAACAATGACAACATCAAAGGGGTTAAACTCCCCGATGACCTTTGTGACTCCTACCGGTAGAAGGCTTTTTCCCTGCAGTAGAATTGCTTTTTCCGCTCCTTCATCGATTTCAATTGTACCTTTGACTTGAGAATGATAAGCAATCCATTGTTTTCGCATTTGCATTTGCGTTTGGAACCGGCCGCCAATATAGGTTCCATCGCCTTTGCCTTCTAAAATATCTACAAGTTTTTCTTTGCCTTTGCCTGTGCCGACAAAAACACTGACCCCGAGCGATAAAGCTTTTTTCGCAGCGAGCAGTTTAGATTTCATTCCGCCGGTTCCAACCGATGACCCAGAGTCTCCTGCTACCCCAAGCAGTTCATCGGAGACTTCGGCAATGAAATGGTACTTTTTTGCATCCTTAGATTGTTTCGGATTTCCATCGTAAAGCCCATCCACATCGGTTAAGATCATTAAGGCATTTGCATGTAAAAATCCACTAACCAATGCTGATAACATGTCGTTGTCTCCAAAAGTTAATTCCTCGATGGAAACCGAATCGTTTTCATTGATGATTGGAATAGCACCTCTTTGCAGCAATTCATGAATGGTTGAAAAAAGATTGTGGAAACGTTCTTGGCTGTAAAAATCTTCGCGTGTGATAAGAATTTGTGCGGGTGTTATCTGAAACTCTTGAAATAGTAAATGATAATGCTGCATAAGTAATCCTTGCCCGACAGCGGCAGAAGCTTGCTTTCCAGCCGTATTTTTCGGACGAACCGAATATCCAAGCGATGAAAATCCTGCTGCAACCGCACCTGATGAAATCAGAATCACATCATGGCCTTGTTTTTTTAAAAAGGCCAGTGCCCGGACATGATCGGACATTTTTTCTCTAGAAATAGCTCCGGACGCATCTGTAAGCGAACTGCTCCCAATTTTCACAACAACGAGTTGTTTTTTCATATCTGTTCGACCTTTCCTCTTTAAAATAAAAAAACGATTCTTCTGCCCTTAGAAAAGGACGGAAGAATCGTTTCCGCGGTACCACCTTTATTGGTGCCAAGCACCCAACTTTAACCCCGTAACGAGGGAAACGGCTTATGTTTGCATAAGCAGCCTACTAGGGCAGGTTCAATCCTCTTTCGGTGAGAAACCTTTCAGCCAGCGGGTTTCACTCTCTAACACGTTCCAAAGATTTACTAGTCCCATACTTTTCCGATTTCAAGATTTACTAGATATTATCCAAATGAAACAGCATTTTGTCAAGATATTTTTCGAAAATTTCAATTTATCCTTTTCTTTTAAAAACTTCCTTGAGGATGTAGGGCTTAAATAAACTTGTTGGCGGGCTAACCAAATTCATAACTTTAATTAAATCATCATAAATTTTTCTGTTTTTTGCGGAAAGCACAAAGATTTGTTTTACATACCACTGCTGAAATTTCAGTCCAAAAGGTCTTTTTCCCTTTACTGCTTCATAGCGGAAATCTTCGCAAAGAACCATGGACCAGACTGGGGCAACGATTTTTGCTAATTTCTTCTGCAATTTATTTAGGTTCATCTGTTTAGGAGTTGCTTCGAAGAACTCCTTGATGGCTAGTGCTTCCAATGCAGCGACACTCATCCCCTGTCCAAATACCGGGTCAACCCGGCAAAACGAATCACCGGCAACTAGCAGTCCTTTTGGAAGTTGTATTTGATCAAAGCGTCTCCAAACAATGTGAGGAATTTGATAGATTTTCGTTTCGGTAAGGGATTTCCCGTCTTTTAATTCTTGTGCAAAATCTAGTAAAGGTAATTTTTTTGCATATTGGAAGAAACCTTCTTCCGTTTTTATTACTGCAGGATCAATAGAATTCAAATATCCGATTAATGTAACGATATATTTTTGATTTTCAATCATTGACATGGTGCCGCCCAGTTTTTGCTGTGGCGCCTCGGGATAAATAAGCTTAAGTTTATAATCTCTCTCCCGTTCCGCAAGTTCAAATTGTCTCGTTGCATAACATAAGCCGATTTCAACCTTTTCCTCTGGTACGGTTTGACCTTGTTTTTCAATGAATGATTTCGATAATGCACTAGCACCGCTTGTATCAATGACGAGGTCGGCTCTAAATGTTTTTTGTTTTGTTATAACTCCGGAAACCCGTCCGTTTTCTATCAGGTAGTTTTCAACTTTAACACCGTATGTATAGGTAACATTTTCGAATTGATTGATTCTTTCTTCCACATAGGATTCTAGTAATGGCCTTGTTTGAAGTAATGTTGTTAATTCAGAACGGTAGCGCTGCTTCCAACTTCCATAATGAAACCAGGCCATATCCTTAACGGAATCAATTTGAATTGAGCCTCGAGATACCATATCTTTCTTAAATTCGGGGAATAATGTTTCGAGGGCGTGGTCTCCGGCTTGTAGTAGGACATGAATTTGATTGGCTTGTGAGACACCAGGCCGAATCTCTTTATCCTTAGTTGGTTGTTTATCTTTTTCTAGTATTTGTACATGGGTAAAATAGGGGGAAATAGCCGCAGCAATAAGTTTTCCCGCCATTCCTCCTCCGATAAGGATCGCTGTATTTGCATGATTGTTTTTGTTCATTTTTGACCTCCGATGAGGGTATTATATTTGTTTATTTTAAACTAGTGGTCTGTGAAAGTGGTAAAAATTTTATTTTCCACCGTTTTTAAGTTATTTGCCAATATTAAAAAAACAAAAAGCCCTTGGTCTAAACCAAGAGCCCCCACATCAACCGATTAAATCGATACATCCCCGATCGCAAATGTACAATTTAAGACGTCTGATAGCTTATATAAAGCTGAAACTTGAACATCCATTTCGCCTTCTTCAATCGCAGCAATTGTTTCAACGCTAATTCCTGCTAGTAAAGCAAGCTTTTCCCTTTCCATCTCACGATTTACTCTTATTTTCCTTAGCTGCTGGCCAATAGGGTTCATTCACTTCATCTCCTTAAAGTATGTAAGCGATTACAATTCTACAAAAATAGGATTAGAGCTCCTCCTAAAACCCAGTTTAGGAGAAACTCATTCAAAATTAATAGCCAGTACCTTTTCCACCCGTAATAATTGCAATACTAGAGCTAGCACCAATTCTCGTTGCACCAGCCTGGATTAGCTTTCTCGCTGTATCTAAATCCCTTACACACGCGGAAGCCTTCACACCCATTTCCGGTCCCACTGTTTCGCGCATCAGCTTAATATCTTCTGCTGTTGCACAGCCAGGCCCGAAGCCGGTAGAAGTTTTAACAAAGTCTGCCCCCGCCATTTTTGCAAGAAGACAAGCTTTTTTCTTCTCTTCTGTCTCAAGAAGGCCAGTTTCAATAATTACTTTTACAGGAGCATTGCCTTTTGCGGCTTGAACAACGCCTTCAATATCCTTTTTCACCTCGTCAAAATCTCCTGATTTAAGTGCGCCAATATTGATGACCATGTCGATTTCCGTTGCCCCATTTGCTATCGCATCGCGGGTTTCGGCAATTTTCACAAATGTACTTGTCGCGCCCAGAGGGAAACCGACAACCGTTGTGACTCCCACTCCAGATCCTTTCAATTCAGCGGCAGCAGTTGAAACCCAATAGGGATTGACACATACCGTAGCAAAATGATACTCTTTTGCTTCCTCACAAAGCTTAATAATCTGCTCCTTAGTGCTTTCAGGCTTTAATAAGGTATGGTCGATCATACGGGCAACAGCTGGACCTGTGATAATATTTGAAGAAGGGCCTTCCTTATAACTCACGTTTCCAGAAAGAGTCGGCTTGGCCTCATTTAATTCTTGTTTATTGGTTAGTTGTTGTAAAATTTGATTGGTAATTTGTTCAACTAATGCTTCAATTTGCAACGTGTTCACCCCACATTAATGTAATCGGTCAACGATTCCGGCAATCACGGCATCAAATGCACCCTTTGGGTCACCCAAAATCTCACGTGCCGAACCGCCTTCTTCAATAACAAGAACATAATCGCCAACCCCGGCATGAAAATGATCAATGGCAATCATTGCATCGCCGCACTCTTTTCCAGTTGCATCCACAGGGATGACAACCATAAGCTTCTTGTTTTGATGACTAGGCGTTTTAATCGTTGATACGACATTTCCAACGACTTTGGCCAGCTTCATTATTTAGCTGCTGGAAGGATTTTTTCAATATCAGAATGTGGCCGTGGGATCACGTGCACGGATAAAAACTCGCCTACGCGTTGCGCTGCTTCTGCACCCGCTTCGGTTGCTGCTTTAACCGCACCAACATCGCCGCGAACCATAACCGTAACCAAACCGCCGCCAACCTGAACTTTTCCTAATAAAGAAACATTTGCCGCTTTCATCATCGCGTCTGCAGCTTCAATTGCACCAACTAAACCTTTTGTTTCAATCATACCTAAAGCGTTACTCATCTATTATTCCTCCATTCTCTTTTCCACATTGTAATACTCAATAATTCCCATAATACCTGCATCAGAAGGAACTAAATCTTTACCAAGCGGGATGGAAGACTCCTTACTTTTGGCTAGGTAAACAAGGTCTCCCTCACCGGACTGCCCAATCGTATCAATAGCCACAATTGGTTTTCCTTTATCCTCTAATTGGTCGTCAACTGGTTGAACTACCATCAGCTTTAAACCTCTTAAATTATCATTTTTATGTGTGCAGATCATTTTCCCAATCACTTTGGCTACAAACATATTAAAACCCGCTTTCTAGCGATGTAAGAAACGACTCTCAATCTCCATAATTTTCGTTACACGGCGATCGTGGCGGCCGCCGGCAAAATCTGTTTCCAGCCATGCCTTCACTAATTGCTTAGCCAAGCCCTCACCGATAAATTGCCCTCCAATCGAGAGTACATTTGCATTATTATGCTCGCGGCTGTTAATCACAGAGGATAGGTCCCAGCAAACCCCAGCACGGATACCTGGAATTTTGTTTAACACCATGCCACTGCCAATCCCGACACCATCAATCATGATACCGACATAATCAGTGTTTGTGGCAACGGTTTCGCCGACTAAAAAGGCAATATCCGGATAATCAACTGATTCCTTTGCATGGCAGCCAAAATCAAGATATTCATAGCCTAATTCGGTTAAATATTTTTTTAAGGATTCCTTAAGTACGTATCCACCATGATCACAGCCAATTGCAACGTTTTTCATTTGTTAGGTTCTCCTTTGGCAAATACATCAATGATTTCATCAAAAGATGCAGCATTCAAGCTGGCTCCGCCAACAAGTACGCCATCAATATTGGGCATCCTACTATAATCAGCCGCATTTTCTCCATTTACGGACCCGCCGTACAGAATCGAAATGCTTTCAGCACGTTTCCCAAGGACCCGCTCTAAAACGGAACGGATGTAGGCGTGTGTTTGCTCAGCCAGATCCGCTGTTGCGGATTGCCCTGACCCAATCGCCCAAACCGGTTCGTAGGCAATAATCAACTGACTTGTCTCTATATCCTTTAGAGCTCCGAATAGCTGTCTGGACAAAACCTGTTCCGTTTGGAGGAGATTTTTTTCCTCCAATGTTTCACCCACACAAAGAATGGGTATGAGACCAGCCTTTAAGGCTTTTTTTACTTTTCCGTTAATTGCTGCATCATCTTCTAGAAAGTACTGTCTTCTTTCAGAATGTCCGATGATGGCATATTCGCAGCCAACATCCTTTAGCATTTCTGTAGAAATCTCACCCGTATAAGCACCTTTTTCTTCCCAATGGACATTTTGTCCACCTAAACCAATCGGCTTCTTAAATTGCTCGATAATAAGCTGTATGGGATATAACAGCGGTGCCGGTGGACAAACGACAATATTTACATCCTGCCTGCCATTTAAATTTTGAAAAAATTCACTTGCTTCTGCGATCGTTTTGTTCATTTTCCAATTGGCAATCACATAAGTTTGCCGATCGTTTTGAAACTGCAGATTTAAAATTGCATCTCTGACCAGATTTTTAATATAGTTTTCAATGGACGGTTCCATTTGGATTCACCTTATTCTGCTTTCGGTAAAATTCCGTCAACCTCGCTGTTTGGACGTGGAATCACGTGTACAGAAAGCAGCGTTCCAACACGCTGTGCAGCTTCAGCTCCAGCCTCAGTTGCCGCCTTCACAGCACCAACATCGCCGCGAACCATAACCGTAACAAGACCAGCACCGACAAATTCTCTGCCAACTAATGTAACGTTTGCGGCCTTCACCATCGCATCTGCTGCTTCAATGGCACCGATTAATCCTTTTGTTTCAATCATTCCTAATGCTTCTTGACTCATGTTTATTCCTCCTCTTTGGACCTTTGATATTGTACTTTTCTTTTTTTTTGTTTCTTTCTGACCTACTTCTTGTAATTCTGGCAATCTACTTCACCACTTTATATAATTCTTAATCCATCTACTAAAACGCAGCGGCACTGGCGAGTAAAGGTTCGAGCAGAGGTTAGCCCCTCACCGGTTGGTCCGGCAATTGTCAAGGTTGTAAAGCCTTCACTTTCAAAGCCTAACCCTGCTACAGATGGACCATTTTTCACAAAAATTGTGGCCTGGATTTCCTGCGCCATTTTTGTTAGATTCGTAATGTTTTGCGAATGCATGATGGCTGTGTGGCGATTTCCTTTTTCAGCAATTACCGCAAGTTCAATTGCTTGATCAACATCTGGTACTCGAACGATTGGCAGGATTGGCATCAGCATTTCTGTCATTACAAGCGGGTGGTCCTTTGTGGTTTCAGCAATTATTAATCTTACATTTGGGCTTGCCTGTATTCCTGCTGCTTGTAAGATGACAGAGGCATCCTTTCCAATATAATCTCTGTTTGGATAGAACTTATCATTTTTCTTAATTAAAACTTTCTCCAATACTTTTTCTAGCTGAAAACCCTTTAATTCAACAGCACCATTCTTCACCATTTCTGCTTTGAGGGTATTGGCGGCCTTATCTACAACAAAGACTTCTTTTTCTGCGGTACATAAAATATTGTTATCAAAGCTTGCACCCTTCACAATATCGACAGCGGCCTTTGATAATACTGCAGTTTCATCAATGACAACAGGAGGATTTCCTGGACCGGCGGCAATGACTTTTTTCCCAACGGCCATCGCCGCTTTGACAACAGGGCCCCCGCCTGTCACCACTAGTGCATTCACAAGCGGGTGATTCATCACTTGTGCTGAAGTTTCTAGATTTGGGGTTGCTACAGACGTCAAGGTATTTTCCGGACCCTCTGCAGCTACGATCGCCTGATTTAGCAGCTGTAAGGTTTTAATCGAAACACGTTTTGCACTTGGGTGTGGGTTGTAGACCACTGTATTACCCGCTGCGATGAGCGAAATGGAATTATTGATCACCGTTGCAGCCGGATTGGTTGATGGTGTAATCGAGCCAAATACACCAATTGGTGCATATTCCACAACCGTCAGTCCATTATCTCCGGAAAAAGACGTACTGACCAAATCCTCAACCCCGGGTGTTTTATTTGTGGCCAGCAGGATTTTAGCAATTTTATCTTCCACGCGACCTAAGCCAGTTTCTTCAACCGCGAGTTTTGCTAAGTCTTCCGCATGTTCACGGCTGACGTCACGCATTTTTTCAATCATACTTCTTCTTGTAGCAATTGGGAGCTTCCTTAGCTTCTCCCATGCCACTTTTGCAGCAGCTGCCGCTTCGTCTACGGTTATGAACACACCATGTCCGAGACTTACTTCATCTACGGGTTCTGGTGGAACTGTTTTCGTGTCTAACTGCTGTAGCACTTGCTCTACCATTTTTTTAATATCGGATTCGGTAATCTGCAAACCTATGAACCTCCTTTAAGGAAAGTTAACGCCCCTTCGATTTCAATTTGATCGACAATCCCAATAATTGCCGCATCAACAGGGACTCCATTGGTGATTTCTGTCTGCCTAGCAGAGCTGCCGCTGACAACTAACACGACCTCACCTTCTCCAGAACCGACTGTATCAATCGCAACAAGCGGTTTACCGTCTTCTTTCATCGTTTTCATATCCAGCGGTGTAACAATCAGAAGCTTTTTCCCGACTAATTTCTCTGCTTTTGTGGTGGATACAATCGATCCAACCACTTTTCCAATGATCACAAGCTTCACCCCCTTCAAGGATTAATTTTAATGTTAAATTCTTTTGCGAGGTCCTTGGCAACAGGTGTTACCTTGCTTTTAAAAGGTGTGGAAATTTCCTTTAACCCTTCTTGATATGCTTTTTCAATATGTTTACCTAGAATAAGAGGCTGCTTATCCTCATGATCTTTCAATTGCTGTTCAACCGTCTGGATTAACTTGCGTAATGGCACCCATTTCACTTGATCTGTCTGGATTTGACGAATATAGCCTTGTAAACGCTGCAGGACGGATGGTGGTGCAAGTATTTGTTGGTAAACATTGGGTTCAACCTGATCACTGGCAATCACAATCGGCTTCCCGTGTAATTGGGTTTGAATCGCGAACCAGACGGCTGCTTCATCATCAATGGATAATGCAAGCTTTGTTAAAAGCTGATAGGACGCAGCCGGAATAACCAAAATAGATGTTTGGTTAATGATCTCCATCAATTCCTGTTGTGTTGCATCCTGCATAAGAATGTACTTAGTTTCGTTCAGTTCAGACGGCACCCAATCCTTTGTTAAAAGGATTTTAACATCATAGGACTGTTGGAATGTAGAAACCGCTTCCAAAACTTCTGTTTGATTGATAGTTTGATAACCTAATAGAATGGTAATCGGCTTCCTGCTATGATGTTGTGATAGTTGCTTTACGTAATCTTCGACTACGTTCTGAACAATTTGTTTAACCGTGTCGCTCAAATCCATTCAATTGGCCACCACCTTTCCTCTCAATGGAAACAATTTCTCCCAATAGTCCATTTTTAAGGTTGGCAGCGTTTGCCTCATCTAGATCAAGGTGCATCTCAAGCCTGTACTTGTGAGAAACACGAATAAGAACATTGGAAAAAATAATTCCCCGCTCTCCCCGTGTTTTCACTTGAACATAATCGCCATCTGAAACGCCAAAGTTTTCAGCATCACTTGGATGCATATGAACATGACGTGCGGCACAAATAAGCCCTTCTTGAATTTGAATTTGCCCCCTCGGTCCTTGAATCGTAATCCCTTCCGAGCCTGTAAGATCACCTGATTGACGGATTGGGGGATTTACCCCAAGTGTATAGCCGTCGAATAAGGATATCTCCACTTGGGTCTTTCCCCTAGAAGGGCCAAGGACGCGGACATTTTTGATTTTTCCTTTAGGACCAATCAGTGTCACGGTTTCCTTAGCAGCAAATTGGTTCGGTTGCGATAACTCCTTAAGTTTTGTTAATTTGTAACCCCTGCCGAATAACCGGTCTACATGCTCTACTGACAAGTGGATGTGCCGATTTGAAGCTGTAATCGGCACAAATTTTGATTCTTTTAGTGATGCTTTTACAACTCCCTCGACAATCGCTCGAATTTTTTCTTTATTCATTCCGGGTCATCACTCTCCATTTCCAGTAATGACCTCGCTGTATATTGATCGGTAATCAGAATATTTGCATAGCCGCCGGTTAGCGCACCGTAGATACCGTCAATTTTCGATGCTCCCCCTGCCAGCAAAATCCCATATTCTTTCTCAGCTAAATCTGACAGTTGAATTCCTATGGTACGTTCATTTAAGGTTTCATTGCATATTTGCCCTTCCTGATTAATAAACCGCGAACAAATATCCCCAACTGTCTTGTTTTTCCTTAATATTTCAATATCCTTATCGAAAAAATAGCCTGCTTGCATTAGAGTCGATTGCACACCAGGTTCCCCTACTGTATAAATGGCAATATTGGCTTTTTTCCCAAGCTCTAGTGTTTTTTTCAGATGTCGGTCAGCCACAATCGCCTCTTTGACAACATTCGAATCCACAATGGCAGGTACTGGTAAAAAGTGAGGAGTTGTATTAAATGCGTTTGCCAATCCATTAACAATCTCTGCTGCATATGTATTGGACTCAGAATAACTTACCCCACCGTTCAACTGGACAATGGTAACGTCCTTTACATTCTTTGGCTGCATTTTTTTCACGAGTTGATATATTGTGGTTCCCCATGTAATCCCGATTGTATCACCGCTTTCCACAATCTTATAAAGATAATCGGCCGCGGCCACACCCAGTTTTTCTTTTATTAGTGGATCTTCAAAGCTTGCTACAGGGGTAACAACACAGTGTTTAAGCTGAAACTTTTCCTTCACTTGCCGTGCAATTTGTTCAACATCTTCGGTTGGATTAAAAATTTTAATTTGAACAATACCCTCTTGTTTTGCCTGGACAAGGAGCCTGGATACGGTTGGACGGGAAATACCTAGTCTCTTGGCAATTTCCTGCTGACCGTAATCTAGTTGGTAGTACATTTTAGCTGCTTCCACCAAGCGCAAAAGTTTTTCATCCGCCATCGTAAATTCTCCTAAGAATATGTTTTTGAAAAGAAAACGTTTTCATCAACCTTTAAAATTTTTAAAGGTTGAAATTATGTAAAAATTTTTTTGAACTTTTGTTAATTTTATTATAACTTACCATTTTTTACTGTCAATTGTCTCTCTCGAAAAATTCCGACATTTTTTTAAAATATATTAGACAAAATTCTTTCGATTCCCAAGAAACTGTCTATAAAATAAATTATAGACAGTAACACAAAAAATACCCGCAATCCTAGGATTGCGAGCGATTCTTTATTTTATACCAATTTATTTAATGCTTCCGTTAATGTTTTTACAAGGAACTCTAAATCTTCCACTTCTATATTTAATGGTGGAGAAAGGGTTAAAACATTATTATATCCGGCAACTGTTGCCCCGTTTTTACCAATTAATAAACCTTTCTCCTTACAGCTTGCAATGACCTGGTTGACAAGAGCAACATCCAGTGGTTCCTTTGTTGCCTTATCCTTTACTAATTCAAGTCCGATTAAAAGGCCTTTACCGCGGACATCCCCAACATATGGATGGTTTTGCAGCAAGTTCTTTAAGTCATTCAATACCTTTTCCCCTAAATCACGGGAACGGTCAAATAATTTTTCACTTTCCATGATTTCAAGATTTTTCAATGCCAAGGCACAAGCTGCCGGGTTCCCGCCAAAGGTGTTGACATGGCGGAAATAATCATATTCTTCCGTACCTTTAAACGCTTCATAAATTTCCTTTCGAACAGCTGTTGCGGATAATGGAAGATAAGCACTGGTAATCCCTTTTGCCATCGTAATGATATCAGGCTTCACACCGTAGTTCATAAATCCGAATGGTTTCCCGGTTCGGCCAAATCCGCAAATGACTTCATCCACAATTAAAAGGGCACCATGCTTCTCACAAATTTCCTTTGCCGCCTTCATGTACCCTTCCGGTGGGACAAGAATTCCTCCACCAGTGATAATTGGTTCCATAATCATTGCGGCAATCGTTTCGCTAAGCTCCCACGTCATAACACGGTCAATATCCTTAACAGATTGCAATTGATGCGGATAGGATACATTTGTATCATCACGATAAGAATCCGGAGGAGCGATATGAACAAAGCCAGCAGAAAGCGGCTCGTATTTGTATTTTCTTTGTGCCTGGCCAGTTGCTGCTAAAGCGGCACCTGAGTTCCCGTGGTACGCCCGGTATCGGGAAACAATTTTATAGCGATTGTGGTCGCCTTTTTGCTGATGGTACTGGCGTACAATTTTGAATGCAGTTTCATTTGCTTCAGAACCACTATTGGAGAAAAAGATGACATATTCATCCCCAAGCATTTCATTTAGCTTTTCTGCCAGTTTAATAGCTGGAACATGGCTTTGGGAAAGCGGGAAATAGGCCATTTCTTTTAATTGCTCATAGGCAGCTTCTGCGAGCTCCTGTCTTCCATAGCCAACATTGACGCACCATAGACCAGCCATAGCATCTAAATAACGTTTTCCGTCGGTGTCGGTAACCCATGAACCCTCAGCCTTCTGGGCCACGATCGTTGCTTTTGGATTATAAGGCTTCATCGCATGCCAAAGATAACGATCATCCTGTTCAAGTAATGTTTCCTGTGATCCACTTGTTTGAACCATTCTCTCCACACTCCATTTCATGCTCTTTTAATAGTATATTCTTCACTATTTCTGATGCGCCGAGGGGGCTTTGGTAAAAGCCCCAAATCAGCAAGAAGGCTAATTAAAAACGTGAGGTAATCATTTTTTTACGAGTATAGAAGTTTAAGCCATCTTTTCCATTAACATGGAGATCACCGTAGAAGGAATCCTTCCAGCCGGAGAATGGGAAGAAGGCCATTGTTGCAGGGACACCTACGTTAATTCCAAGCATTCCCGCTTCTGCTTCTTCACGGAATTGACGGACTGCTTTTGCATCATTTGTATAAATGGTTGCTCCGTTACCAAATCTTGATTTACGGATATATTCCAAACCTTCATCTAAGTCTTTTGCACGCAGAAGACTTAAAACAGGACCGAAAATTTCTTCTTTCGCAATCGTCATATCCGGTGTTACATGGTCAAAGATAGTAGGACCTAAGAAATTTCCTTCCGGAAGATCATTCATTTCTCTGCGACCGTCCCGGATTAAATCAGCACCCTCTTGAAGCGCTTTTTCGATATATCCAAGAGCTCGTTCCCGTTGTTCTTTCCGAATAACAGGAGTCAATAGCACCTCGTCATCCATCCCATTTCCAATAATTAATTCATCTGCTTCCTTTTTTAATGCCTCAATAAATGGAGCATTATCCCCAACAACGACCACGGCACTACATGCCATACAACGCTGGCCGGCACTTCCAAATGTAGAACTGATAATATTTTGAACAGCCTTATCTAAATCAGCATCCGGCATTACGATATGATGGTTTTTCGCACCGGACAATGCCTGGACTCTTTTGCCTTCCGCAGCTGCACGCTCATATACATATTTGGCAACCGGCTGAGATCCTACAAAGGAGATAGCAGCAACATCTTTATGATCAAGTAATCCATTTACAACATCGTGTGCACCGTGAACAACATTTAAAATTCCTTTTGGAGCCCCGGCTTCTGTAAATAGTTCAGCTAAACGGTTAGCCAAAAGCGGTGTGCGCTCAGATGGTTTTAAAACAAAGGCATTCCCGCAAGCAACAGCCATCGGGAACATCCAAAGGGCAACCATCATTGGGAAGTTAAATGGCGTAATTCCTCCCACAACTCCAAGCGGATAACGGAACATTTCCGAATCAATATTTTCCGCAATCCCCGATAGAGTTTCACCCATCATTAAGGTTGGAGCACCAGCTGCAAATTCAACACATTCAATCCCGCGCTGCACCTCTCCGTGGGCTTCCTTGTAAGCCTTACCATTTTCCCGAACAATTAATCTAGCAAGCTCTTCATGATTGTCAGTTAAGAGAGTGTGAAATTTAAATAGAATACGCGCTCTTTTTGGAACCGGAACGTTTTTCCACGCTTTAAAGGCAGCCTTTGCAGCTGCGACAGCTTTTTCGACATCTTCCTTTGTTGAAACTGGAACCTTTGCAATTACCTCATTGGTTGCCGGATTCAGCACATCTAATGTTTGCTCGCTGTTGGAGCTAACCCACTCACCGTTAATATAGTTTTTTAAAACTAAAGTATCATTTTTTATTACGCTCATATTTTGGCCTCCTATTTTTACCCATAATTTTATGAATATTGAAAATCCCTATGTGTTAATTATCGCTCATAATTAAAAGGCTTTCATTAGACAAAGTGTAAAATGGCGAGCATTATTTTTTCAACATTATGAACACTCTTCTAAAATATTATTCGAATATTCAAGACTACCTTGCCCTAAATTCTTTTTTTTGCCCAGATGGTGCTAAATAATCATTAACAAGAATCATAAATTCAATAGCTACCCGTTTTTCATGCTCCATAAAGTCCGGACCCAACAGATTTTCGAGCTTTTGCAAACGATGATAAAGGGTCTGTCTCACGATAAAAAGCCTATTGGAAGTTTCTTGTTTCGACCCATTACATTCCAAATACGCCTTTAAGGTTTCAAGCAGCTTACCATTGTATTTTTGGTCATATTGTATAACAGGCTGTAAGTATTCCAAGACTAACTCCTGTAAATCTATATGTTTATTAATTTGCGAAATGAGTCGATAGAGATGTAAATCTTCATAAAAGGTGTAGAGTTCTTTTTTTGTCATTTCCTGATGAATTCTTACTGTTTCCCTTGCGGTAAAATAGCTTTTATGGAGTTTACAAAGAGATTCGACAAACTTGCCGGTTCCAATAAACATTTTGGCTGTGTTTTGTTTTTTCATAAACTCAGATTCATGAATAGACTCAATAGCCTTTTTAATTCGTTCCTTTAAATTCTTTTTCGTTCGATTGTTCAACAAAATAAATACCAAGGAATTGCGTTTCTCGACCGAAAATGCAGCAAAGCCATTTTGTTCAAACACAGAGCGGAATAATAGTTTTAAGTAGGTTACATCTTGACTGGATTTTTCCTTTACCGCAGAAACCTTTGCAATTAAAACAACTGCATCACTTGTTTTTGGCTTGAACCCTTGCTCAAGTAAATACTCGTTTATCCCTTCCTCTGAATGTTCTCCGTCTAACCACCCTTGAAGCCATTCAAATTCTTCAACCCGTTTTTTCTCCTCCACATACAAATCCCTTAATAAATGCTGTGCCAAGGCTGTTGCGGTGCGATCTAAAATCAGTAAATCAAACTCACTGATTGGAAGTTCAGGTGAGTACAGATATAACTCAGCATATTCCTGGCCAAACAAATAAATTGGTGCAAGGGCAAATTGACGATTGATCCCGGCTTTTGCACCTTCCAGTTCTTTAATTAAAGCCTTTTGATCATCTCCATTGATTTCAGGAACAAACTCGTATTCCTGATTTCTAAGGCGGAAAATAATTTGAACATCTAAGGACGAAAAAATAAATTGGAGGATATCCTCATACGTTTCAATGGATAACAGCCTTTTATTCAGGCTTTGTGAATAGTTCTCTAAATCAGAAATCATTCGATATTGTTGATTGATCATCACGGTATGAATATCCTGTGTAATTTCAACGAAGGGAACTTCTTGTTGAAAAGCAATGATGGGAAAATGATGCTGGTTGGCAATTTCAATCACTTCAGTTGGTATTTCAGTTAAATAGGTTCCTAGTTCTATGCATAGGCCAGCCGCCTGATTTTCAATTAATTGTTCAACCATTGTAAAAAATAGATGGTCTTCCTTCCAGGCGACACCTGTTGATAAAATAAGCTCCTGACCGCTTAGTAAATTTCGGATATTTTTTACTTCAACGACATGAACCCATTTGACAATGTGATGCAGCCCCTCAGAACCAGCAACCACAATCGCATTTTCAAAGTGCTTGCGGCGTAAGATATCGGAGACCTTAAGCTGGAAATTTTCTTTCATGTATCTGGCCCCTTTTTATGTATTAAAGGATTGGTGCGGGCACCAATCCTTTTTCAATTTATCCGCTTTGACTCTGTTGAATAAGCAAACTAGAAAAATATTTTCTGGCATTTGCATTTCCAATCAGAAGTGTTTCTGTCTTTTTTTCTTCAGGATGTACAAAATCTACAGATGCACCATTTAAATGTTCATTGACCCGCTGAATACGAAAACCATTTTGAATAAGAAAATCGATTTTATCCCGTTCAGCTAGAAACTGCTGATGCTCTGACATGGTATCCCTCCGATTCAATTCTATACTTTCTACAAAACGGCCTCTTTTTCCTTCCAAAATATCGAATCTACAATCTCTTGATAAAAATAATTACAGATTCGAAGAGTTAATTTAGTTAATTGGTAATGATTCACTTTGAATGACTGGAGTATTGTATTTTGCTCTCTTTAAAAATTGACCAGTTCCTGGTTTTGCAACTAACTGCTTATCCCTGACAACAAATTCACCACGAACCATAACAGAAACCGGTTCACCCGTTACCTTCATGCCCTCGAAAGCATTATAATCAACAGCCAAATGATGCGTTTCAGCTGAAATCACACGTTCAACATTTGGATCAAAGATGACGATATCAGCATCTGCTCCCACTGCGATGGTTCCTTTCTTCGGGAATAAACCAAATAGTTTAGCAGCCCTTGTTGAAGTTAGTTCAACAAATTGATTCAGATTGATTCTGCCTTTCTTTACGCCTTCCGAAAATAGGATGGAAAGACGATCTTCAACAATTGGCCCGCCGTTTGGAATTTTCGAGAAATCACCGCGGCCTAATTCCTTTTGTCCTTTGAAATCAAAGGAACATTGATCAGAACCAAGTGTCTGCAGCTCCCCATTTTTCAAGGCATTCCACAGCACATCCTGATTCCACTTTTCTCTAAGTGGCGGAGACCAAACATATTTTGCTCCCTCAAAATTAGGTTTTTCCAAATAGCTTTGGTCGAGAACCAAATATTGTGGGCAAGTCTCTCCCCAGACGTTAAAACCTTTTTTGCGCGCTTCAGCAATCTGCTCTACTGCATCCGCACAGGTGACATGGACCACATATAATTGCGAATTTGCCAGTCCGGTAAGCTTTGCAGCACGGCCAGTTGCTTCTCCTTCTAATTCCTGTGGTCTTGTTAACGCATGGTAAATTGGATCGGTATTTCCATCCGCCAGTGCCTTTTTCGTTAAATAATCAATGACATCCCCATTCTCTGCATGGACCATAACGAGCGCGCCGTGTTCTTTTGCGAAAGCAAGCGTCCGGTATAAGGTTTCATCATCTGCCTGCAGAACATTTTTATAGGCCATGAAAACCTTAAAGGATGTAATCCCTTCCTCATTAATTACCTGCGGAAGCTGGGCAAGAACATCGTCATTAATTTCACCAATCATTAGGTGGAATCCATAATCAATGACTGCCTTTTCTCCTGACTTTTCGTGCCAGGTTTGGATGGCATTTTTTAATGGTACCCCTTTGTCTGTTAAACAAAAATCAATGACTGTTGTCGTGCCGCCAAAAGCTGCACCAATCGTACCTGTTTCAAAATCGTCCTTTGTAACGGTACCGCCAAAGGGCATATCGAAATGGGTGTGCGGATCCACTCCGCCTGGGAAGACATAGCAGCCCTTTGCATCAATGACCTCTGCTCCAAGAGCTTCAAGGTTCGTCCCAATTTGAGCTACCTTTCCATCTTCAATTAAAATTTCCGCTTGATAGATATCGGAAGCAGTAACAACTGTTCCATTTTTTATTATTTTCTTCATGGGAATATCCCTCCTATTTTATATCTACTTTACATTCCGTTGCCGCATTGAGTGCTGCTTGGCGTTCATTCCATGTCATCGGAGGCAGTTCACTTGGAACCTCAATCATGTCAATGGCCCCGTCGACTGGGCAGACAATCGAACATAAATTACAGCCGACACAGTCCTCTTCACGCACTTTCAGATAGCCCTTTCCGTTTGCATCTGTCAGCATATCAATACATTGGTGAGATGTATCCTCACATGCAATATGGCATTTATTACAATTGATACAGACATCCGTATTAATTTTTGCCACAATATTATAGTTAAGGTCCAAATTTCCCCAATCGGAATATTTAGGTACAGATTTGCCGACAATTTCAGAAACGGCAGAAATTCCTTTTTGGTCAAGATAATTGCTTAACCCTTCAATCATGTCTTCAACAATTCGGAAGCCGTGATGCATGGCCGCTGTACACACCTGAACGCCAGTTGCACCCATTAGTAAAAATTCAACAGCATCCTGCCAATTTGAAATTCCGCCAATTCCGGAGATTGGCACATTGATTCGTGGGTGGCGGGCACATTCAGCCACCATGTTGAGGGCAATTGGTTTAACAGCCGGACCGCAATAGCCACCGTGGGCACCCTTGCCAGCAACATGCGGAATCGTATTCCACGTGTCTAGATCAACGCCTGCTAAACTGTTGATCGTATTGATCATACTAATGGCATCTGCACCACCTTGCACAGCCGCTTCAGCCGTTGCCGTAATATCGGTAATATTCGGCGTTAATTTTACTATAACAGGTGTTTTCGCTACTTCTTTGACCCAGAAGGTTTGGCGTTCAACAAGAGCTGGAACCTGCCCAGAAGCAGCTCCCATCCCCCGCTCCGCCATACCATGCGGACAGCCGAAGTTGAGTTCAAGACCATCAACCCCAACATCCTCAACACGCTTGACGATTTCATGCCATTTTTCCTGTTTTGGCTCCACCATCAAGGACGCGATAATCGCATGGTTCGGGAAGCGTTTTTTCGTTTCATAGATTTCTTTTAAATTGACCTCCAATGGCCGGTCGGTAATCAATTCAATATTATTAAAGCCTGCTACTCTTTGCCCATTAAAGCTGACAGCCGCAAACCGTGAGGAAACGTTTAAAATTGGGTCACCTAAAGTTTTCCAAACGGCTCCTCCCCAGCCAGCTTCAAATGCTCGCTGTACCTGGTAGCCGGAATTTGTAGGAGGTGCCGAAGCAAGCCAGAACGGATTTGGAGACTTGATCCCCGCAAGATTAATTCGTAAATCTGCCATCCTTTTTACTCCCTTCTAATTTCCAAATAATATCAATCTATTAAACGGATCCTACCGCAGTGACTTGTTTGTGAATAGCATGAGCAACCTGTTTCCCCTGCTTAGCCGCTGTAACGACCATCGCATCCCCTTTTCCTTTACCGAACACAATATCACCGCAGGCAAAAATATTCGGTTCTGAGGTTTGGCAAGTTTCCTGATTGACTTGTACGACTCCACCTTTATGTTCCAGTCCGAGTGCCTCGATTAAGGATAAATGCCTTGTTTGTCCGATTGCTTTTATCACCGCATCAACCGGAAGGACAAATTCTGAGCCTTCGATTGGAATAGGGCTCCGTCGGCCGTCTTTTTCCGGTTCACCAAGCTTCATTTTTATGCACTCAATACCAGTTACCTTGCCGTTTTCCCCAAGGATTCTCTTTGGTGCCCTTAACCAGCGAAACTCAACACCATCTTGTTTGGCAAATTCATATTCAAAGTCATAAGCGGTCATTTCCTCTTCCGTTCTCCGGTAGAGAATCTTGACGTTTTCGGCACCTAAACGAACGGAACAGGTTGCACCGTCAATTGCCGTATTCCCCGCCCCAATCACAACTACACGCTTTCCTACCAAGTCATTTACAAGCCGTCCGCCCTTTGTTGCCTTTACAAATTCGATTGCATCATGCACACCATCTAGTTCCTCTCCTTCAATACCAAGGTTCGGAACATGTGCCATCCCTGCTGCTAAAACAATTAGATCAAAGTTTTCCCTTAAATATTCAGGCGATACATCTCTGCCCACCATCGTATTCGTCTTGATTTTCACATTTAATTTTTCAACTTGATGGACTTCCCAGAAGGAAATCGATTGTGGTAAACGGAAGGAGACAATCCCAAAGGTATTCAATCCGCCCGCTTTTTCTGCAGCTTCGAAAATCGTTACATCATACCCAAAGCGGGCAAGTTCCCTCGCAGCTGATAATCCCGCAGGACCGCCGCCGATAATGGCAACTGACTTTCCGTTAGATTCACCAGGCTGAAAAAGAGTTTGTTCGTTTTGAATCGCCCAATCCGTTGCATATCTTTGCAAGTTTCCAATCATAATCGGCTTTGTAGAATGATTTAGGACACATGCACCCTCACAAAGCTCCTCTGTGGGACATACTCTTGCACAGCTGGCGCCGACAGGATTGGAAGACATAATCGTTTTCGCTGATCCAAGCAAATTTCCAGAGGCAATTTTTTTAATAAAGGTTGGAATATCAATCCCGGTCGGACAGGCCTTAATACATGGGGCATCATAACAATAAAGACATCGATTTGCCTCTTCCATTGCCTCGCGGTTTGTTAGGGCCGGTTCTACCTCTTGAAAGTTTTTTTCAAGATTAGTTAAGGAAATACGCTGCATGTTTTCACTTGCCAATGAGAAACCCTCCTTATATATGAATAGGATTCTAGCAAAAATGTAAGCGCTTCAAAAAATATCGATTGGTTTACTAGATGAAAAGTCCAGCCTCCTTTTCAAAAAATATTACAGAAAATTCTGCATCTCATTCTATTTTACAGATACTAGAAAGGCTTTTCATTACACAACCTGTAAAATAATGTAAGCTTTTTATTAACCAATATGTAAAATGAATTTTCTGACTCGATTAAATGAAAAAATAGTAAATGATGTAAAATGTGTAGGTTTAGAATTGAAAAATAGAATTTGTGAGGGTATCATCTTGTACTTTTTATGGATACTTTACCAATTTATCATAATCAAATTAAAAAATTTGTAAAAATATCACGAATACTTTTATAAATCTCTACTATTGAGCAATAAATATTTCGACACTATCTAAAAAAGTATCAAAAAATAAGTGCTCTTTTCATCTAAGAGCACTTATTCAAAAAAATTCTTTTTAATTCTACAAATGAATTTGAAATTGATCCAGTAAATAATTTGCTAATTTTTCGGAATCCACTCGTGCAGCAACAAAAGGCGGACGCACCTCATTGGCTCCTTCAAATGGTACTCCAAGCCATAGAATACGTTCGTCCATCATCAAAAAAGGGAAGGTTGGGCTGTTCGAAATCCATTCATTTGGTTGAAGATTTGTCCATTGCTTGGAAGAAAGAATCGTCAATTGTACATGTTTATTACGGTTCATTAATTTTTTCTGCCAATGTGCAGGAAGAACAGTATGATCCGGCAGCGATAATACAATCGAGCATTTTGTTCTATCAAGATCCCGAAAAATCTTCTCCAGTTTTAATGCATGTATCCACCGTAATCGGGGAAGCTGATGCTGAATCCAATTCCCAATTTCTTTTTGCGTTACCATTTGATTTTTTTCCCCCTGATAGTCGACAAGCTGCCTTAAGGTTTTTCCTTGATAAATATGTTGGCGGATAAATGCCTGATTACCGACATGGATGAATTTCCCTTTTGTCCTTGTAATCGCAACATTGATGAGGCGTTCACTATCCTTGCCAGATAACAGCATTCCAGCGCGTTCCAGAGGCCAGCCGTCAACGGTATCAAATACCATTACATCCCGCTCGCTACCTTGAAACCGATGGACGGTAGCAGCGATTATATCAGCAGACATCCGTTCATTTTGAAACAATTCATTCAGTAAAAGCTCCATTAAATTTGCTTGAGCACGATAAGGAGTCACATAACCAATTGATTTTGCTCCGGCTAAATAGGATTCGTGAATCAATTGGAAGGAAAGCAAAAGCTGCCAAACATTCATGCGCGAATTGGAGGTCCGCTCCGTCATACAATAGTCTCCAGTATAGCTTGTGTCTACCATGACGGATGCTTTTTGTGGGAACGGTGCTTTTTCAACGATTTGGTTGCGGCTGTCATGAACGCTCACATGGTCACCGACCATCGACTGATAAATAAAGCGATTTGTGAACGCAGAAATTTCCGGATGCATTCTTCTTTGTTCCTTTAATAAAAATAAATGAGGGTGGAGCTCCCCTTTATTCACCCATTCCACAACACCGGCACGATGAAACACATCCTCCCTCAGCCATTTCGCCACTAACACATCACGGCTTGAAGCAATCGGCGGCAATTGTTTAAAATCACCGCAAATAATGACTCGTTTACCGAGGGTTGCAGCAAAAGCTCCTTGTGGAACATAGGCCATACTTGCTTCGTCCAAAATAACCACATCAAAATCCTTTTCATAAATAGAAGCATCACTAGCGGCTTTCGCAAGCGTTGTCCCGACAATAAGTGCATCTTTAACAAACTGCAATTCTTTTTGGCGAATCTTCTCTAATACCTTGGCAATCTTGGTTTCAAGCTCTAAAAGCTGATTGGAGTCCCTTTTGCTAAAGGATCGAGCTAAATCTTGTTTCAACATCCTCCGTTCTTCCAACAAGATGTTTTTATTTTCGGCAAGTCCCGGATCCTGCTTTTCAATTAACTGGCTTGTGGTCAGAGCTTCCTCGTTAGGCAATCCTTCACCGGAATGAAACCCGTAGCGAAGAACCTCTCCCTCCTGAAAACGCTGCTTTTTGTTGATAAAATAAGAAATTTCACTAATTAATACATTCACAGCTTGATTGCTATGAGAAAGGATCAAAACTCTTTTTTTCTGAAAATATTTATTTGCTGCCACCCTAGCAAGCGTGTAGGTTTTCCCTGTTCCAGGCGGTCCCCAGACAAATGTGACAGGATTGTATTTTGACCTTAATACCAATTCGTGGACATTGCTTTTAATTTTATCGAGAGGATGCTTAGCAGGCATGGAAGGGTCCATTAACCTTTTTACTCTAAGGCGTTTTTGCTTGCTTTTTTTTATCTCATCCAAGCGTTGGATAAGATGTTCCAATAGTTCCCACGGATCATGAAATAAAAAAGCCTCCGGAATCAAATCTCCCCATGATTGCTCTAGGGCGATGATGATTCCTCTGCCCTCTGATGATAAAATCCGCCCGTTTTGTTTTAGCCCGCCCCACTCGAGTCTTATTGTAGAACCGACTGGAATTTTCAAAGGGGCTGCGGTATCAAAATAATAGGTAAACGAATGGTCATTTGTTAAAAAACGACCATTTGAAACAATATGCTTATTACTGCCAAATTTTTTTAAATAATTGATTTCATTCTGCAGTGCTTGCTGCCATTCTTTTATTAATGTAATGATTGAATTCATTAAATCCTTCCTTATAAATTATTATCTAAATACGAACATTCCGAGGATGCCTGCTGCGATAATCACGATCGTCGGATGGAGTTTTAAAAATAGGAGTGAACATAAGGATACCGCAAAAATGATGAACATACCCACCATCTTTGGTGAAAAATCAAAGGCAATAACCCCATTTGACAGCGCAAAATTGATGGCTGCATAAATAATTAAACTTGTAACAATCGGACGCAGCCCATAAAAGGCTGAAGTAATGAGTTGAAGATCTTTCACTTTTTCATAATTTTTAGCCATCACGAGAATGAAAATTAGCGAAGGAAGGGTAATCGCCAGAGAAGAAATCATCGCACCGTAAATCCCTCCTATATGATACCCTACGGTTGTCGCACTATTTGAGGCAATGGAACCGGGAGCCATACCGGATAAACCAACAAAATCGGTAAATTCAGAGGTGGTCAGCCAGCCGCGCTGTGTCACTTCCCGTTCGATAACGGGGATCATCGCATATCCCCCGCCAAATGAAACGGCACCGATCAAGAAAAATAATAAAAATAATTGCAGTAACACACCTTTCCCTCCTACCCTGCTCTTTTACCCTTTTGAGAATCCTGTATTTTTTCCAATCGAACAGCGATTCCTAACCATTTTTTCACTTTGACGATTATAATTCCGAATAATGCTCCTAAAAAAATCGCGATAACGGGGTGTAAATGGAAAACTAGCATCATCACAACCATGCCTGCACAGAGGATAGAGGTTGATTTATCCAATAAAGCTGTTTTTGATATTTCGATGGCCGCATAAAGGATTAAAGCGACTACAGCAGCACGAATCCCAAGGAATGCTGTCTCAAAATATGAATTATCCTTAAATAAAATAAAAAATATGCTGAGAAAACATACAATTAAAACAGTTGGAAATAGAATACCCGCCAAAGCTGCAATGGCTCCCCAAAAACCTCCAAATCGATAACCAATAAAGGTGGCACAATTCACGGCAATCGCCCCCGGCGCTGTCCCGGATAAGGCGAAAATATCGGAAACGTCTTTCATGTTCAGCCATTGTTTTTTATGAACAAATTGCCGTTCAATTAATGGGATCATTGCATAACCGCCGCCAAAGGTCACAGGGGCAATCTTAAAAAAGATCCAAAATAATTCAATTAATAATTTCAAATTTGATTTCATCACAAGCCAACTTTCTCGAATAAGCATTGAGATTACTTTTCTATTATAGTACAAAAATAATAGAATCCCTTTGTTATCAGAAGATTGACAAAATCTGCATAAAAATAAGCAGTCATTTGAAAAGACGACTACTTATTTTCACTGCTTATTTATGATGTTGAATAACTTTTTCTTCGAGCTCTGCTTCCTGCCATCCTTTACAAACATCTACCCAGTCCTTTGCAAAGGAATATTCGGATAATTCATCGAGGGTCAATTCGATGGCCGAGTTAGAGCTGCCGCAGGCCGGAAACAGGGTATCAAACCGTTTCATTGAAACATCCAAGTACACATCCAAATCCTTTGCTAATCCAAAAGGGCATACCCCGCCAATCGCATGCCCCGTTTGTTCAAGCACTTCGTCGGGATTTAGCATCCGTGCTTTGAGGCCAAATGTTTGGCGAAATTTTTTATTATCAATTTTTGCGTCTCCTGCTGCGACGATTAAAATTGCTTTTTCCTCTTCGCCCCTAAAGGATAATGTCTTGGCAATTCGAGCGGGAATTACACCAATGGCTTCTGCGGCCAACTCTACTGTTGCGCTAGAGGTCGCGAATTCCATAATATCTTGCTCACGATTCCATTGTTTAAAATGAGCCTTCACACTTTCAAATGACAATTTATTTCATCCTTTCCCTATCACTTTTATGTAGAATAATATCACAATTTAAAAAATAAACATAAAAAGAGACACATAGGTTATTTTAACCCATGTGTTTTTTTCGTTATTATTCAGCTAATCACAACTTAAGCATTGTCAGACTTTTTACTTACAATTTTGTTTCGCCATCCATTTTCCTTTTGAATATAAATAATAAACGCCCGTGATTTTTTCAATTTTCCTTGGACATACTTATGAAGTATCTTTGTGAAAAAATACGAAATTTATGACAAGGAGGTCCAAAATGACTTACGAAAATCAATTCAGCGATTTTATAAATGAGCTTTCATTACAAACGAAAATGGAAAATGTTTGGCTCAATACATGCGGTTCATGGCAAAACTGCACCGAAACGACCATTCAATCGTTTTTATCCCAATGCTTAGAATACAATATCGATCCACAGTTCTGCATGAACTGGGTCGAACAGCATAGTAATGAAATCCCAAATTGGGCAGCTGTTTCCGAGATGTCTCTTGGTTGGGTAAACCAACATACCTCATCGGGGTCCCCATTTTCAATACATGATGAAGGCCTAAGTTAAAAAAAAGTCTTTGCGATTTTATTAGCGCAAAGACTTTTTATTATGGATGAATGATTTTAAAAATTTTTTCAAGGCCCTCCACTAATCGAGGTGATGGTCGGCAGTACAATTCTTCTTCCAAAATCAGAATTTGGCTCTCATTCTTATAATCTAGCTTTTCATAGCCTGGACGTTTCATAACCACACTTTTCTGCACCTTCGCCTTTCGAACACCGACCCAGGCAAGGCAGATAAAATCAGGCTTTCTAGATAAAACATCCTCCCAATCAGTCTGAACGCTAGCAAGTTCAACATCTGCAAAAATGTTTCTTGCTCCGGCTATTTCTGAAATCTCGGTCAGCCAATTGATTTTTCCCGGGGTAAAAATCGGTTTTGGCCACCATTCCCAATAAAGCGCTGGCCGATTTTGAATCGTCTTCCCTCTTTCTTTTACCTTTTCTATTCTAGATCGAAATTCCTTGGCTGCATCGATCCCGCGTTCTCGCTGCTTAAGAACCTCAGCAGTTTTTACCAAATCTTCTTCAATATCGGATAAGGACTGTGGATTTAACACAATATAGGGGATTCCTCTTTCAACAAGTGCCTCCACGTTTTTTTCCATCCCAGGCACACTTAAAGAAGCTAAAACCATATCCGGTTTCAACTCTTCGACCAAATCCATGTTAATTGATAAATCCGGGCCTAATCTCGGAAGATTTGCAATCTGAGCCGGCCAATCAGAAAAATCATCAACTCCCACTAGAAGATGTGTTAATCCTAGAAATTCCATCAATTCTGTGTTACTGGGGCATATGGATATAACTCGCACGGTTTCACCTCTCATTGTTTCTACAAATTTTTAAAATTAGATACAAACGCCTATTTGACTTTTTCAACCAATTTCACTAAAAATTGATGTATAAGTTCAAAAGCTTCTCCAATGGATAAATCTTCTCTAAACCCATCCACATAATTCAAAGCAAAATTTAAATCCCACAGCCCGTCCTCATTGCTGAACAATAAATCAAACTTAGCCTCACTGCCTTTTAAATTTTGATTTAACTCTTCTTTTAACACATTACCAAATTTCTTTTGAAGTTTAAGGCCTAACATTACATCATATGTACCAAAAACATCATCCACCTCTAAAGAAACAGCATCGACATGTATTGCCTCAAACTGTTTGGACTCTAAGAATAAAAATTCCTTCTTATGTTTTTTCAAGTGATCAAGGGGCTGGCTTAAAAATGAATCTGTTTCTTTAGCAATCAATTCTTCTGTTTCCTTGTCACAGCGTTCAATAAAAGCATCTTCTAAAAATTGTTGATTTGACATCGTATTCCTCCTAAATCTCTTAACTGTACTATATTATCCCAATAATCATCGTTTGATAGCAACTTTTAAATAACAAAACAAAGGAGCAACGATTCAATCTCGCTGCTCCCTGTTTACCTTCGAATTAATTTTCAGCTAATTTCGTAACAACCTTTTTATCGGGTGCTCCCTCATGTGGGTTACCTGCTGGTTTAACCCTTTTAATAAAGAAAGCAAGAATTAGCGCGATACTAGCAATTCCAACTGATACTAAGAAAGAATCATTAATACCTTCAAGCATGGCTTTCATGGCAATTTGCTGTTTCATTTCAGCTAATGCCTCAGGAGTTGGTTTTCCAGTCAAATGCTTCATCGCTGAAGCTGCTAAGTCTGTTGCATGCGTTTTTGTACGATTAGACATGATGGTAACTAATAATGCCGAGCCAATTGCACCAGAAACTTGCTGCAGAGTACTGTTCATTGCTGTTCCATGTGGATATTGATGGGCAGGCAATTGGTTTAATCCATTTGTCATAACCGGCATCATAACCATCGACATTCCGAACATCCGCGCTGAGTATATTAGGATTAACTCAGTGTAAGTAGTATGAAGTGTTAAGGTGCTTAAGAAGTAACTTGTGATAATCGTAATCGATAAACCAGTAATGGCTAATAAACGACCGCCATATTTATCAAATAATTTACCGGTAATTGGTGACATGATCCCCATTAAAATAGATCCAGGCAGCATGAGTAATCCAGACTTGATTGGCGAAATTCCGCGAATCGATTGAACATAGATTGGTAAAAGCAACATAGCAGAAAACATGGCCATCGTAATAACAATTGAAATCGCCGAAGATAGAGTAAACATTGGATACTTGTAAATTCGGAAATTAAGCATTGGTACTTCAAGCTTTAATTGACGCCAAATGAATAGTACAATAGCGACAGCACCAACGATAATTGTTATATAAACCTGCGGACTGTCCCAGCCTTTATTCCCTGCAGAACTAAATCCGTACAATAAACCGCCAAAACCAATACTTGATAATAAGAAGGATAGAAAATCAAGACGGATTTCCACATCTTTCTTTTTATCTTTTAGTAAAAAGATTGCAATCACAAGGACAATTGCTGCAATCGGTGTAACAAAATGGAAGAGCATTCTCCAGTCAAAGTGTTCAATTAACCAGCCTGATAAGGTAGGGCCAACTGCAGGTGCGAAAATGAAGACTAAGCCGAATAGCCCCATCGCAGCTCCTCTTTTTTCAGGAGGAAAGCTTGTTAGCATGACATTCATTAATAAAGGCATCATGATCGCAGATCCAGAGGCTTGAATCATCCTTGCCACGAGTAAAACAGGGAAGGACGTTGCAAAACCAGCAAGAATGGTACCAATTAAAAATAAACTCATGGCTGTTAAAAATAAACGTCTTGCTGTATACTTTTGGATTAAAAAGGCTGTCGCAGGAATCATGACTCCATTTACGAGCATATATCCGGTTGAAAGCCATTGAACAGTTGATGCAGAAACATTAAGGTCTTTCATTATGGATGGTAGAGCTACATTTAATAATGTTTCGTTTAGCATGGAAATAAAAGCGCCAATCATCAGGATTGCTAGAATCCCCCACGGTGGCCGATCTATTGTTTTAACAGAATTATCCATTGTAATACCCCCCTATAAACTAACGGTTCATTTTTTTGTACTGCTATTTCACATAGACAATATCATATACCAGCAGTTCAATTTTTGCAACAAGAAAATTTCATGTTTTTTATTGGGTTTGTTTTAACAGCGATAATAATGTACTATAGAATTATACAATGGGTATAAAGGGAAACTTCAATCAAATTGAACTTAAGGTGATATAGATGAAAGATCGAAAGCAGCTTGTAATTGAAAAAGCACATCAATTATTTATTGAGAAGGGATTCCAAGCAACCTCTATTCAGGATATTTTGGATTTTAGCGGAATTTCGAAAGGAACCTTCTATAATTATTTTTCTTCGAAAAACGAATTATTAATTGCCATTTTTAAATCCATCTTTAAAAACATGGACAGGGAGCGGAATGAGTTACTGATCGGACAAGATCCGTCTAATATTGAAATTTTTATCAAGCAAATGGAAATACAAATGCTGTCGAATAAAAAGAATCGGCTTTTCACGCTTTTTGAAGAAGTATTGTTCTCGAACGATGCAGAAATGAAGGAATTTCTCAAAAGAGGACAGTTTTTCATGCTCCGCTGGCTCTATAACCGATTTATTGACTTATTTGGCGAAGATAAAAAAGCTTATTTAATGGATTGCGCCATCATGTTTATGGGGATTCTGCAGCAAAACATCCACTTCGACCATCTTGCAAATGGAGCGAATACCAATATCAGCCGGGTTGTCCGCTATAGTGTTGAGAGGATCGTTGGTATAGTCGGTGAGGTTGTTGAATCTGGAAATTACTTAATTAGTCCGGAACTTTTGGCAAAATGGATTCCGGAATGTAAAAAAGATAGCCAGGAGTTAAAAGACCAGCTGCTTCAATTAAGTATCTCTTTTAAGAAAATGATTACGAAAAACTGCCCGAGTGAAGCAGAGCAAGAAAAATATCTGGAACTATTCGACTTTATTCAAGATGAACTCATGCAAAAAAGAGCACTGCGCAAACATTTAATTAAGAGTACCCTCTCAACTCTAAAAACAGAAATATCACCCTTTGCCCAAAAAGAACTTCAGCAACTGGAGAAGCTTATTGCCCATTTTGGGTGACGGTTTAAGTGACAGGCACCGCCCGTGGACTTTTTGCTTCTTTTGTCCATATGGGGTGGACACCTCTGCCGATAAGAAAGCAGTGAATTTCAGCTTAATTGAAGTTCACTGCTTTTTTAATGAAACTATTTGGATATAAACGTACTTGGCATAACAACTGCGACAACTTCACCGCGTGCACAAAGTTCATCATTTACAAAGACCTCTGCATCCACTTTCCACTTCTTCGGATGAATTTCAGTAACTGTTCCGACTGCTTTTAACGGGATACCATGCGGAGTTGGCTTTAAGAAATCCACCTTTAAGGAAGCGGTTACAAAACGAGGCGGCTCAACCCCGTCTCCAGCCTCATGACCATTTTTTCGATGTAGTGCTAGTGCAGCCGAACCTGTCCCATGGCAATCAATCAAAGAAGCAATAATCCCTCCATAAACAAATCCTGGCAGAGCCAAGTGGGCTGCTTCAGGTGTATAAATCGTTACCGTCTGGTCTCCCTGCCAACCAGTGCGGAAATGGTGACCTTCCTCATTTAAACGGCCACACCCATAACACCAGGCAAAATCATCCGGATATTCATCTTGAACCGCTTTAATAACCTTTTCTTCCACACTCTCTCCTCCCTTTCCAGAAAATTATACCATATTTTGGACAAAAATAGAGCCAGGAGGATTCCTGGCTTTTATATAAATGATTTTGGTTGAACTTAAAATTTATGAGATTTACTTCCCAGTTTTGTTACATTAGCTAGCTAAAGGCAAAGTGATTTCGATCAGTGTACCTTCTCCTATTTTACTTTGATAATGTATTCTGCCATGATGCTGCTTAATGAGCTTGTGACAGATCATTAAACCAAGCCCAGTCCCTTTTTCTTTTAATGTGTAAAAAGGCTCACCTAAGCGCGGCAGCAGTTCTTCAGGAATCCCGCAGCCCTCGTCGCGAACGGAAATAACCACCGTTCCGTCGATGCCATTTCTTAAGTGAACATGGATTTCCCCGCCTTCCGGCATTGCTTCAAAGGCATTTTTTAAGAGATTCAAAAATACCTGTTTTAATTGATTTCTCTCACAAATGATCAGAAAATCTGGATTTTCGAACGTTAATTTTAATTGAATATTATTCATTAACGCCTGCGGTGCTAAAAGCTCAAGAATACTTTCAACCAAGTCCCGTAAATCCGTTTTCTTAAGTTGGATGGCCTGCGGTTTTCCCAACGAAAGCAGTTCGCTTGTAATCGTTTCAATTCGCTCTAATTCACTGAGAAGCAGTTCATTAAATTCAATTGGACCATTTTCCTTTTTATATAGCTGTATAAAGCCTTTAATTGTTGTTAATGGATTTCGGATTTCGTGTGCTACTCCGGCAGCTAATTCCCCTACAATGGAAAGCTTTTCAGATTGAAGGAGAATTTCTTCTGACTTTTTACGTTCAGATATATCCCTGCTTATGATCACAATATGTTCGACAGAATTATTTTCACATTCTACCGGCATACATCGGGATTCAAA
Source organism: Neobacillus cucumis (assembly GCF_016107705.1). The sequence continues at coordinate 42,208 of NZ_JAEHGC010000007.1, forward strand.
CTGAACCCAATAACCGTCCTTATGATGAAAGCGGAACTCCATCGAAACGGATTCTTTATTTTCAAACATCCACTCAATCGTTTCTCTAAACATCCCTACATCATCAGGGTGAATGAACTTACATAATTCAAATTTTTCCAACTTAACCCCATTATATCCCAAAACATGTTCATGAGAAGGTGAAAAATATTGAACGGAATGGTCGCGTTTCATCACCATAATGAGGTCAGAAGTATTTTCTGCTATTAATCGATAATTTGATTCACTCTCTGCTAAGGTTTTCTCCATTTGCTTTTTTTCGATAATAATCCGGTGGAGCCGCTCATATGACTCAATCAATAATGCCCCAAGAATGACCCCCAATAAGACAAAAAGCAGGTATTGGAAGTGAAAAAGAGGTTCATGTCTGAAAACATTAAAGATAATCGGCACAGTGACAATATAAATGGCAACGTAGGTAACATATAGATAAAGGCATTTTTTTACAGGCATGTAACGCTTTGTCAAAAAGTGGATGATAATGAAGCTTATCATAATTAGGATCCAGCCAATAATAGCCGGTGTCCAGTGTCCACTAGAAAACAATCTGGCAATCAGGGCGAAGCTGCCTGTGATGGTGCCGGCTACAGGTCCAAGATAGGCAAAAACTAAAATAACCGGGGCATACCGAATATCATAGGAATATCCTTGCTGGGGGATTGATAATGCTACCAATAGTATGGAAACGATCCCTGCATATACCCCTACCCAAACTCTTAACTGTTTTAGGGATCGATGGCTACAAAATGAACGAATGACCAAAGGCGTACTGACCATGAGTGAAAAAATAGAAAGATTTACAATGTAGTCTAATAGAATCAAATGTATTCACCCAAACTTTATGTATTCTTCTTTAATCATAAACTAGAGCCATTGCCATTTCCATACTAAAAAAATACTTTTATGCATGCTCCCCACCAATTTCAAATAAAAAAGCTGCTGCCCGCCAGATTGGGAATGCAGCAACTTTTTTCGGTAAATTTCCGTTGGTACCACCATTAAAAAGACTTCTCAAGTATATCCATTGCCAGTTCTAATTCCTTTTCGGTAATGGTTAGCGGCGGGGCAAGGGTTAGTACATTCCCCTGTGATACCTTAAAGCTTAATCCCTTTTCCATGCATTTATACATGATTCGTTCGGTTTCTGAAATGGCCTTCGCTTTTGTCTTACGGTCAAGAACCAGTTCCACCCCATATAGCAGACCTATTCCGCGGACATCCCCAATTAGTTCAATTCGGTTTTGCATTTCTAGCAATCGAGTTTTCATATATTCACCTAAGTAGTTTGCTCGCTCTAGTAAACGGAAATCCTCGATATATTGGAGGGTGGCGAGTCCGGCCGCACAGCCAAGGGAGCTTTTTTCATGTGTAAAGTGTCCTAAAGCAATATCCCCGGCAACATCTAAATCCTCGCGGGCGAGCATCGCCGCCATCGGAAATACACCGCCCCCAAGGCCTTTGCCAAGCAGGACAATATCTGGAAGGACCCCAAAATTTTCAAAGGCAAACATTTTCCCTGTTCGGCCCAGTGCCGTTGGTATTTCGTCGTAAATCAACAATACTCCGTGGGTATCACAAATTTGTCTTAATCGTTGATGATATGCCTTCGGTGGTATTTGTACATCTGTGCACCTGATCGGTTCAAGGATAATTGCACCTACATCCCCTTCTCGCTCCAAAACATACTCAAGATAATCCAGACCCTTCTCATGGCTGGCATTACAATCCCCGAAAAAACATCTATAGGAATTATAAGGCATCACCTGGAGGGTTCCTGGCATAAGCGGACCCATTCCATTGCGAAAAATAGCTTCGCCGCCGACGGATATCGCATCCAAACTAGCTCCATGAAAGGAATCCCACATTGAAATGGTTTTAAACTTTCCTGTTGCCTTACGGACGAGCTTCAAGGCCATACTTACGGCAGCAGCTCCGCTTGGCGCTAAAAGTACTTTATTCAATTTTCCCGGAGCAAGTTCCACCAGTTGTTTCGACAATTGAATCGCTGTTTTATTCGTATAACGGCGCGGGGAAAAAGGCAGAACATCCAACTGATCCTTTACCGCCTTGATCACATACTCATTTCCATAGCCAACCTGGTGTACGCTGTTCCCGTGAAAGTCCATATATCTTCTTCCATCAATATCTTCAAGGTAAATCCCATAGCTTTTTTCAACTACATTCAAGCAAGGGGTGGAAAGGGACTGGTGCAGATAATATTCGGAATCCTCTTCTAAAAGTTGATAGGCTTGCTCACTTAAATGGCGCTCCTGCCATTCTTTACGATTTCGAGATAAATTAATATCTCCTTCCGTTCTTAATAGCTCAGAATCTAGGTTTCTCATATTTGCCACTCCTTGATAACACCACCCTTGTAACAAAGCTTTTTTAATGACATTCCGTTGAATTCACTGTTTGTTATATCCTTTCAGCTCATGTAGAAGGACACTATTCTTGGTTTCACTACTTGTTTTGTCTTTCCAGCACTTGCAGAAAGAAACAATATCCTTGGTTTCACCGCTGGTTTTGTCCTTCAAAAGCTTACTTTATTGATCAATAGGTACTTCCAACGAATCGACAATTCCCACAATCGCTGCATCAATGGGTGCGCACTTTTCGCCCATCAATTTTTGTGCAGGTGTCCCCTGAGTAATGATGACAAATTCACCAATTCCGGCCCCAATTCGGTCCATCGCAATGATGACATTTCCCTCAGGTTGTTTTTCCACATTAATGGGCTGAACAATGAGAAGTTTGATGTTTTCCATTCCCTTTTCCTTTTGAATCGCCCAGATACTTCCTTCAACCCTCGCTAGCCGCACTCTACATCATCCTTTACCAATATACTTGATGGTCAATTTTTTCTCCTTTATCAAATCCTTTGCTAAAGGGGAAATAATAACGCCTTTTGGAAGGGTAAGGATATGATTCGGAAATTCCTGCTGAGCCTTTATCCATTCGGGGGTGAGAAGTTTTTTCTTGAAGGTCAAACCTCCAGCATCTTCATGATTTATTTCTTCCGTCATAGCAGTAGGAGACTGTGCCAGCCGATCAACGAATTTTTCAATTACTGCATCCGCTAACTCCATTTGCGGCATAAACTCAATACCTAGCTCTTTCATCGTTTCCACGTAGGAATCAAACAGTTTCCGATAAGATCTTGGTAAAGAAAGTACCTTTAAACAGCGGCGGTCGGCTCTCTTTATTCCTGGAGTGTCGTCCCCGACAACGAGAAACTTTTCCAACATAATCGCCGAAAAAATCAATTCAGCTTTAATGGTACCTTTTAAGCCGGTTATGACTCGCGCTGCATTATCCAAATCGATTTCCGGAATAACGATCCCGTCGTATTCCTTCGGCAATTCAATCGCAGCAGGCGAATATTCATCGGCCGCGATCATTCTTTCAGAACCGCTTGACTCAATTCGCTGCATCCCCAGCCAGGAAGAAGTTTCACCATCTAAAAATAACAAGTCATACCCGATTTTATGGTTCTTTAATTTAATAAACTGATCAGCAAATGGCTCATGTGCCGAACTATCACAAAAAACGAATAACACTTTCCCGATCTGCTCTTTTTCCTTTTCGATTTTCATCGATTGGACAACTTCCTTCACAACCGACTCAATCATCGCTCGAATATCGATGCTCCTCACCTCCCTTGCCAATAAAACTGATCATTTTTTCCAATGATTTTAACAAGGTCACCCGTTTTTAAACCCGCCGCATTCCCCTCGTCGAGATCTACATGGAAGTCCCTAAGATAAGAAGGATTCACACGAACAACCACATCTGAAAAAATAATCCGCCGATCCCCGACGGTTTCGAGCAATAGTCGATCTCCCTGCTCCACCTTGAGTTCGTTTGCATCATCAGGTGAAAGATGAACATGGCGTTTCGCAACAATTACCCCTTTTTCAATCACCACACACCCTTTTGTACCAACAAGTGTCAGTCCGGGTGTGCCTTCAATCGAACCGGATAAGCGAACAGGGGGATGGACTCCTAATTGAAATCCATCTGTGATGGAAATTTCCACCTGTGCTTCCCCCCTGGCAGGTCCGAGAATTCTGACATTTTGGATAATCCCCTTTGGACCCAATAAGGTAACCTGCTCTTTGGCAGCAAATTGACCTGGCTGTGACAACTCCCGTAACGGTGTTAACAAATAACCGTTTCCAAATAAGGCCTCCACATCTGCCAAGGATAAATGGACATGCCGGTTAGATACACCTACAGGAATTAAAGGGCTTTCAGCCATTTCATCCACAGATGCTGCCTTTTCAATCCTGTGCTGTTGCTTTACAACAATCCGTCTTTCGCGAAGAAAATCCCTTGCGGAAGGGGTAAGTTTTTCCCCCTCGCCAAGGGTGAAAGGATTAGGAATCCCATTTTTCAGCATGGCTCTAAGTTTGGATTCCGTAATGATCGTCATGGTCTATCCTTCCAATTTCGGAAGAATCAACTCAATGTCCGAATGCGGGCGTGGAATTACATGGACTGAAACCAACTCGCCGACACTTTCTGCTGCAGCAGCTCCTGCATCTACGGAAGCTTTTACCGCTCCGACATCCCCGCGAACCATTACGGTCACAAGCCCGCCGCCAGCATGAACCTTTCCAATTAACCTTACATTTGCTGCCTTTGCCATCGCATCAGCTGCCTCTACAGCCCCAACCAAACCCTTTGTTTCAATCATTCCTAATGCTTCTCCACTCATTGTTTATTCCTCCTCATTTAAAATTTAATTCTTTTAAAATACTTTTTACGATTTCCATAACCTCAGCTTTAGAAATAAGCGTGTCACTGTTTGATACTGTTTGCTGTGAACCTGAAGTCACTGCTGGTGCTTCATTTTTCATCTCCCTGATGCCAAAAGCGATCCGTTTTGTATTCAATAAATGCTCCGGACCAATATTGTCAGACGAAATATTGTTTCCGTAGGTGCCACAGCCAAGTGTCATCGATGGTGAAATGCCCGTTGTCGCACCGATTCCACCAAATGTGGTCCCTGAATTCACGACAACCCGCGAGACCCTTTGTGAAAGACTAAAGCTTTCAATAACTTGTTTATCTTCACTATGAATCCCAATGGTATGCCCCAAACCACCAAGTCCCAATAATTCTTTACACACTTTACTAGCCTCTGAACAGCCTTCAACCGTATAAAATGCAAGAATTGGGGAAAGCTTTTCAAGAGAAAATGGATACGCTTTGCCTACGTTTGTCTCTTCCCCCACTAGCAATCTTGTATCCTCAGAAACGAGAATTCCCGCCAACTGTGCTAAGACTTTCGGAGATTTTCCGACCATTTCCGGATTCAAACTCCCATTCTTCAAAATAATCTTTTCTATTTTTTTCTTTTCATATTCATCTAGAAAATAAGCTCCTTCTTGTTCTAGAGCCACTTTAACCTTTCGTTTAACGGACCCGTCCACCACTAGAGCTTGTTCGGAGGCGCAGATGGTTCCATAATCAAAGGTTTTACTCTGAACAATTTGACGAACTGCTTTATTAATATTTGCACTGGAGTGAAGGTACACCGGTACATTACCCGGCCCGACTCCATATGCCGGTTTTCCAGAGCTATAGGCTGCCTTTACCATACCCGGACCACCCGTCGCTAAAATCAAATCCGTCAGTTTATGATTCATGACTTCCATGGCCGAAGAAAGTGTCGGCTTTGAAATACAAGAAATGGCTCCATCTGGTGCACCCGCTACCACTGCCGCTTCCTTCAGCACCTTAACAGCTTCATTCGTGCATTTTGCTGCTAAAGGATGCGGGCTAAAAACGATGGCATTTCTTGATTTCATTGCAATCAAAGCTTTAAAAATTACGGTTGATGTTGGGTTTGTCGAAGGAATAACCGCTGCAATCGTGCCCACTGGTTCAGCCACTTCCCAAACCTGCGTTTCCTCGTTACGAGAGATGATTCCCACTGATTTCTTATCCTTTATTGACTCATAAACATCATTCGCGGCAAAAAGATTTTTGACCCTTTTATCTTCAACTTTTCCATACCCTGTTTCTTCTACCGCTAATGCCGCAAGCCTGCCCGCTTCCCTGATGGCAGCTTGGGTCATACTGTGAACAATGTGATCCACTTGGTCTTGTGTCAAAGTTCCAAGCGTTTTTTGTGCTTGTTTCGCTTGCTCGAGATTTCGTCTCCCCTCTTGCATCGATTCCAGATCCTGATCCAAGTACATCAATTATCGCCACCTTTCTCAGCTAGGAACCTGCTAATCTGTTTTACTAAATCCTCTTTTTTAGCCGAAGAAATTTCTTGGGGCAATAAAGGAAAACCTTCATATGAATTAGCAAGTTCTCTTAGCTCTTGAAGACTACTTTTAGTCCATTCCTTTGGTTTTTCTTGGTCTTTATTTTTTACTTCTTTAGATACTGATGGTTCCGATTTTTCCTCGTTTTTTTTTAGCAGCTCTGGAAATATCATTTGAATGATATGATCATCCGGTCTAGCAATGACATGAGAATGACGTAGTTGACCAACCCTTTTGGCAGCTTCTGTCCCAACCTCGACAGCTGATTTTACGCTTGCGACATCTCCGATGATATAAATAGTCACTATACCCGAGTCAGCTCCCTGGTAGGTGACAACCCGCACATCCGCTGCCTTTGAAGCAGCATCTGCCGCAGCAATCAGTGCAGGAAAGCCTATTGTTTCGATCATCCCCAATGCATAGGCATGTTTTTGCAATCCATTCACCTCTTCACCTTTTGGCTTTATATAAAATCATTCCACCAAAGGCATCTAGTTTAAAAACCTCACTTAATCATCACCATTAGCCAGACGCAGATTAATTTTTGGAATCAGTTTATCTAATTCTCCAATACTATCAATCACGTAATGAGCACCTGCGTCTTTAAAACGCTTCGCCACAACTTCCATCTTATCCGCCAATAAGTCCGGATCCATTAAATTGACTTCTTCTTCCTTTAATCCCAGTTCACTTCCGCCTTTAATCACACCAACGCTCCAAGCCCCGGCATTAACTCCTTCTTTAATATCACTAACCGTATCTCCAACCTTGATAATATGCTTCATTGGAAATACCCCTAAATTCATAGCATTTAAGTAACACATCCATGGATATGGGCGCCCTGCCGGTGCATCATTAGGTGTAAACAGGTAATCTGGAGCATAACCTTGTTTCTTTGCCTCTGGAGCAACAACATCCATCATTTCCGCTGTATAACCGGTTGTCGACCCAATTTTTATTCCCTTCTGTCTTAGTCTTCCGACTAAATCCAGTGCCCCTGGAATCGGTGTGCAATAATTGCGTAGGCTTGCGAATAACATTGGTTCAAAATCGGCATATAAATCATCGACATCCTTATCCGTTGGTACTCTGCCGAATTTTACGTTCCATAATTGGGCAATCCGGTCCATATCACACATGGCGCGAATATGATCCCATTTTAAAAGCCCCATTGGTGCCCGTGCTTCCTCGTCCGTTACTTCTATTCCTCTTTTTCTAAAAATCTCTAAAAATACGTTCAATGGCGCAAAGCAGCCATAGTCCACCATTGTTCCTGCCCAATCAAAGATAACTGCTTCAATTTGGGGAGATTGATTTTTCAACAGACGAACCTCCTTTTTCCACAACCAATACTACCTTTTTCGTTAATAACTTGATTATTGGCTGGTTGTTATATGAGGACAGGTATTTGATAAATAAATATGTAAAAATACCCGCCCGTCCGAATTAGACTAATTTATGCTTTAATCGTTTTTTCTTCTTTAACATTTTCATTTACCACTTCAATTTCTTCGTGAACATGAATGCCGCGTTTTTTCAGTTCTTCAAAAATGACGGTTGGCTCAAATGCCTCTTCTGGAATTAACACACCTGTTTTTTCAACCATTCCTTTGGCAATTAACTCGGTTGCAATTGCCATTGGAATCCCGACATTTCGGGTATACGCACGTAGGTTTTCCCATCCTTTAACAGATCCGTCACTAGCAGGATGCGTATGGTATAGAATATGGCGTTTCCGTATTTCATCCTTTTTCCCAACTACTTCAATATGCAGCGAATATCCGTACAACTCTGTTTCTTGGCCTTCTTTTGATTGAAGGAGGTACTCACCTATTACATCCATGACACCAACCTCTTGACCGTTGATTTCAACCTTTGGGTTACGCATAATTCCATAATCATAGAGGGCACGAACTAATTGCATATTCTGTTTTGGCCAGGTTCCCCTCACTTCAATTAGCTGTACACCTTTATTCGCAAGCGCTTTTGCCAGGGTACGAGTTTCTGAATGCGGAATAATATATTGAATGGTTTCGCCATAAGGCTCTGGAAGCTGAATTTTTCTTGGTCTTGCAAAAGGAGGGACTTGAACGAATTCGCCTTTTTCAAAAACAATTCGTCCAGGAAGATCTGGGTCGTATTCGTAGGTGGTGGTTTCGGTAATCGATTTTGAAAATGCTATTGGCCGGAAGGAGCCGTGGCTTACTCGTACTGTTTCTACCTCATCTAATTGGTTGGCAGCGTGCATCGCCATCATTTGTGTAACACCCGGGGTCATTCCAAAACCTGGAACTGCGGTTCGATTATGTTTCTTAAAGATTTCGGAAAATTCATCCTCTGCTCCAAAGCCGTTTAAATTGATTCCATGGCAGCCGGCTTCTGCAATAGAAGCGGTAGAAAGACCGTTTAGGGTGATCGTCGTTCCATCCATGACAATATCGTAGCCTTTCATTTGTTTAACTGTCTCCGCATGGTTAAATACATTTACCTTTACAAAATTCACTCGGGGATCATTCAGTTCCTTTACTAATTCATGGCCTAGTTCCTCATTAAAGTCACCAATGGTAATGACCTCAAAATCAGAATGCTCGACAAGATCCAAAACGGCTTCCCGGCAAATTCTCCCTGCTCCACCTAAACAAAAGACCTTCATTTTTTCGCCTCCCTGAAGATTTAAAATATTCACTCAATTATTGAGTTGATTTGATTGTATCATAAATTATTTGGATTGTCTTGGTTTTAATTGTTATTTTTAAATTTATTTTATACAATTTCACTTGGTTTTGATTTGAAGTTTAAGTTGAGTTTTTTAAATAGAAAAACGGCAGATTCTAGCATTCTAGAATCTGCCGTTTCTTTTATCCTGAACTTCGATGGTAGCCGTGTTTTTCCTCTTCTTTTTCCAAAGTCATAAGATGACGGTGTTCAATTACCTGGCTTATTTTTGCTAGGATAAAAGTTATTAGGACCGAAGCAAAAACCAAGCCATAAAAACCAGCCCCTATGCCAATCCCAACGCCACCTGCAAAAAAAATCATCGCCGCAGATGTTAAACCTTTAACCTGCAATCCATCCTTTAAAATCAAGCCAGCCCCCAAAAAGCCAAGCCCGGAAACAATTTGTGCTGTCAGCCTCATCGGATCCATACGATTATTGGGGTTAGAGCTGCCAAAAACCTCCGCACTATAAATGGAAACGAGTGTAATGAGTGTACACGAAACAGAAACATAGGTAAAAGTTTTCAAACCCGCTGGCTTATTTTTGGCACTGCGGTCCCAGCCAATAAACATCCCAAGGAGGGCGCTAATCACTAAACGAAGATAAATCTCAATATTTTTAAAAAGATGCTCTTCGTAAAAGACTCCCAAATGCTCCATACATATCCTCCTTTACACAGGGAGCTCGTTCGCCAATGGTTTAGAGAGTCTATTGATCATTTATTTCTTGTCGGCAACTAGCCATTTTACATGATTTTCTTTTAATAGATATTCCCATTCCTGCGGGTGTTCTTTATCTGAAATGATAATATCAATATCCTGCAAATCAGCCATTTTATAATGAGTTCGCTTCCCGACTTTGGAATGGTCAAGCAGGACAATTGATTTGCTGGAATGATCAATCAACTTTCTCGTTACCATTCCTTTAGAAGAATCGAAGCTGGTAATTCCGGTTTCTTTTGTTAAACCGTCGGCTGAGATAAAATATTTATCTACATATAAATTTTCCAGCATTTCGATGGTAAAGCTCCCCGTTACACGATGATGGGTGGTGTTTATCTCCCCCCCAAGCATAATAATCTTACCTGTGAAAATATTTTGCTGGTGCAAGTCGATTAACACTGATAGAGCCGAAATCGAGGTAGTAAAAATCGTTAAATTCCGCTTTTTACGCAAGTTTTTAACTAGCTGCAGCGGCGTGCTTCCGTCATCAATCGCAATGACGTCATTATCATTAATTAGGCTTGCTGCGTACTCTCCGATTCGTTGTTTGGCTTCAGAGTGGGTCACCTCTCTTTCTACAGTTGGAGGCTCCTCATTAAAAAAGGATATATTAATTGCCCCGCCATAAACCTTTTTTAATTTTTCTTCCTGCTGCAACTCATCTAAATATTTACGAATGGTTTCAGTTGAAACCTCCAATATTTCTGCCAATTCATTAACTTTAACTTTGCCGCTGATTTCAAGGAGTTCAAGTATTTTCCTTTTTCTTTCTTCCCCAGCTAATGACAACTCATTCACCCCACGATATAAATATCCACTATAATTTTACTATAACATTGGAAAAAGATTGAATTATTTTGATTATTTATTTGCTAAAACAAAATTATAGTAAAAAACAGATCGATTTTGGGTGATTAATTCTTAGAAACAGTGTCGAGCCAAAAGCTGCTTTGTTCGATTGCTTGTAATAAACCTTCAATATCCTTCTGATGAACGTTTCCGATATTCCCAATCCGGAAGGTATCTAAGGCTGAAACCTTTCCAGGATAAATCACGAATCCTTTTTCTTTTAACCTTTGATAGAACACTTTAAAGTTGAACTTTTCAGACTCCGGATAATAAAAGGACGTAATGATTGGAGATTGCAATTCCTCAGGAAGGATTGGCTCAAATTGAAGCTTTTTCATTCCTCCGGAGAGAACCATTTGATTGTTCTTATACCTGCTTGCTCTAATTTTGATTCCGCCTTCAACCTCTAACTCTTTTAAGGCTTGAGCAAAGGCACGAACAACATGCGTCGGCGAAGTAAAGCGCCACTTCCCATTTTGTTCCTCCATCGTTTTCCATTGATCATATAAATCTAAAGAAACAGACCTGGCATTATTTTTACACTTCTCAAATTCATCCTTTTTGACAATCGCAAACCCGAATCCAGGGACACCTTCAATACATTTATTGGCACTGCTGATGAGGTAATCAATATTAAGCGAGGCGATATCCATTTCAACACCGCCGAAGCTGCTCATCGCATCGACAATAAACACGCGGTTGTATCGTTTAACAATTTCACTTACTTTTTCAATGGGATTCAGCATGCCTGTTGTGGTTTCGCAATGAACGATTGCCACATGGGAAATCTTCGAATCATTTTCCAGCTCATTCGTTAAACGATTTAAATCAAGAGCCTCCACCTCACTGCTTTCTAAAACAACCGTATTTATCCTAAGCGTTTTAGCGATTTTAACGATTCGGCTTCCATAGACTCCGTTTGCAATCACCAATAATTTTCCGTCCCGCGGTAAAACCGTACCAATGACAGATTCTACACTAAAGGTCCCGCTTCCCTGCATTAATACTGCTGAATAATGATCAATTGATTCGGTTGCAAGCCCAACAAGCCTTTTTCGGATGTCTTGGACAATATTATTGTAGTCGTCATCCCATGTACACCAGTCCTTCATCATCGCAAGTTTTACTGTATCCGTCGTAGTTAAGGGACCCGGTGTTAGCAATAAGTATGGGTTGTTTGTGAAATCATTTTTATTCATTCGTATATTCTCCTTTAAAAATATTATTTAGGGGTAAAGGTTTCTTTATTTATTAGCCGCCTTTGGGAGCAATGGTTTCGATTGTTTTCTTGGCTTATCTTTTTCTTTATCACTCATGGTTTTCATAAGACTCACACAAATAAGGGACATGACTCCGAGAAGCATCAAATAAATGGAAGCCGGAATCCAGGAACCATGGAAAGCGGTGACCAATGATGTTGCAATCAATGGAGCGGTACCGCCAAAGATGGCTGCGCCAAGCTGATAGCCCATGGAAATACCGGTATAGCGAACTTCTGCACGAAACATTTCAGAAAACATGGTGCCTAAAACAGAGGTGATAATCGACCAGATGGCATATCCGATCATAACGGCAATGGTTAATAAGAGGATTAATTTTTTTGAAAGCAAAAAGAAGTAAGGCATGGAAAATAAAATGACACTGATTGTCCCGATCACGAATATCTTTTTCCGGCCAAATCGGTCAGACAAATAGCCCATGGTGGGAATCATGACCAAGGAAATCAGCGTGCCAATGGTTACGGCATTTAAAACAGGGCCTTCAGGCATTTTCAGTGTATTGGTCGCGTAGGAAATTCCAAAGGTTGCAAAGATATAAAAGGGTGCGGTCTCGATGGCCTTTGCACCAGTTGTTAAGATCACTTCTTTCCAGTGATTTTTAAAGGTATCCGCAATCGGTAATTTGGAGACGTTTCCTTCATCTTTTGCCTTTTGGAAATCCGGTGTCTCTTCTAAACCATTCCGAATCCACAAGCCAAGAATAACAAGTAATAGGCTCGCGACAAACGGAACTCTCCAGCCCCATGCCAGGAACTGTGCATCCGGCAGCAATCTCATTAAAGAGATGGTAGCCGTGGCTAAAATCATCCCGACGGCTGCTCCCATCATCGGAACACTGCCGGCAAACCCGCGCTTCTTTTTCTCAGAATATTCCACTGCTAAAAGGACAGCGCCTCCCCATTCTCCACCAACTGCAATCCCTTGGATGAGCCTCAGTGCAACAAGGAATATCGGAGCCCATGCACCGATATTTTCATAGACCGGTAATACTCCAATTAGCGCGGTGCTTATTCCCATGATCGCAAGGGTTAAAACTAATGATTTTTTTCTCCCAAGCCGATCACCGATATGACTGAAGATTATTCCTCCAAGCGGTCGGAAGAAATAAGGAATTCCAAACGATGCTAACGCAATCAGAAGCCCTACCGTCGGATCGAAGTTTGGAAAAAAAAGTTTGTTAAACACAAGTGCAGCAACTGTTCCATAGAGAAGGTAATCGTAATATTCGATTGAGCTCCCTATCAAACTAGCAACTAATGCTTTTACCCTCACCTTCTTTGAATGAACTTTTGTCGACATATACAACCTCCTGTTTTTCTGGGACTAAGCTACGTCTGCAAGCGCTTTCGTTACGTATCTTGTAAATAAGAATATCACGTTTTCAGATAATTGTGAATAGTTTTTTCGTTATTTAATTGGTTTTTATTTGTTTTACTTGGTACTTTTATAAATAAAAAAAAGATGTAGAGGTTTTCTACATCCACAAGGTTTTTATTAACGCTGCTGCCAGGCTTGCGTTCGTTTTCTAATTTTCTTGGTAGCAAATTCGTATGCGACCCGAACGAAAATATTCGTGAGAACAATGATGAAAGACATGGCAGCGGCTGGAGCGGTGTCCCCCGCATCTGTCATATTTACAATCGAGATCGATGCAAGCTTAGTATCTGCTGTGTAAAGGAAAATGACCGCAGAGATTGTAGTCATTGAGTTAACAAACAGATAAATTCCAATCTCCAAAATTGCTGGAAGCGACATTGGAACCGTTACATTGAAAAAAGTTTTATAAAACGGAATATTCATTGATTCAGAAACCGGCTCAAATTCCTTGTCTAATTTTTTCAAAGCCGTTGTTGCCGTAATGAGATTGACCGAATGAAAATGGATAATATTCGCTAGGATGATGATCATAAACGTTCCATATAGGGATTGAAACGGATTAACAATCGTCAACCCCCAAAAATTAAATTCCGGTTTATTAAAGAAAAAGATATACGCTAACCCAATAACAAGTCCCGGCAATGCCAGAGGCAAAATCGATAAAAAGTAACTTACCTGCCTCGTTACCTTCATAAACCGTGTTTTTTCAATGAGATAGGCCCCAAAGAAAATGACCATCGTACCAATAATAGCGGTAATAAGCGATACGTAAAGGCTATTAAAATAAGGCTCAAGCCCATTCCCGGCGACATTTTTAAAAGTTAAATGCTCGAGCGTCAATGAAAAATTATATGGCCAGACCTTCACAAGGGAAGCAGCAATGATAGCACCGATTAAGGATAAAACACCCAATGAAATCAAAAGGCAATATACAAAGTAAGCCCTGTCACGCCATGGATTTTTCTTAATTTTATAGGAAACAGATTTTGAAGAAAAAGAAGCACTTTGTTTCCTTTGCATCATTCGATCAGCAAGAAACGCAATCAATGCCGGAATGATTAAAATAATCCCAACGGTTGAACCCATGCTTAAATTCTGCTGTCCGACCACTTGCTTATAAATATCCGTTGCAAGAACGTTATATTGTGCCCCGACAACCTTCGGCGCCCCAAAATCGGTAAAGCTTAAAATAAAGGCTACAAAAAAGGCACTAACCAAACCATATTTAATACTTGGAATCGTTACCGTAAAAAACTTTTTCATTTTCCCTGACCCAAGCGCCTCTGCTGCCTCGTATAGTCTGTAATCTGTAACAGAAATCGCCACCATCAAAATTAAAAACGCTTGCGGGAATGTATAAATGACTTCAGAGATGACAATTCCAACAGGGCCATATAAATGGATATCAATTCCTAGAGCCGTTCCAAATATTTTTTCAAAAAATCCAAAAAAACCAGTAGTGAATACTCCTTTATTCCCAAATAAATAAATCAGCGCAATCCCGTGCATCATCGTAGGGGCAAACAAAGGGAGAAAAGCGATATATTTAAAAAATCCTTTCCAGCGGATTTGCGTCCGGGTTAATGCATAAGCATAAAAAAACGCAAGCACTACCGAGATTACTCCGGTTATAATCGAAATATATAAGGTATTGTACATAGACTGAACGAGAGATGGGGTTTGAAAATAATGGACAAAGTTGATAAACCCGGCATTGGCACCGTTTTTATCCTTTAGCGCTTCAAAAAATAACTGAATTAATGGCAGGACAATTCCTATAATTAGTCCTAAAAGCATCAAAACAATTAAGGATTTATGAAACCATTCTGTCTTACCGGTCTTTTGGCGGATTTTCTTTCGATGTACATTAGATTGTACCGGAACCTCTGTTGGATTTATTACCTGTTCCTCACTAATCAACTAGATCACCTCATATTCTTTTCCACCTCTACCCGATTGCCAGATTAACGGTACCGTTTAGGCGTATGTAACGAGATGGTTTTGCGGCAGCTCGGCATTCAAAACACTTTCTTTATCAATATTTAGCTTTTTAATTACTGAGGAGGGAACATCGACGGCTAGTAATCCGTCGGCAACCTGATAGTTTGGATCGGTAATGTCCAAGAATAACCGATAAAAAGCCCCGCGAAATTCCATTGCTTTTACAATCGTTTGAATACTATTAGTTGAGACAGTTTCTGAAATTTGAATATGCTCTGGCCGAATGGCCGCGGTTGTTCCCTCATAGGCCAGCATATTGACTGTCCCGATGAAATCCGCTACAAATGGAGTTTTCGGATTTTCATAGATTTCCTGCGGTGTTCCGATTTGCTCCAATCTTGCATTATTCATCACGACAATTTTATCCGCCATTGTCAATGCTTCGTCTTGATCATGCGTTACCATAATGGTGGTGATTCCCAGCTTTTCTTGTAATTTACGAATCTCAATTCGCAATTTTAGTCGAACCTTTGCATCAAGTGCTGATAATGGTTCATCTAAGAGCAGGAATGTTGGTGATAATGCCAGCGCTCTTGCTAAGGCAATCCGCTGCTGCTGCCCCCCGGATAATTGCGCCGGATAACGGTCCTTAATATGCTCTAAATGAACAAGAGAAAGTGCTTCACGAACCTTTTCGTCGATCACTTTTTTCGATAACTTCTTGTTTTTTAAACCATAGGCAATATTTTGATAGGCCGTCAAATTGGGAAATAAGGCATAGGATTGAAAAACAATTCCAAAATTTCTTTTTGAAGGAGGAGATGAAGTAATATCCTGTCCTTCTAATAAAATTTTCGAACCAAAATTCGGTTCCTCGAGGCCAGCAATAATCCGCAGTAACGTCGTTTTCCCACAGCCGCTCGGCCCTAATAAACAGACAAATTCTTTTTTATTAACGGAAAAATTAACATGGTCAAGCGCCACAAATTTCCCGAAGGTTTTCGTTACATTTTGAATATCCAGCAGCTGTTCCATCAAAAGTCCCCTTTCCCTATTACGTTCATATTGGAAAAGAAAACTTCGTATAGTGTATGAAAAATCCAACCTTACAAAGTTTTCTTTCCTTTTTTAGATGGTTATAGTTTATTACACGTTACTCTTCTTTTGGTTCACTCTTTGAATCGTAACGTTTCGTCCATTCTGCTAAAATAGCCTCCCGCTGTTTTCCAGCCCATTGGAAGTCGTTTTTAATTAATTGTTTATCTAATAGATCCTGAGGATATCCTTTTGGCAGCGGGTTACCTAGGTCTTCTGAGACTACTGCAAAGTTTTTATTCACCAGCTGCAAGAAATCCTTCGTTGTTACCCAATCCATAAAGGTTTTGGCTGCCTTTTTGATTTTTGGCTTCTTAATGAGTGCGGTTGCTTCCATTTCCCAACCTGAACCTTCTTTAGGGAATACCACTTCGACTGGTGCACCTGACTCTTTTTCCTTAAAGCTTGGGTAGTCAAATGAAATCCCGATTGGAAATTCTCCCTCTCCTGCTTGTTTCGCCGGCTTTGAACCGGAATGAGTATAAATACCGATATTCTCATGGAGCTTATTCATATAATCCCAGGCTTGGTCTTCGCCCATTAACTGTAATAGTGCTGAGACCGTTAAAAATCCAGTACCACTTGAAGCCGGATTTGGCATGGAAATGAGTCCCTTATATTTAGGATCTAACAGGTCTTGATAGGATTGTGGAATTGGCAAGCCCTTTTTCTTTAATTCAACGGTATTAACTGCAAAGGTAGCCATATATCCATCCATTCCAACCCAGTGTACAGGATTTGCTGTATCCTTAAAGGTCGGCGTAATTTGGTCGATACTTTTTGGATTATATGGTTCTAGCAAACCAGCCTCATCCAGTGGAATTAAGCTGGTGATTCCTTGGCCCCAGACCACATCGGCGACAGGGTTATCTTTCTCCGCTAACAGCTTCGCAGCAATAATACCAGTTGAGTCCCTCACCAGCTTTACTTCAATATTTGGATGGACCTTGTTAAATAACTCGATATAGGCAGGAATCTGGTTATCTTCGATTGCCGTGTAAACCGTGATTTCCTCCTTTTTCCCTCCAGATGAACTTTTTGAACTGCATCCGGCAGCAAAAATGGAAAAGATCAGAATCGCAGTCATAAGTAAAGCCAATTTTTTCATTGAAACAACCCCTTTTTAATTTTTTATAGTTTAAAAGAGAAGTGCACCCATTATTGGGAAAATGAAAGATCTGGAAATGAGTTTTATAGATGAATAGTTTCGTGATTGGGATTCATGCAGTGGTTGGAATTACTTGATTGCTTCAGGTAGACAGAAGGTGTGAGCGCTTACAAATTCCTACTAAAATCTTAACCGGGTGCGTCAAATTTCCTAACTTTTGTTAGTTTGCTAAACACGTTCATCCCTCTTTCTATTAATAGATATTTAAATATTCCTAATATTTAAACTAAATATAAAACGAAAAACAAGTAATTGCAACACATTTTATTTGTTTTTCCTTTTTTCTTTTTGTTCTGTCATACTTTTTCTGCTCTACTAATAATTTAATAGGTATTGTCCAGATACTAAGTGAAATAATGAGCAAAGTGCCAGGCACCATGTGAATTTTTCACATAGCGCCTGGCACTTTCTACTCTATTATGATTAATTTCTCAAAAAACCGCCTTCTGAATGGATGACCTGGCCGGTAATCCATTCTGCTTCTTTTGATGCCAGAAAGGCGACTATTTGGGCCGCATCCTCGGGATGGCCAATCCGTCCCATTAAAAATTTCCCTGCTAGTACTGCTTTTATATCTTCTGTCATCCAACCCGTATCGGTTGGACCAGGGTTTACGGCATTTACGGTAATTCCCTTGGGTGCTAACTCTGCAGACAGGGTGATTGTAAAGGCAGAAATAGCACCTTTCGTCGCAGCATAAGCCAACTCACCGGGCATCGGTCCTAATCCTTGACCGGATGTAATGTTAATTATCCGGCCCACAGACTTTCCATTCAGTTCGAAATGTCGGGCAAATTCGCAGCAAAGCAGGAAGGTACTCCTCATGTTCACTGCATAGTGCTCATCAAGACATTTTGCTGTTAAGCTCATATACCCATCCCTCTCAGAATGCGCCGCATTATTAACAAGAATGGTCGGACATCCTAGTTCATCAAGGACACTGTCCATCATTTCGGAAGCAGCATTCGATTTTGCTAAATCAATCTCCTTATGTTTACAGGTGACTCCCAACCCACGCATTTCTTCCTGAAACCTATTTGTCCAATCCCGGGCTGCTCTCCAATGAGTAAAAAATAGATCGGCCCCGCCAGCGGCAAGCTTACGGCAAATCGCAGCACCAATGCCCAATTCGTGACTTACTCCCGTAACAATAGCAATTTGGCCTTTCAGTTTTGACATTACAAACCTCCTCTTTAAAAAATAACAGGCCCGCTTTAACTATAGCGAGCCAAAACAATCTTATACCCACCACATAGAAGATGGTTTTTCTTCAATCAAAACAGCTTTTAAGTTGCGAACAGCCCGCCTGAATCCCTCTTCAATGGACATTAATGGATCTTCATGTTCAATACTGACAACATAATCATAACCAAATGTTCTGAGTGCACTCATCATGTCGGACCAATCCTGAAGACTATGACCGCAGCCAACCGAGCGGAAGGACCAGGCCCTTGTCTGCACACTTCCATACGGCTGCATATCAGTAAGACCGTACATATTGACATTTTCCTGATCAATATACGTATCTTTTGCATGAAAATGATGAATGGCCTTTTCTTTGCCAAGGATTTTAATCGCGGCAACCGGATCAATCCCCTGCCACCACAAATGACTAGGATCCAAATTCGCACCAATCGCTTCACAGGTTTGTTCCCTTAGCTTTAACAGCGTATAGGGAGTATGGACGAGAAAACCGCCATGGAGCTCAAGGCCAATTTTCACCTTCCGATCCTCAGCAAATTTCCCCCATTCCTTCCAATAGGGGATAAGCTTTTCTTCCCATTGCCATTTTAATACTTCACCATATTCATTTGGCCACGGGGCAACAGGCCAATTTGGATATTTTGCCCCTTCATGGTCACCTGCAGTGCCGGAAAAACAATTCACAACCGGAACCCCCATTAATTCTGCTAGTTGTACGGTCTTTACATAGGTTTCATGTGATGTTTTTGCAAATTCCCTATCAGGCGAGAGCGGATTACCGTGACAGCTAAAGGCACTAATCGTTAAACCTCGTTTATCGATCTGTTTCAGATAGTCTTCACGCTTCTCCTTGCTTTCAAGCAACCCATCAAGATCGCAATGGGTGTTCCCGGGATAGTTCCCGGTCCCAATTTCTACTGCATTTAGACCGGAATCTTTCACATAATCAAGCATTTCTTCAAATTTCTTTTCGGCAAACAATACCGTAAATACACCAAGCCGCATACTGTACTCACTACCTTTCGATTAAAAATGAATCCTCCCCTAAATCATACTGCTTCTATAAATCTCTTCTATGACTTGGGATACTCTAACTGCTTGCTCTGGCTTTACCACCAGCTCAGCGTGCCCAAGGCAGGCCGCAACAAAATTCTCTGCTTGAGGGAGATCTGGCTTATCTTCTCCAGGAATCCAAACAGCTTGACTATTAAACAACATTCCATATTTGGCATAGTTCAAACGAAGAGGAAAAACTTCTAAGCCGCCTTTGTCACCTGATAGACTGATATTTTCAACGATATCCTCTTTAATATTATTCGACCATGATGTTTCAAAAAGCATTGAAGCTCCGTTTGCAAATTTGATATAGGCAGAAACATGATCATCGACATTGAAGGTTTGATGATCAAAAGAACCCCACTCGTTTACCTGTCCAGCGGTTTTACTTAAAGCATTATATGCAGTCCCAGAAACCTCAATCGGTTCTACATCCCCCATTAACCAAAGTGCTAAATCAAGGAGATGACAGCCATAATCGATTAAGCTGCCGCCCCCTTGTAATTCTTTATTGGTAAAAACCCCCCAGCCCGGCACTTTACGGCGGCGTAATGCCTGAACACGTACCACAAGAGGATTGCCAATTTCACCTGCTTCGATGATTTTTTTAGCGGCTTGAGCCTCTTTCATAAAACGGTAATGATAGGCGACAGTTAAAACCTTTCCTGATTTTTTTGCGGCCGATTCCATTTTCTGGCATTCTGCAACAGTCAGCGCCATTGGTTTTTCACATAGAACGTGCTTTCCAGCCTCGAGAGCTGCGATAGCAATTTCTGCATGGAACTTATTTGGTGTACAAATTACAATAGCATCAACATCGTCAAACATTTCTTGATAGGATGGATACACTTTAAAACTATTAAATTGCGAAGAAATCTGCTCGGCACGTGCATGAACAACATCATAGACTCCCTCAATCGTTGTCGTTTCACTTAATTGTAGGAATGTAGGGATATGGCGGGTGACCGCAATACCACCGGTACCGATAATCCCAATTCGTAGTTTACTCATCTAAGACACCTCATTTAGTCACGGACTTTGTGCCAAGCTTCACAATTTGTTTCGTTTCATCGGATTCAAGAGCTGCTAAAATGACCTGTAAGGATTTCATTCCCTCCTCACCCGTGATCACCGGCTCTGTATCATTTACTATACTGTTAACAAAATTCTCGATTACGTGTGAGCTTTTTTGACCACCTTCTTCATTTGAATGAATTTTCCCCAGTTCATATTTAACGGTTTCCCCATTCTTAAACTGAACAATCAACGAGAAATTAGGATCCTCCTCCAACCTAAGAATCGCATTTTCTCCATAGATAATGGTTGAATTATCTTCCTTCGACACATAGGACCAGCTTGCCGCGAGTGTACCGACGATTCCCGATTCTGTTTTCAAAATACAAACCGCATTATCGTCAACATCACTATTCGTTTTTGCACTGGTTTCGACAAATGAGGCGACCTCAACGATTTCCTCGCCAAGTAAATAGCGGATTAAATCCGTTTTATGGACACCGAGGTCACCCATCGCACCAATAAATGCCTGTTCTTTTTTGAAAAACCAGCTGCGTGCTCCATCTGCACTCCATTTTTCCGGACCTGGATGGCCGAATGCCGTTCTAAAGCTGTAGATTTTTCCAACTTCCCCGTTCTCTATTAGTTTTCTGGCCTTTACATGTGAAGGAACAAAACGTTGATTATGAGCAATCATTAGTTTTTTTCCGTTAGACTTTGCTGCTTCAATCATTGCTAACGCTTCTGTTTGTGAGGTAGCCATTGGCTTTTCACAAAGAACATGTTTGCCTGCATTTAATGCAGCGATGGAAATCGGAGCATGTAAGTAATTAGGGGTGCAAACAGATACAGCATCAATCTCCGCTTCTAAAAGCAATTCCTCAAAATTACTAAAAGCCTTCGCCCCAAATTGGCCAGCTATTTCTTCTGCTCTTTCCTTGACAATATCACACACTGCAACAATCTGAACCTTTGAATTGGCACCATATTCCGGTAAATGACGGTGCCTGGCAATACTTCCGCAACCAATAACGGCAATTCTTAATTTACTCATTTGCTTTCCTCCTCTTTCGTTATTTTACTGAAATCGTTTCTAATGGCTTGGCATTCCCATAAACAGGTCGATTTCGTTTCACCGGGTCTGCCCATTTCACCGCATTGGTGATCACTTTTTGAATTTCAGGATGATGGTAGGTTGGATAGGTTTCATGACCAGGTCGAAAATAAAAAATCCTGCCGTTCCCACGATGATAGGTACAGCCGCTGCGGAATACCTCCCCGCCTTCGAACCAGCTGACGAAAACTAATTGATCTGGCGCGGGGATATCAAAATGCTCCCCATACATTTCTTCTTTTTCAAGTTCGATTGTTTCCCCTAGACCATCTACGATGGGATGGCTCGGGTCGACGACCCAGATTCGTTCCTTATCATCCGCTTCCCGCCACTTTAAATCACAGGAGGTACCCATTAATTTTTTGAAAATCTTCGAGAAATGCCCGGAATGGAGGATAATTAAGCCCATTCCATCCAAAACCCGTTGATGCACCTTTTCAACAATTTCATCTGATACTTCATGATGGGCAAGATGCCCCCACCAAACAAGGACATCCGTGCTACCTAGAACCACATCCGTTAACCCATGTTCCGGCTCATCCAATGTTGCGGTTTTTACATTAAAACCAGTACCAGTTAAGAATCCGGCAATTGCCCCATGAATCCCTTGTGGATAAATTTCCTTCACAACCGAATTTTTTTGCTCATGGCGATTTTCATTCCAAACTGTCACATTCACCATTCTATTCATCTCCTAATCTACTATTCTTTCACAGATCCACTCGTTAGCCCTGAAACAATTCTCCTTTGGAAAACAAGGACCATGATGACGAGTGGAATGGTTACAATCACTGTTGCAGCGGCAATCTCACCCCATGGAATCGTAAACTGGCCTTGGAACATCGCAATTCCAATCGGCACAGTTTTATATTTTTCATCCGTATTGATGGTTAGCGCAAATAAAAACTCATTCCAGGCTGCGATAAAAACAAGGATGGCGGTTGTAAAGATTCCTGGTACCGCGAGCGGCATGATCACTTTCCAAAAGGTTTGCATTAAGGAAGCACCGTCAATTTTAGCTGCCTCCTCCAGATCCAGCGGTATCTTTCTAAAAAAAGTCACCAGAATCCAAATGGAAAGTGGAAGTGTAAACGTCGTATACGGAATAATTAACCCTAAATAGGAGTTTGTAAGACCAACGTTTTTTAAAAAAATATAGATTGGTGAAATGGTTGCAATTTGCGGAAACATGGATACGGACAAAACAATTCCAAGGATTACGGTTTTTCCTTTAAACTGTAGCCTGGCAATCGCATAGGCGGCAAATGAAGCCACAATAATGGTATAAACGGTTGTAACGGTTGCAACAACGGTACTGTTCCATAAATAATGTAAAAATGGGTGCTTGGCAAAAACAGATATGTAATTCTCCAATGTCGGGTGTGTCGTGTATGGAGTAAATGCTTTGTCGCCAAATAACTCTGAAGGCGGTTTTACGGAGCTGATCAGCATCCATAAAAACGGAAACATGACAACAAATACAAACCCAATTAGAAACACATAAAAGAATGGACTCGCTTTTTTCTCCATGTTAAACTTCCTCCCTTAAATTTTGCTGTTCAAGTAAATCTCCCTTACCTGTCATTTAATAAATCCCTGCCTAAAAACTTGATATATATCATCGAAATAATTGCTACGCAGATAAATACAATGACAGAGAGGGCTGAACCATGACCAAAATTCGTTTGAGAGAACATCACTTTATAAGCGAGAATCGAAATCGTTTCTGTAGAGTTAGCAGGCCCACCGCCGGTAAGAACATACACTAAGTCAAAAACACGGAAAGCATCGAGTGTTCTAAACAAAAGAGCAACAAGAATACTAGACTTTAAAAGCGGTAAGGTAATTTTGAAAAACTGCTTCCATCTTCCAGCCCCATCAATCGAAGCTGCTTCGTAGAGGGATGATGGAATCGTCTGCAAGCCAGCCAATAGCAGCAAGGCCATATAAGGAGTGGTCTTCCATACATCTGAAAAAATAACGGAAAACATCGCTCCTGAATCGGTTACAAGCAGCTTTTCCATTTTATCTACTAACCCGAAGGTTTCAAAAAGTTTCGCAACGATACCATTCTGACCATCATATAAAAACTTCCACATGAGAGCAGATACGGCTGTAGGAATCGCCCATGGGATCAAAATACTAGCGCGAATGAGTCCTCTTCCAAAAAACGCTTTATTAATCAAAAGGGCAATGGCAAGTCCTAAGACTAATTCCACAAAAACAGAAATGACGGTAAAAGTAGTTGTATTTCCCATTGCCTTCCACATGCGTGGACTTGTTAGATCATCCTTATAATGTTTTAAGCCGATAAAATTCGGTTCAATGATTGCATCCCCATACCCTGAGGCTAAACCAAGGAGTTTTTTCTCTTGTGTGAAATTTACAGTTTTAGAGATTTTGAGTAACTCACTGCTGACGGATTTAGCTGTTTTATTCAACTCTTCGGCCGTTTTCTGGTCAATCTCGGCTAAACTAAGCTCGCTAGGAACTTGTTCAAAATTCATGAGTTTATCATTTACAGTTTTATATTGCTTTTTGAGGTTTGAATCACTTTGGAGTTTTTGGTCTAGTTTTTGCAGGTTTTCTTTAATGGCTGTAAGTTTATCGGAAGCATTTCCTTTAATAATTTCAGTATTAAGTGCCCCAATAAAAAATGGAAAGTTATTTAGGTATCGTTCAAGATCCACCTGATAACTTAAATGTACTTCTGATTTAGCAGGATTGTTTAATTTCAAATCAAACAAGCTGAAATAAAAGGATTGGATTACTGGCCAGATGGCGATTATAAAAATTAAAATCATAGCAGGTGCAACGAGATAATAGCCCGCTGTTTTTTCTGTAAACATGCCTTTACGTTTCTTTAGTGATGCAACTGATTTTATCGCTGGTTTATTTTGGGATTCAGGATTCATTCTCAGGGATTATCCCTCCTTTGGCTTTTTGAGGAAAGGGATTAGCCTTCGCTTCTGAAGGCTAATCCTACTTCTAAAAAAACTTATTGTCCCATCTTTTCCTTCATCTCTTTTTCCATATTCTTCGCTGCTTGTTCGACCGTTTGCTCGCCGGCAATGGCTTTTGAAACATTGACTTGGATAATCTCAGAGATTTCAGGATAGTTTGGTGCAACCGGACGGGAAATCGCAGCACTTAAGCCATCAACAAACCCTTTATCTGCAAAAGTCGGGTTCGCTTTCAGAACTTCCGGATCTTGATAAAGCTTGGTGATTGTTGGGGCATGCCCTCCGTAAATTGCGTCAATCTTTTGTCCTTCTGCACCTGCCATAAACTTCAAGAATTCCCATGCTTCTTTCGGATGTTTGGAATACTTGTTAATCCCAGCCATCCAGCCGCCTAATGCTGCTGCAGAGCCTTTATCACCTGCCGGAAGCGGCGCTACGCCAACTTTACCCGCAATTTTAGATTTTGTTTTATCGTTTGCACTGGCATATTCATATGGCCAGTTGCGTAAAAATACGGTTTGACCTTCGATAAAGGCTTGGTCAGACTCAATTTCAGTAAAAGTCGTTACGTTTCCAGGTACAGCATCTGATTTAGCAATCTCAACTAGTTTTTTTAAACCTTTAATGGCCTGAGGGCTATTTACGGCAACTTTACCGTCTTTATCAATGAAGGCACCGCCGTAAGCTCCAACAAATTCTACAGCATTACAAACAAGTCCCTCGTATTGCTTGGATTGAAAAACGTAACCAAATTTCGTGTTTCCTTGACCTTTTTTGGCCTTTGCTTGTTTCAATAAATCATCCCATGTTTTTGGGACTTCATTTGGTTTTACAAGATCTTTTCGATAGAATAATAGGCCAGCATCGACAAATTTTGGCAATGCCCATTGCTTCCCATTAAACTGGGCAGCACCTAAAGCACCCTGATTGTATTCATTTAAATCAATTCCATCCTGCTGGATAAAGCGGTCGAGTGGAAGGACATATCCAGCCTGGGCGAATTCGGCAGGCCAAATAACGTCCATATCAATGACATCAATTTCAGAAGATTTTGCGTTAAAAGCCGTAATATAGGCATCATGTTGCTGACCGGTATCGGAAGGCATTTCCCGGAACTCTACATCAATATTAGGATGGGATGCTTCAAAGGCTTCCACCATTTTGGCTGTTCCCTGTGTAACATCCTTTCCACGAGCATAGATCAGTTTCACTTTTTGCTCTGAAGCCGGTTTATTTTTGTCATTAGCCGGCTTTTCTTTTGTGGTTGATGCGGAGTCTGAACTACAGGCAGCCAGTGCCAGTGATAATGTGGCAAATACAGCTAACAGTTTCGCTTTTTTCGACTTTTTCATGTTTTTCCCCCTATTTTGAAATCGATGTCAATTTTGACATGGTTGAATCTCTGATTACCAAATCAAAAGGTAATAGAATCTCTAGGTGGTTATCTTGATTTTTATGGGCAATGGCATCTATCATCACATCCATTGCTGTTTTTCCCATCTCTTCAATGGGCTGTCGGATGGTTGTCAAAGCGGGTTCGACAACATTGGCAATGGGTTGATCATCAAAACCAATTATTGCGATATCGTCCGGAACCTTTTTTCCAAGCGCCTTCGCTGCCATGATCATTCCCGCTGCTACTTGATCACTGCCAGTAAATACGGCTGTTGGCCTGTCCTTCATATTCATGATGGTTCTCAAGGTCCTTTTTCCATCCTCAATATCGTAAACATTGGAAAATACCCATTCTTGGTGGATCGGAAGACCATATTCCTCCAACGCTCTCCGATAACCCGCTTGGCGGTCCTTTCCAAGATTACTTTTATCACCGTTTGTACAAGCAATTCGTTCATGACCTTGCTCAATTAAATGCCGTGTCCCTATGTAACTTGCCTCTACTTGATCCATTCGGACTACCGGCACCTTTGTTTGTCTTTCATATTCATTACATAACACCATAGGACCAAGTTCTGCATATGGCTCAATTTTTTTCCATTCATTTTCGTACGAGGTTAAGATTAATCCATCCACCTGTTTTGTTCGTAATAACTCGAGAAAATCTAGTTCCTTCTGTTTGCTGTATCTCGTTTGGCAAATCAGTAACTGAAGATGATTCTGAGTTGCAACCATATCCATCGCTTCCAGCAGGTACGCAAAAAACGGGTTTGTCAGAACTGGAACTAAAATGGCAATGGTATCTGTTTTTTGATTTCGCAGCCTCTGAGCAGTTGTGTTTGGGACATAATTTAATGCCTCCATTGCCTCACGAACCAATCTCTTTTTATCCTCCGTTACATTTGGATGATTGTTGAGCACCCTTGAAACGGTCGCTCGTGAAAGCCCTGCTCTCTTTGCTACATCGGCAATTGTTGCCAAACAAATCCCCCCTTCTCCCCCCTTTATTCAAGTTGGTTTGAGCGTTGAAATCGATTTCAATCAATCGATACAACTCCACTTTAATCCATTTTGAAATCGATTTCAATATATTTTTCAGAAAAATTTATAAATTCATAATTATTTCGTAATACAAATTAATTCATTGATATCGGAAAATTACTTAGTGAAAAATTGAACACAGTGCCTGGCACCAATGTGAATTTTTCACATGGTGCCAGGCACTGTGTCATCAGCCTAGTGGTTTCATTATTCTTTTCCCTTTTTCAAAAGTAGCTATTTCTTTTATCCCTTTCTCCAAAAGTGTTTTTGTGTTCAAATCAATATAGGCACCGATATCATCTGGAAAATGCGAATCAGATGAGGTGGTAAAGCGAACACCTTTTTGAATTAATACATCTAAAAAGGTTCGACTAGGACACATTTCCTTAACAGGATAGCGATAATATAAACCGGCATTTATTTCTGTTGCTGTATCCGTTTCCACCAGAGCTTTGGCGATTTTTTCGTAATGACCCAATAGAAGGCTTTCCTCCGGACGATAATTGAACACCTTTAAGTTATCCAAATGAGCAACAAAGGAAAAAAGCTTACTGCGGATTGCCTTCTCTACTACATTGAAAAAATCCTCATAAAGGGCTTCCAAATGAAACTCAGAAAATCGCTGCTGCGTTTCTGGATTGTCGAAGCCCCACCCATACAGATAATGAACGGAACCAATCACATAATCCCATTCGTTAGACCCAAGCAGTTCCTGCAGCCACTCCTCTCCCCCGGGAAAATAATCCGCTTCAATTCCTAAACGAAGAGTAATCCCTTCTGCTTCCCAGCGTTGTTTCGCATCCGCAATCGCCCGAACAAAATCCTCCATTGATTCTGTCATCACTTGGTCCAGCCATTTTCGCTGCATCTTTCCAAGGGCGGTTTCCCCTAAATCCAAATACTTTTCAAAATACGGCCTTGTTTCTTTAAAACGATACAAGTGATCGACAATCCCTACTTCCCGCAATCCTTTTGTTTTCGCTTCTTTTAAATATAAATCAATCCAAGAGGAGTCATACGATCCCTTTTGGACACGCTCAGTTAAACGCGCCATACTTTGATGCAGCCACTCAATTGTGTGAACCTTCCCATCAATGGGGGAGAAATGATTCATGGCCCTATTTGTCCTGTCAAGCCAGCGAAATGAATAAGGCCCCTCTTCTAAATGCAAATGATAATCAACCTTCATCCAAATCCCCACCTTCTACACGCACCCATTGTAACCTCTGATCCAATTTGTTTTGTTTCCATGCTGTGGGCATCTCTTTATCACAAATGATACAATCGACCGTTGATAACGAACAAATCTTATAAAAGGACTCGTGATCTACTTTTGAGGAATCTAGAAGAAGAAATACTTGATTGGCCCGTTCAATCATCGTTGATGAAACCAAACATTCTTCAAAATCAAAATCACTTACATCATCCATTGTAATGCCGCCACACGATAAAAATAATTTGTCAAATCGGAACCCCTTCAACATTTTACAAGTCATAGCTCCGACAATTGATTTTTGGGTTGGATTGGTAATACCGCCAAGAACAATAATTTTCCCATCAAATTCTTGGTTCTCTAAACGGGTATTTAACTCTTCTGCCGCTGCCAAGGAATTCGTCACAATTGTTACGTCTTTCACACCAGAAATCGCTTTTGCAAGATGAATCGTGGTGGTACCGACATCAATCATTATCGTGTCCCCATCTTCGATGAACTCGGCGGCTTTTCTGCCAATTGCCTCTTTCGCACCCGTTTTAACCTTCATTTTTTTTGCAAAGTGAGGTTCCTGATTGTTTTGATGATATTTTATTGCTCCACCGTGTACCCTTTTTAATTTCTTCTCTTTTTCCAATGTATCTAAATCTCGTCGAATGGTCTCAGGAGCAACTCCCAATTTCTCTGCAAGCGAGGCTACAAGAACCTTTTTTTCACGGTCCAGCTGCTCCAAAATGTATTGCTGCCGTTCATTTAACACTACGCTCATGATAATGGAATCACATCCTTCCGATGAAGATAGAGTTTTTGGAATTGATTTCTTTGCAGACTCGCATCATTTTTGTGTAAATGATCCGCCGTAACCGTTACTCCATTGGCATCAAGTTCGTAACGTGTTATATTTCCGAGCATCATGGCAGCTTTAATTTCACCTGAAATTTCATAGGCCTCGTGCAAAGGGTTTGTACTGAATGCTTCCGGTCTAATCGCATACAAATTATTTGAAAAAGTCTCCATATTCCCAAATAATTTTGATAATTGCTCACCTGTTAGAACATTGTAATTTCCAATAAATCTTGCAACAAATTCGTTTGCCGGGCGGGTATAAATTTCATGCGGAGTACCGCTTTGAGCAATGACTCCATTATTTAAAATATAAATATAGTCACTTACTGCCATCGCTTCTTCCTGGTCATGGGTGACAAGAACAGTAGTCATATTAAGCTCCTGCTGAATCGTCCGCAGCTGTTTTTGTAAATTTTTCCGAATTTGTGCATCAAGGGCACTGAGAGGCTCATCGAGCAACAAAACTTTCGGTTCGGTCACAAGGGAACGTGCGAGTGCCACCCGCTGCTGCTGTCCCCCTGACAACTCACGCGGATAGGATGCTTCCTTTCCACCCAATTCTACTAATTCAACAATACGTGCCACTTTCCTTGTAATCGTCTGCTGATCAAGCTTCTTCATTTTTAAGCCAAATTCGATATTCTCTTGAACTGTCATATTAGGAAACAATGCATACGATTGAAAAACCATCCCCACTTGCCGGTCTTTAGGTTTTGCATTTGTCACATTCTTACGGTCAATATAAATCAACCCTTCTTCAGGCGTTAACAGACCGGCAATCGAGCGTAATAGTGTACTTTTTCCGCAGCCGCTCGGACCTAGCAAGGTAACGAATTCCCCCTCATTAATCGAAAGGTTGATCGAATGTAACACAGTTTCTTGATGAAACGATTTTTTTAGATTTTCGATCGTTACAAAACTCATATTTAGACAGTCTCCTTTTTGGTACGAGTCGCTTTCACCATAATCGCAGAAAGAATACTAATTAACACAAAGTAACAAACGACTATAGCACTTGCGATATGCCCGCTTTGGTTTAATTTTTGATATAAATAGACTTGAACTGTTTCGAAGCTGCCTCCCACTAATAGATTCACCAGGACGAATTCCCCGAACAGGATGGAAAACGAAAGCAAAGCGGATACAAGTATTCCCGACATGATGTTTGGTACAATTACTTTCAAAAATGCCGTTAAACGGCTTGCACCCAGCATTTCTGCTGCTTCCATTAAAGATTCGGCGTGAATGTTTCGCAAGGAATTCCGCGTCCCCTGATACATATAAGGAAGAATCCCTACAAAATAGGCCCCCATGGTCACAACTACCATCGAAATACCGCTATTTGAGTAAGCGCGGATTAAACCTACCGCCAAAATAATTCCCGGCATGGCATAGGTCATTACAATCAGTGACTGAATTAATTTTTCTAATTTTGGCGCATAAAGAACAATCGAAAATATCGCGGGAACCATAATCACTAGTGTAATAATCGTTGAACCTAAAGATATGATCAGGGACCGGCCTAACGAGCTTAAAAAACGAACATCGCCAAATAGATCGAGATACCATTTAAAGGTCATTCCTTCAGGAAGAATTGTTTTGTGCCAGGAAGTAGCAAATGAATATAGAAATGTTCCCAATAACGGGACCAATAAATACAGGAGGACGATTGTAATTGTAATATAATGATAGAATGGTTTTTTCATGATAAATCCCTCCGAATTTTTCGGGTTAACCATTCATTAATTAGCAAGGCAATCACTAAGGTAACTCCTAAAATACAGGCAACGGCACTTCCCAGCTCAGGTTTAGCAAAAATATCACCGGTCGTTAGAGCACCAATCCTGATGGTAACGAGATTATACGTACTTCCAGCCAGGGCATACGCTGAAGCATAGGCGCCCATGGCATTTGCAAATAGAATACTAAAAGTTCCGGCGATACTTGGGCTGATAATTGGAACCCCGATTTTCAGCCAAAATTGTGCAGGCGAGGCGCCCAGCAGGAAGGCAGCTTCCTTCCACTGTGCCTGAATTCCTTGATAGATGGGATAAAGCATCATAACCGCTAGTGGCAACTGGAAATAAACATAAATGAGGACCATTCCCGACCAAGAATATAAATTAAAGTGACTCAGCATGTCCCAGCCAAAATATTTAAATAGCAAGGTAAATAATCCACTGTTTCCTAATAAAACAATAAATGCAAATGCGAGCGGAATCCCCGCAAAATTTGCAGTCATATTGGCAAAAACTAAAATACGATCCTGGATACTTTTAGAAAAAAGAGTGATCGAATAGGTTGCGAACACGGCTAAAATAATGGCTATTAGACTTGAAAAAAGTGATATTAAAATACTATTTTTAAAGGCTTGATGATAATAAACATTTTTAATCATTTCTTTATATTGATCAAAGGTAAAACCTGTTCCCCCATTCCCCTGAAGGCTGCTTAAAATCATAAAAAATAGCGGAACAAATAAAAAGAGAAGAATGATAAGAAAAAAAGGAATGATACTGGCAATTAGCATGCCATTAACACGTTTCAATCGGAAAACTCCTTTCTAAAAACCGCAAGCACGGTGGTTTTAAGGGAACCCATTTTTACGAAGAAACGCCTTCTTACAAAGAAGGCGCCCCTTTTTGGATTGGTATGGATAGCTTTTGCATCGCCGCAGATGGTTGAATCGACAACAATTCACATGCTAAAGGGGCAATTTGCAATTGTGGTATTTCCTCTTCATATATTCCAGCTTTTACTCTTTGACTAACAATAAACAAAGGAACATCACGATCGGCCACTGTCGTTCCCCCATGCTGGCCATCATCATTCATCCCATGATCGGCAGTAACAATGATTTGGTAGCCGGCCTCCAGCCAATTTGGCAGGACACTTGCTAGAATCATATCAACGGCAATCGCCCGATTTCGATACTGCGCAGAATCTGCCGTATATTTATGGCCATCATCATCAATATTCATCGAATGAACATAGAGGAAATCTGGTCCATATGATTGAAGAAGATAATTAGCATCGGCAAATAAATGCGAATCAGGATAATGGTCCTCCCAGTAGAAAATTCCTCTTTCAATCGGTTTCTGGCCATCTAATTGAATCCGATCAGTACCTGGATTAAAAGGAGCTGAATTATAAAGTTCACTTACCCAATAATAAGATGCCGTTGCATTTTTCAGTCCATTTTTCTTTGTTAAGTGGAATAAACTTTCTTCATGTGACAACCTGACTGTTTGATTGGTGGTAATTCCATTTTTAACGACAGGAGTCCCGGTTAGTAACACCTCATATAACGGGCGTGATAGACTCGGTAACTCCGACTTCACCTTAAACCGTGAAGCGTTTCCTTTTTCTATCAGATGATGCATATAGCCCATCTGGCTGCTAGCAGTATCATAGCGTAACCCATCCAACATGATAAAAATAAGCTTATTTGACATTAACAAGCACCTGACTTTGCCATAAATCTAATAATTGTTGAACTGTTTGTTCCCACGCCTTCATATCTTTTACCGGCCTTACATTTTTGTACATTTCATCCGGTAGCAGCTTTGCCTTGGCATCCTCCGGAAGTTTTACATTTTGACGAATTGGTCGTGCGTAGCCTCGTGCTAGATTTGACTGCCCTGCATCTGAGAAAATATATTCTCTAGCAAGTTTGGCGGCATTAGGATGTTTGGCATATTTATTAATAACAGAAGCATAACCTGACATCACGGATGTTTCTTCTGGAATGACCACATCAAAACGATTCGGATCAATTTGGTCACGGTATCCAAGACCATTAAAGTCCCAAACTAAAGCAACGTCGACCTCTCCTTTTTCTAACGCGGTTAACTTAGGATCCGTTGTGACTAAGCGGCCCTTTTTAGCTAAATCTTTAAAGAAATCTACACCCGGCTGGATGTTTTTTTCATCTCCACCATTAGCAAAAGCAGCAGCCAATACGGCAAATTGGGCCTGGCTTGCTTTCAACACATCTCCAACCGTTACTTTATAATCGCCATCCACTAAATCCTTCCAGGATTTTGGTGGGTTTTTGACGTTTGTTTTATCTGTAATGAAAGCAATGGTACCCGTATAGCCCACCATCCAGTGTCCCTCATCATCTTTAGCCCAATCTGGGACATCATTCCAATAAGAGGTTTTGTATGGAAGCGTCAAGCCCTTTTCTTTTGCAAGCGGACCGAAGTTAATCCCTACATCACCAATATCAGCGGTCGCATTATCCTTTTCTGATTCAAATTTTGCAAGTTCCTCTGCGCTCGACATATCGGTATCGGTGTGGTTAATTTTGTATTTCGATTTTAAATCGTCCCAAGTTTGTTTCCAGTTTGCCCATGCATCTGGCATTCCAACTGAATTTACTTCTCCTTCTTTTTGTGCCTTTTTCGTAATCTCCTCAATGGAAAGATTCTTGCTGCTGTCATCCTTTTTTGTCCCCGATGATGATGAACTAGAACATCCTGCAATAAGTGAAACGGATAGTAATCCAACCGCAGCCATCTTAAACAGTGACCTTTTCCCCATAATCAATCCCCCCTCATGTTTTTCTATGCCTTTTTGGTTTTGTTTTGCACTTTAAATCGTACCGAAACAAAGTAAAGCCGATATGAAACAAACATGAATATTTTGTAATACTTTATTAAGAGATTGCAAAGAATATTCAAACTCTTAAAAATAAAATAACCAAATCAAGAATGAATGAGCTTAAGAAAGGGGAAAAAGGCTCAGGAGAAAATACCTGAGCCATTAACATTTATACGAGTAGGATTTATGTTTTAATTGTCTTAGAGGTAGAAATGTCGCTGTCATCGATTTCAGCAGCATCGCCTTTTTTGCCGCGAATGAAGAAATAAGATGCTACTACGAGTACAGCAATAAGTAAGGTTAACAGTACTTGTGAACGCATGGAGTCAATAAAGACCATTGCGACTAAAATGACGATAATCCCTGCGATGGTCACATAGGTTAAATAAGGGAATAACCACATTTTTACCTTAAGAAGCTCAGGATTCTCGCGCTGGACTTTACGTCGCATTTTTAAATGGGAAACAGCAATTACAAGGTAAACTAATAGGGCTATTCCCCCTGAAGCATTTACTAGAAAGAGGAAGACTTTATCAGGTGAAAAATAATTGAAGATGACACCAATGTAAGCAAAAACTGTTCCAAAAAGCACTGCATTTGCCGGAACACCTTTTTTACTAAGCTTTAAGAACGCTTTTGGTGCATCCCCTGTTTTCGCCATTCCATACAACATCCGTGAATTGGTATAAAGGCCTGAATTTAAACAGGAAAGGACTGCCGTTAAGACAACAAAATTCATTATTTGTGCTGCCGCAGGAATTCCAACATGCTCAAGGACGGCAACGAATGGACTTTTTAAAAGATTAGCAGAATTCCAAGGAAGCAAGGTAACAACAACTGCAATCGATCCGATATAAAAGATAAGAATCCGCCAAATAACACTATTTGTGGCAATTCGAACGGCTTTTGCAGGTTCTGCTGATTCCCCTGCGGCAACAGCAACAATCTCGGTACCCATAAACGAGAAAATGACCACCGTAATTCCAAGAAGAATGGAACTGATCCCGTGCGGCATAAATCCACCTAAGCCAGTTAAGTTAGAAGCCCCTGGAGCTGTCACGCCGGGCATAAGACCAGATATAACCGCGAGACCAACGATTAGAAACAAAGTGATGGTTGCAACTTTGATGAAAGAAAACCAATATTCAAATTCACCAAAAGATTTTACAGAGTAAACATTGGTGAGGGTTAATAAAATCGTTAAAACTAAGCTTAATAACCAGGCTGGGATATTGGGGAACCAGTACTGTATATTGGCTGCTCCTGCTGTTGCTTCGATCGCAATTACGATCACCCAGAAGAACCAATAAAGCCAACCTATGGTATATCCGGCCCATGGGCCGATTGCTTCACGTGCATATGTAGAAAAAGATCCACTTGTCGGATTAACAGTAGCCATTTCCCCAAGCATCCTCATGATGAAAATGACAAGCAGCCCGGCTAGTCCGTAAGAGATAATCGAACCAGGGCCAGCAGAGTGGATAACGGCACCACTTCCCATAAAAAGGCCAGCACCGATTACTCCCCCGATGGAAATCATCGTAATATGGCGAATTTTTAACTCTTTTTTCAAATTCTCTTGGTTTTGACTCAAATTCAACACACCCTTTGTCCGAAATTTAAAACTTTTATGTTTCCTTTATTTCGACAAATATAAATCGGGAAGTATCACCTACTTTCTACTACAATATTATTTTACCAACGGTGGAATCATTTGGAATGCGACAAATATCCCAACATTCCAAATTGTTATTCTTTTTAAATATTATATCCAAGTGAGAAAGCGCATTCATTAGACAAAATGTAAAATAATTCTGCAGGAAGATATGACAAAATGGAAAAAGGGCATCAATGTCTGATGCCCTTTTGTTTGTAATTTATTATTAATTGAATAGTATTTACTATTAATCATTTGTTAACCATTCTAAGGAAAAAGATTAAATCGGTAGAAACACTATTATGTCCGAGTTGATGGAGCACTGCTGAGGCATTCCCGCGATGGTAGGTCCCATGATTGCCGAGGTGTTCAATGATTTCGTAAAGCTCATTTTGAAAAATTTCGCCTTTTGAATTTTGATACGAAATTTTTCCTTCTATTATATACAGTTGGTTGAATTGTTGATGAAGTTGATCAAATGCTTGAATGGCCATGGACGGAATATCAAATTTTATCGCTTCTAAAACGGGTGTTTTTTCACCGGAAATTCGTTTCAGCCACATAGAATCAACAGAATAAATATGGTTAAAAATGGCTGCAAGTGACGGAAAAATGCTGTTAACTTCTTTAATAAAAACCTCCTCATCTAATTGATTAATATGTTCTAATAGTGTACGGTTGGCCCAGTGGTGGTATTGAAGTTTTGTTTCCATTGATAATAACATCGTTTCCTCTCCTTCATCAGGAAATAGACTAACCTAATTGTATATGGGAAATCATGGTTTATGCAATCTTTAAAGATATAGCATTATAAGAAGAGGTGTTAATAGTGACATCACCACACCTGCAATGATCATCGCAATACTTCCCATCGCACCCTCAAATTCCCCCCACTCAAAGGCACGGTTGGCTCCTATTGCCTGTGCTGATGTCCCTAATGCTAGTCCTTTTGCAACACCACTTTTGATCCTTACGTGTTTTAAAAGGAGTGGACCGATGATCAGTGAAAAAATGGCTGAGGTGAAAACAAAAAGGACTGTTAGTGATGGAATTCCTCCAAGTGAGTTGGAAATCGACAGGGCAATAGGAGCGGTAACTGATTTGGGTAGTAAGGAAACCATGATTTTTTGGTTTAAATGGAGTGCTTTTGTTAAAAGTACAATTGAAGCAACGCCCAATACCGTTCCAGGAAACACAGCCGAAAGAATAACCGGTAGATATTTTTTTATGAGAAGAATCTGCTTATATAAAGGTACGGCAAGAGAAACAGTGGCTGTTCCTAATAGCAGTGAAAAAATCCCCGTCCCGGAAGTATAAATCTTCATATTCATGTGAAGCAAAGACAATACACTAATAATAAAAACTGTCACTGTATATAATGGATTTAGCCAAGGCTTACTAAATTTTTGAAAAACACGTACACCTACAATGTAACTTAGTAACGTGATCCCAGTACATATGAATAAACTTTCAATCCATTTTTCCACCTTGTTTCCTCCTTTTTGTTCTTGTTTCTATGGTTTCTGCAATAACTGCAGTTGCAAGCAGGACAACCAAACTGCTTATTGCCAGAACCACGGCAAGCTTTGCTCCCTCCAATTGGAAAATCCCAATACTTTTCCATATGCCGACAGTAAATGGAATAAATAGCAGTGTAATGTGCTTAATATGCAATTGGGCAATTGCTTCTACCCACTTGAGTTCACAAACTTTAAAGTTCAGGGCAAGAAATAAAAGAAATAATCCCGCAACGCTTCCTGGTATTGGAAGTTGCAACCATGATACAATACCATTCCCAATTGAATAGAACAGTAATAGTGTGAAGAATTGAACAAAATAACGAATCATCAACCTAATACCTCCTTTAAGCTACATGATTAAATCCGTTTAATTTGATTTAAGTATGCCATATCGGAGGATGTGAATCTTAAATTATGGAAGCTTTCATAACATGGAAATTTCATTTCTGAGCAAAAGTATGTAAGATAACCTTATTAAAATAATAAAAAGGCGCAATATGCGCCTTGTTTTCTTTTATGAATCATTTTACAAGTTCCTTCTGATTTTTTTGAAGACGGAATGGTTTATGCGCAAAATACGCCTTTGCAATAGCACGGTTATCACAAGCCGAGCATTTTATTTGATATGATGCTTTACTAATATGGGGAGTATCCATTAATGCAATAATTTCCTTCATATGACTGTTACATACCCACATAAGATCACCCGCCAATCCTCATGATATTAATCTACTAGAATACAAATTTTAGAGTAATAGCTAAACCGAAGTTACTTCTTTTTGAAGTTTATCTGGCTTTCTTTTAATTACCTGCTTTGTCACCTCTTCATCCCAGGATAGGGAGACATCTCCGTTGGTTACAAAGGTTTGGCACCCAAGGCGGTAGCCTTTTTCAAGCCATTCTTCACCTAATTTTCTTTTTTCTTGAATTTTTACTTTATCCAGGTATTCTGCTCCTTCAATCGCTTTAAAAACACATGTTCCGCAAATTCCTCCGCCGCAACGGTTTGGAAGTTCTCCGTCATAGCGAAGAGACATTCTTAAAATATTCGAATTTTCCGGCACCTCTAATTGTTTATCATTGTTAACAAAATGAATTTTCGGCATCTCCCAAGTCCTCCCTTTTTTATCTTCTTATTAGTAAATCATTTAGAGGGGATTTCCATTTTCCTTTTATTTAGCTTCTCTTTCCGGTTCTGTATATAGGTGATATACGCTTTTTTTGAGTTTTCGATATGAATTCTCATAAAATACTCTGCTAATTCTGTTTCTTGATTACGTAATGCTTTCATGATTTCAATATGTTCCCTTAGAGAATCTTTACGTCTCCCTGGTGTTTCGTATCCCATATTGGCAGCCATATGAATAAAATCAATCAAACTGGAAAGAATTTCAAACAATTTTGGGCTTTTCGATGCTTTGTTGATAAGGCGATTCATTTGAATATGTTCAAGATTATAATTTTCTTCCGCTCCTGCTTCGAGTTCCATCAGTTCTTGGATTTTTTGATCAAGTTCTACTTTGGTATCCTCATCCATTTTTTCTGCGGCTAATTTGACAGCGAGAACTTCTAAAGAAGAAAGAATCGTAAACACTTCGATAACTTCATTTTCTGAAATATTGGAAACGACTACCCCTTTTCTGGGTACGGTTTTTACAAATCCTTGAGATTCCAAACGAAACAGAGCCTCTCGGATTGGGGTGCGGCTAATATTCAGTTTCCCAGCGAGTTCTCTTTCAATCAACCGATCAC
Organism: Neobacillus cucumis; assembly: GCF_016107705.1. Next base: position 81,057 of record NZ_JAEHGC010000007.1, read on the forward strand.
CGGCTTTATATTCACCTTCAAGAATCATTTCTTTTAAGTATAAATATGCATGTTCTCGTACTGATAAAAGATTGTTTTCCTCCCATCTAATATCCATTCATCACACCCGCTTATTTCTAAGTATTTTCATTCTCTTTTATCCATTATGATAAAAATACCCCGCCATAGATCAGCGCTCCAAGAATCAGTAATGATGGATGGAGCTTAATTTTAATTAAGGCGAAATAGCTCACTACAGCTAACAAAACTAAATGAAAAACCCCGCTTTTTTCAAAAGCCGTTAAGAAAAATTGATAAGCCATTACACCTAGCAAGATAGCGATAATGGGCTGTACAGACTTGGTCATAAGCTTGACTCTTGCGTTATCTTTAAATAAATTTACAAATTTAAACAAGATTATTACAGCTATAGCAGAGGGAAGGATTGTAGCTGCCAGCCCAATAATTGCGCCAATCGGACCACCCACTTGATAGCCGATAAACCCGCCAATTTTGGTTGCAATTGGACCAGGCAGGGCATTCGCAATCGCTAATATATTCCCAAATTCGGATGCTGACATCCAATGATAATGATTAACGACTTCATTTTGGTATAATGGAATTGTAGCAGGACCGCCCCCATAGCCCAGTAAATTCGAAATTAAAAATGCCCAAAAAATATGCAAATAGATCATGAACTTTTTTCCTTTCTTTTAACAACAACTTCGGCCTGTTTGGCGGCAGCTTTTTCTTTACGGTCTGCAATAATAAAGGCAGTAATTAGAAAAATAGCAATTAAGATTCCTGGATGTAATCCTAGGAACTGGACTACGATTAATGATAGGACAGATAGGCTTACCATTTTCGATAAACCAAGTCCTTTTCGACCATTTTGGAAAAACCGGTAAGCCATTTCCGCGAGCATAAATCCAATTACAGGCGTAACCCCTTGCACCATTCCACTCACAATCGGGGAATTCCGAAACGAATAAAGTGCAGTTAATAAGGCTAACATTGCAATGATTGATGGCAGGATATGAGCAAGAATGGCCACGGTTGCTCCTAATGTACCCTTCACTTTAAATCCAATATAGGCCGCCATTTTTGTCGCAATTGGCCCTGGCAATGTATTGGCCATCGCCAAAATCTCGGAAAATTCTTCTTCAGATGTCCAATGATATTTTTTGACCGCTTCATATTCAATCAACGGAATTGTAGAGGGCCCGCCCCCGTAGCCTGTTACACCAGTGCGGGCAAACCCAATCGCTAAATCAACATACGGTTTCACATGTGTATCCCCTTTCTTCAACCAAACATCTATTTCTTTGATAACAATCCCTTCCGGTTGAATGAACATGGGCCTCATTCTGTCTAAGCTTTTAATTGAATGAGCTCACTATTTTTTAATATCTGCTGTAGTAATGACTTCAAGTCCATCTTTTTCTACATAGTTTTGTAATGCTTGAAGTGCTGCCGTTCCAACTGCTGTATCTTGTTCACCATTTCCACCGCTTACCCCAATGCCGCCAATTACTTCACCGTTAACCACAATCGGGAATCCACCTACAAAAATCGCAAATTTCCCCGGAATAATTTGGTTAATACCAAATGCCTCATTTCCCGGAAGTGCAGGACCATTTGGTTCTTTATTAAATAGGTGAGTAGATCGTTTATGCCCTGCTGCAGTATAGGCTTTGGCAATGGAAATTTCGGGACCAGTGATTCGAGCTCCATTCATCCGCTCTAATGCAATGAGATTTCCTCCGTCATCCACAACAGCAATCGTCTCAAGAACATTGATTTCTTCTGATTTTTTCTTAGCCGCCTCAATCATTAATTTTGCTTCTTCTAATTCTAATTTTAATGCTGTTTTCATTTTATGTTCTCCTTTTCATTTTTTTAATAACCGATATATACCGTTTTCAATTGTGTAAAGAATTCAAGACCCACTCTTCCAGATTCACGGAATGTTGAAGTGCTTGATTTTTTCAAACCACCAAAAGGCGCATTCATTAAATTACCAGTCGTCGTCCGATTTACTTTTACCGTTCCGGCTTGAATATCTTTGGTAAATTGGTTGGCAATCTTCAGATTATTGGTCACGATGGAAGCAGATAATCCGTACTCAACATCATTGGCAACAGCAATGGCCTCTTCATATGTATCCACTTCAATAATGGCCACGACAGGTCCAAAGATTTCTTCTTTAGCAATTCGATGGTTTGGCTTTACATTTGTAAAAATGGCTGGTCTTACAAAGTAGCCTTTTTCGTAATCGCCTGTTGTTAATGCCTCACCGCCATAAACCAATTCGGCACCATCTTCTTTACCAAACTCGATATACTTTAAAACATTTTTCATTTGTTTTTCGTTTGCAAGTGGTCCTATTTTTACACCTGCTTCAAAACCATTTCCGATTTTTAGGGCACTGGTCTTTTCGACAAGCTTTTGAATATAATCCTCTATTACTTCCTTCATTACAATGACCCTGCTCGTTCCGGTACAAGCCTGCCCTGTTAGAGAGAAACCACCATTAACGGTCAGGGTTGCAGCTAAATCAAGGTTAGCATCATCCATGACAATTAATGGGTTTTTCCCACCAAGTTCCATCTGCGTTCGTGTTGTAATAGCAGCTTTACGATGAATGTCTTCACCGGCTGCAGTTGAGCCTGTAAACGTGACAGCCCTTACGGACGGATGGGTTACCAATCGGTCACCAATGTCACTTGCCTTGCCCGTTACGAAATTAATAACACCTTTTGGTATGCCTGCTTCGTAAAGTGCTTCAACAAGGCGTACGGCAATGAGTGGTGTATCAGAAGAAGGCTTAAAAACCACCGTATTACCTGTGATTAAAGCGGGAGCGATTTTTCGGGCAGGAATCGATAGAGGAAAGTTCCAAGGAGTTATGACGCTCACCACTCCAAGCGGTTCTCTTTCCGTGGATACCTTCATATTTGGATCATCGTTTGGAAATGTTTCACCTGTAAAACTTTGCCCCTCAACAGCATAGTATCGGAGTGTTTGAGCAGAGCGTAACACTTCATTCTTAGCATCAGTAACATGTTTACCTTCTTCACGGGTTAACTCTTCAGCTAACTGATCAGCTTTTTGCTCTAGAATACTTGCTGCTTGATTTAAAATGGCAGCTCGTTTGGATGGCGCTGTTTTAGCCCAACCTGTGAATGCTTTTTGGGCAGCTTCAATGGCTAAATTTACGTCATCTTCATTGGAAGCCTGGAAAACCCCGACTACTTCTTCTTTATTGGCAGGATTTAAACTATTAAACGTTTTTTTGCTTACCGATTCCTGCCAAATCCCATCTATATAGTTATTAAATGTTTTCACTTTTGTAGTTATCACTACGATCACCTTTTTCATTTATTTAATTAAAACTTTCTAATAAAAGCGGCCGTCAATTAAACCTTTAACTACAAGATTATTCTGACGGCCCACAATTAGGAAGAAAATTACTTATTTATATTTTCATATACAGATATTATTTTGTTTCTACTAAAGCACCTAGGTCTTGTTCTAAATATTCCTTCCATAATCCATCCATGTACATGCGGCGCATTTTTGCTCCAGTCCTTACAATTTCTAGGCAGCGCTGTTGTAATTCTGGTGTGTCTGCGTGGTCAAGGACAATTTTATAACCGCGCTCACCATGAATTTCATCTGAAACAATGTGTAGATCGAAGAATTCAATTTCTTCATCTGTAAAGTTGTATTGCTCACGTAAAGCCGGAGTTTGTTTTCGGTAAATATCTGGAACTTGCGACTCAAGTCCAACTACTAATGCAGCAGTGGCAACAACGAAATTCTCACGTGCTGCAACCGCGAAACACCAGCTCTGTAATCCTAATGTAGTTGGAGCCATATTTTCAGGATTCATTACACGTTCACGAGTCGTTCCACATGCCTCAGCAAAACGAATAAGGAGATCTGTGTGGCGGTCAGCTGCGATTTCTTCTTCATACATATTTTGTAAGGTGAAATCTTTTGCAGCTTCGAATTTTGGATCGGTTGGAGTATTGTGATAAATATACGCTAAGTAATCAGCGAATGGGCCAACGTAGTGATAATGGTTTTCTGCCCATCTAGCAAAGTGTTTTCTTTCCAATTTACCTTCAGCCCAAGCTAAAGTGAACGGAGCCTTTTGGCTATGATTTCCTTTAATTGCTTCCTCTAATTCCTTGCGAAACTCATCTTTTGATAATAATTCTGCCATTTTAAATCTCCTCCTTAGTTTTTATGTAGATTTTCAATGCTGCTATTGGCATTTGATATTTTGTATACCAAAATTCGATAAAAAAATAAATTTTACTAGTTTTTTACCGTTTCCACTGTGGTAATAGTGTATTTGGTATACCTTGATTTAATAGTAACCGATAAACGACTACTTGTAAACACAATTTTTAGAATTTTTTAAAGATTAGTATAAAATAATATTTTGCCTTATCTCTATTAAGAATGGACATCCACATGGATGTTTAATAATTTAAAGAGCTCTCCTGAAAGATTATCCAGGGACTCCTCTACGATCTCACGGCCTATTGCAAAACTGGCTTTTGTTGCATCCCCAATACATCCATTTTTGGTCATTTCCTCATAACGATAAAACCCTTGTATTGCTTGGCCAGGTCTTAGCTGCTTCCATCTGCCTTCTTCCTGTATATCTCCTTTTTCTAGTTGTTCAAGACGCACCATATCTGGCGCTAAATATAATGCTTCCGATACTTCACGTTCACAGCTGTGACCAAATAATCTTGAACCAATATTGTTTTGAATGGAGTTTTTTGCAGATGCAGTGGTTTTTGCATAGTAAACTTCTACATCTAGTTCATTCGTTATGGTTAGTGATGCAACATTAAGTGTAGATTGGTTTCCTCCATGTGAATTTAATAATAAGAACTTGTTAATTCCATGATGCTTCAAAGAGGAGATCATATCTTTTAAAATCGCAATGAGTGTGGATGGCTTCAGTGAAATGGTTCCGGGAAAATTCATATGATGTTCCGAAACACCCATATTCACCGTTGGCGTAACCACCGCATAAGGAAACATCCTCTCACCAAGCCGCTTTGCCATCTTTTCAGCTAAAACAGCATCACAGCTTTCCACCATATGGGGTCCATGCTGTTCATGGGCACCGACAGGAATTATTGCAACTTGAACACTTTTTAATGCTTCTTCAACCTCTTTCCATGTCATCCTGGTTAAATCATAACACTCCATCTCAACTCTCCTTTGAGCATTAATGTATTTTGTATACCATTTAATTAACTAAAAAAATAACCATCAATTAATTTTGAATAGCTGATTGTTTTTTAGGAGCCTGGACTGAAATATTTTCTTGAGAAATTTCAATATCCCGCTGGATCGTTAATTGGCAAGTTAAACGGTACCCCTCGTTCACTTTATCTCCAAGCATTTTTACTTCTTTCCAATTCGGCGGTGCTAAATCTTCTGCCCCGTTAATCACCTGACATGTACACTTTGTACAACGCCCCATTCCACAGCCATATTTTAACTTTGGTAAAAGACGTGTTGCTGCTAAAACGACCAAGTTTGCATTATCTTTCACTTCTTGCTCTACTGTAGTTCCATCAACATGCAAGATAACTTTCGGCATAAAATTGCCCCTTTCTGTTTTTTCTAAAAATTTTGATACTTTTCTGAAGTATACAACCTTTCTAATAGATAAGTAAACTAAAAAATTTTCTTTTTTGGTCGTTTCAAAGTCTCTTTATCTGTGTTTTCCTCTATAAATCTATCTTCCTGACTCTTTTTACGAATTAATTATTTAAATATTTAGAATATACAGTTGAATAATTTAACTCTATGGTATAAAATACAAACTAAGTAATTTTGGTATACAATGTTCCGAGGAGGTGTTTGGACTTTTAACTACTCTCCAATATGTAAGCGTTTGAAATATGTTGATTCATTTAAAGGAGTGAAAAAATGGGAAAATATATTGTATTAACGAATAAAGATACCTTTCAAACAAGTCTCGAGAACGATGGGCTAGAACCTGTAGAAACCTACCATTTCTATTTCTTTGATAAATTAAAGGCAAAGTATACGATTGCAAAAGTATTAGATGAAAAAATTAAGATTAAGTTATTCGAAGAATTTGAAGGAAAAGAATATGTAAACCATATTGGTGTAAAGTTTTTTGAAAGGTTTGAAACAATTGAAGCAGCACGCGAGGAATTAAACGAGATCGTAAAAGCCTCCGGTAACAGTGTGGATTCTGTAAACTCTAAACTTGTAAAATCAAGTGAAGTTGCAGTATAGACATTTTATAAAGGCTTACAGCCGGAGAGATGGCAACGTCTCTCCGGTTTTTGCATTATATGATACAAACGCAAAAAAACCGCCACTGCTGCTATGTGACGGTTCACCAATAAAAATTTTAAAACTTAAGTGTTTTTCTCAATGATGCTAATTTTCTCTCGGCTTTTTCAGCCGCTTTCTTGGAATTAAATAAAAAATTTAGCATGTTAGTTCCCCCTGTTTTGTAGGTTATTTGTTAGTTTTATTTTATATTGGAAATTAAATAAACTCAAGAGTTTTGTATACCAAATACCAAAAATTTAAGTAATTATGGCGGATTTGTGACTTAATCTTTATGGAATTCGAAGATTTGGTATACAATCAATATCTTTTTTAGGTACTCATTTATCGAATTATTACATTTCCTTATAGATAGGGTGTTGGTATGCTCAGATATCTGCTTTTCTTTGTGATCGTCTTGTACTTAATTTCAGTGCTTCAGCCCCACTTGCATATTGGATTTCTTTTATCCAGCTTGTGCCTTGTTATTGTATTCTGCACGTTTTTTCAAGCCAAACGTTTTGTGCAAATATTAGGTAGTACGTTTTTAATCCTTGGTGTATTTTTACTTGCTTCGAACGGAGCCCATTGGAAGCAATATATCCTTTCCTTCGGTCCAATGCTGGATTTGCTCACGATGTTTACCCTTATTCCGATTTTAGGAATTCCGATCAAAATTGGCGGATACAGCGGGGGGATACAAACCATTATTCAAAAAAGTGTAAAGAGTTCTGGACAATTATATATGATTACTTCGGGGATTTCTTACTTTTTCAGTATTTTTATGAATCTTGCAACATTGCCAATGACTTATTTCTCGATCAGACCTGCACTCGGACTGTATACGGTGAATAACAAAGAGCGGTTCATGAGCAGGGCAATTACAAGGGGCTTTGCGATGCCATTAATTTGGGCACCGGTTACACCGATTGTCGGAATTGTAATTACGATGACGGGAGTTACTTGGGTATCCATACTTCCTTATGTTATACCATTAAGTATTATCGGAATGGGACTTGATTGGTTCATAGGTGCACGAAAATCTAAAAGAATGCTTCAAACTCAAAATAATGTGACAGTGAATGAATTAGCAGTAACGGTTGAATCCGGTCATATCAATCGTTCTGGAAGAGTCTTTCAAATTTTATTGGCCATCATCATTTTCAATGTCGTGATTTCGCTAGTTGAAACTAGGTTTCCTTATCCGTTTTTGATTCTTATTTCTTTATTGGTTATCCCATTTGCCCTTACATGGTCTTTATTTTTGAAGCAAGGAAAAGAGTTTGGTGTTCAATTGCTAAATCATTTCCAATCTTTTTCCGTTAGTATGAAAGATCAATTCTTTATATTTTTATCAACTGGATTTTTCATCTCTGCCATCAATGTATCGCACACAAATGAGCTGCTATATGGCTGGGTCATGAAATTTATTCACCTAGCTGGTGTTGAAGTTTTCTTGATTTTGCTTCCCTTTGTTCCTTTAGCGATGGCTTTTCTAGGGTTGCACCCGGCTGTCTCGCTTGCTTTAATGATTGAAGGGTTAAATCCACAAGCAATGGGGATTTCACCTCACATCTTAACCGTTGCGATGTTAGCGGGGGCTGTTTCTTCCTTTTTAGTTGGTCCATATAATGCAACTTTAGGACTGATGTCCAATATCGTAAAGGAAAGCTCTTATAAAGTATCAAATTGGAATCTTTCCTTCGCAGCCCTTTACATTGGAATTGTGATGGCGTATTTGTTCTTACTTGAATTATTGCTGAATTAAATAAAGAAAAGGTGCCAATCTGCTAGATTGACACTTTTTCTTTTTAAAGCTCTTTCTTAGGTTTCTGTTTAATTTCTTTGACGATTTCCTGTGCGAAATGTCCTAAACTACCCTCACAATATCCCCTAATTACTTCAGGGGTAATAGAAATTAGAGCTCTTTTAACATATTCAGTGGAGTATCCCCTATTTTCAAACTCCCTCTCTAATTCTACCGCCGTTTTGACAGCATAATAGGTTGCTAATTTGTTGATCTCGGTCAAATGGCTTTCCTTCTCTATTTTTACCTGCCCAAGGCGTTGATAGAGTTCCTCAACGGGCTTCTGCAGAGTATTTTCAGTAATGAATAAACCATTGCCGTGCTCCATTAAATCCTTCCAGTGCCCCATAAACTTAACCCCAGCAATGTTTAATGCAGGATACTTTGCTTTTATTTCTTTCGTATCTAAGGACGTTGCCATATTAATGATCGTGACAGTAGGAAGTAAATTACCTTTATGCTTTAAATTTGTAATAAATGGAATAATAGTCGCTGCTGGTAAAGCTAAAATTAACACATCTAATTCCTTTAATTCTTGTTCTATTACTATATACCCGTTTGGAAACTGCTCCACAAACTGTTCAGCCTTAGTTTTTAAAGGATGGTACACCCCGATCTTCATATTCATTTTATTCCAATGCGTCATCATCGCGGTCCCTAATTTACCAAGTCCTACAAGCCCCACTTTAACTTGTTCCATCGATCGATCCCCCATTTCAAACCATAATGAAAAAAAGGAGTTCCCAAAGGTTATAGCAGCTTTGGAAAACCCCTAATTCTAAAATTATATTTTCTACTTTACTAAGAAATTCGCAAACTTGAACACACTTTTACCAAATAAACACGGCTAGTATCGTTGCAAGCAGAAGCCCGGAAACGACTGGGACGAAGTTTTTCCTGGCCAATTCCAACGGAGAAACTTGCAAGAACCCGGCTACAGCTACAAGAGATGACCAGGCAATCAACGTTCCACCACCGCTCCAGACCGAACCCATTTGTCCAATCGCCGCCATAACAGCAGGATCAATGTGACTTCCAGGCGCAATGGCTCCAGACAACGCACCCGTTAACGGTAGCCCTGCAAACCCTGAACCATCCAATCCCGTAATGATACCAACAATTAATATACTGATTGCTGCAAAAAATGGACTATGTGGGATATAATTTTGCCCTGCTTGGATTAAATCAAATAGAAAGGCAGGCTTTGCTGCGGTATCACCTAATGATAGGATAGCACCCGAAAAATCCCCGCTTCCCATGAAAAAGTATCCAGCAATTGGAATTACCGGTGCCATTGCCTTAAAGGCAAAAACAAATCCTTCAGTGATATGTTCGCTAATTTTATCAAGGGCATGAATTCGGTTGAAGGCAATGGTCGCTAGCACTAATAGAATAGTCGCAACTCCACCAATAAACGCTGCTCCGTCGCCCCCTTCAAATCCTGAACCGCCGCCAATTTTAGTTTGGAACATAAAAATCATAACACCGAGCATTGCCAAAGGAACAATAATAGCAAATAATCTTCCCCATGTTTCTTTTCTTTTGATAAGGTCTGGACTTTCTTCTGCCGTAGCAGCAAGCTCATTGGCCACATCAAAGAAAGCTTTTTCTTCATTATTTAAGCTATTTGCTGACCCGGATCTTTTCGTAATTGCTTTTCGAGATCTCACATAGACAATGGCTAAGGAGGTTATCCCTGTAATAAGAGAAAGAATGAATGCCTTATCTGAAACTGCGGATTTATCAATTCCCGCTGCTTTCGCACTAAGCATTGGTGCTACTTGCATAATATAATCTGAAGAAAGCGCCATACCTTGTCCAGCAATGACAATGACCATTGCGGATGTCATGACAGGCAACCCTGCACTCACGGCTGCTGGAACCAATAATGCACAAATTAATGGAACTGCGGGTGTTGGCCAGAAAAAGAGAGAAATTACATAAGTAGTGACCATTAAAACGATAAAAGAGATATGTCCGTTTACCATTATTTTTTGAATTGGTACTACCATCCTTTTATCCGCTCCAAGATCCTTCAACGAATTAAGAAGACCAATCATGATGGAAATAATCAGGAAAATACTGAATAGCTCCTTTGCGGCAACTAGATTTGCATTAAAGACCGCTTGAAACCCTGCAATAAGACTCCCTTTATATACTGCTGCGACTAAAAAGGTCCCAATAATAAGAGGTAAAACAACACCTTTTCTAAATAGCATAATCACAATGACAGCTGCAGTTACAACTAGATAAACCCAGTGAGCTAATGTTAATTCCATATCTTTCCTCCGTTGCTTTATAAGATATTAATCGAATTAATCTTGCAAGGTTTTCATAGCATTTGGCTTTTAAGCGAAGAAATATAGATTTTCAATCAAAAGAATGTTCAATCAAATTTTCTTTGCTTAACTTAACTATTCAGTTTTGTACATGGCAGTAAAAAATGTTATCTTGAAATTCTAATGGGTTTTTTGCACTTTGTGGATTGTGGATTGTATACCATGATGTTAAAAAAATAATAATGAAAAGCCAATTTTTTTGTGATCATTCCTTACATGCTTGGTTTATTACAATAAGTCAATTAAACTCGCTTATTGTAAGCCCTTTCAATTATACAACGGAGACTAATCCAAATTTTCCTACTTTATGTACCCTCCTTTCACATTTTCACTATATAGAGCTTGCAAACTATATAGAATGAATTTAATATACCATTAAAAGAGGTTAAATAGCAAATTATTTCGAAAATTTAGATGTTTTTTTATTTTCATAATTATCTCTTGCTTTTAAAAGGCTAATTCGATAAAATGAAACAAAGCTTTTAGGTATACGGTATACCATAAATAGAATCAAAAAAATTTAATAAAGTTATTGAGGTGATAAAAAGATGCTTAAAGCTGGGATCATCGGTTATGGTACTCTTGGCAAAGCGATTAGTGATTTAATCGTTTCCAATCAAGCAGGCGAAGTTGATGTCAAATCGATTCTTGTTAGAAGGAAGCTTGGTTTAAACGAATCTATTCCGCAAAATTGCGTGGTCACGACCGACGAAAATCTGTTTTTTAATCAAGATTTGGATATTATTATTGAAGCGGCGGGTCATAAAGCGCTACAGCTTTACGGGGAAAAGGCCCTTTCCACTGGGAGTAATTTGATCGTCCTCTCTGTCGGAGCTTTCGCAGATCATGAATTTTATGAAACACTAAAAGCTACTGCAAAAAAATGTAATAAGCAAATTATCCTTCCTTCTGCCGCCATTGCTGGCTTAGACCGAATAGCTGCTGGGGTATTGGGGGATATAGAAGAAATAAGCCTTATCACGAGGAAACAGCCAAAAAGCTGGTATGGAACGATTGCTGAGGAAAAAGTAGATTTAGAGACAATCTCTGAGCCTTATTGTATATATGAAGGTAATGCTAGGAATGCTGCAAAATTATTCCCTGAAAACGTGAATGTATCTGCCGCATTAAGTATTGCTGGGGTTGGTTTCGAAAAAACAAAAGTTCAAGTATTTGTCGACCCAACCATTCAGGCAAATTTCCACACCATATTAGCAAGGGGCTTTTTTGGTCAGGTTGAAATAAAAGTACAAAATACGCCTTTTAAACAAAATCCTAAATCTAGTCCAATTGTAGCAATGAGTGTAGCAAAAGTGTTAAGAAACCTAACAGAATCCGTTATGGTTGGCCTTTAATCTATCCAGTAGGATCCTATAAAAAAAGTTGTCCAAAAGTCTTTCTTATCCTGGACTTTTTGGACAACCTTTTACCCTTTCCTTTTTTCCTTGCTTTGATTAACCGCTTCTATATACGCCTTTTTTGAATTTTCTATATGGATTTTTGTCAAATATTCAGTCATTTCGCTCTCTTGATTCATAATCGCTTCCATAATTTTAACATGTTCTTCCATCGATTGTACGGCCCTTCCTGGATTTTTATAACCAATTTTGGCGAAAGCACGAATATAATCAGATAAACCGCTCAGTATTTCTTGAAGTTTAGAATTTTTAGCAGCACTATATAAGAGTTGATTGTATTCCCCATGTAAATCAGAAAAAGCCTCTTCATTGTCTAAGCACTCTTCTACCTTTTTTATATAGGAAGAGATTTTGCTTTTTATTTCTTCGTCTAACTTTTGAACAGCCAATTTTGCTGCTAAAACTTCAAGAGAAGAAAGAATCGTAAAAACTTCAATAATTTCCTTCTCAGAAATGTCTGCAACAATTACCCCTTTTCTCGGTACAGTTTTTACAAACCCTTGTGACTCCAATCGAAATAAAGCTTCACGAATAGGCGTTCTACTGATATTTAATCTGTCAGCTAGCTCCCTTTCCACCAGCCGATCACCGGTTTTAAATTCACCTTCTAAAATGAGGTCTTTTATGTGTAAATAGACCCTTTCTCTTAAGGATATTAAATCTTCCGCCGCCCAATTAGTACTCATTAGATCTCCTCCCTTCAACTTTTTGTATACATTAAACCAATTATACTGTACCAGATTAAAAAACATCAAATGATATGGTTCAAATTACCACTAAAATATTTGAATTTTCCATTTACAAATAATTGTAATTATGCAGTTAATCCTCGTAATCTAATAATCTTCGATAGCGCGAGAAATAATTCTGGTTACGATATCTGCCAGCTTCATTACCGTATTTAATCTTGTGTTGTTCAAGGTCTCCATTGGTTTATAGGGATCAAGATAATTGACAAAGGCCTTCAGGTGATAGTCACCAACACTTGGCAATCCTTTATTAAGTGCTTTTCCAGGAAAAATAGCCCCTTCTTTCAAAACAATTAATCCAATTTGACTTTCTTCCCCTAAGGCAGCATCAATTGCTACAATAAACGGTTCCTTATGTGTTTGTTTAAGTTCTTTCAGAATCTTCTTAAAATTAAGTGCGTGAACTGGTTCTTCTATTGTACCATATACAGGAAAAGGGATCCCTCTATCCTTTAACATTGTTCCCACCATTGGACCAAAAGAGTCCCCTGTGGAACGATCGGATCCTATACATAAAAAAATGATTTCATTATTCGTACTTTCCAGAACTTGTTTTAATCTATTTGCAACTTTCTCAATTTCTCTTTCCTCAGTCGTTTCTTGTACGGAAAGTAAATCTGGCCTTTCCAATTTTTCTAAGGACTTTTTCTTAAAAGGCCACATCACCTTTTACTCCCCCTGCCGGTGTTTTATTTGCTGACCTTCTTTGGCACTTTTCATTGCCCATTTCTTTTATTTTATTATAGATAGTGTAAACATCACCATATAATTATTTAGAATTTTAATTTGCACGCAAAAAAGTTCGTAAAATTGTAACAAAAAAGCTGCCCAATGATTTTGGACAGCTTCCTTTCATTCAATGACACTAATACAAATCCACATTTGGGTTACTGCCATCAACCGAGTCTGAGATTTGGCCGGGAACAGCAGTTTTGAAGCTTGTAATTTTTTCGTACTCGCCTTTTTGTAGAACGCTTTTATCACCTTTCATTAAATAGGTGTAGGCAAGGATGGAGATCAATAATCCAAATGTCCAGGCATTATCCCATAAGAAGCGAAGTCCTGGAATCAAGAGGCCAAGAACAGGGATTGCAACCCCAATGATAAGCGCATATACACCATTTTTATTAAAGCCGCCTGTATAACTGTAGCGGCCGTTAACATCATACAACTCGTGGAGAGCCATTTGCCGTTTACGGACAAGCCAGTAATCCGCGATGGCAATTCCATCAATTGGGCCGAGTAAGGCACCGTATGTTCCCAGCCAGCCGAAAATATAGTTTCCAAAGTTCTCCATGATATACCATGGCTGAATTAAGATGGCGAATAAACCGGTAACAAGTGCTCCGATTCCAAACGTAATCCGCCTTGGATTTAAATTCTCAATCGCACGGGCAGGCGCAACCACGTTTGCTCCAACATTAATGGTTAAAGAAGAAAGAACAATGACTAAAGTACCGAGAAAAATAACAAAAGGCGGGAATTTCGCAAGCAAGGCTACCGGATCCCAAAGGGCCTGCCCGAAAATGACTACTGTTGCAGAGGTTACAGCAATTCCAATAAAAGAAAAAATGGTCATAGTAAGTGGAAGTGAAAAGCTTTGTGCGACCATTTGCGATTTTTGACTTTTAGCATAACGGCAGAAATCTGGGATATTTAAGGCAAGAGTAGCCCAGAAAGCAATTACCCCAGTAACGGCGGGAAAAAATACTTTTAAAAATTCACCAGTGGTTTGGAATTTAGATGGAGTCGATAAAATAGGCCCCCAACCTCCGGAATTGGTGAATGCCCAGATTAGGAGAATAATTGCAGATACCCCAACGACAGGAGTCGCAATCAAACTTAAATACTTCATGGCTTGTGGACCTTTATAGGCAACAGCTACGTTTAAGATCCAAAAAAGTGCAAAAACAATTGCTGTATGTCCTGGGAAGCTCCAGAAAGAGAAAGAAGCGGATAACAATGTATCAATGGCACCTGTTCCAATCCAGGTGTTAATACCGAACCAGCCTGCTGCAACAAGTGCTCTTGCTAAAGCCGGGATGTGTGCACCCTTTGAGCCAAACCAAAGTCGTGCAAAAACTGGGTACGGAATACCGAATTTTGTCCCAGCATGCGAGTTCAATAAAATAGGAATAAGGACAATAACGTTTCCAATAAAGATGGTTCCAATTGCCTGCCACCAGTTCATTCCTAATGAGATCATCCCGCTTGCCATTGTATAAGCTGGGATACATAAACACATTCCAATCCAAAGAGTTGCAAAATTTAGACCTTTCCAAGAATGTTCCTTCATAGTGGTCGGACGGAGATCGTCATTCCACATCTCACTATTGCTTAAGCTGTCCGCCGCTTCTTGTGTCAAAATGACAATGCCATTTTGCTCAATTTGCGTTTTCAATAAAATTCCCCCTTGTTTGGTTTTTCAAAGAACTTTCCGAGTAAAACCAATGCTGTGCATTCGCTAGAGAATATTTATGATCACCATGATAATATTGCCGTTTCTCTAATGATAAATGTGAATATTCCGACTTCCTGTTTTGTGATTTTTTACCAATAAACTTTTATTACCTTTTGGTTTTTTTAAGAATGTAAGCGCTTTAAAATAATGTCACAACTTCATTCATCGCATCACCCTCCAATCAATCTAAAAATCGTCCCAAATACATAAGAGGCCGGATTTGGAACAAATCACAACTACCTAACTTATATTATATAGCACCAAATTAGGCTGTCATTGGACAAAAGGTTAAATAATTTAGACCGTATTTTTTATGTTTTGTAAAAAACCGGTCAATGATAAACTATCATTATCGTAACATTTCTAATCCTCTATTCAATGAGAACCTGTCCTCAATTTCCAACAAAAAACTACATTGCATCGAAAAGAGTACTGCGCCTGAACACAGTACTCTTTTCAATGCAAACTTAATTAATTTGTTTTCGCGGCAACTGGAACTGACGTTAACACATCCACCAGTCGTTCCATTCCAAGCTTAATTTTTTCGGGAGTAGAATGGCTATAGTTTACTCGGAAGGTATTGTGCTTTGGCTCGTTGACATAGAACGGCGCCCCCGGAACAAATGCAACTCCCTTTTTAACGGCTTCGCCAAGCAAGGCAGTTGTGTTTAACT
Source organism: Neobacillus cucumis (assembly GCF_016107705.1). The sequence continues at coordinate 96,826 of NZ_JAEHGC010000007.1, forward strand.
CCTCATTTCCTTCTACCCACATGAACATTCCACCTTTTGGCTCTTTACATGTGAACAATCCTGACCCTACTTTATCAAAATATTCCTTCATCAATTTCATCCGCTCATAATAAACACTTCTAATTAAAGCAATATGTGAATCAAGGTTAAAATCGCGCAATAAATAATAGAGTGCCTGTTGGTCGAGTGAGCTTGAATGTAAATCATTCATTTGCTTAGCTTGTGTCATCAGCTTAATTACTTCCGCTGGTCCGGTTACCCAGCCAGTTCTTAACGCAGGGACAACAGACTTCGAAAAAGTACTGGTATACAAAACAATCCTTTTTTCTATATCTAAAGCAGCCACCGGCTGATAGACCTCGTCTTGATGGAATTGAATGTCCCCATATGGATCATCTTCAAGAATCAGAACATTCTTTTCGGAGCAAAGATTGAATAGCTCCTCACGTCGTTCCTGACTCCATACTTTTCCGTCTGGGTTAGCAAAGGTTGGGATGGTATAGACAAATTTCGGTTGGAAATTTTCGATTTTTTCTTTTAAATCTTCCGTGATCATTCCCTGATCATCACTCTTTACAGCCACCACATTCGCACCGTACGATCTAAAGACCTGTAATGCTGCTAGATATGTAGGATCCTCTGTGAGGACAACATCTCCCGGTGCAAGCATAATTCGTGAAAACAAGTCGATTACTTGCTGTGATCCAGTTGTAAGCAGAATGTTATCAGGATGTGACAAAATTCCTCTCTTTTCCATTTTCGCTTGAACCGCTTCTCGAAGGGGAATAAATCCTTCTGTTAGTCCATATTGCAAAGAAGATTTCCCTGAAGCAAATACTTTCTCATAGGCAATTTGAACCTGTTCGATTGGAAAAATGTCTTCTGCTGGCAGACCCCCTGCGAAAGAAATAACATGCCCTTGCTGTGTAACCTTTAAGATGTCCCTTACGGCAGATGATTCATAGTTTTTAGTTTGGGGTGCAAATGGATAATTCATATAAGGTCGCTTCCTTTTATTTATATTAGATTCTTTCTTTTGATGTAAAAAAATATAATATATTAGATTTATAGTATATTATAAGATAATAAAATTAATTTTGCAAAATATTTAGAAATATTTTGCAAAATTAATTTTGTTTCTATTTTATAGCACTAAAGCATTGTCGAAATATGTTATAATATATTTATAAAGTAATTTACTGTATCCAACAAAAGGGGTTATATCATGGATAAGGATATCTTAACGGCTCAAATAGGCCAGCGGTTGCGGTACTTCCGGCAGCAACGGAAATTAACTTTGGACGAGCTGGCTGACTTGACTGGAGTTAGTAAACCAATGCTTGGTCAAATTGAGCGTGGAGCCTCTAACCCAACTGTTTCGATTCTTTGGAAAATTGCTGCAGGCCTGCAAATTCCTTTCGCATCCTTCTTAGCAATGAATCCTTCTGTTAAAATGATTCGGCTGGCTGAACAGCCTTTTTTCAAAGAGGATAATGACTTATATGAGGTTTATAATACATTTGCATCACCAGGTATACCAATTGAAAGTTACCGTGTCCGTCTACATCCAGACTGTAGACACTTTACCGAACCGAACGGGATTGGTGCCATTAAATCGATTACAGTCCATTCCGGGACCTTCACTATTACTATTGGTGATGAAGATCATTATTCATTGGATCAAGGAGACTCCGTCTCTTTTTCAACCGATGTATATCAGATTTTTGAAAATAGAGAAAAAGAAATTTGTGAAATTAGCGTGGTCATTTACTATTCCAGTCCAAACATCCAACTTTAATTATTAGGAGATGCAGATTTTTATGAATAATTCAATTGAAACTGTTTATATATTGGAAAACCCTGAAAAGAAGATAACAAGATTTGCTACCGGCAGTCAAATTAGATATGAGGATGTCATTAAAGAAGTATATGGAGTGGCATCTATCCAAGACCTTCCTATGATGATCCAGTTTAATAAAGGTTTTCATGATAGTATTTGCGAAAAGTATGGGATAAATGAGAGTAAAATTTCGATTAACAGACTAATCCGTGTAGCCTCAAAAGACGAACTCCTTCTGTTGAAAACACAATTGGTTGAAAAATCTCGGGAGGAAATAAAGAGTTACTCAGAAGAAGTAGTTTCAATTCCATGTCCGTTTAATCCCACCATTCGTTTACAGGAAGGCATTTTCGAATGGAATGACTGCGATTTTTCTTATGATTTAAAAACAAGTGCATAAAATAACCGATGAAAAAGGGTGACTCAGTGAGGAGTCACCCTTTTTCTCATTCTAATTTTCCGCTAATTTTGTTCTAACTTTTTTACCAGATGAGTTCCCTCCAATGGGTTCTTCTGCTTGTTTTGCCCGCTTGATAAAGAGGGCAAGAACGAGTGCCAATCCAGCAATAAAAGTAGCGATAAGGAAGGAATAGTTGATTCCATTTAACATCGCCTTCATCATTACCTGCTGCTTCATTTCAGCAAGTGCTGCCGGAGTTGGCTTCGCTGTAAGATGCTTCATCGCTTCAGCACCAATTTCTTTGGCCTGTGATGCTGTGCGGTTTGTCATAATCGTTACAAGTAATGCCGTCCCAATGGCTCCTGCTACTTGATTTAATGTATTATTCATTGCTGTTCCATGCGGATAAAGTGATTTCGGTAATTGGTTCAAACCATTGGTCGAAACGGGCATCATCACCATAGAAATCCCTAGACTTCGAATGGAATATAAAAGAATGAGGTGTGTATAGGTTGTATGCAACGTTAATTGGCTAAATCCATAAGTGGTAACTGTAACAATACTTAATCCAATGATGGCTAAGATTCGTCCACCGATCTTATCAAATAATTTCCCAGTTATCGGTGACATGATCGACATTAGAAGTGCCCCTGGCAGTAGTAATAGCCCGGCATCCATCGGAGAAATTCCCCTCAAGGTTTGAACATAAATTGGAAGAAGCAGCATCCCTGAAAATAATGCCATATACAAAACCATTGAAATAGCCGATGATAGCGAAAACATTGGGTACTGATAAACCCTGAAATTCAGCATTGGTCGTTCTTGCTTTAATTGACGGATGATAAAAACAGTTAATGAAATAACCCCAACAATAATCGTTCCATAAACCTCAGGGCTATCCCAGCCCTTTTTTCCTGCTGAGCTAAACCCATAAAGAATTCCACCAAAACCCAGGCTTGATAGAAGAAGTGCAATAAAATCCAAGCGCATATCCATTTTCTCTTTTTTATCCTTAAGCATGAAAAAGCCAATCAAAAGAACGATAATGGCAATGGGTGTAACAAAATGAAAAAGCATTCTCCAATCATAATGTTCAATAATCCAACCGGATAGCGTAGGACCAATTGCCGGGGCAAACATTAAAATTAACCCGAATACCCCCATCGCTGTTCCCCTTTTTTCCACTGGGAAGCTTACGAGCATAACATTCATTAATAATGGCATTAAGATGGCCGAGCCAGAAGCTTGTATCATACGGCCAGCTAGTAACATAATAAAAACATGTGCAAATCCAGAAAGAATTGTCCCAACGGTGAATAGCCCCATAGCGACTAAGAATAATCTGCGAACCGTATATTTTTGGATTAAGTAGGCAGTGGTTGGAATTAATATCCCGTTTACGAGCATAAACCCTGTAGTTAACCACTGTACGGTCGACGGCTCTACCTCTAAATCCTTCATGATGGATGGAAGAGCAATATTTAATAACGTATTATTTAAAAAAGCAATAAAGGCCCCAACCATCAATATTGCGATGACCCCATACGGTGGGCGTACGGCCTTATTTATCGAATGATCCAAATTTGTATCCCCCTTAGTTGTTCTGTATATATTTTCCTGCACCCCTTATTGCGCATAAAAAACATCATATACCATCAGTATAAAAATTGCAACCAAAAAAATTCAGGATACAAATGGGATTTACCAATACAAAAAAATCATTCAATTTAGATTTTTATACAGTCAGTATAATTCGACAGAATTCGGGTGGTGCCTGTCACCACCCGAATTCTGTGAAACCAAAAAAGCCTGCCCTCTTTATTTATTAGAGGAAGCAGGCTTATATTTGGAACTTTTTTTAATTTTCAAACCCAATTGTCGTCGCCGTTATCCCAGTCACTAAAGTCATTATCATTGTTGCCTTGTTGGTTATCCTGGTCATTATAGTCAACGTTATTAGGGCCATCGCCATTTCGATCTCCATCCCAATCACCATTATCGTCATGGCGCCCTAATTGTTCTTGTAGTTGATCAATTTCATGTTCTTGGAGAATATTTTGGTCCGTTAATTCTCTCATAATTTCATGATCCTCTAGATTCTGCAAGGAATGGTATTGATCGAAGCCGATTCGTCCCTGCTCAAACAGATAGGTTAGCAAGGCTCCGGCTGCCACTCCTCCTGCAATTCCTCCGAATCCTCCAAAGCCTCGGCCAGGCGAAGAATCATAGTAGTTCCTTGGACCATTATAGCCTCTTTGGTCATATTGATCCCTTCTTGGCTCGTAAATTGGCGGGCGATTCCTTCGGGTTAGCGGGCGAATAATAAGAAAATAGATTAACACGATAATAATGACAATGCCGATAAAGGACATATTCTTTTTCCTTCCTTCTTTTAATACGCATAGATATGATGCAGTAGTTAAAAAAGATTTCTATAGTCAGTCATTTTATTATGTGCAAACAAATACGAATCCTATCCTTTTCTAAAACTCGAAATCAACTGCAATCAAATCCTCCAAGCCAATTTCTTTTAAAAAAGTAAAGACTTCCTGATGTTTTGGATGGGGACCATAATTCTCTAAAGAATCACGATGATCAAAGCGGACCGTCAAACCTACTTCATACCCTTTATTCCGCTCCGAAAAATTATAGCCCTGCCGGATATCAATAATTCCCGGAATCTCATCTTTTAGCGCTAATGTCATGCGGATGGCATCATCTTTTTGTTCACTTGTTGTCAAATCTGAGAATTTTAGTAATACGATGTGTTCAACCATGGTTCCCGCTCCTATTTTGTATTTAAAGTTTCCTTGTCAAACCCTGCGATTTGCTTATATCGATTGGCTATATTCTCGAGTTCCTGTTGAGAAATCACATCATGTAAATGCTCAAATCCATTTGGTGCTCGTTCTTTTACAATTTGCATGACGACTTCCGGACCATTTTTCCGATTACTTAAAACAATATTCGCAGTTGGAACTAACCGTACTGTTTCATAACCTTTTAGGGCGAGCTCAATATCGGACTGTTCCATTAGAGCTTGTCCTAATGCATCGGCATCCAAAATGGCTTGAGAAGCACCGTTTGAACCAATCGGGTACATCGGATGGGCTGCATCCCCTAGGAGCGTCACTCTTCCGAATGTCCATTGCGGCAGTGGGTCGCGATCAACCATTGGAAATTCGTAAACGGCATCTGTTTGCTCGATTAGCTTTGGTACATTTAACCAGCCAAAATCCCATGAAGCAAATGCAGGGGCAAATATATCTTTATCAATTTTCTTGTTCCAATCAGCACGTGACGGTAAATCCCCGCCAACCGTAAGTTCAGCAATCCAGTTCACTAAAGAACTTCCTTTATCCGCTGTTTTAGGACAAACAGGATACGCAACAAATTTCTGATCCTGATAACCTGCCATAATCATCGTTTTACCCGTTAGAAATGGGGTAAATTCAGATATTCCCCTCCATAATATCCGACCACTGAATTTCGGTAATCCTTCATTTGGATAAAAATGTTTTCGAACAACGGAATGTATGCCATCAGCCGCAATCATCATATCTGCACGATAAGAGCCAAGTGACTCTCCTGTTTTTCGATTGACAAAATGAGCAACCACTTCATCACCCACTGTTTCAAACGAAGAAAGATGGTGCCCGGTGATCACGGCCTCCTCGCCTAGTTGCTCCTTCACTGCTTCTAATAAAAGCATTTGCAAGCGCCCGCGGTGAATCGAATATTGCGGCCAGCGATATCCCGCATCGATCCCTCTTGCTTCCTCCCAAATTTTCTGGCCAAATTGATTCACATAAATGAGTTCAGCCGTTGGCAAGCCTATTTTATTTAATTGATCCGTTAATCCTAATTCAGTAAGGACACGGACTGCATGTGGCAAGAGGTTGATTCCTACTCCTAAAGCCTGAATGCTCTCAACACTTTCAAACACACGCACTGACGCGTTTGTGCGATGAAGTTTAAGGGCAGTAACAAGCCCGCCAATACCCCCGCCAACGATAATTGCTGTTTTTTTTCTAGCCATCTGAATCCCTCACAGACACTTTAAATTATTCTTAATTATTGCACAATATATAAATTTATCAACAGAAAAGCATTAATTGCTCAGGGGTATAGTAAAAAACTACGGAGTAAAACAAACTCCGTAGTTTTTTATATTTTCGACACCTTTCAACAAAAATCAAGTGATGACAGGCACCTCGTTATCGATTCCTGTTATTCCGATTTCGTAAAAACGCTGGAATATCTAGTGTATCTTCAGATTGTTGACTTTCTCGGTTATGTCCATATCCTGTTTCTTCTTTCTGCTGCCGATTCCTATTCCGAGCAGGAGCCTCTTCTTCATATTTTCGAGTGTAATCTTGAACCCGGTCTTCACGGATTACATGTTCACGTCTGTGCTGCGTTGGAGCAGGCCGATGGGAATGGACTTCTCTCGATTGATTAGAAGCTGGATTTGACGGCGCCGCTTCTTTATCATCAAAGCCTGTTGCAATCACGGTAATCATGATTTCATCCTTAAGATGTTCATTAATAATAGAACCAAAAATCATATTCAATTCCTGGTCTGCCGCAGAAGCAACGATATCAGCAGCCTCTTGTACCTCATATAAACTTAAATCAGTGCCTCCGGTAATATTCATTAAAATCCCCTGAGCACCATCAATTGAGGTTTCTAATAACGGGCTCGAAATCGCCTTTTTGGCAGCTTCAACTGCACGGCCATCTCCCTTAGCCACACCAATTCCCATCAGAGCTGTTCCCTGGTTGGTCATAATCGTTTTTACGTCAGCAAAGTCTAGGTTGATAAGCCCCGGAACGGCAATGAGATCCGAAATACCTTGAACCCCTTGGCGAAGGACATTATCCGCTTCACGGAATGCCTGTACCATCGGTGTTTTTTTATCAACAATCTGTAATAAGCGATCGTTTGGAACAATAATCAGGGTATCCACCGCTTCCCTCATCTGTTCAATCCCGCTTGCTGCATTTTTTGCTCGTTTATGGCCTTCAAATCCGAATGGGCGAGTGACTACACCAATTGTCAGGGCGCCCAACCGATGGGCGATTTGCGCAATCGCCGGTGCGGCACCTGTTCCAGTTCCGCCGCCCATTCCACAGGTAACGAACACCATGTCCGCTCCTTTTAAAACCTCTTCAAGCTGCTGACGGCTTTCTTCAACAGCTTTTCTGCCTACCTCTGGATTCGCTCCTGCACCAAGTCCTCTTGTTAAAGAGCCCCCAATTTGCATTTTAATTTCCGCTTTTGAGAGTTTAAGAGCTTGTGCATCTGTATTGACTGCAATAAATTCAACACCTTGAACTCCATCTTCAATCATTCGGTTAACAGCGTTATTACCGCCTCCGCCGACACCAATTACTTTAATTCTTGCTACCTGATCTATATTTAAATCGAAATCCCACATGTTTGTTCCTCCTATTGAACCACTCTAGTAATGAAAATGGCATGTATCTATTTTCAAGAGTATTTTATATGTATTTTATAGTTATCTAATATTTTATCAAGATAATGTGATTTTTTATATAGTCCTGTGGTCACTCAAAAACGGTAGGTATTCCTCACCTATTACGACTAGCATAGACCAAGACTAATTTTTTTCTGTTTTTCGGACTCCTTTAATCCCTTGTTGGTCAAGTAAGGCAGTAATCTGTCGAAGATGGGATGAGTCCTCTACAATCATATAATCTGGTTGAAATGGCTTCTTTTTAATATCAAAAGTCAATTTAAAGCCGTTGTCGACACGGGAATGATAACCATACAACTCATGCCAACGAACTATTTGTTCGGTTTCATAATGATGAATTTGGCTTGCCGAATAGTATTTTCCATTTAGAATAATCCCATTTGGCAGGATATACAGATTGCCTTGATGACGAACAAGACTAATAATTAAATAGAACAAATAGGCCAAAGTGAAAAATGAAGAACCTAGGAATTCAGTTGTAATCACTATTGCTAATATTACCACTAAAGTCAAAAGGGCAAACACAGTTCCCCATTTAACATACTGATACGACCTCGTATGTTTCGTAAGTGGGGTCATCTCTTTCCATTCAACCGGTACCAAAAGACTAGCAAACTCACTCTCTTTTAACGGATAAAGGGCATCTTGTGAAATTTCAGCAGCTTTCTTTAAATTTAACCGATACCGGATTAAATAAATGACACTAGGTAGAAAAATAACGGTAAATACAAAATTAGTTATAATTCTTAATTTCCCCTTATCCTTTAAAAATTATTTCCTTTGAATATTTTACCATAAATATTCATTCTTTTATGAATAAAATTGTGAAAGAGTTACAATTCTATTATCTCAATTTTCTAATTAATATACAATCCATTCTAGTGGATTTTTCAAAAACTTGTAGGATACAAACAAAATTAGATATGATAGAAATAGTTCCTTTTATCTAGTAAAGCATGAAAGTCTTCGATATACGATAAAATTAAAGCTTTCCTGTTTATTTTTCTGAGGGTGATAACGGACTGAAAAGAAGTAGTGTTCAAGAGCCTTTTAGGCTACGGACAAGTTTTCAAAATGGGGGAATTTTTTATGAAAAAAGGAGTTTTACTTCTTGTACTTGCTACAATCCTTTGGGGCGGCAACTATATTTGCGGTCGCTACTTAGCACCTGCCCTACCAGCAACACTACTGAATACGATTCGCTGGGCAATTTCTACGATCATTCTTTGGGGGCTATTAGCATTAAATAAAAAGGAATTTCCTATTTTTTCAAAATGGAAAGAGTTATTGATGCTTGGTTTTTTTGGTATTTTTGCATTTTCAACGTTAAATTATTTAGGATTACGTTCTCTTAGTGCTTCCTATGCAGGAATGATTTCAGCTGGGATTCCAATCGCTATCTTGTTATTTACACCGCTTTTTTTAAAAGAAAAAATTAAAGCAAAATCCTGGTTAGGTGCTCTCGTTTCCATTATTGGCGTTATTCTTTTAGTACAAGGGAAACATGCTGGGGCAACGTACGCATCCATTATTGGTATTGTTGAAATTCTTCTATCGTGTTTGGCTTGGGGGATCTACACAGTTCTTGGTAAAAAGTATGGAAATAAAATCGACCCATTGACAATGACCGCAGGAGCATCCTTTTACGGTACTATTCTTAGTGCCATTAGTTGTATCGGTACAGTCCATCCTGACATGATTCATATGAATACCACTGCATGGCTTGCTGTGGCATATGTAAGTACACTAGCATCTGTTTTAGCCTTCTTTGCTTGGAATGCAGGGGTAAAAATTGTCGGTCCTGCTCTTTCTGCACCATTTATCAACCTGCTTCCGGTTTGGACCGTTGTTTTTGGTGTCCTGCTTTTAGATGAGCGCTTCTCCATATTAACACTTGCAGGAGGGATCATTACGATTATCGGAGCCATATTGGCAACATATAGGCAACCAGTCAAGAAGAATTTAAAAAATCATGCCAAAGCGTCATAATGAGTTTTCAAGTATATCAAAAAAATGACTGCCATTCACACGACTACTTATGCTTAAAATGGGGAATAATGGTTTTTGTGAATCCTTGTATAAGAGAACTGAAAAACTAGGAGAAATATTAGATGATTGGGAATACAAAACATGTTTCATTATATAAAAATCGTAATTTATGGTCGGGAATAATGTTTGGTGTAGGGCTGGTCGCTTTTTTGGATGAGGCTGTTTTTCATCAACTCTTGCATTGGCATCATTTTTATGACAAATCCACAACCGCTGTTGGTTTGGTATCAGATGGAATTTTTCATGCATTCAGCTGGTTTGCTACTGTAGGGGCACTGTATATGGTGGCAGACCTTCGCCGCAGAAAGGCTTTTATTTTTAAAAGGTGGCTTGGCAGCGTATTACTAGGGGCAGGTGTTTTCAATTTTTATGATGGCACCGTTCAGCACAAATTGATGAGATTGCATCAGATTCGTTATGATGTGGATATCCTCCCCTATGACATGGCATGGAATATCATTGCCATTTGCTTACTAATGATCGGTATTGCCCTTCTTGTTCAAAGTGGAAGGGAATCTAATCAGGCGGGGGTAAATCAAAAAAATGCACTTGAATAGCCATAAATTTGAAAGCAAATTCCCCTTCCTGGAGGATCCACTTTTACTTTTAATCTTGTCCCTTATCTTGGGGCTATTTTTTTATATCGTATTTTTTGGTTATAGACAACGTAACCTTTCATATCCACTCTACCGATCCATTTTTTTGTCTTTGGGGATTTGTTGTATAATTGCCGCCACCTTCGGACCACTAGCCTCTCAGGCACATACAGATTTTACTGCCCATATGCTTGTTCATTTACTGCTTGGAATGCTCGCACCGCTCCTAGTGGTTCTCGCTAGCCCAATAACGTTACTCTTACGGACTCTTAAGGTGGAAGCCGCCCGTTCCCTAACAAAAATTTTAAGATGGAAGCTTTTTGCAATTTTAAGCAACCCAATCATTGCTTCAATACTCAACATCGGAGGGCTTTGGATTCTCTATACAAGCACCCTTTATTCCGCTATGAGGCATAGTATTCTTATTCATGTGCTAGTTCATATCCATGTGTTCCTTGCTGGATATCTTTTTACTGCAGCCATTATTTATATGGATCCTACACCGCACCGAAAAAGTTACCTTTACCGTGCAATGGTTTTAGTTATCACAATAGCCGGACATGATATCCTTGCAAAATATATTTACACTCACCCTCCTGCTAATGTTCCCGTTAGACAGGCCGAAACGGGCGGAATGCTGATGTATTACGGCGGGGATATTATTGACCTTATTTTAATAACCATCTTTTGTTTTCAATGGTTCAAAGCAGCCCGGCCCCGAGCCAATATGAATACGGACTTTGGTTAATTTTGAAAAGCCGCAGCACCTGCGGCTTTTTGTATTCAAGCATTTTCAATAAATCAAATTAAGACAACAACGGAATCCTGCCCCGATACCTCTCTACCAAGCGATGGTTGTGGTCATCTGCCCCATCGATATTACCGCTTAGGAATACTGGTGGTTCGAATCCATTATCCGCCATCATTTTAATCGCCTCTGCAAAAATCGCATTTAAAATAACCGCCCCCACCACCGTGGAAGTTGAGCCGAAAGGAACTGCTACTTTTTCATAGGTAAGAGCGGCATCACCTTTTGTGGAGTGGTTATCAATCACTAGATCAACAGAATTGAAGAGGTGTTTTCCACTCTTATGTTTAGAAGGCTGACTTTTCGAATATTCCAATGAAGTAAGTCCAATCACAAAAGCTCCCATTTTCTTTGCTTCTTGTGCCACGTCAACTGGTACAGGATTGCGTCCGGATGTCGATAAAACAAAGAAAACGTCTTCCGGAAGGATTTCTTGGTCTTTTATAAATTCCAGAGCATAATCGTTTTGTCGTTCTAACTGTGAGGATCTTAATGCCCCCTCGTGAAGCATCAAAGGTTCCACAAGTATCGGTTTAATGGGAACAAGTCCTCCGGCGCGGTAAAAAACCTCTTCTGCTAAAATATGTGAATGGCCGCAGCCAAACAGTTGGACAATCCCTCCGTTTTGAATTGCTTCTGCAACCTTTTCCGCTGCCTTCTTAAGCTTTTCCATTTCATACTTTTCCACTAGTTGAATCTTTTCTTTTGCTTTTTTAAAATATTGGTTTAACACTATTTACTGCCCCCTAATTTCCAATCATTACATCTATTTTTGACAATGTTTTCCCAATAGAATCCCGAATGACATGTGTATCTTGAGCAAAATCAAAAGGGGTATCGCCTTGATTTACAATCAACAGGGGAATACCAGGTCTTCTATATTGCGGAAAGGTAGAAAACGGTGTTACTTTCAAGCTTGTACCTAATACCAAAATGCAATCTGATTGAGAGATGAGGTTCAAGATCGTATTAAAACCATCCACCGAAAACCATTCCCCGGAATCACCGAACAAAACAACATCTGGTTTAATATAACGATTCTTCTTATTTTTCGTTTCACAATGATCACAAACATAAAACTCATCCATTGTTTCGAGCCTGCGGACCATCTGTTCAGTCAGATAGCTTTTTCCACAATTTAAACATGAAGCCGTTTTCATCGTTCCGTGAAACTCTATGATCCTTTTACTTCCTGCTTTTTGATGCAGCCCATCAATATTTTGCGTTATAATTTGTGAAACTTTTCCTTCCTTTTCCCATTTCGTAAGAATTTCATGCCCTTTATTTGGGGCAGCATTAGGATGGTAAAGATTCTCCATTGCAAATTGATAAAATTCCTTCGGATGCTTATAAAAATAATCGAGTGAAAGTATGTATTCAGGTGCCAGTTTGTAAATTCCAGATCTTGAGCGAAAATCCTTTATCCCCGATTCTGTACTAATACCCGCACCTGTGAGCACAACAATATTATTAGCATCCCTTAAAACGCCGGTGCAGGTTTGAATAGTATGTTTCTCCATTTATAACCTCCTAAAATTGTATTTTACTAAATACTTCCTAAAGGCATCAAGCAGCCATTCTTTCCCCAGCATACCAATTAAAAAAGAACACACTGTATTCAATGTGTTCGTAAGTGTACCATTTATAGTGCAGGAGCTTCCATCCCCATCAGGCTCCACTCTTCCCGAGCTGGTCCATAAACACCAGGAACCTTCAAGCCAGCTTGGCGCATAAGGACTGTAAGCTGCCCACGGTGATGGATAATATGCTTGATAAGGAGTGAAAGTGTAACTGCTTTGGGCATATCCATACCAAATACATTTACCATTTCCGTTAAGGATGGGTCTGTCCACTGCTCTTTTACCGCGTTGCTTGTATCAGCTGTAACCTTTCGAAAACGATCAGCAATTACTTTTGCAGAAGTCGGCACGGTCGTAGCGTTTTCCACAGCAGCAACCTGAATTCCAAATTCATTAAGCATTTCAGGAGTACTTGTTACAATATGCCAGGCAATTCTGCCTAATGTACGATCTTCTTGCGATACCGCTTGTTGAAGGGAGCTATCAGTTAATGCATCCAAGACCTTTTGAGTGGATTCCATTTCCTGGTTCCATTCCCCGATAAATTCATTAATAGAAGTATACATTTTTACATTCCTCCGTTTAATCTCTTACACCAAAATATGGCGATTTAAAGTATAGCATTAGCGCACCAATTTACAAAATTTACATTTAAATTTTTTCCTCTTCTGGAAAGATTGAATGAAATATTCTACTGAGGGTATATTACAATCAAAAAATGAAAATAGGAGGTGCTTGGGGCAATGATCGAATTACCAAAAAGCCTCTATTGTGAACATTGTAAAAAAGAGACAGAACACAAAGTGAGAGAAGATGCATTAGAGATTGAATATACTTGCAAAGAATGTAACAATCAACAGGAGATTGTTAAATCGTTTTTCTAAAGAATCAAAAAAAGTGCCAGCATCCTTCCATAAAAAGATTACTGGCACTTATTCTTTTTAAATCCCCTCGACCAACATTTTTTCAAATGCCCCAATTGTCGTTGGCTTACTAAACAGATATCCCTGAACTTGGTTGCAGCGGTGATCATGTAAAAACTTTAATTCCGCTTCCGTTTCAACCCCTTCTGCAATCACATCCATTTTTAAAATTCGGGCCAAATGGATCATAGCAGAAGTAATCCCGGCATTTTCGGATTGAGAAGAAATATTATGAATAAATGAGCGGTCTATCTTAATTCCATCTAATTTAAAGGATTTCAAATAAGAAAACGAAGAATATCCTGTTCCAAAATCATCAATATAAATCTTAATCCCCAATTTCTTTAAATCCTGAATCGTTTGCACAACATCTGCTTCATTTCGCATTAATGAATTTTCCGTAATTTCTATCTCAAGGAATTCGCCGTCTACCCCGTACTCTTCCAATGTCTCCCTTACACTTTTCGCAAAATCCTTTTGCAAAAAGCGCTGGGCACTGATATTAATACTGATGGGAATAAGCGGAATTCCTGCTTCTTTCCATTGCACCAAAAGTTCACAAACCCTCTTTTTTATCCATTTGCCCATTGGGATAATCAAGCCTGTCTCTTCTGCCAATGGGATAAAATCAGATGGCGGAATTAACCCCAATCTTGGGTGATTCCAGCGGATTAAAGCCTCTGCACTTGTTATTTTTCTTGTTCTTGAATCAACCCTTGGCTGCAAATGGACTATAAATTCATGGTTCAGCAATGCTTTTCGAAGATCCCGTTCAAGAAAAAAAGACTGATAACTCATTTTATCCATAACTGCAGAATAAATCTGAAAATTGTTTCTCCCTTGATCTTTAGCTTTGTAAAGAGCAATGTCAGCATGTTTCATTAAATCTATGACATTATCACCGGCCGTTGGATAAATACTAATTCCAATACTGGCTGTCATAAAAAGCTCGTATCCTTCAATAAAAAAAGGATCTTTCAAACAGGTTAGAATATTCGTAGCAACATTGGCGGCCTCTTCATCCATATCAATCGAAGGACAAAGAACCATAAATTCATCCCCGCCCATTCTGGCAATATAATTGTCATCGCCAATTTGAATGTTTAACCGCCGGGAGATCTGCTCTAATAACTGGTCGCCAATCATATGCCCTAATGTATCATTAACATTTTTAAAGCGATCCAAATCATTATACATAACCGCAAGCTTTTGTTTAGAACTTTGAGAATAAGTAATCACATTTTTTAGCTTTTCTTCAAACCCTCTCCGATTAAGGAGCTCAGTTAACTCATCATGGGTCGCTAAAAATGCGTTTAATTCCTGTATTTTTTTTTGCTCCGTTATATCCTTCCCAATCGAATAGATCCCGGTAATCTTCTGATCGACAATAATTGGAAGATAGGTTACATTTAGAAAAATTTGATGTCCATTCTGGTGATAGACAGCCATTTCAAAATTCTGTGGCTCTCCTTTAAGGGCTTTTTCAAAGCATGAGCGATGAATAGATAGATATTCTTTTACAATCAGTTCCGCGCCTGATTTCTTTTTAAAATTCTCTATAGAATACCCTAATACCCTTTCCGTCGCAGGATTTATGGTAACAATCTTTGCTTTTGTATCAAAGGTGAACACCGCATCTTGGCTGTGCTGAAATAGGGATTGATAGAGCAGTCTATTTTCCTGAAGCTGTTTTTGTGTATTTCTCAACTCAGTAATATCATAAACTGTCCCGACAAGTTCAACGACCTTGTCTCCCTGTTTAATCGGCGTAACATCGACGTATACTAATCTACCGAATAAGTCGATTTCATACTGGACGCTTTGTCCGGTAAAAGCCTTTTGATAGTGTAATAGTTTAATGCTGGCAATATCTTTTGGAAAAACTTCATATGGACTTTTATTATGATGTGATTCAGTATTAAAGCCCATACTTTGAAGAAGTTTTCCCTCGGCCAATGTATAAACAATATTCCCGTCTGCATCCCTTTTCATTTTAAAAATACCATTCTCAAGAGTATTTACGGTTTGATTAAAATCATCCTTAAGGGACTTCTGAAATTCAGCTTCCATCTGCTTTTGCTCAGTAATATCAACGCGAAAAGAAATATACCGATACGGTTTCCCCTTTTCATTCAGAATGGGAACAATGGTGGTATGGACCCAATATAGTTTTCCATCCTTTGTTCGATTTTGAATTTCGCCTTTCCAGACTTCTCCAGAACCGATTGTTTTCCACATTTCGCGAAAAAACTCTTTTGAATGATATCCAGAATTAATCATTCGATGATCTTGCCCAATTAATTCTTCTCTGGTGTACTTAGAAAGTTCACAAAATTTTTTATTCACAACCTGGATAATGCCCCGCTGGTCAGTTATGGCAAGAATAGAAGATTCATCTAGTGCATATTTAAGTTCCGAGAGTTCGCGATTCAAAGCAATGATATCCTGGTAGTTATCTATTAGAGTGAATAAAGGATTTTCCTGCTGATATAAAGTTTCCATATTGGGTTTCTCCTTAATCCCATTAGTATAAATATTATATATGGTCACTTCACGAAAATCGACAAAATTTTTATCGGCGTCGGTTCTATAATAATCCGCCCAGTATGTATGGACTTTAAGACTCTTTATTTAAAATCTGTTATAATCTTAACTGATAAGGATGTGATGATTTGAAAGAAACTATTCAATTATTAGCGGACATTGTCAATAATCTTCATGATTTTATACAAATATATGTAAGTAGCTCGTTAAATCTTCAATTAACGGATAAGGACCTGCATTTCTGGATCATGGGCATGATCGGAATCGTTGTTTTTCTTTTCGTGCTGGTCATCTCAAAAATTATTGTAAAAATGCCTTTTGGAATTACGATTCTATCTTTCTTATATACGACAACTTTTATGTTTGTATTAGTATTCGCAATCGAAATTCAACAGGCATTGACTAATCGAGGAAATATGGAATTTGAAGATGCGATCGTAGGGCTTTTAGGTTTTTTCGCGTTTTTCCTAGTATTTGTTGTGATTGCATTTGTGTTATTTATGGCTAGAAGACTATTAAAATCCTTATTTTAAAAATAGAATTCATAAAAAAATCCCCACTTTTGGGGATTTTATTATACTATCAATACATTCTAAATAGATAAACTCCCCAGTCAATTAGGCCGACCGTACTTTCTGTCTGCGGAATTGCAAATTTAATAGTCGGTCAAGTTTTTTACTTAGTAGAATCGTTTCTGACGAGGATAATCCTTTGGTCATTCCGACGGTTATCATTGTATTTCGTACCATTTCGATTTGGTAAATTAAGTCATCATTTGTCATATCTAGTAACTCCTTCTATTTCCAACTACAAGATTAAGTTTACCAATTGAAAACGCATTCAGAGAAACAGTATTTATCATCAAATATCGACATAATCCGTTAACCACCTATTCCATGCCACATTTTTCCATAACTTTCTCAAATGAAAATGATCGAACATCCTTTCAATATTCAACAAAAACAGTTCTTTTCCCACAAAAACGACTCAGTAAACGTTTGAAAAATGATTGACATCCTCTGGCATTGATTTTATCGTTATCTATGTTCTACTTTTTATTTCTCGTATTAAACTTACTAAAATTTCTGGTGATGTTCATGAAGGAATATGTTTTAACGCAAAATGCCAAAAATACCTGGCTGAAATTTGCCTTTTTAAAAAAAGACCTGGTATTCACAATCTCCCTTATCTTAGCAATGGTGAGCTGCTTTATTCATCCGCCAAGACTGGAG
The DNA here is from genome assembly GCF_016107705.1 of Neobacillus cucumis. The sequence continues at coordinate 114,299 of NZ_JAEHGC010000007.1, forward strand.
TATATCAATTTCAAAGTGTTAGTTAGCTTATTTAACCTGATGCTAGCGATTAAGGCCTTTGAAGAACTAAAAATATTAGACAAATTCGCAATTGGGATTTTGAATAAATGCAAATCTAGTAAACAGGTTTCTGCAATTCTAATATTATTATGCTTTTTTATCTCAATGTTCGTAACAAACGATGTGGCACTCATCACGTTTGTCCCATTAAGCCTTACCATCAGTAAAAAGGCAAATATTAACATAATGGAGACCATTATCCTTCAAACCATTGCGGCGAATATCGGCAGCAGTTTAACACCGATGGGAAATCCGCAAAATTTATTTATATTCTCCCATTATGGAATAAGTCCGGCTCAATTTTTTACAACAATCCTTTTGTTGGCCATCTTAGGAGGAAGTTCGCTCTATTTTTCCATTTACCGACTTAAGGGCAAAAAACTTAATGTCGACTTAGAACCTATTCCAATGAAAAATCGAAAAAAAGCAGCGGTTTGGGGAATTGTATTTTGTATCATTATTGTTTCCATTTTTGAAGGAATGAGTTACCAGCTTGCTGCGATTATTACTTTACTTACAGCCTGTGTTTTAGATTTTAAATTATTAGGAAAAATTGATTATCTTCTACTGATCACATTTATCTGTTTTTTTATTTTTATCGGAAATATCTCAAATATCGAAGTACTCCGGGATTTTGCTAATGAAAGCTTAAAAAACTCCACTTCTGTCTATTTTAGTTCAATTTTAGCCAGCCAATTGATCAGCAATGTCCCTGCTTCCATCCTTTTATCAAACTTTACGATGGATTGGCAGTCCTTATTATTAGGAGTCAATATTGGCGGTCTTGGTACCATCATTGCTTCACTCGCAAGTGTGATTTCTTATAAGCTATATATTCAATCAAACCCTGATAAGAGCAAAAGGTATTTAATCAAATTCAGCCTTTATAACTTTTCGTTCTTATTTTTCTTATCTTTGATACAGTTTTTAATCCTAAAAATATTTTAATACCTGTTGGAAATATCCCATGTGAATTATAGAATATTAGAAAAAGAGGGAGATTAATATGGCAAATTCGACAAAAACGGTTGTTGAAAAACTGAACCTTAATAAATATTCAAATAAATTAATCCTTCAAAAGCCCGATGATTTGAAGGATTTTGATGAATTGGAATTTGATTCTTCAATTCAAAAGGATAAATATGATTTAATCATTACCTTTGTATTTGGATTAGAGGAATTTGCAGAACAACTTCAATCAGTAATTAAGCAAAATTTACTTGAAGAAAATGGTTACTTATTTTTTGCCTATCCTAAAAAGAACAATCCGAAGTATGATGAATACATTGACCGTGATCGTTTAATTCAGGCGCTTCCTTCCGATGAAGAAGGATATGTTTTGGGAAGCAACATTAAGTTTGCAAGAATGGTTAGCTTAAATGATGTTTTTACCGTTGTGGGTTTAAAATCAGCACCTAAAAAAGCTTCCAGTACGAAAAACAGTCAATGCGTGGATGATTACATCGTTCATGTCGAAGATCTAAAGCAATATTTGAGCAAAAGTAGGGATTTGCTTGAAAAATATAACCAATTAACCTTTGGCTATCAAAAAGATTGGGCCCGTTATGTTTACAGTGCAAAAAGGAAAGAAACCCAGGAAAAACGGCTACTGGAAATGGAGACGGTATTGGGCGAAGGATTTAAATCAATGGAATTGTATCGGCAAAGTAAAAAATAAATTTTCAGAGATAGGGTCACGATTTTCTTATCGTGACCCTATTTTTAGTATTTGCTTTTGATGAGATTGTTTTTTGGTTTACATAATATTATTATGCCTTACCAAACGAAATTTAAATGACATCTTCAAATTCTCTTGCAATTCTTTCAAATGCTTCCTTTATTAGCGGTCTTGGTGACGGGATGCAAATCCTTTGAAAGGCAAGTCCTTCTTCACCAAACATTTTACCATCTTCGAGAATAACATTTGCTTTATTATAAATCCGTTCATGAACCTGTTCTGGTGTTAGGTCATATCCACTGAAGTCCATCCACATAATATAGGTTCCTTCTGGGATTTTTACCTTTACTTTCGGCATTTTTTCTGCTAAAAACTTCACAACCCAATCCATTGTCCCATCAATATATTCTTTTAGCTGTTCTAACCAATCTTCCCCTTCAGTATAAACAGCGATAAGTGCAGAAACGGTAAACGGTGAGGGCAGATGCATCCCCATCACATTATTCATCGTTTTTCTAAGCTCCGGATTTGAAATGATTACATTGGTACAATGAAGCCCTGCTACATTAAAGGTTTTATTAATCGCAGTAAAAGTAATAATATGGTCCACATTTTCAACTGCTTTAGCAATTGGAATAAACGTTTGATTGCACCGGACAAGGTCCCCGTGAATCTCATCAGCGACAATCAGAACATTATGTCTTTCACAAATATCGGCTAATTTTTGTAATTCTTCCTGATTAAAAATTCTTCCTGTTGGATTATGCGGGTTGCACAAAATGAACATCTTCGTCTTTTCTTGTTTCGCTTTCTCTTCAAAATCTTCAAAATCAATTTGATAATATCCGTCCGCATCCGGTTTTAACGCATTATTCAGTACCTCTCGATGGTTAGCTTCAATCGCTGCTGTAAATGGAGGGTAAACCGGGCGTTGGATGATAATCCCATCTTCCGGATTTGTAAAAGCTCTTACGGCAATATTCAAAGCATGGACTGTTCCCGGACTGTAGATAATTTCTTCCTTTTGAATGTCCCAATCATGGCGCTTTTTAAACCAATGCTGGATAGCCGCAAAATACTCTTCCGGAAAAATGGAGTATCCAAAAATTCGGTGATCAACTGTTTTATGTAAGGCATCAAGCAAGGGCTGAGGTACAGGCAAATCCATGTCAGCTGTAAACAAAGGAATCGTCTCTTCATCATATCTGGATGTAAGACCAATCCCTTTAATTAGCTTTTCCCCATCCCATTTTAACGAATAGGTGCCGCGGCGATTCACTACCTCATCGAAGTTGTATTTCATGAACAACACTCCTTTTTAAAAAAAGCAATATAAACAAACAAATTTTGGTAAATATTCCATTTTTGATATAGAGCCAATTATACTACATATTTTAAACCGAAAGAAATTACTTTTCTAGCAATAAAGGTCCTCATTTCTGAGGACCCTCTCTTAAAGTTCAAATTATATAACCCAGCCAAACCATTTTACAGACTGAGTGATGACAAGTGGGACAAGAATGGCAATGACAGTAGGAATAAGGAATGCCATGAAAGTCCACTTTTTACTTTTGGTTTCCTTATAGATATTGAGTAATGTTGTACCACAAGGATAATGCAATAATGAAAATAGCATCATATTTAATGCTGTCAACCAAGTCCAGCCGTGCTCAATAAGAATGGCTTTTAGATCAACAAGACTATCAACTTCAGTCAAAGAACCTGTTGATAAATATCCCATTAAAAGGATTGGCAGGACAATTTCATTCGCCGGCAACCCCAAGATAAAAGCCATCATAATGTATCCGTCTAAGCCAAGTAATTTTCCAAATGGGTCCAAAAACTGAACGGCATACATTAAAATACTTGTATCACCAATATAGAGATTTGCAAATACCCAGGTTAAAATAGCTGCTGGTGCTGCAACTTTCACTGCTCTCATTAAGACGGACCAGGATTTTGTCAAGGAAGAGCGAATGACCGTATCCAGGATTTTGGGTTTCCGGTATGGCGGCAGTTCTAGCGTATAATGAGTCGGGACGCCTTTAAGGGCTGTTTTGGAAAGTATCCATGAAACGAAGAAGGTAACAAGGACTCCAAATAAGACAATCCCGACAAGAGACGCAGTCGAAACAAATAATTTCATTCCGCCGGTAAATCCCGCAGCCATAAATAACGAAGAAAAGACAATCAGGGTGCCCCAACGTCCATTACAAGGGACAAAATTATTAGTCAGAATTGCCAGCATCCGTTCACGAGGTGATTCTATAATTCTAGTCGAAATAACAGCAGCCGCATTACAGCCAAACCCCATTGCCATCGTTAGTGACTGCTTCCCGTGGGCACCGACTTTTTTAAACAAGCGATCCATATTAAAAGCAACCCGGGGAAGATATCCGTAGTTTTCTAAAAGGGCAAAGGTTGGAAAAAAGATTGCCATTGGCGGCAGCATGACAGCAATGACCCAGGTTGTTCCCCGATATAAACCAAGGACCAACATCCCATGAAGCCAATCGGGTGCGTTTAAAAAGGTAAATGCACCTGTTATATACTGCTCTAACCATCCAAAAAAGTCAGCTATTAAGGAAGAAGGGATGTTGGCTCCAGCGATGGTGATATAGAAGACCGTTCCCAACATAATTAACATAATTGGAAATCCCAAAATGGGCGATGTAAAAATCGCATCTAGTTTTTCTGTCCGAGTATCCCTCTTTGATTTTGTATAGGAGACACCCGTCTTGCAAAGTTGATGACTCCGATCGTACAAATTCTGTACAATTTCATCTCTTAAACTCGCTGTCGACATTTTTTGAGCTTCATTGTAAAGCTGTTCGATATTCATTTACGTCCCCCCCTTTAAGGCTCAGGTAATTATTAATTTCACCTAGTAAAGACTCATCACCATCCAATAAACGGAGGGAAACCCAGCGGGAAGATATATGATCACCGACAATCTCACGAACTTTCGGTTCGATTTTTTCAATCTTTTCTTCGATCTCCTGTGGATATTTCACTGGAATAGGATGGCAAGCTATTTCCCCAGTAACAATCCGATGAATGGTATCAAGAAGCATGGGAAACCCTTTTTTGTTTCTTGCAGAAATTTTGAGGACCGGAACCCCAAGCCGATTTGTAAGCAGATATTCGTTAATGCGGATTCCTTGTTCTTCCGCTACATCGATTAAATTAATACAAATGACTACATTCTTTGTCATTTCCAAAACCTGCAGGGCAAGATTAAAATTCCGTTCCAAGGATGTGGCATCGAGGACAACGAGTGTTACATCTGGTTTTTCAAATACAATGTAGTTTCGTGCCACCTCTTCATCCTTGGAATTTGAAAAAAGGGAATAGGTTCCTGGGAGATCAATCAATTGAAATTGAGTATCTTTAAATGCAATGCTTCCCTTTGCAAGTGCAACCGTTTTTCCGGCCCAATTACCCGTATGCTGCTTTAAACCAGTTAAAGCGTTAAACAATGTACTTTTACCTGTGTTGGGATTTCCCGCTAAAGCAATCCGATATTCACTTCTCATCGTTCACCAGCTCCCCTTCAATTTTTGAACTCTCCTCTTTTCTTAATGCAATGGTTGTTTGACTTACACGAAAAGCGATAGGGTCTCCCAATGGGCTTTTCCGCACTACCTCAACTAATGCATCTTTTACAAAGCCTAAATCTAATAATCTTCTTCTCATTACACCTTCCAGTTGAATCGAAGTAATTTTAATAATATCTCCTTTTTTTCCATCCTCAAGTTTAATAACATTAGTTGTCTCCATTATTTTTTCACACTCCTTAAAGTTTTTACCGAGTGCAACTTTTTACTAATTATATGTTGTGGTTATAAATTTGTCACCTAATTTGGCAAAGAAATTTAAAAAAGCACGTTCGCCTAACTGGCCAACGTGCTCTTCTACAAAATTGCATTTTTAACACTATAGTTATTTAAATCAATCTCTGTTTCCTGTCCTGTGACTAATTTAGCGAGTTCTGCTCCGAGATATGGGCCGCTAGTTAAACCAGATGAACCTAACCCATTTGCAACATAAATTCCATTCCAATCAGGCAAAGGACCTGCTACCGGTAAAAACCCTGGAGTAAAAGGGCGGAAACCAACTCTTGTTTCTAGCACGGTACTGTCTGCTAATCCCGGTGCTGATTCTAAGGCTTGACTTAAGATTTCATTGATTCCTCCCGCAGTAACTCGGGTATCAAACCCTTTATCATTTTCGTGCGTGGAACCCACGACCACACGTCCATTTTCAAAAGAAAGGATGTATTGGGTGTGTGGCGGCATGACAACCGGCCATGAACTTGTATCCGTTTTAGGTAGCTGTAAATGAATGATTTGTGCTTTTTGTGGTTTTACGGAAAACTCAAGGCCTAAAGGCTGCAAAAGTTCTTTCGCCCATGCTCCTGAAGTAACAATTACTTGGTCAGCAAGTAAACTTTTTTCTTCCATGATAATCCCAATTACCCGGTTTTCTTTTAGGAGGATTGATGCATCCCCTTTTAAAAAAGTCGCTCCATTCTTAATCGCTGTACGTGTTAGTGCATCACGAAGTGCTCGTCCATTAACACGTGCTCCTCCGCTAACATAAACAGAACCGAATTCCTCTGATAAAGGTGGAAAAAGTTTTTTTGTTTCTGCTGGTGACAGAATCTTGATTTCACCGATTTCCGGGGCATCTTCTCTCCGTTTTCGTGCCCGTTCTGCCATCTGTTCGAGTTTATTTGGATCGTTGTGTAAACTTAAAGCTCCCACCCGTTTATATCCGGTTTCTGTTTCACCGTCGGCTTCTAATTTTGCGATTAATTCGGGATAGTAACGGGCGCCGCCTTTTGCTAATTGATACCATATTTTGTTCCTCCGCTGTGATAGCCATGGACAAACTATTCCGGCTGCCGCATCTGTTGCTTGGCCAGGATCTTCCCGGTCAACCATAGTAACTTGTGCACCTAGTTTAGTCAGGTGGTAGGCGGCAGAAGCTCCAAGGATCCCTGTTCCGATTATAATAATTTTTTGCATCATGACACCTTTTCTTTCAATATAAATTACAAATTTATCCATTTGCATATCCCATTCAATACGAATCAGGATTTCTATATAGGTTACATTATATACGAGCAATTCTAATTGCTCAAAAACTTCGGCGGGAGTGATGAATCATGGCTAGAAACAAACTTTTGGTTCCTGGTGCAGGCAATGTTCTGGATCAAATGAAGGAGGAAATCGCCAACGAGTTTGGAGTTCAACTTGGTGCTGATACGACCGCGCGAGCAAACGGTTCAGTGGGAGGTGAAATGACAAAGCGTCTCGTTGCATACGCTGAACAAACCTTACGAAATCAACAAGGTCAATAACCTTTGATTTCAAAAAGGCTGTCCCAAATTTGGGGCAGCCTCCACAAAGGGGTTATAATTTTTTCAAAACATAGTAACACAAATCCGGGTCAGACTTTGTTCTTAACAAATCGATTGTAGTCCAGCCATTTTTAAAATAATGAATAAATACCTCACGGGTTTTCATTCTCCATGCTATCGCAAGCTCAGGATTCTTTTTCTTCAGTGTTTGAAAATTACTCGGTACCGGAACAAAAAGGAAGCCTTCCGCTGTATCCCGCTCCAGATCCGTTTCAGTCGGGTTCAAGTTTTCTTCTGAATCACGGTCCACCTTGAGTAACAAACGGCCCTCTACTTCATACTCGCTTGGCCTTTCAACCAAATCCTCCATAACCCACCATTCAACCGTAAAGCGGTCGGACGGCATGCCCTGATTTAAATCGTCCTGCATTTCCCCATAACAATTCTTTACATAAGTTGAACATCTTGCTCCAAGCTTATGAAGATTCAAATAGCCATTGACTGTTTCAAGAGGATCATATGTCCATGTAACTAAATCATATCCCATTTTTAAAGACTCTTTCTTTTGGGCAAGCTTTAGTTTTTCGCCAATCCCCAGTTTACGGTATTCGGGATGAATTCCTAGTGTATGAGAACAGAGATAAATCTTATTATTTTTAAAGCCTGGAAAACTATATTGAAAACCAATCAGTACGTCTTCCAAAAAAGCGCCCAATGCCATGCCGCCATTTTTAATGGCCGTAATGGTTTGACTGCTTGGGATGGACTCATATTCACTCCAAATCAGCGATTCCAACCTTCTCAACTCTTCCAGCTCATCGATTGTTTCAAGAGTACGAATTACGATGTTTTTTTCGCTCATCCAACATACCTCCTTCTTTTAAATTGTGCTAAAAATGATTATACATCTTCATGCTCGAAATCCATATCTTTCAATGTGACAACCTTTGTTTTTTTAATATATTTATAGCCTAACCAAGCCGCTAAAAAGATTGGAATCCCCAAATAGGTAACAAGCAAGCCATTCCAGTCAATTTTATCTCCTAAAAATGCCTTATAGTCTTGTCCAAGGATTGCCACCATACATAAAGCCAATGTCAGGATAGGACCAACGGGAAACCACTTTGCTTTATATGGTAATTCGTTTAAATCTCTTCCTTGAGCCACATAGCCTTTACGGAAACGGTAATGGCTGACAGCGATCCCAATCCAGGCAAGAAATCCTGATAAGCTGCAGGCATTCAACAGCCAGAAAAAGACCTTTCCATCACCAAAGATCGATGATAAAAATGCAAGCATCCCGACAGCTGTTGTTACATAAAGTGCGTTGGCGGGAATTCCGCGTGAATTTACCTTTGTTAAAAATTTTGGAGCATTTCCTTCTTTCGCCATTGTCCATAAAAGCCGTGAGCCGGCATACATTTGAGAATTAGCGGTGGAGAGTACAGCCGTTAGGACAACTGCATTCATTACAGAAGCTGCAAAAGCCAGCCCTGCTCGTTCAAAAACTAATGTAAACGGACTTTCTGAAACATTATCAGAGTTTAATAGTCTTGGATCATTATAAGGTACAAGGAATCCAATGATAATAATGGAAAAGATAAAAAATAGCAAGATTCTCCAAAAAATCTGGCGAATGGCTTTGGGCATATTTTCTCTAGGATTTTCACTTTCCCCGGCAGAAAAACCGACCATTTCTGTCCCTTGAAACGAAAAACCAACAATCATGAAAACGCTAATAATAGAAGAAAATCCTCCCTTAAAAGGAGCTTCTCCCGTAGTAAGATTTTTAAATCCGACAGAATGCCCTCCCATTATCCCAAAGATCATCAGGACACCAATGGCCAAAAAAAGAATGATCGTTGCTACCTTAATAATCGAAAACCAATATTCCGCTTCCCCATAGCCTCTTACAGATAAAAAGTTCAATAAAAAAATTAAAGTAAGGGAAGGAACGCTCCAAAAAATGGACGGAACATCTGGCAGCCAAAATTTCATGATTAAACCCGCTGCTGATAATTCAAGTGCGATAATCATGGCTGAATAATACCAGTAATTCCAGCCCTGAGCAAAACCAAAGGCAGGATCGACAAACTTGGATGAATAAGTGCTAAAGGTCCCGGAAATCGGCAAAAGCGTGGCCATTTCACCTAAACTTGTCATTAGAAAAAACATCATTATACCACTTAGGATATAAGCAAAAATAGCTCCCCCCGGGCCCGCTTGAGAGATTGTGGAGCCGCTTGCAAGAAATAATCCTGTCCCGATCGTACCACCGATGGCAATCATGGTGAGATGCCTTGCCTGGAGATTCCTTTTTAGATGGTGGTGTTCGGAAAAATTCTTTTCTTTTTCGGTTTGTAATGCAGTATTACCCATATATGCACCTCTTTTCTCAATGATAAAACTAATTAATATTGTTCAAAAGTCGCAAGAACAGTTCGTGTTAAAATTTCAATTCCATTCAAAAGTGCATTTCGATTAAACGACATATATGGGTGATGCAATCCAGGTGCTAAATCACAGCCTAAACCCAGCATCGCCGCTTTCAAATCCGGGCGCTCCTTTGTGTAAAAATGAAAATCCTCCGCACCAGGTGTGATGACTGCAGGTATAACATTTTCAGCACCAATGGATTCTGCAATCGCCTTCGCCATAATTTTCTGCGCCTCAGGATTTACCACTGCAGCATAAACCTTTTCTTTATGTTCAAATTCAATCTTCACCTCAAAAAGTGAGGCAACTTGCTGTAAAATATGGTCAACTTTTTGAACTAGCATATCCATCGTTTCATTTTTTTGCGCCCGTAAATCTAAATGAAATTGGGCAGATCCTGGAATGACATTCGTGTTATCTCCCCCTGCACTGACTTGAGTCATTTTTACAGAGAAGGATTCAAATGGGTTCAAACGGATCCCTTTTAATTGCTCGACGATTGCGGAAACCACTTCTATGGCATTCACCCCTAAATCAGGGCGAGCACCATGCGCATCAAAGCCAATAATTTTAGCGGAAACGGTTTCAGCGGCCCCGTGAATAATACCCGGTGATGCCGTCCCCATCGAAAGTTCCTGAATAGGCCGTAAATGAACACCATACAAAAAGTCAATATCATCGATTACTTGTTTTTCAATCATTTTTAAGGCGCCATCCCCCACTTCCTCTGCCGGTTGAAAAATTAATTTTAGCCGTCCCGGCAGTTCTAATTGCATTTCTTTTAAAAGAAGCAGCGTACCTAACACCATCGTCATATGCGCATCATGGCCACAGGAGTGATTGGCTTGAAATCTCCCATTCACTTCCTGCCATAATGAATCCATATCCGCGCGAACCCCAACCGTTAGGGGACCATTTCCTAGTTCCCCTATTACTCCTGTATGGTCCGGAAACGTTCTAACCTCCCACCCATTGCTCTTTAAAAAATTTGCTATGAAGCTCGTGGTGTTAACTTCTTTCCAGCTGACCTCCGGATTTTGATGTAAATGCTCAAATAGTTCAAAAATGATTGGGCTCAATTTTTCTAATGTTTTTTTCATCTGTATTCCCTCATTACTTGGATTGAACCGTTTCTTTTTTAATCGTTAATTCTTGAAGCGTTTCCTCATTCACTTCAACACCTAAACCAGGTTTTTCGCTTAGTACCACAAAAGGAATTTGATATTCAAGGTCACCAATATCTTTACTGAATAACAACGGCCCGGTTAATTCTGTGCTGGTGATATTTTTTCTGGCCATTGCAGTATGATATCCAGCAGCAGAGCCAATCGAGGATTCAACCATGGATCCGACTTGGCAGGAAAGACCTGCATATTCAGCTGTTTTAGCCATATGAATCGCAGGATAAATCCCCGCTGATTTCATTAATTTAATATTGATTTTGTCAGCGGCATTTTTCTTGATAATTTCATTTAGGTCGGAACCGTCATGAACACTTTCATCCGCCATAATCGGAATCACCGTTTTCTTTCGAAGCTCTGCAAGTCCGTCAATATCTCCCATCTTGATCGGTTGTTCCAGCCAGGAAATTCTGAGCGGTTCTAGTAATGGAAGTGCCTGGGCTGCAGTCGAATAATCCTTCCAGCCTTGGTTAACATCGACTCGAATCGGCACCCCATAGCCAACTGCCTCTCGAACGGCTTTTACTCGTTCTAAATCTTTAAAAAGATCAAATCCAACCTTTAGTTTCAAGGAACTGTATCCGAGAGCAAGCGCCTGTTTTGCCTTCTCAGCCATCACTTCCGGTTCTTCAATACTTAATACCTTTGCAAAGGTAAGTTCATTATGAAATTTTCCGCCAATTAAATCGTAGACTGGCTTGTCCGCATATTTACCCATCAGGTCATAGCACGCGATATCAATCGCAGCCTTTGCTGCCGGGTTGCCATGAATTCGGCTATCCATAATATGGTGAATTTTTTCAATTTCAAAAGGACTTTCACCCATGATAAAAGGCAGTAACTGATGTTTTAAAATTTCAATTCCGCTAAAAAATGATTCCCCTGTTACATGTTCATCCGGAACGCCTTCTCCAAATCCGACAAGACCATCTTCCGTTTCGAGTTTTACAATAATCGATGGCATATAATCATAGGTCTCGTAGGAAATAATAAATGGGGATTGTAATGGTAAATGGATTCCAATAATATCTGCTTTAATAATTTTCATGGTGTTTTTTCCTCCTCTGTATTTTGCGACATCGTCGTTTTGATGTCGTTAATAGGTTATTTTTATAATATACTGTAAATTTTCAAAAAACAATCCTTTTATGAGAAATATTTTTTTAGCTTTTCCGAAATATTATAAAGTGCCCGCGGGCGTCCTTGGTCATATGGCTGCTCTTCCCCCGTAATCGTAAGTAATTCTCTTTCAAGAAATCTTTTAATTAACCTCTCAGCCGAACGCCTGCTTACCGCTAAGTAATCTGCCAATTCCTGTGCTGAGAATGAACGAAATTGATGAAGCCGAACGAAATCAAAAAAGCGGATTAGATTTTTCGCGGTCATTTTAAGTTGATCCGCTAAAGATTGGATATGTTGATTTTCATTTTTTAAGACATACTGTTTTTCATTTTCAAACAAAGGGCCAATCAGTTTTTTGTCTTCATCTAATATAAAAATAGTTGTTTTTTCTGTTACTTGTTTTTCGGTAAAATATAAGGCTTCTGTTGCATGGTTTTCGGCCTCATTCATCGTATAACCATAACCGATTCCGATTTGTAAAGGCGAATTTATTTTTCCTTCAAGCTCAAGAATTTTTTGCAGATTTTGTTCTTTTAGAGCAACTTCCATTGAGCCGCGATTCGTATAAATAAGAAACGGCTGATGTTGGTCCAGTGATACTCTTGCATTTAATTGCCTTGCCATTTGGTGTAAATGCTGCAGGATCTGCAGGCGAAAAACTTGTTCTTCCTGTTGTACTGGATAATTTCCTATTTTTATCGAGATGACAGCGATCTGTGAGTCCTTTGTTTTCTTTAATCTGGTTAACGTCACTGCCCTTTCCAATCCTTCTTTCAGGGATTGCTTCGGCTGAACCATATAAATGGAAGGAATAGACAATTTCTGTAACTCTTCATATACGGCATGAATACTTGTTAAAGCAAATTGTGTTTTTTTCTCTTTATATAAATCTGCATGGAAGTGAACGAATTGAGTAATATCGAAGGCTGCCTTCTTTTCTTCTACTTGATAAACCCATGGGTAGTCTTTCACAAATAAAGTTGGATCCGTTATATGGATTTCTTTTAAGACATTCTCTAAAAATTCCTGCTTGGGCAAATCAATCGAAATCTTTTCCAACGGGATTTTTTCATGAAAGTAAATTGAAAACAATGAAAGCGAAACAACGAATTCATTAAATGGAACATAGGTAGCCATCAATTGGTTTTCATTTGTTTTTTTCTGCCCGAAATAATAAGCAATTGCCCCCGAGAAAAGTAAAAAATCAACCTCTTTCCCAGCCTGATCTATCAAATGGTCAATTTCCCAGGGCGAATCATATATATAGTTGATAAACGAGATTTCCGGAAATAAATGATAATATGGAGAAATAGCATCAATATAAAGGTTTGAACCTAACACACCTATCGCGACCATTTTGACAACTCCCACAGTAATTTTAAATAAGTTATACCAATTTCTAGTATACCATGGTTTTGTATATCTTTGGGTCGTTCTTTCCCCGCCCTAAATACAAAATGGACTTGCCATCTAGGCAAGCCCGAATATCTTTCAAATAGCCATTTCTCAACCAGTCGGTAACTTTATTTTTTCCATAATAGTTGAAATGTAATTTCTAACCGTTCCAATCGTATCCCTTCTTTGGCTAGAGGGTTGATTGGCGGATAAAGGTTCAAATACACGATCATCATCTTCTATTAACTCTGGGGAATAACTCCGCTCTCCAGCCATAATGCGGCGGATCGAGCAAGCTAACTCTTCGCTCGGGCTGTCCTTTAATAAATAACCTCTAACATCCGCTTTCAAGGCCCGCTCAAAATATCCAGTCCTCGCAAAGGTTGTAAAAATAATCACTTTACAACCAGTTGACCTTAAAGCTTCAGCTGCCTCAAGTCCGCTCTTTTTAGGCATCTCGATATCCATCAAGCAAATATCCGGTTGTAGTTGTTTTACAAGTGCAAGGGCCTCTTCCCCATTGCAGGCTTGCCCAACCACTTCCATATCCTCTTCCAAATTAAGCAGGGAACCAATTGCCCCTAACAGCATTTCTTGATCCTCGGCAATGACAATTCGAATCATCTAGGTTCTCTCCTTATCTGGCGTGTCTAATAAGGAGACTCCCCTTATATGAAGGAGAGTCTCTGAAAAATTAATGTTCAGGTTTTACTTGAACTGTAATATTGCGTTTTGCTATATATTTAATCTCCCGAAAGCTTACAAAATTCTTGCTTTCCTCATCCCATAGGCGGAACTTTAGTGAGCGCAAACTTGTAGCAAGGGTAATGGTTGGTACGTTTTGTAATGGAAGCGTCTGATTATGTGCTTCTTCAAGTTTATAGTTTGGAACCCTTGGACTTAGATGGTGAACATGGTGATAACCAATATTACCCGTAAGAAATTGGATAATCTTCGGAAGCTTATAATAAGAACTTCCTTCAACCGCTGCCTTTACATATTCCCAATCTTTATCTTCTTCAAAATAAGAATCTTCAAATGTGTGTTGTACATAAAACAACCAAATACCAACGGCACCAGATAGTAAGAAAATAGAACCTTCTACCAATAAAAACGACTGCCAGCCGATTGCCCAAATAAGCAATCCCATTATAGCAACGATTAAAACATTCGTTAAATAAGTGTTCAAGCGTTCTTTCTTTTTGGCACCTTTACGGTTAAATCTATTTTTAAGGAGAAAAACATAAATCGGTCCTAATCCAAACATAACAAATGGATTACGATAAAAACGATAGGCTAAACGCAGTCTAAGTGGTGCAGCTAGATATTCCTCCACTGTAAGTGTCCATATATCTCCTGTACCGCGCTTATCCAAGTTACCGCTTGTCGCATGATGAACAGAATGCTCATGTCCCCATTGATCAAACGGGAATAGAGTTAATACTCCCATTGAGGTTCCAATGATCCGGTTGACACTGCGGTTTTTAAAAAAGGAATGATGGGTACAATCATGAAAAATAATGAAAATTCGTGTCAAAAAGCCTGAGGCTAACACAATAGGAACCAATGCTAACCAATAAGAAACGGAAAGGCTTATATAGGCAAGGTACCATAACAGAATAAATGGTACGACTGTGTTGATGAGCTGCCAGACACTTTCTTTTGTCGTTGATTTTTCAAAGGGGGCAACTTGTTTTTTTAAATTTTTCGTGTTTTCTAGGGTCATTTTTGTAATTCCCTTCTTGTTCTGTCGTTATTTAAAGTATATAGGAAGAAAATTGGACTTGTTAGTAGCAGGTGTCATGTACACGATATGACAAATGTCATATACAAGCTGACTTTTTATATACCTGCCAATCTTAGTTCGCGATAATTTCCGTGTTTATTTTTTTCAACAAAATTACTTCTTATGAGTTACAATACGAGAAAAGAATGAAATTACTGCATTTTGTAATTCCCTTCTTGTTTTGGGTATATAAGGTATATAGGAAGAAAATTAGACTGGTTAGTCGCAGGAGTTGCAGGTGTCATGTTAAAGTAGATTATTTTAAAATAATGGGTAATTTGAATGGGTTTCAAGTATAATGAAACATATTCGATTTGCATATGAAATTTCTTTAATAGAAATCCTAAATAACGATCGGATAATATAAAAAAACGAGGTTACCACATGTGTGATAGAAATTTTGACGATTTCCAGTTAAGCAAAGAAATAACACGAGCACTTGCTATTTTAAAATATGATACTCCTACAGAGGTTCAGAGTAAAGTTATCCCATTAGCTATGAAAAATCAGGACCTGGTAGTAAAATCCCAAACCGGGAGCGGAAAGACTGCATCCTTTGCAATCCCTCTTTGCGAGAGAATAGAATGGGAAGAAAAAAAGCCACAAGCATTAATTCTGACACCAACTAGAGAGCTTGCGGTTCAAGTTCGAGAAGATGTTACGAATATTGGAAGATTTAAACGGATAAAAGCCTTAGCCGTTTATGGAAAAGAACCTTTTACAAAGCAAAAAGAAGAATTACATCAAAAAACGCATGTCGTCGTCGGGACACCTGGACGTGTCATGGACCATATTGAAAGAGGTACATTAGCTTTAGAAAAAATAAAATATCTAATCATCGATGAAACGGATGAAATGCTAAATATGGGGTTCATTGACGAGGTAGAAGACATCATAAATGAACTTCCTTCAAACAGGGTAACCATGGTATTTTCTGCTACATTGCCTAAAGATGTTGAAAATCTCTGCTATAGATATATGAAGGATCCCGTGAATATCGAGATTGCAGCTTCAGGAATTACCACTGATACAATAGAGCACCGGTTAATCGAGGTAAAGGAAGGCGACAAAATTTCCCTTCTAAAAGACGTTACAGTTCTTGAGAATCCAGATAGCTGTCTTATTTTTTGCAGAACAAAAGAGCACGTTGATAACGTTTATACTGAATTGGACGAGGCCAATTATTCTTGTGAAAGACTTCATGGAGGATTAGAACAACAGGATCGATTTGCAGTTATGGACGGTTTTAAAATGGGGAATTTCCGTTATCTAATAGCTACAGATGTGGCAGCACGAGGAATTGATATTGATAATGTGACACTTGTCATTAACTATGATGTTCCCATGGAAAAAGAGAGCTATGTACACCGAACAGGACGAACCGGCCGTGCCGGCAATAAGGGAAAAGCCATTACTTTTGCTACCCCTTTCGAGGGAAAATTCGTTAAGGCAATTGAAAAATACATTGGCTTTGAGATTCCAACAATGGAAGCCCCGTCATCACAGGAGGTTGAAGCCGGAAAAGCTGCTTTTGATGAAAAAATTTGCGGTCGCCGTGTCGTAAGAAATAACAAAACAGCCCGAATCAACCAAGGCATTATGAAACTCCATTTTAGCGGAGGAAAAAAGAAAAAGCTTCGCGCTGTTGATTTTGTTGGGACGATTGCAAAAATTCCCGGGGTAACAGCAGAAGATATCGGCATTATTACGATTCAGGATCATTTGTCTTATGTTGATATTCTTAACGGAAAGGGCTCGCTCGTGCTTCAAGCCATGGAGAATACAACGATTAAAGGAAAAACGCTGAAAGTGAGCAAGGCACTTAAATAATAGAATTTGGAAGATTACGACGGTCGGTGCTTAGTTTCTTCATGTAAGATTTATCGCAATAATTTTTCAACAAAACAACTTCAGATGAGTTAAAATTAGAAAAAAAGAGTGCAATTAACGCATGTTGCACCAAGGGTTGAGGAGGAGTTGTAAATGTCTAATAAATATTGTCCTATATGTGGAGAAGAAAATAAGTGTATGTCTGGGTCCGGGGAGCATGGTAACTGCTGGTGTGACTTAGAGGTATTTCCAAATGAAATTTTAGAGTTGGTTCCTGCAGAAAGTTTAAGAAAACATTGTATCTGCAAAAATTGTTTAGATAAGTATAAGGAAGATCATAAAATAAGCTAAAAAACGCGAGGGCACTCCTTGCGTTTTCTCATGTTATCATTAATTTATAAATTACAAATACCTTTCTTGAATCCCCCATTTACTTTCTATTGATTGCTTCAGCAAAAATAAATAAATCACGATAATATTTTTTGACCTCGGTTACATCAAATCCATTGGCGATTAATAACTCCAAAGTGTCCCTATTTAAACAGCATCCATCACAAATTTTTTTCCAAACAGGAGTTAAGCCCTCCTGAAGCGCCGCAAGAACACGATTTTCCATTTTCACATGTTCAAATAAAAGGATTTTCCCATCCGGCTTTGATACCCGTTTCATTTCTAGCATGGCTTTTTCCGCGTTGGGAATCGTGCAAAATACAAGAGTGGCTACAACTGTATCAAAGGTATGATCTGCAAATGGTAATTCTTCAGCACTTGCCTGGACCAGTTCAATCGGGACAACCGATTGTTTTTTCTTTTCTAAGGATTGCTCAATCATATATGGACTCGGTTCAATGGCAGTTACCTTTTCAGCTTCCGTATATAAAGGAAAATTAATTCCTGTCCCTGAACCTAATTCAAGAACACTCCCCCCTGCCTTTGAGAGAAGTTCCTTTCGAATCCCATTAAATTTTTTATTTTCTAACGGACTCATAAAAAAATCGTACCATTTTGCAAAAGATCGACTCAAAATACTCCACTCCAAACAGAAAATCTCAAAATTCTTCCCTTACATTATATATAAAAGAATAAAATTCTTCATGGTTTCTCTTCGCATTTGACAAAAAACCGCAAAAACCGGGTGGTGACATGCACCTCAAAGTGGTATCCTATTTTAATGTGTGCAGTAAATATCGGGCATTATAAAATAGAATACAGGCATTATGCTAGAGGTGAGTGGTTTGAATAAAGCCTGGCTTTATGTGGGTTTAACTTGTTTGTTTGAATTAATATGGGTTTATGGATTTAATACAGCTGATACCTGGTGGGAATGGGCTCTTGTTTTGGCAGTGATTTTTACTGATTTCCATTTTCTCCCGAATGCATGTGCCACTCTTCCGACAGGCACGGTTTATGCCATCTTTTCTGGGGTCGGAGCAATTGGAACCGTATTAATGGATGTCTTCCTTTTTGGGGGAAGCTTTAATACAGGTATGATTTTGTTCATCCTTCTAATTATTATCGGGGTCATCGGGCTCAATCTGGCAGATAACAAATCAGAGGAAAAAGAATCTGCGAAAGGAGCTGCCTGAGCATGGGCTGGTTGTTTGTTTTTTTAGCTGCAGCATGCGAGGTCACAGGTGCAGCGGGGCTAAAATTGTATAGTCAACAGAAATCTTTAAAAAATGGAGTGTTATACATAGGCGGTTTTTGTACTTCCTTTGCTTTTTTATATACCTCTTTCCATTTTTTGCAACTGAGTATTGCCTATATCGTTTGGGTAGGAATTGGAACGGCAGGTGCTGTGACTATCAACATGTATTTATTTGGTGAATCGAAAAACGTCGGGCGAATGCTAAGTGTCATATTAATTATCATCGGAGTCATCGGGCTTCGGGTCTTGTCGTGAGAAAAAACAACTCCGAACAATTTTTCGTTCGGAGTTGTTTTAAAAATTAAGCCCTTCTAAAGCCTTCCTCTACTAAAAACACTTCTGCTTCTTCATAGGTACTGAAGGTTTCCTCAAGATTTAGGCCAAAATATATATTCCAGGTTTCATCTTCATTGATTAAAAGAAGAGTTTCATTCTCTTTATTCACCCAGCGTTCTTCTTCTAGGTCGCCAATAATCGCTTCTTCTGCGATTGGTTTTTCAACAGCAGATAGGCTGGTGATTGCATCTTTAATCAATTGTTTTAAGTCCTCAGCAGAATAGTCACGAATATTGACCATCCCTTTATCATCGGTTTTGCAATTTAAAATACGACCAGCATAGACAAAGCCATTTCCATTTGGGTGCAGGTGATAAACAACGTTTTTCTTGTCATAAACACTTTCATTAAATTGGAAATTCACTCGTCCAAGAGAAACATTCACCCTCTCCAATTCAGGGTATGTCTCAATAATCGCAAGTTTTTCTTCAAAAGTTAGCATAGTTGCCTCCATATGTTTAGATAAACATTATTTTATCATAATGTTATAAAAAACATAGGCAACTCTTCAAATTATTTCCTCATAAACGCTTCTATTTCTTCTACCGAACGAAAAATATCTTTTGAAAGTACTTCGCAGCCGTCTTCTGTTACTAAAACATCGTCTTCGATGCGGATTCCTATTTCTTCTTCCTCAATATATAAACCTGGCTCAACTGTTAACACCATTCCCGGTTCTAAGATCAAATCCTTGTAATCGCCCACATCATGGGTATCAAGACCAAGAAAATGACTCACACCATGATAATAATATTTTGTGATTTCACTTTCTTCTTTAATCAGCCCTACTTTGATGCACTCTTCGGCTAAAACCTTCTTTGTATGTTCATTCAGTTTTGCATGTGGCACACCTGGTTTGATTAGCGCAGTAGTATCTCTTAAAGCTTTTAAAACAATATTGTAAAATGTTTTTTGCTTTTCCGTGAATTTACCGTTTACCGGAAAGG
This sequence comes from Neobacillus cucumis, assembly GCF_016107705.1. The sequence goes on from NZ_JAEHGC010000007.1 coordinate 134,083, forward strand.
TGTAGCTGATATCCCCGTTATAATAATGATATTGAGCACCTAAATCAAGCAGGACAAGGCTCCCGTCCTCAACCGTTGCATTATTTTTTTCATAGTGAAGGATGGTGCCATTCTTTCCACTAGCAACAATCGTTGGAAAGGCATAATCCCTTACCCCTTCCGATTTAAGCGTAAAATCAAAATAGGCTTCAAGCTGGTATTCCTTCATACCTGCTTTTGCGTGGCTCATTAAGTTTTTAATTCCTTCATTCGTAATCTCAATCGCTTTTTTAATTTCTTCGATTTCTTCCGGTGTTTTATAAACACGCAATTCGCAAATATCCGGGTAAACATTCTTCATTTGTATGTATGGATAATTCGCCTGAATTTTTTGAGCAAATTGCTGTGCTTTTGTCGTAATTTTATCGAGCTCTCTTCTTTCCAGATCAAGATAAATCTTTGAGAGGACATTTGTTAAAAGAGTCCGCGATAGGAAGGATTCAAATTGTTCGATGAATTGGATATTGCTGATTCCTGAGACCTTTGCCGCCTCTTCTTTAGTAATAGTCTTCCCGATCCATTTTTCCCATAAAGGATCTGATTTTTCGATAAAAAGATATTCTTGTATGACGTCATTTGTTTTATGTGCGAAAAAAATAATATTTGGCTCATCAATACCTGTTAAATATAGAAAATTGCGGTTCGGAATGAACCTATAGTCTTCATCAGCGGATTTTTGCGGGGCTTTCCCAGCAAACAAAACAAGCAGTGAACGATCTTCAAGCTTTTCATATAAATGATTGCGATTTTTCACATAAAAATCTTTGTTCATGAAATTCCCTCTTTTCTAAAAGGTATATATAGATAAATATACTATACTATTAAAAAATTCATACTTTTTTCTATACAACCCTTCTCACAATACGTTTTAATAAATGAAAAGGCTCTTAAAGGAGAAATATATGGAGAAAAAAACAGCAATTGTAACGGGTTCCTCGAGCGGTTTTGGTTTATTGACTGTGATCGAATTAGCCTTAAAGGGATTTACGGTAATTGCAACGATGAGGGATTTAACTAAATCTGAGCAGCTTTTAGAATTGGCAAAAGAAAAGCAGGTAGTGGATTTCATTCATGTCCATCACCTTGATGTGACTTCACCTGAGTCAATTGATGAGTTTAAAAGTTTTCTATCTGTGTGGCCATCGGTCGATGTGTTAGTTAACAATGCGGGTTTTGCTGTCGGGGGATTTAGTGAGGAACTCTCAATCGAAGACTATCAAAAGCAATTTGAAACCAATTTCTTTGGTGTAATTTCCCTGACAAATGCCGTTCTTCCGTTTATGAGGGCAAATGGCCGAGGAAGAATTATTAATATGAGCAGCATTAGTGGAAGGTTTGGATTCCCCGGGTTATCTGCCTATTCTGCCTCAAAGCATGCGCTTGAAGGATATAGCGAAAGTTTAAGGCTCGAGCTTAAACCTTTAGGAATTGATGTATCGTTAATAGAGCCAGGTTCCTATCAAACCAATATTTGGACAAGTGTGGATGACATGGTGGTCGATACTGATTCCCCTTATACTGACTATATGAAAAGCATCTTGAAAGAAATTGATAATGGAAAAACAGGTTATGGAGATCCAATAGAAGTAGCAAAATTAGTGGCGGAAATTGCTACCCAGGTCAAGCCGCCTAAACTAAGGTACCCTATTGGGAAAGGAGTAAAATCAAACTTGTTTTTAAAGAATATTCTTCCATGGGAAAAACTTGAAACGTTTATTATCAAAAAACTTAAACAGTAGAAGCTTGCCTTTTTGAAGGACAAAATTTGTGAGGGACTTAGAAAACGTCCATAAAAGGGATCCCAGTTTATTTTGTCCTTCTAAAAAATCATCATTCCCCAACAATTCGTCCCGGATGTGTATACACATTCAAAGACTCATTGCGGATAAACCCGATTGTGGTAATGCCCAAATCCTCGGCCAGCTGGAGGGCAAGTTCTGTTGGTGCTGATTTTGAAAGAATCACCTCACAGCCAATTTTTGCAACCTTTAACAAAATTTCCGAAGAGATCCGGCCGCTAAAAACAATGATTTTATCAGCAACAGAAATATTATTCTTCAAACAATATCCATAAATTTTATCCAGAGCATTATGCCTCCCGATGTCAGTCCGGCTTAAAACAATGCCACCTGCATCACATAATGCAGCCGTGTGTGCTCCACCTGTTTCTTGAAAAATAACTGCAGCATTCTCCAATTCCTCAATAAGCCGAAAACAATCGTTAACAGATACTTTAACATGATAGTGGTCATCCATTTTCTTCGCTGTCATCGCATCATTCACGAAAACAAACCCTTGCCGGCTATTCCCGCAACAGGAAGTAATAAAGCGCTTTCCTTGAAGCTTTTGATAAAAAGGATTTATTTTTGAGGTTTCGATGTGGACGATTCCCTCTTTTTCCTGAATCCACATGTTGTCAATCTCTTCATATTGGCGAATAACTCCTTCAGCCGCGAGAAAACCAACCACCATATCCTCGATGTACTCCGGGGTACACACAAGTGTCACAAACTCCTCGCCATTAATTTTTACCGTTACGGGAAATTCCGTTACGATGCTGTCCGATACATTCGTGAAACGCCCATTCTTAAACTGGAGAATCTCCCGCTTATTTTTAACTAGATTCATGAACACTCCCCCCTATGAAGATATGTTTTTATCAAATACAAAAACGGAAACAGCAATGTCTTCTTTTACCTTTATGTCAGAAAAAAGATGGATTAATTTCGCGCCAACGACCTCTTCTAAGCCTTCTGGAAGGTTCTCAGAATAAACTTTTTGAATCATTTTTGTTCGAGCCATATGCACCATTTCTGTTCCGTCCGTTGATTGGCAAATAAACTTTTCGGTTGGAGTCAAATTGCCGTATAGTGTAGAAATCGCCATGTTTTCCGTAAATACCGTATGAATTCTTTCCGGCCCTTTTCCGAATAAATCTTTACGAAGCTTGCGAATAATATCATTAAATTCATGAATTACTTTTGACATTTTACAATCCTCCGGTGCTTCCTAACATTTATTAAAATATTAAATGATTCGTTTTTAAAAATAAAGAGAAACTTACTGGAGAGAAATTAAAATATTGCGATTTTTTATGATTACCACTATAATTATAGTGTCATTGATGGACTCGATATATTGATTGTATAGAGTCTTTCTATTTATTTAAAAAATTGGATTGGTCTAATTGCAAGGACTGCTATTAAACTACTCCACCATGCAAACATACTGCCTGGAACGAAAAGGCAGCTGTGTTCGTGGTGGAGTTTTTTATATTTCTTTATAAGGAGGTCAAACATGAACGACAAAATGATTACCGTCAAAATAAATAATCAAAGCTTTACAGCAAAGCAAGGTTCAACCATTCTAGAAATCATCAATCAAAATGAAATTCCCCATCCGCAAGTTTGCTATGTTCCAGAGGTAGATCCGATTCAAACCTGCGATACCTGTATCGTCGAAGTCGATGGAATGCTAGTTCGCTCTTGTTCAACTACAATTTCAAATGGGATGGACATTTCACTTTCTTCCCCGCGTGCGAAGAATGCGCAAACGGAGGCAATGGATCGCTTGTTAGAAAACCACCTGCTCTACTGTACCGTGTGCGATAACAATAATGGTAACTGTAAAGTACATAACACCGTTGATTTAATGGAAATCGAGCACCAAAAGTATCCCTACACTCCAAAGGCAGATAAGAATGCCGTTGATATGTCCCACCCATTTTATCGCTATGACCCGAATCAATGTATTGCCTGCGGACAATGTGTTGAGGTATGTCAAAACCTCCAAGTAAATGAAACCCTTTCCATTGATTGGGAGGCAGAGCGGCCTCGGGTTCTTTGGGACAATGGCGTCAATATCAATGACTCCTCCTGTGTCAGTTGTGGTCAATGCGTGACCATTTGTCCTTGTAATGCCTTAATGGAAAAATCGATGCTCGGTGAGGCCGGTTTTATGAGCGGAATGAACCAAGGACTGCTGACATCGATGATTGATTTAGTAAAAGAAGTGGAACCGGGTTACTCTGGTATTCTAGCTGTCTCAGAAGCAGAAGCTTCCATGCGCGAAACGCGCACAAAAAAGACCAAAACCGTTTGTACCTTTTGCGGGGTGGGCTGTACGTTTGAGGTCTGGACGAAAGACCGAAAGATTCTTAAAATCCAGCCTTCTCATGATGCGCCCGTTAACGCCATTTCAACCTGTATTAAAGGGAAATTTGGCTGGGATTTCGTCAATAGCAACGAACGGATTACAAAACCATTAATTCGTAAAAATGGCGAATTTGTTGAATCTACTTGGGAGGAAGCACTCACCCTCGTGGCCAACAGGCTAGGATCCATTCAAGAAGAAAATGGGCAAGGTTCCATTGGTTTTGTCTCCTCTTCCAAAATAACCAACGAAGAAAATTATTTAATGCAAAAGCTGGCGCGGCAAGTATTTGAGACAAACAATGTCGATAATTGCTCCCGCTATTGCCAATCTCCTGCAACGGACGGTTTATTTCGAACTGTTGGGATGGGCGGTGATGCCGGAACAATTCGGGATATCGCAAAAGCAGGCCTGGTCATCATTGTTGGCGCTAATCCAGCAGAAGGACATCCAGTCTTGGCAACCCGAATAAAGCGTGCCCATAAACTTCATGGTCAAAAATTAATCGTGGCCGATCTGCGTAAAAACGAAATGGCCGAGCGTTCCGATATTTTCATCAGTCCAAAGCAAGGCACGGACCAAGTATGGCTCATGGCTGTAACAAAATATTTAATTGACCAGGGCTGGAATGACCAAAAATTCATTGAAGAAAACGTCAATTTCTTTGAAGACTTCAAAACGGTCCTTGAAAGGTACACTTTGGAATATGCAGAAAAAATCACTGGAATTACTCAGGAAACACTCATTCAAGTAGCAGAAATGATTCGTGACGCAGACGGTACCTGCATTCTTTGGGGAATGGGTGTTACCCAAAACAAAGGCGGTTCTGAAACATCCGCTGCGATTTCTAATCTGCTTCTTGCAACAGGTAACTACCGCCGTCCTGGCGCTGGTGCCTACCCTCTCCGCGGACACAACAATGTTCAAGGAGCCTGTGATATGGGAACACTTCCAGGCTGGCTTCCAGGATATCAGCATGTAACCGATGAGGCTGCACGGACGAAATTTGAAAAAGCCTACGGTGTCATGATTGATGGATTACCAGGCCTTGACAGCATTCAAATGTTGAAAGCCGTTAAACAAGGTAGAATAAAAGCAATGTATCTGGTTGGTGAAGATATGGCACTAGTGGATGCAAATGCGAATCATGTTCACGAAGCGTTAGCAAGCCTTGACTTCTTTGTAGTGCAGGATCTATTTTTCTCCAGAACGGCTCAATATGCGGATGTTATTTTACCAGCTGCGCCTTCTCTTGAAAAAGAAGGAACCTTCACGAATACCGAACGGCGTGTTCAACGTTTATACCAAGCATTACCAACACTTGGCGAATCAAAGCCAGATTGGTGGATTATCAAAGAAATCGCCAATCACTTAGGAGCCAATTGGAACTACAATCATCCAAGTGAAATTTTTGCCGAGATGGCCAGCCTCTCCCCACTTTTCAGTCAAGCAAATTATAATGACCTTGATGGCTGGAACAGTTTCCTTTGGGGAAGCAATGATGGGGTTAGCACACCGCTTCTGTATGTAGATGGTTTTAATTTTCCAGATAAAAAAGCTCGTTTCTCGCTTTCCGAGTGGGTTGCTCCTGAGGAGTTTCCGGATGAATATGATCTTCATATCAACAATGGCCGGATGCTTGAGCATTTCCATGAAGGGAATTTAACAAATAAATCTTTTGGAATCCAGGCAAAAGTCCCTCAAATTTTTGTAGAAGTATCACCGGAGCTTGCGAAAGACCGAGGGGTTCAGGACGGTTCCATTGTCCGCCTTGTTTCACCTTTTGGTGCACTAAAATTACCGGCGCTTGTTACGGACCGCGTGAAAGCAAACGAACTATATTTGCCGATGAATTCAACGGAAAAGGACTCGGCCATTAACTTTTTAATCGGTACAACAACCGATTTACGAACGAATACACCTGCTTATAAACAAATGAAGGTGCGGATGGAGCTTATTCGTGAAGAGGGAAAAAATCCGCTTCCAAATACAAACCCGCGAAATAAACAACGGAATCCGCAAGCTGGGGTCGAAGTTCAGCGTAAATGGAATCGCCCAGGGTATGTTCATTTAACCGATTAACAAGGAGGTATTTTAGGTGGCACAGCCCATTACGATGATAAAAAAAGAGATTCCTACGAAAGAAGAGCGTGAAAGTGAAAAATTAGCAAACTTGCAAGCGCAGTTAGCTGAAAAAGAAGAAGCTTTGAATAAGCTTATGGATTTAGTCGGTGAGCTGCATGAGAGCGGAATGCTAGATTCTGCTAATGCCATGCTTCAGGCAAAAGAAAAAATCGCTGAAATTGCGCTCCACCAAATGAACCGTGAGCCGGTGACAAATTTTATTAATAACTTTATGAGCGCGTCGATGGCGTTTACCGATTTTCAGCCGGAACAGACAAAGAAGCTGATTAGCGGTTTAGCAATGGGGATTGATGAAGGAACGGAGTTTGTTCAGAGCAATAAAAAAGTTGGAGTTTTTGATCTCATGAAGGCTCTTAATGACCCGGATATCAATCGTGCGGTTGGATTTGGGATTCACTTTTTAAAAGGAATGGGAAAGAGTTTAAAGGAATCGTAAAATAATAGAATTTAGCTTATTTTTAATGAAAAAACTTGCTGCAACCGTCCAAAATGACTTCATGCTGCAAGTTTTTTCTTTTCCAATCATTAATTTTTTATTGTAAGGTTTACATTTCTTTTTACTCTAATGGTAATCACCCCAAGACATAGAACCATTGAAACAAAGATGATGATCCCTACAATTTCAAAATCCAGTTCCACCAATGGGAAGAAAAACGTATAGGCTTCATAAAAGGAAACACCATAGGCCAGGGCAACAATAATCCATCCCATCACGCTGGAAGCTCTCTGCCCCAACCGATTCGATTGGTTGACCATACGGAAGGCAACGAATGAGTCAATCGTATCGGTTACCATCATGCCAACCATAAAAACAATTCCGAGGATAAAAGGCATATATTTTCCTGAATTTCCTGCTGCGATGGCCCACATGGATGTTTGGCTAACTGTATCCGCAGCCAATGCAAATAATCCGCCAATAAGGATAACAATAAAGGGATTCGTCGTTTCTTTTACAGCGCGCGGGAGAAACCTCCCTTTTAATCCACTAACCTGAAAATTTTGATCCGCTTTTCTGTTTGTCTTCAATAAATTATAGACATTTAATGTACCAATACTAAAAAGTGACAACACCGATATCCAGGTCACAAATGTATCTACATAAGCAGGGATCTTAAAATCCTTGATAAATACACCTAAAAGAACAGCCACACTTGCCACAACAAATCCATGCCCAAAAGAAAATAGTGTCCCTACCCAGCGGGCAATCGGACTATTCATACGCAGATTATACCGTGTTAACCCATCAATACAGGCCAGGTGGTCGGCATCCAGTCCATGCCGAAGCCCCAGTACAAATACTAATAGAATTAATGAAAAGGTCTCCATATTTTCCTCCAAATGATTATTCCTTTTTCCTCAATTTCCCCATGTTTCATGGAAGATTAATTGCTGAAGGGATCGCCTTTTTTCCCATTTCACTTGCTCTAGTATCGGGGAGGATGGGTATTCATTTGTGTAGCCAATTGAAATTAAGGCAACAGGATCGATATGCGGGGGAATTTGCAGGATGTCTCTTACATCATTTTTTTTATAAAAACTAACCCATCCCATAGCCAATCCTTCCGCACAAGTCGCAAGCCACATATTTTCAATGGCACACGCAACGGAAAGAATATCCGTTTCCGGTATTGAATTCCTTCCTAATACATGAGAACCGCCTCGTGTAGGATCACATGTGACACAAATAGTCAATGGCGCTTGTTTTATCCCCTCAACCTTTAAACTTAAAAAATGCCCGGCACGTTCTTCCTCATAGTGAATGGCCAATGCTTTTCGCTCTTTTTCTGCTGCCCAGGCAAGTCTTTCTTTTATTTCTTTTGAGCTTACTAAGATAAAATTCCATGGTTGCATAAATCCTACTGATGGGGCATAATGTGCCGCTGTAAGTACACGATCGATAATTTCAGGAGAAATAGGGTCAGGAAGAAAACTCCGAACATCTCTTCTTTTAAAAATCACATTATAAATTGCACTTTTTTCTTCATTTTGCATAAACGCTCCTCCCTCCTTATACAAATTTAAAAACTCCTATTTTTGTTTTTTTAACAATATTAGAAATTCGACTTGATATTTGTGAAATTACCTCGTTTTGATTTGGTAGATTTCCATCTAGTAAAATTCCCATTACTGTTCCACTATGGGCAACAACAATCCCACCCTGATAGTCTTGAGCTAGTTTTTCAAATTCATAAAAAAATGGTTTTGGTAAGATTTTTTGATTCACACGTGCGCTCAGAGTTATTGCTTTACTAATCAAGGAAAAATCTCGCCTCCTAAACCCTTCCCGAATCAATTCGTATGCTTGTATAAAAATCGCATGATCTTGTCGTTTATATTTTTTTTCTAATTGATTAAATTGAACTGTATCAACTTCTCCCCCAAAATAGATTCCAACGAGATGAAATGAAGGATGCGTCCCAAAGCCTTCAATCAGTTCTCCATGAATATAGTCATAAGCAACGACCTCATCATACATGACTCCATCGGTTGGCTCGATTTGCACCGCTATTGCTGAGATCATTTCTTTTGTTATTGGGAGTGAGTAACTATCAGCAATAGCCCTTATAGCCGCGACAATATCAGCGGAACTGCTCGCCATTCCTTTGCCGGAAGGAATATTGGAACGAATCTCTAGGCTGCCGCCGATAGGCAAATCAAACTGTTGAGTCAGCAGTTTTCCCGCTTTCAAAGCCTTTCCTTTTGAATCCACCACCGTTATCTCAGTAGCGGTAAGACTCGGGATAAAAACAGCCTCACTTTTCAAATGCGAGATGGGAAGCGTAATTAAAAATGGCCTTTCATCGATCATTCCTTGAACAAGTTCTCCGAACGTTCCGTGACAACTTCCTATGCCTATTCTCATTTAGAAAGCTCCCATACACCTAATCTACTAATTCTTCCAATTTTTCTTACAACCAAACTGTCTTTTCTTGATAGGATGTTCGAGCTGGTACCTTGATTTTTTTAACGGCTTCATCATCCGGGTACCCAATAAAAAGATTTCCGATTATTTTTTTGTTTTTCGGTGAACCAATAAAGTCATACATCCGGTGATCCCCTACCAGTCCTACGCCCCTTGTTCTCCAAACAAAACCCAATCCCAATTCTCTTGCAGCAAGCCACATGGAATGAATCGCACAGCATACCGCGTACTCATTGTCCCGTGATGCCTCCTCATCCCCTGGTACCATGTCGGCTGTCACAACGATGTGAACTGGTGTCGTTTTCAATACCTTTAAAGAACTCTCTACTAAATGGGGTTTGGTTGGAAACCGCCCTTGCAAATATTCAGTGGCCATAATTTCATAACGTTTTTTGGCTTCTCCTTTTATTACATAAAAGCTCCACGGTTCTCTCATTCGATCATTTGGAGCCCATGTTGCTGCATCTAATAGTGTGTTAATTTTTTCATCTTCGACTTCTTTTTGGGCATAATCCCGAATGGCTCTCCGATTTTTAATTTCTGCAATTATCGACATTCTACTCTCTCCCAGCAATCACTTCGATTTTTTCTTCCTGTTCTTGAAACCATTTTATTTTTTCCCGAACCTTAACTACATCACCGACTAAAACAATAGCCGGATGGGTGATACCCGCTTTTGAAGCAAGTTCCTCTATATTAATTAAATTTCCGGTAATCGTCTTTTGCTGTGCAGTTGTTCCCCATTGAATAATGGCTGCTGGAGTAAGAGGGTTTTTTCCATGATCGATTAATTGAGAACAAATATAATTTAAATTTCCAATTCCCATATAAAAAGCAATCGTATCGATTCCTTGGGCAAGAGCTTTCCAATTTAAATGGTCTTCTTCCTTTTCAGCCCGGCCGTGACCGGTAACGATTGCAAACGAAGATGCATAATCGCGATGGGTAACGGGAATTCCTGCATAGGCAGGGGCAGCGATTCCAGAAGTAATTCCTGGCACAATTTCGTATTGTATTTCATGATTAGCTAACACTTCCGCCTCTTCCCCAACACGGCCAAATATACATGGGTCGCCACCCTTTAATCTAGTAACAACCTTTCCTTCAGATGCTTTTTCAATCAAGAGCTCATGAATTTGGTCTTGAATGAGTTGATGTTTTCCTGGAAGCTTTCCGCAAAAAATGAGCTCTGCCCCATCTTTGGCATATTGCAGCAGGGCCTCATTCACTAAACGGTCATATAAAATAACATCCGCTTTTTGGATGCACTCCACCCCATAAACGGTAATGAGCTTCGGGTCTCCTGGTCCCGCGCCAACAAGATACACTTTTCCTTTTGTCATGTTCTATCTCCTTTTACCGTTACTATTTAGAAATTCCTGCAGATGTAAAAGTGGCCATTTCTTTCAGCATCAAAGTGGCTGATTGTAAAATTGGAAAGGCAACAGCTGCCCCGCTTCCTTCGCCTAAACGTAAATCAAGATCAAGAATAGGCTCCTTTCCCAGTAACTGAAGGGCTTTTTTGTGTCCTGGTTCAACTGAACGATGCCCGGCAATCATATAATCACTCGCTGTGCTGCAAATTTCTTTTGCCAATAGTGCTGATATCGTACAGATAAACCCATCTAAAAGAATCGGAACCCGGTTTGCTGCTGCTGCTAACATCGCACCCGTCATTCCTGCGATTTCCAATCCACCCAATTTTGCCAAAATATCAATGGGATCGTTCCGGTCAGGTTTTCTTTCTTTTAATGCTTGTTCAATCACATCTTGCTTATGGATAACCTTTTCTGCTGCAATTCCAGTACCCCTGCCGACAAGTTCTCTGACATCTTGACCGCTTAATACCGCTAAAATCGCGCTGCTTGGAGTCGTATTACCAATTCCCATTTCACCTAGAATTAAGCATTTGCTTCCTTTTTGAATCATGTTTTCGGCTCTTTCAAAACCAACCGCAATCGCTTTTTCTACCTCTATTCTTGTCATGGCATCCTGTTTGCAAAAATTCGCTGTGCCATACCTCACTTTCCGATTTACTACACCTTCTGCTTCAATATCTGCTGCAACTCCGATATCCACCACTTCAAAGGCAGCGCCGATTTGTTTGCTAAAGACATTGATAGCCGCACCGCTGTTTAAAAAGTTCATAACCATTTGTAAAGTAACTTCCTGCGGAAAAGCGGATACCCTTTCTTCAACTACACCGTGGTCCGCCGCAAACACAATCACCCCTGGCGGTGATACACTAGGAAATGGTTCGGAGGTCATTTCTGCCAGCAGAACTGCCATTTCTTCTAATCTCCCTAAACTCCCCGGAGGTTTCGTTAACGTATCAATATATTCACGAACCTTTTGACCCGCTTCTTGATCTAACGGCTGAGTCTTGGAAATGGTATCAATCATTGTGATATCCTCCTGTTTTGAAACTCCTTACATTTCTTAATCCAGTTTTCTACCAGGCGAGGACAAGATCCAAAATGGAAGTGAGTATAACCCGCAATTAAATTCCCGTGCATATACCCCTCTTGTTTGAAGCCGCGCATTGCCTTTGTTTGATAGGCATGCTGAATTTCCTTTGTTGGCTGAAAGGTTGAATAATGAAACTCATGGCCCCTGGCTGTCAAATTCCCCTCTAATAGGAAATTTCCTTCTTCCGGTGTGATTTCACGATATCCTAAGGCAGCCAACCTTGATTGCATTTTCACTTTGCCCGGGATGATTCCAACCATTTCATAGTTTTTTTCATCCGTAGTTTCAATCGACTCGGTTAAATACATAAAGCCGCCGCATTCAGCCAATGTTGGTGTGCCCTTTTCAATCGCTGTCCGAATCGATTGTTTGACCTTTGTTTTTTCTTGAAGAACTGCTGCAAATTCTTCTGGAAAGCCGCCGCCGATGTACAAACCATCCACATTGTCCGGAATCGTTTCACCCTTTAACGGAGAGAATTCTATTAACTCTGCTCCGAATGCCTCTAACAATTCAAAGTTTTCCTGATAATAAAAATTGAATGCCGCATCTCTTGCAACGGCGATTCGTACTTTATTCTTTCCCCTTCTCTTAAACTGGGATTCTTTTATTTCCAAAGGTGAAGCCTTCGCCACTTCATAGAGGGAGTCCACATCGATTGTTTCAAGAACCAAGTCACCCAGTTGATTAAAAAACGAATCTAGTTCTCCTCGTTCCACTGAGGGGATCAAGCCAAGATGCCGCTCGGGGATGGCAAGATTGGAATCCTTTTGTAAATACCCAAGGACCGGTATGCCGCATTCTTGTTCGATGGCTGTTTTAACGATTTTGTAATGCCCCTCACTGCCAACCCGATTGGCGATCACACCGACAATATTAGCTTCTCCTAAAAATACTTGAAATCCCTTTACAATGGCGGCAGCGCTTCGGGCCATACTGGAACAATTGACGACAAGCACTACTGGACTTTCCGAAATGATACTGATTTCTGCAGTCGAACCACGATTATTCATTGGGTTTTTACCGTCATAAAAACCCATTACACCTTCAATAATCGAAATGTCCGCTCCATCACTTGCCCGGATCACAATCTCCTTTACCATCTCTTGATCCAGCATCCAGCTATCAATATTTCTGGATATTCTCCCGGTAACAGCCGTATGGTATGTCGGGTCAATATAATCGGGTCCACATTTAAACCCCTGAACAATATAACCCTTTTTTCTTAATGCCGACATCAGCCCGATTGTTAAGGTTGTTTTTCCAACCCCGCTGCCTGTTCCGGCAATGACAAGTCTGCAACTAGACATGAAATCCCCTCCCTTAACTTAATTTGGAATGATTGCAACGGAAATCGTCACATTTCCTGATATCTTTTTGACCAGCTCTAATTTTTCTGCACCGCTATACAATAATGCAGCGGGTTCACTCACTCCATATGCACCTGTATATTTAAAAACAGTTTCTGATGGCATTTCCATTTTAACTGAATTTAGTTCTGCTGTTGTGAAATAGATAAACTCCCAATTGTTTTTACTGGCAACTTGAAGCAACCCGGCTTCATCTTTTTTTATATCAATCGTGCAAATGGCTTTAACACTTTTTTTTGAAAACTGTAATTCCTTCAATGTTTCTTCAATAACCGCTTCTATTTCCTCTGTTGTTGTCCCGCGGTTACAGCCGATACCAAGGACAATTACCTTCGGGCGATATAACACTCCATTATGTAAAATCTCATGTTCTTCTTCCGAAAGCTTCCGATGTGTAATGACCAGAGCGGCATCCGGTCCCGCTTCCAAGGCTCCATCAATTGAATCGTAAACCTTAATATTTTCCGGAATGGAAGGTCCATAATGCCACCATTCTTTTTCCCCTGACTCTTGGACGACTGCAATCTTTTCTTCATTCACGACTGCAGCACTTACAGGGGTCAGCTTTTCTGAGGAGTCCCATACCCAGCCAAACCGTTTCCCAAACAAATCAACTGGAATTGTTCCCTGTACATCAGAAGCGGTGGTTATAATCGGACGTGCTTTAAGAGCGGCAGCTACCTCTTTGGTTAATTCATTGGCACCGCCAATGTGCCCCGACAAGACGCTGATTACATGTTCCCCTTTATCGTCAATGACAACCACACCGGGATCGGTTTTCTTATCCTTTAATAGTGGCGCAATCATTCGGACAACTGCACCAAGCGAAATAATAATAATCAGTCCCTGATAAGCTTGGAAAAGGGATGGCAGCAGCAGGCGGACACTTCCGGTAAACATTTGAATGTCCTTCGCCGCTTCATCCCCTTTTTCAAATTTGCTCATATAGTAGACATCTGCATTTTGAAAAGAAGACCCAAGCTTTCGTGCCAGTTCAACTCCATGCTTCGTGATGGCAACAATCGCATAATTACCCTTCTGCTCAATTGCAGACACTTTTTCTTCTTGAAGCTCAATCATTTAGACTCCACCCCCCGGCGGAATCCGTGCGTAAAGGTTTTATCGTAGAGCTTCGAACGGTAATTTTGGTCATGAATGTTTTCATCAAGTGCCCAACCCGCTAAAATCATTGCCTGTTTTCGAATCCCGTTTGCCCGCATATCTTCATCTAAACGTTCCAAGGTGGACCTGACAATTTTTTCATCCGGCCACGATGCCTTATAAACGACAGCAACCGGAGTATCCTTGCTCCAACCTGCCTCTGTCAATTCCTTTACCAGCTTTTTCGTTAAGGTCGCACTTAAGAAAAGAGCGATTGTACAATGATGTTTTGCCAAATCGGCAAGCTTTTCACGTTCCGGTACAGGAGTCCTGCCTTCGGCCCTTGTTAAAATGAGGGTTTGCGTTAAATCAGGAATGGTCAATTCGGCCTGCGCCGCTGCCGCTGCTGCAAACACGGAGCTGACACCGGGAACAATCTCAACGTCAATTCCTTTCTTTTTCAAAAGCACCATTTGCTCCATTATGGCACCATATACAGCCGGGTCCCCGGTGTGAACACGAACCACCTTTTTGCCTTGATGAATTCGACTCACCATGATATCAACCATTTCCTCCAAATGCATACCTGCCGTTTTCATCACTTCTGCAGAAGGTTTTGCTTTGGCAATTAATTCTTCGTTGACTAATGAATCCGCATATAGAACCACATCTGCTTCCAGAAGGTGTTGAAGTCCTTTTACTGTGATTAAATCCGGATCTCCGGGTCCTGCCCCAATGATGTATAGCTTCATTTTCTCACCACCATTAATGTTAAGTATTCAAGCTCTGCTCCTTCAAGCTCGTCAGCCCGCCAAATAATCTCTTCATTTGATGTTACCTTTGTGACAACGGAGGCTTTGTGAACTAAGTCCAAATCTCGTAATACCTCAAGCATTAGATCGATTACTTTTGCTACTTTAATAAAAATAACACAATCATTGTCCTCAATTACTTTTTTCATGGTTTCATAGTCATCACGAGCCGGAACGATTGCCACATGCTCGTCACCGTCGGCTAAAGGAATTCCCAGCCTTGAAGCCGCTCCATTTATCGAAGAGATTCCCGGGACCACTTCAATGGGTACTTCCGGATGTGTCTCTTGCATTAACCGCATCATATGTATAAAGGTACTGTATAAAAGTGGATCTCCTTCCGTTACAAAGGCTACATCTTTTCCTTCCTGAAGCTTCTCCCAAACACTTTCCACGGTTTCAGTCCATTTTCTTTCCAATGTACTAGCATCTTTTGTCATCGGGAACACAAGTCCCAGCATTTCTTTTTCATGCGGCTGAAAATAAACATCGATAATGCGATGTGCATAACTTTTACTGCCTTTTTGTTTCTTTGGATAGGCAATAACAGGTGATTCCTTTAATTTTCGAAATGCCTTCACGGTGATGAGCTCCGGGTCCCCCGGGCCAACTCCTAAGCCGTATAATGTACCAAGCATCTTTATTCCCCTTCCTTGCGCCATGCTTCTATGATATAAATTGGATTTAACGCATCAAATCTAGTAAGATTCAAGATTGGCTTACTTCTTGAAATTTGTGCAAGAGTTATCGCTGTATCAAATCCCCGCTTCTTGAATGCATGCATGGCTTCCGATAGATTTTCAATTGTAACGGCATTCAGGACGATGCGCCCGTCCGCTCGAAGTCTTCTGCAGCAAATATCAAGGATATCTCCCATCCCTCCTGCGGTTCCGCCGATAAATACGGCATCCGGATCTGGGAACGTGTCCAAACCTTCGGGGGCCTTCGCATGGATGAGCGTTGCATCGACACGAAACTTAACTAGATTTTGTGTGCAGTTTTCCAAATCTCCTTCGTTTTTCTCAATCGCAAAGATTTGTCCTTCCCTGGCGATTTTAGCTGATTCAATCGCAACTGAGCCAGTACAGGTACCAATATCCCAAACAATACTGTCTTCTTTTAAATGAAGGGCACTGATGCTTAAAGTTCGAATCTCTTTTTTCGTGATTAAGCCTTTATCCGGCTTTCGTTGAAAAAATTCTTCATCGTTTATACCGATGGACCATTGTGGAGTTTTACCTGTTTTCTTTAAAACCAAGACATTTAGCGGTGAAAACTCGGCATCCTGCATTTCCTCCAAGCTAAACCAACGGCATCGTTCATTTTGGCCGCCCAGGTTCTCTCCTACAAACGCCTTATATTCATCCATCGCAAAAGATAGCAAGTACTGTGCGATTTTATTCGGTGAATTTTCCATATCGGTTAAAATGGCGACTTTTTCTTTTCCATCAATCCGTTGTGCCAGCCCTTTCATGCTTCTTCCATGAACACTCGTAAAGTATGCGTCTTGCCATCTTTCTCCCATTTTGGCAAACGCAAGCTGGACAGAGCTTAAATGAGGATAAATTTCCAAATCGATTTTTGAAGATAAGTAGCCGCCGATTCCAAAAAATAACGGATCTCCAGATGCCAGAAGGACAACATTTTTCATCTCCGTTTTCAAACGGTCAACAAGCGAAGAAAGGCCGCCCTCAATTACGATTTTTTCGCCTTGGTATTCCGGAAAAAAGCCAAGTTGACGCTTTCCTCCTATTAAAATATCACTCTCATCAATCCACTTTTCATACATGGGAAGCAGACTTAACTTCCCTTCATCCCCAATGCCAATCATTTTAACCGATGCCATCCATTACTTCCGCCTTTCCTAAAAACTCCCCCTTCATCGTATATAAGGAGGTGTCTACCATAATCCCGCCATCCACTTCCTTAAGCGCGGCGAGACAACAATTACGACTCAGCTGTTCAAAAAATGAAGTATAACCACGGGCAGCCATCATGTCACCTACCTGGGAAGCGGTATTTGCCTGTTTAATTTCCTCGATCAAAACAGCATCTGCGCCCGCACTGCCTGCTACTTCCGCTAAAAACTCAAAATTAACAGGGGCACTTTTTGAATGAACCATCATCGTCCCCATCGCAACCTTTGAAAATTTCCCCATCATTCCGACCATTGAAACTCTTTTCATACCTTGCTTTTTGCATTGTTTCAGTGTAAAACCCACAAAGTCGCCCATCTCGACAAAGGCTTCCTCGGGAAGTTCCGGAAATTGTTTGATGGCACATTTTTCACTTCGGCCGCCAGTGGTTATGACAAGATGCTCGCACCCGCTTGCACGTGCTACACTGATGGCCTGAATAATACTGGCTTTATAGGCTGCTGTTGAAAAAGGAACAACAATACCACGCGTACCAAGGATTGAGATCCCTCCAATAATACCCAAGCGTCCGTTCAGCGTTTTTTTGGCTATTTCTTCACCGGCTGGTACTGATATCACGATTTTTATCCCTTTTTCGATGCCAAACTCGCTTAAAATCCCTTCCGCTGTCTTTCGGATCATCTTTCGAGGGACCGGGTTGATGGCAGCTTCCCCCACTGGAACGGGCAATCCTTCCTTTGTAACCCGGCCAACCCCGACACCACCGTCGAGAATGATCCCCGGCTCTTCAGACCAGGAAACTGAAGAAATGATCAATGCCCCATGGGTTGCATCCGGGTCATCTCCGGCATCTTTAATGATACTTGCGGTTGCCATGTTCCCAGTGACTTCACAGCTTTCGGTTTGAAACGTTGCAAATCTTTTAACCGGCAAAAAGATGGTTGACTCTGTTTGGGGTTCACCCGTAATTAATGCTGTTAGTGCAGCACTTGTTGCTGCAGTCGCGCAAGCCCCAGTCGTATATCCTTCACGCAACTTACCTTTAGGTACTTCCTGCATGTTCTACACCCGGTCTGCAAGAATAGAAATGGCATTTAGCGCCGCGACGGTAACCGTACTGCCGCCCTTTCTGCCTATATTCGTGATAAAGGGGATGTCCAGTTTGGCTAATTCTTCTTTCGATTCAGCCGCTGATACAAAGCCAACCGGCAGCCCAATCACAAGATCCGGTTTCGCTTCCCCCTCTTTAATCAAGCGGATGAGTTCAAGTAATGCTGTCGGGGCGTTACCAATCGCATAGATTCCGCCTTCCGCTTCTTTAACCGCTTTTCTCATCGAAATGATCGCTCTTGTTGTATTTAATCGTTTCGCCTCTTGTACAACATCCGGATCAGAAATATAAACTTTAATTTCTCCCCCGTATTTTTCAATTCTGGCTTTATTTGCCCCGCTTTGAATCATTTGAACATCGGCAACGACTTTTTTTCCGCTGCGAATTGAATGTATTCCAGCCTGGATGGCATCCGGATGAAAAAGTACGCTTTTTCCCAATTCAAAGTCGGCGGATGCATGAATAATCCGCTGAACAATCGGATATTGCTCCGCAGTAAAGGGATGCTCACCAATTTCTTCAGTAATCATTTCAAAACTTCTTCCTTCAATTTGCTCTGGCTGAATCGTTAATGGTTTAAATTCGGTATGAAAATCCATTTCCTTCACTCCTTTTAAAATGTAGGTTTTAATTTTAATTGGCCAATTGTGGAACAATCTTTTTATGTAGTTCTTGAACCACATCTGAAAAATTAGAATAGACCGTCCCATAATTGATTTTTGGACGTCCAATCATGATAACTTCTATCCCAAGATCCTTTGCCGCTTCAACTTTTTCATCAACCGACCCGACCTTGCCGCTCTCCTTGGTAATCATTAAGGTTACACCATATTGTTTATAAAGCGCTTGGTCAAACTCCTTAGTAAACGGGCCTTGAATCGCGACAATATTTTTTTGCGGCAGCCCGAGCTGTTCGCATTTTTCCATATTATCAACCCGTGGCAGCATACGAGCGATTAGCCGAATATCCGGTTTTCCTAATAATTTCTCCGTAAAAATCTGGAGTGTTTTGCTTCCCGTAGTCAGCATCACCACTCCTTTTTTGCTTGCAGCAATTTCGGCTGCTTCGTCGTAGCTTTCTACAACCGTCATCTTCTCGTATTGAAAGATTTGGGATTCACGCTCATAACGAATGTAAGGGACACCCGCTTGTTTTGCCGCATTTATCGCATTTTTGGATGCCTCTTCCGCAAAAGGGTGACTCGCATCGACGACCGCTTGAATTCCTTTAGTTTCAATCAAGCTCACCATTTTATCGTCCCTTAATCTTCCTGTTTGGACAGAAATACCTGATTCCCCAAGTTCATGTGCAGCATTGTCGGTTACAACGGTAGCAAGGAGATCATAGCCATCTTTCATGATTTCTAAAGCCAGTGCTCGGGCATCACTTGTACCAGCTAATACTAAAATCATCTTCGTTCTCCTGCCTTTTGTACTTCGTGTTCATGATGATGGTCATGATCGTGATGATGGTGATCATGGTCATGGTCATGATGATGGTGATGATGAACATACTCCATTGCATTCACACGATATTGGCAGGTATCACAGTTCATTTTCACTTCGTCCTGAAGAGCTTCTTCTACACGGTCAACTAGAATATTCTGCAATTTAGGGTGATAGCCAAAATACCCTGCCAATTTAAATTCAACATCTGGATATTGTTGTTGAAATGGCACCACCATCTCTTCTAATCGTTTGATTAAAATTCCCGTGAACAAAAAGTATGGCAAAATAATAACTTTCTTCGCACCAAGCTTTAAGCACCTACCAATTCCTTCAGCTACAAGAGGATTGGTTACCCCCATGAAAGCCGGTTCAACAATTTGGTAGTTGGTTTTTTCCCACAGTAATCTAGAAATCTTGTATAAATCGCTATTAGCATCCGGGTCACTTCCGCCACGTCCTAACAGTAGTACAGCCGTATCGGGATCAGGTTGATTCAGATTCTCGCCAATTTCGATTAATCTCGTTTTTAAGATTTCAAACGTTTCCTCATGAACACCAATAGGTCGGCCATAGGTAAACTGTACTACCGGATATTTTTTCTTTGCCTCATCGATAGCAGCTGGAATATGAATTTTGGAATGTCCCGCTTGCAAAAGCATAATCGGAATGACCACAATATGGTCGGCCCCTTTTTCGACACATACATCAATTCCCTGATTTACTGTAGGTTTTTCAAATTCCAAAAAACTCGTCTGAACGAGGATGCTCTTGTCCCAATAACTTCTCATTGATTCTATAAACTGACGAACTTGATCATTTCCTTCGCGATCCTTACTTCCATGACCTACAAATAAAATTGCTTTCAAAATATTTTCTCCCCTTTGTTTAAAGAATGGACCCCTAGATTTCCAAATCTATTCTCCGCATACCGCTTCTTCAATTTTGATTTTCGGTGTAATATCTTGATAGGTGAAGCCTTGAACCTGCTTTACACGTTTAAAGAATTTATAGAAGCGCTCATTTGGATGAGCCTTTTGCTTGTATTCTTGAACAATCCTTTCAACCAAGCCGACTATTTCATCAGGTCCAATTCCTTCCGCGACGATTTGACCTGGGTGTGCACTTCTTCCGACTGTTTTTGCCCCTAAAAATAAATCAAAGGCACCATTACGGTATACAAGACCGATATCTTCTTTTACCGCTCCGTAACATGCCATGCCACAGCCGTTTACCCCGAGTTTTAATTCCTTAGAAAGTTCCATTCCTCCAAGCCTTTCATGCAGTTCCTCGGCATATGGAATCGAGTCCTTCTTTTCGCCATCACAAAAATCGCAGGCTTTTACACTTAAAACATCGCCAATCGGAGAAATCAAAAAGTTTGCATCTTTTAATTTCTGCACAATTTCATCTGGCTGGGAGGTTAGAATCTGCAGTTTAATAGAATGATCCGGCGTGTATTCCATCACACCTTCTTCCCCCGTGATTTCGGCTAGAGTAAGCATCTGTTTTTGCGTAAATTTTTTATTTGCGACACCAGGACTTACTGCCAATTCAAAAATAGACTGGATGGGCTGATTAACAATAGGAGAAATGTTTTCACCCACGCCAGTAATCAATTGTAGTGCTTCTTCTGCCAATGCTCTCGAGGTTTCTATGTCAGACAGTAATACGGGATCCTTCTTTTTTAGTTTTACATTATCAGTTTGTTCCAGCGCCCATGGTTCAGCTTCTTTTTGTAAACGCTGATGCGGTTTTAATGGCTGAATAGCCTGATTTAATGTATATTTCCGTTGATAACCGCGCGGGGTAACCATTAAGTCATCATAGAAAAAAGTAGAAGAGTTTCCAATGATCACAGTGGTTAACATCCCAATTTCATGGTCAAGCATGTCTTGTAAATTGGTCATTACAATATTTTGACTGTCTCGGTACGCACTCTTCACTAATCCTACCGGGGTTTCCGGCAAGCGATATTTTAATAGAATCCTTTGCGCTTCAACGATTTGTCTTGTTCTTCTCCCGCTTTTTGGATTGTAAAGAGCGATTACAAAATCCGCTTGTGCAGCTGCTTCAATTCTTTTCTCAATTAATTTCCACGGTGTTAAATGGTCACTTAAACTAATGGTGCAAGCATCATGCATGATTGGAGCTCCTAGTAAAGCCGCACAGGAGTTAATGGCGGAAATTCCTGGTATGACTTCGACTTCCACCCCTGAATCCTTTTTCCACCCTTTTTCAATCAATACTTCATAAACGAGTCCTGCCATTCCATAAACACCGGCATCACCACTCGAAATCACGGCTACTTTCTTTCCCTGTTCTGCTTGTTTGACCGCTTCTTGAGCCCTGCTTACTTCTTCTGTCATTCCCGTACTAATAAGTTGTTGCCCTGTTAATAACCCCTTGATTAAATCCACATATGTTTTATATCCAATGATGATATCGCTTTCTTGTATTGCTTCTCGTGCTCGTTCGGTTATATGTTTGTAATCTCCCGGGCCAAAACCGATGACCAACAATTTCCCTTTCATCCTGATCTTCCTCCTTTCCATAATTCAAGACCTAGAAATCGTTCAATCTAATTCATGACACTGTCTTTTTTACAGGCTTTACGATTCCTTCAATGCATTCTGAATTCTCCGGTTGTTTAAATCCTTCCCCATCAAATTGATAAATGATATGATCTTGCATTAAGGCTCCACCTAATAGATGTTGCTTAACAATTCTACTGCCTACTTCCGGTGTAACATCCTTGTACCAGGTTCCATCCGGATAAACAATGGCAACTGGAGCATCCTTGCATCTACCATTGCATCTTGTTCTTGTTGTATGTATGAATGCGTCCAAATCCAGATTGCTAATCTCGTTGCGAATGGCCACTGTTGCTTCCTCCCCCCCTTTTCTCATGCAGCTGCTGCCGTTACAAATAAGTACATGGTGTTTCGTTCCATTTAAATTCCAGGTCGTCATAAAACACTCTCCCTTTGATTTTTAAGACAAAAAAGCACCCCTATGAATATAGGGGTGCAGATTAAATACACACAATAAAGTAAAATGTTGGTATTTTTCAGCACTACTACCTATATTCCCGTAGGTTTCATGAAGCAAATAGGACAAGGCAGGTCTCCTGACTCAGGTTCATCATTTCATTACGTCTTCCCGAAAAAACTTCAGTGACATTTGCAATGAAACTCCTCATAACAGTGGCGGGTACCGTGACGGATTCTAACCGTACTTCCCTTTTAAGCGCTGTTTTAGCGCACCTTTTCCTATTACTATTCAATTTTTATAAAAAACTTTTTCCCTTTATTTCACAAAAGAGGTTGTAATAAAAAAGATATTAATTTTTATTTTGATTGTTTAAGGACATTTTTTATAATAGACTATCAATCACCCTATATCAAGTTTTCCAAGGATTTTTTTAGCAAAATTTTCTCAAAATAGATATATTATCCTAAAAAAACATCAATAAATTTCCGATGATTATAATTGGATGGATAAATTTTCACAAAAAAAACAAAAAAGTTTTATGGAATAGAAGAATTATTTTGGAGGTTTTTTTTCATGAGTTTCTATGAAAATAAGTCTTTCGATTTGCAGCATAGCGGAAAGTACGTGAAGAAAAGTTTCGTGTGGAGTTGAATTTTTTGAAAATCTTTCATAATAGTAGTGTACATGTCTGGCTATATCGATTCTTGCTTCATAATCAAAATGGTAAAAATCAACAATCGGAGCATGTAAACCTTCTCCTAACGGGATTAGCGTCCCCACAACAACTTCCCCATTTTCAGGAGGGATTGCAAGCGGGTCACACACAAGTACATCAATTGTTTTTTCTGTTAAAATATCAACTACAACAAAGAAACGATCATTATATTTATAGCCAACATAATAGAATTTAGGGATTGCCTTCCAAGTTTCCCTTAACCATGATTCAATCACAGGTCCCCTATCCAACCCTCGATCCTTTTCAGCTAAATATTCAGCAATGCAGCTTTCTCTATAATTGTAGTTGGCATCATACACAATTCGCCACCAAAATAAATTATGCAGCAAAATATCTTTTTTCTCTTCCCTCGTTTTAAGTTCTTCTACATATTCCTCTAAAAAGGGAGCAACCTCATGAAAATAGGCATCTAGCGTAAAGTCCATAAAATCGCTAAAGGTATCCAACATCCTTTCCCTTAACTCCTCAGAAACAGGATAATCCGGCCGAAAACTTTTTGTATTTGTTCCTGACTGTGCAAACTCAATAATCTTCTCCACAGTTTTCATCTCCATCATGTAAACCAATCCTTTCAATAAAATAGATCTTTTAAATCCACGCTAAAACCATCTAAAAATTTCGATGTAACTGTTCCGCGCTCCGTTTTCAAATCGTGCTGGTCATACATACCTTCACTATTAAGAGAATAAACCATTACAGAATTCAGCATTGGATTAACAATCCAATACTCTTTGACACCGTAATTCATGTAAATACCTAATTTGGTAATTAAATCATGGGATTGATTAGAGGGGCTTAATATTTCGACAAGGAGGTTGGGAACTCCAATATAGCGTGCTTCTGTAAAACCACTTTTATCACATATAACACTGAGATCTGGGATAACAATGTTCGTTCCTTCCACCCCTTCCTTATTTAATTCGATATCAAATGGGGCATGAAATACCTCACAAGGCTTCCCTTCCAAGAAATGATCCAATTTGATAAGAAGTTTTCTTGATAATCGTTGATGTTTTGTCGTAGGGGAAGGTGACATATAGACAAATCTGTCAATATATTCTAAAATTTCCTCTGAATTTTCTCGAATTTTAAAATAATCCTCTACAGGTATAGAATCATTCCGATATAGGGTCATGATTTACCACTCCTTTTACTTTTCTAGCAAAGATGGTTTGCCGTCCCTCTTGTTCATTTTCCTCAAATAAAAGCACTTTCCAGCCTCGAAATTCTTCTAGCAGCTCTTGAGGCTCTAGTTTATATTGTTTTGATATCCCCTGATTCTCGTTTTGCGATTTAAGATAATAGGTTTCAAAAAACAAATAACCTTCTTCTTTTATAAACTTCTTCAACATGGGAAATAACGATCTATCTAGATAATAGGTAATGACCGCTAAATCAATGGAATTGTCTTCCCATCTAAGATTGTTCAATTCCGTCAAATCACATACTTGTGGTATGATATTGCGTTTATCCTTTGCAGCCTGTTCTTGAAGATAGTTAATCGCAACCTCAGATATGTCAATGGCTTGAACCTGATAGTTCAAACTTGCGAGATATAAGCTGTTTCCTCCTAGACCGCAGGCAAGATCAAGGGCCGTCCCGCCATGAAGATAGGGATATAGATTTTTTAATCTTGGATTTGGCGCGTGCACATCTAATTTTTTTAGGCGATCTTGATGTTTAATATTCCATTTTGTTCTAGTGTCCATGGAAAAATGGCTCCTTATAACTGATTTAAGAATAAATGATAGAAATAGGAATAAACAGTAGGGTGAAAATCCAGGAGATTTGAGGAAAGTAAATGGAAGTTGAACGTCGAGTAGAATTTAATAAGATTACTGGTTAATTATAACATCCCATTTTATAGAATGTTCAAGTCGTTTAATCCTTCACAAAATTGTAATATATTTTACTGCTCCTTCCGATTATTTGGATAAATATGTTCTTAATTTCTCGTATCGGGTAAAAAAATAGCCGGCCGAAATGAAAAGAGATTGTTACACTTGTTCTCTTTTCCTATTGCATTGACCGACTATTGGCTAGCTAACTAAAAAGATTCACGAAATAAGGCTTATCAGGATCACTATTTTGCTCCTAGTTTTTTAACTAACACCATCATGTACCACAAAAAGTTCGGTAAGGGAGATTTGATGGTGCTGGCAATGTACAGAACTCTTCTTGTTCAGTGCTGTATACATAAGGACTTGAAAGAACATTAAGCAGTTTTTCCATCACACTTAGGTCTCCCTCATTTACCGCAGCCTCGAGCGCCTCTTCTACCCGGTGATTCCGCGGAATAACTGCAGGATTGCTGTTTCGCATTAACTCTAGGGAAGATTCTCTGGATTCCTCCTGCCTCCCTAGTCTTGCATGCCATTTTTCATGCCATTGCGTAAATTCTGGAGTCCCATTGAGAGGCATATCTTTCATTTTATCGATCGTTAGTCCGCGGAAGGTATTCGTATAGTCCGCATGGTATTGCTGCATTATACTGAGGAGTTCTTCCACAAGGGTTGCATCCTGCTCTTCCTCGCTAAAAATCCCCAACTTTTCTCTCATTCCTGCAAGCCAATTCTTCTGATATAAATCCATATAACCGGAAATGGCATCTTGAGCAATTTTTACAGCTTCTTCTTGATTCTCATGCAACAGTGGCAAAAGCGTTTCTGCAAATCGCGCAAGATTCCAACCAGCCATATACGGCTGATTGCCATAAGCATAGCGTCCTTGAACATCGATCGAACTGAAGACTGTTTCTGGATCATATGTATCCATGAAGGCACAAGGACCATAATCAATCGTTTCCCCGCTAATTGTCATGTTGTCAGTGTTCATTACACCGTGAATGAAGCCAACTAACTGCCATTTCGCAACAAGCGACGCTTGACGTTTAATTACTTCCTGAAGCAGAGAGAAGTATCGATTTTCATTCGCCTCGATGTCTGGGTAATGGCGTTTTATTGCATAGTCAGCGAGGGTGCGGAGTTCCTCAACCGTTCCCCATTTTGCCACATATTGAAAAGTGCCGACTCGGATATGGCTGGCAGCCACACGAGTCAAGATAGCTCCAGGCAAATAAGTTTCGCGGGCAATGGTCTCGCCCGTTTCCACCACTGCCAAACTTCTGGTGGTCGGAATCCCAAGTGCATTCATGGATTCACTGATGATATATTCACGAAGCATTGGACCAAGCGCTGCCCGGCCATCTCCCCCTCGGGAATACCGAGTCCTGCCTGAACCCTTGAGTTGAATATCATAGCGTTCCCCTTGAGGGGTAATCTGTTCACCAAGCAGCAGCGCCCGGCCATCACCTAACATAGTAAAATGCCCAAATTGATGTCCGGCATAGGCTTGAGCAAGGGGGGAACCGCCTTCGGGAATTCTATTGCCGGCAAGTACTGCGATGCCATCCCCTGATTGAAGTTTATCGGCATCCAGCCCTAGTGATGCCGATAATGGACCGTTAAGAATAATTAAATTAGGTGAGCGTACTGGGTTTAGATTTTGACTGGTAAAAAATGATTCTGGCAACCGCGCATAACTATTGTCAAAATTCCAGCCTGTTTCATTTTGATTTGTCATGGTAACTCCTTTTAATAGATTGTTTTTTCATTCGCTGATTAGCTAGATTTCACACCTCTTTTAAGTGTATTTAAATCATCTTTATTTATAATACACTTTTATTGTCCGCTTCCTCAAAAACCAATATACCTACACGTCCCTGTTAGAATTCTTTTTAAATAACAAAAACGAATATAAGTAGATCCCCGCAATCCCAAAAACTAACGCCGCAAAGAATAGCTGCATTCCAATTGAACCAAGCAAGCCTGCTATAAGAGATATAAGTCCAATAGCGACTAAAACATAGCCACCAAATCTATGCGTTTTTTTCCACACATATTCCGAGGCAAGTGTCCATGGTGATCGAAAACCAATAAAATAATTATGGCGAATTTGCGCCATGTAATTACCTAGGACAATGAAAAGTATTCCAAAAAGTATGGGTACTACCTTTTGAAAAGGGACATGAAGCCCAAGTGCACTTGCAATGGCAATTAGGTTCATACAGGATAAAAACAGGATAATCACCAGATTCATAATTGAGTAGGCGTTTTTATGCAATTTATAGGATTGCTTTTTCGGATCTATTGCTGGTAAATAGTTTAGGAAAAAGAATAAGATAATAGGCAATGCACCAAGGCTGACAAGTTCCAGTTTTGGTCCATAGCGGTTAACGTCGCCATTGATGCCCCAATGCACAGGCACTTTGGCCGGTAAATTTGGATAGGCTAAGAGATTTAGCAGCAATGTAATGATTGCAATTCCCATTGTTATATAATAAAGCTTATTTTTCCTCACGCGCTTCTCCCCCTTAACTTTTTTTATCTAGCAGCCACTTGATGACATCCTGCAAAATAGTGGAATTTAACGAGTAAAGGATAAACTGGCCCTTTTTTTCATCAAGAACTAATCCTGCAGATTTAAGGATTTTCAGATGATTGCTGATGGAAGGCTTGCTCATATCGAATTGGTCGGCAATTTCACCCGCTGTTAAATCTTGCTCTTTCAACAAATCAAGAATTTTTCTTCTTGTTGGATCGGCTAGTGCCTTAAAAACTTCGTTCATTTAAGCCTCTCCTTTTATATTTAGTTAATTATCTAAATATAAAATACCATATTTTTGAAATAAAAAAAGACCAAAATGGCCTTTTTCATTCAATCAACGTTCCCGGTTTACCATATAATTCAATAAATGCTTCAAAAAAGTGATATTGCGCGGCACTTCTTGCAGCGCCTCGATTGCCAGACAATAATGTTCCCACATCGCTTTTCGAGCGCCCTCCGCCCCAAGGATAGACACGAAAGTCGAGCGGTTATTTTCAGCATCTATTCCGACTGGTTTTCCAAGTAAGACCCGATCCCCTTCCACATCTAGCAGATCATCCTTAATCTGAAAAGCAATGCCGGCATGGCGGGCAAAATTTTTCAAGGCCGTCATTTCATCTTCCTCAACCTGGGCTAGAATCGCTGGCATGATGAGTGACGCCTCAAAGGCTATTCCCGTTTTATAAAAGCACATCGTATTCAATTGTTCGAGTGTCATTGGTTTCCCTTTAGACTCTAAGTCCATCGCCTGTCCCATACACATACTCTCTGTAACACGAGAAGAATACTGAATCAACTGCAGCACTGTTTTCGCATCAAACTGGTCAAGAGAGGCTTGTTCTTCTGTCGCCTTTTGAATTAAGAAGATGCCGGATAATTCAGCAATAGCCGCATTATATGTCTGATGGAGTGTAGGACGCCCCCTGCGGGTAGATGCATTATCCTGGGATGGCAAATCATCAAAAATAAGCGAGGCAGTATGCATATATTCCAAAGATTTTAACAGAGGTACCATCGCTTGCGGATGAAATCCATATGCGTTAACCCCCATCACCCAAGTAATAATGGGTCTCAGCCGCTTTCCATCACCTTCCAAACTGTAATTTGCAGCCTCAATGATTGAATCGTGAAACTCAACTTTGGGAATCGGCAAAAGTCGATTCATCTGATCACGTATACCCTCAATCGTATTAGAAAATTCATCCTGTTCTTTCCGTTCATTTTTCAAGTTAGTAATTACATGATCTCGAAGCAGTTTATCAAAGAAATCTACATCAGCTGCTTTTCGGACCATTTTTTGAATCAGACGATTGAATTTTGGTACACCGGAAGCAAATAACCCCATCACTTCATTGTATTTTTCTGTACCCATTCGTTCTTTAAAACGTTTTAGACCATTAATGGCGCGATCGAGTATCACTTCACAGGTCTTTAGATCTGAGTGATACACGTTATGAATTAAATTGGCGATAACCGTCCAGTATAACTCGAAGGGGTTGATTAGATCCTTACGTTGCAGATGATATTTTAGATAATAGGTATAGGGAGTTACCGCAGCATCCTCCCAATCATTAAACATATCAGCAAAATCATCCGCCAACTGATTATAAATGCCGTAAAAGAAGGTACGGTTGTCAAAACCCTCGTCCTCAGGGGCACTAATAACATACCTGGCAATCAATCGGGAAAAAGAAGATTTTAAAATGATAGGAAGATAAAGTTCTTCATTGGTATAGTTTGGATTGGATAGATTCTTTTCACGGTCCACTTCCTGAGCATGAAAGAATACAAAGGATTGCTCAAAAAATTTTTTACATGTTTTAGGTCGTTGATGGGCCTTAATATATTCAAAGGCTTCTCGAAGTTCTGCATGAATCGGGCGAATCATGTCTTCAATCGCAAAAGCCCACTCCCCCAGCTCAGGAACATTACCAGTAATAAGGGTGGTCCGGATTAGATTGGAATATTGTTTTTTCTCTTCATCGGATAAGACTTTGGCATCGAGAAGGTCGTCAATAAAAGGGTAGGTCAGCCCATACGAATATCCCAATCGAATCGCTTCATCCAGTTTGTGGGCACGTTCTTTCGGCGAAATCTCCTTGTCCATCTCCTCCGTCACGTGCATGACGACGCCGCCAATGATTTTTATTAATTTTCGCTGGGCATTCTCCGCGTCCATCCCCTTTGGAATTGTTTCGGAAACCGTCTTAAGTTTATTGATCAACCAGATAATCGTAGATTCAATACGTTCCTTCTGGCCCCACCGATACATTCCGGCCAAACTAAACATTTCTGTTTTGAGAGGCTGTGTCAGTTGATTTTTCAAGTGATCAACTACCTGACGGATTCTCTTTTGTGTGTCAGGAGAATCCAAGGCTTTACCCAAATCCCGCATAAAAATATATGAGATACTTCGATCTAAATACGGATCTAGTTTTCCTGTATAATCAAGCCATCGGATATGATTGTAATATCCTGTTCTTTCTTTTTTACGTGAAAAAAAAGAGAGGGATGGATAACGATGAATATGATTATGTTTCCAGGACTGAATGTCTTTTGATAAGACAGAGACAAAAGTCTTTTGCTGAACCTGGATAAACAGTGATTGAAAATATTGCGCAGCCTTTTCTTCAGCTTGTCGGTAGCATGCATCTGTATCAAAAATTAAGTCCTTATTCATCGAAAACATTCCCTCTAGTTTATTTTTCTATTTTTAAAAAATATCCTATATCTAGTAATTATACAAAAGTTTTCATTCTAAACTATTAAAATATATTTATATATAGTCCTAAAACAACGGCTTTATACATTTTTCCTTAAAGGAAATTGAAAAGACCTGTTCCCTCATTACAGGAACAGGTCTTTTTGAAAGAACTCATTTAGTTTTTTGTCACAAGTTTTAATGGTGCTGGAATCTTTTTTGCTACCTTTTTACCCTGAACCACATCTCTGCCGGCATCAACAGCAAGTTTTCCGATTAATTCCGGCTGTTGAGCAACCGTTGCTTCCATTTTTCCAGCTTTAATGGCTTTCAGTGCATCATCATTTCCGTCAAATCCAATGACCATAATATTTTTACCAGAACTATTGATCGCTTCAATCGCCCCCAATGCCATTTCATCATTATGGGCAAAGACTGCTTGAATATCCGGATTTGCTTGAAGTAAATTTTCCATTACCGTTAATCCCTTGGTCCGGTCAAAATCAGCAGATTGTTGCTCTACTACATTTAATTTCTGATCGGCGATATTATGAAACCCTTTTCCCCGTTCACGTGTGGCGGAGGCACCTGGTACACCTTCAAGTTCAGCAACTTTTGCTTTCTCCCCAAGCTCTTTCACAATGTAATTCCCTGCCATTTCTCCGCCTTTGATATTATCTGAAGCGACTAATGCTGCAACTTTCCCTTTATCAGCAGAACGGTCAAGCGTAATAACAGGAATTCCAATATTGTTTGCAGATTGAACAGCTGTTGAAATTGCGGCAGAATCTGTCGGGTTAATTAGCAAAACGTCAACACCCTGCTGAATTAAATCTTCTACATCATTTATTTGCTTTGCAGAGTCATTTTGTGCATCAACAACCTTTACTTCCATTCCCAATACCTTCGCTTCTTTTTGGACCCCATTTTTTAAAGAAACGAAAAACGGATTGTTTAAGGTGGAAACGGATAGGCCAATCTTCACATCTTTTAAATTTTCCTTTTTCGCCGGCTTAGCCCATTCAGGCGGCTGCATCGAACAGGCGCCCAAAAGCAAGAGCGATAATGATATCAATAGTACAGCTAATTTTTTCATAAAAATTCTCTCCTTATGCTGATTTCTTCCGATCAAGTAATACAGCAATGATGATTACAATCCCTTTTACTACTTGTTGATAGAATGAAGATACACCAAGAAGATTTAAACCATTGTTTAATGTACCAATAATTAACGCACCGATCAGCGTTCCAAAAATTCTTCCTTTCCCTCCTGAAAGGCTTGTCCCTCCTAATACAACTGCCGCGATGGCATCGAGTTCATAGGAAGTACCGGCTGTCGGTTGCGCTGAATTCAATCGTGATGTTAAAATCGCTCCTGCTAACGCAGCAAGTAAACCGGAAAGACCGTAAATGATCAGCTTCACATTTGGTACTTTAATACCCGAAATTAGCGCGGCCTTTTCATTTCCTCCGATGGCATAGGTTTTTCGGCCAAATGGGGTTTTATGAAGAACAATATATAATAATACAAACGTTACAATCATCGTAATCGCAGGAACAGGAATTCCCAGAAAATAACCACGGCCAAATAACTGGAATAAGTAATTATCGCCTAACCCTGTGATTGGGTTTCCTTTTGTATAAACAAGTGTCAAACCTCTAAAGGCTGTCATCGTCGCCAATGTGGCAATGAATGGAGCCATTTTTCCTTTTGTAATCAAGAGTCCATTGACCATTCCCATGATTCCGCCAAGAATACAACCGACAATAATCGCCAAGATCGGATCAAGACCCGATACAATCATACCTGCCGTTAAAGAACTGGATAGGGCTAGAATCGCACCGACTGATAAATCAATTCCTCCTGTTAAAATAACAAAGGTCATACCGAATGCGATTAACGCATTGATGGCCACTTGGCGCAATAAGTTTAGTATATTTAAAGGTTCTAGAAAACTTGGATTTAATATGGAAACAATCACAATTAAAATAATAAGTCCGAGAAGCGGTCCAAGTTTCTGCGTAATCGTATTCATAAAATTTGCCTTGCCAGCTTTTGTCCCTTCATTGATTGCGTTCATCTCACTGACCTCCCGTTGCCAATGTCATAATTTTTTCCTGGGTTGCTTCATCACTTTTCAATTCACCGCTTATTTTTCCTTCATGAACCACGAGAATTCGGTCGCTCATTCCAAGAATCTCAGGAAGCTCCGATGAAACCATGATAATGGCGACTCCCCGATCCGTCAGCTCGTTCATCAGTTGATAGATTTCTCTTTTTGCCCCAACGTCTACACCTCTCGTTGGTTCATCCAATATCAGTACCTTCGGCCCAATTCCAACCCATTTGGCAATGACTACTTTTTGCTGATTCCCCCCAGATAAACTTCCAACTGCAATATCAGCTGATTCCGTTTTTACAGTCAAGCGTTTGATCAGCAGATTGACAAAGTCTTTTTCACTTTTTTCTTTAATAATCCCTTTCGGAGCAAAACTATAAAGGGAGGGCAAAACCATATTTTCCTTGATCGAAAAATCTAAGATCAGCCCTTCATCTTTTCGGTCCTCTGTGATAAAACCTATACCTGCTTTCACAGCCTGGTCAGGAGATTTGATGGCCGTTTTCTTACCATTCAGCCAAATTTCGCCGCTGTTAAAGGAATCCAGTCCAAAGATTGCCCGCATGATTTCCGTTCTCCCTGCTCCCATTAATCCGGAAATCCCAACGATTTCGCCAGATCGAACAGAAAAATTCACATCATGGAATACTCCATTTTTGGTTAGCCCTTTTACTTCCAGTACCGTTTCGCCTGGTTTTGATGTTCTTTTTGGAAACCTGTCTGTTAATTCCCTTCCGACCATTTTCCTCACGACTTCATCAAAATTTGTATCGGGAATAGCCTTTGTATCAACGGTCTTGCCATCGCGCATGACAGTAATTCGATCACAAATGGCAAAGATTTCTTCCATACGGTGAGAAATATAGACAATTGATACTCCTTCTTTTTTCAAGGAAGCAATCACATCAAAAAGCTTGCTGATTTCTCTTTCTGTCAAAGCGGCCGTTGGTTCGTCCATGATAATGACCTTGGCATCCGTCATTAACGCCTTAGCGATTTCAATCATCTGCTGTTCTCCTACAGAGCAGCCACTAGCCTCTTGATCGAGAGGAATCGAAACGGCTAATCGGTCAAACTGCTGTTTAGCTAACGCTTTCATTTCTTTTGTTTTTAACAAACCAAGAGGGGACTTCAATTCTTTGCCGATAAACAAATTTTCTAAAACGGTCATGTCCGGCCAAATATTTAGTTCCTGATGGATGAAGGTAATCCCGTTTTGTTCGGCTTCTTTCGGGTTTTTAAAATAGGTTTCCTTGCCATCAATGGTGATGGTGCCTTGGTCATGCGTATGAAGTCCTGTCAGCACATTCATCATAGTTGATTTTCCGGCTCCATTTTCGCCCATTAATGCGTGGACTTCCCCGTCTAATAGTTCAAAATCAACACCTGTTAAGACTTGATTGGTACCAAATGCTTTATAGATGTTCTGCATCGAAATGCGCATTCATATCACCTCATTCGATTTGGAAAAAACGGAGAGAGACATTACAAAAACGTCCAGCCCGATTTTACCTCTTAAAAAAATACACCTGACTGTAATATACAATTGGCATAGGGTGTAACTTCGCCTGTTCGGATAATGGCTTTTGCCTTGTTGGTTAATTGCTTAAACTCTTCATGCGAAACCTTTGCCATTTCAATACCGGTAAATTTTCTTTTTAAAAATTGCTCTATTTCTGGATTGCCTTGTTCTATTTCGGTGGCGATGATACATTTTTCAATCACCATGTCATCCGCAACTGCATCGGTAATCTCCTTAAAAGTTGGCAACCCGGGTTTAATCGCTAAATCGATTTTTGTTACACCTTCGGGTATTGGCAACCCGGCATCGGCGATGACAATATAATCAGTATGACCGAGGTCGGTTAAAACCTTGGAAATATGACTATTTAAAATTCCATGGCGTTTCATGTTACAAACTCCCCTCTACTGCTTTTCTTGTTGGCATACCGCCCTGCGCCCCAAATTTAGTCACTGAAAGAGAGGCTGCGCGATTGGCAAAACGGACACTTGCTTCAACGCTCTTTCCTTCCGCTAACGCGACGGCAAAGGCAGCATTGAACGTATCGCCTGCTCCTGTGGTATCAATCGCTTCTACTGGAAAGGAAGGAACGACTACTTCTTTTTCCCCATCGTGGAAGCGAACGCCGTTTTTACCTTCTGTGATGAACACTTTGTTTGGATATTGTTTTAAGGCAGTATGAAGGTCTTGATTTTCAAAAAGAATGGAAGCCTCAGATTCATTTGGTGTAAGATAGGCTGCCTTTTCAATGACCTCCTTAGAGATTGGCCTTGCCGGTGCAGGATTTACCAAAAGAGGAACACCGAATTCATGGCATTTTTCGCAAACATATTCAACTGTTTCTTCAGGAATCTCTTGCTGAATCAAAACAATATCTGATTTACGAATGACATCGAGCGCTTTTTCGACGAAATCAGGTGTTACATAATTGTTTGCACCCTTAACAACAATAATGCTGTTGTCACCATCAGCAAGGGTAATATGAGCTGTTCCACTTTCTAAATGTGTAACCGGTTCCACATAAGTGGTAAAAACGCCATTTTCTTTAAAATTATCAAGAATGGTTTTTCCAAATTCATCGCCACCAATACATCCAACCATATAAACCTCTGCTCCTAATCTTGCAGCAGCAACTGCCTGGTTGGCTCCTTTCCCGCCAGGCACAGTTTTAAAAGATTCACCAAGAATCGTTTCACCCTTATTTGGACGTCTTGGGGCTGTAACAACTAAATCCATCGATGAACTTCCAATAACGGTTATTTTAGCCATTTTCTTCAACCTTTCTTGTTGTTTGCCTTTCAATAAATGTAACAGGCAATTGAATATTTTTATGTTCCATTTTTTTTTCGTCTATGATTTGAATCAATAATTTTGCTGCTTCTCTTCCCATATCATAGGCAGGCTGGCGAATCGTCGACAAAGCCGGGTACAATAAGCTGCTGAGCGGGATATCATCATATCCGATAATTTGCAATTCGTCCGGAACAGAAATCCCTCTTCTTAATGCCTCATGCAAAATTGCCGCTGCACCAAGATCATTACTGGCAATCACTCCGTCTGTCTCCGGAAACTTTTCAAATAATTCTTTCGCTATTTTATCTGCATCGTAAAAGGTAAAAGAAGCCGTAGTCATCACATTAAAATTAACATTATAATTACAAAGCTCATTGATTGCGCCTTTAAACCGGTCTTGTGCTGTCCTTAATTCAATCGGTCCCCGAAGCAGCGTAATTCGCTTGCTACCTCTTTTAATCATTTCCTGTGCGGCCAGTTTTCCACCGGCCAAGCCATCTGCATAAACGGATGGATGTTCATTAGCTGTCCGATCCATAAATACGACTGGAAAATCTAAATTTTCATAATAGCTCATTTCGGTCTGATTGGTTGCAGATATGATACCGATTACATTATTTTGTTTAAAGGTATCGATATAATCAATTTCTTTCTTGGGCTTTTCATCAGCGTTGCCAATGATCAGCCTTAGACCATGTTCCTGCATCTCATCCTCTACCCCGCGCGCTAGCTCGGGAAAGAACGGATTTCGAATATCCGGAAGCAATAGGCCGATTAATCTGGATTTTTTCTTATAGAGCGATCTTGCTACTTCATTTGGTTTGTAATTTAATTCTTGAATCGCTTTCTCGACAAGCTTTCTCGTATCTTCATGGATATAACCTTTATCATTCAAGGCTCTTGAAACCGTCGCTACAGATACTCCAGCTTTTTTCGCGACATCTCGTATTGTAGCCATTTTTGTTTCACCTCTTATGTGTAACCGATTACACATTTAGATTAGCACAGATATTTTAGATATGCAATAAAGAAATTCTTTTTAATTTGTTATCTTTTCAATCACCTTTAATGTGCCCATCATTGAAAATAATTAAAGGCTTGGGTCAGTATCCTGGTATGGTAAAAGGTGAACTCCGCAGGGGGACTACCCCTACATTTGTACCTCGGGAAGAAATAACTATTAAAATTCTTCAAAATGGTTATTTGTCCGTTTCAGAAAAAAACCGGTCTCATACTATACGAATGAATGAAAAGGAGGAATACAAATGACACAATCAGATTTGCCTCAATTAAGCCCCCCACAGTATACTTATTTTAACGAACTAAAAAATTCAATTGGCAATGATCCAAATTTACAGGTGCTTAATTTAATTGAGTTTCCACAAGAGGGAGGATATTTAATCCCTATCATTGTTTTTAGCAGTCGGAAAAAAGCTCGGGCATTGGCGACGATTCTAAACTTGCAAAAGGAATTAGGAAATATCTTGGTGAATACAATCGTCATTTATGAAAAATCCATCGTCAGACCATATGGACGTAACTTTACTGCGGAGGGTCTTGTCGATTTATTTGATGATGCATTATCTTCAAATCGCTATTTTAAATTTGCTGAAACAAAACTTTTTTCTCCAGATACTCCTTCGGTGTATCCTGTATTCACACAGAGTGTCATTCAATTTTTTAACGACGACATATCCGACCTCTATAATAATTTTAATGAAGTTGCAGCCTTTGTGTTCAGAGATGTATTAAGAGATGAAATTAATGGCATTCTTATTAATCCTTCAACAGAAATGGATCCATCGGCGACAGAAAAAGACGCTGAATAACAAAGTAGGAATGGCTGTTTTATACGCCAAGCCTAAACTAATTTTATGGACCCGATTGGATTCTTTTTAATTACTTGAAAAATGGGATAAAGTATGTAAACAAATTATTATAAAGGAAAAATAAAAGAGGAGCCCCTTCGATAACGAAATGGCTCCTCTATTTATATAAAAAAACATTTATTTTGCTCGCTCAACAAGCTGTAATAGTTCCTGATCCGGGCCGGGGAACAAAATCATCCGGCCGCCTTCAAGCGTTGATTTGACTTCATCAGCAGGAAACTCGATTCCCTTTTTCTTTAAATACTGAATCGTCTCATCAATATTTGTTACTGTGAAGGCAAGATGATTAACAATTCCCTTGTCACTATATTCTCCTAAAAATTTAATATCACGGATCAATTCAATCTCCATATCCGGTTGCGATTCTAGATAGATAAAAGCCATTTCCCGATTTGGATTAGTCCCCCGGAGGCGAACTTTAAATCCAAAAATATCAGAGTAAAACTGAATCGACCGATCCATATCCGTAACAATTATCGCCACATGTTCCATTTTACTAATCATTGCCTATCTCCCCTTATTATGAGTTCAGACCCCTTGGCTTATTTAAAAACAATACTGATTAATTCTTCTCCAGTATATAAACCCTTTATGCCTGGTTTATTTTGGATGTAATCGTAGATCTCCTTATTTGAATAATTACTTCGCAGGCCTTTTATAATGGTGGATAAATAGGATTGCGAAGGTTTCTCCCATTCCACTTCGTCTAGATTCCAAGGAGCCGTAAAAGTGAAAATCGGATAGCCCTTATCCTCGCCAAGGTAAACAATATTTCCGTACCAAGATGATCGAAAAGTAGTCGACCTGTTCTCGATTACTTCATTCAGATCAATATCAAATTCAATTCCACCATTTTCTTGGCTTACGATATCCAAAAATTGTTCAGTCGTGACAAGATATTTCGTGCTATAGGTCATGTTAGCGGGATCTTGTTTTAAACCGATAAAGGCAACACCCTGGGAATCCCAGCCTGCTGCCTTTTTTGCAAAATAAAGAGGATAGGGTATGGTAAAAGCCGACACATCAATTGGCAGGGAACGGTCTCTACATCCTGACTCTACTCTAGTAGACCCTTCAGGACTTCCTCCTTTGATATAACATAAAAATCGTTCAGAATTTAGATTTGATCCATAGCTCGCATACCAGACATATTGTTTCGCTTTATCCATAATGAATCACCCAACTCTATTAAACTTCTTCCTATTTTTAGCATTCATTTCAACTTACATGAAAGTTCCAAGTTTATTATATCACCCGATTAGGTGAGAAGATGCTATGTTCGCTCCAAAAATTTAAAAATGGGACAGCCCTTACCGGCTATCCCATTTTTTTATCAAAGGAATATGAAAAATGAATATATAGCCAGCCAACTCATTACTAGAAAAATATTGGTGTCGTACATCCATTATTAAATAGTTATGTCAACACCTACAGTAGATAATGAGGGATTATTGAAATTTAGTGAATTTAGTGAAGTAGTTATCCGATTCTTGGCTTCTGAATCTAATTCATAACGATTATCGCTTATTTTCTTTACTTGATTATCTAAAACATATACTCCTTTTAAAATGTGGGTTGCTCCCAACGTTGTAAGTACAGGTTTCAGGGCATAGTCAATCATTAATAGATGCCCGAAAGTGCCACCAACAGCAATGGGTAAAATGGTCTTATCCTCCAGACTATTTTGTGGCAAGAGATCCAAGTAGGTTTTTAACACACCTGAAAAAGATGCTTTATAAACAGGGGTCAAAATAACAATGATATTCGAATTCTCTACTTTCTTATTTGCCTCCAAAATTTCTTTACAATCAAACTTTGCTTGAATCAAAGCTTCTGGAGGAAGCTCACGTACATTTATTATTTCAGAAGTACTTCCTATCCCATGAAAATAGTTTAATACCTCTTGGAAAACTCCATTTAATCGTGTTTCCTCTGAAGGACTTCCGGAAATAATTGTAATATTGCTCATGATTTAATCGCCCTTTCTTCTATTTAAATACTCGATTTATTATTTTTTTTGTTCGCAAATTTTATGGACCCCAAATTACAATGGGGATGTTGAAGTGATTTGAATGCTTTATACTCGTTTTCTAGTTCAGTTAGTGATAACTCAAAAAGGTGTTTATCTTCTTTCTTATAAACATTAAAAGCATTTAATTTCTCAATTAATTTCTTGCGTTTTTTTTCCACAGCATCTCGAAGTATATTCCCCATCCGAATCACTCCTATTTATATCATTAGTCTATAAATGAAACTTTTTCGTTTGGTACCTACACTTTATAAATCATAACGATAGCATTTAACTAAAATATCATGGTTAAAAAATTCCTTCGTTTGATCTCGTTTAAAGCCAAACCATTCATACAATCGAATCGCTTTTTGCATTTTATCACCTGTGTGCAAATACAATTTGTTTGCTCCTTGAGACTTTGCAAATTGAAGACCTGCTTTTAATAATTCTTGTGCAATGCCACGACCCCGGGCTTCCGGGTGAATTGCCAATAGCCGTATAATCGGTGAGAAAATCTGTAAATCGGGTCTTTGATATGCCTTTTCTGAGGAAAGAAATAACTGTAAGGTACCAAGGATATTGTCATTACTTTTGGCAATTAAGATTTTTTCTACTTCAGGATTATCAACAGATGCCTTTATATTAGTTAGGTACTCTTCCCAAACTCGAGCATTTTTATATTCATTCTTATATTGTTGATAACTTTCGACCAATAATTGCCGTACTGCCTCTTTTTCTTCTTCTAGTAATTCTTTTATAACAATTTGATCAATCACAACATATAACACCCTTTCTTATAAATGAACTAATTCACCCGCTCTTTTAAGGGAGTAAAAAATGATTCTCCCGATATTCTTTGTAGGAAGCGTCGCGTCCGTTCTTCCTTTGGTGCAAGGAAAATCTCCAATGGGGTTCCTTCCTCGACTATTACTCCCCCATCCATAAACAAAACACGATCAGACACATCTTTAGCAAAACTCATTTCATGTGTAACGACCACCATCGTAATCCCCTCTTGTGCAATTTCTTTAATTACTGAAAGCACTTCCCCAACTAATTCGGGATCTAATGCCGACGTTGGCTCATCAAAAAGAATAACTTCAGGATTTAATGCCAATGCTCTTGCAATTCCTACTCTCTGTTGCTGTCCCCCTGATAGTTGAGACGGATAGTAATGTAACTTATCACTGAGACCGACTTTTGCAAGCACTTGTTCACTTACCATTTTTGCATCCTTTTTCTTTACTTTTTTTGCAACAATTAACCCTTCCATTACGTTTTCTAGCACAGTTTTATGAGCAAATAAATTATAATGTTGAAAAACCATTGCTGATTGTTTTCTGATTGATAACATTTCTTTTTTTGTAATCTTTTCAGCGTTAACATGACTATTTCCAATTTGAACAATTCCAGATTCGGGTCTTTCTAATAAATTCAAGCATCGTAATAAAGTAGTTTTTCCTGAACCGCTTGGTCCCAGGATGGTAACAACCTCTCCTCGATTAATTCTGAGATTAATATCTTTTAAAATAGGAAATTGATTAAATGATTTTTTTATTCCTTTTAAAATAATCATGCTACGCCTCCTCGACTATATGCTGTCACTCGTTTTTCAAGTAAAAAAGAAATACCCTCCACAATGATTGTAAGTCCCCAATAGATGATTCCTGCCGCGATAAATGCTTCAAAGAATTTCAAATTGGTTGAAGCAACAATATTGGCAGCTCCTGTCAATTCTTTTTCAGATACAAGAAAGGCGATTGACGAAGTGTGTAAAAACCCGACAAAGACATTTGTAAAATTGGGAACTGACTGTACCAACGCCTGTGGAAGTACAATCCGAACCATTGCTTGAAGCTTAGTCATCCCTACTGAGTAAGCTGCTTCCAATTGACCTGTTGAAACACTGATAATCCCTGAGCGGATAATTTCTGATAAATAGGCACCTGCTGCTAACGACAAGGCGATTAAAACAAACAAAACAATTGGAATCTTACTGGATTGGATATTTAAATCAAATCTTGACGATACTTGGTCCACTAGTAATGGAATTCCATAATAAATGACCATAATATGCATGATAATAGGGGTCCCTCTAAAAAAGGAAACATACCCATTAGCAGCCTGGTATACAAACCTTGTTTTATAAATCCTTACTAGTGCAACACCCATTCCGATTAAAAAACCAACCAATAAGGGGACAATTGTTAAAATGAGCGTAATGGGAAGAGACTTAATAATTTCTTTAAAAGCGATCCAAATAAAAGGAATATCAATTGTCATTTAAATCTCCCCCTTTTTATGCAGCAACTGATAAATCAACTTTCTGATAACGATTGAAATATTTTTCTAGTATTTTAAATATCTTCTCAAATAGTAGAACAACTGCATAATAGATAATCGAGAGGGAAATATATACCTCCAGGGCATGCGCAGTTGCTGAAATAAGCGTATCACCTCTGCCCACCATATCCATCACACCAATGGTAAAGGCAAGTGAAGTATCCTTTAATGAACCAATAACTGAGTTTGCTATATTCGGAAAAGCAATCCGGATAGCCTGTGGTAAAACGATTCGAAAGAAGTTCTGAGTGCTGGTCATTCCAACTGAATAGGCTGCTTCCGTCTGTCCTTTATCAACTGCGCGTATCGCTCCCCGAAAAATTTCTGAAAATCCTGCTCCATTACTAATTGCATAAGTAATAATGACAAAATAGATGGCCTCCATCTTAGAAATATCAAGATGGAAGATCATAAGAACAGCAGGGAGACCATAAAATACTAGGAATAATTGGATTAAAATCGGTGTCCCGCGAATAAACGAAACATATAGAATCACCAATTGATTTAATAAAGGAATTTTAAACAACCTCGGTATAGCGGCTGCTACACCGAAGATAAGTCCCAGTAAAATAGATGCCGCTAAGATCTGAAGCGTTACCCCTAGGTAATGCAAGAGTGTTGGTAAAAACTCGATAATTAATAAAGGATCAAATGATTTCCCCATTTTTTGACAACCTCCAAACACTAACTTCTCATTATTTAAAAGTTTACGGTGTAGTCCGCTCCTAACCATTTTTTACTTAATTCGCTAACTACCCCTTCTTTTTTCAATTCAACAAGCGCTTCGTCAATTCTCTTTTGCAGTGGTGTTTCATCTTTTCTTAGAAGAAAATAAACTTTTGAATTTAAGAGCGGTTCACCGACTACTTTTTGCTGAGCATCAACTGCCTTATTATTAAAATCTACTGAAAATGGTGTGGTAATAGTGGCATCTGCTCTGCCTGTTTTTATTTGATTAATGGTAGAATCTGGCCCATTCCCTGCATAAACAATTTGTATGCCAGCATTATGTTCCTTGTTATACTTTTCGATAAATACTGCTGAGTTACTAGTCGGACTCACGATTACCTTTTTCCCTTTTAAATCCTTAATAGAATGAATCTCATTATTATCTTTATTAACTGTTACATTAAGAGGAAAAATATTATAGGGTTCTTTGTTAAAAAGAAACTTCTCCTGTCTTTCTTTATTCACTTCCATTTGGTGAGCGATAAAATCAATTTTGTTCGTTTCAAGGCTTAGCAAAAGATTAGAGAATTCCATTGTTTTAAACTCAAATTGATATTCAGGCAACTTCTCATCAATTTTTCGAACTAATTCCACATCATATCCAGTTAACTTTCCATTCTTATCAATAAAGCAGACATTCGGAAACTGTGTTCCTGTTCCCACGATTATTTTTTGTACTTTCGATTTGGAGCTAACTTTCGATGTTGTTTTCGTTTCTTGTGAAGAGCATGCCCCAAGCATTAGAACCAGTAGTAAAGTCATAAATATAGCAATTGTTTTCTTCATCTCGAAATCCACCCATCCTTAAATTCCTAATTATCGTCAACTAGCGCCAGGATTGTAGTATAAATACTAATTCTTAGGCATTCACTTACTAAACATATATTTTTTGTCGGAATTATACCGAAATTTTACTCTTCTTAACTTTCTCAAGAACTTTTTCTAAATGTTCGATTCCTACTTTTGTTACTCCCTCATACACTTCATTTTGGCCTACTTCAACAACTGGTACATGACGAACTCCATACTTGATCTCTAAAATATCACGTCGCTCATCATGATTCGTAACATCAATGGTTTTGTATTTAATTCCTTTATCCTGTAAATATTGTTTTACCTCTCCACAATAGTAACAACCTTCTTTCGCCCAAACCACTACAGATAATTCTTTTCCCATTTTTATTCCTCCCTATCAGATTTCATTTTTTATTAACAAAAAAGGCTCCCCATTAAAGATTTATCATCTTAAATAGAGAGCCTCTAGTTGTCTAGCCGGCATAAATTCTTAAATTGTTCAGTTGGTGTCATGACTGCTGATTCTAGGATCCTCCTTTTTAATTCTGAGTTATTTTATAGGAATACCTTTTAATCTTGTGCTTTATCCTAACACGTAAAGAAAAGGAATTCTACAGTTTACCTGATAGAAAAATATATTGTTTTCATTTATAAAAACTATCAGAAGAATAGGTGATTCATTAATCCAAAGCTATACCACACGATGACTTACTTGTTGTTGAACGAAACGATGGCACCCTTCTACAATTACGTCTTTGTCATGATCCAATGATGCTACATGATAGGAATTTGGCAGAACAATCGTTTCCTTTTCTGTTGACTCTATGTGTTCAATAATATAATCCGTATTTTCCGGTGGTACGACATGATCTACTGCTGACTTCATTCCCAGAACAGGACAATGTAGGTCTGGTATTATGGCAGGCGTTATGTCCATAAGTGTTTGCAATTGATGAATGGCTTTAATTGGTACTTTTGAATAAGTGATTTCGTAAGCACCCCTTGCTTTTATGTCAGGATTTCCCTCATTAATATAACGGGGTAATCCTTTTCCTCTGAATTGTTCAAAAGAAGGAAGCGTCAAAGCAGGATTAACTAAGATAATCCCTTTTATTTCCTTATATTTATGAGCAAGCCAAAGCGATAGTGTACCACCCATCGACTGGCCCAATACAAAAACATCTCTACATTCCTGTTTTAATTCTTGATAACCCTTTTCCAATGACTCAAACCATTCTTCATGCGTGCATTTCTCTAAATCTGTATAATGGGTTCCATGCCCCTTTAATCTAGGAGCCAAAACAGAATACCCAAATTCAGCTAGTCTTTCACCCAGGTAACGGACGCTTTGCGGAGTACCAACGAAACCGTGTGAAATGAGAATCCCAATTTTGTTACCCTTGAATTTAAAATTTTCTGCCCCCTTAATAATTGGAAACTTTTCTTTCATCAATATCTACCCCTTTTTATGTCCAACTAATCCTATTTAATAAGTATGAATTAATAGTATAAAAAAAGTATAAAAAAAGTATAAAATACGATTAATGATAAAGCTATATATTTTTATTATAAAAACACATTTATCCATTTTTCACTATGGATTGTGCATAACGGTTAACCGGGAATGGGAGTCCAAGATTACCCCGCAATGTGTTAGATTCATATTCTGTTCGAAACAAACCACGTTCCTGCAGAATCGGAACAACATGGTCTATAAATCCTGTTAAGTTGCTTGGGAGATTAAAGTGAATAATAAATCCA
Organism: Neobacillus cucumis; assembly: GCF_016107705.1. Next base: position 178,808 of record NZ_JAEHGC010000007.1, read on the forward strand.
TCTGCTCCAAATTCCTCAAACCATTGTTGAATAAGGTCTGCTACTTTTTCTGGTGTCCCGATAAACGGAGTTCTTGGTGTGGCCGCCCTAAGTGCTACCTGCCGAAGGGTTAGGTTTTTTTCTTTCGCTTCCTGCTTAATTCGATCTGTACCACTTTTGAAACTGTTTGAACCCAAATCACCGATTTCTGGAAATGGTTCATCGAGTGAATACTGTGAAAAATCATGATGTTCAAAAAAGCGCCCTAAATAGTTCAAAGCCTGTTCAATCGATACTAAATTAGCAATCTCTTGATATTTCTGTTCAGCTTCTTCCTCTGTTTTACCAACAATCGGCTCGATTCCTGGCAAAATTAAAATGTGATCCGGATTTCTACCATATTCAGCAGTTCTGCGTTTGACATCTTGGTAGAATTTTTGTGCATCCGCCAACGTTTCTTGACTAGTAAAAATAGCATCGGCATCTTTAGCAGCAAGGTTTTTCCCATCTTCAGATGACCCTGCTTGAAAGATAATGGGCCGCCCTTGCTTTGATCTGCCAATATTTAGAGGTCCTTGTACTGAGAAAAATTCTCCTCTGTGATTTAATTGATGCAGTTTTTCAGGATCAAAAAATGCACCTGATTTTTTATCACGTATGAATGCATCATCTTCCCATGAATCCCATAATCCTTTGGCAACATCTAGGTATTCAGAGGCGATTCGGTATCTTTTTGAATGTTTTGGATGCTCTTCAATCGTTTTGCTAAAGTTTAAGGCTGTTTTCTCTAATGGGGAAGTTACAACATTCCAGCCTGCCCTGCCATGACTAATATGATCAAGGGAGGAAAATTGCCGTGCGATAGTAAACGGTTCACTATATGATGTCGATACAGTTCCAGCAAGGCCAATTCGTGAAGTGACAGCCGCCAGTGCCGATAGAATCGTAAGCGGTTCAAATCGATTCAAGAAGTGAGGCAATGATTTTTCGTTAATATGCAAGCCATCCGCAATAAAAACAAAATCAAATTTTGCCTTTTCTGATTTTTGGGCTTGCTCCTTATAAAATTCAAAATTCACACTGGCATCAGTTAATACCTTAGGATGTCTCCAAGCCGCAATATTCCCTCCCACACCATGAATGATCGTTCCCAATTTTAATTGTCTTTTCTTTGACATCTCACTTTCCTTCCTTTCAGCTTCTAATTTTTTTATTATTCCTACCTGAATAGTTGGTATTTTATTTAAAAAAATATATGAACTCTCCATTGTAGATCTTACCTTCTTATAGGCTGGACAAACGTATTTGCATTATTTAAGGGACTTAATAGATGAAATGATTGAAATCTATCTACTTCTTGTTCAATTGGTGTATGTAAAATAAATTCATCCACCTGATAAGTTTTGTGAAGATGGTTTAAAACTTCCTTTACAAAATGAGGTGTACCCGCAATAATATCTGCTTCTTGTTCAGTGATTTCATATGATTCACCGGATTGCTTTCCAAAAACTTCTGCTTGCTCAATGGATTGTACCGTAACCGTTCTTCCGCTCTGAAGATGGACTTTGACTATTTTTCTGTCCCCTGTCAATTGTTCTGCTTCTGTCTGAGTAGGTGCAGCAATAACGGATAATGAAATGATAAATCTTCCATGTGGAAAACCCTCTCGATATAGATTTGCAGCTTTTTCCAGTACTCGTTCATCACTATTGATAAATTTAGCAAAAACAAATGATATACCCAAATCAGCAGCAAGCTGTGCACTGTTTGCACTTGCTCCGAGCAGGAAAATTTCTGGTTTTTCCTGAGGAATTGGTGTTGCTTGAATACCTGCAAGAGGATGATTGACATCAATCGAATTATGAACTAATTCCAATAAAAAAATCATTCGTTCTTTAAAATCTTTACCATCATTAACAGTTCCATACTGAAGCGCTTTTGTGGATAACGGAAGTCCGCCTGGGGCTTTCCCAACCCCAAGATTTACCCTTCCAGGTGCCAAATTGGATAAAACATGAAAGTTTTCAGCTACCTTATAGGGACTATAATGCTGAAGCATGACTCCTCCTGACCCAACCTGAATCTTGTTCGTCCGTGCCAATAAGTAGGAAATTAGTACTTCAGGTGAGGAGCCTGCCAATTGATCCGTATTGTGATGCTCTGATACCCAAAAACGTGTATACCCCCATTCTTCTGCTTTTTGAGCCAGCAGAACTGTATTTTGTAAAGCAGTAGAAGCTGTGCTTCCTGGAAAAATCGGACTTTGATCTAAAATACTAAGCTTATAGCTCATATATTTTCCCCTCCATTCTATTCCGACTTAACAAATATGAAAAGTCTGTTTATATTTGATGATGTTTATCCTAGCACTGAAAATATTAAACTGGCAATACTTTCGTTGATAGGAAAATATTTAATCTTAATTAAAAAATTTTATAAAGAGAAGAAACGATGCACAGAGAATTTCATTTTTTAACGCAAAACATTAATAAATTCATTCAGACTTTTTGCAAGTCCTCCATGGCCAAATCGGATAAACTTCTGTCTATCTTTTTCGAGAATTTTATCTTTGAAAAAATCCAAGAATGCCAAAAGCTGAATCCTCCGATAATGAATATTGACAATGCCGTACTCATAAAACCATTGATCTATCGTATTATAGACTCCTCTATTCACCTTATACTTTTGATTGCACAAAATAAAAAACTGTAAATCAGGCAAATTAAGATATTGAATACTTTCAAAAGATTTTGATTTATTTGTTTTTGAAAAAAAGCAAGCTGAACTCTTACTTTTTTGTGTTTGCATATTTAACCTCCTCCTTTTATATCCAATAACACAAATCAGAACACTAGGAATTAAAACGATACTTTTCCTTTTTTATATTTAAAGTTATGATTGAAATTTATCCTACCACCGAGAAGATTGAAATGGTAATAGATTAACTGATTAAAAAATTTAATGTTCACTTTAGAAAATTAAATTAATAAACCATCATATTTTTCTTCTCAAATTCTTTAACAGATAAAAGAATATCATTCCATAACTTGGAATACTGAAAACCATTTTTCAAATGAGTCGCAAAAATACGTTGATTGATTTGAAGAATATGAGAAACATCTATTTCAATTAAATTGCCATTTTCAAGGTCTTCCTTAATGCAGAGGTAAGGTAAAAATCCAATGGCATTTTTGTTAAGAATAATCGATTTTGCTACCTCAAGATGGTCAACTAAAAATTCGATATTTGGTTCAACATTTGCCACTTCAAACAATTTATGAACCCGATTCCAGTCAAAAGCACCGCATTCAAAAAATACCAATGGCTCCATGGCTAATTGTTGTACAGATATATTTTCTTGAAATTGAAAAGAGTGTCCAGGATAAACAACTAACCGGACAGAATTATTTAGCAGCTCATGCTTTTGAATACCACGATGATTAACATCCTTCATAAAGGCGATATCCAGTTGGTTTTGAAGAAGTTTATCGAGCAATACTTCGTTTGGTGCGGATATAAATTTAAATCGCAATGCAGGATTTTCCTTCTTTATGAAAGGAAGAGCAAAAGGTATAAAATATTGGGAAGTTATCATATTTGCCCCAATAATAATTTCTTCAGGATTTTCTTCCCTTTTCAAACGTTTTTTCCCCTCACTATAGGTATTGATAATTTGCTCAGCATAGGGGATAAATGCTTTCCCTTCATCGGATAATGTTAAACTCCTCCCCTTTCTTAAAAATAATTCGATACCAAGATCACGTTCTAATGTTTTGATTCTTGCTGTTACGGTTGGCTGAGATAAATACAAAGCTTCAGCTGCTTTATGAATACTTTCCAAATGTACTACATACATAAAAGCTTCCAGATGATCAATGTTCACTTTCTCCAACCCCTCTCTTGATTTTTTCGAATACCATTGTTGTTAACGAATCCTATAAGGGATTGCTGCATTCACAAAATGCAAAAAAGGCTCCTCTACGTGTAATACGTTTAGGAGCCTTTGGGTGACCAATCGGCAAATTTCCAATATTTATGATTTTCTAAATTCTACTCCAATTAATCCAATAAGTAAAGTAAGAATTGGATAAAATTTTAAAAACTCCTACATTGGCTTAAAATTCTTCATATACTGCAGGGTCTTGATTGTTTATTCTTCCATCTGGACGGGTTAATTCAGAAATCATCGACATCTCCGTTTCATTCAAGGAGAAGTCAAAAATCGATATATTTTCAAGTTGCCGCTCAGGTGATGCAGACTTAGGAATGGATATGGCCCCGAGCTGATATTGCCAGCGTAAAATTATTTGAGAAATAGATTTGTTATGACGGCCAGCAATCGTTTGAAGTGTTTCATTATATAATACTTCATTTGCTCGAGCTAGTGGACTCCATGATTCTGTAAAAATATTATTCTCTTCATGCCATTTTCTTTGCTCGGCTTGATTGAAAAATGGATGTAATTCGATTTGATTGACGCTTGGCTTCACGCCTGTTTCTTTTTGCAAACGTTCCAGATGTTCAGGCAAGAAATTACAAACGCCAATCGAACGAATCAGTCCTGATTTTTTAGCGTCAATTAATGCTTGCCAAGCCTCAACATATTGATCTTGTTTCGGATTTGGCCAATGAATAAGATATAAATCATAATAGTCAAGATTTGCGCGATATAAGGATTCTTGAATGGTGGTAACCGCATTCTCATACGATTGATATCGGCCAGGTAATTTAGATGTAATTCTTAATTCTTCTCTTGGAACGGAACTGCATCTAACTGCTTCACCCAAAGTACCTTCGTTTTCATAATTATATGCAGAATCAATTAATCGATAGCCAGTATCAATTGCACTTAGGATAGAATGGACTCCCTCATTTCCCTTTAGTTTATATGTACCTAATCCAATAACAGGCAAAGTAAGCCCATCATTTAATAGAATTTCTGGAATAGTTTTCATTAAGTGATTCACTCCCTTGTTTATTGATAGTTTAAGATTAACATAAATATGGATTATTTTCACAATTTAAATTTTTCAGTAAATAGACTATATTTCAGCTTATATTCCGGAGGTTGGGGCAGACCCTTGAACTAATTGTTATGTAAATGTACTCCTCCGACCCACCAATCAATTCCCACTAAATTCATTCGATTTTGCTCCCCTGTTAACACATCTAACCCATAAGAGGTTAATTCCAACTTTGGATTGGAAACGGGTTGGAGATAATTTGGCAATGGAATATCACTTATAAGCAACGGATACGGTCCTTTCATTAATTCTTTTAAAATAGCTGCTAAATGCAAGTTACTTAAACCATCGTTAATTCTCTCTTCCATAATGCGAGAAAACAAATCATAAAATAAACATCCCCCTTCACGAATGAAGGATAGCGCTAAATATTCAACTTCATTTAAACCGGTTTGAAAGGAGGGAAAATAACTTTTATGATCTTGGAGTATCCGAAGGAGAAACGGTAAAGTATGGTTTTTAGGTAAAATCCATTTTTCAATATCCTCTTTCTCAATGGAGTTATAGGCAGTCCATCCAGTGGTCGCCTCATGGATTTGTTCAGTTGTTATCTTTATTCTACTATCAAGCAGTCCCAATAATTGTTCTGATGATAATTGCCCTAATCCATAAAAAGGTGTTATACCAGGATACTGATCAATACTGAATCATCGAAAGATTTTCACAGCTTTTAGAGGATAATTCTGTTAGTAAGTACATGAGCATGATTTGATCAAATCGGTCATGCTCAAACCAGAGAATAACCTCCTCTGATTTCGGTATCCCATATAATATGCGATCTTGATTTTGACAATTTTGAATAAAAATTTCTGAAGGAATTTCAAGTTTTTCTTCAAAAAAATGAGCACGTTTTTTTATTTGCTCTTCTTTTGACCAGGTTAAATTTAAGGGACCAAAATCATACATTTCTCTCCAAACCAGGATGTCCCCCTCTATTTGTTTAATTTTATTACCAACTACATCGCCATTTACAATATGAATCATTAAATACACTCACCTTTTTTTCTGACTATTTTCTACCTATAATCATAACTAAGTAAATTGGAACAAATTGCTCCTTAAAATATCGAGTATTCTGTATTATCATAGAATTCATCATTAAAAAAATTTGAAATAGTGCCGACCCCCTTATCAATGAACAATTTAAGCGGTGTTGGGCTATTTTTTTTGCTAGAAGTTTGGGGGAAGTTTTTATGATAAAAAAAATAATTACAACCTTGTTCGCGTGCTCCATTTTACTTTGCGGAAATTTCTCTGTTTCCATATTAAATCCAGAGGAAGTAAAAGCCTCCTCCTATAACAATTTAGCTCAACTCCCTTTCATGGGCTGGAGCAGCTGGAGTTCGATTCGTAAACACCCAACGGAGCAAAATATTAAAGCGGCAACTGATATTATGGCAGCAAAATTTAAATCGCACGGTTATCAATATGTCAACCTTGATGATTACTATCAGCTTGATTGGACCACGACCGTCGACGAATACGGCAGATGGGCGGTGGGCCCTAAAAAATTCCCACACGGTATGAAAGCCCTCGGGGATTATATCCACAAAAAAGGATTGAAATTTGGTCTGTACGTCACTCTTGGTATTCCGAAAGGAGCAATCGATCAAAATACACCAATTGAAGGGACGCCCTACCACGCTAAAGACATCGTAGACCTGAGCAAAGGCCAAAAAGTAAGTTTTAATTTTGATCATATGTATTCTATCGATTATTCCAAGCCAGGGGCACAAGAATATATTGATTCTTGGGCAAAACTGTTTGCTTCCTACGGAGTGGATTACCTAAAAATTGACGGTGTACGTCGCGTTGATATTCCAGATATCAATGCATGGGCCAAAGCACTGAAGAAAACAGGAAGACCGATTCATGTGGAGTTGTCTAATAACCTCGATATTGACGCTGTTCCAAACTGGAAGGAAATATCCAATGGCTGGCGGACCGATCATGATGTGGAAAGTTACGGAAAGCCAACAACTACTGATTGGGAGCATGTTTCAAGAAGATTTGCGCATGCCGCAAAATGGCAGCCCCATGCCGGTCCAGGCGGCTGGAATGACTTTGATTCACTAAATGTGGCCAACGGAAATAAGGATGGTCTTACAAAAGAGGAGAAACGTTCATATGTTTCTTTGTGGGCAATTGCCGCCTCCCACTTCGTTATCGGAAGCGACTTGACCAAACTAGACGATTTTGGGATAAGCCTCTTAACGAATGACGAAATTATTGGTGTGAACCAAAGTGGGGTGGCCGGAAAACGTTTATTCAAAACCCCTACCTCTCAAGTATTCTATCAAAAACTACCTGACGGGTCATACAACATAGGCCTCTTTAATACCGGTTCATCTAAACAAAACGTAGAAGTCAATTGGTCGGATTTAGGAATTCACGGTTCCGCTTCTGTTCATGATATGTGGAGCCATCAAGATTTAGGAAACAAGAATTCAGGACTTACCGCACATCTGTCCCCTCATGCTTCTCAGATGATCCATGTCGTACCGGCTTCATCCCTTACAGTTTCTCCTAAAAGTGGGGCTAGCGAGGTTGATCCTGCTCATGTTTCGTTAAACTGGGGTACTAATTCAGGTGCGGGCAGCTATCATGTGCTTGTGGCAACAGATTCCAGCTTTACAAATATCGCGTTTGATCAAACTGTATCTTCAACATCTGTAAACATTAAGAACCTTGGGTATGATAAACGTTACTTCTGGAAAGTTTCTTCCGTATCGGGTGCAAGGGAAAAGCAACTAGGGATTTTTTCCTTTCATACAAAAATGACAACTGTTCCAGATTCTCCAGACTGGATATTGTCAAACAGGAATAAGAAAGAATCTGATTCTGTTTTGGTTAAGTGGAATCCGACAGCTGGAGCTGCTTTTTATACCGTTTATCGGAAAAAGGTGAATATCCTTGGATTCAACAGCAAGTACAAACCCATTGCATCCAATTTAACGGAACCAACCTTTATAGATAAAACAGCCACTAACCAACTGGGCGTTACCTATTCCTACACCGTAACGGCAAAGAACGCAATAGGCGAAAGTACAAAGTCTACAGAGGTTCAAACAAATAACCTTTCATCTGATAAAATGGCAGTCCTTCTAATTGGATATTCTTTCATAGTTATTATTGTAATCTTCTTTAGTATAGCAAGAAAAAGAAAACATGGGGTCACTCCCCCGGTGCGAACGCTTTAATCCGCCGGGGGTCGGACCCCATGTTTCTTTTCTTTCCATATCAAAAAGCAACTTTTAATCGATTGGTTAATATGTCAGTAAACCGCCTTCTCATAAATGCATTTTGAAAGATTTCTTGACCTGTGATGCTTAATAAATCATTTTTGGTGATACCAAGATCATTTTCTAGGAAATCGATTCCCAAGTCTTCTTCGTAAACTTGGATGATATATTTTGCAGCCTCTTCAGGCGAGCTAAAAACATGAAAAGATAACGCAGTTCCATTTAATTTTAGCCAGTCTTCATTAAAACTTCTTGACCACTGTTTTATTTTCTCCATACATAAATGGTTTTGGTCATCCCAACTATTATTTAACGCAAAATAAATTTCTTCCATTTTAGTTATTAATTTTATTTGATCTGGGTATTCATCCTTGAATTCGTCCAAAAGCTCTCCAAGGTCTTCTTCAAAATAATATTGATACTCCATTTCCGGATTAATTACTCCTATAAAGGCCGTAGGAAGATAGATAAATTTTAAAAATCCGTGGACACTTTGTGGATTGGGATAAACAGCCCAAGCGTTTTCTGATTGGTCACTATAAGAGTTAAGTATTACTGGATTAATAATCACAGAATTCTGTGTTATAGGTTGGTTCTCAAAAAGGCAACCCCATAACTCCTCTTCTAGTCTTATCTTATTTCTCCAGTAATCTGCAATGGAATATTTACTTTGTTTCATAGGACCTCCTAATCAAGTATGAAGAATTCCAATTTTTCATTTATCCCATTCATATTCTAATCCTAAATCCTATATGTTTAATCAATCCACTTAAAAATTCGCTTTCACATTCTAAAAGTTGTTTTGGTTAATAATTCATATTTATACTATATTCTCTATTTCAAGAGGATTTTCCTGTTTTATTTTGCTGTTCCACCATTTTACCTATCCATTTTAATTCGGGCTTTAAGGAAACTCAAAAAAGACTAGAAAAAAAGAAAACCACAGTGTTGTCGGGACACTGTGGTTTATCCTTTAAGAAAGCCATTGTTATTATAGTCCTAAAAAGTTGTAGATAGCAACCTTTTTGCTTTAGTACTTAGAGTTGAAATACAATCAAAATTAATATGCTAAACTGAACAATGCTTTAATGTGTGATAAATATCGTACATTACTTGCTTCTTTCATTAGAGACGCTGGCAGCCCTTTAAGCGGAATTGCATTTGCGCCAATGGTGGCAACAGCATCTTTACGTCCTAAGCTTGCAAGTGTACCTGAGTTAACTTGAGAAAACTCCTTAAAGGATTTATTTTCCAAGAACGCATATAAATTGTATCCTGTTTGTTCACCCATTTGCCAAGCAATTTGTGCAGTTGGTGGGAATGGACGGCCTTCTGGACCAAAGACAACAGCACTATCCCCTACAACAAATACTTCTTTATGAGATGTTGATTGAAGATATTCGTTAACCGTTGCACGTCCTCGATTTACTTCAAGACCTGATTCACCAACTAGAGGATTACCTTGTACTCCGCCAGTCCAAACAAATGTATTGGCAACAATCTTTTGTCCATCTTTTAAATCAATAACATTTCCCTCAACATTGGTAACAGGAAGACCGGTTAAAAATTGAACACCACGAGCTTCAAGACTTGCGGTTGCGCGTCCAATTAATGGGTCCGGTAACACTGGTAAAATTTTAGGACCTGCTTCGACTAGAAGTAATTTCACTTCTTTCGGATCCACTCCATAGCTTCTAGCAAGCTTTGGCATCATATCGGCAATTTCACCAACAAGTTCGACACCGGTTAAGCCACCGCCGCCAATAAGAATGGTTGCATCAGCTTCATTTTTTGTTTTAGCATATTCACTAATACGTTCTTCGATATGTTGATAAATTTTATTGGCATCATCTGCAGATTTTAATACCATACTGTTTTCTTCTAATCCTGGAATACCAAAGTAAGCTGTTTTACTTCCTAACGCTACAACTAACGCATCATAAGTTAAAAAGGAACCGTCTGAAAGTTTAACTTCTTTTTTATCCACGGAAAAAGACTCAACCTTTGCGATTCGGAGATCAATATCTTTTCCTTTAAAAAGCTTCGCTAATGGCATAGCCACCGCCTGCTCTGCAACACTCCCAGCTGCTAAACGGTGTAGTTCTGTAATGATTTGGTGTGTAGGGAACTGATTTACTACGGTAACTTCTGCTTGATCCTTATTTAAATATTTACGAATATTAATTGCAGCCAATAGTCCGCCATAACCGGCCCCTAAAATGACGATTTTTTTTGACATAGTATTTCCCCCGTCCGTAATGTAATTAAAATTATTTAGTTGAACGTTCTGCAGAAACTTCTAGGAAAGCATTAAAGAAACGGAAAAGCTTTTGTGCTTGTGGGTCTTTCAACATTTTCAAAATTCCAAATAGGCCGATTACTTCGTTGCTTTCTTCCGCACGGTCTTTCGCTTCAATAACAGTTGCAGCAAGATTTTTCACAGAATCTTTCACGGGTTCTGCAATTTCTTTAATGGCTCCAACTGTATCATTTTTTAAAATCTCATCTGTTGCAACGGACTGAGCAAAATCATAGGACTTCGTTAATAAATTCACAAGTTCAGTCAATTTTGGAAGCTGTTCAACTAATGTAGTCAAAGATTCCTGAACCTCTGGGTTTAAAAGCTGATCAAGCACATCGAGTCGTTCTTGTTTCGTTTCTACAGGTTTTTCCATAACATCTAACATAGCGAATTCCCCTTTCGTTAGGCGGCTGTTTGGAATACATGAAACAACTCTATATCCCTATGAACCTGCCTTTTCAACTTACTGGTGCGATTCATTCATAAATAATTACTATAATCATAATAATAAAATTGATTTCACAAGGTAAAATTTTATACCTATTAACGATATTTTTCAAGATGTTCGCTCGAAATTTTGACTCTTTTTGCAAATAACTGCCATCGAAATGATTAAAAAAAGCCTTCTCAAGAAGGCTTTTTTCTCATTCATCATTAGTATAGTGATATTTTAATATCGAAACAGGTTTTCACCCTATTTTTAGATAAAAGCCAATCAAGCAATAATTACCATTTCTTAATAAACAATAACAGCTTCATTTTGAACAAGATTGGCGTACACAGTTTTCATCACATCTGGCTTTATGTTCACACATCCACCCGATCCATTTGATAAATAGGCATTACTCGCCCAGTTTCTCCGCCAGCTGGCATCATGGAACCCAACGCCATCCAACGTAAACGGGGCCCAATACGTGACTTTAACAGAATAATTCGGATTTCCAACTTCGCTTCCTCTAAGAATGGATGGTGTTTTTTTATACTGGACATACCATACGCCTTTTGGTGTATCTTGGTTGACTCCATGCCAGCCTGTAACCACAGAAGATGTCACTTTTAATTGGCTATCTTTATAAATCCAAATCCGTTGATCCTTAATGGACACTTCCGCATACGTATCACCTATGCCATTATTTGATGTAACATGATAGCCAACACCATATGTGCTCCAACCCACTCCGTAAATATTATAGGCTTTGATTGAGTTTTCCCCTTTTTCAAAGGCCTTCACTATTCGTTTGGTTTCTGCATCAACATTGATTGCCCAACCGTAGGACTTTCCTTTTACTGAAATAACCTTACCCGAATGTGTCTTAAATTTGTAATTTTTATTTAAAGTTGATTGCGAACGATTCATTTCAGCAATCTTGTTCTTAATCTCGCTCGGATCAATGATATACTTCATTTTTTTGGAAAGAGATGCATTCTTGATTACTTCACTCGCTTTTAAAGAATAAATTTTATCCTGTAGCTTATATTCTACGGTTCGCTGCAAAAGTTCTTGCAGCAAATTCTCTTCTCTTTTTACCATCGTAATATCCACTTTATTAGCTTTTATGTATACGGGATTCAAATGAATGACACTATTATATTCCTTTTTCAGATAATCCTTTATGGTACCGTCAACATCAACTAAATGACCAGCTTTGCTGTTTGGGGTAATAATCTTCCCATTTTTCAAAAAGACCACCGAATCTCTGGACCCTTTTAAGCTTTTATTTAGAGCATTGAGATGATTTTCTACATTTTTCCTAATTGTCTGACTGTGATACTGATCCACATTACTTGGCAGCAACGTATAATTTTTTTCCTTTGAAGAAGGTAAAAATGTCTTTTGCTTTTTTAATATTTCCTTGACATTATTTAGGTCTTTATTGCTAAATCCCGTTTTTGTATCTTTTCCATTGAAAATTCTATCCTTTCCAATAAAGACTTCATTTTTTAATACAGTTGATTGTAATTTCTTTAAAGCATGATCAGCAGTCAGTCCACCAACGTTTGTACCATTGATTTTGATATACTGATTGAATCGAGTTGCCTGATAATAATAAACACCAGCAAATACTAACGCTATTAAAACGATAATGGCTATTACTATAGATTTGCCGTTTATTAACATTCTTAATGAGTTATTCCGCCTTTTATGAATTTGTCTAATTGGCATGTATACCGTATTTCTCATTGACCTTCCCCCTTAGTTGCAAACATGGACACCCTTTTTTTGGATTCCATTACAGCTTAAGCCTTTGATTGGTTTGTCTATATCCTTGGTACTATTTTATTTGATTGAATACTACAAATTTTGTCAAAATTTGTATAAAAATATAATTAATTTTTATTTATTCAAATCATTCCTAAATTTGGACAAAAAAAAGACGCTTTCAAAAGAAAACGTCTTAAATTTCATATCCATTGTAAAAAGGAAAATAAATCCCACTCTCTACCTTTTTATGAAATTTTTTATAAATTTAAGTATTATTTAGGTTTTTCCAATTTTATATGCTATACTTGCATTACCATTTGATTTACCGTTTTATCTGCACCGCTCATACGTGAGTGGTGTTTTTTATTGCCTTGAATAGGAAAAGCGCAAGCGCCTTGGTCAGCACCGACAAGCGCTGGAGGTTCTGGCAGTGAAGTCGTTCTTTTACTTCATTGACAGAACCGAAGCAACCTCGAGCTGGACAATTCTCAAAGTCAAAACTTTAATATTTCTTATCCTTAAATAAAAAAACAGACTCTAAAGTAAGAGTCTGTCTTTTTTATTATTATGCTTTACGAACGTTTGCTGCTTGAGCTCCACGTTGGCCTTGCTCAACATCAAAAGTTACGGATTGACCTTCTTCAAGAGATTTGAAACCTTCGCCTTGGATAGCTGAGAAATGAACGAATACATCTTCTCCGCCTTCACGTTCGATGAATCCGAAACCTTTTTCTGCATTAAACCATTTTACTTTACCATTTTCCATTTGTGTTGCCTCCTAGTGTGTAATTACACACAATATATTACTATCCTTGCTCTCAGTGATCATCAAGACGAAAAGTTAAAAATCCACTTTCTTTACACCGGACAAAAATAATTCTTTTTTAATATACCACTTCTTCAAAAAAATTACAAGGGGACAATAAAATTTATTAAATTTCCTAAAACAACGAAAGCCCTACCTCTCTTTCATCCTTACGGCTCCAATGGCCGTGCCAGTTTGAATTAGGCATAATATATATTTGTCCAAAATTAAAACGTTTGATAAAAATCGGAATTGAATATAAGTAGAAACGTCTGAATAATGTGAGGAAATAAAGAAGTTGTTGATGAAAAATGCTTGAATAGGTTACATTTCTTCCGTTTAATCACAATAAAAGCCAGAGAAAAAACTATCCGACTTTATTATTCAACAAATCTGTTGCCTGATTTTCAGTGAGTCCTTTAATTAATCCTAATTCACTTATGAATATTTTGCGTGCACTCTCTAGCATTTGTTTTTCACTTGAATTAAGTGCTTTATTTTTATTGATGCGCATTAGATCACGCACAACTTCAGCACCGTCTTTAATATTTCCTGTTTTCAATTTTTCTGAATTAATTTTGTATCTTTCTTTCATTGAAAGATTGGTATCGGTTTGTCCATGCTGAAAAATTTGCAATACGTTTTCAAGTGTAGGTATATCAGAAACTAAGCGAATACGTGATTTTTTTTCTTTTCCAATAGGAATCATTACCTGCATTTTACTGATTGGCATTTTTATTACATAGTATTGATGTTTCTCACCTAAGACTTCCTTTTCTTCTATCGATTCAATAACTCCGGCACCCTGCATTGGATAAACAATGTAATCACCAACTTGAAACAAATAAAACACCTCCAAAATTTAAACCTATTTAAGCATATCATAAATATAATTTTTAATCAAATTTATTATTTTACCACCAAATAATATTTAGAGTCAATATATTTTTGCTTATTTTTCAAAATTTTTTTGAGAAAAATTAATTTACCTCCGCTGATAATTCCTGGTATTCATTTTATTGCACCATTCCATTGCGAAGTGCTATAACTACAACTTTGGTTCGGTCTTCACACCCAAACTTTTGCAGGATCCGATGTACGTGTGACTTGACTGTTCCTTCTGCTATCATTAGTTTTTGAGCGATTTGATCATTCCGTAATCCATAGGCCATTTCTTGAAGAATTTCCTTTTCCCGCTCCGTTAAAGTTTCAACAAAAATATTTTTGTGTTTGACTCCAGAAACTTGTAAGCTTTTGGTCACTACCCTCGAAAGCACATGAGCAGCCAAACTTGTTTTATATACTGCCTCACCGCGAAAGACAGCACGAATAGTCTCTAACATGTCTTCGACTTCCGCATCCTTAAGCAAATACCCAACAGCTCCTGCGCGAATCCCTTGATAAATATACTCTTGGTCATCAAAGGTTGTTAAAATAACCACTTTTGTTCCTGGATACTGTTCCAATATTGCCGTTGTCGCTTCAATTCCCGACATGATAGGCATTTGTACATCCATTAGGATGATATCCGGCTTGCATGCATTGGCCTTTTCAATGGCCTCTTTTCCATTAGATGCCTCACCTATTAGGTCCATATCGTTTTGAAGACCGATGACATAACCAAAACCCTGCCGAACCATCGTCTGATCATCCACAAGCAAAACTTTGATTTTTTCTTTTTTGTCCATATTTATCCCTCATTTACACCATTGTTTTCACCGTAATCTATAGGAATTTCCGCCAGGATTTCAAAACCGCTTGGTTCTAAAATCGTATAATTCAGCCGTCCGCCTCTCTCCTTAAGCCTTGCCGCCATTTCTCTTAAACCAAATCCTTCTTTAATCTTTTGCTTTGAATCCAAAATACCGTTATCACGAATACTCATCACAATGACCGCAGACACTTTTTTCAAGCTAATCGTTACAAATGTTGCTTGAGAATGACGTATGACATTAGTAATCGCTTCTTGGAGAATCTTAAACAAAATTCCATTCATACTGGTTGTCAAATCCTCTGTATTTAATTCAGATTGAAACGTATATTGGATAGCGGTTGTGGCCTCCATTCTTGAAAGTAAAGCTTTCAAAGGATATATCCCTGAATACTCTTGATTATCAGCTAAAGAATGGACTGAAGTACGGATATCCTTTAAACCTTGACGAGCTACGCCTAGCATCATTTCAAGTGACTTTTGTGATTCTTCAGGATCATTTTTTATCATAAATTTTAATGCCTGCATTTGAACAATTAAAGAAGTCAAACTATGGCCGATCGCATCATGAATATCCCTGGCTATGCGAGTCCTTTCCTCCAATACCGCATACTGCATGGAAGTGACGGATGCTTCCTGCAATTGTTGATAGGCCTTCTGCAACTCTGCCAATTGCTGTTGATTCACACGATACATTTCATTCCGCTGCAACCGTAATCGAATCGTGAAGTAAAGGACAATGGTTAAGAAGATGAAAGAAAGAATACTAAATATAGTTTCTTTGCCGAATCGAATATAAAGCAGGGCGGTTATAAACA
Organism: Neobacillus cucumis; assembly: GCF_016107705.1. Next base: position 194,892 of record NZ_JAEHGC010000007.1, read on the forward strand.
TTGTTACTACCACAGAAATCGACGATTTTGATAAGGATATTTGCATCGTAACATTAAAAATGAAAATGGAAATCAGATAAATGAGGTTCATTTCATGAAACCAAAAGACACCAAACGCAGTTTCAGTTATGAGTATCAAAGCTGTTAAGAATAATTTCTTCCTTGTCTGTTCACCATGATTTAGGAATAAACAGGATGACAGAATAGGTTAAACAAATCAAAAGGTTTAGGAAAATTTTCGGAAAAGATCCGGAAAAAAATCGATAGGTAAACATAAGAAAAAAGATGACTGCCAGACCAATCATCTTCCTTCTATTCTGTTGAAATTCTTCATGTAACATGCGAATGAACCCCTTATATTAATTCGTATTCCTTTGATATAATTGTTTTTGCTTTTTTAACAAAATCAAATAGTAAATAACATAATAGGCAAACATGATGAGCATCAGCCCGGCTGTCCATGAATTCCCAGTGGTGTATCCGATATTTCGCCATCCATTTGTTTGTCCTGGTTGTAATCCAGTAAGTGCACCGCCGGTAAGCATTCCGTAAAAGCGATAAATAAAACGAACAAGAAAAAGAAGTGTCACCATGCTGCCAATCCAAATATTCGGGCGGTAAAACAAACGTCCCTCTCTTTGTTCAAATGTGGTTAAACCTATACTATAAAAAGCCAAAATGCTCCCTAAAAGTATTCCCACCATATCTGATATTAAGCTGATTGGGTGGATAACACCTCCCGCTAAAAAGATTAACCCAATAATCAGAAACAAAACAATTCGAAACAACAGATTTCCTTGCTTCAGTTGCTGCCAGCCTATATTTCTACGGACGCGTCTAACAATACTTAAACCGATAAGAGCGATGATGATAATAATTGAGTAAGAATGCTGATTCATGTTTATCCCCCATTAAAAAAATGATTATTTAAACGTTGTTATTATCATATATTCGTTAATTGTAAATATCGACTAACCTTGGATAGAAAATTTATTTTAAAATCTATATCTCTAGATAGAGATCAAGTTATGAGCATGTATAAAGACTGACTAGCAGCCTTTAAGCAAGGAATCTGTACCAATTTCGTAACGAAGGTGACACCATTTTGCAACAGCTGCCACGGTCCATCTATTACTTGTCAGTATAAAATAAAGATAACACCACAGATAACGCTTACAAATAATTTTCTGTAATTCTATTCTTAAACACGGAAGGATGTTGAAGTATGGACTATTTAGAAGTGATCTCGATCATTGAGAAAAATAAACTGAATTTAGTGAAGATGCTGGAGGGGAAGGACTTATCGAAAGAGCAAATGGATTCAATCCAGCACTCGATTGATAACTATAATTATATTATTGAATTAACAGAAATGAATCACTTTGAAAGAGGAAATATACATTAAAAAGGAGCGAGAGTTTCGCTCCTTTTGTTTTGCGGTGAATTAAGATTAAAGAACTTCCTGTTTTAATGATGTTTTAACCAGCGTAATTTGCCCATTTTTAGGGATTAATTCACTGATGTTTTCGTATTTTCCGTCCTTTTTTGAATCGTCTTGGTTCTCCACTTTATATTCAGCAAAAGACCAGCAAAAGAGTTTGCGTTCAACTCTTCCTTTTTCCCCAATAAGGGTAAACCAGCTTTGGCCGACATAAAAAGAGTTCATCAGCATTTTATCAATGATAAAAGAAACTTGTTCATTTTCTTCCTCTGGTTCAAATTTTGTTTTAGTAGAAAGGGCCAAAATAAAATAGTTTTTAAATTTGTCTAATTCAAGTAATTGAAGATGGTACCTCTTGGACTGCATTTGATTGAAGTCCTTCAGAACCGCTTTGATACTTTTTTCAACATCAATTTCATATTTGCTCGCATCTCTCAAGGCTGATAAACGGGAATCATAAATGGACAGTGTCACTATATAATGCGCGGCATAACTTTTTGGTTCAAATCCTTCTTTACCAGCTTGCTTTACTTCTTCTGGTACTACTATAAAATTTTTATAATCAGCAAAAAAATTATCGTTCATATCCTTTACCTTCCTTCATACCTTGATGAAATGGATGTTATTATCTTTTTCTATATCGCATTTCTCTTGTTATCTTTCAAAATATTTTAGATGGCAGATGAATCGTAGTTGTATTTAAATATATATATTTCTTTATTAAAACCAAGAATCCTTCTTTTTCTTCCAAAAATCCACAAATTTCATGTTTTTAATTATAAAGTCCTATTATTTTTTCTAAAAAATTTTGTTAATAAGATTAAAAAAAAAGACTGCAGAAGCAGCCTTGGCAAGTCAAATTTCTGTCCATATTCCACTTTTTCATTACTTACCAGCCAACATTATGATATTCGTAATAATCCTGTGAATGAAAGCTCCTAAATCCGCATGATTCATAGAGTCCAAGTGCACGGGCATTTTTGGCCTCTACTTCAAGAAAAATAGAAAATCCTTTTTGATTCTCCATTTTTACCACTTTAGATAATGCTTTTCTTCCAATTCCCTTTCCTCGAAGTTCAGGATAAATTGCAAAACCATAAATCCATGCATCGCCATCTTTTTCATCCACACGCATTTTCCCTGCCGTTCTTCCATTTGCTTCAATAATGAGCCATTGTTCACCACTGTTCTTCCTAATCTCCTGTTGCATCTTACGTGCCTCATTTTCATTTAGCCCAAAACCTAAGACATCCAGTTGGACTTCGGCTTCCCAATCATCATGTGAAATCGATGGCCTTACGATAATAGACGGATCCTCTGTCAGTTCTGTTTTGTGCCATTTCATTTGATATTCTGCAACAGAAAAGGTACAAGGGATATTTTTTAAAAACTCTTTTGCCGTATTGGAGCTGGTTGGAGCATTTAACAAAATAGTTCTGACGTTTCGTTTCTTTGTTTCCTCAAGTCCCATTTTAAGCAATTTAGAGAATATACCTCTTCTTCGGTAATTAGGATGCACCATTCCGCAGAGTTCCACTTTATTCCCAAAATAATAGCTTCCGAGAAAACCAACGAGTCGGCCATCTTCATAATGGAAGAAATCATCCTCACTATTTTCTTTCCGGTTTTCAAGCATATCAAAATTCAACTTCAGGTGAAAGCCGCCCTCTAATTCACAGACCTTCTGAAGAGCTTTAATATCAAGTAAATCTATCTTTGTTAACATTTCAAATCACTCCTTTCACAACGCTTTATTTTTATTCTGGACAAACTCTTGACATTCCTGCTTTTTGGAAAATAAAAAAGCAAAAAGACAACGACCAAAAAATTGGTTTCGTTGTCTTTTTCGTTAGCGTTAGCTAATATCAATTTATTTTAATACACGTCACGCTGATAACGGCCATTTGATTGCATATCTTTTAGATACGCTTCGGCTGCATCACGGGCCATTTCGCCTTCTTTTTCAATCACAGTAATTAGGGCTTCATGAACGTCTTTCGCCATATGTTCCTTATCACCACAAACGTAGAAGGTTGCACCTTTTTCTAACCATGCAAACAATTCTTTGCCATGTTCAAGCATTTTGTGCTGAACATAAACCTTTTGAGCCGTATCACGGGAGAATGCAGCATCAAGTTTTGTCAGAACTCCATCCTGTTGATATTTTTCTAACTCATCCTGATAAAGGAAATCCGACGCAGCATGCTGGTCTCCAAAGAATAACCATGTCTTGCCTGTTGCTTTATTTACTGCACGTTCCTCGATAAACGAACGGAATGGTGCAATGCCTGTCCCAGGGCCAACCATGATAATGTCACTCTCCCCGGACTCCGGCAGATGGAAGTGTTTATTTGGTTGGACAAATACTGGAATCGTATCGCCCTCTTGAACGCGTTCCGCACATTGTACCGAGCAAACCCCTTTACGATCACGTCCGTTAGACGTATAACGAACAGCACCGATAGTAAGATGCACTTCCTCTGGATGAGCTGCAATACTGCTAGCAATCGAATAAAGCCGTGGCGGCATTTTTCTTAAAAGAGAAACGATTTCTTGGGCAGTAGCTTTCCATGGACCAAAATCACGTAACATATCAAGCAAATCACGGCCATAGCAATATTCCTTTAGTTGTGCAGCGTTTTCAACCACCACAAGCTTTTGAAGCTCTTCATTTTCAGTGAATGCCGCTGCCTGCTGTAAAATCTTTTTATTCAACAGGGTAATTTCAAAGAAGCTTGTGAGCGCTTCCTTTAATGGCAGTGTTTCACCTTGCTTATTAATAGTGACAACTGCTTCTTCATCCCAATGCATTTCCTCAAGAAGGGCAGCCACAAGTTCTGGATCGTTTTCAGGAACAACGCCAAGGGCATCCCCTGGTACATAAGAAAGACCAGAACCTTCTAACGACAACTCAATATGTCTTGTTTCTTTACTAGAGCCTTCTCCATTTAAATTTACATTTTTAAGAATCCTTGCTGGAAATGGATTTGTTCTTGAAAATGTAGGTGTAGGTTTGTCTTTTTTTGCATTATCTGCAGTAACTTGCATTTCTCTTACCTCCCAAAGTTGTATATATGCTAGGATAACACAGAGAAAAGAAATCAGGTATGTTTTTTAACACACAATCTTCAAAAATTTTATTCTTGGTCACACTCTTCATTAAAAAAATTCCAAATAATCAAAAATTAATCGGAAAATCAAACGACAAAAACCGTTTTATTCTATGTTTTTCGATAGTGTTTCTGCTCATAATTCCTCAACAATTGAGAGCAATACTCGTAATTCATAAGAAAGTGACGATGAAAACCCCGCATACTTAGAAAGGAAAGAACGAAAAAATATTGAATTATACTTCATCAGGGTTAAAAACCTTAGAACAATTTCGGAAAGGTTGTGAGTGGATGAGACTTCAGAATGTACAACCTAAGAAAAGCTTCAGCTACATCTTCGTTCAGTTTCCAGGAATGAAAATGAACGTCCCAATGCTTTCGAGCGGTGAGGGAAAGGCGGTCAAAGAAGATATTGCTCTATGTGTCCAACTAAACCGCAATGAAAAAGTCAATCATTTGTATTTTGTGCTCACTGAGAGTATCAAACCGTTCGACTTCACAGATGATGAAATGGGAGCAAAAGCATATTATCGAGTCATCAAGAAAAAAGAAGCCTCTCAAGACTCCGACATGAACGAAACTGAAGATTTTGTCACGTTTATCACAGATGAAGTGTCTGTTGTCCAAAAGAAAACAGAAACAGGATATCACTTCGTCTTGATATTAAATGAGCGCGAAATCGGAATCGTCGCTTCGATTGAAGAGGAAGTTTTACAAACTGTAAACGCCTCATTGACAACACAAGAAGAAGAGAAAGAGCCTGTCACAGTTAAGACCGTTTCTTCAAAAAATAAAGCTGTCCTCTCAAGTAGGGAAAGAAAGAGGATCTTCTTGGGAGGCCATGTCTTTCAGGATAACGTAGTTTTTGAGCCAATCCGAATTCTTTTGGAGGGTGCTAAGAAAAAAGTTGCACTATTTTCTCCTGCCGCTTTAGATTTTATCGGTCCGGGTGATTAAAACGAAACCATTTTTATCATGAAGGGATGGTGAAGGGATTATTTTTAACAGGAATATACAACTTCATACAATACCTAATCGAAGCAAAAGGATTAAAAAGGTAATCCTTTCGATTAGATAAATTCATGGATAAAAGGACGTGATAAAGAAAAGAAACTTTTTGCTAATCATAAATTTAAGGTGCTTAACCAATCGGGTTAAGCACCTTTTTTATGATTATGCGTTTATAAAACAATCATCCTTAAAGTAAATCATTAAATGTAAAAACCATGAGACCTATAAAAGTTGATTTCTCCAAAGCTCCGGTTGAGAAATTATTTTAAAAAAAAGACAAAACAAGAAAGGTTTCTCGTTTTGTCTCTTTTTGTTCATTTCTTTAAAAATCTCTTTGTACATTTTAAAACCGTGAAGGTGATAAACATTTTAAAATGCCCATTTTTATGGCTTATAAATTAAAACATAATCACCAGGTCCAGTTAGTGCCACGCCAAGAACAACAGCAATTAAAATAAAATTATATTCATATCCTCCATCAGTTAGCCAAAAACCATTTTTACCATGGACAGTGATGATTGCATCAATCATCACAATAATGATTAGGACTGCACCTAACCAGGTGAGGATGCCGGCGGAAAAAAGGAGACCTCCTATAAGTTCAAATATTCCGGCAAGGATTGCCCAGGTTCTTCCGCCTGTCTTAATTCCAATCGTACCTAAAAATTCACCGAACTTTACTACCCCTGGTCCCCCAAACCATCCAAACAATTTTTGGGTTCCATGCCCTACAAACGTAAGACCAATAGCCAAACGTATAATCAAAAGGCCTATATTAACCATTCCCATACCTCTCCTTTCTTTAAGTGTAGATCATTAATATTGACTCACTTCTAAAAGATTGTTCCTTTTCCTTAGCAACGCAGATAAATGCCTTACCATCGCAGATAAATACTCCAGAATCTAGATAAATTTATAGAAATAATTTTTCTAAAATAAAAACAACTAGAGAAGGCCCTTTGAAGAGCCTTTTCTAGTTATTCCTTCCACTTACTGTTCTTTTACCTTCGCACGTTTAATAAAGAACGCTAAAATTAAAGCGACAAATGCAATACCCGTTGCGACAATAAACGAATCATTAATCCCGTCAATAGTCGCTTGCTGCATCGATTGCCCATATACCAAATAGGTTGTCAGTTGCTTTCCAGCTGCAGCCGGAATATGGGTATAACCCGATAAGACCTGCGTAAGCTGCGAAAATTTATCAGCGATAAAAGGATTAGAACTTGTAACCGTATTGGTAAAATCACCATAATGAACCCCTTGCCTTGTCGACATGACCGTAACAAGGAGAGCCGTCCCAATACTACCCGCAACCTGCCTTGCTGTATTGGAGGCCGCAGTCCCGTGCGCACCAAGATGGCGTGGCAGCTGGTTCAGTCCCTCTGTCATAACCGTCATCATGATAAAGGACATCCCAAACATTCGCATGACATATAAAAATAAGATATGGCTATAGCTGGTTGTCATACTAAGACTCGTAAACTGCCATGTGGTTATGACCGTAATCGCTAAGCCGATAACCGCCAGCCATCTTGCACCGATCTTATCAAAAAGAGCGCCTGAGATTGGTGACATAATCCCCATCACGATGGCACCAGGAAGCATCAATAATCCAGATTCCAATGCCGTATAGCCGCGAATATTTTGCAAATAAATCGGAAGCAAGATCATGGCACCGAACATCGCCATATTCACGATCATACTAATAATCGTCGTTAAAGCGAAAATATCATATTTAAAAACTCGTAAATCCAGCATTGGCTTATCTGTGGTTAATTCACGCCAGACAAAAGCGACTAAAGAAATAATTCCGACCACTAAGGAAACGATAACAGTACCACTGTCCCAGCCATCATTGCCTGCCTCACTAAAGCCATATAATAAGAAGCCGAAACCTAAGGTTGAAAATAAAAATCCTGGAAAATCGAATTTCGGATTGGTTACCTTCGTTACGTCCTTCATCCACATGAAGCTTAGAATTAAATCAAGTACACCGATTGGAATGACAATGTCGAACAATAATCTCCATGAATAATGTCCGATTAGCCACCCTGACAGGGTTGGTCCAATTGCAGGAGCAAAGATCATGACAATTCCCATGATCCCCATTGCCTTTCCCCGTTTTTCCGGAGGAAATAAGGCGAAAAACACGGTCATCAATAGTGGCATAATAATACCCGCTCCACTGGCTTGGATAATCCTTCCGATCATCAGCATACTAAAATTGGCTGACAGGGAACAAACCAACGATCCTAGTGTGAAGAGAAGGATAGCAGAGATAAATAGTTTCCTAGTCCCAAACTTCTCAATAAGGAAGGCTGTAACAGGAATCGCAATTCCGTTTACCAGCATATAACCTGTCGAGAGCCATTGGACCGTATTCGCCGAAACACCTAAATCATTCATAATATGCGGGATCGCTACATTTAATAAGGTTTGATTCAAAATGGCTACAAAGGCACCGAGCATTAATGCGACAAGAACTTTTCCTGTTCCTGAATTCTCCTTTTCGTCAGCAGCCTTTTCTTTTTCCCGCTTCTTGCTAACTTCTTCTTGTTGTACATCCGCAACATATTCCAAGGCCGGATCAGCAATCGCCGAATCTTCCAGCATTTCTTCCCCTTTATGGGATAAATCCTGCTGGGTATTCGCCGGAACCTCTTCGGTTTCCAAACTTATTTCCTTTAATTCATCATCATTGATTTTCGTTTGGACAGGATTTTCCATACACTCTTGATCCATCACTTTTGTTTGAAGCATGTTCCGCTTTCTTTGTTTGATCATCGTAAAATTTATAATAAGTAAAACCAATATGGCTAAAATAACATAACCCGTGATATATATGGACATTTTATCACCTACTTATGAATTCGCACGGTTACGTTCATACCAGGGACAATGGCAACACCTTTATTATCATCAATGGATACTTTTACAGGAACAACCTGTGTAACTTTTGTGTAATTACCTGTGGTATTTGTACTAGGCAATAAAGAGAATGTCCCTGAAGTTGCTAAGCCAATTTGTTTTACTTTTCCCTTTAATTCGCTATTTGGGAAAGCATCCACATAAATATCGACATCCTGTCCTACGGCGATTTCATCAATACTTGTTTCTTCGATATTGGCTGTTACCCATAATTTATCTAGATTATAAACTTGAGCAAGCGGTGTCCCTGCGGCAACAAACGAATCTTGAACGGCATTACTTTGTACAATCGTTCCATCCGTTGGAAGCGTCACATTCATTTTGACAGGCTTTCCATCCGCACCCGTAGTAGTAATCGTTCCAACTTTATCATCTTTTGAAAAACGTTCGCCAACATTGGCATTCCAATTTGTTAATTTTCCGTTTGCCGTTGCAGCAATTGTCACCTGTTGTCCAGCAATTTGGGCATTGTCGGTTGTTAAATAATTTACTGATTTATTGTAATAGGCATAAATTCCAAAACCTCCCCCTACTAGAACAAGTAACATAATAATGTTGATTAAAAGTAAACGTTTTGCACTCATTAACCTTATTCCTCCTCTAATGTTAGCTTCTGTAAGACAATCTTTTGCAACCGTAATAGCTCGGTGACATCCTCCTCTGGTAAATCAAGGACATCGTTCATTTTTTTGATAAAAAGGGAATCCGAAGAATGAAACTGATCTAAGATCATTTTCCCTTTTTCTGTTAAATGAATGGAGACCACCCTTCTATTTTCAGGAGGAATTACCCTTTCGACTAAGCCCATTTGAACTAATCGTTCAATCACATTACTTGCAGTACTGTTCGTCATTCTTAATTTTTCGGCAAGTTCTCCTAAACTTATATTGGGATTCGTCGCAAGTTTGTAGATTGCCTTTAATTGGACTGTTGTGAGTCCTAATTTATCCGCATCAAATTTAATCAGTCTTTTGATGGCTTTATTGATTGCTAAATATGATTCATAGATCTCATTATTTAGTACGGCCATCGCTGCTCTCCTTTCTCTTATTCTTCTAAACTTTCCCACCGGAATATTTCGTATACGAAATAATCTTTACAGAAATACATTATAATCAGTGGACATGTAAGTGTCAATATAAAAAATGACACATTGTCATATGTATATTGACATTAATTTATAGGCCTATTATCATATAATTAGGATAAATTATGACAAATTGTCACATGATATAAGGAGTGAAATCGTTGCCAAAACCAACGTTTTTAAATTTATCAAAAGAAAAACAAGAAGGATTATTGAAAGCTGCGAAGAAGGAATTTTCGCGGGTTCCATTAAATGAAGCATCCATTTCAAATATCATTAAGGATGCTGGCATACCCAGGGGGAGCTTTTATCAATATTTTGAGGATAAGGAAGATGTGTTCTATTTTTTATTAGATGAGCATTCTACTCGGAATAATGAGCGCTTCATTTCCATCTTAAAAATGAATGAAGGAGATTTATTTCAGTCCTTTATCGATTGGTTTAAATCCATTCTCATCACCTTTGAAGAACAGGAAAATCGCCAATATTTTAAAAATACCTTTTTAAACATGAATTATCGAATCGAAAAAGCGATAACACAGAATATTTATGAGGAAAAAGCAAAAAGCAGATTCATGGGAATCATTCACTCGATCAACTCGGAAAATTTAAATGTACAAAATGAAGAAGAATTACACCATATCTTTAAAATCATGACGGCCGTTATGATTCGAAATCTCGTTTCTGTCTTTGCGAGGGAAATTCATACAAATGATGCAATGAAGGCCTTTTCTTTGGAGCTGGATTTACTTAAAAGAGGGTTCTATAAGAAATAAAAAATAAGTGCCAGGCCCCTCCCATATACTGGATCGGTGCCTGGCACTTATTATTTCTATAAATTATACAATAAAACGCTCATCATTAAAGTAAATCATTTCTGTAAGAAATTTCGGGCCTTGAATTTTTTTAAATGCCTCTTTTGCTTCTTTTTCTGTGTCAAATTCAAACATGTTAACATTGTTTTTTGAATAGACTGTGATAATCCACATAAAAATATATTCCTCTTTTCATAGATTAATAGAAATGATTTAACTAAACAAATTTGCTATACTGCTGTTTCTTTCTTGATTTCCAAGGTATTTGTTTCCTTATTTGCCCTAATTTCTTCATTCACTTTGTACGCCTCTTGCAGATATTCCGTCTCATACCCACTTTTAAAGCCCCAAACATAAAACACTAGGGATAAACCGGCAATTAAGAGCATATCCCAGCCGTATGGGATAATGTCCTTTCCGCCAAACTTGTTACTTCCTAAATAGGATACACACATCATACATAATAGGTAGACAACCATCCATAGACCAGCGAGAAAATTCCGGCGGAACCCCTTCCATTTCACTTTTATTTGATAGTAAAAATAAATCGGAAGACCAATCATAATAAATAATAAGACCTGTCCGGTTAACGGCCAACATGCCCAATATAGGGTTAAAGAAGCAAAAACAAACCCGCATGGTGCAATAATACTCAGTCCTTTTAACTTAATTGGCCGATACAAACGTTCCCCTGTCCTTCTTAATGTCATGACGGTAACAGGTCCTGTAATATAAGAAATTAACGTCGCAACAGAAATGACTTCCGCCAGTTTCCCCCAGCCTCTAAACAAGAATAAAAATAGAAACGATACAGCCAGGTTTAAGAACATTGCCGGACGTGGTACGCCATACAACGGATGAATTTTTCCAAACACTGCCGGAAAATACTTATTCTTTTGCATCCCATAGATCATCCTCGCTGTTGTGGCGGTATACGTAATAGCTGTTCCTGAAGGAGAAATAAAAGCATCAGAATAGAGTATGATGACGAGCCAGTTCAGGTTTAGTGCAATAGCCAAATCAGCAAAAGGAGAATTAAAATTTAACAGATTCCAGCCATGGACAAGTAAGGAAGGATCGACAGACCCAATAAATGCAACTTGCAATAGAACATAGATCATCGTTGCAATCAGGACCGAACCCACAACCGCGATTGGGATGGAACGCCCGGGATTCTTAGCCTCTCCTGCCATATTGATTGGGCTTTGAAAACCATTGAATGCAAAAATTATACCTGATGTCGCTACAGCTGTAAAGACACTTGATAAACTATGACTTTCGCCTCCTGAGTTCAACGTAAAATTCTCGCCATGAAAACCTACAAATAAGAGGGAGCCAATCGTCAGTCCAGGGATAATGATTTTAAAAACCGTGATTAGAGAGTTCGCTTTTGCAAATAAGCTAACAGTCCAGTAATTTATGAGAAAATAAATAAGTAATAATATAGAAGCAATCGATAAGCCTTTCAGAGTAAGACTACCATTTAATACCAGGTGATGTGTCCACTGTGCCCATTTCCAAGGCAACGAACTCATATATTGAACAGAAGCTATGGCTTCAACGGGAATAACAGAAACAATGGCAATCCAATTGGACCAACCGGCGAGAAACCCAATAAACGACCCATGAGAATATTGCGTATATTTCACCATTCCCCCTGCTTCAGGGAACATCGAGCCTAATTCACAATAAGAAAGAGCAATAAATAAAATAACCGCCATTCCAATGAGCCAGGAAAAAATCGCTGCAGGACCGGCGATTTGTGCCGCTCTCCAAGCCCCAAATAACCAGCCAGATCCGATCATCGAACCTATCCCTACCATTGTTAAGGCAAACGTTCCCATCCTTCTTTGTAATTGATTGTTCATCCATACAACCTCTTTCTTGTTTAGATAACTTTAAAAAATACAGAGATCCCATTCCTGAGCCAAATGTTTTAATAATCTAACACCTGTCAGGCTATTCCCATATTCATCAATTGCCGGTCCATAAATGCCGATTCCACAACCGTCTTGAAAGGGATGATCTCTATTTTTATTTGGCGGAACTAAGGCCAGAATCCCTCCGGATACCCCGCTTTTTGCCGGGAGCCCGACAAATGCCGCAAATTTACCGGAAGCATTGTACATTCCACAAGTAATCATCAAAGCTTTAGTCAGTCTGGCCACTTCTTTAGGTAAAACTTGTACATGGTGAATGGGATGATATCCGTCATGCGCCAAAATCATTCCAATCATGGCGATATCTTCTGTAGTTACTTCGAGCGAACAAAGCTTTAAGTAAACTTCAAGTGTTTCTTCCACCTCGGCTTCTAAAAAGCCAGTCTCTTTTAAATAGTAAGCCAAAGCCCGGTTTCGATGGGCTGTTTGCCATTCAGATTGGAACACTTCCACATTCAGGTTTGGACGTTTTCCGATCATTCTTTCAATTAATTCATTAACATTTTCCAATTTACTTTGTGACGAATCCCCTGGCAGCATGGAAGCAACAGTAATAGCCCCCGCATTAATCATTGGGTTAAACGGCTTTCCCGGTTTATGCATCTCCAAACGAATGATCGAGTTAAAGGGATCACCCGTTGGTTCAACATCCACACGGTCCAACACATAGGATATTCCACGAGTTACACATGCTGTAATAAAGCTGATTACTTTTGAGATACTTTGCAATGTAAAAGGGACATGCCAATCCCCAGACCGGATGTTTGAACCTGTTGGTAATGAAATACAAATTCCCAGCTGGAATAGGTTTGCCTTCCCCAAAGCGGGAATATAGCTAGCACATTGTCCTTCCGTGGCAAAAGAGCGAAAATGGGTCACCCATTCATCCAACCCATCTATTCTTTGATCATGAACCTCTTGTTTTATCGCTTGGACCAAGTTCTTCTCTCCTTTAATGTTCGGTTTAGAAAACGCTTTCGAATTGTTACTTAAAAAATATAATTGATTCTATAATGCGCACTACAAAAGAAAACGGGAATCTACAGAAAGTTTTTTATCTTTAAAATAAAATTTTTAAACATGGCTCTGGCATTGTGTTCAGATATTTCTACCTGTATACTGTTGTTCAGACAAACAGGAAGTGATCATCTTGAATTTCAATCCACTAGTTAAAAAAGACATCCAAACCCTTATTTTGATGTTGATAACGGTTCCATTAGCAGGTGTCATCAATTTTTATCCAATCAATGCCGCCTTCCGAATCAGTTTTGGGGTGCCGACCTTTTTATTCTTTTTGTTATTATTTCGTAAGATTCCGCCTGTCTTGCCCGGTTTTTTGACCGCTTTAAATATTGTAGGGTTTCGTATCCTGCTAGAATTTATCCAGAATGAACATTTTCATTGGGTAAGCTCTTTGAAAGACAATTTTTCAAGCTTTTTCTTTTATTTGGCTTTTGCTTGTTTCTTTTATTTGGCAAGAGTCAACCGATTTCATAGCCGGCTTTTGGTCATCGGATGGATAGGCATTTTAATCGAAATCCTGTCTGATATCGTTGAACTGACCGTTCAATACTTTGTTTTAGGAACTACAATTAAAATTTCATCACTAAGCGAAATCCTGATGATGGCGATTTCGCACAGTTTTATTGTTCTTAGCTTTTTCACCATCCTGCAGCTGTATCAGGCACAAGAAAGAGAAAGACAAATTCGAAAACAAAATGAGCATATGCTCCTGTTGATTTCCAACCTATATGAAGAATCGATTCATTTAAAAAAAACGTTGGTCAATGCCGAAAACATCACAAAAAAATCCTATGATTTATACAAAGGCTTATACGAGTTGAAAACCGTTCCGGGTATTGCCAATTCAATCGAGGATTTCTCTAGGGTGGCGTTAAATATCGCTGGAGAAGTTCATGAGATTAAAAAAGATAATCAGCGTATTTTTGCAGGACTTTCAAAGCTCATTTCTGTTGAAAGCTTCGCTGATTATATGGAACTAAACGAGCTGATTTCCATCATAAAACGGACAAACGAAAAATATGCCTCTTTACTAGGTAAAGAGATTCACATTGAGTATTCCATTAGTGGAGTTCATCCTCCCTATCACGCGTTCACCCTTCTATCAATCATCAATAATATTGTCACAAACGCGGTAGAAGCAATCGACTATGTCGGAACCATCACCGTTAACGTAGAAAGGAATCTAGAAACAATTGAATTTCAAATCGGCGATGACGGACCTGGTATCCCATCAAGGCGAAAAAATGCAATTTTTAAGCCAGGGTTTACTTCGAAATATGATCAGTCCGGAAATCCCTCTACTGGTATGGGATTATCGTTTGTCAAAGAAATGATGGATCAACTTGAGGGTGAAATATCAGTGAAGGATCAACCAGAAGGAACAGGAACGATTTTCATAATTCGATTACCCGTGAGTCATTTAATCAAGAAAGGATGATTCGATGCGATTTTACATTATCGACGATGATGAAGCTGTTCGGTCGATGTTAGCCCAAATCATCGAAGACGAAGGTTTAGGGGAAGTTATTGGAGAAGCAGAAGATGGTTCATTAATTGATGGCGAAAATCTGAACATGCTTAACATCGAAATTTTATTAATTGATTTGTTGATGCCAAATCGGGACGGATTGGAAACCATCCGGCAAATAAAATCGAATTTCGATGGAAAAATCATCATGATTTCTCAAGTAGAATCAAAAGAATTAATTGCTGAAGCCTATTCGCTTGGCAGTGAATATTATATCATTAAACCCGTCAACAGAATTGAAGTATTAACGATTCTTCAAAAAGTCATAGAAAAAATCCAATTGGAAAAATCAATACAGGATATTCACAAGTCTCTTCATGCCGTGCTTAAATTCAATCCATCACCAGGACAAGCAAATCCTATCAATAAAAAAAACATCAAAAATTCCGGACAATTTCTATTAACGGAATTAGGGATAGCAGGCGAAAATGGCAGTAAAGATTTGCTGGACATCCTGGAATATTTAGACCATAATCAACAAACTGACATTTTAAATAATCGATTTCCAACCCTTAAAGAAATTTTTATCGATTTGGCAAAAAAAAGATTGGGAACCGATGTCCCAGCCGCGGAGTTAAAGAAAGAAATTAAAGCAACCGAACAACGGGTGCGCCGGGCCATTTATCAGTCGCTGAATCATCTGGCATCCCTAGGTCTAGCCGATTTTTCGAATTGGAAGTTTGAGAATTATGCATCAAAGTTTTTTGACTTTGCAACCGTCAGGACCAAAATGGCAGAATTAAAGAATGGCTCTGCACCATCAACATCGCTAACCCGAGTCAATACGAAAAAATTTATTCAAGTCCTTTATTTTGAAGCACACCGGGTTCATTCTGAACAATAGCTTACATGTTTAACAAAAAAACTTCACGGAATTCTTATTTCGTGAAGTTTTTTCTTTGAGATCGATCGATTAGTAATCTTATTTATAATGACCGGATGCCCCGTAACCTTTGATCGTTATTTTCACGTTGTAATGAATGGGAACCTTACTGAAGGTTTGATCCCAATCCTTTTTAACTTTTTCCCATAGTTTCGGATTTTCAATTTTTATACGGTTGCCAAAACCGGCCACGTCTACTTGATATTTCTTTTGCATTTTTTTTACTGAATCTTCGACCAATTGTTTTACTGCACTTTCGGTTGACGCTTCTGCCCTTCTAAGAAAAGAATTTTCAAACGGTGTACTGGATGTTACCCGATGCTCCATTAATATCCCTTTTGATTCAATGTTGACATCAAATGAGATGGTGTTTCCCCTTATATGTGGTGTGATTTTACTTTTTATGGTTTCAATCTCATACATAATCAGCCTTTTTGACTGTTGATCAAAACTTTTGACCACACCGCCTTTTTCTTTTCCCGCCAACCAGGTGATTCCTTCCAATTCCTTCTTATTTAAAAAACCACGCAATTTTTTTGTCTTTCCATCTATCACTGCAGCTCCGGCAAATTCCACTTGTCCATTTGTTGAAACCACATTTTGTAATAGAAAACTGGAACCCGATTGGAGCTTGCTATCCAATTTAATAATCGAGACTGGAGGTAAAATCCTGGTTGTTCGATAAGCATTATCGACGATTCCAAACAAACGGAAGGCCGGAACTTCTCCTTCCTTCTTGGATATTAAGGAATTGCTTGCTCTCCCATTACTGACAACCACCAGACAACTTGGGCGGAACTCATTATCCCGAAGATACAGATCAAATAACTCTTGCAAACTGAACGATCGCGCCAGTTCTTCCCCAATAACCACGACTTTCATATGTGAGGCATTTAAGGGAAGGTCCGACCGTAATGATAATTCCCGCACCTCTTGGATAAGAGAATTTCCCGTTTCAGAAATATTCAAGTATGAATTTTTTTGTGAATCTTCCCCTTTACTCGATGAGCTGGCGATTTCTGGCGTAATAAGTTGGTAAGTGGAAGTAATTGCATTTCCCTTTGAATCCTCTGCGTCTTTCTCATTCATCATTTTTTCGGAGTTTGAATCCTTATTTGTATCTAGGGCCATTCCTACCCCAAGACTTAACTCCTCGATTTCATGGCTGCTCCAACAGCCAGTGAGGGAAAACAGAAAAATAACAGACAGTGAACCAAAAAGAATACGAACTAACAAGTGTTTAAACTTCATGTTGCCCTTCTCACCCATTTTGCGATGATGAGAAGGAATAGTGGCATTACACCAAATAAATACAATGCAGCATTCCCAATTACATCACCAAGCTTAAAAATATCATTTAAATTTTTAGGAATCATTGAAATAAAATAAATAACCGGTACCAATCCAATCATAAATGGATGAATGTTCTTTTTAAAAATTTGAGCCAGTCCCAGTGCAGCAGCATAGTGTGCAATTGTATAAATGGTAAACATTTGCATAATCCAAATCGCCAGAAGCAATGATTCAAATCGTTCAAAAATCAAACCCGAGATTTCAAAACTTCTTAGCAGATCAAGTGTCGGCCATGTTCTTGTGACCACTTCATCCGCTGATAATGCACCAATTACAAGGACGACGGTAATGATATAAAATATTAAAGGAATCGTAATACCCACTATCACGGCTTTTACTGCTTTATTTGGCTCACTCATAAAAGCCACAAGGAAGAGCATAACCTCAGGGCCAGTAAATGCAAGCGCCGTTGTTTTTACCCCTTTTAGCACTGGTATAATTCCCGCCCCCAAAACGGGACGTAAATTATCGATCTCAAATATTTTGAAACTCAAAAAAATGGCGAGCAAAAAAAGGACGACCGTTATCGGTAAAATAATATCAAAATGTCGTGCAATTGGATTAATTCCGCCCATCATTAAATAAAGCCCCACCAACATGAATGGCAGGATAATTGCCCAGTTGGGAGTTCCCTCCAGTAATAAGAACCTTGTTACTTCCGTCAAGGAACGGATTTGAAAACCGGATGTGGCGAGAAAATAACCAATAACAAGTAAACCAAGAAATCCCCCGACCCACTTGCCTACAATATCCTGACTATAGAGATAAAAAGTTTTTTGCGGAAAATGCTGGCCTAACTTCGCAATAATAATTCCTGCAAGGATTGCTAGTAGCCCGCCTAACAAAACGGTGATCCATACATCAGGAGTACCCACCTTATCTACGGACGTCCTGGGCAAGGTAAGGATTCCTGTGCCAAGAATCGCGTTGATGATGATAACCGCTGCCTGGGAAGTGGTGATTTGATCTTTAGGATTTAGAATCATACCTTACTCTTCCTTTCACGATACATTATCCCTTCCGTATCTTATCTTTCGGATGATTCACTTTTGGACGTTCCTTCATCATCATAAGCGGCATGCGAAATATAAAGTCCTTCCAATCACTTAAACGATAAGGAGCCGCCGGACTCACATATGGAGTGCCAAAGCTTTTTAATTTCACTAAATGAGCGGTTAAGAAGATGAAAAATAAAATCACCCCGTACAAACCTAAAACCGCAGAAAAAAGCATGGCTACGAATCGTAGGATACGTAGCGGTATCCCTCCAGTATATTGCGGAATGGCAAACGATGAAATAGCCGTTAAAGATACGATAATGACTAAAATATTGCTCACAATCCCTGCCTGTACAGCGGCTTCACCAATAATTAATCCACCGACAATGCCCATTGCCGGACCTATTGGTTTTGGCAGACGGAGCCCGGCTTCCCTCAAAATTTCAATGGAAATTTCCATGAATAAGGCTTCAATCAATGCCGGGAATGGAACCCCTGTCCTCGAACCTATAATGGAAATCGCTAACTTAGTCGGAATCATCCCTGGGTGAAACGAGATAAAAGCAATATACAGCGCTGGCGTGAAAAGAGACAGAAGCGATGCCAGATACCGAAGTAACCGGAGCAGCGTGCCGGGAATCCATCTTTCATAATAGTCTTCCGGTGATTGTAACATCATGCTAAAGGTAACCGGAACAATTAATGCAAAAGGCGTTCCATCCAGTAAAATGGATACCCGGCCTTCCATTAAAGCAGCCATTACTCGATCAGGACGCTCTGTACTCTGCACTTGCGGAAAAGGGCTTCGGTAATTATCTTCAATCAACTGCTCGACATAACCGGATTCCGGGATATGATCAAGATCAATTTTCTTTATGCGCGTTTCTACCTCTTGAACTAAATCCGGGTCGACAATTCCTTTAATGTAAGCAACCACCAAATCTTTTTTTAAAGTCCTACCAACTCGAAAATTTACAAAGGTTAGATTTTCAATTTCACCGTTTCCTCGCAAAATTGAGGTATTATCCCTCAAAGACTCCGTAAATCCAACGCGGGGCCCTCGGACTAAAGCCTCGGACACTGGTTCTTCTATCGCCCTTGTTTTTAATTTTGTGGTACCTAAGACGAGCACCTCTGAAGACCCATCGATTAAAAGTGCTGCAGAGCCTGTAAGGATTTTAGCAGTTGCCACTTTTATCGAACCTATCTCTTCAATTTCACTAATGGGGATCACTTGGTTTTTTAAAAATTTATTTAATTGGTTTCCTTTTACTAGGGATAATTCATGTTTTAGTTCTGAAGAAAATTCAACCATTAAGGATGAAATAATTTGTTTATTTACGAGTTCTATATCGGATAATCCAATGACAAAAATGAGGCATGCACCTATCCCAGTACGCCCTATGTTAAACTCCCGATAATGGACATCCCAGTTTTGACCGATTTCTTGTTTTACTAATTCTAAATTTATTGGTAAGTCGTCGGTAAAACTTGGAGCAGATTCTTGAGAAACAGTATCTCGTCCATTAGCCTTTTTGTCTGCAAGTCTGTTTATTTTTAGTTTTCTCATTGATTAATCACTCACTAGTTGTTAATCTGCGAACCAAGAATAGATCATTTTGGACTGTGTATGTACCATCATTTTTATCTTTTATATAGGAATTTAAACCATTTTGTTGTCCCCATATGTTTTGGTTCAGTTGCAATTGGATATATTTGCACAAATGAGTTTGTAAAAGATGTAACCATCAGCCAACAGTTACTTACATCCTTGACCCCATATGGCCGTCAGATCGGCAAAAACTTGGAAAAAAATCGGAACGGAAGATTCAAAATTACTAAGCAGAAGAGAACTCGAAGGAATGAAAAGGATATCATGGGGTGAGTGCACAAAAGAAATGGCCGATTCCAAGGAAAAACTGCTTTTGAAACATTTTTCAGAAGAGTAATTACTCTAGTTTCTCCTTTACTTGTTTTATTTATTACGGTGGTTTTCTGTGGTGCTCTTCGAAGCAGTGGGATTTCTATAAAAAAACACCCACAAAAATTTATAAATAAATTTGTGAGTGTTTTACCGTTTTATATTTTGGTTCAATATGTTAGCTTTTTAAATCTCTTGTTACATATATATGGAAACACTTTTATACAATTTGAAGACATTCCTAATGGGATAAAACAATTGTGTTCTCTCGCACCATTTGAATAAAATACTTCATAATTCCACTATCTTCTGTTAATTCTGGATGAAAGGAACAACCTAAAAATTGACCTTCTCGAGCTAACACAATACGCTCTTCATGTTTTGCTAGAATTTCAACATTTTCACCGGCATCTACGATATGTGGTGCCCGGATAAAAACAGCAGGAATATTTTCCCCTATTCCATGAATGGATAGCTCTACTTCAAAACTATCTACTTGGCGTCCGAATGAATTCCTTTCAACCACTACATCCATTAACCCAAGATGGGGCGTATCATATCCGACGATTTCTTTTGCTAATAGTATCAGACCCGCACATGTTCCAAACATCGGAATTCCTTTGTCAGCTAAAGTACGAATGGGTTCTAGTAAACCGTAACGGTCTAGCAGCTTACGCATTGTCGTACTTTCTCCGCCAGGTAATACCAGACCATTTATTTCTTTTAGATCCTCAACAGATTTAACAGGAATGGCCTCACAACCAAGCTCTTCGATTTGTCTAATATGCTCTCTGACTGCACCTTGTAATGCAAGTATCCCAATTTTCAGCATGTTACCAACCACGTTCCTGCATACGTTCGCTTGCAGCTAGCGTTGAAATATCAATACCTTTCATCGGTGTCCCTAACTCTTTTGAAATTTCAGCAATCAGTTTATAGTCTTGATAATGTGTAGTTGCTTCTACAATGGCACGTGCGAATTTTTCTGGGTTATCCGATTTGAAAATACCTGATCCTACAAATACACCATCTGCTCCAAGTTCCATCATTAAAGCTGCATCGGCAGGTGTCGCTACCCCACCAGCAGCAAAATTCACAACTGGTAAGCGTCCTAATTTTTTAATCTCTAATAATAATTCAAATGGTGCTCCTAAATTTTTTGCTTCTGTCATTAATTCATCTGTACTCATACCTACAACGCGTCTAACTTGCGCATTCACTTTTCGAATATGACGAACAGCTTCGACAATATTTCCTGTTCCTGGTTCACCTTTCGTACGTAACATGGAAGCTCCTTCTCCAATCCGACGAGCAGCTTCCCCTAAATCGCGACACCCACATACAAAAGGTACAGTGTAATCGCTTTTTAATAAATGGTATTCCTCATCAGCAGGTGTTAATACTTCACTTTCATCGATGTAATCAACGCCCATTGATTCTAATACACGTGCTTCTACAATATGACCAATACGTGCTTTTGCCATTACTGGAATGGTTACAGCGTTCAATACTTCCTCTACAATACGAGGATCTGCCATACGGGCTACGCCCCCAGCTTTTCGAATATCAGATGGCACCCGCTCTAAAGCCATAACAGCAACTGCACCTGCAGCCTCTGCAATTTTTGCTTGCTCGGCATTAATGACGTCCATAATAACGCCGCCTTTTTGCATTTCTGCCATTCCACGTTTTACTCTTTCAGTTCCAACTTGTTTCATAAAAATAACCTCCAATAACTTGATGATTCCTAGTATAATAGAAATTGACTTTAAGAAAAGGTTCAATTTTTAAAAAATCAATATGGTCAGTTAGGGGAATTGCAGATGGATATGCTTATGTTTAAATTGGATAAAAGTACAGCAAAACCTTTATATGAACAGCTTTATATTGGTATCAAGGATGCCATTATCCATAAACAAATTGAAGTTGGAACCAAATTACCATCCAAAAAAAAATTAGCTGAATTTTTAAATATCAGTCAAACAACGGTTGAAATTGCCTATTTTCAACTCATGGCAGAGGGCTATGTGGTATCTAAACCTCGGATTGGTTTTTTTGTAGAAGAGATCGATGAATTACCCTATATTGAAAAAGAGCTTTTACACATGCCTATAGAGAAGGTAGAGAAGAAAATCTATCAATTTGACTTCCATCCGGGAAAAATTGATACCGACTCATTCCCATTTTCACTTTGGCGAAAATATGCAAAAAATTTATATGATAGTAGTTCAAAAGAGTTTTTACAAATTGGAGACCCTCAAGGAGAATTGGCATTAAGAGCTGAAATTTCAAAATATCTTTATCAATCGAGGGGGATTGTATGTAAACCAGAACAGATTGTCATTGGTTCGGGAACGGAACATCTACTTCCAATGATTCTAAGATTACTTGAAAATGATTCAAAATTTGCCCTTGAGAACCCTGGCTATTCAGCTATTCCCAAAATACAATTAGAAAATAGAGCCATCCCGATTTCGGTAGATGAAGAAGGTTTAATGGTGGATGAACTTGAAATAACCAATGCCAACGTTGTTTATATTACACCCTCCCACCAATTCCCAACGGGCGCGGTACTATCAGCAACTAGGAGAACGCAGTTATTAAATTGGGCAGCAAAAGATGAAAATCGCTACATCATTGAAGACGATTACGATAGTGAGTTTCGATATATCGGAAAACCCATTCCTGCACTACAAGGCTTAGACCAAAACAATAAAGTCATATATATGAGCACTTTTACCAAATCATTAATGCCTTCATTACGTGTTGCTTATATTGTATTACCATCAACATTATTACAAAAATATAAAGAGACATTTAGTTTTTACTCAGCAACTGTACCGAGATTTGAACAACATATATTAGCGAACTTTATGAGAGATGGTTATTTTTCAAAACACTTAAACCGGATGCGGAAAATTTATCGTAAAAAACATGAAAAATTAACTCAAATATTTAAAACGTATTATCCTAATGTTATCATCACTGGAGACCAAGCAGGAATGCACATTTTAATTTCTGTCCCCCTGTCAAAAAGTGAGGATCAATTAAAACAGATTGCAGAAAAAAACAATATTGTCATCTATCCAGTAAGCGATTATTTATTAAAGCCAATTGAATATCAATATCCAACCTTTCTATTTGGCTTTGGCAGTATACCAATCGATCAAATAGAAAAAGGCATTCACCAATTAATGCAATGCTGGGGAATTTCAAAATCAAAAAAGCGATAGGGCGATCAGACAACTTGGATTTTTCTAATTAAATTTCATCTAAAAACAAATATTACATTATTTTTCCAATATTTTAATTATAAAAGGAACCAGACTGTAGAGTCAGGTTCCTTTTTAAGATTTTTCAAGTAAAGATTATTGGTTTAATTGTTTGATGAATTCTTTCATGAACCCTGGAAGGTCAGGCCATGCATGTCCTGATACTAGATTTCCTTCAACATGGAGATGTTTGTCAATATATTTTGCCCCTGCTGCTTCCACGTCTGGTTTACAGGCAATATATGCAGTTAACTCACGGCCCTCCAAGTATTGGCGTACTGTTGTTAAAATTAAACTGGCATGGCATATGGCTGCTACTGGTTTATTCTCTTCAAAAAAGTGAGCAACAATTCTCGGAACGTTCTCATTTAACCGAATGTATTCAGGCGCCCTGCCTCCAGGGATAATTAACCCGTCATATTCTTCAGGATTGACATCTTCAAATGCGAGGTTAGCCTCTATCAAATAACCCTTGATTTCCGTATAAGTATCCCAACCGATGAAATCATGTACGACTGTTTGCAGTTTCTTCACGGATGGTGCAGCAATTTGAACATCATATCCTTCTTCAAGACAGCGAAAATATGGATAATAGACCTCTAAAGCCTCAACGGCATCCCCTGCTAAAATTAGTACTTTTTTTGACATATTCATCCCTCCATACAATATAAGCCAAGCCAACATTATTTATATATTCAAAGCTCATCCTATTATTACTCTTTACCTTATTTTGATTTCATAAATCTGTCACAACTCACCCTCCCCCACCATGTCCTTTTCAACAGTTTTTCTTTATATAGACGGTGAAAGGGTGGTGCAATTTTATGCAAATAAAATCAGGTAAAATTGAAGGCTTCGAACAATATTCTCAATTCTCTTCACTTAAGGAATTTAATACCCATCTAGAGATGTGGCTGGCTATACATAAGAAGGATTTTTCAAAAGGTGAATTAGTTGGACTAAAACGGCTGGTTCGTTTTTCTGCAAAAATCCCAGGAGTTTCAAATGCCAAAATAGGCACTGTCTTAAAAGCGATTCATGAAGAATATCATGACAACGGCATTTCCCGGTCAACCTTTAAACGGATGATCCAAAAAGCAATCAACTTAGGAATCCTGACTGTCTATGAAACCGAAAGAAAAAACGGCTCACAATCGAGTAACCTTTATGTTTTTAATCGTTTTCCTCAAAGTGAACCACCAAAAGAGGAAAAAATGGACCACCCTAAAACTAGCAATCTTCCTAAAACAAATAATCAAGAGATAAATAAACGTAATCCAGAACCGTCTGTTGAAATCGATCACACTTTTGTTAGTGACCGAGTTCCGAAACCTTTTGTGAAATTAGTAAAATACTTCTTTTCTGATGCTAAAACCATTGAGGAATTTTGGCATATGGTGAATATTGCAGCCTATCGAGGTGATCGAGAAAATGAAAAAGATCAAGTTCTAGAAACAGCCATTCAAGCATTCAAACAATTAGTTAGAAAGCTAAAAACAAATTCATTCGTCAAAAAACCAATCGCCTATTTTTATGGAATTCTTCAGAAAAAATTTGAAGAGCTTTATTTTGAGGAATTATGGGAGATGGGGTTTAGACTGAAAGAACAGGTTTAACATAGAGTTCATCCTTTGGATTTAAATTGATTGTCTGTTAATATAGTGTGTGTTGATAAGACAATGAATGTGTTAGGGGAATCATAATGGGAAAACTTTTTAAACTTGTCATGCTTCTGATAGGTGCTTTTGTGTTAATTTTTATCATCGTTGGGGTTGTCAATGGAATTCCACATATCTTAGATGAGAAAAATGCACCACAACAAAGTGAAAAAGCTCTGCCAAGTAAAGCAGACTACGATCAAATTCGCGTAGGGGATGTAAAGACTGGCGAAGGCGGCATGACTAAAGCCGAAGTCGAAAAAATTCTCGGGAAACCGACTGAGCAAACCCAAGGGCAATCAGGAAAATTGACAATGGAAGTATACACCTATGCCGCAAGTGCCGGTCCGAATTCGATTTTGGTAACGTTCATACATGGGCACGTCTCTGGTAAAACCCAAACAGGACTCGAATAGAATCTAAGTCATCAGAATTTCACCAGTCATATTTGCTGGTTGACCGAATATCTATAGTGTATGGGAAACGTAAGTCTTTACTTCTTCTTTGTGAGACCGGAGGATAGAAAATTCACTTAGGTTAGGAGGGCGAATGAAGATTAACCTAGAGGTTATGATTCAGTTGCTTACGCTCATAGTGATGATGATCGGACTTGCTGTCAAGGAAAAGTAAGACTTTACCACCTAGGAAAACGAGCCACATAATTGGGGCTCGTTTTCAGTTTGATTGTGGTACCATTTTTTGTCCTGAAACTAATCCCTTTTAGCTATCCGATCTCGGTCTTCAAATGTCGGAGGTTGCTCCATCCATCTTCTCTCAATCATTAAATCCATACCATCTTCTCCAAAAGCTCCTGCTTTTGTTATAAAACTGGCGTACATCGCACCAATATCCCTACGCATGGTAAACCAGCTCCATAAGTTGCTATACCAAGATTAGAAAGAATGCCAATAATATAAAGCATCAACTGGTCCGAAAATGAAGCGGTATGGTTGAACCTGTAACACTTTGGTCCCATGACATTGCATTTGGGATGTCACTTTCTACAAGTACATCATGAATAGAACTCAGAAAATGTTTCGTTAAGTGTATTCCTCTCAGGAAATAATCTCTTATTTCTTGTTCTTGAGCTACCTGCGAAAAACCCACACATGTTGCTCTTCCTATTTCATTTTGAAAAGCATTAAGCATCAAATGGGTAACTTCTATTCCCAACAAGGAACGTTTTCGATCAAACCAACCTGTTAAAAAGTTTTCTTTATTGATATAGTCTTTTTTAATTGGATAGGTCATATAAGGAATCCGCACAAAAGTGCCCTTTTCTTCCATAAGATTCACTACTTCATTGTATAGTTGCGAGGCATCATCGAAGAAATCTTTAAACATTTTTCGTACATCTTCTCTTGCAGCTGATGTTAAACCTGCAGTATGGGAAGCAATTCCAAAACGACAAATTTGCAATACATACTGCATATAAAACATATCGGAAAAAAGTTTTTGGGCCCCAGGAATAACATGTTACTCTACCTTAAATCCTTCTGGTACTGCAATTTTCTCCTTAAGAAATAATTGCTCTGTTTCAATCATATGTTTTTTGGCAATGTTTTTCGTTTGCTCGAGTATAGGAAGAATATCCGGGTCCGAATAGGATTCCAAAAAGTGGTGCATGATATAATCCACCATACTGTCGTTAACATATGTACCCCACAAGACCGATACTTCTGCGCTTGTTAGTTTTACGCTCTCGTCCTTGCTCTCCATAACATGTCCACCATCCTTTTTCACCTATATCAACAATCTAGAACTGAAAATATATACTAGGTAATGATGTTCATTGAAGTATTAGAATTAACCGTTATGCTAAAAACTTTTTCTATACCTTTAATTTTTCAAATGGTTCGCCTTGTGATAGATTTTCCTATGTAAATAATTGCTATTCAGGTTTTGATTATTGAATCTTCATTCAAAATTTTAATAGAGCTTAATACAAAAAAGTTCCCCATCCGAATTAAATTGGGAACTTAAAAATCTTTATAAATTTTCACCTGAATATAGAAGGATAAATTTCTTGTAAGTGAACTGATATTAAATTGTTATGTTCTTATCATTAATGTAATAAAAATCTGTGCTATAATTTTGACAAATTCAGATCATTACATATAGTTTATCGAATATCATAATGGGAAAAGGTATTGGTGGATCAAATGCTATACATATGGGATATTGAAAAGATCATTGAAAATACTCTACATCAACATAATTTAGATATAAATTATGAATTTAACAATCATCTAACTGTGCCCATGAGTTATAACGTATCGACAAATACGATTAAGTTTAACTACTTACAAATTAACGGATATAAAGATAAATTGAACTTTAAAATTAAAGAGACTGATGAAAACTTTGTTAAACTTATTCTTTATCGGGTACTCGGGTACTATTTAGATTTTAAGAAAAACAAACATGATACTAGGATTCTAATGTATGGTGAAGATGATGAAATTGAACAGCTTAAATCGTTAATTGAAACAAATGCCTGGAAATTCGGAAGAACATTGGTCCCTAAACATCTGGCTGAATCTTATGAAAGAGTCCGAGAATTAGATAAAATGCTGCTACCAAGCTCTTAACCAAATCAGCTATTTAATTTTTCATCCTTTTAAAAAAATTAGAATAACACTACCCTAGACTTATTTTCTAATTTTTTTGATATAGGATCCAGTCTCCGCTTTCAATCAACTGCATGTTTTTGGTATTCCTTTTATCTGGAAGGACATATACAAAAGCCTGATAGTTTCCACTTTTAGTATAGACCATTTGCTCCACCCGATCATAAAGATTGTTTTTTCCAGATCCATGGTAGTCTTCCAACCGGTCGAGGTCAGAAAGTTGCGCGTCGTCCACTACATAAAGTTCTCCAACTACTCGACTGTCATTGGATTGCACTAAAAATGGGTACCCTTTATACGTATCAAACAGCTTTCCGTCTGTCCAACAATGACTTGCAATACAAACAGCATCCTTAAGCAGCTTATGATTACGGTCATCCTTTCTTAAGGTACCGTAAACGAAAACATAGTTCCTTTTTTCCATTCCCATCACTCCCGAGTATTTAAATCTTCTCCTACAAATACACCCATAAAACGAAAGCGGTACATCACTTTAAACCTCTTTTGTTATTAGGCCTTTATGAGTTTTTTTATGGAATTTAACTCTATTTTTATGATTGTTAGTTTATAAAATATATCTAAATATTGTTAAAAACTTTTACTCCATTAGGGTCAACAACATTCGACGATAAGAACCCATTTATCACCGCTTCTTTAATCAAAACTTCATTACCGACTACGGAAATGATTTGATTAACAGATCCACCAAACAACTGGGAAAGATCTTTATCTAATCCTTCCCTTTTAGTTACCAATTTTAATTTTTTTATTTTTATGTTCTCGCTCATAGAGTCTATTACATCTATATTCGATTGGAGTTCAAGCCTAAAATGATAAGGTGTAGTAATAAAGGTCCTCCTTTCACCGCGATCAACTTCCCAATTCATTCTTTCAGCATTTTCACTAATTTTACCTTTTTCTTCCTCCGATACTAAAAAGCCAATATGATCAAACATAATTCTCTTTCCATAACCAAAAGTTATATTAACTGCCCCTTTTCTTGCTTCTATAATTCGGAAAAGAATCTTTTTTTCACGAAAATCATCCCAAGTTAATGGAGGATTAAACGTTTGAAAATCGCCCTTGTATTTTCCGAAACGTTGCGATATGCGAAATCCATTCTCTTGATAAAACTTTTCAGTTTCCTCCACATGGGGAGTCCAAAAATGATAATGAAAAATCATTATGTCACCTCTATATTAAAACCTGTTTTTCATATACTTTCGATAAAATCAAAGGATTTCCTGCTTTGTTTCTTTTACCCATTTTTATACCCATAAAAAAACTAACCGAAAAAGATTCCGATTAGTTTAAATTCATTGATTTTCTTTTTACGTATTTTTTAATTTAAATTGTTTATACCATTGGCCTGCAGCCTCTACTTCTTCCAATGTTAGTTGGTGACCTCTATTTTCCCAATGAATTTCTACCTTCGCATTTGCCTTGTCAAATAAAGATTGTAGTTCAGAGGACTCTGTTTGAGAGCAGATTGGATCATTTGTTCCAGCGGCAATAAATACTGACTTCCCTGATAAATCAGGAAGTTCGATTCCTCTTCTCGGTACCATTGGATGATGGAGAATCGCACCCTTTAAGGCATTTTGATAATGAAATAATAAACTTGCCGCAATATTCGCCCCATTTGAGTAACCGATGGCAATGATATTATTTCGGTCAAAACCATACTTTTCAGCTGCTTCATCTAGAAACTCATTTAATTCTTTTGTCCGGAAAATAAGATCCTCTTCATCAAAGACACCTTCCGCTAATCTTCTAAAAAAACGGGGCATGCCATTTTCTAATACATTCCCACGGACGCTTAAGACATTCGCCTCATCATCTATTCTTCCTGCAATCGGCAACAGGTCTAACTCTGTGCCACCCGTACCATGCAGTAATAATAACGTTGGTTTAGTTGAGTCTTGCCCCTTATTGAATATATGCTTCATGATTAATCTCCCTCCAGAACGTTCATCATTGAAATGAACTATTTAGGTCTTTCGATTTCAAAAATCTCACCAATTTTGGCGTAATAATTCCCAGCCAACCGGCTTACCGCAGCCAAGCCTCCTGGATCAATTCTTCCCTTTTCATATAGATCATTTTCGATATGAAATTGAACCACTTTTCCAATGATTAAATCAGATCCTGGTGAATCCGAACCTCCCAATACTAAGGAATGTTCCAATAAACACTCCATTCGAATTTTTGCTTCTTTAACTCCCGGTACAGAAATCTTTACGCTTTTTACTGGAGTTAAGTTTGCTAATTCTATTTCACTTTGATTCGGTGGAAGGCTAGCTGCTGTTTTATTTATTTTTTCAACATTTTGTTCGTCCACAATATGAACGACAAACTCTTTTGACTCGATGATGTTCCGCGCTGTATCCTTTTGTCTCCCATCAGCACGTTGAATCGATAAAGAAATCATCGGAGGATTCGATGATACGATATTAAAATAACTAAAGGGTGCTCCATTCAAAACCTCGTCTTCTGACATCGTTGTGACGAAAGCAATCGGGCGAGGTATGATGCTTCCAATAAGAAACTTATAATTATCCCTTTCGGACATTGCGGTTGGATCAATCGAAAGCACAGAAATCATTCCTTTTCGTAAAATCAGTATAGTTCTCTTACTTCAAATGGTAGCAATCCTCGTTCTATTTGTCCTCGTTGAAGCTCATACTGTGATGGCAACATCAATTTTTTACCCATTGTCGCTTGTGACTCATCATGCGTGAAACCTGGAGGATCCGTTGCAATTTCAAATAGGATTTCCCCATGCTCCCGAAAATAAATTGCGTTAAAGTAGTTTCGGTCTTGTACGGGTGTAACGCCATAACCATTTGCTCGAACGAACTTTCTCCAGTCTAATTGATCCTGGTCATCTTTCGCCCGCCATGCAATGTGGTGTACAGTACCCACACCCATTTGTCCTCGACCAATCGGAGTTAATTTAAGGTCGATTATATTTCCGATGTCAGCTAATGACCGAAAGCGGACAAAATTCCCCTCCGTCCCTATTTTTTCAAGTCCTAAAACATCCTCTAAAAGTTCCGCTGTTTTATTTGGTTGAGCGGATAAAAGGGTGGCTCCGCCAAATCCTTTTATGGCTACATCCGATGTTAATCCGCCAAAGGTCCATGTATTGACTTCCCCCTCTTCTCTTTCAACGATTTCCAAGTGAAGTCCATGTGGATCATCAAATTCCAGGTATTGCTCGCCAAAGCGTTCCATTTTTGTAAAAGGAACATTGAACTTCCCTAGCCTTTTTTCCCAAAATCCAATAGCATCTTTTGGAACTACATAAGAGGTAACTCCTACTTGACCATCTCCTATGATTCCTTTACGGGCACCTACCCATGGGAAGAAGGTAATAATGGTTCCCGGTTTCCCCCCTTCATTACCGAAATATAGGTGATAAGTTTCTGGATCATCAAAATTGACTGTTTGTTTGACGAGACGTAATCCTAAAACTCCTGCGTAAAAATCAACATTCTCCTGGGGATGACCAACGATAGCTGTGATATGATGAATCCCCATTGTTTTCTTACTCATATTTTTCACTCCTTTTTAATATGAATATCCGTTATTAAAAGGAACTGAATATCTTATTTTGTTCCTAATTTAGAATTTGAAGTCTCGTATTTATTTGAATTTAAGAATCTTAAATTCGAGATTTTTTAGAAAAATAAAGCATCTAAAGCATATTGACCAGGACCCACTAAAGCTATACCGATCGTAACGGCAATCAAAGTTAAGTTATATTCATATCCATTTGAAGTCGCCCATATTCCATTTGGACCGTGAACTTTCGCAATCGCCATGACCATGGTTCCAGCGATAATTATTCCTGCAAGTGGAGTTAAGAGTCCTAAAGCAAACAAAATTCCTCCAATAAGTTCTCCTAATCCAGCGAAAAGTGCCATGGTTACTCCTGGTTTCATACCAATGGATTCAAACCAGCCTCCCGTACCTTTTAACCCGTAACCACCAAACCAACCAAATAATTTCTGAGCACCGTGACCAATGAATAATATACCAACTACTAAACGAATTATTAATAAGCCAACATTAATCATTTCTTATTCCTCCTAAGTACATTTATCTCGAATTTGAGATATTTATTTTAAAAAATAAAATTTTATATTGTATTCTTTACTTTTTCCAATAACCGTACCAATGTCTCTGCCTCATCAGAATTTAATGAATGAAACATATCCTCAATTAACTCATGATGTTTCGGCATGATTTCCTCCATAAATTGATTTCCTTTATCCGTTAATGTCACATGAATCACACGTCGATCATTAGGACAGTCATTTCTCTTTAACAAACCTTTTTGTTCTAATTTATCTATCACATAGGTCATCGACCCACTTGAAATTAAGATGCAGTGACCAATCTGTTGGATGGTCTGTTTCCCCTTTTGGTAAAGGACCTCTAAAACTGAAAATTCCGTAATACTCAGTTTGTTTTTGGTCATTTCTTCCTTTATGCGCTCATGAATAGCTTTTGATGTTTGCATTAAGACCAGAAAGGGTAAATTCTTGCATTTTCGCTCCATTTAAATCACCTCCTAAAAATCTCGAAATTAATTATCTTGAATATGAGATAATTATAATTCTTAACATTTTTCATGTCAATACCTATTTTTATTCATGCAATGTCCCCAATTAGAAAAAAGGCAGCATAACTTATTAAAAGTCATGCCGCCCTAGTCCAATTTTCTTATTTTGAAATGGTTAATTTTCCTTTAAAGCTAAGCTTTTTTTGATAAAAAAATTGTTTGTATGCCAAAAGGAGAAAGTAGATGATTGAAATTCCTAAGACTATAATCCAGAAATCGTACATCCATTTATTCCCCCATATGCCTATGAAAGAAAAAAGCGCCGGCAAAGTTAAGGTTATCCATGATTGAATAATAGCGACTTTTCCAACAAATTTATTGATATTGATTTTTTGTGTATTGATTACAAAAAATAAAAACCATAAAAATGACCACAATAGCCATGTCAACGCATTAACCATATCATGATAATGGATAATGGATTCAATCACATAACCGAGAGCGATAATAGACACCCATAAAGAGTAGTAACCCAGCCCGCTTCCATTCATTCCTTTTAACAAAGTAATTCCGACGTACAAATAGGTTAGGCCGAACAAGAAAGTGGCTGCTTTTTCATATAAAAACCAGTTGTCTATATCGGAAACAATAATTAAATAAAAAGGAGCGATGACTTGAAATGCTCCAACAAACAGATTAAAAATTCCAACGTTTTTTTCATCCGCTTTTCCAACGAGCATAATCCCATTTAAAAATAGTGCAGCACCAGATAAGAACAATCCGATTATATCCATTTTATTTTTTCCTTTTCGTTTTTTTATATTACAAGTAGAGATTGTCTATTAAATAATCAAAAGTTTTTACTTTTTAAAAAGTCGTATGACGTCCAACAAGCATTTCTTATTATACTTATACTCTATCAGAGAGTAAATCCTTTCTATATCTTAAAAAAATGGAAATTGTTTGTTTCACCACACAAATAAATTGGTTAGCACTATAACCTTTTACTTTTTTTAACAAAAATTATATGATATAAATGTGATATCACTTTTATATCACGTTGATCTTAGGGAGGGGATTGTATGACAGAAAAAACGATCTTTAAAATGAATGGTTTTGCCGCACTTGTCATTGCCATTGTGTGTATTGTTGGCGGAGTTTTATTAGTCATTAACAGTGTTTCTACACTAGAAAAAATACTTGCCATTGCAGCCGTTCTACTCGGTTTGATCATTGCGACCAGTTTAACCATTGTTCAGCCTAACGAAGCAAAAGTATTAACATTCTTCGGTACGTATCTAGGTGTGATTCGTGAACAAGGATTATGGGCAACTATTCCCTTCACGTTTAAACGACGTGTTTCCTTACGTGTGACGAACTTTAACAGCGAGAAATTAAAGGTCAACGATTTAGAGGGAAATCCGATTGAAATCGCTGCTGTTGTGGTATATAAAGTAAGGGATGCTGCTAAAGCCCTATTTGATGTAGAAAACTACGAGAAATTCATTCAAATTCAAAGTGAAACTGGGATTCGCCATATTGCCAGCACCTATGCCTATGATTCATTTGAATCATCCGGAAACGCCTTAACATTAAGACAAAATAGCGATGAGGTTGCAGACGTTCTTATGTCTGACTTACAAAAAAGACTTGAGGTTGCCGGGGTCGATGTCATTGAAGCAAGGATTATGCATCTGGCCTATTCTTCCGAAATCGCATCTGCCATGCTTCAAAGACAACAGGCTCAAGCTGTGTTGTCTGCCCGCAAAGTGATTGTTGATGGTGCTGTAGGGCTAGTCAAAGCCGCAATTGATCAGCTGGCTGAACAAGAAATTGTCGAGCTGGATGAAGAGAAAAAGGCACAGATGGTCAATAATTTGATGGTAGCGATTGTATCTGAAAAGGGCACGCAGCCCATTATCAATACAGGAAGTATTTATTAAGGTTGTGTCGTAAATGACGAAACGAAAATCATTTCCGCTCCGTATTGATCCCAAATTATATGAAGTGTTGGAAAAATGGGCGGAAGATGAAATTAGAAGTGTGAACGCCCAAATCGAGGTAATTTTAAAAGAGGCTGCCAAAAAGGCCGGAAGATTGAAAAAAGAATAATTAATGGGTCTTTCTGATAGTAACATGGATCAGAAAGATTTTTTGTTTCTTTTCATCCTTTTACAGCTGAGGCTGGTTAATGAACGGGCTCCTCCCATTTAAAAAAAGAGTCAAACCCCAAGGTAAAACACCTTTTAATGGTTGTTACATATTATGCATTAATGAAAACGCCTAGGGGGAGTCCGAATGATCATACATGTAGTGAGCGCAGGCGAGACGCTTTGGCAAATTACCAACCGCTATGCTGTAAATATGAATACAACTGTTCAATTAAATGGGTTACCCAACCCAAATCAATTACTAGTAGGACAGTCCTTAGTTATTCCAAAACCTGGGACATTCCACATCATTAAATATGGAGATACTTTATGGTCCATATCTCAACAATATGGCGTCACGATTCAGGCGATTATCCAAGCGAACCAACTAACAAATCCAAATGTTTTATATCCGGGTACCAAACTATTTATTCCTTCTATTACACATATTGTTCAATCGGGGGAGACGCTATGGCAAATCTCCAACAGGTATGGGACATCGGTTCAGGCAATCATCAGTGAAAATCACATTCAAGACCCTAACATGATTTATCCAGGTATGCAATTGGCAATCCCAAGAACAAAACCAACAATTGAAGTAAATGCTTATACGTATCAGTCGAACGAAACAACTGTCGATAACTTTAACGAATTTGGACATCTACTTACTTATTTTAGCCCATTTGCTTATATGATCAAGGAAGATGGGACCTTACAACCGATGAATGACCAGGTAATGGTTGATGCTGCAAAATCTAAAAATATTGTACCCATGTTGGCGGTCACAAATTTCACCTCCACACAAGCTGGATCAAATTT
The DNA here is from genome assembly GCF_016107705.1 of Neobacillus cucumis. The sequence goes on from NZ_JAEHGC010000007.1 coordinate 230,032, forward strand.
AGCGCATGTTGTTTTATCCAATCCAGATTTAAGAGAAAAAGTACTTACCAATGCTCTTCAAGTGATGGATACTAAGGGCTATAAAGTGTTAAACATTGATTTTGAAAATGTACAACCAGAGGACCGCGAGAATTATAATCAATTTCTACAATTGGCTGTTGACCGTCTCCATCCAAAAGGATATTTAGTATCAACTGCTCTTGCACCGAAAGTGAGTGCGACCCAAGCCGGTCTTTTATATGAAGCTCACGATTATGAGGCACATGGAAGAATTGCAGATTTTGTTGTCCTTATGACGTATGAATGGGGCTATCGACTAGGGCCTCCGCAAGCTATCTCCCCTATAAACCAAATGAGAAGAGTTGTGGAATATGCACTATCAGTGATGCCTTCTGAAAAAATCTTTTTAGGATTTCAAATTTATGCCCGGGATTGGCTACTCCCACATGTTCAGGGCCAAGAAGCTGAGACCTTTAGTCCTCAAGAAGCGGTAAGAAGAGCTGTTAAATATGGAGCTTCCATTCAATATGATACCACAGCACAATCCCCATTTTTCCGCTATGTGGATGAACAAGGCCGGGGTCATGAAGTATGGTTTGAAGATGCACGTAGTGCCCAAGCGAAGTTTGATATGGTCAAACAATATAACCTTCGTGGTGTCAGTTATTGGGCGCTAGGTTATCCTTATCCACAAAACTGGGCATTATTGAATGACAATTTTACGATAAAAAGATTAGCTTTGTAACGGTGAATCCGGGATATGAAGGACATATCTATCTTGGGATACCCGCGAAATGTCCTTCATCCAGCTATCAATGAAATAGAACCATTTTTATATTTTAAAGAATACATTCACTCTCGACTATTTCAATTAACTCCTTCAATTGCTCTATACTTTGATTTAAAGAAAGCGAATAATAACGCTGAGTTCCTTTTTGTTCAATTTTAACGAGTTGAAGATCCCGCATGATTTTTAAATGGTGAGAAATCGCTGGTCGCGATAAGCTGGAATGTTCAGCGATTTCATTTACACTTAACGGTTCTCGTTCTGCCAGCAAAAGAATAATATCCTGCCTTGCCGGGTCACTTAATGTGTTAAATAACGGTATACATGCTCTAAAAACATCAATCGCTTGTTTTGTCATAACTCCATGAGCTCCCTTACTTTTCTCTTGCGACATACATCGCGATTTTTGCTCCCAGGCTCCTTGGCAAAAACTTTGCTGCGAATGCACCAGCTTTATTTAATCCACCCGTAATAATTACCCGTTTCCCTCGCATCATTGCCTGGTAACCTTGTTGAGCTACTATTGTTGAGGACATGGCCCGACTGAACATTTTTGTTCCTTCCACACTGGCAACAGATCCAAAATTGGTCTTTGTTGCACCTGGACATAGAGTTGTAACCGTAACGCTGCTTCCTTTTAACTCTTCCACAAGTGCTTCTGAAAAGGAAAGGACGAATGCCTTTGTCGCGTAATAGACAGCCATTAATGGACCAGGCTGAAATGCAGCTGTACTTGCGACATTCAGGATTCTCGCCTTATTCCGTTGTTTTAAACTTGGCAGGAAATAATAGGTTAATTCTGTTAATGCCGTGATGTTTAGTTGAATCATCTCTGATTGCTTTTGAAGGTCTAGATCATCGAAGTTCCCCATTAATCCAAAGCCAGCGTTGTTAATCAAAGCATCGATATGAATTCCCTTTTTTTCAACTTCTTGAAAAACTTCATTAGCCGCTCCAGGTACGCTTAGGTCTTTAGCAATGAGTGTAACTTCTATATTGGTGAAGATATTTTTGATTTCTTCTAATTTTTGTTGATTTCTGGCAACTAGAACAAGATTGTAGCCATCAGCAGCAAACAATTTCACGAACTCATATCCTAAACCGCTTGTCGCTCCAGTAATTAATGCAGTCCTTTTCACTCAATCGTTCCTCCAAATGGTTTGTATTTTATTAGAAAAATAGATTAGTCGTGTTCAAATGTTTAAACGTTTAAACATATAATAATTAAATATCCTCTCAATGTCAATTACAAGCAGTCCTTTCGAAGTGTCCCGGAAGAAGCCGTCAAACATGGCTATCAGCTTCTGACAGATCCGCAAAGAGTCGGGCAGCCTATAATTAAGAAACGGCAGCAAAAGGAATTACAACCTGGACTAGAAAAGGTAGTTATTTCCTAATTAAATATGCTAACATAGTGTTATTAAATCAATGAGGTGAAGAAATTGAAAAACAAAGTCATTTTACTCTCTTCGGATCAGCTTGGCAAAGGAGAACCAGAACTAGGCGAAGGAATATTAGAAACCTTCTTTACGATTCTCAAGCAAAAGGAAGAACTGCCTGCGGCTGTTTTTTGCATGAACCGTGGCGTGTTTACATTAACGGAAAACTCGCTTGTTTCTCTCCAATTAAAAGAACTGGAAGAAAAGGGTGTTGACGTTCTGGCTTGTAAAACATGTGTAGACTTCTATGAAGTAAATGAAAAGCTTGCAGCTGGAAAAATCAGCGGGATGGACCATTTTATTGAGTTAGCCTCAAAATATGAGGTCATTACTTTATCTTGATTTTGAAGAGGTTTTCAATAAAGTATCTGTCATTTATTTAATAAAATCTAACAATGATGAGATTCAACAATCGAGCGCTTTAATGCAACAAGATAAGACTACTAATACAACATACTTTTTATACATCAGCCATAATTTAAGGCATATCAAAACTGCACCTACAATTATTAGACCAAAAATTGAGGTGCAGTTCATTACCTTTGACTCATTCCTCTAGCCATTAAGATTTTTAATAAACACAACTTTAAGGTAGTTCCCTTCCCTAAATTGCTTAATGGATCTAAAATCTTGAGGTAAGGTAAATTCCTCTTCTATCCGATATTTCCTGTTACTTTCCTTAAATGCAGCATCAATAAACCCTTTGAATTTTTTCATGTCAAACGCAGCACAATTTGTTGAAGCGACAATTACCCCATTATTCTCTGTAATCGCGATCGCTTCTTTCAGGAGATTTTTATAATCCTTTTCTGCACTGAAGGTGAATTTTTTAGACCTTGCAAAACTAGGAGGATCAAGGATTACCATATCAAAGGTTAGCTTCTTCTTACCAGCATATTTAAAATAGTGAAAAACATCTTCCACAATAATATCATGGGTTTCATAATCAATTCCGTTCACACTGAACTGCTCAATCGTCTTCGGTAAACTACGATTAGCCAAGTCAACACTCGTTGTTTTTGCAGCACCACCGATTGCCGCAAAAATAGAAAATGCCCCGGTATACGAAAAGGTATTTAATACAGTCTTTCCTTTTGCGTACTTATCACGAATCGTTCTCCTCACATCGCGCTGATCAAGAAAAACCCCAACCATCGCTTCTTCGTTTAAATAGACAGCAAAATTAACCCCATTTTCTTTGACAATAATCGGAAACTGTCCTCTTTCTCCAGCCACAAATCCGTCTTCTTCAATATATTTTCCCTCAATATTAAAACGCTTCTTCTGGTAAATTGCTTTATATTCCACTAGATTCTTAAGTGTTGCAAGCACATGGTCTTTATACGTATAAACCCCTCTACTGTACCAATTGATTAAGTAATAACCATCGAAATAATCGATGGTTAAGCCGCCGATTCCATCACCTTCTGCATTAAATACACGAAAGGCGGTCGTTTCCTGATCTTTAAAAAACGATTTTCTTTTGTCTAATGCAGCCCTAATCTTTCTTTCAAAAAACAATTGGTCAATCTTTTCATCCTTATTATGAGTAAGCACCCAGCCATACCCTTTGTTTTGCTTACCGTAATAACCTTTTCCTATAAATGTATGTTCTTCATCAACAAGGTTAATCAACATACCCTCTTCTAATAAATCAGATGCGTTATTAATCACTTGTTTCGATATAAGGGGATACCCTTCCTTATATTTGTTAACGAACGATGCCTTCACCTTTACACTAACTTCTGATTTCATTATCTTCATCCTTACATTAAGTTACATTCTATTGTTACATATGTAGTCATAATTTAAAAGAAAACTTGTCAAAACCTTCTCCCCAATACAGAAAAAGAAGCCCCAAAGGTCGGTGCTTCCTTTCTGAACTTTATCTTTGATATCCATTCACAAAATCGGTGATTGTTACCATTTCGTCTTCTGTAAGTTCCCTCTTTACGTATTTCTCATATTCTTCTTGAATTTTCTGTTGTTCCCCGCAATAAGTATCGGTGATTCTTGCAATGGTTCTCAGCATGGTAACTTCCTGATTAAATTCCTCTTTTGAAATCGGTTTCCAATGGGAAAGGACATATGTATCTGCATCAAATGTTTCTAATCTATCTAAAAGTTGAAGTGTTTTCTGAATTGTATAGTTTTCTTTTTCCGAAAAAATATCGGGATAAATACAGTCACCTAAAAATAAAATCTTTTCTTCTTTGATATACACAATGACAGAATCTGAGGCGTGATCACCTCCAACTTGCTGTACTATGCAGGCTACTCCTCCAAGGTCTATCTCCACTTGATTTTCAAAAACTACATCAGGTAGGACAATGGTGATATCTCGGTGGTCAGTGTATTCCTGCTTAATCGCCCTTGCACAAAATTCAATCTCTGTTCCTTCTTTCACCCTTGCATCGATTGCCTCATCCGACCATGAAAGATGAATGAATTTCTCCATTTCCTCTTTTGTTTCTTTAGAGGAAAAAGATACTGTATTTGTTAATGCCGCAAGTCCAAATATATGATCCCAATGCCAATGGGTAAGGACCACCAAATCAGGATTTGGGACTTGCCTTTTTGAAAGTTCTGCCAAAAAGTATTGGGCATGGTTTTCGGAGTTACCTGCATCAATCATCAATGTCTTGTGATCCCCAACCACCATCCCAAGAATGGGCCTGTCCGTCTTAGAAATGGGAGTGATATACCAAAAGCGCTTACCTATTTTCTCAATTGAATGCATAACTGATTCCCCCTTTGATTACTTGTATTTATTATTATTTTCCCTTTTTATTTATTGAAGTGCTCCAAAAGAAATTATCTTTTTTTCACAATAACAGAATGATAGCTGTTAAATAATTTGAGAGATAAGTTTTTTGTAAATTCTTGTGCTTCATGAATAAAAGCGGTTAGGACTGGACTAATGTATTCTGATGAACGGACCTCAAGACCTAGATTTTGGTACACTTGAGGTGATAAGTATGAAGGAGTAACCTTCGGCAAGGTTGAGGGAATTGCCAACTCCGGAAGTATGGTAATACCAACCCCTTCTTGAACCATGGCAATGATGGTTGCTATGTCACTGACTTCAAATTGAATGTTGGGAGTTATTCCTTGTTCCTTATAGACTGCACGCAGTAAACGATCACATTCCTTTGGCATGATCAGAGGTTCACTACCGATTTCTTTTACTAGTATAGACGACTGATTTCCCAAAGGGTGTTGCTCTGGAACAATTACAACCATTTTATCCTGTAATAAGGGAATAAATTCAAATTCATGCTTTTCCTCTGTGACCACACCGACATCAATAACCGACAATTTAATCCAATTTTTCACTTCTTCATAATTTCCTTCATAAAGAGTGACATCTACACCTGGAAACCGTTTTTTAAAGGAACTGATCATTCCTGGTAATAGTTTCGTTGACATACCTGAAATGCTTCCAATTTTTATCGTTCCTGTTTCAACAGCTGTCATTCCGCTTGCTTCGTTTACAATTTTTGTTTTAATCGTTAGCAAGTCCTTAATCAAGCTCGTGATACGTTCACCAATTTCTGTAACACTAATCCCATTCCTGTGTCGGTTTAATAATTTTATATTTAACTCGGATTCCAGAGCTGCTATTGCTTGACTGACGGCAGATTGGGATAGGCCGATTTGCTCCCCGGCTTTTGTAAAACTTTTCGTTTCAACTACCTTTAAGAAAACTTCTAATTGAAATATGGTCATAGATTCCCTCTTTTTTATCCATTAGTTTTTACTTATTTAATAAATTAAAAGTATTAATTTTACTTATATTATAACTCATCATATACTACAAGCAAGAAAATATGAAAGGTGAGGAAATTTCATGAGTATCTTATATGCAAAGGGGCAAGAAATTCTGAAGGAAATCCAAACAAGTAAATCAGTGCTGATCGATTGCTGGGCTCCATGGTGTCCTCCTTGCAGAATGATTGGAGCCGTTTTGGAAGAAATTGACGAGGAATTGGAATTAAAAATAGTAAAAGTGAATTCCGATGAGAATAAGGAGTTTATAAGTCAGTTTGAGGTACTAGGAATTCCGACATTATTGTTTTTTCAAGATGGTAAGCTGGTGAAGCGGATAACAGGTTTTCAACCTAAAGAAATGCTGATGGAATCCTTAAAAAAATACGGCTTGGTTGACTAGGAAGTTTTTTCCACAAGTCTTCTGATTAAACATTGACATGGTACATCCTAAGGCTGCTTTTAGCAGCAGAAAAATGCCAGGCACCATCCAATTTTTGGGTGCCTAGCATTATTTTATACGGTCAGATCCATAAAAAGAATTCTAAGCTTTATAATATAGCGGAAGCGTAGCCGATTATGTTAATCCAAATACTGTCTTAAACCAGCTCTGGTCTCATTAAACTATTGCTCATTATTCCTGTTTTGCTGTTGTATCGTTACTTTTTTGGGCGGATTTGGATAGTTTCCCTTTCCTGCATCATCTGGACCCGTAAGGTCGTTTCTTTGGTCCAGTACTTTACCTGTATACTCAATCGGATTGTTCTTAGTCATGGTTTCACCTCATTTAAATAGATTAAAAAATACACTTTTAGGATTCGTTATTATCCCCTTGAATATTTATACTCTTTATAGATTCTCGAGAATATTCCTTATGACCCTAAACTTCAAATACCCTCTTTTTTCCGCACTTTCAGGTTTCACCGCTCGGTTTAGACCTGAATAAGCTAATAAAAAAAGTTGATCATTCATGAAAAATCAACTACCAGAGGGTGATGCCTTATTAGACATTTTGAAGGAAAATGGGTATGGGGGGAACAGAAATTGAAGGTTTACCGGGTAAAAGGCACGGATAATAAAGTAGAATTATTAGAAATAACGAATGATGGGATTGTGAAGGTTAAAAATTTAGCAACCAATGAGATCATTGAAATTTCAGAACAAGCCTTTGAAATCGCATTTGAACCAACAGAATATAAATTTATTGCTTCTGTAAGTCCAAAGGCACAAGTGCAAAAACAAGAAATTACACTAGCGGATATTGATTTTATGATCGAAAACGCACAAATAGAAATCGTTGAGCTTTTTGGCAAATGTACAATGGTTGCGGTTCAGCTGGCAAATGGTTTTGTCCTTACAGAATCAACTACGAGCCAAGATGCAGCACATTACAATAAAGACGCAGATACCCAGATTTGTTTAGAACGGATCAAACAAAGAATTTTGGAATTAGAAGGCTACAAATACCAATAATAATAAGTGGGGCTAGTGATGTGAAAATCACTGGCCCTTTTAGTCGACTGTTATTTTAATTTTAATTAGTTGAAAAGACCTCTAAGTGGATGGTCTTTTTTTAGTTAAATTGGATGGTTATCATTCCATCCGGTTGCGATATGATTTAATTATAAAAAAGTAGAACTCTAACGAAAGTAAATTTTAAGAGGTGCAGCATGAATATATTGATAGGTTTGGTTATCTTTATTTTAATTATTTCTGCCGTTTTGACATTATTCATAACCGGAAAACCCGATGAAGACTACAGTAAATCCACAAAAAGAAATACAACAAACTTAACCTTAATTTATGTAGTCATTATTTTAATCGCGCTGATTTCACTAGGAATCTATATTTGGTTAACATTATAATGCAAGGTCCCCTGCTTAATTAAATAGATAAACGGAGTTGATGAAAGATGACATGGGCTGTGATTTCGATTGTTCTCGTCAGTATTTTCAAAATTTTAATGACCTGTCTTCCAACCGGTCCAGTGGAATGGCTGATCAATAAATTTCAAATTCATACAAAACTTACCAACATGAATGTCACCGTTACCTTTGACGGGAAACTACTTGAGGGTGAAAACAAAATAGGAGTACTTCAATCATTTAATGAGTCTACCTTTTTAAAGAAGCACTATATTTATCCAGGAACAGAGGAATTATATTTACACCCAGAGAACAGTGAGCCCCCCTTCGTCATTGAAACTAAAGAAGGTAAAAAAGATGTAAGGTTATTTGTCTACTGTTCCAAACACAATGTAGAGGTAGTCAAACAGTACAAGAAAAAGGTAGTAGCCTATCAACTACTTTCAAAAAGCCTTCAAAAATGGTCTTTTTCTGCATAACGAGATTAAGTAAAGGCGGTCTAATAAATGACCGCCTTTTCTAATTCTTATCATTTTGTAACAGCATTCAAAGCATCAGCAAATCTTTTGATTCCTTCATGGATATTTTCTTCTTTTTCCCTTGAAAAAGTAAATCGAACAAATCCCTTCTCTGAGCCCATTGTCAAGCCGGGGACATAGATGACTCCTCTTTTAATGGATTCCTCCAGCAATTGATTTTCATTCACTTCCTTTTTTATCCTACACCAAATATGAATTCCACCGTTAGGAACGTAAAATTCTACCTGATCTTTTAAAAAAGTCTGAAGGCTGTCGACAACTTGATCTCTTCTGATTTCTAACTGCTGCACTAAATTTATTATATGAAATTCAAAATCACTGGAATCTAAAAAGGCATTAGCGATCCATTGCGTATAACTTGCATGTCCATAATCAACCTGCTGCTTAGCATCTGATAACCGTTCAATCACTGCCCTAGGACCGATAATCCAACCAATCCTCAGACCTGAAGCAACAATTTTCGTTAATGAGCTAATATATAATACATTTCCGTTCCGGTCTAATGATTTCAGTGTCTGCATCTTTTCCCCTGTAAAAGAGGTTAAACTGTACGGATCATCCTCTACAATCGGAATTCCATATTCGGAGGATATCTCCAAAACCTTTTTTCTTCTTTCCTCCGACATTAATGTACCTGTGGGATTTTGATAAATAGGATTCATAAAAATCATTCGGATTCGATGTTTTTTATACAATGTGGTTATGTCGTTTGGGTTTATCCCTTCATTATCCATTTTTAAAGAATAGGTTTTGATTCTGGCTGATTTAAAAACAGGCAGATTATAATGATAGGAAGGATTTGCAATCGCAACGGCGTCTCCAGGTTTTAATAAACATTGGACGACAAGATGCAAAGCTTGCTGTGCCCCTGATGTAATTAAGATCGATGATGGGTTCGTTTCTATACTGCGAAACTGTTTCACATGATTCGTTAGCGTTTGCCGGAGTATGACATTCCCCTGGGGATGGTCATATCCCAAGGTTCCGATAAACGATCGATTAGAGGTAATCTCTCTTAGGGAGGTCATTGGAAAAAGATCCTGAGACAATTCCCCACTGGCTAAATTAATCAGATTTTGCTCGACCATTTCTTTATGAATTCGTTGAGTGACAGGCAGATTAGGTAAAAACGATCCTGCCTCAATATACCGGTTCCAACTTGGAATCCGTTTCTTGGTCATCCCCCAAATATCTTTGCTGACCGTTGTTCCACTGCCTCTATTCCGATCAATTAGACCATTGGCTTCCAATTCGTCATAGGCAGCAATAACCGTGCTTCTGTTGATTTTAAGCTCTTTCGCTAAACCTCTTTCAGAAGGCAGTGGTTTATCAGGAGGAAAAGTTCCATCTGCAATCCCGTTTTCAATATAGACAGCAAGTTGTTTATAAATTGATATTTTCGATTCTCGATCCGGTTTCCAATCCATTTGTTACATCCTTTATTTCAATTTACTCTTTAAAACTATTGTATACTTTTTCAAGGTCAAAAAAAAAGCATTTGAAATAAGAAACAAGGGTCAGTGTTTGTGATCACTGACCCTGTATAATTTGATATCCCTTTACAATCAGCCAAAGGATAAAAAGGCTCCAAATGCTGATGATAAGTGAACCAGCTACCCAATTTTTTGGCTTTCCGTTTTTCAGCATTTCTTCTGCTTTCAGTTCACAATCAGAAATTACATTTATAGGAATCATCTTTAGGGCAAGCATAATTCCTAATGGGACAATAATGATATCATCGAGGTAGCCAAGGATTGGTATAAAATCGGGGATTAAATCAATGGGACTGAAGGCATAGGCAACAACACCAGCCGTAAACGTTTTGGCATACCAAGGAACCCTTTTATCTTTGCATGCAAAGTAAAGAATAAATATTTTTCGTTTCAAATTTTTTGCCCAAGTTTTTATTTTACCCATGTTTTTCTCCTTAAAAAATGAACAATTTCTCATATAGTATGCGAATTTTATTCTATCCGTTAGTATTGACCACTCCTGACATAGTTCAACTGAATTTTATACACTAGCAAAGCATGGCCTCCAAGTGTCTTTATATTCAAAGATTCCCATTTCGATTGATTTTCTAACCTGTATTCCAAAATCCACCTTAAGAGATCGTTTTCTGAACAGTTTTTTTCGGTTAATTTCTCCTAATAAACTACAATAAAATTATCCAATATTTCCACCTAATATTAACATTAATTCTTCCCCATTTTCACCCACCGCCATGAACGTTTCATTAAGTGCATCGAGATTCCAAATAACAGCAATGCATCAATTGTGTGCAGCGCCCGCAGGTATCCGGAAAAAGTTTGAATCGTCATATGCTGTAAGGATGTAAGAACAAAAAGACTTAAAGGCAGCCAGCGGAGGCCCCCACGTATTCGTCCGAAAAATGATAAAAGAAATAAGAGTAACGCGATCGCCTCAAAATAATTAGCGAATACTCGATGTAGCTGCCAATCACTAGAATTCACAAACAGGCCCAATCCTGCGAAAAATACTTGAAGGATTACACAAATAAAATAAACAGCAGCCAGTCCTCCATATAGAAATCTTACTGTGCGGATCCTGGTAGATCCTTGAATTACCTCTTCATTTTGCACTTTTCTTTTTTTATTTTCCACTTCTCTTTTCTCCTCTCATTTTTAAGTTTCATCTCTTTCTATTTTCGCTGTCCCCATGGCTTAAAAACGGATATCACGAACATCGAAACAAGTGAAATGACTTGTAGGATGATTCCACACCAGAGCTGCCATTTATTCACTGTAAAAGCTGGATCGAAAAAGATATTTATTCCATCCTTGGTGGTCAGCGTGATTGCTTTTAACGTTAAACTATACATCGCAATGGGACCCAAAAAAATCGAGAGGAGTGTCAACCCTTCCTTTACGATAATCCAGTAAAATTTGAACAATCCCCATTGCGTCAGCACCGATAGTAATATTCCAGTTACTACGGCGCCAATTGTTGAAGCACGAACGGATGTCTTTGCAAGCACATGCATACTGGAATAACATGCTTTCAACACATTTACATCGTTTGTATTTGCAGCCGTTATACTTAGAATCAGAAAAACAATAGAAACTCCTAACATAATGGCCGAAAACATTAAATGAAGAATCAACAGCCATTTTCTCTTGGTCAGGCTTAATCTTCGCATTCTATGGATCTCCCTTCTAAATCTATTTCCATTAATAATGTTACGCGTTGGGTATAAAAGGACTCTAAAGCAAATCTAAAAAAAGTATAAAAAATAGAAAGGATTCGGCAGTAAAATCTTAATAAATAGGGAAAAAAATCTTAGAAAAGAAGTGAAAATGTTAATACGCCCTTTCAATAATGACGAAATTATTATATTATTATATTATTTTAGAAAAACAACAACATTAAATATTTCAAAGGAGCAATTTGTATGCAACAAAAAATACCATTTTCAACGTATGCTGTCATTGGTACGATGTTGTTCGGACTATTCTTTGGTGCGGGTAATTTGATCTTCCCCATCCAGATGGGACAGCTTGCTGGTACAAACTTTTGGCCGGCATTGATTGGATTTTTAATCACAGCTATCGGTCTTCCCTTTATGGGGATCCTAGCAATTGGTCTATCTGGAAGCAATGGCTTGCGAGATTTAGCTAATCGCGTACACCCAATATTTGGAGTCGTTTTCGCAATGGCTTTATACTTAACAATTGGACCGTTTTTCGCTATTCCACGTACAGCAACGGTACCTTTTGTTGTAGGGTTTGAACCATATATTAATCCAGAGCACACCAGTTTATATCTCGGACTCTTTAGCTTTTTATTTTTTGCAATTGTCTATTATTTTTCATTGAATCCAGCAAAAATTATGGACTATATTGGCAAATATTTAACACCTGCGTTTTTAGTGTTTTTATTCGTATTAATTATCATTGCCATCGTCAAGCCAATGGGTCACTTTAGTAAACCGGCAGGCGACTATAGCGGACTTGCTTTTATAACAGGCTTTAAAGAGGGCTATAACACTATGGATGCCCTTGCCTCCCTCGCATTCGGTATTGTTGTCATCAATGCAATTAAGGGACAAGGCATTACGGATCCAAAATCAATTGCAAAAGCAACGTGGAAATCAGGCATTTTTGCGATGGGACTAATGATGCTCATCTACGGACTCATTACCTACATGGGATCATCGAGTGTATCAGCGATAGGGAAATTCGATAATGGTGGTCTGATATTTGCTGCGGTCTCTCAATACTATTTTGGATCATTCGGAAACATTTTACTGGCAATTATTATTGTACTCGCTTGTTTAAAAACAAGTATCGGACTGATTACATCATGCAGTGAATTTTTCCATGAAGTATTTCCGAAAGTAAGCTATAAATGGTTTGTGGCAATCCTTTGCCTTGTATCGTTTACGATTGCTAATTTCGGCTTAACTAATATCATTCAATTTGCAGTTCCAGTATTAATGTTCTTGTACCCGCTGGCCATTGTTCTTATCTTATTAGCACTATTCTCACCATTATTTGGTAATAAAAGAAGCGTTTATGCAGTAACCATGCTCCTAACATTTTTTGTAAGTATCTTCGATGGCTACAGCACATTAGTCAGCAGCTTACCGGGAGCTACAATTGCTTTATTCGAATCGATTAAATCGTTTTATGTAAATTATTTACCGCTCTATGATATTGGTCTTGGATGGATCTTACCAGCAGTTGTTGGTGCCATTATCGGCTATTTATGGCCAACACGTTTAAAAAAAATTGAAATACGATAACTAGAAAAGGGCTATCAAATCTTTGCAATTTGATAGCCCTTTTCTAATCTTTATTATTTTTGTACTGAAAACCTTTCCCTTTTTCCAGGCAATTAAACATTAAATCTATAACCAACACCCCAAATTGTCTCGATATATTGCGGTTTAGATGGATGGAGTTCGATTTTTTCACGTAATTTTCCAATATAAACCGTAACAGTGGCAGTATCCCCCATCGAATCAAGTCCCCAGATTTTTTCAAATAACTCCTCTTTGCTGAACACCTGGTTTGGATGTTGGGCCAAAAATAACAGTAAATCATATTCTTTCGACGTAAATGAGATTTCTTTTTCATTAACGAACACCTTTCGAGATAACTGATCTATTCGAATGCCAAGTATTTGGATTTCATTCTTTTGTCTCGTCTGGTTATCTGTGATCAATCGGTCATACCTTGATAGATGAGCTTTCACTCTGGCAACTAACTCCCCTACACTGAATGGTTTCGTCATATAATCGTCTGCCCCATGTCCAAGTCCGCGGATTTTATCAATTTCTTCTTTTTTGGCGGAAACGATTAGAATCGGGATATTCTTCACTTGACGGATTCTTCTGCAAATTTCCAAGCCGTCCGTATGGGGAAGCATGAGGTCAAGAATGATTAAATCATACTTCGTTTCAAGAGCCATATTAAGACCAATATCGCCACTTGTAGCGATATCCACTTTGAACCCACTAGTTTCTAAATAATCTTTTTCTACCTCCACAATCACTGGATCATCCTCGATGATTAAGATTCGTTTCACTTGTGTTCACCCTCCTTTGTGGTTTTTAGCATTGTAAAATAAATGCTAGTCCCTTCACCTATTTGGCTTTCTGCCCAAACACTTCCCCCCTGCCCTTCAATTATCTGTTTGACAATCGCTAGTCCTAGTCCGGTTCCTCCTGTGTTTAAGTTCCTTGATGGGTCTGCACGGTAAAAACGATCAAAAATATGAAGAAGCGCCTCGCTATCAATTCCCGGCCCATTATCCTGAATGCGTACAAGTGCTTTGTCACCATCTTCGAGTAATGATATCCAAATTTCCTTTTGTTCCTTATCCATATATTTTAAGCTGTTATCGATAATATTCATCAAAACCCGATACAGCTTTTCGCGGTCAGCTATCACTGGAATGGGATTGCTACTTTCAGAATAGATTATTCCGATTTTCTCCATTCTTGGGTCAATGCGTAATTCTTCCACCCAATCGCGCAAATAAGCATTTATGTCCATTGTTTCCAAATGAAACGGCAGCCGTTTCAAATCCAGTTTGGAATACAGCATCAATTCATCAATTAATTGGTCCATATCTTCTGCCTTTTTTGCGATCATATTGATATATTTTTCCTGTTTTCGTGCAGAATCGGCGATTCCGTCCTGTATGCCTTGAACACAAGCCTTAATCCCGGTAATCGGGGTTTTTAGGTCATGCGAAATATTGGAAATTAGTTCTTTCCGGTTTTCTTCATATTGGACTTGAAGCTGGATTGAATCGCTTAACCGGTTACGCATTTCTTCAAACGAAGCTGCCAATTCTCCAATTTCATCCTTTCGTTTCACCTTCAACTCATAGTGTAGATTACCTTCTTTTATTTGCTCAGCAGCCCGTTTTAAGGTATACAAAGGTTTAATAAAACTACGGGAAACGATAAAGGTAAGAAAACCATTGGTTAGCCCGATAACGAAAAGCAAGGACATGATAAGCAATGGGAAAAATTTTCTTGCTTCGTTGAAAAAGGGGTTTAAATCAGAAATTAGGTATACAGTGCCGTTTGAGTGATTGCTAAACTTGATATTGTATTTTTCAACTGAATACCGACTTCTTCCCCAACGTTCTTGTCCTTTACTTGATGACAGCTCTTGAAGAGGCTGCTTAAGGTTAAGTCTGTCAACAAATGGAGAAGAGAAGGTAACTTGATTATTTGCCATGACAACCAGACCTGAATGCAATATGTTCATTCTTTTATCTGTATTTATTAGAAAATCGCTGTTAGTAAATCTGTCAGGATCAGTATGTGCCATAAATTTCACACCAGCAATTAGGTCGCGACGTTGATTTGCCATTTCCCAAAATACGGGCATTCGCCTCCCACCGCCGGTTCCTGCCATATCTTTATAAAAAGCTGAAAACAGCGTTGTTGCAATGAACCCAAACATGATGATGGGAATAAAGGTCATAGCAACGTAAGAAAGCAATAATCTCGTTTTAATGGACATATAAAATCTCCTTAAAGTCGGTTTATTTATAACCAATTGAATCCTTTTAAATTTTAGTTTATAACTTAAACTTCATCATACCCAACATATCTAAACCACCTCTAAAACAAATCTAAAAAAAGTATAAATATTGGGGTCATACCCCTTTTATTGTTACCATACAAAATTTGAATTTAGAAACTGTCTATAAAATTCAAAAATCCTCCTACTTTCTAACCTTTTTTGAAAGGTGCCCTTCCAATATTACTTTTTTTACATATTTTGTTATTAGCTGGTGAAAGCGGGTTCGATAGTATGTCTGATGGTGTAGGTGGAGGCGCATTTGCCTTAATCGTTGTCTTGTTTATCCTGCTAATCATTGTAGGGGCAGCTTACATGGGTGGCGGATTTTATTAAAAAGTGAATTCCAATTTCTAATGAAAAGGGGGACTCCCCATGTGCATCGGTGGATACGGTTACGGCTATGGATATGGCGGCTATGGCGGCGGTAGTTTTGTTTTAATCGTTGTTTTGTTCATTCTTTTAATCATTGTTGGAGCAGCTTGTTTTTATTAATTTGATTAAGACCCTAAAATTAGAGGTTTTAAGAAGGAAAAAGCCTCAAAAAGGCTTTTTTCCATTTATATAAATTCTACGAAATGAAAAGCATTAGAAATCGGACTGGTGACCTCTTTTTTTAAAAAAATAATCCTCGTTCCTTTTCCTATTAATACAACATTGGAAACCCTTTCTTACCATGATTTACTCCCTCGCGCAACAAAATATTTATCCTAAAAATTAAAAAAATATGTTATATTCAAGTAAATCAAAATTTGAGGTGAGTTCATAATGAAACTACAAACAAAACGTGCCTATAATTTTAATGCTGGTCCCTCTGCCTTACCGATTGCCGTCCTGGAAAAAGCACAACAGGAATTAATTGATTTCCGCGGAACAGGAATGTCTGTGATGGAGCTTAGCCACCGCAGCAAAGCGTATGAAGTTGTACATAATCAGGCAATTAGCAATTTAAGAGAATTGCTATCTATTCCTGAGAACTATGAAGTCCTTTTCCTTCAAGGTGGAGCGAGTCTTCAGTTTTCGATGATTCCAATGAATTTTTTACAGCCGGGAAAACAAGCGGCCTATGTGATGACAGGATCTTGGTCTGAAAAAGCCTTCAAAGAGACCGCACTATTCGGGGAAGCTTATCAAGCTGCATCTACGAAAGAAGACAAGTATCGCAGCATTCCTAAGCTTGATGAATTGCAGTATAAACAGGATGATGCCTATGTACACATTACTTCTAACAATACGATTTACGGTACAGAGTGGAAGGAATACCCGAATACTGGAGACGTTCCGTTGATTGCCGATATGTCGAGTGATATTCTTTCTAGACCAATTGATGTCAGCAAATTCGCACTTATTTACGCTGGTGCCCAGAAAAACCTTGGCCCATCTGGCGTAACCGTTGTGATTATTCGCAAAGATTTCCTTGAACAAGCGAACAGCAATATCCCAACAATGCTGAAGTACAGCACGCACTCTAAAAACAATTCATTGTATAACACACCACCAACCTTTGGTATTTATATGCTTGGCGAAGTTCTTAATTGGGCTCGAGAGCTGGGTGGAATAGAGGCGATTGCTGAGCTTAATGAGAAAAAAGCAAAACTCATTTATGATGCAATCGATTCAAGTGAAGGTTACTACATCGGCCATGCTGAAAAGGACAGCCGTTCATTGATGAACATCACCTTCAACTTAAAAGATGAAGAATTAGAAAAGAAATTCTTAGAACAAGCAAAACAAGAAGGCTTTGTTGGAGTAAACGGTCACCGTTCTATTGGCGGGTGCCGCGTTTCTACTTACAATGCAGTTCCGTATGAGGCTTGTCAGGCATTTAGCCAGTTTATGGTGAAGTTTCAGAAAGAAAATAACTAAAAATAAAAAAGAGACTGCTTAATCTATTTGCAGTCTCTTTTTACATTTCAACCCTTATCCAAAATAAGGCGGAGCAGTTCAAATAATAAAAAGTTAAAAAAGATCCAGACACCGCCATATACATACCCTCCCATAATGTCGCTTGGTAGTATATTTGAAGTTACGATGTTCGCAATGGTTATGAACATTAATAATATAAGCCCCAAAAATGGTACAACTATGGTTATTACATTCGTTTTCGAATGACGGACCAATAAAAAGATACATGTTCCATAGATGATGATCAAAATCATCGCATTTAGATCTGGAAAATTACCTGAATGAAATTTCCCTACGAACCCAAATGATTGAAGGTAAAAAAAGACCTTCATGAGCAAATCATGAAATGTTTTTGACCCGGCGATTGTAACTAGTAATAAAAGATACTCTAATCCCCTATTTCGTCCTTTCCTCCAAATCCTAATAACCGTGATCGCTATGATTGCACCAAGAAGATATGGTGATTGTAATACTAGAAATCCCACCATCCATCCTAAATACACCGCAGATTTAACCAGATATTCCGTTACATCATTGAATTCTGTAAAATCATTAGCCAAATAGTCTTGTGCAATGCCCAACATTAAGATGATCATTCCAATAAAAGCGAGGGTAAGAAAAATAAGAAAGATTTCAGTTGCCCGAATTGTTTTAAAACGGAAGATTAACCATTTTACGAAACGAATGAAAAAGTCTTTAATTTGATTTTTATAAAATCGATACACAAAATACCCTGCTAACAATAGGGCAAAAATAATAATGAAAATGACAAAATATTTACTAGCTGCATGATGGAAAACCTGCCAGCGAGGCCCTAATACCTTTCCAAGTGTAATAAAGCAAAATCCCCAAAGGAACGAACCAATATAAGCTGAAATAAAAAATTTTCGGAACGGCATTTTTGAAATACCTGAAATATACCCGGTGAAATGTCGAATTCCCGGTATGAAATAAGCAATGATCAACAATTTACTTCCGGACCGTTCAAACCAGGCAGCGGTTTTTCTATAACGTTCAGGTCCTAGATGAATATATTTCCCGTATCTTTCGATAAGTTTATATCCCCCTGCCCTCCCAATCCAATACGTAACTGTAATACCTGCACCACCTGCTAAAAAAACGGTCAGAAGTGCCATAATGTAATTCATTTTTCCCTGATAGACAAAATATCCTGCATAACTCATTAAAAACTCCCCAGATATAGGTAGAGCCATAAGTTCAAGAAAAATCCCGATAAATAGAATCAGATAACTGTGCAGTTCAAATAAAGTAATTAAATGTGACATAGATAATGCCTCCAAATTTTAAGAGAAACGAACTAAATTGACCATAATCTGATTTAGTTCTAACAACAATGTAGCACGTTTTATGAATACAATTTGCATCTTCATGAATTATTAATTCTTTATTCAGAGAACGTACAAGTTCGTTTTATATACTTAGAATACCCGATTATGGAGATCAAGAAACTTTTTTAGAAAATAGAAAAAAACAGATACAGTTGCCATTAAAATTGGGGTTCAGTTAAAAAATTGGGGGAGGTAAAACCATGAAAAGATTGGTAGAAGCAACCATGCAAAGAGCCGTTCTTATGATAGTATGTGTTGTCATCATTTTGGCTTGGGGAGGTATTTCTGCATTCCAAATGCAACGAGATTATTTACCCGGAATAAACAATACTACCCTTTCGGTTAGTATGAGAGTACCTGGATATCAGGCAGCTCAAGTAAAACAACAAGTGACAGATAATCTGGCAAGTGCCGTCAAAACAGTAGACGGGTTATCCAATGTGGAAAGTACATCTTATGATGGTGGATTATTTATGAGTTTGTATTTTCCTATGAATACTGACATGAAACTAGCTGAGGATCAAGTGAATAAAGCATTGGCAAATGCGGATCTTCCACAAACCATTACTACTTCTCCTTCGGTAACTCGATTAACAACCAGCTCATTCCCAATTCTGACTTATAGCTTAACAAGTTCAAAATTGAATGAACCAACTCTTCGCTCAACAGCACAGCAGGAAATTGTTAAACAATTAAAATCTGTTCCTGGTGTTGCTGATGTTTCTGTATTTGGCGGAGCAAAAGATGGTTATGTACTAACCATTCGCATGAAAGACCTGGTCAAAAATGGATTAACATTAGATGATTTGAATAAATCATTTTCATTGGCTGTTCCATCCATGCCGCAAGGGAATATTGTAAACAACCAATTATCAATACCTGTAACGTTTGATGGATTACAATTAACTCCAAAGCAAATGGCAACTGCAACGATTACAAATAAAGCTGGAAAAGCAATTCCTGTTTCTGCATTTGGGACCGTAACACATTCCTTAAATGACCTGAAAACTGTCTCCAGAACAAATGGAACACCAAGTGTTACGTTAAATGTAATCAAAACACCATCAGCCAACATCACAGATGTTGCCGATCAGGTAAAGGACCGTGTTTCACATCTTCACTTGGAAACGATCAATCCAAAAGATGTTTCATTCCAGGTTTTGCTTGACCGTGAACAAGAATTAAACAGCTCATTATTTGGACTCATACGAGAAGGTTTGCTTGGCTGCTTGTTCTCGATGATCTGTGTGTTCTTTTTCTTCCGGAATGTAAGATCGACTTTATTAATTGCGATTTCATTGCCAATTTCATTACTGGCTACAACCGCCATTTTAAAAACAATGGGTATTACTTTAAATATCTTAACGGTTTCCGGCTTAATCGTAGCCATGGGACGGATTGTCGATGACTCCATTGTTATTTTGGACAACATGTATCGAAATCGCGAAGAATCGAAAGATAAATCGCTGCTTTCCATTCTTGGTTCAGCCGTTACTGAAATGATCCCTGCAATTCTGGGTTCTACCTTAACAACAATTGCGGTTTACATCCCAATCGCATTTGTAGGCGGTGTAATCAGTGCTTCCTATAGCGGATTTGCTTGGTCCGTTGTCATTGCTCTGGTCATTTCCTTCTTTGTAGCAATGCTTGTGATCCCTGCTCTTGCTTTCATGGGATGGAAAGGCGGTAACGGTGCAAAACAAACGGTCAAACTTGATCATGTAATGAAGCCGGTATTATACTCTGCGTTTAAGCATAGAAAAGCGATGATTATTGTTTCCATTTTAGTCTTTTTAGGTGCAGGCATCTATTCCGCTTTTCTACCCATAAGTTTATTACCAAGTGGGAAAATTGGACAAATTGCCATCAAAGCTGAATTGCCAAAAGGAAGCACCTTAATTCAAGTCGATTCTGAAGTCCAAAAAATTGAAAAAACCTTAAAAACAGATCCAAAGGTTGCTGCGTATTCAGCCAATTTTGGTTCTACGATGACACCGCAAAGCGATGATGTATTTGACCAAGGCGGCGGTTTTATTACCTATCCTAATGTCGCTAACCTTTCTGTTGTATTGAAAAATGACAAGGATGCGGATTCGGTTATTCAAGATTTACAAAAACAACTTCCTACACTATCTAAAAATGTGATATATACCGTCACAAGCCAGAACATCTCTGGTGATGATTCACAAATGCGGATTCTCTTTACTGGTTCAGACCAAGCAACATTGGATAAAGTAGCACAAGAAGCTAGAACAAACTTATCAAAAATTGCTAACTTAAGTGTTGATGGAAAAGTCGATCTTACAAACGGTTCGCCAAAATACAAAGTAGTTTTTGATCAAAAAGCGATTCATGACAATGGTGTAAAGGTTACTGACATTTTAGCTGTGATTAATCGATATATGTCTCAATCCAAGGATGCAACGATTTCAGTTAATCATATGGCATTCCCTGTGGACCAATATTTAGACCAAATTGCATCAGGACCAAATTCTGTGATAACGCTAAATGCTTCAGCGGATGATGTTCTGGCTTCACTCGCAGCTGAAACATTACCTGGAACAAATGGGAAAACCGTCCGTTTTGATCAATTTGCTAAAATTGAAAAAGATCCTTCACCATCTACGATTAGTGAAAGAGATGGTCAGCCATTTTCTCTTGTCACAGCGCAGATCACATCAAATGATATTAGTAAAGTTTCAAATCAAGCGGACAAAGCTTTAAGCAGCTTGAAATTACCAAGAGGTGTATCGTATTCATTAGGTGGAATTTCCGAACAAGTGAAACAAATGATTTTTGATATGTCGATTGCCGTTGCCTTTTCCATTTTATTAGTCTTACTGATTACTTCATCAATTTTCAAAGGCTGGAGAGCACCACTTGCTGTTTTATTAAGTATTCCACTTGCTTTAAGCGGTGTAGTTATTGCGTTAATTTTATTCCACGGAGAATGGAACTTAGCCGCACTGATTGGTGTACTGATGCTCACAGGTATAGTGGTTACGAACGGAATTGTCTTAATTGATAAAATCGAGAGAAATCAGAAGGAAGGTATGTCTGTTAAAGAGGCGGTCGTAAACGGTAGTCTTTCAAGGATTCGACCAATCTTAATGACAGCAGCTGCAACGATCCTTACGTTGTTACCACTTGCCTTTTCTCATAATGCAGATACGGTCATTTCGCAAACACTCGGAATTGTGGTGATTGGAGGTATGATCACATCAACCATCAACAGCTTCATCATCATCCCGATTATTTACGAATGGCTGCATAGAAAATCGGCAAAGAACAAAATTGATACAACCAATCAACGTAATATCATTTAATGAAGATAATCAAGATTACAAAAAGCACTGACAATCCTGTCAGTGTTTTTGTTTTATGTGAATTGTAATTTTTCATTAGGGAAAATTAGATGTGTGTGTAAACATATAAAATAAATATTCTTGAACGTTGTGGAGGAAATAAAATGGCAAAAAAGAAAGATAAGTTCGCAAATTACCTAAGTAATATTTCATTAAATTTGAAAGAAAGTGCGTATTTTTTCGCTGATTACAAACTTAAAAACGTCAGCGATCTTAAAATCTTCGCTGAAAAAATGAAGGAATATGAAACCAAAGGAGATACCTATGTTCATGAAGTCATCCAAGAATTAAACAATGCCTTCATTACCCAAATCGAACGCGAAGATATTCTTGCACTCACCATGACGATGGATGATGTTTTAGATGGATTAGAGCATACTGCTTCTCTTTTTGAAATGTATTCCATTACCAATGCGGACGAATACATGCTTCAATTTGTTGAAGGGATCCGAAAATGTGCGGATGAAATCGATATAGCCATCGAATTGCTATCGTCTAAAAAACTACAGCCCATTCGGGAACATTCAATCAAAATTAAAGATATTGAATCAAAATGTGATGGCATCCTTCGTAAATCCATTAAACATTTGTTTGAGGTTGAAAAAGATCCGATTCGAATTATTCAATATAAGGAAATATATGAAGAGCTTGAAGATATCGCTGATTACTGTCAATCTGTAGCCAATACATTAGAAACCATTATTATGAAGAACTCCTAATTTCAACTAAAAATAAAATTAACTAAAGGAGGATCTCATGACAATCATTGTTATTATCATCGTTCTAGCCTTAGCTTTCGATTTCATTAATGGCTTTCATGATACGGCAAATGCAATCGCTATGTCGGTTTCTACAAGAGCTTTGTCACCACGGTTTGCTGTTATTTTTGCAGGTGTTTTAAATTTTATCGGTGCAATTACTTCTCAAGCAGTAGCAAAATCAATCGGCGGAAAAATCGCTGATCCCTTCCATATTGAAAATGGAATGGCCATTGTCATCGCCGCCTTACTATCTGCAATTTTTTGGAACCTGATTACTTGGTATTTTGGGATTCCGTCTTCATCATCCCACACATTAATTGGATCAGTCGCTGGAGCTGTTATTTTTGGATCAGGACTACATTCCATCAACTGGGTAGGATTCACTGACATTATTAAAGGATTAATTATTTCCCCCTTTTTAGCTTTTTTTGTAGGCTTTATTCTCATGAAAATATTAAGGGTTCTTTTCAAAAATGCGAATCCTCACCGTGCCACCCGCGGTTTTCGTTCGATTCAGATTATAGCTGGCGGATTAGCTGCTTTTTCACATGGAGGAAATGATGGCCAAAAAACAATGGGGATTATTGTTTTCGCCTTAGTAGCAGCCGGATATCAATCAACCCTTGATGTTCCTTTTTGGGTTCAGTTGATTTGCGCAGCAGCAATGGGTCTTGGTACCATGATTGGCGGGATGCGAATTATTAAAACGGTGGCTAAAAAATTATTTAAAGTACAGCCCATTAATGGATTTGCTGCAGATTTATCATCCTTTGCCGTAATGCAGGGAGCAACTTTATTAGGTGTTCCAGTTTCAACCACTCATGTTGCTTCCTGTTCGATATTAGGTGTAGGATCTGCTAAGCGATTTCGAGGTGTCAATTGGGGTGTTGCAGGAAGAATGGTCATTACATGGGTGATAACATTACCGATTTCTGCAGCAATTGCTGGCATTTTCATAACCATCATAAAGATTTTTTTATAACACTTTAGTAGGTGACCTGATTTTTCTAATGGATAAAACAAAAAAATCCCATCTGATTTAAGTTCAGATGGGATTCTTTTAGGTTCACATAAACATCATCTATTTGAGGTCTTATTTCTCAACATCTAATTGAAATGCATGCTGTAAGGAATCGATTTCTTTTTCTATACTTGGGAACTCAACAATTTTAGGAACATTTTTTATCATTGGGGATGTTTCTCGGTCGGCAGCATTCGCCATTGTTTCAAACACATAAAACAATTGAGCAAGAGCATCGTCACTAAGAACCGGACGTTTAGACATTAGCGAGCATTTTTCCAGTAAGTACCCAAGCTGTTCGATGGAAAATATAACGGGCCAATAATACGCTAAAGTCTTTTGATTAACGGGAATCTCACCTGTTGCTGTATCATACATAGTTCGTAAATTATTAAGATTCGTCCTCATTTTACTTCGCTCTCTGCTTTTTCCTGCATCAAAACCTTCTCCTTGATCAGAGAAAAGAATAAATAAAAACTGTGCCTGGCTTCTTATCGTTTTTGTGATGTTATGCGGCAGACGGCTTGAAGCAGACCGCCTCCCTAGCAATAAAACCCCTAGAATACCAATCACAATTCCAATGATGACGTCAAGAATTCTGGCAGATGCAAAAAAGGAGAAGCTATGGTTTCCTTGACTTCCACTCTCCGCCATCAATAAGGCATTGGGCGTAAAAAACAATGCGGCTAACCCATAATTTTTTACAATAAATAGTTCTGTTATAAAGGTTAAAAGCAGAACAAAGAAAGCAATCATGTATCCAGTTGGGTGTGTTGAGAGAACCAGGCTTGCGATGAGAATCCCAAGGATTGTGCCAATTCCTCTTTGAACCGCGCGATGGTAGGTAGACACGATTGTAGCTCCCGACATGACTGCTACACAGGATAATGGTATCCAATAGGACCGATTAAAGCCAAACTTATACGCGATTATCGCGGCAATCATGGTAACAACGCCAAAACGTAAGGCGGAAATAAAAACAAACGAGTTTTTATCAAAGGCTCCTAAAAAAATCGTTTTTAGAGATTGCTTCGACAATTCCATCTCTGGACCCAGTTCGGTAATCGGTTTTTGCAAAATCGCATCAGCCTCATAGATTCTTGCCCATATCGTGTTTATGGAAGGATCCATATTTTTTTGCTCAACGTCATTTTCCCCACGTTTGTTCTGCTCAAGTGATTGGGCAATTTTACGTATCGATTCTCCCATTTTTGGCGGCAAGTTTGAATGCTCTTCTGGAATATTTTCTAGGACAGTCATAAATATCAAATTTGCATGATTATGTAATAAATATAATCGTTGAAAAAGGTCTGTTTTACGCCATGATATGTATCCCGCTGTGAGCGTTTCTTCTGCTTCTTTAAAAACGGTCATTACTCGTTGTCTAGCAGCATTCAAGTGATCCGAGCCAATTGAATCAAAAAAGGATGCCAGTTCGAAATATTCTCGTTTTACCACATCTTGTTCAGGAGCATGGGGATGAAAAAACCAACCGATCATGGCAATCACCCATGATAATGCGCCACCAAGAAAGGCAAGACCGGCCCGAAGTGGAGCAAGTTCAGGTTGAACAGGCATACCTGATGTCATCGCAAAAATTAAAACGAAAAAGATGGCGGATGGTCCTTTAATTTTTAAAGCCCCAAAAATAAAGATTCCAATACCTCCGATGAGCCCCATTAAAATAGCGGCTGCCAGTGGGTGTGGAGCTGCAACTGTTCCTAAGAACGTAACGAACGTTATTCCGAGTAGGACAAAGAATAACTTTTTTGCTCTTTGAGCATATGGAATATTAAAGACGTATAAATAAGTGAATCCCCCCATTCCGGCTAATAATCCATATTGAAAATTCCCCAGGAGTAATCCAATCATAATGGGTAACGATGCTGCCAATCCCGCGCAGAATGCTTTCAACCAAGGGAATGGCATTTTATTTACCTTTAACGCTTGTCTGATAATGGAAGTGACTTTAAGAGAACCATTTTTGTTTTCTCCCATTCGGTGCCTCCTCTCTATGATGTTTAAGAAAATAAACATTAGAAAAACCAGACAGCATGCTGTCTGATTTTTCCTCGTCATTGTGAATATCGTGATGTCTGTTTATATTTCCCATTTCACCGTTTGGGTATTACAATAAATATAACGTGTTTTTCTATTATTTTTAAAAATTCGAGAATAAATTAATGAGGTCATTAAGGCTTACCATGAACATTGATATAACAAATAGTGGGTTTCAAAATTGAAGTTTTTAAGGAGGTTTTCTAATATCGATTTCGTTCGGTCAAGTTCTTTGTAATAGTAATCATCATAGGCAATGCTGCCGAAAAAACAACCTGGCCTTGTCGGTAGTCGATCATGTGATGGGTATGTTTCGTAAGAGTTTCTATGCATAATTTATAAAGTTCCTTCAATTGGTCTTTCGTGACTTCCACCGTAAAAACAGGTTCATCTGTTCCATCATTAAGATTTTCTACAAACCAATTGTGAATCTGATTTGCCTTTCGCCAGTAGGCAACTTCCTCTAACATACTGGACCATTTGTGACCAAATTCTTCAAAGTGCTTAATGTACGGTTTCACTAGTTTATAGCGCTCATCCCCTTCTTCTAGTTGATGAAAACGCCCGTTTGCGAGAAGGACTTGTTCAAGGTTCATTCCGTCAATCTTAGGGGCACTCAATAGATACATATCTAGACCCATAACACATTCTCCTATCAAAATTTTTTGGTTATTGCTAACCACAATCATCCTATCATTTTTTGGATCTATTTTTGGGACAAAAATTGACAAAATATTGAATCTTATTATCTATTTAGGAAGTGGAAAATAAAATAGCGAAAGTGGAAAATAACTTCAAAAAGTGGAAAATAAATTTTTAAAAAGAATAGCTACGAGTTCTTTTCAAAGAAAAAACACTGATAATCATCGATTATCAGTGCCCTTCACCCAACATTTGGTGGTGTCTTAAAGTAGAATCAGCTATATCTGAAAAATACTTTCAAGTATAGCCAATGGGCTGTCAAACTTTATCTCAAAATTGCTTCCTGTGTAATAAAAATCTGGATCGGTGTCTCCATCAAAATGAATGTAGATGTTTGCGATTTCTTCCTTTCCTTTCATAATCATTAGTTTTCCAGTTTCGTCTGAAAAAGCCTTAAAATGAAGGACGTCAAAAGAGGCCCTGACTGAATCATTCCTTTTTCGAATAACAAATCCTCTTTCTCGAAAATAATCTTCAAACACATCAAGAAATTCCTGTCTTTTTTCTATTAACGCTGTCTGAACCTTTTGTTCATAAAGATCATGATCCTTTTCCCTTAAACTAAGTAGTTCTTCCTTTTTAAAACTCATTTTTTACTCTCCTTGGGATTTTTCAAAAATAGCAATTATAAATATATGGTACTACTATTATCATGAAAAGTGTAGAATTTCAGCACCTAGCCCTTGCCTGCAATTAAAATATGCTCTTTCAAGAGAGCAGTCAGCTTTATTCCCCGCTTCCGCACCGGTAAATGAAGCGGTATTTACCATGGAAAACAGGGAAACGAAAATGAAGAAATAATCGCTTTTTTCATGGATGTTTACTCCTTTATTTATTATTTTTACCATTTTTATTCCTTATGCCCGCATCCTCCAATGCTTTACTAAACTTTTTTAAAGGAAAATCTGATATAGTAGTCTTAATGTGGAATAGAAAGGAATTTTTTTATCATGAAATGTATTTCAATTGATTTAGATGGGACACTATTGAACTCTGACCATGAAATTTCAGAAGAAAGCGAGAAAGTTTTAAACGAATTAAAAGCACTAGGTCATGAGCTTATTTTGAATACAGGAAGGGCATTGGCAGATGTCATTAAATTAAAAGCCGTGCAAAATTTAGAGATTCCTATTTTTTGTATAAATGGTTCTGTTTTGTATTCACGTACAAAAGAAATGCTGTATGAGGCGACATTGCCGATTTCTACCTTTAAAGAACTTCTTCCAATTTTGAAAAATTTAGGCGCAGGTATTCTTGTCTACACGAATCATGGCGGTTTTCCTTCCACCCTGCCTCCATTAAAAGATAAGAGTAAAGAAGAACTCGACACGTTTTTTCAAGAATACAATTACGATAAAATTTTCGAGCAGGAAAATCTTAAAATCTATAAATTAATTGCTATGGTGCACAATGACCAACTTGAAAAGGTTGATGAAATAAAAGCGGCGTTAGCGGGAAAATTCCCGATTACGATGGCTTCTTCCTTTCCAAATAATGTTGAAATTACGTCAGGGGATGCTCACAAAGGAAAGGCCCTATTGAAGTACAAAAAAATGATGGGGCTGTCTTTTGATGAGATTATTGCCTTTGGTGATGGCGGGAATGACCTCGGCCAGTTTGAAGTAGCTAATATTTCGGTTGCAATGGGTAATGCCCCCCTTTATGTGCAAGAAAAAGCAGATCTAGTCACAAAAACAAATGATGAAGATGGTTTTGCTTATGCGGTCCGTCATCTATTAAAATTAACTAACACCCCAGTTGGGCAGCATTAATCCAAAAAAGCCTTCACATTCAACAGAATGGAAGGCTTTTTTGTGTTCGGTTAATCTTGAACCATTGCTTTTTGGCGGCATGCTTCAATCGCATCGATCATTAGGTGATCTAAATGGTTGGTGTCCAAAACCTCTAAACCAGCAGCCGTTGAACCGCCCGGGGTGGCCACCTCATCTGCTAGTTCCGCAGGATCCGCATTGGTTTTCAGCATTTCTGCAGAGCCGGCAATCATGTTTGCCACTAGCTTCCTTGCTTGTTCTTGACTGACACCGGACTCCATTGTGATTTTTTCAAGTGCTTCCGCGACTCGGTAGATAAAGGCCGGGGCACTTCCGGTGACAGCTGTCAGTTCATGAATTTGCTGCTCCGTTACTTTTTCAAATTCACCAATGCCGTAAATCAATGCTTCAATCCAATCTTGCTGTACTTGTTTTACATTTTGGCCAAGTGCATACAAGGTCATCGACTTTCCTAATTTTGCGGCTGTATTGGGCATTACCCATGCTACAGCTGTTCCTTTAGGAAGCTTAGACTCCAGGTAGGTTGGACCGATTCCAGCTGCTACCGTGATGATCAGTTGTCCATGAACTAGGTCTACTAAATCTGCAAGAATCGAATCATGAGATTCTGGCGGCATAGCGAGTATAATGATATCCATCATGCTGACCTCTTGCTGCCAGTAATCGGTCGTTTCCACGTCATATATTTCTCTTACGTCATGTAATCGCTCTTCGTTTCCATTATTGCCGACAAGTATGGCAAATTTATTCTTGTTTAGTCCTTCAATAAGAGCTTGGGCCATGCGCCCTGCCCCAATAAACAAAACATTTTTTTTACTGTTACTCATTGCTGCTCACCTTGATTTTCTAAGTTGAATATGTTGCTTAGCTTACCCAATTTTGTCGATAAATCTTATGAAAAAATACTCTTGATCGCATCAATTAATTTTTGAAAGAAATCTGCGACTTTTTGAAAAAATCCTTGGTCCACCGCGTTCTCGACCTTCTGTTTAACGTCCTGTGCAAGATTATCGAGTTGAGATTGGACGTTATCAAAATTGATGTTCAGATGACGCATTTTATCGAATAGGTCAATTAACAGCTGACGATCTTTCTCACTCAGGCTGATGTTCAACGTTTTTAATTTTTCATCCACGATGTTGGCAATGTCCTCTTTTGTTGCCGGATGCTGTGCAGCAATTTCTTGTTTAATTTCTGTTAACAGCTGGCTGACTTTATCGGAATCCATGCCTTCTTTTTTGGCTAAATTAGTTGCTAAGCTTAATTCCTCACTAGCAACTTCCGTCCGGTCCTTATTTAGGTTAGTACCTTTTCCGGTATCATATGCCTTATAGATCCCAACAAGGGCGGAATGTCCGCTGACTTTTAATGGGGATGCAACATCCACTTCGGCATCCTTTACCCCAGCCGTTAACAAGGCATTTGCATACATTTCCTTTGTGACCTCAGTAATATTTTCAGGTGTTACGATGTTGACGACAATTCCCTCACCTGTGTCGTCTCTGGTAATTTTTGCAGAGGAATACATATTGGCATGGGCATCCCCTTTGATATAGTTCACGAGGTCTTGTCCAGTTGCCGTAATTTCTCTTACTTGGCTTGGATCGGTCACATCTAAAAGTTTTTTGACTTCGTCTTTTTGGGCAGCGGATAATTGTGCCCCGTACACGACTACTGGGGGTCCATACTTTTCATTAATGCTGTCATTATCACCACTTGAGGCAAGAGCAATGCCAGAATTTCTTATAAATAATGTCGTTATCAGAACACTGGCGATTGCCGCTCCTTTTAAAAAGCGATTCCATTTCATTTTTAAGTCTCTCCTTTTCCCATAAAATAACCTTGGTTTGTTTCAGAAACCTATTTTACTCTATCACGCCAAGATTTTCATGTGAATAGGTTTTAAGCCGTA
The DNA here is from genome assembly GCF_016107705.1 of Neobacillus cucumis. Next base: position 260,360 of record NZ_JAEHGC010000007.1, read on the forward strand.
TAAATTTTTAGTTTCGCTGATTGGAAGGGACTTTTCGCCAATTAGAGGTAGCGTTTCGCTGATTGGATGCCTTTTACCGCTGATAGCTACTCATTTGTATTCAAAAAAGAAAGCTCGCCGATTGGCGAGCCCATCATTTATATAAATTAAAATCAACTAAACTGGCTTTCCATCTTTTTTATTTTTTCATAGAGGTCTTTGTTAACCGGAGTGGATACACCGTGTTTTTGACCCAGTTCCAAAACGGCACCAGAAAATAAATCCACTTCACTCAGGCGTCTCGCTTCCATATCCTGCGCCATCGAAGGTTTTCCGGTCGGACCTAATGTCGAAAGCACGCCTAACCAATAATTCAACTCCTCTTCCGTTAAGTGGATTCCTTCTTTTTCAGAAAGTTTAATAACTTCTTTCATCGCGACAATCATGGTGTCTCTAGCTTGCCCTTCTTTTTGAATTTCACCGTAATTACCTTGATAAACAGCAACCGTTTGATTGACGCCGACATTCAGCATGAATTTCCCCCATTGCCGCCTTTGCATGTTGGTATCAATCTCATAAGGCAACTCCATTTTTTCAAAAAATTCAGCTACTCTCTTTGTTTTGTCTGAAATCACCCCTTGCTCCCGATCTCCAAAACAAAGCATACCCATATGATCATAGGTAAGTTGATTCCCGACCTTAACGGCATCCATTCCTTGCGCCACACAGTATAAAACCTTGTCCATCCCAAACGCTTCGCCGATAATCGCTTCACTCGAAATTCCGTTTAAGGCTGATAAAAAAACGGTATTTTCTCCAACATGATGTTTAACAGCTTGGATTGCATCCTGTAATCCATTAAATTTTACCGCAAACAGAATTAAATCAGCAGGTTCACAGCGTTCTTCAGGTGAAACATATTGAAATTCACAGCGTTCGCCGTTACAAAAAACCCCTTCTTCCTCGTACCGTTTAATTCTGTCCTTATCTGCAATAATTCGCAAATCCTCTTTTGGCATTTTTTTCGATAAATGGTGTCCAAATAATATCCCTAATGCTCCCAACCCAATAATAGAAACTTTCATAATCTCTCTCCTCTTTAAAAATTCATTTTCGACTGGCCGCCATCGACATTGATGCTGGCGCCGACAATCCATGAGGCTTCCTCAGATGCAAGAAATGCTGTAACATTTGCGATTTCTTCTGGTGTTCCGAAACGCCCGGCGGGAATTTCTTTTTTCACAAAATCTTTAATGCTCTCCGGATTCTCCTCCATGCGTCTTTGCCAATTAGCGCTTTCATGCAAAATACTCCCCGGAGCAATACTGTTGACCCGGATTCCATATGTAATCACTTCGTCTGCCAATGACTTTGTGAAGCTGATGAGAGCAGACTTTGCATTGTTATAGGTAACTTTGCCGCCGCTTTCTCTACCGTAAATGGAAGTAATATTAATAATCGAACCTGAATGCTGTTGTTTCATTTGTTCGACAGCTAATTTACTTAAGTGAATCGCAGAAAAATAATTCAGCTCCATCGCCTTGTAAAAGAGATCCATCTCCGTTTCAGCCGCTTTACCGCCATTGCTTCCGCCGGCATTGTTGATCAGGACGTCAATTGTTCCGAATTTTTCAATGAAATCGTGTATGAGCTTAATGCGTTCATCTGCATTTGTTAGGTCTGCTTGAAAAATCGTAACGTTGCCGCCGAGTTCTTCTTTTGTTTTTTCTAATGCATCCAATCCACGGGCGGTGATGGCCACGTTTGCTCCTTCTGACACGAAGATCTTGGCAATGGCTTTCCCGATTCCTTTGGATCCACCGGTAATTAGGATGTTTTTGTTTTGTAATTTTAAATCCATTGTAAAAGCTCCTTTTTAAAATTGCGAAAATAATGAACTATTTTTATTATAGCGTTTTATTGAGTAGATTTTAAAAAAGCTACTCAAGCTTTTACTGGAAAGCTCTTTTTCACTTCATCCCTCCAAAAAAAGTGACACCCCCATTTTCAGGAGATGCCGAATGAATACCTATTTCTGATACTTAGACAACTTCGATGTCACCGACCCAGGTTTTCTTTCCGGTGCTTTAGCTTTCAGTCCGGAAGCCCAGGATACCTGTGATTCATATTTTTCTGCTTGCTCCTTATTTACCAGGAATTGCAGCCGCTCTTTGTTCTTTTCGAGCGATTCCTCAAGCGTCTTCAGCCGGCTTGGCGGGAAAGAAAGCCCAGCTAAAATGGTCGTAACCGTTGGATCACATTCCGAAATATAGGTACCTTCAAATAATTCCAAAGGCTCGCCAATTTTTTCAAAAATCTGCGGCAAATTAATGAGTTTAGATACCGTTTCTGGACCCTCATAAATTAGGCCGGCTCGGATTACACCAACCGTATCAACAGGACAGAAAATCGAGTGCGCCCATGACCGTTGAATTTTGCTGGAAACGTCAGCTGATGTCCTTGCATCCGTTACCGTCGCCGAAGAAATAAGCGTTACCCCTCTTGTATTTAGAATATTCATGAGATCTGTCTCATCAAAATTCCCAAAAAACGAGCTCTTCTGCGTCACTTGCAACACATAGCTGATTGCTTCCATGACCTGACGATTCGAAGAGAGATAAATTTCTTGTTTACTGGATTGCGGGTTCGCTTTGCGCATTTGATCATTATCGACTAGGAACACCGAAGAGATTCCCTCAATTTTTGAGATTTGTTCAATGCATTCTGCTGCGTTAATGCGGTTGCCTGCCAACACATTGCGTTCTGGAACAATTGCAATTGCCCCTATGTTAACGCCTTGCAGCTGGTCTAATAAAATATCAATTAACAGTGGGCTCATCCCCGAACCCGATCCGCCATCTGTTGAGAATGCAACCAATAATAATTTAATGTTTTTGAAGGATTTTTTCACAAAGTCAATCATTTCGCGGTAATGCTCATGAACGGCACGCAAACCGACTGAACGATCCTGTCCGGCGCCATTATATCCAGGGACAAAATACTTTTTCTCTACCTTCGTGTTGACTACCCCATCGCGTTGATTTGTATTGATAAGGGCGGTTTGAAAGCCCAACGTCGATGCTATCTCAGCAATATTTCCACCGGCTTGACCTACACCCAAAATTCCGATTGATTTCACCAGATCGCCTCCTTATCTACTAAGATAATACTCACTTTTTATGAAATTAGACTTGTTCATTGAAAAAAGCTCAATCCCCGAAATATTTTCCACATAAATATTAAAATATTTTGACATACTGATAAAAATAATGTAAATTACTAAATGTACGAACGATTTTTAAATAACTAACATTAATATTCGTGTTTGGGAGTGTAACTCATGGAAAATGTTTTTGATTACGAAGATATACAATTGATTCCTGCAAAATCTATAGTGAAAAGCCGTTCAGAATGTGATACAACAGTAACCTTTGGTGGCCACAAATTTAAGCTTCCAGTTGTACCAGCCAATATGCAAACCATCATTGACGAAAAGATTGCCATTTTCCTAGCGGAAAACGGTTACTTTTACATCATGCACCGTTTCCAGCCAGAGAAGCGAATTGATTTTATAAAAGATATGAAAAAACAAGGTTTAATCGCCTCCATTAGTGTCGGCGTAAAAGATGGAGAATATGATTTCATTCAACAACTTGCAGATGAAAACCTAACACCTGAATACATTACAATCGATATCGCACACGGACATTCCAACGCCGTGATCGAAATGATTCAACATATTAAGAAACTCCTTCCAGGAAGCTTCGTTATTGCCGGAAACGTTGGTACACCTGAAGCAGTAAGAGAATTAGAACATGCCGGTGCGGACGCAACAAAAGTCGGGATCGGACCTGGAAAAGTTTGTATCACAAAAATTAAAACTGGCTTTGGAACAGGCGGCTGGCAATTAGCTGCATTGCGATGGTGTGCCAAAGCTGCAACGAAACCGATTATCGCTGATGGCGGAATTCGTACACATGGGGATATCGCTAAATCCGTAAGATTTGGAGCAAGCATGGTGATGATTGGTTCCCTATTTGCCGGCCATGAAGAATCTCCAGGTGAAACCTACGAGAAAGACGGAAAATGCTTTAAAGAATATTTCGGTTCGGCATCCGAATTCCAAAAAGGTGAACGTAAAAATGTCGAAGGTAAAAAAATGTATGTGGAGCACAAAGGTAAATTAATCGACACATTAATCGAGATGGAGCAGGATCTTCAATCCTCTATCTCCTACGCTGGCGGCAACAGGCTAGATGCCATCCGTACTGTTGATTATGTAGTCGTAAAAAATTCCATTTTCAATGGCGATAAGGTTTATTAAGGAAAATGAGCGGGTTCAATGACGAACCCGCTCATTTTTTGCCCAGAAATTATTATGTTACCAAAAATCCCCTACCAATGTCATTAAACTGTAATAGTACTCTATTAACTGTAATACTAATCTACTCCTGGAGTTCATAGTCATAGAAATAGCTAAGAGATTCACAAGTGACGAATGATATCCAGGAGGGAAAGTATGTTAAAGAAATGTATTACTGCTATCACAATTTTAGTTTCACTTCTATTTGCTACTCCAACGTTTGCGTATACCGTTAAAGATGGAGACACGGTGGAAACGATCGCGCAAGACCATTTTTTAACCTTGAAGGAATTAACGAGGCTAAACCCGCAAATTGAAAACGCCATTCACATAGGTCAATACATTAAGACAATCAAACCCAACCATAAAATTGGAGAACCCCTTCAGATAGGAAAAAGTTCCAATACAGCCGAAACTGAATACATAACGAAGGCAGACTTAAAAGTTAGACAAGCAACTCATATATCCAAGCAAAGAACAAAAAGCTCTCCCAAATTAATTGAAATCTCTACTTATGAAAGGGATTTACTAGCAAGACTTGTTAGAGCTGAGGCCCAAAATGAGCCCTTTAACGGTAAGGTCGCAGTGGCATGTGTGGTTCTGAACCGCGTGGAAAGTAAAAAGTTTCCAAACTCTATTAAATCTGTGATTTATGCTAGAAACCAGTTTCAGCCTGTTTTAAATGGTCAAATCAATAAACCGGCCGATAAGGAATCAAGGGAAGCTGTGAATGAAGCGTTGAGCAGTAAACGAGAGTTAGTCGGCAGCTCTTTATTTTTCTATAATCCAAAAATCGCGCAAAGCCGCTGGCTCGATACCCGCCCGACCACACTAGTCATTGGACGTCATGTTTTTAAAAAATAAAAGGATCTCACCATTGGAGATCCCTTCTGTTCTATGAGCGAACCTCAGAGAACTTTGGTATACGGATGAGCAATCCGGTTACAAAAATCACAATCAATACCGGAATCAGCCATCCGAGCCCGTCCTCATAAAAAGGTAAAGCCCTATTATAAAATTCGATAATCGGTGCAAGCCAGCTAAAATATTCAATGTTCAGAAGCTGGCACAAGGTTTTAAACCCATCAATAATACTGATCAACAACGTAACAGTAATCGCCGTTACATAAACCATCTGGGCATGCTTGAATAGTTTTGAAGTAAAAGTAAGAAGCATGAGCACCACCGCTAATGGATAAAGAAACATTAAAACAGGAATGGAAAAATTAATGATATTGGAAAGTCCAAAGTTCGAAATGGCAAAACAAACTAGAGAAAAGAAAACAACCCACGCCTTATAGTTTAACTTTGGAAGCAATGAATGGAAATATTCCCCACAGGCTGTGACCAACCCGATACTTGTCGTGAGACAGGCCAGGATGATAATAACCGATAACATCACCGTTCCTAACGTTCCAAAATAGTAATAGGCGGCTTTTCCAAGGACAGGTCCACCCGTATCGAATAAACCGAATCTTCCTGTGCTGGTAGCCCCTAAATAGGCAACACCGGCATATATAATTCCTAGAAAAACAACCGCTACCAGTCCGGACTTTGCAGATGTAATTAGGACACCTCGTGCAGAAGTAACTCCCATCGAACGAATCGCATTGATGACAATAATACCAAATACAAGGGATGCGAGTGCATCCATCGTGTTATATCCTTCCATAAATCCTTTTAGGAATGCTCCACTCGAATACGTCTCCTGCGGCGCACCGATTGGACCTAATGGTTTAACGATCACCATGAATAATAAGACAAGGATCAGGATAATGATCGCAGGAGATAGAATTTTCCCAACATTATCGACAATCTTTGCCGGATTTAATGAAAACCAAAGGGTAACCACAAAAAAAATGAGAGTAAAGATAAAAAGTCCAATATGTCCATGGCTTTTGCCAACAAACGGTGCAATCCCAATGTCGTAAGCAACAGCACCCGTTCTTGGTGCAGCAAAAAACGGTCCAATCGTTAAATAAAGCAATGCGGTAAAAATCACCCCATAAATTGGATGAACCCGGCTTGAGAGCTCCTGAAGGTTTTTACTTCCTGAAAACCCCATCGCCAAAATTCCAAGGAATGGCAAACCAATTCCGGTAATCAAAAATCCTGCGATCGCCATCCAAATTTGCGATCCTGCATTCTGCCCTAGTGATGCTGGGAAAATTAAATTTCCAGCTCCAAAAAATAAGGCAAAGAGCATGACTCCAATAACAAAATATTTCGAAAATGGTAACTTGTTTTGCATAAAAAAGCTTTTCCTCCTAAGTTTTACAACGGTTGATATTCTAAAATATCGTCTGAATTTACTATATTAGCAAAATAATAATACTCTTCTTGTACGTGAAATGCAACACAAACTCACATTATTATAACAATTCTAAAAAATCTCCCCCCGTTCTTGGAAAAAAGTAATAAGTAAGAGGGCACGGTTTTCCCTGCCCTCCAGATTGATTCAACCTTTTTTTCCTTGAAATTTTAAGCGCCTCTCTGCCTCGCTCATATTCGGGTATTTTGGTGGCTTCGTTTTATTTAGTGCCTTCTTCAATTCTACCGTTGCATCATCGTTCGTATTATATTTTCCATCCATGCTGTCAACACCCCTTTTCGTTCTTATTATGAACGTACTTAGGAGGTTCATTCTCCAACAGCGGATATAAAAACAGCTTGGAGAACCTCCCCCAAGCTGTTTTACCTATGACCGTAAAAACTCCGTTTCCAATTTAAGTGGATTTTCTTTTACCTTAGCCTTCTCCGCTAAATAAATTGGAAATATCACCGTAATCGTCGTCCCTTCATTTGGGACACTCTCAATCTCCAGCTTCCCTTTCATCATTTGAATTGTCTTCACTGCGACCATTGACCCAAGCCCGGTCCCTTTTTCCTTACTGCTGTAATACGGTTCGCCAAAACGATTAATTTGTTCCTTTGTCATTCCTACGCCCGTGTCACTCACTTTAATGGTTAAATCATTTTTATTTAAAAAGGTTGCAATTTCCAGCTCTCCACCATTTGGCATGGCCTCAACCCCGTTTTTAATGATGTTTAAAAAGCATTGACGGAAATAATTCGCATTCCCGAGGACTGAACCGGGTACAAGCTGATCCTTAAGCTTTACTGAATTCATATTTGCCCAAGGCTTCAAGATCTCAATAATATTTTTGAATTCACGTTCAACGAAAATTGGTTCTATTTTCTCCGTTGCCGGCTTGGCAAAGGCTAAATAGTCACTAATAATTGTCTCTGCATTATTGAGTTCTCTCGACACATGTTCAATATATTGCTCTTTCTTATCTTGCGATAAATTCGGATCTTTTAGCAGCTCAATAAATCCTTTTACCACGGTCAGTGGATTCCGAACTTCATGCGAGATACTTGCAGCCAGCTGGCTGACAACCTCCATTTTTTCCAATTTCACCATATTTGACCTGACATGAATCGTATCCATCAATATCTCTAGCAGATAGACTGCAAAAAATACGATCACAGGAGGTAAAATAATAAAATAGAAAATATACGCTTCGGTTACTATAAAGAAATCAGACATTTCAACGGCCATATAGGTTGTAATGATTTCCAAAAATAAGGTGATTGCAGCTGAAAAGATCAGCTTTTTCTTTTTATTTACTCGATTGAACTTTGTCGAGAAAAAGGCCGTAGCAATAAAGATGACCACATAAACGATCAGTGTTAAAAAATTAAATCCATAAATCGCAAACCGGCTGACTAATAAAATGATCAAAAGTGCAGCCCCGGTAGGCCAGCCTCCATAAAGGGTTCCAATAAACAGCGGGATTTGTCTCAGGTCATGTACACAGTACTGATCAATATAGATTGGGAATTTCATACATAAAATAATCGGTAAACTCATGCAGGCAGTAAGCAGGATTTGCTTATATTTCTTAAGCCGGCTTACATTATCATATAAAACAAAAAACATTAGAATACTGACAATAATATAAAACAAGTTATCTAACACATTATGATTGATATATACGAAGTGCATCGTTGCATACTCCTAACTATGTTGGTTAGAACGTCTTGTAAATTATACATCAAGAAGGGGTATGCAGGAAGAGGTTTCTATTATATCGGTGTTCTTAATTATTTTCCAATCATATATTTTATTGTTCTTTTATTCTTACCAAAACTCCATTTTTATATTATTCTAAATATAGAATACAAACTTTTAGGAGTGTGTTAAATGAATACGATGTTTATTGCCGGACATGCAAAATTACCCTCAGGTATGGCAGCAAGCAATTTGTTTGAAACGTTAACGATTACAGCAGAAATAGACAATCATTTTGGGGTAATAGTGGATGCTGCCTGTACCCTGGCAACTGATCACGGAAAGGATTATATTGCTAGACTCTTAAAAGGCCATAGTCTTCGTCATGGAATTGACAAACCACTCGATGATGTAAAAAGATTTTACAATGGAAAAGCAGCAAATGCTCTCATTGCAGCGTTAAAAGACTTATACAAACAATTTGAATCAATTAAAAAATAATCAGTTTAACTAATATAGTGTTTTCTTCTTAAAATAAAACGCTAGATTGAAAGCGGATTCAATAGCATACAATACCCCCGGAGGTTCATCACTCTCCGGGGATTTATCTATTAAGATTAATTAACCTTTTTTCACTGTTTCCCTTTCAAATGGCCATGCCGGCAGAGGATTATTTAAAGGTTTGTCCTCCCGATACCCAAGAACGTATTCTGCTTGCATGATAGTATGGATCTCTCTAGTCCCTTCATAGATGACCGGAGCTTTTGAATTTCGTAGGAAACGTTCAACCGGATATTCACTCGAATATCCATAAGCACCATGGATTTGTACCGCATCATCTGCGGCTTTATTCGCGAAATCACAAGACTGCCATTTTGCCAGCGATGTTTCTCGTGTATTTCGGACACCTTTGTTTTTGAGTTCCCCTACACGATAAACTAATAATCGGCTCATTTGTAAACCTGCTTCCATGTTTGCAATCATTTGTTGAACCAATTGGTGTTTGCCAATTTCTTTCCCAAATGTCTTCCGTTCATGACAATAATTCACACTTTCTTCCAAAGATGCCATGATTAAACCAACTGCACCAGCGGCAACCGTAAAACGGCCATTATCAAGGGCAGCCATGGCAATTTTGAAGCCTTCGCCCTCTTCACCTAATCGGTTCTCTTTTGGAACCCTTACCTGATCGAAGAATAATTCCCCTGTATTACCAGAGCGAATTCCTAATTTCCCTTTGATGGCACGGGATGAAAACCCTGGCATCGTTCTTTCTACGATAAACGCAGAGATTCCATGATGTTTCTTTTCCTTATCCGTATAGGCAAATACAATGAAGTGATCGGCAACGTCACACAAGGAAATCCATGTTTTTGAACCGTTTAATATATAGTCATCGCCATCCCGAACCGCGGTGGTTTGCAGTGAAGCAACATCTGAACCGGCTCCAGGTTCTGTTAAACCGAATGCAGCAATTTTTTCACCCTTCGCTTGTGGAACAAGGTATTTCTGCTTTTGTTCTTCTGTTCCCCATTGCAATAAGGTTAAACTGTTTAATCCGATATGAACGGAAACCGCTGTACGAAATGCTGTATCCCCTCTTTCCAGCTCTTCACAAACAATTGCCAGTGAATTATAATCCATCCCGCTTCCGCCATACTCTTCCGGGATACAAACCCCCATTAGGTTTAAATCACTTAAGCGCTTCCAAATTTTCGGATCGAAGGCCCCTTGTTCATCCCATTGTCGCATATATGGGTTAATTTCTTTATCTACAAAACTTCTAACCATCTTCCGTAACATTACTTGCTCTTCTGAAAAATCAAAATTCATCGTGAACACTCTCCATTTATATTAATTTTTTAACTCTAACGAATTAATCCCAGAGTCGATAATTTTTTTCTGAAATAATTGTGAAATCTCTTCTGAAGTATACCCGGCTTCTTGAAGGATCTCGATGGTATGCTCTCCCGGCATCGGCGGGTGGCGTTCTACTTTTGTAGCGGTCCTTGATAGTTTTATTGGTGAACCTACTAGTTTTACTGAACCTGCCTCAGGATGATTGACTTGAACTACCATATCCCGCTCAATCACCTGTGGGTGGTTAAATACCTGGTCCATGGTTTGGATTGGGCCGCAAGGGATATTATTTTTAGAAAACAACTCCATCCAAATATCAGAAGGCTTTAATTGAAGCTGATTTTCCAAAATATTCGTAAGTTCAATCCTATTTTCTACCCTTGCTTCATTTGTTCTATATTTTTCATCTTTAGCTATTTCAGGTATCTCCATTACTTCACATAATGTTGTAAACTGCCGGTTATTCCCAACAGCGATAATAATTTCTCCATCCATAGCCTTAAATATAGAATAGGGGACAATATTTGGATGGTCATTTCCGAGCCTTCGTGGCACATTACCAGAAATAAGATAATTGCTGGCCACATTAGCTAATGAGCTAACTGCAGCATCCATAAGCGACATATCAATTTTTTGTCCTTGCCCGGATTTCTCTCGTTCCAAGAGGGCTGCTTCAATAGAAATAGCTGAATATAATCCGGTAAGAATATCAACCATCGCTACGCCAATTTTTAATGGGCCACTGTCTTGAGTACCGGTTATGCTCATCAAACCGCTCATTCCTTGGATAATATAATCATATCCGGGAAGATGGCGATAAGGGCCTGATTCTCCAAATCCTGTGATCGAACAAAAGACTAGTTTTGAGTTGATTTTTTTCAATGAATCATAATCTAGTAACCATTTTTCCATAGAACCAGATTTAAAGTTATGAATCAACACATCCGCCTCTTTGGCTAGTTCTCGGATTATGTCCCTGCCTTCTTCCGTTTTTAAGTCAACAGTCAGGCTGCGCTTATTCCGATTCGCACATAAATAATAGGCACTTACCCCATTTTGAAAAGGAGGTCCCCATCCTCGTGTTTCATCACTACCTCCGGGGGCTTCGACTTTTATCACATCCGCTCCTAAGTCTGCTAAAATCATTGTGCAGTAAGGACCTGCAAGCACTCGCGTTAAATCCAATACTCTAATCCCATCTAATGCACCGTTCATGTTACCTCCTCCCCTTTTGAAAAAAATTTTTTTAAATACAAAAAGCCAGTCCTTTCCACATTAATGTGTTAAGGACTGGCTACATGATCCATTTCATCCAACCTGGTAGGGCTGGTACTGGAATCTTCTCAGTCAAATATTTTAGAATCAAAAACGGACTTCACTACCTTCAGCTGTAAAGGCTGTTAGGGAGAAGTTATTTTCATTTTAAAAGAATCTTCTGAATACTTCAAGTACTTTTGAAAAAAATTTTTATGTTTCTACTTATGTTAGTATTTGAAAAATTTTTATTCACATTAATTTTTCATGAAAAATGGCGGGCAATTTGGTCTACAACCGGCATACTCTTTCTTATCGTGGTATCGAGCATAACACATGTAACAGTAGCCTCTAAAACCAATTCCTCCATTTGATTATAAATTTTCTGTTGAAAAACAAAACTTTTAGTCCCTAGTTTTTGAGGCTGTGTAATGATTTTAAGCGTATCCCCCAGAAAAGTTTCTTTTAAAAACATAATATCCATTCGAAGGATTACAGTCCCGACTCTCATTTTTCTCATTTCCTCATAAGAAATTCCCGCTTTCTTGTACCATTGTCTTCGGGCATCTTCAAGAAAAGACATTAACTTAACATTGTTTACATGTCCAATTGGATCCAAATAGTCTTCAATTATACTAATTTCAGTAAGATGTTCCACAAAATATCACCTTTTCTATTCTTTTACTAAAACACTACATTCTTATTATAGGTCTCTCGGAACGGAGGTTCCCATCGAACAACATTTTGACCGTTTACTCCAAAAATAGAGCCTGTTTCCTCAAATTCTCTTTTTTCTAATAAAGCGACAATAAAATTAGCTACTTCTTTTGGTGTACCAATTTCCCAATTTGGTGATAATGGATTTCCTTTTTCAATAGCCATTTGTTGTGCTCTTTCCACATAGGGACGTGTCATATCGGTTAGAGCCGCAGGCGCAATGGCATTAACGATAATTTGATCCTTTTTTAATTCTTTAGCGAGTGTCCAGGTCATCCCGTTAATTGCTGCCTTTGCTGCACTATAATTAATTTGGCCGATATTTCCCTCTAAACCAGAGTCAGACGTCATATTAATAATATGACCACCGGTCCCCTGTTTTTTCACTTGCTGGATGAAAGGCTTTGTACAATAAAACGATCCTTTCACATGGACGTCAATCACATTAGAAAATTCATCATCCCTCATTTTATAGGAAATTTTATCATGAATAATTCCTGCATTATTAATTAAAAGCGTAACTTTCCCAAAGGTTTCTGTACCTAAATTAACAAGTTTTTTACCCGTTTCAGGATTTTCCACAGCGCCGGCTATTCCAATTACTTTACCCCCAATTGCCTGAAGATCTCGTACAGTCTGGCTTACCCTTTCATGGTTCCGTCCATTGACAACAACAGCTGTCCCTTTTTCAACAAGAGATTTGGCTAAACTATAGCCAATTCCTTTTGTCGACCCCGTTATTATCGCCACTTGTTCGTTTAATTTCACAGGAAATGCTCCCCCCTACATCCTTATTGTAAAAATTCGTATATTACTCATTCTAGTAAAGTGATTTTATCTAGTTTTGTTTGCTTATAAATTGCCTGGCCCTTTCCTGTGCTTCATCCGAAACCATCAAAGCCCCAATTCTTTGAGAATCCCACTTTAAAGCTTCCTCAATATGAATTTCTAGTCCGTTACAAACAGAAGCTTTAAGTGCTCCAAGTGCTCCCGATGGAAATTTTGCTATTTTGCAGGCAAAATCATTTACAGTTTCAAGCAAGATTTCGTGTGGGACAATACGTTCGATTAGACCCATTTTTTCGGCTTCTTGTGCTGAAAAAGTTTCACCCGACATCATGAAATACAAACCCTTTCCCTTTCCAACTAATCTTGGGAGCCTTTGAGCCCCTCCATACCCCGGATATAAACCTAATTTTATTTCCGGAAGACCCAGTTTTGCATTTTCTGATGCAAACCGAATATCACATGCCAGGGCTAATTCAAGCCCGCCTCCCAGGGCATAGCCATTAATCGCACAAATCACTGGTTTTGAAAGATTAGAAATATAGGAAAATACGGTTTGGCCTAATCGTGAATACTCTGCTGCTTCACCTGCATCCTTTAAAGACAGAAATTCATTGATATCCGCTCCCGCGACAAACGCTTTTCCTTTACCGGTAATCACGATCACCTTTACCGACTCATTCTCTTCCGCATAAGTAAGCTCTTCCTGAAGGCGATTCATCACAGCAATATTGAGTGCATTCAATACCTCCGGCCGGTTTATCGTAAGAAATAAAACATTCTCTTTGTGAGAAACTTCAATCATAAATGTCACTCCTAATTTATAAATCTAGCCTTATTGATTTAGTTCGTTCAAAAAAGGATTGATGGCAAGTTTCTTAATTGGAATTCCATATGGGCAGGGACAGCCAGCACACCCTTTACACATCTCCATACCCAATTCTTTTGCTTTCTCCAAATAATTATGCTCATTTTGCGGATGATTTTGAAGCTGTGCCAGCTTTACAAAAAACAAAGGACCCGCAAAAGAATCCATTTTTTCAAAATGATATTCTGGACAGCCTGATAAGCAGGACTGACAATCGGTGCATTTACTTAAAATATCAAACTCTTTTGTAGTGACTGGATTGATCGAATGGTTTAGTGTTTGAGGAAATAGTTTTTTATTTTTTATATTCTCGGTGATAAATCGTCTTTCTACTACCAAATCCTTTTGGATGGGGAGATGTTCTAAGGGACCCACGACCATACCATCTTTTACTTTTGTCATGCATCCCATCCTAGGATTTCCATTAACCGTTACTGCACAGAGACCACATTGTTTAAATCGGCATCCATATCGAATGGCTAAGGTATCATCAAATTCCTCTTGTATGATTTGAAGAGCTTCTAAGACAGTGGAATCCCCAAGTGATAAATCTAGTGTAAACTTCTCAGTGGTTTGCAGATTTGCACCTCTTTTTACATAAATAGAAATTTCACTCATTGTTTTTCACCTCAACTAAATGCTCTTCTTCAAAAAATTTGACCATGACATTTTTCTGCTGCCATTTTTGATTCTTTTCAGAGTAATCACTTCGATAATGGCTGCCTCTTGACTCCGTCCTTTTTAAAGCGCTTAATACCACTGATTTTGCTGTATCAATCATAAATCGAAGCTCCACCGTCTCCAAAAATCGATTGTTATGTTTTCCTTCAAAAGAAACCTTGATACACTTTGACCTTTTTTCAATCTCCATTAAAGCACTCCATGCTCGGTTCAAACTTGTTTGATCACGAATGATGGAAACATTTTCCCACATAATTTTACTTATTTCCCTTTTTAGACGAATCGGTTTCTCATTGCCTTCTCCGGCAAATTGTTTGATCAGTGTTTCTTTCTCCTGGAGAAAATGGTCCTTTTCTAAAACAAAATTTTCTTTTTCCTTTTTACTGATCTCCTTCCCAACCACTTTTCCAAAGGTTAATCCATCAAATAATGACATTGACCCCATACGTCCGGCACCATGTAATCCGCCTGCGGTTTCACCAGCTGCATACAGCCCGGAAATATCGGTACAGCCCTTCTCATTAATCATTAGCCCGCCCATAAAATAATGCTGAGTTGGACAAACTTCAAATTTTTCTTGCCATTGTGAAGCTTTTGTTCCATATGCCATCTTGAGTGTATTAATGGTCCCGATTGATTTCCAATGCTGCCAGTTTTTTCCACCATCTTCATGTTTGCGATTTTCAGTTGGATCAAGCCAAAGACCGCCATTCGGTGAACCATTTCCATTTTTTACTTCAAGGGCAATTGCTTTACTTACATACTCTCTTGTTTTACTCGATACATCCTCCACAACAATTTCATCCCGATTATTTCGGAGAACACCATATGGACCTGCAGCAGAGGTATCACCCACTTCCAAGCCTTTCATTCCATTTGGATAAAGAACACCGAATGGAATGAACTGAATCTGTTCCATATCAATTAACCGTGCACCCGCTCTTAAACCTAATGCATATCCATCCCCTGTTGACGTGCGCATATTATCAGAATGGGGATAATAAATCATTCCTGCACCGCCGCATGTTAAAATAACATGCGGCGAATGAATACCCATCCATTTGTTTTCATTCCAGTCATAACAAAGAACTCCCGAAACCCTCTTTTCCTGCACAATTACTTTACAAACAATGACTTCTTCCAGTGTTTTGATATCTAAAGACAAAAATTTGCTGCGCAAGGAATTCGCAATCGAAATCCCGCGGTTATGGGATTTTAACGTTCTAGGTATGGTGTGCCCCCCAGGTTTTACAAACTCCTTTTCTATTGGGTTATCAGGATTTCGGAGATAAATATGCCCCCACTTTTCAATCTTGTCATTGATATTTTTACTTTCACTAAGAAGGGTATTAACGAGATTTTTTTGATTAATCTGTTCACCGGTTCTTAATAGATCTTCATATAATGCTTTTTCATTCGATTCATTTGTTGTGACAATCCCGCCGGAGATTCGAGTATTTCCCCAGCCGATGGGATCCTTTGAAACGACACAAACATTTAATCCGCGTTCCGCCGCAGAAATACTTGCCATCATCCCAGCCACACCGCTGCCAATGCAAACCACATCATATTGATAGATTTCCAATTTCATGCTCCTCAATTTTGAAAATGTAAAAAATGTAAATTTAAAGGAGGTATAATGGTACACCTCCTTTAAACACAAATAGATTTACAAACTAGTTAGAACATCTAGTTAATACATCAATCTTTTTTAAATTAGTTATTACGTTATTTGCTTCCTCTACGATGTTTCTTACTACATCTTCAGCACTTATAATCTCGTTAATTAAGCTTACACCCTGCCCAGCACTTGCCCAGCCATTATCAAAATCACCTTCGATTACGGCTTTTTTATTAATGCTTCCACGCACATAAGGGAGGATTTCTTCTATGGAGGAAGTCTCTTGATCAATCTTCTGTACCTTAAAAGCATAATCTGATTTCAGAACACGAATTACTCCGCCAATTTTTCGTGTTAAAATGGTGGTGGCATCGTCACTGGAATCTACCAAATATTGCTTATAATTTTCATGGGCCTGGCATTCCTTTGTCGCTACAAATCTAGTTCCCATTTGAACGCCATCAGCGCCTAACGTCATCGCCGCAACCATTCCATGGCCATCCATGATTCCACCAGCTGCCACAACCGGAACCCCGACAATTCTTGAAACATGCGGCACTAATGAAAAGGTCGTCAATTCCGCTCCACCGTTGTGCCCTCCAGCCTCATATCCTTCACAAACAATAATATCAGCGCCGCTTTTTTCAGCTTTCAATGCATGTTTGGCAGTTGCCGTGATCACCATTACCACTAAACCCATTTCCTTAAAAATAGGAATGAATGGGGAAGGATTCCCAGCGCTAATACTAACCGCTTTGATCTTATCCTTATGTTTCGCAATCACATCTATATATGGCTGATTGTCTTTGTGTTCACTAATCGGAAGATTAACCCCAAAAGGGGATTTAGTTAATTGGGAAGCAAGCAAAATTTCCTCTTCGAAGTTCTCAGGTGATCTTCCTGCCGAACCCACTTGTCCAAATCCCCCACCATTGGAAACTGCCGCAGCCAAAGCCCCGTTCCCAACGTAAGCCATCCCTCCTTCTATTATTGGATACTTCACATCAAGCAACTCACAAATACGATTTCCCATAATCCAACCCTCTCTTTTCCAATTTTTAATACCTAAAAAATTTCTATAAAAAAATGAATAGGGCGACTAATAGACTTTTAAATGAGGAAAATTTAATATTTCAGCAGAATAACTGTAAAAACCTGAATTGGTTTTTTGACCTAAATATCCGGAATATACCATATTTTGCAGCAAGGAGCAGGGAAGAAATTTCGGGTTTCCTGTTCCTTTATAAAGCGAATTTAACATACTTAAAACAATGTCTAAGCCAATATGGTCAGCTAGACGTAAAGGACCTAACTTTAGACCGAGAGCCAGTTCCATTTCCGTGTCGATCTCATTTGGTGTTGCGAGTCCTTCATTTAATAGATGAATTGCTTCATTAATGAGAACAATTGTCATTCTATTTAATAAAAACCCTGGTGAATCTTTCACGACCATTATTTCCTTACCCATATCCGCCATTAACCGCTTAGCCCTTTCCAAGGACCTAGCCGAAGTATGGATTCCTTTAACCAATTCAATCACTTGGGAATTTTCAAAAGGGGATAAATATTGTAATCCGACTACACATTTTGGGTCTTGTAAAAAGGAAGCGATTTTTGAAACAGAATAAATTTTACTTGTTGTAAAGAATAAACTACCATTTAATAGTCCGAAACGAAGCTGTTTAAGCACGTTAAACTTTTCTTCGCTGTCAGGCAAAAAATCAAAAATAAACAATGGATGATTTTGGTCAAAGTCTAAATCTGAACAAAATTTAATCCCTAGTTTATCATTACTATCATTTTCAAATTCGTCTTGCAAGTTTTCTAGTAACTCTATATCCCTATCAAAGAAGGTAATGGAATTCGCTTTACTTGAAATTGATAAGGCTAATTCTAATGCCTGCTCGTTTGCCCCAAGAATTACAACATCCATCAAATGACCTCCGTTTTAAAGAAGCTTTAACTTTATCCATATACAATCTGTCGGTCATCCCCATACAGAGATTCATTGTAAGGTTATGTTAAACTTTCTTAGTTTTTTATAAAATGTTCGTCTGCTCACCCCAAGAAGTTCCATCGCTTTTGTACGGTTATACTGTACTGCTTTTAATGCGGAAATAAATTTTGAACGTTCATCCGAGCCCTCTTCATCTATTTCATGAGTTTTTTCTTGTTCTTTTACGAACGGTTGGTCTTCGACGGTTTGATTTTGGGTTATTTCCTGAGGTAGATGTTCCATTTGAATAACCGAACTGTCACATAAAATAACTCCATGTTCAATAATGTTCATCATTTGCCGGACATTTCCAGGCCAATGATAGGCTTTTAATACCTCTATTACATCCTTTGAAAAAATTAATTTTTTATTATAAATATTCGAAAAATTCTCCGTAAAATAGTTCGCTAATAATTCAATGTCTTGCGGTCTTTCTCGTAAAGCAGGTATCCAGATGGGCATCACATTTATTCGATAGTAGAGATCCTCACGAAATTGTTTCATTTTAATCATTTCCGGAAGATTTTGATGAGTTGCTGCGATCACTCTAATATCCACCCTAATGGTCTGATCGCCGCCAACTCGCTCAAGCTCCCTTTCTTGTAATACCCGCAGTAATTTTGCTTGAACATTTATCGGCATATCTCCAATTTCATCCAAAAAGATTGTCCCGCCATGGGCTAATTCAAATTTCCCGATTTTTCCACCCTTTTTGGCTCCGGTAAAGGCCCCATTTTCATATCCAAAGAGTTCTGATTCGATTAAGGTTTCTGGAATTGCAGAGCAATTTATTTTAATAAACGGACCATCTTTGCGGGAGCTGGATTCATGAATCGCCTTGGCGAAAACTTCCTTCCCAACCCCGCTTTCCCCTCTTAACAGAATGGAGGCATTCGATACAGCAACGATTGAGGCTTTTTTTAAGCTCTTGATAAAAATGGGATCGCTGCCGATAATCTTCTTGAACGGGTCCTTTAGTTCCGATCCTTCATTTTGCTCCTTTTGCTTTTGTTCTCTTTTTTTAATTTCATTTAATTTCGTCAGCGCATTATAATAACGAACGACCTCATTAACTTGTTTAAATACCGTGACACCACCAATAATTTTTCCATTACTGTATAGTGGTGTTGCATCCACTATTACTTCTGCTTTTAAATGATCAAGATATACGGGCTCATGTAAAATAGGGACGCCGGTTTCCATAACCGTTAAAATTCGTGCATTTGGTTCTACTTTTTTCATTTTCCTGCCAATTACTCTCTCAACAGGCACTTGTAAAATCCTGGTATAAGAGGGGTTCGCATAAACGATTATCCCCTTTTCATTTACAACAACAACTCCATCATGAATATAATTCAAAACCTGAACCATTGGAAAGTCATGAATCGACGTTGGTTCGAAACTTTCTTTAAATATGAATTCCTGCAAGGAATTATTGTTTAAAAGCATAATTTCACCATCCTATTAATCGATAATCGCTAAGGCACGCACTTGCCCTCCTGTTTTACCAATATACGGAATTGGCGCTCCTGAAAAAGTAAATCTGGATTTTGGAATCTTATTGATATTTACCATGTTTTCAATGATGGCAATAAAATCGTCATTAGGTAAGCCTAGAATCCGCGGTTTCAAAAAATTCATGTGAACGGGCATCGATAATTCTCCCGCTGCATCGACATTACAGTTATCAATTCCGACTGTTTTAACTCTTCTCTCGCGAAGCCATTCACCAGCATCTCTTGATAAACCCATATGTTCAAATGCATACCTTACTGGATCATTAATCGTTGACCAGCCCGTAAAGATCAACACAATATCCCCTGGCTGGATTTTTGTTCCCGACCGAAACTCAGCTTCTTGCAGGTCTTTAGCAGTTACAACTGCTTTTGGTCCGAAACGAAAGGACACATCAAGCCAGACTGCATTTCCATACCCGCATTCCAGAGGCATTTTATCAATGGTAAATTCTGATTCCGGATCCCCATGAAAACAGGAGTCCATATGAGTACCAGTGTGTCCACAAATAACGATTTGCTCATTTTCAAATGAAATAATATCCGATTCATCGTATTGGTTGATTCGCTTAAAGTCCATATAGGCTTGATGATTACGAGTTCCAGATAAAAAAAGCGGCGTGCGTCCGTGTGCAGGATGCTGCGGCATTCCTTCATATATTCCCATTGTTAAATCAATAATTTGCGGCATCATAATCCCCCGATTCGTATTGTAATTTTGCCTTCAAACCTTCTTCTATTAAAATCCAATATGTGAACCGCCAGAAATGTTTAAAACGTGTCCGGTAATGTAATTGGATCCGCCTGATGCTAAAAAGACAATCCCCGGTACGACATCATCCACTTTGGCAAAACGGTTTAATACGATTTTATTTTTGTAGGTATCAGCAAATTTATCACTTCGAATCGTTTTGGTCATATCGGTTTCAACGACCCCAAAGGCTACCGCGTTTGATTGAATTCGGTAGCGGCCCCACTCACGGGCAGTTGACATCGTCACCCCAATGACACCCGCTTTTGCCGCACTATAATTGATCTGGCCAATGGTTCCGCCTAAACCAGCAGTGGACGTAACATTGATAATTTTTCCATTCGACAATGCCTCTGGGTTTTCCTTCCCTCTTTCTATAAAAATAGGTGCAACTGCTTTAATACAATTAAACGCCCCTTTTAAACTCACATCTACTACTTTGTCCCATTGATCTTCATCCATTTTGTGAATCATTGCAGGGCGAATAATTCCTGCATTATTAACGAGAATATTTACCGTTCCAAATATCTCAACAGCGGCATCAACCATTCTTTTTGCTTCCTCATAAACCGCAACGCTTCCTTGAACTCCATAGGCTTCCCCCTTATTTTTTCTGATTTCTTCAACGGTTACAGCTATGTCTGTTTCGTTTATATCATTCACAATAACCTTTGCACCTTGTTGGGCTAATCCAATGGCCGCTGCTCTCCCAATCCCATTTCCTGCACCCGTCACGATGGCAACTTGATCATGCAATAACAATCCAATCATCTCCTAATCTCTTATTTCCACTATGTAAATAGTGATTCTAACGATTTAAAGCCCCAAATACGCTGCTTTTATTTCTTCATTTTTTAATAGAGAATGAGCCTGATCTTCCAAGACAATTCTCCCCATTTCTAAGACATAACCTCGATTCGCTATTTTAAGGGCCATATTTGCATTTTGTTCCACTAGTAAAATACTATGTCCTTTTTCATGCAAAGTCCGAATAATTTTGACCACATTTTGTACCAATACGGGGCTTAATCCCAAGGAAGGTTCATCAAACATCAGAAGTTTCGGCTCTGACATAATCCCTCTTCCAATCGCTACCATCTGCTGCTGACCTCCGCTTAAACTGCTTGCAAGTTCATTTCTCTTCGTGTATACATCTGGAAAATATTCGTATACCTTTTCAAGTAATTCTAGTAAACTTGCACCCTTCCTGGATTTCTTGTAACCCATTTCTAAATTTTCTTTTACGGTCATGTCAGGGAATAGCTGACGGCCTTCAGGTACAAGAGTAATGCCGAGATTGCTGGTTTTATTGTATGGAAGGTTTGATATATTCTGTCCATTAAATCTAATTTCGCCTGATTCAATGGGTTCAATTCCTGCAATGGCCTTAAGGGTTGTACTCTTTCCAGCTCCATTTGCACCGATTAATGCGACCATTTCCCCCTCATCAATCTGAAGAGAAATTCCTTTAATGGCTTTAATCGGGCCGTATGAAATATGGACATTCTCTAAACTAAGCATATTCCACACTTCCTTCCTCTTCTATGTGGTGATCTTCATCCGGTGTTCCAAGGTAAACTTCTATCACTTTAGGATTGGTACTAATTTCTTTTGGGGTTCCCTCAGCAATTTTTGTTCCTTGATCCAAAACCACAATATAGTCACATAGATTCATAACCACCTTCATATCATGTTCAACGATCAAGATGGAGAGTCCTTTATCTTTTAGTTTTCTTATGATTTGAACTAGCTTTGCAGACTCGGTTTCATTCATCCCTGCTGCCGGTTCATCCAAAAGTAATAATTTAGGATTAGCCGCTAAGGCAATGGCAATCTCCAGCTTCCTTTGTTCTCCATAAGGTAGACTTTTGGCAATCATATCCTTCTTATCTTCTAATTCCATTAAGTTCAATATTTCGATCGCTTTCTCTTTCATTTTGTCTTGTTTTTCAACGTATTTCTTTCGATTCATAAAGGCTAATTTTAATAATCCTTTTACTTCTAAATGTTGCCCGGTCAAAATATTATCGAGAACGGAAAGCTCTGAAAAAACGCTTGTATGTTGAAAGGTTCGCACCATTCCCAATGATGCCGTTTGATGGGCATTCAATTTTGTAATATTTGTGCCGGAGAAGATTACTTCCCCATCTGTTGGTGGTAAAAACCCGCTTAAGAGATTAAAGCAAGTGGTTTTCCCAGCGCCATTAGGCCCAATAATTCCAACAATACTTTGTTCAGCTACATTAAAGGAAATATCAGAATTAGCCGTTAATCCTCCAAAACGTTTACTTAAATTAGAAACTGACAATAATGCCAAACTACGACACCTCCTTTTCTTCCTCAACGACAGGAGATAAATGGGATTTCGTACCTTTATCCTTTTGGATTTTTGTACGAATCACTTTAATAAGATTCGCAATCCCTTTCGGCATAAACTTAATCGATAAAACTAGAATGACACCGAATACAAGCAGCTGTACTTCTGGGGACATCCATAAAAATTCCGGGATAATCGTAAATATAAAGGCACCGAACAATGGTCCCAGTAAAAATCCTTTTCCACCTACAATGACCATCAATAATGCCTCGGTTGTATAATGAACCGACAAAAGATCTGGGGTAATAATGCCAACAAATGGGGCATAAAGGGCACCCGCAAGCCCGGCAATAACAGCTGAAATGGTAAAAGCAATAATTTTATACTTAGATACGTTGATCCCAATTGAGCTTGCTAATAAATTTCCTTCCCGTATTGCAACAATTCCTCTTCCAAAAGGTATCCTCAGTGTAAATTTAATAAAATAAATTACTCCTACTAATATTAGAAAAACAAAGTAGTAAAAAACCAGGGGATCTGACAAAGACATTTGCGTAAAGGGCAGCGTGGGAGAAGAAACACTTAAGCCCATTGCGCCACGGGTGATGTCAGTTAAATTCAGGATGATTAAGCGAAAAACTTCAGCAAATGCCAGTGTAATAATCGCAAAATGAACGCCTTGGAGGCGAAGGGACAAAAAGCCAACACACATTCCAATGAAGCCTGTAAAAATTAAAGCAAGGATTAAACTGATCCAATATGGAACCTCAAGACTTTGATTTATCATTGTCGTAAAGTAAGCGCCCAATCCAAAAAATGCAGCATGACCAAATGATATTTCTCCAATATAACCGACAATAAAATTAAGGCTTAATGCAAGGATCGAGAAAATTCCGAATGTGATAATAATATTTAAATAGTAAGGATTATTTAAAATAAACGGGAGAGAGAGTAGGATTAGGAATAATAGGAAGTAGGCCAGCTTCTTTTGCATTATTGAGACCTCCTTTGAAATCCAAAGATTCCTTGCGGCCGAATTAATAATACGAGTATTAAGATGACATACCCAATAATGTCCTTCCAGGAGTTTCCTACTAGCGATGAGGCCCCAGTTTCAACGAATCCCAGCAGCATTCCCCCGATAATTGCACCTGGGACACTTCCTAAACCACCTAAAATAACAATTACAAATCCTTTTAACATAACGCTCATCCCCATTGTTGGGGTGACATAGGTGGTTGGACCGATCAGAATTCCTGCAAGTGAGGCAATTGAAACACCAAAGATAAAGGTAAAGGAATATATTTTTTTAATAGGAATCCCTGAAACCATAGCTCCCATTCGATTTTGAGATACAGCGCGCATGAGTTTTCCTAAATGGCTGTGTTTGATAAAGAGGTTTAACAACAGAATGACAACGATCCCCAAGAAGACAATTACAATTTTTTGCTGAGTGATAAATACATTCCCAATGTGCAGAACACTATTAAACGGGCTGCTAATTTGTCTAGGAGTCGAACCATAAGCAATTGCAACCATGTTTAATAGAACGATACTTAAACCAAACGTTGCCAGCAACGAATTTAGATGATCAGTTTCTAGTAAAGACCTTAATGTAAAGCGCTCAATCAACCAGGCAATTAAACAGATAATAATGATGGTTACGATCCCTGCTTGGAAATAATTCAATCCCAATTCCTGTTGAAGTACATATGAACCGAACGCCCCAAGCATATAAAATTCACCATGGGCAAAGTTAATCATTCCTAATATACCGAAAATTAACGTTACTCCTAGAGCAAATAATGTATAGGTTAGTCCAATAACTAATCCATTTGCAATTAATTGATTTAGGATTTCCAAAAATAAATCCCCCTTTCTTCCCGCCAAGGGTAAAGACTGTTTTCAAGGAAGGTGTTTCCATTGAATTCTATTAAGTTATAACAACCAAATAGCTTCCTAATTTAGCAGAAAGCTATTTGGCTGTATATTTACCCATTACTGTTGGTAAGGAACGATTTTACCGTCTTTAACCGTTAATGGGATGACTTTTCCTAACGCCTGTCCGTTTTCAAACTTTAAATCTCCTCTTGGTGATTGCCAGTCATTCCCTTCCAATGCTTTGGAAATCGCCTTATAATCATTTGAGGATCCTGCTTTATCCATTGCTTTTGCAACAAACCAGATTGATTCGAAACCTAACATTTCCATTTTTTCAGGTTTATGATTGTATTCCTTCTCGAAAGCTGCAACAAATTTTTTGTTCATCTCATTGTCAATCGAGTTTTGATAAAGGTCAGCAGAAATAACTCCTTCCGACCCTTCTCCTGCTAACTCGACCATCTTTGAATTAATATTTCCTGGTGCAAGCAGCTTCATTGTATTGTTGAAACCTAATTGATGAGCTTGCTTAAAGATCGCAGAATTGATTTCAATCGCTGCACCAACCACGTATAATGCATCTGCATTGGCCGCCTTTAATTTCGTTAACGGGTTGGTAAAATCTGTATCTGTTAATTCAAAAAATTCAGTAGCCACGATTTTTGGAGCATCACTTCCGGACCAGTTTGCTTTTAAAGCTTTTAATTCTGCCTGGCCATAGTCCGTATTTTCAGCGATAACGGCAACCGTTTTTGGCTTTAACGTTTGAGCAATAAAGTTATGGAATGCTTTTCCATCCATGTCATTTGTGCTATTTAACCGGAATCGATATGGATCGCGATCTGACATAATTTCTGGAGCTTTAGAAACGGTTACAACATTTATTAATTTATTTTTTGCAACCTCTTTTGTTGCCATGTTAACAGAACTGTTTACCCCGCCGGTAATGGCATCTACCCTGTCGCTCTCAATCAGTTTTTTATATTTCGTCACACCTAACTCAGGTTTCGATTGATCATCTTCTGTAAGTAATTTAATTTTACGTCCTTTTAATATTCCGCCATCATCATTAATCATTTTTACAGCTAATTTTGCCCCATCCAATGTTTGCTGGCCGTACAAAGCCGCAGGGCCTGTCAATGGAAGAACCGCACCAATCTTTATGTTTCCGCTTTCATTTTTACCCGAACCGCCTGATGCTTGTGAACATGCCCCTAAAATTAAAACCAAAATTATTACGAAAACTGAAAGTACTTTTTTTCTCACAAAATGACCCTCCTTTGATTTAATCACTTAATTAACATGCAAGTACCATGCCAAATAAAATAAGCACGAATTTCGTAATTTTATTACCCTTTTTGGAATTTTCAGTAAATGGATTGTATACTTTTTTTCCTTTTTGTAGACAGGATACAGTTTGTATACCCTTCTAAAAAAGTATGTATCTCTATTCAAGGAGCTATTTCACTTCAAATCCTTATTATTCCTATAAAACTACTAATATAAAGTGCAGGGAGATAGCCTCTCCCCTAGATCTGTTTATCGTGTATACCTTAATGAAATTTGCTCACTTCAACATAGGCCATCCAAATTCCATTTAATATTTTTCCAGGTTCATTGCTGCCTCCGATTTTTATGATGTTTTCGTTGTCCCCTAAGATCGGATTTGAATCAAACCCTCTTGCTGAAACCACAACATCGGGATTAAAATCAAACGGAATCCTCTCTTTACTCTCCGTATGATAAAATTGGAACCTGCCATTGCGATCAACCAAGATATCCGTTTGATTCATGATCTTCACATTCTTTTCCTTCAGTTCATTTAAAAGGTCCATCCGGTTGATTAAATCAATATTTAATCCATTGGCACGTTTACCCGACCTTGCAATGACAACTACCATATTCTTCTTATCTGCAAGAAAGTTTGCCGCTTCTAAACCCGCTCCCCGGGAACCAAGAATAAGAACATTCCGGTTTTCAATTTTATAATTTTGCAAGACATCCACTACACTAACAATCGGAATTTGGGCGTTTTTTAACTGAGTATCTTGTTTCGGAACCATTCCGGATGCATCAATGACATAGTCGTTCTCCATTATGACTAAATCTTCAGTATGAATTTGTTTATTTAAAAAGACCGAAATCTTTGGCAACAGTTTTATCTGATAGATTAAGTACTCTTTAAACCATTTCCAATTTTCTTTTCCTGGGGGGGCACTGGCAACATCTAATAACCCCCCGAGTTGATTTTCTCTTTCGTAAAGAAAGACTTCATATCCTCTTTTGGCTGCGAGGACAGCCGTATACATTCCTGTTGCCCCTGCCCCAATTACATGGACCTTTTTACTTGGATTAATTACTGGCTGCAATTCGGGCAGCGATAATTCACGACCCGCTCTTGGATTCACGGAACAACGGATACTTTGGTGCTGGCGGAGGCGGTCAGTACAATACCCGCAAGTAGTACAGCGATTAATTTCCTTGTAGTTTTTCTTCCGGGCTTTTTCCGGCCATTTAGGGTCTGCGATCAACGCTCTTCCTAAAGCAATAAAATCAACTTTCCCAGATTGAATGATATCATTCGCAAATTCCGGCTCACGAATGACACCAACGCCAATAATCGGAACGGTTACATGTTTTTTTATTTCACTTGCCAATTTAATACGCCATCCTTGTTTTGCCGACATAGGATCAATATTTTTGTCATTGGATTCGAAAGTCCCAGTCGAAACATGAATGGCATCAACCCCATAGCTTTCTAAAAGCTTTGCAATTTCGATTGATTCTTCAATTTTTAAGCCGCCCTCAACAAATTCATCTGCACTGAATCGGACAATAACGGGAAAATTCCGGTCAACCTTGGCTTTAATTCCTTGGATAATTTCTTGAATCATTCTGGTTCGATTGACGGTGTTTCCGCCATACCGATCAGTTCTTTTGTTCGTGTAAGGAGATAAAAAACTGCCTAACAAATAGCCATGGGCTGCGTGTAATTCCACCCCATCGTATCCGGCTAGTTTGGCTCTTTTTGCCCCCCGTACAAACTTAGTAACCAAATCGGCTACTTCTTCTGTCGTCAATTCTCTTGGTTCTGCCCGCATCACTTTGCAGGCTATCGGAGAAGGAGCCACCGGCTGGAAGCCAGTGATTTTCGAATTCGTCTGTCTTCCAGCATGGTGAAGCTGTAAAAAGGCTCTACAATTGTATTTTTGAATTTCTTCCGTTAAATAAGTATGACCGGGGATATAGCCATCATGGTCGATGACCAATTGTGCTTCCGTTCCCTTCCCTACTGGGGAATCCACACAGGTAAATTCAACAATAATCGCACCGGCTCCCCCTTCTGCTCTTTCTTTATAGTATTGAATCACGCGGTCGTTAACCTCTCCTGTTAAGGAAGGCATATTGGTTTCCATTGGCGCCATCATGATTCGATTTTTCACTTTTACTGATCCAATATAAAAAGGAGAAAAGAGATCCTGCGAAAAGTTTACGATTGTATTGTTCAAGATCGATCACCTCATAGATTCCTATTAGAGACGCTCAATGATTGTGGCTGTTGCCATTCCTCCTCCACAACACATAACTTGAAGCCCATATTTTTTATCCATATCCTCCAATTCATGGAGAAGTGTAGTCATAATTCTTGCACCGCTTGCGCCGGTAGGGTGTCCAAGAGCAATTGCTCCCCCACGCGGGTTCACCTTATTAAGATCAGGATTCATTTCCTTGGCCCAAGCCAAAGCAACAGAGGCAAACGCTTCATTGCATTCAAATATATCAATATCTTCTACTGTTAACCCAGCCTTCTCAAGAATCCTTTTCGTTGCTGGAATTGGACCTGTTAACATCATCGTTGGATCCGAACCGATCACATCACGGGCAATGATTTTCGCCCTCGGCTTCAGCCCCAATTCCAGCGCTTTTTCCTTGGACATAATCAGCACTGCAGCCGCACCATCACTAATTTGGCTTGAGTTCCCCGCTGTAATGATGCCCTTTTCCATAAATGCAGGTTTTAATGTGCCGAGTTTTTCCAATGTGGTACTTGGCCTGATTCCTTCGTCTTCTGTTACAAGGATTTTTTCTCCGTCTTTTTCTACTTCAATTGGCACGATTTCTCTATTAAACGCTCCACTTTTCCTTGCCTGCTCCGCTAATTTATGACTTCTTAAGGAAAACTCATCAAGTTCTATACGGGTAATGCTCCATTTTTCGGCGATTCTTTCTGCTGATTCTCCTTGTTGGATGATTTCATACCTTTCTGTTAATTCTAAAGGTGATTCTACCCGGTCTGTTCCAAGTGGATGCCTAGTCATATTTTCCACACCCGCAGCAATGACAACATCCTGATCTCCTGCAATGATTGCTTGTGCTGCCTGGTTAATTGCTTGTTGTGATGAACCGCATTTTCTATTTAAAGTTGTTGCCGCTGTCTGAATATCCAAACCAGCCATTAAGGTGCAGATTCTTGCGATATTGTTCCCCTGCTCCTCGTTTTGGGTTACACAGCCGACGATGACATCTTCGATTTCCTTTGGATCAATCCCTGAACGCTCGACAATGCTTTTTAGGACCTCACTTAAGAGGTACTCCGATCTGGTTTCCGAATATACCCCTTTTCTTCGCCCAACCGGCAATCTTACCGCTTCAACAATAACTGCTTCTCTCACGAATACCCCTCCCTATTCCTTCACTAAAAGAACTGCATTACCTGATATAACCGTATCGTTATATTGATTCAACGCTTTAAGTTCTAATGAAATTTCTTGATGATCTCCGTTCAATACTTCCGCTATGCACGTAATGGTATCTCCTGGCCTCACCATTGAACGAAACCGGACTTTAAAATTTTTCACATCGTATACATCACCGGCGATTTTATCCAAATATTGCCCTAAAAAACCCATTGACAGCATGCCATGTGCGATTGTGCCCTTTAAGGGGGTGTTTTTAGCAAACTCCTCATCAATATGAATTCGATTATAATCGCCTGAAGCCCCGGCATACTTGACAAGCTGCACCTGTGTAATTGATTCCTTTACTAGCTTCGGGATTTCTTTATTTAGTAATGTTTTAGATTCAATTCCCATGGCTTTCAACCCCTTATCACTAATGTCTGCCGCTCTTTAAAAACTAACTGATCAGTCTCATCGTATCCTTCCTTATCCCGTACAAGAAACGTTAATTTTCCATTTTTCCCCTCTTTTTCATACACATCCACAACTTTTTCAATGCACTTCAAACGCTCTCCAGCGTAAAATCGCCTGAAATAGTCATATTCCTGTTCACCATGCAGTAATTTGCTTTTATCGATTTTTGTATACCATTCTGGTTCAACATCACGAAAAGTTGTTGGAAAGGTTAAGGGGGCAAGCAAGGACGGATACCCTTTTGCCCTTGCAGCGCTTTCTTCATGATATACGGGATTATCATCGCCAATTGCCCGTGCGAATTTACGGATAGATCCTTTTTCAATTTCCACATAAACAGGTTCGCTGATTTTACCAATTAAGCTTTTATCTATCATTCTGATCACCTCACAATAATACTTTTTCCAGATTTTCATCTATGAAACTTCCATTGATCATCCCTCGACCAATCACCATATGCTGAATTTCAGTGGAGCCTTCATAGATGGCTGCCGGCCTGACCTCCCGATAGATAAGTTCCAGTGGGTTTCCTTTTATCATTCCATATCCGCCAAAAATCTGCTGGCCTTCATATGCAGCACGCTGTGCCACTTGTGTGGCATAAAGCTTTGCAATGGCCGCTTCTTTTGTCACTCGATTTCCTAAATCCTTGCGGTGGGCAGCATAGTAAACCAAATTCTTAGCGGCCTGTATTTCTGTATAGATATCTGCCAATTTGAATTGAATGGCTTGGAACTGAGTGATGGGGCCGCCAAACGCATGGCGCTGTCTGGCATATTCTGCAGCATGCTCTAAAGCTGACCTTGCAAAACCGACCTGCTGTGCACCGACAGATGAACGGAACATATCTAAGGTTTGCATGGCATATTTAAACCCGCGACCTTCCTCCCCCAAAAGATTCTCCTTAGGAACCCGGCAATTTGTGAAGGTTAATTCTCCTATTGGATGCGGGGCAATCATAGTCAATCTTTGAGAGACCTCTAATCCGATTGTGTCATCTTCCACAATAAAAGTTGATATACCTTTTGAACCTGGTGCGTTACTTGTACGGGCAAAAACTACATAGACACCTGCATCGCCTGCATTGGAAATGAAGATTTTTTTTCCATTGATGACCCATTCATCCCCATCAAGTTTTGCGGTTGTTTGCAGGCTAACAGCATCTGATCCGGCATTTGGCTCTGTCAAGGCAAAAGCAAATACTTCTTCTCCTGAGACCATTTTTCCTAAATAATGCTTTTTTTGCTCCTCTGTCCCAGCCAACAAAATCGGATAACTTCCAAGGCCGGTTACAGAGTAGGTCGATTCTGCTAACGGACAGAGTCTGGCAAGCTCTTCTCTTATGATGCATAGTTCGGTTGCATTCGCATCCTCTGCTTCGTTCAAACCGCCATATTTTACAGGGATATGTCTTCGATAAAAATCATTTTCTGCTAGTGCCCGAACCATATCAAATGAGAGAACATCCTGTTCACCGAATTCTTCTTGAATCGGGATTAATTGGTTCTTACATACCTCTTCAATTTTTTTTATTAATGCTTGTTGTCTTTCGTTATAGCGATAATCCATAATTAACCTCCCTTTCATTAACTCCAATGGTATTGATCACATGCTTGGCTATTGCGATTCGCTGCATTTCAGAAGTCTGGCCAAAGATTTCCGTTAATCTTTGTGAGCGATATAGTTGAGAAACGGTGGAATCTGTTAATACACCATGCGCACCGTGGATTTGTACGGCGTGATTAACTGCCCTGCCTGCTGCTTCAGTGGAATAAACCTTAGCCATGGCTGCTTCGGTTGCGATATCTTCTTTTCGGTCTAGCTTTTGTGCCGCAAGATAAAGTAACGTCTTGGCACCATTGATTCCGACCGTCATATCAGCAATCTTAAATTGGATGGCCTGAAATTCACCAATTGCATTCCCAAATTGCTGTCTCGTACGAGCCCGTTCCAAGGACTCCCTTAAGGCGGCTTCTGAAATCCCGATTGCTAACGAAGCAATGGAAAGCTTTGCAAGCATATTGGCTTGATTTAAACCTTCAATGCTATTACCCAATGAAATAATTAACGAAGATTTAGGGATGGATACATCATTGAAAACGATTTTTGAGAGCTTCAATCCCTCTAATCCCATTTTCTTTTGTTCCTCAAGGATTAGACCATCAGAATCTTTCGGAACCAAGAAAATTGCATAGGACTGTTCAGGTGTTTTCGCCAATACAAGTAGTGTTTCTGCCAAATGTAAGTTCGCTACAAACCACTTTTCACCTGACAATATCCAGTGATCCTTTGTCTCCCTTGCGTCAGTTTGAATTCTCGTTAAATCAGATCCAGCTTCTTCCTCAACAAAGGCGGTTGCGTAAAAATGTTGGTTCAAATCCTTTACTAAAATGGCTTTACTTAAGATCAAGTCGGTAAATATAGCTGCAAAAGAGGGGGAAGTTTTTGCGATTTCACTCAATAGGGTTACCTTTGTTACCCAATCAGTTCCATCCTCTAAAACAAGATCCCAAATACCAGAGTCTTTGCATGCCTTAATATCCTCATGTTTTATGATTCCTTCTGTCTCGATTCTGTAAGAATTGTTTGCCAAATGGTTTTTAATATATTTCAATATTTGTTCTCTCGATTTTATTTGTTGTTCACTTAATTCGTAGCTCATTACCATCCCGCCTTCTTAATTTTCTTAAATTTCAGACTTAAAATCACAGACGTTTATCCTATTTATTTTTA
Source organism: Neobacillus cucumis (assembly GCF_016107705.1). The sequence continues at coordinate 292,849 of NZ_JAEHGC010000007.1, forward strand.
ATAGGTAAATTTTGATAGCCATCCTTTAAATGGTTCTTTAAGACCTTTCCAGAAGGATTTCTTGGCAATTCCGTTAAAAATTGAACATATTTTGGCACTTTATAATCTGCTAAATATTGGCCGACGAATTCACGGATATCCTGGTCTGTCATTGAATGGCCTTCCTTCACTACAATGGAGGCCAATACTTCTTCTCCAAACACTTTGTCCGGGAGACCAACTACAGCAGCTTCCAAAATACTTGGATGATTATAAAGAACGTTTTCGATTTCTGCCGTATAGATGTTCTCTCCTCCGCGATTGATCATGCTTTTTTTGCGGTCAAGAAGGAAAAAGTAGCCTTGGTCGTCCACATAGCCGATATCCCCTGATTTCCAGTACCCATTGTCAATAAATTCTTTGTTCGTTGCTTCGGGATTGTTCCAATATTCAGGAATCACTGTCGGGCCTTTTATGCATAGTTCTCCAATCTTATTTCTTCCTAATTCCGCACCATCATCATCAATAATTTTCCAATCAATAATCTTCGTCAAGATTCCCACCGAATCAGGTTTTGTAAACGCAGATTCCGGTCTCGAAAACGTACAAGACCCTGTACATTCCGTAGCACCATAATTATTGATAAAATTCATGTTTGGGTAAAGACTCGTCAGTTTTTGTATCGTGCTGACAGCCATAGGTGCACCACCGGTGACGGCTAATCTTAAACGACTTAAATCATATTTTTCCAAGTCAGGGTAGTTTAATAAAAAGACAAATATCGTTGGAACCGTATTAATATAAGTAATTTTTTCACGGTCAAGCAGCTCGAGGAATTTTTGCGTTTTGTAGGTATACATTAACACCGATGTGCCGCCTACGGATACCATATGGGTGAATCCTGCAATCAAACCAGAAACATGAAATAATGGGATATTGATCAAGGTCCGGTCTCTTTCATCAGTTGTTAGGTTCAAACTGAAATTTAAAACATTTTGTGTGATTCCAAGATGGGTTCCCAGTGCTCCTTTAGGTAAGCCCGTAGTTCCGGATGTGTACATGATAAATAATGGGTCTGTCCTATCGACATCAGCCATTTGCGCTGGGGGAGCCTCTTCTAATAAGCATTCAAATGGGAACCAAAGCGTGTTTTTGTTTTGCGCCGGTTTCCCTGTCACAAATACCTTTAGGTCAATATTGGCTAATTCAATCGATTCTTCTGCCACACTTAAAAGGACGTCCTCAACGATCAAAACATTCGTTCCCGAATTTTTCATCATAAATTGCAATTCAGAGGGACGAAGCCTTGTATTGAGTGGAACGACAATCCCGCCAAGAAAGGAGGCCGCAAATATACTGATACAAAACTCTATGGTATTATTAGACAAAATGGCCAGGCGATCTCCCTTTTTAAACTGGTACCGGTGCTGTAAATTCGCAGCCATTTTCGCAATCAGGTTATAAAATTCACGATACGTGAGCCGTTTATTTTCAAAAATGAGGATTTCCCTTTCGGGGAATTTTTCAACAGAACTTTTTAATACTTCATTTAGATTTTTCCTTGCTTCTTGATATACTTTTAAATTACGCCCATAAATCGTTTCATTTTTCGTAAGCGCTTTAGTATCTGCCAATGCCACCTAACCTCCTAGAATAGAACGAATTACTTGCCGATAAAATTCGGTTTTCTTTTTTCCTTAAATGCTGTAACCCCTTCTAAGTGGTCTTCTGTTTGTTGAAGAACTGCTTGGGCATAATTTTCATATTGAATCGTTGCCCTTAAATCTTGATTTTGAACTTTTTCCATAATTGATTTTACGAAAACCATCGTTTGAAGTGGCCTGCTTGCCAATTCTTTTGCGAGAACAGTAGCTTCATTCAGGGCTTCGCCCTCTTCAACCAGCCGGTTCACGATACCATATTGCTTAGCTTCTTCTGCTGACAAGACAGCGCCGGAAAAAATCCATTCCTTTGCCTTCCAAGGACCAACAATTTTTGGTAGAAAGTGTAATAGACCACAATCAGGGATCAGCCCAACTTTTGAAAAACTTAGACCAAATTTCGAATTTACTTGGGCAATTACGATATCTGCCGCCAATGCCAAACTAAATCCTGCCCCCATTGCATACCCGTTCACTGCAGCAATGACTGGTTTTTGTAATTCTGCGATACGCAGGATGATCTTGGTTGTATTCGTAATTTTTTCTACTGACTCTAGCGTGGTTCTCTTGCCCATTCCTCGAACGTCCCCGCCTGCCGAAAAGGCTTTACCAGTACCTGTCAGTATAATAATTTTCACCTCCGGATCCGTTTCAGCCATTTCAACCCACTTCAGTAAATCCTTTTTGATTTGGTTTGAAAGGGCATTTAGGGAATCGGGTTCATTTAACGTAATAATGGCGATTCCGTCCTGACATTCATACCGGACACTGTGAGATTCCAACAACATGACCACACACCTTTCCAACGATTTAAACCGTTATATTTGATGACCTTAATTCATCTCTAAACGCTGGATGAGCAATTGTAATTAATTCATTCATTCTTTCCTTTTGTGATTTTCCTAACAGTGTGGCAATCCCGTATTCTGTAACTACATAATCGATTTCCGATTTTAATGATGTTACATAGGCAACCTTCTTGGAAATCCTTGAAATCGAATCGTTTTTGGCTGTTGACGGCAGAGCGATAATTGATTTTCCACCTGGGGATGCCTGGGACCCTTTGATAAAATCCATTTGTCCACCGACACCGGCAATAGGATAAGAACCAAATTTTTCAGCATTGATTTGTCCTGTTAAGTCAACCTCCAATGCAGAATTAATCGAATAGAAGTTTTGAATTTTAGATAGAGTATTAATATCATGCGTGTATTCTACAGAATAGAGCTCGAATAAAGGATTGTTATGAACATAATCGTATAATTTTCTTGTACCAAAAATATTAGTGGCGACAATCTTGCCTTTATTCAAATTCTTGTATTTATTATTGATAACACCCTTTTCTATTAAACGAATAATGCCATCAGTAAAGGTGCCGGTATGAACACCCAAATCATTTTTGTGCTCCAAATTCAATAAAACGCTTTCAGCAATGCTGCCAACTCCGATTTGAAACGTTGATTTGTCAGGGATAATTTCTGCCACATATTCCCCAATTTTCCGTTCTACATCTGTAAGTGGTTTGGGAGACATTTCAAGAATGGGTCTGTTGGAAACAACAAAAGAGTCTATTTCATTTACATGGACGGCTGTATCTCCAAAAATCCATGGTACTTCACTATTTACTTGTGCGATTATGTTCTTTCCATACTGAATGGCAGTTTTCATAAAATCTACTGAAACCCCTAGAGAGCAAAATCCTTTTTCATTGGGTGGGGAAACCTGCATTAGAACCGTTTCTATTTCTTTATGTTTTAACCAATCTGGAATTTTTGACATATTGATTGGAATATAATCACAGTCTCCTTCTGTAAATGCCCCTTTTAATAAGGGAGAGGAAAGAAATGTCCTGATTTTAAAAAATGGCAGGCAATCACTGCTGGCATACTTGCATCTACTCCCCTGGACCATCGTGTAAATATAAGAAGTCTGTATCCGGTGCCGCTGTTCAATCAATTGTTCAACCAATGTTTGAGGTTCATTGCTTAGCGGCGCAATCAATATGGATTGATTAGGCAAAATCGAGCTAATGGCTTGTTCTGCTGTTACTATTCTTGAATCGTAGTATCTTTTCCACATTATAAACTTCATCACTTCCCCTCAAATCCTGTTCAATCCTTAGCTTCAAATACTATTAACTTGGAGGTTCGTCCTTTTATTCATCTGACTAGGAGAAGGTAGAAGCCTTTTTTCTTGGAAAATCCTAAACCATTTTTTAAACATTGATTCAGTGTCGAATACCTCATAAAACCCTGCCTCGCGAAGCTTGACAGTAGACACTAGGAGTGGATGATGCAAATCATTCAAGTACCTGTCCGCAAATTGAAAGGATTGACCAACAAATTCTCTTAAATTAGGTGAAGCAAGATTGTATTTGGCACGGATCTGATCCCATTCATCAGTCCGTTTAGGCATCTCACTAGCTAAGGAAATGGGAATGCTTCCCCCAAGTTCCATCTCGAATGCCTCTGCAATAGCAGGCCAAATGTTTTTCATCACCATGATATCCCCATTCGTAATATTAAATATTTCATTGGAGGCAGCACCTGCATCCCCTGCCCAATCGATTGCCCGAGCAAGAAGATCCGCATCCACAGTTTCCATTACGGCCGTTTCTTGGCCTGGGTAGTACAAAGGCTTCCCTTCCTCTTTAAGGAGGGATGCGTAGACTCCAATGGCAGGAATGATATTCATTGCACTTCCAATCGATTCGCCTACGATGATTTGCGGTCGAAAAATCGTCCAGTTCCAATCCTTTCCCTGCTGTTTGCTTCGAATGTAATCCTCCTGAGCCCAGTAAAAGTTGGGAATATCACGTGCATCAGATTTCCCCTCCCGTGCAGGTACCGCAAATGGGCGAACATGTCCTCCATATGCCTTTGTTCCCTGCAATAAGGTTACATGAGTTAAAGTCCCTTTTGATGCCCTTTCCACCGGTTCAAAAATGTTTCGAAGCATCTGATCATTGATCCGAATTTGATCTTGCTCCAGCCATCCCGAGGTAAGATTTTGTTTTTCAAAAAGAGCAGCATATACAATATGTGTGATTCCAGCCATTTTCCCAAAAACCTCAGAACATTCCTTTTGATTGGTCAAATCTACAGAGACAAAGTCAGCGCCGAATGTATTGGACGGCATCCTTCGGGATACGGCTACTACACTAATATTTCGTTGTCGTGCCATATGTTTCATTACAGCATTTCCGACAAGCCCGGAGGCACCTACTACCAAAACCTTTTTACATTTGGTCAAACCTACCACCACCATCGAAGTTTTTTTAAAACTGTAATGAAAAGGGCTGCGACATATTTTTTCAACCTTTTAAATATTTTGACATCAATCGTCATAATCCCTTTCCATTTTAAGAAATCGCTTTAGTTGATTTTTTCCGTGATGAAGGAGGAGGTAATCATGGTCCAAAGGGTTTCAGACCCATTTTCAAGTACCGACTCACCTAGTAATTCAGCCCAATGGCTTTCGGTTCCATACTCGTCCCGCCAAGACCATAGTCTTCTTGTACTCAAATGGAGTGGGTGTTCATCGGTAAACCCCATTGCTCCGTGAACCTGGTGGGCAATTTTAGTTACAAGGGCAGCCGCTTCTCCTACTTGTATCTTGGCCATTGACGCTTCATGAACTATGGTACCCCTGCAAAATGCAGCCAAAGCAGAATCTGCAGCCGCACTTGATGCAGCCACTTCACCAGCCATAACCGCCAATTGTTGCTTCACAGCTTGAAATTTTCCAATCGATCTTCCAAACTGGCTTCTTTCATTCGCGTAATCTACAGATATTTCTAAAACCTTTTCAAGCGCCCCAGCCATCATAGAAACTCTAGTAAGGGTACTTAGATTCCAATAGTCGGTTTCGCTCACAGGAGGATTGATGGATACATTTTCATTCGGAATTAAAATGTTATTTAGAATAACCTCATCTCTTGGTTCACCAGCCAGATTCGTCCCTTTACGAATCTGGCAGTTTTCCAACAGCGTTGATGTAACTATCGTGTTGCCATCCTCCGTTTTACCAAAAAGGACAATTTCCTTTACATCTCGTGCCCAAGGGATATCTCTCAATTCCCCAAAAACCACCCATCCCTCAGATACCTTCGTAAAATTTAAGGAATCATCCATTCGCACCGGCCCAACTGTTACGGCTTCCGTATAGACTGTTTTTCCAGAGGCTCCCAAAAGCCAGTTAGCAATGATAGTTTCTGCTAAAGGGATAGGGGCCGCATATCTACCAGCAATTTTTAATAAACTTAGTGCATCACCCGCATCCCCGCCAACTCCGCCAGCCTCCTCGGAAATTCCCGCTAAGGTCATGCCTGTTTCTTCTAATACGTTCCATAATTCCACAGGCCAAATTCCTTTTTCTGCTTCCATTATCGATTCTTTTGAACAAAAATCTTTTAAGATTTTATTAGCCGTCTCAACCAGCATGTTTCGAATATCACTCATTACACACCCAACCCCTTTGAAATAACGCTTCGTAAAATTTCTGTTGTACCTCCGCGAAGTGTAAAACCTGGTGCATGTAAAATCGCTTCCGCAAGCAGCACTTCCAGTCGTTTTTTTGAATTCATGGAAGGTCTCGCTGAAACAAGGTCCCTCGTCACCTCAATCACTTCTTTTTCAAAAGCTGTTCCTAAATCCTTTACTAATGCAGCCTCTATTTCAGGTGACTTCCCCTCTTGCAGCAAGCTTGCCACCCCTAGGGACATCTGCCTTAAAGTCCAAAGCCTTGCTGTTAATCTACCGATTTTATTTTTTGCATGTTGATTGGAGGAATTTTCAAGTTGAAGGACTAATTCTTGAAGTAATGGGTATGTACTTAGGAAACGTTCTGGGCCGCTTCGTTCAAATGCCAGCTCCGCTAAGCTTTGCTTCCAGCCAGCTCCTAAACTACCGACAATCATGTCATCCGAAACTTCAACATCCTCAAAGATTACTTCATTAAAATGGTGTTCACCAGTCATTAAATGAATTGGGCGAATGGTTACCCCCGGAGAAGAAAGGTCAACAACCATTTGGGTTAACCCAGCATGTTTCTTCCCATCCTCAAGCGGCGATGTTCTGAGCAGGACCACCATATAATGAGCATGATGAGCACCACTTGACCAAATCTTAGTTCCATTGATTACCCATTTATCGCCCACTTTTTTTGCCCGGGTTGAAATGGATGCCAGATCAGATCCAGAATTTGGCTCACTTAGGCCAATTGCAAAAAACAGTTCACCTTTCGCCATTCTAGGAAGAAACGTTATACGCTGTTGTTCGGTACCATATTTTAATAGAAGCGGGCCCGTTTGACGGTCAGCAAACCAATGAGCTGAAACCGGTGCGCCCGCAACCAGCAGCTCCTCCGTAAGAACAAATCGCTCCAATGAAGAACGTTCATGTCCCCCATATTTTTCCGGCCAAGTCATGCCTAACCAGCCGCGCTCCCCCAATTTTCGGCTGAACTCCGCGGAATGGCTCCCCAGCCAGGAATCGCAACGCGGTTCAAATGTACCTGCGGCCAATTCTTCAGCAAGGAATTCACGAACTTCGTATCTTAATTTTTCAGCCTCTTCAGGTAAAGTAGCTGCTGGTAGATTTAACGTTTTCATATTATTTCTCTCCCTTCCCTTTGATTTTTCTTATTCGAAATTTGGTCTTCTCTTCTCAATAAGTGCATTAATGCCTTCATGATAATCAGGATGTTCTGTTACTAATCCCATATAAGAAGACACAAGATCAAGTGATGTCCTTAAATCCGTTTTTAACCCTTGCTGTACGGTTCTTTTAATAAGGCGGATCGCTTGTTGTGGACCTCTTTCTAGTTTTTCGGCCAGTTTATAAACTTCTTCTAAAAATTGTTCATGGGAATAAACATGGGTAACGAGGCCAATGTCCTTTGCTTCTGATGCTTCAATGATTTTTCCAGTCCACAGCATTTCCAATGCCTTATCCAATCCAATTATTCTTGGTAAAAAGTAACCGCCACCATCGCCAGGGACAATCCCTAATTTCACATAGCCTTCACCAAATCTTGCCTTTTCCGATGAGATTCGGATATCACATTGCAACGTCATATCCAGCCCTGCTCCTATTGCGTCTCCATTAATTGCAGCAATGGTAGGTTTATCGATTTCTTCCATTAATAATGGGATTCTCTGAACATACTTCCAAAGACTATTTTTTCGATTTAAACCTGTAGAAGAAAAATCCTTTTCCTCATGTCCATCCATATTTAAAAACCCATCATTATTTTTGATTGCTTTTATATCGCCGCCAGCACAAAAAGCCTTGCCTTTTCCAGTTAAAACCAAAACCCTAATGTTATCATTGTCACGAACTTCTTCTAGAGCCTTAATCCAATTTTGTATCATGTTAATACTGAAGGCATTTAATGAATCTGGACGATTAAGTGTAATCGTTGCAATACCACCGTTTACTTCAAATAATAAATCTTGCACAACTTATCCCTCCGTATGATGAATGATAATAACTATTAAATTATGATTCTAGAAATCCATTTACCCCATCGCCAATTTGTATACCTCTGTATACAAATTGACCCCCAGTTATTTAGACATATACATTTTGTTTACATAACCTAGAAAACCTTCCTTGTAATATGGGAATTGAGAGCGCTTTCTAGTTAACATGGGATATGTAAGGGTTCTTTACCTTATGATTTGAAAACATATAAAGATGATCTGCTTCTTGCTTATTTATATTGCAAGAACCGTGCCAAATTAAAAGGGATAACTTTTAACAGATCCATATAAAAATTGATTAGGAAAAGATGGCAATAAAAAAGCCCCATCTATTGATGAGACCAAATTTATATTTAATCTATTTAATCGTTTTATAAATAATCGCCATTCCCTGCCCTCCACCAATACACAGAGTAGCCAAACCATAATTTAAATTTTTTTCCATTAATTCATAGATTAATTTTATCGATATGATACACCCTGTAGCACCAATAGGATGCCCTAAGGCGATTGCTCCCCCATTTATATTCACTTTTTCCGAAGGTAAACCTAATTCTTTTGAGACAGCTACAGCCTGGGCGGCAAAGGCTTCATTTGATTCAATTAAGTCGATTTGATCCAAAGTCAAATTTGTTTGTTTTAGCACTTTTTTAACTGCTGGAATCGGACCCATTCCCATATGTGAAGGTCGGACACCTGCAACAGCAGCCCCAACAATGGTCACCATAGGAGTAATACCAAGCTCTTTCGCTTTGGATTCAGCCATTAGAACCACAACTGCTGCACCATCATTAATACCGGATGCATTACCTGCTGTAACGGTTCCATCTTTTTTAAAAGCGGGAGGAAGCTTTCTTAACCCTTCCAAGGTTGTATTTTTCTTTGGATATTCATCTGTATCCACTACTGTTTCAGTTCCATGTTTTTGTTTTATTGTGACAGGAACAATCTGGCTGGCAAATTTGCCTGACTCAATTGCGGAGACAGCTTTTTGCTGACTTTCCAAGGCAAATTGATCCTGCTCTTCTCTTGAAATATGAAACTCCTCTGCTACATTCTCCGCCGTTATTCCCATATGGTATTTTTCCAATGGATCTGATAAAACTGTAACTAATCCATCCTCTAATGATACATTTCCCATTTTTGCCCCCCATCTTGTACTTTGAGACAAGAATGGATAATTACTCATACTTTCCGCCCCGCCGGCAACGACGATTTCTGCTTGCCCTGTTTGAATTGTCTGCATTCCGGATACAATTGCTTGCATACCTGAGGAACAAAGGCGATTAACCGTTTGTGCTGTCGTTTCATTCGGCAAGCCTGCTTTTAGTGCACTTACCCTTGCCAAATAGGCATCACTACCACATTGTCCTACAGATCCCATTACCACTTCTTCCACCATATCAAAAGAAATTCCAGCACGATTCACTGCTTCACGAATGGCGATTGCTCCAAGATCAGATGCTGATAGTTTTTTTAATGAACCTCCAAATGAACCAATTGGTGTTCTAGCACCGCTAACAATTACTACTTTTTCCACCATTATTCACATCCCCTAATTAAGAAATTCTATTAATATTCCTAACTTTTAATAAGAGTTCTGAACCTGAGAGCAACTCCCGGATGAAATTACATAGTTAAAAATTTGTTTCAACATTATTACCAGTAAACATTTTGTATTTTAGAGACGAAATGTTTACCAACCTTTTACCTCCTCAAGCATGTCTCTAACACTCATACTTTTAGTTTTACTCTACATCTTCTATAAATGAGGCTAAAGCAGTAGTCATCGTGTTCCCCCCTAACATTTAAGTTCAAATCCCAAACGGTATATAAAACCGCTAAATTCTGATAATACCCCAATGAAGAATGATTTCTGTAACTTTCTATGTTACTAAATGATAATGCAAGAACCATGCCAAATACGGATTAGATGACATATGAAAATAGGTTAAAGCTAATTTCTTTACACAATAAACAATGGGGTGTTTACATTAAATCCAATTGGTTCCATTTAGTTTTTTTGAAAACCAAAAAAACCCCTTCCATTTCAGTAGAAGGGGCTCCGTTTACTAATCTTATGATAGAATCCGTTTTTCGCCATCAATCGCTTTGATCGGATCAATATTTTGCGTAAATTCTAAGGTGCCAATATATTCTCCATTTTCATCCCGAACTGCAAAATAGCGAATATAAACATATTTGTCCTTAAATTTAATCCAGAAATCCTCCACATCTTTTTTGCCTGCTTTAAAATCTGCGAGCAGTTCTTCGACGACATGGACACTTCTTGGCGGATGGCAATTTTGGACCGTCCGCCCGATAACAGCTTTCGTACGAGCAAAAATCCTTTCTTTTCCATGTGAAAAATAACGCACAACATCGTCCTGGTCAATAAAGGTGATATCCACCGGTAAATGGTTTAACAGTAACTCAAGCTGTTTTAACGATAAAATCCCGGTTTCCATCTTGATATACCCTTCAGAGATGGCATTCTCCATAAGTGCTTGTCTTTCAGGCTTCCAAACATCAGCAGGCTCTGTCAGGCAGAAGCCAATTTCGTCACTTTCATGGGCAATTTTCACCCATTCATCTTCAGTCAGATTGTTGAGGGCCATTGGGAACAAAATATTTTCTTCCCGGTAAATCATATCATTTACTTCATTGATGATATAGGTAACTACTTGAACGATGCCCTGTTGATCTCCCTCGTAATGGGATAATTTTTGTTTAGCATCCTTAATCGCATCACGAATAAAGTCATCGATTCTCCACATATTCGTAGAAGGGCCATAGATTCCATATTTCTCGAGGTATGGGAAAATTAAATGTTCCTTGCGGTTAAAATGCTTGTCAATATCCAGTAAAAGATTGCAATCCTCAAGGAGTTTATATACATTCTCAGGTGAATCTTCCTTTTCAAATTGCCATAAATGGATTTGAACCTTTGTTTTGATTAATTTTTCTAATTCCCTATTTTCCAATTTAAAGGTATGGACCGGATGCCCTGGCTGTTCCTCTGGATGCTGTGGGCGCTGCTCCTCTTCGATTGAGCCTTTAAACAGAGCGGTATGCGCCGCATATAAGCGCTTCACTTCCTCTGCCGGCAATGTCCCCTCTTGGGTAAAATCATGCTGGATTTGTGAAATTTCATCAACGGTAATTTTACCGATGAGCGCATTAAAATGGGCTTTTACCTCTTCCACACTTCTTCCATTATGAAGATCCGTAAAAATTTGTTTAATCATCTCAAGTCGTTCTGTATTTTTTAATGAAAATTGTTCACGATTATTAATCATTTCACTCATAACGATTCTCCTTCGCTAAAGCATACTGTACCTTAGTGATAACTTTTCTCAAGAATATCACGCAATCCCGCGAAGGTTTGTGATTTATATCATTACTACAATGCAAAACAAACAATGTTCACAAAATAGACAAGTTGATTCGACAAAATCCGGGTGGTGCCTGTTACCGCCCGGATTTTGTCGAATTGGAAATACCTGCTATTATGACCTGATGATAATTATCACATCCAATTTAAAATCTGAATGGTATGATGCAAGGGAGTTAGTAAATAATTTTATTGAAATGGGGTTATGTAGTGAACTTTCCACAACTGAAAATAGGTCATATGATGCCGAGAGTACCGATTATGCAAGGTGGTATGGGTGTTGGCATTTCTTTAAGCAAGCTAGCTTCAGCTGTTGCGAATGCTGGCGGGATTGGCATAATATCCGGTACTGGAATTTCAGTTGATGAAATGAGGACCCATATAAGACGAGCTAAAAACCTTGTCAAAGATGCTGGATATATTGGCGTAAATGTATTATTTGCCATGAATGATTTTGCGGAAAAAATGAAAGCGGCCCTTGAGGAAAAAGTGGATTTTATTATATCTGGCGCTGGAATCTCACGAGATATGTACTCATGGGGAAAACAGGCGGGAATACCCGTCATTTCGATTGTCTCTTCGGCAAAATTGGCTAGAATTTCTGAACGTCTTGGCGCTGCAGCAGTGGTCGTTGAAGGTTTTGAAGCGGGAGGACATCTTGGTACTGACCGTCCTATGTTCGATATACTTCCCGAAGTTGTCGAGGCTGTTTCCATCCCTGTCATTGCTGCAGGAGGAATTATCACGGGTGATGATATTGCAAAAGCGATTGGAATGGGTGCATCCGGCGTGCAAATGGGCACTCGGTTTGTCGCAAGCGAGGAATGTGACGCACCACTTGCCTTCAAGCAAAAATATGTGGATGCACGAAAAGAAGATACCGTTCTGGTTAAGACGACAGTTGGCCTCCAAGGAAGAGCCATTATCAATAACTTTACAAAATTGATCAGTGGTCCTGACAAGTTGAAAATTGCTAAATGCCATGATTGTCTAAAAAATTGTTCTTATCGCTTTTGCACACTTGATTCCCTCCTTGTATCGGTTGGAGGAGATGTGGAGAATGGGTTAGTTTTTGCTGGTGCAAGAGTAGGAGAAATAAAGGAAATTCTTCCGGTCCAAAAAATCATTGACAATCTTACTACTGAATATGGTTTGGCTGTAAAAAATGCTTAAGAGTCTATTTTGTACTAGAATGAAACACTCTCCTCTTACTTTTTGGCGAAAAGCTACCAAATCCCGGGTGCAGATTTAAACACTCGGGACCTTTTTTAATTTACCCTCCGATAAAAATCAGCTACCTCTAATCTATTTGCAGAACCTTCTTTATCGAACGCGACAATCCATAGCCTGCATATACCCCGAAAACGTTTAATATCAAATCATCTACATCCAGACTTCCTCTTTTGGTAAGGAATTGCAGAACCTCAATCATTGTAATCATGATAATGGGGAGCCCGAATCGTTTTATATTATTGGCAGATGATTTACTGACTATGATCATAGCAAAAATTCCAAATGGGATAAACAATAAAATATTTGCTGCTATGTTGTAAAACGCGATTAAGAATGAAACCTCCCCACTTAAATAAGAGGAGATCGTTTTAAAAGGAACTAAATTATATGTTTGGTATTCTTGATTGGATGGCCTGAAAAACAAAAGAACCAGCAAGGAACATGAATAAAAAAATAAGATAGTTGATAATACCGGTTTTGAAATAGACATTGTATTTCCTGTAACCAAAAAAATTAAGAAAAAAATAAAAATGGTCAGACAGAACCACACCACAATCAAAACGACAGGATGTAGATAATTAAATAATTTTATCCAAATCGGAAGCAAAGCGGCAAATAAGCCTTGCGATACAATCACAGAGAGCCAAACCGCCCATTTTTTTGAAATCATGGAAGAACCCCCGTCAAAAAATCAATCCTTACCCATTCTACCATGAAAAACAGCAGCGGGGAGAAACCTTGTTTTTCGACAAAATTCGGGCGGTGACAGGCACCACCCGGATTTTGTCGAATCTCAATGCATAAGATTAAATAATTTTTCATCTGCTAAATTGGTGTCAATTGGGCAGACCTTTGCATCTCTTCCATATTGCCAGGCCCAAACGGAACCAGGACATCTGGGTTTCATCGGATTAAATTTCGGTTTGCTTCGTTTGGTGCTGATTCCTTTTTCAGGCTTCGCACTCCACAATATTGCTTGATTTTTCACGAGTTCCTCTTTTTGAATGGCTTCACAGTAGGCACTATGAAAATTCCCGACCATTGGGTCATGATAAAATCCCGGCCTATATGAACTGGAATAAAACGTTTCCACCCAGCCAATTAACCACTCCGCATCCGCTTCGTGAAACCGTTCTACATTGGCGAATATAACAGTCCCTTTACGAATTCCCAGCCTTCGGGCATGGTAAATAGCATTCCGTGCCATTACTCTTCCCTCGTGCCGCCCAACAGGGTTGTTAAAATCATTATAAATAGGCATAACTTTTATGCCTTTCGATCTTAAAAACCGTAGTTCTTCCTTCGTAAGTCCCTCGCTAGCATTGGGCACCGTGCTCAAATATCTTCCCCAAAAGTCCGGTTCCCCAAAGTTTCTTTGGACACATAGTAATACTTCCTCATTAGCATTTACTCCAGAGTCTACACCCCAAAAAACCGCCATACTACACCTCCATTTCCATCTATATGTATATGCGGAGGATACTTATCCTAATGAAAAAATCGATTAAGACAGCCATTAGAATTTATAAAAAAGCGCACTCTTAATGGAGAGACGCTTTTAATAAAGCTATTAAGTACTTGATGGAAAAATTGTAATACTTGCTGGTACGCAACCCTTGAAATGTACACACTTTGAACCTTTTATTTTCCGGTTTTTTGTTTTATTGTCTCATTTTTGAACTTTATTCCCCACTTTTATAATTTTATTTGCCAGTAGTGAAACATCAAAAAAGACAACCCTCTTTAGGTTGTCTTTCATCAT
>NZ_JAEHGC010000008.1 GCF_016107705.1 Neobacillus cucumis
CAAGAAGAGTTCTTGCGATTGAATTAATTTGTGCCATGCAGGCTGTAGAATACCGTGGTGTGGATAAAATGGCTACACAAACAAGAAGACTTTACGAAAAGGGAAGAGAAATTGTTCCTTCTATTAAAAAAGACCGTATCTTCTCGAAGGATATTGAAAAAGCTGCAGAAGGTCTAAAAACGTTGGATTTTGCTGAATTAACACAACCGGTTGTGTTGTAATCAAAAAAAGCGTGAGGTGCTCCTCACGCTTTTTTACTCTTCCTCTTCAACTCTATTTTTGAATGCTTCTTGGGTGACGATTAGTTCTTCATCTTCAATGACTTCTCTAGTATGTTTTTCCGTCAGGCTGTTTTTTGGAAAATCGCCTGGGTGGTTTTTCTTTTTATGATTAAAATGTTCTCCACGTGCCAAACTCAACACTCCTTTCGTTTACGCTTGTAGCATTCCCCCAATGAGGATAAAAAATTACATTTAAGCTAATAGGCATATAAATGGATAGTTGATATACTTTACATAGTAGGTAAGGTAAAAAGAGGGGGTAAAACTTGGATCTATTTCATATTGTCTCAGAAGAACGGATTAAAAAAGCATATGAAGATGGGGAGTTTGAAAATCTTCCTGGGATGGGCAAGCCGCTTCCTCTCGATGACCTCGCAGGAGTTCCTAAGGAATTGCGCATGGCTTATAAGTTGTTAAAAAATGCTGGGTATACCGAAGAGGAAAGTCATTTGCGCAGGGAAATGACGACAATTGAGGATTTAATGAAAAAATGTGATGACCCGGCAGAGCGGGAAGGACTAAGAAGAAAGCTAAATGAAAAGCTTCTGCGTTTCAATCAAATGATGTCCAAACGAGGCGTTAAAACGAATTCCTCTTTTTTCAAAAACTATGAACATAAGGTGCACAATAAGTTGAAATAACCCTCTTACAGATGCGTTGGAAGGACAAATTACTAAAAAGTATGAGTAAAAGTGTCCTTCCAGAGCAGTTAGAAAGACAAAATCACGTAGAAACCCGAGAAAGTGTCCTTCCAACATCCTATTCAGAAAAAACGAATTAGAATTCCGACAAATACTCCCTCACAATTTCAATAAATGTCTTTAAGGCTTTTGTTTGATAGGCGGACTGAGTAATCAACGAAAAATTCCGTTTGAAAGGCAGACCCTCAATATGAATGATCCGGATGTAACTATGGACAATCTCTTTTTCAATAGCCCAGCGTGACAATAGACTGATCCCCAGACCTGCCTCCACGGATTCTTTTATCACCTGAGTACTTCCAAATTCCATAATTTTTTTGGGCGTAAAGTTATGCAAGCGAAAAAAGTTTTCCGCAGCCTCCCTTGTACCGGAACCTTCCTCCCTTAAAATCCATGTTTCATCCACCAAATCAGAAATTCGTTTTTCACCAAGTTTGGATAAAAGATGATGAGTGGGCGAAGCAACAACCACCATTTTATCTTCAGAAATGACTTCTGAACTTAAATGATCATCCTTCAAAAAACCCTCGATAATTCCTATATCCAATTGATGCATTCTTACCAGCTCAATCACTTCCTTTGTATTTTGAATCTTGATTGATGGACGAATTAAGGGATATTGCCACTGCATTCTTGAAATAATATGTGGCAGAATATATTCACCAAATGTATAGCTCGCACCAATCGAAATCTGCCCGCTTGCCTTATTGGTCAGATCATCGACTAATGATTGCATTTTTGTGTAAAGTGCCAAAATTTCTTTTGCATGATGATAAACAATTTCCCCTGCCTTATTGAGGCGCACATATTTATTACTCCTTTCAAGCAGTCTCGCGCCGACAGATTCCTCTAAAGTTCTGATATATTGACTGACCGCAGGCTGTGTCATATGCAGATCTTCTGCTGCTTTAGAAAAATTCTCCTTTTCCACAACCTTTATAAATACCTCTAAATGTTGATCCATCCGATTACCCCCGCTTCGGTTCCTTATGTATATGAATTTACTTATCATCCCTATTATATATCTTTATTTTCCTTATACATGAACCAGGAGTATTCTAAAATTAGAAATTAAATGAGGTGATAAAAATGGGGAACCTAAATGCTAAAGTTTTATCTATCACTGAACAGGCCGGACTTCAGCAAAAAAATCTGGAACCTAAGCCTTCCGTTGGTTTATGGTTAGGTGGAATTGCCTTTACGATTGTTGTTGCAGCACTTGGCTATGCTTTATCAAAAGTCCCTGGTTTTGATCATGTTGGTCCGCTGGCTTGTGCAATCGTTATTGCGATAATCTACCGGCAATTTTTCGGATATCCAGAAAAATTGCGCACCGGTATTCAATTTTCTGCGAAACGTTTTTTGCGGTTTGCTATCATATTGTACGGTTTAAAACTAAATATTGATATTGTACTGCATCAAGGGCTTGGGCTACTTGCACGCGATGTGGGTGTTATTACTTTTGCTATAGTATTAACCGTTTGGCTCGGAAAATTATTGAAAGCAGAATCATCCCTTTCTCTTCTCTTGGGGGTTGGTACTGGAGTATGCGGGGCAGCAGCCATTGCAGCCGTTTCACCCATTATCAAAGCAAAGGATGAAGATACCGCGATAGGAGTAGGGATTATCGCGCTAGTCGGAACGATATTTTCCATCACTTATACCATCCTAAGACCTTTTCTTCCATTATCGGCGATTGAATATGGAATTTGGAGCGGTACCAGCCTTCACGAAATTGCTCATGTCGCTTTGGCAGGAGCTCCTGCTGGTCCTGATGGCTTAGCGATTGCCCTACTGGCGAAATTAGGTAGAGTATTGCTGCTTGTTCCATTATCTTTTATTTTAATGTTTTGGGTAAAACGGAAAAATACAGCGAATACAGGGGATACGAAAATTGAATTTCCATGGTTTTTAATTGGTTTTATTTTGATGAGTTTGCTTGGAAGCTATGTTTTCGGCAAGTCGATTCCAGTTTCAAAAGCAGCGTTAGACGGGGTCGCAACGGCTACTACCTTTATTTTGACTTCTGCCATGGTCGGTCTCGGTTTAAATGTCAGCCTGCGGGATCTTCGGACAAAAGCAGCCCGCCCGCTAATCGCAATGCTGATTACATCTGTGGTACTGTCAATCGTAACCTTTTTTATCTCGTAAAAAAAGCTGGCTTTGGTGAATTCTATTGACTAGACTTCACTCATCGCCAGCTTTTTGTTTCGGATTACTAGGTTTACACATACGATCAAGAAGAAAACCAAAGAACACAATAAAACCAATGGGAATGGAGTAATTCAATACATGAAGAAGAGTCATCTTCTCTTATACCTCCTATATTTTTGTAATATTTAGAATATTTATATATTATTTACATTATATGCTAAATGTCACGATTTAGACAAATTTTCCGGTCTAAAAAAATTTTAAAAAAATTATGACCGAATGAGGCCTTGATTTATTCACTTTTCAAGGAAAACGTTTGCGCAAAATACAGAGAAATACAATTTTATCCAAAGGTTTTTATTAGGTGTGTATCGTACTAGTTATAGAGGAGAGGATTTTTGTCGAATTCTAATTCTTAGTTACCTGTCCAGAGGAGTGTTTGAAACCATGAATGTTCTTTGTATTGGCGGAGCCAATATAGATCGCAAAATACAAACGATAAATCACCTTACCTTTAAAACATCGAACCCTGCAAAGAGTACGATGTCCTGTGGCGGAGTAGCAAGAAATATTGCTGAAAACCTTGGGCGTCTCGGTCTTAATAGTTCCTTACTTGGTTATGTAGGAGATGACCCTGAAGGAAAGTGGCTTCGTAAAACAACAGGAGAATATGTGGATGTAAGCCTTTTGGAGGCCCTGCCGGGAAAGTCAACGGGTACCTATACAGCTGTCCTTGATGAAGAAGGTGAAATGGCAATCGCGTTGGCTGATATGGCTATATATGATCATACGGAAGAGGACTTTATTGAAAAAAAATGGCCCCAAGACCGGCCTGACATCGTCTTACTCGATACAAATCTACCTGCAGTAATCCTTGAGCTCGTTATCCAACATTGCAGGAGTGAAAATATTCCTATTTGCATTGCTACAGTTTCAGTATCAAAATCTGAAAAATTACCGCGTTCGCTTGATGGAATTACATGGCTCGTTGCAAATGAAAAAGAGGCAGAAGTATTGTCCGATATTACAATAAGGACCGAGGGGGACTTTTTTAAGGCGGCTGTGGAAATTCTAAACAAGGGCGTTAAAAAGGTCGTGATTAGTAGAGGAGATAAGGGATTAATTTATTTTACCAAAGACGGAGAAGCCGGAGCATTGGTTGCCCCTGAGGTGCCGGTTACGGACGTAACAGGTGCGGGTGATTCACTTATTGCTGGAATTATATATGGGGATTTAAAGGGTTTAAATACAGAGGACTCGTGCAAAATAGGTCTTTCTTGTTCCTATTTAACCATTCGGTCGAAAGAAACCGTAAATCCAGAACTAAACAATCAAAACCTAACGGATTCATTTCAACGATATTTCTGCAGGGGACCCGGGCAAAAAGGATTTAAATCTATTATTGCATTTCAAAGATAAGGAAAAAGGAGGGAATTCGACAAAAATTCCTTCCTTTTTCTTCGAAAATATGGATTCTTTGTATGAGAATGATGTGTTTCTTAATGGTTTGGAAGTTTTATGTCAAAAAAGTGAATAATTTGTGGCAAAAAGTTTTGTGAAAATGATAATGAACTGACAAAATCTAACACCCTACTAAAAAAGAACTATTTATAATAAACATATCTTAAAGGATTAAGTATTTAGTCCTGAGTAATAAATAATGAATTTTTTGTTATTTTATAACCATACAATCAGAAAAAGGCAAACCTTTTGAAAAAGAGGGACGCAAAGCCGAGGATCTAAGGTAAGAGCATCTTGCTATGATGGCCGGGTTGCCTGGAATACGATATGTATTTTAGGGGTGAGTTTAGTTGGGAAACACAGAAGGTATAGTGGAAGTAATGGATCAAGAATGGATTACTCTAATACTCGAAGCAAAAAAACTGGGAATTGACAAGGAAACAGTTCGAACATTTCTAAATCAAAATGATGTGAAGGAGCAGTTGGCTGAGCAATGTTAAGTTACATACAAAAAAGGCATTCCTAAAAAGATGAATAATCCTTTTGGGAATGCTTTCTTTTTTTAAAAAATTAATACTACTTATTTTGGTCAGCCCGCCACTTGTTAAATTCAAGAAAATCACGGAATTGCTGTTTGGAAACTCCTGAATTCATTGCTTCTTTTACAATCTTCATCCACTCGCTGTCCAATTCCTCTTGATCAATTCGTTCATGGATTAAATAATCAACAGGGACATTTAAGACTGCCGAAATTTTTTCGAGAAATTGAATAGAAGGATTTGTTTGTAAGTTTCTTTCTAGGGAACTCAAATAAGACTTTGCGACTCCCGCCTGTTCAGCAAGTTCGGAAAGGGACATTTTCTTTTCTAAACGCAGTTTTTTTACTCGTTCTCCAATCATGGCATCTCACACACCTAATAAAGATAATCTATATTATAATATTACCAAAAGGGAGATAAAAGTTCCATATTACGAACGGCGTATTTTTTACAATATACGCTCGGAGTTAACAAAGAATTAATGAATTCTTAAATCACTTCTTTGAAAAAAAGCTTGGATAGAGATAAGATGTTTTTAGAGTGGATATTGAAAAATATAAAAAGGCAGGGAAAACAATGATTGTCTTAAAATCACAAAGAGAAATTGAAGCAATGAAGAATGCGGGAGAAATTCTTGCTTCATGCCATAAAGAAATCGCTAAATTAATTAAACCAGGTATTACGACTTGGGAAATTGAAGAATTTGTTGATGAATTTTTACGAAAAAATAACGCATCACCGGAGCAAAAGGGTTATAAAGGGTATGAATTTGCCACATGCGCAAGTATTAATGATGAAATCTGTCATGGATTCCCAAGAAAAGAACCCTTGAAAGACGGGGATATTGTCACGATCGATATGGTGGTCAATTATAATGGGGCATTGGCCGATTCAGCATGGTCCTATGCTGTTGGCAGTGTTTCTCCTGAAACGGACCACTTATTAAGGGTAACAAAAGAGGCACTGTATAAAGGAATTGAACAGTCTGTTCCAGGAAATCGAATTGGTGATATCGGGCACGCAATTCAAAAATATGTTGAAAGTGAAGGACTATCGGTTGTACGGGATTTCATTGGACATGGAATTGGAACTGTAATTCATGAGAAACCGGATGTTCCACATTACGGCCTTCCGGGAAAAGGACCGCGCATTAAAGAAGGAATGGTGTTCACGATTGAACCAATGGTGAATATCGGTATGTACCATACAAAAATGGATTTGAACGGCTGGACGGCAAGAACCGTTGATGGAACTTATTCAGCCCAATATGAACATACCATTGCGATTACGAAGGATGGCCCAATCATTTTGACAGAACAAAAATAAAAAGCAAACCCTAGGGTCTGCTTTTTATTTTTTTCGAAGGTTTCCAAGTTCTTCAACAAGAGCTTGCATTTCATTTGGACTGAAGGAATTTTTTTTCATGACTAAATCATAAATTTCTTTTAGATCTTCGTACATTTCTTCATCGAAATGAGTTGGTTTTATGGCGCCCAAGTTTAAAACCTTTAATTTTTCTTTAATTTGTTCAATCATGTATTCGACATTTTCGGTCGATTTTTCTGCTAAATTCATCCCGGACACCCTCTCTGAATTTTTATCCTCATCTTTTCATTATAATGGGTAGATGTCAATAAAAATAGTGTTTTGTTCTTTTACAAAAGGGGAATGTTTATGAAAGAATATTAAATATTACCATTTAAACTTGCATAGGGAATGGGCTTATCGCAAAATGGGAGTTAAGATGATAAATTGTAGCAAAGAAGGAGAGTTTAAAGTGACAAAGAGGAATCAATTTTGGAAAGGAATACTTTATGGAGCATTAGCGGGTGGTGTAATCAGCCTTTTAGATAGAGATACCAGGGAAGTAATGAAGGAAAATGTTCTAAAGGTATCCAACAAGGGGCTCTATATAGTAAAGCATCCGCGGGAGGTTGCCGGACAAATAAAAGAAACAGCAATCAGAATCAAAGAAACGGTAGAGGAAGTGAGTGAGGATATTTCCTATATCACTGAGAAAGTGGAAGAACTTCGTGAACTCACCCCGAAAGTAACCGATATGGTAAAGGAAACAAAAGATGCCTTTGCCGATCATGAAGACTCAGACTTTATGGATGCCGTCATTAAAGAAGATTAAAATCATGAAGGAGGGATAAGCGTGGAAAAGGGAGGAAATGTTCGTTCATCTTTAATTCGATTACTATGGCACAGGATTGAAGAAGATGACTTGAATGGTTTAAGTGCCCAGCTCGCCTATTTTTTTCTCCTTTCCTTGTTTCCTCTTCTTATTGTGCTTTTTACCTTACTCCCCTATATTCCGATTCCACATCAGGACGTCCTTGGTTTTATCAGAGGGTTTGCTCCTGCCGAAACGATGGATTTAATCGAGAAAAATGTGAAATATGTCATGAATCACCGAAATGGCGGTCTGCTTTCTTTTGGGATTATCGGTACGATCTGGTCAGCTTCCAATGGAATTAATGCAGTGGTCAGAGCTTTTAATAAAGCCTACAATGTGAAAGAAAATCGATCCTTCATTGTGGCAAGAGGAGTAGCCATTCTCTTAACCCTGGGAATGATCATTGTTTTTATCCTTGCGATTATTTTACCGGTTTTTGGGAGAGAAATTGGCGTATTTTTGTTTTCACAGGTAGGATTTTCGGACGAGTTTGGTAAGATTTGGGATGCCTTAAGCTATCTTGTAAGTGCGATTATTTTGTTTTTAATTTTTACTGGCCTTTATTGGATTGCTCCGAATGTGAAATTACGGTGCAGAAGCGCATTTCCAGGAGCGGCCTTCTCCACAATTGGCTGGATTGTCACCTCCATGGGATTACGTTTTTATGTAGGGAACTTTAGCAATTTCTCTCTGACTTATGGAAGTATTGGAGCGATTATCGTGCTGATGATTTGGCTGTATTTATCGGCTTTTATCATCGTTTTAGGCGGGGAAATCAACGCTTTTTATAGTGAAAGAAGTAAGAAAAACTGTTAAGTTCCCCTCATTTTTCCTTTATGAAAACCGTAGAATTGTTCAAACTATGATTGGGGGTTACCTACAATTTTACCGGGAGGCTTACATCA
Source organism: Neobacillus cucumis (assembly GCF_016107705.1). The sequence goes on from NZ_JAEHGC010000008.1 coordinate 8,221, forward strand.
TGACAAAACAAACAAAAAAAGATGGCGGAACAAAACAAAAAGGGAAGAAGAATCATCCAAAACAAAAAACTTCAGGGTCTGCAAACGGCTCGAACGGATATCACTAAGAAGCGGGAGCATTATAGTGCTTCATGGATAATGAAAAAAGGCCGGGGATATCACCCCGGTCTTCCTTATGACTTCAGAAGTCTTAAGCTATTTAGAATGACCAAAATTGTGCTTCCTTCATGGCCAATTACTCCGAATGGCAAATCAAGCAGCTGGAAAAAGTTCGAAGCAATTAAAAGCATGATGACGGATATAGAAAAAATAACATTTTGCTTGATAATTTTATTCATTCTTTGCGAAAGGCGTACAGCCTCTGCAATCCTTGGTAAATCATTTTTCATTAAGACAATATCTGCTGTTTCTAGCGCAACATCTGTACCTTCACCCATGGCAATTCCAACATTTGCAATGGCTAGGGCAGGGGCATCATTAATCCCGTCACCCACCATTGCCACTGTTTTAAACTTAGTCTTTAATTCTTTCAACTGCTCTACTTTTTCTTCCGGTAAGCATTCAGCAAAAAATTGATCAACATGACTTTCAGCGGCAATGGCGCTCGCTGTTGTTTGACTATCCCCTGTAAGCATGACAGTATAAATTCCTTTTTGTTTTAATTGATCAATGGCCATCTTAGTTTCTTCCCTGACTACATCCTTCAAGGCAATCATGGCGGAAAGAGCACCATTGATTTCAACGAAAACAAGGGTATTTCCAAGGCTGGCTAATTCTTTTGCTTTTCCATTTTCAAATGCCTCTGCCGTTTCTTTTCCTACAAAATCGGCTTTCCCAATTTTCCACTGTTCAAGGCCAATGCTTGCTTTTACACCCCAGCCGGGAAGGTCTTCAAGTGAATCAGGATGAAGAAGCTCCCGATTCAGCTGTTGTTTAGCATATTTGACAATGGCTTGTGCAAGCGGATGGTTCGAATGATTTTCAATCGAAGCCGCTTTCCATAAAAGATCTTCCCGATCCAGGCCATCATTTACAATAACCTCGGTTACCTCAGGTCTTCCTTTTGTGAGGGTTCCGGTTTTATCAAAGGCAATGGCTTCTAAAGAACTCAAATTCTCAAGATGAACCCCGCCCTTTACCAAGATTCCATGCTTCGCTCCATTAGATATGGCGGATAAGGTGGCAGGCATGATGGATGCAACCAATGCACACGGGGATGCCACCACTAACAAAATCATTGCTCTGTAAAAGGATTCATGCCAACTCCAGCCCAATAGAAAGTGAGGAATGAAAAACATCAGGATTACTACAGCTAGAACGGTCTTTACATAAGTTCCTTCGAAGCGTTCAATAAAAAGCTGGGAAGGAGATTTTTCGCTTTGTGCTGATTGAACAAGCTGAATGATTTTCTGAAAAAGGGTGTCACTGCTTGCTTTGGTCACTTGAACCGTAATGGAACCTGTTAGATTAACCGTTCCCGCAAAGACTTCCTCCTGGTCTCCTTTCGAAACGGGCATCGATTCTCCTGTGATGGCAGCTTCGTCAATATTGGTTTTTCCCTTTACAATCATTCCGTCTGAAGGGATCCGCTCGCCGGGTTTCACAAGAATCTGATCCCCTACCTGCAGCTCAGAGGTTGGAATTCTTTTTTCGATCCCGTTCTGAATGAGGAGGGCTTCTTCAGGCTGAAGTTCCATTAATGAAGAAATTTCTTTATGGCTCTTATTCATCGTATAGGTTTCTAAAGCACCACTGACGGCAAAAATAAAGATTAACACGGCTCCTTCTGTCCAGTAGCCAATAATCGCTGAACCGATTGCAGCAAAAATCATCAGCATTTCGACATTTAGTTCTTTATTCTCATAGGTTTCCTCAATCCCTTCTTTGGCCTTGGCAAAGCCTCCAATCACAAAAGCAAGCAAATAAGCGATGATGGAATCCACTTCGTTACCGTATTTATCAAACAGCCATCCTGCTGCAATTAAAAGTCCGCTCACCGCAGCAGCAATCAGCTCTGCATGCGGCTTAATTTTTTCAATAAGAGAAACCTTTTGTATTCTGTGTGTAAGTGATTTCGCTTCTGAACTCATCTTTTCCCCCTCCATAATCAGGATCAATATTTTTCTTTATATAAATTTCTAGTCCTAGCTTACCAGTGCTTCTGTTTTTCTTAATGAGAAGAATAATCAAACTCAGCACCCTTAAAAAACACGAAAGCTGTCATCGAATGATGACAGCGAACATTTATTTTTTAAGGTTATCCTATATTTATTTTATTTTACCACATATTCTATGCGTCGGATATGTATTTGCTCCGTGAAAAATAGGAAGATTCGTTCCTTAATTTTTTTGGCCTTCCAGCATCGGAACGGTTCTTTTTCCAAAAAGATAAATAATCAGGGATAGAACAAGGAGCATCGTACTAATAATATAGAAGAAATTAACGTTTTGGAAAAATTGGATAAACAGGCCGCCAATGATCGGGCCGCTCAAGCTTCCCAAGCTGAAAAAGATTCCGCATAACAAATTTCCTGTTGCTAAAAGGTTTTTTGGAACCAGGTCTGTCATAAAGCTAATTCCGAGAGAGAACGTGGAACCGACAGCCATTCCGGAAAAAAGAAAACATATAAATAGGCCAATTAAGGAATGCTCTAGGAAGCTTGCGACAGTAAAACTTAAAAACCCCAAAAATAGAACGGTGATTAACACATTTCTCCGTCCATAGTGGTCACTTATCATTCCTAAAGGAAGTTGGGTCACAATACTGCCGATGGCAAATCCCGATAACACAATGGAAACACTGGCCACATTGATATCCGTCCGCAAGGCATATACGGGAAAACTGCCGTTTAAGGATGATTCTAAGAAACCATATGAAAAGGGCGGTAAAAAGGCAACCCAGCCATATTTCAATGCCTGGCTAAACCGTTTAATCGTTCTTAAAAAGGAATTGATTCCTGCATCCTGTTCAGGGTATTCATTCTTTAGAGCCAGTAAAAAGAACCAACCAATCAAGCAAAGGACCGACGAAACGATGAACGGAAGAGACTGATGGATGTTCACCAATGGGGTCATCAGTGGACCAGCTGCAAAGCCAATTCCGAAAAATAATCCATACAAGGCAACGTTTCTTCCACGTTTATTGAGTGGTGAGGAAGAAGTAATCCAGGTTTGGGTGGCAAAATGGAGCGAGTGGTCGCCGATTCCAATCAGTAAACGCAAAACAAACCAAAACCAAAATGATTGCCAAACGGGAAAAAGGGCGAGTGCGGCAACGACTATTCCTCCTCCTATTAAAATCACCGGTTTGTACCCATACTTTCGTAAAGGCATCTCCATAAAAGGAGAGACGAGGAGAATTCCAATATAAAGTGCTGTGGCATTTAGTCCGTTTAATGAAGAAGAAACACCACTTTTTTCAAAGATTACCGCAATTAGAGGCAGCAGCATTCCTTGAGAAAACCCGGAAATGGCAACAATACTAACTAAAATCGAAAAATGAAAATGATTTTTTTGCATAAAATTAACCTCTTACTTACTATTCTGAAATATCGTATCTAAATGATGGTAACGAGAAAATCCAGTATTTGCAAGCAAAAAATTTATCGAAACTTTTAATAAGCTGTAAAATAGTGTATTCTCATTGATGGGGTTTTTTACAGGAAAATAGTGGTATGTGCGGAAAAAATTAGACCGGAGGGAACGCCGTGACAAATAAAATATTTATGCTTATGACATTCATTGGAGTGCCACTTTCAATTATTGGCACACTATTACATTGGTCTAGTATCCTTTTATTTATTATTTATTGTTTAACGATTATTGCACTGGCAAGCTATATGGGCAGAGCCACTGAAAGTTTGGCGATTGTGGCTGGACCACGAATTGGCGGCCTCTTAAATGCAACCTTTGGTAATGCAGTTGAGTTAATTATTTCAATCTTTTCCTTAAAGGCCGGGCTTGTTGGGATTGTTCTTGCTTCGCTAACGGGTTCCGTATTAGGGAATCTGCTCCTAGTTGCCGGATTATCCTTTTTTGTCGGCGGTCTTAAATACAAACGTCAGGAATTTAATATTTACGATGCCCGTCATAATTCCGGACTCTTGATGTTTGCAGTGATGATTGCTTTTGTCATTCCAGAAGTTTTTTCGATGAACATGAATGAAGACAAAAAACTGACATTAAGCGTTGGAATTTCGATTATCCTGATTATCCTTTATTTAGCTGCATTATTTTTCAAGCTCGTTACGCATCGGGGAGTTTATCAACATGATAGTGAAAATATTGTTCATGATGAAGAGGATCCGGAATGGGGAAAAGGAAAAGCGATTGCTGTTTTAGCCATTGCCACTGTTGCGGTTGCCTATATCTCTGAGCATCTTGTCCATACCTTTGAGGTTGTGGCGGAATCCTTTGGCTGGACAGAGATGTTCATTGGAATTATCATCGTTGCGATTGTTGGAAATGCAGCAGAGCATGCTTCAGCTGTTTTAATGGCTTTTAAAAATAAAATGGATATTGCAGTAGAAATCGCAATCGGCTCAACACTACAGGTTGCGATGTTTGTTCTTCCTGTTCTGGTTATTATCTCGCTGTTCTTTGAAACCTCGATGCCGCTCTTATTTAGCTGGCAGGAGCTCATTGCAATGGTCTCATCCGTCTTGCTAATGGTCGTGATCTCCAATGATGGGGAATCCAACTGGTTCGAAGGATTGACCCTAATCGCCGCCTACGTGATATTGGGGATTGGATTTTTCCTTCTTTAATAAAGAAAACTCGCCGATTGGCGAGCCCTAATGGAAGACAGAGGAGTAGTTGCACTTTCTTACCAGCCAGGAAAGACTCTAAGTCAAATGACTTAGAGTCTTCTTTTTACTAAATTCTCATGTACGGGTAATTCACGCTTCATGTGCTATAGTGACAATTTAAATTAGGCTAAAATCAATCTCGCTTTTCAATGGGACCATCAATCACCAACCTTCATGTTAGTTAAGAACGAACCTGAAAAAAACACGAGTGTTGAAATTTCATATAAGTCGGGGATCCCAACCTCCTTAAATGATAATTGGTTAGCAGATTGATTGCTGCCCTCCTTTATTAAAAGGTTAAGTTTATTATAATTGAATGATTGAATTTTGTAAATGTTCTGATTATTACATTTTTGTGTCATTTCTTTAAAAACGGTCAAAAATTAACAGGAATTCAGAGGCTTGACAAGAAATTATTTTTCGAAAGGGATAATATTTGGGAACTCCGAAAAAACTATGAGCAGACGGTTTAATGCGATATGTTGAAAGGAGTTTTTTTAGTGAAAAAATTTGCCCCTGTCCTTATGTCAATGCTATTAATCATGACAATTTTGCCAACTGCTTTTGCTGAAAAAGCTGCGGTGAAAAGAGAGGCAGTTAAATATGCTGTCCCATCTTCTGTTCGAAATATCTCAAAGGAAAATACTTATCCGAATTCGACACAGGATTTGCCGCTTTTACAGCCAAGTGATTTGACAAAGAAATTAATTGACTCTTCGAAGGTAAAGATTCAAAATCCTGATTTGATTCGCATGCTTAATGAGTCCAGCATTAATAGTACTCCATTTGCGATTGGCTATCGTGCCATCGTTTATTTAGGGCAATGGCCGCTGAACTATGAGTCAACGGAAACCTCGCCGAATTGGGAGTATCAAAAAATCAATACCAACTTTTTTGATAATCGTGGCGGCAAGGCACCCTACAAGATTCACTATGTCCAAGAATCGCAAAAAATCGTCCGTGGCGGTTTGACCTCTAAAATCCCGGATGCAGAAATGGTTAAGAAAATGATGCTGCTCACGGCGATGGAGAAAACCCGACTGCCACTTGCGTTTGAAACGGTTATTGGCGGTGGAACGAAAAATGATCATGTTTATAACATTCCAGCTAACCGCTTAGGCTATTTATTTGCTTATGCACCAGGGGTAAGTGAAAAAGGGAAGGTTACGTACGGGGAAGTCTATCTCATGTTAAAAGGAAATAAAAAGTTTATTGTTGTTAAAAATGTTACCTCTCAGGGCATTGGCGCATGGATTCCGGTTCAAGATTTTGTATCTTTTGGGTTCATAGCACCTGAACACCCACGTTGATTTTGCACAGGAGACTCCTACAGATTGGTTCGGTAGGGGTCTTTTTTATAAAAAATTGCAAAACAGTGTTTTTTTCGGTAGGATATAAACGTTATGAAAGGAGAGAAAACGATTTGGGTAGTCCTGTACAAGATAAAAATCTGCAAGTGACCTTTTTAAAACAACGATTAAATATGTTTCTTGATGTGTTAGATGCAATTGATCCGGAAGATACGGATCTTGAGGATATTGACCGCTTACTTTCCATGCTCGATGATATGGAATCAAAATGCCGAGAATTCAATAATCGTGAAACGAATGAGTCTGTTTAATAGCAGGCTCATTTTTATATGGCTTTTAAGCGATTTACCGCATAATACCAAGTAACCGATTTCAAGCTTATCCTTTAATTCTAGGGCGTTTAGGAGTATAATGGATTCCGTCGAATAGTTATAAAATTAAAAAAGATAAATCAGTGGGACAAAGGGAAAGGGGTACTCGAATTGAATATTGAAAAATTTCAAGAAAGCATGTACAAGCTAGTTGTAGAAACTTCTACGAAACTTCCAAAAGACGTTCGCCGTGCAGTAAAAGCTGCCAAGGAACAGGAAAATGCAGGTACAAGTGCCGCAATGAGCCTTGCAACGATTACGAACAATATTAAAATGGCGGATGATCAAGTTTCACCAATTTGCCAAGATACTGGTCTTCCTACCTTTAAAATTAAAACTCCTGTTGGGGTGAACCAACTAGAATTAAAAGAAGCGATTCGCAATGCGATTGTTTTAGCGACAAAAGAAGCAAAATTACGTCCAAACTCTGTTGATTCCTTAACAGGTAAAAACAGCGGTGACAATCTTGGTGCAGGCTTACCAGTCATCAAGTTTGATCAATGGGAAAAAGATTATATTGATGTGCGCTTGATCTTAAAGGGCGGTGGCTGTGAAAATAAAAACATCCAATACAGCCTTCCATGTGAACTTGAAGGCCTAGGCCGTGCCGGTCGTGACCTTGATGGTATCCGCAAATGTATCATGCATTCTGTTTACCAAGCACAAGGACAAGGCTGCAGTGCCGGCTTTATCGGTGTAGGTATCGGCGGCGACCGTTCTTCCGGCTATGATCTAGCTAAAGAACAGTTATTCCGTTCAGTTGAAGATGTAAATCCGAACGAAGATCTTCGTAAGTTAGAAGAATACGTTATGGAAAATGCAAATAAACTTGGCATCGGTACAATGGGCTTCGGCGGCGAGGCAACTCTTCTAGGTTGTAAAATCGGCGTGATGAACCGTATTCCTGCCAGCTTCTATGTTTCTGTTGCTTATAACTGTTGGGCATTCCGCCGCATGGGTGTTGCAGTAAATCCTGAAACAGGGGAAATCAATGAATGGATGTACCAAGATGGAGAATTCATTGATTTTGCTGCGACTGAGGCTGAAAAGGAAACTGCTGCAGCTAAATCTGAAGACGTAATTACGTTAACAGCACCAATCACAGAAGAGCAAATCCGCGATTTGAAGGTTGGCGACGTGGTTCAAATTACGGGAATGATGTATACTGGCCGTGATGCAATTCACAAACATTTAATGGATCACGATGCACCAGTTGATTTAAATGGACAAGTCATTTACCACTGTGGACCTGTTATGCAAAAAGACGAAGCAGGTGAGTGGCATGTGAAGGCTGCTGGCCCAACAACAAGTATTCGTGAGGAGCCTTACCAAGGTGATATCATGAAGAAGTTCGGTATTCGTGCCGTTATCGGTAAAGGCGGTATGGGTCCAAAAACTTTGGCTGCATTAGAAGAGCATGGTGGTGTGTACTTAAATGCCATCGGCGGCGCGGCTCAGTATTATGCAGATTGTATTAAGTCTGTTGAAGGTGTTGACCTTATGGAATTTGGTATTCCAGAAGCGATGTGGCACCTTAAGGTTGAAGGGTTCACTGCTGTTGTAACGATGGACTCTCACGGTAACAGCTTGCATGCTGATGTGGATAAGTCTTCATTGGAAAAATTAGCTCAGTTTAAGGAACCGGTTTTTAAATAATTGTGTATTTGACGGGATAGGCGCTTGCGCTTATCCCTTTTTCATTGGGGCCGAGTACTCCGGTTTGGCGGAAATTGTTGATATCCTGCTAAAAAGTGTTGATATTTGCTGGAAAAGTGTCGATATCTTTAAAGAAAGTGTTGATATATTCCAAAAAATGTTGATATCCTTCCAAAAAGTGTTGATAAAATAAAATAGTCAAAAATTTGTCTAATTTTCAAAGAAAAAAATACCCCAAATTTCGCTAAAATTAAACTCAAAAGACAAAGGAGTGATATTTTTGTTTGAAAAAGACCTGTTCAAACCGATTTTACTGGCACAGCACGAGGCACTTGAACGAAGAACAGCTAAAAATCATCCAAGTAGGCAAGATATTGAAGAAAAACTAACAAATCTAAGATCGGGGTATCGAGGAGAAAAGAGTCTACATTACTATTTAAGTTTACTTCCACCAAAAAGATACCACATTTTCCACGATATACGACTCCAGCACGGAGATTCCTACTTCCAAATTGATGCTTTCCTTCATACCGAAAAATCTGGGCTCATCATTGATAGCAAAAACTATTCGGGTTCGCTTCTTTTGGAGCGTCATCAACTGACTCAAGAGGTAAATGAAAATAAAAGGGTATATTCCAATCCTCTTTCTCAGGTCGCCCGCCATAAAATTTTATTAAATTATTTTTTTGAAAAAAATCAATTACCAATCATCCCCTTAGATCATCTTGTTTGTTTCACAAACTCAAAAGCCACTTTGCACATTACCCCCGGATATATGGAGGCAGAAAAGAAAGTTTGCAGAGCCGAAAACCTTTTAATGAAGATTGCTGAATATGAAAAATTTTTTAAAAAGGACTGTCTTGATCCAAAGCAAATGGGAAAAATAAAAAAACAAATTTTGAACAAACAAACACCACTTCAAAGTGATGTTCTCCAAATGTACAATATTTGCCCAAGAGAATTAATACTGGGGGTTCTATGTCCAAAATGTTTACATCTTCCTATGCACTATAAAGGAAGAAAGTGGAGATGCCCTGGGTGTAATGCCATTTCAATAGATGCTCATCTTTTTGCTCTCAATGACTTCTTTCTCCTTATCAAGCCTTGTATCACAATCGCAGAATTATGTTGGTTTCTCCAGCTCCCATCCCCAAGAGCCGCAGCCTATTTATTTTCCATTTTGAATTTCCCGCATTCCGGCACCAACAAAGGCCGTATCTACCACCAACCAAAAACCTTCCTATAAGTTCCAATTATGTTTTCCCTCTTAAAACAAACACTAAAAGAAACAAAATAGGGGGAACATGGATGAAAAAAATACTGCCCATGCTTGGAATGCTGCTTATGCTCGTTCCAAGTGTTACATATGGAGCTGTTTCGAATCAACCGATTCATTGGGGCTTCAAAAAAGCTGTTAATGAGCAACCGCCGGAGGCTGGGGCACTGTACGATCAACTTCTAGCCAAGCATGGGGCCTTTTATAAAGGGGATCCTCAAAAAAAGACCTTATACTTAACCTTTGATAACGGCTATGAAAATGGCTACACATCGAAAATTCTCGATGTCCTGAAAAAAGAAAAGGTACCAGCAACATTTTTTATCACTGGTCATTACCTAACCTCCCAGCCGGATCTCGTCAAAAGAATGGTGGAAGAAGGTCATATTGTCGGTAACCATTCCTGGCATCATCCCGATATGACGACCATCAGCGACTCAAAAATCAAAGAGGAGCTGGATACCGTTGAGATCAAAACAAAGGAATTAACGGGTCAAAAAGAAATGAAATATTTACGCCCGCCTAGGGGTGTCTTTAGCGAGAGAACGATGAAAGTTGCCAAAGACGCGGGATACACCCATGTATTTTGGTCACTCGCTTATGTGGATTGGAATGTTAATCAGCAAAAAGGTGCGCAATATGCGTACGATAATATCATGAAGCAAATTCATCCGGGCTGTGTCATGCTTTTACACACAGTTTCAAAAGATAATGCGGATGCATTAGAAAAAGTGATTAAGGATTTAAAAAATAAAGGCTATAAATTCAAAAGTCTGGATGACTATAAAAAATAAGACCAAAACCCGAATTCCAACAGGAGTTCGGGTTTTTTCATAAAGAACTTGTTTTCAATATAACGATGTGTGACCATACTTATATCAGATATAAATGAGGGAGGAACGTATGAATAAATATGGCATGTACGTTAAATTTACCGCAATCCAGGGGAAAAGTGATGAATTATTACAAATATTGTTAAACGCGGCAGAAGCTATGAAAATTCTTGATGAGTGTGAAATCTATATCGTTAATAAATCAAAAAGTGAGCCGGAAGTAATCTGGGTTACAGAGGTTTGGACAAATGTGGAAGCCCACAAAAGATCACTATTATTAGAAGAGTCAAAAGCAATGATTGAGCAGGCCCAAACACTTATTGCTGGTATTGGGGCAACGGAAATTTTACCCATAGGCGGTAAAGGAATCTCCGACAATTAATCTGGAAACATGCTATAATACGATGAAAATAAAAATGGATGGAATCGTGAAAAAACATGAAAACAGATCAAAACATTAAAATACAAGTAAATCAAACCTTCCCGCTGACCATAAAACGGTTGGGCATCAACGGCGAAGGAGTCGGATATTTTAAAAAGCAGGTAGTTTTTGTACCGGGGGCACTGCCAGGAGAAGAGGTAGTTGTTGAGGCGACAAAAATTAATCCGAAATTTGCCGAAGCAAAAATTAAAAAAATCCGCATTAAATCACCGCATCGTGTTCAGCCACTCTGCCCAGTATATGATCAATGCGGCGGCTGCCAGCTTCAGCATTTAGGATATGAACAACAACTTAAAGAAAAACGCGATATTGTCATTCAATCGCTTGAACGCCATACAAAACTGGACGTAAACAAATTGGATATCCGTGAAACAATTGGAATGGAAGAACCGTGGGGATACCGGAACAAAAGCAGTTTCCAAGTGGGGCAGAGAGATGGAAAGGTCCTAGCTGGATTATATGGCTTAAACTCTCACCAGTTAATTGATATTGAACAATGTGCTGTTCAGCATTCACAAACAAATGAAGCCACAGCGCAGGTGAAACGAATTTTAGAGGATTTAAAGATTCCGATTTATAATGAAAAATCTCGTAAAGGAATCGTTCGAACGATTGTCACCCGTGTTGGTGTGCAGTCAGGTGAAATCCAAATTGTCTTAATCACTTCACAAAAGGAACTTCCTAAAAAGGAGCTTATCATATCGGAAATCCAAGAAAGGCTCCCGAATGTGAAGTCGATTGTGCAAAACATTAACGGCCAGAAAACCTCACTCATTTTTGGCGAGGAGACGGTTTCGCTCGCCGGTAATGAAGTCATTCAAGAAACATTGGGGGATTTACAGTTCGAACTCTCAGCAAGAACCTTTTTTCAGCTGAATCCAACGCAAACCGTCAAGCTTTATAATGAAGTGAAGAAAGCGGCTGGGCTTACCGGTACCGAAAAAGTGGTCGATGCTTATTGCGGCGTGGGAACAATTGGGTTATGGCTGGCGGATCAGGCTGCGGAAGTCCGCGGGATGGATATTATTCCAGAATCGATTGATGATGCAAAGAAAAACGCCAAACGCCACGGATTCACAAATACAAAGTATGTACCTGGGAAAGCGGAAGAAGTGCTGCCGAAATGGGTTAAAAAAGGTTGGAATCCAGATGTTATGGTTGTGGATCCGCCAAGAACTGGACTTGATAACCAATTGCTTCAAACGATTTTGCAGGTAAAACCGGAAAAATTGATTTATGTATCTTGTAACCCATCGACACTGGCGAAGGATATTCAGACACTGAGTGCTAAATATGAAGTGAAGTACATTCAGCCGGTGGATATGTTTCCACAGACGGCGCATGTGGAATGTGTGTCGCAGATAGTTTTGAGGGGAAATTAACCAGGTAAAATTGAAAACTGATAAATAATTGTTTCATTAGAGGCAAGTAACGGTTAATTGTGTTCCGAAGGTTTTTTAATCATTTCAAGAAATTCATCATGTCGGAGTGTGGCTTCAAGCCCTCTCCTTTTTATATTTAATTCATTAATTCGAGTTTGAAGGTGAACAAGATACAATGCATCAAGCCAACGAATTTAAACCAGTTGATGCACTCTTGAAATTTGCAGCAATCTATGCAGAAGCAATCTAAGAATAGGTTAATCGTAATAAAAGGATTATAATATTAGTGGGCGATTGTTTTTGCTCACTAATATTTGTACTATTTTATTCTCATAAAGGAGTCTTATATATGTCTGAAAAAAAGTTGTCAGAATTAATTAGTCCTGAAGCTGTGATTAATTTTGAAACTGGTGCGATTAAAGCAAGCACTTTGGATTCAATCATCAAACTTTTACCATTTGAAATGGGTTTTTGCGACGCCAACGATATTTTCCGTTGGTATTCAAATAATCCAAACCGTGTGCATGATCGCCGTAAAGAAGCGATTGGTCGCCCTGTGCTTGAGCTTCACCCAAAAGTGGCTCACCACGTTGAAAAATTGTTGAATGATTTCCGTTCAGGAACACGCGACGAATGGGAATTTTGGTTCCCAAAACACTCTGGTGAATCTGGACAAATTTACCAAAAATTCATGGCGGTACGTGATGAAAATGGAAAATACCTTGGCTGTATGGATGTGACCGTTAATATCGACATTTTCCAAGGAAAAGAGGGTATAAATACCCCTGAAACTATTGACGAATTTAAAGCTGTTAAGCCTGAATAATTTTGGATTTTTTATAAAAAGGGGTACCCAAGAATAATTTACTCATTGGGTACCCCTTAATCTATGTTTAAAACACTTTCGTAGTCCAATCCTCACAATTCCAAATATCTGTTGCAATTTCACGATAGAAATCAGGCTCGTGGGATACCATCAAAATACTTCCGCGATATGCCTTTAAAGCACGCTTCAATTCTTCTTTTGCGTCCACATCCAAGTGATTGGTAGGTTCGTCTAGAATTAATAAATTCGTTTCTGTGTTTAAAATTTTACACAATCGAACTTTGGCTTTTTCGCCACCAGAAAGGACTTCGACTTTACTTTCAATATGTTTCGTCGTTAATCCACATTTTGCAAGAGCAGCACGGACTTCAGCCTGATTCATACTTGGGAACGTACTCCAAATCTCTTCAATACAAGTGTTGTAGTTGGACTGTTTAACTTCCTGCTCAAAATAACCGATGTGTTGATACTCACCACGTTCCACTTTACCCTCCAGCGGATTAATCAACCCAAGAATACTTTTTAAAAGAGTAGACTTACCAATACCGTTTGCACCCACGAATGCAATCTTTTGCCCGCGTTCCATTTTCAAATTCAGAGGGCGGGAAAGTGGTTCGTTGTAACCAATAACAAGATCTTCAGTCGTGAAAATCCAACGACTAGCTGCACGAGCTTCTTTGAAATTAAACTCTGGTTTCGGCTTCTCTCTCCCCAATTCAATAATTTCCATTTTATCGAGCTTCTTCTGACGGGACATCGCCATATTACGAGTCGCAACACTTGCCTTGTTACGAGCAACGAAATCTTTCAAATCAGCTATTTCTTGTTGTTGACGCTTGAAAGCAGACTCTAGCTGCTGCTTCTTCATTTCATGTATTTTTAAAAAGTTATCATAGTCACCAACATAGCGATTCAACTCTTGGTTTTCCATGTGATAGATCAAGTTAACAACATTGTTTAAAAATGGAATATCATGTGAAATCAAGATAAATGCATTCTCATATTCCTGTAAATAGCGCTTCAACCATTCGATATGCTGTTCATCCAAATAGTTCGTAGGCTCGTCTAGTAATAGGATTTCAGGCTTTTCTAGCAAAAGCTTAGCTAGCAACACTTTCGTACGTTGCCCACCACTAAGATCATCTACATCCCGATCGAGTCCAACATCATCTAATCCTAGACCACGAGCAACTTCCTCAACTTTTGAATTAATTCGATAGAAATCATTACTATCTAAAGTTTCTTGTAGCTCTCCAACTTCTGCAAGTAATGCATCGATGTCAGCGCCTTCGTCACCCATTTTTGCATAAAGTTCATTGATTTCTGATTCAGCATCAAAAAGGTATTGAAAAGCAGTACTCAAAGCCTCACGCATCGTGGTACCTTTTTGAAGTACAGCGTGCTGATCTAAATAACCAACACGAACTTTTCGCGACCACTCAACTTTCCCCTCGTCGGGTTGCAACTTCCCAGTAACAATATTCATGAAAGTAGACTTACCCTCACCATTTGCTCCAACTAGTCCAACGTGCTCTCCTTTTAAAAGTCGAAAAGACACATTATTAAAAATCGCACGATCACCGAAACCGTGACTTAAATTTTGTACGTTTAATACGCTCATTTTTTTAACCCCTTATCTAATGTCACATGTGGATATCTTACTAGATTTTGGCTGCTTTTTCTATCTTGAAGTTATTTTTTGTGAAAAATGTAATTCGATTTTTGGGCTAAAATAAAGTCTGCCCCATCCTATTAAAATTGAATTTTATATACTTGGGCGTTTAACAACTGGGTAAGAGTCTATTATACAACCGAACCTGGAGGTAAGAAATGAATTATTCCAATGTGGAAATACTTTAGAAAAAATGAAAGAATTGGTTGAGTTCTAAACAAAGCTTTAAAAAACAAATGTAAACTCATCAACACCCCATGTGTTGCCATATATACTCCGTGTAAGTTGAGTGCTGAACGTTGATAGATTTAATCAAATAATGGACGCCCCTCATTCGTTAGGCTCAACTAACGACTTAGGGGTGTTTTTTATGCCCAAGCCTCTTTTAAAAGCTTCACTCCTAACTGTATTTCATCATTGGTAAGATTACTGAATCCAAGTTTAATAATTGGTTCATTAGAATGATTTTTTATGAAATAGATGGAGGTAGGATACACTTTAACCCCATAAATGGAAGCGCGCTCGATTAACCAATCTTCTGAACGATTTAGATGTACCTTAACTAGTACATACAAACCAGATTGCTCCCCAATAATGGATAGAGTTTGTTTGAAATGTTCCTTTAATTCTGAAACTAAGTACTGCATTTTTCTTTTATAAACAAGACGCATTCGTTTAATATGGCGATTCCATTCTCCCTCTTCCATAAATTTAGCCATTGTAAGCTGGCTAAGAAGCGAAGTGGTACTCTCGAAATGAAGAAATTGATTTTTATAACGGTTTAAAAGTTCCTGTGGCAGAACCATATAACTTAGACGGATTCCCGGAAGAAAGGACTTTGAGAAATTCCCTAGGTAAATGACTCTTGTTGAATCCATGGAAGCAAGTGCTGGAAATGGTTGTTGCGTATAGCGAAATTCACTATCATAATCATCTTCAATAATATATCCATGCATCTTGTTAGCCCAATGTATAAGCATTTGCCTTTGCCCGATGGACATGCTTACTCCTATTGGACTTTGATGGGAGGGGGTTACATAGATTAGCTGTGACCTGGTTTGTTCTAATTGTGAAAAATCAGCACCTGTTTCATTAACCGGCAAAGTTTCAAACATAAAACGATGGAATTGAAAAGCTTCCCTTGCACCATCGTAACCAGGGTCTTCAACTATAATACTCTGGAATTCATCCTTCAGTATTTGTCCGAGGTATACAAGCATTTGTTGGGTACTACTTCCGATAATAATTGCATTTGCATTTGTTGTCACTCCGCGTGATTGGAATAAATAGGTGGAGATTTGTTCGCGCAAGGCTACTTCCCCAAATGGTTCTCCATATCGAAAGCTATCCTGTAATGTTAATACTTGATTGGCAATTCTTCTCCAAACTTTCAGTGGAAAATGTGCTTGATCAACGGCATCTGCCCTGAAATTAACTACCGGAGATTTCTTGGACTCTGTATGTGTTTTATTATGAGAGAATAATGTGTCCTGAGTTATCAGGGGTTCTAACTCATTTACCAAATAACCTTTTCGGCCCTCTCCACGAATATACCCTTCAGCAACAAGTTGTTCGTATGCCATTAATGTTGTATTGCGGCTTACATGTAAGGAATCAGCAAGCCCACGGATGGAGGGCATTTGCTCATTTGCCAGAATGTCTCCTTGTTCAATAAAAGATTTAAATTTCTCGTAGATTTGTTTGTATTTTGGAGAGTTATCTTTAAAAGTAAAAATGGTATTATTCATTTGCATTCCCTCTGACATGTATATTTGTTGGTTATTGTACCTTTTTTTATGTCAGTTTGTATAATATTATTTTTTTATCGGAAGTTTAATTTATTAAAACTTATTTACAAGCTGAAAGGATGATTATTGTGTACATTCCTAAGCAATATCGTATGGAGAATGATGAGGCAATTCAATTTATGAAGTCTCATCCATTTGCATTATTAATTACTGTCGATGAACATCGTCCCATTGCTACACACATTCCCATCGAGATTCGCGAAGATGTAGGGAAAATCTATGCAACAGGGCACATCGCCTACGGAAACATGCAGAAAAAGACTTTAGATAATAATGCTGATGTAATGCTTATTTTTCAAGGACCTCATTCTTACATATCATCAAGTTGGTATACGGTAGAAGAGGTCCCCACATGGGACTATCTAGCCGTACATGCGTATGGAACAGCACGCATCGTTACTGGTGATGAGTTGATAGCGGATTTGAATATGCTGCTCAACCGTTACGAGTCTCACCGAGAAAACGGGAGGTTGATGTCTACGCTCGATCCTAAGTTGCTTGAGAGCGAAATGAAAGGAATTGTTGGTTTTAGAATAGAAATTACCTCCATTGAAGCCGCAGCTAAAATGAGCCAAAATCGGAAGGACACTGATTATAAAAAAATTGTTACAGAACTTGAAAAATCAGATGAACAAGCGGAAACCCAGGTTGCCGATTGGATGCGTGAGAAACGGAAAGGGTTGTTTGAATGATTAGTTTAATTATAACGGCTTGTGTTCTTGGATTTGTTTACAGTGCAGCCCCAGGAGCGGTCAACACAGAAGCGTTACGAAGAGGATTAAAACGAGGATTTATGCCAGCCTTCTCCGTGGAGATCGGAGCTTTACTAGGTGATTTGCTTTGGGCTGTTGTCGGGCTAACAGGTGTGGCACTAGTTTTTCACTTTTTGGCAGTACAAATCATTTTGGGGATTGCTGGTGCTGCTTTTTTACTTCGAATGGCATGGATGTCCTTTTTAGACGCTCGTAAACCCATTGATTTGAATCAGTCAGGAAAGAAAGAACAACGGGATTTTTTGACGGGGATTGTATTTTCAATTGCCAATCCGTTTGGAATTGCGTTTTGGGGCGGGATTGGCGGAGGATTTGCAGCCCGTATTACAGGCATGCCGTTAATGGATAAGTTGGTGATTTTGTTTGTTGGCTTTGCTGCTGGTGCTTTTGTCTGGTGTGTTGGCATATCTCTGTTGGTTGCTTGGTCCCGAAAATTTATTGGAGAGAAGCTTTTGCGCGGGATCTTTACAATATCGAGTTTGGCGATGGCATATTTTGCTCTCGAGATGTTATGGAGTTTGATTCACAGTACGATTTATCCGATGTTTTCAACGCGGACACAGTTGAAGATAACTGAGTAAGTACCTCGTTAAACTTAATTAGGAAACGCCCCCTCATTCTAATTAGTTTGGGGGATTTTTTTGTTAAGGGGGGATAACAATTACTCCGAACCTAAATTCTTTGCTGTAGTATAGCTGTACTTTTTTAAGAGATTTGTTATATTTAAATAATTTAATCGGAATATTGAGAAATACTAAATAATAGATTTTTCCGAATTTTACTTTAATCATATTCCTATTACATTGATAGAATTACATATTTTTATTGAAAACTTAACAGTACGGAGGCGTTTTTATATTTATTAAATAAGATGAATTTAAATTCCAAAAATTAATACTTTAATAACATTGAATATCTGTGATATATTAATAAAGTAATATTTTTATTCTATTAAAAATAATCTAAAAAATAGGGGTGCTATGAATGAAGAAATTTGGTTTATTTAGTTTATTTTTAATCCTTACTCTCTTTATCGCAGCTTGCGGAAGCAAGGAAACAACAGGAGAGAAAGCGGATAGTGGAAAGGTATATAAAGTAGGCGTGGATACCACTTACCCACCATTTGAATATAAAGATGGAAATGATTATAAGGGTATCGATATTGATTTGATCAATGCAATTGCGAAAAATCAGGGCTTT
This sequence comes from Neobacillus cucumis, assembly GCF_016107705.1. Next base: position 26,578 of record NZ_JAEHGC010000008.1, read on the forward strand.
AAGATTGAACTTAATCCAATGGATTTTGGTGGAATTATTCCAGCCATGCAGGCTAATCAGCTTGATGTAGCGATTGCTGGAATGAGCATTACAGATGAAAGAAAAAAGGTAGTAGACTTCTCAACTCCGTATTTTGACGCAGGCTTAACAGTTGTTGTTAAAAAAGATAATTCAACTATTAAGTCAGTTAATGACCTTAAAGGAAAAACTGTTGCTGTTAAAAAAGGAACAACAGGTGCGAAATATGCACAAGATAATGCATCTAAACTAGGAATTAAAGTCGTTCAATTTAACGATAGTCCTGCAATGTTCCAGGAAGTTTCTAATGGAAATGCAGATGCACTTATTGAAGACTACCCAGTTATCTCTTACGCTATTGCCCAAAAGGACCTTGGTTTGAAAATTGTGGGTGATCGATTAAATGGCGACCAATATGGAATTGCTGTTTTGAAAGGTCAAAACAAGGATTTAATTGAAAAAATTAATAAAGGTCTTGCTGAACTTAAAAAAGATGGAACATATGATAAAATTGTAAAATCTTATCTTGGTGAATAATATTGTTAATAGGCGCGCATAAAAGCGCGCTTTCTTTTTGAAAGGGGATGAAACAGTGGACGTAATTACTGCATCTTTACCGATATTATTAAAAGGACTTCAAGTCACAATTTATATATTTGTTATTGCTATTATTCTAGGTTTTTTAATTGGCTTAGTGATGGCCTTGTTCCGGTTAGCACCTATTAAAATCTTGAATTGGATTGCCAAGGTATATGTTGATGCAATTCGAGGAACACCATTTATCGTACAGCTATTTTTTATTTATTTTGGAGTGAATTCCCTCCATTTGATTTCCTTGAACAGTACAACGGCCGGTATTATCACCGTTGCCATTAACGCAGGGGCATATTTTGCAGAAATTATCAGAGCAGGAATTCAATCAATCGATAAGGGACAAACAGAAGCAGCTAGATCGATTGGTTTTACTGGAGCACAAACTATGCGCTACGTAGTCCTGCCTCAGGCTTTTAGAAGAATGCTGCCTACCATTACGAATCAATCCATTATTAGTTTAAAAGACACTTCCTTATTATCCGTTATTGGTATTGCGGATTTAACACAACAGGGTCAAATTCAGGCTTCAGCAACCTTTGAAGCATTTAAGATTTGGCTGGCTGTAGGTGTGATTTACTTTATCATCATTTATTTGTTAACCCTTCTTGCTAATTTTGTTGAAAGGAGGATTCAGGTTCGATGAGCATTATAACAGTGAAAAACTTAAGAAAATCCTTCGGGAATCTAGAGGTTTTAAAAGATATTAATGCAGAAATACAAGAAAAAGAAGTAATATGTGTCATTGGTCCTTCTGGATCAGGTAAGAGTACATTTCTTCGATGCCTAAATCGCCTAGAAGAAATCTCGGGTGGCGAGGTGGTCATTAACGGACATAATATAACGGACCCCAAAATTAATATAAACAAAGTAAGACAAGAAGTTGGAATGGTGTTTCAACAATTTAATCTTTTCCCTCATAAAACCGTTTTAGAAAATATCACTTTAGGACCTATTAAAATTCTTTCTACGGATAAAGCGGAAGCTGAAAAAATCGCTCTTGAGCTACTTAATAAGGTTGGGCTTAAAGAAAAAGCTAACAGCTACCCGGGAGAACTATCCGGCGGACAAAAACAGCGTGTTGCCATTGCAAGAGCGCTGGCAATGAATCCTAAAATCATGCTCTTTGACGAACCGACTTCTGCACTTGACCCGGAAATGGTCGGGGATGTTTTAGAGGTTATGAAGCAGCTTGCTAAAGAAGGCATGACCATGGTAGTTGTTACACATGAAATGGGATTTGCCCGGGAAGTTGGAGATCGTGTTATCTTCATGGATGGAGGGTATATTGTAGAAGAAAATGAACCGAATCAGTTATTCGGTGCCCCTCAGCATGAGAGAACGAAGGCTTTCTTAAGTAAGGTGCTATAAGCAAAAATAACAGGGTAATTTAAAAAAGGGGGAACCTTAAAGTATAAAAACTTTTAAGGTTCCCCCTTTTTATTTAAAGTATCTTGTTAGTCTGCAATACCATTGTCCGACTGCAACGTATAGGTCGGGCAGCGCATGTTTCCTTCATGAAGATGCTTGTGCTGGCGGTTTTATTGTATATAATACTTGTCTTTCAATAAATTAGACTTAAAATGAAGTAAGGAAAGGTGTGAACTTATGGAAGATAAACGTTTTAGCATTGCACACCGAGAAGCAATGATAGGTGTCATTCTTGTGATAATTAACTTTGCTATTTGGTATGGTTTTGCGTACGGTCTTGGAAGGCAGGACCCGACAACATATACGTACATCCTCGGTTTTCCGGCATGGTTCTTTTATAGCTGTATTGCTGGTACGGTCTTCATGATTGTGTTAATCGCCATCGTCATGAAATTCTTCTTTTCCGAAGTTTCACTTGAGGAGGAAGATGAAGAATGCACTGGCAAGTAATCATTCCACTTGCATTATTCCTTGTCATTATTTTCTTTATTGGCTTTTGGGCAAATGCGCGTGTTCGACAATCAGATTCGTTTCTATCAGATTATTTCCTTGGTGGACGTGAAATGGGTGGCTTCCTGCTCGCAATGACCATGATGGCAACATATGGAAGTGCATCGAGTTTTATTGGTGGTCCTGGTGTAGCGTATCAAACAGGTCTAGGTTGGGTGCTGCTTGCAATGGCTCAATTACCTGCAGGTTATTTTGTCTTGATGATTCTAGGGAAAAAGTTTGCGATAATTGCACGTAAATATGAGGCAATTACGTTAATTGACTTCCTAAAGGCTCGTTATCAATCCAATGCGATTGTGCTGCTTTCAGCAATTGCTATTTTTGTTTTTTTATTCGCATCGATGACAGCTCAATGGGTTGGTGGAGCACGATTAATCGAGTCCTTAACTGGGTTACCTTACCGGGGTGCCTTGCTCATCTTTGCCGTAGCGGTGCTTGTATATGTAATTATTGGCGGCTTTGCGGCTGTGGCCTTAACAGATGCATTGCAGGGTTCCGTTATGATTATAGGTACAGTCATTCTCCTTGTAGCGGTTACCATCGAAGGAGGCGGGGTTTCTGCCATTATGGCAAATCTTGTTGCAGAAAATCCAAATCTTGTTTCGCCATACGGTGCGGATGCAAGCCTTTCACCGCTTTATGTATCAACCTTCTGGATTTTAATTGGAATTGGTGTAATTGGCTTGCCGCAGATTGCCGTTCGTGCGATGAGCTATAAAGATTCAAAAGGAATGCATCGGGCAATCATTATTGGAACCATTGGGATTGGTACCATTATGTTTGGGATGCATTTAATCGGTGTATTCGGACGTGCCGTGATTCCAGGGATTGAAATTGGCGATAAAGTGATGCCGACATTAACACTTGATATTTTACCGCCGGTTCTTGCTGGAATTGTATTAGCAGCACCAATGGCAGCCATTATGTCTACGGTGAATGCCTTATTAATTTTAGTAAGCTCAACGCTTGTTAAGGATGTATATTTAAACTTTATTAAACCAAGTGCAAAAGATGCTGAAATTCAACGTATGAGCTTTATTGTGACAACAGTTGTCGGAATTGCCGTTGTGTTATTTGCATTAAATCCGCCAGATCTATTAATTTGGTTAAACTTATTTGCGTTTGGCGGGCTGGAATCGGCATTTTTTTTATGGGTCGTAGTGTTAGGTCTGTATTGGAAAGGTGCCAATAAATACGGAGCGATTACTTCCATGATTGTCGGACTTGTTTCCTATGTTTATATTTATCACTTCCATGTCAATTTATTTGGGATGAATAGTGTAACAATCCCTATCGTTGTATCTCTTCTTGTGTTTGTGCTTGTCAGTATGTGGACCAAGCATTTGGTCAAACAACCAAATAGGTTGTAAAATGATTTTGATAAGAAACTATAATAGTCGATAAAAAAGACCATCTCAAAAGCCATTACGGCGGCTCGAGATGGTCTCTTATTCTTCTTGACAATCTAACTGCTGATACCAAGAGCATGTGACTGTTTTACCATTCTAAATTTAAGAAAGGAAACCATTTTCCATGCCCAATCTATTAACGAAAGTCTGCTTTAAATTCACCAGTAATTTTTTGGTGGCCGTTATTTTCCTCAAAGGATTGCTCTTGTTCTAAGTCGAAACGATTCATAATCGGTAAATCGTTAACTGAGAATAGGTAAGAGTCTTCTGATGCAGAGTGTTCATACCAAGCCCAGTTTGGAACAACGAAGTAATCGCCTTTTTTCCAATCGAAGCGAATGCCGTCAATTACTGTGAAACCTTCACCTTTGTGTACCTGGTAAACCGTTGAGTGTGTATGACGTAATGCGGTGGTTTGGAAACCTTTTGGCAAATGCTGCATTCTAGTGCCAAGTGTCGGGTTGGCCGATTTACCTGTAGAGGGGTTAATGTATTCAACCGCATATCCATGGTGTGGATTTGGATCGAATTCCATCAAGCCTTTAATTCCTTCTACAGTGCGATCAAATTTATAATTAGCAAGCGGAGCAACTGTGAATTTATCATCACCAACAGGACGAACCATACCGCCGCGATAACGTCTCTCTGAAAAGTTATCTGGAATATCTGGTTGTTGCAGGCCATCTTCATATGGTTCAAAGAATGTACCGCCGATTGCGTAAATAGTAGGAATATCTAAAGCATCCATCCAATACATAGGTAAATCGCCTAAATGTTCATGCCCATGCCATAAGCCCTTTGGCGTAATTAAAAAGTCGCCTTCTTCCATGAAAACACGCTCACCCTGTACAATCGTGTATGCACCTGTACCTTCAGAGATGAACCGCAATGCACTTTGTGAGTGACGGTGGGATGGTGCTTTTTCACCAGGTAATAACATTTGCACAGCTGCATAAATCGTTTGCGTCGTAGATCCCCATCCCCAAGGTTCACGATAAGTTAATCCAGGATTTTGGAAATAAATTGCACGACGTTCGCCTCCGCGTTCTGGTGTGAAGATTTGAGCTGCTTCAGCCATTTTCTTTTTGATTAATTCATCGCTCCAAAGATAAGCTTGTGCTTGAGACTTTGGCGTTTTGTGCATAATTTGAGGAATTGCTTCCCAAAGTGGCCCTAAGTTGTATTGTTGAATATCTCTAGTGTAATCGGTTACAATTGAGCTTTTCATAAACTCTTGAACTTCTTGACTTACTTCAGCCATTTCCCATTCCCCTTTACCATTCCAATTTTATAGAGAAAAGGGGAGCAGCGTATTTGCTGCTCGAACCCTAGCATCTCCCTAATTAAACAGTGACAGCAGACCCAACTGCCTTCACTTTATTTTCGAGTACACCAATTTGATCGATTTCGATACGAACTACATCCCCATCTTTTAAGAATTGTGGAGGATTCATAGCAACTCCAACGCCCCCAGGAGTTCCTGTTAACACAACATCGCCTGGCTCTAGCGTCATTAAATTTGATAAGAAAGCTACTAATTTTTGAACGGTGAATACTAGATTGGCAGTATTCGTTTTTTGACGTACTTCACCATTTACTTTTAGGACAACATCTAAGCCGGATGGATTTGGTATTTCATCGGCTGTTACTAAATATGGTCCCATTGGTGCACTGCCTTCTACTGTTTTTCCTTGCAGCCATTGAAGAGTTCGACGTTGAATATCACGATAGGTTACGTCATTTGTAATGGTATAACCTGCTACATAGTCTAATGCATCCTCTTCGGAAACATTGCGAGCTTGTTTTCCGACAACAAAAGTAAACTCTGCTTCATAGTCAAGCTGGTCAGAAATTGGATAGTGTGGAATATTGTCTTCTGGCCCTAAGATGGTATTAGCAAATTTTGCAAAAATAACGGGGTTTGATGGGATTTCCCGGCCCATTTCTAAAATGTGCTCACGATAGTTGTGACCAACGCAAATAATTTTGCCTGGACGCTGCACAGGTGCTTCTACCTTAACATCCTCGAGATTGTAAACTACTTTTTTATCAAAACTTTCAGGATTAGCTAAAATGAAATCTACGGCATTTTGCGCTAGTTTCAGCGATTCCTTACCGCCTTGGTATAACTCATCTGTATTATCTGGCACATATGCTTTTGCAATAGCTTCATATCGGTATTTTCCTTCCGATTTTAACTGTGCTTGATAAGCATAGTTTAAGTCGATCACTTTATTATCAACGATTGCCCCTGAACGTGTATGCCCTGCGGCTGTAAAATTTATAAGTTTCATTGTCATCCTCCTATTTCCACTAATTATAAACTTAGTTCACTATTTATAAAAATATTAATCGAATTTTTAAGGATTGTCAATATTATTTGTTTTCAGAAAAATAACTCAGATGATTAGGTTTTAATATAAGAAGAGATTAGAAGTTTCTAAATTTTTCAACATTTGTATTGACGAAATAGTGAAAAATGATATAAAGTTTACTTATCATGAACACTGTTCTCTATTTATAGAAAATGATAATTTAATTGGAGGTAATTTTCAATGACTAATGTAAGCGATATTATTATCGTCGGTGGAGGAATCGGTGGTTTAGCTGCAGCTCTATCAATCCAGGAAACTGGAAAATCAATCGCAGTTTTTGAGCAGGCACCTGAATTTGGGGAAATAGGTGCAGGGATTCAGTTGGCACCAAACGCGTTAGAAGTTTTAGACCGGCTGGGTGTAAAGGAAGAAATTGTGAAATATGCGGTGTTCCCAAAACGTCTTGTACTAAAAGATGTGTATACTGCAAAAGAATTAGCAACTCTAGACTTAGGGGAAGCTTTCCAAAAAGAATACGGCCAACCCTATATCGTATTGCATCGCTCTGACTTGCACAGAGTACTTTATGAAGCATGTCAAAAACGTGGTAATATCCAATTTTTTACAAACCAATGCATTCAAACTGCGGAACAAAATGGTGATACCGTAACTGTTGTCAACCAAAATGGTGAAACGTTTAGCGCAGAGGCAGTTATTGGTGCGGACGGGGTAAAATCAAAGCTTCGCAAACTTTTTATTGATGATGAACCAGTAAACTCAGCGTATGTAGCTTACCGTGGGGCCATTCCAATTGAAGAAATAGCTCATGGCACAAACTTAGACTTAGATGATGTAATCATGTGGATTGGACCAAACCTTCACATGGTACAATACCCAGTTCGCCGCGGTGAGCTTTATAATCAGGTAGTAGTATTTAAATCTTATGATGCAACAGTGGAAGACTGGGGAACACCAGAAGAAATGGCACGTCGTTTTGAAAATAGTCATCCAAAAGTGCAGAATGCATTAAATTACATTAACCGTCAATTCCGCTGGCAAATGTATGACCGTGAACCAATCGAAAATTGGACAAAAGGCAAAATTACATTATTAGGTGATTCAGGTCATGCAATGCTCCAATATTTAGCTCAAGGCGGTGTTCAAGCACTTGAAGATGCATTTGTGTTGGGAGAAGAACTAAAAAGACATAATTCCTACGAAGAAGCCTTTAAAACATACCAGGAAGTTCGAATTCCACGTGCTTCAATGGTTCAAAGATCGGCACGGAAATGGGGCGAAACGATTCACGCAGTGGATCCGCTTACAACCTTGCTTCGTGATCGTCTTTTCGAGCAGCACAAACCAACTGATTACCACAATGTTGATTTTCTCTATGGCTATTTCAATAAGAATTATCAGCGTGTAGATAGCTAAATTTCAACTTTCGCAAAGAAAAACGCGTTAGAGCTAACTCTAGCGCATTTTCTTTGCAGCCATATATTCGGAACATTTCTTTACCTAGTTGAAGGAGGACATAATCTATGACAACAGCCGTACTGAATGAAAAATTGGAATTGTTTAAAAAGGGTATAGAGGATATTGTAGCGATATTGAAAAATACGGAAGAGGCGGCGCTTTTCATTAAGCCTTCTGAAAATGAATGGTCAGCCATGCAAATTGTTTCTCATATTTTAGAGGCTGTAGATTTTTGGGTTGCAGATTTGGAGGCGCTGCTAGTGGTTCCTGGGGCAAAATGGGGACGTAATCATGAACATGTGCGTCGTTTAGCTGCAGTAAATGAAGAGATTGTATCGCGTATAAATAAAGATGATGCCATAAATGCAATGCAAAGCTTAGTCCCAAAAGTAGAGGAAGCACTTGGAAAAGTTAAAGAAGAGGATCTAGTGAAGACAGCTCCAAGTTATAATCCAAACTTTGACGGAAAACCGTTATCATTTTTAGTCGACCACTTAATCGTTCAGCATGTTTTGGGCCATTATGGGCAAATGGTACGACACTTGGAAAAAGTTCAATAAGAAGCCACCATGGGGACGGTTCCAGTGGTACAAAGAGACCAACTTAGGAAGAAGATTGCTTCCTGAGTTGGTCTCTTTTGCTTTATTAAGGTCGCAAATGCAAAAGTATTTTCGATAATTTCTTGAAATATTGATATTCTGGTCGTAAAGTCAATTTAAGGATTAAAATAACTATATGAAAAAGTACTAACAGACTAGGAGGAGAAAAATGATTTCACAACAATACAAGAATATGTTAAAAGGTAAATCTATCATTAGAGAACTGGCTGAATTTGCCGCAGCCCGCGGTGAGGAAATAGGTTATGAGAATGTATTTGATTACAGTCTGGGAAATCCATCTGTCCCCGTTCCGAAAGAATTTACGCAGACGATGATGGATTTGTTGACCAGTAAAAGTCCTGCAGAGCTTCACGGGTATAGTCCTAGTTTAGGTATTCCATCTGTCAGGAAAAAAGTAGCCCAATCATTGAATCGCCGGTTTCATATGAATTACACGGAAAATCATATTTTTATGACAAGTGGTGCGGCTGGAGCGATCGCCCATGCAGTACGCTGCGTAACACAACCTGGGGACGAAGTATTGACATTTGCTCCATTTTTTCCAGAATACCATCCATATATAGATTCAACGGGTGCGGTACTGAAAGTAGTTCCTCCCAATTCAGAAGATTTTCAGATAAACTTTACTTTGTTCGAGGAAATGCTAACGGAGAAGGTGTCTGCTGTTTTGATTAACTCTCCTAACAATCCATCGGGTGTGATCTATTCAACGGCAACCATTCAAAAACTATCAGACCTTCTTCGCAAAAAGGAAAAAGAATACGGACATGAAATTTTTATTATTTCTGATGAACCATACCGGGAGATTGTATTTGAAGGGGTAGAAGCACCATATGTGTCAAACTATTATGACAACACACTATCTTGTTACTCCTATTCTAAATCTCTTTCATTGCCTGGGGAACGGATCGGCTATATTGCTGTAAATCCTGCCTGCGTAGATTCAGACTTAATTGTTAGTATGTGCGGGCAGATTTCAAGGGGCATAGGACATAACTGCCCGCCTTCCATTATTCAACTGGCTGTATCGGAGGTTGTAGATTTAACGAGTGATATGTCTGTCTATGAAACAAATATGAACTTGATTTATAACAAATTAGTAGAATTGGGGATTACCTGTGTGAAACCTGGCGGGACATTCTATATTTTCCCAAAGGCGCTCGAGGAAGATGCTAAAGTATTCTGTCAGAAGGCACTAAAATATGATTTGATTCTGGTTCCTGGCGATAGTTTTGGATGTCCGGGGTATTTCCGAATGGCCTACTGCATCGACACGGAAAAAGTGGAACGCTCACTGCCAGCATTGGAAAGATTTATTGAGACTGAATATAAAATTTGATTCTGTCCAGGGGAACCAGCGGGGACGGTTCGGGTGGCACTTTTGGGGTTTTTGTGTTTTTATGTTTGATTGTCATGTTAATTTTAGGGGCAGTTATTAAAAAGATTGAATGGCCATTATTCATACAAAAGTGAAAGGCAACTAACCTTCTGGGCGTTGCCTTTCATGCTTCTTGACTATAAATTTAAAAAATCATTCCTCTTTCAAATGTCCAATAAGCCGGTTAAGTAAATCGCTTAAAACCAATATTTCTTGGTCATTATAGATATGATACGTCTTGGCATTAAAATCATTTCGTAAAGATTTTAATTGCTCATAAACTCGATGACCTTCATCTGTTATTTTTACACGCGTTCGTCGTTTATCTTCGGAGTCTTGAAATAGTGTAACTAAATTTGATTTTTGAAGACGATTGATCATCCCTGTCATATTTTGTTTCGTAACCAGCAATTCTTCTTTTAGTTCACCAATGGAAATATCTCCTCTATTAATGATTGTTCTCAGAATCACCCATTGCTGTATGCTGTTTAAGCCAACATCTGCAACCATTTTTGAGCCATATCTATTTAATAGATTGGATATCCTCAAGAAATCTAATGTAATGTTTGTTTTTAAATCTTCCATTTAAACCTCCGTGCTAGCTAGCAAAATCATTTCCGTAATTTATTGACTATCTTAAAATAGTTGATTATTTTAGTCAAGTTGTTGACTAAAATGCATGGGTAAACTAAAATAATTTAGCAATCATTTGACAAATCCTTAAAGGAGATAAGAAACATGTCCAAAAAAACGACGAATCGTAAAATGGTAACAGCCGCGATGCTGGTTGCCATTCTTTTAGTCGCTATTGATGTCACGGTAGTCAGTACCGCAATGCCGCGGATTGTCAGTGACCTTAGCGGGCTAAAATTAATCAGCTGGGTATTTGCCATCTATACGCTTACCACTTCTGTAACGACTCCGATTTACGGAAAATTAGCTGATTTATTTGGCCGTAAGAAGATTTTTATTACCGGGGTTATTTTGTTTGTGGCAGGCTCGATGTTGTCAGGTGCTGCTCATACGATGACCCAGTTAATCTGGTTTCGTGCTTTTCAAGGAATTGGAGCTGGTGCGGTGATGCCGTTAACCTTTACGATTATCGGTGATCTCTACCCTGGTGAACAGCGTGCAAAAATGCAAGGAGTGTTTAGTTCGGTTTGGGGAATTGCTGGTCTTCTTGGTCCCTTAGTAGGCGGCTTCTTTGTGGACCAAATCAGCTGGCGCTGGATATTCTACATTAATTTGCCGGTTGGTTTAGTCTCATTGGTGTTAATCACTGTCTTCTTCCATGAAACAGTTGAATTGAAAAAGGCCCCCAAAATCGATTATCTTGGAGCGATTACCTTTACAATTGGAATTTCCACTCTTTTATACGCACTTCTAAATGCTGGTCCCGGTCAGAAGTATGCATGGGATTCGACAGCAATTTATACACTGTTTGCGGTTGCGGTGATCTTTATTGTGCTCTTTGGCTTTATTGAAACTAAGGTGAAGGAACCGATGCTTCCGCCATCGCTATTCCGGATTCCAGTAATCTTTGTTTCAAACTTCATTGGTTTTCTGGCAAGTGCTGTTTTAATAGGGGTTAATGTTTATTTGCCAATGTGGATCCAGACGATTCTTGGCCACAGCGCAACCAGCTCAGGGCTTACATTAATGCCAATGTCAATTGCATGGCCTTTAGGCGCCACTTTTGCCGGACGTTATATGTATAAAATTGGCTCAAAGTTAACCGCAGTCCTCGGAGCAATTTTGATTGCCCTTGGGGGAACATGGTTGCTGGCTGTAGAACTTGGCTCACCTTATTGGTATTTTGTCGGAATTATGGTTGTCATTGGTCTTGGAATGGGTTATGCCACAACCCCAACAACCGTTCTTGTTCAATCCGCGGTTGGCTGGCAAATGCGGGGAGCGGCAACTGCTACAAACTCATTTACACGTTCAATAGGACAAACGGTTGGAATTGCAGTCTTTGGAACCATTTTTAATAACTCACTCATTCAATTTGGCAAGGAACATTCGAATGGACCATGGGGCGGAGGAGGCAATATTAGTAATGCCTTAAATTCTGAAACAATCAATAAACTGCCCGCTAACATCGTTACGATGATTCAAGAGGCTCTTGCACATGGCCTTCACCTTGTGTTTATTCTTGTATTTTTTATCGCGATTGCAAACCTATTAGTTACTTTCTTCCTTCCTTCACATAAGAAGGTAATGGAACAACAAAAGCAAGTCCAACACTAAAAATATAAAGCCGCCATTCGTGGCGGCTTTATTTTTAGACACATTCCTAAGGTTCCGTCTATTAAAATTACTGATTTGCCGAATCAGCCGGCGCGTCAAGACTAATAGACATGTTATCAAGCTTATTTTTTTTCGGTATCGCAACATCATATGGCACATCGCTATGTCCGTAGCTGTGATGAATCACCATATACACTAAGCCAATACCAACAACTATGACTCCTGAAAGCAGCACGATATAGTTATCATACCAAGGGGCATCTGGTGTTCTTGGCCAACACATGTTGATCATTGCAATGATTCCGTAGACAAGCGCACCAATATTAATCGGCATTCCCCATTTGCCCAATTGATACTTACCACTTGGCTTCCATCCTTTTATTCTAGCTCGAAGTGCAGCAAAGACAACCATTTGGAAACCAAGATAAATGCCAAATGCCGCAAAACTGATGACCTTTGTAAGCGCATCTGTAGAGACTTTTGATCCAAGCACAATGAGGGCTGGGACAATAGCGGCAAGAAGCAGCGAGTAGGGTGGAATGTGACGAGCAGCCGAAAACTTCTTTAGCAAACGGCTTCCGATAATCATGTCATCACGTCCATACGAATAGGCAAGCCTGCTTGCTGCCGCCTGTAAACTCATTACACAGGAAAGGAAAGAAATTAAAACAACACCCAGTACAATCTTGGCGCCAACAGCACCAAATGCTGCGTTTAGTAATGTATCAACAGGGGTTACGTCCTTACCAGCGATAACGGCTGGGATATCAGCAACCGAAAGTACTAAAGCAAGGCAAACAAAAGTTGCTGCAGCACCGCCAATGTAAATCGTCCGACGCATTGCCTTTGGGATCAGAACACCTGGATTTGGTACTTCTTCTGCAACATCACCACAAGCTTCGAACCCATAATATTGAAAAATTCCAATTAATCCAGCTGCTGCAAATGCATACATATAGCTATGACTACCTTGAGCACCAAAAGAATCGAAAAGCACATCAAGACCGTGAACCCTCTGTGTGAAAAGTAACCAAAAACCAACTACAAGCGCACCGATTAGCTCAGCTGCAAAACCAATAACTGCTGCAGCTGCGAGAACCCTTGTTCCAAGAAAATTAATGATAGTCGAAAGTGCAAGAAGAACTAATGCACATAGAATCGTGGAGTTCACCGATGGTTCAAAACCCATGACTTGTGATAGATAAGGTCCAGCTCCATATGCAACACTGGCAATCGTCACAAGCAAAGCCATTAGGTAAACCCAGCCAGTCATCCACGCCCACTTGCGTCCCCATAATCTTCGTGCCCAAGGATAAACTCCCCCTGCAACGGGGTATTGCGCAACAATCTCACTGAAAACAAGTGCGACTAGTAATTGTCCGAGTCCAACAATGAAAAAACTCCAAATCATTGGTGGGCCGCCTTGTGCAAGTGCGTATGCAAATAGTGAATACACACCTACTACGGGAGAAAGATAAGTGAACCCTAGTGAAAAGTTTGCCCACGGACTCATGTCGCGGCGAAATTCAGATTCATAACCAAGGGATGCCAGTTGTGCAGCATCACTATCATGATGTTCAGACGCATTTTTATTTAGATTTTCTTGCATATTTGAGCCTCCTTAAAATAGTAGATACATTCTTATATGCAATTACCGTGCCAGTATAAGACTATTAAAAATATTCAGTAAATTGGATTTGTAAAGATCCTTATACTTAAAAGTAAATTTCAATTTTGATATTTTGCATTCAAATTTGAAATATATTTAAGATGAGCGATAGGAGTTTTATACCACAAAATTACCATAAAGTCATGTGTTGAATATTGCTATTTATGGGTCAAAATAGGGAAATTGTTTATTTAACATAGATGGTCTATCAAAATTCATCAACCGTTCTATTATTAGAAGTTGCGAATGTAGAAGGTTGATGGAATGGCAATTATTTTATAGTTATTAGTGCATAAGTTATTCATAACTTCATAGGATCGAGGGATTTTTAGCAAAAGGAGAGGGCGATTCAAAACATAGTGACTTTTAAATCACCCTCATTATAACATTACTTATTTATTGTCTGAAAACCAACCTGTTGGTCCTACAGCAAGATTAATGTTAATTTGCTTCACTTCTTGGAATTCATCTAAACCAAATGTTCCAAGGCTTGAACCAATACCACTTTGTTTATACCCGTGCCATGGAGCTTCATTATAGGTTGGTCCATAAGTGTTAATCCAAGTAATACCAGCACGTACTTCTTTAATTACGCGCATTGCTTTTGCACCATCAGAGGTGAATACACCGCCGGCAAGACCATAGATCGTCTCATTTGCTAGTTTAATCGCTTCCTCTTCACCTTTGAATTTTTGAATAACGGCAACAGGTCCGAAGATTTCTTCTTTTACGATACGCATTTCTGGCGTTACATCAATGAATACGGTTGGTTCAACAAAGAATCCTTTTTCTAAACCATTTTCAGTAAGACGATTTCCACCGCAAGCTAGTGTTGCACCTTCATTTTTACCGATTTCAATATATTCTAGAATGGAATTAAGTTGAGTTGAACTTACAATTGCACCCATTTCGGAACCTTCTTCTAATCCTGGTCCTACTTTGATATTTTTGGCGCGTCTTACAAACTCTTCAACGAACTGGTCATAAATGCTTTCTTCCACAATAATTCGGCTTCCAGCAGAACATACTTGGCCAGATCCATAGAAAATACCCACTAATGCATTATCAACGGCAGCTTCAAAATCAGCATCAGCAAAAATAATATTTGGTGATTTTCCACCTAGTTCAAGGGAGATCTTTTTCAAATTGCCTGCGGCGCTTCGCATAATACTTCTTCCTACCTCAGTACTTCCTGTAAATGAAACCATATCAACATCATGACTCGCTGCAATTACGTCACCAATTACAGAACCTTGTCCCAATACTAGATTCACTACACCTTTTGGCACTCCAGCCTCTTCGATAATTTCAACCAATCTGGTTGCGGTTACAGGAGTTACTTCAGCTGGCTTATACACAATCGTATTTCCAGCCGCTAAAGCAGGGGCAAATTTCCAAACGCTCATTAAGAATGGGAAGTTCCATGGAACGATTAACCCTGTAACCCCGACTGGTTCACGTACAACCATTGCCTGCATAGGATCCGCAACATGATAGGTTTGTCCATCCGGAGTTCTAATGAGACCAGCATAATAGCGGAAGCAAGAGGCAGCATCACTTATATCAATATCTGCTTCAGCTTTGATTTTCCCATTATCTTTTACTTCAAGTTCTACTAGTTCATCGTGTTTTTCATCAATTTTATCAGCAATTTTCAAGAGGTAATCTGCACGTTCCTGCGCACTTAGCTTAGACCAGATACCGCTTTCAAAAGTTTTTTTTGCAGCTTTAATGGCTTCTTTTGTTTCTTCAACAGTTGCTCTAGGAGCGATTGCAATTAATTCACCATTTGCCGGATTAATAACCTTATTGGAATCTGGATTACTAGAAAGTCTCCATTCACCATTAATATACATCTTTAATTCTAAAACCTTAGTAGCTGTAGTCATAAGCTTTGCCTCCATTATTATAAGTTTAATATATTGTACGCTTTAGCGTAGTTACAAAAGGGTATATCTATGAATTTTTTACAAAATAGGCTCTATTATAGGTCTAAAACAAGCTCTTTGTCAGACACTTTTGCTCTTGAGCAGCAAGTTAGAATAACTTTCTTTGTACATCTTTCTTCATCTTTGTAGAAGTGGTCTCGGTGATCCACTTCTCCTTCAACTACCTGTACTTCGCAGCTTCCACATCCACCTACCTTACAAGAATAGGGAGCTTCGACTCCAGCTTTTAATAGTGCATCTAGTAACGTTTCTTCTTCAGAAACTAGCACTTCCTTACCGCTGTTAGCTAATTTTACAACAAACGGATCTTTTGGTCCTTCATCCGCCGCGGCAAATAATTCAAAATGAATTGAATGATAAGGATAACCAAAGAATTCTGCTGCTTCCCTAAATTCTTTTACCATTGAAACGGGTCCACAGAAATACACATGTGATCCAATCCGATGATCAGCCATTGTTACTGGCGTCAATTTTTTAGGATTTTCCGTTCTTGAGAAATAGAAGTGGCATTTTCCAGGATATTTTGCATTCAAATCATCATAAAACACACATTCTTCTTTCGTTCTTGCAGCATAATGTAATTCAAATGATTTACCTTCCGCTGTTAAATCTTCCATCATGGTCATGAATGGAGTAATTCCAATTCCCGCTGCATAGAACACGTGATGTTTAGCAGCTTGGAAGGCAAGAGGGAAGTGGTTTTTTGGCCAACTGATTTCTAAACGGTCCCCCAATTTGATCTGATCATGCCAATAAACAGATCCTCCTCTTGAATGGTCATCTTTACGAATGGCAATGGCATATTGAGTACGGTCAGTTGGATGACTGACTAGTGAGTAATTTCTTTCAATTAATTCATCGCCATTTTTTACATATGTTGCAATATGTGATCCACCCGTAAACGAGGGAAGTGATTCTTGATCAACCGGGTATAAGTGGAAGCGCTTTACAAAATTTGTTTCCTGAACTATGTTTCCTACGTATACCTCAATATTTCCAAATGCTCTCATAAACCTCTCTCCCATTGTGATTATTTTTTCATTTAATATTTACTTTGATAGGACGAAAGCAGGATTGTATGGATATCCAATATATCCTTTTCGCTCTTTCGAGTAGAAGGGGCCAATTTCTAAGCTGATTTGGCAATGATGACAGATGGTGTCCGTTTCTTTTGCCTCAACTTCTTGTAGATGAAAACACTTTATGCAATAAACATAGCGTCTCCTCTTACCTGAAATTAGCAGTTGAATTTCATCTTCTGAAAAACCAGCCTCTATTGCCGCTGTGAAAATTGTAACGGCATCATCCCATTTAGCTGAAATATAAAGTTGTGTCCCCATTTTTTGCCTATCAAATACTTCTTTGATATTCTTTAATTGGAGTTCATCATTCAATTCAATTCGCTCATAATCTTTTTGCCCATTTATTTCATTGATAAATGATTGGATGTTTTCTGCTTCTTTTGGTTCTGCAGAAATAATAAGTAATTTTCTTCTATCCTGTTTTACAGTGAATTTTTCTACAATGGTTTTTGATTGATCGAATAATACCGGACTGTTGTATACCACTTTTACATACCTCCATCTTTGCGACCCTAGTTAGTTTGCAAACTTACTTTTTCAACTAAGTTTTTCAAATATTCTACTGTTGGTTCAATAAATGGTGTAAATCCTTTATAATCAGCCATAGGCTTTGGAATATCGGATAAAATCGAGTAGGTCTGTTTTAGCCATTCTGGTCTTAATGGCAAATCTTTCATTGCCAGAAATTGAGTATTTAAGACGAATAAAACAGCATTACTTCTTGGCATACGATAGAAAAATTGTTCTTCTACACGAAGTCTTACTAGTTCACCAGCGTTTTCTGAATTAACTAAAAAGCGTGTTGGCCCCCATGTATCAAAAGTTTCATAGTTAACATCCCAACGATTTGCCATCAGATTCCAGTTAATCCTTGTCCATGGTTCACCTGGTAAAACATTACGGATTAAGAAATTACGAACTCTTTCAGCTAACGGTACCCCTGTGCGCGACACAAATGGTACAGGTCCGTGAATTTCGTCAAATGACATCCCTTTATTCCAGTGCGGGGAGAATAAGGCTGCATAGGATTCCTGGGCAACTTCTAAATAAAGATTGTCATCTCTCACCACCATTAATACAAAATCAGTAGTGAAATGACGGCCAATTAAATCAAGCGGTTCAAGCTCGATGCTAGACGCATCACCAAAAATGAAAGATTCCGTTTCATTTAAGATTAAATTATGAAAAGTCCAATGATTGCCGTTCTTTTCTAGCTGGAAGTGCTCAGGGTAGGCATCAACCGCCATATTCATGAGCATTTCTGCTACTTCCCATTGCATTTCCATTGTATGTGGATAGGATTGGAACCTTACTTCAGGTTGTTCAATAAGTAGTTCTCTTTTTCTTTTGATTTGTTTTTCATATTCTGGTGTAATTTTAACGCAATTCATTCGATCCTTTTCAAGTTTTCTTAAATCATTTGAATACCGATAGTTGGTCCCTTCCTTAATGGTATGAAAAGGGTATGGAAACAGATCGAGATTGGTAGATTCGTACATAATAAATTCCTCCTTTGATTTTTATTAAATGTTATTGCAATAAGTGTGCCAATCTTATAAACGTTGATTTTATGCCATTTTATAATTTTTCTAATTTATTTTATATTTGGAATATTTCATTTATAAAATTTTTATTCAAAAATAAAATCGGTACTGTCTCTCAAAGTATACAAAGTTGGAAACAAGGGAAATCATTATATTCCGAAAATTCATATTTGAAATTTTTATTTGAATATGGAATAATTTTTAAATAAATCCAATCATTTTAACTCTATTTAAGGAAGTGTTCTATGGGTGTGTCCATGATTTTATCGAATGAACAACTACTTCAAGCTTATCAATCAAGTATTCTATCTATTTACGATGAAATTATTGTAACGAATGTAAAGGGAATTATTTTATTTCGAAGTGGAGAGCTGAAAAATTTTTGGTCAACAAACTCTATCTCGCTTAAAGGAAGAATGTTTACTGAACTAGAGGAAATTTCTTTCTTTGGTGATCCCATTTTACAATTATTAAATAGAGAGGTACATTCTCTTCAATTAAAGGCTTGGAATGGCAGTCATATTCTAATAACCGTGTACACATCAAATGATCATAGCGAAGAAATCATTATATGGGGATTAAAAGGTATTTCGGATCATTTAATCGATTCAACAGAAATAACCGATGGCGAGGATACAAAACACACTCCTTCAATCGTCGTCCATAGTCAAAAAATGAAAGAAGTACTTAACACAATAGAAATGGTTTCGAAAGTTCCAACGACCGTTCTTTTATTAGGGGAATCTGGTGTAGGAAAAGAAATGATTGCTAAAACCATTCATCAATTAGGAAATAGAAGCTCAAAACCTTTTATTGCTGTTAACTGTGGGGCAATTCCGGAAAATTTATTAGAAAGTGAATTATTCGGTTATGTCGGCGGAGCATTTAGTGGCGCAAACAAAAATGGTGCTCCCGGTAAATTTGAATTAGCAAATGAAGGAATTATTTTTCTCGATGAAATTGCAGAAATGCCAATGAATTTGCAAGTCAAATTACTCCGAATTTTACAGGAAAAAGAAGTTACCCCTTTAGGAAGCTCAAAGCCAATTCATATTAACGTCCAGATTGTCGCTGCAACGAATCAATCATTAGAAAAAATGGTTAGAGAGGGCCGATTTAGAGAAGATTTATATTATCGTTTAAATGTAGTCCCAATTGAAATCCCTTCATTAAGAGAAAGAATAGAAGAGATTCCTTACTTAATCTATCATTTCGCAGCAAAGTATAATACGTTATATAATAGAAACATCAATATTTTACCAGATGCTATTGATTTATTGTGTATTTACGATTGGCCGGGAAATGTTCGGCAATTAGAGAATACAATTGAACGAATCGTTGTGACGAGTAGAGAATTGAACGTGAACTCAGCGCTTGTTTATCATTGCATTCCTTGGAAAAAGGATATTATTAAGGAACCGCCTATAATTAATCACCTTATGCCGCTGCAAGAAGCAGTTGATATGATTGAAGAACAGTTGATTAAAATGGCCATGGATAAATATAAATCAGTTAAACTTGCAGCAAAAGTACTCGATATTAGTCAACCAACAATGAGTAGAAAATATAAAAAAATACGTGAGAAAATTCAAGAGGAAACTCTCTCTCCTTCAAATAAAAGAAAAATTCTGGAACAACATCTTAATAAACAATTACGATCAATGGCTATAGTTACATCTGCTGCCATTCATCCAGAAGATATCTCTGAATTAGTGAATCATAATGCTTCATCCTCCAATCCGACCTTTCAAAAGGTGCAGAAAAAATTAACCCAAATACGAGAACAAGAAGGAATCATTGAATGGGTCTACATTTTTAAAGCTGTTGATCATAACAAATTGCTGACAATTGTAGCCGATGAAGATTTCGTGATACCACCCGGAGTTTTATATGATGGCCCGCCTGAAATGATGGAAGTAGCATTTGAGGCGATGAATGGAATAGCAGGAGTCACCCCTTTATATGAAGATATTTATGGAGAATGGAAAACAAGCTTTTCTCCTATAATAGACCATGACGGAAAGGTTTTAGCCATTATTGGGTTTGACCATAGTAAATCTTATATCGAAAATGAGTTAAAGAAAATAGAGAATATGTTAAAAACAAATTAGGCTCCATACATGAACATGATGATTAGAAGAAGCCCCTTACTGTTACTGACATTCATTTAGTTTCCAAAACTCCGATAACGGTCGGAGTTTTTTTCTAATTATCTATTTGTTATCGTTTTTAAAATCTATCTGGGAGTGGTTATAATGGCACGTGTTTTATTTATTAATGCTGGATCAGAAGGACATGTTAATCCAACTATAGGCGTTGTACAAGAGCTAATTTCGCGTGGAAAAGAGGTAGTGTACTTTACAATTGAAGATTTTCGTGAGCGTATAGAGAAGACAGGGGCAACGGTAAGAACCATTGACGCTCAAAAATTTATAAAGGCCTTTATCTCAGGAGGAAGAAATAATGTACTCGAAAGAATCAATGGTCTTTTACATACAGTAGATATCGTGATACCTAGTGTTCTGGAGCAAATCGAAGGTGAGCAATTTGATTATATCATCCACGATTCGATGTTTGGCTGCGGCAATTTAATTGCTCAAATCCTTCGTCTTCCTGCAATCCGTTCTTGTACATCTTTTGCGGAGACAAAAATATCCTTCGAGAACATGTTCGAACAGATTTCTAAAAATATTCCTGCAGAAACATTTGCTGAATATCAAAGGCTGTCGGCAGGGGTGGAAGAAAAATATGGAGTGGAAATCATTTCACCTTATGAAGTCTTTTGTAACCCTGCACCACTTACTATTGTTTATACTACGAGGGAGTTTCAACCTTTCGGGGATGAATTTGACCAAACCTACAAATTTGTAGGTCCATCCATCTCTCAACGGTTAACGCAAGAAAACTTCTCCCCGACAACAATAATAGGAAAAAGCCTTATTTACATTTCACTGGGTACTGTTTTTAATCAAGCGATTGATTTTTATAAGCTTTGTTTTAAGGCATTTGGGAACACGGACCATACTGTTGTTATGTCTATTGGGGAAAAAGTTCAAATATCCGATTTGGGGGAGATTCCTAAAAACTTCATTGTCAAAAATTATGTTCCACAAACAGAAGTGCTGAAATACACTAAATTATTTATCACACATGGTGGAATGAACAGTGCCCATGAGGGTCTCTATTACGGGGTTCCGCTCATTGTAATCCCTCAAAGCGCGGATCAGCCGATCATTGCCGGGCAAGTAGAAAGGGTAGGCGCAGGTATTCAATTACAAATGCAAGGCCTGACGGTAAATCAGCTGCGTGAATCTGCTGACCATGTGTTGAACCAGTCATCCTTCCATAATGCTGCGGCAAAAATGAAGGAATCCTTACAAAAATCGGGTGGATATCAGCAGGCTGTTGATGAGATTTTTGAATTTAAAAGTCAATATGATAAAAATTTCTCAGCTAAGAGATAATCTAAAATAAATGAATCTGATCCAGATTTCGCGAAAAGCACTTCCGATTTCTGGGTCTTTTTTTGCGTTTGACCTTATATACCTTGACCTAGGTTTTAGAGTCCGTGAAAAAGAAAAAGCGTCCTCATCATAATTCAAGGAAAAAGAGCACCTGATTGGCTGGGTGCTTCTCTTTCTAAAACATGGAGAGGATTTTAATCATCCCCTCTTTTTTCCATTATTAGAAAAAGATAAATTTCTATAATCTGAGACTTTTGTTGTATTCAAATATCGTGTTAAAAAAGTTATGATATTTCGATGTAATGGTTAAAAAATAAGATCGTAAAAAGGGAGAAGGTATTTTAGAAATGTCTTTTGATTCATTTGTAATGGCTTTTTCAATGTCGGATATTGACTACGACAAGTTAAAAAATGTAGGAATTTCGATAGGGATTTTACTTTTATTTATACTATTTAGAAACCTATTTACCAAGTATGTGTTTCAATTGATTTTAAAACTAGCTAAAAAAACACCAACAGATTTTATTACCCAAATCTGTTTAAGTTTTGAACGTCCTCTAGGATGGTTCTTTATTATTTTCGGTTTGTACCTCGCAATGGATTATTTCCCATATATCGATCAGCACAATACATTCTTTTTAAAATTTTTACGTTCAATGGTCATCGTATTAATCACATGGGGATTGTTTAATTTGTCCTCTCCAACCTCTGGAATCTTAATTAGTGTCAATGAAAAAATTAATAATAAGATTGATTTAATTCTTATTCCGTTTATTTCAAGAGCAATCCGTGTCATCATGATTGCCATTAGTTTAAGTATCATTGGTCAGGAATTTGATTATGACGTAAATGGTTTGGTGGCAGGTCTTGGGTTAGGGGGACTGGCGTTTGCTTTAGCTGCCAAAGAGGCGGTCGGTAATCTAATCGGCGGAATTGTTATTGTAACAGAAAAGCCTTTTTCGATTGGGGATTGGATCTTAACACCGAGCGTAGAGGGAATCGTAGAAGATATCAATTTCAGAAGTACTAAAATTCGCACGTTTAGTCAAGCACTCGTTACCGTTCCCAATGCAACACTTGCAAATGAAGCGATTACCAATTGGAGCCGCATGGGAAAAAGACGAATTTCCTTCGACTTGGGACTCAACTATAGAACTACTAAGGAACAAATTCAAAGAGTGGTTCATCGAATTGAATTTATGTTGAACAATCATGAAGAAATTCATCCGGAAACGGTGATGGTTGCATTTGACCATTATAATGAGAGCAGTCTCGATGTTCTTGTCTATTTTTTCACCAATTCAACCGTTTGGGCAGAACATGTTAAGATTAAACATGAAATTAATTTAGAAATCATGGGGATTTTAGAGGAAGAGGGAGTAGAAATTGCTTTTCCAAGCCGGACCATTTATGTAACTCCACAAGCAAGTGAAGAATTACAAACAATGGCTTCCTATGATTGAGATACATTAGATAAAAAAATTCAGTAAAATGGCTAGTATGTACTAATTGAGATAAGAAGGGTTCGAGAAATTGTAAAATTCTCGAACCCTTTTTCTTTCAATTTTTGAGATCAGTTCCTGAATGATAACCCATTTTCTTTTAAAGCGGACCTAAGTTTAGGTAAAGAAGCTGGACCCATACCGTGAAATTCCAAAATCTCTTTCTCACTTAATTTTGACAGTTCGTTTAAAGAAGTTATTCCATTGTTTTCTAATGCCCGTCTTGCAGGAGCAGATAGGAGGGAAAGAAATCCGCTGCTAGGTTTGCGTTCTTTCTCACAAGTCGGACAGGTTGGGCAGTCGCTGCTTTTATAGTATTTATGTCCTTTGTTGCAGGTTCTTAAATGTTTTTCTGAAGTGGTCATTTTAAAATATCTCCTCAAATTGATGATGAAAAAAATATTTACAATAATCATTATAAAGCTTGTGGGTTATAAATTGAATATTTTTCCATGTCCTTCACGATAATAGAGAGGAAATTGAAAGAGATTAAGCGAATTGATTTAAAGCGAATATTCTTTAAAAAAATAGGAGGTCTATATGGGAAGATTAGTTCATTTCGAAATTCATGTGGATGACATGGAACGGGCAAAGAAGTTTTATGGAGAGGTATTCGGATGGTCCTTTCAAGATTGGAGTGAGTATGCTGGCATGCCTTACTTTGGAGCAGTTACTGGTGATGAAAATGATATGGGAATTAATGGTGCGTTGATGCAGCGCCAAGGGGCTAAACCGGAAGCCAATCAGGCGGTGAATGGTTTTGTTTGTACAATGGGAGTGGGAGACTATGATATAACGGAATCTAAAATTTTGGAGAATGGCGGCAAGGTCGCAATGCCTAAATATGCTCTGCCTGGAATGGCGTGGCAAGGTTATTATATCGATACCGAAGGAAATATCATTGGAATTCATCAGCCAGATACGAATGCAAAATAGATTTCAAGATAGGTGAATGAAAGTATGAAAACACAGGAAACGGCAAGCATGCTTGAATGTGTGCGGAAAATCTGTCTTGAACTCCCTGAAGCGGTAGAACATATCGATGGATTTGGACACATTACGTTTAAAATAAATGGAAAATCCTTCGTGATAACAGGTGAAAGTGAGAACGGATTCGGCTTGTCGTTCAAATCAGACAGGGAAACTCAGGGCTTATTACTGCAGAAGGAGTATTTTTTCAAAACTCCGTATATTGGTCATCACGGCTGGGTATCGATTCAAAATCCTCATGGAGATATATGGGATGAATTGACCGATTTATTGATTGAAGCTTATTTACGTGCGGCACCAAAGCGTTTGGTTAAAAAATGGAATGAGTTACATAGAAAGTGATTAATAGTTTTCAGGGGTTCGAGAATCTGAATAAGATGCTCGTGCCCCTATTTTTTTAATACTCAAACCTATGAAGGAGTTTACCCGTAGCTTCCATCTATTATCTTTTGAGGTTTTAAAATTTGCAGAGCGATTTAAAATAACAAAAGATTGGGTCTGTTCCGCTTTATCGGAATAGACCCTCATAATTTTAACTCAATGTATCAATCCAGGAATCGACAGTCAGAACATCTGCCTGACGAGGGAAAACCTTCTCGGTAAGTACGCGGTGAACTTCAGGATCGCCATCAATGCATGCATCACTTAGTACGGTTAATGAAAAGTCTTTATCCGCAGCTTCACGCAATGTTGATAGAACTACGCCGCTTGTAGAAATTCCGCTAAGAATAAGCGAATCGATTTGACGTGAGCGGAGAATCAATTCGAGCGTGCTTCCGGCAAACGCACTAAAGCGGTACTTGGTTACAACGGGTTCATTTTCCAAGGGCTTAAACAATTCATGAATTTGCGTTGCTACATCCGAAGTGGTCATGCCTCCCTGATTGGCAATACTAGTAAATGCTTTATTTCGAGGACTAACTTCAGGATAGTCCTCGCTAAATCCAACTCGCACAAAAATGACTGGAATATTGTGTTTGCGTGCACTTGCTAAAGCCTTCTGAATAGGAAGTAGTACCTCCTTGTTTTCCGCAAAACGTGATACGATGCCGTTTTGCATATCCATGACTAATAATGCAGCTTTTTCAGTATAATTTTGCATGTGTTGAAAACCCCTTTTCCTTACGTTAGTATTAAGCGGAGAACTCTATCATTTATAGTAAACGGAGATATCTCCGTTTGTCAATTTACTTATCTTAGAATGTAGGGGAGTGAAAATAATGAAGGACGGGCATATCATCTACAAACGGATTGAACGACGAGATGCTGCCGAGAATCGACAGCGTATTTTAGATACGGCTTCTAGGCTATTTGAACAATTTGGAGTTGAACAAGTGAGTATGAATCAAATTGCCTCAGAAGCTCAAATCGGACCAGGGACGCTCTATCGCCGTTACAGAAATAAAGGAGAAATATGTTTAGATTTAATTAAAGACAATGTTGTTTTATGCTTTGAGGATATGGAAGCGTATTTGGAGGACAACCAGAAAGAGCCGCCAAGTAAACGATTAAGAGGAATTCTTAACATATTTATTCGTTTTAGGGAAAGCAAGGCACAATTGCTTAAAGGTGTAGAAGTATTCGAGTCTGCCAAACAATCGAAGTCGGGAACACCAGGTCCGTTATATCATGAGTTGCATCAATATTTCGTTGGTCTATTTGATGAGATGGCTCCAACAAAAGAGGGTAAACCGAATAATGTTTTTAGAGCAGATATGTTACTTGTCGCTATAAAAAGTGATTCCTATTTATTTCAAAGGGAAGTGCGTGGATATACACCTGAAGAGATTTTAGAACTGATTTGGGCAACATTTATTTGACATTAAGTGCGATTCTTTCATAACTAAGGATCGCATTTTTCTTTTGGTGCAAATAGGTAAGTGTAAAAACAAACAGAAAACGGTGTTGTAAAACCATATTCAGAATTCTTTGCTTTTTTTAATTACAAAATCTATGAAAATGTGGATGAGAAGACTAAGATATAGGTAGAAAAACAAGGGCTCTCGAAATAAAAAATGCAAACGTTTACCGAGATGAGAATCACAACAATTAAATTTCTAATTACTTGATTAGAAGTTTTTACAAATATATCAACTCTACAACTTCTAAAATGAAAAGCAATGGAGGATATCAAATGTCAACTTTACGAGATGCAGCATTAAAAATGCATAGGGAAAACCAAGGGAAGCTTGGGATCTATTCGAAAGTTTCCGTACAGAATGCAAACGATTTAAGTTTAGCGTATTCACCTGGTGTGGCCGAACCTTGCTTAGACATTCATGCAGATGAAACTAAAGTCTATGATTACACCTCAAAGGGGAATCTTGTTGCGGTAGTTTCAAATGGAACAGCGGTTCTCGGGCTTGGAAAGATCGGACCAAAAGCGGCAATGCCAGTAATGGAAGGAAAAGCAGTGCTATTCAAATCCTTTGCGGATGTGGATGCATTCCCTATCTGTTTGGCAACAACAGATACAGATAAAATAGTCGAGACGGTTAAACTGCTAGAACCCACTTTTGGGGGAGTTAACCTGGAGGATATTGCCGCACCGCAATGCTTTGAAATTGAGGACCGCCTGCGTAAGGCTTGTGATATTCCTGTTTTCCATGATGATCAACATGGGACTGCGATTGTAACAGTAGCCGGTTTACTTAACGCATTAAAGTTGGCTGATAAGAAAATTGAAGATATCCAAGTAGTCGTCAATGGTGCAGGTGCAGCCGGTGTAGCCATCGTGAAACTCTTATTACATATGGGAGTGAAGGATGTTATTTTATGTGATACAAAAGGAATCATTTATGAAGGCCGAACATCTGGAATGAATTCATTTAAGGAAGAAATGGCGCAAGTAACCAATCGAGAGATAAAACAAGGAACATTAGCGGATGCCCTTGAGGGTGCTGACGTATTTATTGGTGTATCAGCAGCAGGGGCAGTAACAAAGGAAATGGTTCGTTCCATGCAGCGTGACCCGATTATTTTTGCGATGGCCAACCCGGTACCGGAAATTATGCCGGATGAAGCAAAGGAAGCAGGAGCCCTTGTAGTGGGAACAGGCCGATCTGATTTTCCAAATCAAGTCAATAATGTGCTTGCATTCCCGGGGATTTTCCGTGGAGCATTAGATGTTAGGGCAAAAGAAATTAATGAAGAAATGAAACTTGCGGCAATTTATGCGATTGCTGATTTAATTTCCGATATAGAACTTCATGCAGATTATGTGATTCCAGACCCATTTGATCCCAGGGTTGCAGCACATGTAGCGGCAGCTGTTGCCTCATCCGCAATAGAAACCGGGGTTGCTCAAAGAAGTATCAATACTGAAGAAATCAAGCATCGTTTATTAGAGCGGGTTGGTGGAAAAGAACTAGAGCTTGTATAGCTTTATAAGCATAATTTTTTAAGGTGGACTATCCCATACTAGCTGTGGGATGGTTTTTCAAATTTTGGTTGTAAAAAGTTTTAGTATAATAAAAACATGGATTATCTTGGATTGATTGACACCTTGATTATCAAGGTTTTTGCACACGGAGGGGATAGAATTGGCGATTGCGCTTACAATGTTTGGTTTAGGGGTATTACTAGGATTTGTCGGGGCAGGAGGATCTGGTTTTATCATTGCAATCCTAACGGTTTTGTTTGGAGTTCCAATCCATACCGCTTTAGGTACATCGCTTGCGGCTATGGTATTTACTACGTTGTCAGGAGCTTACAGTCATTTCCGGCAAGGAAATATTTCAGTAAAAACCGGGCTCATTGTCGGAGGCTTTGGCGCAGTAGCTTCCTATTTTGGTTCGAAGCTGGCCGGCTTAATTCCAGTACATTCCATGCATTGGTTAACAGCAGGGATGTTGTTTTTATCCGCCGTTATTCTTTTGGTACGTTTGTTTATGGTTCAAAAAATAACGGGCAATCTCAAAAAGACAGTCCCAGGTCATCTGCATATTAGGAGAGCCGCCTTTGTTGGAATTATTACAGGGTTGCTATCTGGTACCTTTGGGATTGGGGCTGCACCCTTCATCCAAATCGGGCTTTTGGTCATCATGGGTCTTACACTAAAACAATCTGTAGGTACAACCATGCTTGTAATCTTACCAATTGCATTGGCTGGAGGAGTTGGTTACTATTTCGAGGGATTTCTGGACTTCGGATTGTTACTAGAAGTAGTTGCCGGAACGATGATTGGTTCTTATGCCGGGGCAAAGTTTACGGGACTAGCTCCACAGCCGGTATTAAAAAGTGCAATGGTTCTTACACCCATTGTGGCGGGGGCCATTCTGCTAATAAAGTAAAGACGACCTAAAAGACTGCGAAGTAACTCCTTACAGGAAGCTTCGTGGCCTTTTTGTGTTTTCTAAGGGATTTACCGACATACTAGAATCAGTATGAAATGTTGGGGAAACCTGCTAGATGGAGGGGTGTATGAAAAAAGGAAAATGGAGCTTACAGTCGGTCATTATTGTTTTCGTATGTGTAGTGGTTGCACTTTCACTTTTAATAACTGACATGCTTATCAGTTCGAGGGTGGCTTCAGGGACGAAGGAGAGTCAGGCAGAAAAAGCGGGGAATATTGCACGGATGGTCGCGCATAGTTCACTTGTCATTGATGCATTGGGTGGAAAACGGGATGAAAAGGAGATCCAAAAGTTCGCAAACGAAATGAGAAAGGTAACGAACGTCTACTTTATTGTAGTGATGGATATGAAAGGGATCCGTAAGTCTCATCCTGAATCTAAAATGGTAGGAAAACCTTTTAAAGGCGGGGATCAGGGACCTGTCCTAAAAGGAAAAGAGTACACATCCATTTCGAAAGGCTCTCTCGGACCGTCCTTACGCTATTTTACGCCAATAAAGGACGGAGCTGGGAGACAGGTTGGTGCGGTAGCTGTCGGGATTTCCTTGGATAATGTTCAAAAGGCCGTTCAAAAGAGCCGAACCGGGGTCTATATTGGGACAGTGATTGGCATCTTAATTGGTATATTGGGAGCGGTCATTCTAGCTAGATATATTAAAAAAATCCTATTAGGACTTGAGCCGTTTGCAATTTCAAAGTTATTGGAAGAGCGAAGTGCAATGCTGCAATCCGTGCACGAGGGTATTGTCGCTGTTGATCAGGAGTCCAAGGTAACTCTCGTAAATCGGGCCGCTTTAAAGTTGTTTGAAAAAGCTGGCCTAGAAGGAAATCCAATTGGTAAAAGCATAGAGGAGTATATGTCCTCCGACCGCTTAAGCGACCTATTAAAAAAAGGTAAAGCTGAATTGGATGAGGAACAAAATTTAAATGGCATTACCCTATTAACCAATCGGGTTCCCGTTATTGTTGGCAATAAAGTAGTAGGAGCGATTGCGACCTTTCGCGATAAAACAGAAATGCAACTGCTCGCTGAACAATTGACAGGAGTGCGGATCTACGCTGATGCACTTCGGGCCCAGGCACATGAGTTTATGAACAAGCTTCATGTGATTATGGGGATGGTTCATATGGGTTATTATGAGAAAGTCGTTGACTACATTAATGAAATGGCAGGCCATCGTAAAAATGAAATCAGCTTTGTAACAAATAAGGTAAAAGATCCTGTGTTAGCAGGATTTATCATTGGAAAGTTGAGTTACGCTAGGGAGTCAGGAGTGGAATTATCGGTTTCCTGTGATCTCCCGCTTCCGCTGCCGGCGAATGCCAATGTTATTCACGAACTGATTACGATTGTTGGAAATTTAGTTGATAATGCGGTTCAGGCTGTAGATAATTGTCCAACCCAAAAAATAGCCATAGACTTTGATTATGGCGATGATATTTTAACCATTGTAGTAAAAGATACAGGAAAAGGGATGAGTGAAGAGTTACAAAACAAAATTTTTCAAAAGGGCTTCTCTACAAATGGAGAAAATCGGGGGTTAGGACTGTATCTTGTCACGCAAGCAATTAACAAGCTCGAAGGCGAATTAATTCTCTCATCCAAACCTGGAAAGGGAACCGTTTTTACCGTATATCTGCCGTTTAAAGCAAAGGGGGGAGAAGCAGAATGATCTCCGTGATGATTGTTGAAGATGACCCAATGGTAGCGGAATTAAATAAACGCTACCTTGACCAAGTGGAGGGATTTAGATTAGCCGCAATGGCGCCATCAGTGAGTGAGGCAATAAAGTTTATGGAAGAACAAGAGGTTGATCTTATTCTATTAGATATATTTATGCCTGGCAAACAAGGTCTGGAACTGTTAACCTATCTCCGGGAAAAGGATAAAGAGACTGATGTTATCATCATATCGGCTGCATCGGATATGGAGCGGATCAAAAAAGCGCTAAGATATGGTGTCGTTGATTATTTAATTAAGCCTTTTGAATTTGAACGCTTTAACACGGCATTGTCTTCTTATAAAGATCAAGTAACGGTTATTCAAACACAGCCTGTTATCAGCCAAGAGGTACTCGATACGCAGCTTTTGCACCGCGAGGACAGGACGCTGATTGAAGAACTTCCAAAGGGGGTAACAAAGGATACATTGAAACAAATTTGGGAAGCAATTCAGGGGCTTAAGAATGCACCTTTTTCAACTGAGGATGTTGTAAACCTTGTAGGGATTTCTCGAGTATCGGTACGGAAATATTTAAATTTTTTAAAAGAAATCGGCATTCTGGATGTAAAAGTAATTTATGGTACTGTTGGCAGGCCCGTTTACCAGCATGAATTCAACCGATTTAAGGAACATCTCATTAAAAACTTTCTGTAAGCAGTTAAAGACTGCTTACTTTTTTTATTTACTTAAATACTTTCTAAACTTACATAAACTATGAAAGCGCTTTTAGTAAGAATATTATAGAATTATAAACCAAGCAGGGGGATGAACGTATGGAACCGGTAAGAAATCTGGAACCGCTTACCGCGGTATCGGGAGAAACAAAAGAAAATAAAAGCCTTTTAGCCAAATTAGCTAATATCAAAATCGGAGTAGTACCGCTTCCACTTTATATCATCATCGCAGTTGTTGTTTATGCAGCTGCTGTTTATAAACAGCTACCAGCAGATATGCTCGGTGGATTTGCCGTAATTATGGTAATGGGAATTTTTCTAGGGGATATGGGAATGAGAATCCCAATCTTAAAGGATATTGGCGGACCAGCCATTCTATCACTCTTAGTTCCTTCTATTTTAGTCTTTTTAAATGTAATTAATACGACTGGGATGGATGCCGTTACCCAGCTGATGAAAACATCCAATTTTCTATATCTTTACATTTCTGTTTTAGTGGTAGGTAGTATTCTTGGAATGAATCGCAGGGTATTGATTCAAGGGTTTACCCGCATGTTTGTACCGCTTATTGTTGGGACCATTTCCGCTGTAGTCGTTGGAGCTTTGGTTGGCTTACTTTTTGGATACAGCATTAAACATACGATTTTTTACATCGTTGTTCCGATTATCGGAGGCGGAATTGGAGAGGGAATTCTTCCTCTATCATTAGGTTATGGTCAAGTACTTGGAAAAGCATCTGAAACCTTTGTTGGACAATTAATCCCAGCTGCAGTTATCGGAAATACAGTAGCCATCATTTGTGCCGGTCTTCTGTCACGCTTAGGTGAGAAAAAACCAGAACTTACTGGCAACGGAGTGTTAGTCAAAACAAAAGGCGGCGATGGCATTACGGGAGCAACGTCGATTGATAAACCAATTGATTTTTCATTAATGGGTGCCGGACTTCTTATTGCCTGCAGTTTCTTTATTTTAGGTGGTCTTGGGAATAAATTTCTTGGTATTCCCGGTCCGGTGTTAATGATTATTGCAGCGGCTGTTGTAAAAAGCATTAAAGTTATGCCAGTAAAAATGGAACAAGGTGCTTTTCACTTATATAAATTTGTATCAGGCAGTTTGACCTGGCCGTTAATGGTTGGCTTAGGAATGCTTTATATTCCACTTAAGGATGTTGTAAAAATTGTAACTCCTGCCTATGTTATAATTTGTGTTGCTGTTGTTTTAGCCATGATGAGCTCCGGTTATTTTGTAGGAAAATTGATGAAAATGTTCCCCGTTGACGCAGCGATTGTTACAGGATGTCACAGTGGGTTGGGTGGAACAGGGGATGTAGCGATTCTATCCGCTTCAGGCAGGATGTCATTGATGCCATTTGCCCAAGTTTCCACAAGAATCGGCGGTGCCTCAACCGTAATTTTGGCCATCATGTTACTTAAACTATTTAGCTAAATTAAGCAAATTTTGATCCAGTTATTATACTGGATCTTTTTGTGCTCAAGCAAAGATTGTCCTACCTTCCGCTGGATCTTCGCTAGTGTTTATAATCAGTTTAGTATTAGCAGTGATGAATGTTGTACTGTCTTTATTCATCAAAAAGCCAAAATCTTAAATGAGGTCTTTATAAATTGCAGGTGCTGAAGATATAATAGTAAGGATTGTATGAGGAGGTTTCATAATGAGTATGACAAATAATGATATCTTAATTCGATTAAGATATGCTCTAGATATTAAAAATACAGATATGGTAGAGATATTTAAACTTGGCGGCATTGAATTAACAAAGGAAGAAGTACTAAAGGTCTTAACAAAATCAAAGGACGATTACAATGATAGTGATATAGAGGAAGATGAAAATACTATTAAATGCAATAATTTCATGTTCGAGTCATTTTTAAATGGACTTATTATCTTTAAAAGAGGGAAACAAGACCCAAAACCCGGACAGCCTGAAAGACCAGCAATGACCATAAAGGATCATGGAAGTGTTAATAATGTATTACTAAAGAAGTTAAAAATTGCACTATCGTTAACAAGTGAGGATATGATTGAAATATTAGAAGATGCAGGTGTCACGATCACAAAAGGAGAATTAAGCGCACTATTACGAAAAGAAGGACATAAGAATTACAAAGTGTGTGGGGATAAATACGCTAGAAATTTCTTAAAGGGATTAGCAATTCAATACAGGTAATAAGGTAAAGATCCTCACTAATTGGTGAGGCTTTTTTAATTTCATCATATTTCTTTTACCTATAAAAGGGAGTTTCCACTACATTTGTGTAACAAATATTTTAAAATTATAAATTATTTAAGTTGTCTTTAAGAGAATGTTAAATCATGAACAAACCCCCCTTTTGTGAAAATAAATCTGTTAAGTTAAGGAGGTACTTTAAACTAATTTCCTAGGGAGTGTTGCAAATGGTAGTAGATTGGTTAAGACAAAACAAAATAGCATCGGGTTTCTTAACAGTTCTTCGTATATATATTGGTTCTGTATGGATTACTGCAGGTTGGCAAAAATTATTAAGTGGTGGTTTCGATGCTTCGGGATTCTTAAAAGGAGCGATTGCCAACCCGGTTAAAGGACCGGACGGGGCGGTTGTCTTTGGATGGTATGTTGACTTCTTAAAACATGTAGCGTTGGCTAATGTTGATGTCTTTAATAAGGTTATTCCTGTGGGAGAGTTTTTAGTTGGTTTAGGATTAATCTTGGGCTGCTTTACAACTGCTGCTATGTTCTTCGGTCTTTTAATGAACTTCTCTTATCTGATTGCTGGAACCATTTCTTCTAATCCAATGGATATTTTACTGGGAGTTATCATCCTCTTTGCAGGCTTTAACGCCGGAAAAATCGGTCTTGATCGCTGGGTGATTCCATTTATTCGCCAAATATCATTTAATAGAAATAAAACGCTGACAATATTAAAGTTGGAGAATGACTAAATTGTAAAACAATCTTATAGAACAAGTAATTTTGGAATTAAGCTAAAAAAATCCTCACCCAATTGGTGAGGATTTTTTTTTATTTTGCAATCGAATATGCTGCTTTGTACGCCAATAAGTTCATTTTTTCATTTTCATCATGATAAGAGAAATAGCTGCCAGGGTTTTTCGTAAAGCCTACTATTTCCTTAATGGGGTTAGTGAAATGATGTTCATGCAATTCTTCTTCCAAAAGGTTTAGTTGCAATGCCTTCGGGTTTGGCGACGGATAGATTGATTGAATTTTTTTCAATGATTTTGAATTCGCTTCATAAAAAACAGCATTTCCTATTATGTAAGAATTGTTTTTTAGATACCGGGTTAAAATTTGAATCGGTGATTCCTTATAAATCAAGGAATACTGAGTAAAAGACAAACTATCGATGAAAAAATCGATCGAATGATGTGCTAGTGGTAGATGTAAATCACTATTGACGATGTATAAGACCGATAAATCTGGATGAAGCTTTTCAATGCTTTGCTTTAATGTTTTAATCGTTTCAAGAGAGTAACACGTAAAAATATAGGATGTATTTTTAGGAAGGGAAGAAAGATATTTTGGCAACATCATCAAAATTTCAATATTTGTTTCTAGCACCATTTTATTTTCCAATTGTAGTTGGGTTAATTCGTTGTACATCCATAATTTACTTTTTTCAAGTAAACTTACAAAACTAGGATTCCATTTCTCGACATCAATCTCATAAATGGAATATTTAAAGGGAGATGACTGGAGGTTGCTTGTGAACAGAATGCCATCTTTGATTTCCGTTTGATAGCCGCAGCTGCAATACAGATTCCCTTCAAAGATTTGATTCCCAAGTATGGAGGCATTTTGCAAACTTAATCCACTTTGGCAATACGGACAAGAAAGGACTGGAACAAAAAGTAATGGAACACCCTTTTTCTTATTATCTTGTTCGATATTCTCATTTGTCTCCGTATTAATTTTTGCATCAAGAGAATGAATTGCCCTCAATATTTGATCCTTCTCTCCAATTAGCTGTTTCTTTTTTTCAACGAGCAAGTTTCTAAAGTAGCTCATATCTTCATTATTCCCATTGTTTGTTAATCGTTTAAGAGATAAGATTTTATGAATTTCTTTTAACGAAAATCGATACAACTTAAGTTCATTAATCAATGCCATATCTTCAAGACAGATGGTATTCATCTGATATTGTGTGTTTATTTTTTCGGGAATCAATAGTCCTTTTTCAATATAATGTCTTACTGTATCAATCGAAACATTAAAGTCTTTAGCAAACTGTCCAATCTTCATAGAGATTCCTCCCGCTCGATTCCGTTAAAACAAAAAATGGAGTTACTCCACTTTTTTATGATAAATTCATTAAAAATAGCGCTTGCAATTGTGTTAACCCTATTTATTAAACTAATTATACAGAAAAATTAAAATAATTTGAAATGACGTTTTAAAAAATAAACAAGAGGAGGATGCGTTTCTCAGAAACATAAAGAAGGTTTAATGATTGACAGTTATAACATTTTGAGGGGGTTATTTATGAAGAAAATCTGTATTTTGTTATCGATTATCCCATTTATTGGCTCGTTGACCGTTATGAATAAGGTAGAGCCATATGTCTTGGGGATGCCCTTTGTCATGTTTTGGGCCGCCTTATGGCTTGTTCTATCTGCAGTAGGTATGGGGATTAGCAACTTACTTTACCCAATCGAAGAGGATGGTGAGGAATCATGAATGTTTCACTCCTAATTATTTTAGCTTTTCTCTTTCTATCCATTTACATAGGGATTCGTGCGAAAAAGGGAAAAGAAATGAATCTAGATCAGTGGGCGGTTGGCGGCAGAGGCTTTGGTACTATTTTTGTGTTCCTGTTAATGGCTGGAGAAAACTTTACTACCTATACATTCCTTGGCGGAAGTGGCGGAGCATATGGCCTTGGAGGACCAATGATCTATGTATTTAGTTCACTATGCTACATTGTCATGTATTGGTTCTTTCCTCCTATTTGGAAGTATGCAAAGAAGAATAATATTTTGACCCAATCTGATTTCTTTGCCAGCAAGTATAAAAGCACAAAACTAGGTGTTCTAACGGCCGTTGTAGGAATTATTTCCCTTATTCCATACCTTGTTTTGCAATTTAAAGGGTTAGGGATTATTGTTTCAGAGGCATCTTACGGGACGATTTCACCGGCGGTTGCCATATGGATTGGGGCGGTTTCTGTTTCGATTTATGTAACGGTTTCAGGGATACATGGTTCTGCGTGGACAGCGGTTGTAAAGGATATCTTGATGTTAGTTGTCATCTTAGTTATGTCTATTTACTTACCTTATCATTATTATGGTGGATTCACGCCAATGTTTGAAAAAATTAATGCTGCTAAACCAAACTTTTTAAATCTTCCTAAATCCGGTTACGGTTTGTCCTGGTATATTTCAACCTGCATTCTTTTTGCCCTTGGTGCATCGATGTGGCCGCATTTGTTTGCTGCTAGTTTAACGGCAAAAAATGCACATATTTTGCGACGTAATTCAGCCTTAACTCCACTTTATCAGATTGTCCTAATTCTAGTATTATTTATTGGCTTTGCCGCTGTTCTAGTAGTTCCCGGATTAAAAGATCCAGATTTAGCCCTATTTGAACTAGCTAAAAAGTCATTTGACCCATGGTTTATCGGAATCATTGGCGGGGCCGGATTATTAACGGCGCTTGTACCAAGTTCAATGCTATTAATGACTGCATCCACTTTAGTTGCGAAAAATGTGGTCAAAGTTTTGAAACCGGATACAACGGATCAACAGATCGCCCGTATTGCCCGCATGGCTGTGCCAATCCTTGCACTATTGTCTGTTTATTTTACATTTAGAGGCGGGGAAATGATTTTTATGTTATTAATCATGGCATATGGATTTGTAGCTCAGCTATTTCCATCCTTATTTTTCAGCCTATGGAAAAAGAATCCTGTTACATTGCAAGGAGCAGTTGCGGGAATCATTGCCGGTGCCGTAACAGTTGCCGTAATGACTATTACGAATTCTACCATTGCGACATTATTTCCTCACTGGCCTCAAGTCATTAAGGACATTGACAGTGGAATCGTAGCGCTGGGAGTTAACCTGATTGTTACGATAGGAGTTAGCACCATAACAAGAGTAAAAAATGTTTCAGAAAATCAACTTAAAAATGTGGAAGTTAAATCTTAATAATGCTTTACAGTCTAAGTAAAAAGGTAAAGGAGATAGGTAAGATGATTACCAAACAAATTACTATAAAAGATGAAGTCGTTACATGGAGAAGGCATTTACATGAAAATCCAGAACTCTCTTTTAATGAAGTTCAAACATCTGAATATGTTTATAATCTATTAAAATCTTTTCCAGGATTAGAAGTAACAAGACCAACGAAAACAAGTGTTTTGGGAGTGCTAAAAGGCGGAAAACAATTGAGTGAAAAACAGCCGACTATTGCTTTTCGTGCAGATATGGATGCACTTCCAATTCAAGAGGAAGCGGATATTGAATTTCAATCAAAGAATCCTGGAGTCATGCATGCCTGTGGGCATGATGCACATACCGCGATGCTGTTAGGTGCAGCGAAGGTTCTTTCTGAAAAGAGAGATGAAATAGGCGGGGAAATCAGATTTATTTTCCAACATGCCGAAGAAATGCCGCCGGGAGGGGCAATCGAGCTTGTTGAAAAAGGTGTAGTCAATGGGGTGGATTATGCCTTTGCCCTTCATGTCACACCATATGAACGTTCCGGTTCGATCTGCATGAGGGAAGGGGTGCTTTGCGCATCCAATGATGATTTCGAGATTAAGGTCATCGGTTATGGGGGTCATGCATCAACACCTGAATTGACAGTTGACCCAATAGCGGTAGGGGTGGAAATTGCCTCCAACATTCAACATATTGTATCTAGAAAACTACCAGCCTTACATTCACCGGTTATTTCTATTACCCAATTCCATGGGGGGAGTGCCCTAAATATTATTCCGGAAACAGCAGAGCTTGGTGGAACCATTCGTGCAATCGACCCTGAAATACGCATAAAAGCTAAAAACTATGTCAACCAAATTGTAAAAGGGATTACAGAGGCACACGGTGCTCGTTATGAAATCGTTTGGCATGAAGGCTATGAAAGTGTGGTAAATGATAAAGAGGCAGTTGAGATTACCAGAGAGGTAGCAGAAGATATTTTTGGAACAGAAAATGTGATTCATGTAGAGGAACCTTTATTTGGTGGAGAAGATTTTTCAGCTATCTCACAAAAAGTTCCTTCCGCGATGCAATTTATTGGAGTTCAACAAGAAGGTTTGGGTGAAGCGTATCCACTCCATCATCCAAAATTTAAAATCGATGAGTCCGCATTACTATACGGGGTCGATTATTTTGTAGGGATTGCAACAAAATTATGTTCTAACAATTCATAACTTGGCACTATTTAAAATGGAGGCTAGTAGGAGGTAGGAGTTTTCCTGCCAAATATTAGCCTCTTTGTCATTGTATTTATGAAAAACCAAAAATACATTCCAACGAAGCACTGTAAATAAAAGCGGATAAATGATGGGATAAGAACAGAAACCTTGTCCCCATTTTTTAATACCTGAGTGAACCATAAAATAAAGAAACTGTACCAAAAGGTTGTTCTTTTATATTTTTCATTATAAGTGAAACCCTGATAATACTGATATAATAGTTAGGATGATAACTGTAGCGATAGAATAGGAGCACCTCGGAATATGAACAAAACAATTGGAATTTTAGCACATGTCGATGCAGGAAAAACCACTTTTTCTGAGCAGCTGCTTTTTCATACAAAAAGTATTAAGAAACTTGGGAGAGTTGACCACCAAGACGCCTTTCTTGATAGTCATGAGATTGAAAAGCAGCGCGGCATCACCGTTTTTGCTGACCAAGGTATGTTTGAATACGGAAATTCAACCTATTATTTAATTGATACACCAGGGCACGTGGATTTTTCCCCAGAAATGGAGCGGGCCATCCAAGTGATGGATTTTGCGATTATCCTGATCAGTGCGGTTGAAGGCATTGAAGGGCATACAGAAACGGTTTGGAATCTACTAAAAAAACACCATGTGCCCACCTTCTTTTTTATCAATAAAATTGATCGTACCGGTGCAAATGTCGATGGGGTGCTGGATGAAATTCGCAGTAATTTTACCAAAGATCTATGCGACATATCGGCATCCTTTACAGATGGAAGTATATCAAATGAATTGATTGAATTCATCGCCGAGAGGGATGAAGATTTACTGGATTATTATATGGAAAAGGGATATGAACCAGAATTATGGCTTAAAAAAATGCAATCCATGATTCAAGGTGCTCAGATTTATCCTTATGCAAGTGGAGCAGCACTGCAGGATATCGGAGTGAAAGACTTCCTTGAAAAGTTTGATTTATTAACGGTTACGGACTTTGATAGCAGCGAACCTTTTTCAGGCCGGGTTTATAAAATTCGTTTTGATGAAACCGGCACAAGAGTCACTTTTATCAAAGCACTAAGCGGTACTTTAAAGGTACGCGATGGGATTGCATGTGGAAATGGCGAGATGGAGAAAGTAACGCAAATCCGTATGTATAATGGCAGTCAATACCAGCAAATCGACCAAGTTTCTGCAGGCGAGCTTTTTGCCGTTACCGGCATCACAAATGCTTCTGTTGGTGATGGGGTAGGCACCCTAGAGGAAAAAGCCGTATATGATATGGTACCAACACTAAGATCCAAGGTCGTATTTGAGCCCGAGGTGAATCCAAAGGAAGCATTAAAATATTTTCTTATGCTGGATGCTGAGGACCCTTCTCTCCATGTAAATTGGGAGGAGCGCCTGCAGGAAATTCATCTTCATGTCATGGGCGCCATTCAATTAGAAGTACTTGAGCAAATCATATTCGAAAGATTTCGTTTAAAGATCGTCTTTGAACAGCCAGAGATTCTTTATAAGGAAACAATTGATAACGAAGTAATTGGGTACGGTCATTTTGAACCACTAAAGCATTATGCGGAAGTGCATTTAAAAATCGAACCTGGAAAACGAAACAGCGGAATTCTTTATGAAAGCAGCTGCCATACCGACGATTTATCCATTGGCTTGCAAAACCTGGTTGGACAGCACCTAGTTGAACGGGAACATCATGGTCTCTTAACCGGTTCACCGATTACTGATTTAAAAATAACGCTATTAACGGGAAGAGCACATAATAAGCATACTCATGGCGGGGATTTTCGGGAGGCCGTATTTCGTGCCTTGAGGCAGGGATTGGAAAAGGCAAATAACATCCTGCTCGAACCTTTTTACCACTTTAAAATCATCGTTACGACTAATCAAATAGGTCGTGTCTTATCAGATGTGCAGGCTGCTTATGGCCGGATTGACTCTCCCATGACTGATGGTGATAAAGCCATCTTAACTGGAATCGTTCCTGTTGCGACCTTTATGAACTACAGCATGGAACTAGCCTCTTTTACACAAGGGAAAGGGCGAATGAGTCTAACCTTTGCTGGCTATCACCGCTGTCATAATGCAGAGGAGGTAATAAAACGTATTGGGTATGATAAAAATGTTGATCCGGACTATACTTCTTCCTCAATCTTTTGTTTAAAGGGACAAGGCTTTACCGTAAAATGGGATGAAGCTGAGGGAATGATGCATTGTCTATAATCATAATTTTTTTCAAAGAGAGTATTCCCATGAATCTGAAAGTGTTATTACGATATCTCCTAAAATCACCAATCTTGATATACTGCCACTAAGCTTTTAATTATCATAAATGCCATATCGTATGCTCATACTACTAAGGGTGATGGATATGCTATGTCAATCAAGTGATGAATTAAAGCAATTGGTAAAAGAAGCAAAAGCATGTACAAATAACGGTAAGGTTGCAGACTATATACCTGAGCTTGGTAAAGCAAATCCAAATGATTTGTCCATTGCGATTAACTATCCTGACGGGAGATGTATCTCAGCTGGAAATATAGATAAAAAGTTTACATTGCAAAGTATCTCAAAGGTTATTAGCCTGGCACTTGTTCTAATGGAAAGAGGCTCTTCTTATGTGTTTGAGCGGGTGGGGATGGAACCAACCGGAGACCCGTTCAATTCAATTGCAAAATTGGAGACGATGGCCCCTGCCAAACCGCTTAATCCGATGATTAACGCAGGTGCCTTAGTGGTAACACATATGATCAAAGGGGATAACGTTGAAAAAAGGTTTAATCGGCTATTAACTTTTATCCATGAATTGGTTGGGGACTCAACCATTGGCTATTGTGAGAAAGTAGCCCGTTCCGAATTTGAAACAGCTAATTTAAATCGTGCATTATGTTATTTCTTAAAGCAGCATAAAATCATTCAAGAGGATGTCGAGACATTAATCGACTTATACACAAAACAGTGTGCCGTTGAAATGAACTGTTTGGATTTAGCAAGGATTGGAATGATTTTTGCGATGGATGGAGTCGATCCGCTTACAGGGAAACGGATTATGCCAGATGATGTGGCCCGAATCTGTAAAACCTTTATGGTAACGTGCGGAATGTATAATGCTTCAGGTGAATTCGCCATAAAAATTGGGATTCCCGCAAAAAGTGGTGTTTCCGGTGGGATTATGGGAGCTGCTCCAGGAAAATTTGGAATCGGAATTTTTGGCCCTGCATTGGATGAAAAAGGGAATAGTATTGCAGGGATCAAATTATTAGAACTTTTATCAAAAAATTATCGGTTGAGTATGTTTTAACAAAGGCATGGACTTATCTATGCCTTTGTTTGCTTTTTGGCTCTATTAAGATTAGTTGTTGATTTCCGTTCCAGGCGCAAGCGGTTCGTGGGCGTGCCGGGGACCCTCCTCGTCGCTTCGCTCCTGCGCGGTCTCCCCTACCCTTACTCCCGCAGGAGTCTACGCGCCTTCCACTCCAATCAACGTTGTTCAAAAATCATAATTATCCTTTAACTCAGCCTGCTTTTTAAATAAAACTAAATGATGTCTATATTTTTACAAATGTTTATAATCCCAACTTAACCGATAGGAAAATATATAATTGAGTTTCGGAAAATTCAAAGCAAAGTGGTAAAATAAATATAGGTAGATTTTTATCACGAGGGGGAAATTGTATGAACATGGTTGGTATTGTGGGAGGAACAGGGCCGGAGTCAACAGTAGAGTATTACCAAACGATTATTTCGAAATTCCAAGAAAGAAAAGGGACCAAAGAAACGTTGCCGGAACTCATTATCAACAGCATCAATATGTACAAAATTTTTCATTTGATCAGCCACGGACAAATACAAGAGTTAATTGATTATCTTGTGGCTGCTGTCCAAAAATTAGAAAAGGCAGGGTCAGATTTTGCAGTCATCTCTGCCAATACACCACATATTGTTTTTGAACAAGTTCAACAAAGGGTTCAAATTCCGATGATTAGTATTGTGGAAGAGACTTATACAAAGGTTGAGGAATCTGGCCTAGACCGAGTCGGATTGATTGGAACAAAGTTCACAATGGAACATGACTTTTTCAAACAACCATTTCTGTTAAATCAGAAAGAGATTTTTGTACCGAACTTGATGGAACAGGAATACATGCATCAAAAAATCGTAAAAGAATTGGAAAATGGTATCGTAAAGAAAGAAACAAAGGAAAAATTTTTAGAAATTATTCAGCAAATGATTCATCGCGATCAAATTCAAGGAATCATCTTAGGATGTACTGAACTGCCTATGATCATAAAGGTAGAGGACTTAGCGATTCCGCAATTTAATACCACAGAGATTCATGTGAATAAGATTGTGAATACCATTTTCCTTAATGAAAAAATTAAAAAGATTAATTTATAGTAAGCGGGTTCTAGTTTTTTATGAAGGGGAAAATTTCTCCACAGGAAGTGTGGGATGAAAGTATGGTAATATAGGGGAAGGGAAAATGATATATTCATAATGGATTCTATATAAACTTCCTTATGAATAAACTTTTTCATACCACTTTCTAAGGGACGGTTTTAAATGAACACTATTTTAGCGAAAGAACGAAATACTTCTACTTTTTTTGCGGATTTAAGGTTAATTATAAAGGCACCGGTGTTAATCGCAAATGTACTTCCTGTTTTTACCGGGTTTTGGCTGGCACTTTATTTTACCAATGAATCATTAACCAATCATTGGGGGTTATTTTTATTAACCATGATTGGCAGCACATTGGTAATGGCCGGAGCGCTTATTATCAATAACTGGTATGATGTTGATATTGATTCTGTAATGGACAGAACGAAAAATCGTCCAACCGTAACGGGGCATTTTTCACTGAAAGCGGTACTGGCAATGGGAATCACTTTAACCGTACTCGGTTTGGTCCTTTTACTTTTTACCTCCATTGAAGCAGCTATTTGGGCATTTATTGGTTGGTTTACCTATGTCATCTTGTATACGATGTGGTCAAAACGGAAATATACGCTTAATACTGTAATTGGTGCTATTTCAGGTGCCGTTTCTCCTGTAATCGGCTGGACAACGCTTGAAACTAGTTATCATATCGTACCGATAATTTTGTTTCTGATTTTATTTATTTTTCAGATGCCGCATACCTTTGCAATTGCAATGAAGAAATATAATGAATATAAAGCGGCAGGCGTTGCGATGCTTCCTGTTGTTCGTGGATTTGAAATGACGAAGCGGCAAATTTTTGTTTATAGTGCCTGTTTGTTGCCATTGCCATTTTATTTAGGGTCGCTTGGTGTATCCTTTATTGTCATTGCCACACTGCTTAATTTAGGGTGGCTGGGTGTAAGTATTTCAGGATTTTTCACTAAAAATGACCATAAATGGGCTCAATTCGTTTTTCTTTATTCAGTCAATTATATAACGATCATGTATCTGTTAATGATTATTGTGACATTACCGATATTTAAGTAAAGAAAAGGTCTTATCAATTTATATTGATAAGGCCTTTTTTGTTGTGAGATCGAAAGGTAGGT
The DNA here is from genome assembly GCF_016107705.1 of Neobacillus cucumis. Next base: position 70,479 of record NZ_JAEHGC010000008.1, read on the forward strand.
GTTTAATTGCCCACCGGATAGGAATATTCACTAAAACGGGAATCATGAGCCGCCCTCTGTAATCAGGACAAAACTATGTTAAAAAATCCGCCGAAAATCTTCAAAATGAATTGTTCATCAATTTGTCAATTTTGCAAACGAGAACCCAATTTACTTTTCTTTTAATAATATTATCACGGTAAAAATTCATATAAAAGTGATAATGGCGCGGTTTTGGTCTATCTCGCTTAAAAAGAATAAATATCCTCAAAAATTAAAAACCTCCCTCATTTTTCCAAACTAACTGAGAATTACAATCAATGTGTGATTCACCTCATATCTGTAAAATGAATTCCAAACTAAGATGTAGGTAAGAAAACAAAAAGGGGTTGATTTTAGGTGGGAGTTAAAAAAGTTAACCAGAAAAAAGAGCAAGAGGCACCGCTAAAAGGAACATGGATTTCCGTGGGTGTCGTTGGAGTAGTCATTCTTGCAACTTATTTACTACTATATGGGCTTTATATGTCCAGAGTATAAGGGGGGAAAGTAATGAAGATGCATCTTGATGAAAAAATATGGCTTACCTTAAGCTTCGGAATGATAATGATTTTTATGTTAATTACCGGGTATCAAGCATTTGCTTTAGAAATGGGTCCTCCAAGTAATATGGAAACGATTGACCCGCAAAAAGTGGATCAAACAGCGCCATTCGATAAACCTGGTATTAAGCAAATAGGCGAAAAAGAATACGAAGTCGTAATGACGTTACAAGCTTTTAGCTTTAATCCTGGAAATATCGAAGTACCTGCAGGATCTACTGTACATTTTACCCTAACCTCAAAAGATGTGGTGCACGGATTCGAAGTGGCGGGAACAAATTTAAACACAATGATTGTACCGGGACATATTCAAAAAATCACACAAAAATTTGAAAAGCCGGGTACCTATTTAGTTTTATGTAATGAGTATTGTGGAGCCGGTCACCAAATGATGAGTACAACAATTAAGGTGAAATAAAGGAGGGAAGTACAGTGGAAACAGGGATACCGCAAACTGGAAATTCAAAAACAGTAAATGGAAAAATCAACAAAGTAATGGGGATTAGCCTTGAGGATGCAAGGCTGTCAAAATCATATATATTTGTCGCGTTTGCAGCAATACTTCTCGGTGGTATATTAGGACTTGTGCAAGGACTGAATCGTGCAGGGCTTTTAGAATTACCATCATGGGTGAACTATTATCAAGTCTTAACTGCACATGGATTATTATTAGTAGTTGTTTTAACAGCATTCTTTACCATTGGTTATTTCTATGCGGCACTTTCACATAACTTAGGCGGGCTTCTGCCAAAAGTAAGAATGATGGCCTGGATTGGTTTTGGAGTGAAAATTGTTGGATTTGTTTTAGCCGTTATACCGATCATCATGGGTGATGCATCTGTCATGTACACCTTCTATCCGCCAATGGCAGCTGCACCAATGTTTTATATTGGATTAGCATTAATTGTTGTAGGTGTTTGGATGTGTGCATTTGGAGCCTTTATCCAAGTGGCTAATTGGAGAAAGAATCACAAAGGACAGCATGTTCCAATTCTTTCATACTTCGCAACTGGTGTATTTATTCTTTTATTCTTCGGTTCCCTTCCAGTGGCAATCGAAGTAATCGTCATGATTATCCCTTGGTCATTCGGATGGGTTAAGACGATTAACGTTATGGTGGCTCGTACACTCTTCTGGGCGTTTGGACACACATTAGTTAACATCTGGTATTTAACGGCGGTTTCTGCATGGTATGTCTGCGTTCCAAAAATAATCGGTGGAAAGCGCTGGAGTGACGTATTAACCCGTGTTGTTATTATTGCATTAGTTATCATGAATATTACCGGTGGATTCCACCACCAAATCGTTGACCCTGGTATTAAAGAATCCATTAAATTCATGCACGTATTTATGAGTTTAGCAATTGGATTCCCGTCTTTAATGACTGCATTCGCATTGTTTGCTGTATTTGAACGTACTGCAAGAAAGAAAGGCGGAAAAGGACTAGTTGGCTGGTATAAAATGATGCCTTGGAAAGATGTTCGCTTCCTTGCTCCATTTATCGCAATGGTTGCTTTTATTCCAGCTGGTGCAGGCGGTATTGCCCAAAGCACAAACCAGTTAGACCAAGTAGTTCATAATACAATGTGGATTGTCGGACACTTCCACTTAACACTCGGAATGTCTGTTGTCATGACTTTCTTTGGAATCAGTTATTGGTTAGTTCCATATATCTCAAAACGTGTTCTAACTCCGCAAATCAATCGATTGGGCTTAATCCAAACTTGGGTTTGGACCATTGGAATGGTTTGTATGTCAGGAGCCATGCACTGGGTAGGTTTACTCGGTTCTCCACGGAGAACTTCTTTTACAACCTACGGTGACAATGCAACCGCATTAAGCTGGAGCCCGTATCTGTTTTTCTTGGCAATTGGCGGAACATTGTTAATGATTGGTGTTATCCTCCAAGTAGTTGCCGTATTTAATATGATGTTCTTGGCACCTAAAGGCGAAACCGAATTTCCAATTGCCGAAGAGGAAGAAAACGCAACTAAAACACCTTATATTACAGAGCGTTGGGGACTATGGATTGTAATCATGCTGATTGTTGTTGCGATGGCCTATGTCATCCCGTTAACTGAATTTATTGTAAATGCACCTCCGGGTTCACCACCATTTAGAACTTGGTAAAAAGCAGGTTGAAAAAGAGATAGCTCGAGGGTTGGGCTATCTCTTTCTACTCTATAGGGAAAAGTACAAAGGTAAAAACAAAAGGTTTGGGAAGTGATCTCCGTGATCAAGCGTTGGCATAGTAAAGTAGCAGTTTCTATTGTTATATTATTTGGTTTTGTTTTGTTCTACACGGGAACAGATGGGTTTCATGCATTTACTGCGGAAACAGCAAGAGTAAATAAACTAATCGAAAATAAACCGAAATTCCCCAATGTTACCTTAGAGGATAGCAATGGAAGGAAATATTCAATTTCTGAATTTGAAGGAAAATATGTATTTATTACATTTTTATATACATCATGTACGAGTGTTTGTCCGCAACTAGAAATGAATATGTCTCAGGTTTATCAAAAGCTGCCGAAAAAATATATCGGCCGGGACATTGTTTTCTTAAGTATCAGTTTTGATCCAACGAGGGATGACCCTGCCGCATTGGACAGATATAAGAATGCCTTTCATAGTGATGGGGAAACCTGGAGAATGGCAAGGATTCCAAACAAGACGGAGCTGGATGCCTTGTTAAAAGAGTTTGGAGTGATTGTCATTCCTGATGGAAAGGGGAATTTTACCCATAATACTGCTTTTTACTTAGTGGATCCGAAGGGCAGTTTAGTTAATGTTATGGATTATAAAAAAATTAATGAAACAGCAAAGACACTCGGAAACATACTTGAAAATAAAACGGGGGAGTAATCAATGAAACAGTTTATTTATGGTTTGCTTTTATATATTGCCTTAATGATTCCCCCTGTTGCTCATTTTTTAGAATCGATTATGATTGTGCATATGCATATGCAAATGCCGCTTTTGGTTTTTTCCGGATTTTTAATGGCACGGTTATTTCAACTACAGTTTCCCCGTTTTTTTGAAAAATGGAATAGCAATGGGGTTCCGGGGATACTATTATTTTTAATCATAGCTGTTTATTGGACGATACCGAAAACAATGGATGAAACCTTAACTATCCAAAGTGCAGAAATTTTTAAATTTATTAGTTTACCATTCTTAGCTGGGATATCCCTCCGTGATAGTTGGAAAAAACTTCGCTCGACAGGAAAAAACATGGTTATTATCTTTTTTACCATTAAATATTTTGGTATGGGTTGGTTATACATTGAATCCCCCGTACAATTATGTAATAACTATTTGATCATTGACCAATTAACTCTGGGCTGGGGATTTTTGACAACGGCCATTTGCTTAGTCATCTATTTAATCTACACCGCTGTGATTGATCGTTCGAAATATGAGTAAAATAGAGGGACAGTAATTAATTTCTAACAAGGTAAGGAGTGTGTCTGCTCTTTTTTCTTTTTCCAAAAACTATTAATTTTAGTTTGATTTATTTTTTAACACGAAATGAATTAAATGTTGTAAAATAGTCATAAGATTATCATTATTATGTAAATATAATTCATGATAAAAGATTAATGGTAGGATAGGAACCTGGATAGGAGATAGGAAGATGAAAGAATTACAAATTGAAGTTACACTTAGTTCAACAAGAAAACAAAAACCAGACTTTGACAACCTTGTGTTTGGAACGGTCTTTACGGACCATATGTTTGTCTGGGATTACACAGAGGGAACGGGCTGGCATGATCCGCAAATTATTCCTTATCAACCAATCACTCTCGATCCTGCGGCAATGGTTTTTCATTACGGTCAAACAGTTTTTGAAGGACTAAAAGCCTATTTGACAAAAGATGAGCAGGTTTTGTTATTCAGACCTGATGAAAATATGAAGAGGTTAAATCGCTCAAATGACCGTTTATGCATGCCGCCAATTGATGAGGAATTGGCATTAAGCGCATTAAAGCAATTGATCAGCATTGACCGGGAGTGGATTCCTGGGGTTGAAGGCACATCCCTTTATGTTCGTCCATTTATGATTGCAACAGAACCACATCTTGGCGTTTCACCTTCAAAAAACTACCGATTTATGATTATTCTTTCACCAGTAGGTGCTTATTATAAAGAAGGAATTAACCCGGTTAAAATTGCGGTTGAAAGTGAGTATGTTCGTGCAGTAAAAGGTGGAACAGGGAATGCGAAAACAGCTGGTAACTATGCAAGTAGTTTAAAGGCTGGAGAAATTGCTTATCAGAATGGATACTCTCAGGTGCTTTGGCTGGACGGGAAAGAACAGCGCTACATTGAAGAAGTCGGAAGTATGAATATCTTCTTTAAAATCAATGGAGAGGTTGTTACCCCTGAATTAAATGGCAGCATTTTAGAAGGAATCACTAGAAAATCAATTATTGAGCTTTTAAAATACTGGAATGTACCGGTGGTTGAACGGAAAATTTCAATCGAGGAAATTCAGCAGGCATGTCATGAAGGTACTTTAGAGGAAGCTTTCGGGACAGGAACAGCAGCTGTTATTTCACCAATCGGGGAACTCCTTTGGAAAAAAGAAAAAATGGTTGTCAATAACGGCGAAATTGGTTCAGTATCCCAAAAACTCTATGATTCATTGACTGGAATTCAAAATGGAACCCAGCCAGATCCGTTTGGCTGGACAGTTAGAGTATAAATGTAAATATATCTAAATTAAAGAAAGGCATCCGCTGTAAATTTGCGGATGCCTTTTGAGTATCTCGGTGTAAGTAAAGGTGGTAAACGATAAGTGGAACTAGCCTTTTTCTCTAACTATACCCACGACCAGCAATAATAGCGGAATAAAAAGACCAAAAGGGAGGGAAAATGCTGTCCACCATTCAGCTTGTAAATCTGACTCAACAATATTTTTATTTATAATAAGGGAGAGAACAAGCGTGATGAACCCTAGAGGAAAAGTTAAACATTTATATTCTCTAAGTTTTAAAATTTGACCCATACTTAAAACCGATGCATAAAAATAAAGTGTGATTTTAATATAAGTTGTCGTGAACCATATGAACGCCATAACTGCTTCAATACGCTGCCAAATGCCGCCGATATTGATTTTTAGTGCAAGGACATAGGTTACAAATTGCTGATTTTCAGAAAAATAAGTTCCGAGGCACAAAATACTAACCAATGTAACCAGTGCTAACACACTTCCACCCATTAAGGTTCCAAGCAAAAAGGACTTTTTCGCCCTTGTTGTTTGGTTTACAGCAGGGAAGACCATTAAAAACAACACTAATTGCAAATAAGGGGTTCCAAGGGATTTAATTGCTGTTCCTATTACAGGCTTCATTCCATTTCCTAATATTGGCTGTAATTGCTGGAATTGAAACATCGGGAAAATCGAAATGATGAAAATAACAAAAAGTAACAAAATGAATGGAAAGAAAATTTCAAAAGCGCGTGAAAAAGGTTCTAGTCCATAACGGACGCCCATTATCACAATGATGATAAAAAGAAAATGAATCGCTAGAATGGGAGTATCCGGCAGGATTTGTATGGTAACGAAATCACCGATTTGTCGAACAAAATTGGCAGTACTAAGAAAAAAATAAATAAAATAGAGAAGGGAAATGATTTTTCCAAGCGATTTTCCAAATATTTTTTCGCTATACTCAGCAAGGTTCATCGTTGGAAAACGACTTCCTAATGTATTGAATAGGAATACTAGTAATAGTCCCAACCCAACCACAAGAATATTTGCTAGCCATGCATCTTGTTTCGCACTATGTATAAGTCCGGATGGGACATACAAAATACTGCCGCCGACTATAAATAAAGCAACCATTATTGTAAATTGATGAGGTGAAATCTTACCCTTCTCAAGCATGCTTGTTCCTCACTTTTCCAATTGGGATTAATCCCTTAAAGACCTATTTATTTTCTATTTTATTAAGTGGAGAATTATTGATTGTACCAGTTTGCCGGATCTTCATATCAACCTTGACGGTTACAGGCATCTGTGAAAACGTTTGGTCCCAATCCTTTTTATATTTTACCCAATCATTTTGTGCAGAACGACCCAGTGCTTCACCGAATCCGAAAATATCCGTTTGGTAGTCTTTTTGAATATGGTGTATTGCCGTTTTAATGATTTTAGTAAGCTCTTTTTCTGATTCTTTTTCTATATAGGAAATTGATTTTGGATTAGTTAAATCTAAGCCCTGACATTCAACTTCGGCAACATTTCCTTTTATTTTAGCCTGTACAAACCCATGTGGCTCTCCCTTAATCATCTCTGTCTTTAGTTTAGATTTTGTGTGAACCACCTCAATTACTACTTTTCCACCTTGTGGGCATTTTATATATCCTACGCTGCTCTTCACTTTTCCTAAGGCGTAATGAACTGCTCTACCTTCTCTTTCATTCATCCATCCAATCAGTTTATCATGTTTAAAGATCGCCATTCCTTTATACTGCAGGATGGTTTTTGGTTTTGTCTGATCTAAATTTGTATTCGTTTCACCTGCATGTTCGTTTCCTATTATTTCAATACCAGTTAAGATAGGGTTATTCCCTTCGCTCACCATATTAGAGGTTAGCTTATCTAATGTAACCCCCTCGGTTGGAGACCATGAGTTCGCTGAAGTCTCGAGTGAGGCAAATAAACTATTCGCTGGAATTTTTTCTAATGGAGTTAATATTTTTAGAACATTTGCTGCTTTAGAATTCTTGGATACAGCAATATAAAAATCATTACGTACTTCTGAATTTCTTAATAGGAGGTCAATGGTTTCACCAATCCCTTCTTTTGCTAACTTTTCTCCGATGACAAGAATTCGTAAGTGGGCAAAATAAAGCTTTCTCGGGGCAACCGTTGTTACTCTCCTTATTGCTTCGAATAATGTATCTCCCTTGCTTTGATAAACGACTACTGGTGCTTTTCCACTGCCGCCTTTCTTAGAAGCAATTTCACTTGGATTCACCACTTGAGCCGTTATAATAAATTGATCATTTTCTTTATCTATTCCTAATCCTAATAAAATGGAAAGTTCGTTTAATTCTCTTCGGTTCCAACAACCAGAAAGAAGGATAATAGAGCAGAAAAAAATAGTCATAAGGATTTTTCGTTCCATATAAATCCTCCAATCTGAATTAAAGATTCAAAAGCAGATCATTTATTTAAGAAGCAGGTTTGTCCTTAATGTCATTAAGAGGAGAGTTTTTAATCATACCTATGTCATGTAAATTTACTGTTACTTCTATTTCTACCGGCATGGTTTCAAAGATTTGTATCCAATCATTTTTGATTAAATGCCAGTAGTCCGGGTTGGAACGGCGGAGAGCTTCACCAAAACCAAATGGATCTATCTTATATTTCTTTTGTGAAGCATTTATAGCCATGCGAATGTTTTGTTGAATTTTTTCCTCTGTTTTTATTTCTAACTGACTGATTGTCTCTGGTTTTGTTAAATCCAGTGTTTTACACTGTACATTCCCAACATTACCTTTTGCCTCTATCTTTATCATTCCATTTGGCTTGGGGTCTAAAATCGTTGTTTTTAAATCAGCATTTGTATGAATCAATTCAATATCGGCTTTCCCTTTTTTTGGACAGGGTATGGTTACAATCGTATCTTTAACATTTCCTAAAGCATAGTTTAGGCCTTTGCTTTCGTTATCATGTAACCAGCCGATTAATTTATCCTTGCGAAATACACCAATTGCATCATATTGTAAAAATGCAGCTGGTTTAGAGTGTTGCGTATTCTCTAAGGTTTCTCCTGTTTGAAAATTTCCTTTAAGCATAATTCCAGTTAATTTAGCATTCATACCTTCACTTAATATATCGTAAATCAATTGATCCAGCGTGATTGGCAGGGTTGGTGCCCATTCTTTTTCTGATGTCAGAAGCGAATCAAATAATTGTTGGACTGGTATTTTTTCCATGGTAGTTACTATTTTTAAGATATCTCCTGCTTTATTATTTTTAGCTACTGTAATATAAAAATCTGTTCGCATCTCTGGATCCCTTGATAAAAAGTCTAATGTTTTTCCAATCCCCTTTTTTGCTAATTCCTCTCCAAACACAAGAAGCCGAAGATGGGAAAAATATAGTTTTCTTGGTGAAACTGTAGTTATTTTTCTAATTGCCTCGAACAATGTATTCCCCTTTTCTTGATAAACAACTACGGGTGAGTTTCCACTTGTTCCTTGTGATTCAGCAATTTCTCCGGGATTAACGACTTGTGCAGTCACGATAAATTTACCATCTTCTTTATCAATCCCCATTCCAATCACAATGGCTAGTTCATTTAATTCTTTTCGGTTCCAACATGAAGTGAGAAAAATAATAGAGCAGATTGAAAGGGTGATGAAAAGGAAATTTCGGTTCATGCCATTACTCCTTTAAGCTTTGAAAGCTAGTTATATACTCCCCAAAATATGGCTGTTTAAGCAATTAAAAATAGTAATTATTTTTATGCCTCGACATAAGTCGTCAAAAGCCGGTTAGAACAATTTGTTAAGTATACAAATGGAAAAGAATGGTTCATTAAATAATTGGATATTTTAATAAGAAAATGAATTGGGAAAATAAGGCGATGAAATTTAAATAAGGAGAATGTCAGATGCTAGGTGTTGCGGGGACAATAGTGGCAGCCATTTTGATGATGGCTTTTGAAATTCCTAACCTGTGGAAAAAAAAGTTAAGGAAAGAATTATGGGTATTTTCTATTTTAATGCTTATGGCTGTAGGATTAGGTATAGCACAAAGTTTAGATTTACAGATTCCGAATCCACTCAATGGAATTACGATTGTTTTTAAACCATTAAGTGATTTTGTTTATGGGATGCTTAAATAAACGTGGTGGAGCCTATCGTGAAAAACATTACCATTAGCGCCCGCCAATTTGCAATATTTGTAATTTTGTATTCTGTAGGGACTACCATCTTAGTGATTCCTGGAAGTCTTGCCCATGAAGTAAGACAAGATGCTTGGATTGCTGCAATAATCGGTACAGCTATTAGTTTTTTGATCGTTGCTCTATATATTGCTGTAGGGAGAATGTTCCCTACGATGACACTAGTTGAAATCGTTGAAACATTACTAGGAAAATGGTTAGGTAAAGCAGTTTCTCTTACGTTTGTTTTCTTTTCATTTATCAACGCTCAAGACTTATTGTACTATGTTGGAACATTCTTAACGACTCAAATTATACCGGATACACCACATGAAGCAATCCATATTCTATTTGCATGCATCCTGATCATGGGCATTCGACTTGGTCTAGAAACACTCGCACGTTCTGCAGAACTGTTCTTTCCTTTATTTGTTTTTTTATTCCTGTTACTAATAGTTTCCGTATTATTAACTGCTGATTTATGGGAATTTAGAAATATACAACCTATGTTTAAAACGGGAGTAAAACCGATGATCCGTGCGGTATTTACTTTTACAAGTATTTTCACTTTACCTTTAATTGTATTATTGATGATTTTTCCCATTTCCGTAACTCAAGTAAAGAAAGCTGAAAAAAACTTTTTTATAGCAATATTTATAGCAGGAGTATGTTTAATCATCCTGATAACATTAACTATTTTAGTTTTAGGCCCTGAGACTAGTGCCAGACAGTTGTATCCAAGTTATACTTTAGCTAGAAGAATAAATGTTGGGGGTTTTTTGCAACGGATAGAAGCCATTTTAGCAATTATGTGGCTAATAACAATTTTTTTTAAGATGTCGATTTATTTTTACGCAGCGGTCATAGGTTTTGTGCAAACATTGAACTTAAAAGATTATCGGCCATTTACATTACCTTTAGGGATGATTTTGGTTACGATCTCCTTTTTTTCACATCCAAATGTTACTCATTCAGCAAAGTTTGACAATGAAATTTGGCCAATATATTCTTTGATGTATGGAATTGTTCTTCCTCTACTCTTATTAGCAGTAAATGCAATTAGGAAGTTAACAAATCTGGATACAAAATGATAAAGCTACCCTTTGGGAGAAAAGGTAGCTTTATCATTTTATGACCATCTACCTAATTTGAGTCAGGTTTAGGTGCAGGGGTATCTTCACGTGTTATATTGGTTTGACTTATTAATTGAGGGCGTTTTGACATTGCCCATCTCGGGAAGCGGAAAACGGCATCCTTTTGATCGTCTTTAATGAAGGGACCGTACGGTGCCATATAAGGTATCCCAAAAGAACGTAAACTGCACATATGAAGAACCAAAGCGATCAATCCTACAATGATTCCAAATAAACCAAATGATGCAGCAAGTCCCATGAAAGGAAAGCGTAACATTCTGATTGCAATAGCCAATTCATAATTACTAACAATAAAGCTGGATATAGCCGTAATGGCGACAACGATAACCATGGCAGCAGATACAAACCCCGCTTCAACAGCTGCCGAACCAATGACAAGTGTTCCGACGATGGATACTGCTTGTCCGATCGCTTTCGGCATTCTTAACCCTGCTTCACGTAATATTTCAAAGCTAACCTCCATTGCGAGTGCTTCAATAAAGGCTGGAAACGGGACACCTTCCCGCTGGGCCGCAAGAGTAATGAGTAATTGTGTTGGCAGCATTTCTTGATGAAAGGTGGTAATAGCAATATAAAAGGAAGGTGCTAATAATGCGATAAAAAAACCGACATAACGAAGGATCCTAAGAAGTGTAGTAATATCCGCCCGGTTATAATAATCCTCAGGTGACTGTAAAAACTGTGCGAACATGACTGGAACAGTCATCACAAAAGGTGTGCCATCAACTAGAATGGCAATTCGGCCCTCTAGCAGATCGGCCGCGATGGCATCAGGTCGTTCTGAATGGTATATGGTAGGAAAAGGGGACCATTTCGCATCCTGAATTAATTCTTCGATATAGCCTGTCTCTAAAATACTATCGATCTTAATTCGATCAAGGCGTCTTCGGACTTCCTCGACTATTTTCTCATTTGCAATTCCTTTTATATACATGATGGAAAGGTTTGTTTTTGATACTTTTCCAATTTTCCTGGATTCAATCCATAAGTTGTGGTCTCTAATTTTCCGTCGTAATAATGAAGTATTGACCCGTATATTTTCTGTAAACCCTTCTCGAGGTCCTCTGATTGTCGTTTCTGTCGTGGGTTCCTCAACTGACCGTTCTTTTCCCCCTTTCATTTCGATTGCGAATCCTTGCGTATATCCATTAAATAAAAGAATGACTTTACCATTTAAAAGCGAATCCAGCAGATTCGTAAAATCATTTATATCTTGAATGTCTCCGACTGTTAAAACCATTTCTTTTAAATAGGGTAAAAGGTTTCCTTCAGTGAAGAAGTCTGATTCTCCATCTGATGTTCGCAAATCAATCATTAGTGATTCCATAATGAAGTTTTGAATGGATTGACTATCAATCAAGCCGTCTGTAAAAACGATGCAAGCCCGAGTCTTTCCTTCCTTACCTATTCTGATTTCCCTCATAATAATATCGTCACTGTTTCCAAACGATTCTTTAATTCTTCGGATGTTATCCATTAAACTTGGCTCTAAAGGTTTTTCTTCAGGTTGTTTAGGTTGTATCGTTTGTTCTGTTGCTTTTTTCTGTAAGTCTTTCCACTTGTCCTTAAACGACTTTTTGCTTTTCATGTTGAAATAATTCAAGGTTTTTTCCCTCTTATTTCTGCTAAATTTAAGGTTATTATTTCCACTTGAATGAGGCATATTCTAATTAAAAGAGGATAATTTGGATTCCACATTTAAAAAAATATGAAGGAATGAAGAGGTTTAATTTACCAGGGAATAGTTGAAAATAATAAATGTTAATTTGTTGCACGAGTAGGGAAGGATTTTAACCATATGGAAAATGCGAAGATTGATTCAAAGCAATTGTTTTCTCTCATGTTTTTATTTCAATTAGGAACGGGGATTGTTACAAGAATAGGGTTGCAAGCGAAACAAGATGCTTGGATTTCAATCTTTCTAGGCATGTTTGGCGCACTAATTCTATTTTTCTTGGTTTACCTACAGATATTCAAACAGTATCCTACTCTTCCTTTTACAGGAATTTTAGTAAAAGTATTTAGTAAATATATTGGGATTCCTCTAAGCTTGGTTTATATTAGCTATTTTTTCTTTGTAGCCTCAGTTAATGCGAGGCATTTAGGGGATACAATGGGGACTTATATTTTATCGGAAACTCCGGTGCCTGTTATTATTTTCATCAGTCTCGCACTGGTTGCTTATGCATGCTATTTAGGAATTGAAGTTATAGGGAGAACGGCGGAGATATTATTTGCTGCAATGGTTGTTTTCGGATTAACTGGTAATTTAACCGTGATTGCTTCCGGTATTATAAAGCTTAAGAACTTGCAGCCCATTTTAGAATACGGCTGGCTGCCAGTCCTAAAGCACTCAGTCCCATTAATGATTTTTTTTCCATTTGGGGAAGTTTTCCTCTTTCTTATGATTTTCCCTTATTTAAATAAGCCCGATTTGGTGAAAAGAACTGGTTTATTGTCTATTTTGTTAAGTGGTTTAGGTCTTTCTTGGACCTTTCTCCTGATCATTAGTGTAATAGGTATTGGAGCACAAAATGTTGAGATCCCGCTGCTTAGTGCAGTTGAAAAAATTAATGTTGGTCATATTATTCAGAGGATGGACTCCATTGTGGTCGGGACCTTTGCTGTTGGATTTTTCATTAAAATCATTCTCTATGTTTACGCAGTATTGATTGGGTTAACAGATATTTTTAAATTTAAACGATATCAGCCCTTGATCTTTCCAGTAGTTTCCCTCATTTTTCTCTACTCTTTGGTATGGGCAAACAATAAAGTTACTTATCAGGGCTTTTTTTATAATAAAATGCCCTATTTAGTTGGTTTCCCACTTTTAGTTGGAATGCCTGTCATTGTACTGATTATGATATTAGTTCGTAACTATTTTGGTACATCACGAGCTAATATACCAAAGTAGCATAAATGTAAGTTAAAAAGGATAGATAAATGATGTCGATTAATTTGTTGTAGTTATTGGCGGCTTCAGTGTTTGGATCTATCTTAACATGATGGCTGATTCCCAAAAACGGGAATCAGCCGTTTTTATTCTTGGAATCTTGGAGTAAGGAACTTCTACTCTCCCTGAATAGAGTTTAGAAAAGCCTGGATGACATTAGAATCTGGGTCAACAAGAAAAATTGGAAGACAAACAAGGACGAATAATAAAAGGACATTGGAACCGACTACAATTTGAACCATTTTTTTTGCGTTCATTTTATTTTCCCACCCTTTTTAAAGTTTTTCCCTCCGTTTTTTTCCAATCTTAATTATTTCCTCTCACCTCCATGAACTTAAAAAGTAGGCTGTTATTTTCCCTTTCTAGCTAGTACAACTATTGTACTCTATTTTCCTAAACTATAAAATAAAAATTTAGAATTTTTAGATATATGGAAGAAAGAAGAATTATTATTTTTTAAAAATTTTAAGTCTTTATTTTTTTATTTTTGATATAATTTTTTTAAGCAATTTTATTAATAAATAGTGCGTTATCTATTTATTTAATCTTGTTTTGAATAATATTGTAAAGTGAATTTATTATTGATTTAATATTAAATTTTTGAAGCAATAATTAGTAAAATTAACAAGTAACTTGATTATCAGGAGGGGATGAGTTTGTCTAAGAAAGAGTTAAAAAGAGGACTAGAGGCAAGACATATTGAAATGATTGCTTTAGGCGGCACCATCGGCGTTGGCTTATTTATGGGATCAGCGAGTACGATTAAATGGACAGGTCCATCTGTCATGCTGGCTTATGCGATTGCCGGAATCTTTATTTTTTTCATTATGCGCGCAATGGGTGAAATGCTCTATTCAGAGCCAACCACCGGATCCTTTGCAACTTTTGCCCATAAATATATTCATCCATTAGCTGGTTATATGACAGCATGGAGTTATTGGTTTCAATGGGTTCTTGTTGGAATGGCAGAAATTACCGCGATAGGAATGTATATGAATTATTGGTTTCCGCATCTTCCTCAATGGCTGCCAGGAATCATTGCGATGGTCATCTTAGGACTTGCGAATCTAGTTTCAGTTAAGTTTTATGGAGAATTTGAATTTTGGTTTTCTCTTATTAAAGTAGTAACGATTGTCCTCATGATTATTGCAGGTCTTGGTTTAATATTTTTTGGATTAGGGAACCATGGACATGCCATAGGGTTATCGAATATTTGGAAACATGGCGGCTTTTTCACAGGCGGCTTTAAAGGATTCTTCTTTGCATTATCTCTTGTAGTAGCTGCCTACCAGGGAGTGGAACTCATCGGTATCACGGCAGGGGAAGCAAAAAACCCGACTAAAACCTTAAAAAAGGCAATTAATAATATCATTTGGCGAATTTTAATTTTCTATATCGGTGCAATTTTTATCATTGTTACTGTGTATCCTTGGAATCAATTAGGGACAATTGGCAGCCCGTTTGTTTCGACCTTTGCTAAGGTAGGAATTACAGCTGCTGCGGGTATTATTAACTTTGTTGTCATCACAGCAGCTTTATCCGGTTCTAATAGTGGAATTTATAGTGCAGGTCGAATGCTTTATACTTTAGCCATAAACGGCCAAGCGCCAAAAAGTTTTGCTAAAATCTCAAAAAATGGGGTTCCGGCAAACTGCATTTATGCAACACTGATCGGCTTATTTATTGGGGTAATTTTGAACTATATTGCTCCAAAAGGTCTCTTCCTTTATGTTTATAGTGCCAGTGTTCTCCCAGGAATGGTGCCTTGGGTTGTCATAATCATTAGTGAGCTTAAATTTAGAAAAGAAAAAGCTGCTGAAATGTCCAGCCATTCTTTCAAGATGCCACTTTCTCCAATCAGCAATTATTTGACGATTGTATTTTTACTATTCGTCCTTGTAGGAATGTGGATCAATACTGACACTCGTGTTTCGTTGATTGTAGGTCTGGTATTCCTTGCGATTGTTGCGGGCAGCTTTTATCTTTTTAAAATGGGTAAACGTGTTCCGTTAGAGGATTCAAATAAAAAGCAAAATATTGCTTAATAAAAAGGGCTGATGGTGAAGTAATAACAACGCCATCAGCCCTTTTATTATGAGAATCCGACGCTTCCGCATAGGACCAGATGATAAAAAATATTTTTGGAATGCAACCTATTCATCATAAAGAAAAACATCCATCAGAAAGCTCCTACCGTACCCTCCCCTCACCAGCAAATATCTCATAGACAATTTCTTTCGAAGTTTTCACATGCATTTAATAAAAATCAGTCCTTAAAGGTCAAATACATAAATAAAGGAAAGCATAAAATTTTCCAATACAGAGCAAATTATAAAGAATTCAACTCATGTCTAGGAGGATTTGGATGAATATCGCGGATATCTTCACGATTATTGGATTTATCGTTTTTGCTGTTATTATTATTGGACTTTTGATTTTACTTGTCTATTTGTTAGTGTTGGATCGAAATCAAAAGATGCATTCCATTTTAAGGAATTACCCGGTATTAGGAAGAATGCGCTATTTTTTAGAGAAAGTCGGTCCCGAGTTTCGCCAATATTGGTTTAACAGCGATACAGAGGGAAAGCCATTTTCAAGGGATGAATATGAACATATCGTAAAAAGTGCCAAGTATAAACGAGATGTTGTCGCCTTTGGATCGAAACGTGATTTTGAGGAAGAAGGGCTTTTTGTCCGAAATGATATGTTTCCAAAATTGGCGGAAGAAGAAAAAATGGATCGGGAGACAAAGGTTAACACAAAAAGGTATCTATTAGTGAGAGATCCGCTTTTTTCACAACGAAAGGAAAAGTGGGAGGACGAAGAGGCGCTTGCCTATTTGCTGCACGATGATGATGCGGTAGTGGTAGGTCCCAATTGCAAGCACCCTTTTGTATTAAAGGGATTAATCGGTATGTCTGCGATGAGCTATGGTGCCCTTGGGAAAAATGCAGTTACCGCCCTTTCTAAAGGTTTGGCCTTAGCAAAAGGGACCTGGATGAATACAGGTGAAGGCGGTTTATCCCCTTACCATTTAGAGGGCGGAGTAGATATAATTATGCAGATTGGCCCGGGTCTTTTTGGAGTACGTGATAAAGATGGGGGCGTGGATTGGGACGAGTTAAAACGCAAGAGCGAGATTCCGCAGGTAAAAGCATTTGAACTTAAACTTGCCCAAGGAGCGAAAGCGCGGGGTGGTCATATTGACGGAGAAAAGGTAACCCCTGAAATTGCCGAAATTCGGAAGGTTGAACCGTATAAATCGGTAGATAGCCCGAACCGTTTCCATCAGTTCAGTGATGTTCCTTCGATGTGTGAGTTTATTGAAAAAATCCGCGATACAACAGGAAAGCCAGTCGGAATGAAGATTGTTGTCGGTGGGAATGACAGTGTAGAACAATTAGCAAGATATATGAAAGAAACAGGAAAAGGCCCGGACTTTATTACGGTTGATGGCGGTGAAGGCGGAACAGGGGCATCCTACCAGGAACTGATTGATAGTGTTGGATTACCACTAAAGTCAGCTCTTCCCATTTTGGTCTCCACGCTTCATAAATATGGGGTACGCGACCGCGTGAAAATCATCGCATCAGGGAAACTGTTTACCCCTGACCGCATTGCGATTGCTATAGCCATGGGAGCAGACTTAGTGAATATTGCCCGTGGTTTTATGATAACGGTTGGATGTATTCAGACCTTAAAATGTAATTCCAATACCTGTCCAGTTGGGGTCACCACAACTGATCCCGACCTGCAAAAGGCACTTGTAATCGATGAAAAGAAATACCGTGTTGTGAACTATCTTGTTACACTACGAAAGGGTTTATTTCGAGTTGCAGCCGCAGCTGGTATCGACTCACCCGTACATTTTAAGCCAAGACATATTAGTTACAAGGATGAAAAGGGTGTTGTCACTTCTCTTGAGAGTATTCTAAATGAAATCGAGCAGAATATTGGTGCAAGTTAAAATGAGTTTTGTCCCCTTAGAAATGAGTTTCTGAGGGGGCAAATTTTTTTATTAGTTGATTTTGAGTAAGGTATGTCCCAATATATAATTTGAAAAGTCAAAAAACTAATGAGGAGAAGTGACACGATGAAACTGCTTCAATTTAAGAAAAACGATGAGATTCGTTTAGGAGTGAAAACAGATTTTGGGATTTTAGATATTAAAGAAGCAGCACAAGCTTTCGAGCAGTCTGTTCCAGTTACCTTTCAAGAGGTAATCTCTCATTCTGAGGAAGGGCTGGCTACACTTACAAGTTTAGTAGAACGGGCTGTATCACACAGAAATGATGAATTATTTATTTCAGACGAAGCTGTAATCTACACACCGGCTGTCATGAATCCGGAAAAAATCATCTGTGTTGGCTTAAACTATATTAATCATGCCAAAGAATCTAAAATGGAAATTCCGACATCACCGATTTTATTTAGCAAATTCAACAATACTTTAGCTGCCCACCAAGAGTCTGTTACGATTCCAGACGGTGTTGAAAAAATGGATTATGAGGCAGAGCTGGTTCTTGTAATCGGCAAAACAGCCAAAAATGTTTCAGAGGAAGAAGCCTTGTCCTATGTCTTTGGTTATACAGTCGGTAACGATGTTTCCGCTAGGGACTGGCAATTTAAAACCGGTCAATGGCTTCTTGGGAAAACTCCGGACGGGTTCGCCCCTGTTGGCCCATATATTGTTACAAGTGATGAAATCAATCCCACTCATTTAACGATTGAATGCCGCGTGAACGGAGAAGTTCGCCAAAAAGCGAATACAAAGGATATGATTTTTAACTGCGCAACTTTGGTAAGTTATATTTCCCGGCATATGACACTAAGGCCTGGAGATCTTATTTTTACAGGAACCCCAGATGGTGTCATCCTGGGATATCCAGAGGAAAAACAAAACTGGTTAAAATCTGGTGATGAAATGGTCGTTTCCATTGAGCTTATAGGAGAACTAAAAAACGTTTTACAATAATAAAAAAAGCCTGGTCTCCAAAATTCAATCGGAAACCAGGCTTTTTTCATTCTATTGGTCAATTAAGTGCAGACAGAATTCTAAATCCGCCTGTAAATGTTCTTTCATAAGGGTCTCAGCTTTTTGCCCATCACGTTCTTTAATCGCAATATAAAGTTGTTCATGCTCATCGATTAAATGAGGCCGGTTATAAAATACAACGGTCTTTCTGAAAAGGTAAATAATCGATTGCATTCGGTCAATAATATCAATCATGACCGGATTATTGCTGGCCCTGACAATAATTTCATGAAAGCGCGCATTTGCCTCCATGATTTCTTCAACTGTTCCAGTTCTGCCGATTTCAACGCATTCATTCAATGCCTGCAGCTCGTTTTCCTTTAAATAAGAAGCTGCGCATTTTGCTGAATACCCTTCCAATAGAATTCGAACTTGGAACATGTTCCGTAAGTCCTTTTCTGTAGGTTTAACAACCCTCTTATTGACGATAAGTCCTTCCTGCTCCAATTTTCGAATCGACTCTCTGATCGGTGTTCTACTTACGCCGAGTTCTGCGGCGATTTTCTCTTCTACAATTTTTGTACCGCCATGTATTTCGCCATTTAAAATCTTGTCCCGAATGATTTCATATGATTGATGGTAAGCAGGGCGAGATCGATCATTTCCAACCACTTTTTTCACCTCGATATCTTTCCACTAACTCCCTTTTATCTTATCAAATTTTATTTTAAAAAAATATAGCCCTTACATTGGTTTAGGAAAATAGTATACAAAAAATATAAAAATGTATACAAAAATTATAATTTCGTGTACAATAATTTTGTAAACGAAAACTGAAAGCGATTGCACCTGCTTGGTTAATCCAAAAGGATAGGTAATCGCTTATAAATAGAAAGAAGGAATAAAGATGGAACGTCGTGTTGGTTTTATAGGATTAGGAATCATGGGAAAACCAATGTCATTGAATTTGATCAAAGCTGGGCACACACTTATTGTTTTTGATCTTAATCAAGACGCAGTTAATACTGTAGTAGAGGCTGGAGCGACAGCAGCTCATTCTCCAAAAGAGGTAGCTGAGCAAAGTGATGTCATTATTACCATGTTACCTGCTTCTAAACATGTGAGAGAAGTCGTTTTAGGTGAGAATGGAATTCTAGAAGGGGCTAAAGAAGGATCTGTCATTATTGACATGAGTTCGATTACTCCGGAAGTTTCTCGTGAACTTGCTGCAGAAGCTGCGAAAAAAGGCGTTGGGATGCTGGATGCACCTGTTAGCGGCGGGGAACCAAAAGCGATTGATGGTACATTGGCAATCATGGTTGGCGGTAAAGAGGATGTTTTTGAAAGCGTAAAATCAGTTTTATATGGTGTAGGGAAAGATGTGACTTTGGTTGGTGATAATGGCTGTGGGGTTACAGCAAAATTGGCCAATCAAATTATTGTAAACCTTAACATAGCGGCTATGTCGGAGGCGTTAGTATTAGCTGCAAAAGCTGGCATTGACATTGAAAAAATGTATCAAGCGATTCGCGGCGGACTTGCTGGAAGTGCGGTACTAGATGCAAAAGTGCCAATGATTCTGGATAGAAATTTTGTTGCCGGAGGAAGCATTGCCATCAATCTTAAAGATATTACCAATGTAATGGATACAGCTCATGAAATCGGAGTTCCGCTTCCATTATCAAGCCAGTTGTTAGAAATTTTCCATTCATTAAAGGTCGATGGAAAAATTAAGGATGACCACGGCAGCATTGTCCGCTATTATGAAAAACTTGCGAATGTTGAAGTAAAGAGGGGTTAAGTCATGAAGGAAAAAATTGAAATTCTTGATACTTTCCCAAAGGTTGAAACCCAAGCAGTCAATGAGTTATTGGAGAAAGCATTAAAAAGCTTAAACAAGAAAATCATTGTATTGGATGATGACCCTACAGGGGTTCAAACCGTTCATGATATCTCTGTTTTTACGGATTGGACAGTCGAAAGTATTGAACAAGGGTTTAATGAAGATAGGTCAATGTTCTTCATTTTAACGAACTCAAGAGGTTTTACGGCAGAAGAAACAGAAAATGCGCATCGTGAAATTGCAGAAAATATCTTAAAAGTAGCTAAAAGGTTAAATTGCGAATTTATCATAATTAGCCGTGGTGATTCCACATTAAGAGGACATTACCCACTTGAAACAAAGATTTTAAAAGAGACCATTGAATCGGGTTCTGAACTAAAAATGGATGGAGAAGTCATCCTGCCATTTTTCAAAGAGGGTGGACGGTTCACCCTTAATAATATCCATTATGTTCAATATGGCGAAGAACTTGTCCCTGCTGGGGAAACGGAATTTGCGAAGGATCGCACATTTGGTTATACAAAATCCCATTTAGGGGAATGGATTGAGGAAAAATCGAATGGCGAATTTTTAGCAGAAAATACTCTTTATATTACGCTTGAGCAATTGCGTTCAATGAAAGTTGGAGAAATTGCTGAACAGCTAATCCAAGTAAACGGATTTAATAAAGTCGTTGTCAATGCTGTCGATGAAATTGATGTAAAAACTTTTACGATTGCACTGGTACAAGCTATGAATGCCGGTAAGAATTTTCTCTTTAGGAGTGCAGCCGCTTTACCAAAGGTTTTGGGTGGAGTAAGCGATAAACCGCTGCTTACCAAAGAGGAATTAGTTCAGGAGGATACAGGGAATGGCGGATTAATTATTATCGGTTCCCATGTGAAGAAAACAACTGAACAGCTCGAAGAACTAAAAAAACTAAGAGATATTCAATTTATTGAGTTTAATAGTCATCTTGTTTTACAACCAGAGGAATTTAACAAAGAAGTTAATCGTGTCATTGAAACGACTGAATCGTTGATTCGCTCCGGAAAAACAGTTGCCGTATATACAAGAAGAGAACGCCTTGACCTTGGGGAAGATAAAAAAGAGGAAGAGTTAAAATTATCCGTTGCCATTTCTGATGCAGTCACAAGTATCGTGACCCGTTTGCAGGTAAGACCCAACTTCCTTGTGGCCAAAGGCGGAATCACTTCAAGTGATGTCGGAACGAAAGGTCTTCAAGTAAAGCGCGCTACTGTAGCCGGACAAATCAGACCGGGTATCCCAGTGTGGAGAACAGGCGCTGAAAGTAAGTATCCGGGAATGTCCTATGTCATCTTCCCTGGAAACGTCGGTACAAAAGATGATTTAAAAACAGTGGTTGAAATTTTAAGCAAGTAAACATCATTATGGAATACCATTTAGTTTCTAACTGGTATTCCAAATTTCTAAAGGGGAAAAGAGGGAGAGAAAATGCCAATTGTATATATTTGTATAGGGGTTGCACTATTACTATTATTAATGGTCGTCTTTAAGTTAAACGCTTTCATATCGTT
Source organism: Neobacillus cucumis (assembly GCF_016107705.1). The sequence continues at coordinate 92,426 of NZ_JAEHGC010000008.1, forward strand.
AATTATTGTCGGGTTGCTTGTCGGGATTATGGAGGGCATGTCTCCTATCCAAGCGATGACATCTGTCACAAACGGTTTAGGGGGAACACTTGGAAGTCTCGCACTGGTCATTGGCTTCGGGGGAATGCTTGGTAAATTAATGGCTGACTCCGGGGGAGCTCAGCGGATTGCAACAACCTTAATCAATGCATTTGGGAAAAAGCGTGTTCAACTCGCTGCTGTCCTTACTGCGTTCATTGTTGGAATCGCTTTATTTTTTGAAACCGGAGTTGTTGTATTAATTCCCTTAGTATTTACGATTGCTGCTGAAGCAGGTGTGCCGATTCTTTATATCGGAATGCCAGTCATTGCTGCTCTTATTACGATGCACGGTTACGTTCCTCCACACCCAGGACCAACAGCGGTTGCAGGAATCTATCATGCTAATTTAGGAAAAACCTTATTATATGGAATTATCATTGCCATTCCAGCTGTTATTATCAGCGGTCCATTATATACAAAACTATTTAAAAAAGAAGACTTAGAAGTAGAAATTCCAAAGGGATTATTTAACCCGAAACATTTTAAAGAAGAAGAAATGCCTAGCTTTGGTATTAGTGTGTTTACCGCTCTTATTCCAGTCATTTTGATTGCATTCCAGGCCATTGTAGAAATCCTAATGCCTAATTCATCTTTAGTGCCAACTGCACAATTTTTAGGAAATCCAGGGGTGGCGCTATTAATTGCAGTCATTGTTGCCATCTTTACCTTTGGTCTAAATCGCGGTAAAAAAATGCCAGAAATCATGAATTCGATTACAGAATCGGTAAGCAGTATTGCCATGATCCTCTTAATCATTGGCGGCGGCGGTGCCTTTAAGCAAGTTTTAATTGATAGCCATGTAGATAAATATGTTGCTCATATGATGGAAGGATCGACGATTTCTCCGTTAATTCTAGCTTGGTTAATTGCAGCTATTTTACGTATTGTATTAGGTTCAGCAACCGTTGCAGGTATGACGGCGGCCGGGATTGCAGCACCGCTTGTTGCCGCAACACATGTAAGTCCTGAACTTATGGTGTTAGCGACAGGAGCAGGTAGTATGACGTTCTCCCATGTAAATGATGCCGGTTTCTGGATTTACAAAGAATTCTTCAACCTTTCCATCGGTAAAACGATTAAGACCTGGTCAGTGATGGTTACGATCGCCTCTCTTGTTGGTTTGGCTGGTGTATTAATCATTAATGCAATTATTCATTAATTAAAAAGATTGATAAAGGTAATCCTCCTATCAGTAATGGATATCAAGGGGATTACCTCTTTCTATTTTAAGGATCTTTCTACATGAATTTTACAGAGGAAGAAAAATTGAATTACAAGAAAAAATTCAAAAAAGATATTGATTTTTCAAAAAATCCATATTAAGATATGTAAAAGTAATCATATAAGATTAATCGGAATTAGAATCGAACAAAGACTGTGACCGATCAGACGAACTGAAGGACACTTATCTCATCATCGGATAAGTGCCCTTTTTTTTAACCTTTAAAGGGAAATTGCCATTATTAACCAAATTAAAAAGAGAGGATTGATGTTTTGATGGTCAAAGGGCGTTTTAATCAGGAAGTGATGGAAAAAATAGTTAGCTTGTTAGAAGGATTGGAGTTTGGGTCTATTCAAATAACGGTCCATGATTCGCAAATCACCCAAATTGATCGATTAGAAAAATACCGGTTTCAGCTACAAAGTAAAAAAAGCACTCAGATTATAACTGGTAAACAAGTAGGTAATTAATTATATGATGCCGATCGGACGCCCGAAGGCCCTTTAGTTTTACGTGATAATGTACGTAACTAATGGGGCTTTTTTATTTTGAGAAAGCCCGTAAAAAAACATATTGGCTTTTTTAGCCCAAAAGGAGAGAAAATGAACATGAAAAAAACATGGATTGCTTTATTAACATTCCTTCTTCTTATAGGGACTGTCGGGTGCTCCAACCAAACGGCAACCAAAGAGAACAATGGGAAAAGTGCAAAAAAGGACATTGAACTATTAAATGTATCCTATGATCCGACACGAGAACTTTATGAACAATACAATAAAAGCTTTGCTGCTTATTGGCAGAAACAAACAGGACAAAAAGTAACGATTAAACAGTCTCATGGCGGTTCTGGAGCGCAGTCGCGTTCTGTTATAGATGGCCTTGAGGCAGATGTTGTAACATTAGCGCTAGCATATGATATCGATGCAATTGCGGATAGCGGAAAAATTTCAGCGGACTGGCAAAAACGATTAGACTCCAATAGTTCGCCTTATACCTCCACCATCGTGTTTCTTGTCCGCAAAGGCAATCCGAAAGGGATAAAGGATTGGAATGACTTGGTGAAAAAAGGCGTTTCGGTCATTACGCCTAATCCGAAAACCTCTGGAGGGGCAAGGTGGAATTTCCTGGCTGCATGGGGGTATGCCTTAAAGCAAAACAATGGTGATGCAGAAAAGGCAAAGGAATTTGTTGCAAAACTATATAAAAACGTACCTGTATTGGATTCAGGTGCAAGAGGATCCACCACTACCTTTGTAGAAAAAGGCATCGGCGATGTATTGATTGCATGGGAAAATGAGGCTTATCTTGCTATTAATCAACTTGGAAAAAATAAATTTGAGATTGTAAATCCATCGGTCAGTATTTTGGCGGAGCCTCCTGTATCTGTTGTGGATCAAGTAGCGAAAAAACATGGGACGGAAAAAGTGGCAAAGGCTTATTTAGACTATCTCTATTCAGATGAAGGCCAGGAAATTGCCGCGAAAAATTATTACCGGCCACGATCACAAAAAGTGGCTGAAAAGTATGCTGCCCAATTTCCGAAAATCAACCTGTTCACCATTGATGATCAATTTGGCGGCTGGAAAAAGGCACAAAAAACCTATTTCGATGATGGCGGGGTCTTTGACCAAATCTATAAGCCATAAAGGAGAGCATGTTCATGGCTAAGAAATTCAAACAGAAACAAGTCTTGCCGGGGTTTGGTCTTTCGATGGGATATACGTTGATTTATTTAAGCTTAATCATCCTGATTCCACTCGCGGTTCTTTTTTTAAAAGCATCAACACTTAGTATAAAGGAATTTTGGGACACTGTAACTGATGCGAGAGTAGTAGCTTCCTATAAACTGACCATCTATACATCCTTTATCGCGGCCCTGATCAATGCTGTTTTTGGAACCCTGATTGCCTGGGTTCTAGTACGATATGAATTTATTGGTCATCGGATTATAGATGCAGCGGTTGACCTGCCATTTGCTTTACCCACTGCAGTGGCGGGAATTGCTCTTACGACCATTTACGCACCGAATGGATGGATTGGACATTATTTTGCTGCGATTGGGATGAAGGTAGCCTATACCCCGCTTGGAATTATGATTGCTCTGACTTTTATCGGATTGCCATTTGTTGTCCGTTCTGTCCAGCCGATCTTGCTGGATTTGGATCATCAATATGAGGAGGCCGCTGCAACACTTGGTGCTAATCCTGTACAGATTTTTCTCAAAATAATCTTTCCTGCTATCTTCCCTGCCATCCTTACAGGTTTTGCCCTTGCCTTTGCAAGGGCATTAGGGGAATATGGGTCGGTTGTCTTTATTTCCGGCAATATGCCAATGAAAACGGAAATTGTTCCCTTGCTGATTATTACGAAACTGGAGCAATTTAACTATGCAGGCGCAGCGGCCATTGCCAGTGTCATGCTTGTCTTTTCATTTATTCTATTATTTTTAATTAATTTTTGGCAGTGGAGAACAACAAAAAAACATCGACTGACCTAAAGGTGATGATGATAAATGTTGGTTAAACAATTAGCAGTTCATGAAAAAAGAGTACAGATTGATTGGGCAGCCCAGTTACGAAAATGGTTCCTAATCGGAATTGCCCTTATCTTTTTAGGTTTATTTATCCTGCTGCCATTGCTGGCGGTGTTCTCTGAGGGATTGAAAAAAGGGATTCAGTTATACTTTTTATCTCTTATAGAGCCGGATGCACGGGCTGCGATTAAGTTAACGTTGCTCACAGCTGTAATTGCTGTTCCGGTTAATACGGTTTTCGGTGTGATTGCAGCTTGGGGAATTGCAAAATTCAATTTCAAGGGAAAAAATATCCTCATTACGCTGATCGATATCCCCTTTGCCGTTTCCCCTGTGATTGCAGGCTTAGTTTTTGTCTTGTTGTTTGGTTCTAGAGGCTTATTAGGCCCTTTCCTAGAAGCTAACAATATCAAGATTATCTTCGGTGTACCTGGAATCGTTCTTGCTACTGTCTTTGTAACGTTCCCATTTGTGGTTCGGGAATTGATTCCGATCATGCAAGAACAAGGAGTCTCAGAAGAGCAAGCAGCTATTACACTTGGAGCAAGCAGTTGGCAGATGTTTTTTCGAGTCACCTTGCCAAATATAAAATGGGGATTGCTTTACGGAGTGATTCTTTGTAATGCACGGGCCATGGGGGAGTTCGGAGCTGTTTCCGTCGTTTCGGGCCACATTAGAGGTGAAACAAATACGATCCCGCTCCAGGTGGAAATTTTGTATAACGAGTATAACTTTTCCGCTGCTTTTGCGGTTGCATCTATACTGGCGCTGCTTGCCTTGTTAACTCTTGTCTTAAAGAGCATCGTGGAGTGGAAGACCAAAAGGTAAGTATATGTTTTTGAATAATTGGGAGATGAAAAAAATGGGGATTAGCATGAAGGCTGTTTCTAAATCATTTGGTACTTTTTCAGTAGTTAATAATGTAAATTTAGAAGTGCAAACTGGAGATTTTGTCGCATTATTAGGGCCATCAGGTTCAGGAAAAACCACTCTTCTTCGGTTAATTGCCGGGTTAGGGAATATCGATTCAGGAAATATTCTGTTTAATGGTGTTGATTATACACATAAAACCGTAAAGGAACGGCAGGTGGGGTTTGTTTTTCAAAACTATGCCCTGTTTGAACATATGAACATTTTTGAAAATGTAGCTTTTGGTCTAAAAGTAAGAGCTAGAAAATTACGTTTGTCCAAAACAAAAATAAAGGAAAAGGTCTTTGAACTATTAAAACTTGTTAGGCTTGAAGAGTTTGCCGAGAGGTATCCATCCCAGCTTTCAGGAGGACAAAAGCAAAGGATAGCGTTAGCAAGATCTCTTGCTGTCGAGCCGGAAGTTCTTCTGCTGGATGAACCGTTTGGGGCATTGGATGCAAAAGTTCGACTCGAGCTTCGGCATTGGTTAAGGGAAATCCATCAAAAGCTCAACATTACCACCATTTTTGTAACACATGATCAGGAAGAAGCCCTTGAAATGGCTGACACGGTCGTTGTTATGAATAACGGGAGAATCGAACAAATAGGCTCACCAGAAGATGTTTATCATCATCCTGTAAATGCGTTTGTTTATAGCTTTTTGGGGAGAGTGAACGAATTTAAAGGGGATGCCCTCGTAAATATAAGTAATCAGATCGATGTAATGGAGGAAACTATAGGTTACATTAGACCCCATGAAATTATGCTTAGTAAAGTGGCGAGGTTAGGCAGCCTTCCATCAGAAGTTAGGCATATTCATACCGTCGGTTCCATTGTTCGGATTGAATTAAGGCGAGTTTCTTCGGAGGATTTTTTTGAAGTAGAAATGAATGCGAATAAATATCGGGAAATCGGACCATTTGAAAAAGGGGAGACACTTTATGCCGAGTTAAAAAATATAGTAGTGTTTGGGAATAAGAAAGAAGGTCTTCCCATCGAAAATAAACTTCGGGCCATTTACTAAATTGACTTTTTAACAATTATTCAAATATGTATTGAAAGGCAACTACTACATGTAGCTGCCTTTTTAATCGGATTACTTATGGTAAAATAGCTTTTTTTGATGATTTGCTTTAAATTGTCTTGGGGATTCTCCCGTCATTTTTTTAAATAGTAACGTAAAGTAGTTCGGATTATCATAACCTACAATCCTGGCTATTTCTCCTACCTTTAAGTCTGTTGCAACTAGTAAACTTTTCGCCTCGCCCATTCTCCGATTAATTAAATAATTTATTGGAGTGTTGTCCATTTCTTCTTTGAAGACATGAGAGAGGTAATACTTATTCATATAAAGATTGTCTGCAATGTCATCAAGTGTAATGTCTTTTTTATAATTTTTATCTATATACTCTTTTATTCTTTGTGCAAGAGTACTAGAGTCTTCTGTGTGCATTTCCATCCTTTGTAATTTAATAATCCGATGAATTAGTGCAATTATGGACGACAGCAATCCTTTGCAAATAATATCAAACTCTTCAGCTTGAAGGGAGGATTCCTCAAAGATATTTGAAAAGTAGGTTTCAAATTGGTTTGAATATTTATTGGTAGATATAACTGGATCCAATTCGAAGGGAATAATGCAAAGTTCCTTTAATCCATCAATGGCTAAATTTGTCACACCGCAAAAATAGGTTTTCAGAGGATTTGTAGGATTTGAGTACTCTTCATGGATCACCCCTGCATTATAAATAAGAATATCGCCTTTTTTAGCGTTATAACGTTTGTTGTTAATCATGAAAGTACCTTCGCCTTCAGATATAAAAACCATTTCACTTAAATCATCATGCTTATGACTTGGAAAGTTCCAGTTTGGATTGCCGCCAACTTGACCTGAATAGGCAAGTACTGGGGGTTTGATGATCATTAATGTTTTTTTCCAATCTGTTTCATTAACCTCGTTATTGTTAAAGTTCTCCACAATCTACCCTCCCTATTACTTCGGAATAGCAAGATATTATAGATTTTATTCCGTTAAAACAATATAGTGAATCTTTTTCAAAATGATTGATTATATTTATAAGTAATAATTTTTTGTCTAAAAACCCCATTGGAAGCGCTATTTTCTTAATTTAATCATAACATTTCATCATATTTTTTAAAAATACATTTATTTCCTCTACAGTTGTTTTCGATAAACAAAGAATTCAATAAAATTCTAAAAGCAATATTATTTAGTTTTTTATACAGTTTAGCAAGATAGTCAATTGTAATTAACACTATGACGATAGTATTATCTAAATAATCCAACTACTTAACAGTTGAAACGTTTAAGAAATTAATCTTGGATAGAAGGGATGAACTTAAGGTGGGAGAGAAGAAAGCGAACGCCCTTGAAATGAGATATATCTCCAAATCATTCCCTGGTGTCAAAGCTCTTGATCGTGTTTCCCTAACTGTAAAAGAGGGAAGTGTCCATGCGCTTATGGGCGAGAATGGGGCTGGTAAATCAACATTAATGAAGATCCTTGCTGGCATTTATAAGCCAGATCAAGGGGGATTTTTTTAAAAGGGAAAAAGGTGGAGTTTAACAACCCTCGCGATGCACTAAACAACGGAATTAGTATGATCCATCAAGAATTAAGCTTTATTCCGGAACTTACTGTTGCGGAGAATATCTTTCTTGGCAGAGAACATTGCTTTGGCAGGTCAAGGGTAATTAATAAGAAGAAACAAAAAGAAAGCACGCTCGAATTATGTGAGATCTTAAAAATTGATCTGAATCCGGATAAAAAAATGTCCTCTCTGTCCGTATCTGATAGGCAAATGGTGAAAATTGTGAAAGCGGTTTCTAATAATGCAGATATCATTGTGATGGATGAGCCAACATCGGCCATAACAGAACGTGAGGTTGAAAAACTGTTTGACATTATTAAAATGTTAACTTCACAAGGGAAGTCGATTATTTATATTTCTCACAAAATGGATGAAATTTTTAAAATCGCAGACGATATTACAATTTTACGAGATGGATGCTTTATTGATAGTAAACCAGCAGCTGAATTAAATCATGACTTGCTTATTTCCTTAATGGTGGGTCGAGAATTAAGGGATGTTTATCAAACAAAAGCTTCCGGAACGGGAAACGTCTTTATGGAAGTGAAAAACCTTACAAGAAGAGGCAGTTTTAACAATATATCTTTCACGGTCCATCAAGGGGAAGTAGTAGGAATTGCAGGACTTGTGGGTGCGGGAAGAACGGAAGTAGTGGAAAGCATTTTTGGTGTTCATCCACCGGAGAAAGGCGAAATTTATATTAATCAAAAAAAAGTGTCCCATAAACACCCTAAACAAGCCATTAAGAATGGGATCGCATTGGTTACGGAAGACCGAAAACAAACAGGCTTAAATTTAACAGGTTCTGTTAGAGATAATATTAGTTTAGTAAATTTAAGGGAATTTGCGTTGTTTAAAAATATTATTTCTCGGAAAAGAGAAAATGACGTCGCGGGATGAACAAATTAATTCCTTAAAGATTAAAACTCCAAATCAAAGTATGCTGGTGAAAAATCTAAGCGGTGGAAATCAGCAAAAGATTGTTATTGCTAAATGGCTATTAAATAACCCTAATATATTAATCCTGGACGAACCGACCCGAGGGATTGACATTGGGGCAAAAGCAGAAATTTACAAGATTATCAGTGATTTTGCAAGTAAAGGAAAGTCTATCATTGTCATTTCATCGGAAATGCCAGAACTGATTGGGATTTGTGACAGGATGATCGTGATGAGTGAAGGAAGAATCACTGGTGAGTTTACTCGAAAGGAGTTTGATCAGGAAAAAATTATGGCTTGTTGTGCAGGAATTCAGAAAGGAGAAAAAAGTGGATGATCTCTCAAAAAGAAGAAGTAGTTAAGAATAATTTACTCGAAATAGAAAAATCAACAAGTGCAATAAATTTGGGTAATTTAGGAAGGGTTTTTGCCAAATACGGAATCTATATTGCTTTTGCTATCCTATTTGTTATTTTATCCGTTTCTTCAGAGTCATTTTTAACCACAACGAATCTTATCAATATTTTACGTCAAGTGTCGATTATCGGTATTGTGGCAATTGGCATGTCATTTATCATCATTACCGGCGGAATTGATCTTTCCGTTGGGTCGATTATGGCACTTTCAGCAGTTGTTGCAGCAAGCTTTGCCAAAGCAGACACTAGTTATTCCCTATTTATCCCCATTATTGTGGGAATGGCAGTCGGGTTAGCATGTGGACTAATCAATGGTGTGCTTGTCGCAAAATGGAAAGTAGCGCCTTTTATTGCAACGTTAGGAATGATGACCGCTGCAAGAGGGTTAGCAATGGTTTATACAGATGGACGACCGGTAATAGGACTAAGTAATTCTTATAACCATATTGGCAGCGGTTCCTTTTTAAACATTCCCATTCCAATTATCGCTTTCATCATCATTGCTTTAATTGGGATTTTTCTTCTTAGATTTACTGTCTTTGGAAGATATGTTTATGCAACAGGAGGCAATGAACAATCTGCTAAACTATCAGGAATTCGGGTTAATTTCATTAAAATAGGTGTTTATGGTATAGCAGGACTGCTTGCCGGAATAGGAGGCATGATTCTCTCTTCACGAATTATGTCGGGTTCACCAGTATTAGGTGAGGGGTATGAACTTGATGCCATTGAAGCAGTCGTAATTGGCGGAACCAGCTTATTTGGCGGCGTTGGCAGCATTATTGGTACTCTTGCGGGGGTATTGATTATAGGAGTAATGAATAATGGTCTCGACTTACTAAATGTTTCTTCCTACTATCAACAAATTTTAAAAGGTGCCATTATTGTCATCGCTGTTCTACTAGATAAAAAGAATCACCAATAAATTAAAAAAACTAAAGGAGTGTGTGTATGAAAAGTGTAAAGGTTTTTGCAAGCGTTTTATTATTACTTATCGCAATCCTAAGTGGATGCTCCAGTAAATCATCAGAATCAGCAGGTGGAACTGAAAAAGGAAAGATTAAGATTGGTGTTCTATACCAGAACCTGCAAAATGAGTATATTGTAAATTTGCAAGATTCAATTCGTAAATATGCGAAAACAGCAGGGGTTCAATTGATCGAGTCAGATGGAGAAGGCAAAGCAGAAAATCAAATTAGTCAAGTGGAGAATTTAATTAATCAACAAGTGGATGCGATTATTTTAAACCCGGCTGATAAAAGTGGCAGTGCAGCAGTGGTTGAACAGGCCGCAGCAGCAAAGATTCCAATTATTACAGTGTTAGCCGTTGTTTCGAACGAAGAAAAAGCTACTGCTCACGTGGGTTCTGACGATGTCGAAGCTGGAAAAATAGAAATGAAGCATATTGCTGATTTGTTAGGTGGAAAAGGAACCATTGCTATCATCCACGGTCCTAATGGGAATTCTGCAGAGGTTAACCGTACAGAAGGAAATAAGGAAGTTTTAAAAGATTATCCAAATATTAAGGTTGCCGCTCAGCAAACAGCTAATTGGTCAAGAGAAGAAGCACTTTCCTTAACGGAAAACTGGCTGCAATCACAAAAACTTGATGCCATTGTTGCTCAAAATGATGAAATGGCATTAGGGGCAATCAAAGCCTTAAGTGCAGCAGGGAAGTTAAAAGATACAAAAGTAATTGGAATCGACGCAATCCCGGATGCTTTTAATTCCATTCAAGCAGGAGAACTATCAGCAACTGTATTCCAAGATGTGGATGCACAAGGGAAAATGGCTGTAGAGGTAGCGGAAAAAGCTGCAAAAGGGGATAAAGTCCAAAAAGAAAACATGATTCCATTCCAATTGGTTACAAAAGACAATCTTGAAAAATTTTAAAAATAATGATGATTTTTTGAGGAGGAATTTAACATGACAACAGAAAAAAAGCTAAATAATATTCTTGAAATTGTAACCCCATTAAATGAGCGTTTGAATAATGAACCATTACGAGTATTGACAGAAGAAGAGTGGGTTTTTTGGAAAGAAAACGGATATGTTGTAATTCGTAACGCTGTTCCGCAAGACCATTTAGAAAGACTTGTGAAGTTAATTTGGGAATTTGAAGAAAAGGATCCTAAAGATCTTTTTACCTGGTACACTGCTCCACGCAGTGAAATGGCGATGAAAGAGTTGATGAATACTGGAATGGTAGAATTGTATAATCATCAGTATTTATGGGATAACCGTATGTATGAGAAAGTATATAATGCATTTGTTGATATTTGGGGTACGGAAAAACTATGGGCAAGTATTGATCGATGCAATCTAAATCTTCCCATCAAACCTGGATATGAATATAAGGGATTCATTCATTGGGATGTAGATACGTCGCTGGACCCAGTTCCAGTGAATGTTCAAGGAGTATTGTCCTTAGTGGATACTGATATAGATATGGGAGGATTCCAGTGTATTCCGGAACTTTATAGAACTTTTGATGAATGGGTGAAAACACAGCCTTCGGACAGAGATCCGCATAAACCGGATACAAAGGGCTTTACCCCAACAAAAGTAGTGACAAAGGCTGGAGATCTAATGATTTTCAATAGTATGCAGCCTCATGGTATTCGTCCGAATTATTCTGATAAACCAAGATTAGCACAATATATCTCAATGTTCCCTGCTCAAGAAGAAAATGAGCAATTGAGGGAGTCTAGAATCCATTCATGGAGTGAAAGAGTGAAGCCTGAGGGGAAAGCATTTCCAGGAGATCCTCGAAATTGGGAACAAACCAAATATGATCGAGCTAAATTAACAGAACTGGGAGAGAAATTACTAGGTTTGAAAAAGTGGTGATCTAGATTCACCAATTGTATTTGAAGAGCCATTAGGAGTAGAAGCATCCATGGCTCTCTTTTAAACCAAATTAAATTTTTCCCCTAACGTTCCAAAGGTAAAAATAAAAAGTCTTCTCTTATTTTGTGAATAAACGGCAATATTTGGGTGGACTCTAATGAAAAAGGAGGTCATCCTAATGTGTGCCAATTTATTTAATGGAGATAAGGGAGAAGAAAAGGAAAAACTTGAGGAGGTTCTTGAACATTCGATTGAGGTTGAAGAGGATTTAATGCGTACATATCTGATAGCAGCAGAGCGGGTTCATGACGATGATGAATTAAAAGAGCGCCTCGAGAATTTTGCCGAAGGAAATGCAAAAAGGACAAAACAGTTAATGGATGAGTTGAATGAACAAAACGAAAAATAGATTAAAGCTGCGGGATTTTGAAATCTCGCAGCTTTTTTAATTTAAAGAAAATTTTCTCGGAACCTAATAATGCCCTCTCAGCTCTTAAATTTACACCCCCTTAATATTAGTTACCAAAATCTTTACAAAAGGAATATGCCACCTTTACATTCATTTTATTTAATAAAAATATAAATAATCGTTTTACGAGGGGGATTAAGAATGAAGAAAAAACGCTTTAATAAAAAAGGGGCAGCATTGGCACTGGCATTCGCGCTGACGATTCCAGCTTTAACACCTGCAGCTGCAGCTGGCAAAGGGCATGTGACGATTGATTCCGTCCGTTTTAATGGAATGGATGCACCGAAGACAATTGATCAGATGGTTCAAACCTATACAAACGCATCGCTTGAAGTAAAGTATAGTAATGGTGAAGTGAAGCAATTCCCACTATCATATAAAAAGCTTTTTAAATCTGAGGATAAAGTTGCAATAAATAAAGGGCAATTAATTCCGGCAGGAACACCAGTTGATGTAAACGGTAATCCAATCATCGATACCAGTGTAGAAGGAAAACCTACATACTATGTATCAGATGCTCCCGACTCCAATAGTTTATTGAAACCAATTAATGGACAACTTTACATGGTGACCCATTATGAATATCAAACCATTGATGCAGCAGGTAAATCAGCATATGGTGTGGTTCCTGCATCGATGTCCTTATCTACACTTGAACAAGATAAGAAAACAGGGGAATTAACACCAAAAGAGGTTAAGAAAATTGATTTTTCAAGTGTAAATGGACTGTGGATCCCATGTAACGGATCGCTATCACCTTGGAATACCCATTTAGGTTCAGAAGAATATGAGCCAGACGCCCGTAATTTTGAATTTGATGTAAATTCCTCAGCAAGAACTCAAACGGAAAGCTTTGCAAAACTTTATTTTGGTGACAAATCAAAAGCAAATCCTTATTTCTATGGATTTGTACCCGAAATTAAAGTCGACAAACAAGGGGATGCATCCGTTGAAAAACATTATAGTATCGGCCGTTTCTCTCACGAATTAATGAAAATGATGCCGGATCAACGCACAGCGTTCTTTGGTGACGATGGATCTTATACGACGATGTTTATGTATGTAGCTGACAAAGCAAAAGATCTTTCTGCTGGAACGCTTTATGCAGCAAAGTTCCATCAAACTGGTAATGAAAACGGCGGTTCGGGGAACTTGGAATGGATCAAGTTAGGTCATGCATCTGACAAGGAAGTAAAGGCTATTATCGATAGCGGTATTAAATTCAGCGATATTTTCGAAACATCTGCCGAACCAAAAGAAGGTTTCAAAGCGATTAAACAATACTCCTATGGCAAAACTGAGTACCTAAAGTTAAAGCCTGGAATGGAAAAAGCGGCGGCGTTTTTAGAATCACGCCGATATGCAGCAACGCTTGGTGCGACATCTGAATTTAACAAAATGGAAGGTGTCACACTGAACGAAAGGGATAAAAAAGTCTACATCTCCATTTCGGACCAAAGTAATGGAATGTTGGCCAATGCTGCAGATCCAACGGATGATATTCAACTGCCAAAAATTAAATCAGGTGTTACCTATCAATTAGATTTAACAGCGAGCCAAAAGGATCGCGATGGGCAAAAGATTAACAGTAAATATGTAGCAGCTTCGATGTCTGGTCTAATTGTTGGTAAGGATATGCCATCAGCGGATGCTTACGGGAATACAGCAGATGTAAATTCAGTAGCCAATACGGATAATTTAAGCTATTCCGAAGCTTTAAGAACCTTATTTATCGGAGAAGATAGCGGCATGCATACGAATAACTTTGTCTGGGCTTATAATGTTGATACAAAAGAATTATCGAGAATTCTATCGGTTCCTGCCGGGGCTGAATCGACAGGTTTGTTTGCAGCGGATAACCGGAACGGATTCTCCTATATCATGTCCAATTTCCAACATCCAGGTGATGAAATTGATGGCAAGAAGATTACAGCTGTAGATAAAGGGGAATTGGAAAAAGCGATGGAAGAACAAATCGGAATTAATCGTACGGGCGGCGTCGGTTACATTTCTGGTCTTCCTTCACTAGAAGATTTGCAAAATAAAAATCGTGATGTAAAAAGCATCTTTTTAAAAAAATAGTTTTTAAATCAATCATTCAGGAACTCGATCTTTGACATCGGGTTCTTTTTTTACTTTATTTTATTCGTTTAAGCGACCTAAACTAGTCCTATCGTAATAGTTTGAAAGGATGAAATTTCTTTATTTGTAATTTACTTGAACTACATAAGAGATTAACAAATTAAGAGTAATCTATTTTTGTACAAAAAAATAGATGGGAGTGAAAAGAATGTTAAAGAAGTTTAAAAAAAAGAAAAGACTTCTGGCTGGATTAACCTTAGGAGCTTTCCTTCTTAGTTCTGCCGGTGTCTATGCTGCACAAGACGGGGTCTTTGGCAGGAATCTTGTCGGGGAGCAGGCGGATGGTTCCGTTCAAACACCTGTTAACCAATTGATTACACCTGCTGGAAAGCAGATTGAATTTGGCGGCAACCCGATTACCGTTGCGGCAAATCCGGATGGTAAGACAGCTGTCTCGATTGTCGGCCGAAACAATTACGGTGGAAAAGGAATCAATGTAGTTGATCTTGCGACTGGAAAAATGATCAAGCAAGATATCGATTTAAAGCTTTCCCATATGTGGGGGCTCGCTTATTCCAAGGACGGCAGCCAGCTCTATGCAACTGGTTCATCGGGAACAACAGGTAAGATTATTGTATTGTCCGTTGGTTCGGATGGAATTCCAACCGTTCAAAAGACCATTAACCTGCCAAAAGCAGCAGTCGGAGAAAATATCAACCCGCTTGACCTCGCTGTCGGTCCAAAAGGTCAGCTGCTTGTAGCCTTAAACCGGGACAATAGCCTTGGGGTAATCGATCCGCAAGCGGGTACAGTAACAGCTAAAATTCCTGTAGAAAATGCACCTACAAGTGTTTTAGTCGATGGGAATACGGCATACGTTACCAACCAGGGCGGTAGACTTGCAAAGAATAGCGACACGACAGTGGATTCATCCGGAACAAAAGTGGTCGTTGACCCTAAAACCGGTGCTACTACTACAGGAACTGTTTCTGTCATTGATCTTACAACAAATACGGTAGAAAAAAACATTGAAGTCGGTGTCCAGCCAGAGCGTATGACCCAGTCAGGTCAGTACATATTTGTAACTAATACCAATAGTGACACCGTTTCTGTTATTGACACAAAATCAAAAAACGTTGTCCAAACCATTGATATTAAACCATACCCGGATGCGGCAAAGGGAGCTGCTCCGAATGCGGTCAAATTAATTGATAACAAGTTAATGGTCAGCCTTGGCCGAGATAATGCGATTGCCGTATATGATTGGCAGGGACCAGATAAAACTCCTGAACTGCAAGGGTTATTACCTACTGCATGGTTCCCAGTAGATATAGCAGTGGATCAGGAGAATAAAAATCTCGTCGTTGCGAATGCGGATGGAATCGGTTCCCGCGGCCCAGCACGTGATTTAACGATTCAAGGAATCAAAGTATCAGGTCACTCTTCTTATGCACAAATTGGTTCTCTTTCGTTAATTCCTTTCCCAACAAAAGAGGATCTCATTAAAGGAACCAAGCAGGTATATGCGAATAACAACTGGTTTGGTTTAAAAGACTTGAATGCAAAGCCAAGACATAACAAGAAACCAGTTCCCATGCCTGAGCGGGTAGGCGAGCCTTCTACTATTAAACACGTATTCTATATTATCAAAGAAAACCGCACATATGACCAAGTCCTCGGGGATTTAGGAAAAGGTAATGGGGAACCGGCATTAACACAATTCCCTAGAGCTGTGACTCCAAACTTCCATAAATTAGCCGAAACCTTCCCGCTTTTAGATAATATGTATGTTTCAGGCATCCAGTCGGCCAGTGGCCATCAATGGGTCATGCAAGGAACCAATACCGATTATGAAGATAAAGAGACCGATACAGCCAATGTCCGAAGCTACCCAGGCGGTGCAGGAGACCCGATGGCATATGCCCCTACAGGACATTTATGGGACCAAGCGATTAAACATGGCGTATCCGTAGAAAACTTTGGGGAAGATACAATCAGTTTTGTTGGATCAGCACCATTCGGAACATGGACGGATTGGTATAACGATGCCTTAAAACTTTCTGGTCAAAAAGAAGGCGACCTGCATGTTCCAATTGGAAACTATCAAGCAACCTATGATATACCGTCGCTTGGACCAATTACGCATAAAACCTTTCCAACCTTTGATATGAACATCCCGGATCAATATCGTTTTGAAATTTTTAAGCAGCAGTTTGAAAAGCATGTTAAAAATGATGATTTACCGGCGTTGAATACATTATGGATTACCAATGACCATACTTCAGGTAACGCAACAGGATCTCCCACACCGCAAGCCATGGTTGCGGACAATGATTTAGCTGTTGGTAAAATTGTTGACCTAATCTCCCATAGCAAGTACTGGAAGGATTCCGTTATTTTTATTACCGAGGATGATGCGCAAAACGGTTTAGATCATGTGGATGGTCATCGAGAACCGGCATATGTTATCAGCCCTTGGGTAAAAAGAGGCATTACGGACAGCCATTACTGGACAGTCATCAATATGGTCCGCAGCATTGAGCAGATTCTCGGACTTCCTGCCATGAACCAAAATGATGCAGCTGCAGAACCGATGAGCGAGATTTTTACCAATAAGCCTGACTTTACACCGTACAATTTCGAAACAAATCAAATTCCGCTTGATACCTTAAATGGTTCGCCAAATTCTAATACAGCAGCACTTGCTAATACAGATAAGGTTACACCGGAGGCAAAGGAACTTTCGAAAAAATGGACAGAATGGTCCAATAAGAACAAGAAGAAATTAACTGGACGTCATGCATCACCGGATGATGTGAATGCAAACATGTTGAACCATTCCGTTTGGTACGCAACAGAAGGATTTGATAAACCATATCCTGGTGAGAAAAAGGTTCACACACCGGATGAAGTGGCAGAACAGCCTGAAAGCTTTGCACCATCACCTGCAGATAATGACTAATGCGGCGTGATTTATAGATTTAAACCGAATCTAACATAGCTGCCCAATCGGGTAGCTATTGTTATAATTTGTATTTGTAAAATCTAGTAGTTTTAGTCAAAAAAGGGGGAACTTTTCCGGCAGCCTTGCACGGAGAAAAGTAAAATGAGCCGAATTATAGATGAAACAATAAAACGTGCCGTTCTGATTGTAACCTTAATCATCTTAATCCTCGTTTGGGGCGGGATGTCCGCCATACATATTCAACGGGATTATCTTCCCGAAATTAATAATTCAACCTTGATGGTCACAGTGCGTGCAGAGAATTACCAAGCACAGCAAGTAAGAGCGAAGATTACGGAGCCAATTCAACAGGCTGTACGGGTAGTGGACGGCCTGCAAGATATTGAGACAAGTTCTTTTAATGGCGGATCAATGGTCAGTCTCAACTTTCCTATGAATTTTGATATGAAAAAAGCTGAGGAGCAGGTATCGAGAGCTTTAGAAGGGACCTCGCTTCCGGCAGGTACCGAAAAACCGTTAGTGACCAGACTAAGTACCCACTCTCTTCCAATCATGAGAATAAGTCTAATGAGTTCTTCTGACAATATAACGGAAAATACACTCCGAACAGTCATTCAAGAAGATATTGTCAATCGCTTAAAAACCGTTCCCGGTGTTAAAGATGTTCTTGTTTCAGGTGGTGGAATGGCAGGCTATGCGGTTCATCTTCGTACGGACGATTTAAAGAAAGCAGGTTTATCTATTGCTGACATAAAACAATCACTTGAAGAAAATTATACAACTGGACTAGAGGGCCAGGTGTCAAACCTGCAAACTTCTATTCCCATCCAAGTTTCAGGTTGGGGGTTGACGGGGCAAGACTTGATGCAGCTTCCAATCCATTCACATGAAGGCAAAACGGTCCCTCTATCTTCTGTAGCTGATATCTCAAATTCGATTGTCAATTTGCAGACGATATCAAGAACGGATGGGAAACCTAGTGTTCTTTTAGACATTTTGAAAACACCTTCATCCAATATTACAGATGTATCCAATCGCATTAAAAGCAGAATAAAGGATATTCCGGCATTGAAAAATAAGGATGTACAACTTGCTATTCAATTTGATCAAGGAGATCAGATCAATTCATCGTTAAAAGGACTCATAAAAGAAGGGGTGTTAGGCTGCTTCTTCTCGGTAATATGTGTCTTTCTATTTTTCCGTAAAGTACGTTCAACACTATTAATTGCTATTTCATTGCCCATCTGTTTATTAGCAACAACCGGCTTATTAAAAACAATGGGAATCAGTCTTAATCTGCTTACCGTATCAGGACTTATTGTAGCGATGGGCAGAGTGGTCGATGACTCGATTGTCGTCCTTGATAACATGAACCGAAAATTATTTGAGGCAAAAGAGAAAAATAGCGTTCATTTGTTAACGAGCGCTGTTTCTGAAATGATTCCTGCGATTGTCTCGTCTACGGCTACAACCATTGCGGTTTATCTCCCAATCGCTCTAATTGGCGGCATGGTGAGTGCAGCATTTTCCGGGTTTGCTTGGTCGGTTGTCATTGCATTGGTGATTTCCTTGTTTGTTTCCATCATGGTGGTTCCGGCTCTTTACCATCTTTTTTGGCGGGGAGAACCTGTTGCCGTAAAAGATAATCTAGAACCATTTGGACATAAAATTTTTACATGGGTGTTCAAACAAAAGGGAAAAGTGGCGCTGCTCACGCTGGCATTATTTTTGCTCACATCTGTGGGAGCAGCTTTTCTCCCAGTCAATTTTTTACCAACGACGAATCGTACAGGTCAACTGGGAATTCAAGTGGAAATGCCGCAAAATACTGCATTAACAGAGGTTGATGCAGAAGTGAAAAGATTGGAAGCTTTATTGGCAGCAAATCCTAAAGTAGCTTCATTCGCTTCTGGATTAGGTTCATCATTTACGCCTCAATCCGATGACGTTTTTGATGCAGGAGGAGGATGGATTCAGAAACCAAATGTTGCAAATTTATCGATAACAGTTAAGAAGGATATTGATGCTAATTTCTTTATGCAGAATCTGCAGAAACAATTAAACTCCCTATCTAGTAAGGCCATTTACACAGTTTCAAATCAAAGTATTGCCGGCGATGATTCGCAATTAAAAATTAATCTTACAGGGTCGGATAGTCAAACATTGGAAACAATGGCGCAAACGATACGAAACCAGCTTAAGCTTGTACCGGGACTGTCTGTACAAGGTGTTGCCGATGCAGAAAATCAGATCACTCAGTATGAGGTTACACTGAATCGTAAGGCAATTGAAAAATATGGTATTAAACTGAACGATGTATTAACTCGAATCCAACAATATACCGCGGAAGGAACAAAAGGAGTAATCTCCATTAACCAAGCTGCATTTCCAATTGTAATTCATTCCGATGTGCAAAAAAGTACCGGGAAAGATATTTTTTCTTTGATGGGTGGGGAGAGATTTCAGACTAGGGAAGGACAAGAAGTAACATTAGATCAGCTTGCAATCCTTATCCCTTCAGGTTCATCCGTGATCGAAGAGAAGGATGGAAAACCTTATGCAGTTGTTACGGCCAACATCATTTCCAGTGATATTGGAAAAGTGACGAAGGGGGTTAAAAACGCGCTTAAGAAGATTTCGTTGCCAGAGGGGATTCACTATTCTTTCGCAGGTGCACCGCAGCAGGTTTATGAAATGATGTATGAAATGGCACTCGCTTTATTCTTCTCCATATTGCTTGTATTGATCATTATTAGTGCTGTTTTCCGAGGATGGAAAGCGCCGCTATCGGTATTACTTTGTATTCCATTCGCGTTTATCGGTTCAGTGATAGGTATGTTTATGTTTAGATTGGAATGGAATCTGGCTGCATTAGTGGGACTTTTGATGCTAACAGGAATTGTTGTTACAAACGGAATTGTCCTTGTAGATAAAATTGAAAGGAATTTAGCAAGTGGGATAAAATTAGATGAATCAATTTTACAAGGAACACTTTCCCGTGTACGACCAATCCTAACAACAGCACTCACAACGGTTTTAACCCTGCTTCCACTTGCATTTTTCTCGAGGTCAGATTCAGTGATCTCGCAAACGCTTGGAATTGTCGTTGTCGGAGGAATGATTAGTTCGACTTTTATCAGTTTATTTATGATTCCAATTTGCTATCGCTGGTTGCATCAACTACGAAAAAGTTCTTCTGTATCGAATAGAAATGAGGAGCAATTAATTTCTTGAATCAGTAAATAGTGAAGTATAGGAATGGCTTAATCCCTGAAAAAAATTCAGGGATTTTTTTCATCTGTATTATTTACATTTTATTTACAATCCTTTTACACCAGGTTTAGAAAAAATCACTTAAAATCAAATACAATAAAGATAAATAAACGTATGGAGGGATTGGATGAAAATTACCGTTGCAGGAGCAGGATTAGTTGGATTAGTAACGAGTGCTGGATTAGCAGAATTAGGCCATCAGGTGACATGCATTGACATACAAAAAAAGAAAATTGACTTGCTTCAAAACGGTCGTACTCCAATTAATGAGCCTGGGCTTGATCCTCTTTTAGAAAAAAATCTTAATAACGGAAATCTACATTTTACAATGAGCCCTTATCAAGCTTATTCAGATACTGAAGTCATTTTTATTGCAGTCGGAACAAAAAATAAACATGACGATTCTGTTGACCTAAGAAACATACATGTAGTTTCAAATACGATTGCCCATTTTATCGAAAATAATGTGGTTTTGTGTATAATTAGCACCGTTCCTATAGGGACGAATGATTTAATTAATAAAATCATCGACAGAAGCAAACCTCCTAATCTTCGTTGTGATGTGGTATCGAATCCAGATTTTCTTCGGAAGGGATCGGCCATTAACGATTTCTTCTATGGTGAACGAATTATAATTGGGGCTGATAACCATGAGTCTGCATCGATGATAAAACAAATTTATGAGCCATTAAAAATCCCAACCATCATCACGGACATCCTAAGTGCAGAAATGATGAAATATGCGATTTAATGTTAAACAGTAAAGTAGAGATAGAATGATAACGGTTAAAAGGGGAATGGATTATGAGCAGAATGCTGCATGTGTTTTATGGATTTGAATGTAGAATATTTCAAAAGTTAAATCGTCATTTTGATAAGAAGCTATTAAATCTTTTTTTTCGTGCCATTACACACCTTGGTGGAGCGAAATTTACCATCATTTCTACTTTCCTCCTTCTGATTTTATCACCAAGAGAGACAAGACTGATTGCTATTTCAAGTGCAGTTGCATTATCAGCAAGTCACATACCTGTTCAAATTGTGAAGCAGATGTTCCCACGAAAAAGACCCTATTTAATGATCGAAAAAACAAAGTTTCCTGATAACCCATTACAGGACCATTCTTTTCCTTCGGGTCATACAACTGCAATATTTGCGGTTGTCATCCCATATATAATTTTTGTTCCTACATTTGCTTTTTTCCTTATTCCGATGGGGATTTGTGTAGGAGTATCTAGAATTTATCTGGGTCTACACTATCCTTCAGACGTATTTGCCGGCGGCATCCTTGGAAGTTTAACTGGTATTCTTAGTTACTATATACTCTGTTTTTGAAAGCATGATGAGGAGGGATTATATGAAAATAGCCATTTTCACAGATACCTTTTATCCGGACATTAATGGGGTGGCTCGAACCTTAAAAAGGTTCACCGAATATTTAGAAGCCAAAAACATTACCTTTAAAATCTTTGCACCTGAATCTGACAATGAAGACTATGCCGCAAGCGATATTCATCGATTTAAAAGCCTATCCTTTTTCCTATATCCTGAATGCCGTTTAGCTTTTCCAAACCTTCCTCACATTAAAGCAGAATTATTAAAGTTTTCTCCGGATTTAATCCATGTTACTACCCCATTTAGTCTTGGCCTTTCTGGGGTTTATTTTGCAAAGAAGTTAAACATACCACTTGTTGGTTCCTACCATACGGATTTCAATCAATATTTAAACTATTATGACCTTCAATTTCTTTCTAAATTCCTCTGGAAGTACATGAATTGGTTTCATCATACCTGTGCTAAAGTATTTGTTCCCTCAAAAGAAACATTTTCCCAACTTAAACAACAAGGTTTTACAAATCTAGAAATATGGCCAAGGGGAGTAGATTGCAAAGTTTTTCAGCCTTTTTATGATAAAAAGACTGTTCGTGAGAAATATAGACTTTCAAAAAAATATCTCTTGACCTTTGTTGGCAGGTTAGCGCCTGAAAAAGACGTCGATAAGCTGCTGGCTATTTCTAAATCTATACCGGCTGAAATAAACGAAAATATTGAGTGGATGGTAATTGGTGACGGTCCGTTAAGGGAAGAACTTCAAGAAAAAGCTCCATCAAATATGAAATTTACAGGATTCTTAACAGGAGAAGATTTAGCAGAAATCTATTCGGTTTCGGATCTGTTTGTCTTTCCGTCTCCGACAGAGACGTTTGGAAATGTCGTACTTGAAGCATTAGCCAGTGGAACACCTGTGATCGGAGCAAATGCAGGTGGAGTGAAAAGTATTATTAATCCGGGTGTTACAGGATTCTTATGCACCCCGGGAAATATAAAGGAGTTTACTAACAGAATTGTGGATTTATTATGTCATGATAGTTTGCGAATTCAAATGGGCTGGGAGGGAAGAAATTTTGCATTATCCCAAAACTGGGATACGATTTTTGAACATTTATTAGGTCAATATTTTCTTGTCATCAAGGAGCAAAGGATATCCAAATACGCCTGAGTATAAGTAGAAATCAACTTCTAAACAATCTAGCTTTTAAGAAAGCCGGATTGTTTTTATTTTATAGTGGGTTATTTTACCTATTTTTTGTAACTCTCTTTACAAAAAATTTACAATTTTAATAAAGATTCACAATTGTTCACCAACTCTTAATCTTAGCTCAACGAGTCCTCTAAATTCCCTCCCTATAATCTTTCATAACGGGCCGCTTAATGAATTAAATAATCTTTGAAGGTGGGTTTAATTGTGAATACACAAAGAAGCTTAAATCTTTTCCATGATTACACTATTACCCAAACCCCTAAACTACTTTTATCGAAGGAAGCGGAGCAATATCTTTATTTAAAAAGGGCTTTAGACGTTTTCTTTGCTGTTATAGGGATCATTTTCGCATTGCCGATTGTTGTTGTTTTTGCCATCCTCATTGTTCTAGAAACACCTGGTTCCCCGTTTTATGTCCAAGAAAGAATGGGGAAAAACGGGAAAATATTCAACATGATCAAGTTGCGATCAATGACCATAGATGCTGAAAAAGAGGGGGCAAAATGGGCTGAGGTAAACGATCCGCGCGTTACAAAAGTCGGAGCGTTTATTCGAAAAACTCGGATTGATGAACTTCCGCAATTTATTTCTGTCTTAAAAGGGGATATGTCGATCATAGGTCCAAGACCCGAAAGACCTTGTTTTACCGAACAGTTTGACCGGGAAATTAAAGGATTCTCCAACCGGCTGCTGGTGAAACCGGGGCTGACAGGACTAGCCCAAATTAGCGGGGGATATGACATTTCCCCAAGAGAAAAACTTCAATATGATTTGAAATACATACAAAATCTTTCGTTTTCACTTGAAATAAAAATTATCTTGAAAACTTTTAGGGTGGTTTTTACAGGTGAAGGTGCACGGTAATGGAGGAAGGGGAGACAATGTCCGCAATTAGAGGAGAACTGCATAAAGGGATAAAGTGGACAGGAATTTCTACTCTGCTTATTACAGGAATTCAAATCTTTCAGTTTGCCATCCTCGGAAAAATCATGAGCATATCCCAATTTGGCCTAGTCGGCATGATGACAACCATTGTGGTATTTGCACAAATTGTATTGGATTTGGGACTTGGTTCTGCCGTCATCCAAAAGGAAGATGTCCCTAAAAGGACATTATCAACTTTGTTTTGGTTAAATCTGATGACGGGGCTTGGAGTTTGTATAGTGCTTTTCTTTACAAGCCCGTTTTTGGCTAACTACTTTCATCGAAAGGATTTAACGGACCTTATTAAGATCCTTTCGATGATGTTTTTGATCGCCCCCATTGGGCAGCAAAGCCAATATTTAATGCAAAAAGAATTACGGTTTAACATGCTTGGTGCAATTGAGGCAGCGGCAACGATATTCTCTTTTTTAACGCTTGTCATCCTCATTTTCATGATTTCCCCTATAAAAGCCTTTGTCATTTCTCAAGTAGTGCTTTATGGGCTTAAAGGAATTCTTTACTTAATCTGTTACCAAAGGGAATGGCGCCCTTCGTTGGTATTTGATCTTTCAGAATGCAGAAGCTTTCTCTCATTTGGAGCCTTTCAGCTGTTTTCAAGAATCGTGAACCGAATCGGTTCAAATATCGATGTGATTTTAATCGGAAGGTTTATGGGGGCAGAAGCACTGGGAGTTTATAACCTTGTTTACCAAATCGTTACGATTCCGGTATTGAAAATTAATCCCATTATTACAAGGGTGGCCTTTCCCGTTTTTTCAAAAAATCAACAAAGTCTTACTGCTTTAAATGATGGTTTCTTACACATGACAAAGCTTTTAAGTCTTGTTACTTTTCCGCTTTTAATGGGGCTAACGGCAGTTTCAAATGTTTTTATTCCAGCCATCTTTGGTGAAAAATGGCTGGATGCTGTTCCGATTTTGCAAATCATGTCGATCGTCGGCATTCTGCGGGTTTTGATGAACCCGAATGGCTCTATTATTCTTGCAAAAGGCAAAGCCAATATTGCGTTTTATTGGGACCTTGGTGTACTTGTCCTTTATAGCTTTTCGTTATATTTTGCCGTAGCATCGAACAGCTTGAAGGTCGTTGCTTGGACTTATGTAATGGTGAGCATCGTGAACTTTCTAATTGGCAGGTGGTTATTAACATGGTTAATCCAGCTGCAATGGAAGCATTATCTGAAAACCATTATGGTTCCACTTTTATTCTCGATTCTAATAACAGCAATTGCGTATGTTACGAAAGTATTTAGCACTTTGTATTTTCAAGCAGCTGCCATTTGGCCGTTAACGATTTCAGTAGGCTTTAGTGCTGGAGTATACTTGCTGCTTTTGCTAAAAGTGTATCCAAATTACTTCTTAAGGATTGTAAATAAACAAGCTAGAGGGCGATAAAAAATGAAGGCATTATGGATTACAAGTGTGTATCCAAGTGATGTTCAGCCAGGGAGCGGCGTCTTTCACGAAACGCAGGTACAGGCATTACACCGTTTGGGAGTAGAGGTTACGGTCATTAGCCCGGTACCACGCAGTCTGACATTTATTCGGAATTTTCGTAAAGCAGATAAGGCCAATAAACAAATCTCTAAGGTCTATGAGCGAAAGGGAGTGAAGGTTTATCGGCCGCATTATTTAGCACTGCCCGGACAGCTTAGATGGGCGCAGCCGGACAGGCGGATTGCGGCAGCAGTTCTGAAGACCATAGAAGATTATGGGCTTGCTCCGGATTTAATTCATGCTCATTTTGCGATGCCATCTGGCGGAGCAGCAAGAATCGTTGCCTCTGAAAAAGGGCTGCCATGGATTTTAACGTTACACGGTAGTGACGTAAACGTATATCCCCATTACAGCTCTAGCGCAAAAAAAGCATTTCTTCAATCAGTCAATATGGCAGATTCCGTTTTAACGGTTGCCGAAAATTTACAAAGGAAAACGAAGGAGCTGGCAGGCAGGGAAAGTGCTGTACTCCCAATTGGGATTGATCTTTCCCAATTCCAGCAGCCGGAACAAACCCAGCAGCAAATGAGACGGCTGCTGGGGATCCCTGAGGATAAAAAGATTATTACATTTGTTGGAAGACTAACGGAAGCAAAAGGTGTATTTGAACTTGCTCAGACGCTTAAGTTTCTATCAAATGAAGTCGCCATTGTCTTCGTAGGGGACGGTCCCGCAAAAGATAAATTAAGCCGGAATCCGGAATTCAATAGCAGGCTGTTCATAACGGGGCAGGTTGCAAATGAAAGTGTGAGAAATTACTTGTTTGCTAGTGATTTATTTGCCCTTCCATCCTATACGGAAGGAATGCCGACTGTAGTACTTGAAGCCATTGCATTAAAAATCCCTGTTATTTGTACAGCTGTGGGTGGTGTCCCGGAATTATTTGGTGAACATCGTGATTTATTAATCGAGCCAAAGTCTGTATCAAGTCTAGTACAGAGAATTCAGGATGTATTAAACCGCAGTCTATATTCACCGAAAATCCTGCTGGATCTCTATGAGCAGGTACAACAAAACTATTATTCCCATAAGAACGCAATACAACTGAAAGAGAACTATAGAAACCTATTACATTAAATGGAAGGATGATGAAAATTGAAGAAAATTACGGTGGTTGGAACGGGTTATGTAGGTCTTGTATCGGGGACATGTTTTGCGGATGCCGGAAATCAGGTTACTTGCTGTGATATTAATCAATCAAAAATCAATGATCTCCTGCAAGGAGTTATGCCGATTTATGAGCCTGGATTAAAAGAACTTGTCGATAAAAATGTACGGAGAGGCGCTCTTCATTTTACTTATGATATAACACAAGCGATTCAAGAGGCAGAAGTGATTTATATTGCTGTTGGAACTCCAATGACATCATCCGGAAAAGCCGACCTTACCTATATTAAACAGGTGGCCAAAACCATTGGGGAAAATTTAAATGGTTACAAGGTAATTGTTACAAAAAGCACAGTGCCTGTTGGTACGGGGAAACTGATAAAATCCATCATCCAGGAGCATGCCTATAACCAAGTTCCTTTTGATATTGTAGCGAATCCGGAATTTTTACGTGAAGGTGCTGCCATTAAGGATTCCATGAATATGGAACGTGCTGTAATCGGGGCAACCAGCGAAAAAGCGTTTCAAATTATTGCAGAGCTGCACCAGCCCTTTACATCCAATATCGTAAAAGCATCTTTAGAAACGGCGGAATTAATTAAATACGCGGCAAATGCATTTTTAGCTACAAAGATCTCATTTATTAATGATATTGCTAATATTTGTGAACGTGTCGGTGCTGATGTAACCAAAGTTTCGGAAGGCATTGGGTTAGATAGCCGAATCGGAAATAAATTTTTACAGGCAGGAGTGGGATTTGGCGGATCTTGTTTCCCAAAAGATACATCGGCCCTTCTGCATATCGCGAAAGAGTGTGGATATGAATTTAATTTAATTAAGTCCGTAATTGCAACGAATGAGGGACAGCGGGTCCAATTAGTGAAAAAACTGGAGAATGCGCTAGGAGCCTTAAAAGGGAAGACGATTAGTATTTTAGGATTGGCCTTTAAACCAAATACAGACGATATCAGATCTTCACCGGCAATAGACATTATTCCGTATTTAGCTGTTCATGGGGCAAATCTCCAGGCTTTCGATCCGATTGCCATTAAGGAAACGAAAAAGCAGCTAGGATATCAGTGTGCCTATTCTGAAGACATCTATGAATCGATTCAAAATAGCGATGCCTGCGTGATTTTAACCGATTGGCAGGATGTCAAAGACCTGGATTTAGTCAAAGTAAAGGAATTAATGAAACAGCCGCTTATTGTAGATGGAAGAAATGTCTTTGATTTGGAAACGATGAAAGATCTTGGTTTCACCTATCTTTCAGTTGGGAGGCCGGAAGTTCGACAGAAAACTGCCGCTTCAAAGGCACTTTAGGAGGTTTTTCAAATGAAAAGATTTTATTTTGTGACAAGATCGAGATAAAAGGGAGAAAAAGGTTTTATGGAAGGTAATCACAGTGTTGCACGAGGAGTTGGTACGCCAGCTTTCCTAATGGTAAGACCTTATGTAGAAACGAACCGGCTGTTTTGTGGTGTGATGTTTTTATTAGTAGCGACCACCTTTCTCAATCAGTCTGTGTTAAGTATTCATTTTGGTTTTTTTAGTTTGTTTTTATATCGATTGATATTGATCTCTGCAGCGGCTCTCTTCATTGTTTCCATTGTAAGAGAAAACAATCTCTCACAATATTGGAAGCAAATAAAAGTAAAAGAAGTTCTGCACTTTTTGATGTTTTGGCTTCTCTACGGAACGGCTTCGCTTTTATGGGCGAAATCATACGTAGATGGGATTAAGTATTTATTCCTGCTCGGGACTGGTATCTTATTTGTCTTTTTGGCAGTGTTTACGTTCACAAAAATATCTAGATTGATCGTTTTTTATGGAATATGGCTATTCATGACACTGATTCTACTGTGTATTGGCTTAATCAATCATTTTACTCATATTCAGCTCCCAAGTTCAACGCTTTACGGAGGGCCAGAATATAAGTTGTCTTATCCAACAGCTGTGTTTTTTAATCAAAACGACTTTGCAACGTTTCTTACTATCTCGTTTTCTTTCTATGTAGCGGCAGCAAAAAATAGTCGGAATGTGTGGATAAAAACTTCGACAATACTACTTGGATTGTTATGTGTTTACATCATTTATTTAACTGAATCACGAGCTAGTTTACTAGGGATCTTCGTAGGTTTGATGTTCTATTTATTTATCCACCTGCCATCCTTTTTAAAGAAAGTGACATTGATCATCGGTTTGGTTGCAATGGTTCTTTGTTCCGTGTTTTTTTTCGACAAGGTGTCAAATACAGTTGCGGCGAATGATGGCCATTCATCGAATGTAGTCAGGCTAAATTTATTGAAAAATGCCTTCCACTTCTTATTAGATACATATGGATTTGGTGTAGGGGCGGGCAATATCCCATACTACTTGAAAAACGAAGCCTTTTACGACACCAACCATGTTGTTGAAGTGCATAATTGGCTTATGGAAATTTTAGGTAATTTTGGAATCGCTGTATTTCTAGGTTACCTCTTTATCTATATTTATCTATTTTATTGTCTTTATAAAGCCTTCAGAGAACCGAAGGACGGGAAGGAAAAAGGAATCATTGAAGCCTGCATGATGGGACAAATTGCCTTCCTTATTTCTAGTATTAGTCCTAGCTCTGTGAGCAATCTATATTTCCACTGGGTTTTCCTGGGGTTTGTAATTGCTACGGTGAATGTATATAACAACAAGAATAGAAAAATTAAGGGTGAAAATAAGCGAAGGAGTAAGCTTCGAAATGGAATTAATCGTTAATAGGCTGGCACAAAGAAGTAAAAAATATTTTTTGATTTTAATAGCAGTTCCAATTCTTCTTGGATTAGTAGGCTGGTTTCTTCCTGTTGGGAAAGAAGCATCCACGTATACTGCCGAAGCGACGCTTTCTTTAGGGAGTTATGATTATGATTCTTTAAATAATGCCAAAAACGTAATGATTTTATTAACCAATTCCCCTTTCTATCGAGAGAATTTACCAAATCTATCGAAAGAGAATTTAAGCAAATTACAAGTAACGGCTGTAACGGATAAAATCATTAAACTTTCTTATACGGATTCTCCAAAAGAGAATGCAACTGAAGTAATAAACCAAATTTCAACTGCATTTTTGAAGATGGATAAAATAAGTTTTCAAGAAAAAAAGGAAATCACTCAAGATTCCATTCAATCATTAAGCCAGGAAAAGGTCAGCGAAGATACAATAGTTGACCAACAACGCTTTCTTAATGAACTGAAAACGACACTTTTTGAAATTAAACCGGCGTCATTACTAGAATCTACAGATCCAAGTGAGGTAATGACGGACAATAAAGCCCTCAACTCAAAGGAACGGGCGGTAGCAGGAGTTTTAATTGGAATTGCACTCGCTTGTGCTTGGGTTTTGATTCCTGAACTGGTTCGGGGAACATCAGAATAAAAGGAGGAGGACCTTTATGGTTCAGATGCAGCCAATAATTTCGATTATTACCCCTTCGTATAATGCCAGCAAATCGATCGATAAAACAATCGAATCTGTTTTGAAGCAGACTTTTCGAAATTGGGAAATGATTATTGTAGATGATTGTTCTACTGACGATACACCGGTTATATTAAACCGTTATGCTGAAGAGGATGAAAGAATACGAGTTATTTTTTCAAAAGAAAATGGTGGTGCCGCGATCGCCAGAAATCTCGCCTTACAGCATGCACAAGCAAGATATGTTGCATTTTTAGATAGTGATGATTGTTGGAAACCGGATAAATTAGAGCGTCAGCTAACCTTTATGCAGAAAAATGACTATGCTTTCACTTTTACTGGGTACGAGTTTATTAGTAATGATGGTGTTCTTTTGGATAAATACGTATCAGCTCCAGAAAAAATCACCTATGAGGATATGTTAAAGAATACAATTATCGGATGTCTAACGGTCATGATTGATCGCCGTAAAGTAGGCCGAATTCAAATGCCCAATATTCGAACAAGGCAGGATTTAGCGATGTGGCTGGCGATTTTAAAAAAGGGATTTAACGCCTATGGATTAAATGAAATTTTGGCTGAGTATCGAATTGGAAATCCTTCGATTTCAAAAAACAAATGGAAAGCTGCCAAGATGAATTGGTTTGTGTATCGCAAGATTGAGAAGTTAAATCTGCTAAAAGCATTTTGGTGTTTCTCACATTATGCTTATCATGCAGTAGTTAAAAGAATATAAAAGAGGTTTTGGATAATGAAAAAAATTCATATTGTGGTAGCAACCGGGGAATGGGAAAATGATGGGCTCCGTTATCGAAGACATCGACTTGCGGAATTTTTGCAACAGCAAGCGGATACGAAAGAAGTGATTTGGGTTTGTCCAAGCCCAAATCGTAAGGGAGTTTCTGCAAAAACATTGTCAAACGGGATCGGACAATGGTCGGTACAAGATTTGCTGCCAAATAAGATGTTTCGGTTTGGACGCTATATGGATGGATTCTATAAATCTAAATTGCTACCTTTCCTTTCCTATTTAAAAAAATTCAAAGGACAGTATACGATCAATCTTTGGTACACCTTTCCTGGTTTCCCATTACTTTCAGATCTGTTTCCATGGGACAGGGTGATATATGATTGCAGTGATTTATGGGCTTCACCCATGAACGGGAAAAGTTCAGTCGTATCTACTCTTAGACAGAACATTATTGCAAAAGCAGAAAATCGTATTATTCAGAGGGCCGATACCATCTTTTGCACTTCTGAATATTTACGTGATCAAATGATAGAAAAAACAGGTTCGACTCAAAAAGTTTTTACATTTGAAAATGGGGTTGAATTCGAGCTATTTGCAAGCGAACATACTCAAGTTAAACATGTTCTTCCGGAAAACTTTAATGGCACTGTTTTGGGATTTATCGGGGGTATTAAACCGAAGCTTGATTTTGAGCTAATCCAGCAAGTAGCAAGAAAAAAGCGGGAGTGGCTATTTTTGTTCGTAGGTCCAGATGGAACAAATCAAGATTCTGATTTTAAAAAGTTACTAACGGAACAGAACGTATTATGGACCGGAAGTGTTTCTCCAGCTGATGTACCGAAATATATGAATTTAATCGACATTGGGATCATGCCATATAAACCCTCCCAATACAATCAGGCCGTATTCCCGTTAAAATTATTTGAATTTCTGGCAGCAGGTAAACCGGTTGTAGGAATTAATTTACCTTCTACCAAAAAGTATGTTCAAGAATCGGTTTATAGCTATATAGCAAACAATCAACCAAGTGAATTTATCTATGAATGTGAAAAATTAGCAGGGGATAAGAATCAAGATAACAATATGCTTATACGCAAGCAGATAGCGAAAGCGAAAAACTGGAGCGATGTATTCGAAAGTATGCTTTCTTGTGTTTAGGTTTTATTTTGGAAAAGGAGTGAGAGTAGTGAAGCAAATTCGTAAAGCTATTATTCCTGCGGCAGGATTGGGTACAAGATTTTTACCGGCTACAAAAGCTATGCCCAAGGAAATGCTTCCTATAGTGGACAAGCCAACTATCCAATATATCGTTGAGGAAGCAATGGAGTCTGGAATTGAAGATATAATTATTGTAACGGGAAAAGGAAAACGGGCAATTGAAGATCATTTTGACAACTCTTTTGAGTTAGAAGAGAACCTGGTCACAAAAGGGAAATTTGATCTTCTTGAAAAGGTAAAGGAATCATCTAAAGTTGATTTACATTATATTCGGCAGAAAGAACCAAAAGGACTCGGTCATGCCATCTGGTGTGCACGTAAATTTATCGGAGATGAACCATTTGCCGTTTTGCTGGGGGATGACATTGTACAAGCGGAAACTCCCTGCTTGAAGCAAATGATCAATGTTTACAATAGAATTCAGACCTCTGTAATTGGCGTTCAAACCGTTTTAGATAGCGAAACCTCTAGATACGGGATTATTGACCCATCAGAACAAGATGGTCTATTGTATCAAGTTAGGAATTTCGTGGAGAAGCCTTCCTTAGGATCAGCTCCTTCTAATTTAGCCATAATGGGTAGATATATTTTGACACCTGAAATTTTTATGTTCCTAGATAAGCAAGAAGAAGGCGCTGGTGGTGAGATTCAGTTAACTGATGCCATTCAGCAGCTCAACAAAATACAAAGGGTCTTTGCTTATGAATTTGAAGGAAAGAGATTTGATGTAGGAGATAAACTAGGGTTCATTCAAACAACGATTGAGATGGCTCTTCAAACGAATGAACTGCGATCGGAATTAATGACGTTTTTAGAAGAAATTTTAATGAAGCAAAA
Source organism: Neobacillus cucumis (assembly GCF_016107705.1). Next base: position 125,122 of record NZ_JAEHGC010000008.1, read on the forward strand.
TTTAATGATTCCGAATGATTAATTTAACTTTAATGAATGAACTCTCTTACATATAGGAGGGTTTTTTATTTTGGGGCAAAAAAAAAGAGCAACACTAAATATTATTTGCATTAGATCTGCTTTTTTCGGGGAGCAAAAAAGGAGTAGTAAAAAATCTTACCAAAGCAAATGATCATAAATAATTCGAACATACCATTAAGTAAATTATGCATATTATTCCTCCCTATGGAAAGTTTGGTGAGAATGGGTATAAACTTAATACTGTTATGTCATTTGAACGCTTATGACTTTATCTATACTCTATATTCTAAATTGAAAATACTAAGGCATAGTTAAAGAGATGTAAATCTACTGTAAAAAAGAGACCATGAATTGTAAAAAAAATTTCTTATAATGATAAAAATGGAAGTATAAGGGACGTGATTTAAATGTTCATTGCAGGGCAAAAGGAAATGCAGCAAATGGATCAATATACAATGGGAAAAATCGGGGTGCCTGGTATAGTTTTAATGGAAAATGCCGGAGGGAGAGTAGTAGAAGAAATCCTCGCAGGCACTCCATGTGAAAATCCTAGAATTATTGTGCTTGCTGGGGGAGGAAATAATGGAGGAGACGGTTTTGTGATTGCCCGAAAACTGGTTGATGCAGGCCTGAAGCCGCTGCTCTGTCTGTTAGTAAAACCTGAGAAAATAAAAGGTGATGCGAAAGTCCACTTTGATGTATACATGAATCGGAGGCTTCCGATTTTCTATTTACATGAAAATACGCAAGAGGCCCTTCGGATGGAGTTAGTTCAAGCTGACATTATCGTTGATGCGATTTTGGGAACGGGAGTGAACGGACCTGTTCGAGAGCCTTTCAATCAGGTTATTTCGATGGTAAATGAATTGTCCGATAAGAAATGGGTCATTGCGGTCGATATCCCTTCGGGGGTGAGCAGTGATACTGGGAAAGTGGAAGGAGCAGCAGTGAAGGCTGCAAAAACAATAACCTTTGTTTTTCCGAAAAAGGGATTTTTCCTGCAAGATGGTCCCATGTATGTTGGTGCGTGGAAGGCAGTAGATATTTCCGTGCCTCCTTCGGCTTGTAAGGAATTGGGACTTGATATGCCAAGGCTAATTACAGAATCACTGGCTGAAGCTGCAGTGCCTGTGCGTCCGAAGAATGGTCATAAAGGAACATTTGGACATGCACTTGTTCTAGGTGGATCTCGTCATTATGTGGGCGCTCCCATTTTTTCCTCCAAGGCTGCCCTCCATTCAGGGGCAGGATTGGTGACATTAGCCATTCCAGAATGCATTTACTCCATGGCGGCCGCACAGTGTCCGGAATCGTTAATGTTGCCATTATCTGCTGAAGATGGTCATTTCGCAGACAGCTCCGTTGAAGAGCTTCAGCCTCGCCTGGGGCAGTTCGATAGTATTGCAATTGGTCCGGGAATTAGTAGATTTTCCGGAGGTGAAGAATGGGTAAAGAATATAATTGGCGGGTTAACAGGTCAACCGATTGTAGTTGATGCGGATGCACTTTATCTACTTCGGAACGAGTTAGAATTCGTTCGTGAATATAATGGAAATGTTATTTTTACTCCGCATCCGGGTGAAATGGCGAGTTTATTAAATTCTTCGGTAAAAGAAGTGGAAGCAAATCGGATAGGGACGGCTAAAAGTTTTGCAAAAGATTTTAATGTTTTTTTGTTATTGAAGGGGCATCGCACGGTGATTGCTAGTCCAGATGGAGAGATTTATATCAATCCGTACGGTCATGATGCTCTTGGAAAGGGTGGCAGCGGGGATGTTTTGACGGGGCTAATCGCTTCATTTCTCGCTCAAGGTGCTGCGCCGCTGGAGGCAATGATTGCGGCAAGTTATTTACATGCAAAAGCTGGTGAAGAAAAAGCTAAAACTTTATCCCATTATGGAGTCATGCCTTTTGATGTAGTAGATGGGGTTAGAGAGCGTTTAAATAGGTTTTAGCTCTCATCCCCCGTTAATAATTTTTTTATTTCACGATCTAAAGCATCATTTTCTGGATTAAGCCAATGACCAGGAATTATCAGATGTCTGCTGGTGCTGCTTTTTATATAACTGTAGATAATCTGGGCTTCATCGATTTCATCTTTACTAATTTTGTGGGATTCATCTGAATCTCCCTTTTGAAAATAAGTCAAAATGTCTTTTTTAATGGGTGGACACAGTTCAATTATGCTCGCAACGCTATATTTGTCACTGTAAAGAACTCTGTTTCCTTTAATAAGAAAAAGCTTTAATGTGCGATCCTGTAAATATTCGATTACAGCAATATTTTTATTTGCTTCCGTAAATTCGATTACTTTTTCCTTATTTAAAATAAAATTGATGGAATCTATAAAATCCCGATATTTCGAGGCCGTTTCAAAATCAAAATTTTCGGATGCCTGGACCATTTTTTCATTCATTTCTCCAAGAATGCTTAGGTCAGTGCCATTTAATAAAGCAATGATGTCATTTAAGCTGTTATTGTATTGTTCAAGGGCTGTGGGATGCCCGAGACAAATGCCATTACATAAACCTAATGAATAGTTCAGGCATGGTTCGTTCCTTTTGGTTAGATTCGTACACAAGATATTCCTAAATTCTTTTAAGTTTGAGATAGCTTTTTCAACAGTGTACTTGTTGATGTATGGCCCGAAATATAGGTGTTTGTGATTGAAGATTAGATTATTCGTAACATCTATACTCTGAACGTTTTTATCCGTTTTAATCACAATATAGGTATAGGATCGCGGGTTTTTCATTTTTCGATTAAAAAATGGCTTTATTTCCTTGATTAAATGACATTCGAGCAAAAAAGCTTCGAATTCAGTGTCGGTAAGGATATAGTCAAGATCCTTTATGTTATTTTTTAGTTTTACAATTTTTTGTGAATGGGCTTTTGAGTCTTGGAAATAAGATTGAACACGGCGTTTCAGTTTTTTTGCCTTTCCAACATAGATAATATTGCCTTGGGAATCTTTCATGAGATAGACTCCTGGAGATGTTGGGAGGCTTTTGATTTTATCTTTTAAAATAACGATCTCCACCGTTCACATGAAAATATTCTTTATTATTCTAGCACAAGATTTTAGGAGTGAATTGAAATTTATACCATTACTTTATTTATTTTAGCGGGGTTAGCAGAAATTGCAGGAGGTTATCTGATCTGGCTTTGGCTCCGCGATGGCAAGCCTTTTTGGTATGGGATTATTGGTGGTATTGTGTTAATTTTTTATGGTATCATCCCGACGCTTCAGAAGTTTCCTTCATTTGGGAGAGTGTATGCTGCCTATGGCGGTGTTTTCATTATTCTTTCTGTTTTGTGGGGATGGGGTGTGGATAAGAAAACCCCGGATACCTATGATTGGATTGGCGCGGTGATATGTATAATTGGGGTATCTGTTATGCTTTGGGGGCCGAGACACTAACAGCCGTCTAATTTAGGTATAGGGCAAACTCTGTTAAAAAAGATTTAGGGCAAAATGCGTGAAGAGCCATAAAATAATGTTCCAAAAAAAGATTTTAAGGACAAAACTCGCGAAGAAACCTGATAAAATGTCTTTTAAAAATGGATTAATAGCTTTTCAATGCATGTAAACTATACATATTTTTAATAAACCGTTAGGAGTAAACCATGAAAGAACATCTATACGACAAACAACTAAACATTAAAACTGGTGCGGATCAAATGACTCCCACGAAATCCTTTCATTATCATCGATACGAGCCTACCCCTTATCAGGCACTAGAAACATTTTTTGACCAATATAAATTAAAAAGCAGTGATCGGGTTGTTGACTTCGGTTGTGGAAAAGGGAGGCTTCTTTTTTTCACCCATCATTTATTCCATTCAACGGTAATCGGCGTTGAAATGAACGAGGGGTTATTTCAGGAGGCCATTGCGAATCGAGAGCGTTATTTGCAAAAAGCAAAACTGCGGACTGAAAAAATTCAGTTTCATTGCTGTTTTGCTGAAGAATACCCAATTAACCCATTAGACAATTGCTTTTATTTCTTTAATCCCTTTACGATTCAAATTTTCATCAAAATCGTAAATAATGTCTTACTTTCAGCAGAAAAATCACTGCGTGAAATCGATTTAGTTCTATATTATCCATCGGAAAACTATATTTACTATCTCGAAAACCATACCCCATTTGAACTCCAGGAGGAAATCGTACTACCGGGGCTTTTCGAACACAATCCGAATGAGCGATTTCTGATCTATCGGCTTAGAAAAAATTAATTCTTGAAACCTTCCAAATATTAGAATAATCTTAGATTAATACTTCAATCGTTATGGCAGAAAGGAGTTTCATGTGAAAGGTCAATTAAAAATAATTACCGCTATGCTCATTTGGGGGAGTCTTGGGATTTTTGTGAAAAATATTAATCTATCCTCAAGTGAGATTGCACTCTTGCGAGGAATCATTGGTAGTATATTTCTTATTTTTTTCTTAGTGATTGCTAAACAGAAGCCCTCCATTCAAGCAGTTAAAATGAATCTTATGCTTTTGATTTTTTCCGGAGCGGCCATCGGCTTTAATTGGATCCTTTTGTTTCAATCTTATCGCTATACAACCGTCTCTAATGCAACCTTAAGCTATTATTTTGCACCAGTTTTTGTCATGGCTTTATCTCCTTTTGTATTAAAGGAAAGACTGACTCCTGCTAAGGTGGGCTGCATTATCACGGCGATGATTGGCTTGTTCCTTGTAGTAAATATTGGGGGAGATGATAGCGGGGAGAATTACCACCATGTGACTGGAATTCTTTACGGTCTATCAGCAGCAGCCTTATATGCGAGTGTGGTATTAATCAATAAGTTTATTAAAAATTTGTCTGGCTTTGAAACTACATTCGTTCAGTTACTCGTTGCATCTATAGTCCTTTTTCCATATGTTTTCCTAAAGGATCATTTGGATTTTTCTGGTATTACTTCAAATTCGATTGTATTTATTATCATCATTGGGATTATCCATACGGGGATTGCTTATTTCCTTTACTTTACGTCCATTAAAGAATTAAAGGGCCAAAGGATTGCCGTATTAAGCTATATTGATCCGATTTCAGCAGTAATATTTGCAGCGATTTTCTTAGGGGAAGGCATGGGCCTCATGCAAATGGTTGGCGGAATCCTGATCCTTGGTTCAACCTTCCTAAGTGAAAGAATCGAAATTCAGATTCAAAAGATTCATAACAGTAAGGCTTAAAGATTGGAGGAGTTTAAAATCGCAAGAAAAGCGTATAATGCTGAGGGTGCGGCAGCAATCGGCCCTTATTCACATGCTGTTGAGTCAGGTGAATTGATCTATCTTTCGGGTCAAACGCCAATTGACTCCGCAACAGGCGAATTGGTCAAAGGTGATATTGGGGAGCAAACAAGACAATGTTTTTTGAATTTATTCAAGGTTCTCGAGGCTGCAGACTTAACGCCGGATGATGTGATTAAGGTGAATGTTTATTTAACTGATATGAAAAATTTTAAGGCAATGAACGAAGTATACGGAACACAGTTCAGCCAACCGTTTCCGGCAAGAACGACAGTCGCCGTTGCTGCCCTGCCGCTTGATGCAGAGGTTGAAATTGAATTGGTTGCAAAGAAATCATAAGGTATGCTTTAAGTTTTGGGTGCAACATAACAATTTACCATAAATACGAGAGCTAAACACATTTGACGCTTCGAATATCAACAGAAAAGGGCTTTGGACATTCCAAAGCTCATTTTTTGTCTGAGTACATACCTAAATAAGGGAGTGAGTGCATTGATAAAGTTTTTTGAGTATAACTGGCAATTAAGAGATGAATGGTTTGATTGGTGTAAGCAACTACCGATTGAAGAATTGTTAAAGGAACGCAGTGGTGGAGTAGGGAGTATTTTATATACTCTTTTTCATATTATTGATGTGGAATATAGTTGGCTTCGTGGCAGTCAAGGTAAAGAAGATGTGGCAGTTCGGTTTGTTGATTATAATACACTTGATAAGGTTAAATTACTGTCAGATTCGTTCCGAAAAGAAATAGCTGAATTTTTAAATATAGATTTTGCCAAATTAAAACAGGAACTTGTTAGCGTTCCTTGGGATGAACATACCTATACATTTGATGAAATACTACATCATATCATTACTCACGAGATCCATCACATTGGTCAACTTTCCATTTGGGCAAGAGAATTAGAACTAAGTCCTGTTCCTGCAAACTTTATAGGGAGAGAGTTAAAATCTATCCATTCTTATTGAGTTAACGTCTATCTTCCTTTTATATGATAAACTGTAGTAATGGACTAAATATAGAACTATACAAGAGGTGGCAGCAGTGAAAACAGTCGTAGTAATCGGTGGCGGTATTACGGGGTTATCGGCCATATATGAATTACATAAATGGAAGAAGACGAATGGGGCAGATGTCAGGCTGGTTCTGACAGAAGCGTCTAATCAGCTTGGAGGGAAAATCGGAACCGTCAAACAAGATGGATTTGTAATGGAAGCGGGAGCAGATTCCATTGTCGCCCGTAAAATGGAGAACATAACGGTGATCGAAGAACTTGGCTTGGAAAAAGAAGTGGTTTATAATGCGACAGGTCGTTCCTTTATTTACAGTGATGGAGAATTGAAGCCTATTCCAGAGGATGCTGTGTTTGGAATTCCGGCAAGCATTGAATCGCTGGCGAAGAGCACACTCGTTTCAGCAGATGGAAAAGTAGCAGCACTGAAGGACTTTTATACAAAAAATGAAACCTTCACCAAAAACGATTCCATCGGTTCCTTTCTTGATCATTTTCTAGGAACAGAATTGGTTGAAAAACAAATTGCCCCAGTCCTCTCCGGTGTCTATTCCGGAAAACTCAGTGACTTAACGATCAAATCTACCCTTCCATATTTGATTGATTATAAGGAAAAATACGGGAGCATCATAAAAGGACTTGAAGCCAATAAACAAAAATTTAAAGGCGGAGAAAGGAAGTTTCTTTCTTTTCAAAATGGTTTAGGTTCACTGATTGACGCGTATGAGGAAAAGCTGGATGAAGCTGAAATTTTAAAAAATACAAAAGTCAATAAAATTGAAAAAGAGGGCAGCCGTTATCAGTTGTTTCTAAACAATGAGGAAATTATCGAAGCGGATTACATCGTGCTAAGTATTCCAAATACGGCTGCTGAATCGTTAATCGATGACCAGGATCTTCAAACCAGGTTTTCAGGATTGAAAAATAGTTCGTTAATTAGTGCGTATCTTGGCTTTGATGTACCCGACAGTGTACTTCCAGCGGATGGAACGGGATTTATCACTGCGAATACGGATGAATTGTCCTGCAATGCCTGTACGTGGACAAGCCGGAAATGGGAGCACACTTCAAAATCCGGAAACCTTTTGGTCAGACTCTTTTATAAAAGCAGCCATCCTTCATTTGCTTCGTTAGAGAAAATGAATGAAAAGGAATTGCTCGAGGTTGCGCTTGGCGACATTCGCAAAAGCCTCGGAATTCAGGCAAAGCCAGTTGCCAGTGAAATCACCAAATGGACCGATCAAATGCCGAATTATTTGATTACGCATCCAAAAAGTGTTGAAGCACTTGAAAGCAAAATGGCGGCTGATTACCCTGGAATCATCCTTGCCGGTTGTTCTTATTATGGTGTGGGGATCCCTGACTGTATCGAAAATGGGGTGGATTCTGCCAAGAAGATTATTCAAATGTTTTAATATGGAAGGGGATAGCTGCCGCTATCCTCTTCTGTTTTTTTAAAAAACAATTTCTAACAAAAGACAAAGTAATGAAGTGTAGTCACTTTGACATATTTTTTCTTGCAATCTATGAATTTGGCTAAATATGTATTTTAAAGGTGATGAAGTAATAAAATAGTAAAAATTATGATTAAGGGGGTGGTCCATGGCGAGCGAGGCCTAAGGTAATTTACTATTTAAAGGGCATTATATTTTCTCATTGTTAAACTATTTTTTGATGTTAATTGGTTGTTAGCTTTCTAGATTCTTTTAACAGGAGGAATTAACATGAAGAAATATCTTCAGAGAATTGGTCGTTCTTTAATGTTACCTGTTGCTGTACTGCCGGCCGCAGCCATCCTTATGGGGATTGGCTATTGGATTGACCCAACCGGGTGGGGGGCTGGCAGTCCAGTAGCGGCTTTCTTAATTAAAGCAGGAGGCTCAATCATCGATCATATCCCAATTCTTTTTGCCGTTGGAGTTGCATTAGGCATGGCGAAGGAGCGGGATGGTTCGGCGGCCCTAAGCGGCTTGGTGGCTTACCTGGTCGTGACCACCTTGCTTTCAAGCGGTTCCGTTGCGATGTTACAAGGTGTTGACGCAGCTAAAGTCGACCCTGCTTTTGGAAAAATCGAAAATGCCTTTGTTGGGATTCTCTCAGGTCTTATCGCTGCCCGTACGTATAATCGTTTTAGCCATGTAAAATTACCGGATGCTCTAGCCTTCTTTAGCGGTAAACGGCTTGTGCCAATCATGACCTCTCTTGCCATGTTGCTCATTTCCCTCGTACTTTACTTTGTCTGGCCAGTAATTTTTACCGGTTTGGTTTCCTTCGGTGAAGCGATTAGTAAATTAGGTGCTCTGGGTGCTGGTCTATATGGATTCTTCAACCGATTATTAATTCCACTAGGATTACATCACGCCTTAAATATGGTCTTTTGGTTTGATATTGCCGGTATTAACGATATTGGGAACTTCTGGGCGAGTAAAGGAGTAAAAGGTGTTACCGGTATGTATCAAGCAGGCTTCTTCCCTGTGATGATGTTTGGTTTGCCTGCTGCAGGGCTAGCGATGTATCATACCGCAAAAACGAAGCATAAGAAACAAGTTGCTTCTTTAATGATGGCAGCAGGTTTTGCGTCCTTTTTTACAGGAGTCACAGAACCAGTTGAATTTGCTTTTATGTTTGTCGCACCGGTCCTTTATTTGGTTCATGCTGTCTTAACGGGTATATCTCTAGCTGTAGCAGCTTTATTTCATTGGACCGCCGGATTTGGCTTCAGCGCTGGTTTGATTGACTTTGTTTTAAGCTTGAAAATTCCAATCGCCAATCAACCGTATATGCTCCTGATTCAGGGGTTAGTTTTTGCAGTCATTTACTACTTCTTATTCCGGTTCATCATCGTGAAATTTAACTTGATGACTCCTGGAAGGGAAGAAGATTTAGAAGAAGAAGCCGTTGGGGCCGTTATGAACGGAGATAAATTTGCAGAGCTGGCAGCCAAAATCTATGAAGGCTTGGGTGGAGATGCAAATGTTACTTCTGTTGAAAATTGTGTGACCCGATTAAGGGTGGAAGTAAAAGATATGAGTGCTGTGGACCAAAGTAAGATTAAAGCAACTGGGGTTCCAGGTGTGATCGTTGTTGGGCCGCAAAATATTCATGTGGTTGTCGGAACCCAGGTGCAATTTGTGGCCGATGAAATCGATAAATTGAGGAAATAAGGTTCTAATGGTGTCCCGAAAAGAATTTTGGGACACTTATTTTTTATAGATTGCTAGATGATTTATGTTGTTATTGTAGTTTTACTAGTTGTTAAAATATTCCTTTATTTTATATGGGGAGGTGCTTCAACATAATAAAATTTGATTTTTCCTCTTCTATGGTCGGTTTATTAATGGGAGCAGTGGCATGGGCTATCATTGCCACCATTGCCTTGCAAATGTATAAAAAACGGACTGTTAAACCAACGAAATGGAAAGCGAATGTTGCCATCGTTATCGGTATTTTTTCGTTTACGATTAATTGGAATATGTCTGGGACGCAGATTAAGTTTCCGATTTTGCCGCTTGGGGTGTGGGTTTTATACTGGATTTTAAAACGAAGGGGAGATTCCTGGACGATTTATCGTCAATTTGCTTGGCTAGGGTTTTGGTCGAATTTTATTTTTTTACTTACATCTTTTGTTGCCTTCTCTGTTCAGCAAGCGTTATATCCTCAAAACGAGGTATCTACCTATATTTCTAATATTGACCATGCTTCACTTGTTAAAATTTATTCCCCCGCAAAAGATGATTCACTAAATAAGGAGAGCTTACAAAAGCAGCTTGATACCATGACACAAGAACCTATCTATAGTGAAGAATGGTTTTATTCCAACATGGATTCAATGAAAAAATATGAACGATTTCCTTATCAGCTTATTGGCTCCTCACCTAAGTTTGGCAGCGGCTTGAAGGTAATGGTTTATGTTAAAAATGAAGGTAAGGGATTACTAATTGTTACACCGAATCAACAGCTTTATTTTCGCTCGCAAAATTCGTTGTTACAAGGGGGGAATTAAGTTGCTGAAAAAAAAGTTTATGGGTTGCTGGAAGTCTAGTCTTATTAGTCTTCGCAGCTGTGATGGTTTATGGGTATTACTTTCAAAGTCCAAGACCATTCCCTGCAAAAAAACAATTAATTAGCAAGATTAATAAACTTTTCCCCGAAGCTGCGGCAAGCAAGATTCAAGATACAATCCCCCTTGATAAAAAACATGTATTTGTACCGTTTATATCAAAAGAAGACAAATACGGTACAAGTTCATGGGCGTGGAATCAGCGTAAATGGGAACTTGAATCGATCAATACAACAGGTGAACCACAATTATGGAAGATAAACCTCGATGACCCGGAAACGTTTTATTTTACTTGGAATATGGATCCTGATAGTAAATTGAGTTATGGTAAGTTTTATATGTTGAGAGACAGGGGATTTTTTATAACAGACGGGAAAGAACATTATTTACCTAGGATTCAAATGGAGAAGGACGTCTCTTTCCAGACCAAACCCTATGGGGTGTTGAAAATCTCGAAGAAATGGACAGCGGTAATGAATTCATTTATTGAAAAGGGTACATCTAAAAATGATCAGCTGAATTTTGGCTGGGTTCCCTATGATTCTAATAACAAGGTGCTGTCTCCTAAGGACCTAATTGGTAATGGATTTTCAAATTATGGAGATCACATTGAAATGGTAAGATTTTTGGATAAAGATGAAATCGAATGAGGAACAGGACTTGAGAACCTGTTTCTTTTTTTAAGCCTCATCAGCGCGAAGAAATTGACTCCAGTCACTGTGGAAACTCCGAAATTAAAATAGTTATACTTATGCGGTACTGCATAGAAAAAGAAATTCCCCAAATTTTGATGGGAATTTCTTTTCTTTAATCTACCTTTTGAAATAAATAAAAAACATATCCATAATACTCATGATAGTTTCGATATAAATCAATTTCCTCTGTGTATTTCAAAAAAATATTCATTTCTGACACTCCAATCGTTTACACTTATTTTACAATGGGTGTCCGAAAATAATGACGGATTGTATCTAAAATCGTTCAAGGATTTTTTAGTAAAAAAGCAATTATGCATTTTTACATATATTATTTAATTATGCATAACTAAGGGGCTCGAAATATAATATGTTTTCTGAAAAGTCAGTCACAAATGGCTTTTCTCGGGATTGGCACAAAAATTGCATTTTTATTTTTAAAAAAGGAGGAATGATAGATGCAAAAACCCGTTCAATTACAACGGTCGTTAACTTTCTTTCATCTTGTATTGTTAGGCCTTGCTTACATGGCACCATTGACCGTCTTTTCCACCTTCGGAATTGTTGAGTCAATTTCGAAAGGAGCAACACCCTCTGCTTACATAGTTGCCCTTATTGCCATGCTGTTTACCGCTTACAGCTATGGAAGAATGGGAAAGGTTTTTCCGATTGCAGGTTCAGCTTATTCCTACACACAAAAATCAATCAGCTCACACCTGGGCTTCATGGTTGGCTGGGTTATTTTAATGGATTATTTATTTATCCCGATGATTAATTTTCTGATCATAGCCCTATACTTGACAGATTATTTTCCGTCCATTCCATTCAGTGCCTGGATCATTGGCATGATTGTTCTTGTAACCGTCTTCAATGTGATTGGAACGAAGGTAACAGTGACCATGAACATGCTTCTTCTCGGTTTTCAATACCTCGTCCTTATTTTTTTCGTTATCCTAAGTGTAAAGGCTCTTTTAGGCGGAACAGGGCAAGGAATGTTATTCTCCGTCACACCATTTGCAACTGAACATACTTCATTGATTGCCGTTTTTTCAGGGGCATCCATTCTCTGTTTATCGTTTTTAGGGTTTGATGCCTTAACGACGTTTGCCGAAGAAACGATTAAACCGGAAATAACGATTCCGAAGGCCATTATGTTTGTAACTCTTTTTGCCGGAGCTTGCTTTATCTTCATTTCATACCTGGCACATTTAGTCCACCCAGATTTCACTTCTTACAAAAATCTTGATACTGCTGCAATCGAAGTAGCTAAATTGATTGGCGGAACCTTTTTTAATGCACTTTTTATCGCTGCAATGGTTGTTTGTGCCTTTACCTCTGCAATGGCTTCACATGCGAGTGTATCAAGAATTTTATTCGCTATGGGCAGAGATTCCGTTATTCCGAAAAAGTTTTTTGCCTATATCCATCCAAAATTTAAAACACCTGTTAACAATATTGTCTTAGTAAGTATTTTTGCCTTAGCAGCGTTGTTTACGGACCTTGTCACGATTACTTCCTTTATCAATTTTGGAGCATTAATCGCTTTTACTTTTGTAAATTTAAGTGTAATCGCTCATTACTTTATAAAAGGAAAGCAACGATCGCTAAAAGGATTTGTTTTGTATTTACTTGTTCCATTAATTGGTGCAATCATTTCACTAAAATTGTGGAGTGATTTAGATAGCAAATCGCTGACACTGGGAGGAATATGGACGGCAGTTGGGATTGTTTATCTGGCGTTTAAAACGAAATTTTTCCGTGTTCAGCCACCGCAATTAGATTTTGTGAATGTAGAAGATTCTAGTAATGATTTAACGATCTAAGGAGAGATTCATATGAGATTCGCAGCAGACATTGTACTTCGTGGGAATGCAGTTTTCACAGGTACCAAGGATGAACCAGTATCAGCGTCCATCCTCATAAAAGAAAACAAAATTGTTAAAGTCATAGAATCAGAGGATGTTTCAGATTATATTGATCATCAGACGAAGATTTACGATTTTGAAGATCAATTAATTATGCCTGGTTTTCATGACTTTCATATTCATCTCCTAATGGGAGGTTTATTGAATGATAGTGTCAGACTTCATTTAGCCAGATCGGCAAAGGAAGCAGCCCAGATGGTTAAAGAATATACCGATTCAAAAAATGATGATCCTTTTGTTATTGGCTGCAGCTGGGAGCAGAATGAATGGGAGGAAGGGGAACCGCATCGATTCATTTTGGACGAGGTTATTCCGGATCGTCCAGTCCTTCTGTATCAAGCTGAATTTCATAGTGCCTGGGTGAATTCAAAGGCTCTTGAATTAGCTGGAATCGATCGAAATACGGAAAACCCGCCATATGGGGAAATAGTAAAAGATGAAAATGGTGAGCCGACTGGATTATTACTGGAACATGCGGTTGGTCTTGTTACGAAGGTACTGCCGATTAGTCTCGAAATAAAGGAGAAACTGCTAAATAACTTTTTAACAGAGGCAGCAAAATGCGGGGTGACTTCGGTTCATGACTTATTGCGGATTCCGGAAATGAGTACAGAAGAAGCAGAACTTTATGCTGACTATGAAAAAGAAGGAAAACTAACTACCAGGGTTCATTTTGTTGCTCCATTAAATGGTGATTTGGAGCTGGCAAAAAGTTTACGAGAAAAACATAAGAGTAACATGGTTCAATTCTGCGGTTTTAAGCAGTTTGCTGATGGCGTAACCACCAGCTATACTGCTTATTTACTAGAACCCTATACCAATAATCCAGAAACAAGAGGGAGTACTGTTTTTCCGGTAGAAACGATTAAAAGGTGGACAGTTGAGGCCGATAAGGAAGGGTTCCGAGTGCGGTTCCATTGTATTGGGGATGGCGCTGTTCAATTGGCTTTGGATTCATTTGAAGCAGCGCAAAAGGAAAATGGGGAACGAGACTCTCGTCATGCGATTGAGCATGTGGAAATGATTGATCCGAATGATATTGAGCGTTTTCATCAATTAGGCGTGATTGCCTCCGTACAGCCAGAGCATATTAATGTGACAGCAAGAGATGTTTACGAGGAATTAATCGGGCCGGAAAGAATGAAACACAATTATTTATTAAAAACGATGCTGAATCATGGCACAAAGGTTGTTTTTGGCACGGATTATCCTGTTGTTCAATTGGATCCGTTTCCGGGAATCTATCGTGCCGTTACTAGATTGGATGACGACGGAGTAGTTTGGGATGGGAAGGAGAGAATTTCGCTAAAGGATGCACTCCTTGCTTATACCTCTGCACCGGCATATGGCTCATTCCGTGAACATGAACTTGGGACGATAGAAGCTGGAAAATTAGCGGATATTATTGTCCTTGATCGGAATCTATTTAAAGTTCCGTATGAGGAAATCAAAAATACAAAAGTAGTTTTTACGATGGTAGACGGAAAGGTTGTCCATGAAATAGTTGAGGAGGTTTCACGATGAGTACAGTAAAAATTGGATTAGTGCAAATGACGTGTGATGAGAGGGTCGAAATCAATATCGAAAAGGCAAAAGTAAAGGTGAGAGAAGCGGCAGCGCAAGGAGCCAATATTGTCTGTTTGCAGGAGCTTTATCATGCGCAATATTTTGCCCAGACCGTTTCAGTGGATCATTATCAGTTAGCTATCCCGCATGACCATGAAGCGATTATCGAAATGCAGGAGCTTGCCAGGGAACTAGGAATCGTACTAATTGTTCCATTTTATGAATGGGCTGCCAAAGGAGTTTATTTTAATAGTGCAGCAGTTTTTGATGAAGCGGGCAACCATTTAGGAACAACCCGGAAAAATCATATTCCGGATGGTCCACAATATCATGAAAAATATTATTTTACACCTGGGGATACGGGTTATCCCGTATATGATACGAAATTTGGAAAAATTGGGATCGGCATCTGCTGGGATGAGTGGTTTCCGGAAGTTGCCCGGATACTGACATTAAAAGGTGCCGACATCCTTTTCTATCCTTCTGCAATCGGGTCCGAGCCGGATCATCCAGAGCTTTCGACAAGGACTGCATGGACAAAGGCAATTTCCGCACACGGAATTCACAACGGTGTCTTTGTTGCCGCAGTAAACCGGGTCGGCCAAGAAAAAGACATGAGCTTTTACGGTGGCAGCTTCATCAGCAACCCAATGGGCGAAATCATCCTATCCCTGGATGAACAAGAAGGAATATTAGTTCAAAGCATCAATTTAAAAGAAATCGAATTTGCCCGAAACCTATTGCAGTTTTTACGAGATCGACGAACTGATACCTATGGGCCGATTCTTGAAAAATCATTGGTGCCTGTCACCACCCGGAATTTGTAGATTTATGTTGAAAAAATCCCCCTTAGTGAAAGGGGGATTTTTCAATTTGGATTCCGATTATAAAGAACAATGAGCAGGATTAGCATGACGATGTCCAACCGTGCATTGAAGGCAAACTGCAAAATGCTGGTGTGAACGGTTGGTACTTTGGTTAGAATGATAGCAGCGATCATGATGGCGATTAATGGAATCACAGCATTTCGAACACTCTTGTTGAGCATGATTAGAATCCCGCAAACAATCTCAAGAAGGATGACAGTGTTCAGGAGAATGTATGGATAGGGCAAGCCTAATCCGATAAAATGATTGGCTAAATCCGCATTCAGTAATTTCATAAAACCAGAAGTAATAAATACGTAGGCGACAGCATAACGAATAAGTTTAAAGGTTGTAAATGAACGAAACATGGCAATCCCCCTTTATAAAAGGGTATGCAACAAGGAGGACAAACCATTACAGAAAAATTATTTGAATGATTTTGGGTCATAGTGGAGTGAAAAAAGTTGAAGAATGAGAAGAAATGGGTTATTTTTTAACATTAACAAAGGAATAATAAAAGATTTTAAAAAAACATGAGGCAACATACGTTAGGAACAGATAATTCAGAAATTGGTGCAAACTCCTATCCCTCCTTCGAAATTATGAAGC
The DNA here is from genome assembly GCF_016107705.1 of Neobacillus cucumis. The sequence goes on from NZ_JAEHGC010000008.1 coordinate 141,143, forward strand.
ATACTATCTTTATAGTTTCATTTTAACCAGAAAATACAAATTAATAATCAAGGTAATGTAAATATTTGGTTAAGTTTACCGTAAGGATAGGAAAATAAATTGATTGAGAGGTCCCAGAGCAGGATGAATATTCTGTCTTCTTTAATATATACCTTATTCATTAGTGTTATAGAACTGTTATATCTTGTAGGAGCTATTATTATTGTCGGGTTGATTCTTGGGATTCTTGAGAAATTCTCAAACAAATTTTTGATTCAGACTTTTGGAGCAAGAGGTGTGCTTTGGACAGCCTGGATTGGTACACCGATTCATGAACTCGGTCATCTTATCATGTGCTTTATATGGGGGCACAAAGTTTCCAGAGTGAAATTCCTGCAGTTTAATAGTCCGGATGGTGTCCTAGGATATGTAGAGCACTATTACAACCGCAATAGTACCTATCAACAGATAGGGAACTTCTTTATCGGCTTAGGACCAATCTTTAGCGGCATTGGTTCCTTGCTTTTGGGAATGAACCTTTTGCTGCCGCAATCCTTTGATACATTAAAGTCCGAAATACATCTCCATGTTTCTTTTGAAACTTTAGATATAAGTGTTTTAAAAACTGTCGGAGTTTTCAATATTGCAATTATCAAAAGTATTTTTACTCCTGAAAATTTAATCAATCCATTGTTTTGGATTTTTCTAGTACTAGCTGTCTGTATTTCAGCACATATTGGCTTAAGCAAGGCAGATATCCAAAATTCCGGCAAGGGACTTCTGATGATTTTCTTTGTGTTAGTATTATTTAATATTGGTGCTAGAATTTTACAGGTGGACACCCTTAGAATCGTTAGCCGGATCGCAGAATACAATGCCTATGTTCTTGCGTTTTCAAGTATTGCAATATTCCTTTCTTTTCTGACCTTTTTGCTTAGTTTTATTCTTTATCGAATTTTCATTAAAATAAAGCGGATTTAATAAAGATGAAAATGGTATATTGAACGAACGTTAAAAGGTTGGGGTTGGAATTTTTAAATAAAACAAAAAATAAAAAAATGCGAAAAAGAATTAATGATTTATATTTTCAAATTAATTGTTTTATTATATAATATGAATTAAGAAATTTAGATCGATCTATTAGACCGATCTAATAATGAAAGGTGGTGGAAACAAAAGGGGGAAGATAAAGTTGGTTTAGTGACAGAAGGTTAAAAAGAATCGGAATTACCAATTGAATTTCTAAGTGTAGTTCGTATCAAAATTTGTAAGCGTTAACTAAGGCGTTGGCATCCTAGATTACATAATTTATATAATTAAGATTGTCTTCTTGATAAAACAAATTGGGATTCAATTTTAAAGAGTTTTCTAGAAAAAAATGCAATCGTTTTCATTTAGGTGGAGTTTTTTGTAACTGAATCTAAAAAATATCGTAGTTTGTTAGGGGGATTCATATGGCACAAGAAGCACAAAAGGTAAATGAAACACCACGGCAGAAACCAACAAAGGTTCGCTTCACAGTATTAGCACTTCTTTTTATCATTACTGCAATTAACTATCTTGACAGAACGAATATTTCCGTAGCTGCACCTTCCATCCAAAAGGATTTAGGCTTAGATCCAGTCACGCTTGGCTTGATTATGTCTGCTTTTGGTTGGTCCTACGCTTTTATGCAGATCCCAGGAGGATGGATCCTAGACCGCTTTGGTCCTCGCTTAACTTATGCCGTATCGCTTTGTACCTGGTCAATCACTACTCTTTTCTTAGGGTTTGTTAGAAGTTTTGCAGGATTCTTTGGTCTCCGTCTTGCATTAGGTATCACTGAAGCACCAGCATTTCCGACAAATAGCCGTGTTGTCGCCGCTTGGTTTCCAAAACAGGAACGTGCAATGGCTACAGGTGTTTATACAGCTGGTGAATATGTCGGCTTAGCGTTTGCAACACCGATTTTATTCTGGATTTTATCGAATTTTGGCTGGCATATGATCTTTATCGTAACAGGTATTGTAGGAATCCTCTTTACGTTTGTCTGGGTGAAGCTTTATCGTGATCCCAAATACAGCAAATCCATTAATAAAGAAGAGATGGATTATATACGTGAAGGCGGCGGGTTAGCTGAAAATGCTGTTGAAAAGCACAAAGTCAAATGGTCAGAGGTTAAACAACTGCTTAAATATCGCCAAATCTGGGGAATTAGCTTCACACAATTCTCCGTTGCATCCATGCTATACTTTTTCTTAACTTGGTTCCCAACCTATCTTGTTCAGGAAAAACATATGTCATTCATCAAAGCAGGCTTTATGGGATCTCTACCCTATATTGCGGCATGCGTTGGTGTATTATTAGCGGGTACATGGTCTGATCGGATGGTTAAAAGTGGTAAGTCTTTAACAGTTGCACGTAAAACGCCAATTATTACAGGTGCATTTGGTGCATGTTTAATCATTCTTGCCAATTACACTCAAGTACCAGGCTTAGTGATCGCCATCATGTCTGTTGCCTTTTTCTCTCAAGGTATGGCTGCAACTGGATGGGTTATGGTTTCTGATCTGGCTCCTACAAAACTAGTAGGTTTGGCAGGCGGTGTATTTAACGTCGCTGCTAATCTCTCAGGAATCCTTACTCCAATTATAATCGGAGTTATTGTTCAAAAAACACATTCCTTTACAGGTGCATTAATTTATATGGCCGTTCTTGCCCTTTTAGGTGCATTGTCACTACTATTGGTTGTTGGCAAGATTCAACGTTTGGAATTAAAAGAATAGGTACCGTTTTATTGTGGATATATTGGTTAAGGTACCTCTTAATAGCTTTTTTTCGATTGAGCACTTTTACCTTTTATCGATAGATTAGATCGATCTATTTTAAGAAATGGAAACATCGTGAATATCCGAAAATATATTGAAAATAAAAAAATAATAAAGTAATATATTGATAACGCTTACTAAGGATGTTCTTACTTTTAAGGGGAAAAGATTTAGTATTATTAGATCGATCTACTCTAGTTTTAGATCGATCTAAATAAATTTATTTTTATTTTCTAGATTGGTGGTGTTATAGATGTTGGGATTATATTTAAAAAATCCAGGTGAATTAGAACTAAAGGATTTTTTCCCAATAACAAATCTTCAGGATGATGAAGTAAAGATCAAATTAATTTATGGCGGGATTTGCGGTTCAGATGTTGGTGTATATAAAGGAAAACTTGGCCACGCAAAATACCCGATTATTCCTGGACACGAGTTAGTCGGAGAAATTATTGAAGCTGGTAAAAATGCAAATTTTGCAAAAGGTACAAGAGTGGTAGTTACACCAAATACATTCTGCGACCAATGTGAAAACTGCTTAAATGGAAGAAAAAACATTTGTAAAAATAAACAATCTCTGGGCGTTAATATTACGGGTATTTTTGCTGAGGAAATAACTATTTCATCAAAGTATGTATTACCAATCCCAGATCAATTACCAAGTGAAAAGGCAGTTCTAATTGAACCTTTTGCTGTAATTGTTCATGCCTTTCAAAAAATCAATGTAACAAAAGATACTTCCGTTTGTATTATTGGGTGTGGAACGGAAGGAATGCTTTCCATTGCCTTAGCAAAATATTTAGGAGCTCAAGTAACGGCTGTTGATATTAATGTGAAGAAACTGGAAAAAGTGCGTAATGAGTTTGAGGGAGTGGAAACGGCACTTCCAGAGGAGGTTTCAGAAGCAGCATTTAATGTGGTCATTGAAGCTGCTGGTGCCAGGGCTTCAGCCGAACAAACGGTTCAAATCGTAAAACCAGGTGGAACCATAGTGTATATCGGCTTGGTGCCTGAAGCCACTTTCCCAGTGATGCAAATTGTCAGGAATGAAATTACCTTAAAAGGGTCAATCATTTATAGTTTTCCGGAAGACTTTGAAAAATGTGTTGAATACTTAATGGATCAAGATTTTGATGTTAAACCAGTTGTTTCAAACATTTTTCCATTAAAGGATTTTGAAAAAGCCTATGGTGACGCCCTTTCAGGTCAATATGGGAAAATTTTAATTAATTTTAGGGAGGATCATAAATAATGAAGGAACTAATTTCGAATCAATTGGTAAAGTATCTTGAAGACAGAGGAATTGAACACATCTTTGGATTATGCGGACATACGAACATCGCTGTTTTATCAGCCTTGGAAACAAGTTCAATCAAGTTTGTCAATGTAAGACATGAGCAAATTTCTGCTCATATGGCAGATGGCTATGCACGGGTGAAAAAGCAGGCAGCTGTAGTGTTAAGTCACTTGGGACCTGGTTTAACAAATGCAGCTACAGGAGTTGCGAATGCCGCTTTGGATTCGATTCCAATGGTTGTCATTGCCGGTGATGTTCCGAGTCATTATTATGGGAAAAATCCACATCAAGAAGTTAACTTGCATTCAGATGCAACCCAATATGAAATTTACCGACCATTTGTAAAGAGGGCATGGCGTGTGGATAGCCCGCATTTATTCCCTGAAATTTTAGAAAAAGCATTTCAATTAGCTGAAAGCGGAAACCCTGGTCCAGTGCTCGTTTCTGTACCGATGGATATTTTCTCAAAGGAACTGGATCCTTCTTGGTTTGAAAAAGTAAAACACCATACGAAAAAACTAAATAAACCTTCGATTGATGATGAAACTGCAAAGGGAATTATTCATACCTTAGTTAGCGCTAAAAGCCCACTATTCTATGTTGGCGGAGGGGTTATATTAGCCGATGCTGCCAAGGAGTTAAGGGAGCTTGTTGATCTTCTAAATATCCCTGTAGCACATTCCCTGATGGGAAAAGGGGTTGTCTCCGATGACCATCCTCTGACATTAGGCATGACCGGTTTCTGGGGGACCAAATTCATCAATGATAAATGCAAAGGTGCAGATTATATTTTCGCATTAGGAACCCGCTTTGGCGAAGCAGACAGCAGCTCATGGGAACCAGAGTTTACCTTTAATTTCCCGCCTACAAAACTGATTCAAATTGATATCGATCCAAGTGAGATTGGCAGGAACTATCCAGTTGAAATCGGCGTCGTTGCTGATTTAAAACAAGCATTGACTGTTTTAATTCGCGTTGCAAAAGAGCTGTTGCCTGAAGGCTATCAGCCTGATGATTTGGAATCACTAAAAGCGGAGATTGCCCGTTATCGCCAAGAGTTTAAAGAAAGCAACCAAAAATATATTCAGGATAATTGTTTCCCAATGATGCCGCAGCGAATTTTAGAAGAAGTGCGTGAGGTGCTTCCAAAGGATGCGATTATCACGACCGATGTTGGCTGGAATAAAAATGGTGTGGGACAGCAATTCCCAATTTATGAAGCCGGTTCGATCCTTACGCCTGGGGGCTACTGTACAATGGGTTTTGGGGCACCAGCTGCCTTAGGGGCAAAGATTGCAGCTCCTGATAAAGTAGTTGTTTCTCTCGTAGGTGATGGAGGATTTGGTCAAAATCCAGCACTGTTGGCAACAGCATTTGAGGAAAATATTCCTGTTGTTTGGGTGATTATGAACAACTTTGCATTTGGAACTATCGCCGGTTTACAAAAGGCCCACTTTGGAACCACATTAGGAACTCTTTTTACAAAAGATGACCAACCGTATTCACCTGATTTTGCAGCCATTGCAAGAGCATATGGGATTGAGGGAATTAAGATCCAAGCAGCGGAAGAATTCAAGCCAGCGTTAGAAAAAGCTATCAAGGCGGGTAAGCCTGTTGTAATTGATGTAGCGATGCTGAATAATCCTGTTCCAACAGATGGACATTGGAATATTATGGATATTTATTCCCCTGACAAAAAAGTGCACCATGTATCTGTGTGATTGAGAAATACGATTATTATAAAATAGGAAAGAAGTGATTTAATGAGTTTTTCAACCAATATGCAGCTTCCTTCGAAAGTGGTTATTTGTGAAGTAGCACCACGAGATGGCTTTCAGGCTGAGAAAACATGGATTCCAACTGAGAAGAAGATTGCGATTATAAAAAAACTTGCAACCACTGGTATTCAATCAATGGAAATTACATCTTTTGTTCACCCAAAGGCAATCCCCCAGTTAAAGGATGCCGAAGAAGTGGTAAGACAGTCACAAGAACTGACCGGAATTAAGTTCCGTGCGCTTGTTCCAAATGCAAAAGGTGCCCAGCGCGCCATAGATGCAGGAATTAAGAAATTGAAATTAATGCTGTCTGCAACTGATTCTCATAGCCTATCAAACGCAAACTGTTTAACGAAAGAAGCGATGGAGGGTTTTGCACCGATTATTGAATTAGCAGAGAAACATGATGTGAAAGTTGGGGGATCCATTTCAGTTGCTTTTGGCTGTTCTTTCGAAGGTAAAGTACCAATCAATCGGCTGGGCGACATTGTCGAACGGTACATTGGTTATGGAATTGAAGAAATCTCACTTGCAGATTCAACCGGAATGGCGAACCCCAGACAGGTTTATCAAACGGTCGGCCAACTGCGAAATAAGTTCCCTGAGATGACGTTCACCATGCACCTCCATAATACGAGAGGAATGGCAATTGCCAATGCGGTTGCTGCAATGCAACAGGGAATCGTTCATTTTGATAGTTCGATTACCGGTTTGGGCGGTTGTCCATATGCACCTGGTGCCACAGGAAATGTTGCGACAGAAGATCTGGTACACACATTGTCGGAAATGGGAATTGAAACAGGGATTGATTTAGGGACAATTTTAAATGTTGCCAAAGAAGTCAAACAAATCATTGGACACGATGGCGGGAGTTATATGCTTCAGGCTGGACCATGCTCTCAATTACATGAAGCACCAGATTCACAGCAAAAGCTTGGAGTTTAATTACACTTTAATTAGATCGATCTAATTGCGTTAACCTAATCGCATAAAATAAATTTTTATAAAATGTAGGAGGTAATTTCAATGTCAACAACTACTGTTAACAAACCAAAAGAATTAACACTAGAACAAAAAGTAATACTGGATGAAACGTTTGAAAAAGCTCAAAAAGCTTTTGAAGTGATCAAAAACTACAGCCAGGAACAAGTAGACCACTTAATCCAAGCAGTTGCATGGGCTGTGGGAAATAAAAAAGCTTTTGAAAAGATTGCCGTTATGGGTGTTGAAGAAAGCGGCTTAGGTGATCCTGTTGGCCGTGTAGGAAAAAGAATGAAAATTCGTGGTGTACTAAGAGATGCCCTTCGTGAAAAAAGTGTTGGAGTGATCGAAGAAATCCCTGAAAAAGGTATCAAAAAATATGGTAAACCAGCGGGGATTATTGCTTCACTCATTCCAACAACGAACCCAGAATTAACACCGGCTGTTACAGCTATTTATGCGATCAAAGCACGTGATGTTGTCATCTTCAGTCCACATCCACGTTCAAAAGGTACTTCGGACGAAGTCGTTCGTTTAATGAGAGAAGCACTTGAAAGAGAAGGCGCACCGGCTGATATTCTGCAATGCCTGCCGGTTGTAAGTAAAACATTAACAACTGAGTTAATGGCTCGCGCAGATTTAGTCATGGCAACGGGCGGACAGGACATGGTTCGTGCCGCATACAGTTCCGGTACTCCTGCTTACGGTGTCGGTAAAGGGAACGCAACAGTCATTATTGATGAAACGGCTGATGTAAAAGAAGCAGCCCACAATACCATGATCAGTAAAACAAAAGACTTTGGTTCTGGCTGCTCTTCAGACGGTAACTTAATCATCCATGAATCGATTTATGATCAAATGGTCGAACAGCTTCAAGAAGAAGGCGGTTATTTAGCAAGTACGGAAGAAAGAGAAAAACTACGCGTTGTTATTTGGGATGAAGAAGGACATCGTCTCCCTGATACCGTTGCGATTTCACCGCAAAAACTTGCCGAAGCTGCCGGCTTTAGCATTTCGGAAGACCGCAAATTCATCATCGTCATCGGTGATGGTGTAGGGAAAGGCAAAGTATTCGCAGATGAAAAATTGACTACTTTAGTTGCTCTTCATAAATATGAAGGCGATTTTGAAAACGCGCTTGAAACCATGTTCGGTGTCTTTGAAAATGGCGGTATTGGTCACTCTTGTAGTATCAATTCAAATAGCGAAGAACATATCAATCGTTTAGCAGAAGTGGGTCCATTCAGCCGGATCATGGTTCGTCAACCTACTTCAACCTCTAATGCTGGTTCATTCACAAATGGAATGCCGCAAACATCTTCAATGGGCTGCGGTACATGGGGCGGCAATGCTACATCAGAAAATGTGGCACTAAAACATTATATGAATACAACTTGGGTTTCTACTCCAATTCCGGAAGACAGACCGTCAGATGAAGAATTATTTGGTAAGTTTTACGATCCAGAATTAGAAAAATAATCATTTATCGTTTGTCAGGTCAATTGCACAATTCTCAATTGAAAAGACACAATACGGTTAAAATATCACCTTTTGTGTCTTTTTTATAGGAGGGAAATACATGCAAAAAAAATTTTCTTTAGCCTATCTTACGGTTCTCGGCTGTCCACCACCTGAGATGACTTACATAGCAGCAAAAGCCGGCTATGATTTTGTCAGTTTACGTCCCATTTATATGGGGTTGCCCGGTGAGCCAAACTTTTCCTTTGCTGAAAACAAAGAGTTACTGCGGCAAACGAAAAATGCTTTCTCTGAGACGGGCGTTAGGCTTTTGGACATTGAACTTGCGAAGATTTATGATGGAGTTAATCCTAAAAACTATCTATCTGCAATGGAATCGGCTGCCGAACTTGGTGGGAAACATGTTCTCAGCAGTATCTGGACGGGCGATCGGAATTTTGCCATTGAACGTTTTTCCGAACTTTGTGAGCTTGCTAAACCATTTGGTCTGACCGTGGAATTGGAGTTTGTTCCGATCGCCAGTATCAAGAATCTTACTGGCGCACTAGATGTTCTTCATAGCGCCAAGCAAGAAAATGCCGGTTTAATGATCGATATTCATCATTTTCATCGTTCAGGTGATAAGGTGGAGGATTTAGATAAAGTGCCCCGTGAATGGTTCCGCTTTTTACATCTATGCGATGCGACGAGAGAGATTCCTGCCTCAATGGAAAAAATGACGCGAATCCTCCGAGAGGAACGCTCGTATATTGGTGAAGGTGGAATTGATGTCGCCAGTATAGTCAATCGAATGCCGGAAATTCCATGCTCAATTGAACTGCCAAACCTTAAACATGTTAACGAAATTGGTTTTGAAGAGCATGCACGACGATGTCTGCTGTCTGCAAAAAAGTATTTTGAACAAGAACAAAATATAAAAAATTTCGAGAAAAAAAAACTAGCTTAGCTTTTTTTAACAAATGTAGTTTTAGAGTTTAATGGTAGGGTGGATAGTCTTAAAGGCTATCCAATTTTTATTTGCATTAAAAATGCCTCATTTAGATTACTACTTAAATAAGCGATGTTACTATAACCTCTTTTGGTACATAGCATTTCCTAAATGGTAATGACGAAGGTATAATTGAATTAAATTCCTAATGACAATTAATGGTGAACTTGTTTTCATTGATTGTCATCTATTTACATTAAAATCCATTAGAATTGAAGCTGGTGATCGGATGAATCAAAAAAAGCGTGTCACTTTATTAGATGTGGCAAAACATGCAGGTGTATCACGTGCGACAGCCTCACTGATTGTTCGGGGAAGCCCCAATATAGCTGAAAAAACCCGAAAAAAGGTTTTGGAATCGATGCGCGAACTCGGTTATGTTTATGATCGGGTTGCTGCAAATATGCGTTCGCAAACTTCATCCACAGTTGGACTGATCATAACGGATATCGGGAACCCATTTTATTCGGAATTGCTAAGAGGCGTCCATAATACATTGGAAGAAGCGGGATACACTGTATTTCTTGGAACAACCTATGATTCGGATTTCAAGCAGGAACAATTACTTTCAAGAATGCTCGAACATCGGGTTGGAGGCTTAATTTTATGTCCTGTTTCAGATAGTTCAAAGGAAACCATTGAGAGAATTAAAAAGCTTGATGTTCCGCTTGTCCAAGCTGTTAGAGAAATTGAAGATATAAACTCCGACTATGTTGGGATTGACTATACAGCAGGAGCAGAAATGGCTGTAACTCATTTAGTCCAAAAAGGGCATCGAAGAATTGCATTTCTTGGTGGTTCTTCCGGTTCCACCGCTTGGAAAAAAAGAAAGTTAGGGTTTTGTAATGGTTTAAATCGTGCCGGGATCGAAGTGGATGAATCCTTAATAATCGAAAGTCCCGTAACCAGAGATGGTGGGGTAGAATCAATTCAAAAGCTTCTTCTCCACCCGAATCCACCTAATGCGATTCTATGCTTCAATGATTTAGTTGCTCATGGGGTATTGTTAGGTTTAATGGATTCCGGTATGACACCGGGTAAGGATATGGCAGTTGTCGGGTTTGACAATGTACCAGAAGCATCTTTTTATAATCCCCCATTAACAACGGTTTCCTCCTTTGCACGGTTAATCGGGTCCCAAGCGGCAAGTCTGTTACATCAAAGGATTTTAAATAACGATAGGGATCAACAGCGGATTATTCTGGAGCCGCAACTGGTGATCCGAAAATCCTCCTAAACAAAAGTATGTAAGGGGCTCTTTCAAACAAGAGCCTCTTTTATTTTCCCTGCTAGAAGATTATAATTGTTAGAAGATTAATTTAATTATATGTTTTTTACCTTTGTGGGGGTTAGATGATTTTGTTGAAACGTGAAGTGCCATTAAAAGAAAAAAGCATTGTTTTTATCGGATTTATGGGTGTGGGAAAGACCACGATCGGGAAGGCGGTTGCCAAAAAACTCTATCGTGATTTTTTAGATATTGATGAGGTAATCGAGAAGGAATATAATATGCCGGTTTCACAGATTTTTAGCCAATTGGGTGAAAAAGCTTTTAGGGAAAAAGAAAAAAGCGTAATTACAGAAATATGTGAACAAAGGTTAAAAATTATTTCCCTAGGCGGAGGAGCTTTTTTACAAGAGGAAATCAGAAAAGTGTGTTTATCATCCAGTATCGTGATATTCCTAGACTTGCCTTGGGAGAGTTGGAAGGAACGAATCAGTTTAATCATCGATAGCCGGCCAGTTTTACAGGGAAAGTCAATTGAAGAAATAGAAGAACTCTTTTATAAACGGCAAGAGATTTATTCTATTCATCATTCAAAAGTAGAAACAGACCAACATGATGCTGAAGAAGTTGCTGATTACATTGTAGAGTCATTAAAATTAGCTTGGGAATTATATAGTTGATCATCTGATGAATCAAATTAGAAATTTAATAGAAAGGAGTGATTCATTTGAAAAAGAATGTAACAATTAGAGGAGTTACCATTGGTGAGGGGATACCGAAAATTTGTGTCCCAATGGTAGGGAGTACGGTTGAGACTCTAATTGAAGAGGCCAAACATATAAAAACGCTGGAAATTGATCTCGTAGAGTGGCGGGTTGATTTTTTTAATCAGGTTGCGGAAATTGAAGAAGTTAAGGAAGTGCTCAGTGAGGTCCGAGGAATCCTAAACAGCATCCCCTTAATCTTTACCTTCCGAAGTGCAAAAGAAGGCGGCGAAAAGGAAATAAGCGCAGCCTATTATCTTGAATTAAATCAGAAAATCGCCGAAACCGGATTGGTGGATATCATTGATATCGAGTTATTTAATGATGAAACGGACGTTACAAACCTAATCGATACAGCTCATGCAAATCATGTTTACACCATTGTTTCTAATCATGATTTTGAAAAAACACCGTCAAAAGAAGAAATCATAGCAAGATTGCAAAAAGCTCAGGAATTAGGTGCTGATTTACCGAAAATCGCCGTAATGCCAAAAAGTCCTGCAGATGTATTAACTCTATTAGATGCAACCAACACTATGAATGAACAGCATGCTGATCGACCTTTTATCACCATGTCAATGGCTGGAAAAGGCGTAATCAGCCGGTTAGCAGGAGAACTATTCGGTTCAGCACTGACTTTTGGTGCCGCAAAGAAATCTTCTGCTCCAGGTCAAATTGATGTGAATGAATTAAGAAAAGTATTATCACTTTTACACAATAATTTATAATCAGTAGGTAAAAAGAAAAAACTCCTTTTTTAAACGTTATATTAGAATTAGATTAAAGATTAATCAACTAGAAAATAGTAGAAAAAAACAATTAGATCTGTCTCAAGCGCTTTAAAGTGAAAACGCGTTGGAGCAGGTCTTTTTTATTTTATTCAAATAAAAATAATAATATTTTTAAAATTATTGCCATATTCAGAAAATGCCGATATAATAAAAATATGTCATAATTTCCATAATATTTATTATATTATAATATTTTTAAAGCTCAGAAATACATAAAATAATTTACTTACAGGTAGGTGTAAATGTGAGCAAAGACCCTATTCTAAAAATTAAAGACCTAAAAGTTTCCTTTCTATCAGGGAAGAAATACGTCCCAGCAGTGGATGGAATCAGCTTCGAGTTAAAAGAAGGAGAAATTCTTGGAATTGTTGGGGAGTCAGGCAGTGGAAAAAGCGTAACCTCTTTAACCACCATGGGCTTAATTCCAATTCCCCCGGGGAAAATTGAAGCCGAAGAAATTTCCTTTGAAGGCAAAGATTTAACCTCCTTATCGGAAAAAGAGTGGCGAAAAATCCGCGGGAATCAGATTTCAATGATCTTCCAGGAACCGATGACATCATTAAATCCGTTATTTACCATTGGGAATCAACTGATTGAAGCCATTCAATTACATACTGATCTTTCCAAACAAGAAGCAAATCTAAGATGCATTGAATTATTAAAGCTAGTTGGTATTCCGCGAGCTGAGGGAATTCTTAAAGAGTATCCACACCAGTTGTCCGGTGGGATGAGGCAGCGTGTGATGATTGCAATGGCTATGGCCTGTAACCCAAGAATGCTGATTGCCGATGAGCCGACAACTGCTCTAGATGTAACCATTCAGGCACAAATCCTTGCTTTAATGAAGAATTTAAATGAAAAAACAGACACATCCATCATTCTTATTACCCACGATTTAGGAGTAGTAGCCGAAATTTGTGAACGAGTCATTGTAATGTATTCCGGCCAAATCGTCGAACAAGGCGATGTACGAACCATCCTTAAAAATCCGCAGCATCCGTATACAAAGGGATTACTAAAATCCGTACCAGATCTAAGAGGAAAAAAAGATAGATTATACAGCATCCCAGGAAATGTTCCTGCACCGGGAACAGTGAAGAAAGGATGCAGATTTGCGGCGAGATGTTCGGAAGCGTTTTCACAATGTTTTGAAGAATCACCGGAATTGTACAAAATGGAAAAAGACGGACATGAAGTGAGATGTTTATTACATACATTTGGGGAGAGGAGTGACAAACATGTCGGAGTTACTTCTTGAAGTTAACGGTTTAAAAAAATACTTCCCAATAACGGGTGGTCTTCTCGGCAGAAAAAAAGGAGAAGTAAAGGCAGTCGATGATGTTTCTTTTTATGTAAGAAAGGGAGAGACACTTGGAATCGTTGGTGAAAGCGGTTGCGGGAAATCCACAACCGGAAGACTGTTGATGCGCCTGATTGAGGCAAGTGACGGGAAAATTATTTTTGAAGATAAAGAGATTACCAGTATGTCGAAATCTGAATTACGAAGAACGCGCAGGGATATCCAAATGGTGTTCCAAGATCCCTATGCTTCTTTGAATCCCCGCCATTCTGTTGAACAGATTCTTGAGGAGCCATTGATTGTCCACGGCATTGGAACAAAAGAAGAAAGACAGAAACGGGTAAAAGAAATGCTTGAAGTAGTTGGCTTAAGCAGCTATCACGCAAAGCGATATCCGCATCAATTCAGCGGCGGCCAGCGCCAGCGGATTGGAATTGCGAAAGCATTGATGACGAAACCGAAGCTGATTATCGCCGATGAACCTGTATCTGCTCTCGATGTATCGATTCAGGCACAGGTATTGAACCTAATGAAAGATATCCAACAGGAATTTGGACTTACTTACATATTTATCGCCCATGACTTAGGGGTCGTCCGTCATATTAGTGACCGGGTCGGCGTAATGTATTTAGGTAGATTAATAGAATTAGCTGATAGTGAGGAACTATACGAAAATCCATTGCATCCTTACACAAAAGCACTTCTTTCAGCCGTACCCATTCCGGATCCTGATATTAAACGGGAAACGATTTTAATTGAGGGAGAGCTGCCAAGTCCGGCCAACCCTCCTTCAGGCTGTGCTTTTCACACAAGATGTTCGGAATGTATGGACATCTGCAAAACGACTAGACCAGCAGAACGAAATGTGAATGGTCATTACGTAGCATGCCACTTGTTTAACGAGTAAAGCATGAGGCGTTTATGATAAAAATTTTTAAAGAAAAAATGGGGGTAAAAGAACGCATGAAGAAAACAATGAAATTGTTACTGATTTCGATTTTGGCAATCAGCATGTTCCTTGTTGGCTGCAGCAGTAAAACAAGTAATAACGCTGATGGTAAAAAAGACACTGCATCAAGCGGCGGATCGAAAAAAGATACGCTTGTCTTTGCACGCGGTGGTGATTCCACTTCATTGGACCCAATTACAACGACTGAAGGGGAAACCTACAGAGTAACAGAAAATATTTTTGAAACGCTTCTTGATTATGGTTCGCAAGATACAGTTGTACGACCAGGACTAGCTGAAAAGTGGGAAGTATCGAAAGATGGTTTAACTTACACATTCCATCTTCGTCAAGGAGTTAAATTCCATGACGGCACAGACTTCAATGCAGATGCTGTTGTATTTAACTTTGACCGCTGGATGAATGGAGATGCTGATAAATTCCCTTACTATACAATGTTCGGCGGCTTTAAGAAGGACAAAGGTCATGTTATTAAAGAAGTAAAAGCAGTAGATGCGAATACCGTTCAATTTGTTTTAAAAAGACCACAAGCTCCATTCTTAAAGAACTTAGCAATGTCGCCATTTGGAATTGCCAGCCCGGCTGCTGTTAAAAAATATGGTGATAAATTCAGAGAACATCCAGTTGGAACAGGTCCATTTAAGTTTGTTGAGTGGAAACAAAATGACCGGATCGTTCTTGAAAAGAATCCAGACTACTGGCAAAAAGGCTTACCTAAGTTAAACAAAGTGATTATCCGTGTTATTCCTGAAAACACTGCACGTCTTAATGCGTTAGCAAACGGTGAAATTGACATCATGGATGGATTGAACAACTCTGATGAAGAGCAAGTAAAATCCAATGCGAATTTGCAGGTAATCGAGCGCCCTTCTATGAATGTAGGTTACATCGGTTTAACTGTGACGCGTAAACCATTTGATAACAAGCTTGTTCGTCAAGCATTAAACATGGCAGTTGATAAGAAAGCGATTATTGATTCCTTCTATGGCGGTAAAGCAGTTGCGGCGAAGAACCCAATGCCTCCATCCATTGAAGGCTATGATGATGCCATTCAAGAATATCCATATGATTTAGAAAAGGCGAAAAAACTATTGGCTGAAGCAGGATATCCAAATGGATTTAAAATGGATCTTTGGGCAATGCCTGTAGCACGTCCATATATGCCAGAAGCACAAAAAGTAGCTGAGGTTATTCAAGAAAGCTTTAGCAAAATTGGTGTAAAAGCTGAAATTAAATCGGTTGACTGGGCGACTTACCTAGATAAAGCAAACAAAGGTGAATTTGATGCCTATATGCTTGGTTGGACGGGAGACAACGGAGATGCTGATAACTTTATTTACACATTATTAGATAAAGACAGCATTGGAAGTAATAACTATTCCCAGTACAGCAATGACAAATTACATGACATTTTAATCAAGGCTCAACAGGAAAGTGATCAAGCAAAACGTAATGATCTTTATAAACAAGCTCAAGAAATTATTCACGAAGATGCACCGTGGATTCCGCTTGTGCACTCAACACCATTAATGGCAGCTGCTAAGGATGTTGCTGGATATCTTCCACATCCAACAGGGTCTGAGCCATTTACAAACGTATACTTCAAATAATCTTGTTGCGGAAGGGGAGCTTGGCCTCCCCTTTTGTTAACTACAGCATCGGACTCATAAACCATCATTGAAAAAAGAGGGTGAGAAAGTTGTTTACATATACGGTACGCCGTGTCTTTTCATTAATCCCGGTATTATTTGGAATGACCCTAGTCGTTTTTGCCATTATCCACGCCATTCCCGGAAACCCTGCACAGGTAATCCTCGGCCAAAGAGCAACAAAAGAAGCGATTGCTACGCTTACTGAACAATTAGGCTTAAATAATCCTTGGTACATACAATATTTTGACTATATTAAAGCACTTCTTCACGGTGACTTAGGAACTTCCTTACGGACAAGAGGTCCAATCAATGAAGAAATTTGGCCTTACCTAGCAGCAACGATTGAACTTGCAGTTGTGGCAATGATTATCGCTGTTGTTGTTGGGGTAAATGCAGGGATTATCAGTGCATGGTTTTCAAAATCATGGTTTGATTATGTGGCTATGGTTCTTGCACTTGTAGGAGTATCCCTTCCGATTTTCTGGCTGGGTTTAATGGAGCAATGGGCGTTTTCCATCCACTTAGGCTGGTTTCCAACCACTGGACGCGAGGATGTCCGAGACCCGGTTTCGGCGATCACGAATCTATATCTGGTCGATACCTTATTGCAGGGCAGATTTGACCAATTTGGTACCGTTTTAAAGCATTTGGTTTTACCAAGTTTTGCTTTGGCAACCATTCCAATGGCCATTATCGCTAGGATGACAAGGGCTACTATGCTTGAGGTCATGCGATCTGATTATATCCGAACAGCGCGGGCAAAAGGGCTTCGTATGTTTTGGGTAGTGTACAAGCATTCATTGAAAAATGCTGTTATCCCTGTTTTAACCGTAATCGGTTTACAAATGGGTCTTTTGTTGGGAGGAGCAATCCTAACCGAAACCATTTTCGGCTGGCCTGGAATCGGACGTTATTTATATGATGCTATTGCCTACCGTGATTATCCGGTAATACAGTCAGGAATCCTGATTATCGCGGCAATCTTTGTTTTAATTAACTTAATTGTGGATCTAATGTATGTATTTGTTGATCCACGAATAAAGTACACGAAGTAGGAGGGATTTTAAGTGGCTGAACTTGCAAAGAATACAGTCGAGATCAATTCGGCAGCCGTTGAAGAAGAAAAGCTTACACCTCCGTGGAAGGAAGCAGTACAAGCGTTTTACAAAAATAAATTAGCTGTTATTGGTTTAGCAATTGTTCTATTTTTTATTGTTTTAGCCATAGTAGCGCCTTTAATCGCACCGTATAGCTATAAAGAGCAGGTGCTGGCTGAAAGATTACAGGCTCCATCCGGAAAACATTGGTTTGGAACCGATGATTTTGGACGCGATATTTTCTCACGGATTGTCTATGGAGCAAGAATTTCTTTATGGGTAGGATTTTTCTCTGTATTAGGCTCCGTAGTTCTTGGTACACTTTTAGGTATTGTCGCTGGGTATTACGGGCGCTGGGTCGATACGATTATTTCTCGTATTTTTGATATTATGCTGGCTTTCCCTAGTATTCTATTAGCGATTGCGGTTGTGGCAATTTTGGGACCTTCATTACAAAATGCATTGATTGCAATTGCGGTCATCAATATCCCGAACTTCGGGCGGCTTGTACGTTCGAAAGTTCTTAGTGTAAAGCAGGAAGAATACATTATGGCGGCACGTGCGGTAGGGATGAAGGATACTCGGATTCTGTTTAAGCATATTCTTCCTAATAGTATTTCTCCGGTAATTGTCCAGGCAACCCTTGCGATTGCAACCGCGATTATCGAAGCAGCAGCATTAGGCTTCCTTGGTCTGGGTGCTCAAGCACCAACACCTGAATGGGGGAAAATGCTTTCGGATTCGAAGCAATATCTTGTACAGGCACCATGGACATTGTTTTTCCCTGGTATTGCCATCATGCTGACAGTATTGGGATTCAACCTAATGGGTGATGGATTGAGAGATGTATTGGATCCAAAGATGAAGCAATAAAACGATAAAAAATTAGCCTTTAGCAAAATAGTACATTTGCCAGAGGCTTTTTTTTATGATTTTCATCATAATTGTATCCAATCTAAAATAATTGTATCCAATTTCTTTAAAAATATATTGAAAATTGCCATTTTTGCTGATATATTGATTATATTGTATCCAATCTAAAAAGAGGTGGATAAAATTTTGAGTAAAACAAGTGAAGATAAGTCTACAGTCGTAAAATTTGTAACAAAGAGCCTCCGCAAAGCGATTTTGAATGGAACATTGAAAAAAGGCGACCGTTTAATCCAAGAAGAGTGGGCAGAACGACTAGAAGTTAGCCGGATGCCGATTCGTGAAGCATTAACACAGCTTCAAATGGAAGGCTTAGTTGAAATGATTCCGCATAAAGGAGCCATTGTTACTCCGATTACAAAAGACAACATCGAAGAAATCTACCATACACGTACATTATTAGAAGGACTGGCTGTTGAAAAATCACTTCCTTTTTTAACAGAAGAAGATAAAAACCGATTAAAGGATATCCTCATCCAAATGGAAGAGCTGGAAATATCAGATGCCACCAATGATCAATATATTCAGTTGAATGCCGCTTTTCATGAAACATTACGGAAAGGGTGTCCGTGGATAAGAGTTCAAAAAATGGTGGAAACGCTTGGTATCTCACCAATAGCACCGAATCTACTTGTCGATTATTACCGTGAGACACAGCGGGAACATCGGATGATTTATGAAGCTGTTTTACGGGGGGATGCGAAAGAACTTCGTGCAGCTGTTGAATTTCATATTTTGCGAACAAAGAATAATTTAATTCAGTATATGGAAGAGCTGAATAACTAAAAAAGGGGGATTTGCAAATGTTTGATTTTGCAATTATTGGAGGGGGAATTGTCGGTCTATCAACAGGTATGGCCATTTATCAACGTTTTCCCGATGCAAAAGTAGTTGTGATCGAAAAGGAGTCAGCTGTTGCACAACATCAAACCGGTCATAATAGCGGGGTAATCCATTCTGGTATTTATTATAAGCCGGGCAGCTTTAAGGCTCGCTTTGCACGCCAGGGTAGTCAGTTGATGAGGGAGTTCTGTGAAATCCACGGGATTGATCATGATATATGCGGGAAAGTCATTGTCGCGACTAAACAGGAAGAAATTCCGCTTCTTGAGAATCTACATAAGCGAGGATTAGAAAACGGTTTGAGTATCCAGCGCATTGGATCCGATGAATTAAAGGAAATTGAACCCCATGTTAGAGGGGTAGGTGCAATACGGGTACCAATGGCAGGAATCGTAAATTATCGCCAAGTCAGTGAGAAATTTGCTGAGATTATTGTTGCAAACGGCGGTGAGATTCAATTAAATACAAAAGTAGAAAAAATCCGCGAGGAATCAGATCAAGTGACCATCGAAACCTCAAGAGGAACAATCAAAGCAAATATGGTCATCAATTGTGCCGGGCTGCACAGTGATCGTGTCGCTGAGGCTGCTGGGTATAAAACAGATATGAAAATTGTCCCGTTCCGAGGTGAATATTTTAAATTAAAACCGGAAAAACGTTATCTCGTAAAACACCTTATCTATCCTGTTCCCAATCCTAAGTTCCCATTCTTGGGCGTTCATTTTACTAGGATGATTTCCGGCGAAGTCGATGCAGGTCCTAATGCCGTATTAAGTTTTAAACGGGAAGGGTATAAAAAAACGGATTTTAATGCGAAAGACCTTGCTGAAGTTTTAAGTTACGGAGGGTTTTGGAAACTTGCCGGTAAATTTATGAAAGAAGGAATAGAAGAATATGTCCGTTCCTTCAGTAAAAAGCAATTTACCAAAAGTCTTCAAGAATTAATACCGGAAATTCAGGAAGATGATCTGATTCCAGCACCGGCGGGTGTTCGGGCCCAGGCCTTAAAGTATGATGGGAATATGGTAGACGACTTCAATATTATAATGGGAAAACGCTCGATCCACGTGTGTAATGCCCCATCACCGGCAGCAACTGCATCAATAGAGATTGGGAAAGAGATCGTAAGGCGGATTCCTGCGGAAACAAAAATAATAAAATCCGCTATAATCGTTTAAATATTAAAAAAAGTTTGACAAGTAGGTTTATAAGTTTTATACTGTAAGTAACTTATATTTATAGTATGCTCTCCTTTTGAAAGCTACCATTTCAAAATCGGGAACAATTATAAATAATCGAAAACAGGAAAAATTATAACAGACTGCCTATTCGCTACGATTCTATTTCCGTAGAACGATCAAGTGAACCCAAGCCAGTTGCAAAAAAGTAAATTCCTAATTGTTTAGGAATCCTTTTGCAACTGGCTTTTTTATATTTCCTGTTTTTTAAAATACTAATTCTATTAAAAATCGGAGGAATGAAACATGAGTATTGCAGAAAAAACATTCGCGAAATTTGAAAGAGTAACGGAAAACTATGAAGTAAAGGTTCATCCGCAGACGAACCGTTTGTACCACATTCAGTTGTCAAAAGGAAGCATTGCTAAATTTCTTGATCGTGTAGCACAGGAAAATTATTCTGTTCAACACTTGGAATACACACCATATGCTCGTATTCTTGTTACTTCCTATTTATTAGACGAGGTAGGAGAAGAGTTTGGTGAAATCCTGCGCGGTATTGTTCATGACAGGGAGTCCGGTGGATTTACCCTTGGTTTAGAAGGTGTTACCGAAAATACAGACGAATACGTTATTTTTGCAACAGCCATCTCTCATTTATTAGGAACTCCTAACCATGATTCTATGTCTGGAAAGTATTATGCGCGGTTTAGTGTAAAGGATACAGATAGCAGTGATTCGTATTTGCGCCAAGCGTATCGTTTATTTACCCTCCATACGGATGGTACGTTTGTGGATGAACCTACCGACTGGTTATTGATGATGAAGATGGTGGAAGAAAATGCAGTTGGCGGGGAATCACGATTATTACATCTTGATGACTGGAAGGAGCTTGACCATTTTACGAGCCATCCGTTAGCCAACTACAAATTCACTTATAAAGCGCCAAAAAGCAAAAATGTTGATCAAGAGATTGAGCGCCTAACCTTTTTCAATTATCATAACAAACCTGGTATGTGTTTTATCGATCAATTTGTCTATCCTGAAACAATTGAACAAGCAAAATATCTTCGTGACTTGTCCGACTCAATGGAAAATGATGAGAGTGTAACAGAGTTGGAACTTCCAGTAGGAGATCTTGTAGTTGTTAATAATATTTTCTGGCTTCATGGCCGTGCTGCTTTTGAAAAAAATCCAAACTTAAACAGGGAATTACTCCGTCAGCGCGGACGCTTCAATCAATAACAATCATTTTAATTTGTTACCCTACCCCTTTGGGTAAATATACAGGACAAATTCATTTTCTTGGACCTAGTTCAGAAAATGAATTTGTCTTTTTTATTTAAAAAAACATTTGTGGAAAAATAGAACACGATAATATATTGTATACTTAAAATATTTATATTGAGTAAAAATACATATAGATGTATATTTATAATATTATTACAAAAGGAGCAAACAGATGGATATTTATCGTGCAGTAACCGGGGATGTAAAAGATATTTATAATTTAATCCAAATATATGCGGAAAAAGAAATTGTGCTGCCACGCACATACTTATCACTCTATCAACATTTACAATGTTTGTATGTTATGAAAGAAAATAATAAAATACTGGGTGTTGCGGGATTACATGTATTAGGCCAAGATCTTGCAGAGATACGCTCATTGGTTGTATCTCCGGAACATGCCGGGAAGGGGATTGGCCGAAAGTTGGTGAATCGCCTCGTAGAGGATGCACCCGAACTTGGAATTAGCCGTGTAATGTCATTCACTTATGAAACAGAATTTTTCAAAAAATGCGGCTTTGAGATTGTGGCAAAGGAGACTTTGCCTGAAAAGGTTTGGGTGGATTGTATGAACTGCCCTAAGTTTAATTGCTGTGATGAAGTAGCCATGATCAAACATATCGGATAAACGAAACACCTCATTCTGAACGAATGAGGTGTTTCTCATGACTAGGTTATTGGAAATTATCTAACTCTTCTTTGTGTTTTTTTAGTTTACGAATAACCGATGGCTGGCTGATACCAAGATATTTAGCTATTTCATAAGTGGATTTACATTGCTTTTGAGCTTTTTCCAACATCCACTTTTCCACCAGATCTAATACAGTTTTAAGATTCGTTTCTTCTGTTATCAGATTTTCAATCAGGGAGATATCCTCCTCGTGTGTGGATCCCTCGCCCAGAATGGAGGTGGGGAGTGAATGCTGACGGATAATAGGTTCTTCGGTAGTTAAAACAAGTCTTTCAAGTAAGTTCTCTAATTCCCGAACATTCCCGGGCCATTTATAATTAAGTAATTTTTCAAATACAGATGGGTGTAATTTTTTCGCTGTTTTATATTTTTTGTTCATTAACTCAATATAATGATTAATCAAAAGAGAAATATCTTCCTTTCGATCGCGTAAAGCAGGAATAGAAAGGGGAATTACATGCAGTCTATAAAATAAATCGAGACGGAATTCTCCTTTTTGGACCATTTCTTCTAAATTTTTATTTGTAGCTGTTACTAACCTAAAATCAACATGTCGCTCTTTTGTTCCGCCCACTCGGATAAACTTTTTTTCTTGTAAAACCTTTAATAATTTTGCTTGGATGGACAAGGGCAGTTCTCCGATTTCATCTAAAAATAACGTACCTTCATGGGCTTGTTCAATCAATCCTGGTTTCCCGTTTTTTTGGGCGCCTGTAAAGGACCCGGATTCATAACCGAACATTTCCGATTCAAATAAACTTGCTGGGATGGTGGTGCAATTTACTTCGATAAAAGGTTTTTTATGCCGGTTGCTATAAGTATGCAATTTTCGGGCTAGCATGCTTTTTCCAACTCCAGACTCTCCTAACATCAACACTGTAGCATCGGTAGGGGCTACCCGCTGGATGGTTTTAGCGATTTGCTGCATTTCCTTACTTCGATAGAGGATGTCCTCTCTGCCCTTTAGTTCCTCCATCTCGATTTGATACTCTTTTAACTTTCTTTCTAATTGTTCGTACTGAGCCTGAAGGCTGCTAATTTCCGTTCGGTCAAGGGCGTAACTAATAACCCGGATGATTTCCCCCTTATCATTGTAAATGGGATAAGCTGTCGACATGATGATTTTTCCTTTTTTTGTGTTTTGCATAATTTGAATGGGTTTTTGTTCTGTTAGTACTTTTGCCGTAATCGAGGGCGTTAAGATTCCTAGTTCCTGAAGTTCAAAAATAGATTTCCCAATGTATTCTTTTGGTCCGTCTTCATAAACCGTCCAATGCTCACTATTGGTATACAAAATAACCCCTTTTTCATCCGTGATGGTGATATTGTTATTGGATGTTTTTACAAGAGTCTCTAAAATAATTTCTGCTATCGACATGAGTTCTCCTTTTGTATCTCGTAATCTACTTTAAATATAATTCAGAATCGAATCAATAATCAATAAATGAATCGAAAAAATCTACATTTAATTCGAAAATGAATCGATTTTTTAAAAAAGTTCGACTTTTTTGTCTAATTTAAGGGAAATTACTGTTGGCACGTTAATTGCATTAAATATAGATGTATATCGATAAAATTGGGGGGATGTTTAGTGGGGTTTCAAAATCATGAACTGAAACATGATCTGAAGACAAGGCATGTAACCATGATTTCGATTGGCGGTGTAATCGGTGCAGGCCTATTTATAGGAAGCGGAACGATGATTATGTCAGCAGGACCTGGTGCGCTGATTTCTTATATCATTGCCGGATTAATGATTGTTCTGATTATGCGGATGCTGGGAGAAATGGCAGTTGTTAACCCTGATAGTGGTTCCTTTGCTACTTACGCACAGCAAGCATTTGGTCCGTGGGCAGGGTATACGATTGGCTGGTTATACTGGTTCAACTGGGTAATTATTGTCGCGATTGAAGCAACCTTATTGGGAACATTTGTCCACAATTGGATTCCCTCTATACCTGCATGGGCAGCAAGTTTAGTCTTTCCTATTTTAATGACAGCCACGAATGTTTTCTCGGTTAAGGCCTATGGGGAATTTGAATACTGGTTAGCCTTTATAAAGGTTTCTGCTATTGTTATTTTTCTATGCGTTGGGACAGTAATTATTTTTGGATTGTTTCCAGGAGTTAAAGCGACAGGGATTAGCAGCCTGATGTCGGGCGACGGGTTCTTCCCACATGGATGGATGCCTGTGCTCCTAAGTGTAATCTTTATTACCTTCTCGCTATCAGGGAGTGAGGTAGCAGCGATTGCAGCGGGAGAGTCGGAAAACCCTGAAAAGAATATCATAAAGGCGATCAATGCTGTAGTTTGGCGGCTTCTGCTGTTCTTTGTCGGTTCTGTAGCGATATTAGTTATGATTATCCCACAGGGTGCAAAGGATTTGCTGCAGTCTCCTTATGCCAGTGTTTTCGATATGGCGGGTCTTCCGGCAGCTGCTCAAGTCATGAATGGAGTAATTTTCATTTCACTTCTTTCTGTTTTAAATTCCGGGCTCTATACAAGTTCTCGGATGCTGTACGCTCTATCGAAAAAGGGAACGGCTCCAAAGTTCCTATCTCGGGTCAGCAAAAGAGGGATTCCGCTTTGGGCCTTAGCTGTAAGCGTTATCTTTACCTATATATTCGCCGCGTTTAAATTTGTCTCGCCAAATGGATTGTTTGTATTTTTGGCTAATGCTTCCGGTGGCGTAACCATCGTGATGTATATTTTTATTGCTTTCTCCCATATACGCTTGAGATTAAGAGCGGAAAAGGAAGATCCTAAAAAACTTAAAGTGAAAATGTGGTTATTCCCTCATTTAACCTATGCTACGATTGTCATCCTATTTATTATTTTTGTTGCCCAAGCTTTTATCGATTCAATGCGTGAACAATTCTATCTTACTTCACTCCTTACCATCCTAGTGATTGGTTCTTACTTTCTTTTTTACAGAAAAAAGGAGAAGGTCAAGAACCAGCAGGATATTGGATTTAATTCTGAAAAAATAGCAAATGATTAATTTTATTTTATGAACGAAAGGAAGATTATCATGAATAATGCAAAAATCCAAACGAATTTACCAGGGGAAAAATCAAAAAGTTTAGTTGAAAGACGTGAAAATATCGTACCAAAAGGCGTAAGTTATGGGGTTCCGGCTTTTGCAGAATCCGCTAATGGGGCGCTAATCAAAGATGTGGATGGTAACACCTTTATTGATTTTGTCGGAGCAATCGGAGTACAAAACGTAGGACATGGTCATCCAAAAGTGAAACAAGCACTACATGAACAAGTTGATCAATTTATCCACACTGGATTTAATGTGATGATGTTTGAATCTTACATTGAACTGGCTGAAAAACTTGCCAGTCTTGCCCCGGGAGATCATGAGAAGAAAGTACTTTTACAAAATAGTGGGGCAGAAGCAGTCGAAAATGCCGTAAAAATTGCACGTAAGTATACAAAAAGACAAGGGATTATTTCTTTTTCAAGAGGATATCACGGCCGGACCTTAATGACGATGACCATGACAAGTAAGGTGAAACCGTACAAATTTGAATTTGGTCCGTTTGCTCCTGAGGTTTACAGAGCACCGTTTCCATATATGTACAGACGCCCTGATGGGTTAACAGAAGAGCAGTATGAAGATTTTGTGCTTGAGGAATTTCGTAATTTCTTTGTAAGTGATGTGGCGCCTGAATCAATTGCAGCCGTTGTGATGGAGCCGGTTCAGGGTGAAGGTGGATTTATTGTTCCTGGAAAACGCTTCGTGCAGGGAGTCTCTCAATTGTGTAAAGAAAATGGAATTCTTTTTATCGCAGATGAGATTCAAACTGGATTTGCCCGTACCGGCCGTTACTTTGCTATTGAGCATTTCGATGTGGTTCCAGACCTGCTTACGGTATCAAAATCGATGGGAGCAGGGGTGCCAATCAGCGGCGTTATTGGACGTAAAGAAATTATGGATGCGGCAGACCCAGGGGAGCTTGGCGGAACCTATAGCGGCAGTCCCTTGGGATGTAAAGCGGCTTTAGCTGTTTTGGACATTATTGAAGAAGAAGGGCTAAATCAGCGCGGGGAAGAAATCGGTAAAATCGTCATGGATAAGTTTAAGGCATTCTATGACAAATTTGATTGCATTGGTGATGTAAGAGGACTTGGGGCTATGTGTGCCATTGAAATTGTAAAGGATCGAAAAACAAAAGAGCCGGCAAAAGATTTGACCAATCAAATTATAAAAGAAGCGAACAAACGAGGATTGTTAATCCTAAGCGCGGGTATTTATAGCAATGTCATTCGTCTTCTTATGCCGCTGGTCATTACCGATGAGCAATTGGCGGAAGGGTTAACCATTTTGGAAAATTCCATTGAGGCAGCGCTCGTTTCTTCTGGCAGCGTTAGTTTAGTATAAACATAGAACTTTTTTGAAAAATAATAGAAAAGGAGAATTCGTATGAGCACACATTTAATGCAGATCAACGGGGAAAGTGTTGAAAGTGAAAGTAAGGAAATGATTAAGGTAATTAACCCTGCGAATAATCAGGTGATCGCAAAAGTTCCAAAAGGGGGAAAGGTTGAAGCAAAAAAAGCGGTAGATGCAGCATTTGCCGCTTTTAAGGAATGGTCTGTTAAAACGGCTGAGGAACGCAGCCAATTATTAATGAAATGGTTTCAATTAATCGATGAAAATAAAGAAGATCTCGCGCGGATTATGACAGAAGAGCAAGGAAAGCCCTTGAATGAGGCATTGGGTGAGATTATTAATGCGAACAGTTATGTTTCTTGGTATGCAGAAGAAGGAAAACGGATTTATGGCGAAACCATCCCATCCTCCCATCCGAATAAACGAATTCTTATTCAGAAACAACCGGTAGGTGTAGTTGCAGCCATTACACCATGGAATTTCCCTGCGTCGATGATTACGAGGAAAGTGGCTCCTGCACTTGCGGCCGGGTGTACTGCTGTGATTAAGCCAGCCACTCAAACTCCGTTAACGGCCTTAAAGCTTGTTGAACTTGGACATTTGGCTGGAATTCCAAAAGGCGTGTTAAATGTCGTGACCGGAGATTCCCGGGCAATTGGCGATGCTTGGCTGCAGGATGAGCGTGTTCGTAAACTAACGTTTACTGGTTCAACTGAGGTTGGGAAGATGCTCATGAAAGGCGCCGCAGATACCGTAAAGAAAATTTCTTTAGAATTAGGCGGTCATGCTCCGTTTATCGTCATGGATGATGCAAATATTGATAAGGCGATTGAAGGGGTTGTTGGCTCAAAGTTCAGGAATGCTGGTCAAACTTGTATTTGTACGAATCGAATCTATGTCCATGAGTCAATTGAAGCCGAATTTAATGAAAAGTTCCGGGAAGCTGTTGCGAAATTAAAGATTGGAAATGGATTAGATCAAGGAACAGACATTGGTCCAATGATTGATTCACATGCCATTGATAAAGTAAAGGAACAAATTGATGATGCTCTTAGCAAGGGTGGGCAACTGCTTCAAGGCGGCAGCAGGGCTAATATTGCTGATGGTTACTTTTTTGAGCCGACGATTATCACAAATGCTGGGGATGAAATGCTTTGTATGAAAGAGGAAACATTCGGACCACTGGCGCCAGTGGCAACGTTTAAAACAGAAGAGGAAGTACTTGAGAGAGCGAATCATTCAATTTACGGATTGGCTGCCTATGTTTATACAGAAAGTCTAAGCAGGGCGATTCGAATCAGTGAAAAGCTTGAGTATGGAATTGTTGGGCTTAATGATGCGCTTCCAACAGTTGCACAGGCACCGTTCGGAGGATTTAAAGAAAGTGGTCTAGGACGCGAAGGCGGGCATTACGGAATTGATGAATATCTCGAAGTAAAATATGTATCAATTGCATTTTAAACTATTAATGCAAGGAACCTCTAAATAAAGGGGTTCCTTTTTTCTATGGAAATAAAAAGGGGAGAATTTTATATTGACTAATATGAAAATTCTCAATATAATCAGAAAAAGTAACACTTCATGTGAGGAGATATAACATGGACGTCATTGATGAATTATATCGCACTTTAGAATTTCAATTTGATCCCAAGGAATTAGTTCGTATCTTGCAAGAAATAAAGAATTATAAGGAAAAAGAAATTGTTCAAATTAAAAACAAAATTATAAAGTACGAAGAAAAAAGAAGAACGCACGAGGCTTGGTATCAATCATTACCAGCAATAAAAAAGTTTTTCACAGGACGTCCCCCCAGCCATCACCAAGCAGTTGAGTATCTTGTTAATGTGAAACAGCGATTAATGAACATAGAAGATATTAAGAGAAAAATTAATGAATTAGAGAGAATTATAGGTTTGGTGCAAAATGAAGGGAAACAAGCAATTGTTCTTTCTCATAGTGTTATAGAGGAACTTAAAAGCTATAAAGGAATGGGGGGGCAATGGCAATGACGATACATGCAATTCAATCGGGTCTTGATACAATCTGGGTAGTTCTGACTGCGGCTATGATTCTATTAATGGAAGGTGGATTTGCCCTTCTTGAGGCAGGCTTTGTTCGCTCGAAAAACAGTGTCAATATCATTATGAAGGTGTTTGCTGATATTACGATTGGTACACTTTGTTATTATTTAATCGGTTTTGCCCTAATGTATGGTTCTGACCTGCTCGGTATAATCGGTAAGGACGGCTTCATGTTAAAAGGTGACTTTTCCTATTTAAAATTGTCAATTTCGACGGACACCTTTTGGCTTTTCCAAGGTGCCTTTGTTATTGCGGTTATTTCCATTGTTTCTGGTGCGTTAGCGGAAAGAGTGAATTTCCGGGCGTATCTTTTATACGTCATATTAATGACTACTCTTATCTATCCCATTGCCGGGCATTGGGTTTGGGGCGGCGGCTGGTTAGGGAAATTAGGAATGGAAGACTTTGCAGGTTCTGCTGTTATACATGCTTTAGGAGGGTTCTCGGCATTAGCTGCAGCCATTCTAATCGGACCAAGAAAAGGTAAATTTACTTCAAAAAACTCCTCTTCCATTGCTTTGCCTAGTAATCTGCCGCTTGCTTCAGTAGGAGCCTTTTTATTATGGTTCGGCTGGTTTGGGTTTAATGCTGGAAGTACACTAACAGCAACTGATGTTAGAATAGGTCACATTGCTATTGTAACAATGCTGTCAGCAGCAGCGGGAGGGGCAACCGCATTACTCTACACTTTATTCCGATACGGCCGATCGGATGCCCCGTCTGTTATTAATGCCTCCCTTGCAGGGCTTGTGGGGATAACAGCTGGTTGTGCATTTGTAAGCGACCAGTCATCCATCTTAATCGGGGCAATTTCTGGTTTGTTGATGATGGGGGCGACGAATTGGTTGGAAGCAAAACGGATCGATGACCCAGTTGGCGCATTTCCAGTTCATGCTGTTTCTGGTGTATGGGGAACAATCGCTGTTGGTCTTTTTGCAACAAAAGGGGGCCTTTTAGAAGGTGGGGGATGGCATTTATTATGGATTCAGTTGTTAGGATTAATCATTTTATGTGGATGGGGATTCCTGCTTACATGGGCAGGTTTAAAACTTATTAATAAATGGGTACCAATTCGCGCCTCAGGTGATGAAGAAGACCTTGGTTTGGATATAAGTTACCATGGGATCATGGCAACCCATACATCTCCTGAGTTTCTTCAAGTAGATGAGTATTTAAATAGGAAAGAAAAGTAAAGGTAAAAATAGAAAAATCGTTAAAGCCAAAACTTTAACGATTTTTTTATTCCCCCTAAAAAAGGAAAGATTATTTTGTGTACAAAACGAGATTAAATGGATAGAATATATAGAACATTAAACCTATAAATCCAATAAGAAAGGTTGGATTAAATTGTCAAGATCTATCCGCTCTATACCACGACCGCTCGTGAGGACAAATCAATCGGTCATTGTTATATGCTCTGTTTTAACATTGTTTTCTGGTCAAGAATGGTTTTTACTCGTACCATTTATTTCTGGTCTCCTTGGACTATTTTTGGGGTTTAATCCCATTATGCAGATTGCAAAGAAATTTTTGCGAAAAGAACCAAACGCCTACATTCCTGAAGATTGGGTTCAGCAGCAATTTAACCAAAAAATTGCCGTTATATGTTTAGGATTAGGCTTCATAGGCTTTTTTACAGGATGGAATGCAGTCGGTTATATATTCACTATTCTTGTTGCAATAGCAGCTTTCGTGGCAATCTTAGGATTTTGTATTGGATGCTTCATCCATTATCAATGGAAAATGTACACTTATAGAAGAAAACAAAAAACACTATAATTAGAAAAGAAAAAGCAGAAATCTGCAGACTGCGGGAATTCTGCTTTTTTTATTTGTATAAAAAATGTATATTCTAACACGGAAATATGTAAGCGTTTTCAGTTGCGTTTTATTAAAAATTCAATTAAAACTGATATTTTAATTGTTTTTATATTGAATATTTATTAATCAAACAGTATAATAATACAACAAGAAGACGAATTCGGGAGATGAAAAGATTGAAGGTCGCGATTATCGGTGGAACGGGATACGGGGCAATTGAATTAATCAGGTTACTTAATAAACATCCATATTTAGAAATTGGTACCGTTGTATCTAACTCGCAAGCCGGTACCCAATTTAGTGAAGCATATCCGCACTTGTTGAATATAGTAGATTTATCGCTCGAAACATTTGATCCAAGTGAATTAAGCAAAAATAATGAGATGGTTTTTCTTGCAACTCCTTCAGGTGTAAGCAAAGACCTTGTTCCCCAGCTTTTAAAAAATGGAATCAAATGCGTAGACTTATCTGGTGATTTCCGACTAAGGTCTACTGTTGAGTACGAATCGTGGTACAAACATTCACCCGCAGATGAAAATTATTTAAATCAGGCAGTATACGGACTTAGTGAAATTTACGCAGAAAATATAAAGAATGCTAATCTGCTTTCCAATCCCGGGTGCTACCCAACGGCAGCTACACTTGGGCTTTTGCCAATTTTGAAAACAAGTTTAGCAGATTACAAGTCTATTATCATAGATGCAAAATCGGGGGTATCTGGAGCAGGAAGAGGGCTTTCATTAACCTCCCACTATGGTGAAATAAATGAAAACATAAGGGCATATAAACTTGGAGCCCATCAACATATACCGGAAATTGAGCAAACTCTTAGTGATGAAGCGCAAACACCGATCACGATTTCCTTTACAACTCACTTAGTACCCATGACTAGAGGAATTATGTGTACGACTTATATAAACTTAAATGAAAATATTTCAACCAAAGAAGTGCATGAATTATACGCTGAATTTTATAAAAATAAGCCGTTTGTAAGGGTAAGACCAATGGGTAACCTTCCTTCAACTAAAGAGGTCCTTGGCAGTAATTATTGTGACATCGGGTTGCATGTTGACCCACGGACCGCTCGTCTAACCATCATTTCGGTGATTGATAATTTAGTAAAAGGGGCGGCAGGGCAAGCAATTCAAAATGCAAACATTATGAACGGTTGGGATGAACAGACCGGGCTTAGCGATATTCCGATGTATCCATAGAACATTATTTTTGGGAAGCACAGGAGGGAAAACTTGATGCAAGCAATTTCTAATCATAAAGTGGTTGTCTTAAAAGAAAAAGGCGTTACATTACCAAAGGGATTTAACGCAGGCGGGATGAATTGCGGGATTAAGAAGGGAAAGCTGGACTTAGGCTATATCGTTTCTGAGGTTCCCGCTACTGCGGCCGGGGTATATACAACTAATATTTTTCAGGCTGCACCGTTAGTCATTACACAAGAAAGCATTGCCAAGGAACATAAAATTCAAGCTGTTCTTGTGAATTCCGGTAACGCCAATGCTTGCACAGGGGAGCAGGGATTAAAAGATGCCTCCACAATGCAAAAGGCTTTTGCCAATGAACTGGGAATACCTGAACACCTTGTTGCTGTAACGGCAACGGGCGTAATCGGAGAATTGCTTCCTATGGAAAAAATCAATCCGGGAATCGGCCAAATTTTAAAGGCGGAAAATGAGGCTGAAGAAAACTTTATACAAGCGATTTTAACAACAGATACAGCTGTGAAGCATATTGCCGTCCAAATTCAAATTGACGGGAAAACAGTCAGTATTGGCGGAGCAGCAAAGGGCTCTGGAATGATTCACCCAAACATGGCAACAATGCTTGGTTTTATTACAACTGATGCAAATATAGCCCATGAGGATCTGCTTTTTGCCCTTAAAGATGTGACAAATCAAACCTTTAATATGATTACCGTTGATGGAGATACAAGTACAAATGATATGGTGTTAGTTTTGGCCAACGGACTTGCAGAAAACAATCTGTTAACGAAAGACCATCCAGATTGGGATGGATTTGTAACGGGTTTAAAAATCGTTTCTGAGGAGCTGGCTAAAAAGATTGCCCGCGATGGTGAAGGAGCAACAAAGTTAATCGAGGTAACCGTTGAAGGGGCACAAAGTCAGAAGGATGCAAGCATAGTCGGGAAATCGATTATTTCTTCCAGCCTGGTTAAAACGGCCATCTTTGGAACTGACGCAAATTGGGGCAGAATTGTTACGGCGATTGGATATAGTGGTGTTCAAGTTCAACCTAATGCCATCAAGGTAGCGATTGGTCCTTACCAAGTGTTTGAAAATGGCTTGCCTTGCCCATTCGATGAAGCGGAAGTTAAAAACTATTTAGAGCAGGAAACCATCCAAATATTTGTTGAATTAAATCAAGGAAATCAAAGTGCTACAGCCTGGGGATGCGATTTAACCTATGATTATGTCAAAATCAATGGATCCTATCGCACATAGAGGAGGGGCACAAAAGTGAAATACCTAGTGATTAAGTGTGGCGGCAGTGTGTTAGAAAATCTGCCGAGATCATTTTATGAGGATATCGTAAAAATCCATGAATCGGGCGAGTGGACTCCCATTATTGTCCACGGTGGAGGACCTTTAATTACTGGATTACTTAAAAACTTAAATGTTGAAACCACCTTTGTGAACGGCCTGCGGGTAACGAGCCTTCAGGTTCTGGATATCGTGGAAATGGTACTAAGCGGTTCAGTTAATAAACAAGTGGTTAGAAATATTATTGAAGCGGGCGGTAATGCTTATGGTGTCAGCGGGGTAGATGGCTCTCTATTAAAGGCGAAACCGGTTGAAAATTCCGAAGTAATTGGTTTTGTCGGCGAAGTTGTCGAAGTGAACAAAAGTGTAGTGGAAGGCATCATTGATCAAGGATATATTCCCGTCATTTCACCAATTGGAATTGATGAAAATGGGCAGCGTTACAACATAAATGGGGATATTGCTGCAAGCGCCGTTGCGAAAGTGTTAGAAGCAAACCTTTGCTTTATCAGTGATATTCCGGGAATTTTAATTGAAGCAAATGGTGAAAAAAAGAAGCTTGATCAAGTATCGAAGGCGGCAGTTGATGAATTGATTCAAAATAAAACCATTTACGGTGGAATGATTCCCAAGGTTACGGCTGCAATTGACGGACTTGTTCACAATATACCAGAGGTTGCCATCATCAACGGCTTTGAGAAAAATAGTCTAATAGACTATGTAAACGGTAAAAAGATTGGTACGAAAATCGTTCTAGAAGAGGAGATTGTGTAATGACAAATAACACTTCCGTTTCCCTTGAATCGCCACTAATGGCTACATACAATCGTTTCCCAGTTACATTAGTAAAAGGAAAAGGAAGCTATGTGTGGGACGACAAAGGAACTCAATTTTTAGATTTTACTTCCGGTATTGCTACATGTAATTTAGGTCATGTACCGGATTCAGTTAAAGAAAAACTTGAGGAACAAGTCCAAAATCTATGGCATTGCTCCAATCTCTATAATATACCGAATCAACAGGAACTTGCTGCCCTTTTAACAGAAAACAGCTGTGGCGATCAAGTTTTCTTTTGTAACAGCGGCGCGGAAGCAAATGAGGCAGCCATTAAATTAGCACGTCGATATGCACAAAAGGTAAAAGGGACGGACTCTTATGAAATTGTCACCTTCGAGCAATCCTTTCATGGCAGAACCTTAGCAACACTCTCAGCTACGGGGCAAGAGAAAATACAACAGGGCTTCCTTCCTTTGGTTCAGGGCTTCCGCTATTTACCTTTTAATGATAACGAAGCAATTGAACAGCTGGCAGAAATCAAACCTGCTGCCGTTTTACTTGAACTTGTTCAAGGAGAAGGCGGAGTCATTCCAGCAAACAAGGAATGGGTTACAAAACTGGCGCAAATTTGCGTGGCGAACGATATTTTATTGATGGTTGACGAAATCCAAACGGGCATCGGACGGACCGGTACATTGTTTGCTTATGAGCAATACTCCATTGAACCGGATGTCATCAGTGTTGCAAAAGGTTTAGGCTCTGGTTTTCCAATTGGGGCGATTATCGCAAAAGAAAAAGCAGCAAAAGCATTTGAACCTGGCAGCCACGGGAGCACGTTTGGAGGAAATCCATTAGCAACGGCTGCGGGAGTTGCCACTATCACACACATCGTAAAAAGTGATGTATTATCAAAGGCTGGAGAAATCGCATCGTATTTAGATGAAAAGCTTCAAAGTTTAACAGAAAAGTATTCTTTTATTAAAGATGTTCGCGGTAAAGGCTTTTTGAAAGGGATCGTCATTGATGTGAATGCAGCTGAAATTGTTCAAAAAGCAATCGGCGAGCAGCTGCTTATTCTTACAGCTGGACCTAATGTGATAAGGGTTTTGCCTCCATTAACCGCTACAATCGAAGAGGTAAATGAATTTATTACGAAGTTGGAGAAGGCATTCCAAAGTATACAGAAAGGCGAGTGAGCATGATGGAGCAGGGATATCTTACTTTGGAGACTGGGGAAGTTTTTGAAGGAATTTTAATTGGTGCAAATAAGGACTCTCTTGGAGAAGTCGTTTTTAATACAAGTATGACCGGTTATCAAGAAATCATTACCGATCCTTCCTATGCAGGACAGATCATTACTTTTTGCTATCCAATCATCGGGAATTATGGAATCAACGCGAAGGATGATGAAAGTGTCCATCCGGCCCTTTCCGGGGTAATCATTGGGGATTTGTGTGAAACACCAAGTCACTATCAGTCTATCAGTAAATTCTCAGAAAAGCTGATGGAGGCAGGTGTTCCCGGGATTGCAGGGGTAGATACAAGACTCTTAGTCAAAACCATCCGCAGCCGCGGAACGGTAAAAGGCTTTTTAAGTACTAAAAAGGTGGAAGGCATTGCTTCAACAGTGAATTCTTCCCTCTGGGTGGAAAAAGTTTCAACGAAAAAAATTCAATATTTTAAAAACAATGGTCCACATGTAGTGTTAATGGACTTTGGATTTAAAAAGTCGATTTTAACAGCATTGTTAGCGGAGAATTGCTCGGTGACCATCGTCCCTTACAATACACCTTTTGAAAAAATCAAAGCTTTAAATCCGGATGGAGTTCTTTTTAGTAACGGACCTGGAGACCCAATGGAATTGAAAAAGTGGTTCCCGGAAATTAAGAAAATTTGCCAGCACTTCCCGACATTGGGGATTTGTCTTGGGCACCAGCTGATTGCCCTTGCCTTCGGTGCAAGAACAGAAAAACTTGCATACGGACACCGCGGAGGCAATCATCCAGTGAAAGAATTAATGACTGGAAAGGTGAAAATCACTGCACAAAACCACGGCTATGTAGTGGTTGATAATAGTATTGACACAGATGTATTTGCTGTTACCTATCGCAACGTTAATGACAAGTCTATCGAAGGGCTAAAGCACCATCAGTACCCTATTCAAACAGTTCAATTTCATCCGGAGGCACATCCGGGACCAAGCGATACAGCACATATTCTTACAGAGTTTGTAAAAGAAATTACTTCCTTGGGAGAGACACGTTATGCCGTTAAATAAAAATCTAAAGAAAGTTCTCGTCATTGGCTCTGGCCCAATTGTGATTGGTCAGGCCGCAGAATTTGACTATGCGGGAACACAAGCATGTATAGCCCTTAAAGAAGAGGGAATCGAGGTTGTTTTAATCAATAATAATCCGGCTACGATCATGACGGATGAAACCGTTGCTGACAAGGTTTATATTGAACCGCTCAATATTACTGCCATCGAAAAAATTATTATTAAAGAGAAGCCGGACGGAATTATCGGAACACTTGGCGGGCAAACAGGTTTAAACCTGACTGTTGAACTATATGAACAGGGTATTTTACAAAAATATGGTGTGGAGTTGTTAGGGACTCCTGTCGAATCAATTAAAAACGGTGAGGATCGTGAAAAATTCCGTAATTTAATGATTGAAATCGGGGAACCGATTCCTGAATCGGCCATTATTCATAGCTATGATGAAGGAGTTCAATTTGTCAAAGAAATCGGCTATCCCGTTATTATTCGACCTGCCTATACCCTTGGAGGGGATGGCGGTGGTTTTGCCCATAATGATGAAGAACTCGAAATCGTTCTTAAAAAAGGGTTAGCGGCTAGTCCAATCCATCAAGTGCTGGTAGAGAGAAGCATCAAAGGCTGGAAAGAAATTGAGTACGAGGTTATGCGTGATGCAAATGATACCTGTATTATTGTCTGCAATATGGAAAATATGGACCCCGTTGGAGTTCATACAGGAGATTCCATTGTAGTTGCACCATCGCAAACCTTGACAGATGTACAATATCAGATGCTCCGTGATTCTTCGGTCAAAGTGATTCGAGAATTGGGAATAATTGGCGGCTGTAACATTCAGTTTGCTCTACATCCTGAATCCAATCAATATTATATTATCGAAGTAAATCCGAGGGTCAGCCGTTCATCTGCATTAGCCTCGAAAGCAACCGGATACCCGATTGCCCGGATGGCGGCAAAATGCTCAATTGGCTACCATTTAGATGAGATTATTAATCCGATAACAGGAAATACCTTTGCTTCCTTCGAACCAGCAATTGATTATATCGTTGTCAAACTGCCGCGTTTTCCATTTGATAAATTTCCCGAGGCAGATCGTACATTAGGCACGCAAATGAAGGCAACTGGGGAAGTAATGGCGATTGACCGCACGTTTGAAGGGGCTTTAAATAAAGCAATTCGCTCGATGGAAATGAATATTTTTGGGCTTTGCACAAAGACTTATCAACACCTAGGAGAGGCTGCTCTGTTTGAAAAACTGAAGACAGCCAATGATCAGCGCCTATTTGTCATTGCAGAGGCGTTTAAAAGGGATATTTCTTTTAATAAAATTCAGGAACTTACCCAGATTGATCCGTGGTTTTTATATAAAATTTGCTTGATTGTTGATTTAGAAAAGGAATTAGCTTCCTATACCTGGGATGAGGTTCCGGCCTCACTGTTAAAGGATGCAAAACGGAAAAATATTTCTGACAAACTGCTTTCACAAATTTATGATATTCCGGAAAAACAGATCAGACTTAAATGGAAGGTTCTTAACTGGAAACCAGGCTATAAGATGGTTGATACCTGTTCGGCGGAATTCGATGCTGTTACACCATACTATTATTCTACTTGGATGGGCTATGACGAGGTTGAGGTGTCTAATAATAGAAAGATTCTTGTTATTGGGTCCGGTCCGATTCGAATTGGCCAGGGAATTGAGTTTGATTACTGTTCGGTTCATGCTGCAAAAGCAATAAAGAAAATGGGCTATGAAGCGGTTGTGATTAATAATAATCCTGAGACTGTCAGTACAGATTATTCCGTTGCAGACCGTCTTTACTTTGAACCGTTGGCTGCAGAGGATGTTCTCCATGTCATTGAAAAGGAGAATATCGAAGGAGTTCTCATCCAATTCGGCGGGCAAACAGCGATTAACTTGGCACATACTTTGCAAGAAGAAGGAATAAAGATTCTTGGAACGCCGGTCGAAAATGTCGATCGCTTGGAGGATCGTAAAGAATTTTATCAGCTTCTTGAAGACCTGAAAATACCTCATATCGAAGGTAAAACGGTCTCCCATGCAGATGAGCTGGTGGAAGCCGCAGAAAAAATAGGCTATCCTGTTTTGGTTCGTCCATCTTATGTCATCGGCGGACAATCGATGTTTACGATTTTTTCAGAAGAGGAACTTCAAAGTTATATCCAACAATTACAGGAAAATTCGCAGGAGAGTATGTGGCCATTATTAGTTGACCGATATTTGCCAGGATTAGAATGTGAGATTGATGTCATCAGCGATGGCGTGAATATTGTCGTTCCGGGAATATTTGAACATATTGAAAAAGCCGGGGTTCACTCTGGGGATAGTATCTCGATTTTCCCACCGATTACGATGTCTCATTCGGTGAAGGAAACGCTCATTGACTATGCAAACCGAATTGCAATGTCTGCTGAGATTATTGGGATGATGAATATCCAATTTGTCATCTATGAAAATCAAGTATTTGTGCTTGAAGTAAACCCGCGTTCATCAAGAACGGTGCCGATTATCAGCAAAGTAACAGGAGTATCGATGATTGAATGGGCGGTCAAGGTCCAGCTCGGTGTTTCTCTAACTGAAATCAGTGCCATATCGGGGCTGCTGCCGGAACCAAATTATTATTCAGTCAAAGCACCGGTGTTTTCTTCTACTAAATTAAAAGGTGTTGACCATGTTCTTGGGCCGGAAATGAAATCGACGGGTGAGATTCTAGGTCTAGGTGCCAGTTTTAAAGAGGCATTGGCAAAGGCTGTCCCTTTCAAATCGCAAGATGAAGAAAAATATATTTTCTGTTCAATTTCAGACCGGGAAAAGTCTGCCAGCCTGCCAATCATACAGGGAATGGTGAACAATCAATATAAAATTGCTGCAACGGAAGGAACAGCATTATTTTTCGAAAAAAATGGCGTTGCCGTTGCAAATATCATAAAAGATGAAAAAGATGTAAATGAACTTTTCCGCCATCAAAAAGTAAGTGCGGTTATTAATATTCCAAATCAGGGACGGAACAAACTGAAATTTGGTTTCTATATCCGTGAACAAGCAACCCGCTACAATGTAAAAGTATTTACACATTTAGATACGGTAGAAGCGATGATGGGGCTTGATGAACAATTACTAACAGATTTTGACGTTCTTACTGTAAGCGAATATTACAAAATAGGGATAGAGGTGTAATCGATGATTGAGACAATGAAAAAAGCTGATTCAAAACAGTTTACTTTTAAAGGGAAAAACTTTTTACAACTCTCGGATTTTACTACAGATGAAATTCTGTATTTACTAGATGTCGCCGTGGAACTAAAAGCTATGCAAAAACAAGGAAAGCCACATCCATATTTAAGCGGACAGGTATTAGGAATGATTTTTGACAAGTCCTCTACACGTACAAGAGTTTCCTTTGAAGTAGGGATGATGCAGCTAGGTGGACAGGCAATTTTCTTAAGCTCGAAGGACAGTCAGTTGGGAAGAGGGGAAAGCATTTCAGACACGGCGAAAGTGCTTTCCCGTTATGTGGATGCATTAATGATTCGTACCTTTACCCATGAATCGATTGAGGAATTTGCCCATCATGCTGAAATTCCAGTCATCAATGGTTTAACGGACTTACAGCATCCAACCCAGGTGATGGCAGACCTTCTTACGATTCTTGAACACAAAGGCAAGTTAGCCGGATTAAAGATGTGCTATATTGGCGATGGATATAATAATATGGCCCATTCCTTGCTTGAAGGGGCGCTTAAGGTAGGAATCGATATCAGTATTGCAAGCCCTGAAGGATATATGCCAAATCAAACGATTGTTGAGAATGCGGAGCAAATTGCCAAGGAAACAGGCGCACAAATCACGATTACTCATAATCCGGTTGAAGCCATTCAAGATGCTGATGTTGTTGTAACAGATGTCTGGACCAGTATGGGGCAGGAAGCAGAAACAGAAAAACGTCTAAAGGCATTCGAAGGCTTTCAGGTAAACGACGATCTTTGTAAACATGCCAAAAGCGACTTTATCTTTTTACACTGTCTGCCGGCACACCGCGGTGAAGAGGTCACAGCCAACATTATTGATGGTCCTCATTCAGTTGTTTTTGATGAAGCAGAAAACCGCTTACATGCACAAAAAGCGATTTTAAAAGAATTCTTGCAAAAATAGTCTTTATTTTTTTGAATATTGATGTATAATAATACTATCAAATGAATTTAAATACAAAGTTGATGCGAGGAGAAATAGAAATGGCAAAGGAAAAAATCGTATTAGCCTATTCAGGCGGTTTAGATACATCAGTTTCAGTAAAATGGATTCAAGAAAAATATGGCTATGATGTAATTGCTTTAGGTCTTGATGTTGGGGAAGGAAAAGATCTAGAGGCAATCAAAAACAAAGCGTTAAATGTCGGCGCTATTAAAGCGATTATGGTTGATGCCAAAGAATTGCTGGCAAAAGAATATATTTTACCAGCTTTAAAGGCTAATTGTTTATATGAGGGAAAATATCCACTTTCTTCTGCGATTTCTAGACCACTCATTTCTAAATTATTGGTAGAAGTTGCTGAGCAAGAAGGCGCAACAGCTGTTGCACACGGTTGTACAGGTAAAGGGAATGACCAGGTTCGTTTCGAGGTTTCGATTCAAGCATTAAATCCTAGCTTAAAGGTTGTAGCTCCAGTACGTGAATGGGGTATGACCCGTGATGAAGAAATCAAATATGCCGAGGAAAACGGGATTCCAATTCCAGTAGATTTAGATAATCCTTTCTCAATTGATGCAAACATTTGGGGACGTGCTTGTGAAGCGGGAGTTTTAGAAGATCCTTGGGCAGAAGCTCCGGAAGCAGCTTACGACTGGACCAATCCAATTGAATTAACTCCAGATGAAGCGGAATATATTGAAATTGAGTTTGAACAAGGTGTTCCTGTAGCTCTAAATGGTGAAAAATTACCATTAGTTCAATTGATTGAAGCCTTGAATCTACTTGGCGGCAAGCACGGTATTGGCCGTATCGATCATATTGAAAATAGATTAGTAGGAATTAAATCAAGAGAAGTCTATGAAAATCCAGCAGCATTAATTTTAATTAATGCACATAAAGAATTAGAATTTTTAACCTTGCCTCGTGAAGTAACCCAATTTAAAACCCAGGTTGACCAGCACATGGCGAAAATTGTTTATGAAGGTCTTTGGTATTCACCACTTAAAGCTGCTCTTGATGCATTTATTGATGAAACGCAAAAAGTTGTTTCTGGTACCATCCGCATTAAGCTTCATAAAGGCAATCATATGGTTGTCGGCCGTAAGTCTGTGCACAGCCTTTACAATGAAGAATTGGCAACTTATGCAAAAGGCGACGCATTTGATCATAATGCAGCGGTTGGTTTTATCAAACTTTGGGGTCTTCCAACAAAGGTATACTCTGAGGTGAACCAAAAGGACACAGTAGTAAAATAATTTTGAGTCTGCTGAAATACGTTTATTCAAATAATCATTTGAAGCCCTCGAAATAATTCGGGGGCAATCTTGTTCATATTTAAGGGGGAGCAGCAATGTCTAAGCTTTGGGGCGGCCGTTTTACAAAGGAAACAAATAAGCTCGTTGAGGAATTCACAGCCTCTATTACATTTGATCAAAAATTAGCATTAGAGGATATTGCAGGGAGTATAGCGCATGTGCAAATGCTCGGGGAGTGCGGCATTATTCCAGTAAAAGATGCGGAAACAATTAAACAGGGGCTTCTTTCCATTAAACAAATGGTTGAAAATGGGGAAGTTGAGTTTTTAGTAGAAGATGAAGATATTCATATGAATATCGAGAAACTATTAATTGAAAAAATCGGTCCTGTTGGCGGAAAACTGCATACAGGGCGGAGCCGGAATGACCAAGTAGCTACGGATATGCATCTTTATTTACGAACAAAAACAACGGAATTAATTACATTGGTTGAAAATGTTCAACAGGCCTTAGTTGAGCAGGCGAAAGTGCATGTTGAAACATTAATTCCTGGATATACACATCTGCAGCGTGCTCAGCCTGTATCGTTTGCGCATCATTTAATGGCTTATTTTTGGATGTTTGAGCGTGATAAAGAAAGATTGATTGATAGTTTAAAAAGAATCAATTGGCTGCCTCTTGGTTCAGGTGCTTTGGCTGGAACAACCTTCCCGATTAAACGCGAAAAAGTAGCGGATCTATTAGGGTTCGAAACCATCTATCCAAACAGTATGGATGCTGTTAGCGACCGCGATTTTATCCTGGAGTTTTTATCAATTGGTTCGATTATTATGACACATATCTCGCGTTTTTCTGAAGAGCTTGTGATTTGGTCAAGCCAAGAGTTCCAATTTGTTGAACTCGACGATTCATTCTGTACAGGATCAAGCATCATGCCGCAAAAGAAAAACCCCGATGTTCCAGAATTACTTAGAGGGAAAACGGGACGTACGTATGGGAATTT
This sequence comes from Neobacillus cucumis, assembly GCF_016107705.1. The sequence goes on from NZ_JAEHGC010000008.1 coordinate 183,527, forward strand.
AATTGGGCTGCTAACCGTTCTAAAAGGCTTGCCGCTTGCATACAATAAGGATCTTCAGGAAGACAAAGAGGGTATGTTTGATACGGTTGAAACCCTTGAAGGTTCACTAAAATTATTGGCTCCTATGATTGAAACGATGACGGTCAATAAGGATATAATGCGTAAGGCCATTAATAATGATTTTTCCAACGCGACCGATATTGCAGATTATTTAGTGCGTAAAGGTTTGCCGTTCCGTGAGGCGCATGAGGTGATTGGGAAGACTGTATTATATGCCATTCAGCATGGAAAGTTTTTGCTTGATTTAACGATTGAGGAATATCAAGAATTCAGCACGTTATTTGAAGATGATATTTATACTGTCTTAGCACCGGAGCATGTGGTGGCGGTTCGTAACAGCTTTGGCGGTACTGCACCAGAGCAAGTTCTAGGACAAATTAAGCTTGCTGAAGGAAAACTCCAGAAATAATAGATTTGAGAATTAAATAGTGATAGTAAGCCGGCAGCCAGGGGCTGCCGGTTTTTGTTATGTGTTTTTTACTGAAATGTGGAAAAGGATTTATTCGAACGTTACAGGTTAATTAGAAAATATAGATTAACGATTGCATGTCCTAATTGCTGTTTTTTCTAGGGGGAATTTTTTGAAATGGAGCATAAAGCAGGTGTTTCATATTATGGAAGAAGGCTGGGGGCGCTGATAAGAGCGCCATTTTCATGCCTTTACGGGAATCGGAATTTACCCAAGAAAATCATTTGACTTAAATTATTTTTCTAATAAATCATTTAATCGGCCCCATATTTTATATCATATCGATATGAGTTATTTTCCAATGTTCATTCTTAATCAGGTGCTCTAAACTTTCTTTGTCTTTATTTTTAAAGTAATCAATAATTTGTTTATGCTGTTCATTCATTTGTTCTAATGCTGTAAAAAGTTTTTCTTCGTCTTTACTTAAATAAATCTGCCTGACAAAACTATTCTGTAAAGAATCAAGAAGCTCAATTAATGTAGGGTTGCAACACTTATCAATATATACTTTATGGAATTGGTTTTGGTATTTTTGATAATCTGAATAATTTTTCTTTGAAATGGAAAGGTCGATTTTCCTAACTAGTTCTTCCATTAGTTCCATGTCATCTTCGGTCAAATTCTCCAGAGCTAAAGTTGCTGCAAAGGCATCCAGTACACCAACGACACTAAAAACATCGAGCTTTTTCTTGGTATCAATTTCTTTAACGATAAATCCTCTTCGGGGAAAGAACTCTAGTAAATTTTCAGAAGCTAGCTGGATTAAGGCTTCCCTTATAGGGGTCCTGCTTACTTCTAATTTCTCGCTTAGTGCTATTTCATTTATCTTTTGATTGGGAAGCAATGTTCCATTCTGAATTTCTGTGGCTATATGATCATATACATGGTCTTTTAGTGATCGGTACCTCTTTTTGATAGTTATTCCCCCTAAGTGAAAAAAGTGGAAATTCTCGCTTTTTATATTAGCATGAGCATCCAAATTCTTCAATATCTCTTCAATATCGTCCCCAAAGTAACTCATTATCCTATTAAATCTATTGTTTCCAAGTCTAATATGTTATTAATCTATACCATAATAGGTTCCTATATTAGGAAGGGTAAAGAATAGCAGAAGAAGCGGAGCGGTGGTTTCTTAAGACCGTTCAATACAAATATATCTTAATTATTAAAACTAAACAGTTAAATTTTAAAATATTTTTTTAAATTTAACATTGAAAATAGAAAAGGTCCATTATATAATTTTCATAAGGATAATTTTCAGATAATTCAGCGTATTATACATTATTCAATATATTGTATAATTTGAGGTATCTTAATAAAATGTTGTCCGAAGAAGGTATTGCATTAAAAAGAGAAGTGCAAACAATTTATCGTAAAGGAGGATTTTTTAACCAAAATTTAGTTGGGATACAAAAGGACATTTTCAAAGTTATAAAAATGAGAGGTGGTAGAAACATGAGCAATAGAAACTTTAAAGATATACAAGACGGTACAAAAGCTGTATGGGCAGGAGAAAAGGAATCTCTTGCTTACAATGCAACCCAAGTACCTGTGGTGCTTAGTGTAGCCTACAATTACGATGACGTGGATGAGTGGCAAGAAGTTGCTATCGGAAATAAACCTGGACATATTTACAATCGAATGACAAATCCAACTGTACAAGCTTTTGAAGAAAAGGTACGAATTCTTGAGGGGGCGGAGGAAGCGATTGCTTTCTCATCGGGAATGGCTGCTATTAGCAGTACTTTATATACCTTTTTAAGACCAGGCGACCGGGTAATATCCGTGAAAGATACATATGGAGGAACCAATAAAATCTTTACTGAATTTTTACCGAATATCGATGTAGATGTAACGTTATGCAACACTGGAAATCATGAAGAAATTGAAGCTGAAGTGGCCAAAGGATGTAAGGTTTTATATTTGGAGTCTCCTACCAACCCTACCATGAAAATTACGGATATTGAAAGAATGGTGAAAGCTGCAAAATCGATGGGGGCATTGGTGATAATAGACAATACTTTTGCTACTCCTATTAATCAAAATCCAATTCAATTAGGAGTTGATATCGTCATCCATAGTGCCACTAAATTTTTAAGCGGGCATGCCGATGCGTTAGGGGGTGTGGTGTGCGGCTCCAAAGAACTGATGAAAAGAGTGTATCACTATCGTGAAATTAATGGAGCAACCATGGACCCATGGTCAGCTTATCTGATTTTAAGAGGGATGAAAACGTTAAAACTTCGTGTCAGGCAACAAGAAAAGAGTGCAATGGTGATTGCAAAGTATTTGCAAAAGCAAAAACTTGTAGAAGCAGTTTATTATCCTGGATTAGAAACACACCCACATCACCAAATTGCAAAGAAACAGATGAAGGGTTTTGGCGGAATATTAAGTTTTGTATTGAAAGATGAAATGAAGGCGATAAAAATTTTATTGCCAAAATTACGGTATGCACACAAAGCTGGAAATCTTGGGGCTGTCGAAACAATATACGGACCGGCAAGAACGACCAGCCATGTTGAATGTACTCTTGAGGAACGTAAAGCTCTTGGTATTCCAGAGGGTTTGGTTCGTATCTCCGTAGGGATTGAAGATACAGAAGATCTTATTGCGGATTTAGAACAAGCTTTTTCCCTTTTAGAATCGCAATTGCCTGTTAATAGCAGCAAGTGAAAATATAACAATGGAAGAGGTATAAAGTATGACACATAAAATTGCGTTGCTTGGTTTTGGTGTAGTTGGTCAAGGATTTGCAGAAATTTTAGAAGAAAAAGGTGAATTGTTACGCAGCGGACTTGGTTTTGATGCAAAAATTGTTGCGATTTCCGATTTTGTTAAGGGATCTCTTTATCATCCAGAAGGCTTAGATATTGCTAAAGCATTACAAGCTGTAAAGGAAACAGGGAAACTTAATTGCTACCCGGAAAGCCCTGGTTTGGTAAGAGGATGGGATAGTTTTCAGACCATCCGTGAAAGTAATGCGGACACCGTTGTAGAAATTACTTTTACAGACGTAAAAACAGGCCAACCTGCCATCGATCATTGTAAGGCAGCATTTGAAAGCGGAAAGAATGTAGTTATGAGTAATAAAGGTCCAGTTTCTTTAGCTTACCAAGAACTGATTGAGTTAGCTAGAAAGAATCATGTTCGATGGGGCTTTGAAGGAACCGTCATGAGCGGAACACCTGCATTGAGAATGCCCCTCGTTGCATTGGCAGGAAATACTATTTCTGAAATACGTGGGATTTTAAATGGAACGACCAATTATATTTTAACCAAAATGGAAGAAGGCCTGAGTTATGAGGCGGCATTGGCTGAGGCACAAACTCTTGGCTATGCAGAGGCCGATCCTACAAGTGATGTCGAGGGGTATGATGCCCAATATAAAGCTACTATTCTAGCTAATATTGTCATGAACGTTCCGATGAAACGAGAAGAAGTAGAATGTGAAGGAATTAGTCATCTTACACTACAAGATATCCAATGGGCAAAATCTGAGGGTAAAAGGTGGAAACTTATTGCTAAATGTATAAAAGATGGTGATAAAGTCATCGCACGGGTAGGTCCCGAAGCGATACCGATTACAGATCCTTTAGCTGGAGTCTCAGGTGCCCAAAATGCCATTACATATGATTGCGATTTAGCCGGTCCAATCACGCTTATTGGTGCCGGAGCCGGCCGAAAGGAAACCGGATTCTCTATTCTTATTGATTTAATTAATATTAGCCGCGGTCAATTGTAATCTTTTACACTATTAACTTACAAAATGAAAAATTAGTTATATGAGGTGGTTACACAATGACATTTATAGAGACACAGACAAAAGAAAATAAGATGTTTCTAGCTGGAAAGTGGGTATCCCGATCCAAAAGCATTAAAGTCTTCGACCCCCAAGATAATCGTTTAATCGCAACTGTCCCTGCCGCTAATGAGGAAGATGTACTTCATACTATAGAGGAGGCAAAAAAGGGAGCAAAAATTGCTGCTGACATGTCGACGCACGAAAGAATCACGATTTTAAATGGTGCTGCTGACTGGATTTATGAGCATAAAGATAAATTCGCAACCACCATTGCATGTGAGGGAAGTAAAACAATTAAAGAGGCAAGAAAAGAAGTATTACGCTGTATTGAGACTCTTCGTATTAGTGCAGAAGAGGCAAGGAGAATAAATGGAGAAACGATTCTATTTGACCAAATGCCGGGAAGTGAAGATCGTATGGGATATTATTATCGTTTTCCAATTGGAATCATTGTGGCGATTACGCCATTTAACGATCCATTAAACCTTGTTGCACATAAAGTGGGGCCAGCTATTGCTGCTGGAAATGCAATCATCGTTAAACCAGCACCAGCTACACCATTAAGTGCTCTATTATTGGCAGAAGCATTTGAAAAAGCAGGTTTGCCTCCTAAAGTTTTGTCTGTCATTACCGGTTATCCAAGTGATATGGGAGAAAGCCTGATTACCCATCCGGCGATACGAATGATATCTTTTACAGGGGGACTTTCTACTGGCCAAGCGATTATGCAAAAGGCGGGCATGAAAAAGTTCAGTATGGAGTTAGGATCGAACTCACCGGTTATCGTTCTGCAAGACGCTGATTTAGAAGAAGCCGTTGAATCAACTGTTTCCGGAGCCTTTTGGGCTGCAGGTCAAAATTGCCTTGGAGTGCAAAGAGTATATGTTCAAGAAGGGATCTATCAGGACTTTGTCGGAAGGTTCCTTACTCGTACTCTAAAGTATCGAGTGGGTAATAAATTTTCAGAGGAAACCGATATGGGTCCAATGATATCAGAAAAGGAAGCAAAGAGGGTGGAGAGTTGGGTTAATGAAGCCGTTGAAAGCGGTGCAAAATTGCTTTGTGGCGGCAAACGAGAGGGAGCTTTTTATTACCCAACTGTTTTAGAGAATGTCCCAGCTGATTGCAAGCTGGCAACGGAAGAAGTCTTTGGACCAGTTGTTACCCTTTATAGTGTTCCAGATCTTGATACAGCTATTTTTCAATCTAACAATGTGGCTTTCGGCTTACAAGCAGGTATTTTCACTCAAAATTTAGACCATGCTTTGGGGGCTGTACGGAAGCTGGATGTAGGCGGGGTTATTGTAAATGACAGCTCCGATTACCGAATAGATGCGATGCCTTTTGGGGGGGTAAAAGGTTCTGGTATAGGTCGTGAAGGAATTAAATTTGCACTTCAAGAAATGACCGAACCAAAAGTTGTTTGTTTTAAGGTTGCCGTTAAAAGATAATAAAAACAAATTAGTGGTATAATGCTAGTTTAATAGAAATTGTCCTAATAGGTTGGCCGCGTGGTTACCTATACCAAAGGAGGAAACTGGATGCTACAGACAAATAATTCTGATCAAAATCAGTTAAAGCGTACAATGAAAAGCAGACATTTGTTCATGATATCGCTAGGAGGGGTAATTGGAACGGGCCTTTTTCTAAGTACGGGCTATACCATTAATCAAGCTGGACCAGGAGGGACGATTCTCGCATATTTGGTTGGGGCATTGATTATGTATCTTGTTATGCTATGCCTAGGAGAATTAACTGTAGCCATGCCGGTAACCGGTTCATTTCAAACCTATGCTACAAAGTATGTCGGTCCTGCTACCGGATTTACTATTGGTGTAATGTACTGGCTTACCTGGGTGGTAACAGTAGGATCGGAATTTACGGCCGCCGGTCTATTAATGAAGAGATGGTTTCCTGATACTTCTGTTTGGATATGGAGTGCCATCTTTGCGATTGCCCTTTTTCTACTAAATGCCTTTTCAGTAAAATTTTTTGCGGAAGCAGAATTTTGGTTTGCCGGAATTAAAGTAGTTACCATTATTTTATTTATCATTTTGGGGGGAGCTGCGATGTTTGGTTTCATACCAATGAAAGGCCATACGTCTGCCCCCATGCTCTCACATTTTACTGGCGAAGGAGGTCTTTTTCCTAATGGGATGCTTCCAGTTTTAATGGCTATGATTTCCGTAAACTTTGCCTTTTCAGGAACAGAACTTATTGGAATTGCCGCCGGAGAGAGCGAAAATCCTGAAAAAGACATTCCCCGGTCCGTAAGAAATGTAATTTGGAGAACCGTTTTTTTCTTTATCGGCGCTATATTTGTATTATCTGGATTAATCTCTTGGAAAGAAGCAGGAGTCATTGAAAGTCCATTCGTTATGGTCTTTGATAATATAGGAATTCCTTATGCAGCTGATATCATGAACTTCGTTATTCTTACAGCTTTATTATCCGTAGCAAATTCCGGTCTTTATGCATCTACTCGTATGTTATGGTCTCTTTCCAACGAAAAAACAATAAGCCCCCACTTAGGAAAGGTAACCTCAAAAGGAGTGCCGCTTAATGCGTTAATTTTAAGTATGGCAGTAGCCTGTTTATCGTTATTCTCTAGTGTAGTTGCACCAGATACAGTTTATTTAGTGCTTGTAGCTATTTCAGGATTTGCCGTGGTTACTGTATGGATGGGAATTGTGTTATCGCAGTATATGTTTCGAAGGCGTTTTATTAAAGAGGGAGGGGATATTACACATTTGAAATTTCGTACACCTCTGTATCCCATTGTGCCCATCGCTGCTTTTGTTTTATGTTTTGCTTCTTGTGTAGGACTTGCTTTCGATCAAAGCCAACGAATTGCTCTATACAGCGGAGTACCCTTCATTGTTTTTTGCTATTTTTTCTACTATATGAAGCATCGCGGAAAAAAGAATCTATTAGATTCTCATGATGAACACAGTCAGTATATAGATAATATTAAGTAGAGAGGTTTGGTATAAGAGATCTATTAAACTGGAATATACTATAGATACTATCATTAATGTTGTGAAAAACTGTTAATGAAAAATACTACAAATATCTTGCGGTTGTCAGACTATTATTCTATTAATCCAAACCATTGCTGAATGAATTTAACCTGACTTTGGACAGACCTCTTTCGCAGGAGGGTCTGTCCTTTTTAACCAAATTCATCGCGTCGGATCTACCTGAAATCTGTTTAACTTAAGTACTACTAAGATATTTTTACCACTTTGGTCTATATTGATGAACTCTATAACACTGAGATATTAGAAATAGAAAGTCCTCGTTTTTTTATCATTTCTAAGGGAGCACAGAAAATTACTTTAGCGGAGGTACTGTAATGAATCCTATTGAAAACATATTAGAGAAATTCCCGTTAGTTATACTAGACGGTGCAATGGCAACTGAACTTGAGCGTCATGGCTGTGATTTGAACGACAGTCTTTGGTCGGCAACCATACTTATCGAAAATCCTGAGCTTATCAAACAGGTACATACTGATTATTTTAAAGCGGGAGCCGACTGTGCTATCACCGCCAGTTACCAGGCAACTGTCGAAGGATTCTCCCGACGCGGTTTAAGCGAGGCTGAAGCACTCATTCTCATCCAGAAATCCGTCCAGATAGCCTTAAAAGCACGCGATGAATTCTGGGGAATACCCGAGAACCGGTCAAACCGACCGAAGCCTTTAGTAGCCGGTTCAGTAGGGCCATATGGCGCATTCCTTGCTGATGGATCTGAATATCGAGGAGATTATATTTTGACCGAAGAAGAACTTATGAATTTCCATAGGCCCCGTATGAAAGCCTTGATTGATGCCGGTGCCGATATCCTTGCCTGCGAAACTATTCCATGTCTGATGGAGGCCAGAGCAATCGTCAGGTTATTAGAAGAGTTCCCCAAAACCTATGCATGGATTAGCTTCAGTGCAAAAGACGGGCTTCATATTAGTGATGGAACCCTGGTTGCTGAGTGTGCAGAATGGCTGGATAAATATGATCAAGTGGCTGCCGTCGGCATAAACTGCACGCGGCCTCAGTACATTTCTTCGCTGATAAATAAAGTGCACAGTCACACAGTTAAACCTATCATCGTATATCCAAATTTAGGCGAGCAGTACGATGCAGTCACTAAAACTTGGAATGGGGCATCATCTGAAGAAACTTACGGATACAGTACCCATCACTGGTATGAATGCGGTGCCCGATTGATTGGTGGCTGCTGCAGGACAAAACCAGAGAACATAACGACTATTTCTGCATGGGCGAGGTAAGATATAAAAAAGTAAGGATTTTGGTGTTGGAGATTGTGAGTTTATTTAAATATACCCATATGATGTTAAAAAGGACTTTATAAATAGCCGCTAAAATACGCCCAAAGAGATTTAGAAATCCTCCCCCTTTACATAATCATTTCCATTGAAGAAAATACCAAAATGATAGATAATTCTCATAAGTGTCATTTTAAATCAGTAACAGGGGGAGAAAAATGAAATTAAGAGTTTCTGCTGTGCAATACCATCTACACACCATCCAATCCTTTGAAGAATTTGCTCGCCAGTGCGAGCATTATATAAAAACGGCTGAAGAATTTGGCGCCGAGTTCGTTCTTTTTCCCGAGTTCTTTACCACTCAGCTCCTATCCATCGGAAAAGGAAAGAAAATAGACGATCTACCAAGCTTTACAGACCAATACCGTGAACTATTTTCCAACTTCGCAAAACAAACCAACATGCATATTATCGCAGGGACCCAGGTTTTAGAAAAAAACGGTAAGCTTTTTAATACCGCTCATCTCTTTTACCCAGATGGACGAATTGGCGAACAGGCCAAGCTTCATATCACGCCTACCGAAGTAAACGAATGGAATATGGAAGCAGGGGTATCCTTTCAAATTTTTGAAACGAAAAAAGGGAAAATTGCAATCCTTACCTGCTACGATATTGAATTTCCGGAAATCGTACGGATGGCAAAAGCTAAGGGTGCGGACGTCATTTTCTGTCCATCCTGTACTGATGATCGTCATGGATTTCACCGCGTTCGTTACACAAGCCATGCTCGTGCGATTGAAAACCAAGTCTATGTTGTTTTAACAGGAACGGTCGGCTCCCTTCCGACGGTGGACTTTATGCGGGCAAATTTTGGCCAGGCCGCCATTATCACACCAAATGATATACCTTTTCCACCCCAAGGAATCTTAGCGGAAGGCGAAATCAATCATGACATGATTATCACGGCAGACCTAGACTTTGAACTTCTTTATGAAGTAAGAGAACGTGGCTCGGTGACAACTTGGCGTGACCGAAGAACGGATCTATATACAGATTGGGAAAAATAGGAGGGGGCCTATTGTATCGGAGTGAATTTTATGTTTTTGACCAAAATCGGCCTGTACCTGTGCTTGTACGCAATTATACAAAGAATGATTTTCCCCACCTCATAGAAATTCAAAAAGAATGTTTCCCGCCGCCATTTCCTTCAGAATTATGGTGGAACGAGGAACAATTAATAAACCATGTTACCCTTTTTCAAGAAGGAGCATTATGCGTTGAAGTCAACGGTGAATTAGCGGGTTCCCTGACAGGCTTGTGCGTTGATTTTGATCCGAACCATCCAAACCATAAGTGGGAGGAGATTACTGACCACGGTTATATCCGCAATCACCAACCGGACGGCAACACGTTGTACATTGTCGATATAAGTGTCCGCCCAAAGTATCGCAACCTGGGGCTCGGAAAACTAATGATGCAGTCCATGTACCACGTTGTCATCCAAAAGGATCTTGAGCGGTTGCTTGGCGGCGGGAGAATGCCGGGTTATCATAAGTTTGCAAATAAAATGGCGCCGGAAGAGTATTTGCAGGCAATCATTAAGGGAGAGGTTAAGGACCCTGTAATCACTTTCCTGCTACAGTGTGGCAGGTTCCCAATTGGACTTGCAGAAAACTATCTTGAGGATGAAGAATCCTGTAATTATGCTGTTTTAATGGAATGGAAAAATCCATTTATCCACAGAGGAACTTTATAACTTGCTAGAAGAGAATTTTCAAAAAACATTGACAGTTTGACAGGAATCAACTAAAATTTCATTCATAACATGGAAAATTAAACTAACAATTTAATAAATACTCTTATCCAGAGCGGCGGAGGGACTAGGCCCGATGAAGCCCGGCAACCTTCAAGGTTATCCTTGAAAAGGTGCTAATTCCTGCAGGTTATATTTAACCTGAAAGATAAGAGGAGGATGACTGCCCTCTTCTTAGGAAGAGGGTTTTCTTTTTTCCATTTTTTAATAACGGGGGGATCAATAATGACAGTTAAGGTAGCCATTTTAGGGTTTGGGACAGTAGGCGAAGGGGTGTATCGAACAATTCAAACACATGCAAGTGAACTTGAAGCTCAGCTTGGAAAGAAAGTGGAGGTCGCGGCCGTTCTAATCAAAAATAAGCAAAAAGAAAGAAAAATCGCTAAGGATGTGCTTATCACAACCGATTTCAATGAAATTATCAATCTTTCACAGCTAGATATTGTGGTCGATGCGATTGTGGGCAAAGACCCGGCCTTTAACTATTTAAAACAAGCAATTGAAAGAGGCTGTCATATTATTACTGCAAACAAAGAAATGTTCGCACACCGCGGAAAAGAGCTCTTGAATCTCGCCGAGGAACACCAAGTGTCGGTCGGATTTGAAGCAACGGTTGCTGGTGGAATTCCGATCATTCAAACCTTAAGACAATTGTTAAAAGTGAATGGTGTTCAGCAAATTCAAGGCATTGTAAACGGGACATCCAATTTCATTTTGACAGAAATGCGTGAGAAAAAGCAGTCATTCGCAGAGGCCTTAAAATTAGCCCAGGATAAGGGATTTGCAGAAGCAGACCCAACCAATGATGTGGAAGGTTTTGATGCATTTTATAAATTAATGGTTTTAAGCAGAGTAGCCTTTGGGAATGAACCTGACTGGAAAGATGTGGAACGCGTTGGAATTACTTCTATTACAAGTGAATTAATTGAAGTGGCAAATCAGTTTGGTTTTCGGTTCAAGCATGTTGTGAGTATTCAAAAGGAAGGGGATACACTTATTGGAAGTGTCAGGCCGGTGCTCGTCAGCATGTCCCATCCATTTTATCATGTGGAAGGGGTAGAAAATGCGGTAAATGTCTACTCAGACATCGTGGGCAGAATAACTCTGCAAGGTCCTGGCGCCGGAATGTTTCCGACCGCAAGTGCAGTTATCGAGGACCTAGTTTATGTAAGCCAAAGTAATCAGCAAAAAAAGCTTCAGGCTAATCCTGTAAAAGAAGCTTTATCTCACGCTACTGGCTCATTAAATAATTTTTGGCTAATAAGTGGGGTGAGTAGAACAGAATTAAGTCCTTCCATCCTCCCTGTTGAACGGTTGTCTAATCAAACCTTTATTGTTGAGACCACTGATGAGGAGATTTTACAAAAAGCTAAAGAGTATCCGTCACTAAGTTATTACCCAATTCTAGATGGAACTCAAATCCTTCAAGATAGAAAGGAAAAGTTAACCGTTACAGTATAAAATATCTCACTAGACAGCACCTTCTTTCTAAGGCTGCTGTCTTATTTTTTTTGAAAAAAATATAAAACCCATCACATAAATGGGAGATAGTCTAGTCCAATTTATACCCTTGTACATATTGTGTAAAAGCTATACTAAATCGGACGAGGTTTTAGGATAAGGAAGGAAAAGGGGTGCAACATGTCAGGAAACATCACTGACCGATTGATCGGAAATTTAAAAAATTCATTTACTTATGAATTTATGGTTAAGCCTGGAAACATTCATCAAATCGATAAACAGTCTAGGGAAATTCCAGTAAACAGTAATGGAAAAAATTATATTATTGGTCCTGCAAGAGGAGAAGATCAAAATAGCTCCGGAATCTGCGTCTCCGTTGGATTGAATGGAGTGTCTGTCTATGAATATACACAAAACAATATTTACGCCACATTGGTTTATGAGACCTCCATTAATGAGTGGGTACATGTGGCCGTTGTTTATAAGGAGAAAAGACCCTTTCTTTTCATCAATGGTACTTTCGTAAAAGAAGGGGAAATGAGTCCAAAAAAATATGTCTCTCCATCAGGTTCCATTGTTTACCCGCCGGGAGTGTTCTTTATCGGGGATATTAAAGAAGTTAGAATCTGGAATCATAGCAGAAGCGAAAATCAGCTTAAAGTAAATATGAATGCTAGAATGAAAGGGAGGGAGAATGGCCTATATGCCATTTGGCCTGAAAAAATCACTAGAGAAATCAACAAAGAACCGGTATCGGAGAATAATGAAAAAAAGACTGAAAAATATAGAGGTTTGAAGAGTGATCAGAATAATAAAATAGAGGTAAGTATTATTATCCCTTCCTACAATAAGTATCCACTAAACCTTTTCACCCTATATTCTCTTGAAAACCAAACATTCAATTTGGAAAAAATGGAAGTCATCTTAATTGATGATGCCTCTACAGATCAAACGAAAGACTCCCTCCAAAACTATCAAGCGCCATATCAATTTAAATATATTCGAAACAACGAAAATCTTGGAAGGGCAAAGGTGCGTAATTTAGGAATTCAATCATCGAGCGGGAACATCCTGATATTTTTAGATGCAGAAATGCTTGTTGACCGTAATTTTGTGCAGAATCACGTTAAGTATCACCAAGAAAAAAGTAATCTTATTATGTCGGGGGTCATGTATTCTAAAAATATCATTACCTGTATCTTTCCAAAAGATGATCGTGCTAAACTTGACCGAATTGCTGAGATGGTAAAAGGAAATGAAAACCTTAATAATAAATTTAATCAATATGAAAAAGCGGCTGCAAAGCCTTATCCTCTCATTAACAAAAGTGATATTTCAAATCAGACCTATGGTGCTTTAATTAAGAATGCCAACTCCTGGTTTCGAACCATTACCCGTAAATATGGAACGGACTTAGAAGGCTTTGAATTTCCGTGGATGGCCCTTCTCACCGGTAATGTTTCGATGAGAAAAGAGCTATTAGACAAGGCCGGGGTATTTGATGAGGAATTTGTAATGTATGGATATGAGGACTGGGAATTAGGATACCGCCTTTATAAGGCGGGGGCAAAATATCTTAATGCAAAGAATCTGGTATCCTATCATCAAGAACATCCTGTCGCAGAAAACAAATGGAAAGAGGCAATAGAGAATTATCATTTATTTATTAAGAAGCACAATGATGTAGACATCCTGATTCTCAGTTTAGAACTATCCAGATTGACTGGGTTAACAACCATGAACGATATCCTGCGAGAATATAAGAATTTAGTTAATAAATACGGCAAAAAAACAAAAAAATTTCAAAATAAATTCATCTCCATCCTTGAAACCATCGCCCTTTTGCTGAAAGTGGATATTCGCCATTTTAATATTTTAGGTGCGGCCGGTTTTGGAGGAGAGCAAATAAACGAACTGAAATCAGACCTGCGGAAACTAAATAATCTAGGGAAATATAAAAACTTGGCCAATTTTATTCAAAAAGTTATTGCTTCGTAAAATCATTTTAAAGGAAAGGAGTGAAAAAATGGTTTCCATTATCACTTGCACCATTAGAGATGAATTTATTAATAATGTTTTTAATAATTATCAACAGCAAACCTGGAAGGATAAAGAGTTAATCATTGTCCTTAATAAGGATTCAATGAGTATAGATAAATGGATAGAAAAAGCAAAGAATTACCCAAATGTACGTGTTTTTCAACTTCATGAAAAAGCAACATTGGGAGATTGCTTAAATTTTGGGGTTTTAAAGGCAACTCATGATATTATTGCTAAATTCGATGATGACGATTATTATGGCCCAGAGTATATTACCAGTTCGATGCAGGCCTTTAAAGACGAAAAGGTTTCGATTGTCGGCAAAGGTTCATATTATATTTATTTTAAGAATAAAAAGGCCTTGGTCTTAGTCCCTGGTGAAGAAAATTCATTCTCAGACACGGTTGCCGGAGCAACGTTAATGTTTCGAAAAGCAGTTAGTGAAAAAGTTCAATTTGAAAAAGTAAATCGTGCGGAGGATTACTTTTTTATCGATCAAAGTAAAAAAGCCGGCTTTAAAATTTATTCTACTGATTGTTTTCATTTTGCCGTAGTCCGTCACGATACAGAGAAACATACCTGGAAGGTGTCGGATGAGGACTTTATGGGGTGGGGGGATATCGTAGCCCATACCGAAGATTTTTACCCAATTGTCTCGAATTCCAATTAAAGTTTAATGTTTATTTTAAATTGTAATAAATGAATGAAAATTCATTTATTAACTGTGCTATCCACATCAAAGGTCCTATATTATAAGCATTTCACAAACTTATGCACATTATCCACAGGGTTACCCACAAAATTTGTTAACAAAATGTGAAAAGCTTTAAAGCTTGTATTTTAAGAGGTTTTTACGCTGAATCCACATTATCCACATTATCCACAAAGTTGAACGAAAAAGAAGCAGGGCACCTGCTTCTTTTTCAAATTCAAACTTTTTTAAAAGAGGTTAGCTATTTCTTTTGGTATTCACACGCTGATTTGCTGCATTTGCTCGTGCTTGTGCCTCTAAATCTGCCTGATCGGCTAATTCAGCAGAATACTCTTCATCGATTCCATCTGATTTAAGATTTTTTGGCACCTGTGGAAGTGATGCTTTATTTTTACCACGAGACCCATGCCCACGTGAACGGCCCATTACGAAAACCCCTTTCATTGATAACTTTCAGGAACCTTCTTGGTTCCTTTCTTAGTGTTAGCAAAAAACAAAGGGCCATGAATGGGAAATGCTTCAAAGTTTTAATTACAGTCTGGTTTTTCTGTCTGAAAATCCTCCAGCCCGATCTGCCATTTTAAATTCCCTTTGATAGCTTACTTCTTGCATACTGGTTAAGGAATATTTTCCCCGATCCTTATCCTTTTTCTTTTTTTCTGCCATTTTTGCTCATTCCTTTCAACATATTTTTGCTAAATGTCATTAAGCTTAGTGGATTTTAATTAAGCACAATATGTACTTATTTCCATTTTTACCTTTTAGGGAAGGAATGATACTGTGTATTTTCAATTCTTTGCGATATTTCATGAAAAACATGGTAAAGTAGTGTTGAGGTGAGGAAAATGGCAATCATTACGAAAATCACCACGCAACAGAAAAATCAGGATCGCTATAATGTTTTTATGGATTATGGAAAAGGCGAGGAATTTGCATTTAGTGTTGATAGTGATGTCTTAATAAAATTTCAGCTTAAAAAGGGTATGGAGCTCGACGATTTTTCCTTTCTGGAAATTCAGTATCAGGACGATATTCGTAAAGCTTATCATCATGCTATCCAGTATTTATCCAAAAGAATGCGGTCCGAAAAAGAAATAAGGGATTATTTATCCAAAAAAGAAATTGATGAGCCCATTATTAACGAGGTTCTTCATAAATTAACCTCCCAAAAATATATTGATGACTGGGAATATGCCCACGCATTTGTCAGAACCCAAGTAAATACAACAGACAAGGGACCAGATTTAATTTGGTTGGAATTAAAAGACAGGGGAATAAAAGAGGACTTTGCAAGACAAGCCCTTCAGGATTTTCCTTATGATCTGCAAGTTGAAAAAGCTTCGATACTTGCTAAAAAGTTTTTTGAAAAGAATACAAAGGACTCTGAGCGGATTGTAAAACAAAAGCTTGAAGGATTACTGCTTCGAAAAGGATATCCATTTGAGATCATTCAAATTGCTGTAAATGAAAGTGAACTGGACAAGGATTCGGATGCGGAAATGGAAGCTATCAGGTTTCAAGGAGAAAAGATTTATCGCAAATACTGTCATCTTAGTGGTTTTGAGTATAAACAAAAGATGAAACAAGCACTATATCGAAAAGGCTTTTCGATGGATTTAATAGAAAAATTCTTAGCAGAAAAAGAAGAATCATGACAAAATGTCATGATTTTTTACTTTCAATGATAATGGAATCCTGATTGATTTGTTGGACAATTATTTCTGCCACTTCTTTTGGGGAACGAAAACGAGAAGGGTCTTTCACATGATTGCTCTCATTCCAAAATGGAGTATCCATACCGCCCATGTAAACGGCAGTAAATTGGATCTTGCTGCACTCAAATTCTTTTTGCAGACTTTCAGTAAAGCCGCGAATCGCAAATTTACTAGCTGCATAAACGGCTTCATTTACCTTACCGCGAAGTCCGGCTGTTGAGATAATATTGATAATTTTTCCTTCACCATGATAAATCAAGTAGGGTAGAACCGATTTTGTCATTAGGATGGTTCCAAGAACATTCGTGTCCAACATCTCCGCAATTTCCTGCTGCGTCATTTCCGGGAAAGGTCCGAAATGTCCCACTCCTGCGTTGTTAACCAATCCATAAATTTCAAAAGACCTGCTAATTTCGGCGATTTTTTCTTGTACCTCTTTATGGTTTCGAATATCTAATAGGAGATAATCTGCACTCCCGCCAACTGCTTCGATTTCCGTTTTCGTGCTCCTTAATTTTTCTTCGTTCCGCCCCGTTAAAAGCAGATGATAATTTTGCCTAGAAAATAATAAGGCCAATTCTTTACCTAACCCTGACCCAGCACCGGTTACCATGATTGTTTTCATTTGCTAAACTCCTTTATTAATTCTACAAAAATAATTATACTTAAATATAGTGGCTAACGAAACTTTGGGAGTGGATTACATGCACCAGGAGAAACGATATAGTGAATTGAGCGAACATGAATTACGCCAAGAAATTGCGACTCTTCAGGAGAAAGCACGGAAAGCAGAGCAATTAGGAAGGGTAAATGAGTTTGCTGTCCTTGAAAGGAAAGTATTGATGGCTCGTGCCTATTTAATAAGTCCCGATTCCTTTGAGCCGGGTGAAATTTATGAACTTGAAGGGGATCCGGGGCAATACTTTAAAATCGATTATCTAAATGGAGTTTTTGCCTGGGGGTATCGACTTAAAGGCGATGGAAAAGAAGAGGCAGTGCCGATTTCTATGTTAAAGTTGTTGAAATAAGAAAAGCGGAAGCGCCTTGGTTATACCCAAAACAACCTCGAGGTACTAGGCGCTGAAGCTGGACAAAAAAGCAAACCAGAGAGAAAACTCTCTGGTTTGGTTGTTTTCTAGGACTGTTTTCTGGTTTGGTGCTTTAAAATAATGAGGTCTTGGGTAAGTTTGCTTTCGCCATTTATCTGAGAATGTTGGTGTTTTGCACTAGCCCATGGTGTTGAAAATGGCTTATTTTGGAAAAATTTCTGTTTACCCACAGTAACGCCTCCCTAGGTTAAAGAATCAGGTGTATCATTATCATTAGCGCGCTGACCAGAAGCCCGCATCCGTTCCTGTGGATGCGTATTAGTGGTTCCATCTGCTCTTTTTGAAGCATACTCTGCTTTTGCTCTTGGCTCTCCCTCTAACTTATTGTTATTTTGATTAGGAAAGTTATGTTGTTTGTTTCTCATGCTGTACCTCCATCTAAAGGAATGAGAAATCGTGAAAAGCAAAGCATCAAAAGATCAATGCTGACCACGTATCTATATTATTTGCTTAATTAGATTCAGATATGTTATAAGAAAATGGCAAAGGAGTGAATGTATGAACGAGTACCATGAGCGGTTATGCTATTATTTACTGGCTAAAAATAACCAACTCACCTATGACGAGGCCCTAACATGGATTGAATTATTATGGGATGATTTTGAAACGACCTCTGCAAAAGCAGGCAGAGACTATCTTGGCAGCGAAATGACGGAGCGGATTGTAAAACAATGGATTGAAAATTATGGAGATCGCCTTCATGACTTTATCGCAACGAATCCGAAATATAAGGATTTTTTAAATAAAAAGCGATGACAAAATAAAATGTCATCGCTTTTCTATTGATCAGCTTGGTATAATACTTAATTTTTTCCGCAGTTTCTTTTCGCTGAAGACCCATCCGGTATAGGAGCTAATTCGGTTTAGGTTACAATCTAATTGAACAACTGCGACGAAAGGGTAATGGCCGTTGCTTCGATACCTGAGATCAATAAACCTGACTTCATAAAAATCATCGTATTCATCCACTTCCCACCGGTAAACAGGTGAGAAGGATAAAAATGCAGACAGGTTTTTGTCTTTTTTAGCTGCCTTAATGACGGGGGTTTCAGGTACTGGAATCCGATTAAATAAATCTAATATCTCCACTTTATCTTTTACAGCTTTTCCGACAAAGAATTGTTTCTCATTCATTGCGGCAATCCGCCATTGGTGGAATTTCATGGTTGGTGCAATGATAATTTCCGTCGCATCCGGTACAATTCTACGGACCTCCAATAAAACCTTATGTCGGACGCGAAACCTTAGTAAATAATAACCAATAATAACAAAGTACATAATCAAAAAGGTGTATCCAGGATTTGCCCCAAATATCCAAATAAAAATCCCCACAACATGAATCGCAAAAATATAAGCATCAAAAGTATTAATGACACCTAAAGCCACCCATTTATTCGAAAATGGTCTAAGAGCCTGGGTACCATAAGCATTAAAGATATCAACAAATACATGGAGAAATACTGCGAAAAATGTCCATGCCCATAAATGCAGTAAATTGGCGGCTGGAAAAAATGGGTAAATCACAGCTAAAAGTACAAGCGGCCATAAAATTACTGCCGGTATGGAGTGTGTTACCCCGCGATGATTACGAATGTAAATTGCATTATTTCTTAATTTTAAAATAGTATCAATATCAGGTATTTGTGACCCTGCAATCGTTGCGATTAAAACACTAGTTGTTGCTGCATGGCTGCTTGCTACGACGGGGTCAAGTGTTGCCAGACCTCCAAGGGCAATCCCCATGACAACGTGAGTTCCGGTATCCAAAAGGAAGTTCCTCCTTTAATCTAATCAATTCTTGTCAAAATGATCAATATGGATTATCGTAATACAATGCATACTATTATATTCCCTCATTTTGTAATGTTTAACAAGTTGGAGGCCCAAATGTAATGAAAAATGTTCTAAATAATTTATCGAAAGTAAATATAAAAGAATTTCAAGTTGATTTAATTACATGGTTTAAAAATGAGCAGCGTGATCTGCCCTGGAGAAAGGACCAGGACCCGTACAAAGTATGGGTTTCAGAAATCATGTTGCAGCAAACAAGAGTGGATACGGTTATACCTTATTTTAACCGTTTTATTGATTGGTTTCCAACGATCGAGACCTTAGCCGAGGCAAATGAAGATAAGGTTCTGAAGGCTTGGGAAGGTCTTGGGTATTATTCAAGGGTAAGAAATTTACATTCTGCAGTTAAAGAAGTAAAAGAAAAATATGATGGTGTTGTTCCCAATACACCAAAGGAAATATCCACTCTTAAAGGGGTTGGACCTTATACGGCTGGAGCGATTTTAAGCATTGCATATGGTGTACCCGAGCCGGCAGTGGATGGGAATGTGATGAGAGTTTTATCAAGAATTCTCTCCATTTGGGAGGATATCGCCAAACCCTCTTCCCGAAAGGTTTTTGAGCAAGCTGTAAGAGAGCTCATTTCCCATGAAGAACCATCAGAATTTAATCAGGCAATAATGGAATTAGGTGCATTGATTTGTACTCCAACCTCCCCCTCTTGTTTGCTTTGCCCTGTACGTGAACATTGCTATGCATTTCATGAGGGTGTACAGACGGAACTTCCAATCAAATCTCAGAAAAATAAACAGCGTGAAGTACAGCTTGCTGCAGTTGTTCTTGCTAATGAAAAAGGAGATTTGCTTATTCATAAACGGCCTGAATCCGGACTTCTCGCAAATTTATGGGAATTTCCGAATTTGGAAATCAACCATCCGATTCAAAATAGCCGTGATCAAATCGCCCGCCTTTTTGAACAGGATTTAAGTCTCAATCTTCATTTAGATAAGATGATTGGTCAAGTGGAGCATGTTTTCTCCCACTTAATTTGGAAGATAAAAATCTATACAGGAACGATTTCAACGGATTTTACCGAGAATCAAGAGTGGAAATTTGTTTCACTAGATCATACAGAGGATTACGCCCTTCCGGTTTTTACCCAAAAAATCTTTAAGCTTTATCAAGAATATAAAAAAGAATGAACGCCGTACGATCACGGTGTTCATTCTTTTTTTAGTCCCCCGCGGTCCATGATTTCTTCGATAATTTCCCGATGAATCGTTTGTCCTTCACTATTTAAGTATGGAACCATTTGCTGCAATGAATGCTGAAAAAAGGATAATTCTTGATCATCCCACTCTTTAATCGACATCATTGAAAGTTCTGTCATATCTCGCCCATTATACATTTACCTCTTCCTTTCAATCATGTTATTCAACTTAGTCTTTTGTAATCAATTGTCTTCTATGCATAGAAGCGATAAAATAATAAGAAATCACAAATGAAGAAGGGAAATATACATATGTCACAAAAAGTAGCATTAATTACAGGAAGCAGCAGGGGAATTGGAAAAGCAACGGCTCTCAGATTAGCCAAAGAAGGGTATGATATTGTCATTAATTATGCCAGAAGTAAGAGTGGAGCCCTAGAAACCGCCGAACAAATCGAAGCCCTTGGTAGAAAAGTACTGGTCATTAAAGCCAATGTTGGGGATGTAAATAAAGTAAAAGATATGTTTGCTCAAATTGACCAAGAGTTTGGACGATTAGATATTTTTGTTAACAATGCTGCCTCAGGTGTGCAGCGTCCGTTAATGGAGCTTGAAGAATCTCATTGGGACTGGACGTTGAACATTAATAGTAAGGCATTATTATTTTGCGCACAGGAAGCTGCAAAGCTGATGGAGAAGAACGGTGGCGGAAAAATTGTCAGTATAAGCTCTCTAGGTTCCATTCGCTATCTAAAAAATTACACGGTAGTGGGTGTTTCTAAAGCGGCACTTGAAGCTTTAACAAGGTATTTAGCGGTCGAGCTTGCTCAAAAAAATATTGTCGTGAATGCTGTTTCCGGTGGAGCAGTTGATACCGAGGCACTGAAGCATTTTCCAAATCGCGAAGAACTCCTTCAGGAGGCAAAAGACAAAACACCTGCGGGAAGAATGGTCGAAATTGATGATATGGTTAATACGGTTATGTTCTTATTATCAGATGCATCAAGCATGATTAGAGGACAAACCATTATTGTGGATGGCGGTATTTCCTTATTGGTTTAAGAAAAAATTATTTTTCAAAAATAATTTGGATAGTCCACACACCTCGGGGGTACATTAATTTCGTGGAGGTGATTACAGGTGGCAAAATTCAACCAACAAGCCAACAAAACTTCAGCTGGAACTAATATCCAGGAAGTAAGACAACAAAACGCTCAATCTCAAGCAGGTGCAGGTGCTGCAGGAGCATTTGGAACTGAATTTGCGAGCGAAACAAACGCTCAAGAAGTAAGACAACAAAATGCTCAATCAGCTCGTGCTAATGCTGGTGCAGGTGCAGGTGCAGCAGGTGCAGCTGGAGCATTTGGTACAGAATTTGGTAGCGAAACAAACGCTGCAGAGGTTAGAAAGCAAAACCAAGCTGCAGAAGCTCGTAAAAACCAAGGTTCTGGCCAATTTGGTCAAAGCTAAAATAAGTTAACACAGATGGAAGGCGCTCTCAATCGGAAGAGTGCCTTCTTTTTTATTTCTAAATTAATCACTCTTCGTTAATTCGACAAATGTTCCATAAAGTTTACATAAATAGTCAAAGGAGAAATGGATTTGTTCAAGAATACTTATAAAGTACAAAATATAAGGCGGTGATGGGTTGGATCAATTTAACCGATTAGTTTCCGAACAAATGATCACAATGGAAAAATTATTATACCTTCAAGCCGAGCTGGAACGCTGTCTTGAGATTGAAGCAGAATTGCAAAAGCTGCAAAATGAAACGGAGCTTGAGAGTATTCAGTCTGATATTCAACAGATGAAAAAAGAATTAAAAGAGATTCAATTAATATTTGAAAAACAAACAGAAGATGTCATCCAGTCCTATCAAGTAACAAACTTAACCCCTTCAAGGTAGTGAGAAAAGGCTAAATATAAGAAAATACGTAAATTTTTCCTTAAGAGTCATTGAATTCAATGGCTCTTTTGTTTTAAAATCCTTGTTCAACCGTTATAATAATATAAAAGAGGAATTGTACTTTGTTGCCATTTACCGGTTTTTAAAAATTTATTCGAATAGGTTACAAAGCGTTCAGGAATGAAGGTAGGGGAGAATATGGGCGTACCCATCGAAGGAGAACCAGTACAAATACATAGCTATAAACACAATGGGCACATCCATCGGGTCTGGGAAGAAACAACCGTTTTAAAAGGATCGCAAAATTTAGTGATTGGCGGAAATGATCGGACGATTGTAACAGAATCAGATGGAAGAACATGGATTACTAGGGAGCCGGCTATTTGTTACTTTCATTCCCAATGCTGGTTCAATGTGATTGGAATGATTCGGGAAGACGGGATTTATTATTATTGTAACTTAAGTTCTCCGTTTATTTTTGACGGGGAAGCGCTGAAATATATTGATTATGATTTGGATATAAAGGTTTATCCCGATATGACATTTAATTTATTAGATGAAGATGAATATGAGCGCCATCGCCGAGAGATGAAATACCCTGAAGTAATCGACCAAATTCTGAAGAGAAACGTAGATAAGCTCATTCGCTGGATTCGTCAGCGGAAAGGCCCTTTTGCACCAGACTTCATTGATATTTGGTATGAACGTTATTTAACATATCGACGCTAGATAAAAATGCTTTTAGACCTGTTGAAACAATCATCAACAGGTTTTTATTTGGATGTAAAAGCATATGTAGAACAGGGGAGAATTCTTTGAATAGTATACGCAGGTACCTACAGTTTGTTAAGCCATACAGAGTTCAAATCCTCGGAACCATTATGATCGGGGTTATAAAGTTCGGAATCCCGTTAATCATCCCAATGCTGATTAAATACGTGGTTGATGATATTATTAATAATCACTCATTAGCCGATGAGGCGAAAATTCATAAGTTAATGATCATGCTGGGAGTAATGATTGTTATTTTCGTCATTCTTAGGCCGCCAATTGAATATTATCGGCAATACTTTGCACAATGGACTTCAAGTAAAATTCTCTACGATATCCGCGATCAGCTATATACCCATATTCAGAAATTGAGCTTTAGATATTATGCGAACACAAGAGCCGGTGAAATTATATCTCGTGTAATAAATGATGTCGAGCAAACGAAAACCTTCGTCATTTCCGGTTTAATGAATCTATGGTTGGATATTGCAACCATTGTCATTGCCATTATTATTATGTTTTCGATGAATGTGAAGCTGACGATTGTATCCATCCTGCTATTCCCGCTTTACGCTATTTCTGTAAGATACTTTTTTGGAAATCTGCGCAAATTTACCAGAATTCGTTCGCAGGCTCTTGCAGAGGTCCAAAGCTATTTACATGAACGGGTCCAAGGAATGCCTGTCATCAAGAGCTTTGCGATTGAGGACTACGAGCAGACTCAATTTGATAAGCAGAATAAGAACTTTTTAGAAAAAGCACTACAGCACACAAGCTGGAATGCGAAGGCGTTCTCTGCAGTTAATACGATTACGGATATTGCCCCCTTAATTGTCATTGGTTATTCTGCCTATTTAGTCATCCATCATGATCTTTCTCTAGGGACAATGGTGGCATTTTTTGCTTATATCGATAAGCTATATAATCCATTAAGAAGATTGGTTAACTCTTCAACAACTATTACTCAATCCTTCGCATCTATGGACCGTGTGTTTGAATTTCTGGATGAAAAATATGATATTGTCGATGCACCGAATGCCATTGACTGTACAACCGTTAATGGAGATCTTTCATTCGAGAAAGTTAATTTTTCGTATGGAGAAACAGAAGAGAAGGTATTAAAGAATATTTCCTTAGATGTTAAAAAGGGGGAGACCATCGCCTTAGTTGGGATGAGCGGCGGTGGAAAATCAACCTTCGTAAGCTTAATCCCTAGGTTTTATGATGTAACAGAAGGAAGAATCATACTGGATGGGGTTGATATCCGTCACTTTAAGGTTCAATCCTTACGAGACAAAATTGGAGTGGTTTTTCAGGATAATATTCTTTTCAGTGAATCGGTGAAAGAAAATATTTTGTTAGGAAAACCAGATGCTTCAGAAGAAGAGGTTATTCAAGCGGCGAAAGCGGCAAATGCTCATGAATTTATTTTAAATCTTACAGAGGGCTATAACACACGGGTGGGGGAAAGGGGCGTAAAGCTTTCTGGCGGCCAGAAACAACGAATTGCGATTGCACGTGTATTCTTAAAGAATCCGCCTATCTTAATTTTGGATGAAGCAACATCAGCCCTTGATTTGGAAAGTGAACATCTTATTCAAGAATCCCTTGAGGAGCTTGCAAAGGACAGGACTACCTTTATTGTTGCTCACCGATTATCAACGATTACCCATGCCAATCGGATTGTTCTCATCGAACATGGTGAAATTGTCGAAATAGGAAGCCATGAAGAATTGATGTCGAAACAAGGGAATTATTATAAATTATTTCAGGTTCAACAGCTGGACCAAAAGGAAAAAACCGAAGCATAAAAAATCTGCTTCGGTTTTTTATTCCTGGCCTTTTTCTTCAATGGGAACCTCATTATCATGATAGGAATAGAAGCTGGAGATTAACGTGTCAAGATGTTCAAGTTGTTCTCCGTAGTCAATAATAAATGCAGTGATTTGCATGATATGATAAAGATGCGGATTATCTGGTTCCGTGTATTCCCTTTGATGAGCGATAAAAAGATCATATAGCTCTTTTTTATTTAAAAAATCATTTCCTCCAGAATCGGTTGCAGGTTCCGGTACTTTCCCAATAAACCGGAGCATGAGTTGTTCGTGGTGGTATATAAGGTTATCCAGCTGCTCTTGAATCGCCTGTTGAAAATGTTCCGGCAGCAGGAGGATTTCATTTTCAAAGCGATGAAGTTTTCTTAAGGTATCGACACCTTTTTTGGCCGTGAAAATCATTTGCCGGTAAACCACCAGCTTGCGTGACTTTTCCAAGTTTTTTTTCTTAAAATAATTATGTTCTTCCTTGTACATCCCATAAAACTGTTCCATTTTAATGAGACTATCTTTAAGCTTTTCAATCTCTTCTTTCAGCAGATGATGTTCAAAGTCATGCCGGGTGCTTAAGCGAATCCACCGGATTAATTCTTCGGTGGTGCTCGATATTTTAAAATAAAGCTTACTTTCATACTTTGGCGGCATAAACACTAAATTGACTATAAAAGCTGAAAATACCCCAATCATGATGGTAGAGAACCGGATGGCCGCAAACGGAATAAAATTCCCGCCAGTTGTTTCCATAATCGAAACCAATGTGACAAGGGAAAGACCGATGGTATTTTCCAGTTTGAGCTTAAGATTGATACTTATGGCAATAATGGCTGCTAATCCAATGACGGTAAAATGATTTCCTAATGTGAGAACGAAAAATACTGCGAGTAATGCCCCGATGATATTTCCTTGAATTTGTTCAATAATGGTTAAATACGACCGATAAATGGTTGGCTGAATCGCAAAAATGGCAGAGATGCCGGCAAATACCGGTGATGGCGAATGCAGCAGCTGACCAAGATAAAGGGACAAAATGATTGCTATTCCCGTTTTTAAAATGCGGGCGCCTAACTTCATAAAAGCATAAATTCCTTTCAAAAAATTATCTAATACTAGTTTGTTCAATGTGAAACAATAAAAGACTATACATGGATTAAAACATATAATCAAGAGATTTAATATGAATTTTATGTAAGAAATTTCTACAAAAAAACCATCCGCGATTTGCGGATGGTTTTTCCTTTTGAATCATTCTGTTGAAACGGATGGATCTGCTTGCTCTTTAACCGGAACAATTTGCACGAAATGGTCTTCCAAATTAGCTAGAAGGGATTGAAGCTGTTTTGCTTCTTCAACCTGGCCATCATTCTCAAGTAAGCTGATGTATTGGCCTAAAAGTTCATTCACATCATTTTTTCCATTTTCATTTAATGGGTTAACAGAAACTTTAGCCCCTTTGGCAATTCTTCTTTGAATCGCCTCTTTTGTTAATCCCATTTCAGGCTGAAGGCGTGTATAGACTACACCACCAGTCATACCAGCGCAAATCCATGGACCTGGGTCTCCCAAAACAAGACCACGGCCATTTGTCATATATTCAAAGGCAAATCCCTTAATGTTTGCATTGGAGCCAATATTGCCATTTTCCTGCACAGGAATTTGATTTTTTACTGAACCGCCGATGATTAAATCAGCTCCTGACAGACGAATTCCAGCACGGGCATCAGCATTACCCTGTGCAATTAAAAGTCCTTTTTGGGCACCATACCCAAAGCCTTTTCCAACTGAGCCATTGTAATAACGGCCATTCTTGCCCTTCGATTTCAGGATTTGAATATTACCTCCGAAGGATGTCTTACCAACACCATCTTGACCGCCGCCATTAACGGTTATTACGATGCCTTCGCTGTTATATGCACCTAAGCCATTTCCTGGAATGGAACCTTCGCGATACTTCAACTGTACAGGTTTTAACTGTTTGTATGAACCATCAAGTCTGCCTCTAACACGGTGGCAGGAAACACGGCTTCCTAAAACCCTTTGCTCTGATGTAACACTTTCAAACTCACGGGAACTATGCAATTGATCAATGCTTGCATCAAGATATTCTGCCCCAACGGCTACCTGCATTTGAGCTTCAGCAATTGTTTTTGATACCTCTGTTTTCGTAAATTGGCTGATTTCAAGTGTTTTTAGCAAATAGGAAAGGTCTAAGTTTTGGTGTCCGCTTGTTTGTACTAATAAATCTGAGCGGCCGACTGCTTCCTGCAGATCACGAATTCCAAGGGAGGCCGCAAGTACCTTTAATTCCTGACCGAAAGCAGTGAAAAGATTCATGATTCCTTGTACGGCTAAATCAAATTGACGTGGAACAAAACGTCTTAGTCCATGTTCCTTTGCTTGAACCTCTGATTCAATTTGAGTTGCAATCCCAACATGACAAGTATCCAAATGGCAACCGCGGCAAGTAGTACAGCCGATTGACAGCATGGCTAATGTTCCAAAGCCAACACGATTTGCCCCTAGAAGCATGATTTTGATTACATCCATTGCACTTTTCATACCGCCATCTGCCCAAATTTCAACTTTATGGCGGAGTCCGCTTTCCAAAAGGGCGTTATGTGCTGCTTTTACGCCAATTTCTACTGGTAAGCCAACATGCTGTAGGGCATGAATTCTTGCGGCACCTGTGCCACCGTCAAAACCACTTAATGTAATAATATCTGCGCCGGCTTTTGCGATTCCAACTGCAATTGTACCGATATTTGGAACAACAGGAACTTTAACAGCAATTTTCGCCTGATCGTTTGCTGTTTTTAATTCTAGAATCATTTGCGCCAAATCTTCAATCGAATAAATATCATGGTTGTTTGATGGCGAAATCAAATCAGAGCCTAATGTTGCATTACGTGCAGCAGCAACCTTTGCTGTTACCTTTGAGCCAGGTAAATGTCCGCCTTCACCAGGTTTTGCACCCTGACCAATTTTAATTTCTAACAGGTTCGAAGAGTTTAACAGTTCGGCATTTACTCCAAAACGACCGGAAGCGATTTGCTGTCCCCTTGTTTTTGGGTATTTACCAAGCATATCTTTAATTTCCCCGCCTTCACCATTTAAGCTCACCATATTTAAACGGTCAGCGCCTTCTGCATATGCTCTAAAGGCAATTTCATTCTGCGACCCGAATGACATGGATGAAATTAAAAACGGTAAATCATGATCGCCTACACGAATATCCACTTCATCTGGTGAAATTGGATGATTCGATGCTTTTAAGCCAGCCAAGTGGCGAATAGTCGTTGGATTTTCCAACTCCTGCTCTGAAATTTTATCGCGGTACACATTGTAATCACCGGTTGCGGCTACTTCACCGATTGCTTTCCAAATCCGCGGGAAGAGGTGGAAGGTCTTTCCGACTCTTTCCTTTTCATTCTGGTAATCTTCAGCCCTAGAATATGCCTCCAGTTTCATTGCCTCGAAACCAAATTCGAGTTCCTTTGAACCAAAGAAGTTTACAATATTTAAAACTTTTGCGATATCTTCGTGAAGACCGATACTTGAGAACAATCTTCCATAACCACGCAACTCATGAATCCCAATGGTTGAAATTACTTTTTCCAGCCCTTTTGTTAATGCACTGTACAAATTGGTCAATGGCTTAGTCGATTCATCGAGAACAGTCATAAACATGTAGTAAGGACTAATTAAATCAGCGCCTAAACCTAAAACAGTGATAATATCGTGCAAGGAACGGACAGCAGCAGAACGTAAAACTAAAGAGCAGTCTCTTCTCAGTTCAGCTTTTACCAATGCCTGATCGATTGCTGAAGTTACTAAATGCGGATCAATCCAATAGAAATCCTCTTGATGTGCTTTGGCATCATCGAGAACAAGTAATGTTTTTCCCGATTGAACAGCCTGAACCGCTTCAGAGGCAAGTCTTTCAAGTGCCAAGTTGATTTCTTCATCTTTACGGAAGGTCGTTGAGATAAACGATGCTAGTTTTTGTTCATTAAAATATTGAATCACTTGGTCAAAGCTTGGCTGTCCGATTTCTCCAGAACAATTAAAACCTGCTTTTCCTTCTACTAGGACAGGAGTGATTAGTTCCAGAACGGTATTCGTTTCCTCTTTTACGAAAAGAGAAGGGCGTTTGCCAATTACCACACGTGTTGAAAAATGTTCTGTTTCACGATCTCGGTCAATCGCAGGATTTGTAACAACTGCTACACTTTCTTTAAAGTAATCAGCGATATTTTTTCGTTCAGGGTTTAAAGCTGCTAGTGGTGCATCATGACCTAATGAACGGATTGGCTCAATCCCTTTTTCTGCCATTTGTTCGATTAATTGGATATGGTCACGTTCCCATCCGAAAGCCTTATATTGTCCATTATGGATTTTATCCGGATAATTCATGGTTACTGTTTTATTTAAGCTAGGTGCTTGTAATCGATTCCGTGAGCTTGCAATCGTTAACCGCTTAGAGATTCGATTATACACTTCATTTTGGAAACGATTTTGCTCATAAACATCCAATTGATCTCCATGCCATTTGAAGCCAACTTTTTCACCAGGTGCAAGGGGTTTTGGATCATTTACATATTCGCTTGAAGGAATAATCCCTGGTTCTGAAGAGAACAGATAGGATGTTTCCGTTTCAAGCATCCAAAGCGGTCTGAGACCAAGTGCATCCACACTAAATACAGCTTCATCGCCATATCTTGAGATGATTCCGGCAGGACCCTGTGCGTAATGTCCCCAAGCTTCGCGAAGGTACGTATATAAATCCTGCAGTTTTTCCGGATAGGCTTTAATTTCATTAATAATTGGCGGGAATAGAAGATCCATGGCTTCGAATAAAGAATATCCATCCCTTGAGATTAAGGTTTCCATTGTCCTGCTTAAATCTTGTGAATCACTGCCGTCCTTTACAAGCGGAATCCCAATCATTCTTGCTTCATCCCGAAGCTTAGCAATTGTATTGATTTCACCATTATGTCCAAGTACACTAAATGGCTGGACTCTGAAGAAGCTAGAAAGGGTATTTGTTGAGTAACGATTGTGCCCCAAAGTGATCGTTGAAGCAGCAAGCGGGTTCGCCAGGTCCTGATAATAACGCGGGAGAATATCACCTGCTCCCATGACTTTGTAAACTACATGACTCTGACTAAGTGATGCAACATGGATATGATCGTTGATTTCAAAATCAACTAATGCCTCAAATAGGACCTTTGTTAATTCTTGGCCGCTTTTTTTAGAAAGACATGCAAATTGCCAGAAAACAGGGTTTTCCTGGATGGCAATGGGTCCAAGTGCAGAAGGGTCTGTAACTTCTGTTGTTTCGAAAATCAATTCTAATTCATATTTTGCAAGTTTTTGAAGTAATTCATTTTTAGTAGAATTCCAGTTTGTTTTTTGACTGATAAAAACATGCCCAACGGCAAACTCCTCTTTTTCAGCAAGCTTGGGATCAATTCCGGCGTTTTGTAATTTCTCTTTCCAAAGGGCTACAGGAATATCCATATGAATACCAACGCCATCGCCTTCGCCGTTAATAAAGCCGGCCCGGTGATTCATTGTTACGAGAGCATTGATACAATCGAAGATATTCTTTCTTGTCGGAATCTTGCTTTTTTCAAGGCAGGCAACAATACCACATGAATCGTGTTCATGTTTGTGGAAATCTTTAAAAATGGAAGGATTATATTTTTGTGTCATCGTGGTCGGGCTTCAAAAGGGTGTCCTCTAAAGCCGATTCACCTCCTATGAAATTTCTATAATCGTTAAAAGTATTTGTGGTTTACCACTTTACTGAGGTATTAACAAAAAGGGAAAATTAATAATCTTATAGTATCATATGAATTTTCAGAAATCAAATAAATATACAGAAAATTGTATATCAAAATTAGATTAGAATCATATCGAATTGAGATGGTAATATGTAGTTGTAAACGTTTTCATGGGGTTTTTAAGAAAAAGGGAGTGGAAAATACTCCCTTTCGGTGCATAAAAAATGTATAATTATTCATTGTGAAGTGAGGAAAATGCATTGTGAACCGCGTGTAAGGTTGCTTCAACATCTTCTACTGTATGAGCGATGGTTAAGAACCATGCTTCATATTTAGAAGGTGCGAGATTAATGCCCTGGTGAAGCATAAGCTTGAAAAACTTGGCAAATGTCTCGCCATCGGTGTTTTCCGCCTGCTCGTAATTTTCAATTTTTTCTGTTGTAAAATAAACGGTTAAAGCTCCTTTTAATCGATTGATCGTGATTGAAACTCCGTGTTCCTTTGCTGCCGCTAAAATTCCCTCTTCGAGCTTCGCTCCTAATCTGTCTAAATAATCATAGATTCCTTCTTGTTTTAACACTTCAAGGCATGCGATTCCGGATAGCATTGAAGCGGGATTTCCTGCCATTGTTCCAGCTTGATAGGCAGGGCCAAGCGGTGCCACTTTCTCCATAATTTCTTTACGTCCGCCATAGGCTCCGATTGGCAGACCTCCGCCGATAATTTTCCCAAGTGCAGTCAAATCAGGTTGGATTCCTAAAAGGTCTTGTGCACCGCCATACATGAAACGAAACGCCGTGATGACTTCATCATAGATGACAAGAGCACCTGCTGCATGCGTTAAATCATTCACCTGCTGTAGGAAGCCCGGTTTTGGTTCTACAATCCCGAAGTTACCGACAATCGGTTCTACTAGTACTGCCGCAATTTGGTCGCCCCATTTTTCTAATGCTTCTTTAAGTGGCTCAATCTCATTAAATGGAACAGTTATGACTTCTTGAGCGATACTTTTTGGCACTCCGGCTGAATCAGGTGTTCCTAGAGTGGAAGGTCCGGATCCTGCTGCAACAAGGACCAAATCAGAGTGGCCGTGATAACAACCGGCAAATTTAATAATTTTATCCCTTCCTGTGTAGGCACGCGCTACGCGAATGGTTGTCATAACCGCTTCGGTTCCGGAATTGACGAAGCGGACTTTATCCATTGATGGAATGGCTTCCTTCAGCATTTTTGCAAGCTTTACCTCATGGGGTGTAGGGGTACCATAAAGTACGCCTGTTTCAGCTGCATGTTTGATTGCCTCGGTAATATGTGGGTGGGCATGGCCAGTGATAATGGGGCCGTATGCTGCTAAAAAATCGATATACTGGTTGCCATCGACATCCCAAAAATAAGCGCCTTGACCGCGTTCCATAACCACTGGGGCACCGCCGCCTACAGCTTTGTAGGAACGGGACGGGCTGTTTACACCGCCAACAATGTGTTCAAGCGCTTCACTATGTATTCGTTCTGAATTAGTAAATTGCATAATTTTTCCTCCTGAAATTCGATTCTTTCTTATTTTATCACTTATTTTAGTGTTTTCCTGCTGTTTTTTTGATCATTGGATTGGCGGATTGTGATAAAAATGAAACAGCATTGGGGGTTCGGTTGCCAATAGGGGTCTGTGCAACCGAAAGAAGGTTTCTTTTCCCTTTTTCGGATAAAACCAGCTGGAACGGGCAATGAACCAGAGTTCCTATTCCCTTTTTCGGATGAAACAAGCTGGAACGGGCAATGAATCAGAGTTCCTCTTCCCTTTTTCCGGTGGAACTAGCACGGAAGGGCAATGAATCAGAGTTCCTTTTCCCATTTTCGGGTGAAACCAGCACGGAAGGGCAATGAATCAGAGTTCCTTTTCCCTTTTTCCGGTGAAACTAGCACGGAAGGGCAATGAACCAGAGTTCCTTTTCCCTTTTTCCGGTGAAACTAGCACGGAAGGGCAATGAACCAGAGTTCCTTTTCCCTTTTTCCGGTGAAACTAGCACGGAAGGGCAATGAACCAGATCTCCTCTTCCCTTTTTCGGGTGAAACTAGCACGGAAGGGCAATGAATCAGAGTTCCTTTTCCCTTTAAAAGGTGAAACAAAGTCGGACGGGCAATGAACCCGCCTTTCTTTATCCTTTTTCGGGTGTAACCAGCTCGAAGGGGCAATAACCTAGGGGTAGCCAATTGGGGGTCTAAGCGACTGAAACCACAAACCATAAGGAGTTTGGGGATCAAGCCGGTCCCCTTATAAAATCAATCCTAAAATCAAGCAGAACGGTTGTTTTAGTGCTGTGATTTGGCTAAACTAACACATTAGGGAAAGTTTCAGGAGGAAGATCTATGGAGAATGCAATAGAAGTTAAAAAATTACGAAAAGAGTTTAAAGCGTATTCAAGCCGAACGGGGTTAAAAGGTGCCTTCCGAGATCTTTTTACCCGTAATTATAAAGTGGTTCCTGCAGTCAATGATATCCACTTCTCTGTAAAACAGGGAGAAATGGTTGGATATATTGGCGAAAATGGAGCAGGAAAATCGACGACCATTAAAATGCTGACAGGGATTTTAACGCCAACGTCCGGCCAAATCACCGTCAATGGAATGAACCCGCATAAGGAGCGGGAGAAATTTGTCCAGACAATTGGCGTTGTTTTTGGCCAGCGCTCACAGCTTTGGTGGGATATCGCCGTTCAAGAATCCTTTCGTCTTTTGAAAAAAGTCTACAAAGTATCGGACGAAGATTACGACAACCATATGGGACACGTAATTAAAACATTGGATATTGAACCGCTATTAGATAAACCAGTAAGGAAATTATCATTGGGCCAAAGAATGAGATGTGAACTAGCCGCAGCACTCATTCACAATCCGCCATTATTGTTTTTAGATGAACCGACGATTGGGCTTGACGTGCTGGTTAAATTAAAAATCCGGGAATTTTTAAAGGAAATTAATGAGAAATACAATACAACCATCCTCTTAACAACACACGATTTGTCTGATATTGAAGCGCTTTGTGAACGGGTGATTATGCTCGATGAGGGAAAAATCATTTATGACGGTGCTCTTAGAAACCTTAAGGAAACATGGGGAGAAGGGAAAGAATTGCAATTTCAATTTCTTGAAAAAATTGAAATTGCGAAACTCACAGAGGTGACGAAGGGACTTCCGGTTAAATGGGAGTTAGACGAAAAGGATGCCATCTATATTGCCAATATAGAGGACAAGGAGGAACTAATTTCTCAATTAATCGCCAAAGTAGTCAGCGCTTTTAAAATTAAGGATATTAATATCAATGAAATTTCTACAGAAGAAATTATCCGTAATATTTATGAAAAAGGTACGGTGGAAGTAGAAGGGGGCAATTAAACTTGGATAAATATCTTGAAATGATTCGCATCCGTTTTTTAATGATGCTTGCCTACCGGACTAATTATTATACGGGAATTGTAATTTACAGTATTAATATTGGTGCCTATTATTTTTTATGGTCTGCTATATATGGGTCAAAGGAGCATATTGAAGGCCTTTCCGTTGTGCAAATGACTACCTATGTTGCCGTTTCATGGATGGCCCGTGCCTTTTACTTTAATAATCTTGACCGGGAAATGGCGCTTGAAATTATGGAAGGAAAAGTGGCCATTGAATTAATTCGTCCCTACAGCTATCTTGGCATGAAAACGATGCAGGGATTGGGAGAAGGGATTTTTCGGCTTTTCTTTTTCTCGATTCCAGGTTTGATCATTGTTTCGTTTATTTTTCCAATTAAATTCACTTGGGACCCGGGGATTTGGGGGTTATTTGCGTTATCTACGATATTAAGTTTTCTTATTAATACTCAACTGAATTTACTAACAGGAATTACTACCTTCTTCTTATATAATAATGCTGGATTGATTCGGGCTAAACGAGTGGTTATTGATTTATTTTCCGGTCTCCTTCTTCCCATCAGCTTTTTCCCGGGCTGGGCGCAGGGAGTCATGAAATATCTTCCTTTTCAGGGGATTAGCTATATACCAAGTATGATTTTTACTGGCGGTTTTTCTCATTCGCAAGCAATGGAGGCTATCTTTCAACAGTTCCTCTGGGTAGTGATCTTAATTATCCCTATTCAGTTCCTGTGGTCTGTGGCAAAAAAACAGCTAATCATACAAGGGGGGTAAGCAAGTGTTTTACACATCCATGTTTTTTCAATATATTTCTCAATATTTAAAGACAAGATTTCAATATCGTGCGGATTTATTTGTGGAGTTTTTCTCAGATTTGCTTTCGCAAGCCATCAATCTCGTTTTTATTTTAGTTGTGTTCGGACATACGAGTCTGTTAAATGGCTGGAATAAAGATGAAATCATTTTTATTTATGGCTTTTTCCTTGTTCCGTATGCTGTTTTTTCAGCCTTCTTTAATATCTGGGATTTTAACGAACGCTATATTGTGAAAGGGGAGCTGGACCGGATTTTAACGAGACCGATTCACAGCCTTTTTCAAATTATTCTTGAGAGAATCGAACTCGAATCGTTATTAGGTGCTATTACCGGTCTTGCTGTAATGTTTTATTCGGGGGTTAAACTCGGTCTTGAGGTGAAATGGTATGATCCCTTTTTGTTCCTGATTTTTGTCGTTGGCGGTGCCCTCGTTTATGGGGGAGTTTTTATCATGATCGCCTGCATCAGTTTTTGGGCGGATGCAAGAACTTCGCTTATGCCGATGATGTACAATATTAGTAATTATGGCCGTTATCCTGTTGATATTTACAATAAAATTATTCGTTTTGTGTTAACATGGGTGCTTCCATTTGCCTTTGTGGGAGTGTATCCGGCGGCGTATTTTCTTGGAAAAAAGGAATGGTTCGTTTATGCCTTTTTAACCCCAGTAATCGGTGTAATCTTTTTCGCTCTGTCCATTCTGCTTTGGAATCAAGGCGTAAAAAAATATCGGGGAGCAGGGAATTAAATATATTTAAAAGGAAACCAGACGTATTGTCTGGTTTTTTGATATTTTATGGGCCAAGCCCGCATAGAATGGAGGTAATGGATGTTCCGAGATAAAGGGTGATTAAATATGATCTATTTCTTGCTTCCAATTGTAGTGTTTTGTATTTTTATGAGTTTAAAAACTCTCTTTGTTCCGAATACAGTAAAAGGGAAATTTGTTTCGGTAGAAAATTTTTTATACTTAGGGTGCATTTATTTAACTGTTATCATCGGTTATGGTTTGATTTATGTGCTTTTTGAGCTAAAGGGTATACCACTACTCAAAGAAATCAATCATGAACACGGGAATAATATATTTGAATCCAGTTTTTACTTTAGTGCGATGATGTTGTTCTCAGTTGGAAACGGAGACATTATTCCTTTGGGGCTTGGAAGAATCATTGCGGTAACAGAAGCATTAATCGGCTATACCCTTCCTGCGGCATTTGTGGCAAGAGCGATGCTTAATCGGGAGAAATGATTATCGTTTGCATTGTTTCCTGTGATTGGATAGTCTATCAATATAGACGAATGAATTGAGGTGTTTTTAATGACTGTAGAATTGGGTGTAACTGCGCCGGATTTTGAGTTAGAGGCCAGTAATGGTGAAAAAGTAAAATTATCGGATTTCCGCGGAACAAATGTCGTTGTTTATTTTTATCCAAAAGATATGACCCCGGGATGTACGACAGAAGCTTGTGATTTTCGTGATCGGATTCAAGACTTTACAGATGTAGATGCTGTAATATTAGGAATCAGTCCAGATCCGATTGATAAGCATCAAAAATTTATTGAGAAATACGGACTGCCATTTTTACTTCTTGCGGATACAGAGCATGCAGTCGCCGAAAGCTTTGATGTATGGAAGTTAAAGAAGAACTTTGGAAAAGAGTATATGGGGATTGAGCGTTCAACCTTCATCATTGATAAACAAGGAAAATTGGCGAAGGAATGGAGAAAGGTGCAAGTAAAAGGCCATGTAGATGCAGCATTAACCTACATACGGGAAAATCTTAAATAATTTTATTTCAATTTCAAGCCTATTTTCATCAGTAAAGGCATTTGTCCAATGCAATAATACAAGGATTGAATATCATTTTATTAGGGCATACCTCCTCAGATAAAAATTTCGGGTCCATAGTGGCCCCTTTTTTTATGCCATTCTATTCAATCATGATTGCAAGCTTTATAATATGTTTATAGAAGTATTCATAACGAATTGTTTTTTTAGATATTACATCATACATATAAAACAGGATTAAAAGGGGGTACAAGGAATGAAAATTTATACAAAAACAGGGGACAAAGGAACTACCTCGTTAATTTACGGTCAAAGAGTGGCTAAAAACGACCTGCGCGTCGAAGCTTACGGAACCTGTGATGAAACCAATTCGATGATTGGGCTTGCACTAAGCTATTTAAACAAGGAAATTTTTCAAGGGAAAGAAATAATTGAAAAAGCCTATCATAAAATACAAACAAATCTATTTCATGTCGGTGCAGAATTAGCTACACCAAAAGGAAAGGAAGTAAAATGGTCCCTTTCTAGTGCTGATATTGAAGAGATGGAAAAACAAATCGACGAATGGAATGAAGTTCTCCCTCCATTAACCAATTTTATTTTACCAGGGGGACATCCCGCAGGAGCTGCCTTTCATGTTGCCAGAACCACGGCAAGACGTGCTGAAAGATGTGCTGTAACACTTGGGGAAGATGTGAATCCGCTTGTTTTGGCCTACTTAAATCGGCTCTCGGACCTTTTGTTTGTAACAGCGAGGTATGTGAACCATCAGATTGGACAAAAAGAGCAAACCTTGCATGCTTGATCAAAAGGGCACCCATTTGTGAGGTATCGATATTGACAAAAGTATAAATAAATTAGTAAACTAATTATAACAATTACAATTTAATAATATTTTTTAGAAAAGAGGTGCATGGCGATGAACCAGCTAAAAGAAGCGTTGGATACCTTGAAGGATACAGGGGTAAGAATTACTCCGCAACGTCATGCGATACTTGAATATTTAATAAACTCAATGTCACATCCTACTGCAGATGAAATTTATAAAGCTTTAGAAGGGAAATTCCCTAATATGAGTGTGGCGACAGTTTACAATAATTTACGAGTATTTCGTGAGGTTGGTCTTGTCAACGAATTAACGTATGGTGATGCCTCTAGTCGTTTTGATTTTATAACCACACAGCATTACCATGTTATTTGTGAAAGTTGTGGAAAAATTGTCGATTTTCACTATCCGGGCTTAGATGAAGTGGAACATTTGGCTTCACATGTAACAGGCTTTAAAGTAGATAATCACCGTATGGAAATATACGGAACCTGTCCGGAATGTTCCAGTAAAGAAGTTCATTAATAAAAGTAAAAGAACTAATTCGAAGGAATTAGTTCTTTTTTTATTAAACTTGGTCGTTGATTTCCGAGCCAATCAACTATGTTTTAAAAATTAACAATGCTCTTTGACATAGCCTTATGAACAGAGGATGTCCTTTGTATGGACATCCTCTGTTTATTTTCTTGATTTTCTATTATAGGATTCGTCGAATTCTTTTCCTTCGAGGTTTTGATCAAGGGTTAGAGGCTCACGACAATACATGCACATATCCACCCGTCCTAGCATTTTTGTAGGTTTGCCACAGCTGGGACATTTTACTTGAATGGTTTTCGTTGATAACATTCCAATCCAAAAATAAACAACCGTGCTTGCTATAATAAAAAGAAGACCAAAAAGCATAAAGATGGTCATAATAAGTGGTGAAGTTCGAAAATAAATTCCTCCGTACATAACAATGAATCCAATAAAGATTAAAGCTAGTGCAAAGGTTCTTATTTTATTTATTTTACTTGAATATTTAGCCATATTACCCCTCCTAATGAAACTATACCATATTTATGAAAATAGAAAAATTACTACGGGAAAGAAATGTCGAAATTTGTCTCAATTTTAAGAAGGAGTTTTCGTGTTATTGTCGAAAATATTATGCTACCTGAAAAAAATGGAGGAATTAAGAATGGAAGATATCCTTCGGCCGATTTATCAAGAAAGAGCAAGCCAAGCCAATACTCTTGGAGTTTTGATGGTGGAGAAAAAACAAAAATCAAGCCATACAACTGACTCATTTGACGATATTCTCTTGATTATTGTAAAAGAGGCAGAAAAGCCGTTACTTATAAAGCATTATACTTATCAAGACAAAAAAGCGGCCATGCATATAATAGTTGAGGATTTATTGAAGGAATGGATTTTACTTGGTTCGAATCGGAAGATATTTGAATGGATCGATGATGCTAGAATTTTATTTGATCGTAATGAATATGTAGTAAATTTAAAAAAAGAGCTGCGGGAATTTCCTTTTTACGGAAGAAAAATTAAAATGGGGATGGAATTTGCCAAATTAATTCGGCGGTATGTGGATGGAAAAGCGTTATTTGAAAATCATCTATATTTAGATGCCTATAACTATGTTGTTCACTCTTTGCACCATTTAGCAAGATTGGCCATTATTGAAAATGGACTCCATCCGGAATTAACGGTTTGGCACCAGGTAAAGCAAATTGAGCCGGAAATCTTTAAACTTTATGAAGAACTTGTCAATAGTGAAGAAACGCTTGAAAAGAGATTAGAATTACTCTTCCTTGCCAGTGAGTTTATGATTCATTCCAGAACTAAGATTGGTTCTACTCATTTATTAGATATTCTTAGTGAGAAGGAATTTTGGTCATTTAATGAAATCATGAATGAAAAAGAATTAATCCCTTATTCTGTTGATATGGCTGTGCTCCTTGAATATTTAATTGATAAACATTTAGTAGAAGTAGTGAATGTGGAGACAAAAGGGGCAGGAATTTTTCACAGATGTTATCGCGTTAATAAAAAATGATCGTAAAAAAACAAAAAAACATATTGACCTTTTTCTAGATACTTGGTATATTAATAACCGTCGCTGCGAAATGATTGCTTAAAACTTTTCGTGGATGACGGTTTTAAAAAAGGTGTTGACAGTATGTGACACGCTATGATATATTAATAAAGTCGCTTCTGAGCGGTGCTTGAGAAATATTGATCTTTGAAAACTAAACAAACAAAAACGTCAACAAACAATAATATTCATTTCTTTTGAAATGAAGCCAACGTAACATTC
>NZ_JAEHGC010000009.1 GCF_016107705.1 Neobacillus cucumis
AAACGTTAAACGAGTTGGATTTTTTAACGTTATTGTCGCCTGCAGCAGAGCCTTTTTTAGAAGATATAGGGCAAAAGGCTCAACAAGTAACTGTTCAACATTTTGGGAAAGTTATGCAGTTGTTTGCCCCTCTCTATATATCCGATTTCTGCGTCAATCAGTGCGTGTATTGCAGTTACAGCATAAACAATGATTTTTCTCGAAAAAAACTTACCTTGTCTGAAATTGAAGCAGAGGCACAGGCACTAGCTAAAACAGGAATTGAACACTTGCTTATTTTAACTGGGGAATCAAGGTTACATGCCTCTATTGAATATCTTAAAGAAAGTATCACGATTTTAAAGAAATATTTTTCCTCCCTTTCAATTGAGATACACCCTCTGGAAACAGAAGAATACCGGGAATTGATTCAATGTGGCATAACCGGACTCACTATTCATCAGGAGGTATACAACGAAGATATATATAAGCAAATTCATGTGAAAGGTCCAAAACGAAACTATTTATATCGGTTGGATACGCCGGAACGGGGTTGCAAAGCAGGAATGAGCAAGGTTACTATCGGTGCGCTCTTAGGAATGGATGACTGGCGGAAAGAAGTGTTTTTTACCGGTATTCATGCTGCTTACTTGAAAAATAACTATTCAGAAACGGAAATCGGAATTGGATTTCCAAGAATGCGCCCTCATTTGGGGGATTTTCAGCCAAAAACAAATGTTACAGACAAAAATTTACTTCAAGCCATGCTGGCAATGCGTTTGTTTTTGCCAGAAGCAGATATTATCCTTTCTACAAGAGAGCAGTCGGAACTTCGTGACCATCTTATTAGTTTGGGCGTTACTAAAATGTCTGCAGCTTCCTCAACTGCTGTTGGTGGTTATGTTAACAAAGAGACCAGCCACAGTCAGTTTGAAATTTCCGATACACGAAGTGTTGACGAAATAAAAGATATGTTGCATCGTAACGACTATCAAATCCGATGAAGGCAATTAAGAATTTTATCTTACTAGCCAGTGTAACTCATGCTCTTAAAAGGCTGCCAGCTTTTAATCTGGCAGCCTTTTATCATTAATTCTTTGGTAACGTCTGAGTTACTTCCATAAAATACATTTGAAATTGCAAAAAAAACGATAGAATTTTCCGGTTACTTTTATATCATGTGAAACTTCATCTTTTCTGTGCGTTTATCATTCTTCCCTAAATTTCATATTCTTTTGTTTATCAAATATGCTCCCCATATATCTTTTTACTAATGTTAGCATTTTCGATCTAACAGATACTTATATCTATTGAATTATCAAATATTAATTAGAGAAAGGATTATGTATATCCTATACACGTCCAGTTAACATAATCGCTCATTTTAAGAAGTAAGCAAAAACGCCAAACCCATATACTAAGGGTTTATAGAACAGATTTTCCTTGCTGCTTCTTAATAGAATAACGAGCATAAATCACAAAGTTGATCTCTTCTGAGCGAATTTATCCAACGATTAGGAACTTCCACTATTGAAGGTTTTGAATAAATTCCAGGTATTGGAGAAAAAACGGCATGGTAAATAAGGGAGCTAGTGATGAATAAATTTGGTGTGTAAAAGCAAAAACGCTCACTTCCTAATGAAAGAAAGCGATAATTGCCAAAACAAGTCCAGCTAATACCTTCATTGTCTTGTCAGATATTTTAATCTCCATAATAATGGTCTGTAAGACAGGTTTTCACTTAAGGATTAAGCTCGAACAAGAAAGTTCGATTTAATTTCCTTTGTTAATATTTCTGCTCCCTTTGGACTTAAAATCAGCTTCCCATCAGAAAAAGCCTTATTTTCATTAGTCACTTCATCAGTAACCATGCAAGCCATATTGGGACTATACTTCTTTAAAATAATTTGTTCGCCATCAAAAAAAATTTCAATAGGATCTTTTAGATCTATATCTAAGGATCTTCGAAGCTCAATCGGAACAACAATTCTTCCTAATTCATCAACTTTACGTACAATTCCAGTACTTTTCATTTTTCTCCTACAAGTCTACAAATACCACATTTATAAATTTATCAAAATTGAGAAAAAACTGACCAATGTAAATTATGGTAAATATTAGTCTCAAAAATTTATCTATAGCTATAACGGAAAAAAATTTTTGGTGAAATTAATCTAGAAAATGTCCACCGTCTCGTGTTTTCTAATTCGAATATGGTATCATTCTCTTTTATTGGAACCAATTGCAATAATTTTTCAGGTGGTAGAGTCTCTTTTCTTTTAGGCATGTCTAAGTTTTTCATCATTTCTTCGTGTTTATCCATAATTCCCCTCCAATAATAATGAGAAATAATTGAAATAAATCACTTAACAATTGAATTACATACTTTAAAGCTTATGATTACATCGTTGGATGATTGTTAAAGAAAAGAAGGGAAATTTTTAATTAAATAATATGTGAACTTTGAAATGAATCTTAGCATATTCCAAAAATAAAAGGGGGAGCTTTTATTAGAATTCACCCAGAAAAAACTATATAGCTTAAATGAAACCCGTTATTATGAACACCCAAAAAATTAATTTATTTTTTTATTTTTTAACGCTAACTTAACTGCAAAATAAACTACTCCACCTATTACCGCAATCCCTATAAGCCACATAAAAATACACATTGTAATACCCATAGCACCGCTCATCATGCCAAAATTATTCATCATTTTAAATCACTTCTTTCAAGAATTTACTTCATTATAATTTTTCAGTATTCATTTGTTTTGCGTTTGTTCCATTCATAGTTGCTTCGTCTTTATGGCAAGATTTATACATATCCTGTAGCTTTTCCTTAGAGTAATTAGGATGCATTTTTTGCATAAAAGGTAACATATTTTCAAAGCTTTGACCAACACCAGAGTTGCTATTTCCATTAGCAAATACAGCAGTACCTGCTCCTAGAAAAACAGCTGCACTTATAAATCCAATGGGAATTTTTTTCATTTTCTACAACTCCTTTCGTTATCTACCTTAAACATACAATAAAGATTTGCAGAAACAATGGATTATTGGTGTCAAGATTATGAACAATTAATTAGAAATTTGAAAAGGTGTTCCGGTTTGGGTTATTACAATGATTGGATTTGGAAACTTTGAGTGAACGTACTCGATTGGCTAAATTTACAAATCTAGGGGAGAAATTCAAATAGTAGCTGGAACCCTGATCTGATTCGGTTTAATCTTTCATTTTTTATTAAAAATTGTTGTCTATTTTTACCTGTACCCTCCATAGAAAAAAAGTTTGACAGAATAGTTTGTTTAATTAATAATAATAATTAAATAGAGATAATGATAATCATTTTCAATAGGTGGGGTAATTATGAGGGTTTTTGGAAAGTTAGGCACCATGGTAGTATGTATCCTTTTTTTATTAGCTGCTTGTTCTACGACTTCAAATTCGTCAGTGTCTAATACAGAGGAGAAGCCAACAGCAGGATCTGCTAAAAAAACGTCTAAAGAGACAAAAGTAATTTCTTTATATGCTGGAGATATTACAGAAGAGTTATCTGAAGGAAAAACATTGTATTCTTGGGGATATGGTTTGTGGGATGAAAAAAATAATAAGCCGGCTTCTGAGCCTACTATTCCAGGTCCAGAAATTCGTGTAAAAGAAGGAGATCGTGTTAAGGTTATTTTTCATAATAAACAAAAGGAACCGCATACAATTCATTTTCATGGGATTGACAACAGTTTCAAAGGCGATGGCACACCAGGAGTCAGCCAGAAAGAGGTAGAGGAAGGCGAAACCTATACTTATGAATTTGTTGCAGAACATGTGGGAACCTACTTCTATCACTGTCACGTCGAGCCGGACCGTCATCCGGAAATGGGATTGTATGGTGCCTTTATTGTGGAACCAAAGGAACAGAAGGTTAAGTATAATGGAGAATTTGTTCTAATGTTGTCGGAAAGAGATCCCTTACTAAGTGTTGCTGAAGGTACGGAAGCAGGTGCATACTTAGGAACGGCTTCAGAGAATGAACATCTTAACGGAGAATACGATACTGTGAATCGCCATCCGAAATATTTTACAATAAACGGAAAGATGGATGGAGATATTCCGCCATTGAAGGTCAAGAAAGACGGTAAATACTTGATTCGTTTAATTAATGCTGGTTCTGACATTCATTCCATTCATACGCATGGACATCACTTTAAGGTGGTAGCGACTGACGGACGTGAAATTCCGAATCCACAAGTGAAAGATACGATCAGTATAGCTCCCGGTGAACGTTATGATCTTGAGTTTGTAGCCGATAACCCAGGAGCATGGCCTCTTCACTGTCATATGGGACCCCATGCGACACATGGCATGCATACGTTCATTGTTTATCCTGGATTCGAAGACAAAATCATGAATCACGACATGCACCAGTTCGGCAAAATCGAACACGAATTAGCTGAGATGAAAGAATTTTTGTTCAGTGAAAAATATGATCAGTTAAAAGCAGAGCTAGGCGAATTATCTCAGAATTTTGATCAAATAAAAGATAAATTAGCGACAAAGGATCCGATTTTGGTGAAAAATATTGAGGCAACAGGGACAGGAATCGCTCAACATTTAACGGCTTCTCCCGATCAATTGG
Source organism: Neobacillus cucumis (assembly GCF_016107705.1). Next base: position 4,616 of record NZ_JAEHGC010000009.1, read on the forward strand.
AACTTCAGCAATCGATAGAAAAATTGGCTGAAAAACTGAATAAAGCGAAGGAAATCATGGAGGAAGGGGAATAGCCTATAGGCTTTCCCTTTTTTTCTTAAGTGAACCCAAACTTCCTGAAGCCTAAAATTTTCCTCTAAGGGTGTATCCTTTAGAGAAAGTGTTACGGAAGGTTACAAGTTACACATATTTATCATATTGTGTTCTATATTGTTACTAAAGTGATTTTGGGGTGACAATTGTGGTTTGGATTAGCCTCTTAATACTGTTTCTTCTTCCTATGTTGATGGTCGTTGTCATTCGAGCAACTACGAAACATGATTGTTGTAGTAGTGGTATTCTGCGAAAAAAACGTAAAATTAAAAAGTGGGATTCCACCAATACACAAGATTTGTAAATTTGAAGAAGAATTACATTTTATGTTTGTTTTATTGTTTTAAAAAAGTAGATGAAAAGAAGGTAATTGGGTAACATTTCAATTAAAATGTTACTCTTTTTTAAAAAAAATAAAAAAGCAAAAAGATAGATCTGTATGAGTATAAAACCAGAACTGGGTAATTTCGAATAAGAGATTTTTCGCTAGAAGTTTATCTGGACAAGACTACACCTGAGCTTATGAGACTGTCAACTTTTGAGCTACTTAGTTTGCTAAAGTACGCCAGAGCTGAAAGAGTATCTCTCTATCATTATTTAAATGTGTTCTACAAAGCTCGAAAGCTCGGTCAAACAGAGGACTATATAGTAAACGAAGAAGAAAGCGGGAAAGAATATGAAAAAATCACTCGGAAAATGTTTGTTCTCGAAAATATTCTTCGCCAGCGGTTGGGATATGTTCCCCATCGCATCACAGATGACTATTTGGCAAGGTATTTGGAGGAAATGAAGAAAGGCAAGCATAAACCTATGATTATACGTCAAAAAAGAAGAGATGAAGTCAAAAGTGGCAGTTGAATTTCTAACTCTTTAAAGTAGTTAGAAGGAAAAATCACTTTTTTTATAAAGAAGTTAGAGGAATCAATAAACTTGCAATCAAAAAAGAAATATTGAATCTTGGGATTGTATTAAAAGAACTAAACAAAATGTGTACTCTAAAAGGGGAGGTTTCCCGGATATTTTGATGATAGATGTTACTCATAAATGTGTTTAAAAAGTTTAGGCAGAGATGGTAACCGAAGGTCTTCGTGAGTTTCGACGTCAGTTCAACTCATCCGTTACACTCCCTTATCTACTTTCAGGCTTCAAAGTTAGGAAATATCGGACGCCATGTTAGATTTGCAAATGCAAATTAGACATCGAATTGGGGTACGAGTTGAATGTTTATTTTCTTTTAAATCACAAAACTATAATTTCCTATGCAAAACAGCCATTAGCAATATAAATGGCTGTTTTTTCAATTTATATTTTTGTCAGATTTTTCTTCCTATTTCGAATGAATGCGATAACTAGTAAGATGCTTGGAATGATAATTTGAAAAGGCAAATTTACATAGGCTGTTGCAAATTCAAGTCCTTCTTTAACAAACTCAGCAAACGTCGATGCCATGGTTATGGATGCAAACAGAACAATCAATCCAATTGGAAACGTCAGCTTTTCCTTTTTTTTAAACTGAAATAGATCTGCTGTACCTGCTACTGCAGCATAAAAAAACAGTGATATTTTAAAAAAACCGCCAATTATTAGGTAGAGCATAAAAAGAACATCCAGCCGTTCAATAAAATTTGCCAGTTGAATTCTTGAAACGGTGGTTAACAATGGAAAGTTTGAGCGGGTATAAAGTTCTGGACCAATGGTTGAAATCGTAATAATCACGGTAATGGTAATATTAATCCCACTTAAAATCATCCCGCCAATACAAACAAATTTTATTTTCTTTGGTTCATTCACAAACGGGTATATCATCGTGAAAATAAGTATTTCTCCAAAAGGATATGTAAGTGTTTCAGGAAGAAACGCCTTAAATATGGGTTTCCAGCCATTTTCAAGAATAGGCTTTAGAAGCTCAAAATGGATTAACCCGGAAAAAGTAACTAGTAGAAATCCTGATATGGCCATTAAATAAACAATGCCAAAATAAATCTGCCCGACTCTTGCGATTACTTCTAAACCTTTATGAATGCCATAAATGATGGTCAGAACCATCAATGCGTTGATGACAAATAACGGCGTATTTGTATAAACAGTCGTTACCAAGAGTTCCCCAAAATCTCGTAATACTCTTGCGGTAATATAGATAAAATAGGTGATATAGAATAAGGCGATAATCCGGCCCGGCCATTTTCCGGCAATTTTTTGTATATAGCTGGTTAGAATTAATTCGGGATAAAAAAGAAACAGACGATAGTGAATAAAGAAGACGATTAAACCACCCGCTAACCCTAATAAAATGGCAATCCATGCATCCTGTTTTGCATTTGCTCCAAGACCAAAGAGGATTGAACTCCCCATTTCAAATAAAAATACTAGTACGAAAAGCTGGGATGCGCTTATTTTAATCTTATCCATTTACTACATTTCCCCTTTGCTTTGGGTTATTTTGTTCTTCTCCAAAGCACTTTTTCTTCTTTATTGTACTAATTGCTTCTTAGACTCCCTCTGAATATTTTTTCAACCAGTTAATCAATTTATTAAAAACAGTTGAATTTATCAAATTGATAGAAATAAAATACTTTCTCCATTTTGCAGTTTTTTTGTTTCTCTTTAACAGAATAAATAAAATTAAAACAATATCCGTCTAATTTAGAAAGCACCTCAAATATTCACCCTAATATTTGGTAGGGTGTCAAATATCCACCAAATTATACAAATCGCATACAGTATAAACATTTTAAAAGTACAGTCCAAATTGAACTGAATTTGTAGTAAAGAGAATGGTTTTGGGGAAATTGTGAAATCCTTGTGAAGAAAAAAACACTGAATAGATGGAAAGGGGAAAATTACTTTTGATGAGAATGAAATATTTTGGCGTGCAGTTGGAGGTTTTGCAAAAAAAGGAAGAACAGAGATTTTATAATAAAATCCAATAATTACAATGTTATGACATATAACAGGAGTCAATGTTTTTGAATCGTTGGCTCCTTCTTTGAAGGAGCCAATCTCGTGAGGCGTCGAAAAAATTCGCTTCGCTCATGTCTTAAAAAGAATGTGGGGTGTAATGTCGATGGCTATCTATCATTTCTCAAATCAGATCATTTCAAGAAAAAAACAGCAAAATACAATAGCTGCTGCAGCTTACCGTTCTGGTGAAAGATTGATAGATGAAAGAACAAATGAGGAAAAGTTCTATAAAAGAAAAGTGAAGCCAATCACTCATATTCTTGCGCCACGCCATGCACCTCAATGGGTTTATGATCGCCAAAGACTCTGGAATTAAGTGGAGTTAAAGGAAAAACAATGGAATGCTCAACTTGCACGTGAAATAAATGTTGCATTACCAAAAGAGCTATCGAAAGAAGAACAGGAGAACTTAGCCCTTGATTTTTGTAAGGACATTTTTGTAAACGATGGAATGGTTGCTGACTTATCCATCCACCGAGATAATGAGGAAAACCCACACTTTCATGTGATGTTAACTATTCGTCCCTTTAATGAAGATGGGACCTGGGGAAATAAGCAAGTGAAGGTAAAAGAATTAGTGGATGGTAAGCAACAGGCTAAAGCATTGCATACAACTGATTGGAATACGAAAGTGAAGCTTGTTTATTGGAGAGAACAGTGGGCAAATTATGCAAATCACTATTTAGAGAAGAATGGATTTTCTGAACGAATTACTCACTTATCAAATAAAGATAGAGGGATTGAAACACTGCCAACTATCCATGAGGGATTTGTTGCACGGCAGATGCAAAAAAATGGGAGAGAATCTGACAGGATCCAAATGAATCAGTCGCGGAAAGAATACAACAAAACGGTTATTGAACTCCAAGAAGCAAAGAAAGAAAAACAAAGGAAAGAGAGAGCAGAAAAGTTTGTACGTCGCTTTACTCCTTTAGAAAAAAGGCAACTGCGTGAAACAGCCAAATATTTAAGAATGTTTGTAAACCATGAAAATATTAACATCAGGAAATTGCAATTGGAAAAATGGCAATCTCGTATTGAATTTCAAAAAAATTCAATTGATAAGTATAAAAAATTAAGTCGAATCGAAAAAGAAACAGATATCTTAAATCAAGCCGAATTTATATTAGAAACTGAAGCTAATCGATTTCTGGATAAATATTATCCAAATTTAAATAAAAGTGAGTTAACAAAGAATCAGAAAATAGAAGTTGTTGACATAACTGTTTCGCAAAATAAATTGTTGAACACTAATGACATTGAAACAGTATGTCGTGAATTAGAGAGAAACCAGATCGAAAAAGATCTAAATATTTTATTAAATAATCGACCTAAATTCGTTTTAGCATTGCAACAGGAAATGAAAAATGCTGGGATGAAATTTGAACAATTAAGACTAAAAAGTGGAATTAATTTTGCTGATCCATCTTCCATAAAAAATGCTTCTGAGAAAGACCTAAATCAATTACAATTTTTATTGAAACAAAAACAAATCTCTAAAATTGATGGATCGTCTTTATGATTATAGGATTAGTGAAATGTATCCTAATTGGGAGGGAAGAAAATATTTAACCATAGAAGTTTGTGATGGCAGAAGAGTTTTATGGAAAAAACCTTTCTCCTGAGGATTTCTCTAACCCACCAAGGAAATTTTCAAAGGATGAACAAAAGGAGATTATCACTTATTTGTATTACATTCAAAACAATAAAATTGGATCAAATAGTGATGATCAGAATTATCAATATTTACAAAACAAATATCCTGATTTTCAGTTGCAAAATCAATCTTATAAACAAATGTTTTATTATGAATGTATGAGATATAAGGATGAAATTGGCCAAGATACAATAGATCAACTTTAAAGTATATTTTATGTTCAACCATACAATAATGTCGATGAAATACAACCGGATGGTTTTAGTACTGCCATACTATATTCTAAACTCGTTTCTTCCAATGGTTTCGACTTCTTTTCGATTCTTGAAAGTGCAATTCGGGAAGCGGATCGAAAATGGAGGGAAGACGAATTTGAACAACGGAACAAGAAAAAGAAAAGAAAAAAGGAGATGGATCGTTAAACTTCTAGGCAGCAAAAAAGCTTCATCTCTGAAAACTAAATTTAAAATATTACACCAAGGAAAAGAATATAAGTGCATTAATTTAGAAAAAAAATTTAACCATACAAACGAATGGTTCCTAACTAACGGCAATATTGATTATTTTTTTGAATTGTTGACAATCTAAATAGTTCTTTAAAGTATATTTATTCATTAATTAAAAACATTGATGGGAAAAGGTGAATATAAAACAATTTTAGTTGCTTAATACTTCCGCAATTTCAAACTAGCTGAATTGAATAAGTAATTTGGCTAATTAAAATGTTGCCTTTATCATAATTGAAGAAATTAAAAAGCCAGGCTCACCTGGCTTAGTCACAATGGTAATGAGGTACGAAACATACTGTTTGAAGGTCATTATTTGTATATATAATACTGCGTATGTGGAGTTTGGTCTTGGATATTTGCCTATTTCATAAAAATATGGTCTTAAGACGTTTCGCAGGTGCTTTCGTAGTAAAGAAGAAAGTACCTTCAACTATGATAGATGCCCCCCCTATTTGACCTTTTATTTTCATAGAAAAAAGACCTTGGAGCCTGCGGTTTGAATAAATCCAGTAAATAACAATCCTAAAATGGAAGAGATACAAAATGTATCTACTTATAAATTAATTAGCCTATTAATTCCTTAGCATAGGAAAAATCAGCTTAGCTCACATTTTCCGTGTTTTTTTGTTTTACATATTTAATAAAAAGGACAAGGCCTACTCTAATAACCTAATACTTTTTTTAGTTCCTTTTTTTGAACTAACCATAAGTCGATATTTTTATATGGATCTGATGTTAGATATTCATTTGTTTTTTCTTTTGCAAATTGAAAGGCGTCAATTTCTGTAATTCGTTCTTGATAAGGTAATTTTTTATCACTTTGGAAATGTAGTCTAAAATCAGGATCTAAATCTTGCATAACATGGCGAAATTCATGAAATAGAGTCTCGATTAATGGTCTATATTCACTGAAGCGAAAAATAAATATAATATTTAATTCTCTCCAATAAATACCTGATGCAAAACGTAAATATTCGTCTTCTTCATCCCCTAAGTCACTAATGATTTTATTTGCTTCACAAATAGAACAAAAAATAACAGGGATGCTAAAATATGAGTCTAAGTATTTAAAAATAATATTGGATAATGTTTTAATGTCCCAATAAAATTCATCATCCAACACATACCAATTTCTATATTGGTGATAAATAATGTGTTTTTGTAGAACTTGACTTAAAGACACGTATAAAACCTCCAATACGTTTTTGTCAATCGTTTTAAAAAACTTTATTATTCATTTATTTACAAAAATTATAAAATCCAAACACGATGCTTAAAGAAATAAATTCCCTCTAAATTCTTTTCCACAATTTGTACATTTGTTTTTAATGTGGTGGATTAACATTTTCAATGGTAACGCTGATACTAATGTTTCTAAAAAAATGTAAATATGTCGAACCAGTTTGGAAACATTTTATGCTTAAGTCTCTATTTATATTATTTTTAAAAATACTTTTTATAGCTTTGCGTATGGAAATAACCAACCTTCCTTTGATTAATTTAGCCGTAGAGATAAAGATGATAAAATAAAGTAAGCAAGGGAAGAGGAAAACAACCTTTTTCAAGAAATAGCACGTTTTGATGATATTACCTTTATAGAGGATGAAACTGTAAATGAGGAAATAGAAAAATTTGAGAATGAAATTTTTTGAAAAACAAAGGTAGTGTGATTTTTTTGTTGGCGGTAAGGATTATAATTAATTCATTAGTTTTAGCAGTAGTGCTTTATGCGACCATTGTTATCTTACCCGATACATTCCACTTTAGTGTAATTGCATCAAAGTGGTTGTTTTTTACAATTACTGCTGTAATCTTAATATTCTCTAAAGAAAAATGGTGGAGTAAGCTTATTGCTTTAATTTTTGCCGTGGTAATTGATATTGTATTTATTATTTTATTTAACTCATAATAAAACTTATTTTCGTCATTTGTATGAAGAACTAAAAAAATTTACATCAAATATATATCAAATCGGTGATTGTCTTGCACCACGTACAATTGAGGAAGCAACTACTGAGGGACTAGAAACCGTCTTATGATTGCAATTGATGCGTTCTAAGTATATGTTGGTTGTGGAAACATCCGAATGGCCAGTCCGATCCTTAACTACTGCAAGATGAACGTCGTTCTCAAGCAGAGGAATGACAAATGTATGACGGAACCAGTGAAAGGTTACGCTTAAATTTTTTCCTGCAAGTTGTACAGCTTCTTTCACAATTTTAAACAGGGCAGGGTAGGACAACCGTTTTTTATTAACTCTGGGCTCATTTTTATTGTATAATGCGAAAAAGAGCGGGCTGGTATCCTGCATATTTATTTCAACTGTTTCGCCCGTATATTTTCGAAACTAAATAAAATATCTTTGGTTTTATCTCTTATAGGGATTGATCGAGGTTTATTCCCTTTACTAATGACATCTACAAATAAAAATCCTTTACAGTTATATCGAAAACTTCTCCAATTTAAGCTTAAAAGCTCACTTGCATGAAGCCCCGTGGTATAGAGTAGGTAACCAATCAGCAAATTCCTTTTCTCCATTTTTTAAAATTAATCTCATAAATTGTATTAGGTTTATAAGAGTGGTAAAAAAACATTCATAACCAAGAAGAATCGCAGAATGATCTATCCCATACTCAAAAGCGTAATCAGTGAGTATGGTTTATCTGTTTAATTGTGTTCCAGCTCATGTTATAATGAGTAACTTAGGATAATTAAAACTTTTGCTCATAATTGAACGGATGCCAAAAAAAGCCTCCGCGTAGCGATAAAATATAGAGGTGTAAGAGAATGAATAAACGATGGACAATCGGTAAAATTAAAGAATTTGTTGAGAACAATTCGGAAAGTAAGTTGCTAACGACGGAATATCTAGGTTTTTCTCAAAAGTTACTATTTAAATGTGCTTGTGGTAGCAATTTTGAAAAAACATTTACGAAATTTAAAAATAATAACCAACGTAAATGTGACGTGTGCCAACCGCCAAAAGCGTCACGCTAACGTTTAGCGAATAAACGAAGTGCCGATTTCTATTAAATAGAAGTTGGTGCTAAATACGAGGGACGATCTTCAATTAAAGGGCGCCTTAATTGAATAAAAGAAGAGCACATATTATGCATGACTAATATGTGCTTTCTTTATTTTAAAGAATTTTTATAATTTAGATAAAAAAGCATTCTTTCTGTCATTCCGTACATGTCGCTTCGACATTGAATGGACAGATAACCACGGTCTCCCCTAAGTCATTGGACTTATCCGTTTTTGTTTTCGATAACGTAAAAAGTAGTCCTGTTACCAATGCCATTAAGCACCTTATTATCTGGTTAGTTACAAGTATAGATTAAAGAAGCCACTAATGCTTTACAGGTCGCGCTTCCACCTCTGCAGCTTTTTTACTAATGTGGAGTGGTCAATTCCTAGTGATTTGGCGGCCTGGCGCAGCGATGAATTGTTGGCAATCGCCTCGTTAATAATTCGTTTTTCTAGTTGTTCTAATCTACTTTTCAAATTCGATGACGATCCATTTTCCATCTGTTGAAGCTGAAAGGGTAAATGATAGGGTTCAATAGTTTGCTCAAGCACTGAAGTAACAAGATTCTCCATAATATTTTTTAGCTCCCTTACATTTCCAGGCCAGTGATACTGGATAAGGCAATGCTTGGCTTCAGGTGTTAAGACTTTTTGAATTTTATACCGTTGACAATAAGATTCAAAATAATGATCAGCCAGTAAAATAATATCTTCCTTGCGCTCACATAAGGGAGGTATACGCAGTTCAATCACCGAAATCCTGTAGTATAGATCTTCCCTAAACTTCCCTTGTCTAATTAAGTTCATGATATCCTGATTGGTGGCACCGATCACACGAATATTTACAGAAATGTCTGCAGTTCCTCCAATTCTCCGAATCTTTTTTTCTTGTAGCGCGCGCAGAAGTTTGACTTGCAGCTGGAAGGGCATCTCACCTATTTCATCAAGCATTATAGTCCCATTATTGGCCAATTCCAACAATCCGAGTTTTCCTTGGCGACTTGCTCCTGTGAAGGCACCCGCTTCATACCCGAAGAATTCAGACTCTAAAAGAGTCTCCGGGATTGCTCCACAATTGACTTTTATAAATGGTTGAGCCTTCCGATCGCTGAAATCGTGAATCAGGTTGGCAATCACCTCTTTCCCCACCCCAGAAGGTCCGGTTAACAAAACACTAGTGGGGAATGGAGCAATTTGGGTTACTTTTTCATAGATTTTTTTCATTCGGATATCGCGGAAAAGGAATTTATTTTCTTCTTCATCTTTTGTAAAGGTATATCGATAGTTTTGCATTTGTGAAAAAGTATTGGCTTTGCTTAAATCCTTTTGCAATGAATTTAGTTTGGTAACATCTCTTACACTCGTTACAACCATTTCAATGGTTCCATCCTCTGCAAAAACGGGATTTCCCGTTACAATTACTTCTTTTGTTTGAGCGATGGTTTGTAATAGAGAAATCTTTTTCTTTTCGCGAAGGACTTGAAGGGAAACAGATTGATCGATAAATTCGTCCTGAACTAAATTCTTCATATGTCTTCCAACAAGATCTTCACGGGAAAAACCGGTGATCTGTTCATAAGCTTGATTGACGAAAAGTGTGATTCCATTACGATCAACAACATAAATTCCATCCGTCGAGAATTCAAGAATGGCTAACATTTGTTTATTATTTAACGTTTGAACCATAAATCTTCACCCTCATACAAAATGTAGGTGGTGAAATTTTCATATAGTGCTGAATTTTTTCACCATAGGATTAGTATGATGTTTTAATGCTTTTTTGTAAACCCTTACGCAATATGTTGGTGAAATTATTCACCATTACAATCAATGAAAAACTAGTAAATTGGCGTCCTAATAGTATTTTAAAAGTTGGCATGATTCTTGCTTTTAAATAAGTGTAAAGAATTTTATTTGAATGAGAGAATACAAGGAGGTTTAACATGGCAAATATTATCACACCAAAACCGAAGCTTTATGTAATGGACAATGGCAGAATGAAAATGGATAAAAACTGGATGATTGCAATGCATAATCCAGCAACCACAGACAATCCAACAATGCCTTCTGAAATGGTAGAGTTCCCAATTTACACGGTCCTGGTTGATCATCCGGAAGGGAAAATTTTATTTGATACCGCCTGTAACCCGAATTCCATGGGAGCAGAAGGTCGGTGGACAGAAACGACACAAAAAGCTTTCCCTTGGCAAGCTGGAGAAGAGTGTTACCTCCACCATCGTCTCGAACAATTAAGAGTTCGTCCAGAAGATATTAAATATGTCGTTGCTTCTCATTTGCATTTAGATCACGCCGGCTGTTTGGAAATGTTTACGAATGCAACGATTATTGTGCATGAAGATGAGTTCAACGGCACGCTTCAATCCTATGCCCGCCATCAAAAAGAAGGTGCCTATATTTGGGGTGATATTGATGCCTGGATTAAAAATCATTTGCAATGGCAAACCGTTAAACGGAATGAAGATTTCCTTGAACTTGCCTCCGGTATTCGTATCTTAAACTTTGGAAGCGGACATGCCTGGGGAATGCTTGGACTACATATAGATATGCCTGAAAAAGGTGGAATTATCTTAGCTTCAGACACAATCTATACAGCGGAAAGCTTTGGACCTCCAATTAAACCTCCGGGTATTATCTATGACTCTGTCGGTTATTCAAAAACCGTTGAGAGAATACGCCGCCTGGCAAAAGAAACAAACTCAGAGGTCTGGTTTGGCCATGATTCAAAGCAATTTGCCAAGTTTATCAAATCTACTAAGGGATATTACGAATAAAAGGAGAATAAGAGATGAAAATACGTGCAGCAGTACTTCATGAATTGGGGCTGCCTACCCCTTATGCAAAAAGTAAGCCTATCAAAATTGAAACTCTGGAACTGGATCCACCTGGACGTGGAGAAGTATTAGTGCAAATTAAGGCCGCTGGTCTTTGCCATTCAGATCTATCAGTGATTAATGGTAGTCGCCCCCGTCCAATGCCAATGGCATTGGGACATGAGGCAGCGGGCATCGTTGTTGAAGTCGGAGAAGGTGTCACAGACCTTCAACCAGGGGATCATGTTGTTTGTGCTTTCGTTCCAAGTTGCGGCCATTGTCTTCCTTGTCAGGAAGGACGTCCTGCGCTATGTGAACCAGGGGCCAAAACTAATACAGAAGGAACATTATTAAGCGGTGAACGGAGGATTCATTTAAATGAAGATACTGTTCATCACCATTTAGGTGTCTCTGCCTTTGCTGATCACGCAGTAGTTTCAAGAAATTCTCTCATCAAAGTCGACCCTGAGATTCCATTTGATAAGGTGGCTGTGTTCGGCTGTGCGGTTATTACAGGAGTAGGAGCGGTGGTTAATACAGCAAAAATTGAAATGGGAAGCACTGTGGCTATTATCGGGCTTGGCGGTGTTGGACTAAGTGCGCTTCTTGGGGCCATCACAGCCGGAGCCAGCCGAATTGTCGCAGTAGATGTCAATGATGCAAAGCTTGAGGAAGCACGTAAATTAGGAGCTACGGATACATTTAACTCTAAAGACCCTGAAGTTGTCTCCCTTATCCGCGAAGCAACAGGTGGCGGAGTTGATTATGCATTTGAAACAGCAGGTGTGGTCCCTGCCATGAACGTGGCATATGGCATTACGAAACGCGGAGGTACTACAGTGACAACCGGATTGCCGCATCCTGATCATCACTTCTCTTTCCCACAAGTTACCTTAACGGCGGATGAGCGTACGCTTAAAGGATCTTATGTTGGAAGCTGTGTACCTGCTCGGGATATTCCACGGTTTATTGAATTATATAAGCAAGGCCGTCTTCCTGTCGATCAGTTATTAACAGATTGTTTATCGTTGGATGAGATTAACGAAGGCTTCGACCGGCTGGCTAAAGGGGAAGCTTCTCGATTGGTCGTTGTATTTTAGTTCTGCAAGAGAAGAAGGGCGGAAGCAATGTTGAAAAAATATCAGTTATTTATTGGCGGAGAATGGGTGGATAAAAAGGAAACTTTTGATGTCATCAATCCAGCAACGGAAGAAATAATTGCACAGGTGCCCAATGCGACACATGAAGAAATGAGACTTGCTGTTGAAGCGGCTGTACGTGTTCAACCGGAATGGGCAGACAAGGTTGCGTCTGAACGTGCAAATATCCTTTTGAAAGCTGCGAAATTGATGAGCTCACGAACCGATGAGCTTGCTCAAATTATGACGCTAGAAGAAGGAAAACCGCTTGGTGAAGCACGTGGTGAAATCGCCTATGCCATTTCTTTTTTGGAATGGTTTGCTGAAGAAGCTAAACGTGTCTATGGGGATACCATCCCCTCGAACTCTAAGGATAAACGGATTTTGGTACTCAAGCGTCCTGTTGGTGTGACAGCAGCAATCACTCCATGGAACTTTCCAGCAGCGATGATTACAAGGAAAATTGGACCGGCTCTCGCTGCGGGCTGTACCATGATCGTCAAGCCATCTGAATTGACGCCATTATCTGCATTAGAAATTGCCAGCATTTTTGAAGAAGCAGGTCTTCCCAAAGGAGTTCTATCCATCGTCACAGGAACAGATCCTGCTGAGCTGACACAGGTATTAATGGAAGATACACGCGTTCGTAAAATATCTTTCACGGGATCAACAAGTGTTGGAAAGCTGTTAATGAGACAGGCTGCTGATACGATGAAACGGGTTTCTTTTGAGTTAGGGGGACATGCTCCGTTTATTGTCTTTCCTGATGCTGATTTGGAGGAGGCAGTTTCTCATGCGGCATTGGCAAAAATGCGGGGAATGGGTGAAACATGCGTGGCGGCCAACCGCTTCTATGTACACCAGGAGATTCTTCCAGCCTTTACAGAGAAATTAGTAGAACTTCTGGAAACCATGAAAGTAGGAAATGGTCTTGAAGAAGGAATTACAGTAGGTCCTCTGATTGAACCTTCTGCTGTACAAAAAGTTAAAGATCAGGTACAAGATGCGGTTTCGAAGGGTGCCAAACTCTTATTAGGAGGAGAATGCGCAGGATTTGAAAAAGGATATTATTATCCACCGACAATTCTAGCAGGTGTTACGGAGAAGATGAAAATATCGAAAGAAGAGACATTCGGGCCCGTTGTCGCAATTCTTCCTTTTGAAACGGAAGAGGAAGTACTCTACAAAGCGAATGATACGCATTATGGATTAGCCGCTTATTTCTTTACACGAGATGTAGGCAGAATTTTTCGCCTCGCTGAGCGTTTAGAATTTGGCATTCTTGGTGCCAATGACGGTATGCCATCCGTTGCCCAAGCACCGTTCGGAGGCGTGAAGGAATCCGGTTTAGGCCGAGAAGGAAGTAAATATGGTATCGAGGAATATCTCGATATCAAATATTTATCACTTGGTGGTATTTCTGCAAAATAGTTTTTAAGAAGGGCTTATCCTAACAATTTTGTTTGCGATAAAGCTCCTCTTTTTTTATTTCCACGATGGTATGTCAGCTGTTGAACAGAAAAAAATCATTCAAGATTTCATGAATAATGGGATACGATACAAATCTTGAACTTTATTACTTTAATTGAGAAAAAATATATTGAATATGTAAGCGTTTGTAAATTTATATAAAAATAGGTTAGATGGCAAGCGTGGCCATCATTGGTATCAAGAGTAGGATGGGGCTGATGCTAGGGTAAGAGCTAAAAGGCTCCTTTTATTTTGCCTTTTTTTAAGCTCAGTTATCGACGAAAAATGCACTCTTTAGAGTGCTTTGACAAAGCTTAAGCTTTATTAACCTATTCAAGTGTTAAAGGAAGGTTTTCTTAATTTCCACTTCCTAGCTCCAATTCTAAACTTCACATTAACAGGAATCGCTTTTTTAAGTAAATCATTTTCTCATTTTCGACATTCCATTCTTCTCCATAAAACCTTACTTTATTTTTAAAGGATCACGCCCCTTTACTTTTTAAATATAAGTTATGACATCTTTAAACCCCTTATTTTAACTCTTGGTTTTCGGTATCAGTACTTATAAGTTATAAAGCTATTTTATTTAGTGAACTTAAGTAGAGGTCCCTGTAATCTAATTGTTGTTTTTTATTAATAAAAATGTAAACAAGCTTTGATATAGTAAATACGATCAATTCCAAGGATAGCAATTTTCCCTAGTAAAAAGCCGGACTTCCTGTGATATGAGGAAAGCCGGCTTTTTAATTCCCTTATCAGGCTAAACAGTACACCGAATAAAACCAATTGAATGGATATCTTGGCCGTCTATACGGTGTTAAGTAACTCATACGTGAAAAGGAGATCATCTATGTCCGCAAATAGAGAAGACAGTGTAAATAATAAAAAAAGAAAAAGATTTTTGCCCTGGATCCTCTTGCCTATCCTAGTCATTGGATTAAGCAGTGTTGTCTATGCCGCATTCCTTTATAGCAAGGCACAATCGGTTATGAATAGTTCATATAAACCGATTGAACGGGATTCCAAACGAGTATTTAAAAATGTTCCAGTTGAAAACACTTCGATTCTTTTTATTGGAATCGATAACAGTCAAAAAAGGAAAGAAGAAAATCCGCGGTCAGACGCTTTGCTGCTCGCCACATTTAATAAAAAAGATAAATCCATTAAACTTCTGAGCATCCCACGTGATTCCTATGTTCATATTCCTGAAAAGAATATTTACACGAAAATCACACATGCACATGCATATGGAGGCGTAAGGCTTACCCTCGATACTGTCGAAGGATTGCTCGATATCCCGATTAATTATTATGTAGAAATGAACTTTAATGCTTTTATGGATGTCATTAACGCCCTTGGCGGAATTAATGTCAATGTTCCTTATACCTTTACGGAACAGGATTCTCAGGACCACCAGGGAGCGATTACCTTACAAAAAGGAATGCAGCATGTGAACGGAGAACAAGCACTGGCTTTTGCAAGAACAAGACATTATGACAGCGATATTTATCGTGGAAAACGACAACAGGAAATTATGAAAGCTATTCTAGCCAAAGCTACTTCCGTAAAATCAGTATCTAACTATTCAAAGATAATCGAAGCGGTTGGTAAGAATATGACATCAGATTTAACCTTTGATCAAATGTTATCGTATGTTAATTATTTAACAGCAGGTACCGGCTTAAATTACGAATCCCTGACATTGAAAGGTTCCAACGCAAGCATTAATGGAGTTTATTATTATAAGTTAGATCAAGCATCATTGGACAAAACAAAGTTAATCCTGAAAAATCATCTTCTTGGAAAAACGACTTCAAGTGGAACACCATCTACAAATGAATCATCTTCCAATAATTAAAAGAAAGAACCCGGCTGTGAGAATCAGCCGGGATTTTTTGAAATTAAAAAGGGCACTACATTGCACTCAGGGCATAAATCAACAATACGACATTTGCTTAAGTCTGATTTATAGCCTTTAGGATACATATCCGTAATTCCTTACTTTTTAATATAGGTTAGTTCATGCATCATTGATAACTCACGTCCAAAGATATATAACTTCCTTCGCGTATATTGTAGACTAACTTTCATAGAGGAAACGAGAAAGAAAGAAAAAAACGATATTTTTACTTTGTACAAAATTTACAACTTTTAGATACAGACATATTTACTAAAGCTCACAAGAATTTTAATAAAAGATATATGTTAATCACATTCTTTTAAATGTTCTCTAACTAATACGTTGCTATCATTGCTTGTTAATTTATAAGGGATCATGGAGATCTGAATTTCTACATGCAACTGCTTGAACAGAAAAAAGCGGTGATTTCCAATGAAATTTCCAAACATCATTCGACAATTCAAAAAATAAAATTGATCAGAAAATAGAAATTCTTCATCAAAATAAAATATTTTTCAGAAAATATTGAATTGAGCATCAATTAAAAGTATAATGAAAATACAGTCGACAATCGGCTTTTTAAAGGGGAGATGTAAGTTGAAATCCAATAAACTCATTCATAATGCCTTATCAAATACAATTGCGGAACATATCGCAGAGCAAATTGTTTCTGGTGTATTGAAGCCAGGGGAAAAATTAATTGAACTCAATTATGCGCAGGAATATGGAACGAGCAGAGCGCCTGTTCGTGAGGCAATATATCTCTTAGATATAGAAGGGCTTGTAGAAAGGATCCCTAGAAAGGGAGCGGTTGTAAAAGAATACACCAAAAACGAGATAAACGATTTGCTTGAGATTCGAATCATTCTCGAGAACATGGCATTAGAACGAATTAAACGAAATGGAACAGATCAGAGTCTGATAAATGAAATGGCAGACCTTCTTGAAAAAATGAAGTTAGCTGATGACATTCAATCTTATACGCAATTAAACCATTCATTTCATACGTGTCTAGTTATGATGAGTAAAAGTGAAACAATAAAAAATATGTATTCAAAACTTGGTTGGCCGTTATTAAGAATTCAAAGCTTGTCATTTGCTAACGAAGGAAATATCGAAAAGTCCATTATTGAACATGAAATCATCCTTAGACTTTTAAACGAGCAAAACATGGATAAGTTATCGAATGTTTTAAAAAAGCATAATGAAGATGTTATTTTCAGCATTCAAAGAAAATTAAATTTATAAAGGTATTAATAATGATTGAAATAGAGGAGGTGATTTAGTTGAAAACGGCATTTTTATTTCCGGGACAGGGATCACACAAAACAAATTTGTTAAACGATTGCCTGACAGTCCTCATGTAGAACAAGTATTGACAATTGCCAGCAAGGTACTTGGTGAAAGCGCAAACTTTTATCACACGGCAGATCAACTTCAGTCACAGCTGTGCAAATTTCACTTTTTATCGCTGGAGTGGCTTCCTTTAAGGCCTTTGAAGGAGAAGGTGTAAAACCTGATTTTGTTGCAGGGCATTCTGTTGGTGCTTTCAGTGCTGCAACTGCTGCAGGAGTTATCCGTTTTGAAGATGCTTTGAAAATCGTTAAGCTCCGTGGTGAGTTAATGGAAAATGCATTTGAGCAGGACTATGGCATGGGAGTTGTACTTGGAATGGAGGAAAAAGAATTACAATCCATTATTGATTGCCATTCAAATCATAATTCCCCAGTCTATATGTCTAACCGAAATGCACCTGACCAATTTATCATCTCCGGTTCTATAGCTGGAATACAAAAAATACTTGAATTATCAAAAGAGAATGGTGCCCGCTGTGCTACTTTATTAAAAGTCTCTACACCTTCTCACTGTCCACTTCTGCATGATATTTCATCTACGTTACAAGATGCACTTCATGATATCCCTTTGTACCGGCCAAATATTCCTTATACAGGTAATCTTACTGGACGTATTTTGTATAATACAGTCGACATTCGACAAGACCTTGCTGAAAGTGTTTCTTCACCAGTTCGATGGCATGATGCAACTTCCGCACGGAGAAGTTTAGAAGAATTGGAGACGGCAACCAAAAAAGTACCGGCAATGGCCTATGATATTTTTTCCTTTCAGAAGCTGGGTGCCCTTTTTTCTTTAGCCCAAGGAATTGATGCGGATACTCCGGGAGGAACGGATCGAGACATTGTTTTGAAGGAAATAGAACGCGCAGTGATGGATACACGGTTAAGCGGATTGAATGATTTAAGTGTCCGCTTGTCTTCCACATATTCGAGAAACGGAGGGCGGAATGCATCCATCTTAGTGAGAAAGGAGATCAGTGAACAATGGGGGTAAACCCGCATGACTTATTAAAAATAGGGAGTGTGAAAGATTTGATGTGTTATTCGCCCATACCCGACTGGGTAACTGCTTCTATATCAAAGGCTCCCTTTGTTGTGGTACGCCGGGCAAGAGCTCCGGAAGGATTCATTTCTGTCGGGATTAGGGGAAGCCGGAGAAGTGAAAGATTTGCAGCTTTTTTGCCCACTGAGAAAATGATAGAGCAGATTACTCCGGAACAGTTGGTAAATGAAAGGAGATGGATAGGAAACCCGAAAGAGATTTTTTGTTGGTTATGAATTGTGAGTCAAATATTGGAGAATTACCCGTTTACATGGGGACTGGCTGGAAGCACGGGATTTGAATTGGTGAGTGGCATCGAAACGACAACATCCAACAGTGATATTGATATAATCATGCGCAAATCGTCCCGTCTAACTGTCTCCATCGCCAAAAGGCTAAAAAAAGAGCTAGAAACCATTCCTGTCAGAGTAGACGTTCAGGTTGAATCAAATGAGGGAGCATTCTCACTAAGTGAATTTGTCATGTCGGTGGGAAAGGATCTGTTGCTTCGGACGCAGGATGGGCCAATATTAATTAGAAAATGTTTATTGCAGAGTGAACTAGAATCATAGGGATTTGCAGAACACTATTTCGAAAAATATTCAAGGGGTGTTGTGATTGAAGCTAATTCATGTATTAAGTACGATTCCTACGATTGGTATGCTTTTCTTTCTTCCTCTAGTAAACCGAGTGGAACCATTTGTACTTGGAATGCCGTTTATTGTCTTTTGGATTTTTCTTTGGGTAGTCTTAACCTCCGGTATTATGGCGATTGTTTTTAAATTAGATCCTGCCAATCAAGAAGGCGGTGATGTCGAGTGAACGCATCCTTAGTTGTAATCTTTGTTTTTCTAATGCTCGTCATTTTTATAGGTATACGTGCTCGGCAGGGGAAGGATATGAACCTTGAACAATGGACGGTTGGTGGAAGGGGATTTGGAACCTTACTGGTTTTCCTTTTAATGGCGGGAGAATCTTTTACCACCTTTACTTTTCTAGGTGCAAGTTCATGGGCGTATGGGAAAGGCGGACCTGCCCTTTATATTATAGCCTATTTGTCACTGGGGTATTGTGCGATGTATTGGATGTTTCCTAACGTTTGGAAGTATGCAAAGAAACACAAGCTTGTATCTCAATCTGATTTTTTTGCCAAAAAGTATAATAGTCCATATTTAGGCGTTCTTGCCGCCATAATTGGAGTCGTCTCCATCATTCCATATATCGTTCTTCAACTAAAAGGACTGGGCATTATTGTATCTGAAGCATCTTATGGGGTCATTTCGCCAACGGTTGCGATTTGGATTGGTGCCATATCGGTTACGGTGTATGTGATGATTTCCGGTATTCACGGATCGGCATGGACAGCTGTCATTAAGGATATATTGATATTTAGCGTAGTCGTGTTCATGGGATTGTATATCCCAATTCACTATCATGGCGGAATCGGGCCAATGTTTAGAGATATCCAGGCATCAAATCCAAACTTTCTAACGCTTCCCGATACCGGGCTTAGCATTTCCTGGTTTATTTCGACGGTTATTTTAACAGGTATTGGCGGATTTATGTGGCCTCATTTATTTGCTGCATCCTATTCAGCGTCAAGTACAAAGGCCATCCGCAAAAATGCTGTTATCACCCCGCTCTATACACTTATGCTGTTGTTTATCTTTTTCGTCGGCTTCGCAGCCATTAAAGTAGTGCCTGGATTACAAGGGCCAGAGACAGACCTTGCCTTACTGCGAGTTTCATTAAAAACGTTCGATCCTTGGTTTGTTGGGGTTATTGGTGCAGCAGGATTGTTGACAGCATTAGTTCCGGGTTCCATGCTGTTAATGACCGCCTCGGTTTCCCTATCAAAAAATGTCTATAAAGTATTTGCTCCAAAAACAACGGAGAAACAAATTTCAAAAATTGCAAAATTGTTAGTTCCTGTAATTACCCTCATCTCTGTTTACTTCACATTTAATGGAGGAAATTCAATTGTTACGCTTCTACTCATGGCCTATAGCTTCATCACACAATTGCTTCCACCAGTATTATTTGGATTGCTGAAAAATAACTTTGTTACAAAACAAGGTGCCGCAATTGGAATGCTTGCTGGAGTTCTCACCGTAGCATATATGACCATCACCAATGCCACAATCGCAACCTTAATGCCATCTTTACCAAATGTAATAAAAGATTTGAATAGTGGATTTATCGCTTTAGGTATCAATATCATCGTTATGCTGGTTGTTAGTGTATTCACGAGACAAGCTGCGATGGCATCCGAAGTGGAAGGCTCTCAAACTGTATGACGGATGAAAATACTCATAGAAAGGGTTTTAATCAATGATAGAGCAATTATTTGCCAGGTTAGAAGAATTGTACCCAAATTTGATTGAGTTTCGTAGAGATCTTCATATGTACCCGGAACTCTCTTTTAAAGAAGAAGAAACACCGTTTAAGATTGCGAATTATTTAAAAAACTTGGGGTTGGAAGTAAGAACAGGTGTTGGAGGCAGAGGCGTTATTGCAACTTTGCAAGGTGGTAAACCAGGAAAAACAATTGCATTCCGTGCCGATTTCGATGCTTTACCAATTCAGGATGAAAAAGAAGTAGATTACAAGTCTCGTATTTCAGGCGTAATGCACGCTTGCGGTCATGATATTCATACTGCCGCATTACTTGGAGTTGCAAAAGTGTTAAATGAAGTGAAAGAACATTTGGAAGGAACCGTTGTGTTTATTCATCAATTCGCTGAAGAAGTCATTCCAGGAGGGGCCAAACCAATGATTGAGGATGGCTGTCTAAATGGAGTAGATGTCATTTTTGGCGCACATGTCGCATCCCATCTCCCTTATGGAACGATTGGAGTAAATGAAGGATTTTTAATGGCTGCAGGTGACCGGTTTGAAATCGAAATTTATGGCGTTGGCGGGCATGGGGCAACACCGGAATTAACGGTTGACCCTTTAGTAGTTGGCAGCCAGCTTGTCTTAGCTCTACAACAAATCGTGAGCAGACGTGTTGATCCACTAAAGCCAGCTGTTGTTACCGTCGGTTCATTTAATAGTGGGGATGCTTACAATGTAATTCCCAACACTGCCAAGATTAAAGGGACTGTTCGAACATTCGATGAAGATGTTCGAGATTTAATCGAAAAATCAATCGGCCAATTGGCAAAATCAACCTGTGAAGGTGCTGGGGCACAAGCAAAATATTCTTATGAGAGAGGCTATCCAGCTGTATGGAATCACCCAAATGAAACTAAATTTGTAGAAGAGATTGCAAAGAAACAAGTGGGTGCTCAAAATGTTATCAAAATATCACCTCAAATGGGTATGGAGGATTTCGCATACTATCTTCAAAAAGTCCCGGGAACATTTTTCTGGGTTGGAGGAAGGAACTCTGATATAAATGCCGAATATCCACATCATCATCCAAAATTTGATGTCGATGAAAGGTCTATGTTGAACATTGGAAAAATGTTTATATCGATTTTTTTATGTAACAATAAAATGATTTCGAAACAATCAGGGTTACATACGGAACTAACAAAAGGGGGAATTTAAATGACTACTACGAATACGGTAGATTTAAAATCAGGAACTTTACTCTCAGATTCAGCAATGGTAAAAGGAAGAATAAAAGAATGGTTAAGAGATTTAACCGGAATCGTAGGTGTCTCCGGTTCAGAACAGGAAGTAGTTAAATATATGAAGGAAAAACTATTGCCATATGCAGATGAAGTAAAGGTCGACAACAATGGAAATATCATTGCTATTAAAAACGGTACTGCCCCTGGACCTAAATTAATGATTTCTAGCCACTCCGATGAGGTTGGTTTTTGTGTAAAAAATATCCTTCCTAATGGATTTATCATGTTTGATAAAATCGGTGGGGTTTCCGATCAATTATTATTAGGAAGAAAAGTCTGGGTCACAACAAAGAAATTACCTGGGTTAATCGGGATTAAAGCCGGTCATATGCAAACCTCTGAAGAAAGTAAGCGTGTTAAAACCCCGCGTGAATGCTACATAGATATGGGAGCTTCATCTCGCAAAGAGGTGGAGGACATGGGGGTTAAAATCGGAGATCCAATTGTATTCCAGAGTGATTTCATGGAAATGGATAATAAAGATTTAATCGCAACAAAATCGGTAGATAACCGGATTCATTGTGCTATTTTAATTGAATTATTTAAGCAATTGCAGGGTGTTGATTTTGCCGGAACTTTATACGGTGTTGTAACGGTTCAAGAGGAAGTGGGACTTCGCGGCGCCATGATGGTCGGAAATGCCATACAGCCAGATTATGCAATTGTTTTAGATACAATCCCTGCCGGTGATACTCCTGATATTGATACGGAAATTTCTCTGCCGGTTTATCTGGGAAAAGGGCCTGCTTGTCCTGTTGCTGATGGGGTGAGAGGGACGATGGTATTTAATTATATCCATCCTAAAGTTAGGGAGATGATAGAAGAACAAGCTGCCAAGGCCAGTGTATACTTACAAGAGATCACGTTAATTGGGGATGGATATACTACGGATGCAGCAAGTTTAGGTTCGGTAAATACCGGGATTCCAGTAGGTGTGCTCTCCACACCACGACGATATTCTCATTCACCGATTGAATTGGTTCATTTGAATGATGCATTAGGCGTACTAAAAATTGTGACGGGTATTGTCATTGATAATGGGAATAAGGATTTAAGCTTTATTTAATATAATACGAAGAAGATTTCTCAAACAAAAAATACGATTCCTAAATTTTAAGGAATCGTATTTTTTCGATTTGTCTTATTCAACAATATGGGCCCGTTTGTTGAATAAGAAATAAGTTAATTAATTTACCATAATCCATAAAGTATCTTCATTTAACTGCGTGTTACCTTCTCTAAGATTCTAATTAAAGTTGTCCCGTTGTGGACTGTCTAGCATGAGCCACACATTATCTGCGTTTGACAACTTTACGATATCAATTTTAGCGGATACGATTTGACTTGACTGCAAAAAAGACAGGGACAGAGGTATGGCAATTTGAACTCGAAGTTTATGGTAATCAAAAATTGGGGATACAAACAAATGTTAGGTTCAACGTGTAAATGAACTGCTTATTTTAAAAGTGATTATACAGATAAAAGCCGCTCAATAGAGTGGCTTTTTTAATGTAAGAAACGTCTCTCATATAATGAAAATTTATCTTTAATTAATGACGTAAAAATACCGTATTAATAGGAAGTGTTCTTTAAAGTAACTGCTGTATATTTTTTGATTTTTTCGACTATAAAGTTAATAAAATAAGGAGGGAATTCGATGTTAATTTTTGAGTTAATAATCGCAATTATTTTAGCTGCTTCATTTGTACATTTCAATTTAACAAAGAGAAAAAATAGCTACCAAACTTCTATGTTTGCTCAACATATTGATACAAGTGTCGAGATGAAAAGAACATTAGCTATGGGATTATATTTACGTTTTAAAAAAGAAAATCCGGAAAATCCACCTAATTATTCTTCAACTTACATAAAAGAAGATTCAATAGCTTTTGAATCTTTTGTAGCTGATGTTGTTCAAAAGGCAAAAGGGGGTTCAACTTGGGTTTCTCCTGGTTCTGGAGATTTCGGTGTAGATTTCGAACACACTACTGAAGAGGGCTTATTTTTAGGACAAGTTAAATGTTATCAGGGAGACTTAGCGTTCGATCCAATAGCATTGGTGCATTCAAATATGATAAAGAAAGGTGCAAAGGGTGGATACGTGATTACCACTGGTTCTTTTACATCTGGTGCAAGAGAATATGCCGAGGGATTAGATATTGAATTAATTGATGGGATTAAACTGGTTGATCTTTGGTTAAGTGGTTTGGTTAATGTAGAACAAGAAATTAAAACTTTATTGCCGGATTATATTTAAAACAATCGTTTTAAAAACTGGTAAGTTGACCGACTCAAATTATTTAAATAATAATAACTAGCTTTATGCAATTGTTGAATGGAGAAAAGTAAGCTGAATATTTAAACCCTTTTTCAAAGCGGATGTTTCCTTAAGTAGAAACACCTGCATTAATCTCTTGAAGGTTTTATATTTCTCGAACATTTTCATTGAATGTAATAATGGTTTGAAATTGGTTGAGGATCAAGATGATGAAATAAACGTAAATAAGGTTGATCTATCGAGTAATGCTGTTATTTATTCCTTCAGTTAGTTCTTTAAAAGTGCGGCTACTGAAACCGATTTAAAAATAGAAAATAAGGACAAGCATTATAAATGCATAGCCAAACGGTTATGCTTTTTTTACTTTTTTGAATCAACTCACAAAGAACAAGTTTTGATACAAGATTGATTGTATATTAGAGAATTTAATCTCAGTACGGAGTTTAATGGTGTAAGCAATACGGAAACTGTGATTTTTAAAACTTTCTTAATCTATGTGAAAGAGCATGGTTGAAAAGTAGATGCTGTAGAGTTTTTCGGACAATTAACAGGTCGGGTATAAATTTAATTGGAAGTCTCTATAAATAGGCTTGATGACAGGGTTCTTGCTGGATGACGCAAAGTATTTTGTCTCCTGCTCTTAAATATTCCATGGCTTTGTTCAGGTCAGGCCTGCCATTATTACCACTTTTCTTTTCGTGAAAAATCTTAGTGCATCCAGCCTTTCTAATTGTTCAACTTGTAAGGAATAATCCTAATCTAAGGTACTTACCCTTTGCGTATCCAACAAGTTCACTCAACTTTGATCATTCCTGTCTATATGATATATAACTTTCTGTACATTTTTTATAGACTAACTTTTAGATGGAAATCAAAATAGAAAAAAAGCAAAAAAATTTCATTAGTGTAAAAAACTTACGAGTTTTGTAACAAATACTAAATGTGTACATTTTAAACTTTGTTCAGCAATCGAGCCATTTAACAATAAGTAATTGTGTAAATTTGGAAGATTTGTAATAATTAGTAGTGTTGGTTGAATTAAGTGATTGTTAGAGGATTAGTCTAAAAATGAAAGGGGGAAGAATTAGGAAGCACATATGAATTTATGATTTTATCTATTAGTATGTTGTATTTTTTGTTGGGCTATTTAGTAAGAAAAGAGAAATAAAAGCTAGAGAGGTTAATAGGATTTAAGTTGGTAACCAAACCCGAAAAAAAAATAATAAAAATACGCTAAAGGAGATTGACCATGGGATGGAGAAGAATATTGGCATACTTAGTCGTAATAACTTTTGCGGCTACAATCCTTCTAACTTTCAACAGTAAAAGTTATGCGGAGAAGAACGATGTATTCGTAAAAAAACATAATGTCGTCTACGAAGATCTAAGTTCGTATTTTACTGGCTTTAGCGGCACATTCGTGATGTATGATATCGAGCATAAACAGTATACAATTTACAACAAAGCCAAGAGTGTAAAGCGGCTTTCACCCAATTCCACTTTTAAAGTACCTCATGCTTTGTTTGGATTGCAAACGGGAGTGTTGGATGATGAAAACACGACGTTTCAATGGGATGGAACCGAATATCCATTTCCTCAATGGAATCAGGATCAGACTTTGACCCAAGCGATTCAAAATTCGACGATCTGGTATTTCCAAGAAGTGTCTAGCCGGTTGGGGGAAAATCGTGAGCAGTATTTTTTGCACCGGATCCACTACGGAAATGAGGATATTTCGGGAGGATTGACCCATTTCTGGCTGCAAAGTTCATTAGAAATCTCACCCATAGAGCAAGTGGATTTCTTAAAACGGTTTTACACCTACCAACTGCCTTTCACTCACCGAAACATCGATATTGTAAAGAAAATACTCGTAATGGATCAGAAGGATGGCGCATTGCTGTCTGGAAAAACGGGTACAGGTTGGAAGGATGGAGTGATTAACGGGATTCCGGTCAACGGAAATTTCATCGGTTACGTTGAAAAGGACGGAAACGCTTATATTTTTGCCACGAATATTGAGGCAGACAATCTGGCGAGCAGCAGCAAGGCAAAGCAGATTACCCTTCAAATTTTGAAGGATAAGAAGATTTTTGAATGACTTTCACACGGAAATTTCATCATCTAGAGAAGATTATGGGGATCATCAAGATTTATGTCGCCAGAAGTAGTTTGAATTGGATGCTGAATAAATGAAAGAACTAACGTATTTAATATGGGTGCAAACGCTTTTGGATTGTTGGGTGGAGAACTTGACCGATCAATTTTAAGAAGTGATATGCAGGTCAAAAGCTTTACGAAGTAGCAATGAAAGCAGTTGAAATAGATAAAAAAGACAGATATTCAATAGTAGAAGAATTCTTTGTAGCGTGGGAATCAGCATCTAAAAAGTATCTATCCTGAACTAAGAGATTGTAAACAAAAGTACTTAAACTAAAATAGTTATCATGAGCTACTCAGTTATTCCATTATAGGGCGCCATTCTTAAATAAGAAGGCGTCTTTCTTTATCGGGCTATATTGTCTGGAAAATAGATTGCAAAAATGGCAGAATTTTGAAATAATTGTCCCTAGCTGTAGCAATAAGTTAGGAAGAGGAATAATTTACTAAGTGGAATTTTTATAATTTTATTTAAGACTAGAACATCACAATTGGGAATGAGGATGTAAAAATGGTGATAGTTTTATTCTCAATTTTATTCATGTTTTTAGGTTTATTTTGTTTGTGGATGTCTATTTTCGGTAAAACAAAGATGTTAATAGGAAGGATATTCTTATTCTTTTTAGGAATATGTATTGAAATTGTAGCTATTTATTTGTTAGATTTCTATGTGTTTTTTCAGCTTTAGGAATATATAAACTTTTTAACTATTGAATCGGGCGCTAATCCGAAGTAATGATAAAAGTCCAATATCTCAATTTTATTGAGATATTAGGCTTTTTATATTTATTTATAGTGCAAAATATCGCTTAAAACAAGCGCGAATTGCCTCCTAAAGTGACAAAAGAAAAAAGCTGCTGTTTTCGTAGTGTACAAAACTTACAACTTTTATATACATAAATTTTTAGCCTTTACCCCTTCAGGGGCACTTCTTTTACACTACTATCTTCCCTTTGTGTTTCTTCGATACCGACGACAGCATTAACTAAAGAATACTCTTTTTCTATTAGGTATTTGAATATATTGGTACAAAATTTAGAGTATTTGAAGCTAAAAATAGCCATTCCAATTGTTGATAAGGAAGTCACAATAAGAGTGAAGTGGAAATTAAATATCTACATCATTCTGCTTGGAACAAATCCAACCATACACAATACAATCAAATCCAAAAAATAAAAATAAACTTTACGCTTGTATTCATTTCATCGGTTTCAGAAAAATCATTAAGATAATCGAGCCAACACATTTCTCTAAAGGGCTTTTTTATAATGAAAATTGAGCCTTAATAAAAAATTACAATAAAATAATATGAAATTGACTCAAATATGTAAAGATACGGAAAAATATTTCTACTCATTTTTATGTATAATGTCTATGAAAAACAAAACAAAACTATAAATGCTTGTTTATGAAATAATAATTGTAACGTTCAGCCATTAGCATTTGTAGACGTTCATTTCAACTTTAGACCCTCAGATAGAGTAGGAGAATAGGGAAGGGTTAGTTTGAAGGATTTTGTTATTTGTTCTTCTTTTATAGAAGGATTTAAATGAGAGGAAATAATGATAGAGCTAGATGTTAAAAAGGAACAGGTTATGTAAGAAATAATAGAAAAGATTGAACAGTGTAAACCCTTATTTCGAAAGACGTAAAGGGATGATTAGATTTTTACTAATTTAATTCGTTATAGACGGATTTTACATGAAAAGTAATGGACTAAAATCAGTCTCTCATCAGTCAGAGATAAGTTAGTGATAACTGCTTCTTTTTAAATCAACTTTTAGTAACTTACACATAGGAGAGAAGATGAATGTCAGAAGAAACGTATCGTTCTCGTCAGGAACGAAAACAAGATGTAAAAATAAGACAAAATCAAAAAAAAAGTAATAAAACGCCAAAAAAAGCATCCTTGTTGAAAAAAGTGTTAATTTCCTGTTTGGTGCTGGGATTTGTTTCGTCAGGAGTAGGTGCCATTACCTTCGCTACTATGATTAAAGGAGCACCTAAATTAAATTCTTCAAAACTAGTAGACCCACTACCAACAAAATTTTATGATAAAGAAGGGAATTTCATTTATGAATACGGTAAAGAAAATCGGACGAAAATTACGTATACTCAAGTTCCAAAAGTGTTGGAACACGCATTTATTGCTACCGAAGACGCAAATTTTTATAAAAATGATGGTATAGATTTTAAACGGACCGCTATAGCGATTTTTAAGAATCTAACCGGGCACTTCGGTTCTCAGGGCGGTAGTACCATAACACAGCAGGTAATTAAAAACTCCTTTTTGTCTCCACAGAAAACCATAAAGCGAAAGGTAAGAGAATGGTACTTGGCGTATCAATTGGACAAAAAATATTCTAAACAGGATATTTTAACGATGTATTTAAACAAGATCTACCTTGGAGATGGGGCCTATGGAGTGGCCGCTGCTGCAAAAACCTACTACGGAATTGATGCAAATAATTTAAATAAATTAACGCTTCCGGAGGCTGCTATGCTGGGAGGGCTCCCACAAAGTCCAACTAATTACGATCCGTCTAAACCAGCGAACAGAGAGGCTGCCACCAATCGACGTAATCTTGTTTTAAGCTCCATGCATAAACAGGGCTATATTACAGAGAAACAAATGCAGGAAGCGATGAAAGTACCCGTAACGGAGGGCCTTGTTCCGAAAACCACTCAACAAGGTATTCCTTATGAAGCATTTTTTGATGCAGCTGTTAAAGAAGTTGAAGGAAAACTTAAAAGTGTAGACATCAGCACGGATGGATTATCTATTTATACCACTTTAGATCCAAAAGCACAGGATTATGCGGATAAAATGATGAACACAAATAATATCATTGCTTATCCTAATTCTAAGTTTCAAAGTTCATTTGTTTTTTTAGATACAAAAACTGGTGAAGTCCGGGCAATAGAGAGCGGACGAAATGAATATAAAGGAACATTTCTAGGAAACAACTTTGCAATTGATATAAAACGTCAACCAGGTTCTTCGTTTAAGCCGATTTTTGATTATGGTCCTGCGATTGAATATTTGAAATGGTCAACTGCTCACCAAATCAATGATCAGCCGACAACGTATACAAATGGTCAATCTATTTCAAATTGGGATAATCAATATCACGGTATGTTGTCAATACGGACGGCACTACAATATTCTTATAATATCCCTGCGCTTCTTACTCTTCGAGAGGTTGGCATGGATAAGGCAAAGAATTTTGCAGAAAACCTCGGTATTCCTTTTAATAACAACCAAGTGTACGAATCATACGCGATTGGAAGTAATACAGTTAATCCTTTAGAAATGGCAGGGGCCTACAGCGCTTTTGGAAATGAAGGAGTATACAATCAACCGCATTTTGTCCAAAAAGTAGTCTTTCCTGATGGAAAAGTTGTGAGATTTACGCCACAGCCAAACCGTGTTATGCATGATTACACAGCCTATATGGTAACAGATATGTTACGTACAGTCGTAAACTCTGGGACTGGAAAAACGGCAAATGTCCCAGGATTGGATGTTGCTGGAAAAACAGGAACAACCAATTTTGACCATAAGACCAGTGCTCAATTTGGATATCCATCCAACGCAGTAAATGATAGTTGGTTTGCGGGTTATACCCCACAATACACGATGGCTGTATGGACTGGGTATGTGAATAACGGTCCAGGCAACTATATGCTTGGAGATACTACCAAAATCTCGCAAATAATGTTTAAGGACATGATGCAAGCGTTTGGAACAGATTCAACCAGCTTTAAGCAGCCAAGTGACGTTAATAGAGTGAATAATGAACTGTACGTTAAAGGAGGAAATTCTGACGATGCTCCGAACCAGAATAACGAGCATGTTACAAGCTATGATTCAAATTCTCAAGATTGGCAGGAGATGCTTCAGACAATCTCTTCTGCTATTGGAATAAATCAAAGCAATATAACTGTATGGTGGTTAGGGAGCGACAAAAGCAACCCAGGCGGCTCAGTTGGGATTGTATCAGCAAAAGGAAATGGCACGCAAAAATATCGTGTGTATGTCCAATGGGATGGTTCAAGCTATAAAGCAACAAAGGTTGAACCAGCTTCATAAAAAGGAAAAGGGGCTGTCCGATAATTTCTAAAATAAAGCAAGTGAAGAAAAACGAATCGTATTTCTCCACTTGCTTTTGTATTTTTATAATTTTTTTTAAAAGTATCTGGCGGATGCCTGCTACTTTTAGTTTATTGTCGGCTAAAGCCACAATTTGAGGGAATTGTTGGGATAACGCTCCACAAGAGTCTTTTTTTGGCCATTTTAAGGATGAGGCATTTATAAACCAGTGTAATTCTTTAGAAGAACCAAAAAAGAAATAAGGCGTATATGATCTACTAAAACAATTTTAGATATCAATGGAGTTTAAAGAAAATGACCCCTGTTGAATAGAGAAATTATCTTCTCAATATGGCATAACCTTTTTTAAAATGACCTTTACAATGGGTACACTTTAAATGTGTGAAATCAAGGTTTGTGGACACAAAAGTTATTAATTTTTTTGCGAAAAAATCAGGACACGATGCCCCTCTTGTCAAATGGTTAAATTAATGTTAGGATTGCGTTGCTGTAAAAATAAATCGTAAAGAGGTGAGGATAATGAAAACAAAAAAATATACGTCTTATCCTCATATTGCTTTTTAGTTATTTTTTTACGAATACATTAACATTAGGCTCTGAGGGTAGGTTTCACTCTCAGGGCTTTTATATTTAGGAAGAAGGAACGTTTAAGCTTTCTTGCCGGTCTATAACAGCTACTTACGGAGTGGCTGTTATTTTTTTGTTTTTCGTTATTCATCGCTTTCCCAATATGAAAGGATGATACTTTATTAAAAGACTCGCTCAATATTTTCGCTCATTACAATCCGGACAGTCGTCTTACGGTATGATTTATGAAGACCCAATCTATTGTAATAATGATGTTGCCTATTACATTGAAAGGACACATAAACTCACACTGGATAAACCATGTATCTCTATAAAAATACCTTTTGACCGTCTCGGTTTAGATGAAAATATGGATCAAGTTGTTCTCTCAGATTTTGCATTAAGAGAATGGGGTGATCATATTGAGGCATTAAATGAATTGATTTATAACCGGTCACGTTCTGATAAAGAAAATGGTGCTTTTTATTGTTTTTGTCCAACCAATGTGTTGTTGAAACGTAATGCATCCTATGTCGAAGTCATATCGGAAAAATGGTATTTATGTTTAATGATTACAGTTCAACTTCCATTCAAGAATAATAATAAAGCTATGCGAATGCTCTGCAAAATGCTTCCAAAAGAAGTGGAGAAGTTTATTACCAAGTTTGATCTAATCAAATTAAATGCTGCTTATGAATTGGTAAAAAAACAAAATATGATTCGTGAATGGCTAAAATTCAGTGGTTATTGTGCGTTTATTGGGAATGGAAGCATTTTGCCAAGAAATAAAGACAACAGCGGGCCACTAGAGGGTGCCTTGCCTTTTACATCCCCGGAAGATGTTGAAGTTGAAATTTGTGGTTTGCGAGGAATGGGAATAAAACATGGTGTTACGGTCATAACTGGCGGTGGTTATTCGGGTAAAAGCACATTACTGGATGCACTAAATTCGGGGATTTACAATCACATCATAGGCGACGGACGAGAGTTTGTGATTACAGATCAAAGTGCAATGGAAATATCTGCAGAGGAAGGCCGTTCCATAAAAAATATCAATATTACGCCTTTCATAAAATGGATACCCAATAGTTCGGCTGAACAATTTTCGACTGACTACGCCTCAGGTTCCACATCTCAAGCCGCAAATATTATGGAGGCAATTAACTTCGGGTGTAAGCTTCTGCTTATTGATGAAGATAGAAGTGCGACCAACTTTATGATACAAGACATCAAAATGCGTTCATTAATCAAGCATGAACCCATTACACCTTTTACGGAACGAGTCAGGGAACTTTATGAGGCTGTTGGTGTATCTTCCATTCTTGTTATTGGAGGTAGCGGTGAATTTTTATCCGTAGCCGATCAAATCATCTTGATGGATAATTTTGTGCCAAAAAACGTAACCCAGGAAGCTAAAAAGTTATGTGAACACGACAAACCACGCGAACGTATCCCCCATACAAAATGGGAGATAGAAAGAAAAATAACCACCGATCACTTTTCGAGCTATCCACAGGGAAGTGGTACAGAAAAGCTTATGGTTTCAACCATGGGATACATGATGATAGGTGATGAACAAATTGATATCAGAGGGCTTTACAATATCACATCAGACGCCCAGCTTGCAGCTATTGCCTTTTTAATTCGAAAAATAGCTATAAATAATCAGGGTCTCCTCATCTTTCCTCATGAAAAGATCAAAAAAGCTCTCGAAGATATGGAGAGAGAAGGAGTAGATATTGTATTTTCTTCCTTTTTTCCTGGTTTCGAAAGATGGCTTGAATTACCTAGAATTAATGAAGTATTATCTGTCATAAACCGAATGAAACATTTAAATTCTATTCAGATTGAGCCCTCTGAACGCCTTTAATTACGACATAAATATTGTTTTTCTTGATAATCAAATAGTTATGTTAATTAGTGAAAGAAGTAGATTCGTTGAAGAAGCTGCAAAGTTCAAAAAGGATACTAAAGATTGTAAAGCACCAAAAAGATTTGAAGCTGTAATTTAAAAAGTTAGAACAATTGCTGATGAAAATAATGTAAATCCTGATAGTATTGAACAAGTATATAGAACAATGATTTCTAGCTTTATAACTCACGAATTAATCCATCATTCAAAAATAGATAATATACAAGGATAAATTACAAGCTGCAATACAATAATTGGTCGGAAACATATTATATCCTATATATATAGTGTTCTTTTTTAGACACTGGTTTGGAGATCCAAGTGGAAAGGTGGGCTTTATAAAATTGGGTTTCATAACCAAAGTTTAATAACCTTCTGAAAAACTCCAATTTTCGTATTGCAGATTTTACTGCATACTTTTCATTAATAAATTGGTTATAAGCCTTTACTTCCGGGAATCCAATATCCCGAAAGGAAAGGGAATGGTCTGTTAAAAATGTGAGCAGTGTTGTGGCATCTGTACGATATTCTTTAACCGTATGTGGAGAAAGCCGCTTATCTTGTCGGAAGAGTTTCTCTAGAAAAAACAATCAAGAAAATCCTGTTCCGTACAATTTTCAAGAGTGAGGTTACGATTTTCATCAAGTAGATGACGAGCTTGTAGATTCTCCTGTAAATGTGTTAAGTACTGTTCACCATTCATATTTTGAAGAAGAGTCAAGTAATTCATAATTGACCTCCTAAGGATTAGTTTTAAAAAATAATTATATTATGTAAAGTAAAGATAATACCTAATTATTTTTACTTAATATTACCACAGAATATTTGTTCTATCTAATGTTCTTTTACCAGAGGATTCGAGTAAAAAATGCTTATGCTAGCAATCTTGAAATTTCATATCTGAGATTCTCTTTTTGCACCATTGTGAAGAAATATATTGGAGAATCAGGTATGAATGTAAATGACTTTGCAGCACATAGTTGAGAAACGCTTCATCTACAAGCGCGGCTATGATGAGAATGATCGAAATTGGTATCACGAAACTAAACTGGCTACAAGACCAGGGAAATGGTTGATCGATATAATCATGCTGGCTTGTGATAAAAAAATATAATTTACATTTTTTAGTGTGTTGGAGATTTGCATTCTAATGAATCTATTTTTTGTTTTATGTATAATAGTTCATCTAATTTTATTGTACAAAATTTATTTGAAAATTACGGAAAATACACCAATTCTTATTGAAGAGCAGCTAAAAGTCAGCCATTCCTCTTAGTCTTACATTCCAAGAAGAGAATGCCATAATGAAATCCTATAAACAAAATAAGGACATCACTATACAAGCGGTGTCCTTATTCTTTATCATGTGTGAAATTAAAGACAATCCTATATGACTTTAAAATAGGAATATATCAACACTAACCTTTAATTTTACTTCTACTGGGCATTTTGTATTAGTGGAAAGTTCCACCGAATTGTTGTTCAGCCATTCTTACTAAGCGTTTTGTAATTTCTCCACCGACAGATCCGTTGGCTCTTGAAGATGTATCGGCTCCGAGCTGTACACCAAATTCTTGTGCAATTTCATACTTCATTTGTTCAAGTGCTTGCTCTATGCCTGGAACTAAAAGCTGATTGTTATTGTTGCTTCTTGCCATGTTGTATCATCTCCGATGTGTAATTTAGTATTACACTATTAGTTTGGAAATAAATAGGTTTGATTATTCCTAACATAGGGTTGGTAAATTTAGATAACACCTAGATGGATCTTTATAAGTAAACACTGGTTGCTGAGATGACCTTTATTTTGGTAGAGGTATGATGGAGTGATTTTAGGGGACAGCAAAGCTTGCTGCAAGAAATATTTAGTATAATGTTAAAGAATAAAGTAAAAATAACAAGTTCGTCTATAAAATAGAGATAAACTAAAATCTACAAATTTAAGGGGACTCTACCTTAAATGATATTTTATTTTTCATATGTGTATAAGGATAATCTCCCATAACTACTACCCAAAATGGGTGCGACAATGTATGCTGCACCGTAGTTGGTCGGACTCAGACTAAAGGACGGACTCTAACGCATCATAGTACAGCAACCTTCCTCTACCAGCCGTAGATGCATTATTGACGGTTGTGACCATTTTCTTCTCTGTGGTGAAGCGCTATTTTTTACTCTTTATGTAAGGCTAAAGGGACAGGTTAACTTCAACTAGTTACAAAAGGAGAATAAGGCTAGGCACTCTGTGTCCTAACCTTTACTTGTTTTGAAATTATTAAATCCTTTAAAGCATCTACATTAATTTCTTCTTTAAAATCAACCGGAATATCTAAAGTAATACCTCTTCGATTAGCAACAGAAATAATAACACCTAATTCATAATACATTTTTTTTGTCAGTATTCCTTTTTCAATATTGTTTTTAACCTCGTTGTAGAAACGAATGAGAAATTCATCAGGTAACTTTTCATAAAAATCCATTCTTTAATCACCTCTAAACTTAAAAGTCAAAACCTTTTCTTATAATATACCATTTTTTGTTTTTTATTTTTGTGGGAAATGTGAACTAAAATCAACACCTTTTATAAACGGAAGTTTAGTTTAAGAATAGGCCACATTTGATTCATAGTGCGAAGTAATAAAACTAAAAAAGCGTCAAAAATGACGCTTACTGCTGGAAGGTGATCCTCATCGTCCTACACCTTTATTCTATGTAGTATTAAACTGAATATCTTCAATATGGAAAAAGGCACTAGAATCGTGAAATTCAAAATGTCTTTTGTCTACAATCTGAAGTGTCATCGGTGAAGATGACACTTAATACTTTTTAATCTTATTTTTAAGGACGTACCATATGGTAAATTCGATTAATTTAATTTCCTTTTCAGATTTATATGATTCAGGGTAAAGTGAAAGAGATCTGCATTAATTGCATAAATAAATGTATCTGCTGCTTTAGTAAAGACAGCAATAGAATATTTTGCACTGATAAAAATTGCAAGGCTACCTTAATCTATGTTCCTGGTACTGAAAATTCGGTCGCGCATTTTAAAACAATCGGGAAAAAATGAGGATTCTAAACTTACTCCTGATAGTGGCTTCTATAAGCCATTGTCCTTTGAGGAAAGTATCCGAAAGGTATCTGGAATACCAGGCAGACCTATTGGGGCAGCAGAGTATTAAAGAAACCTTTATTCGCTTAATTTTAGCAAGTTGGACCCTGACATTGAAGCTAAAGTATCTGAAAGAGAAGAACCGGAGAAAAAGAAAGATAGCATACAAAACAATAGGTTATCTCAACAATAAATACCGTTCCATAAATAAAAATAATATTCCTACACCGAAGTGTTTCCTGATTAGTTTCAGATTTCAGAGGAGACATGGGGTCTATTTTTGGGCAGAAAAAAGTAAGGGGAAAAAAGTGACTTTCTTAACATAAAAATATTCCAATGGATCACACTATGAAGGTATAGCAGTTGGGCACTTAGGAGAGGGATAATGAATAAACCAACCATTAGTCTGCTACAAATGTCGATGATCCTCATTGGCAGTACAGGGATTATTTCCCACGTTGTTATTCTACCGATGTTATTGGAAGTATCTGTCCGTGATTCCTGGATTGCCATATTGACTTCATTTGTTGCCTATATATTTTTAATACCTATTCTTCTTTTTATCTCCAATCGGATGAACGGAGAGCAGCTGTTTCTATGGCTAAAAAGAAACTTTGAGGGTATTATTGCTTATCCATTTATTGCTTTAATCATTCTATACCTGTTTTTTTTAAGTATTATTACATTAAAGGAAACATTAACCTTCTTATCGTTTTACTTACCCATGACACCTAAATTTGTACTTGGCACTATCTTTTCACTTATCTGTTTTTATAATGCAAAGCATGGAATACGATCAATCGCCTTAACAACGGGGATACTTTTGCCAGTTGTTTTTGTTTTAGGTTTTTTTGTCATGACAGCGAATTTTCCTTACAAAGATTACATTTTTTTAAAACCTTATCTTGAAAATGGGCTCACTCCGATCATACAAGGGATGGTATTTCCACTCTCAGGATATGTCGAGTTAGCTTTTATTTTATATTTTCAACATCATCTTAAGACGAAAATTAGGTTTACTACCTTGGTTTGGATTGGGCTGTCTTTTTTAATCCTTACCCTTGGACCAACAATTGGAGCGATTGCTGAATTTGGACCGTTCGTCGCAGCAAAGCAGCGATATCCGGCCTTTGAAGAATGGAGACTTGTATCAATCGGGCGTTATATCGAGCATCTGGACTTTTTATCTGTTTATCAATGGTTTGTAGGTGCTTTTATTCGGCTGTCACTTCTTTGTTTTTTAATCCCGGATGTTCTTCAGATTTCTAATAAGAAGTGGAAAAATGGGTGGCTACTTTTCCTTCTTGGTTTGATTACGGTGATATCCATTTTGCCTTTAAACGATTATAAATTTTATTTGTTATTATCCCGTCAATTTATGCCCTATTCTATCGTACTAGTTTTTTGTGTAACCGTTTTATTGGCAATTCTCTCGCTGTTTGTAAATAAGAAGAAAGGAATACAACCGAATGAGGCGAATTAAAAAAGGAACTCAAGATAAAACGGAATTCATTTGGGAAGTGTCATTATTAATGGAATGGTTTAACGGATGCAAAGATGTCTTAATCGAAAATCAGCGCATTGTTCAAGGAGATAAACCTTTTTCATTTTTATCCTTATTTTGTAAAAGCCTCGTTGATACAAAAGAATTGAGAAAAACGATATTACCTCATCTTCATGAAGTACTGGAACATGATTTTTCTGGGGATTCCAAGAGTTTGGAGCAAAAAATTGTTTTCCCTCTTACTACTTTAAAGCTGGATTTATCGAAGGAGGATATGGCACAAAAAGTGTTTGAAGGGGAATTTCTCTTTTTTATCCCTGAATTTAATTTGGCTTATTCCATTCAAATCGCTCAACTACCTTCAAGGCAAGTAGAACAACCAAGTACAGAAGTGACGATGAAAGGGGCAAGGGATGGGTTTGTTGAAGAACTACAAACCAATATAGGATTAATTCGGAAAAGATTAAAAACCACTTCCCTAAGTTGTGAAGAATATGTGATCGGAACTAGAAGTAAAACCAGGGTGTCAATCCTTTATTTAAATGATGTTATTCAAGAGAACGTTGTGGAAAAGGTACGTTCCAAATTGAAAAATATCCATCTTGATGCAATTGTTTCTTCTACTCAAATTGAAGAACTGATCAGCGAAAAGACATTCAGTATTTTTCCTTTACTGGAATATACCGGGAGACCTGATTATGCAGTGAATTGCCTGCTTTATGGTCGTTTCGTGATTTTAGTTGAAGGAACTCCTACTGCAACAATCGGACCTGTTACACTGCCGTTTTTTGTAAATAATGCAGAGGATCAACATTCATTGGCTCCCTTTGCAAGTTTTGGAAGAGTTCTTCGAATGGTTAGCTTACTAGTTTCTGTCTTTTTGCCTGGATTTTGGATTGCACTAGCCTCCTATCATCCTGACCAAATTCCTTATAAGTTGTTGGCAACCCTCTCTTTGGCCAGAGAGGGTGTACCGCTGCCGGCTCCTTTAGAGGGCTTTATTATGATTTTTTTATTTGAGTTACTGAGAGAGGCAGGACTTCGAATCCCTTCGACTTTTGGTCAAACCTTATCCGTTGTTGGCGGATTAATCATTGGGCAAGCGGCCATTAGTGCAGGTTTCTCATCACCAGCAATTGTCGTGATGATGGCGATTTCGGTTGTTTCAACCTTTACTATGGTCAACCAGTCTCTTACGGGAGCGTTAAGCATTCTCCGCTATTTTGTGTTTCTTTTATCATCATGTTTCGGTGTAGTCGGTCTCATCTTTGCAATTTTTATGATCACCATTCATGTTGTCAATCTTCGCTCGTTTGGGGTTCCATTTATGGCACCCTACTCACCGCTTGTACCGACTAGTGTGGTACCGGCAACGTTCCGTGTCAGATTTAGAAAAATGACTAGACGACCGAAAGAACTTCATACAATTGATAGTACACGAGTAAAGGATGAGGAATAAGGATGGCAAACATTCAATTTTGGAAAAAAATCTTTATTCCAATATGCTCCATTATCCTGTTAACCGGATGCTGGGATATAAGGGCAGTAGAAAATATGTGGTATATTAATGCCCTTGGGATTGATTTTAAAAACAATCATTATGTCATTTATCCCCAACTTATTAATTTTTCGACATTTGCCAAACAAGAAGCAGCAGCAAATCGTACTCCACAGTCCATTTTTGTTGGAAAAGGCAGCGGGGAAATTTTAGACGATGCTGCATTTGATTTTTATAAAACAGCCCAACAACAGGTTTCTTGGGAACATATTAAAGTGGTCCTATTATCCGAAAATGTTTTAAGAAATGGAAAAATAAAAGAAGTAGATGAATTCTTAGGTCGCTTCTTTCAGTTTCGAAATACGATGTGGATTTTTGGAACAAATCAACCCGTTCAGGATGTACTTGTAACCGGAACCATTCTGAATATTTCCCCCCTTTATTCAATAATGGAGATACCGAACGAAATGATTAAAAATTATTCTATCTTTCAGCCGACTAAGCTGTTTAAATTTCGAGCAAATTTATACGAGCCTGCCATGACAACATTTCTCCCATTTTTGGCAGTTGAGAAAAAAAGTTGGAAAGAAGACAAAAAGAATTTTCCGGTCCTTAAGTATGACGGTTCTGCTTTTTTAGCATCGTGGGAATATAAAGGGTTTTTATCCCAGAATGAATTATTAGGGCTGATCTGGACTGAAAAGAAAATGAAACGGGCTTCAGTACCATTAAAACAAGATGGAAAGCCGATTGTAGAAGTAGTATTGACAAATCCAACAGTGAAAACATCGGCCTATATAAAGGATAACTTGCCACATTTTCATATGGAGGTTAAGTTGAATGGTGATATTTTCCAAATGAATAAAGATGTTAGCATAGGAACACTTCAAAACTTAGCGGAGGAGGCAGTTAAAAAGGAAATTGAAAGAACATATATAAAAGGTTTAAAAAAAGAAATTGATATCTTTCAATTATCGGAGCATTTATATCGTAATCAGGTGAGAGAGTGGAAAAAACTCGAAAAAAACGGTATCGTTGAACTGTCACCTTCCTCGTTAACAGTGGATGTCAAGGTCAAATTAAACACAAGCGGTCAATGGAAGCCATCAAGTTTAAAAAACTCTCCATTGAAAAACTAACAATGAAGTGGATATCTCTTTAGGTTAAATGGTAGAACTATGATTTAAGATATCATTACCCAAGGAGGTTTTGTTTTGAATACCGAATTATTAAAAGATGCTGAGGAATTTGTCAGGACTTGTTATAGAGAATTAAATAAAACTGAGCAAGAAAGGTTACTATGAACATACTAATGAAGAGCTTGTATATGGGGCCAAGGTCGCTTGGCGAAATAGTAATCGTTGTATAGGAAGATTATTTTGGGAGCAATTAAACGTGTTTGATTGGAGAAATCTATGACAGAAGAAGAAATTATCGATGTCTTATATGAACATATCGAATTTGCAACGAATAACGGTCGAATACGTCCTACAATCACCATATTAGGGGCGTCCATCCTTGAAAAAAGAATCCAATCAGCATCCAAAACAATCACCAGTTGAAGAATCCAGAAAAGCACTTGAAGCACGTATAAAACAACTGGAAATGGAAAAAGAGTATCTAATTCTTGGTTGCATCTTAATGTTTCATCGCTATTTATACCTGTACAATTGGCATGGTTAATCATTTTCTTTTTCAATATATCTATTTGGCTTAACAGTCACTATTCAAACAAATCTTCTTTCATAATAGATAAATACTCCTAGTTAAAAAATAATAATTAAAAATACACAATCACCATTATAGAGAAGATTTCTGATAGAAAAAACAATTTCGACAAAAAATATCAAAAAATGACAAAAAATCTTTGCTACATAGACAAAGATGGAATTTAATGGAGTTACTAATAGGTCGCTTTTTTTATTTGTAAAAAAAGAAACCCCAACAATATTGATGGAGCTTAGAAAAAGGGGGTTCCGATAAACTATACTGTTTTAAGGTACAAACCTTACATTTTTATTATGCTCAAATGCGTTAGAAAATATACCAAGAAATCCAACTATTCCATACTCATTATGAAAAAGGATGTAGATGAGAGTGGCTGAACAGAGCTGCTCTTTTATTATTGACTTCGTTT
This sequence comes from Neobacillus cucumis, assembly GCF_016107705.1. The sequence continues at coordinate 45,523 of NZ_JAEHGC010000009.1, forward strand.
TATACTATAAAATCTAGAAATCAGTTCTTGAACTGAATCCTCGATTGCTTGTTAATTGCATAAATTTATCAACATATTGTTATTATTTTGTTGTCCTATTTGCTGATCTTGTTGCTATTAGTTAAATTGTTATTGTACTGCCCAATTACTCGTTTGAATGTCACGTTCATTCAGAGGTTGTACAGGACGATGATTATCCGGGAAGATTTTACCGAAAGCATTGATTTGTGCTTTGGACATCTTAATTGGTTGCTCTAATACTACCCACTCAACTTTTTCAGAACAAGGAGGTGTTGTTAGCGAGCCATTATATTGAAATGATTTCCTACTCTTCGGCAGCAGGCTTGTCAAATTAATCGGTTGAATTAATTTGATCTCCTCTTTGGTTTCTTTTTTTGGCAGCTTGCTCCAAATCTCTGCCAGAGATTTGTTCTTGCTCCCTTCTTTGATCATAATGCCGAGTACCGCTAGCTTGTTATTTTTATCTTGATGCACTAGATGAATCTCCATTTCAAAGTTTTTCCCATTAAACTGGTGCTCGCTTGGCTGGTGGAAATGAAATTGAGCAAGTTTGTATTCTGTTCCTTCCACTACTATGCTGTTATTTATTTCAGATGTATTGGCCTGTACAGTATGACCGTTATTCTTGAAAGTAAATACCGTTGGTTGGTAAGTGATTCTGACATCATCCAATGCGTGATTTGGTTGAACCTCAGATATTTCAATATTAATAGGTGATTGTTCCTTGCCATTGACACATTCAGAGTATAACGTATCTAATTTCCCCCAATTTTTTGGACTTGTTTCTCCTTCATATGACCACTGAGTAGAGTGCTTGTTCTCTGCTTCTAAAGCTTCCTCTTCTTTTGGTTCAGATGTTTCCTTCGTTTGACCTGAGCAACCGCCCAGTGAAAAACTTAAAGATCCAGCTAAAAATGCATAAAAGAGTTTCTTTTTCATAATTAGTAATTATCTCCTTTTTAATTTTGATATAATCCAAGAAATCAAGTCTTAGTTATTAATAAAATCTTACCTGTAAGTTTTTTCTCGTCACGATCCAAACGTAGCAGGCTATTAACTTTCCAAGTCATAAATGTTAAATTTATGAAAAAACGATTGTATTAGGTTTTTTTAGGATATCAGCGGCACTATATAAGTGATCATTGGTTGTATTAAAACTGCCTTCTATAGAGTAGTTTTTTTCCTAATGAAAAGAACCCCCAATAAGGAGTTCTTTTCATCTAGCAATTTATCTATAACATTAGGGTATTTTAATTATACCAATATTAACCAATGAAAAAAGAGGAAAATGTACTAGTATTTTCTAGGTAAAATAACTTGAATTTTGATTCTGTAGAAAATCTACTATTCAAGGTTTTAAGGAAATGAAATTGCAAAAGTTTAAAGAAAAGACATAAAGAAGTACAGGACGGAAGCATAAATGTAACAAAACATTCACGAGGAGTATTTATAAAAATGCAGAATTACTCTGTATTCTCCGAAAAGTTGTTGATTTATAAAAAACAATTATAGCTGTATTTGCATGTTTGGATTTGTAATAGGTATTGCACAACTTGCTGGTATGATATGCGGTTATATACAAATAAAAATACAATAAAAAATACAAAAGGCCCCCCAGATATGGGAGTCCTCATGTAGTAGTAACTTCTCAGAAATAGAAAAGTTATTTATAATTATACAATTCATTGCAATAAAATGCAATCGCTGATTTTCTGACTACATTAGGATAATCACATGAAAATACTAATTCCTTGGTGGCTTTTATTTCTAAAATGAAAAGAACTCCCGATTAGGAGTCCATTTCATATAGTGTTTATCTATAGTATTACGGTTTTAAAAATACCAATATCAACTTATTTTAAAAAGAGGAAAAGGAACTAAGGGTTGTTAGTCCATTTTATTTAAGAATTTATACGAATCTATTTGCCAAATCGAACGGCCTTTATCCCATAAAATCGACGAATGAAAGTCCTTTTGGTTCAGTTTCTTGAGAATTTAGATACGAATGTTGACATTGGTAAAATTTAATTTGAAGTTTGGAATTTTCCTGTTAAGACGTTAAACCTCCATGTTTTTCCATCTTTTGCTTTAAGCTTCAAGTTAATACGATTGTAATCAATTACTTTAATCGCTCCATGTTTTTCTGGAGTTTTATATTACTTAAAAATGGTGTTCCAAGGTGTGGTGGTGGTCATGGGGCGGCTACTACAGGTAACATAGTAATCAATTCTGTCAACTAGGGTATTTCCTTTCCATTGCCCAAGATACACGGACCCATATGTTTCGTAATATTCTATTATATAAATTAAAGAACGTAATTTATTAATTTGTGATGAAGCATAGCTTCATAGATGATGTGATGCTTTAATAGAGAAGGGTCGCTTTTCTTATTCAACAAACGGGCCAGTTTGTAGAAGATCGGCGATTCTAGTTAGAAAGCAATTGAAGTTGAATTTATAAACTGTTACCAGTAGTTTTGTAATAAAGTTTGATAAAAAGAAGCACCTAAACCTTTTATTAGACAGTAAACAAAAAGAATCTAATTAGATAAAATTCGGTACAGGATATTTAATAAAGGGTGAACAATGTTTCAATATATCATTAGTTGTTTTCTAATTTTATAGAAAGTATTTACATCCTATTAGCTGGTTTTGTTCAATATGGCCTTGAAATGATCTGCAAATATCGGGCGCTATCCTGGAACAAGGATAAGCGCTCATTTTTCATTTTACGGCTATTATATGGAATATGTAGATGCATAAAAATTCTACTTTTTATCGTCTGACAAGCTTCTTTAGAAGCCGAAAATCTTGATATATCAACGAAGTATAAAATCATGCATAGTCGATAAACGGCAATCCCTTATGTATGGGATTGCTGTTTTTGCTAACTTCATATTTACGATTAACTGATAATGAATAAGATACGCAGTTAGTATTTTTCTTTAACCTTTATCGTAAGATATCACAGGTCCAAAGATTTATAAAATAATTTCCAATATAGGAAATTATTACCTTAAAATCACGAAACAAATAAATTAAACTAAAAGCTACGTAAGAAGAGATTCATTGTGCATTGCTTACTGATCCCACCCACCACAAACCATATTTATCCAGTGGTGACAGCGTAGCGTACCTAACTAATGTAAGAGTTTCGCATATTTATAAAATAATGTTAATCAGAGTGTCAAAAAATATTTTTGACACCCCACCAACGGGTAAAACCGTTGATATATCAATATTTGTAGAGGGAGTTGATTTAATGACATTATCTCAAGGATTTTGACAATACTTCTTTGGATGGGATCCCCGATATCGTATGCTTTTATCATTAAACCAAATAAGTTTTATAAGTATCCACCATAGTAAATGCATGCAGCTTCTCTAAATATCGTTATATTTTTATTGGTTAAATTAATATTTTTATAGAGGAGATTTTCATTTTGAAAAATAAAATAAAAAGTATACTGATTATTTTATTGAGCTTTTCAATTGTTTTCGGCGGAATTGGGCAACCAGTGGTGGCAAAGGGTATTAAGGATGCTAATCAAGGACAACAAATGAATTCTAGTGAGGAAAATGTAAAACAGTGGTTAAGTGAATATGAATTCTATGAGGACACCAGAATTGCAAAAATCTATGATCAGATGGCAATAAATGAATTAAAGCGTTTCGCGACAGTCATAAAAGAATCTAATGCTAATTTTGATTCTAAACGGATAGCGGAAATTAATGAAACCGGAGAATTTAAACAAAAAGATATTAATGATGTACTTCAACAATTGATTAACCAATATGAACAAGCCGTTCAAGAGGAGTACATACAAGAGGTGGCTCTTAAAAGTGATCTGCTCTTGAAAATCAAACATAAGTTAACCATATGTCTATGGGGTTATTTATCAGAAAACGATTTTAATGAACCAACTGAAGTTTTACTTGCAGATATACTCTTTAATTTTTATTTATCGGATAAAATTGTCAATAAAAATGCGATCGGTATCTTAAAGGATATCTCCGATCAAGCAGATGACAAAGGAAATCGGGTAAAAGCTCATTTGAATAACGCGGTGAAAATGTCTGAAAAAGGTAATGAGTTTCTGGAAAAAGATCTAGCTATCCCTGCCTCAAAATCCTATCAAAATGCATATAAACAAGTGTTATTCGGACTTGAAAAAGCTGGCTACTCATTTAATAAAGAGTTCTTTGAATCTACCTCTGACACGGATGGTGACACTATAACAGCGGGAATAGAATTCCTGGAGGGACTGAATCCATATAAAAAGGATACAGATGGTGATGGATTGCAGGACAATATTGAATATGAGGTTAAATCATTAATTTCTCCGACAAAATATGATACAGATGGTAATGGCATAAGTGACGCCGATGAAGATAGTGATGAAGACGGCTTGAGTAATAAAGACGAGCAAGCTTATCTAACAAATTTGATTAAGGGAGATTCAGACCAAGATAGTTTAACTGACGGATTTGAAGTACATCAGTTTAAAACATTACCTAATAAGGTTGATACAGATGGCGATGGGTTAAGTGATGGAGATGAACATTCTTTAAAGACAAATCCGAATGCTGCAGACAGCGACAATGACGGAATCGAGGATTCACAACAACTCTATAAACAATCGATTCGTCAATCATTGACTCAGCCTAATCAAGCAGAAATTAAAAGCGTAGAAGTTGAGTTTAGTGCAAAGGATAATATCAATCAAACAACTAGAATTAGCAGCACAAACAACGTTAAAACAACTAATTTACACGGTATGATTGGTTCTCCTGTAAGCATCACTACGAAATCAGCATTTGAGAAAGCAAGCATTACATTTACGTATGATGAAGCGAAGCTAGGAGACACAGTGGAAAATGATTTAGGAATTATTTGGTACAATGAAGAGAAGGAAATGTATGAAGGCCTTAACGCGGAATTGAATGCAAGTAAGAATACAATAAGTGTGGAAACGACTCACTTTGGCGAATTTCTGCTTGTTGATAAGAAAAAATGGCTGGAGCTTTGGAGTAGGGAAATAGACTACTCGAGGGAGAAGGGAAAGAACGATCAAGCTGCAAGCAGCAATAAGTTGAATGACATTGTCCCTAGCGACGAATCAGGTGATGGAGGGATCGATACAACAGATTCCGATGGTGATGGCTTATACGATATCTATGAAATAAAAGGAATGAAGACACCATACGGTATCATCTACTCAGATCCTAACAAGAAAGATAGTGACGGAGATGGATTAACCGATGGCGAAGAAATGGGTCCATTCCAATCATTCACGGTAACTATTTTTGGAGTTCCTATTCACTTTGAAGGTTTCTTTCCAAAGAGTTTTCCTGACCGAAAAGATAGTGACGGAGATGGAAAGCCTGATAAGGAGGATTTGAAACCATTGTACTCTGATTTATCCAATACGGTCATTTTTCAATCAGATCGACCAGAAGGCCATGATGAAAATGGAAATGTCGCGAATGATATGAAAACAAATGATTATACTGAAGATGAAATCAAAGACATTAGCTGGATGTTCAGACTCCAATTACTGGAATCTTATTTCCCAAGTATTCTCTTTGATGAGTTCGAGGATATGTCAACAAGTTTGTTTGCCATGGGAGATATGGAAGATGTGATTGTAGATATGATTAATCATTTCAAGGATGGAACTGGTAAAGAATACAGAAACAAGACGTTAACGAAAGAAGCGAGTGAGCATGAAACAACGAAAGCCTATGTTGAATTTGTCAAAAAGGCCTTAGTCAATGAGCTGAAGAAAAATGGAGGAAATTTGGCAGCACTTAAGTTTGATCAAAGTACAAAGGATACAAATGCATTTTATAATTTTATCCAGAGAAATGCTAGTTATCCGACGTTTAGCACTTGGAGTGACCGAGTAGGTGGACTGACCATTACGGTAAATGATACGTGGGGGAATACTGTATCTGTAAAAGATTTTTCAGTAGAACGGAATCACTTTAAAGGAGTCATGCGTGTTCGTTTATATGATCATTTTGGGTTGGATCAGCCAGATGTTGAGAAGGTGTATAAGAACTTAGCAGGATTCCGTTCCTGGTTTGTCTTACAGCACTTTGATGAATATGATGGGAAATATAAGCCTTTTGTGTCTGTAATGGAAATGGATATACCATTTGAGGGAGAATTATGATTAAAGTTAATGTGAAAATTATCGCTTTGATGATTTGTACACTCTTCATTCCATTAAGCTTAATTGGATGTACAAAGAATGAGGAAGCAAGCGGGGAAACAAAGATTTTCGAAATTGCCAATACAAAAGAGGTCGTTGGTCAAAAGGGTGGAGAAGTGGAGACTCTTAGAAAGCATTTTATGATTCTAAATCCACCAAAAGATTTAAAAGAGTTGAAAGAATTAGTTGAAAAATACAGTAAGAATCATCCAGTTGAAGATGAGATGAAAAGAATCAAAGGCAAAAACAGGATTTTCGATTTGTCCTTTTATCGGGAAAGTGAGGATTTTCCAAGAGATTGGCAGCCTGATGAAAAGTACATGGACACAGATAGGCTGGAACATCATAAGAATGATCTAATTGCCTATATCATTTGGTCAGATGCTGAACCACAAAAGGAATACACTGTTTATGATAAAAGTAAGGAAGGAAAGGTCATGAAGCAGATGCATTTTATTGAGGATCAGCTTGTTGAGTGATACACTATCCAGACAAAAAAAGGAAATGGAAATTATTAGAAACTAAAACAGGAACACTACTTGATAGACTAGGGATCACTATGAATATTCTCCATAGTGGCCTCTTTACTCGAATCGTTTCCATACCCAATTAAAACTTTAATATTCCATAATACCAGCTAATATAATTTTTTCTTTGTTCCGTTAAAGGGCGCTTTTCTTTAATAAGAGGGCGTCTTTGTGAAATGCCCTAACTACATTTAAGAAATTAGATCTTGTTAGGGTAAAGAAAAGATTGTGAAGATTGCTACTTAAGCTATAGAGTGCCTTTAACACAATAAGTAATACAATTATAGAGCCTAAAATATGCAGGAGTTTATGCACTACTTCGTATTTTGGCTCTTTTTACTTTCATAATAGATAAAGCCTTTTATAGCATTTTTTGAAATGTCAAATACTGTTTAATTGAATTAAAAATATTGTGAGTAGGATGATAACTAATGGATACAACAATCATTGAACATTTAGCATGTTTAGAAATGAATACTTTGATATTACAACCACCATTTCACTTGCTTAGTAATATAAATTGGAATGATAAGGGACTCCTTTGATGGTGATATTGAGGTATATAGCAACAATATTAAAAAAACTGATTTTATAGGAAGAGCACCTGTGCAAATAAAAGGCACAACTACATATAAAAAACAACACAAGAAAAACAAAATTAAACATTCGGTGGATAAAAAGGATTTAGATATTTATTATAAAGACGGATTGAAGAAAGAAGCACCAATCCCCGCAAATAGACCGAATCCCATCTTCTGCCAAAAGAGAAATAATAGGGTTTTTATTTTCCGCATAAATACCTTCTACACAATGAGCAACCGCATTCATTCCACTTGTAACCGTTAATCCTGCTGGCAAGGTAATGGTAAAATCTGAATCATAGATAACGGTTTTGGGTTTTACTGTAAATGATTTCCCTGTTTTCTTTACCCAATCTTCCGTTATTCCCCATATCGGGGTCATTTCAGACCCGGCATAAGTGGTTGGAAGCGCCAATATCGGTAGGTCTGTATGTAATGCAATTGCTTTAGCTAGCCCTACTGCAGACCCGCCACCAATAGCAACCAGACTATCCACCTCTAATGTTTCCACTACTTGCAGGGATTTTTCTACCACTTTCATGGGAACATGCTGAACTGCCTATTGATGAATACCTACACATAATTCATCTAGTAGATTCGCAATTTTTGATTCGTCGAGAAGGAAATGTAACGAGATCCATACAGCATTTCATCCTTGAACCCTTGTTAACAGATGACCCGAAAGGTGCAAATACTGGGTGGAATGGGCGGCATGATGAGATACATTACAGAGAAATAATATATGGTAAGAGTCTTCAAAGGGGTTCTTTGTCGAAGGGTTACCCTCATATCGTAAGGAAAAGCAATTTAATAGAATAGGTCTTGTCTTGTCATCCGAAACAGCCTTTAACAACTTAACTCAATAATAATCCAAGTCCCGGTTTTCTTAAAGGACGGGACTATTTGTCGCTTACGAAGATAACTCTTTAAAAAAGTTATAACAAAAGCCGCTAAAAGAATTAACATTTTTTCACTTAAATGAGTAAAAGAATCAGTGTAGAAATAAAGATGCCATTTTTTTTATATGTCTAAGTAATATATAACAATAGGAGAAATTGTTTTCAATATTAATGTGTATACCTAAAATAATATTGATTTTATTTTATCAGAAAAATCACATTTTTCAAAATTTTAATTTGACTTAAATATTTTCAATATTCTATAATTAATTAAGTAATTCTAAAATTTTTACATAAATCTTAATTTTAGATTCCTTTTATGGTTGTTTTGGGTTTACTTTTTGCACCCTTAGATATTATTAACAATAAATTAAAGAATATTTAATCTACAAAAATAGTAAGCTAGAGCAACAAGAATGACCTTCTTATATTTATTGCTAGCTTATTTCTCTATTTCTATATCAAAAAAACATATTAAGTTCTTACTAAAAGGGGGATTTTTATGGTTAGTCAAATAAGAATGGGTTTTGATGTAGGCGGAACTTTTACTGACGGAGTTATTATGCAAGGAAGGGAAGTTATTGCAAAAACAAAGTCTTTGAATACTGAAGATGTAACTACTGGAATTGTAAAGGCGCTAGATAATCTATTAAAAGATAGTAAGATTGATCCTTCTGATATACAAATGATCTCACTATGTACTACGCATACAATCAATGCCATTATAGAGCGGAAAAATTTAGACAAGGTTGGGGTGTTGCGTCTTGGAGCACCTTCCTCCACTTCTATTCCACCGCTTACTGGCTGGCCGGAGGATTTAGTAGAAGCGATAGGCGGAAAAGTACATACACATATAATTGCTGGTGGCTCTGAATTTGACGGAAGAGATATTATGCCGTTGGATGAGGAGGCCATTGTGGAAGCCGTAAAAAAAATGACAGGAAATGTAACATCAGTTGCCATTGTAGGGATTTTTTCTCCTATACTCTCCAGACATGAAGAGCGGGCAGCAGAAATCGTGAGAGAATATTTAGGAGATGATGTTTCGATCACTCTATCCCATAAAATTGCCTCATTATCTTTAATAGAACGAGAGAATTCTACTATCTTAAATGCATCTGTTGTTTCCGTTATGAGAAATGCAGTAAATGCGTTTAAAGAAGCGCTAAGTGTTAGAGGTATTCACGCAAAGCTGTTCGCTGTTCAAAACGATGGCAGTGTAATGAATGCTGACTTTGCAGTTGACTACCCGATTTTCACTGTTTCAGCCGGTCCAGCGGCTTCCGTACGCGGAGCTGTTTACTTGTCAGGTATCGAAAATGGTGCGGTGGTCGATGTAGGCGGGACATCTACTGATGTTGCATATATCGTAAATGGTTTTCCACGAGAAAGCTCCGTTACCGTCAATATTGGGGGAGTTGATACCAATATAAGATGCCCTGATTTATTATCCATTGCATTAGGTGGAGGAACCATTATAGAAAAAAATATAGATGAAACTGTAACGGTTGGACCCAAAAGTGTGGGGTATAAGCTTACTGAGCAGGGAATCTCGTTCGGTGGAACCACGTTAACTGTACATGATGTGGCAGTAGCGACTGGCCGTTTAACGAATAATTTAGATATCTTTGAAACTGAGTTTGTGACACATGGAGAAAATATTTCAAGAGTACCGAAAGAAACGATTCTGAAAGCAGACAGAATCATTAAAGAAAAAATTGAGGTTGCCGTTGACCAAATGAAGACAAAATCTGGTTCCATTCCTACCATTTTTATAGGCGGGGGAGCGGTAACTGTTCCACAAAAAAATATTCATGGTACCTCTGAAATCATTATTCCAGATAATTTTGAAGTGGGAGGAGCAGTGGGAAGCACTATCGCTGAAATTAGTGGTTCCTCAGAAATTGCTGTAGACCTTGAAACGGAAAGCCGGGGAGCTGCCATTGAACGTGCTGTTGAATTGGCTAAAAATCATGTTAGAGAAGCAGGGGCAGTACCTGGCACCGAGGAAATTTTAGAAATAGAAGAGGTTCCGTTTACGTATATGCCTGGTAAAAAACAGAGGATACGAGTTCGAGTAAAAGGCAATGTATTTTAATAATGAAAAGAGGCAGGTCTCGAATGGACGTTTATGAAGTACTGAAGGAATGGAATATTTCTGACTATCACGTCATTGATAAAAAGAGTATAGATGAAATTACGTTAGGTGCTTCGATTTTAGCAACAGGAGGCGGAGGAAATCCCAAGATAGGACAACTATGGGCTTATAAGGTCTTAGATGACAAGAAAGATATTGTCTTAATTGACCCTATGTTAGTACCAGATGATATTCTTGTTTGTTCCGTTTCTCCTTTGGGCTCCCCTGTAGTCTTAACGGAGAAGCCACCAAATGTGGACGCATTAAAACAATCTATTTCAAAGCTGGAAAAATACCTTGGAAAGAAAGTTCAAGCAATTGTTCCGCCGGAATGTGGAGGAGTAGCTTCCATTGTCAGCTATGCCATTGCTGGAGAGTTAGGGATCCCAGTGATTGATGCTGATGGAATGAATCGTGCTTTTCCAGAGCTTCAAATGACATCTTGGGCAACCCATGGTGTACCGCCAACGCCAACTGTTTCGACAGATGACCGTCTGAATTCTACCATTATTGATACAAAAGATAACTTAATGGCAGAATCGATTGCTCGAAAGGTTTCGATGTCATATGGCGGTATATCATGGATCGCCACCTATCCAATGTATGGTAAGGATCTTAAAAGAGCGTCGATTCTCAATTCTCAAAGTATAGCATGGGACGTTGGAAAAGCTGTTATGTACGCTAGAAAGCATCATGTAAACCCTGCCGAACAGATTATAATGGATCTAAAAGAAAAGTATCAACTTGCGGGCTTCAAAGTATTTGATGGAAAGGTTATTGATATTCAACGGGAATTTGGCGGAGAACTAACTAAAGGGTTCACGATTGGTAAATTAATTATGAGTGGGATTAATCAGGATACAGGGAAAGTAGCATCCATCGATTATCAAAATGAATGGTTAAATCTAATCATCGACAATGAAGTGAAATGCTTAACCCCTGACTTAATAGCCATCATTGATGTGGAAACCGGTGAGCCCATACGTACAGAAATTGTGAAATACGGGTATCGTGGAACGATTCTTCTTTTATCTACTCATGAAAGAATGAGGACAAAAAAGGGGATTGCGACATTTGGACCAAGATACTTTGGATATGATTTGGATTACGTTCCGGTTGAAGAGCTAAACAAAAAGCATGATTAGGATTGGTAATGAGGAGGGAGTTACATGAGTGTCTTCGACAAAATCAAAAAAATGGGTATTACAAAATATAAAGTAATAGACAGGAGAAGTATTGAGGAAATCACTCTTGGTGCGTCCATTTTAGCTACAGGTGGAGGAGGGAATCCGAAAATAGGCCTGCTTTGGGCTCTTAAAGTTTTAGATGAAGGAAAAGCCATCGTAATGATCGATCCTGAAGATGTACCCGACGATATTTTAGTGGCTTGCCCCACCCCTTTAGGTTCTTCCATCGTACTAACGGAAAAGCCGCCAAAAGCAGACGTTTGTACTCATGCTATTGCAAAATTAGAACACTATCTGGGCCAAAAAGTACAGGCTTTGATTCCACTGGAATGTGGTGGAGTCGCATCGACCATTACATACGCTGTTGCGGGTGAGTTAGGTCTCCCTATTATAGATGCCGATGGAATGGGCCGGGCATTTCCTGAACTTCAAATGACATCTTGGGCAACCCATGGTGTCCATCCAACGCCTACTGTTTCGTGTGACGACCGGATGAATGTAACAGTGATTGATACAAAAGAAGACCATTTAATGGCAGAATCGATTGCGAGAAAAACATCAATGTCATATGGAGGGATCTCATGGATAGCCACCTATCCAATGCGGGGATCTGATGTGAAGAGAACCTCTATTATAAACTCTCAAAGCATTGCATGGGATGTTGGAAAATCTGTTTTGTCCGCTAGAAAAGAACACGTAAACCCAGCAGATCAAATATTAACTGACCTTAAGGAAAAGTACCATCTTTCTGGATACAAAGTGTTTAATGGAAAAATAACGGATATAAGAAGAGAATTTGGTGGAGAGATGCAAAAAGGGTTTTCGTTAGGGCAGCTCAAAATAGAAGGATTAAACGAAGATAAAGGTAAAGTCGCGACACTCGATTTTCAAAATGAATGGTTAAACTTAATTGTCGATGGTCAAATCGAATGTACCACCCCAGATTTAATTATTATTGTCGATACGGAAACGGGTGAACCCATTCGAACAGATATCGTGAAGTATGGGTATAGAGGAACCATACTTCTTTTGGCAGCACAAGACCGAATGAGGACAGAGAATGGTATCAAAACGTTTGGTCCCAGATACTTTGGATACGATTTGGACTATATTCCAGTTGAGGAGCGGCAAAAGAATAAAGTGAGCAAGTAAATTTCGTTTTTGTTGTACGAGATTATCCATAGAATAAAATAGGAGAAACAGAAATGGAAAAATTGAAAAAGCGATTGGAAGAACTGGACTCCATTCATGGAGTTTCAGGGGACGAGGGGAAAGTAGCTGAATATCTAGTTTCTAAAATGAAGCCTTTTATAGATGAGTTTTATAGTGATAATCTTGGCAATCATCTGTTTATTAGAAGGGGCTCAAGTACAGATTATAGGATTATGCTATCAGCTCATATGGATGAAATTGGTTATGTTGTTAGATTCATAGATGAGAGTGGATTTATATATATCCATCCTGTCGGCATACATGACCCAAGAATGGCAATCAACCAATTCCTAAATATTAATACCTATAAAGGCATTGTAACAGGGGTTACAGGGGTAAGACCAAGTCATATTGTATCGCAAGAGGAAGCGAGTAAGCCCATACCTATTGAGGAAATTTTTATAGACGTGGGGGCTTCCAGTAGACAAGAAACACTAGAGATTGGTGTAAATATTGGTGATTATGTATCTATTAATCGTAAAGGACAATTTTTATATAATGGCAATGTTTTTGCCGAGAAATCTGTAGACAATCGTGCAGGGTGTACAGTGTTGATGGAAGTTATGGAAAGTCTTCAGGATTTGGACATTTTCCCTACAGTATATGCAGTGGCAACTGTTCAAGAGGAAATTGGCATTAGAGAGGCAGGTCCCGGCTGCTTTTGCGATCGAGCCTCAATTAGCTATTGCAATTGATGTGGCTTTTGCGGGAGGAACCCCAAATACACCAGAAAAATCTCTACCACTTAAAATGGGTGGTGGACCTGCAATAAAATTTTTCGATTGGTCACTTAAAACTTTTAATGGAAATGCGGTACCGAAAAAGTTAACCCAACAACTAATAAATGTAGCTGAGGCAAACGAGATCCCTACCAACGTGATGTAGTATTACATGGGGCAACAGATGGCGCAAAAATCAGTTTAGCTGGGAAAGGCGTACTCACGGGAGGGGTTTCCATTCCGATGAGATATATGCATACAGCTGTCGGTAGTGTTTGCATAGAGGACATTAAAAATTCAGCTAAACTTATTAAGGAATTTATTTTGCGTTCACAAGAGTTATTTAAGTAAAAACAAAGCAAGTTTTGCGGGGGAAATTACAGCAATTCTTGAAAAAAGCACTAACTTTGTAAGGCTGTAAAATGAAAAGTGCTCGGAAAACTGACTTATTTTATAATTAGACAAGGATAATAAGCCAATGCCCTAAAAGCATTGGCTTATTATCTTGCAAACTGAAGAAAATTTGATATAAACCTATTTAGATCCGTTACGGTGAACCTATCATAAGTAAATGAGGTTTTTCTAGTTCGTATTTTTATCATTAAAGTATTTTAGTATGGCGTTGAATTGGAAAATATTCTCTATTTCTATTCCTTTTCCTCATTTAATTAAATTTATAAAATTAAAAGTATAGACTATTCTAAATATTTAAAATTCTACTTTACATTTGTAAAATTTCTGCTATTATTGTAATTAGTTAAATGACACAGTAATTTTTATCAGAGAAAGAAAGGAATTTTAACAATGGAAGAAGTTTATAAAAAAATAAAGCAACTTCGTTTGGAACATGATTTAACACTAAAGGACTTGAGTGAAAAAACCGACTTGTCTGTTAGTTTTTTATCACAGATTGAAAGAGGAACTTCATCATTAGCAATTACTTCCTTGAAAAAAATCGCAGATGCATTTGGAGTTAAAATGGCGTATTTTTTTGAAGAGCCCTTCAATGTTAACTATGCAGTTAAAAAGTCGGACCAAAAACCATTTAAGATTCAAGGCTCGGCATCTACCTATATAAGATTAGGGGGGGATTTTTCTGAAAGAAAAATAGAGCCGTTAATCGTCAAAATGCAACCCTTCCAAAAGGACACGGAATTTGTTCAACATCCTGGGGAAGAATTTTATTATGTTTTAGAAGGCGCTTTGATATTGTCTATAGATGGAGAAGAGTATTTTCTGAGAGAAGGAGAGTCAATCCATTTTCCTTCAACCCTCCCACATATGTGGGAAAATCCACTTGACAAAGAAGTTGTCCTGTTCAGCGTAGTGACCCCAGTGCTTTTTTAATGTAATATACCATCTCGCGTTTTTTTAATATGCTAATTGACCTCAAAACCTCTCCATTGGTATATATACTAACCATCAATTTGATTTTGGACTAAATATGCAATAGGAATAAGCGCCTATTTCGTTTAGTCCTCTCCCTCTAAGAAAAATTTCAAAAATATTCAGCTAGTTTTTTACTAATATTTAATAAATGTTCACTGATTGTACTTTTGGCTATTTCAAACTTTAAAAGAGATAAAACCTGAAAGGAGGAATGCACTGTCTTCCAAATAAACATTATTGTGGACGGATGACGTTCAAGAATAAAATTTAGATTAGAAATAAGATAAACTTACAAAAAATGCAAATCAGAAAGGAATGAAAAATTCATGACACGTTACCGAATAGGAGTAGATATCGGAGGAACGTTTACTGACTTAGTTATTTTTGATCGCAAAAAAAATGAATATCACACTAAAAAGGCGTTATCAACCCCTCACAATTTAGCTGAGGGTGTTTTGGAGTGTATTGACCATTACGTGAAAGACTTTGGAGAGATTGAATATTTTGTCCATGGGACAACATCTGGATTGAATGCTTTCCTTGAAAGAAAAGGGGCAAATGTTGCGCTAATTGTAACAAAAGGGTTTAGAGATGTATATGAGATTGGCAGGGCTAATCGAGTAGAAATGTACAATATCAAATATCAAAAACCAAAACAGCTTGTTCAACGTGAGCATGTTTATGAGATAAATGAGAGGATTGCTGCGGATGGTTCGGTCATTTCCGAACTGGATCATGATAGCCTTAACAATTTGATAGAAAAACTCAAAATGAACAAATATGATGCAGTAGCTGTTTGTTTGTTGCATGCCTATCGGAACCTAAATCATGAACATTTAATCAGGGTGGCACTTGAGCAGGAATTAGACATACCCGTGTCTCTTTCAAGTGATATTGCACGGGAGTGGCGTGAATATGAACGGGTAAGTACGACGATAATTAATGCCTATATTGCGCCTATTGTAAAAAAATACTTAACGATACTGGAAAAGGAAGTAGAAAAACGTGGTTTCAAGAAGGATATTTATATCATGCAATCAAATGGTGGTGTAATGACTTCAAAAATTGCGAAGAAGTTTCCGTTACAAACCTTAATGTCAGGTCCAGTCGGCGGAACGATTGGCGGTATGAATATAACGAAACTTACGAGTGAAAAAAATTTAATTTGTGTTGATATGGGCGGGACCAGCTTTGATGTTAGTCTGATTGTTGATGGGCAGCCAGACGTGACAGCTGAAACAATGATGGAAGGATTCCCCATCCTCTCCCCAATGGTAAACATTCATACGATTGGAGCTGGAGGCGGTTCAATTGCATGGATAGAGGCGGGTGGTCTACGTGTTGGTCCGCATAGCGCTGGGGCTTTACCAGGTCCGGCATGTTACAGAAGAGGAGGAAAACAGCCGACTGTTACGGATGCGAACGTGGTACTTGGCCGAATAGACGAGAAGAACTTTTTAGGTGGAGAGATGAAGCTTGATCGCGAGGCAGCAATTGCAGCGGTTAAGACAGTAGCAGATAGAATAGGTTTATCTGTTCAAGAAACAGCTGAAGGGATTTGTGATATTGCCAATGCTAAGATGGCTGATGCCATTAGAACCTTAACAGTAAAGCGTGGAATTGACCCAAGGAACTTTACACTTGTTGCTTTCGGTGGTGCAGGTCCGATGCATGCAGTCTTAATAGCCGAATCGCTGGGTGTGCAGAAAATCTTTATACCAAGTGTTTCTGGAACTTTTTCGGCTTGGGGAATGCTGCAAACTGATATCCGATATGATACCGTAAGAAATTTTGTTGCAAACCTGAGTAGAGTCGATAAATTTGAATTAGAAACGCTTTACAAAGAAATGATGGAAGAGTGCAAAAATGTTTTAAATCAACAAAATATCTCTACAGATCAAATTCGCTTCCAATTCAGTGCAGACATCCGCTATGTTGGCCAAGAATATACAGTAAATGTTTCTAATAAATCCAATAATCTAAAGGAACTAGAAGAAGGATTTCACAAAACACATTTAGATTTATATGGACATAACAATCCAAAGGGAATTACTGAGATTGTTAATCTTAGAACATCTGCTTTCGGGGATCTTGAAAAGATTGAATATGCAAAATCGCAAGACAAGAAAGAAAAACAAGCGGAACCAACAACACAAAGAACGGTTGTATGGAGTAACGAGGAAACTACTACTAATATCTATTCATCAGACACCTTAAGAAATGGGAATTTCTTTAACGGTCCTGCAATAATTGAAGATAAAAATTCCACCATAGTAATCCCACCAAATTATTTTATCCGCATCGATGACTATCAAAATATTAAAATTGTTAAACAAACGGTAGGACAGGAGGCATTTGTATGATTATTCAGGAATCAGTCTTTTTAGAGAATCCAATTACAACTGAAATTGTTAGAAATGCCTTAACTTCCATTGCAGACGAAATGAATGCAAGCTTGGCAAGGAGTGCTTTTTCACCAATTATTTACGAAATGAAGGATTGCAGTGTATGTCTTTTTAACCGGGATGTGGAATTGCTTGGTCAGTCAGCTGGTTTGCCTATCTTCCTAGGAAATATTGACGAATGTATTAAGACTACTACCAAAATTATTGGCGGGATTGACCAGTACAAAGACGGGGATATTTATATCTTAAATGATTCCTATATAGGTGGGACCCATTTAAATGATGTAACGATTTTCTCACCTATTTTTTATAAAAATGAGTTAGTTGGTTTTACTGCAAACCGTGCACACTGGTTGGATATTGGGTCAAAAGATCCTGGTTATCCAATGGATGCCACGAGCATTTATCAAGAGGGAATTCGTATCCCGCCAACCAAAATATATGATAATGGTAGAGCCTTGGATGATGTCATTCGTTTAATCGTGTCAAATAATCGTTTTCAGGAAGCAGCAATGGGTGATTTAAATGCGCAAATTGCCGCTTGCAGAACCGGTGAAAAAAGATTTAAGGAATTAATTGCCCGGTTTACAATCGAACGGATTAATCGCTGCGTTCATGATATTTTTAGGCAATCGGAGGAAATGGACCGCAGTGTGGTAAGAAACATACCTGACGGAATATATAATGCCGAAGGTTATCTTGATAATGACGGTGTTAAGGATGAACCTATTCTTGTTAAAGTAAAAGTTGAAGTAAAGGGTGATTTTATAACAATAGACTTAACAGGTTCAAGCATACAGCGGTCAGGACAAACCAATTGCGGATTTGCACAAACAGTCTCTGCATGCAGGGTTGCATTTAAAGATCTAATAAGTCCCAATACTCCTGTCACAGGTGGAAACTTTAAGACTATGAAAATTATAGCTCCGGAAGGAACAATATTTCATGCAGTAGAGCCAGCTCCATGCGGTTGGTATTTTACACCACTTGGTTTGTTAATTGACTTAATTATTAAGGCTCTATCCCCTGTCATGAAAGAAAAGGCAGCCGGAGCACACTATGGTGATTCAATGGTTGTTACCTTTGGTGGAGTAGATGATAAAGCAAACGAACCGTTCCTAAGTGTTGAGGCAACCGCAGGCGGCTGGGGAGCTTTTGAATCAGGCGATGGCCAATCAGCATTAATAAACCATGTAAGCGGGGATTTTAAAAATCTTCCGATTGAAGTATTCGAGTCGAAATACCCGCTTCGAGTGAATCAATATGCATTAAGAAATAATTCAGGCGGTTCAGGCCAGTATCGTGGTGGTTTGGGCGTTATAAAAGAGTATGAGGTTTTATGTGAGAATGCATTTGTTTCTTTATGGTTTGAACGTTCCAAAACGCCGGCTTGGGGATTGTTCGGAGGTCACGCTGGCATGGGCCCGGATGTTGAAATTATTTCTGGGAATAAAGTTGAGCATTTACTAAAAGTAAATGGAAAGCCAATTCAAAAAGGAGATATTGTAATCGTTAAAACTGGCGGTGGTGGAGGATATGGTGACCCTTCGCAAAGATCATCTGAAAAAATTGAATTGGATATACGAAATGAATATGTCAATATTGAGCAATAGATAATTGGGCTCCATTAAGAAATTACTTCTCTAGTGTTTAATTGGGGGAATTTCGCAGCAATAATTTAAGAGGTTCTCCCTTCTTCTTACATTCTGCACTTTTTTCACAATTCAAATAATTATTTCTTTTGGATAAACTTTAATCTCTCATTGAGAGGGTGAAAGACATTAGTGAGAAAACTTAAAATTAAGTTTGAACGAGGTGGAGAAATAGCCGCGACCTTGCTTGAAAAAAAAGCCCCAAAAACGAGTGAAATGTTATGGAATCAACTACCTCTAGAAAGTCTAGTAACCCATTCCAGGTGGTCAGGAAGGGAAATTAACCTCTCATGTCCTGAAGTTCAACCATTATTTCGGGAAAACCAGACCATTTATACCAGTATTGGCTAGGTTTGCTATTGGCGAGATTGGAACTGGGAAGGAGGAGGTGAGCCTCCACAAGTATTAGCAATCTATTATGGAGCAGAACGTACTCGTAGCCACAAGGGTGATGAGCCAGTAAACGTTTTTGCGCATGTCGATTTTGAAGATATTTCTAACCTTGTAGAAATTGGTGAAAGAGTTTGGCTCTCCGGATTGGAAAAAATCTATATTGAAAGATTATACGATTAATTCCTTTAAACGATGACTTCATAAGAATAGAAATCTAAATATGATCATTCAGTAAAATAGTTTAGGATTCCTTTTTTGCCTGGGGTAAAAATGTCATTAGGAATGGATTTTTAACGTTTTAATTTACTGAATATTAGAAATTGCCTTAGGGGGTTATTAAATGGATAATAGTGTATTGACTGCTAAACCTAAAACAGCTATACAAGTCGGTGAATTATTTAAAGACATGCGTTTTAACAAGAGGCACGCCTTTGTAGGTTTTGTCTTATTTTTTGCCTTTATTATAGAAGCATGGGAAATGATGATTATGATCTTCATTAGTGGTGCAATTGCTTCCGAATTTAAATTATCAGCTGTCCAAGTAGGAACACTAATAGGATCAATTTACCTGGGAATGATTCCGGGTGCATATGCATGGGGATTTATATCCGATAAACTTGGCCGCAAAAAGACGATGATTTATAGTTTGTTACTCTATACACTATTTTCCGTTATCAGTGCATTCTCACCTAATTTTGAAGTGCTTTACATTAGCCGGGTTTTAGCAGGTATTTCATTATCAGGTATGTTGGTTTGTATTTTTCCTTATTTTGAAGAAATGCTTCCAGTTAAAGAACGAGGGAAATTTGGCGGTTATTTATCTGCTGGATGGCCTTTTGGCGTACTGCTGGCAATTGGCGTAACGGCAATATTTATAGGGGTGGAAGGTTCGCTTGGCGGATGGAGAATTATTATGTTTATTAGTGCATTGGCAGGTTTATGGGGTCTATTGCTAATCAAGATTCCTGAGTCACCTTATTGGTTGGCAGGAAAAGGCCGGCAGGAAGAAGCTAAAGAAGTAATAAGGTATTTAAGCAAGGGTACTATCAATATTGATCAATATACTAAACTGGAAGTATTAGATGTTAAGCAGGCAAACTATTTCGAAATTTTTAAAGGAAAATTATTAAAGTTAACAACATTACAGACGATTGTAAATTTCACACTTTCTTTTGGTTACTGGGGATTGTACACCTGGATTCCTGCATTACTTCAACAAAAAGGGTTATCAATGTCTCAAAGTCTTGGTTTTATTGCGCTAACCTCAATTATCCAAATACCAGGGTATATGGCTGCATCACATTTAACGGCGAAATTTGGCAGGAAAAAAATTCTTTTTACATTTGTAGCCGGCGCTGCCATTAGCGGATTTTTATTTGCATTCTCTTCAAATATGTTTGAACTATACGCCTTTAATTTCCTTCTTTCATTTTTTAATCAGGGTGCTTGGGCTGTTTGGAATACATGGTTTGGCGAAATCTACCCAACTAATATCCGAGGGGCCGGATATAGCTTCGGTGCTGCTTCTCAGCGCTGGGCAAATACGTTTGCACCTTCAATCATCGGACTTGTAATAGGTCTGGGTTGGGCATTTGGGTCAGTGGTTTCATTTATAGAGGGTTTCGTTGTCGTCACGATTATCACTATGTTGTTTATTCATGAAACGGAAGGAAAAATTCTTGAGTAGGGACTATATTTTAAAGGAGCTTTTGGCAGCTCATTTGAAAGACCGATTGAGGATGTAAATATGGATGTTGTTCGTGGGTATGTCAGAGCTGAATATGCAAAAAAAGATTATGGAGTAGTCATTCATCCAGCCACTTTGGAAATTGATCATGTTGCAACAAAGAAAAAAGAGAATTTTAAAGTTATTAAGAGCCAAAATCTTTATAACTAATATTGCGAAAATGCTCACTTCTATCGACGATATCGATTCCGGTTTAGTCCGGATTAACGTGGAAAGTGCAGGAGCCATTTGGTGAAATGGAGTTCTCCTCCGGCTCCCGAGAAAAGGCGAAGCTGCAAAGGAATTCTTCACCTCAATTAAAACAGTTTTCGCTAGAGGTTAGATTGGTGTCAGGCATCGTAAAAAGAGTAAATTTACTTTTTTATTCCACTATAAGAGGCAATTGAACAATCCCGCCGTAAACTTGTGTTACGGTGGGATCTAAGAAAAAAATAAACGGAAAAAGTGAAGATAGAAAGATTGGAAGAATAATAATATTCAAGTTTACAAGTATTAATATTTTGAATAAATTACACCATTTTCAAAATATTTGTGGTAATACAAAATAAGAGTTTGAGTTTTTTGAATTTTTTTATTACATGGAGGTTATATGAATGGCTAAGAAAATTTTATTTATTAATCCCGTGCACACTGATGCCTTTGATGATGATTTCCGAAAACAATTTGAACGTTATAAAAGTCCTGATACTGTGGTGGATGTAGTTTCTTTTGATGGAATAGGACCGATCCATATCGAGTATAGCTGTTATGAGGCCATGGTTATTCCTGAGATAATCAGAACTGTGAAAAAAGCTGAAGAAGACGGGTATGATGCTGCAATTATCGGTTGTTTCTATGACCCTGCATTAAGAGCCTGCCGTGAGGTTGTTGAAAAAATGGTCATAACTGGACCTGCTGAGTCAGCTCTCCATATTGCCACCACATTGGGAGAAAACTTTTCGGTTGTCGTTGGCCGGAAAAAGTGGATTCCAGAAATGAAGGAAAATGTAAATAAGTATGGCTTTGCACATAAATTAGCGTCATTTAAGTCTCTTGGCTTAGGAGTTCATGATTTTCAAAAAGATCATGAAGAGACGAAAAGAAGAATTAAAAAAGCTGCGACTGAAGCCATCGAACAAGATGGGGCAGATGTCATTATATTAGGATGTACTGGTGAGTATGGCTTATTTGAGACCTTACAGGATGAACTAGGGGTCCCAGTAATAGATGCAAGCTTGGCCCCATTTAAATATGCTGAATTCTTAGTAGAGTTAAAACAAAAATTAGCATGGACACATTGTAAACTTGTAGGTTACCAATCACCACCTGCCGACGAGGTGGAAAAGTTTCAATTGTTTAATCAGGTTGCACTAAAAAATTAAAAATTAAAGGGGGGAGGTGCCAATAAGGATGTAATGGGTTTTGTTATCATGATTAAAAACCAGTGATGATCTGACCCGTTAAAGTTGGATAAAGATATGATGCTGTTTTCCTGGTGGGATGAAACCTGTACTTTACAGGGCTCATTCCACCTTGTTTTTTTATCCTATAGTTATTGAAGAAAATCATCCAATCTGCCGCGGCCTGAGTGACTTCATCAAAGATAGGTAATCGTAAAGACAAACTGTTTCAAATTACAGCTGGTAGATCTTTTGGGTGATAGCTCATTTTTGGGGTTGAAAAAATGTGTAAACCTGGACTTTAATTTTATTGCAAAAATAGAAAAAATTTTGATAAATTGAAATTTTTTAATTGATAGTGTAAAAATTATAATATATAATAAATTCAGAAATAATAGAAATTTCGAAATAATTGAAATGGGGGGTGTTAAGAAGCGAGGAATTCTTGGAATCTTGCAATTACCTATTTTTCCCAATAATGATTCTGTGTAACCGAGGTATTCAAAGCGTTTTACTTGCTGGTTCAATAACATTTATCAAAAGGGGGATTTACATGAGTGTACATACTTCGTCAAAAATTTCACAAACCGGTAAGCAAATGGTACAAGTTGGTGAATTATTCGAGAATATGCCAGTAACAAGGCAACATTGGAAAGCTGGACTAGCTTTATTCTTCTCCTTCGTAATCGAAGCTTGGGAAATGATGATAATTATTCTTATGAGTAGTTCCATAGGAAAGGATTTTAAGCTTAGCGGCGTTCAAATTGGTTCTTTAATTGGATCTATTTATCTTGGTATGATACCAGGTTGTTTGATTTGGGGAAAACTGGTAGATAAAATTGGACGCAAAAAATCTATGATATACAGTTTGTTGCTATATGGAATCATTTCGCTCATAAGCGCCTTTTCGGGCAGCTATGACATGCTTTGGTGGCTGCGTTTTGCGTCTGGTGTTGCACTTTCCGGGTTAATGGTTGCGACGTTTCCTTACTTCGAGGAGCTTCTTCCAATTAAAGCACGCGGAAAAGCAACGGTATATCTTGCATCTGGCTGGCCTGTCGGATATCTGATTGCGATTGGTATTTCCTATTACTGCTCTGGGCTTGGCTGGCGTTGGGCTTTAGCAATTAGCTCTATTGCTGGTCTATGGCTCCTCGTTGTTGCGGCACTGGTTCCAGAATCTCCTTACTGGCTGGCTGGGAAAGGCCGTCAGGAAGAGGCAAAAGATGTTATACGCAGGCTTTCCGAAGGTAAAATGGCCACGCTCTTGGACGGGGTTGAACTAATTGTGGAAAAAGCAAAAGAAGGTTCGTTCCTTGAGATCTTTAAAGGGAAATACCTCCGTCCTACAATTCTTCAGTTAATCATTAACTTCTGCTTTTCTTGGGGATATTGGGCCCTGTCTTCTTGGATGCCCGTGCTTTTGGCCAAAAAGGGTCTTAGCACGCCGGCAGGTTTAGGTTTTATGGCACTTTCCGCTGTATTTATGTTCCCAGGCTACATGACATCGTCTTATTTGACAGGGAAATTTGGCCGTAAAAAGATTATGTTTATCTTTGTTCTTTTGGCCGCTGTCAGTGGTTTTGGTTTTGCCTCTTCGAACACAATGACACAAATGTATGTGTGGAACTTTATTCTTTCCTTCTTCAGTTTAGGTGCGTGGGGGGTTTGGGATACTTGGATGGCAGAGCTTTACCCGACAGAGGTTCGTGGCGTCAGCTATTCACTAGGTTCCAGCGCCCAACGTGTGGCGAACGCAATAGCACCAAGTGTAATCGGGGCCATGTTGGCTGCAAATACTAGTTTTATGGTGACAGTTTCTTTCATCTCCGTATTTTTGGTAATTACTTTTATCGCAACGCTCTTTTTAAAGGAAATGGAAGGAGAAATTCTTCATTAAGAGAATAAAATTGGGTGGCGTACAAAGTTGCCCAATTTTTTTCTACCAAGTAAAATTTCAGTAATAGTGAAAAAATATAAAAAAATTTTGATATTACTGTAAATTCTGATTGATATAAAAATTACTATAATTTAAAATAAAAACATAAATAAAAAGAGATTAAGATAGGAAATGAAAAATGGACGAAATCTATCAAAAAATAAAAGAATTAAGAAAACAGCAGGATTTGACCTTGAAAGATTTAAGTGAAAAAACAGGATTATCCATCAGTTTTTTGTCCCAAGTGGAACGTGGAGCTACTACGTTGGCCATTACATCTTTAAAAAAAATTGCCGACGCCTATCAGATACCAATTACAGATTTTTTTGAAAATCAGTCTAATCAGAACTTTTTGGTAAAAGCTGAAAATCATGAACCATTCCGAATTGAGGGATCCAGTGCAGAATATACCCGACTCGGGGGTGACTTTACCGGAAGATCTATTGAACCGATTATCGTTACGTTGTCTCCTAATCTAATTCAGGACAATCAGTTCAGCCACCCAGGGGAAGAATTCTATTATGTTCTTGAAGGTGCAGTCATTTTTACGATTGATGGAAAAGAGTATCTTCTTAAAACCGGAGATTCTATTCATTTTCCGTCCAATTTGCCTCATTTTTGGCAGAACCCATTGAATCAGATTACAAAAATTTTATGCGTTTTAACTCCAGTTATTTTCTAAGGAAGGTAACTGGATCATATAAAAAATTGGTAAAAAAGAAAGGTGGATCTTATGCGGATTGCAACAGACATTGGTGGAACTTTTACAGATCTTGTTTATTTAGATGAAAATGGCCGAATTGGTACCGCTAAAAGTGATACAACTCCTCCGAATTTCGAGCAAGGAGTACTTGATGTCATCAAAAAAAGTGAGATTTCCGGTGAAGCGATTTCCACATTTATTCATGGAACCACCGTTATTATCAATGCCTTAACTGAGCGCAAAGGGGTAAAAACCGGTTTAATTACAACGAAAGGCTTCCGTGATGTGTTAGAGATCGCCCGTGGAAACCGCCCGGATTTGTTTAATGTACGTTATGAAAAACCAACTCCCTTCATACCTCGCCACCTTCGCTTAGAGGTAAGTGAACGTATGAACTATAAAGGCGAAGTGGTCACTGAATTAGCAGTGGACGAAGTGAAAGCTGCTGTTGAACAGCTTCGTAATGAAGGAGTAGACGCTATTGCGGTATCTTTCCTTCATGCTTATGCGAATTCGAATCATGAGAAACAAACCGTCGACATCATTAAAGAGGTTTGGCCAGAGGTTGCTGTAACCGCTTCCTCGGATGTGACAAAAGAGTGGCGGGAATATGAGCGAAGTAGTACTGCGGTATTGAATTCGTATGTGAAACCTATTGCTGCTTCCTACATTGACAAACTGGAAGAGAAATTAAGCGCTATTGATGTATGCGGTAACAAATACATTATGCAATCGAATTCAGGAACGACAACCTTTGAGCAGTCCAAAGAGACACCAATCAACATGGTGGAATCAGGACCGGTTGCGGGAATCTTCGGTGCTGCAACTCTAGGGAAAATCATTGGAGAAGAAAACATTATCGCTTTTGATATTGGTGGGACGACAGCAAAGTGCTCCTTAATCGACAAAGGGGAGGTTAAGGTAACAACCGAATACAAAATTGAGCATAATGACCGAAATGCCGGCTATCCGATTAAGGTTCCAGTAGTTGATATTGTAGAAATTGGGAATGGCGGCGGATCGATTGCTTGGATTGATGACGCAGGGTCTTTAAAAGTTGGCCCACAGTCAGCTGGGGCGTTACCTGGACCTGTTGCATACGGCAAAGGCGGAGAAAATCCAACAACGACAGATGCAAATTTGGTCACAGGTCGTCTGTCTGCGAAGAATTTCCAAAATGAAGTGAATATGGAGGCTGTAAAACACGCCATCCAAGAGAAAGTAGCAAACCACTTCGATATTTCCGTTGAAGATGCAGCATTGGGAATCATTCGTATCGCGAATTCAAATATGCTAAATGCACTCAAGCTTATTTCTGTTAGGAAAGGATATGATCCGCGTGAATTCTCCCTTGTTGCTTTCGGGGGAGGAGGTCCTATGCACGCAATGGCATTGGCAAAAGAACTTGGGGTCAAAAGAGTCATTATTCCAATTGCTGCCTCGGTCTTCTCTGCGTGGGGAATGTTAATGACGGATTTGCGACATGATTACATCCAAACCTATATCCGTCGTGTTAATGGGCTACATATCGACGAGTTAAATACCGAATTGACCAGCTTGGAGGATGGTGCTTATATCCAATATGCTGCTGAGGGTATGAAACAAGAGCAAGTCGTATTCTCCCGTTATGCAGATATGCGCTATCTTGGTCAGGAACATTCTGTTAAAGTGCCGATTCCAAACGGAGTGATTACGGAAGAACAAATGGAAGAAATTGTACGCCGTTTCCACGATATCCATGAACAGCATTACACATTTAAATTAGAAGGCGCACCAACAGAAATTGTTAATCTTCACTTAACGGCTTTTGGGCTGGTGGATAAGCCGGAATTGGCCAAGCTCGACAGGGCTGGGGACAATGCAGCAGAGGCCTTGAAAGAGGGTCGTTCAGTTCTGTTTGAGGAAGTTGGATGGGTTGATACAAGTGTCTATGATCGAGAGGTACTGAATGCCGGTACCATCATTCACGGACCTGCAATCGTCGAAGAAGTTTCCTCATCCACCGTGGTATATCCAGGACAAACACTAACCGTTGATCCATACGGAAATCTAATTGTCGAAACGGGGGTATAAGTTAATGATTACATCAACAACCAAGGTTGATCAGTTTACACTTGAAATTGTTAAAGATTCTCTCATTGCGATTGGCGAAGAAATGTTTCATACACTTGCAAGGACATCGATGAGTCCGATTATATACGAAGTGCTTGACTTTGCCAGTGGATTGACTGATGCCAATGGTCAATTGTTAACCCAGGGAAATGGAGTAACAGGGTTTATTGGGATGTTGACTTTCATGGTTAAGCAAACATTAGAGAAATTCGGTAAAGAAGGCGATCTAAAGCCGGGCGATATTATTATCATCAATGATCCGTACGGTGGAGGGGGTTCCCACCTATCCGACGTAGGCTTGGTGATGCCGATCTTTTTCAATGGTGAGCTAGTCGCATTTTCAGCCAACAAAGCACACTGGACGGAAGTAGGCGGAAAGGATCCAGGATCCTGGACGACCGATTCTACAGAAATTTTCCAGGAAGGGCTTCAGTTTCCTTGTGTCAAGTTGTTTGATGAAGGCAAGGTAAATCAGGCCCTTGTGGACCTGACTGCCGCAAACGTTCGTTTCCCGGATTTATCTCTCGGGGATATGTGGGCACAAGTAGCCGGTCTTCGTACAGGAGATAAACGTTTCCGTGAATTGTGCGAAAAATACGGCAGGGATACCGTGATGGAATCGATTGATCATTTGCTGAATCATGGGGAACAGCTTGCACGTAAGGAAATCAGCATGCTGCCAAAAGGGACTTATGAAGCCTATGACTACATTGATGATGATGGGATTGGCAATGGACCGTTTAATGTCCAGGTAAAGGTAACCATTACAGATGATGAATTTATTTGTGACTTCCGCGGAAGCCATCCGCAAGTTCTTGGGCCGGTAAACTGTTCCTACACAGCTTTAGTCTCAGCAGTGAGAACCATATTTTTAGCTGCAACAAATCCTTCACAGGATGTAAATGATGGAGTGTTCCGACCGCTACAAATCATTGCGGATAAACAATCCATTTTCTCAGCAGAACGTCCGGCAGCTGTTTCTACGTACTGGGAAACCATGCTTTACGGGGCGGATCTAGTTTGGAAGGCGCTTGCTCCTGTGCTTCCCAACCGTTTAAATGCCGGTCATTTACTTTCTGTTTGCGGTGTCGTTCTTTCAGGGCTCCATCAAGATACCAGTGAACCGTTTTTGATCGTTGAACCATCAGCTGGTGGCTGGGGAGCAGGTCAAGGTTTAGATGGAATGGCAGGGCAATTCTGTATTGGGGATGGAGAAACATACAACGTCCCTGTGGAAGTGGCAGAAACGCGTTATGGAATTATGGTTGATGAGTATAGCTTACGGGCAGACGGTGCTGGAGCTGGGGAATATCGTGGGGGGTCAGGAGTAATCCGTTCCTATCGCGCGATGTCCGACGGTCAAACCTTAACAGCTACCTTTGGACGTCATAAATACTTGCCTTGGGGATTTGAGGGTGGTCATGATGGATCTCGCAATGAGTTTGTCATTGTGAAAGCGAATGGAGAAGTAGCTGGCCCATTCGGCAAATATGCACGCTTCCCGCTGCAGAAAGGGGATGTTGCCCGTCTGATTACGGCAACTGGAGGCGGTTATGGAAATCCGCTTAACAGACCAAAAGAAAAAGTCGCACTTGATGCGAAGAACGGGTACATCACTGTACAACAGGCGAAGGATATTTATGGAGTGATTCTTAACCCAAATACCTTTGAAGTAGACGGGGTAACATCTGAACGAGTGGAGCACACTCAAAGGGGGCAGGTGTAATGCTAGTCATTAATAGCAAGGAGATTCAACCGGCTGATCAGCCCGGTGTTTTCTTAAAAACATTGTTTGCAGAGAGTGTAATAGATGGCGGGAGGACAATATTTGGAACAGTAGTGGTCCCGGCTAAAACGAGAATCCCATTAAACGGGACAGGCGTACATGAACAAGATGAATACTCAATCGTTATTAAGGGGTCGATTGTTACTGGGATTGGTGATAAGGTATACAGAATGTCCGCTGGGGAAGCCAGCTTGATTCCTGCAGGTGAAGCACATTGGAGCTATAACGATGGGGACGAAGACTGTGAAGTCGTCTGGGCTCTAGTAAAGAAATAGAAGGATAGTTTAATCCTTGCCTTATCTAAGGCAAGGATTTCTCCCTCTTGCAAGCTTATAAAAATTGGAACAACAGCACAGATTCAAAGGCTGGCGGCAACGATTATTTTCTATTATTTATCCAAGCGAACGCGACATCTAGAAAAGCGAAGTATATTAATTGTGGCTGTGGAGATCACTCCACAGCCTTTCATTCCTTGAAAAAGAGGAGGAAACAAAATGCCAACGGAAACGGAAATAAAGGTTGATCCGTTTAGTTTAGAAATCATTAAAGATTCCTTGTTAGCCATTGGAGATGAGATGTTCTATGCTCTTGCCCGGACGTCAATGAGCCCAATTATTTATGAAGTCCTTGATTACGCATGCGGGCTTACGGATGCCAAGGGACAATTGATTAGTCAGGGAAACGGTGTAACAAGTTTTATTGGCATGTTAAGCCCAATGGTACAGCATGTATTAAAGAGGTTCAATAATGGTGAAGATCTGGCACCAGGTGATATTGTGATCATCAATGATCCTTATGTAGGGGGTGGATCGCATCTATCTGATGTTGGCCTGGTCATGCCTATTTTCTTTAAGGGCAATTTAGTTGCTTTTTCAGCAAATAAGGGACATTGGACAGAAGTCGGTGGAAAGGATGCTGGGTCTTTTACCAGTGATGCTACGGAAATTTTTCAGGAAGGACTGCAATTGCCGGGAGTAAAGTTGTTTGATCATGGAAACGTAAATCAAGCTGTTGTGGAAATCATAGCTTCCAACGTACGTTTCCCTGAACTCTCACTAGGTGATATGTGGGCTCAAGTGGCTGCTTTACGAACAGGGGGCAAACGTTTTGAAGAGTTGTGTGAGAAATTTGGTAGTAGCTTGGTAGTCACTGCGATTGACCATTTGTTAGAGAAGGGAAGAAAGCTGGCCAAAAATGAACTTTTACAATTGCCGAAGGGAACGTATACGGCGGAGAATTATATCGAAGACAATGGTTCTCATGGAGGTCCTTTTCCTATTCGAGTCAAGGTGACTATTTCTGAAGAGGAGTTTATTTGCGATTTTCGCGGAAGCCACTCTCAAGTGATGGTGCCTTTTAACTGTTCCTATTTTGCACTGCTTGCCGGTGTTCGTGCAATTTATTTGGCGATCATTAATCCGACTGAAAATATAAATGAAGGTGTTTTCCAGCCCTTAAAAATCATCACCGATGAGGGTTCGATTGTCTCAGCAAAGAGACCAGCCCCTGTATCAGTTAATTGGGAAGCACGATTAGGCGGTGCTGATTTAATTTGGAGAGCCCTTGCTCCTGTTTTGCCAGATCGATTGACAGCTGGTCATTTATTATCCGTGTGTTCTGTAGTTGTAACCGGAAATCACCCGGATTTTAATGAACCTTTCTTGGTCGTTGAACCATCAGTAGGAGGATGGGGTGCAGGAAGAGGCATAGATGGCCAGCGAGGTCAGTTTTGTATTGGTGATGGGGAAACCTATAATGTTCCTGTGGAAGTGGCGGAAGCTAGATATGGCGTTCTAGTAGAAGAATATAGCTTGCATTGTGATGGAGCTGGAGCAGGGGAGTATATTGGTGGATCAGGTGTTATTCGTTCTTACCGTGCATTAAGTGATAATCAGAAATTATCAGTTATCTTCGGGAAACATCAGTTTGCCCCTTGGGGATTGAACGGCGGGGAAGAAGGATCAAAGAACTACGTACTCGTTAAAAAGCGAACTGGAGAGAAGGAAGGGCCCTTTGGCATTAAATCCAGATACACTCTAAATAAAGGCGATATTGTGCAGCTTGTTACGGGTACCGGTGGTGGGTTCGGTCATCCTTATAATCGTCAGCCAGAAAGGGTTGCTTGCGATGTAAAGAATGGCTACATTTCCCTTCTTCAGGCGAAAGAAAAATTCGGAGTAATCCTTGACCCGCAAACCATTGAGATTTTGGGATTCACAGAAGAACGAAAAAACAAAGATATTCATTAAACAAGGGAGGATTCCTTTATGAAATCGTTACTCATTCAAACAAGACTGGATTTACTGAAAACTTATATGAATGAACAAGGTATCGATATTGCCTTGATCACATCCCCGATTAATATTTATTATTTAACAGGATTTTTCTCCAATCCTCATGAGCGTTTTATGGCATTGCTTGTAGACGGGAGAACAGGGATGGTGTCACTGTTTGTTCCTGCCCTTGACTTAGAATTGGCCACAGAGAAATCAACAGTTACGGATTTAATCCCTGTTACTGATACGGATAATCCATATGAAATGCTAAAGGATTCTATAGGAACAAAAATTGGATCTGCAGGTATAGAGAAAAAGGCTGTTTCGTTTTACCAGATTGAGCAGCTAGTAACTTGTTTCCCACAGGTGAATTTCAAGGACTTAGAGGGGTTTCTCGGAACACTTCGATTAAAGAAATCCTCTGAAGATATTCAAATCGTTCGCAGAGCCGTCGAAGTGATTGAAAAAGTTTTGCAGTATGGCGTTGATAAATTTAAAGTTGGAATGACAGAATTGGAATTGACCGCTGAATTGGAGTATCAGATGAAAGTTCTAGGAGCTGAACGTCCTGCGTTTTCCACAATTGTGTTATCAGGGGCAAATTCTTCTCTTCCTCATGGCACGCCTGGACAGAAAAAAATCGAACATGGCGGATTTCTTCTATTTGACATGGGTGTTTTTGTGGATGGCTATTGTTCGGATATTACAAGAACCTTTATAGTGGGAGAGGAAACGGAACAACAGAAGCAAATCTATAATACCGTGTTGGAGGCGAATCTAAGGGCGATTGAAGCAGCAAAGATAGGAGAGCCAATTGGAGTAGTCGATCGCGCGGCTCGAGACTATATCGAATCCCAAGGCTATGGCCAATATTTTGTGCACCGCACGGGACATGGCTTAGGTCTTGAGGTCCATGAATCACCTTCAATCCATTCCCAAAATGAGATGGTTATGGAACCAGGTTTATTATTTACTATTGAACCGGGTATCTATCTTCCAGGGGTTGGCGGGGTACGTATTGAAGATGATGTTTATCTCAACGAAGAAGGGAAGCTGGAAGTACTAACATCCTATCCCAAGCATTTAATTCGATTGAGTTAAATGTAAAAAAGGGGGCCATAAGCTTTGCATCAATCTAACGGGGAACTTTCTTATTCCTATGAATCTCTTAACCATTTAGAGTCGGATGACTTTTATATAAAAAACGATTTCCGCTGATACCTTTAAACAATTTCGATAGGAAGTGAAAAACATGGAACTGATAAAATCAAAAGAATTATTTGATCGTGCTCGCCAATCCGTCCCTGGAGGGGTACATTCCAATTCGCGCTACAGAAAACCGCATCCGGTCTATTTCCAAAAAGCAGAAGGAGCCTATCTTACAGATGTTGACGGTAACCGTTACATTGATTGCATCATGGGAAACGGAGCGATTATTTTAGGACATAATGATCCGGACTTTAATGAAAGAATCAACTTTTATAATACTACTGGAATTGTCACAGGTGTAGAGACCGTATTAAGTATAAATGCCGCTGAAAAGTTTCTCTCCCTTGTTCCGACTGTTGAACAAATTCGTTATACCAACACGGGCACTGAAGCTATCATGCATGCGATGTCCATGGCAAGAATTCATTCGGGAAAAACAGATATTGCGGTTATTGAGGGTGCGTATAATGGATGGCATGACGCTGTGCAGGTCAGCACATGGCCTGATCTACAAAAGGCTGGAGAGAAATCTGCACCAATCTCTCTCCCGGGTGCCGCTGGTTTAATTGAATCGGTTACAAAAAGTACATTAGTGCTTCCATTTAATGACTTAGAAACGGCCGAGCGTCTCTTAACCGAAAATAAACACCGAATTGCTGCCCTGATTATTGAACCAACGATGATTGACATCGGTTATATTCCTGCTAAAAAGGAATATCTCCAGGGACTAAGAAGATTATGTAAACAACTAAACATTGTCTTAGTTTTTGATGAATTATTGACAGGGTTTCGGGATTCTCCTGGAGGAGCACAAGGGCATTATGGAGTCACACCTGATCTATCCACATTTGGAAAAGCAATCAGCAACGGCTACATGTTAGCGGCTGTTGCCGGAAAAGCCTCCATTTTTGAAACGGTTACTCCAGGCATCGGACCTGGTTCATTTGTCGGAACCTATAATGGCCATCAAGTATCCATGGCGGCCTCCATGGCCTTTATGGAAATATACGAGGAAAAACAAGTCTTCCAAACACTGCAAAACAGGACTGAAAAATTGATTGCTGAATTTGATAAATTAGCGGAGAAACACCAAATTAAAGCAAAAATGCAAGGTAGAGGCGGCCATTTTCATTGGTATTTCACCGATAGGGAGGTCGTAGATTACCGCAGTGCTGCGAAAAGTGATAAAGCCAAATATGCAGCGTTTATCCAAACTCTTTCAGCCAATGGGGTTTATTGCTCACCAAACTTCCTGCTCCATCATGCGGTTTCCTTGGCCCATACCGATATAGTCATTGAACGATTAATTGCTTATATGGATGAAAGTCTTAGACAAGCGGTTGGTATCACAGCAGGATCTTAATGAGGAATTATTCGTGCAACCCAAAATTCTAGCAGTTAAAATTTAACGCTTACGTTTACTTTCCACAAAGTATCATTTAACGAAAGGGGAGGCACTTGGAATTTAAGGTCTTATCGATAATAATTAAAACAATGAAGTTAGCACATTTCACTTTGTTAGGGTTAAGGTCGCAGCATTTTTAAAAGAAATTCAACCAAACTTTTAGAATAATACTTTAATTTTCAGCAAATATAAAATAGATATTTAAAATAAAAAACCTTGAGAAATCAAGGTTTCAGACTGTCGACAAATCCGAAAAAAATCGGATTTATTGACAGTTTTAATTTAGAATCTCTAGAACCTTTTATTTAGATGCATTAATATTAAAAAGGAAAACAACATCATGCAAGTTAATTAAACAACATATTTTAAACCATTATTTCTAACTCCTTTAGTTTCCGGTATAAAGTTGTTTTACCAATTCAAAGTTTTTTGGCAATGGATGTTTTATCGCCTTTTGAGAGTTCTAGGTATTTTAATAGAAGGGATTTTTCTGCTTCCATTAGGCTGTCTTTATAATTTTCCTGCATGACAAAGGAGATTTTATCGATTCCCTCTTTAGGTTTATCATCAACGCATTCTCTTAGAAGATCTAAACAGTACTTTAAATGAACAGTGGAATAATCGCATAAAACAGCAAATCTCTCAAAGATATTAAATAACTGTCTAATGTTACCAGGGAATGAGTAATGGTACAAAGATTCACATAGGTCGAAAAGTAAAGACCTAGTTTCTCATAGAGTTCAGGATAATGGCGCGAGAAAAATTATTCGGAAAGTGGGTGTAAATCCTCTAAACGGTTTCTTAAAGGGGGAAGGGATAGTTTTAAAACATTTAACGATAAAACAAATCCACCCTAAAATCATTATTCTGGACAAAATTGGAAAGATTTTGATTAGTGGCAGCAATGATCCTTACGTTAATTGGTATGACTTTTTCACTACCTATTCGTGCCACCTCTTTTTCCTGTAGAACCATGTTTCCAACAGTATAGTGGAGTAAACGTTTACAAGGTTGGGTATATACCCAGCCATTACCTGTAGAAACGTTAAAAGAAGTACAATATAATAGAAAGAAACTTAATAAAAAATTCACCGGGCCTACTAGTAAAAAGTGGCTCCTTTTTCATCTATTCATAGTCAAAAATGGTCAATGTCAAAAGGAGGTTGGAAATATGATTTGTCAAAACTGTCAAACATCGCTAGCGAGTTATCAGTTAAACTTCTCATTTAATCAGGGTCAAAGCCAAATTAGTTTGTGTGCGGATTGCTATGATATCGCAAAACAAAAATTGGAAAACGGCTCCATTAAACTTGACAACCAAATTTTCAATCTGTTGGATACAGATGGCAGCCAGCCTGAGCAAAACAAAAATGTCCAAGTAACCAGGACAAAGAAACGAAAAAAAAATAGCTTTCTTGATCAACATGGACGGAACTTGACGAATGAAGCAAAAGAAGGGCGAATTGATTGCGTGATAGGTAGGGATCAAGAAATTGAACGTATCCTTCAAATATTAAACCGTCGTACAAAAAATAATCCGGTCTTAATCGGTGAGGCTGGTGTCGGGAAAACAGCGATCGTTGAAGGTCTTGCCCTTCAAATCGTCAAAGGCAAAGTACCGGCGAAACTAAAAACGAAAGAAGTATAT
This sequence comes from Neobacillus cucumis, assembly GCF_016107705.1. The sequence goes on from NZ_JAEHGC010000009.1 coordinate 81,066, forward strand.
TTGCTGGACATCAGTTCACTTGTAGCAGGTACAGCCTACAGAGGACAATTTGAAGAAAAAATGAAAAAACTTGTTGCTGAATTACAACAACGTGAAAACGTCATCTTATTCATTGATGAACTGCATATGATGGTCGGTGCTGGAGGTACGTCTGACGGTTCAATGGATGCAGGGAATATATTAAAACCAGCGTTAGCGCGTGGTGATATTCAAATTGTTGGCGCAACAACGATGAAAGAGTATCGCATGATTGAAAAAGATCCTGCACTTGAGCGTCGCTTCCAATCGGTGAACGTGAAAGAACCGTCTGTGAATGAAGCGTTTGAAATTTTAAAAGGAATTCGGCCAGCATATGAAAAGTATCACGATGTAACGTATTCGGATGAAGTCCTAAAAGCATGTGTGACACTATCAAAACGCTATATTCAAGATCGCTTCTTACCAGATAAGGCCATCGATTTAATGGATGAGGCCGGTGCAATGTTAAACCTTGCTCATGGAGAGCTAGATGTTAACTATTTAAAACAGCGCTTAAAAGAAATTACTGAAGAAAAACAAGAAGCAACGAAACTAGAGCACTACGAAAAAGCGGCGATTCTCCGTGATGAAGAGAGAGAAATGAAGCAAATATTATCTGAATATTCAGGTGATATAACGAAAGATATTACCGTAGAAATGGTCCAAGAGATTATTGAAAAAAGTACGGGAATCCCTGTACAAAAGCTACAAAAAGCAGAGCAACAAAAAATGAAAGACTTGAAAGAGAAACTAGCAAGTAAAATTATTGGTCAGGATAAAGCTATTGAAAAAGTCGCCAATGCAATCTTAAGGGCAAGTGTCGGGTTAAAACCGAAAACACGTCCAACCGCTTCATTTTTATTCTTAGGTCCAACAGGTACAGGTAAAACCGAGTTGACGAAAACTCTTGCCGCCGAATTATTCGGCAGTAAAGATGCGATGATTCGCCTAGATATGAGTGAATATATGGAAAAACATTCTGTCTCAAAGCTCATTGGTTCACCTCCTGGCTATGTCGGACATGATGACGCAGGTCAGTTAACGGAACAAGTTCGCCGAAACCCTTATTCAATCATTCTGCTGGATGAAATCGAAAAAGCACACCCAGATGTGATGAATGTGTTTCTTCAAATCATGGAAGATGGCAGGTTAACAGATAGCCAAGGAAGAGTCGTAAGTTTTACGGAAACGATTATTATCATGACTTCAAACGCAGGTGTTGGAAATAAAACTTTAGGGCCAATTGGTTTTGGCGGAGATAAACAGCAAGGAGCAGAATCAAATATTGTCGATAAAATACGAAATCACTTTAAGCTTGAATTCTTAAACCGTATTGATTCGATTATTGAGTTTAACTATCTACAAAAAGAGAACCTAGTGGAAATTATCGAGATTATGATGGCTGAGCTTAAAGAAACATTAGAGGAACAAGGGATTTCCATTGAAATCAATAAGGAAGCAAAAGAAAGGATTGCCGAATTAGGATATAGCAATGTGTTTGGTGCTCGTCCACTTCGACGCGTCATTCAAGAACAAATTGAAGATAAAATCACTTCTTTAATTATTAATAACGAAAACGTATCTGCGATCACTGTATCAGTAGAAAATAATAAAATTAACGTAGCATAAGGATAGATGATCTTCATCTATCCTTTCTGCTTGTCGGGAAAACCCACTTATCAAATCAGTGGGGTTCCTCTTATAAAAAGATCATTCAATGTTGGAACAAAAAACGATTTCTATAAAGAGGATTGCAAACCATCTCACATCTTACAAAAAAAGACTGTTGAGGATACTTGTAAAATTTCATAAAATCACCTACTTCTCGGTATCTTCTTCATATCTATCAAATTGAACGAAGGTTGGTTTGGATTTACCTGAAACAGTTGCAGGTGGATGATAAATCTGCTGAAACTCTCAAGTAGTAAAAATCTGATTCCGATATTCTTTCGGTGTTAAGCCACATGTCTTCTGAAACATTTTAGTAAAATATTTAGGGTCATTATATCCGACTTGCTGGCTGATTTGATAATATTTAAGATTTGGATTTTTCAACAGGTGACAGGCTTTTTCCATTCTTATTCGGGTAAGAAATTGATTGAAGGATTCATTCGTTGTAGCTTTAAAAATCTGCCCAAAGTAATGCTCTGTTAGGTGAACACGCTTCGCAACATCCTTTAAAGAAATGGGATTCATATAGTTAGCATTTATGTAGGATTTGGCACTCAATACTAATCTTTCATGATAGGAAGCAGATTTTTCCTCATGCGAAGGAAAATCGTAGCTCGGAATTTCAGTTTCTTTTTGAATCTTATCAATGACTCCAAATAGTTCATCCGTATCGATTGGTTTTAATATATAACCTCTTGCATTATATTTCATAGCATTATGTGCATAGGTAAATTCCTCATAACCACTCATAATTATAACCTGAATTCTAGGTGAATTTTCATAGATATGTTTGGTTAATTCAAGGCCATCCATATTTGGCATTCGAATATCGGTTAAGATCATGTCTATTTTTTCGTTATCCATCCAGTACAATGCTTCGGTTCCATTTTCTGCTGTTCCAATCACGTCAATATTCCGCTCATTCCATTCATCCATTGCCATTAAACTGGTGGAGATTAGCCAATCGTCATCCACAATTAACATTTTTCTCATAATCTGTATTCACCTCTTTAGGGATTTTAACCGTGATCGTTGTACCTTTGTTGATTTTGCTTTCGATCCTGATTCCATAGTTATTTCCGTAATGTGATTGAATCCTGGTTTGAACATTGTATAAACCAATTTTCTTTTTATACTTGGATAAATCCTCTGAATTATTTTTTAGTCGGTCCTGTATTTGTTGGAGATTGTCAGGCTCTATACCTTTTCCGTTATCTGAAACGGTGAAGATGATATTCTCATCTACCTGTTTTCCCTCAATAATTAGTTTTCCAAAGGATCTTAAAGGGTCGATTCCGTGTATGATGGCATTCTCCACAATCGGTTGGAGAATCAGTTTTACGGTAAGACAGAATTTTATATCATCATTGATTACTATTGAATATTCAAGGGGGTAGCGCATTCTGATTTTTTGAATTTCCAAATAACTTTCGAGGTACATAACTTCCTGATGTATGGGGATTTTCTCTTCAAAAGAGCTGATACTTAAACGTAATAATCTTCCTAAAAGAACGATTAAATGACTAATTTCGTGTTCTTTTTTCATTCGTGCTAGTGAGTTTATCGATTCCAGTGTGTTGTAAAGGAAATGGGGATTAATCTGCAGCTGAAGTGCGGTGATTTCTGCAGCTTTTTTTAATTTCTCTTCCTCGGCCACTGATTGGACTAACCTATTAATCTGGACAATCATTTCATTAAATCCTTGTCCGAGCTCACCAATTTCGTCCTTCGATTTAACGATAAATTTTTGATTAAGGTCACCGTTTTTAACCTTGGCCATCACTTTCTGCAATATTTTAATAGGTTTGGATATTCTATGGGAGATGAACATGGCTGATAATAAACAAACAATTACACTTGTAATGGTGATCATCCATACAATCCATTTCACTTGTGTGACTGGTTTATAAAAACTATTTGCTTCGAAATATTCTGCTACATACCACTTCGTTGTAGGATTATATTGCTTAAAAAGCAGGTAGCTCTTATGGTCTTTGGTATGGATAGTAGATCCATTTTTTTGTTTTTGTACGGAGTTAAAGGAGATATGAGCTAAGCGTGCCGGTGATAAGACAAAGCCTTGATTGTTATATATAAATGTACCGGATGAAGTTTCGGAATCTAGTTCATTATTTAATATGTATTCGAGTAATTCCGGCTTAAAATCAATCACCATATAGCCGTAACTTCTTAGATTTCGATCCCAAACCTTTTGAACATAGGAATATACCTTTTGATTTTTATCTAGATTGGAATAGGCTCTGGTGTGTAGATTCGTAATAAGAGGGTTCAGGTTATTTTTTTCTACATTTTTTAACCAGGGAAGTTTATTAAAATTGTCTTTTGTAAAATTCATATTAAGGGAATAACCGTAATTGTAAACAAAACCGTTATTACTAATAATGGTTATACCAACTGTTTCCGGGCGGATCGTTTGAATACTTTCCATCAGAGCATCAAGTTTTATGTAGAACTGTGGATGCAGAGTAGGATCTTGGTTTGCTAGAAATTGTGAAAATACTGCGCTGCTCTTTATTCCGGATTGCATTCTTTCTAAATCAAACAAAAAAGTATGAAGCGCTTTCATTTTCTGGCTTAAAATATAATTTGCATGATACTCCAAATTTTCATAGAGGCTTTGTGAATATTTGTTAAATGTAATCCATCCAACCAATGAAAGTGGAATAACTGAGATGAGTACAAAGGAAATAATCAGTTTAAAGAAGATGGAGTTTAAAAACCTCATTTGCTCAAATTTTCCTCCTTTATAATAGATTACTTTAGTTTTTTTGCTATCCACGAAATGTCCCTTTTTTCCTACGATTTATCCAGTTGTTTAATTATTTTAAAAATTTATAATTATCAATAAGTTCAAGTTTACTATTTTTAGAATAACGAAGGGAGGATAAAAAGTAAAATTCTTTTTAGGTAAAAAACTAAAAAAATCATAGGTAGATGTTTGGGGGAGGGTCAAAAAGTGAAAAATTACAGGAATATTTTTACTTTGGTGCTAACAGTTGTTTTAGTGTTAACCATGATCGTTGGTTGTCAGTCTCCTACAGCTAGTAATAACGAAAACAATTCAAGTAAACAGGATGGAAGTAATAGTGCAAAAGCCGAGAAGGGCAAAACGCTTGATCTCTATATTCCGAATTATTATAACGATGTCGAAAAACAGCAATGGGCAGATGTTGTTGAAAAATTTAAAGAAGTAAACCCTGGTATTAACGTCCATATTGCTACAGGTGATGTACAAGTGGAATCTGGAAAACTGCCAACTCTTTTGCAGTCCGGAGTAAACCCTCCTGATGCGATTCTTATGAATGCCGGCCCTGGCAGGGTTTCTGTGTTATCAGATGTGAATTTAATTCAACCTTTAAATAAAATGTATGAGCGAAACGATTGGAAAGATAAACTGCGTCCATTTGCATATAATCTTATCTCTGGTGAAAAAAATATTTATGAATTACCCCATATGATTGATGCCATTGGTATTTTCTATAACAAAGATATCTTCCAGAAAAACGGACTAGAAGTACCAAAAACAAAAGAAGAATTTTTGAATACACTTCAAAAATTAAAAGATGCCGGAGTCTCACCTATTACGGTAGGGGCGCGTAATGGATACGCTATTGGATGGTTGTTTGGAGTTATGTTGGAATCTGTCGCCGGTACTGAAAAAGTAGAAAATCTTTTATATAGAAATGGAAAGTGGAATGATCCTGAAATTGTGAAAGTAGCAGAAATGATGAACGATTGGGTAAAAAAGGGCTATATTGCCAAAGAATCTGTAACACAAACACAAGCAGATTCGAAATTTAGATTTTTAGGTAAAAAAGCAGCGATGGAGGCAGAAGGGACCTATTTAATTACGGACCTTGCGGCTCAAAGTTTACAAAAAAGTGTCAATATGTTTATGATGCCCTCCTTTATTGAAGGAAAGACGGCTAAACCAGTTGGTGGAATTGGGTTAACCTGGGTGGTTCCAACAAAAGCGAAAGATGTTGATTTAGCAGAGAAATGGTTCAATTTTATCGTTTCAAAGGATTATAGCGATATTGTTTTGCACAAGCCTGATTACAATTTTGTCCCTGCCTCAAAAGTGTCAGAAGGAATTGAACCGGTTGGCGATGTTTTAAAAACATCGATGAAAGAAATTGCGGATGGCTCTGGCTACAATCCAAGCGTATTTATTGGAGTGGAAGCAAAAGAGGCCTATTATCAAAACTTACAGGGTCTAGTTGGTGGCTTGATCTCACCTAAGGAAGCCATGAATAATATTGAAGCAGCTGCCGAAAAGGATCGTGCTGCGGGATTTAAATTAAATAAGTAATAGAATATGAGGGGTTTAAAACTTTGAACCCCTCATGTAAAGGAGGGGTAAACATTGAATTTATCTGATTCTGCATCCTCTTTAAAGATTGATCAAAAGAATAGTCCCGCAGTTATGAAGGGAAAAAGAAAAGTGAAGGTCAAAAAGATCATTATGATTCTTTCTTTTCTATCACCAGCGCTCATTTTATACGCCATTTTTATGCTCTATCCGATGATCAATGCAATCAAACTAAGTTTTTTTGATTGGGATGGAGCAGCACCATCGATGAATTTTGTTGGTTTCGAAAACTATATAAAACTTACCGGTGACAAAATATTTTTAAAGGCACTGGGACACAATTTGTTATGGGTGGTCCTAAGTTTAATCCTAATGGTTATCCCAACCTTACTATTGGCTGTTTTAATTAGCCGGTTAAAAAGAGGAAAGACTTTCTTCCGGGCAGGCTTTTACCTGCCAAGTGTGCTATCTTTAGCCGTTGTTGGGATTTTATGGTCGAAAATTTATGACCCGAATATGGGGCCCATCAACGTATTTTTAAGATCGATAGGATTAGAAAATGCTGCGAAAAATTGGCTGGGAGAACCTCTCTTTGTTATTCCAGCATTAGTGGTCGCCAGCACTTGGGCTTTTTATGGTCTCTATATGATTCTATTTTTGGCAGGTTTACAGAATATTAATCATGAACTATATGAGGCGGCCGACTTGGATGGAGCAGGTCCAATCAGAAAATTTTGGAGCATAACGATTCCTAGTTTACGGAATACCCTTAACGTTGTTATTAGTATGGTTATTATAAATGCGCTAAAGGGATTTGCCTTAATTTGGATTATGACCCAGGGTGGACCATTCTATATGAGTGAACTCGTTTCAACCTATGTCTATAAGGCGGCCTTTAGTATGAATAAGGTAAGCTATGCAACGGCAGGAAGTGTGGTATTGGGAATCATCGTAATCCTATTTACGGTTGCTTTTAACTATTATCGGGAAAGGAGTGAAAATTAGTGGAGTCTATTCTTAAAAGATGGAAATCTTCACAAATTACCCTATGGGCGGTCCTACTCATTCTTCTCCTTTTCATAACGGCACCTATCTTTTATGCGATCATTGCAAGTTTTAAGACGAATATGGAAATTTTCAGCAGTCCGTTTTCGCTGCCAAAGTCATGGAATTTGGACAATTATATCAATGCCTGGAATCTGGGCAACTTTAAAGTTTACTTCCTAAATAGTGCTTTTATTACGGTTGGCGGAATGCTGATTGTTGCGTTGGTTGCCTGCCCAGCGGGATATGCCTTTGCACAATTAAACTTTAAAGGAAATAATCTCATTTTCTATTTGGTGCTATTAGGGATGTCACTACCTGTACAGGCGATCATCATCCCCATCTTCTTTCAATTAAAATCGATGGGCTTAGTGAATACCTTGACAGGGGTTACTTTAGTTTCATCTGGGTTGGCGCTGCCGTTTTCCATATTCCTGATGAGAAATACTTTTCGGGATATTCCAAAGGAGCTTAAAGAATCCGCCGCCATTGATGGTGCCGGTGAATGGCGAACCTTTTGGTCTGTTATTCTGCCATTAGCCAAGCCCGGTTTAGTAGCCCTGCTGATTTTCACTTTTATGAACATCTGGAATGACTTTTTACTTCCATTAGTTTTATTGATCTCCCAAAACAAATTTACGATTTCACTAGGATTATATTCTTTCCAGGGGGAACAGACGACAAATTTTGGATTAATATTTGGCGGCACTGTGATTAGTATGATTCCTAGCATTATTATCTATATTATTTTCCAACGGTCATTTGTGGAAGGAATGACCGATGGGGCCAATAAGTAACGATTACTTCTAGGCAGTTTTTATAAATAACAAAGGAATGGAGAGATTTTTAAATGGCAACTATTACGGATTTGAATGCTGAAAAACACTTATTACCAATGGATTGGGGCGGAATTCAATGGCTCTGTGGCCAGGATATTGATCCAGAATGTGAAATGACATTTGGAATGGTATATATAAACGCCGGGGAAGCCAATGATCGTCACGTCCACCCAAATTGTGAAGAATTAATCTTTGTGTTATCCGGAGAGTGTGATCATACACTTGGGGACGAAATCTATCATCTTAAGCCTGGAATGATGCTGCGGATCCCGAGAAATGTACCACATAATGCCACTGTTACTAGCTGGGAACCTTGTAGAATGATCATCGCCTATTCAGCTCCAGACCGTCAGACAATCGGTGAATAATAGTTTATTAATGGGTGAAGAGGGGAGAAACAATGGAACCAATTAAATTTAATTATGAGTATTCCAATAAGATTAGGGTAGGTTTTATTGGATGCGGAGCCCATGCATTTCGAAATGTTTACCCAACGTTTGATTATGCACCAGTTGACTTAGTCGCTGTTTGTGATTTAAACCAAGAGCGAGCTGAAATCTATAAAAAAAGATTTGGAGCAGAAAAAGCTTATACAGATTATAAAGAAATGTTGAAAAAAGAAGATTTGGATGCTGTTTTTGTTGTCTTAAATTTTGATCAAAATGGTCACCCCCTATATCCGAAAATTGTTCCAGATATTTTGAAGGCAGGGCTGCCTGCATGGATCGAAAAGCCAGTTTCCTATACTGCGAGAGAAGCAGAAGAATTAATCGAGTTAGAAGAAAAAACAGGTCAGTTTGTTCTTGTTTCAAATAAACGTTATTTTTATCCAACGTTTGTCAAAGCCAAAAAGATTCTTGAGAGTGAGCTATTTGGAGAGCCGGTATCCATATCAGGGAGATACCCTCTTACTTTGTCCCCATTTCAAGAGGAGCTTGGCGAACGAACTGGTCTACATTGGTTTTTAGATATTTGTCACCCAATGTCCGGCATTCATTATCTAATGGGTGAAGTAAAGGAAATGATTTTCATTGAGCACCAACCAAGTGGAAACGTTCAGACACTTCTCTCATTTAAGTCAGGTGCGGTTGGAAATCTGGAGCTACCTTCCACTCAAGCAGATACGAGTCCTCTTGAAAGATATGAAGTGATAGGAAATAAGCAGAATGTTGTGATTGATAACGGAATGAGGCTGTCCTACTATAAGGGATCAAAAGGCAGTGGAGAATATGGGAAGGCCCCGTCCTATATTGGTGATAATCCGACGGATGGTCCAGTGCATTGGGAGCCGGAGTTTTCTTTAGGGCAAATTTACAATAAAAATCTGTTTCTGCAGGGAATGGTTCAAAGCGTCAATCACTTTTCCAATGCAGTATTAAATGGCAGGAAAATTGAACGGGCAACATTAAAGGATTCTCTACATTTAACCAAGATCTTTGAGGCATACAAAAATAATCGCTCTGGGAAATGGATCACAATTGAATAACAGGAGGGTAAAAAATGAATTTGAGTATTTTTACGGATATGTTAGGCTGTGAGTCATTTGAAGAGGCACTTCAACATGTTAAAAATTTGGGATTTGTCAACATTGATTTAAGAGGAAAATTAGACGGTTCTGCAATCGATAATATTCCCTTAGATAAAGCAAGAAAACTAAGTTTACAAATCGAGAAGGAAAATCTAAAGGTTAGCTGTTTAAGTTCTTGGTCTGTCAACCCATGTACCTTCTCCGGGGAACCATCCTATCGGAACGATGACGAAAATCATCATAAACAAATGAGTACTGTTTTAAATCGATTATTTGATTTAGCAGATATATTTAATACCTCGTATATAAGAATTTATTCATTATACCGCCAAGAGGATTTCAATCTATTATCGGATGAAGAAAAGCAACGACAGTATAAACATAATGCAGAAGTTTTACTAAGACATGCAGAACATGCAAAAAATCGAGGAAAAATCTTATTGGTTGAAAATGAACCCCCTACCTTAACAAGTAATTGTGAAGAATTAGGGATTCTGATGAAATACACCAATCATCCTCATTTAAAAATCAATTGGGATATCGTCAATGGCTGGCGGGCAGGGGAATATCCAACCTTGGAAAAATATGAACTTATTAAAGGATTTATCAATCAAACCCATTTAAAAGGAGCTTCACGCTTATCAAATTCAATCACAAAAGAAAACCCATATGGCTTGTTTGGTAATTTTGCTATTGCAGGCAAAGATGACTTTGATCATGAACCTATTATGAAGGTGCTTGCGGAATATGACCCACAGGCAATTTTAACGATTGACACCCATTATCCGTCCTTTTATCAGCAAGATAAACTCGGTGAGGTAGAAGTTGTTTACCGTACCAAAGACTATTTCGAGAATCTTCTAAAAAAGGAGGGAGCTCATGAGTAAGAAAGTTGTTTTAGTTGGTTCTCTAGATACGAAGGAAAAAGAATTTTTATATGTGAAAGAGATTATTGAAGAATCGGGTCTTGAAACTTTACTAATCAACACAGGTGTTTATGAGTCTTCTACTGTTGGTGACATTCTTAATACGGAGGTTGCATTAGCTGGGGGTACTTCAATTGAAGAACTAAGGAATAAAAATGATCGTGGATTTGCAGTTGCAGTCATGACAAAGGGAGCAAATGCAATTGTAAAGAAATTAGTAGAGGATGATCGTATTGCAGGTGTTTTTGGAATGGGAGGAACGGCTGGAACAACTGTTGGAGCAGCTGCCATGAAAAATGTACCGGTTGGAATTCCAAAACTAATTGTATCCACTGTTGCTTCAGGAAACACAAGGCCATATGTTGGTGAAAAAGATATTATGATGTTGTATTCGATTGTGGATATTGCAGGAATTAATAGTTTATCTGCCCAGATCCTTCGGAATGCTGCAAATGCCCTCAGTGGGATGGTAAAAGGAAATTCCATTACTGTTGTGAATGAAGAAAAGCCAATGATAGGGGCTACCATGTTTGGAGTTACCACCCCATGTGTGAATCAGACGAGAGAAATTTTAGAAAAGAATGGTTTTGATGTTCTCGTCTTTCATGCTACTGGCGCAGGTGGGGATGCGATGGAAAATTTAATAAACGATGGATTTATTCAGGGTGTGGTGGATATTACTACTACTGAGTTGGCTGATGGACTTGTTGGCGGAATTTTTTCATCAAGTGAACAGCGTTTAGAAGCAGCAGGTGCTAAGGGAATTCCTCAAGTTGTTTCAGTAGGCGCCCTGGATATGGTGAATTTCGGTCCTCCTGAAACAGTACCGGAAAAATTTAAAGATCGGAAATTCTATCAACACAATCCTACTACAACCCTAATGAGGACAACAGTCGAAGAAAACTATATATTAGGTGGAAAATTAGCACAAAAATTAAGTAAGAGTTATTCACCAACAGTTGTTATTTTTCCAAAGGGCGGGGTGTCATTATTAGACAGGGCTGGTCAGCCATTTGATGGTATGGAAGAAAGGCAAGCTTTGTATACTGGTATTAAAGAGAACTTAGCACCACATATTACATTTTTAGAAGTGGAAGAGGATATCAATGATCCTTGTGTTTCTAGTTTAATTGCTAACCAATTATTGGATTTATTAAAAACAAAAATAGGTGGTGTCAAGAATGCGAATCTCTAGAGAGGAAGTATTATCTCGTTTAAATAAACAAATTGAAAACAATCAAGTTATTATCGGCGGTGGTGCAGGAACAGGTTTATCGGCAAAAAGTGCTGAAATGGGCGGAATTGATCTTATTATCATCTATAATTCAGGCCGCTATCGGATGGCTGGCCGTGGTTCATTAGCAGGCTTAATGCCATATGGTGATGCCAACCAGATTGTCGTAGAAATGGGACATGAGGTATTACCAGTTGTGAAGAATACTCCTGTTTTGGCGGGGGTTTGCGGTACAGATCCATTTAAAGACATGGATTACTTTTTAAAACAATTGAAGGACTTGGGGTTTTCTGGTGTGCAAAACTTCCCAACTGTAGGATTATGCGATGGGCAGTTCCGCCAGAACTTAGAGGAAACCGGCATGGGCTATGATCTGGAAGTGGAAATGATTAAAAAGGCGCATGATCTGGGATTAGTGACTTCCCCATACGTTTTTAATGAAGAGGATGCTGTGAAAATGGCAGAGGCAGGTGCTGATATATTAGTAGCCCATGTTGGTTTAACGACAAAAGGTGCCATTGGTGCGAAAACTGCTATTGATATTGATGGTGCCGTTGATTTAGTGCAGCGGATTCATGATGCAGGTAAGAGAGTTAATCCAAATATAATTGTTTTATGTCACGGTGGTCCTATCTCCGAACCAGAAGATGCCGAATATGTTTTAAGTAAAACAATAGGTGTCTCAGGATTTTTTGGAGCCTCCAGCATAGAACGTCTCCCGACTGAATTGGCGATTTCGGGGCAGGTTAAGAAGTTTAAGGAGATTAATACGAATAAAATTTATTCATAAAAGAGAAAGCGACAGGGATTACCTGTCGCTTTTGTTTTTAATAATTCAATTTAAAAAGCAAGAAAAGAGATTGGAGGAGACTTTAACATTGTTATAAAATAGCTTACGAAAGAAAAGTGGAAGATATCCTTTCCGGATAATGGGAGACAAATAAGAATGTTTTTAGCGCATACTGGTTGCCGCCCAGAAGCTATATAGGTAAAGACCTTTATGTTTCAATGTAATGTAGCCTATGCTTATAAAAAACAGCAGATTTTAAAGAAAGAGAGCCAATAGTTGTAAAGGACACCTGAGGTATGACAGAATTTCGGGAATCAAGTTTTATAGAAAATCAAATGATGTGGGGATTTGAACCTTCAGACTCCGCAATCTTGACAAAGGACTTTTTCCTTGAAAAGAAAGTTAAGGATATATTGATTCCTGGTAGGGATATGGTAGAAATGCAAAGGTTTTTATAGACAACGGAATAAATCACTCTCTACCTAACCTCCTCAGGTATTCGCCCAAGAAACAAATCCACGATATAATCCCATCTACTGTTTTGACCTTATTCTTAAATAGGAAGGAGAGCATGGCAACGGAAACCTGATGTCCTTTATGCACATAGTTTAAATTTGAAATTTGATAACCAAAATTACTTAGCAGGGAAATTCTAGATACAACAATATCATATTAAGAAAAAGTAATATCTGAAATATTTTATTTTTTTGAATATTCACTATTGACGTTATTAGTTTGCAAGGTTAATATAGTGAATATAAGGAATATCTATTCATTACTGCTAAGAATTTCTAAATAATAAACTCTTTATTGAATTAATTTTTGAATACGCATTCAAACTAAATTGAATACAGCATTCAAACTAAATTGAATACGCATTCAAAAATACCCACATTAAAAAGATAAGGAGGTTTTTATCGACAAAATCATAACTTTGTAGATTTAAAAAGTTGGTAAGGTCACTGCATTATAATCGTATTTTTAAAGAGGGGACCTGCATGATCGTAAACAAGTCGATTAAAGAAATCATCCATGGATATCGAGTTAAACAATTTTCTCCAGTTGAAGTTTTTAAAGAGTTTGTAAACCAAACGAAAACGCTTAATCCTCAACTAAATGCTTTGATTACCATCAATGAAGAACAAGGTTTTCAGCAGGCCATAAGTTCCGAAAAGAAAGTAATGGCTGGTGAAGATTTAGGAGTACTTGAGGGGATTCCGATCTCCTTTAAAGATAATATTGATACAAAAGGAATTTTAACAACAAGTGGCTCTCCTATACATAAAAATCGAATTCCTGAACGTAATGCATTTGTTGTTAACCGGCTGCAAGAAGCAGGCGCCATCAATATTGGGAAAAATAATATGTATGAATTTGCTTTTGGGATTACCTCTAAAAACCCATTTTTCGGAGATATCATTAACCCATGGAATAATGGCGTTACGGCTGGTGGTTCTAGTGGTGGATCAGCTGCTGCCGTTGCGGCGAATCTTTGTTTAGGGTCCATTGGTACAGATACAGCCGGTTCGATTCGAGTCCCGTCATCATGTTGTGGCGTTGTTGGGTTAAAACCAACCCGCGAATTAATTAATAAACAAGGCATTACTCTATTATCTCCTTCACTTGACCATCTTGGCCCAATTGCCCAAAATGTTGAGGATTTAGCTCTACTATTGGAAGCGATTACGAAACGGTCATTCATTAAGAATTGTATGGGTGATATTCGAGGGATGAGGATAGGGGTACCTAAGCGATACCTCCGTGATAAACTTGACAGCCTTGTAGAAGAATATTTTATTCGTGCTTTAAAAGCATTAGAAAATTTAGGTGCGAATGTGATTGTAATTGATCTGCCGATTACAGATGACCCTCGAGATATAGCCCATGTGATTGCTACTTCTGAGGTAGGGTATGAACATCGAGATATAATTCAATCTTCGCTTAGTCAATATAGCGAAGGTGCTAGACAAACATTTGAAAAGAGTAAATCGATTTCTGCCCACGCATACTTGGAAGGATTAAACAAGCGAGCCCAATGGGATCAAGAAATATCAAGTCTATTCGAGGGGATCGATATTCTTGTTACTCCTACCATACCTGTACCACCTACAGAAATTGATGTAATAGAAATAGAATTAGGTGGTGAGAGGGAATCCGTTAACGAAAGCTTAATTCGCTTCACCAGTTTATTTAATGTAACGGGTCATCCCGCACTATCCATTCCGTGCGGCTTATCTGATGGATCTATTCCAATCGGATTACAATTTATCGCTAATCATTTTAGAGAGGATCTCTTAATCAAGACTGCCTACTCGTATGAACAAGCCTATTTATTAGATTTTTATGCTAAAAGAATCGATAGGATAAGAAACTTAAAACAAAAAGCACTTATTTAACTCCTTAAAGTGGGGATGAATAAGCTTTTATTTTAGGAAAATCTTGAATGCGTATTCAAAAGGAATATTAAACTCCAAGATTTTTAAAAAATCAAGCTCGAAATGAATATGTATTCAAAAAGCTATCATTCGTTTGAAATTGAATGCGTATTCAAAAGGAATTCGTTTAAATAATACGTATTCAAAACAATTATTCTACCTACACCATAGAAATTACACCCTTCCAGCACGTCGCACATCGAAGAGTTACTTCCTATTCAATTTGAAAAAAACCAGTATTTAACATTTTAAACTCGAACTTTGTATGTTTGTTTCATCATTCTCTTTTTGAAATCATTTTTAGTAGATTGGTAGCAATTAAAAATTATATATAACCTTAAGAAGAAAGGAACATGCAAATGAAACTAAGAAATGGATTTCGTATGATTGCTGTTTTGATTCTAATTGCAGCCCTTATGATTACTGGCTGCAGCAAATCCTCCAGTAGTAATGAATCAAGTGGAGGATCTCTAAAGGGTAAGACAGTCACAGTGCTATTGTCAGCAGGGGGAGTCGGGCAATTTAATGCCTGGAAAGAAAGATCGAAAGAATTTACGAAAAAGACTGGAATTAAAGTAAAATTCATTGAAACACCTTACGAAAATTTACTCCAAAACATTACAACAGACGGTATTTCGAATAGAGGTGAGTATGACCTAGTCGTCCATTTGGACACAATGGGTTCATCCATTTCCCAGTTTTTAGAACCTCTAGATCCTTACGTGAAAAGAGACCATTTTGACTTAAATAGATGGCCAAAGTCAGTTCTTGATTTATCCACATTTGACAATAAACTTCTGAGTTTGCCAGTAAGGGCTCACGTCCAAATGCTATTCTATCGGAAAGATATTTTTAAGAAATTGAATCTGCAGCCACCTACAACATGGAGCGAGCTAGAAACCGATAGTAAAAAAATAACTGAGAATACGAATCTATCAGGTATTGTACCTTACTATGCCTCAGGTAATAATGGCCAAAACCTTTACATGTGGACTGCTTATTTGTGGAGTAATGGCGGCGATATTTTTGATAAAAATATGAAACCGACCTTTGCTAGCAAACAGGGTGTGGAAGCAACACAAAAATATATTGACCTTCTCGTAAAAGATAAGGTGGCGCCTCCTGGTTCTGTAACATTTGGCGAACAGGATTCACGGACATACTTCAAACAAGGCAAGGGAGCCATGTGGGTTGGCTGGTGGTGGGTATATCCTGAGTTTAATAGTAAAGAGACTACTGCAAAAGGTGTCGCTGGAAATGTCGGTTTTGCACCGGTTCCTGGCTGGGAAGGAAAACAAAGCCAGGCAAATGTATCCACTTTCCCATTAGCAATGATGAAGGGATCTAAAAATAAGGATGCGGCCTGGGAAGTTTTAAAATGGATTGCTGAACCGAGTGAAGAACTGGATATGGTAACGAAAACATTGAAAAATGAAGTACCTGCAACTGTCCAATCTACCGTTGTTACACAAACTGCAAACCTTCGCAATAAAGAATTAAATGATTTAAGCGGCGGATTTTATAATGTAGCTGCAGACAATTTTGAAAATGCCCGTACATTACCGAAAATCAAGGAATGGCCTCAGGTTGCTGATATTTTAAGTTCTGCCATTTCTAAGATGGCAACAGGCGGGTCTGTGGAAACAAATCTGCAGGAGGCGTCAAAGAAGGTTGAGCAGCTTTTAGATAAAGCTGGTTATTATAAGTAAGTTTTCTGGGAAATACCTATTCCAAAGTGGTTTAGAGGGAGACTTCAAAACCACTTTGGAGGGGTAACCCTACTCCAAAGATTAGGAGGGAGTTTCATTGAAGAATAATAGTTTTAAGTATATTTTGCTGGCTCCTGCACTCATTCTGATATTAGTAACGACCATTTAT
This sequence comes from Neobacillus cucumis, assembly GCF_016107705.1. Next base: position 97,762 of record NZ_JAEHGC010000009.1, read on the forward strand.
CCTTTACTAAAGTCTTTTTGGATTAGTCTTCACACTTGGGACTTAAAGGTATCCGCAGAAATGGGACCCTTTGTTGGGGCAGATAATTATATTCGCGCCTTTTCTGATGAGCAATTTTGGAACAGTGTGTGGATTACCTTAATTTTTACGGTATGTACGGTTATTCTAACGCTTGGACTTGGGATTGGTGTTGCCCTCTTATTAAGTAAAGAAAAACGCATTCTTTCCTATTTAAGAGCTGTCATTATTATCCCTTTTGCAATGAGTGCGGCATTGATCGGTTATTCCTGGCGATTCATGTTAAATTCCGATTACGGTTTATTTAATAAGATCCTAGATTTTTTTATTCCTGCTCAATCACACACGGTTTGGTTAGGAACTCCTTTAACCTCTATTGCAGCACTTGTTTCGGTGGTTGTTTGGATTTGGCTTCCATTTATGAGTCTTATGTTTATTAGCGGATTAATGGGAATGTCAAAAGAAGTATTTGAAGCAGCCCAGATGGATGGAGCCTCACCACTTCGAACGCTCATACATATTACACTCCCAATGCTAAGGCCCATTATCTTAATTGCTGCGATTCTAATGACCATGTTTGCTCTTAAAGCATTTGACCCTGTTGTCACACTGACTCAAGGAGGACCTGGCAGCTCAACGGAAGTCCTAAATTTCCTGATTTATAAGATTGGCTTCCGCTATTTTGACATGGGATATGCATCAGCACTTGGTTATATTTTAGCTCTAATCACAATCGGATTTGTCATCATATACATGAGAAGGCTTGTGAAGGGAGACGATTGGAACTAATGAGTAACGCACTAGATTTAAGTAAGAAAGAAGAAAGATCAAACTTAATTAAAAATGAACTAAATGTAAATACGTCTAAGAAAAATTCCTTTCGAACATTCGGTTCGATTTTTGAAAGCATTGGTGTCCTGCTGGTTGTAATCTTTATGTTCCTTCCAATCTTTTGGATTTTAATTACCGCCTTTAAGCCGGAACATGAAGTCTACACCACCAGTATTCTGTTTAAACCTACATTAGATAATTTTAAAGCCGTTTTTAGTCCCTCTTTCAATTTGGGTAAATATTACTCGAATAGTTTAATCGTTGTGATTGTGACGTTGTTGGTAACAGTGCCGGTAAGTATTCTGGCCTCCTATAGTCTTTCAAGGTTTAAAATTCGGGGGAAACAACTCATTATGTTTGCCATCCTAGCAACCCAGTTTATTCCGTTGATTGTCAATGTCATTCCATATTTTATTATGTTTAGAAATTGGGGGCTATTAGATACAACAATGGCTCTCATCATTGTCAATCTAGGTCATACCATTCCATATGCCATTTGGTTAATGAAAGGTTTTATCGATCGAATCCCTCATGATATGGAAGAAGCGGCGACCATTGACGGTGCGAATCGCCTCCAGATCATCTGGCATGTACTGCTGCCAATGGCCAAACCAGGAATTATTACAGCGACTGTTTTCTGCTTTGTCATCATTTGGAATGAATTTATGTTCGCACTCATCTTAACCAATCAGGATGCCGTTACATTACCAGTAGCATTATCCTTCTTTAATGGTGAAAAAGGCGTGTTATGGAATCAAATGGCTGCAGCCGGAATCATTTTTGTTCTGCCAACCGTCATCTTTATGCTCATTGTAAGAAAGCAATTCATATTAGGGATGACTTCAGGGGCAGTTAAATAGAGTTTCCTAAAATTTATATAGTTACTAAATTATTTAAAAGGCAGGTCCTTCAAATGGAGAATACGTTGATCAAAGAAGAATCCATCATCGCTAACAATCAAGAGAAAAGAAAAGAAAAACGGACAAACAACTATCCGAATTTAATTTTTTATGCAGACGCGAATGATGTCAATATGATTGATGCTAAAGATGATTATGATTACATCCATATCAGTGAAAGTGATCAGAAAAAACAAAGCATGAGAGGGTTTAGTGAAGAGTATAACAATATCGTCGATTATATCGTAAAAATCACAAGACAAATTTGGAAGGAAAAAGACATTGGCTTAATCTATGATACTTACAGCACTGGGGTAAGTGTCCATAAAGGATTGGTCAATAGTCACGGTATTAATGAAGTCATCTCAGGTACCCTGCAGACATTACATGCTTTTCCTGACCGAAAGGGATTAGGATGGAGTGTCATTTGGTCTGGTAATGATAAGGATGGATTTTTCACTTCCCATCGCGGCCGCTCGATTGCAACGAATTTAGGGGATAGCTATTATGGACCGGCTACTGGAAAGAAAGTGATTTTTCGAACAACAGCAGACTGTTTGATTCATGCGAATAAAATATACGAAGAATGGCTTGTCATGGATACTTTTCATTTGGTTCAACAGCTAGGATTAGATCCGGTGGAGGTTGCGAAAAAAATTGCAATTGGATCACAAAAATTGGCACCTGCATTAAAATTCGGCAATCCGGAGACTGCTGAGATCGGCTTGCCTCCAAAGGTATTTGTTCCATCCTCTGATGAATTTGAAATTGGCGAATTTATGCTTGAGCTATTTAACCGGGTATGGGAAAGACGTTCATTTAATTTTGCTAAGAAGTTCTATGAAGATAAAGCAGTGGTTCATTATGTTTGCAATAAAGACTTAGTTGGGATTAGTGAAATTCAAGGAATGTTTATTAGTTTGTTCGCTTCCGTGCCGAATGCAAAGTTAATCTTGGAAAGAATAACTTGTAATAAAAGAGATTCCGAACAAGATTGGGATGTTGCTGTTCGCTGGAGATTACAAGGAATCCATGAAGGAACCGGTTATTTTGGCCAGCCAAGCGGTAAAGCCATTGAGATTGCAGGAATGAATCACTATAAAATTCGAAATGAAAAAATCGTAGAAGAATGGTTTTTATTCGACGGAATGGAAGTTCTTCGCCAAATCTACCTGCCTGATTCTGAAGAGTCAGAAGAAGGAACGAATGGGACAGAAGACGGGAATTTTACGGGCGTTTCTTAATCTAGTAGGTGTTTGTTAGATTCATATTAGTATTTTAATAGATTCCCTTTGATGGCAATCATACAAATTTAAAACGGGTAGTTATTTATAAGGAGGTATTTATTATGGAATATATTAAACAGGCTCAAAAGAATGAACAAACGAACATCACTGATGTAGAACAAACGGTTAAAGAAATTATTGCCACAGTGCGAACTGAAGGTGATGCGGGGGTACAAAAATATGAAAGAAAGTTTAGTCAATCCGATCGTGCTATAAGAGTGAGTGAAGAAGAAATCGAAAGAAGTATCAAGTCTTTATCCAGTGATGTGAAGGAATTAATTGACCGCGTAGTGGATCGGATTTCCACTTTTGCGAAGGCCCAGCTTGAATGCATTTTGCCGCTTCAGAAGGACTTTGGCCCTGGTATTCAAATGGGGCACCGAATTGTTCCAATCGAGAAGGTGGGAGCTTATGTTCCGGGAGGCAGATTCCCGCTGTTGTCATCTGGTCCAATGGTAGTGGCTCCCGCAAAGGTAGCAGGTGCGAAAAAAATTGTTGCCTGCAGTCCGGCAAATTTTGAAGGCGGCATTCACCCAGCTGTTCTTTACGGACTTGTCCGTTCTGGTGCTACTGACATATTTGCCATTGGAGGAGCGCAAGCCATTGCTGCAATGGCTTATGGGACCGAATCCGTTCCAGAGGTAGATATTATTGGCGGTCCAGGGAACCGCTTTGTGGCAGAAGCAAAGCGCCAGGTTTTCGGTAAAGTAGGGATCGATCTGATTGCCGGACCAAGTGAGGTCTTAGTTTTTACGGATGATTCAGCCGAACCGAAAAAATGTGCAGCAGATCTGTTGGCACAGGCCGAACACGATCCTCATGCACGGGCGATTTTGGTAACGACATCACATTCTATTGCCTATCAAACTATGGAAGAAATTAATCAGTTACTTAAAGAGTTTTCGCCAAATTCACCAGCACATGAATCATGGGCAAACTTAGGTGAGGTCATTGTTGCGGAGACTTTACAGGAAGGTATCGATATCTGTAATGACTATGCAATCGAGCATCTTCATTTACATATAGAAAACAGCAGAGATTTAATGGATCGTCTTTACAATTATGGTTCGTTATTCATTGATTCAGCTAGTTCCGTTGTCTTTTCAGATAAAGTTTCTGGAACGAATCATACCCTACCAACAAATAGAGCTGCCAGGTATACCGGCGGACTTTGGGTTGGAAGTTATGTTAAAGTCATGACCCACCAGCAAATTTCCGGTGAGGGAGTTCACCTATTAGCTTCACATGCATCAAAACAATCTGAAATAGAAGGGTTAGAAGGCCATCAATTATCAGCAGCTTTAAGATTAACCAGTATTAAATCCTAGGCTTTCTTTAATCTTTTAAAATCTAAAATAGCGTAAAAATGTTCATGGTAACCATTTCTATAAAAAATATTTTTAAAATTAAAAAAATGGAGAGGTTAATATGGTGAAATTTTTAAAAGTTGGGAAGTCGCAGGAAGAAATAGCTCAAACAGAGCTGAATGTATCTGAAACCGTTAAAAGTATGATTGAAGAAGTAAAGAAAAATGGCGATCATGCTGTTCGAGAATATTCTAGAAAACTAGATAAGTGGTCTCCGGAAAGTTTTAAACTATCGAATGAACAGGTTGAGGAAATTATTAAGTCCTTACCAGAGGAAACGATTCATGATATTAAGTTTGCACAATCCCAAGTTAGGAGATTTGCCGAAATTCAAAAATCATCCTTAAGGGAAATTGAGGTAGAAACACTACCAGGTGTGATATTAGGACATAAAAATATACCTGTTGGCAGTGTTGGATGTTATATCCCCGGTGGAAGATATCCAATGGTTGCGTCTGCTCACATGAGTGTATTAACAGCAAAGGTTGCAGGTGTAAATCGAGTAATCGCCTGCACACCGCCTATCAACGGAGAGATCCCAGCAGCAACCATTGCAGCCATGTCTTTAGCTGGGGCAGATGAAATCTATCTCCTTGGAGGGGTTCAGGCATTAGCCGCCATGGCTTTAGGTACTGAAACGATTGAGCCTGTCGATATGATCGTGGGACCTGGAAATGCTTTTGTAGCTGAGGCAAAACGGCAGCTGTTTGGAATCGTCGGGATTGATCTGCTTGCCGGACCAACGGAAACTCTGGTAATTGCCGATGACAAAGCGGACCCTGAAATGATCGCCTGCGATATTCTTGGTCAATCTGAACATGGACCTACATCACCGGGGGCACTCATAACCACCTCTGAAAAGATTGCTAAGGAAACCTTAGTTGAAATCGAACGACAATTAGCGGTACTACCTACAGCGGACGTTGCCAGAATTGCTTGGGAAGAAAACGGGATCATTCTACTTGTTGAAAATGAAGAAGAAGCAGTAATAGAAGCAAATAAGTTAGCATTTGAACATGTAGAGATCCTAACAGAAAACCCTGATTACTTTTTGGAAAACTTAAAGAATTTCGGTGCTCTATTCTTGGGCCCTGAAACGAACGTAGCCTATGGCGATAAAGTAATTGGAACCAATCATACGCTGCCAACTAAAAAAGCGGCAAGATACACAGGCGGGTTGTGGGTTGGTAAGTTTATTAAAACTTGTACGTACCAAAAATGTACCCCTGAAGCTAGTGCATTCATTGGGGAATATGCTGCCCGTCTTTGCGAGCTAGAAAACTTTATGGGTCACCGTGAACAGGCTTTGCTTCGTGTAAGACGCTATGGAAATAAAAGTGTTTTGAACTGATCAGCTACTCAAATACAAAGAAATTATTATTAAACTAAATTTCATAGAACCATTTTTAAAATGTAAAGGAGGTATACAATGTTGAAGACCATTGTGAAAGAAGAATATAAAAAGAGAGTGATTCGATTTGAGGATCTAGTAGCAGATAAGGCTGCATTTATTGATGCAAAGACTCCAGGCTCTGACAAAAAAGAAAACTTCACGATTATTGGACCTGGTGTATCTGAGAGCAGTAATCGATTTATCAATTTAGAGGAAGCCCATGGATTTAACTTTGGAGCAGCAGCGATGCCCAATGGAACCAAAAATTCGCTCCATTCTCACTTAACAGCTGAAGTATTTATCGTAGCGAAGGGAACCTGGCGATTTTTCTGGGGAAATGATGGTACAGAAGGAGAGGCCATCTTAAAGGCAGGAGATGTATTCTCGATTCCAACAAAGATCTTCAGAGCCTTTGAAAATATTGGCGCAGATGATGGATTCTTATACTGTATTTTAGGTGAAGATAATCCAGGTAAGGTAACATGGGCTCCCCAAGTACTAAGGGCTGCCGAAGGATACGGTCTGGTTTTGCTGGAAGATGGCCGTTTAATCGATACAACAGCTGGTCAGGAAGTCCCTGCCGATGCACAAGTGGTCAAACCAATTGGCAATGAAGAGCTGGCATTGGTTCCAAAAATTAGTGAAGAAGAAATGAGTAAACAGATTTTTCGTTTTCAAGAGCGGGTCCCTCACTTGGAATCTTTTCTGGACTGCCGTTTACCAGGTGGAGAGAAGAAGAGCTATGCCTTGATTGGCCCAGGAATGGCAGAAGCGATCGATCGGTCAACTCTATTAAATTATCAACATTCCTTTAATTTTGAACTGATCGAAGCTGAACCAGGGAATGGATTCCATCCCTTTAAACAAGATGTTAAACAAGTGGTTTTTGTTCAAAAAGGAGAATGGAAGATTTCGCTGGGTGAAAATGGAGAAGAAGGAGAAGTAGTGCTAAAGGAAAAGGATATCCTATCTGTCCCTGTTGATGTTTATCGCAGAATCGAGTGTGTTGGCAATGATACTGGTTTCTTATTTATGATCAATAGCGGGGATCAGCGGCCGAAATTGGAATGGGCACCAGATGTGGTAACGGCTGCTCACAAAACTGGTTTATCTCTTGATGAAAATAATCGATTGGTAAAATGATCATTTTGATTTTTATTCCATAAGCTTTCTGGATAAGAAAGCTTATGGGTTCAATGATCATCCATCTATGAAATAAAAACGGAAGGGAAGCTGTTCCGAGGAGTGGATATTCGTGGATTATTTTACAGACTTAAATAACCAAAAGGTGATTATTACCGGTGGAAGCAAAGGTATCGGTAGAGAGATTGCCCTTTCTTTTGCCAAGTTAGGTGCGAAGGTAATCATTACAGGGCGGGACGAATCAGCACTTTATACTACTACAGAGCAGCTAAAAGAACTTCAATCTGATTGCTCCTACATTGTATGTGATATGCAGGATGTAAAAAGTATCTATGAAATGGTTGATGAAGCTGTCACTCGGTTAAATGGTCTTGACGTTCTTATTAATAACGCAGGGATTAATATCGCCAAACCTGCTTTAGAAGTTACGGAAGAAGATTGGGATCATGTTCTTGATACAAATCTTAAAGGAGTGTTCTTCTGCTCGCAACGGGCGGGGAAACACATGATTCCTCATGGAAAAGGCAAAATTATCAATATTGTTTCACAAATGGCATTTGTTGGTTATATTAAACGAGCTTCCTACTGTTCTAGCAAAGGCGGCGCTGTTCAGTTGACGAAAGCGTTAGCCGTTGAATGGGCACCATTTAATATTAAAGTGAATGCCGTTGCTCCAACCTTTATTGAAACAGACTTTACTAAAAAAATGTTTGAGGACCAAGATTTCTATCAAGATGTTATTAGTAGAATCCCATTAGGAAAATTGGCCCGTCCTACAGATGTAACTGGTTCAGTATTGTTTTTAGCTTCGAATATGTCTGATTTTATTACCGGGGAGACGATTCGTGTAGATGGAGGTTGGACGGCTATTTAAATAATGAAGGATTATTGAGCATTAAAGACGAATTTCATTGTAATGGTTTCTAAACAATGAAGATATTGGTAGAATTAGGTTATTTCTACTTAGTTGAAAGGAAAAAATAATATGATAGGTAGAGTAACAGCGGATGATGTGGCAAGGAAAGCTGGTGTCTCACAGTCTACGGTTTCTAGAGTTTTAAATAATTATCCCTTTATAAAAGAAGCTACAAGGGAAAAGGTCCTTACGGCCATATCAGAATTAGGATTTACCCGGGACGAGATCGCGAGGAGCCTTGTTGAAAAGAAAACCAGGTCGATTGGTTTGATTCTGGGGGATATTTCAAACCCGTTTTTTGCTGAGTCTGCTGGAGTGATTATTGAACAGGCGCAGAAATTAAAATATGATGTTGTCATTTGCAATACCAACCATAACGATGAAAACTTAGAAAAATCCATTAACACCTTAATTGGAAAAAGAGTGGATGGAATACTGGTCGCTTCCGTGAAACGGGATGATACGAAAGTCCAGCAGCTACACGACAAGGGATTTCCTATTGTTTTATACAATAGCAGTATTGATGACCCAATGGCCAACTTTGTGGTGATTGATAATATCAGAGGGGCAAAAATGGCCGTAGAGCATTTGCTTGAACTTGGACATAAAAAAATTGCCTATATTGCCGGACCATTTAAGTATTTAACAACCTATCAACGTTATATTGGGTATAAAGAAGCGATTTCGGAAAATGGGCTCACATTAGAACAAGATTTTGTTTATAATGGTGATTTTTCTTATCAAAAGATTTTTGAATTTACAAAAGAATTATTAACCAAAAAAAATAGACCTACTGCCTTTTTAGCGGTCTCTGATCAAATGGCTTTAGCTATTTTAGATGCAGCAACCAGTTTAAATTTAAAAATTCCCGAAGATGTATCGGTCATAGGGTTTGATGACATCAGTCTAGCAAGCAATCAATTTATTGGATTAACGACCGTTTCGCAGCATATGGAAGTGATGGCTTCTGTTGCGTTGGAGAAATTAGTCGATTTAATTGATCATGAATCGGACGCCTTTGATCCAGTTCAAATCGTCCTTAAGCCTGAACTAAAGATTCGTAAGACAACAGCAAAAAATCTTGATAAATAAGGGATGGGTTTATCTTATGGATTAAACTCAGCCCTAAAGATGCAGGATGGACAATTCTACATGGGATTGTCCTTTTTTACCCAAAAAGGATTGGTTGCGAATTCTATTTAATGAAAGGAATTGTGATGACAAAAGAACATTTAATACTGTTACCGGGGACACTGTGCAATGAAAGACTTTGGAGAGATCAAATCGATCATTTATCAGATATTGCAGACATCCAAGTGGGCGACTTAACGAAAGATGATACTATTCAGGGAATGGCTGAATCCATTTTAAATGAGGCACCACCGGAGTTTTCTATAGCAGGCTTGTCCATGGGCGGAATTGTAGCAATGGAATTAATCCATCAAGCTCCTGAAAGAGTGAAGAAATTAGCTCTCTTGGATACCAATCCAAATCCTCCAAAACCAGAACAAATCGCAGGTTGGAATCAATTTATTCAAATGGCTAAAGACGGTAAATTTATGGATGTAACGAATCAATATCTCTTACCCGGATTGATCCATCCGGAACGCCAGGGGGACTTGGATTTAATTCATACCATTCGAAAAATGGCAGAAGAGATTGGGCCAGATGCGATGATCAGACAAATGAAAGCGCTTATGACACGTCCTGATGCTAGGGAGTCTTTACATCTAATTGGGTGTCCGACACTGGTTCTTCTCGGTCGGCAGGATGCACTCTGTTCTCTTGAAATGCATGAATATCTCATTTCTATCATCCCTAATGCCATTCTTTCCATTATTGAAAATTGCGGTCATTTAAGTACATTAGAAAAGCCAGTGGAAACGACATCTGCATTGCGTAACTGGCTGCTCTGTTAAAAAGGGAAAAATGATTTTTTATGGATCGTAAGAGGAGGAGTTAACTTAGTTGAATGAGTTGCAAACCATGAAAGTCACGGAAAATGATATTGCTAAAATGGCAGGGGTATCACAAACGACAGTCTCCAGAGTGTTAAATGATCACCCTTCCGTGAAAGATTCTACCCGGCAAAAAGTATTGTCGGCGATAAAAGAAATTGGATTTACTCCTGATCCGATCGCAAGAAGTATGGTAACAAATAGAACAGGCACTTTAGGTTTGATTGTCGGTGATATTTCCAATCCCTTTTATGCGGAAACAGCAAAAATCATTATAGGTAGCGCCCGAAACAAAGGGTATGATGTCATTCTAAGTGATACAGACCATGATTCTGATTCCTTACAAAAGGAAATAAGGATGCTTTTGAATCGCAGGGTAGACGGAATTATGATCGCATCAGTAAATCGGTGGGATACATATGTCAGCGAATTGTATCAATCGGGTTTTCCGGTTATCTTGTTTAATCGTACAACGGATGATCCCAACATGCATTCAGTGATTCTAGACAATGAACAGGGAGCACGGCTTGCTGTTAGTCATTTGGTTAAGTTGGGACATAAACGAATCTCTTTTATTTCAGGACCTTCAAAATATTCCACTTTCTATCAAAGACTTGAAGGGTACAAGCTTGCACTAAAGCAATATCATCTCCCCTACGAAGAAGAGATGGTTTTTAATGAAAATTTAACCTATAAGGATATTGAAAAATTTGTTAAAAGCATCTTTTCCATCCATGACCCTCCAACTAGTTTTTTCGCATCTTCTGATCATATGGCGTTTTTTGTAATGGATGCTGTAGCACGCATGGGCTTAAAAGTACCCGAAGAAATTTCAATTATCGGATTTGATGATATCGATATCTCTTCCAATCCTTATATCAATCTTACAACGATTTCACAGCAAAAGAAAAAAATGGCGATTAGTGCCCTAGATATATTGTTGTCCCTCATAGAAAACGAGGATCGTTTGAAAAAGCCTGTACAAGTTAGAATTGTTCCCGAATTAATGATTCGTGGAACAACATCTATGAAACAGATGATTTCTTTATGTAAATAGAACGAAATTTGGAGTGGAATTTAAATGGAAAATAAGGTAAAACAAAAAATTATGAATGGTGAAAATGTACTAGGGGTGTTCCTGGGAATCTATGCTCCATCCCTTATCGAAATGATTGGTTATGCTGGTTATGATTTTGTTGTTATAGATGATGAGCATGGAGCTTTCAGTCATTCAGAAATTGAAAATATGGTTAGGGCTGCAGAATTGGTTGATTTAGTGCCTATTATCAGGGTTTCATATGATGCTTCAAGCATACAAAAGGCGCTGGATCGGGGAGCTAAAGGAATACAAGTCCCTATGGTTAACAATAAGGAAGATGCAGAATTAGTGGTAAGAAGAGCAAAATTCCCCCCACATGGACAGCGGGGAGCTGCTTTTGCGATCCGTGCGGCACGTTACGGTAAGGATGGAGGCGAAGCTTATTTTAATAATGCAGATGAGAATATCTTAATTTCTGTTCATATCGAGACGCCTGAAGCGGTACAAAACTTCCGGGAAATTATGAATGTTCCTGGAATAGACATGGCCTTTATTGGATCAACTGATTTATCTGTTAATATGGGCTTTAAGGCAGAGGGACCAGGTCATCCAGAAGTTCAGCAGGCCATCAATGAGTTGTTTGAGATTGGAAAAGAGAAAGGATATAAAATTGGGACAGTGGCTGCTAATTCAGCTGGAGTAAGTAAAGGTTTTGAGTCAGGGGCTTGCTATATCGGTATTACAGGGACTTCTGTTATTTCGAATGCGTTGGAACAGGTGGTAAATGAAACGAAGAAGGTCAAATAAAAAAGGACCAATTTTAACTAAATCATTTTTCTGCCAATATAAACATTATTTTATAAATTTATAGGGAAACAAAAGAAAAACTGCCATTTTTTAATTGGCAGTTTTTCTTTTGAGATTGAGTTGGCATTATCATCAAACGGCTCTGGCCAGTTCATTAATCCCAAAATGCCCTTCTTGAAAAAATATTTTTTTAATGAATAATAATAACTATTTCATACTTCTATGATTAGTTACAGCCTGTCGATTACGTTCAAAAAGCATATGACAGTACAACCACAAGTATGCAAAATTGCATTTTTCGCGAGTATTCAAAAAATAATAAATCTTTTTAATATTGACAAAAACACTCTATAAATTTAAACTAAAAATATCTTATTCAAATAATGGAATGCGTTCCACAATGTGGAACGGTAAGGAGGAGGAAAGGTACAATTAAGGAGAGTGTCAAAAATTAATGGAATGAATTCCACAATGCGAAACAAATAACTGTTTTAGGATGGTGATTTAATTTATGCAATGGGATATAGAGGTGGACGTTGTTGTTGTCGGTGGTGGGGGTTGTGGTCTAACTGCCGCTCTTGCAGCAGCGGAAAGTGGATTGGATGTCGCTATTTTGGAAAAAACAGAATTTGTTTTGGGGAATACTGCATCAAGCGCAGGAATGATACCGGCGGCAGGCACACGCTTTCAGGAAGAAATGAAAATTAGTGATTCTCCAGAAAAAATGGCAAATGAGATATTAGAAAAAAATAAATATACAGGTGATCCTGAGCAAACTCTAAGAATATGTGAGGAATCAGCGAGTTTAGTTGAATGGTTGGTTGATCAACATGATATTAAACTATCACTAGTAACAGAATTTTTACTGCCAGGCCACAAAACATACCGCATGCATGCTCCACCATCAAGATCAGGATTAGAATTAATGAAAATGTTAAGAGGCGCTGTAAGGAATAGGGATAACATTTACCTTATGCTGAAATCACCAGTTACTAAAATAGTATTCACCGACAACAATGAAGTAATCGGTGTAGAAACGAACACGCCAAATGGAATGCAACGGATAGGGGCAAAAAAGGTAATCCTAGCCGACGGCGGATACGGTGGAAACAAGAAGATGGTGAGTGAATTTATTCCTGAGATTGCGGACGCAATATATTTTGGCTATGAAGGCAACACTGGCGATGCTGTATCCATGAGTGCGGAGGCAAATGCCGAACTGAAAAATATGAGTGCCTACCAAGGACATGCTTCCGTTTCCGAAGCACATGGACTTCTTGTTACATGGGGAGCCATCATGTTGGGTGGATTCATTGTCAACAACCAAGGTTTTAGATTTGGCGATGAATCACAGGGATATTCCGAATATGCCACCGAAGTATTAAAGCAACCGGAAAAGCATGCTTATATGATTTTTGATCGAGAAATTTACAATCAATTGCTTGGGATTGAGGATTTTAAAAATTTGGCAAATTTCGAAGCGTTCCATTACTCGGACTCTATTGAAGGCTTAGCAGAAAAATTAGGATTGAATTCAAAAACCCTTAAAACAACACTGGAAAAATACAATGATTCAGTTACGGTAGGGGAGGATGAATTCGGGAGAAAAGTTTTGCCAAAGAAACTTATAAATTCCTATTACGGAATTAAAATCGTTCCCGCCTTGTTTCATACACAGGGAGGACTAAAAATAAACGAAAATGCACAAGTACTAGGGAAGAATGGTACTCCAATTCCTAATTTATACGCCGGGGGTGGAAGTTCTGTAGGTATTTCCGGAACTCGAGCTAATGGTTATGTAGCAGGTAATGGTTTGTTATGTGCATTGGGGTTTGGAAAAATTGCTGGGACCCATGCAGTAAAATCAATAAAAAAAGTGGAGGTAAGATAGCATATGTCTCATGTTTGGGAAAGCGCATTAACAGATGTAGATAAGATTGTCATTGAAAAAGGCGGTTATGGAAAAAGAAGAGGACTTGGAAAAAAGCCAGTCTTCATGATTATTGATGCTCAGTACAACTATATTGGAGCAGATGAGCCCATTGAAGAGCAGCTTGAACAATGGCCAAGCGGCGGGGGATCTTCTGCATGGGCAGGAATAAGAAAAATTAAAGAGTTAAAAGAGTATGTTCAAAAGGTTGGTATTCCAGTTATCTATACAAGAAATGTACAAAAGAAAACGATAGCTTTCGATTCCTTCGGTTTAAAAGCTGCAAGAGACAATTCTAAATATATTGATGGACGTCCAGAGACGCAAATCGTTGAAGAGTTAAAGCCAGATGCTCAGGATATTGTTGTCGATAAAAGTTATGCAAGCGCTTTTTTTGGAACTCCACTTATTAGCTATTTGATCAAGCTCGGTGTGGATTCTATTATCATTGTCGGCGGGTCTACGAGCGGCTGTGTGAGAGCAACAGCTGTCGATGCAGTTACACACAACTTTAATGTAGCGGTAATAGAAGATTGCGTTTTCGACCGTATTCAATTATCCCACCAAGCTGGCCTTCTAGATCTATGGATGAAATATTGTGACGTCATAAACACAGAAGAGGTTAAAACGTATCTTCAAAACTTACAATACAAGGAGGTCTACTAAGTTATGTTGGATTTATTAATTAGAAACGGACAAGTTGTTTTTCCTAAAAGAGGGGTTTTACGTGCAGATTTAGGAATTAAAGATGAAAAAATCGTTGGAATTTATGATCCAGAACAAGAAATGAATGCAAAGAAAATTATTGATGCGGAAGGTCTTCATATCTTCCCAGGAGTAGTAGACGCGCATGAGCATTTAGGAATTTATAATTCCGTCGAAGATGATTTTCTCGATACAAAGCAGCATGCCGTTGGCGGTGTAACAACATTAGTCAATTATGATCGAATCCCTAAAAGTTATTTAGAAGCTTTCCCTAGACTGAAAGAAATAGGTGAACAAAACAGTTATATTGATTTCGGCTACAGTTTAGGGATTTTATTAGAGGACCATATTGATGAACTAGAAGAAGTTATTGAACGGTTTGGTGTTACATCCTTTAAATTTTTCAGAAATTACGAAAGACAACTCAACGATAAATTTAAGGTGAACAATGCAATTGATCTTACTTCCATGGACTTAATGAGAATACTAGAGCGATTTAATAGCATCTCTCCTAAATTACTATTGGGAATGCATTGTGAAAATATGGACATCAATCGGTATTTAACCAAAAAGCTGAAACAAGAACCTGTGGAAGATCATTTGAAAACATGGTCCAAAACGAGTCCAGGATATGCAGAAGCTGAATCGATGCTAAGCACTCTTTATTTAAATCAGATTGTTGGCGGAAATGTCTTTATTGTTCATTTATCTTCCGGAACGAGCGTTGATCTGCTTGAAAAAGCTCCGTGGTTATTGGAAAGTGGAGCAAAAGTTGAAACGTGTATTCATTACCTGACTTTGACAAATGATTCTCCCGCGAATCTTCATGCCAAAGTTGGTCCTCCAATTCATACACAATGGGATCAAGATCGTTTGTGGGACGGGATTAAAAAGGGACTTATTAATGCAATCGGTACGGATCATGTTCCATGCAGCATAGATGCTAAATACAAAAATGGCACCGGGGTATTCGATACACAATACGGATTTCCAGGAGTAGGTGCACTGTTGCCGCTCATGATTACCGAAGGATATGTAAAAAGAGGAGTTCCACTTGAAAGAATTGCAGATATTTGTTCTACCCAAGTGGCCGATTCTTTTAACTTACCACAAAAGGGCCGCATTGAAGTAGGGGCGGATGCTGATTTTGCCATTGTAGATTTACAGGAGAAAAAATCAATTAACCACCAGCTGCTTCAAAGCGCTTCTGACTATACAGTGTATGAGGGAATCGAGGCAGTTGGTTGGCCAGTTTACACCATTAGCCGTGGTGAAGTGATATTAGAAAAAGGTAAGATTACTGCAAAACCAGGCAGGGGGAAATATCTCCATCGCCAAATCTAGGTTTACAGAAGGAGCGGGAGTTCATATGGGATATACTTTAGCGCAAAAGATTATTGCGAGAGCAAGTAAAAATCGTCAAGTTCAAGTGAATGAAATTGTTGAGGTCGATATTGATTTTGCCATGATTCATGACTCGAGTGGACCACGAAGATTCGGCTCTACCTTGGAGAAGTTAGGAGCGACAGTTTGGAATCCTGAGAAAGTTGCTTTGATATCTGACCATTTTGTTTCATCCAGCGATTCTACTGAAGCTTCCATTCTGAAATTGACAAGGGAATGGGCGAAAAAATATGGGATTTCAAAGTTCCATGAGAGGGAAGGTATCGGTCACATTGTACCCGTTGAACGAGGATACATCACTCCAGGTATGATGTATGTCGGAGCCGATTCTCATTCAACAACAGCCGGAGCAATGGGATGTTTTGCAATCGCACTAGGATCTACTGATATGCTAGGTGTCATGGCGACTGGGAAAACATGGGTGAAAGTACCTGAATCCATCAAGATTCTTTGGAAAGGGAAACTTTCCAAAGGGGTAATGGCTAAAGATATGATGCTGAAATCAATACAGAGAACGGGTATCGATGGTGCTACCTATAAATCAGTTGAGTTTTCGGGAAGTGCAGTCGATATATTACCAATGGATGAAAGATTAGTTCTGTCAAATATGGCAATTGAAATGGGAGCAAAAGCGGGACTAATCGAAGCAAATGATATTGTTATCAACTACCTTAATGAGAGGAATGTAAGTAATTTTGAGGTAGTAACAGCGGATAAAGATGCTTTCTATTGCGAAACTTTAGAATTCGATGCGAATCAGCTAGAACCAATGGTTGCACTTCCACATTCTCCTGATAATGTAAAGCCTGTTTCAGCAATTGATCACTTCGAGCTTCTAGATCAAGCCTATATAGGGGCTTGTACGGGAGCTAAGTATTATGATTTGGAAATAGCTGCCCAAGTCCTTAAAGGCAGAAAAGTTTCCGAAAACACGCGATTGCTGATTGCACCGGCATCATCGGAAGTCATGCGAAGGGCTACAAAAAGCGGCATAGTTGGAACCTTGCTCGATGCGGGAGCATCATTTTTGCCGACAGGTTGCGGAGCGTGCGCTGGACTTGGCAATGGTGTGCTTGCTCCCGGGGAAAGATGTATATCTTCGACAAACCGCAATTTCCCTGGTCGGATGGGATCTGGATCGGAAGTATATCTAGCTTCCCCTGCCACAGTTGCCGCATCCGCTATTACCGGCATAATAACCGACCCAAGAGAGTTTTTATAGTTACGGTACCAAACTACATGTCAGCTTACTTAGGAGGATAGATATGCAAAAGATTAAAGGGAAGACATGGGTGTTTCCGGAAAATGTGGATACGGATATGATTAACCCCGGACGGTATTTAAAATTATCAGCTGATCAAGCAGCGAAACATATATTTGAGGGTATCGATCCCGACTTTCCTTCCAAATTCCAAGCGGGGGACATTATCGTTGCCGGTAAAAACTTTGGATGCGGATCAAGTCGGGAGTCAGCTCCGGCTGCTATTAAATTATCTGGTATTAGTGCCATCATTTCGGTATTTTTTGCAAGGATATTTTTTCGAAACGCGATAAATTTAGGTTTACCTGTAATCGAATGTAAGGAAGCAACTAGAATTGAAGAAGGAAATGAGATTGAAATTGATTTTGAAAATGGTGTGATTTATAACTTAACGAAAAACGAGTCTTATTCAACAACGATCTACCCGCCGTACATACAGGAAATTATCAATCATGGCGGTCTAGTTAACATGCTGGAACGAAAGTTGAGCAATAAGGAAATTAAGTTATAAACTTGATGTGCTTTTCTTAAGGTGGCTTGACTATGTTGATTCACCACTATAACGTTGGAAAAAGGAGTCGGTTGGGTATATGAAAGGTAAGTTCCGCTGGGTCATTGTAAGTATTATTGCTCTTACTATTTTAATAAATTACTTGGATAGATCTGCTCTTGGTTTTGCCAATGGAGCAATTACGAAACAGTTTAATATTAACAATGCGGAGTGGGGCCTAATTGGCAGTGCCTTTTCTATTGGTTACTTAATTCTCTCCTTCGTAGGCAGCCCAATTATAGACAAAATTGGAGTAAAGAAGGCATTGTCTCTTTCTGCAGGACTCTGGTCAGTATTTAGTATTTTGACCGCTTTCATGGGTTCTTTTGTCAGCCTTTTCCTAGTTCGGGTGTTACTCGGTGGATCTGAAGGACCAGCATTTCCAGCAGTCAGCAGGGCAATTAGCCGTTGGCTGCCAGGGAAGGAAAGAGGGAAGGCTTTAGGGATGATCGTTGGATTCGGGGTCCCTTTTAGCCTCATGATCGGTGGACCCATAATTACACAACTAATGGAAAGCCTGGGATGGAAATCGCCCTTCGTTATTTTAGGAACATTAGGATTGATATTAGTTGGAATTTGGTTATGGCTGTTTAAGGATTCTCCAATTGGCTACCATCGAGTTAGCCCTCAAGAACAAGAATACATTAAAAGCGGCTTAGTGGAAGAAGAGACAACGGAGCATGTAAAAAAAGTAGAATGGAAGAAGATATTTACCAATAAGAATCTTTTGATTTCCGCATTTGGTTATTTTTCTTGGGGATTCATGTTCTGGGGATTTATGTATTGGTTGCCAGGCATACTCAGCCAGGTTTATCATCTCAACATCGTTAAAGTTGGATTTTTCACGGTTTTACCATGGGCCGTTGGGACGGTAGCTACCATTGCAGGCGGACTTATTGCAGACAAACTATATAAACGTAAACCAGGTATACGAAGCCGATTTAATTTGATAGGAGTATGTTTATTGCTATCGGGTGCCTCCCTTATTCCAATCATGTTTAATCCATCCCTATATGGTGCCATTACATTTATCTCCCTTGGGGTAGGTTTTGGGATGGTTACGGGTTCGATTTGGTGGATCGTTGCAATTGATTCTGCTCCAGACCAGCCCGCAGCTGCATCAGGGTTTTTGAATGCTGCGTTTGCTCTTGCCGGTATTATTGCTCCTACAGCAATGGGATTTGCCATTCAAATAACGGGCAGTTTCAGCGCAGGGTTTGGGGTCATGATTGTTCTTGCATTACTTAGCTCCATCGGATTTTTATTTTTTACAAAAGAAAAACAGGGTTCTATTTCAGAGGAACAGAGAATTAAAACCATAGTCCAATAAAATTACTTTGATTAACCCGCCATAGATTAAAGAATCATTAATTAGGCGGGTTGGTCAACTTGTTAATAAAAAAGTTGAGCAAATAAAGGGAAGTGAGATATGATGAATTCAATTAGAAAAAAATTCAAAGAACGAGTATCGCAAACTGGAATTATCATTGCACCGGGGGCATATGACAGTTTGACTTCGGTACTAATCGAACAGGCTGGGTTTGAAGCACTTTATATGACAGGCGGCGGCATCTCTTATACCACATTAGGAAAACCTGATATAGGTTTAATGACGGCAAGTGAAATGGCAACAAGAGCATCATATATATGTGACGCGGTACAAATTCCAGTAATCGCAGATGCTGATACGGGGTACGGAAACTACTTGAACGTGATGAGGACCGTAAAAGATTTTGAGCGAGCAGGCATTTCCGCAATCCAACTGGAAGATCAGGATTTCCCTAAAAGGTGCGGTCACTTGAGAGATAAAAATGTAATCCCTTTGTCTGAAATGATTGGTAAAATCAAAGCTGCAGTAGACACTAGAGTGGATGAAAACCTGCTAATCATTGCACGTACTGATTCGAGAGCAATCAACGGTTTACAGGAAGCGATTGAACGGGCACAATGTTATGCGGAAGCTGGCGCAGATATAATTTTTGTAGAGGCTTTGGAGAACAAGGATGAGTTCTCCACCATAACAAATTATATCCAAATGCCTTTATTGGCGAATATGGTGGAAGGCGGAAAATCTCCATTAATGTCTGCTTCTGAACTCGACAGCATGGGTTATAAAATTGTCATCTTTCCAAACAGTGTTACTCGTGTAGTTGCAAAGGCTGCACAAGATTTATTTCATGAATTGAAAGAAACAGGAACTACGGCTGGGATGAAAGAACAGATGTTAAATTTTAGTCAGCTTAATCAACTGCTTGGCATCCAACGGTATCATGAGATGGAAGAAAAATATGTCTTGAGATAATCGTTCCTGGAATTTTAAAAAGCGCTATCTATGAAAGGAACAAAAATATATGGTTGCGAGTATTGAAAAATTATTTAAGATTTTAATGTTATTTTCATTTGAACGAAACACACTTTCAATCGCCGAGATTCATGCTGAGCTTAAATACCCTAAAAGTACAATTGTCAGGTTACTAGCTACGCTAGAGAGCATGGATTTTATCAAACAAGATCCTGACACGCGCAGGTATTCTTTAGGATTTCCGTTCTTTAGGCTAGGCAATATTGTGATGAATGATTTTGATTTACGTAAAGTTGCAAAACCGATTATGGCTGAGTTGGTAAAAGATACAGGGATGACAGTGGATTTAAATATCAGAGCTGGGAATTCCCGGGTTTGTATTGATAAGATTGACGGGCCTGAGATTGTGATTAATTTTATCCGGATTGGTGAACATACCCCTCTTTTCACCGGGGCATCCGGAAAAGTGTTACTTGCCTATTCAAAAGATAAGGATGAAATCTTACAAAAGATCATTGAAGAGGCTGATGTTAACATTGAGCAACTAAATGAAGAATTAAATGAAATTCTTGTTAAGGGATATAAAATAACGACAGGTGAAAGAAGACCCGGAAGCTTTGGAATCGCAGTGCCGATTTTTGATCATTCCAATGAAATTACGGCGAATCTTACAGTTGCAGGCCAAATTCATATGCTAACAGATGAAAACAAAATGTTTCTGGTAAACAAGACTAAAAATTGTGCGAATTTAATAAGTGAAAGATTAGGATATAGGTGTTAAATAATCTTTGTTATCTAAATGGAAGATTTAAAGAGCAAAGAGCAACGGAAGAAAAACTGCAATTATTTTAATTGGCAGTTTTTTTTTGAGATTGCTTAATCAAGATAGATACCAATTACTTTTTTGGATGATAAAATAGTAGAACAGGTAATCTAATAGAGATTATTTAATAAAAAAATGTTAAAAAAGGTTTTAAACGCTTGAAAAGGTGGTATATCCTTATCAAGGTCG
The DNA here is from genome assembly GCF_016107705.1 of Neobacillus cucumis. The sequence goes on from NZ_JAEHGC010000009.1 coordinate 118,583, forward strand.
CAACAATTGAGGGAGGTATTATCGATGGACTTTTTGAAAAAAACTGAAAATATCTCAATTACTAACCTCTTTAGAAAGAAAACAAACAGAGCTTGCACAAAATGGTGCAAGCTCATTTTCCGTTAGAACCGGCAGGATTTATCTGTTTTTTGGGACTATTGAATATATGATATACTAAGTGTATAGGTTTAGGAGGGATTATAATGGAGCAGCCAGATTATATTTTTGAATACATACGAACAAATCGGGAACAACTGGTGAAAGAATGGAAAGATAAACTGGTCAGCCTGGATGAGGAAAAAACCGACCCAAATTATGCGAGTTTTTGTAATGACTATATTAATATACTGCTATCCCATTCCATGAACGATCAAGATGGGAAAATAGCTGTGTTTGCTCAGAAATTAGTAGAATTAGGCTGGACATTAAGTTCTATTATAGATAGTGTCTCTGAATTTGGAAAGATTATTTTCTTTTATATCACGGGGAATGATTCAGAAAAGAAACAAGTTGAGTTTGTTTGGGGTTATGATCAGCGGATTAGCCCGATTAACAACCGATTGTTTAACCAATACGCATCATCATGGCAAAAAACAGTCTCTCAGCAAAAAATTGCCCTGCAAGAGTTATCCGCACCGCTCATTCCCGTTTTTGATAATATTTCCGTCATGCCTCTTGTCGGAACGATTGATACCGAGCGAGCGAAAAAGATTATGGAGAATTTGCTGGAGGGTGTTGTTAAGTTTGGTTCACAAGTGGTCTTAATTGATATAACAGGAGTCCCTGTTGTCGATACGATGGTGGCCCATCATATTATACAAGCTTCCGAAGCTGTAAGATTAGTAGGTGCACAATGTATTATCGTCGGGATAAGAGCAGAGATTGCCCAAACGATTGTTACACTAGGAATTAACTTAGATCAGGTTATGACAAAAAGCAGCTTGCAAAAGGGGATTCTAGCGGCATTAAAAATGACCAATCGAAAAATCGTATCAATGGAGGATTAAGAATGGCTGTCAATATACCCATACTAAAATTATATAATTGCCTGCTTGTTTCCATTCAGTGGGAGCTAGATGATCAAACGGCATTACAGTTCCAAGAAAATTTGCTTCAAAAAATACATGAAACCGGCGCAGATGGCGTCGTAATCGATTTAACATCTGTCGATATGATCGATTCCTTTATTGCGAAAGTGCTCGGTGATGTCATTAACATGTCTAAACTGATGGGGGCAAGAGTCGTTTTAACCGGTATTCAACCGGCTGTAGCGATTACCTTAGTTGAACTCGGAATACACCTTCAAGATGTCCGTACAGCATTGGATTTAGAAAAGGGGTTAGAAAGATTACAGCGGGAGTTGGAGGAGTAGAGCATGGAGAACGAATCCTATGTAAAAATAATATCAGAATGGGATATCGTTGAAGCTAGGCAACTAGGAAGAAATATTGCCAAAGAGCTTGGATTTGGAACGGTTGATCAGGCAAGGATCACAACAGCGATTTCTGAGTTAGCACGAAACATCTATTTATATGCGGGAGAAGGGGAAATCCATATTGAATGTCTCCATGAATTTGGAAGAATCGGTTTAAAAGTGACTGCCATGGATCAGGGGCCAGGTATTCGGGATATTCGAAAAGTGATGGAGGATGGATATTCCACATCAGGAGGCTTAGGAGCTGGATTACCGGGAGTGAAACGTTTAATGGACAACTTTGATCTTATCTCATCACCCGGAAAAGGTACGACGATCCAGGTGGAGAAGTGGCTGCGTTAGGAGTGAGAGAATGGATTTTAAAGCGATTTTAGAAGCAAGTTATCGGGAAATGCTTCGAAGATACATAGAAGAATCGAGTGAAGTGGCATTGTACCAAGGCCAAATGTTTAGCAGGAAATCAATTGAACATAAGGTATCCCCTGAGGAAATCATCAATATCCATCGTAAAGTGTTAAAGGATTTATTTCCTGATATTCAAAAGGAAATTCTATCCTCATTTGATTTCCTTATGGAGTTTATGATGGACTATGGCTTAGCCTATCAAGAACATCAAAGCTTAAGAAATCGACAGTTTGAAATCATTTCAGAAATTGAGACGGCTGCAAGCATTCAAGAAAACCTTTTAGAAACGCCAGTCCCAGATCATGATGAATTAGATATTGGTGCTATTAGCGTTCCGGCAAAGAAAATGAATGGAGATTTTCACCAATTTGTTCATGAGGGAGAAAGGATTAGTATTGCCATTGCTGATATCATTGGTAAAGGAATACCCGCCGCTCTTTGTATGTCCATGCTCAAATATGCAATGGACAGTTTATCAGAGTCCACAAAAATTCCAAAAGATGTTCTAGAATATTTAAATAAAGTCGTAGAAGGAAATGTCGGCTCAAGTATGTTTATTACGATGTTTTATGGAATCTATGATTCCGTTAAGCATTTATTTACGTATGCTGCAGCTGGACATGAGCAAGGGTTCTACTATCATTCTTTAACAGATACCTTTGAAGATCTTACAACTGAGGGGATCGTATTAGGTGTAGATCAGGATGTTACATACAAGCAATATGAAAAAAGGGTAGAACCGGGTGACATGCTTGTTTTACTCTCGGATGGTGTGACGGAATCAAAGACAGACGAGGGGTTTATCGAACGCTCGGCGATCACTGATTTAATTCAAACCTATATGCATTTATCCTCCCAAGAAATGGTGGAAAACATCTATCATGATATGGAGAGAATGCAGAATTTTGAGTTAAGAGATGATTTTACCTTAATTATTTTAAGAAGAAAGCAATAGGTAAGGAGAAATATGAATGAATTTAAAAGTAGAAAAGATGCTCGGGTGAAAAAATGCTAGAGCGTGAATCCAATCAGTATATGCAGGCCATTGCCTATCAAATTCAAAAAAAGGGCAACGATGTTAATGGAGATAGTTTCTTTATGAAAGCAATGGATGAATACTTTATTTGCGCGGTTGCTGACGGTTTAGGGAGCGGCCAGCATGCTTATGCCTCATCCAAGGCGATTTGTGAAGTGGTGGAACAACACCATGAAGAAGAGGTAGAAAGATTAATCGACTATTGCAATCAAGTTCTAAAAGATCTAAGAGGTGCAACCGTATCCATTTTGAAGATAAATTTTCTAGAAAAGAGATTCACTTATGGCTCGGTGGGAAATATTGAATTTATTCTTCATAGCCCCTCAGGCCGATTTATTTACCCGATTCCCGTTATGGGGTTTTTATCAGGAAAGCCGCAAAAGTATCACTGTGAAACTTTTTCTTATGAAGAAGGTTCGAAATTTATCATTTATACGGATGGCCTTCTCATTCCAGGTATTAAATCATTAATAAGTAACTCTAGGACGGTTGAAGAAATTTCGAATCATTTAGAGATCTATACACAAACCAGGAAAGATGACTTGACCTATGTGATCGGTCAACTGTTTTAACCATACGGATCCCCATATGTATGAGGATGTTTTTTTGAAGAAGGATCATTTTAATCTTGAATGAAATCGTTTTGGGAGATTCAAAATTATACTTTTACATAAGGAGGACTAACTTTGAAAACCTTTTATGACACAAGAAATATCTCAGAATATATTATCGCAAATAATGTGAAATTTCAGGAAAGGCTTTTATCGGAGGCAGTAAATGTTGCATCTAATATTGAGGGGATTTTAAAAGCCGGTAACATTGATCTTTTGAAAAATGCTCAAAGAGTCGTTCTTTACGTTGTGGAAAATTCAATCGATGAACTCATTTCTTTTGCCAAACAAGAAGGAGTCGCCTGGGCGAAACATTCATTAACTTTAGAGTTTAAACTTGAATGGGTACATGCAATAAGACGTACCTTATGGTATTTCATCGAACTTTATAATCAAGAAAATAAGAATTTTAATGATGCTGGCGATTTTTTTGAATTGGAAAAGAGTGTAAATGATGGGATTGATGAATTTTTAAACACCTTTTTCATTAGCTATTCCCAGTATAAGGATGAATTAATTCTTTCTCAAAGGAAGCTAGTTGAACATTTATCGGCTCCAATCATACCAGTCAGTCCAACTGTAGCTGTACTGCCGTTGATAGGTCAGTTTGATTCTTATCGAATGGATATTATTGAAGAAAAAATCCTAAAGGAGATCGCAAGGTTAAAGATTCTTACATTGATTATTGATTTATCTGGAATATCGGAAATGGACGAAATGACGATTTCCCATTTTCAAAAAGTATTGATTGGCATAAACTTGATGGGGTCTAAATCAGTCATAACGGGATTACGCCCTGAACTAGTTAGGCAAATGGTTAATTTAGGAATTGACCTTAAAGGTTTAACACAAACAAAAGCAACATTACAGCAAACTCTAAATGAGCATCTTGCTTAACCTTCATTTTTTTTGAATGAATCTATCGTAAAGCTAAAAAGTAACCCTTCGTTCTGGTTGGTACGACGGGTACTTTTTATTTTTTAAGCTCTGTTAAACTTAGTTGTTGATTTCCACTCCAATCAACGTTTTTCAAAATTAACATTGTCCTTTAACACAGCTATTTTTATTTGGCTTTAAGACCGATCACAATCGAGGGAGGTAGGATCGTATGAAAAATAATGAGTTATATCATTTTCTATTAAGGAAAACATGGATGTTAACAGAACAATGGTATGATTCCTTGGATAAAAGCAACGCATCCGGAGTATATGCTTCCCAAGATCCTAAGGTAATTAATACGCTTAAGCAGCAAAATTATGAGTTTCATTTGCAATTTTGCAATGCATTTAATGAAGAAATCTCTAATGAACAATTCTACAAAGAGTTTGAAGAATGGGTCATGACTGTTGCAAGGGACGAACAACATTTAAGGACGCCTATCCCATCTATTTTAAAAGAATTTTTTAGAGTCCAAGAGCAATATTTAGACTTAGTGCAAGAATTTATTCAGTTACACAAAAATGAATATTCTTATGAAAATATAAATACCTGGAATCGAACCATTGTGAAGAATTTCAATCTGATCATCGCATGGTTTACAGAAGAAAGTTATAACTATGGAGAGTTAAAACTGAAATCCCAACAAGAATTAATAAATGAACTTAGTTCCCCAGTCATTTGTTTAAATGATGACGTTGCTTTACTTCCGTTGATCGGTGATATCGATCTTGAAAGAGCAACGTTTCTCCTTGAAAATACCTTAAAGCAATGTACGAAACTGAACATTCATCACCTTTTGATTGATCTATCAGGGGTAGTAAAAGTGGATAACATGGTTGCCTTACAAATTTATCAATTGATTAAAGCGCTAAAGTTAATAAACGTTGACTGTACCCTTTCAGGAATTAGACCTGAAATCGCAAAGACTGCTGTTCAACTTGGAATTGATTTTAATAAAATCCCAATTGTTTCTACACTTAAACGAGCGATTAAAAGTTTAGTGTAATCAAATACATTTTTTTAAAAGAACTGACTTTAAAGGTCGTTGAATGACGGCTCGTTTAAGTCAGTTTTTTATTTATTAATCGGTAAAAGTGTTTAGGTCTCTTGGAAAGGGGTATTTAAAATACCAAGGGTACCAAAGAAATAAGCAGCTGTAAATTCAGTAGAAAGCTAGAATGGAACAGTGGCATTTTTTTAAAAAAGAGGAGGAGAGGAACATGGATAAAAATAAATATGATCAAAAGAATATGGAAGAAGCTGGTCATAGAGTGGGACTGGCTCCTTATTACCTCAAGGATAGAGAAGTTGAGACAGGCAAAAACGATGTTGATTCCGCGCAAGAACGCACTGAAGAGGATGTTAAGGATTCGCTAGAACAGAATGGTTCGCGAGAAGGCGAAAAACAAAATGGAACATCAAGCAGCGAGCAGAGTTAATGAACTCGTTAAATAAATGAGCGAGAGACATGACAAGTCTCTCGCTGTTTTAGTCCATGAGAAAAATAGATACATAGAAAATAAGGGGAGTTGAAGGAGGTAACCGAGAATGGAAAGAAATCATACGTTGATGCAATTCTTTGAATGGCATATAAAACCGGAAGGTACTCATTGGAATCATTTAAAAGAAGCTGCACCACAACTAAAAGAGATAGGAATTGATTCGCTGTGGATTCCACCCGTAACAAAAGGGAATTCAGCAGATGATGTTGGTTATGCAATATATGACTTATATGATCTTGGTGAATTTAATCAAAAAGGAGCAATCCGTACAAAATATGGAACAAAACAAGAATTAGCAGATGCCGTTGCTACCTGTCATAATTTGGGGATTAAAGTGATTGCAGACATCGTTATGAATCATAAAGCAGGAGCAGATGATACCGAAGTATTTCAAGTCGTTGAAGTTAATCCACAAGATCGAACGAAAGAAATTTCCGAGCCATTTGAGATTGAGGGATGGACAAAATTCACTTTCCCTGGACGAAGGGATAAGTATTCCTCTTTTAAATGGAATTTCGAGTATTTTATTGGGATAGACTATGACGCTAAACAGGATAAATCAGGCATTTACCGAATAGTTGGAGAGAACAAAACGTGGAATGACAAGGTAGATGATGAATTTGGCAATTATGATTATTTAATGTTTGCTGATATTGACTATAATCATCCAGATGTACGAGAAGAAATGATCCGCTGGGGGAAATGGCTGGCCAATACCTTACATTTCAACGGTTTTAGATTAGATGCGATTAAACATATTAATTATGATTTTATTAAAAGTTTTGTAGAAGAGGTAAGTGCGGATCTTGGTAAAAACTTTTATATGGTTGCTGAGTATTGGAATCCTAAGCTCTCAGCTTGTCAACAAGTTTTAGAGGATGTCGATTATACGATTCATTTATTTGACGTCCCGCTCCATTATAAATTGCTTGAAGCGTCAATTGCCGGGGCTGATTTTGATTTAACCACCATTTTCAATGAAACGCTTGTGAGCACCAACCCAACTCATGCAGTAACATTTGTAGATAATCATGATACACAACCAAATCAATCTCTTGAATCTTGGGTAGATGACTGGTTTAAACAAATCGCTTATGCTCTTATCTTACTCCGAAAGGATGGTTTTCCCTGTGTCTTTTATGGCGATTATTTTGGCATTGGCGGGGAAAATCCGATTGAAGGAAAAAAAGAAGCGATTGATCCTCTTGTTTATGCCCGGTACCATAAGGCATATGGAGAACAAGATGATTATTTTGATAACGCAAATCTAATTGGTTGGGTTCGAAGAGGGGTAAAGGAAGTTGAGCGGTCTGGCTGTGCAGTCGTAATCTCCAACAGTGATGGGGGAGAAAAAAGAATGTTTGTTGGTAAAGAGCGTGCAGGAGAAGTTTGGGTAGACGTTACGGGAACAAGAGATGAAGCCCTTACGATTGAAGAGGATGGATTTGCATCTTTCCCGGTGAATGGAGGAAGTGTATCCGTATGGGCACAGCAGCATGAATGATAGGATGAGAGTTTTTGTATTCTGGTAATTATTAATCCCTACAAAAAAACACCTTCAGAGTATCCGAAGGTGTTTTTTAAAGTGTAGTTGCAATTCTTAACTGGTTATAAATTGCCCTCCATTAATATGAATGATTTGTCCCGTTATATAGGAAGCATCGTTTGAAGCAAGTAAAACGTAACTTGGAGCAAGTTCTTCCGGTTGGCCCGGACGGCCCATTGGAGTGTTTTTTCCAAAGTTTTCAACTTTTTCTTCGGGAAAGGTCGATGGGATTAAAGGGGTCCATATCGGCCCGGGGGCTACACCATTTACTCGTATTCCTTTTTTAACAAGAGATTTGGCCAATGACCGAGTAAAGGAGACGATGGCCCCTTTCGTAGATGAATAATCGATTAACTGTTCGTTGCCCTCATAGGCTGTAACCGAAGCGGTATTAATAATAGCGCTCCCTTTTTTTAAATGTTCCAGTGCAGATTTGGTAAGATAAAACATCGAAAAAATATTGGTGCGGAAAGTTCTTTCCAACTGCTCTGAACTGATATCTTCAATTCTTTGCTGCGGATGCTGTTCTGCGGCATTGTTAACGAGAATATCTAAACTGCCAAGCTCATTTACTGTCTGGGAGATGGCTTCTTGACAGAAAGTCTCATTTCCAATATCACCCTGAATGAGAAGGCAACGCACACCTTCCTCTTCTATTTGGGCCCGCGTTTCCTCTGCGTCCCTATGTTCATCCAAATAAACAATCGCGACGTTAGCACCCTCTTTTGCATACGCAATCGCAACAGCCTTACCGATTCCACTATCCCCGCCGGTAATAAGCGCTGTTTTCCCTTTAAGTTTATAACTGCCTTTGTATGAGGAGTCCTGATCAAGGGGTTTAGGTTCCATTTGAGATTTTACTCCCGGCTGTTGATCTTGATGCTGGGCAGGTTGTCCATTTTGTTGGAGATTTTGGTCAATCATTTACATTTCCTCCTTTAAGTTGTAATCATTCATAGTCTATAGCTACCCGAATTTTCTAGGCATAAACATCTCCAAGATTGCACCAGCTGGGCCGATGTGTAGCCATTTTATTTCAACTGTTCCGCTATTCTAACCAATTTAATTAAGTGGCGATTGAAGAGTTTTTGAGGTAATTCATTGATTTCGTGTATTTTTAATGATTGGTAGATTTATCAAAATAACGGGGTAGGTATCATTTTTGGGTGAAAAGTTCAACGTAATTTTCATATTTTGTTCATACCTTGTTCATATTTTGGGGTTAAAATAAAACATGAAAAGTTCTTTTTCATGTTGACCCCTTATTTAATATATTTTTCTTTATCCGGCTTTCAGCTGGGTAATTTTTTTTGTAATAGGGTGCGAGTATGGTAGAAATAGTATTTATAGATTTGAGAGGAGTTTTAAAATGGAAAAGGTCGGACTACTTAAAAGATTCGATAAGAGTCATATTACCTTTTTTACTCTAGCAGTTGTGTTATTTTGGATCAAGACCTATGCAGCCTATCAAATAGAATTTAAATTAGGCATAGATAATAATCTACAAAAGTTTTTGTTAGCTATTAATCCCATTAGTTCTGGATTATTCTTTATTGGATTAGGTTTACTTTCTAAAAAGCATACCAAAAAGATTATGATTATCATCAATTTTGTATTGTCATTTCTTTTATATGCCAATATTGTTTATTATCGATTTTTCAATGACTTTATAACAGTCCCTGTCATTATGCAAGCGAAAACGAATGCTGGACAGTTGGGCGATAGCGCCAATTCCTTAATGTCCCCATTTGATATTTTTTATTTCACAGATACCCTTACTCTAATTGTTCTTGCTCTAACGATATTTAAAAAAGCAGTTGTGAAAAATCGTAAATCCTATAAAATCGTATTTTTATTTGCTGTCACTGTTTTCCTTTTTAACCTAGGATTAGCAGAAAAGGACCGTCCGCAATTATTAACACGTTCCTTCGACAGAAACTACCTTGTTAAATATTTAGGGGCATATAATTTTACCATTTTGGATGTCATTCAAAATATCAAAACTTCTAGTCAAAGGGCACTCGCTAGCAGCAGTGATATCACAACAGTAGAAAATTATCGAAAAGCCAATTATACGGCACCAAATCCAGCTTACTTTGGTAAAGCAAAAGGAATGAACGTTATTTACGTGTCCTTAGAATCATTCCAAAATTTTATGATTGATTATAAAATGCCAAATGGACAAGAAGTGACGCCATTTTTAAATTCATTGGCTCATGATGGCAACACCTTCTATTTTGATAATTTCTATCATCAAACTGGACAAGGTAAAACATCAGATGCTGAATTCTTAATGGAAAATTCACTATATCCTTTAAATCAAGGTGCCGTTTTTATCAATAAAGCACAAAACACGTATCAAGCGACTCCTGCCATTTTAGGTCAAAAAGGCTATACATCTGCAGTATTTCATGGAAACTACAAAACTTTCTGGAATCGGAATGTTATGTATCGAGCATTAGGCTATGATCAATTTTTCGACGCAGAATATTATAATATGTCTCCTGAAAATATAAAGAACTACGGGATGAAAGATAAGCCATATTTTCAAGAGTCCATGTCCATGCTTGAGGGTTTAAAACAACCTTTTTATACCAAATTTATTACGTTATCCAACCATTTCCCATTTGAAATGGACAAACAAGATACTAATTTTCCAGCCGGAGACTTTGGTGACTCAGTTGTAAATCATTATTTCCAATCAGCACATTATATGGATGAAGCCCTTAAACAGTTTTTCGATGCTTTAAAAGCAGATGGGCTATATGATAAAACGGTCATTGTCCTTTATGGAGACCACTATGGTCTTTCCGAAAACCACAACAAGGCAATGGCAAAAGTTCTAGGCGTTCCCAAAATTACACCAACCATTAATGCCAAGTTGCAGGAAGTACCATTATATATACACGTTCCAGGTGTAAAAGGTGGGGTTCAGCACCAATTTGGCGGTGAAGTAGATGTTCGTCCAACCCTTCTACATTTATTAGGTGTTGATACAAAAGATTACATTGAGTTCGGTTCCGATTTATTATCTAAAGATCATCGCAACTGGGCATTGTTTAGAAATGGAGATTATGTTTCGCCGCAAGTAACTGAAGTAAGCGGGAAATTCTACAACCCTAACACGGGTGAATTATTACCTAATCAAAATGCCTATAAATCCATTAATGATAAAATCTCAACAGAGCTTCAAATGTCCGATGCAGTGGTCAATAAAGATTTATTACGGTTCTATACACCAAAGGGATTTAAACCGATTGATCCTAATGATTATCAATATTTAGGTCCTAATGGTAATACGAAACAGCCTAAGGTTCAAACAACTGGGGCTCAATAGCAGTCACGAGAGAGAGGGTTCCGGTTTCTATCCCAAACCGTAATATCAACCGAAAACCCACAGGGACAGTTCCTATGGCAAAGTGCCTATGGAACCGTCCCTGTGGGTTTTTATTTTTCCCGGACAATGCTGGCAGAAATCCAGCCTTTGACCCCGTTTGCGGTTTGAACTTTTAGCCACTTAATTCCTTTGGAATCTACTTGTTCTTCATTCAAAAAGTGTATGATTTCCCCATTTTCAATCGTATATAGACGATCCGCAGTTAGTGTGGGGGCCACCCGAATATTTCCACCATCTTTATATTCCCTATTTAAAATGAATTCTTTTGTATCGTGAGAAGCAGCACTGGATACTTGTTTGTGAACCTGTTCTTGGTTTAACCAGGCCTCAGCTTTCTTCCATTTTTGTGTATACCATTCATTTGGATTGTTCATGGTTGCTACAGTAAGCAAAATCGCTAAAGCTGTGGCAAAATAGAAGGACCATCTTTTAATCCTTGCCTTATTCCTTTTCCGTTTCCTGAAAAGCTGAATCATTTTGTTGAAAAATCGATCGAACAAGGCAAACATTCCTTCAATGGTATCCATCCAAACAGGTATGCCCACTTTTCCTGCTTCTCTCCTGCTTTTTTGCATCGTGCAAATGAATACCATGATCGGATAGGAAAGGAGATAAAGCAATTTTTTCAACAACCGGCACAACAAGTTGACGAAGGGAGGAACAATGTATAACAAAATCGTTCTTGCCAGCAGCAGGAGTACAAAGAGAACTAAAAAAATACGGAGCCATTCCGGAAGGAGAGAAACCGGTGACCACAACCAAAACAGCTGATTTATAATGGATTCCACAGTCACTACTCTCCTTTATTAAAATAGGATAGAAGTTCTTTCCTTGGACTAGAAATCTGTTTTTGCCCATTTACTTTTGCCAGATCGATGGGAAGATAGGGAAATAGTTTCTTTAGTTTGGCTAATCTTTGTTCTGCCTGGAACTGGTCAATCGTGTGATCGTTGATCAGGTTTAAAAGTTGTTTGTTTACTTCATATTTAAAGGTTTGATTTTGGATAAACTCCGATTCTACCAACCTCTTTGCCATTTCATTTTTTTCCCCAAGCTTCCCAGCAGTGATGAAATCACCATCTTCAAGGGCTTCTTTAATCGAGGCAGAAATCCTGCGCGCTTCCTCTAAGTCATGTGCCTCTTGATAGGCCGATAGTTCTGCGTTCCGGTCTAAATCGGCGATCGTCTCATCATGGCGCTGGTCCCGAATACCTTGCCGGATTAAAACACGAACATTTCGAACAACGATTCCAGCCTCTCTTAACACTTTGACTAATGGCGAGGTTTGAAAAAATTCTTCGATATGCCGGGCAAATCTCAGTTCCTCTTCAATAGGAAAAAATCTTGCTTCTGATTCTACCCAGAAGGGCAGATTATTGTTAATCATGGTGCGGAATTCTCCCGCATTTTGCTGAACCAAGCATTCCGGGTGTTCGACGGCGATATCGACAAATAAATTGACAGAAAATCTTCTCCCTCTTGTTGCCGAAGGGACCTCCTCATTGTAGGTGATGGTTTGCTGCTGCATATTGACGGTATAAACCCTATGATATTTACCAATCCGCAATTCGCTGCGCGTCAAACGCTCACCATTTTTAACTGCATAGTAATCGTTGTTTTTATTTACATAAACAAATGAATAAGCCATAGACGACGCCGGCGGTTTTTCCCAGAAACTAAATTTCACGTCTTTCACATCTTCTATAAATTGCATTAGGTTATTCCCTCCAAGTTCACTATTTTCATTGAGAGATCACTCACCCTTGTCTACATTCTATGCAGACAAGGGTGAGAAAAATCCCCATAACTTTGGAGAATTGGGGATGGAGGGAGGATTATAGATATCAAACGGGAAGAGGTAACGAGGTAGTTAGTTTTTTTCACTAATGAGAGATTTATAGTATTGGGTAAATTGAACCCAAAAAGTATTTCGTTAATACATAATTATCTTTAAGGTAACTGAATAATTTCTGAAACTTACCTTTTAAATAATCGTATAAGTTTATGGTAAGGGGAGTTCAGTGATCAATCATACACTGGTTGTTTGTAGCCTGAAAATAAATGGTTTGAAATTGAGTAGTGGGTGGTTAATAAAGTAAAAAACCAAACAAAAAGGAGATTTTCATGATTCCAGATTGGAAACTGGCAGATGAATCACTCGGGAACATTGAAGTGATAGGTAATGAAAATAATCAACCTGTTAACATTATTGGGGTTGCTGAAGGTCTGAAATGCATTGGAATTGGAACGGATGCTGCTGTTTTTTATTATCATAAGACTCCGGCCTATGTTTTTAAAGTATATTCTTCTCAAGCATTAAAGAAAAGAGAAGTAGAGGAATATGTCTATGAACATTTAAAAGGGTCCCGTTTTTTTCCTAAACTTTATGGGAACGGACCAAATTACATTGTTTTAAGTTTCGAACAGGGGATAACTTTTTATGATTGTCTTTTACAAGGCATTCCGATTACGCAACAAGCGATTCGGGACGTAGAGGATGCTAGGGTGTATGTTCTTAGTCAAGGTTTGAATCCGAGAGATATTCACCTAAAAAACATCCTTCTGCAAAATGGAAGAGGAAAAGTTCTAGACGTATCGGAATATGTCAAAGAGGGAAACGACCAACGTTGGGAACACCTTGTATGGGCATATAATAACTTCTATCCTTTCATTTCTGGCGTCCAAGTGCCTTTATGGATCTTGGAAACAATAAAACATTTATATTATCGGATTGATTTAGCAGGCTTTGTGCTGGAGGGGTTTTCAAGGCGGGTAAGCCGACTTTTCATCAAACAGCGTAAATAACTAAGGTCCAAATGCTGGAGGAAACTATGGAGTCCCTGATTAAAGATATAATTGAGCAATATGGTTATTTGGGAATCTTTTTTTTAATTGCATTAGAAAATGTTTTCCCTCCGATTCCGTCAGAGCTGATTCTTACTTTTGGCGGATATATGACATACGGAACAAATCTTAGTGTTACAGGTGTGATTATCTCATCAACGATCGGTTCGATCACAGGAGCCATTTGTTTGTATTGTCTTGGTTTATTATTAGATGTAAAAAAGTTAGAAAAAATCATCGAGCGCTATGGACGTATTTTGCGGTTAACAAAAGAAGATCTATATCGTGCTGATTCGTGGTTTGATAAATATGGAATTTGGACAGTATTAATCTGTCGGTTAATTCCTCTGATTCGAAGCTTAATTTCCATACCAGCTGGAACGGCAAAGATGAACTTCTGGCTATTTTTAATTTTTTCAACCATAGGGACTATTATTTGGAATAGCATTTTAGTTAATCTAGGAGCTCGATTGGGAGCTAATTGGGAAAATGTAGTATACTTTATGAATCGATTTTCCAATGTGGTGTATCTAATTATTATTATTCTTTTTATAGTACTTATAGGTTGGTATAGGAAGGTAAGAAAAGAAAAATAGTATGTTTAGAGCAAGGGATTTTCCTTTTTAAGGAAGTGGATGGATGGATTTATTAACTTTAACTGAGGAACTTTTTAATTATATTCGGAAGTTTTTACTTTTAAGATTTACACTATTTGCTTTGGTTCTCATGACCTTTTCCTTTGTCGTAAACCGTATTATAGAATGGTTCTTTAGGAAGTCAAATTTTTTTGATGATGAGGTCGAACAAACGATTCAAAGTGTAATTCGCTCGATTTTTAGGTATGGAATTGCGATCAGCCTTTTTATTTATCTAATTAGTCAATTTGTAGATATAAAAGGAATACTTGCAGGTGCAGGTATTGCCGGAGTTGTCGTTGGTTTTGCAGCACAACAAATGTTAAAAGACGTTATATTGGGGTTTGTGAGATTAACGGACAAAGAGTTTCGGGTCGGCGATTTTGTTACTTTCAACGGAACAAATTCAGGTACCATTGAGGAAATCAGTATTCGCTATATGCAAATTCGAGAATGGTCAGGAAAACTCCTTACCATCCCACATGGAGAGATTCGAACGATTCAAAATTTTAATAAAGGCTGGATGCGAGTAATTGAACGGATTACAATAAGTTATCAAGAAGATCCAAAAAGAATAAAGGAATTGTTAGAAAAAGTAAGTGAAATCTGCAATGAAAAATTTGAACAAGACCTATTTAGGCTAGAGGACGAGGTTGTTGAACCTTTTCAATATATTGGCATAACAGACTTAAATCCAAACCTTAAATATGTTGGGTACGAATTTTGTATTGTAGGCACAGTAAAGCCTGAAGAGTATTTTGAAATTTCCAGGCAAGTTAGGTTTGAACTAATGTCTATATTACACAAGAATCAAGTAGGAATGCCTACAGCGAACATGTTCGTTCATACTGATAAATTTCAGGAGATTCTTGAAGATCAGCCTTCACGAAGCAGGTAAAGAAAATTTAATCACATAGAAAATAAAAGGTGTGATAAAAATTGGAAGGATCTAAGTCAATCTATAAGATTGGCTTATTTTTTTTTGAAAGGGGGTTAAGTGCCTAAAAAAAGAATAACACGCAGCAAATGCTACCGAGGGGTAAGAAAAATTCGGAGACAAAGCAAAAATCCCAAAATTAAAAAAATTGGAAAAATATATTGTCAAACTATCATTCTTAATATAAAATACCCTACATGTAGATTGATCTAATTTTCTGAATAAAATTAAGCTAGATATAGTACCAGTGGTTTAGGTGTTTTAAGGAGGAAAAGTATGGAAACAAAATATTGTAGAGACTCACGAGTTATACGAACAAGTCGTGTATTTCCTAATGACGTAAATAATCACAATACATTATTTGGGGGGCGATTAATGAGTGATGTCGACCAGGTAGCATCTATTTCCGCAGCTCTTCATAGCCGCACTGAATGTGTAACGGCTTCAACTGATTCTGTTGACTTCTTATGTCCTATTCATACATCAGATTCGGTTTGTTTTGAATCTTATGTTACATGGACAGGCACATCATCCATGGAAGTCTTTGTAAAGATTATTGCTGAAGATTTAAAAAGTGGTGATCGTAGAATTGCAGCGACTGCTTTATTAACATTTGTTGCACTAGATCAGAATAAACGTCCATCACATGTTCCACCGGTCATTCCTGAAACAGATGAAGAGAAAAAGTTGCATGAAACCGCACCAGACCGAGCAAGAATGCGCAAGGAAAGAAAACAAAAGAGCAAAGAATTAGCCACTTTCTTAACCACAAGTTATAGATTGTGTTAACTTCGGAAAGACCAGTCTCTATTATAATCATTCTCTGAATATGAGTACTGTTGATAAAATCTGATAGAATTTATCAAACAATTAAATCAAAAATCTTAGTAGCCGAATTAAGGACCTAAGAAGCTGCGCCTCAATTGTTCGTTACAACTAGCAATTGGAGGTGCATTTTTTTATAACCAAATAATAGAAAGAAATATAAAAGACAAACAAAGTCAACAAAAGATAAATAAAACAGGTTTTCTAATTGGTTCTTTCATAACAAATGGAATATTGAAAATTTTAATGAAGCTGCAACAAAAGGAATTAGTGTTAAGCATGATCATTTGCTCTGTCCAACAGAATTATTAATAGGTAATTAGAATTATTAAATATAGCCTTTTCAGCTTGATGTAATCATATCCTATGTTAAATTACCTTTTTACCAAAATATGGGTCTATTGTGGTCTCTTTTGAAATATATTTTTAATCGGGTTTTTATGTCCTTCATACCATGTTGTTTTACCAGTCATTCATGGGTTTGTTGGACGAGAAAAGCCTAAACATTGTTATTCTCAGGAGGAATCAGATGACTTCAACTTTAGGAACACAATTTATCCCAATTGCAAAACCATCCATTACTATGAGCCCTAACACGATCACTTCACTCACAACTTCGAGCCAGGACCGATTACAGTATCACAAAGCCGTTCTAGAATCGGTGGGAATTACTTCCCTTTCATCCCTTGGAACACTCAACTTATCAGGAAATTTAATACCACAAGCAGGGCTAACAAGGCCTGATCCAAATTTGGCTGCCAGTCAGGTATACTTCCAGTCAGCGTATAAATTAACGAACACGGCAACAACACCTGTACTTCAACCTGCTGGAGGCCAGGCTACTATACTTAAAGCCATTCCGTTACCATCGAAAACAGTAAGTGCTGTTTCTATATCAAGTCTTACAACTCAGATTAATGTAGATACCGCTTATTGGGTCGCTACAGAAATCAATTTACAGGACAATACGACCATTGTCCTCAAACAACCGCAGCATTATCTTATTTTAATTGCTGAAAAAATAACGGTTGGCCAAAATGTTACGTTTACATGGGAAAGGCCAAGTAAATTTAGCCCTGCTAAACCGATGAAACCACCAACGCCTCCCCAAGCGCCAACATCCACTACGCTTGTGGGCATTACAGGGACAAATGGCACACATGGTGTCAAAGGCGGCAGAGGTCCGGACGGAACGAGTGCTCCTGAATTGGAAGTATGGGTGCTTGATATGACTGGACGCCCTGCTTTTGATTTAAGAGGTCAGGATGGAACCACCGGTGGTGCAGGGCAAGATGGCGGGAATGGCGGCCAAGGAGGAAAAGGAAAGCCTGCGCAATTAGACTGGGCAGGATTCTGCAAATCTGGGGCCGGTGCTGGCGGCAATGGAGGAGCAGGAGGAAATGCAGGTTTGGGCGGGGATGGAGGAAATGGGGGAACTGGAGGGAAGCTTTCCCTATATGCCCCACAGAGCGTGATCAGTCAATACCTTCAAGGTTTTTACATAACCGTCGATGGTGGACGTGGAGGAGCAGGGGGTCTGCCTGGCGAAAGGGGTTCTGGTGGAGCAGGAGGACCTGTTGGAGATTCTCTTAAAGCGAACTTCGGAGCCGTTTGCGGGCCTGGTTCCAGAACGGCAGGATCCAGAGGCCCGGATGGTGCATCTTCTACCCAAGGGTATTCAGGCTACGAGGGGGGGAAACTCCCAGATCCTATCAGTATGCGTGCCATCGATCGAGATGATTTCCTGAGAAAACTGCTTGAACCAGTTATTTTTGAAGCAACTCCTGCCTATGCCTTGGCAGGGGAGAGCATTACATTAAAAGGCAAGCGTTATACGAAAACCGATGTTGTGCTTATCGATGGTTCACCTGTACCAACAAATGTTTACAGTGATACGTCCCTGCAATTTTCCGCTCCTTTTATCAGAGGAGGGCAGCATACCATTCAGGTAAAACAGTCGGATGGAACGTTATCGAACAAAGCCTCTATGTATATTAAGCCTAAGGTCGATTCTGCCCAGCAGGATAACAAAGAAAATGAGCATATGCGAGTGATTCCAGGGCGAAAAGTAACGTTAATCGGCAGTGGATTTTCCGAAAATGCCATCGTCAGAATCAATGATCAGGATATGCCGGATGTTACTTTATTAAGCCCAACCCAGCTTGAGTTCACCTTAATCAGACCTGCCACAGTTGAACAAAATCCATCAGGAGAGCATGTGACCGCACGCGTGATTCTATCAGACGGAACTCCATCTAACACCCTCAATTTAGTGTTGGATACCTTTCATATGCTCGTCCTTGGTGACTCTGTTTCTTGGGGTCAAGGATTGTTCGAACAGGAAAAGCACTATTCCCTAGTCGGCAATGCGGTCAAAGCCCGGAATGGAAATATCGGATTCTATACCCAAGTACTTGCGCATTCAGGGGCGACCATTGGTGTAAATGATCATACAAATACTCCAGCAGTAGATGGAGAGGTGCCTGTTTCCTATCCGACCATTCTCCAACAGTGTAATTTATTTGTCGGCGATCCAGAACAGGTGGATCTGATCATTATGGATGGCGGAATCAATGATGTGAATCTTCGAGTTGTTCTGAATCCATTTAATCAAGATGATTTGAGTGAGCTGAATCGGACGCAATTCCTTGATAATAGTAAAACTTTATTTACTGAAGTGGGCAAAACCTTTCCAAATGCCAAAGTCATTGTAACGGGATACTATCCTCCTGTTTCTGAGCATAGCGATCTAAGAGCTGTAGAAGTATTACTTGTTGCGTTAGGTATTGCGACAGAGGGAATACCAGGTGGTGTGGCGGCTGGATTTTTGACGGAACATCATCTGCAGATCATACATGAGAGAAGCTTGCAGCTTGCGAACGAGTCCAAATTGTATCTCCAACAGGCTGTAGATGAAACCAATACTACTCCGGAAGGAAAAAACCGATTTTTCTTTGCCGATCCTAATATTGGTGTAGAACACTCCGCACTTACCCCGGATCCTTATTTATTCGGGATTAATTTGGATATGTCACCCCAAGATTTTATCGCAGCTGAACGTCTGATCTCCTGTACAAAAGCAGGCTGTACCGGAATAGACTTTGAAATCTGTAAACGAGCCTCAATGGGCCATCCTAACAATAAAGGGGCAATTGCTTACGCAAATGCAATTTACCCATTTTTATAAGTAAGCAGAAAACAAATCCACTGAATTATAAAGAGTAAAACTAGGACTATAACCTAATCAACTGAAGTGCCCCTCTTAGATTGGATTAATGATCCAATCTAAGAGGGGTTTAAATTTGTTAAGTTTACAAGTGAATGTAGAACAAGGGGTGTTATTTGAACTATTAAATGTCCTATTGTTAATTTCAAAAAATCATCAAAAAGACATCTATTTTTAAGAGATTTATAGTAAAATAGACTTGTTTTTATTATATTAAGATTAAACGGGGGAGCTTTATGAAAGGGTTTTTTACAAGAAAAAAACCTATCTAGAAATGCTTATTAAGCGCCAAACATTAGTTTAATTAAAGATTTTTATGAAGATAAAGAATACGGCAGCAATGAAACCGTATTAGTCCAATTAAAAAATAAATAATCGTTGTTCGTGCAATATTCTGATCACCTAAAAATTAAAGATGAAAGAAAAATTGCAAGGATTTAAGTCAATCTATAAGATTGGCTTATTTTTTTCAAATTTTTTTTAGAATTGGGAAGTTATGTTGGAGAGTTTTTCTTATTAATATTTGGGCCATATGTAGTTTATACGGTGGTGGATTTCGTGGTTTTAAAGAGCAGTGAAGGGACGGAAACCTTAACGGATAAGTGGTTAGGGACACGAGTTGTAGAGTACTGAAGAAGATTTATGAAAAAATCTTTAATCTAAGGGGACGGTTCTTCTGAGGTTTTTGGTTCAAGAGATGAATAAAATAAACCAAGAGAACCGTCCATGTGGAATTCATCAATCGTTTTTCTCAAATGTTAATTCATGCTTTTTCGCCAATTCCTTTAATGCGTTTTGATAATCTCTCATTAATTTTCTTGCTTCTGTTAATTTATTATTGGCAGCATTGACCTTATTCAGGTCTTGTTCTTCAATCGCGCTGACAATCATTATAAAAGCGCTGTTCTGTAAATTGACTGCTTTCAGATAGATTTCATGGATATCATGGACTTCTTTTGTTTTAGGTTGGATGCTTTCTACTTCAGCAATATAGTCGCGGTATTTGGGGATTACTTCTTTTACCAATGTGTTATAGGTGGTTTCGTCATTTGTATAATTTGCACCCGTGACACTTTGATAAAGATTAATCACTTCTTTTTCTTTTTTCGCAAGCGGTTTTGTTTGCTTGTTTACGTAATTTTGTAAATCATCCTTGACTGGGTCATTCCCACAAGCAGTAAGAAGCGTCCCTAACATTAAAAAGAATAGAATGATGATGCTCTTTTTGTTCAATTTGATCACCCCCACGGACACTATATGCACCGGAAGAAATGTCCAATAACCATTTTATGGATAAAGTGTGAGACTTATGGTTAGGTAACGAATTGAATATAACAAGCATGTGAGTCGAGTTCAACGAGGGAAATGATGTGGTTTCATAAAAAAGTGCCAGGTATTCCTTTAGCAGAAAGGTACCTGACATTTTTTTAGAAGGGGTTTGATGTTAATTTGTCCTAGCAAATTTATTATAGATAAAATAGTTTAATAAAATATGAACAAAACATTGCAATCGTATTAATATTTTTTTGGAATCATCAAGGATAGAACACTCATTCGGTTTGAGACACCAAGTTTTTGAAACGAGTTATATGAAGGGGGGAGGGAGAATCCCCTTGAAGCTTTTTGATTTTTGCTATAATGACCACTATACAGCTATAATTTTGGCTATGATAAAGAACAATGTTGAATGAAGAGAATTGCCTGAAGCGGAAAGCAACAATCAGGTTTAACAAAGCTTATTAATAAAAGGGGAGTGAAATATGGAAAATAATGTTTTTGAACAGATGGCAAAAAGATATGATACAGAGGAAAGAATTGAACTAGCTAAAGTGATCGTAAAGGAAGTAAGACCGGAATTACGAAATTGTAAATCAAAATCTTTACTAGACTATGGGAGCGGTACTGGTCTAGTTAGTCTAGAAGTATCAGATTTAGTAGCTGATATTTTGTTGGTAGATTCATCAAAAGAAATGTTGGAAGTTGCGAAAGCAAAAATTTCTCACAAAGGAATCAACAACTCCAAAGTGCTTTATTCAGATTTTACTCAAGAAACTCCTGAACTTAAGGCAGACATCGTTTTAATGTCACTAGTCCTTCTCCATATTCCGGATACTAAAAAGATTTTACAAGAATTGTTCAACATTTTAAATATTGGTGGCAAGTTGCTTATCATTGACTTTGATAAAAACGATAAAATCCATCATCCGAAAGTTCATAACGGTTTTTCGCATGATGAATTGAAAAAAAGATTATCTGAAGTTGGATTTAAATCAACTGAAATTAAGACATTCTATCATGGCAATCATATTTTTATGAATCAGGATGCCTCCATGTTTCTATCCAGTAGTATTAAGTGATTTCTTGCTTTTTTATATCATGGCTCACACAACCCCAAAAATAACCATTCAAATTGATGGGGGTTGACTTTTAACCTTGTGACCCAAGATTCACTAATTTTTGGTTATACTATACCTATAATAGGCAAATTTGTCGTCAGCTTCGGTGCAACGAGAGGCCCGGTTCCAAGTCTCCTCCTGCCAAGTATGACTGTCAAAGAAATGTAGGTAAGCCTCCGTTTTCTGTTCTGACGGGAGGAAAGAGTGAATTCAACATTCATAATATTTAAAAAATGACATGACTTAAGGCTTTTTTTCATACAATATTTTTGGGGTGGAAAAATGCCAAGAGTAAATTACCGAAGTTCAGACGTTGACTTAATGGCAAGGATGATGAGAGCAGAAGCCGAAGGTGAAGGACCACAGGGAATGTTATATGTTGGAAATGTAATTGTGAATCGTCTTGTAGCAAATTGTTTAGACTTTAAAGGTTTAAGAACAGTTAACCAAGTTATTTTTCAAGTACAGGGAGGAAATTTCTCCTTTGAAGCCGTTCAAAAAGGGAATGTATTTTACCAAAGATCAAGATCTTCTGAAAGAAGATTAGCAAAACAGAATTTGGATTATTGGAGAGACCACCCAGCAAAATATTCTCTTTGGTATTTTAATCCACATGCTCCATGCCCTCCAACATGGTACGGTCAACCTCAAACTGGTCAATTTAAACAACATTGTTTTTATGAACCAAAAGCTGGAACATGTGATAGTGTTTATAGTGGTTAAGCTTACTCTTAGAGTAAGCTTTTTTACATATTTTGAATATTTACGTAATAAAAAACATGTTTATTTATGCTTTACAGTACTTCAATCAATGGGGCTCTTCCA
This sequence comes from Neobacillus cucumis, assembly GCF_016107705.1. The sequence goes on from NZ_JAEHGC010000009.1 coordinate 141,142, forward strand.
ACATATTTACTTTACTCCTGAAATTTTTATGTATTAAATCATTTTGAAATACTTGAATGCTTGTTTAATATCTTCCTGTTTATTAAGGGGACATGGGTTAGTACTTGATCTTTTATGATAAATTAAAAGAGCAATAGAATAGGATTAACGGCAAGGGGAGAGCATAATGGAATTTATTAAGGGATATAGAGAAAATGTGGTATTAAGGAATAGCTTTAATGAGCTGGCATTGAAAACCTTTGGAATTGAATTTGAGGATTGGTACAAGGAGGGTTATTGGACGGATAAATACATACCTTATTCGCTGATTGATCATGGGAAAGTGATTGCCAATGTTTCTGTTAACCTGCTTGAGTTGGATATTGTTGGCCAGAGCGTACCAGCTATTCAAATTGGAACTGTCATGACGGACAAAGAGTATCGAAATTGCGGGCATTCAAGGCTGCTCTTGGAAAAAGTAATCGAAGACTATAAGCATATTGAAGTTATGTATTTATTTGCGAACGACACAGTCCTCGACTTTTATCCCAAATTCGGTTTTGCAAGAAAGGAAGAAACCCTGTTTAGTATAGAAATTCAGCCTAACAACAACACTCTTCCTCCAAAAATCCAAGATTTAAAGTTTATTTATGAAGCCGCTGCAAAAAGGAAACCAGCTCCTCTATTCGGGACTACGGGAACTGAAGAATTGTTGATTTTTTATGCTATGAAGGTGTTTTCAGAGGATATTTACTATCTTGAACAGGAACAGGCTCTCGCTATTTGTCAGTATGAGGGGGAAACACTGCACCTGTATGATGTAATCTCTGATCGACAGTTGGATCTACTACATGTAATTAGCCAGTTGAGCAATGATGAAACTACAAAAGTGGTCTTTCACTATACCCCTGAAATCGCTGAGGCTCAAAGGGGAGAATGCCAAGGAGGGAATGTCCTGTTCGTCAGAGATACTGGCAATATCAGATTTCCTAAACATTTTAAACACCCAATCACCTCACAGGCGTAGGCTATTTATAATGTGTTTGGCGGTTATAAAGCATTTGTGGGATATTTAAATTTGAAATTGGAAATAACACCCTATAATGTCATATTAAAAAACAGCAATTTTTACATAGCAAATCAAATACAAAAACGCTTGGATTTTTTTCCAAGCGTTTTTTTAAGTCTTTCTATTAATCTAACGACCATTCGTTTAATTTCAAAAATTCAACGATAATACCTTGTTCTTTTATATAAAGGTAGTGAAAGAAGCATTTTTGTTTTTAATTGAAGCAAATTATTAGGGGAAAATAATATTTTCATATAATTCTAAAAATTTTAAAAATATCATTTACATAAATTTTCAAGTATGCTATATTCTGTAGAGTGTATAACAGTTTCGTGCACAACCGTAGTAGAAATGTATTATTAATAGCGATGAAGGGAGGATTATCAGGCACTATTAAGGATTATATCTCATGAAAAATATGTATCGTTAATTTAGTGAAACTTTTAAAAAATGTTATAAAATGAGGTGATAGGATGCAACAAAAAATTCAAGAACTGCCTGTACAAAAAAATATCTCTTACGAAGGATTAATTCAAACGAAAGAATTCAAAGAATTGGTCCAAAGGAAAAAAACATTTATCCTTCCAACAACAATCTTTTTTCTTATTTTTTATTTCACACTACCCTTATTAGCGGCCTACACGAAGGTCCTGCACACAGAAATTGTTGGACCGATTACAGGTGCATGGATTTTTGCTGGATTACAATTCTTACTTGTATGGGTATGCGGTTTTATTTATGTAAAAAAATCAGAAAAGTATGATAATTTAGCAAAGGCTATTTTACATAAATATCGAGGGGAGCTTAGTGGATGAGTACACTTTCAATCTTACTATTTATCGGAATTATTGCATTAACATTGGCCATTACTTATTTCTCTTCAAAGAAAACCAAAAGTACCAGTGATTTTTATACAGCTGGAGGAGGACTTACCGCAACACAAAATGGCCTAGCCATCGCTGGGGATTTTATGTCGGCAGCATCCTTTTTAGGAATAACCGGAGCGATTTCCTTAATTGGATTTGATGGGTTTTATATGAGTATTGGAAATTTATTAGGTTTTCTTTTCTTACTTTATTTAGTTGCGGAACCGATGCGCAATTTAGGTAAATACACATTGGCCGATATGATTACCGCTCGTTTTAAATCCAATAAGGTTCGTGGTACGGCAGCAGCCAGTACCCTTGTCATTTCAATTTTTTATATGATTGCCCAATTGGTCGGCGGCGGCGGACTGATTAGTTTAATGCTGGGAATCGATTACTGGCTTGCGGTCGTGATTGTTGGAGTCTTAATGACGATATATGTCATTTTTGGCGGGATGACAGCAACGAGCTGGGTGCAAATTACAAAGGCAGTGCTATTGCTTGGAGGCTCATTTGTGTTAACCCTATTAGTATTTGCAAAGTTTGACTTCAGCATCATTCAAATGTTCCATCATATTAAATCGGCCAGTCCATTTGGTGCGGAATTGGCGAATCCGGGAAATAAATACAGCAATGGATTGGACATGATCTCTCTTAACATGGCACTTGTCCTTGGAGTCGCAGGGCTGCCCCATCTGCTGATTCGCTTTTTTACTGTAAAAGATGCTGCAACGGCAAGAAAATCAGTGGTTTATTCTACTTGGATTATCGGAGCGTTCTTTCTAATGGTTGTCTTCCTCGGATTTGGGGCAACAGTTTTTGTCGGCTGGGACAAAATTGTGGCCGCGAATCCTGCGGGGAATTTGGCTGCGCCAATGTTAGCGCTTTCTGTAGGTGGAGACTTTCTATTCGCTTTTATTTCGGCTGTTGCTTTTGCAACCATCCTTGCCGTTGTTTCGGCTCTTGTTTTAACGTCTGCCTCCGCTTTTGCGCATGATATTTATGGGCAAATTATTAAAAAAGGAAAAATTAACGAGAAGCAACAAATGAAAGTAGCGCGTATTTCTTCTATTATTGTAGCCGTTGCCTCTATTCTTTTAGCATTAGTTGCAAAGAATTTAAATGTTGCGTTTTTATCCGTACTAGCCTTAGGAATTGCGGCAAGTGCCAACCTGCCTGTCATGTTATGTACAATCTACTGGAAACGCTTTAATCAGACGGGTGCCGTGACAGGAATGGTAGTTGGATTAATTAGCTCGGTAGTGCTTGTTTTGTTAAGCCCAAATGTTTGGAACCCTGAAGCGGGGAAGGCGATTTTAACAGGAACGCCTTTATTTCCCTTAGCAAACCCAACTATTTTTACCGTTCCACTCGGTTTTATTGGTGCATATTTAGGAACTGTCCTATCATCTAGGAAGAAGACGGAAAAAGGATCCTTTGAAGAAGTGTTATTTAAATCAAACACTGGATTTGGAATTAGCGTACCAAAAGAACATTAGGATGTAGAGGGATTAGAAAATGTCGAGTCGAATCTTTCTGGTGTGAAGGAACAGCTGCAGTTGTCAATTAATGATCAGAAAGCTGCTGAAAAAGGGTTGAGTCCGATTATGGTGGCCGGCTTCGTTAGAGAGCTGATTGCTGGCGATCATGTGGGAGATATGCAAGTTGAAGGGAAAACAACAAGTGTTAATCTGTTATTGAACAGTGGTTCACGTGACTCGATTAAAGATATTTTGAGTCAGAAAATGAGTAATCCGATGGGGCAGCAAGTAAGTCTTTCTGATGTAGCAACGCTTACGAAGCAGCCTAGTCCTTCAGCTTTGTACCGGTTAAATCAGCAGCAATATGTACAGGTTTCGGGCCGGATTACAACCGATAATTCTTCAGGCGTGCAAGCGGAGGTAGAGAAGCGGCTTAAAACGCTAGATTTGCCAAAAGGGATAACCTATCATTCCGAAGGCCAGGCGCAAGCGATGAATGAAGGATTCACCAATATGACCATTGCAATGGCAATTGCGGTTGTGCTTGTGTTTATCGTGATGCTGGTGGCATTTGGAAATACGGTCATGCCGATGGCGATTCTATCCTCTCTGCCGTTCTTGTTCTCGGGCGGATTGCTAGGATTGTATCTAACAGGGCAGGCTTTAGGGATGCCGGCACTGGTTGGATTCTTGATGTTAATCGGAATCGTTGTGACAAATGCAATTGTGTTAATGGAGAGAGTAAAGCAGAACGAGAAGAAGGGCATGGAGATCAAAGCTGCTTTGCTTGAGGCAGGGAAGACCCGAATTCGTCCGATTTTGATGACAGCATTGGCGACGATTGGTGCGCTGCTGCCTTTGGCTCTCTCCAGTGATGGTGGATTGATCTCAAGGTCTTTGGCGATTGTCGTGATTTCAGGACTCTTAACTTCGACCTTGTTAACCTTGGTGATTGTACCAACAACGTATCATATTTTGAGGTCAATTAAGACGAGATTAAATAGGAAGAAGGAAGCAGTCGCGTCCACCACAACAAGAGGTGTGTCGTAGAATTTTGAATGATGGAGTGAAGTAGGGGGGAGAAGTGTTTGATCGCACTTCTCTTTTTACGCCCTATTTTATGCCCTTTAGCCACTATTGGATGGAGGGTAAAAAAAATAAATGAGGCACCTATTGCCTTAGATGATAAGGGAACAAAAGTGAATACCTGGATTTGCTAGATTGGAGTGAACGAACATGGCGCTGATAAAATCCGCATTTCATCTGATTAACCTGTCCATTCCAAAGTTTTCTAAATTAATATGATAAATTATAACACGATAATAATAGATTCTATTGTTAAAAGTTTGAAATCGGCGCCTTCAAGAAAGATAAGGGCGGTAACTAGAATCAATTATCTTATGGACAAAGCTAAACATGAAATGGATAAGTGTGGAAATTTATTGAATATGCAGGTAAAAGGAGGTTGACAATGTTAGCCAAAAAAAACTTGGACCGTCGTATTTGTGATATTGAATCGGAATCTAAAAATACACAAACCTACCGAGAATTTATTAAACAAAGTGAAAATGAGTTTGGTTTAAGACCTAGGAATTTAGACAATATGTTCTCTTCCTTTGCTAAAAGTTAATACTTCCCTATTAAATGATTTAATAATTATTAGATATTTTTTCTAAATAAAGGGAAGTTTAATTTTGACTACATCAGGAGGTAATTTAGTGGAACCGCCGATGGCTGAAGACCGAGAAAAATTAGCAAAGGAATAGAGATAATGTGGCGAATAAAAAAGAGGCTTTGTTTTGGAGTTTGCCCTTCCTGGCTTCGGTCAACTTTTAAACGGTAAACTGCTTTTAAATCAACGGGGGCGGATCGCCCCAAATATTTTTATACTAACAAACGTTCAGTTTTGTGAGAAAGAATAAAAGACCACTTTTTCAGCACAATGACTATGGAAGTCGATTTGATTTAGCATTCCATTATTAGCATAATTTGGTTTAGCTCAGTGGAAGATAAGTAGGAGTGCGTATTTATGAGAAGGCAGAAGGAAAAAATACATAATTTGAAGCAAGAACTTCAAGATACAAGTGATTTAATTGTTCATTCATTTGAATATTTCAATCAAGAAATAAGTTTGGTATATCTTCAAGATATATGTGATGCAGAAAAAATTAAGAGCGATATTATTCAGCCATTGATGATGTGTGAAAGGGAAAGCAAATATCTTTTACACCTATTGTCTTTAACAACAAGTAAAGAAATTCAGCAAAATGAAGATTTTCAGAGTCTTATCCTAGACGGGAATGTCCTCGTATTTATATCTAATTCTATCTATTCATATAAGGTCTTACGTATAGTCAATAACAACCCTGAAGAAGCGACGGTTGAAATGTCTGTACAGGGGCCACAAAAAGCTTTTACTCAGGATCTACATACAAATATTGCATTAATTAGAAAAAGGTATCCTTCTAATAAGGTAATGGTGGAATATCAAGAGGTAGGAACATTATCAAAGACCAAAATCGCTTTACTGTATGATGTTGACTATGCAGATTTCAAGGTCTTAGAAGAATTAAAGAAGCGTCTTAGCAAGATTGATATGGATGTAATTCAAGCTGCCGGCCAATTAGATAACGCATTAACAAAGGGAAAAATTCATTTATTCCCAACCATTATGATTACAGAAAGACCTGATAGAGCAGTAATAAATCTTTCCCAAGGGAAAATTGTCCTTTTAATTGATGGGACTCCTTTTACATTATGTCTCCCGGCCATCTTCTTTGATTTCATGTCTTCCATGGATGATATGTACCATGCCTTTTGGGTAAAGAAACTCATGCTAGTTGTGCGGTATGCAGCACTTCTTATTACACTACTCCTGCCTGCATTATATATTGCTATTACTTCATTTAATCCTGAAATACTGAGATCCCAGCTTACCTTAACCATTGCTGGCAGTCGGGCTGGTGTTCCATATCCTTCCTTTTATGAAGTTATTTTCATGATGTTAGCAGTGGAAATGCTAATCGAAGCGAGTATAAGACTTCCCAAAGCAATTGGACCAACTGCAACAACAGTAGGTGGACTTATTTTAGGGCAGGCTGCCCAACAAGCAGAACTTGTAAGTTCCATTATGATTATCGTCACAGCTTTTGTAGCAATCTCAAATTTCACCATCCCCATTAACGCAATGAGTTTTGCTATTCGATGTATTCGGTATCCATTAATGTTACTAGCTTCTATTTTTGGATTGGTCGGTCTTGTAGGTGGAATTAATGAGTTTGTAACAGTGGTTTTTCTTCCTGATCAGCATGTTCGATAAAATGCTCCAACATTCTCATGATCATGGTTTTTTCTTGATACGTCATCCATAAATTTGCTAATTCTGATGAAGTAATGGGAACTCCACTCATTTTCTAACCCCTCTAAGTTTTATTTAATGTAAATTTTTTAATTCACTTATCCTTATAATGTCCAATCAAAACATAAAAATTCCTTAGCCTGATGATTGAGAGTGAGTGGAAGTTAAACCTAAACTACGGGGTAATTTTTAAATGGGATAAAATCAGGGGAATGTCGAAACCAACTACTACAAACTATTTTAGCAAGTGTTAAATCTAATCGTGCATAAATCCTTTTATTGAATCAAAGCCTAACTATAGGTGATGATAAAAAAAGAGGTGGACTTCCGATGGCATTATCAATAATTGTATACATAGCGTGGTTAGGTATTGCGGTATTTTATGCTATGAAAAAACCATATTCAAAAATGGAAAATTCCGCACTCATTTTTTGTATATTTATTTTTGATATTAACCGGAGTTGGATCACAAATGATGAACTAAAATATATTACCTATTCTACCGTTCCACTAAATTATACAGCATATATTATTCATCGCACTTTTATCACTCCTTTCTTTATATTAATTGGCATAAATAGTATACATAGAAACTCGACAGTGTTAAAGAAAGGTATAGCGATCCTAATTTCTTCATTTATATTAGTTTTAATTAAAATGGTTTTACTAAAATTTGATGTGGTCGCTTTCCATCAATGGAATTTAATCTATGATTATCTATACTTCGTCTTTTTACACTTATTAGGATTTTTTATGCTATCTTGGTACAGCTCATTCGTTTTAAAAGGAGCGAAAAATTAAATGATTTGGATCGGCAACTTTAGCCTAAATGAGATTTCGCTTATTGTCATGAATGTGATCGGCTACTTATTCATGTTGTTTTTACCGAAAAAACTAAGCAGGGAAGTAACTTGTATAAGCGTACTTGCAGGTTTAACAACAGGTTTGTTGTTTGATTTTACCATTGGTGGCGGCATCTTAGATTTTTACAAGCAAAATGATACGAATCACTATGAATTATTTGACGTTTTCTATTATTCATTATTTGCACCATCTGGTTATTTTTTCATGTATTTTTATAAGGTGTTACGGATTAATAAAGTAACGTTTATCTTTTATATTACTGCATGGTCCATTATTGGGATTGCAGTTCAATGGATCTTTACACTGCTTCATATCCTGACTTATCAAAACAATTTTCAATTATCGTATTCTTTTCCAATATTCCTGCTTACTCAAACATTAACAGGGCTTTATTATGTATTCATTACGAGTAATAGTGACAGAAAACTGACCTGAATATCTCTGAAGCAATTATAGTGAATTTTGTGGTAATGGAACTGATAAAACAATTAAGAAGTCAAATTAAATAACGGGGGGCATTGCTTGAATCAACAAGAAAAAAATAAAATAATTAAAGATTTCTACAAAGAGATAGATAAGGCAAATGATAAATATTTTAGTTTTTGGAAGGAACACACCTTTTTGCATTGGGATTGGTGGCTATCCCTTACATTAGTTATCGTTCCTTGGATAATATGGTTAATAGTAACCAATAAAAAAACATATGCACGTTTTATGCTGTCCTTTTTCTTTATCCTAATTATTAGTTCATGGTTAGACTTTTTTGGAGTATCCCTTGGTTTGTGGTATTACTCAGGAAAGGTAATACCCACTCTACCTTCCTATATAACTTGGGATTTTAGTTTGATTCCTGTGACCATGACAATATTAATGCAGATAAAACCTCATATATCCCCTTTAAAAAAAGCAATAGTTTATAGCACAATTGTTTCGTTTATAGGCGAACCTTTTTTTGAACGGTTAGGATTCTATACGATGGAAAATTGGGAATACATTTATTCATTTCCAATTTACATAATTATTTATCTTTGCGGTGATTGGGTAAGCAAACGAAATTCATTTGCCACATTGTCCAAATAAGTCCATAATAAAGCAATTCATAATCTAGGACGAATATGTTTTCGAATTGGTAGATGAATAAATGTTCGACTCTATCAGTACATCAGTATATCATTTAATTACCTGCTTTTATCTAATTGATATTATTGGAAAATTATCATTTAAACTAATGGTGACGTTTAAGAAAAAACGGGAAAGGAGACTAGATATGGAGGATAAAGAGAAAATCTACTACGAACGAGGTACGGATGAACTAAGGTTGAAAAATATTATTGCCCATAAACTTGTTCAAGAGCTTAACAATTGTCCAATCGAAGATTCAGAAAGAAAAGAGGAAATTATAAGGGAATTAATCGGAGGTGTCGGAGTAAATCCGAGTATTGAGCATAATTTCCACTGTGACTTTGGATACAACATCTACATTGGAGACAACTTCTATGCTGGATATAACTGTACGATATTAGATATGGCAGAAGTAAGGATTGGTGACAACTGTATGATTGGTCCTAATGTTGGACTATATACGGCTGGTCATTCAATTGAACCTAAAGATCGAAACAAAAGTGGTTATGCAATTCCCATAACAATAGGAAATGATGTATGGATTGGTGGCAGTTGTGTGATCTTACCTGGGATTACTATTGGTAATAATTCAATTATTGCTGCTGGATCTGTTGTTACGAAAGATGTACCTACTAATTCAATAGTGGCGGGAAATCCAGCGAAGATACTGAAAAGTATTTAAGTGCTAATGTTCCAAGAAGGATTGTGAAATATTGCACTTGAGTAACGGGTGTATTTTATAGAAGATAATTATGCGGCGTTCTTTTTTCCTATAGTAAATACCCTATCGAAAGCTCGTAGTAGTTGTAAAATACAACTCTCCCAGAATTTCCTTCACTTGATAACGATTTGGTGAGAGTTCTTTGTCAACTATGGTCAACCGTGCGACGTTTTATTATCATTTCGAGGATAAATATGACTTATTAGAAAAGGTATTATCAGAAGTCCTGTTGATTAATTTAAATGCTGATCAGGTTCAGCAAGATGAACTAAATGAAGAAGCGATTGTTAGGATCTTTTTAGCCATTACGAACTTTCAAAATTCCTTATCCAATCGTTGCCATAGTGGGTACGAAGACACCATAGCACGCATTATAAGGGAACAACTAGAAATCATTTTTTACAAATTGTTGTTAAAAAGAAGGTCAATTGAAGAAGATCCAGCACAAAAGAGAACGGCTGTTATGCTAAGTTGGGGAATCTACGGAGCATCTGTAGAATGGAGAAGGAATACAGGGGTACCACCGGAAGAATTTATCAAATCACTAATCCCTTTTATAATGTATGGGATTGATTTTGAGCCTATAAACCAATAAATAATTGCAAAAAAGATTGGGAAAATATCATAAAGAAAACCTTCATACGGTAAAGATACCAGAGCTATTTCTTTGTAGATTGGGGTTAAAAGTATGTTACACACAATTGTTTCCTATATAAGAATGATGCTTCCCATTATCTACTTAGTTTTAGCTTGGCGTTTTGGTGATTGGAAAAATTGGAAGAAATATTATCCAACCATACTTTTTATATTAAGTGTCGACTTTTTTATATCAAATCTTTTGAAAGATTACCCTTTATGGACTTTTCATGGCTCACTACTTATTCCAAACCATACAATAGCAGATTTTATGATTGCATTTACTTGTTTTTCCCCAATGGTCTTGATCTATCTTTCAAGATACCCGTATAGAAAAGAGTGGTATAGGCAATTTGTTTATATTTTTCTGTGGTTTATTTTATACAACATCGTTGAAGCTATTTTCTTCTTTGCACATCTTATCACCTACCATCACGGTTGGAATTTTTGGTGGTCAAGTATAGTCTGGGTTTTCATGTTCATTGGTTTACGTCTCCATCATACTAAACCTCTCTTGGCTTGGTTACTTTGTTTTACATGTACTGTCTTTTTGATCATATATTTTCAAATTCCGATTTATAAATCCAGATAAAGGAACCGCTATTTAGACTTTATTAACGAAACATATTGAGTACTTAAACATTTAAAAGTTCATATTATTTTAAAAATTAAAAAGATTGGGTGTAAAATGATAGGGGAGGAGAGTGATAACAAATGAAAGCACAGGTGATTAAAAAATTTGGAAATCCAACTGTCTTTGAAATTGCTGAGGTACCTAAGCCAGAAGCAATTTTTGGGCATGTTATTATTCAAGTAAAAGCAACAAGTGTAAATCCGATTGATACAAAGGTTCGTGGCGGAGCGGTACCAGCAGTTGCACCAGAGTTTCCAGCGGTGTTACACGGCGATGTAGCAGGAGTTGTTGTAGAAGTCGGAGAAGGAGTAACCGAGTTCAAGGTCGGTGATGAAGTCTTTGGTTGCGCAGGTGGTTTTAAAGGAACAGGCGGTGCCCTAGCTGAATATATGCTTGCGGATGCACAGCTTCTAGCTCCTAAACCAAAAAATTTAACGATGTCACAAGCAGCGGCACTTCCTTTAGTAACCATTACTGCATGGGAGTCACTTTATAATCGTGCAAATGTTCAAAACGGACAAACGGTACTGATTCATGCAGCCACAGGCGGGGTGGGTCATGTTGCAATTCAACTAGCAAAGCTAGCTGGTGCAAAAGTGTTTACTACGGCTTCATCTGAGGAAAAGTTAAGCATTGGAAAACGTTTGGGTGCCGATGTGGCCATTAATTATCGGGAACAGACAGTGGAGGAGTACGTAAAGGAACACACAGGTGGAAAAGGCTTTGATGTTGTGTTTGATACGGTCGGTGGCGAAAATCTTGATCGGTCTTTTCAAGCTGCTGCCACTTATGGAACTGTATTAGCAATCGCAGCACGCTCATCGCATGATTTGTCTCCTCTCCATGCAAAGGCACTTTCCCTACATATTACCTTCATGCTTTTAAAAGTAATGAATAAAGAGCAAAGGCAGGAATACGGGAAAATCTTGCGAGAAGTATCGAATCTTGTAGAGGAAGGGAAACTTCAGCCGTTAGTCGATGAAAGAACTTTTAATTTTGATCAAGTAAAAGAAGCACATTCATTGCTAGAATCAAATAAGGCAATTGGAAAAATTGTATTGATAAATGAATGGTAATTAGTAGCGAACTTCCCCCTTTAAGAGTAGAGAAGAAAATATTATGGTATTAAACAAAAAGAAGTTGTCACCTATAAAATAGCATATTACACAAAAACGGCAGCAAATTAATGCTGCCGTTTCTGCGTTCATATCTTTTCCCATTAAATAGGATTTTTATTTCCACCATTGCCACCATTTCTTTTGCTGGGCGGCTGCGATCTGTAATCTGACTTCTTCCTCCATCATCCTACTACGTTCTACCATCAGTTGCTCTGAACGTTCTACAAACTTTCCAATTAGATTAATTTTCTCTTCGAGATAAGCTTCTCGTACAGCTTTCTCCTTTAAAAGTTTGATTAAATCTAGGTTTATTTGTTCCAAATGTTCCATTCGTTCCAATAGCTCATTGTGGTTTCGAGTCTGATCTATTTCTTGGTGATTTGTTTTCTGTACTGACTTTGTTAGGATATCCGATCTATTCTCTTCAGGAACTATTGTTATCTCTTCTTCAGACATCACTAAAAGCTCTTGAGGATCTTCCAGATCATTCGTTATTTTTGCCGGTCCTGATGCGGTATCCGATTTGTGTTGTTCAGAAACAAACGCCATTGCTACTTCAACAGATCGTTCCAAAGTCATATCTTCCTGCTTACTGAATTCAATTAATTGGCGGAGTATGTTAACATCTTGATCAAGAAATCCCCTGTGACCTCTAGTATTACGATGAATGTGATACCCATGCTTTTCCAAGAGATTAGCGTACTTGCGTAAAGTACTGCTATTTATTTTAAGCATTTTTTGAGCATCCCTGGGCGAATACATATCACTCAAAACCTTTCACCTCCGCAATACTTTTACCCTTTAATCATTTAATAAGAAGATTTTATTAATTTAAAGTATAGCAATAGAACTATGATAAAATTGTCGAAGGAACGGAGTGTAACCAGATTGTAATTAGAATGTTAACTAAATGAAAGAAATAATTCATTTTGTCTTCCATTAGAAAGTCTATTCACCAATCTTTTTTAAGCGAATTGCAGTCTTTTAAATTAGAAAGAAACTTGGAATAGAAAGAGTATATTGTTCGTAGATTTTAAAAGAACTTGTAGTTTTCCTATAAACTCTCAATGTCTAATAAAAATTTTAGTAAGGGGATTTAAAAATGAATCGAGCGAATCTACGAATTATTGATTTAAGTGTCCCTCTGGACAATGCTGCAAAAGAGCCGTTTCCACCAGAAATAACCTATGGAACACATGAACAGGGGGCACAACAAGCTGCACAAGTTTTGGGGCTGAAACCTAACGATTTTCCAGACAGTGCAGCATGGGCAGTAGAAACGGTTACCTTAACTACACACACGGGGACTCATGTGGACGCACCTTGGCACTATGCTTCGACTACTGCGGGCGAGCATTCTAGAACCATTGATGAACTGCCACTTGAATGGTTCTACGGCCATGGAGTTCTGTTCGATTTTAGCGATAAACCACCAGGCTATGAGATTGAAGTGGAAGATTTTGAAAAACAATTAGAAGCGATGGACTATCAATTGCAGCCCTTCGATATTATTCTTGTCCGAACGGATGCAGATAAAAAATATTATCAGGAAAATTATGCTGCTGTCCATGCAGGTGTATCGGCGAGTGCAACTAGATGGCTGATTCAAAAGGGGATTAAGGTGATGGGCACGGATGGCTGGGGGTGGGATATTCCACTATATAAACAAGCTGAGGATTTTAAAAATAACCCGCGCGATGGGGTCCTTTGGGCCGCACATTATGTTGGAAAAGAAGCAGAGTATTGCCAAGTAGAAAAACTGGCTAACTTAGAATTACTTCCGAAAAGATTTGGATTTAAAGTGGCCGTTTTTCCTGTGAAGATCAAAGGAGCAAGTGCTGGCTGGGCACGACCTGTTGCTATTTTTGAGTAACGAAAAACATTTTATAACAAGGCTGTTTTTACAAAGATTGTTGCTTTTAGAATAGATTAAAAGGCCTATAGATTCGGACTTAATCGTCTTAGAAATCACCATTCTTGTCTGTATCAGAGCTCCATTCGGACTCGTTCGGCTTCGAAATCATCTTGCAAGTCTGTATCAGTGCTCCATTTGGACTTGATCACATTAGAAATCAACTCCCCTGTCTAAATTAGGGCCTTATTCTGACTCATACGTCTTAGAAATCATCATCCCTGTCTAAATCAAGGCTCCATTCGGACTCGTTCAGCTTCGAAATCACCATTTCAGTTTGAATCAGAGCACCATTCCTGAATAATGAACTCGAAACTTTATTAAATAAAACTGGCCCGTGTTAGTAACAGGGCTTTTGTACTACCAAAATTTACAGCTATCTTACAAATTGGTTAGATGATATATTATTAATAGTCCAACAAAGACACTAAGAACGGGTCAGGGCGGGAACGCAGCAGCCATAATTCGTGAAATTGTGTGGGCTATTACATAAACTTAACACAAGAGAAGTGAACCCCTTAAGTTGGACTGATGAAATCCCAGCTTAGGGGGTTTTTGTATAATTAAATTAACTTTAGAAGGCCGATGAAGACCAAATCCTATTGGAAAAAAAGATGAAGTGGTCTTGTTAAAGGCGATGAGGGACAAAACCTTCTGGTAAAACAAAAAAAGTGGTCTTCATAAAGGCAATGAAGACCAAATCCTTCTGGAAAAACAAAAAAGTGGTCTTCATCAAGACGATGAAGACCAAATCCCTTCAAAAACAAAGAAAGTGGTTCTTCATAAAAGAGAACTAGGTTTATGTAATTTGTTGCAGGACCAAGGTAATTAGTCCTAAGAGTATATTTGTAAAAAAATGCTAGTTTATCCCGCAATTATAGTGCTCCTATAATAGATAAAGTGCTCATGAAATGGCTGTAAGCCAGGTTTTGTACTTCCATACTGCAAACGGCAGCAAGCCTCGTACCGGAAGTAGTAGTCATATAACTATCGATCAAAGACCGATTCATCCGTTAGGTTCATTTCCCGCAGGATGATGCCCCTACCTAAATTTGGGTTGCTCGCTCGTGGGGTTTACCCGTTCCACCTTTTCCGTTTCCAGAAAAGTCTCGTCACTGTGGCACTTTCAGGTTAATTTCAGCATATCCAGATGGACTTAGCATGATTTCACCGCCGTCAGTCGAACATGTGCGACTGCCCACTCTTGCGAATGGCACGAACACTACAGGCATCTCAGCACTGTGCGAGCCTGGACTTTCCTCAGCTCCTGTAAAAGGAACCGCGACTACTCACCATTTCAAGTTTATCCATTTGTTTTGAAGCGACAATATTAAATATACCAGGATAATCAGGCTAAATCCTTAGTAGGTTCTTTCCATTGTTTCCAACCATATTTGGCAGTTGAACTAAATCTGAATTCAAATTCTTAATTGATAATGGAAATAGACTTATTCCTTCCTTAAAATATGATAAAAGGAATCAAGGACATACAGTTAAAATTCGGTGAGTTTAAAGTGAGATAAGACCAAAAAGATCCAACGCATTAATATAGAAGATACCCAAAATATCCATTGGAATACCCAGGACTTTTGCACTACCAAAATTTACAGCTAGCTTCCAATTTCGATGGATGATATAGTTACTCTTGTAAGTTCTTAAAGGAACTTGCGCGCAAGGTTTTTATTACAGAGAAGTACTCAAGAGGCTGAAGAGGCGCCCCTGCTAAGGGTGTAGGTCGGGTAACCGGCGCGAGGGTTCAAATCCCTTCTTCTCTGCCATATTATTATGGGAATGTCTTGGTATCGACAGGGATCGTTTGTGTTTATATTGCGAGTCGAGGGCATCGGCCTCGTTAAAACGATAAAGCCTAATAACTGGCAAACCAAACAACAATTTCGCTTTCGCTGCTTAATAACAGACGATAGCGGTTCCACCTTCCATCGTCCATGTGGCAGGGTAAGGGACTCATTCTAAGTGGACTACGCCGAAATCCACCGTCTGAGGATGAAGGAAGAGAATAATCAGACTAGCCGCTCCCATGTCTGTCAGTAGACTAAAGAAGCGGGCGAAATCAATTTTACTGACTACACTCGTAGATGTATAAGTGTCAAGATCTTTGCACACGGGTTCAACTCCCGTCATTTCCACTAAAATTTATTTGTGAAAGCAACTAACATAGCATTTTCCGCAGTAGCTCAGTGGTAGAGCTATCGGCTGTTAACCGATCGGTCGTAGGTTCGAGTCCTACCTGCGGAGTTATAGTCCAACAAGGACACTAAGAACGGGTCAGGGCGGGAACGCAGCAGCCATAATTAGTGAAATTGTGTGGGCTATTACATAAACAGAACATAAAAAACGCTAAACTTCAATGTTTAGCGTTTTTTCGAATTTCAATCAAAATGTAATATTCATAAAAGCTATGACATAACTTCTGCTGCTATTAGTTTATAGGACTCAATCCGATCACGAGGAGAGTGCGTAATTGTCACAATCATGATTTCATCCACTTTAAATTTAGCTTGTAACTCTATCAGTTTGTTTTTACACTCCTCCGGATTGCCAATAATCATATTCTGTTTCATTTTAGCCAATTTTTCAATTTCTTTCTCAGTAAGTTTATATTCTTGGGCTTCTTGGATGGAAGGAACATTTTTTCCTTCACCATTTTCTTTTTGCAATGACCAAATCAGATTACTCAACGCAATCTCTTCCGCTTTTTCAGAAGTCTCTGCACAAATCACGGAAACCGTTAATAATACTTGAGGAACACGACCATGTTTCCTTGGTTGAAAGGCATCTAGATATTGTTGAATAATAGGCGCTCCATCATTGTCGCTCATAAACTGACCAAATGCATAGGCCAAGCCATTTTCAGCCGCAAGTAAAGCGCTTTTTTTACTTGTGCCGAGAATCCATGGCATAGGTGTGATATCTGGTATTGGTGCGGCAGCAACATTTGCGTACTTATGATCCTTAGGGAAATCATGGTCAAAAAAATGAAGCAGTTCTTCTAGCAAATTCGGCATTTTATAAACTTGTTGCAAAAAATTATCTGATAAGGCATTGGTTACTTCGGCAGACCCGCCTGGTGCACGGCCAATGCCAATATCGATGCGATTTGGAAACAACGTAGCCAGCATATTGTAAACCTCTGCTACTTTATACGGTTTATAATGCGGCAATAATACCGCCCCTGAGCCAATTCGAATCCTTTTTGTATGTGCTCCAATATAACTTAGCATCACTTCAGGTGCAGAGCAGGCAAGACCAGGTAAATCGTGATGTTCGGCAATCCAATATCGAGTATACCCAAGCGATTCTCCAGCTTGCGCAAGCTTCATCGATTCAATTAACGCATCTTGCGCGGTTTGGTTGGAGGAAATGGGGGATTGATCTAATATGCTTAATTTCACCACATCAATTCACCTTTCCTAATTCTTCACTTCTAGCAAAGATAATTGAAATTCTCCAACTTGACCTTTTTCATATAGGTTTGTAACAGAAGTGGAATATTGCTGAATGTTTGCCCTAAACGATAAGTCTCTTTCAGGAATTTTCACATCAAAGATTCCTTTATATAACAATGTCGTTATATCGTGATATTCTTCACTTGAAACTTTAAAATCAATGGTAATTTTATTTAAACCGTTCACTGTCTCTTCTTTATAATTGTCAACATGGATCAATGTATCAAATAAGATTATTTCTTTTATCAAAAAATCATCCCCCTGAATAAATAATAAACGAAAACCATAAAAAAACAGTTGACGAAATGAACTGTAACAATTAAATTTACAGTATAGATACTTTGCAAATGAGTTGCTTGAGATGAAATTATATAATCTTTGTGGTTAAACTGTAAAGTTTTTTATTACATTTTATTATTTTGATACGTATGGAAAAAAATAAATTCATGGAGCGTGAAAAATAATGGTGACTTTGTATACAACAACGAGCTGTGCTTCTTGCCGAAAAGCAAAAGCTTGGCTTGAGGAACATCATATAGATTTTGAAGAAAGAAACTTATTATCTAAGCCACTTACAGTTGACGAAATTAAATCGATTCTTCGTCTGACAGAAGAGGGTACGAGCGAGATTGTTTCAACAAATTCAAAAACCTTCCAGGAATTAAATATAAATATTGAAACTCTTCCGCTTAATGAATTTTATCAATTAATCATTGAGAATCCTAAAATGTTGCGCCGGCCCATCATCATGGACGAAAAAAGATTACAGGTTGGATATAACGACGAGGAAATTCGTAGTTTTCTGCCACGTAAACTTCGCACATTTTTGAACCACGAAATGCAAAAAATGGCTAATTAAAATGTAATAATAAGTACAAATTAAATATTTGACAATCCAATCTGTAACGATTAGTATTACAGTACGATAACGAATGGAAAATAGATGTGATTGTTTCTTAGGAGGCAGACCATGAACAGTGATTTTACACTTGCCATCCATAGTTTAACGTTTCTTGCGCTGCAGCCGGATCGGATGTCAACGAGTGATGCTATTTCAGAAAGTGCGGGTGTCCACCCGGTACGTATCCGTAAAGTGTTAAGTTTGTTGAAAAAACATGGATTTATAAAATCGAAAGAGGGAACGGGCGGCGGCTTTCTTTTTGCTCTCGACTTAAATGATATTAATCTTTGGGATATATATAAGATTACATCTGAAGGTGCCCTGCAGCCTAAATGTCCTGAATCAAATGCGAAGTGTATTGTTGGCGCCAATATGCAAAATGTCCTATGTAGTATTTTTTGGGGGGCAGAAGTACATCTGGGTGAATATCTTAAGGACTACACTATTAAAGAAATTGTTGATCTTATCAATAAAGAAAAATAAGTCGCATCCTTGCAAGCTTATTTTTCATTTAAATGTAATAAAAAAAATTACAGTTTGTTAAAATGGCATTCAAAATAATTGAAGCAGGTGAGAAAGAATGTTATCCAATAAGCAGGCTATTTTAAAAACAGGTGATTGGATTAAGGGAAAAGCACGAGATGGGGAATTAATCATTGGTTATATCGAATCATTATCGCCAGAAATTCCAGAAGAAGTAGTTAAGGTAACAGTGGTCACGAGTGATAATTATGATATGATTGGAAAAACCATTCCCTTGTTAAGTAAACGGGTTAATAAACTGCCTATTTCAAAAGCGATCAACAAGGAACAAATTCGATTTCTTATTGACTTGGCATTATCGACAGGAGATGAGGAATGGTTTTTGGAACTTTCTTCTAAATTAACCTCAATAGAGCAGCTAGTTAATGGAGTATATTAAAATCGTTAAATTTGATTCATTAAACCCAACGGAAAAGTTCAAATAATTCATTGCAAAATAGCATTTTCCATCGGGGAAAATGCTATTCTTATTTAACCTCTATTATGGTCTAGCAAAACGTTTACCGTATACCTTTATCGCATTTACCATAAAATAATCAATGATTAAAGGATAAATAAAACATAACCATAATGGAGGTATTTCTTTTGGGGATTTTTAATAAAGAAAATAGAAACACCTTAACCTCTGCAGAAGTATCCGCTCTTTGGCTTCAGTATATGGGTGATAGCATGGCCATTTGTGTTTACAAATATTTTCTTACAATCGTTGAAAATCGAGAGATCAAACGCATTATAGAATCTTCCTTACTGTTATCTGAAAGCCATATCAAGAAAATTACCGAATTCCTGAAAAGTGCAAATTTCCAAGTCCCAATCGGATTTACAGAGAATGATGTGAATCTTAATGCCCCACGTTTATTTTCTGACCAGTTTTTACTTTTTTACTCCAAAATTATGACCATACATGGATTAAACGCATAGCGCTTAGCGATTACTAACTCGGAGCGAAAAGACATTCAAAATTATTTTTTTGAATGCCTAGCATCATCTAAAGAATTATTTCAAAAAATATTGGACTTTGCAAAAGCACAGCCAAATTTTTCAAGTGTTCCATCCATTCCTGCACCTTTTGGGGTAGAGTTTATAGATTCAACCGGAATTATCTCAAATTTATTTGGAGATAAGAGACCACTTAGCACTTCCGAAATCAGCAACCTTTTCTTTAATTCAAAGAAAACTGGATTTGTCAGATCATTAAGTTTGGCTTTTAGTCAGGTAGCAAAGCTGGAAGATGTTCGTGATTTCATGGTAAAAAACGTTACATTAGCGGGAAAAGATGCTGAAAGCTTTGACACAATTTTACAAGAAGATCATTTACCAATTCCCAAAAGATGGGATGCTGAAATTACTGATTCTACCATAAGTCCGTTTTCAGACAAATTGATGATGTCTCATGCATCGTTTCTAGTCAATGCGGCTCTTTCCTATTATGGTGCAGGATTAGGATCCAGCTTAAGATCGGATATGATTTTAAACTACTATAAGGTTTTTACTCATGCCATGGAGGCTGGTGTTATTTGTTACAATATTATGGTGAAACATGGATGGTTGGAAAAACAACCAGAAGCGGTTGATAGAAAATCCTTGTCACAAGGCTCTGGGAAATGAAACGATTATGTCCTACATAAAAATTACAAAATTCCTATTTTAAAATAAAAAGAGCCAACTTGGCTCTTTTTTGATTTTCATTTTTTCTTCACCTTCTTCACCAGCAACACCAGAAATAAAAGTATTGGAATGTATCCATAATTTATGTAAAAAGCTATTTTCCCTGTGAAATTGGCGAACAAATAGATTTGCTGCCTTGTTTTTAAAAAATTAATAGTGATTATTATGGCTAATGATATGATAAATACCCCATATTTTTGTTTCAGATTGACCACGTTTTTTACAATGCGGCTAGCACACCAAATGGCAATACAAAAATTGGGGAGAATGAGAATATTCCAATTGGCAATTCCAATAAATTCAAATCTCTCGACAAACGGCATTTCAACGATTTTCCACATCGTCAAAGTTGCCCACCTGTTCTTTTGAAGCTGTCCCTCTGAAAAATAAGAAAATGTTAGAATCGTAAGAAGCGTATAGATAATCGTGGTAAAAAGGACAGCAAGATGGGCCCATTTCTTTGATTTATCCGGTTCCTTAATGAACGGATAAACAAATAATAATACTTCATAGCCGAGATACGTGAGGGACATTTGATAAGAAGCCTTGATTAGGTCCATTATCGAGTGGTCTAGGATGGGTAGTAGGTTTTTTATATCTGCATACGGTACGGTAAATAAAAATGTGAATGCTAAATACGCAGGAAGAACAACTCCAAAGAATGCGACACCTGTAACGGTTCTGAACCCTCCGAAAATAATATAGATGGCTAAACCACAGAAGGCCAAGGAGAACCAGAATGTACTAAAATCTTCGAACATCCATACCTGAATGACCTCAATAAAAATCCTAACAGTAGTTACGGCAACAAGAATAAAATATAAAACAAACGGGGCAGACATGAGCTTCCCGATTTTCTTCCCAAATACAAACGTATGAGCTGTCATAATATCCCCATTAACTGTTTCGACAATTTTATACATCATCCAGAGTATGATATGGATGCTCAAACCGGCAAAAAGAACCGATATCCATGCGTCATAACCTGCAGTTTGGGCGATATAGCGCTGGAATCCAAGTACCCCTATGCCAAACTGCATAGAATGGACGAGAAAAAAAACTAAGAAAGGCGATATCTTTGCTTTTTCAGGCACTAATTGCTCCATGGTTTATCCTCCGGTCTTACATCAAAAAGCCTATAAAAAATTAGGTTTTTAGTATTTCCTCAATTGGAATAATTATGAATGTCACCTTTTCTCTGGAAGGAATAGGTATATCAGATTTTTGTTGGATTCGTTTATCCTTTCAACCTACCGCCATATCTCGCAACTCCTTAAAATTTAGCTTATCAAACTTTTTCTAAAGAATTCCAATGAACAAAAGACAGCGGTACATGATCACTATCAAAAGTGCTTACTGATATGAAGAAACAACTATAGGCTTTTTCATCGTGAAATAGGCGCTTAAATCAGTAACAGCAACCTAATAAGAATCATAATTTGTTGAAGAGAGTTCACGTAGGATTGGTTAGTTTCATATACACCAAACTGACAAACTACACTTCGTTAAACTCTGGTTTCAGGTGTCCTTAAACCTGATTATAAGTACAAAGGGGAGGAAAAAATGCAGAATTTTCATAATGAGCTGCAAGGGTTGGGTATCGATCCTTATCAAGTTGGTGAATTAGTTCCATTGAATTTACAGAGCTCTGATCCGCGCGTGTTTCGCTGTGGAGGCTTTCGCTGTGGAGGCTTTGGTCGTTGTGGAGGCTTTGGCTTTCGTTGTGGAGGCTGCTTCGGTTGTGGCGGCTGTGGCTTTGGTTGCGGCGGCTTTGGTTGTGTCGGATTTGGTTGTTTTGGTTTTGGTTTTAGCTGTGTTGGCATCGGTTTCGGATTTATTTAATGGGTTTAGATTCTGGAAAACTGCTGAAAAAAAATATGATTTTGTGAAACAAAGTGCCCCTGCATGTACATGTGCCGCAGGGGCACTTATTTTATCCCGCATTAACGGGCAGTAAGACCCCCACTTCAAGGCTTAGTGGAAACAGGAAGCATATGTGGGGGATCAACTGCCCGTAAAAGCCCGATTGGTTCAACTAACAATCAGTGGGGGATGAAAAAAACCCCCACTGATTGAAGTTTCACCTTATCATATTGGACAAAAAATCGTACATAAACTGATAGTGCGCAAGTAGTTACGATTAGAATAAGGAGGGGCCGAATGACAAATCTTACCTCGTCCTCACGTTTGAAGGCTAAAAGGGATACATTTTTTATCCCGGATCCAAAGGGTGGAGTTTATTTTAGAAATAACCTCAATTCATTTCGATTGGAAGGTCAAACCATCTATCAATGGATTGAAAAATTGTTGCCGATGTTTAATGGGGAACAAACATTGGGAGCTTTAACAGAGGGATTATCAGCACCATACCGTGACAGGGTATATGAGATTGCAGAAACGTTATACAAGAATGGGTTTGTTCGCGATGTAAGCAAAGATCTTCCCCATCAATTAAGACGTCCAGTTCTTGAAAAGTATGCTTCACAAATTGAATTCATTGAGAATTTTACGGAATCGGGTGCTTACCATTTTCAAGAATATCGACAGGCTAAGGTTCTGGCTGTCGGCTCAGGGCCCATTTTGGTCTCGTTGGTTTCTGCCTTATTGGAATCTGGGCTGCCCAAATTAAATGTATTGGTAACTGGTACAGTTCCAACCAATAGGCTGCGCCTCCATGAGTTGATCCAGAATGCGAGAAAAATTGATTCCGATGTGGAGCTCGAGGAAGTATCCTATCCTAAAGGAGCCGGGGAAAATTTTTGGAACAAAGTAGTTCAGCCCTATGATTGGATTCTGTATGTGTCACAGGATGGAAATCTAAATGAATTAAGGAATCTGAATCAGGTTTGCCAAGAAGAAAAGAAGTCATTTCTCCCTGCTATCTGTTTAGAAAAAGTGGGACTCTCCGGTCCGTTAACCCATCCAGAAACAGAAGTATGCTTCGATTCTGCATGGCGTAGAATTCATCCATCTCTTGTGGAAGCCGAGGGGCGAACACAGTCATTCTCTTCCACCTCTGGAGCGATTTTGGCAAATGTGTCTGCATTCGAATTTTTCAAGAAAGCTACAGGAATCGCAGGCTCAAACCAAGATAATCAAATTTATCTGCTTAATCTTGAAACGATGGAAGGTGACTGGCTTTCATTCATTTCACATCCCTCTGTATTGTCAAATAGTGTGAGACCCGGGCTGGTTGATGATCTTGATGTAAGACTGAAACAAGAATCTGACAGGAATGAACAAAAGGATTTGTTTGAATATTTCAGTCGATTAACTTCAGAAGAAATCGGTATTTTCCATACCTGGGAGGAACGAAATTTGCCACAGCTTCCTCTTTCCCAGTGCTATGTTCAGAGCGTTAACCCAGTGTCAGAGGGACCTGCAGAACTACTGCCGGAAGTTGTCTGTTTGGGTCTGACACATGAAGAAGCCAGAAGAAATGCCGGATTGACAGGCATCGAAATGTATGTTTCAAAAATAATCGATTCACCTGTTTATGGGTTTAGAAATCAGATAGGTCATGTTCATGAGAGTCTTCCTGAAGGTTTTATTGGTATTGGTTCAGGAGAAAACATCGCTGAGGCTGTTTGTCGAGGGCTGCAAGCCTATCTAGATGAAGAATTGAAAAATAGAAAAGGAGATCACCAGAATACGGTTAAGGGTGTACAAATGGGAGCCATAGAAGATAAAAAATGCCGATTTTATTTAAATGCCCTTACTACCTTAAATGGTTCACCGGCCATTGGGTTAAAAGAGGACGTATTTGGATTCCCTGTGGTTTGGGTAAGGTCAAAGGGCTGCTGGTATACAGGGGTAGGTTTAAATACAACCTTGGCATTGCGAAATACTTTGCAGCAAGCACTTTTGGATGCGCAAAACCAGAAGAATTCCGTAGAGAGGCATGAGAAGGAGTCTATGATTTACCTTAAAAAAAATGAAAACAAACTCGAAATCCCTTCTTGTGAGGAAATGACACAATTGGAACTGTTACAATCTTCCATTCAGGTCTTAAATCGAAACAGCAAACAGCTATTGGTTTATGATCTGTCGATTGAGCCGTTTTTAAAACAAGAGCTGGCAGGGGTGTATGGTGTGCAGGTACGAGAGGGGGATTCATAATGACTGCACAGATTCTAATAGACGGAGATGGATTATTAGCAGATTATGTCTTTGAGCAATTGTCCGCTACCTATCAAGTTAGACGTCAAAGCATGAATGAAGAAATTCCCGAAGAAACAGAATTGGCTCTAGTGCTTGACGATGCTTGGCATCCATCCAAACATCGAAAAGCGGATGAGAGATTCAAGGCCGCCGGTATCCCTTGGCTTCGAGGTTTTGTTTCGTTTGGTGAGGGAATTATTGGCCCTTTCGTACGGCCCGGCACTCCAGGATGCTCCCACTGTGCTGACAAACGGCGCTTGCTTGCCGGACCTGACCGCCTTGAAATGTCGGAGATTCAGGCAAGATTGACAGTAGGATCAGCTGTTACGCGAGATGCATGGTCATCAAGAATGGGATTAATGCAAATGGCTATCTTCATCCATAACGAAGTTCAGAAAGTTCTTCAAGGAGATTCCTCGTCCTTAGAAGAAAGGATGTTCATTACTAATCTGAAAATGTTAACGAACTCCCGTCATTTTTTCTTGCCTGATCCATTGTGCCCGATTTGCAGTCCATTACCTGAAGACTCACCAGAATTAGCTCAAATTAGGTTAGAGTCCAGTCCTAAAATAAATGGTGAAGGGTTTCGCTGCCGCTCGATGGATGAATTGAAAACAGTGCTGGTAGATGACTATCTGGATTTTCGTACAGGAATTATGAATGGAAAAATAGAGGATTTCAGACTCCCATTTGCAGATGTTTTGGTTAACATGCCGTTGTTTGGAGCGGACGAGGGAGTTGCTGGTCGTACTATTTCATATGAAATGAGTGAGTTAACTGCGATTTTGGAGGGGTTAGAGCGATATTGTGGAATTGAACCTCAAGGGAAAAGGAAGAAAGTTCGGGAAAGTTATCAGCATTTAAAGGAAGTAGCATTAAATCCAGCCAGAGTAGGATTTCATGACCAGATACAATATGCAAAGCCTGGTTTTCCATTTAAACCGTTTCATCCTGATCAACCAATGAATTGGGTCTGGGGTTATTCCTTCATGCAAGAACGTCCTATACTCGTTCCGGAGCTACTTGCTTACTACAGTTTGGGCAATGGGGAGGGCTTTGTTTATGAAACCTCCAATGGGTGTGCCTTAGGAGGGAGCTTGGAGGAAGCCATCTTCCATGGCATTATGGAGGTCGTCGAGCGCGATTCTTTCTTGTTAACCTGGTATGCGCAGCTGCCCCTTTCACGTCTTGATCCCTATTCTGCTAACGACAAAGAATTAGAGTTAATGGTTGACCGTATACGTGAGGTGTCGGAATATGACCTATATTTTTATAATTCGACAATGGAAAACGAGATTCCTAGTGTTTGGGCAATAGCCAAAAACAGAAGATCAAAGGGTGTCAACCTCATTTGTGCAGCAGGTGCGAATCCTGATCCTGTAAGAGCAGTAAAAAGCGCGATTTACGAGCTCGCTGGAATGATGGTTAGGCATGACGAAATATTGGAGAAAAACCGGCAGAAATATGAAGAAATGCTTAAAAATCCATTTGCAGTCCGGAACATGGAGGACCATGGCCTGCTTTACGGACTGCGGGAAGCAGAGGAGCGGTTGAGCTTTTTATTGGATGATCAGCGGCCATTACGGACATTTGCTGAGGAATTTACACAGCCTCCGGTGTACACTGATTTGAAGGATGATCTTCAGGATATTCTTCAAAGGTTTCGCGCGTTAAACCTCGAGGTCATTGTGGTGGACCAAACGACACCGATTACCAAACGGAACGGTTTATTCTGTGTAAAGGTATTGATTCCTGGTATGTTGCCGATGACATTCGGACATCATCTTACTCGTGTCAAAGGGCTGGAAAGGGTCCTCCAAGTACCAATGAAGCTTGGATATGCCAAACAGCCGTTATCGTATGAACAGCTTAATCCCTATCCTCACCCATTCCCATAATGAAGAACAGGAGGTGTAAGAGTGAACCTAGAAACATTTCTTCATCATCTTCACTTTGATACGGAAAAACTGGCTCCGCCTGATTGGGAAGTAGATTGGCAAGACGCACCACTTCCCTATAAATTATACCGCGGCTTGCCTGAGATTCCACTATCAGGAGATGTTCCGTTAACTCTCAAGGAACGAGATGCTCAGGCCAATCCCGGACTAGAGGAGCTCGGGTCTTTCTTATGGTATATATACGGCCTTACTCAATATGCTCAATTCGCTCAATCCTCCTTCATAGAAGGGACTGAGGAAAAAGCTGCTGTAAGCTATGCCCAGTTATTCCGCAGATATGTTCCCTCGGGAGGAGCATTGTACCCGAATGAATTATATGTGTATGTAAAGCTGGAGGGGGCACCACAGGGAATTTACCATTACGATGTGGCACATCACCGCCTCCTATTGCTGCGAGAAGGAAATTACGATTCCTACTTATCTAGAAGTCTTGGACATTGTGACGTTTCTGACTGTTTCTGTACTGTTTTTGTCTCGACGGTTTTTTGGAAAAACTTCTACAAATATAATAATTTTTCCTATAGACTCCAAGGATTAGATGCCGGTGTGGTAATTGGGCAATCGTTAGAAGTGGCCAATCGGATGGGATTCTCTTCACGGGTATGCTACCAATTTCTTGATCGGTCTATCAATCATTTACTTGGACTATCCGAACAGGACGAAAGTGTATATGCAGTGCTCCCATTATCTATTTATCCATCTATCTATTGTGTTGATCACGATAAAGAAGAAGCAAATGTTTCTGCCGTTGATTTATCCCAGGAAGTGCCATTTCTGAAGCATGAAACCTATAACCGTTCAAAGAGAATCATTGATTACCCGGTGCTGAAAGAGATGAATGAAGCATCGATGCTTGAAACGACACAGTCATTTGTGAAGATCCTAAATGAGAATCGTGGCAGCATTCCCTTAGGTGCGGAGTTAATCATGCTGCCATTTACCGAATCCCCTTCATACGATCTTGCATCCGTTTGCAGGGAGAGGCGTTCTCCCGATATTGATTTTATAATAGGGAAAGTTAGTCAAACACAACTATCCACTTTGTTAAAAGAGACTTTTCCATTATCTTATCAGAATGACCTAGATGACACCCATGTGGGGCTTGCGACTCGTTTTTCTTTGTACGGCAGTTTTTATAATGTAGAAGGAGTTCCAAATGGTACTTACTCCTATGACAACAACACTCATGGACTTTGCAGAATCACGCAGGGAGATTTTCGGGAGTATGTACAAAATGGATTAACAATGCCCAATTTAAATCTGTTTCAAGTGCCGCTCTGCCTGCATGTCGTCGGAGACAAAAATCACCTCAAGGAGAAAATGGGGTTTAGAGGATATCGGATTCAACAGATGGAAGCAGGCATTCTCTTGCAACGCCTGCTCTTGGTTTCGTGTGCTTTAGGAATGGGGGGCCATCCTCTACTAGGATTTGATGTGAACCAATGTGATGAACTTTACAGAATCCATTCGAAAGGAAAAACCAGCTTAATCCAAATCCCTGTGGGTCCTTACCGTCCCCGTGCCTGGTTAAAAGGGAGTTTGCTTAGCTAGGTGCGACATGGGTAGCGTAAAAAATAACATAAGTTAGGGGCCTTTATAGGCTCTTTTTGTTGGAGATATTTAATATCCGTGCTGTGCAGATACGAGAATATGAAGAAGGAACAAAAGGTTGGTATAAACCCCAAAATCATGACATACATTCTAGAAAAATGTAAAATTGGAAGTTGTTTACTACAAGCTTATTAGTTTAGAATAATGATAGGCAATGAGAAGTAAAAAAACTCACCGTTTATTGCTTATGATTATTTGCAAATTATGAGAGAAAAGGAGTACAGAAAATTGAATTTAAGCATCTCAGAAATCAAAAGACAGGCAAAATTATCTTTAAAAGGGAAATGGGGATTAGGTGTTTTATTAACGTTCATTCTATTCCTTCTCAACTTTTTATTACCTACATTAATTGAAATGATGATGAGCGGCGGACCTGCTGAATGGATTAAGCGAGAGGATACATCGCCAGGAGGAAGTTTTGTAAGTACCCTCATATCGATTGCGCTCATTCCTTTTACGGTTGGTGTATATTGGTTTTATTTGTCA
Organism: Neobacillus cucumis; assembly: GCF_016107705.1. The sequence goes on from NZ_JAEHGC010000009.1 coordinate 169,697, forward strand.
GTAGTAAGACAAAACAATCCGGAAATTTCTTATGCTTTTTCGATCTATAAGGATGGAAAAACATCCTTTAAAATGATTGGCGTATCTATTTTACAAGGGCTATTTGTTTTTTTGTGGTCCTTATTACTGTTTATTCCCGGTATCATTAAAAGTATTGCTTACTCTCAAACCTATTACCTATTGCGGGACCACCCAGAATATTCCGTGCTTGAGGCAATAACAGAGAGCAGAAGAAGAATGAACGGGTATAAGTGGAAATATTTCTTGTTGGGGCTAAGTTTTATTGGCTGGGGTATTCTTTGTTTGTTCACATTGGGAATTGGGTTCTTGTGGTTGGTTCCTTATGTCTCGACAGCAATGGCTGCGTTTTATAATGAAATAATTGATATTCAGGACAAAGAATTAGAATATTAAGCATCCATCATACCCTAACATCTAAGAGTGGCTGAAAAGTCATTCTTTTTTTCATATAAAAATATCGATGGAATCAGGAAGTTTGAGGTTTTCTATTTTAGAATTCCTTTCATTCTCTAAGATTGTTAGAATAGAAAAAAGACCTTAATTGGAAAGGGAATAAACCATGTCATTAGAGATTGTTCGCCATGATATAACGAAGATGAAGGTTGACGCGATTGTGAATGCTGCCAATACAGCGCTGAAAATGGGCGGAGGTGTATGTGGCGCTTTATTTCGTGCGGCAGGTGAGAGGGAGTTACAAGAGGCTTGTAACAAAATCGGGGAGTGCAAGGTAGGAGAAGCCGTAATTACAGATTTTCCGAACGAGAAAGCCCATGCAGGGCGTTAGCCCGTCTTTAGACATGGGATGATAGGGAGGTCAAATGCGGAGTACTACTTTAACCGAAAGGTTTGTGGTACTTCAAGCATTTGAAAGTATCACTGTCTTTTTATTGAAAAAGGGGAACATGTGTGCTACAATAGACTTATAAGTTGTTTTAAAAATTAAAGATATGGTGTTCTAGTAGGCATTAAGCAATACGTTGAAAATCAGAAAAAGCGGAACTAGAAAGGAGCTGAAACCTATGGCAAGAAAATGTACACCAACCTATACAATCGAATTTTCGTTAAACATCCTAGCCTGGCAAAAACATAGAATAGAGAAGAAATTCAAGATTGTCCGCACAGTCTACAATTCTTGTCTAGGCGAAGCTCTCAAACGTCATAAATCTGTGAAATCTACTAAGGAATATCATACGTTGCTGAAAGAGCCGAAGTCCAAAGAACGCAATCATCGACTTTCCGAGATCCGTTTAGCTAACGGCTTTTCTGAATATGGTCTCCACGATTTTGTGAAACTAGTTCAACATAAATTTAAGGGAAATATCGGAAGCTTAGAAGCACAAAAACTGGCGACAAGAGCGTTCCAAACAGTATAGAAACTACATTTTGGCAAGGCTCGAAAAGTACACTTCAAAAAGTTTGATGATGATATTTCTGTTGAAAACAAATCAAACCAAACTGGATTGCGATACGAAGACGGCAATATTATTTGGGGAGATAGGCCAACAAAGAAACATCCAAACCCTAAAAATTGGTTGTGTTTGCCAATTGCACCGAAAGCCAATGATGAATACGCACACCTAGCCTTAATGGATAAGACAAAGTATGTGCGTATGTTGAAACGTGAACTACGTGGAAAAGCTCGCTATTTTGTGCAACTTATTCAAGAAGGTTATCCACCAAAAAAACGGAATAGAAAAGTCGCGAATGATGAAACCAAACGTGTAGGAATCGATATTGGTTCATCTACAATTGCTGTTTGTAGTGAAAATACCGTTGAACTTCGTGAGCTTGCGCCAGAATGCAATGCTGATTTTCCTAAATTAAGACGTATTCAGCGTGCCATGGATCGGTCTAAACGGTCAACGAATACCCACAACTTCAATAAAGATGGCACTTTTAAGAAAGGTCGCTTGGAATGGAACTACTCCAATACATACAAAAAGCTTCGAAAGATAAGGAAGGAATTGTATCGGAAAATAGCTGTCCATCGGAAAATATCACATGAAAAGTTAGCGAACGATATTCTTGCACTAGGTTCTGATATACGAGTAGAAACCATGAGGTTTCAGTCGCTTCAAAAGCGGACAAAGAAAACAACTCGCAATAGGAAGAATGGCAAGATTAACTCCAAGAAACGGTTTGGCAAATCAATTGCAAACCATGCCCCTGCAATGCTTCTAACAATTATCGACCGTAAACTTAGTTATCAAGGACAATCACTTAAGAAAATTGATACCTACGCTACAAAAGCAAGCCAATTCAACCATAAAACTGGAAAATACACCAAGAAACAGATCACGGAACGTTGGAATGATTTTGAAAAACTTCTTATCCAACGTGATTTATATAGTGCTTTTTTGATTGGAAATACGAATGAAACTCTTAACTCCGTTGATGTTGATTTATGTAATGCAAAATGGTATAACTTCGTTCAATTGCATAATCGTGAGATTGCACGATTAAAACAATCACCAAGCAAAACATTGCGTTGGTTTGTCGCATAAACACAAACCTGATTGGTCGTGATAACGCCCATGAGAAGTCGGAACGAAAAACACACAAGGAGTCCGAAGGGGCTTGCTTGGCGAAGTGTCTTGCTATACGCAATACGTCCGTTAATGTTCTAGGAGAACGTACACCAGTACTTCGATAGAAACTCTTTCCGCAAGGAAAGATAAGGGTATCGTTGAGAAGTGTACTAGGCAGTTAGCCACTATATCTTAGAACCCCACTGCTTTAGCTGTGGGAGTTGTCAGGACTGTATTATTTGATCATGATATTGAACTATTACATGACAGAATTCATGTGAAAGGCATTTCTCCGATTACGGATAAAGATTACAAAGTGGGGGGTACGACCGCACTATTAGATGCCATCGGTTTTACGATTCAAAAAATCGTCAAGGTACAGAGGAAAACAATGGAAGAGGAACGGGCTGAAAAGGTACTGTTTGTGATTACCACAGATGGCATGGAAAATGCCAGCAGGGAATTCTCTAGGGAGAAAATCAAAAAAATGGTGAAGCATCAAAAAGAGAAATATGGCTGGGAATTCCTCTTCCTCGGAGCCAATATTGATGCCATCTCGACTGCTGCTCAATTTGGAATTCATGAAGACTTTGCAGTTGATTATCATGCTGATGAGATTGGAACGGAAGTAAATTTTGAAGCAGTGAATGAAGCTGTGAGCAACCTTCGAAGTGGCAAAAAGCTTGATCGAAGCTGGAAAAAAGGAATTGAAAGGGACTTTTACGGGCGTACAAAAAGATAATTGGAAAGGAAGACCCTTTTGACTTTTTCTAAATATCATTTGTAAATATCCTAACGAGGTCCTATTTCTAATACAATAAATCGACCTGTCCAAAATAGTTCGGCATGTCTAAACTATTGCCCTCCACAAACTTGTACTACACAGCATAGGTTATGTTGTGTAATAAATTTAAGGAGGGTTTAGATTGTTTGATTTTAGTTCTATAGAACTTAGTCACTTTTTGTTGGCCACAGCCATCCTGTTAGCAATGGCCCATTTACTTGGTTTTATTGCTGAGCGATTAATGATTCCCCGCGTGATAGGTGAAGTGGCGGCGGGAATTATCTTGGGTCCTACATTACTTGGCTACTTTTATCCCCATGCTTTTTCTTGGCTGTTTGCCGGGTTTCCACAGGAAGATCGCATGTTTGGGCTTATGTACCAAATTGGTCTGACACTACTTATGTTCTGTTCGGGGTTAAAATTCCACACTAAATTTAAAAAAGGTGATGGGAAAATTACATCTGTTATTATTCTTGCATCGACCATTCTACCATTTGCACTTGGTTGGTTAGCATCTTATTTAATTGATTTTGGTCAGTTTTTAGGTCCAGCCAATAGTGTGTTTGCCATCAAGATTGTCGTGGCCATTTCGATTGCTGTAACATCCATACCTGTTATCTCCAAAATTTTCAATGACCTGGGTATCATGCACTCAAGATTTGCGAAGCTTGTGATCGCCATTGCGGGTGTTCATGATACATTGCTTTGGGTGGCGCTAGGAATAGCTACCGCGGTTGCGGGCCATGGGGGACCTGTTACGGCTGGAGCTGTTTTAAAAAGTGTAGGGATAACTGTAGGGTTTATTCTTGTTACTATATTTGTTCTCCGCTTTTTGTTTAAAAACTTAACGATTCGAAACGGGAATTTTTTATTTAGAGCCTCTCATGTAGGATATTTTTTATTTATCATGTTTGTTGTCTCTTCTGTTGCAGGGTATTTGAATATCGATACGATTTTCGGTGCTCTTTTAGCTGGAATCGGCGCAAAGATGGCTTTACCACCCACATTGTTCAAACGATTAGAGCAGTCAGTTCTTCACATTTCATTTTCATGGTTTATCCCCGTTTACTTTGCTGTGGTAGGACTTAAATTAGATTTAGCGAAGCATTTTGATCCAGTATTCTTTATTCAATATTTGTTATTTGCAACGCTTGCACAATCTATTATTGTTTACCTTGCCTGTAAGCTGATTCGTCAGGACCGAATTACAAGTATGAACTTTGCAATGGCCATGAATGCACGCGGAGGTCCAGGAATTGTTCTTTCGACTGTTGCCTTTTCAGCAGGGATTATCAACCAAGATTTCTTTGCCATTCTCGTAATGCTAGCGCTCATCACCTCATGGCTTGCAGGATCTTGGCTACGCTTCGTCCTAAATAAAGGGTGGAGGTTAATGCCAGGGGATGAGGATATCGTTCCTGAAAAAATTAATAACGATAGTGACATTATTCATCTGCAACAACAAATTAAACGCGAAAAATTGGAGTAATCATGGTCTGTAAAAAAATACAAAAGAAGATAGAAAAATCTATGAGGGAGGGGTTCTATCTTCTTTTCTATAACCGATTTTGGTTTCTTATTTTTCGATGTTAGAATGATAGGTATAGAAAATAGAAATGGTGACTACATAATGAATGAAGGTAAGAAATTACAAGAGAAAGATTTATATAAACCCATTCAAAGATATTTTTCCCGAGAAGGTTATGATGTCTACGGTGAAGTTAAAGACTGTGATATGGTTGCCGTAAAAGGGGAAGAGCTTGCGATTATTGAATTAAAACTCTCGTTAAGTGTTGATTTACTCATCCAGGCAGCAAAACGCCAGCGCATAACGGATCAGGTTTATGTAGCAATCCCCAAACCCAAATATCGATTAAACTCAAGGCGTTGGGCAGATAAATGTCATTTTATCCGCAGACTGGAGTTGGGTCTGATTGTGGTCTCTCCTTCAGGAAAAGGCTTAAAAGCAGACCTGATTTTTCACCCATCACCCTTTCATTCAAAAAAGAGCCGGGGTAAGAGCAAAGGGAAGTGGGCGGCAATTTTGAAAGAAATAGGCGGCCGAAGTGCTGACTTTAATATCGGCGGAAGTAATCGGACCAAAATTATGACCGCCTATAAAGAAAATTGTATTCAAATTGCCTGTTACCTGCGTGAGTCCGGTCCCTTATCTCCAAAGGCACTCCTTCAAATGGGGTCTGGAGATAAAACATCCTCCATTTTAACAAAAAACTATTATGGCTGGTTTGATCGTATAAAAAGGGGCACCTATTGCCTTAGTGATCAGGGAGCAAAGGAAATATTGGAGTACCCTGAATTACTAGATTACTATTTAAAAAACATGATGAAGGACGTTGAGAGTACCTGAATTAACAACCGCAGATACCCATTATACGAACGGAAAAAGTCTTGGCTTTAAACTAGCCAAGACTTTTTTCAATAGTATGACTTTCCATGTTGTGTCATTATTATTTCTTATAAAGTCGATAATATTCCATCATCCAAAGATTATTTGGAAAAATTTGTATTAATGAAGAACTTCTCAAATAAATCTATTAATTTCCAATGAAAGTATAATATCTCTTTTTAATGAAAAACCTATCTTACGGAGGTGTATTTGATGGTCTCTTATGAAGATAATGTAACGGATGTTGAAGAATTATTTGCGAATTGTGATGATTTCGTTTCTCGAAGAATTAAAATAGCAGGTAAAAAAGCGAGCCTATTTTACTTAAAAGATATGATCAATGATCAAAAACTTAATAAAATTGAACAGAGGATTTCCATTTTTTTAAGGAATCAAAAAGAAGAAAATACTGCTGAACCATTAATGCCTTATATGAATCAACTCTTCCCATTCACCAATATTAAGGAATCAACTGGACTTCAAGTTGCTGCGAACGAAGTTTTAGTTGGGAATATGGTCTTAATGGTTGAGGAGGAAAACCAATTTTTCACCTTTCAAACGGCAGACTCAGTTGGAAGGGAAGTTTCAGAGCCCACTACTGAACCTGCAGTTATCGGACCGAAGGAAGGATTTGTTGAAGATATCCAAACAAATCTAATGTTAGTACGAAAACGTTTGCTTACCACCAATCTAAAAGTAGAGAATCTTACACTTGGAAAGCAAACACAAACAAAATTAAGCATTGTCTATATAGATGGGATTGCTAGCGAAGACATTGTAAACGAGGTAAAGGAACGTCTATCCCGAATAAAAATAGATGGAATCCTTGAAAGTCAATATATCGAATCCATGATTAAAGACTCGCCAAAATCTCCATTTCCTACAATATATAGTACTGAGCGCCCAGATCGAGTATGTGGGGGATTGTTAGATGGAAAGGTAGCCATTTTTATTGACGGAACATCATTTGTCCTAACAGTACCCGTCGTGTTTGTTGAATTCCTCCATGCAGGAGACGATTATTACGATAGTTCATTAGTTGCCACGATCGTAAGATGGGTGCGTTTCCTAGGTCTTTTTGTTACGTTAATTCTACCCGCATTTTATGTTGGCTTGACTACCTTTCATCAAGATTTGCTGCAAACGCCTTTCTTAATTCGAATTGCTGCCTCTCGTGAATCCTTACCATATCCTGCATTGGTTGAAGCAATCTTTTTGTATATTACCTACGAACTGATTCGGGAGGCAGGAATGAGGATGCCTAAAACTCTTGGTGGTGGTGTTGTTACCATTCTGGGCTTAGTTTTAGTAGGACAGGCAGGTGTTCAAGCAGGAATCGTCGGACCCGTATTAGCGATTGTTATGATTGTAACTTCCTTAACTTCGTTTATTCTCCCGAATTACCGGTTTCATCAAGTGATTCGATTCGCAGGGTTCCCGATCTTACTTTTGGCAGGCTTGTTTGGATTTATGGGTATTATCGTGGCTTTGATGTTTGGCTTAACCCATTTGGTTAGTTTACGATCCTTTGGGGTACCATACTTTTCTCCTGTATCACCTTCAAGAAAGGAAGGATGGAAAGATGTGTTTATCAGGGCTCCATGGTGGGCAATGGATACACGCCCACCAGGACTAGACATAGAAAATATAGCCCGTGCTGGGGCTGAAAACTATTCAAAGCTTCCAAACAAGGAAAAGGGGACAAAAGATGACTAAAAAAAAGAGTCTTTTATCAGTTTTTTTACCTATCCTTTTGCTTCTTTCGCTTACAGGTTGCTGGAGTGCGCAAGAAATTAATAATTTGGCCATCATCAATATCATTGGTGTTGATGAGGATAACTCAGGTGATGTGGTCTTAACCGTTTCTGTTATAAGGCCCAATATGCTTTTTGCGCAGGGCTCTGATTTGCAAGGACCGAAGAAGGAAAGTTTTGTTATCCATTCGGCGTCTGGTAAAAACTTATTCGATGCAATGGGAAAGTTGTCAAAATCTATTCCTGAAAAAATTTTTCTTGGTCATGCCAATGTGGTGGTATTTGGAAAAAAAGCCGCCGAGAATCAAATGGAAACAGCAATAGATTTTTTTAAACGACAAAATGATTTCCGTCCTAGTATTGAATTGTTTGTAACAAAAGGAAATGCTAGCGATTTGATTAAACAGACTCCAGTCTTAAATCCAACACTTGCAACAGAATTACACGATTTAGCATTAAGAAATCGTTTTTCTGCAACGAATATGGTAAAAGATATTAGCCAATTTACCAATGCCCTTACAAGTGATACGGTCGATCCCTACACTGGGGTAATTAGTTTGTCAGCTATGGAACATGGGAATAGTACTAAGGATTCTTCTTCGAAGAAAGCAGAAAAAAATACAATTGAACCTCAAGTACTTACTCTTAATGAAACTGCTGTATTTAAAGGTGCCAGCCTAAAAGGCTTTCTTAATGACGATGAAACGAAAGGACTTCTGTGGTTACTAGGTGACCTTAACCATGAAAATTTGATTTTAGATTGTGGAAGTACAAATAAAGAAGGAACTGTTGGCCTAAATGTAACGAATTCATCCTCCACAATGGTCCCAACCTTTCCAAATGGACAACCCAAAATGACAGTTACCATTCAAACACAGGCAGATTTGGTTGAGGTAACCTGTAAAAATTTTACCATTGATACAGTACAAATGGATAAATTAAACAAACAATTTGAAGCTAAAATTAGAGACGAGGCTTTAAGTGCCTTATCCATTGCACAACAAAATTGGGAAACCGATATCTTTGGGTTTGGTAAAGCAATCTATCGCAAATACCCGGAAAAGTGGGATCAAATAGCCCAGGGCTGGAGAAGCGGCGGCTTGAGGAATATGAATGTAGATGTCAATGTTTCAGCAACGATAGATCGCTATGGACTATTGAAAACTCCAAGCAAAGCTAATGAATCGAGGTAGTGCAATGAAAATCCTATTAAGTCTATTATTTATCCTTTTAATTTTGGCTACTTCAGGGCTTCATATTTACTATGTTTGGAAAAGAAAAGATTATAAGACTTTAGTTATACAATTAGGAATCATTGGTCTTACAATCATTTTCGGAATTTTTACGATTTATACCGATGATCTATATTCAATTTCTAAACTTTTGAATATGATGAATCCCTTTGGAGTATGAAACGGAGGTATCCTACATGATTGAGAGAGGCCGAATCAGTAATATCCAAGCAGCGATGCTTGGGATTACTTCTTTAACGATTATCGGACATTTAATATTACTCACGATTATTCTCCAGCAAAGTCGACAAGATGGCTGGATTGCTGCCATTTTCGGAACCATTCTAGGGCTGATGGGAATTATAGCGATCGTTAAGTTATCCCAGACCTTTCCAGGGCTTACACTGATTGAAATTTTATACAGCCAATTTTCATGGGTGGGAAAAATAGTATGTGTTCTCTATCTTTTTTATTTCTTTATAATGGCTATTCTTGGCGTAAGGCTGTTTGCGGAATCCTATAAGCTTATTATGAGCGACACACCCATGTGGGCTTTTGTTGCAATTATTCTCATGCTTACAGGATTCATTGTATATTCAGGATTAGAGTCACTTGGGCGGCTCAATCAAATCATGCTCCCTGTTTTAGTAATTTTTGCTATTGGGGTCGTTTTTTTAACGATGGGAGAAAAAAAGGACTATAGTAATTTATTACCGATACTTGGAAATGGGTTTCCTCGAGTTGCCATTGGATCCTTATCGGTGATGGGATGGTTTGGGGAATTTGTAGTTTTAGGAATGGTTCTTCCGTATGTACAAAATCCCAAAAAACTTGTTAAAACTGGAATCTGGACAGCGGCGATCACACTACTTTTCTTCCTAGGACCCATTACAGGACCCATTGCCTTGTTCGGTCCTGTAGAGGCAGCAAAAATGTCATTTCCAACCTTTTCAGAAGTCCGTTATATCAGTGCGGGTGAAGTAATCAATCGTTTTGATGCGATTGCAATCCTTTTTTGGACAGTAGGCTTAATGATCCGGGTCTCCATATTTTATTACGGCCTAAGTCTTGGAATAGGACAGATATTTAAATTACGTTCCTACCAGCCTCTAGTAATCCCCTTAGCTTGGATGATTGGTGTTGGATCTTTCATTTTTGTTGAAAACTTTAGTGAGTTAAACGAGTTTCTTTTACATACGTATGTTCCACTAAATATTTTAATGGGATCATTGATCCCTTTACTTTTATTTATTGTATCCATTGTCATCATTTCCGTTCAGAAGAAAAAGAGAGAACACGACTAATTGTTTAATACAAAATTACATTTTAAGCTGGCATTCTCATAAAGAGTGAGATTAAAGAAGAAAATAGAAACTGGAGGTGAAATATAGTGCCCGAGAATCAACCAAAAGTAACCATACCTTTTTCACCAGAGATTATTGCGGTAATGAAAGATGATCCCGTTTTTCCTCAGCTGGGCCATCAAAGCTATCCGGAAATATCAAAACGATCCAGTGAAGAAGGGAACAAAATTCCAGAAGAGCAGGGTTCACCCAATTATCCTGAATGATCGAAGCTAGAAAGGGGTAAAAAAATGGCCAATAATGATAAAGTTCCGGATCTTATCCAACAACCATTAATGTCAACTGGTACCACGGAGCCTGGGTTTGACAGGAATACAAATAAGTCTAAACAGGAGACTAAACCTAAAATTGGTGAGACAATTGTTGGAGATAAGGAATAGATTGTGATATATCAGGTGACCTACTAAGTAAAGCGACGCAGCCAAAAACTTTTGGCTGTTTTTTTCGTGTGTGGATTTTACTGCACTTTTTGGACAAAAAAAGGCGTTTTTCATTCGCCCCTTTTTCAGTTAATCACTGTAAAATTCCCCCTTCCATGAATAGTCTATAGGAGGCTAAAAACTTACTGCATTTTATTTTACCGAGAGGTGTGATGGGGATGGGGAAAAGTTCAAATAACAACAAGAAACAAAATAGCAACAGCAATAACAAAAACAAAAGCAATAGTTCAAAAAACAATAACCAAAAGAATAATAAGAAAAAATAGATGCATTTTAAAAAAGAAGAGGCGTACCTCTTCTTTTTTTTGTACAACTGAAATCACAAATTAGACTGGGGGATAAATGAAATGAAAAGTCTTATTAATGGGGGATTCTATGACAAAAAAACAGGTATATTTTTTTACTCTAAATCATCTATAGGTATTACATCGGTTATGTGGAGTGGTTCCTGAGAAAAAAGACAATACAAGTCTGTAACTCCGTTTTGTTGCTCCGAATTTCGTAGGACAAAACCTTCGAATCCTATTTTCATAAGGCTGTTTCGGAATTCAGAATTGGCCTCTTCTTTATTTAAGAGAATTGCTTGATCCTCCCAGGCTTTTTTGGCACCTAGATAATCACAGTATTTGTCACGTTCTTTCATAAATAAATCATAAGAATCCTCTGAATTCGATTTATATTCCTTAAGATTTGGTTCGTCCACATAGACTTTATAGATAAAACCACGGACCGGCCTTTCAAACTGCACTACTTTCGGTTCTCCATCCTCCCAAAATTCCATATCGGATTTTTGAATGATAGTCTCCGTACCCATTGCGTAGGGTTTTGCCGATTGGAGATCTGATGTAAACCAATATCCAATCGTATCGATGCCATTATTTACATTTTGAACAGGTGTTTCATTATTAAAATGATCAAATTTTCTTATCGAGCCAAGATAACCAATCATATACATGACCTCCATTTTTAGTTTAGCCTAATTTTTGGGTGTTTATTGATACAATCCAGAAGGTAGTTGAAGGACGAAATTATAAGGATGATGTTGGAAAACGTCCTTCATAAGGGTAATGAAGGAAGAAATCGTAAAAAGAAGCGAGAAAACGTCCTTCATAAAAGAGATGAAGGACGAAATCGTGAATGAAAAGCTGGAAAATATCCTTCATAAAGGTGTTGGATTATTTCGAGGCAGGGAACCTTTCCCACTTTTTCCTTTGAAAAAAGGCCCTCCCCAAACAGGAAGGACCTTCATAAAAATCGCATTACATATTCTGTTCAACCTTCGCCATAGCAGCTTCCTGTGTGACATTCCCATTTCGCTTTAGTTTATTCCATCCAACTGTAACGCCTTTAATTGCAGAGAAGATGGATTTGATTACGACATACGTCATCAGCTGTTTATACAAGATGCGTTGTAGAAACAAGGAAGCCAGTGGTTTTGGACTTTCTTTTTCCAAACTGAATGCATAAAGAGCAGTAGCGAAATCAAGTACATAAAACAGGATAAACCCAATCGAGGCTCTACCTGGGTGCTCACCAAAAAGGGCGAGAATGAACAAGAAATCCGCAATCGGCGAGATCGTTTGATAAAGATATTGGAATATCCACATGTTTGGCAGGCCGATATATCCTAATGATGGGTGCTTTATATTAAATAAAGCCCCTCGATGTTTCCATAGGCATTGCAGGGTCCCATAAACCCATCGGTAACGCTGCTTTGCCAGGCTTTTTAGATCCTCCGGAACCTCTGTATAGGCGTAGGCCTTTTCCTCAAATTCAATCTTTTTCCCTTGTCGTAAAAGGGTTAGCGTGATATCGGTGTCCTCTGCCAGTGTATCTTCTTGAAAGTATCCCGCTTCTTCCACCGCTGTTTTTCTCCATGCCCCGATTGCACCTGGTACAACCGTAATGCAGTTGAGCGTGGCAAAAGCTCTTCTTTCCAGGTTAAAGCCGGTCACATATTCGATATGCTGCCAGTTTGTAAGGAGGTTCCCCTTATTACCAACCTTGACATTACCTGAAACAGCCGCAACCTTTTCGTTTTTAAAATGGTTCACAAGCAGGGTGATGGCGTTCTCGGCAATGAGTGTATCCGCATCAAGCGCCACTACGATTTCTCCTTTTGCTTCTTTAAAACCAAGATTCACGGCCGTGGATTTTCCGCCATTGCTTTTTTTAATTAACCGAACCCGACGATGGTTTGCATACATTTTTTGAACTACACCAGCCGTATCATCCTTTGATCCATCGTCAATGACCAGCACCTCAAATGCAGGATAGTCACTCGATAAAATCGAATCAATCGTTTTGCAAATGACTTTTTCCTCGTTGTAGGCCGCGATCACGACACTCGTAAAAGGGGTAAAGCTAGGATCTATCTCCGTTTTTTTATACCGTTTTACCTGCCTGCTGGAAAGGAAAACAAAGAGCAGCAGACGTAAAATTCCTAATACAATTGCGGAATAGAACAGCACGTTTAACCCTGAACGCCAGCCTTGTACCAGCATAAATATCGCCCGATCATAGACAAAATAAGGTCGGTCTGCATCGGCAGGGGGCATGATCTGTTGATTATTTTTCCCAATAAGATCAGAAATGGTAGTAAAGGTATAACCCTGTTGTTTAAGTTCTTTTATCAAGATCGGCAGTGCCTCTACTGTATGGGAGCGGTCACCGCCGGCATCGTGCATCAAGATAATATTACCTTCCGGCAGTTGATCCAATACCCGCTTTACAATTTCTTGACTAGATGGCCTTTGCCAATCCTCCGAGTCAATAGCTTCACCGACCATGGTATAACCCATTTCCTGCGCCCGCCATATCGGCAGCAGTTCGTCCCTTGAGCTCGGTTCTGCATCGGCGACATACGGCGGGCGGAAAAGATTCATTGAATGCCCGGTAATTTCCTGAAACAGCCGCTGATTTGCATTGAGCTCAACTTTGGTTTGAGTTGATGTCGTGGACGCAACATTTGGATGTGTAAAGGTATGACTGCCGATTTCATGGCCTTCATTATACATCCTTTTCACCAGTTCCGGGTGTTGCAAGGCATTTTGGCCCACGATAAAGAAGGCTGCTTTTATATGATTCTTTTTCAGAATGTCCAATATTTCTGGTGTATATTTTGGATCCGGTCCATCATCAAAGGTAAGGACTACTTTCTTCCGTTCCACATTGCCAGAACGAACCACTTCGAAAGGCATTGGTAATTTTGTATAGGATTCATTTTGAATCCACCCCTGTGCATCGGTTTGAATCGTTCTGTGTCCATTTTGTGCTGGAGAAGCAATTTTTAAAATCTCTCCATCGCCTGTATACTGAACGGGTTCAGGACTGACCAGGGTTTTAAGAGATTCGGATGGATCATTCATTTCCTTTGGTTTATTGATGTACTTCCAAATCGCAGGATCTTCAGAACCGAGGCGCCAAACGGCAATTCCTTTTGAACCTGTCTCCATCACTGTTTTCATTTGATTATAAAAGGTTGCACCATCTAAAAACCAAACAATATGGTTTTTTCCATCTATTTTGTAACGGAAATAGGGGTTGCCTGCTTGTTTATTCCAAAATATTTGCAGGTTGGTGCCGATTCCGAGATTCATGATATCCCCGAATGTCATGGTTTCAGCTGGCCATTTAGCATTTTCTTCCCAGTCGTACCCAAAGCTTCCGAGACTCACAATTAATTTTTCAGAAGGGATTGGGAGCTGGTTTAAACTCTCTTTTACCCAATCCGTTGGGGCAACAGGACCAGGTTTACTCGTGGAGTTGTGCTGGTCATAGAGCATAACAATCATACGGTCAACCTTGGATGCTAATGAAGCATAGTCAAAACTATTGTTCATTGGCGGAATATCCATTGTGACCATGAGATCATGCTCGTGAAAAGCTTTCGAAGCTTTATCCATAAAAACAGTTAAATTCGCTTTGTCCCTTTGCTGGACGCCTTCAAAATCTATATTGATCCCGTCAAAGTGATTGGTTTTTACATATGCTAACAAATTGTTTATCAAACGGTCTTCAGCCCCGGGTGTCGTAAATAAACGATGGAGAGTTTCACCATCCCATTTATTGTTGATGTAATTATTCACTAAAGGGAGAACCTTAATTTGGTGTTTTTTTGCCTCGGCCTTTATAGACGAGTCTGTGCTTGTCTTTAAGGTGAGGTCAGAATTGAGCTGAAGCCACTCTGGGATGAGTGTTGTCATGGAATGGATGTGTTTATTAAATGATGCTTTACTGTTTTCATCCCAGTTGACGTAAAAACCATATATTTCTTGTTTGCTTGTCTGTTGAATCCCTTGATTATTTTTTTGAATAAGCGGGGAAGGATTCGTTTTCTGGAACTGTGCGGCTAACTGTTCCTCATTTAAGGGTTGATTAACAGGAACTATCCCACTCGTTTCCGCCGTTTTACTCAATTGCAGTTCTGGAAACATTGGATTTGTATACAGGCTATCTATAAAAATCATTGAAACTAAAAGGATGAATACACTAAAGCCTGTGGTCATTCGAATGATAATCGACCAGCGCCTTTTAGCAGGATCAAGAAAAACATGTTCTTGGTCGCGTTCATTTTTCTTCAGTCCTAAATTATAGAACCAATGGAAGAAAAAGAAGCAGGAAAGACCGATTAACCCTCCAAAAATCCCAGTTGTAATGGATTGGGTAAGCTGTATTTTTGTTTTTAGGGTGGAGGATAGCCAGTCATTCATATATCCTTCCATGGCCTCTAAATTTAGGAACGGTAAGTGACGAACCATCGGAATAAAAATGGTGATCAACGTTCCAAAGAATAAAGCAATAATATTAAGACGGAAAATGAGGGAAAAGGCAAGCATTAATGGAATTCTAGCACTATATAAAGGTATAAAACCCAAGAAAAATCCAAGTGTACTCGCCACCGCCCCGCCACTTCCCGTAACAGGCGCAAACAACGATCGAACCATCCACCTAAAAATTCGATTCATAAGATTCCTCCTTTGGTGTTGGGTGACAGGCACCGTTCGTGGACTTTTTGATGAAATTGTCTGTCTCCAGTGGACAGTGTTTTTTCGACAAAAAATGACTACCAACAGAAGGTTAGGATGTGGGTGCGGGATTATGGGGGTAGAATGGAAGGTTTTCATTTTTTGATGGTTTAGGACTATGTTTTTGGGTTTAATTACCTTGAAGAATAGAGATAAAATAAGTAAATTTGACTATACCGAATACCCCCAGAAACTCTATGAATTGGTCGAATTTTGTAGGGCGATTGCGCGTAAAAAGATAAGAGGAGAAACAAATGAATAAACTGACTAAAGGAGCTCTCACGATGGTGTTAGTGGGATCAGTTACGTTTTCTGTCACGAATGCCTTGTTTGGAGATACTATAAAACAAATCACGCAAGGAAATGATGTAACAGAGTCTGAGAACCAAAAAATTACGGATCAAATGGACAATCTCGAAAAAACAGGGAAGAATCAACCACAAAAATCAGCAAATAACGTGAACCAAGCGGAAAAAACGGTGGCTGAAGGTAATTTAGTAAATAAAGCAGTGACCGTAGCAATACAAGAAACTCCAAAAGAAAAAAATGTGGAGGCTCAAACAGCAAAAACGACTGTAAAAGACGTGAAAATTACGGCTTCACATCCTAGCACTGCACCAAAAACGGTTGTAACGAATGAAAAGAAGAGTGATAAAGTTGTAGTACCAATTCAAAAGAATACTACAACAACTAGAACTGCCTCAACGACCATTCATTCAACAGCCCCTGCGACTCATACTACTACTTCGAGTCAAAATTCCACTACAACGGGGTCAACAGGGAATAGGACATCAAGCACAAAGTCAGTGGCCAATACTGCTCCAAAGTCCTCAACAACTACGACAACAACAAGCAATCATGGACAACAGGTTTCACAAGCAGCAATAGAAAAGGCTGCGATCCGTCAAGATACCAAAGAAAATAATGGAAAGAACAAGTAAAGGATCGCCAAGAAGGCGATCCTTTTTTCAACTCATTATTCTAACGAGTCTATTTTCCTTAAATTCTTCCACTTTAATATTTTACACATTTAAATATCATGTCAACATTTTTCTTGGTATTTACCATGATTTTTTTCCGGAATTCTTTTGCTTTTTTGAAGGCCTCCATCATTCCTGATGCTTCAATCTTTATTTCTCGAGGACTCACTGCTTCATCCAAGAGAAAGATATATTGTCTCATGTTGTATTCACCCTTCGAACAGTAATTTAGTATAAAGTATATCGTGTGTTGTAATCGTTTACAATTGTTTTTTGTGATATTACAGTTTTTAACAAATAGTTGAAACGAGATTGGAAGAAAAGAATGGCAGGTAAAGACAAAAAAAGTGCCAAAGATCTGAATTTACAATCTTTAGCACTTTTTTAACCAAGTATATTGTGTAGGAGGTAAATTCGATCCAAAAATCAAACCTTTAAAATTCGTCTTAATGATGAAGTAGCTCCCATGATTCCGATGAAAACCCCAAAAAGAAGCAGAATCAAACAAGAAATCGGAATGAGGGGGAGAGGGGAGAGCAATTCAATAAAGTCCAGATCAATATATCTACTAAAATAAAGATAAACAAAATAGTATCCTGTCAAGATGAGAGTGCTTGCAATCATTGCTCCTAACAATCCAATGAAAGAACCTTCAATAAAAAAAGGAAGACGAATAAATCCGTTTGTAGCTCCAATCAATTTCCTAAGCTGAATTTCTTCTTTTCTCGCCAATACCGTAATTTTAATCGTGTTCGTTACTGAATGAACAGCTGAAAGGGTGAGACAAATAATAAAAATGATCCCAGCCAAACGGGCTATTTTTGTAGAGGTAACCAGGGGACCAACCACGTTTTTAGCGTACGCCACTTTATCCACTAGCGCTAATTTTTCTACTCTTTTGGCAACACCTGCTACATCTTTTGGCTGTTCTGTTTTAATCACCAATTCATCATTTAATGGGTTATCGTTTTTTAATGTTTGAAAAGCTGCGCCCTCATCTCCTAAATTTTTCATAAAGCTCTGAAGGCCTTCATGTTTAGAGATGAACGTAACGGACGAAACATGATCATACGTTTGAATTGTACTAGTTAGAATTTTTACGTCCTCGGAATCAATTTCCTTTAAATAGGCGTGTATTTCTACATTTTTCTCTACTTTTATTGTCATGTGGTTTAAGTTGACCAACACTAGGAAGGTAATCCCGATGAGGAAAATCATTAAAGTTAAAGAACTGACCGAAGCAACTGTCATCCAGCCATTCCTTTTAAAATTATTCATTCCTTCTTTAATATGTCGATTCAAGTAGGATCCTTTTTTCAACTTGTTCGCACCTTCCTTTGATGATCACGAAGAATGCTTCCGTTTTCAATTAAAATGACTCGTTTCATGGTATGTTCTACAAACTCTTTATTATGAGTGGTCATAAGGATCGTTGTCCCGAGTTTGTTGATATCTTCAAAAACCTTCATGATTTCCCATGCTGTTTTACTATCTAAATTACCAGTCGGTTCATCCGCGATAATCATTTTTGGACGGTTCACTATTGCTCTGGCGATGGCAACCCGTTGCTGCTCGCCTCCAGATAATTCCTTTGGAAAAGCATTCACTTTCGATTCAAGGCCTACCATTTTTAGAGCATGATAGACGTTTTCACGAATCAAGTTCATCGGTACTCCAATCGTTTCTTGAGCAAATGCGACATTCTCATAAACAGTCATTTTCGATAACAAACGAAAGTCTTGAAAAACCATCCCAATTGATCTTCTTAATTGCGGAATTCTCTTCTCTTTTATCGTTGATACTTTTATTCCGTTAACCATTAATTCACCGCTCGTTAATTTTTCTTCTCGTGTAATCAGTTTATTAAGGGTCGATTTTCCTGCACCGCTCTCACCAATCATCAAGACGAATTCACCACTTGAGATCTGCAGATTAATGTTTTTTAATGCATGCACTCCATTAGGATATATTTTTGTTACTTCTTGAAAATGAATCAATTTACTCAAACCCCTTTTCAGAAGGTGATTTTAATGGTTAAATTCATCTAACTTCCATAGATCATATTGGTAGATAATTTTAAGCAGTTTATTTGCATACTCCGGGTCAGTCGCATATCCTGCGTCGTGTATACCATGGGCGTAATCTACAATATTGGTAACATCCTTTAAATATTTTTGATACCGAGGAGTTAATAATAGATTTGCATGATCTAGCATACTATCATAATAGGTTTTATATTTAGCAAATTCGGCAATAACCACAATTTTTTCACCTTTTACATATTCCGTTGTTTTCACTTTGACCGAACCTGCTGTGCCTGTTCCTTTTATTCCAAATAGATTTTTAGCTTTATAGGCGAGTCCGGATAGACCATTATAGCGACCCGAACTTTCCAGAATGATTTGGCCCAAAGTAATGGAAGCCGGAACACCTGTCACTTGTTCAAGTTTTTGAGAATCTGGAACAAAGGGAGCGATAATTGAATTGATCTTTACCACATTTTCTTTATTTTCAGTGCCATTATGATTGATTAGGTCTAGGATTTCATCTCCTTTTTCCTGTAACAATTCAAGGGCGATGGTTTTTTCCTGTTCTTCTTTCTCTAATTGTTTTTTCTTCTTTTCAAGGAACTCCGATAATTGTTCTTTTTCCTTTTTGTTTTTCTCTTGTCCGGCTTTTATTTCTTCCAATTCTACTTTTTCTTCCATCGTGGACTCTTGCAAGGATTGGACCTTATCTTTGATACTCGCAACCTTGTTTTGGTTTGCGATGTATTCTTCAATAAATTCCTTATCTTCGTTTACGATTTTATCATAGGCAAAAAAATGATCGATAAACTCTCCGAAACTATTAACCGATAAAATCACATTTAAAAATGACATTTGACCATCAGTTCGGTAATAAGCAGCAACTCTGTCCTTAAATTCTACTTTTCTATTATTAAGTAAGGTTGTAATTCTCTTTTCCTCTTTGTTTAAACGGTTCATATTTTCTTTAATTTTATTTAATTCATGCTCTTTTTTTTGAATTTTCGCCTTTGATGTAATGATTTGTTGATCAAGGGCTTTTATTTTTTTTGCCGTTGCTTCCATTTCTTCTTGGACTAGAAGTTTTTGTTGTTTGATCACTGTTAAATCGTCTTGAATTTGTTTCTGTGAATCCTTTGGAGGTTTAGGGTCAACGCTTTTTGCATTGGTCGCAATCGGAGCTGTCATGAATGTAAGAAAACAAGCAGATATCAAAATCATCTTTTTATCCATTGTTCAGTTCCTGCCTTTTTATAGTTTAATGGAATCATTATATATCAGATAAAAATTATAGATACAATTCGTATGTATTTGTACTGTATTTATCTTCCTTTTTGATATTAACAGAACTAGGAATAAAATACCATGTAGAAATTGTAACGCTTTAGGGACAATATTGTTTCATTTTTTTTGAAGAGAGGTTTACTTTACTCTTTTTTAAATTCCTTAACCTTTTTATGTCTCCTGTTACGAAAATAGGCCAATATTAAAAGAATAAAAGGAATAATTATTTGAAATGGTATATGTAAATAATACGTAATCACTTCACCTTCCAACATATGTTCCGAATAATTGGAAGCAATTTGTATAGATAGAAATAAAATGATTAACCCTGCAGGAAAGATAATCTTCCGGTGATTATCAAATTTAAAGATGTCTACGATTCCGATCAATGCAGCATAAAAAAACAGAGTGATTTTAAAAAATCCGGCAATAATTAAATAAATTAAGAAAAAAGGATCAAGTCTTTGAATGAAACTGGAGATTTGAATTTTTCCAACGGTAGAGAAGAGAGGGAAATTAGAACGCGTAAAAAGTTCAACCCCAAGAACAGATATATTAACAACGGATGTAATCACAATATTGATTCCTGCTAAAATCATTCCACCTAGACAGATTGCTTTTACAGTTTTTTTATTATTTATGTATGGTAAAAACATTGTAAAGACAACCATTTCACCAAATGGAAAATAAATAGTTTGTGTAATGAACATTTTCAGTACGGGTGTTAATCCGTTCTCAAGAATGGGTTGAAGATTTCCTATATGGATTAATCCAGAAAACAAGATCATCAGAAATCCCATGAAAGCAAAAAGATAGATAAAGTAAAAATGCAACTCGGCCATTCTGGCAATTACTTCAAAGCCCTTATAACTTGCGTAAACAATCGTTAAAACCATTAACGAATTGACAATAAATAGAGGCGTACTTGTGTAAGTGGTTGTGACTAATAATTCGCCGAAGTCCCGCAGAATTCTTGCTGATAGATATAAGAAATAGATAGGATAAAACAATCCAATAATCGTTCCAACCCATTTTCCTGTAATTTTTCGAATATAACCCGTAAGAGGCATATCCGGATAATAAAGATATAGTCGGTAATAGACGTGAAAGAGTAATAACCCACCCGCTAATCCGAGCAAAACACTGATCCACGCGTCCTGTTTTGCTTGTGATCCAGGAGCAAAAAGAATTGCACTTCCCATTTCAAATAAAACGATTAAGACAAATAGTTGGTATCCGTTTATTTTAATATTCATCTAATTACCGCAGCTTCCTTTAATTTCCATATCGTAAAAATCGTAGTTCCTTTAAATTCCATTATTCCTAATTTGTCACTTAAACATTTAATATTTTTTAAAAATGAGAAGTACCCCTGGATCGATATTCAAAGGGATTCTTTTCAATAGAAGAATTATTCTTTATAAACAATTACATCAAACCCAGCCTTCTGTGCTTTTGCGGCTAGATCATCAGCATTGTCTTTTGATGCGAATGCACCAATTTGGACTTTGTAGAGGTCATCTCGTAAAATAACGATGGCATCAAAGCCCTTTGCTTTTGCTTCAGCTGCAAGGTCAGCAGCATTTGATTTTTTACTAAACGTCCCAATTTGGACTTTGTACAGAACAGTAGGTTTTTTCGTTAAATCAAAGGCTTTGGCTAACCCATTCGCATGCCCTCTGGCAATCGCTTTTAAGAAGCTTGCATCCTTAAGTTTAGCCGCATCACTTGAAGTATCAATAAACCCATTTTCTGTTAACAATGCCGGCATAAAGGATTCTCGTAAGACATGGAAGTTGGCCGTCTTTTGACCGCGATTTGCAAAATCAACCACTTTTAGAACCTCAGTATGAATGAGATCCTGATAGGTGGTGGTAGGGGCGCCAACTCCCGGATAGATGTAGCTTTCGAAGCCTGTCCCGCCGCCGGCATTGATATGAATGGAAAGGTAATAGTCTGCATCCCAATTGTTTGCTGCATCCGTTCTTTCATTTAAACTAACCGTCTCATCACTTGTTCTGCTTAATTTAACGGAAACACCTTCATATTCATTCACTAAGATATCTCTAATCGTTGTCGCAATTTTTAACGTAAGATTTTTTTCGAGAAGACCATTTCCTGTCGCTCCACTGTCTGCACCGCCATGGCCGGGGTCGATAAAAATTTTCACCATTTTTCATCACCTCCATTAATAGGGTATGGTAGAGATGGTAAATGCTTGTACATAACAACCAACGATAAAAAATTATCCTAAAAAAAGAAACATCCCCGAATCTACTGGGATGTCTCTTATAAAGATTATGCCTCTTTTTTTAATTTGAGAGACGGCTCGTTCTTTCCAAATAACTCTTCTGTGATTGGATTGGTCTTGTTTTTGATGTTACTAACAAACATAGGATTAAAGATGACCGTTACGATGATATTCGCTAATAATCCCCAGAAACCTTCGTAAATACCGAAGGACTTTCCTGTCGCATAAACGGTGAACGTGACAATTAATCCGACAAGCAAGCCCAAAATCGTGGCTTCTTTTGTTTGGTTCTTCCAGTAAAGGCTAAACACAATCGCCGGGAAGATTTGAACCATTCCGGATACACCTAATAACTGAAGTGACACAAGTGCTGAAGGGAAGACCATTCCAAAAATTAACGCCAGACCAATGACGACAAATACCATCGAACGAGTGACCATCGTTAATTTAGCAGGTGTTACGTTCGGATTAATGAAATCCCGATAAATGTTATTGGCAAATAGGTTTGAAGCACCGATCGCCATAATCGAACACGGAATCAGAGATGCCAGTGCAATCGTTGCATAGGCTAAACCTTGAACCGTCCCGCCATAGGAAACTTGAATTAAGTTTAACAGGGCAAACCGAGGATTCGTACCCTGCGGCAATACATGATAGGCAACAAAACCTAAGAAAATCAGCAGAATTAACACAATATTATACAGCGGTAAAAAGATTGCATTCTTCCTTAGTGCATCTGCACTTTTCGCTGTAAAGACGCCAGTAGCTGCATGTGCCCACATGAATAATGCTAAGCCAGAAATGAGTGAAGCGGTTAGAAACCATGGAATCCCTTTTGGCCCGGAAGTAGGGATGGTAAGTAACTGCGGTGAATCCGAAGATACCTTGTGAATCATTGAACCCCAACTGCCAAAATGTAAGATTGGTAGATTGACAACCAAGAATAACATAATCACCCAAACCATAATGTCCTTTATCACAGCGGTATAGGTAGGTCCTTTAATCCCGCTAAAGAAGGTGTATAATGCAACTAATAGAAACGAGAAAACTACCACGACTTTGACATTGATAAAGCCTGTCCCAGCTACGGTTAATGTATCCTGAATCCCGGCTAACTGTAAATCAATGTACGGGATCAGCATTAATACCCCAACGGCTGCAATTAACAAAGATAAAAATTTACTATCAAATCTTACTTTTGCATAGTCAGCCAGTGTAGTTAACTTATGGCTTTTCGAAAATTTCCAGAGCTTCGGTAAAAAGAAATAAGAAATAAAGTAGGCAATGATGGTATAGGGAATTGCAAAGAATGCCAAACTTCCACCTGTATAGGCTGTACTAGTTAATCCTAAAAAAGTATAGGCCGTATAAAGATCCGCCCCTACTAAAAACCAAACAAGTAATGTCCCGAATCTCCGGCCGCCGACAGACCATTCTTCAACAGAGCTTCTATTTGATTTGTCACGCCCTGATAAAAATCCAATCAAAACAACGACTAAAACGATCGCTGCTGTAATGACCAAAGCAGTTAAATTTCCCTTCATGATTCAGTACTCCTTTCTGATTTTTGTAGGCGAAAAATCACATAGGTGCATAAAGGAGTAATAAGCATCCCCAAAAAGAGCCAAAATGCAAGAAATGGTAATCCAAAAATAATCGGTTGGATCCGATTAACAAATGGGATCGCCACAATCATAAAAACAATAGGCACCAAGGATAGGATCGCAATGATTGTCTTTTTGCCCATTTTAAAAAACCCCCTAATATTTAAATATTTCATCAATTCAAAAATTGACCTCAATAATAGTATCAGTAATTTCCGACTAAGACAAGCGGATTACACGAAAATGTCAAAAAATATTCTATTTTAAAATAATAATAGGGTTGGTAAGCGCATACATTCATTTTGGGTAATTGTGTGAATTTTCTAGCAGAGACAGTAAACGGGGAGAAAAGTTGTACTTTTGGGTTATTTTAAGTATAAGCAGGGCTTTATTTGTATATAACAATGAAATGTGAAATATAATGGCTATCTCTATTCCTTCAATTCATGTAAAATAAGATGATGGACAAAGGTTTTTAAATGACGAAACAAAGCATGGAGGATTAAAGGTGACGTATCAACTGCATAAGAAATTTAAAATGTTTTCATTAAATTCAAATCCTAAGCTGGCAAATGAAGTGGCGGATCTTTTGGGCTGCGAACTGGGGAAAAACTCCACTACTCGATTTAGTGATGGTGAAATTCAAATACATGTACAAGAGAGTGTCCGTGGTGGTTATGTATATTTAGTCCAATCTACATCACAGCCAAACAATGAACATATTATGGAGCTCCTCATTATGATTGATGCCATGAAGAGAGCTTCTGCAAAAAGAATTAATGTGGTCATGCCTTATTACAGTTATGCCCGTCAAGACCGCAAAGCCCGTTCGCGGGAACCGATTACGGCGAAGCTGATTGCGAATCTTTTACAAAAAGCTGGAGCTACACGGTTGCTTACCATTGACTTCCATTCTCCACAGGAACAGGGCTTCTTTGACATTCCCGTGGATCACTTGACAGGTATTCCGATTCTTGCCGAGTATTTTATGAAAAAACAATTAGAAGATGTTGTCGTGGTTGCTCCGCATAATGGAGTAGTGGTGAAAGCGAGAAAACTAGCCAGCCCATTGAACGCGCCGATTGCCTTAATTGACCGCAGGAATCCTGAATCCAATGTGTCTGAAGTCTTGAACATTATTGGGAATGTGGAAGGGAAAAATGCGATTATTATTGACGGTTTAGTCGACACGGCATCGAACATTACGTTATCAGCGAATGCATTGATCGAGGCGGGAGCCAAGGCGGTTTATGCCTGCTGCACGCATCCGGTTCTCTCAGGTCCGGCTATTAGCAGAATTGAAGCCTCACCGATTAAAGAATTAGTTGTCACGAACACCATTGATCTGCCAAAAGAAAAGCAAATCGATAAAATTACGGTTTTATCCGTTGCTCCATTGCTTGCAGAAGCAATTGATCGGATCCACAACGAAAAAGCAGTTAGTCCGTTATTTGAATAAGTTAAAAAGGTATCCTGAAATTAAATCGGGATGCCTTTTTATTTTAAACAATAAAGCGATGGGACGCTTAAATAGTTGGAAAATTCACTTAAATAGAGTATAATAATTCAAAAAGTAGAGAAGGAGACGAGTTGAGTATGACGAGCTTGAGCACAGAGAAAAAAGGGTATTTTGGGGAATTCGGAGGAAGTTTTATTCCGGAGGATCTCCAGGTGGTAATGGATCAGTTAGTAGAACAATTTTTACGCTACAAGGATGATCCTGAATTTCAGGAAGAATTTAAATTTTACCTTAAACAATATATTGGTCGCGAAAACCCGCTTACATATGCTGAAAACCTAACGCGGAAAATTGGTGGTGCGAAAATCTACTTAAAACGGGAAGATTTAAACCATACAGGTGCCCATAAAATTAACAATGCCATTGGGCAAATTCTGCTTGCGAAACGAATGGGTGTAAAAAGAATCATCGCCGAAACCGGCGCCGGTCAGCACGGGGTTGCAACTGCAACGGCGTGCGCAATGTTCGACATGGAATGTATTATCTACATGGGCAAGCTTGATACGGAGCGCCAGGCATTAAATGTTTTCCGTATGGAATTATTGGGTGCTAAAGTCATTCCTGTTGAGAAAGGACAGGGCCGCCTTAAGGATGCAGTTGATGAAGCTTTAGGGGATTTAGTACAAAACTATAAAAATACTTTTTACTTGCTTGGCTCTGCGGTCGGACCACATCCATATCCAACCATGGTTAAGCATTTCCAATCTATCATTAGTGAAGAGTCAAAACGCCAAATCCTTGAGCAGGAAGGGAAACTGCCAACAGCCGTTATTGCCTGTGCCGGCGGTGGAAGCAATGCCATCGGAGCGTTTGCTCATTATATCGACGAAAAAGATGTGCGCTTGATTGGTGTAGAACCAAAGGAAGCTCCTACTTTAACAGAAGGAGTACCGGCGGTCATTCATGGTTTCAAATGTCTCACCTTGCTTGATGAGAAAGGCGAGCCTCAACCAACCTATTCCATAGCGGCAGGTCTGGATTATCCGGGTGTTGGTCCCGAACACAGCCACCTAAAGGTCAGCGGCAGAGCTGAATATGTTACTGCGACCGGACAAGAAGCATTGGAGGCCTTCCAGATTTTATCCAAAACAGAAGGGATCATACCGGCTTTAGAAAGCTCTCATGCTGTGGCCCATGCGATTAAGTTGGCAAAAGAACTCACAAAAGACGATATTTTGATTGTGAACTTGTCCGGCCGCGGCGATAAGGATGTTGAACAGGTCTTTCATATGTTAAAAAATAAATAAAATGCAAAGAGGGAAAATCCCCAGAGTGGGGATTTTTCTTTGTATGTTTTTGTTTTAGTGGTTCAATTTTAAAATTTTTTATGAATTTGCTTGTAGAAAGCAACTAGTTTGACAAAATCCTATTAACCCAATATAGTAGTAAAGTTCATTTGTGTTTGGGTAACCTAACAGGGACTAGTTTTCCTATAATAAAATCAAGGGGGGAATATTTACTTGGACACCACAAAATCTTCGAAATCATCGCTTCGGACCACACCCATTTTTGCTGTTTTGATTGCTGGTGCGTTTGTTGCTTTTTTAAATCAAACAGTCATTAATGTCGCATTGCCGCAAATTATGAATTCCTTTCAAATTTCAGCTGCTACTGCAAACTGGCTAAGTACCATATTCATGTTAACAAACGGAATTGTAATCCCGATCACTGCATTTTTAATGCAAAGATTTACAACCAGGCAATTATTTTTATTTTCAATGGGTATTTTTTCAGTTGGAACCTTTATCTGTGCAATTGCACCAGCTTTTTCCGTTATATTAGTTGGCCGTGTTGTTCAGGCAATAGGTGCCGGAATTCTTTTTCCACTCATTACAAATGTTATTTTTACCATCTTTCCTTTGGAACGTCGTGGATTTGCCATGGGAATCTTTGGAGTTGCGTTGAACTTTGCTCCAGCGATCGGTCCAACATGGGCGGGATGGATTATTGAAACGTATTCATGGCATGTGATGTTTTATATCATTGCCCCAATTGCACTGATTGACTTTTTTATTGCGATTTTTCTTGTAAAAAATGTCACAGAAACAAGCCGTCCAAAACTCGATGTACTGGGAGTTATTTTATCGACAATTGGATTTGGCGGTATTCTTTATGGATTCACTACAGGAGGTACAAAAGGGTGGACTGATCCTGAGGTGATTGCCTTGTTTATTATTGGGGGAATCAGTTTAATCCTGTTTGTATGGCGTCAGCTGACAGTAGGTCATCCAATTTTAGAATTCAGGATTTTTAAGTATAAGATGTTTACATTAACGACGATTATTAACGTGATTGTAACAATGGCCATGTTCTCAGGAATGATTCTAATGCCGATTTATATGCAAAATATTCATGGCTTCAGCCCGCTTGAAGCTGGTTTCGCACTCCTCCCGGGCGGCGTGGTAATGGGGATTATGTCGCCCATCACAGGAAAACTTTTTGATAAATACGGGGCAAAATGGTTAGCGATTATCGGTTTAGCGATCACGATCTTTACCACCTATGCATTGACAAGACTTCATACAGATACACCGTTCTCTTATGTAATTTCGGTGTATACCATCAGGATGTTTGGAATTTCGCTCTTGATGATGCCGATTTTTACAGCTGGTTTGAATGATTTAGGGCTTAGTTTAAATAAATATGGCACGGCAATGGTGAATACATTAAGAATGGTTGCGGGGGCTGTCGGAATGGCCTTTTTCGTTTCCATTATGACGAATAATGGGAAAAGCCATGTGGAGACGATTATGAGTCAAAATCAAATTTCACCAACTGATAAAATTCATATGGCACTGGCGATCAAACAGGGCACGGTAATGGGAATTGACGATGCCTTTATGATTGCAACCTATTTAACGATTGCAGCCTTTATTTTGGCCTTCTTTATTAAAACAAGAAAACCCGGCAGAGAGGAAGAAGCTCCCAATAGAAGCAAAGTCTTAAAAAAGGTACCACAAGCACAATAATGGATTGAAACGAAAAAAGCTTGCATCCATTGCAAGCTTTTTTATTACTTACCATAAAGTTGTCGGGTTTTAGTATATTGAATAAAGTTGTAAGTTATGTACGACATTGAAAAAACAAGAAAAGCATCAATTAGGTTTAATGTTAGATCATGGGTCATATTTTCAATGCCGAATTTGTGAAATATAAAGTCGTCGATATCAATAAATAAAACATGAATCGTATAAATTCCTAGAGCGTTGCCGCCTATTTTTGTGATCAACATTCCCTTTCCAACTTGCTGGTTTTTGATTGTAAACAAAAACAAAAAAACGGTTAATAGGATCGTGGAGAAAAAATACTCGCCATGCTTGGCAGATAACACCTTTTCGAGCCAATATCCTTCAGAAAGCTGAAGGGCAAAGAATAGAAAAAAGAAAAAAAGATAGGTTTTAATTTCTACTTTTTTAGACTGTTGGAAAGGGGAAGCAGAAGCAAACCAAAATCCGATGGTTGTATAAAATAGACCAATAAATAGTGCATCCCGGGTGCTGTCGATAGGAATTTCTAAAAATTGCGAGTATCCTTGACCAAAAAGACCCACTATATTTAAACAAAGACTAAGGATTAATAAAATCCTAATTTTTTTTAGCCTGTAGAATAGATATAATAGAGCAATGCTCCAAGCAAGAGAGATGACAAACCACAATTGATATCCGCTTGTTCCTTCGCCATAGTATAGGAGATTTAGAGGAGTTAAGTTCTCGATATATTTTTCTAATTCGTGACTATGGTTTCCTTTGTCTATATAAATTTGAAAAATATCATATAAAATATAAAAAAGTAACCAGCTAAAATAAATCTTTAAGATTTTTATTATATATTTTTTGAAATATTTGGCTGATTTAGGATTATTGATCACTTTAAGTCCAAACAAATATCCTGAAGCAGCAAAGAAAAATGGTACAGCAAACCTGGAAAAGTTATCTAGAATGAAGTATCCGAGCTCATGGTCACTTGGGAATGTATGAATGACTACGACGGCTGCTATTGCAAAAAATTTAATAAAGTCGATTGCATAATTTCGTTCCATTGTCCTGCCCCTCTGTTTGTTCTAAGAAGTAGTCCTTATATGATGTCCCATACAGTATGGATTATGTTATCGTTATGGTGATGTGAGCCGAAATTAGTGAATTTATAACTTTAAAGTGATAAAGTCGTATTTGAACAAGGAGTAGATTAAATATAAAACTTCTTATTGGTAGAAAAAGCTTGGGCTGGTTTCAAAGGAATAAAGGGGAGGATAAATAATGAGAAGATTTTCACCAAAAACATTTGCTGCGATTGCAGGTTTAGTTTTGATTTGGGGCTTTAGCTGGCCTCTCTATAAAGTAGCATTATCTTATACCCCGCCAATATTATTCGCAGGGATGCGCCCATTAATCGGAGGAATAGTATTATCCACCTTATTGATTCCGCAATGGAAAAAAATAAAGTGGCGTGAAAACTGGAGAATTTATTGTATTTCTGCCCTTTTAAATACGTTTCTCTTTTTTGGCTTACAAACGATTGGCTTGAATTTTTTGCCGGGAGGACTGTTCTCCGTGCTTGTCTATTTCCAGCCGGTTTTAATTGGACTGCTTGGCTGGCTGTGGTTAGGAGAGAGAATGTCCATTATTAAAATTACAGGGCTGATTGTCGGATTTTTAGGTGTTGCTGCAGTTAGTTCGGAAGGCTTTACAGGACATGTATCGATCTTAGGGATTGTTTTAGCTTTAGCGACAGCGATTTTTTGGGCGATTGGTGTTATTTATGTGAAAAAATTAAGCCATAAGGTAGACTCTTTGTGGATGGTGGGCTTGCAGTCCCTAATCGGAGGAATGGTGCTTACGGGGATTGGGGTTGTTACGGAAGATTGGTCAAGTATCGTTTGGAATGGGAAATACTTGTTCGGTTTATCGTACGGATCCATTTTAGGGGTAGCAGCAGCCTATATCCTTTATTTTAAATTAGTCAATTCGGGTGAGGCAACAAAGGTGGCATCTTTCACTTTTCTTGTCCCGCTTATCGCTGTCTTAGTTGGGACCTTATTTTTGGGAGAAAAATTCACTTATTCCCTTTTGGTGGGATTAATTCTTATTGTGATTAGTATTTATTTTGTAAACCATTCTGGAAAAAAACAAGAACTCAAGACGAAGGAGCCAATCACTTTCGATGCTTGAGATGGAATAAGCGACCCAATCTTCTTTTGTATCAAGATTACGGTTATAAATAACCCGAATAGGTATTCCTTAGTTGAATTACTATTTAATGGTCATACTATTGAAAAATAGTAAGGAGGGTCACAATGCCACGAAAAGCTGCCCAAAATACCGAAACACCTGAAGAGGAAACCATTGTTACTTTTCCAACTCAAGATGAAGATGAAACAGAAAAACTTTCCCGAATGTTAGCTGCTGTCATGGAATATCTGACTGATGATGATTTGGAAGAAATGGATATTGAATACCTATTGGACAGCACAGAGGGTCTTCGCGACTGGTGGGATCAATATCGAGAAAGTAACAAAAAAGTTATAGAGGATGAGATAAAAAAATCCCTCGGCGAGCTGTCCTTAAAAGACCTTGAGAAGATTCGGGAACAAATCAAAGAAATTAAGGAATAATCAGGTCGTTTCATCACCTCTCTTCTCCCAATTTTGTTAACTCTTTTCCTACTGTTGCGATTCTTCCAATACGAAGGATCGCTTTTCTTTTAATAAAAACATATTTTCATCGTTACTTCGTATGTGACATGCGCCCAATTCATACATTTATTTAAGAGGCAGCGGCGATTCATTCGTTATAAAAAGGGTCACACTAAAACACCATTACACTAACGCGTTACACCTAAAAAATGTGGAAAAATACATGTATTATAAAAGGAGGGGCTGTTTATGAAATTTACCATCCAGTATATCCCATTAAACAAAATCAAACCGGATTTATCATTGAAAATTACGGAGCACATAAAGAAACTTCAAAGATTAATGTGGGACTGCATGTATGTTTTAGTTGTCAAAAAAAGCCGGAAAGATGGATCCTACATTATTGTTAGCGGCCAAGAACGATTCGAATCTCTAAAAAAACACACTAAAAATATTTATGCGCCATGTATTGTTGATAAAACTAGTTCCACTGGAGTAATACCCTGGTTTTATCGCTTGTGGAACAAACAACCCCTAGATGACTTTCCTTTAATGCCACCCAGTTGGTCAATCTTTCGGTCCTTTTTGAAACAAGAGCCCCGGTTTAAAAATCTATCCCGATCCGAACAAATAAGAGTGTTGCTCATAGCAGCACGTTATAAGAAAACCGTGATTTATACAATGAAAATGACCGTGGACTCCATTCTAAAAACTAAAATATAATCCTAAGTATTATTTTTTCTCAGTTATCACCCATCCATCTGGTGTTTTTTCTATAATAAACATATTTTCATCAAAATGTTTTCGAAGGACTTTGTATTCTTCATTTTCAATTTTAACCTGTGTTTTTTTAATTTGTTTCACTGTAATTTCTGGCTTTCTAACTTCGAATACTAAATCATCGATCAGAAAATAGGTTCTTTGAAATTTCATTATACAATTCCCCCTTTCAATATTTCATACGTATACAATTCAGCAAAAATGTATAAAATCCTATAAAAATTTTATTAAGTTTATGTTAAAACACCGCCCACTTTCCTGTTCATTTCTTAGAAAGAGCATGTTTTCTTTGAAGAAATAATAAGGTAGGAATGTGGGGGTGTTTTTTTGTTTGGCTTAGAACCAATTATCTTCATTATTATTGTGATTAATATTCTCTATGTGACATTCTTTACATTACGGATGTTACTAGTGATCAAAGGCCAAAAGGTATGGGCCTCGATTATTTCGATGTTGGAAGTGTATGTTTATTTGGTAGGTTTAACGATTGTACTGGACAACCTTAAAAATCCAATCAATATGGTCGCCTACTGTTTGGGTTGGGGCCTCGGTGTTTATTTGGGAGGAAAAATTGAAGAATACCTGGCTTTGGGCTATGTAACCGTACAAGCCATTGTCAATCCGTTTGATTTTGAGCTTCCCCGCGCGCTGAAATCTCAAGGTTACGGTGTTGCTTCCTGGACAGCTGATGAAAAAAGCGGAAGGCGAACCGTCATTCAAGTTTTAGTGAAACGCAGGTACGAGCAAAAAGTGGTGAAAGTGATAAATAAAATGTCCCCGAATGCTTTTGTCATTTCATATGAACTAAAAAATTTCCAAGAGGGTTATTGGGGAAAGGGAACTTTTTAGCAAATCAAGTAAAGTATAATTTTGCATAAATAAAATTGTATTTGCAAAGCCTTAAACTAAGGAATTTTGTTGGAAGAAAGAGGATAATAATATGTTTTCACTTCGCGGGGATGCCCATAAAATTTACCTCAGACTAAAAAAAGCCTCGAAAAATGATCCATCATTTAAAGAATTAAAAAGGCTTCTAGAAATAGAGGAAATCCAAAATTTTTATCATGGTATTGATACCGAGACCTTAAAAAGAATTTATTATTGTATGATAAAGGAGAAAAATGGGTCGGGGATGATCCCGATTCTTGTCTCAACGATTCCCTGGCTGCTAGTCATATTTGCAAAACAATTACAAGATTTTGTTTTTCAAGACCATAGTTATGTTTGGGCGATTTTTGCGATTATTTCATTGGTTATTCTTCTATACAGTGTAATCATCCACTTTTACGAAAAATCATGGGCTGCTGTTCATATTGAAATCATTCAAGCCATTCTAAAAGAACGAAAAAATAGCCGGCAAAAATAATGGTTGCTGGCTGTTTTTATTTTACAATGGAAACAGAGAAAGAGATTCTATTAGAATTGAATCTTGATAGGAGTGAAACAATGAAGATTATTATTGCAGGCGGATCAGGGTTTGTTGGACAAAAATTAACGGAGCTTCTTTATAAAAAGGGCCATGATATCATTATTTTGACAAGAAAAGGGAAACAGTCGGAAGGTACCATAAAGTTTGTTCAATGGCTGGAGGAAGGGGCGTACCCAGAAAAGGAAATTGGCTGGGCAGACGTTGTGATCAATCTTGCAGGTGTATCGATCAATGATGGCCGCTGGACGGAAAACCACCAACGACAAATCTATCAAAGTCGAATGACAGCGACCGACGAATTGGTAAGAATGGTGGAGGCTTTTTCAGAAAAGCCATCTGTTTTTATCAATGCAAGTGCGATTGGAATTTATCCTCCGTCCCTTGATACTGTTTATACGGAAAAATCAACGGAGGTGGCCGATGACTTTCTTGGTCAAACCGTTCATGATTGGGAAAGAAAAGCGGTTGCGATAAAGGAGAAAGGAATACGTACAGTCTTAATGAGATTTGGTGTTGTACTGGGAAATGAGGGAGGAGCGCTTCCTCTTATGGCGTTGCCTTATCGGTTATTCATGGGTGGTACAGTCGGTTCGGGTGAGCAGTGGGTTTCATGGGTACATATAACCGATGTTGTCCAATCAATTGTTTTTGCGATTGAAAACAATTGTTTGAATGGTCCTGTTAATGTTACCGCACCAAATCCAAAAAGGATGAAAGATTTCGGCAAGAAGGTTGGAGCTGTTTTACATCGTCCGCATTGGTTTCCGGTACCCGCCTTTCTAATGAAGGCAGCCCTTGGAAAAAAAAGCTCGCTTGTTCTTGAGGGTCAACATGTTTTACCTGAAATTTTGATAAATGAAGGTTTTGAGTTCAAGTTTCCAACACTCGAATCTGCTTTAAGGGATTTATTCCATTCTGTAAATTAAATCCTACTTCCTAATGGAATGGGGGAATACCCGTAAAAAAAAGTAAGCCCCCACCGCATTACCGCGGCGGGGGACTTACTTCAAAACTGACCCCCAAAATTATTCCACTGTTACCGACAACGACTTCACCAATATCGAGGGGGATCCTACTGGCGTCAGTGGAAAGGTTAAATCTGAGCCGATTTCTTCAACGTCCTGTAGCAACTGATAAAAATTTCCGGCAATCGTCATTAGATTTACCGGGAAGGCAATCTTGCCATCCTTCACATAGAATCCATTCGCTGCAAGTGAAAAATCACCTGAAATTGTATTCGCGCCAGAATGCAAGCCTGATAGACCAGTGATCAAAACACCTTCTCCCATGGACGCAAGCAAATCATCAAACGATGACTGGGCAGGCTCGATATATAAATTCGATGGCCCTACTTTGACCGCACTCTTATAAGAATCTTTATGGGCGTGACCGGTTGTAACAGTCGAATCCTTTTTGGCTGTTTTCAGATTATGCAGCAGGGAATGTAAAACACCGTTCTCTACCAATGTCAATCTTGTAGAAGCGACTCCCTCGCTATCAAATGTTCGACTTGCTAACCCATCCTTTAATAATGGATGATCGACAATCGTGATTTTCTCGGTAGCAATTTGCTTTCCGAGCTTATCCTTTAATGAAGAAATCCCCGCTTGCGTATTTTCTGCAGAAAAATTAGCAGCATAAGTCGCCAACAGATGCGCTGCAGCGTCATTTCTCAAAAGCACCGGATAATTTCTGCTTTCGATATTCCTTGAGCCTAGCTGTGAGAGTGCTTCATCTGCAGCTTTTTTGGCGATTTCCTTGGCATTCAAGCTATGGAAATCCTTGGTAACAACAAATTCAAATGATGTTTTCGTTTCCTCGCCATCTTTCACAATTACTTCGACCATAACGGTTAAATGATTCATTTTATCGCTTAAGGACAGGCCCTTATTATTCATTAAATCTTTTGTAACTGATTCTGTTCTGACCATACAATAATCTGTCGCCGCAATCCTTGGATCAACCGCATAGATTTCACGTTCAATCTCTTTAATCAATTGAATTTTTTCAGCTGCGGTAACCTCATTTAAAGATGGTGAGTAAAAGCTGGCTTTTTCATACTGATCGCTTCCAGCAAAGATTTCTTCTCCATCATCCTCCTGCACCATACGAGCATTTTCCTTCGCATTTTCAATCAAAAAGGGGATCGAGGCATCATCTAGCTTCTCGGAATAGGCATAGCCCATTTTTCCATTTATGATTCCACGGAAAGAAACGCCGCTATCTTCTGCAATTTCGTATTGGTCGATTTCACCTTTGAAAACCTGACAACCGAATATTTCCTTGTTTTCATAATAAATCTCAACATCTGTAAAACCACTGCATACTGCTTGTGAAAATAGCTTCGCTTGGAATTCTTGAATGTTCATTCGTTTATTCCCCCTTTGTCCCGCCGACCGTCATTTCACTTACCCGAATCATTGGTTGGCCAACATTTACTGGAATACTACCACTTGAAGCACCACACATCCCGGCACCATGCCCCAAATTATTCCCAACCATATCCACAAGCTGTAGGGTTTTTGGACCATTTCCGATTAAGGTTGCTCCCTTTAGCGGCTTTCCGAGTTTTCCATTTTTTACTTCATACGCTTCCGCAACGGCAAAGTTGTAATCACCTGTCGCCGGATTGACCTGTCCGCCGCCCATATATTTTGTATAAATACCATGTTCCGTGTTAGCAATGATTTCTTCTGGTGTTGATTTACCCGGAGCAATATACGTGTTGGTCATCCGAGAGGTTGGGGCAAAACGGAAGGATTGTCTTCTTCCAGATCCTGTCGATTCCATTCCCATCCTTCGTGAATTAAACTTATCAATTAAATAGCCTTTTAAAATACCATTTTCGATGAGAATATTTTTTCGGGCTTTTTCACCCTCATCATCAATATTGATCGAGCCCCACTCATTTTGCAGTGTTCCGTCATCAATATATGTAACGATTTCCGGAGCAACCCGTTTCCCGATGCGGTTCGCGAAAACGGAATTGTTTTTCGCTACAGCAGTTGCTTCTAATCCATGTCCGCAAGCCTCGTGAAAAATAACACCGCCAAATTCATTATCAATAATCACTGGGAATTTTCCGCTTGGACATGGACTGGCATCTAACATCGTCACGGCCATTCGAGATGCCTCTCTTGCATAGTGATCCATATTTAGGTTTTCAAAAAATTCAAAGCCTTGGTGGGCACCTGGTCCGTAAAAGCCCGTTTCCATTTGGTTGTCCCTCACGGCTACCGCCTGGATGGCAAGCCTTGCGCGGACCCGTTTATCTTCAATGAATTTCCCTTCGGAATTGGCAATGAGAACATTTTGTTCTTCATCCATATATCGGACGGTTACTTGAGAAATACTAGAATGATAGTTTTTGGCTGTATCAAAAGCATTTTTCATAATGGTGATTTTTCTTAATTTATCTACCTCGAGGGGCAGAAGGTGAACTGGATGACTGGATTCGAAGGATTCATGGATGAAAGGGGCAGGTTGGATGATTGAATTTCCGCTAATGGCTTGTGCCGCATTTTTGGCTGCCTTTAAAAGGCTGTCTTTTCGGAAATCTGTTGTATAGGCATAAACACTCTGAAATCCTTTAAAAACACGGATGCCAATCCCAAAGTCACGGCCGGAGAGGCATGTTTCTACTTTCCCGCTTCTAAGCGACATATTATTCGTGAAACGATCTTCCACAAATAGTTCAGAAAAGTCACCGCCGGTAGACAAAGCAGCTGTGAGTACGTCTTCAATTAAAGATTTACTAAGCATAGGGTCCCCCTTCGTATTAAAAGATTTGTATCCTCTTTGATTATATGTGTTAATCACTTAATCATACAAATGAAATGCGATATTTTGGTAAAAATAGATTTTTTTAGATAATATACTATTTCCCACAAAAAATCCTCACTAGTACGATTGCTAGTAAGGATTTTTAATCGTGCTTTCTGATAAAAGCAACAATGAGGAGAACAATTGGAATAAAAAGTTGAACCGTTAAAAAGTAAAAAGGTACAGTTGTGCTCATACCTTGAATCATCTTATCAAATGAGGGGATAGACCAGACTGAAAACAGGATAATTAGCACCCCAATCGGAAGTACCATTTGTTTATAACTTGGCAATGTCAGCCATTGAGCAGTCCCAAGGACAAGCATATAAAAAAAGGAGGAAAGCTGTACAAAACCACCAAGCACCCAAACGGCGATGACAATGGACTCAATATGTTCAAAGAATGAACCGATGCTAATAAATCTTGCCGCTTCAAAAACCGGAAATTGAATATCTGTAATAATTTCTCCAAATAAAAAAAGATTCCCAAGATTGATAAATACCATTGTCAGGACACATGCCAATACGGAAAACATTCCCCATTTCATTGCTTTTTTTTGATTCGTTAAAAATGGCAGGAGGAAAGATAACAATGAAAATTGACTTAACCATGCATGTGGGGCAAGGGAGCCTTTAATAGAGGGCATCCACCCATCTTGCAAAATTGGAAATAAATTTTTAAAGTTTAAATCAGGAATTAAAAAAACATAAATCAAGAGATAAAGGGCCAAAACGATTGGCAAAAAAATTGTTGCACACCTTCCTACTGTTTCAATGCCTCCATTCACTGCAATCGCGCAAGAGAGGGCAATACTTGCAGTTACAAATACCATCGGAGTTTTATGCAAAAAGGCACTTTCAATAAATTCACCATATTCCCTAAATGCAATGGCTGTATCATGCAATAGAAAGAACAAGTAAACGAAACTAATTATTTTGCCAAAGGTTCGACCAAGAATGAGCTCACTATATTCAATCAGTGTTTTATTCGGGTAAAGCCTATAAAGTTTAACGATAATCAATACAATAACAAAACCACTCAATGAACCCCAAATAGGGGATAGCCATAAATCACGCTTTGCATGCTGTGCGGTGATATATGGAATATAAAGAATGGCAGTTGCGACCACGGTCGCATACATAATGAGTGTCATTTGCAAGTAGGAAATCCTACCTTTTTCAAGCATACCTTTCATTCCCCTCTAAAAGGTGGTAATAGTGTGTTATGTTTCCCAAAAAACTCCAATAGATTTATAAATAATGTCAATGACTTGCCCAGGCCCAGGTATCTTAGGAAATAATATGAGAATTGCTGCAAGAATCCAGTCAAAGAGCAAAAACGCGCAAAAAGTCTTTTGTACCTTTAGTCCGTTATCCTTCAATTTCGGCCGTTCAAAAAGATAGATCAGCAACAAAAGGGTTGTTACTCCTAATATTTCTAGCGTCTTCATTGTGTCTCACCTCTGTTTCTTTTACCGGTTGCTAAACCGGTTTTTTCTATCGTTACATTTGTATGAAAGGAAATGTCTACTTGCCTGAAAATCTCATTCCATTCGTTTTTCTTTGTTTTCCAGACTTCGGGATATTCTCGTTGGAACGCTTCAGCAAACCCAAAAATATCAGCATTTAATTTTTTCTGTGCTTCAGAAAAAGCCAATCGTTCCCGATCCTCGATTTCCTGACTAGCCCTTTGCTCTGCTTCTTTTATAATTTCTGGCTGAAATAAATTAAGGTTTGTAGTATTTTGAATTACCTCAAGAGCCGTATCTGTTTTAATGAGCATACTCCATTTTCCATTTGTGATGGTGGGAACCAACTCATTTTGGCTTCTTAACAAATTTAAGGAGATATAGCCTGTTTTGTTTTTTAAGGAAAGCGTAATAACACCAGACCTCATTTCATTTCTTGGCCAAAGAATCCCTCTTGTTGCTTTAGCATCCATGCGTCCGACCATCTTATCTCCTTTAAATATGGCTACCCCATTAATGAATGGAGTATCCCTCTTATTAGAACCAAGGTGCGCAGCAGGCAATTTTTCAACCCAAGGAAGAACGGCAGCATCAGACTCTCCAGATAACATTTGTGCCAAATCTTTCACGGTTACTTTCACACCGATTTGAGTTTTTACCAATTCGTGAAGTTGTTTTGCTGAGTCTCTTTCCAATTCAGGCATCGACTCTAAAACCCGCTTGGCTCTTCCTTTTGAGATAAAAACATCAGCTCTAATACGAGGCTCTGAATGCCGTAGCCAAAAATCAATTTGATCACTTACCCCTTCTTTGGCAAGTTCCTCGCCAATCACGAGCACCTCATTTTGACCCCAAAAGATCCGTCTTGTAAGCACCTCTTGAAGACGGGCCATCGCATCCGCAATGGTTTCTCCTTCAGCGGATCGAACGAACGTTTGACTGCTGTTGGTTCTGCTTGACATGCCGTTTTGTTGATCACTTTCCGCTGGTCTTGGGATAAATACTTGGACAGAAAGTTCTATCATATTATTTTTACTTTTATCAATGCCAGCGGCCATAATAAGCGCAAGATTATTTACCTCAGTTCGGTCCCAGCATCCTGTTAGGAATAATAAAGTCAAGCATATGATAAGTTTTAAATTTTTCTTTTTAAACAATGGTACCACTCAACTTTCCTCTCCACCTTTGCTTGGACCAGGCTTTTGATCGGGTGATTGGCGCCTTAGGGTACTAGCTTCAGATGAATAAAATTCGGGACGCTTATCCAATGCCCACCAAGGTGCCCGAATGAGTACATCTTTGAAATTTTGAATTTTAAATGTTGCAGTTGAATTTAAGTATGGAACTCCAAAAGAACGGAGGGTGCA
This sequence comes from Neobacillus cucumis, assembly GCF_016107705.1. Next base: position 209,417 of record NZ_JAEHGC010000009.1, read on the forward strand.
AAGGTGTGCGACAATCGCTGTAATACCAAGCATTACGCCCAATAAACCTAATATGCCGGATAAAATCATAATTGGAAAGCGGAGTAAACGAATCGATACTCCAGTTGCATATCTCGGCATCAAAAACGACGCCACCCCTGTAATCGCAACAACCATTACCATCGGTGAGGAAACAAGCCCAGCTGAAGTTGCGGCTTGTCCGATGACAAGTGCTCCAACAATACTTACAGCAGCACCTACTTGTTTTGGCAATCTTACACCAGCCTCACGCAGTGCTTCAAAGGTGATTTCCATGATAAATGCCTCAATCAATGCAGGAAAGGGGATTTGTTCCCGACTTTCAGCAATGGTTAAGAGAAGGGAGGTTGGAATCATTTCTTGATGATAGGTTAAAATCGCTACATATGCTGATGGTGCAAGCAAAGCGACGAAAAAGAAAACATAACGCAGCCAACGGATCAAGGTGCTTATGTAAAAAGAATTATAGTAATCTTCAGGTGCTTGTAACATGGTCGCAAACGTACATGGAGCAATCAGTGTGAAGGGAGTACCATCAATCAAGATGACAACACGTCCTTCTAAAAGGCAAGAGGCCGCAACATCCGGACGTTCCGTCGTTAACATTTGCGGGAAAGGAGAAAAGGGCTTATCTTGGATCATTTCCTCGATATACCCGCTTTCTAAGATGCCATCAATATCAATTCGTTTAATTCTATTTGTTACCTCTTGGATTAAATTGTTCTGTGCAACGCCTTCAATATAGGCAACGATTACTTGTGTTTCTGTTAATCGGCCAATTTCCATTTGTTTCATTTTTAATGCCGGGTGGCGAATTTTTCTTCGTAAAAGGGAAGTATTGACTCTTAAGGTTTCCACAAATCCTTCCCGAGGTCCGCGAACTACCGACTCTGCAACAGGTTCCTCAATTCCTCGTTTTTCCCACTTCGGTAACCCTAGTGAAATTCCATTTGTTTGTTTTTCTATTAAAATAATCGGGTTCCCAATTGAAACTTGCTTGAAAACATCTGAAATTGAATAGACTTCCTTTGAATCTGAAACAGTAATTTCATGTTTAAACATTTCAATCAGTTTATCTTGATTTAAGTTTTTCATTCGTTTAAGCGGAATCAATACATGTTGATCAATTTCTTCCGTATTGGAGAGCCCATCTATGTAAAGAAGAACGGCATTTATTTGGCTGCCAATCATAAATTCGCGAAAGACAACATCTGAGCAATCACGATAAGCAGATTTTAGTATTTCTATATTTTCATTCAACTCTGGACTTAGTGGAACTTCAGGAAATTTATAAAGTAATTCATCCATTTGGCGTTTAGGAAATTTGTAATTTTTACCCAAAAAATTCATCCGTTGATTCCCCTTGAATGTATTCAAGCCTATTTTTTCCTGAGAAAGAATTACTATGCAAAGCAGCTGGGCTTTTATTCATACAGTGGCGCTATTTTGGTAAAAATATATTTTTTAGAAAAGGGACTTTTCTACCATATAGATGTTATATATAATTAAAAAGTAATCATACAAAAGGAGGATTTGGGGTTTTGTTGTACAACTTTGTTTTATTTCTACATATTTTAGGTGCAGTCATCATGTTTGCTGCAGTAGGAATCACCTTAACGGCGATGATCGCCATGCTCCATTCTACGAAAACGGAAAACATACGGATTTGGTCTGCATTAGCTGTGAAACTTGATGGTCTGCTGCCTTTTAGTGTTATTTTGATTCTACTGCCAGGCATATACCTTGTGATTTCTACATGGGGATGGGGGAAACCGTGGGTTGATTTTTCGCTTGCAGCATTAATCATTATGACGTTTATGGGCCCAATCATTAATTTGCGCCGTTTAAAAGCGGTATTAAGCGCTGTAAGTACTGAAATCAATGATGTCCCTTCTCCGGGTTTAATTGAAAAAGTCAGAGACCGTGTCCTTTGGAATTCTGTTTTGATCATGACGATGCTGACACTTGCCATACTATTTTTAATGGCGATGAAAATCGCTTTAGTGGGCTCCATCATTACTCTAGTAGTAGCCATTATTCTTGGGTTTATTGTGTCAAAAATCATTTTAAACCGAGCATCTACTAAGATTACAATATCGAATAGCACTTTTTTTGAAAAATAGTTTTTTAAAATTCCTCACTAGCCCTAGTGAGGTTTTTATTTTTTCTTTGAAGAAGCATGATTTTTTGTTATAAAATTAGATTTATCAAATGCAATTGGATGGAATAGCTGTATGGAGGAATTGTTTATGGTTCGTGTAAAGTCAGTAAAGGTGGATGGTGAGGGGATCCACGTTTTTAATAGCGCCATTTATATTTTTGAAAGCAGTGCAGGAATTACGCTAGAGTTAGATTTGATTGTCAGTGAAGTTGCTGTAAAAAAGTATAAAAAAGAAGAAACCCTTATAATTGAAATAGAATTAGAGGATGGTAGAATCATAAATTCAATTATGCATGTCAAAATCCTGTCTGGGGGATTGCCGCAGCTTAATTTGTTCTGCGAACTAGATGCTATTGATGAGTATGAAGATTTCCATCGAGTAAACGAAAATGATTCCTGGTTTCCGAATATTGAAGAGGGTATCACAATAGAAGAAATCAGAAAAGTGGAAATGCCGGACGAAGATATTAGTTTAAAACTAAAGCTGCCAATTGACCAAGTCGAATGGTTAAAAGCGCAAAAAAAAGCGAGCTTAAATGAATTGTTTAAGGAATTCATTTGTGATTTTAGGAAAAAGCAGGATCTTAAATAAATTTATTAATATAGAGTTGTAGCACGCTGATTAAAGCGTGTTTTTTTTATGTTATTTTTAAAAAATTCCCCAACATTTGAATTTTCCTAATTGATTATTGCTGAATGGGACTGTATAATAATCTTCATATAAATTATTCCTATCTGAATAGTATGGATTAAAGTTCAAAACATTAGGAATTTTAAAATGAAACATAAGGGGAGATTGAAATGTTTTGGACATACATAGCATTTATCATCGCATTCTTTTTTGCCATGAATATCGGGGCCAGCGGGACAGCTGCATCCATGGGTTCTCCGTATGGGGCAGGGGCCATAAAGAATAAGCGATTGGCGATGATTCTTGTGGCACTAGCTGCCTTTCTTGGCGCAGTACTTGGTGGTGGCGAAGTCGTCAAAACAATTGGGAAAGGAATTATTCCGACTTCGATCCTCAGCATTGAAATGGTCGCCCTTATTCTTTGCGGAGCAACGTTAACCTTATTTATCGCCAATCTAATGGGAATCCCGCTATCAACCAGTGAGGTAACAGTTGGAGCGATCGTCGGTGCCGGAATTGCTTATAAAAAATTGTATTTTGATAGCCTTATAGTTATTGTCGCATTTTGGGTCATTGTTCCACTCGTCTCATTCTTTATCACATTTTTCCTTGGAAAACTAATTTCCAAAGCTGAAAAGCGGTGGATTGGGCTGACCAAACACGGAAAATGGAAAAAATGGCTGGCAATCTTACTCGTAATAGGAGGCTGTTTTGAAGCTTTTTCTGCCGGAATGAATAATGTAGCTAACGCCGTTGGACCACTTGTCGGTGCTGGAATGCTGTCTGCAAATAAGGGAATTTGGATTGGCGGACTATTTGTTGCTATAGGCGCCATATTATTGGGTGGTAGAGTTATTGAAACAAACGGAAAGAAAATTACCAAACTCTCGCTATTAGAAGGCAGCGCCGTTTCGTTTACAGGAGGAGCGCTTGTGACGGTTGCCTCACTATTTGGGTTGCCAATTCCGCTGACACAGGTAACCACTTGCGGGATTTTAGGAATAGGCGTATCCCAAAAAGGGTTTGGGATTTGGCAAAAATCTGTCATCCAAAAGATCTTAAAGGTATGGTTGATTTCACCGCTCGCGTCCCTGGTGATTTCCTATCTGCTCGTTAATCTCTTTATACAAGGCAATATGTATAATATTTTCATCATCTTGAGTACCTTTATTGCGGGATTAGGCGTATTAAGTCTGTATTCCAACGTCCGAAAGGAGAACAGTACGACCCATGATGAGGGCGGGGGTATCTAACCTGTTCATAGTAAATGAAATATAATTTTGAAGCCTCATTCCCTGTAGAATGAGGCTTTTTTGCTATTTTTTATTTACTTGTTTACCGCTTTTTTTCTGGCTCTGTGAGTTTGAATTTCCAATTTGAAATTCATTCCCTAATTCAATGTCATTTCTTTTGTCCTGTTTTTCAATTTGCTCTCTTGTTTGATCCTTATGTTGGATTCCTTGTTTAGACATACTGTACCCCCATTTCAATTTAATCCTAATTATTATGTACAAAGAGTAGGGGAGTGATGTATCTCCAAAAAATAATAAAAACCCAGCACGATGGCTGGATCTCCTCTTCATAGGGTATTGGTTCGTTTATCCATAATAATCATACTGAATTTATGTGAACAATGAATGAACAAATTTTAAAATTTTGTTATTTTGAGAACTAGGATGGATCGTTATGGGTTGTCTAGCTTAATTTTTCCAATAAATAGGCACTATGAGCCCTCGTCAGTGCCCGTGAGCTTGATTTTTCCAAGAAACGGGCACTATGAGCCCTCGTCAGTGCCCGTGAAGCTTGATTTTTCCAAGAAACGGGCACTATGAGCCCTCGTCAGTGCCCATGAAGCTTGATTTTTCTAAGAAACGGGCACTATGAGCCCTCGTCAATGCCCGTGAAGCTTGATTTTTCCAAGAAACGGGTACTATGAGCCCTCGTCAGTGCCCATGAAGCTTGATTTTTCTAAGAAACGGGCACTATGAGCCCTCGTCAGTGCCCGTGAAGCTTGATTTTTCCAAGAAACGGGCACTATGAGCCCTTGTCAGCGCCCCAAAGCTTTTTTATCTTAACCGGAACTTCATTTCAAGTACAATTTGGTTGGATATGCTCCACTAAAGCAAGCGATACAGCGACTGCTTGTTTCTGCGAGATCTACATCTACTGCCTCCAATAATCCTTCGGTGCTTAAAAAGGCTAAGGTATCTGCGCCGATGACTTGTCCCATTGCTTGTTCATGTTCATGCTTGTTCGCAAATAGCTCTTCTTTTGTCGGCATATCCACGCCATAAAAACACGGGTTTTTTACCATTGGCGAACTGATTCGAACATGGACTTCCTTGGCACCTGCTTGCCGAATCAATTCAACAATCCGCTTACTGGTCGTTCCCCGAACAATCGAATCATCGACTAAAACTACTCTTTTTCCTTCTAAAATTTCTTGTACAGCGCTTAATTTCAGACGAACCGCCAAATCTCGCAATTCCTGAGTGGGTTCAATAAATGAACGTCCTGCATATGGGTTTTTGATGATTCCCATTTCATATGGAATTCCTGATTGCCCAGAAAAACCGAGGGCGGCTGGAACACTCGATTCCGGGACGGCAACCACAACATCTGCTTCTATTGGATGTTCTTTGGCTAAAATTTGTCCTAATTCCTTTCGAATCGCTAATACACTTCTTCCCTGAATGACACTATCAGCACGGGCAAAATATACAAATTCAAAGGAACAAAGGGAGATGTCTCCTTTTGCGGCAAACCTTCCTGATTGAACCCCATTTTCATCCACAAGAAGCCATTCCCCTGGTTCAACATCTCTCCAAAACTTGGCATCAACAGCATTTAACGCGCATGTTTCAGAAGAGGCGATAATGGAATCCCCAATTTTCCCAAGGCTAAGCGGCCTTAATCCGTGACGGTCCAGGCCAATTAACATTTGTTTTTCCGTCATAATGAGTACAGCAAAAGAACCGTCAAGCCGCTTGAGAACATCAGGTCCCGCTTGGGCAAAATATTTTTTACTTGATCGAGCAATTAAGTGAGCAATAATTTCAGTATCGGTTGTGGTTTGAAAGATGCTTCCTTGCTGTTGCAGGATATCTCTCTCAAATCTTGCATTCACAAGGTTTCCATTATGAGCTACCGCTAAATCCCCTTCACTGTATTTAAAGACAAGGGGTTGTGCATTTTGCAGTAAGCTTTCTCCAGAGGTGGAATAGCGCACATGGCCAATGGCCATATTTCCGGTGAGGCCATCCAGGATCTTACGACTAAATACTTGAGTAACCAGTCCCATTCCTCGATGATGCCTGAATGATTTTCCATCGCTTGCTACGATCCCCGCACTTTCCTGACCACGATGCTGAAGAGCATGAAGTCCGTAATAAGTTAAGTCAGCCGCTTTAGGGTGATTAAAGACTCCAAATACCCCGCATTTCTCCTGCATTTCCGAAATCATCTTGCTTTCCTCCTATTGACATCATTTCTTTATTTTGGGCGTAGGGAGAAATTCTATCCTTTTTGATTTTACATTTAAAGATTTTTGAGGTTGAAAAAGTATAATCAGGCATTGCGGGAAGTCTAAAAATAAACAATAACTTTTGAAGGTGGGGAATATTTGTGAAAGTAATTAAACCTGGTTCTACCATTGGTATTTTAGGCGGGGGACAGCTGGGAAGAATGATTTCAATTGCGGGAAGAAATATGGGGTATCGATTTATTACTTTGGACCCGACGCCTGACTCTCCATGTGGACAAGCAGCTGATCGCCAAATTATCGCTTCCTTTTCGGAGCTAAATGCGGCAAAGGAACTAGGAAACGCTTCAGACGTTATTACATACGAATTTGAAAATGTTGATTCCCATGTAGCTTCTATATTAGAAACAACATCCTTTGTTCCGCAGGGAAGCAAGCTCCTTAAAATCACACAAAACCGAATTCGTGAAAAATCTACGTTACAGTCAAACGATGTGCCTGTTGCTCCCTTTTTAGTGATTCAATCTGAACAGGATATCCTCACTGCTGTTGATCGCTTTGGCTTTCCCTGTGTCATGAAAACCGCGACAGGGGGTTATGATGGAAAAGGACAATGGGTAATTCATGAAAAGGATCAAATTGCCATTGCTGTTGAGGCATTAAAAAATTCAGGTGTAGAAATGATCATAGAACAATTTATTTCATTTAGTAAGGAGATATCTGTGATTGTCGCTAGGAATATAGCAGGACAAGGAAAAACTTTCCCAGTAGCAGAAAATATTCATATTAACAATATCCTTCATCAATCAATTGTCCCTGCAAGAATTACTGAGGAGCAAAGGAAGCAGGCCGAGAAAGTTGCTTTGAAAGTGGCCGAATCACTAAATGCAGTAGGTCTAATTGCTATAGAAATGTTTCTAACGAAGGATGGTGATATTTTAGTTAATGAACTAGCCCCAAGACCACATAATTCCGGTCATTATTCCATGGATGCATGTGTAATCTCACAGTTTGAACAACATATTCGGGCAATTTGCGGACTGTCTTTAGGAGATACTACTCTTTTAAGTCCAATTATTATGGTCAATATATTAGGTCAGCATTTGAGCAAAGTGTTAGATAAATTGGAACAGCTCCCATCATCAGCCAAACTCCATTTGTATGGAAAAAAGGAGTCAAAAGAGAACAGAAAAATGGGGCATATTAATTTTTTAGGTCCTTCACTTGAAGAAATCTTTCAACAAATTAAAAAATTGCAAATCTGGGACTCATAGAATAGATCCTCCCGAAGTGATCAGTAAAAGGAGAGAAAAGATGGAAAAATTAGAAATGCTTTACGAGGGCAAAGCTAAAAAAGTGTTCAAGACATCTGAATTAGGGAAATATTTGATTGAATATAAGGATGATGCCACTGCTTTTAATGGGGAAAAAAAGGGGGAAATTGCCGGAAAAGGAACCATGAACAACGAGATTAGTACGATTTTTCTTAGCCTGTTAAAGGAAAAAGGGGTAAAAAATCATTTTATTGAACGAATTTCAGGAACGGAACAAATTGTTTCGCAAGTTGAGATTATTCCGATTGAGGTTGTAATTCGGAACATTGCCGCGGGCTCACTCTCTAAAAGACTTGGATGGGAGGAAGGGAAGGAGCTCCCACAAGCCATAGTGGAATACTACTACAAAAATGATGAACTGGGAGACCCTATCATTAACAATGATCACATTGCTCTACTTGGGTTGGCTTCAGAATCAGACTTAACCGAAATTCGAAACCAAGCTCTGAAAATTAATAAAATTTTACAAGAATTTCTCATAACGAAAGACCTTATCTTAGTCGACTTTAAATTAGAATTCGGAACAACTCCAGGGGGAGAGATTATTTTAGCTGATGAAATTTCCCCAGATACCTGTAGGTTTTGGGATCTCCGCACAAAGGAAAAATTAGATAAAGATCGTTTCAGAAGAGATTTAGGTAACGTTAAAGAAGCCTATCAAGAAATTCTACGAAGAATTGGGGGTACTGTTGGTGTTTAAAGCAATTGTCTATGTAACTTTACGGGAAAGCGTTTTGGATCCACAAGGAAATGCGGTTCACGAATCTCTACATTCACTGGGGTATAATGAGGTTGGAGAAGTACGAATCGGAAAATATATGGAGCTTGAAGTTAATAGTGAGGATCAAAAAATGACGGAGGACCGGGTTAGGGATATGTGTGAAAAGCTGTTAGCCAACACGGTCATTGAAGACTATAGGTTTGAGCTAAAGAAGGGAGAAAATTAAAGTGAACTTTGCTGTACTTGTTTTTCCTGGTTCAAACTGTGATGTGGATATGTATAAGGCAGTTGTTGATACGATTGAACAACCAGTAGAGTACGTATGGCATCTGGAAACAGACCTATCTAAATATGATGGAATCCTTGTTCCAGGGGGATTCTCTTATGGAGATTATTTGCGTCCTGGTGCAGTGGCAAGTTTATCTCCTGCAATGGATCAAGTCAAGATTGCAGCGGAATCGGGAAAGTTGGTTCTTGGAGTTTGTAATGGCTTTCAAATTTTAACAGAAGCGGGTCTTTTACCGGGTGCGCTAAGGAGAAACCAACGTTTAAAATTCCATTGTGAAACCCTTAATCTCATCGTCGAAAATAACCAAACTCCATTCACTTTAGATTATGAGAAAGGGGAGAAGATTCGGATTCCGATCGCCCATGGAGACGGAAACTATTATTGTGATGAGGATACCTTAAATGAGTTAGAAAAAAATAAACAAATTGTTTTCCGATATGAAGGAAAGAATCCGAATGGTTCAGTTTCTGAAATTGCCGGGGTCATCAATCAGAGAGGAAATGTTTTAGGGTTAATGCCCCATCCGGAACGTGCGGTTCATAAATGGCTGGGATCTGATGCTGGCAAACGGATGTTTTCATCTATATTAAGTTACTGGAGGAAACAAAATGGAACAGCATAACGAACCAACCCCGGAGCAAATTTACGAACAAAAAATTTATCGGGAAATGGGATTAACCGAAGAAGAATTTGACAAGGTGATCGAAATACTCGGCCGAAAACCTAATTATACCGAAACGGGAATTTTTAGTGTAATGTGGTCAGAGCATTGCAGTTATAAAAATTCGAAGGTAGTTTTAAGAAGATTTCCCACCTCTGGTCCTCACGTTCTTCAAGGACCTGGGGAAGGCGCTGGGATTGTAGACATTGGAGACCAACAAGCGGTTGTCTTTAAAATTGAAAGTCATAATCATCCCTCTGCGATTGAACCCTATCAAGGAGCAGCTACAGGTGTAGGAGGAATCATCCGTGATGTTTTCTCAATGGGTGCCCGTCCCATTGCCTTATTGAATTCTCTTCGTTTCGGAGAATTAGATAACCCTAAAACCAAATATTTATTTGAAAATGTGGTTGCAGGGATCGCCGGGTATGGCAATTGTATGGGGATTCCAACGGTAGGAGGAGAGATTTATTTTGACTCCTCTTATGAGGGTAACCCCCTCGTCAATGCAATGTGTGTCGGATTAATCGATCATGATCAAATTCAAAAAGGTGTAGCAAAAGGGATTGGGAACCCTGTCATCTATGTGGGGGCAGCTACCGGCAGAGATGGGATTCATGGGGCTACCTTCGCCTCGGAGGAGTTGAGTGAAAATTCTGAGGCCAAACGTCCAGCTGTTCAAGTTGGAGACCCTTTTATGGAAAAATTGTTACTGGAAGCAACATTAGAATTGATTGCCTCTGGTCATGTTGTCGGGATTCAAGATATGGGAGCGGCAGGATTAACCAGCTCCAGCTCTGAAATGGCCAGCAAAGCGGGAAATGGCATTGAATTAAACCTAGACCTTGTTCCACAACGGGAAAAAGGAATGAGTGCTTACGAAATGATGCTATCGGAATCTCAAGAACGAATGCTCGTCGTAGCAAAAAAAGGAAAAGAAGCGGAAGTTGGAAAGATTTTTAACAAATGGGGACTCCATTCTGCCGTAATTGGAAGAGTTACCGATGATAATCAACTTCGAATCCAACACAAAGGAGAAGTAGTCGCTGAAATTCCTGCGGATAAGCTGGCGGAAGATGCACCAGTGTATTGTAAGCCATCTAAAGTAGCTCCTTATTATGAAAAATACTCATCATTGGATCCTGCCGCTGAGTTTGAAGAGCCAAAGGACTTTAATTCGATATTGAAACAATTGTTAGCATCCCCAACAATTGCCAGCAAAGAATGGGTATATCAGCAGTATGACTACATGGTCAGAACCAATACGGCTGTCATACCAGGATCGGATGCGGCAGTTGTGGCGATCCGGGGAACACGGAAAGCTTTGGCGATGACGACAGATTGCAACGGTAGATATGTGTATCTTGACCCCTTTACTGGAGGGGCCATTGCTGTAGCAGAAGCAGCCCGCAACGTCGTTTGTTCCGGTGCTGAGCCCCTTGCTATAACTGATAATTTAAATTTTGGCAGCCCGGAAAAACCGGAAATCTTCTGGCAGTTCGAAAAAGCAGCGGATGGCATTAGTGAAGCCTGCCGGCAGCTGGAAACACCGGTCATTGGCGGTAACGTAAGTCTCTATAACGAATCAATTGGAGAGGCAATCTTTCCTACACCAACCATTGGGATGGTGGGCTTAATTAAGGATATCGAACATATAACAACACAGGAATTTAAAAAAGACGGAGACTTTATCTTTTTAGTAGGCGAAACCAAAGCGGAGATTGGCGGTTCAGAATATCAAAAATTAGTGACAGGAAAAATTGAAGGACGCCCGCCCCAATTAAATCTTGAGTTTGAACGGAACATTCAAGCTTTTACACTCAAGGTAATTCAAGAGGGTCTCGTTCAGTCAGCCCATGATGCTGCTGAAGGAGGTTTAGCTGTTGCGATAGCTGAAAGCTGTATTAGCGGGAATAGTGGCGCAGAAATTCAATTAACGGATGAACTGCGAACAGACATTTCCCTGTTTAGTGAAACTCAATCTCGAATTGTTCTTTCTGTCTTAAAGGAACATGTCGAAAAAGTACAAGAAATCGCGAAACTGATGCAGGTTCCAATAATGGAAATCGGCAAGGTAAGAGGAAAAAAACTGTCGATTTCGCATAATGGGGAAATCGTCATTTCACAGCCAATTGCTGACCTCTCCGAAGCCTGGAGGAATGCTATTCCGGATATCATGCGTTCGGATCGATTAAGAAAGCTGAACACACAAGAAATTTCTGCAAGTTTATCGTAAAGGAGTGAATTGAAATGAGTGATGCATACCGCAAGGCCGGAGTCGATATTGATGCGGGAAATGAAGCTGTTGAACGAATGAAAAAGCATGTAAAAACGACGTTCCGGCCGGAAGTTTTAACCGGGTTAGGAGGGTTTGGTGCGCTGTTTAAACCAAACTTGCAGGAAATCGAGGAACCAATTTTTGTCTCTGGGACAGATGGGGTTGGGACTAAACTAAAAATTGCCTTTGCAATGGACAAGCATGACACGATTGGAATTGATGCCGTTGCCATGTGTGTAAATGATGTTGTTGTCCAAGGGGCGGAGCCTCTTTTTTTCCTCGACTATCTTGCTTGCGGCAAGAACATCCCGGATAAAATTGAAGCCATTGTAAAAGGGATTGCAGAAGGATGCCTACAGGCTGGATGTTCGTTAATTGGCGGAGAGACGGCTGAAATGCCAGGAATGTATCAGAATGAGGAATACGATATTGCCGGATTTACTGTAGGGATGGTCGATCAAAAACACCTAATAGATGGATCGAAAGTAAAAGAAGGCCAAGTGTTAATTGGGTTAGCGTCTAGTGGTGTACATAGCAATGGTTTTTCTCTTGTACGTAAAGTTCTATTAGATGATGCTAAACTCTCCTTAACAGACTATGTTGAAAAATTGGGTGCGCAATTAGGTGCAGTCTTACTGGAACCCACTAAAATTTATGTAAAATCCGTTCTTTCAACGCTTAAAAATTTTCCAGTTTATGGATTGGTACATGTTACAGGGGGTGGCTTTTACGATAATATCCCCCGCATTCTTCCAAGTGATCTGCAAGCTAAAATTTACGATGGTTCATGGAATATTCCAAAGATTTTTACCTTTATCCAAGAGACAGGAAATATTTCAGATTATGATATGTTTCGTACTTTTAATATGGGAATTGGTATGATTTTAGTTGTAGATACTAAGGATTCTCAGGCTATTTTAGAGCACCTTCAAGGGCTGGGGGAAGCTGCATCTGTGATTGGAACAGTGCAAAGAGGGACCGAAGACGTCGTGTTTAAGAAGGAGTAATCATGAAAATTGCCGTTTTTGCTTCTGGAACGGGAAGTAATTTTGAAGCGATTCTGGAATCCATTCAATTAAAAAAAATAAAAAACGTGGAAGTAGTTTTGTTAGTGAGTGATAACCCCAATGCACTTGCAGTCACGAAAGCAAAAAATGCATCGATCCCAGTGTTTAGTTTTCAAGCAAAGGATTATCCCGACAAACTTACCTATGAACAAGAGGTTCTTGAAAAATTAACCAACCTCCAGGTGGATTTTATCGTTTTAGCTGGATATATGAGATTGCTGGGACCTGTTTTGCTAAAGGCTTATGATGGAAAAATCATTAATGTCCACCCATCCTTATTACCGGCATTTAAAGGAAAAGATGCCATTGGTCAAGCGCTTGATTATGGGGTAAAGGTGACGGGGGTAACTGTTCATTTTGTAGATGAAGGCATGGATACAGGACCAATCATTGCTCAGGAGACTGTTCCCATCACTATGTCCATGACAAGAGAAACATTAACAAACAAAATTCAGGAGATTGAGCATCGATTGTTACCAGAAGTGATCCAAAGTCTTGCTAATAAGGAAACAAAGATATGAAACCAGCAAACGGTAACAAATTCAAAGAAGCAAATTTATAGGGATTGTCAGGACGATAAGTTGGTGGGGAAGGAAAGTGTGCTCTTTTGAATATTTTTGTCAGTGCCCTTTGAGCATGAAATTTCATAGGAACGGGAACTAATCGACCTTGTCAATGCCCGCAGAGCGTCATTTTTTTACCGAACGGGCACTATGAGGGCTTGTCAATGCCCGTCAAGCTTAAATTTTCAAATGAACGGGCACTATGAGGGCTTGTCAGTGCCCGTCAAGCTTAAATTTTCAAACGAACGGGCACTATGAGGGCCTGTCAGTGCCTGCAAAGCTTAAATTTTCAAACGAACGGGCACTATGAGGGCTTGTCAGTGCCCGCAAAGCTTAAA
>NZ_JAEHGC010000010.1 GCF_016107705.1 Neobacillus cucumis
TAAGCTCCTATTGATTCGCTCGACTTGCATGTATTAGGCACGCCGCCAGCGTTCGTCCTGAGCCAGGATCAAACTCTCCAAGAAAGTTGATATAGCTCATTTGTTACGTTGGCTCATGTTCTCTATATAATAGAAGAAACACGATTATTATTGTTTGTTGACGTTTTTGTTTGTTTAGTTTTCAAAGAACAATAGCACTTATAAAAAGTGACAGGAATATTATTTTATCAAACTTCTTAAATTCTATCAATCATCAATTATTTCCAATTCCGATTGATTTTCGCACTCTTTTCAAGAGAAACCTTTATATTATATCACGTTGTACATATTAAAACAAGAGGAAGTTTTTTCTAATCTTGTTTGCTTATCCACTCTTTCTGGGAGCGACTTTAGTAATATAACACCGTGGGTGTAAACTTGCAACACAATTTTTTGAGAAGGACATTAAAGAAGGTACCAGATTTAATTCAGAAAATGTCAGATGTAGTATTTAAATAAAGTTGATTTGATTTAAAATACCCCACTTACCAGTATTTTTTTAAAATAATAATAATCCATTTTGATTGGTCAAAATGGATTATTTAAAGAAAAAAACAGTAATCTCCGGCAATGAAATATATATTCAAGTTTTGAAGCATAGTTAAAGACCAATGTGTAACCTTGTAAATTTCATTGTTTCAACTGAGGTTTCATATTCTTAAGAGTAACTCCATTATTGTTAAAGCTTCCTCAAATACATTAGTGACTGCACATAGACGGTATAAAACAAGGCATTCTAATCACTAGAATGCCTCTTATCATATCCATATAAATAATTATTGTTCTACTGCAAACTTTGCTTTTGCTTCAATACGTCTTCGATGAAGAATTGGTTCAGTATAGCCATTTGGCTGGTCATAACCTTCGAAAATCAGGTCGCAAGCAGCCTGGAAAGCCACAGAGTCGTCAAAATTGGGAGCAATTGATCGATAATAAGAATCTCCTAGATTTTGCTGGTCTACTACTTTTGCCATGCGCTGCAATGTATCAAGGACCTGCTCTTTTGTACAAATACCATGGTGAAGCCAATTAGTCAAATGCTGACTAGAAATTCTTAATGTTGCACGATCTTCCATTAATCCCACATTATTGATATCCAATACTTTTGAACAGCCAACTCCTTGGTCAACCCAGCGGACAACATAGCCAAGAAGAGTTTGGCAATTATTATTTAGTTCTTCCTGAATTTCCTCAGCAGTCCAGTTAAGGTTTTTAACAACTGGAATTTCTAAAATATCTTCAAGTAAGTCTGCTGACTGATTTAGTTTTTCATTCTGCACTGCTTTTACATCTACTTCATGGTAGTGTAAAGCATGCAATGTTGCAGCTGTTGGAGATGGTACCCAAGCGGTATTTGCTCCGGTTTTTACTTGACCAATCTTTTGCTTAAGCATATCAGACATTAAATCTGGCATTGCCCACATTCCTTTTCCAATCTGGGCACGGTCGATTAAGCCGCATGAGAGTCCTGCAATTACATTTGATTGTTCATACCCCTGCAGCCATTTGGATGATTTCATATCATTCTTCCGAATCATTGGGCCAGCTTCCATAGAGGTATGAATTTCATCTCCTGTTCGGTCGAGGAACCCGGTATTTATAAATACTACCCGGTCTTTCACTTGTTTAATACATGCTTTCAAATTCAATGTCGTTCTTCGTTCTTCATCCATTACACCTATTTTAAGAGTGTTTCGTTCAAGTCCAAGTAAATCTTCAACCCTACTAAAAAGCTGATTAGCAAAAGCGACCTCTTCTGACCCATGCATTTTCGGCTTTACAATATAGATAGATCCCTTTTCCGTGTTTTGGTATTGGCCATTTCCAAGCAGCGTATGTTTCGCGACAAGGCTCGTGATGACAGCATCCATTATCCCTTCTTGTATCTCATCCCCGTTTTGATCGAGGATTGCACTATTTGTCATCAAATGTCCTACATTACGGACAAATAGTAGGGAACGGCCTTTTAACGTAATTTCTTTTCCCTTGGCCGATACGTACCTACGATCCGGATTGAGCATCCGTGTCATGACTTTATCGCCTTTTTTGAAAGTTGATGATAAGTTTCCTTTCATAAGGCCCAACCAGTTTCGATAGACTAACACCTTGTCCTCGGCATCTACCGCAGCAACAGAGTCCTCGCAATCGATAATCGTTGTAACAGCTGCTTCTAAGAGGACATCTTTAATACCAGCATTATCCGTTTTGCCGATCGGATGATTTCGGTCGATTTGAATTTCAAAATGAAGTCCGTTATTTTTCAGCAAAATAGCAGAAGGGTTTTCCTGATCACCCTGGTAGCCGACAAATTTTGCTTCATTCTTTAGACCAGTCTTGATACCATTGCTTAAAGAAACGGTAAGTTTTCCATCTGCCACCCCGTAGCGAACTACTTCCTTGTGAGAGAAATCTTTTAAGGGCGCCGCTTGGTCTAGAAAATTTCTAGCAAATTCGATTACTTTTTTGCCGCGGACAGGGTTATAACCGCCTTGACGCCCAGCTCCATCCTCCTCACTGATTGCATCTGTACCGTATAAAGCATCATAAAGGCTACCCCAACGAGCATTGGCTGCATTAATCGCATAACGAGCATTATTTACCGGTACAACTAATTGCGGGCCTGCCTGTAGGGTGATTTCATCATCCACTCCAGCTGTAACAATCTCAAAATCTTCTACTTCCGGTTCGATATAACCAATTTCTTCCAAAAATGACTTATATGTATCGAGGTCAAAGTTTCCTTTGTTTTCACGATACCATGTATTTAGTTTGCTTTGAATAACTTCACGTGTCATTAATAACTTCTTGTTAAGAGGTGTTAAGTCATGGATTAACCCTTCAAAACCAGACCAAAACTGATTTGTATCCAATCCACTACCTGGAAGGGCTTCTGAATTAATAAATTCATAGAGTTCTTGAGCTACTTGAAGTTTTCCTTTTTTAATATAATTTACCATGATACGATTCCCCCCAAATTAATTGAAATACAATTTGTGTTTTCACTTCGTCGTTTGTTATTACGCCACGACGTTTCATTATTTGTTTAAAATAGCATAGCATGATAATCTATTTTATTTCAATATTTTTCAAAATATTTATTTCAAAATTGTAAATTTTAAAATAAGTTCTCTATTACTTTATTTATTATTGATTTTTATGTAAATCACAGACAAAGTGTAACCAAACTTTATTGAATGAAATTGGGGATAAATATTACATCTACTTAATTTGTTCATTACTTACGGCACTAATCTTTCTTGTCTAATTACCGTAGATTTTGGGCCGTTCAGTTCCAAAAAACACATATTGAAATGGTAGAAATTTATTCTTCCTTCTGTCTAGTTCATACTAAGATAAAAGAATCCTAGTTTTTAAAAACAATAATCCTTCACGGAAATAAATGAGAGGCGGTTTTAAGGTTAAATAGAAAACGACTTATTAAACAGGAGTGTATTTCACTACTTTTTGAGTATTTGAAGAGCTTGAACGAGGAACAAACCGGTGAGAGTAAACCAAAAAGGGTAACAATTAATTAACTTCAACGTTACTAAGTGAAATATTGCTGGAACAACTACAGTTATATCATCCATCAAAATCTAATAAAAAAATTAGCACAGATTAATTAAAATAAATTATCCTTGGACATACTAACGCCAATCTGTGTTTATATTGTTGTGTCCGTATGTCCAAGTTTTCAAAAAAAATACTGTATGTCTGCTTATAACTTTGCGTGTAGTTTGTTTTCCTAGACAACTATATCAGTGAATAGGCTTTTTTTATAAAAAAATGGGCTGTTTTTCTTCTACTAATAAAAGATTCTTTTTGATTTCTTCTACATTAACATGTTTTTGTGAAACACCAGTTTCCATCGCTGCGCTGGCAACGGCTGCTGCTACATGTGCTGCAACTCTTCGGTCGAATGGATCTGGAATAACATAATCCACATTCAGCTCCTTATCTGAAATCAATCCCGCAATGGCATAAACAGCTGCCATCTTCATCTCTTCATTGATCTCTCTTGCGTAAACATCTAATGCACCACGGAAAATTCCTGGGAACGCCAATACGTTGTTGACCTGATTCGGAAAATCAGAACGGCCTGTTCCAATAACTAGCACTCCGGCTTCTTTTGCATCTTCCGGCATGATTTCCGGAACCGGATTGGCCATAGCAAAAATAATCGGATGATGGTTCATGGTACGAATCATTTCTTTCGTTACAGCACCAGCGGCTGACACACCAATAAATACATCAGCTCCCTCAAGTGCATCTGCCAGTTTCCCTTGCCTTTGTCCTTTATTGGTGATTCGAGCCATTTCCTCTTTGAACGGATTCATCCCGAAAGGACGTCCTTCATAAATGATCCCTTTTGTGTCACATAAAATAACATCTTTTACCCCCATATGAAGTAAGAGCTTCACAATCGCTACACCGGCTGCTCCAGCGCCGTTGGTCACGACACGAATATCCTCGATTTTTTTGTCAGCCAATTTAAGAGCGTTGATTAACCCTGCAGCCGTTACGATGGCCGTCCCATGCTGGTCATCATGGAAAATAGGAATATCACACACCTTTCGTAAGCGATCTTCAATTTCAAAGCATTGCGGTGCCGCGATATCTTCTAAATTAACTCCACCAAAAGTCGGTTCCAATAATTTGACGACCTCCACGATTTTATCCGGATCCGTTGTATCCAGGCAAATCGGGAATGCATCTACGCCTGCAAATGATTTGAATAATAATGCTTTTCCTTCCATAACAGGCATAGCAGCTTTCGGGCCTATATTACCAAGACCAAGTACGGCTGTTCCGTCCGAGATAACAGCAACGAGATTCCCCTTCATGGTGTAATCATAGACTTTGCTTTCATCCTCATGAATGTCCAGGCAAGGCTCCGCTACACCTGGAGAGTAGGCAAGACTTAAATCATTTGCATCTTGCACAGGAATTTTTGAATGAACCCCCAGTTTTCCTTGATACTTTTTGTGTATCTTTAATGCTTCTTCACGTAACGTTGACATACAATCCCTCTTTCCATTTCTTAATGGTTGCACTATTTGTTGTTGCTACTATCTCCAATTCGCCTGGGGCAGAAAATGAACCTCATAGATGTCCGCTTCCTGCATGGTTTACAATGTGCCGAGAATTTCTTTTGATAAACCTAATTAAATTCCCCCTCTATCTGGTGCTAACACCACCTTCCCTTTCGTGTTGCTTATTAAGAAACTACGTTTCTATAATTTCTTAAAAAAAAGCAACGATTTACAGATTACTTTTTACAATGAATAAATTCTGAAACCATTTTATAGATCCAATACCAAACATTTTCACTTCGATACCTCCGTTAAGTTGCCTATTGTGAAACAAGGTTCCATAATTGTTTTGTTTACGGAAATCTTACCATTCTATCTAATCACTTTCAATATATTTTTAGAAAATTTGTTCAATTCATAATTCTAATCTTCCTCAAATCGTTCCACTCACTTCATAAATATCACTTCTAACTGATTCATCGGTTTGTTCCCATCTGAATATATTTGTTAATTTACCGAGCTTTTCAATTTCAACTGTTACTGCATCGCCATCTTTTAACCAAACCCTTTTGTCCTCAGAATATCCCAAAATTACCCCTTCCGGCGTTCCGGTTAAAATGATGTCACCTGGTTGAAGTGTTAAATGCTTGGAAACATAACTTACTAGTTCTTCACAACTAAAAATCATATCTGAAGTATTTGAATCTTGTCGTATTTCTCCATTAAGGGATAAGGTAATCTTTAAGTTATTGGGATTTTCGACTTCCTCTTTGCTAACCAAATTGGGACCAATCGGACAAAATCCATCACTTGTTTTCGCTAGCATCCACTGTGAAGATTTATTTTGTAAATCACGGGCGGATACATCATTCGCAGCGCAATACCCATAAACGATAGAAAGTGCATTTTTCACCTTTACATTTTTTGCCTTTTGGCCGATAACAATAGCTAATTCTGCTTCATAATCAACTTGTGAAGATGTAATTGGAATGAAAATATCTTTTCCATGTGCATTTATCGCGTTATTAAATTTACTAAATAAAATTGGAGCTAAAGGGAAAGCCATATTACACTCAATTGCATGCTTTTTGTAATTTAATCCGATGCAGATTATTTTCTGGGGCTTAGGTACACATGGTCCGTAGTTAAGTGAATCTTCCTTATAAAATAAGTCATTCTCCATTAGTGAATGTTCAATCAGCCTTTGAAGCCCCTGTTTTGCACTTTCTCCTAGAGTAACTAATTCAAATACTGTTTTAGGTATATTATTTATATAGGGAAACTTGGCATATGCAGCTTCAATATCTAATACTCCCCTATTTGTTTTAACTCCTAAAACTAGCCGATTATTTTTATAAAAAGTAACAGTAATCATCTTCGAATCCTCCTAAATAAATTAACGAAAATTTACTCGAGATAGCCGTTATGTATACAGGTTAAAAAATACATACATGTATGTTATAATAAATGGTATCTGCACATTGAAAATTGCATACATAAAGGGTTGGGACAGCAAACCTTCTGTCCCGTAAAATGTATGGAGTCGGTAAAGATTACGTAATCAACCATGCAGATACCTGTATTTTTATATGTCAAGAAAAAAATGTCGTGAGCAGTACAACCCCCCACAGGTTGAATGCTGTTTTTGACTTAGTTATTTACTGTTACCTTTGAAAATACTTTTCCCCATTCTTTAAGTATATTAGGATCTATATCTACCATTTTTAAACATTCCCACATTAGTACATTAATCGTGTCATACATTGGTATGTTGTACTTTTCTTCATAATATTCAACTTTTGAAACAGCAGGGAAATTAGTACAAACAACACTTAAAGCATCTGCCGGAGAAACAGTTACTTCCTTAATTTGATCTTCAATTCTTTCCTGGGATACTAAGCTAAATGATCGATTGTGAGTGATATCAAGTCCGGAAATATTAACCGTTTCGATACCGCATTGTTCTTTATATTGTTTTGCAATTAATTTATTAATTTCAGGAATATAGGGAGTTACAAGATGCACAGATTTAATATCGTGCTCTTTGAATGCTCTGATCTGAGACAGCATCGAAGTTGTTGCTGGAATTCCTGTTCTTTCCGTAATCGCTTCGCATAGCTTGCGGTCCACATCGAAGCCAATCCAGCCGCCGGAAGTTCCGTTCCAGGCAATAACATCCACTTCAGCATGTGCCAATAATTCTGCAGCCCGAAGCATTGGTTCCATATTAAATTGGCTTAAAGAATCCTGCTCAAGAGAGATTTTTGTAACTTCGAATCGGCTATAATGGCAAGTTACCTCCGGTACATCATGCAGCATCCTTGAGCAAATCGGCTCCAATGCAGTATTTGATGAAGGTGTTAACATCCCAATTTTTTTAGGTTCTTTCAATATAAATCCTCCTTATTAATATTAATTTGATACACCAATTTTCTTGTTGTAGTTAATTAAGCTTGAAACAGTTGCCAAAAGAAGTCCTGCACAAACGAATACCATTAGTGCGATAAAGTAAGAGCCAGTTGTAGATACAATTAGTCCGATGTAGATTGGAGTGATTACTCCTGCAATATTACCGGCAAGGTTCATACATCCGCCGATGGTTCCAACGTGTTCGCGCTGAGAAATCGCAGCTGGTACTGCCCAGTATAATCCGCCCCAGCGAAGGAAGAACAACGCTATTGAAAGTGTTGTAATTGCCATTGTTAGAGATGTAGATCTGCTTAGCATAAAGATAGCTCCTGCAGTCATGATACCAGCGATTGACAACATCGTTCTCATTACGGTATTGAAATTGCCGCCTTTGTCACGCCATTTGTCAGTTATTAATCCGCCAATAATTTCGCCGACAAATCCACATCCAAAAATAACTAAGGTAGAGAAACCAATCGATTTAATATCAAGATGTTGTGTTTGCGCAAGATAAGAAGGACCCCAAGTTAGTAATCCGTAGAAAACTGTATTAAAGGAAAACCAGCCGAGACACATGCACCAGAAATTGCGTGCTGATAAATAATCTTTAGCGCCAATTTTGATACCGGTTGCATTTTTATTGTGTTCTTCATATTCTTCTGCAAGAGCTTGGCGGATATATTCACGTTCAGCAGCATTAACCTTAGAGTTTGACGCCGGTCCACCTTTAATGACTCTCCAAACAAGCCAAGCAACAACAATCGTAAGGACACCTGCACCAATCAATGCTCCACGCCATCCGCCAAACCAAGCCATAAAAGCAACGATAATCGGTCCGCCTACAGCTGTTCCAAGTGGGGCACCAGAGTCGATGATCGTAGCCCCGCGGCCTCTTTCTTTAGAGCTTAACCAAATGGTTTGAAGTTTCGAAGAACCCGGCATCACAGGTGCTTCAGTGATTCCCAGCAATACACGCAAGAACATAAGTGATTTTGCACCAGTGATGAAACCTGTCAACGTCTGAACAATCCCCCAACCCAACGCAGCGCCAAAAACTACTTTGTCTGGACGGACTCTGTCGGCAATCCAGCCGGATGGGATTTGCATTGCTGCATAGCCCCAGAAGAATGCACTAAGGATTGTACCTACAACAGCCGCGTCCAATCCTAAATCCTTTTGAATAGCAGGCATTGCAATAGACAATACAGCTCGGTCAACATAGTTAATTGTCACGAGCATAAGCAGCATAAAAAATACTCGCCAACGGATATTAGTTGGTTTTGCCGCTAAATCAATACGCGATTCTTGCACATTTAGATTTACGTTACCTCTTGCCATAAAAATCCCCCTTTTTAAGATAAAGATGTTCGGTATGTTTTACTCCAAAAATTAGATAATGTTTAGGAATCACCCCCTTCAATAACTGGGAAACACACCTGGGGACTTTACAAGATGTTTTCATTTAGCAAGTAACGTTTAATTGAACAATGTAAACACCCTTACAATGGTATCGCTTACAAAATTATCTGCAGTTCCTGTTACTTTGGTATGGTCAAATCAGATTTCTCCATATCAAGCAGCATTTAATTGTCGTCTGTCGACACTTTATTTATCCCCCCTCTATATTTATCATTATGTAAACAACATAGAAAAACAGGTCCTATTCCGTTTTGCCAGGTTTTAGCTGGTTATTAAAAATTTCCTTTAAATGTTGCAAATCAGTTTCTAGATGTTTTTTCATTTTTAACGAAGCATTTTCTTCATTTCTTCGTTTAATTTGATCAAGAATTTCTTGATGTTCGTTAAAAACAATCCACTCTCTATTTTCACCCTGAAAATTTAATACTCGATAATATTGACTTAGTGATTTTAGCTCCCTAAGTTGTTTCTGTAACCTTCTATTTTGACTATATTTTGTAATCAGATCATGAAAACAGCCATTTTCCTCAATTAGCACATCCCTATTTCGTTCACCTTCAGTATTAAGGATCTGTTTTACATTTAGAACGGTATTTTCAATATCTTTTATTTCCTGGTTTGTAGCGTACCTTGTTGTCAATCTCGTCGCTAATGATTCAAGTGCAATACGGCATTCATATATATCGAAAATATCCTTTAATGTTGGTTTATAAACTGTTATTCTTGATTTTCCATCAATAACCAATAATCCTTCTTTTTCCAATGCTCGGACCGCTTCCCTTACCGGACTGCGGCTAATATTTAATTCTTTTGCTATTCTAGATTCAAAAATGCTATCACCAGGCTTTATAACTCCTTTAACAATTTTTTCTTTAATCGAATTATAGACCTGATCATAATATCTCACTGGTTTTTCTATAGAGAAAGAATTCATAGCGTTCTCCTATCTTGTCGTTTATAGACACTTTGATCCGGTTTTAATAGTAATAAAAACAATACAACTATTTTCATTATTTGTTGCTTATTACAAAACATAGTTCCATGTTAGTTTTCTATACTAAAAATAACATCTTTAATAGACATTTTCAATATTTATTTTAAATTTTCTTATAATTCCTACTCTTTAATTCAATATTTCCTCAAAGATTAATAAAATACATCTAAACCTATGCCGTGTTAAACTTGTCTGATGATTTTTCCATTGAGGTCCAACAACATCTTCCTTAGCCTAACCCCATCCAATAACAAAGAGAGAACCAAATGGGCAACTCCTTGTTATTGGACGGTTTTGATCATTTCAATGAAAATTTAAATTTCTACCAAACTACTTTTTGCAGAAATATACTTTCCTATTGGCTTACCAACTATTCCTTCTTCAAGATCAAATACTAGCTGCCCTCTAACAAAAGTTTTCGTTACACGACAATTTATTGTCCGGCCAATATAAGGGCTGTGCTGATGACGATAATATAAGTCTTCCTTTTGTACTGTATAGTACTGATTCGGGTCGATGAAGATGATGTCTGCATCTTTACCTAATTCGATACTACCTTTTTGAGGTAAATTGAATCTCTCTGAAGGGGTGGTTGCAATCATCTTGGCAAAACGATTAATAGATAACCCTCGTTTTTTAACCGCTTCATCAAACATTAAATCAACATTATTTTGGCAGCCGCTTATTCCCCCCCAGATATCAAAAATACTATTTGTATCGCTTTGCTTCATTTCAGGCGTGCATGGAGAGTGATCAGAAGTCAGCATATCAATTTTCCCCTCCAAAAGAGCTTCCCATAATTGATCTTGTTCAGCTTTTTCACGTAATGGAGGAGCACACTTTGCAACAGGACCAATTTTTTCAAAAGCTTCTAAATCAATTGTAAAATAATGTGGACATGACTCTAATGTGACATCTTGGCCCTCCTCACGTGCCTTTTGAATTTCCTCCACCGCTCGTTTACTGCTGATATGAACAAAATGCAATTTACATCCTGTTTCTTTTGCTAAAAATAAAGCTCGCCTTACGGCATCAACTTCTGCGATAACCGGTCTGGATTCCACATAATCCCTAATAGCTACCTTTCCCTGCTTTATTTTATTAAGTGCGTAATTATCAGTAAATTCGGCATTTTCAGCATGTATGGATAAGACATGCCCTAATTCTGCCAATTTCTTCATTCCATGATAAAGAGTGTAGTCATCGGCGTTTTTGAAATCGCCAATCTCATCAGTACCGCATGTTGCCATAAAACATTTATAAGCGACTACACCTTCATCTGAGAGATCTTTTAAATCATCGATGTTTCCTGGTACTAGTCCCCCATATAGTGCATAATCGACATAGGCTTTATTTTCCGCAGATTTTAATTTTTTTCTTAAAGCCTCTTTATCTGTGGTAGCTGGAAGAGCATTTAAAGGCATATCGACAAAAGCGGTCGTTCCACCCGCAGCCAAAGCCTTTGTCCCTGTTTCAAAGCCTTCCCATTCCGATCTTCCAGGTTCACAAATATGAACATGAGTATCGATCATCCCTGGCATGACATACTTATTGGAAGCATCAACAACTTCTTTTGAAGGATCGGTTATATTTTTAGATATTTCAACAATTTTTCCATTTTTAATCCCAATATCTACTTGTTCCACTAAATTCTTTAACACAACATTTCCATTTTTTATGAGCAAATCATACTTCATACCTTTTGATCCTCCATTTTATGAATATCCAGAAAATATTCATTGATTTATCTTTAAAATAAAGTTTTAATTGAGTCAAATATTTTTTTCGAATATTGTGCCCCTTTTGAACTTTGAATCCTTAAATGCGTACTTCGTAAGGAGATAATAAGCAATACCTGAAGTGATAAGACCAATAATCCATGCAAGCTTTACAACTAAAAAGGCTCCTGTTGCACCAATACACATTGCAAGTACTGCGGCAGGATTAAGACCTGAAAATGTTCCGTTTTCCTGGTACAATTCTTCTATATTGATTTTTTGCTTTCTAAGAATATAGTATTCTACTAATAAAATGGAAACGATCGGTCCTAAAAATGCTGAATAAGTGAGAATGAATAAATTAAGACCTTCTGCATTAGAATCTTGAACAAGCAGCCAAGGGAATGAGCCTAAAGCAAGAAGTCCAGTAATTGTAACAGAAACTTTAAATTTAGCTTTTGTAAGTAATGTAATTACATAGGTCGGTGGAATAATATTGGCAACCATATTTACAGCAATCGTACCCAGTACAATAAATACGGAAACAAAAAATGTAATATAAGAATTATCTACTACGATGGCAAATGCCTTTACAGGATTAGTGATGCCAGTAACTGAAGCAAGCATTGCTCCGATGGCAAGTGTAACACTATACACAACTAAAATTGGCGAAAAGTACAATAATCCTCGTTTTGAGTCACTAATACCAGCTTTGAGTTCTCGTGAGTAATCTGCAGCACTTAAAAAAATTGCTGCATAATTTCCCATAAACACCATGATGAACCCAAAGAACGGTAATCCCCACGTACCCTTTGTACGAACCCATTTTTCTGCAATGACAGCGCTATGATCTTTTAGTAGAATAACAAATACATAAAGAAGTGCTCCGATAATCACTACCGATACTAACGTTTCCACCCATTTAATGGCATGGAAACCGTACATCGAAAGTACAATTTGTATTAATTGAATTACAACAAAGCAAATGGCAACATTATCAAAGGTTCCACTTGTAGCAATCTTCGCAATTTCATTTAAAGCAGTACCTCCGATCCAACTTTGAAAACCGTACCAAATGATGGCGGGGATTCCCCGCAAAAGGGATGATATGATGGCACCTTTCTCTCCGAAGGACATTCTCAGATGGACAACATATGGAATTCCCGTTTTGTATCCGAGCCTGTCATTTAAAGCAAAAATTGTAGAAGTTATAGCAATCGATATGAAAGCAGCGACAAATGTCTGAAAGATGTTTAGAGTTGCGACACCAGCTATGAACAAACTCGCTCCAAGCGTCATATTGCCTAAATTAACGCCGTCACCCATCCACATAAAAACATAGTTTTGCGGACTTACCGTCCTATCCTTTGCACTTTTTGGCCTTAATGATTCATCGATATTAGCAGCAAATTGGATCTGTGGCTCATCATAAACATCTTCTTTTTTTAAATTTGTTGACATTATATACCCAACTCCCTTAATTCATTGTAATATGGTATTTTAAAATACAATGCTCTCCAAGTTAGGTCTTAGATGTTTACCAATAGACATTAATTCAATCTTAAAAATTACTACTAATAATTTTTTCTGTAGTGAAATACAATGTTGTTTATTAGGCAACTACGTTTCTTCTATGGTGTAAAAAAATAAACAAACTCTAATTACTTTCTTATTTTGTTCTATCACCACCTATATACTTTTTTATGTAAAATCCTCTCCAACTAAAGTACATGCTCTTATTAAATAGGAGAAGAATGAACATCTACCATTTACTATATCCGTATTTTCATATGCATACTCCAACGACGGGTAAGCGTTTTCAATTATTCGAAAAATTTTATATTTTTAGGAAAGAAGTTCCAAAAGAGAAGTGGAGAGCTGAAGGTTTTCATTAAAGTGAAGATTCGATTCTATTTCTTTCAAATGATCGACAGTCAATTTCTCAGCTAAATCTTCATCTCTTTCTTTTATTGCATGGAAGATTTCAAGATGGTGAGAACATGTACCATTCCTCTCATCTCCCCTTCCATAAATGGAAACAATAACATACGTTAACGAAATTAAATCTTCAAGATACTGATAAAAATAAGAATTACCAGCCATTTCAGCTATTTTCAAATGGAAATCTCCAGACATTTGCAATGCTTCAATGTAGTTTCCTTGTCCAATTTCTCTTAATTCTTCATGAACCATATTTTCAAGTTCTTGAATTTGTTCCTGGTTGTATAATCTACATGCTTTTCGAACTGCCTCTGCCTCAAGAATTCTTCTCATTTCAAATACTTCTTTTGATTCTTCTATAGAGGAACAAGTAACGAACGCACCTTTATTCTCAATAATTTTTACCAACCTCTCATAGGACAATCTACGAAGCACATTACGGACTGGAGTTCGGCTAACTCCAAAAGAATCAGCTATTTCCTTTTCAACTAATTGCATATTTGGAAAGAGTTTTCGATGGAGAATAGCTTGCTTAATCTTTTTATAAATCTCTAATTCCTTGGAATTCATTTCACATTTTCCTTTCTTCTAAAATTCAATATGATAAGCATCCTCAAAGAATTCCAGATTGAGAAATAAAAAATTTCCAATAAAATGGTATTTATTGTATCTCTTTTAGAATACTAGATTGTATACAATTTCTATAAATAGAATACTCTAAATTGTTTTTAATTGCAAGCGTTTTCTGAAAACTCAAAAATTATATTATGATAATTTAATGCCTTTTATCTTTTTATATTCAAAGGTAGATTTCTCATATATACGAGGGAATCTACCTTTTTTTGATTTAAACAATTACAGCTAAAAAGACATTTAAGTATAGTTTATAAAAAAGAACGTAGATTTATTTAGACTGTATCATTGTCAATAAGATTGAACTTAAGGATTCACTCCCTAAAAAATATTAATAAATTAGCAAGTACGATCAAGAATTGCCGCTAGAGCTGGAGGTAAACCCTTATTAGGCTTTATTGGTGGTTTAGCGAAACTGCCCGCTACTGCTTTTCCAGGATTAAGAGCTATTAGTGACTCACAATGACGTACAGCACTAGACACACCATCTACTACTGGCACAGATAATTGACCTTCAAGGGAGCGAGCTAACCCTGCAAGAGGAGCTCCAGCCAGAATAATAACGTCAGCGCCATCCTTCTCAACCGCCTCTTTTGCAAGCTCTTTTAACCGCTTGGAATGATCTTCCTGTACAGCACCAATATCTCTTAGTGGATCATCTAATGATCTGATGCTAGCTAGACGTGTTGTTAAATGGCTACTATGAACAGTCTCTAAATACCATGCCTTGATACGTGATGAAATTGCAATAATCGAAAAGCGTTTTCCCAGGAGACATGCCGAGGCCAGAGCGGCTTCTGTCATTCCTACTACAGGAACGTCAAGCATTTCTTTGATACCCAAAAGTCCGGGATCTCCAAAAGCATCAATAATTACCCCATCATAT
This sequence comes from Neobacillus cucumis, assembly GCF_016107705.1. The sequence continues at coordinate 15,073 of NZ_JAEHGC010000010.1, forward strand.
TCACCGTGGCGTTCAGCCGCAATGCATGCCGCTGCGTATCCGCCAATTAGGGCTTCCATTCTCGTTTCAATATAAGCAACCCCAAAAGAAGCTGTAGCAAACGTTAATTCTGTTCCTGGGGATGCAACACGTCGAGACTCATTTGCTATAAGTTCTGTAACACTCTCTGAAATATTCGGATTAATAACTAAGATTCGCACAAGTTTGATCTCCTTTTTCTTTTGTAAAAAAATATGAGAATAATTTACTTCAATCTGAAAGTTCTTGCTCTATAATTCTGGTGTTACAATAGGGGGCCGTCTATGGTGAGTAGCTTGTTCATATGAATAAGCTATTTCAAATAGAATAGGTTCACTCCAGGGACGTCCTAGAAATTCAATTCCAACTGGAACCCCAATAGGAGCTGATATTGCAGGACTTGAAAACCCTGCTGGAACCGTTATAGCTGGAAAACCTGATATGGCTCCTATAATCCCATTTCTCCCCGCCTGTGGCTCCCCAACTTTCGCAACAAGCTGTTTTTGATGGGGATATACAATAGCATGAAGATTGTTGTCTGCCATAGATTTGATTACGATATTCTTTAGCTCCAAACCATAAAGCAAGCGTTCCTTATACTCTGTTTCTTCCAATGGATTTTCTAATGCCTGTGTATCCAATAAGAAGTTTTCAATTCTATTGTCATAAGTTTTCGAATCGATAAGTTCCTTTAATGATTTTATTGAAGCATTAGTGGCATGACCTTCCAAATAAGAATTAAATAGAGTTTTAAATTCAAAAACAGTAACATCTTTTTCTAGAACACGATTGGTATCAAGTTCTGGAATATCCAAATAAACAATCTCAGCACCGTTATTTTTTAAATCCTCAATTGCCTTTTCCATAATATTATTTACTTCCTGATGCTCTGAATCACTACCAAATAAAGTCTTTAGGACACCTAACCTTTTCCCTTTTAACCCATCTTTTTGTAGAAATTCAGTATAGGTTTTTGGTATATGACTAACATTCCAGGCTGTAGTTGAATCATAGGGATTATACCCGGCCAATACTTCCAACAATACAGCAGCATCCTGTACTGTTCTGGTTATCGGGCCAACTGTTTCCTGAGTAATTGTAGCAGGCATAATTCCCTCACGGCTTAAAAGTCCCTTTGTAGGTCTAAACCCCACAAGACTATTTGCGGAACTAGGAGAACGAATAGAATTTACGCCATCAGTTCCCATTCCAGCAGCTGCAAAATTACTCGCAATGGAGGCCCCTGTCCCACCGCTTGAACTTCCTGGAGTCCTTGTTAAATCGTATGGATTTAGCGTCTGCCCTCCTAATGAACTATAGTTCTGAGGTAACATTGCTAGTTCACCAAGATTTGATTTCGCAATTATTATTGCTCCTGCTTCTCGTAGTTTATTTACCACAAATGCATCCTTTGTTGGAATGAAATCTTTAAGTATCGTGGCTCCACCTGTTGTTGGCATATCAGCTGTATCAAAGTTATCCTTTAATATAATGGGTATACCATGTAAGGGTCCCCGTAAATTTCCTTCTATTCTTTCTTTATCAAGACGTGCGGCTTCCGTAAGTCCACTTTCGTTAATGCTAATTATGCTTTTTAAATTTGGTCCAGATTTATCATAAGCATTAATACGATCTAGATAAATTTGTACTAACTCAACGGATGTAATTTCTCCCGTCGTCAAAGCTTCCTGTAATTCTTCAATTGTCTTTTCCAATACCTTAAATGTCTTTTGAATGGTACTCATGTTTTCCTCCCTAAGAGCAAAAAATAGCCTTTCCTTTCTAGTAAAATATAAAATTAAGTAAGTAATAAAACGTTTGCAATTTTTTAGTCTTAATCCCCAGAATGCACAGACTTATCTGAATCCTCAAATACCAATGATGCATTCCGCTGGACAATTGCTTTACAAATCAGATAAACAATCACAGTTGCCACTCTAATGAAAACAAACAGAACTGAGACAAGAGATAAAAATGATCCATGACCTGTAAGTACCATCAAAATATTTCCACCATTAGTAACTGCATTAGGAATAACTCCGGTCGCAACGACAATTCCACCTACGATCTGGGCTACGAAATTCCCTACAGGAAAAGCAGTAATAGAAGCCATAACTGCTTCCTTTCCATTTTTGGACCAGCGAGTAAAATCCGTTGTCATTGTCCCAGAGTCTGCAAACCCCGCAAAAAACCATAGGCGCACCATACCCATCGTAATCGCTCCTGCAGAACTAGAAACAGGCTAGTATTCCAAGATACCAGTAACCCCTGATTTTACCGCAAACACAATTGCCATAATACTTAATGTCGTCTGTCGACAGATTATTTAATATTATTAACACTTTTAGTCATACTTTCGTTCTCTTGTTGCTTATTGAAAAACCATGTTTCTAAAACTAATAAATAAAGAATACCATCACATTTTTGTAAATTCAATATTAATATTTAAATTTTCTTAAAATTTTATATATCCCATTATAATTCGTATATATCAAACTTCGATGAGTGATAATATGTTTTAGCAGTTTTGCCTATAGGGCCATGATAAGCTGCCCCTCGCAATTTTTAAATGACTGAGCTTCATCTATTTATTCTTGCCTTTTTCCGAAGTATAAATTTCATTGTAACTCAAGGCAGAGTATACCAACACCTTCAAAGTGCTTTGCTCCATAATCTTGATATTGGTGAGTAACTGATACCAAGTGGTCGCCATAATACCTACTGTTTCCTACGGGTTATATAAAAATCTCATATATGCTGAAAAAAGTATCCGAACTGATTTTGAGGACAAGCATATGATAAATTAATCTTATTTTTAGAGGAGGGATAAATATGAATCTTAATACTTCACTCATCGCATGGAACCCTACTACGGGCACGCTTACCTACAGCGTTGAAGGACTTATGCAAACTTCAATCGTCGTATTGATGACAAAACCGCGTCGTGCGCAGCTCAATCGGTTCCTTCCTAACGATCAAATGCTTCCAATCATAACGCGTTGGAACGCACTGATTGAGATGACCAAGGATCCGGTTACTTTTGGTCCAACGAACCCACCAGATAACATCCCAAACACCTTCAGCGGGATAATAGGTGAGCTTGCTACTGCCGGAGTATATATGCAAATTCATCTTAAACCCCAGTACAATGTTGTAACCTCTCTCTGCCCAATTCCTATTATTCCAGCTAATCCGTATAATTCATAAATAAACCATCGAAGAAAGCACTTGTGTATTAAGGCCGTTAATTAAGGCCGTTATCCTTTGTTTAAAAACTGCCTGTTATGATACCTACAACCCTTACTGAACGCAATAAGTTAAGACGTAGTCCACAGTAAATATCACTACAAATTCCCAATGGTCACCCTTCATATAATCCATCATTAAATGGAGACAAGGGTGGATACATAACGATTTACTTATTACCACTGTTTTTAGTGGTAATTTTCCCCACAAGGGCAATAATTATAAATTATAAGTTTTGAACTTTACTGCCTTATTTAAAAGGCCTATGCTGCGGTCTAAATCTTCTCTCACTTGCTTCTTATACCGTCTAGCTTCATCCATATTGGCAATTTCATATACCTTAAGCTCTTTAGCTAGACCCCTCTTTTACTTCTTCACAAACTTTTAACTAGGCACTTCCAATTCCCGGTACCCTTTATGATTCTCATGGTATCCTGGGATCATATAACACATATGATGGAACCTTTCGATCATGATAGAATGTTTCTCACTTAAGGAATCAAATGGAGATGAAAATTAAATAAAAAAGTGCTAAGAGAGTTTTATTTTCCTCCTCAGCACTTACTTACTATTAAGTTATAAAGCGATGGGTGCTATTTGAGCTCTTCTAGTAATTCCTCACTTTCTTTTTTTATTCTCAAGGTACTTATCGAAAATGAGAAATTCAAAAGCTCTTTTGTAACACCTTTTTTCAATATTCATTTTTTATCCCAATCATACTCCTTCTTTATGCACTGTTCACATTTAGTCAGGTACAATTCATGCTGTTCGATAATATCATAGCCGCAATCAGAACAAATTTTTGAAGGTAGATTTTTATAAAACCCTAGGTAATCAGTGTCTTTCCGTTCAATTGTAATATTTGCGCACATAAAAATCCTCCTCTTAATCTAGTTTATTAATCTTGAATGAAAATTCAGTCTAACCCATTGGTATATAAGCATAAATTTCATTAATACCGTCTTTATTGATAATTAGAAGGCACTAATTACGTCCACCTTTCTTTTTTTATTTCATAAATATCACGCCTTTCTATTATCTGTTGCTTATTAAGAAATACAGTTTCACTTTAATCTTTTGTTAAAATGAATTTTATCATATACAAGAAATCGATTCAAGAATATTCAGAATATTCTTTATTAAAATTAATTGGTGCCATATCATAATTAATTTTCCCTTCCAGCTAAATCGCTGGAAAAATTATTTGCCGAAAAAGATTAAGCCGGGTTATCCAGAAGGCAATCGGAACGATCATGCACATCCGCCATATCATTTAATAGACTAAATCCAGCATAAAAATGACCCCAAATTTTAAAGTGACGACAAATAAAGAAAAGTTTTCAATCCATTTTTCTTTATTTGTCGTAATGCTATCCGGCTAATTTCGTTGTTAACTTATTCCAATCAACCATTTTCTCTAAAATGATTGATATGATTACACCCATAATGAGACCATTTGTAATTAATGGCTGCAATAGAACTGGAAAACTGCCGAATAGGGCCGGAGGGATATTCATTAGACTGACTCCAATTAGTACCGGACCTGCTAAACGGAATATCGTTTCCGAGTTAAAGAATGTACCCTTTAAGCTGTTTAAAGCTGTCCCAAACAATTGAAGATAAGCGACAAATAAAACCGCATTACCTATTGTTAGTGGCATGGTACCTAAAAATTCAGCTAAAGGCGGGATAATTCCAAGGAGAATAAACACAAAACCGCTAATCATAAACGGCTTTCTCCTATATAATTTTGTACTTTGTAAGAATCCGATTGTGGATGTAAAGGGTGTAAAAGGAACTAAGCCAAAAATGGCAGTGATAACCCCAAAAATCCCCGTTAAAAAAATTGAGCTTTTGTATTGTTTTTTTTCTACCTTTTCCTTATATACATCTGCAGCAGCTTGAATGGAGGCAAAAGAATTCGTCAAAGTCAGAAGGGATGCAAAAAAAGAGACGAAAACAATCCCTAGCTCTAAGTTCGGAACCCCAAGAGGGAATATGGTGAATTCCATACTAGAAGAGCCTTCTACCGGATGAACTGACGGGAAAATAAGTCGATACACTAACCATCCTGCAACCATTCCTATCAGAATTGAAAAATTGCCAAAAACTCTTCCGCCTTTAATCTTTAATAGAGCTACAAAAATAACAACCCCAATTGAAACAAAACTGACAGGAAGATCAATTGTCCCATTTTCAGTTATTTTGAACATTCCTTTGAAGAAAATAAAGATGAGCTGAAAGGTTAACAAAAAAATATATACGCTTATTACCATCGGATTAATGATTTTTTGTATAATCGAAATAAAATTGAACGCAGCAATTAGAACAGTTACAGCTCCTGCGAGCAGAAAACCTGTTGTAATTCCTCCCCCAACTGTTGCATAGTCTATACCAAGTGCGGAAGCCGAAATCCCCATATTTAGCATTAAGCCCCACATTAATCCAGAGTGACTATCCAATAATGGATAACGATGGCCCACCCAGGCCTGCAAGATACTAGAAATGCCTGTAAAGATAAAAGAGCATCTTATCGTCATTTCAATCGTTTCGGGAGGAAGCTGAAACGCAGCTCCAATAGAAATTGGAACAACTACCGTATTAGCAAACATAAAAAAAAGCCACTGTACAGGAGACAAGAATGCTACAACAGCTCCTTGCTTTATCATGAATCGACACCTCTTCCAAAAACAATGATTACTTTATGAATCCTATTGATTGAAATTAATTAGATTTATTTATATAAAATGAAGAGAAGCGACTGTCTTCATTACAATCGCTCCTCTTCAATCACTTATTATATGAATGTTTAAAGCATCAATCGACTTTTTAAAGACGGATACTTACATTATTTAGTTTAACAAATTTATAGTTTATACATTCATTATTACTATTAATATCTCGTAATATCCATTGGCAATGAACCAGCAGCAAAGCCTACAAACATGAATCGCTCTGTCCCTGTATTTCTCATTCCATGAATTTGATTTGGTTTAGCTAATAATACCATGCCTTTTTTAATCGGAATTTCATTCTCTAAGTCTGGGAAATAAATTCCTTCCCCCTCCATGCACACCCAAATATCATCAACATTCGAATGGGAATGTAAATATAATTCCTGGCCAGGCTCAAGACACCAAATGGCTCCAACTGTTTTATCTGTTTCATAGAAATAGTTTTTTTGCGCTTCATCTGGATCAAATTTTGCGATTTTATCAATTTCGAAAACTCTTTCTGCTTTTATCGCTTCGATGTTTGTCAAAGTCGCTTCCCCTTCCACTTCCCAACACCTCATTTTTCTTATTTTTTTAGCTATTTTCGCATACTTTGTTGCGAATTTTATATATGATCATTAACAATGAAGATATACTTTCTTTCTATTCTTCATTTAAGCTATCATTCTGCTTACCTTTTACAATGCAGCATCACGGTTGCAATCTTTAGAATAAACGTATGTTAAATTTTCTCTGCCTACAGCATAAGCTGCCTGATGTACATATGGTCCCATAAAAATGTAATCTCCTTTTTTCACTGGAACCCATTGATTGTCTAGATTATACATACCTTCTCCTGAAAGTAAGTAGGCACCATGCTCTTGTACATGTGTTTCGATAAACGGATGGCATGCAGCAGGGTCAAAAGAAAGAATGTGAAAATTCATATCAAAATCTAGGTCTGTCGGTAAAAGATCTTTAATATTGACATTATGCATATCATCATAATTTCTATATTCAATCTTGTTCGCATGGTCTGAATAAACCCATGGTTTCCGTCCTTCAAGTGGACGATATTTTTGTTTGTAAAGGAATAGTTTTGATTCTCCGCCAAATTGGTTTTCTAAATACATTTTTGTTCCTGGAGGACAGTATAAATATCCGCTTTCTTCAAGAATAAATTCTTGCTCACCTGCAGCAACTTTTATTTTGCCTTCAAGAACATAGACGAACGTCTCGATATTTTCTTGCCCGCCGAATCCCTCGCTATTTTTACCATCTTGTTTCATGGTTACAACGTAATCAACAAAGCTTGCTCCAAGTTTTGGTGAACCTAAAATCGAAATAATGCAATTTTCAAATCCTGGAATCACATTGTTAACCAAGCCTTCAGGTGCGATTAATGCATATTTACCGTGCTCAATGATTGATCTGCTTGATAATAAGTCTTTAGGATAACCCATCTTATTTAAACTCCCCTTATGTTTTATTCTTTGAATTATTCGTTTCTAATTAAATGTTAATCGTTTTCACTTCATTCGTCATTATTACTAATGAATAAAAACACTTTTTATTTTTGTTTACTTTGGATAAATTGAGACTTTTACTTCTACTATTTTCTTAGTCCTTTAAACCGATTTGTATCTCCCACTTTTCTTTAGACATCTAAAAAAGCTAATAATAGGACATGAGACAGTGATCTAGTCCTGTTATTAGCTTTTTGCTTCCTAACATATGGTATTATTAGGAGTTGATTTCGGTTTTTTCCCCAATTGTAATATTGCCATTTTCAAAGACAATCTTTCCATTTACAATCGTTGTTGTCACTTTTCCTTTAAAGGTTTTGCCAACATATGGGGATTGCTGATGGCGGTAGAACAAATCTTCCTGTTTCAGCTCGAAGCTTTCGTTTAGATTTACTATTGCCAGATCGGCATCACTATCAACGGCAATGATTCCTTTTTGCGGATAAAGTCCGAACAGCTTAGCAGGATTCGCAGCCGTTAACTCAACAACCTTTTCTAAAGGCAGATTACGATTAAAATACCCTTCAGTCAACATAATATTCAGTGTAGATTGAGCACCTGAAATACCGCCCCAAGCCTTGAAAAAGTCTCCATTTGTTACTTTTTTCATGCTTGGCGGTGCAGGAGAATGGTCAGAAGCTATGACATCAATTTCACCATTTGCTACAGCCAGCCATAGCTGTTCTACTTCTTGATCATCTCGCAGTGGTGGGCAACATTTTGCCACCCCGCCTTTTTCCTCTAAGTCTTTCAAAGTCAATGATAAATAATGAGGACATGTTTCCACAGTAATATCTACACCTCTCTGCTTAGCCTCATTAATGACTTCGACGACTTTTCGGCTGCTCGCATGAACGATATGCAGTTTACAACCTGTCACTTCAGCATACGAAATAATCCTTCTTACCGCTTCAATTTCGGAAATAATCGGTCTTGATTCAACAAAGTCTTTGGCAGATGTTTTATTTTGCCTTTGTTTTTCTTCAGCGAGTTGATCACAAATGACCGTACTTTCGGCATGTACTGCTAATAAAGAACCGATTGAAGCGATTTCACTCATTCCTTTAAAAATCGCACGATCATCTACATGATTGAAATCGGCAATTCCACTCGGCGACATAAAAGCCTTAAAACCAATTACCCCATTTTCATATAGTTCCTTAATATTCTCAATATTTTCTGGTACAAGTCCACCCCAAAAGCGGCAATTGACAACCGACTTTTCTTCGGACAAGACTCTTTTTAATTCCAAATTTTCTTTATTAATTGTTGGAGGTGTACTATTTAATGGCATATCAAAATAGGTTGTTACCCCACCTGCCGCTAAACTTCTACTACCTGTTCGTGCGCCTTCCCATTCAGTCCTGCCTGGCTCATTAAAGTGGACATGGGTATCAATTAATCCAGGTAGGATGTGCTGTCCACTTGCATCAATCTCCCTCTCTGCAGTTACTGCTAAACTTTTTCCGACAGACATTTCTTTAATTTTCCCGTCTTTAATGGCAATATCCCCTTGAACAATCGTGTCTATTACAATATTTCCATTTCGAATAATTAAATCATATGTACCCATAATTCCCCTCCTCAATGGTAAAAAACACAAGATAATAAATGACTTTTATATTAAGCTGCCTTTTTGCAATTTTTTTGAAAACAGTTTCATTCCAAATCGATTCTTTGTACAATTAATTTTAAATGATTTAATTTTCAAAATCATTATTCACTCTAAACAATTTAGTTAGAGATTTTTGTTTAAACAAAACATTAAAAATGTCTATTCTCGTTCAATCATTAAAAACATACTTGGCAAAAGAAGGAAAAGAGAGGGATTAGAATGAAAATTGTCGAAGATTTATTCATCGTAGATGTATTACAAGAAGCAAAAATTCTTGCTGGACATGCCGGACTCAAAAGGAAAGTTGAATCAATTGAGATATCAGAAACTCCTGACGTCATCAATTTTTTAGCCGAGAATTCCTTATTATTGACGACAGGCTACGCCTTTAAAGATGCCCCGCAGCAGTTAGGTGATCTCATTTCGCAAATAAATAAGCGTCCCTGTGCTGGAATTGCGATTAAACTTAAACGATTCATTGATGTCATTCCACAAGAGGTAATCGATTTAGCTGACTCATTACAATTTCCAATCATTCAAATTCCGGAATCATTAACATTAGGTACGGTAGCCCATCAATTATTAAGCTTTATTTGGGATAACCAAATTGAAGAATTATTTTACGCGATTCATGTACACAAGAAATTTACCAATATGATGATGAAAGGCTATAGTTTGCATTCTTTAATCGAAAACCTTGGTTCTTTATTAAAATGCCCTGTTCTCCTTCTAGATCCTATCGGTGATGTAACATCATTTTCCCACCATTTTCAAACGGGAAATATGAAAATCGTCATGGAAAATGTGGAGGATCATTTTAAATGTAATCTTGATAACTACCGAGAAAAAAATGAACTTACAATCGATATCTCTCGTGAACATCATCCAGGAATTTCGTTAAAAATGTTTAAAGTAAAAACGATGAACCCATATCCATATTTATTAATTATTTTAAATCCGGAGAAGCTGCCATATCCTTCTTCACAATTAGCCATCGAGCAAGCATCAACTGTCATATCATTCACCTTGCTTAAAAACGAGGCGATTAGAGAGAACAGCCGTATGTTAGAAAATCACTTTTTTGCTTCGCTTGTTGATGGAAACGTATCGACTAAACAAGAAATTATTCACATGGGAAAACAGTATGGCTTATTAGACAATCAGAAATACGTTTGCATTGTATGTAAGATAGATGATAATAAACAAAGCAAAGATATCATGAATAGGTTGTACGATTATTTATATAAATTTTTTAAACAATCATTTTTAAAAATCGATAATAAAAACATCGTTTTCATGAAGGATTCATATTTTGTGATTTTAATGCAGTTTCCTTCAAATATTGATGAGCCAAATAAAAGCTCCATTGAAGAAAGACTTATAGAATTTCAGGATGAGGCTTATACAAATTTGAAAATTTCACTCTCGTTTGGAATCGGTAACTTTTTTAATGATCTTACCAATATTCCTGTAACGTATGAAGAAGCGGTGAAGGCATGGAAACAAGGAGAAGAATTGTTTCAATACAAATTTATAAATTTTTATGAAACGAAGGAATTAAAGGAACTGATTCGATTAATTCCTGAAAAAGATCTGCGGAAATTTTACGAAAATACGTTGCGCTCTCTGGCATATCCGAAAAATAAGGATGAAGAAGACTTAGTTAATACTTTATTTGTCTATTTAGATAATAATTGTGAAATTGCGATTACTTCTAGAAAATTGTATGTACACAGAAATACAGTGAAATATCGAATTGCCAAATGTGAGGAAATTTTAAATTATTCCATCCATGATTCACAAGATTCACTGCAATTACGTATCGCGTTACTTTTACGATCAAATTTTACTTAAAAGAAAAAACTTGTGATCCTATATAGCCGGATCACAAGTTTTTTAGTAAGTCTTTTTAATTAATCATCTATATTATTAGACTGTTTTCCAGCTATTTTCATAACTGTAGATAGAAGCACTTTAGCTCCGGCACCCATATCTTCATCTGTCACGAATTCATCAGGGTGATGACTAAGACCATCTTTACAACGAACGAATATCATCGCAACATCCGTCACATCGGCCATCGCCATTGCATCATGACCAGCACCACTCACTAGCTTAATAACGCTTCCACCCTGTTCACGAATTGATTGTTCAATTATGGTCATGATTTCTTCGCTACAGTATACCGGGTCAGCTTCCATTACTTTTTCAAATGTAATTTGCAATCCTCTAGTCTCAGCTATTCTTTCACTTGCTATTAAAATAGCATCAATCGCTTTTTGTTTACGTTCGACATTTAAATCCCGAATATCGAGCGTTCCTGTAACGAAACCTGGTATGACATTACTCGCACCAGGACTAACTGTAAGTTTACCAACTGTTGCAACTAATGGTACGTTTTCGAGTGCAATTTTCTCGATAAAAGAAATAAGTTCACTTGCACCTAAAAGGGCATCTTGTCTAATAGCAACAGGAACTGTCCCTGCATGACCCGGTTTTCCAATAATGTCAAAAGAAAATCTTGTCGCACCGGCAATCCCAGTAACGACTCCAACTGCCTCATTTACCTTCTCAAGAACAGGTCCCTGTTCGATATGAAGTTCTAAATAAGCGAGAAGTTCCTCAGGAGTACGACTAGCGTGTTTATATGCATCTGGATCAGAAATTCCAATTGCTTTTAAAGCTTCAGCAATAGTGATTCCATTTTCATCTGTTCTTTCCAAATCTTCTGGAGTAAAAGTTCCAGCGATTGCTTTACTTCCAAGGAAAGTTGAATGAAATCTTACTCCTTCCTCATCACAGAAACCAACTACCTCAATTGGATTGTCTAAAACAATTTTATTATCGTGAAGGTATTGAACAACTTCTATTCCCGAAATAACACCTAAAATCCCATCATACTTACCTGCTTCAATGACACTATCTAAATGGGAACCAATCATTAAAACGGGTGCTGTTGGATTTTTTCCTTCATAACGGCCGATCATATTATTAAGACCATCTTTTCTTACAGACATCCCTGCTGCTTTCATCCACTCTTCAACAAGTCTTTCGGCTTTCGTACTTTCGATGGTGAATGGTAATCTTGTGACACCGACAGTAGTAGATGAACAACGAGCAAGTTCTTCAATTCTAGTACTGATTCTTTTCGCGTCAATGTCCTGCTGCAGTTTAACCAAACAATAACTCCCCTTCCTATATAATCAATATAAGATCATAGTATTGTTTATTACAAAACGTAATTTTTAATAGAATCATAACATCCTAGGCAGATGATAGACAATAAGTCATTTTGAATCATAAGCGAGTTAAATGATTGATTCATTTGTTTAGTTATTGGTGTATTTTTCATGATATTAGTCAGCGACAAGTACAAATACTTGTCGCTGACTAAAGCAGTTGCAATTTATATAGAAAGACTTACGAGGCGGCCTTTTGTTGAATGCACTAATGACCATGCATCAATAAGCGTACGTTTTGACTGGGCAATAACAATATCTGATGACTCTGTACCAACTGGTTTTACCTCAAAGGCAACAACATTCTTATTCCCTTCGCCGATATAACCAATTTCTAATAGAGCTCGTAAGTACTCTGCTAATTCTGGAACATCTACTTCACTTCCTGGATAGCCGAAACGAGGATGCTGATCACCATAGGCAGGATCAGAAGTATCTTTAATGTAGCAATTTCCGATATGCGCATGATTAATATAGTCTCGAGCAACCGTTAATGCATCAATTGACGTTTCGCGCTGCATTGGTAGATGGCTTAAATCAAGCATTAAACCAAAAGTAGGATTTACTTTACGAACCTCTTTTGCCACTTCAACAGCAAGTTTATTAGAACCGATTAAACATTTTTTATCTGTCTCATCATCAAATGTTTCAAGCGAAAGAATAAGATCACCTTTAGATCTTGCATATTCACATAATTCTTTAATCGAATCTGTTAATAATTGTAACGCAGTATCTTGATCAGCATCTGGTTTTGCACCGCTTAAAAAACCAAATTTAGAAGCATTTAATTCGTATGCCTGGTCAATTCCACCCTTCACCAATTCGATCGCTCTTCTACGCTCAGCTTCATCAAAAGAGTTAAGGTTTCCTTTGTTTCTTAAAAGAATTGGTTGTGCACCAAATCCGACAGTCATTCGGCCAGATTCTAAAATTTGCGCAACCGCTTTACGATCTTCAAGGTTGTTAATAGATGTAATCTCAATTCCAGAGAAGAAATCATCTTGAACAATTTTCTTAACTGTTTCAACAGTTGGACCGTCTCCACCCATTGTTTCAGGATAAGCCATAAAATGGACAATTCCGACTTTCATTGAATTATGAAGATTTGCTGACATGTTTTCGCCGATTTTTCGGCTTCCCTCCTTTAATATTGAAACTTTCACGTTAACTTGATTCCATTTACATAACCGTTATTTTGATAAGATTATCTTTGAAGCAATCAGAAAATGACCAATTGCTTCATTACGTTCTCAGAGATTTACAAAGTAATAATTATTTAGAATAGTTGATTTTATCGGAATATTTAAATCCGTTAAGTGCCCCGTTATTAGAGAACTCACATGCTTTTTCAGGATCACCATCTACTAGTACTTCAATAATATATGGTTTACCTGAGTCAACTGCACGTTGTAATGCTGGTTTGATATCATCATAATGAGTAACGAGCTCACCACGAACACCCATTCCTGCTGCAGTTTTAACGAAGTCAATTCCCCGTTCACTATGTTCACCATCAGTTAATTCGTTTTTGTATTCTAAGTCAGTCGAAATGCGACGGTTATCATAGAACCAGTTTTGTTGTTGACGAATTAATCCAAGTAATGAGTTGTTCATACAGAAAATGATGACTGGGATATCATGCTTTGCAGCTGTCGCGATATCTTGTAATGACATTCCTAAGCTTCCGTCACCAAGGATGTTAACACTTTGTCTTTCAGGGAAAGCAAGTTTTGCTGCCATTGCTGCACCAAGCCCCCAGCCCATTGTACCTGCACCACCAGTTAATAGGTATGTTCTTGGTTCATACGTTTCAAATAATTGGCAAGACCAGATTTGGCTGATACCGCAGTCATGTGATACGAATGCATCGCGATCTAAGAATTCACGAAGTTCGCGTAATGCACGCTCTTGTCTGATTGGAAGTGTTGTGTAATCCGTTTTACGAGCCCATTTTTTACGCTCTTCCGTTAAGTCAATTTTAGTATCTGCTTCGGCAGTTGCAGCTACAGTAGCCCCAAGGTCTTTATACGCTTCTGTCAGTTTAACCATGAATGTTTTAACATCAGAAACGATTCCTAAAGTAGTTGGTACAACTTTACCAATTTCTTTGTTATCAAGGTTTACGTGGATAATTTTCTTACCGTTTTGTGTAAATACGCCAACATTACCAGTAGAACGGTCAGCAAAACGTCCAGCAAGGTTAATTACTAAGTCAGCTTCAACAATTGTTTTGTTACCAAATGGAGTATCAAGCATTGTTCCCATACGTCCAGCGAATAATGGGTGATCGTTAGGGAAGGTATCCATACCCATACCAGTAGTTACAACAGGGATTTGAAGTTCTTCAGCTAATGCTTTTAGTTCAGCAGTAGCGTTTGCAAGGTTAACCCCGCCACCAGAAAGCAATACTGGTCTTTTAGCATCTTTTAATAATTCAAAAGTTTTCTGGATATCCGCATCAGTAGCTTGTGGTAAGTTATCTACAGGAGTAGATGCAATCAGTTCATCGATATCAACTTCGATTTCAACTTTTTGTTGGTCAACTGGTAAGTCAAGTAGAACTGGACCTTTTCGACCTGTAGTAGCAGTTATCCATGCTTCATGAATAAATTGAGCAGCTTTAGAACCATCAGTTAAACGGTATGCTGCTTTCGTAACTGGTTTAGCCATTTCAACTATTGGAGCTTCTTGGAATTGCATTGTTCCAATTAAACTATTTTTTTGTTGGCCAGTAATAGCAATCATAGGAACTGAATCCATCCATGCACTGTAAAGGCCTGTTAAGAAGTTCGTTCCTCCTGGACCTGAAGTTGCAGCACATACACCAACTTCCCCAGTTGCTCTTGAATAACCGTCAGCCATGAAAGCACCCGTTTGCTCATGACGAACAACATATGACTCGATTTTAGTTAATTCTTTTACTGCATCATAAAATGGTAGGATTGCAGCTCCCGGTACACCGTAAAGATGTTTTACTCCTCTTTTTTCTAAATACAATGCAATTAGCTCTGCAGCTGTCATTATTTGTTTACCCATTTAAAACTCTCCCTTTTGATCGTTTTTAATATTTTCAAAGATTTGCGCAATCGATTCTTTTTCCCCTACATTTCCCGGAAACACGATATAAGGGGTATCTTTAAATTTTGCTTCGCTACCAGTTAACCAAACTGGGACACCAGCAATTGCCTGCCCTAAAATTTTTGCATATTTTATTTCCAAACCGTCAGTTGCCACATCACTAGAAGTGATACCGCCTTTTGCGATAATAAATTTCGGCTTAACTTTTAGTGAACGAACCACTTCGACCAAAGCACTTGAAACGGTTTGACTAATTTTTAAATTTTCTTCTTTATCTTTTGCAATAATTACATCTCTACTTGTATAAACAAGCGTATCTCGATTAGAAGAAATATTATAATCTACTAATTGACATACTCGTGATAGCTCTTCAACTCTTGTTTCTTCATCTATTATTTTCACAACATTAAGTTGGATTTGTTCAATCGGGTATTTCTTCATTAGTTCGTTAATTTGTTCCGTTGTTTTTTTCGTGTGAGAACCTACAACGATAAATCCACCATTGTTACGGCTTTCATCTTTTGAAACAATCTCATCCGCTGACAAATATGGACGATCTTTTATTCCAGTAATCGATTTTACAAAAGATGCCGCAGTTCTAAATAAGTATTGTTTACCAGAATCAATTGCTTTAAGGACAGCTAATGATACAATGTCTAATTCATAATAAGATTTAGCATTCACTATAATAGGAGTATTATTGTTGGCAGAGAGTAAAATCTCGTAAATTTTATCAATACCACCGATATGAATATCTTCGAGTGAAATGATCAATGCGGACTCTGAAGATACGCTTCCATTTGTCTTCTCTTCAATCCATTTTGGCAAATTAGCTGTTTGGAAGCCGAATACCGAATCTTTCGCAAATTCCGTTTCACATACAGGGACAAGCTGGCCATCTACAGCTAAATAATGAGTATTATCTAATGTATAACGATACCCTTCAAAGAAGGCAGGTATAATTAAGTGTCCTGAAGTCTCACCATTACCCACTTTAAAAAGTTCATCTTGTAGTACATCAATTTCCAGTGGATAATGTCCTCTTAATGTTGAGTCACCTCTACTAATAATTGAGAAGTTAATGTCCATTTCTTTCGTTACTTCAACAATGTTTTGAACAATCTCTCTATTGATGTTTTCTGCTTTTTCCGCATTGTAACTTCTTGTATTTGTTAAAATGTAAAGTACACTTCTCTCATCAGATAAACCTTTTTTAATCCAATCTTTGCTCCAATCTGTAATGACAAAAATATCATGGACAGTTTGGACACCAGTTGGATCATCATCTAAAACAATAAACTTATGTTTTGTTTGTTTTAAATGATCTTTGATTTTTGCACGCAGGCTATCATCCGATTTAGAGAAGAGAGGATTTTCTAAAGTATCCGTTAAATTTGGATATTGGGTTACGTTTGACAAAACCCCTCCCCCTTTCATGATCTAAAAAGGTTACTAACTATTTACTCTTTCACCTAATAATTCATTTGCAGTCGAAACAATTCGATGTGCTCTTAATTCAAAAAGGTCAAGTAACTCATCCATTTTTCCAGAAACTCCGAAACGATCATTTGTACCGATTCTTCTTAATTTAGCAGGTTGGTTTTCTGATAATACTTCAGCAACTGCACTACCTAATCCTCCGATAATTGAATGCTCCTCAACTGAGATAACATTTTTTGTTTTCGCAGCAGATGCTACAATTGCTTCTCTATCAATAGGTTTAATTGTATGAATGTGCAAAAGCTCAGCGCTTACACCTTGTTTTTCTAATTCCTCTACTGCTTTTAGTGATTCATCAAGCATAATACCGGTACTGATGATTGTAATATCAGATCCTTCACGGTATTTAATTGCTTTACCGATTTCGAAAGGTTCTTCTTTCTTTGTAACGATCGGTACTGGTAATTTACCAACACGAAGGTAAATAGGTCCTTCATGATAATAAGCTGCTTCTACTGCTTTTTCCATTTCAACAGCATCTGCTGGAACAATTACTGTCATACGCGGAAGAGAGCGCATTAAGGATATATCTTCAAGCGGTAAATGTGTTGCTCCTTCTTGAGCAGCTGATGTACCAGCGTTATGACCCACAATTTTCACATTGTTATTTGAGTAACATACCGAAATTCTCATCTGATCAAATGCGCGCCCAGTAAGGAAGTTTGCATAAGCATTCGCAAATGGTACTTTACCTGCTATCGCCATACCTGCCGCAGTTCCAACTAAATCACATTCAGAAATACCGATGTTAAAAAAGCGTTCTGGAAATCTATTTTTAAATAGATTTGTCATATTTGATTTTGCGCAGTCCGCATCAAGAACTACTAAATTATCATGTCTTTCTCCAAGTCTAATTAGTGCATCAGCAAAACCTTTACGTGGTGCTTCTAGATTTGCCATATTAAACCAACTCCTTTAAAGCGATTTCTAACTGCTCATCATTCGGAGCCATTCCATGCCACTCATGTGTATCTTCCATAAATGAAACTCCCTTACCTTTAACGGTATGAGCTAGAATTGCAGTAGGTTTACCTTTTGTACGTTTAGCTTCTTTAAATGCGTCATTAACTGCATTGATATCATGGCCATCGATCTCAACAACGTGCCAACCGAAAGCTCTAAATTTATCTCCAAGATTTTTAACACCTTTTACATTTTCAACGAAATCATCAAGTTGGATTTTGTTCCAGTCGATTATTGCACAAACGTTATCTAGATTGTAATGTGCAGTTGTCATCGCCGCTTCCCATATTTGACCTTCTTGTAATTCTCCATCACCGATCATGCAATAAGATCTTCTATTGCTGCCATCTAGTTTTGCAATTAATCCAACACCATTTGCAACTGATAATCCTTGACCAAGTGATCCTGAAGATACGTCTACACCTGGGATATGCTCTCCACATGGATGTCCATGTAATCTACCGTCTACATCCCTGAATGTCATTAACTCTTCAATAGGGAAGAAGCCTTTTTCAGCTAATACTGAGTAAAACACAGGTGTACAATGTCCTTTGGATAGAAAGAAACAATCACGGTCTTGCCAATCTGGGTTGTTGGGATCTACATTCATGTGTTCAAAAAATAGTACTGACATTAGTTCAGTGGCAGATAAAGATCCACCAGGATGCCCACTTCCGGCATGATTTGTCATTTTAACTATGTGTCGGCGAATTCTCTTGGTTAGATCATTATAAAATTCACTTTTTTCATTAGAAAAAACCATTATTACTCCTCCTTCTTTTCGTAATAAGCAACATAGTTTCAAATTATAATTAAAAAAATAAGACATTTTTTGTTGCTTATCAACTAACCGCGTTTCATGTTTTGATAATATCACCGTTTTTTGAATATTTCAAGTGTTTGTAATTAAATTTTTTTATAAAATTCGTCGGTGAACAGACAATCAATAATTTTTTGCATAAAAAAAGAACTGGTTTTATAACCAATTCTTACTTCATACCAATCAATTGTCTGTGTAACCCAGCCGCTTGGAAATCTTTATACCTATATCCATTATAATTGGTTTAATTTCAGCTAATCTTTCTTCAGTCATTCGGAAGCTTGGTCCTGATATACTAATTGCAGCAGTAATTTTCTTCCGATTATCAAAAATTGGCGCTGCAATACAGGAGACTCCAGGTTCATTTTCTTCAACTTCTTTACCAATGCCTTCGTTCCTTATTTTTCCCAATTCCTTAAAAAAAGAGTCTTTATCTGTAATCGTATGTTCAGTATGTTTTGGTAAACCATACTTGTCAATTATATCTACAATCTCATTAAGCGGCAGATGTGCTAAGATGACCTTCCCAACTGCCGTACAATGCATCGGGGCCCTTCTTCCTACTTGAGAATGCGTTCTAAGGGTTTCACTTCCTTCAAGTTTTTCAATATAAATTACCTCTCCTTGATCATATACCGTCAAGTGGATCACTTCATTAAATTGTGATTCTAACTCTTCCAAAAAAGGTTTGGCTTGAGTTCTCAGGTCAATAGATTCAAGTAGCATCGAACTTAATTCTAAATATTTATAGCCTAATCTATATTTTTTAGTTTCAGGATTTTGTTCGATGAATCCATGATCTGCAAGAGTACTTAATAATCTGAATATAGAGCTTTTATTTAAATCTAGATTGGCGGCCAGCTCAGTAACACCCATCCCTTCTTTACGCTTGCTTACTAATGAAATAATTGTTAATGCCCTATCTACTGACTTAACCATTTATATTAAACCCCCGATTCAGGCCTAAATTACTGATCCCGTTTACTTACCACAAGAGTAATACGACCTTATTTATATAAAATGACACCACTGTAATTTTTATTTTCTTCCATTTTATCAGAAAAGACGTTGCGTATAAAGCAATAATACTTCACTCAATTATCTTTAATTAGAAATTTTACCATAAGGGCGTAACTATTCAAATATTTTAAAATTACTTTTTGAATCAAGGGTTTGATTTAGTATTAATTATCATAGGCATAAAACCATTCAAAATTTATATTTTCCGATAAATTAAAAAGAAGGTATGACTCCATAAAGAACACCTTTCATGCCCTTTTAAGTCAACCTTCATTAAGTAGTGGACGATAAAAAAACATCCACTCTAAGTTAAAGAAGCTATGCGATGAGCTTAATATCACGGACGCCAGTATGGAACAAAATGGAAAGGGGATCTATTTTTATGGTTAAAAAATAGCCCCCTCTCATCACACC
This sequence comes from Neobacillus cucumis, assembly GCF_016107705.1. The sequence continues at coordinate 35,226 of NZ_JAEHGC010000010.1, forward strand.
CAGGGGACTAAAAAAATTAAATTGAAATGTCCCGGAAATATGGGGAGTTACAGTTTAAAGTAGGTTACTATTTTCATATAATGTTACTTCTTAAACATAGTAGGAAGCACTACCGTTACTTAATAAAAAGTTTTCAATTTTATCCTCTACTACGTTTTGAACAACCTTTTGAACTAAAGTTAAAGTTTCAGCAGGTAGTTCAGCCCACTCTTTTTCAGTGACAAAATTTTCTCTATTGAGAGCGTTTATCATCGCATGTTCTATATCTGTTGCAATATTCACTTTACTAATTCCACCGCTAGGAATTTGAATTGCATTTTTAATTATCTCTGATGGAGTGCCTGAACCGCCATGTAACACTAAAGGTACAGATGTTACCGCACGAATTTCAATTAAACGTTCAATATCAATTTTTGGATCTTTAACGAGATAGACCCCATGTGAAGTCCCTACTGAAACCGCTAATGCATCAACCCCTGTCTCTTCAACAAACTGTTTTGCTTCCTCTGGTTCTGTAAATAGCTCTTCATCAACGTCTGTTTCAATAAAGTCAGTTGTCCCAATTTTGCCTAATTCAGCTTCAACAGTTACGCCTTTTGAATGTGCATACTCCACAACCCTTTTTGTTATCTCGATATTTTTCTTAAATGGTTGCTCTGATGCATCAATCATAACGGATGTAAAACCAGCTTCGATAGCTTCCGAAATTACATTGAAGTCCTTCGTATGATCTAAATGTAATACAGCAGGGATATTAATATTCTCCTCTTGAATAACACGATAAAATTCTCTGCTAAATTCCTCTAAATTAATTCCATATCGTTCTTGCTCCCTCTCAGAAGTCTGAACAATAACTGCAGAATTCATTTCTTTGGCCGCTCTAAGAATAGGAGCTATCATTTTTGTAGCTCTAGGAGTAAATGAACCGACAGCAAATTGATTTTGCTTAGCCAATGCAAGGACTTTAGTTAACGAACAAACATTATTAGCTTTTAAATTTGTTTCCATTCATTTCTTTCCACCTTTCTGTTTGAAATACACAATTTTTAGATTTTAACTCTTTTTTAAACGGTGTAACTTATTTCTTTCATACCAAATTTGTTACTTAATAAACAACGTCGTTTCATTTTATTTTAATCATTTATCAAAAATATTGCAAAAATTTTTACTCTTTCCACCCAGAAAAAAATAATGCCTCCGTTGCAATTTATGAAACTTAATTAATATGTTTATTTTCTTTTTTTTCAGAAAACTTAGTGTTATAATTATCCTACCAACTTATTTACTATATTACGTTGTGGGTTTTCAATCAATAACACGGAAAGGGGTATTGTTAATGGATATTTGTATTTCTTGCGGAGAGGAATTATCTATTATGGAGAGGAATCGAGCGGAATGCTGGGAGTGCAGAGACACAACAAACTCAGAAGCGGAGTGATCATGACATTTAATATTTTTATGATAGTTATATATAAAAACTAGTGTCCCTAATCCCTTTAACCGCCCTTGGACCCGGACCTAAACGATTTTTCAGAGCAAAAAGCAAAAAGGTTAAGTTTATAACTCCACCCCGGAAATAGATGAATTCTTATATTTATACCAATTCAATTCTTAAAGTCTCCATTAATAAATACTTTCTGAAAATACCTTCCACAAAGTTTTAAATAAATGATTTTATTTCGTAGAATACTTCCTGAACAACAAAAAATGTCGGCCTCTTAGTGGTTATTTCCCTTTAAGCTTCATTTCTGCAAAATTCACTTTTCCACTGAAAAGTAGCCTTTGCTCTTTATGAGTGAAGGCTATTTTTGACGAGTTTCTTCTATAATATAATACCTTTTTAGGTTTCCTTCATATTCTTTATCTAACTTATAAAATTATCTTTTTCATGTCTAATTCCTCCATAGCCATAATGGAAGTAATCTCTCCTTTTTTCCAGCAAACACTTTAATGAAAGTAACTAAGATATCTTTAAATTGAAAGTGAACGTTATGATCGGACTTATTATTGCAATCATCATTTTTAATATCATTGTCTTTAAAACAAATAAGAACCTAACAGTCAACAAAACTATTCATATTTGGCTATTTCTATTTACAATTACGTTACATCCGAAAAGCTGCGCCATTCAAGCTACATTCCTTTTCACATAGGATAGCCTGTTTTTCTCGCTTTTTGGGTATTGATGTGTTTTAGCTTGATAGGCATGCGGACTTACTCCTAAATTAGCTACAGGTGTCGATATCTACCTGAAACAGCTTAAGATTATCAGCAACCTAGTTCCCTATTTCCTTACTTCCGTATAAATCATGCTACTTCCATCAGTTTTGAAAGTTATAAAGAAACAGAAGCATAAAATACACGCCCGATGTTGTCATAAAGTTCTATATTTTATAGTCAGCACATTTGACAATGTTCACCCAGTTTTCATATCTCCCTAATCCAATGCATAAAAAAACAAAGAGATTCCATGATAGGAATCTCTTTGTAATGAAAGAGGTAACTTCTAATAGTCGCAACGTTCTTCCGAAGATCGTTGCGATTTGTTTTTTATCGTGGCCCAGTGGATAATAACAGTTTAAATTTCGATTTTTTCATAAAAAAAAACATCCTTCCCTTATCTGTTATTAATATTTAGCATATTGCTACATTGTATGTCGGTGTCCGTTATGTTAGCATTGGCGTTCTTCAGTACGATCTTTGATGTCTTCTTATTGCGTGTGGTGACAGCTTCGCTGGTACTACCCCAAAAAGGGAGATTCCCGAAAGAACCTCTCCCTTTTTAGTTTTTAGCGGCAATATTTATCTCTTAATGCAAGAGCATACCTAACAGATTGTTCTGCACCTTCTTCTTGATCCTTAATCATTTGCTCTAGAAGTTCTTCTGGTGGATAATAGTAATCCAATGGTTTAATTACATTTAAATCATAAGGAGGTTGTTGCACTTTATATGCTCCTTGGCCTACTGCAAAGACTCCACCTGTACCAAGTTCTCTCTTAAAATGGATGGCATACGGGAAGCACATTTCAACGTTGATTCTAGTTAACATTGAATTCTCAACCAATATTTTAAAACTTTCTTCCAAATCGATATTGCCTGTCCCAGCAGGTACGCCACATACCCTGTAATCTTCGCCATCATGGACGATAATATGATCTTTAAAATGAGTTGTAAAAGCATATGGTGCTAATTTTCTTACAGCTTCAACCGGGTCCTCCCATGCCATCATTGCGTTCCCGAAATCACAATGAGCACCAACCCAAGAACTGTTGACCTCCTTAATCATTTGAATCACTTCATCTGATGTTTCTTCCTCATGATTTTCCACAGCAAGCTTGATTCTATATTTCTTTAACAACGGTACGATTTTTTTAATATCTTCAGGTGCTCTCCTCAGTCTTTCCGGATCATACCCTCCCATGCAGACATATGTACGAATTACATCCGCGCCAATTCGATGAGCTGCTTCAATGACCGTTGTTAAATGTTCCGGATCGAATCCATTTGTATCGATTTCAGCGAAAAATCCATACTTTTGAATTTCTTTTCTTACTTTCTCTAAATACTCGGGATCAAGTGATTCTAAAGTACCCCACCCTGGTAACCCCGGCCATGGAATAATATTGATCATGACTCCGTCTAATCCTAATTCAGCAGTTTTTCTGATAAAATCGAAAATATTCATTCGACCCGTAATAAACTGCAAGTGAAAGGTTTCTGTTTCTAATCCAATTTTCATGTTTCACACACCTTTATGTTAATTTATAAAAGCTTTTAAATTGGGGAAGAACTTAGCAGCAAAACAACTAAACACAATCCTTCTCAAAAAAAGAATAATAGATCAACTTTTTGCCTCAGCAATCAATTCAATTTCAATCATTGCATTCATAGGTAATTTTGCTACCTGAATGGTACTCCTAGCTGGAAAAGGCTCCGAAAAATATTCCGCATAAATTTTATTTACAGTTTGAAAATCAGATAAATCAGTTACAAATATAGTTGTTTTCATAACTGAATTCATTTCAAGATCTTTTTCTTTTAAAATATGCTTTAAATTTTCTAAACATTGTCTTGCTTGATCTTCAATGCCTATAGCTAATTTATTAGTATTAGGATTTAAAGGGAGTTGCCCCGAAATATAGAGATTCCCTTTTGATAGTACCGCTTGGGAATATGGCCCAATAGGTTGTGGTGCATTACTTGTTAAAACTGCTTGTTTCATAATAAAAAACTCCTTTTTATCTAAAATATTTTTCTAGTAATAAAAAATTAAGAATTCATTTGACTATTATCCTAATTTTGGATATTGTGTTTTTTCTTGTTTACAATTTTAACTAAATGGTTACTAATAATAAAACCCATACCAGCAAAAGCAATCATTATCAAAAATACATATCTATATCCGGCAATTCCAGGTTTGTGATCCAGAATATAACCATACATGGTAAAGGCGAAAATTTGAGGAGCATAACCAACTAAACAAGCTACTGAAGCGGCAGCACCGCTTATTTCTTTCGGAATATCAATTTCATCTAATGGGGCAAAAAACACAGCCCGTTGAGTAAATACAATCGCTCCAAAGCCAAGTGTTGTTATCACTCCTATATAAACATTCATTTTACTATGTGGAAGCATAATAAAAATTGCCATTGCAATAATGGATAAGAGAAAAGCAAATCTAAGGTATTTTGTCGCTGATTTAAATTTTTTATCCGCTAAGAATCCACCGATGGGACCGCCTATTATTTTTAATCCGTATTGGTTTATGATTCCGTATACACCAACTAATGCTACCGGCATTCCATAAATTTCTTTCAAAAACGGAATAAAGTAAGTTAAACCTGCGTAAACCGTATAAACGCAAAATATTGTAAATGAGGCAAACCACAGAATGGGATTTTTAATTGCTTGAATCGCACCTTTCAAAGCTACTTTATTTTTAGTAATTTCTTCTCCACCCTTATCAAATGTTTGAAAAATTATATCGTCCTCTAAAAAGAAATAACTTATAATACCGACAATAATTATAATCAAGGCAAAAAATAAAATTGCAGCTCTGAAACCTAATGACTTAGACCCTAACCAAATAAATATACCCAAAGCAGAAAATGCAACGATTGTATCTACAATACCTCGGCCACCTTCAAGAAATCCAAACATCCTGCCTTGTTGATCGGACTCTCCAAGTAATTTAACGGATTTTATCAACACAGGCCAAAAAGCAGTCTCTGTAAATAAAGCCATTACTCCCCAAGAAGCTAAAATTCCATAATAACCCGGAAAAGTAGATAAATAAATCCCAGTTACACCCACGCCAACCAATCCAATCGGAATTAAAGTCCTTTTAGAAAATCTACCAGCGATGTAAATGGAGGCTGCATAACCAATTGCTTGTACAATAGCATATACAGATATTGCTAAACCTATTTGCGTATGTGAAAGGTGAAAATATTTTTGCATTGGAATGTAAAAAGCATCTTTTAAGGATGATAATTTATATATTGTTCCTCCACCCAAAATTAAAATACATAAGGTAAACCATTTTTTAACCTGCGTCTTTGCTACTTCTATAAACATCACCCCCAAATAATTTAAAAACGCTTACATGATAATAAAAAATTATCAATAATAATAATTTATTATTACTCAGGATATAGTATACTGTTAAATGAGACAAAAGACAAGACGCAATATTTACAAAATTAAAAAACACATTATAATTTGAAAGGACTATTATTAGGATGCCAAACAAAGAAACTTTAGAGAAATATAAACCAATGGTGAAATTTATTTATGAGATCGCTGGACCTAATTGTGAAGTTATTCTTCATGATATTAATAAACCAGATTCTTCCATTATTGCTTTATCTGGTAACTTGAGTGGACGCTGCCTAGGTGGACCCCTAACAGATATGGCTTTAAAAATACTAAAAAGTAAAAGGTACTTAACGGAGGACCACGTTACAAATTATAAATCGATAACCAGTGACGGAAGGATTTGCCGATCTTCTACTTTTTTTATAAAAGACTCACAAAGTAATTTAATTGGGATATTGTGTATTAATATTTTAGTATCTCCTTTATTAGATATTCGAAATAAGATAGATGAATTAATTCACTTAAATGAATTAACTAAATTTATTGACCCATCTAACAGCCCATCTACAAAACAAGATGAAACTCTTGGGCAAAATCTTGAAGAATTAATGAATTCACTGATTGAAGAAGTATTAGAAAATTATAATACCGATATAAATGAATTGAGTCCTCGACAAAAGAATGAAATTATTTCTGAGTTAAATGAAAAAGGTGTTTTTCTACTTAAAGGTGGAATTACTGAAGTTGCTAAAAGAATCGGGATGTCAGAACCAAGTGTTTATCGATATTTAGCAAAGATTAAAAAATAATTTTGGTTCTGAAAAAAAGTATGCGTAAACATTATTCCACAAGTATAAAGGTCGCAAGCGGCGGAAACCCACAATCAGCTGTACAGGGAGGAATGCTAGGGCTTCTAGTCGCATTTGCCATTATCGGTGGGATGCAAGAGAATTTTGCACAATTATTTACAACCACCCGTTGAACGGTGGTCATGACTTTACCTGCTCAAAAACAAATTTAGGTTTCAATGCGTCAATGGATACTAAAAGAACTGGGATTGCTATGACACATAGATCCCAGTTCTTTTTTTATGGACGTACAATTGGAATATGTGCATCTTCAAAGGGGCCCATCTGTAGCTTTGTGGCATAAGAATCCGTTATAATTTGGCTAATTCTGTTTACATCGCACATTTTTATAAGTGAATTAATACCTAGTTTACTGCTGTCAGCTATTACAATTGTTTTATCGGAGCACTCCATCATTTTCCCTTGAACTTCAATCTCATCCACACGTTGGTAGGTGACACCATGTTCAACGGAAATGCCACAAGTAGTAAGGAAAAATGTGTTGATTCTTAGCTTTGCGAAAATTAAAGTTGCGATATCTGATGTAAAAGCAGCTTCATCCGGTTTGAATATACCTCCTGTAAGAACTAATGTAATTCCATGGGCATCGGATAGCTCGTTAGCTATAGCCAAAGAGTTTGTAACAACAGTCAATGAATGGAATTTTCTCTTTATTACTCTTGCTAATTGGTATGAAGTAGTGCCGGAGTCGAGCGCTACAGACTGTCCCTCTTTAATATACTGAGCTGCCAACTCTGCAACCTCTATTTTGCTTTTTATGTTTTGCTCCCCACGTTGGTGAAAAGGTTCATATATGTTACTGCTTATTATACTGTCTCTTGAATCCTGCTCCAAAAGTATGGCCCCTCCATGTGTACGCTGCAAAAGCCCTTGAGATTCCATGTTTTCAAGATCTCGCCTTATTGTTTCAGAAGACACATCAAGTTTTTCTTTAAGTGTAGAAGTTTTGATACTGCCGGTTTCTTTCATCAAATTGAGTATTTCGCGATATCGTTGTTCTACCAGCATACTTGCACCATCTTTCATTTTGGTAAATAGAAGTTGACTTCGTATCTTATAATAACACAGGATAACATGATAACTCAATTTCGTTCACCCAAAAACACAAAAATATACACACATAAACATAAAAAAACACATATAAACATAAAAAAACTTGAATTAACACACAAACGCATATATAATGTGGTCAAGTAATATTACTTCAAAAATTATTAAATGGAGAGTGAGTCTATGGCTGTGGTTGAGACGAATGTGGAAAAGAAAAGTTCTATAAAATGGCTTTCCTTTGGTACTTTAATGTTGGGGGCAGGCACTATTTACAAGTTGGGGGCCTTGAAAGATGCTTTCTATGTGCCCATGCAGGAATTTATGGGACTTTCCAACACACAAATCGGAGTTGCAATGAGCGTTGCAGGCCTCATTTCCACTTTTGGCTTTTTAGCCTCTATTTATCTTACAGACCGGATTTCAAAAAAAATTATGATTCCACTTTCTCTAGTAGGTACAGGATTGCTAGGCTTGGCATTGTCTACTTTTCCTAGTTATAGTATGTTCCTTGTTATCTACTGTTTGTTGGCTGTGTGTGCTGATATGTTGTTCTGGCCAACAATGCTAAAATCAGTACGTCTTCTTGGAAACGAGTATGAACAGGGGCGTATGTTCGGTATTCTGGAAGGCGGACGCGGACTCATAGATACCATTACTGCCTTTGGCGCTCTGGGCGTTTTTGCCGCTTTTGGAAGCAATGAATCAGGCTTAAAGGCTGCTATCCTTTTCTACTCTGCTGTTCCATTTTTCATAGGTTTAATTTCTTATATTTTATTAGAGCCGGATGTAATCTCCGATACTAACGCAAAAGGTGAAAAAATCGGCAAGAACAAAATTGCTCTTGGTGGCATGATGCGTGCACTGAGGAATAAGAACATTTGGCTAGTGGCATTCAACGTATTTTCAGTTTACAGTGTATACTGTGGTCTTACTTATTTCATTCCTTTCCTAAAAGAAGTCTATGCACTTCCTGTCGTACTTATTGGAGCTTATGGGATTATCAATCAATACGGTCTTAAAATGCTTGGCGGTCCAATAGGTGGCCTTATTACAGATAAGGTACTACATTCTCCAACTAGGTTCATGCGCATTGTTTTTGTAATTACAGGTGTGGCACTTGTCGTGTTTGCTTTTCTGCCACACAGAAGTATCAATGTATATGTTGGTGTAGTTTCGACTCTTAGCATTGGCGCTTGTGTATTCAGTATGCGTGCGGTATTCTTTGCACCCATGGAAGAGATAAACGTACCCCGTGAAATTACAGGCTCTGCAATGTCTTTAGGCGCATTTATCGGCTATTTGCCTGGAGCATTCCTCTACACCGTGTATGGTAGCATTCTAGACAATATGCCTGGTTTATCCGGATACAAAACTATTTTCCTAATCATGGCTGCATTTGCAGCTGCAGGTTTCCTCTTGAGTAGCTACATACTCGGTGTTATCAAAAAAGAGCAAGCCAAATAAACTTATATTGAAAAACCTTATTGTAATAAAACAACGCCCTCTGCAACAGACTTCATATTGCATGGGGCGTTATTTTGTGTCCATACTTAGTAAGCCCGAATTATAAAAAATAAGCACACCTTTCCGGTATGCTTAAAAATAACCGTATATCGTGTTATGAGAAAACTTGAAATACAAGAAAAGGCCACTTTCTTTGCTTAGGAAAAGCGCCCTTTTGTGGAAGATAATTTTTACTTTTAAACTTTCATTTTTGTGAGCAAAAATTCTACCTCTGTGTATACCATAAATTTTGAACCTTTCTTAATGTCCGTAGTCATAATTCCACATAACAAAAAACGGCAGTAAAATACTGTCGTTAAATTGCGATTTCTTATTCAACTCCCTCCCCTTATTTCAAAACTGCAAAAAAATGACCTTAAATACTTACTATTAACTTGAATAATGGTACTTTTTTAAAAGCTTGTAAACCGAGAAGGTAAAGCAAAATTTGTAGACTGAATATCTATTGGAATTTAAGTTAATTTTTTCGCTGAGTCCATCCACCTAAAAAGGGGATCTGTCACCATCAAAGACGGCCTCTATATCTCCACAATGAAAATATTCTTCCTGATTGGGGTCATCATTTAAAACGGCCCAAAAATTCAACTAGGCGTTTAATGCAAACCGCATCCACTTGTCTTTTTTGTCAAGAAGTGTTCAAATCTTTTTGGCTTGTTTGTGAACAGATCCATAAAGCACTCCAAATTTATAATAAATGAATTTACAATAACGATATAAACACGTTGATTATATCGCTAAATGCTTATAATACTTATTCAATCATTCACAGTAAATTAGAGAAGAATTAGAAATTGAAAATCATTCACTGGAGGAAAGTATAAATGAGTATGTTTTGTTTTCAATGTCAAGAAACCTCAAAAGGAACAGGTTGTACAGTTGTTGGAGTATGCGGAAAAAAAGATGATTTAGCAAATATGCAAGATTTATTGATTTACACGATTAAGGGACTAGCGATTGTGAATACAATTGCCCGTGAAATCGGGATTAATCAAAAGAAAACAGATCAGTTTATCATAAATGGCCTCTTTATGACGATTACAAATGCAAATTGGGATAAAAATGAATTTTTTAATACAGTAAGAGAAGGACTAAAGCTCCGGGAAGAAATTAAAACGGCAATCAGAAATGCAGGGTACACTTTAGACAATAATAGCGACTTTGTCACTTGGTATCGTGAAACCAATCATGAGCTTGAAATGAAATCTGCTTCTCAAGAAGTTAGTATTTTAGCTACAAGAGATGAAGATATTCGTTCATTAAGAGAGTTAGTGACTTACGGTTTGAAAGGAATGGCAGCATATATAGAGCATGCAGCAAATCTTAGCTATGAAAATGAAGAGCTAAATGCTTTTATGCAAAAAGCACTAGCAAAGATTACAGATGATTTCGTAAGTATGGAACAATTGATCGAACTTTCAATGGAATGTGGAAAGTACGGTGTTCATGCCATGGAGCTATTAGATACAGCAAATACATCAACGTATGGTCATCCTGAAATGACAAAAGTAAACATTGGTGTACGTCAAAATCCGGGAATTTTAGTTAGCGGTCATGATCTGAAAGATATGGAAGAGTTATTAAAACAAACGGAAGGTACGGGAGTAGATGTGTATACACATAGTGAAATGCTTCCAGCGCACTATTATCCAGCATTCAAAAAATATGACCATTTTGTCGGTAACTACGGAAATGCATGGTGGGAACAAACACGTGAATTCGAGAGCTTTAACGGTCCGATTTTAATGACAACAAACTGTATTGTACCACCAAGGGAATCTTATAAAGGAAGAATGTATACAACTGGGGCAACTGCTGTCCCGGGTGTAACCTATATTCCTAAAAATGAAGATGGTACTAAAGATTTTTCCGTTATAATTGAGCATGCAAAGAAATGCCAACCACCAGTAGAAATTGAAAAAGGTGAAATTGTTGGAGGATTTGCGCATAATCAAGTAGCTCAAGTAGCTGATCAAGTTGTAGAAGCTGTGAAAAAGGGTGATATTAAACGATTCTTTGTAATGGCTGGCTGTGATGGTCGCCATAAGAGCAGAACTTATTATAAAGAGTTTGCCGAAGAGCTTCCAAAAGATACGATCATTTTAACAGCCGGTTGTGCAAAATATCGATACAACAAGCTTGATTTAGGTGATATCAATGGAATTCCAAGGGTACTTGATGCCGGTCAATGTAACGATTCCTACTCTCTAGTCATGACTGCATTGAAGCTGAAAGATGCATTCGGATTAGAAAGTGTAAATGAATTACCGTTATCTTACAATATCGCATGGTATGAGCAAAAAGCGGTTATCGTTTTCTTAGCTTTACTTTACTTAGGTGTGAAAAATATTCACGTTGGACCAACCTTACCAGCTTTCTTATCACCAAACGTAACGAACTTCTTAATTGAGAATTTTGGTGTAGGCGGCATTTCAAATACAAAAGACGACATGGAAATGTTCATGAACAGCTCAATTGAAATTCAAGAAAGTGCATTAGTTTAATAATAGACTCGGGTCCCGGATGGGATAAAGGGAGATTCTCAGTGGCTTTCCCTTTATCCATTTATATATTAAAGCAACATCATCGCTGGATTTTAAACCCCAAAAAGCCGATTCCCTAAATATTTAAGGAATCGATATTTTTGGAATTGTTTTATTACACAATCAAGCCCTTTAATTGAATAAGAACGGACTATATTTTATTGAAATCATGGTCAACAAAGATCTTCATTTTTTCTCCATGCGAACTCTGTTTCCATGTTTGTAATTTTGCCGAAAAGTAATGCGTCATAATATTTATTCTCTATAAAATAGTGGTCCTTTAATCTTCCTTCTAACTCATAGCTATTCTTTTCAAGTATCCGTGCAGAACCAATATTGGCATGAACTACCATGGCATGGAGTTTATGTAGATTAAGTGATTCAAATGCAAAATCACTCATCAATGCAACAATTTCTGTTCCATACCCCTTACCCCAATATTGTTTATGTAACACATAACCAATTTCGGCTTTGTTTGCTTCTTTGTCAAAATTGAAAATCATGGCTGTCCCTATTATTGCTTGTGTTAATTTTTCAACAATGGAGGAATATAAATGAGTACCTACAGACTCACGGTTTAACATTACTTCAATGTGCTGACGTGATTCCTCTAAAGTATTCATCAAATTCCAGCCAATAAATCGCGAAACTTCTTGATCTGACGCATAATGATGTATCTCTTGAACATCTTCTACCCTAAGTGCTTTGAAATAGATTTTTTCACCCTCCAATGAATGAAATAAATCAGCCTGTTTCTCCATTTTAACCTCCCCAAACTTCGTTTTATTAATGAACCTCTTCGAAGGTAGCAAAAATGTCCCCAATTAAGGTTAATATCATTGCATTCATCTTAGCACATCTTTTCAAATAATTTTCCTTATATATGTTTCAACTGTTTCCTTGGAAACTGACTTAAAAGCAAAAGCAATCGGATATTTATTCCCTATAAGTCCAGATTGCGGAAGACCGTTTCAAATACCTTATTGAAGAAACGCCCCTTTAGCCATCCATGAAGCGCAAAAGTCGGCGCTTCACCACAAAGAATGAAAATGTAATGAATCCGTCCATACTGTTTCTAAGGCTGGGAGAGGAAGGTCGATCAACTATGGTACCATAGAGCCCATCCTTTAGTCTGACTCCAACGACCACGGTGCACCACAAACTGTCGCTCCCTTACGGGAAGCACTCATGGTAGATTAATCCTATTTCTGATTGTTGCATCAGCCTCCATTTTTCAAGCCTAGAAAGGAAGATTTCAATGGATGTTATCATTGAAAAAGCATGTGGATTAGATGTTCATAAAGACAATATCACTGCTTGTATTATGACTTCACAAGGGAAAGGAGATTAAAACATTTTCTACCAAAACGTTCTTTCTACTAAAGTTATTGGACTGGATTAAGGAAAATAATTGTACTCACGTAGCTATGGAAAGTACGAGTATTTATTGGAAACCTATTATTAACTTACTAGAGTCCGAAGGAATCAAGTTTTTAGTTGTAAATGCTCAACACATGAAGGCACTTCCGGGACATGTTAAAGATGCCGAATGGATAGCTCAACTTCTTCGTCATGGACTACTGAAGGCAAGCTTCATTCCTGATCGGAATCAACGAGAACTGCGGGAACTTGTACGCTACCGCCGGAGTATCATTGAAGAACGCGCCAGATTCAGCCATGCAATGTCTGTAAACTTTGGGTTAACCTTACCTTTTATCCGGTTTAGACGTTTCTTTACTTGCTGAATTGCTCCTTCTCTTATTTTCATCAGCCGTTTTCCCCTTTATTGGCACGGTATCAAAATTTGTCCGAACCAATAATTCTTTTTATGTTTTAAATACTCTTTGCGAAAAAGTTATTAATCACTTAAAGCGTAGCGCGAATTTATGAGCGCAGTCTTTTTAAATCTCGTTATAAATCCAGTTATATAAATATAGTAAGCTATCAGTGAGCGTCTGAACAAATACAACAAAATTGACAGTACGTACTATCATTCTTCGCCTGAACGCTTTTGCCTTGACTTAACCATGCGTAACCTTGCCGCTTCTCTTTCCGTTTCGATTTGGAGCAATCCATCTAGGTATCGCTGGTCTGCCTCACGGTATTCAACGAAAAACTCCTCCTCAGGTAACGGCTCGAGTGGCACATACGTTTTTCCTTGCGAGTTTATTGCCATCTCGATTAATTCATATTTTTGGAGAATCCTAAGATGCTCCTTCGTGGTATTTAACGCTTTGCCGTAATACATTGCGAGTTTGTCTTGTGATGGATAAGCGTAACCTAAATCCTTATTCCACAAGTCGACGATCAGCGCATAAAGAAAATTCATTTCCGCCTTACAGTCGGGCAGATAAATGTAATGTCGTAACTCGCTGGGCATCTTAATAAAATGAGCGTCCCCCCTTTTCAGTGTCTTGTCGTAAACTTTCCTTTCTCCCATTTCGAATCCCCTCCCTTAATTTTTGATTTATGTGAACGCGGACTGAGCCGCGGAAAAAAAATACCCCACAATAAACCGCAGCAATCGATCCTGAACACTTGCACCCATTAGTTTATATGGGATTGCCCACAGCACCCCATTCTGAACTTCATCATATGGTTTTTATACTAGTCCTTTTTTAAACCAATATACAAATTTTTTAACAATATATAAAATAAATAAGTTACTGAAAAAACTAGCGAACCAGTTCCATTTTTTGTAATAAATTAAAGAGCTGTATTTTTCAACGAAAAATGAATATGTAGAAATTGCCATTACAAATACGAAATAATGAATACAGAATCTTCGTTTCTCTTTTTCAATTGGATAAAGAATAATAAAAAACACCCCAAACGTTGGATACACAAGATAATATAGAGAAAAACTCATTTTTGTTGCAACATTAAATTCTCTAAATGGAAATTCCACTAACCCAGTTATTAATTGGATGTATTCATAAATCCAAGTTATAGTTGAAACAAATAAAAATGTTATTTGAGCTGTTCTTTTACTTTCTTTAGGTATGTATTTCAACATTAAAAAAATAGATATAAACCAAGAAAAAATCAGAATTAGAATTTCTTTTATCATCTGCTTTCAACCTTTACGAATCTTTTTTTAAACCAAAGATAATATTTTTGGTTCAAAAATAACGAAATAATAACCGTTAATAATGTCCAATACCATTTCCATTCGTGATATTCCACAAGAGTTGTGTACTTTTCAAGGACTACCTCACAAATTGTGAAAAAACCAGCAAATGATATGTAATATATTAGGGCACCTTTTATTTTGGATTTATCTGGATAATATAGACTAAAAAAAATTGCAACAATGGGAAAAATAAAAAACTCAAAAGAGAAACTAGTCCTATTATAAGCATTTGCAATTGGAAACAACTGAGTAGGATATTCAATCCATCCCCTTTCAACTGCAAATAAACCAGCTGGCCAAGTAATTACTTGGAGAAATAAAAATAAAACCCATGCATCTCTGACTTTCTCTCTAGGGATTAATTTAAAAATTGCAATGATGCATAAAGACGAGAATCCTATTAAAATCAACCTATCATTATTCATTCGATTATTCTCCTAAAAAAGAATTTGCATTTGTATTATTTTCCCTTTTAAAAAAAATATAACATTTATGTAATGTACAGCCCAATTGATACCTTAATTTATTCTTATTCTGGATAAAGTTCATTTAAATAGTCCTTTATTGTACTCAATTCTTCTTCCACTACCCTGCCCCGTTAGCACAATAAAAAATGCTGCATCGATGGCAGCTAATATAAGCACCCGATTGTTTAAGTGAAATTTTTCACAAACTAGTTCTTGACCGTAAGCCGAATAAAAAAAGGGATTGTCGCAGTAATCCATCCTGAACTATAGACTTGGAATTTTGTGAAATAAGGCTTTTCCAATAGGAACAAGCCAGAAGGTTAATCAATAAAATGATACTAGCTTAGCCAGTACTTCTTTAAACAAAAGGAGAATGTTCAAGATGGGAACCATAGACGGAAATACTTTTATTCAACGTTTAAATGAACTGAAAAATGAAATTTGGTTTGATGGAGTAAAAATTAAGGGGAATATCTCCGAACATCCTGCCTTTAAAGGAATTGTTGCGGCTAAGGCTTCCCTTTATGATTTGCAAACTCATCCAAGGATAAAAGATGAGATGACTTTCTATTTGCCAGAAAAAGAAGATCCTATTGGACTTTCCTATTTACAGCCTAAAACGAAAGAGGATTTAATAAAAAGAAGAAAAATGATTGAACATTGGGCAAGACACTCTCATGGAATGATGGGAAGAAGTCCTGATTATATGAATACTGTCGTTATGAGCTTTGCATCCTCATCGATCCTTTTAAAAGATAGAGAAAATTGTTTTCCTGAAAATATTCAATGCCTGTATGAAAGAGCAATGGAACACGACCTCTCGTTTACCCATACCTTTATCACGCCACAGGTCAATCGTTCCCAAGTCAATTTGGGATTTTCGAATGAGCCAATTTCCGCTAAGGTTGTCGATCGAAATGAAAAAGGATTAATTATAAAGGGTGCCCGCTTACTTGCAACTCAAGGAGGTTTAACGGATGAGGTTTTAGTCTTTTCTGCTCCGAGGGCGTTTTTTGATCCAAGCGAGGCGTTCGCATTTTCCATTCCTTCCAATACAAAAGGATTAAAATTTATTTGCAGGGAATCTTTTGTGGGGGGAGAATCTTCTTTTAACCATCCCTTAAGTTCAAGATATGAAGAAATGGATTCAATCGTTATTTTTGACAATGTTTTAGTGCCATGGGATCGGGTATTTTATTACGACAATGTTGATGCAGCTACTGACTTCCTGCTTCAAAGTTCTTTTTACCCATTCGCCTACCATCAAGTCGTAACCAGACAAATTGTAAAAACAGAATTTATTCTTGGAGTGGCACAACTCCTTGTCGAAACAATTAATGTAGGTGAGTATCAGCATGTTCAAGAAAAACTTTCTGAAATCATCATTGGACTTGAAACCATGAAAGCACTAGTGGAGAAGTCGGAAAATGATGCAGAATTGGATGAATGGGGATTTATGCGTCCGAGTATCATCCCATTACAAGTAGCGAGTAACATTTTTCCGAAAATTTATCCCCGATTCACAGAAATTATCCAATTGATTGGAGCCAGTGGAATGGTTTCATTGCCAACCGAAAAAGCCTTTGATTCTGAAATTAGAGTTGAACTGGACCAATATCTTCAAGCAGATGGTATGAATGCCGAGGATCGAGTTAAACTATTCCGATTAGCATGGGATCTGACGATGAGTTCATTTGGTACAAGGCAAACCCAATACGAAAGATATTTTTTTGGTGATCCCGTTCGATTATCCAGTATTTTAAACCGAAATTATCTAAAAAATAAACATGTTGGAGAAATAAGCAAATTTTTAAATTTAAAAAGTTAAAAATCTCTGCACCAATGTTTTATTATTCAGTAACCTCCAGCCATAAATCCATAAACCTTCACTATTCCCCAGTAGAAACAAGCGTTTTACTTATTGTAGAAACGCCTATTTTATAGAAACTTACTATTAGATTTGAACTCTTATATTAACAATTTTTAATAATGGTAATGATGATGGTGGTGATATGGGTACGGATAGCCATATCCAATGCCAGGTCCGCCAAAACCAAGTCCTGGATAATAACCAAACCCTGAGCCTGGTCCACCTAAACCCAGCCCTGGTGACAATCCAAACCCTGACCCTGGTCCGCCTAAGCCAATACCAGGATAAAAACCAGGTCCAATGCCAGGTCCACCAAAGCCAAGTCCTGGTCCAAACCCTAACCCTGAGCCTGGTCCACCTAAACCAATTCTTTCATCAATCGGAAAATGAGCAATATAATTTATATTATTATAAGGAATCACTTTTATCCTCCTCATTTCGTTTTCCTTAGAGCATATGCATTTTTGGGATAAATTCTTGGGTATTCGTCCTGAATCCTCAAATTTTATATGACATATGCGGATTGAGGACCAATTTATGTTTGGTGCAAACCTCCAGATGAGGACGATCTTTTGTTGTTATAATAAATTTGGTCGGGGATCGATGCTCTCGGCTTTTTCTTTCTTGGTTAGCTTATGGACAAGTGCTAGACGCGTACTTAAACTATCCCGATAGTTTAAGTACAACATTTCCACAATCTTTTTTGTGCAAAAAGAAAAAAGGCGATCTCATTCTTGAAGTATCGCACCCGTTAGCCATCCATGAAGCGCAAAAAATCATCGCTTCACCACAGAGAATGAAAATGTATCAGGCAGTCTATACTGTTTTAATACTGGCGAAGAAGGTCTTTGAACTATGGTGCCTTTGAGCCCATCCGTTAGTCTGACTCCAACGACCACGGTGTACCACCGACTGTCGCGCCCATTTAGGGGTAGCACTTATGGGAGATTAATCCTTTTTCTGGTTGTTGCGCCAGCTTTCCTGATTTTATTTTAAATAGAAGGGGATTACTATTTCGTTTTACCAGCTAACCTTATACACTTTCTTCAAGAGGCTCAGCTTTTTTTAAAAACTGGTTTTTCTGGGTCTATTTTTTCATGCCCTTTTTTCATTTTTATTTTCATGGGAGTTTAAGTGCAATCCTTCACATTCTAATTTCTTATTAAATCAGTAAAAGACAAAATTTTTAAACCATCAATATGTTTCTGCCATTGTAAATTATAAGGAAGTCATAGGTGATAACTATGGATTCCTCTTAAACAATATCCCCAATTGTTCTGCCATCACACGAGATGGAACTGTAATTCCATTCCTAAACTACCATGGAACTAACCCTATGAAAGCTGACTGAAAATTGAACAAAAAATTTTTAAAAAAGGACATACTGTCAGTGACATATTACTGTTGATAACAGTATACTGTTATTAACAGTAAATTATTCGCAAAAAAATTTTACATTTTAATTAGGAGGTTATATATTTCATGAAACATACAGGGAGACATACAGGTGCATTTCTTCTGCTGTTTTTAACAGAGGGAGATAGCTATGGAGGGAAACTCCTGCAGAAATGTGAAGAAAAACTTCCCATCAACCCAATCGATAGTGCCATTCTTTATCGCACATTAAAATCATTAGAGAAAGAAGGTGCTGTTGAGTCTTATTTGGACACATCTAATCAAGATAAGGTGATAAAAATGTACAAAATTACTACAGTTGGAAAAAAAAAATTAGAAGATTTTCAAATAGATATAGAAGAAAAAATGAAGAACTTATCATTTTTCTTAAATAAATACAAAGAATGGAAGGAGTCTAATCATGATTAATGGTGCTATCCTTTACGCTATGGCTATCATTCTTCTCAGTATTTCTTTTATAAAAGATTTAAATAAAACAAGAGATGCTCTATTAAAGTCATGGAAAAGCTTTCGTAATCTTATACCTGACATGTTATCAATTATGCTTTTCGTTGGGCTATCACTTTCTATATTAACTCCATCCTTAATTTCTTCAATCATTGGAGAAAAATCTGGATTGACAGGTATTGTTTATTCAGCATTAATTGGTTCTATTGCACTAATTCCAAGCTTTGTTGTATTTCCTCTTGGGCACACATTAGTCCAAAATGGTGCAGGACTCCCTCAAGTAGCTGTATTAATGTCTACATTAATGTCCGTAGGTATCACAACTTTACCTATGGAACAAAAGATATTTGGGCGAAGTTTTGCCTATTCTCGCAACGTATCTGCAGTAGTAATGTCTCTAATATTTTCATATATTATTTGGGTGGTGATGGGATGAATGAATTAAAAAGGTATCGTTTCTTTTTCATTTTATTATTTGGGCTCATTATCCTAACTTTTATAAACCAATCGGTGGGATGGAACGCATTTCAATTAACTGGAAAAAGCATTTTAGATATGCTGTTTCTACTCCCTCCTGTCTTAATATTCGTAGGTTTGCTTGAGAAATGGGTGGAGAAAGAACAACTTATAAGATATATGGGTGAAAAATCCGGCATTTATGGCATTTTGTTCTCCCTATTATTAGGAGTAATTGCAGCTGGTCCCCTTTACCTAGCTTTTCCAATTGCGGCACTGTTATTAAAAAAAGGAGCAAGCATACGCTATATTGTATTTTTTTTAGGAGTTTGGACAACTGCAAAATTACCGGTTATTGTATATGAATTTGCTTCATTTGGAGCTAAATTTACACTCATTCACATTTGTTTTGGTTTGTTATTTTTCTATTTAATGGGTATTATTTTTGAGAAATTTTATAAGCATCGACAATTGTTAAAGTATGATATAACTAAAGACGTATAGGTTTAGATCGATAAATTTTTAACCAATCCCAGATTATTTTGTAGCTGAACATACAACGGACTATACTGCTTGCAGCAAAAGATTAGAGGAAACAGTTTGCACTGCATCCTCTTTTTAATTCCCTTCTTCCACCCCGTTAGCACAATATGAAAAAGCTGCCGCAATGACAACCCTGTTCTTCAACTCTTGCACCCGTTAGCATAAGTACACTTTTTCACAAATCTACAACAAAATCACCTCACTAGCTGAAAAATAACAAATCCCTTTTCATTGTGAAGGGATTTTGAATCTTTTGAAGGGTTATTTAGAAAAAACCTTGGATAGTGTTTCATTGGTTTGTTCATTCTAATAAAGAAAAAATGGCAATGAATATTATGGGCTTTTTAGAAAATCCACTAAGGAGGAAGAACCAATGGCAAATTAAAAACCTAAAAATAGGGATTATTTAGGCCCACTCCAATCTGTAATCCAAAACTGTTTTAAGAAAGGAGTTAAAAATGCGAACTAAAATTATAGTCTTGTCCTTTATTTCTTTTCTATTATTATCAGCATTTGGACAAAAGACGCTTCCCGAACCAATCACTTTATTAAATCACGAACAAAAAGAGGTAACTTTTCCTTTAGAAAAACCAACAGTATTCTTTTTTATCACAACCTATACATGAAGGCTCTGTCAGAAGCAACTGGTTCAGTTGCATAAAAATATTAATAAATTAGATGGAATGGATATTGAAATGTTTGTAATTAGTCGTGATTCACCAGAAGAGCTACTTTCATTACATAATAAATTGGAGGAAACCTATGGACATAGTCTCCCCTTTATATCGGATCCAAATTTAAAATTAATTGATAAAATGGGAATGAAGAAAAATGATATGGCTTATAGGGGTTATGGCATGATTGATAAAGAAGGGAATATTATTTTTACTACCAAAGATGATCATTGGGGAGAGCAAATAGAGAAAACAGTTGCAAAGATTAAAGAAGAATATAATAAACTAAAATAAAAAAATTAGATTTAATACTCTACCTGAAGATAATCCGAACAATATAATGCTTTACGTCTTTATTTTATTCAGATAGACAAGGAAAATAACCTTTCTACATAATGTAACGGGAATAAGCGAAACTATAAAATCAAACGCTCAGAGTATTCTCTGAGCGTTTTGAATTAAACCCCTTAAATGTCCTTCTTCAACTAGCATACCCCTTTAGCTCAATAAGAAAAAACGCTGCCGAAACAAC
Organism: Neobacillus cucumis; assembly: GCF_016107705.1. Next base: position 56,346 of record NZ_JAEHGC010000010.1, read on the forward strand.
GTTTTGTTTAACTCTTGCATCCATTAGTTGAACAAAAATTCTTCTTTATATAAGGTTTCAAATGAATGTTACTTAAAAGAATCTTTTTCAAAGATTCTTTCCTGCCATATCTGATAAAGATAAAGAATTACTGCTAATATTGTCATTGCTAATAGATTTTGTAGAGGAGAGAAACTACCGTTTTCTCTTATCTCTAGCTTGTTTAACATTTTAGTAAGACCCATCCCATAGAAGAGGTCGATAATTAAATTAACAATTATATATATCCAAAATCTACGAAATGTAAAATAAAATATCCATATAGTACCCACCAAGAAAACGCTATAAACTGTAAATAATGGTGCTAATCTATCCCATGTAAAAAGAGTCTCTTTAAATTTCCACCAGTTAAATGACCAAGCCATTTGAGCTAATATAGTGTTCAACACGGTGGCAAATAGAGCAACAGGCATATATCTTCGAATTGCATTACCTTTTAAAAAGAACAAAGAAATCCACGGAATAATAAATAAAGACCAAATAACTACCTTAACCATATTTTTGTCCCTTCTAATTGAACTTTTATATATTATGCCATTTTTGGTTAAGTAATATTATTTTCTATTCAATTAACCTGCATCCGTTATCTCAATAAAAAAAGGCTACCACAGCAACCTTACCTTCTTGAAATCAAGCACCAGTTAGCTGAAGAAGAATTTACACTGAAGACTAAAGAATAACGTTACAAAAGTCTAACAATGGCGGTAAATCTACTTTTAAAGCTTTGGCTTCTTCAAGTGTTAAATTTCGAATCATGCATATTTTAGCACAACTAATATTTGTTATTCTTTCAGGAACTTGCCTTAATTGAATGAAACTGTCGAAAGTATCTATAATGGTTCCAATTAAATGTTGCCCTTGTAGCCCTAATTTTTGTCAGGAGGGCAAAAACTTTTTTGTTTATTATTTTGAACCATATTGTGTTCCCCTCATTTTATTCTTTTGTAGCATTAGATGAAAACTACAACAAAAAAACGGCTATTTGACTATTGATTTGATTTATTCCACTGATATTAAAATTTCCGGTTTATTGTTTGGACCTGTTTTTTACCAATGTTATTTGTTATACCAGGAGTGATAATTGGATTAGTTCTGAAAAAATTCATTACTTCGTTCATTAAATAAGAATGCCAAGTTGTTTTCATTAGATGAAATAAGGTAGCATTTGTTTGTCATCGTTTTATCTTCCTTGGCTTACTAAGTTTCCCCGTTATCTAATTTAATGTGGAGTACTTCTCGTGTTGATTTATAAGCGATTCCTTCGATAAGTACGTATACCGCAAAACCATCCGCAAATCTGCATGCCCTAGCAATAACTGTAATTGCCGAATATCTCCGCCCGATTCCAGGAACATTGTCGCAGCAGTATGCCGAAATAATTAAACTTGTGGTCCTCGAATTTAATCCATTTATCTTGCATGTAGACTATATAATCTCGAATAGTTTCCTTTGTTATATCCGTCATAGATCGCTTTATATTATTGCGGTCGAGGTATTCGATAAAATACCCGTAATTATCCTCGTATTTGAGTCAGCGTGCCAACCGCACGCCCCTCCGATTTTTTATCGCCTTAAAAGGCTGAAATAAAGTATCGAGATTGTTTGCGGATTTACGTAATGTCCTATCCGTTTTTACACGCTAGCCGGTTCGTTTATCAGCCAAAATAAAAACGCCTCCTGTTCGTTAAGTCAACGGAACAAAAGACGCAATAACCTCGCACAACCTTCTCGAAAATAGGAGCGCGACTCTGCGAGTAAGTCATCGCATAAGTCAACGGCAATAAAAAACGGTAGAAACTCCGTCATATCAACGTTTCTACCGCGGTGATGACCTGTACAGGGATCGAACCTGTGACCTCAACCCTGTCAAGGTTGTAAAGCAAATCAGATTATAACAGATTAAGTTTGAAATCGATGATATAATAGGCTTTTATTTTCATCATTTATGATTTAGACAGATGTATTTGGTGGCAATATGCCTGACTTTGCCACCAGGCTGCCACCAAATGACAGTAGCCAAATCCCTGGTACGTATGGTTAAAATGTTCTTTATGCTCCCATATGTGATTTCAATAAAGCTGGTAAGTCATTGCATCCAATGGAGGCAACACCTTTGTTAAATGCTCCTGTACTATTCTCTATTTCTCCCTGCTCTCACTAACCAACAACTAATTACTCCCACCATCATTAAACATTAACTATTTCAATGACTATCTAATACCATACATGTTGGTTTATATCTTGTGGTAGTATCTTCGCTTAAAATTTCAACCACTTGTAAATCATTTTCTATAAAAGGTCCATTAGGTCACACTCACTTATAGTGAGTGCCCATTATGCTATTCGATAAAAAATAATAAATTGGAATAAAATCTAGAATTAGTCTTTTCTCTTCTATTAAAAACAACAAGGATGATGATTTTTCATTCCTTCAAGGTCTAATTTATTTTCATTACTTATCCAATCAATATTTTTTCTTCAGCATATTTTATTTTTGCTTCTTTCTTATTTAACATAAGAGCGAAAGCCATGGTTAATGGTCCAAGTCTTCCAATAAACATCATTAAGGTAATCAAAAGTCTACCAAGCGGCGTAAGGTTTCCTGTTAATCCTTCTGATAAACCAACTGTACCAAAAGCCGAAATCGTTTCAAACAGGATTTTATTCATATCCGCTTTTTCTGTAAAAGTTAATAGAAAGAAAATGGTAAAGATAAAAATCATTGCAGTTACTGCAATGGACAGTGATTTATTCACTAATTGCCATGGAATCCTTCTTTTAAAAACATTCACATTATCTTGGTTTGTAAGAACTGTCCAAAAAGCAAGAAGGATAATAGCAAAGGTTGTTACTTTGATTCCTCCGCCTGTGGAACCAGACGATGCCCCAATGAACATTAAAACCATAGTAAACACCTGAGATGATAAAGTCATTTTTCCATAATCAATGGTATTAAAACCTGCTGTGCGAGGCACTACCCCTTGAAAATAAGATGCCCATAATTTATCCCCTAAGCTCAGCTTTCCAATAGTTGCAGGATTGTGAAACTCAGATACAAAAATGATCATTGTACCTAATATGATAAGAATAAGGGTCATTAGTAAAGCTACTTTAGAATGCAGGGATAATTTTCGAAATGATTTCTTTTGCCAAGTATCCATTATTACAGTAAAACCAATACCGCCAATCATAAATAAAAATGTAATGACTAAATTTATAGTTGGGTCACCTACCCATTTACTTAAACTATCAGGTTCGAGACCAAAACCAGCATTATTAAATGCGGAAATAGAATGAAAAATGCCATAATAAACTGCTTTCCCTATTGGCATTTCATAGGACCAGCGAATGGCCAGAATGATTGCTCCAATTGCTTCTACAACCAATGTAATTTTGATTATTCGAACCACCAGGTTCACTACTCCCGAAAGAGTCAATACATTTAATGAATCCTGTAAAAGCAGCCTCTCTTTCAAGCCAATTTTCTTTCCTAATATGATAAACATAAATATACCGATTGTCATAAATCCCCAACCGCCGAACTGGATTAAAAAAAGAAGAACAATTTGTCCAAATAAAGTAAAGGTTGTTCCTGTATCAACAACCGCCAATCCTGTCACACATACTGCAGATGTTGCCTCAAACAAAGCATCAATGAAATTAAGCCCTCTTCCTTCTTCCACAGTCGAAAATGGCAGCATTAAGAGGAGAGTACCAGCTAATATAAGACTGCCAAACCCTATAACAAGAATTTGGGCAGGATGTAATTTAATTAGATCACCTTTTCGTTTAAAGGCACCCACCTTTTATCCCCCTTTATTAAGGTTTTCCACTAACCTTTTCAAAATTGCTTTATGCGTTTTGATATTAATTTAATTAACTGATATGGGAGAATTTCTGTAAGTCTTCATTTTCTCCAATTACAATCAAGATGTCATCCGATTTTAGCGGGGTTTCCGGATTTGGCAAGATATCAATTTTATTTTTATTTTTTATGCCGATGACGGTTATATTATAATTTGCCCTCATATTGATTTCGCGGAGGTTTTGTCCATTCATACTTGCAGGTACTTTAATTTCTTCAATACTATAGTCATCTGCCAGTTCAATGAAATTTAAAACGTTTGGAGATGACATTAACTGATGTGCAAGCCTTTCTCCCATGTCTTTCTCAGGATAAATCACACGATCCGCTCCTACTTTATCCAAAACTTGTCCATGACTTTTATTTATAGCCTTTGCCACAACATGCTTAACTCCTAATTCTTTAAGTAGGAGAACGGATAAAATGCTTGCTTGAAGATCATCGCCAATCGCTACAATGACAGTATCAAAATTTCGTATCCCTACATTTTTTAGGGTCGATACATCGGTCGTATCCCCTATAACTGCATGTGTGACGGAGTCCTGATTATCCTCAATGTTTTCTTCCTTTTTATCAATAGCTAGTACTTCATTTCCCTCTTTAAATAAGGCGGCAGCAACACTTGAGCCAAACCTGCCCATTCCAATGACTGCATATTGTTTTTGCATCTTAAAACCTCCTGCTACATCTCCTAAAACTAATTATTGTAATCCGATAAAAAATACCACTCAATAAGTTGGTTCCAGTTTGTATATGTACATTCTGAATTTCCCCTTGACTTATCTTTAAAATCTGCTGTCATTCACAAATTAGACAAGGAAAATTATAGATGTCTCATGTTATATTTTCTTAATCAATTATTCAAAAAAAAAGCCACCCACAGGTGGATTTAATATGCCTCATCCATTTCTTTAAAACCATTTTCAATATTGATCATAATTGGAAGGCATTGTGTAATACTTTTAGAGTTGGCTAAAACAATCCTTATTATTAAAGTATAAAGAAGAGATCCCCTATCTTTTCGAATACTCTCAGGGATATAAAATGTAAAAGGAATGGTTTCTGATTTATCAGGTAAACTAGAATAAGAAAATAAAACCGTATGGCTATTGATCGTTTCTTCTTCATGAGAATTTGGATCTTTTTTAATTAAATCAATATCATACCTTTTCACTTTATTTTTAATAAGACCACCCTTAAGCTCAATGGAACCGTTTATATTAGTACCAACCCCATAAACTTTTTTGTCAAGCTGGATAGTTGCTTTTGGTACAACTAGATTCATTTTCATCATATAACCATTCAACATCCGTATCATCACCCATTTTGTATTTATTCACAAAAAAAATAGCCCATTACTTACTTTTTCCCAAGATGGAACAAAACCATATTCCCGGCATAGAACTGAATTAACAGACAGCCAAAAAAAATGGTCTTCCATTACATAGGCGAAAAAGTAACATTGGTCTACTTAACACCTAGCCAGCAACTTTGCTCTCTTAGTGTTCTGTCTCCCATGTATCTTTCTCAAAAATAGGCACAAAAAAAAGACCTACTTTAACTTCAAGCTGCTCCTATGCTTCAATTTGTCCAATGAAACAAAAAAGCCCCCTGAATAGGCGGTCACAGACCTCCTTCGCTTTAGCCGACGAAGTTAGCTGACGGGTAGGATGGCGAAAGAGAATATTCTCATCCTTTCTACAGTAATAGAATTAACCCCCAAAAATTGGTTCCTCCGTTCCCAAATATCGAGATTAGGCCGAACTATTTAATTAGATGTTCAATATGAGGTCATTTTAGCTCCATTTGAAAAAGCTGTAAAGAGGTATATTTTATAAAATAACCTATCATTTGCTCATTTTTCTAATAAAATTCAACTTTTTCTTTAAATTACTCATGATTTTGGTATTCGTTCAATTTTAATTAAATGTATTCATAGATGAACTGCATAAGGAACAATCTATAATCATGAAAAACAAAAAGAGAACGGAGAGATCACATGGAAGCCAGTGTAATGCATTTTGTTCAACGTGAACTATACATGATCACCATGGTTTTTCTTTTTGGATTAATCGCTATTAAACTTTCCGAAAGAATTAAAATTCCCGACGTAGCCCTGTTTATGATTGTAGGGATTTTAATTGGACCATCCGTCTTCAATTTGATTACAGTTCCCAATAACTCTGTTTCCTACCAATTTATCATTGTATTGGGATCGATATTAATTCTGTTTGAAGGAGGCATTGCAATACACTTTTCAGTACTTAAAAAAGTTTGGGTTACGATTTCTCTTTTATCTATTTTAGGAGTGATCATTACGGCTGCCGTTGTGGCTGTTACCGCTTTCTATTTATTAGATATACCCATTCTTTACGCCCTTCTTCTAGCTTCGGTTATTGCATCCACAGATCCGGCCACTTTGATGCCGGTATTTAAACAAATAGCCATTCAAGAGAAGGTAAGACGAACAGTTGAAAGTGAGTCTGCTTTTAACGATGCAACAGGATCTATTTTAACGTTTACCTTACTTGGGGTTATAATGGGACATACAAAATTATCCATATCTTCGAGCACATGGAGTTTTTTTCGAGAAGCCGGTGGTGGAATATTAGTTGGAGCAGTGATTGGTTTTATCGGTATTCTGTTAACCTCAGAACACCGCTTTGGCTTTTTAAAAAAATACAGCATTGTGGTTAGCTTGCTTGTATCCATAAGCTCTTATTTAGCAGCAGGATTTATTCAAGCCAGCGGCTTTATGGCAACATTCACTGCAGGTCTTATCTCAGGAAACCCACAACTTTTTAGGTTACATATTGCAGAAGAAACCAACTCAACGGTTTTTGCCTTTTCCAGTCCACTAACCTTAATTATGAGAACGCTTATTTTTATGTTGTTAGGAACCCAGGTAGATTTTCGGATCTTAGGCCAGTATTGGATACAAGGAATTTTGGTTGTGCTTGTCTTTATGTTTATTGCTAGACCACTTGCGGTCCTTCTTTGTACTTTACCAGACCGGAAGGCAAAATGGAAAATGAATGAAATTTTGTTTATGTTCTGGGTACGGGAAACAGGAGTTATTCCTGCCGCTCTGTCGGGGATGATTGTTGCAGCAAAAGTTGATTATGCAAACCAAATTGCTTCTGTAACGTTTATTGCCATCTTAGTCACCATACTGATCCAAGCAAGTACAACTGGTTATGTAGCCAAAAAGTTGAGGATTACTATAGAACCTGTAGAAGGCACTTGAAATAATTACATATAAACAGGGTAAAAAGGACAGGTGAGGTTTCACCTGCTTTTTGGGGTTTGGAGGTAAGATACCGTTTAGTAAAAGTAACTTGTGAAGGGGTTGATGACCAAGAACTCGCTCCTTTTTGGTGGACTTGATTTACATGAAAGCGACCAAGATGATGATTAATAATACAAACGGTCTCGACTTCGCAAAAAAGCAGGGAATATTAAGTTACAAACGTATTGAGTCAATTAATTTGATGCGTTTGTTGTTTTAGGGATAGGCTTCTCAATCTGTTGATCTAAGCGCTAAGAGTGAATAAGCGATTTTTCTTTTGAAGAATCGCCCCAATTAATAGAAGTTAAATGTAGCTTAAGATTAATACCTATTAGGTAAATTATGTTAGTACATGATTGTAATGTAAAAGCCGATTTTTCTATGTATTAATGGAAAAATCGGCTTTATTTCAGAAAGTATAAAAATCAGTTCCATTTGAAAGGTCCACACTGTAAATGAATTAATTAGTATTTAATCACTGAATAAACTAAAACAAACCAAGTAAATTAAGGCAAACATTAGGTATTTGTCATAAATCGATAACCAATTCCTGATTCTGTAATGATAAAGTTAGGCCTTGCAGGATCAGTTTCAATCTTTTTTCGTAAATGCCCGATATATACTCGCAAATAATGACTATCCGTATTATATTGATTGCCACCCCAAACCTGCTGAAGCAATTGTTTATGAGTCATAACACGCCCAGCGTTAGTCGCAAGTATTTTCAAAAGTTCATATTCTGTTGGGGTCAGTTTAATTTTCTCGCCATCTAATTCAACAGTTCGCCCAGTCAAATCAATAACAAGCCTTCCAAAATCCAAAATAGGTTCATCTTGTGATTTGGTATTATGTCTTAATGCAACTCGAATCCGAGCAACGAGTTCACCCATTCCAAATGGTTTCGTCACATAATCATCCGCTCCGCTATCTAGTGCAGTAATCTTATCTTCCTCCCGGTCCTTTGCCGTCAGAACAATAATCGGTAATTGGGTCCATTCGCGAATGCGGTGAAGAACTTCCATACCTGGGATATCAGGTAATCCTAAATCTAATACTATAAGATCGGGGCGAACCATTGTCGTTTTAAGAATCCCTTCTTCCCCTGATAATGCCGCTACAATTTCAAACCCCTGGGCATGCAACGTAACACGTAGTAACTTTTGAATCTGGGGTTCATCATCGATAACCAGTATTTTTGCTCCAGAACTAGTCATGTGGTTTCAACACCTTTTTCTTGTAGATTGTCATTTCGCAATAATGGAGGATCAAACAAGGGAATAGAAACCGTAATGACGGTTCCAGTTGGACTGTTTTCTGTCGCTCGAATGGTACCCCCATGTGCTTCAATAATCCCTTTACAAATGGCTAGGCCAAGTCCTGTGCCAGGAATATTTCTCGTAGATTCCACACGGTAAAATTTACCAAAAATACACCCTAATTCATGCGGGGGAATTCCTACTCCTTCATCTTTAATGGCAATTTCAATCAAATTTTTGTTTTTCTTTGCAGAGAGCACAATTTCACTTCGATCGGGTGAATACTTAATAGCATTACTTAATACATTAACTATAACTTGCTCCAAAAGTACGTCATCCACTTTGATTGGAGGAATGGATTCATCGATCGCCAATCGGATAACACGATTTTGAAGTGAGTCTTTTACCTGAGTTAAGGCAACCCCTACAATGTCTTCAAGGTCACACCAATGCTTTCGTAAGCGTAACATCCCACTCTCAATACGAACCATTCCTAACAAATTCGTAACTAGGCGATTCATTCGCATGGCTCCCTCACGAATGGTCGATAGGAGTTCGTGGCGATCATTCGGACTAAACACCGCGTCCCCATCTATCAAAGCCGTCACGGAGCCAATAATTGTAGCGAGAGGAGTACGTAATTCGTGAGAGATTGAATCAAGAAGAGCGGTTCGTAACCTTTCGGATTCAGCAGTTAAATGGGCAACCTTCGCTTCCTCTTGGAGTTTTATTCGGGCAATTGCCACTGCGGAAAGGCCGGTGAGGGCTTCAATTAACTGCATTCGGTCAGAAGTTACGACCAAATCGTGATTTTTTAAATCGACAGCCATCACACCATGAATTTGGTCTTCTGTTTTCAGAGGGAAATATAAGTCAGGTGAGTCATGTAATGTTTGTGTTCCCTTGCCTGCTATCTCTCCGTTTCGATATACCCACTTTACTATGACCATACTTGTTTCTCGCTGGCCCCAGTTCAAATCTCCACTCGAATATTCTGTTAAACGCAATTCACCTGTTTCCGAAGGCAAATATATCGATACTTGGGCACCGATGGTTTCAGATATTTGCCGAACCATACTTTTAAGTGCTGCACTCAAATCAGTAACTGCCGTCATTTGACGACTTAACGCATACAACGTTGAAGTAATCGTTTCCCGCTGTCTTACCTCATGCAATTGGTGCCTTAATCTGGATGCCAGACTTGCCGTAAGGGTTGCAACCACCAAAAACACAGTGAAAGAAATCAAATAACGTAAATCGGACACCGTTAAACTATATACTGGAGGAACGAAAAAATAATCGAAAGCAAGAACCCCAATCCCAGCAGCATAGAATGAAGGTCCAATCCCCCAACGAACTGACCCAAAAAGTACGGGAAACAAGTAAAGAAGCGCAATGTTTACCAAATCAAATGATAGACCAAATATCCTTAAAAGTATGGTAAGCAAAGCTACAGATGCTGTAATGATAAAATATGGACTCCATTTCAAATTCTCTCTTAAAACAGTAACATGCCCTTTGTCGAGACGGCTATCAACCTTTCCTGGTATGATATGTACGCTAATTTCCTGACTATTTCGAATCACTTGATTTACAACAGAACCGTGCATCCACTCCCGAATCCGAGAATACCTTGGCTTACCAATCACAATTTGTTTTACATTCTGGTTGCGAGCTAACTCCAAGATCTCTTCAGCCACACTGTTTCCAGTTATAGTCATTACTGTGGCACCAAGTTCTTCTGCAAATTGAAGATTACTTGAAAGCGCTAAACGTTCTTGCTCACTCTTTGGTAGCCTACGAGGTGTTTCAACATAAACAGCGATCCACTCCGCTTTAAGGCTGGACGCCATTTGTCGAGCCATTCGAATGAGCTGTTTTGAAAAAGGGCTGGCACTAACACAGACCATAACTTTTTCCGAAACTGGCCATGGACCAGGGATTTTATTCGAATGCATGTATTCATCTAACTGCTGATCTACCTGCCCCGCAGCATAGCGAAGTGCCATTTCTCGAAGTGCAATGATATTTCCAAGACGAAAGAACTTACGGGCATCTATGTTTTTTGGAATGGTCCGGATTTTTCCTTCTTGGAATCTCCGTAAAATCTCATCTGAGGGACTGTCCACCAAACGAATTTGGCTTGCATGTTCGAGGAATTTATCTGGTACAGTTTCATTCACTTCCATACCGATAATTTTAGAAACAATGTCTTTTAAACTTTCTACTTCGTAAATATTTAACGTAGTATAGACATCGATTCCAGCCATCAGAATCGCTTCTACATCCCGATAACGTTTTGCACGCGGTGAACCGGGCGCATTGGAATGTGCCAATTCATCAATGAGTACAATTTGTGGGTGGCGATTTAAAATTTCTTCAACATCCATTTCAAAAAAATGGAGTTCCTCATCTTGAATAAGGCGAGGTTTTATAATAGGTAACTCTTTTATTCTCTCCTCCTTCTCGTAACGATCGTATTCCTCTAACCAACCAATCAAAACATCTTGTCCCTCTTTCTTCTTGATACAAGCAGCATCTAACATTGCATAAGTCTTACCCACCCCACTTGATGCACCTATAAAAACAGTGAGTTCACCGTACTTTTTTTCTGTGGAACGAATCGTTCCTACACTACTTTCCCACTGTTTCTTATCCATCGTTTACCACCTCCTCTATCTTTTAAATCGAACTCATTTATAATTTACTATAGGAATCACTTTAAAAAATTAACCTAAAACAAAATCACTCAAAACCCTAAAAAACCCTTTCTTTTTAGATTATTGAGTGATGACTTTTTTCCATATTCTAATCACTCTATAAGGATAGATCTCCAGTATGATTCCAGATTAAGTCGCTATCTTCATTTAAAAATTGGAGTTGATTATCTTGTTCCTGATTGACCTTTGCAAGGAATTCATTAAGTTGCCCTTCTGTTTCACAAACGGTCACGTGTTCTAACCAAATGGAGAAGTTCTTTTTCTGTATTGCAGAAACATAGCAAGGGTAAGTCTTTCGAGAACGAAGAATATACCATCCCGATTTTACGTCTTTCCATGCTTTCCATGGGCTATTGAATATTGCGAAAATCGACAAACGTGACCGTTGTTTCCAGTCTTGTTCTTTTTGTAGATCCCGAAAGGTAGAGTAAACTTCTTGAAGGTCTTTCGTATCACTAGAATGTGTGTGCCCGTAAAATTGTGTTTGCTTACGAATCTCACTCGCACTATCACCAAACCAATATCCCATTACAATTTTCAAACTGCCCTGATACTTCCATATGGCACCAAACCACCGATATTTTAGGGTATAAATATCTAAATATCCCTTCTCGCAACAGAAATATAATGTATCTTGATCAGTATTCATCTTATCATCAGTCCCTTGAATTTGCTACGACATGTAAATTACAAACTGTACATTCTAAGACACGATTCACTTGATTACTTTCCATTTTAAAATGCAAACCTTTTTCTATTCTTTATATTTATGAGGTTCTGATATTTGGTCAGCCACAATTAGTACATCCATATGGCGTACTTCTCTTAACAACCGTTGCGTAACAGACCCCTTTTTGATTTCCTCCCAACGGGTACGGGCTGATTGACCTATTATAACTTGAGTCGCATTTTTCTCATTCATTTGCTTTACCAATTCTCGAAAGATATTACGTCGATTGCCTGTTTCGTATTGTTCAAATATCCCACCGAGCCGTTCTGTCAGTTGTCGAATTTTATTTAATGTTTCCTTCTCCTGGTCGGTTAAAGGGTGATGGTCTTTAACATAAGCCACGTACCAGAGAGCCTTTAATCGATAAGCAATCCGGAATCCTCTGCGTATTAACCTTTCACTATCGTTCCGCAGATTTGTACATACAAAAATCACTTCTTCTTTTCTCCAAGGTCCTCTTAATGTCCGTTTTCTCTCCCATGCCTCAAGCCGTTCATCCACATCATCTGCCACTTCCCGTAACGCTAATTCTCGAAGGGCGATAAGATTTCCGGTTTTAAAGAAATTGTTCAATGCTTGCTCCACTTTTGCAGGAGCATAAATTCTTCCTTCCTTCATTCGTTCCCTTAGCGCTTTTGGAGAGATATCAATCAATTCGATTTCATTAGCCTTTCGCAAGATATGGTCAGGGACGGTTTCCCTAACTCTCACGCCTGTTATTTGCTCCACACTATCATTGAGACTTTCTAAATGTTGAATATTCATCGTGGAAATGACCGAGATGCCTGCATTTAAGAGCACCTCCACATCCTCGTATCTTTTGTGGTACTTGCTTCCAGGCACATTTGTATGGGCTAACTCATCGACTAAAACTACTTCTGGATTACGTTTAATAATTGCAGTAGTATCCATTTCCTCAAGTGTAGTTCCTTTATATATAATCTTTTTTCGAGGAATGATTTCTAAAGAACCAATTTGTTCAAACGTCTCTTTCCGCCCATGGGTTTCTAGGAATCCAATGACGATATCGATTCCTTTTTTCTTCAGTTCGTTCGCTTCCCGGAGCATCGTATACGTTTTCCCCACTCCAGGTGCTGCCCCAATATATACTTTTAATGTTCCCCGATTTATTTGATTAATCTTGTTTTCCAGTTCTCCAAGAGTGAGTCGCCGATAAGGATTATCTTTATCTTTTTGCCTTTGTTTGGTTGGAATGACACGTTCTCCATCCTTTTCTGCTCTGTCGGCAACAATAAATACATCTATATTTTTCGTTTTCCGAAGGATTCTATTAATAATGGATCCGTAAACGATTTCCTCCCACCGTGTTCGTTTCGATTGCCCCATTACAATTCGGGTTACACTGTGTTTCGTTGCATATCGAACAATTTGATCCGCAACCGAATCAGACTCTATAGGAACTTCCTCAAATTCTCCGTCAACTTTCTCCACCAGCTTTATGATTGCGCGCTTAAAGGTTAGTTCATTTTTAGATAATTTCTTGTTAGACGACTGAAAGCAAACAACAAGTAATTCTCCACCTAATCTTTTGGTAATCTGCTGTCCGCGCCTAACCAAAATGGATCCATTCCAATGGTATTGAACGGTCACTAAAATTTTTTCAGAAGCTCCAGAGGGACCAGTCATTCCATGTTTTTCTCGGTAGTCATCAAGGTCATCATTTACTTCGCCTGCTAAATAGCGCAGTGCGAGTTCACGTAGGACAGCAAGATTTCCCCTATGAAATAAGTTATCTCTTGTTCTTTTTTTTTCGTTGAAAGACTCAATATCACCTTCCCGGAGCCTTTGAAGAATTACTTCAGGAGTCACATCCAATAGCTTTACTTCATCAGCAAGGGCAAGTGTATCTTCGGGAACACTGCAATGGACCTGTACTTTACCACCTGTTAATTTACTCGCAATCTCCTTTACATCTTCAAGCTCAAATATATTAACTGTTGTTAGGATACTAATTTTCATGTTTAAAAGATAATTGATATCGTCTAATCGAGTAGATCTTGAAGCCTCCGGGCGATTATGATGTGCTAGATTATCCACTAAAACAACTTCTGGATTTCGGGTAATGATTCCATCAACATCCAAGTCATATTTCTCTTGACCATGATCTATCCAATGAATAGAGGGAATAATTTCTAAGTCGCCAATTTGTTCTTTGATTTTTGGACGATTTAAGGTACTAATACTCCCAATAACAACATCAATACCTCGTTTTTTTAAAATATTGCCTTCAAGCAGCATGTGATATGTTTTTCCAGAACCAGGAACAGCACCAAGTATAATTTTCAAATGACCTCTTCGAATTTTTTGAATCGATTCTAAAATTTCCTCAGGTGTTTTTCTGCGAAATTGGTCTTCACCCAAATTTGCCCCTCCTTTCATGCAATAGACAAAGAAGGGAGAGAAGGCTCTCCCCTTGAATTATTTCAATTGTTGTAATGTGATGTTTAAATCTAAAACCTTCACACGTGGCTCACCAAAAATCCCCATTGATCGACCTTTTGTGTATTCATTTATTAGCGCTTGGATTCGATCTTCTGAAACACCTCTTGCTTTTGCAATTCTAGGCACTTGAGCTTTCGCTGCTTCAGGAGATAGATCAGGGTCGAAGCCGGAACCAGACGTAGTGACTAAATCTGCTGGAATTGAATTTCCGATATTAGGATCTTCTTTTTTTACTTGATTTACGTTGTTTTTAACAGTTTTAACATAATCACTTGATGCAACATCTGCATTTGTCGCAGCAGAAGCAGTTGGGTCATATTTTGCCGCTGAAGCCCGAGGATGAAACCACTGTTGACCTTTAAACTCTTGAGCGATAAGCTCTGACCCCTGAACTTTTCCATTTATCGTAACGAGACTTCCTTCTGCCTGCTTGTGAAAAAGAACTTGGGCAACCGCTGTTGTTGCCAAAGGATAGATTAACCCGCAAAGTATCATTAAGAACAAAGAGGCTCTTAGCGCAACTAGAAATGACTTCATAAATACTCTCCTCCAGATTTCCTGATTTACGCTAAATGTAGTGTAGCTACAATCAAATCTATGATTTTAATACCGATAAATGGTGCAACGATTCCGCCCAATCCATAAATAAAAAGGTTACGGGAAAGAAGTCTATTTGCACTCATCGCCCGATATTTTGCCCCCTTCATCGCAATTGGGATGAGGAGCGGGATGATGATCGCATTAAAAATCAAAGCGGACAGAATCGCCGATTTTGGTGATGCCAGCCCCATGATATTAAGAGCTTGCAACTGCGGAATCATCGTAATAAACAGCGCCGGAATGATCGCAAAATATTTGGCAATGTCGTTTGAAATCGAGAAGGTGGTTAATGCTCCCCGTGTTATCAGTAATTGCTTTCCAATTGCGATAACAGATAATAGTTTAGTAGGATCAGAGTCTAAATCAATCATATTGGCAGCTTCTTTTGCTGCCATTGTTCCTGAATTCATCGCTAATCCTACATCAGCCTGTGCTAAAGCCGGAGCATCATTGGTTCCGTCACCGGTCATTGCAACCAATTTGCCTTCATCTTGTTCTTTTTTAATCGCAGCAATTTTATCTTCTGGTTTAGCTTCGGCAATAAAGTCATCAACGCCTGCTTCGGCAGCGATGGTCGCAGCGGTTAATGGGTTATCCCCTGTACACATGATTGTCTTAATCCCCATGGAACGCAGTTCTGCAAAACGTTCCTTCAGCCCTGGTTTCACGGTATCTTTCAGATAGATAACCCCGTATATCGTCTTATCAATGGCAACAGCCAACGGGGTTCCCCCTGCCATGGCGATTTCATCGGCTTTCTTGTCAAGATCTACTGGAACTCTTCCACCTTGGGCAGCGATATATTTCTTGATGGCATCCACTGCGCCTTTTCGGATTTGCGTTCCGTTGCTCAGGTTTAAGCCAGACATCCGGGTTTCTGCTGTAAATTCAATAATCTCTGCTCCTTCGTATTCCTTTTCATCCCAATTGACACCCTGCTTACGGGCTAACTCTACAACAGACCTTCCTTCAGGTGTTTCATCTTTTACGGATGCTTTTAAAGAAGCTAAGGTAACTTCCTGTTCAGAAACATTTGCTACTGGTACAAACTCACTTGCCATCCTGTTTCCAAAAGTAATTGTTCCTGTTTTATCAAGAATCATCGTATCGATATCACCAGCTGCTTCTACTGCTTTTCCAGACATCGCCAATACATTAAATTGAGTTACCCGGTTCATCCCTGCGATCCCAATAGCTGAAAGCAATCCGCCAATCGTTGTTGGGATTAGACAAACAAGAAGAGCAATAAGTGTTGCCACATCTAAACGAACTTTTAAATAATCTGCAATCGGCACCAACGTCATAATGACAAATAAGAAAATGAGTGTTAATACAGCCAAAAGCGTCGTTAAAGCAATTTCATTGGGTGTTTTTTGCCGGGAAGCACCTTCAACCAAAGCAATCATTTTGTCCAGGAAGGATTCACCTGGATCCGTTACGATTTTAACGATGATATAATCCGATACAACCCTTGTTCCTCCTGTTACAGAAGAAAAGTCTCCACCCGCCTCTTTAATGACAGGGGCAGATTCACCTGTGATGGCAGATTCATCAATCGAAGCCAATCCCTCAATTATTTCCCCATCGGAAGGAATCAATTCACCAGTATCGACTCGAACAATATCGCCTTTTCTTAATGAAGTAGATGGAAGCTTTTTATATGATCCATCTTTTTGCCGAACCTTCGCCATCGTTTCTGATTTCGTTTTCTTGAGCGTATCTGCCTGAGCTTTTCCTCGTCCTTCTGCTAGTGCTTCAGCAAAGTTGGCAAACAGGACTGTAAATAATAGGATAAAAAATACCGCAATATTGTACCCACGACCTACTGTACTAACTGCAAAAATATCAGGTTTAATCGAAAGAATCAGAGTGATGAGTGTCCCCACTTCGACGACAAACATAACGGGATTTTTAATCATCACGACTGGGTTTAATTTTTTAAATGAATCAATAATGGCTTGCAAGACCAAATCCTTTGATAGCGTTTTTGTTTGTATTGCCATAATCAGACATCCCCCTTAATGAAACATTCCTAAATGTTCGGCAATTGGACCTAATGCAAGTGCTGGGAAGAACGTTAAAGCACCAATGACCAATATTATCACCACTAAGATCCCAGTGAATAATGGTGTATCGGTACGGAACGTTCCCGTAGTGGCTTCTACTATTTTCTTTGTAGCAAATGATCCGGCTATTGCTAACATCGCAATGATTGAAATAAATCGACCTAGCAACATGACTATACCAATTGCAATATTATAAAAGTTAGTATTTGCTGTTAGACCGCCAAAAGCGGAACCATTGTTTGCAGCTCCTGATGTAAATGCGTATAAGACCTCTGTTACTCCATGATATCCCGAATTTAAAATAGATGAAATCGCTCCAGGTGTCATCAAGGCGATTGCAGTTGGAACTAGAATAATAACCGGGTGTGTTAGTAGTGCAATCGATGCCAGTTTCACTTCTTTCGACTCAATTTTCTTTCCTAAAAACTCTGGTGTACGCCCTACCATCAACCCGCAAATAAAGACGGTTAGAATGACATACAACAATCCGTTTAGCAATCCGACCCCTTTACCGCCAAACACGTTGTTTAACATCATTTCCCCTAGTGGAACAAGACCGCCAATCGGAGTTAAAGAATCGTGCATATTGTTAACAGATCCAGTTGTTGCTGCCGTCGTTACAGCTGTAAATAATGATGACTCTGAAATTCCAAAGCGAACTTCTTTTCCTTCCATATTCCCATGAACACCAAGGGCATTTAATGCTGGTGTACCTTGGTATTCAGCAAATAAGACGACTGATAGAAACAATAAAAACATAATTCCCATTGCTGCGAAAACGGACCAGCCTTGGCGTTTGTTTTTAATCATGACACCAAATGTATATACCAATGCAGTAGGAAGCAGTAGCATACATAGAATTTCCATCAAGTTTGATAATGGAGTTGGATTTTCAAATGGATGTGCCGAATTGGTGCCAAAATATCCGCCGCCATTTGTTCCAAGATGTTTAATTGATTCTAGTGATGCAACTGGTCCTCTTGTAATGGTTTGTTTTACCCCTTCTAGAGTTGTTGCATTGGCTGCGCCATGCAATGTTTCAGGTACTCCTTGAAATACTAGGAATAATGCAACAATAAAAGACAATGGCAGGAAAACACGTGTAATGGAACGCACCAAGTCTACATAAAAGTTTCCAAGATTATTTTGTTTCGCTACTAAACCACGAATAAAGGCAATGGCTACTGCAAATCCCGTGGCAGCCGATGTAAACATTGGAAAGGTAATAGCAATCATTTGTGATAAGTACGAAAGTGATTTTTCCCCACTATAGGCTTGCCAGTTTGTATTTGTAATAAATGATGCTGCGGTATTAAACGCCAATGCTGGTGGCATATTACCGATCTTATCGGGATTTAACGGCAAAAACTTTTGTGTTCTAAATACGATATACATAAACATCATCATGATAAAGTTCGTGAGCAGCATGGCAAAAACATATTTTTTCCAGCCCATCGGCTCTCTATCTTTGACTCCAATCATACGGTAAATGAACCGCTCTCCAGGTCCAAAAATCCGGTCCAAGCCTGTTTTTTCATAATCAAACACTTTTACAAGGTAGGCACCTACAGGTTTTACCAATAAGATGGCAATTACTAAGGTCACTACTATCTGCATTAATCCGTTTGTCATTTCGATGCTCCTCCTACATGTTCATCATTGTTAAATTCATCCTAAAACTTTTCAGGTTTAATTAAGACGTAGGTCAAATAAACAATTAAAGCTACTCCAATGATTCCTGGTATAAGCATACCGATTTCCTCCTCATGCTTTTTCACTAAATAAAGTGAATCCCACAAAAATAGCAAAGGCTAAAACAAAAAGTACAATTGATACAAAATCGTTGTTAAACATACCTAACCTCCATCCTCATGTTTTCAACTGTTGAGTGCTTACGATTAATCAACCAGAGGAAATTCTCTTAGTCTGCTTACTTAAAATTCGGATTAAAGAGATACCATAGATCAAGAGATTTTTCCTATCCCCCCTATGGTTCAATCCTTGTCTTTGTATCTCAGTAAATTCACCAAAATTCCTCCTCAAACTTATTCAGTGAATATCTTTGTTTAGTATTGAGTGACCTCTTTGGCATAGATAAATTCTACTTCCGTTTCGCGTAAAAATAGGGTAAAAATTTCGTGCAAAGGTGTAAAAAAAATATAAAAATCCATCGATTATTCATCTATAAAAAGTGAAAATAGATAAATAATTAATGGATTTTATGACTCAAATGATGGAAAAAAGGGACTCAATGGTCAACCTATGTCCAAGCCAGTACCGTCTATCATCCTGCGCCAAGAAACTGGTCCAATATTCCTATTGCGTTCAATAACATGAAGGTGTAAATCGACAATAGTTACCCTGAGAACATGACAAATAATAAAAGCACGGAAAACTTTCCCGTGCATTTCCAAATATAAATTTTAACTAGAAAGATTTAGTTGCCACAAGACACCAAACCGATGGTTACTTACCCTAACTGGCGTTTAAATGCTTTACTTGCAAGGAAGTAAGCGATGACCATGATGCCGACGCACCAGGCAAGTGCGATCCAGATATCGTTGCCAACAGACCCTTCATACAATAGGGCACGTATCGCATTCACGATTGAAGTCACGGGCTGGTTTTCAGCGAACGCACGGACAATTTTAGGCATGGTTTCGGTGGGGACAAAAGCTGAACTGATAAACGGCAGGAAAATCAGCGGGTACGAGTAGGCTGTCGCCCCTTCCATAGACCCCGCTCTCAATCCGGGAATGACCGCCAGCCATGTCAGCGCCAGCGTAAACAACCCGAGTATCCCAGCTACCGCGAGCCAATCCAGGATATCAGCGCTGGAACGGAAACCCATCAAGAGCGCGACGAGGATAACCACCACGACAGTAAGCGCATTGGAAACAAGTGAAGTTAACACGTGAGCCCACAATACCGATGAGCGCTTGATGGGCATGGTAATGAAACGCGCCATCAGCCCGCTCTTTACATCCGTAAACAGCCGCAAGGAAGTGTAAGCGACACCGGATGCGATCGCCATCAGCAAGATTCCCGGCAATAAATAATTGACGTAGTTGTCCGTCCCTGTCTCTATGGCGCCGCCAAATACGTAGACAAACAGCAGCATCATCATAATCGGCGTAATCGCCACCGTGATAATCGTATCCGGGCTGCGCATGATGTTGCGCATTAAACGACCTAGTAATACCCCTGTTTTGTTTTTCATTTACATCTCCTCCTTTTTGCCGATGATCGCGAGGAAAATTTCCTCCAATGTCGGCTGCTTCTCGATATATTCCACTTTCGCTGGCGGGAACATCTCTTTGAGTTCGGTAAGGTTACCGGTCGTGATGATTTTTCCGCCATGCAGGATAGCGATACGGTCCGCCAGCTGTTCGGCTTCCTCCAGGTGCTGGGTCGTCAGCAAGATGGTCGTGCCGCCGCCAGCAAGCTCCTTGACTGTATCCCAGACTTCAATCCGCGCTTCGGGGTCAAGCCCTGTCGTCGGTTCGTCGAGAAAAATGACCGCTGGAGTCCCGATCAGGCTCATGGCAATGTCAAGCCGGCGCTTCATCCCGCCGGAATATTGGTCCGCCCGGCGGTTGGCCGCATCAGTCAGGCTGAATCTTGCAAGTAGATTGTCGGCGACTTGAGCGGGATTGGAAACTCCCCGCAACTTCGCGATCATCATCAGGTTTTCCCGCCCGGTGAGCATGCCGTCTAAAGCTGCGAACTGCCCTGTCAGGCTGATACTCTGGCGAACATGATCCGGTTGACGCTGGACGTCAAAGCCGCAAATACCTACTTCGCCGCCATCGGGCTTCATCAACGTCGAAAGGATGTTGACCGTCGTCGTCTTGCCCGCTCCATTTGAGCCCAGCAGTGCGAAAATTTCGCCACGCCGCACCTCAAAATCCACCCCCTTTAAGACTTCCTTATCTTTAAAAGATTTTTTTAACCCTTTTACAGAAATCGCTGCATTGCTCATCCTTTATTCCTCCTTAAATAGCGCAGCATGGCGCTAGGTTCCCTATACATCTCTACTTAGTCTGACTGATATTCTGTATTACTTACTACTGAATTAAAAATATAACTGAATAGTGAAGGTGACATATTACATTTGTAACCAGCTATTCAGTAGGGATCATCTATTGAATTTACTTCTTTTTCCAATCACTTCATGATACTCTGATTCAAATCATCACGATACTTGGCAACATAGGTTTTAGCGTTTGCCACAGTTTGTCGGCAAAGGAAGCCAAATCGTACCCAGTGGCAGTTTGCGCCGTTAGTGTCGATGTTAGGCTAAAATCCACTAGGATTTCTCTGTTAGCTACGACTAATGTTATCGTTCAACTTCTTGCGATACTTATCCTTCCAAGTTTGCTCATCCTTCACTAGTTCGTCGCAGAAAGCAGCCACGTCCTCGCCCGTAAGGTCAGTGACTTTCTTGCCTTCCGCTGCACCTTCCTCGAAAAGGTCGAGAATGCCGTTAAAGATACGGCTGCTGTCCTTCCAGTCGGTGGGACCACCACCAGCAGTCCACATATATTTTTGCATAGCTTTGTAAGCGTTGCGGTACTCACTTGGAAGTGCCTTCGCACGTGCCTCCATCGCCCTCCATTCCCGCTTGTCATCCAGACTTCCGATAATTTTTTCAAAAAAATTCATTTTAGTTCTCTCCTTTTGATTTTATTAGTTTTGAGTTCGTTAATTTTACTTGAGACGAAATCCCATTTTCTCCAAAAAATTTCAAGTTGCTCTTGACCTGATGTGTTCAGTGTGTAAAATTTTCTCGGCGGTCCCATAGTGGATGGCTTTTTCTCGATGTCCACCAGATTGTTTTTCTCAAGCCGCATGGTAATCGTATAAACTGTGCCTTCAACCACATCTGTGAAGCCAAGTTCTCGTAACTGTTGCGTGATCTCATAGCCGTAAGTTTCGCCACGGCTGATGATTTCAAGCACACACCCCTCAAGCACCCCTTTCAGCATTTCCGTGATATTTTCCAATTTTTTACCTCCATTAATATTTTACTTATATTTTTTTCAGTACTCTGTAGCACAGGTATTTTGTGTTACTGATATTCAGCGATACTGACTACTAGTATATAGTATTACTAATTAGCTTCAATTGTCAATAAAACTTTTGGTCAAAAAAGCCCGTTTTACGGCTTTAAAGGTGTTTTTATCAGATTTGACAGCTTAGACTTTAGCCGGTCGCGTAATTATTCTCAAGAAGATCTAAATAATTTAAAAATAACTGGTGAAGGGGTTGATAACCAGAATCTTGCTCATTTTGGTGGACTTGATTTACATGTTAAAATGACCAAAATGATGATTAGTAATACAAACGGTCTCAACTCCGTAAAAAAAGCAGGCGACTATTTAGTTACAAACGCATTGAGTCGATTAATTTGATGCGCTTGTTATTTTAGGGATAGGCTTATCTATAAGTTTGCGAAGAAATTCACTTAAACTAAACTCTCCCCCGTTAGCTTAAGTACACTTTTTCACAAACTTATTCTTTATATAAATTAAAAAAGGCACTATAACTAGTGCCTACCTGCTTCATATTCCTTCATGATTTTATAAAATGAATTTTTCTTTAAATCCATTTTATTCATAAATTCAACTGCCGTTATTTCGTTCTTTTTCCATGATTGATATTTAGTTTTTAAAATTGCTTTCTGTTTCTCATTCAATGAATCTAGGCTTGTTTTCGGTCTGCCTAGATGTTTGCCTTTTGCTTTGGCCGATTCAATTCCTTCTCGTTGCCTCCTATTAATATCCTCTCTTTCTTTTTCAGCAACGAACGAAAGAACCTGCAATACTAAGTCAGAAACAAATGTACCCAAAGTATCCTTATGTTGTGTTGTATCCAGCAATGGCATATCAATTACTCTAATGTCAGCCTTTATTTCGGAGGTAATGATTTCCCATTCTTTTTTAATCTCTTTAGAATTTCGGCCAAAACGGTCAATCGACTTTATATAAAGTAAGTCACCTTCACGTAAGCACTGTTTTAGTGCTTTGTACTGGGGGCGATTAAAATTTTTCCCGCTTTCCTTATCTATAAATATATCCCTTTCATTTATAGATAAGGAAAGCATTTCGTTAAGTTGACGATCAATATTTTGGTCTTTACTGCTTACTCGAATATACCGAATATTTTATTTTTCATGATGTAAGTATCTCCTTGATGCTATTCTGTATGATACTTAAATCATAACAAAATAGGTTATAAAGATATATAACCCTTTACAAACGTTTATAAATATTTTTTAGACCTTTTAAAACTAATAATTTATTAAAAAATTAAATAGTGTAATAGTGTTTATAATGGTATACCTTTTTAAACACTACAAAACAAAAAAACAGCAGGGCTTTCTGCTGTTTTTATATAAAATGTAGTTAAAAAGCCTGTTATATGAAAAGAATAGTTCAATTATTTCTGTACTCCAAAAACAAATTACTTAAACGTTCTGTGTTAAGTGGAATTATAAATAAAAATAGGGAATTAGCTTTTCTCATTCTCTTGGTATATGAGAACCTCTTGAAAGTCTTTTCTTATTTCCCCATATCGTGTATGGAAAGATTCTCTGAAATCTTTATTTTTATAAGAAATTTCTTTTTCGCCCCATAATCCCCAAACCAGCAGCAAATCAATTTGATCAATTTTTTACAAAAAACAAAAAAGAACAAGCTTAAACCTGTTCTAGTCGTTTGGTTATGATTTAAACTTTTTTATTTTGCCACCAAATTGCCACCAATTCATCTGTATTACTTCAAACTAAAATACCTGTTATATATAAAAAACCTTGATACCACAAGGGTTACCAAGGCTCTGTTATGATGACCTGTACAGGGATCGAACCTGTGACCTCAACCCTGTCAAGGTTGCGCTCTCCCAGCTGAGCTAACAGATCATAATAGTTAAGTACATTATTAATTATAATTAGATAGCCAAAAAAGTCAATATCTTTTTGTATTTTTCGAATACAAGTTGGAAATAATCAATAAGAACATTTGTTCTAAAGTTTATTGAATAAAGAACGAATGTTCGGATATAATAATACTATATTAAAAAGAAAGGTGTGATTTTAACATGGAAGGGCTTCTTTATCGTTCAATCGAAGAACATATGCCGTTAGAAATGATTTATCTTTCAGAAAACCAACAGCTTTCCCAGCGAAAATTAATTGTAAAAGAAGTTAATGATGAATACATTCGGGCCTATTGCCTGCTTCGCAAACAGGTTCGGACTTTTCGCCGGGAAAATATTTTATCCATTATGCCGGATGCTCGCTCTAAGCAGCGATATCTCCACTAGTCTTACTATCTGAGGATGGTCCCAAACTTTTCGAACCACCCCTCTCACATAATCTCACTTTTCATCCCACTATTTCTGCCCGACCATCCCCTCTTTCCAAATAAACAATTCAACTATCTTTATGTTAGAATGCATTTGTAAAGTTTAAAATTGGAGGTATCATCAATGAATTATCCAAAGGGCACAATTAAAGAACTTACCCTTCAAAGTTTAGAACTTGGAGAAGAAATGCAGCTTCTTGTCTATTTACCTGCAAATTTTTCACCCCTTTATAAATATTCCCTTTTAATTGCACAAGATGGAAAGGACTATTTTCAACTGGGGAGAATTGGACGGTTGGCAGACGAATTACTTTTTGAGCGTAAAATTGAAAATTTAATCATGATTGGGATACCCTATAAAAATGTAGAGGATCGCCGCAGAAAATACCATCCAGAAGGTAACCAAAACAAACAATACATACGTTTCCTTGCTCATGAATTAGTTCCTTTTATCGAAAACGAATTCCCAACATACCAAATCGGAACCACAAGGGCATTGATTGGCGACTCACTTGGTGCAACCGTCTCATTTTTGACAGCGCTTCAATACCCTCATACCTTTGGGAAAGTATTATTGCAATCACCATTAGTTGACGAACAGGTTCTTGAAAGAGTCCGTAGTTGTTCTGAACCGCAGCTTTTGGAGGTCTATCATGTGGTTGGAAACCAGGAAACAGAGGTACCTACCACCGATGGAAAAGTAAGTAATTTCATTGAGCCGAATCGTCTGCTTTCAAAATTGATGACGGACAAACCATTTTCCTATTTTTATGAAGAGTTTGATGGAAACCACACGTGGAAATACTGGCAGCCTGATTTAAGACGTGCTCTTACGATGATGTTTTAACCTATGACACATAGTGAGGCAAAGTAATTTTATATTTTTTGAAAATTTGCTATAATTATTTATGAATAATATTTTCATTTTGGAGTCACCTATTTTTATATAGAAAAATTTGACTAACGGAGGTATACATATGAAATTTGGTGTTGTTATTTTTCCATCTAAAACTCTTCAAGATTTAGTAAATTCCTATCGTAAACGTTATGACCCGCATTATTCTTTAATTACTCCACATTTAACATTAAAAAATGCTTTTGAAGCAACTGAGGATGATGCTAAACAAGTTGCCGATAAATTACGAAAAATTGCTGGTAACCACTATCCATTCTCAATCAAAACAACCAAAGTTAGTTCTTTTCAGCCTGTAAATAATGTCATCTATTTAAAAGTTGAGCCAACTGTTGAATTAAACGATTTGCATGTTGAAATTAATCATGAACTAAATCAAGAAGCCCCTGAATATAAATTTGTTCCGCACATTACGCTTGGTCAAAAGCTTTCAAATGATGAGCACTCTGATATTTACGGTTCATTGCGTATGAAGAAATTTGATCATGAGGAAAAGATTGACCGGTTCCATCTTCTATATCAATTAGAAAATGGTTCTTGGACTGTATATGAAACATTTCGTCTTGGAAGGGATTAATAAGAAGTGACTGTAAAAATTGTTGAGAATGAAAAAGAATTAGAAGATGCTTTTTCTGTAAGAAGAACAGTATTTATCGACGAGCAAAATGTCCCTGAGGAGGAGGAGATTGATCAGCATGAGAAGGAAGCAACTCATTTCGTGCTGTATCATGAAGGCTCGCCAATCGGGGCCGGCCGTTTTCGCCTAGTGGATGGGTTTGGAAAAGTTGAACGTATTTGCATATTGAAACAGGCTAGAGGTACTGGTGCAGGGAAAGCGATTATGAATGGGATCGAAGACTTTGCACGGAAAAAGGGGATTCAAAAATTAAAGTTGAATTCTCAGACGCACGCGATTCCTTTTTATGGTGGATTGGGCTATGAAGTTGTTTCCGAAGAATTCATGGATGCGGGGATCCCGCATAAAACGATGGTGAAAAAGATTTAATTTAAAATAACCGAGTGTATAATCTTTTGGATTTTATACTCGGTTTTTTATTTTGTTTGGAGGTGCTTTACGATTTTGGTCCATTTCGGATTGGCTCGGCTTGTATTTTATCCGTTTTCATGTGCCCGTTCCACTCTTTTTTCTTCTTCACAGGCACTATGAGCACCGGTTAGTTCCCGCTACCTCTCTTTTTTCTTTTTCGCGGGCACTATGAACCCTGGTTAGTTCCCGCTACCTCTCTTTTTTCTTCTTCACAGGCACTATGAGCACCGCTTAGTTCCCGCCACCACTCTTTTTTCTTCTTCTCGGGCACTATGAACCCCGCTTAGTTCCCGCTGCTACTCTTTTTTCTTCTTCACAGGCACTATGAGCACCGCTTAGTTCCCGCCACCACTCTTTTTTCTTCTTCTCGGGCACTATGAACCCCGCTTAGTTCCCGCTACCTCTCTTTCTCCTTCTTTGCGGGCACTATGAGCACCGCTTAGTTCCCGCTACAAATCTTTCTCCTTCTTTGCGGGCACTATGAGCACCGCTTAGTTCCCGCTAAAAATTTTTTTCTTCTTCACGGGCACTATGAGCACCGCTTAGTTCCCGCCACCACTCTTTTTTCTTCTTCTCGGGCACTATGAGCACCGCTTAGTTCCCGCTACCTCTCTTTCTCCTTCTTAGCGGGCACTATGAACCCCGCTTAGTTCCCGCTACAAATCTTTTTTCTTCTTCACAGGCACTATGAACCTCGGTTCGTTCCGCTACTATCTTTTCCCCCTTACGGTCAATGTAACTCCATTCCTTTTACCTTTCCACCTCTTTTTCTTATACACTGGCACACCATACACCACTTTTCTATTTTTCAAGCCTTTTTGTTACTTCACGGTTTTGTTATGATTAAACATGTTGCTTAATTTTTAAGAGACAGAGGAAAAACAATGAAAACTGTGCGATACCAAAACCAAACAATTATACTCGATCAATTAGACCGAGATGAATATCAAAAAATATATTTAGCGGGAAAAAACGGTGAATTAGTTTGTCCCGTTTGCCGCGAGAGTGTTCGCTTAATTCTTGGCATTCAGGAATCACCTCATTTTTCGCATACACATTCAACCATTCCGGATTGCCCGGAACCAGCCGTTCAGGAAAGAAACGAAGAAACCAACCAAAGCCATAAAGAAGTGGATGGCTTCCGCCTTCCAAAAGGCAGAACGATTCTAGAGACACCTAAATCCGTCCAAGTCTTTAAATCAGCAAAAGTCCTTGAAGCACAGACTCCCTTTCAGAAAAATGCAGTAAACTTAATAGACTACCAATCTCCTTACTTACAACAGTTAGCAAAATCGGATGTCGTTCTTGATGAGGCACAGGCAGCAGCGGTCTCAGAAACAGACGGGGCATTATTGGTTCTTGCCGGCGCAGGGAGTGGTAAAACAAGGGTGTTAACATCGAGAACAGCCTTTATGTTAGAGGTCAAAAAGATTGACCCGCGAAACATTATGCTGGTTACCTTCACTTCCAAAGCCGCAAGTGAAATGAAAAGCCGCTTACTTTCCTATCCGCAAATGAAAAGAGAAGCCATAAATAAACTCGTTACCGGCACCTTCCACAGCATTTTTTATCGAATTCTTATGTTCCATTCCAAGGATAAATGGACCTCAGACCGCCTATTAAAGAAAGATTGGCAACGGGATAAAATTCTCAAGGAGGCCGGGAAGGAGATAGAATTGTCGGAAAAAGAGTTTGCCTATGATTTAGCCCTTCAGCAAATCGGCTTTTGGAAAAACTCACTTCTTTTTCCAAATGATATAAGACCTGCATCGGAATGGGAAGAAAAGGCTCTTTTCCTTTATAAAAAATATGAGGAATATAAGGAAAGGGAACAATTTTTTGATTTTGATGATATGCTCATTGGCTGTTATCAGCTGTTAAGCTCGACACCTGAATTGCTTGAGCAATATCAAAATCGGTTTCAGTATTTCCTCATTGATGAATTTCAAGATATCAACAAGGTGCAATACGAACTGATTAAACTGCTAGCGGGCAAACATAAAAATGTCTGTGCTGTCGGAGATGACGATCAGGCGATTTATTCGTTTAGAGGCAGTGACCCTAGTTATTTACTTGAATTTGAAAAAGATTTCCCTTATGCAAAAGTGATAACCCTTGAGGAAAATTATCGCTCTTCACATGAAATTGTTACAGTTGCCAATCAAATGATTGCCGCTAATAAAGTAAGAAGACTGAAAAAAATGAAAGCCCAATACTCAACTGGAGCAGCTCCCACTTTATTTTTTCCTAACGATGAAGAGGAAGAGGCAACGATGATTGTAACAGACTTACAGGAAAAAATCACACAGGGTGCGAACCCTTCTGATTTTGCGATCCTTTACCGGACGAACGCAGGGGCACGGGCCGTGTTTGAACGGTTAGCTAGTTCAAATCTTCCGTTTCGAATCGAACAGGATGTCGAGGCTTTTTACGACCGGAGGATTGTTAGAAGTATTCTCTCCTTTTTAAGATTAAGCTTGAGTGAGGACGACCAATCTGCCCTGTCTGATGTATTGCCCTTTTTGTTCTTAAAACAATCGGTTTTAAGGGACTTAAAAGCAATGAGTATCCTCCAGGATTGCAGTAATTTAGAGGCTTTATCCTATTATAAAACGGCACATGCCTTTCAGGAAAAAAAATTAAAAAAAGCGGTCTCCTCAATCCGGACATTAAAGCAATTGGCCCCGATTACGGCCATTGAAATGATTGAAAAGGATATTGGCTTTTTGGATTTTCTAAAGAAGCGGGGAAATGAATCAAATATGTTGGAGAAAGGTTCGGATGATATTAAGGACCTGAAAGTAGCAGCGAAAAATTTTAGTACGATTGAAGCCTTGTTGGCTCATGCAGAGCATATGTCTGCGATGAATAAGGAAATCAAAAATTTAAGTAAGCATTTTACTGAGGCTATTACCTTAAGTACGATTCATCGGGCAAAGGGGCTCGAGTATCAAACCGTTTATGTTCTTGGTGCTGCGGATGGAAGCCTGCCGCATGACTTTGCGTTAGAAAGCTATCGGAACGGTGACTATTCGGCATTAGAAGAAGAAAGAAGATTATTTTACGTTGCGATGACACGTGCAAAGGAACAGCTTTACATCGCTGTTCCAAGTAACCGTAGAGGAAAAAAAGCCAATCGCTCACGTTTTTTGGCACCATTAATGAAAAGAAGACAAAGGCCCACTTCCTAATAGGAAAGCGGCCTTTGTCTTTATTTTTTATTATTCATCATATTCGCAATGGTATTAAAATCAAGCGCTTTTCCATCGTTTATGATCGATTTAACAATTTGGTCTTCTAATTCCTGAGGTACCGGTTTATTGGCAATTTGAGACACTCTTTTAATTACATTCCGAACTGTTTTTTCATCCCTAAAATTTGCATTTTGCAGAGAATTCGCTAATTCAAAGATATCTTTCATATTCACGCCAGTTTTCTTTTCTATGTTTTTAAAGAATCCATTATCCATGTGTATAATCTCACTCCTTCATAACAACTACTTTATTTTATGAAGGAAGGGCAAAAATGTGCTTAAAGGCCAAAGAAAAGGTCGGCCATTCTCATGGCCAACCCTTATCTTTGATGCAAGCTCAGGAATTCCTAGTAGAAGCTAGCACCAACAATGATCAATAGGATAAATAATACAACGATTAGAACGAAAGTTGAACCTCCGTAGAAACCGCCGCCATAGCCGTAGCCGTAGCCGTATCCGAAGCACATAGACCTAGTCACCTCACTTTAGTAATCTCACTTATAACATATGAGAATACTGGAAAAAGTGTATAGGCAGCGTCCTTTTTTCGAATACTGGCGGTGAAAAATGGAGTATTGTCCTACTCTTCTACCCTTTTGGTCGAAATATGAGCGCTCCAATAAATCCAAAAATAATGGCGGCGGAAATTCCGGAGCTGGTTACTTCAAACATCCCTGTTAAAACCCCAACAATTCCATGTGCTTCCGCCTCTTGAAGCGCCCCGTGTACCAAAGAGTTACCGAAGCTCGTGATTGGAATGGTTGCCCCTGCTCCAGCAAAATCAATTAATGGCTCATAAAGGCCGAACCCATCCAAGACAGAACCTATGCAGACCAATAAACTTAAAGTATGACCCGGTGTTAGTTTGGCCACATCAAATAATAATTGTCCAATCACACAAATAATTCCTCCAACTACGAACGCCCAAAAAAACATGGCAAGCATCTGATCACCCCTTTTCCCCATTCATTTCAATCGCAACCGCATGTGCAATACAGGGAATAGATTCATTTTGTTGGAAACTTAACGGTGATAACAAAGCACCTGTGGCTACGACTAAAATTCGTTTGTATACACCTTTTTTCATTTGGTTTAGTAAATGTCCATATAAAACCGTTGCTGAACAGCCTGCACCGCTTGCCCCGGATTGAACAGGCTGATCTTTTTTGTATATAAGTAACCCGCAATCCTGGAATTGTTTTCGCTCCAGCTTTAAGCCGCTTTTATTGATTAATTCAAAGGCCGTATCATGGCCGACTCTTCCTAAGTCACCGGTGATGATTAGATCATAAAAGGATGGATCTAATTGTAAATCCCTAAAATGGGCTATAATAGTATCCGCAGCGGCAGGGGCCATCGCTCCCCCCATATTAAACGGATCTGTTAACCCCATGTCAATTACCTTGCCAATTGTTGCGGAGATCGTCACAGGCTGATTCTTTGAAGAATCATTGGCTGCCATCAATGCTACACCTGCTCCTGTAACCGTCCATTGTGCTGTTGGCGGCTTTTGCCCGCCATATTCCGTCGGGTAGCGGAACTGTTTTTCGACAGCTGAATTGTGGCTCGAAGCCCCTGTGAGGATATATTTCGCTCCTTGATTATTGATTACAAAGGAAGCAAGCGCTAATCCTTCCATAGATGTGGAGCAGGCTCCAAAGAGACCGAAATAGGGGATTTGCATCGATCTTGCTGCAAAGCTTGTCGGCGTAATTTGATTAATGAGGTCACCGGCAAATAGAAATTGAACCTCCTCCTTATGAACATTTGCTTTTTGCAGAGCCATCTTGATTGATTCCTCCAGCAAAACCCGATGTGCTTTTTCGTATGTCTCCTGTCCCATCCACAAGTCCTCATGTAATAGGTCAAAATCATTTGCTAAATTCCCATTCGCCTCAAATGGGCCACCTGATACACCTGTTGCCATAATCATTGGCCGGTTTGCAAATACCCAAGATTGATGCCCTTTTAACAATTACAAAACCCCCCACATTGCCAGTAACGTTTTAATGAGCGCAACAACAAATGCCGAAAAAACACCAAACAAAATGACGGACCCGGCAAGCTTAAACATATTTCCACCGACCCCTAAGACAAACCCTTCTGTTCGATGCTCAATTGCTGCAGAGATGACCGCATTGCCGAATCCTGTTACCGGTACCGCACTTCCTGCTCCGGCAAACTGTCCAATACGGTCGTAGACGCCAAAACCAGTTAAAAGCATTGAAAAAAATACCATTGTTGCGACGGTAGGGTTTCCAGCTGTCTGCTCCGTAAAATTGAAAAAATATATGTAAAAATAACTAACAGCCTGACCAATTACACAAATCAAGCCGCCGACGAAAAAAGCCTTTAAGCAATTTTTTAAAACAGGCCGTTTAAACTCATGCTTTTGCTGTAGTTGTTGATAGTTTTGTTGCTGTGGAGTTAAATTTTTTTGTTTGCTGGCCATTCCAATGTCTCCCTTCTATGTCATATCTTTTGTCATTTTAATGATTTCACGCAGCCTTTTTTCAGCATCGTTTTCCGAAAATTTCTTGCTTTCCATCCGCTCATTTAATCGAACCGCTTCAAGGAAAATTTTATAATCACTCGAAACGGTGATATCCTCTTTTGGAAATCTCTTTTGTAAGAATTCAGTGAGATTTTTTTCGATTTTTTTCATTTTGAACCGGTGTATATGCTTAACCTTATAAACCACAAGTGTCTCTTTTGCTCCTTTGATGACTGCCGCATCATAG
Organism: Neobacillus cucumis; assembly: GCF_016107705.1. The sequence goes on from NZ_JAEHGC010000010.1 coordinate 88,696, forward strand.
ATTTCTGGAAAAGAACTGACTGCCTCTTCAATTTCTTCAACACGTGTTGTTTTTTTATCTCGATCGGTCATAATCGGATTGGGATTGGTTGTTTTGATCAGAGCTAATTGGCTATCCTTTCCCTTTTGGTTCCCGTTGCAGGATACTAAAAGACATACACATGAAAGTAGGATAAGTCGTTGAATGTAAATCATTTTTTAGTTCCTTCCCTTGTCCATTAGTAAGAATCTTATTATCCTATAGTTTTTTCGACCTGAACCAAAATTATGACAGATAAGATTATTTTAAAGTAAAAAAACACTGCCGGTGTTCCCGAGCAGTGTTTTAAAGATAAAAAAGAATTTTTGGACTTTGAGAAATTTCCATCGCCTAGCCTGTTATTTCTGTGTCTTTTTCCCGCATCCACAACCATTTTTTTTAATCCGCTTTGATTCTTTAGAGGATTGGCTTGAGCCTTGATTGCTATTATTTTGCTTATTCACTGTTCTCTCCACCCCATTTTAGTAACATTATGTTTTAGAATATGTGATGAAATAGAATCTTGTCTCTATAAATAACCAATTTTTCATTTACTTTTGAAGCCAATTTTGAACGATGGTTTCCAAAATAGATGACATTCCAGCAATCGCTAAAATCAAGACCAAAGGCTCATACAGAGCAGAATAAACATAATGTAACAGGACCAATACGATGGATGACCAAATTCCTGTACACCAATAACAGCTTAGAAGCTCCCCAAAAAATCTTTTGATGGGGGTTTCTTTTGGCACATAATATACTTCCATTTCCCCCTGTTCATTTTCTTCGACAACCTCCGTAAAAAAAGGATTGCGGAGAAATTCTGTAATTTTATCAAATACCAATAATCTGGTCAGCCGAAATGCTGCAAGCCCCAAAATAATGAATTGTAAAAGACTAATATCCATAAACAAATTTGTCCTTCCTTCCATTGATATAGTGAACTAGCCTAATTTTCTTAAAAAAGGCAATTGTCCGTAACCCAAAAGGGCCCTGTGAAATATGTTAGTAATGTAAGATATATATCACGGATTTAAGGAGGAAAAATAAATGGGTTGTGGAAATAATCATAACGATTTTCGTAATGACAGCTGTGTGTGCGAAGTAGTTCGTGCGATTAAAGATATACAAGATAATGCTGTTGAAAATGAGTGTGCGGAGTGTTCAAGTTGTTTTACTGAACCACTGGGCTCATTAGTTTCACCGACAAGAAGAGAACCAGTTGATACACGTGTTTTTGTTTTAAGTGATAACGAAGGTAACCCCTTCCATGCATTCTTTAACGGTGAAAACAATGCGTGTGTGTCTATTTTCTTTAGGGTGGAAGATGTATTTGACAACTGCTGTGCTACACTTCGTGTTCTAATCCCTGGACGCAGGGAAAGTGGAAACTTTGTACCGGTAAACCTTATTAATAATGGAAAGGTTGACCTTTCAAGAGTTTGCCAAGTGGACCGTTTCCGCGCAAGCAATGACTGCATTACAGTTGATTTAAAATGCTTCTGTGCAGTCCAATGTATTGCTGATGTTAACTTAGGAATTTGTAACTAATAAAATGAGCCAGTCGATAACGGCTGGCTTTTTTTATTTTTTAATTTTTTATTCCAATCATGATTACATCTGTTAACTCACCCACTGGAAGCGTTTTTGTTGTTTGATCATGGAATTGGATGGTAATCTCCTTACCTTGATAATCCTTTAAATACCCCTGATAATTTTTATCTCTTGTATAAAATACACAAGGAACAGGTGGCAAAGCCTTAGGAAAATCCACTAAATACTCCAATCGTTCCTTCATATTCATTTCCTTAAAGCTTTTAACCTTTTTAAAGGAATATTTTTGCCTGCTGGTTTTCTCCATTGTGTCAGCAACTTTTTTTTCGGACACCGCTACCTCAATTGGTACTGCCTCCTGAAGCAATTCCTCCTTTAAAGAATTCCTTTTGGTTTCGCCTTTTTGTTTGTTTTCCTCTATAGGAAGCGTTTTTTCTTGTTTAGTTGAATACACTTCCTGCATTTTGATGGAAGGAGTTTTTGAAAAAGGCTGGTAAATATAAAGTAATGGACCTTGGTTTTTCTTTTCTGTCATAAACCTTGAGCACCTCCAATACAAAGTCCTTCACTTTATATGTATGCTGAATGCCCATACTCGTTCACTTCAAAAATAAAAAGCCCGCAAAAAATGCGGGCTTTCTTCCTTACAAGATATGATAGCCAGAATCAACGTGGATGTTTTCACCTGTAATTCCACGGGAAAGATCACTAAATAAAAATACAGCTGTGTCGCCAACCTCTTCTGGAGTTGTCGTTCTCCGCAGTGGAGCCTTTTCTTCAATTTCCTTAAGGATTGAATTAAATTCACCAATTGCCTTTGCAGATAATGTTCTGATCGGTCCTGCGGAAATGGAATTTACGCGAATCCCATCCTTACCGAGGTCAGAAGCTAAATAACGGACACTTGCATCAAGAGATGCTTTTGCAACACCCATAACATTATAGTTTTGAATCGCACGTTCACCGCCAAGATAAGTTAAGGTTACGATGCTTCCGCCTTCTGTCATTAAGCCGCGAGCTTCTTTGGCAACAGCCGTTAAAGAGAAAGAACTGATATTTTGAGCAAGCAAGAATCCATCTCTGGATGTATTTACAAATTCACCTTTTAATTCTTCTGTTTTGGCAAAAGCAATACAATGAGCGATTCCGTGTATGGCTCCCACTTCTTCTTTAATCGTTGCAAAGCACTTTGCAATATCTTCATCACTTGTTACGTCACACGGTAATACAAGTGTACCTTCTGCTTCTAAAGAATTCGCTAATTCACGGACGCTGCTTTCGATTCTTTCCCCAACATAGGTGAAAATTAATCTTGCACCTGCATTGTGAAGAGAGCGGGCAATTCCCCAAGCAATACTGCGTTTATTGGCAACACCCATGACTACAAATGTTTTTCCGTTTAGTGAAAACATGTATTTATTCCTCCTATATTTAACACAAGTTATTAGCACTTGGTACTAATTTTACACTATATTCGAAAGTATGTACATATCTAGTTGATTTTTAGCAATGCTCACAAAATTCAAGCTCCCTTTTCAATTGGTCAACGTATTCTTTGGATCCGGTCACAATTAAACGGTCGTTTACCTGCAGCTCTGTATCACCATGAGGCACAATTGACTCATTCCCTCTGAAGATTCGTACAAAAATGATATCACCTGTAAACGGAAATCTCCTTAACGACATCCCATCAAATTGCTCGTTTACCATGGCAATTTCATACAGGGCCATCTCTTGATTGGTTAAAATGTTAATCACTCGTGGCGATTCAATTAATGAGCGAAGCAGGGCATTGGTAGACTTAAACACTGAAAATATTTCAATATTGTGTTCCTTTAAGTTTTGTTCCAGATCAGGACTTTCAATCCTGGCAATTACCCTTGGTACCCCTCTTTCCTTCACAGCAACAGACAAGGTGGCATTTAATTCTTCATCGCCAGTGGATATAACAACCACTTCTGATTGATATACCTTCGTTTGGCCAATCGTTTCGAGCGAAAAGTCCGGAATCTCAACAATATCAAACAGAGAATTCGCAATCTGCTTTTCCGATTTTTCAATTTTTGTATGGTAGAGAACCGGATCATATAAGCCTGATTTTAATTCCCTTGAAACTGGCAAAGTAATTTGATTTGCTCCTAGGAAAGATACACTGACCTTTCGATTTGAAACCACTTCTTTTGGAAAGAGCTTTTTAAAAACCATTGGAGTAAAAATTGACGTAATAACTGCCACCAGAATTAGTGTTCCACTCATTTGTTCCGTTATAACCTTCATTCTTTCTCCAATGGTCGCTGCTGCAATAACAAGGGATAGAGTGGAGGTTAAAAGAAATCCCGAGGCCAAAACTGTCTTTGTATCATACCAAATCTTTAATAGATAAACAGGAATTAGCTTTGATATCAGCAGTCCAATCAATAAAAGCGGTATTAAAAGCAATAGCTTTTTTTCACTAAAAAGGGACCAAATATCAAGTTTTACCCCTACCTCAACGAAGAATATCGGGATTAAAAAACCATACCCAAAAGAATCAAGCTTATGGACTAGCTCTTGATTCGGAGCCAATAGTGAAACAAGAACACCTGCAAGGAATGCTCCTAATATATTTTCCGCTCCAACCGTTTCAGATAACCCAACTAAGACGATAATAAGCGTAAACACAGCCCTTGTACCAATTTGGGAAGTTCCTGTTTCCAGCGCTTTAACAAAAGAACGGCTTTTAAATCGCTTGCCAACAAAATAAAGTCCAACACCTGCGGCAAATAAAATCAAAAGCAGCCATGTGTTCCCATGCCCTTTATCATAAAGTGAGACAAAGACTGCTAAAAGAATCATCGTTACCAAATCAGCAATAACGGCGATAAGCAAAATGATTTGGCCAATTACCGTTTTCATCATGTTGCCTTCCTTTAGGGTCGGCACAACTACACCTAATGAAATCGTTGAAATAATCAGAGTCATTAAGAATCCATTATGAATAAAGTCCAGCATGACAAAAACAAATGATAAGACTAAAGAAAAAATGAAAATCCCGATGAAAATAACCGTTGAGACAGCAAAAGAATTCGGCTCTTTTTTTCCATTCGGAAGTATTTCTCTTTTCTTTCCTTTTGAAAATACAGTAAAGTCTATTTCCAAACCGCTTAAAAACATCAGAAAGATAAATCCCAAGGTGGATAAAGTCGAGAGCCACATATCTTGATGAACGAGATTGAAGCCGCTTTTCCCGATGATTAAACCCATAATAATTTCAGCAACCACCACCGGGATAAAATTCAATTTAAGCCGATGCAGAATAATCGGGGTTAAAAATGCCATTGTGACAACAATCAATAAAGAAAGAACTGACGCATGCTGTCCCAAATAAATTCCTCCTCTCAAAAATAAAAAAAGTAAAATAACAAAAAATAGAATGGTAAAGGGGGCTTTTATACCGTGAAAATAGATATTATTGGTGATATTCATGGCTGCTTTAAAGAATTCGAAGACCTGACGACAAAACTCGGTTATGATTGGGATAGCGGGATTCCCCTTCATCCCCAAAAGCGAGTTCTTGGTTTTGTTGGTGACTTAACCGATCGAGGCCCAGAGTCCTTAAAAGTGATTGACATTGTATGGAACTTAGTCATCGAGCAGCAAAAGGCTTATTACACTCCTGGAAACCATTGTAATAAATTGTACCGTTTCTTTCTTGGAAATCGAGTTCAAATCGCCCATGGATTAGAAACAACAGTAGCAGAATACGAAGTAATAGACAAACGTGCTCAAAAATCAATTCGAAAAAAATTTATGGACCTTTATGAAAATGCACCACTTTATTTAGTTTTAGACGAAAAAAAGCTTATTATTGCCCATGCTGGAATAAAAAAAGAAATGATAGGAAAATCCGGATCAAAGGTTAAGACATTTGTTCTTTACGGAGATATTACCGGTGAAAAGCATCCGGATGGATCACCAGTTAGACGAGATTGGGCAAAAGCTTATCAGGGCGATGCCTGCATTGTCTATGGCCACACACCTGTAAAGGAAGCAAGAATCATTAACCATACATACAATATTGATACCGGTGCTGTTTTTGGTGGTAAACTGACTGCTCTGAGGTATCCGGAAATGGAAATCATTTCTGTGGATTCTACTATGCCATATGTTGAAGAAAAATTTAAGCAATTTGATTGAAAATGAGCAAATATATCTAAAAATCAAAACAGGCTGACACTGAATAATTATTAGCAGTCAGCCTGTAAAAGTTCTTGCATATCATCTGGAAGTTTAGTTGTAAACGTCATTTCCTTCTTTAAAAAGGGGTGAGTAAATGTTATTTTTTTACAATGGAGTGCCTGCCGTTTAAGCAACGTCGTTTCTCCCCCGTATAAATCATCTCCGAGTAAGGGATGCCCAATCGAAGACATATGCACCCTAATTTGATGCGTTCTCCCCGTTTCGAGCTGCAACTCGACATGGGTAAAAGCTTTATGTCTTTTCATTACTTTATAATGTGTACAGGCATATTGGCCATCTAGACGGACTTCCCTTTCAATAATACTATCCTCTTTCCTGCCAATTGGTTTTTCGATGGTCCCTTCATTATCCTCCATCATCCCGCCGGCAAATGCTTCATACGTTCTTTTCACCATGCCTTTTTGCTGAGCCTTGCTAAATAAATGATGAACATGGCGGTGTTTAGCAATCAAGACAATTCCCGATGTATCCCGGTCCAGCCTGGTAACAATATGTGAGGTGGATTCTAATCCTATTTGCTGATAATACCCCACTAAGGCATTGGCAAGGCTTCCCATTGGATGCTCCCTCGAAGGAATTGTGCTCATCCCTGGCGGTTTTACGACAACAAGAAGGTATTCATCTTCAAACAGAATATTAAGGGGTAAATCTTCTCCAATTACTCCTTCGCTCGGATTTTCCTTAGGAAATATTAATGTCAATACATCATTTGTTTTTAACTTGTATCGAACATTTACTTCCTCATGATTAACAAGAATCTTACCGCCCTTAAATTTAATGTCTGTTAGGGCAGTCCGGGAAATCTCCTCATCTTTTAAAAAATCTTTTATTTGTCTGTCGGCATCCATTTTTTCAATTACCCACTTAAGTTCAAATTGTGAAGACATTTTCTTTCCTCCAGCAGATTAATCCGAAATAAAGGAATCGTGGACTCTCTTCCAAAACGGAAACGGCCGGAAGCGGGCAAAACGGATTTTTTCATCCGGCACCCTAAACTGAATCGATTTAACATCTTTGTGAAGCAGGGTAAGATGATCAATCGTGACCTGGAAATCCGAATGGTTTACAGGCTTCAGCATACAGGTATGATGTGCGGGCAGAATCAGTGGGGAGCCAACCGTCCGGAAAACCTTGTTATTAATGGAAGCCATTTCAGCAACCTGAATGGCTGAAATCGATGGGTGGATAATCGCTCCGCCTAGTGCTTTGTTATAGGCCGTACTTCCAGAAGGTGTAGACACACAAAGACCATCCCCGCGGAAACGTTCAAAATGCGCACCACGAATCTCAACATCCATGACAAGCGTACCCTCAACACCCTTTACCGTTGATTCGTTTAACGCAAGGTATCTGGATTCCTGGCCCGCATGCTTATAACGAATAATGACCTCTAAAAGAGGATATTCAACCACCTGATAAGGAGTTTTTGCAATCGCAATTACAAGTTTTTCAATTTCATCCGGAATCCAATCCGCATAAAACCCAAGGTGACCGGTATGAATTCCAACAAAAGCCGTTTTATCTAATCGGCTGCTATACCGGTGAAAGGCATACAGCAATGTACCATCACCGCCAATGGATACGACGATATCCGGTTGGTCTTCATCATATACAAGATCAAAATCAAGTAAATAGGTTCTCATTTTGTGCATCAGAATATTTGATTTTTGATCTCCTTTTGAAGTAATCGCAAATTTCATTCAACCCGCTCCTTACCGGTTTTTAATTCTTTTCTTCCTGCTTTAATTCTTTTTTTCTCGTAAAAAACGCTTGTGCTTCCTGTATTTCACCACGGATTAATGACATTTCCTCATCAAGGCGAAAAGCAGCCTCCGCGGCTCTTTTTAGGCGCATATGAATATCTGCAGGAAACATTCCTTTATATTTATAATTCAGTGAATGTTCAATCGTCGCCCAAAAATTCATGGCTAAAGTCCTAATTTGAATTTCCGCCAGGATTTTCTTTTCCCCATGGATGGTTTGCACAGGGTAACGGATGACCACATGGTAGGACCTATAGCCGCTTGTCTTTTTATGGGAGATATAATCTCTTTCCTCAACAATTTCAAAATCATTTCGGTTTCTTAATAAATTTACAACCGTATGTATATCATCGACAAATTGACACATCATGCGCAAACCGGCTATATCCTGCATTTCATCCTCTAATTGATCGAGCGCAATTCCCTTTTGGGATGCTTTGTCTAAAATACTGGCAATCGGTTTTACTCTGCCTGTTACAAATTCAATGGGCGAGGGATTTGAATCCAATTCAAACTGCCCACGCATTCCTTTTAATTTAATCTTGAGTTCTTCCACTGCTTGTTTATATGGAGCTAAAAATTTATCCCAGTGGTTCATGATCTCACCCCAAACAACTTTTAAAAATTCTCCTCAACCTTCGAAACCATTTGATCCCCATAGTTTCCGTTTCCTCTAATATTACTGATGATATAGTCAAGCTCCTCTGTAAACTGGGATAATTCTACCTGTTCATTATTAAAGGAAAGCCATACAGGTAGTTTGTTCTTTACTGCTGTTTTTAAAAGCTCCCAAGTCTCTTCAGGGAAAGCAATATAAGAGTAGTCCTCGTGATCTTCCATTAAATAAATAAAGGAAAGCTGATCGGAGTCAACAAGAATTTGTTCCGCGGGCCGCAAATGATTGATGGCTTCACTTACGGTAAACGTTATCTGATTCTCGGTAATCTTTCCATTCATTGCTGTTAATTTTTTTTTCATGATTTAACCTCCATTTTCACAACCTTATTTTAGCATAGTCGAACCATTTCTCCCAGAAATTGCAGTCGTGTTATGATTAGAAAAGAAACTTACGTGGAAGGAATGTAAAGGATGTTTCAAAACATTGAAATAGAATTTAAAAATATGCTGACCAAGGAAGAATATGAACTCCTTTTGATAAAATTCACTACAGCTGAAAGCAGAGTGATTACACAGGAAAATCATTATTTTGATACCAAAGATTTTGCTTTGAAGTCTGAACAATCGGCTTTACGGATTCGCCAAAAGGGGCAGCAATATGAAATGACGTTAAAGCAGCCGGCAAAGATCGGCTTGCTAGAAACAACACAAAAACTTACGGAAGAGGAGGCAACCCTTGCTATCCAAGAAGGGAGGCTTCCATCAGGAGCAATAGAGGAGATCATTACTAAAATAGATATCAAGTTTTCGGAACTTGATTATTTTGGGTCTCTTATAACCAAAAGAGCAGAATTCGATTATAAAGGTGGTATTCTCGTTCTTGATCACAGTATTTATTTAAACAAAGAAGACTATGAATTAGAATACGAAGTAGAAAACGAACAACTTGGACAAAAGATTTTCAAGGAATTATTGAATCAATACAACATTCCCCACCGAAAAACCCAAAACAAAATCCAGCGCTTTTATAATCAGAAAAACTTATTAAAAAAATAGCTCATTTTGATGAACAATGTTGATTTTTCAAAACAAAGGTGATTGGAGCGGAAGGCACGAAGACTCCTGTGGGAGTACGGGTTAGGGGAGACCCCGCAGGAGCAAAGCGACGAGGAGGCTCCCCAGACCGCCACGGACCGCTTGTGCCTGGAGCGGAAATCGCCCAGTTTACCAAAGTCAATAAAAGGATATTTTTCCAACCTTCTTTTACAATTAAAAGAAGGTTTGTTTGTAAACATTACTAAGGAAGATTAGGATTAATTTAAGGTTTTGAGCGATTTATTTGAGATATGAAAAAGCCATTGCTAAAATAAACTCATACAAACATTCTAAAGGAGTTGTCAACATGATTGAGAGTAAGCCTACACCATATGAGGCCATTGGCGAAAAAAACCTACACCGTCTTGTGGACACTTTTTATGGGCTGGTTGCACAACATCCTGACCTTGCACCAATTTTCCCTAATTCTTTTACTGAGATTGCTCGAAAACAAAAGCAGTTTCTTACACAATATTTAGGTGGACCACCATTATATACAGATGAACACGGACATCCTATGATGCGCGCTCGCCATTTACCCTTTCCAGTAACCCCGAAGCGGGCGGAAGCATGGTTGTCCTGTATGAGACAGGCGATGAATAAAGTTGGTTTGGAAGGACCATTACGTGATGAATTTTACGCTAGGCTGCATCTTACTGCACAACATATGATAAACACACCAGATACGCAGGAAACTGGTGAATTACAGTGAGCAGAATTGGACATTCAAGTTCAAAAAAGCAATGTGGAAAAAGTGAAAAAAAGCCAGTTGAAATTTACATGTTTATTGACCCTTTATGTCCGGAATGTTGGGCGCTTGAACCGATACTTAAAAAGCTTCACATTGAATATGGCCGCTATTTTTCCATTAAACATGTTCTAAGCGGCAGGCTGGCCAATTTAAATCTAAGTAAAAAAAAGAATTATGAAAATATCGTGGAGCTATGGGAAAAGACCGCAAGCAGATCGGGAATGTCCTGCGATTCGAGTCTTTGGTATGAAAACCCGGTTGACTCCCCGCATATTGTCTCAATTGCCATTAAAGCAGCCGAGCTCCAAGGAAGACGAGCAGGAATCCGTTTCCTCCGTAAACTGCAGGAAGTTTTATTTTTGGATAAGAAAAATGTCTCTGATTTAGAAGTATTAAAGGATTGTGCCGGGGATGTAGGATTAGATATCGAGGAGTTTATTACGGATCTCCATTCCGAAAGTGCAGCTAAAGCATTTCAATGCGATTTAAAAATAACCTCCGAAATGGATGTTCACGAAATTCCAACACTCGTTTTCTTTAATGAAAATGTTGAAGATGAAGGAATTAAAATAACCGGAACCTATCCCTATGAGATATATGTACAAATCCTAGAGGAAATGCTCTCAGAACGGCCAGTTCAATCACCCCCGCCGCATCTTGAGACTTTTCTAAAGTTTTTTCGATTTGTCGCTTCAAAGGAAATTGCCGTAGTTTACAATATGACGATTTCCCAGGTGGAAAAGGAAATGAAAAAATTAATCTTAAAACAGGTAGTTGAACAAATACCAGCTAAATACGGGACATTTTGGCGATATATTGAAGAATAAAAGGGTGAAATCACCCTTTTTTTCGTGTATTGCCACCTTCATGAAAAGACCTTGCAGCTCCGGTTCTGCAAGGTCTTTTACTAATACGAACAAAAGGGGATGGGAGAAATCTTTCACGGTCAAACAAAGGGGTTTATGTTTGTTGTGATCAACTTCACGAGTTAAATATACCATGGTGTTGTACCTTAAAACAATGACTTTGTGCTTTATTTCACAATATTGTCAAAAAGTCATATTTTTCGAATTGGACAATAAACTTATAGTGAGATAAAGCAAAAGTAGGTGGAATTTCCGATGAAGAAGCTTCCTATTTTCTTAATGATTCTTTTTTTTATCCTTACCTTTTTTCTTCACTTGCTTGCACTACTTAAAATTTTCCCATTATGGATTAGCATTCCCCTGTTGTTCCTATCAATTTTCACCATTTTATTCTTTGTAAATGAAAGGAAAAGATTTCGAGGGTTTTAAAAAGGGATGACGCATTTTTAAGCGCCATCCCTTCTCTTATGACAACAACTGTTCGAGCTCGTTCAGTTTTTCTTCAAATACCTTGCAGGCATCCTTAATTGGCTGGGAGCTTGTCATGTCCACTCCTGCCTTCTTAAGGACTTCAATTGGATAATCAGAGCTTCCTGCACTAAGGAACCCAATATAGCGCTTTACAGCAGGCTCTCCTTCCTCTAAAATTTGCTTGCTTAATGCGGTTGCTGCACTAAATCCAGTAGCATATTGATAAACATAATAATTGTAATAGAAATGAGGGATTCTTGACCATTCTAAGCCAATTTCTTCATCAATGACAATATCCTCTTCTCCAAAATACTTTTTGTTTAGTTCAAAGTATTCTTTTGTCAATAATTCAGCCGTTAACGCCTCGTTATTTTGAAGTTTTTGATGGATAAGGTGTTCAAATTCTGCAAACATGGTTTGCCGGAACACAGTTCCTCTAAATCCTTCTAAGTAATGGTTTAACAAGTAAATCCGTTTCTGTTCATCATCAATGGTCTTTAATAAATAATCATTTAACAATGCCTCATTACAGGTCGATGCCACTTCGGCAACGAATATTGAATAGTTCCCATATGGATAGGCTTGTGATTTCCGTGTGTAGTAGCTATGCACGGAATGCCCCAATTCATGCGCAAGTGTGAATAGATTGTTCACATTATCCTGCCAGTTCATGAGGATATAGGGATTCGTCCCATAGGAGCCAGAAGAATACGCGCCGCTTCGTTTCCCTTTATTTTCGTGAACATCTACCCAGCGGTTTTCAAAGCCTTCTTTTAAAACTTTAGCATACTCTTCTCCTAATGGTGCTAGTCCTTTTAAAACAATATCCTTTGCTTCCTCATATTTAATCTCCATTTTTACATCTTTTACAAGTGGTGTATATAAATCGTACATATGCAGTTCACTAAGCCCTAGAACCTTCTTACGCAGCTTTATATATCGCTGCAGTAAATGCAAGTTTTCGCTTACTGCTTTAACCAAATTATCATATACACTTTCAGGGATATTATTGGCCGCTAATGCTGCTTGCCTTGCTGATTCATACTTTCTAATTCTTGCATTAAAATTATCCTTCTTCACATTGCCACTAAGGGTGCTTGCGAATGTATTGCGGAAATTACCATAGGTTTCATACACCGCTTTAAAGGCATCCCGGCGGACGCGCTGGTCAGAGCTTTCTAAGAATCGTATGTAGCGGCCATGGGTAATTTCAACCTCTTCCCCATTTTCATCTTTAATGGATGGAAACGCCAAATCAGCATTGTTCAGCATCCCAAATGTATTGCTCGAAGCATCCATCACCTCGCCTGCTTCGGCTAACAATGCTTCCTGTTCAGCTGAAAGAACATGTGGCCTTTGCAGATTAATTTCCTCAATTGCATGCTCGTAAAGCTTTAAATCAGGCTTCTCCGTTAAAAAGCCTTTAAGTTTACTTTCATCAATCGATAATAGTTCCGGAACAATAAAAGCAAGCGCACTACCCGCTTGAGCGTAAAGGTTTTTCATCCGATCATCTAAGCCTTGATAAAATGAATTCGTTGTATCTTGATCATATCTCATATGGGAATAGGCATAAAGCTTTCCAAGGCTTTCAAGAAGCTGATCCTGATACTGAAGGGCTTTAAATAGATTTTCCGCACTCTCTCCAAGTTTTCCTTCAAATTGTTTTGCTCCAGGGATTTGGCTTTTTACCTCTTGGAATTCCTTTTCCCATGCCTCATCATTTGCAAATATATCTTCTAATTTCCAGGTTTCTTCAACAGGAATTTCCCCTCTAGCCGGCAGCGTTTTAACTGCAGTTTCATTTGCCATCTTTCATCCTCCATTCTATTTTCCAAATTACCAAAAGAACCCACTATACATATTTCTCCTTTTCCTTCCAAATTCCTTCATTCTCTATTATTATGCCCTTCATTAATATTTCATTTATCGTTTTGAAATCATTCGCTGATATTTTTGAAAAAATACCTTCTTTCGATCTTCCCTTTCGCGATTTGATTGTGGAAGGGAGATATTCCTATTTAGTTGAAAAGACGCTTTTCCCTTTTGTGTCACAATCCCAAGTTTGTCCAACAGAAAAAGATATTCCATCACCGCAGTAAAAGGATGAACCTGCTTGATTAACGGGAGGTCACGGATGATAATTTCCTTTTTCCCTATTCTCTTATAAAAACTCCTTTCTACCTCTTGAACTTTAAATATGTCCATTGGCTGTTTTTGAGCCAAGATATCAAGATACAAATAGGTTTGCCAAATGATTGGTGAAGATTGAATCAATAGTGAAGAGTGAACTGGTAGGCCAATTTCCGGAGGTAATAGAAAAAGATTAAGATTGTGCTGATAAATCTCATGAAGGAAGGAATTTTGCCTCGGATTTGGGTGAAGCGCCCAATTCATATTGGCTTTCTCTAATTCATAATTCCAATGTGAAAGATTAATTTGACCCAGACATTCCGGATTCAATAAACAATTGATTTCTACTTTGCCAATGGGATAAAAGTGGTTTAGTATAAAGGCATTTTTTATGGAATAAGAGAAGATTGAATCTAGTAGGTGAAAGTGCTTTTTTTCGGGGCAATAGGAGGGCAGGTAATAGCTACCTTCTACTGTCTGTTGTATAAATAAATAGTGGAAATTTGAAAGTGAGAGAATATTTTTCTTTTTTTGATGGATTTGTTCGTTCCCCAAAATCCAGAGTGGAACATATCCGGCATCAACATAGCTTCTTGTTCTTTTCTGAAAGATTACATCAGCGATTGGGGAGCATTGAAACTCTAAAGCATATTTTTGATTTTCATAAGTAAACTTTATATCAGGCCGCTGCTGGATTTCCTTATCATAAAATTCAAGGACCGCAGGAATTTTTTGACGTAGCAGCCAATGATAAAGTTGAAGTTTTCCTTCCATATGATAAATCGACTCATTTTCATAGGAGTTCCTGCATTCTCCCCCCTTTATATGAGAAAAATGATACATTCTCTGATCACCCAGCTTTAGTAAAACTCTTTCACCACAAACTGGACAGAAGAATTCTTCCCTGCTTCTAAAGTATAATAGCGTTTCTTTTTTGTAGTTATAGCCCAGACATATTTTTTGACCATTTTTTGTGCGTGCTGTTAGCATGCCATTCACCTCCACCTATATAATTCGATTGATTATTTAAAAGTCCTTTTTTTATAAAAAAAAGCAATCAGCCAATTGCCGATTGCTTTGGTTATAGTAACGGGGACATCAGCCTTGCTGTTGATTCCAATAATCGCAGGCCAAAATGTCTTTTTTGGAACGTTTTAAGCTCAAGTAACTTAGCAAAGTTTAGATCATTTTCGTATTCATCGACAAGCTTTTGTACGCTTTTCGTACGGAATAAAAAGGCATTAACTTCAAAATTCAAATGAAAACTCCGCATATCCATATTGGCAGTCCCAATCGAAGCGAGTTCTTCATCTACAATGATAATTTTGCTGTGCATGAAACCACGTTCATATTCATACACCTTCACCCCTGCTTCCAAGAGTTCTGGAAAATAGGAACGTGACGCATGAAAAACGATTCGTTTATCCGGGCGGTTGGGCACCAAGAGCCGAACATCAATCCCGCTTAAAGCAGCCACCTTAATGGCTGAAAAAATGTCTTCATCAGGAATAAAATAAGGGGATGCAATCCAAACCGATTTTTCAGCTGAAGCAATCATTGAGAAAAAGATATTTTTAATCACACTCCACTCATTATCCGGTCCTCCTGCAATCAGTTGAACCCCGCCGTGACTCTTATTATCAAGTTGTGGCGATAAATATTCGGCAGTTAAAAAACTATGGTTGGTCATATAATACCAATCCTGTAAAAAAATTAACTGAAGGGTCCTTACGGCTTCCCCCTTTACCATTAAATGAGTATCACGCCAAAATCCGATACTTTTTACTCTTCCTAAATATTCATCGCCAATATTTAAACCGCCTACAAAACCAATGGTACCGTCAATTACAATAATCTTTCGATGGTTACGGAAGTTGAATTTATTATTTAAAAATGGAAGTTTTACAGGACCGAAAGAAACCGTTTCAATTCCTGCATTTTTCAAATCTGCAATATACTTCTTAGATAATTGCCAGGAGCCGACCGCGTCAAAAAGAAAACGAACCTTGACCCCTTGCATTGCTTTTTCTACTAATATCTCTTTAATTTCTTGTCCAAGAGCATCATTACGAACAATATAATATTCAAGATGAATATGATGTTTGGCTCTTCTTAATTCTTCTAAAATATGTTGGAATGTTTCTTCTCCATTGGTTAAAATTTTGGTCGAGGTATCAAAAGAGATTGGACTGTTCCCAAGCTTTTGCGCCAACCTGAATAATTTCCCTTGATGTTCTCTCATTAAATTTAACTTTTCCCTGCTTCTTGGATCACTTTCCCCTTCGACATTCAAAAAGGCTTGTTTATCTAGAAAATACTTTTTACGGAACATTTTTTCCTTTCGATAATTCCGTCCGAAAAGAAGATAAAAAATAAAGCCAACAAGCGGAAACCCGCCTAAAACAACCAGCCAGGTAATCGTTTGCGTGGGGTGACGATTCTCAAGGAAAATCACAAATCCAATGAAAATAACGGACAAGGAAATAAATAGGCTAAATACCCCGAAAAGGCCACCCTTAATATGATCTTTAAAGATCAACATAAGTACGGATATGACTATAACAAATAGAACAACCCTAACAGTGTTTTTCAGTGTCCTCACCTGCACTTTAAAAGTATATAAATACTAAAAAATACCGATTTCAATAGTGAAATCGGCTCTAATTTTAGTGAAAATGCTTTCTAATTTCAGAAAACACATTTTCAGAAATTATTTCTTTTCCGTATTCCTGAACACGATGGATGGTAACTTGTGTTTCAGTACCGTATTCCAAAAGGATACTTAAGATATCGTCTATTTCATCTTCCTCAAATACATCCTCTAGAAATTCGGTATAGAGATAATATCTTCCTTCAAAATGATAAAGAGTCGTTTTTAATTCATCCAGACCTTCGCGCTTCGACAACATAATAACATCCTCAAAATCCTTAAAGGCAAGCATAAATTCAAGGGGATCGTCATCGAGCAGATAGTCTTCCTCAACCTCATGCTTTGGATTGAAATGTTGATCAAGAATATCTTCAATATTCTCATCAACCGGTATATCCTTTACCTTATCACCCGGAATTGGCAGTTCGAATTTTTGGCCATCTTTAGAAAGTTGGGCTTTGGTAACAAGAATTTCTAAGCCTTTTTCCAATGCCTGAACTTGGATCCAAAGTGGACCTTCCACAACAAACTCTTCTTCCTGATGAACCTCATCCATCATTTCCCAGAAAAGTTCTTCGCTGCGCTCACGATTGTACCAAATTTCCTCCCGGTCAAAACCTCTGTCTTCTATATCACCATATGAAATGTAGAACTTTACAGTATTCTCATTTATTCTTTCAATCTCCATTTTTACCTCTCCCTTCCGTTTTCCATATTGAAGGGACTAAATACCCCCAAGCAGACAGTGCCAAAAGCATTTACCCAATTTAGAAAGGACTATTATTAGTGAGATTTGTTAAAAAAAGGACATAAATCCTTGTACTTTTATTTTATGACAAAAGCAGCAATAAGGGAAATAAAATTAATCAAATAATCAAAAACCATCAATACGCCTATTTTCCCGCATTAGCTGGCACTTAAAATATACAAACGGAAGTTTCACTTATTATTAGATATTCATTTTATTGTACCAAAATGCCTTTTAAATCACAAATGAAAAAGACCTTCTGCTTTCAGAAGGTCTTGGCTTTTAATTTACCATTCGCTGTGCTTCACGCAATTGGAATGTTCTCACTCTTCTTGGTAAAAACCGGCGAATTTCATCTTCATTATAACCGACTTGTAAACGCTTCTCATCAATAATGATTGGACGGCGTAATAGTCCTGGATTTTCCTTTATTAATTCGAATAAATTCTGAAGAGGCATTGTATCTAAATTTACATCCAATTTTTGAAATGTCTTGGAGCGAGTGGATATAATTTCATCTGTCCCATCTTCAGTCATACGAAGTATTTCTTTAATCTCTTCAATAGATAACGGCTCTGAGAAAATATTTCTTTCCTTGTAAGGAATCTCATGTTCTTCAAGCCATGATTTTGCTTTCCTGCATGATGTGCAACTTGGTGAAGTGTATAGTGTTACCATTCGTCTTCACACTCCTCTTTAATTAACTGTCTGTTTATAAGAAAAACGAAAATCTGTTTAATAACTTATACCCTATTTAAAATAATTATAAACAAGTAATTTATATCATCAATTATACACCACTGATTCTGAAAAAGGTATCCTTTTTTCAAAAATTATCATAGGGGCAAAGCTTAAAGAATTTTTTAAAACTACAATATATTAGACGAATATTTACGTAAAAAGTTTCATGGTTTATCAATTTTTTTCGCTAAAATTTTGTAATACTTTGAGATTTACTGTAAAATTATTCGCTTACTTTCCGCAGGTTTTGTAGTTCTAAAAAAAATATTATTTTCCTCCCTTAATGCTTGTTATTCTAACAGATTATTCTTAAGTATTTCTTAACCATTTATTAAATTTATATTCTCAATTAAATAAAAGAAAATGAAAACGCATACATCAAGCTGTGAAATAGTCACAAAATTTTCCCCAATTTTAAAGGAAATAATGAAGAATATCTTTTAATTCCCCTAAAGTTCTTTTAGAATATATAGAGGGAATAATAAAAAGCATTCATCATGCTGACATTTGAAATAAAAATGGAGGGTTAACGATGATTGGTGGTTACATAGCAGATTTAACCATTGTAGCCGTTCTTGTTGTGGGTATTACAGCATTAATGGGTGTCATAACAAATGGTGTTGGTGAAAGAGTTTTCGGAGGAAAGAAACGAACTGAATTTACCGACCGTGTTTCAAAATATCAAACAAACTGGAAACAAGTTGGCGGAAATAAATAACCAATAAAAAAACGATCTCAAACGAGATCGTTTTTTTATTGGTTATTTTGAGGCTTTAAATTGTGCAAACTCTTTTTCTGAGCAAAGGACAAAATGTCCTGGAGTTACTTCACGGAATTCAATCTTATCATTTTCATTATAATGATGACTTGCCGGATCATAGGTTTTCCTTTTTCTCATCCGCTCACTAATTGGGTCTGGTGCAGGAATTGCTGATAACAATGATTGAGTATAAGGATGAAGTGGGTTTTTATATAATTCATCAGCTGGAGCAAGCTCAACCATTTTACCAAAATACATAACTCCAATTCGGTCACTGATGTATTTTACCATGGAAAGATCATGCGCGATGAAAAGGTAAGTTAAGCCCTTCTCATGTTGCAGCTTCTTCATTAGATTTACAACCTGTGCTTGAATTGATACATCCAGCGCAGAAATTGGCTCGTCGGCAATAATGAATTCCGGCTCGACCGCTAGTGCACGAGCAATTCCAATTCGTTGACGCTGACCACCGCTAAATTCATGGGGATATCTATTTGCATGTTCTCTATTTAACCCAACTGTTTCTAATAGCTGATACACACGTTCCATACGCTCTTGTTTTGATTTAGCAAGACCATGGATGTCAATTCCTTCAGCAATAATATCGGCAACCTTTAGTCTTGGATTTAATGATGCATGTGGGTCTTGGAAAATCATTTGCATTTTACGGTTAAAAGCTTTTAATTCACTTTTTGATTTTTTCCCATGGACATTTACACCATCATACAATACTTCCCCGCCGGTTGCATTATATAAACGGATAATGGTCCGACCGGTTGTAGATTTTCCACAACCTGACTCACCAACTAATCCTAATACTTCCCCTTTATAAATATCAAAGGAAACATTATCGACGGCACGAACTTCATTTGCTTTCCCAACATTAAAATATTGCTTTAAATTTTTAATTTCAAGTAATTTATCATTTTGAGCCATTTACTTTCCCTCCTTCATTCCAGGGAATTGACGCTGACGCCTTTTTACAGCTTCCGGCGGTTCAACTTTAGGAGCATCCGGATGCAATAGCCAAGTTGCTGCATAATGAGTGTCAGATACTTTAAAGAATGGCGGTTCTTGCTCTAAATCGATTTTCATCACATATGGATTACGCGGTGCAAATGCATCCCCTTTTGGCGGATCTAATAAATCAGGTGGTGTTCCCGGTATAGAATACAACTCTTCATCATCCGTATCCATATCCGGCATTGAACTGATTAATCCCCATGTATAAGGATGTTTTGGATTATAGAAAATCTCATCTGCTGTACCAATTTCGACAATCTTCCCACCATACATTACCGCAACACGGTCTGCTACATTTGCAACAACACCGAGGTCATGTGTAATAAAAATAATCGAAGTATCAATTTTCTTTTGCAAATCCTTCATCAATTCTAATATTTGAGCCTGAATGGTTACATCCAAGGCGGTTGTTGGTTCATCTGCAATTAAAACTTTAGGATTACATGCTAAGGCAATCGCAATTACGACCCTTTGTCTCATCCCGCCGGAAAATTGGTGAGGATACTGATTGATACGGATTTCCGGCTTGGGAATACCAACTAGCTTTAATAAATCAATGGCTCTCGCTCTTGCATCATGTCTGCTCATGTTTTGATGCTTAATCAGAGGTTCCATAATTTGATTGCCAATTTTCATTGTTGGATTTAATGATGTCATTGGGTCTTGAAAGATCATGGAAATATCATGACCCCGAATTTTTTGCATCTCTTTATCTTTAAGTTTGGTTAAGTCCTTACCGCCAAAAAGGATCTCACCTTTTTTAATTTCTGAATTATGTTCAGGAAGAAGGCGCATAATTGATTTTGTTGTAACAGATTTTCCGGAACCCGACTCTCCAACAATTGCCAGCGTTTCACCCTTGTATAAATCAAAGCTCACACCTCGTATTGCTTGAACTTCCCCTGCAAAGGTGTGGAAGGATATATTTAAATCTTTAACCTCTAAAACTTTCTCCACTACCATTCACCTGCCTTCTAATCACGCATTTTCGGATCTAGAGCATCTCTAAGACCGTCTGCAATTAAGTTAAATGCTATCATAATAAGGGAGATCATAATAGCTGGAATAATCATCTGATATGGAAACGCTATCATTCCCCTAAATCCATCATTGATCAATGTACCTAATGAAGCGTGAGGGTCCTGCAAACCTAATCCGATGAAGCTTAAAAACGCTTCAAAGAAAATCGCATTCGGGATTGAAAACATTGTATTGATGATGATAACACCAAACATGTTTGGAATCATATGTTTAAAGACAATAGTGGAATCAGATGCCCCTAATGTTTTCGCTGCCAATACGTACTCCATATTTTTATATTTAAGAACCTGCGCCCGTACAACACGTGACATACTTACCCAACCGGTGATACTTAAGGCTAAGATAATCGGGATAATCCCTGCTTTTAAAACGAGAATCATCAGGACAACGACTATAAGGTTTGGAATTCCCATAATGATTTCGACGATACGTTGCATAATACTATCCGTCTTTCCACCGATGTAACCGGAAATCGCCCCATAGGTAACCCCGATCAGCATATCAATTAAGGCTGCAAAAAAAGCAATTAATAAAGAAATTTGGGTGCCCTTCCAAACCCTAGCAAACAAATCTCGTCCTAATCCATCCGTACCAAACCAATAATATTCTTTAATATTTCTTGTTTCATAAGGATGTAATTCTACGCCCTGTCTATTTTTCAATGTACCATCAAATGGAAGCCAGTGAATATTTTCTAAACCTTGAATCCTTGGTGGTAAATTAGCATGTTTAGTATTTTGGAAATCATAAGCATACGGTGTGATTAATGGCCCAACAAATGCCATGATAATTAATAATACAGTCACAATTAAACTAATCACTGCACCTTTATTTTTTCGGACCCTTAACCATGAATCTTGCCAAAAAGTCAAACTTGGCTTTGAAATTTTCTCGCTTTTAGATAGATCTACATGGGCGGGTTCAAATAACTCTGGTGAAATTTTTTCATGATTGGTTATCATTTAGATCGCCCCCCTGAAATTCGAATCCGTGGGTCAATAATTCCATAAAGAATATCCACCACTAAAATAATTACTACGAATGCCGCTGCAAAAAGTATAGTTGTTCCCATAATAACCGGATAATCATTTACAGTAATGGCCTTAACAAATTGTTCCCCAAGACCTGGAATAGCAAAAATTTCCTCAATGACAAGTGAACCTGTCATTAAGCTAACTGCCAAAGGTCCCAATACAGTGATAACAGGAATTAAAGCATTTCTTAATGCGTGTTTTACGCTAATTTGAAAATAGCTTGCTCCCTTCGCCTTCGCTAGAGTAATGTAATCCGATCCTAATACATCAATTAGCTCCGTACGCATGAAACGGGCAGCGATCGAAATTGGAAACATTGCCAATGCAATGGTTGGAAGAATGGTATACTCTGGCCCCCGCCAAAACATTACTGGAAGCCATTCTAATTTTACAGCAACATAATACTGAAGTAGTCCGGCAAATATAAAGCTTGGTATGGATTTCCCCGCAACTGCAATAAAGGTCGCACTATAGTCCACCCAAGTATTTTGTTTTAACGCGGCAATAACTCCTAATAAAATCCCAAAAATAGAGCCAAATACCATTGCCTCTAAACCTAATGTTGCTGAAGGTCCGATACGAATTGCTAGAAGTTTGGTAACAGGGGTATTGTTAAATTGAAAGGAGATTCCTAAATCACCTTGGACCATGTTCTTTAAGTAATTAGCATATTGAACAGGTACTGGGTCAGTTAAGTGGTATTTCTCTTGCATAATTGCTAATTGTTCGTGTGTGAGTTTTCCAGCATTACTAAACGGAGTACCAGGAACTAACTTCATTAAGAAGAATGTAACTGAGACAACGATAAACAATGTAAGAATCATGTAAATTACCCGTTGTAAAATGTACTTCGCCATGCCTCCACCTCCTATTTGATTAAAGATTCATCATTTTTCGACAATTCCTTTACAGGTAAAAAGAGAGTATACCTTAATATACTCTCTTTTATATAAGTTTACTTACCAATTACTACTTAACAATTTTAATCCATTGATAGCTATAATCAGGACCAAATCCATGGTGTGCTAAACCTTTAACTTTATCAGCAACTAACAAGTTAGCAGAACGTTGATATAGAGGTGCTAGAGCAGCATCGTCTTCTAATACAATTTTTTCTGCTTCTTGTAATGCTTTCCAACGCTCATCAGGCTTAGTAGCTAAAGTAGTTGCTGCATCTTTGACTAACTGATCAACTTTTGGATTTTTGTAGCTCATATGCTGTTGGCCGCTAGTTGATGGCCATAAATCCATGTAAGTCATCGGGTCAGCATAGTCAGGACCCCAACCACTGAAAAGAATATCATATTGTTGTTTATCTTCTCTATCAAGTTTTGTAGCAAAAGGAATGTTGTGAAGTTCAACTTTGATTCCTGGTAAAGTTTTCTCTAATTGGTCTTTAATAAATGCATCTGTATCCTTAGCAGCTGCAGTATCTTGACCAACATAATTGAATGTTACTTCCTTCTTGCCGATTTCAGATAATCCTTTTGTCCATAATTCTTTTGCTTTTGCTTTATCTGATTTTAAATATTCGCCAGTATCAGCACGGAAATCTTTACCGTTATTGAACGCGAAATCTTTTGCAACGATAAAGTTAGCAGGGATTGAACCATTCGCTAAAACATCATCAGTTAAAGCTTTTTTGTCAATTGCTAAAGCAATTGCTTTACGGATATTAACATTTGCTAATGCTGTGTTTTTCTCATTAAACTTCAACCAGAAAATGGATGGTTCAGTGTAACGAAGTAGATTTTTTGAACCTTCATATTGTTGAATGATTGCTGGTTGTGCAAGTTTTGGTGTAATGTCTGCTTCGCCAGCTTCAAAAGCATTTGCAGATGCTTGCCCGTCTTTTTGTACGTTAAAGTTGATTTTCTTTAAAGAAACTGTATTTGCATCCCAGTAAGTATCGTTCTTTTCTAGTACCCATTCTGTTGCCTGTGGGCCATCCCATTTAGTCATTTTAAATGGACCATTATAAAGAATGTGGGAAGCATCCTTCGCATAATCTTTACCTTGAGACTTAACATACTTTTCATTTTGTGGATAGAATAATTGGAACGTAATATATGACTCAAAGAAAGGAATTGGCTGCTCTAAAGAAATTTCTAGAGTATAGTCATCCACAGCTTTAATTCCTAAATCAGTTACAGGTTTTTTCTTAGCCACGATATCGCTGGCATTTTTAATTTTGCCTTCCATGAAATATGGACCATATGGAGAAGCAGTTTTAGGATCAATTGCACGTCTCCATGCAAAAACGAAGTCATTAGCAGTTACAGGATCACCGTTTGACCATTTTTGATCCTTTTTCAATTTAATCGTGTAAACGGTTCCATCAGCATTCGCAACAGGTTTTCCGTCTGCAACACCCTCGATTACCTTTTGATCTGGGTCTAAACGATATAATCCTTCGTTTGTAGCGTTTAACATGGTGAAACTCATAACGTCTTGAGCCATAACACTATCCATTGTTGGAACTTCTGCTGACTCTAAAACATTTAGAACTTGTTCAGGTGCTTTACCATTAGTAGTACCGCCATTGTCCTTTTCTTTGCCAGTGTCTTTTCCACCAGAGCAAGCTGCTAAGAACATGCTAAGAACTAGTGATAAAACTAAAAGTAGTGAAAGTTTTGATTTCTTCACTAGTAGACCTCCCTTTTCTATTATTCTGAAAAATTACTACATTCCCTATTATACATATTTTCAACTAATTGTACATTACTTTTTGAAAATTAATTTACATTTTCATAACATTTTAAACATTTGGGTTACTGGAACCTATGTTATAATTTACTCTCACACTGTTTTTTTGTATAATATTTAAAATACTTTTCCTTATAAATCAAGGTTTTGGAGGATAAGAAATGAACTTTCGTTTTAAAAAAACTCTGATAATTTCAGCGGCTTTTCAGTTGTTAATTATTTCCCTATCATTCATTTTTTACCAAAAAGTTTCTTTGTTAAGTTATATCAATATATCGTTCTACATTTCATTTGCTTTACTTCTTTTTTCTTTGGTACTATTTACTGTTAAAACTGGTTTTTTTGACGCTATAGCTAAGTCATTTAACCTTGCTGCAACAAGAGGAAAGGAAAAAAGAAGTCTTTCAGAAATTCCCTCTCTTTCTGAAATGGTGACAATCAATCAAAAGCCTTTTGTTTTCCATGGGATCATCACCGGCTTTCTCATGTTCATCGCCCTTGGCTTCTATTATGTTTAACGGACTTGATTACAATTATTCATTTCATTATAATATGATTATAAATAGTCACTAAAACGTTGAACCATTCTTCCCTATGGATTAGGTGACGAATGGTTTTTTTATTTAAATGCTTAGTAGCAGGAGGAAAAAATAACATGAAAAACATTTTTTCTGGCATTCAACCAAGCGGAACCATTACACTTGGCAACTATATTGGAGCAATGAAACAATTTGTAGAACTGCAAAATGAATATAATTGCTTCTTTTGTATCGTTGATCAGCATGCCATAACCGTCCCTCAAGACCCGCAAGTTTTAAGAAAAAATATCAGAAGTCTTGCTGCACTGTACATCGCAGTCGGTATCGATCCAGAAAAAGCAACGCTCTTTATTCAATCAGAAGTTCCTGCGCATGCTCAAGCCGGGTGGTTGATGCAATGTATTTCCTATATTGGTGAATTGGAAAGAATGACACAGTTTAAGGATAAGTCTGCTGGAAAAGAAGCAGTATCTGCAAGCTTATTGACCTATCCGCCACTTATGGCTGCTGACATTTTATTGTATAACACAGACCTTGTCCCAGTGGGTGAGGATCAAAAGCAACATCTGGAATTAACCCGTGATCTTGCAGAAAGATTTAATAAGAAATATGGGGAAGTTCTTACTATTCCTGATATAAGTCTTCCGAAAGTCGGCGCGAGAATTATGTCACTTCAAGAACCTACCAAAAAAATGAGTAAATCCGATCCGAATAAGAAAGCTTTTATCACCCCTCTTGATGAACTGAAGCAAATTGAGAAAAAAATTAAAAGCGCTGTAACAGATTCTGAGGGCATAGTTAAATTTGATAAAGAAAACAAACCGGGAATATCTAATTTATTGTCTATTTACTCAATTCTAGACGGTAAATCGATTTCTGAAATTGAAGAAATGTATACTGGCAAAGGGTACGGTGAATTTAAAGGAGATTTAGCTCAGGTAGTAATCAATGCTATTCAACCGATTCAAGAAAGATACAATCAACTCATTGAATCAAAGGAACTTGATGATATCTTAGACCGCGGTGCAGAAAAAGCAAATAAAATTGCCTCGGAAACACTTAAAAAGATGGAAAATGCAATGGGCCTTGGAAGAGGTCAGAGAAGGTAGAACCCAAATAATAAAAGCCTGACCCATAAAGGTAGTGACTACCTTTTGGGTCAGGCTTTTAATTTACCTTTGGACCATGTTCCATTTCCCATAACTTTTCAAAGAATGGCTGCCCTTTAATAATATTCTCACAAAATGTTACATGCCTTTTGCCCCAGCCGTATTTTGTTTCCTCAAATAACTGCTCCCATACATCCTCAACATTCATTTCCTGGATGGCGGCGTATCGTTCCGGACACCATTCGGTATACCAATAACGAACTTCTGCTTCATTATTTGAAGAGTGTAATTGGTCAAGGGCCATAAATAATAACTGCTTTAATTGGCGTTCCTTCCTTGTTAGGCCACGCATTAATTCTGGTTCAGGCGATAAAATATGATGATTTTTCATTTCGCTAGGCTGATAAAAGTGATAAACATTTGCCTCATGCGTTTCAATCATTTCATATACAAGCTGCTCTTGCCTTGGAATTAGCCTGCTTTTTCGGATTGGAATGGTATAACCAATGGTATCAATCGCTAAAATACCGACCCCATCCGTTACAACAAAACAATAATCAAGCTGAATTCGCTCATGGTTTTTTCGTAAATATGCTTTTTGATAAATATCATCTAGGAGTTGTTGAGGTAATTCTGCTAAATCATTTTCAATATAGTTAAATAAAATCGGTTCAATCTTTAAGAGTGGAACTTGATCCAAAAGTTCGACTCCATCATCCTTGCGCCATTCATGAAAGTGGCATACATTATACCCGTTTTCTTCACCTTCAAACCAATTCACCCAAACATCATGAAGATACAACATTGTACAACCCCTCACTTCAAGAAACTGTTTGTCAATCAGTATGGGCAGACCTTAGTTAAATTATTCCTTTATATATGTTTTGCTCCATAATTAACTTTTATTACTAATATTGATAAATCTTTAAGCAGCAGGTGATGCTTTTATTTCAATACAGAAAAAGAGATAATCACCAAAGTGACTATCTCTTTTTTTCTTATTATTCTACTTCAGGGGTTTCGCTTGTAACACCAACTTGTGCCCAAACATATGGGTCTGCCGTATAATTGGCTGTTAATGATGTTACACGATTGTTAACTCCTGAAATCGTAGAACGGAATAGTGTTGGAATAACAGGCATTTCATCATTCATAAATGCTTGCCACTCATCGTAAACTTTTTTACGATAGTCATGGTCAAATGCTTTTACGGAATGACCGTCTGCTAATAATTGATCGTTTTTCTCACTTACAAAGCGAGAGTAGTTAAACGGTACATCTTTACCGTATAATCCATATGGGTCAACGTCTGTACCTGTTCCCCATGCACCAGCATAAATGTCAACTTTCTTGTTATCTTCTTCAACCATTTTGTAGAATGAGTTAAATTCTGCCAAGCGGCCATCTACAAGGGAAACATCTAGCCCAACATTTTTCCAGCTTTGCATATAGAATTTTGCAAGTGGTTCTGCTGTGTCACCGCCACTCATCGATAAGAAATTAATGTGGAATTTCTTACCGTTTGGATCTTCACGAAGACCGTCATTATCAGTATCTTTATAGCCTGCTTCATCTAAAAGTTGTTTTGCTTTTTCCGGATCATATCCAATGGCATTTGCATCTTTGTTATACCAGCTTGGGAAGGAAGGCGGAATTAAGGATGTAGCCGGGAAACGTAAACCGTTATAAATTTTTTCACCCACAGATTTCTGATCAAGAGCATAGGCCATCGCTTGTCGTAAGCGTTTGTCTTGGAATTTAGGGTTATCCATAACGTTTACGCCTTTTTTAGCATCCCAGTGGCCTAATTTAAATCCAATGTAGTTATAAGCTAGATCGATTTGACCGATAAATTGGAAGTTCTTAGATCCCTTAGCTGCAGGGTATTGATCTACAGGGAAATCAGCAACATCGACTTCACCTTTTTTAAGTGATTGCAAAATAACTTTTGGATTGACAACTTTAGCAATAATCGTTTTTAATTTCGGTTTTCCGCCAAAATAATCATCGTTACGTTCGAATTCAACTGATTCACCTGGAACCATCTTTTTAATCTTATATGGGCCAAATCCAATTGGAGTTTTATGGATTTTATCTGCCTTTGCAAGGTCTTTAATTGGAATATCCCCAATATAATGCTTAGGCATCGCATATGGCCATAGACCTGTTATTAAAGAAGGATTTGCGTCTTTAAAAGTAATCGAAAGGGTTTTATCATCGATAATTTTGATCCCCGAAATATTTTTGGCTTTGCCTGCATGGTATTCTTTCATCCCAACAATACTTTGGATGATCGCATCACCATAACGCACACCTGTGTAATCCTTGTTACCGATTACCAAGAATGAATATTCATAGTCTTGGGATGTTACCGGTTTTCCGTCGGACCAATTAACATTGTCCTTAATTTTTACAGTAATGGTTTTATTGTCATTGGACATTTCATAGGTAGCAGCACCATCATTTGTAAATTCATAGTCAGCATTGGTTGAGAATAGTGGAATGTCAAAAAATTGCAAAACTTCGGCATCTGGCTGTCCAGTATAATATGCATAGTTTAATGTACCTTCGAATGGAGTATCGTACACTAATGCATATGTTAGTGACCCATCCTCAACCACAGGCTTATCGCTTTTAATGACTGAAGGGAATGTACTAATATCTTCTTTTGGCTTGTCACTTGATGACGTTGGCTTTTTACTTCCACTGTCTTTGCCTCCGGTCGAATTGGAACATGCTGATAGAAGCATACCCAAGACAACCAGTAAACTAAAAAACTTGAAAAAATGCTTTCTCTTCATCCTTCTTTTCCCCCTTTTTTATCCTAATCTTTGCCTTGCATCGGCTGCACGTTTTAACGCTTGACCGATATAATTTATACTCAACATCATGACTAAAATAAGTAATGACGCAGGTAACCATATCCACCATTTATTTTCGAGAACATCCGGATTGGTTGCATAACTAACAAGAGTTCCCAAACTCGGAGTACTTTCCGGTAATCCAAATCCTAAATACGTTAACCCTGATTCAATTCCAATATTTCCTGCAAGATTTAGAGTTAAATTTACGATAATAATAGAACTTAAATTAGGCAGAACTTCCCGGAAAATAATTTTCCAATCAGGCGTCCCAAGCGTTTTTGAGGCACTTACATAATCAAGCTCCCTTTCAGCAAGGGTTTTTGACCTTATTAACCTAGCTTTACCTGTCCATAAAAACAAACTCATAATTAGGATAAAAGTAAAAACATTATATTGTGGCGCTATGGAAACAAAAACAATAACTAACATTAAGGTTGGAAGGATAAGGAAAAAGTCAATAATACGCATGAGGATATTATCGACTTTTCCTCCGAAATATCCTGCACATAATCCGACACATAGACCGATACATCCTGTTAATAATGTAATGCACAAGCCAATTGTAAAGGAGTTTTTAGCCCCTATAATTAGTTGGCCAAATATATCTCTTCCGCCATAATCAGTCCCTAACCAATGCTCTGAAGACGGAGGAGAATAAATAGATAACAAATCTACTGTTACAATTTTTTCTTGGTCTAATAGAAGAGATGCACCGTACACACCTACCACAATCAGCCCTAATAGGATTAGAGAACCCAGTGCTAGTTTATCTTTCACAATTTCCCGCCATAAAATGGAGAAAACTCCATTCTTCGGCTTTTTTATCGCCTTTGGCTGCTTAGGATTAACGATTTCAGCTTTCATATTGGCTCCCTCCCCTTTATTCAATTCTGATTCGTGGATCAACAGCACTTAAAATGATATCTGAAACTAAAGTTCCAACTAGGGTGGCTAGACCGGATATCATAACAAGTGCGGTGACGACACTGAAATCTCGCTGCATGATGGAGGTGAGGAACAATTGTCCAATCCCCGGATATCCATAGATAGATTCCAGAAAGACTGAACCGCCTATTAAATAAACAATTTCATAGCCTAGAAAAGCCGCAATGGGAAGAAGTGAATTTCTAAAAATATGGCGGGTATAGACCTTTGATTCACTAACCCCTTTTGCTCTCGCCGTTTTAACAAAGTCCTTTATTTTTGTATCAATGATTTCATTACGTAAATATTGAATCGTTACAGTTGTACTTACAATCGCACCTGAAAATGCCGGCAAAATGAGATGGTTAAATTTACTCATGTAATAGGAAAATGTCCCATCTTCCGCACGGATATCAACACTTCCACTTGTAGGGAACCATCCAAGCACAAAGCCAAATATATATAATACTAATAACGCAAAAATGAAAAGTGGTGTAGCGAATGTTAGATAGTTGTAACCAACAATCATTTTATCCGCCAAAGAATCTGTCCATCTGCCGCCAATGATTCCAAGTGGAATGGAAATAAGATAACTTAAAACCATTATGGCAAAACCTAAAAGGATTGTATTTCCCATTTTACCTGCGAGCAGGTGGGTTACCGATGTTTGATGGATAACAGACAGACCTAAATCTCCATGAAGCAATCCCTTAATCCATCTTCCATATTGAATATATAAGGGATCGAATAACCCCAATTTCTGTTTTAATTCATGTATTGTCACAGCGTCCATTTTAGGATTACTTGCTAATTGGCCTGTTAACGCATCACCGGGCATTGCTTTCGCCAACAAAAATATAAGTATACTTAAAATAATTAGCTGAGGGATCATTACCAAGATTCTGCGTAAAATAAATTTCAACATTTATATAAACCCCTCCCTATGGTAGTGCAACTGAATGGGTTTCAGAAATAGATTTAAGATTATAAACTTTACCCTCAGCATTAAAATATTTATTATAGGAATCTCTATATTCGTTATTTACCTGTTGTCGAATCTTAATTTGTTTTTCTCTGTTTTCCGGATTTATTTCCGGAATCGCTGAAATTAATCTCTTTGTATAGATATGCTGTGGATTTGTATATATATCTCTACTTGTTCCTTCCTCAACGAATTGGCCGCGATACATAATACCAATCCTGTCACACATATGTTGAATAATCCCTAAATCATGGCTAATAAATAAATAGGTCAGATTAAACTCCTTCTGAATATCCTGCATAAAGTTTAAGACCTGTGCCTGAACGGAAACATCGAGAGCCGAGACAGGTTCATCAGCAATGATTAACTTTGGCTTTAAGGTTAAAGCACGGGCAATCCCAATCCGCTGTCTTTGCCCGCCTGAAAACTCATGCGGATATTTGTAGATGGCTTCCGGATTTAAACCAACTTTTTCTATGTAAAACTGTACCTTTTGTCTCTCTTCTGTTGGCGAAAGCTTTTCAAAATTTCTAAGCGGTTCAGCAACGATATCCAACACCCGTTTTCTTGGATTTAAGGAGGAATAAGGGTCTTGAAAAATCATTTGAATATCTTGCCGATAATGATGAAAATCACGGCGGCTTATTCTCATTAAATCCTGATTTTCAAAAAGAATTTCCCCTGAAGTAGCCTTTATAAGTCCGATCAGAGTTCTGCCGGTTGTTGTTTTACCGCACCCTGATTCACCCACCAATCCATATGTTTCTCCCTGTTTTAGTTCAAAGCTAATATCATCCACAGCCTTTACATGACCAACCACTCTTTTGAAAAAACCACCACGAATTGGATAATATACTTTAAGATTATTGACCTTAAGAAATGACATAGTTCATGTCTCCCATGTTTTTTTCTGGAAAGTGAAAGTTTTTATAGCAAGTGCATCGCACAAAATGATTTGGTTTAACTTCTCGTAACACCGGATTCTCTTCATGTTCATGGACATCAATCCACTCAATCCGGTCTTTAAACCGACATCCGGCCCTTGGTAAATTTTTCAAGGACGGTACAATACCTTGAATAACATGTAATCTTCCCTTGAATGTGGTAGAGGATGGAATGGAATTAAATAATGACCTTGTGTAGGGATGTAAGGGCTTTCTAAATAATGTATTCACGTCTGCTATTTCAACAATTTCTCCTGCATACATAACTGCAACACGATCGGCCATTTCAGCAACGACTCCAAGGTCATGAGTGATAAGAATAATACCCGCTTTCGTCTGCTTTTGCAGTTCTTTTAGTAAATCCATTATTTGGGCTTGTATCGTAACATCTAATGCGGTGGTCGGTTCATCTGCTATCACTAGCTGCGGGTCACATGCAATGGCAATGGCGATTACGACACGCTGCCGCATTCCGCCGGATAATTCATGAGGATATTGTTTGTAGGTTCGCTCTGGATTAGGGATCCCTACCTTTTTCAAGAGCTCAATAACTTTTCTTTGTCTTTCTGGTCCAGATAAATTAGTGTGAAAGATCATACTTTCTTCTATTTGATTTCCGCAGGTCATAAGTGGATTAAGAGCTGTCAGTGGATCTTGAAAGATCATTCCAATCTCTTTGCCTCGGATTTTATTCATTTCTGCAGTTTGAAGGGACAGCAGATTTTTTCCTTTAAAATTCACATTCCCTTCTTGCTTCGTTCTATCCTTTGGATGCAACCCCATGATGGACAGAGCAAATGCGCTTTTTCCACATCCCGATTCTCCCACGATTGCTAATACTTCATTTTCATTTACTGTCAATGAGACATTATCTACAGCAGCGAAATAATCGTTTTCAATCCGAAACGTGGTTCGAAGGTTCTGCACCTGTAACAGTGGATGATTGACCAAAATTGAGACCCCCTAAACTATATCATTCTATAAAAATCCCTATCTTGAAATCACCATAATTTCAAGTAATAACATATTCTGTTTAATTTTGTATGTTAATAAAATTTTATTACAGAATTATTTCAATTGCAACACTTTTGGGAAAATTGTTATTTTTCTCTCATATTAAAATAAAAAAAACCTGATTTATCAGGCTCTTTCTCTTTTTCTATTCTATGAATTTGGAAGAAGGGATCGTAAAAGATTGTTTTGTAGAATAGTGATGACTTTCGTAATATTCCTTCACAATTTGGTAACCGGCAGCATATCCCAGTAGTTTAGGAATCCTTCCTCCCCCATATAATAGCTGGTCGTGAGTTCTCTCATTTTTTTTACGATCAAGCTGATCATTTAAATACTTTTTCCAAAAACCCTTTATTTCTTGTTCCGTATACATGTGACACCAGCTTGCTGTGTAATTTCTCCCACAATTTTTTAATACAGCATATTCAGCAAGTCCTTCAATAATGATAGAATCCAATAGGGTATATTGGTTCATTTTCTTGTTTAGTTTACTTAGCCTGCAGACATGGTGATATTCGTGTACAAAAAGGGCTTCTAATTCCTTCGAGTCATCTAAAGGGGATAGAAATAGGAACATTTTATCCGGATAAGAAACACCTGATTTGTTCTTCTCCACCCGAAAGAAAAACCCTCCTGATTGGGCAATTGGAAAGAGAAAAATCGGAATATCCGGACCTGACCATTTTTTTTGGTAATCTTGAAAAAGTTTCTCCACTTGATTCCACATGTTTTCTTTTATCATTATGTCAAAAATGTATTTTGAGCTCCTCGAGGGCTTATACATTCCAAAGCTGATTAATTGATGGTAGATTTCATTCGCAGTGTACCCCTTAAAATAGGGCAGTAATTTCTCGCAAATCTTCGTTGGGCGGTCAAACTCCTCTTCGAGCCATTGATTTGTTCGTACAATTCCCATTCCCTCACTCCATTTTTCAGGTAACTCCCTAAAACATTTTATGAACGGGTAAAGTTAAAGGTTCTAAAGAAATGGCTTTGTTAAACCTGTTGTTGATTTCCTCTCCAGGCACAAGCGGTTCGTGGGCGGTTCGGGGAGCCTCCTCGTCTCTTCGCTCTTGCGGGGTCTCCCCTGTCCCTTACTCCCACAGGAGTCTTCGTGCCTTCCGCTCCAATCAACGCTGTTCAAAATCAACAATGTCCTTTAAAACAGCCAAAGAAATAAGAAAGGACTAGGCATATGCCCAGTCCTTTAAACGTCATTATTTATACTTTTTAAAGACAATCGTTGCATTGTGACCGCCAAATCCAAGAGAGTTACTCATTGCCACATTAATCTCTTGTGAACGGGCTTTATTTACAACATAGTCCAAATCACATTCCGGATCAGGAGTCTCGTAATTAATTGTTGGCGGGAGTATGCTGTCCCTTATTGCTAATACGGTAAAGATTGCCTCAACTCCACCAGCCGCACCAAGAAGATGCCCTGTCATGGATTTAGTTGAACTCATTGCCAGTTTATAGGCATGTTCGCCAAAAACTTCTTTAACCGCTAATGTTTCAAACTTATCATTATATTCAGTACTTGTTCCATGAGCATTAATGTAATCCATATCCTCTGGTTTCAGACCGCCATCGTTTAGGGCCATTTTCATAGCCCGCGCTCCACCCTCGCCACCAGGAGCTGGAGCAGTAATATGGTAAGCGTCACCTGTAGCACCATAGCCAATAATTTCAGCATAGATTTTTGCACCGCGTGCCAATGCATGTTCTAATTCTTCAAGGACAACGATACCAGCCCCTTCACCAATAACGAAACCGTCGCGATTTTTATCAAAAGGTCTGCTTGCTGTTTGCGGATCCGGATTTGTTGAAAGTGCAGTATTGGCGCAGAAGCCAGCAACCGACATTTTCGTAATAGGCGCTTCCGCACCGCCTGAAACCATGACATCTGCATCGCCGCGCTGGATTACTTTAAAAGCATCTCCAATTGAATTAGTTCCAGTTGCACAGGCCGTTACAGAACAGTTATTAAAACCTCTAGCACCAAGAGTAATCGATACTTGACCAGTAGCCATATCAGGAATCAACATTGGAACAAAGAATGGACTAACTCTTCGGTAACCTCTTTTTTGAAAAATTTCATATTGATCTTCAAATGTTTCCATACCGCCAATTCCTGAACCAATCCAAACACCCACTCGATGGGAATTTTCCTCATTGATGGTCAAATCAGCATCCTTAACAGCCATTATAGCAGAAGCAACTGCATATTGAGTAAAACGGTCCATTTTTCTGGCATCTTTTCGATCCATATAGACTTCCGAATTAAAATCATTGATTTGCGCAGCTACCTTTGCCGGATATTCATCTGCATTTACTCTCGTTAATGGACCAACACCTGATTTTCCATCAATAATATTTTTCCATGTGGTTTCAGCATCCAAGCCAAGAGGGGTAACCGCTCCAACCCCTGTAACCACAACCCTACGCTTTTCCATGAATTACAGCTCCTTTTCCAACTATTCTTCCCTATTTATTCTAATTTGTTCTATATTCATTCTAAGCCCGATTGCTTAAAGGTTATCTTCCCCAGCGGATTGCAATAGCTCCCCATGTCAAGCCACCGCCGAATCCTACCATTACAATCACATCATCATCTTTAATTTTTCCTGCTTCTAATTCCTCAACAATGGAAATCGGAATCGATGCTGATGAAGTATTTCCATATTTTTGGACTGTTTTTGACATTTTTTCAACCGGAAGCTCTAACCTCTGTCTAGAAGCCTCCATGATGCGAATATTTGCTTGGTGCGGAATAAGCAGATCCACATCATCATTGGTTAGTCCAGCCTTATTCAGCACATTTACGCAACTTTCGCCCATTTGGCGTACAGCAAATTTAAATACTTCTCGTCCGTTCATAATGATATATTCATCCTGATAAAGATGCTTTGCACCAGTACCGTCAGCACCTAGTTCAAATGCCAGGATCCCGCGGTTATCTGATACAGGCGCTATAATCGCAGCACCGGCACCATCACCAAATAGAACTGCTGTATTTCGATCATTCCAATCGGTAATCTTCGAAAGTTTTTCTACCCCGACAACTAGAATATTTTTATAAACCCCTGTCTCAATAAACTGCGACCCCGTTATGATTCCATACATAAAGCCGGCGCAAGCTGCACTTACATCCATTGCCGCTGCCTTTTTTGCGCCTAATCGTTCCTGTAGGACACAGGCAACTGACGGAAACGGATGATCAGGAGTTACCGTTGCAACTAAAATCAAATCAATGTCCATTGATGTAATTCCTGCATTCTTAATCGCATTTTGTGCTGCGGCAAAAGCCATATCCGATGTATCTGTATTATCGTCGGCAATTCGGCGCTCTTCAATACCCGTCCGTGTCCGAATCCATTCATCTGAAGTATCCATTACCTTTTCTAAATCAGCATTTGTCACAATTTTTTCAGGCAAATATCTGCCCATTCCAATAATACCGGCTTTCATCACAGCCATCTCCTTTTATAAGGTAAACCCTTTTTAATAATAATTAATATCAAATATTATGACTTGGTACTAATTTTATCAAATACACCCCAATTTAATCAACTGGAAATTACACATTCATCCTCCGCTATTGTCCATACCCTTTATTTATTTAAACATATTCTAGATTATAAACAATTTTAAAGGGGGTTTTTTCAAATGGATGAAAACCTTCAGGAAGATGTTAGGGACCGTGGGAATATGTTTGATCATTTCATGTTTGGACCTGGCCAAAGGAGACAAGAACAACTTCAACCGCCGGAAACAAATTATAGTCCAAACTATATCGATTATGGTGAATTAATCGTCCATCTTGACACTTTAGTAGAGTCTACCAGAAATTTAAAACCACTGTTTCAAAAGATTTATCCTTTTATTGAACAATTCTGGAAAAAGAAATAAGCTGCCTTTTGTTGGCAGCTGATTTCTATTCGTGTTCTAATTCCTTCTTAGCTTCTTCCCAACCAAGTTCATAGGCTTCATGCATTACCTTCGTAAATAGGTTCATAAAAGGCTGAATCAAATCCATTGATAATTCTACTCCTGCCTTATCTAATTGGTCCTTTGCCTCTGGTAAGTATTTCATTGCAATTTGCATAAATTGTAAAGATTTATCTTGATTAATCATATGTATCTCCTTCTTGTGGTAATTTTCCTGTTTGTTTATATTTTTCAATTTGCTTGTTCATTTTTTGTCTAAAATCTTTGTTTACGAGAGGACTGTATTTACCTAATGTAATCACATTATCTCTAAAGTCAAATGAAAGATTACCCGATTTTAAATGATTTTCATTGTATTGTTTTGCCACTAATTCATATAATTTATCCACTTGTTGAATGGTGCTGGTTAGAACCGTATTTTCACCTAAATCCGATTGGTCCGATACATACCCAATTACATATAATCCGTGTTCCTTTACATTTTCAATCACTGGAACATTAAACCCATCTCCAGCCGGATAGACAACATCCACTCCCTTTTTCATCATATGATCAACCAACTCGATAGCTTTTTTCTCGTCATCCCAATTGCCGACATATTCAATGTCAACATTTGTATTTTTGTTTTCAGCCAAAGCCCCCTGATAAAAGCCCTCTACTTCAGGCTGCCATTCATAAGCAGCCAGTATACCTACATTATGCCTTTTTGACATATGTGCAGCAACCATCCCGCCAAAAAAACCCATTGCATGCCCTTTAAAATTCAAGCTGGTTGTATTCTTGTTTTTTGCATCACCATTAAAGCTGACAAAATGAATCTTGGGATAGTCTTTGGAAATATCATTAAAGTATTCGGCATATTCAGAACCATGTCCAAAAATTAAGTTAACCCCTTTTTGGCTAAATTCTTTAACAGCTCGTTTCACAACTGGTTCTGAATTCATCCCTTCTTTATAATAAACATCCGCATTAAACTTGGATTGAATTCGGAGCATCCCTTTAAAGCCTTTTGTCCCCCATACTTGATCATTGACTGTTTCGGGAACTAACAGCCCAACTTTCTGTAATTTGCCGGTGGACTTTGTTTCTCCACAAGCACTAAGTAAAAAAAAGCATAAAAGAATGATCCCGAAACGGTTTAGCATTAAATGCATCTCCTTCTTACAGCGCCAGACCCATAACACGTTACACAACACCATTTTAACCAATTATATTCTAACCCCTATGAAATAAAATGAAAAGATAAATTTCCTCTGTATCCATTATCTGTAAATCAATAATCCTTTGCCTTGGTTTACAGTATATTTGAATATAACTGTTGAATATGGTCGATCTGTTTTGAAAAGGAGTCATCGATAGCCGTAACACTTTTGACAGGCACCCTGACAATCTTTCGATTACCCACAATATTTCCACTTAAATCTGAATCGAGTGGTTTCCCGTCGATTTGTAAATACTCTGCACACAATTTCCAATAATTCTTTTTACCGCTTTCAAAGAAATAACTTCCGGGCTTTTTGCTCTCGATGATTTCCAACATAGCATCAAGAGCATCATCAATAAACAATGCGTCTGCCCGATCTTCCCGCTCACCTTGACCCTGAACACTTCTATTCAGATTAGTTAAAATTTTTCTTTGGAAGAGAAAGGTTTCAGGCTGCCACGGACCATAAATAGTAGGTAAATAAAAGAATTGTGTTTCGTCCGCCGGTATATTCATTTTCGTAAGAAAGTCATTAAAGATGTTTAACGTATTTGAGAATTTTGAGCTTGCAGCCAATTGGCTCGGCAGAAGTAAAACAATTAAATCTTTTCCTTCCCTTTCATTCACGTATCGAAGAATGGGCTTTGTTACAGATTTACTTTCCAAAAGATTCTCTTTATGAAGCATATAGAGGTCATAAAGAGAAATAATAACATTCGTTTTTGAGATAGGCTCGTCATTTCGTACTGCCCAATCTGTTAATAAATACTCATTAAAGTTAGCATTTCTGCCAACTTCCAGTCTTTTCTCATCAAGATAGGGTTCCTTTTGACTCTTATCCAATACAACCCCATTCACTTCTACCCCATTATTCAACAATGCCTTGCAGAAATGAAAGCTAACGAAATCGAATACATTAAAAATAACTGCCTTGTCCATAAAATCTTCCTCCCTAAAATTACCTTATTGAATCCTATGCAGATAATAAGGAATTATTTCATTTAGGGAGGAGGTGAATTAAAGGAATATTTCATATCGCTTGAAAAACTTTATAAACATTTTACCCAGCTGTTGTTTTTTTTCAGGAACAACATAACTAGGGCTAATTTCCGTTTGGCTGACAATTTGCTGAATAAGCTTCGATTGATGATAGGATTTCCCACCTGACATTACATGAATGATTTTTACAGGTATGCCAAAGTCAAGTTTAATCACACCATCCGATTGGAGAAGCTCACCTTCAAGAATTTTATGATCCTTTTTATAAGCTGCCTCTAATTCTTTCATCAATTTTTTATAGAAAAATTTATGTTCCTTCTCTTGTTCAAGATGATGCTTTAAGGAAAGAATCGGATTTAGGAGAGCCACTGACCTGAGATGGTCCTTCATTTTCTCCATTAACTTTATTGCCACAAGAGCCCCCATACCTTCTGCTAAAATATGAATCTTGTCATTCAAGATTTCATTGCGAATCACATATTGATATAATCTTTCGGCTAGTTCCACCGCTTCTTCACTGCCCCAATTTCGGCCATACAGATTTGAGGAAAAAATGGTGTACCCAGATTCTTTTAATTGGTTGATAATCGTAAGCTTTCCTTCATTCTGAACCCAGAAGCTTTTGCTTTCATCCACAAAATGCCTTTCATCACCGATTACTAAAATCCCGAAACCTGTAGGCCTTTCAGGGTAATGGATAATATTCCACTCGGTATCTAACTGAAAATTCCGGTTCTCCATCGTTATATCCCCTTTTACATAAACCCTCACCATATTGTATGTTGCTTCACATAAGTTGAAAGGGGGGTTTGCCCAATTAGCAAGGTATTCAACGTATTTTTTAGCCCATAATGGAAAAAGCGAAAATAGCGTTTATTAATTTAATATGCTATGGTAATATTAAACGAGATGAAAAACTTTTAGAGGTGAATTTTTGTGCGATATTTTTGGACTTTTTTCTGGGCATTTTTATTAGCTGAGATGTTAACGTATGTTGTCAGCTCGATGACTGGATCTGCTTTTAATTTTCAACTCGGTGCAATCTTAGGAGTAATCGTAACCATTTTAGTTTATGTTATTTCTGCAGTGATTCCGAACGAACCGGCTCAAAAACATTAAACGGTAGCAAAAGGTCATCCTTCTTTTTAGGATGACCTTTTTTCTTTACGTACTCTATGCTTTATTGAACGGATATTTCTATTTCCCTATTATCACAATCCACAAATACTTTCGAGTGATCGCGTACTTTTCCCGCAATGATCGCCCTAGCCAGCTTTGTCTCAATACTTCTCTGAATATACCGCTTTAATGGTCTTGCTCCAAAAACAGGATCAAACCCATTTTCAGCGATAAACTCTTTTGCCTCATCACTAACAGAAATTTCAATATGTTGATCCTTTAAACGATTCTCTAGTTCATTCATCATTTTCACTACAATCGTTTTGATTTCACTTAATGATAATGGTTTAAACAGAATGGTTTCATCAATTCGATTCAAAAACTCCGGTCTAAAATGAGTTCTTAATTGATTAAATACTTTATCTCTAGTAGTTTCACTTATTTCACTCTCATTTTCACTGCCCTCAAGTAAATACTGTGATCCCAGATTGGATGTCATAATCATGACTGTATTTTTAAAATCTACAGTCCTTCCTTGCGAATCAGTAATTCGCCCGTCATCAAGGGCTTGTAATAAGATATTAAAAACCTCCGGATGTGCTTTTTCAATTTCATCAAGCAAGATGACGGAATAAAGCCTTCTTCGAACAGCTTCCGTCAACTGGCCGCCTTCTTCATACCCCACATAACCAGGAGGTGCACCAATTAGCCTTGAAACAGAAAACTTCTCCATATATTCCGACATATCAATTCGAATGATTTGCTCCTCACTATCAAAGAGAGCCTCAGCTAAGGCTTTGGCTAATTCCGTTTTCCCGACACCGGTTGGGCCTAAAAATAGGAAAGAGCCAATTGGACGGTTTGGATCTTTAATCCCAGCACGAGCACGAAGTACAGCATCTGAAACCAATTGTACTGCCTCATCTTGACCTATGACTCGCTCATGTAATAAGGATTCGAGCTTTAATAGTTTTTCCCTTTCTCCTTCTACCAGTTTTGATAATGGGATTCCTGTCCATCTCGAAACAATATTTGAAATCTCCTCCCCTGTTACCTCTTCCCTTAGAAGCTTATCACTCTTTTCAGCTGCGGTTTCCAACCCCTTTAGTTCCTTTTCGGCTGATGGAATAAGTCCATGGCGAAGTTCTGCAGCTTTGTTTAAATCATAACGGTCCTCTGCCTGCTGAAGTTCACGGCGAAGTTTTTCAATTTGCTCCCGCTTCTCTTGGAGCTTTTGGATGCTTTGCTTTTCAAGAAGCCATTTTGCTTTCATGGCATCTGCCTGTTCCTTAAGTTCCGCTAGCTCTTTTAAAAGAATTTCCAGTCTTTGTTTACTTGCTTCATCCTGTTCCTTTCTTAAAGCAGCCTCTTCAATTTCTAACTGCATGACCCTGCGTGTAACCTCATCCAGTTCTGTTGGCATCGAGTCGATTTCCGTTCGAATCAGTGCACATGCCTCATCTACCAAATCAATCGCCTTATCAGGTAAAAATCGGTCCGTTATATAGCGATCTGATAAGGTTGCGGCTGCAACCAGTGCATGGTCATGGATTTTCACACCATGATGAACCTCAAAACGTTCTTTTAACCCTCTTAATATCGAG
Organism: Neobacillus cucumis; assembly: GCF_016107705.1. Next base: position 130,160 of record NZ_JAEHGC010000010.1, read on the forward strand.
ATGGTATCTTCCACATCTGGCTCCTGAACAAGAACCTGTTGAAATCTTCTTTCAAGAGCAGGGTCTTTTTCAATATACTTTCGATGTTCATCAAGTGTAGTCGCACCAATACAATGCAGTTCTCCACGTGCTAGCATTGGTTTTAACATATTCCCCGCATCCATTGCTCCTCCCGTTTTACCAGCGCCGACAATTGTATGAATTTCATCAATAAACAAGAGAATTTGTCCTTCACTTTTTTTTACTTCATTTAAAACTGCTTTCAGTCTTTCCTCAAATTCTCCCCTGAATTTTGCACCCGCAATTAAAGCACTCATATCCAATGAGAAAATCGTTTTATCTTTTAGACCTTCAGGAACATCCTTTCTTACAATCCTTTGCGCCAACCCTTCAACGATCGCCGTTTTTCCTACTCCGGGCTCACCAATTAAAACCGGATTATTTTTCGTTTTTCTTGATAAAATTCGAATAACATTACGAATTTCTGCATCCCTGCCAATTACCGGGTCCATTTTGCCGGCTTTTACCTCCGCTACTAAGTCTCTGCCGTATTTTTTTAAAGCATCGTACCCTGCCTCAGGATTTTGTGAAGTCACTCGTTGGTTCCCCCTTATTTCTTTAATTGCCTCCATAATATCTTCTGGTGTTTTACCTAATGCTTTTATCATTTTTTTTAAGTTGCTTTCATTTGAATAGGCAGCAGCGAGCAATACATGTTCAACTGATAAATATTCATCTGAAAATTTTGAAGCAAAATCATCTGCCTCTGCAAATAGCCTTTGCAGCAATCCCGTGATGAAAAGTTTTCCTTGTTCTGCCCCTCCCCCGGTAACCTGCGGTTTTTTTGCAAGCTCTTGCATAAATTGTTCTTCCACCTGCTGCGGCAACAATCCGATTTTTTCCATTATAGTAACGACCAGACTATCTTCCTGGCTCATTAGTGATATAAATAAATGAGGTTCATCCACCTCTTGATGATGATGTTTTATGGCAATTGTTTGCGCATTGAGTAAACCAGTTTGCAAACGTTCTGTCATTTGGTTTAAATCCATACTCCCACCTCATTTGACCTTTTTTGACCTTTATTTATATTATATCCGATTCCTGATTAATTACAAATTTTGCACATGAGAAAAGCCATCCTTTTTGGATGACTTTTTCATTGTTTTATGGTTTCCGCTGATAGGTCCAATGGCGGTTATCATTTGACGTTTCAGGGAATGCATCTCCTGCTTTTAACTTAATCTTTTTGGGATTTACAACATTATCTCCCGTTTCGCCTACCTCAAGATATACTCCATTGTTTGGCGCCTTTTGTCCTGATTTAAATTGGCGATTTTGTCCCATCCAAATCCCTCCTTATCGAGTACAGTATTATTGTTTCCAAATATAACGTAACCATTAGAGGAATTTCCTTCATACACTTACCATTTTCCGACATTATTTCCCAAGTAATATTCGGCATTTTTTTTAGTTTATGACGATTGTATGAATTTATTCTACAGTTATTGCTAAATTTTCTTTGTAATCAATATAATTATAGTATAAACTTGCGATTCGATTCGCCCCCTTTAAGGTGGTTATGGATATGAAGTCATTAAATGAAATTCCCTTTATGCTAGATGAACTTTCAAAATTGTTCCATCATACTCGTAAAATGGAAAAGGGCTCTTTTCTTTTCCAAGAAGGTTCTACGGCCAATGAACTATATATGATCCAAAGCGGAATAGTACAATTAACGAAAATAATCCCTGATGGACGTGAACTTACCTTAAGAATGTGTTCGAGAGGAGAATTGGTTGGAGAACTTGATTTATTTACCCCATCCCCGTCCTATCTATTAAGTTCCCGCGTGGTAGAGAGCGGAGAAGTGGCGGTAATTATGAAGGATGTTCTGGAAGAAAAACTTTCGACAAATCTTCCGCTTTCCTTAGAATTTATGAAATGGATGAGTAAGCAATATCGAAAAACGCAGACAAAATTCCGTGATCTCGTCCTTCACGGTAAAAAAGGTGCATTATATTCTACTCTTATAAGAATTACGAATAGTTATGGAAATAAAACGAGTAACGGAATTTTAATTGAATTACCGTTAACCAATCAGGATCTCGCCAATTTTTGTGGTACATCCCGTGAAGTGGTGAATCGTTTACTTAGCGAACTGCGAAAAAATGGGATTATTTCGGTGAATAAAGGGTCCATTACTGTCCATGACCTTAATTATTTAAAGACTGAAATTGATTGTGAGGATTGTCCGATAGACATATGTAAAATAGACTAAAAAATCGGTCGAGTAGACCGATTTTTTATTTTAGGATCATCAATTGTATAGTCATAACAATAAAAAAGATTGCCGAATTAATGATTTCATAAATACCGATTTGTATTGGTGATAATGATTTTCCATAAAAAAGAATCGAGCGAATAAGGCTCGGTATATAGGCTATTGCCGTAATCCAAAAACCGGATATGACCCAAACCGCAGGTATTAGGATATGATAAACCCATGATATCCATTTAAAATGCATATTTCGTTTTTCCCGAATCATTGTTTTTACATAAAACGTACAACCGATAAAAAACAAAACAGAGGATAAGAAGAGCAAGACGGAATGAGCCGTTATCACCCCAAGCCCTAGATAACTGGTAGCTAAACCGGCAATGGAAAAAGCAAAAATAGCACTAAAATCATTCATTAAAGCCCGGTCTTTATTCTTCGTTGAAAAAATGGCATTAATGATAAAAAACGGAACCATCAAAAGACCGAAATGAACGATGGAAGGTCGTTTAAGAAGTGGAAACAGCAAGAATAAAATAGCAGGGATCATGTAAAAAAGGGTCCATTTTGTATAAAAAGAAAGCTTCTTCTTTTTAAATAAAAGCAGCATCGGATAGGTCCCTAGATATAATAAAATCCAGCCAATAAAAAAGGGAATGTCCTGCCATAAAAATCCCCCATTTATCACTCCTAGCCAAAATGGAATGATGGCCATCGCCCACGCACCATGCTGTTTTGGTAAAAATAGCTTCATTTCATTCACTCCTATTCCCTTGGCTTATCCTAAATATAAGATAGAAGAACCAGAAAATATGTGAAACAAATCACAGATCTACCGAGAAAATTGTGAAAAAAAATTCACTTTTACCCATCGTAAAGCGACGAGGAGGCTCCCCGGAACGCCCACGAACCGCTTGCGCCTGGAGCGGAAATCAACACTTTTGATAAAAGAGAGACAAAAAGAAGGCCTAGGCCTCCTTTTTTATTAATAATTCTGCAATTTTATTTACAGCTGTTTTATCGTGAATAGAAAAGTGAATCATATCTTCTTGTTGATCTAAAATTGGTTTTATTGTTTCATCCCAATATAGAACAATTTTTACATTTTGCACTATTTCTAACAATGAGAGATCCGCCTTATCTCTTATAATCAAAAGCTTTGGATAATGCTGATATTTATGCCCCTCAATTAAGATGACATCTGGCTGTAAATTTTTTAAAAGTTCAATTTGCTTTTCAAGTGGTGTTACTGTGTTTTCCACTTGAAGCAGCAATCTCCCCTCTCCTTCGACAATGGAAGCAGCTGCTCCAGCATCAATATGCCTAGAAGAATCTTTTCCGGATAATACAGTCGGCTTTCCACCATGGCCATGATGTTTAATCGTAACGGTTTTGCGGTTTCGTAATGTTAAAGCTTCAATAAGTTGAAGAATTAAAGTCGTTTTTCCACTATTTTGAAAGCCAACGATTTGAAAAATAACTGGCGTTACCAAGGCCACTCACTTCCGGTTTGATCTTCTAATATAAGGACATCGACCACATTGCCCGCCTCAAAACCCCTTGTGCCACCAGGCAGCACCATTAAAGAATTTGCACCAGCAAGACTTGTCACGATATTGGACTTATCTGTCCCGCTAGGCGATACTGTCAGCCTGCCTTCATTAATTTGCACAGTGCTTCGAACAAAACGGGTAAATGGATTTGGTTTTGGAAAATTTGCCAGGAGTTCAGCCTTTTCTTTTCTTAGATGCGGTTGAGTTGAAAACAACATCCTACGAATAATCGGCCTCGTAAATAATTCAAAGCCTACATAACAAGCTGAAGGATTTCCCGAGAGACCAAAAAGAATTTTACCTTGAAATTTAGCAACGGTTGTCACACTCCCTGGCCTCATTGCCACCTTATTAAATAAAACCTCGGCTCCCAACTTTTGATAGATTTCCGGAAGATAATCAAAATCACCAACCGACACTCCACCAGTTGTGATGAGTAAATCGACCTTTTCTAAAGCATTTTTCACTGCATTAAAGCATGTATCAAAATCATCAGGAAGCTTGCCATAATAATGGGCTATTCCTCCGGCTCTTTCAATTTGGGCAACAATCATATGGGAATTGCTGTTGCGGATTTTTCCCGGTTCCAACGGTTCATTTACCTCCAAAAGCTCCGTTCCAGTTGCAAATAACCCAATAACAGGTTTTTTTGCGACCGGAACCTCACTATAACCAAAGGTTGCAAGGATGGCTTGTACACCAGGATTAATATATGTACCTTTTTTTACTAGGGTTTCCCCGGCTTTTGTGTCTTCACCTCGAAATGACACATTATCCCCCTTATTAAGCTTGCGCTTAATGGACATAAAAGGTTTACCATTCTTTTCGAAGCTATTTGTCAGCTCAAGCATAACAACTGCATCAGCCCCATTCGGCATCATTGCACCGGTCATAATCCTGACTGCTTGAAATTCATTCACGGTTTGACTGGATACATGTCCTGCTCCAATATGGTCAATGACTTCAAAATCAACAGAGTGGTCAAGCGAGGCATCCTTTGTATCAATTGAACGCACTGCGAAGCCATCATATGGTGACCTGTCAAAGTGCGGGACATCATTCGTGGCATTAATATTTTCCGCTAATATACGACCATAACTCTCTTCAATAGGTACATATTCAGTCACACCAGCTAGTTGGTTTTCCATTATTTTTTTTACCGCATCCCCTACTGGTATCGGATTTCTTCTTTCTAACAAAGCAATCAGCTCCTGCCTTTAATCAGTCAAATTCTTAAGTCATGATAGTCAATTTTATTATAAGACTATCGAAACGGTATGAACATCGCAACTATCAAAGTGACAACATACTTTTATTTTAAACAAAAAATTCATATGAATCGTGTGATTCAGGTCACCTGTTTTTTTTTTGATTTCGATTATGCTTATAGTAAGAAATAAAAAATACTTTTCAATTTAGGAGGAAACAAAAATGTCCATTCCATTTACTTCAGATACATTAGTTAAAGATATTGTAAACGAATTACCTAAAACAAGTGATGTTTTTAAAAAGAACCGAATTGATTTTTGCTGTGGCGGTAATATACCACTATCTCAAGCTGCTGCACAAAACAACCTAAATATGGACAATTTAATCGAAGAATTAAAAGAGGTTTATGAAAAAAGTGAACCTGCAGATACAGATTTAGAAGTATGGACTAATTCTGATTCCAATACGATTATCGATCATGTTATTGCGGGGTATCACCGTGCTACAGAAGATGAGTTAACACAACTTAGCCCCTATGTGACAAAGGTATCACGTGTACATGGTGACAACCATCCAGAGCTGTTAAAAGTAAATGAACTATTTTATGAATTTAAAAAAGAAATGATTGAACACATGGCAAAAGAAGAAGAAATTGTTTTCCCATTAATTAGACAGCTTGCAAATAATACTGCCCCAAATCGTGAAGAGGCCATTGCAATGATTGTCGAGCTTGAAAAAGAACATGACCATGCCGGGGAAATTTTAAGACAAATTCGCGCGGTAACAGCTGATTTTGAACTTCCACTAGATGCCTGCGGAACTTATCGATTAGTTTACAAGCGGTTGGAGGATCTTGAAGGATTAACCTTCATGCACGTACACCTTGAAAATAACATTTTATTCCCTCGCTATATAGATTAATAAAAAAACAGCCTGCTTGAAGTCAAAGCAGGCTGTTTTTTATTATCCACCGATATAAGACATTTCAATTTTTTTCCGCTTCTTATTGGATTCAGCCATTCTTTCGTCAGAGTAACGATCATCGCGGCCATTCCAAATTTCTGAAATCCGCTTAGTAAGTTCCTCGTCCGTCGCACCATTTCTCATGATATTACGAAGGTCATGACCGTTTCCATTAAACAAACAGGTAAATATTTGGCCATTAGCCGATAAGCGTGCACGGGTACAGCTTGAACAAAAAGACTCAGACACGGATGAAATAAACCCAACGTTTACATTCGTATCTTTATAACGATAAAGTTTAGCCACCTCACCAAAATAAGCTGGGTTCACCGGCTCCAACTCATAATTTTCTTTTAGCATTTCATAAATCTGCTTTTTCGTAATGACATCATCCATCTTCCAGCCGTTCGTTGAGCCGACATCCATAAATTCAATATACCGGAGCTCAAGACCATTTTTCTTGCAAAAATCCGCCATCGGGACAATTTCAGTATCGTTTAGCCCTTTTTTTACTACCATATTGATTTTTACGCCTAATCCTGCTTGTTTTGCTGCTTCGATTCCTTCTAGAACAGGTTTGGTTCCGATATTTCGTCCGTTTATTTTTCCGAACAACTCATCATTCAGGCTGTCAAGGCTGACATTAACCCGTTTAAGTCCGGCCTGTTTTAGTTTTTCAGCAAATTTCTTCAGCATTACACCGTTTGTTGTTAAACCAATATCTTTAAGACCTTCTATTTTAGAGAGTTTACTAACCAAAACAGGTAAGTCTCTTCTTAACAGCGGCTCTCCACCTGTTAATCGAATTTTTTCAACTCCTATTTGAACAAAGATCTTTGCTAGCCGCTCAATTTCTTCATAAGTTAATAAAGCGCTTTTTGGTAAAAAGACAAAATCGGGTCCAAATTGATCGGCTGGCATGCAATACTGGCAGCGGAAATTACAGCGGTCAATTACAGAAATCCGCAGATCATGTAATGGCCGATTAAATTTATCTTTAATAATGGTATTTTCCATTCTAATCAACTCCATTATTTTTAAAAAACCACTCATTTATTTTAGTTTTAATGAACCACTTTTTCACTAGTTAACTTACTTTTATCATAACAGAAGATGGATTTGGTACAAACGATTGTTTTTGGAAATATTCATTGCAAAATATTTCAAAACACTTGTCAAAAAAGCGATAATCAGTTTTCACTATATTGTCATTGTTTACTTCTTTTTTTTACAAAAACCTGAGGTAAAATGTTTATAACAATAAAAAAATGACCTAGTGAAATATAACTAGTTTTTAACTATAGACGGGGTGAAAACTGAATGATGACGAAAATGAAACCAACCCATTCATTAGAAATAAAAGAATTACTTAAATTCGCTGACCGTAAGTTCAGAAGTGAGAGAGGAAAATTTTTATTCCAAGAAGGAATGGCTGCTGAGGAGCTCTATATCATCCTTTCCGGCAAAATCCAAATTAGTAAAATTACCTCAGATGGACGAGAGCTTTCCTTAAGAATCTGTGGGGAAAATGATATTTGTGGAGAATTGACACTGTTCACGGATAATCCAAAATTTTTACTCAGTGCCAAGGTCCTAGAAGAAGGGGAAATTGTCGCTATTAAAAAAGATGTGATTGAAAGCGAAATTTTCCAAGACAGCAAACTTGCTTATGAATTCATGAAATGGATGAGTGATCATTTCCGCAAAACCCAAACAAAATTTCGTGACCTTGTCTTAAATGGTAAACGCGGCGCACTTTTTTCAACGCTTATTCGAATGTCTAATAGCTATGGTATTCATAAAGACCGTGAAATATTAATTGATTTACCCCTTACAAATCAAGAGCTTGCCAATTTCTGCGGCACCTCCCGTGAAAGTACGAATCGTATTTTAAGTGAATTAAAGAAGGACAATATTATTTCAGTTAAAAAAGGCAAAATTTCGATATTGGATCTTCAATATTTAAAAGATGAAATCGGCTGCGAGAATTGTCCAGCTGTTTATTGCAATATCGAATAGGATGGGAAACCATCCTTTTTTATTTTGGATCGGGGAAGCACTCGGTTTGAATTACTTCCCCGAAATTTTTACTGGACTTGCTTATCTCTTAATGCTTTTGGAATGTAAACGCAGAATGGTTCACTTTCAAGATAATCCCCTGTCATCGCATATGCTCTAGATCTAGATCCCCCACAGACATAGCGGAATTCGCAAACACCGCATTTTCCTTTAAACGAGTCCGGATCTCGCAATGATTTAAAGATTGGAGACTCACGGTAAATTTCCGCAAGTGGTGTCTCACGGATATTCCCCGCTTTTACAGGTAAAAGTCCACTAGGATAGACATCACCGATATGAGAGACGAACACAAAACCATTTCCGTCATTGACGCCTTTTGGTGCACGGCCTAAGCCGTCTATTGATCCTGTTAGTCCTTTTTCCGTTAGAGCAGTTAAATAGTCAATTTCATCGGTTTGTTGTTTGGCTTCACGCATTTTTTGCTGGATGACCACACGGCGGTAATGCATTGCTTCGGTTGTTTTAATATCAAAGGATACTCGTTTACTTAAATCATAAAGCCATCTTAGAACTCTTTCATGTTCAACTGGAGAGATCATATCTGAAGCCTGGCCTCTTCCGGTCGGGACAAGGAAAAAGACACTCCAAAGTACACAGTTTAAATCCTCGACCATTTTCGCCATTTCATCTAGATATTCAACATTATATTTTGAAATTACCGTATTAATTTGAATCGGCAGTCCTACCTCATGCAAGTAATTTATTCTTTCCATCGTCAAATCAAAGGACCCTGCAGTACCGCGGAAATGGTCGTGGACTTCTGCATTTGGTCCATCAATACTAAATGCCCAGCGGGAAAGACCAACTTCCTTCGCCTTTTGAATGGCTTCCTTCGTAACATTTGGAGTTGCACTTGGTGTCATCGAAACTCGGACGCCTTTTTCGACTGCATATTTAGCAATATCAAAGATATCTTCCCTCATAAGCGGATCTCCGCCTGTAAAGACTAGCATAGGATTATTCATTTCATATATTTGATCAATAAGATTTTTGCCTTCTTCAAAGGTTAATTCACGCGGATCCCTTGCATATTGGGCATCGGCACGGCAATGCAGACACTTTAATTGACAAGCACGTGTAAGTTCCCAGATAACGATAAATGGATCTTTATTAAAATCTCGGCTAATAGCCATGATGAAACGCCTCCTACATCAGCTATTTCAAATCAAACAGCTTTAATAACTGTATTATAAAGTTGTTTATATTTGAAAAATGTGAAGTAACTCACTAAAGAGCGATTAAATATGTCTGTTTTGTGAAGACAAAAAAACAGCAAGAGTTCGACTCTGCTGTTTAAAAAAAACAAAATATTAGCGAATTCCAAGGGCAATTTTAGCATAGCGTGACATCATTTCTTTATTCCATGGCGGATTCCAAACGATATTAACCTCTACATCTTTGATTTCCGGAATATCTGCTAATGATCTTTTCACCTGATCCACAATTGTTCCTGCGAGCGGACATCCCATCGAAGTTAACGTCATCGTAATATCAACTTTGCCTTGATCATCCATTTCCACATTATAAACTAAACCTAAATTAACGATATCAACACCTAATTCAGGATCGACTACTAGCTCAAGGGCACCCATTATATTTTCTTTTAATTCCTCATTCATTATGTTCACTCCTGTTCATTTTCTATTTGCTTTACAAGTATTTTACAAACCAATCAACCGTTGCTAATAAGCCTTCCCTGCTAACCTTATGACCGGCATGTTCATCTGTTATAAAAGCCAACCTTTCAGGGTCTTGGCTATAGCTTGACTTAATGTTTTCATAAAATTGATGCGTTAAGGAATACGGAACAATCGGGTCTTTTTTTCCATGCCAAAACAATAACGGTCTTTGTCCTAGTTTCTCCGGATATAGACTTAAATCATAATCCCTAAGAATCATAAGCTGATTCGCAATTTCTTCCTCAGTAAAAGGAATTTCCATTCCTTGGCTTTTTAAATGGTCAAGCTGCCAGAGAGAAAATTGCTCGTATGCCGGCATCCCCATTAAGCTTACTGCCGCTTTCATCCATGGGAACTGGGTGATTGCACCGAGAGTTATAATTCCACCCATTGAAGTTCCAACAAGGCCGATTCGATTTGGATTAGTCAATCCATGTTGAACGAAATGTTCTTTTAGCGTCTTAAGTTCAGTAATGGTTTTGATGACGATGTTCCAAAATTCGGTTACTAACTCCTTCTCCTCTAATTCTTTCTGACGTTCACCATGGTGGATGGTATCAGGCAAAATCACCCGAAAACCTTTTTCTGCTAATAAATAGGCATAGTGCAGGTTATGTTCCTTTGCACTTGTAATACCATGAATAAAAATAATGGTTGGCAGTGATTCTTGATGTATATCTTTTTTAACAACTTCTAGTGCAGGTATATCCTTAATGTACTCTCTTTCGATGATGACCACTACAGAATCCCCCTGAAGCTATATATAAGTATATCGATAATTTACCTGGTATGATGTGAATTTTTTTACAGGTTAGGTATAAAATTGTTAACATAGTATTTATACAAGTTTTAAACCTGCTTCCAATTGTATGTAAGAAAATCACAATTGTAGTGTATCATGTAAACAATCATTTTCCTAAAATAAAGCTTATATCGCTTCCAAAATAAAAATAGAGAAGGAGTCCATATCCATATGGCAGAAAGACACTTAATTGCGTTAGATCTAGATGGGACATTATTAAAAGACGACAAAACTATTTCATTAAAAACAAAGGATATTTTGAAAAAAGCCCGAGACGCGGGACATATCGTTATGATTGCAACAGGGAGACCGTACCGCTCTAGTGAAATGTATTATCGTGAATTGGACTTGGATACTCCTATTGTTAATTTCAACGGAGCATTTATGCATCATCCACGAAACCCTGGCTGGGGATTATTTCATGAACCATTGGATGTTAAAGTGGCAAAGGAAATTGTTGATGCCTGCAGATCCTTCCAATTTCATAATATTATCGCAGAAGTGATGGATGATGTTTATTTTCATTACCACGATGAAAAGCTTCTTGATATTTTTGGAATGGGCAAACCAAAGGTGACCACCGGTGATTTAAGTAATTTTTTAAAGGATTCACCAACAAGCTTATTAATTCATACAGAAGAGGATGAATTACGGCTAATTCGCCAGCATTTATCTGAAATCCATGCGGAAGTGATTGAACAACGCAGTTGGGCTGCACCATGGCATGTGATTGAAATTATTAAATCGGGTATAAATAAAGCGGTTGGCTTGAAAAAGGCTGCGGATTTTTTCAATATTCCTGCTGAAAGAGTGGTTGCTTTTGGGGACGAGGATAATGACCTTGAAATGATTGAATATGCCGGGCATGGGATTGCGATGGGCAATGCAATCGATCAGTTAAAAAATATTGCAAATGATGTTACCCTTACGAATGAAGAAGATGGTGTTGGAGAATATATAGCTGATTTATTGAATTTAAAATAGTGCTTTTTTCGCCATTGTTTACCTAAATGAAAACGTCAATTCGGAGCATACTAATTTTTGAGGCAGCACTTGCTGTTTCAATCGAAGCTCAAACATTGGAGGGATTCGAATGGGTAAACGAAACAAATCAAAACGCTTTGTCCAGCAAGGAAAAGATACGGTCTCTAAGCATGCCGAACGTATCCCCTATCACATGACCTATGCTGAAGCGGAAGCTCAGAAAATGTCCAATGTGCAAGACTCCTCGCTGGGAGGAATATAAAAATGGGTAACCAATTATTCCAGGAAGCACGAAGATTTGTGGAGATGGCGAAGTCTGCCAGCCCTGCTGAACGTGATTCGGCTGTGGAAAAAGCCAAAAATGCTTTAAGTTCCGCATTTGCTAATTCTACATTTGCCGAACAACGTCAGCTCCAACAAATGCAAAATGAGCTTGAGCAATAAGAAAAAGGAAAGCGCCTGGCGCTTTCCTTTTTCTTTCCTACTGATAAAATTTTTCTAAAATAACTGGGAAGGAATGGATTATTTTATTTTCATGGTCTCGTTCATATAAAAATAAAATGAAGGAACCATGCTCAGGAAGCTTTGTTTCAGAAATTTGAACTTGAATCGTAAACGGTTTCCACTCTTCTGTTTTCCGTCCTATACTTATTTGTGTTTCTTTAACAAACTCCCTGTGCCCATCTTCCACTGTATAATAAAAATTCCCTTTTGATGGTTTTGTTTCACCCATTATTTTGTATTTCCCTCGGTTTCCTTCCACCTTCACATGTCGGAAGACTGGATTCTCTTCAGGGATCATCATTTTTTTATGAATCGTTAATTTCTCTCTATTTGATATAGGTTTGTCATTCAAATTTACAGGTTTTAATGTGATTTGAGCATTGTATTCACCAGCAGGAGCCCTTTTTCCGTCCACCATATAATCCCAGACAGCAATTCTTTTATAAGAGGTTTTTGGCTCAATCTTTATTGTTTGAAAGGCCTGTAAAAAATAGCGTCCTTTGGAATAGCGATATACTTCATTGCCGCTTTTATCTGTGACGGTAATGTCAAAAAGTTGAGAAGTTGGGAATTCCAAGTTAAGCGGTATTTCTCCTTCATTCTTAAGAAGAAATTCAAATTCCACAGCTTCCGGCCCTGCTGAAGGGACTACATTAAATGTAAACGCAGAATCACTTACATTCCTCTCGATTCCATTTGCAAACGTATTCGTATGAAAAGAAAAAAATAGTAGAAAGATACAAAGTAGATTTTTCATAATGCCTCCTGTTAATCTTTTCGAAAGAAACCGTAAATTCCCGCTGTTTCAATGATATTTGTAAATGCTTTTGGGTCTACCTCTTTAATAATTCTTTCTAAATCAAAAAGCTCATAGCGAGTAATCACAATCATCAACATATCTCGGGGTTCATTAGAAAAAGCCCCCTTTGCCGGAACCATTGTGATCCCTCTAACCAGTTTGTTTTGAATTTCCTTTTTTAATTCATCCGCTTTTTTTGTAATAATCATCGCAGTCAGCTTTTCATGTCGTGTGTGAATGGCATCAATAATCCTTGTGGACGTGTACAAGGTCACTAGTGTATAAAGGGCTTTTTCCCAGCCGTAAAGAAGCCCGGCAGTTGCAATGATAAATCCATTTAAAATAAACATATACGTCCCAACCGGCTTGTCTTTCATCCTTGAGAGAACCATTGCAATGATATCCAATCCACCTGTTGATGCTCCCCATTTTAAAGTGATTCCCACCCCAACAGCCAAAATTACACCGCCAAACACGGCATTTAACAAGATGTCATGAGAGACCTTAGTAATAGGGATAATGGATAAGAATAAAGAAGAAAGAACTACACTGAGAAAGCTGTAAATGGTAAATGACTTTCCTACCTTCATCCAACCAAGAATTGCAACAGGAATATTTAACACTAGCAATAAAAATCCCATTGAGACATGTAGCGGTGTATGGTCACTTAACACTCTTGAAAGCAATTGGGCAATCCCTGTAAAGCCACTGGAATAGACATTGGCAGGAATTAAAAATAAGTTCATTGCAATCGCATTCAATAAAGCCCCCGCCACGACGATTACTATTTTTTTCGTTTGCAGCCAAAGCATTTCATCATCCCTTCATTTGTAAAATTCAATGTTCTGATTGTGCAGTTCTTTCCATTTCTGAATTGTATTTTAAGCCTTAAACCGATAAACTAAAGTTAACCATATTAGCTTGAAAGCAGGTGAGCTTCATGCCAATAAAGATTCTGGCGGATAGCGCATGTGATTTACCTCTCGATTTTTATTCTGAAAGCAATGTAACACTGATTCCGCTAAAGGTTCACGTAAATGGTCAGGAGTATGAGGATGTAAAAACCATTGATCCTAAAACTGTTTATGATGCCATTCGAAACGGAAGTGTACCGAAAACATCCCAAGCATCTCCTCTATTATTTGAGCAGATCTTTACAAACATGGCTGAAAATAATGAAGTTGGAATTTATATAGCCTTTTCCTCACAGCTATCTGGAACCTATTCAACCGCTGTTATGATTCTTGACCAAGTCAAGGAAAAATATCCAAATTTTGATTTAACAATTATTGATACGAAATGTGCCTCTCTTGGACAAGGACTGATTGTGATGGAAGCGGCAAGGCTTTCATCGAAAAATGTTCCAAAAGAAGAAATTTTGAAGGATGTTATTTTTAGAAGTCAGCATATGGAGCACCTTTTCACCGTCGAAGACTTAGACTATTTAGCAAAAGGCGGCAGGGTTTCGAAAGCATCTGCCTTTCTCGGAGGATTACTAAATATTAAACCGGTTTTAAACGTAGAGGACGGAAAATTAGTTCCGATTGAAAAAATACGCGGAAAAAAGAAAGTGTTGCGCCGTTTAATTGAATTGATGAAGGAGCGCGGTTCCGATATTCAGGAGCAAGTCGTTGGAATCAGTCATGCTGACAATGAAGAAACAGCCTTGGAAATGAAATCAATGATTGAAGAGGAACTACATCCCAAAGCGGTATATATTTCTTCCATTGGCTCAGCAATCGGTTCCCATACCGGTGCCGGAACCATTTCGATTTTCTTCCTAAATCAACTTCCAAAAAAAATGGAATGAGGCATGCGCCTCACTCCATTTTTTATTTATGATCCGTCTTTTTCGAGTATTGATTTTTCCCTGCTTGGCGATTTTTTTCACGCATCATGTTTTTTTCATGTCTTAAGGCATTATTGTCCTGTGCTTTTTTATCATTATCTGATGTATGAGGCAAATTCAAAACTCCTTTCCTTCATGTTCAATCATTAGTGTAAGCATTTCGAAAAGGAGTATGTAATAACTTGCTAATCTTTTTTTACATAGGTCCAGCCATTTTCCTGATAAACCTTGCCTTCTTTCATCAGCTTTCCGAGAGCACGTTTAAAGGAACCTTTGCTTAGACCAAATCGTTCTTTAATATCCTCAGGCATACTCTTGTCCCCGTATGGCATGGCACCATTTCTGCTCATTAAATATTCATAAATTATTTCTCCATCCTGATCCAGCGATTCCTCTTTTCTAGCAAGCAGTGAGATATTAACCGTCCCATCTTCTTTTACATCAATGATCCTGCCTTCAATTTTTTGTCCGAGACGGGGTTCTTGCTGTCTTTGTGACTCATGAATAAAACCTTTAAAGCCCTCAATTGTATAAACCCAGCTGCCGACTTTTGCCGTACGGTAAATATGGCCCTGGACATTTTTATTGAATGCCTGTCTCGTTGCCTTGACGGAAATCGATTGAATGATCTGGTCACTGGCAAGCTTTGCGTACAAAAGATAATTACGATTTACCCTCAATGTAATGTAAACCATATCACCAGGCTTCGGCCAGACGGATTTATGGGCTGGGAGATCGTCTGCACCTAATAAAAGGTCCTTTTGCATACCAATATCTAAAAAGACTCCAATTCCCGGATTAAAATCTGTTACCTTGACCCAGCCATACCCGCCAACAGAAATTTCCGGAATCTTTGTTGAAGCAATCATCCTGCCCTGCGAATCATGGAAAAGAAAGACCTCTAAGCGCTCCCCTTCTTCATATTCACGCTCGGCTTCATTTATATGTAACAAGACATCCTCATTTCCATCTGTTAAAAAATAGCCAAATGGCGCTTTTCGTGCCACTTCCAAACTGGTAGTCTGGCCAATCAATTCTTTTAATGACATGTTTATTCCCCTTTTCTTTCCTTTGGAGATAGTTGTTTGAACTGCTATATTTTACTATAATGTACCCATAAAGGGAAACCATGCAAAAATTGGCGAAATGATAAACAGGAGGATTTTGTTATGTCTAAAGACAGTTCGTTTGATATTGTATCCAAAGTAGACTTTTCTGAGGTAACAAACGCAATCACCCAAACAATGAAAGAAATTTCAACCCGTTACGATTTTAAAGGCAGTAAGAGTGAGGTATCTCTTGATAAAGAAGAGCTTGTCCTTATTTCGGATGACGAATATAAGTTAGACCAATTGAAGGATGTCCTGTTAAGCAAACTGATTAAACGAGGGATTCCGATCAGAAATCTTGATTATGGTAAGATTGAAAAAGCTTCCGGAGGAACCGTAAGGCAAAGGGCGAAACTTGTTCAAGGAATTGATAAAGAAAATGCCAAAAAAATAAACACAATCATTAAAAATAGCGGTGTTAAAGTCAAAAGCCAGGTGCAGGACGACCAGGTACGTGTCAGTGGCAAGAACCGGGATGATCTCCAAAAAATCATTTCATTAGTTCGAGAAGCAGACCTTACTGTTGATGTTCAGTTTATTAATTATCGATAGAAAACGTGGGAAATGGTTGAAAAACCTTTTCCCTTTTTTCATATTCTTAGGTTTTTATCGAAGACTAACAGGTGTAATTAACACTTGGAGGTAACAATATGAGCAGCCAAAAGCAACCAAAAGCAGTTTTTCCGCCACAGCACCAAAATCATCAGCCTGGCGTGGAAAGTGAAATGAATCCTCGACCCATTTCGATTGATGCAAATTATAAATCCAGCGGAAAATTATCTGGAAAAACGGCGATTATTACCGGTGGTGACAGCGGGATTGGTAAATCAGTGGCCATTTATTTTGCCAAAGAAGGCGCGGATGTAGCCATTGTCTATTTAGAAGAACATCAAGATGCGGAAGAAACAAAACAGTTAATTGAAGAAGAAGGAAGACGCTGCCTGCTCTTTTCCGGCGATATTGGCAGTGAAGACTATTGTAAGGATGTCGTGAACAAAACCATCGAAGAATTTGGAAAGATTGACATACTCGTAAACAATGCAGCGGAACAGCATCCGCAAAAAAGCTTATTGAATATTACAGCGGCCCAGCTTGAAAAAACATTTCGTACCAATATTTTTTCCTATTTTCATATGTCAAAAATGGTCCTGCCACATTTAAAAAAAGGAGCATCGATTATTAATACAGCATCCATTACTGCCTACAAGGGAAATGAACAGTTGCTGGATTACTCTGCCACTAAAGGAGCAATTGTTTCTTTCACTCGCTCGCTTGCCCTATCGCTTGCATCGCAGGGAATAAGAGTGAACGGGGTTGCACCGGGCCCAATATGGACCCCGCTCATACCCTCTACCTTTACAGATGATCAAGTAGCCGTATTCGGATCGACCACTCCCTTAGGAAGAGCAGGGCAGCCGCATGAGCTTGCTCCAAGCTATGTTTTTTTAGCATCCGATGATTCTTCCTATATTAGCGGCCAAATGTTCCATGTAAACGGCGGGGAGATTATTAATGGATAAATAGAAAAGCTTCAGCGCCTTGATCAGACGCAACTGCGCTAGACAAAGAACGCACCGGAAGCATATCACGCTTTCCGGTGCGTTCTTTTAATTCATATTTCTTTTACTTCTCCTGATGACCAAAAACAAAAATAAACAGGCCAAAATGATCACAATCATAATGGCTGAAACAAACGGAATATTCATCCCTGTTTTATCCGCCAACACATAAATTTCAGAGTAATCCCGGTCGAGAATAATCGTATATCGATCGCCTTCACTCTTTACCGTATCACCGTTAAGTAAACCGCGAAGCTCTTTTCCCGCTTGTAATTGCTTCCCCTTTAACGTGATACTTTGTGATTTTCTCGTATTATTAATTGCAATGACCGAGGTTTCACCTTTATATTCGCGCTTATAAATAACCATGCCATTTTTTTCATATAATACTTCAAGATTCCCTCTTGTTAAAGATGGAAGTTGATTTCTAAGCTCTCCGATTTTTGTGATAAAATCAATTAAATCTTTTTCTGCTCTGAAGCTCATCTGCCGGCGATTATCCGGAATATCACCGCCATTCAAAGCAATTTCCGTTCCATAATAAATTACAGGTATTCCTGGAATCGTATATAAATAGGTCAACGCCGTCTTCCAACGGGAGCCAGGGAACTGTCTATTTTTTACAATTTCTTGGGTGAATCTTGTTGTATATTCATTATCGAAATAATTTACCATGTTGGCTGACGTATCAAATGGTTTTTTTCCGTTGGCCAATTCAGAAAAAACAGGTTGAATCGATTGGTTAGTATTGGCAAAGGCGTTCCTTAAATCCGCACTAACGGGCCCATTAAAAAGACCATCAATCCCGGCCTTTTCATACTCTAGTCCATTGGTTAGTGATTTTACTGCCGGTATTCCCATTAGAAAAAAGTTTTGCTTCACACCTTTAACTAAAGTTGAAAAATCATGCCAAAAGCTAACAGGCACCATGTTTACTTCGGGTAAACTATATCCGTCAATATCTGTTTTCTGAATCCACCATTTAGCAGCCTTTATTAAATAGTTTTTTACCTCAGGGTTATCCTGATTCAGGTCCGGCAACCCATCGGCCCAGCCATTTTCAACCTCTTGTGCGTTGTTCCAGTCCTTTATATCCCGTTTTTTATGAAACCAATCCTGCTTATTTGGATCAGTCACCCACATATGATTTGCCGCAACATTGTTTACAGGAAAATCAATTAATACTTTCATTTTGCGTTTATGAGCTTCGTTAACCAGCTTTTGAAACGTCTTAATCGAGCCAAAATGCTCGTCCGTTTTATAAAAGTCTTTCACCCAAAAGCCATGATATCCTTTGTCGGCATTATCAAAAATCGGATTGAGTCGAATAGCGGTAAAACCCATATCATGTATGTAGTCAAGTTTATCGATGATTCCTTGAAAATCGCCGCCGTTATAGACATTTGGATCTTTCGTATTTACATCGTTATTAATACTTGTGTCTCCATCATTAAAGCGATCCACCATAATTGAATAGATGGACTCATCCTGCCATAACCGCTTATCTTTTTTAACTGCAGCATTTGCAGGAACGGAAGACAGCAGAAAAACTGAAATTAAAATGAGTATGATTCTTTTCATATATTGTTCCTCCCTTAAAAAGGGAAGAGGCTCTCCCTCTTCCCTAAACCCATTTTAATCGAATAATGGTTTGAAATCCAAATTTTAACTCAATTTACTATGTTAATATTATAGTCCTTAAACCATGTGTGTAATTGAACAAAATAGGCTAACAGCTGCGGTCCTGTCATCAGCTGACCAAACCATGGTTCTTTAAAAGATTCTCCCCCGGAATCAACAATACTTTGTAATGAGGTCTTATCAAAAAATTCATGGAGAGCTGATGATTTATCCTTTAAAATCTCTACCAAACGTTTTTGGATCATAGCGGTATATTCCGGATTATGTGTTTTTGGATAAGGACTTTTCTTCCGATAAAGAACTTCTTCGGGTAATATCCCTTCAAATGCCTTACGAAGAATCCCTTTTTCTCTTCCTCGGTACATCTTAACATCCCATGGAATATTCCAGACATATTCAACAAGACGATGGTCGGCAAAAGGAACTCTGACCTCAAGGCTGGCCCCCATACTCATTCGATCCTTGCGGTCAAGCAAGGTGGTCATGAACCAAGTCATATTGATATAAAATAGTTCCCGCCTTTTCGACTCTTCCAAGCTTTCTCCCGGTAATCTCGGTGTTTCCTTCACTGCTTGCTGATACTTTTCCATCACATATTCTGATAGCTTTAATTTTTCCCGCCAGTCTTGGCTCAATAAATTTTCCCGTTCAAAAACGGAACGCATCCATGGAAACCCGGCACGTTCAAGGTCTTGTTTCCGATGAAACCAAGGGTAGCCGCCAAAAATTTCATCTGCACATTCGCCTGAAAGACTAACGACGAAGTCCTTTTTGATTTCCTTGCAGAACCAAAGTAAGGAGGAGTCCACATCTGCCATTCCTGGGCAGTCTCTGACATGAACAGCTTCGATAAGAGCGTCTGCGAGTTTTTTCTGCGATATTGTTTTGTTATGATGTAAGGTATTAAATCGATCTGTAACCATTTTAATATATCGGCTGTCTGCATCCGGCTGGAATTCATTAGCCGCAAAATGGAGATCATTACCCTCATAGTCAATTGAGTACGTATGGAGCCGCCCTTTCCCTTGGTCTTGAAAGCCTTTTGCAGCAATCGCAGTTATGATGCTTGAGTCAAGTCCGCCTGATAAAAATGTAGATAAAGGAACATCTGAAACGAGTTGTCTCGTCACTGCATCTGTCACTAGAAAACGTACCTTTTCTGCTGTTTCCTCCACCGAATCTTTATGTTCTTCACTTTTCACGTTCCAATAACGCCAAGTTTTTAGGCCATTTTTTGAAAAGGTCAATGCATGTGCCGGCCGTAGCTCTTTCATTCCCTTAAAAATCCCTGAACCTGGTGACCTTGATGGTCCTGTACCAAGAATCTCGGCCAGCCCTTCACGGTCGAGTTCTGTTTTGATTTCGGGGTGCGTGAGGATTGCTTTTAATTCTGATGCAAAAAGCAACCCTTTTTTGTGTTCCGTGAAAAAGAGCGGTTTTACCCCTAATCTGTCACGTCCAATAAAAAGCTGTTCCCTTTTACTGTCCCAAACAGCAAACGCATAAATTCCGTTTAAATAATTTACGCACTCCTCCGCCCATTCTATATAGGCTGTTAACAGAACTTCTGTATCAGAATGACCCCTAAAAGAATATCCTTTAGTAAGGAGAATTTTACGTAGATCTTCTGTATTGTATAATTCTCCGTTGTAGCAAATGGTGTACACAATGCCTTCTTTTTGTTTTGACATTGGCTGTCTTCCCCCTTCTGGGTCGACAACAATGAGTCTCTTATGTCCAAAACCAACATGTGTATTTGTCCAGATGTTCGTTTCATCAGGGCCTCTTTTTGCAAGTGTATTGGCCATTTTTGCTATTGTTTCTGTTTCATTTTTTAATAATTTTTCAAAATCTACCCATCCAGATATCCCGCACACGGTAGTTGGCTCCTTTCTACTACTAAAACTCCAAATTTCAATTTCATGTTGTAGTGTATTCAGCCCAAAGCAATTGGTTAATTGTCCAAATAAAATGGTATACCAAGTTATAAATTTGCAAGAAGATGTCAACAAAGAAGATGAAAGCATTTGGCACGGAGGTTAAACATGAATCGACAGCAGCGAAATAAACTTTATGATAATCAACAGAGAGCTTTTAATGAGGGAACTGTTGAACAAATTAATGATCAATGGATCTTTTTTGATGAGGAAACAGAAGAAGCAAATATGCTTGATGATTTTCTTCAGCAAGAAATAGAAATCTTTCGGATGAACCGCTGGAGGAGAGGGATTTTATTTGAGTCAGGAAAAATCCGTTTGGGAAACGAAGTCATTATGCTTCGCGACCATGATCAGGTAAGAATTAAGAAGCATTTGGTGTATTCCCTGGAGAGATTACTTGAAGGGATTAATGATGATGCCTTTTTTCAATTTGTCACTACCCTAAACTCATTAGGTTTTTCTATTTATGATTGTATCTATTGCTATAACCATTTATCTTTCATATCAGAGGAACAGCGAAAGGATGGGGTAAATTTTATTGTTTTTGATAATCAGGAACAAATTTGCAATGTGCAGCACCATTTTTTCTATTTTGAAAAGGTCAATGATCGATTTGAATTTACATTGAATACAGGGAAAAGGTTAATCATTGAGAAAATGATTTCATAAAAAAAACTGCCGATAATGGCAGCTTTTTTATGGGGTAAGGAAAGACATTGGCAGTACGGCAAATCCTAGGTATAAAGCAAGGGCGAAAGCAACCACAAACTGAATCCAAAAAACGGAGGTCCTTCGATCGTTTTTAACGCGAGATAAAATCATTTCAAAGGTTCCGATTACCCATAAGCCAGCAACTGCTTTTAAAATATATTTCCAGTCAATATTAGATACCTGCGAGAGCAAACCAACACCCGTAGCAATAATCAAAAGGTAAAATAATCTTAAAATCATTTGGACAATTTTCGCACCTTTTGTTTTGCCGCTTTTATTTAAAGAAAGCGCAACAAAAAATAAAATAAGTGCTACAATCCATGTCGTAATATGTGCGTGAATCATTTCATTTTGCCTCCTTATGTATAGTCCAAACTATCATATCACAGGCAAAATAAAAATACTAAAAAATAAGGCTTAAATGATGACAATTGTTAACTAAATAAAGAAGGCGGCATGGATATACCTGTTGCTTCAAGCTCCTTATAAAACTTCGGCCTCACGCCAGTTGCTACCAAACGACCGATAATTTTCCCTTCCCGATTGATCCCTTCTTGTTTAAAGGTAAAAATCTCCTGTAATAAGATTCTATCTCCTTCCACCCCTAAAACCTCTGCTATACTGATTATTTTTCTAGATCCATCCGTTAAACGGGTCTGATGAATAATCACATCAATTGCTTTTGCGATTAGGTTTCGAGTAGCCCTTGCCTCTAAATCCACCCTTGCTATATGCACCATCGTTTCCAAACGGGTAATCATATCCCTTGGGCAATTGGAATGTCCTGCGGCCAGAGCCCCCGTGTTACCTGTATTCAGAGCTTGAAGTAAATCAAATGCTTCCTCAGCACGAATCTCATCAATCATAATATGGTCAGTCGCTACCTTTTCTTCTTCCTCAATAGCTATCAAGCGTTCACCATTCGGAATAAAATTCTTTAGAGCACTGATAGTAGTCGATTTACCGGAACCTGTCCCACCGCTAAGAAACAGATTGAGCCTAGCCTTTACGCATGCATTCAGGAAAACTGCAATATCCTCTGTTACTGTACCAAAGCTAATTAATTCATTCATTTTATAAGATTCCTTCGAAATCTTTCGAATCGTAATAGCCGGTCCATTAAATGCTAATGGGGGAATGATTGCATTCACATGTGACCCATCCGGAAGCGTAGCATCCACCATTGGTGAACTCTCGTTAATTCTTCGCCCAAGCGGGGCAATCATTTTTTCAATTAATCTTATAACATGCTTATTATCGTGAAATTGGATGGGTGTTAAGATCAGTTTCCCTTTCCGTTCGCAGTAAACCTGATTTGGTCCATTTACCATTACTTCCGAGACGTCCTTATCTAAAAGAAGTTGCTTAATCTGGCAGTACTCCGCAAAATCGAATAGTAATTCTTGATTACAATTTACTTTATTATTCACATGATTGGGAGAGGATGAGTTTAGTTTAACAAAAGATGCCTTTTTAGCTGCCTCACCGCCACTTTGGTTTCTTTTATTTTGATTGATTAAACCCATTCATACACCCTGCCTTTCCCAAAAAAATAACCCCGCCTTTATCTAAAGGGGGGTTGTAGACACAATAATCTTTAGAACATAGAATGTCTATGCTTTCTAAAAATATTTGTGATAAAACACCCTGATCCTTCGGTAACTGGCTGGCGTAGTGCGTTGCACCTTAGCCCCTATAGCTTTGCGTCACTGATTTTCACCAGTTTTGCCTTTATCGAGTTTCAGTGTCTTTATAATTTCGACTGATCTCTTAATCCCATCATAGAACGTTTTTTCCTAGGAGAATACCCTACCTTTTTCTTATTTACTCCTAAAAATGATAGTTCTTTTGAACTATTTTTCTTTTTTATCCCGTAAATATTAATCATAATTATAGGTAAATGGACTTTCGTACTATATCGCTAGAGAAAAATCCTCCTGCCTGGAAATCAGCAAGAGGATTTTGAACCTATATTTGGAGGCTTTATTATTTGTCGGTATCCGGACTGTTAACCATGATTCCGGCAACTTGTGTCAAACGGTCATAAAAGGCTAATCCCGCCGGATTTTGATCAAGACCAATTTCCTGAAATGCTTCCCACATACAATGCAGCCAAGCCCTTGCCCTTTTAGGTGTCACTTCAAAGGGCAGATGTCGATCGCGCATCGCCGGTGGTCCAAATTCCTGGCTGTAAAGCGCAGGTCCGCCTAAGAACTGTGGCAAAAACATACGCTGTTTTCTCATAATTTCTTTCATATCGCCCTCAAATAAAGGCCTTAATTCTTTATCAGCATATACACGTGGATAAAAGGCATTGACAAGCTGGTCGATTGTTTCTTGCCCGCCGATTTCATTATAAAGCGTCTTAAATTGATAATTCATTTTTTTCACCCACTTTAATTTTTCCTATTTTTATTATTATAAACTTAAAATAGGAATAGCTTTGTGATACATATCACACCAAAATGACTTGTACTATTTTAGCATCCATTTTTTTTGGGCGAATGAATCACATTATATCCGCCTATACATATGATAAGTAAAGAAACCTATAACAAAGGGTGTTGATTATGCCAGCGATTGTTGGAGTTGCTCAGGTTATTACACTGGGGAACAGTTCAGTTTTCCACATTGGAGATGTTTATAAAATTATGCCTTTTGCCGCTGCAAAAACATTCTCTGGAGCAGGTTCTTTTAACACTGGGGAACGTTTAAACGTCCATAACAATTTAAGCTCCACTAATACAACGGATCCAGACATGATTGATCAAGCGAATGCCTTTAATATGTAATGAATGGGTGATCTAGAATGAATTTTTACATCCAGCAGTCCATTCAAATTAATTTTATCAAAATTGGCGGGATTACCAATTCCTCTGTCCTGCAGATTGGCAGTGCCGGTATTATTAAACCGGCCGCTTATTTGTATAACACTGGCGGGTTTACGGGACCGGCACCGCAAGCTATCAAGCCCGGTGAAGCCCCTTCCCCTATACCACAGTCCTCACAAATCCTGGCACCAGCTGTTCCTTTGCAGGCACCAGTAAGAATGGATGAGTAAATTCCCCGTTATCAAAAGTAATTAGCATGTCTCGAGTCGTTCCGCATATATATTTATTTAGGGTAGGGAGACGACTAGACGGGGTGATTTTAAATGTATCAGGATTTATACCAATATCTTCAATGGTTGGTATCAAGCATTCAAACACAGGAAAAAAGGATCGCAGCATTAGAACAAGCATTGCAAAAAATGCAGAATGATCTAAAGCAAATAGGGGAAAAACCAACAATTCATGTAGATACAATTGAATATAAATTTGATCAGTTGAAGGTTGAAACCCTTGAAGGCACGCTTTCGATTGGCCTTAATCCTAATGATTTATCCGGAATTGAAGATTTTGCGATCCAAGGTCAATCATTGAATACCCCAATATCTCCAAAGGACCAAATGCAGCGGTCAATGAAAATAGAAGAGGCGATTTATCGTTATTTGGAAACAGATTTACCTCAAGTCATAGAGGATACCGAAAGACAATTAAGAATCCAGCCAAATGAGTCTTATTTAGCTTTCATAAAACAGGACATAGTCAAACAGCTTCCCAATAGAATTGAGTATCATTTAAAATCCATTCCTGTAAATGAGCAATCAGACGAAAATAAAACATTAGTGGAAAACCGGATTATAGAATTACTGAAACAGGAAATTCAGAATGGTGTTTATACCTTTTTTAATAATTTACCAGATAATGTGAAAGGAATGAATATCGAATGAACTTAGAAGTTTATAACCGCGAACTCGTTGTAGGAAACCTTCAAATTACTGGTGTTGCCAGTTCTTCCTTAGTTCTTGTGGGTGATACCCAAACAATTCAATTGGCATCAGCTTTCGACACTCCTGCTGAATCGTTGATTATCGGACCATTTGTTCCGCTAGAACCGGATGTGACCCCTGGTTATGCTACAACGAACGTCTAATGTTGACCAATTAAATGTAATGGTTCTATCCTACTCCTCGATTATTCAGCTTGGGGATTCCTGCATCATTAATGGATTTTCCCGCGCCATTGCTGTTCAAAGAGAAGCAGAAAGATTCTACGGAAATGAGGGGAATTTTCCAACCTATACAGTTTTTAAAAAACCTATTCCATTACCACCTATCAATGAAGCCATTTCATTTTTACCTCACAATCCAAAACCAATGATTAAAGTAAAAAAAATTGATATTATCGGTATTTCATCATCCTCGATTTTACATGTAGGAAACAGTAGAAACATTTCAATGGAGGCTAGAGTAAAACATATCCGGCAAGAACTCCCCTTTGGGCATGAACAAGAAATGCAATAGCCGCATATGTTACCTTAGACATTTTTATGGTAAAGGATGTTTTTGATGCCAGCAATTATTGGCCCTGTACAGATCGTTACGGTGAGTGGAGGAATTGTTCAATTTGGTGATACGGTTTATATTTCACCAAAGAGCACTGCAAAGGCTTACGGTGGCTCCGGAGGATTTAATACAGGAGGAATCATCGTTGCGAACAATGGTATCAGCGGAACAAATGTGCTTGATACCGATCTTATTGATCAACCTATAGTTGGAAACAATTAAAAAACGACATAAACCTATGAATAGGTTTATGTCGTTTTTTAGTTTATCGCCTATTATCCAAATTTAGAATATGGGCACCATCGAAGAAAAACAAATAGCGTTCATTCACTTTTCTTTTCCAAATTTGCTCAATTGCCTTTGTATATAAATCAATTTGCACTTTATAACGTTCATGTAGGATCGGTTTTGCTTGCTCAAACCCGCCTTTATATCGGTCCGTTATTGCATCTGATTTATAATCAATCAATACAAGCCCTTGGTCATCTTCAAATATACAATCAATAATCCCTTGAACAAAGATTGATTCTGTCTCGTCTTTCCAATTCATGTATACCTCTTCTGCAGGGAGTGATATGGTAAAAGGAACTTCACGGTTAACCTCTTTAGCAGCGCACAGCCTTTTCCCCAATTCAGATGTAAAGAATTGAACAATTAACCTGGCATCGATTACCTGAGCTTGTTCAGCGGTTAATAATTCATTAACGAGCATATTGTTTATTTGTGATTGTATCGACTCAACACTGACTTGTTTTGTTAAATCAACATGCTGCATCACCATGTGAAGAGCTGTACCACGCTCCGCAGGGGTCAATTGTTTTTCTTGCATAAACTTCGGCCGCTTTAAAATCGGTTTGTTAATCCTTCGAATAAGGTCGGTACCACTCTGCTCATCCGAAATTTCCCTTTGCCGTTTCATTTCTGAAACGGATTGTTTCGAACGATTTGCCACAGCATCCCGGTGGATATATTCCCATGTCAATCGATCCTGTATTTCTCCTGCATAGGGTGAATCAACCAATACAGACTTGGACAATCTTACTAAATCTAAATTGTCATCTTGCTCACCCTCATCGCCTATTTCTTGATTTTTAAGATTTTCACTCGTCAAAATGGAAATCTCCCATGCCGAAGGATGGCACATAATTTCACTGGAAGTTTGCAAGTCCTTATTTTCTGAGATCCTTAAATCTACACAATCCTGATGCCGAACCAGTGCTGGGCCAATCCAATCCATATAACAGGAGGCAGATGCCCTTTCATAGTCCTTTAAGAGCCATTCCTGATTTGCCAGCCCATCATTCCATTGGTCTATTTTTTTACCGGCATCATTTACTGTACCAAGTAAATATAGTTTTTCCTTTGCCCGCGTTAAAGCAACATACAGTACTCGCATTTCCTCCGCTAGCATTTCCATTTTCTTTTTTCGCTTAAAAGCCATTTGCGGCAAGGACGGGAAGGTAATTCTTTTTTCTACATTTACATATTTGGCAGCAAATCCATACTCCTTATCAAGCATATACGAATTTCGAATATCCGACATATTAAAATTGCGGGACATCCCTGCAACAAATACAACCGGAAATTCAAGACCTTTACTGCTATGGATGGTCATAACCCGAACAACATCTTCCTGCTCTCCAAGCGCTCTTGCCGCACCCAGGTCATCTCCGCGTTCAATCATCCTTTCGATAAAACGCAAAAACCTGAATAACCCTCTGAAGGAGGTTTGTTCGTATTGCCGAGCCCGATCATATAAAGCGTTCAAGTTCGCCTGACGCTGTTTGCCGCCTGGTAATCCTCCTACAAAGTCATAAAAATGGGTATCTCGGTAAAGCTGCCAGATTAGTTCTGAAAGTGCTCCTTTTCTAGCTGTCGCCCGCCATTCTTTTAATAACTCAGAAAAACGACGGACTTTTTCAAAAAACACTTCGGTATTTTCGGCCTCCGTACTCCTTGAAAACGCATGAACTGCATCCCAAAAAGACCCTCTTTTTTTATGAATTCGAATTTTGGCAAGCTCTTCTTCATTTAGCCCGACAATGGGAGAACGAAGAACAGACGCCAAAGGGATATCCTGATAGGGATTGTCGATTACACGAAGCAATGACAGCATGATCGCAATTTCGGTTGCTTCAAAATAACCTGTTGATAAATTTGCATAGATGGGTATTCCCTGCTGCTTGAACTCTTCAAGAATTTGCGGCGCCCATGTCATCGACCTGAGCAAGATGACAATATCCCGATACATAAGAGGCCGGCTCGTTTTAGTTTTTGTATTGTAAACTGGCTTTCCTCCCGAGATTAATTCCTTAATTTTCGCTGCCATCACTCTTGCTTCAAGCTGTGATTTTTCTAAATCAACTGCATCAAATTCAGCCTCCGGTGTATCTCCTTCTTCCTCTGCCCCCTGCGTTCCTTTCTGCTCCTTATTTAAATCTACGAGCAATAGCTCTAATGGATAAGGCTCCTCCTCAGGATAAGGGGCACCATTACGGAGTTCAGCAGCTTCATCATATTCAATTTCCCCAACCTTAACTCCCATGATTTGTTTGAATAAAAAATTCGTTCCATCTAAAATTTCTTTTCGGCTCCTGAAATTACGGGCTAGATCGATTTTAAGACCCGATAATTCTCCATCATGGCGAAAACGATTGTATTTACCTAAGAATAAATTGGGTTCCGCAAGACGAAAGCGGTAGATAGACTGTTTGACATCCCCAACCATAAACAAATTGCCGTTTATTTCATTTTCATTAGCCACCAGCTTTAAGATTGTTTCCTGAACCATATTCGTATCCTGGT
This sequence comes from Neobacillus cucumis, assembly GCF_016107705.1. The sequence goes on from NZ_JAEHGC010000010.1 coordinate 159,011, forward strand.
ATTCATCAACAAAAATTTCTTTAAAATGCTTTTTATAGGCTAAAGCGGCACTTGACGGAAGAAATTCTCCTTCATCAGTAATATTCCCAGTGAGAATTCGCAGACAATTATGTTCTAAATCAGCATAATCTACGAGTCCTTTTTCCTTTTTCGCTTTCTCGAAGCGTTCTGAAAAGTCGCTTACCAAATGAACAAGTGTCTCAATCAGCGGATACATTTCCTCCATATCACGCAAGAAGCTTTCAGGCTTTCTGGAAAAAAGTTCATCCTTTAAATCAGTCAGCTTTTTCTTCGCTTTGTCCCGCAGTTTTTGGGCTTTTTCGGTTAAATCTTTATTATACTCGTCCCCTTTAACTGGCTTAGCTCTGGAAAAAGACCAGGCCTGCATAGCGTTGTAAAGCGTTTGCCATGAATCTTGCTTCGCTGATATAAGCGTACCAATAACGTTTAAATCCTCTAAGAAGTTTTCTGACCTAGGGTGTGGACCGCCTGGCTGTTTTGCGATTTCCAAACAACTCATAATCATTTCCTTTGCAGCCTCCAGCTGCAATTCAATATCATAAAGAAGCGCCCTAATAAATGGTAAATTTTCAATTGTCGATATCGAAGTGACATCGTACATTTTAAGAATCGATTCCAAATACTTCTCCGGTTCCGGGTTCGAACGGGCAAAATCATAAATGGAGCGGACAATATCCATTAATGCCGCGTCGTTCCGGTCGTTCGTAAACGAATCAACCAGGGTAAAAAATGCCTCATTATTCGGCTTTCCGTATTGTTCTTCAAACAATTCATCCATGACTTCATCCCTAATTAATTGAGCTTCAGTCTCATCCGCGATCCGGAACCCTGGGTCAACATCGATTAAATAATAGTACTTGCGGATTACTTCCATACAAAAGGAGTGAAGTGTAGATATTGACGCTTTATTTAATAAACTAAGCTGTTTTCTTAAATGTCTTGATTCCGGATCATGGTCAATAGCCTTCTCTAATGCTTCACCAATACGATGGCGCATTTCTGCCGCTGAAGCATTTGTGAAGGTAACCACCAGCAATTCATCCACATCGATTGGGTCTTCCGTCGAAAGGATTTTTTGAATGATTCGTTCCACAAGGACAGCCGTTTTCCCCGAACCTGCTGCTGCTGCAACGAGTATATCCTTATTTTTCGCCATGATCGCCTTCCATTGATCTTCTGTCCAGGTTGCACCTTCCGGCATAGGCGGGATTATCAATTTACTCATTCTGAGTTACTCTCCTTTCCAATCAACTCAAGAACATCCTCTTTCGAGTGCGGAGCTAGAATCCGGTACCTGTTATCTTCAATTGCTTCGTCAAATTGACAAACTGATTTAAAGGCACAAAATGTACAGGGTGTTTTATCTTTTAGCTTATATGGTGCGATCTGAACCGCCCCATCGATAATCGAATTTCCCGTTTTTTGATAGAGATTTCGAACGTAATGCCGTAAATTCTCAAATTCATTTATGCTGGCTACTTTGGACTTTTTAGATAAATTTCCGTCCTTTTTGATTCCCGCAGAAATAATTTGTGAATCACCGGATTCAAGTGTTTGGTCCATCAAACGAATGACATTTTGATCACTCAGCATTAACCCGTTCATTTTAAACTTTTTCATAATTTCCTGTTCGATTTCATCGATGGTTAACATTTTTTTCGTACTAATAAACGGGTTGTGAACATGGAAATAAAGAACACCCGCAGGAGTCGCTTCCATTTCTACAAGCTCTTTTGAATGGGTAATAACGATATCGAGATAGGTCAGCATTTGCAATGCAAGCCCATAATAAACTTCGCCTAAATTAACATCTTTTTCACTTGATTTGTAGTCAATTACCCGCAAAAAGACACTTCCGTTTTCATCTTTTGCTTGATCCACACGGTCAATCCGGCCTGCCAACTCCATTTTCTTTCCATTTTCCAAAGAAAAACTTAATGGAGGAAGTTCTCCTTTTGAGCCAAACCCTAACTCTAAGCCAATCGGTGAAAAGCCGCTAACCTTGGCATGTTCACTTAAAACTAGCGAGGCACGGGTAATAATTTGCTCCAATTTTCTTTTAATATAATGATGGCGTTCAGAGCTCAGTAAAATTTCATTTTGCAGTTTAGGAGCTAGAGTATTAACCGCTTCCTTTGATAAAACCTCACATTGCTGCCTTGTTAAATTACTCCAAGAAATCTTTTGTTCATTTACAGTATCTGATATATGCTTTAATGCCGCATGGAATAATTCCCCTATATCAGGTGCTTCTAACCGGAAAATTTGTCGTTCCCTTAGTTTGAGACCGTGCTGGGCAAAATGAGAAAAAGCACAGCCATTGAATAATTCCATTCTCGAAACACTTGCCTGGATGGTCTCTCCGTATAATTCATCTGCTACATCCTTTGAAAGGTTTACCGTTTGGTTCGTGTAAAAAAGGCTGGATAAAACTTTTTCAGCCTGGGCTTTGCCCACGCCTTCCATATAAAAGTTATATACGTTCCACCAAAGAGGCGAAATCGGATAATTTCTCTTCATTAATTGAAGCTGAGCTGTTAAATAAGACAGTGTTGATGTTGGATTTGAAACAAAGCTGAGCTGATCTTCCTCCACCAGCTCCGCTGGGTCGTTTACAAATACATGTTCAACTAATCCTGGAAACATATCTTTTATTCTTTTAATATAAGAGGAAGGGATGAGTGCTTTTCCCTCATTATTAGCAAGCGGATAGGTAACATAAAGCAAATCTGACGGGATTGTCAGTGCTTTATAGGCTAAAAAGTTTTCATCAAGAAGGCGTGTCCTGCTGCTTGGTGCAACCTTGATACCGGCAATCATCAGCATTTCTCGGTCATCATCTGCCAGTATCCCTTCATCCGTTAGTTTTGCAGGCAATACCCCTTCATTAACACCGACCACGAATGCGACCTTGATTTCTGTTAATCTTGATTTCTCCAAGTCTCCAATTAAAACTTGGTCAATTGCCGGAGGAATAAGAGAAAAACGCAGGGAGTCAAATCCTGCTTCTAAAATAGCCGTATACGCTTTTAATGAAATCGGTTCGTCCCCTAGGATTTCTACGTATTGGTCTAAAAGGTCTATCACTGCATTCCAGACCTGTTCATGTTCCCGCATTTTAACAAGATTGCCTTGCTCCTCTTCAGCCAATTTCCACTTTTCAAGCTTTGCAGGTACCTCTAATTCTTCTAAATATAAGTAAATGGCTTCACAAAGCTTCCGTCCAGTATCTGCTTTTTTCAAACGTCTAGATAATCGTAAGATAGGGGCAGATACCATAAGTTTCAATTCATTTAATTCCTGTTCAATTTCCTTTTCAGCATCCGTTTGAACTGTCCCTAACTCCAAACCGTAGGAACGGCGGTAACTCCACCGCTCTTTTTTCGTCCACTTACTTCCTTTTATACCGTAAGCTAGGCAATAGTTTTCGAGTCGGTCCATTTTTTCACGCATTTTACCGGGATTCTCCTGAAGCGGGTAAAGCAATTCCATTTTAATTACCCTAAATATTGGCTCATAGCGCCAATACGTTTGAATAACCTCCAGGCTGGAACGAAGGAATTCGATAAGAGGATGGTTTAACATCGTTCTTTTTTGGTCGATAAAATAAGGAATTTGATGGTCATCAAAGACTGGGACCAAAAGATCATGATAATCCCCTCCGTTACGGATCAGTAAGGCTATATCGCGGTAGCGGTACCCTTTCGTCCGGACCAATTCACGTATTTCTCTCGCAATCCCTTCTATTTCGGCCCGCCTGCTGACTGCTTGACCAATATGAATCGCAGTTGGCCCTTCAAAAGGCACAACAGGCCTCTCATCGAACATTTCCTCAAGATGGCGTAAGGAAGGATGATTCCACTTTTGTTGGTTTTTTAGCAGAATCGGCTCTTCCACCTCTATCCCTTCCGCGCTCGCCATTTCAAAAATAGTGTGACAAGCATCAGAAGACAGCCTGAATAAATCAAGTTCATCAGGTGCTGCATGAACAGATACCTGATCTGTTGTCATCGCAATGGTAACGCTCCGGCAATTCTTCATGAGTTCCTTTATGACAAGATATTCCTGTGGAGTAAAGCTGTAAAATCCATCAATATAGATTTCTGCTTCCTTTAGATATCGGGAAGATGCCACTTTTTCTGAAAGGAGGTAAAAATAGTCTTCAGAGTCAATGTATTTTCCAAAAACCTCATCTTCAAAATGTTTATAGATAATTTCTAAATCATGTAATTTATCTTGAAGTGCCTTAGCGGATTCATTGCCGAGTTTTACTGACCCTTCGATTAGTTCTTCAGGTCGAATACAATACCGCTTAAATTCAATTATCATTTGCTCTAATTGTTGAATAAAGCCTTGTTTATCTGCAGCACGCTCGAACAAAGTTAATTGTTCCTTTTGTTCTTCAATGATTTTACGAATCAGCATACTCATACCGACATTGCTTAAATGGTATCGGCTGATTCCGCCCGTTTCTTGTAAAATTCTCCATGCCAGCCGTGGAAAACTATAAACCTGGGCTCGAATCGTGCCGCCAATTTGCGGATCTCTTGCTAAATGATACTCTGATAAAAACGTCATTTGCTCGGGAACAATGTAAATAATTGGTTTACCCATTGGATATTCCATTAGGCGATCCCGTATTTCGTTTAAACACAGCGATGTTTTTCCGCTTCCAGACCGCCCGATGATCATTCTTACTGACATGTACGGACCCCCATTCCCTAATCTCTCTGTTTTTCATTTTATCACGAAATGGGCACAAACGTTTGGAATTACGTCCGTTTTATGCAACCAAAAATGGTAAAAAATTCGGGCAGCCAAAAAGAGTAAGTCACCATGCTTTCAGGCTGCTGAAAAACTTTCGATAGCCTTCTATTCCATTCACTTTTTTTAATAATTCTCCTCATTAATTCATTATAATAAGGTTAATATATAGCTGTTCAACAGGTCTGTTGATTTACGCTCCAGGCACTTCGCTTTCCGCGGGCGTGCCGGGGAGCCTCCTCGTCGCTTTGCTCCTGCGGGGTCTCCCCTGCCCCGTACTCCCGCAGGAGTCTTCGTGCCTTCCGCTCCAATCAACAGGTGCATTCAATAAAGACTACAACTCTCAATTAATGATAAAAATAAGTGGTAAATTTAATTTAAGCTAAAAGAGTCTAGGCAAAGTGAATATGCATTTGTCTTATTGTTGAATTAGTTCCAGACAACTACCTTCATTGCCTGATTGTCAGATATATAAAATTTCCTTTCTCATAGAAATAGTTCGTGCCTTTTATAGCGAGAATAATGGTCGCCCATCTTCCCCCCTTATTCTTTTTAAAATGATGTTTATAGGGTATGCCCCGTAAAAATAAACAGGAAATGTTCTGTTATTTTGATCATCGCACTACAGACATGAAGTTTAATATTATAACGAATGTCCATGTAACTCTTGGTTATGTTCATGATTCTGTTCTTTATCTGAATCGGGAAAAATGCTTTATAAATATCGAAAAGAAAAAATTGAGCGAAGCTTCGTTGACTCAAGGAGCTACTTGGGCTTCGCTACTGCCGGTTACGGGGATTGAAGAATGTAAGTGAACAGGCTCTCCTAACTGGTGCCTGCCAATAAATAAAAAAATTGCAACACACTTAGCCAGATTGGAAAAGGTGTGTTGCAATTCCTTAGGTTGATTTGCTCCCTGTTGATTGGAGCGGAGGGTGCGAAGACTCCTGCGGGAGTACGGGGCTGGGGAGACCCCGCAGGAGCGAAGCGACGAGGAGGCTCCCCGGCACGCCCGCGGAAAGCGAAGCACCCGGAGCGGAGATCAACAGGCCCAGTAGCATGGACAATCTTTTAATAAAAATTGGTATTTTAGATTTTGACAGAATGGAAAATTGCCGAGAAAAATAACCATACTCGACAATCTGAGATCATGTCACTATGCTCTTTTTACACAAATGTTAACATTAAAAATGGACATCCATTTCGTTTAATGGCCAGTAGCGTAGATCCACTTTGCCAACCACTTGATTGACTGAGATAAAGCCAAAATGGCGGCTGTCCCAGCTGCCTAATCGATTATCGCCAAGAACGAATAGCTTACCGGCAGGCACTGTATTTACCCCGGTAATTTCTTTTAATGTAAAATCACCTGTTAATTTTACTCCCGGGGTTTTTTGTTTATAAATATCCAAAAATGACTCCTTATACTTTTTTCCATTTACATATAAATGATCATCACGATAAACAATTTTATCCCCTGGCAATCCAATGATGCGTTTGACGAAATCTTCCTTTTGATTGGCATGAAAAACGATCACATCAAATCGATTTAAATCGCCAATCTGGTAACCAAGCTTATTCACAACAAGTTTGTTCCCGTCTTGAAGAGTTGGCATCATTGATTCCCCTTCAACTATGTAGTTTGAAAAGAAAAATGTCCGAATAAAAGCAAAAATAATGATTCCAATTGCAAAAGCCTTAATCCATTCCACGCCTTCCTTTTTCCATTCAATCTTCATTAAAACTCCTCCATCTATCCAATCCCTCTTTTTCCCCATTATGGTCATTTTCAATCCTTCTATTCAATCTTACTTCAATTCTTTTTCCAACATACCAAAGGATGAAAATTATGCCCACAACCATAATCGTTCGGTAAGGCTTCGTAATGAGTGAATGGAGATCATAGCCAACAAAACTAATGGTAAAAATCATCACCATTTTCCCAATAAAAACGGCTAGCATATATTGATACATACTTATTTTAGAAAGACCGGCAACAATATTTACTATGGCCGATGGCGTAAAGGGGAAACAAAGAAGTATAAATAGCGGGCCAAATCCGTGACGGTCTACCCAATCCATTAATTTGCGAACTTTTGGATGTTTTGGGAGAAAAGATAATAAACGCCTTTGCCCAAACCTTCTGATAACGAAAAAAAGCAGTAATGCACCCACACAAGCACCAAGCCAAGAAAATAAAAATCCCCACCATAATCCAAAAGCACTTGCATTGGCCATCACAAATAAAAAAAGCGGCAAGAACGGCAAAAAGGCTTCAAGCATTGGAAGCAATATCCCCGGCAGCGGGCCAAGTGAACGATATTGCTTTATTAAATCCATGATATTATCGAGTGAAATCCACTCCTTCATCATCTCAAAATCCATCATACCTCTCCTCTTTGCCGACCTTGCTCATTTTATTTCGTAATAAATTGGTGAAGGGCCTCCCTATTTTTAGCAACATCAATGGCTAATACCGCTCCTTCTCCATAAATCCGTTGATTGGTATAACTATTATCCACAGGAATCCTTAAGGTCTCAACAGGACCTTCCCTTTTGGAGAAATAATTGGTTGACATAAATATTATATCGGATGTTTTCATGTTTGTATTGATATATGGTGTAATTACACCAATTAATTTTGGTATTTTCGGAATTGTGTTTATGCTTGTCAGCTGATCTCCAATTGCTTTCACTGCTTGCTGCTGTCGTCTTACACGTCCAAAATCCCCAATCGCATCGTGCCGAAAACGAACATAGCCCAGCATTTCCTTTCCGTTTAGCCTTTGAACCCCCGGTTTAAGCGATACCCCAATATTTTTTGACATTGCCTTTTCAACATCAATCTTTACACCGTTTGGAAATGCCTCATCAATTAACTGAACAAACCCTTGAAAGTGGACGATGGCATAATATTGTAGGTCAATATCGAAATTTTCTTTTATCGTTTTCCTCATTAAATCAGGGCCTCCACGGGCAAACGCAGAGTTAATTTTATGCTTACCATAACCGGGAATATCTACATAACTATCCCTCATAATGGAAGTAAGTTTATATGTTCCTTTATTTTCATTATAATGGGCAATCATTATGGTATCAGCTCTTGATACTTCATTCCCTCTTGCATCACTGCCCAGCAGGAGAATATTTGTATCCCCGTATTGGTCCTTTTTCCCATCAAAGGTATAAACTACTTTATCTGTTTTGCTTACTTTTTTTAATGATTGGTTCACTCCTTGTTTATATTGATAATAAGAATAGCCTGTACCGGCTATCAGCAATACAAGGATTACCATCAGAACAGAACGCCATTTTCCCTTTTTCTTTTTCTGATTTTGTTCATATCTCATTCATCCATCACCCTTCCAAGTTAAATTTCCCCGCCTATATAGACGCTTGCACTAAAACACAAGTTTCTTCTATCCTCATTTTCCCCTACTCGATACGCTTCTATAAAAAACTTTCTTAAAGATTTCCTAACGCCAAAAACCGCATATGAAAACGAAGCGGTTATAAGGACATACATCCTAAGAGAGCCTATTGCCTTTTCATATCTTTTTTTATAAAATATAAGAACAAATGTTCGAATTAAGTAACAGGAAGGAGCTTAAATCAAATGACAAGAATTCCTGAAGAAGATCGTAATATTATGGAGAAAGCCATTTACTTACCAATGGTTTTAATTATCTTAAACCGGGATTTAAGCGTAGTGGAAAAGAGTCCTTTTAAATTAAAAAAACCTTATTTGGGATTGATTGAGGAAACGATGAAAGAGGTTCAAAGAGAATTGGCAGAGGCTAAACATTATATGAAAAAGAATAAACTCCAAGTAACCGAAACAAAACGGGACGATGCCTTTACGATGTATCTGTTCTTATATAAGGGCTATGAAGAAAGCCATAGTTACTTTAATCCAAGAATCCGAAATAAAGTTCAAGAGTTAATCGAGCTCTATTTTTTAAAAAAGCACTCGGCCCGTTAGATTTGCGCTATGTTTAATTTTTTGTAAAACGATCTTCACCATATTTACGGGTGTTTTCTGAGGCCTCCATCGAAACTGGTTTTTGCATCAAATAAAATGATTTTCTTTCATTAAATTCAATTCTTTGCATTAACTTTGTTCTTAAAAAAGATGTTCTTAATAATTGATTGTCAATCGTGCTATAAGGAACTGGAAATAAGTGTGCCTGTTTATTGCGAAAGGTAATAAGTGTTTGCTGATTGGAAATACGGCGATGTTCCTTTACATGATCATGTGAAATCCAAATACATTCAGAGCGGGTCGGTGATGTGGTTGGGAAAAAATAGAGGCGGTTGGACGGTTCAATCGCGATTGGAATTTTATGCGTAATCCCAATGAGTTGTCTTGTCCCTTTCTTCCGGCTTTCGTAATCACAGCCAAAATAATCACAACTTTTTTTGATTATATCCAAAGGCTTAAATGGAGAAAGAAACTCATCCTCTTCCTCAAAAATTTGTGAATATATTTTACTGCCATACTCTACAGGTCGAATAAACATGGTACCAGAATTAATTTCATATTCTTCAATCTGATTTTGCTTCAATACCGCCAACTCCCCATTATTCTATTTTTTCCATCATATCATGTTCATTTGCCAATATCTTGATTTTTCCGAATCGTTACCAAATTGGTCACAATTGATGTCAAGGAAATTATTTCTGAAAATTATAAATATTTGTTTGATTTTATCTAAAAAAATCCATATAATAAAAAAAAGCATCAGGGGTGATTTTCTTGAATGAAAAATCCTACACGGAATTAATGAAAATTGGTGCCATGAAACGTCAAAAGACAGAAAATTACGTTCAGGATTTGTACATTGAAATGCTCCTAGCAGAAGTCCAATTAAACATTGAGAAGGAAAACCTGTTAAAAAAAATTGACAGTGCCATTGATCATCGGGACAAAAAAGCGTTTTTCTTATTATCCGGCCAACTCAGAGAGCTTAATAAGCGATTTGGAACTTAAACTTTTTAAGAGCCGTCCAAAAATGGACGGCTCTTTTTTGTTCCAAGAACGAAAAGGACTGATGAAACACATCAGTCCTTAACCAATTTTTTATTTTATCTGATTCCGATGTTTGATTTCATATTCTTCGAGCATTGAAATCCGATCTAGCATGGACGGATGATCATAGCGGAATATTTTAACCAAGAGCGGTGGATTTACCTGGCTTAAGCCTGACTTGGTTAATTCCTGGAATGAGGTAATGGCGGCCTCCGGATCTTTGGTCATATGGATCGCATAATTGTCGGCACGTGACTCTTCATAACGGGAGATAAGGTTTGTAAATGGGCTTGCCGCAAACATCAGGAATGATATAATCATTAAAAACAACGGCAATGAGCGTATATCCCTCTTTTCCGGTATCTTCAGTTCAGTTCCCCAACGTTTAATCGCCCAATCCATTATTCGATTGGCTAAATACAATCCAAGCAGTGAAAGCAGCAAATAGCCTGCTATTCCAAAATAAATATGTTTCTCCACATAGTGGCACATTTCATGTGCCATGATAAATAAAATTTGCCGATTCGACAGTTGATTTAAGGTTGTATCCCAAAGGACAATCCTTGCATTGGAACCAATCCCCGTTACATATGCATTCATTGAATTTGTTTTTTCCGCCATATTCACTTCAAAAACATGTTTTGCCGGTATATGTGCTTTATCAGCCATCGTTAATATTTTTGTTTCAAGTTCCTTATTTTTTAAGGGATAGAAGTCATTATACAATGGGTCAATCACAACCGGCTGCAAGAACATCATAAATAATGTAAAAGGAATCGATAACAGCCATGCATGGAACCACCAGCGCTTGCTTTTTTTCATCAGCCAATAAATGACTGGAACAATAATCAGCCATGTCCCATAATTAATCCAAAAATCAATTAATTCATCCTTCATCCACGATGGGAAGGTTTGTGTCGAGATGTGATAGGTTTTTGATAAGGAATAGCTTATATAGCTTAACGGGAAGGTTGCCACATAAGCAAAAAATGATAACCAAATGAGATAAATCGCCGTTTGAAGCAGTTTGTACTTAGAAGAGCTTTCCGCCCAGCGTTTGAAGGCCCTTGAAAAGCCAAATAATAAAATGACAAAGTAGAAAAGCCATTCGAATGGGGTGGATAAGAAAAATAAAAGATTTCTTATCTTCGAATACTCTTCACTCAGCATTAGTTCCCTTCCATTTAGGAAAGTGGCAGGGTCGGCTTTTGACCCTTGATATTCAAAGGGCAGTTTTGTATCGGCAAAATAGAATAAGTACCAATAAAAAAACAACCCATATATCACATAGGCCAGAACCGCATAAATCCCCATTTTCCGTACCATGAATTGTCCTCCTTTTTGTACAACCTCTCTATACTTAGTTTAGTTAAAAAGCGCTGTTTTAGAACTGAACATTAAAAAAAGCCTGTTTTTGCCTATTACATGAGGTAGGAGCATACTGCCTAAACGACAATCGACTCTAGTTCAACAATTATGACGTTCGCGCCCCCAAAAAGCTGCAAGGAAACCTGGGGCTGTTTCCATCGTCATTGGACCCCAGTTTAATTTTTTTACATTCTACTTGAATACTTAAATTTCTAGCAATATAATATATTTAGAAAATTAAAAGAATTAAATGAATGAGTATTCATTCATAAAAGGAGGGAACTAAATGAATTTATCGTCACAGCTTCATGAAACTGCAAAAGCTTCGGCCAACAAACCTGCCTATTATTTTTTAGACAAGGTCACTACATATGCCGAACTGGATGGAGCGATTACAAGGTTTGCATCAGGTCTTGAAAAATTAGGGGTTAAAAAAGGTGATCATATTGCCCTATTGCTTGGGAACTCACCGCATTTTGTCATCAGCTTATACGGTGCATTACGACTAGGCGCAACGGTCATCCCCATTAACCCAATTTATACCGCAGATGAAATTGGCTATATTCTAACCAATGGTGATGTGAAAACAGTGATCGCGCTAGACCTGGCAATTCCTTTAGCAGAGGAAATGCACACGCATCTTCCAAAGGTTGAGCATTATGTATTTTGTGAAACAGGATTAAGTGACTTTGAACAAACAAATTTAGAAAACCTCTCAGTATTTTCAAAATTGAAATCGTTTACAAATGTAGTAGCCTCTGGTGACCTTGGCTTTCAAGATCCCAAACTTGATGATGACGAGGTTGCCTTGATTCTCTACACCTCGGGAACAACCGGAAGACCAAAAGGGGCGATGTTGACCCATAAGAATTTGTACAGCAATGCAAAGGATGTCGGTGATTATTTAAAGATGAGTAATAATGACCGTGTCATTACAGCATTGCCAATGTTCCATGTATTCTGTTTAACAGTGGCTTTAAATGCTCCATTATTAAGCGGGGCAACCATGCTGATTGTTCCAAAATTCAGCCCAAAGGAAGTCTTCCGTCTTACCAAAGAATATAAAGCGACTGTCTTTGCCGGAGTTCCAACCATGTATAATTTCCTTTTTCAATATCATGAAGGAAATCCTGAGGATCTTCAAACCTTCCGATTATGTATTTCCGGGGGAGCTTCCATGCCAGTTGCGCTTCTTAAAAATTTCGAAAAGAAATTTAATGTGATAGTCTCAGAAGGATATGGTTTATCAGAGGCATCGCCGGTCACATGTTTCAACCCGCTTGACCGTCCGCGAAAGCCCGGATCGATCGGCACCTCCATCCTGAATGTACAAAATAAAGTGGTCAATGAACTTGGTGAAGAGGCTCCTGCCGGTGAAGTAGGAGAACTGATTGTCCAAGGTCCAAATGTAATGAAGGGCTATTATAAAATGCCTGAAGAGACTCAAGCATCCATTCGAAATGGCTGGCTTTATACGGGTGATTTAGCGCGGACAGATGAAGAAGGCTATTTTTATATCGTAGACCGAAAAAAGGATTTAATTATTGTCGGGGGATATAACGTTTACCCTCGTGAAGTTGAGGAGGTTTTTTACAACCATCCGGATATTGTTGAAGTCGCGGTGCTTGGTGTACCGGATCCAAATCAGGGCGAGGCTGTTAAAACCTATGTGGTTAGTAAAAATCCAAATCTAACAGAAAATCAACTTCTTGAATACTGTAAAGGTCATCTAGCAAAATATAAACTTCCATCGTCGATTGAGTTTTTGGACGAACTTCCGAAGAATACTACCGGTAAGATATTAAGAAGAGCGCTAAAATCCCAAATAAAACAAAAGGTCAATCAATAAAATGTAATCTAAAAGGCAGGTTTTTAGCCTGCCTTTAATGAAATGGATCAATAGACTAGCTGAATAAATTCCTCTTTCGTTACATTTCCAAAATAATGGGCGACATCCATATCAGCAAGCACCTTTTCAATTTCTGATTTTTCGTAACGAATATTCTTTAGTTTGTCTTCAATTTCACTTACATCCCCAACACCGAAAAAGTCACCATAGATTTTACAGTTTTCAATCATCCCTTTATTTATCTCTAAACGAACATCAATTGAGCCCACAGGGAAGCGGTGAGAATTTTGCAAATTGAATTTCGGCGATTTCCCGTAATTCCACTCCCAGTTTTGATAGCGTTCCTCGGAAAGCTGGTGAATCTTCTCCCAATCCTCATCAGTAAGGACATATTCGTTAATATTCTCTTCCCCACCAAAAATATAATTTAGAAGCAGTGATCGAAACTCCTCAATACTAATCTTTTCGCTAAGAAAATCAGAGATATTCGCTACCCGGCTGCGGATGGACTTAATACCCTTCGACTCAATTTTTTCCTTCTTAACCTTTAAAGCTGAAACGACATTATCCATTTCTGAATTAAATAGAAGCGTTCCGTGGCTAAACATTCTCCCTCGTGTTGAGAATTGAGCATTACCGGAAATTTTTCTGCCTTCTGCAAGGAGATCATTTCGACCACTTAGTTCCGCATTTACTCCAAGCTTTTTAAGGGCCTCTACCACCGGTTCGGTGAATTTTCGGAAGTTATGAAAACTTTCGCCATCGTCCTTTGTAATAAAGCTAAAATTCAAATTACCGAGATCATGATAGACGGCACCCCCGCCGGACAATCTTCGAACGACAATAATTCCATTCTTTTCTACATAGTCTGTATTAATTTCCTCAATCGTATTTTGATTTTTTCCAATAATGATGGATGGCTGGTTTATGTAAAATAATAAATAGGTTTCATTGATATCGAGATTTTTAAGGGCATATTCTTCAATTGCAAGATTAATTTGCGGGTCTGTTATCCCTTTATTATCAATAAATAACATATGCCTTCCTCCTTCTGATTTCAGAGTAAAATCGTTTGAAATTCTTCAGCAAGCCTTATTATACCAGTAAATTCAGTAGAAGCCTCGTGAACTAAATCACTTAAATTTCCGTAATGCGGAAGGTGAGTAAGAATTAATTGTTTCACGGCCGCCTCTTTGGCAAATTTCCCCGCCTCTATACTTGTCATATGACCTGCAGACTTGCCGTTTTGATTTCCATAGAAATTGCATTCACATAACAATAGGTCGGCCTCTTTACTAAACGCAATAAACTCTTCCTTAAAGGAGCTATCCGCAGTATAGATTAAAACCTTACCGCCTCCTTCAATCCTCATGGCATAGCATGGAACAGGATGATTGGTTTTTAAAAAAGACACTTGAAACGGTCCAACTGTAAGAACCCCATAAGGATCAAAGGCAATTCCCTTGGTAATTTCCTTATAGGTTAATTTGGAAAATTCATGTTGATTGAATTGATGTCCATAAATAGGCAGGGTGGAGCTTTCTTTTCCTAATAACCCCTGAATCAATCTTGCATGCTGGAGTACGCCAATGTCAGCAATATGATCCGGGTGGTAGTGGGAAATTAACACCGCATCCAGTTCTTCCGGCTCAAGTTTATTTTGCAGCTTGGCTAAAACGCCGCTGCCACAGTCAATTAAAAGATGAAAGCCTTCATGCTCAAGTAAGTAACCAGAGCTTGCCGCATTCTTTTTCGGATATCCGCCCCAATGTCCTATAACTGTAAGTTCCATGGATTTACCCCCTATTATTTGAACTAAAGTTGTTGATTTCCGCTCCAATCAACATTGTCCTTTTACACAGCCATTTGTTAAAAAAGAAGCTGTTATGGATGAACAGCTTCTTCTTGTGCCTCTTGTAAATATTCGAAAACAGCCTTAACAGCAGCTTCCCCTTGGTCAATACAATCGGGGACACCTACACCTTCATAGGAAGCTCCAGCCAAGAATACTCCAGGTAATTCTTCTTTTATATGTTTCTTAATGGTTTCAAGCCTTTGTTTATGCCCTACCGTATATTGTGGCATGGCATTTTTCCAGCGAGAAACAACGGCAAAATCAGGTTCCATTGAAATATCCATAGTTTTGTTCAAATCATCTAGAACAAACTTAATAATTTGATCATCTGAGAGTTCAACAATGGTCTCATCCCCCGCTCTTCCCACATAACACCGGAGCAAAACTTTTCCTTTAGGAGTGGAATGCTCCCATTTTTTATGTGTCCACGTACAGGCAGTAATTGAATAATCACTATTTCGAGAAACTACAAACCCTGTACCGTCAATATCCCTTTTAATTGCCTCTTTTGGAAAAGCTAAGGCAACCGTTGCGACTGATGTTGAGGGAACTGATTTAAACGGGTCAAAAAATTTATAGTGCGAGAACATGGACTGTGTCACCTTATGAGGGGTTGCTGCTATGATACAATCAGCTGCCAATGTTTCTCCATTGTTCAAAAAGATTTCATAGCATTTGTTTACCTTCGTGATTTTATCCACACGATGCCCTTTTAAAATCGAATGAGGATCCAATTTCGCTTCGATGGCTTCACCGAACGACTGAAGTCCTGTTTTAAAGGTCAAAAAGCCGCCCTTTCCCTTTTGAGTGTTGACAGGTTTTTTCGGTTGGGCCGGGGCAGATTTTTTCATCCCGATAATCAAGCTGCGATACTTCTGCTCGACCTCATAAAATTGCGGGAAGGTTGACATCAAACTTAAATGATCAATATCACCCGCATAGATTCCTGATAAGAGTGGCTCAATTAAATTCTCCACTACTTCATTACCCAATCTTCTTCGAAAAAAGTCACCCAATGATTGGTCCTGGCCACTTTGGGATTTCGGCAAAATAAAATCAGCAGCCGCTCTAACTTTACCGGGAAGAGAAAATAATTTCGTTGTAATAAACGGACCAATCTCAGTTGGAATTCCCATGATGGATCCGCCTGGCATGGAATGCAGTTCCTCATTGACCAAGACATATGATTTACCGGTTGAGTTTGGAACCAATTGATGATCCATGCCCACTTCCTTGGCCAGGCGGATAATGCTCGTTTTCCGCGCCAAAAAGGAATCCGGGCCCCTTTCAATTGTGAAGCCGTCCCTCACAACGGTTTGCATTTTTCCTCCGAGACGGTGGGAAGCTTCAATTAACATGACCTCGATTGGCAATTGATTTTCTCTTATTGTTTTTTGAAGATAGAAGGCTGCCGCGAGCCCGGCAATTCCACCCCCAATGATGGCAACCTTTTGTTTTTCCGCCACGGACGTCACCTTCTTCCTACTTGAATTCCCTTCAATCCGTTAACGTTTTTAAAATTACGCCAGCTAAGCAATCAATAAATTCATCTTTGGCATTCGGCATTTCCGGGCGATAGTATGTTGCCCCCACCTCATCTGTGACTCTTTTACATTCAATATCATTATCATAAAGAACTTCAAGATGATCACAAACAAACCCAACAGGTGCATAAACAAATGCCTTGTAGTGATTTTTTTTGAATAAATCTCTTGTTAAATCCTGAACATCGGGGCCTAACCATGGTTCTGGAGTGTTCCCCGCACTCTGCCAGCCAATTTCATATTTATTAATGCCGGCTTGTGAAGCAATTAAATCTGCTGTTTCTTGAAGCTGTTTAGGATATGGGTCGCCAAATTGGAGGATTTTTTCCGGCAGGCTATGGGCTGAAACAATTAGAACAGCATTTTCCTTTTCATCCTCCGGCATTTGCTGATATATCCCCTTAAGCTTCCCTGCCCAATAATCAATGAATTTAGGTTCTTGATACCAGCTTTCAATCGAAGTAATCTTTAGTCCGCCTAATTTTTCCGCTTCTTCAACTGCTCTCCCATTATAGGATTTAACACTAAAAGTTGAAAAATGAGGAGCAAGTACAATACTAATAGCTTCTTCTATTCCATCTTTATGCATTTGTTTAACAGCATCTTCAATAAATGGTTGAATATGCTTTAATCCAAGATACATTTTAAATTCCACTTGATCCTGGATTTTATTTAAATGTTCTTCAAGTTTTTCTGCCTGTTCGAGCGTAATTTTTGCAAGCGGGGAAATGCCGCCAATTGCTTCATAGCGATTACGAAGGTCTTCGAGCATTTCATCCGTTGGCCTCCGTCCATGACGAATATGTGTATAATAGCGTTCAAGATCTTCTATTTGATATGGGGTACCATATGCCATTACAAGCAGACCCATTTTTCTTTTTGTCATGATTTGCACCTCTTTTTAAGTCTCTATTGACAACTCACTATATTGTGCCAAAAAAATAATCATCTTACCAATTTTAACACTTCAATGGTAATTACCGACTTAATTTCGATGCAGAATATTCATGGATAAAAGCAGTTAGTCTTTTCAATGTATCAGGGTTAACAGAAGGGAAGACTCCATGTCCAAGATTAAAAATATATCCATCCTGTGCCATACCTTGGTCTAAAATGGCTTTTGCTCTTTCCTCAATAACCTCCCAAGGAGCGAGCAAAATGGCAGGGTCTAAATTCCCTTGAACCGTTTTATGAATCCCCATTTCTCTTGCCTGCTGAATCGGCATACGCCAATCCAATCCAACTACATCGAGCGGAAGGTCATTCCATTCCAACGCTAGATGGCTTGCGCCCACACCAAACATAATAAGCGGAACATTTTCTTCCCTAAGGGAGGCGAAAATTCGGTTCATGATTGGCTTTATAAAAATTCGGTAATCTTCAACATTGAGGGCTCCAACCCATGAGTCAAAAATTTGAATCGCTCTTGCCCCTGCATTGATTTGAGCTTTTACGTATGTAATAATCATATCGCCAAGCTTTTCCATTAAAGCAAACCAAGCCTTTGGTTCTGCATACATAAATGCTTTCGTTTTGTTATAATTTTTTGAAGGCCCGCCTTCAATCATATAACTGGCGAGTGTAAATGGCGCACCAGAAAAGCCAATTAACGGAACACTCAACTGTTCCTGTGTTAATAGTTTAATGGTTTCTAATACATAGGGAACATCGTCCTCCGGAGAGATTTCCCCTAGTTTTTCCACATCCGCTAAGGATTGAATGGGATTTGAGATGACAGGACCAATTCCGCCTTTAATCTCAACCTCCACCCCTAATGCTGGCAGCGGCGTCATAATGTCTTTATAAAGAATTGCGGCATCAACATTATAATTCTCAACAGGAAGGCGAGTTACATAAGCACATAGCTCCGGTTGATGGGTAATCTCAAATAAGGAGTATTTCTCTTTAATTTCTCTATACTCCGGCTGTGAGCGTCCGGCTTGTCTCATATACCAAACTGGAACATAGTCCGTCTTCTCTCCTCTTGCTGCTTTTAAAAATGTCTCGTTTATCACTTTTGACATTTACGTAAATCCCCTTTCAAAACATGTCTGTTTTCCATTGTAATATATATAGCAGTAAAATAAAACTTCACTGCAGCACAGTCTTGTGATGATCACACTCTTCACTATATCCATTATTCCTATTGGTGTATAGATAACTAGTATAAGTGTCAAAAAATAGTCGTTTTTACGTTTCATAAATGGTTTCATGTGGTAGGAGAAATATGTAAGCATGCAAAAAATGATTTTAGTATAAACTAATCCTTAATGAAACTTGAGCTGGAGTGATGTAAATGAACATTTATATGACAGTTGGCACATATGATTTTTTAAAAAGTATTGAAAATAAGTATCCCAGCGAAACCATGATTACGATGACAGGTGGAAATGGTGCCTTACTACTGCATGAAACAAATGGAAAAACTGTTTTTCAGAAACCGAGAATTTATGAGGTATTTGAATCTGCGGGGGATATTCAAAATGGGAGTATGGTCATCCTAAGCAATTATCCGGTAACGGATGAAGGGCGCCCATTGTTTGAGCATTATTTTAAGAAGAAAGCGCAATCGATTGAAAACGAACAAGGATTTATCGCGATTCGCGCCCTTCGACCAAAAGGCTCCAATACATATGCAATTTTAACTGTTTGGGAAAACGAAATGTCCTTTCATAGCTGGCAGAATACCTTATCCATTTCCACGCAGGAAGGAGAAGCGGTGGAAAATGGAATCGATACCCTTCCGCATATATTTGAGAGTGAACCCTATATTAGTCAATATTCAATCCCAAAATAGGAACTTTTGGAATGGAGTAAGTCTCCATTCCATTTCTTTTGGTAAGGCTCTGTTAGACTAGGTGTTGATTTCCGCTCCAGGCACTTCGCTTTCCGTGGGCGGTCCGGGGAGCCTCCTCGTCGCTTCGCTCCTGTGGGGTCTCCCCTGCCCCGTACTCCCACAGGAGTCTTCGTGCCTTCCGCTCCAACTCAACGTTGTTTAAAACATAACATCGTCCTTTAACACAGCCCTTCCTTAAAAGCTTAATCCCTAAAATTTTTCTTACGCCTCCTCTCACCACTTTGGTGTTTTTTCATATTCTGTAAATACATCTAAGGGCGAATGACCCTATTCGCCTTTGGGTGAATGAAAGGAGGTTAGTACTATGCTAGTTGAGCTCACGGCTCTCCATTGGATATATGTTGTCTTTATTGCTTTGATCATTGGCTTTATGGTGATGAGAAGAGATACTGCCCTTGTCTGTATCGCTGGGATTTTCTTAATTGCGATTACGGCCACCGGTTCATTAAGTGCTTCTGTCAGCAGTATTTTTAACAGTTTTGCTTATGCTATATCAGAGCTTTTATCTACTATTTTAGTTATTTCGATAATAGTTGGAATGAGTAAGACCTTAACAGATACCGGAATTAACGATGTTATGATTTCCCCTTTTACAAAATTAATCCGAAACCCTACTCTTGCTTATTGGACTATTGGTATTTTGATGATGATTATCTCATGGTTTTTCTGGCCTTCTCCGGCTGTAGCTTTGTTAGGAGCTGTCCTTCTTCCTGTTGCGATTCGGGCCGGACTTCCAGCACTTGCTGTTGCAATGGCAATGAATCTGTTTGGTCATGGAATTGCACTATCAGGAGACTTTGTTATTCAAGCTGCACCGAAATTAACCTCTGATGCCGCCGGACTTCCCATTCAGGATGTAATTGATGCAAGTATCCCATTAGTATTTGTCATGGGGCTTGTAACAACCTTAACCGCCTTCTACTTTATTAAAAGGGATATGAAACGAGGTACACTTACACTCAACTCTTCCGTTGTAGATGAATCCAGTACGGAAACCTCTGAAAAACCAGCCCTTTTATCCACTGCCCAAAAACGCTTTTTTGCAATCTTAGTTCCCCTTCTTTTTGCAGCTGACGTGGCAGCTATGTCAATCCTTAAATTGCAGGGCGGTGATGCAACCGCTTTAATTGGCGGCACCTCCATCCTTATCTTGTTATTAATTACGATGACAGGTCATAAGGGCAAGGGTCTGGAACAAACAACCCAATATTTAATAGAGGGATTTCAGTTTGGTTTTAAGGTGTTTGGTCCGGTAATCCCAATCGCAGCTTTCTTCTATTTGGGCGATGCTGGATTTACCAAAATCATCGGGGAATTTTTACCAAAAGGCTCGCAGGGTATTGTCAATGATCTTGGTGTAGCATTAGCCAATATCGTGCCATTAAGTAAAGCTGTTGGCGCTGTTACATTGACAACCGTGGGTGCGATTAC
The DNA here is from genome assembly GCF_016107705.1 of Neobacillus cucumis. The sequence continues at coordinate 179,730 of NZ_JAEHGC010000010.1, forward strand.
AGGATTGGATGGTTCAGGCTTCTCAGGAATTTCCCTTGCCGGGTCTGTTGCGCATCTGTTTGCTATTGCAATTGGCAAAGGTGCTGCGACGCTTACTGCTCTTGGGCAAATTGCCGCCATTTGGGTAGGGGGCGGAACTCTAGTCCCGTGGGCGTTAATCCCTGCTGCCGCCATTTGTAATGTTGACCCGTTCGAATTGGCAAGAAGAAACCTTGTCCCTGTTTTAATTGGTTTAGTGGTAACAACAATCGTAGCAATGTTTTTGATTTAATATCGGTAAAGAGGCTAGTGGAATCCAGCCTCTTTTTTTATTTATTCTAGATATATATTAATTATTATTAAAATAGGATAAAAATAGTTTGATAATCTTGGAGGGATTTCATGCTTAATAATATACACTAAATTGGAGGGTTACTTTGAGGATTTGGTTGCAATTCGCAGTTACTTGCATCAACATCCTGAACTATCCTTTAAGGAATATCGCACAGCAGAGTTCATTCAAGATTTTTATGAAAAACTAGGGATTGAAGTAAAAGGAAATGTTGGCGGCAATGGTGTAATCGCAAAAATTTGGAACCTATTTTATGTTCAAATTCGCTTATAAGCTTATTAGGCTGAATTCACTAAAAATTCTTGAATAAAAAAGAGCTTAGAAAACGTTTTAAAACGTTCCAAGCTCAAAAATCAGAGATATTCTTTTCTCCCATGTTGCTAAACCGAAAATTAAACTGAGATCATATGATTTTCATATAGTTATAATAAAGGAATAGGCAAATCCTACTCCTTTATTTTCTTTTTTAATTTGCTTTTGTTAAGGTTATTATTTTTTGATTCTCTAGGTTCTTTAAAGATCTAACTTCATCTGCTAGCTGCCTATTTTGCTCCTGCAAATTTAGAAGTTGCATTTGCAAAGATTTAATTTCATTAGATTGATTGTTAAAGTGTTTTGTATGTCCTTCTTTGTAACTTCCTTTATGCATCCCTTTCATACAGAACAATATCATTAGAGGACATAGTAGTAATAATAACCATTGCATATTATTTTTCATCTCCGTTATTAGTTGATATCCCCACAAGCTTTCAGCATTTTTTTTCCCTCAAGAGAATTCATTGCTTCCATTATCTTTTTCGTTCCATTGCCATTCATCATGTTATTTGGATTTTCCGCATGAACGAACTGACCGACTATAAATAATGATGCCAGTGCAATAGATGAAAAAATTACTATTTTCTTTTTCATCTACGTTCTCCCCTTTCCTTTCTTTTAAACCATTATAGACAATAAGTTTGAATAATCTATGCAGAAAAACTTGTTTATCAAGATTGCCATAGAATTATCACATTTGTATTTTCCAAATGTTTTCCTTTCAAATACAAGATGGCGGACATCTATTTACAGTTTGCTTAAGTAAATTAGATGGTGTTTTTCTTGATTTGTATCTTTTGTGAACATAATCTAAACTTCAAGGTTCTCCATAATTTCTGCATATTTTTCTTGTAATCTATAAAGGAAGATAAGGATTTGATTAATGAGGAGGAGAAATTCTTATGAAAAAGGTGATTGCAACATTAGCTTTTGTTTCAACGATGGCATTAGGAACTTCGGTTTTCGCTGCTGGTTCAAATGTAGCTGATTGTGCACATATGGATAAAGGTAAATGTGTTTCTATGTGTGCAAAAGAAATGAACCGTGGCGTTTCCGAATGTGCCACTTCGTCTGATTGCCCAATGACAACTGGATGTCAATAATATCAATCTCCATGATTTATGATAAAGAACAAAAAAGAGACTTCTAGTCTCTTTTTTGTAGGGAAGAATAATTAATTATTCGCTATAAGTACTTCTCCCAAATCAAGTTCTTTAGATTCACTTTCTCCATTTACTTCCTGAGCATTCTGAGAAAATTCATTAAAAATTCCCCCAAATGCCATTATTGTCTAGACTCCTTTAAAGTCACCTTCAATTCAAGCCCCCCTTTGGTAATCAAAATATGAAACAGAAAACCTTAACGTGGTCAATTATTTTACCACAGGTTTGAAAATAACCGATGCTGTTTATCATTTTCATTAATAACCTGTTTTAAAGTGTACAATGTTAATAATATGCATATTTTCTGCACATTTTTTCTTTAAAATAAACTTATTAAACAAACAGGAGCTCGTTTATGAAAATTTCTCTTAAGTTAGGGATATGGTTTTTTGTCTGTATCTTAATTATTGAAACCTCTTCCATGTTTTACTTACATCGTCATATTATCCATTCACGTGCAATGCAAGAGCTCAATTCACTAAAGGAAAGGGGTAATAGCCACCGTGATGTTTTAGAGTTTTCAATGGACCCTTCCACTCTTCATCATATAGCACTGATGGAATCCAAAACGGATACAGAAGTGGTAATCAAAAATAATAATGGGAGAATTATTGAATCCTCTGGACCTATTGATCAAAGTATGAAACGAATAATGAACAAACCCATTCCAAAGGTGCCAAGAAAAGGACTAATTTTGCAGTCTGATTTGAAAGGAGAAAAATATATCGCAACCGTTTCCCCTTTTAATGGAGGAAATAAAACAAAAGGATATGTGTATATGTTTAAAAGCACTGAACAGGTGCAAACATTGATTTCACAGTTAAATAAACATTTTATTTTTGCCTCCTTTTTAATCTTGTTTTTTATGTTGATTACGGTTTTCTTTTTATCAAAGGCTCTAACAAAGCCTTTAATATCAATGAAAGAAGCGACAAAGAAATTAAGTAATGGTGACTTCTCGGTATCCTTACCAAATATGTCAAAAGATGAGATCGGGGAGTTATCAAAATCCATTCAAACTCTAGCTAATGACCTGAATCATTTGAAGCAGGAAAGAAATGAATTTTTGGCAAGTGTTTCCCATGAATTGCGGACACCCTTAACCTATATTAAAGGCTACTCAGATATAGGAAGACGACCTTCTCTTGAAGAAAAGGAACGAATACATTATTTCAATATCATCCATGAAGAGTCCGAACATCTTAGCCAGTTGGTTAAGGAGTTATTTGATCTGGCAAGATTGGATCAAAATGCTTTTACCATTGATAAGGAACGGATTGATATTGGTTTGTACTTAAAAGCTATTTATGAAAGGGTCTTACCCGCTTTTAAGGAAAAGGGAATAAAACTAAAATTAGACTGTGAAGATGGCTTATTTTTTTCTTTGGACCCAAAACGCTTTGATCAGGTTTTATTAAACCTGCTGGATAATGCTTTAAAGTATTCAAATGAAAATACAACAAGCCACATAAAGGCTCTTAAAAGGGACAAAAGCCTTCACATTATAATAGAAGATGAGGGAATCGGAATCCCAAAAGAGGATTTGCCTTATGTATTTGAACGTTTATATCGGGTAGAAAAATCCCGTTCAAGAGCAACTGGAGGATTCGGTTTAGGACTAACCATTGTAAAACAGTTAGTTGAGGCCCATGGCGGAGAAGTTTCAGTTGAAAGTCGAGTTGGAAAAGGAACATCTTTTAAAATTGTATTGAAGGAGCAATAGGATGAAAACCGTTTTACTAGTGGATGACGAAAAAAGAATGCTTGACCTATTAGAATTATATATTTCTCCCCACGGGTATAAATGCATTAAGAAACAAACAGGCAGCGATGCCATTATGTATTTGAAGAATGCTGTTGTAGATATTGTTATTTTGGATATTAATGATGACTGAGATGGACGGATGGGAAACATGTGAAGAAATTCGGGAAACATCAGATGTACCCATTATCATGCTTACAGCCCGTGATGATAAAGATGAAGTGATTAAAGGATTAAAAATTGGAGCGGACGATTATGTTACCAAACCTTTTAATGAAAATGAGTTATTACAAAGGATCGAAGCTGTAATGCGTAGGACAAAAAGTGATAAGGAAGAAAATTTGAAATTCAAAGGATTGGTTTTGAACGAAGAAGCTTATGAATTTACATTTCAAAAACAGAGTATATCATTAACACCGAAAGAATTTTCCTTATTAGCTCTTTTTATCAGTCACCCAAATAAGGTTTTTACCAGAGAGCATTTGCTGGAAACTATATGGAATTTTAAGTCGGATGTAGAAGATAGAACAATTGATTCTCATATCCGAAATTTAAGGGAAAAGCTTCGCCATGTTGGTTTTTCAGTGGACGAACATCTTAAAACCGTATGGGGTGTCGGATACAAGTGGATTTCTGAGAGTTAACAAGGATTGTATTTATTGAAAATATTTTCGCAATCATTAACCCGTTTATTCATTATAAAAAACTCTCTTAGAAAAGATAGAAACAAAATTGGTTCAAACATTTTGGAGGAAAAAATCATGAAAAACTTTAAGCGGTTTGTCTCCCTTTCCTTATTAAGTGTTATTCTTGCAGCCTGTACGGATAAAGACACACAAAATATAAAGACTTTTGAAGAAGTAAATGATGTTAAAATTGACCACATCCATGGTTTAGGATATATAGGAAATAAAAATGAATTATATTTTGCCACCCATGAAGGATTAGTACGGTATTCTGATAATAAATGGTATGAAATCACCAAAAACAAGCATGATTATATGGGATTCCAAGCAGTTGATACGGGATTCTATTCAAGCGGCCATCCTGAGCCAGGTTCCGATTTAAAGAACCCTCTTGGTCTAATTAAAAGCACGAATGAAGGGAAATCATTCAAGAAACTTGCTTTTTACGGTGAAACAGATTTTCACTATATGGCAGCTGGATATAATAGTCATACGATTTATGCCATCAATGAAACGCCGAATTCTCAGTTAGAATCGGGTTTATACTACACCAAAGATGATGGGAAGACGTGGGAACAAAGTAAAATGCAAGGGTTTTCTGCTAATTCTATTGGCAATATTGCAACCCATCCAACCGAATCAAATTTGCTTGGAATATCAACAGATAAGGGCTTGTACCTTTCAGATAATAATGGAGATCAATTTAAGATCGTTTCAAAAGCAGTTCCAATAACGACTTTAGAATTTGAAGAAGAATCCTTGCTTTATTTTGCTATGGATGGGGATAGTCCCGCACTATATAAACAGGACCTTGCCACCAAAAAAGCGACCAAGCTCTCCATCCCAGATGGAATTAATTCTAAAAATCCAATTATGTTTATTGCATCCAACCCTAAAAATAGAGACGAAATTACAGTGATTACTTATAAAAACGACATTTATCAAACCAAAGATAAAGGTGGTACCTGGAAAGCGCTAATAAAGAACGGATAAGTACGATAAATATCACTTTTATAAAGGAAGTCAGTACTGACCTCCTTTTTCTTTATTAGGAAAAATAATTGTAAGAGAAATTGGATGATCTAAAACGAGATTTTAATGTGTTCTGCACAATTTCTGCACATTTTTGTTGTACTATGTGGTGAGTATCAAAGTTTAAGGAGGTAACAATGATGAAAATGAAACAAACTACCTTTTTTCTTCTCACCTTGGTCCTTGCAGTATTTTTAGCAGCTTGTTCCAATGGCGATAAGGCGGACCAACATTCAAATATGAATCACAGTAATAAAACCGAGCAAAAAAAGGATTCAAGTTCTATGCATCATGAAGGTATGGAAGGCATGGATATGAACCATTCAGGTTCTAGTGAAGTACCAAAAGGATTAAAAGAGTCACAGAATCCAAAATTTAAAGTTGGAAGTAAAGCTATTATTCATGCTGACCACATGGAAGGCATGAACAGTGCTGAGGCAACCATTGTAGGTGCATACGATACCACAGTTTATTCGATCTCGTATGATCCAACAACTGGTGGAAAAAGAGTAACAAATCATAAATGGATTATCCATGAAGAACTTAAAAATGCTAGTGCCAAACCGTATAAACCAGGAGATGAAGTGATTGTAGAGGCAGACCATATGAAGGGAATGAAAGATGCAAAGGCGGTAATTGATACTGCTCAACAAACAACTGTTTATATGGTTGATTACACTTCTACAACAGGAGAAAAAGTAACCAATCATAAATGGGTAACGGAAAGCGAACTTTCAGCTAAATAAAAATTCAAAAAAACACCAGTAATCCAAGAATTAATCTTGAATTACTGGTGTTTTGTGTTAAGGGCTTTTTCATTTTTTATATGCAAATAAATCAATTCCCTTTACTTCAAACCAAAAGGAAATATCCTAACTTATTAATTTGTCTTTGCTTATCCTTTTCAAAAATTTGTAGAAAGTTTCACGTTTCTTACCCATTTGTGAATATACAGCAAGTATCTTTTCTACTGCATCGTACAACTCGTCTGGTGTCAGATTCTCCAATAATAAGGAGCCAACTTCTGCATCTTTCCCTTTTGCTTTCCCTCCAACATATAGGTTATAGAAATCTCTAATTTTCATTACCCCAATATCGCTTAACAACGGCTCCCCGCAGCCAATAGGACACCCTGTATAAGCAACATTTAGGGTGAAGGGGACAGGTTTTCCAGCAATACGGCGGTTTAATTCTTTCGCCACTGGCATTCCTTCCTCTTCTTCTCCCTTGCAAAAATTACAGGTCCTCAAACTCTTTATGAAGTTTCCAACTGGATAACACTCTAATCCAACTTTTTGGAATTCTTCTATGATTTCTGCTTTTTTATCTTCAGGAATTTCTATATAGAGTTGTTGAAACGTTGTTAATTCAAGTTCCTCATCTTCATTCAAATATTTAGAGATAGTCATAAGCTGCTTTGAGTTAAGTTTTGCTCCAAACCCTATTCCTCCGTTTATGGCGAGTTTTATTTTTTTAACATCATTCACTAAATTAGTTTCTCCCCTTTTGGATATGCATCACTTAATATTTAATTGTCATTTTAGCTTAAAGCTTTACCCTTTGAAGACGTAAAGCGTTTAATACAACCGATACCGAACTGAAAGCCATTGCAGCACCAGCTAACCACGGAGCTAGTAATCCCATTGCAGCAATAGGGATACCGATGCAATTATAAGCTAGCGCCCAAAAAAGGTTTTGCTTGATATTCCGAATCGTTTTCTTACTCATAAAAATGGCATCTGCTATTGTATTTAAATCTCCCTTTATTAATGTAATATCAGCAGCCTCCATCGCGACATCTGTTCCTGTACCTAAAGCCATTCCTATATCCGCAACAGCAAGGGCTGGAGCATCATTAATCCCGTCACCGACCATCGCCACTTTTCTTCCCTCACTTTGAAGTTTTTTGACTTCATCCGCTTTTCCCTCTGGAAGAACTTCAGCAATTACACGATCGATTCCCACCTGTTTAGCAATAGACTCTGCCGTCCTTGAATTATCTCCTGTAATCATGATGACATTAATATTTAATTCCTTTTAGACGGCGAACAGCTTCTTTTGATGTTTCTTTAATGGCATCTGCTACGGCAATAATACCGATATATGCTCCATCAATACTTACAAGCATTGCTGTTTTACCGTGAGATTCAAGTGATTCCATCGTTGATATAGCTTGTGTTACATCAATATTTTCACTGTTCATCAGTCTGCGGGTACCGATTAAAACTCGTTTATTTTCCACCATTGCCTTTACCCCATAACCTGGAATAACTTCAAATTCTTGGACCTCTTTAAGTGGAATATTTTTATCCTTAACCCCCTTAACAATTGCTTGTGCCAAAGGATGTTCAGATTTGTCTTCAGCTGAGGCAACAAGGGATAAAAATTCTTTTTCATCGATTGTTTCATGCAAAATTACATCCGTTAACTCAGGAATTCCTTTTGTCACAGTACCTGTTTTATCTAAGATTACCGTGTCTATTTTATGGGTCCTTTCAAGGTGTTCCCCACCTTTAAAGAGAATGCCGAATTCAGCCGCTCTTCCCGAACCAGCCATAATCGATGTAGGAGTAGCTAGACCCAATGCACATGGACAAGCAATCACAAGAACAGCAATTAATTTTTCAAGAGCAGTCGCAAAGTCTCCAGGACTGATCCAGATGAACCAGATTAAGAAGGTTAAAACGGCTATACCCACGACAATCGGAACAAAGATTCCAGAAATTTGGTCTGCCAGACGTTGAATCGGTGCTTTTGATCCTTGAGCTTCTTCGACCACCTTAATGATTTGAGCTAAGACTGAATCACGTCCAACTTTCGTCGCCTTTACTTTTAAAAATCCATTTTTATTAATGGTTGCACCAATAACGGAATCGCCTAATGTTTTATCCACTGGTACGCTTTCACCCGTTAACATGGATTCATCTAAAGAAGAACTCCCTTCCAAAATCTCGCCGTCAACTGGAACTTTTTCACCTGGTTTGATATAAACAATGTCTCCTTCAATAACTTCTTCAAGAGGAATTTCTATCTCTATTCCGTCTCGAACAACAATCGCTGTTTTAGCTTGCAGCCCCATCAGTTTTTTTATGGCTTCGGATGAACGTCCTTTCGCTTTTGCTTCAAATAACTTTCCTAAAAGGATTAAGGTAATGAGAATCGAACTTGTTTCAAAGTACAATTCAACCATATGTGTATGAAAACCTATTGATTTAATGGTTTCATACAAACTATAAAAATAAGCTGCTGACGTTCCTAATGCTACAAGAACATCCATGTTCGCACTCTTATTTCTTAACGCTTTATAAGCACCAACATAAAACTGTTTTCCAATAATAAATTGGACTGGTGTGGCAAGAGCTAATTGCACCCACGGGTTCATGAACATATCTGGAAGATAGATAAAGGACGTAAATGAAAAGTGGCTTACCATTGCCCACAATAAAGGAAAAGACAGGATAGCTGAAAAAACAAATTTTCCTTGTTGTTTTTTAATTTGTTCCTGTCGGTGGTCTACCTTTTCATTCTTTTCCTCCTTGGAAATCACTCCATATCCTAATGTCTCCACCCGCTTAATAATATCTTGTGGACTTATTAATGAAGGATTAAATTCAACTGTTGCACTTTCTAATGCCAAATTGACAGTTGCTTTGTTCACTCCTTCAAGTTTGTTCAATCCCTTTTCAATTCTAGTTGCACATGCTGCACAGGTCATTCCTGTAATATCAAATTCCTTTTTTTCTTTTACCACATCATATCCTAAATCCTGAATTTTCTTTTGAAAATCCTGATCAGATACGACTTCAGGATCATATTTTATAGTGGACTTTTCAAGTGCTAAATTAACATTCGCTTCTTCTACTCCATCCATTTTTTTAAGCCCTTTTTCTATCCTCGTTGCACAAGCGGCACAAGTCATACCTGTTATTTGAAAATTTGTTTCTTTTATTTCCTTACTCATTTTGATCACCTCTCCTATACTGGTGGGGGTATATTTTTTTGTTAAAGATAACGTGCCTCAAAGCACGTTATCTTTTCATATTCTATTCAACATCATAACCTTGGTCATCGATTGTTTCTTTGATTTTACTTAAAGATGCTTCTGCTGGATTAAATTCAACATCCACATTTCCTTCTTTTAAATGAACGTTTACAGATTTTACACCTGCTAATTTACCAACACTGCCTTCAATAGAATTCACACAATGACCACACGACATTCCATTAACCTTTAATGTTATTTTTTCCATTCAAAATCACTCCCATTTATTTTTTTATTAATCTTTCTATTGTTAAAAGAACTTCATCTAATACTTCTGTATCACCCTCGTTAATTCGTTCCAACACACAAGTTTTTAAATGTCCTTCTAGAAGAATCTTTGCCACACTATTTAAAGCTGACTGTGTAGCTGCGATTTGCGTAATGACATCATCACAATAGGTGTCTTTTTCAATTAATCCTTTTATACCCCGAATTTGACCTTCTATTCGATTTAAACGGGTAACCAGATTTTTCTTGACCTTATCTGAATGATGACTTTTTCTTCCTTCAGGAAGGTGACATTCATGATTTATGTTTTGATCCATTCTATCGCCTCCACAATCACAGTATACTATACCCCCCTATTGTATGTGAATGATTTTTTAAAAAAATTTTTTCTAAATTAACCATTTTTAAATAAGGGAGGTTATTAAGGTTAATTTTCCACTTTCTACGCAAATTAATTTTTAAATGTTGTAATCAATAAAAGGAAGAGCAAAATCTTTAAGAATTTGCTCTTCCTTTTCAAATTTATTTATTGTATTTTACCAAGCTAACCATACCACTCTCAGCATGATGAAGTTCATGGCAATGGAACAACCAAGTTCCTTGATTATTTGCTACGAATTGAATTTCATATGTTTCATTTGGTTTGACGTTTAATGTATCTTTCATTACTTCAGAACCAGTAAATGGTTTTCCGTTTCTTGATAACACTTCGAAATGGTGTCCGTGAAGATGCATTGGATGGTCTACATTTGTTTCATTTTTTATCGTAAATCTTACTACGTCACCTTTTTTAACATTATATATTTCGGGATTCGGCATTTTTTTGCCATTTATCGTAAATGTAGTTCCGCCATCATTTGTACCTAAAATCATTTGATAATCTTTTGTTGGGGCCTGAATTTCCTTCTTACTGCTTTCTCCGTAAGTTGCAAAATCAAAGTATATGTTTATTGTTTCGTCCGTTTTTACCTTTTGGTTTTCATAGCCTTTATAGGTTAAAGGGATAACCGCTTTTAATTTGTCATTACTTTCAGCGTAAATCTTAATACCCCAATTACCAAGATCATTTGCTTTAAATTCCACATCATAACGTTCTCCAGGAGCAATTTGAATAAGTTGATTGCTGATAAAGGATGGTTTGTTTACTTTTTGACCATCATATCCTGTTACTTTGAATTGATGAGCTGGGATTTGAATATTTTGAGTAAATAAGCCCGTATTGACGAATCTTAATTTAACATTATCGCCTTTTTTTACTACAATTGGTTGAATGCTTGGTGAGGCTTTTCCGTTAATAATTGGGGTGTCATACATATTCATCATCATATCGGAATGATTATCATGAGATTGATCTTTGCTTCCCATATTCATATTGCCCATATTACTCATGTCCATATTGTTCATATTGCTCATATCACCCATTCCATCCATTGACCCCATAGATGAACGTTCGCTTATTGTAACTGCTTTATCTACCTTTACTTTTGCACCGTTTTTCGGCTCAACTATCAAAACACCATATAATCCATTTCCGATTTGGGAAGATTCGTTCAAGTGAGAATGGAACCAATAAGTTCCTGGTTTCGGTGCAATAAATTTATAATCAAAATTTTCCCCTGGTCTGATTGGTTGTTGTGAAATATCAGGGACACCATCCATTTTATTATCAAGTGACAATCCATGGAGATGAAGTGTCGTATCTTCCTTTAGTGAATTTTTGAAATGTATGGTAACCTTTTGACCTTCTTTAACTCGTATTTCCTGACCAGGTACAGATCCGTTATAGGTCATAGCTGTTTCCTCTAAATTATTGTTATACTTTATTTTTGTTTTTTTTGCTTCTAAATTGAATGATATAGTATTGCTTTTGCTGCTTACCTTTTTATTTGCTTTGACAACATTTTGATTATTGGAACAAGCTGCTAAAAAAACAGATAAAATAATCAAAAATAATGGAATCATAAACAATTTTTTTCTTTTCATTGTTTTCCCTCCGTAAAATATTTAATTAACTTAATAAGTTAACAATAGTAAAAAAATGTGCAGAAAGTATGAAATTCAGAAATAATTAGATTTAATTTTTCACTAAATGCTGTTTTATTCATTATTTCTTCACACATTTAATAAAGTGTTTATTGGTTCATCACTCTTAAGTAATTTTGCTATTAAATTGCAAGGCACTTTCTAAAAAGATTCTAAAAAACGAAAAATTTTATACGGGAGAAATCACCATGTAAATAAAAAGACACCAACTTATCAAAGTTGGTGTCTTTTTATTTCTTATTTTGTTTTATTTTCTAATTCTTTTAAGGCATCAGTCAGTTGATTGTTCAAATTGCCTAACGCTTCTTTATCAAGAGTTTTAGCTTGTGAGCCAGCTATGGTTGGGTCAAGGTATTTTTCAACTTTTCCGTAAAGGTCTTTATTATCCTTTTTCACATCGTCTTCAAACGAAGACCATTGATCTTCTAATTTTGGTCCAACTTCTTTTACTTTTGCTTGGTCACCACTATCGATTGCTTTTGATAACTTTCCTGTTGTAT
>NZ_JAEHGC010000011.1 GCF_016107705.1 Neobacillus cucumis
GGAAGAAGAGTATGGGAGTTTTTATGTTGCATTTGACACAAACTGTGCAATAAGAAAATAGAGCAATGGTAGATAAATCTAACCTTTGCTCAAAACATTTAACAATTGCAAATCATTAATACGTTTCCATCTAAGTCCTGAAAGTTAAAATAGGCAAAATCACCAATACGTTCTATTTCTCTAACAACTGTTATTCCTTCGTTTTCAATAAATTTGTATGCTTCATCAATATCTTTGACGAAGAAGTTAAATAAAACATGGTTTGAAGGATTTAATGTGAAGCTCGGATCGAAAGTGTGATCGTCTAAAGTAAGCCCAGTCTCACCTGTAATAGGGATATTGTAAACGGGAGATGATACATTATCCTTGTTATAGGGTATGCCAAGTAGTTTGCAGTACCATTCTGCGGATTTTTCTAAATTACTGACATGGATAAAAACATTATTTACCTTACAAGCTATTGGAGAAGCAATCGGATTCATAAACATTCCACCTTTTCTTTTGATGAATTTTATAATTCAACAGAAGAGGAGAAAAACCTTTAAAATCAAAATAGGTAAGACACAATTCGTAGATAATGTTTATCAAAAGAGAAGGTGCTTCTTCAACTATCGGGTGCGATTGTTTAAGAAGTCGGCTGTCATTCGGCAGCCTTTTTTGGTTGTTTCCGAACGTGGCAGGTTAGAAGGATGAAGAAGACTCATGTACCCTATAGAGTAGACACTCAAAAAGGTCTGCCCTATAGGGTACTATATTTATCATGATGAAGGAATAAAAGCTGGATGAGCCGAATAAGTCATAGTGATCATGGTTTTGTTGTATTCTCAAAATAAATGATTGGAGTATTTCATTGAGAATATTTTTTCGTTATATGGCCGACAGTCGAAAATGAAGGTTATTTTATGCGTATGAATGGCTTTTTTCGAAATTGATTGAGGATTATTGTTATCGTCACCCGGAAATTTCGGATTACCCTGCCATGTTGGAGAGAATTAGAAGCTGGAGAGAAAGGTATGTCCAATATGGAAGGGACCACTTGGATTTCAGATTTTTTCTTGTCTTTTAACTTTAAAAGATTACACTAAACAGTGAGGAGATTGGTTGTATGCAAGTTGTAACCAAAATGTTTTTAGAACAACTCGACATGCACTGCCATGAGAATGATTGGTTTGCATCCATGGATCAGGCGCTTCATGGAGTCATCGCAGCTGAGGCAGCATGGACAAGTTCGGGAATCAGCAATTCGATTTGGCAGATTGTCAATCACTTGATATTTTGGAATGAAGACGTAATCCATCGAATTAAGGGCACGGAGAATCCGCATAAGGCAGAAGACAATGAAGAAACCTTTGGAAATCCGGGGGATCCAGAAGACGAAATAGGGTGGGCCCAGACAGTGCAGCGCCTTAATGAAGTCATGAATAAATTAAAAACGGTCATTGCGGACCTTGACGATGAAAAGTTAAAAGCTCCGTATGCAGCTAACAGGTACTCTATTGAGCGTTTACTCAGCAATATCATGATGCACGATACGTATCATCTCGGCCAAATTGTTCTGTTGCGAAAGTTGCAATCCTCTTGGGGTGGCGTTGATTGGTCCTAAAGCACCATAATTCAGCGACCTTCCTCGCCCAGCCTTAGAAGCAGTATTGACGGTGTGAAGCCCTTTTCATTCTCTATGGTGAAGCGGGTGATTTTCCTGCTTTACGGATGGCTAAACGGGTGTGATAGTCAAATAAATTAGAACGTATTTGCAGAGCGATCTTTCGCATATTTCATTGTTCAACAGTCGGGCGCTTTTCTTAAATAAGAAGGCGTCTTTTTGCATGCACAACACATTTAGGGATTGAGTTTAATGAGGTGTAAAAAAAGATTGTGAAGTCCTGTACTCCAAAGGGCATACTAAGATTAGATTTAAAGTGGGAGGATATAAATTTGAGTACGAACGAGAATGCATTATCTATCTTCGCCTTAGGCGGCTTGAATGAAATCGGGAAAAATATGTATGCAATCGAATATTCAAACGATATCGTGATTATCGACTGTGGCAATAAGTTTCCAGATGAAAGTTTATTAGGAATTGATTTGATTATTCCTGATATAGCTTACTTAGTAGAAAATAAAGATAAAGTTAGAGCTTTAATTGTCACACATGGACATGAAGATCATATCGGGGGGATCCCGTTCTTCTTAAAAAAATTGAAAGTACCCGTTTATGCCACACGCTTCACATTAGGATTAATTGAAATCAAATTAAAAGAACATAAACTACTAAGAGAAAGTGAACTTGTTGAAATCAACTCAAACTCAAACTTGAAAATCGGAGATATGAGTGTAAGTTTTTTCAAAGTGACCCATAGTATTCCTGATTGCTTGGGAATGGTCTTTCACACACCAGAGGGTAATATTGTACATACGGGGGACTTCAAGTTCGATTTAACCCCAGCAAATAATGAGCATTCGGATATTCATAAAATGGCTGAAATCGGCAATGAAGGGGTCTTGCTCCTATTGTCTGAGAGTACTAATGCAGAACGTCCTGGTTTGACCCCATCGGAACAAATGGTAGGTGAACATGTAGAAGCAGCTTTCATGAAAGCCGAACGCAAAGTTATTTTTTCTACCTTTGCTTCAAATATTAGTCGCGTTCAGCAAGTCGTGAATGCAGCACAAAAAACAAATCGAAAACTTGCGTTACTTGGACGAAGTATGGTTAAGGTCATAGCGGTTGCTATGGAACGTGGTTATTTAACAGTTCCTGAAGGAATGTTAATTGGTCCACATGAAATCAATGAAATGGCTCCTGAAAAGGTAGCCATTTTATGCACGGGGAGTCAAGGAGAACCGTTGGCTGCTCTTGCCCGCCTGTCCACTGGAAACTTTCGCGGTGTTGACATTTTACCTAAAGATACGGTTATCATTGCAGCAGGTCCAATACCCGGGAATGAACGAAATATCACAAGTATTGTCGACAACTTTTTTGCACTTGGAGCCAACGTAATTTATGGATCAGGAAGTACATCCGGAATGCATGTTTCTGGCCATGGTTATCAAGAAGATTTAAAACTAATGCTAACATTAATGAAACCAAAATATTTTATTCCCATTCACGGTGAATTTAGAATGCTACACCATCACCGTTTGTTAGCTGAATCCGTCGGTGTAGAGCAAGGAAACACGTTTATCATCAGGAATGGCGATGTCGTCGATATTGAACATACCATTGCCCGTCACACTCGGAAAATACCGGTTGGAAATACTTACGTAGACGGGGGGGATGTCGGTAATGTTGGGGAAATGGTGCTACGAGACCGCAAACAGCTTTCAGAGGATGGAATGCTCATGATTGTTTTAACTATGAGCAAAGCGGAAGGAAAACTGATTTCGGAACCCGATACCTTTTCTCGTGGATTTGTAGATAGAGATTTTTCGGAACTTCGAAGAGACGTTAATCGACTTACTACAAAAACTGTTAACGAGCTACAAGAAGCAAATAGAAACCAATGGAATGTAATGAAAAAACAAATAAAAAAGTCAATACGGCAATATGTATATACACATACTAAGAAAAAGCCAATGATTGTTCCTATACTTATTGAAATTTAATAGGGGGGAAGTTTTTAAAAAAATGAATTTATTGAACTTCCTTAATCGGGCGCATTTTCTGTAGCAAGAAATGTGCTCTTAATAATGAATTGATCCATTCAATGGAATAAGACTTCTGTGCAAAATTGAATATTTACCCTAATTAATCGGTATGAGATTGTGAAGAAATATACTTAAAGTTTTATAAAAGGAAAAAGTTTTTATAGTATTCACTTTCGCTTGTAAAAAAATCTAGGAATAAAAAAGATGTAACAATAAGAATTGCAAAGTTATTACTGCTGCTGCTATATTTGCTTCATTTACACATCTTCATGAAATTCGAAGTCGTGGATTTTACTAAGAGGTAAAATAAAACACACTTGGAAAGTACCAAGTGTGTTTTGCATGTTATGCTTGTTTATTCCTTGCTCAATACCGAATGTCTTTTCCCATAACTAAAGTAAATAATTAAACCGATTACTAGCCATACGACGAAACTAATCCATGTAATCGATGGAAGTTGAAGGACTAGATAACCACAAGATAGGAAGGCTAGAATCGGAATCCATGGTACAAATGGAACGCGGAAACCTTGTTTTGGCGGACCTTGTTTTTTGCGTAAAAACAAAATGCCGATCGAAACGGACATGAACGCAAATAGCGTGCCGATATTCGTTAATTCAGCCAGCTTACCAAGTGGGATTAAACCGGAAAAAATAGAAACGAGGACAAAGGTAATCCACGTATTTACAACCGGCGTTTTCGTTTTTTTATTTATTTTTGAAAAAACCTTAGGAAGCAGCCCATCTCGGCTAATTGAGTAAAACAAGCGGGTTTGTCCATAAACCATTACGATTAGAACGGTGGTAATCCCAGCAATGGCTCCTAGGGAGATGAAACCAGCAATCCAGTCTTGATGAATGTAACTAAGTCCGAATGCGACAGGATTTTTTACATCCAGTAATTGATAGGGAACAATTCCTGTTAAAACCGCTGATACCGCAACATATAGAATCGTACAGACGATCAGGGACGCTATAATTCCAATTGGCATATTGCGCTGTGGGTTTTTTACTTCTTCTGCTGCTGTTGAGACCGCGTCGAAACCAATATAAGCATAGAAGGCTGTTGCAGCTCCAGCTGTTACCCCTGAGAATCCGAACGGCATAAAAGGAGTCCAGTTAGCAGGTTTCACATACCATGCACCGACACCAAGAAATAGGAGAACAACCACTATTTTTATAATTACCATGATGGTATTAAAACGTGCTGATTCTTTTGCTCCTCTTGTTAACATGAATGAGACGATCAGAGTGATCAAAATTGCCGGTACATCTATATACGTACCATGTGCCGGGTCATATGCACTCGAGATTACTTTCGGAATGTGGATCCCAAATCCGGCGATTAAACCTTGAAAGTAACCCGACCATCCGCTGGCAACAGATGCGCTAGCAAATCCATATTCGAGAATCAAATCCCAGCCCAGCATCCAGGCGATAATTTCGCCAAAAGTAGCATAACTATAGGTGTAAGCACTGCCTGATACGGGTACCGTAGAAGCAAATTCTGCATAGCAAAGGGCAGCAAAAACACAGACGAGCCCAGAAATAATAAAGGAAAGGATCAGGGCTGGTCCTGCATGTTCGGCTGCGGCGACCCCTGTCAGAACAAAAATTCCGGTTCCAACAATGGCGCCAATCCCGAGCATGGTTAAGTCAAAGGCGCCTAATTCTTTTTTTAATGAAACCTCTTTTCTTCCTGACTCTTTTATTAAATCTTGAATGGATTTTTTTCTGAACAAATCCATATGATAGTTCCTCCTCAAATCAAAATCAACTAAATATTCCGATAAAATAAGCAAATAAGAATGATAGCGAATTTTGTCGAATTTCACAACGAAATTAATAATATAATTTATTTTGAAAAAAATCAATATTTTCTAAAGATGAAATTTTCCCAAATTAAAGGCCAGGAGATCATCGAAAAATAGGTTTCCTATTGAAGGAAAATTACCGATAGTTGACGTATGCCTATTTGAAGCTCGATTTATTTGTCATTATAGTTTACCCTAACGTAATGCTATCAATGTGAGCTACTTCATTCTT
Organism: Neobacillus cucumis; assembly: GCF_016107705.1. The sequence continues at coordinate 5,694 of NZ_JAEHGC010000011.1, forward strand.
ATTAATTACCTTGATCATAGGATAATTAGGAGTTTAGGTTATCTATGAATGCAGTTGACAAGTTTCATGGCTGATTATAAACTTTAATGGAATTAAATAATAAAACCTTTCTTCGGATGTGGATTTTTCTAGAGTTACTCTATTTTCGCCACACAATTACCTTATTGGTAATTGTGTGGCTTTTTTATGTTTAAAAGGAGGTAAAGCTTTTGAAACCTTTGCATTATGCATTCATTGTTTTTTTAGGTGGATGCTGTTATGGAGTATTATCAACATTTGTCAAACTTGCCTACTCAGGAGGTTTTTCAGCACCAGAGGTAGCAGGTGGACAATTCTTTTTCGGAACACTGCTGATTTGGATTGTTTTTCTGTTTACCAAAAAGGGAAAAGTAACATTTAAACAAATCTTCAAACTGCTATTATCCGGAATTCCGGTTGGCTTAACAGGTTTATTTTATTATCAGTCATTACAAACACTGGATGCCTCATTAGCCATCATATTTTTATTTCAATTTATTTGGATGGGCACCCTTTTTGAGTGGATCTTTCATAAGAATAAGCCTTCCAAAGATAAGCTTATTTCTATCGCTATCCTTTTTGTTGGTTCAGGTTTAGCTGCAAATATTATTTCACAAGGGGGAGCCGCTCTCTCGTGGCAAGGAACGATTTGGGGATTGCTTGCTGCTTTCATGCATACTACTTTCATTTTTCTGAGTGGGTCAGTTGAGAAAGATACTTCTCCAGTGCTAAAAAGTGCTCTTCTTACTACCGGTGCCTTAATTGTTGTATTTGCATTGTATCCACCAACATTTCTATTCGACTATTCTGTCTTAACGGGCTTGGCGCCATATGGGCTATTTCTTGGTTTTTTTGGGGTTGCTCTTCCACCGCTTTTATTTTCAATAGGAATGCCTCATATTGGACCGGGGGTTGGTACCATATTAGTTGCTTCTGAACTTCCAGTAGCCGTTACCCTGTCTTCGTTCGTTTTGGCGGAACCCGTAAGTTGGTATCAGTGGATTGGAGTATTCATCATATTAGGAGGGATTATAGGTGGGAATGTCCGGTACGGCAAAAGAAAAATCCATTCTTTTGATGAACAAAAGATGGCCCATTGAGTGGGGAGGACAATCTCTAATCTGACTTTTTTTGAAATCTTGGGGTCAGACCCCCGCTCAGCTAAAGTTTAAAGCAGTTAAGTAAAAGAATCCCTGCTTCATTGAAGCGGGAATTCTTATTGACTATTTGAGAGGGAAGAGCCTCCTTTTTTCACAGATAAATGTTCTAATATGTACGGAATTTTGGGGCCAGCATCCCACCTAAAACCATCGAAAAATATGTTTCTCATCCAAGAAAAGTGACCTAAGCCAGGCATCCGCCTGGCTTTTTGAATGGAAAAAAGTCGGTGGCCCATAAAAATGGGTGTTTGGCACATATATCAGGGAAATGGCATAAAAATCGAGCGGAATGGAACATTAAATTTATGGACCCCAGCGAAAAGCAGGCATACGAATGAAAAAGGTAATAAAAAGAGGCGGAGATCATCGAAAAGTAGGTTTCCGATTCAAGGAAAGTGACCTAAGCCAGGCGTCCTTCTTGCTTTTTGAATGAAAAAAAGTTAGTTGGCCCATAAAATGGGTGTTTGGCACTTATATCAGGGAAACGGCACATAAACCATGCGGAATGGAACATATAATTGATGACCCGCAGCAAAAGTAGGCATACCAAATCAAAAAGGCATTACCCTTTTTAGAGTAATACCCCATTTCCTAATATAGTTCTATTCATTTCCTCTAAAACGTTCACAAAGGAAGATTTAGTTGCCACGAAACTCCGAAGCGGTCATTTACCCAACCAAACCTTTTACTGAACCCATAATTGTTTAAAGGCATAAGTACTTGTCCACCATCATTAAGTTTCTCATAAAGATTGTCAAGTTCTTCTTCAGTATCACAAGTCACAAAGTTTGAGAAAGAGGGTGTAAAAGAGAATTGATGTTTTACAAAACTGTCAATACACATAAATTCTTGCCCTTTCAAAGAAAAAGTAGCCTGCATTACGGTGCCCTCTGGTCCAGCTTCGTTAGCCCCGTATCTTACAATATTTATAATTCGAGAATCCTCAAAGATGGATGTGTAAAAATTCATTGCTTCTTCTGCGTTACCGTCTTGAAACATTAAAAATGGTGTTACTTTTTCCATTTTTATCTTCCTCCCCAATCATTTGAGCTTTCAAAAGTATTTAAGCTATAATCAGCATTTTATTTCTTTATTAAGCCAATTTCAACCAATCTTTCCTACAAAAAGTCACTAATGACCTTCTTTCACCCTTTTCTTCCTTTCCTATAACCTAAATAAAAAACACCCAAACTATAGGATACAAACCCGAAAATAATCATGATAACTTTCTTATGCGATTTCCATAGTCCCGCCATATTGGAAATAAGTGTTCCTTTAGTGTGTAAATAATAGAGATAGACAATTAACAGGGATAAAAAAATAAGGAAGATCACCTTAAGTAATTGGAAAATATTTATTTCTTCAAGAAAAGCCGTTTTCTGTTTCTTCTTTTTTGAGGAAGATTTTTTTATTGCTCTTGTTTCAGCCATAGAATTCTCCTCTCGATTTTTAGTTAGAAAAATATAATTTACATTTTTGTATATTCGGAGTTTGTATGTAAACGTAATAATCTTTTATAAGCATACATCATTATTCGCCTTGTCACTAAGCGATGTTTTGAAATAAATAATACCTATCGTGTTAGAGCTTTTTCAACTTAGGGTTATTAATGAAATAAGGCCTATTTCATTAGCGATGCGGTTAAAAATTCAAAATAGAATGCGGAATTTAGAAATTTTTTACATGAAAGGTCGATTCTTTTGAAAAAGGAGCTTTTTTTGTAAAAAAATCTATTTTTAAAGGAATCCTGTTCGATAAAATTGAATAACTCTCATAAATAATTAAGAAAAGGGTGTATATATTGGAAAAGATGGAATTTTGGAGATTAATTGAAAAGTCCAGAGAGTTTGATCAAGCGGAATGGTTAATAGAGGAATTAGCTCAAAAGGGATTAGAAGAAGTATTAGATTTTGAATTTTTATTTCAAGAATTAATGAACGCTAGTTATCAATCTCGTTTATGGGGAGCGGCATTTGTTCTGATGGGCGGATGTTCAGATGATGCTTTTGACTATTTTAGAGGATGGCTGATTGGACAAGGAGAAGAAATATATAACAAGGTAATGAAAGATCCTGAATTTTTAGCAGAATTTATAAATGAAGATAACCTTGATGATGAAGGCTTTCCTCAAAATGAAGAATTGCTTTCGGTTGGGTTAGATGCCTATTCACTTATAAAGACGGGTGATGTTGAATGGGATGATGATATACATAATGAGTTTTTAGAAGCTCTTGACAAGAAGGGTTTGCAATATGTAACTGACATAGAATTTGATTGGGAAGAAGACGATTTGGAAAATCTATTTCCTGTTCTATGGGAAAGATTTGGAGAAGAACCACTAGGTTAAAAGACAGATTCAATGTTCTCAATATACTTGAGTAATAGCCAATTCAAGATTTATATCATTTGAATTGGCTATTTTTAGGCTAAGTGTCCCCTTATTTTTAAAATCTTCTAGGGAATTGTCTTATAATCGCAACCGTTATAGTGTCTGCCATTTCTAAAGCTTCCGCCTCAATTTTATCAAACACGGCGATACTAGCTTTAAAATTCTTTTGAAGAATAAATACCGCTTCTTGGATTGTAAGTGCTAGATGCTCAAAAAACATTTCTCTGAATTCTTTTTCTGATATAAAAGGATTTATTTTACTTAGGAATTTGGAAATTTCTGCTCCATTTGCGTACCAACGTCTCTCTGCGTCTGCTACAGCTCTTTGATTGCCTGCTTTTGCAGCTTTAACAATTTCAGCAGCAATGACCAGATGATCCCTGATTAAGTTGCTGAACTTTTCGGCAATTCTACTTCCATAGAAAGGCTCTAGTAAATTCCCCATATCTGTAGCGTTTCGGAGAAGGCGTGCGGTTACAGCGTCTAAATCAGGTAAATTAAAGGCTATGCTATTGATCGTCATTCTTGTCCAATATACGTGTTGTTCCCAAACTAAACGCATAGCATTACTTAAACGAACTTCCTGTTCACTAATACAAGAATCGTTGAACCAAGGTTTTTCCATGGTTTCACCCCCATACTCTAAAATCATTCTAGTATATTCAGATGATAAAAAAATGCTTGTACATACTTATTTGCAATCTTTGATTTTAGCTATTGTAAGCGCCTCAAAATTATATAAAATTAACATAACATTAGTGTAAACACAACAGAAATGTCATTGGGTTGGAAATTGACTCTGGGTAATGTTATACAAGTGGAGACCATCGTATTCTGTCTGATTCTTTCTGGGATAAGACAGTTAGGAGAATCGCATGATTTGATTTCCCTAACTAGGAATTTTCGACAATTTTTTTACTAAAGTGGAGGAAGAAACCCCGGTTTTACAATTGTTAATCAGGTTCTAATTAAACGTTTGATTGGATTGCCTATTTGTAAAAGCTAGTCACCGTTTGTGCTATTCTGTCATTTTTTGATCGTTTGGGAGATTAATCGGGAAAAGTGAAACGAAATAATCGACAAATTATTTCCACGGAAACTAGACCATGTTCGTTTTCCAAGAGGCTTGGTCCCAGTTTTAATCAAACGTTTGATTGAAAAAATAAGCGTCGGCAGCTGTCGATTCGTACAGAAAGGTGTTGGTTTTAACCATTTGGTTGACTGACCCACATTTCATATATTTCCGCATAATAAAGCTCATCAAATTTCTTTTCCAAGATGCCGTAGAAGTAGGAAATTGGTTTTTGGATTTTTTGACTGGATTTTAGTTTGCTGATGAGCTGCTTAAATGATTTGATGGCGACTTCTAAGACGCGGTCCTTCTCTTTTTCCCGGTTACCACGATACGCTGCAATTTGGGTCATTCTCCAGAATTCCTCGATGGTTTTCGCTTCATCGAAAAAGTATTTTACCAGTTGGACGAAAGGCTTTGGAACTCGATCATTTGTAAAACTGTAATCCAAATCGAACGTTTCTTCCTTACGTTTATTTATCTCTTGTATTTTAGTTTCAGAAAGATTACTAGTTTTATTAGGGTGGTTCAACTCTTGCTGTTTAGGTGGTTCATTTTGTGCAAAACGATTAAATAGGTATAAGTTGCTGGACTGGGAACCGTTTTTTCTTTCGGTTTCAATGACGGTCAGGATGCCGAGTTTGATGGATTTTTGGATCATTCGCTTAAAGGTTGAGCGGGAAATGCCATGGTCGTGGTATTCTTCATGGATGGCCTTTAACATGGTGCCGATTTTCGCATTGCAGACCCCAGGGATTTTGGCAGAAAAACGAACCAGCCGCTTTAACCCTACTAATTCCCCCTTCGTAAATTCCTGCTTATGCTCGACTAACCACATTTCCATATGGTTGTTAAACTCTTTTAGATTCTTAAATTGAGAATACACTGCGAATTGTTGAATTTGGCCTGATTTTAAATTCATTTTATTGCACCACCCTTTCACCCTCTATATAAAGAGAAAAGAGGGGAAAGGACATGGTGGTTCGGTGGATTTTATGACAGATTTGTGGCGAAGAATTTATGGAGAAAAGTACAAAGCTGATGATTTCCAAGCCGATGGAGTCCGAATGAAGCCCTGATTTAGACAGGGATGTTGGTTACAAAGCCGATTGAAAATAAATTATCGCTTTTCGTTTGAAAAGATATCGACACTAATAAAAGATTCTAGTAAAATTATCCTAGTTATTATCGTGATTAAGATGTTTTTTGGGGAAAAATACATATCTGTTAAAAGGAACTAAGGAGAAACACACATGCCGAAAATGCGGGAAATTAACACACCACTAAAACCTCTGGGCATTCGCTATTTTAAAGATGAAGAGGGCCTTTACTATCAAAAAAGGGGAAAACATCGCCGGAAACAGGTAAAGCCCTTTTGGAAAAAGAAAAGAATGTGGCTAGGAGCCTCATTCTCTTTATTACTCATCATTGGGATTTTTGGCTATCATTTGGTCATGAATTTGGCTTCCAAGAAGGTAGTGGATGAAGTATCTGCCCAAATCCCACAAAAGGAAATTAAGAATTTGTTAATGGAGCCTTCCGTTCAACAAACTATTGAAAATCAAGTGGGTCCGGAAAAAAAGAAAGAAATCCTTCAAAAATATTCAGTGAAATCAGTTTCTAATGCTAAGGCACCAACTACAGCGGTTCAAGGAAAAGAGACAGGGAATACTGTCCATTCAGGGGTGGGGAATGTTGCTAAACCCAAGCTAATGTTCACTTCGAGGGACCAAGCAATGAAATTCCTATTATCCAAATTCACAGCAAGTGAGCTCGCAGCCTTTGCTGATAAAGCCAAAGATGGCCTCACTCCTCAAGAAAAATCAGAGATTACGAGCCAAGTATTAAGTAGACTAACACCTGAGGAATACAATGCGCTTAAAACCTTTGCGGTGATTGAAGTAAGTAAAAGCTAATTCGACAAAAATCGGGTGGTGCCTGGCACCACCCGATTTTTGTCGAAGAGATTTTGAGGTCTATGTTAACTCTCTATTTCTTTTTTTGCCACATCGAATACAAACGCTGGTGTAATAATCATACTTATGATGTTTACGAAAGAAACAAAAAATCCTTTTTAACTTCATTTGTGTTTTCTCCTCTTTGCATTAAGTTAAATAGTTGTTTACTTAGATGAAGGCCTATTAAAAAGTTCATAAATCGTTTAATTATTATGGAGAAAGTCTCTAATTTCTTTAATGGTTATTCCGAGTTCTCGGGCTTTCTTAATTAGTTCTACCCACTCATTATCTAGTTCTTCTTCAGTGGCTGGAGTTCCCATACTATCCCTCCTAAAATAGCTACTATTTTAGGCAGCTCAGCCATCATAGTAGAACCTTAGACCCGTAGCTTTGCGTCCCAATCTTTCGAAAGGTTTGCCATTATCTAATAAAAGTTTAAAAGTGTTACTTATATCATACTACAAATTAACCTAATTTTTGGTAAGAAGAGTTCGAGGGAATTCGACAGTTTCTTTGTGGGGTTAGGAGGCTAGAGGGGGGAGACCCTGTTAATTGTATCCCCCATTGCTTTATTTTACTGGTCATTGGGAATAACCACATTTATCTTCTGTTTATATAAATCATAATGAAAGACGTATTATTTTAGAGAATTATTTGTTAAAATAGTAAAAAAGTCCTAATTATAAAATGTTACTTCAATAATGTGATTTTATCTAAATTAATAGGTACATATATTGAAATAGAATTTGTAATTAAAGGGGAGTCTACATGAAAAATAAATTAATTATCGATGTTGCTGCTTTAACGTTGTTTACCGGAGCTAAGGGAATTTATGCTAGAAAGCCGCTTAAAACATTAGGTGTTCAATTTGGCTAAATTCATCGTATTACAGGATCCTATTACTGATAAGCGAGAAAGAGTTAAACAAGGATTTAATTTTCCGGCATTTTTCTTTGGTCCAATTTATTATTTAACTAAAGGTCGAATACTTCTTGCGATTTTATGGTTGGTTATTACGGTCATTTTCCCACATGTGGTTATTTTAACGTGGATCCTGTCTGGTGCAAGTGCTAATAAATTTAGGAAAATGTATTTATTGAGAAGAGGCTGGATGATTGTTTCCGAAGTAGATGGTGGGCCAACTAAAAGGCCACATAAGGTTTCAAGAAATTATTACAATGAGTATCCTGGTGCAGGGATTTTAAACTCTCAAAAAATATACAATCTAGATCGAATGATGGAACGATTTGTGGTACTTGATGTAGAAACTACCGGTCTTAATCCACTAAGCGATAGAATTATAGAAATTTCAATCAATAAATATGAAAATGGAGAACTAATTGATCAGTTCCATTCACTTGTTAATCCCGAGATGCCCATACCCAGGATCGCCACAGGTATAAATGGTATTAGCGATGCTATGGTTAAAAAGAAGCCTAAAATCTATGAAATCATAAGAGAAATTGAGTGTTTTTTAAAGGACGAAATTGTAGTTGGTTACAATGTTGAATTTGATTTGAAATTTATTAGCAACGCATTTGCTAGGTCTTCATTATCAATCGAGCAACTGACTTATTTTGATGTTCTAGATTTAGTTAAAGAAACGATTCGATATGGGATGACTAAGAATTATAAGTTAAAAACTATAAAAGAGTATTTTAATATCAGTACTGATTCACACAGGGCCGTGTCTGATTGTGTGACAACTTTTGAAGTTATGAAACGATGTATTGAAATTAAACAAGAAGAGTTAAATAAACAAGAAATCATCCAACAGCAACGAATCTTGAATATGAATGATTTTGAAAAGGAATTTATTTCAGCATTGGAAAAGAAGCTCGAAGAAATAGGACTAAGAGATAAACTTACATTTAATGTTATGGGTGATAAGGTAATTAATTTTAAGATTGATCAAATGCAAATCGGTAGGGTTAAACTACGCGGAAAATTTAAGATGCAGATAATCGATAAAAACAATGTAATGTGGTTGGATATAGACGGTGTGGAAGAAGCGATTATGAATTTAAAGCATTGGATGAAATATTGTAAGTATTTGTTGAGGGATTAAACACACAAAAGGGATTATCGCACGGAATTGCAACTGGTGCTACTGACAAGTGAAAATTTGGGATATAGAAAGAGAGGAGAGAAATGATTAATTATATAAAGCACATGAAGTTTATCATGATAATCATCCCAATTTTATTTTTATTTGGATGTTCTAATGGTAGCACGAATAAAGAATACCAGACGCAATTAGAAGATATGCAGTCTACTATTGATGAAATGGATGATAGAATTAGTGATTTAGAATCTCAAAATGAAGAATTAAGAAATGATTTAGACGATGCTAATTCACGTTTAGATAATACAGAGTCAGAAATAGATGATACCAATTCCCGTGTAGACGATATTGAGCTTGAATTAGATCTTCCATAGAAGTTCACTTATATTAGGATATGCCTGCAAGTGCCTTCAGCGTCTTTTCGACGATTGTTGTAGTTGGACTTGTTTCTCTCTGGCTCACCATTCTGTTTAGCCAATTGAAATTCAGAAAAATCATGATCGCAAATGGTGAAGTTGATGCACTTTCTTATAAAATGCCGTTTTGGCCGTACTCCAGTTATTTTGCCATCGCCTTTATGGTTTCCATTATCATTATTATGGCGTTTCTTCCTTTTACTAGAGTGGCTCTCTATGTAGCTCCAGTCTGGACTGTGATATTATTTTATCGCATATAAAATGATGAATATTAGAATCAAAAAAGTTGATCCATCTCAAGAAAATTTAGCTCAATAATACTTGATTAATATGGGGTCAGACCACTAGTGGAGTAGCTGCACGGTGGTCAGGCCCTTATTTGTATGTTAACTATGATTTCCATGACCCTCCATAAGGCTTTTTGGCATGATTATACAGGGGGAAGGGGCAGTTTTTTAGGGTATCGACACTTTTTCACTGGATATCAACACTTTTTGGCAAGATATCGACACTTTTTAGCCGGATATCAACACAAAATAGGATGATATCAACACTTTTTGGCTGGATATCAACACAAATTTGGGTTTTATCGACAATTTTAAAATCCCCTTGCATCGGAATGACCTCTTCATTGGGTTCAGTTCGGGATATCATATGATTCATTTTGGAATAAAAGTAATATTTTGGAAATATGACTATTAATCATTACTCAAGGAAAACTTTCAAGAGAGAACTCTCGCCAAACCAAACGCAACTCCTGCTGCAAGTCCTCCTGTAATCGTCGTTTGAACAGCACTCTTAAAAGGTGAAGTTCCCGTAAACCTTCCTTTTACGTATCCAAAAATCATCAATGCGATCAGTGTAACGATTGCAGATACCATTAATGCTGTTGCAGGATGCTTGAAGATAAAATAAGGGAACAGAGGGATTAATCCTCCGACAATATAAGAAACGGCAATCGTAATCGCACTGTTCCTCGCCCTTGTCGGCTCCGGTTTTTCCAACCCTAATTCGAATTTCATCATAAAATCCACCCATTTTTCAGGGTTCTTTTTCATGGTTTCTGTAATCGATTTGATTTGTTCTTCTTCAAGTCCATATTCCCTGAAAATTTCAGATACTTCCTCTTCTTCGCGTTCCGGAAGTTCTATTATTTCGCGCTGTTCACGAGCAAGTTCAGACTCGTAATGTTCCACATCTGTTTTTCCCGCCAAGTAGCCGCCGAGTCCCATTGCAATGGACCCTGCTGCAATTTCAGCACCTCCTGCTGTGAGAATCAATGTTGTTGTATCCACAGCACCCGACAAACCAGCAGCTAATGCAAACGGTACGGTTAATCCGTCTGACATACCAATTACAATATCCCGAATGAAGTCAGACCCAGAAAAATGTTCTTCTACGTGATGCAGGTGTTGATCCATTCTTTCACCCCCAGTGAACTAATCTACACTCCTAAAAAGAAAAAGTTTTTTATAGTATTTACGTTCGCTTTGTAAAAAAACTGCAAATAAAATTGGAAACGTTAATTTTTAAAAATTAATTTATAATTAAAAATTCATTAATTTAGAAAATGTATTCATTTATTGTGCTAGATTGTATTTAAATAAAATTGAGGGTTATTCTAACTTTAAGCGGTTTTTTTAATGCATACACTTCTCTCATTTATAGGAGGACATACCAATGAGTACACGGGAAATCAAGGTCCAAAAACAAGGATGGATTCCTAAAAAGGAACGTATATGGGTAATCGTGGCGATTCTGATCGCTGCTTTGATCATGCTTTGGGAGATTAAGGGACTATTACAACTTTCATTAACCACCCTGCATAGCAGGGAGTTTGAGCATACATTTAAAGATTTTGGCTCTAATGCAAGAATTGCCGTATTTTTTGTACTTGCTTATTATGTGCTTCTTCGTGTTATGAAGCTTCGTCAATTAAAAAGTCAAGTTAAGGTGAAAAAATGGTTATCCACCTTACTACGTTTTGCTCGAAAATGGCATACTCCAGCAGCGATTATCGCCATCGCTTTTATTGTCGTGCATACGGTAGCTGTCTTTATGCACGGTTTCAAATTTGATTTTAATAATATAAGTGGATTGATTTCCTTGATAGTCCTGCTTCCAGTTCCTATATCGGGACTATTTCGATATAAGAGGATGGACCGGAAATGGCATTTGCGGTCTGGTATTGCTTTTGGAGTTCTATTTTTAATTCATTCTTTTTTATAAAAAAAGTTTTATGACAATTTTAATCAAACGATTTTAACCAAGGGGCGGTTCAGTTATGGGTCAGATCCTCTACTCAGCGAAAGTACAAATTGAATAGTTAAAAGTTGTAGAGCATTTCCTGTAATGAGGAGTGCTTTTTTATTTTGCAAAATATTGCATTGATTTGTTAATTCGATAATAATATATTAAATAAAGGAAATAATTTATTGAAAATCGATAAATTCTAACTTATAATCAATTAAAAAAATTTGTGTGCTTTTTATGAAAAAAAAGCATGGTGGTAAAGCAGGTGAAGGATAAGTCCATCTTCATAACCATTAAGATTTATCAAGGAATGGAGTGATTCAAATTGATAAAAAATATTAGCCTTATAACGGATCAAATTAAAGATTTTTCCTTACAAAATATAGAATTCATCGATCGCTTCTATTTGAACTATCAAAATGGGAGTTTTGAAGGCACTTGTTTTCTGGACATCGATTTTATGATTAAGGATCAAGAAAAACAATATCATGCCTGCTTTCGCTTTTATAACCCTAATCATATCGATTTTGAAAGTTTGGGTACCATTCATCAATTGTCCATTGAGATTTATGATATAAGGGATCGAGGTTGGGAAAATAAGATCTATGAAGTAGTAGATTCTGAAGATCATAGCTTACATTTTTATTGTACAGAGATTGAAATTATTTCTTTCAGAGAAACTCCATATCGCCTTAAATCCTATTTATAAGGGGACCTAATTCACATTTTTGGGGTCAGACCTCACTCGGCTAAAGTTTAAAGCGATAAAGTATAAATGAAGAAGACATGACTAAGAGGGTTTGGTCAATGTGGCGGGTTGCTTTCAAGATGAGGGATATTCACGACCTCCTTAAAGGGGACCAAGGGGACGGTTCTCGCGGCTTTTTGTTCCAAATCTGGTTCACTTGTTTTTGGGAGATTAATCGGAACAATTTTTGATATTTCCTTATATCGTATTGGCATACTCGTAATGGCATTAGGAGCAATACTTACTACGACAAATGTTCTTTGGTTGGTATTCAGTGGTTTGTTTTTCTTTGCATTTGGAATCTTTGCAAGTAATACAGTGGCAAGTAACTGGATCGCAAATAAGGCTCCATCAAATAAACCCTTAAATTTTCTTGTGTTGGTTTGGTTACCATGATTGTACCAAAGGGCGGAATGATTTACTATAATGGATAAGAGTCTTATAGACATTATAGGACATTTATCCACAAGTAGTACCAGGTACCCGTTAAGGAGATTATGATAAAATGCAAAGAATTGGTGTGGTTGGACCGGGGCCGTCTGTAAACCGGATTCTTGAGGTTGCGAGCGAGTTTGAGTCTGAGATTGAGTTTGTCCCATTTGTGTATGAGGATCCACGGGAAGAGGTCAAGGGGATTATTGAAAGGAATGGTTCCTTGGTTAATGGCTGGTTTTTTTCCGGACCGATTCCTTATATGATTGCAAAGAGTGTTTTGGAACCTGATTCGAATATGGGGTATTGCCCGCCAACGGGTTTAAATCTCTATAAATGTTTGTTGCAACTGTTTTTTGATCATGAACTGGTTACAAAAAACGTATCGATTGATATGCTTGACACTGAAAAAGTAAACCTTCTGGATAGTCTTTATGAGCTTGGCATTACCAACGAGGATATCCACTTAAAAACCTTTAATGAAGAATATGATCCCAAAGCGATAACCGATTTCCATCTTCAGTTATGGAGAAAGGGAAAAACAAAGGCCGCCTTTACCTGCTTACATTCGGTTTACCAAGCATTACAGAAGGAAGGAGTCCCAGTTTACCGGATTTATATGACAAAAATGGAAATAAGGAATGCCATGTCCATGGTGGTTGAGATGGTGAAAGGTTCTTATTTTAAGGAAACTCAAATTGGCGTTGAGATTATTGAATTAGAACAATTTGACCGAATTGTTGAAAGGGCAACGACACGATATCAATTGCAGCACCTTGAACTCGATATTAAAAAGGAATTAATCGTATTCAGTGAAAATATCGATGGTTCCCTTTTGGACCATGGTAACGGACGATATCAAATTTTTAGCTCCCGCGGAGCGATTGAAAGGGAAATAGATTCATTGAGGGAAATGGTTGAGAAATTGGCTTTGGATCTAAACATTCCCATTGCCGTTGGGATTGGCTTTGGAGAGACCGCCTATTCAGCAGAACTTAATGCACGCAGGGCTGTTCTGAACTCCAAGGAAAATCCGAATAGGGGTATTGTTGCCATCCAGGAGGATGGGGTCATCATTGAATCATTTGGTAAAATGGAGGAACTCACCTACGATTACCGTTCCAATGACAAGGATTTATTAGAAAAGCTAAATAAGGTAAATATCAGTATTAAAACTTTTAATAAAATTGGTGCGATCGTTCAACGAATGGGTTGGATTAGTTTTACTGCCCAGGATCTAGCTACAAATCTTTCCATGACACCGCGCTATGCTCAACGAATCCTGTCTAATCTATGTGAAGTAGGGTTGGCTGAATATCATGGGGAAGAGCAGTATTCAAACCGGGGAAGACCTAGGAAAATTTTTACATTGATGATGTAACACTCAACCATTTGTTGAGTGTTTTTTATTTGTTCGAAAGAGTCTAAAAATTATGTTGAAAAAGAAAATTTATAAGTTTATAATAATTTTAACGAACAGTTCGTTTGTTGTTCGCAAATTAAAGTTAATAACGAATCTTGGGGGGTGTTTTCATGAATGGGAAAATGGTAAACAAATGGGTGAATTCCGTAAAGGATGAAGTCATTCAATGGCGCAGACATCTGCATCAGTATCCCGAACTATCCTATCATGAAGAAAAAACGTCACAATTTGTTTATGACCTATTGTGCTCATTTGAAAATCTGGAGGTGTCCCGGCCCACGAAAACAAGTGTAATGGCCCGCTTGATTGGCAGTCAGCCCGGACAAGTTCTTGCATTTAGGGCAGATATGGATGCGCTTCCAATTACAGAAGAAACGAATCTCGACTTTGCTTCGAGGATTCCAGGAGTTATGCATGCATGTGGTCATGATGGACATACCGCCATGCTTTTAGGTGCAGCCAAAATTCTGAGCCGCTTGAAGGATTCCGTTCAGGGGGAGATTCGCTTTCTTTTTCAGCATGCAGAAGAGGTGCACCCGGGTGGAGCGAAGGAAATGATCCAGGCTGGCGTCTTGGAAGGGGTTGACCAAATCATTGGTGTCCATCTTATGCCCCATATCCCTGTGGGAAAGATGGGATTCACATACGGTCCTGCCACTGCTTATTCCGATCGGTTTGATATTAAAATTCAAGGAAGGGGCGGACATGGTTCCGAACCGCACAAGACGATTGATCCGATTGCCGTAGGTTCACAAATTATTACTAATTTGCAGCATATCGTCTCTAGAAATACGGACCCTATGGATCAATTAGTGATTTCGGTTACCAAGTTTCATGGTGGAGATGCCTATAATGTCATTCCTGATACTGTTTCTCTAGGTGGAACAGTCCGTATTTTTAACCCTGAGTTACATGGTCAGGTGCGAGGATGGATGGAAAGAGTCATTAAAGGGGTAGCAGAGGCCCATAGTGCTCAGTATGAATTTGACTATCGATATGGATATAAATCGGTCCTTAATGATGAGCGTATTACAAAAATAATGGAAGATACGGTTTCAGAATCTTTTGGTAAGGATGCCGTACAGCTTGTTCCGCCAATGATGGGCGGCGAGGATTTCTCGGCCTATTCCCATGAGGTTCCGGCTAGTTTTATTTTGGTAGGAGCAGGAAATGTTAATAAAGGTACAAATTACCCGCTACACCATCCGCGTTTGATTTTAGATGAAGATGCTCTGGAAAACGGTGTAAGGTTATTTGTTCATGCTGCTGGTAAATTTGTTCTACAAGAAACAAATCATGAGGGGGCAAAAGAATGGGCAATCATGCGAAGCAGTTAAAACCAGAACTCCATGAAGAACAAAAACCTGGTTTATTTAGTTTTATAGAGAAAGTCGGAAATAAACTTCCTGATCCGTTTTTATTGTTTATCTATTTAATTGGTTTTTTAATGGTAATCAGTGCGATTTTATCTTCGCTGCACGTTTCAGTCGTAGATCCCATCAAGAAGGAACCGGTTGTGATTAATAACCTGTTAAGTAAGGAAGGGATTCAATGGTTATTGCCGAACATCATCAAAAATTTCTCCGGGTTTACGCCGTTAGGCTCGATTATTACCCTGATGCTGGGAATTGGTTTAGCTGAGAAAGTAGGGTTATTGGATACGATTATCCGAAAAATGGCCTTACACGTTTCAGGTAAGTATGCAAGTTATCTTGTTGTATTTATTGCCATCTGCAGTCACATTTCGTCTGATGCCGCCCTTGTGATCATGCCGCCGCTTGGAGCATTGATTTTCCTTGCCGTAGGAAGACACCCAATTGCCGGCTTATTAGCGACGATTGCTGGGGTTGCATCGGGTTTTACCGCGAATTTTCTCATTGTTACAACAGATGTTCTGTTGTCCGGAATTAGTACAGAGGTTTCAAAAGGGATTGACCCTAATGTTTCCGTCAGTGTATTAGATAACTGGTTTTTTATGACTGCATCTGTCGTGATGTTAACATTACTAGCTGGATTTATAACGGATAAGTTTGTCGAACCGCGATTAGGAAAATATGAAGGAAATAGTCAAGTAAGAATGGAACAGGTGACAAAACAGCAAAATAAAGCATTAAAAGCTACCGGGATTGCCGCCCTTATTTTTATTGCTGTAGTCGTTCTAGCCGTTGCACCACATGGCGCGCTGCTGCGTGATCCGGTAACGGACAGTGTGATGCCATCTCCATTTATCTCGGGAATTATTCCAATTATCTTGTTATTCTTTTTGACGGTATCCTTAACCTATGGCATTAAAGTAGGGGCTATTAAAGAGCAGAATGATATTCCAAAACTATTAACAGATCCGATTAAACGTTTGGCCGGATTTATTGTAATGGTGTTCCCTTTAGCACAGTTTGTTGCCATGTTTAACTATAGTAATATGGGGAAATTTATCGCCTTGGGAATCACAGATATCTTAGAAAATTTACATCTTAGTGGTATCCCTGTATTTGTTGGCTTAATCTTTTTATCTTCATTTCTTTGCCTGTTTATTGCCAGTGGATCGGCGATTTGGTCGATATTGGCTCCGGTATTTATCCCGATGATGATGATTCTTGGATACCATCCTGCCTTCAGCCAAATGATTTTCAGGGTAGCCGATTCATCGATTATTGCGGTCTCGATCGTATCACCTTTTGTCCCGTTATTTTTAGGGTATTTAAAAGAATATAAGAGTGATGCTAAGCTTGGAACCTATTATTCGTTAATAACACCTTATGTAGTTTCCATTTATGTTGTTTGGATTTTGCTGGTTGTTGTTTGGTACGTGCTTGGTTTGCCGATTGGTCCGGGAGTATATCCTAAATTGTAACATAGGAGTTGTTGAGTTTTGGACGTTAAAGAACTAAGACGTGATTTCCATATCCACCCAGAAGTGGGGTTTTGCGAATTTCGGACCGCATCGAGGGTTGTTGAAATCCTTACCTCCCTTGGATATGAAGTTCGTTACGGTAAAGATGCCATCGATGGTGATTCCAGGAGAGGAGTCCCATCGGAAGAGGTATTAGAAGAAGCCTATCAAAGAGCATTGCGTGATGGGGCAAATCCCGAGATCGTCCGTGCAATGAAAGGCGGCTACACGGCGGTGGTCGGTGTTCTGCCGGGAAAAGAGCCGGGCCCGACGGTTGCTTTCCGATTTGACATGGATGCTTTACCAATAATGGAAAGCAAGGATGATGAACATTTCCCACAAGCAAATAGATTTCGTTCGATTTATGATGGCAATATGCATGCGTGCGGGCATGATGGTCATACCGCGATTGGTCTAGGGCTTGCTGAAAAACTTTCGGACCGAAACTTTGCGGGAACCGCTAAGTTGATTTTTCAACCTGCGGAAGAGGGAGTTCGCGGAGCGTATGCAGTCGTCCAGAAGGGGATTTTGGACGATGTAGATTACCTTTTTTGCCACCATCTCGGTACAGATGTTCCAACAGGGGAGTTTTGTGCTAGTGCATCAGGGTTCTTGGCTACCACAAAAATGATTGCTCATTTTCATGGCGTTTCTTCTCATGCAGGAGGGGATCCGGAAAAAGGACGCAATGCCTTGTTAGGGGCTGCAACTGCCTTATTGAACATTCACGCGATACCGCGTTATAGCAATGGGGTTACCCGTGTGAATGTTGGCTTACTTGAAGGTGGAAAGGCCGCCAATATTATTCCTGATTATGCAAAAATGATTATCGAAACACGTTCGAGTAAAGAAGAAATCAATGAGAGCTTGGAACAAAGAGTCAGGACGATTATTGCGAATAGTGCGGCCATGCATGAACTAGACTATGAGATTGAGATAGTTGGAGGAGCCATACCCATTTACTGCGATCCAGAATTAGTTTCTTTAGCAGTGGATGAGGCAAAACAAGTGGATGGCTTTACATCTGTTAAAGCCGGATCGGATAATGGGCTCGGAAGTGAGGACGCAAGTTTTATGATTAAGCGTGTCCAGGAGTGCGGTGGAAAAGGAACCTACATGATTATCGGATCGAATCTTCCGGCACCACACCATAATCCTAAATTTGATATTGAAGAAGAAGTTCTTTCGTATGCAGTAGAACTGCTTTATCGGATTGCCAAGCGGACTCTTCAATAATAGCTGAAGCCATGTTAGGGTGAGAAAAACCTAACATGGCTATTTATTTTTTTACTCAACTTTTTTTCTTAAAGCCTTGTTATAACTGAGAAAGTAAGATAAAACAGAGCTCTATTGTAGTTGCTTAGAGCCTGTTTGGTTTGAATAATTAGCATATATCTTCATTTCATTCGTTTCTCATTTGCGTTTTGTCCATTCCTGAAAAGGGTAACCTGTTAGGACATTCCATCTATACCGCCGTCTTTGAATTTTACTTTCATCTATCTCGCCCCTTCTATTGGATTGCCATTAGTACAGACTATGGAGACAACTTGAAAGTATCTCTTAAGTGACAGGCTAAATGGATTTTCAACATGTCTTCGGTACGATCAAAGCTCAATTTCAATCGTTCTTCTATTTTTCTTAACCGTTGATACAATGTATTAATATGAATATTTAATTTCTCCGCCGCCTCTTTTGCTGATTTATTGGAAGCGATATAGATGGTAAGAGTTTTTTCTAATTCATGGGTTTGGGCTTTATCGGTACGAAGGCGTGAAAAAATTTCTTCTGTAAAATTAATGATTTCCTGAGTGGAATAATTCAGGAAAAAACGATTCACCCCAATATCTTCATAACTTACAAACCCTGGAGTATTTCTATTTACTAAAAAGGAAAGGGCTTTGTTTGCTTCATTATAACTCTTTGCAATGTCTCCAATATTTTGATAAGGCGCTCCAATTCCACCATATAACATCTCTTTCTCGGTTCTTTCCCATTCTTTAATAATCGTTCCTAAGTGATGAACAATGGTATTGACGTAGGTTAAATCATGTACCGAAATTAGCAGTGTTATTTTATTGTGAAAGGCAAAAACAAGTTTATTGATATTCAGAAGTTCTTGATTTATTTTTGATAATAATCGTTGAGTTCTTGCTTCTACTTTGTAGGGCTCGAGAGAACTCGAAATCTCACATAAAACAACAAATGCAAAAGATGAAAATTTAAAGTTAAATTGATGTGCTGCAAAATCCTGAGTACCTTCATAGGGTAAAGGAGGAACACAGAAAACAATTAGACGGAGAAGTGTATGTATCCCTTATCCCACCTGAAAGCAAACCTGAACCTATAAAAAGGGTCTAGGGAAATATCTGCAAAAGGAGAGGTTAAAGTCTCTCCTTTTGGTATACTTTCCGTAATAAATGGCGGTCCGCTTATACAACATTCAATTAAATACCTGGTCAATTTCAGGTTTGTCATAATCTAAAATCCAGGCATTGTATTTTTTATAAATATCTCTTATTGAATCGGGGGAAGGTGCTAACAAATCACAACCCCTGTCATCGTAGACGTGAAAGATGGTTTTCCTGTTAATATTAATGAAGTAAACTCTATGGAAAATACTCGGTTTCAAACCGAGATCTTGATTGCATATTGCTTTTAATAATGGGACATACTTAAAATCGGATGTTTTGCATTTTAGAGTAAATCTATGAGTTTTGTATTTGCCTTCTTCATCATCTTCTGGAAAAATATAAGGCAATACTTGATGTTTTAATTTAAACAATAATGATCTTTTAACATAGGGGGAGTAGTTCTTTAGCTGCTGTCGAAAGTTTTTCCCTTTATTAAAATCATTTACATCTATTACGACAAGTATATCTTCTGTTGGAGAATGTATGGCTTCGCATAAAGTAATAGCCCTTTTATAACACCCCAGTACATATGGGGTGTTTGGGTAATCATATTCCCTTTTCCACTCTACCCCAAGTTCAAAGCGTATCCCAATATCCCAGCTATAAAACAAAGGCGGCCTAAGCTCTAAATGGGGGAATGTTTTGTGCATAAAATCGTTTAACTGCATCTCAACACCTCATCGTTACAATTTGTATCGGTTTAACTGAAATGAATTTGGACTGATGTAGACTATCATACGTTTCTGTCATTTCAAATACAAATGATGTTGGCAGCTATAAAAAGTAAAATAATCAAACAAAAAAATCGCCTGAAGGCCCATCCTTTAAGCGATTATAGATTTTTTACGTTGCCTCGATGAGATGGCATCTTCTTCAGCCTAGACTGGTGAAAGAATTCTTCCAGTGCCCCTGACCCAAATAAAACCCCGAATAAGATAAAGAGGAAACCGAGGATTTGCGGGGAGGATATTGTTTCACCAAGGAACAGTACGGCACCAACTAAGGCGAAGAAGGGATTCAAATTGATAAAAATGGCCGACTCCGTCACACCCACTTTTCCAATCGCACTGTTGTAAATCATATGTCCAATCGCGGTCGCAATGACAGCGGAAGCGAGAAAAACCATCCAGACCGCCAAAGAACTATGCGGAATTTCCTTTAATCCACCGGGTTCAACAAATAAACTTATAAAAAATAAGACGATGCTGCCAAATAGAAGCATATAGCCCGTCATCAAGCGCGGGTCCAGCGTATCGGAGATTTTTTTTATCAGAACAAAACTATACGATTGAGTAAAGATTGATAAAAAGACGAACAAATCCCCATTTGAAATTCCCCCTAGGGATAAACCGCCATTTCCTGATGCCACGATAAAGGTAACACCCGCAAACCCCAAAATGATGCCCACAACCTTAGGGACTGTCACCCTGCTTTTTAAAAATAGAAAGGCCACAATGGTCGATAGCAGTGGTCCAAGTCCTAGAATAAGCCCACCGTTAGAGGCGGTGGTTTTCGCTAATCCCATCGATAAAAAGAAATGATGGCATACGACATTAAAAAAACCGGCAGCAAGAATATAACGTAATTCTTTTTTGTTCGGTAGTCTAACCATTTTAAAAAAAGAAAGGATTAGAAAGACACTGATCGCGGCGGTAAAAACCCTTATGGATGTAATGGTCAGTGTAGGAAAGGTAGTGACAAGGATTTTTGTTGCGATGACATTAAACCCCCAGGCGGCCATCACAAAAACTAAGAGTAAATAAATTTTATATTTTTGCGCCTTTTGCATAATACCACTTCTTTCCTTTTTGCTTTATCGAACATTATACAACAATGCCAGGCTGTTTTGGGGGTGTTTTTTTCGATTGTCGAAACAAAACATGGGTTCTGCTGGCTTTTTGGACCATGAGAACCGCCTTGAGGGTCTACGGTTCGGATTTGAGGGGTGGGAAGGTTTATGTTTCGGTGACTAGCAATGGAACGACGAACATTTTTTAGGATATCGACACTTTTTCACTGGATATCAACACTTTTTAGCGTTATATCAACAAAAATTTGAGTGATATCAACACTTTTTGGCAGGATATCAACAAAAATTGGGGTTTTATCGACAATTTTTAAATCCCCTTGGGTTCAGTTTCGAATAGCTTATGATTCATTGTGGGATATTGGTGTAATTTGGGTGAGTTGGTAATTTTGGAAAAAAGTGCGCAGATTGAGAACAATTTATTGATTTTTAATCGTTTAGTTATATAATTGCTAATGTGAATACGCGTAACGCGAGTATGTTGACAATTCTTTTTTGATGGAGAAGTTACTTTAGGATTGTCATGCCCGATTACATATAATTGAGCATCTGCCTAAAACAATGTGCAATATTGAATAATAAATGGAGTTGAAATGGTAATGAAGGTTCTACAAAAAACACAAACCATCGTTCGTTATGAGAATCATAATGGTAGCGTATATTACGGGATGGTTGAGGATGATGAAATTTTACAATTGTCCAGTAATTTCGCTGAAATTGCGAACAATGAACTGAAATATGATGGTGTAAAGGTTAAATTTAGTGATGTGAAAATTTTGGAGCCTGTAGCTCCATCAAAAGTGATTAATTTTGGCTGGACCTATGCTGGACACGCTAAAGAAACTGGCGGGGAGGCCAATCGCAAAGAACCCTTTTTGTTCTTAAAACCGGCATCTTCCTTAATTCCAAATGAAGGGGATATCATTCTTCCGTCGAGTGATTTAACCCAGCAGGTGGAATTGGAGGGGGAAGTGGCCCTTGTCATTGGGAAACGCGGCAAAAATATTAAAGTAGAAGAGGCAATGGATTATGTTTTTGGCTGTACAATCTTTAATGATGTAACGGCAAGGGATCTTACCAAAAAGGATCCCCAGTTTACACGCGCAAAAGGTTTTGATACTTTTGGTCCACTGGGTCCGTGGATTGTGACAGGTATTGATCCATCGAATTTACGGATCGTTACCACTTTAAACGGGGAAGTCGTACAAGATGGGAATACGAATCAGATGTCCCTTTCCATTCCATTCTTGATCAGTTGGATTTCACAGGTTATGACACTGGAGCCAGGGGATATTTTGGCTACTGGTTCACCTTCGGGCAGTTGCCCAATGAAGTCGGGCGATGTCGTAACGGTAGAAGTAGAGAATATTGGTAAACTACGAAATTATGTAATCTAGCAGCCATTAGGCTGAAGGTAGAGAAGTGTTCATTGCACTTCTCTTTTTTTTTATTAAAGTTGGTTTTGAGGGGAAAAAAGGGAAAAGAAAAAAGTAACCGCCTAGCTTCCAACCAAAGAGTTAGGTAGCTACTTTTTTCTAAACAACATTCGCTTTTAAAAAATGAAAGGAAAAGTAAAAGTAACGAAAG
The DNA here is from genome assembly GCF_016107705.1 of Neobacillus cucumis. The sequence continues at coordinate 28,323 of NZ_JAEHGC010000011.1, forward strand.
CTGCCCAAAGTCCGTAGACCGGTAAATACTTGGTAACGGCATCTTGGATGCTGGAAGGTCCGGTTTTGTTTTGTAGAAAACGCATATAGGAGACCATAATCCAAATTAGATTTGCCCAAATCAAGATGTTTACGCCTAAAACAGCAAGCCGATTGGGCGTAATCCCATAAGAAGAAAGTCTGAACACGATGGCTGACAAAGCCACACTGTCAATGATTAGTGCAAGAACAATTAAGGCAAAGTTTATATAATCTGAAATGTTCTTTTTCTCGTCTGTGTCGCTTTCGGTAATGGAAAATATGGTGACAGCTAATACACCAAGGAGTATTCCGTTGAAGGCAATCAGGAAATTGCGGTCCAAGAATGGATTTTTCCCTACCCCAATCACCGTTATGAGATAGACCAACAATGTAGTCAGGACAAGCGGACTAAAAATTTTCGCTAGATAGGGTGTAATATTTTTAGCAAATTTAAGATTCATTGATACAAGGTATGCAGCCACAATCGCGAGAGCGGCAGCGCCAAATACAACGACATTGCTAAAATAGAAGTCTTCTATATTCAAGCCGATAAAGCGAAATAATTGCATGGTTAATGCGAATAGCAGCATTCCGCTAACTGCCATGCTGGCGTAGAGTATGCAAAATTCCAAATTAAATTTAAGATAGGCTAATCTTGTGCGGCCTTCCCCATATTCATTTCCTGTAAACGCAAGCCCCACCAATCCCCATAAGAATAGGGGAAGATGTAAATAAACAAGAATCGTACTGTCTTTATCGTTTAATGGCAGCATATTAAGATATAACCCGGAGATGAGGAACAGGGCTGCAAGGGAATAAAGTACCATTTTCTTGGGGGGATTCGTGTATACAAAATAGGCTGCAATAAATGGAAGTATACCGAAAGCAAGGTTAATGGGTGCAATTGCTTGCTGTTCGACAAAATGGAAAATGATCCTGGTGCAGATCCCGGCCAGAATGGCTAAAAGACCCATGAAGAAGAAACCTTTCTGTAGCAAGAAAGCATTTTGTGTATTTGCCGACTCCTTGAAATGCAATCTTTCATACCAGACGGCAAGAACCTGGGACTCAGGGTTTTGTTCCCAGGCGTGTGGGAATGACTTTTTAAAAGCTTTGGGGTCTTTTCTAAATAGTCTCTCCAGCTCATGGGGGTTTGCCATATTTTCAATAATCAAATGGTTCATTTCCATGGTTATCCCTCCTTTAATTATTTGTTTATTTGATTTTAAAACATTATTTATTGATTATCAATAAATTTTTATCTGTTTTCATAATATTTTTATTGTATTATTCTATAAGGATAATACCTTAATTAGTTATCAGATGGTTTTGAAATACTATCTCAAAAGGTTAAACTATTTATGAGGTATGACATTACTCATAACGAAAGAGGGATAGGATGAAACTTTCAGGGAATACAGTACTAATTACGGGCGGGGCAGCCGGAATCGGGTTTGCTTTTGCCGAAAGATTCATTAAAGCAGGCAATAAAGTCATTGTTTGTGGCAGACGCGAGGCAAAGCTCCAGGAAGCGAAGGAAAAATATCCTGAACTCATCACACACGTTTGTGATGTCACCAAAGAATCTGATCGAATTGCATTGTTCGACTGGATTACGACCGAGTACCCAGATGTGAACGTACTTGTAAATAACGCAGGCATTCAGCAGCGCTACCATGTTCTTAAAACGGACGCGAAGGAAGATTGGAGTTATTTCAGTCAAGAAATAGCCTCGAACGTAGAGGCCCCATTCCATTTTGCTATGCTATTTGCGCCGTACTTCGCTAAAAAGGACTATGCGGCAATCCTTAATGTATCATCGGGTTTAGCCTTTACCCCGATGGCGATTGCGCCGATTTATTCCGCTACGAAAGCGGCAGTTCATTCTTTTACGATGAGCTTAAGGAGTCAGCTGGAGGATACGGCCATTGAGGTAATCGAAGTTGCGCCGCCGGCCGTTAATACCGATTTAGGCGGAGTGGGCCTCCACACCTTTGGTACACCTGTAGATGAATTTGCCGATGCAATCTTTAAAGGTCTTGAAGCAGGAAAAACCGAAATCGGTTATGCCCGTTCTGAAAATGCGATGAGGATGTCTCGAGATGAAATTGATGAGACCGTAAAGGCGATGTACGCCAATATGAAAAACACCATTCTATAATGAATAAAGAATGGAACATAAATTTTGCGAACCAAAAGCAGGCACACCAATGAAAAAGGTAATAAAAAGGGTCGGGAAATCATTGAAAAATAGGTTTCAACATCTAAAAGGGTGAAGGAAAATGACCTGAGCCAGGCGTCCGCCTGGCTTTTTGAATGGAAAAACGTTAGTTAGCTCAGAAAATGGATGTTTGGCACCTATATTGGGGAAACGGGTCCCGGGGTTTTGGGGAATGTCACCTTGTGCGATTCCGGGCAGCTATACGGAATTCGGTGCTTTACCACTTGGAACAGCTGGTTACAAGGACCAAGGGATCGTCACTCCACACGCAAGTTTTCTTGCCCTTGAGTTTGAAGAGGAAGAAGCATTCCAAAATATTTTAAAACTTAAAGACTTAAATACCTACGGAAAGTATGGATTCTATGATTCTGTTAATGTAAAAACCGGAGCATCTGTTAAGTGAAGAAACTTTCTCAATCAAGTAATCATTCTGTTAGATCAGCAGCAACCGGTATGAAACGGTTGTTGCTTTTTTCATTGTATATGTATCCTTATAGCAAAAACAAATTAAAGAACCATATTTCCATCCTATGATCTTTATTATCGCTTGTAATAGATAAAGCAGTGACTCCCTCTGTATTTCCTACAATTATTGATGAGATATTTATCAAGTCTTGAAATACAATGCCTAGCTATTAGATATTCAAGGGGTTATAAAATAGGTCACTCATAAACAATTTAAATTGGTGAGGAAAGCCGTGGTTTAAACATTACCTATAAACAAGAAAAAGCCTGTTTCAATATGTAACTGAAACAGGTTTTCTTCTTATTTCATTCCTGAAATGGTAAATCCCTCAATAATATGTTTTTGGAAGATGATAAAGATGATCACAATTGGTACAACCATAAAGGTTGATCCGGCCATTTGTAAAGCATAATTACCACCGTATTGACCCTTTAATAAGGATAAGCCAACGGATAGCGTATATAATTTCTCATCGTTTGCGATAATTAATGGCCATAGGAAACTGTTCCAGCCAGCGATAAAGGTTAAAATCCCTTGTACCGCCATGATTGGCTTTGAAATCGGCAGTACCACCTGAAAAAATACTCTCAATTCACTTGCACCATCCAGACGTGCCGCCTCTAATAATTCATCCGGGATGGTGGACATGAATTGTCTGAATAAGAAGATCCCGAATGCACCGACAAGTCCCGGCAACACGATACCAGCCATTGTATTGGTAAGGTGCATTTTATTAAGGATAAGATAAACTGGAATCATGGTTACTTGCCCAGGAATCATCATCGTAGCAAGTACCAGGTAAAAGAGTTTGTCTCTGCCTTTAAATTGATATTTTGCAAACGCATAACCTGCCATTGCGTTTAAAAATAATCCGACAAAGGACCATAGCACAATGAAAATTGTATTTTTTAAATAAAGGCCGAAGCTCATATTTTCAAATAGGTTTTGGAAATTTTCAAATGTGAATTTTTTCGGAAACAATGTCGGGATTAAAGAACTTACTTCCCCCTCTGTTTTAAAAGACGAAAGGATCATCCAAATAAAAGGGAGTGCGACTAGGATGCCGCCAATGGTTAAAATAATCCCGGTAATCCATTGTTGAGACCGTTCTGTTGAAGTTTTCATTGGCTTCACCTCAATAATCTACATTCTTATTTTGAAATTTAAATTGAACCAATGTAATGATGATAATGGAAATAAACAAAATGAACGAACCAGCTGCGGCATAGCCAAAATTGCTAAGTTGGAAACCGTTATGATAAATAAAGAGTGCTATTGACGTCGTGCTATCAAGCGGTCCGCCATTTGTCATGACAAATGGTTCTTCAAAAAATTGCAGCCAACCAATCATGGTGGTGACCGATACGAAGAAAATGGCATGTCGCAATAATGGGACAGTGATTTTTGTCAGCTGTTTCCATGTGTTTGCACCATCAAGCTGTGCTGCTTCATAGTACGTCTTTGGAATCCCTTGAATCGCAGCTAAAAAGATAAGCATATTCACACCGATTGCTCTCCACAATGCTAAAACAATCAATGATATTTTCGCCATTACAGGGTCCTGCAGCCAAGGCACTGGCGGCAAGTGAACAAGTTTTAATAAATAATTGAACATGCCTAATTGCGGATTATAAAGATAGCTCCATACTACCGCAACCGCTACCACGTTCGTAATGGAAGGCATATAAAAAATAACGCGGAAAGCTTTAAAGATTCGTGCCTTCCCGAAGTTGATCAGAAGGGCCACTCCCAATGAAAGGATAATCACGGATGGAACACCGAATACTACATAAAACAACGTATTAAATATGGACTTTAAAAAAACCGGATCTTTTACCACATCTTTATAATTGTCAAAACCAATAAAGTTAATCTTGGAATAATCAGCTAATCCGGCTATATTGATATCGGTGAAACTGATAATGAGTGCAACAAAAATTGGAACAATGGAAAATATGATTAATAAAATAAGGGTTGGAGCAATAAAAAAATATGGTGTTTTACTTTTCTTCATAACAGTCCCTTCCTTCACAAACCCCGATATAGGACGACGCTTAATAAAATCTAGCATTCACCTATGAAAATAGGTGAATGCTATTTTTTAGAACTTTACTTATTTTTTACTTAAAATTTGTGCTGCCTTTTGGTTAAAGTCATCCATTGTTTTTTGAACATCTGCACCACCGCGGAAAATCTGCTCATTGCTCTTTAAGAAGGTTTGTGCAATATTTTCAAATTGAGGAATAACAGGCATTGGCTGTGAATTTTTCATTTGTTCACCGAATACTTTAAGGTTTGGATCATTTTGTAATGCTGGATCTTCCCATGCCTTCTTATTTGCAGGCATAGCGTTTACTAGTTTTAACCATTCAAGTTGTGTTTCTGGTTTACTCATATAAGCGACAAATTTAAGTGCTGCATCTTTATGCTTTGTATATTGGAAAACGGACAAGTTCGAACCGCCAAGTGCTGAAATGTTATTTTTCTTCGCAGGAAGAACGGCTGTGGCCCATTTACCTTTTAATTCAGGAGCTTGGTCATTAATGATTTTAACCATCCATGGTCCGCTGATGAACATTGGGACAATACCATCACCTTTAAATGCTGCAACTGCATCTAAACCGAGATCATTTTTAGGAGCAGAACCGTTTTTGAAGAAACTATCCATGTATTTAACGGCATCAACGAATTCTTTCTGATTAAATAAAGGTTTGTTTCCTTCAATTAATTTTGAACCATTTTGACGGGCAAACATAAAGGATAAGCTTTGCTCATTCGCATCAATGCTGATTCCGTAGTTATTGCCGCCGCGTGCCTTTAGTTTTTGAGCCGCATCGCTTAACTCTTCCCACGTTTTTGGTGCATGGTCATAACCGACTTTTTTCAATAAATCAGTACGGTAATAAAGAACGCGAGTATCAATATACCAAGGTACACCGACTACTTTATTATCATATTTTGTTGTTTGAACGGAACCGTCAAAGAAGTTATCAGCCGCAAGTTCAGGATATTTATCTGCAGCGGATGATAGGTCCATTAATGAGCCTGCAGAAGCAAACTCTGGAATCCATGTAGTACCCATCTGCACAACATCAGGTCCTTGTTTAGATGCTACTGCGGTTAGAAGCTTGTCGTGGGCCTTATCCCATGGAAGTGCTTGAACTTGAACATCAATCTTTGGATTTTCTTTTTCGAATTCTTTTGCAATTTTTGGTAATGATTTTGCTTCTTCACCCATACCCCAAACAGTAATAGTCGTTTGGCCGTTTTTACTTGAAGACGAAGAGTCTGATGATGAACATCCTGCCAAAGCACCGGAAACCACTAGCGACCCTAATAGAGCGGCTGTTGCAAATTTTTTATTTAAAAATTTCATTTTAGTATCCTCCAATAATTTATCGGCTTTTAGTAATAGTATCAAATTTTTTTGCGATTTGTAGTCAAGCTTATTGTATTAAGAAATACTCAACAGAATAAGGACTGCCTGTAAAAACCTAATATTGGTATATAAAAATAGTGATATTATCCTGGTTTTTGTAGGATACCTCCTTTAATAGAAACGTTTCGATAATAATGAAAAAAATATAAAGACTTCTATTGTTGAAACGTTTCGATGGAAACTAAAAAAATAAGAATATCTTAATTGCGAAACGTTTCTATAAGGCAATTATAAGGGATGGTGTAATCGGTTTCAACTACTTTTTTTATTTTTTTCACTGGAGTTGAAAAAATCATAATATTCTTTTTAAGAAAATGATTTATTCATAGAAACGTTTCGGTAATGTATTGACTATCATTAGTAAAGCGCTTATAATCCAATGTATTAACAATCGAAACGTTTCTATAAACAAGAATCACATAAATGGAGGATTCAAAATGGTTGAACAACAATTAACATCTCTTCTGGAACAGATGACATTAGATGAAAAAATTGCTCAGCTTCTTCAGTTAGCAGGTCCTTTTTATAAAGGATCAAAAGACAACGGCGAAATTACCGGGCCGATGGCTGAGATGGGGATTACGTTGGATGAAATTGAAAACAGCGGATCTGTACTCGGGGTTTCCGGAGCGGAGGATGTGATCCGGATTCAAGAGGAATATTTGAAAACAAATCGTCTTGGTATTCCCTTATTATTTATGGCGGATGTCGTCCATGGGTATCAAACGATTTTTCCGGTACCGCTTGCGATTGGCTGCTCATGGGATTTAGAGCTGGCTGAGAAGAGCGCTGAAATTGCTGCGAAAGAAGCAGCCGTGTCCGGTGTGCATGTAACCTTTGCGCCAATGGTTGATTTAGTTCGCGACTCGCGCTGGGGAAGGGTCATGGAATCGACCGGTGAAGATCCTTATTTAAATAGTGAATTTGCAAGAGCGTTTGTACGAGGTTTTCAAGGAGAAAATTTGAAAGAGGACACCTTTAAAGTGGCAGCATGTGTCAAACACTTTGCGGCTTATGGAGCTCCGGAAGGCGGACGAGATTATAATACCGTCAATATGTCAGAACGGCAATTACGCGAGTCTTATTTACCGGCCTATAAGGCGGCATTAGATGAAGGCTGTGAGATGGTCATGACTTCCTTTAATACGGTTGACGGCATCCCATCGAGCGGAAACAAATGGTTAATGCGCGATTTGCTTAGAGGGGAATGGAAATTCGATGGTGTCGTGATTTCTGACTGGGGCGCCGTAAAAGAGCTGATTCCGCACGGTGTTGCGGAGGATGAAAGAGAAGCGGCAGCTAAATCCATCCTTGCCGGTGTCGATATTGAAATGATGACAGCCTGCTATGTGAAGAATCTCAAGCAGCTGGTGGAAACGAATGAAGTAGACGAAGCGATGATTGATGAAGCCGTTCTCCGCATCTTACAGCTAAAGCAAAAATTAGGACTTTTTGAAAATCCTTATCGAGGGGCAAATGAAAAACTCGAACGAGAAGTGATCATGAGTAAGGAACATCGTCAGATTTCAAGAGAGCTCGCAACAAAGTCTGTTGTCCTTTTAAAAAATGACCATGTCCTTCCATTAAAAAAGGAACAGAAAATTGCCTTGATTGGTCCGTTTGGCGTTAGCGGGGATATTTTAGGTCCATGGTCATGGAGGGGTTCTAAGGACGAAGCGGTCCCACTGTCAGAGGGACTTTTGCAAAAAACATCCGATCTTACGATTGAAAAGGGCTGTGAGATCGAAACAGTGACAGAGGAGCAGCTAGAAGCAGCTGTGAAATCGGCCCAGGACGCCGATATCATTGTACTCGCTTTAGGAGAGGATTCAGAAATGAGCGGGGAGGCAGGCTGCCGTGCGGATATCCGCTTACCAGAAAGTCAGCTTGTCCTTGTATCGAGACTGAAACAGCTGGGCAAACCAATGGTAGCAGTATTGTTTAACGGACGGCCACTCGATTTACATGGTGTCATCGACCAGACTGATGCGGTGCTCGAGGCATGGTATCCGGGTACGGAAGGCGGCGCAGCCGTTGCAGATATTCTTTTTGGTGATGTGAATCCTTCGGGAAAACTGACGATGTCCTTCCCTTATTCGGTCGGTCAGGTTCCCGTTTACTATAATTGCTTTAATACGGGTCGGCCAAAATTGAATCCGGAAGTGAAGGAGCGCTATTTATCACAGTATTTGGATATTCCAAATGAACCGTTGCTTCCATTTGGTTTTGGATTAAGCTACACGTCCTTTCGTTATCATGATTTCATCTTATCATCAGACATCTTAACGTCTGACAGTTCGTTAACCTTATCCGTCATGGTGACGAATACCGGTGAAGTTGCCGGGGACGAGGTTGTCCAATTATACATCCGGGATCTGTCCGGTGAAGTGGTCCGCCCGATAAAAGAGTTAAAGGCTTATGAAAAAGTCACGTTACAGCCAGGGGAATCAAAAGAAGTCACCTTTACGATCACGGAAGAACAATTAAGGTACTATCATTCAGATTTAACATTTGCGAGTGACCAGGGAAGCTTTGAGGCTTATATTGGTCCGGACAGTCAAAATGTTACCTCTTTTTCTTTCAAATTATTGAAATAGTAAGTGAGGAGAAAAAAATGACAACTATGTCAGAGACGAAGTTTCAACTTAAAACAGGGGATTATCAGTTTACCTTTTTCCATACCGGGGATCTTTTTGAAGCAGCCCATCAAAACATCATGCTGAATCAATGGTTGGGCAATCCAATGGATGGTTCATTAAATAATCTTTATTTGCGCATCCATGAAGGGGAAAAAATTGAAGCTTTCCCCATGCTCGGAGTCCATTCAAACAGCAAGGTCAGCTATACCGAAACAAGTGTCATTTCAAAGGGGAAAGTAAAAGGGATCGAGTATCAGGTGATCTTTTCCTTAACGGAACAAGGGATTTGGTTCTGGGATGTGACGTTAAATGGTCAAAATGCTGATGTGGATGTCATTTATGCTCAGGATTTAGGAATCGCGGAAAAAGGGGCTGTCCGCACCAATGAGGCTTTTCTATCCCAGTATATCGACCATAAGGTTTTCGATCATAACCAAAAAGGGTTTATTGTCTGTTCGCGGCAAAATCAGCCCCAGCAAGGAATGTTCCCGTATTTGCAGCAAGGGGCGTTAACAAAAGCTACTGGTTACTCTACTGACGGTTTTCAATTTTTTGGCCTTTCCTACAAAGAAACCAATGAGCCTGAGGCATTAACAAAAGAACAGCTTGCGAATGAAGTGTATCAATACGAATTTGCATATACCGCCCTACAGTCAGAACGGATCCAATTAGCAGGCGAAGCACAGGTTGTTTTCTATAGCCTTTTTAAAGAGAATCATCCAGAAGCGATTACGGAACTGGAGTTTGAAAAAGAGATCATGGATGCCTGGGACCAAGTGAAGGCACAGAAACAAAGGAATGCTGTGAGTACTGAACCGTTTGAAATGGCTGTATCTTTCGGCAGCCCGTTACAAACGATTTCCATGAATGCAGAAGAAATCGATGGTTTGTTCCCGAATCGTCATCAGGAGGAGCGGGATGGTGAAACATTGTTATCCTTCTTCACCGATACCCATGAACATGTGGTGTTGAAAGAAAAAGAACTGGTGGTCGAGCGTCCGCACGGTCACATTCTCATGACGGGCCAAAATGCACAAATGCGTGAAGATGTGTTAACGACTACCTCTTATATGTACGGAATTTTCAACTCGCAGGTCGTGATCGGCAATACGAATTTTAATAAAATGCTGACGAATGCCAGAAACGCGCTAAACGTAATGAAAACCTCCGGGCAGCGGATTTATGTGGAAATCAATGAAGTTTTCCACCAATTGACCATGCCGTCTATGTTTGAACTTGGCTTTAACTATGCCCGCTGGTATTACAAAACCGCAGATGAAATGTTTGTTATTACTAACATAACTGCATTGGAAACACCGGAATTGCAATTAACCGTGCGTTCAACCAGCGGTAAGTCTTATCGTTACCTGGTAACAAATCAGGTTTCGATGAACACGAACGAATTTGAGACAGGATTCAGATTGGAGAAATCGGGCCAAGTCATTTCTGTTTTTGCCGAAAAAAATTCGGATAGTGCGAAAGTTTACCCTGATCTTCAGTATCGCATGCAATTAATGGGTGCCGAGTTTACACTTAAGGACGATCAGCGTTTCGCAGAAGCTTCATTACTGGTTATGGAGACAGGAGAAACGTCAGAATGGGCGATGGCCATTCAAGGTCTTCTTCGCGGTGAAGAGTTGCCGTTTTCTTTAATTAAAATCGAAGAAGAAATCGAGAAGTATCGTGAATTTTACCGTTCTTTGATGAATGGGTTCCAATTACATCTTAATGAAAAAATTGAGAAGTTCAATGACTTAGCGTGGTGGTATACCCATAATATGCTCGTTCATTACTCCGTTCCTCATGGATTGGAGCAATACGGTGGCGCTGCCTGGGGTACACGTGATGTCTGCCAGGGACCATCTGAGTATTTCCTTGCCACACAAAGGTACGACGCGGTACGAGAAATCATTAAGACTGTTTATTCTCATCAATATGAAGATGACGGCAATTGGCCGCAATGGTTCATGTTCGATCGATATTATCGGATCCAGCAGGAAGACAGCCATGGCGATATCATTGTCTGGCCGTTAAAAATATTGAGTGATTATCTGGCGATTACAAAGGATTATGCGATTTTAAACGAAAAGGTTCCTTTTACACAGAAGGGAAGCTTCGAGTTTACCGAAGAACAATTTACCATCTTTGAACATGCCAAAAAGGAAATTTCTTATATTACCAGTCATTTCATTCATGATACCTATTTATCCTCGTATGGGGATGGGGATTGGGATGATACGCTGCAGCCTGCCAACGCCAACTTAAAGAAATATATGGTGAGCGGTTGGACCGTTGCATTGACATACCAGGTTCTGAACCAGCTTGCACAGCAATTGGCAGAAGTGGATGAGGCGGAAGCGAAGGAGCTTCATGCTTTAGCAAAAGGAATTGAAACGGACTTTAATCAATATATGCTGCAAACAGGCATCCTTCCTGGTTTTGTCTATATGGAAAACCCTGGTGAAGCTGAATTGATGCTGCATCCGAGCGATGAGAAAACGGGTGTTCATTACCGTTTGCTTCCAATGAATCGCGGTATTATCTCTGAGCTTTTAACACCGGAGAGTGCGGAATCTCATTATCAAATTATTAAAGAAAAGCTCTATCATCCTGATGGAGTCCGTTTAATGGACCGTCCTGCCAACTATGCGGGCGGGGTCAGCACCCACTTTAAACGGGCTGAACAGGCATCGAATTTCGGTCGCGAAGTAGGTCTTCAATATGTTCATGCCCATATTCGCTTTATTGAAGCGATGGCCAAGCTTGGCAAGGTCGAGGAAGTCTGGAAGGGCTTAGAGGTTATTAACCCAATCAGCATTCAGGAAGTGGTTCCGAATGCGGAGCGCAGACAAAGCAACGCCTACTTCAGCAGCTCTGATGGAAAGTTTCATACCCGTTATGAGGCCCAAGAGCAGTTTGAACAGCTTCGTCAGGGTACCGTACAGGTAAAAGGCGGCTGGCGCATCTACTCAAGCGGCCCTGGAATTTACATGAACCAGTTGATTTCAAACTGTCTTGGCATCCGTTTGGAGGGAGACGATTTAATCATTGACCCCGTTCTTTCTCAGGATCTCGATGGGCTTGAGTTCCACTTCACGGTGAAAAATCAGCCGGTCAAATTTGTTTATCATGTAAATGGTATGGCTGTAAATCGCGTGGTTGTGAATGGTCATAAGTCTTCAGTAGAAAAGGTAGCCAATCGATATCGCGAGACGGGTGTCAGAATAAATGGCAAGGAGCTTGCAAACTTGTTGGCAGAAACGGAAAATACAATTGAGATTTATATGTAATGGAGAAGGCCAGCGGTCGCAAGTTCACCGCGGCTTTTCTTCTTTTTTAAAAAAGGAGAGGTCTATGTGAATTCTGAATGGTGGCATAAAAGTGTTGTCTATCAAATTTATCCAAGAAGCTTTCAAGATTCGAATGGGGACGGGATCGGGGATCTTCAAGGGATTATTTCCAGACTGGACTATATTCAAGCGCTTGGAGTGGATATGATCTGGCTTTGTCCTGTGTACGCCTCGCCCAATGATGATAACGGGTATGATATCAGTGATTATTATTCCATTCATCCAGAATACGGCACGATGGAGGACATGGAACAACTGATTTCCGAGGCGGCTAACCGCGGGATTGGAATCATGATGGATATTGTCGCAAATCATACATCAGACGAACATCCATGGTTTATCGAAGCGAGCAAGGATCAGAACAGTCCTTATCGAGATTATTATGTGTGGCGCGATCAGCCTCAAAATGACATTCAATCGATTTTTGGAGGAAGCGCCTGGGAGTACAGCAAAGAGACGAAACAATATTACTTACACATGTTTAGTAAAAAACAACCGGACTTAAACTGGCATTATCCTCCCGTCCGCAGGGCGATTTATGATGTGATGGAATTTTGGATTGAAAAAGGCATTAAAGGATTCCGTTTCGATGTCATTGATCTGATTGCAAAAGAAATCGACAAGAACATCATCGCAAATGGACCGCTCCTTCATCCGTATCTCAAAGAAATGTACCAGGAAGTCTTGGAAGGAAAGGGAATTGTAACGGTTGGGGAAACGGGAGGTGCGGATGTCTCACAGGCACTTCTATACACGAATCCGGACGAAAAGGAACTCAGTATGGTTTTTTCCTTTGAACATATCGCCCTAGATGAAGTACCGGGAAAACAGAAGTGGGATTTAAAGCCATTAAACCTTGATGACCTAAAACAGGTTAATTCGAATTGGCAAAATTGCTTAGCCGATAAGGGATGGAACAGTCTTTTTTGGAATAATCATGACCAGCCGAGAATTGTTTCGAGATGGGGAAATGACACAGAATACCGCTATGAGAGTGCAACCATGTTAGCCGCTCTTCTTCATCTGATGCGGGGAACTCCTTACATTTATCAAGGGGAAGAAATCGGGATGACAAACGTTTCGTTTACCGATCTATCTTCCTATCGGGATATTGAAACCTTCCAAATGTACAAGGAAAGAATAGAAAAAGGATTTTCACATGAAGAGATTTTTGAATCCATTCATGCAAAAGGACGCGATAATGCAAGGACTCCGATGCAATGGAATTCACTTCCTGAGGCAGGTTTTACAAAAGGAATCCCGTGGATTTCTGTTAATCCTAACTTTGTTGACATTAATGCGGAGAAGGACCGGCAATCCGAAAAATCGATTTTCCGTTTCTATCAAAAATTAGTGAACCTTCGAAAAAATAGTGACCTAATCGTTTACGGGGATTATCAATTATTGGAAACGGAACCGGAAATCTTTGCATACACGAGACAGTGGAAAAATGAACAGTTGTTTGTCTTTTGTAATTTTACCGAAGAAATCGTTGATTGTTCCTTGCTTCCATCCGGAGAGCTGTTTCTTCAAAACTATGCGTCCAGTCCATTAGCAGGGAAATTGCGTCCTTATGAAGTGGTTGTTTGGAAGAAAACTAGCATTAAATTTTAGTAAAGGACACTGTATAATGAATGTAAGATGGTTGGATGGGAGAGAACGTTGTGGTTAGTATAAAAGATATTGCTAAAAAGGCAGGAGTTTCCATTTCTACTGTTTCCTATGCCTTAAATGGCAACCCGAAGGTGACGGAAGAAACGGCATCCAAAATTTTAGCCATTGCCAATGAACTGAATTATATTCCGAATGCAGCCGCCCGATCATTAAAAAAGCAAGAAACGAAGATTATTGGGGTTTTCCTTACCAATTATGGCGGCGCTTTTTACGGCCAACTGTTACAGGGAATGCAAGAAGCTTTAAGTCAGGAAGGCTATGAACTGATCGTTTGCAGCGGCAGGGAATCCCATCGGTTTCTTCCAGAACGTATGATTGACGGGGCCATTATTTTAGATGTCACTTTTTCGAATGAAGAATTGATTACCTACGCTAATCGAGGACATAAATTAGTGGTGATGGACCGGGAATTGGATCATCCTAATATTAATCAAGTACTCCTTGATAATAAAGCGGGTGCTACATTAGCGATTGATTACTTAGTTGAAAAAGGCTATCAGAAACTTTATGTTGTGACGGGGCCCAATTCCTCATATGATTCGAATCAACGTCTTCAAGCTGCAAGACAGGCAGTGAAGCGATATGGACATATTCAATATACTGAAATAGAAGGAAACTTTAATAAACCCTCAGGTGAACGTGCCGCAGAGCAAATCGTAAACGAATATACAGAACCCGCTGCTGTCTTTTGCCTAAATGACGAAATGGCGATTGGCATGTATAATTATTTGGATAAAACCAATTTCCGTGTGGGCGAACATATTCATATTTTCGGGTTTGACAATATTGAGGTGGCTCAATATATACGGCCTAGGCTCGCAAGTATTGATTATTCTGAACAGAAATGGGGAGCCTTGTCCGCTGAACATCTGCTAAAATTACTGACCGATGAATCGGTTGAACATGAAAGAATCTATGTGTCACTGATTGAAGGAGATTCCGTGAAAAAAGTTCTATAAGAGTTCTTTTACCTTTCTCTTAGTATTTGAACCTGATTTCGGCAGAAGTTTAGAGTTAGACAGTACTTTATGGAATACCCTCCCCCTCCTGTTAAGAAGAATAGGAGGGTATTTGTATGTCATTTACTCACGCACGGTTGACAAAGAATGGGCTTAGTAATGAATTTAAGGTAGTCATCCACTCAATTACAGCTAGGGATAACAAAGGAAACCTATGGATTTAACGGCATTCGTGGAATAGATTTTTTAATTGAATCCGGTGCAATAATAGATTTTAAGGAAATGATCAGATAAAAGGAAAGAAGGGACCATTTGTGGTCCCTTTTTCGTGCCAAAAAGGGATATTTTTGGGGTAAACAATATTTTGAATATTTAGTCTAAAAGTCACTTAAGGAAATATATCATTAAAGAACGAATAAAGGGGGGAAACGGATTGAAGAAATTTTTAAGCGCAATACCGTTATCGTTACAACATCTGTTTGCGATGTTTGGTGCAACCGTTTTGGTGCCAGCCCTCACCGGTCTTGATCCAGGAAGTGCTCTTATTGCCAGTGGTGTAGGAACCTTGATTTTCCATCTTATTACCGGCGGAAAGGTTCCTACGTATCTAGGTTCATCCTTTGCCTTTATTGCTCCGCTTGCGTTGTATGTCGGGAAGCTACATTCACCGGGTGAAGCCGTCGCAGGTCTGATTAGCGTTTCGATTGTTTATGCCATTGTATCTTTGATTATTTCATTTGTCGGTTTTGAAAAGGTCCGTAAGGTAATTCCTGCAGTTGTCGTCGGACCGGTTGTCAGTATTATCGGTCTTTCGCTGGCAACCACGGCGGTGACCAATATGGCTTCGACCCATTGGGATGTTGCGATTGTCAGCCTTCTGGCAGCGGTTATCGCAACGCTTGCAGGCACAAAGGTGATCCGTCTCTTGCCGCTTATCATTGGTCTTGCTGTCGGGTATGCTTATGCCGCGGTCCGTGGGTTTGTTGATTTTCATACCATTGCCACTGCACCGAATTTTGCGCTACCGCATTTCGTTATGCCGGAATTCACCTGGGTAGTCATTCTCGGAATGGCGCCAATTGCTCTGGTTACCATCATCGAAGACCTTGGACATATGTTTGTGCTAAATGAGATTATCGGAAAAGATGTGACAAAGAATCCTGGATTTTCGAGGATCCTCTGGGGGAATGGAATTGCAACATTAGTCTCCGGCTTCATCGGCGGACCTGCGCAAACCACTTACGCCGAAAATCTTGGGGTTTTAGCCATCACCCGCCAGTTTTCCAGCAGGATCATTCAGGGGGCTGCTGTTATTGCGATTCTTCTTGGCTTGTTCGGTAAAGTGGGAGCTGTGATTCAATCGATTCCAGTTGCAGTGATGGGTGGTATATGTATTTTGTTGTTTGGTATGATCGCGGCAATGGGGATCCGTCACCTCCTTGAGGAGAAAGTGAGTCTGGCGAATATGAAAAATTTGGTCATCGTTGCGATTATCTTCATCATTGGGGTTGGATATGCGCATAATGGGATCGCCTACGCTACCATTGCCGGATTGCTCATTTATTGGATTGTACCTGATTTCACGACAAAGAGAGAAGGTCAAAGTGAAAAAACTATTTGAAAAACTTGTAGCGGATGGCCATTTAGTTGTACGTTAACAAATTCATGGTGATGGCAGAGCTGCAGATTTTGTCAAAGGTTGATAGGCTTTTGTATTTATAGAAAGTGTTAGAATGGAGTTGCAACTGAATATTGTGAGGGTGGCCGTGTTGTCAATCTTCTTTTCCTTGCTTTAAGGAAAGGAGGTGATAATCATGGAAACATTTCTTGAAATTCTGCGAGAGGTTCTAAAAGGGATAATGCGGGAAATAGGAGCTTATTTCTTTCGGAAAAACGTTCTAGAATACAGGAAAACCACCCCGCGCCGCAAGCAAAAAGGGTGGTTCTTAAAAATAATCAACCTCAACAACCACCACCCTGACGGTAGAAGTTGCAAGGAGAAGTGTTAGCGCACTTCTCTTTTTTATTATATTCCTATTATACACGAAATAACCCAACCAATAAACCAAAATTGGTGTTCGATCTTCAACATACCCTCCACATAATGGTACAAAGCAAGTAGGGGCAGAAAACCTTATCTCTTTGCCCCAATCCATAAGTTTAACCTTCACTTACTTCATTTGCTCCCTAAATCCGGTCCGGTAGGCTTTGAATGGACTGGACCACCATATCAAGCTTCGCTTCAATCCGATAAAGCAAATATAAAGAGGATTGGATTTTCGCTTGTAGTATTTAATGCTAAGAGAAACAAGTACAACAATTTGGAATAGAGGGGTATAAATGAAATTTGATGAATTTACAGCACTTCCGAACGGGAAAGCCCACTTCTTCAGAGGTGGGATGGAAGTGAGGTCGAACCAGGTATGCATTTATGTATGTTAATGGTCCGATATTTTTTTGTTTATTTGTGAGATGTTCTAATAGAAATAGAACGTTTGTTCTGTTATGATATATATGTTAATACAATAAATGGAAGGGAGGTTAAAGAATGGAGACCTTTCATAAAGCTTATAAATTCCGTTTGTATCCTTCGGAAGAGCAGGCTGTTTTGATCAATAAAACCATTGGTTCATGTCGTTATGTTTTCAATCAATATCTTGGTGATAACAACAATAAAAACATGTATTGGTATATAGCACAAGAAATGGTTCAAAACGGGCAATTGAATAAAAACAATTGGAAATCTGAATACTATAGTGCAACCAAGGACCAAAAAGAATTAACGCTTTTGAAAAAAGAAATTGAATGGCTAAATGAAGTGGATTCTACTGCTCTTCAAAAAACACTTCAAGATTTAGGTATTGCTTTTAAAGATTATTATCAGAAAAAGAAAGGCAAACCAAAATATAAAAGTAAGAAAAATGAAGTTCAATCTTATACTTCTAAATGTAATTATAGCAAATCCGGTCCAACTATTCGGATTGAAAATAAACGTTATGTTCGACTTCCTAAGGTCGGTTTAGTGAGATTTGCTAAAAGTAGGGAAATAGAAGGGGAAGTCCTTTCAGCTACTATACGACGAACACCTTCCAGAAAATATTTTATCTCGATTTTAACGGAGCAAGAAGTAAAACCTGTTCAAACTTCCATGTTTGACGTAGGAATTGATGTCGGTTTAAAAGATTTCGCTACTCTATCCGATGGAACGAAAATCAGAAATCCAAAATGGTTTCGTGAGGCAGAAAAAAAGCTGGCTAAGGCTCAACGTATTTTATCTAGAAAAAAATATGGGAGCGCTAACTGGCATAAACAAAAAAGAAAGGTCGCAAGACTTCACGAAAAAATTGGAAATCAACGAAATGATTTTTTGCACAAGGTTTCAACTTCACTGGTGAACGATAACCAAGTCATCTGTATCGAGGACCTTCGTGTAAAAAATATGTTGAAAAACGGCAACTTATCGAAAGCTATTTCTGATGTTTCTTGGTCAGAGTTTCGGAGAATGTTAGAATACAAATGTAAATGGCAGGGAAAACAACTATCAGTTGTTGGTTCTAACTTTCCTAGTTCTCAATTGTGTTCTGAATGTAAACAAAAAAATAAAAGGGTAAAAGATTTATCTATTAGAGAATGGACTTGTTCGTGCGGAGCTGTTCACGAAAGGGACGAAAATGCTGCAAAAAACATTCTCCATGAAGGTAAACGCCTTCTAACCGTTGGGCAAACGGGGATAGCCTAATGGGTTTTTTTAAGCCCTTATGAACCATAAGGTTTCATCGACATAGGAAAACACATGGCAAGCAATCTGTCGGGAGATACAATGCTTAAATAAGTTTTGGGAATATAGAATCCCATTGCTTCAGCTGTGGGAGTGTCAAAATTGGACAGGTGTTTAAAACAAAATCATTCAAATTAACAAAAGAGGATATTATGAGGTTTGCAGCTGAATTTGACCCTCAATATATTTATTTGGATGAAGAAAGGGCAAATCAGGGAAGGTTTCAGGGAATCATTGCCTCCGGTATCCATACGCTAGCCATTTCATTTAAGCTTTTGGTGGAAGAAGGAATCTATGGGGATGATATCATTGCTGGAACACGGATGAATAATCTTAAATTTATGAGGCCCGTTTATCCTGGCGATGAATTGCATATCATTGGTAAGGTGATCGATAAGAAAGAAGCAAAAAATAACACGGGTATCTTTACGTTATTGTTATCTACTTTCACTGATAAGGAGGAAAAAGTTTTTGAAGGTGAGATGTCCGCAATGATTGAGCGATGAAGAGGGTCAAGGGGACGGTTCAGCCGGCATTTTTGGTCCAAGATATGAACAACTGACTACCAGAACCGTCCATGTGGAACCTACAACTCCTGGTGTGCTGGGCGAACAATCATCTCACTAACGGATACTTCAGGTGGCTGTTCGATAGCGAAGCAAATCGCACGGGCAATGTTTTCTGCTTCAATCGCACCTTTGTAAAGTTCATCGAATGCCGCTTTTAGTTTTGTATCTGTAATCGTTTCCGGTAATTCGGTGTTAATCGCTCCTGGGGAGATGAGGGTTGTACGAATGTTGTTGCGAAACTCTTCTTTTCGGAGACCTTCGGTAATCGCACGTACTGCAAATTTGGTAGCACTATAAACTGAACTTGCGGGCCATACTCCATATCCGGCAACGGAAGAAAGATTAATAATATGACCTGATTTCCTTTCTCTCATGGATGGAAGGCAAGCCGCTATTCCATAAAGTACGCCCTTAATATTGACATCAATCATTGTATTCCATTCTTCAATTTTTTTCTTATAGAGGAATGATTGAGGCATTACGCCTGCATTATTCACTAAAACATCGATTTTTCCAAACTCTCTCAGAGTATACTCCGCTAATCCTTCCATTTGTTCATGTGAAGTCACATCCGTCACCTTGTATGTAGCTTGTCCGCCATTCCTTTGAATCTCTTCTTGCAGTTTCTTTAGACGATCTTCACGGCGAGCTGCCAGTACCAGCTTCGCCCCCTTTGATGCAAGTTCTTTTGCGGTCGCTTCCCCAATTCCGCTTGAGGCGCCTGTAATCATAACCACTCTATCTTGAATCGTAGACATTTTGGATAACATCCTTTCTTAATACTATTGTGGGTCAGCCAATAAAATCGCCCGGGATAACGGATTTATGAACCTTTTTGGCTATCATTAGTTTAACATTTTCAAGGGTGAACATAGGGTCGGGCCTGTTATTTGAACCATGAGAACCGTCTCTTTGGTATTGAGGATGAATGTTAAAGAAACACTGGAATCCACGACGGAAACTGTCACTCCGAAGTGGGCTGGAGGGACAAAATCTAATGAAAAAACTGAAAACTGTCTTTCCAGAGTGGCTGGAAGGACAAAATCTGTTGAAATAGCTGAAAGCTGTCTTTCCAAGAGTGGCCGGAAGGACAAAATCTGTTGAAAAAGCTGAAAACTGTCTTTCCAGAGTGGCTGGAAGGACAAAATCTGTTGAAATAGATGAAAACTGTCTTTCCAGAGTGCCGGAGGGACAAAATCTAATGAAAAAACTGAAAACTGTCTTTCCAGAGTGGCTGGAAGGACAAAATCTGTTGAAAAAGCTGAAAACTGTCTTTCCAGAGTGGCTGGAAGGACAAAATCTGTTGAAAAAGCTGAAAGCTGTCTTTCCAGAGTGGCCGGAGGGACAAAATCTAATGAAAAAGCTGAAAACTGTCTTTCCAGAGTGGCTGGAAGGACAAAATCTGTTGAAATAGCTGAAAACTGTCTTTCCAGAGTAGCTGGCTGAGCCACACTGTCAATGATCAGTGCAAGAAATATTAAGGCAAAGTTGACATAATCTGAAATGTTCGTTTCCTCGTCTGTGCCGCTTTCGGTAATGGAAAATATGGTGACAGCCAATAAACCAAGGGTATTCCGTTGAAGGTAATCAGGACAAGCGGGGATTTTTATATAATTTCTCCTTATCAAAAAGTCCCCCTTTTGCATTTAATATAATGTGAACGTAAATTCAGGTTTGTCTGGTGTGTTTTTTTCAACAATGAGACTGGCGATTTTATGGACCTTTATCGGTCAGAAGATTGAAGTTTGAAATTAACTGGAAGGTGGAGGAATTTATGGGATGTTTCTGTGGCGGAAGTAAAAATAACAATGCAAACCAAAATCAAAATAGTAAAAAATACCTTCAAACAACTAAGAAATACAAAACTCAAGAAAAAGGCAATGTAACCTATATAAAAACTGACAAAGGAAAGAATAATCAAGTTTGGGTTAAGAAATCGAATTAGTGGCTAAAAAGCGATGAAAGGCAGAATGATCTGCCTTTATTTATTTTTAGGCTGTGTTAAAGTCACTTAAGGAAATATATCATTTTTAGAAGGATAAATTAATGGCCTTTTTCTGTTCTGAATTTTGTCGAAAATTACTAGGTTTTTAGTAAAAGGAAAATGATGAAATGTATATGCAACTGAATATTAGTTAGGGTGGTTAGTCGTCAAGCTTCTTTCCGATTTGCGGGGAGAAAGTGATGATTATGGAAACATTTCTTGAACTAATTCGTGAAATTCTAAAGGGAATTGTGCGTGAATTAACGGCATATTTCTTTCGGGAAAACGTCCTAGGAAACAAGAAAACCACCCCGCTCCGTCGAAAGAAAAAGGGTGGTTCACCTAAAATATTAACAGTTGTATGGAGAAGTGTTAGCGCACTTCTCTTTTTTATTATATTCCTATTATACACGAAATAACCCTACCAATAAACCAAAATGGGTGTTCGATCTTCATCATATCCCCCACATCATACTACAAAGCAAGTAGGGCTGAAAACCTTATCTCACTGCCCTTATCCATAAGTTTAACCCCTCGATTACTTCATTTGCTCCTTCATCCGGTCCGGCAGGCTTTGAATGGACTAGACCACCATATCAAGCTTTGCTTCAATCCGATATAGCAAATAGAGTGTCACAACAATCGGAAAACCTACTTCACTTATGATTGGAATAATCTGCTCCATTTTCTGTTACCTCCTTCCATTCCATTAAAGGAGACCGGCTTCACGAAGAATCCGGCCTCTCTCACCTTAAACAAGCTCATAATCTGTAATATTGCGTTCTACTACTCTTGCTCCCTTGGACGAAACAAGATCGCCACTTCCTGTATAGAAAGCACCGGAACTCACGATCTGATCCATTGATTGCTTAACTACTGCCTCATCAATCGGTTCCTTTGGGTTATCAACTGTAATACGGGCAATTTTACCGGTAGCAGTTACAAATTGTAATTCCAATGTTTTAGCCAATTTCCTCACCTCCTATCCTCCAAAATGAATAACTTACTAGACTAATAAATCGGAACTGTCGTTTTTCTCGATGCGGTAAAGCGTGTCGTTACACAATACAAAGATGGCTTGTGCTGCTTGATAAAGCTGGTCTGCTGTAGCGTCTTTTTTGACATTGCTGAAGGTCTTGGATCGTAAAATCGGATTACCTTCACCGTCCACACCTGTCTCAAATACGATGCGAAGTTTCGTCGAAGTCAATCGCGCTTGTGCCATTGTTTATCACCTCCTCACACCCTCTATATAAAGAAAAATGGAGGAAAAGGACATGGTGATGGAAAATAGATTTTCGGGAATAAATCGGTGTCGGGCACACTTTTCTTTTAACTGGGGGATGGAAGAGTATCTTGGAGAAGGCTACCTTCGTCATACAAGAGAGATAAAAAGATATATGCACCTGGAAAAAGGGGTCAGACCCCCACTTAGCTAATAAGGAAAATCGCATGTTTTGCCTTTATTATTAAGCAACATTCGACAATCTATTTACTAAAATAATGAAAGAAATCCTAATTTAACAATGTATTTCCGGATTCTAATCAAACGTTTGATTAATAAGCAATTTTGTAAGAACCACCCAAAATTTGTAACACCATGGCTATTTTTTCTAGATTATTAGATAAATAGAGAAAACTGTGCGATTTTATCGACAAAAAATTTCCCTGAAAAGGAAACGATGTTCGTTTTCCAAAAGGGTTTACGGGGGTTTTAATTAAATGTTTGATTAAACAACAAACTAGTCGAATAATGTCTTTTTTTCCGAAAGGAAATATATTAAAAAATAATAAACACCGCTAGCAAAAGGGATAGCGAACATTATTGAACAATTAAATATTTTTAAGTTTAATAACTTTGTTTTCTTTTAACTAAAAATAAAAACTGAATATTTTAAAGATTAATAAAAATAATATTGACAATAATTATTGCGGTTGATATTATGAAAGCGTATTCCGAATACGTATTCCGAATACGCATTCCTAAAAGTGAAAGGAAATTGTACTATGAAGGTTACTGTATTTGACATTGCGAAAAAAGCTGGAGTATCTCAATCGACTGTTTCCAAAGTCTTGAATAATTACTCTCAAATAAAAGAATCTACTAGAGATAAAGTCCTGCAGGCAATTAAAGAATTGGAATTTACACCTGATCTAGTGGCAAGAAGCATGGCTACAAATAAGTCACAGACCGTAGGACTAATTTTAGGGGATATAGCGAATCCATTTTATTCTGAAACGGCCAAGGTAATTATAAGTGAGGCTAGGGAAAAAGGCTATGATGTAATCGTTAGTGATACTAACTATGATACTTTAAATCTGGAAAAATCAATAAGAAATCTTATGGCAAGACGTGTAGATGGAATTTTAATTGCTTCCATTGATCGGGACAATACATATGTTAAGGATATTTATCAATCTGGCTTCCCAATTATGATTTATAATCGTAAACCTGATGATGATGACATCAACTTTGTTGTTTTAAATAATCAAAAAGGCTCACATTTAGCAGTCAATCATTTAGTAGAGCTCGGTCATAGAAGAATTTCATTTATTTCAGGCTCTACTAAATACTCCACCTTCCATCAAAGGTATATAGGATATAAGAAAGCACTTGTAGAAAATGGCATCCAGTATGATGCAGAACTTGTTTACAATCGAGAATTATCCTATGAAAGCATCTACGAATTCACCTCCAATGTTTTAGAAAAAGAAAATCGACCAACCTGTTTTTTTGCAGCAACAGACTCCTTGGCCATAAGCGTAATGGATTCTTTAATACGGATGAATATTCAAATCCCAAATGAAATCTCAGTTATTGGTTTCGATAATATTAATATTTCTTCTAGTCCGCTGATTAATCTTACCACCATATCTCAACACAAAAGTACCATGGCAAAATTAGCCCTAGAAAACCTATTACTATTAATTAACGAAGATAAGACCATTGATAGACCCATTCAAATAATGGTTGAACCAGAACTTATCATTCGCAAAACAACGGGACCGGTTCTTACACTTTCCAAATAATTTAACTATATTATTTAAATGATTGGTAAATAGATCAATCATTTATAAATAATCTTTGAAATCAATAGGAGGTGAAAATCTACTAAACGAAGAGATGGATGAAAAGGAAGATTTAAATGCGAACAAACAAAGGGGGAATTAGGATGAAAAAGGCTTTACTTTATTTTGGATTGTTGTTATTAAGTTTTAGTTTATTAACTGCATGTGGACCTTCACTTGAAAAGTCATCAACTGAGAGTAGTAATAATTCATCTGATTCAGAAAAATATTTTGTTATTGGTCAAGCAACTTCATTAAGTGGAGGAACTGCCTCTTATGGCGAAGGGGCGAAACGTGGTATTGAATTGGCAGTTAAAGAGTTTAATGCTGCAGGGGGATATAATGGCGTAAAAGCAAAATACATTGCCTATGACGATGAAACGAAGCCAGAGAAAAACATGGAATTAATACAAAGGTTAGTTTCTCAAGATAAAGCAGTTGCATTATTAGGTAGTGCAAATAGTGGAAATGGTCTTGCACATATTGAATATCTACAAAAAAATAAAATTGCAGAAGTTTTCCCATATGGAACAGCTACTGCTATAACTACTAAGTTCAAAAATGAAGCCAAAAATTATGTTTTTAGAATCGCACCTTTTGACCAGGGGCAAGTAACGACTATTTTGGATTGGCTATATAAGAAAAATGGTTTCACAAAAGTTGGTTTATTACATGATACAAGTGGCTATGGTCAAGGTGGTAAAACCGATGTATTGGCACAATTAAAAGAGCGTAATATCAAACCAACGGCAGTTGAATCTTTCCAAATTGGTGACAATAACATGGAGAGTCAACTAAGTAAAATGAAAAAGGCAAATATTGAAGCAATCATTGTGTACGGTCTTGCACCAGAAATGGCACAAGTATTAAAAAGTGCTGAAAAAATTGATTATAAACCAAAATTTATTGGTTCATGGGCATTTGGTGACCCTGCCTTCAAAAATATTGCTGGTGACTTAGTTAATAATGATGTCTATTTTGTACAATCTTTTACGGTTGATCAAAATGAAAAAACAAAAGAATTCCACAATAAAGTTGTTAACGAATACAAGGAAGATATGTATCCAATTGCAACTGCTCAGGGGTACGATGCAGCTAATATTGTTCTATCTGCAATAAAGAAAGTTGGTTATAAAGATACAGAAAAAGTACGTGATGCAATTGAAGAATTAAATGACTTTAATGCTGTTACGACTGCACCATCTAAGCCATTTACTAAAGATAATCATGAAGCTTTACAGCCGGAACATATGTTTATTGCTACTTACAAAGATGGTCAAATCGTCATTGCAAAATAAATTTTAGGGGATGCCTTTTGTCCCCTAAAAAAGGAGGATTCTATGACACAAGCAATATTAAGTGGCCTAATTATCGGAAGTATTTATGCACTTATTGCTTTGGGGTATTATATCACACATCTTGCCACCAAAACTTTAAACTTTGGTCAAGGTGACACTTTAATGATTGGTGCAATTATTGGATTGTCTGTTTTTAGTTCATTAAAGGTTATGGGTCTTGCTACTATTTGGGCTTTTCTTATTACCATTCTAGCCGTAATCGTTGCTCAAAGTATAATAGGGTATCTTATTGAAAGAATCGCCATTAAACCATTAAAAAATTTCGATTCGATCAGCTGGATTCTTAGCACTGTTGCCCTATCTATTATTGGTCGTAACATCGCTGAAGTCAGTTGGGGGAAAACCGTTCAACCATTTCCATCACCATTCGGGTCGAATATTATTCGTTTCGGAGAACTATCTATATATCCGCATGAAATATTTGTGTTAATTACAACATTTATCATTATTACTGCCTTGTTCTTGATGCTTCGAAAATCAGTGTTCGGGAAATCGCTTCAAGCTGTTGCTCATAATCGGGATGCGGCATCATTAATGGGTATAAATCCCCGATTAATTGCAATCGTTGCTTTTGTTATTTCAACTGTATTAGCAGGAATTGGCGGGATCATGATTGGACCTATTACAAATGTTGCGCCATTTTTAGGTTTAGCACTTGGATTAAAAGCGTTTGGAGCAGCAATCATTGGGGGATTGGATAATCCAATGGGTATTTTAATAGGAGGATTATCTATTGGGGTGATTGAACAGGTTGTTGCATTGCAAAATTCAGCATTAAAAGATTTTAGTGTATATTTCCTAATCTTGGTAGTGTTGATTATCCTGCCTCAAGGATTAATGGGTAAAAAAGTAAAGGAGAAATACTAATGAAGGTATCTACCAAACGTTTGATTCAGATCGGTTGCATACTCGTACTGATTTGGCTAATACCCTGGATTTACCCGAATGAATTCTTCATCAGCTTGATGCACCGATTTCTTGCTGTCTATATCGTCGTTATTGGATTAAATATCTTAATTGGATTATCAGGTCAATTATCATTAGGGCACGCAGGATTTTACGCTTTAGGTGCTTATGGATCCGGTTTGCTAGCCAACCATTTTCAACTCCCTTTTTGGGTAACTATGTGGGGGGGAATGATTCTTGCTGGTATTGCAGGCGCCCTAATTGCATTAATCGCACTCCGTGCAAAAGGTCCATACTTAGCAATGGTGACAATAGGATTCGGCATGTTAATAGAAATTGGTGCTAATCGCTGGGTATCCCTAACGAATGGTCCGGCAGGTGTGTTTTTAGAGAAAAGCAGTGTTTTTGGGAAAGAGCTTAATATAGTAGAATACTTTTATTTTGCTGCAGTCATTGCTCTCATTTGCCACCTTTTTGCTAAAAACTTATTTCAAACTCGTTTTGGCAGAACCATGAATGCAGTGGGAAATAGTGAAATTGCTTCTGAGACAATAGGTGTATACGTTCGGAATTGGAAAGTATTGGCCTTTGCAATCAGTGCCATGTTTGCTGGTCTTGGTGGAGCTTTATTTGTTCATGCTGGAGGCTATTTTAATAGTGACTCGTTTACTATTGATACATCCATCATGTTCCTAGTAGCTGTAATTGTAGGGGGGAATAAGACCATACTAGGGCCACTAGTTGGTACTGCAGTTGCCGTTCTAATCCCTCAACTATTCGCATCGATTTATGAGTATCACCTGATGATCTACGGAGGAATCCTTTTAGTCTGTCTGCTTATGTTACCAGATGGAGTAGTTGGTACATTAGGAGAAACATCCTTTGTAAAAAAAATAAAAGGTTGGTGGGAGAAGGATATTAGAAAGAAGCCTCAGTTGAAATTAAAAGAACATGAAGATTTCTTTAAGGAGCTCCAATCAACAATTACCCATTTAAAATCAATGCCAAATATGCAGGTATCTGATTTAACCATTGATTTTGGTGGATTACGTGCGGTGGATCAAGTTAACTTTTCCATTCCCTGGGGAACTGTTAAAGGACTAATTGGGCCAAATGGTTCTGGAAAAAGTACTGTTGTTAACATGTTGAGTGGAGTTTATTCACCTACCTCAGGAAGTATTTCCTTTTTAGGAAAAGATGTATCATCTTATTCACCACATAAAATGGCAAAGGTAGGTATTACGCGCACTTTTCAGAATCTTCAAATATTCAAGGATTTATCTGTAATCCAAAACGTGCTAATGGGTTTCCATCAATCGTATCATCATTCAATCGCTCAAAGTGCATTGTCGACACCTATGGCTGTACGTGAGGAATCAAAATTCGAACAACAAGCAGAGCAAATTCTTCATTTTGTTGGATTAGGGTCAAGATCAAAGGAAATTGCTGAAAATTTATCTTATGGTGAACAACGCTTATTGGAATTAGCAAGGGCACTGGCTATGAAACCAGCTCTATTAATCCTCGATGAGCCTGCAGCAGGCGCTTCACCTAATGAAGTAGAGCTAATTTTTAATGTGATTCGGAGATTACGTGAACTGGGAATGACGATTTTAATTATCGAACATCATATGGAAATTGTAATGAGTATTTGTGATGAAATCATTGTCTTAGATTTTGGACAGAAAATTGCTGAGGGGACACCTAAAGAAGTCGAGAACAATCCAAGAGTAATTGAAGCATACTTGGGCGGTGAGGAGGTAATGGAACTTGTTAGAGGTAAAAGATCTGTCAGTTAACTATGGACTTGCAAATGTAGTTCGGAACGTAAATATTAAGGTCAATCAAGGGGAAGTTGTCGCACTTATTGGTAAGAATGGGGCGGGAAAAACATCTACTCTTAATGCGATTTCAGGTCTAGTTCGACCCATTAAAGGTGAAATACGTTTCAAGGACAAAAATATTGCAACAGTTCCAGCCCATAAAATCGTTCATTTAAAGCTTTCTCATATTCCTCAAGGCAGGCAAATATTTGGAGACCAAAGTGTGGAGGACAATTTAATTTTGGGAGCTTTCCTAAATGGCAGGAAGAATAAAAACGAATTAAAGGCATTACTAGAACGAGAGTATAGCAGATTTCCGAGATTGAAAGAAAGGCAGCACCAACAAGCGGGAACCCTTAGTGGAGGCGAGCAGCAAATGCTTGCCATGTCTCGAAGTTTGATGTCAAACCCGGATTTTATCATTATGGATGAGCCCACTATGGGTCTAGCTCCAATATTCGTTAAACAAATATTTGATACGATTATCGATCTAAAAAAAGAAAAAAAGACGATTTTATTAGTTGATCAAATGGCTACAGCTGCTTTAACCGTTTCTGATCGAGCCTATATATTGCAAACGGGCGAAATTGTAGCAAATGGAAAATCAAATGAATTGCTTGAAGATCTTGATTTAATAACCAAATATATTGGTGCATAAAAACAAACAATTGGAGGTTTTTTAGATGAGCTATACAATATTTTCTCCTTCTCGTATTTTATTTGGTGAAGGTTCTATTAACAAATTAAGTGAAGTGGTACAGAGGTTTAATGCAAAAAAAGTTATTTTAATTACTGACCAAGGAATTAAAAAAGCTGGGATTGTTGATCGAGTTTTACAGGTATTAGATACTGAAGTTATTGACGTGGTTATATTTGATCAAACAAAGCCTGAACCTACTGTTAAAAATTATGAGGATGCATTAAAGTTAGCAAAATTAGAAAATATTGAATTGGTTATTGGTCTTGGAGGAGGAAGTTCACTTGATCTAGCAAAAGCAGTTGCTTTGTCTATGGTGCACGAAGAATCGATCTTAAGCTTTGTTGGGATTGATAAAGTTCCTTCGCCGGGTCTCCCTACCATCATGATTTCCACTACATCTGGAACAGGATCTGAAGTTTCAAAATTTGCCGTTTTGACTGATGAAGAAACTAATCTGAAAAGCGTTATTTGCAGTCCTCATGTTTTAGCATCTTTTGCAATCGTAGACCCTGGTCTCACACTTTCTCTTCCACCAGTGATAACAGCCCATACAGGTATTGATGCATTAGTGCATGCAATTGAAGGGTATCTCGCCGTCCGCTCTGCACCCTATACAGATCAATTAGCTTTAAACGCATTCGAGAAGATTTGGAATCATTTAAGTTCTGCCTATAAAAATGGAAATGATATTGAAGCAAGAACGGAAATGTCTATGGGAAGTATGCTTGGAGGCCTTGTATTAAATACGACTGATGGTGCGGCGATGGTACATGGCTTAGCCTTTTCTTTAGGAGTTTATTGTCATCTTTCACATGGTTTATCTAATAGTTTAGTACTTCCATATGTGCTTGAAGTTATTGCCCCATTACGTCAAGAAAAAGTTTTAAAACTTGCAAAAATTGCTGGGATTGAAAGAGATAGCGTTCAAGAAACAATCAACGCCTTTATAGAAGCTATTGTAGAATTACAGCAGCGTATTGACTTACCGACAACATTAAAGGAATTAAATATCTCTCAAGATTTGTTACCTGTACTAGCAAATAGTTCATATGGGATGGAAAGGTTACAAAGTAACTCTCCTAAACGTCTAAGTGAGCAGGAAATATTGGATATCTTTCAACGCGCACTTCATGGGGAACTATTACTGAAAAAGGTGGAACAGTAAAATGGGTATTCAAAACACAACACTATTAAAAGCTGATTCAGTTGCACCGATTTGTATCGGTGGAGAATGGATTACCTTAGATAAAACCTATCCGATTGAATTCCCTTACACAGGTGAGGTCATCGCTCAAGTCTCGCTTACAACCTTAAAAGAAGCTGAGGAAGCAGTTATGACTGCAGTAGCCGCAAAAAAGGTAATGTCTGAAATACCTTTATGGAAACGAGCAGAGATTTTAAATAAAGCTGCAGATCTTTTAACTGGGCGGGAAGAGGAAATTGCTAGTCTTATTGTCTATGAAAACGGAAAAACTCTCAGTGACGCTATTGGCGAGGTTAAAAGAACAGTATCTACCTTGAGATTCTCAGCTGAAGCGGCAAGAGATTTGCATGGTGAAATGATCCCCATTGATGCCATGCAAGGTGGTGAAGGAAGACTTGCTTTTACGATTCGTGAACCAATTGGAGTAGTGACTGGTATTACAGGATTTAATTTTCCATTGTTATTAGCTGCGCATAAGATTGGTCCGGCCATAGCGGGTGGAAACCCTGTTATTTTAAAACCTGCTCCTCAGACACCATTATCTAGTTTTGAATTCGCTAAGATTTTAGCAGAAGCAGGACTCCCTCTCGGTGGTCTTAGTGTCATTACAGGAGACGCAGAAGTTGGTGAATATTTAGTTAAACATCCTGAGGTTAATCTCATTACGTTTACAGGAAGTTCAGAAGTAGGTAAGAAAATTAGTGGAATAGCAAAATATAAAAAGGTACTGCTAGAGTTAGGGTCTAATGCAGCCACAATCGTAGATTCGAATGCGAATTTGGAATTAGCAATTGATCGTTGTTATACGGGTGGTTTTGGCACCGTCGGCCAATCATGTATTTCCGTCCAAAGGGTCTATGTCCATAAGGATAGCTATGAGCAATTTATTACAAGGTTAGCTAAAAAGATATCAAGCTTAAAAACAGGTGATCCATTTAATGAAGAAACAGATATTCCTACATTAATATCGATGGCAGCTACTAACCGAGTATCAGATTGGATTGGAGAAGCAATAACTGCAGGTGCACGGTTAATTACAGGCGGCCATATAAAAGGTAGAATTCTAGAACCTACTCTTTTAGCTGATGTAACGCAAGAAATGAAAGTAAGCTGTGAAGAAATATTTGGTCCAGTTATTGTTGTC
Source organism: Neobacillus cucumis (assembly GCF_016107705.1). Next base: position 59,626 of record NZ_JAEHGC010000011.1, read on the forward strand.
TCTCCATTTAATGACTTTAAAGATGCTGTTGACCAAGTAAACCAATCACGCTATGGCCTTCAAGCAGGTGTATTTACGAATAACTTAAATCATGCTTTTTATGCTATTAAACATATAGAAGCCGGAGGCGTACAAATTAATGAAGTATCTAATTTCCGTGCGGACCATATGCCATATGGGGGAGTAAAAGATAGTGGGATGGGTAAAGAAGGACCTAAATATACATTAGAAGAAATGACAGTCCCTAAACTTGTTGGCTTTCGGATGAATATTTAATCACAATCGAAATTATTTTCATTGTAGATATAGTGCGTGCAAAGAAATGAGGTGAAGAAATGAAAGATAAAGCGTTAGCGGGTTTAAAGGTATTGGAGATGGGGCAACTAATTGCGGGGCCTTCAACTGGAAGAATGTTTGCTGAATTTGGAGCTGAAGTTATCAAAATCGAGAGTCCGCAAAACGGCGATCCTATCAGAAGCTGGAGAGTTGTGGAAAACGGAACTAGCTTATGGTGGTATGTGCAATCTCGAAATAAAAAGTCAGTTGCAATCGATTTAAATGATTCAGAGGGTCAAGACCTAATAAAAAGGTTTGCTAAAGAAGTAGATATCATAATTGAAAACTTTAGGCCTGGCAAGATGGAAAAATGGGACATCGGTTATGAGCAATTAAAAAAGATTAACCCGAAACTGATCATGGTAAGGGTTTCCGGCTATGGTCAGGATGGACCTTACCGAGATAAGCCGGGGTTTGGATCCATCGGTGAAGCTATGGGCGGTTTGCGTTACTTGACTGGTTACCCAGACCGTCCACCAACAAGGGTTGGAATCAGTATTGGGGATTCCATTTCATCTTTATATGCCGTGATTGGTGCAATGTTTGCGATCTATCATCGAGATGTAAAAGGCACAGGACAAGGTCAGTTTATCGATGTAGCATTATATGAATCTATTTTTAGCCTAATGGAAAGTATGCTTCCTGAATATGACCGAAAGGGAATCATTCGAGAACGTACCGGAAGTACGTTGCCGGGAATTACCCCTTCCAATACCTATCTTTGCCAAGATGGAAAATATGTTGTGATTGGTGCTAATGGAGATGGAATCTTTAAACGTTTAATGGCTGTTATTGGTTATCCTGAATATGCTGAGGATGCCCGATTTGGTAATAATGCACAGCGCTCGAACCATGCAGAATTTCTAGATGGAATCATAGAAAAATGGACAAAAAGTTTACCGATTTCAGATGTGTTATCCATACTGGATGAAGCAAAGGTACCTGCGGGGTCTATTTACTCTATTAAAGATATCGTAACGGACCCTCATTACCTAGCAAGACAAATGATTCAGGAAGTAGAGGTGGAGGGGATTGGCAAGTTGAAGGTACCAGGGATCGTTCCTAAACTAAGTGAAACCCCTGGTGAGATTCAATGGGCTGGACCAAAACTTGGACAACATACACGCCAAATTCTTAACAGTACATTAAGCATGAGTGATGAAAACATTACTAAACTGCTTGAAAAAGGAATCATCAGAGAAGCAGAATAATGAAGGAATGATAAATAAATTTCGAGAAAAGAAGGTAATTAGTTTGAATCTTCCTCAGTTTGTTGAAATTGTAGAAGTCGGACCGAGGGATGGTTTACAGAATGAGGCTGCTTTTATTCCGACTGAAAAGAAAATTGGGCTGATCGAAGCATTAAATAACACCGGAATTAAGAGAATGGAGGCAACATCCTTCGTCCATCCGGTTCATGTTCCACAAATGAAAGATTCATATGAAGTATTTACAAATATGAACCATGAGGACCATGTTCAGTATATGGTTTTAATTCCAAACGAAAAAGGGTATGAAAGGGCAATTCATGCTGGAGCTAACGACTTTACTTTAGTTGCTGGTGCAAGCAATGAGTTTAACCTAAAAAATGTGAGAATAACAAGGGACGAATCAATGGCCCAACTTGAAAATGTCATCGGTAGAATAAAAGAGAACAGAGGCTACATCCGCTTTGACATCGCCACTTCATTTTGGTGTCCATTTGAAGGGAAAGTAAATGAGGGGATTATTCTCGGAATGGTCGATCAACTAGAAAAATGGCAGGTCGATGAAATTGTGTTATGTGATACCATTGGCAGGGCTACCCCTAAAGAGGTTTACCAACTATTTTCAAAAGTACTTGATAAGTCGCCAAGTGCAAAAATTGCCGCTCATTTCCATGATACCTATGGATTTGCTCAGTCAAACGTATTGGCAGCTTTACAAGCAGGAGTAACCGTATTTGATAGTTCAATTGGCGGTTTAGGAGGATGTCCTTTTGCACCAGGTGCTGCAGGAAATAGTTCCACTGAAGATCTTGTCATGATGCTACAAGAAATGGATATCGATACTGGTGTGGACTTGAATAAACTTCTACAATGTGTGGATCTGATTAAAACAATGACACAAAGAGAGCTATCAGGTCATTTAAATAAAATTAATCATCCTATTAACGTATGACTATAAAATAATCTTTTGTAAAGTTTCTCACAAGTATTAAACAATAGGTAATTTTGAATTAGCCAATTGATCGCGTGAATCAATTGGCTAATTATTCATTAGGTGAAAAGTAAACTGTGGTCATAAAAAATGAGGTGTTGAGATGGAGATAAATATTCATTATTATCGTGAAATGGTAAGAATCCGCCGTTTCGAACAAAAAGCGATCTCTCTTTTTGAACAAGGGGAATTACCAGGTTTTCTTCATTCTTGCATTGGGCAAGAAGCCGTTGCTGTTGGGGTGTGTTCCGTTTTAAAAAAGAATGACTATATTTTCACCACGCATCGGGGTCATGGTCATGTGTTGGCTAAAGGAATGGACATGAGAGAGATGTTTGCTGAATTATATGCAAAATCAACTGGTTCTAATAAGGGGAAAGGTGGGTCTATGCATATCATGGATACTTCAGTAGGCGTTTTAGGTGCCAATGGCGTAGTTGGTGCAGGGATCCCCATTGCAGTGGGAACTGCCCTTTCTTCGCAAATGCAAGAAGATGATCGAGTAACTGTCGTATTTTTTGGAGATGGTGCATCTAACACGGGCGCTTTTCATGAAAGTATCAATCTTGCTGCGATATGGAATCTGCCCATCATCTTTGTATGCGAAAACAATAAATTTTCTGAGTCAACACCCATAAAAAACCATCAGCGGGTAGACAGGATTGTAAAAAGAGCCGAGGGGTATGGAATCCCCGGAGTCTTTGTTAATGGAATGGATGTGGAGGAAGTTGTCAAGGTTACTTCTGATGCAGTGAACCATGCACGTAACGGAAGAGGACCTTCATTAATTGAGGCTGATACCTATAGATTTTTAGGTCATTACGTTGGGGATCAGGTGGAATACCGAAATAAATCTGAATATGCAACATGGCTTGAAAAGGATCCGATTACTGTTCTAGAAATAGATCTAAAAAAACAAGGGATCTTAACAGAAAATATCCAAGAAAGTATTTTGGCTGAAATTGATCAAGAAATAAATGATGCAGTAAGGTTTGCCAAAGATAGCCCCAATCCCTCTCCTGAAGATGCTTTAAGTCATATTTATTTTTAAGGATGGTGATACATGTGAAAAAGATTAGTTATCGAGACGCACTAAGACTTGCCATTCACGAAGAGATGGCTAGAGATTCTCGTGTTTTTATTATGGGAGAAGACATAGAGGATCCGTTTGGTGGATCATATAAAGTAACCAAAGGGCTTTCAACAGAATTTGGTAACAAAAGAGTTCGAAATACCCCTATATCTGAATTGGCCATAGCAGGTGCTGCTGTTGGTGCAGCAATAACGGGAATGCGCCCAATCGTGGAAATTATGTATCTTGATTTTATGACCTTGAGTATGGATCAGATCGTTAACCAAGCCGCAAAAATTCGGTATATGTCAGGTGGTAAAGTGAAAGTTCCATTGGTTATTCGAACTCAAGAAGGTTCCGGGAATTCTTCGGGGGCACAGCACGGTCAATGTTTAGAAGCATGGTTTGCACATATTCCTGGGCTGAAGGTTGTTATGCCAGCAACCCCATACGATGCTAAGGGTCTTTTAAAGGCAGCCATACGGGATGATAACCCTGTAGTGTTTATTGAAAACAAAATGCTCTACAGTATAAAAGATGTGATTCCAGAAGAAGAGTATTTTGTTCCAATTGGAAAGGCAAATGTTATTAGAGAAGGAACTGATGTTACAATTGTCTCTTATTCAAGAATGGTTCACGAAGCTTTAAATGCGGCTTCAGATTTGATGGAAAAAGGAATCTCCGCTGAAGTAATCGATTTAAGAACTATTGCTCCACTTGATTTGGATACAATTTTGAAATCTATTTCTAAAACACATCGATTAGTCATTGCTCATGAAGCTGTAGTAAATGGTGGAATTGGTGGTGAAATTGCAGCCCGAGTTATTGAGGAAGGATTTGATGAGCTTGACGCACCGATCATACGAGTAGGTTCAAAAGAAGCACCTCTTCCTTTTTCTCCTATTTTAGAAAAACATATTGTATCTAATGCCCAAGATATAGTGTCAGCGGTGGAGAAGGTTGTATATCAACTAGTAGGAGGTGAATAAATTGGCAACACCAGTCATTATACAAAAAATGGGTCAACAGATGGAGAGTGGCATTATTAAAGAATGGTTCGTTACAGACGGCGACTATGTTAAAGAGAATGACACGTTATTTTCCATGGAAACTGACAAAGTTGTGGTCGAAGTTTCATCACCTACCACAGGATTCATAACCATTACGCAAGATAAAAGCGACGATGAAATTCCTGTAGGTGAAGTTGTGGCTTATATTCATGAACAAAGTACATTAGCTAGAATTGAAATTCCAAATAAGAAAGCCCCCATCATTACTTCACAAGACTTAGATAAAGAAATTAAAAACTTAAATGGTAATAGTTATAGGATTATTGCATCTCCATACGCTAGAAAATTAGCTCGGGAAAATAACATAGATTTGTCAAAAATAAAGGGAACAGCAACGAATGGTAGAATTATAGCCCCAGATGTCCTAGCTTACTTAAAAAATCAAAATGATTTATTATCTACTCCAAATAAAAATAATTTAGATGACTCTACTAATGCAGCAAATATTAAAAGAAGTATTGAGATATCACTTACCCCAATGCGAAAAAAAATTGTGAATGTAATAGAACAAAGTGCCAATTCTATTATTCCGGTAACGATTACAAAAACAGTCCGAGTTGATAAGCTCGTTCAGTTAAGAAACGAAATGAAACAAGAAGGAATCAATTTTACTCCAAATGATTTTATCATTTTTTCTGTTTCTAGATCATTACAAAAATTCCGTTCCTTTAATTCACAATTTTCAACTAGTAAAATAATTGAATATCAAAATATAAATGTCAGCTTTGCTGTGGCAGTAGAAAACGGAGTTATCATGCCAGTTATTCATGACGCTGATAAAAAATCAATTACTGAAATAGCCATTGAGAGAAAACAATTAATAGAAGATGTACGGAATCATAAAATTAGCAAGAAAAGTTTAGAAGATGGGACCTTTTCCATCAGTAGTTTAGGTGAATATGGAATTGATCATTTTTCTCCGGTGGTTTACCCTACTCAATCTGCCATTATAGGTATTGGTTCTATACAAAAGGCACCTGTTATTGAAGGGGATCAAATTCAAATTGGGTATTTATTATCCCTTTCTATTGTTTTTGATCATCGTGTTAATGATGGAGCACTTGGGGCAGAATTTTTGCAAGAAATTTGCAGTAGGTTAGAGAGGCCGCTTAAAACAATTCTTTCATCTTAATAACATAAAGAAGGGGGGCTTAAAATGAAGAATCCAATCAGCGGAGCAATCAATTTACACGGTCAAACAGCAATTGTAACCGGTGGTGCAAGAGGGATTGGTGCTTCTATTGTACGAACTTTAGCAAGGGAGGGCGCTAATGTAGTCGTGAGTGATGTTCTACCAACGGATGCTATTGTTTCAGAAATCAAGAATAATGGCCAAAAGTGTATTGGAATTACTTGTGATGTAACAAAGCAACAGCAAATCGATGAATTAATTCAAACAACACTTAATCATTTCTCTACTATTGATATTGTTGTAGCAGGAGCAGGAATCGTGGAACGTTCCTCTTTACTCGACCTAACACTTGAAAAATGGAATAGAGTAATAGAGGTAAATTTAACTGGAATGTTTCTAACTGTTCAAGCTGCTTATCGACAAATGGAGAAAAAAGGATATGGAAAAATTGTTTGTTTAGGTTCCATTTCAGGAAAGGTTGGTGGAATCATTTCGGGTCCCCATTACGTAGCTTCAAAAGGTGGATTACATAGTTTTATTAAATCCGTTGCCAAAGAAGCTGCTTCAAAGGGAGTATACGTGAACGGAATTGCACCGGGCCCTGTGAAAAGTCAAATGACTAATGGCCTTCCATATAAACAAGAATCGATACCATTAGGAAGATTAGGAGAACCTGAGGATATTGCTGAAGCTACTCTTTTTCTTGCTTCACAATCATCAAATTTTATCACCGGACAAGTGCTTAATGTAAATGGTGGATTGTTTATGGAGTAATTGTACAACCACCACCCTAACGGTAGCAGCTGCAGGGAGAAGTGTTAGCCACACTTCTCTTTTTTTATTATATATCCTTTATATACAAAAAAAATTCCGTTATAAAAGTAAAACTAAATCTTGGATTTACGTGAGCGGTAAGACTCCGCTTCCTACATTTGCCCCTTCATCCGCAGATAAATTCCTCAGAAACGCAGATAAAACATGGGAGGACAAACTGGGAAGCACTTGGAGAGATTTTGTCTTTTCTTTTTAAGTGGTAAAGACAACCGTTGGTATTATGTAGTAAGTGACAATCCTCTCATATGGTGATAATATTTTAAGTTGTTATAGTATTAAATTAATAGATATGACGCAAATTATAGCGGAGGAATTTATGAATAGAAGCAGTAAGAAAAAAAGAAGTAAATGGAAGGTTTTTGGTTATTCTCTTCTAGGGATTATCGTGGTAGCAATTGCTGCGGTTGGCTTTACCTACTATCAGCTTCAACCAAAGAATCACTTTAAAAATATTCCCGTAGTGAATGCGAACGCAGGGACAACCGAACAAAAAACACAACCAAGCAATTCAACTGGAACGAATTTTAACCTATTAATCATGGGTTCCGATGCAAGACCAGGCCAAAAAATTGGTCATACGGACAGCATGCTCCTTGCACATGTTGACTTGGATAAAAACCAAATTAATGCAGTAAGTATTCCAAGGGATACACGTGTTCATTTGGATGGTTATGGTTATACGAAACTCACAAGTGTCCAGTATATTTTGCAGGCCAATAAAGGTCCTAAGAAAGGGATGGAAGGGGCCGTAAAAGCAATCAGTGATTTTACCGGGGTGCCGATTAATTACTATGTTGAAACCAATTTTGATGGTCTTCAATCGATGATTGATACATTGGGTGGTATTAACATGTACGTGCCAACAGATGTAAAAATTGGCAATAAAGTGATCACTGCCGGTTCTCATTTCTTGGATGGAAAAACCGTATTATCTCTTTCCCGTGAGCGCCATTCCCTTGCAAATGGGGATTATGGACGTCAGCAGCTTCAATTGGAAGCCCTAAAAGGGATAGCCAAACAAGCTTTACAACCTGGCAATGTTGCAAAAATGCCTTCACTGGTTAATTCTGTTTCCAAATATATGGTCGGTACGAATATGTCAACATCGGATATGGTCAGCTTAGGCCTTGCCATGAAAGACTTTGATCCTAATAAGCAATTAAAATATAAACAATTAACAGGGGTTGGCCGAACGATGTATGACGACATCCTAAAGGCAAACAATTCCGAAATCATTATTGATCCAAAACTATTAAAAAGTACGATTGGTAAATATTTTAATAGTTAAGAAGTTATTTTTAGAAAAGCCGTAACCTGCAGATAGGTTACGGCTTTTTAACAATCTTCACTCCAATCCGATAAAGCAAATTTTTGATTAGAAAAAGATTGCTATTATAATACCTAAACAGTAATATCGTCTTAGGGCTTTTTTCACTTCTTAATTTTAAATAGGGCGTGTTCTAATTTGAAAAATATTTTTGTCCTTTTTCTATTTTATTATCCATTAGTCATGGGGATTATATGGATTATTGGTAGTATAATCTATTACACAAAAAAGGAGAGAAATCATAACTTTCCAGAGTTTAATCGTGAAGAATTACCTTTTGTCTCCTTGTTAATTCCAGCGCATAATGAGGAACAAACGATTGAAGATACAATACGTTATGCATCAAAACTGAATTATCCCGATTATGAAATCATTGTAATCAACGATGGAAGCAAGGATAGGACGCTTGACATCTTAAAATCAATCGTAGATTCCTATCCAAAATTACGAATCGTAAATGTTGTGGACAATAAAGGGAAAGCGAACGCTTTAAAGCAAGGTGTTCTAGCTTCAAAAGGAGAATTTATTGCAACGATAGATAGTGATGCTATCCTTGATCCGGATGCGCTTAACTATGTGATTCCCCATTTTATTACTCCTCACAATGGAGAGAGGGTCGGAGCCGTAACAGGAAATCCAAGAATAAGGAATCGGACCAGCTTGCTTTCGAAGATTCAAATTGTTGAATATTCCAGTATTATTGGGTTAATTAAAAGGACTCAAAGAGTGCTGGGGAAAGTCATGACGGTATCTGGAGTTTTCGTGGTCTTCCGCAAAAAGGCCTTATTAGATGCGGGGATGTGGGATACCGACTTAATCACCGACGATATTGGTGTGTCTTGGAAGCTTCAAAGGGATTTTTGGGATATTCGGTACGAACCTAAAGCTTTATGTTGGATGTTAGTTCCTGAGTCCATTAAAGGTATATGGAAGCAGCGGTTAAGATGGACGCAAGGTGGAATTGAAGTTATTTTACGTCATCGTGACATTTTCTTCGATTGGAGACAAAGAAGGCTTTATCCTGTCTTTCTTGAACAAGTATTAAGTGTCCTATGGGCAATTTGTTGGTTCATTTCAACTCTTATCTTTTTATATCGATTGATTTTTATTCATGAATATATCATGCCTACTATGTGGATAGGGAATTACCTATCGATTATCTGTTTGCTGCAATTTTCTGTGGCTCTTTATATCGAAAGAAATTACGAAAAAGGAATTTTAAAGTTTCTATTATGGGGTATTTGGTATCCTATTCTTTACTGGCATATTAATGCTTTATTAGTGATCATGGCCTTGCCAAAAGGATTGATGATTTTAAAGAAAAATAAAAAGCAATTTGCCACGTGGGAAAGCCCAGACCGTGGACTCCATTTATAGACAGCAGGGAGAAACTGATGATTATTACCGTAAAAAAATCAAAGTTCAGAAGAATTTTAGATTTCCTTTTTACTCTTTTTGGTTGGATCTTTCTTTTTTTATTCTTTTATAATTTTATCACTCACCTTAATACGAAATTGAATTTAAGGTTTTATTTTCTTAATCTATCAAATGCCAATGCGATTCTAAACTTTACTTTTATATTAGTAGTGATATGTGCCGCAACTTTAACCCTTTGGAGTTCCTATAATAAACGCAAATATGGTGGTCTGAGAAGAAGAAGTTTCCCCCAGCCCGCAGAGGATAAAGAGATCGCTGAGTACTTCCAAAAAACAGAGGCGGAGATAAAGCTTCTGCAAAATGATAGATATGTTGAGATTAAATAATTGTCATAAGGGTTGTCGGGAGACGATCCTTTTTTTTGTGAGGAAGCTTATTGAAGGGTCGTTTTTATGATATCGACACTTTTTCACCGGATATCAACACAAAATAGAGTGATATCAACACAAAATAAGATTATATCAACACTTTCTAGTAGGATATCAACACAAAATTGCATTTTATCGACAATTTAAAGAATCCCCTTGAATTGCGGACTGAACCAAAGGGATGGTTCTCTCGGATTTTTGATTCAAGAATTGAAGAAAGTAGACCAAGAGAACCGTCTCTATGGATCTTTTATTCAACTAAGTGCTTTGAACTCCTTTACCAATTCGTTTTTCTAAACGACGGACAAATAAGGACATAGGATAACTCATACAGAAATAAACAACAGCGGTGAGTAAGTAAATCGGCATCGCTACAAAGGTTTGTGATATTAAATTGGTAGAGGCGAGCATAATCTCAGGTGCAGCAATGGTAGAGACAATAGCGGTATCTTTAAAAAGGCTGATTACATAGTTCCCTACATTGGGGATTGCGATAACAGCAGCTTGTGGGAGGACGATATACCTCATGTTTTGAGCAGGTGTCATCCCAACTGCCATTGCTGCTTCCGTTTGTCCCTTATGAACCGAATCGATTGTAGAACGGAACACTTCAGATAAATAGGCACCCCCATTCATACTTAAGCCGATTACTGCAGAGATAACAGGGGAAAGTCTTACTCCTAAATCAGGAAGACCAAAATAGATAATAAACAATATGACCATTGCAGGGATTCCTCTAATTATCTCAACATAAACTTTTGCGAACATAGATAAAGGTTTTAGTTTTGAACGATGGAGGAACACGAGGAGCAAACCGACAATGATGGCACCAATGGAAGAAAAAACGGTGACTTCAATGGTTACAACTGCTCCTTTTAATATCCTCGATAAAATTTCGGGAAACATAGACCAAAAAATTTCAAACATGTCAGTCACCCCTTAATTCCATAAAATATCTTTTAAAAATTCTTGGGCTCTATTGGTAGAGGGGTGTTGGAAGAAATTCTCAGGGGTATTATCCTCAACTATATTCCCATCATCCATAAATAAGATTCGATTACTAACTCGTTGGGCAAATTTCATTTCATGTGTCACAATCACGATGGTCATTCCATCATTTGCAACCTGTTCAATTACCTGAAGCACTTCTCTTACAAGCTCCGGGTCCAAAGCAGAGGTAGGCTCATCAAATAACATTAATTTTGGCTGCATCGCCAAGGCTCTGGCGATTGCAACCCGCTGCTTTTGACCTCCGGAAAGTTGATCAGGATAGGAATCTACAAAACTTTCTAATCCGACTTTCTTCAGCAGCTCCAATGCTAGGGATTCTGCTTCTTCACGGGACATTTTTAATACCCGTTCTGGAGGCAAGGCAACATTCCTAAGAATTTTTAAGTGGGGCCACAGATTAAAATGTTGGAATACCATGCCAATTTCTTTTCGTAAAAGGATGGATGATTTTTGATCCATTTGGTTTATTAAATGACCATCAAAGTACATATCTCCCTCTGATTTAGGAACAAGTAAATTAATACAGCGTAATAATGTACTTTTTCCTGAACCGCTCGGGCCTAATATTGTTACTTTTTCCCCTTTCTTTACATCTAAATCAATTCCTCGAAGGACTTCCTTATTTCCAAGTATTGCTTTAAGACTTTTCACTCTTAATAATGGACTCTCATTGGAAATTTGCTCTGTATTGTCTGCTATCATTTTCTCCCTCCATTATCCAATCAAGCTTTATTTTCCCGCTAAGGTTGGCGGCGTCCAATCATTTGACCGGTCAGCACCCGCACGAGGATTTCCATCAGGAATAAACCAACCGTCTTGATCAAGGCCATATTTTGATAACATTTCCTTGTTTAAGCCCGTTTTCCACATTTCCTGTACTTCTTTATTAATGGCGTCGTATAATTCCTTTTCTTTTGGATTCACACACCAAGCTGTTTGAAACTGTTTTCCTAATACAGAATAATTTTTATCGCTGTCCGTAAAGGTAACGACTTTTAAGTTGTAGCTTGGATTTTGTTTAATGACGTAAGCACCTGTAGGAGGATCAACAAATCCAATATCTACCCGACCGATTTTTAAATCCTGAATAAGGGCATTGTTATCTTTATAGGTAGTAACACTGGCGATTTTTCCCTCTGATTCAAGCTTTTGAAGGTCCGGCACAAACGCAAATCCCGTTACCGTACCCACCTTATGTCCCTTAAGCTCTGCGATGTTTTTTACATCTTTTTTACTTTGCTGCTGAACAATCATCGAGGATGCATAATAGACAGGGTCGGTCATTAACATGACTTTTGAGCGTTCGGGTGTCCAAAAGATATTGCCGATTGCAATATCGGCTCTGCCGGTTCGAACTGCTTCGATTGGTGCAGGCCACTGCATTAATTGTGGTCTTACTTTCAAGTTTAACTTTTCAGCAACTTTATGAATCAGGTCTCCGTCTGTTCCAATTATTTTTCCATCCTTAACCGCAGTCATCGGCATATCTCCGATAATGGCCACATTTAGATATCCTGATTCAACGGTTTTTATTTGAGATCCGGAATTGGATTGATCTTTTTTATTTCCACTCGTTGTTTTTTCATTCGATCCGCATCCCACTAAACCTACTAAAGTGAAGACGAGAATGAATAGAGTAACAAATGATTTTTTTGCTGACATCGGATTTTCCTCCTTCGATCAAGTTAGGTTGTTAAAACAGGTTTACTCAAAAAGCGATTGAGTGAAAATGGGCCAATCTCAATATCCGTTCGCCCTTCACTTATTAGTTGTGACATGATCAACCCGGTAGCAAGGGACATCGAAACACCGTTCATCGCATGACCTGCTGCTATAAATGAATTATTGATTTCGGGGATTGGTCCTAATATCGGCAAACCATCCGGTGTCATTGGCCTCATGCCGGTCCAAACCACTTCCTTCTCCCCTTTAATAGGGGTTTTCAGATATTTGGATACTGAATTTCTTAATCCCTGAACCCGTCTCTCATCAATATTTTCATTCAAACCTGAAAGTTCCATTGTGCCGGCAATACGGATGGTATTGTTATAAGGGGTGACACCTGTCTTAGAATCTCCTAGATAAAGAGGATGGCTAAGTGTGATATTCGGTGAAGTAATCGTAATGCTGTATCCCTTGCCCGCTGTCATGGGAAAGTGATAACCAATTTTTTTCATCAGCTGATTGGCCCAAACACCCGAAGTGAAGAGAAACTGGTCCGCTTCTATTCTTTCGTTGCCGCAAACCACAGCTTCGATTCTTCCATTCCTATGAATAATGTCTGTTACTTCTGTGTTAGTTCTAAATTCAACGCCATTTTCTTTCAGCCACTGATAAAATCCGCCACTTAAACTTTCGGGGCGAACATGGCGTTCACTTGGTAAAAACAATCCTGCTTCTACATTTTCTGATAATTGGGGCTCCATTAATTGTAAATCTTGTTTTGACTTTACGATGGGTAATGGAAGTCCTACTTTATTCACGATGCTTAGCTCCTCAAATCGTTCCTCCATCCCTTTTTTATCAAGAAAGGCAAATAGTAATCCCTTGTGATGAATTTCAAATTGAATTAGTTTTTCTGACTCTAACTCGTCAAATAGTTTGAGAGTATTTTTGCTAATCTCTAATGCTGCATCAAACCCTTTATTAAATGACTCTTCATTACAATTCTTCCAAAATTGAAACAACCAATTGGAGATGGAAGGAATAGCAGTAGGTTTTATATATAAGGGACTGTCTCTTTTGGTCATCCATTTAAGAGATTTGCTAACCAAACCCGGCGCGGGAACAGGTTCTGAGAGAGTGGGGCAGATCCATCCCGCATTTCCAGCAGAACAAGCCGCACCGGGAATCCCTTTATCAATGATGACGACTTCGTTATGACGTTTTTTCAAATAGTAACTACAGGCAAGTCCAATCATCCCGCCGCCAATCACCGCTATTTTTGTCATCGCAAACCCTCTTTTCTTTTGTTAGTCCTGTTCGATGATAGCAGTTGCAACCAGTTCAATTTTTAAATCAGGTACGGTTAATGAACTGATGCCTAATGTCGCACGATTTGGGTAAGGATCTTGAAAGAATTCTTTCCAGACTTCATTCATTTTTGGCGTGTCATGAATATCGGTTAAGTAGACCGTGACTTGAACAATATCTCTTAAGCTTCCACCCGCGTCTTCCGCCAATATTTGGAGATTTCCGAAGGCCAATTCAGCTTGTTTTGTAAAATCACCCGTTTCAAAGCTACCGTCTCTATATACTGGAATAACAGAAGTGTAAAACATCTGATTTTTCTTAACAGCAACAGACAAGGGTCCGAGGTTTGGTAAATTTCCTTTGATTACTTCCATTTTTTCTATCCCCTTTTATAAATTTATTATTCTCTTTTTGGAGTCTATTACTCTATTACTATTCAATATTTATCTGAATATTCAATCTCGTTGTGGTATATTTAAACTGTGTAAAAATTTATTCCTTTTTTGAACCGCTACAATTGAAGTTTTTGACCAATATGATGGTCCAAAGCTCTTTCAAACACTCTTTTTCCTAAGACTATATCTTCAACTGCCATACCAATATTATTATTAATGATCAATTCATCCTGATTTTGACGGCCTACTTCGAGACCAGCAACTACTTCACCAAGTTCTCCATTAATGGCAGGTAAACCGTCAGGATAGTAACCATACTGGTAAAAAAGATTGTTTTGCTCCATGCTATCGACAAAGTATTTGTCGCCTTTATTCATGGTTTGGTGTTCATATAATGTGTGCAGATCACAAAGGAATAGAGTATGCCCCTTCATAATCCATTCATTTCTAATTTGTGGTTGGGGTATTGCCGTGATAACAGTTGCAGATGTAATGATAGAAGAACTTTTTACTAGTTCTTCTAATGAGGATGCTTTTTTGATTTTTGCATGTATCTTGGGCTGAATCTCCGTAATTAATCGGTCCATTGCGTCTTGGTTCTTATCAAAGATATACACTTCTTTTAAGTTAGGTAATACATGCTGTATGAGTTCAATATGTTTTTTCCCTAATTCACCGCAGCCGATCATACCGAAAGTTTCTGAGTTTGTATTTCCTAAGTATTTCACACCAACCGCTGTTACCGCAGCCGTTCTTACTGTTGTAATCCATGAACCATCCATAATAGCAACAGGTAAACCTGATTGATGATCATTTAGGATCACGAGGGCGGAGATTTGTGGGAGATCATAATTTTTCCTGTTATCCGGAAAGCCGCTTGCCCATTTCATTCCACAAGCTGCTTGCCCCGGGATGTAGGCGGGCATTGCATGCATAAATGAATCTTCTAAAGGATGGATTCCAATTTTTGCAGGCATTTCTAATTCCTTTTTACCATGGATTTTTAAGGCTTCTTCTACATATTGAATCACCTCTAAATTTGTAATTTCCGTCTGAATACAATCTTTTTTGGTTAAATATAAAATTTCACTTCCAAGTTTCAGTGAATTCAACTTGTCACCTCCAATGAATAAAAACAAATATTTATATGATTATATGTCCATAGTGTTATTAGTTTGTACTGTATAAAAGAGCAGAAAAACTTATAGATTTTTTTGTATAAAATGAACAAAAAATTCGGGGGTGCCCTATGATTGATCGTGATATTGCTCAAAATATTGCCGAGCTGACAACAAATATTTGCGGGTACACAGTCTCCATTATCAATTCATCAGGATTAATTATCGGTTCCGGAGATAAATCGAGGGTGAATACAACTCATGAAGGCTTAGATGCCGTTTTTAATAATAGGGAATATATTGAACATGATGAAGAAGAGGTTAAAAATTTTATGGGTGCATATGAAGGGGTTGCATGCCCAATCGTGTTTAATAATCAGGTGATTGGTGCTGTAGGTATTCGGGGGAATCCAAAGGAAACGAAAAAGTATTTAGGGTTGGTAAGAAATCAAGTAGAAATGATGTATCAACAAATGATGTATTTTGAAATATATAAAATGAAATCGGAAGCATTAGATGTATTTATTCAAGTATTGCTTTCCCATGATATTGAACAAAATTTAAGTTATCTTAAATCATTGGCCCAGATCAATAGTTATAATCTAGAGATCCCGCGCTTTGCCCTTGCGATAGAGATAGTAGAAACAGATGGTAAGGGATCAAATATAAAAAAGGAACCTTATCTTAAAGAACTTAATAAGGTTTTAAAAACAGTTGATGATTTCTTCGATAGCCCACAAAATATTTTCTCCAAAATTGGCAGCCATCATCTCTTAGTTTTTAAGACCTTATCTCAACCATCCAATCATAATGAAATTCGCTATATCCATAAATTAAACGACCAGCTTCTAAAAAAACATGGGGTTCGGTGCATGATTGGGATTGGTAATCGTTACGAGGATGTTATGAATCTTAAAAAATCTTATCAAGAGGCAGAAAACGCTATTTCTATTGCAAAAAGGATGGGGGAAACTGGTGGGGTATTTCACATTGAAGAAATGGTGGTTGGAAGAATTATTAACGAAGTAAGTCAAAGTACACGATCAAATTTATTGAATAATTCAGTCGTGGTTCCATTACTATTACCTGAAAATGAAATCCTGCTAGATACGTTTTATTCCTTTTGTAATAACGATTTTAATTTAAGCAAAACAGCAAGAGAATTAACTATTCATAGAAATACGCTACTTTATCGTATTAGTAGAATTCAAGCACTGACAGGTCTTGATATAACCCAATTTCACAATGCTACTAAATTATTCTTACTGTTACAGCTGAAACGTTTTGACTATTAGACAAAGATGGCTTGTGCTGCTTGATAAAGCTGATCCGCCGCAGCCTCCTTTTTGGCATCGCTTGTCCGAATAAGGGGGCATTGGAACAGGAATCGGGGAAAATTCGGAAATTTAGTCCGAATATGCCAGATATTCGGACAGGAATCAGGAACAAGCAAGCTTTGTCCTAATGAGGCGGTGATTGGGACCGTGATGTGCGAAATCTGTCTTTATTCGTGAGTAAGCGAAGACCCTCTTTTATGATATCGACACTTTTTCACCGGATATCAACACAAAATGGAGTGATATCAACACTATTTAGTAGGATATCAACACAAAATAAGATTATATCAACACTTTTTGGTAGGATATCAACAAAAATAGGATTTTATCGACAATTTAAAAAATCCCCTTGGATTGCGGACAACTTCGACCGAATCCGGCGCAGAACCGCCCCGATCTGAACTCCAGAGCACTTGCTATCATCCCAAGTTTTCCCTATGATTAAATTATTATTCTGAATTTTGAATCCTTATACAAAGGAGGTCGTGTTATCCGAGAACTGGCAAGAAGACTTTTTACTATCATTAGTCTCCTTTTATTTATGACATTATCCCAACATATCGTATTTGCTGAAAATAAAACCTATAAAATCGCCGGGGAATGGGATCTTCCTCCTTTTTCTTATAAAGATCAGCAAGGGGCACTGACAGGCATAAATATTGAATTAATGGAAAAAATCGCAAAAGAAAATGGACTTAAATTTGAGTACATACCAATGGAGATGCATGAAGCGGAACAGGCCTTACGAGATGGTAAAGTAGATGCGATCGCGGGGGTAACCTATACCACCGAAAAGGATAAAGTATTCGATTTTTCTCAATCCTACTTTACGATGTCCGATTCGCTCATTATCCCCAAAAAAAGTAAAGACAAAATTAAGAGTATTGAAGATCTAAGGGACAGGCATATTGTTCTGCAAGATCATACTCCTGTTCTAAGCACATTATTAAACTTAAGAAATACGAATCTTACCTTGGTGTCCAATGAATACTCTGGTCTATTGACGCTTCTAAATGGCCGGGCGGACGTTTTTATTGGGAATGAATTTACCGCTTCCTTCTTTTTAAAAGAGTTTGGTCAAGAAGACAATTTCCTTATTCTTGATGAAGTCATTAATCCGGCTGATTATGCGATTGCCGTAAAGGAGGGGAATGAGGGCTTTCTTTCGATCATTAATCAAACGCTTACAAAATTAAAGGCTAAGGGAGAAGTAAGTAAATTAGTAGATAAATGGGTTAGCCCGGAAACGGAAGCGAAAATTGCCCGTTTGGAACATTTTATCTTCTATTTATCTATCTTTCTTTTGATTGGTGCCCTGATCCTCATTGTGATCTATGTGTGGAATCAACGGTTAAAAGCAGCTGTGAATCTTCATACAAAGGACCTCCGACTATTAAATGAGGATTTACAGATGCAAAAGCAGCGAACGGCTGATAGCAATGCATTTAAAGATCAAATTTTAAATAATATCGATACGGGCATCGTCACGTTCGATATCGATTTTAAGATCACAAGCTGTAATAAGCGGGCATTGGAAATTCTTGAACTTCCCAGCCATACGAAGTTTAACCTTCAGCATTCACCCATCTTTTTGAAGCTTTTTGAGCATGATCGTTCTGGACAAGCTTTGCAACAAGAGGGGGCTGACTATTATCGCTTTTTAGAAATAAATGAAAATGGAGAACGAAAGGTCATCTATTATTCTCTCAATAAGATGTTTAACTCACTTGAAAACCAGGCAGGCTATTTGCTCTCGATGAACGACGAAACAGAAAAAAAGAAACTCGAACAAAAGCTGATTACACAGGAGAAGCTCCACGCACTTGGCCAGTTAGTAGCGGGTGTGGCTCATGAAATTCGCAACCCGTTAACGTCGATTAAAACGTTCATCGACCTGATTCCAAAGAAATACGAGCAACCGAAATTTCAAAAGGTCCTGATGGAGCATTTGCCGGAGGAAGTGAACCGACTCAATCGGATTGTAACCGACCTAATTGATTATGCTCGTCCCAGCTTACCGAATATTCAACCCTGCACGGCTCATGAACTGACATCCTTACTCGCTATCCTAAAAGTGACCATGGATAAAAACAGGATTGAATTTGAACAATGCATAGAACCTGACCTTGTTTTTCATATTGATCCGCAGCAAATTCGTCAGGTCCTCCTGAATCTATTATTAAATGCCGTTCATGCAGTCGAAGAAACAGAAGTGAAGAACATTAAAATCTTCATGGAGAAAGAGGATTCCGAGAAGGGGAGGATTAGGATTCGAGATACGGGTAAAGGAATGGAGCAAGGGGTACTCAACCATATCTTTGAACCATTTTTTACGACAAAGGGAAAAGGCGTCGGGTTGGGGTTGACCTTATCTTACAATTTAATCAAAGAAAATCATGGAGATATTCAAGTAAATAGTATTCCTGATAATGGAACGACATTCACGATTTTATTGCCTTTATACACAAAGGAGGAGATTCGGATTGAAGCCAAGAGTATTGGTTATTGACGATGAACAAGCGATTTGTGCTTCACTTAGCTTTGCTCTTGAGGATGATTATTTTATGATGACCACAACGGATCCGGAGGAAGGTATCCGGATAGTGGAAAAAGAACGGGTAGATATTATACTGCTGGATCTTCGTATTGGGCGTTACAATGGGATGGATGTTTTGCAAAGAATTAAACAAAAAGACCCGTCCGTGACCGTCATCATGATGACTGCTTATGCTTCAATAGAAACATCCATCGAAGCAATCAAAATGGGTGCCTATTATTATATTGAAAAACCGATTAATATTGAAAATCTATCCTTGCTCTTATTAAGGGCCTCTGAGTTTAAACAAATCTCGAACATGCTAGAAACTCTCCATGAAGAGCTGGAGGAAAAGAAGGGCTTTAAAGACTTCTTAGGAAATAGTAAAGCGATGAAATATGTATTTTCGATGATTGATCGGATTAAGGATATCGATTCTTGCGTGTTAATTACAGGAGAAAGTGGAACGGGGAAAGAACTTGTGGCAAAAAGGATTCATTTTTCAGGGAAGCGGAAGGATGGACCATTAGAGATTCTGAATTGCGCAGCCATTCCTGAAACCTTACTTGAATCTGAATTATTCGGCTATGAAAAGGGAGCTTTTACAGGGGCAACACAGTCAAAGGAAGGAAAGTGGGTCGCAGCAAATGGGGGAACTTTATTTCTGGATGAAATTAGTGAGATGCCCCTGCCCCTTCAAGCGAAATTATTGCGGGTCATTCAAGAACGTGAAGTGACACCTCTAGGATCGAATAAGAAAATTTCATTAGATGTTCGGATTTTATGTGCGGCGAATAAAGATATTGCACAGATGGTCCAAGAAGGGAAGTTCCGGGAGGATTTGTATTTCAGACTGAACGTGATTCCGATTAAAACACCGCCATTACGAGAGCGAAAAGAGGATCTGCCGCTGTTGATTGATTATTTTTTGCAAAAGTATTGTAAAGAAATGAACAGAGAAAAGAGATCTCTTTCTGCTGCTGCCCGCAGACTTTTACTTGACTATCACTATCCGGGAAATGTTCGGGAGCTGGGAAATATCATTGAATACGCAGTAGCACTTTCCATTGATACCGTCATTGATGAGGGGGATTTGCCTTATTACATGCTCGAGCAAAAGAAAGAGGATGGTGGTATATCGAATGATGATGAAAATAGTATCGTCATTCCGATCGGTCTATCCATGAAGGAAATTGAGAAAAAGGTCATTTCTGGAACGTTAAAACATTGTGGAAAACACCGGCAACGGACTGCCGAGACCTTACAGATTTCGGAAAGAAGTCTCCGGGATAAAATAAAACTATATGAAATCGAAAAACAGCTAATGAACGAATAAATAGGGTTATCGGCAAATTCTGCCGAAAATAGCGGCAGAATTTGCCGCTTTTCTTTTTAAAAAAGGAACCCTTATTTATGAAAACGCTTTTAAATTCAATAATCTGAAAATTGGCACGGTAATTGCAAGTATTATGGATGTAAAGGAGGACCGTCATTGAAAACAGGGACACTTTTAAAAATCTTAGTCCTTTTACTCTTTCTTTTGATTGGGTGTATAACCATTAGTCGGGAATTATTTTCAACCGGGGTTCAAGCCGTTCCTCCCCCTTCAGAGGAACTCACAGGGAGTCAATCTCCATTGGTGATTGCAACGGGTGATATGTCGGGTGTCTATTTTCCTTTGGGACAAGCGATGGCTGACTTATTTCGAAAGTACAATGGAAAAGCAGCTGGAACACAAGTGACCCACGCTTCGATTCAGAATACAAAGCTAGTGAGTCAGAAACAAGCGGAATTAGGATTTAGTACGGTGGATGCCCTTGCATTGCCAGAAACGAAAAAAAGGAAGATTCTCGCCCTTACTGGACTTTACTCGAATTATATCCAGATTGTCACGACCAAAAGTGATATTCACACGTTAGAGGATTTACGAGGGAAAAGAGTCAGTATTGGAACTGACGGGAGCGGAACCAAGCTGATGGCTGAAAGGATCCTAAAGGCTGCTAATCTAGCAAGCGATGAAATGGATGTATCGACTCTTTCCTTCACACAATCAGCGGATGCATTAAGAAATGGAACGATTGATGTTGCGTTCTTTTCTTCTGGTTTACCGAATCCAGTGATTTCGGAACTTGCTTCAGAGATGAAAATCTCACTTGTTCCGATTCCAAAACAAATGGCTGAAGACCTTCATGAGAAGTATGAATTTTACACACTGGATGAAATTAGCGGTCAAACTTACGCTGGGATCGAGCGTACACCTACATTAGCGGTAAAAAATGTACTTTTTACATACCCGGATTTACCTAAAAAAGAAGCTTATCAAATGGTCAAAACGTTATATGAACATTTACAGGAAACGCAAAACGCTCGCCCAGAAGTAATGGAAATCCATTTATCTGAAGCAACTGCAGGGATTCCAATCGATTTCCATCCTGGCGCAAAACAATTTTTCAATGAAATCATCCATTAAAATACCACTACAAATAAAAATAGGGGGCAAGTGAATATGAAAAAGATCCTTTCCTTAATTTCAATCGCTTTACTAATTGTTTTATCAGCCTGTGGCGCTCCTAATCCACAAAAGGCCGGGGGGACTGCGAAAGCGGGTAAAGATGGAGAAAAATCTATTACCATTGCAGGAAATGGCGGGGTTATTGAAAAAACCATTCGTGACGTGATTGCTCCGAAATTCAAAAAGGAAACAGGTATCACGGTGAACTTTATTCCAGGTCTTTCTGGAGAAATTTTATCGAAGGTAGAATTACAAAAAAATGCTCCACAAATTGATATTGCGATCTTTGTACCGACAGATGTACAGCGCGCAAATGATAAGGGGCTTATCGATAAAATAGATGAATCAAATGCTCCTAATATGAGTCATGTGGATCCGAAGTTTGTAGCCGTTGAGGGTGCAGGCGCTCCCATATTTGGATTAGCCATTGCCCCAGCCTATAATACAAAATCGTTTAAAGAGAAGGGCTTGAAACCAATCGAATCATGGAACGACTTAGCATCTGGCCAATATGAAGGAAAAACAGCGTTTGTGGATATTACAAATGACTGGGGCTTTAACACATTGAACGCACTGGCAATGGCGAACGGCGGCGGTACAGATAATGTTGAACCAGGGATCAAAAAAGCAAAAGAGCTAGCCGGTTACTCCACGACTTTTTATAAAAATTCAACCCAAGTGATGCCAGCACTTCAGCAAGGTGCTGCAGACGTAACCGTAATGGGAAGCTATGCGATTGGTGATTTAGCGGTTCAAGGCGTTCCACTTAAAATGGTTGTACCAAAAGAAGGGGTACCGGTCCAAGCCTTTAGTGGAACCCTTGTGAAAAATACTCCTCACGAGAAGGAAGCACTTGAATTCCTCAACTATGTAGTAAGTGATGAATCACAGGCTTTAATTGCAGAACAAGGATTTTATCCAGTTGTTAAAGGTGTTGAGTTTCCAGAGAAATACCAAGAATCGATTGGGCTAAAGGATACAGACAAAACCTATAAACCTGATTTTGCTGCATTTGCGAAAATCCGGGCTGAATGGTCTGATCGTTGGACGAAAGAAGTAGTTCCAGAAATCGGTAAAAAATTGAAATAAGAATGGAGGGACGTACCATGAATGCCATTACTTACGATGTAGAGATCAGGGGTGCAAGAAAGCAATTCGGATCAAATGTAGTATTGAATGATATTGACTTAGAAGTAAAACAGGGTGAGTTGTTAACACTGCTCGGACCCTCAGGCTGTGGGAAATCGACTACATTGAATTTAATTGCAGGCTTTCTGGAAGCTGATCAGGGTGATGTTTATATTAAAGGGAAAAAGGTCACGAAAGTCCCCCCTTATAAGCGCGATTTAGGTATGGTGTTTCAAACGTATTCCCTGTTTCCACATATGACGGTGCAAGAAAACCTAAGCTTTGGTTTGAACCTAAGAAAAGTGGCTAAATCGGAACAAAAAAAGAAAATCGATCGAGTTCTTGAACTGGTGAAGATGTCTGGGCTTGAACACCGTTATCCACGGGAATTATCGGGAGGTCAAAGGCAGCGTGTCGCAATCGCCAGAGCGCTTGTCGTGGAACCGGAATTACTGCTGCTCGATGAACCACTATCCAATCTGGATGCAAAATTACGGCATGAACTACGCGCAGAAATTAAGCGTTTACAAAAAGAAATAGGGGTAACCACGATTTTTGTTACCCATGATCAAGAGGAAGCTTTATCGATGTCTGACCGGGTAGTGGTGATGAACGCAGGAAAAATTGAACAGATCAGTACACCGACCGCAATCTACAATCATCCTGACACTGAATTTGTCTTTCAATTCATTGGAAAGTCGAATTCGTTTGAAGGAGAGGTTGTGGAAACCGATGGCAGGAAAATTTCGGTGAAGGTAGGTAAGGAGATCATTCATGTCGATTCGGCCAATATGATTGGCGAGAATCGTTCAGTGAGAGCAGGGGATGAGGTGAAACTTTATATCCGCCCTGAGAATGTTCACATTTCCTCGACGAGGGAAACCTCATCAACATTGGAACTTCAGCCTGCTAAAATCATGCAGCTTAATTACCTTGGTACTTCATGGGAAGTGGATGTTTCCCTGCAAGGGAAAACGCTTCAATTATTAACCAGTTCCTATGACTCTACTTGGCAAAATGGGAGTGAGGTGTATGTTGGATGGAACCCATCAGAAATTATGCTGATCAAGAAGTAAGTAAGCAAGGAGAGGTAAAGGCGGAACCGCAAAAAAAGACGAAAGTGAAAAAAAGAAGAAGTTATATTGCCGGGCTTCTTCTTTTAATCCCGATCCTCTTATTCATCTTTGGATTTTTTGTTGTTCCGATGCTGTATATTTTGTATTTAAGTTTTATTTCTACTGAAAATTTGAATGGTGCGGATGCCGTTTTTAGCCTACAAAACTATATCACGTTATTTACCGACAGCTATTACTTATCTTCGATGTGGCTGACAGTGAAAATTAGTTTATATTCTGTGCTTGTTTCCCTTATCCTAGGATATCCAATCGCGTTAACGATGGCGAAAAGCTCCGTTAAGGTTCGGGGATATATTACGTTATTAATTGCTTCCCCACTTTTGGTCAGCATTGTCGTACGTAATTTTGGCTGGTACTTATTATTATTGCCGAACGGTACAATCAACTCACTTTTAATGAATATGGGCCTTATTCATAAGCCGCTCAATCTATTATTCTCTGAAATTGGTGTTGTCATCGGGCTCTCAAACGCCTATTTGCCTTTCATGGTATTAGCGATTGTGACGAGCTTGTATAATATTGACCCTTCATTAGAGAAAGCGGGAGCCATTCTTGGTGCTAGTCCACTACGGAGCTTTTTTTCGATTACTCTTCCGCTTAGCTTGCCTGGGATCGTATCAGGCTGTGTGCTTGTGTTTAGTTTATCGATGAGTGCCTATGTCACTCCTTCTTTAATGGGAGGCGCGAATGTTCCGATGATGCCAGTGGTTGTATACGATCAAATTAACAACCTTCTGAAATGGACGTTTGGTTCAGCATTATCGTACGTACTCCTATTCATTACGCTCCTTTCCGTATTCATCTTTACACGAGCATTTGAAAAAAGTAAGTTTCGGGAGGTGTTCCGTTGATGAAATTACTTGGAAAGTTCCGGGTGATCCTGGCTGCAATCGGGATCATCTATATCTTACTTCCATTAGTTGTGGTCATCCCTGCATCTTTTACAAGTGCAGCGTATCCAAGCTTTCCACCGAAAGGTTTTTCGCTGCAATGGTATACAAAGATTTTAGAACGGACTGAATTCGTCGAAGCCTTCTATAATAGTTTGCTCTTTGCATCCTTAGCCGCCTTTTTTGCGGTTGTATTCGGGACGCTTGGGGCACTTGCGATTGCGAAGTATGATATTCCAGGAAAGCACTATATTACATCCATCTTGACAGCGCCGTTAAGTGTACCCCAACTCGTACTAGGGATTGCTCTGTTGATCTATTTCACGCCGATGATGCTTGCCGGTACATCCACAGGATTTTTGATTGCCCATACGATCATTTGTATCCCGTATGTGATTCGCTTGGTCTTAACGGGGTTAAGCGGATTTGATTACAATTTGGAAAAAGCAGCAGCGATTCTTGGGGCAAATCCATTTATCGTATTTTGGAAGGTGACCCTGCCGCTCATCAGACCGGCTATGATCTCCGGGGGATTATTCGCATTCTTGACCTCTTTTGATAATGTCACCGTCTCATTGTTTATGATTTCGCCAGATATGCGAACACTTCCAATCGAGATTTTCTCAACGATGCAGGATGCGTATAATCCAATTGTCGCTTCTGTTTCAAGTGTGGTTATTTTCATTTCTGTCATCTTAATCGTAATCCTTGAAAAGATTCATGGGGTTGGAAAGTTATTCGGTGGCACCCATCATTAGGAATTATGAGGAAAAAGAAAAGCCGGCCGTTTGCTAGTTATAGCAAAACAGCCGGCTGTTTTAAGTTCAATAAGGATGATTTTTTAAATAGTTTATACATCGATTCACCGTTGCTTGTGGAGCCGTGAGAATCGGAACAGAGGTCTGAACCTGATCGGCAATATGAGCCATACTGTACTGAGAAAGGACGATGACATCCACTCTCCCGTCCATTTGCTGAATCATGTTGCGTACCTTTTCGTCATGTTCATCGATCCTTCCCTGAAAAAGAAGATGGATGATTCCTGGGTCGACTAGAGATTCAATGCTACAATCCGGTTTTTTGTCTCGTAAGTAACTCATTAAGGCAAGAGGTGTTTCTTTAACGGTGGAAATGAGGCCAATCCGTTCATAGGCAAGTGCTTCATCCAACATGGCTTCATCTGACCGAAAGAGTTTAACATCATGCATGGGCTGCAATATGGATGTGATGTTATTAAAGGCGGAACAAGTCAATTGAATGCAATTTGCTTCCGATTCAGCAGCAAGGTTGACCAATGCCGAAAATCTGCGAATGATTTCTGGGGTTACGCCCCCGGATTTTTCCATCATGGAAAGCAGATGGGTGTCCATAAAATGGAGCAGCTCCATTTCAGGGGCTGCTTTCTGAAAGGCTTTTTCAATCGGCTGTAAGGCTGTGGTCGTTGCATGGATCAAGGCTACTTTCAAAATTTGTCATCCTCTTTCATTCTCATTTTGTTCATTATAACTATATTTGTATTATTATTGAATATTCTGTCTATATATTTTTAGAAAGGGAGGTTGGGGTCGTGATACATGCAGGAATCGAAAAAGAAATCCGCCAAGTGGTCCAGGACAAACGTCGAGTGCTTACAAATGAAGCAGATCTTGCCAGTTATTCCTATGATGCCTCTTTCGGCGTGTTTCCCCCGGATGTTGTGGTGCAGCCCACTACTACGAATGAAGTGGTCGGAATTGTCAAAGTGGCCAATAAACATAAAACACCGATTTATCCAAGGGGAAAGGGAACGAGCTTAAGCGGTGGCCCCTTACCGGTTCATGGCGGGATTGTCCTTGATTTTTCTAAATGGACAGATACGTTAATCATCGAACCAGATGATTTAGTCGCGATTGTTTCCCCGGGAGTCATCACGGCAGATATTAATAAAATGGCGAATTCATTTGGTCTGATGTATCCTCCTGATCCGAGCAGTTCCCATGTGTCAACCATTGGCGGGAATTTAGCGGAAAACGCCGGCGGCCCGCGCGGCCTTAAATATGGGGTGACGAAAGACTATGTGCTCGGCCTTGAAGTGGTGACGGCTGACGGTGAAGTCATCCAAACAGGGGGAAGAACGGTAAAAAATGTAACAGGCTATGACTTAACCAAATTAATTGTTGGTTCTGAAGGGACGTTAGCGATTATCACCAAAGCGATACTACAGCTAATCCCTAAACCACAATCTACCGGAACGTTAATGGTCCTTTTTGATGACCTCGTCATTGCCGGAAAAGCGATTTCCAGCATCCTGACAGGCGGGATTTTACCATCAAAATTAGAAATTATGGATCAAGCATCTGTTATTGCAGTAGAACAATTTGAGCCATCCGGGTTACCTATCGATATCGAAGCGCTTTTATTAATCGAATTGGACGGACATCCTGCTGCCATCGAAGCAGAAGCTAAAAGGGTGAAGGCAATTTGTTTGGAAATTGGCGCGAGAGAAGTGAAAATAGCAGAAACAAAGGAAGAAGAAGCTGAACTTTGGAAGGCGCGAAAACTCGTTTCTCCCGCCATCGTTCGAAAAAAGCCAACGAAGATTTCAGAAGATGCTACCGTTCCGCGCAGTCGGATTCCAGACATGTTTCAACGTTTAAAGGAAATAAGAGAAAAATATAAAATTGATTTAGTTGTATTTGGCCATGCTGGAGATGGGAATTTGCATCCCAATATCATAGCGGATAAACGTGATACCGAAGAAATGAAAACAGTTGAAAATGCAGTCGAGGAGATTTTTAAAGCTGCCGTGGAAATGGGCGGCACCTTATCAGGAGAACATGGGATTGGAACGATGAAGGCCCCGTTTATGGAAATGGAGTTGGGTACATCCGGTTTATCGATGATGAAACGGATGAAACAAGCCTGGGATCCTCACAATCTCTTAAATCCTGGGAAAATATTTCCTGAGCCTGGACAAAGGTTTGTGTTAACAGATGAGTAGAAGCGGTGTATTAGCCTATGAAGAAACCTTTGCCTGTGTCCAATGTGGTTATTGTTTGCCAAAATGTCCAACCTACGAGACGACCGGTGTGGAAACCCAGTCACCGCGGGGGCGAATCAATTTAGTGAAATTATTAGCAGAAGAAAAAATTTCGATCGAGTCTGCAGCTTCTTCGATTGAATTATGTTTAGGCTGCAGAGCCTGCGAAACAGCTTGTCCGACCAATGTTCAATACGGAACGATTTTGCAATCTGCCAAGGAATTCATCGCGAAAGAGAAGCCTGCTTCAAAAATGGAAACGCTGCTCCTTGAAAAAGGATTACCAAATAAAAAATGGCAAAAGGCTGCCGGAAAAGGGTTAGAATTTGCACAAAAAACAGGAATGGTATCTTTAGCGAGAAAAGCAGGCATCATGAAGGCATTTCCAGAAAGTATTCAGGCAATGGAATCGATTACCCCCATGATCAAGATGCCGGCAAAGAAGGAAAGAGAATATCGAGTATTACCTCCGATTGGGAAGAAGACCTATAGGGTTGGATTTTTTGTGGGCTGTATTATGGACGTGATGTTTTCAAAAATCAATGATGACAGTATGAAATTGCTGCAGCTTGCTGGCTGTGAAGTCACCTTGATCGAAGAACAAACCTGCTGTGGAGCGCTTTTACATCATAGTGGGAAAAAAGAAGAGACCATCGCCCTTGCTAAAAAAAATATAGAAGCATTTGAACACTATGATTTTGATTTAATTGTCAATAGTATCGGTGGCTGTGGTGCGATGTTAGTGGAGTATCCAGAATTGTTTGAGGCACACTCGGAATGGCATTCTCGTGCAGAGAAATTTGCCGCACGGTGTAAGGACATTAGCGTTTTATTGGCCGAGAGTTCGCTGCCATTTACTAAAGAAATTCGAAAAGTCGCAGCCTACCAACCGTCGTGTCATTTACAGCATGTTCAAAAAGTGGTGCATGAGCCGCATCAATTAATCAAGAAGATTCCCGGGATTGATTATCGTATGTTTGAAAAACAGGACATGTGCTGCGGATCTGCAGGTATCTATAATGTCGTCCACTACCATGAAGCGATGGAAGTGTTGGATCAAAAGATGAATCATATTGAAAAAGTGGAGCCGGATCTCATCGTCACAAGTAATCCTGGCTGCCATTTACAGATGAAATTAGGTGTTCGGCGCGAAGGGAAAGAAGAAAAAATCAGAGTGGTTCACATTGTTGAACTGCTGGCCGAAGCCTGTGAGATCGATAAAATTTGATATGGGGGAGAAAAAAATGGACTTACATTTAGCAGGAAAGACAGCGATTGTGGTGGCATCTAGCCAAGGATTGGGAAAAGCGATTGCGGCCCAACTCGTCATGGAGGGCGCTAACGTCATGTTAACCAGCCGAAATGAAGAAAGACTGAAGGAAGTTCAAGAAGAGCTTCAGTCGTTGGGAGAAGGTAAAGTCGCCTATTTTCCCGCGGATATTACTAAAGCGGAGGATATAGTAGCATTGGTCCAGCATACGCGGGAAACCCTGGGAGACATTCAGATTTTAATTAATAACTCTGGAGGTCCACAAGGGGGAGGTTTTGAAGACTTTCAAGATGAAGATTGGTATCAAGCCTTCGAATTGAATCTATTAAGTTATGTGCGGCTGGTACGAGAAGTTCTGCCAGATTTAAAGAAAGAAGGCGGGCGAATCATTAATATCGGTTCCTCTTCTATTAAACAACCGATAAATGGGTTAATTTTATCGAATACCTTTCGTTTAGGCGTTCTTGGACTTGGGAAAAGTCTTGCTGAAGAGCTGGCTCCGTACAATATTTTAGTCAATACGGTATCACCTGGCAGGATTGCAACAGACCGAGTTGCCTTTTTGGACCAGCTTAAGGCAGATAAGTTAGGAGTTTCTCCTGGTGAGGTGGAGGCGGCTGCCAAAAAGAATATTCCTCTTGGCAGGTATGGTAAACCCGAGGAGTTTGCTAGAGTTGTCACTTTTTTAGCTTCGGATGCAAACACTTATGTTACAGGAAGTTCGTTGCTTGTGGATGGGGGGATGGTGAAATCGGTTTAAGTGGGGACCATGGGGACGGTTCTTGTGGCTTTTTTTAGCCATGGGGAACCGTCCCCTTTGGCTTTCAAGGGATAGGATTATTCAGAAAATTTTTAAAAACACACTTGCCTAGTAAAAAACTCCATGTTATATTTATTGTACAGTATAAAAAACTTGGTTCATTATACAGAACCAAGTATATTTTTTACACAATATAATAAACTAGGTTCATTATGGTGAACCTGCAACTAAGAAAGGTCTTGATGAAATGGAAAAAAAGTATTGGGTTCCGGCTATAGAGCGTGTCGATAAAATCATAGATATTATTGCACATCATCCTGAAACTTATCGCTTGATTGATTTTACTAATGAATTAAACATAAGCAAAAGCTCTATGTTTTCCCTATTAAATACTTTAGAGACTTTAAATTGGGTGAAAAAAGAAAAAGATGGTACTTATTCACTTGGAATAAAACTTGGCATCCTAACTCCTTATTACTTTAAACAATTTGATCTTATTACCACCTTTAATTTGGAAGCGCCATCAACTATGAAAAAGCTGGATGAAACTCTTCAACTATCCATACTGGATAGAACTGAAATTGTGTATTTAGCAAAAAAGGAAGGATCCTCTGCAGTGAGAGTATCGACGGATCCTGGAATGAAATTACCAGCCTATGCTACCGCTATGGGAAAGGTTCAACTCTCACAATATACATACGAAGAGTTGAAAGCCTTATATCCGGAGTATTCCTTAGAGGCCAGAACTAAATTTACGATTACAAATGTAGACGAGCTATGGGAACAGCTGCTTGATATTAAAGAAAAAGGTGTAATAACGGAATACCAAGAGGCTGTGGAGGATTTTTATTGTGTTGCAGCTCCCATTATGAATCATGAAGACCGGATCATTGCTTCGGTAAGCGCAACGATACTCATTTCAAAGTGGGAGGAAAAAAAGGAGATCGCTCAAGCTGAAGTTGTAGATTTAGCTAGAAGAATCTCTTTGAAAGCTGGCTTTGTCGCTTCAATTAAATCTTAAAGGAGAGATTTCTTCATGAGATTAAAAAATAAAGTAGTGTTAATTACTGGCGGGGGGTCTGGAATAGGAAAAGCGACCTCTATCTTATTCGCAAAGGAAGGTGCCCATGTAATTGTAAATGATTTATCGAGTGAGAAAGGAAATGAGACTGTAAAGGAAATTACAGAATCAGGTGGTGAAGCGGCATTTATCCAAACAGACGTAACAAAGGGAAATGAAGTAGAGCGAATGATCCATGAAGTGATTAAACAAACAGGAAGAATTGATGTTCTCTTTAATAATGCTGGAATCTCTGGCGTGGGGGCGGTGCATGAAACAAGTGAAGAATTATGGGATCAGGTAGTCAACGTCAATATCAAAGGAGTCTTTCTGCCATGTAAGTTTGTGCTGCCATACATGATGCAGCAGCAAGGGGGCACCATCATTAACATGTCCTCCTGTATAGCAGAAATTGGTCTTGCAAGCAGGGCTTCATACTCCGCAACAAAAGGAGCGATTCTTTCACTATCAAAGTCTATGCAAGTTGACTATGCCCCTTACAATATTAGAGTGAACGCTCTTTTGCCGGGAACGATTCTCACGCCTTTTGTAGAAAACTATTTGAAAAATTCTTATAAAGATTATGAAGAAGGATTAAATAGCATTAAAAGCAGACAGCTAAGTGGTGATTTAGGGAGACCGGATGATGTGGCTAAAGCGGCACTCTTCCTTGCTTCCGATGATTCGAAATTTATGATGGGGTCTCCACTGTATGTCGATGGCGGTGTAACTTTTGGAAAAATGGCTTAAACAAGGAGGAAGGATGTAATGAAACTAGTAAACTTTAAAGTTAACAAGAGTGAAAAACTTAAATTTGGTGTCAAAACTGAAGTGGGTATAGTAGATGTCGAAAAGGCTTGGCAAGCAGCTGGTGAACCAGTTAATACTCCTCTTTCTTTAGAAGAGTGGCTTCAATCAAATGAGGAGTCTAAAGAGTGGTTTCAACAATTTATTCAATCAAACAAGGATAGTGCCAGCCTCCTCTACCAAGAAGATCAAATTGAATTCGCTCCATGTATACATAAGGGTGCAAAAATTATTTGTGTTGGTCTAAATTATCGAAGACATGCGGAAGAATCCAATATGGAACCGCCTAGTACGCCGATTTTGTTTAACAAATACAGCAATTCTCTTGCAGGGCATGGAGAGAAGGTAGAACTTCCCGCGGATTCGAATCAGGTAGATTACGAGGCAGAGCTAGGAATTATTATTGGAAAAAAGGCAAAAGGGGTTCCTAAAGAACAGGCCTTAGATTATGTTGCTGGGTATTGCAATGCCAATGATTTATCGGCGAGAGATCTACAATTTCGTACCAATCAATGGCTTTTGGGAAAAAGCTGTGATGGATTTTGTCCGGTTGGTCCTTATTTAGTGACAGCAGATGAAGTGGGTAATCCAAACCAACTGAAGATTGAAACGATTGTCAACGGGAACGTGAGACAATCTTCCAATACCTCTGACATGATTTTTCATTGTGATGAGCTCATTAGTTATATCTCTACCTATATAACATTAGAACCGGGTGATCTTATTATCACTGGAACACCAGAAGGGGTGATTATGGGTCTTCCAAAACAGGAACAGGATTGGTTGACAGATGGAGATGAAGTAACGATTAAGATTGAGAAGCTTGGCGTATTATCAAATCAGTTGGCCTTTCCTCTTACAAAAAGTGACGAACAAAATGAAACAACAGCAAGCCATAGTGTTTAATCGTTCATTCATGTAAGGGGTTTCAATTAATTTTATAATCCATAGGGGGAGAAGAAATGAAAAAAAGAGGTTCAGCGATTTTTTTAGCTCTATTTTTATGTATTTCGATGATGTTAGTTGGATGTGGAAAGTCTAAGAGTGCTTCAGGGGGAAAAGAACAGGATGTCTATACGATCAAAATAGGCTATGAAAATCAGCCGGGAGAGCCGATCGATTTAGCTGCAAAGGAATGGAAAAGGCTTGCTGAGGAAAAAAGCAAAGGAAAGATAAAAATTGAGCTTTATCCTAGTTCCCAGCTTGGTTCAAAGCAAGATGTAATTGAGCAGATGAAAACAGGCGCCAATATTATACATATTGCGGATGCCAGCTTTTTAATGGATTACGTTCCGGATATAGGAATTCTTTCTGCACCATATTTAGCTGATAGCTATGATGATTTATTTAAAGTAACGGACAGCGAGTGGTTTAAAGGATTAGAAAAGGATTTACAAAAACAAGGCATCCATATCGTTTCAACCAAATGGATTTACGGGGACCGTCACCTTATTACGACAAAACCAGTGCGGGAACCTAAGGATTTGAAAGGGCTTAAAGTACGTGTTCCAAGTAATCCATTATCTATTAAAATCATGGAGAAAATGGGAGCAACTGCTACTCCGCTTCCACTTGGAGAGGTTTATCCTTCTATTGCACAGGGTGTTATAGATGGGATGGAAAACCCGCTACCAGTTATTTATGGATCTAAGGTTTACGAGAAAGCTAAATACCTTTCTTTAACAGGACATACCAATATGATTATTCAGTGGATCGCTGGCCAGTCTTATATTGACACACTGCCTGCCGATGTGGTGAAGGTATTGCAAGAAACTGGAGATGAAGCTGGTAAGTTTATGGGAGAAAAGGTAAAAGAATCAGAGCAATCCAACATGAAAGACTTAAAAGCAGCTGGAGTAAAAGTGATTGAACCGGACAAAGAGGCCTTTAAAGAGGCAACAAAATCCGTATATAAAGAAATGACCGATTGGAGTCCAGGACTATACGATAAGATTCAAAAGATTATAAAAGAATAGTCTCGGCTTTTCATCAAAAAGGTGGGAAGGACGGAATTTTCCGTCCTCCATCATAATAAATTTTCCGATGAATTTAGGTATTGGTTACATAGTCTGATAAAGGGGGGATCGAGGTGCTTAAACAGCTAGGGCGTTCGATTTTAAAGGTGGATAACGTATTAGCTTCTATTTCTCTTATTTTAATTATTAGTGTGTCGGTTGTTGGAGTATTTATGAGGTTTGTATTAGGGGAACCATTAAAATGGACAGAAGAAGTGACCTTGGCTTTATTTGTTTGGTTCACTTTCCTCGGTGCAAGTGTTGTTGAAAAAGAAAACGGGCATGTGGGCATTGAATATTTTGTTGAAAAACTCAGTCCTTCCCTAAAAAGAATTGTATTTATCTTTAGGGAAATCGTTCTTATTTTTTTAAGTTTATTTGTTTTTACATACTTAGGCAGTCAGCTGACAGCACAAGCAGCTACAAGGTTAACACCTGTTCTTCGAATTAGTTATATCTACATTGATGTTGCTGTTGTTTTAAGCGGAATCTTCTCGGCGATTCATATCATTGCCCGCGTTAGCAAGATGATACAGAAAGCTAAATTTCAGACAGATAGAATAAAAGAGTATCAGACTACATCCAAGGAGGAGGCGAATCTATGACAATCGCTATTACTTCCATATCTTTACTTACTTTATTTTTAATTGGTATTCCAGTGGCCTATGCAATAATCGGAAGCAGTTTACTCTATTTTTTACTTTCGCAGCAAGTCGACCCTATGCTGCTCGTTCAGAGAATGATTGCGGGAATAGAATCTGTCCCACTTCTTGCCATTCCGTTTTTCGTCGTTGCAGGTGTGTTAATGAACTATACGGGAATTACACGGAGAATAGCAGATTTTGCTGAAGTCATCACAGGACATCTTCCAGGAGGACTGGCTCAGGTGAGTATCGTCCTAAGTACGATCATGGGAGGGCTTTCAGGATCCGGTTTAGCCGATGCCGCTATGCAAGCGAAAATGATGCACCCGCAAATGATTAAGAAGGGCTATGCTCCAGGATTTTCTGCCTCCGTTATTGGCGCATCCTCCCTTATTACGCCCTTGATTCCTCCAGGTATTGGGATGATCTTATATGGATATATCGGTAATGTTTCGATTGGGAAGCTTTTCATGGCTGGTGTGGTTCCTGGCTTGATGACATGCCTTCTTATGATGGCAGGCGTCCATATCGTATCTAAAAAAAGAGGCTACCTTCCAATTAGAGAAAAAATGGCTCGTCCTAGAGAAGTTGCCAGCGCGTCCAGGAATGCGATTCTTGCGTTATTGCTGCCAGTGATCATCATTGGCGGAATCCGTATCGGTATTTTTACTCCAACGGAAGCAGGAGCCGTTGCCATTGTTTATGCGTTACTTATTGGGTTCTTATTTTATAGGGAAATGAAAATCCCAGATTTAAAGGATGCTCTTAAAGAATCTGTTTTTACGTCTGCGTCCATTTTAATCATTATTGCAGCAGGTTCTGCCTTTGGCTGGATTCTGACTTGGGAAAGAGTCCCGCAATCTGCCACTCAATACATGACAGACATGGTCCATACACCCATCGCCTTTCTTTTAATCTTAAATGTCTTTCTATTACTCCTGGGGATGTTTATTGAAGGAAATGTCGCCATTGTCATCCTAACTCCATTGATCATACCAATGGGTCAAGCATATGGAATTGATCCGGTACACTTGGGGATGATCTTTTTATTTAATATTGGAATCGGGACGATTACTCCGCCGTTAGGAACAGCCATTTTTACGGTATGTTCTACTGCTAATGTAAAAATAGAGGAATTCATAAAAGAAGTCATCCCATTTTACATTGTCTTAATCATTGCGTTATTGCTGATTACATTTGTACCGGCGATCTCCATGTGGTTACCAAATCTCTTAATGTAATTTTTTTAGAAAAATTTAGTGCCTTTTATCCAAAATCCAAAAGAAAAGGGGAATGATTCATGCGAATTATTCGATATCAAAATGAAATAGGAACCACGGTTTTAGCCGCTTTAACAGAACAATCTGAGGTTTACGAACTTGCATATACTCATTTTTTGGAATTAGTAGAGTATGCGCAGAATACGAATCAGACCCCTTTGTCACTTATTCAAAAAGTGATTAAAGAGGAACAGCCAAAAAAGGTGAAATTTGAGGAACTGTCTTTGTTAGCACCAATTGAGGCTCCCGAAGTATGGGCAGCAGGTGTCACGTATGAAAAAAGTAAGGAAGCCAGGAATTATGAAGCAACAGCGGGAAAACTGGATGCAGCTACTTTTTACGATAAAGTCTATGATGCAGACCGCCCAGAGCTTTTCATGAAATCTACCGCTGCTAGATTAATAGGTCCTAGTACCGAAGTGTATATCCGCAGTGATTCCAATTGGCAAATACCTGAACCGGAACTAGGTCTTGTGATTAATAAAAAGGGTGAAATTCTAGCATACACGATTGGAAACGATATGAGCTCCCGGGATATTGAAGGCGAAAATCCGCTCTATCTTCCTCAGGCAAAAATATGGAAGAATTCATGTTCGATTGGGCCAGCACTTCTACTTTCAGAAGCAATGGAAGATCCTTACAAGCTTGATATTATTTGCAGAATCTACCGTAATGGCCAAAAGGTAGTAGAAGGTTATGCCAATACAAACCAATTAAAACGAAAATATGACGAATTAGTTTCTTATCTTTTAAGAGATAATGAGATTTTTGATGGAACTGTCCTCTTAACTGGTACCTGTATCGTTCCACCGAATGAATTTACTTTGATGGATGGCGATTTAATTGAAATTGAAATTCCTGAAATTGGCGTACTGCGCAATCCGGTAAAAGCACCGGCCAATAAACAGACTGCTCTTTATTAAACTTTAGTAGAAGGAGCTTAAACTAATGGATAAAAACTATAAAGCTGTAATGATTAAGCCACAGGATAATGTGGCAACGGCTCTGGAGCTTATTCCAGCTTTTGCTGAAGTTACGCTCACTTGCCAAGATAAGCAAATTTCAGTAAAAGTTCAAAAGGATATTGAGTTTGGACATAAGTTTGCCCTCACTTTAATTCCTAAAGAAGCGAAAATCCTAAAATATGGCGAGGTAATTGGCAGGGCCATAGAGGAAATTGAACCAGGGGCCCATGTACATCTACATAATATAGAAGGAATACGCGGAAGAGGTGATCAAGTTGGAATTAACCAATAATAAATTTTGGGGATATCGAAGACCGGATGGGAGAGTAGGGGTCCGGAACCATGTGTTAATTTTGCCTACGATTACATGTGCAACCCAAGCAGCAAAGCAGATTACGGAATTGGTTCAGGGAACGGTATCCTTTATCCATCAACATGGGTGCGCCCAAGTTGGAGTAGATTATGAGCAAACGTTCCGTACATATGTTGGTATGGGCGCCAACCCCAATGTATATGGAGTAGTGGTGTTGGGCCTTGGCTGTGAAACACATCAAGCCAGAAGTGTTGCAGGGGAATTAGCCAAAACAAATAAACCTGTAAAAGTGGTTTCGATTCAAGACCATGGAGGTACTTTATCGGCGATTGCCGAGGGAGCTAAGATTGCTGCTCAAATGGTTCAGGATGCATCTGCACAAATGAGAGAATTATGTGATATTAGTGAGCTCATTATTGGAACAGAGTGTGGCGGGTCGGATGCTTGTTCCGGTTTATCCGCTAATCCTGCTGTTGGACATGTCAGCGATATGATTATCGAACACGGCGGAACTGCTATTTTAGCAGAAACGACAGAGCTCATTGGAGCGGAACATTTATTAGCAGAGCGGGCTGTTGATGATAAAATTGCCCAAAAAGCCTACCAGATTATTAACGCAATGGAAAACCGCTCGCTGCAAATGGGCGTGGATATTCGAACCGGTAATCCAAGCCCTGGAAACAAAAAGGGCGGCCTAAGCACGCTGGAGGAAAAATCTTTAGGGGCGGCTACAAAAGCAGGGAGCAAACCATTACAAGAAATTATTGACTATGCTGAAACTCCTACCAAAAAAGGATTGGTTTGGATGGATACACCAGGACACGATATTGAACAAATGACCGGTATGGTGGCTGGGGGAGCCCAAGTAGTTCTTTTTACGACTGGCAGAGGAACACCTACAGGTTCACCTATTGCTCCAGTTATTAAAATCTCAACCAATACTGGTATTTTTGAAAGAATGTCAGAAAATATTGATTTAAATGCTGGAACCATTATTGAAGGGAAAGAAACAATTGATTCAGTCGGACAGCAAATTTTTGATGAAATTGTTAAGGTTTCTTCAGGAAAATTAACAAAGGCGGAAATTTTAAAACAGCACGATTTTGGAATTTGGAGAATCGGACCAACTTTCTAATGGGGTTTTTCCGTCCGGAGGACACTGATTAGCTTATTTGCGGAAATAGGCAGTAGATTTACGAATCCATCTGTCTTATTTTCGATTCAAAAAACGTTTACAGGAGAGGGGATAAAAATGATGCAAACCATCTTTAAAGCTGAAACATATAAAAATTTTATTAATAACGTGTGGGTAGATTCGTCATCGCAAGAACTTATTAAAAGTATTAATCCTGCCAACAAGTATGAAATTGTAGGTTTTGTACAAAATTCTACACAGGATGATTTAAACAATGCGGTAGAATCAGCAGATCGTGCAAAGAAAATGTGGCGAAAGATAGGTCAAGCGGCTAGAGGCCAGTTTCTTTATAAAGCAGCCGATATTTTGGAGCAAAATCTAGACGATATTGCTGAAACGATGACAAGGGAAATGGGGAAGACTCTTCCGGAAGCGAAAGGTGAAACAGCCAGGGGGGTAGCCATTCTCCGCTACTATGCCAGCGAGGGTATGCGTAAAGATGGTGATGTTATTCCATCTTCTGATAAGGATGCATTGATGTTTACAAAACGAGTTCCTCTTGGTGTTGTTGGTGTTATTACTCCATGGAACTTTCCTGTAGCGATTCCAATTTGGAAAATGGC
Organism: Neobacillus cucumis; assembly: GCF_016107705.1. The sequence goes on from NZ_JAEHGC010000011.1 coordinate 98,328, forward strand.
TCCCGCTCTAGTATATGGAAACACCATCGTTTTGAAACCGGCCACTGAAGGTGCGGTTACTGCAGCTAAGGTAGTGGAATGCTTCGTTAAGGCCGGTCTTCCTGAGGGAGTTTTAAACTTTATTACGGGTTCAGGGTCTGTCATCGGCCAAGGGCTAATTGAGCATCCATTATTAAATGCCATTACCTTTACAGGTTCTGAAAATGTAGGTAAAAACGTAGCTAGAGCAGCAGCTGAGCGCGGCATCAAATTTCAGCTGGAAATGGGCGGGAAAAATCCTGTCATTGTTACGAGAGATGCAAATCTTGATTTAGCGGTTGAAGCAGTCATCAGCGGAGGCTTCCGTTCTTCTGGACAAAAGTGCACGGCTTCAAGCCGAGTTATTGTAGAAGAGACTGTCTATGCTGAATTTAAAGAGAAATTGATAGAAGAAACGAAGAAAATCACTGTAGGTAATGGTTTACAAAAAGATATTTGGATGGGGCCATGTGCAAGTGAAAGCCAGTTTCATACTGTATTAGACTATATTGAAAAGGGGAAAGAGGAAGGGGCAACCTTAATTCTAGGTGGTGAAGAATTACAAGGAGAAGAATTTAAGAACGGTTTTTACATAACTCCAGCTATTTTTGAAAATGTAAACCCTAAAATGGCCATTGCCCAAGAAGAAATCTTTGGACCTGTGATTGCCCTTATTAAAGCTGCTTCGATGGAAGAAGCGATTGAAATTGCCAATGATTCAAAATATGGACTTAGTGCCTCTATCTTTACTTCAAACCTTAATTCTTTGTTGAACTTTATCGATGACATGGAAGCAGGTCTTGTTAGAGTTAATGCCGAAAGTGCCGGTGTAGAACTCCAGGCTCCATTTGGTGGAATGAAAGCATCCAGTACAGGTTCCCGAGAACAAGGAGAAGCAGCGAAAGAATTCTTTACGGCTATTAAAACTGTGTTCGTAAAAGGCTCTTGATTATTGGGGTGATCAGGTCACGGGTTCGATCCCTGTACAGGTGATCATTTAAACGAGGCTCAATTCCTTTATATCCAAAGGGTTGAGCTTGTGAAAATCAAAAGTAAATGAGGTTTTTGAAAAAAAATTAACAGCACCCTCTGATTTGATGAGAGGTGCTGCTTTTTTTAATATTCTCCTTTAATGACAAAATACGATCCCCGAATGGTTCCAGCTAGTTTAGACTTCTGCCTAGCAAACTTAAACCTCTCTTCTAACTCCTTCGGTACCTCCATCCCCTCAGAAAGCTTAAAACCAACGGCCCGCTTCGGCTTAGGGCCATCAAGCGTATATAGGACGTTAACCGAAAGACCATCCTCATAAAAGACGTAAGTCCAATTGATATTTTCCACTTGAAAACGCGATGTTTCTAAAGGTTTGGCCGCAAACTCAATTTCACGTTCTTCTTTCAAAATTCGGTTCACATAATCAAGGGTCTCCCCGCTTTCGCTAGCAGGTACAACCGTAAATTCATGCTTGTATTTGTTCATAAAGTAACGGGCTTCATTCGCACGTAAACCAGCAAGCGCGTCTGCTACAGGTGAAGACTCTAAACCAATCGTAGACACATTTTTAAAATCAACGACATAGGACATTTCCATTCCTCCTCTTATCTCTATAGGACAAATCCTTCCCTTTCCATTATGGTCAGTTTTTTGAAAATTTAATAGATGTGTCCATAGATTTATTCTATCTTCAAATATAGTACTTCACCGGAAGCTAACCAGCCAGTACAAAAAAGAAGTTACTCCTTAGAAAAAATATCTCACAGCGCTTTCCATTTTCGGCTCTCTCCGTCCATTCTATTAAAAAAGACCGACTTCACAGAGAATCCGGTCTCTGTTGCTTAAACAAGCTCATAATCATTTTGCTAAACAAATAGTGTTAGAACTTATGAGTAAAACATCATTTGTTCAAGGAAATTCGACTTATCCCTTTTCGATCCAGCCTAGGTTAAAAGGACTCTTTCTTTGTAAAAAGAACGAACAACCGACAAAAATTTAATCACATTGTCGAATGCTGTCGGTGGAAGTTTGAAAGGAGGTGAAATCATGCAAATCCGGAATTTTATTCTAATAGGGGTAATTTTAGGGGCGGCGGCTTTCTTGCCCAATCATGCATTTGCGGTGGAAAATGGAGCTGCCGTTCCATCGAAATCTCAAAACACGAAAGTACATACTCTTGTTTCAGAGAACAGCGAAAATCCAATGGCTTCGGAAAAAGAATCCCCTGTAACACCTGAAAATATAAATAAAAGTCAAGGTGGGGCAGTTCAAAAACCAGTGACGAATCCTAATGCCCAGCAGCAAACCACACCAAATAAACCTGTTCCAACGTCACCGAACAAGACCGATAGGAGTATTAAAAAGTTAGTACCTTCTTTAGAAAAGAATAGGAAGGCTAGTGAATCTCCGGAATCGGCTCCTGCAAAGGTGAAAGAAACAGGACAAACAGCAAAGCCGGCTGCTGCAAAGGTGAAAGAAACCGGACAAACAGCAAAACCGGCTGCTGCAAAGGTGAAAGAAACCGGACAAACAGCAAAAACGGCTGCTGCAAAGGTGAAAGAAACAGGACAAACAGTAAAACCGGCTGCTGTAATGGTGAAAGAAACACGACAAATAGCAGAACCGACTGTAAAGGTGAAGGATACAGGACAAACAGGACGAGTAAAGCCCAATGCTGTCACGAACAAGCTTCCGGAGGTCCCTAAGTCACCCTCCTCAAATCAAACAAAATCTGAGGCTGAAACGAACAGCCGGCCTCCCAATTTAAAGGCTAAGCCGGAAGCTTTTACAGCAGATCCTGAAACCTCCGTATCAATCAAGACCAGTCGTTCTCTGACCTTGGCGGAGAAACCGTTAGTAGAGGAAGACAATAAGACTCCATCTAAAAATAGGGAGAATCCAGGGGATATTGAGATCATGAATAACCCTCCACAACGAACGCAATCTTTTGGAGGGCAATCAAATGAGCTGTTCAGCCCTGGGGCAGGCTCGATCGGCTTTAGTGCCAATCGATTTGACTGGGATGAATATTTTGGTTTGAATCTTAGTCACATCTATACTTCTCGTCAGGCTAAGTACTGTCATCAATGGATCAATGCTCCACCATCACCGCCGCCAAAAGCAGCTCCTTTTTTCTTAACGTTATTTAACTACATGTAACGATCATTAAAAAGGAGCAAAATTAGAATGAAAAAATACCGTAACACAGTGAGAATTATAAAATCTTTGGTATTCACTACAGTATTGTCTTTTGGACTTATATCAGAAGCCCATTTGAGTGAAGCAGCTGGGCTTGATAAAACAAAAATGGAGCCTGTAAAAGCTGTTCAAGCAAACAGTTTCCAATCTATGCATGCCAGCAAAAAGGCAACTCCTGCAAAGCCTAAAACAAAAGCAAAAGTGAAGGTTCAACATAAGAAAGAAAGCAAAATTGTAAAATCACAGGCAAGTGTACATGCCAGCGAAACAGCAAGAATGCATGCTGCCCCAAACTCAGCAATCTTTGCCAAAAAAACATCGGCAGAATCGAATGGAACTGAGGCTACACTGGAATATCTATTCGGGTCCGATTCCGCTTCATCAGCAAACCCTGAAGGGGAAGATTTTTACCTTGGGAAGTTAGGTTATGGCAGCACTGTGCAATTTGATACAAGCACGGGCAATGGAATTTATTTTAGTAGTGCAAGAGCAAAGAATGCTGGCTATGTTTATGGTTATTGGTTTTTATCCGGTATACAAAAGGCGCCAACAGGAACTTCTGCAAGCGATTGGGGGAAGCAGCAGGCAAAATTAGCACTAAAAACCTACGAATCTATGAAGAGTGTATATGGTTCGAAAGTTAGACCTGTTATCTTTATTGATGTCGAATCAGCCTCTACTGGTATGAAGGACAATGACTATGCAAATAATCGTTCGATTTATAATGCATTTGTAAGTTTTCTCAATCAATATGGACAAGGTGTAAAACCTGGTACCTATTCGTCTACAGGGAACTGGAAACTTACGATGGGGGACTTTTCACCAAGTACACCGGGGGCGTATTGGCTAGCTCATTACCCTGGTGACATTCCTTCAGATCTGACAACAAGCAATTCTTATTGGGGCAATTTCCCTGGAACAAACGAAAAAGCAGAAATTTGGCAGTACTATGGTGGTAGCAATGATTATGATGTAGCTTGGAAACTTCCGTAACGGGTAAGTTTAGAGTTTAATAGATTTTTTATCGGTTCACTATTTTTCTGCAGTGTCTGCGTGTTTCAGCCAAATAGAAAAGGGCAGCACTAAAGACCTTGGGGACGGTTTTGGTACAACCAAGAGAACCGTCCCTGTGGTACTAAAAGCAATAATAACTGTTATATTTGTGCTAATGCCACATTGTCATTCATAAGCTTTTTCCTATACACCACCCTCGACAAAGTAATGCTCAACTCATATAGAACAAGCAAAGGAATGGTCACTAAAAAATCAGATAGAAAATCCGGCGGAGTAATCACTACTGCTATTACAATCAAGGCCAAATAGGAAACTTTCCGAGCTTTCGCAAGCCTCTTCGGATTCAGAATTCCTAGTTTTGTTAAAAACATCACCACAAGCGGCATTTCAAATAAAAATCCGAAAGGCAAAATAAGATTGATCATGAACCTGAAGTATTTTTCAGCAGTAAACATCGTCACGAATTGACCGCCCGATAAAGAAGTTAAGAACTTCAGGACCATCGGAAATAAAACGAAGTATCCAAACGAGATTCCTAAGAGAAATAATAGAAAGAGACCTGGGATGAATCGTAACGTGACCCGTTTTTCTTCCTGTTTTAAAGCGGGAGAAACAAAGCGCCATGTTTGATAGGCCGCCACAGGAATCGTCAAAGCGATTGAAATGACTGCCGCAATCACCATATAAATCCACAGGATATCACTCGGTCCCAGTATGGCCAGTTTTCGATCCATATCCTGAACGAGCCACAGATAGATTTCTTTTACAAAACAAAAGCTCACGATCAAAAAGAAAACAAACGCCACTAACGTTTTAATGATTCTGCTCCGCAATTCTTCAAGATGTCCCAAAAGATGTTGTTTTTCCATGTCTGTACCTCCCTTTTTAAATCCTCAAAAAAGAAGTAGACGAGTTGCCCCGTCCACTTTTAAATCTGTTATCCCTTTTTCTCTACAGCTGTCAGGACTGGCTTTTTTTCATCCTCTTTTTCTTCGTCTGAAATAAGTCCCTTGGAGGCACTTTTAAACTCTGTTAAGGTTCGGCCAAACGCCCGGCCGATATCGGGCAATTTGGAGGGGCCAAATATAATTAATGCAATTACGAGAACGATAATTAAACCGGGGATTCCAATATTGGATAACATGCTCAATCACTGCCTTTCGATTTAAGTTAATGTAGGACTTTTCCGCGCTGTTTCTCTACTTGTTTTTCATGTGCACGTGTATGAGCACGATCACGATCTTCCTCTACTTCATTAGATTTCTGCTTGCCATGCGGAACAGTGGCTTTTGATATTTCCTTTAGTCCGTTTTGGTCCTTTTCAAAGACGAAGGAAGCTCTTGTCGTAATGTCTGCCCCCTGTGAAGATACGTATGGAACCACGCGGTAATCTGCTTGCCATTTCTCCGGTGTCACCTTACAGCGAACATATCCGCGAAAATCATTGAAAAATTTAATATGCGGGTTGAGGCCCAAGATTTTATCCGTATCGGCTCGTTTATCCGATCCATCACCGCCGGAGGTAATCGAAGTTCCAACAAACTCCGCTCCAATGATCTTCGCGTTCGGATCATCAAAATTGGTCAATAGATTGGAAGCCCAGTTTGCATGAACATCTCCACTTAAAATGATTAAGTTGTCGATGTTTCTGGTTTTTGCAAAATCTAGTAGGTGCTGGCGTGCAGCCGGATAACCATCCCAGGCATCCATACTGAATTTTGGTGAAGCAGCGGTGCCGTAATTCCGCTGTGCAAAGAAAATTTGCTGTGCCAACACATTCCATATGGTTTTGGATTGTTCCAGGTTGTCGAGAAGCCAATTTTCTTGTTCCGTGCCCATTAGCGTTCGGTTTGGATCAAGAGACTCAGCCGTCTGCGGGCTGCTTTTATCTCCATTTGCCTGGTCATCCCGGTATTGGCGGGTATCAAGAACAAAGAAATTGGCTAGGTTGCCATATTGGAAGCTGCGGAATAATTGCATGTTACCGCCAAGCATGGTCGATTTGCGGAGCGGCATGTTTTCATAATAGGCTTGATACGCAGCTGCACGTCGTTTGATAAACTCCTCAACAGATTGTCCCTTTTCGGGAATGACATTTGCATAGTTATTTTCCACTTCATGATCATCCCAGGTGACAATCCAAGGGAAGGCAGCATGGGCAGCTTTTAAGTTTGCATCACTGCGATACTGGGCGTAACGATTTCGATAGTCTTGAAGAGTGATAATTTCTTGACCAATATGAGTCCGGACGTTTCCGTTCGCTGCAACATATTCGTTTGCTCCGTATTCATAGATGTAATCCCCAAGGTGAAATACCACATCGAGATCTTCTTTAGCCAGATGCTGATAAGCGGTATAGTAGCCATGTTCATATTGCTGACAGGAGACAAAGGCAAATTTTAGATTGGAGACATTAGAACCTGCCTTAGGAAGTGTTTTTGTTCTTCCTACTGGACTAATTTCGTTTCCGCTTTTGAAACGGTAATAGTAAAGATGATTGGCTTTTAACCCGCTTACTTCAACATGGACGGTATGTCCGAGTTGTGGGGAGGCAATCTCCGTTCCTTTTTGGACGATGTGGCGGAAATGCTCGTCTTGTGCCATTTCCCATTTTACTTCGAAATCGGTGTCGGGCATTCCGCCGCCGTTTAACGGGTCTGGTGCAAGTCTTGTCCATAATACGACACCATCAGATAGCGGGTCACCGGATGCAACACCAAGGGTAAAAGGATAATCACTAAACATTGGAGCAGCTTCAACGTTCAATCCTCCAACTGACTGGGCGAGAGCGAGACCTAATGATAGTCCTGCAATTTTGGTGGCGCCTTGTAAAAAGCTGCGCCGGTCCAAATTTCTGCTCAGGCTTTCCTCACTCCAGTTTTTGATCCATTCATCCAGTGCTCTTTCGTTATTCATGAAATTACCCCTCTTTTCCATATATCGGTTTCAACAAGTCCTATTATAGTTTGCTAGTTTTAACTAAATGTTAAGAATTGTAAATTCGATTTGTTAGATTAAGGAAAAAAGGCCTATTTATTTTTCTATAAAAAATTTAACGATTAACGAAATCGTGTGGTTACCAATGGAAAGGCGAGAGTTTACTAGTTCCTATGGCATAAATTTCTTCATCATTTATTTATAAAAGCTTAATAAATGGGGATCAATGAGAACCGTCCCTGTAGAATTCCCATTTATAGGTCCCTCCCTTCATTATTCTATTAAAGAGACCGGCTTCACGATGAGGCGGGTCTCAACCATATTGCTTTGTTATTAGTAATGGAAACAGTTGATGTGTTTGTTGTGACGTCTAAACAATTCAAACCATTAGTAAATGGTGTCAGCCCTTATTTTTTTATTGGTAAAAAAAACCATGTATTTTAAAAATGGATCATGCAGGGTAACATCCAAATTATTACAGCGTAAAGAATACGGATAGCGTCTATTTTTGTCTGTTTTTATCTTGTTTTATCGAATTGATTTTTTAAAAGTCGGAAAATGTTATAATGATTTTGGTGTCCAAGTTGCCTCATATGATTAGCAGATATACACAGTTATAATAATTTTTCGAGGTGTGAGTTCATAATGAAATTGGCAGATTTGGAAGTGGCTATAAGCAAGAAAAGAGAAGAGATGATTAAGCTAGGAATGGATAAAGGATTGGTGTGTCATGAAACAATCAAATGTAGCCAAGAGCTCGATCGGCTACTAAATGATTATAATCATTATGTATTAATTGAAACAAAACAAACCAATCCAATGGATGTATACCATGAATTTTTACTATTTTTACAAAAAACAATTTTTAAGTCTGTACGTATAGGTTACCGTTCTATTTTTTCTATACTATAATGTGAAAATTATATTTCATTTTGATAGGGAGTGGCTAAAAATGTCACTCTTCTTTTCTTTATTCTTTATAAATGTTTTTTGAATAATAACCATGAGAACATCCCTATAGAATTTGGGTATGATGATAAAGGAAGGAAGTGTAAACGATGAATTTTGAAACGGTTATGCAAGAACTAGAAGCGCTTGGCAAGGAACGAATGAAAAAGACTTACATAAGTAATGGTGCACATGAGCCCCTTTTTGGCGTGGCTACCGGTGCCATGAAGCCGATGGCAAAGAAAATCAAGAAAGATCAGCCTTTGGCCGAGGAGCTTTACGCCACTGGAAACTACGATGCTATGTATTTTGCCGGCATCATTGCAGATCCTATGATAATGACAGAGGCGGATTTTGAGCGTTGGATCGATGCAGCGTATTTTTATATGTTGTCCGATTATGTTGTTGCAGTAACATTGGCTGAAACCGATATTGCGCAAGCAGTCGCCGATAAATGGATTGCAAGCGGGGAAGAAATTAGAATGTCGGCCGGCTGGAGTTGTTACTGCTGGCTTTTGGGAAATCGCCCGGATAGCGAATTTAGTGAGAGCAAGATTGCCAGTATGCTTGAACACGTGGAAACTACGATTCACGATGCTCCGGATCAAACGAAATCCGCTATGAATAATTTTATGTACACCGTCGGAATTTCCTATTTGCCGCTCCATGATAAGGCACTTGAAACCGCAAAGGCAGTAGGACCAGTCGAAATCAGGCGGGACAAGAAAAAAAGCAGTATTTTACTTGCATCCGAAAATATCCAAAAGGATCTAGATCGAGGGAGACTTGGTTTCAAACGTAAATATGTCAGGTGTTAAGTGATTATGGGGGCGGTTCTGGCGGTCTTTTTGATTCGAGAAATGAATAAAATAGACCAAGAGAACCGCCCATGTGGAATTCCGATTCTTGCCTCTAAATATAGATAGCCGGTGTTTCAGTATATCAACACATTTTCAAAGGATATCGACACAAATTTCGATTATATCAACACTTTTTCGGTTTTATCGACAATTCTATGAGAAATCGAAACCCCGCTTTTTTCCCTTTTAACAGAAAAACCAGCTCCGCCGGTCAATGCCACCCTTGCATTTAAGTACCATTCACAATCTAGTATTTAGATGATCGCATGCTATTCTTAGATTTTTTTATTCCTTTGTACTTTTATCTCTAACTTTTCCCTTATTTACAGCATAGACTGCTAGTACGCAAAAATCGTACTGATCCCCTATATTTTCCGATAATTCATCATAATATCCCTTTTAACTAAGGCGCGAATTCTTAAAAAATAAGGAGGAGTTAAATATTGTCGTTTTTAACGAAGTTTGTTGATGCTTTGCCTCTGCCTTCAGTGATACAACCTGTTGGTCATCGAGATGGGATTCCCTACTATGAGGTAACGATGAAGCAAGTTAAGCAAAAGTTACACAGAGACTTACCCATTACTACAGTTTGGGGTTATAACGGAATGTATCCTGGTCCCACATTTGAAGTCCGCAGGAATCAGCCTATTCTAGTCAAGTGGGAAAACCAATTGCCATTTGAACATCTTCTGCCTGTGGATAGAACGGTTCATGGCGCAGAACCTAATGAACCCTCTGTTAGAACGGTTGTTCATTTACATGGAGGACGTGTACGACCGGAAAACGACGGGTATCCTGAAGCCTGGTTTACGCGAAACTTTGAAAATTCTGGCAGTAAATTCCTGCATAAAGTTTACTGCTATCCGAATTGTCAGCGTCCAACAACGCTCTGGTATCATGACCATGCACTAGGGATTACCAGATTAAATGTTTATGCAGGGCTTGCCGGCTTTTATCTTATTCGAGATAAGAAAGAGAAGAAACTAAATCTCCCACGGGGAAAATATGAAATACCGTTTGTGATTCAAGATCGTTCATTCTATCCTAATGGTGAACTTTTCTACCCATCGCAGCCAGGCCATCAACCGCCACCAGCACAACAGCCGCCTCTCCCGTTTGATGAAGAAGTACTGCCGAATCCATCTGTCGTTCCTGAGTTTTTTGGTAATACGGCTTTAGTTAATGGAAAAGTATGGCCCTATCTTGAAGTCGAACCGCGAAAATACCGTTTCCGTATCCTCAATGGCTCCAATGCCCGATTTTACCGATTAAGGCTAAGCTCCGGACAGGATTTTATTCAAATAGGAACGGATGGCGGCTTTCTTGAGAAGCCTGTTATAGTTTCAAATGCCAAGGGACTTTTACTTGCTCCAGCGGAACGTGCAGATGTTATTGTCGATTTTTCAAAATATGCAGGTCAAAAAATCATCCTAACAAACGACGCACCCGCACCATTTCCTAACGGTGCCCCTGATACTCCCGTCCTGCCGGAAATTATGGAATTTCGTGTTAGTAAAAAACGCTCGGAATCAGATAGAAGTCAAATTCCCCAAACATTAAGCTGCATAGAAAGGCTCGAACCAACTGGTGTGACGGTTAGACAGAACTTCTTAATGGAAATGGATGATCCGGAATTTCCAGCCCGTTTGAAACTTTTACTGAACGGCATGGAGTGGGATGAATTGCCGATTACTGAAACCCCGTATAATGGGACCGTAGAAGTATGGGAACTGTACAACTTGACGGGTGACACCCATCCAATTCACTTGCACCTCGTTCAATTCCAGATTCTTAATCGTGAATCCATCACGGTGGATGAAAATGGAAATGCAACTAGTATAGGTCCGGCACGTGAGCCAGATCCTAATGAAAGAGGTTGGAAAGATACCGTTCGGGCCAATCCTAATGAAGTCACTCGAATTATTGCCCGCTTTGGACCATTTACAGGAATCTATCCTTGGCACTGCCATATCCTTGAACATGAGGATCACGACATGATGCGCCCGTATGAAGTACTACAAAATCCTAATTTAGATCAGTGCATTTCTGATTCCGGAAGAGTGTCCGGATGATTCGTTAACTCAATGCTGTCATGAGGACAACGAACATTGTGGGTGTAAGGAAGACCATGACCATGATGAGTCAAGTTCCCATGATGAATCCAGTTCTCATTAAGATCATGGGGACGGTTCTCACGGCTTTTGGGGGCCATGAGAGCCGTCCCTGTGACGTTCGTGGTAATTATCCAAGGCGAACCAAAAAATAAATATTGATATCATTCCTAATCCGATACTCGCTATTTTACTGATATTGGTTATAACCATAATGACATCAATAAACAATGAAATCATTACGAGCAGGATTGTTCGTGCATTCTTTTGTACTCTAAATAATGAAGATTCCTTTTTGACCTTCGTAATTATTGGCAACGGTTTCAAATGATGATGCTCCATCCTATTCATCTCCATTCGAGTATTTTTAAAAATTATACAAATAAATAATTGCCGTTACTATCTACTGGGGAAAATGTTTACATTATTTATAAAAAGTTAACAAACAAAGGTGACCATGGGGACGGTTCTTGGGGCATGGTTGAACCCTGAGAACCGTCCCTGCTTATTTCTTTCGGAAAACGTTCTAGAAAACAAGAAAACCACCCAACGCCGGTGCAAGCAAAAGGGTGGTTCTCGGAACATGAAATCATCCATAATTTCATTGCAAGGCCCCAAGGACAGTGGAACCATCCGTGGAACCTTAAATGCGCAAGATCATCATCAATAATGCAGCAATTACAGCAATCACACTACTCGTACCGAAAGCAGCTATTGGTCCAAATGCCTGCCATAAAAATCCCGCTAGGATACTTGCCGGCAATGCTGCCAAACCGGTCATCGCGTTGAAGGTACCCATCGCTGTGCCTCTTTGTCCTTCAGGTACAATATCTGCAATATAAGCTTTTTGTATCCCTTCGGTAAAAGCATAGTAAAACCCATAAAAAACAAACAATACCCAAATCCAAGGGACGCTTTTGACTATGCCAAATCCAAAGTAAATCGCAGCAAAAATCAGCAATCCAAATATAAGGACGGGACGGCGGCCAATACGATCGGATAGCATTCCGATCGGCATCGAAAAGATACTGCTGCTCAGATTCAAAGCGAAAAAGGCAAGTGGGATGAGAGCTGGTAGCATTCCTGCGTCCTGAGCGCGTAATGCTAGAAATGCATCAGAAAAATTGCCGACCGTAAAAAACGTGAAAATCAAAGAAAACCAAATAAAGCGACGATCTAGATTTTTAAACCCTATTTTCGGAAGGCTTGCTTGTTTAACCTTTTCTTTCCGCTCCTTTTCTTTCAAAAAAAGGATGATAAGAATAATGGCCAGCACTCCAGGAATAACCGATAACCAGAATACGAGACGATAATTACCTGCATAAATAGCTAAAATTCCAAAGGCTGCCAAGGGTCCTAAGGCTGCACCTAAAGCATCCATAGAGCGGCGAAAACCGAATGCTTTCCCACGCTCTTCTTTCGTTGTGGAATCTGCAACAAGCGCATCACGAGGCGAGGTTCTTATTCCTTTTCCAAATCGATCGGAAAAACGGATAATAAGGACCTGACTCCAGGAGGTGCTTAACGCAAAAAGTGGTTTAGTCAAATTGGATAGCCCATAGCCAATTAACATGAGCAGCTTATGTTTCCCTATGCGGTCCGATATCCAGCCGGAAAACAACTTCAAAATACTTGCAGTACTTTCGGCTATTCCTTCAATAATACCAATGGATCCTACCTGTACATGTAACACGGATGTAAGGTATAAGGGCAGAATGGGGACAATCATATTACTGGATAAGTCTGTAAATAAGCTGACAAGGCCAAGTACAAGAATGACGGGATTTATGGCCAATCGTCCTTTTTTGTTGGGTTTAGGCGAAGAATTCATTTTATCACCTCTCCTTTCAATCTATGTTCCACCATCGATCACAAGAATATGTTTTCAATTACAACTAAGCCACGGAGATGGTTCTTGTGGCATCTTTGAACCTTGAGAACCGTCCCTGAAGCTTTTTCGACAAAAAATAAAGTGCAAGGTATTCTCTTTGGAAGAAGGTACCTTGCACTTTTAATAGAAGGGGTTTGATTAAGCATTTGCTTTGTCCTAGCAAAAACTATTTTAGAAAAGATAAATGAACAAATTATGAACAAACAATTATGATACTATTAATTTTAAATTTTTAAAGTACGAGGAACGATTCCAGATAAAACACCCTAAACAATTGCAAGAGTTGGCACAGATCATTGAGAGATTGAATATTACAATAAATCAAGATGAGTTACAAGTAGATGGAGTGGTACAATCTGCTATTAACCTAGTAACCCAATTATTGATGAGATACTTATTATTTCTATAAAAAACGGTTATCCACTAATTTGGGGATAGCCGTTTTTTTACCATAGGGTAGGTTCTGTCGGCCTTTTTGGCTCAAGAAATGAATAGAATAGGCCACGAGAACCGTACCTGTGGAACTTACTTGTTAGGGGTTATAGTCAAATGGGGCTTACTAAAATGACTTGTTCCCCCGCTTCCTACTAGTACATAACCATTCTTCGGAAAAATTACAAGTCTTCTCGAGCTATCAGAAAGTAAAAGTTCTACTTTTGCATGATCTTTTAATGCAATATATTTGACGTAACCTGTTGGGGTAATCGTAGTCTCCCAGTTATTATCAAACTCTGCCCTTACCACACGGTTTGAATATGTTTGATTTGATTTTGTTTTATTCATTTTTATCAACCCTCCTATGCTGGAACTAAGCATGAAGATGCTCTTATTATTTTATTCGATGCTAAAAAATTGGTATGGACAAACTTACCATCCTGTCCAATCATTTATTTAGTCGGACGGCATATCCTATTGAAACTTGCTTGTTCATTCAACTAGACCATGGGGACGCTTCCATGTTTGTGTAGGGGCCCTATTTGGAAGGACTAGAATGTCTTGCTGGCATAAGACATTTTTTGAGAGTTTAGTAGATAAATCGGGAAAGTTGAATTGGATTTATCGACAAAAAATTTCCGGGGAAACTGAACAATGTTCGTTTTCCAAAAGGCTTTATATCGGTTTTAATCAAACGTTTGATTGAAAAAATACAGGTCGGACCTTGTCGATTTGTAATCGTTTTTTGTACTAGTTTCAAGTGTTTACCATCTGATTTTAGAATACATAGAAGAGGCCTTACTCCGTTGTATCCTTTATCTAACTCTAGTGATAAGAATTTCTAGCATTTCAGACAAGCTCATGATGTTTGCCCTTGCAAGAAGGTAAATCTATCATACCTTATAGTAAGTCCACTATTGAAAGGAGGGACTTCAATGCAATTAAATTATGAAACCGCCCGTCACTTAGAGGGCGAATTGGTTCGTTTTAAGAAAGAAAATGGAGAATGGGCAGTAGGGAGAGTCGTAGAAGTAAGAAAGGATGGATTAGAAATTGTTGAATTCAATCCTTCTTATAAAAATGAAGGTTATGGATATGGATTTTGGGGAGCATGTTTCATTCCATTTTGCTGGCCAATATTTCCATTTTGTTGGTTTTAATTTCTACATGAAAGTGACCCAAGAGGGCGTTGAATGACAACCCATTTGGGTCCGTTTTTTTTTGTACGGGGTGGGGAACCACGGAACGGTTCTATCGGCTTTTTTTACCGAACAAATGGATAAAATAGAACTAGTCCCTGTGGAAAATGTAAGTTTTAATAACGGATAGGCGGGTGTTTGCATATGATGGGTTAACTCATGTAAAGGATGTGTGACAGATGCAGACTGTCATCAATATTTTCAGCTTTAAAATTAACAGTGTATCGAACAATGGATCTGTAAACATCGGTGATGCTCTTCATAATGCACATACAGCCAATACAAAGTCTCAAGGTCAGAATGCTTCTTATGGTGATTTTGCACCGCCAAGTGCAGCGATGGAAAATGTGTTTATTGACCCGGACATGAATGATATGGGAGATATTGCAGATCCATCCAACGTCATTACAAATCCGATCATAAAGGAATGAAAGGTAAATGCCTTATCAAATTAATATTTTTAACATAAAAGCAAACGGCATCAATAACAACGCCAACATGGACATTGGACAAAACATCCAAAACAGTCATACCGCTAATTCCAAGTTTGTCGGAGCCACTTTCGCCTTTGGAGATCTATCTCCTACAGGATCTATTTCCGTTAACGGATTTGGGGACCCGGATGTGACGGATCAGGGGCAAATGGGAAATACAGCCATTCCAATTTCAGGCCAATTTTAGTATAGAAAGAAATAATGCTATTCAACTTGTTGGGCGTACTGTAATTTAGTAACGTCATTTTTTTTTGCATGATTTCAGTTACACCCAATATGATGAAAAGAGGGAGAAACTTAAGGGATGGTCAAACGGTTTAACTCAGGTCGTGCAACTTGGTTTTTATAAGAATGAATAACCGTTACGATTCATCCAGATTTGAGGGCTGCGATGAGGTTCCTTTTTCGCTATTTCACATCATCCAAGGTGTTTAACAGAGAGCTGAAAAGGTTGGAAAAAAAGATCGCTGATCTGGAAGCAACCATAAGGGATTTAAAGAAACCGTCTGAAAATGATTCCCCGCCGGCCGCACCCAAAGGTGAAGAAAATCAGCCAAACATAAAAATTGAACATTTACGAGTGGAGAAAATTATTATCAATCATATGGAATATGCCAATAATTTTGGGCAGGTAGGGATTAAAGACTTGTCTGGAAAACTAAATATCGGTACAAGTTACGAAGGAGATCTCTCCAAACAAATTGAAGAAAAGATGGAGGAAAAGTTGAAACAGGTAAAGGTGAAAATGAAGGGAAGAGAAGACCATGGGGACGGTTCTTGCGGCTTTTTTAATCCGAAAAATGGATAAAATGGCCATGAGAACCGTCCTTGTGAATTTACGCCTGTATATCCAATTAAAAATTCTTTTTACCTTGGCATTTAAAGGTAATGAGAAATGAAAATAAAGATAATTAGATAACCCTAACCATGGGAACGGTTCTCCCTGCTATATCTTCGTAAACAAGAAAAGGAAGTCTCCCGTACGAAAGCTCTTCAATTGCTGGAAAAGATAGGATTATCGGAACGGGCGAATCACTATCTATCCCAGCTATCCGGTGGACAGCAACAACGGGTAGGGATTGCACGGGCGATGACAATGGAACCTGAAGTCCTCCTTTTTGATGAACCTACCTTCGCGTTAGATCCTGAGTTGGTAGGAGAGGTTCTACGGTAATGAAAGAACTTGCTAAAGAAGGAATGACCATGGTTGTCGTGACTTATGAAATTAATTTTGCTCGTAAAGCGGCGGATAAGGTAGTGTTCATTGATAAAGGGGTGATTGACGAAGAAGGACCACCAAAACAAATTTTTGACCCATACACAGCATGAACGTACATTGCAATTTTTGAATAAACTTTGTTCGTAAAAAAGTTTGCGTACCGGAAAGGTACGCTTATTTTTTATGTTTCGGGCATACGAAATACCTAGAAGTTAGAATCGTATATATAATCCTTTAATTTGGGAAAAGTATTCTCAATAATGCTAAATAGGTAAGTTCGATCATTACAATGATTTGCAGTAAACCTTGGCAAAAATGAAAATAACTTAATAATTTTAAAATTAAAACTGTAGATTTTATAAGGTTTATGGAATTGGCATAAAAATTGCAAAAAATTTATATACAACTATTTGAAAGTAAAAAAATTAGGAGGCGAAAATACTCATGAACTATTCATCCAAACTGGTAAAAGTTAATAAAGATCCAGGACATGGCTCACACATCTCCCCTGTTTATATGACTTCAACATTTGTTTTTGATAATGCAGAAATTGGAGCACAACGCTTCGCAGGAGAAGATCCAGGATTTATGTATTCACGCCTGGGGAATCCAAATGTAAGAGAACTGGAAGAGAAGGTAGCGGAATTGGAATTTGGTGAAGGATGTTTGGCTTTCTCATCTGGAATGGCTGCCATAACGGGCTGCCTTTTTGGTGTTTTGCAGGCGGGAGACCACGTTGTTGCACACACAGCGTTGTATGGGGCGACGCACGCATTTCTATCCAAAACGGTAAAGAAATTTGGAATTGATGTAACATTTGTCCCGTTTAAGACAGGGGAAGAGCTTGAGGCACACATTACAGATAGAACGAAAGTGGTCTACTTTGAAACCCCTTCTAATCCTACGCTTTCCTTAGTAGATATGAAGAGTGTAGCGGCGATTGCTAAGCAAAAGGGAATCTTGACGGTTGTTGATAATACATTTTTGTCTCCATACTTACAAAATCCTATTTTATGCGGCATTGATATTGTCATCCACAGTGCAACAAAATATTTGTCTGGTCATGGATATCTTATTGGCGGACTCGTCATTTCCAGTAAGGAAATCATTGATCCGATGAGAAAAGAAGTGCAGAAGACGATGGGAGCAAATTTGGCCCCTATGGATGCCTGGCTTCTCTGTCAGGGGATACGTACCTTGCATGTTCGCATGGATCGCTCTCAAGAAAATGCACAGATTTTGGCTGAACGTCTGGAAAAACATAAGGCGATAGAGAAGGTATATTTTCCCGGACTTGCAAGCTTTGAAGATCAACAGATCATGGAGAAACAAATGAAAGGTCCCGGAGCAATGATTTCTTTTGTCTTGAAGGGGGGATACGAAACAGGTGTTAAACTTATGAATTCAGTAAAACTAAGTACTTTAGCCGTATCCCTAGGTGATGTAGGTACATTAATTCAACATCCAGCTTCGATGACACATGCGATCATCCCGAAAGAAGAAAGAGAAAAAGCAGGTCTCGATGATGGACTCGTTCGTTTTTCAGTTGGAATTGAGGATGTAGAAGATATATGGAAGGATCTTGAAGCAGCATTAGAATAACAGTACGGCAAAAGGAATTGTACCTCAGTAAGGTCTTTGGTAGGTTAATATCTGAAATTTTATCAACCTTGAGAAAATGTATTTTCATAATTGAGAAATTTAGTATAATAGAAAAATAGAAAATTGGCAAAATAATGACGTTTTGCTTTTTTTTACATAGTTTTTCGGAAATTTACAGTTGGCTTGAAAATTGCATGGAGAAATAGTACGTGGAAAAATTTAAAAGCACTGGGGCATACGGGAGGTAGAAAATGTGAGAGGTATCACTCAAAATCGGGAATTCATTCAACTATTTTCGGAAAACCTTACAGCGGTACTTGGTTTTGATATCACCATACTTGACCGAAACGGATATCGGGTTAGCGGCACAGGAAGCTATCAACGTCAAATTGGCAAACCTGCACCTGATGGCTCCTTGTTGCGTGCAGTAATGAAGACTGGCAGACCCGATATGACCTATGATGTTATTAAAAATGAATCCCATTGTATGAGCTGTAAATTTTTTAAGGAATGCAAAGAGACAGCAACCATTGGTTTTCCGATTGTCAAGGGAAGTGAGACATTAGGAGCCATAGGACTCATGGGCTTTTCAATGGAACAAAAAGAAAAGATGATTGAAAATGCTGAATCACTTAAGGGATTCCTCCAACATCTAAGTCTTGTGGTAGAATCCCAGTTAATCTCGCAGAATGAAGGATTCGCATCACAATGCAATTTATACGAAGAGACATTAAATACAAATAAAGTCATTACCTTTGATAACTTTGTCAGCAAAAACGAGGATATGAAAGAGGTAATCCGTAAAGCCAAGCGGATCGTAAACAGCATGGCAAACGTTTTAATTAGAGGGGCAACGGGAACGGGGAAAGAGGTATTGGCAAAGGCGATTCATTATGAAGGGAATCGGAAAAACAACCCTTTTATTGCGGTTAATTGTGCCGCTATACCGGAGAGTTTACTAGAAAGTGAATTATTTGGCTATTCGGGCGGGGCTTTTACAGGGGCAAACCGGGAAGGAAAAGCAGGGAAGTTTGAGCTAGCAAATCATGGAACCATCTTTCTTGATGAAATAGGAGATCTCCCTCTTTCGCTGCAGCCCAAACTCCTTAGGGTATTACAGGAACGAGAGGTTGAAAGAGTGGGAGGAAACAAATCGCTTCCTGTAAATATTCGTGTGATAACGGCAACACACCGCAATTTAGAAGAGATGGTTCAAAATGGTACCTTCCGCGAGGATTTATATTATCGAATCAATGTGATTCCGCTAAATACAAAGTCATTGAAGGAGAGGAGGGAAGACATTCCCTTCTTTCTCCAATACTTCATTTGCAAGTATTGTTCAATCTTAAACCGCCCTTACATGACGATGGACCCACAGTTAGAAAAATGGCTAATCCAATATGAGTGGCCAGGGAATATTCGGCAGTTAGAAAATGTTGTGGAGTACATGGTGAATATGGCGGAATCAGATGTAATTAGTTTTCAAGATCTTCCGGATTATTTGTACCAGATTCAGACACCTATTCAGACAGGAGGGTTAAGCTTAGATGAGATGGTTGCCGAATATGAAAAGTCTATTATTCAAAGCTTCTTTATGAGTGGTCAAGGTCGAAATGACAAAGAAAAAGTAGCCGATGAATTGAAAATTAGTTTATCGACACTTTATCGTAAGCTAGAACGATATCATCTAAAAGTTTTATAACTTTTCTCTGAGATTGCAATTTCATTTGCAATCTTTTTACTTTAAGGAAAAATATTTTTGAATAATTAATAAAATATTTTCAAATTTAGGAATAGGATAGCGGTACTGAATGGTCATGTTTCGATATAAGCATCGCGGAAATGATAATTTCAACTCCTTTTTGCAAGCAGAAATGTTGAATTAACAAGGATTTTATTTTGGCACAACTCTTGCATAATTATTAATCAAAAGGAGTGAAAAAAATGGAACTGGATACAAAATTGATTCACGGTGGTCCGTTGATTGATCAGCATACCGGAAGCTCATCCGTACCGATCTATCAATCTTCTACCTTTCATCAAGCTCAATTTGCGCAATCACAAGAGTTTACCTACACGCGTTTTGGCAACCCAACAAGGAAAGCATTGGAGGAAACGGTTGCCTGTTTGGAGTTTGCTAAATATGGATATGCCTTTGCTTCCGGTATGGCGGCAATTTCTGCGGTACTGCTAAATTTCTCACAAGGGGATCACGTAATCCTTTGTAAAGATATATACGGGGGAGCCTACCAGCTCGTAACCGAGATGTTTCCGAGATACGGAATTGAATACACTTTCGTGGATGAGACGGATCTTAACGCCTGGAAGAAAGCAATCAAGAAAAATACAAAAGGAATTTATATTGAGACACCCTCTAATCCCCTATTAACGATTACCGATATTAGAGGTGTTGTTAATTTAGCGAAGAAATACAACTTGCTGACCATCATCGACAATACGTTTATGACACCCATTTTCCAAAATCCGATTAATTTGGGAGTGGATATCGTCATCCATAGTGCGACAAAATTTATCAATGGCCATAGTGATGTAACCGCTGGATTGGTTGTAACCAATGATCAAGAGATTGCGGAAACGTTATTCAAAACGCAAAAAATGCTGGGCAGTATGCTCCCCCCATATGATTGTTGGTTAATTTTAAGAGGAATCAAGACCATGAAAATCCGTATGGAAAAGGAAGTAGAAAATGCGGCATTTATTGCGGGTGAGCTTCTAAAACATAACAAGGTGAAGGCTGTTTATTATCCGGGTCTTGAATATCACAATGGAAGAGAGATTCATTTTTCCCAAGCAGGCAGTGGTGGAGCTGTTTTAACATTTGATTTAGGAAGCTATGAAAATGTGAAGGGCTTTTTTGCCCATGTAAGCATCCCTATAGTGGCCGTTAGCTTAGGCGGTGTAGAATCGATATTATCTTATCCGTTCACGATGTCCCATGCCGTAATTCCTGAAAAGGAGAGGCTTGAATTAGGGGTGACAGACGGGTTAGTTCGGCTGAGCTGCGGCATTGAAGATAAAAATGATCTTCTAAATGATTTATTTAAAGCCTTGGATCATGTAAAAACAGCCAATGTCTTACAGAAAAAAATACTTTAAGGATTGGAAAGTGCTTTATGGAGAAAATAGAGATCGCCAATGTACCCACTAAGGTTGAAAAAGTGGACTTTTTCAATAAACACTTAAACAAATCAGTTTTTATCAAGCGCGATGACCAGACGGGAATGGGATCATCGGGAAACAAAATTAGAAAGCTGGAATATTTATTAGCCGACGCAAAAAACAGAAAATGTGATTATTTAATTACCTGTGGCGGGATCCAATCAAACCACGCGAGGGCGACTGCGGTGTTGGCGGCTAAATATCAGATGAAGTCCTTGTTGATTTTAAAAGAAAGTGAAGTAAGTAGAACGGAAGGGAATCTATTTCTTACTAAATTAGTTGGTGCAACCATTAAGGCGGCAACTGAGGATGAGTATCAAGATTTAACACCCATGATTGCAAAATTGACAAAAGAATTGACTGACTTCGGGCACAACCCCTATGTCATTCCGATGGGAGGCTCAAACGGCATTGGTGCTCTAGGGTATGTAGAAGCTTACTATGAAATACTCCGTCAAGAACAGGAATTAGGAATCGTGTTCGACACGATTGTGGTTACGAATGGGTCAGGCGGTACTTATGCCGGTTTGTTATATGGAAATAAAGAAAGCAATCAAAATAAAACCATTATTGGCATGAGTGTCTTAAATCAGAGGGAACAAGCCGTTCATGATCTATTACACATTTTAGAAGATATGGATCAATATAGAGACCATCATCTCCGTTTTTCGGCTGAGGAAATCAACATTATCGATCGCTATATAGGTTTAGGTTACGGTAAGAGCCAATTGGATGAACTGAGATTCATAGAGAAATTCGCACAAGAAGAAGGGATTATCCTTGATCCGGTATATACCGGGAAGTCGATGTATGGTTTATACAACGAACTTAAAGATGGGAAACTTCAGGGATGCCAAAACATACTGTTTATTCATACCGGTGGGATTTTTGGCTGGACGGACGAGAAGATTAAAATGTTATATGGAGCTATTTAAAATTGTCTGTTCTTTGGACACATCTCGGGGTGTGTCCGGAAGACTTTTAAAAAGTTTCATTTGATAATGGTATTGGCTGCGAAAATGTAAACGCATTCGCAGTAATTTTTTAGAAAAATGGGGGGTAAGTATGATTCACAACTTTGATGAAACGATTAATCGAATTGGTACGGATTCCGATAAATGGGACAATGAAGGGAAATGCGGCCAATTGATTCCACTGGGCATTGCCGATACCGATTACAAGGCACCACATGAAGTTTTAGAGTCTGTAAGGGAAAAGGTGGATTTTGGCGTATTTGGTTATGGATATTTTCCGCATGATCGATTTAATGATGCGATCAAAGGGTGGTATGGCCGCCATCATAAAATTGATATTAGGGCAGACGATATTAGTTATGCGCCTGGATTAATGACAGGGGCGTTATGGATGTTTTTAGATGCCTATACCAATCCGGGAGACAAAGTAGTGATACAGCCTCCTGTCTATGCAACCTTTAAAAGGGTAATAGAGAATTTTAATAGAGTTGCAGTCGACAATCCATTAAATTACTACAACGGAAGTTATCAGATTGATTTTGAAGATTTAGAAGCTAAACTAAAGCTACCAGATGTGAAAATACTTCTTGTATGTAATCCAGCCAATCCAATCGGGCGGGTATGGGCAAAAGTGGAAATGCAGAGAATGTATGATTTATGCCGTGAGAATAACGTAATGATTATAAGTGACGAAATTCATAGCGATATGATTCACAAAAGTTTGCCTTTTCACTCCTTTTTAGAGATTTGTGAGGAAGAAGATCAAAATGTGGTGGTCATGAATTCTCCAAGCAAAACCTTTAATTTAGCCTCTTTCTTCAGCGCATATGTGATTATAAAAAATAAAAATATGAAAAAAGCATTTGATGATATTTACACAAAATACCACTTTGATTATAACTATTTAGGGGTAGAGGCTTTAATCACGGCTTATAATAAATGCGATTATTATGTGAATGAATTAAATGCTTATTTACGAAGCAACATTGATTTTTCGATTAACTATATCCATAAACATTTACCAAAGTTAAAAGTACAGGATCCTGATTGTTCCTATTTGTTATGGATTGACTGTGAGGGGCTGGGCCTCACCGGTACGGAATTGGATGAATTTTTTACAGACGCAGGGGTTAGAGTCAATGATGGGAGTTCATACGGAAAAGATAGTGGTAACTTTGTAAGAGTAAATATTGCTTGCACAAGGGCTTTACTAGAGCGCGCATTGAAACAGATTAAGCTAAACTATGATAAATATGGTTTTTAAAAAAACTAATTGAATTGTGAGGTTTTGCGTATGGGGAACAAACCTGAAAAGCAGGGAAATGCAACTGTTTTGTGGGATGATAAATCTTATAAATTTCCGGTGTCATTTAAATATGCAGTGGTTTCTGTCTTAATCTTTTTCGGCCTGCTGCTTACAGGAACACTTGGTTTTGGTGCATCTCTGGAATTAATGTTTTTGTTGTTATGGATTGTTGTGAGCCTGCTAGTTATGAAACTGGGATACAAATATAATGAGGTTCAAAATATGGCTTGGGAAATGGGAAAGCAATCTTTTGAGCCGAATACGATTATTTTAGTAGTCGGCGTCATGATTGCTACCTGGATGGCTTCTGGTACAATCCCTTATGTTATGTATTGGGGCTTAGAATTAATTTCACCGCAATACTTTTTAATCACGGCTTTGCTCCTAACATCAGCAACATCTCTTGCAACCGGAACTTCATGGGGGACTTTGGGTACAGCGGGTTTGGCCTTAATGACAGTTGGTAATGCACTTGGAGTTCCCCAAGCAATGACAGCAGGTGCCATTATTTGTGGTTCCTTCTTTGGAGATAAGTTGTCACCATTGTCTGATAGTACCATTTTAGCAGCTACCGTTGCCGGCTCTAAAGTAATGTCACACGTAAAACATATGTTATGGTCAACTGTCCCGGCGTATATTCTAACAGCAATTATCTTTATCATTTTAGGTTTAAAGTATGGAAAAAGTGGAGCGAATATGCAGGAGATTCAACAAATCACTGGTGTAATATCAAAGCATTTCCATTTATCCTGGATTTCATTGATTCCTCTTCTGGTTGTACTAGTGATGCTTATAAAGGGCATTCCATCTATTATCTCGCTATTAATGGGAGTGTTTAGCGGCATGGCTGTCGCTGTTTTTACTCAGGGGTATAATTTAACAAAAGTGTTTGATATCATGACCAATGGATTTGTGTTTAAAAGCGGCAGTACGTTAGTTGACCCCATCCTAAGCAGAGGCGGGCTCTACAGTTTAATGAGCTCATTCCTTGTTGTCCTTTTAGCCATGTGTGTAACCGGCATGTTAGAACAATCAGGCATTCTCAGTGCTTTAGTAGAGCCTTTAGTTAAACGAACACACGGTTCTACTTTTAAAATAACTTTAGTGACTATGTTAATTGCCTTAATCACAAATATGATTGGCTCATCGATGTTATTAACTGCGATTGTAGCGGGTTCGCTTATGAGAAATGTCTTTAAAAATAATCATTTGGCGCCAGAAAATCTATCGCGTAATATCGAGGATGTTGGAACGATGGGTGCACCGGTTATTCCATGGAATTCCAACGCCATCTATTGTTCGCAGATGCTGGGTGTATCGCCATATGCTTATTTCCCATATGTCTTTTTAGCTTTCTTTGTCCCATTATTCGATTTACTCTACGGTGCCACTGGATTTGCAATAAAGAAGTTAAAGCCTGAGAAGCTCGAGGATGTTGAAACAGTAACTAAAGCGATCTAACTGAATAGGTTTTAATGTAGGCGATTCCTAATCGGAATCGCCCTTTTTTAATTGGTAAGTTGACCTGGTTCATGTTTTCTTAGTTTTAAAAAAATTTTTTTCAAACATGATAGGAAATAGGAATAAGTAACCTATCAGAAGCTGGGGAAATAGTGATTTTGCAAGGAATTTAAAATTGGCACGAATATTGCAAGTTAATCTTCATGACTAAGAGAAAGGGGGGAATGAGATGTATAAAGCTATTATTCTAGGGACTGGACCTGCTGGGTTAACCGCTGCAATCTATTTAGCACGTGCTAACATAAGTCCTTTGGTCATTGAAGGGCCTGAACCAGGGGGACAATTGACATTGACGACAGATGTTGAGAATTTCCCTGGTTTTCCTGAAGGGATTCTGGGACGAGAGTTGATGCAGAACATGCGAAAGCAAGCTGAGGTTTTCGGAGCAAAGTTTAAAAGAGGATGGGTTAAAAAAGTCGATTTTTCCAATAACCCTTTTACCTTAACGGTGGAAGGAATAGGGGAGCTCAAAACACAATCTTTAATCATTTCAACGGGGGCTTCTGCGAAACTAATGGGTATTCCAGGGGAAAGAGAAAATATTGGCCGTGGGGTAAGCACCTGTGCAACATGCGATGGATTTTTCTTTAGAGGGAAGAAAATTATCGTTGTCGGCGGCGGAGATTCTGCTATGGAAGAGGCAAACTTTTTAACGAAGTTTGCTTCGGAGGTTCGGGTTGTGCACCGCAGAAAGGAGCTTCGCGCTTCCGAAATTATGCAAGATCGTGCCAAAAAGAATCCCAAAATTACGTGGAGCTTAAATTCCATTCCTAAAGAAGTAATCGCAGGGGAACGACGTGTTACTGGATTGAAAATAACAAACAGCGAAACAGGAAAAGAGGAAGTTCTGGAAACGGATGGTGTTTTCGTTGCCATCGGCCATAAACCGAACACGGCATTTTTAGACAATCAAATCAAAACGGATGATATGGGATATATCGTGGTGAATCCTGGTACTACCGAAACCAATATTCCAGGTGTATTCGCCTGCGGGGATGTTCAAGATCATCAATACCGCCAAGCCATTACCGCTGCAGGAAGTGGTTGTATGGCTGCACTGGATTGCGAAAAATACCTTGATGCAAGTGAATTATGTAGTGAAAACAATCAATCTATCATGGAAAACCAAATATAGGGAGGATTTAAAAATGAAAGAGATTAAAACAAAACAAGAGTTTGAAGAGGCAATTTTATCAACAAAACCAGTTATGGCCAAATTCTATGCCGAATATTGCCCAGACTGCCAGCATACCGATTTATTTATGCCCATTTTAGAAGAATCGTATAAAGAAAAGGTAGAAATGATTGCAGTAAACCGAGAACATTTTCCAGAAGTTTTAGAGAAACTAGACGTGTACGGAATCCCAAGCTTTATTGCTTTTCAAGAAGGGAAGGAACTGGACCGCTTTGTAAGTAAACTTGGAAAAAGTCAGGAAGAGGTTGAACAGTTTCTTAATCAAATTGTTGAGGCAAGTGGAAAACTAGGATAGAAAATCCTTGCCAGGGGCCAATAAATATGGAGATATTGCTCTATATTTATTGGCTTTAAAAGGAATGTTTTTTGAATAATTGAAAAATATTTTTCGAATTTGGGAATCGGAGAATAGTACTGAACAGTAGGTTTTCACTAGAATTATCGCAGAAATGATAATGATGCATCTTTTTTTTTAGCAGGAATGTTGAATTAACAAGGATTTTATTTTGGCACAACTTTTGCATAAAAAGTAATTGAATAGGAGGAGGTGGAGTTCATTTGAAAAAAGTAGATATTGAAACGGGATAAATTAACAGAATATTTAAATGATACTGAAAAATGAAGCTAATAAACCGCAAATCATCCATTTTTTATAAATACAGGGGGAAGTTTTTATGAAAAAGAGTTTATTTATATTTGCTTTTTCGGTATTCGTAGCACTTGTATTAACGGCATGCGGAAACACTCAAAAAGAAACATCAGCCAAACCCGATCAGGCGGCAGAAAGTAAGAACCTACTGGAAAAAATAAAAGCAGATGGGACGATTAAAATCGGTACAGAAGGAACATATGCACCGTTTAGTTACCATGATGCATCGGGAAAATTAACTGGTTTTGATATCGAAATCGCTGAAGAAGTAGCAAAAAGGCTTGGTGTGAAAGCTGAATTTGTTGAAACCCCGTGGGACGGAATTTTTGCGGGACTTGATTCGAAGCGCTTCGATATCATTGCATGTCAAGTGGGTATTCGTCCTGACCGGCAGGAAAAATATGATTTTTCTGATCCAACGAATGTGTCAAAACCTTCTTTAATTGTCAGCAAAGACAATAACACGATTAAAACGTTCAAAGATTTGAAGGGGAAAAAGTCAGCCGAGTCACTAACTAGTATGTTTAAAGACATGGCAGCTTCGAATGGTGCTGAAATCGTCGGTGTTGAAGGATTTAATCAAGCTATTGATTTATTAATTTCAAAACGTGTGGATGCGACGATTAATGATGGGTTGTCTTATCTTGATTTCAAAAAGCAACAGCCAAATGCACCGCTTAAAGTTGTAGCTGAGCTTGATGAACCAACAAAAATGGGAATTATGTTAAGAAAAGGGAATAAAGAATTGGTCGATGTTATCAATAAAGCACTCGCCGATATGAAGAAAGATGGGACGTATTTAAGCATCTCAAAAAAATACTTTGAAACCGATGTTTCTAAATAAGGAGTGTTCGAATGTTGGATCAAGAAAGAATGGACCGAATTATTGACATCGTTGTCAACTCATTTTTTCCGATGTTAAAAGCAGGGGTTGCTTTTACCGTGCCGTTGACACTCCTATCTTTTTTTCTGGGACTGATTCTTGCTCTGCTTACTGCACTGGCTCGAATCTCGGGAATTAAACCTCTGGATGCTGCTGCACGATTTTATGTATGGGTGATTAGGGGAACACCGCTGCTTGTTCAGCTGTTTGTTATTTTTTATGGTCTTCCAAGTATAGGGGTTACCATTGGTCCGCTGCCATCCGCTATAATCGGTTTTACCATTAATGTGGGCGCGTATAACTCAGAGATTATTCGCGCAGCTATACTATCCATTCCCAAGGGTCAATGGGAGGCAGGTTACTCAATTGGGATGAGCTACCCGCAGGCATTAAAAAGAATTATTCTCCCACAAGCAACACGAGTATCTGTCCCGCCTTTGGCAAACAGTTTTATCAGCTTGGTAAAGGATACATCTTTGGCTGCTACCATTACAGTGACGGAAATGTTTAGAGTGGCCCAGCAAATTACCGCTACAACCTATGAACCATTGGTACTCTATTGTCTAGCAGGATTTATTTATTTGATTTTCAGTACAGTTCTTTCTAACGCTCAAGGACGTATGGAAAAACGGCTTGATCGTTATGTGACGGGCTAATTTGATAGGGGGATATTCGCGTGATTGAGATAAAGAACCTGCATAAGCAATTTGGACAAACTGAGGTTTTAAAGGGAATCGATCTTAAAATAGGGGAAGGCAATACAGTCTGTATCATTGGGCCATCGGGTTCAGGGAAAACAACCTTGTTACGTTGTCTGAATTTATTGGAAGCGCCTACAAAAGGGACCATTACGCTTGGAAAGTTTTCTTTGGATTTTCAGGAGAAAAAACAAGTTCCAAAAGATCGAGTGATTAAGTTCCGTCAACAAACAGGTATGGTTTTCCAAGGGTACAATTTGTTTCCTCATATGACGGCACTAGAAAATGTTATGGAAGGTTTAGTTTACGTTCGTAAACAAGACAAGGAAACCTCTCGTACGAGGGCTCTTCAATTGCTGAAAAAGGTAGGATTATCGGAACGGGCGAACCACTATCCATCCCAGCTATCTGGTGGACAGCAACAACGGGTAGGAATTGCACGGGCAATGGCAATGGAGCCTGAAGTCCTCCTTTTTGATGAACCTACTTCCGCGTTAGACCCCGAGCTAGTAGGAGAAGTACTTAAGGTCATGAAGGAGCTGGCTAAAGAAGGAATGACGATGGTTGTCGTGACTCATGAAATGAATTTCGCACGTGAAGCGGCGGATAAAGTCGTATTCATTGATAAAGGTGTGATCGTTGAAGAAGGAACACCTCAACAAATTTTTGAACAAACAGGGCATGAACGGACATTACAATTTTTAAATAAACTTTGTTCATAGGAAAGTCCTAAGATTGCAAATCTCATTTGCAATCTTTTTTTGAATAATTAAGAAAGTATTTTCAAATTTGGGAATCTAGAAAACAGTACGAAACGGTAGATTTACACTATTTTCATAGCGGAAATGATAAATTACTGGTTTTTTCAGAAACAAGAAGGCTGAATTACCAATGGTTTTATTTTGGCACAACACTTGCAAGATAAAAAACCGAAAAGAGGGAGGTGGAGGAAATTAAAAAAAATAGACTTTGAATCTGTGCAAACTTAGGTGACTAGAGGAGGGTTTATATGAATGATATGACAGACTACAAAGTTGTGATTGTAGGCGGCGGAAGTGCCGGTATTACTGTGGCAGCACGTCTATTAAAAGAATCAAGGGCTCTTTATGGGGAAATTGCCATTATTGACCCTGCTGAAAAACATTATTTCCAGCCGCTATGGACACTGGTTGGTGGCGGGGTTGTTGATAAAAAGGTAACAGAAAGAGAACAGTCTACTTTAATTCCAGATGGTATTGTTTGGATTAAAGAAGCGGTTGAAGATTTTTTTCCAAATGAACAATCAATCGTAACGTCATCTGGCAACAAATTGAGTTATGACTATTTAGTGGTTGCAGCAGGTATTCAAATTGACTGGAACAAGGTGAAAGGTTTAAAAGAAAGCATTGGCAAGAATGGCGTCTGCAGTAACTACTCTTTCGATTATGTCGATAGTACTTGGGAAAATATTCGCAATTTCAGCGGCGGTAATGCCATCTTTACAAATCCGAATACACCGGTTAAATGTGGCGGTGCACCGCAAAAAATTATGTACCTGGCGGATGATTACTTCCGCAAATCAGGGGTTCGCTCAAATTCCACGATCCACTTTTTCTCAGGAGCGGGCAGTATTTTTAGCGTAAAAAAATATGCCGATACATTGAACAAAGTAATTGAAAGAAAAGAAATTGAAACACATTATCAGCATAATTTAGTGGAAATAGATGCACAGCAAAAAAAGGCTGTTTTTAAAAACCTTTCGACGAATGAATTGGTAACGGTTTCCTATGACATGATTCATGTCGTCCCGCCAATGAGTGCGCCTGATTTCATTGAGAAAAGTCCATTAGCCAACGAGACTGGCTGGGTGGATGTAGATCCGTATACATTGCGCCATAAAAAATATGGAAATATCTTTGGAATTGGAGATTGCACCAATTTGCCAACATCAAAAACGGGCGCCGCTATTCGAAAACAAGCTCCGGTTCTTGTCCAGAACTTATTATGTCTAATGAACCAAAAGACAGGTATGCAAAAGTACAACGGCTATACTTCGTGCCCACTTGTAACGGGATATGGCAGCTTAGTTTTAGCAGAGTTTGATTATGAATCTAAGCCGGATGAGAGCTTTCCTTTTGATCAAGCTAAGGAAAGATACAGTATGTATTTATTAAAGAAGCAGGTACTCCCTATTGTCTATTGGAACGGAATGTTGAAAGGTTTGTTATAAAAAAACATGTCAGTGAGAGGAAGATTATGCAGAAAACAACGATTGATCACTTATCTGATCTCCAACCATTACTTTCATTATTGAGCCAGAAGGAAATACAAACTAGTTTAATCCAAACTCTGGAAAAATTACCTGAGCTTGTTGACCAGTATTCTGCCTTAGAACGAAACATTGCTTTTATAAAATCCACTCTGAGCGATAAAGAATCGATGGACTATTTATTGGGAGGACTAGGAGATGAATTCGGGAAATACATTCCCACTAAAGAATCATTGGAAGCATTGACGGCATTGGTCCATGGCCTCCCTAAATATATTAAGTACTTGTCAATAATGGAACCGATCATGGATTTCCTCTTATCGATATCCCGTGATAAGGAGTCCGTTGATTATTTGTATAAGGGGGCACAGGAAATCGCAGGCCCGATCCAGGAAAAGGTTGAAAATGGCATGAATTTGATTCAGCGGGCGAAAAAGGAAGCGGACAAAGACCATTCACCTGTGACCATCTTTACCGTATTCAAATTAATCAAAGAACCTGCCGTTCAGCGGGGGATTCATTTTGTTAAAGCACTTGTAACCCTGGCTTCAGATCCTAAATCAAAATAAAGGAGTGTTCACTTACATGTTCATGAAATATTTTTATGATGAGAAACTGGCTCATGCCTCTTATCTGGTTGGGTGTCAAGCTAAGGGAGTGGCCATTGTGATTGATCCTTCCCGCGACATTCATTCCTACTTAGATGCAGCTGGGGCTAATGGATTATCGATTACAGCTGTTGCGGAGACACATATTCACGCTGATTATATTTCCGGTTCAATGGAGCTGGCCTCTAAAACAGGGGCCATGCTTTATCTGTCAGATGAGGGCGATGCTGATTGGAAGTATCTGATTGCCGATCAGATTGATTCCCAATTGCTAAAAGACGGGGATCGCTTCTCAATTGGGAATTTAACCTTTGAAGTCCTTCATACTCCAGGGCATACACCGGAACATGTTTCATTCCTATTGACAGACGGCGGCGCGGCAGTGCATGCCCCTATTGGTTTATTCACAGGTGACTTTATTTTTGCCGGAGATGTAGGCCGTCCCGACTTACTGGAGAGAGCTGCCGGTGTAAAGGGTTCGGCTTATTCGCTGGCAAAAAAAATGTTTAAATCTCTGCAGCGATTTAAACAACTTCCAGACTATTTACAAGTCTGGCCAGCGCACGGAGCAGGGAGTGCATGTGGGAAATCATTGGGGGCAGTGCCTTCGTCAACCGTTGGATATGAAAAGCTGGCCAACTGGGCATTGCAATATGAAGAGGAAGATCTATTTATCGAAGCGTTACTTTCCGGACAGCCTGAGGCACCAAAATATTTCGGGATTATGAAACGATTAAATAAACAAGGAACTACCCTAATCGAAAATTTAGAGCCAGTCCATCATACACAACCATCATTAACCCTCGTTCAGGAATGGATCCAAAACGGCATTGTGGTGGATACTCGGCAAGCGTTGCAATTTGCTAAAAAACATATTGCGGGAACCATGAATCTTCCCTGCAATCAATCCTTTGTGACGTGGGCAGGTTGGTTGCTTGATTATGATCAGCCGATCTATTTAATGGTAAGTAAGGAAAAAGAAGCGGAAACGCTGAAAGCATTACAATCGATTGGACTAGATCAGGTGAAAGCTGTGATGGATCACTCGTTCATTGAACAGCTTGAATTGAATGGAATGGATGTCGTGGATTATCAATCAGTTGAACCGAAGGAGATTATGGAGAGGCTTGATGAGTATTATGTCCTTGATGTTCGTCGGAACAGTGAATGGCGGGCAGGGCATATTCCTGAGGCTCACCACATCATGCTTGGACATTTAAAAGACAGAATGAACGAGATTCCTAGTGAAAAACCAATTCTTATAAACTGTAAATCGGGCGCAAGATCGGCGATTGCCATAAGTATCTTGAAAGCAAATGGATTTGATCAAGTCCTTAATTTAGCAGGCGGGTTTGACCAATGGTTAAAAGAGAGCAGTATAAAACTAGTAAATAAAATTCACTAAAGAAACACCTATATACACATCGTGGATTGTAAAAGGGAGTTATCGAATGACAATTCTACAATGGATTCTCACAATTGTCTCTGGCGGAATAATTGGCTTTACTTTAGGACTTATTGGCGGTGGCGGTTCCATTTTAGCGGTTCCTCTTTTGCTTTATGTGGTCGGGGTGAAAGACCCGCATATTGTAATTGGCAGTACAGCCCTTGCTGTTTCCATTAATGCCTTCTTGAATCTTATCCCTCATTCACGTGCAGGGCATGTCCACTTAAGACCGGCCATCGTATTTGCAATACCGGGTGTAGTGGGCGCCCTCTTTGGTTCTTATCTTGGTAAGCTTTTACCGAGCAAGCAATTGTTGTTTCTTTTTGCGCTACTTATGATTTTTATGGCTATTAAGATGATCATGCCTAAAAAGGCAGTAAAACAGGCAGCAGATATTGAAACAGAAGGTTTGGGTTAAATGGATAAATTTAATGGAAAAAAGTTATCCCTATTCGGCGTTATGACAGGATTGGCATCAGGATTTTTTGGCATAGGCGGTGGATTCTTGGTTGTTCCCTCCCTGCTGGCAGCCACAAATATGGCCATCGTTGAAGCAATCGGCACATCTTTGTTTTCTGTAGGAACTTTTGGACTAACAACGGCACTGAATTACAGCCTTTCTGGATTGGTTAATTGGTTCGTAGTACTGGCCCTTGTATGCGGTGGATTTATAGGGGGAATCTTTGGTACCATCGTTGCAAAGCGTTTAAGCAAACAACGACAAGCTCTTCACTATATCTTCTCTGCTGTTGTCATAACTGTAGCTATTTATATGATGATTAAAAATGGAGACGCTTTGAATTTATGAATCTATAGTTTGTAGAGACAACAGGAAGTAATCGATTTATTTTTTGTTAGATTGAAAGTATGCTAATTTCCACTATTGCACGGTAGAAATGTGATATTAAGATTAAATTTGAAAAGGAAGAGTGATTACTATGATGAAAGTTATCTCAACAAATAAAGCACCGCAAGCGATTGGGCCATACTCGCAAGCCATTCGAGTAGATGGATTTCTATTTCTTTCGGGGCAGATCCCGCTTGATCCCGAAACGGGAGAGGTAGTTCAAAAGGATATTAGACTTCAAACCGAGCAGGTTTTAAAGAATATTCAGGGCATTTTAGAAGAGGAAGATTATTTACTTACGAATATCGTGAAAACGACTATTTTTATAAAAGATATGAATGATTTCCCTGTTATTAACGAAGAGTACAGTCAATTTATGCAGGGGCATAACCCTGCACGGTCTACTGTGGAGGTAAGCCGTCTTCCTAAAGATGTGATGATTGAAATTGAAGCTATTGCTAAGAAATAAATTTTGTGTTCTAAGGTTTTTCCGCACTTAGGATCTTCACGTATACTTTGGTCAATATGACTTTGAAAATCGCGAGTAAGTTAATCCAAGCTGTATTTCAATCATGAGATAATCCTTCCTTTTTAAGGAAGGATTTTTTTTCGGATATGAGATGAATTTTTTCAGATTTGCTAATAGGGGGCAAAAGCAAAATTGAACGAATACAGCAGAGGTTGCTGTATTCATGCTTAGGGATCACTTTTATGGTTGGCATGGTTTTTGCAATATAGTTTGGTGTAAAGAGTTAATTAGTTAGGGGGAGCAAAATGATTTATCAGGAAATTAACCGGACGATTACAGCTTGCGAAAAGTAGGATGACCTTGAGACACGCTTTGGTGTAAATGATGTCCTGCCCATGTGGGGGGCAGACATGGATTTTAAGGCACCACCTGCTGTGATTGAAACCTTAAAGGAACTGGTTACATTAAGGAGGAATTAGGATGGATCACTGGAATAAATATGATTTCAATGATTTTGTTGAGGATATGACCGATATGGTTGAACGGAGTCATGATGATAAAGATTGTGTTTTGGAGGCGGAAAGGTTAGTTGGTAAATTAATTCAATCCCATTCCTGGCTGCCTGACGAGAAGAGAAGGCCAAGTGATGGGGGATACTCGCGGCATCCGTTGTATTGTGATCCAAAGGATCGTTTCGAAGTGATCGCGCTCGTCTGGAAGCCCGGCCAGAAGACCACGCTTCATGATCACGATGAAACATGGGGTGCAGAAGGCGTTGTAGCGGGTCAAATCAAAGTTACGAATTATATCCGATTAGAGGAATTATCAGGGGGAAAAATCGTTAAGTTGCAGCAGATGGATACCATCGTTGTAAACGAGCAGAATACAGGGACGCTATTGCCTCCAGCCGACTGTCATATTTTAGAGGGGGTTGGGGAACATCCAGCCATCACGATCCATGTTTATGGAAAGCAATTGAAGAAATTTCGGGAATTCACTCCGTTAGAAGAAGAAGGGTTCTATCTTGCACAAGAAAAGCATGTGGAATACACGGCTGTATAGGCTGTGATCCGGATTGACTAGAATTTATTACCACGAGGAGGAGAGCCATGTTAAACCCGTTAGCTAAAGAATTAAATCAAACGATAGAAAAAAATGATGCACATGTTTATCAAATGTTATCTTCACTTGGGAAGTCCCTATATTTTCCAAGAGGAATTGTAAGTCAGAGTGGAGAGGCTCGTGAAAAAGCCCATACCTTTAATGCAACGATTGGGACTGCCACAAAAAAAGGAAGTCCCATGTACTTGGAGGCTTTACAAAGCAAATTAGCAGCGTTTGATCCAAAGGATTTATATCCTTATGCTCCACCAACAGGCAAAATGGAGTTACGAACGATCTGGAAAGAAAAATTAATGAAGGAAAATCCCTCATTAAGCGAAAAGAAAGTTGGTCTCCCTATTGTCACCAACGGTCTAACGCATGGATTAAGCATTGTGGCTGACTTATTTGTGGAAAAGGGGGATCCAATCCTTCTGCCCAATTTGTTTTGGGATAATTATCACTTAACGTTTGATGTACGACACGGAAGCCAAACCGTAACCTACCCTCTTTTTACAAGCACAGGTACGTTTCATGTAGAAGCGATGGAAGAAGCCATGATGCAATGCGGCAAGTCCAAATTAATTTTAGTGATGAATTTCCCGAATAATCCAACAGGATACACTCCATATGAAGAAGAAGTGGCCAAGATTATTGAGGCAATTATAAGGGTAGCGAATTCAGGTATTGAACTCGTTGTGGTAGCCGATGATGCGTACTTTGGACAGTTTTATGAGGATTCAATAAAAGAATCGATTTTTTCACGGTTAGTTGGTGTTCATCCACGTGTACTTCCCATCAAGGTAGATGGCGCAACGAAAGAAGAATACGCATGGGGGTTTCGGGTTGGATTTCTGACCTTTGGCATTCAGAATCCGGAAGTTTTAGAAGCTTTAGAGGAAAAGACTTTGGCCTCGATTCGAAGCACGATTTCCTGTTGTCCGCACCCTTCGCAAACCTTTATTTTAGATGTTCTACAGCATCCAAATTTTGAGGTCCAACGAAAGGACCATTTTCAAGTAATGAAATCGCGTTGGCAAAGAATTAAAGAGATTGTAAGCAGGAAAAAGTATACGGATGCATTTGAGGCCTATCCTTTTAATTCGGGTTATTTTGTCTGTCTCCGTATCAAGCAGGTTGATGCGGAGTCCCTTCGGAAATATTTAATTGATCAATATGGGGTAGGTACCATTTCGTTTGGACAGCAGAATCTCCGGATTGCTTTTTCAAGTGTTGAAGTAGAGGATTTACAACAACTTTTTGAATGTATTTATCAAGCCTGTAAGGAACTAGAGACGAATTTGGTCAAATTATAGATAAGAGATTACTATTTACTAAGTTTATAGATCATAAGGAGAAGGTAGAAATATGACTCGAAAAATTAACAAAGTGTTAGTGGCAAACCGAGGGGAAATTGCGATTCGTATCTTTCGTGCGTGCACAGAGCTAAATATCCGGACTGTAGCCATTTATTCCAATGAAGATGCAGGATCTTTTCATCGCTATAAAGCGGATGAAGCGTATTTAATTGGAAAAGGGAAAAAGCCAATTGAAGCCTATTTAGACATTGAAGGAATCATTGAACTGGCCAAAACACATGAAGTAGATGCCATTCACCCAGGGTATGGATTTTTGTCCGAAAACATTCAATTCGCCAAACGTTGTGAAGAAGAGGGTATCATCTTTATTGGTCCACAATCTAGACATCTTGATCAATTTGGTGATAAGGTGAAAGCTCGTTATCAAGCCCTCCAAGCTAATATTCCCGTGATCCCCGGGAGCGATGGTCCAATTTCAAGTCAGGATGAAGCGGAAACGTTCGGCCGAGACTTTGGTTATCCTCTTATGATTAAAGCCGCATTGGGTGGGGGCGGCCGTGGTATGCGTATTGTTCGAAGTGCGGATGAATTAAAAGAAGCTTATGAACGTGCTAAGTCTGAAGCAAAGACTGCGTTTGGGAATGATGAGGTTTATATCGAAAAATTTATTGAAAACCCTAAGCATATTGAAGTACAGATTTTGGGTGATCAAGACGGCAACATCGTTCATTTATATGAACGTGATTGTTCGATCCAACGCCGACATCAAAAGGTAGTGGAAATCGCACCGAGTGTTACCTTACCGGAAAAATTGCGTAGAAAAATTTGCGAGGCAGCTATTCGATTAATGGCAAACGTTGGCTACCTAAATGCCGGAACCGTAGAGTTCCTTGTGGCAGGAGATGCGTTTTATTTCATTGAAGTGAATCCAAGGGTTCAGGTGGAGCATACGATTACTGAAATGATTACAGGGATTGATATTGTTCAGTCGCAAATTCTCATTGCGGATGGATACTCCTTACATAGTAAGGAGATGGGGATTCCGCTTCAGGATGACATACAAATCAATGGTTTTGCGATCCAATCTCGGGTGACGACAGAAGACCCTCTTAACCATTTTATGCCGGACACAGGGAAAATTATGGCGTTCCGTTCGGGTGGCGGGTTTGGTGTTCGTCTGGATGCTGGAAATGGGTTTCAAGGGGCGGTCATCACTCCTTATTATGATTCCTTGCTCGTAAAAGTCACCACATGGGCAGATACGTTTGAGAAGGCGGCTTCCAAAATGTTGCGAAACCTTCGTGAATTTCGTATTCGCGGGATTAAAACGAACCTTCCCTTTTTGGAAAATGTAGTAAAGAACGAAAAGTTTTTAATAGGTGACTTTGACACGTCCTTTATTGATACGACACCAGAATTATTCCTATTCCCAAAAAGCAAGGACCGTGGGACAAAATTACTAACGTATATCGGTAATGTCACAATAAATGGGTTCCCTGGCATCGGTAAAAAGAAAAAGCCTGTTTTTATAAATCCCTCCTTACCTAAAGTCACCTACTCAGAACCTATTCCATCTGGAACGAAACAAATTTTAGATGCTGAAGGTGCTGACTGTGTCGTTAAGTGGATTCAGGAACAAAAAGAGGTATTGTTAACCGATACGACCTTTCGTGATGCCCATCAATCCCTGCTTGCAACTCGCATACGGACCAATGATTTAGTAAGGATTGCAGAGCCAACTGCACGCTTAAACCCTCACCTTTTTTCGGTAGAAATGTGGGGTGGTGCCACATTTGATGTATCGTATCGTTTTTTAAATGAAGATCCTTGGGATCGTCTATTACAATTACGCAAGAAAATGCCCAATCTATTATTTCAAATGCTTCTTCGTTCTTCGAATGCGGTTGGTTATAAAAACTATCCAGACAATGTGATTAAAAATTTCGTTGAAGAATCAGCAGCTGCCGGAATTGATGTGTTCCGAATTTTTGATAGTTTAAATTGGGTAAAAGGGATGTCATTAGCGATTGATTCTGTAAGAGAAAGCGGTAAAATTGCCGAAGCTGCCATGTGTTATACTGGAGACATTTTAGATCCGACGAGAAGGAAGTATGATTTGCGTTATTATATACAGCTTGCGAAAGAGTTAGAAGAATCGGGTGCACATATTATTGGGATTAAAGATATGGCTGGATTATTAAAGCCGCAAGCGGCTTATGAACTAATCTCGTCCTTAAAGGAAACAGTAGACATTCCCATTCATCTGCACAGCCATGATACAAGCGGTAACGGAATTTATATGTATGCGAAGGCCATTGAGGCAGGGGTGGATATTATCGATACAGCCGTTAGTTCGATGGCGGGGTTAACCTCGCAGCCAAGCGCTAATTCGTTATTTTATGCGTTAGAAGGCCAGGAACGAAAACCAAAAATCGATATTCAGCGCCTGGAACAGCTGTCTTATTATTGGGAAGACGTTCGTAAGTTTTATCAACCTTTTGAAAGTGGAATGAACTCACCACATACAGAGGTATATGTTCACGAAATGCCTGGAGGTCAATACAGCAACTTACAGCAACAGGCAAAATCAGTTGGATTAGGGGACCGCTGGGATGAAGTAAAAGACATGTATTCGAGAGTGAATCACTTATTTGGAGATCTCGTCAAAGTAACACCCTCTTCCAAAGTTGTTGGTGATATGGCCTTATTTATGGTTCAAAACAATCTAACGGAGCAAGATATTTATGAGCGCGGAGAAACAATGGATTTCCCGGATTCGGTGATTGAACTATTTGAGGGATCTTTAGGTCAGCCTTATGAAGGCTTCCCAAAAGAACTTCAACGCATTGTTCTAAAAGGAAGAGAGCCGATTACCGTTCGTCCTGGAGAACTATTAGAAGATGTTGACTTTGAACAAATAGAAAAAACGCTTTTTTCTACACTTAACCGTCCTGTTACTAGTCAAGAAGTGATTGCATATGCCTTATATCCAAAAGTATTTATGGATTATCAGAAGAACGTTGAGCAATTTGGGAATATTTCCGTTTTAGACACGCCTACTTTCTTATACGGAATGCGCCTTGGCGAAGAAATGGAAATTGAAATTGAAAAAGGGAAAACGTTGATTGTTAAACTCGTCTCGATTGGGGAAGCAGGACAGGATGGCACTCGTACGGTGTATTTTGAGTTAAATGGTCAATCCCGTGAAGTCATGATTAAGGATGAAAGTATTAAGGCAACTGTCCTTTCTAGACAGAAAGCTGATGTAACCAATTTAAACCATCTGGGAGCTACTATGCCTGGTACGATTATCAAAGTATTGGTGCAAAAGGGAGAAACGGTCTCAAAAGGTGATCATCTCATCATTACCGAAGCGATGAAGATGGAGACCACCATTCAAGCACCATTCGACGGAATCATAAGAGATATTTATGTGAAAAGTGGGGAAGCCATTCATCAAGGGGATTTGCTTATTGAGGTAAGCCGATAAATCCTTTCTTGAAAGCATAAATCGCCCATAGGGACGGTTAACCGTCCCTGTGGCATTAGAGTTTTGTACTCTTTAGCGTCTTTAGTTCCTTTAACCTTTCTTGGATGAACTCAATTTGATCTTCGGTAATTATAAAATCGGTAAGACGGTCCTCAAAATGAGCAATTCGTTCATCTAACTCCTCGATCGTAATACTATCTGGATTCCTCATAAATCTACCACTCCTTATATTTTCATGAAAAATATGTTCAATTTATTAATCATTTTTTCGATAGCGATTAAACTATTTAAATAGTACTATAAATTTCATATAGAAAAAATTGATAAAATTCCAAAAAATTCGACATTAACGCTAATCGTGTCGAAAACTAAAATGATAAAATATAGGTGTTTACAGGTGTTATCACTTACAATTAAAGGTAAATGAACAAGAGCCTTGATACATATATGTACCTAAAAGCTGTAAGTATGAAGCAAATCCGATTATTTTAAGGAGAAGAAAATATGGAAAAAAAGAAGATTCTCTTAGCCTTACAAGGCGGAGGGGCACATGGAGCTTTTACATGGGGAGTACTCGATCGATTGCTTGAAGAAGAAAACTTAGAAATTGCGGCTGTATCTGGGACGAGTGCGGGGGCGGTTAACGCAACCGTATTGGCCTATGGATTAACGATTGGAAACAGGCAAACAGCGCGAGAGATGCTTGACTTATTTTGGCGTAAAAACGCTGAATCAGGAATGTTTTCTCCGATTCAGCCGACATGGTTAGATCGGATGGTGAGTCCTGGAAATATGGATTTCAACCCGCTCTATCAAACATGGGGAATCATTACTTCGTTTCTCTCCCCTTATCAGCTTAATCCTTTCGATTTTAACCCGCTTAAAAATACACTGAATGAAATGATTGATTTTGAGAAGGTCCGTAACAATCAGAAAATAAAGCTTTTCTTATCTGCTACGAATGTGAGGACCTCACAAGTTAAAGTGTTTGATACCGATGAAATAACCGTCGATACCGTGCTAGCTTCAGCGTGCTTGCCGCAAGTCTTTAAAGCGGTTGAAATCGACGGAGAGCATTATTGGGACGGTGGTTATGTAGGGAATCCTGCTCTTTACCCTCTGTTATGGGACCATGATTGTAATGATTTAATGGTTGTTCAAATTAACCCGACCAATTTCCCCAAGCTGCCAACAACGGCTCATGATATTGTTGATCGTGCAACCGAC
Source organism: Neobacillus cucumis (assembly GCF_016107705.1). The sequence continues at coordinate 139,410 of NZ_JAEHGC010000011.1, forward strand.
ATCGGTTTTAATGCTAGTTTAATGCGTGAAATACGCTTCATCAATGGGTTAAATCGACTTGTCGATCATGGATTTGATTACGATGGTGAATTGGAGAAAGTATATATTCATTTTATTAATACAGGTGAAGGGTTGAACCATTTAAATGGTTCAAGCAAATTGAATGTTTCGTGGGATTATCTCACTTACTTGCGTGACTTCGGCCGAAAAAATGCGGATTCATGGATCAAGGAAAATTACGATAAGATTGGCGTCGAGTCAACCTTTGATGTTGAAAAGATTTTTGGCTCGGACTCCCCTGAGGCTCAAGCTTCCATCCTTCCCGGCAGGAAAAAAGCCCGACCGTTTGATTGCTTTTTCCAATAAATAAACCACGGGGACGGTTCTAATGGCATTTTTGAACCAAGAGAACCGTCCCTGTGGCTTTATTTTTCACCTAAAGAAAGCGGCATTCTAATATTCACAGTCGTACCCAGATTTTCAATACTTTCGAACGTGATCGTTCCTTTATGCTGTCTGATAATCCTCATGCATAGCATTAAACCTAATCCCGTTCCTTTTTCTTTGTTACTATAGAAGGGTTCTCCTAATCTTTTGATCCGTTCTTCACTGATCCCCACTCCGTTATCGCGAACCTGAATAAGAAGAGTTTCTCTGTCCTCGATCCGAACGGTGATGGTGATCATCCCTCTTCTGTTGAAATCTAAAGCTTCAATACTATTTTTACAAAGATTAAGTAAGACTTGTTTGATTTGATTCGCGTCACACATGATGGAAGGGAGATCCGGTACCATTTCGGTGAAAAATTGGATTCCTTTCAGATGGGCTTCCGATTCTAGTAAGGTTTCTACTTCTTTTATCAAGGTAGAGATATTTACTTCTTTAAGCTGAATTTCCTGCGGTTTTGCAAGGGAAAGAAATTCCTTGATAATATCCTCGATTCGATTAAATTCCGAAAGAATCACGTTATAGTATTCTTCTTTTAAAGGACCCTGTTGGAATAGTTGAATAAACCCTTTTATCGAGGTAAGCGGATTTCTAATTTCATGTGCGACTCCGGCAGCTAACTCCCCAACTAAAGATAATTTCTCGGAGTTCCATAGGAGTTCTTCTGCTTTTCTTTTTTCTGTAATATCTTTTCCTACTACCATGATATGCTCTACTACCCCATTCTCAACCATTACGGGGGTTCCTGTTAATTCAAATAATCTCCATTCGCCATTGGCATGTAAAAGCCTAGCCTCCGCCTTGGAAAAAGATTGGGTCTTGATCACATCATCAAATTGCCTTTGGATCATGAGAGAATCTTCGGGATGTACCAGTTGAAGGGTATTGTTCCCTTCAAAAAACTCTGGAGAATACCCTAATACGGTTGCATGCGACGGTGATGCATAGATTCCGTTTCCGTTCAGATCAAATAAAATAAGTAAATCCGACATGTTTTCGGCTATCAAACGGTAGTTCTTTTCACTTTCCAGCAGCGCTCTTTCTGTATTCTTTCGATCTGTAATATCGATACAGGAGGCAATTACCTCCACCACTTCTCCGCCGCGTTTAATCGGGCTTAATACAGCAAGATAGGAAACGTCATTCACCTCTGTTTCATAGGTAACACGTTCTTCTCCATTCCAGGCCCGCTCGTAATACCATTCTTTTTCTTTCGCAATCTCTTCGGGATAAAACTCGATTAATTGCTTCCCTACGACAAGGTTAGGAATAAGGCCTAAACGATACAATAATTCACCGTCACATAAGGTGTGAATAAAATGACCATTTATTTTTTTGAATTTAAAAATCATTCCTTGTTGTAAACGGATCGTTTCGTTTAATTCTTTTTTCGCCTGACGCACTAATTCTTCGGACCACTTACGTTCATTGATATCTTGTGAAATTCCGGAATCTTTCACTACTTTTTCAATTTCAGTAAGGGAACCCTCTAATTCCTGTGCTGATAATGGTTTCGTAAAGAGGAACCCTTGTCCTTCATCACAGAGATGCTGCTGTAAAAAGATTAGTTGTTCTTTTGTTTCAATTCCTTCCGCGACCACACTTAAATTTAAGTTATGTGCCATGGAAATGATGGTTTTTACAATCGTTTCGTCATTCGGGTTGTTTTGCAGACTACGAACAAACGATTGATCAATCTTCAAGGTATTCACCGGAAACTTTTGCAAATAATTCAATGAACTAAAGCCAGTTCCAAAATCATCTATACTAATATGGACCCCAAGCTTCTTTAGTTTGTGTAAGGTGTTAATCGTACGTTCGATATTTGCCGTCATACTCTCGGTAATTTCTAATTCTAAATAGTTTGGTTCCAACTTCGTTTGAAGAAGAATCTTCGCAACCGTTTCCTCCAAATTGGATTGAGTAAACTGCTTAGCCGATAAATTAACCGATACGGTTGTTACGAATCCTTTCTGCTGCCATTCCTTATTCTGTTTACAAGCTGTATAGAGTGCCCACTCGCCAATCGGAATAATTAACCCCGTTTCTTCGGCAACCGGAATAAAGGTATTTGGCGCGACCATCCCTAGTTCTGGATGGTTCCAACGGATTAAAGCCTCAACTCCAACGATTTTCCCTGTTTTTAAACTGATCTTCGGTTGATAGTGAAGAAGTAACTCCTCTTGTTGGATTGCTTTATGAAGGTACATTTCTAATTTCAACGGATTCATATCCGTTTCGCGGCTATTCATGGAATAAAATTTAAAATTATGTTTTCCATCCTTTTTGGCTTGGTACATCGCGAAATCGGCATGGTTGATTAGGCTTTCTACTGTCTCTCCATCTTCTGGGAATAAGCTGATTCCGATGCTTGGACTCGTAAAAATATCGTAATTTTGTATTTTAAAGGGAGAAGCTAGAGCATCTAGTATTCTTTTACTAACTTTTGCTGCCACGTCTCGATCCGCGTTATATAAAAGGACAATAAATTCATCGCCGCCTTGTCTGAAAACGATGTCTTTATCCTCTACAGTTGACTTTACACGTGCAGCTACTGCTTTTAATAATTGGTCCCCTGTATGATGACCAAGGGTATCATTGATCATTTTGAATCGATCAAGATCCATAAATAATACGGCAATATTTTGTTTCTTTTCTGCGGCTAGGATCAATTCATTTGAGAGAGTTGAGTTTAATTTATTTAGGTTTGGCAGGCCTGTTAAGTAATCATGATAGGCCATATGTTTATAGTTTTTTTCTATTTCTACTTGATTGGTAATATCCTGTGCGATTCCAAAAACACCATTGATTTGTTCCTCTTCGATAATAGGGACGAAGGTAACCTGTAAATGAAGCTTTGATCCGTTCTTATGTAGGATCGTCGTACGAAAGTTTTGTGGTTCTCCTTTTATACATTGGTCAAAGTGGTGCAGAGCCTGTTCGCGTTGTTCCAGAACGATCAGGTCTCTTATTTTCAACGGCCGTAATAGTTCTTCTTTCCGAAACCCTGTAAGTTTTTCACAAACAGAATTGTAGTGGGAGAAGGTTCCATCTACATCAAGGGAGAAGACCATGTTGGCATTATGTTCAAAAAGTGATTGGTAATGTTGGTTGTTTAATTCTAATTGTTCAATCATGTCTTTGGCCATCACATAAACTCCTAAACGTAATATTTGAAGATCTAAGTTTAGTAGGTTGAGGTTCTATATTTACTAATTATAAACGTTTTTTCGAAAAATAGATTCTGCTTTCGGTTAAAAAATAGTAGGGGGGAAAGTTAAAAAACGGTGGGCCTATGTATTATCCAGGTTGGGGTTTTACTGAAAATGGTAATTTCCTTTTGGGAAGAGGCCGATTTTGAGTGAAATACTCAAGAATTGGCGGTCTAAAGGGAAACCTTAGAGAGGCAAAAGTTAAGTAGCAAAAAATACTATAGGTGTTGCCATTATCGGCAGTTTTTTTAAAAATCAACTTAAACGTTTACTATAAAATGTGGTGAATAAATTAAAAATTTTCACCGATTTATCTTGAAATCTAGTGAAAATAATGAATAAATCCCATAATTTATCTACTAAATTATCTGAATTCAAAAAAAATATTGACAAGTAAACGTTTACGTTTTAATATAAATTACGTAAACGTTTACTATAAAATTAAAAAATAAAATTCTGGAGGGAAAATGTCATGAAAAATAAAGCAAAATGGAGTGGAGTATTTCCAGCAGTTCTTATACCTTTTAAGGATGATTACTCTATTGATGAACAAGGATTTCGTAAATTAGTTCGCTGGGTCGCAAGCCATGAAGGAGTAAACGGTATCGTTGTAAACGGACATACTGGAGAAATCATGACATTACTTCCTGAAGACCGCGCGGAAGCTGTACGAATTGCGGCTGATGAATTGCAAGGCCGAATTCCTGTTATCTCTGGTGTATCTGCTGAGGGAACAATCGAAGCGATTCAACACGCTCAAGCGGTTGAAAAAGCAGGTGGGGAAGGAATTCTACTCATGCCTCCACATTCATGGTTACGATTTGGTATGCAGCCAGAATCAACCGTTGAGTTCTTTAAAGATGTTGCAGCAGCGATTAACATTGGTATTGTTGTCCATCAATATCCAACTTGGACTAAAGCATCTTACACAACCAGTCAATTGTTAGAAATGACTGAAATTCCAAATGTAGTGGCTGTTAAAGTCGGCCAAAGAGATATGGCTCAATATGAAGTGGATGTTCGAGCATTGAAAAAGAATGCACCAGATGTAGCACTATTAACTTGTCATGATGAATACCTATTACCTACTTTAGTACAAGGAATCGATGGTGCACTTGTTGGCTTTGGTTGTTTCGTACCAGATTTAATTGCAGAGCTAGTCAAACATGTTAAGAATCAAGATTTAAAAGCTGCTAACGAAGTCTATGACCGTATTTTTGAATTAAAACATGCGATCTATAAAATGGACGAGCCTTCTTCCACATCTCATTTGCGCATGAAAGAAGCGATGTATCAACGTGGATTAATCAGCAGTTCTTTAGCTCGTCGTCCAGTATTGCCTTTATCTGAACAAGAAGTAGAGGAAATCCGTCAAGGGCTGCTAAAAGTAGGCTTAATCAAAGAAGAAGTACAAGCGTAAGTAATTTTGATAGTGGTTGCGGGTGTCCGTAACCACTACTCTATAGCATTTAAGTGGGTCTAGTATATAATAAAAAATATCATAAATGACCCGCGGAGGTATGTATTGTGACTGTCAGTATAAAAGATGTGGCACGTTTAGCTGGTGTTTCCACTGCTTCTGTATCACGAGTATTAAGTGGTAAACCAGGGGTTGGAGCTGCTACAGCAGAGAGAATTCGAAAGGTAATTGAAGAAAATGATTATCGCCCAAATTTAGGTGCAAGAGGGCTGGTTAAACGAACAACCGGAAATATTGCAGTGGTTGTTCCAAGGGGCTCGTTTATTTTGAATAACCCGTTTTTTTCAACGATTATAGAAGGTATAGCAAAAGGAATTGATCAAACCGATTATAATATGTTAATGTCCTTTACGTCCTTGCAACAAAAAAAATTACTCGAAACACAAGCTGTAGATGGCGTTATTCTTTTTTCACCACGAAATGAGGAATTGAGCTTAGAATGGTTAGAAAGTCTAGGTTTACCTATTGTGGTGGTTGGTAGTTATTTGGAGGAATCTCCATTTCCTTGTGTGCGTCCAGATGATGAAGATGGCATCAGACAAGCAGTCAATGCACTTTATCAACTCGGGCACAGAAATATTGGGATCATCAACGGACCGATGAGTTCCATGCATAGTGTAAGGTGTTTGAACGGATACAAAAACACGATGTTAGAACTTGGATTAGACTATTCAGATGAAAATGTGTTTGAAATGGATGAATTCGATGTGTTGAAGGCGACCAAAGTGATGGCAGCATTTTTAAAGGAACACAAGAAAATTACAGGAGTAGTTTGTTCCTCTGACTATTTGGCCATAGGTGTGATTAAAGCGGCTACAGAAGCTGGGCTTTCGGTACCCAAAGATTTATCAGTAGTTGGTGCGGATGATGTTCCTATTTCAGATTACATAACCCCCGCTTTATCAACTGTTCATGTAAATTTGCTGGGGATTGGAAAGAAAGCTGCTTCCATCCTGATCGATATACTTCAAGGAAAGCAAATTAGAAAAAAAGACGTTGTATTTAAAATGGAATATATTCATCGTTCAACCACTTCCGCTCCAAAAGAATCATGAAATTCTATATTTGAATTCTTGTATTAGACAAATGGAGGAAAAACAACAAAGGAATTGTCTTCTATGTTTTGAAAGCACTTACAAAAACCCCCTTATAAGGAGGATTTTATGTCGGAAATAACAAAGACAGTTATTTATAATGATGAGAGCCGTGCTTCAGACCTGATTGGACGTATTGAGAGTGTTCCTTTTTCACGCTGGCATATCAAACCCCGCGTGATCATGGGAAGTGCAACATTTTTTGATGCTTATGATGCGTTGTCCCTTGCATTCGTTTTGCCCGTATTGATTGGATTATGGAAACTGACCCCCGGTCAAATTGGAATTCTTATTAGTTCCGGATATCTTGGGCAGGCAGTGGGTGCTGTATTTTTTGGCTGGCTGGCTGAACGATTTGGACGTACTTTTAGTGCAAAATGGACGATTCTCTTAATGTCTATTATGAGTATCGCTTGTATGTTTGCTGGCAATTTTCATTTTCTACTTCTATTTCGTTTTATCCAAGGGATTGGGGTAGGCGGTGAAGTTCCTGTTGGAGCTGCTTATATTAATGAGCTCTCACGAGCACACGGACGCGGGCGGTTTTTCATGCTGTATGAGATGATCTTCCCTCTTGGATTAATGTTGACCTCACAGATTGGAACCTTAGTCGTACCAAGTTTTGGATGGAAGTGGATGTTTCTAATAGGTGGTATTGGTGGATTTATTGTATTCTTCCTTATGTTTACACTGCGTGAATCACCTCGTTGGTTAATTTCTAAAGGCAGGTATGATGAAGCTGAGCGGGTCATTGAAGAGATTGAAGCAAGTACTGAACAACGTATGCCTGTGACAGTTGCGCCTCAAACTGCTGTGAAAGGGAATTGGAAGGAGCTATTCTCCCCCTTTTACCGCGGAAGGACTTTAATTGTTTGGACTTTATGGTTTACCGCTTATTTTGTCTCGAACGGACTCAATAACTGGCTGCCAAGTCTTTACAAGACGGTTTATCATCTTCCATTACAAGAATCTTTACGTGCAGCTTCTGTTACGAATATTGTGCAGACAATTGCCGTATTCGCTTGTGCACTGCTGATTGACCGAATTGGCCGTAAAAGATGGGCAACCATTGCCTTTCTTGTGGCAGCTCTACTTCTCACAACACTATGGGTTGTTGGTGCTAAAACGCCGGCTAGCGTAATCTATTTAGGGTCAACTGCTTATGGCGCGATGGGCACGATTACTGTTTTGCTTTACTTATACACCCCGGAAATTTATCCAACTAGAATGAGAGCTATCGGTACTGCCTTTGCTACAGCCTGGCTGCGTCTTGCTTCTGCAATAGCCCCTGCGGTTCTTGGTTTTATTTTAGGTGCCAAAGGGATTAGTGCTGTCTTTATTCTTTTTGCTGGTGTTGCAGTCATTGGAGCGGTTTTAGCATGGAGAATGATTGAAACACGAGAAAAGACGTTGGAAGAGATCGCCCCGTAACGAACACAAAAAAGCGTGTAATTCAACTTAGTTGGTTGAATTACACGTTTTTTTTATGGTATGAAAACTTCAATAGGCACATTCATATAGATTTGAATTTTACTGAAAATGGATATTGCTTTTTTGAATGTACCTATTTTGAGAGAAATACATGAGTGTTTAGCAGTTTTAATAGAAAGTGGAAGATAAAAGCGGGAAAGTGGAAGATAAATTGATAAAACTGGAAGGTAAAGTGGCAAAACGGGTGGGTAACGTTAAAATACGTTGAGCCCTTGGACTCTGTGGAGTAGGATTTTACTGAAAATGGTAATTTTGATTTGAAAAGAGCCCAATTTTAAGAGAAATACATGGGGGTTTAGCAGTTTTAATAGAGAGTGGAAGATAAAAGGAGGGAAGTGGAAGGTAAAAGCGCGAAAGTGGAAGATAAATTGATAAAACTGGAAGGTAAAGTGGAAAAATTGGTGGGTAAAATTAACACATATCGGGTCCAATTCATACAGAGTAGAATCCAATCCTGAAATAAAGCTAAACAGAACACCTGTTTTGTAGTAGAATGAATACTAGAAAAATTTAGTTAGAGGTGGATTTTCGATTGAATGGAACAGCACATGCAGCCATTGGGGCAGCGACAGGCTTTGTTGTTGCCAACACTATACATACCTCCCCTTCTACGACTCTATTTTTAATAGGATTGGGTGGGGTTTCGGGATTAGTCCCCGACCTTGACATTGATGGGAAACTTCGTGAAAAAATCACCTTGTCCCATCATGTGATTCAGCTGGTTGCACAGTTGATTGGAATTTTGATGGTCATTTATAGTTTTTTTGAGGGCACAGGAAGAGAAAAATGGCTTGGGATTGGAATCGGCTTGGTGATGATGGTGGTATCAGCGAAGATCAAGCAAAAGCATATGTTAACCCTTACCGGAATCGGTGTACTAGCGGGGGGATTCTCTTTGCAGGAAATGTGGTTGATCCTACTGGGGATTTATATGATAATCGCGTCTTTGGTTCCCCATCGCAGTTATACCCATTCGATATTGGGAGTCATTTTCTTCTGGGTGATCGCTTCAAAATTGGAAGCGTCTCTCGGTATGGACGGTGTTTTTTATACATGCATTCTAGGATACATAAGTCATCTGATTGCTGATTTAAAAATATTGCCATGTAACAAACGGGGTATTAAATTGTTTTTACCTCTTTCATCGATAGAATTATAGACTAGGAGAAGTGTTCGCGCACTTCTCTTTTTTACTATTTGGGTTATTTACCATTGGTTTACAAATTGAGGCTTTATGATATCTTCAGTAAAACATAACCATTTTATCGACAAAAATTTTTCCTGAAAGCCGGACAATGTTCGTTTTTCAAAAGGCTTTGAGGCGGTTTTAATCAAAAGTTTGATTGAAAAAATAAGTGTCAGGAATTGTCGATTTATTAGGATTGAATAGACACTTTTTTAATTTGTAGATTGTCCACACCTTGATTCCAATCCAATCATAATTTATCTAAAAGAATAGCTCTGTTAAATTTAGTTGTTGATTTCCGCTCCAGGATGCTCGCTTTCCGCGGGGCGGGCGGTGAGCCTCCTCGGCGCTTAAGCGCCTGTGGGGTCTCACCTGTCCCGATGCTCCCGCAGGAGTCTCGCACCTTCCGCTCCAATCAACGTTTTTCAAAATCAACATTGTACTTTAACACAGCTAAAAGAATAAGAAAGGAAGAAGAGGGTCATTGCTGGAGAATGAGAATGAACTGAAACAGGAACCAAGTGGAGGAATGGACCATTTTTCAAGATTCATGTTTGGGAACCATCCTCACAGAGAGCCTCACAAAAAGGGCGAAGATAATTCACAAGAATTTCCGGAGCAAAATATACAAGCATCTTTAGGCCGTACATCCAATCGAAAGGATGATTGGTTGTTTGGCTTTCGTGAAAAAGGCCCCCCGGCGTCCCCGCACACAAATCTAAATCAGATAGAAAATCTACTTAACAATATCGATTTGTTTTTGCTGATGGAAACAATCGATATGTTTGTTGCTACATCTAAACAATTTAAACCTTTATTAAATGATCTTACTCCATATTTTCAACGACTGGCTAAAAAATTTAAGAAGACTGAGTAATTTATCTTGAAAATAATTCCTTTCCCACACATCTTTCAAACCTGTTGCATTAAATGTTATTGGCAAACAAGAAGAATGCAAAAACCGTTCAACTCAAAGTGTTAAGAAAAATAAAAAAAGGGGAAAAAGACGTGGGTAGTAGAGAAAAACATAAAGGTAACCAAGATAATCGTAGTCCCAGCAGTAAAGAAAAAAATAAAGATACACGCCAAGAAGGCGTTGAGTATGCCTATCCCAGCAGTAAAGAGAAATATAAAGCGAAGCACCAAGAAGTTATTGAGCGTGCCTATCGCATTCCGATATTTTTAAGTACGACCACACATTTAAATGACAATCAAAGCATATTTCTAAACCGTCTAATATTAGAGATTGAGAATGCTTTGCTTTTTCCGCGGACCTTACCTTTAAGTGAAAGTTATCCGGAATCCATTTTAACGGATATTCGCCGGTTGGTTTCATCAAGTTATGGAATGTTGGCCATGAACTTTCGTCGATTTCTCGTTGAGGTTGTTGAAACCAATGAAGGACCATCCCCATCGACCCCTCCGTTCTGGGAAGGATCCGTATATTCACAAGTAGAACCTTCTATGGCTTTTCAATTTGGTCTACCTATATTATTAGTAAGGGAAGATAATACGGACGCCAATAATGGAATTTGGTCAGGCGGAATTGCCCCGCTTAACACATTTATCGTTTGGGATTCTGAAAATCAAACGGTTGATGAATTCTTTAATACCATTGAATGGAGAGAAGCCTTTGCAAACTGGTGTGCAGAGGTAAGAAGTGGTTATTATATTCAGACTGAGCCTAAGTTCAAGTACAGATGCGATCGATAAACTGGTATTTTATTAAGTTGAAAATATATAAGATTTTAACATGCAAAATAAGCATCGATTTCGATGCTTATTTTATTGTTTTCAGATTTCCTTTTCAAATCTGCTTTTCCTGTTGGAGTTGTAAGGGAAAGCCTTTCCGAGGTATTTTATTAATAGTAAAGGAATTAATTTTATTATGTAGAAGATTACAAGGGAGGGGGAACGCAGATGGGAAAACATTATGATGTGATTATTGTTGGAGCAGGGTCTATGGGAATGGCTGCGGGATATTATTTATCCAAGCTGGGCATCAAAACCTTGCTTCTAGACCAAAACAATCCACCGCATGATCAGGGAAGCCATCATGGGGAAACAAGGATTATCCGCCATGCGTATGGGGAAGGGAAACAGTATGTTCCCCTCGTATTACGAGCACAGGAATTATGGGAACAGCTTCAGGCGGAATCGAATAAACGATTATTTCTCCAAACCGGAGTGCTGGGTGTTGGAGCACCAGGCTCCCCTTTTATAAAAGGAGCGATCCATAGCGGCAAGGAGTATTCTTTGCCTTTTGAGGTCTTATCGAGTGTGGAGATGGCGTATCGATGGCCGGGTGTTACCTTCCCAGAAGGGTTTACCGGGTGCTTTGAAACGAGGTCAGGAGTTCTGTTCAGTGAACATTGCATACAGGCTTTTCGGGACTTGGGTCTAGCAAATGGTATGACCTTGCTTCCTTTTACAAAGGCTGAAAGTATTGAAGTTCATTCAAGCGGAGCAACCATTGCAACGGCAAATGACACCTATCATTCAGATTTTGTGGTTGTAAGTGCGGGTGCATGGTCGGGGAAATTGTTAAAGGATTTAGGATTGAATCTCTCGCTTCAGCCCACCAGGAAAACCGTTTCATGGTTGGAATGTGACCGGGAATTATATGATTCTAGCATATTTCCCGCCTTTACAGTTGATTTACTGAAGGCCCATTATTATGGGTTTCCGAGTATTGGTGGAAGTGGAGTGAAAATCGGCCGCCATGATGGGGGAGTACCGGTGGACCCGGATGAAACGGTAAGCCCGTATGGAGCGGATGATGAACAGGAGATGCGTACGTTTTTAGAGAAATATATGCCGGGAGCGAATGGCCCTTTGGTAAAAGGAAGTACCTGTTTTTATACGTTAACGCCGGACGAAGATTTTATTTTGGATCAGCATCCTCAGTACCCTCATCTGTTTATTGCTGCTGGGTTTTCGGGGCATGGATTTAAGTTTTCAAGTGTGATTGGTGAAGTCATCAGCCAGGTTGTTACAAAGGGGAAAGCGGATTACGATTTGAGTAGATTTTCAATAAGGTGATAATGTCCATGGGGACGGTTCTGTCGGTTTTTTTTGTCAGAGAGATGAAAAAATAGACCAAGAGAACTGTCTCTGTGGACCTCTTCAGAGAACCATCGGAACCGTCCCTATGGTATTCAGAACGATATGCTTTAAGTCTTCCCGCATAAGGGATGTTTCTATTATTGCTTCGAGATATCCTGTTTTATCTCCGATATCGTAACGTTTGCCTGTTAGTTCTAAAGCGGACAGTCCTTCTTTCTGACATAAGAGACGTAAGGCATCGGTAAAATTCCTTTTCCTTTTTATCGGTTATTGGATTTTTCTATTTGTTCGTCGTCCTCTACTTAAGAATGTTTACTCACGCGACGATCAAGGGTTGGTCCTCTCTTAATGTGATTCAGTTGCTTTTTAATGGGTTTATTTTATTTATTCTCGGAATTACGGGCTATATATAAGCCGAATCTATGACGAATCAAAACATCGCCCTTTCTACATCGTTCAAGAAGTCTATCAGAAAGAGCCAGAAAAGAAAATGATGTACAGATGAGAAAATGGCTGTCATTCATAAAATTTGCCCTTGTAGGAGTAATCAACACCTCGATTGATTTTATCATCTATGCATTCTTGACCTGGTTCAATGTAAACTACATCACGCTACGCCAGCATAGCTTGCTAATTTTAATGGTTTATAGGTTAAGCATTAAGATTCAACTGCGAAAGTTGAGTTATTATAAAATAATTAACTAGAGCTGTCCAAGTTCATTTTGGGGCTATAGAGAATGTTCTAATAGCTCGTCTTCTGTCCAACTCCTCTTCATGTCTGTCTCTCCCTATATATGTAATATTTCTACCTATACGTTAGTTTAGGTAAAAATAAACAATAAAAAAAGTCTTATTCGGCCTATAATTCAAGTATTAAATATCTACTTTGCGGTCTATGACAGCAACCCTGTGATCAAGCCTAGATGAAAAAATGGAATTTTTGTATTATAGGTACACAGAGCTAAGTAAGAATGAAAGGGTGTGTTCCGAGTGAAGAATACTGTATTGTTAGTCATGGACGATATAGAGGTTATCGAACTTATTAGAGATATCATTGCAGAATATGACTTTCCCTTTGTGCTTGACGTTTGCAACAGCAAAGATTATTTGGAAATGAGGCTGTCCTTCGATACCTATCCCTCTGTTACCGTGATTGATTTTGATTGCTTTTTGAAAGATGAGAAACAGCAAATATTGGACCACTTGAAGTACAGTCAGTCCGAATCAAGAATTGTGATTGTAAAAGATCAGTACCGTGACGAGGAAATGAGAAGTTATTTTAAAAACGGAGCGATTGACTGCTTGAAAAAACCGCTGCACAAGGAAATGGTTTGTTGCCTGTTCCATGAATGTAAAAGGCAATGGCAACATAGAGGGACTGAAACAAAGGGCGACATCGAAGGGTTTATGTCTTCGCTTAGGATTAGTTTGGCATACGATCTTTTATACGGCAATATCAGACAGTCAAAAGAAATTTGGGATAAAAGCAAGTTGGTAGGGTTGACTTCTTTGCCCAATACGGTAATGGTGATTCAAATTGACAACTTTATTGCGCTCACTAAGGACAAAAATAAGCAATGGCAGAACTCCATACGCAATGACATCATTATTTCTATTCGGAATTTTCTGATTACCAAGTTAGATGAAATGCTGGTCATCGGTACGGCCATTGACAAGTTTGCGGTTTTGTTATCCATTCCTGTACAAAAAAGCGAAACTGAATACAAGGAATTTGCTAAAAGCCATGCGGAAAATCTAAAAGCATACATTAAAGAGAACATGGGCTATACTTTGACCATCGGAATCGGAAATTATTACGAAGATGCGCGAAATGTGTCTATTTCCTATCAGGAAGCGCTATACGCGCAAAAATATAAATTTTTTTCTGGTAATGACTCGGTAATTCACATTAATGATGTAAAACCTTTTTCCAATGACGTAGTACTGCTGCCCAATGTGGATGTGATGTCGATTACAAGCAAACTGACAATGGGTGATTTTACCGGTGTAAAACAAAGCATTGAAGATCTGCTGCGGACTTGGCTAGACCAGAAGAACATCGAACCTGAGGCATTTCGATTACGGATTCTAGAATTACTGACGACATTTGTACGAGCAGCAGTCAATGCAGGAGTTGAAACGAAAGAGATTTTTTCCATGAATCTTCAATATGCGACACAATTGAATACCATCGAAAGTTTGGCGGAGATGAAAAAATGGTTCGAGGAGGTGGTTGACCGCTTTCTAGAGCAGGTTTGGGTGAATCACAACGAGCATACTCTCCGGTCTGTTCAACAAGCAATACAATACATTGAGAGGTTTGCTTTCAAACCGATTACATTAGAACAGGTATCTAATCATGTACATTTGAGTCCCAATTATTTCAGCAGTATTTTTAAAAGTACAACTGGCAGCTCCTTTGTAGAATATATTACGCAGCTGCGAATGGAAAAAGCGAAAGCGATGCTCCAGGATCTGAACTATACAGTGTATCACATTGCTCATGAAGTAGGTTATGGTAATCCACGTTATTTTTGCCGAGTGTTCAAGATGTATGTAGGCAAAACACCGAGCCAATATCGGAATTCAATGGTTCAATCACATTTGAATTCTTGTAATTAATCTCACAATAACCATCATGCAAACGCATATATCTTTCCTGTTCGATCTTTAGAAAAAGGTCGTAGGAGCGATATATGCGTTTTTTAACAAAGGAAAAAAATCAGAAGAAAGGGGAGCATATCGTACATTTATGACCTTACTAGATCAAAGTAATCGGTGGTAAAGTTATTACAAGAATTAGAACATTCTTACAGTGTTAAAGTTATTAAAAGAATTAGAGCATTCTTGTAAAAAAATTAAATTCATAGGAGGAGTTACGATGAAACACGATGAGTTTTGGAACGAATTCAACGCAATAAAAAAGGAATTAATGGAGGTTGCTCAAGAAAGTGCCGAGAAATTCTGGGCAAGAGAAGACCTGACACGTGATGAAGTGATAAAATCACTTATTCCGCGAGATTGGTTAGAAATAGCCTACGTCTTTTTCCTTGGAACGCAGTTGAACAAGTATTGGCACAAATTTGACCGTGGGCTAGTTACCGCAATGTGCAAACATATGTGGGACGAAGCACGCCACTACGAACTGATAAGCCGAATTATTGAGAAGTATGGCTACACGGTGCCGACCGCGCCACCTGAGCAGAACAAGGGCTGGGACAATCTTCACTGGGAGGCATTGGAAAAGGATTTTGTCTGTGCTGTTGCCGTCTGGAATGTTTCCGAGACCTCAACAGTTTTGACAATGGATCTCATGATAGACGGATGCCGCCGGATTGGCTTGGATGATTTGGCACGAGTCTACGAACAAATCAAAAAGGACGAAGAGTTCCACACCAAGCTAGGAGAAACGATTGTGCAAAAGTACTGTACAACGGATGAATTGCGTGCTAATGCGATCTGGGGAGCGCGCAAGCTGCGTGAAAACATGATTCGTTATTGGCAAGGGGTTTTCACCACACCAGCGGTATCATAGAAATCATGAAGAAAAGGGAGACGATAATGATGGAACTGACTCCGAGTATAGACAGCAATCAGGGGCAAGTAATTTTGGATGTTAACAGCAGGGTTACCCTGCAAGATCTAGTTCGCGTTGCAAGGGGATTTGCAACCGTTTCAGCAGAGCACGGAGTTGTTGAGAAGATTGAAAAGGCCCGCCAAGTCGTAGACCACTTCATTAATGAGAGTGCTCCCCCCATTTATGGATTAACAACCGGGCTCGGTTCGCTCAAAAAGGTTCGAGTATCTAATGAACTCCTACTCGATTATAACCAGGCAGTTATTATGGATCATGCGGTTGCCGTTGGTCCGGAAGCGCCACTTGATGTGGTAAGAGGGACAATGTTTGCCCGATTGGCTGCGCTTGCAACTGGCGGATCGGGAGTATCGCCAGAAACGTTTCGTGGATTGTTGGCGCTTTTAAATTCAGGGGTAATTCCCGTCGTTCGTATGCTTGGCTCGGTAGGAGAAGCAGATTTGGCCCCCTTGGCGGATATTGGAACGGTTTTGATTGGAAAAGGTGAGGCTTGGTACAAAGGGACAAGGATGCAGGGGGATTTGGCCTTGTCCAAGGCTGGTATTGAGCCCCTCACTCTTCAGCCAAAGGACGGGTTGATTCTAGTTGGCGCTAACAGCTTTTCAGCAGCGGTAGCCGGTATAGCACTTTGGGATATCCAGCGTGATGCACAATGGTCAGAGGTTGCTGCTACTCTGTCATGGGCAGCGTTTCGGGCAAACAGTAGCACATTAAATGTAGACATTATCCGGCAACGCGGTCCGGAAGCTGTAAATGTGGGACAACGTCTGCTGGCTATGCTACACGAAACTAAATATCAACCTCAGAGCATACAGGATCCGCTCTCTTTCAGATGTATTCCGCAGGTTCACGGAGCACTTGCCGGTGCCATAGCCCGGACTGAGACGGCCGTTCTAGCTGAATTGACTCATTCTCTGGATAATCCAATGGTAGATGTGTCGGCTAATCACCTCTTCTCAAACGGAAACTTTGATCCGACAGAGATGGTATTGCATTGTGATAGCTTGCGGAATGCACTCTATCGAATCATTGTGATGTTGGAGCGACGGGCAGGAAAGCTACTCTCCTCCCATTTCTCTGGGCTTCCAACCGGATTAACATCTGCTGAAGGATATTCCGGGCTTGATATCCTGCCTTATACATTGATTTCGCTAACGGGCGAGGCAACACGCTTGGCACAGGTGGCAGCTGTTCAAAGCGGAATGGCTGCAGAGGGAATTGATGACATTGGCTCCTCAGCAGCACAATCCGCCATCAACCTGCGGAAGCTGGAAAGCATCTGGCGCACGATGATAGCGATTGAAATGCTAGTTGCTGTACGCGCACTTCAGCTCGCTGATGTGAAACCCGGTCCTTTTATACAGCAAATTAAAGATACCTTGGAAGCGGTAATAGATGGCAAGGAAACGCCGGCAGAAAAGGTACGGGCGATTGAACACTTTATACAGTCAAATGACTGTTTTCAGGTTGGCCATTTGCAATAAATAAAAGAAGGGTCCATATCCAAAATATAGTAGATGGAGCGATCCATACAAGATTACCGATGCTCCACTCAGCAGGTTTCACTTTAAAATAACTGCATTGAGATTTGGAGCCAATTTCTCCGTGTGCATGCGCTCGCTTGGTATTATAACAGTTGCGCTTACTCTCATTACGCCCAAAATGAACCTTAGCCCATATGGGGGGATTGGCAGCTCCGCGTTGTCAAATATCAACATTGTTATTTAACAAAGCCTTATATGAAGCAAGTGATCTATTAGATTTATCAGCAGTGTATTTTCATTAGTCCAAAATCTGAAAGGAACTGATTAAAAATGGGTAAAATGACGTTAGAGCTTGCAAAAAAATTGATTGAAAGCTCGGAAACTGAAGCGAAAAAGATTGGTGTCTCAATGGTTATAGCAATTGTGGATGAAGGTGGGAACTTTGTTGCCTGCCACCGGATGGATGATGCTTGGCTCGCCAGTATTGAAATTGCCCAAAATAAAGCGTGGACATCCGTAGCTCTCAAAACGGCAACCTCAAATTTAGCTGATGCAACTGTTCCTCAAGCCGAGCTGTATGGGTTGAATACGACAAATCAAGGCCGTCTTGTCGTGTTTGGAGGAGGAATTCCACTTGTCAAAGATGGGAAGGTTATTGGAGCGGTTGGCGTAAGCGGAAGCTCAGTTCCCCATGATATACAGGTTGCAGAGGCGGCAGTTGCTACGTTTGAAACAATTTAAGTAAGTCTACTTACATTGATGCTAGCATCTTAATAGAATAGTGTCAGTTAGAGTAGACAACTCTCTTTAACTGGCGCTATATTATTTTATAAAAATTTTAATAGGCATGAATTGAATGACTGAACCTAGGAGTATCACAAGGGTTACTTGTTAACTGCAAATAGGGGATTTGATGATGAAGAAAAAATTAATCGTGGAGTTTATTGGTACTTATTTTCTTATTTTCGCAGGTACGGGAGCCGTTGTTATTGACGAATTGACCAAAAGCCTCACCCATGTAGGAATTGCATTAACGTTTGGTTTGGTTGTTATGGCACTCATCTATACATTCGGGCACATCTCTGGTGCTCACATTAATCCCGCAGTTACACTCGGCTTTTTGGTCAATGGGGATATTCAAATACTAGATGCGGTGTTCTATATTATTACTCAATTACTTGGCGGGATAATTGCAAGTGCAACTTTACTATTGTTATTTGGAAATGTTGCACATCTTGGGGCAACGCTTCCTCTTTATACTTGGCAACAATCTTTTGTTTTGGAATTCATACTTACTTTTGTATTTATGATGGTAATTTTCTGCTCTGCTGTTCATGGAAAAGCAGAAAAATCTTTTGCTGGTGTAGCAATTGGGGGAACAGTTGGACTGGAAGTTATGTTTGCAGGTCCGATCAGTGGTGCTTCCATGAATCCTGCCCGCTCTTTTGGTCCTGCTGTTGTATCTGGAACCCTGGAACATTTATGGATCTACATTGTAGCTACTATATTAGGGGCCATTGTAGCAGCTTTCGTTTATAAAATGGTTCATGAATAAAAGAGTTTACTAAACCTGATGGGGTAGTACAAAGATTTTTGACAAAACATATGTTAATCCATATTACGGAAATGAAAAGTTGGTTTTTGATTTTCTGTACTCTAAGGAAGATTCGCTTTCATTTTTAATAAATCTTCTCTTTTAAAATATTTATTTCTTTAATATTGGTAGCGTCAGGAAAATGCGGAATTACAACGTTAAGCAGTATTATAATTTTGAACAAGCCATATTGGATAGTGAAAGTACCTATATAAACTAGATTAAGATATTATCTCGTTAGAAGTTTACCTTCGTGGTGATTGTACTAGGTGTGTTAGCGGTAAATGTGCTAAACCTTTACGGTGCATTTATGTCAATTACAACAACATTAGAAGCATTTACAAAATTAAAAGCAACAACTAAAGTTCGATTTTGGCTAGTTTTTGCAACTGCAATTATTGGAACAGCATTAGCGATTTGGGGGAATGGAAATTTTTTATGGGAAGGGATTTTTAAAAATAGCAATATTGTGCTAATATTTCGAAATATCCTCTAGAGTCAAATAATTTAAAAATAGATATAATCGCTTTATCACACTAATTGATTAATTATTTACCAGTTTATTAATCAATTGAAAACGCTTTAATTGCTAGTTATAGGGGGGGATGAGTCGATACGTTTATTTTTTTGAGATTAGATATCTGAAAAATCAAAAATTAGAGAGGGGAATTTCCAGTGAACAAACAAACCTATAGGATGGATGACGCTCCGCTAAATAAGTTTCATATAAAAATTACTGCGCTGACCTTTGGTTCCAATTTTTCGGATGGATATGCTCTTGGGATTATTGGAATGGCGCTTAGTCTGCTAAGCCCGCAAATGCATCTTGGTCCATTGTGGAATGGATTAATTGGAAGCTCAGCCTTAATCGGATTATTCTTTGGGAGCCTTTTACTTGGCGGACTTTCAGATAAAATTGGTAGACAGAAAATCTTCTTATCCAATTTTGTCATAATTACTATAGCATCTGCTTTACAATTTTTTGTAAATGATCCCGTCACACTTTTCATACTAAGGATTTTAATCGGTATTGCTCTTGGCGGGGATTATGCAGTAGGTTCTACATTACTTGCGGAATTTGCACCAAGAAAGTACAGAGGGCTCCTATTATCATCCTTAAATGTTTTATGGACAGTTGGTTATGTGCTTTCCAATGTTGTAGGATATTATCTTGGAAAAATGGGACCTGACTCTTGGCGCTGGATGCTTGTGAGTGCAGTCGTTCCTGCTGTCATTGTTTTAGTGATGCGGATTGGAACTCCTGAATCTCCAAGATGGCTTGTGAAAATGGGCCGAAATGAAGAGGCAAGAGAAATTGTGAAAAAATATATTGGTCCTCATGCCGTAATGGATGAAACGATTTCGCAAGATGCCGCTACTCATTATGGAATGAAGGATCTTTTCAACAAACATCTTTGGAAACGCACTGCTTTTGGCGGTCTATTCTATGTATGTCAGGTCGTTCCGTATTTTGCTATTTATACTTTCCTTCCAACCATTTTAGAAAAAATGGGCTTTGAAGAAACCTTTACGGTTGATATGCTGTTAAATCTATTCCTCCTTGTGGGTGCAATCGCTGGATTATGGTGTACAGAAAAGCTCTCACGCCGTGGTTTTACCATTTATACCTTTATTATCCTGACCGTTTCCTTATTTATTCTAAGTCTTCTGCCAGCAGGATCGCATGGTTTTGCGATTATGGTTTTTGCCATCTTCACCTTTGTCATGTCTGCAGCTTCGAATCTTACCCTTGTCTATCCAGCAGAATTATTTCCAACGGAAATTCGCGGTACAGGCGTTGGGGTGGTTACCGCAATCAGCCGAATCGGTTCAGCCATTGGAACATTCCTTTTGCCGATTAGTGTAAACTCCTTTGGAATGACCACATCAATGGTCGTCATGTCCATTATCTTATTGATTGGTACCGTTGTCTCGATTTTCTGGGCACCTGAAACGAAATCGCTTGGCTTGAATGAAGCAAGTGATCCAAATCTAGATGTTTCGGTTAGTCTAAATGGAGAGGGAAAGAGTGTTGAAGTAGTCAAATAACATTCATTTCTTGGTCATGAAAGGGGGAAGTAAGGGATGATTACTACGGTTGCAAACACCCGCCCAAAGGAAATAAAAAAAGTTACTTTGGGTGGTGGAGATGTTTCCATAAATGAAATCATTGCTGTGGCTAGATATGATGCAGAGGTTTTATTCTCACAAGATTACTGTGACCGGGTCAATCTTTCACGATCCGTTATTGAAAAGTTTTTGGAAGAAGAGCGGGTCATTTACGGGGTCACAACGGGATTTGGCAGTAATGTAACTAAGAATATCTCCGCTGAAGATGCCGAGACCCTTCAAAAAAATATTATTCGTTCTCATGCCGTTTCGGTTGGTGCTCCGTTGGAAAAAGAAGTGGTAAGAGCCATCCAATTCATGATTCTCGTGAATTTAGGGAATGGATTATCTGGTGTAAAGTTACAGACCTTAGAACTTTTAAGATCGCTGCTTAATCACCAAATTACTCCTTTTGCCCCTGGAGAAGGTTCGGTCGGGTATTTATCTCCGGAAGCCCATATGGCCTTAGTGTTAATAGGGGAAGGAAAAGCCTGGTATAATGGTGAGCTGATTCCCGGGAGTGAAGCTTTAGAAAAAGCTGGCTTACAGCCAGTATCATTAGGCTGTAAGGAAGGATTAGCCCTAACAAGTGGAACGACTTCGGTCACTGCTTTCGCATCATTAGCTCTCTATAACAGTATTCAGGTGACAAAAACAGCGGATATTGCTGGAGCGTTGTCTCTAGAAGCGTTAAAGGGAACCATTAAAGCCTTTGACCCACGAACACATGAGGTTAAGAGACATGTTGAACAAGCTGGCACAGCTCGAAACCTTGTAAAAATGCTGCAAGGCAGTGAGATTGCTGAAAAATATCAAGATTACCGATTACAGGATGCCCTTAGCCTGAGATGTATTCCTCAGGCCCATGGAGCCGTAAAAAAGGTTTTAAAAGATGCGGAATTTACCATATGTAATGAGATAAACTCATCAAGTGACAATCCACTGATTATTACAGAGAATCAGGGAGATGCCCTTATGGGAGGGAATTTCGATGGAACGTTCGTCGGTATCTATGCGGATACGATGGCCATCGCAATGGCCAATCTAGCAAAGGTTTCAGAGAGAAGACTAGACCGTCTCGTTAACTATCATGTAAGTGAACTTCCGAATTTTCTCGTAGCTAAACCAGGCTTAAATAGCGGTTACATGATTCCACAGTATACGGCAGCAGGGCTGCTGAATGAAATAAGGGTTCTTGCACATCCGGCAACGGTTGATAATACACCAACCTGTGCCAATCAGGAGGATGTTGTCAGTTTTGCTTATTTTGCCGCAAAAAAAGCCTATCAAATCGCTAAAAAGCTGGAGTATATTTTAGGACTTGAACTGATGGCTGCTGTCCAAGCGTTGGATTTTCATCAACCTCTAAAACCTTCACCCGTCAGCCAAAAGGTTTATGAGCTCATAAGGAGCGCGGTTCCAACGGTAGAAGAAGATCGATATTTCTATCCTGATATACAATTTATTACCAACCTTATAAATGAAGGAGAAATCCTAAACGCTGTCGAATTGATAATGGGAAAACTAGATTGGTAGGAATGTCTAGAATAATGGAAGCTTTTTTACTCATCTTCATTCGAGTAGAATAGCTTCTATTCTTTTTGGGGGCTTAGAATATGGTCGAGGAACTGACACAAATATCTTTTGCACAGCTACTGCTTTCAGGGACCTTTGTACACGTGGCACCTTTTGAAGTTTTGCAAGAAAAGTACGGCGTGAATATTCAGCCTAATGTAGTTGTTTTGGTTTCGATGGATCGTTATCCGGATTTAGCTGACGGAAAACCGGTTGAATGGAAAATAAATGTTGGGCGGAAGCTTGTGGAAGAATTAGACATCCTCTTACCTATCCCATTTTTATGGGCATGGACAGAAGAGGGGGTTCTGGCGCTCTTACTGGATTTTCATGAGGTACATACGGATGATAGAAAAAGGGAAATTCTTTTACTGGCTGAAGAGATTCAAAAGGGATCCGATCAAATTGGCATACATGTATCGATTGGGATAGGAAATTTTTATGATGACCCAGCTTCCCTGATTTGTTCATTTGAAGAGGCAAAGAAATCAATGTCCGGAAGGTTTTTTCAAGGGAATAAATTAATTTTTCACACAGATATGAGAAAAAACATGGTGGAATCCTTAAAGATTCCTTTAACGAAAGAAAAGTCAGAACTATTTTCTATTGTTAGAATTGGGCATACAGAAGGGGTTGTGACCCAAATGAAAGGAATCATGGAGAGGGTTGCTAAGATTTATAACTATAATGAAGAGGTCTTTAAATCTGAGGTCATTGATCTGCTCATGATGATGTCGAGAATTGTTTTAGAAGCCGGAGTAAGTCCTGTCTCGATTTTGACCAACACGGCAAATGTGATTCAAGATCTTTATCATACGATCCGATATGACAAATTTGTTATGAAGGTTTGTAAGTATGCTGAATGGTTAACGGAACAGGTAGAAAATATCAATATTGGTGATGTTTCGCCCAATATTAAACAGGCGATTCGGTATATGAAAGAGAATCATCAAAAAGATGTTTCTTTAGAAGATATCGCTCATTATTGTCACTTAAGCAGATATCATTTTAGCCATCTTTTCAAAAAAGAAGTGGGAACCAGTGTCATGGATTTTTTTAATAAGCTCCGAATTGAGAAATCCTTATTCTATTTAGAAAAAACCGACTCATCCGTGCAGGAAATTGCGAATCAAGTGGGTTTCGAGGATTCCAATTACTTTAGCCGATTATTTAAAAAATATATCCATTCGAGCCCAACCGAATATAGGCGATTAATGAGTAATCGTTTTTGAGGGCTCTTGGCGGTATGTAAAGAGCAGGTGATTGTTTCCAAGTATTTTAGGATGGATTAACCACCTTCTCTAGTCCTACCAAAGGCACAATTTTAAAAATTAAATACAGGAATAATTTCTATCAATTCATAGAATGCTTTGACTTAAGAAAATATAAATACTCTATTCCGTCAGCGGTGATCTTCGTGCCGGCCCTTCCTCTGCCTTTGACGACAAATCCTTCGCTTTCTAAAATATCCAACCGGCGACGGATCTGCTGAGGGGACAAGGCAAAGCCTGATTCTTTGCTTTGACGTGAAATCAGTTCTCTGCTTGCCGCTTTTCCTTTTTCGTTGTATTGCTTGATTACTTCCAATATAAAAGCGTGCTCCTGCATTTCCAGCATACTTTCACATGCGAAATATTCGGATTTTGTACTGTCTTCAGCTTGCCCCAGAAAGGAAGGAAGGTCTCTTTTCGTTACGACATTTCCCTCACAAACCGTCAGCATATAATCAATTGTACTTTTCAGTTCCCGTATGTTTCCAGGCCATTCATATTGCATGAAATACTCCAGCACATCTTGCTCTAACTTTACCCACTTTCCGCTCTTTGTGATGAGATGCTTAATCAAAAGTGTAATATCCGCTCTTCTCTCATTGAGTGGTGGAATACAGAGATTAAGTACATTCAGCCTGTAAAACAAGTCTGATCTAAATGAGCCTTCCCGTATCTTTCCTTGAAGATCTTTATTCGTTGCGGTAATCACTCGAACATTAATAGGGATAATTCTTCCACCTCCGATTCTGCGAATTTCTCCCTCCTGTAGAACGCGCAGCAGATGTGATTGAACAGTGAGACTTATGTCTCCTATTTCATCCAAAAAGATAGTCCCGTTATCCGCCAATTCAAACAGACCTTTCTTGCCTCCCCTTTGGGCTCCTGTAAATGTCCCTTCTTCGTAGCCGAATAATTCGCTTTCCAGTATGGTTTCTGTTAATGCGCTGCAGTTCACAGCCAGAAACGGCCCGTTTTTCCGCATTGAATGCTCATGAATAGCATGCGCAAATAGTTCTTTTCCTGTTCCTGTCTTACCCTGAATCAAAATCGGATGTTCCGACAAGGCGAACTTCCTGGCGATCTGCTTACATTCTTTCATTCCAACATGCTCGCCAATAATATCATGAAAGCTGTATTTCGTATAAAACCGTTTATCTTGCATTTCTCTTTGTGCAGTCTTTTCAATTTCAAAGGCTTGATGTACACTTTTAAAGGTTGCGACAATGGTATTTTCCCCCACTATTTGAGATCGGAAAATTACGACATCCACGCCGTTTATGTCGAAGAATTTGCTATCATCCTTGCCGTTCATGATGAACTCGATCATATCCCGGCGATTCATCACATGTTCTATATACTTATTAACCACATCTTGAGCAATAACATGAAACAATGCCGCAAGACTATGATTGAATACCGTAATTCGTCCCTCCTGGTTAACGACCAAAATTCCATCATCGACAGTTCCCAACACATTTTGGATGTGCTCGCTCATCTGCTTGGCATTCCGCTCTGCAACTAAAAGCTTACGTTGTAATTCAATGATATTGCGAATATACCTTTCTGAAATCTTCGAGGATATATCCTTGTTTAAACCGCAGCGTTCTACGACTTCTAGAATGGTTGTCATATCAAAAAGGCGCACGCCTATATCGATTACTTCCTTTATGTAAGAGGGGCACAGATGTGTTTCTCCTGGTGAAACGGCAATTTGAACATTCTCATAAAACAATATGCCCTTCCGAAAAGGGATAAATTGAATATGATCGACACCAAGCTGATATAAGGATTCAATAAGACTTATCGTTGCATCATGATCATCATTCACCAGCAGAACTGCTGAGCCTTCAGGTATTCTTAAAAGTTTGTCAATGTATTCATGATGAACGGTTCTCTTTCCCACAATTATTTTCTCAGCATTTACGCTATACATACCATTTGTTCGATTATAAGCAGCATCTGATGAGCACAAGATAATGGTATTTTCTAGAGACTGCGGTATTCCCTCATCTGCAGCATGACTTTTAATTTGAACATAGTCTCCGAGCAGTTGTTCCAGCTGTTCATGCAAAGCTTGCTTTGTTTTTACACTTCCCGTTATAAGTGTAAGAGTGGATTTCGACATAAGATACCTTCCTGTTTTTGAATTGGCTCTATTATATCACCAAAAAAGACCAATAAAACCCTAAAGAATGATTCTATGCATAAAATCTCCTTGAAAATCAATCTACCCATTTTGGCACAGATTTTGCATATATAAATCGATGTAGTGCCAGAGGATTGGAAAAGGAGGTTGAAAGATAAAAAAAGATAGGCTATAAGTAAAATTCATTTGTAAGCGTTTTAGTAGTATTCATTTATTTTAAATTCAAAGGAGATATGTGTATGGGTCAACCACAAGAAAAAGCTGTTTCACTCGGAACAGCAGGGAAAAGTGAGAGGAAAATCAATATTTTTGTATTGCTATTCAGCATTCTTGTTATTGCAACTCTATTAACCTATGTCTTGCCTGCTGGGGAATATGCTCGGATAGAAGCGAATGGACGGACAACGGTAGACCCCCACTCTTTTAAGTGGTTAAGATCGGCACCAGTAGGATTGTTCGATATGATAAAAGCTGTTCCTACAGGAATGGTAGAAGCAGGCAATATTATCTTTTTCTTGTTAATTATTGGGGGGTTTTTCGGTGTTTTAAGAGCAACAGGTACGGTTGACGTACTTATTGCAACAATGGCTCGGAAGTTGGCAAGGCGTGAAAAGTTATTAATTCCTGTCGTGATGCTGGTTTTCGCTGCGGGAGGCTCCTTAATGGGGATGGCGGAAGAAACGCTGGCTTATGTGCCTCTTGTCATTCCACTAGCGTTGGCCCTGGGGTTCGATGCAATTACAGGAACAGCCATTGTCATAATAGGAGCATTGTCAGGGTTTACAACAGCAATCATGAATCCCTTCACAGTAGGGATCGCGCAAGGCATCGCAGAATTGCCGATGTTCTCAGGTATAGGATACCGCCTAGTTTTATTTGTTATAGTCTACTTTGTTTCTGTTCTTTTTATCTATCGTTACGCAATGAAGGTAAAGAAAAACCCTTCTATAGGCGTCTACGGAAAATATACAAAGGAAGAAGCGAACCATTTACTTCAATCCGATGCGAAGTTAACAGCGAGGCATAAGTTTATCTTAGGTGCTTTTTTAATTAACTATATCGTCTTAGCTTTAGGTGTCATCAAGTTCCAATGGTACATTACAGAAATCGCCGCCTTATTCATTGTATTAACAATCGTAATTGGAATCATCGGAAACATGTCTGCTGATCATATAGTTAACTCCTTTACCAAAGGTGCTGCTTCCTTAATGGGCGGAGCTTTAATCATCGGCGTTTCACGTGCCATTCTTGTTGTATTAAGTGAGGGACATATCGTCGATCCTCTCTTGCATCTAGTGTCTGAATCCATTAAGCATTTTCCTGGCTATTTAAGCGTTGCCGGTATGTATAGCTTCCAAACTCTTATTCATTTTGTTCTAGCGTCTGGCAGCGGTCATGCGATGCTGACAATGCCGATAATGGCGCCGCTCGCGGACCTATTGCATATTACACGCCAAACTGCAGTGTTGTCTTTCTCTTTTGCAGACGGAATCGGAAATATGATTTTTCCTACTGCCACCACCTTAATGGCAAGTTTGGCGATTGCCGGTATCTCTTGGACAAAGTGGGCGAGGTGGATTTTGCCGCTGGTACTCATTCAATATCTCATCGGATTAATAGCTGTCATCACAGCTTACTTTATCGGATATGGTCCATTCTGATAGAGGACAAGAATAAATGAACAGGAGGAGAAAAGAAATGCTTACCTTAATCAAAAATGGAGAAGTATACGCACCCAATTACCTAGGACGGAAAGACATCTTGATTGCAGACGATAAAATCGCATTTATCGATAACAAAATTGAGATTCCTGACAACTTTGTTCCTATTCAAATTATGAATGCAGCAAATCTTTTAGTTGTTCCGGGATTTATAGATTCACATGTTCACATTATTGGTGGAGGCGGCGAGGGCGGATTCAAAACCCGCACTCCCGAGCTTATGCTCACTGATATTACAACCGCAGGTATTACAACACTGGTTGGCTTACTTGGTACGGACGGGACAACACGAAAAATGGAGAGTCTACTTGCCAAGGCGCGGGCGCTTGAAGAGGAGGGTGTTTCCTGCTTCATTCATACAGGCTCCTATCAAGTGCCAGTAAAAACACTAACGGACACAATCGAAGAGGATATTATTTTAATCGATAAAATTATTGGTGTTGGAGAGATTGCAATTTCCGACCATCGATCATCAGAACCTACATTTGAAGAACTGGCTAAAGTCGCCGCTGCGGCACGAAATGGTGGTATCCTTTCAGGAAAAGCCGGCATAATAGAAATTCATGTAGGAGACGGAGAGGGAAAGCTTTCATTGCTGCATGAAATTGCAGATAAAACCAACATTCCGATTCGGCATTTCCATCCGACACATATCAACCGAAATGAAGAATTATTCAAGGGGGGAATTGATTACGCGAAGCGAGGGGGATCCGTTGACTTTACTACAAGTACCATTCCTCAGTTTTTGGAGGAGGGAGAAGTGAAGTGCAGCAAAGCATTGCGCAGGATGCTTGAAGAAGGGATTCCAGTCGGACACATCACCTTCTCTTCAGACGGGCAGGCTAGCCTTCCCTTCTTTGACAGCGATGGAGAGTATGTAGGCCTTCAAGTAGGGAAAGTATCGTCGTTATATCACGAAGTACGTGATGCTGTTTTAGAGGAAGGCATCCCGTTGGAAACGGCATTGGAGGTCATCACCACGAATCCCGCACAAGTGTTAAGGCTTTCAAGCAAGGGCAGCATCCAAGCCGGAAAGGATGCTGATATCGTATTGTTGCAAAAGGAAACATTAACAATTGACACTGTAATGGCAAGAGGACAGGTAATGGTTGAAAAGGGGGTTCCGCTGATAAAGGGAACATTTGAATAAAAAATGGGAATTTACGAAAAAAAGGAACCGTGTACGGACAGACAAGATTTTTTAGGAGAAAAGCAAGTTCCGGGCGATGCCTATTACAAGAAAAGAGCTATAAACAGTTAAAATTCGAATTACGAATTTATCGACAAAAAACTTCCTCGGAAACTAGAGGAAGTTCGTTTTCCAAAAGGCTTTGCGGCTGTTTTAATCAAACTTTGGATTAATGAAGAAAGCGTCAAAACTTGTCGGTTGTAGAAGCCCTCTGGAAGCGGAATCAATAAGGATTTAAAGGTGATTATGAAACGAATCGAAAAGGCAAGGATCTAATTACTTCTTCATCTTATTTAGATAATTATAAATTCCCTGCAAAGCTCAGATTTTGTAATAAATTACTGGGTGTGTCTTAAAAAAATTAGTGAAAACGCCCTTACCTCCGTTACTTATCAACATATTTTATAAGGAATAAAAAAAGAGGAGGGCTACAAAATGGATGGATATGGCTACGGCGGATTTGGTGGCTGCGGTTGCGGCGGTTTTGGCTACGGCGGTTTCGGTTACGGCGGCGGTTTTGCATTAATTGTTGTATTGTTTATCTTGTTGATTATCGTTGGTGCAGTAATGTTTTATTAAGTAAGAACAATAAAAAAGCCCTTTAAGGGCTTTTTTGTTTGAGATTACTCTTTATATGACCTATATGCACAAAAGGGGTAATGAGGGATAGTGGTAACGGCTACACTCTAGAGTATGCATATGGCTAGGCAAAATAATCAAATGGTTAAGCCTGATTTTGAGGGATTTTAATTTATCGTAAAGGAATTATTTTAATCATATAGAAATTTACAAGGAAGGGAGGGATAATAGATGATAAAAACCTTGAATTCTCAAGGAACACATATGAACAATAAAGCAGAAACGAATAAAAAAGGGGCTACTTTAATTGGACTTGGGGACGTTTCACTGTCGGCTTTTTTTGTCAGAGAGCTGAAAAAAATAGACCAAGAGAACCGTCCCTGTGGACCTCTTTAGAGAACCATCGGAACCGCCCCTATGGTATTCAAAACGCATTACTTTAAGTCTTCGCACATAAGAGCTGCTTCAATGGTTGCTTCGAGATACCCACTGCTTAATGTTAGGTTTCCTAAAAAATAATGAAATGTTTTTTTGAAAAAATGGTGGCTTAATTGAAGGTTAATTAAGAAATCAAGGTTGAAAATGGAGATAAGTTATAATAAGATATAAACATTAATTAAATTAATTAATATTCTTATTTTAAAATACTAATTAAACATTTTTAAAGATTGTAAGTAAAAAGGTGGTGATAGGTTTTGACTTATGTTCCGAGGAAAGGTAGCTTTGAAGGCATGAAGTTACTTAATCAATCAACGGTTTTAAATTTGATTCGTTTAAAAGAGCCAATTTCAAGAGCGGAAATAGCAAAAATAACCCAATTAACGCCTCCTACAGTAGGATCCTTGGTAAATGAATTGATTGAGAAAAACCTTATTATTGAAGAACAATCCACTAGCTCAAAAGCTGGGGGCAGAAGACCGATCATGCTTAGAATTAATTATAGCGCCCATTATATCATTGGGGTTTATGCTGCCTCAGAGGTTATTCGTATTATTTTAACAACCATGGATGGAAAAATTGTTTTCGATTATGTTAACAAGATTTCCGAACTTCCTTCAAAAGATAAATTTCTTAAGATATTGAAAGACGGTATTCATTATGTGCTAAATGAAACGGTGATAGAACGGGATTTAATTATAGGGATTGGGGTTGCAATGCATGGTCTTGTTGACCCAAATCGGGGTGTTGCGATATTTTCTCCTCATTTGCATCTTGAAAATATCCCTATTAAGGAAAGCCTAGAAAAGGAATTTAATTTGCATGTAATGGTTGAAAATGATGTTCGTGCATTGGCATTAGCAGAAAGTTGGTTTGGACAAGGACAGGGTGTCCCTGATTTTATCTGCATAAGTGTTGGCAGGGGGATAGGTTCAGGTATCTTTATCAATAATGATATTTATAAGAGTTCTTTTAATACTTCAGGAGAAATCGGTCATACAATTGTTGATATACATGGACCGCGATGTGAGTGTGGAAACAATGGGTGTTTAGAAGCAATCGCTTCAGAATCCGCGATTCTAAATAAAGTAAAGAAAGAACTTAAATTAAATAAAGATACGATCATCCAAGAGTGGATTAAGGATGGGGAGGATGAACTATCCATTAAGATGGTGTTTAAAGCGGCAAAGGAAGGGGATCAATTGGCAAGGCTCATTTTAGAAGAAAGCGGCAGATCGCTCGGAATAGCTTCAGCCAATTTGATTAATATTCTTAAACCATCCAAAGTTATATTTGAGGGCTGTATTTTTGAAGAGGGAGAGATTGTTTTCTCGACTGTGAAGAATATGATCGAAAAGTATACCTTAAGAATCGCAAACGAGGAAGTTTCTATTGTTTGTTCTGAATTTGGAAAAAAAGGGATGGTTTTAGGAGCGGTAACATTAATTTTACGATTGTTGTTTAGCGATACAGAAGAATCAGCCTTCCATATAATTTAAATATACCGACAAGATAAAGTTTTAATAATAGGTATTGATATGAAAAAGATTAAAGAATCCATTCCTTAGATGGATTTTTTTATTTTTAGAGCCTATTGGTTTCAGTTAATTAAATTATTTAATTAATGGTATATATTATTTATGATTGCAAACATTACTGTGTTAGCAAAATATAAGTAAAATCTATTATGTAAACGTTGACAAACTATAATAGTATGATTATTATAAATTCATAAAGTAAATTAAATTAATTAACTTTTGAAACCGTTAGTAATTCAAACTGCAATTTAATCAAATCCTATCAAGGAGGATCTAACATGAAGAAGAAAAGATTCCTAGGTATTGCATTAACTGCTGCCCTGGCTCTTGGTTCACTCGCTGGATGCGCAAGTAAAAGTGAAGATTCAGCTGGCACTGCAGGTAAAGGGGAGAAAATAACATTCTGGGCGCCCTTCTCTGGTGCAGACGGCCCTCGGATGAAAAACATTGTAGCTAACTACAATAAGTCACAATCGAAATATCAAGTAGATATGCAGATTATTCCTCAGAATGACTATTATAAGACGGTAGACCTTTCTTTTTCAGGCCAAAAAAGCGGTCCTGATGTGATGATTATGCACGCAGATCAGCTAACAAATTATGAAAGCAAACATTTGATTAAAGATATTACCGATGTTGCTGAAAAAGCTGGAATTAAAAAAGAAAACTATTCAGAAACTGCTTGGAATGCAGGCGCATTTGACGGAAAACAATATTCAGTTCCATTGGATATTCATCCATTGATTCTCTACTATAACAAAGATTTATTTAAAGCTGCAGGCTTAGATCCTAACAAACCGCCTAAAACTCGCGAGGAATTTGTAGCGGATGCAAAGAAATTAACAGACTCATCCAAGAATCAATGGGGCTTTGTTGTTCCAACATTATGGCCAAATCAATTTATCTACCCAACCGTTTTCTTCCAAAATGGAGGAGAATTGCTGAAAGATGGCAAGCCAAATTATAACAGCCCAGAAGGTGTTGAAGCTTTAACATTCTTATCGGATTTAATTCATAAAGACAAAGTCTCTCCAGAGAATGTTCAACAAGATGGTGAAGTTACTTTATTTCTTCAAGGCAAGAATGCAATGCAGCTGAATGGTCCATGGATGATGGAACAGTGGGATAAAGCAGGTATCCACTACGGTGTAGCACCTGTTCCGCAATTAGGGACAAAAACGCAAGCTGTTTATGCGAATGGACATAACTTTGTCATACCTGCTGCAGTGAAAGATCAAAAGAAATTAGATGGAATTACCGATTTCTTAAAATATGTAGGAAATAACGCAATGGAATGGGCAAGATCAGGTCAGGCTCCAGCTTCAAAGGCCATTTATGAACAAAATGCTGAATTCAAAAAAATGACTCAGCAGCCTCAAGTGGCGAAAGAGTTCACCTATGCTAAATTCGCTCCGCGGATTGCCAACTGGGGACAAATTTCTGATCCGTTATGGTCAGAAGTGAACCTTGCTTTATTAGGTAAAAAAGATCCGAAGCAAGCATTAGATGATGCAACGAAAAAAGCTGAACAAGTCATGTCTAAATAATTTTTGCTAAAGGGAGGCGGACAGGAGAAAGGAAACCTGCCGTCTCTTATTTTTTTAAGTAACGTTTCTAAAAAAGTGTGAAAGGGAGAGAGGCTGATGAATAAAACGAATTGGAAATCACAATTGACTTCAAGCCTTTTCGTTCTGCCGTATTTGGTGCTGTTTATTCTTTTCCTGTTTATCCCGATTATCTATGGGACATGGATGAGTTTGCATAACTGGGATTTGCTTGATCCGGTTCATAAATTTGTAGGATTAGCAAACTATGCTAAAATTTTCGATCCATCTTCTTACCTGAACAATATATTTTTTGATGGTCTTAAAAATACTTTTCAATTTGTCGTGTATAGTGTTCCTCTATTAGTGATAGTGGGACTGGCTCTTGCTCTATTAGTAAATAGTCTTCCTAATAAGTTTAAAGGATTTTTTCGAACTGTTTATTTTATTCCATACTCTGTTTCTGTTTCAGTTGTTGCCATCATCTGGTTGTGGATGTTGGACACAAACAGCGGTCTTATTAATCAGTACTTGCAAAAAATGCATGTAAAAGGAATCCCGTGGCTAACCGATATGCCTTGGGCTTGGGTTTCTATTGTTATCGCCACATTATGGTGGACAATCGGTTTTAATATGGTTATTTTTATCAACGCATTGAACGATGTTTCGGAGGAATTATATGAGGCAGGATCATTGGACGGCGCCAATCGATGGCAGAGATTTATTCATATTACTCTTCCCAGTATTAAACCAACCATGTTATTTGTGCTAATCACCTCAACCATCGCATCGTTTAATATTTATGGACAGCCTTTCTTGATGACACGCGGGGGGCCGGGAACGTCAACCAAAGTTCTTTTGATGAATATTGTTGATGAGGCTTTTAAACAAAGACAATTAGGTACTTCAGCTGCAATGTCTCTGCTAATGGCTTTAATAATTATTATCATCTCTGTCATCCAATTAAAGGTAACCAGTAGAAAGGAGTAGGGTGTCAATGCAAAGTAAGGGATATAAAGCTTTTCTCATCATTATTTCGATTATTGTTGCGTTAATTTTCATTGTTCCGCTTTTCTGGATGCTTGCTACTTCTTTTAAAACAGACCAAGAAGCGTTTACAGCCGGAATTAGATGGCTTCCAAAAGTATTCACTCTAGAAAATTACCAATATAGTTTAAGCGGGCAAAACACAGATACACCAGTTTTAACTTGGATGTCCAATTCACTGTTTGTAGGAATCGCTGGAACACTCATCGTACTGGTTGTTGATACATTGGCGGCTTATGGACTTGCTAGATTAGATGTACCATTTAAAAAGGTTTTAGTGAGCATATTTATTGGATCTTTAACCATTCCGTGGGTTATCACATTCTTACCGTTATACATGGAATTTAATAAAATGGGACTTCTGGACACCTATGCTGTTTTGATTCTTCCTTATTCGTCGAATGCCTTTGGTGTGTTCCTTTTATATCAATATTTTAGAGGTTTCCCAAAGGAATTGGAGGAAGCAGCCAATCTGGATGGTGCAAATAAGTGGCAAGTCTTCCAAAAGGTTGTTTTACCTTCTGCAAAACCGGTTATCTGGACATTGGCCATTTTCACCTTTATGGGAATTTATAACGATTTCTTATGGCCGCTTGTAACAACGAATTCACCTGAGATGCGAACCATCACAACTGGGATTGCGATTATGCAGCAGGGCAGCTTTGTATCATCACCTGGAAAACTTATGGCATTAACATCTTTAGCAACCGTTCCGGCAATCGTACTATTTATAATCGGACAACGTTCATTTATTAAAGGTGTTAACCAATCGGGAATTAAGTAAGGAAGGATTGAAAGAAATGTCAGTACCTCGTAATGAATATCCAAGACCACAGTTTGTCCGGGAACAATGGGTGAATTTAAATGGACAATGGGATTTTGCTTTTGATGACAAAAAGGAAGGGTTAACGCAAAAATGGTATCAGCTATTTCCAGCAAAACAGACAATTACTGTACCATTTGCTTACCAGACAAAGCTAAGCGGGATTCATGATCCCTCATTCCATGATATTGTTTGGTATCACCGTGTTTTTACCATTCCAGAAGATTGGAACGAAAAAGACATCATTGTGCATTTTGGAGCGGTCGATTATCGTTCCTGGGTTTATGTAAATGGTGAATTAGCTATTTTCCATGAGGGAGGAAATACTCCTTTTTCTGCCAATATTACACATCTTTTGAAAAGGGATGCTGAAAACAACTTAACAGTTCGTGTTGAGGATCCATCGGAAGATGTGACCATTCCAAGAGGGAAACAATATTGGCATGAAAAGTCTGAATCCATTTTTTATACAAGGACAACCGGTATATGGCAAACTGTTTGGTTAGAGCCTGTTTCCAAAACAAGGATTGAATCGATCCGTTGGACACCGCAAATTGATCGTGGGGATATTGAACTTGAATTTAAAGTGGAAGAACTAGCTGAGAATCTACAGTTATCGGTAGAAATCTCTTTCAAGGGTCAAAAAATAGTCTCAGATCAAACCGGAGTTTTGGAATTTTACAACAAGCGCAGTTACAATCTTCGAAATCGGTTTACCGACCGCAGCAACATTCATGGTCCTGGATGGTACTGGTCACCGGAGAGCCCGAACCTTTTTGATGTTACCTTAACATTAAAAGCAGGGGATTTAGTTCTTGATAAAATTGATAGTTATTTTGGGATGCGTAAGGTATCTATAGAAAATGGCATTTTTAAGCTAAATAATATGCCTTACTATCAAAAGCTTGTCCTTGACCAAGGTTATTTTCCTGAGGGACTGTTAACGGCACCATCAGAGGATGATTTAAAAAGAGATATAGAATTAGCGAAAGAAATGGGATTCAATGGTGCAAGGAAACATCAAAAAGTCGAAGACCCACGGTTCTTATATTGGGCAGATCAATTAGGTTTTCTGGTTTGGGGCGAAATGGCAAATGCCTCGGAATATAGTGAAGAGGCTGCGTGCCGATTGGCTACTGAGTGGTTTAATGTGGTAAAACGTGACTACAGCCATCCATCCATTATTGTTTGGCTGCCATTAAATGAAAGCTGGGGAATCTCAAGGGTTGCCTATGACAAACAACAACAGGCACATGCAACATCCATGTATTGGCAAACAAAATCAATTGATCAAACTCGTCCAGTTCTTTCAAATGATGGCTGGGAACATACGATTTCGGATATCTGCGGAATTCACAACTACCGCAGTGCTGAAGAAATGGAAAAAGCCTATGAAACGGTAGAAGGTGCTATTACTACTACACCGGCTAATCGTGCTATTTATTGTCAAGGCTTCTCTTATAGAGGTGAACCAATCCTCATTACGGAATATGGCGGTATTGCCTATAAAAAAGATGAAACAGAAGGATGGGGGTATTCAGCAGTAAAATCTGCTGAAGATTTAGTAGAAGAATATCGCAAGGTTACCGGAGCTTTATTGAAAAGCAATGTAGTTCAGGGCTTTTGTTACACACAATTAACGGATGTTGAACAAGAAATTAACGGGTTACTTACGTACGACCGTAAACCAAAATGTGAACTTAGTAGAATAAGAGAAATTAACAACGGAATGTGATAAAAGAAGACCTTGTTTCTGGCGGAGATACAAGGTCTTTTTCAAGTTTATGAGTACAGCCTATAGCTGAAAAGATTGTTTGTATAAACATTAAGATAGGAGTCCTAATCATGAGATTACCAAGTCGATTGTAGAAGCACATGGGGGAAGAATCGAGGTCGAGAGCAAGCTGGGGGCCGGGACCGTCTTTCGTGTGTATTTGCCGGTAGGATGAATGTTCTGGTGGCCTTTTATCAAAAAGCTGCTAGGTTCATTCGAGTGGCTTTAGTTTGGCCGATATAATAATAGAATGGCCCATATAAGAGAAGTATTGGCGCATAAATTGGAAAAAATGGAACATAAAATGAAAAATAATTTATAACATTACTGGAAGACTGACCAAGGATCAATCCGGTCTTAGTCAAAAGCCCTGCTCGACAAATAACGAGCAGGGCTTTATATGTTCAACAAGTTATTGCTGATTCGTATGATCATATTTTTTAAAAGAAAAAAGATTCGCGTTGTGAACAATCTCCGTAATATAGTTCATGGTGATTTTCACTGCCTCCTCAAACTCATAGCTTTTGCGATTATTTAGGATATTGGTAAACATCCCCTGCCAGATTAAAATGGTTAGTTCATTAATCGCATCAACGTTTTCCTCTTTAAGATATCCCTCTCTTAGGGCGATTTCTAAAAAGGATCGCCCCCGTTTTGATACATTCCGTTCAAAGAGAATAATCTTTAATTCCTCAGGAATGTTAATCAAATCAGCCGGATAGATTTTATAATATTCTTCAAGCAGCTTCTCGGGTTGATCCCCTAAATCCATAATAAATACCGCATTAAAAATTTGTGGCTGTTTAAAGGAGTGAATACAAAAACATTCCCATGCCAACAAGTACTTTTCAATGGGATCTTTTCCTTTTTCAATATAAACGGCTACTTCATCCGTATAGGTTTTCAAGAATTTCATAGAAGCGAAAAAGATCAGATGAGAGACCTCGGAAAAATAGTTATAAATAGTGGCGCTATTATAGCCTGCTTTATCCGCTACTTTTCTGATCGTTACATTCTCTAAACCTTCTTCTTCGATAATTTCAGCCGTAGCATCGACAAAGTATTTCCACATACGGCTCAATTGTATTTCCTTTTTTTTCATTGCTATGCTCCTTACAAATTTTATATCCATATAAGTTATTTCGATCTTAGACGAAGTGACATCTAGTAAAATTATACCAAACTATTGGCTCAGAAGCCGAGGTGAAAATGAACCGAATGGAACAGGTTCAAAAATGAAAAAGCTGGCGAAAAACAAAACGTTCATCGCCAGCTTCTTTTCAAAGGTTAAGAAAGTCTAAAATTTTTGACTTTGAGAATTGTCCAGCTCCAGCGCCTAGCCCCTCGAGGTCACAAGCCAATCCGTCAAGAAGGCTAAAGGACAGCCTTCTCG
The DNA here is from genome assembly GCF_016107705.1 of Neobacillus cucumis. The sequence goes on from NZ_JAEHGC010000011.1 coordinate 177,206, forward strand.
CCGGCTCGTCTTGTGCTTGTCGGGGCTGAACAAGGCGCTTGCGCTTTTCGTATTGTTAACTTGCTTTTATTTCTTTCATTGCTTTCCTCTGAAGGGCAATCTCTTGTCGTTTTTCTTTTGTGATTCTTTGCCAAATGACAGCGGTAATCAATCCAACGATCGTGAAGCCTAATAAAATGGCGAATAACACCTTATAACCAGTGGTACCACCCCAGTGGTCCAAACAAGCTCCCGCAATAATTGGCATAAAGATTTCTCCGCTATACCCGATAATCATCAACGGCATAGCGACTGTTCCCGTTGTTTCAACTGGATAGTCTCCTTCCACCAAAATCGCAAAGTGCGTCGCCTGTAAGGCATACATGGATACATAAACAATGGCGATAAAGACTAACAGTAATAAGATAAGAGAAGGCTTTCCGGGCAAAAGAATGAGAGCGGCTAAACCTGCTGCCAATAAACCATAGGCAATGATAACCATATTCGAAATCCCAATTCGGTCCCCGATAATTCCTGAGGTGAAACTTCCGACTGGTCGGCAGTATTGTGAAAAGTAACCAAGTGCTGCGGCAATGATGGTGGAAGCACCAAAGGCAGCGTGTGCATAAGGAGTGATATAATAGAAACTATTGATCATTGCATATGATGTTAAAATAAGAACGGCCGCCAGCCAGGTTGTTGGCATTTTGAGAATCTTCCAAAGGATCTCCCAATTAAATTTTGTATGATCTTTTTCGTTAACTTGATCACTGTTGTTGTTTTGTTCAGGTTCCTTATAAAGCAGCATCACCATGATCCCTAATAGAATACACATCACGGAATAGAAAATAATTACCGTGGACAATGCCACCTTGTCACTCAGCTGCTTTGAAACAAAGGCGAAGAGTCCTAATACCAAAGCGGATTCTATCACTTTTGAAGCACCACGTCCTCCTTCAAAAAAGCCGAATGCTTTTCCTTGTTCATTTTCATTTGCTAATGAGCGGACGGCTTTAATTAACGCTACCCAAAAGGTCATGATAGACGTGATTCCCCAAGCTGCATAAATTACGAGCAATACAGAGTAAGGGGGATACAATAGTAAGGTAAAGCCAAGAGCTCCTGTAACGATTAAGGATAATGTCAATAAGTGTTTCGTTTTCCAGCGATCTGCTACATACCCTCCAAAGATATAGGAAATCAAACAAGTAATTCCAAACACACTTCCGAGCGAACCCATTTGTGTATTGGTTAAGTGAAAGTCCTTTAAAAATACATCATAATAATAGTTTCGAAAATAGGGCAATGTATAAATCATTTCACCTGCAATAATTAAAATGATGAGAGTAGATATATTTTTCTTTAGTTTTCCTTCCATCTCTTTTCTCCCCAATCGCTGGCTTTTTTAGTAAGAATGTATAACGTTTTTGACTTTGAGAATTTTCCAGCGCAAGCGCCTAGCCCCTCGAGACATAAGCCTAAGGCTGACCTAGTCGCTTCCGCTTTTCTTATAGTCCTACACGTTTAATCTTTTGGTCCCAATTCTTCTTGAATGCCTGCTGACCGTTTTCTTTAACATCCATTTCCCCTACGATGATAAAGTTTTCCGCATCCGAAGTTTGCGTAACGGTAATGTCAGCATCAATCCACCAACCCTCGCGACCTATTTTCATTTTTTGATAAATGGTATATTTCGCGGAAAGAGGATCAGCATTGCTTAATGTCAATTCTCGACTCAAATTGTGTTCAACAGTCACATCAATTTCATCAAAGCGATAAACCCCTTCGCCAAATACCCCGCCGACACCATCTGTTATGCATGTCCAAGTATCCGTTACGATATCATAAGAAATCGAACGATCGACTTTGCCTTCTGAAAGTAGGGTGATCGGAGTTAATGGCGCACTTTGAGGATTCATTTTCGGTCCTGCTGTCCGGCTGCCTTTAAAGATTGGTAATGAAAACTTAGCCGTTTCCAAATTCAATGTAAGTGCTGCATCTTCTGGCATGGTCCAAAACATTGGCCAAAAAGTGGTGGCAATCGATAAACGCACCCGGTGCCCGACTTTAAATTGATGTCCGCAGCAATCGAGATTTACATATGCATGTACCTTCTCACCAGCGTTCAGCAAGTCTACCCGATCATGTCCATTTAAATGAGTTAAATTCATAACACCATAGGAAACCCGGGTAACGGCTCCGTCTGGCGCCACATCTGATAGCTGCGCAAAGAGCATTGCTTTGGGTTTGTCACTCGATAATTGCACTTCAAATCTTGGATAGCCTACAATTTCCAATGGGTTTTCTAAACGATCACTTTCAAATACCATCGCCATTCCATCATCTAATCGCTGGTCTGACGGACTTTCCCCAAGTACTCCGGCACCCATCCATTCACCTGATAAAAGACCATGATTTAAAGGTGTTTTTAATAACACTTGCTCTTCCTTATCATTTCTTTCTTCCAGTAATTTACCATGGGTCAATTGATATATTTTCGTGAGAACATCATTTGATGGCCATGAATCAAGTCCGACCCATTCTCCTTTACTAACCGGTTTAATAGAAGAAGGGGGCATGCTTTCCTCAAGCCATACATCAATCATTGGTCCATTGATGCAATCGGTTTCGATTCCTTTTAGCCAATGATCCCACCATTTAACAGCTTCTTGCAAAAAGTCCATCGCCGGACCTGGAACGCCATCCTGTGGATAAACATGTGCCCAAGGACCGATAATCCCTTTTTTAGGAATCGAAAGCCCTTTCATTAAACTGAATACGGTATTGGTATAAGAGTCTTCCCAGCCATCGATGGCAAAAACGGGTACTTCAATGTCATCGTAGTTTTCACAAACTGAACCATGCTTCCAATATTCATCTCTCGTTTGGTGCTCCATCCACTGCGCCATCCATAACGGCATATTTTCTAGTCGTTCCAGCCATTTTTCACGCCAGCTATCGCCAACAATATGAGGATCGAGTGGACGCGCTTGATAGGCCAGCATAATGTTTCCCCACCAGAAATTATCGTTTAACAGACAGCCGCCTTTATAGTGAATATCATTGTTGTACCGGTCATCGGTAAATCCAAGGGTAATAACGGCTTTTAAATTTTTGGGTCTTCTGGCTGCAACTTGGAGGGAATTAAAGCCTCCCCAAGATTTACCCATCATCCCGATGTTTCCATCACACCAAGGTTGATTTGAAATCCATTCAATCACTTCTAGGGCATCATCTTGTTCTTGTTTTAAGTACTCATCCCGTAAGAGACCATCGGATTCCCCTGAACCTCTCATATCCACTCTGACTGCTGCATAACCATGTCCTGCAAAATAGCCATGCATCGGTTCATCTCTTGTCCTTGTACCGTCTGTTTTCCGGTAAGGAATATACTCTAAAATCGCCGGTACTTTTTCTCCTTCCGGAACTTCAGGCAACCAGATCCGACTGGAAAGTCTCGTTCCGTCTTTTAATTCAATCCAAGTGTTTTCAATCGTTTGATACGCATAAGGAAAATTGGTGATAATCTCTCTTTCTTTGCTTTCTGTTGACATGTTACCATCCCTTTCTTCCTCTTTCGCCGCAAAGAGGTTTAACATAACAAGTATTACTTTAGAGCGCTTTCTAAAGATATAATTGAAGTTAAAAAATAATCAAAACTATTTTATAATCATGATTACTAAATTACTATGATTAGTATAGCACCTGATAATATGATGCACAACTTAAAATTTTTAGAAAAATTAAATTTTATTTTAATTCAGGGGTCCCGCTGCTCGGGTATAAGTTAAAGCGTGAATAGGAGGTTTGAAAAAAGGAAAAAACACCTTGTGCTTATGGCGGAAGGTGTTTTGATGTAGAAGGGATTTATTTATAAAAGACTTTGTCAATATTGTATTTGGCGTGCTGCTTGTTGATGATGTAGGTTTCGTAAATCTCTCTTTCTGTCGGGTCTTCGACGATGGATACGGCAATTTTGTAAACTTCATCGCGGTGCGCTTTAATGGGGGAAACAGTGTCCTCAAAGTGTTTCTTTACCCTTGGACGCAGCTTACGGGCTTTGCCGACAAATAACAGTTCATCCTCTGCATTAAACAATAGGATGATCCCACCTTTATCACGTGGAATTCGATGATAATCAGTAAAACCATATTGGCTGCTAATTACCGCTTCTACTTTTTCACCTAGCTGTTTTTGTTTTGTTAATACAACATCAGGATTTGGTATTTCAATTTTTATCATAAACTTCACTTCCTATTCTGAGGTAAAACGTAATTTTAGCTCTCTTAAAATACATTAGTTAATTGTTATTTTCAAGTTTTTGGATCTCCCTGCACTTAAGGTGCGAGAGTATAATGTCCATTTAATTCTATGCACCTTTCGACAATTTTTTTACTAGAATTTAAAAAATCTTTTTATGAGTTCTAATCATTTTTCGGAATCATGAGGTGCGGTAACTTGATTTAATATGTATATTATCCATACCTTGATTTGAAATTCATCCTAGTCTATCTAAAAGAAGAAGAGGGTCTTGAGTAATTTTAAAAAACTTTCTATTGCAAGTTAACACCCACGGTGTTATATTAATAAAGTCGCTCCCAGAAAGAGTGAATAAGTAAACAAGATTAGTGAAAAATTCCTCTTGTTTTGATAGGCATAACGTGATATGATATAAAAGTTGCTTTTGAAAAGAGTAAGGAAATCAATCGGAATTGGAAATAATTGATGATTGATAGAATTTAAGAAATTTGATAAATTAATATTTCTGTCACTTTTTAAAAGTGCTATTGTTCTTTGAAAACTAAACAAACAAAAACGTCAACAAACAATAATT
>NZ_JAEHGC010000012.1 GCF_016107705.1 Neobacillus cucumis
GCTAACGGGTGCAAGAGTTACAGATTGGGACCGCTGCGGCGATCCCTTTATTATTGCATTAACAGTAAAGGTTTGTTTAATAAGAACAAATACCTCTTGTAATTACTGATACTAATTACAGTAGGTGATTAAGAAATTTTTATGAAAAATAGCTCAGAAATGGTGATAAAATGGAGGAATTTGAACTTATGTTAGAAGAAATAAGGAATTCAACAATACAGAGGTTGAAAAATTCAAATATACAACTTGACCAAGAAAAATTAAAAAATTTAAGGGCATTATTTCAGAGTTAGTAAGCATTAGAAATGAGTATGAAGAACAACTTCACCGCTTTCTAACTTTAACGGAAAAGGAAATTGTAAATGTTCAGTATTCAAAAGGCGGAGAAACTATACATAGAGGTTATTATTGTCCAAGTCCTGTTCTATATTTAATTGTTGGGGGACTCAAAAGAGGTAAGCTTTACAAAAGAAAACCTGATTTCGGAAAATACTCTTATGAATACTGCTTTGATTCAAACAACAGACTAATTCTCGTAAAAGGTGTAAATGAATTTACAACTCCATATAGCAATTATAATGAGGAATATTTGCTTTATAATGATGATATCATTTCTGGAGTAGAGTTTCGCCATACGGGTGACATCGTAGCTGTTTCCCGATGTACTTATAAAAATAATAATATTGTTAAATATGAAAGTAGTGTATGTAGTTTACCGCAGTATGCAGACCTTTATATGGAAGAATACGCTTATGAAAATAATTTGCTTTCCGAGATTATAACATTTGAGGTTACTCCACGAATTGAAATATACGAAGAACAAAAATATAAGGTAGAGCTTAATAAAAACGGAAAAATAGTTAAGTTAATTGGAGGTTTTATAAAAAATGGGGTCTGGGAAAAGGATCACATTATAAATATAAACCCAAAAAACTAAAAATGAACATTTTGTTCTTCGACAAACGTGGCTTGAGTGTAAGATGTGGACCATAGATTGTTCCTGTTGGTTTTTGGCATAATGATTGTTTAGTTCAACTAATTTTTGAGGTGGGCAAATTTTGAATAAGGACTATATTTTCGGTTTTCTTGTTATGTTTGTTGTTATGATATTAACTAAAGACTTAAATATATTGGATAGTTGGATAATTACGCAAATAGTTAAATTATTACTTGGTTTTATTGCATTAATTATTGCTTCTGTAATTTTTAAAAAGATTTTTTCCAAAAATTAATAAATTTCTACTTGAGCTAACGGGGGCTTATGTTGAAGAATAGGGGCTGCTTCGGCAGCCCCTGTTCTTGTTCCACTAAATGGGCAGGGTAGTGGAAAAGGATAAAAGAAAAACCACTCCCTAAATTTAATTTGAAATAATGTATTTTTCCTTTTAAAAAAATAAAAAGACCACTCAAGTAACCGAGTAGTCAAAGGCAAAGGAGGAGGGTTACACCTCCTTTGAGAATTTATGCGGTTCCTTAGTAATTGCCACAAATATAATTATTGTTGATTGTACTGTGGTTCTTCAGCTTGAATTTCTTGAAGACGTGGTTCAAGGCTATTAAGAACTGATTGTGTTTGTTGAGCAGCCTGTTGATAAAGTTGCTTTGCATTTTGGTTATCAGTTGCTAAAGCAAAGGTTTCAAAGCTTGCCTGAGCACTTTTTAAACTTGCTAAAGCGGTTTGAACTTGTTTTCCAACTGTCATTTTGAGACCTCTTTTCGTAAAAATAAAATAACATAAATAGTATGTGTAAAATGATTAACTTAACACGCACATCGAAAATAAAGTGCAATAAGAGAGGTACTTGTTCCACTAACGGGTGCTTGAGTACAAGATGGGGTTCCGGCAGATAAGAAATCTAATGATCGCTACGGCAATCATTTTTCTTGTTTAACAAACGAGTGAAAAAAGGTTTCAGGGTAAAAATGAAGAAATAATATATAACAAATTTATATTTGTAAGCAAACAAGACGGTATAGAGAATTTAACAAGGCTTAAATCTTTTATTCAAAATGTGAGTAAAGGAAAAAAAGATAATATACGGGTAGTTTCATATACAAAAGAAGGCGACCCTATAATCAGTGATATAACATTTAATGTCGAAATTCTGGAAGTGAAAAGTGACAATACTAGAGACGAATTTGGAGATAAAACAATTAAGACAATACAGTGCAAAACTGTCGAGGTTATAAAAAATGAAAGTAACAAGGATGAATATGTTTTAACAGGTTGTTCAGGTTATGAAGTAGCTTATTATTTAGGAATAGATAATGATCGAGTTAAATAGTTGGGGTTCTTCAACAAACCGGTGCTTTGCATTAACAATGAGCAAGGCATTTCCATTTTTAAGTAAAGGTCAGGATAGTAAAATAAAGGATTGGATTTATATGGTGAAGTTTAAATGGGTGGCAGTAAATAATGGGAGCAATTGTCTTAAAGGGGTAGTCACTTTTTTACTAACTGGTTAGTGCAAGAAAAAGGGGAGTTATTTTGTTAAAAGTTCTATGTTCTGTTTTATCAATAGTTACTTTTTTATTTACTTCTTATGGACTAATTACGAAAAACTTTGAGTTTAACTTCATTATGATCTTTCTCTTAGGTCTAACAATCTTAATTATGGGGTTAGAGGAATTTCGAAAAGAGCGAAAAATGTATGGTTGGCTAATGGTTGTTGTTTTCTTATTTTCATTATTCGTATCCATTCAAAGCTTTTTATTGAACTAAAGAATTCCAACCAAGGCGCATGAAAACGTGTAAACCTGCACATAAAGTTTAGGCAGTGAATTTAACGCCAGTGCTTTCAAATTAAAAAAGGAACCACGATTTTGCGATTCCTAAGATTTTTATTTATTTACTCTGTTAATGATACTAAGCGAATTGCTCAGTGCAGATTTGCTCTTGCTGGCATCTGGGTTTGATGAACGTACCGATGCTAATACAACGTCAATTGTACCATCAATTTTAGTCCATGTTGTGCCATCTATTTTTCTAAGCTTGGCTTCTGATGTATCCCATTGATGTTCCAAATTGTCTGCACTGTTTTTCGCAGAAGTAAAGTTATCAGCGTTTACATCATTTAGAATATCACTTTCAATTTTAATAAAATCTGTTAATTGTCCAGCTAATGTAGTTTGGGAAGCAGTGGATTGTGATGCTAGGTCATTACTACGCCATACATAGCCGCCTACACCAACAACTAAGAAAATACATAGTGCCAAAATGGTTTGAACCAAAACATTTTTCTTACTTTCATTTGTTTGCTTAGTTTCGGTTGTTTCACTTTTAGCCGTTATATCAATTTTTGAAACAGCAAGAAAAATGATGATTGCTAAAATAGCGATAAGAAAAATGACACTAGTAACGGTTGTCCCCAAGCCTAACCCGCCATTAACTTTCGGTTGTGAAAGATAGTCCCCTAAGGATGCTCCAAGCGGGCGAGTAAGAATATACGCAATCCAAAATGCTAATACCCCATCCAGTTTCAAAAACTTCCATGCTAAAAATACACAAGCATTGATAATAATAACGGTTATTCCTGTGTTTAGATAACCAAAACCGAGTTGTTCGGAATATAAATCGCCAACTGCTGTTCCAAGTGCAAATGTGAAAAGAATGGTCAGCCAATAGAAAACTTCTCTTTTTCTTGTGAAAATTGAATGGATCGAAAGTGTTTTTTCACTAAGATACCAAAAAAGAAAAGTTAATCCTAGCAAGACGGAGAAAACTGCAGTACTAAGCTCAAGAGGGACTCCCATTCCGTCTGTCAAATTATCAGTTACCAACGTTCCAAATACGCTGATAAGAACAACCGTTAACCAATAAATGCTCGGAACATATTTCGTTGTTCTGAATTGAAGATATAATAAAATGAAAAAACCTATTCCCAATATTATGGTAGTGTTAGTTAAACCCAATCCAAGGTTGAAATTTAGGAAATCAGCGAATGTTTCACCGACTGTTGTGCATAAAACTTTGATGATCCAGAAGAAAATCGTAACTTCAGGTACCTTGCTAAGTAATATTTTCAATTTATCTTGGTTTGTTTGCATATAGAATTTCCTTTCTTTACAGTGGTTACTCGCAAATTATTGGCATTACAGATGTTGTTTGTCTCTACTATATTAGGAAAAGGGAGGCTATTTATTAAAAACGGATAAATATTAACTGAAGTGTTCATTAAATAAGGGATATTTTTCTTTATGCAAGTCTATTAAATTAGTTCCATTAAAATAAATTTAATTTGACATATATAAATTATCGTTATAAGATACAATTCGTAATAGTTACGATTTATAAATCCTATTAAACTTTAATAATACCAAATAATTATTTAACTTAAATCGTAATGATTCCAAATTATTTTATTTTGGAGGAAAAAGAGAACATGAAAAAATTTGCATGTCCATTTATTATTTTTGTTTTGTTATTAAGTGGCTGCACAAATGCAGTTAAGACAAATGGTGAAAAAGCTAGTGATGGCACAAAAAAACTACAAATTGTCACTACATTCTATCCAATGTATTATTTTGCCCAAAAGGTGGCTGGTAACTCTGCGAATGTTGAACTGCTAATACCAAATGGAGTGGAACCACATGATTGGGAGCCATCTACTAAGGACATGGAAAAAATACAAGATGCAGATGTTTTTATCTACAATAGCCGCTACTTTGAGACATGGACAGATAAAGTTTTAAGCAGTATTGACCAATCTAACTTAAAAATCATAGAAGCTTCAAAGGGAATTAATTTGATTAATGGAATCTCAGAGGAAGAGGAGAATCAAAAAGCAAGTGCATCTTCCAAAGACCCACATGTTTGGCTTTCTCCTGTTTTAGCCGAACAAGAGGTTGAAAACATTGCACAAGCATTAGAGCAGAAAGATCCCAAAAATAAAGAGAAATATGAAAAAAATGCTTCGGCTTTTAAATCACAGCTAGTTGATTTGGATCATTTATACAAAGAAACAATTGATAAGGCGAAGAAAAAAGAATTTGTTACACAACATGCAGCATTTGGATATTTAGCAAAACAATACGGTTTAACTCAAATCTCAATCGCAGGATTATCCCCTGATGTAGAACCAACTCTTGGAAAATTAGCAGAATTGGCCGATTTGACCAAAAAGAAAAATATTAAGATCATTTATTTTGAGGGACTAACTTCTTCAAAAGTGGCTCAAACCCTAGCTAATGAAATTGGTGCTAAAACAGAAGTATTAAACCCACTAGAAGGATTAACGAAAGATGAACAAGAAAAAGGTCTTGACTATTTTGGTGTCATGAAAAAGAATCTTGAGGCATTAAAGTTATCCATAGATTAACATTAAGCGAGGATCAAGCTGCCATATGGCGGCTTTTTGATATGTTTCGGCAATCCTTATTTTTGTGTACTGAGGAAATAGACTTGCATTTATTAATGGACTAATATTTAATGAAATTGTTTGCAAAAGTTCAATGAAAAGAGGTTACATAATTTGAAAGCACTCGTATTTAATACATATGGCGGTCCGGAAGTCCTGGAATATCGTGAAATAATGGATCCTGTCATTGGTTCGAATCAAATACTTGTAAGAATGAAAGCAATTGGGCTAAACTTTGCCGATATTTATAGAAGGAAAGGGAATTATCATCTTGCGGGGGAGCCTCCCTATATTTTAGGTTATGAAGGAGCAGGAATTGTAGAAAAGGTAGGAGCAGAAGTGCAAGGCATAAGCTCAGGAGATCGTATTGCATTTGCAGATGTTCCATTTGCCAATGCAGAGCTAGTAGCTGTTCCATATGAAAAATTGATTCCTCTGCCGGAATCAGTTTCATTTGAGCAGGCTGCATCTGTACTACTTCAAGGGCTAACTGCACATTATCTTACACGGGACAGCTATGCTGTAAAAAAGAATGATGTTACCTTAGTACACGCAGCAGCTGGAGGTGTCGGACAGATTCTAGTTCAAATTGTAAAGCTTCTTGGTGGTAAGGTAATCGGTTTAACATCTTCCATGGAAAAAGTTGAAGTAACAAAGAAGGCTGGTGCGGATTTCGTTGCTCTATATAAGGATGACTGGAAACAGAAAGTACTGGAGGTAACGAACGGCAAAGGGGTAGATGTTGTTTATGAGTCGGTAGGTTCCACACTCATGGACAGCTTTGCCGTAACACGCATCGGGGGCACGGTTGTATTTTATGGCATGGCAGGTGGAGATCCTGCTCAAGTTGATCCTCGCATGCTGATGGATGCATCAAAAACTCTGACTGGGGGAGACCTTTGGAATGTTCTCACTTCTATGGAAGAACGAATCGCTCGATCAAACGAGCTATTCAGATGGGTAGAAGAAGGGAAATTAAAAGTATCAGAACCTACAACGTTTGCGTTGAAAGATGGACAAGAAGCACACCGATATCTAGAAAGCCGAAAAAGTACGGGTAAGATCTTATTAATCCCATAGTAGACACAAGCGAAATGCAGGCACCTCAGATATTTGAAATCTTCAATATATACAGGCTAATACCTTAGTTGACACGCCTTGATGAATTGGATGATTTTGGGGTTATGAATATATATGCGTTACATTTATTCTAACATACAGAACAAAAAATACCCCAATTACATATGCTAATAATAGGTGATACACCAAAAAAAGACCGTGACTGGTTCACACGGTCTAAAAAATAAGTCTAGAAGTGTATGATTAATCCATCCGCGTCGCTAAACAAAGGGTGGATTTTTCTTTTGATGTTACTTCGATGTTTCCCATTTAAACACCTACCAATATATTTAGACTTTAATGAAGGATATTGATCCCCGTCCCAATAGTCTGAATTAATGAGATACCTGAATGGTTTTTATATGCTCTAAATTCCAGACCACTGTTTCACCTTCATCTGTTATCAAGGTTGCTTGGTGCTCTTGTACTTTTTCGAGCAAGCCTATTTTTTCGGGGTGGTCTCCATCATCCAGAATTACCAGTCGATTTTCTAACTTTTTCAACTGGACATCAAAACTTCTAGCATATGGGCTTGATACTGATTTAAGAAGTTGGTTTTGTTTGTCCAGCTTATAAGGAGTTCTACCTGGCTGATAAGGAATGAGCCATTTTAAATGGTTCATCGATATAAACATCGTTTTGTAGGCAGGTGAGTGAAAAACAACATAATCGTTCATAATGTTGGTTATATAACCACTAATGGTTTTTTCTCCTGAAACATATGCCTTAACGAATAATCCTTTAGCGTTCTTTAATATTTGGCGATAGGAAATTACCTCTGTATCAATGGGTTTTTCTGAAGGAGGGTCGCAAGAGAGATCTTCTTCGATAAAATTAATTTCTTTCACTCTTTGTACTTGAACGAATGGAATATAGAGAAAGGTATGGGTACATTCATTATACATTACAAGGATGTCTAAGCCGGAATCAATTAAGATTCCTCTGTGAAAAATTCCTCCTGTTATCTCCACCTCAATATTTTTTTCAATGAAATCTAAAAGCATTTTAATTCACCTTTATTCTCCTTTTTAAAAAGGTTTATCTTTGAAGGACTCCGCCAAAAAAATAAGAAACCCAATAATATAAAATCACTAATGTGAACAATACAGTTGGTGGAATCACGACAAATGTAACTTTCATATATTGCCACCAAGTAATCATTACTTTTCCACGTCTTAAAATATGCATCCACATGAGTGTTGCGAGCGTCCCCATTGGAAGTAGTAACGAGCCAATATCACTGCCAATAATGTTTGCTAAATACGCGATTTTTAAGGAGAGTAAATCCAGGTTCATATGCGTTAAGGTAAGTGTCCCAACCATTAGCGCTGGGTGGTTATTGAAAAGGTTCGACAGTACTGTTAAAAGCGTTCCCATTAAGACACTTGCATGGAGCAGGCTTCCAGAAACCAGTGGGCGCATGAATCCGATTAACCAGTCAGTTAAACCAATGTTATTTAAACCGTAAATGATGGTATACATACAAAAAGCGAAAATAAGGATATACCACGGCGTTTTTTTCAGCATATCGCCAGGTGAAACCTTTAGATAGGCCCAGCGCCAACCTAGGAGAACAAGCGATCCAAGAACGGCTACAAGGGAAACAGGAATGGCGAAAAAGGATGCAACAAAGAGGCTGACACGTACAGCAAATACGAATAGCAGGACATATAACATAAATCTTGTCCGTTCCTTCTTCGAAGCAAATTTAGGTCCCAGTTTCTTTGGATGAACAGAAGGATTGTTAGGACCAGATACACTAGTAGGAATGGTCTTTGGTAAGATTTTGCGAAAATAAACGAAGAGGAGCCCGACTAATAGAAGTAAACCAAGTGTAGCCGGTACAAACATCATCGCTGTATGCAGCCACAGCGTCATATGCACGATTTTCAGTGCAATCAAATTCACAATATTACTTACACCGATTGGTGCACTCGAAGCTGTCGCAATTAAGCCTCCAGAAAGTAAATAAGGAATTTTTTGATGGTTCTTTAATCCCATATCGTTCAATAGCATGACTAAAATTGGTGTGGTGATTAAAATACTTCCATCGTTATTGAAAAAGAGGGTCATCAGAAAACATAGAAGGTTGACATACCAAAATAATCGGACGCCTGACCCCTTGGATATTTCAGCTAACTTATCTGCAACCCAGTTAAAGAATCCAAAGCTTTCTAAGACAATAGCCATGACAATGGTTGCCATTATGGTAATCGCAGCACCGCTGATGGTATCCGCGATCACGCCTAAGTCCGAAAATGAAACACTGCCACTGATTAATACAATCAATGCACCAATCGCAGCAGGTATGGCTTCATTTATCCCTTTGGGTCTCCAAAGAATAAATACCAGGGTACCCAAAAAGGCTAAAATGGTAATCCAAGCCATTGGTTGAAGCATATTATTTCTCCTTTCTTGCTTACTAAGTTTTGAGAATTCCTTTACCTCCTCTATCGTCAGTAAGCGCTTGTCCCTCCCTTCCATCTGTCCCTCTTGTGATGTTGTACTGTATTTATATGTATCACGCATCAGACATGCTTTAGGTTTGTACCCTTTTTTATTACAATTGTGCTTTTTATCTTTGAAAAAGTGCTTAATAGATTAGAATAAACAATCTAATATAAAAAAATGTGAATTCATTTTCAACTAACAGATTAAAACTTCGGCAACAGTGATTTTTGGGGGTTTAGGGTGTAATTCATTTATCTTCAGCAACGAATAAACATGGTAAGATTTTCTTACATAGGACTTTTACAGAACAAGTATTTGAAGTATAGTAAAACCATAATTCGGGAGGTTGTTTTTATGGATAATAGATCAAAAACAGGAAATACCATAATAATAGAAAAATGTATCTCCATTGAGGAATATGTAAATGAACTTTCAACACTTCTCATACAGGTCGTTGAGGATGGAGCTTCAATTGGCTTTTTATCCCCTTTGAATCGTTCAGAGGCAAATCAGTATTGGGGAAATGTACTAAACCCCGGCGTGATCTTATTTCTAGCGAAGATGAATAATGTACTAGTTGGAACTGTACAATTGCATCTATGCCAAAAGCAGAATGGCGGACATAGGGCGGAAATTGCCAAATTAATGACGCACCCAAATTATCGGCGCAATGGAATCGGCCGTTTATTAATGGAAAAAGCTCAGGAAACAGCTTTACAGATGGGGAGAACCTTATTAATTCTTGATACCAGAGAAGGAGACCCTTCGAATTTACTTTATAGCTCATTAGGATATATTCAAGGCGGCCGGATCCCTAGCTACGCAAGGAATGAAAACGGACTATTAGATCCTACTATAATCTACTATAAAGATATTATGTAAACAGTTTAGTTGGCACTTTAGCTGAAGAGCAGCACCATTAGGCAAAGAGGATTGACAAGTTCCAACACCAAACAGCAACATGCTGTCGGAGGAGATGAATCAGGTTCGGCAGACAACTCAGGTGAAAATAGCGACCAAATAGAAGATTGACTTTATAAAAAACTGCTCCTTGGAGCAGTTTTTTTATGTCAGGTGTAAAAACAGTTAGCTTTCCAGTCCAGACCACAGTGATGAATTAGAATGGTAGTCCAATGGTATCAATCCTAATAGAAAAAAGTGGGTCGTAACTATATGCATAGGAGATCGAATAGAATATTTTTCCTCTAAGAATGCATATTAAAAACATATTCATAGTGCAAAAGCAGAGAGGGACAGAGAGGATGTTTGATTTTCTGAAGTTTTTAACAGGCAAGGGCTCTTTTGGGGGCAAACAAAAGAACAACCATTTTAACCTTCAATTGAAAAATAGGCAAGATGATGTCCTTTCTGTGGATTTAACTCAAAATACAGAGAAACTTCTCCAACAATTTTCTCAAGCACCTGATTTAGTGATTCGTCGATTTAAAATGGCAGGGAATTCGACAGATGCCGCTTTAGTATACTTGAAAGGATTGACGGACAAAAATGCAATCCAATATCACGTTCTGAAGCCCCTGATGCAAAGCCCCTTCGACCCAAATCAGGAACTGCCAATTACATTGGGAGAAATCGAAATCGCCTATACATATAATCAAATTGAAGAGGCTATTTTAGGAGGAAATAGCATCTTATTATTAAGTGGTCAAAACTCAGCCTATCAATTAGCTACAAAAGGTTGGCCGCAAAGAGAAATAAAAGATCCTCAAAACGAAATATCTCTAAAAGGTGCTCATCAAGGATTTGTTGAAACCGGGAGTCAAAATATTGCATTAATTCGCAGGTATATTCCCCAACAGGAATTACGCTTGAAAGAGATGACAGTTGGTATTAGAGGAAAATCAAAAGTTTCCATTTTATATTTAAGCGATGTAGCTTCTGAAGAGGTGCTAAGAGAACTAGAAACTCGGATACAATCAATCAATGTGGACGCAATCATTAATACGGGTGAACTGATCGAGTTCATTGAAGATAATCCATTTTCACCCTTTCCACAATTTATTTTAACGGAAAGACCTGATTCAGCAGCATCCCAAATTCTTCAAGGGAGATTTGCCATTATTTTGGATCGTTCTCCGTGCGTATTAATTGCTCCGACAAATTTTATGTCCTTTTTTCAGGGGATAGATGATTACGGGACACGTTGGTTAGTCGCTTCATTTATCCGATTAATGCGTTTCTTCGCTTTAATGATTGCTTTATTTATGCCAGCAACTTACGTTGCCTTTATCTCCTTTGATTATGAGGTCATCCCTATGAAGCTTTTGTTATCGATTGCGGAATCTAGGATACAAGTTCCACTTTCTCCCGTGATGGAAGCGCTTCTTATGGAAATGACCTTAGAATTAATGAGGGAAGCTGCATTAAGGCTGCCTACACCAATCGGTCAGACAATTGGAATTGTGGGCGGCATTATCATTGGGCAGGCAGCTGTTCAGGCAGGTATTGTAAGCAACATTATGATCATTGTTGTTGCCGTTACAGCCATTGCTTCTTATAACATCCCCAATTATGATATGAGTTCTTCCATTAGGCTATTGAGATTTCCTATGATGCTAGCGGCTTCCTTTTTTGGTGTTATTGGAATTGTGATCGGAGGGATGACCTTAATTGCCCACTTAATTAGTCTTGAATCGTTGGGCACTCCTTATGGAAGTCCTTTAGCTCCTTTTCGGATTTCCGATATGAAGGATGCGTTTATGCGTTTTCCTTTATGGGCAATGAAAAAACGCCCAAAAGGAACCGGAGCTAGTCATTATATCCGCCAAGGGAGAAATCGCACTAAAAGGTGAGACAATGAAAAAATATGCCTATAATGAAATCACTCTAATGCAGTATATTTTCTTAATAAATGGAACCCAGGTGGGAACTGGTGTCCTATCCCTGCCTCGTGTACTTGCAGATAAAGCGGGAACAGACGGTTGGATCGCTATACTGATAGGATGGATTTTTTCCGTGGTGGCCAGCATTTTAATTGTAAAAACAGTGGAAAGATATCCGAATGACACCCTTTACGAGATTCTTATACGATTATTTGGAAAAATAATTGGGAAAGCAGTAGTCCTGGTGTACATGGTGTACTTTGCTTTTTATGCTTGGACAATTCTTGTGAACGCCAACCTTTATGTCAAGGCATGGTTCTTGCCTAAAACACCTGATTACCTTATTATAATTCTATTTTCGATTCCCACTTTTTTAGTTGTCCGTAACGGGATTCGAATTTTAGGCAGATATTCCGAACTATCTTTTTATATGGTGATGTGGATTCCACTTTTTTTCTTGATACCGCTTCGGGATGGAAACTGGCTCCACTTTCTTCCGTTACTGAAAGAAGGGTGGCAACCAATTTTATCAGCCGTACCCACCACCGTTTTTTCCTTTTTAGGATTTGAAATTTCATTCTTCTTGTATCCCTTTTTACAAAAAAAGGAGCATGCGGTTCTCGGAATCATCATTGCGAACACCTTAACGATGTTATTTTATTTATTTGTGACAATTGCCTGTTTTGCCTATTTTAGCCCCGATGGGATATTAGAATTTAATCAACCCGTCCTGAATTTACTGAAATTAATTGAATTTCGTTTTTTGGAGCGGTTTGACATGATTTTATTGGCACATTATCTGATTGTTGTTTCCACAGCCTGGATGCCTTGCGTATACTTTGCAACATTTTGTTCTAGTCAATTACTGGGAAAACAGGATCATAGACCTCATGTAATCGTCTTATTAATAATCATTATTGGCTTGGTATTTTGGCTTCATCCAACCTGGAATGAATCTGAAAAATGGCAAACTATGATTGTTAAAGGAGGGCTGCAATTGGCGTATGTAGCTCCTCCCTTTTTATGGATTTATAGCTGGATCGTTGAAAAGTACCGTCGGAGGATGAACCATTGAAAAGGAAAATACTAGGTTGCCTGCTGCTCTCGGTTTTTTTGCTGACCGGATGCGCTGACCAAATCTATGTCGAGGATGTCACTCTGTCATTAATACTTGGTTTAGATTTGGATGAGGATAATCATTTAGTGGTGTTCATGACAAGTCCAGTCTTTAACAAAGAAGCACAGATGAAGGAAGAGAAAGTCGCTGTGAAAGCTTATACGGTTCGTAATTCCAGGGACCTGTTTGATTCCACGGTGATGGCATTGACATCGGGAAGCAAAACCCAATTATTTTTAATTGGGAAAAAGCTGCTAAAACAAAAAGACTGGATAAAGTACCTTGATCCCTTCTATCGGGACCCCAAAAATTCGGTAACTACACGAATCGTCGCTGTAGATGGACCTGTTTCGGACGTCATCTTTTTTAGACCGAAAGACAAGCCCCGTCTTCCTTTGTATTTAGCCAATTTAATTGACACAGCTTACAGAAGAAATATTACTGTAAAAAGAACACTTCAAGAATTTCATGAGCAAACGATTGAAAAAGGGATGACGGCAAGTATTAGCGAGATGAAGAAAAATAGTAAAATAATGTTGACCGGATCGGCTCTGCTGGATGAAAAGGGCCGATATAAGCTAAGTATCAATCCGCATGAAAACAAATTATTACGTATCTTGCAAAACAAAAAAAGGGGTGACTTTCCTTTTACCATTTCAGTCCCGTTGAAACCGAATGGCCAGGATAAACATTGGTTAAGCTTTGGTGCTCAGGGCATCAAGGTAAAAACAAAGGTAAGGTATAACGGCCATTATATTTTTGACACCAACATAAAAATGCGAATCGGCATTTCGGAAATGCTTTTTCCCTTTAATGTTAGGAAAGACGCAGCCAAACTAGAGAAGAGTATTCAAACAAAACTGAAAGCAGATTTCGAGCACTTAATAAAGAAAACGCAAGCAGCTAATATAGACCCATTTGGATATGGGCTATATGCAAGAGCTTATACGTATCCAGAGTGGAAAAAAGTCCAAAATCAATGGGGAAACGAATTTTCGAAGGCTGATGTAAAGGTTAAGGTAAATGTAACCATTAGCGGGATGGGAACCATTAAGTAACTTATTTTTATAATACTTGAAGGCGCTTACAATAAATGCTATCCTATTAATGAATTATTTTTGTTCCGTGTAAAGGATTGTATAAGTATCAACTTTTCGTCTAATGATCACTGAGAGCAAGAATAGTAATACATTGTGTGCATTTACACGCTAGGAGGCAATAAAAATGGAAAACGGTAAAGTAAAATGGTTTAACAGCGAAAAAGGCTTCGGATTCATCGAACGTGAAGGTGGAGAAGATGTATTCGTTCATTTCTCAGCGATCCAAGGCGAAGGTTTCAAAACTTTAGAAGAAGGACAAGCTGTTACTTTTGACGTTGAGCAAGGTCAACGTGGTGCACAGGCAGCTAACGTACGTAAGGCATAATCATAAGAACAAATAAAGACAGACTCTAATTAAAGAGTCTGTCTTTATTTTCCATAAAAAAATAAAAACCCCACTCAAGAATGAGTAGGGTACATGAAAACAGTAAATCAAACGGTAAACAAAGTGTACCATATAATTTGAGGATTTCCTAATTTCTTTATAACTACTTAGAGAACAAGCCATAACAACACCTCATCATCTCGTTTTTTCCCATTTATTCTTACCAATATGGCACCTGGTATGCTATTGCCTCATCAAGCTCAAATCAACAAAATCCAATAATACAAATTCTTCAATCATTATCAACATTCATTAAATGCCAAAAGCAGTTTTTAGGAGTAAAAATAAAAAATGCAACTATAAATAGGTAATAAGGAAGTTTTAGAGAGAGGAGAACAAGTATGTCTGAACAAGGTTGTACAAAATGTGGAAGCAAAGATGCAGGAAAAAAAGAAGTTGCGATGACGGGTACAGGATTATCCAAAATGTTTGATGTTCAACACAATCAATTTATTGTTGTTTATTGTAAGAATTGCGGTTATTCCGAGTTCTATAATAAGCAATCATCGAAAGCATCAAATATACTGGATTTATTTTTCGGTTCATAAAAGATAAAAAGAAACTCACTGGAATCTATAGCTAAATTATTTGTGAAAAATAACCATTCATTTTAACCCAAACCACATAAAAATAGCGTGTTCAATTGCACGCTATTTTTATGTGTAATTTTATACTTATGCACCCGTTTAAAAGTTTCGTTATTATGGTTTTAACAAAATCGATAACACTCGACCTTGCAATATTGCTTCTGTTTTAGAATTCACTAGATGGCTAACCTCTTGGCAAAAATTAGCGAGGAGATCTTCGCCGATTTTAGAATGTGTGATTTCTCTTCCACGAAATCGAACACTTACTTTTACATGATATCCTTTTGTTAAAAAGGTGATGGCGCTGTTTACTTTTGTTTGAAGATCATTTTCATCAATCGTGATGGATAACCGTATTTCTTTAGTGACGATGATTTTCTGATTCTGTTTGTTCTGCTTTTCTTTTTTCTGCATTTCAAATTTGTATTTACCGCCATCTAAAATCTTACAAACCGGCGGATCAGATTCATTGATTTGAACAAGGTCTAATCCCATCTCAATTGCCATGTTAAGCGCTTGAACGGTGGGTAACACTTGCTGACCGCTTTCTGTTACAAGTCTCACTATTTTTGATTGAATCGCTTCGTTCATAATTATTTTTTTTATAGATCAATTCCTCCTATTTAAACTCATTCATTACATTTTATGATAAGAAATAAAAAATGGTAGGGCGCTTGATCTGTTTCTGGTAAGTAGTTAATGAATGCTCTGGAAGTAAAGCTTTACACTTTTTCAAATAATTCCGAAACAATAGATTTAGTGTATAATACATCTATAATATTTTTTTAAAGGGGACTTTTATGGAGTTAATTACAGGTAAGGTCATAATAATATCTCTATTTTTATTGATAATCACAATGATTGAGACATTAGCTTATTCAACAAGGATTTCAGGAGCAAGGGTAAAATTGATTGCTACTGCGTTATCTTTGTTTAGTACCCTGGTAATTGTTTCAAGGTTTTCTACAATGATACAGCAACCTCTTACTGCAAAACTTATCGCAGAAGCACCTGATCTAAACAAATTACATTACATAGAGGAACAATATAGGATTTTAATCGGAGTAACCTCAATTGGAGTGTTGTTCGGGATACTGCTTTTTCCAACGTTCATAAATATTTTTTCAAGAGCTATCATTCAACTTTCAAATCAACGTGGTTCAATAATTACACTGTTTATGACTCAATTCAATCGAAAAAGCATCAGAAAAATATTAATGTGTTTTAGACTACCAAGATTTTCTTATCTAAAGGGAATTACAATAAAAACAATTCCAAAGCGGCTCTTTGTGTTTAATGTCATCATTTCCGCTGTATTTACCATCGGGGTATTGTCTTCCATTTATGCATCAATGATAGTTCCAAAAGATTATGCACAAGCTGCTTTAATGTCATCTGGGATTATAAATGGTATAGCAACTATTTTATTGACTTTATTTATTGACCCTAAAGCTTCCGTATTAGCTGATAGAGTGATGAAAAAACAAACGAATTATATTTATTTAAAAAGCTACTCTTTGACGATGATTAGTTCAAAATTTTTGGGTACAATTGTGGCTCAACTACTGCTTATCCCTGCGGCATATTATGTTGCTTGGTTTGCTAAGTGGATTTAATGTTTTTTTTTCAACTAACAGGTGCTTGAGTTTAAGATCAGAGCTGTCATTAAGGCAGCTCTTTCTTGTTGAACGAAAGGGGAGGTTAGTTGAATAAGGGATTTATGGAGAATTGTAGAATGAATTAATATTTAATCTTTATACCCAATTTTTTAGGAGTGACCACATATACGAATATACCCCGTTTGTCCTATTATTACTAGAACAGTAGAGGGTGGCGGACTTACGAAATCGCAGCTTATTCAGAAATTGCAACAATATTCCCTTTTAATGAATGAGTATGGAGAAAGACTGTTTGCAGATGATAAATTTACGACTCCTATACAAAGTACAGCCTGAAGACCAGTTTATCTTTGTCAAACAAAAATACTTTAAGAAGTGAGAAATCAAGAAAAACTTACCTTCTTTTGTTCAACTCAAAAAGTGCTTTAGTTCATTAATATCTGGCTGCTATAGTAGCCTTTTTTTGTTGTTCCACTAATGGTGCTGGTTTAATATGAACTGCTATCTCTAGTAAAAACTGATACTAACAATAGTGGGCAAATATCCTTGAATAATTAGCCTTAAAGAGAGGCGATGGTTAGCTTTGCATGATACAATGATTTAGAAAGTCATTCCAAAAAATTGATGAATTGTTAATTTGAGGAGGAAATGGAATGTTTACATCAGTAAATGATTTTTTAAACGAATGGAAGCAGGAGGCAGCTGTTACCCAAAAAGTGCTGGATGTGCTGACGGATGAATCGTTGAATCAGGAGGTTTCTCCAGGGGTATACTGCATTGGAAGCTTGGCTTGGCACATTACTGGAGCAGCTTACTATTTTCCTTCACAGGTTGGATTAAAATTTGAGGTTCCTGATCTTCAAAAAGAGGCACCGCCATCAGCAACTGAAATTAGTGAGACCTACAAAATAGTAAGTCAAAGGTTAACACAGGCATTTTCTGAACAGGTTTCAGATGAAGAAATGAACAAAATGGTGAATGTATTTGGAATGGACTTGCCAGTTCAAGCTGTTTTCCGTCTGCTAATTCAACATCAAGCTCATCATCGTGGACAATTGACTGTCCTTATGAGACAAGCTGACTTAAAAGTTCCTGGGGTATATGGTCCTAGCAAAGAAGAATGGGAAGCAATGAATCCTCAAAAAAGCTGATATTTTATTGGTGATATAAAAAAGCCGGCGCCTGCCGACTTCTTGTACAAAAATTTCTCCAGGAGGTATTAAAAAATGGCATTCACATCCAAAAACATCTTTATCAATTTATCAGTAAAAGACGTGAATAAGTCCACCAATTTTTTCAAGGAGCTTGGTTTTGAGTTCAACCCACAATTCTCCGATGAGACCACATCTTGTATGATCATCAGTGACAACATTTTTGCCATGATAATGATTGAAGAACGTTTCAAAGGATTTAGTAACAAGGAAATTGTGGATACTACTACTTCTGCCGAAGCAATTCTCAGCTTTTCAGCTGATAGTCGGGATCAAGTGGATGAGATAGTAAATAAGGCTTTGTCATCTGGTGGTAAATCTTTTAGTGAGCCTCAAGATCATGGATTTATGTATATATGGGGGTTTCAGGATTTAGACGGTCATTTATGGGAAGTTGCTCATATGGATGAAAGTGCAATTAATCAAGAATAAATTTTAAGGTTTAAAGGCGAATCAAGCTTAATATTCTAAGGGATGATGTCTTAATAAAAGGTATCATCTTTTTAATTATTTTTTATCAGATTAGAATATGTGAAAAAGAACGCCCTAGTGCACATAACTTCTATTGCGAATGCAATAAGAAATATCATTTAGGCAACCCTATTCTAAAAACACGGGGTGAATGCTATGAAGAAAGCAACTTTAATGTTAGTTGTGGTATTTTTCCTTATTGTTGGAAATGCATATGCTTCTAACATTATGAAGTCAGAAAAACCTCAAATTATGTCAGTAGGAAAAGAAATAGAAGTGAAGGATCAAGCTACAAAGATGTTTATATATGACACAATGCAGGTATGGCTGCATCATAGCTTATTGGATTATTATCATAATAAATATCATGCAGACTCCATAAGTTGGGGAGAGCTTAAACAAGAAGGAATACGGATTTGGATAAGGCAGCTTGGGCCAAGTGAAACCGACAGAATATACACCCATCTTATAAAAATCTCTTTACAACGTGATGAATTGATTATTAATGAAAAGAAGAAAATAAAAACAGAAGATACATTTACTTATGTGGTTAATGCAGACTTACTTTCACTTTGTCGTGATTCAGGTAAGTCTGAAAAGGAATTGAAATTAATCAATTCATATCATAAAGTGCGACCATAGCTGGTTGCACTTATATTTATAATTGCACCTTTTTTTCTAATGTTGTTTTAATTTTCCTCTCTGTAAATTAAAATCGCAGGTATATTACTACTCACTATCACTATCATCAATCCCTTCTCCACTTCCATCATCATTATCATTATCGAAAAATTGTTGATTATAACCCATAGAGAAAATAACTTCTTTTTGAATTACCTACAAATACCTTTGAACGTAAGGATCCCTTTTGAAGCCAAAATGAGGTTCACCTAATTCATACAAGCAAGGTTTATCTGATTCTGCTAAGAAATTAACAAGTCATTAACTATATTAACAATTTGATCCAATAAAGAGTAACTTTATTATTGATAAAGAAGAATTCTTGGATGGAGCGTTAAAATCCATTCAAGATTTGTTCGATACTGTAACTGATAAATTTCCTGAACTGAAAACTAATGAAGATTTTATCCTATTAAAAAAAAGAAAATATGATAAAGTGAGAAAAATCTAAAGCTTTTTGTGTGGTTGTGAAATTATGTACTTAAACTATAGGGTGCAAGAGTTGAAGATCCAGCTGCCATTTTTGCTACTATTAATGGTATAATTCCATTTATAAAAAAATAACACAAACAAAAATCATTTTAATTTATCATAAGAGGGTTATCAATGAAGTTATATACACTTAAAAGGCAATTTAATGGATATAAAAAAGGAACACAATTTTACCTGATTGCTGAATCAGAATTTATAGGGGTTAAAGAGTTTGTATTGAGAACGAGAGATTTAACGAATCGTATATCAATCAATGAATCTGAACTTATTAAGAATTTTATTTTCATAAAGGAAATCTTTTCTATCAAATGAAAGGCACCTGCTATTAAACCATTTTATAAGGAGTATTTTAAGTGGATATTCTTGATATAAAAAATATTGTTAAGGATTTACCTGAGCGAGAGGTAAGGTCATACTTGCAATTCATTCTTTATAGGATTGCATTGTTAGAGGAAAAAGAGAATTCATTAGTTGAGTTTGCAAAAGATCTTAAAGAAATTTTTAATAAAATTCTCTATCCAAAAATTACAGACCCAGATCCATATGGAAAAAGTAATTACAAAAAAATTCATATACAATTTGGATACCCATATTTAAGACAACCATTAAAAGAATTAAACATCCTTGAAGAAGAGTTTATTATAGCTTTCCACGAAAATTGGAACAAACCGATAGATTTGATTGGTTAAAAAACAACTTATCTAATGAATATGAAGTTGAATTTTCTGGAGTCCGTTGCAATAAATTGTACTCCACTTGCAAACCGATAAAAGGAGTCCAACCACGAAGAGCTGCCAGCATATTAGCTTGTGAAACAATCCAAGCTGGAGTATCAGAGACCCCCACATAAAGAATTTTTCCGGAACGAACCAAATCGTCAAGTGCACGCATCACTTCTTCGACGGGTGTCATGAAATCCCAAGCATGAAGCCAAAGTAAATCAATATATTCGGTCTGAAGCTGTTTTAAGCTCTTTTCAACGGATTGAACGAGATTTTTCCGATGGTTGCCTCCGCCGTTTGGATCGTTTGGACGAGTGTTCAGTGTATATTTAGTCGCAACGACAAACTGTTGACGGTTTTCACGAATAAATTCACCAACATATTTTTCACTTGTTCCATTCGTATAATTGACAGCCGTATCGATAAAATTCCCACCAGCTTCAACGAAAGCATTGAAGATTTTTTTGCTTTCTTCTTTAGAAGCACCAAATCCCCAATCTTCCCCAAACGTCATCGTGCCCAAAGCTAATTCAGACACTCGTAAGCCGCTTCGTCCTAACAATTTATAATTCATGACAAGACCTCTTTTCTAATAGTTATTTTTTAGATGTCGTACCAATTCTTCAGCACTTTCGCGTATATGTTCGATCGTTAAGAGACGTACTCCATGCTTCGTAAAAGAGGGCAAGAACCGCATTCCGGTCAAGTTAGCGGTTGCCTGGAATGGTTTGATTAATTCGCTCATGCTGAAGTGATTATATCCGCCAGCTTGATAGGCTGTTTCTGGTCCGCCTGTTGAAATGACTAACATAAGCTCTTTGCCGCGCAATTTCGTTCCTCTCGATCCATATGCCCAACCGTAAGTAAGAACCCAATCCTGCCACTGTTTTAATAAAGCGGGTGAACTGTACCAGTAGAAAGGGAATTGTAATATGATTCGATCATGCTCCAAAAGAAGCTGCTGTTCTTTTTCCACATCAATCTCAAATGTCGGGTAATGTGCATATAGGTTGTGGACCGAAATATTTTCTTCTTGTTGAAGACGGTTCATCCACGTTCTATTTACCTTCGACTGTTCTAAGTTTGGATGGGCTACAATAACTAATGTTTTCATCTTAATCACCTTTCAATTGTTTATACACGTGAATAATAATCATTAAAAGGGATTTCAGTGAAAGAAATCCCTTTCTTTAAATATTTAAATCAAGCTTCGATTAAGGATGGCTGAAGAACGTGATTTACATATGCTTTTGCATTTTCTTCAAGTTGTTCATCTGTAACACGCATAACACCATTCAGCACAAATAACGGCATAAAACGGGTACCAATGAGGTTGCTTGTTTGCTGTAAAGGAGTGGTTAAAGTCTCCATGGTAAAATGATTGTAGCCAGTAGGCTGGTAGGAATCTTCCGGTCCAAAGGTTGAAATCGCAAGACCCAGTTCTTTACCATGAAGCTTGTCGCCTCCTTCGCCATATGCCCAGCCGTAGGAGAGCACTTCATCCTGCCATTGTTTTAACAAAGAAGGTGTGCTGTACCAATAGAATGGAAATTGAAGAATAATACGGTCATGTAATTCTAATAGGCTTTGTTCGTGTGCAACGTTTATTTTCCCGTCTGGATACGCTTGATAAAGGGTATGAATAGTTATTTTTTCGTGTTTTTCTAATTCCTGCATCCATTTGCGGTTAATTCGAGATTGTTCCAAATTAGGGTGAGCGATAATTACAAGAGTTTTCATTTGTAAGTCTCCTTTTGTATATTTTCTTTTCGATTTTGATTTCACTTATTGTTGCTTACAATAAAATTAAATATTTGTACATACAAATGTAATGTTAAAAAAATTTTACTTTTCTTCAAAGATAATTTCCGCTTCCGTTTGATTTTCGTACATGCTATAAAATGCATTCGCAATATTTTCAGGAGAGAAATAGGTTCCTTCTTGTACAAACCCTTTAACCGTTAAGGTTCCAACATAAATTCCTTTAGGGCTCAATTCTTGGTGCAAGCTATATGCTAAATTACGAATTCCTGCTTTTCCAATAGCTAATGAAGCATAATCAGCATATGGGTGAAGAGCTAATCCGCCGCCGGTTAACAGAATGGTTCCATTTTGCATATAGGGAATCACTTCTTTTACACTTGTAAGAGCTCCAGCTACACTAATTTTAAAATCTTCCACTATTTGGTCAGCGCTTAAGCTTGTTGGTTTGCCTGGTTTTCCTGAAGCAGCATTGTATAAGAGTACATCAATTTTTCCATACATTTTTATTACCGCATCAATGGCTGTTTTTATAGATTCTTCTGAAGAGGCATCCCCTGGAAACCCTTTTGCTTCAATCCCTTCAGTTTTAAGTTCATTTTCATATTTTTGTAATGACTCCATGCTGCGGGAAATCAAAGCAACTTTAAAGCCTTCTTTGCCGAATTTTCTTGCTGTATTTAAGCTAATCCCTGGACCAGCACCGACAATTAGAAAAATCTTTTCTGACATAACAACTGCCTCCTTATTTATTTGTATATGCAAATGAAAGGGTAAAAAAATTTATAGGTCTCTTTCTAGTTTATTGCTTGCTTCGTGAAGCATTTTGCTTAAATCTTTACTGAACTCGCGTCCTAATACACTGGAATAGCTGGTAAACAATTCTTTTAAAGAAATCCGAAATTGATGGTATACTTTTTCTCCTTCTTCAGTTAAAGAGATAAACGATTGTTTCCCATCCATTTTTCTGGTGACCAGTTTTAATTTTTCCAGTTTATCTATAAATCTCGTACTGGTTGAAGGAGCAATGGATAACTTGTGGCATAATTCCTTCTGTGTGATTTCCGGATGGAACTTCACAATCATAATCATGTAAAGATAAGAGGGAGCAAGGTCACCAAAATCAAATGTTTTTTCGGCTAATTTTGTAATGTTACGAGCAAACCGGCTAGCAGTAAAGTAAAGACAATGAATTAATACCTGTTCTTCTTCATTCATTTGATCAAATCCTTTTTTTCATTTGCATATACAAATTAACACGAAATTACGTTAAGGTCAACTAAATCATTTTTCTTGTTTCCATTGAAACAGTATATATTATAAACTTTGTTCCAAAACTTATTAAGATTAGATGAAAAGGATGATATAAATGAAAGCATTGCTATTACGTGAAAAAGGTAAATGGGGAGACATGAAGGTAGAAGAAGTTTAAACACCAAATTTCGGTCCAGGGAAGATTTTAGTTGAGGTACATGCGGTTGGGTTAAATCCTGTTGATTATAAAACAGCTACTGGTGGCAATTCCAATTGGTCCTATCCTCATATTCTTGGTTTAGACGTAGCAGGAATAGTGGCAGAGATTGGTGAAGGGGTCACTCAGTGGAAAAAAGGTGATCGAGTAGTCTATCATGGAGACCTTACAAAGAAGGGTGGCTATGCAGAATATTCTGTTACCCCGGCACATACTGTTTCTCGAATTCCAGACGGAGTAACGTTTGGAGATGCGGCTGCTTTACCGACAGCTGGGTACACAGCATACCAATTGTGATTCCGTAAACTGCCAATGGATCAAGTTGAAACTATTTTAATACATGGCGGTGCTGGTGGAGTAGGAGGATTTGCTGTTCAATTAGCCAAACATGCAGGTAAAAAGGTGATTTCCACTTCTTCCAGTCATAACCATAAATATGTAAAATCATTTGGAGCAGATTATGTCATTGATTACCATCAAGAAGATGTGACCAAAAGAGTTATGGGGATTACGGATGGACATGGTGTGGATGCAGTGGTAGATGTATTAAGTAGGCATAGTGCAACGGATTCATTAGATACTCTTGCATTTTTGGGACAAATTATTTTTATATCAGGTGCACCCGATTTTACAAAAATAAAGCCTTTTACAAAATCGGTTTCGTATCATGAAATTGCCCTCGGTGCAGCACATCAATCAGGTAGTTATAAGGCTCAACAAGATTTAGGAGTAATGGGAGATGAAATGCTTAAGTTAGTGGTTGAAGGGAAGTTTCTTCTATGTTAAAAGAAGTAATAAGCCTTGAGGAAGTTCCAGAAGCTTTATTCCGTCTTTCAGAGCGACATGTGAAGGGGAAAATTGTAGAAAAAATAAAATAGGGTAAGATTTCTGTAAGTATAAATTATTCCTTTCACTGGGGGATTGAAATCAACATACGGTTTCCGGGAATAGATTTAACCTAATCGTAGTCAAAGTAAAGGTCAAAAAGTTGGAAGGCTGGTAAGCATTTTAACACCATCCTTTCACATATTGTGAATAAATGCACATAAACAAACGGGTGCTAGTTGAAGAAGAATGGGAAACCTCAACAATTGAAGGTTCCCCTAATTACTATATAAAGATCCTAAAATTTAAATTCTATTCCGTTTTCAATATATATTGTGTTTTGTAATCCCGTTTGGTTTACCACATATTCAAATATATTTTTTGCTGTACCGTTGATTATCTCACTCAGACCTAAGTTGTCAAATACACGTGCATAGCAGCGGATAATCAACGAATCAGTTTCTTTTAACAGATGATAATAGACGGTTTCCTTATGTATTTTCGAAAAACAGTGAATAAATAGATATTCATCTGTTGGTTCAATCCCTTTTACCAAAAGTTCTTTTTGAACGATTCGTTTTATTTCCGCGGTTTGTTTCTCAGATAAATTTATTCTCATACCAGCTCACCATCTTATTTATTGATCTGCATTCCACATTTTTTATTATACGAAAAAGCGAGAACGTCTGTTATAAAAAAATGGATTTCTGGCGTAATTCATTTTTTTAGTGTGACTAACTGGCAGGATAGTTCAATAAGACTATAAAGGTTATTGACAAAAGAAATTACCTTCCCTGTAAAAGAGGGCAGACAGGTATATTTAGTTCAAACAGAAGGCACTTCCGTAATTATAGATATTGAGCTGTCCGATAGAGATGGAATGGAGATTGTTGAAGAAGATATCACATTAAAGCAGTTGATACTTCACACATCTTAATAATAGAAATGAAAAAAAAATAGTGAATAAATAAATTAGGAAGATAGAAATAATAGGTGGTGTAATAAGTGAGTTTCTTATCCAAACTATTTGGAAATTCATCTGAAAAGGAGATAGAAATAATGACCAATGCAAAATTAGCAGTGATCTATTACAGCATGGGCGGAACAAATTATCAATTATCAAAATGGGCTGCTGAAGGAGCGAAAGAAGCAGGTGCTGAAGTAAAGATTCTAAAAGTGCCTGAACTTGCACCACAATCTGCAATCGAAGGAAATCCTGTTTGGAAATCACATGTTGAAGCTACTAAGGATGTACCAGAGGTTAAATTAGAAGATTTAGAATGGGCAGATGCCATTATTTTCAGTGTACCTACTCGTTTTGGTAATATGCCTTCTCAGATGAAGCAATTCTTAGATACTACTGGTGGTCTTTGGTTTAATGGGAAGCTAGTGAATAAGGTTGTAAGTGCAATGACTTCTGCTCAGAATCCTCACGGTGGTCAAGAGGCAACTATATTATCACTTTATACAACGATGTATCACTGGGGTGCAATTGTTGCTGCGCCTGGTTATACAGATCCTGTAACATTTGGAGCAGGTGGAAATCCTTATGGAACAAGTGTAACTGTTGGTCAAGATGGAAAAATGATTGAAGATGTCCAAGCAGCAGTAAAGCACCAAGCAAAGCGTACAGTAACAGTTGCAGAGTGGGTAAAGAAAGCAAATCAATAAATTTTTTATTTTAGAAAAAAACTATACGGAAAAAAGTACCCCAAAGTGTAGATACTAAAAAAGTCTTCTAAGGGGTACTTTTTCTTGTTTGTTTACGATTCCTTGTGGGGTGGAATACGCATCTTGAAACAATCCTTTAAAATCAAACCAAGATATTCATTATGGATATCCATTATTATTGTTCATATCATTGTTATAAATATCAAAGATAAAACGGATGTTGATAAAAATTTTCTCTATCTTCCATTTATATTTATATACCCCTTTTATTTTTGGTTTTAATTAGTTTTCAGAAGGTTAAAAAATTCATGATTGAAAACACTAATTCTAGGACAAATTTTGTGAGAAAGAAAAGCAATAGGAATCATTAATAAATTTGGAGTAAGGATACAACCATTACAGAATTGAGAGGATGTTAAGAAGTGGAGAGAAAGTTGTTAAACTTACTATTATCCCTATGTATCGCATCTTTGCCATTTTTATTTAAAGGTACAAAAATGAGAGAAAACCTCGTAATTTTTTTCTCAAAAGGGGTGATAGCAACTCTTATTGATGCTTATGTTGTTGGAACAAAAAAAATTGAATATCCAGTTCGTCCTATTCCAAAAATTTTTAAGACGAATATTATTTATGACATGTTATTTTTTCCCATTTTAAGTGTTATATGGGTTAAGATTTCATACAATGACAAACTTTTGAAGATATTACTTAAAAGTTTAATTTTTAGTGTTCCTATGAGTATTGGTCAATGGTTTATGGAAAAGAACACCAGATTATTTAAATGGAATAAATGGTCACCCTTTCATACTTTTGCCAGTGTTAGCTTTACTTTATTTACGATTAGAGGGTTAGTTGGTTTATTAAAAATAGTGGATAGGTTTAAAGGTAAGCAAAATATAACCGAAAATTAAAGGTTGATTTTACGAAGAAAACGTATAAGTTAGAAGCTATACTGTGGAGTGTGGCTTTTCCGGGCTTCGGAATTGGATTTATCATTCGTAATATGATAATAAAAATTGGTCGAAACATAATGATAGTGAGAGACATTCCTAAAAGGAAGGCAGGCAACTTTATGTAAAATAGGATCTAATGATAACCTTTTTACAATATGTTTGGAAATGGTTGCTAAGGCAACCATTTTTTATTATGAGGGTAAAAGATTGTGAAATACTATAAACTATAGGGTGCAAAAGTTAAAGATGAGGATCGTTATGGCGGTCTTTTTCTTGTTCAACTAACGGGCAGGTTTATTGAAGAAGGATATTTTCTGTTTTAAGCGAATTAGAATGACAAACAAACCTGACACGAATACAGGTATTGAAATAACAGGAACATAGGAGGTATGAGATATGAAGGTCAATAGAATAGATCATGTGAGTATAAACGTAAATGATCTTTCAGAGGCTAAAGCGTTTTTTCTTGATTTAGGACTTGAAGTGAAAGCTGAATGGGAATTGGATGGAGAACAGTTGGATAGAATAGTTGGGCTTAAGGATGTTAAAACGGCCTGTGTAGGATTGGGGATGCCAGATGGTCAGGCATGGATAGAGCTAGTCAAATTTTATTCTCCGTCAGATGAAAAAGATATTCAGCAGCCTTTTGCAAATACGCTGGGTATCCGACATATTTGCTTTAATGTTGAAGATATTGAAGCTATAGTTGCAAAATTGAAAAAGAAGGGCACGGAAATCTTTAGTGAGATACAGCAATATGAAGAAAGTTATAAGTTATGCTACGTTCGTGGTCCAGAGGGAATTATCTTAGAGTTGGCGGAGCAAATCAGATAAATATTAAAGACTTCTTCTTAAACTATCGGGTGCAATACTTAAAGATCCAGCAGCCATAATGGCGGCTCTTTTTTATTGTGCTAGCTGGCAGAATAGTTCAATAATGGAATCTACAGAAGTAAATAATTTGACATTTTTGTTGGTTCCTTTATTATATGCCTTCTGAAGTGCCCAAAAATGTTTCTGTTATTTATTCAAATTCATTCTTACGGTCTCTGAAAAAGTCGTAGAAATACCTTACATTTTCAAGTTCTGTCCATCTATAGGTTCTCAAAAGGGGAGCGTCAAGATTATAGATTTTTGCAGTGGGGTGACGGTTTGGTGGGGCTAAAAAAATTACTATAAAAAGAGCCTAAAATTTAAATTCTATTCCGTTTTCTATATAGATTGTGTTTTGTAATCCCGTTTGGTCATAAAGAATGATGATACGTTCTTGAGGTTTAACTCGATAGCACTCCTATTTTTTTGAATGGGAGTGTTTATTATTGTTGCTATATTGTGAAGAAATTCACTTAAACTATCGGGGGCTTGAGTGAAACAAAAGGGGAGTTTATTAGGAAAAAAAGGACTGACTATTACTTAGTCAGTCAATTTGACCGAAGGTGCTTCCTTCTTGTCTACTATATAGTATGCAAGTGATCGACAAGCGGTTTATAAATCTATGAATTTGTCGATAGTTTTTTACTACTATTTTCCATTGGCATCCTTATGTGAATTAGGACACCATTTTTTCTTCAACTACCGAGGCTGGTTTGTTGAAGAAAGATTTTATTTCATTACTCTATTATTATTGGGCTTTAGGATTAAAATTTGATGCAGGTTGATAAGGGGGCAGTAACTATTATGAGGGTTAATCAAAGAACAAAATTTATTAATGAAAAACAAGTTCATTACACTTATATCGAAAATGGAAGTCCAGTTATTTGTTTTATGTTCTCTGGGGCAGGTTACACATATGATAAGCCATTATTATATTATTCAACAATGACAATGCTCGAGAATAAGTATGATGTTGTACATATTCATTACCCAATTTTTTAGGAGTAACCACAAATGCAAATATACCCTGATTGTCCATTTATTACTAGAACCGTAGAGGTTGGCGGACTTACGAAATCGCAGCTTATTCAGAAATTGCAACAAGTCTCCATTTTGATGAATAAGTATGGTGAAAGACTGTTTGCTGATGATAAATTTACGACTTCTGATACAAAGTACAGCCTGACGACCGTTGAACTAACCGTTACGGACCTTGGATTTCCTGATGGAGCTACTACGGCTCAGCTATTTAAAAAAGCATTCGAACTTGGTTTGGAATTGTGTCCACTTGAGCTGGGACCTCACTTAAGACTGGAGTATCTAGATCAGCGAGAAGGCTATTTGGGGAATGTATCGCAACAACATCAAGCTCCATCTGGCGCCATCATAATAGCATCGGAGATATTAACTAAAGACGATGATTTTCCGAAAGGTTTTTATCTTAGAAGAATTAATGGCGTGTTGTGGCTACGCGGATACATTGCTGACAATCTGCACGTTTGGAAGTCTGAAGACCACTTTATCTTTGTCAAACAAAAAAACTTTAAGAAGTGAGTAATCAAGAGAAACTTACCTTCTTTTATTCAACTAAACTTGTGCTTTAGTAAAAGAACCGGTGGCCGGCAGCCCTTCCACTAAAGGGGTTAGTTCAATATGAAATGATATAATTTCTTTAAATCTATTAATGTAAAATCATTTTTAGGGGGATTAAAATGCTTCAGATCCTGAAAAAATCAGGTGATTTGATTATTGTAATACACGAAATTTATGGCATTAATCAACATATAAAAAATTTTTGTGATTTATTATCAAAACAAGATTTTGATGTTATTTGTCCGAATTTATTAGAACGGGAGCAACCATTTGATTATTCTGAAGAGGAGATTGCCTATCTTAATTTTATGGAGAACGTAGGGTTCTCTGATGCAGTACATAAAATAAAGAAATTATTATTAGGCGTTAAAAATGAATACCAAAAAATATATATTATTGGATTTAGTGTTGGGGCAACTATTGCTTGGTTGTGTAGTGAGGAAGAGTGCCTTGATGGGGTTGTAGGATACTATGGTTCGAGAATTAGGAATTTCACGCAAATAGTACCACTATGTCCTACAGTTTTATTCTTTCCCGAAGAGGAACAATCCTTTAGTGTGGATGAGTTAATTTCAAAATTAGATAAAAAACATATCGAAATACATAAATGTTTTGGACAACACGGATTTAGTGACCCATACTGTACTAAATTTAATGAACAATCATCTCAAAACGCTTTCAATGAATTGCTAAACTTCTTAAAGACACATTGATTGGCAAACAAGGATTTTAACCCAGAAATCGATATTTATTCAATTTAGGAAAACTTCTTCATGAGGGGAGCTTTTTAAATGGATAGACAAAGAACACTTTTTTATGGATTAATGATTGGTTTCGCTTTACTGATTGTACCAATTCCACGCTTCTTTTTTTGGATGGATATAATCTATGAGGTTGCAATGACTTTCCGGTATATTGGATTCTTTATTTTTCTAGTGTGTGGAATTCCATTAATGATTGATGTGTATAGAATCCTAGTGAAAAAAGGGTAACTTACTAGCTAACGGGTGTGTCAGCACACATCATTATAACGATTTCAATAGTATATGAATGAACAAATACAGGGAGGAATATCCGTCTCTATTGTTTTGGAATTTATAATGAAAGTTACAGTCCGTTTAAATAAATAGAAAAATTAAAAACCAGCCTAATGTGATAAGACTGGTTTTTCTAAATTTAAGCTGTTTGCTTTTTATTTTTTCTTGTTTGTTCTTCCTTTTTCTTATCTTTTGACTTCTTGTCTTTTGATTTATTTGCTCTAGACTTTCTAAACATTAGAAGTAATCCTGCATTAAACATGAGGGTCCATACAAGTGCGAATTGATTGCCGCTAAAATAGATTCCTAAAATCGGAATCAATAGAAATACGATACCTCTCGGAAAAGAGTATATTCTAGGATTCAGCGCCATCAAAACGGAAACAACCACAATCAACGATGTGATCTTGTTATTCCCCAAAAAGGAATGTTGAGTATAATTTACATACCCGTAGTACGCGAATGAACCTATAACGGCCATTAAGGAAAGATAAAACCTTATATAGGTACGTTTATAAAATAGAATCCAAACAGCAATTAAATTAACGCCTGCACATATTCCAATCACAATTAAAGTTTCGGTAAAAGTGCTGGCAGGACCTTTCATGTAGTTTAGTAGGAAATGGAAGTTATACCAAACAGCTGCTACGATAAAAATCTTAAAGACTAGTTTTACCCAGGACATCTCCAACTTCGTTTTCGATTTCGTCTTCTTTATCTTTTTTGGCGATCTGGATTTAGATGGGGAGTCACCTTCCGTCTTTTCCTCAACATCTTCGTGGTTCTTTTTCCTGTCCTTAAACGATTGTCTTGATTCTCTAGTAAGTTCCCTTCTCGCTTCCTGCCTAGTAGGGTACTCACTAACTCTATATTCTTCGTCATTCA
This sequence comes from Neobacillus cucumis, assembly GCF_016107705.1. The sequence goes on from NZ_JAEHGC010000012.1 coordinate 31,222, forward strand.
TTTTTTCTTCATGTTGTTCTTCTGACCCTGAATGATATTCCAATGGATCTTCACCTCAAGTATTTTTTAATCATTATAGCTATTTCTATATTAGTAGGGATAACGAAGCCTGTCCAATTTTTTCACCTATTCCATAAAAAATAGCTTCATTTTAACCATCGATTTGGCATAATATTGAACAAATAAGGGGCGGAAGAATCCGCCCCTTTGATTATGGAATTTAATGTAGTATCTTGCTTAAGTGATTTTATGAGGTTAGGAGAATGAGAAATGAATCGACCATCTATTACGTTGGGAAATGCCAGGACAATCGATGAAGTCATTTGGCAGTTGGACCAAATTATTGCCATGAGTATCGAAAATAAAAGCAAAATCGGCTACTTTGCTTCTTTGTACCGAATGGTAACCGTTCGAGTGAAAACGGGTATTCTGAATAACGAATTTGAGGACGGAGTCAGAATGGAACGTTTGGATGTATGCTTCGCCAATTACTATCTGAATGCGCTGAATGACTATTTAAACGGAAAACCAACCAGCCTCAGCTGGCAAGTCGCCTTTCGTTGCACGCGAAAAAGAAGCCCGATCCTTCTCCAGCACTTACTGCTCGGCATGAATGCACATATCAATCTCGATTTAGGGGTTGCTGCAGCCATGACCGGTAAAAATGCTGATATTTTAGCGCTAAAAGAGGATTTTATGAAAATAAACAGTATATTGGCGTCACTTGTCGATGAAGTAAGAGGTGACCTTGATCAGATTTCTCCATGGATTGGTTTTTTGGACCGGATTGATCCGAACGCTTCTAAAGCGATCATCAACTTCAGTATGGAGAAGGCCCGCAATTATGCATGGGACTTTGCGCAGAAACTGGCTGCTGCGAAAGAATCGGATTGGGAGCAGCTCATAATCAATCGGAATCATGAGATTGAAGCAATCGGTAAAAAGGTAGCGTACCCAGGGATTTGGATGTTAAAAGCTGGGTTATGGGTGATTTGCCTTCGAGAATCCAACAATATTGGGCGAAATATGGATCTCTTGAACGATCATAAATTTGAATCAAAAGAGAGGGCGGTATTCAATTTTTATAAGAAAAAAAGGGGAACTTTTTAGTTCTCCTTTTTACGTTTTGGAGAATTTTCAACCCCTTTTTTCATTAACATTAAAATTTTTAAAAGATATTTTGTGTTTTTTTGTCTAATGATGTAGGTCCCATTATAGATTATACGTACGTTCTTATTAAAACAAATGTGAAAGCGCTTAAGGACAATTTATAACTAAGAGGTGTAAACATGAAAACGGTATTCACGGTTAACAGTAATCAAGTTCAAAAGCAAGACAGCAGGCAAAATGAAACATTAAATTTATTAAATTCAACTCAGTCCATCATAAAAGAGGCAGTTCGAAAGTTAGGATATAACGATGCTATGTACGAGTTATTGAAAGAACCGCTTAAGATCCTCACGGTACGGATCCCAGTTCGAATGGATGACGGTTCAACCAAAATTTTTACCGGCTACCGTTCACAACATAACGATGCAGTCGGTCCGACAAAAGGGGGAGTCCGTTTTCATCCAGAAGTGAATGAGGAGGAAGTAAAAGCATTGTCCATGTGGATGAGTTTAAAATGCGGTATTTTTGACCTTCCATACGGTGGTGGGAAAGGCGGAATTATCTGTGATCCTCGCAGCATGTCATTTTCTGAATTAGAGCGTTTAAGCCGAGGGTACGTGCGTGCCGTTAGTCAAATTGTCGGGCCAACAAAAGATATTCCAGCACCGGATGTCTTTACAAATCCCCAAATTATGGCCTGGATGATGGATGAATATAGCCGAATTCAGGAATTTGATTCACCGGGATTTATAACAGGAAAACCTCTTGTACTCGGCGGTTCACAAGGACGTGAAACAGCCACTGCACAAGGCGTGACGATCTGTATTGAAGAGGCCGCAAAACGAAGAGGCATTTCAATCAAAGGAGCGCGGGTGATTGTTCAAGGATTTGGAAATGCCGGGAGTTACCTAGCGAAATTTATGAAGGATGCTGGCGCAAAAGTAATCGGTATTTCTGATGCATTTGGTGCGCTATATGATCCAGATGGACTTGATATTGATTATTTGCTTGACCGGCGTGATAGTTTCGGTACCGTAACCAATTTATTTACAAATGTCATTACGAATCAAGAATTACTTGAAAAAGAATGTGAAATTCTTGTTCCGGCTGCCATCTCGAATCAAATTACACGAGAGAATGCTGATCATATAAAAGCTGAAATTATTGTAGAAGCAGCAAATGGACCAACAACCCTAGAAGCCACAAACATATTAGCAAAACGGAACGTGCTCCTCGTCCCGGATGTTCTTGCCAGCTCTGGTGGGGTAACCGTTTCCTATTTTGAATGGGTGCAAAACAACCAAGGTTATTATTGGTCTGAAGAAGAAGTAGCTGAAAAATTACGCAAAAAAGTAGTCGATTCTTTTGAGAGAGTTTTCTCTACAGCACAAAATTACCAAATAAATATGCGTTTGGCAGCCTATATGGTGGGAATCAGAAAGATGGCAGAAGCTTCCCAATTTCGTGGCTGGGTATAAAATTCATCTTCCAAGGTCTCAGTGCCCAGGCAGCAAAAAAAGCAATAGATGCTAGTTGGCAGGCATATGCATCAGGTAGAAAAATTCAAGGTAAGGAAACAAATCACCAATTTGAATGAACAAAAGTACCATTGGGGGAATTGTAGTGGATAATAATAAACAAAATCCATGGAGAGGTTTTCACGGTCCAAACCTTGGCTATGTGGCTGAACAATATGAGCTGTATGTGAAGGGAATCGACACAGTTGATCCGGCATTAAAAGAGCTATTTGGAAGATGGGGTTCACCATTTTCTGTTGAAACTAATCATTCGCAAGAAGCGATGGAACAGGTATCCACGATTCCTGACCACAAAATAATGATTGAAAAAGCACTTAAAGCGGGAAAATTGTTGGAAGATATTCGATCACATGGTCATTTGGCGGCAAATATCAATCCGCTAGAGGACGATGCCAAAGACAATCATTTTTTATTCAGCCCAGAAAAATATGGATTAAGCATCGATGATTTGAAAGCGATTCCCGCGAATTGGGTGTGGGCGGATGCACCAGAAGAAATCCAAACAGCCTGGAATGCAGTAAATTGGCTAAAAAGCATTTATACCGCAACGTTAGCTTACGAGTTTAATCATGTGGATAGCAGTGAAGAAAGAGCCTGGTTACAAAATAAGACGGAAACAGGTGCCATCCAGCGTGTGCTTTCAAAAAAAGAACGATCCCATCTTTTGAAGAGCCTAACAGAAGTAGAAGCGTTTGAACAATTTTTACACAAAACATTTGTCGGACAAAAACGCTTCTCCATCGAAGGAGTGGACATGCTGGTACCGATGCTGGATGAAGTCATCATTGAAGGGGTTCATGACGGAGTGCGCAATGTAATGATCGGAATGGCGCACAGGGGACGATTAAATGTGCTGGCACATATTTTAGGAAAACCGTACGGGAGAATTTTTTCCGAATTTCATCATTCTCCAAATAAAGAACTTGTACCGTCAGAAGGCTCGATGGGAATTAATTATGGGTGGACAGGTGATGTAAAGTATCATTTGGGCAGAGACAGATCCATCACCGAAACGGAAGTATTTCCAGCAAGAGTGTCGTTGGCGAATAATCCGAGCCATCTTGAATTTGTGGATCCGGTTGTAGCTGGTTTTACCCGAGCTGCCCAGGAAGAACGTGACAATGCGGGTTACCCAGAACAGGATGTTTCCAAATCCTTTGCTATCCTGGTCCATGGTGATGCGGCGTTTCCAGGCCAGGGAATTGTAGCGGAAACCTTAAATTTGGGCGGATTAAAAGGATACCAAACAGGGGGGACCATCCATATCATCGCAAACAATAGGGTGGGCTTTACTACAGACAGCCATGATTCACGTACCACAAGATATGCCAGTGATCTTGCAAAAGGATTTGAGATCCCGATTGTACATGTAAATGCCGATGATCCGGAAGCATGTCTTGCAGCTGCCAATCTTGCCTATCAGTATCGAGCTCGTTTTAAAAAAGACTTTTTGATTGACTTGGTCGGCTATCGGCGCTTTGGTCATAATGAAATGGATGATCCAGCGGTTACACAGCCAAAGGTTTACAAAAAGATAGCGAAGCATCCAACGGTAAGAGAGATCTATGCCAATCAATTACAAGAAATTGGACTTCTAAGTCAAGCGGAAATCGAGCAGATGACTCGTTCCGTTCAAGAAACGCTGCAGAACGAATATGAAAAAATTGCGGATAAAAATAAGGAACATAGAGTCACAGAAGTGGAGATACCAGAGGTAATTATCAAAGGAATCCCAAGGATGGAGACGGGAGTTCCACTTGATACACTACGTGAACTAAACAACGCCTTACTTAAATGGCCTGAAGGCTTTAAGGTGTACCCAAAATTAAAACGCATTCTCGAGCGTCGTGAGAAAGCGCTCGAAGAGAATGGCAAAGTAGAGTGGGCATTAGCTGAAGCGCTGGCATTTGCCGCCATTTTAAAAGACGGTACACCAATTCGTCTAACGGGACAGGATTCTGAGCGCGGAACTTTTGCGCAACGTCATATTGTCTTGCATGATGCGGAAACAAACGAGACGTTCTCGCCGCTGCACCGCTTACCGCAAGTGAATGCTTCCTTTGCGGTTCATAACAGCCCGCTTTCTGAAGCTGCAGTAGTAGGGTTTGAATACGGCTATAATGTGTTCGCTCCTGAAACACTCGTGATCTGGGAAGCGCAATACGGAGACTTTTCGAACACGGCTCAGCCACTCTTTGATCAATTCGTTTCTGCGGGAAGAGCGAAATGGGGCCAAAAATCGGGGCTTGTACTCCTCTTGCCTCACGGTTATGAAGGACAAGGACCAGAGCATTCAAGCGCCCGACCGGAACGGTTTTTACAGCTGGCAGCCGAAAACAACTGGACGGTCGCGAACGTGACAAGTGCAGCTCAATATTTTCATATTTTGCGTCGGCAAGCGGCGGCACTCCGAACAGAGTTTGTTCGACCATTGGTAATCATGACACCGAAAAGCTTACTGCGCCATCCGCTTACCACCTCTCCTGGAATAGACCTTAGTATGGGCCATTTTCATACCGTTTTAGAAAAGCCAGAGCTTGGCAAAAAAGCGGAGAAAGTGAAACGTCTGATATTAACAACAGGGAAAATCGCGATCGATTTATCGGCAGAAATAGAATCAGGTAAGGAAAATCAAAACTTTGATGAGATTCACATCGTACGTTTGGAACAATTGTATCCATTTCCGAAAGAAAAGGTAGAAGTGATTCTTGAGCACTATCAAAATCTCGAGGAAATCGTATGGGTGCAAGAAGAGCCGAAAAATATGGGAGCGTGGTATTATATCGCCCCTATTCTGTTTGAACTAGCTTCCGGTTCTCTAAAAGTTAGTTATATTGGACGACCAGATCGTTCCAGTCCTGCAGGTGGAGATCCTGATATTCACAAGAAAGAACAAGAACGAATCGTGAATCAGGCATTGAAAATCAAAAGATTACGAGCTAATCAGAATGCGGAGAAAATAGTGGTGAAGTAAACTTCCGTATGATAGAAACTATGAAAACACAAAAGGGGATATAGACATGATTGAAATCAAGGTACCGGAGCTTGCAGAATCCATTTCCGAAGGAACCATTGCACAATGGATGATTAAAGTCGGCGAACAAGTCAATAAAGGGGATATTGTAGTCGAGCTTGAAACGGATAAAGTCAATTTGGAAATCAATACAGAACATGCGGGATTTTTAACAAAAGTGTTAAAAGAGCCGGGGGATACAGTGGAAGTAGGGGAAGTCATCGCGATATTGGAAGAAAATGCGGTGGCAGAAACATCTGAAACGGCATTTTCTGAGCCCCAAAAAGAGGAAGTACTTCCTCAACCTAACAACCAGCCGATCCAAGGGTTTCCGGGAACGGAGCATCCGATTGCTTCTCCTGCAGCAAGAAAATATGCGAGAGAAATGGGCATTGATTTGAATGAAGTAAAAAGCAATGATCCGCTGGGCAGAATTAGACCGCATGATTTCAAAGCACAGCCACAGGTACCTGCAGTGGAGCCAAAAGTGGAAAAGTCGAAACCAGCAGCTAAGACAGGAACAGAGTTTAATAAACCGGTAGAGCGCGTAAAAATGTCCCGCCGCCGTCAAACGATTGCGAAACGCTTGGTGGAGGTTCAACAAACCGCAGCAATGCTAACCACCTTTAACGAAGTCGATATGTCGGCGATTATGGATTTGCGCAAAAAGCGTAAAGATATGTTTTATGAAAAGCACAATACCCGTCTTGGCTTCATGTCCTTTTTTACAAAAGCCGTTGTGTCGGCATTAAAGCAATTCCCGCTTTTGAATGCTGAAATTCAAGGCGATGAGATTATTGTCAAGAAATTTTATGATATCGGAATTGCGGTAGCAGCTCCAGAAGGATTAGTAGTCCCAGTTGTGCGTGATGCAAATACATTGAATTTTGCTGAAATTGAAAGAGAAATTAATGAGCTTGGGAAAAAAGCGCGTGACAATGCCCTTGCGTTAAAAGACCTGCAAGGCGGAACGTTTACGATTACAAACGGCGGTGTCTTTGGTTCCTTGATGTCCACGCCGATTTTAAACAGCCCGCAGGTGGGAATTCTCGGCATGCATAAAATTCAGCTAAGACCCGTTGCAATTGATGCCGAGAGGATGGAAAACCGTCCGATGATGTATATTGCCTTGTCATATGATCACCGGATAGTAGATGGAAGAGAAGCAGTCAGTTTCCTGGCCCTGGTAAAAGACCTGTTGGAGGATCCACAATCCTTATTATTGGAAGGTTAAAGCTAGTAAAAAAGGTTCCGTGAATTTCTATAATAATTAAAATATACGGCTAAGAGATTGGGATGTTTTAGGGGGGAAGTATTTTATGGAAGCAAAATACTGTAAAGAAACGCGGGTGATCCGAACAAGCCGTATATTCCCAAACGATGTGAATAACCACAATACATTGTTTGGCGGCCGGCTAATGAGTGATGTGGACCAGGTTGCTTCTATATCTGCAGCGCGTCATAGCCGTAGAGAATGTGTGACTGCTTCAACCGATTCGGTAGATTTCCTGCATCCGATTCGAACGACAGATTCCGTCTGTTTTGAATCGTATGTAACCTGGACAGGAACCTCATCGATGGAGGTTTTTGTAAAAATTATTGCCGAAGACTTAAAAAGCGGTGAGCGTAAAATCGCAGCGACTGCACTACTAACATTTGTAGCACTTGATGAACTTAAACGTCCGGCACGTGTCCCGCAAATCATTCCGGAAACGGAAGAAGAGAAAAAGTTGCATGAAACCGCACCTGAGCGGGCAAAAATGCGAAAAGAAAGAAAGCAAAAAAGTAAAGAATTGGCCAGCTATTTAACAATGAATCATCCTTGGGATCAACCATAATAGATAGTTTAGTTGTTTAAAAGGGATGATTCTAGGCTCGAGGAATCTTTTGAGAAAAAAGGAATAGATATAATTTATTGGAGGTGTTTTTTATGGATTATCACGGTCCATAGAAAAACACCCTCATTGTTCTAAGGTTATTTAACTAAAGATCCTTGCTTCACTACAGCAACTGCTTAGAATCCTTACGAGAATATTGAAGATCTGTAGAAAGGAAATAGGGATAATGCTTCTAAAGAATGCACTGGAATTAAGCAAGAGTATAAATGAAGATCGCCGGATTATGCACGAAACAGTACAAAATAAGGGGATGTCTGATCCGGAAGTTAGAAAAATCAGCCAACAATTGGATAGGAAAATTAGTATGCTGCAAAAAATGATGAATGAAATGGACGTCTTGCCAAGAGAATCGTCACTTTAACAGGTTGTAAAACATGGGTAGGGGACTGTCGCCAGTTGAGGTCAGCTATCCGCTAGTTGTGGGCGCCTATCCGCCAGTTAGAGTGGACTATCGCCAGTAGGAGCAGCTTATCCGCCATTTGAAGTAGCCTATCCGCTAGTTGAGGTCAACTTTCCGCCAATTGCAACAGCTATATTCTATGTTTCGAGTAAAAAAAGATGTTCAGACTAAGTCTGAACATCTTTTTTTACATCTAATTTGCTATTTTTGAAGTTGAATCCTCTTCGGAATACTCCCAGCACTCAACGTTTTCAATACCTTCAATGCTATCTTTATAAAAAACGGGGTCTTTGCCGGCTTTTTTCTGTTTTACGTAATCCTGTAATGCAGCAAATGCCACTTTCGATAATAAAAGAATGGCGATTAAGTTAACAATAACCATGAAGCCCATAAATAAATCTGCCATATCCCATACAACCTGGATCTTTGCCACCGAACCGAATATTATCATGGCTAACACGCTTGCTCTGTATATTATCAGCCATACTTTGTTTGTGTTTAAGAATCGAATATTTGTTTCTCCGTAATAGTAGTTACCAATTAATGCACCGAATCCAAATAAGAAAATAAAGATTGCAAGACAGCCGGATGCCCAAGAACCGACATGTTCACTTAATGCCGCTTGTGTAAGGGCAATTCCCTCTAACCCTGGTTTTTTCCAAGCATCAGAAAGTAAAATAATAAAGGCTGTGCTTGTACAAACGATCAATGTATCCGTTAATACGCCAAATGCTTGGATCAGTCCTTGTTTCACCGGGTGACTGGTTGTGGCTGTCGCGGCAACGTTTGGTGCACTCCCCATACCAGCTTCATTCGAGAATAAACCGCGTTTAACTCCATTCATGAGCGCCGCACCGATGGAACCGCCTGCGATTTGTTGAAGGCCAAACGCATTTTTGACAATAAGAGAAATAACTTCTGGCATTTTTGTGATGTTCGTAATAATCACAAATAAGGCGCAACCAATGTATAAAACGGCTAGAACCATAACTTTGTATTCAGCCATTTTTGCAATCCGCTTCACACCGCCAAAGATAATCGCAGCGAAAGCGATGGCCATGATAATCCCTAAAGTTAAACGATTTGTACCAAAGGAGTTCTCAAAAGCAATGGAAACCGTATTGGATTGTACAGAATTGAAAACAAGACCGAAAGAAAGAGTAATTAAAATGGAGAAAAATACGCCCATCCAACGTTTGTTTAATCCTTTTTCCATATAGTAGGAAGGACCGCCGCGGAAACCATTTTTATCTTTTACTTTATATACTTGCGCTAACGTACTTTCAATAAAGCTGGATGCTGAGCTAATAATCGAAATAATCCACATCCAGAATACCGCTCCAGGACCGCCTAATGCAATCGCAATCGCAATTCCGGTGATATTGCCTGTCCCAACTCGGGCCGCCATCCCAATACAGAACGCTTGGAATGGAGAAACGTGATCTTTAGAACTCGTTCTTCCTTCCATTAAAACGCGAAGCATTTCCTTTAACATTCGAAACTGTACAAATTTCGATTTGAATGTAAAATAAAGACCGGAGAAAACAAGCATAATAATGAGTAATTTTGACCAAAGGAAATCGTTTGTTACACCAACCAGATTTTGCAGTAATTCTTGCATTCCATCACCTCATATTAAAATTTTAGTAGCTTTATATAAACTCTTTTAATAAAAGAGTTTCTCCTACTTGAAAAAGCGCTTTCATTCTATCTGGATGAGAATTTTGTCTTTACTATAAATTCTGTTTTTACTATAAATTGCGGACTACAAAAATAAACAAAAATCTACAGAAAAACTACAAAAAAAATTCAGGTTTTTGAATTTTTTTAAAATACGCTATTCAAGTGCAATATAATCTCTATCTCAATAACAGGGGAAACTTCGCGTCTTATCCTATTAAGTTGCGATAAACTAGCATTTTCAATCTTATAAGGATCTTATATAGCATCCAGTATTAAAGGATTTTGTTCTTAATAGTTTTTCATAATAATATTATGTTAACTATTAAATAAACTCAATTCGCCTAGTCACCGGCTTCTTCTTGCTAATGGACCTGTGGATTTCCGCTCCAGGTACGCAACCCCGCAGAAAGCGAAGCGCCTGGAGCGAAGATCATCAGTCTTGTTGAAGAGCCTATATATCAATGATATTACTATGAATTAATGCGGTGAAATGTTAAAGTAAATTGGTGTAAAGGGGGCTGTCGATTCATTTTTCTTTGAATGATAATGGTGCATCACACTCTTCGCTAGCAAAGAACCTAGTTCCCATCTGTGACTTCTTACCTAGAAATGGGGTCATTAAATTTGACTGTGTTTTTCTAATCTTTTTTAGATTGCAGGGGAGATGCAGCCTCCAATGATAGCGAACGGCAGTCATTCTTAATGTCATAACAACAAGGACAATGAGACTCAACTGAAGTGGGTCGCTCCACCCCAACCAAATACATATAGCACATAAAATCGTTAAAATTGCATGAATTTCTTCCTTTAGAGCAAGTGGTTTACGAGAAGCCAAGATATCTCGAATCATTCCCCCTCCAACTCCAGTAAACATCGCCGCCAAGATTATCACGCCTAAATCATTATCAAAAACCTCTTTCGCCGACATGGCTCCTTGTAGAGCGAAGGAAGCAAGCCCTATAGAGTCAAAAAATAAATTCCGCCGTTTCCAATGATTTAGCCATTTTAAGGGGAATATTAAGATAAATGTAAGCGTCGTTAAAACCGTTAAAATGGTGGAATGATCCCATAACTCAGAAACAGGGACTCCGATAATCAAGTTTCGAATAACCCCGCCACCAAAGGAAGTCGTTAAACCCAATGCGTAGACTCCAATAAAGGAATATTCCGCTTCAAGAGCGACAAAAGCTCCAGTTGCAGCATAAGAAATAATTCCAATAAAATGTAATACGATCCAAGACATCCTCTAAAAAACCTCCAAAAATTATTATCCTAATAGTAGAAAACTTGAATAAATGATCCTTTCTAAACACAAAAACTCCACCACAAGATCACCTCTAAAGGGAGATGTTCTTGCGGTGGAGTAATCAATTAGCAATCCCTACTAATAAATCATTCCATTGGCAAAAGTAAATAGAAAACGAACAAAGTATTTTATTCGTATTCCATTCGGTAATTTTGTCAAAATTATGTCCAACAGTGATTATACTCCTCTCACCCAAAAAAACAAGACAAAATTATGCCGATTTATTTAGGAGGCAAAAAGATGGGGAAAAAGGAAACAGCGTTTAATGATATGGTGCGAAAAATGCGGAAAGAGATCTTTGGAAAGGGACCAGAGCGAATTTTTACTCATTTCGTAGAGAATATGGCTGTCACGACCATGTATGGAATTCAAACTCCGACTGAAAAATTTATCGCTCAAACCCAAGAGGGTAAAAAAGTGGTTCATAGTGCCAGAACTCAAATGATTCAAGATCTATATAAGGAGCAAGTGCCTGCAGGGATGGAGGAGCTTGTCGGTTCAAAGTTGCTTCATCTATTTTCAGATGTCAAAGTAGAAGAGGATATGGCAGTTTCTGTATTTATATTTGAAAAACCGATAGAAACAACAGAATAGGTCAAAGGAGTTATTTAAATTTTCCGAATAATAAATTACAATAATGGTAGATTTTAGAAAAGGTGGCGATGTAATTTGAAAGCGCTTAAGTCGATTCTAATTTGGGGGCTAATAGCAGCCCTTGGTGCGGCAGGCTTTGCTGTAATGGCTTTAAACAGCGGTGAAAGCATTAATGCGGTGTGGCTTTTAACAGCAGCTGTTTGTGTCTATGCCATTTCTTATCGATTTTACAGCAGGTTCATAGCCCGTAAGGTATTTCAGCTGGATGACACACGCAAAACCCCTTCAGAAATCAATAACGACGGGAAAGATTATGTTCCAACGAACAAATGGGTTCTCTTTGGACACCACTTTGCGGCCATTGCCGGGGCAGGGCCATTAGTTGGTCCCATCCTTGCAGCACAAATGGGATATTTGCCAGGAACCATTTGGATTGTCGTTGGGGTGGTGCTGGCCGGTGCGGTTCAAGACTTCATCATTCTATTCGGCTCGATGCGTCGAAATGGAAAGTCACTCGGTGAAATGATTAAAGACGAAATGGGCCGCGTCACAGGTTTAATCTCGATGATTGGTATTTTAGGAATTATGATCATTCTATTAGCCGTATTGGCCTTGGTGGTCGTGAAAGCATTGACAGGAAGCCCATGGGGGATGTTTACCATTGCCGCTACGATTCCAATTGCGGTTTTTATGGGTATTTACATGCGCTATATTCGTCCAGGCCGGGTTGGGGAAGCATCCATAATTGGAATCGTATTATTACTTTTCTCCCTCTATTACGGCCAAACAGTTGCCGAAACTCCAGCCTTAGCCAGCATGTTTACCTTTAAAGGGGAAACAATCGCCATCATGATGATCATCTATGGATTTATTGCTTCAGTCTTACCTGTATGGCTTCTATTAGCACCTCGTGATTATTTAAGTACATTTTTAAAAGTAGGAACGATTCTTGGGCTAGCCTTAGGAATCATTATAGTGGCACCGAATCTGGAAATGCCAGGCCTGACGAAATTCATTGATGGAACGGGTCCTGTATTCGCCGGAAATCTCTTTCCATTCTTATTTATTACCATCGCCTGCGGATCGGTATCCGGTTTCCATGCCCTGGTCTCCTCGGGTACAACCCCTAAAATGATCGAGCGTGAATCACATGCAAGACCCATTGGATATGGAGCGATGCTAACAGAATCATTTGTGGCGATCATGGCGATGATTGCGGCATGTGTGTTGACGCCTGGGGTTTATTTCGCGATTAACAGTCCGCCAGCTTTAATTGGAACCAATGTGGTCCAAGCAGCGTCAACCGTCTCAAGTTGGGGATTTACCATCACTCCGGATGTTTTGCAAACACTTGCTAAAGATGTGGGGGAGCAAACCATTCTTTCTAGAACCGGTGGTGCACCAACTCTTGCAATCGGGATGGCGGTGATTTTTTCAAAAATCATTGGCGGTAAGGCGTTGATGGCCTTTTGGTACCATTTTGCCATCCTGTTCGAAGCCTTGTTCATTTTAACGACCGTTGATGCTGGAACCCGTGTAGGGCGTTTTATGATTCAAGACTTACTTGGAACGGTTTACAAGCCTTTTGCAAAAACGGAATCTTTCTTTCCAAATATTATTGCAACAGCCTTGTGCGTCGCTTGCTGGGGGTATTTCTTATATCAAGGCGTCATCGACCCACTAGGCGGAATTAATACGTTATGGCCGCTTTTTGGAATCGCCAACCAAATGTTGGCAGGAATTGCTTTGCTGCTTGGTACCACGATTCTTTACAAAATGGGGAAAAAAGCTTATGTATGGGTCACTCTGTTGCCAACAACGTGGTTGCTAATTGTCACATTAACGGCAGGCTGGCAAAAATTATTTCATGAAAATCCGAAAATCGGCTTCCTCGCTCATGCGGATATTTTTAGTGAGGCAAATGCTACGGGAAAAATCCTCGCTCCGGCAGTCTCTGCAGCACAAATGAAGCAAGTTATCATCAACGATTATGTGGATGCAACGCTTACAGCTATTTTCATGATTGTGGTCATTGTGGTTTTGATTTCGGCATTCAGAATCTGGTTTAAAGTCCTAACCAACCACAAATTACCTTTGAACGAATCACCGTATGTACCACGGGATAAAGGAGATTTTAAACATTATGCTTAACAAAATTAGAGAATTCAACGTCTACAGGAAGCAATTCATTAGCTTGCTGGTCGGCGTTCCAAGCTATGAAACTTATGTTGAACATATGGAATTGCATCATCCTGGAATGCCAGTTAAATCGAGAAAGGAGTTTTTCTGCGAAGTACAGGAAGCACGGTACAACGCGAAAGGCGGTAAGGTTTCAAGGTGCTGTTAAGCTGTTATTTAACATAAGAACTTCACAAAGGTTTTACCATATATCGGTTGGTTAATGAAGACCATTTTCAAAGGGATCTCCCTGAGTTTTGTGCTTCATCGAGGTTATGAAGATCATTTTCAAAGGGGGATCACTGAGTTTTGTCCTTCATCGAACATATGAAGACCATTTTCACAAGGATTCCCCGCTAAAAATATCCTTCATCTTCCTGATAAAGAACAGCGATGACGGTTATATTTCATCGGAAGGGTTCCAATCCAATAAGGTATATTGATTTTTAAAAAAACACATGCACCTATTCTAACAACCGCCCATATAGTAGCTTCTGTGGGGAAAATGTTAGAAAGGAAGAGTGAACAATGAATAATCCTCAATTAATAATACCAGCGAAAAACGAGTGCAAAGATGGAAAAAATGGTTATAAGGTAATAGAATTCAATGTAACGGATCCAAGCGAAAATTTATTCGCCGTGGTGACTCCAGTAAAAAAGAAATAGAAATAATTCCAAACTTATAAAACTATCTTTTTAGTATTGTACATAGAAAGATGGTTTTCTTTATTTTATGAAGCATTCTATATGCCCCCTAAGGCACATACCTATGTACTATTCTGAATTATCAATCGAATCTCTAAGTCGTACAAATGAATCAAGGGGGAAGTGAGATCATGTTTTATAGAAAAACAAAGGAGATTAATAGTCAATTCGAAGCGATTTCATCTTTAGAAGAAGTCCAGATTGGTGGATTTAAACAATCCATCCTTATTAGAGGAGAAAATACAAATAATCCATTAATGTTGTTTTTACATGGAGGACCTGGAACCGCCCAAATCGGCTTGGCTCCTAAATTCCAACGGGATTTAGAAAAACATTTTACAGTTGTGAATTGGGACCAGCGGGGCGCTGGGTTATCCTACTCCAGAGATTTAAAAAAAGAAGACCTTACGATTGAAAATATGGTAAAGGATACGGTTGAATTAATCCAGTACCTGTTAAAACGCTTTAATCAGCCAAAGCTGTTTTTAGTCGGTCATTCTTGGGGATCGGTGCTAGGGGTGTTAACGTCCCAAAAAGCACCAGAATTCATCTATGGATACATAGGGATTGGTCAAGTTGTGAATATGAGGGAAGGTGAAAAAATTTCTTATGATTATACCATCAATAAAGCGAAGGAATCCAACCATAAGAAGGCGCTAAAAAAATTAGAGGAGATCGAATATAATCCATATGATATGAAATATTTAGGAGTTCAAAGAAAGTGGCTGGCTAAATTCGGAGGTTCATTCATCGGAGTAACCATGTATAATCTTGTTTATTCAAATATTCTATTTGCACCTGAATATACCATGAAAGATTGGTTCGTTTTTATCAAAGGGGGCAAGTTTTCTTTGGATTCTTTATGGGAACAGTTAATGAATATTAATTTCATCGAGACAGCTCCAAAGCTGGAAGTTCCTGTTTATATTTTTGCAGGCAGACATGATTATCAAGTCCCATCCATAGTTGCAGAACAATATTTCCACACATTGGAATGTCCACATAAAGAATGGATCTGGTTTGAAAATTCAGGGCACCTTTTAAACTACGAAGAAGTGGAAAAATTCAATGAGGAATGCCTAAAGATAAAGGAGAGAACGTTAACACCAGTCCGTTAAATCAAAGATTGAAGTATAGCTCACAAAAAAGAAAGCAAACTAAAATGGTGGATGCTGGTATGAGGAAATAGGTGTAGGCATCCTTGATAAAATAACAAACTCAATCGAAGGATGGTGCAAAAATGTCTACAAAAAAGAACAAAGAATTAAGAAATAATCATGCTATGCCGAAGACAGATGTAGAATTTGCAAACAATGGCCTTGAAAAAATTGCCTTAAAATCCCAAGAAAGACAAGGGAAAAATAAATAAATATACGGGACAGTGGAACTGTCCCTGAAAAATAACGGACACTAAGTAGATTACGAATTTAAAATCGATGAATTACCTGGGACTAGGGACCTCTTAGATATACCCCATGTCCCAAGGTGTAGCTTAATCATAGCGTACGTGATCTTTTCCTCAATGAATAACGCAACATTCTCCGGAGTTTTACTCATCATTTCTCAATCCTCAAGAATAGTTTCCGATCATACGGAAGTTTACAAATTTTAATTCCTTTTATAAACCATAAAGTCAGGGGTAAAAAATGAGTATTGAGATGAAAAAAGAGCATCTGATCCAGTATGGTTTAAAAGTGTTTGAGGAAATAGGGGCAAATGAGATTTGCACGATCTGTATTAAAAGTGGAAATACCTGTTGTCAGGGGTGTGAATTTTTAAACGATAAGGAAGGTTGTCAAAAACGGAACACCTCTTGTACGGCATGGTTATGCGGCTTACAAAAACAATATTTTAATGAAATCGGGTTATTGAATGAGTGGGAAAAATTTTGGACAAAAATTCCGGGGAAATTACACCGTGATGATGTAACACCGGATGTTGTACAGTTGAAGACATTTCTAAAAGTTAACCACATTAAGAAAAGCTCAGGAAAGTTAATGGCGGATACTTTTAAAACTTTTGTAGAAGATGGTGGGAACTTAGAAAAATTAGAGAGAAATTTACAACACGATTTT
This sequence comes from Neobacillus cucumis, assembly GCF_016107705.1. Next base: position 47,722 of record NZ_JAEHGC010000012.1, read on the forward strand.
GTGATGGAAAAACTTTAAAATAACTCTTGTAATCGAAATAGAGGAGAAAAAACGAAAATTCAGTAGAGGTATGGGTTTAAAGTGAAATTGATTATGAGGTAAAAGGCTGTTGTGACAGCCTTCTTTTTAAACACTAACGGAATTAATTAGTTTAAGAATTCGTTCGATATGTGGACATTTTGTTTTACCCCAATTAAAGCGTACCACAAGTTATTCTGCTGAATATTTAATGATCCCATGCAAATAAACAGAGTATTCTCGCTGTATGCATTCTCTTAACTTGATTTTTCCTTCTTTTTCTAATTCAGCAATTAATTCTTCAATCCTTTTTTCATCTTCTTTTGCAGCCGTAGGAATCTCTGCTGCAAACATATTCCCTCTACTTGAATGGCGTAGATCTCTTAATAAATCAACTTTATTCATTGGGTCAACCCCTTTATCTATATATTTCGACATAACGGAGGTATTTCCCTTTAAGTTTTCTTATTTATCAAAACGGATGCATTCCTTAAACATGGATTGTTTGAACATTCGAATATGGGTGAACGATTTTAAAAAAGTATCCAAGGAGTAAGTTCAATAGTTCTGTTTGATATCAATTTGAATAGGATAAAGAAGCGATACCATCTTTCTAGCGATCATATCAAGAGATTAAATAACAGGGGGAAAAATTTATATGGATGATGTAATAAAGGTATCTTCAAAATCAAATCCAAATTCAGTTGCAGGTGCAATTGCAGGCGTAATTAGTGAAAAAGGAGTTACAGAAATTCAAGTGATTGGGGCTGGTGCTCTAAATCAAGCAATTAAAGCCATTGCCATTGCAAGAGGTTTCGTAGCTCCTAGCGGTGTTAATCTAGTTTTTGTTCCTGCATTTATAGATATTTTGATCAATAATGAAAATAAAACAGCCATCAAATTAATTGTAGGTCCTAGAAAAAAAAGATCCTAGAAAGCGCCAGGTACCGTCCAGAAAATTGGAAAGTGCCTGGCACTTTCTATATCTCGAGGTAATAACTTGACGAGGACAAATGTTTTCGATACTCTTAATATCCCATGTTTCCATTATTAGAAAAGCGAGGTGACAAAATTACAGGATGAGTGCCAAAGATCAAGTGTCTGTCCGGGACCATAAAGATTATCAGGAAGAAATCGAGCGTTTAGAGTTTACCAAGGAATACATACGAACCGTTTTAGAGATCTCAAAAGGGAATAAAGAATTCTTTGTTGAAAACATGAAGCAAGCCTTTGCAGAAAGAGACGACAAAGATAGCAGTGCAAGCTACACGGATCTTCTTGCCAATGCGCGGTTTCTTGAATTAGCACAAAGTGAATTGAAAAGATTAAAGAGCGTGGTAGGCAAGCCATACTTTTCAAGGATCGACTTTACAAGTAATAGTACGAAAAAGGAAGAAAATCTGTACATCGGCAAAGTGTCCTTGTTTGACCGTGTGACTCAACAGCCGATCATCGTGGATTGGCGGTCACCAATTGCAAACGTGTACTATGACGGACGGCTCGGAGATGTTTCGTATGAAGCATATGGGGAGACCCAGACCGGTTATTTATCCTTAAAAAGGCAGTATGAAATTGTTGATGGCTTATTAAAAGAAATTCGAGACATCGATTTGACCACACACGACGAACTGCTACAGAAGTCATTATCGGGGAAAGCAGACAATCGATTAACGGAAATCGTTGCGACCATTCAAAATGAGCAAAACGAAGTGATCCGGGCATCACTGAAACACCCCATTATTGTTCAAGGGGCCGCGGGAAGCGGGAAGACAACCATCGCACTCCATAGAATATCCTACTTTCTTTATTCCTTTGGTTATCAATTTCCTCCAGAAAAACTCATGATTCTCGCACCAAACAGACTATTTATTGATTATATCTCTGCCGTTTTACCGGAACTCGGCGTAAATAAAATTAACCAAACCACCTTTATCGATTTCATGAAAGCTTGCTTAGGACAGAAAATAAAACTGATGTCTCCTAATACAAAGCTCATGAGGCTACTTGAAGGGAAGGGAAATCCCAAGACCATTCAATGGATGTCCAGTTTCAAGGGTTCACTTGCATTTAAGGATGTAATCGACCGTTATATAAAAGAATTGGAATTAAGTCTTGCGCCTACAGGGGATTTTATTGTTGAAAAATCAATACTCCTCAAGGGACAAAATCTAAAAAGACTATTTTTAAAAGAATATACCTATTTACCAATCTATAAAAGAATTGCGAAAATAAAATCCCTGCTAGAAAGTGACTTAAAAAAGAAAAAAGCCATCATCAAATCAAAACTCAACACGAAATATGATGATGCGTTAGATCGGGCTCTTTATACCAGAAGGATTGATACCGAAAAAAGAAAGCAAAAAGTGGTCGACCTCATGGACATGAAAAAACAAAGAATCGCTCAAGTGGAGAAGGAAGCGAAGACCGCGGTAAAAAAATATATGGAACAATTTGTCATGCCAGATATTTTTACCTTGTACAAGGAACTGATGTCTTCACCTGAAATCCTAAAAAAGCATGCAACCAATCTGAGCGATCAAGAATGCAAGGTTCTAACTCAGTTTTGTAAGCGGATTTTTGATCGCGGGGCTTACGAACTCGAGGACTTAGCTCCGTTATTTTATATCAAAGCAAAATTAGAGGGCATCGATGAAAAATATAAAATGCGAAGTATCTTCATTGATGAAGCGCAGGATTACAGCTATTTTCAATTTGCAGCCTTAAAGGAAGGCTTTGAAACCGACTTGTTTACGATTGTCGGAGATTTAGCACAAGGGATTCATTCCTATCGGGGCTTGAATAGTTGGGAACCGTTATGGAAAGAAATCTTCCCAAATGCGAATTATCAAGCTTTGCAAAAAAGCTACCGAACAACAGTTGAAATTATGAATTTGGCCAATGATATCCTAAAACTGATCAATCAGGACCTTCCAAAGGTTGAACCCGTCATTCGGCAAGGTCAAAAACCAAGGTTTAAACTAATTGATCCTGCAAATTTGGAACTGGTAAGGCTGCAGCTAGAACAGGACATTTCCTCACTTAAGGAGGAAGATCTGAACTCCATTGCGATCATTGGGCGTACCGATAGAGAATGTCAAAGAATCCATGCGATCCTTGAAAAAAGTCAACTTCCGATTCAATTGTTAGAGGGAAAAGAAGATATGAAGAAGGGGCATGTGGTAATTGTACCATCTTATTTATCGAAGGGGTTGGAGTTTGATGCAGTTATGGTGGTATGCTTGGAGGAGTCTTTCTCCAAAGTAGACTTAGACATTAAATTGCTGTACGTGGCGATGACTAGACCGATGCATCGATTGTATTTATATGGGAGAGACAAGTTAGACTTTTTATTAGATAGTGCTTCATCATTAAATTTTGATACTTAACAAGTGCCAGGTATCTTCCAGAAAACTGGATGGTGCCTGGCACTTTCTTTTCTTGATTTTACAATGATGAATCAGATGTGAAGACTTAACTGTTTGACTTCTATAGTGATTCGTTTAAACAAAAATTTACTTTTGAAGTTCCAGTTGAAGGACGTTGATCTATCGGTTTGAGTCCTTTTATATTGAACCTCTAATTTTTTTATTAGAATAAGGAATTAATTAAGCGCAGTAATTAGTTTTTTCATATCTATCTGCAAATCTTCAATTATGTTGCATTTATGTAAAAAAGCTTCCGTGTTTTCTGTTGGAAGGATTGGGGTAGAAGGATAACGTCTTTTTAAAGCTTTAACCAAATGCTTGCCGAATCCTTGATTTCGATGAGAAGGGTTGATGGCAAGATGTTGCAATAGAATCTGGTTATTTGTAAACAGGACACCAATCAGGCCAACGATCCCTTCTTTTTCTTTCCACAGATAAAGCATGCGGTCGTTCTCCGTATCATACTCATTCATGGTGATCATCAGTTTTTTAAGATCCTTTTCGCTAGGAATAAAGGATAGGAGCCCCATTGCAATTTTTTCATAACTTTTTTTATATTTGATCAGCAAATCCATCCCTCGCTTATTAAAACTTTACGTGACAATACCCTCTGAATTATCGAAAAACTTAATCTGATTTTTCAGAATTATAACACAGCTATATATCAATTCCTTAATAAGAACATTACAATTCGTTATCAGATAACTTACAAGCAATTGATCCTTCGATTTTGGCTTTATCCATGTACAAAAAAGCGATGGTTTAGGTGTTTTATAAGTATATTTTGAATGTATTCTTTATTCTTAGCTAAAATTATGTGTACATATTAGAGAAGTAGGTGCACGATTTTGCGAAAATATAATCGGTCATTCACCATCATTTTTTTGAGTATGACCTTACTACTACTGACATCCTGTAGCCAGTCACAAAGAAAAGTGGAAACTAATACAAATAAAACCCCTCGTGAAGTGCTAGGTTTCTACACCGAACAGGAAGGGAAATATCCAGGGTCTCAACCTACAGTTGACGCGCAATTCACCAATTTGAGCATCATTGCACCTTTTTGGTATAAGCTTGATGATCAACATCCAGGAAGTCTTATCAATTCCGTTACAGCGGACCATAAGCGAAAGGTAATACAGAATGCTCATAAAAAAGATCTGAAGGTATATTTAGTTGTTCACAACCTTCTTTATGAATCGGTTAAGAAGGGTAAGCAAGTAGCGAGTAATGTGCTTGATCACGATGCGAACCGCCAAATGTTCATTCAAAACTTGCGAAAGGAAATCAATCAATTCGAATATGATGGTATTAATATTGACATGGAAAATTTGTATTTATCTGACCGGGATTCCTTTAGTCTGATGATGAAAGAATTGTCAGGTGTGCTGCATGGTGAGGGAAAGGTAGTGACAGTTTCAGTCCCGGCAAACACAGGCGATTCCCGTGCGAATCCCTGGTCACCGTGGTTTGATTACGCAAAACTTGGTCAATTTTCTGATGGGTTAATGATTATGACCTACGATGAACATAACCCCAGAACAAAACCCGGGTCGACGGCATCAGTTGATTGGATAGAAGCAACCATTCGTTATGCTTTGAAACAGGGAGTGCCTTCCACAAAAATATTACTCGGTATTGCTGGTTATGGATGGGACTGGGATACTACAACAAACAAAGCCGTTTATAGTTCTTATGCACAGGTAATGGAGCAGAAAACAAAATATAAAGCGAAAGTGAAGTGGGACTCCACTTCGCAAACGCCTCATTTCGGTTATGTAGATGAAAAACATCATAACCACCAGGTGTGGTTCGAGAATAGTTCCAGTTTGCGGGTTAAACTAAACCTTGTGGAAAAATATAACCTACGGGGCATTGGGATTTGGCGGCTGGGCTTAGAAGACCCTAAGTATTGGACAACCATATCAGAAAAAATAAAAGTGAAAAAATGAGTATGTAAGGTTTTCTCTAGATCAACTGAACCATGCAAATTCGCATTTAAACTATTAAATCGCACATTTAGAGGAGATGGGGAAAGATACAATGCCTCACTGAACGAAATGGGTAGTTGAAGAAGACTTGATTGTGCTGTACATTAATAAAGATGGTGTGGAGGAAAAAGATGCCTTAAATGGGTAAGAAGAGGAAAAATATGAACATTATAAAACAGAAAAAAAAGAACTCACTGCAACCAGCACAATTAATCTTCATTTATTACTTCATAGCTGTGGTGGTTTCAACTATATTATTAATGTTGCCGATCACTTTAAAACCCGATGCTCACTTAACGTTGATAGATGCTCTATTTACTGCTGTTAGTGCGGTTAGTGTGACTGGATTATCTACCATTACGATAAATGAGGTTTTAAGTGTTCCGGGAACATTTATTTTTGCGATCATCTTGCAATTTGGCGGAATTGGAATTATGTTTCTTGGAACAACGATTTGGCTCTTAATCGGAAGACGAATTGGAATAAAAGACCGAATGCTGATTATGACAGACCAAAACCTTCCTACTTTTTCAGGATTAGTTAAGCTCGTCAGAAATATCTTGTTCCTCTTTATAATCATGGAATTAGTGGCGGCAATTATCTTTGGTACATACTTTTTAAAATACTTTCCTACCTGGCAGGAAGCTTACTTACAAGGTTTCTTTGCTTCTGTCAGTGCTGCTACCAATGCGGGATTTGATATCACAGGAAAATCGTTAATCCCATTTGCCCACGATTATTTTGTGTTAATCATGACAATGGTGTTGTTAGTAATAGGAGCGATTGGTTTCCCAGTGCTGATGGAAGTGATTCAGTTTTTTAAACATCGGAAGAAAACACCATATAGGTTTTCTTTATTTACGAAAATTACGACGCTAACATTTTTTTCCTTAATTGTGGTGGGCACCATATTGATTTATGGATGTGAATATAATCGTTTCTTTTCCGATAAAACTTGGCACGAATCTTTTTTCAATTCGCTTTTTTATTCGGTGTCTTCTAGGAATGGTGGACTTAATACGATTGATATTAATGAGTATTCCCCACCTACTCTATTTATTTTAAGCATCCTAATGTTTATCGGAACATCTCCAAGTAGTGCAGGGGGAGGTATAAGGACGACTACTTTTGCCATTATGGTATTAAGTATTTATTATTTTGCTAATGGAACGACGACCATAAAAATTTTCAGAAAGGAAATCGCGATGGAGGATGTAATAAAGTCCTTTATCGTCATTACAACAGCGATGATGCTCTGTTGTATCAGTACCGTCATACTTACGATCTTGGAACCGAATTTTTCATTATTGGAGATCATCTTTGAAGTGTCATCTGCTTTTGGAACGGTCGGCCTTTCCATGGGAATCACGGCAAAATTAAGTGTAATGGGTAAAATTGTCATTATGATTTTAATGTTCATCGGAAGAATCGGGATCTTTACCTTTTTATTAATCATGGGTGGTAAACCACTTAAAACGAATTATCATTATCCAAAAGAGCGAATCATCATAGGTTAAAGCTCAGTACAGGGAATTTTCACTGAAGATGAAGGAGGAATAATAGTGACAAATACAATTCAAAAAATCGTTCCGCATTTATGGTATGACAAAGATGCAAAAGAAGCAGCTGAGTTTTACGCTTCCATATTCCCAGACTCCAAAATTACAAATGTAACGACCATCCACGGTACACCTTCAGGCGATTCCGATATCGTCTCTTTTGAGCTATGGGGGCAGAAGTTCATGTCCATAAGTGCAGGACCTTATTTCAAGATCAATCCATCGGTATCTTTCATGGTTAATTTTGACCCGTCACGAGAAGAAGACGCGAGCGAAAAATTACATGAGGTTTGGAACAAATTGTCTGAAGGGGGCACAGCATTGATGCCGCTCGGTCAATATCCATTCAGTGAGAGGTATGGATGGATTCAGGATAAATATGGTTTGTCCTGGCAGCTAATTCTTACCAACCCTGAAGGGGAAGAGCGCCCTACAATCATGCCATCACTTCTGTTTGTCGGTGATAAATGCGGGAAGGCGGAAGAGGCGATTGATTTTTATTTATCCGTATTCAAGAACACAAAGCAGGGACTGATCGCTCGCTACCCTAAGGGCATGGCACCTGACGTAGAAGGAACCGTAATGTTCGCTGATTTCCGCTTAGAAAATCTGTGGGTTACTGCAATGGACAGCGCGCACGATCATCAATTCAGTATGAACGAAGCCATCTCCTTTATGGTGTACTGCGAGACACAAGAAGAGATTGATTATTACTGGGAAAAGCTCTCTGCGGTTCAAGAGGCCGAGCAATGTGGCTGGCTGAAAGATCAGTTTGGTTTATCCTGGCAGATTGTACCGAGAGAGATGGATGAGATGATGAGCAAAGGTACACCTGAGCAAGTTGGGCGCGTCACGAAAGCTTTTCTTAAAATGAAGAAATTTGATCTTGTGGAATTAAAGAAGGCATACAAGGGATCATGAGCTTACATCCTATGAAACAAATGGTGGAGAAGCTAAGAGAAATCAATTAAAGAAAGTAAATCTTCTCTTTTATGTTTGATATCTTTTAATAAAAATACAAGAACTATTCTAAACCCCTACTAAGGGGTTTAATTTTTTGTCTCTGTTAAACTTGGTTGTTGATTTCCGCTCCAGGCACAAGCGGCTCGTGGGCGGTTGCTGTATTTACATAATAAACCAAATGGGATCTTTTTAGTAAACTGATCTTTTTAAAAAAGTACTGCATACTTTGAATCTATATCAACCAGTAAGTTTTAAAAATCTGCACCTCAATTTATCATTTGATTGAACAAAAAGGTTTTTCCAGTGTTGTGATAATTCCGCCAAAGTTTAGTTAATACTATTATTGGATTCTACTTATAAAATCTGATCCGTATAACAAAGAATTCTTAATAATTATGAAGGGGAGTTGCTATCAATATGCTAGTGGAGCGTATCATCCTGATAGCAATGTGGTTGTCCGGCTTTGTTGGCTGGATTCTGCTTATTCCGCGAAATAATCGAAGTAAGGCAATCTTGGCTTTATTGATGTTTCAAGCCATCATCTGGCTTTGCGATATACCTTCTTTTCAACTAGGTTTGCTTAGTGCTCCTGTACGGGAATTCCCAAAAGCGACAGATCTCCCATTTACAGTCGATTATTTTTTTTATCCCGTATTGTTTTCCATCTATTACGTCCATAAGAAGAGAAAGGGCAGCCTCTGGTATAGGATAATATACTTTTTTGTTTGGGTTTCTATTATTACGTTATATGATATTGTTATCGAGAGGTATACAGATTTATTAGAATATGACCTCTTGCCTTGGTATGGGATGTGGATTTATATGGGGTTTCTCTTTTACATAAGCCAAGTTTGCTGCAATTGGTTCTTTAAGGATAAAAACTTGTTCAAATCAGAGCGGTGGAGAAGTGAATGAGAATCGACTGGTGGATCCTCTTATTTGTCTGGGTTGTATCAACGGGTATTCTATTCTTCATACCCAAACATAAAATTCGACTAGCGGTAGTTGCTTTTTTGTTCAATCAGATCATTACTTTTCTTATCGGTCTAGTGGTCGTAGAGTTGAGAATGATTGAATATCCTGTTCGACTGTTTGCTTCGATTAATAGGACGAGCTTAACATTTGAGTATTATGCTTTTCCTGTCGTATGTGCTGCCTTTAATGTCTGGTATCCAAAAAGTCGAGGAAACCTTTTTCAATTGGGGTACTATGTTGGATATAGCTCTTTGTTGACCATCCTTGAAGTCATGATCGAAAAGTATACACATCTTATTAAATACCTTCACTGGGAATGGTATATTAGCTGGATTACTATTGGTGTTGCCCTTTTTATAACACGATTATTTTGTACCTGGTTTTTCGCAAAGCGAAGAAAAATATAAATATCTAAGAATAATTTTACCTCCTGTTTGCTTCTCACTAAAGTAGATTGATTTCCCTTTAATATACTAAAGAATTTTATTATAGAGCGAGACGGTGGAAATCTCCAAATTCAATTTTGAATGGATTAACCATTGAGTATGATTCAAAATGAAGGGAATACTAACCAAAAGCGGGTAGGAAAGGAGCAACCATGGAAACAATTAAGCCGATTAAATTAGGTTCATACAAAGAAGATACTAGCGAACCCTTAACTTCTGCAGAAATGGGCAAACTTTGGGCTACTTATATGGGAAACAGCATGTCAAAATGCATATTAAGTTATTATCTCCAACATGTTGAAGATAAAGATATAAAAACTTTATTAGAAAATGCATTAAAATTAAGCTTGAAATTTATGAATACAATCGAAGGAATTTTTGTAAAGGAGAACTTCCCTATTCCTAAAGGTTTTGGGGAAGAAGACGTAAACCTTGGAGCTCCTCGTTTATTTCAAGATCAATTCTATGTTCATTATTTGAAATACGCTGCAAAAGCAGGAATGAGTATATATAATGTTGCAATACCGCTTATGATTAGAAGGGATGTTAAAGAATTCTTTAGGTACTGTATGGATGCCACAATGGACTTAATTGTGCAAATCAATGAAATATTAATGAATAAAGGATTTATTATCAAACCTCCTATTATACCGGTGCCAGAAAAGGTGGAGTTTGTTCATCAGGACTTTTTAAATGGATTTTTGGGACATGTGCGTTCTTTACATGCATTAGAAATTGCCCACCTTTACGACAATATTGAAAATAATACTGCGAGCAAGGCACTAATTATGGCATTTGCCCAAGTGGTAAAGGATGAAAAGATACGAAAATTGTTTGAATGGGGCAGAGATTTAACCTCCAAAAACATCGAACACTATATGCAAAAGCTACATGATGAAAATCTACCTACACCTTCTTTTTTGGATGATTTGGTGACAACTTCAACTTTTTCACCCTTTTCAGATAAATTAATGTTATTTCATAAAATGGATATGTTCTCGATGAAAATAAGAGCATTTGGAAATTCTACTGCTGTTAACGGAAGGCATGATATCGGGCTAATGTATTCAAAGTCGTTATTGAAAATCGCACAATTTGTTGAAGCGGCAGCAAAAATTTTTATTGAAAAAGGGTGGATGGAACAACCGCCACATGCTGTTGATCGAAATAAGTTAGCAGCTAAATGAGGTTAAGCATGATTGAAGGTTACTTTTTAAAGTATGAAAAATTGTACTTAAGTTTAGTGTGCTATTGAATAAAAACTAAGTGTCTAAAATAAAAGGCGATGAAGACCAAATACCTTGCATGTATTCATGGGTTCAAAGTAGTAGAAGTATTAGATTAATCAGGGCAATTCGAAAAAAAACACCTTCACAAATGAGTGAAGGTGTTCGTTTATTTAATGAAGAATACCCATCCATGCATTGGGTAAATAACGTTTGCCTAATGTAAAACGTTAATTTTTTTGGCATTTTTTTAATAGATAACGAATCAAGAATCCAACCAATAATCCTGGGATTAAAAATAACATAGGAAGGAAAATTGGACCGAAAAATACTCCGAAAATGGTAAATTTCGTTGAATACATTAGTCCAACTGTAACGAAATATGCACCAAAAGCGAAAGGTAAAAAGGAAAACGGTCCAGTATTCTCGCCTGCATGCTTGAAGGCGTCATACATTGCAAACATGTAAACACATGGATAAAACATCAGCCATTGATAATCAATTATTTGCACTGCCTCACTTATTTCTCCTAAAAAACTTAGCATAATAGCTTTATTAAATGAACTCATTACGTTAATAAGGAATTCTAGGAATATAAAAAGCATGCCTTTGATCAGTTGTCCATTAAGAATTTGACCAAAACCGGGAAGAGCAATGCTCCAAAATACAGCTTCAATTTTGTTTGTTTTCCTCATCACTCAACTAGCTCCCCCCTTGTTGCCACTAACTGCGGTTCCATCTAATTGTTGATTCATTACTCATTGATTCTTCCTTCAGCAACAGGACTAGAAGCTTTTCTAATCAATTTTTCTATTATGTACTGAAATCCATAAATGACAACTGCGAAACCAACACATATTAAATACCAAATCGTATGGGTCATCTTTTTAATTTAAAAATTCCAAGGTTTTATCAACCACTTTTTCTTATTCGCAATAATGCTAAGTACACTTATGGATAAATTGGTAAAACATGCCACAGGCAAGAACCTAAAAAACGAATTTTTCCCCATGTAAGGGAACCGATAGCCACAGAGAATACCATTTTTTTATTGTGGTTAGACATAAATTCGCTCCTTTACTATATTGTTAAACTTAATATTTCCTCTTTGAAGAAAAAAATGATTAAAAGGTATATACCCAAAACAAAATTTCTGGAATTATTGACCTGTTTCACGAAATTGGAATGGTGGTTCTATTTAAGCTAAAGGGGCAGTCTGAACAATAAGGAAGTTTCCCAGAGCATAGTCCATTTCATTGCGTTATGGGTTTCCATGTGGTGGGGAAGATATCGATACTTTTGCGGGTGATATTAGGCTAACGCTGGCAAATGGTAATGAACCGTATATTCCATTGGGTAATGCTGAAAATGCTTCACCATATCCAGATGAAATGGTTTATAAAGATGATGATGGCGCAATATGCAGATGCTGGAATTGGCGTGAAGCTCAGAGGACGATGCTAACAGAAAGCACGAAAAATGCGTTCCTCTGTATTGAAATAATTTTTGAAAAAAATAGAGTGCGCAGTTTTTATATCGCTAATATCCATTCCGGGAAAAAATAATATTCGTTATAAGTTTCTATAATAATAGTTTAAATTCTTCTGGGTTTAGACCTCTAAAATGGACTTAGTCTAGACCACTTAGTTCAACTTTGTCCTTTGATTTTATAGATCAAAGGTATTTTTATTTGTACCTTGTGTAAATTGTCACTCATTCTACATAATTGTTGATTTTAACTAAATTCAATTATTTAAAAATCCTTATAACTGGCAACTTAGTTCAAGAAGGTCAATAATTTTACTAATATTACATGGATTTTGAATAAATATAGTAATAGTCTTTGTTGAGCACTAACGGATGCGTTTCTACAATGATAGAGAAGCATTCTTTTATTTAACTGGTAGTTTAGTTTAAGTCCATTTCTTTACAAACCCTCTTAATGTATATAAATTATGAATGGTGGCTGAACAATTTTCTGCAATCGTTTAATGTAAGAGTTCAGTCTATTAATCATTTTGAGATGTATAAGTCAGCATTCGTGAGTAAAATTTAAAATGTTCTAAAAACTTCTTTGTGGTTATTGAAAAATGATTATTCTTTGAGCGTACCCACCCTAAATTTATATTCTCCTGCTCGTAGTTAATTATTTCGACAAGGACTATTTCGCCGCTTAAAACATGAGGATTATTTTTTAAAGAAAAGTCAGGTACAAAACTAATTCCTAATCCTTCAACAATCGCTTTTTTAATTACCTCTGTACTATCCGTGGTAAATAAAATATTCAGAGGTCCAAATTTACTATTTAACTTATTTGCAAAATGTTTTACATAGTCACCATTATATAGAATTACGTTTTGAGACATTAGTTGCTGCGGAGTTATCGATTTATGTAACGCTAATGGAGAACTTTTGCCTACGGAAACCATCATCTTTCCTTCAAGTATTACCTCAAATAGCAGATCCTCTCTTTTTTTTAATAAATCTTTGTAAATTGTGATTATACCAATGTCAATCTGATTATTTTGGACGTGTTCAATAATATGCTGGACTGGTTTTTCAGAGATTTCGATATTCACATTTGGATAGGTCTTTTTAAAAGATGATAATGGTTCTAACAAGAAGAGCATAAAGCCAGGGATAGATGATAATTTTAAATTTCCAGAATGGACATGGTTAAAATCTTGGGCTTCTTCTTTAAATTCTTGAAGCTTCATTAATACTTCATATGCTTTTTTAATTAACTTTTTTCCTTCATTTGTTGGAACGGCACCAAGTCGTCGGTTCCTTTTAAATAGTTTAATGCCCAGTTCATCCTCTAATTTAGTAATGGATTGACTGATTCCTGATTGAGAAACATGTAGGTCTTGTGCTGCTATTGAAATCGAGCCCGTTTCAGCAACCTTTACAATATACTCCAATTGTTCGATATGCATAGATTTTCTCCTTAAAATATAGAAGCTATACTTATATATACTTCACTATTGGTTGATTTATTTTAGTTTAAATTATATATATAATAAATTCAAGCAATTAATAATTTTCTAAAAAGAATTTAAAAAGGGGGGAGAAAAAAAGAATGAATTTGAATGAGAATTTAAAGAACAGTGCAGCAAGATTTCCAAATCGCACCGCTTATACGTTTCTTTATGAAAGTACGACGTATGCAGAACTTGATAAAGTAGTAGATTCTGTTGCATCCGGGTTATCTGCTGGAGGCATCAGAAAAGGAGATAAAGTCGCTTTAATGCTAGGTAATTGTCCTGAGTTTTTAATTGCTTACTACGGAATCCTTCGAGCAGGTGCAGTGGTTGTCCCGATAAATCCTGACTATACTTCGGGAGAAATATCCTATATTTTATCGAATAGCAAAGCAAAAGCCGTGATTGCTCATTCGTCATTAGAAACGATAATATCTCCATTGAGAGAGAAACTAGAACATTTGAAGAATGTTATCTTTACAGATTCTACCGAGTCCGAATGGACATGGGAGTGTCTGATTCAAGAAACAGAAGATATTTTTGAAACCCCTTCCATAGATGAGGATGATTTGGCAGTTATTCTTTATACTTCCGGAACAACTGGAAAACCTAAAGGCGCCATGCTATCCCATCGAAATATGGCATCCAATGCTGCTTCAGTGTCCCAGCTTGCTGAGTTCACTGAAGCAGATCGTATCATTGCGGTTCTTCCCATGTTCCATGTGTTTTCCATGACCGTTTGTATCAACATTCCTATTTCTAGCGGGGCAACCATTGTAATCGTTCCTAAATTTAGTCCTACCGAGGTTATCAACACGATTAGAAGAGAGAAAGCGACACTGTTTGCTGGTGTTCCAACCATGTTTAGCTTCATGTTGCAGTTGTCAGCGCCAACTGCAGCAGATTTCACTTCTATTCGTGCTTGTTTTTCAGGTGGTGCTTCGATTCCACTTGAAATTTTACATAGATTTGAAGAGAGGTATAACGTTCGTATTTTAGAAGGTTATGGACTTTCTGAAACTGCCCCGGTGACAGCCTTTAATCCATTACGGGGGACCCGCAAACCTGGCTCTGTTGGTGTAGATATACCTGATGTAAAGAACAAAGTGGTGGATCCTAATGGAATGGAAGTTTCAAGAGGAGAAATTGGAGAATTGATTGTGCAAGGTCCAAATGTAATGATGGGGTATTTAGGAATGCCGGAAGCTACATCTTCCACTTTGAAAGACGGATGGTTTTACACTGGTGATTTGGCCCGAATGGATGAAGAAGGATACATCTATATCGTTGACCGTAAAAAAGATATGATCATCGTTGGCGGATACAACGTCTATCCGCGGGAAGTGGAAGAAGTATTATATCAAAACCCGGCAATTGTGGAAGTAGCTGTAATAGGGATTACGGATAAAGAATATGGAGAGATTGTAAAGGCTTTCATCGTACCTAACGATGAATGTATAACGATGGATGAAATCTTGCATTTCTGCCAGGACAAGCTTGCAAAGTACAAGCTGCCAAAACAAGTGGAATTTATGAAGGAATTACCTAAGAACAGTACAGGTAAAATTTTGAAACGAGCTTTGCAGGTTGAATATGTGGAAGTTAATTAGTTTGATAGAGAACTTTTCTTAATAATATTTGTGGATTTTTAAAGAGGAAATAACAAGGAGGAATTTCTATGAAATCGACAGTGCAAACATTGGAATTTCCACTCTTTATAAACGGGGAGTGGAAGCCAGCTGTAAGCGGAGAAACGTTTAATGTAATAAACCCTGCAACTGGTGAAGTCGTGGCGAAGGTGGCGAAAGCCGGGATAGAAGATGTGGAGGCGGCCGTTTCATCTGCTCGACAGGCTTTTGATTCAGGAGTATGGTCTAAAAAATCTCCACAAGAACGTGCTCACGTACTTGTCCAATTTGGAAACAAGATCATTGAACATGCGGAAGAATTGGGTTACTTAGAGTCTATTAGTTCGGGGGCTACAGTTCGGCGTATTTCAAACTTAGACATCCTATCCATCGTGGATCTCTTACAGCAAACAGCAAAGTTTACTGTAGAGTATCCGTATGTTGAGTCTCTTCCTACTGTACCAATTCCTGGACCAAGCAATAACCAAGTCTGGCGTGAGGCGCTTGGTGTTGTAGCAGCTGTGACTGCTTGGAACTTTCCAATGATTTTAGCTATGTGGAAAATTGCTCCTGCATTGGCTATGGGGAACTCGATAGTAGTCAAACCAGCATCCAATACACCGCTATCTACCTTGAAATTAGCGGAATTGGCAGCTGAAGCAGGAATCCCGGCAGGTGTATTCAATGTTGTATCTGGCCCTGGTGCCAGCATTGGAGAAGCTCTTGTCACGCATCCAAGTGTAGACAAAGTGGCTTTTACCGGTTCTACAGAAGTAGGGAGCCGCATTATGGAGCAGGCATCTAAAACGATAAAACGCGTCACGCTTGAGTTAGGCGGGAAATCACCTGCAATCGTATTGCCAGATGCTGACATGAGCATTACCATTCCTGGCATTTTATTCGGATTCTTAACACACTCTGGGCAAGTTTGTGAATCCGGTACGCGTGTATTAGTACATGATTCCATTTATGACCAAGTTATTGAACAATTAGCTGGACTTGCAAGCACGATTAAAATTGGAAATCCATTAGATATCGCAACGGGAATGGGACCGATGGTATCTCAGCAACAGTTGGATACCGTACTTTCTTATATTGAATCTGGTATTCAAGAAGGGGCAAGATTGGTTTGCGGAGGAAAGCGTACCATTGTAGAAGGTTTTGAAAATGGTTATTTTATTGAGCCTACTATTTTTGCAGATGTTCATAATGACATGAAGATTGCTAGAGAAGAAATCTTTGGTCCTGTACTTTCAGTCATCCGTTACTCCACAGTTGAGGAGGCAATCAAAATTGCGAATGACACGATTTATGGATTAGCAGGTGGAGTTTGGACAAAGGATGTAAATAAAGGATTGAAAATAGCCCGTGAATTAAAGGCTGGAACAATCTGGATCAATGATTGGCATATGCTCCGTAGTGATGCTCCATTTGGAGGATACAAGCAAAGCGGTTTCGGGCGAGAATTAGGCCGCCATGCACTGGACGAGTATTCGCAACTAAAGCATGTTCACTGTTCACTCGTACCTGAAGTAAGCCAAAAACATTGGTACCAAATATTATTGGGATAATACAGATTCATTATTAATACAAAAATTAAAAAGCAGGTGATTCTATGTCGACATCATTTTTTCAATTTTCTGTTCGAACGGTTGTAAATAGCGGGGCGGGATCAAGAACTTTGCTTCCTGAGATGATAAAAGGGCTTGGCGGTAAACGAGCAGTGCTTTTCACGGATAAGGGTTTAACCCAGGCCGGAATTACAGCTCAAATTAAAGAATTATTTGAAATCATGCCGGGAACCCCGGAACTTGTTGGGGTTTTTGAAGATATCGAGCAGGACGCAAAAGGCGAGATTATTAATCGCGGAGCTCGTTTCTTTAAAGAGTGTAACGGTGATTCCTTAATCGCTCTTGGCGGCGGCAGCGTCTTGGATACAGTAAAAGGGATCAAGTGGATGCTCCATAAAGGTTTGGATGATATACGTGATTCCCTTCTTACCGGAAATGTGATGGAGTGGTGGCCAGAAGCCCAATATATTTTTATTCCGCATGTAGCTATTGCGACAACGGCGGGAACAGGTGCTGAAGTATCACCGGTAGCCGTTATCCTTAATGAAAAGCTTGGAATAAAAACAAATCTTCTTCATCCATTTATCAATGCGGATATGGCGATCCTGGACCCGGATTTAACGGTAGGACTTCCTCCTAAAATCACTGCCTTTACAGGATTTGATGCATTGACTCATGCAGTGGAGGCTTATTTTTCATCAAAGGCCAATCCCATGACAGATGCCTATGCACTTCAGTCGATTCGAATGATTGTAGACAATTTAGAAACTGCGGTTCGAAAAGGGGACGATCTTTCAGCAAGAGCGAATATGCTAATGGCAAGTTCGATGGCTATTTCAGCTTTTTGCCTTGCGATGAATGCGGTTCCAGTTCATAACATGGCACATGCGTTAGGGGCAAAATTTCATATTCCGCACGGGCTAGCTAACGCTGTATTGTTGCCGAATGTAATGGAGTCCCTGCCAATGTACTATTTGCCAAGAATTACGGGGTTTGCCCAAGCGTTGGGTATCGCAAATCCATCCGAGCAACCCGAAAAATGTTTAGAGGAAGTTGTCCAATATATTAGGGATCTCCGCAAAGCAGTGAATTTACCAGACACTTTTGGTGAATTTGAATGTAACGAAGAGACACTTCAACATTTGGTACCAGCTGTTCATAATGACCCTGCAGGAGTTTTCTATAAGATACCAGCCACGATTATCACCAAAGTAATAAATGAAGTTTTCGAGGTAACGGCCATAAACGCTTAATCTCGTTTACAAGATGTAAAGGGCTAATTTTACATTTCATAATCTGGCAATCTAGTATATGGAAAACACTTGAAAACTTCCTCTTAATGTTTGGTTGAAGAACTGACATTTTGCCAGGTAGTCAAAAGTGTTTTCTTTTTTTAAAAAATTTAAAATAAAAATCCTTGGAGGTTTATATGATCAGTAAAGTTTCAACTCAACCTATGTCCGCTACTTCTTTTACAAAAAAGGCAAATTTAGCCGTGTACGAATCTCTAAATTTTGATGATTTACAGGATTTCGTAGATGCAAACCGAGGCTTTATCGCACCTTTAGAATCCAACATGATTAAGGATGATTCTGGGGAAATCATCTGGGACATAGAATCGTTAGAATATCTAAACGACACGGCTCCTGACACAGTGAATCCAAGTTTATGGAGAAATGCCCAATTACAGGCAATCTCGGGTTTGTTTGAAGTAGTAGAAGGGGTTTATCAAATTCGAGGACAATCCATCGCCACCACTTTCTTTTTTGAAGGTAAACAAGGAGTCATTGTCTGTGATGCATTAGGAAGTATTGAATCTGCTGAAGCTGCAATGGAATTATATTATAAGCATCGTCCAAGAAAGCCAGTTTCCGCTATCATTATTAGTCAAAGTCATGCGGACCATTTTGGCGGTATTCAAGCAGTTCTTAAATATGCAGAGAATCCAGATATTCCAATTGTAGTTCCCCAATATTTTACAGAAGAAGCGTTAAGTGAAAATGTGCTCTTAGGGACAATCATGGCGCGTCGAGCAGAGTATCAGTTTGGTAAAAATTTACCAGGCGGCACGAAGGGCTCCGTATCTATAGGTATAGGTAATACCATGAGTTCAGGGACGATGAGTTTTGAGAAACCTACTGTTGAAATAGTGAACGAAATCCAAACGATGGAAATCGATGGAGTAACCTTTCAATTTCTATTAACACCAAACACAGAGGCACCAGCTGAAATGCATTTTTATATCCAAGAGTACAAAGCATTATTTGTCTCAGAGAACGCCAATAAATTGATGCATCAAATTTATACGGTAAGAGGGGCAAAAACTCGGGATGCCCTTCATTGGGCTAATTCACTCGATAAAACAATCGATTTATTTGAAAATGAAGAGATTGATGCCCTGCTCATGATTCATGCATGGCCTGTTTGGGGTAAAAATCAGGCATTAAACCATTTGAAATTGCAGCGTGATTTATATAAATATATGCACGATCAGACAGTGCGTTTAGCCAACCAGGGATATACGATGGATGAAATTGCTGAGACAATCAAGCTTCCAAAAGCATTAGATACTTATTGGGGGAATCGTGGGTATTATGGCACGTTAAAGCATAATTCTAAGGGCGTATACAATTATTACTTAGGTTATTATAGTGCTCATCCTTCAGATTTAGATCCATTACCACAAGTGGAAGCAGGTCTTAAATATGTAGAATACATGGGTGGAGCGGCTAACATTTTGAAGCAAGCAAAAGCTGACTTTGAAAATGGTGAGTATCGCTGGGTAGCTCAAGTATTAAAAAATGTCGTAATGGCCGACCCGGAAAATTCGGAAGCAAAAAATTTATTAGCAGATGCATTTGAACAATTAGGATACCAAGCCGAATCAGCCAATTGGCGTAATATTTATCTTGTTGGTGCATCAGAACTAAGGAATGGAATTAATAAAGATAATTCCCCATTAGATGTTTCTGGAATCATTAAAAATATGCCAGTAGAAGAATTTTTAAAGCTGATCGCTGTTAAACTAAACGGCCCAAATGCAGATGGTAAAAAAATAACGTTGAATGTCACGTTATCAAATTCCAACCAAGAATACACTATTTATTTAGAAAATTCTGTTTTAATATATAAATCTGGTAAGTTAAATGCTGATCCAGATGTTTCCTTAACTCTTGATCAATTCACATTCTATGGAATTGGGCTTGGTCTGCTTTCACCAGAACAAGCAGTAGCAGCAGGTAAATTAATCCTTTCTGGTGACCAAACAAAATTGAATGAATTTTTATCACTATTAGATGAGTTCGACCGTCTTCCAAATATCGTAACTCCTTAATTAACTGAGAAAAATCATTTATGATTCAATTTTTTTCACAATAAGCACCTGTTCCATCATGCCCGCTATTAAGGCGGGCAAACTAGGTGTTTTACTCCTTAGGTATGATGGCTAATTTTTATTGAAAAAAATGAATATATGTGGTGAGAGGCAGGAGTTTGAATGAAAAGTTGGACGAAATGGATTATTTTATTTGCCCTTTTTATTATGTCTATTATTAATTTTGCTGACAAATCCGTTACAGGTTTAGCCGGAATTCATATTATGGAGGATTTGAATCTAACCTCCACACAGTTTGGCATTGTTGGCAGCAGTTTTTTTTGGTTGTTTTCAATAGTTGGAATAATAGGGGCTTCCTTATCTGATCGTTTTGGAACCGGGAAATTACTGGCGATTATGGCGATTATTTGGACCATTACGCAATCTATGATGTTGTTTGTATCAAGTCTACCAATGCTTATATTTAGTAGAGTATTACTTGGTGCAGGAGAAGGTGCTTTTTCTGCAACCGCCATCAGTCATCTTAGTAAATGGTTTAAACCAGAAGCACGTGGACTTGCCATCTCGATTATTAATTTTGGCAATGTTGTGGGGATCGCTGTTACAGCCCCAATTGTGGTTTTTCTAATCTCAAATTTTGGTTGGAAACAAGCATTTTTTATTTTTGGTATTTTAAGCTTTGGCTGGTTACTTTGTTGGCTTTGGCTGGGACGGCTGAAACCAGCTGTTTCTTTTGAAGAAGAAGTAAGTAAACAGGAAAATAAACAAAATATTAATAGGAAAGATATCTGGAAAGCTTTACGATCTCCTATTTTTATTTTTACAACCCTATCTTCATTTGTTGCTTATTCTTTTATTGTCTTTGGACTCACATTTAATCCTGCATACCTAATGAAAGTAAAGGGATTGTCTGAACAACAGTCTGCAATGATTATTGCCATTTCCGGATTAATTGGAGCGATTCTTGGAATGGTACTAGCCATCATTTCAGATCGTTTATACAAAAAAACTCAAAGTTTGTGGAAGTCGCGAACTCTATTTACTTCCATTTGTGCGATTCTAGCAGGGATTTTGTTCTTCATGTATGCCCTAGTAAATGGTTCGGGTTCAATCATCATCATTCTTTCATTAGTAAATACATTAGTAGTCACCATAAACACACTTAATCCTACAGCAGTAACGAGTTTACTCCCACAGCGAAGAGGTGTTATGACAGGTACTTATTATGGAGTAATGTCTTCATCAGGTATAATTGCTCCCATTATTTTTGGAAAACTCATTCAAACTTCTGGCACAAATTCATCTGGTGGTTTTAGTGCATCCATTTATGGAGTGTCTGTTGCTTTGGTGATTGCATCCATCTTATTATTCCTTTTCGGAAAACACAAACAACATGTCTCAACAGAGATAGATAAAAAGCTAGTGAACATCTAATGGCAACTTTGATTTGAGATTATTTCACTGGACTCATTAATAACCTAGATTTCAAACTAAACCAAACTCTTTCATATATTTTAATAGGGGTGAGTAATATGGCTGAAAAAAAAGATAATCTAAAAGAATCATTGAAAGAAACAAAAACGCGAAAGAAAAAACAAGATGTTGACGAAACGGTAGAAACCGTAGATGAACCATTACTAGTGGAAAAACAGGACGAAGAAATCACTGCCGATCGCGAAAATGAAGCATCGATTTCTAGTCGGGACCTGCTCTGGAGATTTGCATATCAAGAATTAGATGAATGGGCAAAGTGGACTGATCATCGCGACGAAGTTTTCTTAAAAGAGGCGAGACGATTCTCTGAAAGAGTACAACGGAATCAGGGAAATATAAAAGTGATAGCAGAGCAATTTAAAAAGGAATTTACTGAATGGGAGAAAACCGCACGAGATGAGTTTTTAATGTCAACCACCATCTTGCATCATTTCTTTCCGATTCAGTCTTATGAGGAAATTAATACCCAAATGGATCAGATTCAAAAGAGTGTTTTGTCTCTCTTAAGTGCTCCGTGTCAAACCTTTGCAAATTTCCAAGCGACTGAGAAATACCTAGAAATGATTAATCAATATATTGATCTTAGGAAAAAAGGAAGATTGCAATATATCAATACTGTTAAACAAGCTGGAAATCCGCTCCATGAAAATCAAAAAGGATTTGTTTATCAGGTTGTAACACAATTTAAAGAACTGATCTTCCCGCTAAATAAATATATGGAAAAAACGGAATAACCTACAAAGTCTTAATTTAAGGAGAGCAGCGATATGTCAAATGAAAAAATCTTCGATCCCTTTTTTGGATTCAACCAATTGAGTGGAATGTTGGACAAACAATTAAATGGCCTATTATATAACCTAACAAACAACAAAGAATTGGTTCGCACAGCAAGTTTCGGCCTCAACACCTATTCGTCTAACCTAGAACGACTTAGAAAGAACCAAGAGCTTATTGCGACCGTATTGAATATCCCGACAAAGAAAGATGTCGCGAATGCCGCAAAGCTATCTATTCAGACAGAAGAAAAAATTGATATTCTAGAAGAACAAATTTGGAAATTACAGGACAGTGTAAGCTCCATAAATAAGGGGAATTTAGGAATGTTCGAAGAAATAGAAAATATTGTCACTCAAATGAAGAATGAATTCCAAAAGTTGGCACAAGAGGTGGCGGAAACTAAAAAAATGAAGGAGGACCTTCATGTATTACGATCGGAATGGAAGAAGGGAATCTCTCAATTATCAGAAATTAAAACTGAACTTGCAAAATTGAGTGGTCTCATAGGAAAAGAAGGGGAAAAACAGAAAAAAGCACCGGAAAAAATGCAGGATAAAGAGCTAGTGCTCACCGGAACTAACACAACTAGATAACCTAGAAGGGAGCAGTGATAACAATGAGCAATAAAACATTAGGAACAAACTTTTTTCCGCTTTTAAATATAGAAAAAGAAACGAAACGGTGGAATCAACTTTATAAAATTATGACCGAGCCAAAGCCAGATATTGTCCCTACACCTAGACAGACTGTCTGGAAGAAAAATAAAGCAACCTTATGGTATCATCCTGCAAAGGAAAAAAGACATGCCATCCCGGTTTTTCTAGTCTACTCCTTGTTAAATAAGACGTACATTCTTGACATCGGTGAAGGAAGCAGCGTAGTAGGCGGACTTACCGAGCGCGGCTATGATGTTTACCTATTGGATTGGGGGTCCCCTGGGCTTGAAGATTCGGATATCACACTTGGTCATTATATCATTGATTATTTGGAGAACGCCATTAAACGTGCTTTAAGACATTCAGGTGCAAAGGGAATATCCCTTGCCGGTTATTGCCTGGGTGGAACCATGGCAGCCATCTTGGCTTCCATAACGGAACTGCCAATTAAGAATTTATCCCTTGCAGCCGTTCCAATCGATTTTAGTATCGGCATCTTTCCTGATAAATTGCTGGAAGGATTACAAACAGGGCAGCTAAGTGTTGACCGTTTTGCCGATGCACATGGGACCATTCCATCAGAAATGATGTATTTGATATATAGGATGGTATCACCGGATATTGCAAGTTCTAAAATCAATCTGGTCACCCGTGCACATGATGAGAAATATGTAGAAAAGTGGCGCCGAATGGATAAGTGGACGAAGGACTCTGCTTCGTTTGCAGGTGCTGCATTCAAACAGATGTTTAACGATCTCTATCAAGACAACAAACTCTTAAAGGGAGAATTGGAGATAGGTGGGAGGAAGGTAGATTTAAAGAATATAAACTGCCCGCTGTTTGTCTTCTCTTGCTCACGTGACACAATTATATTAGAGAAGCAAAGTCTTCCCCTGATGGACCTTGTTTCAAGTAAGGATAAAACTTATGAGGTTTATGAAGGGGGACATGTTTCGCTTGTCTTGACCGGGGTATTCGCTGAAGTTTGGGACAAGTGGCTTTCTGCTCGATCACAGGAAATTGAGGAGGTACTTGTTTAATTTTTCATTATCAAGAATAAAAGATAAGCGGAAAGGACTTTTATCCTTCCCGCTTATCTTTTTCAGGTAGCAAGCTTGAAAAATTAAGCCATATGAAAGATATCCTCTAATTTCTATTTTGTTTTTGGGGAACTTTTTACATTGCATAAAAAAGGAGGCACATTTATGCACTTTTTAGATTTAGGGGAAGGGGAACCAATTGTTTTTATTCACGGATTTTCTAGTAACAAAGAATCTTGGACATGCCAATTTGATTTATCTCAAACGTATCGATTAATTATACCTGATTTAAGAGGACATGGTGAATCAGAAGTATATGATGGTATTTCTTTGAAACAATTTGCAAAAGATGTTTTGGGTATATTGAATAATTTAAAGATTGAAAAAGCTCATTTTTGCGGATTATCTATGGGAGGAATAGTTGTTCAAGAAATTTATAAACAACAACCTCATCGTGTTAAATCGATCATTTTATCAAATACGTTTTCTAAAATGAGCGCATCGCTTAACTTCTTGTTTACTTTTGCATTTAAACTTAAGTTGAAAAAACTGCTAAAACTGCCACATGAAGAACAGTTGGCGGCTACTGCTAAAGCTATATTATATAGTCTTGAAAATGAAGATGTAGTTAATAAAACGAAGTATGCCCTCACATTTAAGAAAAAAGGATTTGAAATTACAGCTAATGAGCTTTTCAAAGGATTTAATTACTATGATGTTTTGTCATCAATGCAAGTCCCGATGTTAATTATCGGAAGTAAAAATGATAGCATTGCACCTATTAGATTCACTAAGAGATTTTATAAAAAAGCGAACAAAGCATTTTCAGAGCTTTTTATATTTGAAGAAGCTGGTCATATGCCTAATATTGAACAACAGGATAAATATAATCGATTACTCTTAGATTTTTTGCAGCATGTGGGATAATACCTATTAAAACATACCCATTGCAGGTGACCCTATTAGGTCATATAAGGAACGCCTAAGCCTGCTAGACCCTCTTTTTGTAATTCTCTTTGACCCAAATCAGAAATGCGGAATGGAATTAATTTAATAGCTCAGTCTCTTTGAGTAACATGGAACTTATAATCAAGTAAGTAAAGTTAGATGAGAAGCTTTCAGGCGGGAAACTTTCACGTTCCGTGTGGAGCAGGGGAAAAGCTGGAGATTACATCAAATGCTTACCTATTGCCACCATTAGTTGAAGAAAAATCGTTGCGGAGATTTTGCAGGTTAGCACAATAAATGAATTGTGGAGCCGTTTTTATAATGGTTGTTTTTTATTGCTGAAGTGTTATTCCAAACGCAGTTTTGACTTAATGCGATGCCCAAGAAAAAGCTTCGAAAAAAGAAAATTCCTTGACCCTATAGGGGGTGGAGTGAGTATTTGATTGAAATCATTAACGGATCGGTTAGGGAGAGTTTTCTGGTTCTATCGTCAGTGATAAAATAAGATAAAGTTTTATTAGGTATTCTCAGTTTTAAAATAAGAAAAGGGAATGAGGATTAACCTCATTCCCTTTTCTGTATATCCATTAATTGCTTTTATACCTGTATCATAAATCTATATTTTAAAAAAATTAGTATATGAGTGCTAATTATTAGTATATGTCTACTGTTTACTATTTTTATCAAATTTGAAAAGGTCTTAAATATATTTTAATTATATTTATATAAAGGGCGCTACTGATAATAGAAAAACGACAGGAAAACAGAATAAAAGAAAAGAGAAAAAGAGGATAAATGGAAAAGAGAAAACAAGAAAACGCATGAAGGATTGGATAATGGGGAAACATGTTTATCTTTTGTTTATAGAATCTCAATTTGGTTCAGGCAAACGAAAAAGGGGAACCCCCTTTTTCAGTTTAAACTATATATGGAATAACTCTCCTAAGCTAGAAAAAGATTGCAATATTAAAAATGCGAACAGCGGAAGAAGGGGTACATTTCTCTCATGAAGCAATAGTATATTTCGGCTTCATTTTATGAATAGAGAGCAATCCCTACCAACCCTGAAAGTACAATAATATAGACTGGATGCCATTGGAATTTCAGAAGGGCGATTAGTGACAATCCAAAGACAAATAATAGACTTAATGTATGCCATGTGAAATGCAGACTAATGATGTTATTTGAAAGGGCAAACCTGATTGCTGCATAAAATATTAAACTTGTAACAATAGGTCGTAAGCCATAAAACATTTTTTTTACAATTGGATAATTGTTTAGCTTAACGAAACAGGCACTTACAATAAGAACCAGAATGATAGAAGGAAGCAAGATACCCAGTGCAGAAATGATTGAACCTGTAATACCAGCTGTTGAATACCCAACTAGAATAGCACTATTTGCCGCAATCGGTCCTGGGGACATTCCAGCAACTGCTATAATGTTCGTAAACACTTGAGTAGACATCCATCCGTGTTTCATCACCTCGTCCTCAATGATCGGCATGATTGCGTATCCTCCACCGAAAGAAACAAATCCTATGACAAAAAACATTTTGAATAGTTCCCACAAAATCATCCTTTTTATCCCCTTCTACTTATGTACCTGAGCCGATGAAATAATCGTTGTCATGGACTTCCGTTTCTTTCTCTTTGTCAAATTTTACTTTTAATCCCAATTTACCTTTAATTTTGGTTACAATAATCCCTGCTATAGCCCCAGTAAGAATGGCGAATAAAGGATGAATAAAGAAAAGAATAGGAACGCCTGCCACAAATAGCCCAAAGGTGGATTTGTCTATCATCGCAGTTTTTCCGGTTTTGATAGCCGCATACACGATTAAAGCAACGATAGAAACTCGAATTGAGAGGAAAGCAGCTGTTACTTTAGGATTATTCTGAAATAAACTGTACGCAATCCCTAGTGTGAGGACAATTATAAACGTAGGTAAGGTAACACCTAACATGGCGGCGATTGCCCCTCGAACACCGCCTATTTTCTTTCCTATAAATGTTGCCGAATTAATGGCAACGGCGCCGGGAACTGATTGAGCTAAGGCAAATATATCTGTAATATCTTCACTATTTAACCATTTTCTTTTTTCTACCACTTCTTTTTCAATTAGTGGGATCATCGCAAATCCTCCACCGAAAGTAACAGGACCAATTTTAAAAAAAGTCCAAAAAATTCGGAATAACTTTTTCCATTTATTCTCCATTTCATTTCCTGCTTTCTTGATTTTTTTCAATGTATCTGTTCCTATACATTACATTATCAGCAGAAATAGCAAAGGTAAATTGCAAGAAATGCATGGGGTATTACAGATTATTATGCTATAGCAGACTTTTCTCATTTATTTATTATGTTAATATCATATATACGAAGCACTTCACTTATTGGGGATGATTTCAATGAACATAGAGAATTTGAAAATGTTTTGTTTAGTAGTAGATCAAGGCAGTATAAGCCAAGCGGCGCGCTTAAGTTACGTGTCTCAACCTGCCGTAACAAGGCAGATTCATCAGCTGGAGAATTATTACGGAACGTTATTGTTCGACCGATCGGAGGGGAAGTTGACACCAACAGAAACAGGAAGGCTGCTTTATCCATTTGCAAAAACAATCGTCAATGACTTCAACCGATCGAAGGAAGTGATTAAGCAGGTAACAGGAGAGTCGAATGCCTACCTTAGGGTAGGTGCTTCCTTAACAATTGGTGAGTATTTATTACCAAGCTTGTTAGGTAGTTTTAAAAAACAAGAACCAGAGATTAAAGTAACATTGACCATTAAAAACACACCAGGTGTTTTAGAGGATTTAGCAAATGATGTTATTGATTTAGCATTGGTAGAAGGTATGGTTGAAAATAAGAAATTTATTGTTGAGAAATTCGCTGATGATGAATTGGTTCTCGTTTATCCATCCGATCACCCTTGGAGGGGCAGAACAGAAATCAATATTGATGAATTGGCAAATGAACGGATGATTTGGCGTGAATCGATTTCAGGAACACGACTGATCGTGGAAAATGCATTAAGGGATTTTGGCGTGTTAGATAAAATGGAAAGCTACATGGAAATTGGCAGTACACAAGCCATTAAAAGTGCTGTTGAAGCGGGACTTGGAATCAGTATTCTGCCAAGAATCACCGTGGCCAGAGAATTGGAGCAGGGCCTTTTATTTGAAGTTAAAATGACTGGGGTTGAAATAAAAAGAAATTTATGGCTAGTCAAAAAGCCTCTAAGATTTAGTAGCTTTGGTGTATCTAGTTTTGTTGATTTTATCCAATAAACCATTACGAGTTGCTTCAATTTCAACTGTAGAATCCTCGTTCTTACAGGCCATCAATACTTCATACATAAACTGTCTAGAATAAAATTTATTGGACAAAAAAGCTCCCCCTAAGGCAAAACAGATTTTTATTTCTTAATCTGTCTACCTTAAGGGAGCATATCAGTTTTCTAGACAGCCTGGAGGATTAACATGAGCTAATCCTTTATAATTGTAAAAATTATTTAACCGATAGGGAGATCCCATTTTCTTACCCTGCATAATTACGTAGGTGAGCAACTGCAGAGGGTACAAATCCAAAACGAGAAAAATTTAAGGATGATCAATCAATGTCCAAATTATTAGATGTACCTCAAGAAAACGTGGCGAAAATTCCTGTCTAGTACAAAGAAAATGTTAATCAATGGTGAATGGGTTCCTCTAATCTAAAAATCTATGAATCTATTAATCCGGCAACCAGGGAAGTCAATTCTAAAATTTATGAAGGGGACGAAGAGGACGCGGATCGGGCTGTTCGTGCCGCAAGAATTACTTGTTAATGATTTGTAAACTAAAAGGGGAAGGGAAATCCTTCCACCTATTTTATCCCACTTTTTTTACAATCTGGTGTTTTTTTAAAAATCTGCGCAATGTTAGATTGAACTGTTCTGATACTTCAAACTTTGCTATGTGACCACAATTTTTGAAAATCACTAACTCAGAGTCAGGTATTTGTTTGTGCATATGAAATTGAATCCAAACAGGGAGGACAGAGTCATATTGACCACCGATCACGAGAGTAGGTGCCGTAATAGCTGGCAATAAACAGCGATTATCAACTTCAAGACAAGCTTCTAAGGCTCTGTTGTAGCCTATTTTATTTGGTTTATAATGTTTAAAGAATTCAACTATGTTTTGCTTTTTCCAGGAATAAAGACATGTTTTTGCAGTCATTAATTTTTGTTGATCAGAAGTTGTAAAGAAAGATCGTGCATTACGAAGCTGAAGGTATATTTTCCCTAAATGTGCGGGGGCATAATGAAAGGTACTGACTAAAATGAGAGTAAGACATTTTTCGGGGGATTGACGGTAGATTTCTTGAGCAACCGTACCACCCATTGATAATCCACAGATGTGGGCGCTTTCAATGTTAAGTTCATTTAGTAATGAAAGAACATCTTTTGCAAAGTTTTTAATCGTGATTCCATCGAGTTCATGATTATCACCATGTCCCCTTAAATCGGGAATAATCAGTTCATATTGGTCTGATAATTCAAATTGATTGGTCCAATTTTCCTTTATTCCGCCAAGACCGTGAATAAGCACTAATGGTTCTCCATTCCCAATCCGTAAATATGGCATACCGTTTTTAGAAATGTAATCAATCATTCACATACCCTCCTACAAGTATTCATCTTTTCCATTTATGCAAAAAGGTAAATCTGAGAGTTAGATACATTATGTTGATGCTAATATTAACATAAATAACCTATATATGTAAATTACATTCATATGAAAAGAATTATATAATGAGATTGTATATGTTGTTTGGTGGGAAAAACACAAATCTATAAATAAAAAAATAATATAGGTTTTCTTCTTAGTTTAGAATATGTCTTTTAAAGGCCGGACATTGAGCTTTTGGTGCAGTTTCTTCTATGCACAAACAAACATCATCGTAAAAAGAAACGCCAGGCCCAAAACTAATTCCTAATCCTTCAACAACGGCTTTTTTATTACTTCCGTATTATCCGAGGTAAATAAAATATTCAAAGGTCCAAATTTACTAATTAAATCATTTGAAAGCGTCTCACATAATCACCAATATATAAAATAACGTTTTGAGTCATCAATTGTTGGGGAGTTATAGTTTTATTTAACGCTAAAGGAAACGATTTGCTGACGTATACCTTCATCTTTCCTTCAAGTATTCCTTCAAATATTAAATCTTCACTTTTTTTACTAAATCATCGTAAAGCGTGATTAGACCAATGTCAATCTGGTTATTTTCTACATGCTCAATAATATGCTGAGTGCTCTTTTTAGAGATTTCTAAATTTACTTTTGGATAAGCGTTTTTTTTAAAAGCTAGAGGTTCTAACAGGAAACAACATAAAGCCTGGGATTGATGCTAGCTTTAAATTTCCGGATATTACCTTGTTTAAAGATTGTGCTTCTTCTTTAAATTATTGAAGTCTGACTAATACCTCATATGCTTTTTTAATTTAAGTTTTTCCTTCATTAGTTGAAACGGTACCAGGTCGTCGGTTCCTTTTAAATAGTTTAACGTCCAGTTCATCCTCTAATATAGTAATGGATTGACTGATGCCCGATTGAGAAATATGTAGGTCTTTTGCTGCTATTGAAATCGAGCCTGTTTCAGCAACCCTTACAATATACTCCAATTGTTCGATATGCATAGATTTTCTCCTTAAAATATAGAAGCTAGGCTTATATATACTTCATAATTGGTTGATTTATTTCAGTGTAAATTAGACCTATAATAAATTCAGTCAATTAATAATTTTCTAAAAATAATTTAAAAAGGGAGGAGTAAAAAAGAATAAATTTGAAGAATAGTGCTGCAATATTTCCAAATAATATCGCCTATACATTTCTGAATCAAAGTAAATTAATATTATTCAAAAAAACGAAAGAAAATCCACAGCGGAATTTTTATACCTGCCAGCAATTCAATTATTTTAATATCAATCCTATTTTCTTTATTAATTTTCATGATCATCATGTATCTCTCTTTTCTTTTATTAAAGCCTTAAATAATAGAATAATAAATTCATTTTTTAGGAGAGGAAACATTTGGTTAAAACCTATTTATCAGAAGAACATAATATTTTCCGTACATCCATACGAAAATTTTTAACAAAGGAGGCATTACCATATTTTGAACAATGGGAAGAGGAGCGAATCATTCCTCGAGAATTTTGGGAAAAGATGGGGGAGCAAGGCTTTTTGTGCCCATGGGTTGCGGAGAAATATGGAGGTCTTGGAGTTGATTTTGGTTATTCGGTCATCATAAATGAAGAATTAGAACGGATTGGTTCTAGTATGGTAGGAATCGGATTACATAATGATATAGTCGTTCCTTATATTTCATCTTATGGAACAGATGAGCAAAAAGAGCGCTGGTTACCAAAATGCATTAGTGGTGAAATCATCTCTGCCATTGCAATGACTGAACCTGGAACTGGATCTGATCTGGCAAATATTAAAACGATTGCTAAAATAGACGGAGAATACTTTATTTTAAATGGAGAAAAAACATTTATAACTAATGGCATACATTCTGATCTCATTATTGTTGCCTGTAAAACTGATCCATCTGCTGGATATAAAGGAATCAGCCTAATAGTTGTTGAAAGAGAAACACCCGGTTTTTCAAGAGGGAAAAAACTGAATAAAGTTGGACTGCATGCCCAAGATACAGCTGAATTAATTTTTCAGGATGCTAGAGTTCCTATCTCAAATTTATTAGGAGAAGAAGGTAAAGGATTTTATTATTTAATGGAAAAACTACAACAAGAGCGTCTTGTTGTAGCAATTAGTGCACTAGTTGCAGCGGAAGAAATGCTTCAATTAACAATAGACTACATAAAAAATAGAAAAGCATTTGGAAAAACGATCAGCACTTTTCAAAATTCACAGTTTAAAATTGCCGAAATGGCAACAGAGATTCAAATTGGTCGAACGTTTATTGATGAATTAATCGCTGAACATATGAAATCTCAAAATATCGTGACAAAAGTTTCGATGGCAAAATATTGGATTACAGAAATGGCCAAACGCGTAGCTGCAGCATCCATGCAGTTACATGGAGGATATGGCTATATGGAAGAGTATCCGATTGCTAGAAGGTATAGAGATATTCCAGTTATGTCGATTTATGCAGGTACAAATGAAATCATGAAAACAATCATTGCCAAAAATTTAGGTATATAAGGATCAAATGGATGTGAGAGGAGAATGGCTGCATGCTGAATTGTTTGAAAATTCTTGATTTCACCAAGCTATTACCTGGCCCATTTGCAACGATGATATTAGCGGATTTGGGTGCATGTGTATTGCGAGTAGAATCTCCCCATCATTCTGATTTGTTACAAACTTCACCACCATTCGATGGTGATCAATCTGTTGCACATCAATCGATTAACCGTTCAAAAAAATCGATATCACTGGACTTGAAAAATGAAGAAGCTATCCAAGTCATTTATGAACTACTAAATGAATATGACATCGTAATTGAACAATTTCGGCCTGGAGTAATGGATAAGTTAGGTTTAGGCTTTGAACAGCTAAAAAAAATTAATCCTAGAATCATATATTGTTCCATAACAGGTTATGGCCAAACCGGTCCATTTCGAAACAGGGCTGGACATGACAACAACTATCTTTCATTATCAGGAATTCTGAGCTATTCATCTAGAAAAAATGAAAGACCAGTCCCGATGGGGATCCAAATTGCAGATCAAGCAGGGGGCTCACTATATTCAATCATAGCGATTTTATCAGCTGCTATTCATAGGGAACAAACTGGAGAAGGACAATGGATGGATATTAGCATGACAGATTGCACTTTTGCCTTACAATCACTAATGGGAGCGGGATGGTTAACAAAAAAAATAGATCCAAAACCAGAAGCGCACATGCTAAATGGCGGGATCTTTTACGACTATTATGAGACATCTGATGGACGTTATTTTTCGGTTGGCAGTCTTGAACCCCCATTTCGAAAACAATTATGTGAAGCTTTAGGAATCACAAACTATCTTCCTTATTCTTTTAGTGAAAATGAAGACGAATTGATTGTATTCAAGAATGAAATAAAAAAAGGATTTATTCAAAAAAGTTATGATGAATGGAAACAAATTTTCATAAAATATGATGCATGTGTTGAGCCGGTCTTATTATTCTCAGAAGCATGTGAGCACCCGCAATTAAAAGAAAGAGAATTAGTTGTTAACGTGCAAAAGGAAGATGGGACAACCCAACCACAAATTGGATTACCAATTAAATCATCTGTCTATAAACCATCATACTTATACACAGGTGTAAAATCTGGTGTAAATACAGAAGAAATATTACTTAGTTTAGGATATGATCATCAAACAGTTTATAGATTCATTGAAAAAGGAATTACAAGGTCTAAAACCAAATAGTAGTTTGGGGGAAATCGAATGAGTTTCGGAAATGTATTATCAATAAATGCACAAAGACACCCAGATAAATTAGCCTTAATCTATCAGGACCGTCATTATACTTATCGAGAATTTAATACAATAGTTAATCGTTTTGCATGGGGATTACAGCAAATAGGATTGAAAAAAGGTGAAAAACTAGCGATTATGATGGCTAACTCCGATTTCTTTGCCATTAGTTATTTTGCAGCTTTAAAAATTGGTGCAGTGGTTGTCCCAGTGAATTTCCGACTCGTATCATGTGAAGTCCAATATATTTTGGATCAGTCAGATAGTGTATTTGTTGTTGGCGATCATGAGTCAGAGAAGGTTGTTTTAGAGGCTTCTAAAGCTTCAACAAAAGTAAGAAAAATTATTACCTCTCCAACAAGTACACATCCTAAATGTCTAAACTTTTTTGATGTGTTGTCATCCATTGAGGACGATCCCAAAGTTGAGATTTCAGAAGATGATGATTTTCATATTTTGTATACATCAGGTACAACAGGACAGCCAAAAGGAGCATTATTTGACCATAAACGAATTGAAAAGTTAATAAGTGGATTGAGTAGTGTGATGGGGCAAAGCTGCCAGGATCGTATTTTGCACGTGGCTCCATTATTTCATTGTGCACAGCTCGTTATCTATCTGTTACCCGGTTTTTATTTAGGAATGACTAACGTTATTCATCGCGAATTTAATCCATTAAATGTATTAAAGGATATTGAAAAATATAAAATTACTACTTTTTTTGGTGTCCCTACGATGTATAACTATTTAACACAAATTCCAGAAGTCGAACAATTCGATCTATCCTCAATTAAGAACTGCGGATATGGAGCTGCTCCAATGCCTCCGGATCTATTAACAAAGAGTATAAAATTGTTTAAAACAGATCAATTTTTTAGTTTGTATGGTTTAACTGAAGGTGGTCCTTCTGGAGTTTATCTTTCACCGGAAGATCATAAAGAACATTTTGGTAAAACAGGAAAAACGCCATTATTATATACAATTGTTAAAGTAGTTAATGAAAAACATGAAGATGTTTCACCAGGAGAAGTTGGGGAGTTAATAATAAAAGGTGAAACCATCATGAAGGGATACTACAAGAAAAGAGTGGAAACGTTAGAAACAGTTAAAAATAACTGGCTTTATACAGGCGATTTAGCCGTCGTTGATGAGGAAGGGTTTATCACTTTAGTTGACCGAAAAAAGGACATGGTGATTTCAGGTGGCGAAAATATTTACTCGGTTGAAATTGAAAACGTTTTATATGAACACCACTCTATATTAGAAGCAGCTGTTATTGGAGTTCCTGATTCAAAATGGGGTGAAGTTGTAACAGCGGTCATCATATTAAAACCAAATATTCCATTATCAAAAGAAGAAATTCAAGCATTTTGTCGTGAAAAATTAGCAGGTTATAAGATTCCAAGAAGCATTCATTTCGTCGATCATCTTCCTCGTAACGCTTCTGGTAAAGTACAAAAGTTTATTTTACGTGAACAATATAGCGTGACCAATTCAAAATAGAAATGAGATGAAAAAATGAGGGAAGTTGTCATTGTTGAAGCGGTTCGGACACCAATTGGCCGTAGAGGAGGATCATTAAGTCATATTCGCCCGGATGATTTAGCTGCAATCGTATTAAAAGAGCTTGTTACACGTACTGGAATTGATCCGAACATCATTGAAGATGTCATTATGGGCTGTGTTTCTCAAGTACGTGAGCAAGCTTTTGACATTGCAAGAGTAGCGGCTTTACTTGCAGACTACCCAATTGAAGTTCCTGGTACAACAATTGACCGCCAATGTGGTTCAAGTCAACAAGCGGTTCATTTTGCAGCCCAAGCTATTCTTAGTGGTGACATGAATGTTGTTGTAGCAGCTGGTGTTGAAAGTATGTCAAGAGTACCGATGTTTTCAAGTATGCAAGGCGGGAGCTGGAATGAAAAACTTATTTCTCGTTTTGGACCGTTTAACCAAGGTATATCTGCAGAACGTATTAATGAAAAATGGGGGTTTACGAGAGGACAATTAGATGAATTTGCTTTAGAAAGTCATCAAAAAGCGATAAGAGCACAAGAAGAACGACGTTTTGAGCGAGAAATTGTACCTGTTGAAATTTCATTGGAAGACGAGTTAAAACTAGTCGTAACAAAGGATGAGGGGCCAAGGGCAGAGACTTCTTTGGAAAGGTTAGCCTCACTAAAGTCTTCATTTTTACAAAACGGTTCCATTCACGCTGGAAATGCAAGCCAAATTAGTGATGGTGCTGCTGCAATTTTATTAATGTCCAGAGAAAAAGCTGAAGAATTAGGTTTAAAGCCACGTTTTCGAATTGTAGGCAGAACCGTTGTTGGTTCAGATCCTTCATTAATGCTAACAGGTCCTATCAAAGCCACTGAAAAAGTATTGGAAAAAACCGGCCTATCCATTCATGATATAGATTTATATGAAGTAAATGAAGCATTCGCTTGTGTTCCTTTATGTTGGTTAGAAGAAACAGGTGCAGATCGTGAAAAATTAAATGTAAATGGGGGAGCTATTGCACTTGGGCATCCGCTTGGGGCAAGTGGAGCACGGGTAATGGTCACTTTATTGCATGAATTAGAGCGAACAGGAGGACGTTATGGTCTTCAAGCTATTTGCGAAGGGCATGGAATGGCTAATGCAACGATTATTGAAAAAATAGATTAGGAGGAAGGGAGATTATTTCAATGAAAATTGAACAATGTGTTGCAATTATAACAGGTGGAGGATCGGGTTTAGGGGAAGCGACGGTTACAAGAATAGTAAAAAACGGTGGAAAGGCGGTAATTTTTGATTTATCCGAAGAGAGAGCTACCCAGTTAGTTGAAAAACTAGATCGTGAGAATGTTCTTTTTGTAAAGGCAGATGTAACAAATGAACAAGAGGTGAAAAAAGGTTTAGAAGCTGCTATTAATCAATTTGGTTTTATCAATACAGTTGTAAACTGTGCAGGAATTGGTATTGCTCAAAAGCTGTTATCAAAAGATTCGCCACATGACTTAAGCCTTTTTCAAAAAGTTATTTTGGTCAATTTAGTTGGGACATTTAATGTCATCCGTTTAACTGCTGAAAAAATGATCCAAAACGATCTAAACGAGTTCGATGAAAGAGGAGTAATCATTAACACGGCTTCTGTTGCCGCATTTGATGGCCAAATTGGTCAAGTAGCTTACAGTGCTTCTAAAGGAGGCATTGTTGGCATGACATTGCCGATCGCAAGAGAACTTGCAAGATTTGGCATTCGAAATATGACTATTGCACCTGGTTTGTTTGAAACCCCAATGTTTGATTTGCTGCCAGAAAACGCTAAGAATTCACTTGGAAAAATGGTTCCATTCCCATCACGATTAGGATTTCCGTCCGAATATGCCATGCTTGTTCAAAGTATTATCGAAAATTCGATGTTAAATGGAGAAGTAATACGTTTAGATGGAGCTGTAAGAATGCAGCCAAAATAAAAGAGCAACTAGCCCGTTATGCCTGTTATTTAAACGAGAAAAGTTTTAGAGCACTATGTAAAGGAGATGTAAACCATGGCGGATAGAGTAAAAGAAACAACGAGATTGGAATATGAAAAATGGGATAGGGGCAATGATCTCAATTGGTACTCAGATGATCCGATTTTGGTTCGTTATGCGAAACGATATTTACCTGCATCTATTCTTCAGTATGTGGAACATGCATTTCAAGAAACAGGAAGACTTGCAGCCGGTCCTATTGACAAAAGGGCAGTACATACTGACAGAGATGGGTCACCCAAATTAATCCGCTATAATCGCAAAGGTGAAGAAATTAATGAAGTTTGGTATAACGAAGGATATTTGCAAACAGTGAAAGAGGGATATGGTTCAGGAGTTGTTTCCTACCGATACGATGAAAAAGCCCCCGGAAAAATTCCTTTCTTGGTAAACTCGATTTTACTCTACTTGCTGTGTGAAACAGAACCAGGTTTTACTTGTCCGGTCGGACTTTCTCAGTCAGTTGCGTTTGTTCTGGAGAAGTTTGGTTCTGAACAGCAAAAAAAAGACTATTTAACTCGATTGGCTGCAACCGATCCAGCCATTCACGAACAAGGGGCTACATTTCTTACTGAAATTCAAGGCGGTTCAGATGTTGGAGCCACTGCAACAAAAGCGATTAAACAAGGCGACCACTATCTGTTGACTGGTGAAAAGTGGTTTGCCAGTAATTGTGATGCTGAAATTGCCATCACGCTGGCACGAGTCAATGACAAACCATCAACACGGGGCTTAGGGCTCTTTTTAATCCCGCGTACACTTCCCGATGGAACCAGAAACAAGGTAACCATCCGAAGGTTAAAAGACAAATTAGGTGTCAGGGCAGTAGCAAGCGGAGAGTTAATTTTAAATGGAGCAGTTGGCTTTCTTATTGGCGAAGAAGACAAAGGATTTAAGTACATGGCAGAGGCGTTAAATGTATCTCGATTGGGCACAGGACTGAGCGGTCTTGCCATCGCTAGAAGAGCATTTCTAGAAGCTGCTATTTATACAAGTAAAAGAAGCGCCTTCGGAAAGCCGATAAATTGTTTTCCAATGGTCCAAGAAACTTTGAAAAATATGATCACCGAAATCGAAGCCGGTTGGGCAATTTCTTCACAAATGATCCGGTTGTTTGATCAAGTTCATACTTACCAAAATCACTCAGAGCAAGACTATACATTACTTCGTATATTACTTTCACTTGTAAAATATCGCTGTAGCGAACTTGGTGTATCAGCGGCAAAAGATGCACTCGAACTCCATGGGGGAAATGGGTATATTGAAGAATATGTAACACCAAGGCTACTTCGAGATGCTGTTGTTAATCCTGTTTGGGAAGGTACTGCCAATATCCAATCGCTTGAAGTGCTAAAAACACTTCAAAGGGACGGAGGAGAAGCCTTTGTAACAGACCTTTTTCAAACCATGGGAAAGATTGATCAATCTGAGCTGTTACATGTAAAACCAAAGCTATCGAATGAAGTTTCCAGAATAAAAAATTTAATTGAATATGTGCTGGATCAAGATGAAGTCCAACAAACTGCACTCGCCAAAAAGCTTGTGGATTTTATGTATGATGTGTATGCAGGTGTCCATCTCCTTGAGGAAGCACAATATGATATCAAGACGTCTGGTGACAATAGAAGAGCTTTAGCTTTGGAAAACTGGTTAGATCTGCATTTTAATCATACTCCGGATCGCGGCATTCTTTCGAACAGCAGAATAAGTAAAGAGGTATTTGAAAAGCTGGTTTATTTTGGGTAAATACATCCGTAATAGATGGTAAGATTTTCTCTTCTATTAAAAATTTAAACCAACCAGAAATAGGTTGGTTCTAGATACATTTTATAGACTATAAATAAGTTGCTGAATTTTTTATATAATAGTAATATGAAAATTTATAAACTTTGTTAATATTAAAATTATAAAAGTTCTTGAAGAGAAAGGCTCAACCTTTGTTGTGTCTTTTTCTCAAGTTCAATATTTATAGATATTAGATGGCGGTAATGATTCTTTGTGATCAAGATATTTAAGAAATCCTTTTTTAAAACATAAACAAATTTTTCATTAATTAAGGATTATTAGATATTATATATGTAAATTATTCTACTTATAAAAGAGGAGGATAAATGGACCATATCAGACATGGTGGCACTACGATGAGTTTTATTCCAATAATAACGGCCATCTGTGATAATCATGACGATGCTTCCGTTTTTTACTTGACCGAGGGCAGTTCTTGGTGCCCAGCCCCAAGCAGCGTCAACGTTTGTTGTTACTTGGCTTTGACTGTTTACAATCAATTGTGGACCAAAGCTTACCGCATCCCGAACCCCCAAATTCATTAGTTGGTTTACGGAATAATTTCCTGTGATAAACTTGCCATTTCTTAAAAACGCACCTACAAGCTGCGGCACTTTGTAGCCATGTGGGGAGTTAATAACCTTTCCATTGATGATGACAATCCCTTTTGGCTGGGCCCCGGAACCATTTCCTTTTGGATCGTAAAATCCCCCGCCATTAATCCCTGCAACCCCATTATTTTCTTGTTCCATATAGAAATTCGCTTCCGCTTAAGAAGAGAAGCAAAATCAAAATTCCCAAAATACGCCAAACTGTATCTTTTTTGAATTTGGGTGGATGGCGTGGAAGGTAGTTTCTTTTAGTCGTACTGAGTTCCATACCATTTCACCTCTTGTGATTTTTTACCGAACGAATTCGGATAGTGAATTTGAAAACTTTAGATGAATGTGTTGAACTGTTAAAATGAACGTTCTCCATTATACGTTAAATAGGCGATCGTTTTAAGTGCCATATTCTATTCTAAAATGGTATTATTTTACTCGTTTTACGGGTAAATTGGTTTTGGATAATAATTTATTTACGTTAACTATTTAAATACTGATTTTCACAATAGATTTTTTAAAAATAATAAATGTCAAAGTGAATTTGTGTTTGATAATTAGTTATAAAGCATGTTATAAGTGTAAAAGAAGTAGAACATTTGGCTTTATATTTTTTGGCCGAGTGCGTGAAGTTAGAACCATAATGAGAGGATTTGAGTTTAAATTGATCGATAATTTTTGGCGTGATTTACCACGGCCATTTTTTATACTTGCACCAATGGAAGATGTGACGGATGTTGTTTTTCGTCACGTAGTAAGTAAAGCCGGTCGACCGGATGTGTTTTTCACAGAGTTTACAAACTCGGATAGCTATTGTCATCCAGAGGGCATGAAAAGTGTGCGTGGCCGTTTGACTTTTACAGAAGATGAACAGCCCATGGTGGCACATATTTGGGGGGATCAACCTGAATATTTCCGCCAAATGAGTATTGGCATGGCAGAACTAGGATTTAAAGGCATCGATATTAATATGGGCTGCCCTGTACCGAATGTGGCATCGAGAGGGAAAGGTAGTGGCCTAATTCTACGTCCAGATGTTGCGGCAGAACTTATTCAAGCAGCAAAAGCGGGCGGACTGCCTGTCAGCGTGAAAACACGACTTGGCTATAAGGAGGTTCAGGAGTGGGAGGAGTGGCTAACGCATATTTTAAAACAGGATATTGCGAACCTTTCGATTCATTTACGTACAAGAAAGGAAATGAGCCAAGTAGATGCGCATTGGGAGCTCATTCCGGAAATCAAAAAATTGCGTGACCGTATCGCACCCAATACGCTGCTAACCATTAATGGAGACATCCCTGACCGTCAAACGGGGCTGCAACTTGCTGAACAATATGGTATTGATGGCGTTATGATCGGGCGAGGTATTTTTAAAAATCCTTTTGCTTTTGAAAAAGAGCCAAAAGAGCATAGCAGTAAGGAATACCTTGATCTTTTAAGACTGCAGCTTGATCTTCAAGATCGATATGCGGAAGTACTGCCGCGCTCCATCACAGGGCTGCATCGCTTTTTCAAGATTTATGTCAAAGGATTCCGTGGTGCTGGTGAATTAAGAAATCAATTAATGAACACGAAATCAACAGATGAAGTGCGTGCATTGCTTGATCGCTTTGAGAAAAATGTGGATGAGACGGGGACAGTGATATGATGTAACTCTCAAAAACTTAGAGGAAAATGAAGTACATTATGTACTTATTATTCAGTTCCTTTGCAGCTAATTGTTTTACAATAAAAGAAGGCAGGATTTTAGTATGGGGGATTCCTTAACAGGGGATTCTCCTTTTTTTGTCTAAAAATCATCACAGAAGTTCTTAAAGCCGTCGATCGACCTAACAGGGGGTGAGTAATATCCCATACATTGGAATAATTCCCTTCAATTTAAAACATACTTTAATTAAAAAATGTTATTGGGGGATTAAATTGTTAATTAAGGATAAAGAACCGTTAAGTTCATCTGAATTAGGAACACTCTGGCTTACATTTCAAGAAAAAACAATGATACTAAGAATTTTAGAATACTTTTTGGAAAAAGCAGATGACCAAGAGGCTAAAAATATTATGGGTATGATGTGGCAAGAATTGGATTATTATGTTGAGTTGATAAAAAGTATTTTTGAA
This sequence comes from Neobacillus cucumis, assembly GCF_016107705.1. Next base: position 89,271 of record NZ_JAEHGC010000012.1, read on the forward strand.
AGTGAAGGTGCAGTTATTCCTAAAGGATTTACAAAAGAAGATGTTAATTTGGATGCACCAAAATTATTTGACAATGGATTTGACATTATGTTCCTTCGTATTTTAAAAGAAATCAGTATGGGTATGTATACCATTAATATGAACATGGCGTACCGAATCGATGTAATGACAATTTATGAAGGTCTGACTGCGATTACTCATAAGTGTTATAAATTGACAACTATTTATTTACTAAAAAAAGGGATTCTCACACTACCGCCAATTATAACAATGCCCAAAAGAACTGAATTTATTGAAAGTAAAAAGTACATGAAGGGATTTAAACCGTTTAGCGAAAAAAGGGCATTAAACGCTATTGAGTTGGGTTTTCTTCATCATGGAATTGAAACGAATAATATCGGTATGCAACTTATTACAGGATTTGCTCAATGTGCCCAAGACAAAGAGGTTAGACAATATTTTGAAAAAGGAAAAGAACTTGCCAAAAAGCATATAAAAACATTTCAGGAAATTCTTTTAGATAATGATATTCAGGTTTCAGCAACTACTGGATGTACGGTAACGACTTCAACAGTTGCCCCATTTTCTGACAAACTCATGATGTTTTGCATTGACCTTCTAAATGGGTATAGCATAGTTGGGGAAAGTTTCGGAACATTTTTCACATTAAGAAATGATTTATCCTTAAAAACAGCGATTCTAGTGAAAGATGTCTATTTTTATGGTCAAGAAGGACTTGAAATTATGTTTAAACACGGATGGTACGAAGAACCACCGCAAACGGAGGATAGAAGTCAATTAATAAATAGAAAGGAATAAAAAACTTAAAAAACGCCCATAAAGACCAAAATTCTTCCCCATCCATTCGTTCACCTACTTGCCCTATATATAAAAATTTTTTTATTTTACCCTGTCCCTTTTTGCCATTTTTCTTTAAATAGCTAGTGAAAGATGAATGAACCAATCGATGAAACAAGAAACGGAAGCAAAAAAATTTTATTGGTTAGAAGAAGGCGGGATGGTTATACATGCGAAAACGAATTCTTGGAGGTGTGATGATCGCAGCAACGACGCTACTTGCCTATCCTCATCAACAAAACCTTTCACGAGGAAATCAAGTAGAAGTACAGACCGGAGCTCCACAATCTCGTGAAGTAATCCAACAAAATGTCGATAATAATCCTTCTTATCAAGTCCCTGTATCTCTAGTGGAAACCGTTGATGGGGACACGGTAAAAGTAAAATATAATAGGAAAACGGAGACCGTTCGTTATTTGTTGGTAGACACGCCAGAATCAAAAAAGCCAGGGATATGTATCCAGCCCTTTGCGAAAGAGGCTTATTATCGGAATAAACAGTTGTTGAGTAGTGGTAAGATCACCATTGAGTTTGATAGAGGCAGCATGAGAGATTCATATGGAAGGTTGCTAGCTTATGTGTATGTAGATGGAAAATCGGTGCAGGAAACCCTATTAAAAGAAGGATTTGCGCGGGTGGCTTATATTATGGATCCACCTTACAAATATCTTCGACTCTTTCGGGAAGATGAATATATCGCAAAGAAAAGAAGAGTAAAGATTTGGAGCCTGCCTAATTATGTTACCTATAGAGGATTTGAAGGGTGTATACCTATTGGAAAATAAATAGCCCTTTAAATCCACACACTTCCTGCTTTGAAGAAAAAAGTGGACAAAACTACCCCAAATATAAAATAGAAGAAAGACCACTATGGAATTTGTAGTGGTTTTTCATCTCTTTCAACTCTTACCTTTATTAAGATACTCTTTCTTCACTCTCGTTAGCTTCCATGCTTTTCGCGGGTGAACCTCCCCGAAAGAAAACGAGGATCATAATAAAGATCAATAAAACAAGTGTAACCAGCCCTTTACCTATTCCTAGACCACCGTGGTTCTGCGATGCCCCTAACCAATCCGAGAACGATGCACCTACTGGACGCGTCATGATATAAGCGAACCAGAAAGCAAAAATTTCATTTAGACCAAATAATTTGTAACCCAAAGCTGGAATAGCGAGCAAGACAGTAAATAATACACCTGATGAGAAGTAACCCAAATGCATGGTTGATGCGGTCATATCGCCTGCGGCGGTACCGAGTGCGAATGTAACCAGTACGGTTAGCCAGTAAAAGATTTCTCTGCGACGGGTGAATATACTGTGTACGGACAAAGTTTTTTCTTTGGAAAACCAAGTGATGAGAACACCGGCGAGTGTCACGATAAAGAAGATAGTAGACACGAAGTAGGGGATTCCAAGTCCGACACGAACGACATCTGCAGCCATTGTTCCAAAGATACTGACCATCACAACAACTAACCAGTAGATACTTGGTATATAACGGCGTACTTTGAACTGCAAGATCATGGCGGCTACAAAAATAAGAACACTTAAAGGTGCAGAGATAAATGGATTTAGATTCTCGAATAAATAATCAGAAGCCACTTCTCCCATCCCAGTTGTCAGTAGCTTGGTAATCCAAAAGTAGAGTGTAATTTCGGGAACCTTCGCAAACATTTCATTTGCTTGATTCATGGAGACTGCTAAAGCTTTGTTCATAGTAGACCTTCTTCCAATAAAGATGAATAACTTAAATTAACTAATTTTCATGTACATTCGTATGTATAAATTTTTACGAATAAATCATTTATAATAAAGCAACCTGAATTCTGTCTAAATTAATTCTTAAAGAATGATTAAGAATGAATAAATAGTACATGAACTAGCTCAGGGCCTAAATTTGAGGGTCTATACCTTAAAACTAAAAAACCCCGCCAACTGTGACGAGGTTTTGATTTGTTATATCCCAAAAGCTAGGTCAAAGATGGAATAACCGGCAGGGCCAGAATCTCGCTTTAGGCAAGCTTTAAATACTTATTTAGAAATCGGAGAACACGGCGCTCATACTCTTCTTTATTCAAAAGATACGAATGAATATGGTCACCATCTTCTGTCAGCCACAATTCTCGATTGTTATCTGGTGAAATGGATTGAACGAGTTTTTCACTCTCGATATAAGGAATAGCTTCATCTGTTTTACTGTGGATCAATAAGAAGGATTTTCCTTTCGTGTTTTTCACATTATTGATTGGTGAAACTTCAGTGGGGTCAATTTTGAGGAGTTTTCGCATGGAATGATAAATAAGCGGTGTAAACGGTCTTTTAGGTAATTTGCTCCAGTAGGAAAGATTTTCTTTTAAAAAAGCTTCTAAATCACTAAAGGGACTGTCGGCGATGATGACGGAAACCGCAGGATGTTCGCAACCGGCAATAAGCGCAGTGGAAGCACCCATACTCCAGCCAAGCAGGGCAATTCTTTTCTGCTTTTTTTTCTGAATGGAATATTCAATCGCTGCATGTAAGTCGTGCTTTTCAAAATACCCCAAACCTGTGGTTCTACCTTTCGATTTGCCTGCATTGCGAAAATCAAACATTAGCACATTATAGCCTTGTTTCGATAGGGCTTTGGCGAGCTGCAGCCCATCAATCCCTTCCATGGCCCGTTCATTCATATAACCATGTGCCGTGATGACGGTTTTATTGCTCTGCTTGGAAGCGGCAGGAATCCACCAGCCAGACAGCTTTACTTGATCTTTTCGACTGAAAAATTCAATCTCTTCGAATGAAAGTCCGTAGTCCTTCGGATTTTTTGTGGTTTTCGCTGGGAAGGGGTGAGTGAGATAAAGTCCGATTCCAAGAGGGGCAAGAAAAAATACAGCGGGTGCTGCCAAAAGCGGTCCCCACAATGATTTACCTTTTTTACTTTTTTTCTCTTCACTCAACATCAACTCCTCCTTTCCTTTTTAATTTTCGGTACTTTATCATATGTCGATGAACATCAAAACGGAAAAACATTTAGTCCCATTTTGTTTTAATTGATATGTAATGTTTGAATCTAGGCAATTCGAAAAAAAACACCCTCACAAATGTGTGAAGGCGTTCGTTTATTTTTAATGTGGAATAACAACCCATGCATTTGGTAGGTAACGCATGCCTACAGAAGTATGGGTAGCTGGTTTGAGCTGAAGCACTCCATCCTTGATCATCGTTGTGGATCCCCCGCCATCCATGGCAATCGCGTTCGAAACGTTATATTTCTCAAATAAATGGACCATATCGGACATGGTAGCACCACGATGAGTTTTATTCCAATAATAACGGCCATCTGTGATAATCATGACGATGCTTCCGTTTTTTGCTTGACCAATGGCAGTTCTTGGTGCCCAGCCCCAAGCTGCGTCAACATTTGATGTTACTTGGCTTTGACCGTTGACAATCAATTGCGGACCAAAGCTTACTGCATCCCGAACCCCCAAATTCTGTAATTGGTTTACGGAATAATTTCCTGTGATAAATTCGCCATTTCTTAAAAACGCACCTACAAGCTGCGGCACTTTGTAGCCATGTTGAGAATTAATAACTTTTCCATTGATGATTACAATCCCTTTTGGCTGGGCGCCAGAACCATTTCCTTTTGGATCGTAAAATCCCCCGCCATTAATCCCTGCAACCCCATTATTTTCTTTAATCAAATCGGATAATGGCTGTCCTTTGTCGGAATACCTTGTTCCTATAAGGTGAACGGTTGTAGGGTCAGGAATAACCATAACTTTTGCTGTGAAATTAGCTGTATTAATCGTGTCAACACGAATCGATTCCTTCTTCCCAGTGGAATCTTTTTTCTCCTTGGTTATTACAGGAGTAACCGATGATTGCTTAACCGGTGGATGTAACATGGCTTGATTCAATTCTTTTATTACCGACTGTGGGAGCAAAAAACCCAAGTATTTCACATACTGAGGGTGCTGTGATGAAATCACCGTCCCAACGACCATTCTTCGAAGTTGGTGTCCTTTATTTGTTCCATATAAAAATTCACTTCCGCTTAAGAAGAGAAGCAAGATCAAAATTCCAAAAATACGCCAAACTGTACCTCTTTTGAATTTGAGTGGATGGCGTGGAAGGTAGTTTCTTTTGGTAGTACTGAGTTCCATACCATTTCACCTCTTGTAATTATTTTACCGAACGAATTCGGGTGGGAATTTGAAAACTCTATTGACCTGTTAAATATAACGTTCTCCATTATACGTTAAACAGGCAATCGTTTTAAGTCCCATTTTCTATCCTAAAATGGGATTATTTGGCTATTTTTGCGGTAGATTTGTTTTATCGAAAGAACAAGGATTGTGGAGGTTAGTTCAAAAAGAATAAGCGATAACTAACAATAAAACTTTATGGTATTATTAATAATTGATTTATAACGTTAATTTAAGAAAAGAGTGAAAGTAGTGAGAATAGGTTTTTTTGATTCTGGAATAGGTGGAATGACTGTACTTCATCAAGCATTAAGATTTTTGCCGAATGAGGATTACATATTCTATGCAGATACGTTACACGTTCCATATGGTGAAAAACCAAAAGAAGAGGTAAGGGAGTATATATTTAATGCAGTTGACTTTATGGCTAATCAGGGAATTAAAGCATTAGTCATTGCTTGTAACACAGCTACCAGTATCGCAGTGGATGACCTTCGTAAAAAGTATGATTTTCCTATTCTAGGTATTGAGCCGGCCGTAAAACCCGCTGTTCAAAGCTGTGAGGGAAAAAGAAAAAAGGTATTAGTGTTGGCTACTAACTTGACTCTAAGAGAGGAAAAGTTCCATAATCTTGTGAACAGTATTGACCAGCACGATATTGTTGAAAGTCTGCCTTTACCTGGTCTTGTCCAATTCGCTGAGAATTTTGAATTTAGAGAAGAAAAAGTTGTCCCGTATTTAGAAGAAAGACTATCTTCGTTTGATATAAAGCAATACGGAACGATTGTTCTTGGATGCACCCATTTTCCATATTTTGAAGATAGCCTAAGGGAAATATTTCCTGAAGAAGTAGACATTATTTCTGGAAGTATTGGTACGGCTAAAAACTTAAAGAGAATTCTTGAAGCAAATAACCAAATTAATGAGGGTTCAGGAGATATTTTATTTTTTAAATCTGGTGATAAAGTTGAAGATCAAGATGCTTTGTCTAATTATAAAAAGTTACTGGTAAAGTTAGATGAACTTTTGCTCATGTCAACGAAATCTTGAAAAATGATTCTTCCACATCAAGGTTTAAATTATTAAAAATTGTTAGGCTGTTCCGACAGCCTTTTTTTGTGGAATAGCTGATGGTATTTAACCAATATTTATCATGAAGGTAGATTATTTGTGAATATACAAGTCGCTAAAAGTGTCCATAAGCAAGCTATTTCAGAGTGTGTGGATGCGGTTTATGGCATGTATATTGAGAGAATGGGAAAAAAACCTGCTCCTATGGTAACTGATTATACTGAACCTATTTTGAAAGGTCTTGTCCATGTAGCTGTAGACAGGGAGGAATTACTTCTTGTGCTAATGTGGGAGAATAAATAAATAAATAAACAAGGTGAAATACTAAATTAAATAATCATTTTGGAAAAGGGAGGGATTAATATGTCAATGAAAAAACATTGGATATTTAATATCATACTGATTTTACTCTCCTGGCTTACAGTACCTTTGTTAGGATGGAGGACTATAAAGAAATTTTTACCAGCCTCAATCTTTGCTGTTATACTATGTAGTTTGGATGCCCAAATTGGAAAAAAACGTAGATGGTGGTCTTTTTATAATAGACCACAGTCCTTTATTCAAAATGAATTTCCTTTTCTCATTGGCCCAATGTTGGCGATGGCGTTATGGACATTAAAATGGGGATACGGAAATTTTAAAAAGTTTATTATGTTAAATGTTATTGGCGAAGCAATTTTTGTATCTCCAATTACAAGGTTGTTCACAAAATTAAAACTCTATAAATTAGTTCAATTTAACGAATTTCAATTCTTTCTATATTTCTTTTACAAGGCTTTTTGTTTATATGGATTTCAATATCTTTTTGAAAAATACAAGAAAGCGAATGATTTTTAAAGTAGCATGTGCGACTCTTCAAGATGAAGGTTGCCTTTTTTCTGTATTGCTCCGTTAAAAATTCAATGAGACTTAGAATTGTTTTGATCATCATCTCTGCTATTCTAAAAAACCATAATATTCACCACCATTTTTACTTTATATGAATGAACGAACGAATGAAACTCTATACAAGTTTTTTTCTAATTAAACCCTTCAAAAGATCAAAAGCCCTTCTCAATGAAAAGGGCATGGATTGTTTCAACATTCGATTTTTCTTTGTCTTTAATCCGTTAAATGGGAATTTAGTTAAAAAACAAAGATGAAAGTACATAGGTAATTTAATGTTTTGAAGCGAGATAAGTACCTACTTATCTAATGCTAGAAAGAATGGGTAAGGAAAATGGACAAAAGCCTTATGGTGTCCAGGGCGGTTTTAGTTTGCGTACTTCCTAAAATCCCAGTTATGGTAACAAAAAACAGGTTTAGTATCTAAGAGGTACAGAAAATATTGGGACATTCATATGTTGATGTGTCCAATGATAGTAAGGATTATGTTGGTGATGATACCCTATTTCATAAGATGGGTCTCCGTATCCCATATAGTTTCCGTAAAAAGGACATGGCATATATCCAGTCCCATAATGATAATGCATAAAGTATCTCATTTCTGGATTCATGTTTTCACCTACTTTCGGAAGAATATCCAGCCTCTTTAAGGATATGGCCGATATCTATGAAGTCTTTAAATTCTCCCAATGTACTTCGGATCCCTAATTATTCCCGGTTGCCCTGGGACCCAATTAGCAGGGACCCCTTCTCCAGTCCTTCTACTATATTGTATACCTTGAATTACCCTTAAAATTTCGTAAACATTTCGGCCAACTTCTAAAGGGTTTACGAATTTAGTAACAATATTTCCTTCTGGATCTACAATGATTGTTACTCTGAATGTAGCTCCAGTTTTCTCATTTAATACTCTGTATGCTTTACTAATCTTATGTGTTCGGTCACTTAAAAGCGGAAATTTCACTTTTGACGCAGAAGGAGAAACCTCAGTAAAAATTTTATGGGAATATACACTGTCTGTACTTATTGCAAGTACTTCTGTATTTAAAGACTTCAGTTGATCATAAATAGCAGCGACCGCTGCCAACTCTGTCGGTCAAACAAAAGTGAAATCACTTGCATAAAAAAATAAGATAACCCATTTTCCACGATAACTTTCTAGATGAACCTCTTTTATTTTCTTTTCTACATTGTCGTAGGCTTCTGCCACAAATAAGGGTGCTAAATCAGTTGTTTGTGCACAAAATGGAAGTCCACAGTCTTCAAAGACATCGTCAGGCCTTTTTAATTCCATTTTTCCACCTCATTTCATTTTACGAGTGAATATTTTGCAACTTTTCATTTATGATTTGTATTTCAATTCATATTGTATGTTTAGTTTTTTGTCCAATTGAGCCTATTTATGGTAAGTTCCCTTACTTCAATCATTTTACATTTAAAAGCTTAATAAAACGCTGATGATCTTCAAGACATTCAATTTGCTCCTTAAACAAAAAAACTCTAAACTTGTTTCTTTTATAATTACTAACTTTATAGATATTGATAGGGAACTATGTACTTTAATTCAATGGCTAGTGGGAGATAATGAAGAAATTATAGCTTGCGGTGCAGTATTATTTTATGAATTTCCACCTAGTTACACCAATAAGACTGGAAAAAAGGCTTATATCGTAAATATGTATACGAATCAAAATTATCGCGGGCAAGGAATCGCAACAAAGCTGTTAACGAAATTAGTTGATGAAGTTAAGAGTTCAGGTATTTCAAAAATATGGCTTGGGGCTTCAAAAATGGGCAGACCAGTGTATAAGAAGTTTGGTTTTAGGGAAAGGGATGAATTTCTAGAATTAAATATTATTTAATAATTTTGTGTAGTATAACCTTAATACATACTTTAATTGATCCCCTTTTTGTCAGAGGCCGTTCGAACACTTCATTCGGTTTCCGAATCTTTTATAGGGAGAAGGGTAGTACGATACGTTCATGTATTGCTACGCTTATCGTTTATCCGTTGCTCTACGGTACGTTTACGCATCGTTATAAGATACGGGGACAAAAAGAAAAACAAAAAGAAAAAGAAAAACACCAACAACAAAGAAATCGTCTATTTTATCCCAATCCCAAACATTTAAAAATCCCCCGTAAAGAATAATACCCTTCCTCAACTCTTCGTTCGCCTAATTGCCATATTTATAAAAACTTTTTTATTTTACCCTGTCTCTTTTTGTCATTTTTCTTTATATAGCTAGTGAAAGATGATGAACCAATCGATGAATCCAGAAACGATAACCAACAGTTTAATTGTTTGGGCTTTTGAAAGGAAGGAATAAATAGATGAGTAAATTATTAGTGTACGAAAATCCGATGATCGTGAGCCCGTCATTAGCCAACATAATTGGCTTAAATGAAGCAATCGTCCTGCAGCAATTACATTACAGGGTGAATAAAAGCACCCATATCATTGAGGGGCGAAAATGGATTTACAATACCTATAACGATTGGCAGGAACAATTTCATTTTGGTCACTGAGTACCATCAATTAGCGCCAAGTTTGCCAAAGAAGGAAGAAGAGTTAAATAAATAGGAGCAAGCCGCGAAAGAAATATTTGCTCCAGCTTCAGAGAAAAATGAGTCAGTTGATAAAATTATCCAATAGCAGTTTATCAATTTAGAAGAAAGGATGGATGGGTATCCATGCGAAAACGAATGATTGGAGGTGTGATCATCGCAGCATCGACGCTGCTTGCGTATCCTCCTCAACAAAACCTTACACGAGGAAATCAAGTAGAAGTACAGACCGGTGCTGTGCTCCACAATCTCGTGATGTAATCCAAAAAAATGTTGATAGCAATCCTTCTGATCAAGTGCCTGTATCTCTCGTGGAAACCATTGATGGAGACACGCTCAAAGTAAAATATAATAGGAAAACAGAGGCCGTTGGTTATTTATTGGTAGATACGCCAGAATCGAAAAAGCCTGGGATGTGTGTCCAGCCCTACGCGAAAGAGGCATATTTCAGGAATAAACAGCTGTTGGAGGGTGGAAAAGTCACCATTGAGTTTGAAAAAGGCCGCATGAGAGATTCATATGGTAGGTTGCTTGCATATGTGTATGTGGATGGAAAATCGGTCCAGGAAACACTATTACAAGAGGGATTTGCGCGGGTAGCTTATATCATGTATCCACCGTATAAATATCTTCGTCTATTTAAGGAAGAGGAAAATCAGGCAAAGAAAAGAAAAGTAAATGTTTGGAGCAGGCCTAATTATGTTATTGATCGGGGATTTGAGGGGTGTGAACCTTAAAAAGAATAAAATATAACAAAAAGAAATTCGAGAAGGTTAAAATCGGAAAAGGGGAGGGTAAGTCATGACAAGAAATGGGTTTGATTGCGCTACAAAATTAACGGCTGCATCTGCAAAAACTTTAAAAGATTTAGGTTTTTCTTACGTGGCCCGATATCTCGGCAATAGTTGGAAAACATTTGATGCAGCTGAAGCAAAGGTAATTCAAGAGGCAGGATTAAAATTGATCAGTATTGCTCAAAAAAGTGCAAACTATCCAGGTTATCATACGAAAGCACAAGGAATTGCGGATGCAAAGGATGCGGAAATATTCGCAACATTAGTAGGGCAACCTGCTGGAAGCGCCATTTACTTTGTGGTTGATTTCGACGCCCAAGCCTGCGATATGGAAGGGATCCTCGATTATGTCGATGGGCTTAAAGCCACATTAAAAAACTACAAAGTCGGATTATACGGCTCCTATGCTGTAATAATGAAAGTAAAAGATAAAGTGGATTATTATTGGCAGACATTTGCCTGGAGCAACGGAAAAGTTGCAAATCACATCAATATGCACCAGTATCAAAATGATGTCAAAGCCGCCGGAATTGTTATAGACAGGAATGAAATTAAAAAGGATCCGGGCCCATGGGATGAAGCTTTAAGACCCGAAACTTTAGCTAGTAAGGTAGATGAACTTCAGGAAATTCACATTGTAAAAGCTGGAGAAAATCTTACTGTAATTGGTAGAAAATACGGATTATCAATTGACTACCTTGCGAAGTTGAACCATCTTGCCAATCCTAATGTTATTTATGCGGGGCAGCGCTTAAGCTTAAAAGAGAAGGTTCCCGCTGGATCAAAACCTGAAACGTATACCATTAAAAAAGGGGATACTTTTTGGGGCCTTGAAAAGGGATGGAAAATGAAACATGGCACACTTAGTAGGTTGAACCCAGAAGTTAATCCTGAAAGACTGCAGCCAGGACAAAAAATTAGAATGAAATAAATGTGGAAGAATGGATTCCAGAAGATTGGCCATTAGAGTCGATCTTTTTTCTTTGTCACCGTTCTAAATAAAAGGGTGACGATTTGAAGCACGTTGGAACCCATTTTATCGTGATAATATTTTATGAATTCGAAGATAATAGTTTAGGAAAGGAGGGATTGCGAATGTCTGTGAAAAAGAGGTTAACAGGATTGGTTGTTTTGCTTGCAATGATTGTGGTTGTGACAACTCAAGGCTCTCTCGGCGTATTTGCCAAATCCAATGTTGTATCTAAGCCTTCGGAGACAGTGAAACCGATTGAGGTCAAGTTGAACGATGATTACTTTAATCCGAAAGCCATCACGATTCCGAATGGAAAAACGACAACGTTGATATTGAAAAACGAAGGTAAGAAAGAACACACCTTCACAGTGGATAAGCTAGGAATTGACGCTGAAGTCCAGCCGGGAAAAGAAAAATCCATTACCATAACACCGAAAAATTCCGGTACATACGAACTGATCTGTCGGTACCATTTTCAGGAAGGTATGGTTGGAAAAGTAATTGTCAACTAAAAAGCAGGGCCAATCAGGCCTTGCTTTTTGACCTATCGGGGTCTTATAGTGTCAAAAATGATGTCCTGCGTACAAAGGAAAAAGCCCCTTTTAAAGAATGCTAATTTGGATATTCAAAAAAAGGCCCCGATAAAGGGCCTTTTTCCTGCAACAGTATGAATCCAAGAAAGAGATATATCCGTTATTAAGTCGAATTATATTTCAATTTACATTCGTATCAAGTTTTTTCTTCCTATTTCGAAAGAATGCGATAAGCAGTAAGAAGCTTGGAATGATAATTTGAAAAGGCAAACTTATATAGAATGGTATAAATTTAAATCCTTCCTTGCTAAATTCAGCATACGTCGATGCCGTGGTTATGGATTCAAACAAAACAATCATTCCAATTGAAAACGACAATTTTTCCTTTTTTTTAAACTGAAATATATCTGCGGCACCCTCAACCGCTGCATAAAAAAACAGATTATTTTAAAGAAACCGCTAATGATTAGGTAGAGCATAAAAAGAACATCCAGCCGCTCAATAAAATTTGCCAGTTGAATTCTTGAAACGGCTGTTAACAATGGGAAGTTTGAGCGCGTATAAAGTTCTGGACCAATGGTTGAAATGGTAATAATCGCAGTAATGGTAATATTAATCCCACTTAAAATCATCCCGCCAATACAAACAAATTTTATTTTTTTTGGTTCATTTACAAACGGGTAGATCATCGTGAAAATAAGTATTTCTCCAAAAGGATATGTAAGTGTGCCAGGGAAAAACTCTTTAAATATGGGTTTCCATCCATTTTTAAGAATAGGCTTTAGAAATTCAAAATGGATTAACCCGGAAAAAATAATTAACAGAAATCCTATTATGGCCATTAAATAAATAATGCCAAAATAAATCTGCCCTACTCTCGCGATTACTTCTAAACCTTTATGAATGCCATAAATGATGGTCAGAATCATCAATGAATTAATGACAATTAACGGCGTATCTGTATAAAGAGTCGTTACCAAGAGTTCCCCAAAATCTCGTAATACATATGAGGCAATATAGATAAAATAGATGACATAGAATAAGGCGATGATCCGGCCCAGCCATTTTCAGGCAATTTTTTGTATATAGCTCGTTAGAATCAATTCTGGATAAAAAAGGAACAGACGATAGTGTATAAAGAAGACGATCAAACCACCTGCTAACCCTAATAAAATGGTAATCCATGCATCCTGTTTTGCATTGGCTCCAAGACCAAAGAGGATTGAAGTACCCATCTCAAATAAAAATACTAGTACGAAAAGCTGGGTTGCGTTTATTTTAATTTTATCCATTTACTACGTTCCTCTTTGCTAAGGGTAATTTTGTTAAGTATTTCAGAACGGATTCACGCGTAATCCATCACCGTACTTAGGAGCCAACATTGACATTAACTCGAAGCTCTGGAAATCAATTGTTTCAATCGAATACGTTGGGTAAGTTTGGTGGAACACTTATCTCTATTTGTGGGTGATTTTTTGTTTACCTGGATCTTGCATTTGCTGCCTCACTTAGAAATTATCTCAATTAATTATCCAATATTAGGTAGGGTGTCGTAAAAATTCCAAATTATCCAAAACCCCTATTTGTCTTAATAGTTTAATGGCAGCTTAGTTCAATAACAAATTATGATAATTGGCTCTTGTTACATTATGCAGTATATTATAAGGTTAAAATAACTTCAACGTGATCAATTTTAAATTTGCTTTGTTGATGTAGTCCAATTCAATAAGAGTGTTACATATGAAAGACTTAAAATCAGAATTACATATTTTAGAAGGGGAATGTTATGAAAAAAATAGTAGCCAGTTCTTTAATCGCATCAGCAATTTTTACGAGTGGTATTTTACCAAATGTCTTAGACGCTAAGGTTTTAGGAGCATCTTCAGTTGAAGCATCCACAACTAAGACCTATAAAACAATAGAAAATTTGAATTTACGCAAAGGGCCAGGAACAAAATATTCTCGTGTTCTAGTCATGCCAAAAGGAAAAACCGTTACTTATATTTCAAAAAGTGGCAGTTGGTATAAAGTCAAATATAAGAGTTACATAGGGTACGCAAGTTCAACATATCTTAAAAAAGTTAGCACACAGGCAGTCAAAACGGTAAAGGTAAATGTACCATATGTTAGTCAATTAACACCAACCTATGCCCCATTTGGATGTGAGGGTGCTAGTTTATTAATGGCTTTAAAATATAAAGGGTATACCAGTCAAAGTTTAAAAACATTGCTTGATAAGATGCCAAAAACTAAGAATAATCCGTATCTTGGATATGCAGGCACGCCATACAAAAATGTAAATGGTGTATTCCAATCCATTTTCCCAAAACCTTTAACAGATTTTGGCCGAAAATATAGTAGTAAAGTTGTCAATGCAACAGGGTATTCTACTACTCAATTAAAAAAAGAACTAGATAAAGGAAATCCAGCAGTTGTATACGTTACATTAAATTTTGCCAAACCAACATGGGCGAAGTGGGATATGGGAAGTGCAGGGAAGGTAAATATGGTTGACAATATGCACGTCGTAACATTGATTGGTTACAATAAAAGTACAGGCAGTTACTATGTTGCAGATCCAAACAGTAAAAGCACAAACAATAAATATTGGGTAAGTAAAAGTGTCTTTGAAAGATCCTATAATGCTTTAAAATATGCAGTTGTAGTACGATAATGAATTTAAAAGAGTAGTAACACATGTAAATTCACAATAGGCTTCCAATAACACTCGTGCTCTTCATGGCGACAGGGGTACAATTATGTACCCCTCCTTAATGGGGAGGGGAAAGGAAATTAAAATCCAAATGGTCCAGGTGGACAGCAAGGATTAACGGGGGCACCGCACATCGTATGTGTTTCACAGCATTCATTTACACATGATTCTGTGTGTGGAAAATAGTGTTGATGATTTACATGAAGCTTGTTGACAGTAGTGGTATGAGAAGGATGAATATGTTGTACGACTTTATTAAATAAATTTGTTTTAACATATTGTTGTCCAGGTGAAACAAGTGGCGGATCATACTGTGCAGGAAACGCTTGAGGCGGACAGTATATTGGTTGACATGGTGGTGGCGGACAGAATGGAGCTGGCATTTGTTGTACAGGAGCAACCAGATTTGGCATTGCATTTGATGGAAACCCACCAAATCCCATATTTCTTTTCATAGGTATTTTACCTCCAGGTGAATTTGTCATGTTACCTCAATAGTCTATGTGAACTTTTGTTTGTGCGGACTAGTTCTGATACCTATTTATGAAAAAAGTGATGCACACTACGAACATAATGTGAAAATAAAAAGGGTGCTTGAGTTGAACAAAAGGGTCGCTGTTGCGGCTCTTTTTCTTGTGAGCTTTACTTAAGAACTGGCTGCTAATTACGGCAGCCTTTTTATTGAGCAGGTAGCAGTTTAAGTGTAATGATTCACAATCTGGATTATTTACTGTTAGGTACTACAATTTTCCTCCACACAAATGGACCCCCTCCATTTGGAAGAGGATGGTTTTAATAAAAATACTTCGCAGGCATGATTAAGCTTACTTTATAATTTTTTCCAGAAAGGGTAAACTACTAAAAATTTAAAACCATTGATAGAACTGAGCGTGGATATCACGATTTCTTTTTCGGAATCATGTATTCATGCGCTAGTATTAATCTATACATATGTTACATTTTGTCGAATATCGTTGAATTAACGTTATTTAACTTTTTGTTTATTTTTAAAGGGAAGAGTTAGGGGGATCGTAAATGTACAATCCGGAAATTGAAGCGATGAGTCGCACGGAATTGGAAGCATTACAATTTTTACGCCTTAAACAAACGATAAGTAAGGTTTATGAAAATGTGGCGCATTATAAGGAAAAATTTGATAAATTGGGAATCACACCTGAAGATATCCACTCTTTGGACGATGTAAAAAAGCTACCTTTTACAAAGAAAAAAGACTTGCGGGACCACTATCCATTTGGATTGTTTGCCGTTTCGATGGACGAAGTAAACCGAATCCATGGATCATCTGGAACGAGCGGCAAACCAACGGTTGTCGGGTATACAAAAAATGATATAAAAAATTGGGCATCAGTAGTTGCTCGCTCCATCGTTACAGCTGGGGGTAGAAAATCAGATGTTTTTCATAATGCTTATGGATATGGTCTTTTTACAGGCGGGCTTGGACTTCATTATGGGGCGGAAGAACTGGGGGCTGCCACAGTTCCTATTTCAGGGGGAAATACGGAGAGACAAATCACAATTATTAATGATTTTAAACCAAGAGGAATTTGTGGAACCCCATCCTATATTTTAAATATTGTGGAGCAAATGGAACGCATGGGAATGAATCCGCGTGAGACAAGTCTTGAATATGGAATCTTTGGTTCTGAACCGTGGACAGAGGAAATGCGGGCTACACTTGAGAGAAAACTGGACATTAAAGCGATTGATATTTACGGCTTAAGTGAGGTAATGGGCCCTGGGGTGGCCATTGAGTGTTATGAAGCTCAAGATGGTTTGCATATTGCTGAAGATCATTTTTTTGTGGAGGTTCTTAACCCTGAAACATTAGAACCGGTCGAAGATGGCCAAGATGGAGAGCTTGTGTTTACCAGCTTAACAAAAGAAGCACTGCCCATTATTCGTTACCGCACAGGGGACATTACTTCCATCACCCGTGAAAAATGTAAATGCGGCAGAACTCATACACGTATGTCCCGGTTAAAAGGGCGGACAGATGACATGCTGATTATTCGCGGTGTAAATGTTTTCCCTACAGAGATTGAGCGTGTTCTTTTACAAATTGAGGGGCTTGTTCCAAATTATCAAATTCATTTGATGAAAAAAGGGAGTTTAGACAGTTTAGAATTACACGTTGAAATTGAAAAACAGCTTTTTGAGGAAGTGGGAGAAGATTTAGGACATGCGACTATTCAAAAATTAAAAAAGAATATTCAGCATCAGATGAAATCCAGCTGTTTAGTGACAATGGATACGATTATCAAAAAACCAGGAAGCCTGCCTCGTACTGATGGAAAAGCGAAAAGAGTTTTAGATAATAGAAATCTTGCTCAAGAGGTTTTATAAAGTTTTTACTAAGGTTAAATGAAAGCGAATTCACCTAATCTTGACTAGTCCATTATATGACAGCAAGCTTAGGTGAAAGCGTGCCATGATTTAAAAGCACTTTGGCACGCTAAATAATTTCTGCTTATGGTTAATATATTGAGATAGAGAAATATGTTATTTATTTCGTAAACGGGCGCAATTCTTGTACCCAGGCTTAGAGCCCGAACTTTTTTTTCTTACGAACAAGCGTAGCTAAGTCAATTTGCAGCTTTTCGGCACAGCGCTTCATAGGACGACAAGTAGATAAATAGGATGCGAGCAGGGTTTTTTCATACTCATTGACCATTTCTTTTAAGGATAGATGTGAATCTCTTCCATCTCCCATATTCTGTGAGACAGGAGATGGCTGGGCCGTTTTGTGCTGATAAATAGTCGGAGGAAGCAAGGCTTCGTGGATGAGGTCGTCATCGGATAAGATGACAAGCCGCTCCACTACATTTCTTAGCTCACGAACGTTTCCGGGCCATGGGTAGGCAAGAAGTTGATCAATGACATGAGGGGGGAATGCTTTGTCCCTTCCATGTTTTTTGTTAAACATCTGAAGAAAATGCACAAGCAAGACAAAAATATCCTCCTGCCTCTCCCGGAGTGGCGGGACGTGTATGGGCAGCACGTTAATTCGGAAGAAAAGATCTTCACGGAATTTTCTCGCTTGAATCAGCTCTACCAGGTTTGCGTTCGTGGCCACAATAATCCGGACATCGATGGGGATCGATTTCGTTCCGCCTACTCTTTGAATCTTCATATCTTGTAAAACCCCCAGTAATTTCACCTGCAAGGAGAGAGGCATCTCGCCGATTTCATCCAAAAATAACGTACCCTTATCGGCCACCTCGAAAAGTCCCGCTTTCCCCTGCCGTGCCGCGCCTGTGAAGGCACCCGGCTCATAACCAAATAATTCGGACTCGAGAAGATTCTCCGGGATGGCGCCGCAGTTGACTTTTACAAAGGGGCCTTTGTCATGGCGGTCATTGATGAAGTGAATATAGTTGGCGAGCACATCTTTTCCCACCCCAGATTCTCCCAAAATCAGAACAGGTGTATCGATAGCAGAAACTTTTTGGGCAAGGGAAACGATCTTTTCCATTGCCTTGCTGCGGTAGATGATTTGCTTGCCATCCATGCTCGGCAATTGCATTTCCTGAAGAGTTTTCCGATAGCTCTCGGTCAAGCTGTTCGTTTGGTCAAGCTGTCTTTTTAAGCGATTCAGCTCCGTTAAATCTCTTATATTACTAATCACAAACAACAAATTTCCCTCTTCATCCAGGACAGGAGTGGAGGTAACCAAGGCTTCAATCCCAGTAGAATATTGGTTCAGCTTCGTAATCGTCTTCTTTTGAATGATGGCTTCCCTCGATACCGCCAGCTTGACGAATCCTCTTTCCATTACTTCATCGACGGTTAAGGTATCCAATAAATGGGGGGAAAGACCTGATATCTGTAAATAGGCTTTATTGTACCAGATGATTTTTCCAGAAGGATCCATGATGGTGACGCCATCAAAGGCACTATCAATTAAATGCGATAGTAATAATTGTGATTGGTAAAGCTTTTCGGTGATCTGAGTATTTTTCATACTGGTCATGGAAATCCACCTTTATTTTTACTTGTTTGAATATATTTTATATTTTGAAAACTATGTAGGCAAGTATGCGCAAAAAATATAAAAAAATATGCATTTTGGCATATGCGAAAATGCATATTTTTTTTGAAAGCGCTTGATTTTGCAAGTCATAAACGTTTGGCATGATAGTTGCATAGTAGATTCATAAATGGAAAGGAGTTTTGCATATGTGGGAAATAAGCCATAACGATAGTTTGAAAGGTCAAGTGGCCATCATTACGGGAGCTGCACGGGGAATCGGTGCTGCATGTGCAAGAGCCCTGGCTCGAAGCGGATGCCATATTGTTATTATTGATCTTATATCCAGTGAAGAAACGGTACAAGCCATCCAAGCGGAAAATCCGGAAAGTAGGGTTCTCTCGATGCAGGTTGATATACGCAAGAAAGAGGATGTTCAAAAGGCGGTTACTGAAACAGTTGAACGCCTAGGCAGAGTCGATATCCTCGTCAATAATGCCGGTACTGCCTCTAGACTTGGATTGGAGGAAATGACGGTGGAGGACTGGCAGCGCGATCTAGATACGAACCTCCTCGGGACCTTCCTGTTTACTCAAGCGGTGATTTATCCACATATGAAGAATCAAGGCTACGGCAAAATCATCAACATCAGTTCCATTTCAGGCATTATTGGGGGGGTTTCGTCTAGCCTTCCAGGCAGCAATGGGGGAAGATCCGGCCCGGCTTATGCCGCTTCTAAAGGAGGCATCATCGCCCTGACGAAATGGGTGGCCAAGGAAGTAGGGGAGCTCGGCATTTATTGTAACAGCATCGCCCCAGGGTCCGTCGTTACGGAACTGACAAAAGGGCTGGAGTATCCATTGGACGGGCAGCCGATCAAGCGGATGGGCGATCCGGCTGACATTGCCGAGGCCGTAGTCTATTTGGCTTCACCCGCTTCCAATTATGTGACCGGCCAAGTCATGAAAGTATGCGGAGGGCTGGCCATTGGATAACGTCGCAGGAAAATTCATCATGATTACTGGTGCTGCCAGAGGCATCGGGTTAGGCCTGGCGCGTACCGCCGCCGAAAAAGGAGCCAACCTAATCCTGGTCGATCGCGATGAAGAGGCCTTGGAAACGGCAAAGCGGGCATGTCAGGAGAAGACCGATGATGTGAAAAGTGTGGTCATGGATATTACCAATGTTCAAGAAATGAGGAATTCGGTCGACCAAGTCATGATGGACACGGAGCGGATCGATGTTCTGATTAATAATGCAGGGATTATGCAGACGAAGCATTTTTTTGAAATAGAGGAAAAGGATTGGGACCGTGTGCTCTCCGTCAACTTAAAAGGGCTGTTCTTTCTTTCCCAAGCAGTCGGGAAGCATATGATCACAAGGCGCCAGGGGTCCATCATCCATGTTTCCTCCATCGCCTCCCGCTTTCCCCGGCCGCTGGCGATGCATTATGGGGCTTCGAAAGCAGCGGTTCTTAGTTTAACGAAGTCGATGGCGGAATTTTTCGGAGAATATGGGGTGCGAGTAAATGCTGTCTGTCCCGGCCCAATGGAAACGGAAATGCTGCAAGCGATTGGCCGTGACCGGGCTAGCCTTTTTGGCGGTTCCGCGGAAAAAGCCATCCTTGACTATGTGGGTCCGATTCCCCTTAAACGAGTAGGGCAGCCGCGGGATGTCGCTGAAGCCGCTTTATTCCTAGCTTCTGATCATGCTGCCTACATTACCGGCCAAGCACTCAATGTATGCGGCGGCGTGCAAATGGTGTAAGGGGGAGAATGACATGTCAGCGAAAAGGCAATCGGTCTATAACCGCGATCAAGGTGTGATGTGGGGAACACTCGCCAAAGGCCAGGATTTAATGCAAGGACTCCTCGAGGAATGCAAGTACCACGGGGTCGAGACCGGCATGGTGACCTGTATCGGATCTCTTGAGCAGGCATATTACGTATACGGGACCAAAGACTCGGATGGACAGCCCGCCTACAGCAATCCCGTGACCATCCAAGGTGTCATGGAAATCCTCCAAGGCACGGGATTCATCTGCCGAGACCAAGAAGGGAAACTGGACCTACATTTTCATGGACTAGTGATAGATCAGGATGGCCAGATTCGGGGAGGGCATTTTCTCAAGGGAAAGAACATCATCTTGGTTACGTTGGAATATTCGATCCTTGTTGGACAGGGAATAGATGCTGTACGGGCGTATCGCCCTGAACTGGGCTTTCAAACCATTCAATATCGAAGGAAGTGATGAAGCTATGGAAACAATCGCGAGCCTTGCCAGAAAGACCTGCCTCAGCCGTGCCAATAAACAGGCGCTAACGGATGGAAGAACGACTTTTTTATACAAGGAAATGGGGGAGCGGGCCGCCCGTTTGGCTCAAGCCTTGCTTGACCGCAGCTTGAAGAAGGGGGACCGGGTCGCAATTCTGATGTCAAACCGCTTGGAGCATATTGAATTGGACGTAGCCATCGCCTGGGCGGGGCTGATTAAGGTGCCCCTCAATTACCGCTTGCATCCAAAAGAGCATGAATACATACTCGAGCATTCGGGGGCAAGCCTATTAATCGCTGAACCCGATTTATTGCAGGGGGTCGAGACAACGATTCCCATCGTGACGACAGAGGAATACGAGGAATGGATTTCGTTCTATCCCAGTACGACTCCAGATATTGAGGTGGACGAAGACGATACCTACGCCATCATGTATACATCGGGAACAACCGGAAGGCCCAAAGGGGTAATGCTCACGCATCGTAATTTCATTTCCGGTGCACTTTCCTTGATTATGGGCTGCGGAATGACGCAACAGGATGTGATTGGTCATGTTGCCCCACTTACACACGGCAGCAACTTTCTGGCTCAATGTGCTCTTTTATTGGGATGCAAGCAGGTGGTATTCAATAAGTTTGAACCAAAGGATTTTCTTGAGACCATTGAAAGAGAGAAAATCAGCACCGTTTTCCTCGTTCCAACAATGGTGAATCTAATGATTCATGAAGAAAGCTTCCATTCCCGTGATCTTTCTTCGCTAAGGACAATCAATATGGCTGGTGCTCCGATGGCAGCAGAGAAAATCAAGGATGCTTTGGAGTGTCTCGGTCCGAAAATTGTCGAAACGTATGGACAGGTGGAAGCTCCCATGACCATCACCATGATGCCAAGGGACGAGCTGGGAAATAAGCCTGATTCTTGCGGGGCGATCGGTCCTTTTGTCGATGTGAAGATTGTCGATGATCAAGGGATGGTTTTACCCGCTGGAGAGATAGGCGAGATTATTTGCCGGGGGTCACTTGTGATGAAGGGATATTGGAATCAGCCTGATGCCACGGCCGAAACCTTACAGGATGGGTGGCTTCATACCGGAGACCTAGGATGGCTCGACCCGCATGGGTATCTTCATCTTGTCGACCGCAAGAAAGATGTGATCATCAGCGGAGGAGCGAATGTGTACCCAAGGGAAGTGGAAGAGGTGCTCAATCTTCATCAGGCGGTAAAGGAGACCTGCGTATTTGGCATCCCTGATGAGAAATGGGGAGAATCGGTGTATGCCCATGTCGTGCTAAAAGAGGGCGAAAACGTGACAGAGCAGGAGCTGATTGAGTTGTGCAAGAATCACTTGGGTGGGTTTAAAAAGCCAAAAGGGATTCTGATTGTGGATCAGCTGCCGAAAAGCTCTTACGGGAAAATCATGCGCAAGGAAATTCGTGCAGAGTATTGGAGGGTGATCCAGTGAGAAAGGTAACCGTAACCGGGATCGGCATGACGAAATTCGGCAAACACGACCGCAGCGTCAAATCGCTTGCCGTGGAAGCTTGCCGGGAAGCATTGCAAGACGCCGGCAAGCCGAAAATTGATGCCATCTTTGTCGGCAATTTCATGGGAGGCAGCTTAGCCGGACAAGAAATTCTCGGCTCTATGCTGGCAAGTGAACTTGGATTGGGTCCGATTCCCGCCGCCAAAATGGAAGGAGCATGTGCTTCCGGAGGGATTGCCTTCCGTCAGGCATACCAGCTGATCGCTGGAGGAATCTATGATCGGGTCTTGGTGGTCGGGGTTGAAAAGATGACACATGCGGGAACGGAGTCGGTGACACATGCGATTAACACCGCGATGGACAATGACTCGAATGAGGGCCCAGCTGGATTAACATTTCCTGGATTTTTCGGCATTATCGCCAATCGCTACTTATATGAGACGGGTGCACGTAAAGAGCATTTGGCCATGATCGCGCTGAAAAACCGCGAATATGCAAGGAATAACCCAAGGGCCCAGTTCCAAAAGGCGACGTCTATCGAGGAGATCATGGAAGCCCGGATGATCTGTGACCCGCTTGGATTATTTGATTGTTCCCCGATCACAGACGGAGCTGCAGCAATAGTTCTTTCAGCTGCTGAGCAGGGGGTCCAAATTCTAGCCTCGGGGCAGGCCTCGGGTCCGCCATTGATGCAGGAGATTCCCGAACTGCTGACGATTTCTGCAACGGTTGAAGCAGCACAGCAAGCTTATGCCCAAGCCGGATTAGGCCCTCAAGATATCGATGTGCTCGAGCTTCATGATTGTTTCTCCATGACCGAGCTTCTTGCCATTGAAGATCTCGGCTTCTTCGAGAAGGGAACAGGCTGGCAGGCGGTCGAGCAAGGGCTGACGCAGCACGGCGGGCAGATTCCGGTTAATACAAGCGGTGGTCTTCTATCCCGCGGTCATCCGATTGGAGCGACCGGTGTTGCACAAATCATTCAGGTGGTCTCCCAGCTCAGAGGAAATGCTCCCAACCAAGTGCCAGGGGCCAGGATTGGGATGGCGCAAAACTTGGGCGGCACGGGAGCCTATTCCGTGGTCCATCTTTTTGCCGGAAAGGGGGTATAACGCATGGAAATCACTGTAGTCGTCTGTAAGGAATGCGGCCATCAAGCCATCCCGCCAAAATACGGCTGTCCAAAATGCGCCTCCGGCCAGCTTGTTGAAAAAGTGCAATCAGGCGAAGGCAGCATTTATTCCTATACGACCATTCGCGTAGCTTCGGGAAAGTATGCATCACAGCTGCCCTATATCGTTGCTCTCGTCAAATTGGACGGCGGATTAGGGGTCACGGCCCGCTTGGAGGGAGACCAAGCCTTGATCGGCCAGCGAGTGAAGCTTAATCGGATAGAGGAATCGATTTATTGGTTTAGGTAAAAAGTATGGATTATTATAGCAGCATTGTATTTTTCTGGCTAATGTGATAATTTTAATAATCGGAAAATTAAAACTCTTTTTGTGATTTGTAAATTGATTTGGAGGCTCCATTCGAATGAAAACCGCCACATTTGTGATCGCCCGCTTAATGCCTATTTGGATTGTAGCTTTTGCTGCATGGGCTGTCTTTTCACCGGAGCTCTTCTCTCCGTTGAGGGGGTATACTAGCCTTGCCCTAAGCTTCGTCCTCCTGATTATGGGATTGACGTTGGATCTCGAGCGCTTAATCGTTCTAATCCAAAAACCAAAAGCGCCTCTTGTAGGTTCTGCTGGAAAATGGGTGATTGCAACAGTTGTATCAGTAATTGTTGGGTATCTATTTTTTTCATCGACTCAGTTTTTTGCAGGGGTGGTGATGGCTGGAATTGTTCCCAGCGGCACTTCCGCGAATCTAAACACATTGATTGCCAAAGGAGATCTTGCTTTAAGTGTGACCATGTCAGCAGTGGACACGATAATCGGACCATTGCTCACGCCCGCTTTAGCCAAGTTTTTTATTGGCTCCAGTGTCCATTTTGATTATTTTTCCTTTGTTTGGAAGATGACAAAGATCGTTTTTTTACCTTTAATAGTCGGAATATTTATACAATATAAATTTCCAAAGCTTCAGCAGCATGTGAAGCCGGCAGCGCCGATCTTTTCTTCCGTTGCCTTATACATCGTGGTTCTCGGCATTGCTTCCCAGGCAAGTATTCCGTTGCTTGCGCATCCAGCCATTTTACCTAAGTTATTCCTATGTGTATCCATGCAAATCATTCTTCAGATGCTGCTTGGCTATCTTTTTGCTAAAATCCTTCGTTATGACGAAGCGGTATGTCGTTCGATTGTGTTCGAAGTGGGGATTTGCAATTCTGCTTTGGCAACGGTTCTGGCGAATGATGCGTTTGGACCTTTGGCAGGACTGGCAGCGATGGCGAACATGGTTTGCAATTTAACGCTGGGAAGCCTGCTAGCCGCAGTCCTTGCTTCGATTCCTTTCCGGACAAACCTACAGAAGGTGACGTATCATAAAATTTAAAAAATGGAGAGTGAGATAAAAATGAACAAGATTCCAAAAGCCCGCTGGTACCGTATCGGATTATTACTATTTTTAATTTATTTGACGGCTTTCGTGGACCGTTCCAATATTGGAATGGCCGCCCCTTTAATGGTTAAATCCCTTGGACTATCCACCGCCAGTGTAGGTGTGTTACTTTCCGGTTTCTTCTGGGGATATGTCCTGACCCAAATACCGGGAGGGTGGGTTGCCGGCAAATTCAGTGCTAAATCAATGATTGTTTTTGCCTTAATTATTTGGGGAGTAGCCGCAATTCTCACGGGTGTCGTTCATAGCTTTGCTGCTCTAATGGCTGTCCGCTTTATCATGGGATTGGCGGAAGGGGTTGTATGGCCTGCATTTTCAATCTATTTCGTCAACTGGTATCCGGATGAAGAACGGGCTAGGGCGATCAACTTTTCAGAAATGTCGCTGCCGATCTCTTCTATTATTATGTCTCCTTTAGCAGGCTGGATGATTCATACGTGGAATTATGAAATGATGTTTATTTTACAAGGGATTCCTCCATTGATTTTAGCCGTTGTTTTCTACTTTTTGGCCCCGGACTCTCCGGCCAAGGACCGCAGGCTCTCCAAGGAAGAGCGGGATTATCTGCTAGAGAATAAGTCAACAGCAGTGAAAGAGAAGGGTTCACTTTTAGAGGTCATTAGCAATCCGAAAATTTGGGTATTTTCGATTATTTATTTTCTTTGGATCACGGGACTGTATAGCTTCGGTCTTTGGATGCCGAGTTTGATGAAACAGTTAAGCAGTATGGGAATTCAGGCAATTGGCTTTCTTTCTGCCATTCCATTTATCCTTGCCGCCATCGCCATGTATATCAATGCAAGTTGGTCTGATCGACGTGGCGGGAACCGAAGCTTATTTGTAGCCATTCCTTTACTGATCGGAGGACTAGCTCTCATTTTTGAACATTTCATTGGATTAAGTCTTGTTGCCAACCTTATTGTACTATGCGTCGCAGGTATCGGTATTTACGCTGCCATGGGTCCATGGTGGGCATGGGCGATGTCCTTTGTACCGCGTGATCAAGCAGGGACGGCCAATGGTCTCATCAATCTGTGCGGGAATTTCGGGGGAATTGTGGGCCCGATCGTTGTCGGTGCGGTCGCTCATGATGGGAATTTGATCAATGGTTTTTATATCTTAGGTTTTGCCATGGTCGTGGGTGCACTCCTTGCCGCCTTTGTTGCAGGACGCTTTAGAGTAAACCATTCAGTAGACCAGGAAACAAGCGGGAAACCAGTTCAAGCGTAAGGGATGGAGGGAAGATCTTATAATAGGCGTGCCTAGTCTTTGGGCACGCTATTTTTATTGAAGGGTGAACTGATAGAAAAATACAAAAAGAAAGGTTATCTTGTATTTTTTTGGAATTTACATGATTTACTTCGGTAGTCCAAATATTTTATAATAGTTGGAAAAATGGCTGACAAAAGACGGAGGTTTTAGAAATGGAAGAAATATTAGATAAAATTCTTTCAGAGATCCAAAATACAAATGTCAGGCTAGAAAATTTGGAGACAGTTCATGAGGATTTAGCTGCAGAACAGGGAATAATCAAGAAGTGTCTTGAAACTTTGGATAAAGGTCAAGAGAAATTTACCGTCGGACAAGGTGAATTAAAAACTCAATATGAGTGATTTGGGATTAATCGGGGTGAACCGTACCATAAGTAAATGAGGGTTTTATCCATATGCCTCTCCTTAAGGTTGGGGAGGCAAAGTTCACTAAACAGAATTAGAAATGATATGAATGATATTGTCTTAATATAATGAAATAGATTGACAAAATTAGTAACTCTATTAAACTAAGAGTAGTTCTGTCGTTAAATTCTTCCTAATTGTCTTTTTATATTAGCCACCCTGCAACTCTTTTGAAGCCACATAAAACCTCTTTTTTTTTCACTCGCATTAAAACTCATTAATTTTAAAAATCGCGCTTGAATTTCAAATCAAAATCGTGACGTCCAATATATATGCAGCCCATGATGTCGACCTTCTTATTAAAAAGTTTCCAATTAAGTTAAGCCATTTAGATTAACTGTATAATTTGGGGCGTTCATCCACTAAATTTCTTGAAACGATTTATCAGTAATTATGACTGTTGGATATGAGGAGGGGTGCTATGGGATTTGAAGAAGAATACCATGCTTTTATGAATGCTCACTTGCAGGCAAGAACAGGTGAACGGCTGAGGCGTTTACAAGAAGGTCATAAACAAGCTGAAATGTTGTTTTTGAAGCAAGTGTGGTGGCCTTTATTTTACCATTTCAAGTATCTTCATCCAGAATATGAAGTCGATGATTTTAAGGATGGCAAAAGGTATTTGGATTTTGCTTATATTCGTCCCGCTATCCGGATTTGCTTTGAGGTTGACGGTTATGGACCTCACCTAAGGAACATAAGCAGATGGCAATTTTCCGACAACCTGGAACGCCAAAACCAGTTGGTGATTGACGGATGGACTGTGATTCGCTTTTCTTATGACCAAGTAAAAGAGAAGCCTCGTCGATGCCAACAGATTGTTCAGCAAGTGATTGGCCAATGGCTAGGTGATGTACTCGACCAAACATCTTTGTCCTTTTTCGAAAGGGAAGTGCTTCGGCTAACGATTCGAAAAGGAGAAGCCATATCCCCTAAAGAGGTCGGGAAGTATTTGGAGCTAAGTGACAAGACGGTAAAAAAAGTACTATCTCAATTAGTCGATAAAAAGTTGTTGATACCCGCATCGGGGGTTAAAAGAGTCCGCACTTATCAGTTGGGAGATCAAGTAAAGCACCAAATCACTCAACTTGATAAATAGTCGGAAAAATCCTGTTAATTTATAAATAATAAAAATAATGGTTTAAATAAACGGAGAAATCCGCCTATTGACTCGAAAAACGTGAAAATTGGGGATTTTTCTTTGAATAATCGGAAATCTACCCTTATTTATCCCGAAAAAATCCCCATTTAGCAAATAACCGGAAATCTCCGTTTATTTTAATTTCGCTAGTTACTCAAACTTTGATAGCATTCTCAAAATTCAAGAGAACCTCATTTATATGCGTTACGCTGAACCGAATCATAAGTAGAGGCAGTTTTTTATATCAAAGTGGAACCTCAATTTAACAAGACTACAGCCGATAAAAAAATAAGGAACTTGTCCCTTTCAAATTGGTCGTAAAACGCATATTTTATGGTACGGCAATCTACGAAAGGATTTGATAATATGGGATGTAATTGTTCGGAAAGTTCCGACATAAATAATTGTATCAGTAAGATAAATCGTTCAATCGACAAGTTGAAAAATGCACGCAATGAAACACAAAACGGAAACGTAGAGAAAGCGAGGGAGTATTTAGCTGACTCATTATATTGCACCGCAAAAGCTTTACATTGCATCAATAATTTACCGCCGGGACTGCCATCCCCTTGCGACCCTACAGGAGCCATTCCCCTTACGTCTGGATTAAACGGGGCACCATCAGGTACGTCGAATCTACTGCTAGGGTATAAGTACGTTACTACGGTTTTCGGATATGTTATTACATGGATAGGTGATACGATAACGGTGTGTGAAGCTCCTGATAATCCGTTAAATGTATGGACTGTTTCTGGTTCACCTCTAGTCATAACGAGTGGGAATGGAACACAACAAACAGTTCCGTCGATAAACGGAAATCCACAAGCTGCAGCCATAGGACTAAATGAAGGCTCTGCGCTTGTTTTAAGTGCATCTGTAGTAAATGGTCCGGTTACCAATGTTAGATTTGTGTCTAATTCTGTCATTCAAACAAGTAGCAGTTACCAAGGGTTTAATACAAGAGCAACAGAGTTTTATTTAAGCGGTTATAATGGTCAAATTATACTGGATTCTGGAAATACGCTAAACGAAATGTTAGGGGTCTAAGTCATACCGTTCGTAACGTTAAATCGTATGGAAAAAGCTTCCACTTAACTAGGTGCGGTGAACCGGTTTCTTAAATAGCTGCAGTTTTGAAAGAAGAAGGCAATGATTTGAGTGCTTTCTTCTTTTTATTATAAACTACAAATTTAAGTTTTTTGATTTGAAGTAAACGATAGGAAGAATATACGTTGTTGGTGGTAAAAGCGACTTTGTTAAATAATTAATAATGCGTTAAGAGATGATAGAGAAATAGAAACATTTCACTATCATCCAGATTATTATTATCAAATTCAGTGCATTCTCTTACTCTTCCTCACCAATTAGAAGCTTCAATAGAGAACCATACATAAGCAGGAAAACCTTAATTCCCAATGTTTGAAGGGTTCCTACCATGGTCTTAATCGAGAAACTTCCTCTCAGTTTATGTCTATGAGTAAAAATATAATTTCCATCGGCAGAGTTTGCCACGACTAAGCTTCATCTTGTTTGGTACAGGCAACATAAACAGACTTTGGCCGAGCCGAATAAATGGCGCCAATACACATTGGACAAGGCTCGCAGCTGCAATAAATCTTGCAGTCAGTCAGCTAAAAGTCATTCGTATTTTGACAAGCATCTCGAATGGCTTGAACCCCGGTGTGGCCAGTGGGATCATTAGAGGACGTTACTTTATTCCGACCTGTACCAATAATCTTTCCATCTTTCACAACAATCACCCCAAAGGGTCCGCCGTGACTAGTGAACACATTCTAAAGTGCGATCTCAATGGCTTTTTCCATAAAAGGAAAATCTGACATAACAACCTCTCCTATCTTATATATTAAAGTAAACCTTCGATTCATACGCAACGAACTTAGCCATTTCCCCCCTAAATTCTCAGCCTTTTATAAATAAATATGAAGAAATTTCTATGTGAGATTATATGATACGAATGTGGATGATAGTTCGTCTTTTGGCTATTATAGGTAAAAAGTTTGAAACGATGAATGCCGTTGTATAAAGCGGAATGATTGGCTGGCTTCTTAGATATTGATACAAGGGAAGAGCATCACGGAGTGAAAAGGGGGGATGCCAGTTATGATTAGGTAGGGCCTAACATGTTTTAATCTCCAACTGTTTGGGAGCCTGAACAGTTGGTTAAAAGAGCCAGTTCAAGCTTAAAGGAAAAGGAGATGAGTGATATACAAAGGTTAACAATACAGAAAGTCAATCAAATGAACAAAGAAGAGTTTGTTAACACCTTTGGCTGGATATTTGAACACTCTCCATGGGTGGTAGAGAAAGCATGGGATCGTCTGCCTTTTCAATCATGTAAGGAACTCTTCCAAGCCATGAACACAGTGGTCCAAAATGCAGAGGAACCGTTGCAATTAGCACTGCTCCGTTCCCATCCCGATCTTGGAAGCAAATTAAAAATGTCGGAGGTTTCTCAAAAAGAACAAGCAGGAGTGGGCTTAGATAAACTTTCTAAGGGTGAATACGAGACGTTCGTATTACTTAATCAAAGATATGTTAAGAAATTTGGTTTTCCTTTTATCATGGCAGTAAAGGGGCAAACCAAAGAGGTGATTCTATCTGCCTTGAAGGAACGGGTGGACTATTGCTATGAGGTTGAATGTATTACGGCAATAAATGAGGTTTATAAAATCGCCGGGTTCCGTCTAAACGATATCTTTGAAGAAGGAGATGAGTAAATGCAAAGGATCATGAGTTATGGAAAAGAAGCTGTTTGGGTTTATCGTACTTATGCAAAGCCACTTACAACGGTTCGGTCCATCCCTGAATCAGCCTTTACGGGGCGCGAGAATATCCTTTTTGGAATGAATGTAAAGGTGGCAGTGGAGGGAGATGCGTTTCTTTCCTCCTTTACAGAAGGCGACAATACGGTACTTGTCGCAACCGATTCGATGAAAAATTTTATTCTCAAGCATGCTGGGGATTATCAGGGGGCAACTCAAGAAGGATTTTTGGAATTTGTCGGTCGCCGCTTTCTTGAAAAGTATCCGCAAATGACTTGCGTCAAGATGTCCGGCGAGCAAATTCCCTTTGAAGAGCTTCCCGTTCCAACCAAGGATCGTTTCGAGCCAAGTCCTTTGGTGTTTCGTTATTCTTTAAATGAGCAGGCTTGTGCATCGGTTGAAGTGAAACGAACGAAGGAGGGAATCACTACAACAGACCAAATAAGCAGTTTAAAGGGGCTTAAACTTATAAAGGTGAGGGGAAGTTCTTTTTACGGATACGTGAAGGATGAATATACGACACTGCCAGAATCCTATGACCGTCCGCTATTTATCTATTTAAATATTGATTGGCGTTATAACGATATGGAGGATGCCAAAGGAAATACACAGGAAGGATACGTGGCAGCCGAGCAGGTAAGAGATATTGCCAGTACCATATTTCATGAAGAAAACTCTCCTTCCATCCAAAATCTTATTTATCGGATCGGTAAAAGGATCCTGCAGCGTTTCCCGCAATTAGTAGAGGTTCGCTTCGAGTCCAATAACAGGACATGGGAAACCGTTTTAGACGATATTCCAGCATCAGAAGAAGGAAAAGTATTCACTGAGCCTCGCCCGCCTTTTGGCTTTCAACGTTTTTCGCTGACACGCGAGGACGTGGGAACTACTGGGGAGTCAGGCGAATGACAGGAAAGCTGACAACCCATGTTCTGGATTTGAGCAGAGGAAGGCCAGCCAGCGGGGTTTTAGTGGAATTATGGCTGGTGGGGGCGGGTCATCAGTTTGAGTTCTTACAGAATCGCTATACAAATGAAGATGGAAGAGTAAACCAGCCGCTCCTGGAGGAGGAGTCAATGAAAAAGGGAATCTATGAAATTCGATTTCACATTGGGGAGTATTTCAGGAAGAGCGGAACAGTAATGGGAGACCCATCTTTCCTTGAGTGTGTTCCAGTTCGTTTTGGAATCTCCCAACCTGAGACTCATTACCATGTTCCCTTGTTAATCTCTCCTGGGGGCTATAGTACTTACCGAGGAAGTTAGGGTGAAAAGGATGGCAACGGAGTTATGGATAAAAAATGGTTTGGTTTTTACAGAT
The DNA here is from genome assembly GCF_016107705.1 of Neobacillus cucumis. The sequence goes on from NZ_JAEHGC010000012.1 coordinate 121,090, forward strand.
GCTGGATTTCAGGAAATAAGCATAAAAATCAAAGATGGGCGAATTGACTCCCTAGTAAAAGATGAAGCTGAACCTTTGAAAGAAACAAACAAAAATGTCATTGATGCAAGCGGCTGTCTTGTTGTTCCCGGTTTTATAGATGCCCATGTCCATTTTAATGATCCGGGACGAACCGATTGGGAAGGAATGGAGACAGGCAGCCGTGCAGCCGCTATGGGCGGAACAACCACCATTTTTGATATGCCGCTCAATTGTTCCCCTTCTATAACTAACTACCAAAATTTACTAGAAAAAAAGAGTTATTTAACCTCTCTATCACATGTTGATTATGCTCTTTGGGGGGGATTGACAGGCACAAATCTTGAAAGCCGGGAAGAATTGGCTCAAATGAGTGATGGAATTATTGGATGGAAAGCGTTTATGAGCGAAAGCGGAATTAAGGATTTTAGTTTGGTTTCACCGGAGTGTTTAAAACAAGCGATGCAAGTGACAAAGGAACACAATAAAATTCTTGCCCTCCATGCGGAATGGGAAGAGGAGATTGTGAGATTGACTACTTTTTATAAGCAACGTCCTGGTGTAAATGAACGAAAAGCCTTCCTGATGAGCAGACCTATTTCAGCAGAAGAAAAGGCTGTCAATTATGCCTTAGAGCTTGCCGCAAAATATGGAACAGCCATTCATTTTGTCCATATTAGTTCCCCAAAAGTAGTCGCTCAGATCGAACTGGCTAAAAAAAGCGGGGTAAACGTAACGCTAGAAACCTGCCCGCATTATCTAATTTTTGATGAAGATGATTTCTTGCAGCAAGGAGCTATTCTTAAATGTGCGCCGCCGCTAAGGGGCCGGGAAGAGGTCGAAGGATTATGGGAATGCCTTTCGAAGGGCATGATTGATACAATTGGATCCGACCATTCCCCATGTCTTTATGCGATGAAAACAACTGACACCATGTGGAATGCTTGGGGGGGAATTCAAGGAGTACAATTTACATGGCTTGCAATGCTCGATGCGGTTTTAAAGCGAAAAATAAAACTAAAAGATATTCTGCCTTTAGGGACCTCACGTGTAGCGGAACGATTTGGAATTTCGAATCGAAAAGGGAGGATTCTTCCGGGATTGGATGCTGATTTAGTGTTGATCCGATTGGATGAAACGACCTTTGCGGATAAAAAATCTTTTGGTTTTCGGAATAAATTTTCCCCGTATGAGAATAAGGAATTTTTAGTCAAAATTAAACAAACGATTTTACGGGGGAAGGTTATTTATGACGACCAAACAGGGATAACAAAAGAGAAAATTGGTCGGTGTCTCTAACAATGGAGGGAGTAACATGAGTCCATTTCCTAACAATCTGGCAGAAGCAATCGAGTGGCTAAGCTCGTATGGGACAGTTCCTGATGGTGGTGTTACACGTACTCTTTACTCCAAACCTTGGAAGGAAGCCCAGCAGGCCCTAAAGGAATGGATGAAGGAACTGGGGCTGCAAACGTCCTATGATTCAATAGGAAACTTGTTTGGGCGTTTAGCGTCTGAAGATTCTCATGCCCCGACCATCCTGGTGGGATCTCATATCGATACGGTTCTTTCAGGGGGAAAATATGATGGCGCATATGGAATTTTAGCGGGTATCCTTGCAATAAAGCATCTTAAAAAGCATCATGGCCACCCCAAGGTGAATCTTGAGGTCGTTTCATTGTGTGAAGAGGAAGGGAGCCGCTTTCCTCTTGCCTGCTGGGGCTCCGGCATGATGACAGGAATCTATTGCATTCAAGATATTAATGGTTTAAGAGATTCTGAGGGAATCTGTTTCGACCAGGCAATGAAAGAGGCTGGATCCGGGATGGTCGAGGAACCAGACGTAGTCCGTAGTGATATTTCTGCCTTTGTTGAATTACATATTGAACAAGGCCCCAGTCTCGAAAGACTTCAAAAATCCATCGGTATTGTCCAGTCGATTGTTGGTCAAAAAAGGTTTCGAATTACCGTAAAGGGAGAGCCCAATCATGCTGGTACAACCTTAATGAAGTGGAGAAAAGATTCACTTCTGGGAGCCGTAACGATGATTCATGATTTACATGGCTTAACGAAAGAATACGACGAAGACCTTGTTACAACGGTTGGTCAGCTGTTTGTGGAACCAAATGTACCGAATGTGATACCAGGGCAAGTGGAATTTACGGTAGATGCAAGACACCCGGTGAATTCGGTATTGAGCATTTTTTGCGAACAGTTTAAGCAGCGGTTTCTTGAAATTGCTCAAGAATTGGGTTTGGAGATTGGGCTGGAAATGTGGCATACTGTTCAGCCGGTTCAAATGGATGTACAGTTGCAGCGCATGGTTCAAACCATTTGTATGGATAGTCATATTTCTTATCATGTGATGCATAGCGGAGCGGGGCACGATTCCCAGTTATTCGCGCGAATATGTCCGACCGCGTTAGTGTTTGTTCCAAGTCAGGGAGGAATTAGTCATTCTCCGTCTGAATATACTTCAACCCATGATTTAGAAACCGGACTATCTGTTCTGATCCAATTATTGCATCGGCTAGCTTACAAATAGCAAAGAGGAGGAGTTTTATCATGCAAGATAAGTCATTTCTAGTTCAGTGGATTGAGGAGCAAGATCCCTTTGAAAATGTACTTCATAAGCTCAATGAAGGACAAAAGTAAGGGATATCCCTTTGAAAATGTTCTTCATAAGCTCAATGAAGGACAAAAGTAAGGGATATCCCTTTGAAAATGTTCTTCATAAGCTCGATGAAGGACAAAACTTAGGGACCCCCTTTGAGAATGGTCTTCATACAGTAGTTCAAGGACCAAGTGTCATAATTTATCTTACAGGCTTAAAGCCCGAACTTTTTTTCTTGCGAACAAGGGTAGTCAGGTCAATTTGCAGCTTTTCGGCACACCGTTCATGGGACGATAAGTGGAAAAATAATTCACTGTCGAAGCGACCACACGCATCAGATCATCTCCATTATGAAAAAGATAGATCCTTGTTGTGATCAATTTTGCAATCGAATGAGGAGGCTCTTAAGGGATTGGCCGCCCCCCGGGGAGGCGATCAAATGTTCAGTTACGTTGAACTCCTCCACTGGTTGAATATCGGCAAACCGTTGCACAAACGTTGTTAAAGCAATGTTTGCTTCCATGCGAGCGAGCGGTGCACCTAAACAGAAATGCGGACCTGCTCCAAAAGTCAAATGTTTTTGATTGCCCTGACGATGGATATTAAACTCTTGCGCATGGACAAATTGAGATTCATCTCGGTTCGCGGCACCAATCCACGCTAATATGGCCTGCCCTTTTTTCATCTCATGTCCAAAGATGCTTGTATCTTGGGCAACCTGTCGATCCATGCAAACAGGGAAACGGAAGCGTAACACTTCCTCAACGTGCTTGGGAACCAATGACAAATCAGCTCGAAGCTCCTGATAGATGCCAGGTTGGTCATACAACATGCAGTAAAACATAAGGGAAAGAAGTGTAGTGGTTGTTTCATTCCCTGCGCCCAACAGTCCTATACTAGACATAACGACTTCTGCATCCGTTAATCGTTCACCATCAAGTTCTGCTTTGGTTAAGTCGGAAATGATGTCATTCAAAGGATGCTTTCGCTTCTCTTGAACGATTGGGTACAAGTACTCGAAAAACTCCTTGCTAGCTTGTGCTTTTTGTTTTGTGATGTCATCAAAAGTTTCTTTATCATATGGGTAAAAGAGGATATCTGACCAGGACTTAATCAGCTCCCGATCCTTGGAAGGGACACCGAGCAAATCGGCAATGACCGTAACCGGCAGGGGGATGGCCAGCTTCTCGACAATATCCACGTTCGTTTGACTTGCCATTTCCGTAATCAATTCATCAACAATGGCTTGAATCTTTGGTCTCCACTCTTCAAGGCTTCGAGGAGTAAAAGCATGGGCAATAAGGGCCCGTCGATTTCGGTGTTCCGGGGGATCACAATGATTGACGTTGCTTCGGTTATCCTCATTTCGAGGAACGGGAATAAAACTTCGTTCTTTTTTGTTGGAGAATAGCTGGTGATCAAAAAGCACACTCTTGACTTGATCATATAGAAAAACATTCCAGACATTTTGCTCGGCATCATAAAACACAGGGCTACTTTCTCTCATCTCTTTATACCAAGCAAAAGGTTCCCATTGCTCTTCCTTTGATTTGAGCTTCGATATTTCGTTCAAAAGGATAATTTGCTTCGTTGAATTCATTAAACTCCCTCTCCTTATGTTTAAATAGCACATCTCTCATTAACAGATATTGCCAACATGGTTAATTTAACATATCGGAGATGATGCAGTAAATCATTTTTAAGAAAATTTTGACAAATTTGACCGTGCTTTTTTATATGTGACCTATGATAAATGAAAAATGCATATTATGATGTACTTAAAACGAATATTTTATAAAGAATCAGAATACTATTTTGGAAGAAATAAAACGTAAAAGTGGGAGCTATATGACCAAGAGAGGGTGAAAAATACATGGGATCCAATGGAAATTACTATCGTATTTTAGACGTCCCCTATGATGCAACTTTTAATGAAATTAAAGAAGCTTATCGAAAAAAAGTAAAAGAAGTACATCCAGACACGGAAAAAGGGAATGAAGAACAGTTTAAAAGAGTGAAAGAAGCATATGAAACTCTCAAAAATGTTGGAAAAAGAAAGCGGTATGACGACCTCCTTTTCAAAAAAGCGCATAATGGCACAGATAATCTAAAACAGGAAGCTTCCGCTCAAACAAATTCCTACATAAATATAATAAAAATACGGAGTAAAAAGCGTAAACATGTTAGTTTTTCACCTTTGATCATAGATGTAGCTTTTATTTTAATTGGTGCTTTGGCAAATACTTATTTAAATAAAAAGAAATAATAAAACGAATCAATGAACAATGGTCCAAAAGCAGCTGGGCCCACATTACTAGGGTATGTATTCGAAATTACACTTTTTGTTATTTTCCTCTTATTCAACTCCCTTAGATTAATACAATTTTCTCCCGAATACTCGCTAACCAGTTCAAGTGATATGAATAAATGAAAGATCATTAAATATGCGTGCCTTGCGCTGAGGCATGCTATTTTATGTTTCATATTGTGTAGTTCAGTGAAAGGTTTCTCAAAGCAACGACTTTCCGTTTCAAATCAACAAACTTCCTAGATTAGCTATTAGGAAGCCGAAAACGGCTGCAACAACATAAAACCATCATAAGGATTCAGTACCCACTTTAATTAACAAAACTATATACTAAATCGTAAAGCCCAAACTCATTAAAAAAATAGGAACACTATAAAAGCAGGATGTCATGAATTCCTTATTGCTTCTTTTTACTAATAAAATAAATATAACAATGACACTAGTAATTCCTATAACTCAATATATCACTGCCAAACCATATACTACGTTCGCATAGCTCTCCTTTAAGGGGAGTTTCCACGCCTTCATCAAAAGTTTCCCCATCTAAATGATCCACCATCATATACCAGCCTAAAAACAATACGACGATAAAAGAGCCGAATAGCTTTAGTCCTGAACCGAATGCACTCGGTTCTTTCTTCCTTGCTTTCCTTTTTTGTTTCTTTTTACTCAATCGTTACACCAACTTTATTCTGAAATTCAAATAACAAAAGATAACATAAAAAACTAGACCAAAATAAGGGATTACTCACTATTTTTCTATAAAAATGGTTTAAGTTTGGGCACTGTTTGCAATATTTGGTGTGCATCCTAAATAATCTAATAAAAGAAGACAACTCGCCAGATGGGGGAGTTGCCTTCTGTTGTTATAAGTTCTTATTTTAAGTTGCCTGGTACTGATTTCATAATTTTCCCAGTGTTATTATTGTTAACTGGAGATGTAGCTGGACGTAATATGCGCATGTAATTCACCCCCTTTCATATTGGTTAAATAGGCATAAATTCCATTAGCAATATATCTTGTCTTTATTACAAACTATTTTTCCATATTAAATTTAATGCTTTCTTAATGTTTCGTTTTTCATAAGGGCAAGGCCTCTCTCCAGTACGGATCCGATATAATGGACAATGATTGCCTTGGCATGCTGGACGGTAGAAGCAGGATTGGCAAACTTCATCCGTTTCCTCTCCTGAAGTTACCCAACTGGCGATTTTATCATAATCAAGTTCTAGACTACCATCTTCCTGTATTTTTCCGACTTTATTAAAGTCCTCGTCAAGAGAGAGGGTACACTTGTACAATTGTCCATCAGAGCCGACTACTAATGAGTGTGGTTTTGCTGCATAGCAGACCGATGCAGATGGCATTAATGACTCTATTACCATGGGGCTCATACTTAATCCTTGTGTAATTGCTTCATCAGTCAGCTCCCAAATCTTTTTGTTTGACATGGTGCGGCTACATACAGGCAGGTCATCATCGTTTTTTCCACCCCATCTTCCAACAGGCCGATACATGATTCCAAAACGACTATCATCTGCAAAATTTTCTTTTAAGAACTCAGTTAACTTGGATGCTTCCTGTAAATTACTTTCATCAAAATTTGTTCGAATGGTGATATCAAATGAATCTGGGACATCTTTAATTGCTATTAAATTATCGATGATTTTACCAAATGATTTCCCACCACCTAATAAAGGTCTTCGATTATCGTGCACTTCCCCAATTCCATCAATCGTTATCATAAATTGATTAATATTCCAAGATAGCAATCTTTGAAAAACCTCTTTAGTTAATAAATAACCATTTGTAACAAGGTCACAAGAGTATTGTATATTGTTTTCCTTTGTAATCGATAAAAAGTAAATGGAAAGCTCCTCAATAACGTCTATTGAAACTAATGGTTCACCACCAAACCAACTAATATGTAGCCTCGATAAATTTGCCTTCTTTTCTTGTACGAATGCTTTAAGACCATTTATTATTTTGCGATTCATTTTTCCACGTTCAAAAGTTTCATAACAATATGTACAACGGAAATTGCAGGCTTCAGTTGGTAAAAGTATAAGGTGCATTATATCTGTTCGGTGTAATGACTGATGAAGAAATTGTGCTCTTCTCTTTTCATCAACATAGCTAGAAACTAAAAAACCATTATTATATAAATCTTTTTGTATCTCGTTTTCTAAAATATCTATATCATCTCTTTTTAAAGAAGATAAGACGGATTCTTTTTCTTCATCTGAAAAATAAGTAATGGCACCAGTATAACTATTAAAAAGTACAACTCCATTGTCATCAGTACGTGATATAGCATTAAATCTAGATGGAACATAACTATTTTTGTCTTTCATACTTCCACAAACCTTCTTTGAATATAGTTTGATAGCCAAAAACTATTATAAGAATGTAAATAAAAATATTAAATGAGATAAATCACACACTCAGTGGTTAGGCAGTATTCTCCGCTGATTACTCCTTGTTAACAGCAGTGGATTTCCAACGATAAGGGGCGTTGTTACAATAGGTATTTTTTAGCCTTTTTCTAAAAATAGTAACGAAAGGTTCACAAAATACAGAATAAATTAAGGTTGATTCATAGTAATATGTGAATAACTTCACATATATTACAGCCTTTAATAGGAGTAGATGATAATGTCATATAGCAAACCGGAAAAAATTATGGAGATCACAATAGTAAACGGAACAAAGAAAGTAAAATATTCATTCATGCAAACATTGATTTTAGGTTTTGAAGCAGGTGCTTTTATCGCACTTGGATATTTGCTTTTTATTCGTGTTACAGCAACACTTCCGACCAACTTGGAGGGACTAAGCAGCTTGATTGGAGCATCAGTATTCCCGATAGGCTTAATCCTAACATTACTTGCAGGCGGAGAGTTATTAACAGGGAACATGATGGCAGTTCCGTTAGCGATGCTTGCAAACAAGATCCACACAAAGCAGATTTTTTATAATTGGATTCTTGTTACAGTTAGTAATTTTTTCGGAGCCATTTTCGTAGCTTACTTTTTTGGACATCTTGTTGGGTTGACGGAAACTGCACCTTTTTTGGCAAAGACAGTGAGTATTGCGCAGCATAAACTGGAGGCAACCTTCCTTCAAGCTTTTCTCTCCGGGATTGGCTGTAACTGGCTGGTTGCTTCAGCAGTGTGGCTTTCGTATGGGGCAGAAGATATGATGGGGAAAATTGCCGGTATCTGGTTCCCGACCATGGCGTTCGTAGCAATCGGATTTCAGCACGTTGTTGCCAACATGTTTGTCATCCCAGCATGCATATTTGCAGGATACTTCACATGGATAGAATACCTTCATAATTTTATCCCTGTATTTTTAGGAAATGCGGTGGGTGGATCGATTTTCATTGCCATGGCATACTGGCATGCATATAAGTGCACCATTTCGAAGGTCGAGAAGAAGAGTAAAGCCATAGCATAGCAATGGCTACAGCATTGAAGTATCTGCCAATTTTATTTCATTCCCAATTTTTTTTACTAGGTTTTTATTAAAATTGAAGAAATTGAAGGGGTTTTGAACCTTTCACTGGAAAACCCTCTATCCTTGGTTGGAGTGAAAGGGTATGATGAAGAACCGTTTATCAGAAAAATAACCGAAACCGTTTTTTTATTTGTTGAAATGGAGGACAATGATTTTGATGATTTTTGCTTTAGTGCACTTAAAAATCCCCCTATTTTCAATACGTTAAAAAGATCAATGGAACTGGAAGTCAAATATAGATGGCAATTTTCTGATAACCTGGAACGTCAAAACCAGTTGGTGATTGACGGATGGATCGTAATCCGCTTTTCTTATGACCAAGTGAAAGAACAGCTTCGTCGATGCCAACAGATTGTTCAGCAAGTGATTGGCCAATGGTTGGGTGATTAACTGGACCAGATGTCTCTGTCCTTTGTCGAAAAAGAAGTGCTTCGGCTAGCGGTTCGTAAAGGGGAGGCCATAACCCCTAAAGAAGCCGAGAAGTATTTGAAGCTAAGTGACAAGACGGTAAAAAAGTACTTTCTCAACTGTTCGAAAAAAAGATGTTGATTCCCGCATCTGGGATCAAGAGGATCCGCTCTTATCGGGTGGGGGATCATGTTAAGTACCCGATCAGATAAATAAACGGAAATATTTCGCTTAATTAGAAATTATCATTAAAAATAGGTAAAATAGACGGAGAGATTCCTCCTATTGACTCGAAAAACGTGAAAATAGGGGATTTTAGTTTGCATAATCGGAAAACCTCCCCTTATTTACCCCGAAACGAGCTCCATTCTGCAAATAACGGAAAAGTCTCCGCTTATTTTACTTTCGCATTTAAGGGCAACAATTCCTATTTAAAGACATGTGAGAAATACAAACCTCGCTGCCAAGAGAACCTGATTTTGATGCGCGCCATAAATAAATGAGGTTTTAAAATTAGTTTTAATTCCTTAAGCAATAGGATGTCAAAAACAAAGAACTGTAGACATTTGTCTACAGTTCTTTCAATGGATCTACCTCAAATAATCTCATTCGTCACCAACATGTTTCAAGCTGAGAAATTTAGAATACATTCGTTATTAATTTAACATCCATATTCCCATTTGTTGCTTTAGAGTAAGGACAAACACTATGAGCGTTATCGACTAATTCCTCAGCCTCTGCTAATGAAACCCCTTTGATCGACACGTTTAAGACTGCGGCTAATTTAAAACCACCATCCTGGCCTTTTCCAAGTGAAACATCCGCTGTAACTTTAGATTCAATTCGTTTTCTCGCTTGTCGCGCAACCAAATTTAGCGCACTATCGAAGCAGGCTGCATAGCCGGCAGCGAATAATTGCTCTGGATTCGTTGCATTTTCTTTTCCTTGACCGCCTAAAGATTTTGGCATTGAAAGTGTTAAATTTAATGTTCCATCACTGCTTGTTACTTTTCCTGCTCTGCCACCTTCTGCTGTAGCACTTGCGGTATATAATAATTCCATAAAAAATCACCCCATAATATAATTTTATAAAATTCAATTGTGCACAATCTATTTTATAAAATTATATTATCGATAAAGTATTCTGAAGTCAACAATTAAGTTGTGTAAAATTAAATTGTGATTTAATTAATTGTTTATTGTATTATAATGGTACTAATGAAAGATGAAAGGACAAGAAAATGGAAAATAATCAATTAAAACTCGAGAACCAAATATGTTTTAAGATTTATTCAGCCGAACGTGAAATCACTAAATTATACAGAAATTTATTAGAAGAGTTGGGTGTAACGTATCCTCAATACTTAGTATTATTGGTACTTTGGGAGGAAGAATCGGTGACGGTTAAAGAGCTTGGCCAAAAGTTATTTTTAGATTCAGGAACGTTATCACCTATGCTAAAGCGAATGGAAGGGAATAATCTTCTTGAACGCCGAAGATCATTAGAGGATGAAAGAACGGTCATCATTTCATTAACGAAAAAAGGTGAAGAACTAAAAGAAAAAGCTCAATGTATTCCTTCAAAATTGCTAGAAAATCTATCCATAGACATGAAGGAATTAAAGAATTTAAATCAAACACTCTCAACCATTTTAAACAGAATTCAACAGAAAATATAAAGCAAGTTTAAAAACGAATAGTTGCAAACAAAAAATTACTAAAGACTCTTACCATCGCGTAAGAGTCTTTTTTATAGTCTTTAGATGGCTGCAAGCTTTTTGAGGATGTTTTCTACCAGCGCATTAATATCTTCATTTTCCGTGGTTTGTAGGTACTCGGGCTTTAGGACCTGCGTTTTCTTCGCTACATAATAATCCAATAGAGCCTGTTTCAATGACAATTCTTCTTCCACTAAAAAAGCTGTATTCACCAATTTCCCTAGTACAGTTTCATCCTGAATAATTAAGATTGAGGGATTCAATTGATTAAAAACTTCTGCTTTCATGCCATTCCGATAAAAGGTACGAATCGCAGATAGTTGTTCTTTTCTTGAGTGCATCTTTTTTTCATAAAGATGCATACAGCTTGTTTTTAAATCGGTCAAATAAATATCTGAAGCATAGACAGCTGAAAAAACAGCATGTTCAAACACTTTTTGGAAACGAAGTGGATAAGATAACTCTTCATTGGAAATGATTTGACCAGCTTCATTTATATAATCAATACAGAGATTCGTCAGCTCCATAATAATGTCTTCCTTCGAAGAAAAATAGTTATACAAGGAAGCCCGGCTTAAATTCATTGTTTTTGCGATATCTTGAATGGTAAGGGAAAGGAATCCTTGAGTCCGAACGACATGGATTAACTTTTTTACATAGGCTTTTCTCATCATCTGTCTTTCATCAGGTGCAATTTTTCTCAAACTACCACTCCCTTATCAGGAAATTATATCATAATCCAATGGTGTTCATTCAAATTCGATATTCCAATTCTTTTCAGTTTACAACGAAAAGAAAGTGGAGTAAGGTAATAACAGTTATTATTTTAGACATTTTATAATATTTTTGTCTAAAGTGATTAAAATTATAATACTCATAACGAAAAGAGGAAAATATAACAATGACTACTATGACTACAACACAAGTAACAAATGATTTTAATAAAATTGTGGCAGAACGCCGTTCCATTAAAAATTATGATCAATCCGTAAAAATCAGCCATGAAGAAATGGCTGAAATTCTTACATTAGCAACACGTGCTCCTTCTTCTGTTAATATGCAGCCATGGCGTTTTCTTGTGATTGAAAGTCCTGAGGCAAAAGCAACACTTGCCCCGCTGGCACGTTTTAATCAAACTCAAGTTGAAACATCATCTGCCGTTATTGCCGTATTTGGTGATTTGAATAATTTTGAGAAATTTGAAGAAATCTACGGTGCAGCTGTAGAGAAAGGATTTATGCCTTTAGAAGTAAAAGAAAGAATTCACGCTTCCTTTTCAGGCTATTTTGAAACGATTTCACGTGAAGCTATGGAAGATATTGTTTTAGTGGATGGCGGACTTGTATCCATGCAATTCATGCTTGCTGCCCGCGCTTATGGATACGATACAAATCCTATCGGCGGATTTGAAAAAGACAAAATTGCAGAAGCATTTGGATTGGATAAAGAACGTTATCTTCCGGTTATGCTAATCTCTATTGGTAAAGCAGCAGATAACGGACACCCATCCGTTCGTCTGCCTATTGATCAAGTCGCGCAATGGAAGTAAGGAAATGTAAAAAAGAAGGGATTGACGTTCGTTGATTATTATTCATGCAACATTCCATATAAATCCAGCGAAACAGGATTTGTTTCTAGAGGAAATTCAGCCGTTAATTGCTGCCTCAAGAGAAGAAAACGGAAATATTTCATATCGTCTTCAAAAAGATACAGAAAACGAAAATGTATTTATGATGGTGGAGATTTGGCAGGATATGCAAGCTGTTGCCAATCATAACTCAAGCGAGCACTTTACCAAGTTCGTAGCAAATGCAAAAGACTTTTTGACTGCACCATTAGAGGTTAAAGCATTTGAGGGGCAGCCACTTAAATTATAGATTCCGGCAACTTAAATTTTTCAAAAACCAAACAAGCCTACTCAAGAACAATAATTCTTGAATAGGCTTTTCTTTTAAGCTGCAAATAAATAAAAAATTAAATTTTTACAATCCTCTTACAATACACTCTTTCCTCACTCCCGCTTTTTTCTCATTGTTCCACCCATAAAACAAGAATGAAAGTAATGTTATAAGTCAAATGATCTAAAAATTTGCTCGTATATGATTAAAATCTATCTTATATATATTAAAATGGGTAAAAATTCCTAATTAGAAAAATATCGGGAAAATTTACGTTGCTATAAAACTGAATTTACAATCGTTTGATAAAGTGTGACATGTACAAAAAGTTTAATGCTTTCCAGTTCAACTGGCATGATTTAAACAACTATAATCTATTAAATGAATAGGGGCGGATTCCAATGAAAGAACAAAATGAAAATAAGGTTTTAAACAGGAGGGACTTCATAAAAATTGGAGGAATGAGTACGGTTGCCTTAACAATTGCTTCTGCTGGAATACCAGGTGTCAATCTATTAAGTACTACCGTCGCTCACGCTGAAACAAATGATAATGCTAAACTGCAATTCAATCCAAATGGAAAGTTTAAGATCGTGCAGTTTAACGATACACAGGATGATGAGCAGATTGATCGCCGTACAATCGAATTAATGGAAAAAGTGCTTGATAGTGAGAAACCAGATTTTGTAGTGCTAAATGGTGACATTATTACCGGTGGCTGCAATTCGGAGCTTGAGATGAGACAAGCTATGAACAATGTGGCCCAGCCAATGGAACAGAGGGGTATCAAGTGGGCTGTTACTTTTGGCAATCATGATGAAGATTCAACACCAAAAGGGAGACTTGATGAAGAAGCCATGCTTAAATTTTATATGGCATACAAATACAATGTTAATCAGCCGGGAGTAACTGACATAAACGGAACGGGGAACATGAACCTGCTAATTAGGGATTCCGCAGGAAAGAAAGCGGCATTCAACCTTTGGCTGCTAGATAGCGGCAGGTATGCCCCTAAAACGATTGCGGGACAGGATTTTAGTGGATATCCTACTTGGGATTGGATTCGTTCTAATCAGGTCAACTGGTATTATGAGACTTCCAAAAAGTTGGAGAAGCAGATTGGTTACAAAGTACCTTCGCTCATGTTCATTCATATCCCTCTTTGGGAACATCGTTACATGTGGTTTGATAGTGTTGATAGCAGAACAGATATTGACCATGCCCGTGCTATAGAAAAGCACCAAATAGTAGGAGAAAGAAATGAAGAGGAGTGCCCGGGGCCAATTAATAGTGGGATGTTTTCGGCTATGCTTGACAGAGGAGATGTCAAAGGCGTGTTTTGCGGTCATGACCATGTAAATACATACATGGGGAATTATTTTGGAATATTGCTCGGTTATTCAGGAAGTACCGGATTTGGTGCTTACGGATTGCCGGGGACTGAACGAAATCGACTGCGCGGTGCCCGTATATTTAATTTGGATGAAAATAAAGCAGATGTATTAGTTGAAACACATATGGTTTTTGCAAAGGACTTTGGCATTGACCTTACAGCTAACGATCAAAGCACTGATCCGGAACCAATACCAGAAAATAAAAAACAAGAAAAAATAGTAAGATAGAAATGTGAGAGATTGCCGTTAAGAAGTAGGTTCCGTTACTTAAAAAGGGGATGAATCTAAATGCTTTCCAATATTGGTATTCCAGGGTTAATTTTAGTACTAGTTATTGCTCTTATCATTTTTGGTCCTTCAAAATTGCCAGAAATCGGCCGGGCATTCGGGCGTACCTTAACCGAATTCAAAAGTGCCACAAAGGATTTAGTATCTGATGATAACAGAGAGGAAACGAAAAAACCTGCGCTTTCCGCTGTTAAAAAAGAAAACTAATAGGAAGAGAGCAGACTGGGCTGCCCGTCAGCTCTCTTTTTTGTTTTATAAAAAATAGGATTTTTGATTCAGCATACTTGTTCCAAAGTGGTATTAGGAAAATATTTAGGAAAGAATCGCAGAATATCACAAATCGGGTCTTTTTTAAACCTCAAATTAATATAAATGACTTAGTTAGCTTGTTCCAGAGGTGAATAGTTTGGAGATCTTTGGTTTGTCTTTTGCGGTTCTGTTGGAGGTTATTTTAATCAATATTGTATTAAGTGGGGATAACGCAGTTGTAATCGCGATGGCATCACGTAATGTTCCAAAGAAGCAACAAAAGAAAGCAATCTTTTGGGGAACATTAGGAGCTATTATTTTACGTTTAATCTTTGCAGTAGCAATTGTTTACCTACTAAAATTACCTTTCGTAACTTTTGTAGGCGGCCTTCTTCTCGTTTACATTGCCATAAAACTTCTAATGGGTGATGATCATGACTCTCATCGAGAAGGGGGTTCAAGTTTCATTTCCGCTGTGAAAACCATTATTGCTGCTGATGCCATTATGTCACTTGATAATGTACTAGCTATAGCTGGTGCGGTTGAAGGAAATATAGCCGGTATCATGATTGGAGTTATTGTGAGTATTCCTCTCGTAGTTTTTGGCAGCCAATTGATATTAAAGGCAATGGAAAAGTACCCTATCATTTCTTATGCTGGCGCTGGAATATTAGCTTGGACAGCAGGTGAAATGGTGGTGGGAGAACCAAAATTCGAGTATATTCTTCCACACGATTACCATTTATTGATTCCTACTGCTATTACCGTTCTTGTCATTGGTTTGGGATATTTAGCTAATAAGATAAGGCTCTTTTCTTAAACTTTGTTGCTCTTTGTTCTATAGTGAAGCTCTTTTTGGACAGCATTGATTGTGTTTATATGAAAATGGATTCATAAAAGATTTTATATAAATAATATGGGATTTTATGGAGGGTGAGGAATATATGAACAATATTTATCAACAAGCTAAAGATTTTGCAAGGTCCTACATACTGCCTTACACTGAATTGACTGACAAGGAGTCGAAATTTCCTGAAGAGTCCTTCAAGAAGCTTAGTGAAAAGGGCTTTTTAAAACTGGTTATACCTGTAGAATATGGCGGATTTGGCAAAGGAATTGAAGAGCATGCCCAGGCTTGTCTGGCATTTGCGGAGACCTGCTCTACTACAGCCCTTTGTTACATGATGCATAATGTCGCATTGATGTGTATTCTAACTCATGGAAGTGACGAACTAAAGCAAAATATTTTTACAGACATTGTAGAAAATGGGAAATTCATGGCTTTAGCCTACAGCGAATTGGGAACAGGAACACACTTCTATATTCCGGAAATGACTGCTGAGGTTAACGGGGACAACACAACTTTTAACGGAACAAAGAGTATGGTCACTTCTGGAACATATGCTTCTTACTATCTCGTTCTTGCACCATCTGTTGAAGAAGGAAAAATAAACAATTGGGTATTCCCTCTGGAAACAAAAGGCCTATCCTTTGACTTGTCAAAATGGAATGGCTTTGGATTGAGAGGTAATGCGTCATGTCCAATGCACATTGAGAATGTCACTTTGGATTCATCTTTCCGCATTGGGGCAGAAGGTTCAGGAGAAGAGCAGGTATTCAACGTGGTAGCTCCATTTTTCGTCACAGGGCTGGGAGCAGTTTACAGCGGTACTGCCATGCATATGTTTGAAATAGCCAGCAACCATGCTGTGGATAGACAATATCCGGATGGGACAACCCTTGCTAATATTGAAACAATTCAAATTCATATTGCAAATATTTATAAAAATGCAGCAGCCGCTAGAGCACTCACTCTAGACGCTGCCAGAGCGGGTGCCAACAGTGAAGCTGATGCACTTGCAAAGATTCTCTCGGCAAGAATCGTGGCCTCAGAAGCTGCAATCGAATGTGGAAGGATTGCAATGAGAGTGGGGGGAGGGAAAGCTTACAATAAATCTCTTCCTACCGAAAGGCTTCTGAGAGACGCATATGCTGGACAAATTATGGCTCCAAGTGCCGACGTTCTGTCTATTTGGCTTGGAAAAGCATTAACAGGTCAGATGATTCCATAACCACAAAATAAGGAGTGAGTTCATTGAATAACGATAGAATAAAAGTAGGGGCTGTTATTTATGATCCGAGGGTTACCGTTATCTGGGGGATCATCGCCGATTTTTTCAAAGAGGAAGGCCTTGAAATCGAATGTCTCTTCTATAAGGATTACAAAGGACAGGTTGACGGTTTATTGAACAGTGAAATAGACATTGCCTGGAATTCGCCCCTTGCATGGTTGGACGCTTATTTGAGAACCGATGGACAATGCCAGATGGGTTCAATGCGAGATACGGACAGAGATAGAAAGACCTGTTTTATAGTGAGAAAAGACAGCGGGATCACAAATCTAGCCGGGCTAAGGGGCAAGACGATTGGCTTTGGAGCGATAGACTCTCCTCAGGCAAGATTAATACCAATCAACCATTTGCATAAAAATGGACTTGAGTATGGAGCGGACTACACTGAGAAAAGGTTTGATATTGGCGTAGGCCTGCATGGAGACCACATAGGAGGAGAGCTGGATGCAATTAAAGCATTGATGGCGGGAACTGTAGACGGCTCTGTTACTCTGGATTTGAACTGGGAAGCTTGGAAGAAGGATGGCACAATTGATGAAAATCAACTGGTATGCATTGATACAACCGCTTTGTTTGACCACTGTATTTTCGTAGCTCATCCTGATTTTTCAACTGATAGGTTCATAGAATGGCAAAAGGTGCTTCATAGAATGGACTATAACAATGAAGCTCATAGGAAGATGATGGATATGGAAGGTTTGAAAGAATGGGTTGAAGGCAGAATCACAGGATTTCAGCAATTACGTGAAGCCAATGACTATCTGAAGTTCTTCATATAGGTAATTCGTGAATGAATTTTTGCTAGACAAACTTTAAACTTGTTTATTTAAAAGAGAAGAGTGTCCTTTTTTCCGCTGCTTCTCTTTTAACCATTTACATCCATTTTGGGGGATGAAACACATGGAAAGGCCATTACCGCTATTTCCCGCTTCCTTAATTGGGAGCATGCCAAGGTCAAAAGAGGTTCTAAGAGCCCTCAGAATGATGAGAAAAGGAACGATTGAACCAAATGACTTCAACCAGCTTATTGAGATTGAAACGCAAAAGGTCATTAAGCTGCAGGAGGATTCAGGGATTGATATCATCACAAGCGGAGAGCTCGGACGGGATAACTATGTGTCCTTTGTTTCCGATAAAATTGGCGGCGTTAGAATGATGAACATGAGTGAAATGCTCGATTATATTGATGATAAAAAAGCTTTTGAGAATATTTTGACCGCGCTTGACGTTCCGGCTGTCAGCATTAAAAATGCTATTTGTGTTGGTAAGTTGAACTACAATGGCGATATTGTCGCAAATGAGCTTTTGATGATGAAGAAGTTCACCAACAAACCCGTTAAGATCACAATGCCAGGTCCCTATCTTCTAACCAGATCGATGTGGCTTCCTAATCTCTCTGGTAAGGTTTATGGCAGCAAGGAAGAACTTGGGCAAGATGTTATAAAGATCATGAAGGAAGAGATAGATAATCTTTTGAATATAGGGGTTGATGTAATTCAATTTGATGAACCGGTTCTGACCGAGGTTGTTTTTACAGAGGGAAAGCCGAGGTCATTTATGTGTGCAGCTCTTTCTGACAGAAAAGATCCTAAAGAGGAGCTTGAATTTGCCAGTTCCTTAATTGGACAGATTATGAGTCATATAGATAGAACAAAGACGGTTGCTTCTCTACATGTCTGCAGAGGCAACTGGAGCAAGAATGAGAGCATATTATTGACAGGTCCATATACTCCACTGCTTGAGTTATTTGCTAGTGTGAATCCGGACCTTTTAACACTTGAGTTCTCAACACCACGGGCAGGTGAACTAAGTTCGTTATTGGCTGATTCAAGAATTAGGGGGCATGCCACCCTTGGTTTAGGTGTGATCAATCCGCGTACAGATGAAATGGAGACATTGGATCCTATCCTTTCAAGAGTCGAAGAGGCAATGACGTATCTTCCAAAGGAAAGAATATGGCTAAATCCTGATTGCGGTTTTGCAACCTTCGCCAATAGTCCAGTTAACATATATGAAAATATCTCAGCTAAAATACGCTCATTGACAGGAGCGGCTTTAATACTAAGGAGTAAGTATGAATAAGCAGTCGAAAGATGAAATAAACACATTATATGAATCCAGGATTTTTGATATGAGCTTTAGGGGGACGTCAAATGATCTCACATCGGTAAAAGTTTTTACAAATCAAATGAGCTTTCAAATAGAAAAGCAAATGAGTTTTGATTCAGAATACAACGAAATCACGAGTCTCGAATACTTCGCAGGATCAGTTTTAAGCAGCATCATTTTGACGCTCTTAGAGGTGTCGAAAAAAAGGGGCTCTATTATTGAAGAAATTGAAGGGGTTTTGAACCTTTCACTGGAAAACCCTCTATCCTTGGTAGGTGTGAAAGGGTATGTTGAAGAACCGTTTATCAGAAAAATAACTGTAACCGTTTTTTTATTTGTTGAAATTGAGGACAATGATTTTGATGATTTTTGCTTCAGTGCACTTAAAAATTCCCCTATTTTCAATACGTTAAAAAGATCAATGGAACTGGAAGTCATATTCAAAAAGCTTATATGAGGAGCTTTATATCCAAACAGATATAAAATATGCGGATACAGAAATTCGGCACAGAATAAACCTCATTTAGATAAGTTGAGGTGAACCTTATCATAATTAGGTGCAGCTTTTTTGATGACTTCAGTATTGTGGCAAGCAAATAAAATATTCATTGGGCCATATAT
The DNA here is from genome assembly GCF_016107705.1 of Neobacillus cucumis. The sequence continues at coordinate 140,367 of NZ_JAEHGC010000012.1, forward strand.
TCTAAAAAAAAGAAATGGAATCCTTCCATATTGCCCCAAATAAAGAACCGCCAGTCTTGGATTGGTGGTTTTAAATTTGTTAAATTCTCTTATTCAAATTAAAAAATCTTCTTACAGGTCAAAATTTATTTTGTTGGTGTCGAAGGTGCTTATAAAAGCAGTTTTTTAAGTTCTAATGGATTTTATGTAAAGGTTTATTAAGTATTAATTTAATTGTCTGTGGAGTAAGAGTGTTACTACCCATAGCTAAATAAAAACACCTTATATTTAAGGTGTTTTTCGTTTCTTATTCGTCTTCCTTTTAACTCGAATATTCAATAGATCGCAGCCAATTGTTTCGTTTCTGGTAGCGGTCTCTTTATTTTGAGACTCAAAAGCATTGGAGAAGTTTTAGTTTAATTCATAAATAATATTTTAAAGAAAAATAATCCAATTATAGTTTATTTGTAATAAAACCCTAATACTTTTTTGCTATAGTAAAGCTGGAATTACCTTTTCTTATACAAAGTAAGATTTAGTCTTAATTTATGATACATAACTACTAAAAAGTTTTTAGAAATTAATAAAGAGGAGGAAATGATGTTTAAGAAAATTGTAAAATCCTATGATTATACTTTAATTATTGCGATAACTTTATTATCTCTCTTTAGTTTAATCATGGTCTATAGTGCGAGCATGGCTACTGCTGTAGAAAGATATGGAGTTTCCAGTGATTATTTCTATCAGAAACAAAAATTATTTTTACTATGTGGTGCTTTTTTCTTTGTTATTACTGCCTTATTCCCTTATAAAGCCTTGAAAAGCAAAAAAGTACTTATAACTATTGTTTTTTCATCGATTTTTCTCCTAATGGCTCTTTTTCTCTTTGGACATGTGGCTGGAAATGCACAAAGTTGGTTTAAAATTGGACCGTTTAGTATTCAGCCGGCAGAATTTGTTAAGCTTTGTGTGATTATTTATTTATCTGCACAGTATGCTAAAAAACAGGAATATATAAATGAATTTAAAAAAGGGGTTATACCTCCTTTATTTTATTTAGGAGTAGTTTGTATATTAATAGCCATTCAACCGGATTTCGGTACAGTTGAACTTATTTTATTATTTTCTGGAGCAATGATTATTTCTTCTGGAATCAATATTAAAAATTTATCGAAACTAGGTACACTTGGTGTTATAGTACTGTTACCATTTTTTCTTCTTTTTTATAATAAAATTTTCACATCGACTCGCATGAATCGTTTTGAAATTTTAAAAGATCCATTTAAGTTCCAAGAAACCTCTGGATATCACCTTGTAAATTCATACATAGCAATTGGTAATGGTGGAATAAATGGATTAGGATTGGGAAAAGGGATCGAAAAGCTTGGTTATTTACCAGAATCACATACAGACTTTATTATGGCGGTTATTGCTGAAGAGTTAGGAATATGGGGTGTTGGTTTTGTAATCATTACATTAGCGTATATAGTGTTAAGAGGGATTTATATTGCATTACAATGCAAAGATCCATTTGGAAGTTTACTAGCAATCGGTATTTCAAGCATGATTGGCATCCAAGCTTTTGTTAATCTTGCTGGCATCTCTGGCCTCATCCCACTTACTGGTGTCCCTCTGCCATTTGTCAGTTATGGAGGATCTTCTCTGATTCAATTAGCAATTGCTGCAGGAATTTTAGTCAATGTTTCAATGTTTGTTAATTACGAAAAGAAGTATAAAAAACAACAGAAACAAAACGCTGAAAATATTGTTAAAAGGAAAAATATTTATTATTTTACAAAATAATTTTAAATATGGATGTTTTGGGATTATTCGGGGTAAACCGTACCATACATAAATGAGGTTTTAGAAACAATCTGAAATATAAAGAGTTGATCAATTATAGTAAACCAACAAGAATTTAAATTTGTTGGTTTACCTCAATTTTTTTGTTTAGGATAATGATAAAAGATATAGTAATTATTTTGATGAAATTCTTATCCCCTGCTCATCGAAAATAACCTTTTCATTTTCATTTAGGTTTGTAAATACTACTGGAGTTATGATTGAAGGTACTTTATTTTTAATAGACTCAAAGTCTACCTCGATGAGCTTTTGTCCTTTTTTCACTCTCTGTCCGTCTTTTACAAAAGTGGTGAATCCTTTTCCCTTTAAGGTGACGGTATCAAGCCCAATATGAATTAAGATTTCCCTTCCATTTCGGTCCTTTAGACTAACAGCGTGCTTAGTTGGAAATATATTTAATACCTCTCCATCAACTGGGGAAATTACGGTGCCATTTGAAGGAACAATCGCAAAACCATCACCCATCATTTTTTGAGAAAATACAGGATCGGGGACGGTTTCAATGGAGACAACTTGTCCCTCTAATGGCATTAAAGTAAATAAATTTCTCTCAATATCTTTCTTTTTAAATAAACTTTTAAACATATAAAAGCCACCTTCATATATTGTTTTTGATTAGGGAATCGATTCCACATCAACTTAAAACTATTCTAATAATTTACATTAAAAAAATCAATCATAAATATACCTTAGTGCTGGAATTTGTGACTAATTTCTTCAACCAAATTTGCAATAGCCTTTCAAATTGTTTACCCTAATTGAATAATCCATTTCAATTTGTGTTTATTTGTGTAAAATAAGAGTAGACTATTTTATTTGCCCAGGAGGACCTGTTTATGATAACCATAAAAGAAATTGCTGAAAGGGCGAATGTTTCGCGCACAACTGTTTCGAGAGTACTAAATAATTCAGGATATGTCAGTGAGGAAGTAAAAAAAAGAGTATTAAAAGTCATTGAAGAAACGGGTTATGTCCCAAGTGAAAATGCTAAATCATTAAGAACGAAAAAGACAAAGGTAATTGGTGTTATTCTTCCAAAGATAAGTACTGAAACATCAAGCCGTCTTGTTAATGGAATAGATGAAGTTTTAGCAAAAGAAGGATATCAAATCCTTCTTGCAAAATCGAATCTTATACCCGAAAAAGAAATCGAATTTTTAAGACTTTTAAAAAGCAGGCATGTCGATGGTATTATCTTATCCGCAACAAATACCAATCAGCCTTTAGTAGAAGAAATTAATCAATTAAAAATCCCTTTTGTAATGGTGGGGCAGCATGTGTCGGGATTATCCAATGTAGTTTTTGATGATTATCATGCTACCAAAGACATGGTGAATCTTTTGATAAAAAAAGGCCATCAACATATCGCTTTTATAGGGGTTGACGAGAAGGATCCTGCTGTTGGTTATTTACGGAAATCCGGTTACTTGGATTCGATGAAAGAAGGCAATTTGCCTATTGAGGAAAGCTGGGTCCAAAAGGGAATTTTTGATATGGAATCCGGTTACGATTGCATGAAAGCTATTTTAAATTTCTCTCATAAAAAACCTACTGCTGTATTAGCAGTAACAGACAGACTTGCAATTGGTGCTATGCAGTATTTAAAACAAGCTGGTTTATCAATACCTGATGATATAGCTGTTGCAGGGATGGGAGGGTCAGAACTTTCCATGTTTATCAGTCCTTCTCTAACCACGATCGATTTTTCAATTGAAGATGCGGGACGTGAGGCCGCTACTTTATTATTGGAGAAAATAAATGGGGAAAATTACCATGAAGTTACCCGGACGATTAAGTATAGACTTTTAGAACGAAGCAGTATATAATGATTGTGTAATCGATTCCACAATAAAAATGAAGCGATTACACTTTATTTTTTACTAATAAGGAATCGATTCCATACATGCCGGCGAATGGAAACGGTTCTATAAATATAAATTTTATTTTTTATGCAATAGGGAATCGATTCCACATCATGAATGATGAATAAAGAATATCATTCATTCCAAACTATTAAAGCATTAATTTATTTTTTTTAGTAAATGTGAAATCGATTCCATAAAACTATTATTCAGAATGAAAATAATGGGGGTTCCTTATCTATTATTTTCTATACAAAACAGGGGTGAAGAAAAATGGCGGAAAATCGCAAAATTGCAGAAGAAGTCATTGCTGCTGTTGGAGGCAGAGAAAATATTCAGTCAGTAGCCCATTGTGCTACCAGACTTCGAATCATGGTCAATGATAAGGAAAAGATTAACCAGGAACAAGTAGAGACAATCAATAAAGTAAAGGGAGCGTTCTTTAATTCAGGACAATACCAGATTATCTTTGGTACAGGTACTGTTAATAAAATTTATGAAGAAGTTACGCAACTAGGTCTCTCCTTAATGTCTGCTTCCGATCAGAAAAAAGAGGCAATCAAAAGTGGATCCAGATTCCAAAGAGCAGTTCGTACCTTTGGAGATGTCTTTGTTCCCATTATCCCAGTCCTTGTTGCTACAGGTCTTTTTATGGGCCTTCGTGGCTTGGTAATGCAGGAGCAAGTTTTGGCGTTATTTGGGATGAAACCAAGTGATGTTTCGCAAAACTTCATATTATTTACCCAAGTATTAACAGATACAGCTTTTATATTCCTACCTGCACTTATTGCATGGTCTACATTCCGCGTGTTTGGCGGTACACCGATTATCGGATTAATACTGGGCCTGATGCTTGTCTCCCCATCATTACCAAATGCATGGGCTGTAGCAGGCGGTGACGTGAAACCGCTTCACTTCTTTGGTTTTATTCCTGTTGTTGGTTACCAAGCTTCAGTGTTACCAGCTTTTATTTCTGGAATTATCGGAGCGAAATTGGAGAGAGCCATTCGTAAGCGTGTACCGGAATCATTGGATTTAATCATAACATCTTTCCTTACACTTCTAATCATGATTACGTTATCGCTATTAGTTATTGGACCGGTTTTTCATACGGTTGAAAAAGGTATTTTATCTGTTACTACAACCGTTCTCTCATGGCCGTTCGGAATTAGCGGGATCATTATTGGAGGACTTAATCAGATTATTGTTCTTACAGGCGTCCATCACATCTTTAATATGTTAGAGATTCAATTATTAGCCCAGTATCACAACAACCCATATAATGCGATTATTACGTGTTCTGTTGCAGCACAGGGTGGTGCAACTCTAGCTGTTGCATTAAAAACAAAATCAAAAAAATTAAAAGCACTAGCCTTTCCATCCGCCTTGTCAGCTTTTCTAGGCATTACCGAACCCGCAATTTTTGGGGTCAACTTACGTTATGGAAAACCATTTATTATGGCACTAATTGGCGGTGCAGCAGGCGGATTTGTGGCATCCTTACTTAAGCTTAAGGCAACAGGGATGGCAGTAACAGTGATCCCGGGGACACTGCTTTACTTAAATGGTCAGGTTTTACAATACATTTTAGTGAATTTAATTGCGATAGCTGTAGCATTCATTCTTACTTGGATGTTTGGTTATTCAGATACGGTTAAAAAAGAAATTGAAAAATAGTTATGGAGGGAAGGTAAGAATGCATAACCTTGCCTTCTTTTATTACTAAAATAGCAAGGATGGTTTGCAATGACAGGAAAAGAAAGTCTTCTTTTGCAAAAGGCTTATGAAGAAGTAAAAAAATATCAGGATATTGTGCGGGATGATCCCTATCGATTAGCATATCACCTGATGCCTCCGGTTGGTTTGTTAAACGATCCTAATGGCCTGATTCAATATAAGGGTGTTTATCATGTTTTTTATCAGTGGAACCCATTTGGCACCGTACATGGTGCAAAATTTTGGGGTCATTATTCCTCGGAGGATATGGTCCATTGGCAAGCGGAACCGATTGCTCTGGCACCATCTGAGTGGTATGACCAAAATGGCTGTTATTCCGGAAGTGCCGTTGAATGGAAAGGAAAGCTTTATCTCTTTTATACAGGAAATGTGAAGCGGGAAAATGGGGAACGTGAAACGTACCAATGCTTAGCTGTTTCCGAGGATGGAATTCACTTTGAAAAACACGGGCCAATCCTACAGCTCCCGGAAGGCTATACCCCTCATTTTAGAGATCCAAAGGTTTGGAAAGAGAATAATCGCTGGTATATGATTTTAGGTGCTCAGACTTTGGAGCTAAAGGGAACAGTACTTTTGTTTACTTCTGATGATTTGTATAATTGGCAGGCAGCAGGGAAAATTGCAGGAGCAGGAATGAATGGTTTAGAGGACTTTGGTTACATGTGGGAATGCCCGGATCTCTTTAAATTAGGAGGAAAAGATATTTTAATGGTATCCCCGCAAGGGTTACAACCTAGCAGATATTGTTATCATAATTTATTTCAATCAGGATATTTTGTAGGGAAATTAGATTATGAAAACATGCAATTTAACCATGAATCCTTTACAGAACTTGATCGTGGTTTTGATTTCTATGCACCACAAACGTTTACTGATGACTCTGGAAGAACGATTCTTTATGGTTGGATGGGAATAACAGATGAGATGGAGCCGTATCATCCGACTTTAGCCAATCATTGGGTTCACGCTTTAACCATGCCGAGAGAGCTAAAGTATAAAGAAGGAAAAATTTATCAAAACCCTATTGAAGAATTAAAAAGGATTCGAAATGATGAGGTTATCATTCAGAACGTGAATATCAAGGAACAACGGATGACGTTTGAGGAAGTAACGGGTAAAGCCGTAGAATTGGTTATGGAAGCATTGAAAGTAGAGGAAGGAAAACTCCAAATTTCGTTTCGAAGTGAAGCATCTTTAATCTATGATTCTGATAAAAAGGAAATTAGTTTGCAAAGAAGAAATTTAAAAAATGGTTTACAAGAAAAAAGGACATGCTTAATATCTTCTCTTACTGCGCTTCATATCTTTATGGATCATTCTTCCTTAGAAATTTTCGTCAATGATGGTGAAGAAGTATTTACAGCTCGCTATTTTCCCAATCCTTTAGATGAAACGATTGTATTTCAGGGGAATGCATGTTTTAATCTAAAAAAATGGAATCTTGGATAATTGAAAACGAATTAATATGGTGATTGAGGTGTAATATGAACGGTGTTTTATGTTTAGGGGAGGCCCTTATTGATTTTATTCCATTGGATTCAGATAATTTAACGTACCAAAAGGCTCCTGGCGGGGCCCCGGCAAATGTCGCAGTAGGAGTCGCAAAGCTTGGAGGATCTGCTACTTTCCTTGGAAAGGTCGGCAATGATGTATTAGGTCATTTTCTATATGATACATTACAAGGGTACGGGGTTAATACCCAGCCCATGATATTTATTGATGAAGCTAGAACAGGCGTCACGTTTGTTACATTAGAATCATCCGGAGAGCGCCACTTTAGCTTTTATATTAACCCAAGTGCAGATCGTTTTTTACAAAAGGAGGAAATATCGTCAACTTTATTTAATAAGCATAAGATTTTCCATTTTGGCTCCATCTCATTGATTAGTGATCCCGCAAAATCAGCAACGATTCATGCATTGGAAATGGCAAAGGAAAGGGGATTGGTTATTTCCTATGACCCTAATCTTCGCTTAGGCTTGTGGGATTCCGAAGATCGGGCGAAAAAGACCATCTTGGAAACACTTTCTTATGCGGATATTTTAAAAGTTTCAGATGAAGAGCTTTCCTTTTTAACAGGCTGTACAGATTTAGAAGAAGGAGTGGCGCAAATACCTGACAACCTTCTGACTTTGGTTACTTTAGGTGGAGAAGGTTGTATCTATCGCTTTAAGGGTCAGATGGGGAGAGTCCCTGGGTTGAAATGTTCGGTTGTCGATACTACTGGTGCAGGGGATGCATTTGTATCAGGAATTCTTTATTCAATTAATGAAACCGAGAAGGCACTTGATGAGCTTTCAGAGTCAGAAATAGTGGAGATGATTCAGTTTGCAAATATTTCCGGTGGATTAGCTACAACCAAAAAAGGTGCCATGTCTGGTCTGCCAACATTGCAAGAAATACAAACACTATTAAAAAAATAAGGATAATTGAATTAAAAGGATATCTTTTTAAATTATAACTCTTAAAAAATAGAGGTAATGGCTGCAAGATTTTTTTTTTAAATCCCTAATTAATAACTAAACCCACTCCTTAAAAATGAGTGGGTTCTTTAGCGTCATATCATACCAAAAACGATTCCTTAATTTTCTCCTCTATAGGCATCTAGGAATAGTTGTCCAAGATTACCTTTTCCTTTGAAACCTAAATCACGCAGGCCATTATCGATCACTGTTAATACAGATAGAACTTTATCAACGAAAGCATTTTCACCTTTATGTCCACTTTAGAGGGAGAATATCAAACTCTGTTCTCGAAACGGCTTTTTTTAGGAATTGTAATAAGCTAAAAATTTGTACAGACTCTTTAGGTATAAACTGGTCATAGTCTGTAGGGATAAATAAACAATTGGAATGATTATTTTCTACGAGGAGAGAAAAGTCGGTAAATAACAAAGAGGCCATAACACCCTTATATCCCCTAAAATGATTAGCATAAAACAATGATTTTAAAGGGAGTAGTTTGGGCAGGAATGCTTAGAGTGGTGGGACCATATACAACAAGTAAATTTCGGTTTGCAGGACTCAATGTGAAGAGTTGATCGTTTTGTAATAATATCGGCGTATAACTAGATATATTTAATTGTAACTGGGCATCACTACTTACCAGCTGGCTATCAAAATAGTCAACCTTTACATTTTGATAAGGGTTATCTTTTACGATAATGAGAGCCTGATATTGTGGTGGATAAATTAGAAGGACGGGTAGATTGACATCATAAAAACCAGTTACATGATCTCCAACTGAAACCATAACACGGTCCAAAAAATAGGTTGTTGGACTAATAACGAAATTTACTATTGAACCATCTCCTCTTAATAAGGACATTAGCTTAAAACACCCTTTTAAATCCTCCTCTGAATTTACTAAATAATCTTGTATCATGGTAACAGTACCAGCGAAAGAACTGAATTTTTTCACCTTTTCCTCTCCTTTATGATGAATAATAAACGAAATTCAATCCTCCAAAAACCTCGAGAGCGGGAGCTATGCAATATTTTCATGAAAATTCAGCTGGCCTTATAAATTTTATGATGCTGGTGATTGGATATTACTTATTAAATAAAGAGCAATAATTCTTTTAGAACTTCAGAAAATCATCATGGTGATCACCATGATAAGGAGTAGGTTATGTATAACGATTATTCTAGGACAACTATGAATCAGCCAAGTATTGTTTCGTTTGCACGTGGTGATGTAACCGGAGATCGAGTCCCTGATAATGTCTATTTAACCGGAATAAAGACTGTAGCTAGTCCATTTATTCAAAATATTACCCTGCATGTTCAAGATGGCAGAACTGGAAAGGCAAAAAGTGTTCCCCTTCGTGAAAGTGCAGGCTACAATCCTACTATATTCTTGGGGGATTTTACTGGGAATAGAGTGGATGATATTTTAATAAGTACTGCTACAGGCGGCAGTGGCGGAATTATGTACCATACTATTTATTCCTTTGTGGAAAATACAGAACAATTACTATTTGATATCAATATATATAATGAGCAATATCAATATGAGGTTACTTATCAAGATAATTACAAAGTGGAAGTTGTCAGCAAGATTAATAATAAAAAGTATATAATAGATATTTCAACAAAAGGTGCTGAGTATTTAAATGAGATATATGATGGAAAAGGCAAACTAAAAAGGCCTATTTCCGGTTTTGTAAATCCTCTAAGCGGCTTATATCCTGTAGATTTTGATTCAAATAAAGTGTATGAGCTATTGGCGTATCAAAAAATTGCCGGAAGATACAATGCAGATTCTTTAGGATATGTCTTGAACACCTTAGGATGGTTAGATAATAGGTTTGTATTGCAAAATCAGAATGTAGCTATTTTCGGATATTAGGATAGCATAGCAAGGCATATATTTCAGCGAGATGAGCTTTTTAATTAGCAATAATACAAAAAATTATTATCTAAACCTTATTTAGATAAAACATGGTGAACCGTACCATAAATAAAGGCAGTTTATAATAAGAAGGCACTGATTAAGTGCCTTCTTAATATTATAATCGGTAAATGAGCTTTTTGTTTTCAAGTTAACGATAAGAAGAATGTACGTTGGTGGAGGAAGTGACTATGTTAGTTGTGACATACAATCTTAGATCATGATCTGTATGAAAAAAGGTGGAATGTTCCCCAGTTTTCTTGTCTAGCAAACTGAGGATAGACGGACATAAAGTGAATGATGATTGTCGCTTGATCTAGATTAGGGTATGCGTTGAAAAAAAATCTATCACCGTATCGAATAGCTGTTAAGGCAAGCGGTAATTCACGTCTAAATATTTCATTGCGTTTTGCCGATTGATTTTGGTTATATTGTCCTTGATCAATATGCAAATAAACACAATAATACAAGGAACCGCCAATTTGTTTCCATTCACCTAATACTTCATCTCTCATAGGATTGATTTTATCCCAGGCATAATGAATTCCTATAGTTAAAAACAGATCTCCAGTTAAATCAGAGTGAGTTAGCGTGTAGTTCCTTGGAATAACAGGACCCGTAGCAGTGATCCCATCCGTGTATTCTACAGATAGTTTTTCAGGATTGAAATTGTTCAATGCAATCAACTCCAATCGTTTTTTTACTATTATGCTGATTTTCACTTATTGATTCATACTATAAGCCACAACATCACATCCAATAAAACAAGAAAAATAGGGACAACTGTTTTTCAACTCTTGTTATGCAAAGGGCGTTCTTGCAAGTATAGAGCTATATCCGGAGATTCCCCTTCAACAATTTCCTTTACAATAATCTTCGACAGCAATTGGCTGTAAACCGTCCCGTTATCACCAAAGGCAAACAGGAAATAGCTATTTGGAAATTCTCTATACTTACCGATAATCGGAATGCCGTCCAACGTTCCTCCATAAAATGCAGCTAAGTAATATTCCGGCTGTACTTGAATGGAGGGGAACATTTTATTAAATTCTTCAATGAGTTTTTTCTTTTTGTGAATCAGTTTACTATCGCGATCCTCATGATACGTAGTATTATCATCAAGTCCGCCTATGATAATCCGGTTATCCCTGGTTGTCCGCATAAATAAATAAGGACGGGCGGTTTCCCAGATGAGAGTCCTATTATACCAAGGGGAGAAATTATCAACTGGATTGGTTGTTACTGTATATGTACTTACAAAAGATGCTTTTTTTTCTTTTTTCATTTCAATTCCTTCATAACCTGCTGCAAAAATAATATATCGCGCTTGTATAGACTTGCCATTCTTTGTTGAAATAATCATTTTTCCTCGTTCTTCATCAAAATGATGCCCATTCATTTCCGTATGTTCATATATATGAACCCCTTTACTCGCAGCATGCTCCAATAGTGCATGGGTAAATCGGAAGGGATTGATTTCTGCATCATTGTATGAATAAATAGCAGCATCCCTGCTAAAAGGATATTTTGCTTCAATATCTTCCTTTGTTAAAAAAGTAAGTTCACAGTTATGCTGCTTTAAAAATTCATATTCTTTTTTTAAACTTTCAACGTCTTCTGCACAGCTTGCGGAATAGAGGGTGTCTCTTCGATTGAACTCACAATCTATGGAGACGCTCTTTGAGGCTTTCTCAATTTCATTAATTGCTTCTTTTAGTAATTGTAAATGTCTTTCGATGTAATCGATGCCAAAGGTGTGGATCAAATCGGTAAACATTTTTTCACCAGAATATTGAAGGAGGGCTGTATTCGTACAAGTACTGCCGCTGCCAATTGTTGATTTTTCAATTACAGCCACATCTAAATTCGTTTCAGCGAGATAATATGCACACTGAGCTCCTGAGCTCCCTCCACCAATGACTAAAACATCACAAGATAGGTCTTCTTCCAATGCTGGGTAGGATGGAGCATCGGGAAAAGTAGTAGGCCAATAATAGGTTCCAGATTGTAAATTCATTTATATCCCCCAGTTTAAAAAGTATAATGTTACTATTTCCATCCTCATTTTGTGTATACAGAAGTTTCTACCCAGATTGGACACGAAAAAATAATAAATAATTGTAAAGGGATGAACGGAACTGTAGGAAATTCAAGATAGAAACGGTAAGGTGAAGCTGTTATTCTAAGGAATAAAAAAACCTCATTTAGATGCTTTATGGTGAATCGTTTCAAAAGTAAATGAGGTTTTTGCGAAGAAAGGAATAGCACCCTTTCATATGATGAAAGGGTGCTGCTATGTTAATATTCTCCTTTAATGACAAAATACGAGCCTCGAATGGTTCCAGCCAATTTAGACTTCTGCCTGGCAAACTTAAATTTCCCTTCGAGCTCCTTAGGTACCTCCATACCCTCAGAAAGCTTAAAACCAACGGCCCGTTTCGGCTTAGGGCCATCAAGCGAATACAGGACATTGACCGAAAGACCATCCTCATAAAAGACGTAAGTCCAATCGATATTTTTCACTTGAAAACGAGACGTCTCTAAAGGTTTAGCCGCAAACTCAAGATCACGTTCTTCCTTCAAGATTCGGTTCACATAATCAAGGGTTTCCTGGCTTTCGCTAGCGGGTACAACCGTAAATTCATGCTTGTATTTGTTCATAAAATAACGAGCTTCATTCGCGCGTAAACCAGCAAGCGCATCTGCTACTGGCGAAGCCTCTAAACCAACCGTAGAAACCTGTTTAAAATCAACCATATAGGACATTTCCATCCTCCTATTCCTTCGTTACTTCCTCACAACAGGAATCCACATTTCACCAAATAGGACGCCGTTTCGTTCTCCCATCTGAACCGCTGCATTGGGTCCGCCAACATAGGCAAAATCCTTTGCTTCTGGCAAAACTTGACCAAATGCAATGCCTGTAAGCATATTACTCAGCTCTTCATCTGTCTTTGCTTCACCTTGCACTACAAGGTATTCCCCTTTGGGAAATTGGATCATTCTGTCTGCTTCCGGTAACGATTGATCTGTCATGACGCCAGCATAATGCATCATCTTGCTATTCACTGCTTCGTTCACGACAAAAATATAGTCATTTGCAGCTATGGACTTTAAAGTATCAAGCGTTCCATCTTGTTTGATGGATTGCCAAAAGTCTGACTTTTCTTTGTTTATACCAGCATAGTCGGTGTAATGACTCTTAAGCTCAGTACCAATACCTAGAACAGTAAAGCTATCTTTTTCAACCAGTTTATACTCTGCCATATTCAATCCCATCCTCTTTTTTTATTGGCTTGTTAAAGAACAATGTTGATTTTTAAACAGTGTTGATTGAAGCGGAAGGTGCGAGACTCCTGCGGGAGCAGCGGGACAGGTGAGACCCCACAGGCGCTTTCAGCGCCGAGGAGGCTTACCGCCCGCCCCGCGGAAAGCGAGCAGCCTGGAGCGGAAATCAACAACTACGTTTAACACAGCCTTCAAATGAATCAAATGACTTGTTTTTTCACTTGATGAGTTTATAATAACCTTAAATCATGTCAAAAAGTGATACTGTTTAGGAGGTGCGCAGCTGAATGAAAAAAGTTGAGCGGATAAATATCATCATGAGATATATCAACAACCGTGCCCACTTTACCATTACTGAAATCATGCAAGAATTTAACATCTCTCGTTCGACAGCGATTAGAGATATCAGAGAAATTGAAGCCATGGGGATGCCACTTGTCGCGGAAGTTGGGCGGGATGGGGGATATTTTGTCATGAACAACTCTGTCCTGCCTACTGTTCGCTTTACCGATAACGAGGTCAAAGCTCTTTTTATTGCGTTTATGGCCACAAGAAATCAACAACTTCCTTATCTAAAGAGTCGTCAGTCTTTAGCTGAGAAATTACTGGGCCTAATCTCAGAAAACCAGCAAGATGACCTTGTTCATTTAAATCAAATCTTGCTTTTTGAAGGGACCAACCCCAATAATCCCGACCTGCTTGAGTTGACAGATCTCCCTCATCCTATGTTAGAAAAACTCATTCAACTTCTTCTTTTGGATCGCTCCTTATTGATTACCATCAAAGAAGAGAAGATCATAAAATCTTATCCCATTTATCTCTTAAACCTCTATCGTGAAAAAAGTCTATGGTTAATAGAAGCTTTTGACTTAAAGGGTGAACAGAAGCAGGTTTTTCCTGTAGACAATCTCACCGATGTCGCGCCATATCCTGTGAAAAAAAGAGTAAGTAAGAAAAAGATTTTAGAGAAACTAAGTAAGAAGGAAGAAGCAGTGAACCTTGTCCTCGAACTTGGTCCAAAGGCGATTGCCCAGTTCAAAAAATACCATCCGTTAAAAGTTTCAATTTCCTATACGAATCCTTACCAATCCACGGCCATTCTAAAGACTTTTATTAATGTTCATCATTCAGAGGAATTGACCGAAATGACGAATTGGCTGCTTTTTTTAGGCACGGATATCAAGGTCAGGGAAGTGCCAGAAGAAGTCTCTAAAGGATTACAAGAGAGAATATCCCTATACTGTCCATAGTTAGTGCAATTAAACATCAGTTAGATACGTCAAAGTGAAAGGTATCACGAGTAAATGGGGTCAGCTGAAACAAACTTCATAAATTCACGAACAGCAGGTGAAGCGTACTTCTTTTTTTTTGAAATAAATTTTAAATCCCAAGGGATACTTGGATTGACGATGGGAATCGCCTTGATTAAAACTTGGTCGACTTTTTTGGCAATGGGTTTTGGGAAAATTGAAATTCCTAAGTTTTCGCCGATCATTCCACTAATAAAATCCCACTCAGTGCTTTCGTAAGCAACTTTTGGACGAAAACCAGCTTGTAAGCATTCTTGAATAATGAGTTCATGAAACCCAAAGTCTCTTTTAAATAGAATGAAGGTTTCATTTTGTAACTCTTTCATTTCCACTTGTTCCCTCTGCGCTAATGGATGGGAACAATGGACGAAGAGCGACAGTTCATCATGAACAAAGGGAATAACATCAAATTCCTTTTCATCCACTGGTAGAATAACTACACCAAGATCTAATATCCCTTCTTTAACCCCCTGTTTAACCTTTTTAGAATCATCTTCAAAAATCTTTATTTTGATATCGGGGTAAAGGTTATTAAATCCTTTAATGATTTTTGGGAAAAATAAAAAACCAATGATTGGCGGTATCCCGATTTTTATTTTACCTTTTTTTAAGTTCAATAAATCATATAGATGGGTAGATAAATCATTTAGCGACTCTATGATCATTTCCCCTTGTTCTAAAACAATTTCTCCTGCTTCTGTTAATTCAATTTTCTTTGCGGAACGGTCAATCAGTTCTACATTTAACTCTTCTTCGAAACCTTTGACTACTTTACTTAGGGTGGACTGTGACAAATGGAGGGATTTCGAAGCTTTCGTAAAACTTTTGTATTTGGCTACTTCTATAAAATAAGTGAGATGACGTATATCCATGACGGTAATCTCCAATCTATGAAAAATATGCATGATTAGCATTCTAAATATGTATTTTACCCATAATTAAATAAAATGTATACTAAATTAGAAACATAGAGTTACATTAAAAACTTCTTTCGTTTGGATCCATGATGAACAGTAGTACTACAGATAAGTAAGAAATTATTAGAAGAGGTGACCTAAATTGTCTAGTAATGACAAGTTAAGTTCTATAGTTAAAATAGATTTTCCTGATTTCTCAAAATTGCCTGAGCGAGTGAAGCAAAGGTACGAAAGCTTACCTACAGTTGTGAATTTTTTCCGGATGATGGGGTATAGCCCAGGTACTTTCGTGGAAGTCATGGATCTAACCGATGCCATTTTTAAGAGGCTTACACTGTCCGATTACCATAAAGAGCTTCTCGTTCTGCAGGTGGCTGCGCATGGAGGTGCCGAATATGAATGGGAACAACATGTTTCTATTTCCCAAGCAGCAGGCGTGCGTGAAGATCAATTCATCGCCATCGCTGAACAACGGTTTGATGATAGTGAAGTATTTACAGTACGTGAAAAGTCCCTGTTGAAATTTGGGAAGTTTATGCTTGAACAAGGCAAAGTGCCGGGCGTTGTATTTAAACACACGCTTGAACACTTCTCCATTGAAGAATTGGCGGATGCCATGATTGTCATTGGGTATTACAATATGTTATCAGGCTTCATCCAAACCTTTAACATTCCGCTTGATCCGCAGGAGAACGGAAACTGGGTTAAGGGCTAAGAGAAAACCGAGCAGAATATTTACAGTAAGGAAATAGGGGATTTGATCGGTTTGATATAAGGACTCCAAAAGAAAAGCCCTTCTTTAGAAAAAGTACGAAACAACAAAGGGACTCAAACTAGATAGGAGGAACGAATCATGGGTAAAAAAATAGGATTTGTAGGATTAGGAACGATGGGCTTCCCGATGGCAGTTAATTTAAAGAAAGCTGGTTTTGAAGTAATCGGTTATGATGCCTTTAAAGGTGTTTATGAGAAGGCTAAAGCTGAAGGAATAACCATGGTAGAGACTTTAAAAGAAGTGGCGGAACAAGCTGACGAAGCGATGATCTCAATGGTTCGTGATTATGCCCAAAATGTAGACATTATTTTTGGTGAGGACGGTCTAGTATCTGCCCAACCTAAAAATAAAACCATTATTGTCATGAGTACACTTGACCCTGATACTATGAATCAATTAGGCAAAAAAGTCGAAGAAGAAAGTGATTTGAAATTAATTAGTGCTGCAGTAAGTGGTGGTTCTTCAGGTGCTCAAGCGGGAACATTATCAATTATGACAGCTGGTTCAGAAACAATCGTGAAATCATTTAAGGCCTACTTTGATGCGATGGGTTCCAATATATTCTACTATGGAGAGAAACCAGGCAACAGCCAAGTAGCAAAATTAGTTAATAATATGATTTTAGGTATTAACATGAATGCTTTAGCTGAAGGACTTAAATTAGGAAAACACTATAACTTACCTCAAGAAGAGATATTAAACCTACTAAAAGTTAGTACAGGAGATAGCTGGGTAGTTAGAAATTGGAGCGATGTTTCTGAATGGACAGCAGACACTGCCTTAGCTGTTTTACTTAAAGACTTAAAAGCGGCATATAACGAAGGACTTAAACACAATGTCACTTTACCATTCAATGCCTTATCATCTACACAATTATTTGACTCTATGGGTAAAGAGAAACCTGAAGTCAAATAATTGAAGTAAAGTACCGCTCAATTGGTTGAGTATATACTTTACATTTCTTTAAAAGGAAAGTGTTCTGAGTGAGCAGAATGCTTTCCTTTTTTGTTTGGCAAATTGTCCTGATACATAAACAGTGTTCTGATGAAACTATTGCTAATGCATAGTGTCCATTTGTTTTAAATTTCCTACTTTAAAGATGCTTTTCATTTGATTCTTCCTTAACTTGATTTATTTTTGATTTCATCCAAATAACTATAAACGGTTACTTTGGAAATGCCCAATAAAGATGCGACTTTCTCAATACGCAAAATCCAAAATTCACCGTTTGACTTGCAGCCAGCGTTGGGGGTCAGGCACGAATTCCTAATTAATCCAGAATCCCGGGAAAAGCAATTTGGCACCATTGAAGAAGAAACATTACAAGCACTTAAAAATGTGGAAATGATTGTAGAAGCAGCTGGAAGTAAAAAGGAGCAGATTTTTCGTTTGGCTTATTCGTAGGATTTCAAATATGTACGGAGTACCAGATTTCTTTCACGAAAGGGCACGGACCCATCAGGTTAGCATAACTGGCCTCCACCCCTTGGATAAGCATGACGAGAGAATGAGAGGGCGATTGACCCGTTGAGACATGGGAGGGAAAGCCTCCAGGGGAGGCGTGGAGCATGTACATTATATGGTAAATTGTGGAGTTACACTTTACTCCTCTATTTAACTATGCCTTCACGAAGCCTTTATGATCTGACCTCATTCCATTAAATTGTTATTCCTATATCAATGGTTATGAAATCCTGCGAATAAGCGAGTATTCGGGAGAAAATCGTATTAATCTGAGGGAGTTGAAGAAGGAAATAAATTGAAGCCTATACCACAGTGTGACTAATGATAATAATTCTACCGAATGGAAAGTATAAAGGTAATCACTCTGAGGGAATGGTCTTATGTATATTTTCATTAGCACTATTTATTCAATTGCAGCGTTAATATGGGGGGATTGGAGAAATTGGAAACAGTATTATCCCACCATTCTTTTCTTTATGATAGGAGACTTTTTATATAATTTTTTACTTTATAATAAATCGATGTGGATTTTCCACGATTTAATTTTACCAAATCATACAATGATTACCCTTTTAGCAATGGCGTTTTCTTACACAGCAACAGTATTAATATACTTAGGTAGGTTTCCTAAAAGTTGGATAAAACGGTTTTTTTGGTTTTTGTTATGGTGGGGAATTTATATAGTGATTGAATTCATTAACAATAAGATGGGATTTATTACTTATCATCATAATTGGAATTTTGGTTGGTCCATTATCTTCTCAGGCATCATTTTTTTTATTTTGCCAATTCATCAAAAAAAACCTCTACTTGCTTGGTTCTTATCTATAATCATAATTGTATCTTTGTTGATTATCTTTGATGTAAGAATAAGCGATATGAAGTAATATTCCGATTGAGAGGTATATTACTGCTTTTTCTTGTTCTAGTTGTTATTGTCTTTAATTTTGTGAGAATGGTGATAAACTCCAAAATAGAAGGCGTAGATTATAATTAATTATAACCATCTACATACGGAGAGTGAAAAAGTTGAAAGCAACCTATCCAAGTTATGATGAAATACGAAGTATCGAATATAAATTAGCTGAAATGAAAAACGAATATTGGCTCCACCACGATTTGTTTACATTTCAATGGTGGTTACTTTTGATCATATTTATTCTTCCTTGGATTTTATGGTGGAGGTATGTTGATAAAAATAGATTAAAGGATATTCTGCTTTTTGGGAGCTTATTAATGCTTTTGGTTGGACTATTGGACGACATAGGTCTTAATGCTCAACTTTGGTCTTATCCTTATAAATTATTACAGGTAATACCACGATTAGTCGCAATTGATCACGGTATACTTATCGTTGCTCATATGACAGTTTATCAATTTTTTACAAAATGGAAATCATTTATAATTGTTAATTTAGTTATGGCAACTATTTTTACTTTTATATTTGAGCCTCTGACTGTTTGGCTTAATATTTATAAACTAGATAACTGGAAATACATTTATTCGTTTCCACTATATATTGCAAAGGCTGTGTTTGTAAAATGGTTAGTTCAAAGAATAAATTTAATTAATAAATTCTAACCTTATTAATTCCAAACTGGTCAACTTAAATTAATTTTCTTCAATGTTTGTGAACAGTTTCACTTAAATTAACGGGTGCAATGCTTCAAAAATAAAGTATAGTTTGTTCCTCTAAAAGAAGGGAACAGAAATTAAGTGAAATTGAACAGAAGTTAGATACTCTAATAAACAAAATGATAAAAAGTAGAAAAATCCCCTGTTAATTGAACTGATGCATAGCTAACGCCTCGGAATCCAAGTAAAAGGACAATACCTAATTGAAGGTATTATCCTTAGATATACTGACCACCTTGTGTGGCTGTTATTTATTCATTTCAACCGTTTCATTAACATCTGTTGATTTAGAAGTTTGCCCTGTCATTCGTTTGTAGAGAAAGGCGATTTTTTTCGTTAAATTACCGGTATCCCAATATTCTGCTGCTTCCGCTTTTACCTTTATCAAGACAACGTTAGGGTCGTCATATGAAGTTTGCATAATTTTCTCATATGCTTTGCTCCACAATTCCTTTTTTTTGTCTAAATCCTCAACGATTTCCGCTCTTCCCCGGACGGAAACATATGATTTACCTGCATAAGCCACATTAACTTCTTGATCGTGTAAAATCTCTTCATATTTATTCGTCTCTTTTTTAGTGAAGAACCATAAGTCCCCATCAAACTCTACTTCTTGTGTTTTCATAGGACGAGAAACAAGCCCTTCTTCAGTTACCGTAGTCAGCATGGCCGTGTCTACGTCTTTGATTAACTCTCTCAATGTCTCTATTTCTTCTTGTTTCAAAATGTTAGACATTTCCATCACCTCATGAATGTTTTAAGACGTATATTACCCTTTACATCCACTTTTATTCAGGTATGGAGAAATAATAAAGCTAACTCTAACAAAACAAAACTAAACAATCCGAACAAATCAGGCAATAAAAGAATTATATAAAAAGATAACTCTGTGAAGAAATATAATTATACAAACGGTTGTTTTTGTTAAGTGTCATGATCGCTGCGGTGGTCATTTTTTCTTGTCCATTATAACTTTTTCACAAATTCAGATTTTAATTTCATAGCTCCAAAACCATCAATCTTACAATCAATATCATGATCTCCGTCAACTAAACGGATATTTTTAACCTTTGTACCTACTTTTAAGACTGAAGAACTCCCTTTTACTTTAAGGTCTTTGATTATTGTTACAGTATCACCATCGGTTAAGACATTCCCATTTGCATCCTTGAAAATCCTGTTATCGTCATTATTTTCGGTTTTTGAATCTAAAGTCCACTCATAAGCACATTCTGGGCAAACATAAAGAACTCCATCTTCATAAGTATAGGTTGAATTACATTTTGGGCAATTTGGTAAATTTGACATAATTGCATATCCTCCGTTCATTTAATCCTTTTTATTACTATTTACTATCTTTCTATCTTCACTTATATTTGGATTGTTTTCCAAGGGGTCTACCGTATGCTTGTAGGTATATGCTTTGGAAGTTGTTATAACACTTAAGAATAGCACAATTAAAACAATCAAAACCCCGACAATAATAAAACTCATTATCATTTTATTCACCTGACTTCATTCATTATTAGCAAAACGATTATTATAGCTGGTCATGTTGCACAGAAACACTTCACCATATAAACTACATGTATATCTGATTATTTGAATATATAAATATGAATCTACACCTGATTTTATATTAAGTCAAAGGTTTTTTAGATAAAGTGCTTTGAAGTTTATTCATACGATTTATACATTAACTTATAAATAACAACATCAACCCATTTTGAACGCTTAGAAAAAAGATATAAACTTTATTGAAATGTGGGGTAAATATGAGTATTGAAATGACGAAAAATGAAGTAATTAATTACGGTTTAAAAATTTTTGAAGAAATTGGAGCAAATGAAATTTGTAAGGTCTGTATTAATAGTGGGAATTCCTGTTGCTTTGGATGCGAATTTATAGAAGACCAAGTTGGCTGTCAAAAAAGAAATACCGCATGTACTGCTTGGCTATGTGGTGTGCAACGATATTATTTTAATGACATAGGCCTATTGGAGGGGTGGAATGAATTTTGGAAACAAGTTCCAGGCAGGCTTTATAGGGCAGACCGAACTCCCGAAGTGATTACAGTGGACAGGTTACCACAAAGTGATCATATTAGTAAAAATAAAGGAAAAAATGTAGCAAAAGAATTAGAAATTTTTATAGCAAATGGAGGTAGTTTTGATAAATTGGAAAGAATGTTAAGCCTTGATTTGGAATTTGGTAACCTATATTTAAAATAACCTGCTATCTTTGAAATACACTTTAAAGAAAGAAGGAGAAACCCAAGTATAAAGTTACACTGATGCGTTTTTCCGAATTGAAATTAAAAGGAGCGTGAATCGTTCTATTGGTGGATATTTTTTGTTAGTGTTCTAAATGGTCTGTTTAGTAACAAAATATTTAAGAATAATGAAAAAGCAATGGATACTATATCTCACTGCTTGATAATTAATCGGGTTTAATATTTTTTTAATGAAAAATGGGTGCTAGTAACTTCGGCAACCTTTTCTTACTGAACGAAACGGAGCAGGATAGTAGAAGAAATAGGAAATTTTAATAATAATGTATCGAGTGAAAAGAGGTAATAGTACACGTAAGTTTTTATTGTAAATAAAGGCAATCGAAGGAAGATAAAGGTGATAAATGGTGGTAAGATTTTTATTTGCACTAATGATTTTTTTAATACTAGGTGGTTAAATTTATCATACTTTACCCCATAAACATGCTACTATGAACGAAATTAATGCTTTTGTACAAAGACTTGAAGTTGCAAGGATGCTTAAAGAAGGCGCTACTTATATAGAGATTCAAATAGAAACTGGCGCATCATCTGCAACTATTACGAGAGTAAAGAGGCTTTTAGGTGATATCAAACCATGTATAGCCCGTTTCACTCCACAACAAAAAGCCCTTACGTCGATGTGTACCCCCCACAGTGGACTTTCACCACCTAGATTAGATAGTTGCCATGCCTGGCACACTATAAAAAAGCGCCAAAAATGACGCTTTCAAGGGAAGTCAAAAAATAAGGTTGTGGTATGAACTAATAATTTATTTTATGTAAATAAGAAAATAAGGAAAGGGACAAGTGCGTACCAATAAAATATTTTAAGATATAAAAAAATCAGGAAACTCCTGACTAAAACCTGCAAATTCAGGAAGCAGTGTTTAATTCATTTTTATGAGAAAAATGTTTCATATGCAGATTTAGTACGGTATCTAACTCTTGGCTGCATCTTAATGTTTCATAGCTATTAATACCTGTACCTTTAGCAAGGTCAATCATTTTCTTTTTTAATAAGTCAATTTGATTTAACAGTAATGATTCACACCATTCTTTATTCATAACGGGTACATACTCCTAGTAAAAATTTACTTATAAAAATCACACGAAAGCAATTATAAGGGGATTTTCTAAAAATAGAAATAGTTTCGACAAAAATTGTCAGAAAACGACAAAAATTGTAATCCTACGACTAATGGTACATTTAGAAGATGAAACAACCCTAGTTATTGAAGTATGATATCGTTAAGTAGATTAATTATTAAAAAAGGTTTGAGGAGAATAATATTTATGGAAAATACAGCATTAATAATTATTGACTTACAAATTGGTGTTCAGCCTGAAAATGTTCCACTTTATAACTTAGCGAATGTATTAAATGGAGTTAATCAACGAATTCGTTTATTTCGAGAAAAAAACAATCCTGTAATTTTTGTTCAACATAATGATACGGATCTAGTTCTTAATTCTCCAGAATGGAAACTATTTCCGGAACTAGATGCTAAAGATACAGATATCTATATCAACAAAATACATGCAAACTCGTTTTACAACACTGAGTTGAATGAGCAACTAAGGAAATTACATATAAATAAACTTGAAATTTGTGGCGCACAAACTGAATATTGTGTAGATACAACTGTTAGAATGGCACATGGATTAGGATATAAATTATTTATGAAAAAAGGGTTAACTACCACCCTTAACAGTGACCTTCTAGGAGCTAAAACAATCATTGAGCATCATGAGAATCTCTGGAATAATAGATTTTTAACTTTTCTATAGAAAAGAATTGCGTTTTATGAAAATGAGTAGTCCTTAACATATTCCCTCCTCCAAGGGTGATAGAACTTACCTAAATTTCCTGAAAAATGAAAGGGGATCTTGAACTAATTGGGTGCATTACTGGAACAGCGGTAATGCTTTCTTATTGAAGTAACTAGCAGCATTCCTGTACATCTCTTCACAAAGTTAAAGAAAAAAGCCGATCTTCCGGTTGGAAAATTTAGTTGAATAAGAAATAGAAAAATATGGTTGACCAATTTAATAATACATAATAAAATTGAAAAAATTACAAATTTAGAAACGCAGTGACTGGGAGTATTAAGGAATGTTTATTGTTTAGAGAGCTGTCGGCTGGTGAAAGACAGTCAATAAAGTCCCCAACTCGCCCACGAGTGGTAAGACTGATATTTAAGTCTTAACAGTTGACATCCGTAATCAGTTATAAAGTGGATTTGTTGTAATAGCAAATCAACAAGAGTGGTACCACGAAGGTAAAGCCTATCGTCTTTTATATATGAGATGGTAGGCTTTTTATTTTAAACAATTGGTGAGGCGAGGAGGAATATATTATGGGAACAGTTTATCCATCAATACTACCAATACATGAAGAATTTATAAGAAAACAACGGATTTTTTTCGTTGGTTCAGCACCAATATCAAGAGAGGGACATGTTAACATTTCCCCTAAAGGTCATGATGTACTAAGGATATTTTCACCAAAGGAGGTCGCTTATTTAGATTTAACTGGTAGTGGAAATGAAACAAGTGCCCATTTAATAGATAACGGTAGAATTACATTTATGTTCTTAGCTTTTGAAGGTCCCCCGATGATTTTACGTCTATACGGAAGAGGTAAGGTAGTATTACCAGATTCACCAGAATGGGATGACATGGCTAAGCACTTTGACATCCTACCTGGTACTCGTCAAATAATTCATGCAAAGATTGAAACGGTAAAAACGTCATGTGGTTTTAGTGTTCCATTTTATTCATACAATGGTGAACGAGATACTCTTCAACAGTGGGCTACCAATAAAAGCGAACAAGACTTAGAAGAGTATCGTAAAAAGAAAAATTCTATTAGTATGGATGGAATAGTTACACCAATTGGGGAAAAGTTTAACTAGCTTAATAACGTTAAATAGTAATAGTCCATGTTGGGCAACGGGTGCGTTTGTTCAATAAGAGCAATCGCTTTTCTTCTTGTTCCACTAAACCAGCTAATAGTTTGTCAATATTATTCAATAAAAACTTAAAATATCTACTAAAAATGTGCATGACAAATAACCTTCCGTTATTCTGGTTTTGGAAGGTTTTGTTTTATTTAGCTAGATTTAGGCTCTAAGCTATATCTTGGAAAGTTGTTCTGTTCTTTAAAAGGGCAAAGATCCAATGTAAGAGTTTATTTACACAAGCGATTACTGCTACTTTAAAAGGTTTTCCTTCCTCACGTTTCTTATCATAGAACTCTCGTAATTTCTTATTTCGAGGAATGATTTCATCGCTTGTTTTGCTCTTACGACAGTCACGAATTGCACAACGCACAGCCATTTATAAGGCATGACGAAGCCTACTGGATCCTCTTTTTGTGATTCGATTTTTGGTGGCTGTAAACTTACCGGACTCGAATACACTAGGATCAACACCAGCGAAATATACGAGATCTAAGTCCCAACCAGCCTCATTCATGTTTCTGCAAGTAGGGGGCGAACCGTTTAGCTGACGGAGTTAAAGCCCCACGGGAAGTTACGTTCTACCGTGGCTACTGATATAATAGGACCAAAATAAATAAGGTCAACCAAAAATATTTAGCATTCTGTTTAACCTTATAATACGAAAGGGCAGGTTAGTGCAACAAGCAACGCTAAAATATAATAAATGAACTTGGTAATAATAAACTTTAATAATTAATCCATTTGTGATATATGATGTAAAGATTGGGGTAATTGTTTCGATGAATGAATTTAAAGTTGTCCAAGATAAAAGGTTAAAATTTTTGGAGTCATATCATGAATATTGGACTGAACATGCCTTTCTAACATGGCAATGGTGGATTCTGGTTTTAGCAACAATCTTTATCTGGATTTTATGGTGGAAAAAAGTTAATAAAAATCAAATTCAATTGATATTGAACTATGGCTTAATTTTAGCATTTATTTCACTTTTACTTGATATGGTTGGACAGAACTATGGATTATGGGCATATCCAATTCGTTTATATTGGGCTTTTATTCCCCCTTTGGTTCCATTCGATATGTCTTTTATACCTGTAATTTTTATGCTGATATACCAAAAATATGGTCAAAAATGGACTTATTTCCTTATAGCAGTTTCAATTACTTCCGCATGTATATCATTTCTCATTGAGCCGTTATTTAAATGGATGGGTATTTATGTTATATACAATTGGAGGTCTATATACTCCTTTGTTATTTACATTATGTTGGCATTTTTTGTTAAAACTCTGGTTGATTTCTTTAATAGAAAGAAATGACACGAAATGCTTTGCTTTAGTCAACAACGAATGGACTGTTTCTGCAATTGGTTCGATTCTTCAAGATAAAGGTCGCCTTTTTCTTACAACAATGAGAATGTTTGTGAAATATTGTACTTAAACTATAGAGTGCAAAACTTGAAGTTCAAGCTGCCATTTTGGTGGCTATTTTTTATCGTACTAACGAAGCAGGTTAAGTCAACAATGTCCCTTAGTTCAAATGCCTCCCTAAAATTTAGGTAAGTAATATTTTAATTCTGAATGGAGAAAATACATTAGACAAATGATTTTAACCGAAAAGGGAGGAAAGGAAAAATGACAAAAGTACATGATATAATGTCAAAAAATGTAAGGGTATGTACACCGCATGAGCCAGTGACAGCCGCAGCAAAAATTATGCGTGATATTAATTGTGGTTCCGTACCGGTTTGTGAGGGTAAAAAAGTGGTGGGATTGATAACTGACCGCGATATTGTCCTTAATTGTGTTGCTGATGGAAAAGACTGTAGCTCAATCCATTGCCATGATGTTATGACTTCAGATGTAATTACCTGTTCTCCGGATACAGATGCACATGATTGTGCTCGTTTGATGTCTGATAATCAAATCCGCCGTATCCCTGTGGTCCAAAATGGAGAATTGGTTGGCATTTGTGCTATTGGTGACCTGGCAACAGTTGACATTCATATTAATGAAGCAGGGGATGCGTTAAGTGATATTTCTCGACCGCTTCAATAAGAAATTTTCAGATTAATAAAAAAAGGAATAAACCGAGGGAAACGGGTTTATTCCTTTTTAAATTTAGGCTTAATATATTCTCATGATTTTTGTAAGTC
Source organism: Neobacillus cucumis (assembly GCF_016107705.1). Next base: position 166,979 of record NZ_JAEHGC010000012.1, read on the forward strand.
TATTTTAAAACTACATTAACCTGACGAGTTAAAGATTGTGAGGAAT
>NZ_JAEHGC010000013.1 GCF_016107705.1 Neobacillus cucumis
TACTTTCCACTTTGACCGAAATACTTTCCACCCCAGCTACATCACCTATCAAGCCCTTACCCGCTTCCTACTATAAAGGTAAACAAACAAGTAAGAAAACACCAGTCCTGCAGCGAGTTCAAGCATTGCAATTACGATTTCCCCTTTTAGTAAAATAAATAAAGCAAACAGAAAGGCTTGCAACACCAGAATAACCATCAATAACGACTGAAAAGCATTCGTCTTGTCTTGCGCTGCAACCGGATAAAGATCCACCCATAGTTTGTATTGATGATGATTCCAAAGCGGCAGCAGCTGAAAACCAGTTAAATATAAGAATAAAACGGCCAAGCCAATTTGCCCAAAACCAAAAGAAATAAAATACAACGCGAGAGCTCCAATGACTGTTAAGCGAATAAACAGACCCAGGTAATCTGAGGAACGCAAAAACGTCCGTGAAAATAGAAATAAATAAGTATTTTTTTGGATAAAACTGATTCTCTTCAAGAAAAGATCTAACCATTTCCTTCTTTTTATAGTATCCTTTAACTTCGGAACATCTGTAAACAGATTTGCCAGACGATAAAAAGAAGCCATTCTCTTCTCTTCCTGTTCAATCAGCATGTCCCATTTCAGCCCGAGCTTTCTTGTCCGAGCCCGAAACGACCAATAGTAGAATCCCATCACGACCAACATAATCAACAGGATAACAATATTAGCTTGTTTAAATAGTAAGAAGGTAAAAACAGCATTGATAAAATAGCGCACAACCATGTCCCAACGGTAAATCGAGGGCTGAACAAAATAGTGAATTTTCCAGCTTACCACCAAGTTCCATGCTTTGATAATCAATAGTACTGCATAAAACAGTAAAAAGGAATGAAAACCATTAGGACTTACATGGGCATACATGGGCATCAGAACAGCTTGAACCATTAGGAGAATATATCCTTGGAAAACAAGGCTTGCAATCCCCGACCGCAAAAAGTAACCTCGAAGACGGGTTTCAAGAGGCAGCAGAAAAACCCGGTCTGCTTCCAGTAAAAAATTATAAACAGGACTATAGGTTAAAAAAAGTCCAATTAGAACAGCGATAATCAGTTCGGCGGGGAAGTCGGCCGACAGCGTCTCAATCCATTTCTGATAATAAAAAGCGGCTCCCCCTGCTAAAAATACCAAGACAATTACAAGATGACCATTAAAAATATAGCGCAGATAACTTCCTAAATCCTTAAGCCGGCGTCCAAAACGCTGATTCCAAAGACTTTTTTCATCAAACATATTTTTCTTCCTTTGTTAATTGAATATACAAATCATCTAAAGACGCATCCGGCATGGAAAATTCCTTACGTAAATCAGCCAAGGTCCCCTTTGCCCTGATTTTCCCCTCATGCAGGATGACAAACCGGTCGCAATATTTCTCAGCAGTGGCAAGGATATGGGTCGACATAAGAATTCCTGCTCCGTTTTCTTTCATTTTTTTCATCATATCCAGTAGTGATTGGATACCAAGCGGATCCAAGCCTACAAATGGTTCATCGACAATATAAAGGGCGGGCTGAACTAAAAAGGCACACATAATCATTACCTTCTGCTTCATCCCTTTTGAAAAATGGGCTGGAAACCAATTTAAACGTTTTTCCATTCGGTATTCAGAAAGCAATGGTGCGACCCTCGTCTTATACTCTGTTTCATTAAGACCATAAGCCATCGCGGTTAACCGCAAATGTTCATCCAATGTAAGCTCTTCATATAATATGGGAGTTTCCGGAACAAAAGTGAACAGTTTTCGATACGCTTCTTTATTGTCCGTAAAAATTTGACCCCTAATTTTTATTTCACCGTTTCTCGGCTCCATTAATCCTATAATATGTTTAATCGTGGTACTTTTTCCGGCACCATTTAAGCCTATAAGTCCAACGATTTCTTTTTCCTTTACTTCAAATGAAACATCTTTTAGAACGGGGTTTTTTGTATATCCCCCGACAAGGTGTTCAATCGTTAATAAAGACATGTACAACGTCCTTCCATTGCATGATATTTCCTTTCATTTTAACAAATTGGCCACGATAAAAATAGAAATTCAATTTTTTTATCTTTTTTTGTATATAAGTCATCAAACTGGTTATCATAATATTCGAAGGGGAAACAACTTACTTCGATGAAGAAATTCATCAAAACTTGAAATGAGGTGTCTGTTAAAGACAATTTCCTTTCAAACAAGTAGCTTCTAATTCGTTTCAAAATAAGGGGATGGTTGTTTTGTACAATGTGCATGAAACCATTTTGAGTTCATAACACCAAGGTTTATTCACAAATAAACTAACAAATGAGGTGTTTACCGCAGATCGCTTCTTGTTTTTATAAGTTGGGAAAACATATAAAAACAACATAGGGGATGGTCAGCTTGAACAATGATGTTTCTTTATAAAAACACTCTAAGGACAAATGAGGTGTTTATCAAAGAACACTCCTAAATGAACGTTCCAATTGAAGCAATTCCCCTTCGAGAGGGCGGAATCCTATACGGATTCTGCTCTTTTCTTTTGTATTGCCCCCCACCATGGTAAAATAAGACAAACAAACATTTAGAAAGGTTGTGCGAAAAATGAGCGATTGTATTTTTTGCAAAATAGTTAATGGTGAAATCCCGTCCGCTAAAGTATTTGAGAACGAACATGTATTGGCTTTTTTAGATATTAGCCAAGTCACAAAGGGCCATACGCTCGTTATACCGAAAATACATAAAGAAAATGTATTCGAGTTAACACCTGAAATCGCCCGAAACCTCTTCGAAGTTGTCCCGGAAATTGCTAAAGCCTTAAAGCAGGAATTTGAACCTGTTGGTTTAAATACGGTGAATAATAATGGCGAACAGGCAGGACAAACAGTATTCCACTATCATATGCATTTAATTCCGCGGTATGGCAAAGGTGATGGTTTTGGTGCAGTATGGAAGAATAACCAAAGTGATTACACACCTGCAATCCTGCAGGAAATGGCATCTGGAATCAAAAATCACCTTTGATTTTTAAATTCTCTGAAAATTATTTCTTTATCATTTTAATGATAATGTGGTATAATGATTTCAAGTTTTTCGCTGCAGGCAATGAGTGCACTGCAGGAGAAACCAATAGCAGAGATTAGAAGAGGAGAGTTGAGAAATGAATACAAAGAATCTGGTAGCTTTAGCATTATTAGTGGGGATTGGGGCTGTTTTACACGCGGTAATTCCGCCAATATTTTTAGGTATGAAGCCCGACATGATGTTATTAATGATGTTTTTAGGAATTATTTTATTTCCTGAGTTTAAGAATGTATTACTTTTAGCTATCGTTACAGGAATTATTTCTGCATTAACCACTGGTTTCCCAGGAGGTCAAATTCCAAATATCATTGATAAACTTGTCACAGCTTCTGTGTTTTTTGGCCTATTTACAGCTTTAAAACAATTCCGTAATTCCGTTATTAGTGCTGCTGTTTTAACAGCTCTTGGTACATTAGTATCTGGAACTGTCTTTTTATCGTCTGCTTTGGTAATTGTTGGATTACCTGGGCCATTTGTTGGACTTTTTGCTGCAGTTGTTTTACCTGCAACTGTTGTAAATACTGTTGCTATGGTGATCTTATTCCCAGTTGCTCAATCAGTCGTAAAAAGAACAAAGTTGGCATCACCGTCTGTTATTCAAAAATGATCTAGAAAAGAACCCCCTTGGGTTCTTTTCTTTATATAATATTTCCCATTTTCTGTTCCAGCCTATGAACCTGTCAATTTAATCCACTTGTGGATTCATAGCTGATCGGGAATTTTTTTTAAAATAGAATATTCAAAAGGTTGGAATTAATTCGCAAAACACGTAAAATAGGGATAAGAATTTTTCAAGACCCTTTGTTTCTAAAAAATTATCAAAAAATTAGCAACATTATTGTAATTTCTAAAGATTTTGTAAATTTATATCTTTATTAATTTTTATTTTATTGGCATAATGATAATAGAGAAATAAAAAAGTAGGTGAAATTGGGGATGTCAGAGAAACAATATTCTATGAAAGAAGCGATGCTTTTTAGCCAGCGAATTGCTCAATTAAGTAAAGCTTTGTGGAAGTCAATTGAGAAGGATTGGCAACAGTGGATAAAACCGTTTGATTTAAATATTAACGAACATCATATCCTATGGATTGCCTATCATCTAAATGGTGCCTCCATTTCCGACGTGGCAAAATTCGGGGTTATGCATGTCTCCACAGCGTTTAATTTTTCAAAAAAGTTAGAAGAAAGAGGCTTGCTTAAATTCTCAAAAAAGGAAAACGATAAGCGGAATACGTATATCCAGCTTACGCCTGAAGGGGAAAATGTATTGCTTCAATTGATGGAGACATATGAGCCAAACAGTAACGCCGTTTATACCGGTGCCCTCCCACTTCGAGATCTATATGGGAAGTTTCCAGACATCATTGAAATGATGGCGATTGTTCGAAATATTTACGGGGATGATTTCATGGAAATTTTCGAACGTTCTTTCCATAATATTGAAAGTGAATTTACGGAGCAAGACGGCAAACTAAGAAAAGCAAAATCAGAGCAAGAACTTGTCTAATCAGCGTATATGTATTTATTCAATTCCTTCATAAGCGGTAAATAAAGTCCCTGGGAAGAGCAAGCCAGAATTACTTCTTTACTATCTAATTTATCAGGTAATAAATATAAAAACTCGGTAAAAAGCGGTTGAAAATAAATAAATCCTTCCGCTTTTTGTTCTTCCATTTTTATGCTCAATTCGTCACAAATTTGCATGAATTCTCTTACTTCTTGTTCTGAAAGGCCTTTTTCAATGATCATCCTGTAAAAATCCTGTTTAGGATTGTTGATTAATGTTAGAAGAAGTCTTTGATGATATTCAAGCAACTGAATCTTATTTAGTAATTCGTGATTCTCCACTGGATTTACCTCATTCCAAATCAATACTTTTATGTTCATTATTTACCTTTTCTGCCAGAAGGTAAACAATTTTTTATTTTATCGCTTTACAGCATTTTAGCTAATCGTGTTTGAAATATCAAAGGCTTTTTTTCTTTCACTCTTTTAGACTATCTTTTTTTAACATTTTTTGATATTGTAGTAAGAGTATACTGATGAACAACAAGGAGGGAATCGTCGATGATCTCCATTTTTATTGTCTTTGCTATCTTTATCCTGTTTTATGTAAATAAAATGACTAATTCCCTTTGTATTCAAAAGGAAATTCCAGAAGATCGGCAGCATAAGGTATTTCGGACCATAAATGTCCTCATTACCATTTTACTTGTATCGTCATACGTGGAGATTTTGTATACATAATACTCTTTTATCTCCAGCATGACGAGTAAGTAAATTCGTCATAAACAGTAAAGCGATGAGATACCTCATCGCTTTTAATTTTGGCTTTTAATAAACCCAAGCCGCTCCAATGATAATTAATAAGATGAAAAGGACAACGATTAACGCAAATCCTCCACCGTATGCTCCAGCTGCACCTGTCATATGTTTCCCTCCTTCATGCCGATTACGATATCCTATTCAAGCAATGCTCATTTCGCCTAGGCTCGATGAAAATTTCTGATAAAAGCCCAACTTGAATGGCTTAAATTTTTGCTGTTATTCCCTTTTATGTTATAGTATAGGTTGTGGTCAAGTTATGTGTGCCACAAGAATTTACTGTTTAGGAGAGGTTCATCGTGAAAAAATGGTTATTAGCCCTTACGTTAGCCAGCGGGGTTATTGCATTAAGTGCATGTAATCAATCGGGTTCATCTGATACCGTAGCAAAAAGCAAGGTCGGAGACGTAACAAAAGAAGAGCTTTATCAAGCCATGAAAGACAAGATTGGGAATCAAGCTCTGCAACAGTTAGTTTACGAAAAAGTTCTTGCAAAGAAATACAACGTGACAAACAAAGAATTGGACACCAAAGTTGCACAATTAAAAGAACAGCTTGGGTCTAATTTTGAGGCTGCACTTGCACAATATGGATATAAAAGTGAAGCTGACTTAAAGAAAACCATGAAGGTTGGCATGATGCAGGAAAAAGCGGCCATGAAAGACGTCAAAGTCACTGACAAAGAATTAAAAGATGCCTATGCTAAATATCAGCCAGAAATTAAGGCACGCCATATCCTTGTAAACGATTTAAAAACAGCAAAAGAGGTTAAGAAAAAATTAGATGCAGGCGAAAAATTTGAAGACCTGGCTAAGAAATACTCACAAGATCCAGGTTCCGCTCAAAACGGCGGCGATTTAGGCTGGTTTGGCACCGGAAAAATGGATCCTGCCTTTGAAAAAGCTGCATATGCCCTAAAGATTAATGAAATTAGCGAACCGGTTAAATCACAGTTTGGCTATCATATTATCCAAGTTACAGAAAAGAAAAAGAAAAAATCATTTGATCAAATGAAGAAAGAACTTGAATATCAAGTAAAATCCTCAAAATTAACAAATGATGACATCAATAAAGCAATGCAGAATGAATTAAAAGCTGCAGACGTAACTGTTTCTGACAAAGACCTTAAAGACGCTCTTAAACCGGAAACAACTACTGCTGCACCACAGCAATAAAAAATGATATCAAAGAAGAGTGACTCCGTTTGTGAGTCACTCTTTCCTATTCTTATACTCCTGCAGCTTTTTCTCCTTCACGCCGTTCCTTTTCCTTTTCCAGGCGCTCTAGATAGATTTCCCCTTCCTTTTCAATGCTCTCCATTTCCAGCTGGTGTTCCTCCCTTCCGGTCTTAATAGCCATTAAAGCACTAATTACGATTCCTGCCACCACTGCAAATACCCAAATAGGAATAGACATATTTATTACTCCCTCCACGATTGGTTGTCCATGTTTTTAATACAATGTATTCGGATTTCAAGAATTTATTCTTATCCAAATAAAAAAGATAACCCTTTTGGGCTATCTTTATTTGTGAAACACTGGCTTATAAAAGGAGCGGTTATCCAAGGCAAAAATTCGCTCTGTAAATTCCCCGGGCTTTACTCTTTCAAGTGCACGGTCAAGCATGTTCATTTTTGCATCCAAATTATCGATATAATGAAGAATCTCTGCTTCTTTAATGAGCGGAGGTTTCGGGCTTCCCCATTCAGCTTTTCCATGATGACTAAGAACAAGATGCTGAAGAATTAATACTTCCTCCCCGGAAATTCCTAATTCCTTGGCAGCTTTGCCAATTTCATTCACCATGATGGTAATATGGCCGAGGAGATTTCCTTCAATCGTATACACCGTTGAGATTGGTCCAGAAAGCTCTAAAACTTTCCCCATATCGTGTAAAATAACCCCTGCATAAAGAAGATCCCGATCAAGACTAGGATACAAGGAGGAAATAGCCTTGGCCAAATCAAGCATACTGACAACATGGTAGGCCAGACCGGAAACAAACTCATGATGATTTTTTGTTGCCGCCGGATAGACTAAAAAAGCTTCCTGGTGCTTTTTAATTAAATGTCTTGTAATTCTTTGGATATTAGGATTTTTCATATCAAAAATATATTGAGTCAGTTTGCTGGACATTTCATCTTGACTTAGTGGTGCAGCCTCAAGAAAGTCATCAAGCTTAACATGGTCATTCGGTCCTGATTTGCGAATTTGTCTAATTTTTAACTGACTTTTGCCACGATAATTTTGAACTTCCCCAAGTATTTTTACGATATTTTGAGGTGCATAGTTTTTCTCATCTTCTTCACCGGCATCCCAAAGTTTAGCCTCAATTTCCCCGCTTTGGTCTTGCAATATAAGCGTCAAAAAAGGCTTGCCATTACTAGCCGTTCCTTTCGTGGCGTTTTTAATCAGTAAAAACAATTCAACCTGGTCACCGACATTATAATATAGAATTCCTTTACTCATAGTATTCCAACGCCCCTTCCTATGAAACCTAGTATAACATATTGGTCTATCACCCTATGAAGGAATCTCTACAATCCCTTTATTTAGCAAGAGAATATTTTCATATGAGAAATTCGAAAGCAAATGGGTATGGCAGGTAAAAAATAAAATTTGATTCTGTTTTAGATTCTTTAATAGTTCAATGATTTTTTGTGTTCTTCTGGCATCAAAATTTACAAAGCTATCATCAATGATGATCGGAAAACGATATTTTTCATAAAGTGTGGTGGCCAAGGCAAGCCTTATAGAAACATAGACTTGTTCGGTAGTCGCTTGGCTAAGTTCATTTGCCTCAAAAATCGTGTAATCCTTCCTTTCAATTAAAAAGCCAGTCCCCGACTTTTGAAGATGAATTCGATGGTATCTCCCCTCTGTTAAAAAAAACAAATACTCCTCTGCTTTAGACAGCATTCTTGGCAGGTATGTATTTTTATACTTTTCAACCGTCTTAGCCAGAATATCTTGAGCAAGGCAATAAACAGACCATTCCTTCGCCATTTCTTCCAGCTCATATTTTTTCTGTTTAAATTGATGAAGAAGCTCAGAGTAAATACCACCTTCTTCGAGGACCTGAATCTCATATTTTATAGAGGCATCTTCCTCTTGCAGTGCTGTCAGTCTTTCTTTTAAACGCATGGCTTCTTTTTGCTGTTCCACTGCCACTTCTTCAATATTATGAAGGTGTAAAAAGATCTCGCGCTCGGGTTCAGTTATGATCGAAAACTGAAGCTGCTTTTGAATATCCTTTAATCGTTCTTTAAACTTAGCCTGTTTTTCAGCCTTTACTCCAAGTTCGTAGTATTGCTGTTCATTGCTGGCCTCAGCTTCATCAAAAAGCTTTTTAATTTCATCTTTTAAGTGCAGCTGTTCCCGTTTCTTTTGTGTTAATTCATGCTCTAAATCCAGGAGTTTTGCTAGTCTCTCTTGACTCATTATCTTTTTCTCATGCTCAACCTTTAATTTCTCCCTAAGTGCATAGCCTTTTTTATGCAGATCCATATGAACTTCCGATAAATAACGATTTGCAAATAATTCAAGACTATTCTCTATAGATAGTTGTTTTTCCTTGATTTGTGAAATGCGCTCATCCAGATGGCTCTTTTCTCTCCATAGTGTTTTATATTGTTCAATAAGCCCGAAAGCCTCACGTAAATGGGCCATGGCGATATATTCAGGAATTTGCAGTTGGCTGGCGAGGGTAAAAAGACTTTCCTTATATTTTGCCGATTCAATTTCCCAGGCTTCAAACTTGGAGATTACCTTATCATATTGGTCATTCTGCTGCTCGAGTCGCATTTGCAACCCTTGTAACTGTTCTTTCCGCCGATTATCCAGAAGTAATTGCTCCTGAAGTTTCATAAAGTTTGCATATTCTGCTGAACCTAGTTTTTGGATTACTTGTTTCTCTTTTGCCCTCAAAGAATCTAAAGTTGGATTGGAATCTTGCCCTTTTGGTTGGCTGAAGCTTTTTGACATTAAAGCTCCTGTCAATAAAGCGGCAATAACACTGATCGATACTAATCCCCATTGCTTCGTAAAAATTCCGTAGAATACTAGTCCAAGTAAAATGATTTCAAACAGAAGAAATTGAAGCTTTTTTTGCTTCTGGAGTTTTTTCCCTTCATTTTGTTCACGTTCATTGGCAAGACGATAGAATTCAATTTTATCCTTAATTGAATTTAGTTCATTTTCTAAACCTTTTTTGTCCTCTCCATTTAGTTTTTCCTCAAGCAGGGTTCTATCTTTATGGGGAAGAACCAGATTTTTCGCTGATTCAACTTCTATCTCAAGCTTTTCAAGAGCAGTTTTTTCTTCCTGAAACCTCTCCTCCAATTCAAGTTTCATTTCATCAAGCTTTTTGCCACGACTTGCTACTACTTCCACTTCATTCCTGACATAGATATTTGTATTAATAGCAAGAAGTTCCTCTTCCTTTACCGGCAAATGAAGCCGGTCAAGTGTTTCAGAAAGTCTCCCTTGATAATCTTGAAGCTTTGAAAGGTACTGCTGTTTCTCCAGTTCTATCTGGTCAAATAGAGGGATTTGATCCAGTATTGTCATTAACGTGGATTCGTGTTCCAGGAATAAATCGTCTGGCCGCATAGCTGCTATTTCCTTTTTCAAGACTTCGATTCTCTCAAGCAGGCTTTTGATGTGAGCGTTATACGGGTAAAGCAACTGATTCAATCTCTCAAGCCTCTCGATCCCTTGGGCAGGGAATTGAATTTCTCCTAGATCAGCCAGCTCAGTTTTCGTCCATAATTCTTCTTTGACAAGTGAATGTATTTTCTTCCACTCATTCAATTTTTCATTGCTTTCTTGCATTTCTGACAGCTGGTGGTGAATGTCCGCCATTTCCTCTTGAATGGATTCCTGTCTTTTAATGAAAGAATCATATTCCTCATTTTTAGCTAAAGCCTTTTTCAACTCTCCATTTAGTGCATGGAGCTCTTGTAATTTTTCATTAAGCAATGGCTTTTTCCCGCTTGGCTTAAAGCGTGTTTCCATTTCTTTTTGCAGCACCGTTTCCGCTTCTGATAGGCGTTCTGTTCCTAATGTACCAGCGGAAAATAAAAACTTTCCAATCTCTTCACCTTTCATCTGATGAATGTTCTGTAACCCATTTAGGTTAAATGAAAAAATTGCTTGAAATAAGCCTTTATCAAAATTCCCCAATAATTCCTTAAGAAGCTCTTCTCCACCTAATCTGCCGTCTTCTAATGATACCTTTACATCTCCAGTGGATTTCCCTTTGACCCGTTCAATGACAGCAAAACCCAAATCATCATGAAAGATTCTTATTTTCCCGCCATATTTGTCACTATGTTTGGGCTCATAGCGCAGTTCAGAAGATTGTTGCTTAGTTGGAAAACCAAATAAAATTCCATGAAGAAAGGCCATAATCGTAGATTTGCCCGCTTCATTTTCTCCAAAGAACACTTGAAAATCGGCTAAGTTTTTGATTTGAATATTCTCCAATTGACCATAGCCATATATATGAATCTCAACAATTTTCAAATAAACTCACTCCCTTCTCTATGATTGATAAAGTAAGCTAATTAAAAGCTTTTCTGCTTTTTCGACTATTTCTTTTTGGTTGCTATTCGTTAAATTCGAGAGATATTTTCTGCCTAAACGATGGTCATACAAGGGGGCTAACGTTTCCTCAACGTCTGTATGGTCATCTAAGGTTTTAAACATTTCGGCATAAAAATTCGCCTCAGCCTGCAAATGCTCTCGATCCAATTGGACATCTTCAGCTACACCCAGTTCAACGATCCATACGAATTCTTTTTCCTCTTTCTCTTCTTCAAGAAGGAGTTCTAAAAGTTCGTTATTTAAACTCTTTTTTTCCTTTGCATTTTCTAAATGGACATTTTCTAAAAATAACGTTAAAAGGGTTCCTATTTTTTCTTTTCTTAGACTATTTATAGTCATTTGGCATAATTGAAAAATTTGATGAAAGTTTTCTGCTGAAGAGGCATCAACGACTGCTTCCTCCCAAACAATATCTGATGTCTCTACAAATTCAAGATTGGACTCTGAATCCTTTAGAGTTACATGATAAAAGCCTTTTGGACCTTTTTCTTTTTTATTTCGCCCCTGCAGATTCCCGGGATAAAGAATTGGCGGATTTTCAGATAAGACCGACCGTTTATGAATATGCCCCAACGCCCAATAATCAAAGTTTTTCTCAAATAGATCCTTAATGGAAAAGGGTGCATAGTTACCATGCTCCTCACGGCCGCTTTCATTTCCATGAAGAATGCCAATATGAAAATCAGCACCGTCGATTTTTTGATAATCATCAATTTTCTTTTCAAACACATGGCGTTCGGGATAACTAAAACCGTAAAGATGAATCCGGGTTCCGCTCTTGGTTTCAAGTGGCTTCATTTCAACCTCATGGCTAAATATATGTACATTTTCAGGCATGTCGAGTTGTACCCAAGTTCCGTTTAAATGATCATGATTGCCGTGGACGACAAAAACAGGTATATCATGTTCAGCAAGCTTCAGCATTTCTGTACGAAACCGGGATTGCGCTCGAAGGCTGCGGTCTTCTCCGTCAAATAAATCTCCGGCAAAAATGACAAAATCGACTTTGCGAAGAATTGCTTCAGCTGTTAGTCTTTTTAAAGCTGTGAACGTACTTTCCTTGACTCTAGTTAAAATGTCAGCGGGCAAATATTTCAACCCGACCATCGGACTATCTAAGTGAAGGTCAGCAGCATGAATAAAGGATAGTTGTTTCATAAAATTTTCCTTTCACGGTCTTTTCTTTATTTTAACATCTCCAAAAACCGAATGCACGTTCTGTGTCAAATTTTTTAAAAAAGAGTACCCACCAATAATAAATGGCTGATACTCTTTTTTTGGGATTATTTATTTTTTGTTAATTGCAGTGCTTTTTTAATATCTTTATAGGAATTGGATTTCCCATACATTAAAACGCCGCCTTTATAAACACGTGCACCGAAGATTGCTAATATAATGATGGTTGCAATAAGGAGGCCGATTCCAATCAACGACTCCCATGCCGGAATATTTAGCATCCCAACCCGTAAAAACATGATCATTGGGGTGAAGAACGGAATATAAGAAGTAGCCGTGATAAAGGTTGAATCCGGCTTCCCGAGCCCAAACATGGAAATCATAAAACCTCCAACCACCAATAGGGTCATCGGCGTAATCATCTGCTGCACATCCTCAATCCGGCTAACCAGTGACCCTAAAAAAGCCGCAAGTGTAGCATAAAGAAAGTAGCCAAGAATGAAGAAAATAACCGCATAGGTAATCGTTCCAACCGGGATGTCTCCAAAACCATAAACACCGAAAAATCCTTCCTTCAAGGATTCCATATTTTGTTTTAATGAGACATAACCGACAGATAGAAAAATAGCGAGCTGAGTGAGGCTTAATAGACCAATTCCAATAATTTTTGCAAACATCTGCTTAATTGGCGAAACACTTGAAATTAAAATTTCCATGACCCTTGAAGATTTTTCAACGGCTACTTCCATGGCAATCATATTCGCATACATAATGACCGAGAAATAAATGATGAAAAGCAGAACATATACTAGTCCTCTTGCCTGATTTAATTCCTCTTCTGTTTTCGCATTTTTCTCGAGGGCGACCTTCTTAAACGATACAGGTTCATACAGCTTTTGCAGCTGAGCAGGTGTTAACTGAATCTTCGAGCCCGCGAGCATGGTTTTAACCTGCTGAAGACTTGTTTGCAGATCGGTAAAAAGGGCGGAGTCCGCAATACTCATTGCCTTATAGGAAGCCTCCGGCAATTTCTCCTCATTATAACGCAACTGAATAATGGCGCTGTAATCCCCTTTTTCAACTGCTTTTTCTGCTTTTTCTAGACTGCCTTTATAAAGGGTAAGCGTAATTTCTTTATTAATTGTGCTGAGTTGCTTCTTTAAAGGTACATAAAGCTGACCAGTTTCATCTAATACAGCAACCTTCTCTTTTCCATCATTTTTATCAAATGCATTAATAATATTATGAATGTTTGTTAAGGCGAGAACTATTACTACTGTTAACAGTGTGGTGAAAAGAAAGGATTTTGTTTTTAATTTATTTACATAGGTATGGAATAATATAATCCAAAAACTATTCATAGGAATCTCCTACCTTCTCTATAAAAATATCATTTAAGGAAGGCTCCTCAAGTTCAAATTTACGTATAAATCCTTTGCCGACAATTTCCTTCAAAATCTGTTCTGCTACCATTTCCCCTTCAATCTGAAGATGAATTCCTTGGGCAGTCACTTTTGACTTTAACACCCCGGAATGATTTTTTAAAAAATCCAATGAAAAATCGGCATGAATAATCAGATTCTTTTTTCCAAAAGTGCGTTTAATCTCCTTCAATGCCCCATGAACAACCGGACTACCCTTGTGTAAAATGCATAGATGCTCACACATTTCCTCAACATGCTCCATCCGATGACTGGCAAACACAATGGTTGCGCCGTTTTCCTTTAAGGAGACCACTGCCTCCTTTAAAAGTTCTACATTTATGGGATCAAGACCGCTGAAGGGCTCATCCAGAATTAACAGCTTTGGTTTATGTATAACAGCAGCAATAAATTGAATTTTTTGCTGATTACCTTTTGAAAGCTCTTCAATTTTTTTATTCTCATATTCCGGGATTTTAAAGCGATCTAGCCAAGTATGTAATTCCTTTACGGCTTCTGCCTTTTGCATCCCTCTAAGACGAGCTAAATAAACAATTTGCTCCCGAACCTTTAGTTTTGGGTACAAGCCTCTTTCTTCCGGAAGATAGCCGACCAAGTGGCTAGTTGAATAATCAATCTCTTTATCATCCCAGGTTATTTTCCCATCAGATGGTTCAAGCAATCCTATTATCATTCGGAATGTGGTTGTTTTACCTGCACCATTAGCCCCTAAAAAACCAAACATCTCTTTTTCCGGTATCATTAGCGATAAATCATTTACAGCAGTAAACTGCCCAAACCGCTTTGACACATTTTTAAGCTGAAGTACCAATTTTCCATCACTCCTTTATCATTAGTACGTGAAAAACGCTTGAAAAGTTTCTTTTTTTATTTTGCTAAATTTCAAGAATTATGCAAAAATAATAGTAACAATCTATTAATAGGGGGATTTCAGGATGAAAACGTATAAACTAACTGCATTTGAACCAAATGGGGAAAAGATTTTAGATGAAGCCTTCCAGGCGGATCATGATGATGCAGCAAAAGAATTAGGTACGAAACTATTATTAGAAAAAAACTTACTAGAAAAAACCCATCGTGTCATCTCTCCAAGTGGTAAACTATTACTTTTTCATTCTTAAATCATATCAAAAAAGAAGCCCAAGGGCTTCTTTTTTACATTATTTCCCAATAAAGTTAGGTTGTCTTTTTTCGATAAATGCTTGAATTCCTTCTTGATGGTCGTGTGTTTGCCGCATTTTTATTTGCCCATATTTCTCTAATTCTAAAATCTTAAGCAACTGTGGGCGGTTTTTTTCAGCTAAAATCTTTTTCGTTTTAATCATCGCCTGTACAGGGCGGCTTAACCAATCCAAAATTCTAGCCTCTAACGCTTCTTTCATGTCACCTTCTGCTACTTCCTGGATGAGTCCAAGGGCCAAGGCTTCGTTTGGATCTAATTTTTTCCCGTCCCAAATAATCTGTTTGGCTTTTAATTCTCCTACCCTTTTCTCTAAAAAGAAATGAGCTCCACCATCAGGGATTAAGCCGATGCCGATAAAATTCATCGCTAATTTGCTAGACTGGTCAGCAATAATATAGTCTGTGGCTAATGCCAAACTAAATCCTAAGCCTGCTGCTGCTCCAGAGACGGCACTAATGGTTAGTTTTGGCATACTGTACAAGGTTACAATCAGTTCGCTAATTGAATCCATGAAAGAGAAAAATTCATTCTCATAAATATTCGATTGCATCATTTTAATATCTCCACCTGCCGAGAAGGCTCTGCCTTTCCCAGTTAACACGACAATATCAATGTCATCAGAGTCACTGATTTCTTTTAACTTAAAGACTAAGCCCCTAATTAAATCTATATCCATTGCATTTAATGTTTCCGGTCGATTTAACTCGACAGTTGCTACACGGCCATTGACAATTACGTTTACTTTTTCAGTTACAAAATGATTCGACAACCTAAAAGCGCCCCCCATTGTTTTTTCTCCTTCTATTATAAATGGAAATGGAAGGAATAAAAATGAATTTTCACAATATAAGGGGTTTTTTCGAAGCTAATTGAAAAAATCCCCCTACTTGCTTAAGCAGGTGACCCTTTTTCAGAAAATAGCTCATTTAATATTTTTATTTTATCTTCTGTATAGGCTTCAAAACTGTCATTATAGGTTTTCGGATCTTTTGGATTGGCAAAGTGTGTAATTTTCCCAGTAACAGGGTCGATAAATTTACTTGCAGCACCGCAGCCAATACCAATAATGGTCTGTTGTTCCTCCATAATCATAATGTTGTAAATGCTTTCCTGATTCGGAAGCGAGTATCCGACATTTTCAAGGTTTCCTAGAATATTTTTCTGACGATATAAATAATACGGTACATACCCATGATCATCTGTCCAAACTTGCGCAAGCCCCATCATTTTCTCGACTTCAGCGCGTTCGGCAACCTTGTATTTCTCCCGATTCTGAGTCATTTCAGAAGCACGTTTAAAAGACAGAGTATGAACCGTTAAGGATTCCGGCATCAGTTTTTCTGTTTCTGCGAGTGAATGGGTAAATTCCGGCAGACCCTCTCCAGGTAGTCCGATAATTAAATCCATGTTGATATTATTCATCCCCATTTCACGCGCTAAATGAAATTTATCAATTGTTTCAGTTACAGTGTGGTGCCGGCCAATTGCTTTTAACGTTTCCTGAGTATATGACTGAGGATTAATGCTGATTCTGTCAATCTTCCACTTTTTCAATACCTCTAACTTCTCAGGAGTAATTGTATCAGGGCGTCCGGCTTCGACCGTGATCTCACGAATTTTTTCAACATCAGGGAATGATTCATACATTTCTTCATAAAGCATGTCCATTTCTTCTGCTGTAATACTAGTCGGAGTCCCACCACCATAATAAACGGTCGTAATCCGAATACCTTTTTCCTTTAACCATTGACCAATTTTCTTCATTTCATAATGAAGCCCACCCAGGAAAGAATCTACTGACCCCTGGCGGCCATTGATGGCATAGGCCGGGAAGGTGCAGTAAGCACATTTTGTCGGACAAAACGGTATCCCAATATAAATACTGACTTCTTTTTGCAGTGTATATAAATCTGGTACGACTGACAGCTGCCTATCGACAATCTGCTGCATTAAGTTGATTTTTTCATCGGTAATCAGATAATCATCCTTTAACTGCTGATGGGCAAGTTCCTTAGGGATCCCCTCTTGAACTTTACGATGGAGCAACTTCGTTGGCCTGACGCCTGTCAAAATCCCCCATTTTTGAATTATTCCGGTACAGTCCTGCAACACTGTTAAATAAACATGGGCAACTGCATTCTTTATTTGTTTAAAGGTTTCTTTATCTGAAACACCCGGCAGCAGTTCTTTTTCGTATTCTGCCGTCACCTTTTTTCCGGAAAGGCTGATTAATTCAGCCGAGACTGTCACAATTTCGTTTATTTGCATCGAAAACTTTATGCTTATATCTGCTTTTTCATCATATTCTTTTAGAATCAATGATTCTTCAAAAAACAAATTGGCTATCAACTGGAGCGGCCGGTCAAATCTTGTATCCTCTAACCCAATAATTGATATTCTCAAAAACAATCACCTCAAATTAAACTTCCTTAAGTGTACAAAATCAATAATTCAAGGTCAATATAATGGAAATCATTGCAAACAGAAAGATACCAAAGTTATAACCTTGGTACCTTCAAAAATTATTTTTTGATAATATTCATTTTCCTTAAAAATTCAATTGGCTGCTGCTTTCTGAAATGTTCTTTGACCATGTAGGCAACCCCATTCTCGTTTTGAGAACGTGTTACCCAGTCCGCAGCTCTTTTCACTTCGAAGCTGGCATTCCACATTGCTACTCCAAGACCCACTTCTTCAATGAGTGGAATATCATCCATACCTTCACCAATCACAACCATTTCTTTTTTACTAATCCCGAGTTGCTGACCGAGATAAGTCAATCCGCTTAATTTCGAAACTCCTGCAGGAACGATATCTAAACGGAGGGAATCCAGTTCAATCATATCAATTTCTGTGTACATTTTCTCCAGCGCAATTTTTGCATCCTTCAAGTCACTTTCGGTTTCAAAATAAACTTCAATTTTTGGCGGTGTTACCGGTTGATCATGCAAATATTCGCTTAATGACGGCACAAATTGCTGTGAATAGAAAACAGGATCACCAGAAGTAAAAACAGTTTTTGATAATAAATTATTATGCAGCTTTAATTTATTGGCTAATGAAAATTGTTCATGGACTAGCCGAATCTGACATGGGACCGTTTCTAGCAAACGTACAGTATCATAAGTGATGTCTTCGTTGATTCTTTTCACGTAAATGGGCTTTTCTAGTACACTAGATATAAAGGCTCCTTGATGGGTAATTAATGGCATTTTTATTTTTAAAGCCCTGGCAACTTTACGTGCCGAGGGGAAGCTTCTTGAGGTCACAAGTGTTACATAGATCCCTTTTTGCCCGACATATTCAATGGCTTCCTTTGTTGATTTTTGAATCTTCCCATTTGATTGAAGAAGTGTGCCATCAATATTTAACGCAAGCAAGCGATAAATCATTATGTTGCCCCCTGTTCTTTGGTGAAATTACCCTTATATCACATTTATGTTTTTTTACCAATTTATAGAACACGGGGGGAAGTGAACATTTGTTTTTTTCAATAAAGCTCTGCTTTGTTAAACTTAGTTGTTGATTTCCGCTCCAGGATGCTCGCTTTCCGCGGGGCGGGCGGTGAGCCTCCTCGGCGCTTAAGCGCCTGTGGGATCTCACCTGTCCCGCTGCTCCCGCTGGAGTCTCGCACCTTCCGCTCCAATCAACGTTTTTCAATATTAACACTGTCCCTTAACACAGCCGAATAAAAAAACGTTCAGATTTTATCCGAACGCTTTTCGTATGGATTTTACATTTTGCCGTAGAGCTCTTCTAAGGGTTTCATAATTAATTGGTTTAATTCCCCGATGATCATACTCATTCTTTGTTCAGCCTGCATGAGACGCGAGATTTTTTCATTTTGTTGTACATGAGCGACGGTTGCTTGTGCCTGTTGTACCTCAGCTTCAGAAATATTTTGTCCCATCATTTGCTTTTGCTGAAGATTCATTTGAATCTCCCTAAATTGATTAAACATTTGTTTCGCTGCCGGGTCAGCATTTACTTCATTATACATTTGTTTTAATTGTACAAATTCATCACTTTGACGAATGGATGTTTCTAATGCATATGCTGCATCATATAAATTAACAGCCACTTTATTCCACTCCTTTACCATTCAACAATTACATTCAACTATACCAAATTATGACGGGTAAAGCGAGAATGTCACTAACTCCCGTAACTCTTACATTTCCTTTCTTAAGTAAAATCACAATTGGGATTGCTTTTACATAGGATACTATATCAGCTAATGCCTATTTACCCCATGAAGTTTCACTTTAACCGATTCTTCAGTAAATGAGGAGTGATCATGTCCCTAATCCTAACCAAAATCACCATTACCCCCAGGAAACCCGCCTGCGAGGACGACAATCATATCTATTTGTCGAATGAATTATTTAAAAAATTACATTTACAGAGAGAGCGGGAATTAACTTTATCATTAGGGAAACAAATCATTAAGACAAAAATTCAAACGACCGAAATGGCGGCAAATGAAATTTCTCTTTCGGAAGTTTTCATACAAGATTTTTGCCTACCTGTAAAACATCATAACTTTCAAGCAAAATTTGAAGTAGAGACTCACACTTTGTTCCTTGGACCGATTATTGGGCTTTTAACCGATTTTAATTTTAAAAACCAGGAAGAACCTAATTTTCGTTCAATCCATACATTTTGTGAGGAGCTTCATCATGGTATTTCTGAAGCAGGTGGATTTTTTTATGTTTTTTCCGATGATGAATTCTCGAATCAAGGATATTACCTAGAAGAAAGAAAATGGGTTCCAAAAAAACTTCCCTTACCGGATGTGGTCTACAATCGAATACACTCACGCAAGCGAGAAAAATCAAGCCAATTTGGACGCTTTCGTGAAAAACTTGACCAATTAAAGATCCCCATCTTTAACGACCGATTTCTTTCCAAATGGGATGTATATGAGCAATTAATCCAGGAAAATTCCCTGCACTCCTATATACCGGAGACAAAAATCTTCACGAAGGAAAATCTTGAAGAATTCACACAAAAATATGATATGGTCTTTATCAAGCCCATCCACGGGAGTCAAGGAAAAAATATTTTCAGATTAACTCACGATCAAAACGGATATAGTTTGAAAACTTCTATAAAGGCAGTGTCAAATAAAATTTTAGCAAATGACTCCATCGAAAATATTTATAAACAAATAAAAATGATTCAAGGTAATAGAATTTATATTATCCAGCAAGGAATACATCTTATGATGAGAGAATCCTGTCCAATGGACTTTAGAGCCTTATGCCATAAAAATATCCAGAATAATTGGTCAGTTACGTCCCTTGTAGCACGAATTTCACATGAAGAAGAGTTTGTTTCCAATATTGCCAGAGGCGGAACCATTATGAAGCCTCTTCAGGCCTTATGTACCGGAATTGAAAAGGAAAAGGCTGCTACGGTTATTTTGCAAATGAAAAAACTTTCGATTGATACAGCCACAACCATCAGCCGGTATTCCCCTGGAATTACCGGTGAACTTGGAATCGATATAGGAGTGGACAATGACGGAGAGCTTTGGCTTATTGAAGTGAATTCCAAACCGTCGAAAAACTTTGAGGATGGGAACAGGAAAATTCGCCCTTCTGCAAAAGCAATTATCCGCTTTTGCACAAAACTTACCTTTGAACCCCCTCTTAAAAAGGAGGAATAATCTTTGATTGCATTAGGTATTATGACATTAAATATAGATAGTGAAATTTCCTATCTTGATGGAATTGCAGCAAAAGCACACTCTTGCGGTATAGAATGTTTCCGCTTTATCCCTTCCCAAATCCATCCCCATACCCTTCAAGTAAAAGGAAAAAAATTTGATTCAGAGATAAACAGTTGGGTAGAATGTGAATTTCCAATCCCAACCATATTATATGATCGCTGCTTTTACGGGGAGGATGAGCATTCGAAGCAATGCTTGCCCATTGTATCCTGGTTAAAGAGCAGGGATGATATTACCTTTTTAGGATATGGTCTGCCTAATAAATTAGACCTCTACGAAGCATTACGAAGTTCAATGTTATCCGCTTATTTACCGAAATCAAACCCGGTAAATGATATTACAGGATTGTTAAAAGAACTGGATAAAACAAAGAAAATCATTTTAAAGCCAATTAATGGCTCACAAGGCTATGGTATTTATTATCTAAAAAAGAATGACAAAACCTTCCATGTCAAAACAGAAAAAAATAAAAAAATCATATCACGTATTTTTCCAAATGAGGCAAAATTAATGGCATGGTTAAAGACCCTATTGAAGCAGCACAAATACCTATATCAACCATATTTAGAACTATATAATGATGATTTTCAGCCCTTTGATATCCGCATTTTTATCCAAAAGGACGAAAATGGGATATGGGTTGAACGCGGCAAAGGAGTTCGAGTCGGAACCACCGGCGGAATCCTATCAAACTTAAGTGCCGGCGGTTCAGCCATTGACTTTACCACATGGCTCTCCACCTTACCGGCCCACAATAAAGACTTTATTTGCAGTGAGTTGGAATATATTATTACACATCTTCCCCCATTACTTGAAAAAGAGTTTTTACCTTTATTTGAAATCGGTGTCGATATTGGACTTGCGAAAAACGGTTCACTATGGATTCTGGATATGAATTCAAAACCCGGAAGAAAGGTCCTCTTACAGACCCGGAAAGACTTAAAAGAAACTCTTGACCTTGCGCCGCTTCTCTATGGAAAATACCTTTCTCAGTCTGATTTACAAGAAAGGAAGAACTTATATGAGAAAACACTATCGAATTGAGATTGCTCCAAACAACCAACAGATTGTTTTCTGTCCCCCTTCCCTCTTGAAGGGAAAAGCGATCAATAAAATGGCTTTCGGTTCCAAATCAATCGAGGTTCATTTTTTTCCGCATCCTGATAAGAATGATCGGATTGTTCTTAGTAAAGCCATCCAGGAAGCTCTGTCTTTACCTGACCTGGCTGTTCCAATGCATGTCTTTTTAGATAAGCAAACTCTTCATATCGGCCCACTGATTGGCATTTTCACAGCTGGCTTCACCCCTTTTCCTGCACAGCCGATGGGAGAGAGAACACAGCTATTTACAAAGCTTCTTTCGGTTAAAAATTCAGGGGCCCTGCCTTTTGTGTTTGGTGAACAACATATAGATTGGGAGCAGGGATTGATTAACGGGTATTTTTACTACAAAAATACATGGCAGACCTTTGATGTTCCATTCCCGAATGTCATTTATGACCGTCTTCCAAATCGCAAAAGCGAAAGGAACCCTAAATTAATTAAAGTGAAAGAAAAGCTGCAAAAGGATTATCTAATTCCCTGGTATAATCCGGGTTTTTTCAATAAACTTGATGTATATGAAAGACTCCAGCAGGATGGTTTAGCAGCAAACTTTTTGCCCGAAACCATCCCGTTTACATCCTTTTCCTTAATTGAAACGATGCTGGCCAAATATGGGCATGTTTATATCAAACCGAAAAATGGGAGTCTTGGATTGGGTGTCCATCAAATTATTTATGATAAACATACGGGCGAGTATTTTTGCCGCTATCAGGATGAGGACTTCGTAAATCGACTACGGAAATTCTCAAGTCTTGAAAAATTATTTCCTCATGTTTTTACCAATCAACGTTTAGATAAAATGCTGGTACAACGGGGAATTCATTTGCTTCGACACGAGAAACGGCCGGTTGATTTTCGTGTCCACACCAATAAGGATGAGGAAGGAAAATGGCAGGTAACAGCCATTGCTGCAAAAATTGCTGGCCTCGGCAGTGTAACAACCCATAAGAGGAGCGGTGGGGATATTAAAACACTTGAGGAAATTTTCCTTGGGGAAGAAAGTGAACTCTATACCGAAAAACTCTCCCGGGCAGCCCTAATGTTAAGTGAGGCCCTCGAACATAATATCGAAGGTATTATTGGGGAAATTGGCTTCGATTTAGGAATTGACCGGAATGGGGACGTTTGGCTATTTGAAGCCAATTCGAAACCAGGAAGATCGATCTTCAATCATCCCGATTTGGAGGAATTCGACCTATTAACCCGGAAACTTACCCTTGCATTTGCTATCTTTATTACCGAACAATCCATTTTACATCCTGAGGAATTATTCAAATGAAAATTTACTTTGACCCAGTTGCGACACAGTGGTATCAAGGTGAGATGGACGGGACCGTAACACTTGGCGGAGAGAAACAGCCGATTTGCTTCAAACAAGCCGCTTCGGATCATTTGAGCTTTGAATTGGGGATAAAAAATAATCATCTTGGGCCGCTCATTGGGATCATGACAGCTCAAAAAAGAAATGGGTCAATTACCGGAAATGGGCCCCTTTTTATAGAACTCCAAAAAAAGCTTATTTCACAAGGTGGAATAAGCTTTATCTTTACATCCGAAGGAGTTCACGATGATTCTATCGAAGGATTTACATTCCTTCCTGCACAAGAGAATTGGATTAAAATTACTGCCCCCTTCCCTGACCTGGTCTATAATCGAATACCTTTTCGAAAATCTGAACAGTCTGATCAGAGTCAAAATGTTTTCCAAATCCTGAAGGAAAAGAATATCCCATTCTTCAACCCATGCTTTATCGATAAATCTGAACTTTATTTCCTCTTTAAAAATCATCCGATTCTCCAAGATTTTTTGCCTGAAACGATTTTGGCATTCCCAAAAAATGACCTGTTTTCATTTCTTCAAAAACATCGAAATATTTATTTAAAACCAGCTCAATCAGCGAAAGGAAAAGGAATTTACCGTTTAAAACTAATTGAAAATAATGAAATCTTTCTTCAGGGCCTAAAAATAAATGAAAACTTCCCCACTTTTCAAGCCTTTTGGGAGCACTGGGAGCAGGAACTAACCTCAAAGCATTATTTGGCACAGGAAGAGATTGACTCCGCCCAATTTGAAGGGAATCGCTTTGATTTTCGAATTCTCGTCCATGCAGTGCAAAATGATTATCAAGTTACAGGGATTGGAATCCGCCAATCGTATCATCAGGATCTCACTACCCATGTTCCGCTAGGCGGCAGACTTCTCCCCTATCAGCTCCTCCAAACGAATAAACACGATGAATTTATTAAAACAATTGTTAAGCATGCTGGAAAGGTTCTTTCGGATGAGCTTGGGTTTTTTGGTGAATTTTCCATTGATGCGTGTGTCAGCCATTCCGGTAATTATTATCTCTATGAAATCAATTCCAAACCAATGAGCTTTGATGAAACAGAAATAGAAACCAAGAAAATTGAAAAACTTTGCAGCTTATTTTACCAAATAACTAATTTTTAACTTTTTTAATATTTCCACAAATTCAGTATTTCCTTCCTCCCATGAACAAGGTAAGCTAAAAGGGACAACTTACCTGAGGGGATGATTACCTTGCTCATGCACTTTCAGTTTAAACCGCTATTTAAAAATCAAAATATTCCCGGCTGGAGTTTTTCCTTTTACTATAAAAAACAAAGATATATAGGAATTTATAATCAAACAGGGAAAATCGAATGGACTCTTGTCACCCCGTTACAAGAAGAGATTGAATGGCTGACTAGTCAGGTTCATGAGCTCATGCTTTATCATGTGTATGATCATTAATCTTTTCTTTTACGTATGAAAATGAGACCTTTCCACAAACTAAATAGGAGAAAATGGGAAAGGGAGCGATAGTCTTGAAAAAAGACAAAGACAATGTTACCAACACGGATTTAGAATATGAAGGGCGCGACAAGGCTTATCTTGATATCGACCGAATGATGAATGAAGGAATGTCTGGCGGATCTGTTCATGCCCGCTACGATTCCACCAATATTGAAGAAGCCCGTGACCTCGTCGAGGAAGCACCGCCTTATGAATGTGATTAAGATCCTGGCTGAACCGTTTTCGGTGCAGCCTTTTTTAATGAACTGCTATAATAAAAAGAAATCATAAAAATACGTAAATACGGGGAAATGAATGATGTTGAGAAAATTATTGCCTTTGTATGATGGCGCAGTTTTATTTCTGAAAAAGCCTGAACGTCCTTCCGAACCATTTCATGTCTTTTATGACAGACATGAAAATGAATGGATAGGTATTCCAAAAGGAACCTTAACCGACCAGGAATTCATGCTGCTAAAGGCGCTTTATGAATGGATTGAATTTCCTATTATCCCGTCAAGTGATCTTTCAAAACGATGGTATGAATTTTTATTTACAAATGGACAACCACCATCCTGTGATCATGGTATCCAAATCAGATTTATCCATTTCCACTTTAAAGGAAGTGACTTGGACCAAACCGAGATTGAATCTGCATTAAAGGGATTTTTTTCAGATGATGTAATCATCATTTGGGAAAATGGGAATAGTGGCATTGTGATAGAAGAAAAGAACCAAATGTCCCTTTCAGAGAAAGATTTATTTTCGATGTCCGAAACCCTTGAAAGTGACTTTTACGCAAAACCATTTTTTTATATAGGGAAATTCACCCTATTTACGAAAGAACTTTCTTCGCAATTTTTGCGGGAAAAAGAATACTTTACATTTGGGCAAAATCATTTGTCAGAAAGCAACTTTTTTACCTTTCAGCGAGTTTTTCCATCCTTTTTAACCGTTCAGCTGCCAGATACACTCCGAGAGATGATTCATCAAGAATTGTCAGGAGTATTTAATGAAGACCCTGATATGTATATAACGATTAAAACCTTTCTAGAAAATAACTTAAATGCCAGCCTGACTGCAAAAAAATTATATATTCACCGAAACACGCTTCAGTACCGAATCGATAAATTTATCGAAAAAACAGGGATTCAATTAAAGGATTTTTTCGGTGCCTTTACTGTCTTTCTAGCCTGTTTACTCTTCGAGCATCAACGAAAGTAACATACTGCCCAAAAAAGCGTTTTCATTTTTTGTGCAACCTGTCTATATCGAATTTTCCCCTTTCTCTGTAAACTGAGAATAGAATAAATCGATTAGGGGAGGCAGTTCAATTGGCTGAGTTAAAATTAGACCATATTTATAAAATTTATGATAATAAGGTTACTGCAGTTGAAGACTTTAACCTTCATATTGATGATAAAGAGTTTATCGTTTTCGTAGGTCCGTCCGGCTGTGGGAAATCAACAACGCTTCGTATGATTGCCGGTTTAGAAGAAATTTCAAAGGGAGATTTTTTCATTGATGGCAAGCGAGTGAATGATGTTGCTCCTAAAGATCGTGATATTGCCATGGTATTCCAAAACTATGCATTATATCCACATATGACCGTTTATGATAATATGGCGTTTGGCTTGAAACTTCGTAAGTTTCCAAAGGATGAAATTGATCGCCGTGTAAAAGAAGCAGCCAAAATCCTTGGTCTAGAGCCTTATTTAACTCGTAAACCAAAAGCGCTCTCCGGTGGTCAGCGTCAACGTGTTGCACTAGGTCGTGCAATTGTTCGTGATGCAAAGGTATTCTTAATGGACGAGCCATTATCAAACCTTGATGCTAAGCTTCGTGTTCAAATGCGTGCAGAGATTGCAAAGCTTCACCGTCGACTTAACACGACAACGATTTACGTAACCCATGACCAAACCGAGGCAATGACAATGGCGACTCGCCTTGTCGTCATGAAAGACGGTATTATCCAACAAGTTGGTTCACCAAAGGAAGTTTACGAGAAACCGGAAAATGTTTTTGTTGGCGGTTTTATCGGTTCACCAGCCATGAACTTCTTAAGCGGGAAGCTTGAAGATGGAAAATTTGTCATTGGCAAAAACTCCATCGCTGTTCCAGAGGGTAAAATGAAATACCTTCGCGAGCAAGGCTATGTCGGAAAATCCATCATTCTAGGGGTACGTCCGGAAGATATTCATGATGAGCCAGTATTTATTGAAGCTTCTACCGGTACAAAAATTTCTGCAAAAGTGGATGTGGCTGAATTAACAGGTGCGGAATTAATGGTTTATTCTACAATCGGCGAACAGGATTTCGTTGCCAGACTTGATTCACGCGCTGATGTTAAACCAGGAGATACCATTGAACTTGCATTTGATTTAAATAAAGCACATTTCTTTGATGTCGACAACGAATTCCGTATTCGTCCAAATAATGATTAATAAATCTTCTTGCGAATAAGCCCGTTTTTTACGGGCTTATTCTTTTATAAATACTACCGTATCGGCTAAACAGGATGGACATCGATAAAGATGAGGACATTTATTCCCTGAATTAGTATCCGGATATCCATCTTCCATTTTCATTAGATCAATCTCCATATATGGACTATAATCATCATAAAAATCCATTAGTCTTCCACTTTCCAACATAGAATCTCCACAATTCGTGCATAGTAAGTATACTTCCCGTAATCCATTACATACCGGGCACACTGACATAGCTCTCACCCTTTAAGTTATAAGATGAAATTAGTTTGCTCCTTTTGGAATACAAAAATAGTGGAATAAATTACCAATCAATCATTCGCATAAGCTTCTCATTTTTAAACATAATAGAGAATACAAAGCAACACAGAAACACAAACACACGCAAAACTTTCAACGATGGGTTAGGCCAAGGAGGCAATGGTTCAACCATTATGGTTCAATTCCATACTGACCCCAAATTTATTAAGAGGAGTGTTATTCAACTATGGCAAGTAACAACAACTCTAATCAACTTTTAGTACCAGGCGTTCAACAGGCACTTGATCAAATGAAGTATGAAATTGCATCAGAGTTTGGCGTAAATCTTGGAGCAGATACTACTTCTCGTGCAAATGGATCTGTTGGAGGAGAAATCACAAAGCGTCTTGTTGCAATGGCTGAATCCCAACTTGGCGGCGGCGCATTCAACCGTTAATCAAAAGGTAAATTGGTAAATAAAAAAAATAAATAATATGGCTAAGCCCCCTCTTTCGAAGAGGGGGCTTTCATTTTAGACCATTTTTTCCGGTCTAATCCATTCATCAAATTGTTCTGGTGAAACATAACCTGTTTTTTCGGCAGCTTCTTTGAGCGTGGTGTTTTCTTTAAATGCTAGTTTGGCTATTTCTGCAGCTTTTTCATAACCGATATGCGGATTTAATGCTGTGACCAGCATTAACGAATTTTCTACGTGCTGCCTGATTATCTCTACATTTGCCTCTAATCCTTTTGCACAGTTTTCGTTAAAGGAGCGCATTCCGTCAGAAAGTAATGTAATCGACTGAATTAAATCAAAGATAATCATTGGTTTGAACACATTTAATTCAAAGTTCCCCTGACTTGCAGCAAAGCCGATAGCAGCATCATTACCAAAAATCTGGCAGGCAAGCATTGTTAAGGCTTCACTTTGAGTAGGATTTACCTTCCCTGGCATAATCGAACTTCCCGGCTCATTAGCAGGAATACTGATTTCACCGATACCGCTTCTTGGACCGCTGGCAAGCCATCTTACATCATTGGCTATTTTCATTAAATCGGCTGCAAGTGCTTTTAAAGAGCCGTGAACAAAAACAATTTCATCATGACTGGTTAAAGCCTGAAATTTATTTTGTGAGGAGCGAAAGGGATGCCCCGTCAGCTCTGAAAGTTTTTCAGCCATTTTGGCTCCAAACTCGGGATGTGCGTTGATACCGGTTCCTACTGCTGTACCACCAATCGCTAGGTCAAGTAAATAATGGCAGGCATCCGTGATCATTTTTTCATTTTTTTCAAGCATCGCTCTCCAGCCGCTTATTTCCTGGCCTAATGTTAGTGGAGTTGCATCCTGAAGATGAGTTCTCCCAATTTTAACTAATCCCTTAAAGGCATTCTCTTTTTCCTCTAGTGTGTTTTTTAGTTCTTGAAGCGAAGGGATTAAATGCTCAATTACTTTCTTATAAGCGGCAATATGCATGGCGGTTGGGAAAGTATCATTCGAACTTTGTGACATATTTACATCATCATTAGGATGTATTTTCTCAGCTTTCCCCTCCCCTTTGAGCCCTTCATTTGCACGATTCGCAATCACTTCATTTACATTCATATTCGTTTGAGTCCCGCTTCCTGTCTGCCAGACTGCCAGAGGAAAATGCTCATCGTACTTCCCGTTAAGGATGTCATCACATACACTCTTGATAGCCTCCATTTTTGTTTCATTCAACTTACCAAGTTGCCCATTTACTATTGATGCTGCTTTTTTTATGTAGGTTAAAGCATAAACCATTTCTAATGGAATTTTTTCTTTTCCAATTTTAAAATTTTCCTTACTGCGTTGTGTTTGTGCCCCCCAGAACTTATCCGCAGGCACATGAACCTCTCCTAGTGTATCCTTTTCAATTCTGAAATTCTCCAAAAAACCCACCTCACTTATTTTTTCCTCTACATATATATTCCCATTCTTATCCATTTTATTTATAAAAGTGTTGGAGGGGGCTAGTGTTAAATTAAAAAACTGCAGACATTTTGTCTGCAGCCTTATGCTTTCACGATGGTATATATAATATAATAGGATAGGATTAAAAAACTTCCGATTGTCAGCACTACAGAATACTCAGACATACACATGTCCCTCCTTATAAATATACTTAAACAATTTTAAGTTATCATAGGAAACAGCGTAATCCTGTGATAAATATCAACAACTTTTAGGTTAGGAAGTGAACTTTTCGTGAACATTTGCCTTTTTGGAGCAACAGGGAGAGTGGGTTCGATTATTTTAGCTAACGCCCTTTCCGACCAACATGATGTACAAGCACTTGTAAGAAATCCAGATAAACTATCCTTAAAGGAGGATTCCCGGCTTTCGATGATCGAGGGGAATGCATTAGACGAGATCAAAATCGCTCAGGTCATGAAAGGTGCGGATGTAGTGATTAGTGCCTTGAATACAGATGATACAACTACGCTATCTGATTCCATGCCGGTGATAATTAAACATATGAAAACTAAAGGGATTACACGTATCGTAACGATTGGTACTGCCGGAATTCTCCAAGCTCGTTCTGCACCGCATCTTTATCGTTTTCAATCAAAGGAATCAAAACGAAAAACAACACGGGATGCAGAGGAGCATTTACGTGCCTATCTTATTTTGAAAGAATCCGGGCTTGATTGGACGGTTGTCTGCCCGACCTATTTACCGCTTGGAGAAAGAATCGGGCAATACCGCTATGAAAAAGATGTTCTTCCGGAAAATCCTTCTTCTATTTCTGTTTTTGATACGGGCGATTTTGCATATCAGCAATTGTTTCGTGAGGAATTTGTTGGTTTTCGGGTGGGGTTGACTTATTAGTTTTTATAAAAAACCTCTGTTAAACTTAGTTGTTGATTTCCGTTCCAGGATGCTCGCTCCTATCAACGTTTTTAAAAATCAACAGTATCCTTTTACACAGCCTATAAAAAAGAGGACTTAATCAAAACGATTATAGTCCCCTTTAAATCCTATCCAGCAAGCTCTTCTCTACCCTGCTGGAGCTGGTACATTTGGTAGTATTTTCCTTTTAAAGCCATTAAATCATCATGAGAACCCTGCTCGACAATCTCTCCCCGATCTAAAACAAGAATTTGATCCGCATTTCGAATCGTTGAGAGTCGGTGGGCAATGATAAAAGTGGTTCTTCCCTTTTTCAGAACGTCCATCGCTTCTTGAATTAATGCTTCCGTCTCCGTGTCAATACTGGATGTCGCCTCATCTAAAATCAAAATAGCAGGATTAAAGACAAGTGCCCGGGCAAAGGAAATTAACTGACGCTGGCCACTTGATAACGTACTGCCCTTTTCAATGACAGGTTCATCATAGCCCTTATCTAGATTCTTAAACACCATTTCAGCGCCTACATCCTTTAAAGCTTTCTCCACTTTTTCCCGAGAAATCCCCGGGTCATCCAGACTTACATTTGAGGCAATCGTTCCCGTAAATAAATACGGATCCTGCAGAACAATCCCCATATGATTGCGAATCGTTTGCCGCGGAATACTTTCAATATCCTTTCCATCTATAGTAATTTTCCCCTTTTGGCAATCGTAAAATCGAAATAGCAAATTCATAATCGAACTCTTTCCTGACCCCGTATGGCCAACGAGCGCTACCGTTTCTCCGTGATTCGCTTCAAAAGTAATATTCTTAAGGACGTATTCCCCTTCTTTATAACCGAAGGAAATGTGATCAAACTTAACGTTTCCTTTGAACCTTGGGATTCGTTCTGCGCTGACATTTTCCCCCGGCTCATCCATAAGCTTGAATACGCGTTCACCTGCAACCAATGCTTGCTCTAAATTCGCCAATTGGTTCACGATCCCTTGGACAGGCTGGAACAGCCGATTCACATAGTCAACAAACGCATACAGCATACCAAGGGAGATGACGGCAGAAGGTGTCAGTGACTGGCCGCCAAAGTACCAAATAAAAGCGACAAACACAAGATTTCGTAAAATCCCCACAAGATTATGGGAAGTGAGTGAATTTAAACTTAACAATTTGTTTTGAAATTTAAAATGCTCCTGATTTAATTTTTCAAAATCAGCTTGCGTATCGTTTTCCCGGTTAAACGCTTGAATAATATTCATTCCCTGAATCGATTCATTAACCATTGCATTAATATCACTATTTCTTGAGCGAATAACCCGATTATATTTCGAGGCATATTTCCGATACACCAACATCCAGGCATATAGAATCGGTAATAATAACAGACAAATTGCAGCAAGCTTTACATTTAAAATAAACAGCGCAATATAGATGCCTGTAATATAAATAGCACTTGTAAAAAAGGTTGCCAATACCGTTACATATAGCTCGCGGATGGCTTCTGTATCATTGGTAATTCGGGCCACGACTTTTCCAGCTGGAAGGTTATCAAAATATTGAATGGGCAGCCGCTGAATATGTCCATACACATCCTCACGCATTTTTTGGATAATGCGGTTGGCTGATTTTTGCAGGAAAAATTTTTCACCATATTGGAACAGGGCCGATACCACTAATAATCCGAAATAAATAAGAATTAATTGAAAAATCCCCGGAATTTCGGGCTGATAAAAGGCAAGTAATTCACGGCCTTTAATAGTTTCTGCCTTGTAATCTGCCTTTTCATTCCCTTTTTTAATGGTTAGGAGTCCATTCTTAAAACTTCTTTTTCCGTCGAAATCAATCTTTTGTTCGGTAAATACAAATTTTGAACCGATCTGAAGAATACGGACTTGTTTCCCTTTTTCTTCACCTGCCGAAAAATACTTTTCCCGTTTATAATATTTTTCGTGATATTTTACCGCCATTTTTCCTTTAGTTGTTTCATACCAATTTGATTCGATTCCCAATATATGCTGATCAATAATATTCTTTGCAATGAAAGGACCTGCTAAATCTGCCGCGACAGAAATCGTCAGCATCAACAAGGCAGCAATAATGATTTTTTTATACGAAAGCGCATATTGGATTAATCTTCTACCTGTAGTCATGCTGACACCTCCTCTTCGGCTTTATTTTCAACTTGCTGGCGAATGAATTGTTCCTTATACCAGCCGTTTTGCTGCATGAGTTGTTCGTGTGTCCCTTCTTCTACGATGCTGCCTTCATCGAGGACAATGATATGATCTGCATGCTGGACAGCTGACATTCGGTGGGTTGTAATAATCGTGGTTTTATCCTGCCTAACATTACGGATATTCTCAATAATTCTTTTCTCCGTTTTGGCATCAACCGCTGATAAGGAATCGTCCAGAATAAGAATTTCCGG
Source organism: Neobacillus cucumis (assembly GCF_016107705.1). Next base: position 32,460 of record NZ_JAEHGC010000013.1, read on the forward strand.
TTTTTTAATCAGTGCTCTGGCAATCGAAATTCTTTGCTTCTGCCCTCCTGAAAGAGCAACCCCTTTTTCGCCAACAAGTGTATTTAACCCATCCGGCAGCATTTGCAAATCCTTACGGAAAGCCGCCAGCTCAATCGCTTCCTCTAGATCCATTTCATTTGCCTCTTTATTTCCGAATAGAATATTCTCTTTTACACTTCTAGAAAATAGAACATGATCCTGTGGAACATACCCAATCCAATTACGAACCTGAGCTAAGCTCAATTCTTCTATAGATGTCCCGGAAATGAATAAATCTCCTGTCCCGAGCGGGTATTGCCTTAATAGCTGTTTAATAAAGGTTGTTTTGCCACTGCCGGTCTTTCCGACAATTCCAAGGGTTTGACCCTGGAGCAATTGAAGATTGATATTTTGCAGGTTATTAAATTTCGAAGAAGGGTAACGAAAGTTTACGTCCTTATAATGAAGTGAGTCTGCTGAAAGAATCTCCTTTGGCTGTAAAGGATTTCCTACCTCTTCACGATAAGAAAGTGTCTCATTTACACGATCAAGTGAAGCATTTCCCCTTTGCATCACATTAATTAACTCACCAATTGCGAACATCGGCCAAATCAGCATTCCAAGATATACATTAAAGGATACAAGGTCCCCCAATGTAATAGCCTGATGGAACACTAAATAGGTTCCATACCCAATCCCTATTAAATAACTGATCCCAACTAAAACCTTGATCGTTGGATCGAATAAGGAATCAATCTTTGCTACTTTAATATTTTTATAAAATACATCTTCGGTTAATTGATGGAACCTTGCAGCATCAGCTTTTTCCTGTACATAGGCACGAATAACCCGGACTCCGGCAACAGATTCGAGGACGCGGTCGTTTAATTCTCCAAAGGCATCCTGAGCTTCCATAAAACGGGTGTGTATTCTTTTTCCATAAATCTGCATCAGCACCGCCATTACTGGTAATGGAATAATTGCAGCCAAGGTTAATTTCCAGCTAATGAAAAAGCCCATCGTCAGTAGGAGGGTCAGCATCCAGGCACTAGAATCCACCAAAGTAAGAATCCCGAAACCCGCTGTAATGGAAATGGCCTTTAGGTCATTCGTTGCCCGGGCCATCAGGTCTCCTGTGCGATTTTTCTCATAAAATGCCGGAGTCATTTTTAAAAGATGCCTTATAAACTTGGACCGTAGTTTTCTTTCTACCAGGAAGGCACCGCCGAATAATTGATATTGCCAAACATAGGTAATTCCATAGGATGAAACCATAGTCACTAATAGAATTCCTACGTATTGTAAAATTTTATGTTTACTCATTTCGCCGAAATGAATATCATCTATCGCCATTCCAATTAATTTGGGTGGGAGAACATCCAATATACCGACGAAAATTAATAGAAAGATTGCTATAGTGTACCTTTTCCTGTTTTCTTTAAAAAACCAACTTAATTTTTTTAACACCGAAAACATCGCTGTATTCCTCCTTTTGATTGTTCATCTATCCGCCATCTAGCTCACCTTTGTAATCTGCAAGTCTAACTCCTCCAAATTTAATCATTCCACTTTCCTCCTATCTTTTTAATAAAAATAAAAAGAGGCATACCGCTGTTGTGCAGTATGCCTCTGATTAAAAAAAGAGACAAAAAAACACACATTACGATCAAAGAAGATACGTAACCTGTGTTGGTTTTATTAATACTTTACCAAAGGAAAGGATTAAATAAAGAACCTTTTCGGACAGGTTACATTATGATATTCATTTTTTACTACCATTTGATTCGATCCATTCATGTTCATTTTGTAACCCTCCTTTTCCTTTTTTTTCTTCCTCTGTTAGATTATCACCAGTTTATTCCAAAGTCAATTCCCATTTTTCAGAATGTTTCAGCCCAGACAGCGGTCCCATAGGCAATTATTTCAGAGGCCCCCTGCATAACAGAACAGGTTTCAAGTCTCATCGCAATGATGGCATTTGCACCCATTTCCTCGGCTTCAATAATCATTCTTTCAATCGCTTTTTGCCTCGCCTCATTTAACATGTCTGTATACTCTTTGATTTCGCCGCCAACAATTGTTTTTAATCCTGCCATTAAATCCTTGCCAATATGCTTAGACTGCACGGTGCTTCCCTTTACCAACCCCAATAATTCCTTTATTTCCCATCCAGGTAATGTATCCGTTGTTACAACCATCATCCTGATCACCCCTATCATATTTATATTTTTATTCACCTTCGTCACTAGATATTTTCATCATACATCGAGAAAAATAAAAATAAAAGGTACGGATTGATCCGCACCTTTGTTTAAAACCCCCAGCCATTTCCTTCCCGGTTATTCCATTTCCTTTTCCACTTTTCCATTTGTTTATTCCATTTTTCTTCCCACTTATTCACGTCATTATTAAACTGCCAGAAAAAATTTTTTTCTTCCCGTTTTCTTTCATCAATAAAAGTAGAGATATGCGGGACATGAAAACTTTCTGCAGGTGAATTTTTTAGGGCGTCTTTCATGACTTCGTGGAAGACAATCGCTGCACCCGTACCGCTTGTTGTTGTTAAATAGTGGCTATTATCTGTTTTATCATAGCCCACCCAAATGGCCCCCACGAGTTGTGGTGTGTAGCCTACAAACCATTGGTCCTTGACGCCCGAGATTCCTTTAAGCGGGACTTGAGTGGAACCTGTTTTACCGGCAACTTCCCTTCCCAGAATTTGTGCACCGCTTCCTGAACCTTGTTCCACGACACCTAGAAGCATCGTTGTCATCTGGTCTGTGACTGATTTGGTTGTCACCCTTATCTTTTTTTCTTGCCATTGGCCAACAACTTTTCCATCAGCATTAACGATTTTTTTAATGACATGTGTTTTTTCCCGGTATCCATTATTGGCAAAAGCCGTATAGGCTTCTGCCATATTCATTGGGGAAACCCCTTGTTCCAATCCCCCGAGGGCGATAGCAAGACTGCGGTCATTTTTTTCTAGTGGGAGGCCAAACCTTTTAATTGAATCAATTCCCTTATCAATTCCGATTTCATTTAATAACCAAACTGCCGGGACATTTTTAGAGTCTTTAACCGCATCATACATCGGTACCTCACCGGCATATTTGAAATCATAATTCTTTGGTTCATAATCACCGAACTTCATTGGTTCATCTTTCAACATATCTGTGACCTTCCAGCCTTCTTCAAGTGCCGGGGTATAAACCGCAATTGGTTTAATTGAGGAACCGGGCTGTGCCTTTAATTGGGAAGCACGGTTATAGCCGCGAAATGTATGTGCCCCTCTTCCACCAACTAGAGCCCGGACCCCACCCGACTTCGGATCGACTAGTACACCTCCGCTTTGCAAGAGCGGATCTTGACCATTCGGAAAAAAGGCATCATTTTGGTAGGCTTTTTCCATTGCCATTTGCATGGCGGGGTCAAGTTCTGTATAAATTTGATATCCTTCTGTTAATAATTCATCCTGCGAGAGGCCATAAACCTTAATGGCTTCATCTAAAACCTGATCCACATAGTAAGGATATTTTCCTCGAAAGGGATCGCTGCCTTTATCATTCAAAACAACCTTTTCTGTTTTCGCTTGCACAAATTGGCGATTCGAAAGATATCCCTGTTTTTTCATTTCATATAAAACAAGATTTCGTCTTTTAATTGCTTTTTCCATGTGCTCATAGGGGTTTAATGCAGAAGGGGCCCGAATTAATCCCGCGAGTAAGGCCGACTCGCTGATGGTAAGATCCTTTACATCCTTAGCAAAATATTTAGCCGCTGCCTGTTTAATTCCCCACGCTCCATCTCCAAAATAAATTTTATTTAAGTACATTTGAAGGATTTCCTGTTTGGAATATTCTCTCTCAATCTTAAGTGCTAAGAAAACTTCCTCTATTTTTCGCTTTAATGTTTTTTGTGAGGTGAGCAACGTATTTTTTGTTAATTGCTGGGTGATGGTACTGCCACCTTCTACTAGCCCGCCCGCTTTTAAATCACGGACCAATGCCCTAGAAGTACCGATAAAATCAACGCCATGATGCTGATAAAATCGATGGTCCTCTATGGCCACTACCGCGTTTTTCATCGATTCGGGAATTTGCTTAATCGAAATCCCTTCATTTTTATTGGCCGATATTTTACTTGCTACCTGGTTATTTTGATCAAAAAAAACAGTTGGTTGAGGAAGTTCATCCTTCAGTGCCGATATATCAACATCCTTTGCATAAAAATGTAAAAGTCCAAAAAAACCAAGGACAATCGTAGAAACTGATAAAACTGTCACTTGGCTCATATGCCATCTCTTCCAATTTTTCCAAATATCATGAATTTTCATTATGGGCTCCTTGATATAAAAAATACCAAAATAGGCATCAGTTTCTTTTACCCAGATATCAAGAAAATTACTCATTGAATTAAAAAAGACGGGGGGATCCCGTCTTTAAACTTGTCTTATTCATCGTTTTTTGTTAATTCCTTAAAACGTTTTCTTGAGAGCTTTTCATCAAAACTGCTAAAGATTCGATAATTCTTTGAATCCAATATTCGAAAGTGCTTACTAAGAATATTTTGCTGCAGAATAAATTCATTTTTCTTTGTAACGACCCGCCACCAAATACGGCCGCCTAAAGTTTTCATTTTTCGGTAATCAATTCCTTCTCGCGCTACCGTCTCAAGAACCTCAAGCGGTTCGTTCCCGAATAAAAATTGAACTGTTTCCGTTTCCCTAAATAGTGCGCAGATGGCTACTACTGTTGACCAGTTGGCTAGAACTCTTCCTTTTTCAATTTGTACAAGTGTTTTCTTGGACACACCAATTATTTCAGCCATTTTGTCCTGAGTATACCCCGCTTCCGTACGGATCAAACGGAGTTTTTCAGAAACTAGTTTTATAATATCTTCCCTGGTCACTTGAAACCCTTCCTTCGGTGGATTCTAGTGTAATTTTACACAAGATTTCTTACTTTTAAAAGTAAAAAACTGCTATCATTTTTCCATAGCAGTTTTTTAAAATTTATTTAACTTCCGGAGGGATTCCGCATCCACTTGAACACGATTTTCGAAGATCACATGCAGCGCATTTTCCCTTTTTCGATTTATTGATAAATTTGACTAACGCCCAAGAGGCATATCCAAATATTGCTACACCAATGACGATACTGGCAATCATATTTTCCACCCCTACATAAGTTTATACAAGTCCGAATAACTTTCCACCCTGATAAACGATGATCGCTAACACATAGGCAATGGTTAAGGCATAAACCATTGAGAAAGCTGTCCATTTCTTAGAGCCTGTTTCTTTAAAGATTGTAGCGACAGTTGCTAAACATGGAATATACAACAGGATAAACACCATAAAACTAAAAGCGGAGAGCGGCGTGAAATAATTTGCTAACAGTCCTTGTAAGGTAGCATTTTCAGGAACAAAATAGATAATATTCATGGTTGAGATAATTGCTTCTTTTGCCAGGAATCCTGTAATTAACGATGCAGCCGCCTGCCATGTTCCAAATCCAAGTGGACTTAATATGGGAGCAATGACATTTCCGATTGCCGCTAAAAAACTATCATCCATATCGACCTTTAATCCGCTTGGACCGGCATACGATAAAAGCCAAATAAAAACAGAACCTGCAAAAATAAACGTACCTGCTTTCCGAACAAATCCCTTTCCTTTATCCCAAGTACTCCTCCATAAGGATTGAAATTGAGGAAGCCGATAAGGCGGAAGCTCTATAACGAATAACGAAGTTTCCGATTTTAATATCGTTGAAGAAAACAGCTTCGCTAAAATTAGTGCCACGACAATCCCAAGAACATAGAGGCTAAGAACAATCAATGCCTTATTCCCAACAAAAAAGCCGCCAACAAATAACGCATAAACAGGTAACCGTGCAGAGCAGGACATTAACGGTGTCAGTAAAATCGTTAATAGTCTCTCTCTTGGTGTTTCAATCGTTCTCGCTGCCATGATTCCCGGTACATTGCAGCCAAATCCAATCATCATCGGGATAAAAGCTTTACCGTTTAATCCAACAGACTCCATAATCCTGTCCATAACCAGGGCAACACGTGCCATATACCCGGAATCTTCCAACAAAGATATAAAGAAAAATAATATAAAAATTTGCGGAACAAACACAAGAACTCCGCCAACACCGGCCACTAACCCTTGCAAAATCAAATCCTGAATAAAAGTGGATGCATGAATAAGGTTTAATACCTTTTCAATTCCGACCGTAACCGGTCCTGTTATCAAGGCATCCAGCCCATCCGATAAAGGTGTACCGAGCCAATCAAACGTCAACATAAACATGCAGTACATAAGCAGTAAAAAGATTGGCATTCCTAAAAAACGATTGGTGACAATCATATCAATTTTCTCGGAAAGTGGAACATGTGCCTCATTTTTATTAACAGAAGACGAAATAATTTTCTCAATTACTTCTTTTCTTTTTAAATAAATATAGTTTGGAAGTGATTTTACATCGAGATCTTGTAGAAGCTGTGTTTCCACATTCACCAAAATCTCCTGCAGCCTTTTTGGACTAACTAGTTGTGATAAATAGGTTGTTATATATTCATTTCCTTCCAACCATTGCAAAGCAAGCCATCGTGGTGAATGTTCTGTTTTACCTGTAATTTCAGCAGTCAGCTCATGTATAGCTGTTTCAATTACCTTACCGTAAAAAACTAGATTTTTTTGGGTTGGATGGACGGATTCTGTTCCAATCACTTCAACCAGACGGTCGCACCCCTTCCCACTTCTTGCTACTACAGGAACAACAGGTACTCCGAGAACTTCTGAAAGCTTGTGTACGTCTATTTGGATGCCGCGATTTTTTGCAACATCAATCATATTTAGACCAATAAGTGCAGGTTTTTCAAATTCAAGCAATTGAAGCGTTAGATGTAAATTCCGATCTAATTGTGAGGCATCTAAAATATTAAGCAAACGATCCACTGGTTCGTTTAGAAAGAATGAGGTAACTACCCCTTCATCCTTTGAGAGAGGATTTAATGTATAAACACCAGGTAAATCTATTAATCTGCCAATATTATTTTTAAAAACCCCTACTTTTTTTTCAACCGTTACACCGCTCCAGTTCCCTACATACTCATAGGATCCTGTTAGATTATTAAACAATGAAGTTTTCCCCGTATTGGGGTTACCAATAAGAGCGATTTCCATTATAATTTTTCCACCTCAATCTGATTGGCTTCCTTGCGGCGAATCCCAATACACTGTCCGCAGGATTCAATCATTATAGGTCCTCCGAACGGCATTACGCATTTGACACAAACTTCAGAGCCTTCTGTAATGCCTAAGTCAAGCAAGCGTCTTTGAACAAGGTGACCAACATGTGATACATCAATAATTTTTCCTCTATCCCCTGCTTTTAACAAACTAAACATGTTTATCACCCTTTTATATATGTTAATTGAGAATGATTATCTTTATATATAAGATTATTTTATCACTAAAATCAGCCTATCTGCATTAAAAAAATGTGACAATAGTTTGAAAAAAATTTTCAATCTTTTTCAAAAAGGAGTTTTCCCCTTAATCAGCGAATTAGTTGGTATTAAGACCTTAGGGGGAAAGTTTAGCATGTTATCTGAAGTAAAGTCAGATCTACTCGCTTTTTTTGTTAAAAACAAAGATTGTTTGATAGAAGAATGGGAAAAGTTAATTATTATTTCAAATGGGGACCCCTATAAGATGAAGATTCGTGCGAATGGGGAAGCACTGTTTAATGTAATTATTAATATAAACGAACTGACTGAAGAAGAGCTTATCGAAAAAATTCATAAGCTGGCCATTGAAGTTTCCGAGGAAAGAGTAAATGCAGATGTCAACATTGGAGATTTTGTCTACAATGTGAACCTTGGCAGGTCGGTTTTGTATAGTTATTTAGGAAAGACAGGCTTGGAATGGCCGGATTTACAGGAATCCATAAATAAAATCAATTTTTGCTTCGATAAGTTTATTTTCTTTGCCGCTTCCCATTATTCAGAGGCAAAAAATCAAATTATCGAAGAAAAGACAAGGTTTATTGATTCCACCCACCAAGACCGTTTGACCCTCCTTGGACAAATGACATCCAGCTTTATTCACGAATTTCGAAACCCGCTTACATCCATTCAAGGGTTTATTCAATTATTAAAGGCTGATTTTCCAAATATGCGTTATTTAGATATTATCTCCAGCGAGTTAGATCAGCTTAATTTCCGGATTTCCCAATTCCTTCTTTTATCGAAAAAGGAGATTATCGGGAAAGATAAGGAATATTTTAAGCTAAATAAATTAATTGAAGATGTTTTAAATTTTCTTTATCCAAGTATTCTTGACAGTAAAGTCAAAATTAAAAATGATTTACGTGAAGATTTAACCTTAATTGGATATTCGGATGAAATTAGGCAGGTATTCATCAATATTATCTTTAATGCGATTGATGTCCTCAATCATCATCGTCATTCTCAGCCAACGATTTCAATCAGTAGTTCAGTAGAAGATCAACAGTTTGTTAAAGTGACCATTTCCAATAACGGGCCCATGATACCGGCTGAACTGCAAAAGACCATTTTTGAACCTTTCTTTACCACTAAAACGCTTGGAACAGGACTTGGCCTATTTGTATGTAAGGAAATCATTGAGAAACATAAAGGAAACCTGGCTTGTTATTCCTCACCTGAAATAACCACCTTTTCCATTACCTTGCCTATTAATGTAGAAAATTAAATATACAAGTTTGTTAAATCCCAGTTTGTGCACTGGGATTTTTTTATATCCCAAATTTTCTTTCCTGCATATGATGTACTAAAAAATCAGGAGAAGAAGACATGTTTACATTAAAGGTAGATCATGAAATTGAGCTTCAATTATTTCAGCCTCATCATTCATTAAAGCTGTTTCAGTTAGTGGAAGAAAACCGAGAACATTTAAGGGAATGGCTGCCGTGGGTGGATAGCATGACATCTCCCTTTCAATTTGAACAAATCATCCCCATCTGGCTCCAGCAATTTGCTGAAAATAATGGCCTATATGCCGGAATTCTCTATAAGGGTGAACTGGTTGGCTCTATTGGTCTACAGCAAATCGATTGGCATAATCGTTTTACAAGTATTGGTTATTATTTATCTAAAAACGCAGAAGGATATGGTATCATTACTCGCACAGTCCGTGCAATCTTAAATTATGCCTTTTTTCAATTAGGTTTAAATCGGGTTGAAATCCGCTGCGGCATAAAAAACACAAAAAGCCGCGCGATTCCTGAAAGACTTGGATTCGTAAAAGAAGGAATCATCAGAGATGGAGAGCAATTATACGGACGTTTCCATGATCTCTTTGTTTATAGTAAGCTTGCCCGTGAATGGGCGAGATAACTTTGACAAACAGCTGTCAAAATGGCAGTTGTTCTTTTATTTGCCCTTAAAACCTTTTTTTGAAATAATATAGATAAGGTTTCTTGACCATTGTCAAGTAGAAAATGTAATTAGAGGATATAATGTATACACAGAGTAAATTGTAAGTGAGGTGGCTGCCTTACCAATGTAAGGTGTTCAATGGTTTGGATAAATGTATTAATTATAGCAATGCTCATTGCTTTCACAGCATTTTTTGTTTCTTCGGAATTTGCCATGATTAATGTTCGGACTACAAGAATCGATCAATTGATTTCTGAGGGAAAAAAAGAAGCAGAACTTGCCAAAAAAGTGATTACAAATTTGGATGGATATTTATCTGCAACCCAAGTTGGAATCACCATCACATCATTAATCTTAGGCTGGCTGGGGGAGCCAACCATTCGAAAAATTTTAGATCCCATTTTTGATCAGATTGAATTACCTTTTTCCTTTAAACAGGTCATATCTTTTATTATTGCCTTTCTCATCATTACTTTTTTTAATGTAGTAATTGGTGAATTGGCACCAAAAACAATTGCCATTCAAAAATCAGAAGATATTATCTTACTTTTTGCCCCCCTTCTCATTTGGTTTTACCGGCTGATGTATCCTTTTATTTGGATTCTAAATCGTTCCGCACGTTTGGTAAGCGGATTCTTTGGGATAAAACCTGTATCTGAGAATGACATGGTACTTTCGGAAGAGGAACTACGGATGATTCTTTCACAGAGCTATGAAAGCGGTGAAATTAATCAGTCGGAATATCGGTATGTTAATAAAATTTTTGAATTTGACAATCGAATTGCGAAAGAAATCATGGTTCCGCGAACAGAGATTATCGCACTGTCAAAGGATGCAACCATGAAAGAGATTATTGAGACAGTAAGGGAAGAAAAATATACCCGATATCCCGTAATTGACGGAGATAAGGACAATATCTACGGGATTGTGAATATTAAAGAGGTTTTGGTGGATTGCATCCAACAAAAATGCAATGAACAGGAACCCTTAAAGACCTATTTAAAACCCGTTATTCATGTGATTGAAACCATTCCCATCCAAGAATTATTAGTGAAACTACAAAAAAGTCAATCCCACATGGCGATTTTATCGGATGAATATGGAGGAACAGCAGGCATTGTGACGGTTGAAGATATCCTTGAAGAAATTGTTGGAGAGATTCGTGATGAATTCGATATCGACGAACTTCCTTTGGTCCAGAAAAAAGCTGAAGACCATTTTATTTTAGATGGAAAGGTTCTTATTAGTGAAGTAAATGATTTATTAGGGACAACGCTTGAAGAAGAGGATGTTGATACCATCGGCGGCTGGTTTTTAACCCAAAAGTTTGATGTACATAAAGGAGATTCCATTGAAAAGGATGGATTCATTTTCAAAATAAATGAAATCGAGGGTCATCATATCCTTTATATTGATGTAACAAAGACAAAAGCGCCTTCTGAATAGGAGGCGTAATCGTCATATAAATTATTTGAATATTTCGATTTAACTATTCATATATTCTACACTTTACCATAAAATGATAATATCAACCCCTTTTGCAACCGAAACGTTTGACTGTATGGTTTAATTTATTTATAATTATTGTTAATTTTAAAATAATTGAGGTGGTATGATGGGGCTGTCTATCGTATCGGGGAACTAGCTGAAAGAGCGAATGTATCTAAAAGAACCATTGACTATTATACATCGATTGGCCTTTTAAGTGCTCAACGTTCTAAATCCAATTACCGTATATATACCGAAGATTCATTACAGGATTTACAGTTTATCGAGGAATGTAAGAGTTTGCATTTTCCATTAGACGAGATTAGAAGAAAGCTAGATATTAAGAAAGAGAAAATCATTGATTCAGAAGTTGAGAAATACCTTAAGTCCGTCACACAGCAAATGAAACAACTTCACAATGATTTATTTGACCTTCTTCCCCTCTTGGAAAAATTGGATGACGGACAAAGAGAAAAATTAACCAATAATCTTAGTTTATTAAGAACAACATTATTGAAATCTCTTTTGAATGTAACAAATTAATTTTTGTATAAAATTGGGAGGTGACTCCTTACTCGTCTAAAAACGAGCTAAGGGAACTTATTTGGACATATTTAACTTGGTTATTATAGCCATTTTAATTGCTTTGACAGCTTTTTTTGTAGCTTCGGAGTTTGCGATTGTTAAAATTCGAAGCACAAGAATCGATCAGTTGATAGAAGAAGGTAATTCAAGGGCAATTTCAGCCAAAAAGGTAATATCAAATCTTGATGAATATTTATCAGCATGCCAATTGGGTATTACCATTACCGCCCTCGGTTTAGGATGGCTTGGTGAATCAACGATTGAAAGAATACTGCGCCCATTATTCCTTGGATTGCATGTTCCTGAAAGCGTCACCCATGTACTGTCAATCGGTATTGCATTTGCAGCCATTACCTTTTTACATGTTGTAATCGGAGAGCTTGCACCGAAAACATTAGCGATTCAAAAAGCTGAAATGATTACGCTGGTTACATCACGTCCGCTTATCCTGTTTTATAAGGTGATGTTTCCTGTCATTTGGGCCTTAAATGGATCAGCTCGAGTAACAGCCCGCCTTTTCGGTTTAAAACCTGTCTCTGAAACTGAGATTGCTCACACGGAGGAAGAGCTCCGAATTATCTTATCTGAAAGCTACAAAAGTGGTGAAATTAACCAATCTGAGTTTAAGTATGTAAATAAAATTTTTGAATTTGATAATCGGATTGCAAAGGAAATTATGGTTCCGAGGACTGAAATTGTTTCTTTGTCCAAGGACGATACTTTAGAAACGTTTCTACAGGTCTTACGGGAAGAAAAATTCACCAGGTATCCAATTATTGATGGGGATAAAGACCATATTATAGGACTTGTGAATATTAAAGAAATGACAACAGATTTGATTGGAAACGAAAAACCTTCCTCTCAAACATTGGAACACTTTATTCGTCCGATCATTCGAGTAATCGAGACCATTCCTATTCATGATTTACTTGTAAAGATGCAAAAAGATCGGATGCATATGGCCATTCTTATGGATGAATACGGTGGAACCTCCGGACTTGTGACCGTTGAAGATATCCTTGAAGAAATTGTTGGCGAAATTCGCGATGAAACAGATATGGACGAAATTCCGATGATCCGTAAAATTAATGAGAATCATTATATTATAGATTCAAAGGTGTTGGTCAGCGAGGTAAATGACTTGCTAGGCGTCGAAATTGTAGATGAAGATGTAGATACCATCGGCGGCTGGATTCTCACTGAAAACTACGATGCAAAAGAAGGCGACATCGTCCTTCATGAATCCTATACCTTTAAAATTCTTGATATGGAAGAACACCATATTAAATATGTTGAAGTAACGAAAAATGCGAGTGAAGGCGAACAAACTGTTCAAAAAATCGCATTATCCAAATCTGAGGTACTATCTTAGAAAACCTGCCAAACAGACCATAGTTCAAATGGTCTGTTTTTTTGTTTATGTGTATTCGACTAGTCCCCCTTTTTGAACTCAAGCATATTCTACTCATAAGGAGGGGATGAAAATGAAGGATTTAGCAATTTTATTTTTAGTTTCTATTTTAGCTGGTTATGCGTTGGTTCATTTACCGGCAGTATCATTCTTAGCTGGCCTTACACCATTCTTCGATATCGTTGGTGCACTTGCTATGCTGGTATTTGCTCTCGCAATCCTATATTTAGGTGTAAAAGCATTATTTAAAAGAATGTAACCGAATACACCAAACAGACAGGAAAAAGATCAGATTATCTGCAATCTGATCTTTTTCAATTATTTTTCTTTTAACATAATAATTTCTTCCTCAGCTTTCGCAATTTTAATCAAATGCGAATCCAGCCGGCGGTTAATGTAATGAATTTCTTCCGTGTTTTCGTGCTTTTTCTCCACTTTTTCTAATACTGTACCTTGTAACTCTTCGATGCGCTGAAGCGAGTCCTTTATATCTGAAAGGTCAATTTGGTTTACCGCTACCCTATGTTCAATGCTGTCTACCTTTTCTAATCTTGATAGTCTCTGTTCAATATTTTCTAAGGTTGTATTAAATGTATGGATTAATGTTTTAATATCATTCATGTTTTCCGTTAATTTCTCAAGCTTTTGTTCCATTGTCAAAAACCCCTTTTATTAAAGTAACCCCATTTTATCATCATTTTTACTATTAATATGTTACAATAACAGCAACAATCAACACTGTTAAATTTTCCAAACCCTTAGTACATATCCCCCGCATCCACATTGGTCAATAAATTTTATTTTCACTTTATTGGAGTACACCTTTTCTAGTAGGGGCTGCAAATAATCAACAGGGTTCCCGAACGCTTCTGACGTAACAAGATTAACAAAACAGCCCTCCTTTGTATCCTCCACTGCCTGTAAGGCATCTTTAAGAATCAAATCAATATCCTCCTCATATTCATCATGCTCAAGGTCCTTCGTCCAATCTTTATCCATATTCAAAACCTCCATTGAAAAAAATTGATATCTTATTTTAATTAAAACAGTTATTTAAAACAGAGTTGTTGCTCTATTTCACATATTTGAACTTTTTAAAACAAAAATTTGAACATTTTTTAAAAAATATCCAGTTAAACAATGTACGTGCCTAATATCACAGGCAATATTCAAAAAAAATTATATTCTTTCAATAGAGGTTAAAAAATTGGATCTACAAACTAAGAAAAGGTTGGTGCAAAAATATGTTCATAACAATTGATGAAAAAGCTGCCGCTTGGTTTACTAAGGAATTCGAGATGAACAAACCATTCAGTATTCGGATGTTTCCTCAATATGCCGGCTTTGGTCAGAAGCATAAAGGATATAGCCTTGCCTTTTCAGCTGAAATACCGGCAAATGCAGGATATTCAAAAGAGGTTAATGGGATTACTTTTTTTATCGAAGGAAATGACGTTTGGTTTTTTGAAGATACTCAGACCCTTTTATCAGTAGATGACCGTCTAGAAGAACTGCAAGTAAGCTACAGAGAACAGAACAATTTGATGGTGAATTAATCTTCTTATAGAAAAGGTATCCATGAATTTTCACGGATACCTTTTGTTTAAACTAATTAGTGTTTTCATCAAATTTATAGCCCACACCCCAAATGGTGTGAATAAACGGCTGTTCCTCTGTGCCAATTTTCTTTCTTAATCGTTTCACATGAACATCCACCGTACGTTCATCCCCATAATATTGATAACCCCAGACTTTATCTAATAATTGTTCACGTGAAAAAACCTGGCGGGGATTTTGAATAAAGAAAAATAATAAATCAAATTCTTTCGGTGTTAGACTTGTAACTTTTTCGCCATTTAAGATTGCTTCCCTTGTTTCCTTACTTATCTTGAAATGTTCTGTTTCTAGGTACGGACTTTCATGGATGCTAATATCCTGTTTGAACCTTCTAGAGACTGCTTTTATTCTTGCCATTAAGGTAAGCGGACTAAAAGGTTTGGTAACATAATCATCAGCCCCCATTTCCAATCCCAATACCTGATCGGATTCTGTATCCTTTGCCGTTAAAAGGATGATCGGGACATTGCTTACCTCTCTAATTTTCTTGCAAAGACTTACCCCATCCATTCCCGGGAGCATCCAATCAAGAATGAGTAAATCCCAATCGCCTGCGCGGAAGCGGTCGTACCCTTCCAGACCATTATGTACAAATTCCCCTTTATAGCCTTCCTTCATAAAAAACATCTCAATCATACTGCATACACTCTCGTTATCTTCTACCACTAGTATCTTCATTTGAGATCACCTGCCTTAAAAAAATCGCTTATATCCAATTTACTGAAAAAATCATTTGAAGGCTATAACAATTTTTAAACTATAATATACTATAGAGGGGTGATAAGATGAAATTTTTAATCTTTATTGTTGGAATCCTTATATTTATCGGGATTATTGGATTTATTAGGAGTTTGACCGGCAAAAAACAGGTGAAAACTCTAAGAGATAATGATATTACCCAATTCCCATCTATTGATGTAACGCTTGAAGAAATCCGTCAGGCTGTGAGAAAGTTTTCTGATCAATTACCGAAAGGTGTTTACCGGACCATACTTGTTCGTGATGACCACAGTATCGATCATAAACACATCGCCCCTATTTTGGGAGGAACTCCTTCAAGAAATGTTTATATGTCCAAGGAAACCTATGATTTATTTGAAGAAAGCGAAAAACATATCCCACCAGTGATGGATCTTGTTCAAAAAGCTGTTGATCAATATGTAAAAGAACATAAAGAATATCCAATGCTAAAGTTTGACGCTGAGCGGCGGGTTAATTATTATCAATTACTTGAGCACCACTATCTGAAAGAGATTCCGGACATACAATTCTATATCACGAAACTGGACGGCTTGATTACACATGTAAAACCGGAATCAGGCAGCTCCTCTTAATAATAAGAGGAGTTTTTCGGCTTTTTATGCTTGAAAATTGCATTTTATAGCTTTATTGAGATAATAGCTTTAGAAGACAATATTTAAGGTTAAAGATGAAGGAGTTATAAAATGTTCACACGCAAGAAAAAATCACAGCGGTTAGCAACCATATCACTTATTATAATGGCAGTTGGTTTTGTGGCGACCATTCCATTACAATCTTCGATTTGGGGCATGCTGCTCCAAGGCGGCTTCGAAGCGGGATTAGTGGGCGGTCTTGCCGACTGGTTTGCTGTTACCGCCCTTTTTCGGCACCCATTAGGGATTCCGATCCCACATACAGCCTTACTGCCGAAAAACAGGAAAAGAATTATCGCCGCAATAATCTCCATGCTTGAAAATGACTGGCTGACAAAGGAAAGTATTCGTAAAAAAGTTGCCGTCATTCCCTTCATGGAAAAACTAGTAGGCATTGCCGAAAGAGAACTGGAAACAGCTTCAGCTCGAAAGAATATCATTAATGGGATTCACTATTTAATTGAAAAAGTGAAGGTCGAAAAAATAGCGCCTCTGGTAGAAAAAGAAGTTAAACTGCTGATAAACCGTTTGGATATGGGAGTCTACCTTCCGGTTATCATCGATGAATTAACAAAACGAAAATATGATGAAAAAGCTCTTGATTATATTTTAAATGAAGTTGATGAATGGGCCGGAAAAGATACCACAAAGGACCGCTTGGGGAGAATGGCAGTTGAGGCAATCGAAAATATTAAAGCTGATGGTTTTATGCAATTTGCATTAAAGTCGTTTAGTAATCTGGTTAATGAAGAAAAGTTGGGTAATATCATTCAAAACCTTATTCAAAAAGGCGTAGATAGTTTTCGGGATCCTTATAATCAAAATCGAGTCACACTCCTAATGTCATTAAACGATAAACTGCAAAATATCAAAAGTGATGAAAATTTGATAGCTGAACTAAATAATTTAAAGGAAAAACTAGTATCGGGATGGGAGCCGGAAGAAAAGATTGTTTCTTTTCTTCAACAATTTAAGCAAAAGGCAATCGATTTTATTCAAGACCCCGGCTTTTTTAATACGTACCTTTCACCGTTTATAACCCATTTATTAAATGATTTTAAATCAAATCAAGAAAAAATCGAACAAGCAGAAAACTGGATTAGAAAACAAATTTCCATCTTCGTTGATAAAAATCATTCAAAAATCGGGAAACTAGTTGAAGAAAACCTTGAAAAATTAGATGATAAAACGCTGATTAACATGATTGAAACAAATGTAGGTAAAGATCTGCAATGGATTCGCGTAAATGGAGCGGTTTGCGGATTCTTAATTGGGCTTATTTTAGTTAGCTTGAGAATGCTTTTTTAATTTGAAATGCTGCCTTGAACCAAAAGGCAGCTTTTTTATTTGGGGATAAATTTTACCTATAAAAAAATCAATTTTGTCCATGACATTTGTCAGTTCTTTTTCGAATTTTCAAGTCATATTTACTACTGTAGTCATTATTTTTAAGTAAAAAGGGGGATGAAGAATGGGGATTAAGTTTATCAAAATCTCTGTTGTGTATTTTGTCATTGGGGTTTGCATTGGAATGTATATGTCCATGACGGAAAAGTTTGACTTCACACCTGTTCACGTCCACATTAATTTACTCGGATGGATGTCAATGGCATTAGCGGGTCTTATTTATGTTGCCTTTCCAGCTGCAGCAGAAACCGCATTGGCAAAAGTCCACTTTTGGCTTCATAATATCAGCCTGCCGATTATGATGATTGGTCTTGCCTTCTTGGTTTCGGGCACAACAGCAGCGGCTCCTGCAGTAGCAACCGGGGGTACGTTAATGGTATTAGGGATTATCCTCTTCGCCATCAATATTTTAAAAAATTTAAGAAAGTAATAGTGAACTAATTTTAATGTTCTTTGACTATAAAAAAGGGCTCCGGTTCAAATTTACCGGCAGCCCTTTTGAAATTTTATTTTTTAACTGTAAATTTTTGATTTGGCATGGTATGCATATCTCTTGCCGTTACATGAGCGGTAACATAGTATTGACCCTCGTCCTTGAAGGTTTTCGTAATCGAGTAGATCCCTTTTCCTTCATTCTTCGCCTTCACCATGTCGTGTTTGTCCTGACCGGACTTCCAAATCTCAAATTTTACTTCATCCGCATCCGATACTTTATCTTTTCCTTGTGTGACAACCGCTTCTATTTTTGCTTTTTCATTTGTAGTTATATTTTCCGGCACAAACTTGATAGCAACCTCTACCACTTGCGGTGGCTCGCTGCTGTTATTGGTATTAGACCCACTTTGATTCGAACAGCCCGCGAGCAGCCCTAACAATACCGCTAATCCAATGATCATTTTTTTCATGATAATCTCCCTTTTAAAACATTTTGCCTATCTCACTAAAAGCTTACCACTATTTCGGTATGAAACAAAACGATTTATCTCACTTTAATTGAACCTATTATATAAGCATGGATAAACAACCGCAGAGTGCCAAACCTACGCTTACTTTACATTTCCTTCGGCATAGATTTTTCCAATGCTAATTTTAAAAAATCAATATATATTAGAACCTCTTCTGGCAAAAACACATTTTTTCGTTTCACCAAGCCCACTTGAATCAGATTGCCTCCTTCCAAAGGAATAGAGATAATATTGGAGTTCATGTAATTATTCACGATAAAGCCTGTTCCTAAATTGTAGCTATCTGTATTTGATAGGAGATTATTCATTGCCCCTCTATCCTTGAGATAGACTAGTTTCCCGATATTGTCTACATTCAGGGCTTCTTCAGCAAAATGTAGCAACATATCGTCCTGCTGATAGGTCAGAAAAGGATAGTCCCTTAACTGTTCCAAGGTAATGCTTTTGAGATGAGCCAGAGGGTGCTCTTTTCGTAGAAACACATGCTGTTTCAATGAAGCAAGGGGAGTTAACGTAAGTAACTTTGAGGTAAAATAACGCTCAAAAAAATGTTTATTTAATTCGGTCAGAGATAAGATTCCAAGAATACTCCTGCTTGCATACACATCATCAATCACATCAGTTGTCTTACCCTCTCGAATCGCCAGCTCATAATTCCGCTCGGCAAAATAATCCATTAAATTTGCAACAGCCTCTATAGCGAAACCATAATGTTGAGATGAAATAGAAAACTTTGTTAAGTTTATTGTTTTCTCTTTGTTAAAATGATGGACAACAGACTCCATTTGTTCTAGAAGCTTTTTTGCGTAAAATAATAACTCTGTGCCCTCTTTTGTGAAGACAACGCCTTTATTCGTTCTATCAAGAATGGTAATCCCTAACTCTGTTTCGAGTTCACGCACTGCTTTGCTGATACTCGGCTGTGTTACGAAAAGTGCAGAAGCAGCTTGACTAATAGAATTATGCTTGGCAATCTCCACAATGTATCGAAGTTGTTGGGGTGACATGTACTCACCTTACCTTAACTGATTTTGTTGGATCTTTTGCTATAACTTTATCCTATAGCAAACGGTTAAAAAGTTCAATTTTACGTTTTGCATGGAACAATCTAAAATCAGATATAGGAAGAAAAATTTATTTTGAAAGGAAGAAAAAAATTGATCAGAGAAGCAACTCAAAAAGATTTGGTGGACATTTTACATATCTATAATGATGCCATTCTCAATACTACTGCTGTTTACTCATATAAACCCCAAACGCTTGAAAGCAGGCAAATTTGGTTTGAACAAAAGATGGATGAGGGTTTTCCAATATTAGTATGTGAACAAGAAAATAAAGTGGTTGGATTTGCGACATTCGGTCCTTTTAGAGCATGGCCCGCTTATAAATATTCAATTGAACATTCTGTTTATGTTGATAAGGAATACAGAAAAAAAGGAATTGGGACCTCTTTAATGGAGGAATTAATCGCTATTGCCAAGGAAAGAGAGTATATGACCTTAATTGCTGGAATTGATGCGGCGAATGAAAAAAGCATTGCCATGCATAAAAACTTTGGCTTTGTTCATTCTGGTACAATAAGAAAGGCAGGTTTTAAATTTAATAGATGGCTTGACTTAGCTTTTTATCAATTAGAACTTAACGGACCTAAAGATCCTGTGGAAGAATAAGAAAATATGCTTTGCGAAAAGTAAAAGTTAGGTCAATACTGAAAACAAAAAAATGAGTAAAGACATGATTATGTTTTCCAGCAAGTAAAATAAGGATAAAAGCTATCTTTTCATTAAGGGAAAGATAGCTTTTATATTGTGCTGAGTATATAAAATACGAATACTGCCCGTTGCTAGCATTGTATTTAGCATTAAATATCAAGTTTACGCGTCCCGATCCATTTCACCATTTCAGGGTCTTGATGTGAAAAGAACAAGCTTTGTTTCGTATCTAAGGTAGCAATTTTCTCCATATCATCTTGGCTTAATTCAAAGTCAAAGATATTGAAGTTTTCGATGATTCTTTCCTTACGAACAGACTTTGGAATCACAACCACGCCTCTTTGTGTTAACCAACGCAAAACCACCTGGGCAACGGATTTATTATGCTTTTCGGCTATTGATACTAGAATTTCGTTTTGGAACATGTTATTTTTTCCTTCAGCAAACGGTCCCCAAGACTCGATTTGAACATTATTCTCTTTCATCAATTTAGCACTTTCTATTTGTTGGTTGAAAGGATGCGTTTCAACCTGGTTTACAGCAGGAACAATTTCATTATGAATAATGAAATCGTTCAGACGATCCGGATAGAAATTGCTAACGCCAATTGCTTTAATCTTACCTTCGCGGTACAATTCCTCCATCGCATACCATGAACCGTAAACATCTCCAAATGGCTGATGAATTAAATACAAATCTAAATAATCCAATTGCAGTCTATCCAGTGATCTTTCGAATGCTTTCTTTGTCTTCTCATAACCAGTATCCTGAACCCAAAGTTTGGTTGTTATAAACAATTCCTCTCTTGGTACACCACTGCGCTTGATGGCTCTGCCGACTGCTTTTTCATTAAGATAAGAAGCAGCTGTGTCAATCAAACGATAGCCTGCCATAATCGCGTCATAAACCGCTTGTTCACATTCTTTTTCATCTTGAATTTGAAAAACACCAAAACCGAGTATCGGCATTTCAACACCATTGTTTAAAATAACTTTTTGCATAAAAAATTCCTCCTGTTTATTTTGAGTATCTTTTATTTATCCACTCTATTTGCGTATTCTGCCGGGTACCGCTCTCCCGAAATTTCAATCTTTGATAGTGCGCCGTTCAAATCATGTAGTTCTTCAGCTGTCAGCTCAACTTTTGCTGCGCCAAGATTTTCTTCCAGACGATCCAGTTTCCTTGTACCGGGAATCGGAACAATCCATGCCTTCTGAGCAAGTACCCATGCTAATGCGATTTGAGCCGGAGTTGCATTTTTACCCACTGCAATCTTCTTTATCAGTTCAACCAATATCTGATTAGCTTCGATATTTTCCGGTTTAAAGCGAGGAACAATACTGCGAAAATCGGAGCTAACGAATGTTGCATTTTTATCAATTTTTCCGGTAAGGAAGCCCTTGCCCAGAGGGCTAAACGGTACAAATCCGATTCCAAGTTCTTCAAGAGTAGGCAGCAGTTGTTCTTCAGGTTTTCTCCACATCATGGAGTATTCACTTTGAATCGCAGTCAAAGGCTGAACCGCATGTGCGCGGCGAATCGTTTCCACACCTGCTTCAGAAAGCCCCCAATGTTTAACCTTACCTTCCTTGATTAGGTCTTGTACAACGCCAGCTACTTCCTCAATCGGTACACTTGGATCAACCCGATGCTGATAGTAGAGATCAATGGTGTCAACTTTTAGGCGATTTAGCGAGCCTTCAACTGATTGCCGAATGGTTTCCGGCTTACTATCAAGCACCTGCTTGCCATTTTCCATTTGGATACCGAATTTAGTGGCAATGACCACTTTCCCTTTGAAAGGTTTAAGCGCTTCACCAACCAACTCCTCATTCACATATGGACCATAAACTTCTGCGGTGTCGAAGAAAGTAACACCTTGGTCAATTGCTGCATGAATCAGCGAAATCATCTCTTTCTTGTCCGATGCCGGACCATAACCATGACTCATTCCCATACAGCCAAGACCTATAGCAGAAACTTCTATGCCGCTATTTCCTAACATACGTTTTTGCATATTTTATCTTCCTTTCTTTTTTATTAAAGGTTGAAAATAAAGATGTGCAATAACTTGCATTCTCATTATGCAACATATGAAAATACGACTGGTATCACAATCCTGTCAAATGATTGCATAATCCTCTCACAACCATTTACGCAGAAAATAAATTAGCCTTATAATGGGACCAACGGATGAAGAAAACAAAGGAGGATTTTATGTTTGAACAATTATATAGACAAAGAGTTGAACTCGCCAAAATCATAGAGATTCACACAGGACAGGACGGTACTCAAATGACTGCTATTCCGTCTTTATTTTTCTCCCGTTACTCTAATGAAACTGGACCAAATTACGGAGTTCACAAGCCTTCCCTATGCATTGTCGTTCAAGGGATGAAGGAGGTATTGCTTTCACAGGAGCGCTTCAGGTACGGTCCTGCCGATTACCTTGTTGCATCCGTTAATCTGCCAATTACCGGACAAGTTACGGAAGCCACTTCTGAAGTTCCTTATCTGGCTCTCAAACTTGAATTCACTCCGAGTGAAATATTGGAGGTGTTACGTGAATTCCAAATGGGAATTGAAAAGAAAGAAAATGCTAAACGAGGTATGTATGTCAGCAAAATAGAGCTTTCTTTGCTAGATGCAGTAACAAGATTAGCTCGTTTGCTAGATACTCCGAAAGATATCAAGGTACTTGCTCCTCTAATTAGGAAAGAAATCATTTATAGGGTTCTGCAAGGAGAACATGGAGGAATGTTAAAACAAATAGCAATAGAAGGAAGTTCCACAAATCAAATCAGTGACGTGATTAAACATATCATGAATAACTATGAAAAATCTTTTAAGATTGAGGAACTTGCGGAAATAGCAAATATGAGTGTTTCTTCACTACATCGGCACTTTAAAGAGGTAACCGCAATGAGCCCCATTCAATTCCAAAAACAACTGAGACTACAGGAAGCTCGAAGCCTGTTGTTATCCGAATCAGACGATGCAGCAGATGTTTCATTCCAGGTTGGCTATGAAAGTCCATCACAATTTAGCCGTGAATACTCGCGTATGTTTGGCTTACCACCTAAAGAAGACGTTAAGCGGTTGAGAGAGAACCAAGACAATACAATAAACTTGTGAATCCCCTTCCTGATGGTGGGGGTCTTTTGTGTAAAGGAAAAGAAGCACCCGAGCTGATAAATGGATGGAAAAAATTCACTTATTTAGTAATTATTATTAAAAATAACTTAAATAGACGGAGAGATTTCGCCTATTGACTCGAAAAATTCGAAAAGGGGAGATTTTGCTTTGCATAATCGGAAAATCTTCCCTTATTTACCCCGAAATGAGCTCCATTCTACATTTAGCCGAAAAATCTCCGCTTATTTTACTTTTGCTGGTTACTAGATTATACAAAAAAAGACCCCAGAGGGCCTAGAACTATTCTTCCTAATTCAAGCTATTTCTGTAAACATAAGGGTCATTCGGTTTTGGAATGGTTTTATAGCTCGTTACTTTTAATACAGGAATTTTCATTTTCATTGGTTGATAAAAAACGGTATCCATGGTTCCTGTTACCTGATACCACTGGTCATTTGGAATGTGTATGTTATTTGGGAATTGAATCATCATTCCAAAAGCACCAGAGTCTGCTACACAGTGAATGATCCCAAACCGAAGTAAAAATAGTTGATTCGATTGTAAGCCAGGGCCGTTATAAGAAAATCCTTTCATTGTGATCGTTTTTCCCGCAAAAGTCCCTGGAAAATTATAAATAACTTCTAATCCGACTAAAAAGTCTTTATCTGTTAAAGCAATATTATTTTTTCCAACATAGGATTTAGACTCCTTGTGGACTAAATCTTGAAAGTCGCCCTGATTCATGAATTTGCTCATATCAGGGTTTAGAACTTGGTGGGTCCCGTATTGGTCATTTCCATCCTCTAATGCTGGGAATGAAAATCCCTTTGCGTCCACTAGCTGGGAGTCAAGAGTTGCAACAGGCAAAACAACACCTGATATTGCAGGTATTAATACAAAAGTATACCCCAAGATTTTTTTAATTTTTTTCTTAGTGAACTTGTTCTCGGTGCCCTCTCTGTCCCCATGATGATGGTGGTCATGGTCATGATGACAATCACAATTATGTTGATGTTCCATCTCATTTTTCTTACTTGCAAAATACCAACGAATCCC
This sequence comes from Neobacillus cucumis, assembly GCF_016107705.1. The sequence continues at coordinate 56,662 of NZ_JAEHGC010000013.1, forward strand.
TTCAACAATGGTCAAGAAAAATAAAACGTAGATCATACTATATGAAAGGAAAGAATATTTTTGGTTTATATATTTTGAGATGTTTCCCGTTGAGTGCAACATAAAAAATAGGTTAGTGAAAAGCAATAAAATCACAATTCGATACAATTATCCCACATCCTTTACAAAAGCAGTGAACCAACGAATACCAACGCTGAAATTAAAGAAACTAAAAGCATCACAAATTTCGGTTTAAAGGAATCAAACATCATCAGCAGGTTCTTGATATCTACCATTGCCCCAAAGACTAAAAAGGCAACAATTGAACTTTGTCCGAAGCTATTTCGAAAAGAGGAAGCTACAAATGCATCTGCTTCTGAACAAATCGATAAAATGAAAGCTAATGCCATCATAATTAATGAGGCAGTAATTTTCGTATGCCCTAATGTAACAAGGATCTTCGTTGGGATATAGACTTGCATTGCAGAAGCAATTAATGCACCCATAACAAGAAATTTTCCTACGCTTAAAAATTCATCAATTGTATGGGTGATCACACTAATCAGTTTTTGTTTTGTATTTTGGTGAGAATGGTCATGTACATGATCAACATGATTCATTTTTAACGGGCTTTCTTTATAGAAAAAAGAAAGGATGATACCAACTAAAATGGAAACACCAATCGCCAAACCTGCTCGGTACCAAACCATCGTCCAACTATCACCGAATGCGATAAATGTTGCAAAAAGAACAATCGGGTTAATAATCGGTGCGGAAAGCATAAATGAAATAGCCGAATAAGGGGCAACCCCCTTTTTTATTAAGCGTGCCGTGATTGGAACAATTCCGCATTCACAACCGGGGAATAAAGCCCCTATTAAACTAGCAGTAATGACAGATAGTATTCGATTTTTAGGCATGATTCGAACAATCATATTTTCAGAAATAAAAACTTCAATCAGTGCTGAAACAAAAGCCCCTACAATAATAAAAGGGATAGCTTCAATAACAATACTGATAAAAATCGTATTTAATTGCAATAATCGATCCATGAAAGGCCTCCTTGATAGAACACTTAACAAGTAGGTGATATAAACTCATGGAAACTACTATACTCTCATTAATAACTATCGTCCAACGAAAAAAACTGGAATCACAAAATAATACAGCCAACTTTTCGTTGGCTGCGGTTTATTTATGGCTGGTATGGGACAAGTCCTTCTGTTCTCAGCTTCGCTTTCTCCACATCTGATTTACTGAAATCATAGTTATAAATCGCTCCTTCCCAGTCTCCGTACATTGGATTAGGGAAAACAATCAACTTCTTACCAAATTCATTACGATGTTTGTCTACTGCCTGGAGTCTTTCAGGAACCGATAAATCATCGAAACCGCTAAAATCCCCCAAGTTATCACCAAATAATAAAACAATTTCATGTGTTTTCGCTACTTGTTTGCGGCGTGTCTCTTTCCCTTTTTCCCCAGGCTGCTTTAACAAAACATGTGCTGCATCTGCTTGCGGTGCACCAACTTTTTGTAAATTTTTAATCGTTGCTTCCTTTTGGGCTTCGGTCCGGTTTGATATGTAGTATATTTCTACACCCTTTGAATTTGCATATTTCAGGAAATTGATTGCTCCTGGCAGCGGTTTTGCTTGTGCGCTATTAATCCACTCATTCCAATTTAATGGATAGGCTTTTCCTGAAACCACATTCCATGCCTGGTACGGACTGTTATCCAAAATCGTTTCATCAATATCTAATACAACAGCTCGCTTTAAAGCCTTATTCTTTGGTTTCTTCTTTAGGATTTCAGCTAATCTCATTTTCCCAACATTATAGCCTTGATAATATAATGCTTTTGCTTCACCGGCTTTTTGAAACCAAAGGACGGACATTGTATTTTGGTCTTGCAGTGCAGCGGTAGGATTGGCAACATTCTGGGCTTTAGCATTTACTCCAAAAAGCGAAATGGATAGGGCAGCTGTTGCCAATAAAACTGTAAGTTTCTTCATCACATGACCTCCTTCATTTAGTCGAGGTTAGTATTTGTTAAAATAAATAAATCAGTCTAATTTATTTAGAAACATTAAAAAATGGGGTCCAAAACTGGACCCCATTTTAAGCTTAGCTAGCTTGATTTTTACTATTCATTTGATTTGTATTTCTTTTGTGAAACCCTTTTAAATAGTAGGTAGCAATCAGGATTCCAATAAAGATTGGTCCCACGATTACGGCGATCCTTTGATCTGAATTGATTGCCATAATTCCTACAACAAATACTAAGAAAGCCAGTGAAAGATAAGACGATAGCGGGTATAGCGGCAGCTTATATTTCAGCTGCTTCTGTTCCTCCGGCTTCATATGTTTGCGGTGACTGAGCTGGGAGATTAGAATTACTGCCCAAGTCCAAATAGCAGAGAAGGTGGCAATACTTGTTACCCATGTAAATACCTTTGCAGGTACAACATAGTTTAAGACTACACCTAATAATAAAACAACGGCTGACGCAATAATAGCCAAACCAGGAACGCCTGTCTTCGTAACTTTTCCGAACTTCTCCGGTGCCTCACCATGCTTCGCTAGGTCAAACAACATTCTTGCCGTACTAAAGATTCCACTATTACATGAAGAAAGAGCAGCAGTAAGGACAACAAAGTTAATAATTCCAGCTGCCCCCTTAATTCCAATTTGTTCGAAAGTTAATACGAACGGGCTGCCCTTTGTTCCGATTTCCTGCCAAGGATAAATGGACATGATAACAAATAGTGCACCCACATAGAAAATCAAGATACGCCAGAAAACAGAATCAATCGCTCTAGCAATCGTCTTTTCCGGGTTCTTAACCTCTCCTGCTGTAACCCCGATCATTTCAATTCCTAAGTAAGCAAACATGACCATTTGCAATGACATTAGGATTCCTTTTAAACCATGTGGGAAAAATCCGCCATGATTCCATAAATTCTGTATTCCTGTGGCGATCCCGCCATTACCTATTCCAAAGAAAATCATTCCTAATCCGACAACAATCATTAAACAAATGGTGACAATTTTAATAAGTGCAAACCAAAATTCCAGTTCGCCATAGGCTTTTACCGCAAGGAAATTGACAGTTGCCATGATGACCAATGCGGCCAATGCCCAAATCCAACCCGGAGTCCCCGGAAACCAATATTTCATATAAACTCCGACCGCTGTAATTTCTGCCATACAGGTTACAACCCATAGGAACCAATAGTTCCAGCCAGTTATGTACCCCGCAAGCGGTCCCAAATAATCTCGTGCATATTTACTAAATGATCCTGCCACAGGTTTTTGAATGGCCATTTCCCCTAAAGCACGCATGATAAAAAACATGATTAATCCACTAAATCCATATCCAAGAATAATTCCAGGACCCGCCATTTTTATGGCTGTTGCCGAACCAAGGAATAATCCTACCCCGATTGCAGCTCCTAGAGACATTAAATTAATATGTCTTTCTTCCAAACCACGATGAAGGTCTTTTCCTTGAGGGTTTTTACTCATAAATTCATCTCCTCTTTTTTAATAACTTCCAAAAGCAACATAATTTGATTGATGGATTTCACTAGATGTTTATCTTTATTAATATAGTAATAATATTATATAATTTCTATGCTCCAAAAGGAAAAATTTGTTCTCAGTAAATGTACTCACCCCTATACTAATAGTGTTAACGCTTACATTTTACAATTATACAAATATTTTTTATTTTTGCAAATGCCTAAAATTATTTTAACATTTTTACTATTTATTTCTTTTGTGTAAAAACTAGAATTTTCGGTTGTCATTTTGTATATTTAAACAAAATACATCTATTAAATTGTTTCTACCATATGGAGGGAAATCTCTTGAATTCTTTATTAAATGATCCTTTTAGGGCTGAATTTGATAGTTTAGATGAGTTTGCCGATCTAATCAGTCAGGTGCTTCAATGCCCAATTACAATTGAAGATTCCAACCATCGGCTGCTTGCCTATAGCACCCATGATGAAAGAACGGATCCGGCAAGAATTTCTACAATTATTGGAAGAAGAGTTCCCGAAAAAGTAATTAATCAATTATGGAAAGAAGGAACCATCCCCGCTCTGTTAAAAACCGATCAGCCCATACGTGTAAAAAGTATGGACGATATTGGACTCAGTGACAGGGTAGCCATTTCAATCTGGAAACAAGAAGAAGTACTAGGCTTTATTTGGGCGATTGAAATTGATAAGACCTTGACCGACAAGGATTTTGGCTTGCTCAAAAAGGCTTCCGCTGCTGTAAAAAATAAATTACTGCAATTACAGACAAGAAAAAATAAAAAAGGCGAGCATTTTCAAGAATTCTTTTGGAGATTATTAACCGGTCATTTAACGGTTAAAGAAGAAATCATTCAGAATTTCCAAACCTTAAAAATTAATCCTTCCCCTTCCTACGCTGTCCTTGTTTTTCAATTTCAGCACAACATTACCCGAAAAGAGGAGCAATCCATTTCTTATCTGCTGAAAACAAGCCAGCGCTTAACCATAATGCTATATACAATTGATTGTAACCAGCTCATACTGCTTGTATCTGCATCAAAAAACGAACGACCGCTGGAGGAAATTGACCATTTTGCTCAATCATTTGTGTGGAAAATGGATGAACGATATAACATTCAGAATATTACCCCTGTTTTCAGCAGTATCAATGATGATTATGGCAAGATTGGGAAAACCTATCAAGAAACATTAAAGGTTTTATCGATCAAAGAAAAATTTCCATTTGAAACTAAAGATATCTTCCATTATCAACAACTGGGGATTTACCAATTTTTCGATGTCCTTTTAGAGAAGAGAAAAAACGAAGAATATGAAAACCACTCGTTAAAATCCCTTCATAACTATGACCAAAAGCACAACAGTAATCTAGTGGAAACCCTGGAGGTTTTTCTAAATAACGACACGAATATTGCAGATGCTGCAAAGGAATTAAATGTTCACGCGAATACATTAAATTATCGTTTGAAGCGGATTGCCGAAATTGGAGAGATTAATTTTAAAGATCCCAATCAGAAAATGCTCTTATTTATAGATTTAAAATTAGAAAAATATCACCGTTTGTGAAAATCAACAAAAAGGAGAAAAATATTTCTCCTTTCTTCACAAAGAAAAAATTCATCAAACATTCTATACTAAAACCAGATCAAAAATAACCTAAGTTTTTAAGGGGGATTTATAGAATGTTTATTGGAGTACCTAAGGAAATTAAAAACAATGAAAACAGGGTTGCGCTTACACCAGCTGGAGTTGTTTCATTTTTAAATGCAGGTCATACTGTATTAGTTGAAAAAGACGCTGGAATTGGAAGCGGTTTCTCTAATGAAGATTATGCAAAAGCCGGCGCTGAAATTATTGATAGCGCTGACCAAGTTTGGGAAAAAGCACAAATGATCATGAAGGTTAAAGAGCCTTTAGCAAGCGAATATAAATACTTCCGCCAAGGTTTAATTCTTTTCACCTATTTACACTTAGCTGCTGAGCCGCCATTGGCAAAAGCGCTAAAAGATAGCGGCGTAATTGCAATCGCATATGAAACAGTAGAAGTTAACAGAACTCTTCCATTGCTTACACCAATGAGTGAAGTTGCAGGACGTATGGCTGCACAAATCGGTGCACAATTCTTGCAAAAATTCTACGGCGGCCAAGGTATCCTTCTTGCAGGTGTTCCTGGGGTTAACCGCGGCAAGGTTACCATCATTGGCGGCGGAGTTGTTGGAATCAACGCAGCTAAAATGGCTGTTGGTTTAGGTGCAGATGTAACCATCATTGATTTAAGTGCAGACCGCTTACGTCAATTAGATGATATCTTTGGAAACCAAGTAAAAACTTTAATGTCTAATCCATTTAATATTGCTGAAGCAGTAGCCGAAGCAGACCTTCTAATTGGAGCGGTATTAATCCCTGGTGCGAAGGCTCCTAAGCTTGTTACTGAGGAAATGGTAAAAGCCATGAAGCCTGGTTCTGTCATCGTTGACGTTGCGATTGACCAAGGTGGTATTGTTGAAACTAGCGACCATGTAACAACACATGACAACCCTACTTTTGTTAAGCACGGTGTGGTTCATTATTCTGTTGCAAACATGCCTGGTGCGGTTCCTAGAACTTCAACTATTGCTTTAACAAATGTTACAGTTCCATATGCCCTTCAAATTGCTAACAAAGGTGTATTCAAAGCTATTGTTGAAAATCATGCCTTAAAGCTTGGCGTAAACGTTGCAAACGGTGAAATTACGTACGAAGCAGTGGCAAAAGATCTTGGGTATAACTTCGTAACAGTTGAAGATGCATTAGAAAAAGAACTAGCAACTATTTAATAATAAATAATCTCAGGTCCCTACAAGTTTAATACTTGTGGGGATTTTTAATGATTCCACTTAGAATGAATATCGCTGCAACGGAGAACGATAAAAGCAAGATGATTGATGAGGAGTGATCCCATGCAAAGAGTTTTGCTTACGATTATCGTTTTATTTGCCCTTTCACTATTTCCCGTGCCAAATGATATTTTCGCCAAGGAAACTGCTGCTATACCTTTAAAATCGCAACAGCCGATTCGCGGGATTTATGTAAAGGCTGAAAATACAGGTGACCAAAGGTTTCAAAAACTTCTTTCATTCGTTAACCAAACAGAGTTAAATGCTATGGTCATAGATGTTAAAGATGATTACGGTAATATGACCTTTCTCCCACCAAAAAACTCACCCTATTTTTCGATCAGCAAGCCTTATATTAAAGACCCGAAAGGATTAATGGATACATTAAAAACCAACGGAATTTTTCCAATTGCGAGGATTGTTGTCTTTAAAGACAGTGTACTGGCAAAAAAATCTCCTAGCCTCACCTATAGAACGTCAAATGGAATTTGGAAAAACGCACGGGGAGATTCCTTCACCAATCCATTTTTGAAAGAGGTTTGGGACTATAATATTGGGGTTGCCATCATTGCCGCCAACATGGGGTTTAAAGAAATTCAATTTGACTATGTCCGTTTTCCGGAGAAGTTTGAAACCTTTGAAAAACAGCTTAGCTTCGAACAGGGTACCTTTCCTTCCAAGAATGGACAAAATCGAATTGCAGCTGTATCAAGTTTTGTAAAGTACGCTTCGGAAAAGTTAAGACCTTATCATGTTAAAGTATCAGTAGATGTTTTCGGTAACGCTACTGTCATTCCGGAAGCACCCGGTATTGGGCAAAATTTCTCTAAAATTGCCAAAAATGTGGATGTTATTTCCGCTATGATCTATCCAAGTCATTGGACAGGGATTTTTGGAATAAAGAAACCTGATTTGCAGCCCTATCAGCTTGTCAAAGAATACGCGAAGGTAGAAAAGGGCCGATTAGAAAAGTTAAGTAACCCTCCTATTTCCAGGCCATGGCTTCAAGATTTTACCGCAGCTTGGCTTGGAACTGGCAATTATAAAGTATATGGCAAGAAAGAAATTGAAGACCAAATTCGCGGGTTGCACTCCCAAGGAATTCATGAATTCCTGCTCTGGAATGCCAGCAACAAATACACGCCAAACGTTGATTATACACCATACTAAAAGGAATCCGAATCCGCAGAACGTGAAAAACCAAGGCACCTTCGAACAGGTGCCTTGGTTTTTGTTTGCTTTAATCATCCACTAGATATATTTCCTGTGAACTCCCTTACCATCGTAGGTGAATAACATTTTTCTTTCTTCGACATTAGTTTCCATATGGACTGGTCTTCCCCAAAGCTGTTGAATATAAGGTAACACTTTTTCAAGGTATTTTACATCCAGTTCTACACCCTCATACCAATGCTTCAAATAAAGTTCCCCATTTTTCAAATAATCTCCATCATTTACTGTAATGTATGGGAATCCCCCGTTGACACGCATGTTTACAAGCTGGTCACGGATATGCTCCCACTGTTTGTCAACCACTTTATAGTCCCTGCCTTGTTTTTGGAAAAGATACATATCCTCACGCATCACAAGATCCTTATTTAAGTAATTACGCAGGAAGGAGATATCGGATTCCACTTCACGGACTTCGAACATTTTTTCCCGGCCGGAGCCTGGCAGAACACCCCTGCGTATCATTTCTTCTGTTGGATTATTATAACGTTCTTCAATATCCTCAAAAATCTTGATGCCAAGATAGTATGGGTTAATGCCTGTTTTTGACGGCTGAACGACACCGGCATTTAATTTTGCAAATTCAATCGCCTCATCACTGGTTAGGTCCATCTCTCTTAAGATTCGCTGATGCCAATAGGAAGCCCAGCCTTCGTTCATGATTTTCGTTTCAAGCTGCGGCCAGAAATACAGCATTTCTTCGCGCATCATTGTTAAGATATCCCGCTGCCAGTCCTCTAGCTCTCTGCTGTATGTTTCAATAAATAACAATAAATCCTTTTCAGGCTTTGGTGGAAATTTCTTTTTTGTCGGCTTTTTTTCAACTTTTTTATCTTTATCATCCAATGACCAAAGATCATCATATGGAGAGGGGCTGCGGTGTTCGCCGCTCTCTTCCTCCTCCAAATCATCCATTGACCATGCTAATTTTGGTCTCATCAAGGATGGATCAATATGTTCATCAATGGCTAATACAGCATCTAAAAATGTCTCTACTTCTTTTTTCCCATATTGTATTTCATATTTTCGAATTCTTTCTGCCGTTGCAGCCATACTTTCCACCATGTCCCGCTTCGTATTTTGGAAACGAACATTATTCTTAAAGAAATCACAATGGGCAAGTACGTGAGCGACAATCAGTTTATTTTGAATCAGTGCGTTAGAGTCCAACAAGAAGGCATAACATGGGTTTGAATTGATAACAAGTTCATATATTTTACTTAATCCTAAGTCATAGTGAAGCTTCATCTTATGAAATTGTTTTCCAAAGCTCCAATGTGAAAACCGGGTTGGCATACCGTATGCACCAAATGTATAAATGATTTCCGCCGGACAAATTTCGTAACGCATCGGATAAAAATCCAGGCCAAAGCCGCTTGCGATTTCTGTAATCTCGCTAATGGCATATTCAAGTGCTTTGCGCTCTTCCCCATTCATGAGCCATTCCCCCTTTTCCTCTTACCACAATGTATGAAGAAAAGGCAGGAATGATGAAACAAGATAGAAAAAACATAGACAAAAGACTAGATATTACTTTAATTTTTTTGCTTCTTTTGCAAGCATCAAGCCCACCTTCTTGTTTCGTTTCCATTCCTTTTTAAATACGGATAATGGCGGGTTGGTTTCTCCAACCAGATAGCTGATCTCAATCGTGAGAGCCGGTCGGTGGTAGGTAGTAATAAACCAATCCGTAAAACCTCCACCCACTGCCTCTTGATCGGGTCTACCTAATTTGTAGCCAGTAAGTTTGGAGAGTTTTTTCGCAATTTTTCGGTCACGTTTTAGATGTTTGCCGTTTTTATACTTCCAAAAGATTTCTCTTCCCGCGGTATGATAGGCAACAGCAGCCATTGGCTGCATACGATGAATAAACTTTGTTAAGGAGATTACCTCTTCTGCCTCTAGAGGAGCTTTACCCTTATAGGACTTATAAGATGGTCCCTCCGGTTCATTCTTTAGTGCTTCCCATCCTGCTGGATATTGGCGATTCAAATCGATTCCAATACCATTTGCTTTCCACCTTTCAAATTGCTCTAAACCTTCATTCATCTTCACTAAACTAATTTTTTGGCTCCGGGAAAGCTGGGAAAAATGATTTTGTTGAATCATGACACCATCTGGATTCAACATCGGAATAAACCAAATCGAAACTTCGTTTAAAATATCAGTTGATCTTTTTCCCTTTTCATATGCATCAGCATACGTTTCGAGCATTTTCATCAGCACCATGCTGGTCAGCCATTCCCGCCCATGATGACTGCCAATCAGAACAATATTTTTTTTACCCGCCCCAAGTCTGACGGCCCAAATATTCTTTTCAAAATAAGTGGTTCCAATGGATTTAATCTCAACCACTGATTTATATTTTTTCTGAATCTTTGAAAGGTCCTGTTTTAAAATTTCGTACGTATAGGGTTTATTAACTTCAATTAATTTTTCTCCAAAGGCATTGTCAGGCTGAAGTGTAAATAAAATCATGAAGCACAAGAAGTATTTGAACATATCTTCCCCCTGAAAGTAGTGGCTTACCACTTAAAATTTTATACAGGTAAAAGTTGAAAAACGCGTCAATTAAGGGTGTCCAACATTTTCTGCGAAAGTTTTCGGCAAAAAATCATAAAATAAACTCAACTCCTAACAAGGAGGAGACAACTAAATGAATAAAGTGGATTATGACCGTGCGTTGTATTATACGCACCGGTCCGAATGGGATAACTTGTTAATTTTAATGGTTCGAACAAAAGACCAATTTTTATCAAAGAAAATAGAACAATTCCTGCATGCCTACCATTTCGAACATGATTATTCAGTATTAGAAAAAAAATTGTATGCCCTGCTTCGATACATCGACCATGCAAACGAAGCGGCAGAAACCGACCCAAATGAGATTCCGATGTATAGTCTTTCCTGAAACAGCAAGTGAATACAGTTTTGTGTGAGAAAATATTTACAACCGGGCTAAAGAATTCCACCACAAAAAACGGCACCATTTTATGGTGCCGTTTTTCAAGTTTATTTCATTTATGCGATTGGGTATTGTTGAATTAACGGATGAAGGACAATTTCATCAATTAGCATATATTTTGGTGCGGACGCCATATAGACAACAGCATTCGCAATATCCTCGACCTTAAGCCAATCTTTTTTCTCTGGCAAGCCTTGGGTTGACTCCGCAAAAAAGGTATCCACCATCCCTGGATTGATCGTTCCGACCCGGATTCCATATTCACGTACTTCCTGAGCAACTGAACCGGAAAAGCCTTGGACGGCATATTTCGTGGCAGTGTAGGCTGCTCCATTCGGAATCGTGTATCTGCCAACATCGGAAGAGATGGTTATAATTGTACCTGATCTTCGTTCTTTCATATGCGGCAGAACCGCTTTAATTCCAAGGAATACCCCTTGCACATTTACTTCAAATACCTTTTTCCATTCTTCGACAGTCACTTCTTCGGTTAATTTAAAAAAGCCAACTCCCGCATTATTAACAAGAATGTCAATGTGACCATATTCTTCAATGGTTTTTCTTACAACCTCTTGCATCTCACTCTCATTTGAAACATCTGCCTGAATCGGAAGGACATGAGAAAAACCTTTATTCTTCAGCTCTTCTGCCGTTTGGGTAACCTGCTCAGAGCTGCCGATTAATGCTAATTTCACACCTTGTTCAGCCAATTTTAGAGCAATTTCCTTCCCAATTCCCCTGGATGCACCTGTCACAATGGCAATTTGATCTTTTAACATTTTTGAAACCCCCTTTCATATTATGGTTCTAAGATGTTATCGTCTTTCAGATACTAAATTTATTTTTTCATCGACAAGCCCCATAAAATCATTTTTAATCTTTTCAAGCTTACTTTTACTTTCTTCAAAGCTTCCACTATTTACGCCAAAATAGAATTTCACTTTTGGTTCCGTTCCAGATGGTCTTAAGCAAACCCATGAACCATCCTCAAACGTATATTTCAAAACATTGGATTTTGGCAAATCAATTCTTTCCTCACCGTTTTTGGTTAATCGAACTCCTGTTAAATAATCCTCTGAAGTGGAAGTATTCAAGGATCCAAGGCTTGTTAATGGCTCAGAACGGAAGGAAGCCAAAATTCGCTGGATCTTTTCCGCTCCATCTTTTCCTTTCAACGTTAAGGAGCGCAGTCCTTCCTGATAAAAACCATACTTTGCAAATACCTGCAGCAGGCCTTCGTAAAGGGTCATCCCTTGGTTTTTATAATAAGCACAAACCTCTGTTGCCAAAAGTGCTGCTTGAACAGCATCTTTATCGCGGGCAAAGTCGCCGATTAAATAACCATAACTCTCTTCGTAGCCAAATAAGAAAGTATGTTCACCTGTTTTTTCATATTCATTGATTTTCTCCGCAATAAATTTAAAGCCTGTTAATACATCAATTGTTTTCAATTGATAGGAGTCTGCAATCTTCCTGCCAATTTCAGAGGTAACAATCGTTTTTAAAACGACTCCGTTTTGAGGAAGGGTGCCCTTTTCCTTTTTCTGCGAAAGCAAATAGTCAAGCAGCAATGCACCTGTTTGGTTTCCAGTTAGGACAACATATTCTCCCTCATGATTCTTCACGGCTATTCCTAGGCGATCTGCATCTGGGTCTGTTGCGATTAAAATATCGGCATCAATTTGTTTACCATCTCGAATCGCTAACTCAAATGCTGCATGTTCCTCTGGATTCGGACTTTTTACAGTTGAAAACTCGGAATCTGGCAGCTCCTGTTCCTTTACAACGGTGACATTTTTATACCCAAAAGCAGCAAGTGCGTTCCGTACAGGTTTATTAGCTGTTCCGTGTAAAGGTGTAAAAACGATTTTAATATTCGACTCTTCAGCAAGTGTTGGATTTTCCGAGATAGTTTTTAATTTTTCTAAATAGGCATTATCTATTTCGGCACCGATGATCTTAATTAGACCTGCATTTCGTAGACTCTCTTCTGAGTCCACCTCAATCAACAGCTCGTTTTCGATCTCATTGACCCTAGCAATCACTTGATCAGCACTTTCAGGAGGAAGCTGGCCGCCATCATGCCCGTATACCTTGTACCCGTTATATTCCGGAGGATTATGACTTGCTGTAACGACAATTCCGGAGAATGCATTTAAATATCTTAATGCAAAGGAAAGTTCCGGTGTTGGTCTTAATTCATCAAAAACATAGGTTTGAATGCCTTTTGTTGCTAATGTTTTCGCGGCTTCCATTGCAAATTCCGGAGATTTATGCCGGGAATCATAGGCAATAACCACTCCGCGTTTTTTTGCTCCAAGACCATTTTCTTCTATGTATGCAGCTAATCCGGCTGAAGCTTTTCTCACGGTGTAGAGGTTCATCCGGTTTGTACCAACACCGATTTCCCCTCTCATGCCGCCGGTACCAAATTCTAAATTTTTATAAAAAGCTTCCTCCAGCTGTTTATCATCGTTCTTTAGTTCCGATAATTGATTTTTTAGCTCTAAATCTAACCCCTCAAAGTTGATCCATCTTGTTGCATTTTCTTTCCAGTCCATTTTATCTCCTCCTGATTCTTTCTACTCTATATTGTTTCGAAGTTCAAGATTGTTACTCCTTTTAAAATTGCTAGATTTATTCCGACATTTTTCGCAAAAGAGTTAATTTTTAACGAATTTTTACCATTACTATTTTAAATTTTCTTCATTTCAAGCACAAGGAAATAATGGATTAAAAAATAAAACACCTGCTCGGGATTGGAAATTTTCTCCTCCTCAAACCTAAATACCAAATTTTTTGATTTCCTTTGAAAAAGGGCCTGTTGATTTCCGCTCCAGTCACTCGCTTTCCGCGGGGAGGTCCTGGAGCCTCCTCGGCGCGCTTGCGCCTGTGGGGTCTCCAGTGACCTCTCTATCCCGCAGGAGTCGAGTGCCCTCCGCTCCAATCAACAGGTGTGCAAATAAATTATTTAGTTCCTCGAAATATCCCCCAGTCTCTCCTCTACTTTTTTAAAGATACTCAATAAGAATAATCTTTTAAAAGATGAGTAGACCCATTGGTATGCCAATATCCTCTATAAAAAGGACGAAATTTTTCAAGAAGAAACGAAAAATAATATTTTGTCAACCATGCCCAAAAGACGTCATCTTGAACTTATTCATCTATAGAAACAAATTCATATGCACCTTTGCTATACTCTTTTGGGTAAGCATTAAATTCGCCACTTATTTTAAATAGTTAAGAAGTGGAAAACTTTATTAAATGCACTTGTTGATTGGAGCGGAAGGCGCGAAGACTCCTGCGGGAGTACGGGGCAGGGGAGACCCCGCAGGAGCGTAAGCGACGAGGAGGCTCCCCGGCACGCCCGCGGAAAGCGAAGCGCCTGGAGCGGAAATCAACAGACCAAATAAGAGAACCATACACAAAAAAAGGGGTACCCCTAATTTTACTTTTGGGACACCCTCTTAGATAATTAATTCATTTGCAGCTTTTGTATAGATACTGAAGATACTGTTTTTCATATTTTTCGCTTCCACAAATTGATCATATTCAAACGGGAAGAATAGCCCAAATTCTTGTAAATTTGAAACATTCTTATTAAAAAGGGACGAATATTGATCATCAAGAGTGGGAGACTCGAGGATGGAAATAATCGTTTGCATGCTGGTCATCACTTGAAAAGCATCTTTTAATGTGCTAAAATCTTCGAATTGTTTGCTAGAGGTGTGCAAAACCTTTAGCTGTTCAAAAGAACGAATTTCATCATCCGAAAAATAGAGTGGAAAAACAGTTGAATAAATATACCCCACAAGTCCGCAAATTTCTTCCTCTTGACTTGGTGTTGAGGCAAAAACAATTTTCACTTGTAACCCACCTTTGCTATCGCTTTTTTCTAATGTATATTTAATTTATCATAAGGATAACATAATTTCTTGTGTTAAAACTGTGGTAATTAAAACCATGCAAAACCTGTATTTTTAAGGAGAATAAAATGTTAAAAACAAGCAAAAAAGGCAATTGGCTCGAGTTAACGATTCCAGAAATTTGGGATGGAATAACGATAGAAGATCTATTTCAAAGAAAATGGAATTCTCCGAAGAAGCTAACCCATCAATTTCGTATGGAACAAAAAGTATTAGTTAACAGCCAAACGTATCCTTGGAACAAATCCATTGCAGTCGGCAGTAAATTACAAATAAAATTATTTGAAGATGAGGAAATGAACCTACCTCTCCATTATATGGAGGTTACTGTTTTATATGAGGATGATCATGTTCTTGTATTAAATAAGCCTCCTTTTATAAATACTCATCCAAATGACCTAACAAAGGATACCAATACACTTGTTAATGCTGCTTCTTTTTATCTGCAAGCAAAGGGGGAAATGAGAAATATTCGGCAAATCCATCGTCTAGATAAAGATACCTCTGGAGCCATCCTTTTTGCAAAGCACCCATTGGCAGGATCCATTTTGGATCGAATGCTGGAAAATCGTAAGATTAAACGAACCTATATTGCCCTTGTTCACGGCCTGCTTAAGCAAAAAAAGGGAGAAATTAATGAACCAATTGGACGCGACCGCCACCATGCATCAAGAAGGCGGGTATCTTCCACCGGTCAAAAAGCCGTTACTCATTTTCAGGTAATGAAAGTGGACTCTAAAAAGCAGCTATCCTATGTAAAATGCTGGCTTGATACAGGAAGGACTCACCAAATTCGTGTTCATTTAAGTCATATCGGACATCCACTTGTCGGTGATACGTTATATGGAGGTAAACCGCTTGTTAACCGGCAAGCCCTTCATGCAGCAAAGCTTGAGTTTATTCACCCTTTTACAGAAGAAAAAGTGATCTGCTATGCCCCTTTTTTAGACAAACCGGAAATTTTTAAAGAAATCGATGTCTATTCTCTCTAATAACAAAAAGCCTCCGAAAATCGGAGGCTTTTTGTTTTAGCGATCTGTTTTTCGGAAGGCTCTCATGACAAGGCTTAGCAGGAAGACTAGGACCACTGCGCCGATTATTGCTGGAATTATTGCAAAATTCGCCACATCTGGACCCCAATCCCCCAGAATTAATTGTCCAAGCCAGGCCCCGACGAATCCCGCAATTATATTACCAATAACGCCACCTGGAATATTTCTTCCCACGATAAGGCCTGCTAACCATCCAATAATACCACCTACGATTAATGACCAAATGAAGCTCACCTGCGAACACTCCTTTTTAGTATTCATTATTTCATTTGATACAAGCATTCAGCTCCATGTACTGAATTGCTTGTATGTATAAAGTACCCAAATTTTATACTTCTAATCCTATATAAAAATAAGAACCGGATTAAACATCCGGTTCTTATTTTTAAGGTGGTTTTTATGATTTAAGGTAAATCAATTAGCATGAATTTTGCATGATTTACTGCTTTAATTTGTAAACTCTCTGTTTCTGTTATACGGGCAGAATCCCGTTTATTCAAATGTTGGTTCTGATTAATGATTACTTCCCCTTCAATCACAAAGAAAAAAATTCTGCGTCCCGTTTCCTGATGAAAACGAAGGTCCTTTTCTGCCTCTAATTCTGATAAATATATCGTAAGATCTTGATGTATATTGGCTACATTCTCTCCATAATGTTTTGAAACAACCGGTAAAAGGGCATTTTTCATTTTAGCAGGATCAAAATCGGTTCTTTCATATGACGGCGTGAGTCCATATTCCTCAGGCATAAACCATAATTGTAAAAAATTCACTTCCTCGTCTGCGGAAGGATTTACCTCTGAATGGATAACTCCTGTTCCTGCCGACATCCGTTGAATACCTCCAAATGTGGTGACAGCACTTTTTCCTGTACTATCCTCATGCTTTAATTGTCCTTTTAAAACAATTGAAACAATCTCCATTTCACGGTGTGGATGAGCTCCAAACCCTCTTAAGGGCTGAACGATATCATCATTTAAAACACGCATCGGCCCAAACTGCATGTTGGCAGGATCATAATACTCAGCAAAAGAAAAACTAAAATTACTTTTAAGCCAGCCATGATCTGCAGTATATCTTTCCTCCGCCTTATAAATATCAAACATGTATAAACACTCCTTACGAATGGATGATTTATGATTATTATATCCCTTCGATCTCCTAAAAATCTCAAAAGCCATTATCTTTAATTCGAGATAATTATATTCCTTTCCAAAAGATTCGTCAACCGAGTCACTTCCCTTTGAATCGTACATAAAAAATCATTTATCTGGAAAAAGTAACAGGTATCTATCAAGCCATATATAATTTTTTTCAGAAAATTCTAATGTTAAGTTTTTGTAAAGTTTGTTAAAAAATAATTCTTTTTTCGACATTTATCAGATAGAATGTTTTTCGGTAATGACAACTTTTCAACAATTATATGGGGGTAAATAGACTATGGCATTCAAAAAACATGACAAGTTTTCAGTTTTGTTAAACAATATTTCTTCTAATTCAAAAGAAAGTGTAAATTTCTTTACCGAATATAAATTAAAAACTATCAGTGATTTAAAGATTTTTTCTGAAAAAATGAAGGAATATGAATCAAAAGGAGATTCATTTGTTCATGAAATCATTAAAGAATTAAATGACGCCTTTATTACTCCAATTGAACGGGAAGATATTCTCCACCTTGCGATGAGTATGGATGATGTACTGGACGGGCTTGAAGGCTGCGCAGCATTATTCGAAATGTACTCCATCACACAAGCTGATGACTTTATGCTTAAATTTGTCGAAGCCATTCAAGGCAGTGTACACGAAATCGATAAAGCAGTTGGACTTCTTTCTAATAAAAAATTACCTCAAATAAGAGAACATGCCATCAAAATTAAAGATTTCGAATCAAAATGCGATAATATTTTACGACAATCGATTAAAAATCTATTCGCTACCGAAAAGGATCCAATTCGTATCATTCAATACAAAGAAATTTATGAAACATTTGAAGATATTGCCGATAGCTGTCAGGAAGTTGCCAATACACTTGAAACCATCATAATGAAAAATGCGTAAGGAGCAATAATATGAGCTTAATTTTTATCCTAACGATATTAATTGTTATTGGTGCCTTAGCATTTGATTTCATAAATGGTTTTCATGATACAGCCAACGCCATTGCAACATCTGTATCTACAAAAGCATTAAAGCCAAGGCATGCAATTCTTTTAGCTGCAGTAATGAATTTTATTGGAGCGATGACATTTACTGGTGTTGCAAAGTCCATTTCAAAGGACATTGTTGATCCCTTTACCCTTCACAATGGATCCGTCGTTATTCTTGCAGCAATCCTTTCAGCGATTATTTGGAACTTAGTCACATGGTATTTCGGAATTCCAAGCAGTTCCTCACATGCAATTATTGGTTCGATCGCAGGAGCAGCCATTGCTGCAGAAGGATTTGCTGCGTTAAACTATAGCGGATTTTTAAAGATTCTTGAGGCACTTATTCTTTCACCGATTTTAGCTTTCGTTGTCGGTTACATTGTTTACAGCATTTTTAAAGTAGTATTTAAAAATTTCAATTTAACAAAGACCAATCGGAGCTTCCGATATATTCAAATTGGGACAGCAGCATTGCAATCTTATTCCCATGGAACAAACGATGCACAAAAGTCGATGGGGATCATCACGATGGCACTGATTGCAAATAATATTCTTCCTCATAACGCAGAAGTTCCACTTTGGGTTCAAATTTCCTGTGCGATCGCAATGGGACTTGGTACATCAATTGGCGGCTGGAAAATTATTAAGACGGTTGGCGGAAAAATCATGAAAATCCGTCCGATTAACGGGGTTGCTGCTGACTTAACAGGTGCTGCCATTATCTTTGGAGCTACCTACATCCATTTACCTGTTAGTACAACACATGTTATTTCGTCCGGAATTTTAGGTGTTGGTTCTGCGCACCGGATTAAAGGAGTTAAATGGGATACAGCTCAGCGTATGATCATTACATGGGTCATCACCTTGCCAATCTCTGCATTATTAGCGTCCGTTTTATATTTTCTTCTTAATCTTATTTTTTAATTATTTAAGACCAGAGTTCACAAGATCTCTGGTCTTTTTTGTTCCAATTTATTATTGAACCGTTTCTTGAAGTTGCTACCCCTGCCAACTAACTAATCTAAAAATTATATCAAAATAATTAAATCTCCATTTTCTGTATATTAAAAACAATGTTTATAATTCCGTAAATTCCTAATATATCAACTCTTTTCACTGTTGTAACTTTCTATTGACCGGTATATATTTATTAATTTAGAATAATAACATATTCTTTTTATTATGGACATTAGGAGGTATACAATGGACACTACAGCTTCATTAAAACAGTCCGAGCAGGCAAAAGCCTTGAAAAAGCATCCACCTGGCCTATATTTACTTTTCTTTACAGAAATGTGGGAACGATTCAGCTATTATGGAATGCGTGCAATCCTTGTTTTATACCTTACAACAGAATTCATCAGTGGTGGTTTAGGATTTAGTGATGCTACTGCAATGAGTATTTATGGATTCTTCACAGGTGCAGTTTATTTTACACCAATGGTTGGCGGTTGGTTATCTGATAGATTTCTAGGACAACGCCTTGCGATTACAATTGGCGGAATCATTATGGCAGTTGGTAACTTTGCATTATTTGCCGATCAAAGTAGAGCGGCTTTCTATCTTGGTCTGGTATTACTAATCATTGGAAACGGTTTCTTTAAACCAAATATCTCAACCATTGTTGGAGAATTATATGCTCCCGATGATCGTCGTCGTGATGGCGCTTTCACTATTTTTTATATGGGTATTAACATCGGTGCCTTTTTCTCTCCATTAGTGGTAGGTTTTTTATCCGATAACCTTTTCAAGACAACAATCAATGGAGTCGTTCATCACGGATTTAGATATGGTTTCCTTGCTGCTTCAATCGGTATGATTGTTGGACAGTTAATCTTTAACCTTTTGGGCAATCGTTATTTAGGGGACATTGGTAAAAAGCCAACAGGTAAGGTGGCTTCAAAAACAACAAATGCAACGCACACTAAACAACCTTTAACAAAGATTGAAAAGAAACGTACAGCTGTTATTTTTATCCTTACTGCATTTGTCGTATTCTTCTGGGCAGGATTTGAACAAGCAGGAAGTTCCTTAACACTTTATACTGATCGCTTTGTTGATCGTGACCTTTTCGGATTTAACGTACCAACTGCTTGGTTCCAATCTTTAAATCCACTATTTATCGTTATTCTTGCACCAATCCTTTCCGCTCTCTGGTTAAAACTTTCTTACACAAAGCGTGGAGATATGAGCGGACCGAAAAAAATGGGATTAGGTATGGTGCTTTTAGGTTTAGGATATATGATTCTTTTATTAGCAGTATTAAAAACAGGCAGCGATGATCATCATATCGCAATGAAAGCAAACATGATGATTATTGTCTTAACCTACTTAATGCACACACTCGGAGAATTACTTCTATCTCCAGTTGGTTTATCACTTGTAAGTAAAATTGCTCCACTTAAACTTGCTTCCCTATTAATGGGTGTATGGCTTGCAGGTTCCGGAATTGCAAACATTCTTGCAGGACAATTAGCAGCACTAACACAGTCACTAGGTTACTTTGAAATTTTCAGTGTAATTGGTTTATTGGCTATCGTACTTGGATTAGTTTTATTAGCCCTTTCCGGAAAACTTCAACGGATGACCGAAGAAAGTTCAAAATAAGCCTTTAAGAGGAAGAATCGATTGATTCTTCCTCTTTTTTATGCATTCACTTCTAATTTACATTCCTTTTCATATTTTTTAATTAAAGGGACAAGTATGGGGTGAAATAGGATGAAACAAAAAATATTAGCGATGCTTATTGGCAGTTTGCTGTTAAGTTTAGGCATAAATGGATTTCTAGTTCCCTATCATCTGCTAGATGGCGGAGTAATTGGAATCGGATTAATCATCCATTATTTTTACGGGTGGCCGACAGGTTTAAGTATGATTATTTTAAGCTTGCCACTTTATATCTTGGCTTGGTTTTTTGAACGGCGTTATTTCTTTTACAGCTTACATGGACTCATCATATCTTCCTTTTGTATTGATTTGTTTTCGTTCATGGACGGGAAAATTAATATAGGAATTTTACCAAGTACCATTATTGGCGGAATTCTCGTTGGAATTGGTATTGGACTCATGCTTCGCTATGAAACAAGTACAGGCGGAACAGATCTTCTCGCCCAGCTTCTAACAAAATTTACTTCTATAAATATAGGAATCATTATTTTCTTAATCGATGGTCTCGTGATTACAAGTGGAATCCAAGTGGTTGGGCTCGAAAAATTCTTTTATTCGCTATTAACGATTATATTTGTCGGTCTCATGACTACCGTAACTGTTACAAGCAGACCCCATACTTATTAACATAAACTTAACAAAATCATCTAGAAAATTATTTAAAAAATAGTTTTATTTTCCATTTTAATATGATAATATTCTTATGGTTGTATAGGAAAAAATAACCATAAGAGGAGAGAAAATGAAATATGTCTTGGTTTACAAAATGGTCCTTCCGGAACAAAGCCGCGATGTGGATTATGTCGATTCTAATTCTAATCATGGGTGTGGCAAGTTATTTTACCTTACCGATGGAATTCTTACCCTCTGCTGACAATCCACAAATATCGATTATTGTTATGGGGCAGGGCACTGATTCAAAAACAATGGAGGATCAGGTGACAACTCCAATTGAAGAGTCGATTTCAGGTGTAAAAGGGAAAAAGAATATCTTCTCAACAACAGGTGATGGTTACGCTAAAGTTGATATTAATTATGATTCTAAAGCTGACATGAAAGAAGCAAAACAAGAAGTGCAGGAGGTATTGTCCAATGTTCATCTACCTGAAAATGTTTCAAAGCCCACTGTCGTCCAATTAAATACCTCCATGATTCCCATCGGAGACGTAGCTGTAACCTTTAAAGAAGGATTAACACCGGAAAATTTAAAATTTGCCGACAAAAAAATCGTTCCACTTTTTAAAGATATTAAAGGTGTAGCATCCATTCAAACCTATGGGATGGCCAGCTCCTATGTTTCTGTAAAAGTAAACAACACATTATTATCAGAGAAAAAAGTAACCATTCAATCCGTTATGGGTGTTCTCCAAGGGCAAAATAGCGCAATTGCAATTGGTGAAAAAACAATTGAAGGTAAAGCCAGTAATATTAAAGTGATTGGAAACATCGACCGTTTATCTTCTTTAGAAAACCTTACCGTTGCGCCAGGTGTTCAATTAAAGGATATAGCTTCCATTAACGTTACCAAACCACAAGATACGATCACCCGAATCAACGGTGCGGACGGATTATTGCTAATTGTAACAAAGGATAGTCAATCAAATGCTGTAGCAATAAGTAAAGACTTAAGAGATGTCACGAAAAAAATAAATAAAAAATATAACCAACTTGAAACCTCTGTAATTGTGGCAACAGCGGATATGGTGAAGACATCCGTAACATCGATGATGAAGGAAGTTATGCTTGGTGCCCTCTTTGCAACGATTGTGATTATGCTCTTCTTAAGAAATATCCGATCTACCTTTATAACAATCGTCTCGATTCCATTGTCCTTAGCCTTTACATTATTCTTGTTATCCCGCTCCGGGGTTACTTTAAATATTTTAACCTTGGGCGGTGTTGCGGTAGCAGTAGGTCGTTTAGTAGATGATAGTATTGTAGTAATTGAAAACATCTTCAGGAAAATGCAAAACGAAAAATTTACCTTTCAATTAGTTATGAATGCAACGAAAGAGGTATCCTCAGCAATTACGGCTTCTACCTTAACAACAGTTGCTGTGTTTTTGCCTATCGGATTAGTTAATGGCGGATTACAGGACTTTTTAATGCCATTCGCTTTAACGATTACCTACTCATTGCTTGCTTCATTAATCGTCGCCCTAACCGTTGTTCCTTTAATGAGTGCAGGGCTTTTAAAAAATGCAAAGCTTCCTGAACATAAACCGTCAAAAAAATTTATCGGATTGGTCACTTGGTCGCTTAACCATAAATGGATCATCCTCTCTCTTTCCTTTTTGTTATTCGTAGGTTCCATTGGAGTCTATTCTGTTATGCCAAAGAGTGCGGTAGACAACTCTTCGGCAGATTTTGTTCAAACAGCACTTAATTATCCAAATGATACGCCAATTGGAGAAGTGAAAAATGGTACTCTAAAGCTCGAAAAATTCATTCTTGCCCAAAAAGAAGTAAAAGATGAATTTACAATGCTCGGAAACAATGAGGATGCGGCAAAATTTGGAGCAATCGACTCTCCTACTAAGGCAAACATAAATATTGTTTTAAAGGATAAGGACGATACGGATCGATTAATCAAAAAAATAGAAGCTCAAAAAAATCAATTTCCTAATGCAACGCTTACCGTTGCTGCATCGTCCTTAATGGGTGGCGGAAACCCACAAATTACAATTGATGTCGTAGGCGACCAGCTAACCAAACTTGAGACCGTTTCGACATTAATTAAAGAAAAAATCAAAGAAATTGACGGAATTGAGAAATTAGCGACCAATGAAGATGCTAAGAAGACAGTTTACTCACTTGAAGTGGACCCTGAAAAAGGAAATCCGGCTCAAGTGGCCCAGCAGCTGTCTGTAATGCTAAATCGAACACCGCTAGGTTCCATGGATTTAAATGGCCAAGAAACTGCAGTATTTCTTAACCCTGTTTTAGATCCGAAATCATCTAAGGATTTGAAAGATATTCCTGTTATGACTTCATCCGGTCCCGCACCGGTTTCGTCGGTGGCAAAATTAATAAAAGAGGAAAAACCAACAAACCAAT
This sequence comes from Neobacillus cucumis, assembly GCF_016107705.1. The sequence goes on from NZ_JAEHGC010000013.1 coordinate 80,105, forward strand.
TCCATAAAGACGGCGACCCTTATATTCAAGTCACTGCCACCGTTGATCCGAAGAAACTTTCGAAGGTTTCTACTGAAATCGCTAAAATTATCAACGGAGATAAAAAGGATCATAAGGGGATCAAGCTGCCTTCAGGTGTTGAAGTCTTTATCGGGGGAGCAAGTGCCCAACAGGCGGATGATTTCACTGATTTATTTATGACAATGGGAGCTTCAATTGGAATTGTCTTTTTAATCATGGTCATCACCTTTAAAACGATTCGAGCACCGATCTCAATATTATTCTCATTACCACTTGCGGCTGTGGGGGCTGTGCTTGCCTTACTCATCAGCAGAATCACGGTGGATATTACATCTCTGCTCGGTGCCTTGATGTTAATTGGAATTGTGGTCACAAATGCGATTGTACTTCTAGATCGAATCAAACAAAATGAACAAAAGATGATTATTCGCGATGCGATTGTTGAAGCCGCTTCTATTCGAATGAGACCGATTTTGATGACTGCCGTTGCGACGATCTCAGCCATGCTTCCGCTATTGTTTAAAAAGGCGGAAACAGGGAATCTTGTTTCCCAAAGTCTTGCGATCGTCGTGATTGGCGGGCTTGCTGTTGCGACGCTTTTAACTCTTGTGGTCATTCCGGTGATTTACGAATTATTCCACTTTAAAAAGCAAAAAAACAACGAATTCGTCAAGAACAAGCTGGCGAAATTTCTGTTTAATGAATGTAAAAAGAAAGGCTGGCACTCCAGTCTTTCTTTTATTTACGAATTTCGGTTGAACGATAGGTGTTTTTCAATATATCATACGATTTTTTAAGCCGTTCATAATAGGCAGGATGCTCCCATTCTTTCCAGGAATATATATTTGCATTCTCCTGCTGAAGCCGTCCATTCACTATTTCAGGAAATGTTTGGGTAAAAGTATCATTTTCCAGCATTACTACTGCCGTCCTGATTCCATTCAACTTCACACTGCCCTGTAATCCACCTTTCCAAATATCCCCCATCGCCTCTTTAAGACTTGGGTCCTTAATATTCAATAGCTGCCATGGAATTCTTCCTTCTAATACCAATTTATCTTTACTGATACTAACATCTGTTAAAGAATTAAAATCATGACTTAAGGAATTGGCATTACCAAACTTTAACACTCCCGTTTCATAATCCTCAAAGGGAATCTTTTTCTTTGTGGATGGAATCATTTGCTCTTTATTAAGGGCAAGACGAATCGGATGGAATACTCCATTATCCTTTTGACTGGCATATGTTGCTTGTTTAAGCATCTTGAGCTGTTTACCGTATTGATAGTAGAAGGGATCATAATAACTGTCCACCATCATTCTCGAATTCTTCTGACCAACTAACTGAACGTAAAAGTCAACTCCATAATCCAATTTTACCTTTTTTGACCCTGCCTTTACCTTGGTTTGGCCTTGATGATCAATCGTATCAAAAAGCAAATAAGTGTTTTGTCTGTTCAAATCAATTGGCTTATGAAATGAAAGCAGATAATATAAATACCCGCTGTCCGACGTGAATCGTACCTCCTTTATTGGAAGTCTGGCATTGTTTGTTTTATAAGCACTCTCAACTTCTGCCATGACCCAATCCTTTTCCTCGCCGTCTACCGTAATGGCGGTTTCTCGATATCCCGGTTCAAACGATAACAAGCCAAAGTGCTGTTCGTTTGTTTGCTGATTATTCCAAAAAGGTCTTCGGTCCGGGTCATCCAAATCCATCGTATTCCATGTTCGCTTAAACCACTCATCCTGCCAGGAAAAAACCATACCGCCTGCATAGCCCTCATTGACAATCGACTGAAATAACCACTGATTGATTTTTCCCTGATCCTCTTCTGAATGAAATCCTTGATTCATGCCATATGCATTTTTATGGGTTAACCCTCTTGAGGATGGAACACCGAATTCAGCTACCAGTACAGGCATCTTGTGGGCAGCGAGCAGGTCATGTAAATACCCGGCATAATTATTCTTTCTCCCGCTTTTATCCACATAGTTAAGGTACTTTTGCTCATAGTTTAGAAAATCGGGATAATAAGGATAGATATGATAGGAGGCAAATAGCCCTGCATGAAATTGGTTACCTGCCCGAATATGATTGGGATCAACCGAAACCAAGTCCTCAGTTTCTAAAGGTTCATCCGGATGTTTTAATAAATCGGTTGTAACCCAATTGGTAAAGCTGATGGAGTGCTGCCAATGATACTTTGTCGCTTCATATTGAGAAGCAAATTCCATTAGCCCGGCAAGCCAAATTTCAAATGGTGATGCCCCAATTGTTTTGAAATAGTTTCCCGTAAATGGGTGCATATTTGGGTGCTTTGAATTGGTGTTCGCCACCATACCGGGATCCCATTCTGTTCCAACAATAATCCCAAGAACATATTTTGAAATGTCATAAGAATACGTTCCGGACGCATGCCCCGGGCGTGCAGCCAGCTTGGCCCGGCCATGGATGATATCCACCATATTCTTAATCTCTGTTTTGGCATCACTTGTATTTTCTTTTGCAAAACTATCTTGAGTTCGAAGAAGATTTTCCTCATTGACCCATGTACCGTGAAACAAGAATAACGGCTTTTTCGCCATTCGATTGTATTCATAAAAGGCCTCATAAAAGGCCGGCGGATGAAGAGTATAAATGCGGATCGCATTGGCATTCATGGCTCCAATTTCCTTAAACCAGCGCAAGTACTCTTCTTTAGAAATTGCCGTCTCCCCTGGAAAATACCCCGGCTTTCCAATCCCCATATTCACACCTTTTATGAGAAAGTTTGACCATTTTCCATTCCTCTTAATTTGAAGATAGAAATTCCCCGTCCGGCTGTTTGTCTTAATCCCCTTCGTCACACTCGATTCAACCGGTTCTTGCTTAATTTGATGATACAGCCCATCTTTTAATATTCTTTTCAACATAGGGACATAGGTTTCCCAGTAAAATGAATTTCCTGCCCCAAAATGCTGTTTCCATAAATCGAAGCCCTTTGTCTGATAGATTCCAGGCACATCCACTTCGTCAGCATAATCACCGGCGAAATAATAAGAAGTATATTTTGCATTTTGATGTGAAATCACAGCAGGAAAGCTGGTTGGAATTCCAAAACTTTTCAATTTCTTCTTTGCAGCATTCGTAACCGGGAGTTGATAGTTGGCTAGGATTTCTTCATCATTTCTTGGTTGGATGATATCAAACCAATATTGATACTTGCCGTGAAGGTCTTCTTTAAATTGATTCCTTCCTTTCCTTGTTACTTGAAAAAGTAATCCATTATCGGTTAATTCCTTTTGGTCAATCACGACAATATAATTATTTTTACTTACAAATACAATACCTTGTCCGGAAAAAGTCCACTTCTTATTTTTTTCCTCGTACTGTTTTTTAACCCATTGGGGAACTTCTGTACTGTTTAAATCGGAAAAATACCGGCCAATCCAGCCGGACCAATCCAGGTTTAATAAGTTTGATATTTTGGATCGGGCCGTTTCGGAGGTAGGACTTGCAAATGTGTTAAATTCAGCAATTAACGTTTTTCCTTTTGCTGTTAATAGCGACTTTTCGATTTGGTTGACATCATGAGAATCTAATCCTCCATAAATCTTTTCGGATCTTTTTCCATATGGATTATGACGCTTAACATCTTCCTTATATACTCCGTACTGGTCGGTTAAATAAAAAACATCATACTGCGCTAAATCCTTAGGGAAAGGAATAATCTTGTAGCCGCTTCCTTTCTCTGGTTCATAGCCTTTATAATCCGAACGAGCTGAATAGGGATTGTTTGTATTTTTAACATACTTTTCATTATTAAGAATCCAAACCAATCCCTTATGTTCTCGATACGACTGATTCGGAACGGTCTTATCCATGATTAAAACGTTTAGCTTTTTTTCAGGTTGGATAAACCAAAGCCAAAAGGGACTCGTAAGAATCAACAAAAATAAGAAGACGTAAATCATTAAATAGACTTGCTTCTTCATTCGGAAACACCTTTTCTTTTCATCTCTCCCCAGCTTTGATCGCCTTTAAGCATCTGCAAAACTCCTTCACATCGAAAAAAAACCGTCATCGGGCGGTACCAGATGGTTTCTGTTAAGGAATAGAAAAAAAGCTTTATAATATCGAATACTTTAGGATATTTGGTTAAACTCCATTCCTCCAGCAGTACGGCTGCCATCGAAAAGATGGATCCATATAAGCACGACAGGAGAAATAACAGGATGGCAAATTCAATATAAATTCCTCCGAAAAATAGACAGAGAATCATAAATATATAGCCTAAAAATTCAATAATCGGACCAAAAAACTCCACAATCCAAAAATAAGGAAAAGATATCAGCCCAATCATACCGTATCGTGGATTAAAGGTGAGTTTGCGATGTGTCCAAAGGCTCTCGAATAATCCCCGGTGCCAGCGCCTTCTTTGCTTCCGAAGAATCGAAATGCTTTCGGGGACCTCCGTCCAGCATACGGGGTCAGGCACATACACAATCTTTTTCTTTAATCGTCTTTCCTTTACCATTCGATGAACACGGACCACTAATTCCATATCTTCACCAACGGTATCGGTTTTATATCCCCCTGCTTCGATTACCCAGTGTTTAGAAAAAACACCAAACGCCCCCGATATAATAAGGAGAAGATTATGTCTGCTCAGGCCAATTCGCCCCATCAAAAAGGCCCGTAAATATTCAATAATTTGCATGACAACTAATGGTCTTTCTGATAAGCCAATTTTTATAATATGGCCATTTTGGATTTTACATCCGTTAGCAATTCGGACACTGCCGCCTGAAGCAATCACCTCTTCATTTGAATCAATAATCGGCTTCATCACTTTTAAAAATGCATCCGGCTCAAGGACAGAGTCGCCATCCAGCGAGCAAAAATAGGGATAATGAGAAAAATTAAGACCCACATTCAAGGCATCTGCTTTTCCCCCATTCTCTTTATGAATAAGGAAAAGGTTCGAAAGAATGGAGGATTGATAGATGGTTTTTATCGGGTTCGTTTCTACCTGTTTTCGGATTACTTTCTTTATTTCCTTCATATCATAATGCTCAATCATTTTTTGCAGCGTCATATCTGTTGAACCATCATTTACGACAATGATTTCAAACGAAGGATAATTAATACTTAACAAAGACCGAACGCTTTGGACAATCCCAACCTCCTCATTATAGGCGGGAACAATAATCGATACCGGTTTTGAATAAATTTCATCCATATAGTCCTCATAGGCTTGATCCCGATCAAGTTGATATTCTTTTCGCAGCTGTAATATGGAGATCATTAAAATAATCGAGTAAAAACTGATGACAATAACCATGTATACAGCAATAAACCATCCAAATACTGAGACAATATCTCCCCACTGAATAGTTGGCAAATTCTAAACCCCTTTATGGATCCACTCCCAAGCCATATCCTTTGCAAAGGGATCCTTTGTTGTTTCTAAAATCCTATTTAAAATCTCTTTTCCGTTCGAAAACTGGGAAATGGACTGTCCAGCTTGGTGACGAACCCACCATGATCGATCATGTAATAATTCCATTAATCTTGGAATACCTTTTTCTTCTTTTAATGAACCGATTAGTTTCGCCGCTAACATTCTCTCCTGCCATTTATCGGAATCCATTAGGTCTAGATATAAATCAATATCCTTAACAACTCCGATGCTTGCTAATGCCTTTAATGCCCGGAGCTTGATTTCCCCGGTATAGTTTAAAAAAACCTTTTCAATAAAATATTGATAGCTTAATTCTTTTTTTATAGATAGAACGTCAAGAAGCGCCATTTGTAGAGAGGTTTGCAGCTTATGGAAGCTTAGAACAAATTGATCCATTTGTTTTTGTTCTAGGCGGATGACAATACTGCGGTATTCAAACTCTGATAAATTAGAAAAGTCTTTTGTTAATAATCCAAGGATATCTTCGAATTGAAAAGAAGCTAGAATTCTTAAAATATGTACTGTTTCCTCATAGGAGAGCCCCTTCTTCTTTACCATCTTATAAACATCCTTTAAAAGGGGCCTAATATGGAAATCCTCAATATGATACAATACATTCATCCGACGGCTCCATCTTTTACTTTGGAGCCGTTTTCGATAATAATCTTTTAGATAAAGAGAGGCTAGTTCTGATAGGGCTTTTTTCTCCTGTTCCCCTTCTAAAACATTTGCATACCTGCTAAGCATCTCCTCAATTGCTTTTAGTTGTTGGTTGTTCTGTGGATTTAATTCCCTTGAATAACCACCATCGGTCAGCAGCTTAAAGATAACGGAATTATATCTTTGTTTGTAAGTTTCAATGGTTCTCCTTTTTTTTATAACAAATGCTTTTCGTATAATAAGGTACGTTAATAAAATCACCAATAAACCACTAAAAGTCAGCGTGAGAATGGCCAGGTAAAAAAGCTCATTATGCAGCATTTCAATTCATCCTTATTAACAGCCTGCGTATTCTTTCTTTTAATTCTTGAATACCAAACGGTTTTGTAACATAGTCATCTGCACCGAGCATTAAAGCACGCTGAACATAAGACTCACTTTTTCGCCCTGACAGCATGAGAACAGAAATATTTGACCCATTATTATTCGTCTTTTTTACCTTTTGTAAAATCTCCATCCCATCCATTGCCGGCATAATCCCATCTAGAATGATGAGATGGTTCCTTGAATCTTCGGCACGTTTCGATTCAAAAAAAGGAATTCCTCCCTCAAACGCCGCTACATCTAATTCAACTTGTTCAATCTCTATTGTTTTTAATATCTTTAGTAACAGGGATCGAATGATTTCTTCGTCATCAATAATAGAAACGAACACTATATTTTTCATTTTATGATTTATACATCTCATTTTCTAAAATAATCACTTTTTCAGCAAATGAGGATTTTCCAATTTCTTTCGTATTCTCAACAAGCCGAAAAATATTGTCGCAGCATTTCTTCGCCCCTTTAATCAAAAGAGGTACACCTATAGAATCAATCTTTAGACCTCTTGAAAAAAATCCGCCCATGGACATTACGAATGGAACGGTTGGAGATGTATTGGAGAATATGATTTTTTCCTCAAACGCAAACTTTGATTGTAGTAATAGGCTTAATTCCTTTAAAGCTGGGACAACTAATTTATTTCTCTTCCTTCCTATTGTATAAACTGGATTCCCGTCTTCATCCATTCCATGAAAAATGATTTTTCCAAAATCGGCATGGGTTAATTTATTAAAATATTGTACATTTAAAATTTCTTCCGTCGTTAATTTCCTCTCAGATTGAGGTAATTGTTTTAAATGATAGGCCGCAGCCAATGAGGTTGTATGTGTTCCGCCGTAATCATTATAGATATAAATCATGGCCATCACCCTTTTTCCTGTTGTGTATGTATATTATGGACATTTTTTCATTTGATTATTTTATAAAAAAGGGCTCTTAAATTGGTTGTTGATTTCCACTCCAATCAACATTGCTCAAAAGTTAACATTGTCCTTTAACATAAAAAAGAGGTACTCCATATTTATGTGGAGATACCTCTTGGGACTTAAAATTGATTTTTTAATAATTACTTAAAGATAGTTCACCTTTGCTGATTGCAACTCCTGAGCTCGCGCCAATTCGGGTAGCTCCTGCTTTTACCATTGCAAGGGCATCTTCACGGCTCCTGACACCCCCCGATGCCTTAACACCTATTTCTGGTCCAACGGTTTGACGCATAAGCTGGATATCTTCAACAGTCGCTCCGCCAGTTGAAAAACCCGTTGAGGTTTTTACATAATCTGCACCGGCTTTAACCGCAAGCTCACAAGCTCTTACTTTTTCTTCATTTGTAAGCAGGCAGGTTTCAATAATCACTTTCGTTAATGCGTTTCCTTTAGCCGCTTCCACAACCGCACTAATATCTCGTTCCACTAATTCGTCATCACGGTCCTTAAGTGCTGCGATGTTAATAACCATATCGACTTCATCCGCACCATTTTCAATTGCGTTATTTGTTTCAAATGCCTTTGTTTCCGGTGTTGAGGCACCGAGCGGAAAGCCAATTACCGTACATACCTTAACCTCAGGAGTATCTGCAAGCATTTGTGCTGCCGTCCGAACCCATGTCGGATTTACACACACCGATGCAAAGGAGTACTCTTTTGCCTCTTCCACAAGTTTTATAATATCAGCTTTCGTAGCATCTGCTTTTAATAATGTATGATCAATCATTTTTACAATATTTTGAGTCATCGTAAACTTCCCCCTTATTTAAATAACCATTCATTTTGTTATTCACTCTGTAACTATAACAAATAATTGAACATTTGTAAAAACTAAAATGAACATTATTTTATTAAATTACAATTCTTGTCTCTTTTAAGGGTTCATTTTTAGGGAAAAGTAAATCAAAGGGGGCAATTGATTATGAATAAGCTCGGCAGTTTCATTTATAAACACCGAAAACTTGTCCTTTTCACCTGGTTTTTTGCCATTATTGTATTAGGCTTTTTCGCATCGAAATTGCCATCCGTATTAAGTGGCAATGGTTTTGAATATAACGGGGAATACAACAAAACAAGAGAGATTCTTGAAAGAGATTTTGGACAGCCTAAATCCTCGATTATCCTTGTGTTTCAACGAGAGAAATCGATTAGTGACCAAGACTGGAAATCATTTATAGAGGATACATTCCTAAATCTGAAAAACTTTGATGGGGCAAAAAAAGTCATCTCCCCTTATGCACAAGAAGGAATGCTAAAAGAAAATTATGCTTACGGACTGATCACCTTTCAAAAAAAAGCCGAAGTTCTTGGAAAAGAAATTGTCCAATTAAAGCAAAAACTGAAAAATCGAAAAGGTCTAAAGGTAACCATGACGGGTGAACCCGTTATTGTGAAAGATTTGAATACTGCCAGCCAAGAGGACCTTGCTAAGGCAGAAATGATTGGACTCCCCATCACTTTACTTGTCTTGATCCTTGCTTTCGGTGGATTGGTTGCTGCTGCTACACCGCTCATTATAGGTGTTGTATCCATTTTAATAACGATGGGAACGGTTTATTTCTTTAGCTACGGAGCCGATTTGACGATTTTCATTTTAAATATTATTCCAATGATTGGCCTCGCCTTAAGTATTGATTTTGCTTTACTTTTTATCAATCGCTATAAAGAAGAGCTGCAGCGGAATTCTGTACCACAAGCTGTTAAAATCACTGTTGCAACCGCCGGCCGTTCGATCATTTTTTCAGGACTTTGTGTGTTTATTGGTTTGTCTGGACTCTGGTTTATTCAAATCGATATCTTTCAAAATGTGGCTCTCGGTGGAATGACGGTTGTGTTTATTTCAGTATTTTGTGCGTTAACTTTTCTTCCTGCCCTCCTATCTGTCATTGGGAATGGGATTAATAAATTTAGCCTTTTGAAGATTGCGGAAAATCAAACAAGTATATGGCATCGGTTTGCAAAGTTTGTCATGAATCATCCTATTTTTTTAACCATAGTAGCCCTTGCGATTTTGCTGGTTGGTCTAATTCCTGTAAGACAAATGATTCTAACCATTCCAGGCACAGATTCCCTGCCGCCAACTTATCCTTCAAGAATGGCGTATGAAGTGTTTCGCGACCATTTTATCCCGAAGAACAAGCGGGAGGATAAAAAAGTAACGGTAATTCTTGAATCAAAGAAGGATTTTTTGAATAAAGAAAACTTAATAAAGGCAGAAAAAGTCGTCGATAAAATTCAAAAAGACTCATTAGTCCATACCATCAATTCTCCTTTTTCCACTACGGGAATGAAACATGCAGAACAGTTAGATCAATTTTTGAAATACGGACCAAAACAAAAGGTTATACCAGTAAAGGATTATTATTTAAGCGGAAATAAAATGCGTCTGGAAGTTTTTTTAAACACCGGTGAGCACTCCGCCAAAGCCAGGGAATGGGTTGATTCTTGGTCTAAACGGGATTTAGGAATCAAGGCTTCCTTTGGGGGCACAATTAAATTTGAGCAGGAAATATTTGATGAAATTTTCTCAAAGGCTCCCTACGGCTTATTGTTAATTTTTGCATCCACCTTTTTAATTCTCATGGCAGCCTTTCGCTCGATTCTTATTCCATTAAAGGCCATTTTGATGAATGTTTTAAGCCTGGGATGTACGTTCGGCATTGTGGTTTGGATATTCCAGCAGGGACATTTCGGATTAAAACCGGTGGATATTGCTTTAATTTTACCTGTATTCGTTTTTACGCTTGTTTTTGGCTTATCTATGGATTATGAAGTATTTTTGATTTCTAGGATTCAGGAGTTTTATTTAAAAACAGGCGATAACAGCGTAGCAACCATAGCCGGGTTAACGTATACGAGTAAAATTATTACTTCTGCTGCTGCTATTATGATTGTTGTAACCGGGGCATTTGCCTTTACAGGTGTTATGCCGATCAAACAATTGGGTGTCGGGATTGCAATTGCGATTTTTATTGATGCTACCATAGTGAGAATGGTCCTTGTACCGGCTTTAATGAAGCTGCTTGGTGATTGGAACTGGTGGTTTTTTGGGTATAAAAATAAACAGCTTCGTGGCAATCGAAAAAAGCCAGCCTGAAAAAACGGCTGGCTCTGTTTTATTAAATATTTTTCGCGTATTGTTCACTTGGAAATTTGCTTAAGACTACATATAGGCTGACAGGTTCATTCCCATTATTTTTAAAGGACATTTCTTCATCACTGCTTACATGGATAAGATCTGCCTCCGTAACACCCGTTTCCTCACCATTAATGACGAGCGTTCCAGCTCCTGTTACCACATATAGATAAACCTCTGTTCCCGGATGCTTATGAACTGGAAGTTCCTGCCCGGGTAAAAAGTTTAAAACAAAAGCCGTCGTTTCTCCCTTTTTATAGATCACCCTTTTTGTAAATCTTTCTTCGCTATATTCCATAAAGGCTTTTACTGAATTCTTTTCCACTATAATTACCTCCTTGATGTAACTAATTTCATTTTAATTGAAAACTATTTTCATTTAAGTGACCAATATCACTCAACAATAATATGTTCAAATTTTTGACAAAAATTAAAAGGAGTTCAAAGAACCCCTTTTATGACATATACGAAAGAACTACTTTTTGCGGAAGATCTTTCGCATCTTGCGATTTACTTTTTAATCGTTCACATGACGGCATTTCGAAGGAAAAATCCTCCACCTTTGAAGGGATAACCCCTTCCGTTTTTAATTGTTCAAATACCTTCTGCATTGCTTTTTCTGTTGAGATTTTTTCTTCAGAATCTTTTACTTGAAAACATTCAACACAGGTCTCGATGATATTTTCATCAATTTTTTCTTGAGCAAAAACTAGCTGGGCTCCCGTGATTGCTTCTACCTCGTTGTTTTGTAATTCAATGATGGTTGTTATATTCATTTTTCATTACCTCCCACTTTGGATACCTTCATTATAGTCAAAAGTAACTGCTTAAAATGGGGAGATAACAAATTTTCAATTTTTATTCATATGTTTATGACAATTTTCTGTCCAACTAAATTTAACCATTAAAAACTCATACAACCTTCTTTTAAACAAATACTAAAAATACTAAACTTTTGGAGGAGATTGTTTTGAGAAGTTCTAAAAGACTTATCCTGCTATTGCTGACTCTCATGCTAATTTGGCAATCCTCCCCTATACCATCCTTTGCGGTAGAGAGCGGGGCCAATACGAGTGAAATGGTTCAGTTACGGATTCTTGAGACGACAGATCTGCATGCCTCTCTAGTGAATTATGATTATTACCAGACGAAAGTGGACAACCGAATCGGGCTTGTTAAAACGGCAACGCTGATCAAACAGGCTAGGAGAGAAGTGAAAAACTCCCTGCTGTTTGACAATGGCGACCATTTAAAGGGCAACCCTCTCGGTGAATATTTAGTACGTGTAAGAGGGCTTCATAAAGGAAAAGTCCATCCTGTTTACCGGGCCTTTAATTATTTGCATTACGATGCGATAGCCCTCGGAAATCACGAATTTAATTATGGACTGCAATTTATCAAAAACGCATTAAAAGGGCTGAAAATGCCTTACGTGAATGCAAATGTGTACTCCTTAAAAAAACAAAAACCTTATTTTAAACCCTATGTCATTTTAAATAGGGAGGTTCTCGATGAAAAGGGAATACCTCACCCAATTAAAATTGGCGTAATTGGCTTTATGCCGACTCAAATTATGAAATGGGATAAAGCAAATTTAGAAGGAAAGGTAATGGCCAAGCCGATTGTTGATACAGCAAAAGAATTCATTCCGCAAATGAAAGCGGAAGGCGCAGATATCATTATTGCTCTTGCCCATACAGGTATAAGTAATGAGACCTATCACCCTGATACTGAAAATGCCGTTTATTACCTTACGAAAATTCCCGGAATTGATGCCATCCTTGCAGGACACTCCCATGGTATTTTCCCTGGACCCGCCTATTCTTTCCTGCCTAATACAAATTTAGAAACGGGGAAAATAAATGCTAAGCCGGTAGTGATGGCAGGGGCATTTGGCAGCAGGCTCGGGATTATTGACCTTAAGTTAAAAAAGATTGCGGGAAAATGGATGGTTTTACAAAGCAGTTCAACTACAAGAGCAATTGCGGATGAAAATGGGAACTCGATTGTAAAAACAGATAAAGCGCTATTCAAACAAATTAAAAGAGACCATAGGGAAACCGTTGAATTCATTAAAAAACTGGGGCTTTAGCCGGCCGAGTTTTGATAATTGAAAATAATTCTCTTTACAGCCTATTCTCCACTCTACTATAATAAAAAGTAAATAAATAAGCTTGTTTTTTGGGGGAGTCTGTCAACACAGGCTCCTTTTTGCTTTTTTTAGGAAATACATACGGAAAGAGGGGAAAAAATGTCAACACAAGCAATCATTGCGATAGGTGTATTTTTAATTACATACGCATTTATCGTTACAGAAAAAATCCATCGAACCATTATTGCTATGGCCGGTGGAATCATGATGGTACTACTTGGAATTGTAAATCAAGAAAAAGCCCTACATCATATTGATTTTAATACACTTGGTTTACTGACAGGCATGATGATTATTGTCGCCATCACATCCGAGACGGGCCTATTTAATTATATTGCCATCTTCGCCGCAAAAAAGGTCAAGGGAGATCCCATAAAACTTCTCCTAGCTTTAGGAATCATTACGGCACTTGGTTCAGCTTTTTTGGATAATGTCACTACGGTCCTGTTAATGGTGCCAGTCACTTTCAGTATTACAAGACAATTAAAGGTAAATCCCATTCCCTATTTAATTACTGAAATTATTGCATCCAATGTTGGCGGAACATCTACACTGATTGGGGACCCTCCGAATATTATGATTGGCAGTGCCGTAAAGGAACTTACATTTATGGAATTCATCTATAATCTAACGGCTATTTCCTTTTTTATTTTGATTGTGAACGTGGTGATTCTTGCTTTTATATATCGAAAGCAGCTGAAGACTACTCCGGAATTAAAAGCGAATTTAATGGATTTGGATGAAAAACAAGAAATTACCGATAAAAAGCTATTGGTGAAATCTCTTATTGCCCTTGCCTTTACCATTTTGGGCTTCTTTTTACACCAGCTATTCCATTTGGAATCAGCATCTGTTGCCTTAGCGGGAGCGTTCCTTTTGTTGTTATTAACTGGAGAAAGGCATTTAGAAAAAGCATTCTTAAAGGTTGAGTGGTTGACTATTTTTTTCTTTATCGGGCTGTTCGTCCTCGTTTCAGGATTAATTGAAACAGGCGTTATTTCCCTTTTAGCCGATTACTCCGTACATCTTACCGGCGGTAATGTGGCCTCATCCTCTATTTTAATTCTATGGGTCAGCGCTATTGCTTCCGCGTTTATCGACAATATTCCATTTGTGGCAACCATGATTCCGATGATTAAAGACATGGGGTCGCTTGGAATCGATAACCTAGAACCACTTTGGTGGAGTTTATCACTTGGAGCTTGTCTTGGAGGTAACGGAACTCTAATCGGGGCTAGCGCTAACGTGATTGTTGCAGGATTGGCTGCAAAAGAAGGGTATCATATTTCCTTTGGAAAATTCCTATTAATTGCTTTTCCACTAATGATTCTGTCGATTATCATTTGTACCGTTTACATTTATTTACGATATTTAGTATAAGGAGCTAAAAAAGATGAAAATAATTTATTCGTATGATGAAAAGCTTCTGGACTTAAATGAGACAGCAAATGACGATGACATTGAATTCAATATCACCAGCTTAGGTTCAGATATAAAAAAACAGGTATATAAAATTCGAGAAATTTTTAATGAAAATAAGGTCTTAACAGATATTCTTGTATATGCCCACACAAACCAAAGATATCAAATTATTGTTAGAAAAGACTTTTATAATGACTTTATTATCGAACTTTTTAGACAACAATTAGTTAAGGAAATAAAATGGGCTTAAATAAGTAAGGCTGCCATTACTGGCAGCCTTTTTCCTTATTCAACCCACTTTTTTTGAAAGTTGGAGATGTTCTCATATTCTTCTTTAAAGAGTCTGGATAATCGAATATAGATGGGAATAATCTCTTGATAAACTTTCACGTTATCTTCAATCGGCTTATGGTGGTTGGTAGCTCCAACCATTTCAGATACTACATCTAAGGAATCAATCTCTCCTAAACTGTACAATCCGAGGATGGCTGCACCAAGACAAGAGCTTTCAAAGCTTTCCGGAATATTTACCTCTTGGTTGAAAATATCCGCCATCATTTGCCGCCAAAGTTCAGACCTTGCAAACCCTCCGGTTGCCTGAATACTTTTAGGCTCTCCAATCAATTCCTCTAATGCAAGGAGAACAGTATATAAATTTAAGATTACCCCTTCTAAAACGGCACGAATTAAATGCTCCTTCTTATGATGTAATCCTAGTCCGAAAAAAGACCCTCTAGCATTTGCATCCCAAATCGGAGCCCGCTCTCCCGCCATATAAGGATGAAAAATCAAACCGTCAGCGCCGGGATTTACATTCTCCGCAATTTCTGTCAATACATCATAAGCATCTTTTCCAAGGCGCTTCGCCATTTCTACCTCAGAGGCTCCAAGCTGATCGCGGACCCAACGAAAAATCATCCCGCCGTTATTAACGGGCCCGCCGATTACCCAATGGTTTTCCGTTAAGGCATAACAAAAAATTCTTCCTTTCGGATCAGTAATTGGCTTATCCGTCACGGCTCGAATCGCACCGCTTGTCCCAATCGTTACCGCTACAACTCCCGGTTCAATAGCATTAACCCCTAAATTTGATAGCACTCCATCACTAGCCCCAACAACAAAAGGAATATCTGCTGAAAGCAGAAGTTCCTCTGCTCGTTCTTTGTCTAATCCGGCTAGATAATAGGTTGTAGAAACTGGCTTAGAAAGCTGATCCACTGTAACCCCTGCTACTTTAAGTGCCTCTTCATCCCATTGAAGTGAATTTAAATTGAACATCCCTGTTGCAGATGCTATGGAATAATCGATTACAAATTTTTTAAATAATTTATAAAAAACATATTCCTTAATCGAAATAAATTTATAGGTTTTCTTAAACAGTTCAGACTGCTCTTCCTTAAGCCATACTAATTTTGAAAGTGGCGCCATTGGGTGAATAGGAGTACCTGTTCGCCTGTAAATCTCATGCCCATTCATTTCCTTTAAAATCTTTTCCGCCCATTTAGCACTTCGATTGTCCGCCCAGGTAATGCAACGAGTAATCGGCTTTCCGGATTCATCCACCGCAATCACACTATGCATGGCTGAGCTAAAAGAAACACAAAGGATTTCATTCGGAGAAACTTTACTATTCTTTATTACTGTCTTAATTGTTTGAAGGACAGCTGAAAAAATTTCTTCAGGATCTTGTTCAGCCGTTGCAGGTGTTGGACTGAATAATGGATATTCAATCCCATGTCTAGCGATAACTGAACCGCTTGCAGAAAATAAAACGGATTTTGTACTTGTTGTACCGATATCAACGCCAATGACATATTTTGAATTCATATTTATATATCCTCCTTCATGAGAACCTTTTCATTCAATACCATAAGATTTACAGAAAGTGCATCAATCAGGCTGAGTTGAGCAATGCGTGATGCTAAAGATTCTGAGCGATATTCTGTTCTATCGGAACTTGTATATAATGCTACATCCACCTTTTGCCCGATGGGGGATTTAGCAACACTTGTGATACCGATTGTTTTTGCCCCGGTTCCACGAGCAGTATTTAAAATATTAAGTGAATCTTTGTTTGTTCCTGTATGTGAGATAACAACTGCCACATCTTCCTTTGTTAATTGAGAGGCAGACATTACCTGAAAATGGGAATCCAAAGTAGCGGAAGCTTTTATCCCTGTTTGGATAAATTTATAATAAGCATCTAAAGCAATGACGGCAGAACCTCCCGTTCCATAAAACTCAACCCGATTTGCATTAGAAAGCAGTTCTATCGCCCGATGGATCGATTCATTCTCGTTCACTTGAAAGGTATGTTCGATCGTCCGTATATTTGATTTAAACACTTTTTCTAATATAGTTTTTTCATTGTCCTCGTGAATTATTTCTTCATGAGATGAAATGACTGGTATTGTCATTTCTGAAGCAAGTGCAATTTTCATAGCTTGATAGCCTTTATATCCAATTCGTTTACAAAAACGAAAAACAGTTGCATCAGCAAGATTCAATTCTTCGGCCACTTCATTAATCGTACGATGGATGATTTTATCAGGAGTTTCTAAAATATAATTGGCAATTTTCTTTTCTTTTTCGCTCAATTTAGGATAGTGAGTTTGAATTTTTTCAATGCAACTGTTTTTCATTGTGAAACACCTCCCAATTCGTATAAAGCTGCTATCATTCTCCAAATATTACTGCGCCCATAAATGAAATAACCCTTCTGTTATCCCTAGATTATACATATAATAGATTCCGAATATTAAACTGACTGAACCTGCAAATTGAGTTAATAATCGGTTTAGTCCCCTGCTTTTTTTACTATATACAAAAGGTATTCCAATAATCGTCGTAAACATCAGCATACCGATAATCGTTCCTGTACCAAAAATCAGTATATAGACTGCACATTGCCAGACTGAAGAAACGGTAGACATCGTCAATAACACCATTGCAGCACTCCCGGCAAGACCATGAATAAACCCGATAATGGTAATCTTTATTAAGGAAGACCGTTCGCTAGACTTCTTGTTTTGCTTAGAATCTATCTTTTTAATGAAAAGCATGCTTTTCATTCCTAAATAAACGAGCATGATTCCTACTAGAAATTCGAGCGACATTGCCCATTTATCTGATAATTCACCCTTCATTACAACCAAAATCATTCCGACAATAAACAATGTGCTGGTATGGCCAATACCCCAAAATACACCGGTCAAAGTAGAACGTGAAAGTTTTTTACTTTTACTCACCATGGTCGACACGGCAATAATATGGTCAGGTTCAATAGAATGCTTGATTCCTAAAATAAATCCCAGAAATAAAACCGAGATAAAACTCATGAACATTTTCTTTTTCCTCCCCTCTGTTCAAACAGTAACCCGGTTTGCCTACGTCTCTTCCCCCATCACGTGCCAAACTTGTTCATAGACTTTTTTCAATGGAATATGATGCTGCTCTGCAATCGTTTTACATTCTTCAAATTCAGGTGCTCTTTGCACAACGATGCCATCATGGATTCCTTCTTTTACCGTCACCGTTCCCCACTCAGTCGCAACCTTTTTATAAGTTCTTTCTAAGCGATGAACGGTTAAAGGATAATAACGAACACCGAGTGTTGTTGTTTCGCTAAAGAGGATTTTCTTCATTGTATTTACTTTTTTTAATGAACATAGCAGTTGAAGTAAAATGCCCGGTCTGTTTTTTTTCATGTAAATAGGAGTATAGAAAACATCATTTGCCCCTGCTTCGAATAATAAGTCCATTACATATCCAAGCCATTCGCCGGGGATGTCATCAAGGTTAACTTCCATTTTGACCATATGATCATCAAGATGTTCTTTGTCGGGTGGATGAGCAGCCATTTTGTACTCTCCTCTCTTGGGTGTTCAGTTTACTCACCAATGATGACTCGCAGAACATTGGGATGATCAGTAAAGGTTTTCGTTCCAGCACCATAACCTATTGCTTGTACCTTCATAGAAGGAAGGCAACAAAATTCTTCTGCAAGGACCGCAACGATTGCCGCGCCAGTCGGTGTAGTAAGCTCTGCTCTGATATTTGATTGTTCAATCGGGACTCCCTTTAATATTTCGAGTGTGGCCGGTGCTGGGACTGGATAAATACCGTGGTCAATATGTATTCTCCCGGCTCCAACTGGAATAGGCGATGACTTGATTTCACTAACATCTAATTGATGGATTAAGATCGCTGCCCCAATAATATCGATGATAGAATCAACTGCACCTACTTCATGAAAATGAACCTTCTCTAACGGAATTCCATGAATAAGACCTTCCGCTTCGCCAATTCTTTTAAAAATTTTCAATGCAGTGTCCTCTACTTTTTCAGAAAATCCAGCCTTTTTGATTAATCCAACAATTTCCTGATAGGAACGGTGTTCATGATGATGGTGGCCATGGTCATTCTCATGATGATGTTCATGGTTATGGTCGTGGTCATGCTCATGATGATGTTCATGGCTATGGTCATGCTCGTGATGATGTTCATGGCTGTGGGCGTGGTCATGCTCGTGATGATGTTCATGGCTATGATTGTGGTCATGGCTATGTTCATGTACGTGCACATGTTGGTGATCATGACTATCCCCATTAATCGAATTTTTCAAGAGCACCACATCAAATTTTGTGCTGGTAATTCCATTCTTCACAATCTTTTTCCACTGTAATTCATACTCATCTTCCATATGAAGCTTTTTTAGTTCTTCTAAAAGTTGATTGGGGTCTGCTCCCGCATCGATGAGTGAACCAATCACCATATCCCCGCTAATTCCAGAAAAGCAATCAAAATACAGTTTCTTCATTTTTTCCTGCCCCTTTTTGTGCAAGTTGATGAATTAAGACCGCGTTATATCCCCCGCCGAATCCGTTATCAATATTTACCACGCTTATTCCGGAAGCACATGAATTTAGCATCGTTAATAAAGCTGATAAACCATTGAAATTTGCTCCGTATCCAACGCTTGTCGGAACTGCTATAACAGGATGGGAAACAAGTCCGCCCACCACACTTGGAAGGGCACCTTCCATACCAGCTACAACAACGGAGACCGTTGCATTTTGTATTTCTTCAAGATGATTGAAAAGGCGATGAATCCCTGCTACGCCCACATCATAAATTCGATGCACTTTGCTCCCCAATACTTCGGCAGTGACGGCTGCTTCTTCTGCAACCTTTAAATCAGAGGTCCCTGCACAAATAATCGCAATGTATCCATTGGAGTTTTCTTCGGTACCCGTTTCATCTTTCCAAAATAATATTTGGGCCATATCATTGTAAATAAATTCAGGACAAGCCTTTTGCACTCTATCGGCTTTTTCTTTAGAAATTCTAGTTACCAGTACTTGATGATTTCTTGACCTTAATGCTTGTATTATTGAAATGATTTGTTCTGCTGTTTTACCTTCACCATAAACGACTTCCGGGAATCCCTGGCGTTTTTTTCGATGATGGTCAACTTTTGCAAACCCTAAATTCTCGAATGTCGCTAATTGTTTTTTTGCTTCTAGTACGCTTAGGGTCCCTTTTTGAACTTGATTTAATATTTCCTCAAGCATTTTTAATCCCCCCTACGTTCATTTATATTATTCAGTTAAAAGAAAAAGCTTTGGTGCTTTTGCCAAAGCTTTTCAATTCTAAGCTTGTTGAGACAAACCGTTATTGGCTAACACCTTGTTCATGCTGCCGCTTTGATAGCCAAATAAATCTAAGGTAATATATTTATATCCATATTCTTGAAGATTCCTTACAATCGAGTCATGATGTTCTAAAATCATCTTCATATCAGCGGGCTCCACTTCAATTCTGGCAATATCCTGATGAGTCCGGACTCGAACCTGTCGAATACCAAGGGTTTTAATATAGTTTTCTGCTTTTTCAACCTTTGTAAGCTTTTCTTTTGTAATGTATTCGCCATAGGCAATTCTTGAAGAAAGACAAGCGAAGGATGGTTTATCCCATGTAGGTAAATCAAACTTTCGTGATAGTTCTCTAATTTCTTCTTTAAACAAATTAGCTTCTTGAAGAGGGCCGCGAATACCTTTCTCTTTTGCAGCCTGCATTCCTGGGCGATATTCATTCATATCGTCAGCAATCACACCATAAATGACATTTTGAAAACCCTTTTCTTCCATAACCGGTATTAAATGATCAAATAAACTGCTTTTACAAAAGTAGCATCGGTTTTTATTGTTCTCCGCATAACCTGGAATCGACAATTCAGATGTTTCAATGACCTGATGTTTGACCCCAATCCTTTCGGCAAGTGCTTTTGCTTCTTCAAGTTCATTTGATGGATAGGTTTCCGAGTCAGCTGTCACGGCAAGCACACAATCGGTGCCCAATGTATCAACCGCTGCCTTTAATAGGAAGGTACTGTCGACTCCCCCAGAGAACGCTACAACGACAGACCCCATTTCACGGAGAATAGACGTCAATTTGTTATATTTTTCCGTTAACATTGTCCCATCTCCCAACACTTTTTCTTTAGCCAACCACTGTTAACTTATTTTATTTATTTTTACATTATGTTTCTTTTTAAATTGTCATGCTTCCGAAACCGCCATCAACACGAATCAATGCCCCTGTTACAAAGCTGGAAGCTTTGTCTGAAGCCAGCCAAACAGCTGTACCTTGAAGTTCCTCTGCCTCTCCAAAGCGTTTCATCGGAGTATGTCTCATGATATCTTCGATTCTTTCTTTATCTAAAATTTTGCGATTTTGTTCAGCAGGGAAAAATCCTGGGATGATTGCATTTACACGAATCCCGTTTGGCGCGAACTCACGTGCCAAGAACTGTGTCACACTATTAATCCCTGCTTTTGATACGGAGTAAGTAAATACTCTTGAAAGTGGCGTTGTAGATGAAACAGATGAGATATTAATAATGCTGCCTTTTCTTTCCTGCTCAATCATTTTTTTCGCAAAAATTTGACAGGTTAGGACAATCCCTTTTAAGTTTATGTCCATGATTTTGTCCCATTCATCCGTGCTAATATCAAAGAATGGTGTCGCACTATTTGTTCCAGGCGCATTCAAAACAATATCCCAGCCGCCGGACCATTGCTCAATTTCATTGGCTGCAGAAATTAAAGATTCCTTTGAACTGACATCAGCTGAAAACGCCTTTGCTTCGCCGCCACTTTCTTGAATTTCCTTTACAACTTCTTCTGCCTTTTCGAGGTTACGGCCGACGATGGCAACCTTTGCTCCGTTTTCTGCCAATCCTTTTGCCATCGCAGAACCTAATACACCATTTCCCCCAATTGCAACTGCTACTTTTCCAGTTAATTCAAATAATTGTGCCATATATCTTCTCTCCCTTTTTTTTTAAAAAAGATTTCCATTTTCATCAAAAGAAAAATCATATAAGTCCGAAATTTGCTCCATGTTTGGATGTTGTTTTACATATTGGAGTAAAGGCTCAGACACTTCAATTTCACTTAGTACTAAAGTATTTTTAATCCGCACAAGCTTCACGTTATTAAAATCTAATATATTACATGTTTTAACGGCAGCTTGGATGGCCATTTTATCATTAGGCAAGGTGGTCGCAATTTTTGTAGGAGCACAAACAGTTGAAGTTAAACCATTCGCATAGGTTCCTTCCCGATCCATTTTGTCTAAAAGACGTTGTGTCGTAAAATCTGCTGTTCCCACTCCATTGGCATTTCCCTCCGACTGTGGAGTTACATCGAGAACGACCATCTTGTTTACATCCGGGCCACCAGAAGCATATGGAGTCGGGTATCTGCCTGTGATATTCGGGTCCATCCCATCACCCGAGATATTTTTACCAATTTCATCAATCAAGAGGACATCCAACTGATCGAAAAAAAGCTTTGGTAATAATGATTTGGCTTGTTTCTGTAAATCCGGTTCTTTTTCTATAACCTCTTTCGGAGTTAATACCTCGACAACCGCCACTTTATCAAAGGCGTTTTCAACGGTTGCAACTCCAAAAAGGAATGGTGTCTTCTCCATAATGATTTTTGCCATTGCAGGTACATTTTCTGCCATATATTTAAATCCCATTTGATGACAGGCTTCTGCCCCTTTTTGTTTTCCTAATCCAATACTAATCATTTTCATAATTCCACTTTCAACCGGTCCGCGAAAGGCAGTATGCGGTTTAACTCGATTGATTACTACAATACCGTCGGCTTCTGAAGCATATTTATCCACGTACACCGGTAATCCGTTTGGCAATTCACCGATTTTCACCACTTCCATGGAAGAGCGAATCTCAGCTCCCACACTTTGTTCTGTCACTCCTAGATGTTCTAAAACAGCACGCTGGCCTTCAGCCGTTGCCCCGCCATGACTTCCCATACTAGGAACAATAAACGGTTTTGCACCTAAATCTTTTAAAAATTGAACCGTGACAGCCGTAAGCTCGACAATTCGATCCAGTCCCCGGCTTCCAACTGCTAGGGCAATTTCCATTCCTGGTTGAATTTTATTTATTATCGCTTCTTGCTGTAACTTTTTACTTAATACAGCTCCGAGGTCATCAATCTTATTATTGTCAAAATTCACTTTGACTTTTGCCATTTTTGGAACGGGAATATCTTTTAATAATTCTTGAAGAATACCCATGACCGCATCACTCCTTTTCATTCATTTCAAGTTTTCCACTTGACGTTCTATTCCATGTAATGTTTAAAACAATTTTTACATATGTAAACCCTTGTAATCCCTTTCAAAGAAAATCTTAAAAGACTTATTTTTCAATCGAATAATTAATTTGTTTACCAAACAAATTAATTACCTGTATAATATCATTATGGATTATTTACGTCAATATTTATGAAAAATTTCCTATATAAAGTGAAACTTCAATCAGTGGGGGTTTTTTTCATCCCCCACTGATTGTTAGTTGAACCAATCGGGCTTTTACGGGCAGTTGATCCCCACTTAGTCTTCCTGCTTACGCTAAGCCCTTAAGTGGGGGGCTTACTGCCCGTTAATGCGGGATAAATCATGCAAGGAGGTATTACATTGCTCACCGGAGATGCTTCGTACATCAAGAAAATGAATCGATCTTTAATTTTAAGCAAGATAATCGAACATAATTTAATTTCTAGAGCCGATTTAGCAAAAATTACAGGCTTAAACAAAGCAACCGTTTCGGTACAAGTATCAGATTTATTATCAGAAGAATTAATTATCGAAACTCAGCAAGAACATAAAAACCTAGGCAGAAGACCGATCATGCTTTCGATTAACCCACAGGGAGGCTTTGTTTTAGGGATAGACCTCGATAAAAGATTCATTGTTTTTACGTTGTCTACTATTAATGGCACCCCTGTTCAGACGAATACAATTGAACTCCATTCCTCTGACTATGATGTCATTCTTAAACTATTAGTCAAACAGATAGAGGATTACAAACAGCAATGTGTTCATACTCGCTACGGTCTTGCTGGTGTAGTAATTGGAATTCATGGCATTGTGAATAACGATGAGATGATCTATTTTGTACCGCAGCATCGATGGCAAAATATTAATTTAAAAGAAGACCTAATGAATGAAATCGGAACCAGTGTATTTATTGAAAACAATGCTAATTTGTGTTCATTTGCGGAAAGAGTTTATAAACACCATCAGTGTGGGAATTTATTATCAATCAGTTTGTATTCAGGGATTGGGCTAGGTATTATGGTCAATGGTGAATCTCTTAAGGGGTATCATGGTTATGCTGGAGAGATCGGTCATATGATTATCGTTCCCGATGGAAAACCTTGCAGCTGCGGAAATCTGGGCTGTTGGGAACAATATGCATCCGAATTAAGCTTTTATAAACAATTATCGGAGAACAACAATAAGCCTGATTTAAGGTTTGAAGAGATAAAGAATTTGCTTTTGGATAAAGAGCAGAACACTTGTCATCAAATCGACCAATACATTAAATATTTAGCCATTGGCCTTAATAATATTATTAACCTATATAACCCGGAAATTTTAGTAGTAAATAGCGAATTACTTCGAATGATTCCAAATGCTGTTGATAAAATAAAAGGTTATTTGACTTCGAACATCAGCCATTATTATGAGCTTATGATTTCTGAACTTGGCAATAAAGCATGTGTAATGGGAGCATGCGCCCTAGCCATTAAAAACTTTTTAGACATTCCGGAACTATGCTTAACGATAAACGAAGAAAATATATAATAGAAAAGCCCTCTTGAAGGGCTAAAGGTTCTCGAAAAACTATCGAGAGCCTTTTATTTCATTCACTTTCTTTAACAATTCCTCTTTAATTTGAGTGAAATTATTATCATAAAGTCTTTGCAACAGGTCCATTAGCATGGACAATCTCTTAATAAAAATTGGGATTTTAGATTTAAACAAAATGGAAAATTGCCGTAAAAAATAACCGTCCTCGACAATTTTGGCCCTTTTGAAGGGCTTTTTCCTATTATAGGTACAGGGCACATGTAAAAGTTAGTTTGCTTATTTGAAAATGCTAGAAAAGAGATGAAAAACTGAGGAAATAGCAGATGTTGCACGCTTTCATCGACAATGTTCCCGTTTTCATCATGATTGTTTCCGTTTTCAGCCACATTGTTTAAAAGACAATCTTATATGATAATTAGAGTATCAAATCACATGGGGGCAATAAAAATGAAAAAGTTAATCCAAATCTTAATTGAGAAAATTGAAAACAATGCAGATTACATCCCATTTCACCTTTCAGAACCAGTAAAAGCCAATTCACAAAATTAAAGTGAACTGGCTTTTTATTAATAAATAGATTTTAGAACCAATCTCCGTAGCCTAATTTTCTTAAATAATCTCCCGAATCTTTAAGGGTATCAAATGGGTCACGCCCATAGGTATCATCTTGTTCGATTAAGAAATATTGAACGCCACTCTCAACCCCTGCTTCGATAATCCCTTTAATATCAAGGTTCCCTTGACCCAGTTCCGCAAATTCAACAATGTTGGTGAATTTGTACATAAACTTCGACATATCTTTAAAATCTTCCTCATTTACATCCATTCGGCCAATACGATAATCTTTTAAATGAATTAAAGAAACGCGTCCTGCAAACCGTTTAATCACATTGATCGGATTCTCACCGCCTCTTTGGACCCAGTGAACATCTAACTCATACCCAAGCTTGGATGTGTTGTTTTTCATAATATCTAACAGACATTCTCCATCATATTTTTCGAATTCAATATGATGATTATGATAATACAATTCAATTCCATACTTCGCCAAGCGTTCAGCCATTGCTTCCGCAGCTTGTATATACTCCATGGCTTTATCTTTATGACCCATTAAGGTAATCGGCATCATTCCAATTCGAATAAAATTGCAATCTAATGATTTACAATCGTTAACAATTTTATCAAAATCCTTAGTTAATGATTCCCCTGGCATTCCAGGCATAGTGTCCAATGGCGCTGAAATTGAGGCGATTTTAATATTAAAATCATCACTCGCTCTTTTTAATTCCGCAACATTTTCCGCAGACATTTGAATTTGTGTTACCTCGACATAATGGTAACCAAGCTCATGTATTTGTCTCATCGTCTCATAAACGCCGAGTTCTGCAATTTTATTTTTAAGATTAAACATTTGAACGCCAATTTTTGCTGTTTGCATATTAAAATTCCTCCATTTTGATTACTTTCTTTTCTTCTGACGATTTGCGAATCGCATCAATCATTTTCATGGATGTCAGAGCATCCTTCACATGTACATAATCCTGGGTATCATTAGCAATACAAGAATAGAATTGGTTAATCAACTTCATATGGCTTGCACCGTAATAGAATTTTGAACCTGGCATCTTTGTATCTTCCATTAGTACTTCTTTATATTGGCCCCTGGTTAAAATACTGTCTTTAATTGTAAATTTTTCTTTTTCCAAAATGACCTCTAGCTCAACACTGGAATTTTCCGCATTGGTATTCGTGGCAAAAAATAAACCTGTTGCACCATTTGTAAACTTAATATGAGCATTTGCCGTATCCTCAACCTCAATCCCATAATCCAGAAGTTGATCAATCGACCCTCTGATTGATTCCAGTTCACCGCCTAAAAGCTGCATTAAATCTAACGTGTGAATGGATTGATTGATCATCACACCACCGCCGGCTTCCTTCATTTTCCCCCGCCACGGTTTTACATTGTAGTAGTCTTTAGGTCTAAACCAAGCCACTAACCCCTTAATGCCAATGACCTTCCCATATTCCCCGCTGTCTACTAACTCTTGCAGCATTTCAAAAGTTTCATTGTAGCGATTTTGAAAGCAAACACAGATTTTAATATTCTTGTTGTTCTCCTCCAGGGCTTCTAAAGCCACTCCTTCCTCATAATTCAACGATAAGGGCTTTTCTTGAAAAACATGAATCCCTTTTTCCACACAAGCTTTTGTTGCTGGATAATGAAGATAGTGCGGCAGACAAATATGCACGCAATCTATTTTTTCTTTTTCCAGCATTACACGATAATCGCTATAAAAATTTACACCGGGCACTGAATCCTTTAATGCTTCATCAATATCACATACTGCTACCAATTCAACCTCAGGGTTTGCTTGTATAGCAGGTATATGAATTTTAGAGATATCCCCCAGTCCGATAACCACTGCTTTAAGCATCAGCACATCTCCTTTTAAAACGAACTCATGGTCATCATGGCCATGAGTTCAATGAATTTATCAAACAGTTATTTTTTAATTGGATTCTTTTTTTCTTCTTCAATCTTTTTGTTCAATTCAGCAAAGTATAACTCTTCATCAATTGGAAGTTCTACTTCTTTACCTAACCAGCTTGATAGATGGATCGCGTTTGCTAATGCAACGCCGTGGATACCATCACTTCCAGGTGCAATTAATGGGGTTCCATTTACGATATTTGCAGCGAAGTTTTCTAAAACCGCAATATGTTGTCCTCCCCATACACTCTCAAATTCAAGAACTTCTTCACTGAATATATCCGATGGGCCTTGACCAGTGAAAATTTTCATAACATCTGCCCAGCTCATCGTTGCATTCATTTCCGGCTCAGGTGTTTTAAGTCGTTTGATAGTAATTTTCTTGCTATCGTCCACAACGATTTTTCCCTTGTCTCCCAAAATCTCAAAACGATCCGTACCAAGAATATCATGTGTACATGTAATAAAGACACCTGTTGCACCATTGCCGTAGTCTAGCAATGTCGTTACTTCATCTTCAACGGCGATATTTCTTTGATAGCCATATTTTACATTGGAATAAACTTTTTTAGGCATACCACAAATCCATTGAAGCAAATCGATTTGGTGTGGTGCCTGGTTTACGAGAACACCGCCGCCTTCTCCGCCCCATGTTGCTCTCCATGCACTTTGATCGTAATAGCCCTGTGGTCTCCACCAAGTTGTAATAATCCAATTTGTTCGGCGAATCTTACCAATTTCACCATTATCAATAAGCTCTTTCAATTTTTGATAGAGTGGATTGGTTCTTTGGTTGAAGAAAATACCGAAAGTCAACTCTGGTTTTGAAGCAGCGAAATCGTTTAATTCTTTCACCTGTTTTGTGTATACACCCGCTGGTTTTTCTACCAGGGCATGAATATCGCTTTTAAGTGCTGCAATACCGATTTCTGGGTGCAGGTAATGTGGGACAGTTGTGACCACTGCGTCAACATTGCCGCTTTCAAGCATATCAATATAATTGTCATAGAAAGGAACATCAGGATATTTTTCTGCACACATTGCTTTTTTAGCTGGATCAATGTCACAGATTGCCCCTAGTACCATATTTTTAACTTTTCCCTCAGATATAAATCCAGCGTAGGTCCCGCCCTGTGCACCGATTCCAATGACCCCTAATCTTACGTTTTCCATCTTACTTCTCCTCACTTTCTATTTGTTCAAGAATATTTAGTAAAGACTCATATTGAAGCTTATAGCCGCCGGCACCATCAAGCCCTTTGTTATCTTTGATAATGTCAGAAACATCTTCAAGTTCTAAATCCTTTAAGGAATCAAAAACGACTAAATGCGGCTCTAATGTTAGGAAGCCTTTATAGCCTGCTTTAATAAATTGAGAAAGAAGTTCAGGAATTTTCCCTTCTCCCGTTCCGCAGACAACATTTTGATTATCAGTTGTTACGGCATCTTTAATGTGGATATACACCACTTCATCTTTCAGTAAATCGTAGCATTCCTGAGTATCTTCTCCGCATTGGACAAAGTTTGCAAAATCAAAAATCGCTTTAAAATACGGAGAATGAACCTCTGTTATCATTTCATGACAACGTCTGGCAATATCGCCATAAATGTCTTTTTCATTTTCATGCAATAAAATTACATTGTATTTTTCAGCAATTACCGTATATTCCTTTATCTTGCGAATAACATCATCACGGTAAATGTCAGGGTCTTCCCCCTTCGGAATGTAAAAACTGAAAATACGAATGTATTGGCAATCCAATAGATTACTAATTTTACAGAGTGTTTCTAGCATATCCTTTTGTTTGGCAAAGCCTACTTCATCATTGATGAATATCTTCCCAATCGGTGAACCGATGGAGGAAACACCAATACCGGCTTTTTGCAAACGTGGCTGCACATTCTCCTTAATTTCCTCAACTGTAAATTCGCCGATATTTTTCCCATCAATTCCTCGTAAAGAAAGATAATGCATGCCAAGGTTTGAAACCACTTCAAGCTGTGTGTCAAAATCTGATGAAATTTCATCTGAAAAACCAGAGATCAATAAATCCTTATTCATTTATGAATCCTCCTTTGCTGAAGATGTGCTGGATTTGAGTTTATTTTTTCGATAATGTGATGGTGTTAAGCCAACCTTTTCCTTAAAATAGCGGCTGAAATGGGCAACACTTTCGAACCCCGTTGCACTGGATACTTCAGCCAATGTAAGGTTGGGTTCCATTTCTAACAGAAACTTTACTTGATTAAGCCGGCATCCCATCACATATTCCATGACTGTAAAACCAGTGACGTCTTTGAAAACATGTGACGTATAATACTTGCTTAAATTTAGTTCAGCCGAAATTCGGTCCAAACTTATTTTTTCGGCATAATGGTCCTTAATCCAAGAGGCAATTGCTTCAGCATGGATTTCCTTTTCTGTTTTCTTACTTGGAACATGTGCTAGTTCTTGTTGACTCATTTTATAAATTCTTAATAGCAATTGGACTAATTCCAGTTTGACTTCAACTTCTACTAGATTGTCTTTTATACCTGTTCGCTGTATTTCTTCATCTATTTCTGCCAGTAATCCCGCAATTTTTTTGATTTGACCGTCAATATATTGACCAGATTCATTGTATCCTGTTCGTAATAGAACATTGTTGAGTTTTTTAAATGGATCCAATAAATCAGATATTCCGAGAACAGAAGCGATTTCTGCCAGCCATGTTGGTGAAAAGTGGAGCATACTTCTTGTATACGTACTCTCGACTTTGGGATTCGGTTTATGAAGTGTTGTGCCATCCAAAAGGATAATATCTCCAGGCTGCAGCTCATAAATCCGATTACCGATTAAATACTTACAATCTCCACCACAAAAGAAATAAACCTCATATTCGTGATGGGAGTGAAATTGAAAGGAATAGGAATCCATTCCTTGGACTCTATAAAATGCAGTGATCCACTTTTCGTTTATTTTCTGTTGTTCAAGAGCTGCCTTTATTTGATCCAAAACATCCAAGCCCTTCTTGTAAGCGTTATCAAATCTTGATATTAGTTTAATCTTTTTTTATCTAAAAAACATTCTCCGGAAATGCTTAATTTAGATATATATTTGACTGATATTGCTTTTTATAACGAAACACAAGACAAAAAATATATAAAAAAAGAGACTAAACCAACCTTTTTAGGAAAGGTTTTGTCTCTTAGAAGGAAAATTAACAGAAGCCCTATTCCATCCAGTTTGTATGGTATACTCCTTCTTTATCAACACGTTGGTAAGTATGCGCACCAAAGTAGTCACGTTGTGCCTGCAGAAGATTTGCAGGAAGAGTTTCTGTGCGATAGCTGTCATAATAAGCCGCCGCACTTGCAAACGTCGGAACCGGAATTCCGCGTTCAATCGCAATTGCCAGAACCTGACGTAATGGTTGCTGATAGTTCTCAACAATCTCTTTAAAGTAAGGATCTAATAAAAGGTTAGCCAGTTCAGGTTGGCTGTCATAAGCGTCTTTTATTTTTTGTAAGAATTGCGCACGAATAATACAACCACCGCGGAAAATCATCGCAATATCACCATAACGAAGATTCCAATCATACTCTTCGGAAGCTGCACGCATTTGCGCAAATCCTTGAGCATAAGAACAAATTTTGCTCATATATAAGGCTTTACGAACGGCTTCAATTAACTCTTCTTTCTTGCCTTCAAAAGTCTTTACTTCTGGTCCTTTAAGAATCTTACTTGCCTTAACGCGTTCTTCCTTCATGGCAGAGATAAAACGAGCAAAAACAGATTCGGTAATAAGCGGAAGTGGTACACCTAAATCTAGCGCATTCTGGCTTGTCCACTTACCAGTTCCTTTTTGTCCCGCAGTATCCAAAATCACATCGACCATTGGTTTTCCTGTTTCTTTGTCAACCTTGGTAAAAATATCCGCTGTAATTTCAATTAAATAGCTGTCAAGTTCACCTTTATTCCACTCGGCAAATACTTGATGGAGTTCCTCAGCATTTAAGCCCAGCACATTTTTCAGGATAAAATAAGCTTCGCAAATTAATTGCATATCCCCATATTCGATTCCGTTGTGCACCATTTTCACATAGTGACCGGCCCCATTCGGGCCAATATAGGTACAGCATGGATCTCCATTTACCTTCGCAGAAATGGCTTCAAAAATTGGTTGAACAAGATCATAGGCTTCTTTTTTACCGCCCGGCATAATGGCAGGTCCTTTTAAAGCACCTTCTTCACCGCCGGAAACACCTGTTCCAATGAAATGAAAACCTGCACTGGCTAGTTCCTTATTGCGTCTAATGGTATCTTGGAAGAAGGTGTTTCCACCATCAATCAGGATATCTCCTTCTTCGAGATATGGCTTCAAGGAATCAATGGTTGCATCTGTCGCTGTTCCTGCCTTTACCATTAATAAAATTTTTCTGGGCTTTTCAAGGGAATTAACGAATTCTTCTACCGTTTTGGCACCAACGAAATTTTTTCCTTCCGCCTCATTCTTTAAAAAGGCTTCAGTTTTGTCATATGAACGATTAAATACAGCAACGGAATAGCCCCGGCTCTCGATATTTAGGGCAAGGTTTTTCCCCATAACCGCTAATCCAACGACACCAATTTGTTGTTTACTCATGTTATATCCTCTCTTTCATAGCCATTATATTATGTCAATTATCCTTTATAATTGAATTCAGGGATTTTCGTCCAGCGGCTGCGCAACTCATGAGCCACATATTTTGGTTTCCGCTCACGTGTAAAAATTCCCTTTTTATTTCCTTGAACGCGGATGATTCCTTGGCTTGTTTGAAAATCAGCAAAATTCCAGACCTGTTCACCAACAAAATGCTCAAATTCATCAAATACTTCATGATTTGCCCGGTAAAACTCTACTTGGTATTCTTCCGTGAACATTACGGGTTCAACATCGTGGAATCCAGCAACCGTATCGGCACCATATTCTGTCATCATGAATGGTTTGCCAGGGCACCGTTCTAACCAACCATTGAATTCTGTACGCAGTTTTGCCTTTGCAGAGACAAGATCGCCACCGTCAATGTACCAGCCGTAATAGCGGTTAAATGTTAGAACATCTAGTAATTCGGCTACTTTATCCTTATCTGGAGTCGCCCCCAAGTGGGTAACAAGCGTAACGGGACGTTTTTGCGGGTCGAGTTCTTTTGCAAGTTCCACTAACGGCTTAAAGTACTCATATGCTCCTTCTTCCTCTGAAGCAGGTTCATTAGCAACATTCCACATAACAACGGATGGATGGTTTTTATCACGGTTAATTAGTTCTTTAATGACATCTTGGTGGTGTTCGAAGGTTTTAAGTTCCTTCCATGTACTTCTTTTCGCCTCACCACCGCTTAACATCACCATAAAGTTTAAATGCAATCCTACTGCAGGTACTTCATCAATGATCACAAATCCTTCGCGGTCAGCTAAGCGCATTAACTCTTCTGAATATGGGTAATGAGATGTACGGAATGAGTTTGCTCCAATCCATTTCATAAGATTGAAATCCATCACATTGGCTGCTTCATCAAAACCTCTTCCATGAATCGGAGAATCTTCGTGCTTACCAAAACCTTTAAAATAAAATGGCTTATTATTAATCAGGAACTTTCCATCTTTGATTTCTACTGTTCTAACACCGAATGGTTGTTCATAGACATCAACTGTTTTCCCATCTTTATTTAACTCAATTTTAAGTGTATATAAATATGCATTTAGCGGCTCCCAAAGCTTAACATTCGGAATACTTACGGTGCCAGAAGCACCTTCGGCTGCCGCGACAACATTTCCCGATTCATCCACTACACTAATTTTTGTCTGTGACTCTCCTATAGCCTCAACGGAGTAATTTACCTTACCATCAATATCCGAAACAATGGTTACGTCTTGAACGTAGGTTTGTGGAGTGGTATAAATTTTTACCGGACGTTGAAGGCCAGCATAATTAAAAAAGTCAAAATTCGGTTCGTTGCGTTTTACTTTGCCAACACCTGGAATCTCTTTTTCTTTATAAAATCCTACTGGAAGTGTTGACTCATCGACAATATTATTTACGGCGACCGTCAAACGATTTTTTCCCGTCTGTAAAAAGCTGTTGATTTCGGCTTCAAATGGTAAGAAACCGCCTTTATGCTCGACAACAGGCTTTCCGTTTACATAAACCTTTGCTTCATGTGTAGCAGAACCGAAACGTAATACGACACGTTCTGAAGTTAAAATGGCAGGAACTGAAAATTCACGTTCATACCAAACCCAGCCAACATGATCGCGGATACTTGCTGTTACTCCAATATCATTAAAAGAGGATGGAACAGCCATTGACATGGTGTCAGTTAATTTTGAATTCTGCCAGTTTTCTTGAAGTCCATTTCCATTATCAATTTTAAAATTCCAAATACCATTTAAATCAATAATACCGCGTGTATCTGTAACAATAGGATATAACATATATAGTATCTCCCCTTATATTATCTTTCTAGAAAGTATTTTTCTGCATTATGATAACCAATATTACGAACCATATTTTCAAGGAATTCCATATCATTTGGTGCTAATCCCTTTTCTACCCAGTCACCAAGAAGATTACAAACGATTCGACGGAAATAATCATGGCGAGCATAAGAAAGGAAGCTACGTGAATCAGTTAACATCCCGATAAAATGGCTTAATAATCCCACGTTGGCAAGATCCTTCATTTGCTTTTCCATTCCATCAATATGGTCGTTAAACCACCAGCCGGAACCAAATTGAATTTTTCCAGGAACCCCCTCATCATAGAAGTTCCCCATCATCCCCGCAAGAACGGCATTGTCTTTCGGATTTAAGTTAAATAAAACGGTTCTTGGTAAGGCTCCCTCTTGATCAAGTGCATCAAGAAAACGAGACAATCCTTCTGCAAAATTAAATTCACCAACAGAGTCAAAGCCCGTGTCAGGACCGAGTAGATTTTTCATTTTTGTATTGTTGCTTCTCATGGCTCCCATGTGAAGCTGCATGACCCACTCTTTTTCTGCATACATTTTTCCAAGTTCTTTTAATAAAAATGCACGGTATAAAACCAATTCATTATTTGAAAGTTCTTCCCCACTTATACGTTTATTATATATTTGTTCGATCTCTTGCTTTGTTGTTTCTACATATTCCATTTTTTGAATATCATGATCAGACGCTCTGCCACCGTTTTCATGGAAGAAATCAACCCGTTGTTTTAGTGCACTTAAAAACCCATCAAGAGAGTCAGTTTTAATACCGGACACCTCCGCCAATTTCTGAGTCCATTCCTTAAAAGTTGGTCTCTCAATGAAAAGTGCTCCATCCGGACGGAAAGTTGGCGCAATAATCGCTTTAAAAGAATCATCATTCTTAAGTAATTGATGGTACTCTAATGTTGAAACAGGATCATCGGTTGTTCCAATAAACTTAACATTTGATCTTTCAATAAATGCCCTTGGTCTAAATTCAGTTTTTTTAAGCTTTTCATTACATTCATCAAAAATTTCTCGTGCTGTTTCCGGATTTAGCTGCTTTTCAATTCCGAAAAACATTTTCAATTCCATATGTGTCCAGTGATAGAGCGGGTTCCCAATCAAATGTGGTACTGTTTCCGCCCAAGCCGCAAATTTTTCCCAATCACTTGCATCACCGGTAATGAATCGTTCCCCAATGCCATGCATACGCATTGTCCGCCATTTATAATGGTCTCCACCAAGCCAAACTTCCGTAATATTTTCATAAGGTTTATTTTCCCAAACCTCTTGAGGGTTTAAGTGGCAGTGAAAATCAAATATCGGTAATCCGAGAATTGCATTTTTGTATAGTTTAATGGCTGTATCTGAATTTAATAAAAAGTGCTTATCCAAAAACTTTTTCATCATATCCCTCTCCTCATTAAATGTAATGTAATGTAATGATCAAACTGTAACCCCTTACAGAATGCTTATTATTTTACCTGAAATTTTTTGTATTTTAATTTGTTTAATAAACAAATTAAATATATCTCAAACTTATCACGTTTAACTTATTCCGTCAATGTACTCTTTACAAATTAATAGAATAATATCGGCCATTGAATGAAAGAACTTGATATAATAAGGGTAGACTTAATACAACAGCATTTTATGGAGGATTTACATGATTACCGGTGACGCGGCTTATATAAAAAAAATTAATCGCTCTTTAATCATTAGGAATATTATTAAGGAAGGTATGATTTCCAGAGCTGATTTATCTAAAGTTACTGCCCTGACAAGAGCTACCATCTCTGCACAAGTTGCAGATTTATTAGATGAAGGACTAATTATTGAAACACAGCTTGAGCACAATTCTGTAGGGCGGAAGCCTATTATGCTCTCTATTAATAACCAAGCTGGCTATGCTCTAGGTATAGACCTTGATTATGGACAACTTTCCTTCACGCTAGCAGATCTTCTCGGGCAACCGATTTCGTCCATTAGTATCCAAATAAATACGATAGATTATTCAGAAATTCTCCAAATATTAATTAGACAAATAAAGAAATTCAAAAAGGATTTTTCTGATAGCCAATATGGGATTGTCGGGATTGTAATTGCCATCCACGGTTTAGTCTCTAAAGACGAAGGAATACATTATGTTCCTAGACTAAAATGGGATGATTTGAATTTAAAGGGAGACCTGGAGAAAGAAATCGAGATTCCTATTTATCTTGAAAACAATGCGAATTTATGTTCCTTTGCGGAGCGTGTTTATTTACATCATGATACGGATAACTTGTTATGTGCAACCCTATATTCTGGTATCGGAATCGGTATGATGATGAAAGATGAGTTTTTTAGGGGTCATGATGGATATGCAGGTGAAGCCGGCCATATGATTATCGTTCCGGAAGGTAAACCATGTAATTGCGGAAATTTGGGATGTTGGGAAAAGTACGCATCTGAATCGAGCATTTTTGAATATTTGTCAGAGACAAGAAAAGTCAAAAATTTAACCTATGAACAGATTCAAACCTGGCTTGATGAAGGGGATGAAGAAGTTCATAACATGCTCGGGAAGCTCATTTACTATCTGGCTATTGGTCTAAATAATATGATTAATATGTACAATCCAGACGTAATTGTCCTTGAAAGTGAATTATTGCGGATGTATCCTGATTCACTAAATAAAATTAAAAGGAATTTAACTTCTTCGATCAGCCATTATCGTGAATTAATTATTTCAGATTTCGGTAAGAAATCCGTTGTTCTAGGTGCTTGTGCACTCGCAATTAAAAATTTCTTGGATGTACCAATGTTAAATTTAACGTATGAAGAATAAAGTAAAAAGAATGAAAGCACCATCATGCAGAAATTTTCCTAAAAAAACCTTTAGCTTTAATTCAGCTAAAGGTTTTTTTTAAGCACTTTTTAATTTCCTTTTCTTTTTTCCCTTAAATCAATAGTAAGTTGTTCTGTACGCTGCTTATTTAATGGATAAAGAAAAGTGACAATCAGAAAGACCACAAATAAGGTAATCGCGGGTACCAAAGTACCAAGTGTATGAATCCCATGAAGTGTTGTTTGCGTTTGTACTTGAAGGGTTGGATTATAGCCAACAGCTGAAATCGCTGCACCACCTACACCACCTGCAACCGCCTGTCCTACTTTACGGGCAAAAGAGTAAATTGAGTAAACGGTTCCATCTTCACGTAAACCAGTTAAATATTCATGGTAATCGATTACGTCTGTTACGAAAGCCCAAATGACCAAGTTAAAGAGACCATATCCAAACATAGCAATCGTTAATATTCCAATAAATTGAATGGATGTTAAATTCGGTAAGAAATATAAAAGTCCATATACAATTACTGCAAGTAATACTCCTGCTGAAGCTAATTCTTTTTTACCAAACTTTGCAACTAATGGTTTAACCATTGGCATACCGATAAATATAGCAACTGATTGCAGAAGTCCTACCATACTCAATGCTTTCGCGTTACCAAAATAATCTTTAAATAGATAGACGTTTACTGCACCAATCAACATAAAACAAATCATGAAGATTAATGAAGCGATAAGAATCCATAGCAATGGTTTGTTTTTCATAAGACCTTTAACCGTTCTTCCAAAGTTAACCTTAGGTTTAGCGGCTTCATCCATTACCATACGTTCAACCGATAATTTATAGCAAGCCATATAACAAGAAATAGCCAAAATTCCAAAAATGATTGCCCCTAGTAAAAAGTGATTGGCATCTGCTTTATTATTAACAAACATAATCATTGGTCCGACAACACTTACAATTAACCCTGCAAACTGAGCACCTAATGTTCTCCAACTGGATAATGCTGTACGTTCAACTGGGTCCCCTGAGATGACTGAAGCCATTGAACCATAAGGAATATTAACTGTGCTATACAATGTTCCCCAGAGGATATAAGTAACAAAAGCATAGGCGATATAAAATCCGTTTGACATTCCAGGAATGTGAACAAACATTAGCACACCGGAAATGACAAGTGGAATAGACATGCGGAAAATCCAAGGTTTGTATTTTCCATTTTTCCCTGCTTTTCTTGTATCAATGAAGCGGCCCCAAGATACATCTGCTATGGCATCCCATATCCGTGCAACTAAAAAGAGGATTCCAACAGTCACAGCACTGATATGAAAAATATCAGTATAGTAAACCATTAAAAATGAACTCACTAGAATAAAGAAGAAATCGTTTCCAAAATCGCCAAACAAATACCCAAATTTATCTTTCATCCCAAATTTCTTCATTTCATCATTAACTGCTACTGTTTCAGTAACGAGTTTTCTAGCTGCTTCTCCCATTTTCTGTCCCTCCATACTCAGAAGATCATCCCTAAGTCTTCTTGATAAGAAATTTTGAAAGGGCTGAAACCCCTTTCATGACAATATAAAAAATTTAAGCCTTTTTTCCATCTGGGGATAAATCGTCTATATTAATTTGTTTATTAAACTAACAAAATATTATATTAGTAGGATATCACCTTCGACATATTTCGTCAATAATATTTGTAAGCGGTTTATGCCATTATTCATATTTTCCATGGAATAGTTATTTTAGGATGCTTTAAATAGAATAAGCCGGATCACCATGTAATGATGATCCGGCTTTTATTCCGAATGAAATATTCAGCAAAAGCTTACTCGTTTATTAATGTAAGCTTTTTCTTTTCTCTGCTAAATCAATTGCTAACTGAACTGTACGTTTCTTATTTAATGGATATAAGAAACTGATAATTACAAATACCACTAATAGAATGATTCCAGGTACTAACGTACCAAGTGTATGAAGACCTTGTAGTGTGCTTTGCGTTTGTGCTTGAAGGGCTGGATTATAACCAACTGCCGCAATTGCTGCACCACCAACACCACCAGCCACAGCCTGACCTACTTTACGAGCAAATGAATAAATTGAATATACTGTACCATCCTCGCGTAATCCGGTTAAATATTCATGATAATCGATGACATCTGTTACGAATGCCCAAATGATCAAGTTAAAGAGTCCATACCCAAATGTTCCGATGGAAAGAATAGCAATAAATTGAGTGGCTGTTAAATTTGGTAACAAGTATAAAACACCATATACAATCGCTGCGAGTAATACTCCTGCAGAGGCTACTTCCTTTTTCCCAAACTTAGCAACTAACGGCTTAACCATCGGCATGCCGATAAATACTGCAATAGACTGGACAAGTCCAACCATACTTAATGCATGCGCATTGCCAAAATAATCTTTAAACAAGTAGACGTTTACTGCTCCAATCAACATAAAGCAGACTAAGAAGATTAATGACGAAAGCAGAATCCAAAGCAATGGTTTATTTTTCACAAGACCTTTTACTGTTTTGCCAAAATTAACTTTTGGTTTAGCTGATTCATCCATTACAATACGTTCAACTGACAATTTATAACAAGCAATATAACAAGAGATAGCTAGCACTCCGAAAATAATAGCACCTAGCAAAAAGTGGTTTGCATCTGCTTTATTATTAACAAATAAAATCATTGGACCGACAACGTTAATAATTAAACCTGCTAAATTTCCACCAAGAGTTCTCCAACTGGATAATGATGTCCGTTCAACCGGATCCGCTGTGATAACAGAAGCCATAGATCCGTAAGGGATATTGACAGTACTATATAAAGTTCCCCAAAGAATATACGTTACATAAGCATAAGCAGTATAAAACCCATTTGACATACCTGGAATATGAACAAACATTAACACACCGCAAATTACTAGTGGAAAAGACATTCTTAAAATCCATGGTCTGAATTTGCCATTTTTCCCTGTTTTTCTTGTATCAATAAAGCGCCCCCATGAAACGTCTGCAACTGCATCCCACAAACGTGCTACTAAAAAGAGGCCTCCCACTGCTGCCGGATTAAGATGGAAAATATCTGTATAGTAAACCATTAAGAAACTAGCAACAAGAATAAAAAAGAAATCATTGCCAAAATCACCAAATAAATAACCGAATTTGTCCTTCATTCCAAATTTTCCGAATTCTGATTTTGTCGAAATGGTTGTACCTTGGAGCTTTGCATTTTGACTCATTTTTTCCCCTCCACTCATATTATTTGAAAACCTTTTCAAAACCATTCAAAAAAATAATATCTCGAGATTATCGATTCGTTAGTTAGTTTATTAAACTAACTAACTACTTCTGTTTGTAGAATATCATCTGCCCTATCAATACGTCAACAAAATTTTTGAAAGCGTTTTATTAAAATTTTTCCAAATAATAAATATTTAATAAAATCCCCTTTCCTGAATTAAATCTACAGATGGGTATACTATAAAAATATAAGGGGGGTTAAGATGAAAACGCATAAAAAACAAGATAAAACTTTAACCTATGAATCCGATGGGAAAATGGGAAATCACAAGAAAGAAAGTACCAATAAAAGACGAGATTTTTTTAACACAACACAAAATAGTGAGTGACAAAAAAGCTTCCCGAAAATATTGGGAAGCTTTTTTTATTTACATTTTTCAACAAAAATTTTAAATTCTGCAAATCCATAGTATAATTGATAAGATGTGA
This sequence comes from Neobacillus cucumis, assembly GCF_016107705.1. The sequence continues at coordinate 120,047 of NZ_JAEHGC010000013.1, forward strand.
ATTTTTACTTTATCATTATATTAGGAACGTTTTATTACAGGAGATCCATAAAATGTTAAAAGACTTTGTTTCAAATGGAGCAATTTTAATTGCTTCTTTTTCCATCATGGGACAATTATTTAAAGAAAAGCCATTACACCTTTCCTCTCCCCTATCAGTAAAATTTTATTGGGGACTTAGTTTTGGAATTCTTGGAAATATCTTAATGATCTACAGTATCCATATAAATGTAACAACCATTGCTGACTTACGGCATTTGGCAATTGTAACAGCCGGGGCCTTTGGAGGTCTTATTCCTGCAATGGTCGCTTCAATCCTTATTGGAATTGGAAGAATTTTATTCTTTGGATTTAATAATACTTCCATACTGGCATCAGCCGGGGTCATCTTAACAGGTTTAATTTGCGGGGGGATTTCAAAATTCAAATATCCTCCCACCTTAAAAGCCCTCCTTATGAATCTCATGGGATTGTTCATTATTTCCATAATTCTTTTTATCAATATTCATGATCGCGGTGTTTTAATGAATATCCTCGCGTACCATTACGTTATTTCGTTAATTGGAGGTTTTTTTTCCTACCATTTATTAATATTTATTGCTAAATCAAATGAGGCCGAGCAACATCTTAGAGAGGCCAATAGCCTATTAAACCAACTTTCCTATATTGATGGCCTTACGGGAATTTCCAATCGAAGATATTTTGATCAAACCCTTGAAAAGGAGTGGGCAAATTTATCTTCCACAAACTCCCCGCTAACCTTGTTAATGTTCGATATAGATTATTTTAAAAAATACAATGATACATACGGCCATCTAGAAGGAGATCGCTGTCTTCAATCCATTGCCAATGCGATAAAGAACGAGATTTATATTCATCCTTTCTACACCTTCTGCCGCTATGGAGGAGAAGAGTTTGCGCTTATTTTACCCTTCGCAGATCAGAATGATGGGATTCAAATGGCTGAAAAAATTCAAAAAGTAATTCAAACGCTTAGTATTCCTCATATTAGCTCAAAAATATCGGATATCGTTACACTAAGTATTGGTATTTCCACAATGTATCCTAAAACTTCCTTAGATCGGGAGAAAATCATTCAGTTGGCCGATCAATCTCTCTACTTATCAAAAACCAATGGAAGAAATAGAATTTCATCTGTTCACTCATAAAAATCGTGGAAGCTGGAATCACCAGCCTTTTTTTATACAGAGGTAAAATCACAAAATTTTGAAAATTTTGCATGAATTTGTTGAATCTTTGGGAAATAACCTGTAAAATTTTCCTATCAGCTATTTTGGACGGTGAAATGAATGGAAATTACTAAACATCTCTTCCTAAACCTTTCCATTTTAATAATTCTCCTGTTTTTTTACTTAATTTGTTTTGAAAAATATAAAAGATTTCTAACTGCTAAACCGATATTAATCCTTTTATTTACCGGCTTAATATGGGTTTGTGTTCAATTTTCCTATAATCCAGTACCGTTTTCCCGTTACGATTTAAGAATTATTCCTTTAGTGATTGGTGGTTTGTACCTTGGGATTGGTCCAATCCTCGTTTTAGCTTTACTGATCATTAGAAGTTTTTTCGGTTGGGATATGGGATTATTGGAAACCTCCATACTCTATGGTGCACTTGCTATTGTATTTTGGCTCATGACTCCCTGGTATTGGAAGCAGAGTTCTTCGCGACGAATCATTATTGCTGTGTTATTAGGGATGATCCTTGGTATCCTTACCATTGGTGGTATGGAACTATTCCATCCCCATAATAATTGGATTGACGTCTGGTTTGCCTTTTTATTTATTCCTCCTTTAGGAATTGGGATTGTTTCGTATGCCATTGAATTTGTCAAAAAAAATAACCAAATGCGTCTGCAATTGATTAAAACAGAGAAATTAAAGGCGGTCGAACAAATGGGGGCAGCAATTTCTCATGAGATTCGCAATCCGCTAACAGCAGCCAGTGGCTTTGTTCAGTTATTACAGGATGATTATCTGCCACGACATAAAAGAAGAGAGTATCTTGCACTCGTAAAGGACGAATTACATTCTGCTGAACGGGTTATTCAAGATTACCTAACCTTTGCAAAACCTGCCCTAGAGACGTATGAGGAACTGAATGTAAAAAATGAACTTAAGCAAATCATTAATATTCTACAGCCTTTAGCCAATCAAAATTCTGTGGAAATTAATACAGACTTTTCGGTAATTGGTTTTATAAAAGGCGACCAGCAGAAATTTCGTCAGTGTTTTATTAATGTCCTCAAAAATGCAATTGAGTCCATGCCAAACGGAGGATATCTTTCCTTAAAAACGGAATATGACCAGGAAAATGTGACTGTTACGGTTAAGGATACAGGTGTCGGAATGACAAAAGAACAGCTTGAAAGGCTTGGCGAACCCTTTTATTCTACAAAAGGTTCAAAAGGGACAGGCCTTGGAATGATGGTCGTGTATAGCATAATCCGTGCCATGGGCGGAGGGATTCGGGTAGAAAGTGAAGTAGATGCCGGTACTACATTTCATTTTAAATTTCCATCCATCAGACCCTATATGAAAGCAGGCAACCAATAAAAAATGGACAGTTGGATTTTCCATCCTCTGTCCATTTTACCGTTTCATTCGGATCATAAATTTATAGCGGTCTGCACGATAAGTTGATTTTACAAATTCAACTGGAGTGCCATCATGTAAAAAGGTATTTCGTTGAATAAGCATGACTGGTGCTCCTGCAGAAATTTTCAAATAAGGGGCCTCAAGCGGATTGGCAATCGATGATTCAATCGTCTGGGTGGCGTAATCAATTCGCAGGTTTAACTGGCCCTCAATATACTCGTATAAAGATCGATTGACAATCTCTTCTGTTAATCCCTTAATCAAGTTAGCTGAGATATAATTGATTTCTATCGCCATGGGCAGATCATCTGCTAAGCGGATCCGTTTAATTTCATAAACAGGGCCATATTCTTTTATGGCTAATTGATTAGCAATTTGGGCGGTTGCAGGAATCACTTCAAAAGACAGCAATTGACTTCCCGGGTTTAAGCCCCTGGATTTCATATCCTCTGTAAAACTTGTTAACCCCTGCAAAGCCTGTTCAATTTTCCGGTCCGCTACAAATGTTCCTTTCCCTTGTAAGCGAAATAAATATCCTTCGTTTACTAGCTGAGTAAAGGCTTGTCTAACCGTCATCCTGCTTATTTGATACTTTTCAGCGTACTCTCTTTCAGGAGGCAGCGCATCTCCCGGCTTTAGTTCGTCTTTTTCAATTAAATCCTTTATATGTTCTTCTAATTGATAATAAATTGGAATGGGGGAATGTTTATCAATCATGCTCCTCTTAACTGCGTCCTTTCTCGGTAAAATGGCCACCTGCAAATCGAAAGAAAAATTATTCTTTCAACACTGGAATTTTCAAATCTAAAATAGCTGCTTCATCTGCAATAATTGTAACACATGGGTGATTTTTCAGTACAGAAGCAGGGAAATTTTCATTTAATTCCGTGTGTAAAAGCTGATACATGGCATCCCTTTTGCTATCTCCAGAAACCAGTAAAAGAATTTCCTTACTTTTCATGATGGTTGAAATCCCCATTGTAATGGCTTGTGTCGGAACTTCTTCCGGACGATTAAAAAATCTTGCATTCGCTTCAATTGTCGAAGGCGCCAGGTTCACAATATGTGTTTTTGATTGAAAGGATGTTCCCGGTTCATTAAAACCAATATGCCCATTACTTCCAATTCCAAGAACCTGCAGGTCAATGCCGCCGTGACCCGCTAGTAAATCCTCATAACGATTACATTCCTCTTCAATATTCCTGCCATTACCTATTGGAACAAAAGTATTCGCTTTTTTAATATCAATATGGTTAAACAAATTCTCATCCATATAGTACCGGTAGCTATTTTTATCTGTTCCAGCAAGGCCGATATATTCATCAAGATTAAAGGTCGTGACGTGCTGATAGGAGGTTCCATTTTTTTGATGATCTTTAATAAGGTTTTGATAGGTCCCAGTTGGTGTACCGCCAGTAGCTAGTCCAAGGGTGATGGATGGATGAGCAAGAACCTTTTTCATTATATATTCAGCAGCTCTTTCGCTCATTTGCTGATAATCTTTTACTTCAATAATTTTCATTTAGTTTTCCTCCTTTTTATAGGCCACTTTTCCTCGGCAAATCGTCATATAAACTTCCAACTGTTCATCCAATATCACGATGTCTGCATCTTTCCCTGCAGCAATACTTCCTTTTCGATCATAAATATTTAGTTGCTTAGCCGGGTTTACTGAAGTCATTTCGATGGCGTCTTCAAGTGAACATCCTGTAAATGTAAGAATATTTTTCACAGCATCCCCGAGCCTTAAAATACTTCCCGCCAGTGTCCCATCATCAAGAAATGCTTTACCATCCCGAACATTTACCTGCTGACCTCCAAGATCATATTGACCGTTCTTCAAACATTTTGCCCGCATTGAGTCTGTGATTAAAATTAACCCTTCTTTGCGTTTTAGTTTGTAAGCCAGTTCAATCATTTCTGGGCGGACATGGACTCCATCTACAATCATTTCAGCAATTAGTTCATCCCGTAAAAGGACAGCTCCCGCCACACCCGGCTCGCGGTGGTGCAGCCCGCGCATTTGATTAAAAAGATGGGTGACGTGATTGGCACCTGCATCAATGGCGTTGATAACTTCCTCGTATGCCGCATCCGTATGACCAATCGAAGCAATCACCCCATTTTCCTTAAGATAACGAATCAGCTCTATACCACCGGGACGTTCAGGTGCTATCGTTACAAGTTTAATATTCCCCTTTGAAAGGTTCTGCCATTTCTTAAATAAAGAAAGATTCGGATCAATAATATGCTCAATCGGCTGCGCACCCGCCCTTTTTTTATTGACAAAGGGCCCTTCAAGATGAATCCCCAGAATTTCAGCATTTCCTTGGGTCGATTGTGTTTCAATAAAATTCCCCGCATTGATTAATGCGTTTTCTATTTCCGTTTTTTCCTGTGTCATGGTAGTAGCTAAAAAGCTGGTCGTGCCTTCTTTTGGAAGGGCTGCCGTCATATTCTCCATAGCTTCAGGTGTAGCATCCATCACATCGGCGCCATTAACTCCATGTATATGAACATCAATAAAACCGGGGATGGCTTTATATTGCGATGAAATTTCAATCATTTCATATTCTTCTACATTTTTAAGCTCATCTGTTAATCCCAGTTCCACTATTTTTTGATCTTTAATTTTTAAATAACCATTTTGAATAATCTTGTCTTCTGTATAAATTTGAATACCCTTTAGTAAAATATGATTAACTTTTGCAGGCATCTTCATTACCCCTTTCAAGATACTTTCATATTAGCACCATTAACTTATAGTTGTCTATACCAATTAACCATACTCTATTATTAACTCATAATAAATCAATGTTTTCGTCCTTATTATTAAAGAATTTGGTAATAAATTATTCCCTTTTAATTTTAAAATTGGTATAGACATCTATAATTATCGAGTGTTATGATAGCAATGCAATAAAAAGCGCTTTCACAAATAACTTCTTAAAACAAAGGAGAGAAACAGATATGTTAGGATTTTTACAAAGAATCGGAAAAGCATTAATGCTTCCAATTGCGGTGCTCCCAGCTGCCGGATTATTACTCCGATTTGGACAGCCTGATCTATTGAACATCCCTTTTATCGCAAATGCTGGAAATGCTATTTTCGCAAATTTAGCATTGATTTTTGCCATTGGGGTGGCGATGGGTTTTGCCAAAGATAACAATGGTGCAGCCGCATTAGCAGGTGCTATTGGTTATTTAGTATTAACAGAAGGTACAAAAGCAATTGATAAAAATATAAATATGGGGGTTCTCGGCGGGATTTTAACCGGGATTATTGCAGGGCTTCTTTATAATCGTTTCCGTGATGTAAAGCTGCCGGAATGGTTAGGATTCTTCAGTGGCAGAAGATTTGTTCCAATCATCACCTCGGTCGCAATGGTTGTTTTGGCAGGCATTGCCGGATTTGTTTGGCCGCCTATTCAAGATGGTATTAATGGTCTGGGAAATTGGATTATTGGTTTAGGTGCGGTTGGTTCGGGTCTTTTTGGATTTTTAAATCGTTTGCTGATTCCATTAGGACTTCACCATGTATTAAACAGTTTATTCTGGTTCCAATTTGGAGAATTTCAAGGAAAAACAGGGGATATTGCCCGCTTCTTTGCAGGAGATCCAACTGCTGGCGGTTATATGACAGGATTCTTCCCCATCATGATGTTTGGACTTCCTGCAGCAGCCTTTGCGATAATTGCTGCCGCTAAGCCTGAAAAAAGAAAATCCGTATCCGGTATGTTTATCGGGCTCGCATTGACTTCATTTCTAACAGGAATTACAGAACCAATTGAATTTTCATTTATGTTTATTGCCCCATTACTTTATGGTGTTCACGCAGTTTTAACGGGGCTATCGATGTGGATTACTTCATTATTAGGAATTAAGGATGGGTTTACCTTTTCAGCAGGTGCCATTGATTATGCATTAAACTTTAACATTGCTCAAAAGCCTCTATTGTTATTATTGGTTGGTGTCGTGTACGCAGTTATCTATTTCATCATTTTTTATGGATTAATTAAAGCGTTTAATATTAAAACACCTGGCCGTGAGGATGAAGAGGAAGCTGAGCTTAATCAAGGTACTCCAAGCACGGTTGAAGGTAACAAATATGAGACCATGGCTTATCACTTTATAAAAGATATTGGCGGTAGAGAAAACATCACTTTAATTGACAATTGTACAACCCGTCTACGCTTAAATATTAAAGATATGGATAAAGTAAAGGATTCTTCTTTAAAAGCACATGGTGCCAAAGGAATAATGAAATTGAATAAAAACAACCTGCAAGTTGTGGTAGGTACAGAGGTAGAGTTTGTTGCAGATGCAATGAAGAGGATCGATATGAATCATGTTAAGGTTGACTCTTCCCTCACCGAAGCGGCTTCAACTGGGGCGAACGGCCAGCTGCCGTTATCAGATGAAGACTTTGTGATGCCAATTGAAGGAGAAATTATTCCCATTACGGAAGTTCCGGACCAAGTTTTCTCGCAAAAAATGATGGGGGATGGCTTCGGAATTGTTCCGGCAAACGGTTCGCTTGTTTCACCAGTTGACGGGGAAATTCTAAATGTGTTCCCAACAAAGCATGCGCTTGGCATTCGTTCAAAACAAGGCTACGAAATTCTCATCCATATCGGATTAGACACGGTAAATTTAAAAGGAGAAGGCTTTACGGTTCTCGTGAATGAGGGAGACAAAGTGACAAAGGGACAAGCGATTCTTAATTTTGATTTAGAATTCATTAAGAAATCAGTTCCTTCTACGGTCACACCAGTCATCTTTACAAACTTAACAAAATTAAATGTGAAAAAGCACGGTCAAACCGAGCAAGGAAAGAATGGAATCCTTTCCATTGAATAATGGAAAAACGACAGGTGCCTGACACCTGTCGTTTTTGTTATGCATATAATTTTGATTCTTCCTGCTGGAAGAAGCTCTTCATGGCATGGAATACATCGGCTTTTTGCTTGAGGATATAATAGCGAAAATTCTCATCCTTGATATTTTTATAAGCAGACATTAAGGTCGAGTGGCGGTTGTACTGATTTACCTCGCCATAACCAAACATATTCGATACCTTCATTAATTCTTCAACCAATTTGACACAGCGTGCATTATCGGATGTTAGATTATCACCATCTGAAAAATGGAATGGATAGATGTTATACTTTAGTGGACTATATTTGTCATCAATCAATTCCAGCGCCTTGCGATAGGCTGAGGAACAAATCGTTCCACCGCTTTCTCCTTTAGAAAAGAAATCTTCCTCCGTAACAACCTTTGCTTCCGTATGGTGAGCAATAAATTCAATTTCCACCGTTTCGTATTTCGTTCTTAAAAAGCGTGTCATCCAGAAGAAAAAGCTTCGTGCCATATACTTCTCCCAAATCCCCATCGATCCACTAGTGTCCATCATCGCGAGTACCACTGCTTTAGAATCAGGCTTAATGACCTCATTCCAGGTCTTAAATTTTAAATCATCCTTATAAATAGGATGAAATGCAGGTTTCCCGCTCATCGCATTACGTTTGAAAGCAGACATCATGGTTCGTTTTTTATCAATATTCCCCATTAATCCTGTTTTTCGAATATCATTAAATTCAATATTCTCAACCAAATGTTCTTCTTGTTCTTTTCTCTTTAAATTTGGAAGCTCTAACTGTTTGAATAATGCTTCCTCTAGTTCCATTAACGAAACTTCGGCCTCAAAATAGTCCTCTCCAGCTTGATCGCCGGCGCCTTGCCCTTTTCCCGGACCCTTTTGCCCGCTGGAACCGTCACGTGCTACTACATCCCCGACTTGACTGTCACCGTTACCTTGGCCCACGTGTTTGTTTTTGTCATAATTATAACGAATTTTATATTCGTCCAATGAACGAATCGGAATTTTTACCACATCTCGACCGTTTGACATAATGATGCTTTCTTCTGTGATAAGATCTGGAAGATTATTTCGAATCGCCTCTTGAACTTTTTCCTGGTGCCGCTGCTGGTCATCGTGGCCTTTACGGTGGAGGGACCAATCTTCTCTAGAAATCACAAATTGATGGTTGTTGTCTGACAATTAAAACCCCTCCCTATAAAATTTTGAAAATCCTTTGCACACATTTTTTTCTACCACATACTATAACTCGAGTGTAAAAATCCATATGAAATATTGATTACTTTATCCTATGCAGAAACAGCGAATAATTTACAAATAATTTTGACAATTGGTGTTTTGCCTATGAAAATGGACAAGAATTTTGATAGAAAAAGACTGGCAAAATTTCTTCTGCCAGTCCGTATAGCCGTTAGCGATTTAATAAGCTTCCTACATATCTCAATAGTTCGTTTGCTGATGTTGAATTATAACCATGCTCATCAATCAGCCTTGCCACAACATCATTGATTTTTTTCAATTGCTGTTCATCCGGCGTTTTCGATGATGTGGTAATCTTCACAACATCCTTAAGGTCAGCAAACAGCTTCTTCTGGATGGCTTCACGCAGACGGTCATGGGAATTATAATCGAACCGCTTGCCTTTTCGTGCATAGGCTGAAATGCGGATTAAGATTTCTTCCCTGAACGCTTTTTTCGCATTCTCGGAAATACCAATTTGTTCCTCAATGGAACGCATTAGTTTTTCATCCGGATTAATTTCTTCACCCGTTAATGGGTCGCGAAGCTTTGCTTTATTGCAGTAGGCTTCGACATTATCCAGATAGTTATCCATAAGTGTCTTAGCAGACTCTTCATAGGAGTAGACAAATGCTTTTTGGACTTCATTTTTCGCGATATTATCATACTCTTTGCGAGCTACTGCAATATAGTTCATATAGCGTTCACGCAGTTCTGCTGTGATGGATGGATGCTGGTCTAGCCCATCCTTCAACGACCTTAAAACATCTAAGGCATTAATAGAAGGTACCTCTTTACGAATAATCGTAGAGGAAATTCGGTTAATGACATAACGCGGATCAATACCGCTCATTCCTTCATCCTGATATTCCTTCTTAAGTTCCTCAATATCTGCTGTATTAAATCCTTCAACACTTTCGCCATCATATAGACGCATTTTCTTAACTAAATCGATATCACCTTTTTTCGGTTCCTTCAATCGAGTTAAAATGGTAAACATCGCGGCAACCTTTAGCGTATGTGGCGCAATGTGAACATCTGACACATCACTTTCCCGGATCATTTTTTCATAAATTCTTTCTTCTTGTGACACCTTAAGATTGTATGGAATTGGCATGACGATAATCCTGGAATGAAGGGCTTCATTCTTTTTATTGGAAATAAATGAACGGTATTCCGTTTCATTCGTATGTGCGACAATTAATTCATCCGCACTGATTAACGCAAACCTGCCCGCTTTGAAATTTCCTTCTTGTGTTAACGAAAGCAGATGCCATAAAAACTTTTCATCACATTTTAGCATCTCTTGGAATTCCATCATTCCTCGGTTAGCTTTATTTAGTTCTCCGTCAAAACGGTATGCCCGTGGATCTGATTCGGAACCAAATTCTGCAATCGTTGAAAAGTCAATGCTTCCAGTTAAATCGGCAATATCCTGTGATTTTGGATCGGATGGACTAAAGGTTCCGATACCGGTTCGTTTATCCTCTGAGAAAAAGATTCTTTCCACCTGAACATCTTCTATTCTTCCGCCATATTCTTGTTCAAGGCGCATCATGTTTAATGGCGACAAATTTCCTTCAATGCGAACCCCATATTCTTCATGAAATTCATCCCGTAAATGATGGGGAATTAAATGCAATGGATCTTCGTGCATCGGGCAGCCTTTAATCGCAAAGACAGACCCTCGATCTGAGCGTGAATAACTCTCTAACCCTCTTTTTAGCATCGTCACTAATGTAGACTTACCGCCGCTGACTGGGCCCATTAACAATAAAATACGTTTTCTGACATCTAACCTTTTAGCGGCCGGATGAAAGTATTCCTCCACAAGGCGTTCTAGTGCTTCCTCTAAACCAAATAATTGATTACTAAAGAATTTGTATTTCTTCGTCCCTTTTTCTTCCTCAATCCCCGCGTCCTTAATCATATTATAAACTCGAGAATGTGCAGACTGTGCAACCCATGGCTTCTTCTTCAACAACTCCAAATAATCGGCAAAAGTTCCTTCCCAACGCAGCTTTTCTTCTTCTTCACGAAACATCTCGATTTTTTTTAAAATATCCATAAGGCCCTCCCCCTGTAGCTTAGTCAGAGACGATTAATATACTCTATGCACGTAGGAACTTGAACATGCGTAACCAAGACAATTAGTCCCTATCTTTTTTGTTACAGCCCTTTTCATTTTTTAAAGTTAGGCTATAATAAAACTATATGCTCGACTAATCGAAAAAATTTGCGGGAGGGTTTACATAGTGAATACTTTTATTGTAATTTTAGTTATGATTACATTCTTAGCTGCCATCTTCACCTCAGGATACAACGACAAGCCAGGCGCAAATAAATAGAAAAGCGGAAGCGCCTTGTTCAGCCCCGACAAGTGCTGGAGGGGCTAGGCGCTGGAGCTGGACAATGTAAAAGGCTGCCATTATGCAGCCTTTTTTTATTGACCTAAATCAGGTCCTTTATTAAGTAGTTTAGGGTAGTTTTGTTGCCTTAGTGCTTCATATACAAGAATAGCCGCTGTATTGGACAAATTTAAAGAACGAACATTTTGATTCATGGGAATCCTTAACGCGCGGTCCTTATTATTGGCAATAACATCTTTAGGAAGACCTGTTGTTTCCCGGCCAAAAATAAAATAATAATCCTTATTCAGATCGCTATAGTCAAAAGAGCTATGCGGGATTTCACCAAATTTGGTTAAATAAAAAAATTCACCGCCTGCATTCTTTTCAAAAAATTCATCTATTGAATCATAATAAGTAATGTTCACAAACTCCCAATAATCCAAACCGGCCCGTTTCAACATTTTATCTTCTGTTGAAAAGCCTAAAGGGCGGATTAAATGTAAACTGGTATCCGTGGCAGCGCATGTACGAGCAATATTTCCGGTGTTAGAAGGAATCTCCGGCTGGTATAATACAACGTGGTTTGACATGAATTTCACCTCAAGTAAAAATCTCTACCTGCAATTATACCACTATGTTGTTTACAGACAAGAAATCAGTCTAAAATCGAAAAGAACTTATATTTTATATTTGGCGTATAGGCTGATGAATCTTCGTAAGCCCAATACCTCATTCGGCTATTGTACGTATTGGCATTTACCAACGGCATTCCATAGGCATCCTTCCCGGTCACCATTGTATTATGGTTAAACCTGCCATCCCCTTCAAAATCGTAACAAATTACATCTCCTAACACTAATTGGTCAGGACTGCTGACCTCTTTTGCTCTTAAACCACTCTTTGAGTTCGCCAAATATAATCTTAGGGAATTTGCTATTGCCCAGCTGTAGCTCCAATTATTATTTTGCATCCACCAGCCGCTTCCACGGCTCGGATACCCTCTCATCGGTGATCCACCGGCACGAAGACATTGCGATATATAATTGGTACAATTGTTTTCAAATTTTTTATAAGCAGGATTATAACTATTCCACCAGCGTTCCGCATATTGCACCGCCTTTAAGCGGTCATACTGGAAACTTGAACGTTCCTCCAATTCTTCCGTTGGGATGGACAATTCTTGATGATAATCGCCAGTTTGAACAGGTGCAATTTCTTCATCAGAGATCACTTCTCCTTTAAAAAGCTTTGCGAGCCTCATTTCAGTTTCCTCTTCTAGATAAAGCGCATCTTTTTGTTTAATTAGGTATTGAAAATGGGCCATATAATGGACCGTTTCGTAATTCCCATTTTCAATTTTTTCTATGATATTGCCAGCAGCCTTTACTTTTACAATTTCTGCAGACCGTTTGGACAAAGAAGCTAATTTTCTTTCCGCTTTTGGATACAAATTTTTCTTTTCCCTCGTATTTGAAATAAATTGATGAATTCTTTTTTCAAACAAATCTTGAAGTGTTTCCTGCATCTCTCTCCACTCCTTTCCATTCATACATATGTGGAAAGGATGAAATTCAATCAAAAAAAGAGCCAATCATCATGATTCGCCCTTTTTAACTATTCAATAAACGTAATCCTTTTTCTATTTCCAGTTGAACCTCTAAATCTGTTTCGGTTTTCCTAGCTTTCTCAAGGGCAGTATATGCGCTCTCGCCGCCAATTTTACCAAGGGCCCATGCAGCTGTTCCCTTCATTACTGGACTTTGTTCATTTTGCAAAACCTCAACTAAATCGGGAACTGCTGTTTCATCTTTAAAATGAGCAAGGGCAATCATGGCATTGCGCTGGATTGGCTTTTTCCCACGCCAAGACCCCGCTAAATGGCCAAATTTATTTTTAAATTCACGATTACTCATTTTTAAGATCGGGGTTAATAATGGTTTTTCAATTTCCGGATTGGTTTCCATTTCATCATGAAAATGAAAGTCCTTACCTTTATTTGCCGGACAGGCAGTTTGACAGGAATCACAGCCATACACCCTATTTCCGATTTTCTCCCTAAATTCATCGGGGATAAGAGCCTTTGTTTGTGTTAAAAATGAAATACATCGCTGAGCGTTGATCTGCCCGCCTTGTACCAATGCACCGGTAGGGCATGCCTCAAGACATTTTGTACATGTTCCACACTGATCTTCTATTGGAGTATCCGGTTCAAAGGGAATGCTGGTAATCATTTCACCTAAGTAAACATAAGAGCCAAATTCAGGTGTGATCACAGCACAATTCTTTCCGCTCCAACCAATCCCTGCCCTCTCGGCCACAGCCCGATCTGAAAGTTCTCCCGTGTCAACCATCGATTTAACCCGGGCATCCGGTACCTTTTCAAGGATAAATGCTTCAAGTTTTTTTAGTCGATCACGGAGAATATGGTGATAATCCATTCCCCAGGAAGCTCTTGAAAAGATTCCTCTTCGCTCTCCCTTTTTACTTACAAGCCTGATTTTCATTTTAGATGGATACGCTAACGCAATCCCTATGATGGAACGCGGCTCTTCAAGGAGCAGGGAGGGATTAACACGTTTTTCAATATCCGGTTCCTCAAAACCTGATTGGAATCCTAGCTCCTGTTGGCGTATTAATCTATTTTTCAGTTCAGTAAAGGGGGCAGCAGTGGTAAAACCAATTTTATCAATGCCAATTTCCTTACTGTACGCAATTAGTTCCTCTTTAAATTGTTTTACGTTCATTTTTAAAGCCTTCTTTCAAACGGTTTCCATCTATATGAAGCGGTTAATTATTCTTTACACACTTTTTTATGATAAACTATTTTCAACAAATTTTGGAGGTTAAAAAGCTTGGAAATTCACTTGTCATCAAGTCTGATTGAAAAGATTCCTCATTTTAAAGTGGGAGTTATTGAATACGAGAATATCACTGTCGGAGATTCACCGCAAATGGTTAAAGGCCGTCTTCAACTGTTTCAAGAGTCGATCTATTTTGAGCTAGAAAATAAAAATGTGACGGATTTACCTGGAATTCAGGAATGGCGAAGTGTGTTTAAAGTGACAGGAAAGGACCCAAACCGCTACCGTCACTCTGCAGAAGCACTGTACCGAAGAGTTCAAAAGCAGAATTATCTATCCCCTGTTCAAAGTGCGATTGATCTTAACAACTTTTTCTCGCTTGAGTATCAAGTGCCGATTGGGATTTATGATAAAGAGAAATTGGAAGAACCTGTTACAATCCAGATTGGTGCTGCCGGGGAAGAATATCGCGGTTTAAATGGAAGGATGAACTCATTAGAGAACTTAATTGTATCGGCAGATCAGCAAGGACCATTTGGCAGTCCGTTTGTAGACTCAGACCGAACACCTGTAACGGCTGAAACCAAACAGGCGGTGCAAATGATCTATATTCGGCCATCTATGGATGTAGATAACGCGAAAAAGCTAACGGAATCTTTAATGAATATGTTTGTTCAAGTCCACGGCGGGGATGCTTCTTATCGCATTTTAGGATGCTGATAGAGGCATTCTTTTTTGGTCAAATAAAAAAACGTAACGCATCGTTTTTCTTTGAAACGATACACTACGTTAGTCACAATATTGGAGCGGGTGATGGGAATCGAACCCACTACATCAGCTTGGAAGGCTGAGGTTTTACCAGTAAACTACACCCGCAATTTATTAAGTTGATATGTTCAATCAACTGACCTTTATTATATTACACAGTTTTCACTTTTTCGTCAAGGTTTTTTGCGAAATTTGTCGATTTTCTAACTTGATTTTTTGCCGGAGCGAATTTGAGATCAGTCGAGTGCTCCTCTGATGGTCAGGTGGTGCTATGCTTTTCCCTTGGAAGAGGAAAATTAGCTCCTTTGGGCAATGCAGGAGCTTTTCTTTTCCCTTTTTGACCTAAATACTGCTCGCGCGGGCAATGAAACACCTTTCCTTTTCCCCTTTTGAAAGTAAATACCGCTCTCAGGGGTAATGCAGCAAATTCTTTAATCTTGAAAGCCCTCACAAAGCTTATTATTTCAGATGCTCATTTATCCACCCAATAATATCCGCAACTACTTCATCCTTATTTATCTCATTTAATATTTCATGTCTGGCATCTTCATAAAATTTATAAGTGACATCGATAATTCCGGCATTTTTAAATGCTTGATAGGTTTTTAACACACCTTTTGTATTTCCGCCAACTGGGTCCATACTTCCAGAAACCAAATAGATCGGCAACTTTTTTGGAATCAACTCAATATTAGCGATTTTATTAATCGTTTCAAGACCGCCAAGCAGATCATAAAAAAATCCTGATGAGAAAATACCACCACAATTGGGGTCTTCAATATACAAATCTACTTCTCTTTCATCCCTGCTTAACCAATCAAATTCCGTGCGATTCGGTTGAAAGCTCTTATTGTAATTACCAAAAGTAAGATTATTTAATAACGAACTTGGTGTTCTTTTACCTATCTTCCTCATTTGCCTGGAAGCGATCATCCTGCCGATTTTCCCCATAATCCCCGGATCTCCGCCTGTTCCTGATAAAATCACACCTACAATCCGATCACCGTGCAATTGAATATAACGACGGGATAAGAAGGATCCCATACTGTGACCAAATAGAAAAATCGGGACATCCGGATAGTCCTTTTCAATGATCGTGGTAAGGGTAAACAGATCCTCCACTACTTTTTCAAAGCCCTGTTCATCTGCAAAATAACCTGAACAGTTATTTAAACTCGCCGTTTTTCCGTGGCCACGGTGATCATTACCATAAACGACTATATTTTGAGATACGAGTTCTTCAGCAAAGGATTGATATCGTTCGATATGCTCTGCCATACCATGGGCAATTTGGACAATTGCCCGCGGCTTTACCTCCCCCATCCATTTGTTAACATGGATCCTAGCACCATCATTTGTCTCAAAAGTAAAAGCAGATTGCTTAGACATCCCAATCACTCCTTAGCATCTTGACAATTGAACTTCACTAATATGCATATACTTCATGATGTACCCATGGCGTTCAGCTAGACTTACCTCATCTTCCACAGCATTTTTTGAACTTCTTTCCACTTCCGCAAGGACATGGATCATTTCTGCCTATTTTCTCGTTTGATTTACCTTCAGTATGTTTTGGGCCAGTTAAGAGTACCGGTTTCAATGAATGTTCCCTTAACTCGATTGGTGTATAGCCTTTCAAAAACCATTGCTTCGTGTTATTCATCAAATGAACCACTTGATCCATGATCGCTTGGACCGTTTCCAAACTTTCAAATTCAAGGACACTTCCTAAATATTGCATAACCTCATTCGGGCCGTCGCCAATTTGAGTCGCATAGACACACTCTTCTACAATGCTATCAGCTGCCTCCCTGTCCATTTCAAAATATAGTGTAAGGAACTGGACGAACTCCAGATAGCTATGATTCTTTTCAACAAACCCGGCTGCCCCCGCTTTGAGAAGTTGTTTTTTGGTAAAAGGAAAAAATGCCACACTTTCTCTCATCCGGTGTTCTTGCTTCACTCTTTTTGGATCAAACACTCTTCTATTTGAGAAGCCATCTTCATTATGAGTAATTCCTTTATGATAGGAATTGGCATGATGAATAACGTCAAGAAATTCCCGTAAACGTAACGGTTCTTTCATAAAGGTTTCCAGCATCTCTGCTAGTTGTGCTGCACTTAATGTTCCATAATAGTAACAAAGACCGTATGTAAGTTTGATCCACTCTGTATTTCTATTTATGATTGATGTTACATTTTTATTATCTTCAAGGGTTATGATTGGATTAATCAGTTCATCCGGCACAGCCAATATCTTTTTTCCTTGAAAGGTTCCCGTAAATATCAAACCACGTGCTCGAAAATATTCAATTTGATGCGGTTCTATATCTGGAGCAATCATATGCCCGCCATTATGGGCGATTTTCGTTAGTAATCTAAACCGTTCGGCATCAAATGGAAGGCAAACCTGTTCGAGCAATTTAGGAATCATTTCTAGTAATACTGTAACAAGTTCAGCTTTTTTCAAACTGCTGACGCCTTTTAATTCTAAATTTTTTCTAATGTTATCTAACTCGCTCTTTGTCATTCTACCTAGTTGTTCCTGTAATGTTACAGGAACATTCAGATTGCCCCAATGTTTTTGCTCCTGTTTTTCCTCTATATCTTTGGACATTTTTTTTAATCCAGATAAAGCCCTGAGAAGGCCTTTTTCTAATTGTTTATCCATCACTTTGTTGCTCATAAAACTCCCTACTTTCTATAATCCGCTTCCTCTATACATAATTGTAATATATATGAAGAATATAATGCTTTCAAAGAAGTATATTTTACAAGAAATATACAAGGGAGTGAAGGTGTAGTGGCAAAAATGGTAATAATGTAAGAGAAACCTAAGGAGCCAGAAAAATTTGATCAGTACTAGTTTAATGTGCATCTTCCACTTTGGAAAAAGATCCCCAATATTATAAATGATTCGGTTTATCGAGTAGTGGATGCCCAGAATACGGATTTAAACTTTTATCTCATTACCACCTTAGAGTTTGAGAATATGAAAAGTTACAAGAAGCATTTGCAAGCTCGGAGGCAAAGCGGGAGGAAAAAAGATGGTGAAAACGTTTCGTTTTCCACCATCTCTCTACTATTAAATCGAAACATCACCAGATTGTTCTTTTCGAATTCGTTGTTTCTTTGCTTTTTTGAGTTTAGCAAATGAAGCAGAATTTAACCTAAAAAAACCTTATTCCTTTCTTTGGCAATCTCCGCAGCCACATCGACGATCATATCTTCTTGACCGCCCACTACTTTACGTTTGCCCAATTCTACTAAAATATCACGGGAATCAACGCCAAATTTAGTAGCTGCGCGTTTTGCATGAAGGGCAAAACTTGAGTACACACCCGCAAACCCGAGAGTTAAGCTATCTCTAGTAATTTCTTGCGGCACTTGCAAAATAGGTGCAACAATATCTTCTGCCAAATCCATCATTTTATATAAGTCTACCCCTGTTTTAATTCCCATTCGTTCACAAACGGCAACAAGTACCTCTGTTTGAGTATTACCGGCACCTGCTCCTAAACAGCGTACACTGCCATCAATCCGAGTCGCACCCTCTTCAATTGCCACAAGTGTGTTGGCCATAGCAAGCGACAAATTGTTATGGGCGTGGAAGCCGACATGAATCCCTACAGATTGCTTAAGGGCACGAATACGTTCTCGAACCTGTTCTGGAAGCAAATATCCTGCTGAATCAACAACATATACGGTGTCAGCTCCATAGCTTTCCATTAATTTTGCCTGTTCAACCAGTTTGTCTACTGGGGCCATATGGTTCATCATTAAGAAACCGACTGTTTCCATTCCTAATTCTTTTGCATAGGCAATATGCTGCGGTGCCACGTCTGCTTCAGTTACATGTGTAGCAATACGGGCCATTTTAGCACCTAAATTGGCGGCTTCTTTTAATTCATGTAGTGTGCCGATACCTGGTAATAGAAGTACAGCAATTTTCGACTTGTCTGCTACTGAAACCGCCGCTTCGATTAATTCCAGCTCATTTGTCCGTGAAAGACCATATTGTAAGGAAGATCCAGCTAAACCGTCACCATGAGAGACTTCAATAAAAGGAACATTTGCATCATTTAATGCTTTTGTTATGTTAAGTACTTGATCTATCGTATATTGATGATTAATGGCGTGGCTCCCATCTCGTAACGCTACTTCTGTAATGAGAATATCTCTTTCAATTGTCATGGTTTATTTGCCCCTTTCTACAGCTTAAACTGTTTCTTTCGTTAATAATTTTTTCGCAAACGCCTCTGCAATTTTCACACCAGCTGACGTCATGATATCAAGGTTACCTGCATATACAGGCAGGTAGTCACCAGCTCCTTCTACCTCCAGGAAGATGGTTACTTTATTTCCTTCAAAAATTGGTTCGGTACGTACGCGATAACCCGGGACATACGATTGAACCACTTTCTCCATTTCGCTGATCGATTTCCGAATCGCTTCTTCATCCATTTTCCCTTCCTCTACAAGCGTATAAACGGTATCACGCATGAGGATTGGCGGTTCAGCAGGGTTTAGGATAATAATCGCTTTCCCTTTTTTTGCACCGCCAACTACTTCTATCGCACGTGCAGTTGTTTCTGTAAATTCATCGATATTGGCACGAGTTCCTGGCCCCGCACTCATACTTGCAATCGTGGCAACAATCTCGGCATATTCGACTGGCGCTACTCTGTTTACGGCATGGACCATTGGAATCGTTGCCTGGCCTCCGCAAGTAATGAGATTGATATTATCCTTATCTAAATGCTCTTTAATGTTTACGGCGGCGCAGACTAAAGGTCCTATCGCCGCTGGAGTCATATCAATAACCTTTATTCCCGCTTCTTTTAACACCTTTGCATTATAGAGATGCGCTTTTGCAGAAGTGGCATCAAATACGATGTCTGCTTTTAATTCCGGGTCTGCCAAAAATCCATCAATCCCTGTATCAACCCCTGCATACCCTAATTCCCTTGCACGGCGTAATCCATCTGATTGCGGATCAATTCCGATTACAGCAGTCAGCTCTAAAAATTTAGAGTGTGCTAATTTGATCATTAAATCTGTTCCGATATTCCCTGAGCCAAGGATCGCAACTTTTACTTTTTCCATCCTATTCTTCCTCCTATATAAAATCTTCTAGAGATTGATAACTTTATAGCCTTTAAAGCAAAGGGACAGTTCTTTCTGTTGCCTTAAAAAGAACAGTCCCTTGTGCTACCTTACTTGCAATACATCGAAACACTACCTAAACCTTCAAAAGTGGCAATGACTGAGTCACCCGGTTTAAACGCGATGGCTTCGGACATGGCTCCGCTGAGGATGATATCTCCCTTTTTCAGTCCTCTCCCACGGGTCCCTAATTCATTTACCGCCCAAGCGATGGCTGTCGCGGGATGCCCTAATACTGCAGCGCTCGAACCTGTTTGCGCCACTTCGCCATTTTTGGACATCACCATGCCGACATTCCCTAAATCAATCGCCTGCGGCGCGACCCATTTACTCCCGACTACAAATTTAGCCGAAGAACAATTATCTGCAATCACATCAACTAAGGTAAAGCGAAAATCCTTATACCGGCTGTCAATCACTTCAAGAGCGGGAGCAACATATTTGGTTGCCGCTAACACGTCTTCCCCCGTGATGTTTTCACCTTGTAAATCTTTATCAAGCAAGAAGGCAATTTCTGGTTCCACCTTTGGATGGATCAGGCCCGAATAAGAGATTCCCTCCCACTCATAGGCGAGCATATCACTATGTAAATAACCGTAAATCGCTTCATTCACACCCATCATGACTTGTTTGGCTTTACTTGTTAATCCTAACTTCAGTCCAACTGCTTTGCTGCCGGATTCCGCAAGTTTACGGGCAAGCAAACCATCCTGCAGTTCATATGCATCCTTTACTGTCAATTCTGGATAGTTGTCCGTCACTTTAATGACTTCCCGTGCATCACGCTCTGCAGTATATAAATACTCAATAATTTCTCCGTGTTTATCCACTAGTAGAGTCATCTTTTATGCCCTCACTTTTTTTATTTTCACTCATTTGGCTTCTGCCTGTGGCTCATCTCTTCCTGCCCTCTCAGCAGTCTACATTTTCAAACCATCCCATTTATTCAAAATGAACCATTACAGATCCCAGCGCACCAAAATCGGCCTTAATTATGTCTCCAGCTTCAACCGGTACAGCAGCGGATAAAGCTCCTGGTAAAATGATTTCATCCTTTTTCAAGGAAATTCCGAATTCATGTAATTTGTTGGCAAGCCAGGCAACTGCATGTGCCGGATGGCCAAGTGCGGCCGCACCCGCGCCTGTTGCCACAAGCTCCCCATTCTTTAAGAGCGACATGCCGGCTGCACGCAAATCCACACCATCAAGCTCGGTGAATTTGTCACCCACCACAACTTTTGCGGATGAGCCATTATCAGCTACTGTATCGATTAATTTAATCCTCCAATCTTTCACACGGCTGTCTATGATTTCAATCGTCGGTACAACATATTTTGTCGCCATCATTACGTCCAAGAAGGTAATATTGGGTCCGACTAAATCCTCGGCTAGCACAAAACCAATCTCTGCTTCAATCTTTGGTGAAATCAATGAATCAACCTTTACGACTTCCCCATTCTCCACACGCATATCATCCAGCAAATGACCGTAATCCGGTTCATTCACATTCAGCATTTTTTGCATCGCCGTACTTGTTAATCCTACCTTTTTCCCAATAATCTTTTTCCCCTGCGCAAGCTTTACATTTACTGCTTCCAGCTGAATCTGATAGGCATCTTCAACCGTTAAATGCTCATCGCGGTCAGTCAAGGCAGGGACCGCCTCCCTCGTTTCCTCCGCTTTTAACAGCTCATTGGCAAAATCAATCGTTCGTACTGCCACCAGAAAAACCTCCTTATTCGAAATAAACAAAAGGTGAACAAGATGCCACCTTTCGTTTATCTTCATTATTTTTTCATTGTGATCGTTTTCGCTTCAGTATAAAAGTCGAAACTGTGACGCCCGCCTTCTCGACCAATGCCGCTCGCTTTTGCACCGCCAAATGGTGTTCGCAAGTCACGGACATACCAGCAATTCACCCACAGTAATCCAGAGAAGACTTGGGATGTCACGCGATGAGCGCGCCTTAAATCATTTGTCCAAACAACCCCAGCCAAACCGTAGATGGAATCATTGGCAATCTGGATTGCTTCTTCTTCTGTCTTAAATGGAATGATCACAGGGACAGGACCAAAGATTTCTTCTTGGGCAACCCTCATTTTATTATTGACATCATAAAGAACAGTCGGTTCATAGAAGTTTCCTTCCAATAGACCCGTGACTCTCTTACCGCCGGTTGCAAGCTTTGCACCCTCGGCTAACCCAATTTGCACATATTCATCAACTGATTGTAAATGCCCCTCAGACACGAGCGCTCCCATATCTGTCGACTCATCGGTTGGATCCCCAACTTTTATTTTCTTAACTGCTGCAACAAACTTATCTAAGAATTTATCATAAATGCTTTCTTGAACCAGGATTCGGGAGCCAGCTAAACAAATTTCTCCTTGGTTGCGGAAAATCGCTTCCAGCGAACCGGCAACTGCTTCGTCTAAATCAGCATCTTCAAAGACGATATTTGCCGATTTTCCACCAAGCTCAAGTGAAACAGGTATTAAGTTTTCAGCGGCATTGCGCATGACGGTTTTCCCTGTATTCGACTCGCCTACAAAAGAAATTCTCCGGACCGATGGATGTGACGCCATCACATTGCCGACTCTGCCCCCCGGACCGGTAATGATATTCAGGACACCAGGCGGTAATCCAGCTTCATTCGCAATCTCACCAAGTAATACCGCACTTAATGGTGTATAAGAAGCCGGCTTAACCACAACAGTGTTTCCCGCTGCCAGAGCGGCCGATGCTTTCCAGGTCATTTGCATAAACGGCAGGTTCCACGGGATGATTAAGCTAGTGACTCCCGCAGGCGCATACTGCACATATGACATATGCTTGCTCATATCAAAATGCTCGTGTACCATGTATTTTGCCATTTCAGCGAAAAAGCGGAAGTTTTGAGCGGCGCGTGGGATATCAAACCCGCGGCTTTCTTTAATCGGCTTCCCTACATCCAATGTTTCGATCAGTGCAAGCCGATCGACATTTTCCATGATTAAATCTGCCATCCTGCAGAGGATGTTTGATCTTTCTTCCACAGGCATTTTACTCCATACGCCACTAGCAAATGTGCGCTGGGCCACTTCGATGGCAAGCTTTGCATCCTCTTGCCCGCCATTTGCCACGGAAGCATGCTTCTGATTTGTCGCTGGATTAAGAGAATCAAACGTTTCCCCCGAGAGAGCATCCCGATACTTCCCATTGATAAACAGTTTCGCATCTTGAATAATGTTTTTTTCAACAACTAATCCCTTCGACACATTCATTCCTCCTATTCCTCAATCTCAAGAATTATTTCAATTTCAATCGCTGTATTGTTCGGTAATTGGGCAAATCCTACTGCTGAACGGCCATGCTTCCCTTTTTCTCCAAAAACCTTTCTGATCAGATCGGATGCCCCGTTCATGACTTTCGGATGATCTGTAAATTCTTCCGTACTATTGACCATCCCGAGCACTTTAATGAACTGCTTTACTTTGCTTAACTCGCCAATTTCATTTTTCACTACACTTAAAAGGTTCAGCATCGATTGCTGCGCCGCTAAGTATCCTTCTTCCACAGTTAATTCTCTGCCCAGTTTGCCGTGGTATTGATCCACACCCTGGCCGGCGGTGAACAGCAGATTCCCCGTTCTGACACAGCCGACATAATCTCCATGTGCAGGACGTAATGGCGGCAATTCCAGCCCAAGTTCTTTCAGCTTTTCTTCCGGTGTACTCATGATTTAACCTCTTCCTTTATTTCAATATTTAAAAAGGCAAGGGCATTTCTTCCCAAGATATCTAGTCTTTGCTCTTCCGAAAGCTCTACAGTTTGATCCACCACATTGCCAGGAGGAATCTCCCTTAATAAAAACGGATAATCGGATCCCAAGACAATTTTTTCATGGCCAAAACGATCGGCCAAATATTTGATGTTCAACGGATCATAATTCAATGAATCAAAATAAAAGTTTTTCGCATAGTGGCTTGGCGGCTTGCTTATCACTCTTAAATGCGGCCAAACCTTCCACCCTTGATCCAAGCGAGGTAAGATATAGGGGAAAGATCCTCCGCCATGAGCGAAACAAACTTTGAGACCAGGGAATTTCTCAATCACACCGCCGCAGATTAAACTAGCGGCAGCAAGAGCTGTTTCACTTGGCATGCCGACTGTGTACATGAAATTATGGCGCGGCATCCTTTCTCTCCCCAATGTTTCCCATGGGTGAACAAACAGTGGTACTTCCCATTTCTCAGCCATTTCGAAGAACCCCGTAAAGTCCGGGTCGTCTAGGTTTTTCCCGTTCACATTTGTCCCAATTTCGATCCCTTTTAAGCCAAGCTCATGGATGCAGCGATCCATTTCGCGAATGGAGGCTTCCACATCCTGCATTGGCACCGTACCTAATCCGACAAAACGGTCCGGATACTTCTTCACGGTTTCCGCGATAAAATCATTCTGGATTTTCGACATTTCTTCAGCGGCCCCGGGCTCTGCCCAATAAGAGAATGTCACTGGAATTGGCGACAATACCTGAATATCGACCCCTTCTTCATCCATATCCTTGATTCTTTTTTCAGGATCCCACACCTGGTCCGTTACTTCACGGAACACCTTTTTGTCAACCATAATATTTGCACCGCAGGAACATGTTTTCTCGAGCATCGGCCAGCGTCCGCCGCCAAATTTTTCCGTGAAGTTGGGAATGTCTTCTGGAATGATGTGTGTATGAAAATCTACTCTCATTTCCATAACCCTACTTCTTCTGACATGACATGCCCGCATTTTTCGCAAGTTCGAAGGTCTTGGCTGCTATTGAATTCTTGAATGGCTCCTTTAACCTGCGTTTCAATATCTGTTAATTGAACCGTTTTGCGATGCATTTCATGATCACAGTTATCACAGAACCAAACGAAATCTTCCAGTTCTCCTTGATCACGCTTTCGTTCAATGACTAGGCCAAAGGTATCTGCAATACGGTGCGGGGAATGTGGAACATTCGCCGGCAGCATGAAAACTTCCCCTTCTTTCACGGTTACCACTTCACGTTTTCCATTGTTAATGACTTCTACAAAGCAATCGCCTTTAATCTGATAAAAGAATTCATCTGAAGGATCGACATGGAAATCGCGGCGTTTGTTCGGTCCGCCAAGAATCATACAAATAAATTCAGAGTCTTCCCAAAGCACTTTATTATTTACCGGCGGCTTAAGCTGATCCTTATTTTCTTCAATCCAGTTCATTAGGTTAAACGCTTTCAACTTTGTCATAGTAGATTTTGTCATTTTACAGTCCCTCCGATTTTTAATCTATTTTGTATAGAAAACTACCAAAGAAATCTATGAGCCTTGGAATTTACTAAGTTTCTAATCCGAGTATAATGAAAAAGCGCTTTCAAGATCATTCACTTTTTTCATATTATGAAATTAGTCAAATTTTTCGAGAAATATTTATTTTGTATTTATAACTCTTTTTTTCTCCAATGCCCTTTAAACAAGCATTGAAATGCTAAAAAGGCACAACTTAGTCAATGCTAGCTGTGCCTTTTTTACGCTTAAACTTTCATTTATCTGATTATTCCCTTATGTCCATCCGAGAAGCGGGACCGCTTGCTCCTGCTTACCCTGTAAAATAAGTTCTCTAATTCTGGTAGAAGAAATCCTTTCTCCATCTGTGCTGCAAATTGGGTTGATTGATTGGACCGGAAAATGTTCTTTTAATAATTGAACATCTCCTGAGCGTTTATGGCCGAATCGAAAATCATCTCCGACGAAAATTTTTGCAGGGTTCAATACCGATAGCTCTTCAAGGAAATCATCTGCTGTCCGCTGAAGATATTTTTCATTAAACTGTGCAAGAACGACATGCTCTACTCCTAAACTTTTTATTAGTTGAATCTTTTTCTCCGGGCTAGTCAATATTTTCGCACCTTGGAAATAAGAACGCGGGGGTGGATAAAAGGTATAAACGACACTCGGCAACCCTTCCACTTGGCTGTCTTTTACCATCTCTCGGAGGACAGACTGATGGCCGCGATGTACTCCATCGAAGGCACCTATCGCAATGACGGAACCATTTAATTTTAGCCCTTCAGTCTGATGGATTTTCAAGCAAATCCCTCCTTACCCTTGAATGTTTTAGTGTCATTTACACCTTTTGCATTTTCGCCTTATATTCCTCCGACATCAGCAGGGATTCTTCCAATGCCCGTTCAACACGCGGATAGGAAGGATTGTTTCTCTTATGGACATTGTAAAACATTCCCATCTTACGGACTGGATCACCGGAATAATAACGCTCATATTGCAGCAGTCTTTGACCAAATGCCTCCCCGCATAAATCCCAGGCTAACTTGAATAACCTCACTCGTTTTTCAGAAGTAACACCCTCTCGCCCGACATAATATTTCTCCATGTCTAGAGCTAGTTCCGGATTTACAAAGTCTGCACCCGTTGGTGACATTAAGAGCCCCCCTGCACCAATCGTCTGTAATATTTCAATGGCTCTAGGATACAGCTTCGGAAGCAATCCCCTGATGGTTTCGAATGGCACAATGTTTGGTAATGCTTCTCCTTGGTCTGTAATCGTATATTCATACTCAGCAATTCGCGCCAATGCTCTGATAGTCTCGACGCCTTGAATTAGCTCGGATAATTGATTTTGAACATTTAAGAATCCGTCTACACCAATAGCATCAGCTACAGAACATGCCACATCCGTTACAAATGAAAGCTTACATAATCCTCTAACGGCAGACTGATGGGCTGGCTGTAGGTTTGCACCCGTTTTAGGATAGAGTAAATTCCCTGCCTCTACATTCTGGTTAATAAATACCCGTTCCCATGGTACAAGAACATCATGAAATACTAAAATGGCATCCATTTCTTCAAATCGTGACGCCAATGGATGATCCCAAGTCGATCGTTTCCCATCCTGAGTTTCCTCTCGGCAATAGATGCTTAGTCCTGGAGTATCAAGTGGAAGGGCAAATGAGATGGCATATTTGTCATCACCCGGCTTAAATCCTGGATAAGAATAAACAATTACCTCATCCGTAATAGGTGCAAGTGTTGCTAACATTTTAGCACCGCGAACAATTAATCCATCTTCGGTCTCTTTTACTACACCCAGGTGAGTAAACTCATCATTTTGTTCAAATGAAGCCTTACTGCGATCATTCTGAGGATTTACGATGGCATGAGTAAGAAACAAATCATGATCTCTTATATATCGGTAATAGTTAACAATGTTATCGCCATATTGTTCACCATACTGCCGGAAAAACCAATCGTTTGTTGCCATCGATGTTACGACAATATTTAAAAAATCTGGTGTTCTCCCCATCAAACCAAAAGTGGCTTCAGCCCATACTTCGAAGAGCTGTCTGCGTGCCTTAAGATCATCTCCATTTCTTGGAATGAGGAAACCGTTATTCACACGTTCGCCAGTCTCCTCACAAATATGTGTAATTTTATCTTGATATTCAGGGTCATGCTGCAGATCATACAACTTGGCAATCTCCTGAATTGGCTGTTTGAATACTGGATGGTTGACCAAATCTGTGATTCTTTCACCACGAAGCCATACCTCTGGAGTACGAGATTCCAATGCTTTAATATATTGTTCTCCTGTTCTAATCCCCATCTTAATTCCCTCCAAATTTTATAAGTTTCAGCTATAAAAATGACGGATTGGCCTGCTTCCTCCATACAGATGGAAACAGCACATTCGTAACGATTAAATTAAATGGCAACGTTTACATAACTGCCATTTATTAATCTTTCAATCCACCAATCTCTATCACTTGTTTATCACTATACAAAAAAGTTCATTACACTTTGATTAAGTGATTTAAAATAGTGAAACATTATGAAAATTTAGGGAATTTTTTTTACTCGTTAAAACGTTTAAGGAATTTTACCCTTTGATATATTTCCTATTATCCCTTTTCAACTCAATGTAGCCTAACTCGCGGGAAATCGCTTTAGCAGTATGTACAACTCTTTGGATAATGTGTGCGCGATGAAGTCCTTTCATATAGCTTATTGGACCAACTAAGTTAATCGAAGCAATGGTTTCCCCCGAATAGGAGAAAATGGGAGCAGCTATGGCATAGGTGCACGTATCATTTTCATTATCGCTTATTGCATAACCTTGTTCCCGAATCGATTTCAAATCCCTTTCAAGCAATTTGACATCCGTAATCGTGTTCAAACCTTGTCTTGTTAATCCTTTTTCGACTGTCTTTTGAAGGTATGCCTTATTGTAAGCAAGCAATGCTTTTCCTGCACTCGTACAATAGGCAGGATTTCTTGCCCCAAGATAGGTTGGCACTGAATCAATATCTTTTGAAGAAAATCTTAAAACATGGATTACATCACCCTGATCAAACATGGAGATGTGCGCTGTCCCATTAAATTTTTCTATTAATTCCTTCACTAACGGCATTGCTTTATCATAAAAATCCTGCTGAAACATTACTTGATTATTCCACTCAAAAATCTTCCAGCCGAGTCTATACTTTTTATCTTCATCTCTTATTAAAACTCCCTCCTTGCAAAGGGTTTTAATAAGATGATGTGTAGTACTTATGCTTAATCCCAGCTTTTCTGCAATCTCCGCATTTCCAAGCACTGGATCGTCCTGAGTAAAACAATTTAAAATTTGACATGCCCTGCTAACTGAAGTAATCAAAATGACTCACGCTCCTATTTTTATTTAATCCTTCTCCAAAAAAATAAATAAGAGGAAATCCAACTATCGAAAAATTCAAAATACACGCATAATAGTACTATAAAATAGGTTAACTTCTATTAGCAACTTTTAAATTGTAAAAACCTTCTTTTATAACCTTTTCCATGCCCTTAAAAGTTTCATAAAAGAATTTCATACATTTCACAATGTTAAATGCAAAGATAAATCCTTCATAATATTCAGATTATAATAATATAAAGTCAAAATTTATTTTTAAAGGAGAAAGATACATGCATAAAGAAACGAATCAGGATTTATTCAAACAAATTATGGGCAACTACCCGACCGGTGTAACAATCGTTACCACAACAAAGGGGGATGGGACACCAGTGGGGCTGACAGTAAATTCATTTGCTTCTGTATCGCTCGAGCCACTAATGGTTCTTTGGTCTATTGATCACAGATCATCCTTACTTAAGGAATTTAAAGAAGGTGGGAAATTTGCTATTCATGTATTAGCAGAAGAGCAGGTTGAACTTTGTAAAACGTTCGCGACGAAACATGATGACCGTTTCAGCACTTGTGATTGGGAACTATCGAGCAACGGATTGCCTATAATTGAGGGAGTTCTTGGAGTATTTGAATGTAACACATTTAAAGACATTGAAGCGGGAGATCATACAGTTTTCATTGGGGAAGTTACCGACCTGCAGATCAATAAAGGGCAAGATCCAATGCTGTATCACCGTAGAAATTTTGGCCCTATTCCGAAAGAGTTTTATCAACCAAAGCAAACTGTGTAGATTGATAAGAAATACGCAAGCACCTTGTTCAGTCCGACAAACATAGGCCAAGCCGGTGAGAAGGTAGCTCTTTAAACCTATTGAAGGATTGGCTTATGACCTTGAGGTGCTAGGGTGCTTGCGCTAGACCATTCTCAAAGAAAGATTTCTGCTGCTATAGAGAAATCATTCCTCCCTTTCTGCTCTGTGCTTGATTGACTTCAATTTCCTGTCCCAATCAGTTGCGAGGTTCGCCATCCATTGAGCTGTCGATTCCAGTGGTTGTGTGCAGACCGTATAACGCATCTCACGGCCCACACGATCACAAGATACTAGTCTAGCCTTCTCAAGAACCGACAAATGTTTGACCACCGCTTGGCGAGATATCGTTACTTGAGTAGCTAATGTCGTTGCAGAGGCTTCTCCATAAGCCGCGAGGATATCGAGCAACTGGCGGCGAGTAGGATCAGCGAGTGCCGCCAAAACTTTTTCGTCTTCTTCCTTATCCAATTTCACTCCACCGTCTTTTCAGCACGTTGACTTAAGTAGTCTAGCTGCTGTTTCCATCCATCCGTATTTTCCCTAAAAAACTTCATTCGTTCATCATGTGTGGTGGTTAATTCAGCAAAACCACTCTCAACCACACGGAGCACAGTTCCGTCATCTTTAGCAGTCAAAGTAAATTCAACCACTGTGGAATTACCTTCTCTTGGCTCCTCACCAGGAAAGGAACTTGCCCATCGACATGCTAAATAGTTTGGTGGATCCATTTGTTCAATCAGCACTGGGAAGTTGCCAAACCTTGTCTCCGCAACCACACGTTTGCCATCAACACGAACAGAATTCGGACCAGGGGCATCGCCAACCCACCAGGCCGGCTCGCTAACTAACGACCAAACCTTTTCCAGCGGTGCGTCAATGAATATCTCTCGTTCGATTTGATTATTTTCCATATCTAAATATCTCCTCAATAATTTAATCTGCAACCATATGGTAGCACATAATAATTTCACATGCAACTGACTGGTTGCACTATCGTTGTTTCTTTGCTAGGAAGCAATCGGGGGACAAAACTCCCCTCACATTTTTCCAACACAGCAGATACGGTTATATGATTATTATCACAATATCATTTTCACTTTTGGCTTATGCTTTAAGAAGAGTTATTAAGCTGTGACCGAAGCCATCATAGATGATAGGATAAGTGGTGGAGGAAGGATGAGGAGGGTTTTGACGATGGAAGTTTCGAACATTGTATTAAGTGCTCCACTGCAACAATTGAAGGACGAACACGTTTCACTCCAGGAAGATATGGATCTTTTCTATGGGATCACGGAAGAGATAGAATTCGAATCGGGTCCAGCTGTGGTTGAACTTTTCGCGAAATTGTGTGAGCAGGTTTCGGCTTTCACTGATAAGCTGAGGGCACATTCCAAACGAGAGGAAGAAGGGTTGTTCCCTATGATGGCCCGCCGCCTCGGAGAAAAAGACAGAACAATCGAAGTGATGGAATTTGAACATGAGAAAGCGGAGCACCATTTACAGGATTTTCTAACTGAAGCTAATAAAAAGGCATCAACCATTGATGAAAACGATGTTCAATGGATTACAGTGTATGCCGTCCAAGCTCATGCAACCATAACAC
Source organism: Neobacillus cucumis (assembly GCF_016107705.1). The sequence goes on from NZ_JAEHGC010000013.1 coordinate 150,971, forward strand.
AACATTTCGCTAAGGAAGAAAAACAGCTGTTTCCATTAGCAGAGAATATCTTGTCGGTTGACGAAAAAGAAGAACTTGAACGATTGCTTCAAGCATGAAAGAGCATTTCCTTTTACCGCCTGCAAAAACCATTCTTTACGAACTGATTGATATTTGATCGTTAAATAGTTAAACGAATCGAAGACAAAATGAAAAGTCAACATTATGAATGTTGACTTTGACTGTCGACAAATCCAAAATTTACGTTTGCCGGCCATTTTGATATCGTTCCAAAATATGTTTCACGCTTATAATCAAGCTCTTTTCTTCAAACGCGCTGCAATTGGGATTACAATGATACCGGCTAATACGACCTGCATAATGTTTCCTGGGATGGAGCCGAATGGCTGTACCCAGTTACCGTAAAGGATGACTTCAGCAAAATAGTAGCCCACGACTTTTATAATTAGTGCAGTTGCAATTGCTAGGGTAATAACAAGGACTCTATTACCTTTGGCCTTTTCAGATATTAGACCAACTACAAAGCCCATTGCACCCACAATGACAAATGTGAACGGTGACCATATTGCCCAACCAGAGACAATATCAAATAGGCCCATACCGAAGGCGCCTGCGATGGCTCCTGTTTTTTTTCCGTAAACCAAGGCTGCTAGAAAAAGAGGCACGTTACCCATATGGATTAAACCTCCGTTACCCATTAATGGCAGCCTTACGTTAATAAACATTGTTGCGACAAAGGTCATTGCGATGAAAAGGGCGTTTATGACGATGGCCTTTGTTTTAGATGATTCTGTTTGTAATATTGTTGAATTCATATGCTTTCCTCTTTCTTTTTTTAATGGCTTTTTTGAAGAACAATATTGATTTTTTAAACAAAGTTGATTGGTGCGGAAATCAACAACCAAGTTTAACACAGCATATTTAATATAAAAATGATACCTTGTGCAGGTAAAGATTCTGGTAAAACCTGATTTATATAGCCTTATTTTATATCAAAGTCTTTTTAAAAAAACATAGCTAACCTTGTCATATTCCATCTTATCTTCATAAAAACGATGAGCATCTCCCCGTTGTAAGCCGGATGAGAGTGAGACAATCCCAAAGCCATTCTCTTTTGCCCATTGATGGACAAAATTTAAAAGTTTTTTTCCATACCCTTTCGACCGCTTTTCTTCATCTGCCACTAAATCGCAGACCCAAATGGACCTGCCATTATATAACGTGATCATGGGCATAAATCCTGTTACAGCAACAACGCTTTCATCTTCATATAAGGCCGCTAATTGATACCCTTCTTTTTCCACAGCTTCCTGAACCAATTGAAGAAAGCTTGCTTCATTTAAATGCGTCCGCAGCTGTTTCATTATTGGAAATGCTTCTTTCCATTCCTGTGGATTTTTCAATATCCTTATTTTTGTTCTTGCCATCTTCCCTCATCCCCTTTAAGGATCCTTTAACAATATTAAATCACAATCTGGTATAATCAAAAGTACCAGTTTCGACAAACTTAATGGTTCCAGAAATAGACTGGAGGATAAAATCATGATTGAAATAACACCTGTTTTGGATAATAGCATGAGTAAACCGCTGTATTTACAGTTGGCCGACTACATTAAAGAAGAAATCTCATCAGGTAGAATAAAACCGAAAGAAAAATTACCGTCCAAAAGAAATTTATCTAATTATCTTGGTTTAAGCCTTAACACTGTTCAGTCAGCCTATGATCAGTTATGCGCAGAGGGATATTTAGAAAGTAAACCCCGAAAAGGCCTATTTGTTACTCCTTTTGAAGATGACCTATTCTCAAGCCAGGATTATCCTCAAAAAATGGAGGTAATCAGTGATCAAATACCACAAGAAATTGCTAAAATTGATTTCAATTCAGGCCAAGTGGATTTAGAAAACTTTCCAAATGCCGCATGGCGGAAATTGACGATCCAATCTTTGGATCGGGGAGAGTTGTTCTATAATGGAAATCCTCAAGGAGAACTGTTACTCCGTGAGCAAATTGCAAAGTATTTATTTGCCTCCAGGGGGGTAAAATGTTCTGCCCGGCAAATTATCATTGGAGCTGGGACCCAGTTTCTAATCGGATTATTGTGTATGTTACTCGGCAAAGGCCAAACCTATGGACTGGAGAATCCCGGATTTCATCGAACGAAAACGGTCCTACAAGATTTCGGGGCCAACACGATTTTTATCCCACTTGATGAAGATGGATTGAATATACAGGAACTGAATAGCAGTCATGCTAGTGTTGCTTATGTGACTCCCTCTCATCAATTCCCTTTTGGGATGGTAATGCCTATATCCCGAAGGTTGGAATTGTTAAAATGGGCGGAGGAAAAGAATGGTTATATCATTGAAGATGATTATGACGGCGAATATCGCTATAAGGGAAAGCCGATTCCTTCGTTGCAGGGGTTGGATCAAAAAGGACGAGTGATCTATTTAGGCACTTTCTCCAAGTCTTTAATACCTTCGATCCGAATCAGTTATCTCGTTTTACCGCCGATTTTGTTAAAGAGGTATCACGAACGCTATACCATTTATAAGCAGACGTCCTCCCGACTGCATCAGGATACCCTTTATCGCTTTATGAGTGAAGGTTATTGGCAAAGTCATTTAAATAAAATGAGAACCCTTTACCGCAAGAAGCATGCTGTTTTAATGCAGTCGATTAAAAATTTTCTTGGGGAGAACGTGCTTGTTATTGGTGAAAATTCCGGCCTTCATATTGTATTGGAAGTAAAAAACGGGATGGGGGAAGAGCAGCTAATCAGAAGAGCTATAAAGGTTGGGGTAAAGGTATATCCCTTATCGGCCTATTATTATCATTCTAAAGGAAGCTTTGGTTCTAGGGTCTTACTCGGTTTTGGCGGTTTATCCGAATCTGAAATTGAAAAAGGAATACAGTTATTAAAAGAGGCATGGGAGCTTTAGAAAATTGGTTTATAGTCTTATATTTTATCGGACAATTTAGGGCTATGCATTCGAACAACCTTTTGGCGTTATTTGCATGTCCGAATATGCTTTTTAAAAACAAATATCCAAAATAAATCAGGCGCCATTTGAAAATGGCGCCTAACCTTTTTTCTATTCCAAATGAAATCCTTTGCTTTCAACAAATTCCCGCATATGAACTCTTCTCTTATTTTTCATAAAATTAGCCATGGATTCAGTCCATGTAGTTTGTTTATTATTGCTAGAACGCTGTTGATAATAGGTGCTCATTGTTTGATCATACTCGTCAAGTAAACTTCCATATTTCTCTACGTTATACTGATTTTCATGGAGAATAGCGTCTAACGGGAGTCTCGGTTTTACCTCGTTCTTTTCGGCAGGAATGCCTAAGCATAATCCAAATAGCGGCACTACCTTGTCAGGAAGGCCAACAAGCTTGCTAATGGGATCGGGATTATTCCGAACACCTCCGATATAGCAGCCGCCATAACCAAGTGATTCTGCTGCCGTGATAACGTTCTGGGCAATAAGGGCGGTGTCAATGATTGCGACCATAAAATTTTCTAAATTATCGTGTTCAATGACAATCCCATGCTTTCTGCCAGCCACTTCCAAGCGCTTTAAATCCACGCAAAATAGGAAAAAATCTGCAGCGTCGCTTATATGTTTATTTTTGGCAAGTTCAGCTATTTGATCTTTCTTTTCCTTGTCCGTAACATGAATGATGGAATAAGCCTGGACAAAATGGGAAGTAGCCGCACCCTGTCCTGATTGAAGGATTTCCAATAAATGTTCTTTTGGGATTGGGTCTGCTAAATACTTGCGGACAGAGACATGACTTTGCATCACCTTAATTGTTTCCGATGTGCTCTCCAAATTTTTCATTTAAAATCATCCTTTTTCTTCTAATTTGTTTTATTATAACCTAAAAGATGAGAATGAATATCCTTCCAGCTCCTACAAGCCTTGAAGAACAATTTCTTGCTAGAATCCGATCTGCAACTCTTGAGGAAGAGAATGACAAACATCTGATTTGTTCAATATGATTTTCATCAAACAACAAAAAACGGTCTGACATAATTGTCAAACCGTTGATGTGACTGTGTTCTCACACTGTCTGTGATACCGGTGGTCGGGGTCGAACCGACACTCCTTGCGGAACACGATTTTGAGTCGTGCGCGTCTGCCAATTCCGCCACACCGGCGTGTATAAAATTTTGAAGCTAATGCCGAGGACCGGAATCGAACCGGTACGGTAGTCACCTACCGCAGGATTTTAAGTCCTGTGCGTCTGCCAGTTCCGCCACCCCGGCGAAATCATATTATTTTAATTTTCCAATCTCAACACAAATTGTAAAGATGGAGGCGGCAACCGGATTCGAACCGGTGGATAAAGGTTTTGCAGACCTTGGCCTTACCACTTGGCTATGCCGCCATTTAAAGAGAATTATTTTTACTGACGTGAAAAAACTCTGGAGCGGAAGACGGGATTCGAACCCGCGACCCCCACCTTGGCAAGGTGGTGTTCTACCACTGAACTACTTCCGCAAATTGGCTGGGCTAGCTGGATTTGAACCAACGCATGTCGCAGTCAAAGTGCGATGCCTTACCGCTTGGCTATAGCCCAATAGTATAATAAATTTACCACTTATTCAATAAAAATTAAATGGGGCGGCTGATGGGAATCGAACCCACGAATGTCGGAACCACAATCCGATGCGTTAACCACTTCGCCACAACCGCCATAATGAAAATAATTGGCAGGGGTAGTAGGAATTGAACCCACACCAAAGGTTTTGGAGACCTTCGTTCTACCTTTAAACTATACCCCTAAAATGGTGGAGGGGGACGGATTCGAACCGCCGAACCCGGAGGGAGCGGATTTACAGTCCGCCGCGTTTAGCCACTTCGCTACCCCTCCACATATGAGAGTTGAATTGTCAGCTTAAGGTGCCGACGAGAGGAATTGAACCCCCAACCTACTGATTACGATTCAGTTGCTCTACCAATTGAGCTACATCGGCGTATCTATTAAAACTTAAAGGTGGCTCAGGACGGAATCGAACCGCCGACACAAGGATTTTCAGTCCTTTGCTCTACCGACTGAGCTACTGAGCCACTTAA
>NZ_JAEHGC010000014.1 GCF_016107705.1 Neobacillus cucumis
TCGTTTTTACTAAAACTTCTTCTGTATTATCTAGTTTTGAGGGAATGATACCTCAAACAAATAGTCTGGCAATAATGGCGAGAAGGTCACACCCGTTCCCATACCGAACACGGAAGTTAAGCTTCTCAGCGCCGATGGTAGTTGGGGGCTGTCCCCCTGTGAGAGTAGGACGTTGCCAGGCACCAAAAAAGACAACCTGATGAAGGTTGTCTTTTTTGGTGTTCGTGGATAAAGCAGTGGCACATAAAAATAATAATGTGGAACATATAATTCTAAATTGGAACATATAAAAGATGAGTTAGTCCATATATGGTTTAATATGGAACATAAAATTAAAAACAATTAAAAAGGTAACTTTATAACTAAGCAATACACCTAATAAATCTCTTTTTGGATATAATTGAGGGAATTAATTGTTACTTAATCCAGACATCTGTCTGGATTTTTTTTTATCTAAAAGGGTATAGGAATATAAAACGGACTAATTTGGCATAAAAATTTTTAAATGGAACATAAAACAGACAAACCGGAACATATATGATGCAACATGGAACAAAAATGTTTAGTAAGAAAATTTTTTCTAAATACATAATCAAGCTACTAGACCTTTGTAAAAATTGTGCTAAAGTGGGGGAAGGATATATAAAGGGGGTAAATATTTTGTTAGAGAATAGTTTCATGATGGTAGCCATAATCCTTGTTATCAATATTGTCTATGTCTCCTTTTTTACAATTAGAATGATCTTAACCTTAAAAGGACAACGGTATTTGGCTGCACTCCTCAGTATGATTGAAGTAGTTATATATGTACTGGGCCTTGGCCTAGTGTTAAATAACTTAAATGAAATCCAGAACCTCATTGCGTATGCGGTGGGATACGGAATCGGTGTTGTAGTCGGAATGAAAATAGAGGAAAAGCTCGCACTTGGCTATATTACTGTCAATGTAATCACAAGCGAGTATGATAAAAATTTACCGGGAATACTGCGGGAAAAGGGATACGGAGTAACAAACTGGGAAGCAAACGGACTTGAAGGGGATCGGATGGCCATGCAAATCCTAACCCCGAGAAAATTTGAATTAAAGCTCTATGATACAATCAAGAATCTAGATCCAAAGGCATTTATTATTTCGTATGAACCCAAATCCATCCACGGGGGGTTCTGGGTCAAATCCGTGAAAAGAGGGAAGTTATTTTCATGAGTCAAAAGAGCCAGAGAAAAATGCAATTTGAAGTACAGGAAAATGAAACCATTGATGCGTGCCTAACACGAATGAAGCAGCAGGGATATGTCCCAATCAGACGGCTTGAAAAGCCGATTTTTCAAGAAATCAAAAAGGGAAATGAAACCAGTTTTGAACCAATTGGCCGTCAAATTGTCTTTGAAGGGCGCTTTAATGAGTAAAACACGAACAATATAGTGCTAACCAATTTTAATTGTTCGATATAATGGTTGACAGCTAATCGATTGGATTGTAAGATAAGTGTGTAGCAAATGACAAATAATCTTACCCTCGTATATCAATGGGAATAGGGCCCATAAGTTTCTACCCAATAACCGTAAATTATTGGACTATGAGGGAAAGTCAATATGTTCGGCAACAATACAGTTAGGGGAGAAGCCTTAACTTTGTTGACCTTTTCATCAAGATGCCCGGACAAATGGCTTTCTCTTTTAGAGGATGCTATTTGTCTGGGCTTTTTATTTGGCTAAAAGGGGGATGCGGCATGACGAAGCTTGTTGGTGTCATCATGGGAAGCAAATCGGACTGGGAAACAATGAAACATGCCTGTGAAATATTAGAAGAACTCGAAATTGCATATGAAAAAAAGGTAGTTTCTGCGCATCGGACACCAGATTTAATGTTTACCTATGCGCAAGAAGCACGGGATAGAGGTTTAAAGGTAATTATTGCAGGAGCAGGCGGTGCAGCACATCTTCCGGGAATGGTAGCAGCAAAAACGACGCTTCCCGTCATCGGGGTTCCGGTCCAATCAAAGGCCTTAAATGGTTTAGACTCTCTGCTTTCGATCGTGCAAATGCCGGGCGGAGTACCGGTGGCAACCGTTGCAATTGGTAAAGCCGGAGCAGTAAACGCAGGTCTTTTAGCAGCACAAATTTTATCAACAGAAGATAATGAATTAACGAAAAAATTAGAAGCAAGACGCCATGCAATCAAGGAAGAAGTTCTAGAAAGCGGTGAGCAGCTTGTCTAATAAAATAATTTTACCGGGGTCGACAATTGGGATTATCGGCGGTGGTCAATTGGGAAGAATGATGGCCCTCTCGGCTAAGGCTCAGGGCTATCGAATCGCTGTCTTGGAGCCAACTTCAGACTCACCTTGCGGGCAAGTGTCCGATTTTGAAGTCATTGGAGCTTATGATGATCGTGAGGCCATTAGTAAGTTAGCAGGAATCAGTGATGTTATAACTTATGAATTTGAAAACATTGATGCAGATACACTTGAATGGATTTGTGAACGGGCGTATGTTCCACAAGGACCTACATTACTGACGATTACCCAGGACCGGATTAAGGAAAAGGCGGCAATCCAGCAGGCAGGTGTGGAAGTAGCCCCATATGAAGTCATTAACAGTCAAGAGGATTTATCTTTAAAAATTGAAGCAATCGGCTATCCCGCTGTGTTGAAGACGGCAAGAGGCGGCTACGACGGAAAGGGACAGCTTGTCATAAAAGTTCAGCAGGACCTGCAAAAAGCGGAGGAACTCATCAAACAGGGTGCATGTGTGCTCGAAAAATGGATTCCCTTTGAAAAGGAAATATCGGTTATCGTCACACGCAAGCTTGATGGGGAAACAGCGATATTCCCTGTGGCAGAAAATATCCATCAAGACAATATATTGCATCAAACGATTGTTCCCTCCCGCATTTCGGAAGTTATCCAAAAAAATGCAATTGAAAAGGCAAAACAAATTGCGGATTCATTAAATTTAGTCGGAACACTTGCGGTTGAAATGTTTTTAACTAGTGATGGAACAATATATATCAATGAACTGGCTCCACGGCCTCATAATTCAGGGCACTTTTCGATTGAAGCCTGCGTGACGTCACAGTTTGAACAGCATGTACGTGCAATCTGCAATCTGCCTCTAGGAAGTACCGAGCTATTAAAACCAGTAGTTATGGTCAACCTATTAGGGGAACATCTTGAAAGTATGTATGAAGAAATTCCGGGTATGAAAGACTGGAAGGTTCACCTTTACGGAAAAAAAGAACCAAAAATAAAACGTAAAATGGGACACGTAACGATTTTACGTGATAATGTAACAGAGGCCCTTACAGAAATTGAACAAAGCGGCATTTGGAAAGTAACAGAAAAGATCGGAGGATAAAACATGATTGATCGTTATACAAGACCGGAAATGGGTGCTATTTGGACAGAAGAAAATCGCTTTAAAGCTTGGCTTGAAGTAGAAATCCTTGCTTGCGAAGCCTGGTCAGAGCTTGGTGAAATTCCGAAGGAGGATGTAAAAAAGCTTCGTGAAAATGCATCCTTTAATATTGACAGAATTAAAGAAATCGAAGAAGAAACTAGACACGATGTTGTAGCCTTTACCCGCGCTGTATCAGAAACATTAGGAGAAGAACGCAAATGGGTTCATTACGGCTTAACCTCGACAGATGTGGTCGACACGGCTTTATCGTATGTCTTAAAACAGGCCAATGCGATTTTACTAAAAGATATCGAAAACTTTGTTGAAATTTTAAAAAATAAAGCACAAGAACACAAAATGACCGTTATGATGGGGCGTACCCATGGAGTTCACGCAGAACCTACTACTTTTGGTTTAAAGCTTGCCCTTTGGTATGAGGAAATGAAACGGAATCTTGATCGCTTCAAGCAAGCTGCAGAAGGCGTTGAATTTGGTAAAATTTCCGGTGCTGTTGGAACCTATGCCAATATCAACCCGTTTGTTGAACAATATGTGTGTGAAAAGCTTGGCATACAAAGAGCACCAATCTCAACACAAACCCTGCAGCGTGACCGTCATGCTCACTATATGTCAACGATTGCTTTAATCGCCACTTCGATTGAAAAGTTTGCGGTTGAAGTTCGCGGTCTGCAAAAGAGTGAAACGCGTGAAGTTGAAGAATTTTTCGCGAAGGGGCAAAAGGGATCATCAGCGATGCCGCATAAGCGGAACCCAATTGGTTCTGAAAACATGACAGGAATGGCTCGCGTGATTCGCGGCTATATGTTGACAGCCTACGAAAATGTTCCATTATGGCATGAACGCGATATTTCTCATTCATCTGCTGAAAGAGTTATTCTACCGGATGCGACAATCGCTTTAAATTACATGTTGAACCGTTTCGGTAATATTATTAAAAATCTTACAGTTTATCCAGAAAATATGAAGCGCAATATGGATCGTACACTTGGATTAATTTATTCACAGCGTGTATTGCTTGCGTTGATAGATAAAGGATTATCACGTGAAGAGGCTTACGATACTGTTCAGCCAAAAGCAATGGAAGCATGGGAAAAACAAGTACCATTCCGTCAGTTGATTGAGGCTGAAACAAAAATTACCAGCCTTCTTAATGCGGAAGAAATTGCAGACTGCTTTGATTACAGCTATCACCTGCAGCATGTAGATACGATTTTTGACCGTTTAGGTTTGAACTAAAAAAATAAGGGGCAGCAGTTGGGCCCCTCTTCAACGAATAAAATTCCCAATATTGCAAAATTTGGAGGCGTTCCTGATGAAAGAACTTCTATACGAAGGAAAAGCGAAAAGAATTTATAAAACGGAAAATGACCAGGTTGTTTTAGTGGAATATAAAGATTCTGCAACTGCCTTTAACGGGCAAAAGAAAGCAGACATTACCGGTAAAGGGCGTTTAAATAATGAGATTACGAGTTTGCTCTTTTTAAAGTTAAAAGAAAAGGGTATTGATTCGCATTTTATCGAGCGTGTGTCGGAATTAGAACAACTTGTGAAAAAGGTTAATATTATCCCACTTGAAACAGTTGTCCGTAATGTTGCAGCAGGAAGCTTTTCCAAAAGACTAGGTGTTGAAGAAGGAACGCCGTTGAAGGCTCCAATTGTTGAATTTTACTTAAAAGATGATGAACTTGGCGACCCGCTTGTTACCGTCGACCATATTCTTGAATTGGATTTAGCTACAGAAGAAGAAATCAAGGTATTAAGAGAGAAAGCCTTAGAAGTTGATGCAGTTTTATCGAGCTTTTTCGAAGAATTGGGTATTCGTCTGATTGACTTTAAATTAGAGTTTGGAAAAGACACGGATGGGCAAATCCTGCTTGCCGATGAAATATCACCTGATACCTGCAGATTGTGGGAGAAAGAGACAAATAAAAAGCTCGATAAAGATGTATTCCGTCGGGACCTTGGAAGTTTAACAGATGCATATGAAAATATTTTAGCGAGATTGGGAGGACATCAGAATGTTTAAAGTAAAGGTATTTGTCACGTTAAGAGAAAGTGTATTAGACCCTCAAGGTAAAGCAGTAACTCATTCTTTACATTCTTTAAACTACAAGGAAGTGGCCGATGTCCGAATCGGTAAATATATGGAATTAACAATTGAAAAGTCTGACCGTGATATTCATGAAGTGATCAATGAAATTTGCTCAAACCTTTTAGCAAATCCGGTTATTGAAGATTACCGTTATGAGGTAGAGGAGTGTGTGGTCCAGTGAAATTTGCGGTAATCGTTTTTCCAGGATCAAACTGTGATATTGACATGTTTCATGCGATTAAAGATGAGCTTGGGGAACAGGTTGAATATGTTTGGCATGATGCAGAAAGCCTTGATGAGTTTGATGGGATTTTACTTCCAGGAGGCTTTTCATACGGAGATTATTTACGCTCAGGAGCCATTGCCCGATTCAGTAATGTCATGAAAGAGGTTGTGAAGGCGGCACAAGCCGGCAAGCCGGTTATGGGTGTTTGCAACGGATTTCAAATTCTTTTGGAAGCAGGGTTGCTTCCGGGAGCAATGAGACGAAACGAAAGTTTATCCTTTATTTGTAAGCAAGTTGAATTAAAGGTTGAAAACAATCAAACGATGTTTACTTCTGAATTAGCTGCAGGAGAAACCATCACGATTCCAGTTGCACATGGTGAAGGGAATTACTATTGCGACGAGGAAACGCTGGCAAAGCTAAAAGCAAATAACCAAATCGTTTTTACCTACCAGGAAAATCCGAACGGAAGCTTAGAAAATATCGCTGGTATAATGAACGAAAAAGGCAACGTATTAGGTATGATGCCGCATCCGGAAAGAGCTGTGGATGCTCTTTTAGGCAGTGCCGACGGGCTTAAATTGTTTCAATCGATTGTAAAGACTTGGAGGGAAGCACATGTTGTTAACGCGTGAACCAAATCCGAATGAGATTAAAGCGGAAAAAGTATATCAGCAAATGGGTTTGTCCGATGAAGAGTTTGCGTTGGTTGAAAAAATCCTTGGACGCACGCCAAATTATACAGAAACAGGCTTATTTTCGGTTATGTGGTCTGAACACTGCAGCTACAAAAATTCCAAGCCAGTATTGAAAAAATTCCCGATTACAGGTGAGCGTGTACTTCAGGGCCCTGGGGAAGGGGCAGGTATCGTTGATATCGGTGATAATCAGGCGGTTGTGTTTAAAATTGAAAGTCATAACCATCCTTCAGCTATCGAGCCTTACCAAGGTGCAGCAACAGGTGTCGGCGGGATTATCCGTGACGTATTTTCAATGGGGGCACGTCCAATTGCAATGCTAAATTCTCTTCGTTTTGGAGAGTTAGATTCAGCACGTGTCCGCTATTTATTTAAAGAAGTTGTCGCTGGGATTGCCGGATACGGCAACTGTATCGGAATTCCAACCGTAGGCGGCGAAATTCAATTTGATCCATGCTATGAAGGAAATCCATTAGTCAATGCAATGTGTGTTGGTCTAATTGACCATAAGGATATTAAAAAAGGTCAGGCGCATGGCGAAGGCAACACGGTTATGTATGTCGGTGCGAAAACAGGCCGTGACGGAATCCATGGCGCTACCTTTGCGTCGGAGGAATTAACGGAGCAATCCAGTGAAGACCGCCCAGCTGTACAGGTTGGCGATCCGTTTATGGAGAAGCTGTTACTCGAAGCATGTTTAGAACTCATTCACTCCGATGCCCTTGTAGGAATTCAGGATATGGGCGCTGCAGGCTTAGTCAGTTCTTCCGCGGAAATGGCAAGTAAAGCTGGAATGGGAATTGAGATGAACTTAGACCTTGTTCCTCAGCGGGAAACAGGAATGACTCCGTATGAAATGATGTTATCTGAATCGCAAGAACGGATGCTCATTGTTGTGAAAAAAGGAAGAGAACAAGAAATCGTAGATCTTTTTAAAAAATATGATTTAGAAGCTGTTGCCATTGGGAAGGTTACAAGTGATAAACAGCTCCGCTTACTTCATAACGGAGACGTTGTTGCAGATGTTCCAGCTGATGCATTAGCCGAGGATGCACCGGTTTACCATAAGCCATCAACAGAGCCAAGCTATTTTGCAGAGTTCCAGGCAATGGAGAATGAGGCTCCTTTTGTAGAGGATATGAAAGCAACTCTTTTAGACCTTTTAAGTCAGCCAACGGTTGCCAGCAAGGAATGGGTTTATGAGCAGTATGATCACATGGTACGGACAAATACAGTTGTATCACCAGGATCGGACGCAGCGGTAGTCAGAATTCGCGGTACTCGTAAAGCTTTGGCCATGACAACGGATTGTAATTCACGTTATGTGTATTTAGATCCGGAAATGGGCGGAAAAATTGCTGTTGCGGAAGCGGCACGTAATATCGTTTGCTCAGGTGCGGAACCATTGGCTATTACCGATAACTTAAATTTCGGTAACCCGGAAAAGCCTGAAGTTTTCTGGCAAATTGAGAAAGCAGCAGACGGCATGAGTGAAGCTTGCCGTGTTCTTGAGACACCGGTCATTGGCGGAAACGTCTCTTTATATAACGAAACAAGCGGAACAGCCATCTATCCAACACCGGTTGTTGGAATGGTCGGTTTAGTGACGGATCTTGATCATATTACAACACAAAATTTTAAAAACAGCGGAGATTTAATTTATCTTGTCGGAGAAACAAAAGATGAGTTTGGCGGTAGTGAGCTGCAAAAACTATTGAACGGAAAAGTTTTTGGCCGTGCCCCTGAGTTGAACGTCAAGATTGAAAAAGAAAGACAGAATAAAGTGCTCGCTGCAATCCGTGCGGGTGTGGTTGAATCAGCTCACGACCTTTCTGAAGGCGGCCTGGGAGTGGCTTTAGCAGAATGCCTTTTTGCTGACAATCAGCTGGGAGCAGAAGTGAGTATCACAGGAAATGCTGTATCAGCTTTATTTAGTGAAACCCAATCTCGTTTTCTAATAACAGTGAAAAAAGAAAATCAAACAGAGTTTGAGCGTTTAGTTGATGCAAAATTGATTGGGGAAGTAACCGATACAGCAACATTGCAGGTATCAGGCGATAACGGCTTTGTACTTGATGCTTCGGTGAACGAATTAAAAGCTGCTTGGAAAGGAGCTATCCCATGCTTGCTGAAATCAAGGGATTAAATGAAGAGTGCGGAGTTTTTGGAGTTTGGGGACATCAAGACGCGGCACAGCTTACTTATTATGCACTTCACAGTTTGCAGCACCGCGGACAGGAAGGTACCGGCATTGTTGTAACTGATGGTAAAGCACTTAAAGGCGTAAAAGGTGAAGGATTGGTTACGGAAATTTTTACTGCCGATGCGATGAAAGAATTAACAGGGAACGGGGCAATTGGTCACGTGCGTTATGCAACTGCCGGGGGCGGAGGATATGAAAATGTCCAGCCCCTGCTGTTCCATTCTCAAGTTGGTAGTCTTGCCCTTGCACATAATGGAAATCTCGTTAATGTTAATTCGCTTAAACATCAGCTGGAATCACAGGGCAGTATTTTTCAAACAAGTTCAGATACAGAGGTCTTGGCTCACTTAATGAAAAGAAGCGGTTATTCTGAGTTGAAAGATCAGGCGAAGAACGCACTTTCTATGCTAAAAGGGGCTTATGCCTACTTGATTATGACGGAAACAGAATTATTGGTAGCACTTGACCCACATGGATTACGGCCATTATCACTTGGCTGCCTTGGTGATGCCTATGTTGTGGCATCGGAAACCTGTGCATTTGATGTCATCGGTGCGGAATATATACGCGATATTATGCCAGGGGAACTGCTTATCATTAACGATAACGGTATTGTCTCGGAACAATTTGCGGTGAGTTCAACAAAAGCTATTTGTATGATGGAATATATTTATTTTTCAAGACCTGATAGTGATATTCAAGGAATCAATGTTCATACAGCCCGGAAGAATCTTGGGAAGCAATTATATAAAGAAGCCCCGATTGAAGCAGATGTTGTTACCGGGGTACCCGATTCAAGTATTTCTGCAGCAATTGGTTATGCGGAAGCCTCTGGGATTCCGTACGAAATGGGGTTAATTAAAAACCGTTATGTTGGCAGAACGTTTATTCAGCCCTCACAATCGTTACGTGAGCAAGGGGTTAAAATGAAACTTTCACCTGTTCGTGGAGTAGTGGAAGGGAAACGGGTCGTCATGGTCGATGATTCAATCGTCCGCGGAACGACCAGCAGACGAATTGTCACCATGCTAAAAGATGCTGGAGCGACAGAAGTCCATGTTGTGATTAGCTCTCCACCAATAAAAAATCCATGTTTCTATGGAATTGATACATCAACAAAGGAAGAATTGATTGCTTCCGATAAATCAGTCGAGGAAATCAGGGAACTGATTGGAGCCGATTCGCTTACCTTCTTAAGCGTTGAAGGGATGGTTGAAGCAATTGGTAAAAAGGATGCGAACGGAACAGGCGGGTATTGCCTAGGCTGCTTTACAGGAAATTACCCGACAGAAATTTATCCGGATACACTTCAATACTATTACCAAAAGTAGATAGGAGGAACTGTCGTGGCAAATGCATATAAAGAAGCGGGAGTAAACATCGAAGCAGGCTATGAGGCGGTTGAACGAATGAAAAAGCATGTTCAAAAAACAGCAAGGGCCGGAGTATTGGGCGGTTTAGGCGGTTTTGGGGGCATGTTTGACCTATCTGCGCTTCAATTAAAAGAGCCAGTCCTCGTTTCGGGAACGGACGGAGTCGGAACCAAGCTGATGCTTGCTTTTATGATGGATAAGCACGATACAATCGGCATTGATGCGGTAGCAATGTGTGTGAATGACATTGTCGTCCAAGGAGCAGAGCCTTTGTATTTTCTTGACTACATAGCCTGCGGAAAGGCTGTGCCTGAAAAGATTGAGGCAATTGTAAAAGGAATCGCGGATGGCTGTGAACAAGCAGGCTGTGCTTTAATTGGCGGAGAAACGGCAGAGATGCCTGGTTTGTACAATGAATCGGAATATGATTTAGCAGGATTTTCGGTAGGTGCTTGTGAAAAAACACAATTGATTACAGGTGAAGCGATTAAACCTGGGGATGTTCTTATCGGTTTGGCATCAAGTGGAATCCATAGCAATGGCTATTCCCTTGTACGCAAAGTTTTTGCTAATCAGTCTTTATCAGAGTATGTTGATGAACTTGGTTGTACTTTAGGGGAAGAACTGCTGAAGCCAACAAAGATTTATGTGAAATCAATTTTATCTGCTTTGAAAAAATTCAACTTAAAGGGAATGGCTCATATTACCGGCGGTGGTTTTATTGAGAATATCCCAAGAATGCTCCCAGAGGGACTTGGTGCAGAAATTCAGGAACAAAGCTTTAACATTCCACCTGTGTTCAAGCTGATGGAATCTGTTGGACAAATTGACCGACAGGAGATGTATAATATCTTTAATATGGGAATTGGTATGGTGATTGCAGTAGACAAGACGATTGCTTCTGATGTGCTAGAACATTTTGGGCAATGCGGTGAAACAGCGTATGAAATCGGGAGTGTAACCGAAACGGATGGAATTAGCATCATCCCGGCTGGAGGAAAAAAATGAAAAAAATCGCAGTATTTGCATCAGGGAGCGGAAGTAATTTTCAAGCCATCATTGATGTCGTTCAATCTGGAGAGCTAAAGGCCGATATTTCACTTCTAGTTTGTGACAAACCTGGTGCTTTTGCGGTTGATCGGGCAAATGCCGCCAGAATTCCAAGCTTTGCTTTTTCGGCTAAGGATTATCCATCAAAGGATGCCTATGAGACGGAAATTCTTGCGGAGTTAAAAAGACGTGGCGTGGAATTCATTGTCCTCGCGGGCTATATGCGTTTAATAGGACCGACCTTACTGCGAGAGTTTCAAGGAAGAATCGTCAATATTCATCCTTCCTTACTTCCTGCCTTTCCTGGTAAAGATGCCATTGGTCAGGCGCTTGACGCAAAAGCAACATGGAGCGGTGTAACCATTCATTTTGTTGATGAGGGAATGGACACTGGGCCGATTATCGTTCAGGAACGGGTTCGTTTGGAAGAAGATGAAACACGTGAAAGCCTACAGAACAAAATCCATGCAATTGAACACAAGCTATATCCGGCAATTTTACAGGTGCTTTTAACACAAGGGGGTATTGTAAATGGCAAAAAAGCGAGCACTTATTAGTGTTTCAGATAAAACTGGCGTAATCGAGTTTGCAAAAGAACTTGTAAATCTTGGTTTTGAAATTATTTCTACGGGCGGAACAAAGAAAGCTATTCAGGAACAAGGAATTCCAGTTCTTAGTGTAAGTGATGTTACCGGGTTTCCTGAAATCTTAGAAGGCCGTGTTAAAACCTTGAATCCACTGATCCATGGTGGTTTATTGGCAAAACACGATGATCCTGCACATCAAGGTCAATTAGAAGAGCACGGAATTCAACCGATCCAACTAGTATGTGTAAATCTTTATCCATTCCAGCAAACCATCGAGAAGCCGGATGTGACGGTAGCAGATGCGATTGAAAATATTGATATTGGCGGGCCGACAATGCTCCGTGCTTCCGCGAAGAATCATCAATATATTACAGTCGTAGTTGACCCAGCTGATTATCAAACGGTTGCAGAGGAATTAAAAGCGGATGGTCAAACGAAGCTTGAGACAAGAGTAAAGCTTGCCGCAAAGGTATTCCGTCACACTGCTGCATATGATGCGCTGATTGCTCAATATATGACAGATTTGGCTCAAGAGGAAACACCGGAAAATTTAACGGTAACCTATGAATTGAAACAATCACTCCGTTACGGAGAAAATCCACACCAAAAAGCAGCCTTTTATAAAAAACCATTAGGTTCTGCTTTTTCAATCGCAAATTCGAAGCAGCTTCACGGGAAAGAGCTTTCCTATAATAATATTAATGATGCGGATGCTGCGCTTCAGATTGTGAAAGAATTCTCAGAGCCGGCTGCTGTAGCGGTTAAGCATATGAATCCATGCGGTGTTGGCACAGGAAAAACAGCGTATGAAGCTTTTGAAAAGGCATTTGCTGCCGACCCTGTTTCTATTTTTGGTGGAATTATTGCATTCAACCGAGAAGTGGATGCGGCGACTGCAGGGAAGCTTCGTGAAATTTTCTTAGAAATTATTATTGCTCCGGCATTTTCTGAGGAAGCCTTATCGATTTTAACAGGGAAGAAAAATCTTCGCCTTTTAACTATACCATTTGATCAAGCTAAAAAACCTGAATTCAAAATGACGACGATTGAAGGCGGACTGCTTGTTCAAGAACAAGATCGTTACACACTTGAGGATGCGACGATCACCATTCCAACAAAAAGACAACCAACAGAAGCAGAGTGGGAATCATTGAAGCTGGGCTGGCAGGTTGTGAAACATGTTAAATCAAATGCCATTGTTGTTGCAAGAAATGGGATGACCATCGGAATTGGTGCTGGTCAGATGAATCGCGTTGGAGCAGCTGAAATTGCCTTTAAACAAGCTGGAGAAAAAGCAGTAGGTGCAGGACTTGCCTCTGATGCCTTTTTCCCAATGGACGATACCGTTGAGGCTGCGGCAAATGCAGGAATCACTGCAATTATTCAACCAGGTGGATCGATTCGCGACGAAGATTCGATTAAAAAAGCGGATGAGTACGGAATTGCCATGGTCTTTACAGGAGTAAGACATTTCAAACACTAATGGGGGTGTAGTTGTGAAGGTTTTAATCATTGGCCGTGGTGGAAGAGAGCATGCGATTTGCCGTAAAGTAAGTGAAAGCAGTAATGTGGACCATGTTTTTGCAGCTCCCGGGAATCCCGGTATGGAGGATTTTGCTGAAATGGTTCCGCTGCAAGAGTCTGAACAGGAAAAATTGATTCAATTTGCGAAAGAGGAAGGAATTGGGTTAACGATTATTGGACCTGAAGTTCCGCTCCTTGAAGGACTGGCAGATCGATTTACTGAAGCAGGTCTTCCTGTTTTTGGCCCTAAAAAAGCAGCTGCTGAAATTGAAGGCAGTAAGTCGTTTGCAAAGGAATTAATGAAAAAATACCAAATTCCAACTGCTGATTATGCGGTTTTCACTTCCTTTGATGAGGCAAGTAATTATATAGAGGAAAAAGGCGCTCCGATTGTAATAAAAGCGGATGGACTTGCAGCGGGAAAAGGTGTTACCGTGGCGATGACCAAAGAGGAAGCCTTGGAAAGCCTTGAAGAAATGCTAGTTGGTGCTAAGTTCGGTGCAGCGTCTTCTCGTGTTGTAATTGAGGAATTTTTGGCCGGTGAAGAGTTTTCACTTATGGCCTTTGTAAATGGGCAGACTGTGATACCACTTGAAATCGCTCAGGACCATAAGCGAGCGTTTGATGGAGACCAAGGTCCAAATACGGGGGGAATGGGAGCTTATTCTCCTGTTCCGCAAATTAGTGATGAGACGGTTCAAACAGCGATAGAAACGATTCTTAAGCCAGCTGCAGAAGCCATGGTTACAGAAGGAAGAAGCTTTTGCGGGATTTTATACGCTGGACTGATTGCAACCGATAAGGGTCCAAAGGTTATTGAATTTAATGCAAGATTTGGAGATCCGGAAACCCAAGTCATTTTACCAAGGTTAAAATCTGATTTGGTTGAAGTGATTCTTGAGCTTTTGGATGGCCGAGCACCAAGCCTTGAATGGGACGAGCAGACGATGATTGGGGTCGTTGTGGCAGCAAAGGGATATCCTGAAACCTATGAAAAGGGTGCTGTCCTAAATGGGTTAAATGAATTTAGTGAACAGGCTTATATTTTTCATGCCGGTACAGCGAAGAATGAGCAGGATGAATTCATTACGAATGGCGGCAGAGTCTTGCTTGTAGGTGGACTTGGGGAAACGGTTGAGGATGCCCAGAAAAAGGTTTATACCGAACTTGAAAATCTGCAATGTGATGGTGTCTTTTATCGAAAAGATATCGGTTATAAAGCAGCAAGGTTTGTAAATAGCTAATGAGAGGGGACTGGCTACGCTGCCAGCCCTCTTTTCTCTTTTTATATATAGGAATGTTTCTGGATAAATGTGCCCATGAACAGGAAAAAAACATGTAAGCGGGAACGATCGGGGTTAGATAGTGCCCAAGAAGTGTGAAAGACCATATAAGTGGGAAAGATCGAGGTTGGATAGTGCCCAAGAAGAGTGAAAAAACATTTAAGCGGCACGATCGGGGTTAGATAGTGCCCAAAAAGCGAGAAAGACCATAAAAGCGGGAACGATCGAGGTTGGATAGTGCCCAAAAAGCGTGAAAGACCATATAAGTGGGAACGCTCGAGGTTGGATAGTGCCCAAGAAGCGTGAAAAAACATGTGAGCGGGAACGATCGGGGTTAGATAGTGCCCAAGAAGCGAGAAAGATCATATAAGCGGGAACGCTCGAGGTTGGATAGTGCCCAAGAAGCGAGAAAGACCATAAAAGCGGGAACGATCGAGGTTGGATAGTGCCCAAGAAGCGAGAAAGACCATATTAGTGGGAACGATTGGGGTTAGATAGTGCCCAAAAAGCGAGAAAGACCATATGAGTGGGAACGATCGGGGTTAGATAGTGCCCAAGAAGCGAGAAAGATCATAAAAGCGGGAACGATCGAGGTTGGATAGTGCCCAAGAAGAGTGAAAAAACATGTGAGCGGGAACGATCGGGGTTAGATAGTGCCCAAAAAGAGTGAAAAAACATGTGAGCGGGAACGCTCGGGGTTGGATATTGCCCATGAAGCTGAAAAATGCGAATACATGATAAAAGGAAAAGCGAAAAAAAAAGCCTTCTCCCGGTCAAGGAAAAGGCATTTATCTATAGTGAACCTCTATTTAGGTAGGGTTATAAGGCAAAACCTCATCCCCATCCAGATTTGTGAATCCCTCCAACCCGTCCATTGAATCATGATGAGCCTCAGACTGTTTAATTTCGGGATTCATAACAGGACATTTTTTATAAAGAGCCGTTACTGGGCAGTAACGGACAATTCCTTCTCCCACCTTCATCGCACCACAAACGGCTGCCAATAAATAAGAGTCTCTCCAAGGTCTTTTAACAAGCTTGGCGGTTGCCCAAGCAAGAACAGTCAAGCCAAAGGTAATGCGAATCAATGCATTTAAAATCCCGATATTTGGTTTAATATTCATTTTGTTCACTCCTTCACAAAAATTTTACATTATTTATCAAGTCTTTACTGCTTTACATTGCGAAATATGATAGTATAATAACAAATGGATTTTGTAAGGGTTTTCTTTACGATTAAATCAATATTCTTTTATAGATAAATAGACTAAAAGAGGGAGGGATATCGTGTGCTGGAACAACGTTATCGATGGAAAAATAAACATTTACGGACGCATGTATCAGTATTAGAAGGGAGAACTTCTCCCACCATTTTATTAAAAAATGCTTTGTATTTAAATCAGGCTTTTCGTCAATGGATGAGAGCTAATATCTGGATTTATGATGATCGAATTGTTTATGTCGGCGAAAACTTGCCGGCTAAATTAAAGAACTGCGAAGTGATCGATTGCACTAATGAAATCCTTGTTCCTGGATACATTGAACCGCATGCCCATCCGTTTCAATTATATAATCCCCATACATTAGCGGAATATGCATCACAATTTGGAACGACAACCTTAATCAATGACAATATGGCGCTAATTTTAAACTTAAAAAAAAGGGAAGCGTTTTCATTATTAAGAGAGCTGCGGACCATTCCGACTACGATGTTTTGGTGGAGCCGTTTTGACTCACAAACAGAAATATTAGGGGAAGAGGAAACATTTTCACATAGTAATGTAAAATTGTGGCTTGAGCATGATGCAGTCCTTCAGGGTGGGGAATTAACTGGTTGGCCGAAGCTTCTAGATGGGGACGATATGATGCTTCATTGGATTCAGGAAGCAAAGCGGATGCGGAAGAAAATTGAAGGTCATTTTCCGGGTGCATCTGAAAAGACGTTAGCAAAGCTCATGCTGCTTGGGGCAGATTGCGACCATGAATCAATGACAGGTGAAGAGGTTTATAATCGACTTATGCAAGGTTATATGGTAACATTGCGCCATTCATCGATTCGGCCAGATTTACCCGTACTTCTTGACGATATAAAACGATTAGGGATTCAAACCTATGATCGGTTCATGTTTACGACAGATGGGTCAACATCAAACTTTTACGAGCAGGGGATTATTGATCAGATGATCCGGATTGCCATTGAAAAGGATGTTCCGAGCATTGATGCTTATAATATGGCTACGATTAATGTCGCAAGGTACTATAACATTGAACATTTACACGGAAGTATTGCAACAGGAAGGGTTGCAAATATAAACTTTTTATCGAGTATTGAAGACCCAACTCCTGTTTCAGTTCTTGCGAAAGGTCAATGGGTTAAACGCGACGGGAAACCAACGGAAGTGAATACACAGATTAACTGGCCGGATTTCGGACTTAAGCCACTGCAACTGGATTGGGATTTATCTATTGATGATTTACAATTTTCGATGCCATTTGGGATTAAAATGGAGAATTCTGTTATAACCAAACCTTATTCCATTGCCATTGATGTTTCAGGAGATGAACTGCCAACGAATCATGATGAAAGCTTTTTCACATTGATTGACCGTAAAGGTAAGTGGAGAATCAATACCATGCTAAAAGGATTTACTTCAAAGTTATCCGCGCTTGCAAGTTCTTTTTCGGGCACAGGAGATATTATTTTAATCGGTAAAAATAAAAAAGATATGATCCATGCATTTGATCGAATGAAAGAACTTGGCGGTGGAATTGTGTTAGTGCAGGATGGTCAAGTGATTTGTGAGGTTCCTTTATCATTGGGAGGAATCATGTCGGAAAAGCCGATGGAACGATTAATGGAGGAAGAAAAAAGACTTCTTGATGAACTGAGTGAACGAGGGTATTCATTTGGAGACCCCATTAGTAGTTTATTATTTTTCTCTTCTACCCATTTACCGTACATTCGAATTACGCAGCAAGGAATGTACGATGTTATGAATAAAACAGTACTCTTTCCGTCTATAATGCGTTAAAATGTAAATAGGTTAATGCATTACAGTGTAAAAGTCTTTTAACCAAAAATAGGGGTGGCTATTAGATGAAGAAATGGGCGGTCATAGTGGCAGCTGTCTTCTTATTGTTGTCCGGATGCAGCAAAAAGGAAACTGTCAAAAAGCCTGATGAGAATGTGAAAAAAGATGTAGGAAAAGTTGAACAAAAAGCGGATGAAAAGAATGAATTCCCGTATTATTTTCCTTTAACCGGAAAGGGTTCACAGACTGAAACAGACAGCAGGGCTGTTGCTGTAATGATTAATAACCATCCTGCAGCAAGACCGCAATCAGGTTTAAACAAGGCTGATATCGTTTATGAAATTTTGGCTGAAGGGAATATCACAAGATTTCTTGCCGTATTTCAAAGCGAAAAACCGAAAAATATCGGGCCGGTTCGGAGCGCCCGGGATTATTATATTGATTTAGCCAAAGGCTTAAATGCACTTTATATTGCTCACGGCTATAGCCCAGAAGCCAAAAAAATGCTTAAATCAGGCTATATTGACAACTTGAATGGCATGGTTTATGACGGAACACTTTTCCATCGGGCGAGTTTTAGAGTAGCACCGCACAATTCGTATATCACCTATGATAATATTTTAAAGGGTGCGAAAATGAACCATTATTCAATGGACAAAACACCACCTGCCTTTAAATTTCTTTCAGAAGAGGACGCTAAAAAGGTTACCGGCGCCGATGCTAAATCGGTAAAGATTTCTTATTATGCTAGCGGCGATTTTGATTGTGTGTATGAGTATGATCCTGCTACAGGGAAATATAAACGTTTCCAGGGCGGGGAACAAACTGTTGATTTAGAAACAAAAGACCCGATTCTTCTAGATAATATTTTCATTGTTGAGGCAAAGCATGAAGTAATCGACAAAAAGGGACGGCGTACGATTGATTTTCAATCCGGAGGAAAAGGTTATTTAGTACAGATGGGGAAAGTACACGAAGTGGAATGGAAAAATGAGAACGGTAGGATTGTCCCAATGAAGAATGGGGAAGAGGTTCCATTTGTCCAAGGTAAAACATGGGTAAATGTTGTTCCAACAGACCCTGGAATGCAAAAAAGTGTTTCGTTTAATGTGAAATAATTTTATTCAAACTAAAGGGGTATAAAATATGCAAATAAATAAGCTAAGAGGGAAAGAACTGGATCAACTTTTTCTAGGGATTCTTTCGTTAAAAGATCTTGAAGAGTGTTATCGTTTTTTTGATGACCTTTGCACGATTAATGAAATTCAGTCATTGGCCCAACGCTTAGAGGTAGCAAGAATGCTTCGTGAAGGAAATACCTATCACCGGATTGAGGCAGAAACTGGTGCGAGTACTGCAACTATCTCACGTGTAAAACGCTGCTTAAACTATGGAAATGACACCTATGAAATGGTGCTAGAACGAGTCAAGGAAGAAAAATCGACTACAACTGAGGAAGCATAAAGCCAAAAACCGGAGAGAAATTCTTCGGTTTTTCTTTTGTCCAGCTCCATCGCCTAGTCCTCTAGATTGCTTCAGCACTTGCCTTAGGCTGAACAAGCGCTTTCGCTTTTCTAGTTGGATTTTCTTTCTATTAGGTTTTCTTTTTTATTACGTTTCCTCTAATGCTATAATGGTGTAATGAAATGAATGTAGGAGGACCTTGGGATGTATGATTTTCGCGAGTGGCGCCATGTGTTTAAACTCGACCCTAATAAACAGATATCGGATGAACATTTAGAAGCAATTTGTGAATCAGGTACGGATGCAGTGATAGTGGGAGGTACAGATGGAGTTACACTCGAAAATGTCCTCGATTTAATGGCCAGAATACGTAAGTTTGCTGTACCATGTGTTCTGGAGGTATCAAGTGTTGAAACAGTTACCCCTGGATTTGATCTCTATTTTATTCCAACGATTTTAAATAGTAAGGATCCAAAATGGATTACTGGGCTTCACCATCAAGCAGTGAAAGAATTTGGCGACATTATGGATTGGGAAGAAATCGTTATGGAAGGCTATTGCATCATGAATAGTGAATGCAAAGCGGCCAAACTGACAAATGCTGTTACGGAGATTACGGCTGAAGATGTAAGGGCCTATGCGATGATGGCTGAAAAAATGTTTCAACTGCCTATTTTTTATCTCGAGTTTAGCGGGCAATATGGACAACCAGAAGTGGTTTCAGACGTGGAAAAAGTCCTTGAAAAAGCGACCTTTTTTTATGGCGGTGGTATATCCACATATGAGCAGGCAGTAGAAATGGCAAAGTTTGCTGATGTAATTGTCGTAGGAAATGCAATTTATGAAGATTTTAAAAATGCCTTAAAAACAGTACAGGCAGTTCGATAGAAAATTGCTGGAAGAGTAAAAACAATGGTAAAATAAGAACAAATGTTTGATTTGGCGGTGAAGAAGAATGCAATATTTATCAGAAAAGCTATTAAATGGCTTAAATCTGGAACAGCAAAGCGCTGTGAAGTGTACAGACGGACCTTTATTACTAATGGCTGGTGCCGGGAGCGGTAAAACAAGAGTGTTAACACATCGGATTGCGTATTTAATTGTGGAAAAAAGGGTGAATCCATATAACATTTTGGCAATCACCTTTACGAATAAAGCGGCAAGAGAGATGAAAGAAAGAATCGGAAAAGTGATGGGCGGAGCTGCGGAAGAAATTTGGATTTCCACCTTTCACTCCATGTGCGTAAGAATTTTACGCCGAGATATTGACCGGATTGGCTTTAATCGAAATTTCACGATTCTTGACACAACGGATCAACAATCGGTTATTAAAGGAATTTTAAAAGATAAGAACATTGACCCGAAAAAGTTTGACCCGAGGGCGATGCTCGGGGCAATCAGTTCTGCCAAAAACGAATTAATTGATCCTGAGGAATATTCAAAAACAGCAGGCGGTTACTTTGATCAGGTCGTTAGTGATGTTTATGAAGAATATCAAAAACGTTTACGAAAAAATCAGGCGCTTGATTTTGATGATTTAATCATGATGACCATTCAATTGTTCCGTCGTGTTCCAGACGTTTTAGAATATTATCAGCGGAAATTCCAATATATTCATGTCGACGAGTATCAGGACACGAACAAAGCCCAGTATTTATTAGTAAAGCTGCTGGCCATGCGCTTTAAAAATCTTTGCGTTGTCGGTGATTCTGATCAGTCGATTTATAGATGGCGCGGTGCGGATATTGCGAATATATTATCGTTTGAAAAAGATTATCCAAACGCCACTGTTATCCTTTTAGAACAAAACTATCGCTCGACGAAAAGAATCCTTCTTGCGGCGAACAAAGTGATTGAAAACAATTTGAATAGAAAAGCGAAAAACCTTTGGACAGAAAATCCAGAGGGAAATAAACTTATGTATTACCGTGCCGACAGCGAACAGAGTGAGGCACAGTTTGTAGCCGGCAAAATTAAAGAATTGACCCGTGATGGTAAGCACAAGCTTTCGGAAATTGCTATTCTCTATCGGACGAACGCACAGTCCCGTGTAATGGAGGAAGTTTTGCTGAAATCAAATATTGAGTATAGCATTGTTGGCGGTACAAAGTTCTATGACAGAAAAGAAATCAAGGACATGTTAGCTTATTTACGACTGATTTCAAATCCCGACGACGATATTAGCCTGCGGAGAATCATTAATGTTCCGAAACGCGGTATCGGATCAAGCTCAGTCGATAAAATTGCTGACTTTGCAGCAATGCATGATCTTTCATTATACCAAGCATTGGATTCAATTGAATTAATTGGTTTAAGTCCTAAAATTACGAAGTCTGCCCGTGAATTCCGGGATTTTATTCGAAACTATACGCAAATGCAGGAATTCCTATCCGTAACAGAACTAGTTGAAGAAATCCTTGAGAAATCCGGTTATCGAGAGATGCTAAAAGCAGAAAAATCACTTGAAGCACAAAGCCGTCTCGAAAACTTGGACGAATTATTATCTGTTACGAAAAACTTTGAGGAAGTAAGCGAGGACAAAAGCCTTGTCGCCTTTTTAACGGATTTAGCCCTTGTTGCGGATATTGATTCAATGGATGAAGAAGTGGAAAAAGCGGATTCGATTGTGCTCATGACCTTACACTCAGCAAAGGGATTGGAATTTCCTGTTGTCTTCCTTATTGGCATGGAGGAAGGAGTATTCCCGCACAGCCGCTCCCTTATGGAGGAAGCGGAAATGGAGGAGGAACGCCGCCTTGCCTACGTGGGGATTACAAGAGCCGAACAAAGCTTATTTCTGACTAATGCACAAATGCGGACACTTTTTGGCCGAACAAACATGAACCCGGCTTCCCGCTTTATTAAGGAAATTCCTGAAGATCTTTTGGAGGATGCTGCCCCAAAAGCTGAGAAGAGTTCTTCGTTTGGTTCAAGAGGAGGTTCGTTTGCCGGCTCCGGTACAGGATTTGGAACCCCTGCTGCAAGAAAACCGGTGATGCGACCAGTTGCAGCCACAACCGGTGGGGATCAAGTTGGCTGGAAGGTTGGCGATAAAGCCGAGCACGGTAAGTGGGGAATTGGAACGGTTGTCAGCGTGAAGGGCGAAGGAGAAGGAACTGAACTCGATATTGCTTTTCCTAGTCCAACAGGAATCAAACGTTTGCTTGCCAAATTTGCGCCGATTAAAAAGGCATAAGAAACGATGAAGAAAGGGCTGGATTTATGGACCTTCAAACGGCTGAACAAAGAATCAATGAACTAAAAAGCCTATTAAATCAATATGGCTATGAATATTATGTGCTGGACAAACCAACCGTTCCTGATGCTGAGTACGATCGCTTAATGCAGGAACTATTAAACCTGGAAGAAAAGTTTCCAGAGTTGAAAACGTCGGATTCTCCTTCTGAACGTGTTGGCGGACCTGTATTAGACCTTTTTGAAAAGGTTGAGCATCGTACACCGATGCTTAGCCTTGGTAATGCTTTTAATGACGGAGATTTAAGAGATTTTGACCGCCGGGTTCGTCAAGCGGTGGGTGATGACGTTTCCTATGTTTGCGAATTAAAAATTGATGGGCTGGCCGTTTCCTTACGCTATGAAAATGGATTGTTCCATCAAGGGGCTACGCGTGGGGACGGCACGATCGGCGAAGATATTACGGCCAACTTAAAAACGATTAAATCAATTCCGTTACGTTTACGTGAGAATGTTTCCATTGAGGTTCGTGGAGAGGCATTTATGCCGAAGCGTTCCTTTGAAGCCTTAAATCGGGCGAAAGAGGAGAATGGAGAAGAACCTTTCGCAAACCCGAGAAATGCAGCGGCCGGTTCCCTTAGGCAGCTTGACCCGAAAATGGCAGCATCGCGAAATCTCGATGTTTTTTTATACGGTATTGCTGATATTGGAGGGTTAGGTGTAACCTCCCATAGTGAAGGACTTGATTATCTGGACGCCCTCGGGTTTAAAACCAATAAAGAGCGAAGAAAATGTTCGGGAATTGATGATGTGATTGAGTATGTCAACAGCTGGGTTGAAAAGCGTCCGCATCTTCCTTATGAAATTGATGGAATTGTCATTAAAGTAGATTCACTCGAACAGCAGGAACAGCTCGGGGCAACAGCTAAAAGCCCACGTTGGGCGGTTGCGTTTAAATTCCCAGCTGAAGAGGTAGTGACCACATTATTAGATATTGAACTGAGTGTTGGGCGGACAGGAGTGGTAACTCCAACAGCGATTCTTATACCGGTTAAGGTAGCAGGGACGACTGTACAGCGTGCCTCTTTGCATAATGAAGATTTAATCCGTGAAAAGGATTTAAAAATTGGCGATAAAGTCGTGATCAAAAAGGCCGGCGATATCATTCCGGAGGTCGTAAATGTCCTTGCTGAAGAGCGGACAGGAACCGAAAGAGATTTTTACATGCCAACGCATTGTCCTGAATGTGAAAGTGAGCTTGTCCGTCTTGACGGGGAAGTAGCTTTACGGTGCATTAATCCAAAATGCCCGGCACAAATCCGCGAAGGTCTGATACACTTTGTTTCGCGTGATGCCATGAATATCGAGGGTCTAGGAGAAAGAGTCATCAGCCAGCTTTTTGCTGAAAAATTAATTGCCGATGTCGCTGATATTTATAAGCTTACAAGAGAGCAGCTTTTAGCCCTTGAACGAATGGGGGAAAAATCGGTTTCCAATCTGTTAAAGGCAATTGAGGCTTCAAAAAGCAATTCACTTGAAAAACTGCTTTTTGGTCTTGGTATCCGTCATGTTGGCGCGAAAGCAGCAAAAACATTGGCTCAGGAATTTGGTTTAATGGACCATCTTGCCGCCGCGACAAAGGAACAATTGATTTCTATTAACGAAATTGGGGAAAAAATGGCCGATTCTATTGTTACCTTTTTTGAAAAAGAAGAAGTGACCTCATTGCTTAAGGAACTATCCTCTTACGGAGTCAATATGGAATATAAAGGGGCCAAACCAGTTTTAGCAGCGGAGTCTGATTCAATTTTTGCCGGAAAAACAATTGTCCTTACCGGAAAACTAGAGAAACTATCGCGCAATGAAGCCAAGGAAAAAATTGAAGCACTAGGCGGGAATGTTGCTGGAAGCGTTAGTAAAAAAACGCATCTGGTCATTGCCGGAGAAGAAGCCGGTTCTAAGCTTTCCAAAGCGCAAGAACTAGGAATTGAAGTATGGGACGAAGAGAAGCTATTAGCTGAATTAAATAAATAAGAGGTGTTACCACCGTGAAAAAGCTTTTACTGCTTGTCTTTTCGTTTGTCCTTCTGCTAAGCGGCTGTTCATTAAACTTTCAAAAGCAGGATGAGGTCGTGCAAACAAAAGAGAAAACGAAAGGAAAAGCAATTATTCCTAAATATAATATTTCCGATAAGTATTATCGGACGATTTTACCATTTGAACCAGGGGAAGCCCGCGGGATGATTGTTGGCAATCTTAACACTAGGTACGATATTGATGAATTTGAAACAGGTTTAATGCGGATTGCCCAAAATACCTTTGATACGGATCAATACTATTTTCGTGAAGGACAGGAAATTAAACGAGATACTGTAAGACTTTGGCTAAATCGAAAATTTACAAAATCTCAATTAAAAAACCAGGGATTGAAGCCTTCTGAAAATATTGGTCTTAACCCGCTTGATACGGGTAAAGGTGAAACACCCATTTATCTTGCCCATATTTTAGAGCATGATTATTTAACCAAAACTGACAATGGTACGGTTAAACTAGGCGGAATTACCATAGGACTTGCTTTAAATTCGATTTATTACTATCAAACGGTACAATACGGACCAACCTATGAAAAGAAAATAGATTATTCCAAAATGGCAAGCGAAGGGAAACAACTTGCTGCAGAAGTATTAAAGCGGATTAGAAGTATGAAAAAGTTAGCGAATATCCCTGTGACAATTGCCTTATTTGAACAGCAAAGTAAATCATCGGTTGTGCCGGGTAATTTCTTTGCGTATACAAACGTTGACAGCGGCAGCTCAAGTATTGATAGCTGGAAAAAGGTAAATGAAAAATATTTCTTATTCCCGTCAACCGACGCACAAGATAAGCATCGGGATGACCTTACTGCATTTTTAAACTTTAAGCAGGATGTTGAAGAGTATTTTCCAAATTATAACGGCGTAATTGGCAGAGCCTTTTATGTTGGCGATCAGCTCCAGGAACTGAAAATTTCCATTCCGATTCAATTCTATGGAAAAATGGAAGCTATCGGCTTTACCCAATATGTAACAGGTCTAGTCATGGAGCGTTTTCCAAAATATATTTCGGTTTCCGTCAGTGTAACATCTGTTGATGGTCCTGAGGCACTTATAGTCAAAAAGGCAAACGATACAGAACCGTTTGTTCATATTTACTAAATAGTACACTTTTTTAAAACAATGATCCGGGGCCACCCGGATCTTTTTTTTCAAGTTATAACTAAAGTTCAATTGATTGATACTATAAAATGAATTTTGATGTAAACGTTTTTAATACATAGGAGGGTTTAAAACATGGTACAACCTTACAAACATGAGCCACTTACAGATTTTACGGTTGATGAAAACCGCCAAGCTTATCTTCAGGCATTACAAACCGTTGAAGGTTATTTAGGCAAGGATTATGACCTTGTTATTGGCGGAGAAAAAATTACGACTGAAGATAAAATTGTTTCCTATAACCCAGCGAATAAAGAAGAGGTAATTGGCCGCGTTTCGAAAGCAAACAAAGATCTTGCTGAAAAAGCGATGCAGGCAGCAGTAGAAGCATTCAAGACGTGGAAAAAAACGAAAGCAGAGGTTCGTGCTGATGTGCTTTTCAAAGCGGCTGCGATTATTCGCCGACGTAAACATGAGTTTTCAGCTTTGATGACAAAAGAAGCAGGGAAGCCATGGAGAGAAGCAGATGCTGATACAGCAGAAGGTATTGACTTTCTTGAATACTATGGCCGTCAAATGCTGGCGCATAAAAATGGTGTACCCGTTCAAAGCCGTCCAAATGAATTCAACCGTTATGACTATATACCTCTTGGTGTAGGAATTATTATTTCACCTTGGAACTTCCCATTTGCAATCATGGCAGGTACAACGGTTGCTGCAATTGTATCCGGTAATACGGTCCTATTAAAGCCAGCGTCTACCACACCAATTATTGCAGCCAAATTTGTTGAAGTAATGGAAGAAGCAGGTCTTCCAAAGGGCGTCTTAAACTTTGTGCCAGGAAGCGGTGCAGAAGTGGGTGACTATTTAGTTGATCATAAAGATACCCGTTTCATCAGCTTCACAGGTTCCCGTGATGTTGGTCTCCGTATTTTTGAACGTTCTTCAAAAATAAACGAAGGTCAAATCTGGATGAAGCGCTTGATCGCAGAAATGGGCGGTAAAGATACTATTGTTGTTGACAGTGAAGCAGATCTTGAGCTTGCTGCACAATCCATTGTTGCTTCTGCCTTCGGTTTCTCCGGTCAAAAATGCTCTGCATGTTCTCGAGCAGTAATCGTTGAAGATGTATATGATACAGTCCTAAACCGTGTTGTTGAGTTAACAAAACCACTAACAGTGGGGGAACCTACAGAACAAGGCACTTTCACCGGCCCAGTAATTGACAACAACGCGTTCAAAAAAATCATGGAATACATCGAAATTGGAAAACAAGAAGGTAAATTAATGGCCGGCGGTGAAGGGAACAATTCAAAGGGCTACTTCATTCAACCAACTGTTTTTGCTGACCTTGCTCCCAACGCCCGCATTATGAAGGAAGAAATCTTTGGACCAGTTGTCGGCATCACAAAGGCGAGAAACTTTGATGAAGCTATTGAAATTGCCAACAACACTGAATACGGCTTAACAGGTGCGGTCATCACCTCAAACCGTGCCCACATGGAACAAGCACGAGAAGATTTCCATGTCGGTAACCTTTACTTCAACCGCGGCTGTACAGGGGCCATCGTCGGCTACCAGCCATTCGGTGGCTTCAACATGTCCGGAACTGACTCCAAAGCAGGCGGCCCGGACTACCTATTGCTACACATGCAAGCAAAAACAACCTCTGAATTGTACTAATAGAATCGACAAAATTCGGGTGGTGCCTGTCACCACCCGAATTTTGTCGAATCACATATTCATTTTTGGTACATCCACGATAAAGGGAACAACAATGTTGCGTCCTTGATATTGAAATTGTCCCCAAATTTTATAGATTCCTTTTTGGGGGAAGTAGGTCATGAATGTTACTTTTGGTCCGTTTCCTTTGGTTGTCATTGGGTGAATGTGGAGATATTCTTGTAGGTCATTTTTTATGGCGACAGCATGCCCCAAGGCTCCCAGATAAGGCTGGAGGTTTTTGATAGGTTTATTCGTCTTCGCATCCCGAATCATAAAGGTCATGTTTGAGTTCATTTCTGCCATTAGATGGTCGAAGGATAAAGTTATTTTTAAGCCGTCGACCACTGTCGTTAGCTTTTGATCTGGAATGAGTGGTTTGGATTTAGGGATAGGCCCGTCGATATGGAGCCAATGCTTTTCCACACTATTATCCCCACCGCCTTTTGGTGTAACTTCTGCAATGAGTTGGTAATCTCCCCCTGCTGGAAAGGCCGCCGAAATATCAAATTCTCCATTTCCTTTATATTTCGGATGGAGATGAGAAAAATAAGATAAATCTTTACTGACAATAATTAAATGCATTTTTTTGGTATGGACCGTTTCAAACGCTTGGATTGGTTTATTGGATATATCTCTTATTAGAATTGAAATTGGAATTTTCTTATTCGGCTTTAGTGTCTCAGGTGTTTTCCATTCAGATTTTGTTGGGATTACATTTTGTGGCATTGAACTCATTTGATGGCCCATTGTCGATTTCGGAACCCTAATGGGATTACATGAGGTTAGTAAGGCGGTAGTCAAAAGGATTGAGATCAATTTAACGCTTTTCAAAACGGGCAGGCTCCTTTCAAACTTAATCAATTGTTACAGGAGTAGTTATTTTAGTTTGCTAATCGATTGCATATACTAATAAATACTAAGCAAGCATAAGTCAAAAGAAGGAATTAGGACAAATTTAATTATTCTTTAATAACTTTATAAACTTTGATTGTTTATAATGAAAATTATGGAGAATTGCCTATAAATCCAATATGAGGGAATATTGTAAATAATTATCCAAAACATAAGCGGAAAATGCTATGATTAAGAAATACATGATCTAGGTTTTTACTTTTACCAAAGGTGAGTGGATTGAAAAGATGGAGATTTTTTCATTGTTGCCACAATATATATTACATGTTACCGCTGTGCCTCACAGTGAAAGCCCCAGCTTGATTTGGTCCCTATTAGCCTGTAACATTTTCTTGGTTATTGCGGGGGTCTTCTTTATTGTTAAATTATTTAGACAAAAAAATGTCCTTAAATCGGGAATTACTTTCGGAATTGCACTGGCGATTAATTATATCTTAATTGCAGTGTACGGGGATATATTTGACCTGCTTGGATAGAGGGATAAAGAGGGGGTTTAAATTATTGAAATATTATCGAATTTGGGTCATTGCCTTTTTATTAAAGTTCATTGGATCCGCTTGGGATGCCTCTTACCATTTTAAATATTTATTTGAAGAATACTCCATTCCGCATATTGTTAATTTTGCTGGCTTTGCGCTTGGGGCATTTTTATTATTTAAAGAGTGGCGAAAGCTGCATTACATGGATAGGTTTTCACGAAATCTTGTAACGATTGGATATGTTTTATTTTTAATTGGTATCCCCTTAGACTTTAGCTATCATATCGCTTACGGCATTGATTTAACCACCTGGAGTCCAACCCACTTTATTTATTATATTTCGACAGATATTATGATTATCGGTGTATGGCGGGCCTATTTTAAGTTTTCTCAGGATCAAATACCATCATGGAAATCACTGCATACTTGGTTTGCGATGTTTTTGCTGGAGTGCTTAATGTTTCCAAATATGCAGCAGGAAAACGGAGCAATATCCTATGATCAATATATTCATGGACGTTCCATTGCCTCAAAAGAAATTCTACAGTTGATCTCAGACCCTGCATCGCAAATCTTTGGGGGGATCCCCGAATGGGTGTATCCGATTTATTCGGTATTGTTGGTAGCTCTCTTTACAGTCATTGTTAATAAACTTTGCCGGGAATATACTATTCCAGTTATGGCAGCGGCACTTTATATCCTATTACGTTTTATCTTTAAATCGGTCTTTTATCTTGTTCATTATCCAACATCCTATGTCCCGGTAACCCTTTTATTTATTCCGATTTTTTATTTAGTTTTCAGAAGGGATAGTTGGCTCGCCGGACTTGCCGGCAGTTTGTTCTATTTTCTAACCTTGTTTGCCATTAATCGTCTAGGATTACTGATCACACCGCCATTAACATGGTGGGAGGCAATACCGGTTGCGATGGTCGGCTTGTTTGTTCCGGTGATTGCTTCCCAAGTTGTAAAACTGCCAATTCGGCCAAAAAGAAAACAGCCTGCATGAAAGATGAAAGGTGTTCCCAATAGGGGACACCTTTTTATATGACAATATTGTGAAACAATTCGCTTATAGGGGTTAAAAGTGATAAATCCCACAATTTCTTATGAAAACCATGATTACAATTTAGCTATAGAAAAAACGAAAATGAGAGTTCAAATCCGTGTTAAAATATAAGAAAGATTAAAAAAATTCGATAATATATAATATATTATGCTTTCAATCAAGGCAGGGAGTGGAGTAAAATGTTAAAAACAATCACACGAATTCCTGTAGCGCATTATTCGAATCTTAAAGAAAGAAAAGGATTTTCTATCAAAATTGATCAAGTTGAAATAGCACTTTTTAAATTGTCAAACGGAAAGATTTTTGCACTTGAAAATCGCAGTCCGTATTCAAACGGCGGTGTACTTTCTAAAGGGATTATCAGCGGAGAATACCTATATTGTCCTGTCTATGATTTGAAGATTTCCTTAGCGGATGGTAAAATCCTGGATTCGGATAGTGATAAAGTACGTACATTTAAGGTAGAAATAAAAGAGGATATTGTATTTATTGTTTTATAGGACACCAAAGAAGGGAAGGAGGCAGCATGATGAGAAAAGGCAAAGTTTTTTTAGTTGGTGCTGGCCCAGGGGATATCGGGTTAATTACGGTAAAAGGCTTGGAGTCCATTATGCAGGCTGAAGTTTTACTTTATGACCGGCTAGCCAATCCAAAGTTGCTAGAATATGCACCCTCAGAGTGTGAGTTTATATATTGCGGAAAATTACCCGACCGTCATATTTTACGGCAAGAGAGCATTAATGAACTTTTAGTCGCTAAAGCATTAGAAGGCAAGAAGGTTGTTCGTTTAAAAGGCGGAGACCCGGGTGTATTTGGCCGCGTTGGGGAAGAGGCTGCATCCCTAGCTCAGTTTCAGATACCTTTTGAAATCGTTCCAGGAATCACATCGGGAATTGCGGCCCCCCTTTATGCAGGAATTCCAGTTACGCACCGGGAATATGGAGAATCGTTCGCTATCGTAACCGCTCATGCAAAGTCTAAAGATGGAGAGCCGTTGCTTGATTGGGAAAGCCTTGCGCGCGGAGTGGATACGATTGCTTTTTATATGGGCGTTGGAAATTTACCACTCATTTGTGAAAACCTTATCGAACACGGCAAATCTTCTTCGACTCCCGCGATATTGATACAATGGGGCACGTTTGGCCGCCAGAAGACATTGCAGGGGACATTAGCAGATATCTCAGAGAAGGCATCAGCTGCCAAGTTTAAAAATCCTTCCATAATCCTGGTGGGAGATGTAATTTCACTTCGGGAGAAAATCAACTGGTTTGAAAAAAAGCCGTTGTATGGCCGGCAAATTTTATTAGCCCGGACAAGCAATGGTCTGAGCGAATTGGCTAAGGAATTAATGGATTATGGAGCAGATGTAATAGAATTTCCAAAATGGAAAAAGACATCGGTTCATATTGACTTAGAAAAAGTGACAGCCTATGAAAAGATACTGTTTGCCCAGCCCGAAAGTGTTGCTGAATTTTTCGAAGCGTTAATTGACAATCAAATCGATATTCGAAATATCAGGGCTAATTTTTACGGTCCTTCATTTAAAACGATAAAAGCCTTAAATGACCGAGGATTTACCTCTACGTTGGCGGAAGAAATGAATGGTTCAGGGAGTTTGCTCATTGTCAGTGACAACAGTGTTTTGAAAAATACAGAGAATTATGGAGTATTTGATGTACTCGTGACGAGTATAAAAGAAATTGATCGACAATTCATACCGATTTTTAAGCGAATGTTCGGGGAGGCACAGGTCGATACGATCATTTTTCCATGCAGTGCATCCGTGGAGCCCGTTCTTGAGGCATTAAGTGAATGCGGCATCGCTGCAGACGAGTATGTAAGAAATTCACAGGTGGTTTGTATGGGAAAACAAACGATTGCTGCTGCTAGAGGAGCTGGGGTGATGAATCCCAATATGCCAGCAAAGGCAACAAAAGCCGCTTTGATCGAGTATTTAGCGGAGCAAAATGGTGTAGAGTTACAATAATAAATGTTTCTGCTCATTTATAAGCGGGCATAACGAGGCGAGAACATGAAGGTAAGTTATCCAATTATGATGAATTTGGAAGGAAAAAAGGCAGTGATTGTTGGCGGTGGAAAGGTTGCAGAGCGCAAGATAATTGGTCTGCTTAATACTGGCGCGGAGATTTCTGTGATTAGCCCGGAAGCAACCAAAGAAATACAAAGACTGGTTGCTGAAGGTAAGGTTTCATGGCATTGCCGGGTATTTTCAGCAGAGGACCTAGCCGAAACCTCTTTAGTGTTCGCCACGACGAATGATATGGAAATCAATCAGATGGTAAAAGCTGCTGCAGGTCCCCATCAACTTATTACCATCGCAGATGACCCTGATAGCTCAGATTTCCATGTTCCGGCAATGGTTCGCCGCGGTCGTTTAAATATTGCGGTTTCGACGGGCGGGGCAAGTCCGACTTTGGCAAGTCGAATTCGTTTGGGGCTTGAAGAGCAGTTTGATGAATCCTATGAGGGCTATCTTGAGTTTCTTTTTACGGTACGGCAGCGGATTTTGGAAGAAGTGAAAGACCCTTCTGTAAAAAGAAAGCTATTAACGGCGATTGTCAGCCAGGAATTTTTAAAAAGCAACACCCGGGAAGAGGATTTTCAAAAATTATATAATGAGTTGGTTTAAGCGGGTACCGTTAAAGGTGCCTGCTTTTTTCGTATAAAGACTTAAAAATTTGGACAAAAAGGAGGGTAAAAGAAAAAAGGTGAGGTTGAAAGATGAACGAAAAAGTAAGCAATAGCTATCAAATATTGGATCAGTTACGATTGCCGCATGGGTTATATCTCGCATCTTCCTCGAATGATTATCACTATGTTTGGCTGAGGGATTCTTTTTATATGTCCTTACCGTATTTGGAAAAGGAAAATGGCATTTATGAAATGACCTATCATCGGATTTTAGATTTATTCCGAGAATATGAATGGAAACTGGATATCCATAACCTGCAAAGGCCAATTGAGCAATGGGAATACATACATTCCCGCTATTCAGCCCATGATGTAAGAGAAATCGATACACCATGGGGACATGCTCAGCATGATGCGATTGGGGCGATCCTTTGGGGAATCGGAATGGGGCAGAAACGTGGGAAGCAAATTATCCGAGATGGAAAAGATCATGAAATTGTTCAAAAGCTTGTCGGGTATTTAGGCTGCGTTCACTATTGGGAGGATGCGGATAATGGGATGTGGGAAGAATGGCGCGAGGTACATACCAGTTCTGTTGGTGCCTGTGTGGCTGGACTTAAGGCTGTCCAAGATTTGGTCTTTGTTCCGGGAGAATGGATAGAAAGAGGGAAACGGACATTATCTGCCTTATTCCCACGTGAGAGTATCGACCGTCCCTGCGATTTAGCGCAGATGAGCTTAATCTATCCTTACGGTGTTGTGGCTGGAGAAGAAGCAAAACTGATCCTTGAGCAGGTTGAAACAAATCTACTAAGGGGCCGGGGGGTTATTCGCTATCAGGGTGACTCCTATTATTCACTTTTGGAGCATGAAGGACGGCATCATGAGTTATCTTTTTATTTTGGTTCGGAAGCGGAATGGACTTTCGGACTTCCGTGGCTTGCTCTATGTTATTTGGAATTAGGAAATTTGGAAAAGGCTAATGCTTATATTCAGCAGACAGAAAAAGTCATGCTTAGCGATGGCAGTCTTCCGGAACTTTATTTTGCCAAATCTTTGGACTATAATTCCAACACACCATTGGGGTGGGGAAGTGCGCTGTATATATTAGCGAAAGAGAAATATGAACGGATTATGTAAAACTTTTAGTCCGTTGGGATTGCCCCAGCGGCCTTTTTATTATTTCTGTTGATAAAAAATACTACTTTAGGATTATTTTGACTATTTTTAAAAAATTTTCTGAAAAGTAGTTCCTTTTTTATTTCTAGTGTTATATAATACAAAACGAGGATAGCTACTGTATTATAACAAAGGGGTGATTAAGTTCAT
The DNA here is from genome assembly GCF_016107705.1 of Neobacillus cucumis. The sequence goes on from NZ_JAEHGC010000014.1 coordinate 33,507, forward strand.
GTCGACGCAAACGACGGGTATTGAAGTGGTGGGCGTCATAAACCCACAGTATGATGAGGTTTTGACATCTGATGCTTTAAATTTTATTGAAGAACTAGAGCGAAAGTTTGGGGAAAGAAGAGTTGAACTGTTACAGTACAGAAAAAAACGACAGAAGGAAATTGACAACGGAAAGCTTCCGGATTTCCTTCCTGAAACGAAACATATTCGTAATGGAGATTGGACAATTGCACCCCTGCCACAGGATCTTCAGGATCGCCGGGTTGAAATTACCGGTCCGACTGACCGGAAAATGGTCATTAATGCTCTAAATTCTGATGCAAAAGTCTTTATGGCTGATTTTGAAGACGCCACTTCACCGACATGGAAGAACATCGTCGAAGGACAAATCAACTTGAGAGATGCAGTAAATCGGACGATTTCTTTTGAAAATCCAAATGGTAAAAAATATACACTAAATGAAAAAACAGCAGTACTGCTCGTTCGACCACGCGGATTACATTTAGAAGAAAAAAATGTATTACTAGACGGAAAGCCGATTTCCGGAAGCCTTTTCGATTTCGGATTGTACTTTTTCCATAACGTAAATAATTTGCTAGCAATAGGGACAGGTCCATATTTTTACCTTCCAAAGCTTGAAAGTCATTTAGAAGCCCGCCTTTGGAATGATGTCTTCGTCTTCGCACAAGATAAACTTGGTGTCCCGCAAGGAACGATTAAAGCAACTGTATTAATCGAAACCATCTTGGCAGCATTTGAAATGAACGAAATTTTATATGAATTAAAGGAACACTCTGCTGGTTTAAACTGTGGCAGATGGGATTATATCTTCAGTTACTTGAAAAAGCTGCGAAACCAGAAGGATGTAATTCTCCCGGATCGCTCGCAAGTTACTATGACGGTTCCCTTTATGAGATCGTACTCTTTATTGACCATCCAAACCTGTCATCGACGCAAGGCTCCGGCAATGGGAGGGATGGCTGCACAAATTCCAATTCGCAATAACCCGCAGGCGAATGAAGAAGCCTTTGCAAAGGTTCGTGCTGATAAGGAACGGGAAGCTCGCGATGGTCATGATGGGACATGGGTTGCCCACCCTGGACTTGTCCCAGTTGCATTAGAAGTGTTTAACCGCGAAATGCCTGAATCTAACCAAATTAATACACAAAAACAGCAGCACATCACGGTTACGGCTCAAGATTTACTTGAGGTGCCGAATGGAACGATTACCGAAGAAGGGGTTCGCGTCAACATTAATGTTGGAATTCAATATGTTGCTTCTTGGTTAGATGGAAAAGGTGCAGCGCCAATTCACAACCTTATGGAAGATGCGGCAACAGCTGAAATTTCAAGAGCACAGCTTTGGCAGTGGATCCGCCATCCAAAAGGTGTGTTAACGGACGGCCGAAAGGTAACAACACAACTGTATCAATCCTTTAAGGTGGAGGAACTAGAGAAAATCAAACAGGAAATAGGCGCTGAAACTTATAAGAATGGGCGGTTTGCTGAAGCCTCAGAACTATTTGACCAAATGATTCAAAATGATGAGTTTGCTGAGTTTCTAACCTTACCGGGTTACGAGCTTTTATAGAAAGTTTGATAAATAATAGTTTACTAAATTAATAGGGAGGAATTTAAGATGACAAATGAAAGAGCTGCAAGATTACAAGAAAGCTGGGAAATGGATAGCCGTTGGAAAGGAATTACAAGACCGTATACGGGAGAAGACGTAATTAAGCTTCGCGGTTCGATCGATATTGAACATACATTGGCAAAAAAAGGCTCAGAAAAGCTTTGGAAACTATTAAATGAAGAAGAGTACATCAATGCCCTTGGTGCGCTGACAGGAAATCAAGCGGTTCAACAGGTAAAAGCCGGACTGAAAGCGATCTACTTAAGCGGCTGGCAGGTAGCAGCTGATGCCAACCTTTCCGGACATATGTACCCTGACCAAAGCTTGTATCCTGCAAACAGTGTACCTAGCGTGGTAAAGCGAATTAACCAAGCGCTTCAACGTGCTGATCAAATTACCCATTCTGAAGGTGACAACTCTATCGATTGGTTTGCCCCAATTGTAGCCGATGCGGAAGCGGGCTTTGGCGGGCAGCTGAACTGCTTTGAATTGATGAAAGGCATGATTGAAGCTGGCGCAGCCGGCGTACACTTTGAAGACCAGCTTTCTTCTGAGAAAAAATGCGGCCACTTGGGCGGAAAAGTATTGCTGCCTACTCAAACTGCCGTTCGTAACCTGATTGCAGCTCGTTTGGCTGCTGATGTAATGGGTGTTCCAACTGTGCTTGTTGCCCGTACAGATGCAAATGCTGCCGATTTGATTACCAGTGATATCGATATGAACGATGCGGCATTCATTACCGGAGAACGGACTCCTGAAGGGTTTTTCCGGACAAAAGCCGGAATTGATCAAGCAATTGCCCGCGGTTTAGCCTATGCACCATATGCTGACCTAATTTGGTGTGAAACTTCTGAACCAAATGTAGAGGAAGCAAGAAAGTTTGCGGAAGCGATTCATGAACAGTTCCCTGGCAAACTATTAGCCTATAACTGTTCACCTTCTTTCAACTGGAAAAAGAAACTTGATCCAGAAACAATTGCGAAATTCCAACAAGAGCTCGGAAAAATGGGCTATAAGTTCCAATTCGTTACGCTTGCAGGGTTCCATGCTTTGAACCACAGCATGTTCGAGCTTGCCCGCGGCTACAAAGATCGCGGTATGGCAGCTTACTCCGAATTGCAGCAGGCTGAATTTGCCAGCGAGCAATACGGCTACACAGCTACCCGCCACCAACGCGAGGTTGGTACTGGTTACTTTGACCAAGTATCCATGGTCATCACAGGCGGTACATCTTCAACAACAGCGTTAAAAGGATCAACTGAAGAAGAGCAATTTAGTTCTTCGAAAAAATAAAGAGCGGATCCTTCTCCCCGTGTGTGGGGGGAGGGATTTTTTTTATCTCTACTAGAATTATTATCAAGATTATTTGGTAGTGGAATGTATTTTGGTTAAATTGGAAAGTAAATAAGCAAAAGTGGAAGATAAAGTGTGAAAACTGGAAAGTACAGCAAAATTGGAATCAGATGGAGCCCCATGACATTGTATTTTTTACTTAAAATGGTAATTTTCTTTTGGGATAGGTACTAAAATGACAAGGAAAGATGGATTTCGGGTGGATTAAATGAGGAGTGGAAGGTATTTTGGTCAAAGTGGAAAGTAAAGGGGTAGAACCGGAAAGTAAATGAGCAGAACTGGAAAGTAAACCTAGAATCAACTGATATAAGGGACTAGTGGATGAATGTTTAGTAGGGAACCTTTTTCCTCGTCCTATCATAAAAATAAGTAGCCATTTATAATGGAGTTGATTTTTTTGAGAAAGCCATCTGTTGATGAGGTGTTGCAGCAGGGAATCTACGGCCCCCTAGAAACTAAGCCGGAGGAAAGGCGGAAATTTTTAGGGACATTACGAGAGCGGATTATCATTGCTCTTAAGAAAGGTCAGGTTGGCGAAGCTAAGATCTATCCTCAAGTGGAACAGGAAATAAAGAAGAATCCAAAAGCTCATTTATTTTTGAACGGAACGATGAACTACGGACAATTATCGAAGTATGTAAAACTGGCGGCCAAATATAAAATGGAGCATACGATTGTGACCAATAAGGACCACGATACAGAGATTGGGCTTGTCTTAGCGTTAGACCATGCGATTGACAAAGAAGAAATCTTTATTACTAAAAAAGCACCGATTCAATTTGACACGAAAAAGAAAAAGAGCCTTTTTGCAAAGCTCTTTAAGCGGAAATAGCGCTTGGATGGAACCAAGCGCTATTTACTATTTACAACAATTCTCGGGTACGTTCAACAAATTCCGTATTTAACCAAACGTTTGATTAAAATGGTTAAAAAGGTTATTAGTAAAGGATTTTTTCATACAATTGTATGAAAAAGATGTCGGATGGTAGTACTACTTTTGGCCGGTTGCCATTTCTACCACAGCATGTAATTCCAACTCAATATTTCCTTGAATAGCTCGGCTTATCATACAAGAGGTTTCTGCTTTTTTAGCGAGCTTCTGTGCTAGGGAATACTCCTTTTCAGAGGCGTCTGCTTTTAGCAAAATATACGGACGATGGATGATTTTTTTATACGTAAAAACCCCGTTTGTTACATCGACAATTGCTTCTGAATCCATGGTCAAACTCACCTTATCCAAATGGCTCCGCTCCATCATCGCTGCAAGAGTGATGATATAACAGGTTGCTGCTGCTCCAAGCAGCATTTCATCAGGATTGGTGCCAACCCCGGGTCCATCCATTTCAGGAGGAATTGAGATTTTTGTTTTTAAGTTCCCTGCCTCAATTTCCCCCACATCATTGCGTAATCCTGGCCAGTTTGCTTTTAGAAAAAATCGATGTTCCGCCATGTTGAGCCTCCCTGAATTTAAAAATTAACTGATTTTTGGCTGTCGGAAGCCGGAACGTTTTCTGCCAATGATTGAATATTTTTGGCTACCTTCGTACTATACGTATAATCACCATAACAATAAGGGTAACGGAAATTAAACTTGTTACCGCCGCAATTATATATGGTTGGATTTCTTTTAACTTGCTGTAAAGAGAACTTTTTCGCTAATTCCTCACTATGCCTTCCCCCGTGCTCGGCGATATAATCGATATACCCTGTCCCCATGTTATATGCTTGGATGATGGTTGGAAAATCTACCTTTCTTTGTTTTCCATAAATGACTGCCCGTCGAAAATGTTTTACCCCGAGACGGATGCTTTCCTTTGGATCTTGAATCGTATTTCGTGCGAGTCCGGCCGATTCAGAGGCCTGCATCGGATCCCCGCCCTTGCCATGGCTTTCCTGCTGCATTAAAGCAACGAGGACCGGAGTGTATTTTTCCATATTGTATTGTTTCAATTCATTGTGAATTAAAGGTTCATATTTTTTAACATTTGCGAAGGACTTGTTGAAAATATCAGGAGGATTGCCTTCAAGCAATTTGCTGATGAGAATAAAGGCAAAACAAAGCATAAACAGGAGCGTAATCAAACGGGATTTCTTTTTCCGTCTTCGTTTCATGCACTTACCTCTCCAATTTCTAATTCTACCTGACTATTATAACGTAATCTTAAATAGTAAGGAAATATGAGGGGGTATATAAATAGAGGGATTTATTGGAATTGTCGAGAATATAGTATAAGGATTGTAGTTAAAACAACGAATAGACTTTTTCCGACGTGGTATGACGGATTTCCTCTTTAATCAAACGTTTATTTAAAAACCCCACTGTTGCCTATTTAAATGGTTTTTTACTTCAAACCAAGCAAAAAAATTGTCGGATTAGGAAGTGACACTATGAATAAATCTTTTTTAGCAGCTTCCATCATTTTGTCCTTGGGAATCGTCATTGGATGTTCACTTATTACTTTCAAGCCTTTCCAGGAACAATCTGTTTCAAAAGCGGCAACGAATGCGGATCAAGTAGCCGTTATGATGAATATCAACGAAGCTTCTAAATTACTAGGATTAACAACAGACGAATTAAAAATGGTTATTTCAGCTGAACGGCAAAGCTTGACTGAATCTGGTGAATTTAATGGCACAATGCTTCCTTATATTATTTTGAACGGAAAACAATACTTCGAACGAACAAGTCTACTAAAATGGGCCGTTGAAAGTTCAGCCGAGCATCGGGGATATAATAATGGGAACCGGTTTCAATAACTAATTAAGCAGGTGCGGTATGGTGATTAAAGGATTAAATCATTTACTTTTTTCAGTTTCCAATTTGGAGAAATCAATAGAATTTTACCGAAATGTATTTGGTGCCAAGCTGTTAGTGAAAGGGAGAAGTTCGGCTTATTTTGATTTAAATGGTATGTGGCTGGCATTAAATGTTGAGGAGAATATCCCTCGTAATGAAATAAGCGAGTCCTATACTCATATTGCTTTTTCAATCGACGAGGATGATTATATTAGGACATATAATAAACTGGAAGATTTGCAGGTTACGATTCTTTCAGGCCGGTCAAGGGATGAAAAGGATAAAAAATCTATCTACTTCACCGACCCGGATGGTCATAAGTTTGAATTTCATACAGGGACATTACAGGACAGATTGGATTATTATAAGCAGGTGAAACAGCATATGGAATTTTTTGATAAATAGAAATGGGAGCTATGGTGCCCCGATAGTTCCCAGACTTGTGTTTATATTGAAGCGGTGGGAACTATGTCCCCCTGATAGTTCCCAGACTTGTGTTTATATTGAAGCTGCGGGAACTAATGAGCCCAGATGGTGCCCGCCCTCATGAAAATATCAGAAGCACGGGAACAATGGAGCCCTAATAGTGCCCGAGCCCGTGAAAATAACGGAAGAGCGGGAACAATGAAACCCAGATAGTGCCCGCTCCAGCGAAAATATCGGATGTGCGGGACCAATGAAGCGCAGATAGTGCCCGAGCCCGTGAAAATAACGGATGTGCGGGAACAATGGAGCCCAGATAGTGCCCGCTCCAGCGAAAATATCGGATGTGCGGGACCAATGAAGCGCAGATAGTGCCCGAGCCCGTGAAAATAACGGATGTGCGGGAACAATGGAGCCCAGATAGTGCCTGAGCCCGTGAAAATAACGGAAGCACGGGAACAATGAAACCCAGATAGTGCCCGCTCCAGCGAAAATATCGGATGTGCGGGACCAATGAAGCGCAGATAGTGCCCGAGCCCGTGAAAATAACGGAAGCGCGGGAACAATGAAACCCAGATAGTGCCCGCTCCAGCGAAAATATCGGATGTGCGGGACCAATGAAGCGCAGATAGTGCCCGAGCCCGTGAAAATAACGGAAGCGCGGGAACAATGGAGTCCAGATAGTGCCTGAGCCCGTGAAAATAACGGAAGCACGGGAACAATGGAGCCCAGATAGTGCCCGAGCCCGTGAAAATAACGGAAGCGCGGGAACAATGGAGTCCAAATAGTGCCCGAACTCGTGCTAATTTCAACGACACAGGAACTATGCCATTCGGTTAGTTCCTAAACATATTTTTTTCAATAATACGGTTACTATAATCAACTGGATGTAGCCTCCAACACCCAGCTGCACGAATAAAATGCAAACTCCAAAGGAAATTCCCCTAACCTCACACATTTCCATAATAAGGCAAAATAATTTTATTTTTCGAAAAATATTAAATTAAAAGTAAAAACTCTTGCCAATACTGATGAGGAATCATTGCGGTAACGCAGAAAAGTTTGGTATCATCAATATTAAAATAACATTGTTAAACATAAGCAGGAGGTCCAAAGTATATGTCACGAATTTCAAGTGAGCAGGTAAAGCATGTTGCAAACCTTGCACGCCTTGCCATCACGGAAGAAGAAGCAGAAAAGTTTACAAAACAGCTTGATGCGATTATTACCTTTGCAGAACAGTTAAATGAACTGGACACTGAAAATGTGAAACCAACTTATCATGTTTTGGATATGAAAAATGTACTGCGGGAAGATATTCCGCAAAAAGGGCTGCCGCGTGAAGAGGTACTTAAAAATGCACCGGTGCATAAGGATGGCCAAATTAAAGTACCGTCAATTTTGGGAGAGTAGGGAGTGCAAGAATAGTGGGTTTATTTGATTATAAAGTTTCTGATCTTCATGAGCTTTTACATAAAAAAGAACTGAAAGTCTCAGACCTTGTTGATGAATCGTATAAACGAATCAACGCGGTAGAGGAAAAGGTACAAGCCTTCTTAACATTAGACGAAGAACGCGCCCGTCAAACAGCGAAAGAGCTAGATAAAAAGCTTAACGCAGACTCGGCAGAGGGTCTGCTATTTGGAATGCCTATAGGTGTTAAGGACAATATTGTCACAAAGGGATTAAGGACAACTTGTGGTAGTAAAATTCTCGAAAACTTTGATCCTATTTACGATGCAACCGTTGTGCAAAAGCTGCAAAAGGCTGAAACTGTGACAATCGGTAAATTAAACATGGACGAGTTTGCCATGGGGTCTTCAAATGAAAACTCCGCATACAAAAAGACGCGCAATCCGTGGAACTTGGATACTGTTCCAGGCGGCTCCTCTGGCGGATCTGCAGCTTCAGTTGCTGCTGGGGAAGTTTTATTTTCACTTGGTTCTGATACAGGCGGCTCCATCCGTCAACCAGCATCTTTTTGTGGTGTTGTTGGATTGAAGCCTACATATGGCCGGGTATCACGCTTTGGGCTAGTGGCTTTCGCATCATCACTTGATCAAATTGGTCCGATTACAAGAACGGTTGAAGACAATGCCTACCTTTTGCAGGCGATTTCCGGTCTAGACCCAATGGACTCTACTTCTGCAAATGTGGATGTTCCAAATTTCACCCAAGCTTTAACAGGTGATATAAAAGGCTTACGAATCGCTGTTCCAAAGGAATACCTTGGTGAAGGTGTCAATGAAACGGTTCGTCAATCTGTTTTAGATGCCTTAAAGGTTCTTGAAGGATTAGGGGCTGTTTGGGAAGAGGTTTCCCTGCCGCATTCCAAATATGCGCTTGCAACCTATTATCTGCTTTCTTCTTCAGAAGCATCAGCCAACCTGGCCCGCTTTGATGGGGTTCGTTATGGATACCGTACACCGGACGCTGAAAATTTAATTGATCTATATAAAAAGACTAGAGCAGAAGGCTTTGGTGATGAAGTAAAACGCCGGATTATGCTCGGAACCTTTGCTTTAAGCTCAGGTTATTATGATGCTTATTATAAAAAAGCACAGCAAGCTCGTACATTGATTAAGAAAGATTTTGAAGATGTTTTTGAAAAATATGATGTGATTGTTGGTCCAACGACACCAACTCCAGCCTTTAAAATTGGAGAAAAAATCGACGATCCGTTAACGATGTATGTAAATGATATTTTAACAATTCCTGTGAACTTGGCAGGGGTACCTGGTATTTCTGTACCGTGCGGCTTTGATGGTGGTCTGCCGCTTGGCTTACAAATCATTGGTAAGCACTTTGATGAAGCAACGGTTTATCGTGTAGCACATGCATTTGAGCAGGGAACAGACTTTCATAAACAAAAGCCAGGACTGTAGGGGGTGAAGAGAATGGAATTTGAAACAGTAATTGGACTTGAGGTCCATGTGGAATTAAAAACTGAATCAAAAATCTTTTCGGCAAGTCCAAACCATTTTGGTGCTGAGCCGAATACAAATACAAGTGTAATTGACCTTGGTTATCCGGGGGTTCTTCCAGTTCTTAATAAAAAGGCAGTGGAATTCGGAATGAAGGCAGCCATGGCCTTGAACTGTGAGGTTGCGACCCACACAAAATTTGACCGAAAAAACTACTTTTATCCGGATAATCCAAAGGCATATCAAATTTCACAATTTGACCAGCCGATTGGTGAGCATGGCTGGATTGAAATTGAAGTAAACGGGTATACGAAAAAAATTGGAATTACCAGGATCCATCTTGAAGAGGATGCCGGTAAGCTAAACCATGAAAAAGGCTACTCATTATGTGATTACAACCGTCAAGGAACACCGCTTGTTGAAATCGTGTCTGAGCCGGATATCCGTACGCCTGATGAGGCCTATGCTTATCTTGAAAAATTGAAATCAATCATTCAATACACAGGTGTTTCTGATTGTAAGATGGAGGAAGGCTCGCTTCGTTGTGATGCTAATATTTCGATTCGTCCGTTTGGACAAGAGGAATTTGGTACAAAAACGGAATTGAAAAACCTAAACTCTTTTAACTTTGTTCGTAAAGGTCTTGAATATGAAGAGAAGCGCCAAAGAGAAGTTGTTTCTGCAGGCGGAAAAATTGACCAAGAAACACGCCGCTTTGATGAGGCTTCTGGTGCAACACTCTTAATGCGTGTGAAGGAAGGTTCGGATGATTACCGTTACTTCCCTGAACCAGATTTGCTTGAGCTTTATATTGATGATGAGTGGAAAGCACGCATTCGTGCGGAAATCCCTGAGCTTCCGGATCAACGTCAAAAACGTTATGTAGAAGAACTTGGATTACCTGTCTATGATGCAAAGGTTCTTACGGTAATAAAAGAAACCGCAGATTTCTTTGAAGCTACCGTAAATGCCGGTGCTGATGCGAAGCTGGCATCCAACTGGATTATGGGCGAGGTTTCAGGCTATTTGAATGCTGAGGGAAAAGAGTTGCACGAGGTAGCCTTAACTGCAGAAGGATTGGCAAGCATGATTAAATTAATCGAAAATGGCACCATTTCTTCTAAAATTGCTAAGACTGTTTTCAAGGAGTTAATAGAGAATGGCGGCGATGCGGAACAAATCGTCAAGGAAAAAGGGCTTGTGCAAATTTCAGATGAAGGAACATTGCTGAAAGTTGTTGCCGAAGTTCTTGATGCGAATCCACAGTCGGTTGAAGACTTTAAGAATGGTAAACAGAAAGCAGTAGGGTTCCTTGTCGGTCAATTAATGAAAGCTACCAAAGGTCAAGCGAATCCACAGGTGGTTAATAAATTATTGCAACAGGAATTACAAAAAAGATAATCATTTAAGCTGGCAGCACACAAACTGCCAGCTATTTTTATAGAAAATTGTCGATGCAATAATCGACATTCTTTTTATCATTTCCCAGGAAAAAATCCAGTAGCGAAAGGGATTATTTAGAATTTAATCAAACGTTTGGTTAATAGGAGAAAGTAAAAGATATTGTCGAAGGGAGTAGAAAAGGTGATATTTTGACAGTTTTCACTTCATTCTTTTATGAAATGCCTAGATTTATTTCATGGATTGACAGATTTTTTAGCACCTATTGGTATGAAACCTTTAGTTAGAGAGGTTCATGCGATTTTTAATCAAATGATTGATTGGAAAGAATGAGAGGGAAAACAGGTCGAAGATTGATGAAAAGGAGGACTTACTTTGAGAGAGCATATTCAAGAGGTATTGAAAACTCTGGAACTAGATTATGATATTAAAGTTCTTTATGCATGTGAATCGGGAAGCCGGGCATGGGGATTTCCTTCGAAAGACAGTGATTATGATGTAAGGTTTATTTATATCCATCAGAAAAATTGGTATTTATCGATCGACCATGAGAGAGATGTAATTGAAGTTCCCAGCAGAGATCCAATCTCTATCCCCATTGATCCATTGTTAGATGTAAGCGGATGGGAATTAACAAAGGCATTAAAGTTGTTTCGTAAATCCAATCCGCCGCTTTTGGAATGGCTGCGCTCTAGTATCATATATTACCACTCATTTTCCACTATTGAAAAAATGAGAGTTTTAGATGAGCACATTTTTTCTCCTGCATCATGTTTGTATCACTATTTGAATATGGCTAAAGGTAATTTTCGAGATTACCTTCAAGGTCAGGATGTTAAAATTAAAAAATATTTTTACGTTCTCCGGCCGATTTTAGCTGCTAAATGGATTGAAAAATATAATACGATTCCCCCGATTGAGTTTAGCTCCTTAGTTGAAAGTATCCTGCCAGCAGGTTCCTTGCGAAAGGAAATCGATACGTTATTAAAAAGGAAAATCGCTGGAGAGGAGCTTAAATTAGAACCAAGAATTGATGTAATCAATCAATATCTTCATAAAGAAATTGAACATCTAGAATTATACGTAAAAGGGATAAATATTGACATTCCAGATCCAACGGAGCAGCTTAACCAGCTGTTTAGGGAAACATTGTATGAGGTGTGGGGGGAATAGTTTAAAATAGCGGCTTAATTAGATAAAGTGAGGTTTATTCATGATTTATATTGCTCTATTACGTGGGATTAATGTCGGAGGACATAATAAGATTAAGATGGCAGATTTGAAGAAAATGCTTGAAATCATCGGTCTTAAAAAGGTAAAAACCTATATCCAAAGTGGAAATGTTCTCTTTGAGTCGGAAGAGGATGCGAAATTGTTGACTCATAAAATAGAGGAAGGAATCCAAGCGGAGTTCGGGTTTCCTGTTACAGTTGTCATGAGGTGCGCTTCAGAATTGGACCGGATTATCAAGAATTGCCCCTACTCTCTTGAAGATCTTTCAGAAGGCGAAAGTGTCCATGTAGCCTTTTTGGCGGGTATGCCTACTGAAGAGGGGATTAACTATCTTCACAACTTTAATAAGGGTAATGATGAATATCATATTGAAGGGCAGGATGTATACCTATTCTTCCGTCAAAGTATACGGAATTCAAAGCTGGCAGCCCAGCTTCCGAAGCTGGGAGTTCCTGCAACTGTACGGAATTGGAAAACAGTATTGAAACTAGATTCAATGGTTAAAGAAATGGAAAAATAAAAACGCCCAGCTGGGCGTTTTTACGTTTGATTATGCCCCTGTTTTTAACAAACGGACACTTTCATCAAATTCTTTTTCAATTTCAGCATTTTTCTTATGTGTAGCTAAGCTAACAACAACAGAAACGATAAAGTTAAAGACGAAGCCTGGAACGATTTCATAAAGGGTGTCCCCTAGGCCAACATTTTTCCAAACGATTACGGTAACGGCACCAACGATCATTCCGAATAGGGCGCCCCAGTTGTTCATTTTTTTCCAGAATAAGCTTAAAAGAATGATAGGACCGAAAGAAGCTCCAAATCCTGCCCATGCATAAGCAACAAGGCTTAAAATTGTGCTGTTTTGCTTGAAGGCAAGAGCGGAAGCGACAACAGCGACGATCAGCACAGCCATTCTTCCTAAGAATACAAGTTCCTTATCCTTAGCGCCTTTACGGACAACCACCTTATACAAGTCTTCAATTAACGCACTGGAGGTAACGATTAATTGCGAAGAAATTGTACTCATAACAGCGGCAAGAATTGCGGCTAAAGCAAATCCTGCAAATAATGGGTGGAAAAAGATCTGGCTTAACTGAATGAATACAGCTTCTGGATTGTCTAGTTTATGTGCAGCATTATGATAGAAATATGCTTTACCAATTAAACCAGTAAAGATTGTTCCAATTAATGTGATAATCATCCAGCTCATCCCAATACGGCGGGCGCTTTTTGTTTCTTTAACAGTACTAATTGCCATAAAGCGCACAATAATATGCGGCTGGCCAAAGTATCCGAGGCCCCAAGCCATTGCTGAAATGATTCCTACGAAAGTTGTACCTTTGAACCAATCGAGTAATGTTGGGTCAATATGGCGGATGGTTTCAAATGTTTCCGCAGGGCCGCCTGTTTTAAAAATCCCAAGAAGCGGAACAAATAATAAGGCAAGCAGCATCATTAATCCTTGAATAAAGTCGGTATAACTTACGGCAAGGAAGCCGCCGAATAAAGTATAGGCAACAACAACGCCGCCCACGATATAAAGACCAGTATGATAGCTTGTCCCAAAGGAGCTTTGGAAAAAGACTGCACCGGAAACCATTCCTGATGATACATAAAAAGTAAAGAAAATAAGAATAACAATACCTGAAACAATCCGGAGTAATTTTGTGTTGTCTTTAAAACGGTTTTCTAAGAAGCTTGGAATGGTGATAGAATCATTTGCGACCTGTGTATAAGAGCGCAGGCGTGGTGCAACGAGTTTCCAGTTCAGGTAAGCACCAATTGTCAGCCCGATGGCGATCCATGCGCTTGCAAGACCAGTAACATAAATACCGCCAGGCAAACCCATTAGTAACCAGCCGCTCATATCTGCAGCTCCGGCACTTAAAGCGGTTACAGCTGGCCCCAACGAACGGCCGCCAAGCATGTAATCTGTGAGGTTGCTTGTTTTACGATATGCATACCAACCGATTAAAAGCATCCCGGCTAGGTAAATCCCGATCGAAACTAGTTGTAAAGTTTGATGAGACATACATTTTCCCCCTTTATTATATTGGAAATAATTTAAAATAATATTTCCCCTATATAAAATATTCTATCAACTTTGTATAAATATGACTAGTCCTTAATAATTATTTTTTTACAATAGGAATATATAATTGTAAAATAATGTTAAGTGTGGTCGTGAGCACATGCGTTGTACCTAATATTCGATTCAATTATCATAGAAGAAAATGGAAGGGGCATTAGATAGAATGAACTTAAATGAATGGTTTCATAAGGGGCTTAATACAGACGAATACATTAATTCAATGATCCGGAATAAAGAGGAAATGCTTTCAATTTATGAGGGCTACCGAGTTAGAGCAGAGGATCAAACAAAGCTTGAACCTTTAAAAGCGAAGGGACTCCGGGCAATTGTTCTTACAGAGGACTGGTGCGGAGACGCATTGTTGAATAATCCAATCTTGCTGAGAATTTCAGAGGCCGCCGGCATGGGGGTTCGTTTTGTTCTCCGTGATCAGAATCTTGAGTTAATGGATCAATACTTAACCAATGGGACATCCCGTGCGATTCCGATTTTTATTTTTATCGACCAAGATGGAAACGAAGTGGGTGTTTGGGGACCACGAGCACCAGAAATTCAGACACTTGTTGAAAAAGGGCGTGCAGAATTGCCGGATAAAGAGTCTCCTGATTTTCAGGAGAAACAACTGGCATTGTATAAACGATTAGCGAAATCATACCAAACAGACTCAGGCATCTGGCAGACCGTTGCCAATAGCATATTAGCAACTCTTTTAAAATAAAATGAGAAGCCTCCGGCTGAAAAGGCAGCCGGAGACTTCTCATTTTTTTATTGGTGGTATTCGGTCGCTTTTTATGTTTTTATCATTAATCTTTGGCTCAATTCCAAGGATGAAATTACGGATGTTTGAACGATGAAGGTAAATTAAAAAAATCGAGAATACGAGAAAAATGAGTTCAGACTCCAGCTTTGGAGATAAAAAAGCATAGGTAAGCATACTGAAGCCGACCGAGATGGAGCCAAAGAATACGTATTTGGTTAAATAGATAACGGAAAAGAAGCTAAGATATGCAATGAAAAATAAAGGAAGATTGGCAATCAATAAAGCCCCTGCAGTAGTAGCAATCGCTTTCCCGCCTCTAAATCCAGCAAAAATCGGGTAACAATGCCCCAAAACGGCTGCAAACCCGAAGAAAAGCGGCTCGTGGTCAAGATGGAAGTACAACGGCAGATAGGAGGCAGCCGCCCCCTTACCAGCATCAATCAGAAGCACGAAAATTGCTGATTTTTTCCCCAAAACCCTTAAGGTATTGGTTGCACCAGGATTTTTGCTTCCAAGCTCACGAATATCAACGCCGAAGATTAGTTTTCCTACAATTAAGGCGGTCGGAATACTTCCTATTAAGTAGGAAGCAAGTAGCAGCAACCAAAACATTTTCATCAATCCCTTGTCAAAGTAATTATTCGATCTTTATTAAAATCGATTGATGGCATTCTGTGGTGAAAGCATCTGAATATGAAACCAACGGATGTGGTCAAGTTGCTAATAGCTATGCAAGATCAAGGGAGGATATTCCTGTAAATTAAATCGATGGATGATCAGAATGAAAAAGGCATAGATGACGCCTCTTTTTTAGTGTAAAAGCTCTTTTTTTGCAAAAAAATAAAAAAACGTTATGATAGTAGACGGAAGTTTCAGGATACAATAGTCATTATGGCTATCGATAAAGATTGTAAGGCAGGATGTTAATTGGTAGAATATAGAAGGTGAAACGAGACATCCAAAAAAGCCAATTGTTGATTTCAAAAAATAGGATGATGATAGAATGAAAAGAGCTAGATTAATTTATAATCCTACATCAGGGCGTGAGATTTTAAAACGTAATCTCCCGGAAATCCTTGCAAAATTAGAGACGGCCGGCTATGAGGCATCTTGTCATGCAACTACCGGTGCAGGGGATGCGACCGAAGCAGCACGGATTGCCGTGAAGCGTCGGTATGATGTAGTTATTGCAGCAGGCGGTGACGGAACGATTCATGAGGTAGTCAACGGTCTTGCAGAACAAGAATTTCGGCCGAAATTAGGGATTATTCCTGCTGGTACGACCAATGATTTTGCCCGCGCCCTGCATATTCCCCGCGATATTAGTACAGCTGTCGATATTATTACAAAAGGGGATTTAATTCCTGTAGATATTGGCCGTATCAATGATAAGTATTTCATTAATATTGCTGGTGGCGGGAGAATTACGGAACTTACATACGAAGTGCCAAGCAAGTTAAAAACGATGCTTGGTCAACTGGCTTATTATTTAAAAGGAATGGAGATGCTTCCATCCATCAAGGCCTCTGAGGTTAGAATCGAATATGATGGAAAGCTTTTTGAAGGGGAGGCCATGCTATTTCTAGTAGGTCTGACTAATTCAATTGGCGGGTTTGAGAAGCTTGCGCCTGACGCATCGATTAATGACGGCCTTTTTTCATTGTTAATTTTGAAAAAAATTAACCTTGCTGAGTTTGTCAGGGTTGCCACTTTAGCGATTCGTGGTGAACACGTTAATGATTCAAATGTCATCTACACACAGGCCAATCGGATTAAGGTATACTCAAATGAAAAGGTACAATTGAATTTAGACGGGGAATTCGGTGGTTTGCTTCCGGCAGAATTTGAAAATCTGTATCGTCATTTGGAAGTGTTTGTTCCAATTGATGATATTCGCCCGCTTGACCGCCCGACAGATTGGGTGCCGGGAAAAAGATATAGCTAAAAAGTCCGTTCCTTTGGGAGCGGATTTTTTAGTGAGATAAAATTGAATTTTGTGTATAATGGATGAAAGACAGTAGTCAAGACAGGATTGTGAAGGAGTGAACGAAATATGTCAAAAAGAGCATTAATCAATATCGATTACACCAATGATTTTGTAGCAGAGAACGGTGCGTTGACCTGCGGTGAGCCAGGGCAGGCGATTGAAGAAAGAATTATCGCTTTAACAAAGGAATTTATTGCAAACGATGATTATGTTGTTTTTGCCATTGATGTTCACGACAAAGGGGATGAATACCATCCCGAAACAAAATTGTTTCCGCCGCATAATTTACGGGGAACCGATGGACGGCACTTGTTTGGTGGGCTGCAAGCAGTTTATGAAGAGAATAAGCTTCATGATCATGTGGCTTTTATGGATAAGACTAGATATTCTGCATTTGCCGGTACCGATTTAGAGATTAAACTCCGGGAACGAGGAATTACAGAGGTGCATCTTGTCGGAGTATGTACCGATATTTGTGTCTTGCACACAGCGGTTGATGCCTATAATAAAGGTTTTAAAATTGTGGTCTATAAGGAAGCAGTTGCTTCTTTTAATCAAAAAGGACATGAATGGGCTTTAGGGCATTTTGAACAATCGCTTGGCGCTATGGTTAAATAGTCATTAAAATGATAGAATAATTAAAATGGTAAAAATGCTCATGCAGCAACTCGGAGGTCTATGATGAAACACATTTATCATGATGATAGCTTGACTTTACATACGGATTTGTACCAGATTAATATGACTGAGACATATTGGAAAGACGGAATACATAATAAACGTGCAGTCTTCGAATTATTTTTCCGAAAACTTCCGTTTGGGAATGGCTATGCTGTTTTTGCAGGACTGGAAAAAGTGATTCAATATATTCAAGGCTTCCGTTTTAGTGAAGAGGATTTAGCGTATTTAAAAAATGAAGTTGGTTATGAGGATGATTTTTTAAGTTATCTTAAGGAGTTAAGATTCACAGGAACGATTCGTGCGATGAAAGAAGGAGAGCTTGTCTTTGGTAATGAGGCAATAATTCGTGTGGATGCCCCACTAGGGGAAGCGCAATTAATTGAAACGGCATTGCTTAACATTGTGAATTACCAAACATTGATTGCGACAAAAGCATCAAGGATTAAACAAGTAGTCGGCGATGAAGTGGCGATGGAATTCGGGACAAGACGGGCACAGGAAATGGATGCAGCTATTTGGGGAACAAGAGCCGCTTATTTAGCAGGTTTTGAGGCAACAAGTAACGTCCGGGCGGGAAAATTGTTTGGAATTCCGGTTTCGGGCACCCATGCCCATTCAATGGTACAAGCTTATAAGGATGAATACACGGCCTTTCGCAAATATGCTGAAACACACAAAGATTGCGTTTTTTTGGTTGATACTTATGATACGCTAAGGCTGGGTGTGCCAAATGCGATTAAAGTGGCGAAGGAATTAGGCGATAAAATTAATTTCATTGGAATCCGGCTAGATAGCGGTGACCTGGCCTACTTGTCAAAAGAAGCGCGTAAAATGCTCGATGAGGCAGGCTATGAAAATGCAAAGATCTTTGCATCGAGCGATTTGGATGAGTATACAATCATAAACTTAAAAGCCCAGGGTGCAAAAATTGAAAGCTGGGGAATAGGTACGAAGCTGATTACTGCATACGATCAGGCGGCGCTTGGCGCTGTGTATAAAATTGTCGCGATTGAAAATGAGCAGGGGGAAATGGAGGATACTATTAAAATTTCCTCTAATCCGGATAAAGTGACGACACCGGGCTTGAAGAAAATTTACCGAATTATTAATAATCAGAACAATCATGCTGAAGGGGATTATATTGCGATGGAGGGTGAGAAGCTTCCGGAAAAGCGGTTGAAGATGTTCCATCCTACTCATACGTATATCAATAAGGTGGTCACGAACTACACGGCAAAAGAGCTTCATGAAGATATCTTTGTAAAGGGTGACCTTAAGTACGAAATTCCATGTTTGGAAGATTCGCGGGAATATCTGAAACAAAATCTTAACGCTCTTTGGCCAGAGTACAAGCGAACCATGAACCCAACAGATTACCCAGTCGACCTAAGCCAAAAATGCTGGGATAACAAGATGAAAAATATTGAAGAGGTAAAAGAAAAAGTTGCAGAAATGCAGGAATAAGTTCTATTATGGCGCCCCTTTGGTAAGGTGCGCTTTTTGATAAAAAAACAGGAACTGGGGTGTAGTTCCTGTTTTTTCCTTGCAGAGGTGGAATTTAAATTCCGTTAAGGGGAAGACCTTTGCTATATCCTAAAAGTATTATTGAATACTTGAGGACCCGACTAATGATTCAGGCGCATGACCAAGGACTAAAAGGCTAATCTTGGAGTACCCGATGTTTTTAAAATCTGTAAACAATTGATTTAATACCTCAATATCAGCATCAGCTAATAACTTTTGTAACTCTCTTTTATAGAGTCTGAGGACAGAACCGTAAACAAATTTAGGTGTATGTTCTCCCGGATCTTCTCCCATAATCAAACATCCCATATAATAATATTTAAATTGAAATGCCCTGGTAAGATTGATCATATCCTGGAGCTTTTCAAAAAGGACCGGATATTCTGCTTTTAATGTTTTAAGAACTTCTTTAGCTTCTGTTAACTCATCAAGACTGGATAATGTAATCATTATTATTCCTCCTCTTTAGTGTCCCAAGGTTTCTTAAGTGAAATATAGGCGGCTAATTCCTTCGATTTTTGTCTTCTGATTTTTCGCATTTCCGCACGTTCTTTCGCGGTTTGAAAGAGAAATATTTCTTCTTCAGTTTCCGGGATGACGCTGGGAACTTCCACAGGACGTTTATTTTCCCCTAATGCAACAAAGGTTAGAAAAGCGGTTGCTGCGATTCGGCGTTCACCGGTCATAATGTCTTCGGCAATGACTTTGCAGAATACTTCCATTGATGTTTTTCCTGTATAGGTAACGAACGATTCGACGCAGACTGAATCTGTTTGGTGGATCGGACATAAGAAATCGATTGAGTCGGTTGAAGCTGTTACACATTCTTTTTCCCGTGAATGCCTTCGTGCCGATAAGGTTGCGGCATCATCGAGCTTTTTCATTAACACTCCACCGAATAATGTATTATAGTTATTTAAATCGCATGATAATACTTGTGCAGTATTGACAATGCGGCTTTCTTTTACTTTTTTTGCGTTCATCTGGTTGCTTCCTTTCAAGTTGGAATATAGTCTAATCTGTTGAGGGTTAGCTAGTGGTTAAGTACTATTTCCAAGTTATTAAAGGGTGTTTCTAACATGCTTTTAAGTGTACGCCCGGTGGTTTTGGAAGTAAAATGGTTATATTTTATCAGTAGTATAGCTTTTATCTATGTAAATGCTTTCAGTTATGCAAAAACATTTATAGTTGGGGATAATAGGAAAAAAGATGACCCAGGGCGGGAGCATCTTTGGAGAAAATTAATGATAATGTTTTACAAGTTCTTTTTTCGTGAACTCCAGCCACTCTTTCGCCGCATAAGAAAGGTATTGGTTCTTCCCCCAAATGATCGCCAGATGCCAGCTGATGGAAGGATTAACAACTTTAATCGCTTTTACGTTTGGATTTAAATCCTTGCACACACTTTCCGGCAATAGGGAAACTCCAAGCTTATTGGCAACCATCTCTTCAATAAAAGACCGCTGTGAACTTTCAGAGATAATATGCGGGTTAAAGCCCACACTATTACAAGAAAGAATAATCCTGTCGTTTAAGGCAAAATCCTTATTAAATAAAATAAACGCTTCATTTTGTAGTTCGACCAGTTCAACCTCTGAACGATCAGCAAACGGGTGAGAGGGGTGGAGGATAAGATTCAAATCCTCCTCCATAAAAGAAAAATGCTCAAAAAGTTCATTTTTCGTAGGAAGCACAATGATACCGACATCAAGTAGATTGTTCGCCACATCTTCTTCGATCTTCTTTGAGCCATCCTCAACTAATTGAAAGGTAATACCGGGATATTTTTCATGAAAGCTGCCAACAATTTTGAGAAAAATAGCTGCGTCAAAAATCGGCGGCAATCCAATCCGGATATGCCCTTTTTTAAGTCCTAATAAATTGTCTAGTTCTGTTTCTAAATTATTAAACGCTTTATCAATTAATTTTGCCTGCTCAAGGATCACCCGGCCGGCATCCGTTAATGTTAATTGCTTGCGGGAACGGTCAAAAAGCTCCACTCCCAGTTCAGTTTCAAGATTTTTTATCATCTTACTGATCGTAGGCTGTGTAATAAACAAATGTTCAGCCGCACGGGAAAAACTATTGAAATTTGTTACTTCAATAAAATATTGTAAATGTTTAATATCCACGATCATGCACCTGCTTATGTTGAATGGTTTAGACTTATTTTACTTCTAATCGGCTTAATCCGCCATGTGCCCTTCGTATTCCAATCGATAATATGATACAATCTTGCTAGTCAAATCGGAGAAAAGGAAGAATTAAATGAGCAAAACATTACCCGTGAGTAAAAATGAATATATAGATGTAGTTTTTGAAGATTTAACCCATGATGGAGCAGGAGTAGCTAAAGTGGATGGATACCCGCTGTTCATTCCGAATGGACTGCCTGGAGAAAAGGCAAAAGTGAAGGTAATCAAGGTGAACAAGGGCTACGGTTTTGGACGATTAGTCGAGCTTTATGAAAAAAGCCCCTACCGGGTTGAAATCGACAGCAGTGAGGCCTATAAGTACGGTGGCTGCCAGCTTGAACACATCAGTTATGAAGGGCAGCTGAAGTATAAGGAAAATCTAGTACGCCAGGTACTTACCAGAATCGGAAAGCTCGAAGACGTGAAGGTTCACCCAATTTTAGGCATGGACCATCCATGGCATTACCGTAATAAAGCACAGGTACCGGTTGGAGAAAAAGATGGAAAACTGATTTCTGGCTTTTTTAAGCCAAGAAGCCATGAAATTGTTGATACAAATGAAAGCCTCATTCAGCTTCCGGAAATTAATGAGGCTGTTCAAGTGGTAAAAGAAATCTGCGGTGAGCTTCAGATTCCTGCCTATCAGGAGGAAACACATAAAGGGGACCTTCGCCATATTATGGCGCGGTATGGCCGGGAAACCGGTGAGTTAATGGTCGTAATCATCACGCGGACATCTGATGTCCCTCAGAAAAACAAACTAGTTGAACGAATTGTGGAACGGCTGCCAAAGATTAAATCGATTGTCCATAACGTGAATTCAAAGCGGACAAATGTCATTCTCGGTGAGAAAACAACCGTTTTATGGGGAAATGAAGTCATTTACGATTATATTGGGGATGTAAAGTTTGCAATTTCGGCCCTTTCTTTTTATCAAGTGAACCCTGTTCAAACCAAGGTGCTTTATGATAAGGCACTCGAATATGCAGGCCTGACCGGTGATGAAAATGTTATTGATGCATATTGCGGCATCGGAACGATTTCTTTATTTCTAGCGCAAAAGGCGAGAAAAGTCTTTGGGGTGGAAGTGGTTCCGCAAGCGATTGAAGACGCTCGGCGCAATGCAGCTTTAAACGGTTTTACTAATGCGGAGTTTGCAGTTGGGGAAGCAGAAGTGGTAATCCCTAAGTGGTATAAGGAAGGTAATACGGCAGATGTATTAGTTGTTGATCCACCGCGTAAAGGTTGTGATGAAGCCCTGCTGCAAACGATTATTGAAATGAAGCCGAAAAAAGTTGTCTATGTATCCTGCAATCCGGCAACATTGGCACGAGATTTACGAATCCTTGAAGACGGGGGCTATAAAACCATAGAAGTCCAGCCGGTGGATATGTTCCCGCAGACGACACATGTTGAGAATGTTGCTATGTTGATGCAAAAAAATATAACCTTAATATAAACATTTGCTGGTTCGAATAAACTTTTGCTACTCAGGCCCTGATTTCGTTTAAAAAATCTTTTGCGATTTCGGGGTCTTTTCAATGCCCAACTCTTGCTAATTACCGGTGTCTAAAGTGTTGAAGGCGCCTCTTAGTAGATAAAATAAGAAAGGGTGATAAAATGTCAGAAATAAAAGATGAAATTATTTTAAGAGGGCTTAAAGAAAATAATTTAAAAAATATAGATTTAAACATACCAAAAGAAAAAATCACCGTATTTACTGGTCTTTCAGGCTCAGGAAAGAGCTCAGTCGTTTTTGATACATTAGCAACAGAAAGTAGAAGACAAATGACTTTGAACTATCCTCTCTATGTCAGAAATCAAATGCCAAGGTATGAAAGACCCCACGCTGATCTTATGCAAAACTTAAGTCCGGTTGTTGTAGTGGAACAAAGACCTATAGGGGGCAATTTGCGCTCAACAGTAGGTACCTATATGGATATAAATCCATTGGTTAGACTTTTGTTTTCAAGAATAGGAAAGCCATCAATAGGTTCTGCCACCGATTTTTCAAGTCAAAGCTCTTTTGGTAGATGTCCAGAATGTGGTGGATATGGGGAGGTAATTACGCCCAATCTAAATAAGATGATCGACTACGATAAGTCACTTCGAGATTATGCGGTGAAATTTAAGCCATTATCACCTGCCGGTTGGCAAGGAAATTGGATGATGACCTGCGGATTATTCGATCCAGATAAACCCATAAAGGACTATTCTGAAGAAGACCTCCACCTGCTATTGTATGGGCCACGAGAAGGTGAAAGAGCCTATGCACCGTTTCACACCAAAAATGGACCACACAACGCAGAGTGGGATGGGTTATTGCCTAGATTTACGCGCCTTTATATAAATAGAGACATCTCAAAACTAAGGCAAGTATCTCAAGATGATGTCTTAGCGGTGTCAACACATTCATTATGTCCAACCTGCCAAGGTTCAGGCCTAAATCCAAAGGTATTAGAATGTAGAATAAATGGCTTAAATATTGCAGAATACGACCAATTAGAGCTCCCAGAAATACTAGAAGAACTAAAAAACATAAAAGATCCTATGGGAGAATCTATAGCACAACAAGCAATCCCACATGTAAAACAACTAGTCGACATGGGACTAGGGTATTTGAGTCTATCAAGAAAAATGGGCACCCTGTCCGGTGGCGAAGCTCAAAGGGTAAAAATCGCTCGTCATTTAGGGAGCAGTTTAAACAATATTACATACATTTTCGACGAACCAAGTGCAGGACTCCATCCGGAAGAAGTGGATATGTTAATACAAATGCTAAAAAGGATAAAAGCCCAACATAATACTGTAATCATAATCGAACACAATCTATCAGTAATAAAAGTAGCGGATGAAATAATAGAAATGGGACCAGAATCAGGTGTAAATGGAGGTGAAGTTATCTATCAAGGAAAATTAGAAGGACTAAAAAACTCTCCCACCGCAACAGCCCTAAACCACAAGCTAGAAATAAATAAAAATCCAAGGGATATAAAGAGTTATTTTACAATAAACAGAGCAAGTAACAATAATTTAAAAAATATAAGCGTAAATATTCCTAAAAATGTCTTAGTCTCTATATGTGGAGTATCAGGTTCAGGTAAAAGCTCCTTAATATTGGAAGCATTCACAGAAAGATATCCAGAAACCATAACGGTAGGACAAGCCGGCATAGGAATCTCCAACCGTTCGACCCTAGCTACATATATGGGAATAATGGATGATATTCGCGTAACATTTTCAAAAGAAACAGGCCAACCCGCAGGTTTGTTCAGCTTTAACTCGTTAGGAGCATGTCCTATCTGCAAAGGAAAGGGAGTCCTAACGCCGGAAGTAGCATTTGCTGACCCGGTGACAATCCCTTGCGAAGCATGCGGAGGTACGAGATATTCAGACGAAGCGCTTGTCTATACATATCAAGATAAAAATATAGTAGAGATTTTAGATTTAACAATAGACGAGGCTATTAATTATTTTAAAATACCAAAGATCATAAAAAGAGTGAATACGCTAAAAGACGTAGGATTAGGGTATCTAACCTTGGGACAGACGACAAGTTCTCTAAGCGGAGGAGAAATCCAACGTCTAAAACTTGCAAGCCACTTACAAAAAGAAGGACAAATCTACCTATTAGACGAGCCATCCTTAGGACTACACAGAGAAGATAATGGAAAACTTTTGGACGTATTTCAAAATCTCGTAAACAGAGGTAATTCTGTCATCATAATCGAACACAATTTAAACTTTATAGCGGCCAGCGACTGGGTAATAGAATTAGGTTCAGGAGGAGGAAAACAAGGCGGACAAATTATATTCGAAGGCACACCAGAAGAGATGATAAATGTAGAAACATTGACAGCGAAATGGTTAAAGGATGGAGTTAGAAAACATTTCACTTAAGATAATAAATTAGAAGAAATGATAATTAATGCGTAAATACTCACCAGCACTTAGAATGTGTGTCTTTTTTTAATCTTTAAATAAATATTAAACAACGTAAAAAAGGGAAATCTGGACCTAGCCAGCTTCCCTTTTTGTATATTCCATGATTGTGCTAACCAGCACGTTTCAATTCTACAGCTTCCGTCCGCGGATTTCTCTTAAGACTGAGCATCACAATAAAGGATACGCAGTAAAGAATTGCCAAATACGTCATTGCGACGGTCATATCATATTTTTGCAAAATATAGCCGACTAAGATAGGTGACAGTCCTCCAAGTGCACGTCCAAAGTTGAAAATCACGTTTGTGGCAGTACTACGGATTTGAACGGGGTAGTAACTGCTGATTAGTGCGCCATAGCCAGCAAACATTCCGTTTGAAAAGAACCCTACGATTGCCCCGCCAATGAGTACTGCTGCACCACCTGCTGCTTGCGAGTATAAAAACACCGCAGACGCAGAGGCAAGTAAGAAAATCCCGTAAGAACGCTTCATGCCAAGACGATCAATGAATTGACCAAAGGTCAGCATTCCAATCAACATCCCAACTGCCGTACTGATCGTCCACAAAGCAGAACTTGAAACGGACAATCCTTGTGATTTTTGCAGCATAGATGGCAGCCAAATCATCAAGCCGTTATAGCCGGCAATTTGAACAGTTGCCATAATCGCTAACGAAATGGTGGTCACAGATGTTCTCGGTGTAGCAAATAATTGAGGAAGTTTGCTTTTTTCGAGTCTTTTATCAGCCTTTTGGCGTTTTTGAGCTGCCAGCCATGCCGGTGATTCTTTTAAGTTCTTACGTACCATAATGGCGAATATAACTGGAATAATTCCGACAAAGAACAATGCTCTCCAGCCAAATGCCGGAAGGATGATCGCACTTAGCACGGCTGCGATAATAACACCAAATTGAGCACCAATACTTACATAAGAGGAGGCTCTTCCTTGCTTATCCTTTGGCCACGCCTCGGCCACAAGCGTCATTCCAATTCCGTATTCCCCACCTGCACCGAGTCCGGCGATAAATCTGAAAATGTAAATTTGTTCAATATTCGTGGCCATTCCCGTTAGGGCAGTACCAATGGCAAAAAAGATAATACTATACGTAAACGTCCGAACCCGGCCAAACTTATCTGCTAGAATTCCAAAGATCACTCCGCCTGCAAGCATTCCCAGATTCGTAATCGAAGAAATAAGTCCTCCTGTAGCTAAATCAATGTGAAAGTTGGCAATTATCATCGACATGGCGAAGGAGATAAACATAATGTCCATGCCTTCTAGTGTTAGGCCCGTTACTGACGCAACAACTGTTTTTTTCTGATAGTTCATTTTTGATACCCTCCAGTTTTTTACAAATATTTGAAGGGAATGGATACTCAATTCAGTAAATGAATCTTCCATTCTCTTTTCAAGCCTCACAGGACTACGTTAAAAAGAGTACTGCGTAATAGTAAAAATGCCCTTTCGTCGCAGAGGACAAAAGGGCATGGATAGACTAAGCCTATTTCATTATTACTCGCCCTTTTCAGCCTCTCTGGACTGATTATTAAAGGAATTATTATATTACTATATATACTAGCATGCTTATAAATTTCGTTCAATGAAAATTTAAATATGGCTATTTGAAAAAATTTACAATAAAAATTTATCACGGATGATGATACAATCAAACTACTATGAATACAAAGTTCTACAACTTTCGACACGTTTGAAGTGGGAGAAGGGTATTCTTTTTAGACAATCTAGAAGTATGATTCCTTAACAAATCAGCTAATGCCTTTAATCATAGAAAGGAAAAGATGGATGAAACTAAAAGTAAAAACGCTCTTGGTTGTAGGAATTACGATGTTTCTTTTTCTCACTCTTCTTTTCATCTTTATTCGCCCCTTTTTACTTGAGGATTCAATCGAATTAGATCGTAATAATTCGTTAAAAGATCTCGACCGAGTTCAAAATTACTTGAAATCTAATATGGATAATCTGAATCGAACGAATCGGGATTGGGCTGTCTGGGATGATAGCTATTCCTTTTTGACAGGAAAAAATCCAGATTTCCCAAAAGCAAGTCTTCAAAATGGCACGTTTGAAAATAACGAAGTCAATTTTATGCTATATATTAATAATCAAAACCAGGTCATTTTCCAAAAGGCATATGATTTTAAAAAACATCAGCAGCTCTCAATAAACAGTGATTTTTATAAGGTGTATTTACCTCTTTTGGATTCTCCAAATATTGGGGAAAGTCCCCGATTGGTTACAACAGATCTTGGTCTAGCAATATCCTCCATTCAACCGGTGTATCGGACGAATGGTCAGGGACCGTCTCCCGGAACTTTAATCATGGGACGTTTGATAAATAACGGCTCGATTTTAGAACTTGGGGAGGAACTCCAGCTTTCACTTTCTTTACATCAGACGGACCAGCGGCATTTTTCATTACAGCATGTTGTCAAACCAATAAGTGAAACAGAAATGGAAGGTTCATTGTATTTACAAGATTACGCTAAAAAGAAGGCGTATGAAATTAGGCTAATCAATAAACGAAATTTTTATTTACAGAAACTGGCCAACGTGAAACAATTGACTTTCTATTTAATCCTTACAAGTTTGTTCTTTATCGTGCTGACGATTTTTCTGCTAAATAAATATATTCTTTCCCGCGTTCGGGAATTGTCCTCGCAGTTATTTACGATACAAAATAAAAAAGATATCAATTCGAGAATCAGTATTAGTAATGGTCCAAAGGACGAATTAACAGATTTGCAGCATTCGATTAATCAGATGCTGTCGTCACTTGAAGAGAAACATAGTGAAGTCATTAATCTTGCCTATTACGACCAGCTGACCCAACTGCCAAATCGCTATTTTTTATTTCAGGAATTTACTAGCCGTTTGCAGCAAAATCAAAGTAAAATGGCCGTTTTATTTTTAGATTTGGATGGTTTTAAGCGAGTAAATGACTCATTGGGACATAAAGTTGGCGATGCCCTGCTAAAGAGTGTTTGTGCACGGGTACTTCCTATGATAAATGAGAAGAATGGAGTAATCGCCCGTTTTGGCGGCGATGAATTTGTTATTTTACTAAAGTATGAAAGCATAGCAGAACTTGAAAACCTTTCAGGAGAGATTCTATTTCAGGTAGGACAGGAATACCAAATACCGCCGTTTAAAACGGTCGTCACGGCCAGTATCGGGATTAGCATGTACCCCCATGATGGTGAAACCATTGAACAATTATTGCAAAGCGCCGATATTGCTATGTATGAGGCAAAACGGAAAGGAAAGAATCAATACTTCTTTTTTCAGGATCTCGCGGAAGACAGCAGTTATAAAAATTTACTGGAACTTGAAAATGATTTAAAATTTGCGCTGCAAAAAGATCAGTTGGAATTAAATTATCAAACTATTGTTTGCGGGGCTGATAAAAGCATTCTTGGGGTGGAGGCGCTTTTACGCTGGAATCACCCGGGTAAAGGAATGATTCCTCCAGGTAAGTTCATTCCGATTGCCGAAGAGACGGGAGTAATGCCGGCGATTGGGTTATGGGTACTAGAGGAATCAGTAAAACAAGTCAGCAAATGGTATCAAGCCGGGTGGAATCAATTGACCTTGTCTGTTAATATTTCAAAATCGCAAATGAAGGACCGCGGCCTGATTGAAAAGCTGGATCAGGTTATGAAAGATTATGCGTTCCCGCCTTCGATGCTGCAAATTGAAATCACCGAAAGTGATATTCATCATTACCTTGATGAGGTCCTGCAATTTACGAAAGATCTGAAAAAGCGAAACGTTAAAATTGCCTTAGATGACTTTGGGGTAGGGAATTCTTCCTTACTGTATTTAAAGGAATTGCCGATTGATGTCATCAAAATTGACCGTAATTTCATAAAAAATGTACCGGCTCAGCCTTTTGATACGATTCTTTTATCAGGAATTTTTGAGATTATCAAGGGGCTGGATTTGGAGGTCATTGTCGAGGGAATTGAAACAGAGGAACAAATCCGTTATGTTACCACTCGTATCCGAACTAAATTACAAGGATTTTATTTCAGCCGTCCATTACCAAGTAGTAAGCTAGAAAAGGAGTTTCTTGGGCTGGGATTTGGAAAAAATGAGGAAATAGGACAGTTAGGAAACTAATGTTGTATAAAGCCGGGCATTTATAAAGTTCAATAAATAAAAAATGGAAGCAGGCACCGGTTGAATAACGGTGTCTGTTTTTTTAGAACATAGTAACCGGCCGTCTTTCTATTAGATTTATAAGAGGTGGGACTAGGATTGAGCGGATATGGTTGGATGTTTAAATGGTATACTATTATAGTAGAATTTTAAGTGTATGTCACAATGCGCCAACCTTAGGAGGTACAACGGGCGTTGTGGAATTTTGTAGGAGGAGGGGCCGGATTATGGAAAGCATTACTGTCGTTTCTCTTCTAGATGTAATCAGTGAATTGTTTTCTGATGAAATTTCTATTGCGGTATCCAATAAGACGGAATATATCTATTATCGGCCAAGTAAACGGGTTGATTTGAAAATCAGACCAAGGGATCTTTTAAAAGAAGGAACCATTGCCTACAAAGCGATTCAAACAAAGCAAAAAATTTCTGAATTTATTGATCGGGATGTTTTTGGTATTCCTTATCATGGGATGGCGGTGCCCTTTTTTCATGATGGAAAGCTAGAAGGCTGCGTTACAGCTATTTTTCCATCCTTAACAAGCGGAAAATTAGTTGTAACGATTAAAACGGAGGATGGTTGGCTTCCAATTCCTTTTTCACAGGTGGTCTACTTGGAAGCCAAGGATAAAAAGACTTATGTTTTTGGCAAGGAGCATAGTGGGACGCATAAATACTCCCTTCAGGAATTTGAATTTCTGCTGCCAAAGGATTATTTTATCCGCTGTCATCGCTCGTTTATTGTAAATGTGAATCATATTAAAGCGATTTATCCTGATACCCATTCCACTTTTGTGCTTTCGATGGACAATGGTGACCAAGTTCCGGTGAGTCAATCTTATTCCAGTTATTTCCGACGCTTGCTTGGATTTTAAAAAATTCTGTTTTATCCCTTAAAATTGCTGTTTTATCTGAATTTTTCGTAACTAGTCCTTAAAATCCCCAAATGATCAACCTTATCTGTAAAATCTTAGGTAAGGGGGTTGGATGGGATATGGATAAACGGCTTGAGCGGATTCGTGATTCAAAGCTTTGGGACCGGGTGGTAACACCAGAGGAAGCAGCATCATGGATTCAAGATGGGATGACATTAGGGTTAAGTGGATTTACACGTGCCGGTGATGTGAAAGCGGTTCCGTTCGCGTTAGTGAAACGGGCGGAAAAGGAATCCTTTAAGGTGAATGTGTATACCGGGGCTTCTTTAGGTTCCGATGTGGATAAGCTTTTTGCCGAAGCGGGGATTTTAGGAAAACGTCTGCCGTTTCAAGCGGATCCTACCATGAGGAGCAAAATTAACAATGGTGAGATTTTGTTTGTCGATCAGCATTTGTCACACACTGCTGAATTGGTTCGTGCTAAAGTAATGGACCCGATTGATGTGGCAATTTTGGAAGCGTTCTCAATTACGGAGGATGGAATGGTGGTTCCAACGACTTCGATTGGGAACTCCTTATCGTTCGCTGCAAATGCCAAGTCCATTATTATTGAAATCAATTTGGCGCATCAGGTGAACCTAGAGGGACTGCATGATTTATATGAGCTTGGGAAACAGGGAGAACGGGACCCGATTCCTTTAACGAAAGTGGATGACCGGATTGGGACAATTGGAATTCCGGTGGACCTTGAAAAGGTTAAGGGGATTGTATTTACCAATCAACTGGATTCTCCGTCTACAATTGTTCCACCTGATGAGGAAACGGTTGTTATGGCCCAGCATTTAATGGAATTTTTGCGTAAGGAGATTGCTGCAGGCAGGCTGACGGAACGTCTTGCCCCGCTTCAATCTGGAATTGGTTCGATTGCCAATGCGGTTCTTCATGGAATGGTCGATTCAGAGTTTCATGATTTAGAGGTTTATTCAGAGGTATTACAGGACGCCGTTTTTGATTTAATGGACGCAGGAAAGGTTCAGTTTGCATCCTGCTGTTCGATTACGCTTTCGGATGCAAAAATGAAAGAGGTCTTTGCAAACTTTGATCGGTATCGGGATCGGTTGATTATGCGGCCGCAGGAGATTTCCAATCATCCGGAAATTATCCGCCGCCTTGGCTTGATTTCAATTAACACTGCATTAGAATTAGATATTTACGGGAATGTCAATTCAACACATGTGTTAGGAACGAAAATGATGAACGGAATTGGCGGGTCCGGTGATTTTGCCCGGAATGCCCGCTTAGCCATTTTTGTTACAAAATCGATTGCCAAGGGCGGCAAAATTTCCAGTATTGTTCCGTTTGTTTCCCATGTTGATCATACAGAGCATGATGTTGATGTGATTGTGACGGAACAAGGATATGCAGATTTGCGCGGATTGGCTCCACGGCAGCGGGTGGAACTGATCATCGAGCGCTGTGCACATCCGATGTATCGCGAGCAGCTTCGAGAATATTATCGTGAGGCACTTGTTCGGGGAGGTCAGACCCCTCACGTATTAGAAAAAGCACTTTCATGGCACACCAACTTTGCAGCGCACGGGACAATGCTGCAGGAGCAGAAGGTTGCCGAAACGGTTTAATTATGATGAAAAGGGATGACAATTAACGTATTACCGGGATGGGGATCTTGGGACGGATGGTAAGAACTATATAAAATTGTAGCACCTGGATATTTGTATCCAGGTGCTTTTTTGACTAAATATGAAGGCTATATTAGTTAAGCGATGGTGTTTTAAAGTTGTAAATGAAATGACAAAAGTGGTAAAAAAGGCTATATAATATTAGGGACTGATTCTCAAGGTATTATTGTTGTATTGTATTTTGGTGTCAGCCCCAATTTTTTGTAGGCAACATGTAAATCCAGTATGGAAGAAGGGGATTATTTTGTATCATCGGCTTTGGCTGATTGTTAATACTGCGTTAGTCGTTATTTTGACAGGATATATTTGGATAATTAGCCCTCATGATAATTCCAGTGTGGTTTTGGCCCAATTATTGGCACAGATTGCTGTGATTCTTTTTATCATGAATGTGAATATGTATTTCATTTTTCTTGTGATTCGGAATACTTCACAACGAAAAGTGAAGATTCGCCTGGCGAAATTTTCAAGAGCTTTAATGAAGTGGCATATAAAAATAGGAGTCTCCGCTACCATTCTTATTTTGGCCCATGCGGTGATTAATTTAAGTAAGATGGGGCCGCTGATTGGTTTTACGCATGTAAAGTTTGTAAGCGGTTATCTTGCAATCCTCATGCTTTCGGTAACATTATTTGCCGGCTATTTGCGTCATAAAAAGTCTTCTGGATTTCGGCGTAAATTCCACCTTACCTCAGCTATGATCTTCTTGGCAGCCTTTCTAATCCATATTTTTGTCCTCCTTAATTAAAGGAGATAATACCTGTGTCCACGTGGAATGGACAAAATGGCCGATTTGTCCACGAGCGGTGCCTGTCACTTTATTCAAAAAAGTTCTTTTATTTACCGTAAAATTCAGTAAAATGGATGGAGAGAATATTTGTAGCGGTGGGAGAGATTTCTATGTCGATTAGTATCCCGATTTTTGGTAATGGAAATGAATCGGTCTTATATAATCCTGATGAATTAATTGACTTGTTTCTCAATTGTACAGCAGATGGATTTGCGATCGTCGATATGGAAAATCGATTCATTCGCATAAACCCTGTGTATACACAGATTTTCGGTTATACAGAGGAAGATGTTATTGGAAAAAGGTTTGATGAATTACCACATTCCGATTTAGTGAAGGAAATTATTGAAGAGGTCAAACAGGGGAAATCGTTCACCAATATGATTACTCAATGTTTTCATAAAGATGGAACGGCCCTGGACATATCGGTTACCTATTCACCTTTTCGAAATTCGAATGGTGAAATGATTGCCA
The DNA here is from genome assembly GCF_016107705.1 of Neobacillus cucumis. The sequence goes on from NZ_JAEHGC010000014.1 coordinate 66,468, forward strand.
TTATTGCGACTTATCGTGATATCACACATACGATTTTAATGGAAAAAGAGTTAAAACGAACACGTGAATTGTATAAATTAATTACGGAAAATACAACCGATATGATAAAAGTTTATTCAAAGGATTATGATATTCTCTATGCTTCCCCATCCCATGAACAAAGAATTGGATACACCCCCGAGCAATTAGTGGGCAGCAGTATATTTGATTTGGTTTTTCCTGAGGAAATGGAAGATTTCAAAAAAATGTTTCAAAAAATAGAGGAAACAGGGGAATCCCAAGTTTTTCAAGTGAAAATGAAGACAAGTACGAACGAGATCATTCATTCTGAAACCAATATTAGTCCAATTTTTAATGAAAAAAAAGAAGTTGAATCTTATGTCACGGTAGGAAGGGATATAACGGAGAGAGTGAACAATGATGCTGCGTTTCGGAATTTGGATAGACTTTCCATCATCGGACAATTAGCGGCAGGTGTTGCCCATGAAATCCGAAATCCGTTAACCTCTTTAAAGGGGTTCTCTAAACTTTTAAGAAGTACAGCAAATAAGGAAAAGAATGACCAATACTTATCGATTATTATGAATGAATTAGACCGGATTGATATGATTGTGAATGAGTTTATGTCTTTAGCAAAACCACAAGCAATCCATTTTGAACGGGAACAGTTAATTTCGATCTTAGACAGCACCATTAACGTCCTGCATCCACAGGCCCTCTTGCATGGAGTAGAAATCAAAATAAATTATCCAACAGATCATGTTGAGATTAATTGCAGCCTTCATCAGCTTAAACAAGTATTTGTTAACTTTTTGAAAAATGCAATAGAAGCCATGCCAAAAGGCGGGACCGTACATATTAATGTAGAAAAAGTGGACCGCAATCGAGTCATGATTAGCTTTACGGACGAAGGTGTGGGGATTGAACAGGAACGATTGAATTACCTAGGAACACCCTTTTACACCACAAAAGATAAAGGAATTGGCCTCGGATTAACCGTTAGCAATAAAATCATCCAAGAACATCATGGAACAATGAAAATACAAAGCCAAATCGGTGTCGGCACAACCGTCACCGTAGAATTGGACTGTTTATAAAGTGGCATAAATAGTGACAGGCACCGCCTGTGGACAAATCGGCTATTTTGTCCATGTGGGGTGGACAACGCTGCTTTTAGCCTGTTTGCCTGACTCTCAGGGCGTTTGGTTAGCGCTGGGTGTCAGGCTTTTATTTTGTGTAGCGATTTGCATAGCTTGAGGCGACAAAAGCATTCGGTTTGATTTTTGGCTCGACCCCCATTGACTCCATTCTTGTTACCATTTCTTTTACAAATGCGCTGGTTTTATTCCGTTTTCCTGCCCCGATATCAATATGTCCCTCCATGACAAAGGTTGCCCCCTGATAAAGGTACGGAAGGATAATATTGATGAGCTCACTTTTTCGCCCCTCTGTAAACATGGAGACGATTTCCTCTGTCAGGGATAATTCAAGGGAAATCCGTTCATGCAGGTGCAGCATTTTTCGTGGAACAACGTATTTCCGAATACAGGCCCACACCCCGTTCCCTTCATTTTGAATGACAATACCCGTGATAAAAACAGTATACGACCGATGAACCTGTGAGTCTGTTCCGACCATTAGCCGGTAGTTTCCCAAAGGGTCAGATTTCATGAAAGAAACAATTTGGTCAAAGACATGCTCAAATGTCATATTTTGTTCTTGAAGGTTTTGAAATAAATAATCTTCATTTTTACTCATCTGGAAGCACCACATCTTCCTTTTTCAGCAGAATAAACCGCTTTTATTTCTATCTTATGGAAAAAGTTTTTATGACGTGCAACCGAGAATGATCTTACTTAAGATAGAAATTTATATTGAAGAGTACAAATCTTAACGGAAGAAAATTATATAGTAATTAGAAAAAATTAACTATATAACCATATAATTGTTAAAATGAGGTTAGAAAGAAGCGGTGGCATAAAGATATTTTTATACAGAAAGGGGCGAGATTAGTGGTCAAGCGAAAAGTGAAGAGGAACGAGTTTGAATTTTTAAAGCGAGAACTTCAGTATTTAGAAGATTCAGAGACGATACCCAGGGGGAAGGCAAAAGAAATTCAAGAGTTATATAAAGTGGAGGAAAAGCTATCGATTACAAAAACGCTCTTATATGTCGGGTCCATTCTAATTGGGGTGGGGATTCTTAGTTTTATCGCCAGTAATTGGGGTGAAATCGGAAAAACGGTTAAGTTTCTGTTTATTTTCTTGTTGTATCTGGGATGCAATTTTGCGGGATATAAGCTGGAAAAAAGCTTACCAAAAACATCAAGAAGTTTTTATTATCTTGGCGTGATGGTTTTCGGAGCGGGAATATTCTTGATTGGACAAATGTTCCATTTTGGCGGTAGTTTTCAGGGGGCTTTTTTATGGTGGTCAATTGGCATTTTGCCCTTAGCCTGGGTGTTGCGGGACAAATGGATTCTTCTTGTTTCCGCCTTGTTTACCCTTATTTATATGCTAGATGAACCGTTCCTTCAAGGAGATCGTATCCCGATTTGGACGATTCTGTTGATCGCGGTCATTTATGTCCTGAATGAAAAAATTGGTTTTTCAAGAGCAGTGGGGTTTGTGAATGGGCTGCAGCAGCTTGTTTTTATCAGTACGGTTATTACCTTCTTTATCGGCGGAGATGATGAGTTCCTATATCTATATGGGTTAATCTATTTGGCTCTTGGCATTGCGCTTATTCTTAGAAGGCCAAAAATTAGAGATGTCTATGTTTTATTGGGTCATCTTATTCATGGGGTTGCCGCTCTGATGCTTTCCTTCGAAGATGTCTGGCCTTCTTCGATTGATTGGGCGTATATTCCGTTCTCGATTCTTTACCTGATTTTTGTACTATTTTTAGTGAATCGGGGCAGTTTGTTTAGCATTGTGATTCTTTGCGGACTGATATTCCGGTTTTATATTGACCTATCGTTTGACTTCCTGCCGAAATCACTTGTCTTTATCATAGGCGGTCTCCTCCTACTCGGTTTTGGTTTTTATTTTGAAAAACAAAGGAAGAAGGGGGGAAGGGTCAATGAATAAGCAAACTCGGGGAAAGCAGCTTTTATTGGCTTGTTTAGTGCCAGTGGTCATTCTCCTTGGCATGTGCTTTACCCCTTTTTATACATTGATGACGGGGAAAGAAATTATTCTTCAAACCAGGCCAATCGACCCTACGGATTTATTTCGCGGGGACTATGTGACCCTAAGTTATGATGCAGAGGAGGTCCCGAAAGAGTTAGTGGAGGAAGAAGTGATAAATGAAATGACAGATGGGCGGGGTGGAATCAAGGTGTATGTGACGTTGAAGAAAAAGAATGGAATCGACACCCCGGTCAAGGTCTCCCTTGTAAAACCGCAATCAGGCGTTGTATATCTAAAAGGAACCTTGGACTATATCGGGGATAATCGGGACCAAAATGAAGTTGCCTTCATTCAATACAGCCTGGATAAATATTTTGTTGAGGATAACACCGGAATGGATTGGGAAGCTGCCTCAGTAAAAGGAGAAATCTTAGCCAAAGCAAAAGTCAAAAACGGCTACGCCATCCTAACTGGAATTGAAAAAAAGTGACATCTATAAAGTGACAGGCACCGTTCGTGGACAAAATGCGATATTTGTCCGTGTGGGAAGGACAGTGGTGAAAAGCTTTACACTAATTCTTCTAAAGGATTTTCAAAATTAATAGGTAAACCATGATTTACTTCACATACTTTTGATTTCTGATGATTTAAAATATTAGAAAATTGGAAATCAGGTGAAGGTATGTTTTTGCAAAAAGAGGTAACAGAAAAAATAGGATTATTTGAGTCTTTAAGTCTTTTAGAAGTGGATTGTGTTTTTGGGTGTGATGACCGTGGCCTGCTTTCAGGTGTTGACCAATCAAATATTCGTTATATTCAATTAAATCATGAACAGGCCGCGGTTCATGCAGCAGATGGCTTTGCCCGTGCGACAGGGAAACCCGGTGTCGTCCTCCTATCAAGCGCTGCCGGAGTAACTAACGCAATTACAGGAATTGCAACAGCTTATAGCGATTCAGTACCGCTTGTCATAGTCACGGGTCCGCTGGTAACCAAGCCGCAAATTAAGGGAGCATTTCAAGAGTTGGATGTTTTGGGAATCACGATGCCGATAACAAAGTACTCTTTTAAACTGAAAGATTGGGAACGTTTATCCGAGGCACTGCAAAATGCCTTAACCATAGCAGCAGGGGGGAGACCAGGCCCTGTTTTAATCGAATATGCGGCGGGGCCTTTAACGAATAATCAGGAAGGACTTCTAAGTTATCCGCGTCCTCGGGGGCAAGTAAGGAAGGGACAGATGGAAAAATCGATTGAATCGGCAGTCGAATTGATTGAAGCTGCAAGGAAACCCGTTCTTTTTATTGGCGGTGGTTTGATTTCTTCCGGAGCAGCCGACTTTTTAAGGGAAATTGTTCGGCAGGCTCGAATACCGGTAGTCAGCTCCCTTATGGGAATTGGTGCGATGGAATCTGCAAATCCGCTGTACTTGGGAATGCTGGGGATGCATGGGACATTTGCTGCGAATAAAGCTGTTCACCAATGTGATTTACTGATTTGTATAGGGGTCCGTTTTAGTGACAGGGTCACGGGGAAAATCAGCGGGTTTTCGCCAAAATCAAAAAAAATCCATGTCGATGTGGATCCGGCTGAAATCAACAAAATCATTGCGGTGGACCTGCCGATTGTCAGTGATGCAAAAGAGTTTCTTTGCGAGCTTAAAGGGAGGTTAGATCAGCAGATTTTAAGAAATGTTGAAACTTGGACAAATGAAGTAATTGGGTGGAAGCGGAAAGTGCCGCGATTTGACAAGTCTCATAGTCTTCTCAGCCCGCAGACGGTAATAAAAAAGCTGGATGAATATTCAGCTCACGATACAATCGTTGTTACGGATGTGGGACAGCACCAAATTTGGACAGCGCATCATTATGCTTTCTCAACCCCTAGAACTCTGATTACATCAGGTGGTTTGGGGACAATGGGGTATGGGCTGCCAGCGGCAATTGGTGCAGCGGCGGCATGTCCGGGTGAGCCGGTCCTTTGTGTATCCGGTGACGGCAGCTTTCAAATGAACCTGCAGGAATTAATCATAGCAGTAAAATATCAACTTCCGATCAAGATTGCCATCCTTAATAATGGATATCTTGGTATGGTTCGTCAGTGGCAGGAGCTCTTTTACCATGGACGCTATTCTTCCGTCAAAATTGGCTCACCAAGTTTTGCAAAACTGGCAGCGGCTTATGGCGTTCCCGGATATAAGGCTCGTACCGAGGATGAAGCTGAACGGGTGATAGCAGAGGCATTTCAGCACAGCGGTCCAGCTTTAATCGAATTCGATGTAGTAGAAGAGGAAAATGTCTATCCAATGGTGCCGCCCAACCATAGCAACCACCAAATCATCCTAGAGTGACCACTATGGTGACAGGCACCGTTCGTGGACAAAAGGCCGATTTTGTCCGTGTGGGGTGGACGTTCTGTTGGATAGTGGTGCGAAACAAAAAGGCAGAAGCTTAGAAATCGGCTTCTGCCTTAAAATTTGTATCCTAATTTGGAGGAAATGCGGATTCCGTATTCGACTACTTTTTCCTTTAAAAAGGTTTGTCTTTCTTCTGATATATTAAAGGAAACGTACCCGATGCTGATGGCGCCCATCAGTTCATTTAATTGATTAAAAACCGGTGCTGCAACAGAGGAAGTTCCCGGCGTTTTCTCTCCGTGGCTCTCTCCAAATCCCTTTGCACGTACCTCATTTAAAACTCCAACAAAAGCCTCCTGCTCCACCTTTGGAACCAGAGCTTCTACTATTTTTGCTGCCTCGGATTTTGGCATGTTTGCTAGCATTACTTTATTGGCAGCCCCGACATTCAGAGGAATCCGGATTCCTAATTGGTCATAAATACGTATCGGGTTTTGCTGGCAGTCAATCCTCTCGACAATTAACGATTCCAGTCCAATTGGTTTACTAAAATACACACTCTCCTCAACCTCGAGCATTAATTTTTCCATTTCCGGGCGGACCTGACCTACAAAATCAAAAGTATCATACATTTGCAAACCATACTCTAACCACTTAGTCCCTAACGAATAGAGCTTTAAATCAGGGTCCTGTTGAATCAAGCCATGTTTTTTCATGGATTGTAAGATTCGATGCATCGTACTTACAGGTAACTCACATTCCTTCGATAAATCGGTGATGGAAAACCACCTTTTTGTTTCATTTCCGGCAAGAACAGCCGCAACCTGCATGGCGCGGTCAATTGTCTGCATATGCTCAACTCCTATTCCTTTCTATTATCTACTATAGCGGGAAAAATTTAAAAACAAAATTATTCAGTAAATTCATAAAATATTGACATGTGATTTCATCTATCATACTATTTTATTAATAGATTTTCCTCTATAGGGAAATGTATTCCGATATGTGGAAAAATAGTAGGAGGGGTAAATTTGTCATACAGTCAATCCATGCATAAAAAACTAGGCCATGTCATTGTGAAGCATCCAAAAGATGCATTTCTTAACCAGGAACATTTAAGTAAGGAATGGAAAAAATTCAACTACCTTGAGGAGCCTGATTTTACAAAAGCTCAACATGAATATGATAAGTTTCTTTCGATTTTGAAACAGCATGTAGAACAGATTGATTTTTTACCAGCTTCAGAGAGTGTCGGCTTAGACTCGCTCTATGCCCACGATCCTGTTAAGTTCACCAAAAATGGAGCAATTATTTTAAAATCTGGAAAAAAACTGCGCCAGCCTGAAGCCGAGGTATATAAGCAATTTTTACAGGAAAAAGGAATTCCGATTATCGGGGAGCTTACTGGCGATGCTGTCTGTGATGGCGGAGACATTGTCTGGCTCAATGACCGGACACTGCTTGTCGGCCGGGGTTATCGCACAAATGATGAGGCGATCCGGCAGTTAAAAGAAATCACGAAGGATTTAGTGGATGAATTTATTGTTGTGCAGCTTCCGCATGACCAAGGCGAGGATGAATGTCTCCATCTTATGTCGTTTATTAGCTTGGTTGATGAGGATTTAGCGGTTGTTTATTCAAGATTAATGCCTGTATTTTTACGGCAAATGCTGATTAAGCGCGGCATTCAATTAATAGAGGTACCAGACGATGAATATCTTCGTCTCGGGTGTAATGTTCTTGCTCTGGCACCGGGTGTTTGTATGATTGCATCTGAAAACCCTTCCACGAAACAGCAGTTACTTGATGCCGGGGCAACGGTTTATGAGTACGAAGGAAATGAAATTTCTTACCTGGGAACTGGCGGTCCGACATGTCTTACATGTCCTGTTGTCCGTTCATAATACATTAAACGAAGGGTGTGGGAAGTGATGGAACAAGGGGCTCAGCAAAATCAGCAAAATCAGCAAAATCAGTTAAATCGCTCCATGAAGCGCCGGCATTTATTTATGCTGTCGCTTGGGGGTGTCATTGGAACAGGATTATTTTTAAATGCAGGGTATACGATTCATCAAGCAGGAGTGGGCGGCTCGTTAATTGGCTATTTATTTGGCGGAATTATTCTTTATTTGGTTATGGTTTGTCTTGGTGAACTCGCCGTCTATATGCCTGTTACCGGTTCCTTCCAAACCTATGCGACTAAATTTATTAATCCTTCGGCCGGCTTTTCACTAGGTTGGATGTACTTTATCGGTTCGGCAACAACCGCCGGAGTGGAATTTACCGCAGCTGGAATTTTGATGAAACGATGGTTTCCAGATATATCGGTTTGGATTTGGTGTGCGATTTTTATCGCCTTGTTATTTTTACTGAATGCCTTAACGACAAAAGGCTTTGCCGAGGCCGAATATTGGTTTGCCGGGATTAAGGTAATAGCGGTTATTTTCTTTATAATTATTGGGCTGGGAGCTATTTTTGGCATCATTCCGTTATCAGACCGTCCGGCACCGTTTGCGAAAAATTTTGCTCCATCAGGTTTGTTCCCGACCGGATTTGTCATTCTCTTTACGACCATGATGAATGTTATTTTTTCATACCAAGGCTCGGAATTGATTGGGATTGCAGCCGGAGAAAGTGAAGAACCCGAGAAGAACATCCCTCGTGCCATTCGAAACGTCCTTTTTAGAATTATTGTTTTTTATCTTGCTTCGATTGTGATTTTATCAGCGATTTTCCCAACGAAGGAATTGGGATTGTTAGAGAGCCCATTTGTAACCTTAATGGATTTGGCGGGGATCCCGTACGCACCTGATATTATGAACTTTATTATTTTAACCGCCATATTATCTGTAGGGAACTCATGTATTTATGCTTCGACACGTTTGCTGTGGGCGATGGCAGGGGAGGGAATGGCACCGAAGTACTTTGGAAAACTTTCAAAGCGCAAAGTTCCATTTACTGCTCTTGTATTTACGATGATTTTTTCCCTTTTATCTTTGCTAACAAGCGTGATTGCCGCGGATACTGTGTTTGTGTTATTAATGTCGATTGCCGGTATCTCTGTGACCATTTCCTGGATTGGAATTGCACTCTCTCAATTGATGTTTCGGCGTAAATATTTGCAGGGAGGCGGAAAATTGGAGGATTTGCAATACAAGGTTCCGTTCTATCCGTTGATTCCAATTATTTGTATCGTATTTTGCGTATCGATCTTAATCTTCCTGGCATTTGATCCAACCCAGCTAGTAGGATTACTAGTTGGGATAGGCTTCTTCCTCATCTGTTATTTTGGATACTACTTCAAAGAAAAAAAGACAGCAAAAGCTGATACTGAAATTAGCGGCTGATTAGAACAAGGTGACAGTCAAAGTGACACCTCAACTAAAGTGACACCTCAACTAAGGTGACAGGCACCGTTCGTGGACAAACTTACGAATTTGTCCGTGTACAGTGGACAGTGGTGGGTGAACTGAGGATGCTCTTGTTAAAAGGGCATCCTTGTTTGTTTTTTTACCAATTTTACAGTTAAATGGTTACGATCAGATACCTTTAATAACACCCTCGCCTCTTTTGCATAGATTGATTGTAATATAGCTACCATGCAAAAGGGGATTATGGATATTTATGACTGCTCTGATTATCATTTTGGTTGTATTTGTTATGGGGCTGCTTGGATTATTTTTATGGCTTCGGAGTATCGCAAAAAGACCTCAGCACTCGATTATCCGACTGCATCCGTATTTAGGCTGGATGCGTTACCTTTTCGAACAAATGGGGCCGAAATTAAGACAGTATTGGTATGAAAATGATAATGACGGCCGCCCTTTTTCAAGATATGACTTCTTAGGCATTGTATTTTCGGCAAAATATCGGAATGACCTTTTAAGCTTTGGCTCGAAAAGGAACTTTGATCAGCCGGGTTTCTATATAGCAAATAGTCTGTTTCCTTTATTAACAGAGGAACTTCGTGTGGACAATCAGGAAAAGATTCATGCGATGAAATATAAAATTGAACATGAGGGTCTGTTCACCCGGAGGGAGCAGCTTGAAAAAGATCAAGCCGATTGCTGGTTATACCCTTGCGAGGACGCGATTATTGTTGGACCGGACCGGAAAGTTCCTTGGAGGCTTCTTGGACCGTTCGGTGCTTCGGCGACCTCTTACGGTTCGGTAGGTGAAAACTATATTTTATCAACGGGTCTCGGCAGCCAGATGGCAGGCGGTTCGTGGATAAATACAGGAGAAGGGGGAGTGGCTCCGGAGCATTTAGAAAGCGGTGCGGATGTTGTCGCCCAGATTGGCCCAGGGTTATTTGGATTTCGCGACCAGAATGGGGACTTTTCGCTCGCTGAATTTAAGTTAAAGGCAGAGGAGCCTAATATTAAAGCGTTTGAATTGAAATTTGGTCAAGGCGCAAAAATTCGCGGGGGGCATCTTGAAGGGACAAAGGTTACTCCTAAAGTAGCCAGTATCCGCAAGGTTCCGGTAGGTCAGACCATAAATTCCCCCAACCGCTTTCCTTTTTTACGAAATGCGGTAGAAATGCTTACCTTTGTCGAACTCCTGCAAAAGGAGGGCGGGAAACCAGTTGGAATTAAGATTGTCATTGGGGCGGCGGCCATGCTTGATGAATTATTTTTAACCATGAAAAAGCTCCATATCTATCCTGATTTTATTACGATCGATGGCGGCGAAGGCGGTACGGGTGCTACTTATAAATCGATGGCAGATACGATGGGGCTGCCGCTGTACCCGGCATTGATTACATTCGTCGATAAGGCCAATGAGCATGGTGTCCGCAATCAATTTAAGATTTTTGCTTCTGGAAAGCTGATTTCGGCGGATAAAATTGCGATTGCCCTTGCCATTGGAGCGGATGCCGTAAATTCTGCCCGGGGATTCATGATTGCGGGGGGCTGTATTATGGCGATGCAGTGTCATACGGGAAAATGCCCGGCAGGTGTTACCACCACTGACCCCAAATACCAAGAAGCACTTGTTCCGGAAGAAAAGAAATGGCGGGTTATGAACTACATTATAAATGTCCGGCAGGGTTTATACGCATTAGCGGCAGCCTGTGGAATTGATACCCCTCGTAAATTCACCCGCGACCATATTGTATTTAAAGATGTCGATGGAAAAATAAAAAAGCTGTCAGACCTGTTTCCGAATCAATAAAGTGACAGGCACCGTTCGTGGACAAATCCTCGATTTTGTCCGTGTGGGGAAGACATGAGTTGATTTACGTGTCTGTCCCCATTTTTTACCGAATTTAATGAAAAAAGTTATCTGCCTATCAATCTTTGTGCAGGTCCATCATTTAATAAAGAAACAAGATTTATTGAATAGGATGGATGGAAATGGCGAAGAGGAATCGGGGGAAAACGATCAGCTATCTGCCTTCGAGGGGGCGTGGGACATGTCCGTTGTGCGGCAGAACGAGAATTAAATTATTGTATCCGCATAAAACAGTGGAAAACGTAACAATCAAAGTCTGCAAAATGTGCCGTCATAAATAATCATATTTTTCTAGACTACGAATAGAATAGCCTCTGACCCCCTCGAAACGAAGGGGTTATTTTTTTGAAATAAAAGGAAATCCAGTTTGAAAAATTGAATTATTAAGTTGGATATTTTTACAATGTAGTGGAGGGAAATATGGCAAATTTAGATACTTTATATTTAATTGATCAAAAAGAGGGGCTTAGTCCTGAGTTTAGTAAATTAGTCTCAATGATGAACTATACAAGAACAATCACGATTGAGGAAGTCAAAGCGCTAACAGTTGAGGGGCTCGACTTTCTTTATGATGAGGAAGCAAATTCGATTGGTATGCTGTTAGACCATATGGCTGAGGTGGAAAAGGCCTATCAAATTTTAACATTCCAAAATCGCGACTTAACAGATGAAGAGGTCGGTCGATTGAACCCCGGATTAGATTTAGGCGCCTCAGCAAGAGAAGTGATTAAGGGCTATCCAATCGAGCATTATTTGGAAAAATTAGCGAAGGTTCGGAATGAAACCATCACCATGTTTAAGATGCTCCCGGATGAATGGCTGTTTGAACAAACTCCGTTTTGGTGGGACCGCACTGCGAATAACTATTTTAAATGGTTCCATGTTTTTGAAGATGAACTAAGCCATCGAGGGCAGATTCGGATTATTAAAAAAATGATTAAAAAACAGATGGGGTCTTTGTAAAATTTAAAAACGGTTCGCATTAAAAAAGATGCACTTAAAGGTGAGTGCATCTTTTTTATGGAGAGATTTAATGCCTGTTAACAAACTGCTTAATCTCCTTTATTTGCTCAATATGCCGTTGCTCGTGGAGATAAATCAGTTCTATCCATTGAGTTAATGGCATTTCTCCAAAGACAGGGTGAACTGCGGATCTTTCCGCTAAAACGCTTTGATCTTCAAGGCTATCCAAAATCTTCAGAAGCTTATTTCTAGCATCGTTTAACATTTCCAGCATCTGTTGAACTTCAAATGGCTCTCCGCTGGGCTGAACGATTTCAGGAGCATTAAACTTTGTAGAGCGGTCAGTCGCAAGGTGGATGGGCTTTGACTCGGCCTTGTTCATTTCTGGATTGGTTACTAGATGGTGAATAAGCTTGGCCGTTCGTCCCTCCAGCAAAACAAGATGATGGCACACCTCGGCAACACTCCATTGGTCTTTGCCCGGCTTATAATTAAATTCCTCATTGGTAAAAGATTTAATTTCATCAACTAAATGATTCCTTGTTTCTGCCAAGTTTTCATTTACAGAGCTCATAACCTTTCCCCTTTCAAAAATAACTTCCCCTTTATATATTCTATGTATGGAAAACATATCCTTCACAGTAGAAACAAAGTGCCAGGCACCGCCCGTGGACAAATCCCTATTTTTGTCCGTGTCAGGTGGACAGCCGTAGATTGCAAGAAATATAGAACATTGATTTCAATCATGGGAATATGATGAAGTAGGACGTGTTCTAAGGAGGAACGGGTTATGCCAATTGAGTGGAATGAACAAGACGGAATCTTTCATTTATATAATAGCAAGGTCAGCTATCTAATCCAGATTGTACATGGGAAGTATCCTGCCCATTTGTATTGGGGGAAACGGGTGGAAACAAAACAGGCTGCAGCCATTCTTTCCTATAAGGGAAGGGCATTTTCGCCTTCAACAGAACCGGCTCATCCGCAATTTTCACTAGATACACTGCCACAGGAGTATCCGGCGTTTGGGAACGGGGATTTCCGCTCCCCAAGCTATCAACTCCAAACCGCTGATGGATCTACTATTACAGAATTCGTCTACGACTCCTATGAAATTTTTCAAGGAAAACGCATTTTAAACGGATTGCCTGCTTCCTATGTAGAAGCTGAATCAGAAGCCGAAACTCTCGTGATTACATTGGTAGATTCCAAGCTTGGGATTGGTCTCCATCTTCAATATTCTATCTATCGAGACTTCGAAGTCATCACAAGATCCACTGCCGTTGAGCACCTCGGGTCCCAACAAGTAAAAATCTTGAAGTGTATGAGTATGTCGGTAGATTTTCATCATGCCGATTGGGACTGGCTGCATCTCCACGGCACTTGGGGGCGAGAGCGCCATATTGAGCGAAATCCGCTGTACCACGGGACACAAATGATTTCATCGGCAAGAGGGGCAAGCAGCCACCAGCATAACCCATTTATCGCCTTGCTTTCCAAAAATGCAGACGAGGAGCACGGGGATGTTTATGGGGTCAGCCTCATCTATAGTGGGAATTTTCAGGCCTCCATCGAAGTGGACCCGTTTCAAACCGCACGGCTTGCCATGGGCATCAACTCCTTTGATTTTACATGGCTGTTAAAACCGGGAGAAATTTTTCAAGCCCCAGAGGCACTAATGGTTTATTCCAATGAAGGTCTCGGGGGGATGTCGCGAATCTTTCATAAATTTCTAAGAAAAAGAGTTTGCCGTAGTGCTTATCGTGATCAAACGAGGCCAATCTTAATTAATAATTGGGAGGCTACTTATTTCAATTTTAATGAAAAAAAATTAAAGAGCATCGCTGATGCAGGAAAAGAATTGGGAATTGAGCTGTTTGTTCTTGATGATGGCTGGTTTGGACATCGGGACAATGCAAAAAGTTCGCTGGGGGATTGGATGGTTGATAAGAAAAAGCTTCCTAACGGACTAGAGGGCTTAGGAGAATATCTCCGAAAAAAGGGGATGAAGTTTGGATTATGGGTGGAGCCTGAAATGGTTTCACCGGATAGTAACCTGTACCGAAAGCATCCGGATTGGTGCCTGCATGTGCCTGACAGGAAACGGACACCGTCGAGAAATCAATTAATACTAGATTTAAGCAGGGAAGACGTGTGCAATTATGTAATTAATACCTTAACAGCAGTTTTTCAAAGTGCCCAAATCGCTTATGTTAAATGGGATATGAATCGTAATATGACAGAGGTAGGTTCCGCGGCACTGCCGCCTGAAAGGCAAAAGGAAACCGCTCACCGTTATATGCTGGGACTTTATCGGATCTTAGGGAGTCTGACTGAACGTTTTCCTGATATCTTATTTGAAAGTTGTTCCGGTGGCGGCGGCCGGTATGACCTGGGCATGCTTTATTACATGCCGCAAACCTGGACAAGTGATGATACCGATGCTGCCGAGCGGTTAAAAATTCAATACGGAACGAGTCTGCTCTATCCCGCTATCACAATGGGCTCCCATGTTTCGGATGTGCCAAACCACCAAGTGGGCAGGACAACACCTCTCCTAATGAGATGCCATGTGGCGATGGTGGGAAATCTCGGCTTTGAATTAAATATCGATAAGCTGGGCGGGGATGATAAGAAATTGGTCGCGGAACAGATCAAACAGTATCATAAAATCAAGGAGTTGGTTTGTTTTGGGGATCTTTACCGGTTGCTGAATCCCTTTACTGGTACGGATTCAGCCTGGATGTATGTTTCAGAGGATAAGATAAAAGCAGTTTTGTTTTATTTTAAAACCATGGCATCTCCAAATCCACCCTTCCAGCGTGTGAAATTAAAGGGGCTGGAGGCTAAAAAGAGTTATAAACTCAACAATGGGAATCAAGAATATTTTGGCAGCGAACTCATGCAGATCGGGCTAAACCTGCCGTTAATAAAAAACGACTTTTCATCTTTTCTATACTACATCGAAGCATTACAGTGACCCCAATACGCACCAAATGCCATTTGAAAAAATTCAACTAAACGTTTGATTAGTTCCAAAAAGGCTATACACCCCAAGACCTCTACTGGATTTAATCAAACGTTTGATTAGTTTTTTAATCCCCTTAGTGTCCACTCCACACGCACAAATTTTACAATTTGTCCACGAACGGTGCCTGTCACCTAATGTTGTCACCTAATGTGTGTCACTCTTATGTGTCACTTTTTATTCGTTGTTGATTTTGTGAAAATTCCGTATAATGATTGTAGTTTTTTCACTTACTGGGACTGGGGTTGTTTTATGAGCAGATTAACCAAAACCGCTTATATTTTAGGCATTCTTTGTTTTTTGATCAGCTGCTCTTTTGCGATTTTTTATGGATATAAAATCTTTACCCACGACGTACCAAAAACGAAGCAAACAATCGAAGAGGCGGGGTATCATTTTGTGCTTGTTCCTGAGGAGCTTGACAACGAATATTGGCGGCTTGTCGAAAAGGGAGCAAAAGCTGCGGCGAAGCATTACGGAGTGGTACTTGAGTACGTCGGACCGAAACAGGCGAATATTGATGAGCATTTAAAAACAATTGAAATGTCCGCAGCCGCTAAGGTCGATGGAGTCATCACACAGGGATTGAGCAACAAGCAGTTTACCCCGCTGATTAATCGGGTTGTCTCCTCTTACGGAATCCCGGTCATTACGATTGATACAGATGCAGCCAATAGCCAGCGCATTGCCTATATCGGTACGGACAATTATCATGCGGGTTACCTTGCGGGAAAAGCTTTAATTGCCGATACAAAGGGGAAGGCCAATGTAGCCATCATTACCGGGAGTTTTTACGCGAATCATATGATTCAGCGGGTAAAAGGGTTTAAGGATGCAGTAAAAAAAGCAAAAGGCATTCATATTGTTGCGATTGAAGAATCACAAATCAGCCGAATTCGGGCAGCGGAGAAAGCCTATCAAATCATGCAGGAACACCCAGAAGTAAACGCCTTTTATGGGACAAGTGCCCTAGACGGAATCAGTATTGCCAAAGTGGTTGAATTGAAAAAGAGAGAGCATGACATTTATATAATTGGATTTGATGTCCTTCCAGAAACCATTGCAAATCTTCAAAAAGGAACCATAAATGCGACCGTAGTCCAGCAGCCCTATGAAATGGGTTATGGTTCGGTCAAAATGATGGTTGAACTAATGGAGAAGAAACATATACCACCGATTGTCCATACAGAAACACAGGTAATCAGAAAAAAGGATTTGTCCGACTTACATCAGAACAGAATGGAGGCGGGCAAAAAAAATGCTATTCCGAATTAGATCCAAACTGTTGCTTTATTTTATTGTGCTTGTCGTTTTGTTAACATCCATCGGTTTTTATTTTTATAATAGCAGTGAAAAACTGGTGGTAGAATACGATAACAGCTTTGAACAGTTTCTTTTGTTAAATGATATCTCAAAACGGACCAACCAAATTACCGAGAGCCTGCATGCGTATATTTTGGATAAAGAAGAACGTTATTTAGAGGACTATACAGCAAAAAAGATAAAACTGCTCAAGGATCAAAAGAGGCTATATCAAGAAATTAACACCAATGATATTACCCTTGTAAATTATAAAAATATGATCGACAGCTTTTTGGAAGAATGCGATACCTCGATTCATTTTTTTCAAAAAGATGATATTAACCGCTATTCAGATCATTATAATGAAGCCTTGAAAATTGCCTCATTTCTACAAGAAAGTACACTATCATTGTTAAATAATAAGCTGACAGACTATCAAAAATTTTATGGTGAAATCGAATTGCAAAACCATTACTACAAATTAATGGCTATTTCCCTTTTTGCTGCCACTTTTTTTCTTAGTACCTTACTTGCTTTGTGGATTTCGGGTGGAATTACGAAACCAATTCGCCAACTTTCGAAGGCCGCAAAAGAAATTTCGAAAGGAAATTTTTCCGGGGAGGATATTAAGGTTTCCACAAATGATGAATTAAAATTATTAACAGAAACGTTTAACCAAATGCGGACAAATATCCGGCAACTGGTCATTGAAATCAAACAAAAGTCCGAATTGGACAAGCTCTTAAAGGAACTGGAATTAAAGAGTCTGCAAAATCAAATTAATCCACATTTTCTTTTTAACACCTTGAACACCGTTTCTAAAATGGCTTACTTAGAGGACGCAGAAGAGACTTCAAGATTAATTGAAGCGGTTGCGGCCTTGCTCCGTTATAATCTTGGCGATTTAAATAAGGCATCCACCCTTCGAGATGAGGTTAGAGTGGTGAAAGAGTATTTTTATATCCAGCAAACCAGATTTGGGGAACGGATTCAGTTTAAGACCGATATTCAAGAGGATTGCTTAGATATTGAAATGCCAAGCTTAATTCTTCAACCTTTAGTTGAAAACGCCTTCATCCATGGAGTGGAGGAATACGAGGAAAATGCGGTGATCAGCTTAAATATTTATCGGCAAATGGACCGGATTTTCGTGGAGGTGAAGGATAACGGGGGAGGCATGGACGAGGCAACCAAGAAAAAACTTCAAGACTATGTACAAGGGATTGAAAAAGAAGAGACCTTTGAGCTGGAAAAATCGACGGGCCATTCGACGGGTATTGGCGTGAAAAATGTAATTAAACGCCTGCAGTTATTTTATCAGCGGAACGAGATTGTTGAAATTGAATCTGAACTAGAGAAAGGGACAACGTTTAGACTAGTCCTGCCTGATGAAGGGGAAGGTGGAGGAGAACGTGCTTAAAATTCTACTTGTCGATGATGAAGCCCTTGAGCGGAAGGCAATCGGAAAAATGATTCAAAACGGCATGGAAGGTGTTGAAGTAATCGGTGAAGCCCCGAATGGGAGGAAAGCGACAGAACTGGCAGTCGAACTTAATCCCGACATTATTTTTATGGATATCAAAATGCCGGGAATGGATGGGGTGCAAGCTGTCAAGGAAATCAAAAAGCTCAACCCGGCCATTAAATTCATCATGGTTTCGGCCTTTAATACGTTTGAATATGCCAAAGAAGTCATGCAGCAAGGTGTTAAGGAGTATATTCTTAAGCCAAGCAGAAAAAGGCATATTTTAGACTCCCTCGCACGGGTTTCCTTTGAAATTCAGGAAGAGCGCAAACAGCAGGAAGAACAGCAAAGCCTGCGGGAAAACCTGAACCGTGCGGTAACCCTCGCACAAAAAGAATGGGTCTCTTCCCTTATTATTAACCAAGTTCAGGACATCACCTTTGAGGAATGGGGACAATTGTTAGGGGTGGAAATTACCACGGGCTATATCATGCTTTTCTCTCTAAAGCCCAAGGATCAAAGGGAATTTACCATTACGGAGAAACAAAATTGGTACACCTGGTTGAAGGAGTCCCTGCATTCGGTTGTAAAAAAACAGGAAATCATGATTGGCCCATTAATAGAATTACAAGTGCCTGTATTGTTCCTTTGGAAAAAAACGAACGAAAAATTGCTGTTTAAATCGCTGTCGCAGCATGTAATTGAAAGTTTATTGACCCTTTTTCAAAAAGAGTGCATTCAAGCAGAATTACGGATTGGCGTTGGCCTCCCTTACAATCATGCTTATGAACTCAATAAATCCTATCATGAGGCTGTGATGGCATTAAACCACCTCCTGAAAAATCCAAACCAAAAGTATTTAATTGGGGTAAAACAAGCTGACACGGAAGAAAATTCAACCATTGCTTCAGAAATCCTTGAGATGGAGAAAAAGTTATTAGAAGCAGTTCGTCAAGGCGATGTGAATAAGGTACTATTTCTCTTTGATTCCTTTATTACCAAACATCAGTCGAACTCAAAGATAGAGGCTGCTGTTGTAAAAAAATCATTTGATGAGCTCTTCATATTGATTTCCCGTATGCTGCATGATCTAGGTGTGAATTTAGATCGAACTCCTGTGGTTCATCAGTCAGAGGATGTTGCTGAGATACTTGAAGCCGGAAAAGCACTCCTTATATCCATTGTTCAATCCGTGCAGCAATGGCGGACCAATCATGCGAAAGGAATGCTGCAAAAAGCAAAGGATTATATTGAAACGAATTTTGCCGATTCAATCACATTAGAATCAGTGGCAGAGTATGTCGAGCTCAGTCCATTTTATTTTAGCAAATTGTTTAAGGACCGGTTCGGGATGACGTTTATCGATTATTTAACAGAAATTAGGATTAAAGAAGCAAAGGCCTTAATGGAGGATCCGGGGAAAAGCTTGAAGGAGATTTGTTATTCCGTTGGCTACAAGGATCCCAATTATTTTAGCCGTGTGTTTAAAAAGCTAACAGGGTCATCGCCATCAGAATTCCGCAAGGCAGTAATAAAAGAATAATAGCTTATAAGACCAAATCGGATTTGGTCTATTTTTTTTGAAGAAATTCTCGAAAAACAAAATAGTCTAGATAATCACAAATTAGTGCTATTGTTTTGAACTATTTGAAAAATAAGCTCCATGCTACCATGAATGTAAGGGTTTACATCAGGTGTTGAAACCGGTTCCAATAACTTTATCATAAAGGAGATTGATTCGATGTTTAATAAGAAAAAAGGCCTCATCCTTTCATTAACGGTTGCTTCTAGTATTCTTTTAGCTACGGGCTGCAGCAGCTCAACCTCTGGAAATTCTGCAAGTGGCAAGGACGGCGACCTTCCGGCTGTTGGTGCTACGATTTATAAGTTTGACGATAACTTCATGTCCTATGTACGCCGTTCAATGGAAGACTCGGCAAAAGGCAACGTGAAATTAATGTTGAATGACTCTCAAAATGACCAATCCAAACAAATTGAGCAAGTGGATACGCTGATTGCAAAAGGCGCAAAATCACTGGCTATTAATCTAGTCGATCCAAAAGCGGCTCAAACGATTATTGATAAAGCGAAACCGAAAAACATCCCAGTTATCTTCTTTAACAAAGAGCCGGATGCTGCTGTATTGAAAGGCTATGACAAAGCTTACTATGTTGGTACAACTTCATCTGAATCAGGTGTCCTTCAAGGTGAATTAATTGCTAAGGCTTGGGAGGCAAACAAAGATAAATGGGACAAAAACCATGACGGCAAACTCCAATACGTTTTATTAAAAGGTGAGCCAGGGCACCCGGATGCAGAGGCACGTACGAAATATGCAGTTGATACGATCAAAGAAAAAGGCATTCAGGTAGAACAGTTAGCGTTAGATACCGCAATGTGGGATGCAACAAAAGCGACAGAGAAAATGGATGCCTGGTTAGCAAAATACAGCGACAAAATTGAATTCGTTATTGCTAACAACGATGGCATGGCCTTAGGTGCGATAGCTTCTCTTGAAAAAGCAGGATACTTCACTGGCGATAAATTCATGCCGGTTGTAGGGGTTGACGCGATTCCGGAAGCACTTGAAATGATTGAAAAAGGCAAAATGGTAGGTACAATCCTGAATGATGCGAAAAACCAAGGGAAAGCCACAATCGACCTAGCTGCAAATGCTGCGAAAGGTAAAGATGTTTTAGACGGAACTCAGTGGAAGCTGGACGATGCAAAAGCAGTTCGTGTACCTTACGTGCAAATCACTAAGGATAACATCCAAGAAGGTAAAGACGCTTATAAGTAAGCTTTTACTAAACAATAGTTTCATAGAGGCAGCGCCTAAGTCCAGAACCTTGAGTTGATCACAAGGGGCATGGCGCTCCTCGAACGAAGGAAAAGATTATGCTTTTCCTTCGTTCGGGGTTAGGCTTCCATAATTAGCGAAGCTGGACACTTTTTCATCCTAATATATTCCTGAACGAAGTTTCACCCTACGCGAGGAGGTTCGCTCATGTCAGAATCAAGTACTACTAATCTACTTGAAATGCTTAATATAACAAAAAGATTCCCAGGAGTTATCGCACTGCAAAATGTTTCCCTAAAAGTAAAAGCGGGATCCGTTCATGCCTTGATGGGTGAAAATGGTGCTGGAAAGTCGACGTTGATGAAATGCCTATTTGGGATTTACTCCATGGACGAAGGCAAGATTGTTTTTGACGGAAAAGAAGTAGCGTTTGCGAATTCCAAGCAAGCCCTCGAAAACGGGGTTTCCATGGTCCACCAAGAGCTCAATCAAGTGCGTCAGCAAAATATCATGGATAATATCTGGCTTGGTCGTTATCCGAAAAAAGGTATTTTCATTGATGAGAAAAAAATGTATGACGATACTGTCGCTATTTTTAAAAGTCTTGATATTAATCTGGATCCGCGCAGCAAGGTAAGTACTTTATCTGTTTCCGAAATGCAAATGGTGGAAATTGCAAAAGCGGTCTCCTACCATTCTAAGATCATTGTGATGGATGAACCGACATCCTCCCTAACAGAGAATGAAGTAAACCATTTGTTTAAAATCATTAAGAAACTGCAAAGCGAAAATGTGGCGATCATTTATATTTCACACAAAATGGAAGAGATTTTAAAAATTTCTGATGAAGTAACGATCATGCGTGATGGACAGTACATCGCAACAAAGAGTGCACAGGACTTAACCACCGACGAAATTATCAAGCTGATGGTTGGACGAGATCTTTCACAGCGCTTCCCTACAAAAGTCAATCAGCCAGGGGAAGTCATCCTAAAGGTGTCCGATTTAACAGCGGAAGCAGAAGGTTCTTTTTCGAATGTGAATTTTGAACTTCGTAAAGGCGAAATCTTAGGAATTGCCGGCTTAGTGGGTTCGAAACGAACAGAAGTGATGGAATCGTTATTTGGAATGAGATCACTAAAATCCGGAACGATTGAAGTGAATGGCAAAGTGGTCCAAAATCCGACTCCGCAGCATGCCATCAAAAATGGTTTTGCCCTTGTTACTGAAGAAAGAAGGACAACGGGAATCTATCCAGAACTGAGTATCAGCTTTAACTCTATTATTTCGAATCTGAAGCAATATAAGACAAATGGATTGTTCTTATCTGATAAAAGGGTTTTTGATGATACCAAATGGGTGATTGACTCGATGAAAGTAAAGACACCTTCGCAAAAGACCTCTATTGGCAGTTTATCCGGTGGAAATCAGCAGAAGGTTATCATTGGCCGCTGGTTGTTAACCAAACCAAATATTCTATTACTGGATGAACCAACACGGGGGATTGATGTAGGCGCGAAGTTTGAAATCTATCAATTAATCAACCAATTAGCCGCTGAAGGAAAGGGAATCATTATGATTTCATCTGAAATGCCTGAGCTTTTAGGGACTACTGATCGCATTTTAGTCATGAGTAATGGAAGAGCAGCTGGAATCGTGGAAACGGCCACAACGTCGCAAGAAGAAATCATGCGATTAGCAGCTTTGTATTAGGAGGAGATGCAAATGAATAATCAAGTTTCACAAAAAACTACTGTCTCTAAATGGCTCTTTAATAATGTAATCTATGTGTTTTTAATTCTATTAGTCGTGGGAATTGTCATTGCTTCTCCAGACTTTTTATCCGTTACGAACTTAATCAATATTTTAAGTCAATCATCATCTCGTATCATTATTGCCCTTGGGATGGCTGGGATTTTGATTACTGCGGGCACAGACTTATCGGCTGGACGGATGGTCGGACTTGCAGCCGTTGTGTCTGCATCCCTTTTACAGGCATCTGACTATGCGTATAAAATGTATCCTCATCTTCATGAATTGCCGCTTTTTGTACCAATTTTAATTGCAATGGCCATCACGGGACTTATTGGGGTACTAAATGGTGTGATTGTTTCTAAATTCCATGTTCCTCCGTTCATTGCCACATTAGGGATGATGATTGGGGTTTACGGAATCACTTCCATCTATTTCGACCGTCCTCCGTACGGGGCGCAGCCAATCGGTGGATTAAGTCAAAAATTTACAACTTTCGCCCAGCGGGGAATTCCTATTGGACAATACGAGATTCCTTATCTAGTCCTTTATGCGATTATTGTTACGGCTATCATTTGGGTAGTTTGGAATAAAACGACACTTGGTAAAAACATGTACGCAATCGGTGGAAATCCAGAAGCTGCAAAGGTATCTGGGGTAAACGTTGCCAGAAATATTATTATTATCTATATGATTGCTGGTATTTTGTACGGTTTCTCAGGAACGCTTGAAGCGGGCCGTGTCGGCAGTGCCACTAACAATACTGGTAATATGTACGAGTTGGATGCAATCGCAGCCTGCGTTGTCGGCGGGGTATCCTTATCTGGCGGTATCGGAACCGTACCTGGCGTCATTACCGGGGTACTGATTTTCCAAATCATCAACTACGGCCTAGCCTTCCTTGGCGTAAGCCCATACATCCAATTCATCGTCAAAGGCGCCATCATCATCGTCGCAGTAGCCTTCGACATGCGCAAACACGCAAAGAAAAAATAAGACGGTGCCTGACACCGTTCGTGGACTTTTGCCTCGATTTGTCCACGTGTGACGGACACGTCTGAAATGAATACTAAATTGATCACAAAGCCTGGTTCTTGGTTGAGCCGGGCTTTTTTATTTTTTTCGAATTACCCTTTCTTTTTGGAAGTAGATGGAATATAATCAAACTGTATTACGAATAATAGTACACTTAGTACAGATGGGGGGTCTTTATGTTTGAGCTTGATATTCGAAGCCGTAAGCCCATTTATGAACAGCTTGTCGACAAAATGAAGGAATTGATAATGAATGAGGTGGTCAAACCCGACGAGCAGCTGCCATCGGTCCGGGCGCTTGCCACTGAACTGTCCATCAATCCGAATACCATCCAGAAGGCTTATCGGGAGCTTGAGACCCAAGGGTTTATTTACTCCATAAAAGGCAAGGGAAGCTTTGTCAGTCCTAACAACCAAATGAAGGACAACGAGAAAATCGCAGGGGTTAAAAAGGAGCTAGAAAAGCAAATTATAGAGGCGCTATACCTGGGAATCCAGGCAAGAGAAATCATCGAATTAATCGAAGACTTAGACGCTTCAAAAGGGGGAGGCGAAAGCAATGATTGAAATGAACAATGTTAACAAAACATTTGATCGCTTTAAAGCGGTGGACCAAGTGAATCTCTCCATCCAAAAAGGATCGATTTATGGGTTAATCGGGTCCAATGGGGCGGGGAAAACAACATTAATCAAGCTGCTTGCCGGTATTTATCGTCAAGAATCAGGAGAAGTTACGGTGGAGGGCCAACCGGTATTTGAAAACATCAATCTGAAACAGAAGGTTTTTTACATACCGGATCAGCCGTATTTTTTATCCCATTATACAACCAAGCAAATGGCCCGTTTTTATAAAAACATCTATCCAACCTGGAGCGAGGAGCGTTTTCATAAACTGGCTGAGTTATTTGAAGTCAACCTATCGAAAAAAATCCACACCTTTTCAAAAGGCTGGCAAAGACAGATTGCTTTCATCCTGGCCCTTTCTGCCAACCCTGAAATTCTCATTCTAGACGAACCGATGGATGGATTGGATCCAGTTGTGAGGAAAAAAGTGAAGAATCTGCTAATCAATGATGTGGCTGAACGGGAAATGACGATTTTAATTTCATCTCACAATCTTCGTGAAATCGAGGATATTTGCGACCATATTGGAATCATCCATAAGGGCAAACTCATTATGCAAAAAGAATTGGATGATTTGAAGGCAAATGTTCAAAAAGTGCAGGTAGCCTATAAGGACGATCTTCCAAAACAACTGCTGAAAAATCTGGACCTGCTCCATCAAGAAAAACGGGGAAGCATCTACTTGTTCATCATTAGAGGTGACGAAGATCAAATCGCAAAACAGATCCGCCAAACGAATCCGGTCATTTTTGACCTGCTGCCGCTCACTCTCGAAGAAATCTTTATTTACGAAATGGGGGATATCGGCTATGCCATCAAAAATGTCATTGTTTAATAGAGAACTCATCATGCAAATTGGCAGGGGGACGGGCTGGATTTCCATCGTTTATTTTTTTGGACTGTTGTTTGCGCTGCCGCTGCAGCTGATCATGAGGTATTCTTCGGAAGAAAATAGAGCCTTTTACGCGCATCCTGAAAACCTTTTTCAATTTTATTATGATATTCAAATTACCTTAATGATTATCGTACCTGTCCTGCTGGCGGTGTTTTTATTCCGTTTTTTACATGTAAAACAGGCTTCAGACCTGATGCATAGTATCCCGCTTAAAAGAGATAAAATTTTCCATCATTATGCGCTTACGGGAATCATCCTTTTGGTTTTACCGGTTGCGATAACAACGATTTTGCTATTAATCATTCGGATCAATCTTGATATTACGGCGATTTATAGCAAAACCGATATTCTTATTTGGGCAGGAACCACGATTTTATTTGACCTGCTGTTGTTTATAGCTGGTGTATTTATTGCGATGATGACTGGAATTTCTGCGGTTCAGGCAGTGCTCACCTATGTATTTGTCCTGTTCCCTGTAGGAATAACAGTATTGGTTTGCTCTAATTTAAAAATATTATTATATGGTTTTCCAAGCGATTATCTTTTGAATCGGGACTTGGAAAAGATGTCACCGATTACGACGGCGATCACCCTTAATAATGCCGATTTAAAATGGGAGTATGTGGTTATTTATTTGCTTTTATCGGTGGTCCTTTATGGTCTTGCATTGTTTTTTTATAAAAAAAGGAAAATGGAAACAGTTACCGAAGCAATTGCGCTTGTCCGCTTACGTTCGGTTTTCAAATATGGTGTGACGATTTGTGTTATGTTTCTTGGCGGAGTGTATTTTAGTGAAGTACAAAATGCTAATACCGGCTGGATTATTTTTGGATATGTGATTGGAGCAGTGATCGGCTATTTTATTGCAGAAATGGTTCTGCAAAAAACATGGCGCGTGTTCAGCCTTAGACGATTAAAGGGGTTGGTTGTTTTTTCAGCCATATTTGCAGTGTTAATCCTGGGGGTTAAGACACTAGGAGTCTATGAAAAACGAGTACCGAACCAAACGGAAATTCAAAACGTTTTAATTACGGATAACCCATACCTTTTTAGGAGCCAATATTCATCAACTGAAAAATTTCGTGTACCAGAACCATTGAAAGAAGAAGCAAATATTGAAGCGGTTCGAAACCTCCATAAGCAAATTATTGCGAATGAGAAGCTAAATAAGGGGCATATCTCTGAGCAGACACAGGATTTGTTTTTACGATATCAATTGAAAAACGGAAGATATGTAACTCGAGAATACAGGGTGGATAAGCGTCTTTACGCGGATCTATTCAAAACAATTAACGAATCGAAAGAATATAAACTAGCAACAAACGAGATTTTTAAAATCAATGTGAATCAAATCAGATCGATTCGTATTAGTACGAATGGACCTGTTGGCAAAGAGGCCGCTTTTGCCGATCCAATCGAGATAAAAGAGGCTATTTCGTTCTTACGGTCCGATATATTAGCGGAATCCTATGAGGACAATCTTTATTACCAAGACCGAGGTTCCGGGATTGAAGTAGATATGGGGAAAAACAGAAATATTTATTTCACTTTGAGACCGTCCTTTGTAAATTTTACAGAGTGGTTAAAGAAACAGAAACAACTGGAAAGGGTGACAATTACGAACAAGGATATTTCAAAAATCCTGGTCGTAAAGAAGGATTACTCTAATGCATTTGATTCAGAAGAACCGATTCCACAGCTGGAAAAGGATGAAAATTCGCTAAAAAGCACGAACAAGCAAGAAATTGAACTTGCACTGCAAAGGGCAGGAAGTCATCCTCAAAAGGATTATACTGTCGTTTTTTACTATAAGAGGGGTAACTACAAAGAGGTATTATTTTTCGATGAAGCACATGCGCCAGATTTTGTAAAAGAACATTTCAGATAATGGCGGTTTTTCTCATAAAGGGGGTGGGGGCTTGGGCTCCATTGATTTTAATCAAATATTTAGAGAGTACTCACAGCGCCTGCACTATATCGCTTATTCCTATACCAAGGATCGATTTATTGCTGAGGATATTGTTCAGGAGGCATTTTTGAAGGCCTATAAGAAACTGGATACAGTAGAAGATTCGAATAAATTGGGTGCCTGGTTGTCCGCCATTACAGCCAGGACCGCGATTGATTTTTTACGAGTGGAAAAACGAAAGGGCTGGATGCTCGTTGACCCTGCGATTATGGAGCCGGTCATCGGGCAGGAACGGTCCGGGGAAAATCTCGAGGAAGAGGTTGGAATCCGTCTCTTTAAAGAAGAGGTAAATGAGACGATGGGCTGTTTATCAAAGGAATTTCAGGAAGTGCTGATCTTGAAAATCCATTATGGTTTAAAAGAAAATGAGATTGCCTGCCTGCTAAATCTTAAAGCAGCTACCGTTAAGACCCGTCTGTATCGGGCCCGAAAGCAACTGAAGCATGCATACGCTGAAAAAGTATCAGCTTAATCTATGGGAAACGAGCCTGCCACTCATTAGAAGTGCAGGCTCATTTTTTAATGAGAATAATATTTTTTTAGAAGATTGCGAGTTTCCTGGAGTAATACCGCTTTTTCATCCGGGTGAACCCCCTCAATTAACCGGGCAGCCATGACAGGTATGGTCCATTTTTCGAGGTCTTCTAAAGTTAATGATGTTTGTTCCCGATATTCTTCAAGATAATAAGTGCAAAATCTGTTTCGGACTCGCTCGAGTGAGGCCCTCACAAAAGCTGGCATGTTTTTTGGCAAATAAGCATGTTTTAAAATGATATAAGTTCGCGCAATATCTCCAATAGGGTTGCCGCAAGCTGCAGTCATCCAATCAATCACTTTAACTTGATTCTTGGAGACTAGTATATTGTCGGGGTGAAAGTCGCCATGGCAGACCTGATGACCTTCAGGCAGTTGTTTCAAAAAATCACAAATCGCTTGCTTTTCTTCTGGGGTTAATAAATTGGTGTGTTGAATATTTCTTGTGAGGTAAGTCGTTTGTTTCGGAAGGGCTGCGCCATCTTTTTTATGAATTTGCTGGTGTAATTGTGAAAAAAGTTTTGCCTTGCCTCGGATGGCAAAGGGATTCCTTGTAAGCTGTTTTGTCAGACTGTTTCCATTTATTTTTTCATAGATAATTGCTTTCTTACCATCTATTTCTGTTTTCCCATTTACGAGAGGGGAAGGCAGCTGTAAATCTTGAATCAATATATTAGATTGATATTCTTCATCTACTAGACTTTCCGGAATTTGCAGATCAAAAAGTTTGATGACCTTATTTTCTCCCCATTCATACACTTCCGCTGTGTTTCCACGCCCAATCAATTTCCCTAATGCCATGGATTATCACCTTATTTTTTTAGATAAATATTACCAATATATAGAAGCAAAAACAATTAAACTTGAAAAAATAATTCTATTACTATATATTGATTTTAGCGAGAATTAAAACAACTACATATTGTGTTAGCCTTAAGTTAGGATGCCAAACGGCTTAAAAGGGAATCTGGTGAGAATCCAGAGCTGCCCCCGCAACTGTAAATGCAGACGAAATGAGCGATGACCACTGTATAAGTTTCTTGTGAAAACAGGTGCTTATACGGGAAGGGCTCAGAGTAGGGAGAAGCATGAGTCAGGAGACCTGTCCTAATTTGAGATGTTTCACTTCCTCGGGGATTGGGAGCTGGAACGGTGGCAAATTAGGTCAAGGAAGGCATGCTTTCTTGAATCCTCTTTTCTGTTGTCGTTTCATCCGCTCGAATCCGCCCCGAGCGGATTTTTTTATTGGCCAGTTTCAGCGCCTAGCCCCTCGAGGGAAAAAATGAACTGCTTTTTTCCTAGGTTGCTTCGGCCCTGACGATGAAGTCAAAGAACGACTTCACCGAAGGGCCTAAAGCCTTGTCGGGGCTGACCAAGGCGCTTACACTTTTCTATTTTTAGGAGGAATTTTTCAATGATCACGAAAGAATACGTTTTCGAGGTAATCCAGCAGGCAGCAGAGCAATATAGTCTTGATACTGCAGAACTCGTTCAAAAAATACAAGATGCACCGGAAAAAGAACAAACTCAGCAAGCTCTTATGTACGCTCTCAATCGGATTGCGATGGATCAGCCCAATTGGACATTTGTTGCTGCACGATTGTATTTGCAGGAATTATATAGGGAGGCAGCACGCAACCGTGGCTATTCACAGGAGGAGCAATATGGTGACTTTTATCAGTTAATTAGGACTTTAACGGAAAAAGGGATCTATTCTAGTGAACTATTGGATTCTTATGGGCAGGGTGAGATCGAGCAGCTGGGCAGAGAAATCATACCTGAACGCGATCACTTGTTTAACTACATAGGATTATTTTTATTGGCCGATCGATATTTAGCCAAGGATTATGAGCGAAATTTGTATGAGCTTCCGCAGGAAAGGTTCATGGTCATTGCGATGACATTGATGCAAAAAGAGCAGCCCCACCGACGATTAGCTTTGGTCAAAGAAGCCTACTGGGCAATGAGCAATCTTTATATGACCGTGGCAACACCAACCTTGTCCAACGCGGGAAAAAGCTTTGGTCAGCTGTCTTCCTGTTTTATTGATACCGTTGACGATTCGCTTGATGGGATTTATTTAAACAATTGGGACAGTGCCAGATTAAGTAAGGATGGCGGCGGAATTGGAATTTACTTTGGTAAGGTTCGCGCCCTTGGCTCCGATATTAAAGGGTTTAAAGGCAATTCGTCAGGGGTTGTGCCGTGGATCCGGCTGATCAATGATACAGCGGTCAGCGTTGACCAGTTAGGCCAAAGGCAGGGGGCCATTGCGGTTTATCTCGATATTTTTCATAAGGATATTATGAATGGATTTCTTGATTTAAAGACAAATAATGGCGACGAGCGGCGCAAAGCTCATGATATTTTTACAGGAGTCGCGATCCCGGATTTATTTATGAAAAAGCTTGAAGAAGTCGACGAGAATGGTAGAAGTATTGGACAGTGGTGCACGTTCTGTCCGCATCAAGTGAAGCAGATAATGGGCTGGAAGGACGAGTTTGGCCAGCCTCTTGGCTTGGAGGATTTTTACGATGAGGAGGACAAGCTTTATTTCACCGAAAAATATGAGGAAGCTGTCCGGAATCCGCTTCTTCCGCGCAAAACTTATCGGGCAATGGAAATTATGGCCCGGATTATGGTCTCGCAGCTGGAAACCGGGACTCCTTATATGTTCTATCGAGATGAGGTGAACAGGCAAAATCCAAATAAGCACCTTCTTGGGGCGGGGCGAACTTCTATTTATTGCAGTAATTTGTGCACGGAAATTGCGCAAAACATGTCTGCCTCTAGGGTCGTTAATGAGCATGTTGATGAGGATGGAAATATTGTCATTGTCCGTAGACCTGGTGATTTCGTGGTTTGTAATCTATCGTCTATTAATCTGGCAAAGGCGGTGCCAGCGGATGTATTGGAACGGCTGATACCGATTCAGGTCCGGATGCTGGATAATGTGATTGATTTAAATACGATTGCGGTCGGGCAGGCTCAGCTAACGAACCAAAAGTTTCGTGGAATTGGGCTGGGGACCTTTGGATGGCACCACCTGCTAGCCTTGAAAAAACTTCATTGGGAATCGGAGGATGCGGTCGGGTTAGCTGATGAGCTATACGAGGAAATTGCTTATTACACGATTCGTTCTTCGGTTGAGCTTGCTAAAGAAAAAGGGGCCTACAGCAAGTTTGAGGGTTCGGAGTGGCAGACAGGTGCGTACTTTGAACGAAAAAAATATGTGAAGGATCGCTGGCTTTCATTGAAGCAGGAGGTTTCGAGGTTCGGGGTTCGCAATGGCTGGTTAATGGCGGTTGCTCCGAATTCTTCGACGGCTAAAATTGGCGGATCAACGGATGGAATTGATCCAATTTATTCTGTAGAGTACGCGGAGGAAAAGAAAAACTTTAAGTTCAAGGTAACGGCTCCAGATTTGGATCATGTGACGTATGAGTATTTCCGCCGGGCCCGCCATGATTTAGATCAGGTCTGGAGTATTAAGCAAAACGCTGCCCGTCAGCGCCACATTGACCAAGCGATCAGTTTTAATCTGTATGTTCGTCATGATATTAAGGCACGGGAGTTACTAAATCTTCATCTGGAGGCATGGAAGCAGGGACTGAAAACTACTTACTATGTCCGGAGTACGTCTCAGGCGGAGATTGAGGAGTGTGAAGCGTGTCATAGCTAGGGGAAATAGACTTTTTTACACGGGTTAAGGACAAAATTGGCAGGAAGTCCAAGTGAAATGTCCTTCAAAAGCTAAATGAAGGACAAAATTATACAAGGGGACCGAGAAAATGTCCTTCAAAAGCTAAATGAAGGACAAAATCATACAAGGGGACAAAGGAAATGTCCTTCAAAAGCCGAATGAAGGACAAAATCATGCAAGAGGACAAAGAAAATGTCCATCAAAAGTCGAATGAAGGACAAAATTATACAAGGGACCGAGAAAATGTCCTTCAAAAGCTAAATGAAGGACAAAATTATACAAGTGGACAAAGGAAATGTCCTTCAAAAGCCAATGAGGGACAAAATCATACAAGAGGACAAAGAAAATGTCCTTCATGCAACTCTTAAATTACAAAACTACCTAAATGACCCGAAATTATTTTTCAAGGAGGCCTTCATAATGAATACCCATCAACCACTAAAAAAAATAAAACTATTAAACCCGGAATATCCAAATAAATCAACTGGAATCATCAACGGGAAATCCTCCGGTCTGCTGAACTGGAATGACATTGCCTACCCGCAAATGTATGACCTCTATCAAACCTTGCTATCAAACTTTTGGAAAGCCCAGGAGATTAATATGCAGGATGACCTGAAGCAGTGGGAGTTCCTTTCGCCAGTGGAGCAGGATGTTTTTCTGAGAATTAATACTCAATTAGCTTCCCTAGACAGTCTGCAAACACCGACCATGAGCCAGGTCATGGATTATGTGACGGACTCAAGCTTTAAGGCGATTTTTGCCGTAATTTCACAGCAGGAGGCAGTACATACCGAATCATATTCCTATATTTTAAGTTCCCTAGTACCGTTAAGTGAACAAAACAATCGGTTTGATCAAGCCAAAAATGATCCGATTGTCCGGAAAAGAAATCAATTAATTTTAGAATCATATGAGAACTTCCGGCAAAACCCTACACCATTAAACGTATTTAAACTAGCGGTAAATTCTATTAATCTAGAAGGAATCTATTTTTATGCCGGGTTTGCCTTTTTCTATCATCTTGCCCGCCAGCAAAAAATGCTCAAAACGAGCACGATGATCAGTTACATTCAGCGAGATGAAATGCAGCATGCTTATTTTGTCGCGCAGTTTATCCGTATTCTTTTAAGTGAGAATCCGGAGCTGAATACTGAGGAAAATGTGGAGTATATCTACCAAACGATAGACCAGGCAGTAAAGCTTGAAAAAGAATGGGCTGCTTTTATCTTGAAAGATATAGAGGGAATTGACTTGGAGGAATTCAGCAGCTATGTTGAGTACCTGGCAAATAAACGATTGCGGCAGCTGGGATTACAAAATCTCTATCATGACCGTGAAAACCCGATGCCATGGATTCATGTTTTTAGCGATGAAATGATTAATGATACGAAGTCGGATTTCTTTGAGCAAAAATCAAGAACTTATTCCAAGGTAACGCAATCGAATGGGTTTGATGAACTGTAGGAGGAGACGGGAATGAAGTTAGCCATCGTTTATACCTCGATTACAGGGAATACGAAAGAACTCGCTTCGATTTTAGGAGGATTAATCAAGGGCTATGACATAGATGCTCAGTTGTTTACCATTGAAGAGTTTCCTCTATGGCAATTAAGTCAATTTGATGCAGTGGTTGTCGGAACCTATACCTGGGGAAATGGAGAAATTCCCGAAGAGATGCTGCCTTTGTTTAGGGCATTTGAGAACCAGGATACCCAATCAATCGTAACTGGTGTGTTCGGTACAGGAGATCAATTTTACCCCCAGTATTGCGGTGCTATTGATAAGTTCCGGGACATGCTTTATGTTCAGAGCGAATTGGCGGTTACCCTGAAAGTAGAGTTAACACCACAGCTGCAGGACCTAAAACGGTGCCAAAAGTTTGCAGAACTACTCCTACAGCGGTTACAACAAACTGTCTACGTGTAACGGACAAAATAAACTAAAAGTCCACGAAGGGTGCCTGTCACCTATGTATATGGTGACAGGCATTATGTTTTATTTTGAAAAATAATTAATGCGTTTTATTCAAAGAGGGTAGAATTATACTATAATTCCCACATAACCAATAGGAATGATTACAATAAAATCCCCATATAAATAAAAAAATGGAAAAAGGGGGAATTGTTTTGAATACTATTCTGGTAGTAGTCAATTTAGTTGTTTTATTATTGCTTATTTCAGGTTTGTTCTTGATGCAAAAAAAGCATGTTTCTTTTTCCAAACGCGTATTCACTGCATTAGGTTTAGGTCTTATATTTGGTTTAGCTATTCATCAAATCTATGGAAAAACGTCAGATGTTACGATCAATACCATCGATTGGTTTAGTATTGTTGGAAGTGGATATGTAAAACTTTTACAAATGGTGGTCATGCCACTTGTTTTCATTTCTATTGTTGGTGCATTTACGAAACTTAAGATCACCAAAAATATTGGGAAAATTAGTTTCCTGGTTATTGGTTTGCTTCTTGGAACAACTGCTATTGCTGCAGCCATAGGAATTGGATCCGCACTGGGGTTTGGGCTTGATGGCATTCATTTGAACCAAGGTGTTGCGGAGGCCGCTCGTAATGCAGAATTAAAGGAAACCGTTGTTACCGTGAAAGATGCGACAATCCCACAACAGATATTGCAGCTATTTCCGAGCAATCCATTTCAAGATTTAACGGGTGCACGTCCTACATCTACAATAGCTGTAGTTATTTTTGCAGCCTTTATCGGGATTGCTTATTTAGGAGTAAGAAAGAAGAATGAAGAGCAAGGAGAATTTTTTGCTAAAATCATAGATTCCTTATACTTCATCATCATGAGAGTTGTAACACTTATTCTCCGGTTAACACCTTATGGGATTTTGGCGATTATTACCAAAGTATCAGCGACAAGCGATTACGAAGCCATTGCAAAATTAGGAAAGTTTGTTATTGCTTCTTACGTAGCTCTTATTCTTATGTTCATTGTCCATTTATTATTATTATCACTAGCTAAACTCAGCCCGGTCCAATATGTTAAAAAAGGCTTACCAACCTTAACGTTTGCCTTTACATCCCGTACTAGCGCAGGAACATTACCTTTAACAACCAAAACACTTACAAAGGATTTTGGAGTTTCTGAAGGGATTTCGAACTTTGCTGCTTCATTCGGACTTTCTATCGGCCAAAACGGATGCGCAGGTATTTACCCGGCAATGTTGGCTGTAATGGTGGCCCCATCTGCAGGCATTAATCCTGCAAGTCCATCATTTATTCTAACTCTAATCCTGGTTGTCGCCCTAAGTTCATTTGGTGTTGCTGGTGTAGGTGGCGGTGCTACTTTCGCAGCGCTGATTGTATTATCAGTATTAAATCTTCCAATTGCGATTGTTGGACTATTAATCTCTGTTGAACCATTAATTGACATGGGGCGTACTGCACTGAATGTCAGCGGGGCAATGACAGCTGGGGTCTTAACAAGTAAGGTCACAGGGGAATTCGAAAAAGAAGTTTACCAAAATTCAAAAGTAATAGAAGCATAACTGACGATGACAGGCACCATGTGAATTTTCACATGGTGCCTGTCACCGTTCGTGGACATTTTTGTGATTTGTCTTTCTGTGGTGGACACGAGGTGCTTGAGGTGGAAAAATTTAATTTTAAAAATTATTCTGAAAAAACATTGACAGGGCTGTCCATAAGTTATATTCTGAAAACATTAAAAATTACATC
Organism: Neobacillus cucumis; assembly: GCF_016107705.1. Next base: position 100,964 of record NZ_JAEHGC010000014.1, read on the forward strand.
AGAGAGATAAAATCAGAAAAGGGAGATTACTAGTATGAAAAAGAAAATGGCAAAACTTTTTATGGCATCGAGCTTAGTGGCTGGAATTCTAGCTGGATGCTCAGGAGCAAATAGCAGTTCAGGTTCAGGCTCCGACAATAGCAAATCTATTAAAGTTGGGGTAAACTTGGAGCTCTCTGGCGGGGTTGCATCTTACGGTGAATCGCTGCTTGACGGGATTAATATTGCGGTCGATGAAATCAATAAAAAAGGTGGAGTTGACGGCAAAAAGATTGAGATGGTAAAAGTCGATAATAAATCAGATGCAGCCGAAGCAACAAACGGTGCAGTTAAATTATCAAGCCAAGACCATGTAACAGCTATTATTGGAGCAGCAACCAGCGGTGACACCCTTGCACAGGCGCAAATTGCAAATGATACGAAAACAGTTTTATTGACACCATCTGGGACTGCACCAAACGTAACAGTTGATGACAAAGGAAAGTTGAATGAATTTGTTTTCCGTACATCATTTATCGATCCATTCCAAGGAACGGTTGCAGCAAACTTTGCAGCACAAAAATTAAAAGTTAAAAACGCAGCCATTTTTGCAGACAGCTCTAGTGATTACGCTAAAGGTCTTTCTGCATCCTTCAAAAAGACTTTTGAAGCTGACGGCGGCAAGGTTATAGCAGAAGATGCTTATGTTGCTAAAGATACTGATTTCCGCTCTCAATTAACTCGTATTAAGGCGAAAAAGCCTGAATTCATTTTTATTCCTGGATACTATGAAGAAGTAGGTTTAATCATTAAGCAGGCTCGTGAATTAGGAATCACTGTACCGTTTATGGGTGCAGATGGCTGGGATTCTCCAAAGCTAGTTGAAATCGCAGGAAAAGACGCATTGAATAACACGTATATCACAAACCATTATTCATCTGAAGACCCAGATAAAAAGATCCAAGATTTTGTTACACTCTTTAAAGAAAAGAACAAGGGCGAATCACCAAATGCCTTCAATGCACTTGGCTATGATACCGTTTATATGTTAGCAGATGCAATTAAGCGTGCCGGTGGTACAGATTCAACTAAAATTAAAGATGCTTTAGCACAAACGAAAGATCTATCACTTGTAACCGGAATTGTATCCATTGACAAAAATCATAACCCAATTAAATCAGCAACAATCCTAGAATATAAAGATGGTAAACAAGTCTTCAATACAAAAATTAATCCTTAATAATGAAGAAAGAAGTGGATGGGCAGCTGCCTTCCACTTTTTTTGTTGGGTAGAACTTTACAAACTATAAAACAATTTATGGAAAAGATTTTATGTTTTGTCTAATGACAACGGGCTGGAATAGTATATAATTTTATATACAAGTCTGAATATTTACATACTGGCATAACTATAACTGTTTGAAACAAGGATTACTGACACTTTTAAAAACTGTATACGCTTACATTTGTTTCACGGATGTACCAAGTGTTATGAAAATGGACTGCAAATCTATCAGTAAAAAGGAGTGGTTAATCATGCAACGTCAAAAGTTATTGGTTAATGGAGAAAGACTTCACCAGGAGTTAGAACGGTTCGCGGATTTTGGCCGAACAGAAAACAATGGGGTCACCCGTCTTGCCCTCTCGGAGCAGGACCGTCTAGTAAGAAATTATTTCAAATCCACCTGTGAAGAACTAGGCTTAACAGTAAAGGTCGATGATATGGGCTGTATGTACGCGACACTTTCTGGAACGGAAGATAAACCTCCAATTGTCATTGGCTCGCATCTGGATACGGTAAAAAAGGGCGGCCGCTTTGACGGAGTGCTTGGGGTTGTTGCCGGATTAGAAGTGGTCCGAACCCTCGTGGAAAATGGAGTAAAGCCGAAAATTCCGATTACAATTGTAAACTGGACTAATGAAGAGGGGGCAAGATTTGAACCTTCGATGATGGCTTCCGGCGTCATTGCCGGCAAATTTGACAAAGTCACCATGTTACAAAAGAAAGACGCAGACGGCATTACCTTTGGGGATGCCCTAGAGACAATCGGCTATGTTGGCGAAGAGGCAAACCGCTTGAAAGAAGCAACCGCTCTGTTAGAATTGCATATCGAACAGGGGCCAATCCTTGAAAAAGAAGCACTCGCCATTGGCGTTGTCGAATGCGTTGTCGGAATGGCCTGCTTCGAAATTGAAGTAACTGGTGAATCCGATCATGCTGGAACCACCCCAATGGATATGAGAAAAGATGCCTTATTTGCTACAAATAATTTAATCAATGAAATCCGCAGCCGCTTGGGTTCACTAGATGAAGACTTAGTATTTACAATCGGACGAGTAAATGTTTATCCTAGCATCCATACTGTCATTCCGAATAAAGTTGTTTTTTCATTGGAAGCGCGCCATAAGGATACAGAAATTGTCAGTACCTTTAAGGATTTTGTTCAAAGCTTGCCACATCTAGGTTTAGATGAAGGTTGTGAGATTAAAGTTACTAAGCTGTGGGAGCGTGGCACGGTCTGGTTTAATGAAGAAGTAGTCAATCACTTGGAGCAATCTGCGCTGTCACTGGGCTATTCCAATAAGCGGATGGTGAGCGGTGCAGGACATGATGCTCAATTCATTGCAAGCCTAGTTCCAACAGCTATGCTATTCGTTCCAAGCAAAAATGGAAAAAGCCATTGCGAGGAAGAACTGACCACATGGGAAGAATGCGAAAGAGGTGTAAACGTCCTATTAGATACGACGCTCGCACTAATATCCAAATAAGAAATAAGGGAAATGCAGGCAAACATTATGCCTGCATTTTTTTGTGCTAGTCTATCTGTGTTAAAAATCAATGGTAATTTTTGAACCAAAGTTGATTGGAGTGGAAGGTGCGAAGAGAGTACGGGGCAAGGGAGACCCCGCAGGAGCGAAGCGACGAGGAGGCTCCCCGGACCGCCCACGGAAAGCGAAGCGCCTGAAGCGGAAATCAACGTCCAAATTTAATAGAGACCTGTGCTAAAATGAGGTAACAGCACTACTCGGAAATCGCAGAATATTTGTAAACCTTTTAAGGAAGGGGGAATTAATATGACATCTCCAGAACTTTGCAGAACACTTATAGTTGATGATGAACTATTGATCAGACAAGGGATAAAACATTATATAGATTGGGAAAAGGAAGGTTTTTTAATTGTTGGCGAAGCCGCCAATGGTCAGGAAGCATTTGAATTAATTGAGGTAGCGAACCCGCATATTATCATCACGGATATTGTAATGCCGATCATGGACGGGGAAGAATTAACGAGACTGGTAAAGGATAAATACCCCAATATTGAAATCATTATTCTTAGTAGTTTTGGTGAGTTTGATTATGTAAGGTCTACCTTCCAAAGCGGAGTGGTGGATTATATATTAAAACCGAAACTTGATGCGAACAGCCTGTTACAGGCATTAAATACGGCCCGGGAAAGAATTCCCTCGCTTCAAGATGTGGGGAATCAGGTAGAAGCCAATCTTTCTATCGGCCAAATCATACAAAAATTGATTTCAGGATACGAGGCCGATTTTGATTCGGTGACCATCTCCAAAGCTTTTCCATATCGTCACTTCTGTTTATTAGGTGCTGACATTAAGAATCATCCATCAAAAGGAAATGCTGAATTCACGGAAAGAATAAAAGAGAATATCGAAAATGCTCTCAAAACAAACTTAAAAGAAGCAGCCTGCCACTTCTTCCCCTTTGATCAGGCAATCCATGTATTTCTCATTAATTTTAATTCTGAAGGATTGGACAAGGTCATAGAACTGGCTAAACAGCTAGCAAAGTCCGATTCTAACATTGGTTTCGCCTTAACAGAAGTATTCGACCATTTTTCCCAACTTGGTACAAAATGCAAAGAGGGTCTAATAAAGCTACTTAATTATCGATTCTATTTGCCGGATGTTCCACTTTTAATGGAGAAAAGTCTTCCAGAACTTCCTGTTAAAAATGACCATTTTAATCTGGATTGGTTTACAAGCGAGTTTAAGCGCAGGCAGTTTGATTCAGCATTAAGTTATTTAGCCAATCATGTTCAGACATTATCCGGCTGCTATACGATGGATGTCTTTGAATACAAAGCTTTCTTTGGAAACATTATTTTTAACATCACTGTCCTGCTTAGCAATATGGAATACGATGTAAAGGAATTAGAGAACGCAAGATATTCCTATTTTCGGGTAATTGATGAAGCTCAAACGGCAGGTGAAACCGTTCAGCTGCTGGACCGTTTTATTGAGGAAGTCAAGAAATGTATCCATTCTGCCCAAAATCAGCCTGAAAATCTCAATATGAAAAAGCTAATGGAATACATGAAAGAGCATTATGCTGAACCGATTACCTTAAAGGAAGTAGCAAAGCATTTTCATTTTAATCCTTCTTATCTTTCAAGCTATTTTTCAGCACATAATAATGAAGGATTCATTGAATATTTGAATAGAATTCGGATTGAGGAAGCTGCAAAACTGCTGATAAAGGGTGAAGCAAACATTTCTGAGATTAGTGCGATGGTTGGCTATTCCGATCATAGTTATTTTTGTAAAGTATTTAAAAAAATAAAGGGATTGTCTCCCAGCCAATTTAAGAGAAAACAAAACTTCAGATAAGAGATGGTAGCAATGAGACTCGTTCCTGAACGCCTTAAACATAATGGTTTATTTATTAATATGTTCCTGATCACTATGGTGATTATCATCATTGTTTCCACCACAATTGCTTGGACAACCATTCGAATGGCAGAGCAATTCTTTTTTCAAAGATTTAGTATTATGAATGCTAAAGTAATGAATCAAGTAAAAGATCGCTTTGAAACATTTAATTACTCGATCGTTACATCCGCAAACAATATTCTTGAGAGTGGTACAATCCGCTCCGTACTGACCGAAAAACAAACTACAGTACAACAAATGACCTCTTTTTATACGGTGGGGCAGCAGTTAAAACATATCCAATCCAATTTGGACCCATATGAAATAGAAATAATCCTTTTAGGTAGGAATGGAGTAAGCTTCCGAACAGATCGGAATGTTTGGACGATTTCTGATCAAGAATTGAAAAACAGTACTCTTGTCAGGAATACTCTTGGACAGCCGAAAAAGCTGATGTACCAATACGATCAGCGGCCCAATGCAGCCTCTGAAACAGGAGATAAGCGGTTTATCGTTGCTTCCAAGGCCTTAATGGATCGGATTTCCGGAATCGTCTATGGTTCAATGTATTTTGCCATTCAAGAAAATGAATTCCGTCAATTCTATAGCAACTATACAAGCCAGGGTAATCATGTGTTTCTAGTGGACAAGTCCGGTGGTATTGTCTCGAGTGATAGAACGAAGCTTATCGGAAAAAAATCAAAAGAGCTTTTAGGCTATGCGGATAAGTTAAAAAACCAATCACACCAATATATCGTCGGCAAATTTATGGGGAAGGATCAAATCATTTTAATGGACTATCTCCCCCAATTTGATATGTTTCTGTTTAATATTATCGACAAGCAAACTGCCTTCGGCGATTTAATTGACAAAAAGGCAATTGCACTTGTTGCAATGGCGATTGTCTTGCTGGCGCTTATGATTGTTTTCCTTGCCTCAAGAAGGTTAACGAACTCATTAACAAGCTTGGTCAAGCAAATTGGAAGCGCACCAAAACATGATTTCGATAAGTATGTTTCTGTATCAGGAACGTATGAAACAAGGCAAATTGGTAATGCCTTTAATTCTATGCTTGATGAATTGCACGAGTATGTCGAGCAATTGATATTGTCGCAAAAGGAAAAACGAAATGCAGAACTGGCGGCCCTGCAGCAGCAAATTAACCCTCATTTTTTATACAATACACTGACTTCCATTAAATTCATGGTGAATCAGGGGGAAAAGCAAGAGACAGAAGCGACCATTCATGCCTTGATTTCCTTGCTGCAAAATACAATCGGTAATGTGAGTGAAACCATCTCGGTTAAGCAGGAAATCGATAATCTGAAAAACTATGTATTAATTAACCAAAAACGCTATGGTGACCGGATCAAGGTCAACTATTTCCTAGCGCCGGATTGTATGGACTTTCAAATTCCGAAACTGATTTTACAGCCGTTCATGGAAAATTCATTTTTCCATGGGTTTAACCGGAAAGCGGAAGGTTACATTAATGTATTAGTATGGCGAGACAGTGAAAACTTGATTTGTGAAGTGGTTGATAATGGGGATGGTATGGAAGTTGGGGTCGATAATACGATTCCGAAAACAAAGCGCAAACAACAGCTTTTCTCTGGAATTGGTGTACGGAATGTCCATGATCGGATTCAGCTGATTTATGGGGAGGAATATGGTGTAACGATTTCTAGTGAGATTGGGAACGGGACAAAGGTTAGAATCCTTCTGCCTATTCATTCAATCTAAAAAAAGTCTTACTATCTAAAAAAAGTACAAATTTAGGGAATGTAACCGTATTCATTTTACAAAAATATTACAAGTAAAGAAAAATATCGTCCTAACGATTACAGTTGGGCAGATGCTAACATTAGGTATGTAAGGAGATAACGCTTACATACCTTTTTAAAATTGGGGGGAAATATCGATGAAGAAAGTACTTGCACTTTTATTAGTAAGCATACTGTTATTGTCTGCCTGCTCTTCTGGAACAAAAGAGAAAGCTTCCAGCAGCGCGAAAGACACAAAAGAAATAACCGTATTGGCTTGGGATCCTAATTTTAACATCAAAGCCATGAATCTAGCAAAAGAAGCTTACAAATCCGTTGATCCGAAGCTCAATATTAAAGTCGTTGAAAACGCTCAAGCGGATATTGTTCAAAAGCTAAACACTTCATTAAGCTCAGGAACGACAAAAGGACTGCCAAATATTGTATTAATTGAGGATTATCGTGCGCAAAGTTTCCTTAAAGCATATCCAGACGCATTCTATGATTTAAGCAAAACATTTAATGCCGATGATTTTGCCCAATATAAACTAGCTCCAACTAGCTTGGACGGTAAGCACTATGGTCTTCCATTTGATACGGGTGTTACAGGATTATATGTAAGAACAGATTATTTGAAAAAAGCAGGCTACACAATTGATGATTTAAAAGGTATCGATTGGAACAAATATATTGAAATTGGTAAAAAAGTAAAAGCTGCAACTGGTAAAGAAATGTTAACCCAGGATCCAAAAGACCTTGGTCTTATCCGTATGATGATCCAGTCTGCCGGTTCATGGTATTTAAAGAATGATGGGGCAACACCTGACCTAGCAGACAACGCAGCATTAAAAGATGCCTTTAAAACCTATAAAGCGATTTTAGATGCTGGTCTTGTTAAACCGGTTTCTGACTGGAGCCAATTTGTTGCCGGTTTTAACAGCGGGGCAGTTGCTACTGTTCCAACGGGTAACTGGATTACCGCATCCATCAAAGCAGAGGCGTCACAATCTGGCAAGTGGGCAGTTGCACCGCTTCCAAAACTTCCTGGTGTAGAAACTTCTGTTAATGCCTCAAACCTAGGCGGCAGCTCATGGTATGTTCTAAATGTGCCAGGAAAAGAAAAGGCAGCAGAATTCTTAGCAAAAACCTTTGGTTCTAATGTTAATTTTTATCAAACATTAGTTAAAGAAATTGGGGCAATTGGAACTTACAAGCCGGCTGCTGAGGGTGAGGCTTATAAAGCAAGTGATGAATTCTTTGGCGGTCAAAAAGTCATTACTGATTTTGCAAATTGGACTACTCAAATTCCTCAAGTAAACTACGGCTTACACACTTACGCTATTGAGGATATTCTTGCTGTGGCCATGCAGGATTATTTAAAAGGTAAAGACCTTGATAAAGTGCTCACAGATGCTCAAAAGCAAGCGGAAGAGCAAATTAAATAAATTTATTTTAAAAAAACAATGAGAACTTTAGCCTCAGGAATTCGCTAGCTTCTCCTACTCGGTTTAATGGAGCAAACTGATGGGCATGCGGGATTTCCGGGGCTTTTTCTTTAAAGATAAAGGAGTTGATTGATCGTGATACCCGCAAAAGCCGACAAAAGCCTTCCGTTAGTAAAATCCAATCGAAACCTTCGGGTGAAAAACACCTTGATTGGCTGGTCCTTTATTGCTATTGCAACCGTAATGATTGGTTTATTTTATTTCTACCCGATGATTCAATCCCTCATCCTGTCCTTTAAGTCAGGTACTGGAGTCAGTTTGAAATTTGTAGGTTTTGAAAATTACGTTCGTTTATTCAAGGACCCAGTGTTCCTCACCACCGTAAAAAATACCGTGATTTACTTGATCATTCAAGTGCCAATTATGATTATTCTCGCTTTATTTCTATCGGTTTTACTCAATAATAAAAAACTTAAGCTAAAGGGTTTCTTTCGGACCGCAATCTTTTTACCGTGTGTAACTTCCCTTGTTGCCTATTCCGTTATTTTTAAATATTTATTTGGTCAAGATGGCATCATTAACTTCATGCTCATGAAAATTGCGCTTATTTCAGAACCCATCCAATGGCTGACAGACCCTTTTTGGGCCAAAATTACGATTATCATTGCGATTACTTGGCGCTGGACAGGGTATAACATGATTTTCTTTTTATCCGGTTTGCAGAACATCGATGAATCCATATATGAAGCGGCCAAAATTGATGGGGCCTCGTCCATTCAACAATTTTTCAAAATAACGATTCCTATGATGAAGCCAATTATCTTATTTACAACAATCACATCAACAATTGGTACACTGCAATTGTTTGACGAAGTTATGAATATTACCAAAGGCGGACCAGGAAATGCGACGATGACCATTTCCGAGTACATCTACAATGTTTCATTCAAATATACACCTGATTTCGGCTATGCGGCGACAGTCTCTTATGCCATTGTAATCTTAATTATCTTTTTCTCTATTATTCAGTTCAAAGTAGCAGGTGATAAAAATGACTAATCTTAAACGTGTATTCAGCTATGCAGTCCTTATCATCGCTTCAATTATTTCGGTTTTTCCATTTTTATGGATGATTGTCAGCTCCACGAATAAGTCCGTTGATGTAACAAAGGGCAGATTGCTGCCTGGCAGTCATTTTATGCAAAATCTTCACAATTTGTTGGATACAGCTGACCTTGGCACAGCGTTAATGAATTCAGCGAAGATTTCCATTACTACAACCGTATTAGCGATGCTCATCGCCTCCTTGGCAGGATATGGGTTTGAAATTTACAAAAGTAAGGCAAAGGATGTTGTGTTTAATATCCTCTTGCTTTCGATGATGATTCCGTTTGCGGCTTTAATGGTACCGTTATTCCGAATGTTCGGAACGATTTCACAAACTGTCCCGGTACTTGGAATCGATACGCTTACAGCAGTTGTATTGCCGACTGTCACAACGGCCTTTCTAATTTTCTTTTTTAGACAAAGCACAAAGATGTTTCCAAAAGAAATTTTGGAAGCAGGCCGGATTGATGGTTTAACGGAACTGGGGTTATTCTTTAGAATTTATATTCCAACGATGAAGACCTCTTATTCCGCGGCAGCCATCATTACCTTTATGGCGAGCTGGAATAGTTACTTATGGCCGCTCGTAATTTTACAATCACCTGAAAATCAGACAATTCCATTACTGATCTCCAATCTCGGGTCTAGTTACGCACCCGATTATGGAATTATTATGACAGCGATTGTCATTGCAACCTTGCCGGCGGCGCTTATTTTCTTCCTCATGCAAAAGCATTTTGTTGCAGGGATGATGGGTTCAGTGAAATAAATGATTAAATAGGAAGGAAAATCACAATGACAACAATTCCAACAATTAATTGGCTTACGGACATAAATGTGTTTGCAGTTAATCGTCTTCCTGCACACTCTGACCACAAGTATTATGAGACTCTGGAAGAGGCAAAAAGTACTGTGCCGATGGGGATGCGACATGTTTTGAACGGAGATTGGAAATTTAATTATGCAGTTAATCCAGCGTCGAGACTGGAGCCTTTTTTCAAAAAAGACTTTGATTGTTCAGGCTGGGGGAATATTACGGTCCCAGGACATATCCAGCTTCAGGGCTACGGGAAACCTCAGTATGTTAATACAATGTATCCTTGGGATGGGCATAATGAGATCCGGCCGCCCGAAATACCGATGGACCATAATCCGGTCGGCAGCTATGTGAAGATGTTTCATCTGCCGGACAAAATGAAAAATAAACCTGTATTTATTAGCTTCCAGGGAGTGGAGTCCGCCTTTTATGTGTGGTTAAACGGGGAGTTTGTCGGATACAGTGAAGACTCTTTTACTCCGGCAGAATTTGAACTTACACCTTTTTTAATAGAAGGAGAGAATAAGCTGGCGGTTGAGGTGTATCAGCGCAGTACGGGAAGCTGGCTCGAGGATCAGGATTTCTGGCGTTTTTCGGGAATCTTCCGGGATGTATATCTTTACACGGTGCCGGAGGTTCATGTTCAGGATCTTTTTATCCGTACAGAACTGGACCAATCTTTTTCAAAGGGAGAGTTAACTGCAGACCTAAAATTTCAATCAGCTCTTCCTGGAAAAGTAGTAGGGGGGTTATACGATACAAAGGATAATCTGATTGCTGAGGTGGACGGCTCTTTAACAGGAAACAAAGGATTGATTTCGATTTCAGTTGATGCACCGATGCTTTGGAGCGCAGAGAATCCTTATTTATATAAATTGTATATTCAGGTTTTTAATGCTCAAGGTCAATTGGTAGAGGTAATTCCACAAAAAGTGGGTTTCCGAAGATTTGAGCTCGTGGATAAAATCATGCACCTTAATGGTGAACGCATTGTGTTTAAGGGCGTGAACCGCCATGAATTTAATTGCCGCCACGGTCGGGCAGTAACAAAAGAAGATATGCAATGGGATATTAAAACATTGAAGCAGCATAACATTAATGCGGTTCGGACCTCCCATTATCCAAACCAGAGCTATTGGTATGAGCTTTGTGATGAATACGGAATTTATGTCATTGATGAAATGAATTTGGAGACACATGGGTCATGGCAAAAGATGGGGGCTGTTGAACCATCCTGGAATATTCCGGGTAATAGACATGAGTGGCAGGAAATTGTCATGGATCGGGCGATATCGATGTTAGAACGAGATAAAAACCATCCTTCCATCCTGATTTGGTCTTGTGGAAATGAATCATACGCTGGTGAGGTCATTCTCAATGTCTCCCGCTATTTCAAATCTGTTGACCCTAGCCGGCTAGTCCATTATGAGGGAGTATTTCATAATCGCGACTATAATGAGACAAGTGATATGGAAAGCAGGATGTATGCAAAGCCTGCGGATATTGAAAAATATCTCTCGGAAAATCCAGAAAAGCCCTACATTAGCTGCGAATATATGCATGCAATGGGGAATTCGCTTGGCGGAATGCATAAATACACGGAGCTGGAACTGAAATATCCAATGTATCAAGGTGGTTTTATCTGGGATTATATTGACCAGTCGATTATGAAAAAAGACAGATATGGCAAAGAGTATTTAGCTTACGGCGGTGATTTTGATGATCGTCCAACTGACTACGGGTTCTGTACGAACGGAATCGTCTATGCAAATCGGGAGCTGTCTCCAAAGATGCAGGAAGTGAAGTTTTTGTATCAAAACGTGAAGCTCACAACTGACAAAAATGGCGTGACGATTACGAACGGTCATCTTTTCATTGATACATCAGATTATGATTTGGAATATGTCCTTCATTTTGAAGGGAAGGAAATCTACCGCAAAAATCTTGATTTTGTTGTTGCTCCTTTGAGTGATGGAAGGGTTGATTTTGACTGGCCTGAGGAAATCGCAAGTGCAGCTGGTGAGTATTGTATCCATGTCTTCCTAAGATTGAAGGAAAAACAGCTTTGGGCAGATGCTGGTTATGAGATTGCCTTCGGACAATATGTGTTTAAGGTGGAAAGTTTATTTGAGACTCCTCAACCTGAAGGGGAAATAAGGGTTGTCCATGGCGATGTGAATATCGGTGTGCATGGCAGAGATTTCTCAGCAATCTTCTCGAAACAAGCTGGCAGTCTGGTCTCATTAAATTATGCCGAAAATGAAATGATTGCCTACCCACCGGCGCCATTATTTTGGAGAGCAACTACAGATAACGACAGAGGCTTTTCACAAGATTACCATTCTGGGGTTTGGTATGCAGCTAGTTTAGCACGTAAATGCGTTGGTTTTGAAGTGGAGGAGGCGGAAGGATTTGTTACGATTTCCTTTACTTATAAATTTTCGATTAGCGAAGAAGCAGATGTAAAGGTAGCCTACGGGGTGTATCCAGATGGCAGCATTCGCGTGAAGTCAAGTTATCACGGGGCGGAAAACCTCCCACAGATGCCGACTTTCGCCTTAGCTTTTAAGGTGCCAGCGGATTATGACCAATTGGAATGGTATGCCATGGGGCCAGAGGAAAATTACGCTGACCGCAATAATGGAGCAAGGCTCAGCCTTTTTAAAAATACGGTTGCCGATAACTTTTCCGGTTATGTAATGCCGCAAGAGTCAGGAAACAGGACCGGAGTCCGGCGGGTAAATCTTACAAATCAGGAAGGACGGGGAATTAGAATCTCCTCTGTCAGCGAACCGCTAGAGTGCAATTTTTCACCATATACGGCGTTCGAGCTCGAAAATGCCAAGCATCATTATGAGCTGCCAAATATCCATTATACGGTCGTAACGATTGCGGGTAAGCAGATGGGTGTCGGCGGGGACGACAGCTGGGGCGCACCGGTGCACGATGAGTACTTAATCCGAGCTGATCAGGATATGGAATTTGAGTTTCGAATTCAGAGAATCTAGAAAAAGAGATACGCAAATAAAGCCGGCCTTTTCGCAAATAAAAGTAATACATTCGCAAATAAAACTAGAAAATTCGCAAATAAACTATCAAGAATCGCATTTTAAGGGGAGGGTGGTATAAAAATCCCCTTATTTTGTATATCAAACAAAGCAGGGAAAAAGGTGAACGTTATGCTAATCCATGTGAATCAAGAAACAAAGCAATTTCATTTAACTAATGGCCAAGTAAGTTATATTTTTCATGTAATGAAAAATGGCCACCTTGGCCATCTATATTACGGGAAGGGATTACGGCATCGATCGGATTTTTCCCATTTGCAAACCTATGATGTTCCAACTGCTGCAAGCTGTCATCCATATGCGGATGATCCGGCCTTTAGCTTGGAAACATTACGGCAGGAGTACCCGGCCTATGGAAATTCTGATTTTCGCGAACCCGCGATAAGTGTAAGGAAACACGATGAGCATCATGTTCCGAACTTTCAATATCAAACTTTTAAAATACTAGACGGAAAGCCAGGACTTGAGGGGCTGCCGGCAACATATGTTGAAGACGCGCAAGATGCAAGTACACTTCAAATCCTCTTAAAGGATGACCACCTTCAAGCGGAATTGACGTTAAATTATACAATATTCCGCGACCTTCCAGTTATTGCGAGAAGTGCTCAGGTAATGAACGTTGGCTCGCAGAGATTAGACATTGAGCGAATGATGGGGGCATCGATTGATCTTCCAGATAAAGATTTTATGTTTGTCCACTTGGCGGGGACTTGGTCACGTGAACGTCATGTTAAGGAACGAAAGCTAGAAGTGGGTATTCAGTCCATTTCCAGTTTGCGCGGTGCCAGTTCCCATCACCATAATCCATTTTTAGCCTTAAAAAGGCCGCATGCAACAGAGAATTCTGGTGAAGTTTATGGATTTAATTTTGTCTACAGCAGTAATTTTATCATGCAGGCAGAGGTGGACCATTATGATGTGACGCGAGTGATGGCAGGGATTCATCCATTTGGTTTTAAGTGGGGGCTTATGCCTCAGGATTCTTTCCAAACTCCGGAGGTTGTAATGGTGTATTCTGACCAAGGTTTAAATGGGATGAGTCAGGCTTTTCATTCGCTTTACCGGGAGCATTTGATTCGGGCTCAGTGGAAGAAGCAAGACCGCCCGATTTTGATTAATAACTGGGAAGCTACCTATTTTGACTTTAATGAGGAAAAGCTCGTAAACATCGCGAAATCAGCGAAGGAATTAGGGATTGAATTGTTTGTCCTTGATGATGGCTGGTTTGGAAAAAGAAATGACGATACTACCTCGCTTGGTGATTGGGATGTGGATCTCAACAAACTCCCGAATGGTCTGGAAAGCTTGGCGGAGAAAATAAAGGGGCTGGGAATGAAGTTCGGGCTTTGGTTTGAACCGGAAATGATTAGTCCCGAAAGCGATTTATTTCGGGAGCATCCCGATTGGGCTATAGGGCTGCCGCATCTTCCCAAAACGCTTGGCCGTAACCAGCTTGTACTTGATTTTTCAAGGCCGGAAATTGTTGATTATCTCTATGAAAAAATGTCCAATATCATCAGACGGACGAATCTTTCTTATATTAAATGGGATATGAATCGGAATATTACGGAGCCATTTTCGCAAAGACTTGCAGCAAACCAGCAAGGTGAATTTTTTCACCGTTATATATTAGGTGTTTATCGATTATACGGGCGGTTGACTGCTGAGTTTCCTGAGGTGCTGTTTGAATCCTGTGCAGGAGGCGGCGGACGATTTGATCCGGGGATGATGTATTATGCGCCGCAAGCTTGGACGAGTGATGATACGGATGCGGTCGAAAGGCTGAAAATCCAGTACGGAACATCGTTCGCCTATCCAATTCACAGCATGGGTTCACATGTTTCGGCTGTTCCGAATCACCAAACGTTACGGTCAACCCCTTTATCTACCAGGGCAAACACGGCATACTTTGGAACTTTTGGGTATGAACTAAATCCATTGTCGTTAACGGATCAAGAGCGGGAAGAAATTAAAGAGCAGGTTGCTTTTTATAAACAGCATCGCAGGTTGGTACGCGACGGCCACTTTTATCGTCTGCTAAGCCCGTTTGAAGGCAATGAAACCGCTTGGATGATTGTCAGCCCGGATCAATCGGAGGCGTTAGTTGGCTGGTATAAGGTGTTAGCCACACCGACCTCCTTGAAGCAGCAAACAGTAAAACTAATGGGGTTAGACCCATCGAAATCCTATAGTGTATTTGGATGTGATCAGATTTTTTATGGAGATGAACTCATGCAGGCGGGACTATCCCTTTCGACAGAATTTAATGGTGTAAACAAGGATTCCGCTGAACGTGGCGGCGACTATCAATCCCAGGTTTTTTATTTAAAAATTAAGTGATTGGTGCCAATTTTTATATGGTAAAGAGGCAACTTGAGAACGGAGCAACTTCCGTTCTTTTTTATTAAATTTTTTAGTAAAAATTTTAGTAAAACTATTGCGCGATTTTTACTAAAAACAGTAAAATAAAACTAAAGAAAGATTTCTAAATAACGGAGGTCCCTAAAATGAACGTTACTACCTTAAAAACAACCTTCCAAGATTTGTTTCAAACCAAACCCGAAAAAGCATTCTTCGCACCAGGCAGAATTAATTTAATCGGCGAACACACTGATTACAACTGTGGCCATGTGTTTCCCTGTGCAATTACCTATGGAACCTATGCCGTTGCGAAAAAACGGGACGATCAGCTGGTCCGCTTGTACTCAGCAAACTTCCCTGAAAAAGGCATTATTGAATTTGACTTAAACCACCTTGATTACGCAAAAGAAGATAACTGGGCCAATTACCCAAAAGGGATGATTCGCTGTATCATCGAAGCGGGGTACAGAATTCCAACCGGCTTTGAATGCGTCATCCAAGGAAATATCCCAAATGGGGCCGGACTTTCCTCCTCGGCATCCATTGAACTGTTAACCGGGGCACTAGTGGATGGTCTTTTCGGATTAGAAATCCCGCGCCTTGAGTTAATCAAGCTAGGAAAACAAGTTGAAAACCAATTCATCGGTGTTAACAGCGGAATCATGGACCAATTTGCGATCGGGATGGGCAAACATGATGCCGGGATTTTACTAGATTGCCAGACATTAAGTTATGAATACGCACCCATCAAACTTGAAAACCACAAAATCTTAATCATGAACACGAACAAACGCCGTGAATTAGCGGATTCCAAATACAATGAGCGCAGAGGTGAATGTGAAGAGGCCCTCTCGCAGCTGCAGAAAAAACTGCCAATTGAAGCGCTTGGTCAGCTTTCAGAAGAAGAGTATGATGCCAATCAATCCCTCATCACAAACGAAACCATTCGCAAACGGGCGAAACATGCCGTCTATGAAAATATGAGAACCTTGAAGGCACTGCAAGAATTAAAGGCTGGAAACCTGGAGGCCTTCGGTCAATTAATGAACCTATCCCATATATCCTTACGGGACGACTACGAGGTTACCGGAATCGAGCTTGATAGCTTAGTAGAAGCAGCTTGGAAACAGCCAGGAGTCCTTGGGGCACGGATGACGGGAGCCGGCTTTGGCGGCTGTGCAATTGCAATTGTCGAAAACGAAAAAGTCGAGAATTTTATTGGCAATGTCGGTGCAGCCTATCGCGAAAAAATTGGCTATGATGCCGATTTTTATGTAGCAAGCATTGGCGATGGAGCGAAAGAAGTAGAAATGGAGGCGGTAAGATGAGTATTCTAGTTTTAGGTGGGGCTGGCTATATTGGTTCACACGCTGTATATCAATTAATCGATCAAAATTTCCAAGTCGTTGTCATCGATAATTTGCAAACAGGACACCGGGATGCTGTCCATCCAAAAGCAAGTTTTTACGAAGGAGATATCCGTGACCGCGAGTTTATGCAATCAGTTTTTGAAAAAGAAACCATTGACGGCATCCTCCATTTTGCTGCGAACTCTCTGGTAGGAGAATCAATGACGGAACCGTTAAAATACTTTGATAACAATGTGTACGGAACCCAAATCGTGCTGGAGATGATGAAGGAATTCGGAGTAAAACACATCGTCTTTTCTTCAACAGCAGCGGTATACGGTGAACAAATGGTCATGCCGATTACAGAAGCCGCAGCTACGAATCCAACCAATACGTACGGCGAAACAAAACTGACGATGGAAAAAATGATTTCCTGGTGTGAGAAAGCTTTTGATCTTAAATATGTGTCACTTCGTTATTTTAACGTTGCCGGAGCAAGAGGGGACGGTCAGATTGGCGAGGACCATAATCCGGAAACCCATCTAATTCCTGTTGTTTTAGAAGCGGCTCTCGGAAAAAGAACTGCTGTAACGGTATTTGGTGAAGATTATGATACAGCGGATGGTACCTGTGTCCGCGATTATATTCATGTCGAGGACCTAATTGCTGCGCACTTGCTGGCCCTAAAACTTTTGCGAAATGGCGGGGAGAGTAATGTGTTCAATCTTGGCAGCAGCCAAGGATTTTCAGTAAAAGAAATTATTGAGACTGCAAAAGAGGTAACGGGCATTGAACTACCTGTTGTCATGGGCGAACGCCGATCAGGCGACCCAAGCACTCTTATCGCTTCTTCGGAAAAAGCTAAGCGGATACTAGGCTGGAACCCGACCAGGACATCCATCCGCGAAATCATTCGTGATGCATGGAACTGGCATCAGCATCATCCGAACGGCTATCAAAAATAGAGGTGAAAAAAATGATTGAACATGTAATCCAGCAATTACTGAACCAAGCACTTGCTGCCCAATTAATACAGCAGGAAGATGAGATTTATGCCCGAAACCAAATCTTGACGCTGCTGAAATTAACAGAGTTTAAGGAACCCGAGTCTTTAATAGAATCAGGTCCCTCCATCCCCGATTTGCTTGAGCTGATTGTCGGCTATGCTTGCGGGCAAGGGATCATTGAGGACCTTTTTGATGAAAAAGAAATTTTTTCAAGCAAGGTAATGAACTGTTTGATGGCAAGGCCGTCAACGGTGAATCAGATATTTTATGAAAAATATAAACAAAGTCCACAAACAGCAACCGACTATTTTTATGATTTAAGTAAAAACAGTAACTATATCCAAATGAAACGGATCTCCAAAAATATTGAGTATAAAGCGGCAACCGATTATGGTGAATTGGATATAACTATTAATCTATCAAAGCCTGAAAAAGATCCGAAGAGTATTGCGCTAGAGCGGGAAGCGAAAAAGAATGATTACCCGAAATGTCTGCTCTGTATTGAGAATGAGGGCTATGCGGGGAGAATTGGCCACCCGGCCCGCTCCAATCACCGGATGATCCGTGTCAATCTTTTGGAGCAAGACTGGTATTTACAGTACTCGCCATATGTGTACTACAATGAGCATTGCATTGTCTTGTCTGAAAACCATACAGATATGAAAATAAGCCCGGTGACCTTCTTGCGTATCTTAACATTTGTGGAGCAATTTCCTCATTACTTTCTCGGCTCGAATGCAGATCTGCCGATTGTCGGCGGCTCGATTTTATCCCATGATCACTACCAGGGCGGCAACTATGAATTTGCGATGGCGAAGGCGGATTCAGACTGGAATTTTACCATTGATGGATTTCCTAACGTTCAAGGGTCAGTGGTGAAATGGCCGATGTCGGTTATTCGCCTGTGTTCGGAAGAAAAAGCAGCCCTTGTAGAGGCAGGCGCACATATCTTAACAAAATGGAAAAACTATAGTGATGTTTCGCTTGGAATTCTAGCGGCTACCGACGGAACGCCGCATAATACGATTACCCCAATTGCCCGAAAAAGGGGGGCCATTTTCGAATTGGATTTGGTTCTTCGGAACAACCGGACGAGTGAGGAGCATCCGCTGGGAATCTTCCACCCGCATCAAGATGTTCATCATATTAAGAAGGAAAACATTGGCCTGATTGAAGTGATGGGACTTGCTGTTTTACCCGCACGTTTAATGGATGAACTGGAAGAGGTGGAAAAGTTTATCCAGGGCCAAGCAGCGGTAGTTGCGGACTATCATATGGAGTGGGCTAAGCAGTTAAAAGCACGTTTTTCTAACGAAATGGATGCAGGCCTATTCGTAAAAGAAGAAGTCGGCAAGAAGTTCCTACGGGTGCTCGAGGATGCCGGTGTATTTAAACGAAATGAAGAGGGAGCAGCCGGGTTTAAACGTTTTATTGTGTCATTATAAACGAGGGAGCAAGAAACCATGGAAATAACTGAACAAGTGTTCAGCAATGATAATAGTCGGCAGGTAATCGAATATACACTTGCCAACGATTCAGGCATGTCTGTCTCGTGCCTGAATTACGGTTGTGTGATTACGAAAATCATGGTCCCGGACCGGAACGGACATATCGAAAATGTTGTGCTCGGATTCGACAACTTTAATGATTACTTAGAGTGGTCTCCGTATTTTGGCGCCGTTGTGGGCCGGGTGGCAGGCCGAATTAAAGAGGCTCGTTTTGAGTTGGATGGAAAAGAATATCTTCTTGCGAAAAATGAGGGAGCTAACCATCTTCACGGCGGTCAAAAAGGCCTTAACTCCGTAATTTGGCAGGCTGAAAAACTGGAAAAAGACCAGGCAATCGGTATAAAGTTTTTTTATCACTCTCCGGATGGTGAAGAGGGCTATCCAGGTAATTTAGAGACAGCAGTTACGTATCTATTAACCAATAATAATGAATTACAAATAACGTTTGAAGCGAGAACTGACCAAAAAACGCTGGTCAATTTAACGAATCATTCTTATTTTAATTTGAGCGGTCATATAAAACGGGATATTACTGAACACATCCTGCAGCTGGACAGCCATCGCTTTTTAGAATTGGGGCCGGATTTAATTCCCACTGGTAAAATGATCGAGACTGCCGGGACTCCGTTTGATTTTAGCCAAGGAAGAAGATTGCGGGATGGGATGAATTCAACGTACGATCAGAATGTTTTGGTTGGAAATGGCTACGACCACCCGCTGATTTTTTCAAAAAAAGGTGAGAATTGCGTTTGGCTCAAAGATGAAGGAAGTGGACGTGCGCTTGAGGTAACAACAGATCAACCATGTGTTGTCCTCTATACTGGCAATTTTTTAGAGGGGTCCTATTCGATTTCAGGTGTTTCGGCTCGGGATTATTTAGGAGTTTGTCTGGAAACACAGGGCTTTCCGGATGCGATTCATCATCCAGCGTTTCCATCTATCATTTTGAATCCAGAAGAAGTATACTTTGGGAAAACAACGTATCGTTTCTTTGTTAATCAATAAGGAGTTTTAACTATGGCTACAATTAAGGATATTGCCCAATTGGCTGGAGTTTCAATCGCGACCGTTTCCCGTGTCTTGAATTATGACACTACTCTATCTGTCAGCGATGATACGAAAAAAAGAATTTTTGAAGCAGCAGAAGAACTCTCCTATAAAAAACTGCCGTCCCGAAAGCAGGAATCCGGAAAAATTGCCCTTCTCCAGTGGTATACAGAAAAAGAAGAGCTGGAAGATCTGTATTATATGTCGATTCGCTTAGGAGTGGAAAATCGATGCCGCCATCATGGGATTCAAATGGCGTCATACTTCCAAGACAATATCGAGAATTTGAAGCAAGATGATTTGCGCGGACTGATTGCTATTGGTAAATTCAGCAGCAAACAGGTAAAAGAATTAAGTTCGATTACGAAAAACATTGTTTTTGTCGATTACTCCCCGGATGAGGAGCAATTTGATTCGATTGTGATTGATTTTGAAAAGGCAACAAAAAAAGTACTCGACCATCTGATTAAAAAGGGTCATGAGAGGATTGGGTATATCGGTGGCAGGGAAGTATTTAGGGACAAAACCTCGACGATTGAAGACCTGCGGGAATCAACCTTTAAGCGTTACTTAGCTGAAAAGGGTCTTCTAAATGAAGCCTATATGTATAACGGCAGCTTTTCGGTTCAGGATGGTCATTCGTTGATGAAAAGGGCAATTGACGAACATAAGGAACAATTGCCGACGGCGTTTTTTGCTGGAAATGATTCGATAGCCGTTGGTGCACTTCGAGCGCTGCTGGAGGAAGGAATTTCTGTACCGGACAGGGTGAACATCATCGGAGTGAATGATATCAGCCTTGCAAAATATGTTTTTCCAGCCCTGAGTACGGTGAAGGTTTATACCGAACTTATGGGAGAAACAGCCGTGGATACGCTGTTAGAAAAAATCGAGGGCAGGAAGATTGCCAAAAAAATTATGATTGCCACAAAGCTCGTTCTTCGGAATAGCAGCTTTTAAAACGCATGGAACATTAAAACAGTTCCATGCGTTTTTTTGGTTTTTTAACCAAATTTTAATTTTATTAAGGGAATGTTAAGGATTTCTCACAATAATAGGCTTATCAAAATAAATCAACCATGGGCATGCAGGGCGCAAGCTAACCGTGGAAAAAGGAGTTAAAAAATGAAGAAATGGATTGCCATGATCATATGTGTGTTAGTCATTGGATTTGTCGGGTATCAGTATTATGCCTCAAAATCAAGCGCTCAAGAGGTTTCGACACAGATTCGAACAGCGGTGGTGCAAAAAGGAAAATTAGAGGTAAAGGTCAGTGGGTCCGGTATAATACAGCCAGTTACTAGTGAGGATATTAAATCAACAATCGATAATGATGAAATCGATGAAGTGTTAGTTGCAGCTGGTGACAGGGTAAACGAGGGCGATAAATTGGTTACTTTTACGGATGACAGTGCCCCGATTACAGCTCCTGCGGATGGTACGATCACATCGGTTTCCGTTGCTGCCGGGGAACGAGTCACAAACGGCCAGGCTGTTGCCCATCTGACAAACTATAAAAATTTAAAAACAGTCGTCCAAATGGATGAACTGGATATTCCAAAAATTAAAAAGGATCAAAAGGTTAGTGTTACGGTCAGCTCTTACCCGGATAAAACTTACTCTGGTAAGGTAACAGCAATTGCGAATGAGGGAACATCCTCAAACGGTTCCTCAACCTTTGATGTGACGATTAAAATTAGTAATCCTGATAACTTAAAGGTGGGGATGAGTACGGAAGCAAGCATATTAACCGCTAGTAAGGAAAATGCCTTGTACGTTCCAATAGATGCCGTACACTCGGCTAATAATCAAAAGTATGTGATGGCTATTACCGCAAGTGCAGCTGCTGAGCAATCAAGCGGCACCCAGCAATTGACGGTAAAAACAGGTCTGGCAAATGACGATTATATTGAAATAATCCAAGGAGTTACGGAAGGCCAATCCATTCAATTGCCACAGTTAGCGAACTCCTCCTCTACTAATTCAGGAAATATGATGAATAGTATGGGAGGAATGGGCTCCATGGGTGGTGGTATGCCTCCAAGCGGCGGAGGACAGGTACAAGGAGGAAGGAGTGGTAATTAACGAGCCAGCCGATGATTCTGCTTGCTGACGAACCAACCGGGGCACTTGATAGTAAAACAAGCAAGGAAATTCTTCAGGTGATGAAGGAGTTGCATGAATTAGGTCAAACATCATCTTAATTAAAAGGAACCTATTTATAGGCAGCGGATCAGATTTGTCAGGAACAAGGGGAATTTATAGCAATTATTTTTCTCTAATGCTAAAAAGTTGGACTTAAGCAAGACTTAAGGTTTTATCATCATAATAAAATAATCAATTAAGAGGAGATGGATCAATGAAAAAAACACGAAAAGCCCATTTATGGATTGGGTTGATTGCTTCAATATTAATCTTAATGGAGTCAATTACAGGATTATTAATGAATGAGCCATGGTTGGTTGGACAGTCCACACAAATGGAAGGAAAGGGCAGCTTTCAGCCGCAGCAGATGAATCAAGGGACAGCGGCATCTGGTTCGAGTCAAACAGCCGGGCAGGCTAACGCTCAGAACCAAGAGCAAAATTCTCTAAATGGACAAAGTCAGACAAGCGGTCAAACGTCCAATGGCCAACCACAAGGTCAGATGGGGGGTAACGCCAACGGTCAATTTCTGGAACAAAAAGGTATGACGGGTGGGCCAGGGGGAGAACGCGGAACCTCCGGTACCTTCATGGGTATCATTAGAGGGCTTCACGAAGGCAGAATCGGAACAACAAACATCAAGTGGCTGATTGACCTGACTGCACTGGCGATGATTTTCCTAACCGGATCTGGAATCTTCTTATCCATGAAGGTCTTACGGGCTGATAAAATAAGAAGAAATCGGAAAAATGGTGAGAAGGCTGTCGTGTAAAAATAGAAAGAACTCCTTGAATTATTTTCAAGGAGTTCTTAATCTTATTCTTCTTTTTCGCTGATAGGCATAAAGAATAATGGTGACCAGGATGAAAAGGATGATTAAAATAATGCTGTATCTCGAAAAATAGCCTGCGACAGCTGTCCAATTTTCTCCCAATATCCTTCCTAATGTAATAAAGCTAAAACACCAAATCACAGCACCCGAATAAGCAAATAAGGCAAACTTTTTATAGGTATAGCTATTAATCCCGGCAAGATAGGCGGTAATATGACGGATTCCTGGGATAAAAAAGCCGATCAATAAGAGGAAGGGTCCCATTTTCATAAATAATTTTTTCGTCCGATTCACTCGTTCTTCTGTAATATGTAGCTTTGGCCCATATCGATTTAAAAAAGGCACCCCTAATTTTACTCCTAGGAGATAGCTTAATGTGATCCCACCGCAAGCTCCGCTTGCCGCACAAAGAAGGGAAGGAATGAAGCTAAGATTCCCTTGAAAAACGTTATATCCCACATAGGTAAGAAGAACCTCATCTGGAATCGGAAGTCCAATAATGCCGCCAATTAAGGCGATAATAATTCCCATGTATCCGAAATGAGCAATTAAGTAACTTAGTTGATGCATGTTATTAACACTTCCAGTTAGATTTATAATGCCTTACCTATGTATTTTTCCTAAAGTGAATTGGGATATACAATTAGTTGTATTTCGGTTATTTGTGGTGAGGGGAGGAAGTCGAGGGAATCTTCGCTCCCTATAGGCAATATACTAGAAGTAAACTAAAAACAGCGTAATCGTTGTATTTCTTATAAAATTTTATTGGAATCAGGGGGGAATAACCATCGATAACCAATTTATGAAAGCGGCTGTGGATATTGCTCTTAACAATGTGCTGACAAACAGCGGGGGTCCGTTCGGCGCCGTTATTGTCAAAAACGGAAGGGTTATTAGCATGGGTCGGAATCAAGTGGTGGCGGGAAAAGACCCTACGGCCCATGCGGAGGTTCAAGCCATACGGTCGGCCTGTTTGCATTTAAACAGCTATGACATAACTGATTGCGAGCTATACACAAGCTGCGAGCCATGCCCAATGTGTTTGGGAGCCATCTATTGGGCGAAAATCAAAGCCGTTTATTATGCAAATACCTCAGAGGACGCAGCCCGAATCGGCTTTAACGACCAATTTATCTATGAACAACTCTGTCTGCCAAAGAATCAGCGCACCATCCCAATGACCCAAATCCTCACCCAAAACTACCAACAACCCTTCCAAGCCTGGCAGCACACATCCGCCAAAACTCACTACTAAAAGAAGCGACATTGAAAAGTGAAAATTAAAAGTGACATTAAAGGTGACAGGCACCGTTCGTGGACTTTTTGGTCATTTTGTCCGCGTGAGGTGGACAGTTTATCGATTTTAAGAGGAAATATAGGAGAAATTTATCTTCTGTGTTTCCTTTTTTTGTTGGGGAAAAAATTTTTTTGTAGTGTAAACGCCTCCATGAGTGGAAATTTCTATATTCGAAATAGATATGGAGTATAATATGAGGAAGAAAAAAACAATCAGGAGAAGAGACTATTGAATAAACAAAATAGCAAATACCGTTGGGTTGTTTTTGCCTCGGTATTGTTTACGTATTTTTTAATTGTCAGTCAAAGAACGGCACCGGGATTAATTACGGACCAGTTAATGAAGGATTTTAATTTAACCGCATCCACCATCGGGTTAATGACAAGTATTCAATTTTTGGCCTATGCCGGATTGCAAATTCCAATCGGTATTTTGTCAGACAGGTTTGGCCCGAATTTTTTCCTTATTATTGGTACATTGCTGAATGCGATTGGAACGGTAGTATATAGTCTTGCGCCTAATGGAGCGATCCTTGTTCTTTCTCGATTATTAGTGGGTATGGGGGATGCGACCATTTGGGTGAACCTTGTATTAATTTTAAGTCAATGGTTCAAAGTAAAGGAATTTGTGGGACTGCTAGGGCTGGCCGGTATAGCGGGCAGTTTTGGCTTCTTGCTGGCAACCGTTCCATTTTCAGCATGGATCTCCTTATTTGGCTGGCGCCCGACTTTTTTGGTTATAGGTATTATTTTATGTCTTTGTGCACTGCTGCTTTATTTCGTGCTGGTTAAAAAGCCAAAACAGATTTTTAAGAACGAGGCACCTAAGGTTAAAATGGTAAAAAAACAGGAAAATCCATTGCAGTTACTGCGCAGGATTTTCTCGACAAGGCAGGCATGGGCGACTTTCTTTTGCCATTTTGGTGCTGTTGGTACGTATGTAGGATTTATCGGTTCATGGGCAGTACCGTATGGGATGCATGTTTATGGAATGACGCGGTCGCATGCCAGTCAGTTCATCATGATCGGTTTGATTGGGGCAATTATCGGGGCACCACTGACCACATGGATTTCCAATCGGGTTGATTCCATTAAACGCCCTTATTTGATAGTTCATGTAATCATCTTTATAAGCTGGGCTGCATTTCTTTTATTTAATGGTAAGCCGCCCTTCTATATGTTAATGCTTTTATTCTTTATGATTGGTTATGGTAATGGGGCAAGTGCGTTAACCTTTGCGGTAGTTCGGAATTCCTTCCCAATGAAGGAGGTGGGAGTAGTTTCAGGCTTCGCCAATACCGGTGGATTTTTAAGTGCAGTCATACTGCCAACGGTTTTTGGGAAGGTTTTGGATCATTTTCATACTTCCGCAGCAAGTGTTGGCTACCAATACGGTTTTATTATTCCGGTATTTTTTACTGTACTGGGCCTACTTGGTGGAATCTTAATTAAAGAACAGCGTCAAGAGACTAAACAGCCAAGTGAAGTAAGGATATAAGTAAATTAAAAAAGAGAGGAAGCAATAAAGAAAATTGCCTCCTCTCTTTTTGGTTTCATTTTCTAATGCTAGTGCAGCCCTTTAAACCCATACTTTTCTAAAATCTTTATTGATTCTTGACTTTGAAGAAAGTTGTAGAATTGCTCCGCTTCTTTTGGGTGGGAACTATTCTTTATCACTCCTACCGGATAAATAATCGGTCCGTGGGTATTTTCCTTGGTTTTTGCAGCAATCTTAACCTTCGGAGAAATTAATGCATCGGTTTTATAGACAATCCCTGCATCTACATTGTTTGTTTCCACATATGTAAGTACTTGGCGGACATCCTTCGCATAGACTACCTTTCCTTCAACGATTTTCCATACATGTATATGTTCTAATGTCTCCTTGGCGTACTGACCTGCGGGCACAGACTCCGGTGTCCCAATCGAAATCTTATCCGCTTTAACAAGATCTTCAAATGCGTTGATTCCTTTTTTAGAATCCTTTGGAACAACTAACACCAGCTCATTTCCAACAAGATCTGCCCCTTTTGTCTTTTCAATTAGTCCGTCTTGAACTAATTTATCAAATTTATCCTCAGCGGCTGAGAAAAAAAGATCGACAGGGGCTCCCTGTAAAATTTGCTGTTGAAGGGTACCGGAAGCGCCGAAATTATAGTTAATAATGACATTTGGATGCTCTTTTTCAAAAGCTGTTTTAATGTCGTTCAAAGCATTTTGCAAACTAGCAGCGGCTGAAACTGTTAATTCCGCTTTTTTTTGCTTTTCTGGCTTTTTCGCCTGTTCATACGTTGAACAGCCAGCCATGGACAGGATTAACAGCACCATTGTTAAAAATAAAAGATATTGTTTCTTCATAATCCATCTCCCTTTATAACTAAATATAATTATTTATAACTAATTATAATTAGTTATAACGAAAAAAATATATCAAAAGTCACTTTTTCATTTTTTTATTAAAAATATATTTTTCATAACCAGTAAGTTAAAATAAAGATGGAGGAGATGCAAATGTCAAAGGAGCTTTCCTATACGATTGAAGAAGTATCACAGTTATTAAAAGTATCGAAATTAACCCTTTACGACCTTGTTAAAAAAGGTGAGCTGCCAGTTTTCCGTGTTGGTCGGCAGATGAGAATTGATGCAGTAGACCTTGACCATTATATTAACAATCAAAAAACCAATCAAAGGACAAATATAAAAGCACCTGTTGTTGACTCTCACAGAAATGAAAAAAGGGAAACTAACAATATTATTATTAGCGGGCAGGACATGGTTCTGGATATTCTCAGTAAACATATTGAGAAAAATTCTTCCTATAAGCCGCTGCGTTCCTATAATGGAAGTTTAAATAGTCTTATCTCCATGTATAATGGCGAATGCGATATTGTTAGTTTACACCTTTTTGATGGTGATTCAGGGGAATTTAATATTCCATACATAAAGAAAATTTTAGTGGGCTTCCCTTATATTTTGCTAAACCTTCTTTCAAGAAAAGCAGGTATTTATGTGAAAAAGGGAAATCCTCTTAACGTTACTACTTGGACTGATTTAAACCAGGGACATCTAAAAATCGTCAATCGGGAAAAAGGGTCAGGTGCACGAATTCTTCTTGATGAACAACTTCGACTCCATCAGATTCCGTCAAGGAACATTCATGGCTATGATCATGAAGAAACAAACCACTTAAGTGTGGCATCAGCTATTTTTTCTGGGGCAGCTGATGTGGGAGTGGGAATCGAAAAAGCTGCCAAAATAGTGGGAATCGATTTTATCCCATTAATAACTGAGCGTTACGACCTGGTTATTCTAAAAAACTCAGAAACGGAACAACTGATCAGGGCGCTAAAGAACATTTTGTCTTCTCGGCAATTTCAATCAGAAATTAACTCTTTAGGAGATTATGATACCTCTCAGACAGGGAAAATTATTTATGAAACAAATTAAAAAGAAGGCAAATGAATTTTAATTCATTCATGTCCTTCTTTTTGTCTACCTTTACTTCAACTGATCATTTAATACGTTTTCTTCTAAGACTGCAAATTTATCCCCGTATACCTTGGTAATATGTTTTTCTCCCCATGCACAAAGAGAGTCTAAAATGCCCTTTAAACTCCATCCATATTCACTAAGCTCATACTCTACTTTCGGCGGGACTTGGTTATGGACAATCCGTTTTACAACCCCGTCTTCTTCCAATTCTCGTAATTGCTGAGTCAGCATTTTTTGCGTAATATTGGGCATGAGGCGTTTTAATTCACTGGTTCTTTTTTTTCCATGGGTAAGATGGCAAAGAATCACACATTTCCATTTTCCGCCGATTACTTCGAGCGTAGCTTCAACTGAAATATTATATTTCTTCTGCATTTTTCTCCCCTTCTCAATAGGTACCAAAAAGTACCTATATAACTTTTTAGTTCCTATATCACTTTAAAGTACGTACTTCCATTTGTGTTAACTATATCCCATAATAACATTTGCCGGCTGACCAAAACCACACATTTTATATATAGTTTGCCAGAAACAACTAAAAACAATAAGGAGGAGAAAAAATGGGTTTAGATAAAAAAAGAAGTACATTGGCGCTGCTCGCCTTAGCAGTCAGTGCGTTTGCGATTGGCACAACTGAGTTTATCAGTGTCGGATTATTGCCGTTGATCGCTAAGGATTTAAAAATATCGGTTACAACTGCAGGTTTAACTGTTTCTTTATATGCATTGGGGGTTACTTTTGGAGCACCGATTCTAACCTCGCTGACAGCGAGAATGTCGAGAAAATCATTATTACTATGGATCATGGTTATTTTTATCATCGGCAATAGTATTGCCGCCAGTGCAACAATAGTGTGGGTTTTGCTGTTGGCACGTGTTGTATCTGCATTTTCTCATGGAGTTTTTATGTCCATCGGCTCCACCATCGCAGCGAACTTAGTACCGGAAAATCGCAGGGCAAGTGCAATTTCGATTATGTTTACAGGACTCACTGTAGCTACGGTCACAGGTGTTCCGTTCGGAACCTTTATTGGCCAGCAATTTGGCTGGAGATTTGCCTTTATAGCAATCGTCGCAGTTGGTGTGATAGCGTTTTTTGCAAACAGTCTATTAATACCAGCTGATTTGCCAAAAGGAATCAAGACCAGATTCCGAGACCAGTTGAAGCTTGTTACCAATGGCCGGTTATTACTTTTATTCATTATTACCGCTTTAGGGTATGGAGGTACGTTTGTTGTCTTTACCTATCTATCGCCATTACTTCAGGAAATTACAGGATTTAAACAAGGATCTGTTGCGGTGATTTTACTTGTCTATGGACTTGCGATTGCAATTGGCAATGTAATTGGTGGAAAAGCAGCTAATCGAAAGCCAATTTCAGCTTTATTCTATATGTTTATACTACAAGCCATTGTGCTATTTGTTTTGACCTTTACAGCACCATTTAAAGCAGCCGGCTTAATAACGATTATTTTTATGGGGGTATTGGCTTTCATGAACGTTCCCGGATTACAAGTGTATGTCGTGATGCTGGCTGAACGTTATGTACCAAGTGCAGTAGACGTCGCTTCCGCAATTAATATTGCTGCCTTTAATGCGGGAATTGCGATTGGGTCCTATCTTGGCGGAGTGGTCACCGATTCAATTGGACTGATTCATACTGCATGGGTTGGAGCACTGATGGTTTTAGGTGCGGTTATTTTAACAGGCTGGAGTCGCGCTTTAGAACAGAAGGATGAAAAAAGAGTTTTACAAAAAATTTCTTAAAATAAGGAGATAACTATGAAAAACCTTCAAGATCGAACTTTATTAAATAACGGTGTAAAAATGCCTTGGCTTGGAATTGGTGTATTTAAAGTAGAAGAGGGCCCCGAGCTTGTTAACGCTATTAGAACTGCGATTAAACATGGTTATCGCAGTGTGGATACAGCGGCGATTTACGGAAATGAAGAGGGGGTTGGACAGGGTATCCGTGAAGGGTTACAAGAGGCTGGAATTTCAAGGGAAGAATTATTTGTAACCTCAAAGGTTTGGAATTCTGACTTAGGCTATGAATCCACTCTAGCAGCCTATGAAACAAGCCTTCAGAAATTAGGTTTAGAGTACTTGAATTTATATCTTATTCACTGGCCTGTGGAGGGGAAATATAAAGAAGCTTGGAGAGCATTAGAAACCCTTTATAAAGAGGGACGGGTTAAAGCAATAGGTGTGAGTAATTTCCAAATCCACCATCTTGAGGAGCTACTGAAAGAAGCAGAAATTAAACCAGTGATTAATCAGGTGGAGTACCATCCTCGTTTAACACAAAAAGAACTTCAGGCATTTAGCCGCAAGCATGATATCCAGCTCGAGGCATGGTCGCCACTGATGCAGGGACAACTACTTGACCATCCCGTACTAAAGGAAATTGCCTCAAAATATAATAAATCGGCTGCTCAGGTCATTTTGCGCTGGGATTTGCAAAACGGGATTGTGACGATTCCGAAATCTACGAAAGAGCGTCGTATTGTCGAAAATGCCTCTGTCTTTGATTTTCAGCTGACGAAAGAAGAGATGTTCTGGATTGACCAGTTGAATCAGAATCATCGCGTTGGACCAGACCCAGATCATATTGACTTTTAACAAAACCATAGAGATATCAGGGATTGAGACCTGATGTCTCTTTTTTTGCTCCCATTTTGTCGAAAAACAGAGGAAATTTACCGAAAACTAAACTCTTTCATTATTGGAAACATATGGTATGATATTGCTAGTTTCATAGAAAAGAGGGGTATCCATGAAGTCGGTTTGGCGAAAATTAAGTGCCATCGGAATTGGCGCAACACTCATGACATCCACGCTATTGACCACCACCGTCGAGGTATCGGCAGCAAGCAAGTTTGGAACATCCAAAGCAATGATTCAACAGAAAACAAAGTCACTAAAGGAAAAGCTCGAGGAAAACAAGACTCCATTATTTAGCGAAGATACGCTTATCATCAAGTATAAACAGCCGCTTTTACTTGGTGAAGTGAAGGGAGCAAACAAGGATTATATTGTTGTTCAAAATGTGGAAAAGATGGGATACATGGTAGTCAAACTTCTAAAAAATGACTCCCTTCAAAAAGTAACCCAGGCCTTTCAAAAAAACAGCAAGGTTCTATCGGTGGAAAGAAGCGTCCTCTATAAGCCGTTTTCAGTGCCTTCTGATCCAAAGGCAAAGGATGAATACTATCTATCGATGTTAAAGATCCCCGAAGCTCAAAAATTAAAAGGGAAAAGTAAGATTACGGTTGCCGTCATTGATACAGGTATTGACAGCAAACATCCGGAACTGAAAGGAAAAATGCTTCCAGCCGTTAATGAAATTAATCCAATGAATCATGGAGCCCCTGACCAGCACGGCACCCATGTCACTGGTATTATTTCTGCAGCAAAAGGAAATGGCATTGGCGGCTATGGAATCAACCCAAATGTAAAAATCCTGCCAATTGATGTTTTTGACCGCGATGGTTTTATAACAGACTATACGATTGCCCAGGCGGTTTTATACGCAGCAAACCACGGTGCAAAAGTGATTAATATGAGTCTGGGTTCGCCCATTCCGTCTTCCATTTTAGGAGATGCAGTTAAAATCGCCATTCAAAAAGGAGTGACCGTTGTCGCTGCTTCAGGAAATGATGGGACTTCCGCACCGAATTATCCTGCAAGCTACGAGGGTGTAATTGGGGTCGGATCAATCAATAAAACGAAACACTTAAGTTATTACTCGTCCTACGGTCCTTCGATGGACATCGTTGCACCAGGGGAAGATATTTACGCCCCGTTTTATGATTATGAGAAGAAATCAACCTTTCAAACTTTGAGCGGAACATCTATGGCGTCACCAATGGTTGCGGGGGCGGCATCCTTGCTTTTATCCAAGCATCCGAAATTAAAGCCGGCACAGGTTGAATATATTCTAGAACATACAGCCAAGGATTTGGGATCTAAGGGATACGATGTTACATATGGAAAGGGCCTCGTCGATCCTGTTGCAGCTTTAAAGTATGATATTAAGAAGCTTCCTTCTTTTGTAAATACAGTATGGACGAAAAAAGAAATTTTACAAAATGCAACGGGGCTTTCAGTGGAAAAAACAAAGGTAGTAACAGGAGTTTTAACGAAACCACGGCAGCAAAAGTGGTATCAGTTTCCTGTTCAAAAAGGTGAGTATATCCAAACGGCACTTGCGGGGGCAAAACAATTTGATTATAAAATGACCCTTCGCGTTTATGGAGAGGACCAAAGCCTTTCGATTGACGTAAACAAAGTACAGGCCGGAAAAACGGAAGGGAAACTAATCCAGGTTCCTTTTTCCGGAATGATGGCAATCGGAGTAAATGATATCAATGGGAATTATGATGATTCCTCTGCGAAACAGTCGACCTATCATCTTTCAATGAAACGATCTGCTGTGATGCCGTCTGACACGTCGACAGCGGATGCTCCAATAGCGGTAACATCGCTGCCGTATACATCCACACAGCAAACGTTAATGGGGGAAAATGGGGATGATGATTATTACTATCTTAAGACGAAAAATGAGAATGCTGCGAAAGTAACGCTTTCGGGAATTCCGGGGATTGATACGAATATTCAAGTTTATAGTCTTTCCGTGATGAATGAAGATCCCGAACAGGAGGTTGAAAGCAGCACGGATGGAGATCTCCCGATTGATCAACTCCCGCCAATTGCAGCAGCAGATAGTAAAGGATTGGGTGAAGGGGAAACCTTGACATTCCCTGCTCAGCCTAATACAGAATATTTAGTCAAGGTTTCGAGTAAACCAATGCTGGATTTTGCAGATGAAAAAGGGATGGTTCTTATCGACAAGTCAAGTGAAGAAGCCCAGGCATCACTTGAACCCTACACCGTTAAAATTCAAGGCAAGGTGATACCGCCGGATGAAGATAACAGCAGCAATACGAATCCGGATGGCTCTCTTTCTGATTATTATCAATCGATTTTGGATGGCGCCGTTTCTGCGCCTGCCGGTAAAACACTTGTCGGCTATTTGCAAACGCCGGATGATGAGGATTGGTATGGGATTAAGCCATCTAAAACGGGAATTTATCAATTTAGTCTGCCTAAGGGATTAGGAGTGAAGCCGTATATTGAAATTGTACAGGTGCTGAATGGTAAGGATGAAAATGGCAGGGATGTTGTTGATTTCAATTTAGTTGGAACCAATATGAATGATGCGAACTGGGAATCAGGGGAATTAAATGATACCATTTTTTCTGGCTTGAAAAAGAATGAAACTTATTTGATTCATTTAATGGGGAATCCAATGACAGGGGGAGGTATTTCCCTTGATCCGTATCAATTGTCCTCTAAGTTAATTATTTCAAATACTGGAGATAAATATGAGGATAATGATACAATTCCAAAAAATTTGCCGTCCTCAACCATCCATGGAAATTTTGCTTCGCCAAATGATGTGGACATGTTTTATTTAAAAGGGAAGAAATCAAGTATTTACAGTCTGTTATTTGAGAGCGGAAAGCCTAGTGCGGCCATGCTGAAAAAATATCCAAAAGAGCTTTTCTCACAAATTTATGGAGCTGCGATTGTTTACAAGGATGTCAATAAGAACCGAAAAATCGATGGGGCAGATGCAGAAATGGCCAGTGTGATAGCAAAAGGGCTGTTCGAGGGTGCGTCTAATAATTACGGTTCCTTTAAAGTGGAAAAGGGCAGCAACTATATCGTTATGATTATTGGGTTTACGGCCAGTTCTTCACAAGTATCGTTGGTACCGTATAATTTATCGATTGCTCCTGTTCCGACAAAGGACGAAGATGCAAAATCGAAGGTGAAGAACAATATACCATCCAAGCCGCTTGTCTTGAAAAAGAAAAGCTCCCATACGCTGATGGCTACTGGCAATTTAAACAGCGGAGTAGGATATGGCGATGAAGACTGGTATGTGTTGAATGTAAAAGACAAATGGAACGGATATATTTCGGTTTCGGGCGGCCCTGAGATTGATGGGGTCATCTCCCTTTATCATAAGGGCAAAAGAGTAGCCTTCGCAGATTATTATGCACAAGGGCAATCTGAAGTCATGCGCGTCCATCTCAAAACAGGAAAATATTATATTAAAGTTAAGGACGTAAATGGCAACGCAACAATCAAGCCATATACAATAAAAGTAACAAAATAACAAAAGTAAGGCGGTTAGCTGAGTGTGTGTCCTCAGCTAACCGCCTTTTTCACATGGTGCCTGTCACCGTTCGTGGACAAAAGCGGGGTTTTTGTACGCCTGTGGTGGACAGTGGTGCAAAGGAATAAATGTTGGGGGTTTTATGGGGCATATTAAAGATAAAAAGTTCTTGCACAAAATTCTAAAAATAGTTACTATAATGGTAGTAACCAAAACGAACGTTTGTAAGCGTCTACAAGAGGCTGCCGTTTGATATTATCTGGGGGTAATGTATGAAATATGTCATTTCAATTATTGGTCTTCTTTTTGTATTCGGTTTAGCGTTATTAGCCAGTAAAGATCGGAAAAGGGTAAGGGTTAAACCGATTATCATCATGGTGGTCATTCAAATTCTTTTATCCTGGATCCTCTTGAATACCGAAATAGGTTTAATCATTATTAAAGCGATCTCTACTGTTTTCAGTAAATTACTGGAATACGCAAATGAAGGGGTAAGCTTCGTGTTTGGCGGACTGGCGAATAAAGGAGAGGCACCATTCTTTTTAAATGTGCTGCTGCCAATTGTATTTATTTCTGTCTTAATCGGTATTTTCCAATATCTTAAAATCCTTCCTCTGATCATGAAAGGAATTGGACTTGTTCTTAGTAAGGTCAATGGGATGGGGAAATTGGAATCGTATAATGCAGTGGCATCGATGATGGTCGGACAGTCGGAAGTATTTATTACGGTTAAAAAACAGCTTGGACAGCTGCCGGAGCATCGCTTGTATACACTATGTGCCTCCGCGATGTCTACCGTTTCGATGTCGATTGTCGGAGCCTATATGAATATGCTTCAGCCGAAATTTGTTGTAACGGCTCTTATCCTTAACCTATTTGGCGGTTTTATCGTTACATCCATCATTAACCCTTACAGGGTGGAACCAAGTGAAGATATTTTGGTGATCCATGAAGAAGCGAAACAATCCTTCTTTGAAATGCTTGGGGAGTATATCCTTGATGGATTTAAGGTGGCCATTATTGTAGGTGCCATGTTGATTGGCTTTGTTGCCTTAATGGCTGCGATTAATCATTTATTTCAATTATTGTTCTCGATTTCCTTCCAGCAGCTTCTAGGATATATTTTTGCGCCGGTGGCCTTTATTATGGGAATCACCCCATCTGAAACCGTTCGTGCCGGTGGAATTATGGCAACTAAACTTGTAACGAATGAATTTGTAGCGATGATGGATTTATCGAAAGCAGTAAAAAGTTTTGACCAGCGGACAGTTGGAATTCTTTCTGTATTTTTAGTATCCTTTGCGAACTTTGCGTCAATCGGAATTATTGCCGGAGCCGTTAAAGGCTTAAATGAAAAACAAGGAAATGTCGTGGCCCGCTTCGGTTTAAAACTTCTTTACGGAGCGACACTTGTCAGCGTTCTGTCTGGTGTAATTGTGAGCTTTGTCTTATAAAAGTTAAACCTAGTGATTTCACTAGGTTTATTTTATTGTAAAAAAACCTCTTGCCATAAAAGGTTATTAAGGGTTACTATAGTGGTAGTAACCAATTGGAAAACGTTCAAAATAACCACCAATTGAAGGGAGGAGTCACCACATGAATTTTAGAATCTATCTTTTAGCAATTGTTTCATTTGTGGTCGGAATGGCTGAGCTGATTGTCGGTGGGATTCTTGACATCGTATCAGATGGCCTTGGCATTTCAATTAGTACCGCGGGAGAACTTATCACGGTATATTCGCTTGTTTTTGCGATCGCCTCACCGGTCCTTTTAACGGTAACCGCGAAAATTGAAAGAAAGCGACTGTTGCTTTGGACATTGCTGATCTTCTTATGCGGGAATATGATCGCCTTCATCAGCCCTAATTTTATTGTTTTATTTCTTTCAAGAATTATCTCTGCTGCAAGTGGATCACTATTAGTGGTTCTTTCCGTAACCATTGCTTCAAGTATTGTAAAAGAAGAGTATCGTGCGCGGGCAATTGGAGTCATCTTTATGGGAATCAGCGGATCCCTCGTATTAGGGGTGCCGATTGGACTTGTGATTGGGAATCATTTCGGCTGGCGCTCGCCATTTCTGTTTATCGCCGTGCTAACGCTAATTTCAATGGCCGGGGTATATGCCTTCTTAAATAAAATCGAGCCAAAACCAATGATTTCACTAAAACAGCAACTTCAAACCTTAAAAAATTCTAAGACTTTATCAGCACAGTTAACATCGGTTTTATTTTTAACGGGGCATTTAACCCTTTATGCATATCTAACCCCATTTTTAAAAACAACCTTACATTTAGATGCAACATGGATCAGTATTTTTTACTTTATTTTTGGGATTTCAGCAGTGTTTGGAGGCGGCTTTGGAGGCTGGCTGGCCGACAAATGGGGTTCAAAGAAAAGCATTTTAACCATCGTAACAGTGTTTGCCGTCGCCCTGTTTGTCCTGCCAAATGTCACCTTTTCAAGTACGCTTTTTGTCATCGTGATGATGGTTTGGAGTGCGTTAAGCTGGGCGATTACACCGGCACAGCAAAATTATTTAATTGAAACGGCACCGGAAACATCGGATATCCAGCAAAGCTTGAATAATTCTGCCTTGCATATTGGGATTGCACTGGGCTCTGTAATTGGTGGAATGGTCATCAATCAGTATTCGGTTCAAGCGAATGCATCGGTGGGCGGGGTATTTATCATCTTTGCTTTACTATGTGCTATTTTTTCCATCACAAGAAAACCAACTGAAAATAGACAAGAGGAGGTGAGCATGATGATGGAGTAGGGGATATCCTCTCCAGCATCATGGTCGAATGAGTGTTCATATCAATGCAAAACAAGGGGAAATTGCAGAAAATATTTTATTACCAGGAGATCCTTTGCGTGCCAAGTATATCGCGGAGACTTTTTTGGAAGATGTGACTTGTTATAATGAAGTGCGCGGCATGCTTGGGTTTACAGGTATGTATAAAGGAAAAAGAGTATCTGTACAAGGAACAGGGATGGGGATTCCATCAATCTCTATCTATGTGAATGAATTAATCCGTGAATATGGAGTGAAAAACTTAATTCGTGTTGGTTCCTGCGGGGCAATCCAGAAGGATCTAAAGGTCCGGGATGTGGTTCTTGCGATGACCTCTTCAACTGATTCGAATACCAACCGCATGGCTTTTCCAGGAATTGATTATGCACCGTGTGCCAACTTTAATTTACTGCAGAATGCTTATCAAGCAGGCACGCAAAAGGGTATGGAAATAAAGGTTGGAAATGTTTTGTCAGCGGATGTATTCTACCGTGACAGTATGGATATTGTGAAAAAGCTGGCAGATTACGGCGTGCTCGCAGTGGAAATGGAAACTACTGCATTATATACGCTGGCAGCAAAATATGGCGTGAACGCCCTATCGATTTTAACCGTCAGTGATCATATTTTCACAGGGGAAGAAACGACAGCCGAAGAACGTCAAACCACGTTTAATGATATGGTGATCATGGCGCTTGAGGCATTATAAAATAAAGGCAGCGGGATCATCCCGCTGCCATTTTAATATCTTAACCTCATTAATAGGTTTTTGATTTCCTCATCCTGCATTAATGTATCTTCAAATCTTTTCGTGATTTTTGCTAAGGCTAAATCATGGTAGAAAAAGTCAGCGAAAAATTTTACAAAGGGTGGTGATTTTGTGATCATTGCCTGCCATGCACCGTTTTCCACACCGGCGAACAAAATTTCCTCTTCATCCGTTATGATTAAGCGGCTATTCTCTAACATTTGATGCTCTTCATTCGGAGACAAAATCGTGAGCGAGGATAGCGCAGCTTCCACACTCCCGACAACAAGTGCCTCTACTTTCACACCCGCTTGTTCTTTTTCAAGTAAAACAGGCAGAAAATCTTGAAAGTCTTCTTTCCAAAGAGAAATTTGAATGGTTTTCTTTGCATCTAAAAGAAGCTGTTTACATTTTAATTGAATCGAGGAATCGACCTTTAGACTCCACACCCGGTCATCGGTTATTTGTCTTTTGGATGAATTTTGTTTCAAATCATCGATATTTGCTTGGAATTGCTTTGTCAGCATTTCAATGACAAGATTCAACGGCAGCGCAGAATAGAGCTTTTTCTTTTCTGAAACAGAATCCAGCACCAGCCCTTTTTCAATCATTCGCGTTAACACTTCATATACTTTTGCTTTTGGAACCCCGGAGTATTTTACAATTTGTGTCGCATCCAGCGGTTCATTATTGGAAGAAAGGATCTCATATACCTTGCTCTCGTACTGTGAAAAACCAAACTTTTGCAGCATCATTCTGACCTCTTTTTTAGAAAGTTCATCTATATAGTCCTAATCATAGTAGAATACAGAATTTTTGTAAAATCAATCCGAAGCAGCTGTAATCATTAATCTATTAAATAATAGCCCTTTTTTTAAAAAAAGTAGACTACTACCGCTACTATATTTTCTTCTTTTCATAGTATATAAAAAAGTATGAAAGGGAGAATGCGAATGTTTGGTTATTCAATGGTTCAAATGGTACGAGCCCATGCGGATAAGCTGGAACGGCCATTGCGAGAAGAAATCTTGAACCTTTATAAACCATTCAAATGGACACCATGTTTTTTGCATAATATGTTTGAGGGCTTTATTAAAACGGGAAGGAAATTTTCTGTTATTATCGAATTTAAAAAAGGCTGCTATGAAACTGGCTGCAATGAAGTAAAAGAAATCATGAACAGCCATGTAAAAAATAGAATGAAACGGGATTTTCCAAGGGTATCCTGTTGCAGTGCCGATGTAACACCTAATGGACTAGAAGCGATTCTTTCTAACTGTGGTCATATTCAGAAAGTCTTTTTAAACAGAGAGGTGAAAGCCTTACTTGATGTAGCTGTCCCTTCAGCCAGTGCGAAAAATGTTGTAAGAAATAACCAAGTTTTAACTGGCAAAGGCGTCACCATTGCTGTCGTAGATACAGGTATCTACCCGCACCAGGATTTAGGAGGAAGAATTATCAATTTTAAGGATTTTATTAATGATCGAACTGACCCTTATGATGATAATGGCCATGGGACACACTGTGCAGGAGATGCCGCTGGGAATGGGCTAGCCTCCGGATTTCGCTATGCAGGTCCAGCTCCGGAAGCAAACCTGATTGGAGTAAAGGTTCTAGATAAATTAGGTTCGGGCTCTTTAGAAACCGTCATGGACGGCGTGCAGTGGTGCATTGATTACAATGAGACGAATCCTCCTATTAAAATTGATATTATTAGTATGTCATTGGGTAGTACCGCACAGCAGTTTGCAAGTGAAAATGATGATCCAATGGTTAAAATGGTTGAGGAAGCGTGGGCTTCAGGAATCGTTGTCTGTGTAGCCGCGGGGAATGAAGGTCCGGATGCAAAAACAATCGCAAGTCCTGGTATTAGTGACCAAGTCATCACAGTCGGGGCATTAGATGACCGTAATACGGCTGAAACGAGAAGTGATGATGATGTGGCCAGCTTTTCGAGCAGAGGACCGACCATCTATGGCGGAACCAAGCCGGACATCCTTGCGCCAGGTGTAAGCATTATTTCCTTACGTTCCCCTAATTCTTATTTGGACAAGCTGCAAAAATCAAGTAGAGTGGATACTGATTATTTTGTTTTATCCGGAACTTCTATGGCAACACCGATTTGCGCCGGTATTGCTGCATTAGTCAAGCAGCAAAATCCAAGCATGACACCGGACGAGGTAAAATCCGCGCTAAAAAATGGTGCTGACCTATGGAGAGATCGAGATGACAATATTTACGGAACGGGTTATATTAACGCAAATAATTCGATTCAATAAAGAGGCGATTACTAAAGTAATCGCCTCTTTTGGGCTAGTATTTTCTCTTCATAATAAGGATCTGCAGATTCTACTATAAATCGGAAGATATCTTCTGCAGCATTTGAATTGATAAATTCCTGCTGGCATTTCTTCATTATCTTTAGTTTTTCACCGTTATTTTCAAGCAATGTGTTGATGGTATGTTTAATATCATGCGGATTTTTACATACCACTCCTAAATTTAATTTTTCAACAAAAGCAGGATTATCTTCCTCTTGACCTGGTAAGGCCCCTGTGATGATAAGAGGAGTTGTAGTAGCAATCGCCTCAAACATGACATTAGGACTGCCTCTAGTAAAAATGATATCAGAAGCTAACATTAGTTCTTGAATATTTTTGACAAAACCGTAAATCTCCACTTTCACGCCATATTGACTTTTAAGCAATTTTTCTAGCTTAATTCTTTGTTTTTCATTTCTTCCAGCTACAATTTTTACGGAGCAATCAAAATGATTAAGCAAGGTTTCAGCGATCTTTTTCATATTTCCAACGCCTTCACCGCCGCTCATGATTAGGCATGTGAAGGGTTGTTCTTTTTTATAATGAACTTTTTTTATTTTATTTTTATTGAAAAATCTAGAACGGACTGGAAATCCTAAAACTTTTATTTTCTCATCTGGAATACCATATTCTAAACACCTGTGCCGAGCTTCAAACGTGGGGCTGATAATAAAATCTGCCCGCTGGTCAGCCCATAGAGGATAAATATTTACAAGATCTGCAATAAGCGTAATAAAGGGTATTTTGAGATGCTGTTTTTCTAAGATGTTTAAAATTGAACCATTAAAATTAGGATGTACAGATAAAATCATATCAGGTTTTACTTCATCCAATAGTTTTTGAAAGTTATCTCTTATAAGAACTTCTAAAAAATCGTTAAGGTGCGAAGGATTAATAGCTGATAATTTCCATAACAACTTCCATAAACTTTCTGAACTTCTTGTAAGGGGTCCATACAATTTGCCGATATTCAGTAGAAATGGTCCGCCAAGTGAAAAGCCATCCACAACATGAATTTTTACATTTGGATGTGATCCGGATTTTTCATATAGTGACTCAGTAATGCTTTTATGTCCCTGACCGGTATAATCTGAAGAAATAATAAGTACAGTTTTCCCCATGTTATCAGCCTCTCATAATGAACTAGTAAAACAATAACAAAAAATGAATAATTTCATATTTGAATAGTGTAAATACCATGTTAAGTTTTAACAAACCAGGTAAATGAATTTACTAATTTGAATCGAAGTGTTTTAAA
The DNA here is from genome assembly GCF_016107705.1 of Neobacillus cucumis. The sequence continues at coordinate 142,160 of NZ_JAEHGC010000014.1, forward strand.
TCTCTATGCACTTTTTTGTATTGTTTTAAGGAATGTAATTTCCCTATAAAACTATTTTTGTTTTTGAGGTCAGAGGAAATGAACATAATTGCAAGTGTAGGGAAAAATTTATTTGTACGAAATCTTACATCCTTCCAATAAACATAAAATCCCTTTTTTCTTTTCTTAACAAAAGGATAGGCAAAGTGTGTACTTGATAAAAAGTCTGAAACGGAAGAATCATTTCTACTTTCTTCAACTAATTCTAGAAAGTCTATTTTTTTAGAGAGTGTGTGGTCAATAAAAAGACCATTCTTAAAGTAAACTCCAAATAATAAATCTTCATTTGTTTCAATGATAACGTTCCATTTAAACATAGTCATACTTGGAATTAATTTTAAACGAACAGCATTTTGAAAATGATTTTGTAAGTGTCTCTTTATTAAAATGGAGGAAAGTGCTCGAATAACAAGGTATAAGAGTATGAGAATATAAATGATTAGAAAGGTTTTCCCTGCCTGATAAAAGGGAAGTAAGCTAAATCCTAGAACATGAAGGATTAAAATATAAGGATCGACCAACGGGATGGAATCAAAGGCAATCCATTTACGAGAAAAAGGTAGTAAAACCTGCGTACCGTGCACATTAAATAAATCCAAAAAGACATGTACCAATACGGCTATAAGTGTCCAAAAATACAGGTGGAGAAATGAAGGGTTTGGAAAAAAAAGGTAGATGACGATTGAGACAATAATACTCCATACAGGAATAGCAGGTAGTGAGTGAGAAAAGCCTCGATGATTTCGGAGATAGCTGCCTTTTCCCTTTAAGCGCCAAATAAAGTCAAAATCAGGTGCATTTGAACCAATGATGGTCCCTGCAATGACAGCATTGGATAGGATCGGTTGATTTGCGATTGCTGGGTCGATTTGAGCTAGAGTACCTAATCCTAGACCGATGATTACGTGAGAAAATGTGTCCATTTGACCACTCTCCAAATAATAAAGTTATTTTTATTATATTTAAGAAATTGGGATTTCAAGATTAATCAACTATTAAAAGAATGTAAAGAGATTGTAAAAGCCAGTAATAAACGGGATCCATTATCCCCTTCATTACTGGCTCTTTGGTTTATTTTGGACCAATAGATTTCTTATCTTTAGTGATATTAAAGAATAACAAATACCGTAAATAGAATAGCCAATACAATTCGATAATAAGCAAACACGGTTAGACCGATTTTTTGAATTAATTTTAGGAACACGACAGCGACAACCATTGCTACAACAAAAGCAGTAATAAAACCGATAGCAAACATGGGAATATCACTTGTATGCAAAAAATCCAAACTCTTAATTAAGTCCAATCCGGTTGCACCCACCATAATCGGGAGAGCGACTAAAAAGGAAAATTCGGCGGCCGTTCGATGATTTGCTCCAACTAAAAGTCCTCCTGAAATGGTAGACCCCGCCCGAGAAAAACCAGGGATAACTGCTAAGCATTGAAAAAGTCCTATGGCTAAAGCTTGTTTGTATGTCAATTCATCAACTGTATTAGAGGTGAATTTTCCATGCTTTTTTTCTGCGAATAACATTAAAATAGCACCGGCAATCAGACTATAAACTACAACCTTTGGTGAAAATAGCTGAGTTTTAATAAAGTCATGCAGTACCAAACCGGCAATTGCGGCAGGGATAACTCCTAATATGATGTGGACAGCATCTAATTTCTTAACTGGTTTTCCAATCGTACTGAAATTTAATAGAGATAAATATCTTTTCCAATACAGTACTAAAATCGCAAGCATGGACCCAAGTTGGATCACTACTTCAAAAGTATTGGCCTTTTGGCCTTTAAATCCTAATAAGTTCCCTACTAAAATTAAATGCCCGGTGGAGGATACAGGCAAATATTCTGTTAAACCTTCTACGATTCCTAAAATAAAAGCGATGAGATTCTCATGCATTTTTCTTAATCCCTTCATTAGTCAATTTGTATAAGGAAGTATAGTCTCATCTATATTTTTATTTCAACCCTAATTACAAGAAAATTACATAATCTTAATATTCCATTTAGTCTGGGTCTTTTTTACTCAAAAATGGATTAATGAAAACTAAACGTTAGTTTTTAGAAATAGAGGGAATTATATAATCAATTACCAATCATGAAAGCCAGGAAGTGAAAGTATGTCAGAGACAGATATATCGAAATATGAAAAGAAAATCATTATCCGGAATATTCGTGTTGAAGATATTGATGCCATTATCGACTTAGGGAAGGTTTGCTTCCCTAACATGGATCCCTGGAAGAGGGAGCAATTGCTTAGTCATATTCGAATTTTTCCCGAGGGCCAGTTTTGTGTGGAATATGAGGACAAGATTGTTGGTTCTTGTTCCAGTCTAATTGTTAATTTTGATGAATATGATGACCAGCATACATGGGATGTCATCACGGACAACGGGTATATTACCAATCATGACCCAGATGGATTTAATTTATATGGGATCGAAGTGATGGTTGACCCTGAATACCGCCGGATGAAGTTAGGACATCGCCTTTATGAGGCACGTAAAGACCTTGCTGTTCGGCTAAATCTGAAAAGTATTATTATCGGCGGAAGGATTCCGAATTACCACAAATATAAGGAGGAAATGACTGCCCGAGATTATGTTGCAGCTGTTGAGAAGCACAGTATCTATGACCCGGTGCTGTCCTTCCAGCTCCTTCAAGGATTTACAATTAAACGGATTAACACAAGGTATCTGCCAGATGATAAAGCGTCGGATTCTATGGCAACCTTGATGGAATGGAATAATGTTGATTATCGTCCAAAGTCCAAACGAATCTATCGTACAGCGTTTCCCATTCGAATTTGTGCCGTGCAGTATATGATGAAGAAAATTGATTCGTTTCAGGATTTTAGCCGGCAGGTCGAATACTATGTAGATGTCGCGGCGGATTTTGGATCTGATTTTGCTGTTTTTCCAGAGATTTTTACGACTCAGTTGATGTCCTTTCTCGAAGAAAAGCGCCCCGATCAAGCAGTTCGGAAACTTGCTACTTATACAAATCAGTATATTGAACTGTTTACACAACTTGCTGTAAGATACAATATCAACATTATTGGCGGATCACATTTTGTTGAGGAGAATGGTGATTTGTACAATGTTGGTTTTCTATTCCGCCGCGATGGTACGATTGAGAGACAGTCCAAACTTCATGCGGCACCGGATGAGCGCAAATGGTGGGGAATATCAGAAGGAAAGGATATCAATGTGTTTGACACTGATTGCGGAAAAATAGCCATCCAAATTTCTTACGATGTAGAGTTCCCGGAGCTTGCAAGGATTGCCGTGGATAAAGGAGCAAACATCATTTTTGTGCCTTTTTGTACGGAGGATCGCCAGGCTTACCTCCGCATTCGTTGCTGTGCACAGGCACGGGCAATTGAGAATCAAGTATATACATGTATTGCGGGAACTGTAGGTAATTTAACCCATGTAGAAAATATGGATATTCAGTATGCCCAGTCAGGAATATACTCACCTTCTGATTTCGAGTTTGCCAGGGACGGGATAGTAGGTGAATGTGATGCCAATATCGATACGGTGGTGGTTGGAGACGTTGACCTTGAAAAGTTACGGCGCTCTCGAAATTCTGGATCCTTAAGACAATTGAGGGACCGCAGACATGACTTATATCGAGTGGAATGGAAAAATTTAAGCTAATAAGCTGCTCCCAGTGTTGGGGCAGCTATTTTTTATAAACTTGATGTCGAAAAAGCTACACCGAAGGGGATTAGGCCCTTTTCCGACTGATGCATGCGCTTACTCTTTTCGTATAACCGTGGTATCATATGAATAGTAAAAAAGTTATTGCAACATTTTGATTTTAGCAGCGGGAAAGGAAGAAATTCACTTGAATTATAATAAAGACTTTGCCGTAATCAATGTCTCAACAAATGTAAGGGAAGCCTTGGATACGATGATTCAAGCTAGTATCCGGTTATTAGTTATAGAATCAGAAGGGAAGCCTGTCGGAGTCTGTGATAGCTTTCACCTATTAATGCAAAAAAACCAGCCTGAACAAAAAGTGGTTTTTCATACGGATTTTATCCTAACAACCAGCAAGAATATCTTTTCACTTGGCGATGACGATTTCTCCTATGCCCTCATTGAGGATGATACTGCGGAAATAATCGGTTGGACGGATCAGAAATCAGTGGAAATTGATCATCTAAAACAAGCATATTCGAAAGACCTAGGAGCCATAACGACCGATTTGGAGGCAATTGTCGATTCGATATATGATGAAGTTTTAGTTGTTGACAGTCTTGGAAAAATTATTCGGGTTTCCAATCGAAGCACCCACCAATTATGGGGAGTAGACCCTGAAACGGTTATTGGTCAAAATATTTTAGAACTTGAAGAAAAGGGATGGTTTAAGCCTTCTGTTACAAGAAAAGTATTGGAGGAAAAAAAGAAAGTTTCAATTGTCCAGCATAACCGCTTTGGCAGGAAAATACTGGCTGTTGGGAATCCGGTTTTTAATCAAAAAAATGAATTAGAACGAATTGTCATTGCTTCCCGTGATATTACAGCCGTTAAAAAATTAGAGGAAGAACTTGAAGAGGCGAAAACATTAAAAGAAAAATATCGCAAAGAGGTAGATATCTTAAAGAAAGTCCAGCATGGAAATGAGAAGAAGATTATCTATCAATCTGAACAAATTAAAAATTTAATGTTTGAGGTCGAACGGGTGGCCCGAGTTGAATCAACGGTTACCTTATATGGAGAATCAGGGGTAGGGAAAGAGCTGTTTGCTCAAGCCATCCATCAGCTGAGCCCAAGGGCGGAAAATCCATTTATTCGCATTAATTGCGGGTCCATCCCTGAAAATTTATTAGAGAGCGAGCTATTTGGCTATGAAAAAGGTGCCTTTACCGGCGCCCTAAGCAATGGAAAAAAGGGCTTGTTCGAATTAGCTAATGAAGGAACTCTTTTTTTAGATGAGATTGGTGAGTTACCGCTTAATTTACAGGTAAAGCTTTTAAGGGCGATACAAGAACGCGAGATTATGAAAATTGGCGGCAGCAAAGCAATCCCGATTAATATTCGAATTATTACGGCAACCAATAAAAATTTGGAGGAAATGGTTGCGAAGGGAACCTTCCGTGAGGATTTATTTTATCGAATTCATGTTATTCCGTTATTTATTCCACCATTAAGGGAAAGAATCGCAGATATTGAACCTATTGTTTATCATTTCCTTGAATATTATAATGAAAGATTTTCGTCGAAGAAATATTTTTCAGAGGATGCAATGGAAGTGTTAAAAACATATAAGTGGCCTGGGAATATCCGGCAACTGCAAAACGTAACAGAACGGGCCATGGTGGTTACGGCGGAGCAAATGATTACTGCCAATGACCTTGTGAAAATATTGGATAATCGTCAGAAAAACCAACATCCAGTGGAAGTGCATACCATTATCCCCCTTCAGCATGCAGTCCAGGATACGGAAAGACAGCTGCTTCAATTAGCTTTATTGAAATATAAGACGCTAACAAAAGTGGCAGAAGTTTTAGAGGTGAGTCAACCGACTATCAGCAGACTTTATAATAAACTGAAGAACAGTCTTCAGGTTCGTTAAAAAATAGTACAATTGTTTTTCTAATATAGCTAAACGAGCAGTTCATTCATTTTTGAATAATTATCATTCAAAAATGAATGAACTGTCGTTTTATATCTATAAACATAGTTGATATGTCGATATTTAAAGGATTGGCACGAAATATGCATAATAGAATAATAGGGATGATTTAAAAGTATAAGGGCAGAGGGAAAGTTGTACTGCAAAAATAAGTGAGGGAGGAAGCAAGCCACGGCTATAATTTTCAGACTATTCCAACTAGGTGAACTAGTCAAATTGATAGCGTTTACAACGAATGAACGTTATCTTATAAGTTTTACGACAACTTAAGGGGGAACATATATGGAAAATCACGAGGTATCGTTTGAACGATCACTTACATTAACACATCTAGTTTTATTTGGACTTGCCTATTTAGCACCGATGATTGTCTTTGGAATCTATGGAACTGTTGCGGAAGTAACCCATGGACTAGAGGCAAGCGCTTATCTTGTCGCCTTAATTGCAATGTTCTTTACTGCCTTCAGCTATACGCAAATGGTTAAAGCCTATCCGGTTGCCGGATCTGCCTATACCTATACAAGGAAATCTCTTAATTCACACCTCGGATTTATGGTCGGCTGGGCTACTCTGCTTGATTATGTCTTCATTCCAATGGCCATCTGGCTAATAGGAAGTGCATATTTAAATGCGGCATTTCCATCTGTACCATCATGGTTATGGATCCTCTTATTTATAATTGTTACAACTGCAATCAATATTCTTGGAATTAAATTAAGTACCAAGATCAACTTCCTTATGATGGTATTTCAATTTTTAGTTATTGCACTATTTATTATTTTAAGTATTAAAAGCGTATTAGGCGGTGGCGGCGCCGGCACACTTCTTTCCGTAAGCCCGTTCGTGAATACTCATGTTTCGTTTTCATTTGTCCTGGCTGGAGCATCAATTGCCTGTTACTCATTCTTAGGTTTTGATGCCATTTCAACCTTTACCGAAGAAACAAGAAATCCTGAAAAAACCATCCCGAAAGCCATCATTTTGACAACTGTTATCGGTGGATTGATTTTTGTAGTTTCTACCTATTTCACTCATTTAGCTCACCCGGATTTTACACATTTCAAAGCGGTAGATTCTGCCGGGTTTGAAATTGCCAAGCAAATTGGCGGGAACTTATTTAGCGCTATTTTCTTAGCGGGGATTATTATCGCCCAGTTTGCTTCAGGAATTTCCGCTCAAGCAAGTGCATCAAGATTGCTGTATGCAATGGGCCGGGATTCCGTACTTCCGAAAAAAATCTTTGGCTATCTTCATCCAAAGTTTAAAACACCTGTACTGAATATTCTTGTTGTCGCTGTGATTGGGTTATTGTCATTAAAGCTAAGTGTCTCAACATCCACTTCCTTTATAAACTTTGGTGCGTTTGTTGCCTTTATTTTAGTAAACGTTTCCGTTATTGCTCACTTTTATATAAAAGGCGGCAAACGGACAGGAAAGGATAAGATTTTCTTTTTATTATTTCCTGCCATAGGATGCTGCTTCGATATTTGGCTGTTTGTAAATCTTGATAAAAATGCACTAATCCTAGGCGGGACTTGGGCTGTAATCGGGTTTGTCTATTTACTTGTTCTTACAAAAATGTTTAAAAGGCAGCCGCCAGAAATGCGTTTTGAGGAAATGGATGAGGCTGTATAAGGCTGAAAATAAGGGAAGGGCTTGAATGAAGCCCTTCTTTTATCGCTAATGGGAGGCATATAAGTGGAAAAAGTCTATAGAATTGCACTCGCACAGCTAGCTGTAGCGGATGGAAATAAAGAAGAAAATTTATTAAAAATGGAATCTGCCGTTAAGAATGCGTGGAAGGAATCGGCAGATCTCTTGATTTTACCGGAATTAAACCTGACCGGCTTAGTATCGAAGGACCAATTGACAGGAATAGCAGAGCAGCGCGAAGGGGAGAGTTTTAACCGGATTAAACGCATGCTGGCAGATTACCCTGTATCTTTACTGTATTCTTTTCCAGAGTATGTCTCTGATGAGGAGATCTATATTACTTCCTGCTTGGTAGGGAAAGATGGCGAGGCATTGGCTTATTATCGTAAAACACATCTCTTTACTGAAGAAAATGAACTATTCAGCAAGGGGAAAGAGCTTAAAGCCTTGAGCCAAGACGGCCTTTCATTGGGGTTTCTCACCTGCTATGATATTGAATTTCCTGAGCCGTCAAGGGCACTTGCATTACAAGGGGTAAATCTCTTAATCGTCAATTCAGCCAATATGGCACCATATGAATATATCCATCGCTTATTTATTCAGGCGAGAGCACTCGAAAATCAAATCTTTGTGGTTTACTGTAATCGCATCGGGGCAAATTCGAAATATGAGTATCATGGGCAAAGTGCGGTCATTGGGCCGGATGGAAAAATCATTACGGAAATTGCTGACGATGTTGAAACGGTGCAAATCATTGATCTTTCTTTCGAGAATTTAAAAAAATCCAGCGCTGTTTTCGACTATTTATCTGACCGAAGAAGAGAACTCTATTAATCCATTTAATTATGAATAGCGAATATTCATTTTTGAATGATATTTCTCTGTGATTGATTGTAAAATGGGGATTTATCACTTGGCACACTTCTTGCATTATAGATTAGTAGTTGAATAAATTGATAAAGGGGTTAATAACATGAGTACAACAACTAAAACAATTGAACTAAAAACATCTATTCCAGGGCCAAAAGCACAAGCCCTTTTAGAAAGAAGAGCAAATAATGTACCGGTTGGAGTATCGAATAATGTGCCATCCTTTGCAGCAAAAGGGAATGGAGCAATTTTAGAAGATGTGGACGGAAATGTTTATATTGATTTAGCTGGAGCGATTGGTACACAAAATACAGGTCATTGCCCGCCAAAAGTGGTTGAAGCATTAACGGAGCAAATTCAAAAGTATCTTCACCCAGGCTTTAACGTGATGATGTACGAACCATATATTGAACTTGCCGAAAAGTTAAATGAAATTACACCAGGTTCACATGCGAAAAAGACTTTTTTCCTAAATAGCGGTGCAGAAGCAGTTGAAAATGCAGTGAAAATCGCACGTAAATATACAGGCAGAAAGGCCATTCTTTCTTTTGACCGTGCTTTCCACGGCAGAACACTACTAGCAATGTCATTAACAAGTAAAGTGAAACCTTACAAATTTGGTTTTGGTCCATTTGCACCGGATACGTATAAAGTGCGCTACCCTTATTATTATCGTGCACCATTCGGTGTAAGCCAGGAAGAGCTTGATGCAAATCTATTACATCAACTTGAGGACTTTTTCAAATCTGAAGTTCCTGCAGAAGAAATTGCAGCGATTATTATGGAACCAGTTCAAGGTGAAGGCGGATTTATTGTTCCTTCCAAGACCTTTGTGCAAGGTGTGAAACGGATTTGTGAACAACATGGCATTCTATTTATTGCAGATGAAATTCAAACCGGTTTTGGACGTACAGGGAAAATGTTTGCGATTGAACACTTTGATGTCGTTCCAGACCTCATGACTATGTCAAAATCAATCGCTGCCGGGCTGCCACTTAGTGCTGTAACAGGCCGTGCTGAAATTATGGATGCCGCTGCACCGGGAGAAATTGGCGGTACGTATGGCGGAAGTCCGCTTGGATGTGTAGCCGGTTTAAAGGTGATTGAAACAATTGAAGAAGATCAGCTGCTTGATCGTGCAAATGTAATTGGCGAAAAAATCATCTCTCGTTTCAACAGTTTAAAAGAAACATATGATGTAATTGGCGATGTCCGCGGCCTAGGTGCAATGTGTGCGGTTGAACTTGTAAAAGATCCGCAAACAAAAGAGCCTGACAAAGATTTAACGAACAAGCTTGTTGCAGAATGTCAAAAGCAAGGTGTGATTGTACTAAGTGCTGGATTATACGGCAATGTACTGCGCTTCCTTTCTCCGCTTGTCATTACTGATGATCAGTTAGATGAGGCGCTTGATACAATTGAATCCATATTTAAAAAATTGGTTTAAAAGAATAGGAGTGTTCTAGATGAAAAAGCATCTTTTAATAGATGGACAATGGAAGGAAACGAAAGAGTACCGTCCATTATACAGTCCTTACAATAATGAACTGCTGGCGGAAATTGCCTATGCTGATGCACAGGATGTAGATGATGCGATTGCAGCTGCTGAGAAGGCAAGACCTGTTATGGCAAAAATGCCGGCACATCAACGTGCATCGATTTTAGAAAAATTAGTCGAGCTTTTAACGAAAAATGAAGAAGAGTGTACTCGTTTGCTCGCGCTTGAAGCGGCAAAGCCTTGGACGACAGCAAAGGCTGAGGTAGCGCGGACAATCATGACCTATAAATTTGCAGCCGAAGAAGCAAGACGTATTCATGGGGAAACGATTCCTTTGGATGCAGCCCCAGGTGGAGAAGGTCGGATTACGTTTACGTTAAGGGAGCCAGTCGGCGTAGTAGCAGCGATTACTCCATTTAATTTTCCAATGAATTTAGTGGCTCATAAAGTCGGACCAGCGATTGCGGCGGGGAATACAGTCGTATTGAAACCGGCATCACAAACACCGTTAACTTCCATTTTCCTAGCGGAACTGCTTCAGGAAGCGGGCTTACCTGATGGAGCCATCAATGTAGTAACGGGCAGCGGAAGTGTTGTCGGCGACCGATTAATCCAGGATGACCGTGTAAAAGTCATTACCTTTACAGGCAGCCCTGCGGTAGGAATTGGTCTCCGCAATAAAGCCGGATTGAAGAAGGTAACACTTGAACTTGGCTCCAACTCAGCGTTAATTGTTGATAAAGGTGTCGACATTGATTCGATTATCCCAAGAACCGTTACTGGTGCCTTCTCCTTTGCAGGCCAGGTTTGTATTTCATTGCAGAGGGTTTATGTCCATGAGGACCTTTATGAGGCGTTTGTCGAAAAATTCGTTGCCCAAACGAAGACGTTGAAACTCGGCAGCCCACTTGATCCGGAAACAGATGTTTCTGCTGTTATCAGTCCGAAAGATGCGGAAAGAGCACTATCGTGGATTGAGGAAGCAAGGCAGTCCGGCGCTGTTGTTGCTGCGGGAGGCGGACGTGAAGGAAATATCGTGGAGCCAACCGTTCTATTAAATGTTGATCCGAAACAAAAGGTATCCTGCCAAGAGGTATTTGCACCAATTGTCTTGATTAACAAAGTGGCTTCCGTTGAAGAAGCTATTGCCTATGTGAATGATTCAAGATATGGACTTCAAGCGGGAATTTACACAAATGATATCTTTAAAGCACTTCATGCAGCCGAAGAACTAGAAGTAGGCGGCGTCATGATCAACGACATCCCAACCTTCCGCGTCGACCACATGCCATACGGCGGCGTAAAAGAAAGCGGAATCGGACGCGAAGGCCTAAAGTACGCCATTGAAGAAATGACCGAAATGAAATTAATCAGCATTAAAAAATAGAGTTTGAATTAGACAAAATTCGGGTGGTGCCACCACCCGAATTTTTTATTTTTGTTGGTTAAGTTGTTTAATCCCGTCTTGTTGGATAAGGAGATCAGATATTTCAAGCTCTTGATTTACTTCTTTGAGGTTTTTTTCGCAGGCACTAAAGTCAATCTTTTCATTTGTTTTTAATGAATAACATGAACCGGAATTGGACAGTTCTTCATTTGGAGCTATGTATAGATAATCATCGTTCATAAAACTACCAACCCGTTGAACGGCTTGCCCTTTTTCCTTGTTAAGTAAATTTCCCCCAAGCATATAAAGAGGGTCCTTGTTAATCCCAAGAAGATGCAAAAGGGTCGGTGCAAAATCAATTTGGGAACCCGTTTTTGCTACCACACTTCCTTTTTGTTGAGGAACATGGATAAGAAGTGGGATACCCTCCGTAAATTTATATTGTACCACTGGATTAAAGTCCGGACTTTTTGACTCTAAGAACTTCTTCATATCCCCATTTTCCGTCATTAAGGCGTTGTCGTGATCACCATAGAAAACAACAACTGAAGACTCCCATAGACCTTCCTTTTTCAATTGATCAACAAAAGTACCAACAGCCTCGTCAACAAAGTGAACGCCGTTAAGGTAATTCTGAAACATTTTCTCATTGTAACCCGCTGTATTTAATTTTTTATACTTTTCGGGTATTACATATGGATGATGATTGGTTAAGGCTATCATCGTCGCTTGAAAAGGTTTCTTTAACTCCTTCATTTTTTCAACACTTTGTAAAAAGAAATCCTTATCATTGACCGCCCAACCAACTACTTCACCAGTAAAATTCTTTTCGGTATAGAAATGATTGAAACCAAAATGATTATAAACGGTATTTCGATTCCAAAATCCTCCCTTATAGGGATGAAACGCAGCGGTATCATAACCGTTTGACCTTAAGATTCCCGGTAAGGCATCATACGTATTTAACGGATGTTTCATGTAAACAGAACCTATCAATAACGGATGAAGGGAGGTGTTCATAAGAAATTCAGCATCTGAGGTTCTTCCTTGCCAGGAAACATCATAAATGTTTGGGAACCAAAACATCTCATTTTTTAACTTATTAAGATGCGGGGCAATCTCTTGCCCATTAATACTCCTATCAATTGCAAAGGATTGCATCGACTCTAATTGAACAATGATAACATTTTTTCCTTTTGCGATTCCTTTTAAGGGAGTCGAGAAAGAGCGACTCTCCGATTTTGTCTTCAGCAAATCGTTAATATTCTTTTCTTCTTCCTTTGAAAATTTCTTTTTACTCACAATGGACTCAGCATATACTTTTATATCATAACCATGGTAGCCTAACAGACCCAGCACTCCATAAACCCGCTCATTTGAAAAACGCTTATCAAACAAATAGCCTCCACCGCTAGTAATCCATTTGTTAATAGGATAATAGGTAAAGTATATACCTAACGAAAACAGTGAAATTCCAACGACAAGACCAGTTTTGGAAAGGGATTTTTCCTTTTTTCTATAGATGAGAGGGATTAGAACCAAAAACGGAATTAGAAGAATGCTATCTGCGAATAAAAGTAATTCTTCCTTCGAGAATAGCTCCCCGATACTTTCGGTTAAACTGCTAACCTGCCCGATTTGATTTAAAAGTGTTACGGAAGTAAGGTCATCGAAATAACGAAAATAGATTAAATCACAAAAAACGAGAAAACTGAGAAGGGTAGAAGTGAACCATAGGGTATACAACCGTGCTTTTGGTCGTAAAAAAAGGATCCAAGAAAATACCAATAACACACATCCAGCAGTGACCATCAATAGTCCCCGGCTTAAATCATCAAAAGTCCCATTCCCTTTTAAAAACCCATATACTCCCTGCCAATAAAGCCTAGGATCATTCATTGGATAAAACCATTTTCCGTTAATCTCCGAGAACCACTGCATCTTATAAATAAAAAACAATACTACAAAAAGGAAAAGGATATACGTTAAAAAGTCGATTAATTTATTTCTCATTTTTCTCACCATAAATAATGTTTCCAATCTTTGATAAAAAAACCACTATCGATAATAAAATAATAAATAACCTATGTGCTTGTTCCACTTAAACTAGTAGCTTGAGCTGATTAGTTGAACTCTATTAGCAGGCAGTATAAGAGGAATAATTATTATTCCGATATTAAATCTAAAAAATATATTGACGAATAGGTTTTATTGTTATATTCTAATTAAGTCGCTTCGGAAGTGAGTGAAACAAAAATTATTCAAAAATAACTTTTTGTTGACTTGCCTCAAACGAAATGATATAATAAATCTTGTCGCTTCGAGGAGCGGTAAAGAAAATTTGCTCTTTGAAAACTAAACAAACAAAAACGTCAACAAACAATAATTATCGTGTTTA
>NZ_JAEHGC010000015.1 GCF_016107705.1 Neobacillus cucumis
ACTAATCGGGTACTTTAGAGGAGTAAGATAATCTGTGCTCCTTAAGAGTTCAAAGCAAAAAATTAGCCCTCAATGAGAACTTCTGCTAGGTATAACCTTGAAAATAAAATCCCAATAGAATACTTCATAAGATTAAAAAAGGTACAATAAACCTGAGAATTAAGCCTTGAAATAACAAATTAAAACACACTGTGAATTCATATGTGAAAACCAGAGTGTTTTATGTTGTTATTTGATTGTTTGCACTTCTAATGTAAACCCGTTAAAATTCTACAGCGTTTTTTAAAATATTTATCAAAAAATTACAAAAGTTAATAATGTTGAAAATTATTAAAAATTCCCATATAATGTTCACATCATCGTATTTATCTACCTCACAGATTTAAATACTAGGCAAAGTAGAAAACGGTTTTTTTTAAAATAAATATGAAACACCGTTTCCTAATAAACAACAACTACGATGGTGCAATTAATGTCTATATACTCCCTTAGATATTTACACAATGAGAAACGTTTAGATCAAATTTACTATCTGCTACTCTGTTTTTTGCCAAGAAAAATCTATCTTTTCTAATATTTAAGGAGGAAAATAATGAAAACGAAATCATCTAATGATGTAAACGCTGTCTTCAACGAAAAACTCCCGCTGGTAAAGTTATTGCCCCTCGGACTTCAGCATCTCCTTACAATGGTAGGATCCTTTATGGTTCCAGTTATTGTCGGTAGTTCAATTGGGCTCGACGCAAAAACCATTGCCTATTTGGTTTCCGCTATTTTACTTTCAAGTGGATTAGCCATCCTTATTCAAGTTTTTGGAATCGGTAAAGGAATTGGTTCTAGACTACCATTTGTAATGGGTTCATCGTTTATCACGCTTGGCCCAATGATCATCATTGGCAAACAATATGGACTTCCTACTCTTTTTGGCTCAATTATAGCGTCTGGAATTATTATTGTCCTTCTCTCATTTTTCTTTGATAAAATTCTATTATTATTTCCAAAGGTTGTTACAGGAACTTTCATTACCATTATGGGAATTACTCTTGCACCGACCGCCTTTAAAGATTTTGCAGGCGGTGAGGGAACTCCTGGTTACGGTTCTCCTAAAAACATCATTATTGGATTAATTGTTTTACTCACCATTGTTTTGCTTCATAAGTATGGAAAAGGAATTATTAAAACATTGTCCATGCTGCTCGGAGTTGCGATTGGAACAGTAATCGCTGGATTGATGGGAATGATTAATACAAGCCCGATATTATCAGCAAATTGGGTCCAAGTCATCACTCCATTCCACTTTGGAGCGCCAGTCTTCAAGGTAAGCGCTATTATTACGATGACCATTTTCTGTATTATTAACCTTATTCAATGTTTCGGTTCCTTCTCAGTATTAGATGAGGCTTGTGAAACTGAATCATCTGAAAAGACAATTGTAAGCGGATTAAGAGGGCAAGCAATCACTCAAGTATTATCGGGTTTGTTTAACTCTGTACCTCATGCATTCTTAAATGAAAACATTGGCGTTATGGCCCTAAGTGGTGTGAAAAGCCGTTATGTATCAATCACAACTGGATGCTCTCTTGTCATTCTAAGCTTTTTACCAAAATTTGCAGCTGTTATTACCATCATTCCGGCATGTGTCCGCGGCGGTGCGATGCTTGCAATTTTCGGTATGGTAACAGCAGCTGGGATTTCAATTCTTTCAAAAGTTGATTTCCATAAGACTCATGCAACACTTATCATCGGTACGAGCATGTCTGTTGGCGTAGGTTCAAACTTCCAGCCTGATGTATTTGCTCATATGCCAGCCATGCTTCAGATGTTGCTAAGCAATGGCCTATTCTCAGCAAGTATCATTGCAATCGTATTGAATCTTTGTCTCAATTTCCAAACTATGTTTAAGTTACCGCGTTTACAATCAGAGGAACAAGAGCTGATCCGAGAAGGCTCTTAAAAAACGAGGCCCTATTGCAATGGGGCCTTGTTTTTTTAAAATTCTGCTCGGTTGGGCCGAATAGGGGTAAGTCCGGGATAAGTCCAAAAACCGCCATATAGGAGTAATACCAGCGTCCAGAAGTTCCAGATGCATTAATCATCCCAGTTGGTAATGGTACCCTTGTACTTGGTGCGTACTATGGTTTTAAAGAGTTATTTAAAATATAAGAAGGCACCAGATAAAAAATTGTAACCCCTCTTTGTGGTGCAGGAATTAAATCAAAATAACTGTGGAAATAAGGAAGTGGTATTTCAGATTGAGTCGTTACAACTTTTAGTAGTGACTATTGAGAGGTTGATTGAATGCATTTGCACTTAGACCCATCAATATTGATTATTTTTGGATTTTAGCTTCATTCATTGATTAAGTTAAATATATTCAAGGAAAGTTGAAAGGAAACTTTTTGAAGTGTACGAAAAAACACTTTAACTTTTTATAATAATTATTAAATAATAATCAGAAAAATATTGAAATTAGGAATTTTTGGTGCTAATATTATAAATATATTTTGGAACAATGTTCCTTAATGAGCAACAAATGGCATATCATTACATTTAGGGAAGGGGGAAGTGAATTGTTCTACAGTAAAAGACAAATTGTTGGTCAGAGGATTTCAAATAGAATGAATAAATTAACGGCAATCTCTGTGCCTTCAGTCGGTGTAACTTGATTGTCTTTGACAAAGGAGTTTCGTGAAGGCAAGGAATTAGTTAGTAAATGGATGACGGAAGCAGGCATGAGGGTATGAATTGAATCCTGCATGGGGTGATCAGCATCCTCGGTTTGGTTATCCGGGAAGTGAAGTGAATGTATTAGAATTAACAGAGCATTTACAGGTATTATTAGAAATTGGTTATATCAGTGAGGGCTCACAAAATGTTGTTGTCTTTGAAGTAAAACCGGTTGGAAATGAAAATTCGGATGGTATTTGCACAATCCAAACGGCTTTTGTCCAAGCCTGGGCAAGAGTTTAATACATTGTTCTTAGATTTATTCTTAATAAAAAACGATTGTGAATTATAAAAAAGGGAGGAATTTTGGCAAGTTACGCAGAATGATAAATTAAATCTTTTTTTGACAGCGTTTCCACGGGCATCTCAAAAATAATGTAAATTTTTGATTAAAAGGGAGTAAATATGTCTATCTATGAAGCTGTTGTATATAAAGATAAAGAATTAATGTCAAAGGTGAATTCTTGAATCAATCTCAAATGTGATTCATAGTTTTGATTTTTTTGCCAAAATAATTCTGAATATTATTTATATTCCGCAAGTAGTTTGTTGTTTATTGAATAGTTGCCCCGGCTTTGTGAAAAATGCAACTCCAATATTTTCTTATATCAAGGAGGAACATGGATGGGAAAATTAAGCTTCGGTAAAACAATTGCGTTAGGATTTCAGCATGTTTGTGTTATGTATGGCGGTGCTATAGCAGTTCCATTAATTGTAGCCCATTCACTTGGATTGACACAACAACAGCTTGTTTATCTTATTTCGTTTGATTTATTGTCATGCGGTATTGCGACTTTAATCCAAGTAATTGGTTTTGGGAGTATCGCCGGTATTCGATTACCCGCTTTAATGGCCGTATCCTTTATCGTTCTTGATCCTGCCATAGCAATTGGCAAGGCATATTCGATAACAGGTGTATTCGGGGCAGTTATGGTTTCAGGAATAGTAATTGCCCTTTGTGCCCCGTTTATTGGTAAGTTGGCAAAGTTTTTCCCTCCTATTGTTTCGGGTTCTGTAATTCTCATAATTGGTATTACCTTAATGCCTGTTGCGATGGCTAATGCTGCTGGCGGTCAAGGAGCTGAAAATTTTGGGGATCCAAAGAATCTGCTCATCGCTGCATTTACCTTACTCTGCTTTTTAATTTTCAACACATTTTTTAAGGGATTTTTAAAGTCAATTTCTGTCTTAATTTCGATGATCATTGGTACAGTGGCAGCTAGTTTCTTTGGAATGGTGAATTTTTCAACAGTAAGCACAGCAAAATGGTTTAACATTGTCACGCCATTTTATTTTGGAACACCTACATTCCACCTTTCTGCCATTATTACAATGGTTATTATCTCCTTTATTATTGCGATTGAAAGTATTGGCGTATTTATGGCACTTGGTGAATTTTCAGAAAAGAAAATTGGCGAAGCCGATATTAAAAAAGGGCTGCGTGCAGAAGGAATTGGCGCATTTATTAGTAGTATCCTAAATTCCTTCAATCATTCGACTTTTTCACAGAATGTTGGGTTAGTTATGCTTACGAAAGTAACAAATTTAAGTGTTTTGGTTGCTTCCGGGATTATCCTTGTATTTTTAGGTCTTGTACCAAAAGTAGGAGCTCTCACCACTATGATTCCTGCTCCTGTTCTTGGTGGGGCCATGATCCCGATGTTTGGCATGCTAATTGCAGCCGCATTAAAAATTATTGGGAAAGCGGATATGTCTTTGCCATCTAATCAAATTACAATTGCTATTGGCGTTGGTATCGCATTAGCAATAAAAGGTGTCCCATCTGCCTTTACTCATCTTCCACAAACACTTCATTTATTAATTGGGGATGGCGTTGTAATTGGTGCATTAGTTCTTGTTATATTAAACGCATTGTTAAATAGTAGTTTGCAAGAAGGGCATTTTCATGGATTCGAGAAAGTAGAAACAGAAGCCATATTGGATGCTGAATAGAGCAGGTTTTAATAAAATGGAGGCGTGAACAATGTCATTTCTGGTATCTGACTTTTTAAAGCTGCAGGTAATTGGTAGCAGCCGTATTGTAGCAGGAGATCGAGGGGGAAATAACAGCATCCGTTCTGTCAGCATTATGGATGCTCCCGATACATCATGGTTAAAACGAGGGGATTTGCTACTAACAACCGGGTATGTCTTTAAAGATCACAAGGATACTCAGATTAAATTGCTCAATGACCTCGCCGGGAAACATTGTTCCGGATTGGCTATTAAAGTAAAAAGGTTTTTTTCTGAAATTCCGGCAGTTATGTTACACGAGGCAGATCGCTTAGGTCTGCCTTTAATAGAATTATCGTCTGATATTGTTTTATCTGATCTGCTTCTTTCGGTAACGAAGGAGATTGTGAATTATGAAGATTTGTCTAATAAGAAAAATTCTTTAGTCTCACTAATTTTGGGCCATCCACTCGAGCATGGAGATCTAGAATTAATCTCCCATCAATATAAGTTCATGCCTAAATCCAATTATATTGCGATGATGATATCAGTTAATCCCTATAGTGGAGATAAACCGGTTATTAGTCCAACCACCTTTGTTCAAATGGCAAACGAGGTTGGAAACAAAGTAAATGCAAAGTTGCTAATGATTCCTAACAATAAAGATTTTGCAGTCATTTTAAATCCTCTTAATCTAAATAAACCGCTAGAACTTGCCGCTTTTGCAAGAAAAACTGCAAGACTTCTGGGAAATCAAATTCAAAAGAAAATTCCCAAACAAGTGATTCAAATCGGAATCGGTTCACCATGTACTCAACTTTCGAGAATACATAAAAGCTATAAAGAAGCTACGGAAGCTGTTCATTTTGGAAAAACAAATTCAGACCACAGGAATTTGGCCATTTACGAATACGCTGATTATGCACCTGAAGGTTTATTTCAGCATTTATCTGATGACGTGTTAAAAAACTATGTCAAAAGTACACTGGAAGTGCTAACTGCATATGACCAAGAAAATAACTCGAATCTGCTGCAGACCTTAGAGGCATTCCTGGAAAGCGGCGGCAAGCTGGCAGAAACTGCGAATGTTCTTTTTGTACATCGAAACACGGTGAGATTTAGGATTTTACGAATTGAGGAATTATTGGGTATTGATCTAAATGAAAGCAAGACGGCATTTCGCCTCCAATTAGGGTTGCGAATTGCAAGGATGCTCGACTTGCTGCCTTGTTCAAAAGAAGTTGAAATAAAGTCAATGATTTAAAGATTTTTAGGGCCGGAATGATTTCCCGGCCCTTTTATTTTTGCCCGGAATATTGGTAACTCCATAAGGCCAACTGTAATTTGAAAATATTCTCCCCATTGTTAAAATCCATACCAAGAAGTTCTTTAATTTTTGGCAAACGCTGGTGTACGGTGTTGCGGTGAATACCCAGTGTATGAGCCGTTTCTGTCGGTTTTAGACAGCTATTCAGGTATACCGATAGTGTTTTAATGAAATCTGAATGATTCAACCGATCATATTCAATTAACGGAGACAGTAAGTGAGTATAATAATTTTCTAGAACATCTTTTGGAATATATCGCAGTAACGAATAGATTTCAATTTCTTTTTCCTCTTCCAGCGTCTCTTCGGACTGAACTGCTAATATTCTCCTTAGTACTACAAGAACTAAATCAGCTATCGATTGTTCATCTGGAATTTGAAAGATGGGAAAAGAATATTCATCTCCAATAGAAATCATCTCAGAAGGCAGTGAGCGTTGTAAATGGTTGGTTTTGATTCCCAGTCCTGCACACTTCCGTTTTGCTAGATCCTGAACCAATTTAATTAATGAAGCTTCTTCATTTTTGAAAACATACCCCGTAGTTAAGACCAAATCTCCTTCTTTAAGCCAATGAATAACATCAGGGGCGTCGAAACTATTAACTGATGTTATATAGTTGGAAATTCCATTAAAACCTGCAGCGATCTTACAAGTGTTTAATGGAGGGCAGCTTAATGCTTCTGCTAAAGTCAACTTCATGGTTCCACTTCCTTTTATAAGAAGTTTCTAATTATAAATAGTTTACCTTATAGTGTGCTCAGAGCACAATGGAAAGTAGTCAGATTTGTCAGGTTCGGCTAATGACCATAATAATAAATCCTATTAAAATTAAATTAATCCTTAATAACTATTAAATGAGTAGTTTATTAGGAGAGAGGGGGGTCTCTAAATAGAAAGGAATGAAAAATATGAGCAGGAAGCTGGCAAAAATGAATGAACTTGATCAAGCTGCTTTTACCGAAGCACTTGGGTGGGTTTTTGAACATTCACCGTGGGTAGCGGAAAAGGCTTGGGTAAATCAACCGTTTCATTCTATATCAGAACTGCATAGGACGATGGTTCATGTGGTTCAGGAGGCTGATCTAAATGAAAAACTTGCTCTCTTGAGGGCACACCCTGATTTGGCAGGGCGAGTTCAAATGGCAGATGCATCAGTTAAAGAACAAGCGGGTGCAGGCCTTCATCAGCTTTCAAGAGAAGAACATGAGGAATTTCTTTTACTCAATAAGACATATACAGACAAATTCGAATTTCCTTTCATCATGGCAGTAAAAGGCCAAAACAAAGAATCCATAAAGCAGATGTTGAAAAAACGGCTGCACAATGGACCTGAGGCTGAACTTAAAGAAGCTCTGGAACAAATCTATAAAATAGCTTTGTTTCGCTTAGAGGATTTTCTTAACGCCTAGCTTAGAGGTAATAACAAAATGCCAGAGCTTTCTTCCATTCTTTTGTAAATGAACGGGCTACCGTTGATTTAGATTTTAAATGATTTAAAAATAGAAGGAGGAGTTTTTATGAGTTCAAAGGAAAGAGTTATGTATTATGGTAAAGGTGATGTATTTGTTTTCCGGACCTATCAAACCCCGCTTGAAGGTATTAAATCAATTCCTGAGTCCGGCTTTACTGGCCGCAATAACGTTATTTTTGGAATGAATGCTAAGATTGCTCTTGAAGGGGATTTTGAGGAATCATTTACGAAAGCGGACAACAGCCGTGTTGTTGCTACTGATTCTATGAAAAACTTTATTTTGCGCCAAGCAGCACAGTACCATGGACCGACTTTTGAGGGATTTTTAGCATTTGTTTGTAATCGCTTCCTTAACACTTATGCACATCTTACTGCTGTTGAAATTACTGCCGATGAAGTTCCCTTTGAAACGGTAAATGTTGCCGGACAAGATCAATTGGAGGCAAGTCCGCTGGTTTACAGACATTCAAGAAATGAATTAATCACGACTACTGTAAAGGTACAACGGACTGAGAAAGGAAATAAAATTGTAAAGCAAGAAAGCGGTATTAGGAATCTTCACTTGATTAAAGTATCCGGCAGTTCATTCTACGGTTTTATTCATGATGAATATACTACCTTGCCGGAAGCAAAGGATCGTCCGCTTTATATCTATTTAGATATCCATTATCGTTACAACAATAACGAGGATGCAGTTTCAGACAATCCGGCTGTTTATGTTCCAGCTGAACAAGTTCGTGATATTACTGCTTCTGTTTTCCATGAGGCAGAAACAAAATCCATCCAAGATTTAATATACCGTGTAGGTTTACGTATTCTTCAACGCTTCCCGCAGCTTGCAGAAGTACAGTTTTTATCTAATAACCGTACATGGGAAACGATTGTTGAAGTTCCAGATTCTAATGCTGCTGTATTTACAGAGCCAAGGCCACCGTACGGTTTCCAAGGTTTTGTTGTCGACCGCCAAGACCTTGAGAATGAAGGATTAGCGGTTTCTCCACAAAAGGTAGAGGCATGAGCGGCAGATTAACAACCCATGTTTTAGATTTGGCAAAAGGTATGCCAGTAAAAGGATTAAAGATAGAACTTTGGAAACTTGGACCGGAGCGTACTTTTATCAAGTCAGTAAATACGAATAGTGATGGCAGGGTGGATTCCCCCTTATTAAACGATAATCAACTAACAACCGGGGAGTATGAATTACTTTTTTATGTGGCTGATTATTTTCGATCTCAAGGTGTCGATGTACCCGAGCTGCCCTTCCTTGATAAAGTCCCATTAAGGTTCGGTGTTGCTGACCCGGACAGTCATTATCATGTCCCGCTGTTAGTTGCACCAGGCGGATATAGTACCTATCGCGGCAGTTGATTAATAACTCACCTTATCGTTCTAAAGGAGGTAAATAGTTTAATGATAACAGAAAGCACTCGCAGGGCCACACTGGCGGGAAATCCCGTTACGCTGATTGGGCCGGAAATTAGAGTCGGTGATAATGCACCGGACTTTGAGGTTTTAGCGAACGACAGGTCAAAGGTAACTCTTTCAGATTC
This sequence comes from Neobacillus cucumis, assembly GCF_016107705.1. Next base: position 9,030 of record NZ_JAEHGC010000015.1, read on the forward strand.
AAATCATATGGTACGACTGATTAGTGTCGTCCCATCCCTTGATACAGCTGTATGCGACCAGCAGACCAGACGCTTTAATGAAGAAGCGGCAAAGCTTGGTGAAAACGTCGTCGTATTAACAATAAGTGCGGATCTCCCGTTTGCCCAGAGCAGATGGTGTGGTGCACAAGGAATTAAAAATGTCCAAACGTTATCTGATCATCAAAGTATGTCATTTGGCACTGCATATGGGACCTACATGAAGGAGCATCGTTTGGAAAGCAGAGCAGTCTTTGTTGTAGATTCCCAAAATATTGTGACATACGTGGAATACCTTTCTGAAGTAACGAATCATCCAAATTATGAAGCAGCCTTAACCGCGGTCAAAACTGCAAAATAGACTTTAACACTGTACTTCTCAATTAAATTACGAAGAAACACATGGAGTACAAGTTCATATTTTTAATCGTAATCTATTATTAATTGACTGAATTATCAAAAAGTGAATTGGTGAGTGTGGTAAATATGATTCTAAGTTTACCGCACTACCTTCCAATATTTATTATCTTATCTTTTTCTGGAATGGTTTAAAAATGGAGTGGTACATGTGGAAATAATTGTTTTGGGAATGAATCATAGCACAGCACCTGTGAAAATTAGGGAGAAATTTAAAATACAACAAGAGTCTTATTCCAATTTTATTGAATCTCTGTATCGTACCGAGGGTATTCAAGAGTGTGTAATTTTGTCAACCTGTAATCGAACTGAAATTTATGCAGTTGTAGATGAAACATATATGGTTAAGCATAGAATTATCCAATTTCTTTACGATTCTTTTGATGCAGATAAATTACAGATTACAAATAATTTATATTTAAAAGAAAATGATGAAGCTGTAAAGCATTTATTCCGCGTTATCTGTGGTCTTGATTCTATGGTTCTAGGAGAAACTCAAATTTTAGGACAAGTTAAAGAAGCTTATACTAGTAGCCACAGTCATCAAGCAACAGGTACTATATTTAATAAATTATTTAAACAAGCCATTACATTTGCTAAACATGTTCATTCCGAAACGGATATCGGCAGAAATGCTGTTTCTGTTAGTTATGCTGCAATAGAGTTAGGAAAAAAAATTATTGGTCCTTTACATTCCAAGACTGCTGTTATTTTAGGTGCAGGTGAGATGGCAGAATTAACGGTAAAACATCTTCACGCAAATGGAGCAGATAAAATAATTGTTGTGAATCGAACATATGAACGGGCTAAGAAATTGGCAGAGAAATTTGGTGCTGGCACCAAAACAATGGACCAAATTCACGATGTACTAATCGAAGCTGATATTATTATAAGTTCGATTGATATGAAAGAACCTATCATCACTGCAAAAGATATGGAAACTATTAACCTAAAAAGAACACAACGACCTTTATTCATGATTGATATTTCTGTTCCAAGAAATATTGATCCGAAAATTAATAACCTGGATCATGTTTTCTTATATGATATCGACGATTTGGAAAGTATTGTTGAAACCAATCTAGAAAAAAGAGCTCAAGAACGTGAAAAAATCAACGATATGATAGACCAGGAATTGCTGACCTTTAAGGCGTGGTTAAGCACATTGGACATTACACCTATTATGGCTGCCCTTCGTTCAAAATCATTAGCAATCTATGAAGAGGCTATCAGTCAAATTGAAAATAAGTTACCAGGTTTAACCGAAAGGGAACGAAAAATTATTCGTAAATATTCAAAAAGCATCGTTACCCAAATGATGCATTCACCTTTAATTGGAATGAAACAGATGGTTGCTACTAATTCTAACCAAAAGGAAATTTTGGACCTTATTATTCAACTTTTTTCTTTAGAGGAAGAAGTAGACGAACAACATAATGCGAGAAAATTTAATTCAAAGCCAAACCACCTAATTAATGTATTACATCCTTCTACTACCTTTGGGAATATTCCTGTCCACTCTTGAATAAATGTGGAATAAGGATGATATATATAAGAAAAAGATGATCATATAAAAAGGTAATAGGGGTGATTTGCAATGGAAAAGAAAAAACCGTATAAAAGCACTTCATATAGTGAGATTATGAAATCGCTTAATTCATCAAAGAAAACTCAAGATGTGAATTCAAATCTTGATATGTATATACAAATGGTCTTGGATGAAGCAATGGTCACCCGGCAAATTACGCTCCTAGAGGAAAAGATTAATGATGCTCTTGCATCAATGGATAAGCCTTTATTTCTGGAATTGTCCGCTACGTATGAAAAATTAAGACACCAACAACAAAGCTTAATTGAAAAAGGTAGGCATATAGTAAAGAAACTATGAATATTGCTACTTTAAACTAGCATAAGTATTATTTCAAATTTAAATATTTTTACTGAATTATCTGAAATAAAAATAAATTAAATTTATTATATATTAATATTGATTTTTAAATGATTTTAATTTTTAATAGGTATATAGCATATTTTAATCGCTATCAAAAATATTAACGGGGTGAAAAAAATGACTAAAGGGGAAAAAAATATGGACACGAAAGACACTACTAACATTGGAAAGTGCCCGTTTCACCATGGCGGTGCAACTTCTAACAAATCTAGTAATATGCCAAATAGAGACTGGTGGCCAAACCAGTTGAACTTGAAAATTCTGCATCAGCATGACAGAAAATCTAACCCAATGGGAGAAGAATTTAATTATGCAGAGGAATTTAAAAAATTAGATTATGATGCTCTTAAGCAGGATCTTAAAGTGCTTATGACAAACAGCCAAGATTGGTGGCCGGCAGACTATGGACATTATGGTCCATTCTTTATCCGTATGGCTTGGCACTCAGCAGGTACATATCGTACAGGTGACGGCCGTGGTGGTGCCGGAACTGGCAATCAGCGTTTTGCTCCACTGAACAGCTGGGCTGACAACGGTAACCTTGATAAAGCCCGTCGACTACTATGGCCGATTAAGCAGAAGTATGGCAACAAGATCTCTTGGGCTGACTTAATGATTCTAACGGGTAATGTTGCGATCGAATCAATGGGCGGCAAGACATTTGGTTTTGGAGGCGGACGTGCTGACATTTGGCATCCAGAAGAAGATATCTACTGGGGTTCTGAAACTGAAATGTTGGGTGATAACCGTTACACAGGTGATCGTGAGCTTGAGAACCCACTTGCTGCTGTTCAGATGGGGCTAATTTATGTTAACCCTGAAGGACCAAACGGTAAACCAGATCCGCTTGCAAGTGCTCGTGACATACGTGAGACCTTTGCACGTATGGCAATGAACGATGAAGAAACAGTTGCACTAGTTGCTGGCGGTCATACTTTTGGTAAGGCACATGGTGCAGGAGATGCTGCTCATGTTGGTCCAGAACCAGAAGCTGCTCCTATTGAAGCACAAGGTTTAGGTTGGTTAAGCACACATGGCTCAGGTAAAGGTCATGACACCATCACGAGTGGTATTGAAGGTGCTTGGACTGCTAATCCGACACAGTGGGATAATGGGTACTTTGATCTATTGTTTGGATATGAATGGTGGCTTACAAAGAGTCCTGCAGGTGCATTTCAGTGGCTTGCAGTAAATCCTGATGAGAATGATCTTGCACCGGATGCAGAAGATTCATCAAAACGTGTTCCGACGATGATGACCACGGCGGATATGGCTTTACGTTTTGATCCAATATACGAAAAGATTTCTCGTCGTTTCCATGAGAATCCGGAAGAATTTGCAGATGCATTTGCCCGTGCATGGTTCAAACTAACACACCGTGACATGGGTCCTGCTTCAAGATATCTTGGCCCGGAAGTTCCAGAAGAAGAGCTTATCTGGCAAGATCCTGTACCATCCGTTGATTATGAATTAACGTATAATGAAGTAGAAAAGATTAAAACGATGATCCTGGATTCAGGTCTTACAATTACCGAGTTAGTCACAACGGCTTGGGCTTCAGCAAGTACCTTCCGTGGCTCAGATAATCGTGGCGGCGCAAATGGTTCTCGCATCCGTCTTGCTCCACAAAAAGATTGGGAAGTGAATCAACCAGAACAACTTACAAAAGTGCTTAGTGTATTAGAAGACATTCAAAGTCATCTAGATAAAAAAGTCAGCTTGGCCGACTTGATTGTACTAGGCGGTAGTGCCGCAGTAGAGAAAGCTGCTCAAGATGCAGGTTTTGACGTAACGGTTCCTTTTGCACCTGGACGCGGCGATGCAACACAAGAGCAAACTGATATTGAAAGTTTTGCAGTCTTAGAGCCTATCGCCGATGGTTTCCGTAACTATCAGAAGAAGCAGTATAGTGTAAGTGCAGAAGAGATTCTAGTAGACAAGGCACAACTACTAAACCTTACTGCACCAGAAATGACTGTACTTATTGGCGGTATGCGTGTTCTAGGTACAAACTACGGTGGAACAAAACACGGCGTTTTCACTGATTGTGTGGGTACACTTACTAACGACTTCTTTGTTAACCTGCTTGACATCGGAGTTGAATGGAAGCCTGTAGAAGGTGGTATATATGAAGGACGTGACCGCAAGACAGGTGAAGTAGTGCGTACAGCAACTAGAGTTGATCTAGTGTTTGGTTCAAACTCCGTTCTACGTGCCATTGCAGAAGTTTATGCTCAAGAAGATAACAAAGAGAAGTTTGTACATGACTTTATTGCCGCCTGGGTAAAGGTAATGAATGCAGATCGTTTCGATCTTAATTAACGACTACGGGTATTCATGCAACAAAGCCCAATGAAAGTTGTTAATTATTATCCCTGTTATTCCCAAGAGGACCGACAATTTTAGTCGGTCTCTCTATTTTGGTGAAAAATCAACATGGAAATTACATTACCTGATTTGATCCATACACAAAAAAGAAATCCTAAAACACATATTAGTGCTGTTGTCTAATTTGGATGACAGCATTCGTGTTTTACAAGGGTAATGATTTTGAATGTTATTCTCGATTCTATCGGTGCCCTTCTATTAAACTTATAATATTCTCGAATTTACCAACATGGTAAATAAAAAAATACAATGGAGATGTTGTAGATGATGAATCATCCACGTGTTCAACAAGGTTTTGAGGTATTAAAAAATAATGGATTAAAGCTAACCCCACAGAGAATTGCCATATTGGAGTATATGGCCACTTCTAATTCTCATCCCACCGTAGATGAAATCTGTAAAGATTTAAAGGAATTTTTGCCTAGTTTAACGCCAGCCACGATATATAGTAACTTAAAAAGTTTTAAGAAATATAATCTTATAAATGAGTTGTCCTTTGGGGAATTTGCTAGTCGCTTTGAATGGGCTACTTCCTTTCATTACCATGCTCGATGTAAATTGTGCGGGAATCTTGCTGACTTTTATTACCCAAAATTAATTCAAGTAGAAGAATTCGCCAAAATTAATTTACAATATAATGTAACTCATCACTTTTTTGAATTACAAGGAATTTGCCCTAAATGTATTTAAAAGGGGTGTTTGAAAGTGAACGATCCTTTGTCATGTAGACATTCCATTCAGATTATTTCTTTTGAAAATGCTTCTTCAAAAGTAAGCCCTCCACCAAGTGATATCATCTTCTCGGTGAACAAAAAGCAAACGTACTTAACGCCCGAATACCAATGTTAATCATGTGAACAGATAATTCTTTGTTGCTGCGTTTTCGATGTTCATCCTCTGAGTATGGTATACGTTCGGTTCGAAGATAATTGATATAACTTCGTATTTTATCCGCTGTAATTTCGATAACGTCCATAACATCTCCTGAAAGCAATTGACGGAAATACCTCATTACTTCTTGATAACCATTGATTGATCCTAGCCTTAATCCGTTAATTTTAAAGCTGATTTAAGAATAGATGAATTAAGCGACTTGGTTAATGAAATTAAATTAATGAGCAAGGTGTTGAAGGTAAAAGCTACTTTAAAAATATGGATTACACTTTACATATTGAATGTAAAATGGATAAATTAGGTAAGATTAAGTGAAATGCTGAAACATGCTATCGTGCGGGTTATGCTCAAGGTAGTTATCGGCGAATCCAGAAATTCTATCAGCGAAATTTAATTAAAGTACATCAATCCGCCTCCAAACCAAAACATTGCTTGAAAATAAGCTCGATAATTAATAATACGCTTTTCACCCCATGTTGATACGGTAATCCATCTGTTATCAAAAGTATCTCGAGAATATCCAGTAATGGTCATCCAGTGCCATGCGTATGGATAACCCGTTTTCGGCCATAGCAGATTTAATGTAGCCACAGGACAATTACTAAGCAGCCCCTCTTTTATATACATGGTTGTATTGTCCAATGTAAACTTTGATTTATTGCTCACTCTGTTTAATGAAACATTTCTTGATAAAGCGTAACTCTCCGTTTTGGACGAAAAGTCAAATAGACTCGTCATCCCAAACACTCCAGGTTTCATGTGATGATAGAGGGATTCCATATGCATGGTAAATTCCTGCTGAGACAAATCTTTAGGATTAAAAAGCTTTTCGTATTTTCCCTTATCCTTTTTTGCTAGATAGTATGAAATATTGGCAGCCACAACTGGTCCGCAGCCTTTTTGTATCTTTGCTCTTTCATCATACCACTGCTGATTGCCACCATAATGGCGGTGAAAAAATAACAACCCCTCATTTGCAAGTTTTATATTTTCAAGAAACTCTAATGGTTTGTTTTTAGGTTTTTGGGAGAGAATCTTTTTCATTCTGCTTATAATCTTTTTATCTCTTACTTTTTTATAATTCCATTTATGTTTAAATACTTCTACAAAATCTGAACGATTAGTGGATATATCGAAATAGGATTCATTCTGCTCTTCAGTGAATTTTATCAAATTGCTGTGAGGAGAAATCAACACAACTCCAATCCTTCCATTTAAATTTCACTTTTCCAGAATTTTTTCTCTTGTTTTTTTCACTCTTTTTCCCACATTATGCATTTGCGTAGGCATCAATACCATTTTTTGTTGTTTATGCAGATATATCCTTTATTACTTGATCTACATTCAAATAATGGCCATGTACACAACTAAAAAATAAAACAAAGGCTCCAGCATATACAACCATACTAGAGCCTTTCATGTTATAGTGCTTCTTTAATAACCTTCTTGTAATATTGAACAGACAGCATTCCGAAGATAGAGTACAACGTGGCATATACAACCATGACTACAATCATCGGTGTCCACAGTTCCGTCCCAAAAAGGAACCAGCCAGATTTGACGGCAAAGTAACTGTGTGATAAGCCGATTACTAAAGGAATCCCAAAACTAAACAGCTGCTTCCCGCGAATGCCTTTCACTAAATCCCCCCGGGTAAACCCGAGTTTCCTTAAGATTGTGTAGCTAGGCATTTCCTCTTCACCTTCGCCCATTTGTTTAAAATACAAAATACAGCCAGAGGTAATCAGGAATGTTAATCCCAAAAAGCTGACGATAAACATGATCAGTCCCATATTTTGTTTTTGAAAGTTGCTCATTTCCAACCGAGAATCCATCGAGTTGTCCTCATTCCCAAACATTTCTTTGAATAGATCATTCGCCTTTGTAACATGCTCTTCATCCTTCAACGTAATCCCAATAAATAAAGAGGATTTCTTTTGGATGGTAGGGTCAAGATTATTTTTTAACTGTTTGAAGACAGAGTCGTTGACAACCGCCACAGGAAAGCCACCGCCTGTAAAATATCTTGAAACAATAAATTCTTTTTCTAAGCCTTTATACTGTAAAGAAATGACCTCGTTTTGTCCATGCAATTTGATTTGCCCTGAATCCTTTAGTGACATAAATGACTGCAGCAAATCATTATAACCGGTAAAGATTGTTTCCTCTGGCGGTAGATCCATGTCTATCACAGCTTTGTCACTGACGACCGGGAGAGGCACGCTGCTTGGGTTAATGGTTAATTCCTGCAATCCGGTTTCCATAATGGTCGATAGGTCAGCATTTACCTGAATGACTTCGGCTCTTTTTTCATTAAAGGGCAGATGATTTTCTTCTAATGCCTTTTTAAATTGTTCGACATCCGTCGTTTTGGTGAAGGCAAAATCGGCAGCCACATTATTTTCAGCCATTTTTTCCGCAGAGTAGTAAGAAATATAACTTAATGACAAAAGTCCAATGGCCAAAGCGGAAACAGTAGTGATAATTGTTAATAATAAGGCGTTTGATTTCATCCGAAACATAATGGAAGAAAGTGATAAGACCTCTTTAATGTTTAAATACCCATCTTTCTTTTTCCGTATCAAATGAAAAATAAAACTGACGGAGCCTTTGTAAAACAGGTAGGTTCCGATGATGACAGAACCAAGAATACCAATCATCGCCATGAATAATTCATTTATCGTGGTAAAATCTCCGCCAAATAATTTTGAAGAAACGTAATAGCCAACCGCTATCAGAATCATACCAATGATTCCGATCAGAATTTCCCAAATCGATAATTTCTTTACTTTTTGTTCGGTCGACGATGTAAGCCTAAATAAAGCCAAAATGGACTGTTTTTTTATGAATATATAATTCATCAACATTATCAACAAATAAATGGTGCCGAACACAATCAGAGTTTGCACAAAAGCCTTGGTTGAAAATCGTAAAACGGCGTCCGCATCCACTTGCGTGACTTTCAACAGAATCATCATGATAAATCGGGAAAATGAAAAGCCAAGGAATATTCCTATCACCAGGGAGCCGAAATAAAGAAAAAAGTTCTCAGTGCTCAGGATGTGGAATATTCGGCTTTTGGTCATCCCAATCAGTTGAAACAGACCGATTTCTTTGCTGCGCCTCTTAATGAAAATCGTATTCGCGTACAGCAGAAAGATCGCCACAATAGCGACAAGAAGAACGGATGCTGCCCGAATGGAGGCACCACCCTTAATGGAGCCCTTTGTCGCGTCCATCGCCGGGTCATATTGTAAAGTGACAAAGGCAAAATATAAGGCAACACTAAAGATTAGGGCAAACACATAAAGATAGTAGTTTTTTAGATTCTTTTTCAGATTACGGATAATCAAATGATTAATGCTCATTCTGGGTGCCCCCTCCCAATACACCTTGTGTTTTCATGATATCTTTAAAAAATGCTTGGCGTGATTGATCACCCTTGTTCAGTTGGGTGTATATTTGACCATCCTTAATAAAAATGACTCGGCTGCTATAGCTGGCAGCCACTGGATCGTGCGTTACCATTACAATCGTGGCGCCGCTACTGATGTTTAACTGGTCCAGTTTATTTAATAAATCGGAGGCTGACTTGGAATCGAGTGCACCTGTTGGTTCATCTGCAAAAATAATGCTCGGGTTATGAATAAATGCCCGTGCTGCAGAGGTGCGCTGCTTCTGGCCGCCTGATATTTCATTAGGGTATTTATTGCCGATCTCGGTAATCCCCAGTTGTGACGCCACTTCGTTGAACTTTCGGTCTGCCTCTTGTTTTGAGACATTGGTAATGGACAAAGGCAATAAAATATTTTCTTTAACCGTCAAGGTATCCAGCAAGTTGTAATCCTGAAAAATAAAGCCTAAATGGTGCTTGCGGAACTCGGCAAGCTGTTTTTCCTTCATTCGGGTGATTTCTTTTCCCTGTATCTTAATCTTCCCGCTACTCACCCTGTCAATTGATGAAAGGACATTAAGCAGGGTTGTCTTACCTGAACCGGATGCACCCATGATACTCACGAATTCACCTTTTACAATTTTTAAGTTCAATCCTGTCAATACTTCTTGCTTATTAAACTTGTTACCGTAATTTTTTTGAATATTAGTAGCTTCAAGTATTTGCATAACGACACACTCCTTTATTATCCGATAGCTTCATTATAGTAAGCTTAGGTCTGCCGTTCCTTCGATTGAACGAACAAAACAACAAAAGCATATGACATTTTCGTCACATGCCGGTAATATGAACAAACTCATTTTTTTGCGGAAAGGTCAAGGTAAATGTCGTTCCTATTGCAAGCTCAGAGTGAACGTTAATCTTGATCAGCAATGGCCGAGCAGCTTTTTGGGCAAGGTATAATCCCATACCGGTTGCCGAATCGTCTTGATGGTTGGCTGTAGAGGTAAAGCCTTTATCAAAAATGCGGGGCAGGTCATTTGGAGTGATACCGCGTCCGAAATCAGTGATTTTGAAACAGGTTCGTCCGTCTTGGACATAACTATTTAAAAGGATGTCAGATTCCTCGCTATATTTCACAGCATTTGTTAACAGTTGTCGGAGTATGAACGCCAGCCATTTGGCATCCGTCAGGATTTCCTCTTCTTCCAGTTCCAGTTCAAAACCAATTCCCTTTTGCATGCACCAGGATTGCAAGGTTCTGATTTCGTTAAAAATTAATGGTTTTAGTTTTGTGTTTTCAATATACAAATCATTTTCCATAAAAGGGATCCGCTTTTGGTGGAGTTGCTGATCCAGCAGAAGGTGAATACGTAGCCATTCATACCGTAGATCCGCTTTCAGTTTTTCATCCTCCATGCGGTCAATAATCAGCTGCATCGCTGTTAACGGTGTTTTTACTTCATGTATCCAAGATAATAGTTGGTCTTTTTCCTGTTCCAATGTTGTCCAATTAGCAGCCGCTTCCTGTGTTAAAAAATCAATTTGTTTCGTAAGGCTGTTTTCAATGATCCCTTCAAAAGGACGATAGGCACTGGGTACGCTCATAGGATCCAGGTTGTTTTCTCTTTCCTCTAAGACTTTATAGAATATCGTTTCCTTCTGATAGCGAATGGACAAGAAAATCACAAAAATAATCAACGAAATAAATACAATATAGAGAAGTGGAAGCAATGGGATTGACGTATCAAGAAACGCAACGAAAATAACCAAAAATTCCAAGGATAAAATCAGGAGAATCCAGCTCCGCCGTTCTATGAGATACTTTTTTATCATAGCGGCTGGGCCTCTTCAACAGCGATGTAGCCTTGTCCCACCTTGGTTTCAATATATTGCCCAAGACTAAGTTCATCGAGTTTTTTCCGCAGGCGGTTGACGTTGACGGTTAAGGTGTTGTCACTGACAAAGCGCTCATCGTCCCATAAGCTTTTGATTAACGCTTCACGGGTGACAATTTTATTTTTCTGCCCAATTAATTCTCTTAATATTAATATCTCATTCTTCGTAAGTTCAATCGAGCCCGCCTCAGTGGTCACCGTATTTTTTTGATATTCCACAGCAGCGCCATTCCAAGTTTTGAACTGGACTTGTTCGGTATTGTAATTATAGACGCGCCGTAAAATCGCTTGGATCTTGGCAATCAGCACATCAAAATGAAACGGCTTTTGGACAAAGTCATCCGCGCCAAGCTGCATGGACATCACCATGTCGGAAGGGTGGTCCCGAGAAGACAGAAAAAGGATCGGTACATTTGAATGGGATCGGATCATGCGGCACCAATGAAACCCATCAAATTTGGGCAGCTGGATATCAATGATCACTAAATCAGGTTTCACTTCTGTAAAGTCCTGCATCACATTGCTAAAATCCGTAACGCCAAAAACCTCATAAGACCAACCTGTTAACCTTTCTTTTATCTCATGATAAAGCGTTGCATCATCCTCAATTAGTAATAGTTTAAACACAATGTTCACCACACTTTGTTATAGTTCCATACACAAATTGTATAGCAAAATTTACCTGTATGCCAGCAGTCCATAAAGAAGCAAGGCGGTATAGTGCTAGATAAGTGAATATCAAATAGTTAACGATATTTGAAGGAGGAATACCTATGTATAAAAACGCTAATTGGCTGTGGGAATCGGGGGTTCAGTCGTAGCTGCCTTTTTTGGCGGCTTTTTCAAACAATGCCGCATAACTTTAAACACACAAGGCGATTTAGATACTAGCTAGAATCTTAGAACAAGAATTTTAGAAGCTTACAAGAATCTCAAGAATCTCTCAAGAATCTATATCTAGTGCATTTGTACAAATTGTTACGTTAGCCAACAATGCTAAAATAGTTCAACAAGCTATGAGCGATTTTAGGACTAAACCTATTTTAGTTATCCCATTAAAGGGCACATTTTCTTAACAAGAAAGCGTCCTTCTTTATGTATTCGGCCATTTAATTTAATAAGAGATTGCATAAACCTTATAAAAATTGGATAATATGTTAAAATTTTCATGTATCATTTTTAAATAATTGTGAAAAGGGAGAGTGGAAATATAATATGAGGAATAAAGCTTTTATTGATTTAAGTCATACTATTGAAGATGGTCTTATAACTTATAAAGGGTTACCTGCTCCAATAATCTGTGATTATCTAAGTCGGGAAGAATCTCGAAAACATTATGAAAAAGGTACAGAATTTCAAATTGGAAAAATAGAAATGGTCTCTAATACAGGAACTTATGTTGATGTTCCATTCCATAGATATCATGATGGGAAAGATCTTTCAGAAACGACCATTGATAAAATGGCTGGTTTAGAAGGGATTATTGTTCATGTTGAAGAAAACAACAAAGAAATTGATGAAGAATTATTTAATGAACTTGATATTGAAGGAAAAGCTGTTTTAATTCATACAGGTTGGGACAAATATTGGAATACAGATCAGTATTTTGAAGACCATCCCTATTTAACCGAAAAAGCAGCCAAATATTTAGCAAATAAACAAGTTGCATTAGTTGGAATTGATTCTGTAAATATAGACGATACGTCAGGAAAAGCTCGCCCCGTACATACGGTTTTACTAAGACAAGAAATACTAATCGTTGAACACTTGTGTAATTTAAAGGGTCTCTCAAATAAGGACTTCTTATTTTATGCCGTATCTCCTAAAATTAAGGGATTTGGAACCTTTCCTGTTCGAGCTTTTGCGGAAGTTTTAAATAAATAAGGTTAGGTGTGTATTAGTGTTGTAGAAAATAAATCAATCGTAGTATATTTTTTGTTCTGCAATTGGAGCCATTATTGAAAGTTATATGCATTATTAGAACAACAGTAATGTTTTGTTAATGCTGCAGGTTATTTTAAGAATATTGTCATGTTTCTACTTAAACTTAAATGAAATAAATGGTGCGTGATCAGCTTTTTGTTTATTAAACCAAACTAGCCAATAGAACCCTTATAGGTTGCTAGAGTTGCAGAAAAAGCTGTCATTTTGGCAGCTTTTTCTGTGAAAATAAATGGAGAAATTAGGTGATTTGATTTTTATAAGGGAAAAAAGACAATAGAAAATAAAGATAGTCTTACCAGTATGGGGTGTAAGGGAAAATGAAAAACGCCTAGATGAATAATTTTCATCTAGGGGTGTGAGTCAACAAATCATGTGTGTTTCTTATTACACTAAAGGGGTAGGTTTAAAAAAACGTGGCTGTCAAATGAAGGACTATTTGATGAGGAATCTAAGTAGTTTGCAGCTGATATTTAGGTGATCAGTTTTAATCTAAAGCAGAAATACCTACAATACTTAAACTTCCAGAGTGGGGTTAAAGAACGTATTATATAAAATGATTACAAGGGAGGCGTTGTTTATGATGCAGAAAACGATTTTACTTGTCGAAGATGATCCGGATATTAGTAATATGGTAAAAACATATTTAAATAATGAGGCCTTTAATGTTAAATGTGTTTTTGATGGCAACGAAGCAGTGCATGCCTTTAAGCATGAGCATTATGATCTGGTTTTGTTAGACTTAATGTTACCAAAATTAAATGGTATGAACTTTCTTCAAATGGTGCGGACTAGGAGTTACATTCCCGTAATTATTATGTCAGCAAAAGATAGCGAAGTAGATAAAGCATTAGGGCTTGGTCTAGGAGCAGATGATTATATCACTAAACCATTTTCAATGGTTGAACTTACGGCAAGAGTGAAAGCGGTCATAAGAAGATCCACACAGTACATAGTCACTCAAATAGAACGAAATACATCAATAATCAAAGTACATGAGATTGAATTGGATATGGAGAATCTTTGCGCGACAAAGAACGGCATTCAGATCAACTTAACATCAAAGGAATGGAAGATTCTTTGTTTGTTTTTTGAAAACCAAAAGAAGGTCTTTACAAAAGAACAGATTTATCGTTCCGTCTGGGGTGACGATTACTATGGTGATGAAAATATTATAAACGTTCACATAAGTCGACTGAGAGAAAAAATCGAGGATACCCCATCGAAACCTGCCTATATTAAAACAATATGGGGGATCGGGTACAAGCTGGGAGAATTTTAAATGATTACTGTATTAAGCTGTATCATAATTGTCCTTCTTATTTGTATAATCTATCAATATCAATCAAATAATGGAAGAAAAAAGAGTCTTACTTATATAGCAGAAAAACTAAAACAGATCAAAGCCTCACAATCAAGTGAGAGAATTCTCATCGTAACTGATGATAAGCAACTCATTGAAATGTTAGATTATTTAAATCAAATTGTCGATGGCTATCAAGAAAATGTACGTCACTATAAAAAAATGAAAGCCTCGATGAAACGGATGTTGGCGAATGTCTCTCATGATCTTAAAACGCCGCTTACAGTGATCTCAGGATATATGGAAATGCTTCAAAATCAACCTAAAATTGATGAACAAGAAAGAGTACGGTTGCTAAAACAGGTACATAGTAAAACATTAGAACTCATTACGTTATTGAATACATTTTTTGACTTGACTAAGTTAGAATCCGGTGATACGGATATTCCTCTTGAAAAAGTTAATTTAACTGAGATCTGTAAAAATAATATTCTATTGTTCTATGAATGGATCCAAAATAAAGGGTTGGAAGTGGTCATTGAGATACCAGAAAAGCCAGTTTTTGCCCTTGGTAATGAAGAAGCAATAAACCGTGTATTATATAACTTGATTTCAAATGGTCTTCGCTATGGTGCGGATGGAAAGATGATCAGTTTAAAGATGTTTTATGATGAAACGAGGGTCTATGTCGAAGTTTCCGATAAAGGAAAAGGAATTAATGAAACCGAGCAGGAGCGTGTATTTGAACGTATGTACACGCTTGAGGAATCGAGAAATAAAGCCTTCCAGGGCAGTGGTCTAGGTTTAACCATTACAAAAAGACTGGTTGAAGAAATGCAAGGAGACATTTCAATACAATCCATACCATTTGAAAAAACGTCATTTGCATTTTCATTGAAACGTCTCAATAAGTAGCTTCTTAAGATTTTTGTAAGAATTTTGACAGAAAAAAGCAAGGGTCGCTTGCTAGAATGAAAACAGTTAGAAAACGAGGAGGGTCATCATGGACTATGTTGTACAGACAAGAAATTTAACAAAAACTTTCCAAGGGCATGATGTTGTGTCCCATGTAACAATGAACATTAAACAAGGTGAGATTTACGGATTCCTTGGACCGAATGGTGCAGGTAAGTCAACAATTATGAAGTTGCTAACCAATATGATTAAGCCTTCACATGGCGAGATCACCATCTTCGGAGAACCTCTCAAACATAATTCTTTCGATTACTTGAAGAGAATAGGCAGTATGATCGAATATCCCATTTTCTATGAGAAAATGACTACAATGGAAAATTTAGAACTGCATTGTTCTTATATGGGATACCACAGCAAGCAGGCGATTCGTGAGGCTTTGGATCGAGTGGGTCTTGAAAATGTCGAGAATAAGCTGCCAAAAGACTTTTCACTAGGGATGAGACAGCGTCTTAGTGTCGCCAGAGCGATTATCACAAAGCCGGAATTCTTGATTCTGGATGAGCCCATTAATGGATTGGATCCTGCTGGGATTAAGGCTATGAGAAAGTTATTCAAAATGCTTAATCAAGAATACGGTATGACTCTTTTAATTTCCAGCCACATCATTGGTGAAATTGAGCAGATTGCAGACACAATCGGTGTCATTAAAGGCGGCAAACTAATTGAAGAGGCGTCAATGGCTACAATAAAGGCTAGAAATTCAGAGTACATAGAATTGGTAACCAGCAATCAAAGAAAAGCGGCTATGGTGCTGCATGATAAATTAGGTATTAATAACTTTAAGGTGGTCGATGAACAAACTATTCGTATCTATGCCATAGAAGTACCTCAATCAAACATTTCTAAGACATTGATATTGGAAAATATCGATATTGAGTCTATTGATAAAAAACGAACAACATTGGAAGAGTATTTTATAAAAAAAGTTGAGTTAGACCAAATCGTGAGTTAATTATCGTACGAAGCGAATAGTGGACGGAGTAACATTTTAAAAGTTAAGGAGCCGATCATATTGTTTCATTTAATAAGACTTGAATCAAAAAAGTTTAAATTAGGATGGTTTGTCAAAGGTGCTATTCTTGCAAATATAATCATTTTGAGTTTTTTATGTATCATCCCTGTCGTTGAAAGAAGTGAAGGTACCGAAATGTTTAAAGATGTGACAGAAATTTTTACGATAAGTGGAGCATGTGTTAGAGGTGTTTTTATCGTATTTGCGGCTGTACTTATTTCAAAAATGATTATTCAAGAGTTTAGGAATCGAACAATCCTCATTATGTTTTCCTATCCAATTAATCGTAAAAAAATCCTGAGTACAAAATTGATTCTAATCGTATGGATGACATTCATTGCAATGACAATTTCTCATATAGTGGTGATTTTTGGTTTTATTGGATTGAATCAAATCTTTCATTTGACTCCTGCAATTAGTTTAACTTCAAACGATGTTTTGGCGGAGATAATAAAAGTAATCATGTTTAGCTTGACGACCTCAGTAGCAGCACTCATTCCTCTATATTTTGGGATGAGAAAATATTCGACACCAGCAACGATAATTTCTTCACTTTTAATCGTTAGTGTGACATGCCAATCAATAGGTCCGAATTTCTCATTAGCCAGTATTATTTATATTCCGCTTGCCTTGGCATTAATTGCTCTTAGTTTTGTTGTGTTAGCTATTCGGAATATTGACCATATTGATTTAGATTAAGTCGGATGTTCAGTGGTGATGTTTATCCGGTTTTGTTACATAAAAGAAAATAAAAACTCAGCATTTTTGAACTAGAATGATCGTGTTCAGAAAAGGAGAGTTTTGTGACGAATGATCATACAAATCATATTTTTGACAGCAGTTATATTGGCCGGAACAAATGGAAAAGCCAAAAGAATTTTATTAAAATGAAAAAACAACCGAGGAATAATCACAGGGTGCGATGTTTCTATAGAGGAGGAACGCTTTTTTTTCTATAAATAAACCTGATGATAGAAGTTCCTTGTTGTTCAATTAAAGGGTGCGATTGCTGAACAATAAGCAGTCGCTTTTTTACTATACTGATCTGAATAGTTCTATAAATTATTGGATGTAAATAATTAAGAAACCGGGTTAATCTTCTCATATGAAGATAGCTTGGTTTTAAATTTGGATGTGCAAAATAGCACTCTAATAAAGGTGGTATTATGTTATTCATATCGGAGAAGTGAATAGGAGAAATTGAACATAAACCTTGTTGGGCGCAGGATATTATGATTTTTTATGAGATAAAAAACGTTGGTCAATTTCTAACCAATGATACAAAAAAAGAGGCTCACCTTAGTTATAGCCTTCCAATGTTAAATAAACAGGAATTTATTACTTTAATAGATTAAAAAAACATTGATAATGTAAGCGCTTCCATTTATAATAAAAATGGGCTGGAAGGCAAGCGTGGCCATCAATGGTATCAAGCGAAGGATGGAGCTGATACTGGAGTAAGAGCTAAAAAGGTATTTATTTTGTCTTTTTTAAGTAAGTAAGACGGACCTTTCCCGAAACACCATTTATCAAAGCAAAAAAGAATTGATTGATCAAAAAGAGAACGTTATATAGGGAAGTATATTAATTATTTGTAAAGATTAAACGAAGTCAGCAAAAATTTTATAAACCCTGATTTATAATGAATTTGAATCTATATTGTCCAAAAAAGTTTTCGTACTTCACTTTTCAGGGAGAGATGTGGATAATGAATTTTTATGAAAAGTTGCCAACTGATTTTTTAATTGCTTTTTATAAAGAAATGATGAAAAACATTGAAAATGCAGTATTAACAAAAAACATGTATTATGAATTAAGTATAATGATTTCAGCTGCGAGTCAAAGGGGGATTACATTAGACAAACCATATGACTTTGAACACGTAGTGGATCAAGAGGCTTTGGATAATTTCATTCAATCAACGAATAAATGTACGAAATTTTTTCGGTTACCTCTTGTGAACTTTAACTTAGGAACCTAAAAAGAAATGCAAAGAAAATCCTTTTTATAAAATACAGGATTTTTTGATCACACTTTTCGTGTAGGAATTTTCTGTAATTTTTGATATTCCGTAATAAGCTTAACTAATTTTTGACTGTAACAAAGGGTGTCATTGCTATTTAAGCCAGTTTCTTTCGCAATCAGGATCAAACTCTTTCTCATCTGATTGATCATGTTTTCTAATTCTTCGGCCTCTGCGTATATCATCCTAGCTCCCCTAATTTTTGCGTTTAATCATCATCTGATCAAACACAAATCCTTATTGTCAACGGCAAAAAACACATTCTTTCAAGAATGCGCTGGCAGCTGGCAAACGTCGTGAAATTCTCCACCTTAGTCCCTTTAGCTGTGCGTCATTACGTTTCCGTAATTTTGCCCTTATACAGTTTATTTATCTATCAATCAGTATTATACAAAAAAGTGTTACATAATTGGCATATTTTTACTTGATTATTTTTAAAGATGCACTGTCGTCTTCAATAAGTGAAAAAGTTACGGGTAGATTAACAAAAGGTGAAATCCTCTCTACAATATTTTTCCAACTGCAATTGGGTAAGTTTTTAAAAGCCTGTGACGATCAAAAAGTTTTAGTTGGTGTTTTGATGTTGATATATCTATCCATTTTGCCATGTAGATCAACTCCATTTTTTGAATATTGGATGAAGTAGAACACCGATAAGTTAATTAATAATAATTGGTGGACAGTTAATAAAAAAACCAATGTAACACTTAAAGGGTGTTTATATGGAAGAACGAGTGTCAATTAAGGCAGCTTTTCTTTTTGCCGAAGTGTGGAAAGGCAATCATTATAACGATGCCAATCAATAAGATGCTGAGAGCCATAAGCAATTGGTTACATTGATTCATCTTTGCCGTTGCTACCAGGAAAAGACAAATAAAGCTTACCTTAGTATTCATCAACACAGCGAATAAGGTAAGCTTTGGTTTTTAGATTTATAAAAAAGCAGGTTGTTTTTCTTCTACTAGCGTTAATAGACGTTTTTTTACCTCTTCAACATTTACATTTTTTTGTGAAACACCCGTTTCCATTGCAGCATTAGCAACAGCAGCTGCTACATGGGCAGCTACCCGGCGGTCAAATGGATCTGGAATTACATAATCAGCATAAATTTCATCATCTGAAATTAATCCAGCAATTGCATACACGGCTGCTAACTTCATTTCTTCATTGATTTCTTTTGCCTGAACATCTAATGCACCACGGAAAATTCCGGGAAATGCCAAAACGTTATTGACTTGATTTGGGAAATCAGAGCGCCCCGTACCAACTACTAGTGCTCCGGCTTCTTTTGCATCCTCGGGCATGATTTCTGGTACTGGATTGGCCATGGCAAAAATAATTGGATCATGGTTCATGGAACGAACCATTTCTTGCGTCACAGAACCAGCAGCTGATACGCCAATAAATACATCCGCTCCCAGAAGAGCATCCGCTAATGTCCCTTGTTTTCGTTCTTTATTAGTGTTGCGGGCTATTTCTTCTTTGAATAGATTCATTCCGAAAGTACGTCCTTCATATATAGTCCCTTTTGTATCACATAAGATGACATCCTTTACCCCCATATGAAGCAAGAGCTTAACAATAGCTACACCTGCCGCACCGGCACCGTTTATTACGACACGTATATCTTCAATGTCTTTGCCAACGAGTTTAAGAGCATTTATTAATCCTGCAGCGGTTACAATGGCTGTTCCATGCTGGTCATCATGAAAAATGGGAATATCGCACGTTTTTCGTAATAGATCCTCGATCTCAAAGCATTGCGGTGCTGCGATGTCTTCCAAGTTTACTCCGCCAAAAGTTGGTTCTAATAGTTTAACGACCTCAACAATTTTATCGGTGTCCATCGTATCAAGGCAAATTGGAAATGCATCTACATCGGCAAACGCTTTGAATAACAATGCTTTTCCTTCCATAACCGGCATCGCGGCTTTTGGGCCAATATTTCCAAGACCCAAAACGGCTGTTCCGTTCGAAACAACTGCAACGAGATTCCCCTTCATTGTGTAATCAAATACTTTGCTTTCGTCTTCATGTATGTCTAAGCAGGGCTCTGCAACACCTGGTGAATAAGCAAGACTTAAATCGTTTGCATCACTTACTGTGACTTTAGAGTAAACACCAAGTTTTCCTCGTTTTTCTCTGTGCATCTTTAATGCTTCTTCACGTAAAGTTGACATACAATGTTTCTCCTTTTGTTTAAGTTTTTTTGGTTATAGAAATAAGAAGAAGGCCTACTTTTTTATTGCCATCAAAATTGTCAGAACATGATAGATTTCCAAAAACTTAATCATATCGATCATATGATGTGTCAGTACTAGTGCTGATGCATTGTTAAAAACGCAGCTAATTCTTTACTTTTCTGCTTTCTCTCTTTACGTACTCTTGCCCGCTCGGGGGCGGTTTCATGTAATTTTATTTCTTCTTCCGTTTCAGGAATGACTTCCGGAACACGCGCTGGGCGTTTATGCTCATCAAGCGCGACAAATGTTAAGAGGGCAGTTGCTGCGATTTTACGCTTACCGCTTTTTAAGTCTTCCGCTATAATTTTCACAAATACCTCCATTGATGAGGTGCCTGTCCATGTCACATAAGATTCAAAACAGACGGAATCTGTTGTTCGAACTGGATGTAAAAAATCGACTGAATCCGTTGAAGCGGTTACACATTCTCTTCGACTGTGGCGCGCCGCAGAAATGGAGGCAATTTGGTCTAAATCACTCATTAACCGGCCACCAAATAATGTATTGTGATTATTTACATCGTTAGGGAATACACGACTTGTTCGTATTACTCTTGATTCTTTACAATATTTAGCTTCCATTGACAAATCCCCCGAAACATATCAAACTATTGGCGTTTTTTATTTTTTTTATCATTATAGAGTTATTACCATCCCTATTAAATCGTTAATAGGGATAAGAGTGCATTTCTTTGAGGAATTTTTTAGCTCCCCAGTAGGAGAATCTCTACTGAGAAGCTTCTAAAAATCCTTGATTAAAGTTCAGCTCTCTAATAATAAAGATTCTGGATCTTCCAACAACTCTTTTACCATAGCCAGGAAGCCGACAGCTTCTTTCCCATCCACAATTCGATGATCGTAAGATAGGGCAACATACATCATTGGACGGTTTTCCATTCGTGCATTATCAATTGCTACTGGCCTTGTTTGGATCTTATGCATGCCGAGAATTCCTACTTGTGGGCTATTCAAAATCGGTGTTGACATTAAAGAGCCAAAAACCCCACCGTTAGTAATCGTAAATGTTCCACCTTGTAAATCATTTAAAGTAAGGGCGTTTTCACGAGCTTTTTTACCAAGATTACCAATTTCTTGTTCGATTTCGGCAAAATTTTTCTGGCTCGCATTCCGTACAACTGGAACGACCAAACCTTCCGGCGCTGCAACTGCAATTCCGATATCGTAAAAC
Source organism: Neobacillus cucumis (assembly GCF_016107705.1). Next base: position 30,675 of record NZ_JAEHGC010000015.1, read on the forward strand.
TTCTTGATAATTAATTCATCGCCTTGAATTTCGGCATTTAAAAGTGGGAATTGTTTTAAAGCTGAGACCACGGCTTTTGTAAAGAACGACATAAATCCAAGGCGAACATCATGTTTATTGAAAAAGGCATCTTTCCGCTTATTGCGTAAATCCATAATAGCGGACATGTCAACTTCGTTAAATGTTGTCAACATCGCTGCAGTATGTTGGACTTCTACAAGGCGTTTAGCGATGGTTTGACGCCGGCGGGACATTTTTATACGCTCTATTGGTTTATCAAACTCTTCACCAATTTGTTGTACAGTGGGTTTTGGACTTGCTTTTTCCAATTTTGGTTCTTCCTTTACCTTAGGTGTATGCGAATAGGCTTTTACATCATCTGGCCGAATTCTTCCTAGCGGGTCACTGCTGCTTACTTGGTTTAGATCGATTCCCAGTTCTCTTGCCAATTTTCTTGCAGCCGGTGAAGCAATCGGCCTTGTGGCTTTCGGTAGTTCTTTCTCTGGCTGGGCGTTTTGTTGATTTAAAGTTTCTTCTACCGGTTTTTCCGGAGCAGCTGTTAGAACTGGTGGAATGGCTCCCTCAGCTATATTCTCTTCGATAATAGCAATTACATCGCCTACTTCTACCGTATCGCCAGGTTCCTTTAATACTTTTGTAACTATACCGGAGTTTTCAGCGTTTAATTCTATATTAACTTTGTCTGTTTCCAGCTCTACTAAACTGTCTCCTTTGTTAACTTTATCACCAAGATTAATAAGCCATTGTGAAATAGTTCCTTCTGAAATGGATTCTGCCAACTCTGGTACTTTAATTTCAATCATGTGTCATATCCTCCTATGTTTTAGGTTAAGTCTCTTATTAAATTAGTATTTTAACTTTGGTATCTTGCTGATAATGATTGTTAGCTTCTAATTAACTCTCTTTCTTGTTTCTTTGTATCTACTAGACTCTTATAATTCAAAGCTTGTTGGATAATGAGATCTTGTTCCTTCTTATGAACGATTGAATCACCGACTGCAGTGCTTGAACGTTCCGGTCGTCCAATGTAACCGAATTTCAGGCTGCCGGATGTAAGATCAAAAAGGGTAGGGGCAATATAATGCCAAGCGCCCATATTCTTTGGTTCTTCCTGTACCCAAATGATTTCCTGTAAGTTCGGATAACGCTTTATGATTTCTTCTACTTTTTCCTTCGGAAATGGATACAATTGTTCGATGCGAACGATGTGTAACTCTTCCAAGCTTCGATTTTCTTTACTTGAGTCAATTTCTAAAGCTAGATCGATAGCCATCTTTCCCGTAGTTAACACTAATCGCTTTACTTTTTCTGTTCTTTTTCCGAGTTGAGACTGTTCCACAACCATTTGGAAACTGCCTTTGCTTAAATCAGTACCAGGAGAAGCGACCAGCGGGTGACGAAGCAGACTTTTTGGAGTCATAATGACTAATGGTCGAACAAACTCTGTTCCTAAGATGGATGCCTGACGGCGCAAAATATGAAAGTATTGGCCAGCACTTGTCAAGTTTGCTACCGTCCAGTTGTTTTCTGCTGCTAACTGTAAAAAGCGTTCAAGACGGGCACTAGAGTGCTCGGGCCCTTGGCCTTCATAACCGTGAGGCAACAGAAGGATAAGCCCTGATTTTTGCCCCCATTTTGCTCTTGCTGATGAAACAAATTGATCAAAGAGAGGCTGTGCTGTGTTTGCAAAGTCACCGTATTGTGCTTCCCATATTACAAGTGTTTCAGGAGCAAATACGTTATAGCCATATTCAAAACCTACGACAGCCGCTTCTGACAGCGGGCTATTATGAACTGCAAACGAAGCTCGTGCTAGTGTCAGATGTTGCAAGGGTGAATAAGTTTTGTTTGTTTCAATGTCATGCAACACAATGTGACGATGAGCGAACGTTCCACGCTCAGAATCTTGTCCCGTTAGACGGATGGGTGTGCCTTCCTTTAACATTGTCGCGAATGCCAGCGCTTCTGCTACCGCCCAATCTACTTTCCCGTTTTCATTCAGTGCTGTTTCACGTCGCTTCAGTATCCGCTTCAATTTTGGATAAACTTGAAAACCTTCCGGCCATTTCAGCAATTCAGTATTTAATTCACGAAGGGTATCAAGCAACACACCTGTCTCTAATAGTGGAATTCCTTTAGCGATAACCCCCGGAACCTCTATATCAGCAGATGGCAAATCTTGCTTCCTCCTTGACGCTTTGTCATACTCGGCTTGAAGCACTTCTTGCACGGTGTGATTGATTTCTTCGACCTCTTTTTGATCGAGAATGCCTTTTATTCGCAACTGTTCGGAATACAATGCTCTTACCGTTGGATGGCTCGCAATTTTTTTGTACACCTGCGGCTGGGTGACCGCTGGATCGTCCATTTCATTGTGGCCAAAACGTCGGTATCCGACTAAATCAATCAAAAAATCCTTTTGGAATCGAGCACGGTATTTATATGCAAGACGAACAGCTGCCAGACAAGCTTCCGGATCATCAGCATTTACATGCACAATCGGGATTTCAAAGCCTTTTGCCAAGTCACTCGCGTATCTCGTAAAACGAGAATCATGACTATCTGTCGTAAATCCGACCATGTTGTTCGCAATGATATGAATGGTGCCTCCTGTTCGATATCCTTTTAATCCACCTAAATTCAGGGTTTCTGCTACAATGCCCTGGCCCGGGAAGGCAGCATCACCATGTACCAGTATCGCGAGCGCTTTCTTAACATCCCGCTCAGGATATCCTGCTTTTTGTCGTTCCTCTTGGGCTGCTCTTGTAAACCCTTCTACAACCGGATTGACAAATTCAAGATGACTTGGATTATTTGCTAAGGTGATACGTGTGCGAACATTACCGGAACCCTCCACAAATTGATTGCGGCCTAAATGGTATTTCACATCTCCTGTCCAACCCTCACTAATGTCGACTAAATCTTCTGACGGTCCCTGTTGTTTGGCGGACGAGTGCTGGAACTCAGAGAAAATCTTGTTGTATGGTTTGTTTAACACATGAGTCAGGACACTTAAGCGACCGCGATGCGCCATTCCAATCAAGACATTGCGTGCTTCATCTCTTACACCTTCGTACACCACTTCATTTAACATAGGTACAAGCATGTCTACACCTTCAATAGAAAACCTCTTTTGACCGACAAAAGTTTTATGTAAAAATTGTTCAAATCCTTCGACCTCTGTCAAACTTTTTAACAGGTTTGTTTGTTCTTTTTTAGATAAGGAGCGATGCAAGGAACCTGTTTCTACTATCTGAGTTAACCATGCTTTTTCGTCCATATGATCAACATGGTTAAATTCGTATGCTAGTGACGAGGTATAAATATTCTTTAATTGGTTTATAGCATCCCATGCAGTTTGAACGCCTTCAGGTGCCTCTTCCCAAACAAGATTAGCAGGAATCGCTTTCAAATCATGGTAACTTAGCCCATATTTTTCTGGATTAAATAAATTATGATTTTGTTCATTTACCTCTAATGGGTTGATGTTTGCTACTAGATGTCCATGTGAACGAATGTCTTCTAGTAGTTTTACAACTTTCATAACTTTCTCTATACTCGCTGATTTACTAGGAATAAAAGATTCATGTTCGACGTTCTCTTTCATTTGACTTGTTTCAAGAGACGGTGATCCATATTTAATAAACAGCTCTTTTAATTCTGAATCAACGGTATCTAACCCGTTAATATACAGTTCATATTGTCCTATCACATAGCCAAGGTTTGGACCATTAAATTTCCTCCAGGGATTTGGCCGAATTTTCTGTTCTCCCATTAAAAATACCCCCATGATTGAGTTTTTTATGTTTTATGAGATTTAAAGAAGTAATTAACAATTGATTAAGGATTAGGATAATGCAATAATGAATTTAAATAAAATTTCAAAAAATTATATTAGTTTAAAAAAAATATTTATAGCAGATTATTAGGTGGGACAATGGATTACCGTGATTGGGAAATACTGAAGGAACTTTATAATCAAAAAAATCTTACAAAAACAGCTCGATTATTATTTATTACTCAACCAGCTTTAACTAGTCGGTTAAAGCATATGGAGGAAGAACTTGGTGTTAAAATCGTAACCCGTGAAAGGCGTGGAGTGCATTTTACCCCACAAGGAGAATATCTTGTCCAAAGTGCTGAGGAGGCCCTTGCTCATTATCAAAAAATAAAAGAAAATGCTCAAAATATGAGTAATAGCGAAAGTAATAACGTGGTAGGTACGTTGAGATTGGGGGTATCCAATTTTTTCGCGAATTATGAACTTCCTCATATTTTGAAACTATTTAAAAGGCAATATCCCCATGTGGAGTTCAAGGTGATTACGGGATGGAGCAGAGACGTAACCCAACTTATACACAGTAAGGATGTTCATATCAGTTTTGTTCGGGGAGACTATGGATGGAGGGGATTATCGAAACATCAATTATTTGAAGAAACCATTTGCGTTGCTTCAAAGGATGAGTTTGAAATGATGGATCTTCCCCGTCTCCCTAGAATTGAATATAGAGGGGATTACTTATTAAAATCAGTAATTGATCATTGGTGGGCTGAAAATTATGCGCAAGCGCCTTTTATTAGTATAGAAGTCGACCAAGTTGATACGTGTAGGGAAATGGTTATAAATGGTTTAGGATATGGTATCCTTTCCAGCAGGGTACTTAGCGGGATAGAAGACTTATCTAAAGTCCAATTAACGGATCAAGAAGGAAATGCTATATTGCGAAGAACGTGGATGTATTATCATAAGGAATCCTTAGAATGGAATGTCGTTAAGGCATTCGTAAATTTTATAGAAAATCATGATTGGAAATGTTCTAGTGCAAAGAGCAATTAAATTTTTCCTTAAAACAAGCACCTTTTTTTAGATGCTTGTTTTTTCTTTCAGTGGGGAAACACCACATGCCCATCTGGCTAAACATTAATGAATGTGTAGAATAGTGCCGTTTCTGCAAAGAAAAGTCTCTGCTTCTAAAGAAAAGCATGCCAAAATTAGGTTTCCCTCTTTTGGCACGTGGTATATTGATAGACAACAATAAATTTATCAAATTATAAAATATTTGGTTTAAATTGAGCTATCATTTAAAAATAACTATTGATTTGTCCCAAATGAAAAATGGGGTGAATGAGCTAACCAACTGCTTGTACAAATTGGGGAATGAAAAGGGTTTTTTCCGCATAAGGATTATCAATAAAGAACACATAAAAAGGGGGACATTCATTTCGTTTTTTAGTTCGTGCTGCAGAAAATGGTTTAATTAAGAATTCGAGGGGGAATGGTGTGAAACCATTGGATGAAAACGTATATAAATTTTTAATGCCCTTATTTTTTTCAGGGGTTGTCTTCTTTTTGAGTTTCTACTTCTGTATATTAGGCGTGTCCCTTTATCTTTATTCCCTTCCTATCTATGCATTTTTACTGCTTATCTCTTTATTTCTGTTTTATCAAACCGATAAAAATTTACATGAATTCATGAAAAATGGAATCACAACCCTATCTCACTATACCTTTTATCATCGCTGCATTGGTATTTATTTAATGTTATCGATTGTATTATTTGGGGTATCTATTGCCTATATTCCTTTTTATTACAATGGAGGATTTGTCTTTGTTTGGTACTGTGCCCCTATGTCGATTCTTTGCTTCATTAGTTTTATACAATCTCAAAAACGAATAAAACGTTTAAAAAAGACTCTTGAACATAATGGTCATCCAGAAGACATGGATCAACTTAAGTTATAACTTTCATTATTCGAAGTGTCATAAAAAAACAAGCCCTATCTGACAATGATCGGATAGGGCTTCTTCTTATGGAATGGGTGTTGGTTCCTTTTATCCTTTCGACTGATGTGGGGAAGGGTGGACATTTTGTCACTATTTTAACCCGAAACCATGTTTTGGAATTATGCAATCAGAGTTGGGTACTCTATTTACTATTCACAAAGTGTTTAAGGTAAATAACACAACAAAATCGAAGGGGAAATGAAAGTGAGAACATGGAGTCAATATTCGATCTTGGGTTTGTTGGGCACATTGCTTCTGGCTGGTTGTGACAAAAGTAAATACATTGTGCTTGACCCAAAAGGACCTGTCGGCCAAACAGAGTTAGACTTGATTGTAATCTCTGTCATTTTATGTGCAATTGTAATCATTCCAGTCATGGTAATCTTTGTTTACATCATTATTCGTTATAAAGATAGGCCTGGAAACACTGCACCCTATCAACCTGAATGGGCTGACAGCAAAGTGTTGGAAATCGTATGGTGGGGAATTCCTGTTGTAATTGTCGCTATTCTAGGGATTTACACAGCTAAAACTGCCATTAAAGTATCGAAACCTCCTGTTACAGATGTGAAACCGATTGTTGTCCAAGTCACATCATTGGATTGGAAATGGCTGTTCACTTACCCAGATAAAAAGGTTGCGACTGTCAATTATGCGGTCATTCCTGCAGGGGTTCCGGTTCAATTTGTTTTAACCTCCGATGCACCGATGAATTCATTCTGGGTACCGCAGCTTGGAGGACAAGAATATACGATGCCTGGCATGTCAATGGGATTGTGGCTTCAGGCGAACAAAATAGGGGAATATTTCGGAAGCGGGGCCAACTTTACCGGAACAGGATTTGCCCATATGCAGTTTAGGGTCAAAGCTGTAAGTCAAGCGGATTTTAATACTTGGGCAGCCGATCTGAAAAAAAATTCTCCTGTTCTTACAAACGCAGGGTATCAGGAATTGTCCCAACCAGGCAATGTGAAAGAATTAAGTTATTCTTCCTATCCGAACAAATTATACGAAAACATTGTAAACAAAAATGGCGGAACGCTTCATCATCATATGCACAATTATGGTGAAGACACGGTCATGCCAAAGAAATAGTAAACAGGAGGAAAGATTTTCATGAATACATCGCATTTTTTTGTGACCGGCGATCCGATGATTTACGGTGCGGATGTCTCCATCATTTTGGCTATCGTAGCGATTATCTTCTCGGTTACCTATTTTAAAAAATGGGGCTGGCTTTGGAGGGAATGGATCACAACGGTAGACCATAAAAAAATCGGGATTATGTATCTTTTATCTGCGCTGCTTATGCTCTTCCGCGGCGGCGTGGATGCCATTTTAATGCGGATCCAGCTGGCAGTGCCGGATAGTAAATTTTTAGCCTCTGACCACTATAATGAAATATTCACAACACATGGGACAATCATGATTTTATTTATGGCCATGCCCTTTATGTTTGCCTTATTTAATATCGTTGTTCCATTGCAAATTGGTGCCCGCGATGTCGCTTATCCCTTTTTAAATGCTGTCAGCTTTTGGCTGTTCTTTATTGGCGCCATGCTCTTTAACATCTCGTTTGTGATTGGCGGTTCGGCAAGTTCAGGCTGGTTATCATATCCGCCTTTATCGGAAACCATGTTCAGTCCGGGTCCCGGGCAAAACTTCTGGATATGGGGGATTCAAATTTCCGGTATCGGAAGTCTGGCCACAGGAATTAACTTTGTCGTCACCATTTTAAAAATGAGGGCTCCCACGATGCGGTTAAGGGATATGCCTTTATTTACATGGTCCGTGTTAGCTTCCTCGATTGCTGTTTTAGGTGTATTCCCGATTCTTACTGTCACATTAGCCATGTTAACGATTGACCGATTACTTGGCGGGCATTTCTTTACGATGACGGCCGGCGGTAATCCGATGATGTATGTCAACTTGATTTGGATGTGGGGTCATCCTGAAGTGTATATCGTTGTCCTGCCTGCTTTCGGGGTATATTCCGAGATTGTTGCAACATTCTCTAAAAAACGAACCTTTGGCTACAGCTCCATGGTTTATTCCATGATTGCGATCGCCATTGTTTCGTACTATACATGGGTTCATCACTTCTTTACGATGGGGGCCGGTGTAGACGTGAACATCGTCTTTGCCATTTGTACGATGATAATCGCGATTCCAACAGGGGTGAAAATATTCAACTGGCTATTTACCATGTACCGCGGCCGAGTCCAATTTTCACAGCCGATGCTTTGGATGTTTGCGTTTGTACCCTGTTTTCTTGTCGGAGGTGCAACAGGGGTCATGCTGGCGGCGGCACCTGCAGACTATCAATATCATAATAGTTACTTTTTGATTGCCCACTTCCACCAAGTGTTAATCGGTGGGGTTGTGTTCGGCTACCTGGCAGGCATGTACTATTGGTTCCCAAAAATTTTTGGATTTGAATTAAATGAAACGCTCGGAAAATGGGGTTTCTGGTTGTGGCAAATCGGTTTCTATGTGTGCTTCATGCCGCAATATGCTCTCGGCTTTATGGGGATGACGCGCAGGATTTATACGTATAACCAATCTGCCGGTTGGGATATGGGCTGGGCTCCGCTCAACTTCATCTCTTCGATTGGCGCATTCCTGATGGGGATTGCCTTCGTCATCCAAGTTTGGCAAATTCTATACAGCGTTAAATATGGTAAACGTGATGTAACCGGAGATGCCTGGGACGGCCGGACATTGGAATGGTCGATTCCTTCACCGGCTCCTGCTTACAACTTTGCTATCATCCCTGAAGTAAGGGGAGTAGATGCCTGGTGGTACAAAAAAGAAGAAATGCGGCAGGAAGGATACAAAGAAGAAAAACCAAAATATGAACCAATTCATATGCCGAAAAATTCCGGTATTCCTTTTATCATGTCGTGCTTCTTCTTTATTGCAGGGTTTGGCTTTACGTTCGAATGGATGTGGATGGGCATCATCGGATTAATCGGTGTCGCAGCCACTTTATATGCACGTTCATTCCAATATGATACGGATTATTACATTCCAGTGGAAGAGATTGAACAAACGGAAAAAGCGTTAAGGAGTCATAACCATTCCGTCGATGTTCCAACTGGAGAAACTTTTGGGAGGTAGTTATATGTCACAGAGCGTGACTGCTCATATGTCAGGCCATGGTAGCGACCATGGCCATGCAGACCAGGAGGAATTAAAGGTTTTAGGTTTCTGGATTTTTCTTGTAACCGACTGTCTCTTATTCGCGACATTTTTCGCTGCTTACGCTGTTTTACATTCCCATACAAATGGAGGATTTACAGCAAAGGATTTCGATATTCCCGGCTTTATTGCTGAAACTTTCATTTTGTTAGTCAGTTCCTTTACAAGCGGTATTGCGGTCCTAGCCATGCATAAAGGAAAGAAAAAGGCTTTAATTGGCTGGCTGATTGTAACCGCAGTCTTAGGAGCAACGTTCGTAGCCCTTGAGATCAATGAATTTGTAAGTATGGTCGCAGAAGGAGCTACCCTTACAAAAAGTGCGTTCCTTACATCCTTTTTCTCTCTTGTAGGAACCCATGGTGTGCACGTCTCGTTTGGGATTCTATGGATGATTGGGTTGATGATTCAGATTGCCAAAAGAGGGATTACACCAGTTACAACACGGAAAATTTCAATCATTAGTTTGTATTGGCATTTTTTGGATGCTGTTTGGATTTTCATCTTTACCGTTGTTTATTTAATGGGGGTGATGTAATTGTCCGCTCATGAACACGCTGAACATACTGGATCAATGAAAGCGTACGTTATCGGTTTTCTTTTATCGATTATTTTGACGATCATCCCACTTTTTCTCGTATTAAACCATTTGATGGGGAAAACAGCGCTTATGGTCAGTATTTTGATTGCAGCTGTTTTGCAATTTGTCATCCAGCTTTTCTTCTTCATGCATATTCGTGATGGTGAAGCATCAAGATACAATGCAGCCGCACTTATTTTAGGGATTATTTTCGTTTTGACCATTGTAATTGGATCTATGTGGGTGATGTCATTTAATTATGTTGTTCAATAATGACAGGAAAGAACTTTAGCGTGTGGTAAAGGAAAGAATACGCTGTGCGATGCAGAAATGGGATAGATAGCATGGAAGATAGGAGTGAAAAAATGGATAGTTACGGGCTTTATATCATTTGTGGTTTGTTTGCTGTGACACTTATTTTCATTACCGTTATGTTTACGAAATCAATGAAAGAATAACCTGCATGAAAAAATGACTATCTTACGGGATAGTCATTTTTTGTGGATTATGAAAGTTTAAGTTTTCGACTTCGAGAATTGTTTAGCGAAAGCAGCCAAGCCCCTCGAGGTCGTAGGCCATCGCCACCAAGAAGGTTAAAGAACAGCCTTCTCGTCAACTTGTCTTACGCTATTCCAGAGGCTGATGAAGGCGCTTTCACTTTTCTAGGAATGTCTATTATTCATTCATCATCCGATAAAACATAAAGGAGGAGATCCCTAATGCTGCAGCAAATAATCCGACATAGGTAACGGTATAATAATAATACGGATCCATATTTACCACCTTTCTACTCTGCGATAGTGGAGAAACCAGCTTCCAATGGCTGTTATCGGTAAGTAAAGGAGAGGTGTCCTATCAGGTATTATTTTTAGGTTTGTACGAACGATCTCTGCTTTGGGTCGAGCCAAAAATGGCACCCATAATAAAAGTGAATCCCGCACCAACAAAAAAGCCAAGTGCGATGTTAAAGTGGAAATTTTCATCCATTGTCCATGGAACTCCATCGACTGTCCATGGGTGTCCAGTGAGAAATTCATAAAGCAAAAACAAAATTCCGATGGCTACTTCTACGATTGTCAATTTAAGGGTTAATCTTCGCATATAATTGCCTCCATTACAAATTAAGATTATTGTGTTGAAATGACGGAAACACCCAAAATGGGAGCAATTGTTTTGAGGTTGTTCCGATTTTCCTTAATGAGATTTGGAATTTTGGATTGATTCTTGTTGGAAATGGCCTCAGTTAGCTCATCAAATTTTCTGTCCACATTGTCTGCATAGGTTTTGCCTTTTTTCACTGTTAATGGAGGCAAAATAGCGTCGTGAAATTCATCGTAAAGGTTTCGTGAAAGAGTTGTGGCGTTATCATAATCTCCTTTTGCGACATACTTCTCAATGGCAGAAAATCCATAAAGCAAGTCTGAAAAGGGCGCAGTTAAGGAGCGTTGAGAATAACTGATTTTTTGTGTTTGTATCTCGTTCATACTTCTGTTTTGTGAATCTCCACAACCTGCAAGACCTATTGCTGTTAGTGTTCCCATCGCCACCATAATTATTTCTTTTCTCATACTTTAACCCCTTTTTTAAAAGTCCTGTTCAATAATATTCCCATTAAATAATTTTTTTAATATATCAAAGATGAGTTGCACAAACTTTATGGAAAGTGACGGTCAGAGAAAAGGTGTTTGGATTAAACCAAAGCCGAGTTTTCTTTAAGGGAACAAGGAGAGGATGTGATTGTTTTTTAAACGGGGAATGAACACGAAGAAAGGCGTATTGTCAGCTTAGATCAGAGCCTAAAACTTTTATAAAGCGGTTTTGAATTAAATAAAAAAAGCATCGCTATGTTTACGAAAGACATAGCCATGCTTTTTAACAAATATAAGGTATTTACCTATAGCTTACTCCTTACCCAGTCGAAAAAGTCTAGACAACTGCTTAGCGAGAAATTGCGGTGTATAAGGCATATCGTTACGCAGCTAAGCTACAATCGTACCGATTAAAGCTGATGAACCGTACCAAATAGCAATATCCCTTGGAATGTCATTACTAGTTTTTAATTTATTGTTAGCTGTTTTCTCAGTTATTGCTTTCGTAAGAATAGTTAACAAGCGCTCTGTAAAGATGGGGGATCGTCTGGAATTAAGAACTACTTTATAAAATTTGTCATTCTTTGCAATATACTCAAGCAGGGTTTCTAGCTTGAAAAAGTCGATGTTTTTATCAGAATTTTGGTCACCTTTTGTACTCCCCATTATCGATTCAATATCCTCAGCCATTTCCTGTGCCATTTTCTCCAGCATGTCCGGAATATCTTTATAATGAAGGTAAAACGTCACACGGTTAATGGTTGCGCGTTCAGCAATCCGGTTAACCGTTATTTTATTGATATCGACCTCTTGTAGTAAATCTATTAATGCTTCCTTAATTAATTGACGTGTGCGAAGGATACGAGGATCTATTCGTGGTTTTTCTTGGTCTGTCATCTCTAATCACCTTTCCTAAAGTACAAACTAAGGTTAATTTTGTTTGCATGAGTTACATTGGTTATAGAAAAAGTAAAAGACAGTTTCAAATACAAACATATTGTGGATTTGAAACTGCCTTTTTGATTACCCTGTTCTCGGTGTTCCATCAATACCTGAAAAACTCCCGGTCATATTATACATTTTATTTTTTTGTATGCTAATGGAGTCATGTCCATGGAATCTTTGAATTTATCAATAAAATAGCTTGTACTATTAAAACCAACTTGATAAGCAACTTCAGTAATATTAGATTCACCTTGCTGCAGTAGATATAAGCTCTTTTGAATACGATAATCTATAACATAATTTAATGGTGTACATTTTAAAAACCTCCTGAAATAACGACAGCATTCTGAACGGCTCAGTTGACCCACCCTTGCAACGTCTTCTAACATAATTTTTTCTGCATAATGCTCATGGATCCAACTTAACATTTGCTTCATTCTTTGATTCTTTACTATTTCTGTCTGAACATATTCCAGCTTAAAACCATTATCGATTAAGTTTTTCCAAATTAATGATAGTTTCATGGTTATATCGATTTCATAGTATTGGTACTTTTGTTCAATACAGTGATAGATTTCTAAAATTGTATCTAAAATGCTTTTCCCCCAATTTAGCCATGATGCAAGACGGACTTTTTGAACGTTTTCCGGTAGATGAGATTTATGGAATGCACAATATGCCAGGTATGCCGGCGGGTTCAATTTCAACTCGTACAGGAGGAATAATGGCAAGTGAGGATAATTTTGTGATCCGTATTAAGGGACAAGGCACACATGCTTCAAGCCCTCATATGGGTAAAGACCCGATCGTTATTGCGTCTGAAATTGTTATTGCTTTGCAAACCATTATATCCCGTAATATGGACCCTAATGTTCCTGCGGTCATTTCGTGTACTGAATTTATAACAGATGGGATTCGCAATGCGATACCTACGAATGTAGTGATTAAAGGGGATACTAGAAGTTATACCACAGAGGTATCAAAGTTGCTGGAAGATAGGATGAGAACGATTAGTGAGGGAATTTGCAAAATAAATGGAGCGGAATGTCAATTTGAATATACCCATGAATTCGCACCAACAGTTAACTGGGCAGAGTGTGTTGATATAGCGGTAAGAGCAGCCCAAAATGTGGTTGGTGAAAATAAAGTGGATGGAAATTGTCAACAGTGGATGGCTTCGGAAGATTTTGGTGCGTTTTTGCAGAAGATTCCTGGTTGCTTTGTATTTATAGGAAATGGTGATGAGTCTGATTTAATTGGCAATGTTCCACTTCATAACTCACAATATGACTATAATGATAAGATATTAAAAATTGGTGCGGAATATTTTGCTGAGTTAATTAAAATACGCTTGCCAAAATAAATATTTTATAATTGCTGATTTCCGCTCTAATCAACTTTGTTTAAAAATCAACATAGTTCTTTAACATAGTTAAGTTTTAATACTGCCGAAGGGTCAAACCCCTTGGCAGTTTTTTTATTTTTCTACTCCTCAACCAATTTCTTCTCACTTATTCTCAAATTGAATTTTTTCAAGCGGCGAATGATATAGGATTGGGATACACCGAGTTTTTTTGCTGTTTTCCAAGTGCTATTCGTTTCGTTATAGGTTTTAACTAATATATTTTTTTCAATCTGTTCTAAATAGATGGGTAAACTCATTTCTTCAACGTTTTGCAGGATCATTGCTTGAGACTGTTGAAGGGGGAAGTCACTTGGTAAATCTTCAAGATCAATTTTGGGTCCAGCAGATGTAATCACTAAGCGTTCCATTAAATTTTCAAGTTCACGAATATTTCCTTCCCAACTGTAATTGTATAAGGTATCCATTAAGTTTTTGGTTAAAGTTTGCCCGCGGTTATACTTTTGGTTGAATTTACTTAAATAAAAATTCAAAAGTGGAATAATATCTTCTTTTCTATCGCGTAAAGGGGGAATTTTCATAGGAAGGATGTTTAAACGATAAAATAAGTCCTTACGAAATGTACCTTCTTTAACGCGTTCCATTAAATTGACATTGGTGGCTGCAATAATTCGGACATCCGCTTGTTGTACCTGGTTATCCCCAATCATCCGATAGGTCTTATTTTGTAAAAATTGCAGAAGCTTTGATTGTAGATGAAGAGGGAATTCCCCGATCTCGTCTAAAAATAAAGTCCCCTGATCCGCCGCTGCAATTAAACCGAGTTTGCCATTCGCATTGGCCCCTGTAAATGCCCCTTTTTTGTACCCAAATAATTCCGATTCAATGAGCGATTCTGGAATGGCACCGCAGTCTAAATGAATAAATGGTTTATTATTACGACTGCTCAACTGATGAATTCGATAGGCAAAGGCTGTTTTTCCAACACCTGTTTCTCCAGTTAATAGAATCGTTGTCTCGACATCCGCAACTTTTTGAGACCATACAGAAATGGATTGAGCAGCTTTACTTTTTCCAACATAGAATTCTTCTTCCTGCTGATTTTGTTGCAAAATTAACTCGCGAATTTGCTGTTTATATAGTTGTAAAATAGACTCAATTTTTTCTAATTCACTTGATTGATTGATCGCTTGGGATAATTGTCTTGCATGCGTAACAAGATATTTAATATCCCCGTTCTCGTCTGGAATATAGTCACCAGAAACAAGCAAGCGACCATGATTTTTAGTGATCTGGGCGGTGCTTATAAATCGTTTTTGTTCGATGACAAGCCTTGAAATAGAAGGTGAAAATATCCCTTGTTTTTCCATTTCAAAAACGTTATAGCCAATTAATTCACCAATTGACAAAGTTTCAACAGCGGCTTGATTCACCCACAATACATTCCCATTTTTATCGTTAATCCAAATAGGATCTTTTAATGTATTAAGAATCTTTATAAGTAATTGTCCATCAAATTGTTGTAAGACCTCTGCTGTCAAAGCATTCACCCCATTCATCAGTCATTTCCACATGCAAGAAAAGTTACAAACCTTCAGCTTGATTCGCAATCGACTCATTTTGAATACTTATGTAAGAAACTATAGCATATAATAAGGCGTAGTTATACATTTTTCGACATGAATTGAATCTAATTAGAATCAATAAGTTGAATTTGAATTGTAAATTCTATGTTGAGTTTTTCAAAAGCACTGATTTATCAGTGTTTTAAAGTTGGTATGATTCTTGCATAAATATAAAGCGTGCTCAAATATAGGGATAGAAGGGGGAGAGTATTATGGATCATTTACTTAGTAAAACCGTAAAAAACATCAAAATTTCTGCCATCCGTGAAATCGGAAACAAAGTGGCAAATGATCCATCGATTATTAACTTTACAATTGGACAACCCGATTTTGTAACTCCGGATTCCATTTTAGAAGCGGGGAAACGTGCAATTGAAGCACGAAAAACTGGATATACTCATAACGCAGGTGTGCTTGAACTTAGACAAGCTGCTTCTGACTTTGTAAAACGACGTTACCAACTAAATTATCGCCCAGAAGATGAAATTTTAATTACCATGGGAGCCAGTGAAGCACTGGATATTGCCTTCCGAACGATATTAGAACCGGGTGATGAAGTCATTTTACCAGCACCTGTTTATCCAGGTTATGAACCATTGATTCGTATGTGCTACGCAACACCTGTGTTTGTGGATACTCGAAATAATAATTGTAAAATCTCTGCAAAATTAATTGAAGAAAATTTATCAGAAAAAACAAAATGTGTTGTTTTACCCTATCCATCAAACCCTACAGGTTCTATTTTAAAGGCTAAAGAATTAGAAGAAATTGCAAACCTATTAAGAGGGAAAGATATTTTTATTATTTCAGATGAAATATACAGTGAACTTACATATGGATTGAAACATATTTCGATCGCTTCATTCCCAGAAATAAAAGAGAAATGCATCGTCATCAATGGTTTATCAAAGTCCCATGCCATGACAGGTTGGAGAATTGGTTACACATTAGCCCCTGCTTATATCACAGATGAAATGTTTAAAGTCCATGCCTATAACTGTGTATGTGCAAGTTCGGTCAGTCAATATGCTGCCATCGAGGCATTAAATCACGATTTACCAGAAGTCGAAGATATGCGTAAGCAATATGAAAAACGGCGTAACTATGTTTATCAACGTATTACGGACATGGGCCTAGAAACCATTAAACCAGATGGTGCGTTTTATTTATTTGTTTCAATCGAAAAAACAGGTTTAAGTTCGGATGAATTTATCCATCAACTTGTAGATGAAGCGAAAGTGGCTGTCATTCCGGGATATGGTTTTTCTGAATATGGCGAAGGATACATTCGTATTTCGTATGCATGTTCAATGGAGAAGCTGGAAGAGGGAATGAACCGTATGAAATGGTTTGTACAAACTTTATTAAAAGTAGAGGAGGCTTAATAATGATTTATATATGTTAATTATTAACGCAATTGTAACTGTGGTTGTCAGTCTTGTAACTCAAAAATCAACAGCGGAAATGAATAGTTTAGAAAGTGAGATTATATGAAATGAAGATTCAAAATTATTTGTTGGTAAAAAACACGACACGAATTGCATCAACATCCCAAATTACTAACGAAGAATTTTGGACAAAACAGCATTTAATGGAGTTTTTGAAAGCGAATACAAAACTATGATCCATGCTAATCGGGACCATAATGAGTTTAATTGTATACCAATACAAATACGATTAGCTTTTTAATAGGAACTAGAAATATGGTCGAGAAAGAATTATGAGGGGGAAATTTATGCAAGCGGCAAAAAAAAATTGGGAGTCAAAAAATCAACTTGACGATCAAGGTAATGAGTTACAACGCGGGCTGAAACGTAGACATATTACCATGATGTCCATCGGTGGAACAATTGGAACAGGGCTATTCCTTGCTTCGGGAAATGTGGTTTCGAACGCAGGAGCTCTTGGAGGTCCTATTGCATATTTAGTTATTGGAATATTAGTTTATGTTTTAATGAAAGGCCTTGGCGAAATGTCTACCTTCATGCCAATTCCGGGGGCTTATACTTCGTATTCGGGGCTGTTTGTACATCCGGTTCTAGGCTTCATGGTAGGATGGAATTTATACATTAACGGATTTCTTGGTCTTGGTGCCGAAATTGTTGGAGGTGGGATGATTTTAAACCAATTCTTCCCAAGCATTCCTCCCGTTGCATTTTGTATCTTGATTTCATTATTGATTTTGGTTTTGAACTTGATTGATGTAAAGTCATACGGAGAAGCTGAATACTGGTTTGCAGGAATTAAGGTTTTTGCCATTATTGCCTTCTTAATAGTTGGTGTTCTAATGATTTTTGGAGTAATTGGACATCAAGGATTCATTGGACTATCCAATTTGACTAGCCAGTCCATGTTTCCTCATGGATTAACAGCGGTAATATTAACGATGACTGGTGTAATCTGGTCATATCTGGGGGTTGAAACAGTTGTATCAGCAGCAGGAGAAACAGAAAACCCTCAGAAGAATGTACCTAGAGCAATTAATACGATTTTCATCCGTATATTAATTTTTTATGTTGGTTCGATTACAGTTATGGGTCTGGTCGTTCCATACAAAAATGTAAGCGTTTTGAGTAATGGTTATGCAGGCTTACTAGGAATGGCAGGTATACCAGGTGCGGCTACGATCATGAATATCATCATTCTTACATCCTTGGCTTCTGCTGGAAACTCCATCGTATATTTACTTAGCAGAACGCTAATTGCGTTATCAAAAGAGGGAAAAGCACCAAAAGCATTGGGAAAAGTGAACAAACGCGGTATCCCAACGAATGCAGTTATTCTCACTTTATTCCTTGGTCAGATTTCTTTGATCACAAACTTCGTTTCACCGGATAAAGTGTTCATTTGGCTAGTTTCCATTGCTGGTTTCAATACTTTGCTTGGCTGGTTTGCTAGCTTTCTCTCCCACTATAAGTTCAGAAAATGGCTGGTGACACACGGTGGTTCAGTGGACAAGCTAAAGTTCAAAATGGGAACTTTTCCGATTCCAACGATCATCTGTTTATTGGTTTTAGTTGCTATTGCAATTTATACTGCCTACAGCCCTGATACAAGATTTTCATTCTATATTGGAGCACCGATGCTAGTATTGTACTTCATAATTGGTACTTACCTGAATAAAAAAGGGAAGCTGCAGGACCCGAGTTTTGAGCGGTTCATAGATGCCCACATCAATGAAACAGAAATAAAATAACATTTTTATTGGTTCGAACACATTAAAATTAGTTGGTGCAATACCCTGGTAATCCTCCTGGAAAGCAGGGTATTTGCCTTTGATAAAAGGAGACAGAATTAAAATGGAAAGTAAAAATCTAGAATTAGCTATACAATTGCGACACGAGTTACATCAGCATCCTGAACTTTCCAATCAGGAAATTTGGACAAAACAACATTTAATTGATTTTCTTAAAACGCATACACAGTTGGAAATTGTAGACAGAGGTCATTGGTTCTATGCCATCTATCGATCCACGGTTGGAAGAAGAAACATAGCTTTTCGCGCAGATTTCGATGCCCTTCCAATCGAGGAAACTATTAATCTCCCATACGGTTCAAAGTTCCCTGGAGTTTCTCACAAATGTGGACATGACGGACATTCTGCAACTCTTTGCGGTTTCGCTTTGGAAGTCGATCAGAAAGGTTGTGACAAAAACGTCTTCTTCCTGTTTCAGCACGCTGAGGAAACAGGTAATGGTGCTTCCGAGTGCTCTGTTTTTATCAAGGAAAACGATATTGATGAAATCTTCGGCTGGCATAATTGGAGCGGAGTTAAATATAATACTGTTCATGTAATTGATGGGACAGCCCAATTTGCATCCAAGGGCGTGTCTATCTATATGGAAGGTGTTCCTTCTCACGCCAGCGAACCGGAAAAAGGCATAAATCCGGCATTCGCAATTGCAAAGGTAATTGATGCCATCCCTGGATTCATTGATCCTGAAATCAATAAGGGGATTGTGCTATGTACTGTCGTTCAAGTAGACATTGGTGCAAAAGCCTTTGGTGTAAATGCTAGCAAGGGTGTATTAAGATTAACGATTCGTGCGCTTTACGAGGAAGAGATGGACAAACTTCAGGAGAATCTGGAGAGAGTTACTAGGGATGAAGCAGAAAAATATGGACTGAAGGTGGGCTTTGAATATCAAGATGAATTCCCAGAAACATCAAACCATAAGGAGAGCTCTGACAAGATTCGTCAGGTTTGTAAAGAAAAAGGCATTCCAATGGTTGAGATGACGGAAGCGCTCCGAGCATCAGAAGATTTCGGTTATTATACGAAACTCACTAGAGGGTCCTATTGCTATATTGGTAACGGAGAAAACCATCCGAATCTGCACAGCTACGAATATGATTTCCGTGATGAACTCATTGAAACAGGAGTTGAACTATTCAAAGGACTTGTGGAGCTATAAAAGACATTTGAAGTAATTTTACGCATAAAAAAGGCTCTCAACCAAAATGATCGAGAGCCTTTGAAATGTTGAAAATAAACGCTTTGCTAACTGTAGTTGTTTGTTCCAGTTTAATTTTTCATACACTCCAGTTTCGGATCAAAAGTATCAAAAAACGGGACAAGTAGCCCCATATGTTCGGGACCTAATTTATCTGAAGAATGGAGCAGCCAGTCGAAGATAATGCCCCTGGTATAAATGAGAATCATGTGGGCGATAAATCCTGCATCCATATCCCGGCGGAATTCATTTTGCTCCTGTCCTTTTTGAATGATCCCTTTAAAATGGTTAAACATTCGCCGTTCCTGCGAAATCATGTAAGAAGGTTGTTCGTCATTGATTTGTAAGGTATAGATGGTCTTTGTCCATTCTCTGCGGCTTTCATTTACATAATTGTACATTTCCCAGCATAGGGCGATCAATTCTTCTTTATTAGTTTGATAGGTTTGTGATGATACTCTCGTGATTACTTCCTCATCAAGATATAAAAAAGATAACCTGGGAGATGGTGGCAGATGCTTCATTTAGTCAACAAGAATGTCAGACAAATAGAAAAATCCGGTATTCGAAAAATCTATAATAAAGTGTTGAACGATCCAAGTATTGTTAATTTTACGGTTGGCCAGCCGGATTTTCCGACTCCTGAAAATGTGATTAATGCCGGAATTAAATCGCTGGAGGAAAAACGGACCGGTTATACGACCAACGCGGGATTACCTGAACTGCGAAATGCGATTGGAAACTTTGTGGACCGCCGCTATGGGTTGAAATATGATCCGGAAAGTGAAATTCTTGTTACCATCGGTGCAAGTGAAGCACTTGATATTGCCTTTCGCACCATTCTTGAAGAAGGCTGTGAAGTAATTTTGCCGGCACCTATTTACCCGGCATATGAACCACTTATTAGATTATGCGGTGCCATCCCCGTTTTTATCGATACAAGGGAAAATGGTTTCAAGCTAAACGCTGAAATGATCAAAACAAAACTAACGGACAAGACGCGATGCGTCCTTCTTCCTTATCCATCCAATCCATGCGGGTGCATTTTGGAAAAAGAAGAGTTGCAGGAGATTGCCAATCTTTTAACGGAAAAAGAGATCTTTGTGATCTCCGATGAAATTTACAGTGAATTAACCTATGGAACGAACCATCATTCGATTTCCTCTTTTCCTGGGATGAAAGAAAAGACCATTGTCATTAATGGTGTTTCCAAATCCCATGCAATGACAGGCTGGAGAATTGGGTTCACATTGGCTCCGAGCTATCTGACAGAACAAATGTTAAAAATCCATGTGTTCAATACTGTTTGTGCAACTTCCGCGAGTCAATATGCAGCTTTAGAGGCGTTAGCGGAAGATTTAATTGAAGTGGACCAGATGAAGGCAGAATACCAAAAACGCAGGGATTATGTATTTGACCGTATCCAATTAATGGGTCTTGATGTGAAATGGTCGGAAGGAGCCTTCTACTTATTTCCTTCGATAAAAAATACAGGGATGAGTTCTGAAGAATTTACTGAAAAATTAATTGATCAGGCGAAAGTAGCGGTCATTCCTGGCAGTGCCTTTTCAACTTATGGAGAGGGATACATTCGAATCTCTTACGCCAACTCTATGGAAAATTTAGAGGAGGGGTTAAACAGGTTAGAGGAGTTTTTAGCAAAAGCTAATATTAAAGTTGATTGCTAAACGACTCTAGCTTTTCTAAATAGCAAGCACCTTCCTTTAAAGCGTTATATATATCAATGTTTAAAGACTCTTTTCATTTCTGTGGAAAGGGTCTTTTTATTATTAAACTACTAGGTAGAATATATTAATTCCTCGAGGTTTAAAAAAGCTGAGAAGTCCATTTTGAAACTACCGATATTGTTAATAACTTCCATATCTTGTATTATTAGGTATAAAGAGAATGTTAAAGAGGGGAGCACATTTATGATCCCAGCAAAAATAGATTCCATTTCAATCACTCCGAAAAGAGAAAAAGGCGTGGAATCCATCCTCGATTGGTTCGACCAGCATAAACAAGCGTTCTATACACTAGGTTGGTCCTATCTTAGAAATCAAAATCAAGTGATAGAGCTTTTTTACCGGTCCATTATAAAAGTCCACAAGGAGTTACCCCGATTTAAGAGCGAATCATCATTTGAAACGTGGGTTACATCCATTTTCATACATACCTGCCGGGAGCTTTCTGTTAATAGAAGTTTACAAGTTTCAGAGGAAAGTGAATCGTGTCCGGTTTTATTTAAAGCGCTTGATCAATTGAAAGATGATGAGAAAGAAGCGATGGCCCTTACCTATGTAAAAGGAATCTCTCAGGAGGAAACGGCACATCTCCTTCAAATTTCAGCAGAAAAGTTGAAGGAGCTTTTGTTTTCCGGAATTCAGTCACTTAGAAAAGAAATGGGGTACGGATTACACATTGGTGGCTGTAAAGAGTATCAAAAGGATTACATCGATTACTTAGAAAGAACCCTGGAGCGGTCGAAAAAGATTGAGTTTGAGATCCATATTTATCATTGTCAAGACTGTCAGGAGGATTTGGCAACATTTCAGGATGTCATGTTAACCATGGTAAATCTTACTGAAAGGATAGAGGATTTCCATGTGCCATCTGATTTCATGGAGAATGTCAAAGCGAAGCTGGCAGAAAAGGAAAAGAACAGACAGCTGAAGATCAGGAAACGTATTAGACTGGGAATGGTTTTGGCAGGTGTTTTCGCTTTATTAATGGGTATCGAAATTTTTACAGGGGCTTTTAAAAGCCTTTACTATACCATGACAGAAGAAAATCAAGAACTGCGTGCCTTTCTGCAGCAGGGATTGGGCGAAAGGCTGAATCTGGAAGCAGAGAGAAATGGGGTGAAAATTAAAATTAAGAGCGCCATTTTGGATGTATTTCAGACGCTTGTTTTTTATGAAATAGAAGATACGGATCAAGACAATCAATATGTGATGAATATAGATGAGGGGGTTTCTGTGGAGAACCAATATGAAATCATGAATGGTTCTGCAAATCCAAGGTACTACCCCCCTGACCTTAAATCAGAGGTAAATATTAAGGGAAAGAACGTATATCAAGGAAAGATTAGTTTGCCGCCGATTTCCAAGGATAAGGGGACAATCAAACTGAAGATCACAAAGTTGCTGAAATTGATTCACGATCCTTCAAACCGGAATCGTTTAAGGGTTTCCGATAATATGGAATATAAAACAGGTGAGTGGAACTTCGAGGTCCCAGTAACAAAACAGCGTTCCGTGAAATATGCATTGGATGGAGAAAAGGAAGTCGAGGGAATCCCGGTTCGATTTGATAAACTGACCATTGCCCCAACAGCGACGATTCTGCAATACAGTATTAAAAATGACCAGATGAAGAAGCGGATAGATGCTCTTAGTTTTGACAATCTAGTAGTGAATAATAAGAAAATGAAACCTGACTTGTATGGCGGCTCTTTTTTAAATCCACTTCAAGACATGAATTGGAGTACTTTTCAAATCAACTTTGGCCCCATTTTTGGAGAAGAACCAAAAGAAGTAAGCGTTCAATTACAATCTATTAATTTAACGATTGAAGACAAAAAAACTATCGAGCTGGATGCTGCTAAAAAATATCCTCAAACTTTTGAATATGCAGGCAGTACCATCTCCATTGACAAGCTGGAAGTTGGAGTTTCTACCAATATGGTTATAAGCAATCTTGAAGTTAAAAATCGGGCATATGAGTCGCTGCAATTCGATATTATCGGTGAGAATGAAGAACATCCTGATTCAATCGAGATGGAATCTGAAGGAGTACTCGTTGATAAAAATGGGGTAGTATACGATATGAATGTAACTCCTTTCTCGTACGAAGAAATCGAGCAGCCCCGTTATTTCGTTACCGTTCAAAGGATGAAGTTACAAAATAACAACACTGGAAAAAAAATGATTCCAAAATGGATGGAGATTGATGGATATAATACAACAAAATATTTAGATGATGTTGTGAAGATTTCGTTGGAATAACATTTATCGCCTACATGCATGATAGAATTTCAACTATTATCAATTGTTTGAAAAATGGGTGGAACATGACTAAAATAGAGGTATCGTTATTTTTTTAGGAGGTACTTTCATGAGAGTAGCCATTGCCCAATTATCCACCAGTGTTGATAAAACTGCTAATTTAGAAAAGGCAGTTCAATATATTACGAAAGCAAAAGGATTGGGTGCAGATTTTGTTATATTGCCAGAATTCTATATGGCACTTGCCACCCCTAAGTCTGGCGTTTTACCGGTCGAAGCAGCAGAACCATTGGATGGTCCTTTTGTCTCTGGGCTTAAAGAGGCTGCAAGGACAAACGAAATCTATGTTGTTTGTGGAACGTATGAATCCAAGTCGGATGATCCAAAACGTGCATATAACACTACAGTAATGATCAATCGTTCTGGGGAACTCATCCACTTATACAGAAAAACACATTTATATGATGCCTTTAGTTATCATGAGTCAGATACCGTAATACCAGGAGATAATCATTATAAAATAGTAGAAACAGAGTTTGGAAAAATTGGTTTGATGGTTTGTTATGAATTACGATTCCCTGAAATCGCAAGACAGTTTGCCCTTCAGGAAGCGGATATTCTATTTGTCCCAGCAGGATGGGTGGCAGGGCCAATGAAAGAGGATCATTGGCAGACACTAATTCGTGCAAGAGCAATTGAAAATACTATGTTTGTCTGCGGCGCAAACCTTGTTGGAGATATTTTTACAGGGCGCAGTGTGATGGTTGACCCAATGGGGGTCATCACAGCAAGCGGTGGCGAAGAAGAAACATTAATTTTTTCAGATATAGACCTAGATCGGATTCGCCGGGTTCGCGAAAAACTCCCAAGTGTAAAACACCGAAAGCCCGAATTTTACCGGAGTCATTAAAAATTAAAAAAAAAGGCGATTTCCGATGCATGGAATCCGCCTTTTTTCTTAATATAACCATGAAGGGAAATCATGATCTGACCATCTTATAATTTACTAATTTATAAGCCAAAATTGCCAAATATAATTTTGTACAATCCTCAAATGAACTCAAATTAGCCCCTGTCTTTTTTTCAATCTGCCCCAATCTATATTTCAGGGTATGACGGTGAATATACAAATCTTCTGCCGTATTTTTGATATTTTGATTAAAATACAAATAGGCTTCAAGCGTAGTGATTAAATCCACACCCCGTGTATCCAATAAGCTGCCTAGATATTGGTGGTAAAACTCTTCTAAATTCACCCCGGAATTTTTCATTTCAAGCAGCAGCTGATACAAACTAAAGTTATCATAATGAACGATTGGCTGCGGTTTAAATAGAATTTGCGATAGATAGGCAGCTTGTTCTGCTTGTCTGGCACTTTCCGCCAGCATATGAAGGTTAGTGACGGTTTTTCCGATTCCAATCGAAATGGGTGAACTAGGTTCCATACTATTTAATAATTCCCGCGCTATTTCAACGATATTCTCCTTATTACCTCCCTCCAGTAAAACAATTATACTATCTGGCTTTGTCCGCATAAGAAAGGAGATTTTCTTCTTCTTCAAAGTAGATTGAATTGCTTCTGGTAATTGCTCCTTTATCTTTTGATTGATTAAAGCAGCAAAATGGACCGAAAAAATCGTTTGTGGTTTGGTAAAGTCAATCCCTAAATTCTTTCCTCGCTCCATCACATCCGTTGGATTAACGATGGGGTGGGCCAAAAGTTCCTGGAGAAAATCACTCGCCACAAAAATTTCCCTCTGTTTATTGACAATTTGTTCAAGCAGTTCTTTTGTAATCATTGAAAAATTTATATTCGCGGGAATTTCAATTAAAGGAAGAGCATATTGATCTGCAAGTGAAATAAAGGATTGCGGAATTTCCTTTAGATATAAACCCGTATATAAAGCTACACCAGATAATTTTCCAAGCGCTAAAAGCCTCTTAAACTCCGATTGTTTTTCTTTATCTTCTCCAAGCCCAAAGCCTGTCGTAATCAGGAGTTCCCCTTCTTGAAGCCGATTGATATCTTCAATGACCTCTACAATGGTTACCCATTTAACCCAATTTTGTAATCCGTTTTTACCGGCAATTAATTTTGTTTGCTGCATAATCGGAAGTTGCAACGCTTCATGGATGCGAATGGCCAAAGAAACCAGTCCCTTTTCTTATAAATTGGAGCTATTATACATCGTGTATAAATCCAACTCTATTATTTCATCTTTTTGTAGAATTGTGAATCTTTAAAAAAGAATTTACTATTTTAATTACAGTAGAAAAAATATTATTCTAATTTATTTATGATAGAGAATTTGCTCTAGAGAGGGGTCAGAGGAAATGGAACGTGATTATTTAATTAAACCGGTATTAGGGGCTAAATATCCTGTTGCTTCACATGGAAAAGGAATTTATATCTATGATATTGAAGGCAATGAATATATTGATGGTGCTTCAGGGGCGGTAACCGCAAGCATTGGACATGGTGTACAAGAGGTTATGGAGGCAATGGTTGAACAGGCCCAAAAAATTTCTTTTTCCTATCGGGGGCAATTTACTAGTGAACCTGCGGAAAAGTTAGCTAAAAAATTGAGTGATTTAGCCCCTGGAGATTTGAATTGGTCCTTCTTTGTCAATAGTGGTTCGGAAGCGACGGAAACCGCAATGAAGATTGCTATCCAGTATTGGAATGAAAAAGGGCTACCGCAAAAGAAACGGATTATCTCCAGATGGATTGGTTACCACGGGATTACGATCGGAGCCCTATCCATGTCAGGGCATGTATTAAGAAGGCGTGGATTTAATTCACTTTTAGCAGATTATCCGACAATTTCGGCTCCTTATACGTATCGTCGTCCAGACGGCAGGACGGAAGAAGAGTGGGGGATTGCCTGTGCAGATGAGCTTGAGAAAGCGATTCAAAGATTTGGTGCAGATACGGTTGCAGCCTTTATTGCGGAGCCAATTGTTGGTGCCTCAGGAGGTGCGATAACCCCTCCACCGGGATATTATGAACGAATCAGAGAAATTTGTGATCGTTATAATGTTTTATTTATTGCCGATGAAGTCATGACCGGTATTGGCCGTACTGGAAAAATGTTTGCAATGGAACATTGGGATGCTATTCCTGATTTGATTACTTTAGGAAAAGGCATGAGCGCAGGGTACACTCCTATTGCAGCCACTATTGTCAGTGACCGTGTCATGGCCCCGATCTTAAATGGCTCCAAGTCTGTTTTGGGCGGACATACCTATAGTGCCAATCCACAATCAGCGGCCGTTTCATTGAAGGTTTTGGAATATGTTGAGAAACATCAATTAGTTCAAAAAGCAGAAGAACAAGGTCAGTATCTTTTTGAGAAATTAAAAGAATTATATAACACCTATGAAATCATTGGTGATGTAAGGGGAAAGGGACTCTTGTTAGGGATGGAATTTGTTTCAGACCGTGTCAAGAAAACATCCTTCCCATCCCAATTGAATATAACAGGCAGAATCATTGAACGAGCATTTAAAAAAGGTTTAATTGTATATCCAGCAGCGGGTGCAATCAATGGCGAAGGTGATTCAATTATCATTTCTCCGCCACTCATTATCACAAAAGAAGAAATTAATCGTTTAGTGGGCATTTTGGAAGAAGCAATTGCTGAGGTGCAATATGAGCTTACACAAACAGGAGGGAAGACCAATGCAGTCCCTGTCTAAAAAAGGCAAAGTAGCTTCATTAGAAGAGGCTCTCTCACATATTACAGATGGATGCACCTTAATGTACGGCGGATTCGGCGGAATTGGTACGCCCCCATCCTTAGTGGATGGAATTTTAGAAAAAGGCTGTAAGGATTTACACTTAATCGGAAATGATACAGGTTTTCCTGATATCGGAATTGGAAGATTAGTCAGTGCCGGAAGAGTGAAGAAAATCATTACTTCCCATATCGGTTCTAATCCAATCGCTGGAAAATTGATGACCGCTGGTGAATTGGAGGTAGAGTTTTCCCCACAAGGAACTTTGATTGAACGGATTCGTGCGGGCGGTATGGGATTAGGCGGCATTTTAACCGATGTTGGTTTTGGAACAATTGCTGAGGAAGGAAAAGATGTCGTTTCAGTGGATGGTAAAGAATTCATGATTGAAAAAGCACTTACCGCCGAAGTGGCCATTGTTCATGCTTTAAAAGCAGACCCGCTCGGAAATCTTGTCTTTGATAAAAGTGCGCGAAATTTTAATCCTCTCGTGGCGATGGCCGGGAATTTTACGATCGCCGAGGTAGAAGAAATTGTTCCAATTGGAGAACTGGATCCAGAGGCAATTGTTACACCGGGAATCTTTGTAAATATGGTAATACCGAGTAAGGGAGTGACATGGAAATGGGTTTGGGAGTAGAAGTAAGGCAGCGGATTGCCAGACGTGCTGCACAGGAAATTGAGGACGGTATGATTGTGAACCTTGGAATCGGAATTCCTACTTTGGTTGCTGATTATATTCCTTCTGATATTTTTGTTCAGTTCCATGCGGAAAACGGGATATTAGGGACTGGTCCTACCCCGGTAAAGGAGGAGGCAGATCCGAACCTCTGCAATGCCGGCGGTTACCCTGTAACGTTAATGAAAGGAGCTTCCTATTTTGATAGTTCCGTAGCATTTGGAATGATTCGACGCGGCTATCTTGATATCACGATCCTAGGCGCGCTCGAAATAAGTGAAAAAGGAGATCTGGCCAATTGGATTGTTCCAGGAAAACGTGTTCCAGGAATGGGAGGAGCAATGGACCTCGCTCAAAAATCGAAAAAAGTGATTGTTCTGATGAATCATACGAATAAAAATGGCGAATCAAAAATTTTAAAGGAATGTACATTACCACTAACTGCTAAAAGCTGTGTGGATTTGATTATTACGGAAATGGCCGTAATCGAAGTTACTGAACAGGGTTTGCTGTTAAAAGAGGTAATGGAGCCATATACAGTGGAGGATGTTATTAAGTATACCGATGCACCTTTAACAGTAATGGTTGGGTCACCGAATTAAGGAGTGAAGGAAATGAATGAGGCTGTCATTGTAGCGGGTGTTCGTACAGCGGTAGGAGCATTTGGGAAATCTCTTAAAAGTGTACCCGCCACTGAAATGGGAAGACAAGTGCTGGAAGGGTTAATGAATAAAACCTCTATAGAAAAAGAAGATGTGAATGAAGTGATTTTTGGCCACGGTTATGTGCATGGCGGCGGCTTAAACTCGGCAAGGATTTCATCGCAATTAGCTGGATTCCCCGCCAGTGTACCAGGCAGTGTTGTCATCAAGGCATGTGGTTCAGGTTTAAAAGCGATTACCAATGCAGCACTAACGATTCAAACTGGTCAGGAAGAGGTCGTCATTGCCGGCGGTGTAGAAAGTATGAGTCAGGTTCCATATCTAGTAAAAAACCGCTGGGGAAGTAAGTTCGGGAATCTTGAAATGGAAGATGCCTTATTAACAGACGGCCTTATTTGTTCGCTGGAAAAAGAACATATGGGCATGACTGCAGAGCGATTAGCAGAAATATACGGTATTTCTCGTGAAGAACAGGATCAATTTGCTTTAGAAAGCCATAAAAAGGCAGCACGAGCGATTGAAAACCACTGTTTTGAGGAGGAAATTATTCCACTTGAAGTGAAAGATCGAAAAGGGAATTATTTTTTTCAAACAGATGAGTCCGTACGAATGGATATACAACAAGGGAAGTTAACAAAACTTCCGCCTGCTTTCAAAAAGGATGGATTGATTACGGCAGGTAATGCTTGTCCGATGAATGATGGGGCTGCTGCAGTATTGATGATGTCAAAAGAAAAGGCGGAAGCAAGAGGGATAAAACCGTTATTAAAGGTTAAAGCATTTGCAAGTGCCGGGGTAGAAGCAAATGTGATGGGAATCGGCCCTGTACCAGCTACGAAAAAAGCTTTGCAAAAAGCAGGATTAACATTAAATCAAATTGGACGGATTGAACTGAACGAGGCGTTTGCTGCTCAGGCATTGGCTGTAATAAAAGAATTAGATTTAGACCCTGAAATAGTAAATGTAAACGGTGGGGCGATTGCACTTGGTCATCCAGTTGGGGCAACAGGTGCAAAATTAACGGTGACTTTAATGAACGAAATGTTACGTTCCAAGACAAAGTACGGGATGGTAACACTTTGTATGGCCGGAGGTATGGGGCTGTCTGTAATCTATGAAAACCTGTGCTTATAATTTAGGAGATTCAAATAATGAGGTGAAATGATGCAAACAATCCAAAAAGATATTCAAGCCTGGTTAAAAGATAATTCTGAAGAAGGAACCCTATTATTACAGCGTCTTGTTCAGGCCCCAAGCGTTGCTGGTAATGAGGCTGGTGCTCAATCGATTATTGCTGAAAAATTAAACGAAATGGGTTTAAAGGTAGATGTATGGGAACCGGATGGAAATGAATTAAAAGCGAGTGAATATTTTTGTTCGCCAAGAGAACAATTTACGGGGAGCCCAAATGTTGTCGGAGTACTAGCTGGAACCGGCGGAGGCCGTTCCATGATTTTGAATGGTCATATTGATGTTGTTCCTGAGGGGGATCATGAACAATGGTCTGATGATCCTTATAGTGGTGCTGTGAAAGATGGAAAAATGTTCGGTCGCGGGGTCACGGATATGAAAGGTGGTTTAGTTTCATTTCTCCTCGCAATTGAGGCCATTCAACAGCTCGATATTAAGCTTAAAGGTGATGTAATTTTCCAAAGTGTTGTGGAAGAAGAGAGCGGCGGGGCAGGTACATTGTCCACACTTCTTAAAGGATATAAAGCAGATGCTGCTCTGATAACAGAACCTACCAATATGCGTATTTTTCCAAAGCAACAAGGGTCGATGTGGTTTCGAATTTTAGTGAAAGGGCGCTCTGCTCATGGTGGTACCCGCTATGAAGGGGTAAGTGCTCTTGAAAAAACCATGCTGGTGGTTAATCAAATTAGAGCTTTAGAAATAAGGCGAAACGAACAAATTGATGATCCTCTTTATGAAAAAACGCCGATCCCAATTCCAATCAACATTGGTGTCGTGTCGGGCGGAACTTGGCCATCTTCTGTTCCGGATTTGGTCAAAATAGAGGGCAGAATGGGAGTAGCTCCCAATGAGAAAATGGAAGACGCTAAGCGTGAAATGAGACAATGTTTGCAGCAACTTGCGGAAATTGATCCATGGTTTGCAGAACAACCTGTTGTTTTAGAATGGTTTGGTGCACAGTGGCTTCCTGGTTCAATTGATATCGAACATGAATTGATGAATTCCCTTGTTTATCAGTACCGTGAATCAGTCGGTGAGGAACCAGTCATTGAAGCGGCACCATGGGGAACGGATGGGGGATTACTCACAGAAATCGGAAAAATCCCAACGGTTGTTTTTGGCCCAGGAGTAACCGAAATGGCTCATTACCCTAATGAATATATCGAAATGGAAAAAGTTTTTAAAGCGGCAGAAATCATTGCGCAAACACTTATTCAATGGTGTAACTACCAAGAGTAATTTTTATCCTAAGACATTAAGCGAATTTACGTTTAATGTCTTTTTTCATACATAGGATAAAAATAATAGTAGTCAGATATTCTACAATGTTAATTTAAATGAAAAAGGGATACCCAAACAAAATTTGCGCATCCCTTTTTCATTATTTTTTGCGTTCTGTAAAAAATTTTAAAGATAAAAATTAATTTGGAAATAAAGTGGTAATTATATTAAGGGAATTAAAAGAGATATAGGGGTGAGAAAATATATATCAATTAGCGATCATTATTTGGACCTTTACGGTAACTTTCCGTAAAAAGGCATGGAGGAATTTTGATAGGTGCTACCCAACAATTCTTTACATGGTGGTTGGAAATCTTACCTATGAATACATCGCTCATAACAAGTTTCATCTTTGGGAATTAAACAGAATTGGAAATATACCGGAAATATGTGCAGACTTTATATACCTGTTTTTAATTGTTGTTCCGGCGACCTTGACTTACTTATCCAACTACCCGGATATTCCCAAAAAAAGAATACTTTACATAGCAAAATGGGTATTCATCTTTACAATTGTAGAATGGATTGGTGGCCGCTATTTTAATGCCATTGATCATTATCACGGCTGGAATATCTGGTGGTCATTTTTTTTTAATGTAGTGATGTTCACCACATTAAGGCTACATTATTTACATTACAAACGAGCGTTAATCATTAGCATCTTTTGGGCTTTTTTCTACCTGATCTTGTTTGATTATCTATAAAAACCATTTCGTCCATTCCAGACGGACAAAATGCACGAAGTGTCCACGAAGAGTGCTTGTCACCTTTTTTTTGTAACTTTAGCATTTTTGACGAAATATGACATTTATCATGTTTGGGACATGACAGGTATGACTACAAATGGCAGATTTTCTTCTTTAATATGAGTGATAACATGATGAAGAAGGGAATCAAAAACATGATTGAACAAAACCAACGAAATTTGCGCAAGCAGGTTGCCCCATTTGAAAAAGCTAATACAAAAGACAGTGTCTGGCAATTGGCCAATACACTTGTTCCGTTTTTTCTATTATGGTTCTTTGCTTATAAAAGCATATCGATTTCATATATCCTCACCTTATTATTATCAGTTGTTGCTGCGGGATTTTTAGTAAGGGTTTTCATCATTTTTCATGATTGCTGCCACCATTCCTTTTTTAAAAGCCGTAAGGCCAATAAAATTCTTGGCACAATTACGGGTGTGTTAACGATTCATCCATATAGTCAATGGCAGTATGAGCATTCTGTTCACCATGCTACCAGTAGTAATTTGGATAAGCGGGGCACAGGCGATATTTGGATGCTAACCGTCGACGAATATCAGGCAGCATCGTTCTGGACACGTGCAGCCTATCGTTTATATCGAAATCCAATCGTGATGTTCGGCTTTGGTCCAATTTATGTTTTTCTTCTTAAAAATCGCTTTAATCGAAAAGATGCTAGAATGAAGGAAAGAATCAATACTTATATAACCAACATCTTGATTGTTGTAGTGGCCGGATTGCTTTGCTGGGGAATTGGCTGGGTTAATTTTCTTTTAGTTCAAGGACCGATATTCATGATTTCTGGTGCAGCGGGGATCTGGTTATTTTACGTACAGCATACGTTTGAAGACTCTTATTTTGAAGAAGATAAGGATTGGGAATATGTAAAAGCGGCTGTTGAGGGCAGTTCCTTTTATAAGCTTCCAAAAGTTTTACAATGGGTAACAGGGAATATTGGTTACCACCATGTCCATCATTTAAGTCCAAGGGTGCCGAATTACAAGCTTGAAGCTGTTCACAACCATACAGAGCCTCTTAAAAATGTTCCAACCATTACAATTTCGACAAGTCTAGCATCACTAAAATATCATCTATGGGATGAGACGGCGAAAAAGTTTGTAGGCTTTAAAGATTTACGATCTTCAGTTAAAATGAAAAGTGTTAAACAAATATAAAAATGGATGCAGGATAAGGACCAAGGTGTTCTTGTCCTTCATTTTTATTCCGTCGGTAATGAGGTTTTGCTAATGATAAAAAAGTATATGACTTTCCAGAAAAGTAATGGGATCGCTCCTTATATATGGACGGTTCTATGTATTTTACCGTTTTACTTTATTTTCCAATCGTCATCGGTAATTAAAATTGTTGTAGGAATTTTGCTCACCATTTTGTTTTTTATTTTTTATCGAATTGCTTTTATTTCAAGGGGATGGCCAGTTTATCTCTGGACCTTAATTCTGATTGGAATTTCGATCACCTCGAGCAGTCTTTTTAGCTATGTTTACTTTGCATTCTTTCTAGCTTACTTTATTGGAAATATAAAAGACCGGGTTCCCTTTCTTATTCTTTATTTTATTCATCTGTTTAGTACATCGGCCTCTATTAACTACAACATAGTTGTTCATGAAAAGTTGTTTTTGCAACAGCTGCCTTTTGTCATTATCATCTGGATAAGTGTAATTCTTCTTCCGTTTAGTATTTATAATCGGAAAGAGCGTGGTCAGCTTGAGGAAAAGCTAGAGGATGCCAATAAGAGAATTTCGGAATTGGTTAAAATGGAAGAGCGGCAGCGGATTGCCCGTGACCTTCATGATACACTGGGGCAAAAACTTTCTCTTATTGGACTAAAGAGTGATTTGGCGCGAAAATTAATAACAAAGGATCCAGAGCAGGCACGCAATGAATTAAAGGATGTTCAGCAGACAGCACGAACCGCATTAAGTGAAGTGCGAAAAATGGTATCTTCTATGCGCGGCATCCGGTTGAAGGATGAAATACAAAGAGTAAAACAGATTCTTAAAGCTGCACAAATTCAGTTCAAGGGTGATGAAGATCCAACATTTACGAATGTTTCTCTTCTAACAGAGAATATATTAAGCATGTGTCTGAAAGAGGCAGTAAATAATGTGGTAAAACATAGCGGTGCTGCTTCTTGCACCTTGACCATTGAGCAATCATGGAAAGGTATTGTGATGAAAATTAGTGATGATGGGGCTTTTAACCGTGACGAAAAATTTCAATATGAAGGTCACGGTTTGGTTGGGATGAAGGAACGACTTGAATTTATTAATGGAAGCCTGGAGCTTTTAACGAAAGAAGGAACAACCTTAATAATAAGAGTTCCAAATGATGTTACTCAGAAAGAAAGGCAAGGGGATGGAAAATGATTTCAATTGTCATTGCGGAAGACCAGCAAATGCTATTAGGGGCATTTGGATCCCTTCTCAACCTGGAAGAGGATATGAGTGTAGTTGGAAAGGCATCTAATGGTGCAGAAGCTGTTACCCTTGTTAAAAGGCTAAAGCCGGATGTTTGTATAATGGATATTGAAATGCCTGGGAAAAGCGGACTTGAAGCGGCTGAAGAGCTGAAAGGTTGTGGCTGCAAGGTTATCATTTTAACGACCTTTGCGCGTTCCGGTTATTTTCAACGTGCCTTAAAAGCAGGGGTGAGTGGCTATTTATTGAAGGATAGTCCAAGTGAAGAGCTTGCGGGTTCCATCCGAAGTGTAATGGCTGGAAAACGAATCTATGCACCAGAGCTAATGGATGATGTTTATGGAGAGGAGAATCCCCTCACCGATCGTGAAAAAGAGGTGCTTGAGCTGGTGGCGGATGGTAAAAATACAAAGGAAATTGCCGAAGAGCTTAGCATTAAAACCGGTACAGTCCGAAACTATATTTCGATTATCCTCGATAAACTGGAAGTGAAAAATCGAATAGAAGCCATTACCCAGTCCAAGGAAAAAGGGTGGTTTAAATAAATTTATGGCCTGTATCTTTTCTAAGATATAGGCTTTTTTAATTGATGAAGACAAAAAATCCGTAGGGAAACGTGTAAAAGTCCTTCATAAAGTTGATGAACGACAAAATACAGAAAGGGAAGGTGAAAAATGTCCTTCATAAAGCCGATGAAGGACAAAAATTGAAAGGGGAAGATTCAAAATGTCCTTCATCATGTTAATAAGTCTTTCCAAGTTAGACAGCAGCCAAAAACTTCTTAATGTGGTGATATACTTCTTCTGGACGTTCTTCCGGGACAGCATGTCCGGTTTCTTTTAAAACAATCAGCTCTGAATTAGTTAAATCCTTTTTTAATCGTTCTCCCACATGAAGCGGCATAGAGCGGTCGTGTTCGCCCCAAATTAATAAACAAGGCGTTTTGATTTTTTGAAGAGCCTCTACTGGAAGATCTCCCTCGCGGTGGCGAATCATTTTGGTAAGAGCCACAAAAATTTTATCCTGTAAAAAGGGCTGCAGATAGCCATTTATCATTTCCTCATTAATTAATGAATGATTAAAGAGAGAATCCTGAAGGTTTTTCTTCACGCCGGTTCGGGCCAGCCAATATTTCACAAAGAGGTGGAAATAGGGAATGTAACTGGTGAGAATCAGCGGCAACCCAAACCGTTTCAAATAAGCCGAGCTGCAAAGCAGGATGGCTTTGTCAGCAAGCTCCGGCATCATATGCAGGATGTTAAGCACAATCTGGCCACCCATGGAGTGGCCTAAGAATGTCATTTTTTTTATCCCAAAAAGCTCGGTAAGTTTTATCACCGTTTGAGCGAGATTTTTATAAGAGTATACATAACTACTGGACTTATCACTTTTCCCAAAAGGGGGAAGGTCAACGGATAAAACTTGATAATCCTGCTTTAATAAAGGAATTAAATGGCGAAAGGTAAAAGTGGATGAAAGAAAGCCATGCAATAAAATAACCGTTTTGTCTGTTGTTGATTTTGGATAAAATTCATAATAAATATTGGTATTATTTACCTGCTGGTGCCCGGTTAACACAGCCTGTTCCATTTATTCCGCCTCCAACTCTTATTAAAAAATGGATGGCTATAATTTTCCCAACTACAAGTTAATTACCCGCTAAAAAAAAATTACCAAAAATTTTTAAAATAAAATGTTTGAATTTTTAGAAAATTATTAGTATAATAAAAAAAAACTAAAGGAGTTGATTTCCGATGGAAAAGAAATTACTTAATTCACCACAACAATCAAATGAAGAGATGGATTCAAAAATTGCTGAAATGGTGTTAAACAATGCCTTGCTCGAATTTCGCAAAGCAAAAATCCGTGAGGAAATCGATTACTCCTTACAGGAAAGAAATAAAGAAAAATTCCTAAAGCTAACAGAGGAATTAAAGAAAATTTCGTAGTTCACCAACCATAATCTTAATTTAAAAATTTGAGCCCCTTTCCAAACGGAAAAGGGGTTCTTTGTGTCTCTCTATTTTTTTGCCTAGCATTTTTAAATACTGATTCTATCTATCATTTTGGCTGCATAAGATTTTGATAGAAGGAGGTACAAATCCAATGAAAAAAAATAAGCCTTTTAGTTTGTTTATCCGGATCAATGGTGCGGTTTTATCAGTTATTTTCATTTTTATTCTAATTGCCGGAATGACGACAATTCTTTCGTTAAAAATGTCCTCGGATTCGGTTGGAGAGGTACTAGAAACATCTGATTTAAATAAACTATACCTTTACTTTTTTGGAAGTGAAAACAAGTACTATATCCAAAATCGTAAGGATATTAAAGATATTCCATTAACAAAGGTTGGCTTTCAAATTGCAACCAATATAAAAATTAGCGATATTCGAACCTTCTTTGAAAGAGAATTGCCCGGTTTCGCTGAATTTAATACAAAAATTGAACTTGCCGGTCAAGGAACCGATTTAACCACACTGCCAATCGAATCCGCACCACCGATGGATGTTTTATTAAAAGAAAGAGAAATTGCCCAAAACGAATTAAATGAAAATGACTCAAACGAAAATAACAACACACCACCGCCAAGTCAAACCACAAATGGGAAACAAGTAGTGTTTATCTATCATACACATAGCTGGGAATCCTATCTGCCACTATTAAAGGGTGTTACAAACCCAGATGAAGCTGTTAGTTCCAACAATCGCGTTAATGTTGTGGGAGTAGGGGATTATTTGGTTAAGGATTTAGCTGCAAGGGGGATTGGCAGTGACAATAGCACAATCAATGCTACTCAAGAGCTTCACAAAAGAGGGTTGGATTATTACTCGGCTTACCAATTTTCAAGGGGCGTTGTGCAAGAGGCGATGGCTGGAAATCATGATTTGAAATTTATGATAGATATTCACCGTGATTCATTAGGAAGGCAAAAAACAACTACGACCATTAATGGGAAGAGCTATGCAAGGTTAGTTTTTATCGTTGGGCAGAATAACTCCAATTATGAAAAAAATACTATTTTGGCTAAAAACCTTCATAAGGCATTAGAAAAGAAATATCCAGGATTAAGCCGAGGGGTCGTTTCAAAAGATAAAAGTGAAGGAAATGGGGTTTACAATCAAGACCTTTCCCCACGGGCAATACTTCTAGAAGTTGGAGGCGTCGATAACAATATGACAGAACTCCATAATGCAATCGATGCGTTTGCAGATGTGTTTAGCGAATATTATTGGCAAATGAAAAATGCTAAAGCGTTTTAACGGGAAAAGGAGGCCATTACTTGGCCTTCTTTTTTGTGTAAATAAATGTTTTTAAGTGTTAAAAAATGTGATTGTTCAACATTTATTCACAAATTGTTCATATAGTTATATTGTTTATGGTACCAAGGTCAATTATGATGGGTATTGGAAAGTTTTTCATAGGGGGTGGATAAAATGTTACCAGTCGAACGGAGAAAGCAAATTGTTACATGGTTGAACCAAGAGGGAGCTTTAGCAATTTCCGAAATCAGCAAACGCCTGAACGTATCGGAAATGACGGTTTATCGAGATATTAAACCACTACTTGAAGAAAAGAAAATTATTAAAACCTCAGGCGGGATATCTTTAACACCGATCACGAATGATTTCTTGAACGCTTGTACATATTGTTTAAAAGAATCTAATAATCGTCACCCTGTCCAGATCATTTTGAATGATTTACGGGTAGAGCAATTATGCTGCCCACATTGTGGATTGCTTCGGTATAAAGATATTGAAAAGGATGTCTCGCAAATTATCTGCCGTGATTTCCTGAGCCATTCAACTGTGAGTGCTAAGATGGCTTATTACCTCTTGGACGCTGATTTTAACTTAAATTGCTGCCAGCCGCAGATATTAACCTTTGAGTCACTAAAACATGCTGAGCAATTTCAAAAAGGATTTGGCGGAAGCATTCGAAGGTTCCAGGAAGCGCTTGAGGAAATTCAGAAGAGAATGAATGGAGAACAAGACTGCACCTGTCATAAGTAGATGCGGAACTAGAAGGAGGGAGGTGGGACAATGAATATAAAAAAGAAAAGCAGTCTATTTTTACTGACGCTTATTCTTTTCATTTGTTTATTTCCATCTATTTCATCTGCACATGCTTATATTAAAAAATCGACACCAGTAGAAAATGGATTTTTAAAAAAATCGCCATCCAAGGTCATGATTCAATTTGATGAAACCGTCCAACCAGAGTTTAACTCCATTCAAGTGTTTGATTCAAATGGTAATCGGGTGGATAAAAAAAATGGACGGATTGACCCAAAGCAGCCTTCGGTCCTTGAAAGTGAATTAGAAAAAAATCTTCCCAATGGAACCTACCGAATCCAATGGAAGGTTGTCTCCAATGATGGACACCCTGTCCAAGGTGTGATTCCGTTTCAAATCGGAGAGAGCAGCACAGGGAATGCTGTTATTCATCCAACATCAAAAGGGTACACGCCTACCTTGGATTTAATCGTGATACGGTGGCTACAATACATCAGTAATGCCTGCTATGGTGGTGTACTCTTTTTTATCTTAGTTGTCATATCAAAAGTATCTGCCGAAAAGTTGTCTCTTGAAAAGCCATTAATCAAGACAGTGAAGTTTTCGTATATATTCTTATTACTTAGTATCCTATCAAATCTGCCGCTACAGGCAACGATTTTAACAAGCAGCAGCTGGAAGGACGTATTTAATTTTTCAACCTTGCAAGATATGATTTTGAATACCCAGTTTGGAGATATGTGGCTTGTACAGGTGGTCATGCTCATTATCCTGGCAATTCCTACTTTTCTATTTAGCAGGAATATATTAAAAAATAATGTCCTTAATTGGATCTGTCTAGTTCTGGGAAGCGGTTTATTGCTAACAAAATCATTAACAAGTCACGCTGCCTCTACAACCAATAAATTTCTTTCGGTTTCGATTGATTTCGGGCATTTACTGGCTGCATCAGTCTGGATTGGAAGCTTAGTTGCAATGGTTGTACTACTTCCAATGGTGAAAAATTCTGAAACCAAGGATGTCTATTTAAATATCATCGGAAGATTCTATAAATGGGGCCTTATTCTGGTAGTACTTTTAGCTTTTACAGGCGTATTCAGCAGCCTTTCATATATTCCAAATCTATATTCACTCACCCATACGGCTTATGGAAAAGTGTTAGTGGGTAAGGTAATTTTACTTCTTTTCATGTTATTGTTAGCCGCTATTAACTTTTTAAAAGGAAGAAGGAGGAAGGAAAAGGGACTTACCGGTACGGTTTGGAGTGAATTGTTAATTGGAGTAATTATTTTAATCCTTACTGTTTTGCTCACCAATTTGCCGACAGCGATGTCCGCTCCCGGTCCTTTTTTAGAAACGAAAACAGCAGATCATGGAAATAAGGTGCAATTAAGAGTTTCCCCGAATGTGATAGGCGAAAATTTATTTGAGGTTACGGTAAAAGATAAAAAAGGACAGCATTTGAACGGGATTGAGCAAGTTACCCTTACGTTTACTTCTTTAGACATGAATATGGGGGTTAACACCGTTACCTTAAAGAAAAAAGCTGAAGGAATATACAGCCTCAAGGGGATGAGCTTTAATATGGCCGGCAGCTGGAGGGTGCATGTACATGTGCTTACCAAGTCGCTTGACACACTTGATAAAGATTTCCAATGTATTGTAGGAAGTCAATAATAACGAATGAGGAGAATTCAAATGAAAAAAATAGCAGTGAAGATGTCGAGAATTTTTATTCCAGCGGTGATTAGTTTATTTTTGTTTTCCAGTCTTGCAAGTGCACATGTAACGGTTACTCCAAATACTTCAACAACTGGTGCATGGGAAACCTATACACTTAAGGTTCCAGTTGAAAAAAATGTTGCAACCACCAAAGTAACGGTCAAAGCACCAGCGGGCATCGAAATTATGTCTTATCAACCGGTTCCGGGCTGGAAATATTCAGCAGATAAGGATTCAAGTGGTAAGGTAAAAACCTTTACATTTGAAGCAACAGGGGAAGGAATTCAAGCTGGACAATTCCAACAATTTGTCTTTGTTGCTAAGAACCCAGATAAAGCTACAAAAGCAGCATGGGATGCTTTCCAATATTATAAAGACGGAAGTGTCGTAGAGTGGACGGGGGATGAAAATTCAGATTCTCCACATTCCATAACGGATATTGTTACTGCAACTTCAACAGATCATCACGATTCACAGCCTGCTGCCCATGAAGATAAGAAGCCTGCAGAAACAACAACAGAAAAGTCTAAATCAAACAACGCCCTTCCAATCGCAGCCATCGCGATTTCCGCTGTGGCACTTGTACTTTCATTCCGTAAAAGAGGGTAAATACTACACAAAAGACCGGGGTTTCACTACCCGGTCTTTTTACATAGCCACACTATCAGGAGTTGTCTTCTGATTTTTCTTTTTTACTGCTTCGACTAAGATTTTAAAGCCTTTTAAGGAACGCTGGAAAATTGGACTTTGAATAAAGGTGTATAAAAATGTTGCAATAAAGACGGGTCCACCCAGTACTAATCCAATTATTAAGACAAGACTTTCAACAATCATCCGTGCCTGACTAACGGATAATCTTGTTTTGTCGGAGATGGATAACATAAAACCATCGCGCGGGCCTGCCCCAATCCCTGCCGCAACATACATCCCCCCGCCCATCCCGGTAATGACGATGCCGGATAGAAGAATCAGGTAGTCCACCCATGTATGGGTTGCACGTGGAAGGATATCGAGCCATAGGAAAAAATCCATGACCGGACCAATAATCAAAGCATTTAAGAAGGTTCCGATATTGATATACCTTCTGTCTGCTACAAAAGAAACGATAACAAGGAGCAGTCCGCAAATGACTGACCATGTGCCAATCGAAAGACCAAAATGCTTGTATAAGGCAACATTCAAAACTTCCCATGGATGTAACCCAACATGCTTCACCTTAACTGCAATGGCATTCCCAAGTCCGAAACAGACTAACCCCGCGAAAAATAAAAAATATCGAAAAAGGATAACCACCACTTTAACCCCCAAAACTCAAACTAGACTTATCAGAATTTTAAAACCTATCTTACGATTTTAAAATATAGCGATAGTATTAGCAATTCATTTTTTTGGAAATCCACTAAAATCCGTTAATAAAAGTTTGTTAAAATAGTTTTAAATTGTTTTATAATTAAGAGAGTGGAAATTTTCAGCTAAATTAAAAATTATCCTGCAAAACTAACACGAGGTGATTGGTAATGAAACTGGTTGCAGCAGAAAAGCTTCAGAAAATGACGACAAGCATCTTTCAAGAGGTTGCTGACCGTAAGCAGCAGGCCATAAGAAATGGAAAAGATGTAATTGATTTAAGTGTAGGGAGTCCTGATTTACCGCCCCCTCAAATTGTGGTTGATACATTAATTGACTATGCCAAGGATAAAAGCAAATACGGTTATACCTTAAAGGGAATATCTGAATTTCATGATGCGGTAAGTTATTTTTATAAGCATCGCTATGGCGTCACCCTTGACCCGGAAACAGAAGTACTTCAGCTGATGGGCTCACAGGATGGGCTGGCTCATCTGGCTACTGCTTTTTGCAATCCTGGTGATTATGTATTAGTCCCGGACCCGGGTTATCCGATTTACGAAGCGAGTGTAACGATTGCGGGCGGTGTTGTTTATCCGATGGCGTTGCTTGAGGAAAACAATTTTCTTCCACAACTTGATGAAATACCGTTAGACGTTTTAAATAAGACGCGGATGATGATTCTGAGCTATCCCGGTAATCCGGTGACGGCCCTTGCTGATCGGGACTTTTTTGAAAAAGTAATACGGTTTGCCAAGCAGCATAATATTTTGATTGTTCATGATTTTGCTTATTCTGAATTAATTTTTGATGGTCATCCGCAAATTAGTTTTATGTCGGTTCCGGGAGCAAAGGAAGTTGGCATTGAATTTAATTCTCTTTCGAAAACCTTTAATATGGCCGGCTGTCGTATTGGCTATGTTGTCGGAAACGAAGAGGCGCTGAAAATTCTCGGTGCATTAAAATCGCATATTGACTATGGCATTTTTTATCCGATTCAACAAGCAGCCGTCAAGGCACTAACTTCGGACTTTACATCACTAAGTAATCAGATGAAGGAGTACGAAATTCGCCGTGATGCGTTAATCACTGGTCTTGAAAAAAGCGGCTGGAGAGTGCCGAAATCTCCTGCAACCATGTTTGTTTGGGCGAGGATACCAGAGGGGTGGACCTCACGCCAATTCGCCTTTGAATTGATTGACCAGGCAGGGGTAGCTGTTGTTCCAGGTGATGCTTTTGGGCAATTAGGTGAAGGCTTTGTACGAATTGCAATGGTTCATCCTCCGGAACGTTTAACGGAAGCGGCAGAACGGATTCATGTATTCTTAAAGGAACACTCGTATAGTGTGAAGTAATGATTTTCATAAGTTTAACTAGCGGTATTTCTTCTTCTATTCTCACTTACTTGATCATATATCTATGTAAAAGGCCTTCAATTCAGGTAATTGAAGGTTTTTTACTTGGAAAGGGAAAGAGGGAAAATAAATGCCAAGCGGAATGCACCAAGTAGTGTTAGATTTGCCCATCGAAGTGGTTTGGGGGTTCGTGAAGGATATGGATCATTGGGCGCCACTTGTCCCCGGTTATATTCACCATGAAAAATTAGATAACCACAGTTCTACATGGGAATTTAAAAGTGACATCGGGATTATGAAAAAAAAAGTTAAATTATTAGTTGAAATAACGGAGTGGAATGAGCCAACAAGAGTGTCCTTTACTTTAAAAGGAATAAAAGAAAAGTATAGTGGCGGGGGCTACTTTGAGGCGGAAGCTCTCAGCGCAAACAAAACAAAAATGACGGGATTCTTGGATGTTAGTGCAAGCGGCGCTACAGCACCAATGGTCAATTCAGTTTTAAAAAATTCCATTCCAAAGCAGGCAGAGGAAATGGCTCTAGCTATCTCCACAAAATTGGAAGAGTTAAAGCGAGTATGAGAATAGGGAACACCCCGGATCAAGTTGGTCCGGGGTTTTTCCTATTAGGCAGTGTAAAAGGACAATGTTGATTTTGAATAGCGTTGATTGGAGTGGAAGGCACGAAGACTCCTGTGGGAGTACGGGACAGGGGAGACCCCGCAGGAGCGAAGCGACGAGGAGGCTCCCCGAACCGCCCACGGAAAGCGAAGTGCCTGGAGCGGAAATCAACAACCAAGTTTAGCAGAGTCTCATATCAAAAAATAAAGTTAAGAAAATCTTAAGCATCGAATGATATCGTTAGTCCAAATTAGAAAACTTTCGAGTTTTAATTGACATAGGAGGAGTATCGATGCGAAAAGGTAAAGGAGTGAAAATCATTCTT
Organism: Neobacillus cucumis; assembly: GCF_016107705.1. The sequence continues at coordinate 74,362 of NZ_JAEHGC010000015.1, forward strand.
GCTGCTTCCCTGGTCTGTATGGGTTCGATTTCATACATACCAACAACCTACGCAGCCACCGCGGATCAATTAGCAGTTACCACGAATTCTGTGGGGCAAAACCCAAATACCCTATCAGGTCTAGAAATTGAAGGTGTCCCACTTGATCAAACCTTTTCACCTAATCAAAAGGAGTACTCGGTAACAGTAGAAAATGAAATTCAGGAAATCACATTGGTTGTTGAAAGTGAAAATCCTCAAGCAAGCATTACAGTCAATGGTAAGCCCTTAAATGGTGGATTGTTTCTTCTTCAAACTGGAACGAACCTATTTGATATAACCGTTAAGGATGGAAGCCATCCTGAAAATACGTACACACTTACCGTGACAAGAAAGAAAAATAATAATAATTTGCTAAAAAATATTAAGCTATCGCAGGGAGAGTTATCGCCTGATTTTTCTCCATCCAAATTGGATTACAATGTCAAGGTGGGAAATGATGTAAAAACCCTTACGATCACTCCGGAAACTCTGAAGGAGTCATCCAGCATACTCATCAATAATAAACCGTTTAAGGGAGATGAGAATACTCTCTCGCTGCCAGTAAGGAAAACCACGATTACAATTTTGGTTACCGCGGAAAATGGTGATAAAAAAACCTATTCTTTACATGTAACAAGGGAGTTTCAAGAGGCAAACAAACCGCCTGTTTCAGCAGCCGGCACGGTCCAAGATACAAATAATTCAAAAGCAAATGGATCGAATAAAGGTGCGAATCAAATACAGAAAACGATTCCAAATAAAGTCGTTACTCCTGTAAGTACATCAATGCCCAATCAGAATAGTCGCTCAACAAATCAGACTCAAACCACCGTTCAAAAAATAAATAAGGCAACCTTATCTTCTCTAACGGTATCGGAGGGTACTTGGAATAAAGATTTTACTGCAGATGAATATACCTACCATTTGTCCGTTAAGAGTGATGCTGAATCCGTTATCATCAAGCCGACAGCGAAATATAGCAGTTCAACGATTAAAATTGAAGATGGCAGTAGTAAAACGATTAAGCTGGATGGTAAAAAAACAATCATTTCCGTTATCGTAACCAATGGGGAAGACCGAAAAACGTATGTCATGGTTTTCAAGAAAAAGGTAGAAAAAAGTGAATCCTCTCCAGCAACAGATAGTCCTGCCGAGTCAACGGTAAGTAGTGCGACCAATACGCCGGTTACCACTTCAAATAATAACCTAACCATAGGACAAACAAGTACAGAGAAGGGACAAGGAAATACTCAATCCGTGTCCGTTTGGGGAAGGCTTACGGAGGGGATTAGTCAATTTTTTAGTAAACTATTTTAAAACGGTGAAACCTTGCTTTCACAGCAGGTTTTTACCGTTTTAATTATCATTCAAATTCCATATAAAAACAGTAATTTAGTAAAATATTGGTTCAAAAGAATTAAATGTAAATGAAAACGCTTTTTTAATTTAATAGAGTAAAATTTTATAAAAAAGAAGAATTTTTATTCTACATTTTTCGAAGATTATGGTATATTATTATTTAAAAATTTATTAGAATTTTTTGATTAAGGGAAGGTGAGAACATGACTACAGAATTAAAAGTAAATGACAGCAGTCTTCCATTGCGTAGAGATGTCAAATTACTTGGCCAAATGCTTGGTGAAATCCTTATCAGTCATGGTGGGGTAGAGCTATTCGAAAAAGTCGAAAAAATTAGAAACATGTGTAAATCTCTCCGAAATCAGTATGAAGATGAAACCTATACCGCTTTAAAAAAGGAAATCTCCACCTTAAGTAATCCAACGCGTATGCAAGTGGTCCGTGCATTTTCAATGTATTTTCATTTAATTAATGCAGCGGAACAAAACCATCGGATTCGTAGACGCAGGCAGTATCAATTGGAGTCAGAAAATGTTCAACCTGCATCAATTGAAAGTGCAGTCCTCTCATTAAAAGAAAACCATATATCGAAAGAAGTCATTCAGGAAGTTCTAAAAACGTTGTCACTAGAGCTTGTGATTACTGCCCATCCAACAGAGGCAACCAAGCGGTCCATTCTTGAAATTCAACAGAGGATTGCTGCAATTTTGGTGAAGCTTGATGATCCAATGCTGACAAAGAGAGAGAAGAAGAAGCTCGAAGAGGGCTTGTTCAATGAGATAACCATTCTTTGGCAGACTGATGAATTACGGCATAACAAGCCGTCAGTAATGGATGAAGTCCGCAATGGGCTCTATTATTTTGATCAAACCCTTTTTGAGGTTCTTCCTGAAATCCATTATGAGGTAAAAGACAGCCTTGAAAGAAATTATCCGGAAGAAAAATGGGATGTTCCAAATTTTCTCCGATTTGGTTCATGGATTGGCGGAGATCGTGATGGAAACCCAAATGTTACTCATGATGTGACTTGGGAGACTTTAATTCGCCAAAGAAGAGTTGTGCTAAAGAAATATAAAGGGGTCCTGACCGATTTAATGAAGCGGTACAGCCATTCCACTACAAGGGTAGACGTAAGTGAAGCACTCCTGCAATTGCTTGAGGCACAAGAAGATAAGTATTTAACAGAGGATAAAAAGTGGCCGGTTAAAAATGAGGTTTATCGCCGGGTATTTGCGGTAATGATTGAACGGGTGAGACAGGTAGGGAAATCTGAGGTTGGTTATCAATCAGCTGAAGAGCTGTTAAAGGATTTGTTTGTTATTCAAAGCAGCTTAAAAAGCCATCACCCTGCTGCCCATGAATTGCGATCCATTCGAAAGTTAATCCGCCAAGTCCAGTTGTTTGGCTTTCACCTTGCAACTCTCGATATTCGAAATCATAGCGGTGAGCATGAAGCAGCGATTACTGAAATCTTAAGAAAAGTAAGCATCACAGAAAACTATGCCGAGCTTTCCGAAGAAGAGAAGCTTACTATTTTGCAGAATATTTTAATCGACCCCCGTCCGCTCCTTTTACTAAATGAAGATTATTCGGAAGAAACACAGGAAATGATTAAAGTATTCCAAATGATTAAAAAGGCTCATGAAGTATTTGGAAAACGTTCTATTTCCGTTTATCTTGTAAGTATGACAAAATCTCCAAGCGACCTGCTAGAGGTACTGGTTTTGGCAAAAGAAGCTGGAATTTACCGGCTCCATGCTGATGGCACTTTGGAAAGCCATTTGAATGTGGCACCGCTCCTTGAAACCATTGATGATTTATCAGCAGGACCAAGGATTATGGAAACACTTTTCAAAATGCCGTTATATCGTAATCATTTGCAGATTTTGGGTGACCGGCAGGAAATTATGCTAGGTTATTCAGATGGAAGCAAAGATGGAGGCACTTTAACTGCCAACTGGAAACTTTATAAGGCCCAGATTGAAATTCATGAGATGGCCAAACGTTATGAGATTGGACTTAAATTTTTCCATGGCCGCGGTGGTTCTCTTGGACGTGGGGGCGGTCCATTAAACAAAAGTATTTTATCACAGCCAGCCGAAACAATCGGTGATGGAGTGAAAATTACTGAACAAGGTGAAGTATTGTCTTCGAGGTATTTACTTGAGGACATTGCCTATCGAAGCCTTGAACAAGCAACTTCCACACTGCTTAAGGTTGCTACTCATGTATCAAAAGAAGCTGATCAAGGGAAATTACGAAATGCTGAATGGGAAAAAGCGCTTGATGAAATTTCAAGCGAAGCCTTAGGAAAATATCAATCACTTGTGTTTAATGACCCAGATTTTCTTACTTATTTTAACCAGGCAACACCATTAAGGGAACTTGGGGACTTAAATATCGGTTCAAGACCGATGAGCCGAAAAAAACAAGGGAGATTTGAAGATTTACGTGCGATTCCATGGGTATTCGCATGGACGCAAAGCCGTCAGCTGCTTCCTGCTTGGTTTGCTGCGGGGACTGGTTTGGAAAGTTTTGCATCAAAGAATGGGAAGAATTTGACCTTATTACAGGAAATGTATCAAAAATGGCCGTTCTTCCAATCGACAATTGATAACTTGCACATGGCTTTGATGAAGGCAGATATTACAACCGCCAAGGAATATTTGTCACTCGTTGAGGATCAAACCATTGCTGAAAGAATTTTCACCAATATTCTTGAAGAATATGAAAAAACAAAAGTGATTCTTTTAAAAATAACAGGTGATCAAGAATTGCTTGATCATACACCAAATATTAAGGAATCGGTATTTAGACGTAATCCATATGTCGATCCGTTAAACTTTTTACAGGTTGAGTTAATAAAAGAATTACGCAGCCAGGACGAGCCAAATGACGAATTGTTAACGGAAGTATTATTAACCATCAGCGGAATCTCCGCAGGACTACGGAATACTGGTTGATCTTAAAAAAACAAACTCTTTTTACGAGAGTTTGTTTTTTTATTTAAAGAATTCCGAAAATTATATATACTATTAGTAAAAAAGAAATCGGGTGAATAGGTTGGCGATTTATAGTCATTCAAGTATTTTAACAGAAAATGAGATTGATTTTTTATTAGATTTATTGCCAATTTCATATAGCACAACACCCGATATCTACATATTTGACGGCTGGCAGGAAATTGCCACATTATCGGAAAATTTATCCGCACGCTATAATTTACTAAAACATCTTGTCAAATCTTCTATTTTTTCAACCTATAATTATCAACAGTGCAAAATTTTTATCTACTTATTTAATTTGCCCTACCAAGACCCTTTATTAAAAAAACTGCATGGCGTTTTTTGCTTATTTCATGAAATGCGCCATCATCATCAATTCACTACAAATAAACATAGGTTTTTACAGGCACTATCAGGTCCTCCGTTACTAGGTACATCCTATTCATTTTCATGGGTGGAAAAGGATGCAAACAAGCATGCCATAAAGTGGATGCGCAGAAATCGAAAAAAAATAAATCATCAATTTCAACTTCATTTCTATCAATGGGATATTGGAGTGAATGAACAAAATAAATTAAGAATACTTCCGGGCTAAAAAGGTTTTTCCAGAAGATCCAATCAAATTAATTGGGTCTTCTTTTTTTTGAACAAATTGTTAACTTTCGTGGGAAAAATAGCCTTTGAAATATAAATGTAATATTATCATAACTTTTTTGACAAAATTAGATGTTATACTACTAATTATAACAAAATATGCTAGAAACAGGTCGTTTGTTTGAAATGGCCATATACATAATGATACCTATTGAAGATAAATAGACTAAAATACATAGAAAATTGTCAAATGACTGTTTGAATCTTGTCGAAATTCAAAAGAAAGTTTTAAAAATTTGACGATGGGAAAGCAGGGAATCAATTGAAAAAGAAACTAACCGTACTTAGTACGCTTGTAATGCTTGGGCTTGGAAGTGCCTATTCAATTCCAGCTGTAAAGGCTGCACCAAATAACGATTTACAAAGTATTAAAGGTCAACGTTCGGGAGTACAGGCTGGTATTTCAAAAGCAAATGCTGAAATCACTAAGGTACAAAGTGATCTTGCTAGATTAATAGAACAATCAAACCGTGTGGATCAGGCGGTTAAAGATAATAATTCCATGATGAAGAAAACAGAAGAAAACATTAAGGATTCGAAATCCCAAGTTCAGCAATTAGAGCAAGAAGTTGCTGCCATAAAGAAAAGAATTGATACACGTAATGAGATTTTAAAAAAGCGCGCCGTATCATACCAAGAGAGCGGTGGAACCGTTAGTTATCTGGATGTCTTGTTAGGTGCCTCCAGCTTTAGTGATTTTATTGATCGAATTGGTGCTGTTTCTACATTTGTTCAAGCGGATCAGACTTTTATCAAACAGTATGAAGCCGATAAAAAGGAAGTTGAAGTAAAACAAGCTGCCGTTCAAAAAAAGCTGACAGAGCAAAAGGAAATGAAAACCGAACTTGAAGGTATGCATGAGCAGATTTTGGATCAAAAAAAGGAAAATGATTCATTAAAGAAAGAGCTTAAACAAAAAGAACAAGAACAATTGGATCGTATTGCGAAACTAAAAGGAAAAGAACGCGAACTTGCTTTAAAAGAATATGAAATGATTCATGCAAATGATGTTGCCCCTGCTCCTGTAACTGTAACTGTATCTGATAACAAGAAAAGTTCAGATAATGACAAAAGCGCTAGCAATTCATCATCATCATCTTCCTCTTCTTCATCTAATGAGTCCAGTGCAGACGATAGCACACCAGTTGCGTCTCATTCCGGTGCTAGTGGAAGTGTTCAAGATGTCATTACTGCTGGAAATAAATACATTGGAAATTCTGTTTATGTATTTGGCGGCGGTCGTACTGCTTATGATGTTGCCCATGGCAGATTTGATTGCTCAGGCTTCGTTCATTGGGCATATGCACAAGCAGGATATAATATTGGTTCAAGCACAGATTCCTTAAAGTATGCAGGGAGACAGGTTCCAGCAAGCCAGATGAAGCCTGGAGACCTTGTATTCTTTAACACATATAAAACAGATGGTCACGTTGGTATTTATGTAGGCGGCGGAAAGTTCATTGGTTCCCAAAGTTCGACGGGTGTAGCGATTGCATCAATGTCAAATAGTTATTGGAAGTCAAGATTTAATGGAAGAGTTGTTCGGATTATAGATTAAACATAAAAAGAGAAGCTGGGCTCCCCGCTTCTCTTTTTATTTTGGAATACTTGCTAGTATACCATCAAGAAATCCCTTCATTTGGAGCAGTCCTGCTTCATCCTTCGGCCCCTTTTCTTTTGAAGTCATCTTTATTATGACAAATTATTTTAGTGTTTTATTTTTCCTATAAGTGGAATCCGACTACTTTTTTGGATAAAAATAACTTTATTTTGGCAAGATAAGGTAACAATGTTAGGGGTTGTTTTGTCCATGGTAACTTTATCATTCGTCTTAATCGCTCTATTTCTAACTGGACTTCTTACCCTATTTGATACGCAGTTATTTGGATACACCTTTATGACATCTATACAACATTTACTTTTTTCAGAAATTGCAGCTGGCAGATATATTGTCATAACTGGAGCGACGATTGGTTTCATTTCGAGTATTGTCATTGATGTACGAATTTTTTTATCAAAAAGAAAAGGTAACAATACGGAAGGGAATCAAGTTTCGTAATGGAAAAGGAAAATATATCTTTAAGTCAACTCCTGACACTGCTCATTAATTTTTTATTGGGAAGTGCGATTGTTGTTGGGATTGGCGGGGATGCCAAAAATGATGCCTGGATAGCGATAGGTGTTTCTACCTTTTTAGGGATTGGGGTTATTTGGTTTTATCATACTTTGTCGAATCGGCTTGAAGGTAAAAATTTATTTCAACTAATGGAGTTTTGTATTGGTAGAAAACCGGCCATTTTTTTAACCTTCCTTTATATTATTTATTTTATATATATTTCAAGCAGAGTGGTAAGGGATTTTGGAGAATTAATGGCTTCTGCAATTATGCCTAACACTCCGATTGAAGTTGTTTCGATTACATTTTCTCTCTTAATGGGGTATGTAATCTATCTGGGTATCGAGGTGCTTGCACGAACCTCTGAAGTATTTACTCCATATTTGTTTATTTTTTATCTATTATTAGCTATTTTTTTATTTGCAAGCGGCAATGCGAATATTGAGCAAATTCAACCAATCCTTGGCGAAGGGGTTACACCTATTTTTAGAACTCTTTTTAAGGATTTGATTTTTTTTCCATTTGGTGAACTGATTGCCTTCACGGTTATCTTTTCGAGCGTTACAAACAAGAAGTACAGTCTGAGATTTTCATTTATTGGGGTGGGAATTGCCTCCTTTTTACTTATGATTGCCTCTTTTTTAATGATTATCACGCTTGGAGTCGATTCAATGCTCCGGTCCAACTTCCCGCTTTTAAGTACAGGGCGGAATATTTCGGTTGGGAATTTTATTGAAAGAATTGATGCGATTGTTGTTTTCATTATGATGTTGGGAATCTTTGTGAAAGGGACCATTTTTCTATTTGGGGGTTTAAAGGGGTTAGAATATATTTTTCAGCTGCCCTATCGTTATTTTGTACTCCCGATTTCAACCCTTGTAGCTTTATTTTCGGTGCTTATATCCATTGATTTTGCGGATCATATCCAAGAAGGTTTGAAAATGGTTCCTTATTACTTGCATTTACCTTTCCAATTTTGTATACCAGTGATTCTTTTCATTTTTTTACTTTGGAAGCAAAAGAAAAAAAGGTCTAGTTAAATTGAGGTGTTGTCCTTATGTCCCCGATAAAGCCGATTCGTAGTTTGCGGAAGAAAAAAATGAAAATGGATGATTATTGGAAGGAAGTTCAACCACAGAATAGTGAGAAGAATGATACAATTACACACTTCTCGTCCCAAGAGTTAAAAAGTGAATTAGAATTTTCTTTTGGAAAGTCAGCAGATTTTCGGGGTGTCATTGCAGAAATTGACCATAAGGGAGCACTGTTAATTTATCTGGATAGTATGGTGGATACGAAAACCTTGAAGGAAACGACTCCAAATTTGTTTTCATCCAATTTTAATGAAGAGGTCTGCCTAAATTCAACCGAGGAACTTATTTCACTATGTAAAAAGGTTTTTGGAGGGACAGATTATCAGCTTTTAGGGTCAAGGGATGAAATTTGTAGGGCTGTATTAAATGGATCCATTGTAATCGCTATTGAGACAATCGAGAAAGCCATTTCTATTAGTATGACTAGTGATGAGAAAAGGTCGGTTACCGAACCTAGTACACAAACCGTGATAAGGGGACCAAAGGATGGGTTTATAGAGTCCCTTTCAACCAATGTCAGTTTAATTAGAAGAAGGATTGGTAATAAAAATTTATATTTTGAGTCTTTTACCATAGGCGAAGATACTCAAACGAATGTATATCTAGGATATATAAAAGGCATTGCGAATGAAGCTATTTTACAAGAAGTACGAAACCGGTTAAAAAAAATAAAAGTCAGTGCCATCTTTGAATCGGGGAATATAGAAGAATTAATTGCTGATAAAACTTTTACCTTATTTCCTCTAGCCTTAAACACGGAACGCCCTGACACGGTTGCTGCTAATTTAATCGATGGAAAAATTGTCATCTTAATTGATGGGACACCTTTTTGTTTACTTGTACCGGCTGTTTTCGTGAATTTTTTCGAAATCTCAGAGGATTACTATCAGCCATTTTTATTAGGGACATTTTTAAGGGGGATTCGATATCTGGCATTTATGATCGCGCTGTTAACCCCATCCTTATATGTTGGAATATTAACCTTTCATCATGAACTACTGCCGACAACCTTGCTGCTAAGTGTAATTGCCCAGCGTCAGGGTGTACCTTTCCCAGCCGTGGTTGAGGTTTTAATCATGGAGATTACGTTTGAAATTTTACGTGAAGCAGGAGTGAGGATGCCACGGACGGTTGGGCAGATGGTTTCAATTGTGGGTGCTCTCGTCATCGGTCAAGCAGCTGCGGAGGCAGGAATCATTTCCAATATTATGATTATTGTTGTCGCGATCACGGCAATTGCCAATTTTGTCTCTCCGGTATACAGTTTTGCGTCTGCTTCAAGATTATTAAGGTTTATGCTTATATTATTTGCTTATATTTTAGGATTATATGGCGTTTTGATAGTCCTGGTTGCAATGGTAGCCCATTTAAGTTCTCTTCGTTCTTTTGGCGTTCCCTATTTGTCGCCTATTGCTCCCATCATTGTTGAGGATCAAAAGGATGTTTTCTTCAGAATTCCTTATTGGGCTATGAAAAAAAGACCTAAATATTTAAGAACAGAATCGGAAACTAAGGTTTTTTCAGAAGCCTCTCCAAGCCCGCCGCAATCGGAAGGTGGGAATAACGCTTGAGGAATAAATTATTTTGCTGGATATTTATTTGTCCTTTTCTTTTAGCAGGCTGTTGGGATCAACGGGAGTTATCAGAAATTTCAGTGGTAACCGGTATGGCGATCGATAAAAGTGATGAAGGGAAATATTCTTTAACTGCCGAAGGAATCTCAGCCGAAGAATTGAATCCAAAAACCGGGACAGGTTTTACTCCCTCGATTGTTTTTACTCTTCACGGTAATACCATTTCAGAGCTTTCGCAAAAAATGAATGTGGGTGCTTCAAAAAATGTAATTTATTCACATATGCAGACTTTGATTATTGGGGAAGAGGTTGCAAAAAAGGGGTTTATGGAATTTATTGATTTTTTGGAAAGAAATCGTGAGATACGGGATGATTTTAACATTATCATTGCTCATAATGTGAGTGCTGCGGATATATTAAAGGTTACTTATCCCATTCAAAAATCGTCATCCTTAAAGCTGCATGTTCAGATCGATTCCATGGTACAGAACTGGGGAGGTGACCCGGATGTAAGGTTAAATGATGTCGTTCAAGCCTTTACTTCGCCGGGAAGACATCCGGTAATGGCCGCGGTAACCATTCAGGGAAATTCTGAAGAAGGCAGCGGTGTAGAGAATATGAAAGAAGTAAGTCCAAAAGCGATGGTTGTCCTTGATTCACTTGCCATTTTTAAGAAAGGGAAGCTTCTTGATTTTTTACCACTTAAAGATACCCGGAATTATTTATGGGTTGAGGATAAAATCATCCGTACCGCTCTTTCTGTCCCTTGCCAAAAAAACAAATACATTGCAATAAGGATTTACAATTCAAAAACTAGAGCGAAGGCAAGAATGATAAGAGGGTTACCGGTTATTGATATAAATGTCAGGTCAGAAGCTTATTTGGATGGGACTCAATGTACAAAAGATATAACCAAAATAAAAACTTATGAGCAATATGAAAAGTTTACGGAGAAAATGATTGAAAAGAACATGATGAAGACGATTCATAAGGTTCAAAAGGAATATCGATCCGATGTTTTTGGTTTTGGTGAAGAGATGTACCGCCAGGATTACCGGAATTTCAAAAAGGTTCAAGATCATTGGGATGAGCTTTTTAGCGATGCCATCATTAATGTCCATGTAAATGTACAATTAAGAAGGTCGGGGATTCGGACAAAAAGTCTCCTAAGTAACTCTAAATAACCCTGCTCATCTTTCATAAAAGATGGGCTTATTCTTTTTTTTCAAAATTGGGTAATAGGGATAAGTGTCTAGTGCACATTTCTAGGTGCCTGAATAGGATATATAGAATTTAAATAAGGAGGTAATATAAATGACTGGTGCAGTAGGCGGCTATGGCGGCGGCTTTGCCCTTTTAGTAGTGTTATTTATTTTGTTAATCATTATCGGGGCTTCATGGGTAGTATAAAAAACAGGAGGTAATGAAAAATGTTTGGATATGGTGGATATGGTGGTTTTGGTGGCGGATGCTGCGGTGGTTACGGATATGGAGCAGTTGGAGGTTGGGGCGGCGGTTTCGCATTAATCGTTGTCTTGTTCATCCTATTAATTATTGTAGGGGCGGCTTGCTTCTATTAAAATTTGATATTAAATGTGTATTAAAAAAACGCAGCGATTTATACAATCGCTGCTTCTTTCATTTAATAAATGGACAAACTATCCATATTTACCATGGAAATGATTAAAGGTTGGGTGCGCATGGAATCCATGTTAAGGTTATATCAGAGCAAAACAATGGATAAAGGAGGAACTGAATATGAAACGTATTGTGAGTGTTTTTATGACGGCATTCGTTTTTGTTTTCATGCTTGTTCAACCTGGACTATTGGGGCGTGTTGATGCACAAACTCTTGAATCTGTAAAAATTTATAAAGTTCATGATGAAACACTAAATCAAGTCGCGCTTAAATATGGTGTTTCCGCATCAAAAATTATAAAAGTAAATGGAATTAAAAATAATAGACTTACCCCAGGTGAAAAAATCATTATTCCAAAGCAGATTTCTCAAAAAGAAAAAGATTTACTGGCAAGATTGGTGACTGCAGAAGCAAAAGGTGAGCCATATAAAGGGAAGGTAGCAGTTGCTGCTGTTGTGTTAAATCGAGTGAAGAATGACCAATTTCCGGATTCTATTCACCAAGTGATTTACCAAAAGAGACAGTTTCAACCCGTTGACAACGGAATGATTAATAAACCCGCTGTTAAAGAGGCAAAAAAAGCAGTAAATGAAGCTATCGCCAAAAATGGACAAATAACAGACGCCTTATATTTTTATAATCCGGATAAAACAGACAGCAAATGGCTTCGATCTAAGAAGACAATTAAAAAAATAGGCCATCATCGGTTTGCTATTTAGAAACCCTCTTGATCATTCAAGAGGGTTTTTGCTTTGCCCAGCTTCAGCGCCTAGCCCCTCTAGGTTGCTTTTGCTTTTCCATTTTTCAAATTCATCTAATTCCCCGGATATTTTTTTGATGGCATAGCCGATTACTGCTGCATCGTCTACAATACCTAATCCAATGATAAAATCGGGAATCATATCGATTGGGGAAACAAAATAGAGAATAGCGCCTATAACGGTTGCCAGTGTACTCTTGGAAATATTTCGATAATCGCCTTTAGAATAGGCTTTAATTAGTTCAATCAAAAGCTCGATCTTACCGAAGGCGTCCCCTAATGAATTCTGCTTTTCATTCACTTTGGTTGTTGCTTGTGTCATTAATTCATTTGTTTTTTGTTGATGATTAATGAATTCCAATGCTTTGTTTTTATATTTAGTGAATTCTCTTTCGATTTTTTCTTTATTACCGAACAATATAATCACTTCCTTTTAAGGAATACATGGTTAGTTTACCACGAATGAGTAATAAAAAAACACGGGGTGTGGTTACACACCCCGTGCTCTTAATTTAGGCTGAAACAAAATTTCCTAACACAATCTCATCCACTTCGTCGCCTTCAAGTGTCTCCTTTTTTAATAAAGCATGCACTAATTGCTGATACTGTTGATGATGGTTTTGAATTAGGGTTTGGGCTTTTTCTAATCCTTTGTCAAAAAGTTCCTGCATCTTTGCTTCCTTATCCTGTTTATTAAATGTAAGAGTAAAACCATTTTGTAGCATTCCTGTATCAACCATTTGTTCAATAATCTGTTTCGCCTGCTGGACATCACCGCTAACACCAATACTGTGTTCACCCAGCATCATTCTTTCAGCTACACCGCCGGCTAAAATCATTGCAATCCGCTCAAGTAGATCACTAGTGGTTGATAAATGAAGTTCTTTTGGAATTGGTGCAACATAGCCAAGTGCATCACCACGAGGAATGATGGTGGCTTTTCTAACAGAACCCGGTTTTGTGACAGAAGCAACTAGCGCATGTCCTGCTTCATGAATGGCTACACGGCGCTTGGTTTCAGAATCCTGTAATGTACGAGAAGTACTTCCTAAAATTGTACGGTCTAGTGCATAATCAAGGTCTTCCTTATAAATCATATCTTTGCTGTTTCGAACAGCACGTCGGCTCGCTGTTTCGAATAGAGATTGAAGCTCGGCACCTGAAAAACCGGATGTGCTCTCGGCTAAGTCATCCAATGAGGCAAGAACATCTTTAGCGATTGCCTTTCCTTTCGTATGAATAGCGATAATCTCCTTTCTTCCCTTTGTGTCTGGAAGAGGGACATGGAATGAGAAGTCAATCCTTCCCGGACGCAGGAATGCATCATCGAGCATATCTTTACGATTGGTTGCTGCGATAAATAGGATCCCGTCATTGTCATGACCGCCATCCAGCTGCACAAGAAGCTCTGTTAATGTTTTTTCAGCCTCTTCCCCGCCATGCGCTTTTCTTTTTCCGGCAAGAGCATCCACCTCATCAATAAAGATTACAGCTGGACTTTGCTTTCTTGCTGCTTGGAATAAAGAACGAACCCTGCTGGCCCCGACGCCGACAAATAGTTCATTAAAGGCTGATCCGCTAGCAGAAAAAAATGACGCATTTAGCTCGCGTGCCATGGCCTGGGCTAATAATGTTTTACCAGTACCCGGAGGTCCGTATAACAAAACCCCTTTTGGCGGTTTAATCCCTAATTTTAGTGCTCTTTCCGGCTCCTTTAAGGTTGAAAGGGTTTGTAAAATTTCTTCCTTCATTTCCTCTCCAATTCCTCCAACATCATCTAATGTAGTGGAAGGTAGAGTACGTGCTTTCGCAACACTATTTTTCATGGAGTTGCCTAGCCCGAAACCGCCCTTACTCTTTTGCAGGGCGAATGCTGCTCCGGCGAGAAGAATAATGACCCCGCCAAGTACCCATTTTCCGTACGGGCTGCTATTCGAATAGGAATAATTAATATTATATTTTTCAACTAGCTTGTCTACCATTTGACTGTTAGGGGGAACATGAGAAATATATTGAGCGTTTCCTGCTTTAATGTGAATGCTGCCGTCAGCCCGTTCAGTTAAAGTGACCGTCTTACCCTGCTGATTTTGGATCGTTTTCTCCACAGATGAGAATGGAATCGCCACCTCAGCTTTCGAACTTTGAACCACCCAAATAATACCTGATACCACAAATATAAACGCTACAAAGAGCGGAATAAACTTTGAAACTATTCTTTTCGTTTTTTCATTCAATTACGATCATCTCCTTTAACAAGAGTACTACTATATTATAAAAGGGATTTCGGAAAAAAGGACGTGGGAATCAGAGGAAAAAGCATAGATGTCAGAAAAAAAGAGCCTTTCCGATATCAGAAAGGAAGCTATATCGTATAAGAATTAAAGGGTCCGAAGGGTTGGAATGATGGGTGCCAATACACTTTGAGCAAGGACACCAATACTCACTCCTTGGCTTTGTGCTTTGCTCCATTTAAAAACATGAACTTTTTCTGTCTTTCCTTCATACAAAAATAATAACTGATCGCCATCTTCGACAACCCCGATTTTTTTATAAGGGATATGATTCTCCTTAAGAACAATCTCAAATGCTTTATGTATTAAATTTAAGGTAGGTTGATCAAACGATGTAATATTCATTATTTCCTCCTAAATTTTTATAAAATAAATTAATAAATGGCTTTCTTCATTATATTCTTATTTCCTGGGATAAAAAAGAAATAATTGATGTCGATTAATTGAAGATTGCAAAGTAATCACAAGACATATAAGATTGAAGTTATGGACAAAAACTAATTGTCAAAAAAAGAGAGGAAGTCAAGATGGGAAACAAATTTACAGAAGAAGTATTATCGCGCCGGACCTTTGCTATTATTTCCCACCCAGATGCCGGTAAAACAACATTGACTGAAAAATTGTTATTATTCGGTGGCGCCATTCGGGATGCGGGAACGGTAAAAGCAAAAAAAACAGGGAAATTTGCGACAAGTGACTGGATGGAAATTGAAAAGCAGCGGGGAATTTCTGTTACATCCAGTGTGATGCAATTTGATTATGATGGTTTTCGTGTCAATATATTGGACACTCCTGGGCACCAGGATTTTAGTGAGGATACGTATCGTACTTTAATGGCTGTTGATAGCGCCGTAATGATTATAGACTCCGCAAAAGGGATTGAGGAACAAACACTTAAATTATTTAAAGTTTGCCGGATGCGGGGAATTCCAATTTTCACGTTTATGAATAAGCTTGACCGCCAAGGGAAACCGCCTCTTGAGCTACTGGCAGAATTGGAAGAGGTACTAGGAATTGAATCCTATCCAATGAATTGGCCTATCGGAATGGGGAAAGAATTCCTAGGGATCTATGACCGTTACCACAATCGCGTTGAGCAATTCCGAGTCAGTGACGAAGATCGATTTCTCCCTTTAAATAAAGAAGGCGAGATTGAAGGGGATCATCCGATTAAGAATTCCGGCCTTTATGATCAAACATTAGAGGAAATCCTGCTTCTTAACGAAGCGGGAAATGAGTTTTCCGCAGAAAAGGTAGCTGAAGGTACGTTAACACCTGTTTTCTTTGGTAGTGCTTTAACGAACTTTGGTGTACAGACTTTCTTGGAGTCTTACCTGCAATTTGCTCCGGCGCCAAAAGCACGAAATTCATCTATTGGGGAAATTGATCCGCTTGGTGAGAATTTTTCAGGTTTTGTATTTAAAATTCAAGCGAACATGAATCCTGCCCACCGTGACCGGATTGCCTTTGTTCGAATTTGTTCAGGTAAATTCGAACGTGGGATGACTGTAAATATTCCTCGCCTTGGGAAACAATTAAAGCTTTCCCAATCGACCTCGTTTATGGCGGAAGAAAGAAATACCGTGGATGAGGCTGTAAGCGGTGATATTATCGGCTTATATGACACTGGTACCTATCAAATCGGTGATACATTGACGACTGGAAAAGACGACTTTCAATATGAAAGACTGCCGCAATTTACACCTGAGCTCTATGTGAAGGTATCTGCAAAGAACGTCATGAAGCAAAAGTCATTTTATAAAGGGATTCAACAGCTTGTTCAAGAAGGAGCTATTCAGCTCTACAAAACGTTTAGAATGGAAGAATATTTGTTAGGCGCAGTTGGACAACTGCAATTTGAAGTCTTTGAGCATCGTATGAAAAATGAATACAATGCTGAGGTCCTAATGGAGCGTATGGGATCAAAGATTGCCAGATGGGTCGAAGGTGATGAAGTGGACGAAAATTTATCCAGCTCTCGAAGTTTGCTTGTAAAAGATCGTTATGACCATAATGTGTTTTTATTCGAGAACGACTTCGCACTAAGATGGTTCCAAGAGAAAAACCCATCCGTCAAACTATATAACCCAATGGACCAACATGAATGAATAATTGTTTAATAAAAACCGCAACCCCCATTTTTAGCTTATGGGGGTTTTTTCCTGTATAAAAATTATTTTTAAACCCCCACAAAACTCTTTAACATAACCGTACTTTTGTAATAGAAAAAGCGATCGCAAAAAATCTTAAGGAGAGGAAAAAACTGACAAGAAAACGGTCTCATTTTGGACAATAAACTTGAAGATTAACAGTTGTAACAAACTGTATTCTATTGGTAATGACCCACTAAAATCTATAACATCATCCGTATGGTATAATTGGGTGAATAGAGAGGTGAGTCTAATGCTCAGTTTGTTGTTCATGACCAAAAAGAAGAAAAAAACACTGGAGGAATCGGTCAAATTAATTCAGCAAGGGGACCGTATTCTACTTAATGAACTGATTGAATCATACAAGCCATTTATTGCGAAAACAGTTTCGTCTGTATGCAAACGATATATATATGAATCGGATGATGAATTCAGCATTGGTCTTTTAGCCTTTAATGAAGCGATTGAAAAATATTCATCCGAGCGGGGAAGTTCCCTATTAAGTTTTTCTGAAGTTTTAATCAAAAGAAGAGTCATAGACTATATTCGTAAACAAACCAAAAATCAACATATAAGTCTTGATTTCCAAACCTCATCCCTCGAAGAGGAGTCTCCTGGTACGGTAATTGTAAACGAATTATCTCTTGAAAATTATCATAAAAAAACGGATGAGCAGCTAAGAAAAGATGAAATTATTCAATTTCAACAACTGCTGAAAACCTTTGATTTAAACTTCAGTGATTTAGTGGAAAATTCTCCAAAGCATGCAGATGCAAGAAAAAATGCAATTCTTACCGCCAAAATGATTGTTGATCACCCGGAGCTTAAAGAAATATTACTTGAAAAAAAACGTCTTCCCATTAAACAATTAGAAAAAATGGTAGATGTCAGCAGAAAAACAATCGAACGAAATCGTAAGTATATTATTGCAATTGCACTTATTTTATCAGGTGATTATGTTTTTCTAAAGGATTATATAAAGGGGGTGCTTGAGACATGAAAAAGGGAATTGTAATGGAAATTGATGATGCATTTCTATTGCTTTTAACCCCGGAGGGTGAATTTTTACGCGCAAGAAAAAGGAATCAACCCTATGAAATTGGTGAAGAAATTCACTTTTTTCCCATTGAAAATACTGATTTACGTGCATCCCAATCCAGACGTTCGGTAAAAAATCTGTTCAAAATGAAACCTGTATGGGCAGGGCTAATGGTTCTCCTTTTAATTCTAGCTTCCTTTATCCCTGCTTACCAAGATAACAAGGCCTATGCTTATATGTCGATTGATGTAAATCCAAGTATTGAGCTTGGTGTAAATAAGAAGATGAAGGTAGTCGAATTAACAGGCTTTAATGAATCGGGAAAGGAAATCATAGCGAATATTCCTAACTGGCAGAAAAAGGACGTTTCTGATCTCACTCAAGATCTTCTTAGCGAGATGAAAAAAGAAGGCTATTTGAATGATCGTAAACAGGTTATTATTTCTACCGTTCGGACGGAAAAGGCAGAAAAACCGGTTGAAGATAAGCTGAAAGAAAACATTGAGGAAATTAAAGAAACAGTAAATAAACAGCATTTAGAAGCCACCGTTCTAAAGGGTTCAGAAAAAGAACGGAAAGAAGCTCATCAATTAGGGCTTACGACAGGGAAATATAAAGAAAATAAAATCCAAACGATTCAAAATGCTGAACATAAGGAAACGAAATGGATTAATGGAAAGTCTAAAAGCCAAAAGGCAGTTCCGGCACCTATGGCACAACCTGCGTTACCGCCGGGACAGCAAAAGAAACTTGATGGGGACAAAAATAAATCCAATAATGTCTCTGCTAAAAAAGGAAAACAAATGAATCAACCTCCATCGAACCGTCCACAAGGTAAGATGAAAAATAAATCGGAAAAGAAATCGAAAAAACAAGAAAAAAAGGATCAGAGTTCAAAGGATTCAAAACCTGACCATAAAAATAATTCAAATCAAAAGAAAAATTCAAGTCACAAGAACCAAAACAGTAAAAAAACCAATTCCGTCCACAAGAAACAATTAAGTAATAAGAATAAATCCAGTCACAAGGGAAATTCAAATCAAAAAGCAAAGGGAAAAGAGAAGCACCCTCAATCAAGCAAGATTAAAAACAGCAGCCAAGAATGGTATCGTTACAAGCATAAAAATAGGTAAAAAGTCCGGCTATCCTGCCGGACTTTTTTTCAGCCAATTATGAAATTATTCTTGTGAGGAATTTCCTGATAATTGTGCCTGAGCCTGCTTGACAAGTCGCTTGGTGATTTCGCCCCCAACAGAACCATTTGCCCGTGAGACTGTATCTGACCCTAAATGTACACCAAACTCTTGCGCTATTTCATATTTAACTTGATCCAAGTACTGTTCAATGCCTGGAACTAATAATTTATTACTGCTATTAGCCATAATCGTCAACTCCTTAAAATCGTTACAGAGAAAAAATCTCTGTAAGGATAGTATTTTTCATCGCTTTATTTTCATGAGTGGTAATGTTTTTCGGATATGGATATCTTAGAAAAATTAATTTAGTCTGTTCCCTTTCCAACATCCTTTGAAGGATGCATAAAAGGGTAGGCTTTTGGTTTCCGTTTACTCTCAAGTAATTCCTTGTTTTCGGTTGTATTCCAACCGATATCATTTGTTGGATGAACCCACTCATCTCCTGCCATAATTTCAGGGTCTGTTTCATCTGTCCAATTTTCTAAAGGAGAATTATCAGATGCATACATACTGTCACCGATCACTACCCCATGTTTGTTAACAAATGGTGTTTCCATTTTTATACCAGTACCCTCAAAACTCGGAGCATTGATTTGATGTGGCAAGGTTTCATCTATATCCAATGGTTTTAGAGATTTTTCGCGATTTTGCTTCGTCATGAATCATTCACTCCTTTTTCTTATATTTTCCTACAGTAAAGAAAATTTATATTAAGAAAAAAAAGGAAATGAATGATTATCACTGTTTGATAAAAACTACTTGTGTAAGATTATTTTTTTGGGAGGATTATACGATGGCAAAAAGGAAAGCAGAAGTTAATGCAGTTGAAAAGTATTCTAAAACCCCACATAAAAATGTTCAGGAAAGTGAATTTTCAGCAGAATTTTCTCATGGGGAAGATGATCACTTAAAGGGTGCTAATCGAAATTCTAAATTAGGAAGAAAGGGAAGAGGGTAATGAAGCCAGGCAGCAAGGCACAAATTCCGAAAGAAGAATTCAGCATTGAATTTGGAGATGTAAACGGAACGAAGCTGTTTGAAACACTTCAAATACCAAATAAAAATAAGAAGAAAACCGAAAGTAAAAAACAATAAAAAGCCGGCTTAAGCCGGCTAAGGCTGTCGAAAAATTCGATAGCCTTTATTTATTTACCTTCTTTAAAAATTCTATAATGTAATTTAGTTTATTATAGGATGTTCAACAGGGCCGTTGATTTCCGCTCCAGGCACTTCGCTTTCCGCGGGCGTGCCGGGGAGCCTCCTCGTCGCTTCGCTCCTGCGGGGTCTCCCCTGCCCCGTACTCCCGCAGGAGTCTCCGTGCCTTCCTCTCCAATCAACAGGTGCATTCAATAAATAACACATCTCCCAATAAATATTTAAAAGTAAGTTTAGCCAAAAGAGTATATGCAAAAGTGAATTTGAATTTGTCTCAATCAATGAATTAGTTCCGGACAACACCTTCTTCACCTGATTGACAAATATATAGATTTTTCCTTTCTTTGTTTTTAGAATAGATTAAAGGGCCTGTTGATTCGGACTGTCGTCTTTGAAATCAACAAGCCTGTCTGAATTAGGGCTCCATTCGGACTCGATCGCCTTTTAAATCCTCAGTTTTGTACAATAGTATTTTTGTGAGCGATATTAGTTGAAGAGGATAAAGCGAAATCTGGAAATAGCCGTACAAGGAAAAAGGTAGGGTTAATCGCTTATTTAAATCGAGAAAAATGTTTTTAAATTTAGGAAAGAAAAAATTGCAACACACTTAGCCAGATTGGAAAGAGTGTGTTGCAATAATTTTGTTGATTCGCTCCCTGTTGAATGGAGCGGAAATCAACAGGCCCCTTAGCATGGAAAATCTTTTAATAAAAATGGGTATTTAAGTTTTAGAAAGAATGGAAAATTGCTAGGAAATATATCCTTTCTCGGCAATCAGAGGCCGGGTTAAAGCTGGCTCGCTATTTTTCCTTGAAAGAGAAAATCACCGTTTCTTCGTTTGTTGGGTTAAAGTAAGCAACCAAACTGGTTGGATGGGCAATAATCCTTCCTGATGCAAGATATTCCTTAAGGTCAAAGGAAAGACTTTCAAGCATGGTATGTTTAAATAAATCTTTTTCATCAAGCCCTAAATCTATAAAAGACTGTCCTAATAAGGAAGGGAACTCCGAGATTTGCTTATAAATTTTTACGCGCTCCTCTTTTGTGAAGCTCTGTTCCCACCAAGGTTTCCTTGGTTTATATTTATGATGGATCAGATAGTCGTATTTCATCAACCCGATTACGATTTCCAAGTCCTTAATAGAGATGTGTTCTAAGAAGGAATGCAGTCTACGGAATAAGTCCTCCAATTGATGGCCGATTCTTGACCATCCTTGTTCATCCCAGAAAGTTCCGAATTGTTGGAAGAAATCAAATGGTGAAGAAAAGACGTTTGTAACTAAATATTCTACTGTCAGGTCCATTCGATGGTCGTTCCAATATTTTTCTAATACATCTTCCACTTGTTTTATTTTGACAATGTCATCAAAAGAAAGTACGTTATTCCCCAAAATTTCATATGGCGAATGATCCATATAGATATACCCATGGTCATTAGCACGAAGCCGTACTCCGGTTCCTCTGAGCATTTTTAAAAATCCAAGTTGTAATTCTTCCGGTCGCAATTCAAAAACATCATTAAACGTTTTTCTGAAGGAATCGTAGTCTTCTTCGGGCAGGCCGGCAATTAAATCAAGATGCTGATCAATTTTACCGCCATCCTTCACCATCGTTACCGTTCGAGTTAACTTTGTGAAATTTTGTTTTCGCATTACCAGTTCGTTTGTAAAGTCATTGGTGGATTGAACACCAATTTCAAAGCGGAATAATCCTTTCGGTGCCTCTTGATTCAGAAAATCAATAACTTCAGGGCGCATAATATCTGCGGTGATTTCAAACTGGAATACCGTCCCTGGTAGGTGTTCATCAATCAAAAAACGAAACATTTCCATTGCGTAACTTCTGCTGATATTGAAGGTACGATCGACAAACTTAATCGTTTTGGCGCCATTTTCCATTAAATAACGAATATCCTCTTTAATTTTTTCTCTTTCAAAATAACGAACCCCGACTTCGATAGAAGATAAGCAAAATTGACAGCTAAATGGACAACCACGGCTTGTCTCAATATAGGTGACACGTTTGCCAAGATACGGGATATCTTCTTCAAAACGGTAGGGTGAGGGGAGCTCTTTTAAATCAAGCTTATTCATTTGCGGCGTAACCACAGCTTGACCCTCATTACGGTATGCAATGCCAGGGACATTTCGATAGTCTTTGTTTGTTTCAATTTCTGAAAGAAGCTGCTTAAAGGTTTGTTCCCCTTCGCCCATCACAATAAAATCGACCTGAGGAATTTTTTCCATCCATTCCGATGTATCATAGGAAACTTCAGGACCCCCAAAAACAATGATAATGGAAGGATCGATTTTTTTAAGCATATTTACGACTTTAATTGTTTCTTCTATATTCCAAATATAACAGCTGAATCCAATAACGTCCGGCTTTTGCTGATAGAGGTCGGTGACAATATTCATGACCGGGTCTTTTATCGTATATTCTTTAATTTTTATATTAAATTCAGGCATAGCGTAAGCCTTTAAATAACGAATAGCCAGGTTCGTATGAATATACTTGGCATTTAAAGTAGTACAAATGACTTTCATTCGATTTCTCCTTATTTATAATAAATAACATTTAATTATAACCCATTCTTGGCTAATAGAGTAGATGTTAAACGGGTGAAGTGGCAGAGAACAGGTTGAATCGCACCTGTTATACCACAGGTTCAACCCTGTTATATAATTATGAAAACGCTTCAAAGTCATTCGTATTAAGGTTTTTTTATAAAAATTACAAAGTGTTATAAGAAATTTCCTTTATGTATAACATTTGTCACAGACTTATTAGAAACAATTACCTTACAATACTCTTGGGGAAGTTAATCTATATTACTTTTTTATAAAAAGCACTTCGATGCTTTTTGTCTATCGGGAGGGGATACTATGTCGGTATTACCGAAGAAAAATGTATTGGGATTTTTTGAAATCCGTTTGGAATCCATTGGTGGATTAGGTGCGAACTTAGCTGGAAAAATGCTTGCAGAAGCAGGTGTATTAGGGCTTGGCTTAAATGGCTCTAATTTTTCATCTTATGGTTCGGAGAAAAAAGGTTCTCCAGTGAAAAGCTTTATCCGCTTTTGTGAGCCTGAAGTTCAAATTAGGGACCATAGTCCAATCGAACAGCCACATATAGTAGGTGTTTTCCATGAAGCACTATACAAAACGATTAATGTTGTCAGCGGCTTAAATCCTGATGGAATTGTTTTAGTAAACACAGCTAGAGATTTTGATGAAGTAAAAAGAGATTTAAAACTTGAATACGGAACGCTTGCCATCGTTGATGCTTTAACGATTGCCGTGGAAGAAAAAACAAAGGTCAATACAGCAATGCTTGGAGCGCTGTATCGAATTTGTGATTTCTTGGACCCAGAGTCGATGCGAGATGTGATCCGTAAAACGTTTGAAAAAAAATATCCACATCTTGTAGAGCCAAATATTCGTACCTTTAATCGCGGTTTTGAAGAAGTTCAATTTAAAACCTATCAAGTGCCGGATGGGGCGGAAGGTAAAGCATTTACCCGTCCGCAGCCACTGTTGGGATTTATGACCCAAGAAATTGGCGGCGCCATTGTAACTCAAGGTAATAGTATTTTAAAAGATTTAAGTGGCTCAAGACAAGGATTTCTGCCGGAATTTAACCGGGATAAATGCATTGATTGTGCTGCCTGTGATAATGTTTGTCCAGATTTTTGCTTTGTATGGGAAGAAGGAGAAGATAAACGGGGCCGAAAGCAAATGTTCCTGAAAGGAATTGACTACCAATATTGCAAAGGCTGCCTAAAATGTGTAGAAGCATGTCCTACAGCTGCGCTGGGTGATCTACGTGAAATGATAGGTTATGCAGATGCAAACCGTGTTAAGCAAAACTTTCCTTATGTAGCAGGGGGTAGTTACTAATGGCAATTTTAGAAGATAAATTATTAACAAATCAGGTTGCTGAACAATTATCAACCTTTGAATCCGGAAATGAAATGGCGGCGATGGCTGCTGCACAAATCAATTATCACATCATGGGGTATTTTCCTATTACACCATCGACTGAAGTAGCCCAATTCTTAGATCAAATGAAAACGCGCGGAGAGCATGATATCAAATTAATACCCGCAGATGGAGAGCACGGTTCAGCAGGAATTTGTTATGGTGCCGCAGCAACAGGTGCCAGGGTATTCAATGCGACAAGTGCAAATGGATTCCTTTATATGATTGAACAGCTGCCGGTTCAAGCTGGTACACGCTTCCCAATGGTGATGAACCTTGTGACTCGTGCAGTCAGCGGGCCGCTTGATATTAGAGGCGATCATTCCGATCTATATTATGGCTTGAATATTGGCTGGGTCATTTTAACAGCCAAAACACCCCAGGCAGTTTACGATATGAATATTATTGCACTTAAAATTGCAGAACATTCTAAAGTCCGCTTGCCGGTTATTGTTGCTTACGATGGCTTTTTTACTTCCCATCAAAAACGCAGAGTTGAATATTTCAAAGACCGCCGTGTAGTTCAACAATTTGTAGGGGAGTGTCCAACTGATTATAATTTTATTAGGGACCCGCAGAAATCGGTTACTATTGGAGCCCACATGAATGGGCAGGACTTGATGAATAACCATTTCCAGCAATCAGAAGCGTTATACAATGCGGGGGAAGTCTTTAAGGAGGTTGCAGCGGAATATGCAAAACTATCCGGAAGAGAATATCCAGTTCTTGATTTATATAAAATGGAAGATGCTGAGGTTGCATTATTCCTATTAAACTCTGCTGCTGAATCGGCAAAGGATGTTGTTGACGGGTTACGGGCAAAAGGAATCAAAGCCGGTGTAATCAGCCCTAATATTATTCGCCCATTCCCTGCAAAGGAAATTCGGGAAGCACTCAAAAATGTGAAAGCCTTATTAGTTGGTGAACGTGCCGATTCATATGGTGCGCATGGGCCAAATTTAACACATGAAGTGAAGTCTGCTCTTCAAGACGACAAAGCAAATCAAACGATCGTCTTAAGCCGCGTGTTTGGACTTGGCGGGAAAGATTTTTATGCTAGTGATGCACAAGAATTTTTCAAATTAACGATGGATGCAATGGAAAAGGGTTATGCTGAGAACCCGTTTGATTACTATGGGCATATTCCTGGGAACCCGGAAAAGATTCTTAAACCAGTTATTTCCCCGCAGCATGGGGATGTCTATAAATCGGGATTAATTGAAGTTAAAATGGATGAAGAAACAAATAAATTAAAGGTGAAAATCCCGCCGCTCCGAGCCTTAACAGGTAAACCGAAACGAATTGCCTCCGGCCATGGAGCCTGCCCAGGCTGTGGAATTTTCGCAGGTCTTGAACTGTTTTTTAAAGGAATTGAAGGCGATATTGTCACGCTTTTCCAAACTGGCTGTGCCTATGTTACGACTACTGCTTATCCGCATAGTTCACATAAGCAAACGATGATGCACAATTTATTCCAAAACGGGGCAGCTACGCTTTCGGGAACAGTTGAAGCCTTTATGGAATTGAAGCGCAGGGGGGAAATTCAAGTATCGGATGATGCCACATTTGTTATGATTACTGGTGACGGCGGAATGGATATTGGAATGGGCTCAGCAATTGGTACAGCCCTTCGCGGTCATAAACTGATCATGCTTGAATATGATAATGAAGGCTACATGAATACGGGTTCGCAAATGTCTTATTCCACTCCACTTGGCCATATGACGAGCACATCGGGTGTAGGAAAGGCACAACGCGGAAAAGCCTTTCATCATAAGGATACTGCTCAAATCATGGCAGCTACGAATATTCCATATGTGTTTACAGGATCTGAAGCATTCCCGCAAGATTTGATTAAAAAGGGAGCAAAGGCTCAGTGGTATGCACAAAATGTTGGGACTGTTTATGGGAAAATCTTGATTACCTGTCCATTAAATTGGAAATCGGATGACCGGTACGGTACAACCATTGTAGAAGAAGCTGTAAACTCCTGTTTCTTCCCACTTTATGAGGTGGAACAGGGAGTTACCAATATTACCTATAATCCGGAAGAGAAAAACAAACGGATTCCACTTGCTGATTGGCTTAAATATATGGGCAAGACAAAGCACCTTTTAAAAGATGAAAACAAACCAATTTTAGAAGAATTTGAAGCAGAAGTAGAAAAAAGATGGCAGCGGTTAAAAGCCAAGCATGAAAACCCTATGTTATAAGTGAAGAAAGGCAAAGCGCTTAGCGTTTTGCCTTTTTATAGTAGAAAAGGAGTACTATAAGAGGATTTTTGTTCTATAATGTAGAATATATAAACTTATAATATGATGAGTGGAGCTACATTATTGGAAGTCATGGGGTGGCGATACGTGGAAAAGCAAGTTCAGAAAAATAACGCTTTACCTATAAATGAAGCAGGTAATATACATATAGAAGAAAATAGGAATACCCACGTTGGGAATAGAAATAACCCTAAGTATCCATTTCTTGAAGAATTAAGGAAACTAAAAAAAAGTGAACGGAAGTTTAGAAGGATTTTTGAGGATTCGATTGACGGGCTTCTTTTATGGAATGATCAATTTCAGATTGTCGATCTTAATAGCAGTGCAGAAGACATATTTGGTCTTTCTAAAGACCTTTTGATTGGCAAGGATCTTTTTAGATTATTCAGTGATACTAATTTCAAACAAGAAATCATCAAACATGTTGAACAAGTAATGGATAAGGGGAAGCATTCTTCGACGATTATTATTGAATCAGAAGAAGGCCAAAAAAGATATTTTGATTATTCATCAAAACACGAGATTGTTGAGGGCTTAAACTTTACGGTAATTAAAGATATTACCGAAAAGATGGAAATACAGGAGCAGCTTCGTAAATCCGATACGTTAAACGTAATAGGAGAGCTTGCTGCCGGGATTGCGCATGAAATTCGTAATCCAATGACGGCCTTAAAGGGCTTTATTCAATTACTTGAAGGCAGTATTAAATCAGAACATGAAATGTATTATCAAGTTATAACATCAGAATTACAGCGTATCGATTCAATCATTAATGAGTTTTTGATTTTAGCAAAGCCACAGGCAAAACGGTTTCAGGAAAAAGATATTAAACTAATAATGAAGGAAACGGTTGACCTTCTGAACGCTCAAGCAGTCTTGCATAATGTACAATTTATTACGAGTTATGAAAACAACCTTCCGCTTATTTTTTGTGAACCGAATCAATTAAAAAAGGTTTTTATCAATATTATCAAAAATGCTATAGAAGTAATGCCGGATGGCGGTAATATCTTAATTAAAATCAACCAAACAGAAAATAACCAAATTCGGATTTCGATTTGCGATGAAGGGGCGGGAATTCCGGAAGAAAAAATAAAAAAACTAGGTGAACCTTTTTATACGACTAAGGAACGGGGAACCGGACTAGGTTTAATGGTAAGTTACCGGATTATTGAAGAACATCAGGGAACCATTCAAATAGAAAGCGAAATAGGGAAGGGAAGCACTTTTACCATTATCCTTCCACTCTTAGAAAATTCAAAATGAAAAGCAATCCGGGCGGATTGCTTTTGCTATTTAATCGTTTCTTTTACAACATTGATAAATTGAGTCAGCTCTTTTATTTCCTTCCGCTGTTTAATGAGTAATGTCCCTAATTCCAATGATTTTCTTTTTGCGGTTAATCTGACATTTTCATCTTCAATACGGTCCAAATCGGCCACATGGGCAAGGCCAATTGTTCTTCTAATCAATTCACAGCCTGCAAATCCAAGGGCATCCTCAAAGTATTTTGAGAGAACGTGGTTCAAAAATAATTGGGTATTTACTAATTTCTCTTTATTTTCTACTTCCCAAAGGCGGCTGAATTCTTTATGAAAAACATTCCAGACCGTCTCGACATGGTTAATAAAGATATTGCGTTTATCATTGTTAACAATAACTTGGAACAGTAAATTTGCAAATACCTGCCCTATATCAAATCCAGCAGGACCATAATAAGCAAATTCGGGATCAATCACTTTTGTCTCGGAGTGATTTGCGAACATACTTCCCGTGTGCAAATCACCATGAAGTAGAACTTCTGCTTCTGTTAAAAAACTTTTTTTCAACACGGAAACATGAAAGATTAAATCGTCGTCTTTCCAAAGAGATTCAACATCAGCGCGCAAACCCTCTTCAAATTCATTCGTTTCAGCATCATAATAAGGATCCGTAAAAATAAGGTCTTCTGTTATATTGCATAATTCCGGATTAATAAAATTTTGTACTTGCTCCTTTTTTACCGCTGGTCCTAACGAATAATCGGAGGTATAAAATAATGTTTTCGCTAGATATTCACCAAGATGCTTTGATATTAAAGGATAGGTTTCCCCATTGATAAATCCTGTTCTTGCAATGGAAAGATGGGAAAGGTCCTCCATCACAGTTACTGCTAATATATCATTGGTATAATAAACTTCCGGAACGTAGGCTGGTGCAAGATGACCAAATATTTTTAAAGCGTCGGCTTCGATTTTTGCTCTTTTAACGGTCAACGGCCAGCTTTCTCCAACAACTTTCGCATAAGGTAGAGCTTGTTTAATAATAATACTTTTACTACTTTTTTGCTCTACGAGATGAAAAACTAAGTTTAAATTCCCATCCCCAATTTCCTTACAGGCTAGTTGGGACTCTGCATCAAATATATTCAGTTCTAATGCTAGCTGGATTGCGGTGGTTTCCTTTAAAGGCTGATACGCTTCTAGATTTAAAATACTCATGATTTATTCCTCCTGTTTATTAGAGGCTTTTTCAAACGAAAAAAGCCTCTTTCTCATTTGAAAGAGGCTAAAGGACAATTGTTTTTTGTTCTTCGCACCTCTTATCTCTCAGAAAGTAATCTTTCTGTTGGAATTAGCACCGTGCCTTGTGGGAGGATTCCCGGCGCAGCTGCGCCCCATTTTACAATGGAATTTCGGTCGGTTGCTGGGCTTCAAAGGGCCAAATCCCTCAGCCAGCTCGTGATAAGAGAAAATCTAATTTTCATTTTTTTCAATATGTTGAAATAATAACAGTAATATAATAATAGTGTCAATATTTTTAAAAAATTATTTATAATATTCAGGTTTTCTATCTTCGAAAATGGAAACAGTAAAATTTTTACTTTACAAGCCGTTATAAAAGTAATATCATTTGTGACTAGAATTTCAATAATAATTTACTTTTTAAGCAGGTGAGAACATTTGAACACTTTTCCACCATCAAATCTATTAGAAAATCTACCGAAACAATTTTTTGCGTCATTAGTAAAAAAAGTGGGGCAATACATTAAAGCAGGTCATGATGTCATTAATTTAGGCCAGGGTAACCCCGATCAACCAACCCCAAAACATATTGTTGAGAAGCTAAAAGAAGCAGCCGAGAAACCGATAAATCATAAATATTCGCCTTTTCAGGGTTTTCAATATTTGAAGCAGGCGGCAGCAGAATTTTATCAAAGGGAATATGGTGTTTCTGTTAACCCCGACAAAGAAATTGCGATTTTATTTGGCGGAAAAGCAGGTTTGGTTGAATTACCGTTATGCCTATTAAATCCAGGAGATACCATCCTAGCTCCTGACCCAGGATATCCGGATTATTGGTCCGGGGTAGCCCTTGCACAGGCAAAAATGGTTACAATGCCCTTAAGGGAAAAAAATCATTTTTTACCTGATTATGAGGAATTATCACAAGAAGCTTTAACAAATGCAAAATTAATGTTTCTTAACTATCCGAATAATCCTACAGGAGCGACCGCAACAGAGGAGTTTTTCTCTGAAACCGTTAAGCTAGCAAACGAACATAATCTTTGCGTTGTCCATGATTTTGCTTATGGTGCAATTGGCTTTGACGGGGAAAAACCTTTAAGCTTTTTACAGGTAGAGGGAGCAAAAGAGGTTGGAATCGAAATCTATACATTGTCTAAGACTTATAATATGGCTGGCTGGCGTGTAGGGTTTGCTGTAGGAAATGAAAGTATCATTTCATCAATTGAGCTTTTGCAGGATCACTTATATGTTAGTCTGTTTGGCGCCGTACAGGAAGCGGCTGCGGAAGCATTAACGGGACCGCAGGATTGTGTATGGGAGCAAAACAAACTGTATGAACGTAGAAGGAATATTTTAATTGATGGACTTAGAACGATTGGCTGGGAGGTAACGGCACCGAAAGGATCGTTTTTTGCCTGGTTAAAGGTTCCTAATGGATTTACTTCTGAGGAATTTGCCAATCTTCTACTTGACGAAGCTCATATTATGGTTGCGCCCGGGATTGGCTTTGGCAGCTTTGGTGAAGGGTATGTTCGTGTTGGATTATTAACAGACGAGGAAAGACTTAAAGAAGCTGTCAGAAGAATAAGTTCCTTAGAAATTTTCAAAAAATAGTTGACAGATTTTTTTTTTCTTGGGATAATCCTTTATAAAGTTAAGCAACGTTTAAAAGTGAATATAACGAATGTTTTCTTATCAAGAGCAGGCGGAGGGACCAGCCCTATGAAGCCCGGCAACCGACTTACCCAAAATAGTAAGCACGGTGCTAAATCTTGCAGCAAAAAGCTGAAAGATGAGAAGATGGTAGTTTCGAATGCTAACCTCTTCTTTCTTGAAGAGGTTTTTTATTTATACAGGAAAGGAAGTACGAACATCTATGACTGAAATCATTGCTACATACCTCCTTCATGGGGAAAAAAGTCCGGCAAAAAAAGCGGAGGAAATCGCACTAGGATTAACGGTAGGTTCCTGGACCAATCTGCCTGAACTTGAAAAAAATCAATTGCGAAAACATAAGGGCAGGGTGGTGTCCATTGAAGACTTCCATTCAGAAAAAGATGAGCCGTCAATTATCCGGATTGCCTACCCAACCGTTAATTTTTCAAATGACTTACCGGCAATTTTAACGACTGTTTTTGGAAAGCTGTCCCTCGACGGGAAAATTAAACTCCTTGATTTAGAGTTCGGTCAAGAATTAAAAAATCAGTTTCCGGGACCAAGATTTGGAATTGAAGGCATTCGTGAAAAGGTGGGTGTCCAAGGTCGGCCCCTATTAATGAGCATCTTCAAAGGGGTACTCGGAAAAGATCTGGCTTTTTTAGCGGAACAATTGAAACAGCAAGCACTTGGCGGTGTAGACCTGGTAAAGGATGATGAGATCCTTTTTGAAAATGAACTGACACCATTTGAAGATAGAATTACAGAGGGTAAAAAGGTTTTACAAGCTGTTTACGAGGAGACTGGGCATAGAACCTTGTATGCAGTAAA
Organism: Neobacillus cucumis; assembly: GCF_016107705.1. The sequence continues at coordinate 105,662 of NZ_JAEHGC010000015.1, forward strand.
TTTAACGGGCAGAACATCACAGCTTAAGGATAAGGCTAGAAGGGCTGCAGAGCTTGGAGCCGACCTTTTATTATTTAATGTATTTTCTTATGGCCTAGATGTCTTACAGGAATTAAGGGAGGATGATGGCATTGGATTACCATTGATGGCACATCCTGCGGTAAGCGGTGCGTTAACATCATCACCGCAATATGGACTATCCCATTCCTTATTACTTGGAAAGCTATTACGCTATGCGGGTGCAGATTTGTCATTATTCCCGTCACCATACGGAACGGTTGCATTAGATAAACCTTTAGCTTTATCGATAGCTGATGAGCTTACAAAAGAAGATTCATTTAAGACAGCATTTCCTGTCCCTTCTGCCGGAATCCATCCAGGATTGGTTCCACTGTTAATTCGTGATTTTGGTGTTAATTCCGTTATCAATGCCGGCGGCGGTGTTCATGGACATCCGGATGGAGCAAAAGGTGGCGGCATAGCTTTTAGGCAGGCAATTGATACTAAATTAAAGGGTGATTCCTTGGTGGAAGGTGCTAAAATTTATCCGGAGCTTAAAAAGGCTCTTGAATTATGGGGAAATGCGGAGGTTACGGTTTAAATGACGAAACCTGTAATTTATTGTGATTTTGACGGGACGGTTACCGAGAGTGACAACATTATTGCAATTATGAAAAGATTTGCACCTCCAGGATGGGAAGCAATCAAGGATCAAATTTTATCCCAGCAAATATCAATCAGTGAAGGGGTAGGAAAATTATTTTCGTTATTGCCCAGTGATTGGAAAGATGAAATAACTGCATTTGCGATTGAAAATGCTAAAATTCGACCGGGTTTCAAAGAATTTGTTGAATTTGCCCGCAGTGAAAACATCCCATTCTACATAATCAGTGGTGGAATAGACTTTTTTCTTCATCCGATTCTTGAGGAGTTCGGTCCTTTTGATGGGGTTTATTGCAATGGGTCAAATTTTTCCGGTGAAACAATCGAAATTTTATGGCCGAATGAATGTGATAAACTATGTACCAATCAATGCGGCTGTTGTAAGCCGAGCATTATTCGACAATTAAACCTAGAGGAAGATCCTTTCAAAATTGTCATTGGGGACTCTGTTACCGATTTAGAAGCAGCAAAACAGGCGGACTTTGTGCTGGCAAGGGATTTGCTTCAGGAAAAATGTGCTGAGTGGGGAATTAATCACCGGGGGTTCAACACGTTCTTTGATTGTATGGAAGAAATAAAAAAAGAATTGGGGTGGATGAGATAAAATGCTAAAGAAAAGATGGTCTGAATTGGCGGATGTTAAAGACGAACTGGCAGAGAGAGATTGGTTTATGGGGACAAGTGGAAACCTTGCGATCAAAGTTAGTGATCATCCACTGCAATTTTTGGTAACAGCAAGTGGAAAGGATAAGCGGAAACGTACGGATGAGGATTTTCTTCTAGTCAATGAATTCGGCCGTGCCGTCGATCAAACTCATTTAAAGCCGTCTGCGGAAACTTTGCTTCATGTCGAAATTTATCAAAAAACAGCTGCCGGATGCAGTCTCCATGTTCATACGATTGATAATAATGTTATTTCTGAAGTGTATGGCGATCAAGGTGAGGTCACGTTTAAAGGCCAGGAGCTTATTAAGGCATTTGATATGTGGGAAGAAGATGCTGTCTTAAAAATTCCGATTATTCATAACTATGCTGATATTCCTACACTTGCACGTGTATTTTCTGAGCATGTTTCAGGGGATTCCGGTGCTGTTCTAATTCGAAATCATGGGATTACGGTTTGGGGAAAAACTGCCTTTGAAGCCAAGAAGATACTTGAGGCATCAGAATTTCTGTTTCGCTATCAGTTACGATTATTAGAACATAAACAAAATCAGTTATTTAAAGTGGTATAATTAAATTATTTAAAGGGAGAGAATGGAAATGGCTTATATTACATTCCAAAGTAAAGAAGAACAAATTCATGATCAGCAGGAGGTTGCAGGCTTCCTATCAAGTCAGGAAGTTATTTATGAGCAATGGGATATTTCAAAATTACCGCAAGCTTTAGTTGAAAAATATAACCTAAGTGATGAGGAAAAAGAGGAAATCCTAGCTGTTTTTGCAACTGAAATTGCAGATATCTCGGCAAGAAGAGGCTATAAAGCTCAGGATGTAATCTCTTTATCAGATACAACACCAAACTTGGATGTTCTTTTGAAGAACTTTAAACAAGAACATCATCATACAGATGACGAGGTTCGTTTTATCGTAAGCGGACATGGTGTATTCGTCATCCAAGGAAAAGATGGTGAGTTCTTTGAAGTTCATTTAAATCCAGGAGATTTAATTTCTGTTCCGGAAAATATCAGACACTACTTTACACTTGAAGCAGACCGTAAAGTGGTTGCTGTTCGTATTTTCGTAACAACAGAGGGCTGGGTACCAATTTATGAAAAAGAAGAGGTAAATCAATAAGCTAAAATAACAAAGATACGGCCGGCAGATTCTGCCGGCCGCTTTTATTTGTAAATCTTAAAATCTGCAAATCTAGAAAACTGTGTCGAATAAATGGAATAATTATAATGTTTTGTCTACTTTTGCGATACGGTTTACTTTTTGACAAATTCTTGTATAATTCATCAAGTAGCCTAATTTAGTGGATTAGAGTGTAAGAGTAAGGAGAAGGATGAAATTGTACAAGCATGGTAGTAGTAGTTCAGAAATGTTAGCGGAAATAAAAGTAAAAAGAGAACTTATGATGGAATGTGCAAATACAAAAGGTTTTACAAGTGAAGAGACCATCAAATATAGTCAAGAGCTTGATGAATTAATCTACGAATATCAAAAAGTTGCAGGTCAATCTACTAAAAAACAAGAGGAGGTAAAACTTTCTTTTAAACAATCCATATTAGTATGGCCGAAGGTAATTGTGGGTTTTTAAAAAGAAAAGATTGGAGTGTGGATGCAGCTGCGATTCTTAAAAAGTTTCGATAATTAATACCATTGCAAGCAAGCCTGTAATAAAGGCATAGGTTGATGTTCTTTCATTACCATCCCCATGACTTTCTGGAATTAACTCCTTATAGATAATGAACAACATAGCACCTGCCGCAAATGAAAGTCCATATGGTACAAGCCCTTGAACAAATGCTGTTAAATAAAATCCCATTAACGAGGTAACAATTTCAATAGCACCCGTTAACGTCGCAAGGATGAAGGCCTTAAATTTACCCATCTTTTGATTGATTAGAAATAACGCAACTAGAAGGCCTTCCGGCGCATTTTGAAAGCCAATTGCCAGTGCAATTAAATTCCCCGTCTCTCCAGTATTAGATGCATAACTCACACCTACTGAAAGCCCCTCCGGGATATTATGAAGGGTGATTGCGGAAATGATCAAAAAAGCCTTTTCGTCAAACTGAATCCCGTATTGATTATGGTCAAGTTCAATATGTGGTATTTTCTTTTCTAAAATCGTTAATGCAAAAACTCCGAGGAACACTCCAATAAAAAGTGAAAGAAATCCCCCGATTTTTAATGCTTCAGGAATAAGTCCTATTGTAGAGGCAGTCATCATAATCCCTGCGCTAAAAGCTAATAAGATATCTTTAAAGCGGTGTGTAACGGAATGATGGATAAAAAGAATAACTAATGCACCCGCTCCTGTTGATAACGCAGAAAGAATACTTCCAATCAATACATCAGCCATTTACACTCCATTCCTTTCCCTTTCTTAAAGATAAAAATGGAATATTTGTAATTTTAGATAATAATGTGATTTTTATCATTGTTTATATCTTAATATTTCATATAGTTATATTAAAGATATTAATAAACTTACATCAGGATTTTCTACATAAGCTTCTAGATTTTTTTATTCCCTTTCATTCCCACTCAGGTTCCGTATTAACTAACTTCCAGAAAAGCTCACATGTATTGAAGTCTATTCAAAAGTTCAAGAAAGGTTCATACACTCGCTTTTGAATTTAGACTAAAATTAACAAGTAAGGAAAAAAAAGAAAATTAAATTGGTTTAGTACTATGCTTATATTGCGATTCCTATATCGTAATAAAAAGCATTTTTATCTGAAAGCAACAGCTTTCAATTTCCAGATTTTATGGAGGAGGGAAAGTCCTACATGCACATTGTCGTCTGTGTCAAACAAGTACCTGATACAAAAATTATTAAAATTAATCCCAAAACCAACACACTCGACCGCCGCAGCGCACCAGCCATCCTAAACCCTTACGATGCACATGCTGTACAGGAAGCTGTAAAGATTAAAGAGAAAACCGGCGGTACTATTTCTGTGTTATCCATGGGGCCACCTCAAGCAACAGAGGTCATAAAAAAAAGTATTGAAATTGGTGCAGATAGAGGCTATCTAATCTCTGACCGTGCATTTGCAGGGGCGGATACGCTAGCAACGAGTTATGCTTTATCTAAGGCGCTGGAAAGAATCAACAAGGATCTTCCTATTGATATGGTTATTTGTGGAAAGCATGCTATTGATGGAGATACCGGGCAGGTTGGTCCCGGGATAGCAAGAAGGATGGATATCCCTCCAGTTACAAATGTAATCGAAGTATCGGAAGTAAATTTAAACGAAAAGACTGTTTTATTAAGAAGAAAGCTATCCAGCGGATATGAATTAATTCAGGCAGAAATGCCATGTCTGCTCACAGTTGAAAAGGAAATAAACGAAATTGAATATGCACCTATGCCAAACATGTTGAAAGCAGCACGATACGAATCAATTGTTTGGACAGTTAATGATCTGGAAAATGTGGAGCGCACGCAGCTTGGTCTAAAGGGTTCCCCTACGGTTGTAGGAAAAATGTTTACCCCTCCAAGGCCGGAAGGTGGAGTGAAACAACTTGAAGGCTCTGCGAATGAGCAAGTGAAACAGCTCATGGGAGTCTTAATGGAGAAGAAAGATCTGTTCGCCATCCAGTCATCAAAATAAACCTTTATCTTTTTAGTGCAGGGAGGGATTTTAATGAATCTTGAGGAATATCGTGGAGTTTGGGTCTTTATTGAACAAAATGGTGGGAAAATCGAAGGAGTTTCTCTAGAGTTGTTAGGTGCCGGCAGAAAATTAGCTGATAAGCTGCAAGTTCCGCTGGGAGGATTTTTACTTGGACAAGGCATCAAATCATTGGCAAACAAAGTGATTGAGTATGGTGCAGATGAAATATATATAATTGATCATCCTGTATTAAAGGAGTACCGCACAGAATCTTATATGAAAGGTGTAGACATGCTTGCCGAAAAGTATAAGCCTGAAATCATTCTGTATGGTGCGACACCTAATGGAAAAGATTTAGCTAGTGCAGTAGCGACCGATTTAAATACAGGTTTAACCGCAGATACGACTATGCTCGATATCGATTTGGATAACCGGCTATTAGAAGCAAGCCGTCCTGCTTTCGGCGGTAATATTATGGCTACAATTCTTTGTAAGAAACATCGGCCGCAAATGGCAACAGTTCGTCCTAAAGTCATGAAAGCATTAGAGCCGGTTGCAGGCAGAATAGGGAAGGTTATTGAAGAACAAATCACCCTTAAAGAAGAAGATATGCGTACAAAAGTACTCCAAATTGTGAATGATGTCACAAAGAAGGCTAATTTAGCGGATGCTCACGTCATTGTATGCGGTGGAAAAGGGATGGGGGACGAGAAAAACTTCCAACTCATTCATGAATTTGCTGAAACAATTGGTGCGAGTGTCGGTGGAACGAGGGATGTTGTTGAAGCTGGCTGGCTTCCGCATTACCTTCAAATTGGTCAGACGGGTGAAACAGTTACACCGAAGATTTTCTTTGCAATAGCAGTGTCAGGTGCCATCCAGCACGTGGTTGGGATGAAAAACTCGGATACTATTATCGCCATCAATAAGGATCCGAAAGCACCTATTTTCGACGTAGCAACCTATGGAATAGTCGGAGATGCTATGGAAATATTGCCAAAATTAATTGAGCAATTTAAACAGGTTCAGAAGGGCGGTGCAATGAGCTATGTCTGAGAAATTTGATGTAATCATCGTTGGAGCAGGTCCGGCAGGCTCAGCTTGTGCACTGGTTTGCGCAAGAAACGGTTTGAATGTATTGCTTCTTGAAAGAGGAGAATACCCTGGCAGCAAGAATGTTATGGGCGGCGTCTTATTCAGCAAACAATTAAGGGATCTGGTTCCTGAATTTTGGAAGGAAGCCCCTCTTGAGCGCCCAGTTGTTGACCACAGGTATTGGGTGTTAGGTGAAGAATCAGCCATTCAAATAGGGTATAAAGGTATGGAATGGGGTGCAGAACCTTACAATAGTTTTACTGTTCAAAGAGCCAAATTCGACCAATGGTTTGCGAATAAAGCAGTGGAAGCAGGAGCATTGCTCGTTAATGAAACAGTGGTCACAGAATGTATTGTAGAAAACGGCAAGGTTGTTGGAGTTCGTACTGACCGTCCCGACGGAGAATTATATGCCGACGTAGTGGTATTAGCCGATGGAGTAAACTCCCTTTTAGCTAAACAGCTAGGCTTCCGGAAAGAACATCCACCGGAACATGTTGCTTTATGTGCCATGGAAGTTATTAATATGCCAAAAGAAAAAATTAACGAACGGTTTAACATTGCAGAAAACCAAGGTGTAGCAATTGAAATTTTTGGTGAATCGACAAAAGGGAATTTTGGCGCTGCATTCCTTTATACGAATCAAGATAGCATAAATATTGGGGTCGGTACAACACTTGCCGCTATGATCAAAGATAAATTAAAGCCATATGATTTATTGGATCAATTAAAAAATCATCCAACGATAAAACCTTTGATTGAAGGTGGGGAATCTGCAGAGTATCTTGCCCACCTAATCCCTGAAGGGGGATACCGTTCAGTACAGAAGGTGGTTGGAAATGGTGTCGTTGTCGTTGGTGATGCAGCATCGCTTGTTAACGCTATGCACGGTGAAGGCTCCAACTTGGCCATGTACTCTGGGGAACTAGCAGCAAAGACAATTGTTCAGGCGAAAAAACGCGGAGACTTTAGCGAATCCAGCTTAAACCAATACCGCGAAGCTCTTAACAATAGTTTTATCATGAAAGACTTGGATAAATACAAAGATGCACCTCATACATTTGAGTCATATCCGCAATATTTTAAAGAATACGCTCCAATGCTAACCAAAGCAATGGGTAAATTCTTTACTGTTGATGGTACACCTAAACGTGATAAACAAAAACAAATTATGAAGAGTTTTACAGACGGAAGAGGGACATTCAAAGTGCTTACTGATATTTATCGTGTTTGGAAGGCGGTGAAATAATGTCAACGACAACTCTTGAGGAAAAACAATATCTTCTAAGATTTAAGTGCGACACGAAATCACACTTAACCGTGCTTGATCATGATGTTTGCATGACCAAATGTCCGGATAAACTTTGCACAGTATTTTGCCCGGCCGAGGTTTATAAATGGGAAGGAACACGGATGCAGGTAGGCTTTGAAGGCTGCCATGAATGCGGAAGCTGCCGGATTGGCTGCCCTCACGAAAACATTAAATGGGAATATCCAAAAGGCGGACATGGGATTGTGTTTAGGTTAGCTTAAATCTGTGAGCATTTTGTGAGCAATTGTGAACATAAAAAAACGCTCTTAACTGTTTGTATAAATAAAAAGAGACGGCACTGGTTATACAGTATCGTCTTTTTGTTTATCCTCAACATATTTTAATCACCCAACATTATTTTTCAAAATAGACATACATCATTTTTATTCTCTTCTTAATAAACTAATAAATAAATTTTAACTAAAAATTATGGAGGGATTGGAGATATGTCAAGTAATTCTTCAAATAGAAATAAATCCAATTCAAATAAATCCAGTTCAAATAAGTGCAGTTCAAATAAGTGCAAAGGATGTGTGTGTAGACAACTCAGAAAATTACAAAAAGGTACAATTGTAGATTTGTTAATAAATGGAACAGTAATTAAACATGTAGTATTAGTTAAATTCAATAAAAAGACTTGCTGCGCTCACTTTAGTGAATGTGAGACAGAATCAGGATCAATTATCGTTGTCGATTGTAGTAAGATTGATGCAATTCGGTTTAAGGCTCATGATTTATAAAAGATAAAAAAATAAGGACGATGCATTTTGATGTACCATCGTTTTTTTGTTTTCCTCTTTAATATGGACAATAACATCCTCACAAACACATATATTGTCATTCTGAGAGGTTTTAAAAAAAATAATGTAATTGTGCCTAAAGTTTAATTAAGCAACAATATTGAACAAATAGCATGGTTAGAATATAAAAATAAGCCATTACATTATGTAGTGGCTCTTTTTGTGTTATTCAGTTTCTTCAATTTCAAATAAATCTTCTATTGATAATCCTAATGCTTTACTGATCAAAACTAAGTGAGTATCTAAATGTTGTTTATTCCGGTCAAACCTTGAAATTGATGCTTGAGTTATACCTTCACCAATTAGTTCTGCTAATTGAATTTGTGTAATGTTTCTTTCCTTAAGTATTTTGTTTAATTTTGGTGTGACTTTATAAGTCATCTTCACCATCTCCTAATTACTGAATGTTCATTCATTTTTATAGTATCATTATACGATAGTGTATATTGTGATTAAAGCAAGACAAACACAACAAGCAAAAACAAACTATAACGAAAAGGGAGAGGTTAGTATGAATTAAGTTTTTGGAAAAATGGTTTTGGATGTATGTGTACCTGTTGAGTCAACGGTGGATTACATGGGAGTTCTAGAAGCAAATTACAACTTGAATCCTAATAGAATTATAGCGTACAAATTGGTTGCAGTTGATTGTAAGGGGAAGGAACACCTTATTAATGTAAATGATGTTAGTAAATGAATTTAACCGAATTTGTAGACTAAAAAAGGATCACTAAGCAGCCAACTTAGTAACCAAATTCAGCTTGAAAAATTGTCGAAGTACTGACTTGATAAATGGGGGCAGTAGCTACCAACTACTATCCTATTAAAATTATATAATGATTTTATGCATAATACAATAAAAAGATGAGGAAGAAGTTTTGTGAAAATACAAAAGGACTCCTATATTTATAAGGAGTCCTCATGTAGTAGTAACTTATCAGATATAGAGAAGTTATTTATAAATATACAATTAAATGTAATAAAATACAATTGTTTTTTTGGTTTCATTAAGATTTTTAAAATATAATTAATATTACTTATAGTAAAAATCCAGAAGAACATGAAGAAGCAATTAAACAATTTTTAGTGAGAGAGATCCTTTGAGTGACTGAAAAGTCACTCTTTTTTTATATTAACTTAATTATCCTTAATAGCAATCTATTATCAATTTAATTTTGATTAAAATATTTTTATAGATTGATGGTATAAAATTTTAAATATTGGAGACAACGAATATTATCATCATTGGACAAGCATTATTTGAAAATACAAAAGATGTGTGGAGGTGCCTTTTTTGCCAAAAAGAAAGAACGAAGAGTTAATTATTAAAGAGAAAAATTTAATGGGAGAGGTAGAAAAAGTTCATTTACCACGAGATAAAAATGGAAGGTTTACTTCAAAGGTGAAAACTGGAGAGGAATTAAAGCAACGCTCAATTAAGTTAGTTAAAGTAAAGGGGTCTTACGGTTCATTAGTAGTAAAAGAAAAATTACTACCTGATGAAATTAGATCAATATTATTTGGAGTGGCAATTATTGGATTCCTAATAGCAGTGCTTTAATTAGGAATTAAATTTTCATCCATTATGATTAAATGAAAGCATACAGCAGTTAAGAGCCAATAGGAGGCTCTGTATTAAGTGAAAGGTAGTATTAAGAAAAATCCTAAAATAGGAAAGTACGATTTTATAGTCGACATTGGAAAAGACCCCGTAACAGGAAAAAGAAAACAAAAGATGAAAAGGGGCTTTTTAACTAAAGGTGAAGCAGAGAAGGCACTCACCAAGTTAATAAATGAAGTAAATGAAGGAATTTTCTTTGAGCCACAAAGGATGACTATAAAAGAGTTTTTTGACATGTGGTTTAAAGAAAGAAAATCAAGTGTGGAACGAACTTCATACAATAACCAACTTGCTTTCTATAACATTTATATCTCCCCAAGAATGGCAGCATTAAAAATGCTTGAGGTAACACCCATTTTTCTTCAAAATTATGTGAATGACCTAATGGAATTTACCACACTCAAAACAAGCACCATTCATAAGTTATTTGATGTGTTAAAAGTGGCGTTTAAAAAAGCGGTAAAACTTAAAATCATCAAAGAAAATCCTGCTTATCTTGTGGATCTTCCAAAAATTAAAAGGACAGAGATGAGTGTTTGGGACATCAATCAGGTGAATTTTCTTGGAGGAAGTATCAAATGTCAAAAGACCGAGCAAGTATCTAACCGTTTATTTACTAGCAATTTTAACGGGATGTAGGCAAGGTGAGATATTGGGACTCCGATGGAAGGATATTGATTTTGAAAACAAACTCATTTTCATTAGACAGACCTTATCACATGATGGAAAAGAATTAAGAAATGTTGCCAAAACAAAAGCAAGTATACGTTCAATCTCTTTACCAGAAGCACTTATTAAACAACTGAATAAAGAAAGAAAAAAATGTATTGAAAATAAACTAAAAAACGGAAAAAATTTTGAAGATCATGACTTAGTCATTTGTACTAAACATGGGAAACCTATCAGTCATCTAATCTTATTAGGGCATTTAAGAATAATGCCAAAAAGGTGGGCTTACCGATTATCCGTTTTCATGATTTGCGTCATACACATGCGACAATGCTAATAAGTCAAAACATAAATCCCAAAGTTATCTCCGAAAGATTAGGACATTCAAGAATTGGAATTACCCTTGATATTTATAGTCATGTGCTTCCAAGTATGCAACAGGAAGTAGCTGACAAACTAGATGAAATAATAAAGAATTTTTAATGTTTGTTAGCAATCTTGTGAGCAATGATGGACAAGCTATCGAAAAAACGTTAATATATCTGGATTTTCTAAATAAATTATGCCTTCGTGTTTGGAAGGCGGTGAAATAATGTCAACGACAACTCTTGAGGAAAAACAATATCTTCTAAGATTTAAGTGCGACACGAAATCACACTTAACCGTGCTTGATCATGATGTTTGCATGACCAAATGCCCGGATAAACTTTGCACAGTATTTTGCCCGGCCGAGGGTTTATAAATGGGAAGGAACACGGATGCAGGTAGGCTTTGAAGGCTGCCATGAATGTGGAAGCTGCCGGATAGGCTGCCCTCACGAAAACATTAAATGGGAATATCCAAAAGGCGAACACGGGATTGTGTTTAGGTTAGCTTAAAACTGTGAGCAATTGTGAACAATTGTGAACATAAAAAAACGCTCTTAACTGTTTGTATAAATAAAAAAGGCGATGCTTCAATTTAAGCTATCGTCTTTTTGTTTGTCTTCAATATATTTAGAACTCCTTAATTTATTCTTAACATTTTTTACCTTCTAAAACAGACAGTTTGTCCAATCATTTTTATTCCTTTCTAAATATTATAAAGTGAGTTCTTTTAAAAATTAGGGGGTGATTAGAAATATGTCAAGTAGTTCTTCAAGTAAGTCCAGTTGTAGTAGATGTAAAGGATGTGTATGCAGACAACTCAGAAAATTACAATCAGGTACTGAAGTTGATTTATTTTTAAAAGGCGGAACAGTAATCGAAGATACCAAGTTCGTTAGCTTCAATAAAAAGACTTGTTGTGCATTCTTCTGTGATAGTGAGGAAGAACCTGGAGTAATCGTTGTCGATTGTAGAGAAATTGCAGGATTCCGCTTTGAAGCTGAGTGATTAATAAATAAAAAATAAGGACGATGCATTTTACTGTGTATCGTCTTTTTGTTTGCGTTCTTCACCTAGAAGAACAAGTAAATCGTTTAATACAATTTCTAAGATCTCACCAGACTAAGCCATATGAAAATATTAAAAGGGAATATCAAAAGGCGGACACGGAATTGTGTTTAGGTTAGCCTAACAGAAAAGGTGCTGTTTGCTAGAGCAAAAGCACCTTTTTCCTTAATATTTTATAGAAAATGGGTGATTTTTCAAAGGTTCTTATTAAAAGTTCATCAATACATCCTTTTGGGAAGCAGGAAAAATAAAATTACCACTATATGTATATTTTTTCACAAGGAAATTCAAAAAAGAGGGTAAAGCAGAAGGATTAACTTTATGAGGTTTAGCTGATTTTCTCTTTAATGGTTGATGGGGAAAGCTCGTCGTTTTCACAAAAAACAATAAATGTTTTGGCCAATTCGATTGCACAATCCATTGACTGCATAAGATCGGAACAATAAAAAGGGTGATTCCAATTAAAGGCACCTTCATAATTTGATGGATAAATACTTACCTTCCAGTGATAATATCCTGTTGGCTGCTGAATGGTTTCACCTTGAATCCCGACTAACCAATGCGTCGCTTTCGAACCGATTTGTTGAATTCCAGACTCTTTTAAGACCATCATGTCATTTAATCCAATTGGGATTAATGCCTTTTGATAAAAATCACGATAATTTGGAGTTTGCAGGATAAATCAGCCTCCCTTTTGTTTGACTACCTTTATTATATGATGGTTTTTATGTTTTTTTGAGTAAAAATGTTAAAATTTTTTGAAAATTGGATACGTTTTCACGGAATTGTCAAAATAAAGGATATGACTATTCAATACGAGGATTAATGTGACCTATATCACAACAATTCTTCCATGTTCCTTTTATACTATAAGAAGTTAAATTTGAAGAGGTGACTTTAATGAGTGGCTGTATGAGTGGTTTTGGCGGTATGCCTCAAGCTGAATTAAGCAAAGGATTAAAACAGCTAAAGGGAGAGCATCCACCATTATTAGACCAATTAGATGAATTATTTAAATTAACAAAACAAATTGAAGATGAAAAAGATATTGAACAAAACTTTACCGTATTAATTACAAAGGTGAAGGAATTCAAGGCCGAGCTTGACCCCCATTCTGAACGGGAAGAAGGAGTCCTTTTTCCGATGATGGGCGCCTATATTGGAACTACTTCCGGCCCCATCGCTGTGATGGAATATGAACATGATCAGGCAAAATCGAAAATAGCTGCATTCCTTGAAAAAGCTGAAAATGACCTGATTTCCTCTGCGGAAAAGAAAAATTTAGCCGATTTAATCAAAAATGCCTATTTCATCCTAACTGAGCATTTCTCCAAAGAAGAAAATGTGTTATTTCCAATGGCAGAAAGAATGCTATCAGATGAAGAAAAAGAAGAGCTATTTACTAAAATACAAGAGATTAAATAAAGGATGGGGTTCACCCCATCCTCAGGCTGTCGAAAATTTTCGATAGCCTTTTATTTTATTTGCTCTATCTTTAACAATTCGCCGCGTTAATTTATTGTAATAATGTTAGAGTTTGGTCTGTGCAACAAGTAGGTTGATTTCCGCTCCAGGCACTTCGCTTTCCGCGGGCGTGCCGGGGAGCCTCATCGTCGCTTAGCTCCTGCGGGGTCTCCCCAGCCCCGTACTCCCGGAGGAGTCTTCGTGCCTTCCGCTCTAAACAGCAGGTTCATTCAATAAAAATTTCAACTCCTTAACTAATTAAAATAAGTGGTGAATTTAATGTTTAAGCCAATAGAGGTTACTCAAAGTGAGTATAAATTGGTTTCTATGTTGAATTAGGTCCAGATGGCCCTCTTCTAGGCCTGATTGCAAATAAAATTGATTTTCGTTTCTTCTTGAAAATGTTCATACTTATTATAATGAGGATAATGGCCGCTCAACTGAGCCGCTTATTCTTTTTAAGATATGTTTATTGGGTATCTTTTTAGGATGAGTTCTGATAGACAATATGGTTGGGGGACGTGTTTTATTTACGGATTCAACCTATTTAAAGGCAACCTAAATATACAAAGAAGTAGGGGAGAGACTGGTGAATAAATATTTTGAGGAATAAAATAATTGATTTGCCCCCCTGTTGATTGGAGCGGAGGGCACTCGACTCCTGCGGGATAGAGAGGTCACTGGAGACCCCACAGGCGCTGCCGAGGAGGCTCCAGGACCTCCCCGCGGAAAGCGAGTGACCGGAGCGGAAATCAACAGGACTTATTGCAGGGACAATCAATAAAATTGGTATTTAGATTTAACGAAGTAAAAAATTGCCGAGAAAAATACCCTTTCTCGACAATCTAAGGATAGGTACACCCCATCCTATTTAATTTATCCTTGATACCACTCACGAAGCTTTTTATCAGATGGTAAAAATAGCGCCGTTAGCCCTAGTAACGGCAATACACCGATCCCAATTACCATCGATTGTATACCAATTAGGTCTGCAATGTACCCTAGTCCAACCGAGCCAATGGCCCCCATTCCAAACGCAAGTCCTACCGTTAAGCCCGACATAAGCCCAATTTTTCCTGGAACAAGCTCCTGTGCATAAACAACCGTAACTGAAAAGCTTGTCATTAAAACAAAACCAGTAAATAGAAGGAAGATAAAGGCAACGCCAGATGGGACAAACGGAATAATAATGGAGAAAGGCACTGTTGCGAGCATTGATAAAGCAATGACCGTTTTCTTTCCAAACTTGTCAGCAAGCGGACCGCCAAAAAAAGTTCCAAATGCACCTGCTACTAAAAATGCAAATAAATAAAGCTGGGATTCTTTAATGGTCATTGCATATTGTTTTATGGCAAAAAAGGCATAAAAGTTTGTCATGCCCGAAATGTACCAGGATCTTGCGAAAATTAACAGTAAAATTAGCACGAGTGCCTTTTTAATATCCTTTGGTATTCCTGTTTTCGGACCAGTATTTGCTGATTTTTTCTTCAAACGAGCTGAAGAAACTTTTAATCTTTGATTATACCAATTTGCAATATAAACAAGTAAAATGACGGCTAGTGCTGCAACGATTGTAAACCATGAAGCACCTATTTGTCCGAGCGGTACTAAAATAAGTGCGGTTATCAGTGGGGCTAATGCCTGCCCGCTGTTACCACCAACCTGATAAATTGATTGAGCAAGTCCTCGGCGGGAACCAGCTGCCATATGCGCTACTCTCGAGCCTTCTGGATGAAATACAGCTGAACCGAGGCCGATGAAAATAACGGATAACACAATGAAACCGAAGTTTGGAGCCATACCCAATCCAAGTACACCGAACAAAGTGAAGGTAAGTCCAATAGGCAACGCAAAAGGCATTGGTTTTTTATCCGTAAAAATACCGATGACCGGCTGCATAACAGATGAAACCATGTTTAAGGAAAAGGCAATGATTCCTAGCTGGGTAAAGGAAAGTCCCATCGACTTTTCTAAAATTGGAAACATCGCGGGCACTACGGATTGAATTGCGTCATTTAATAAATGGCAAAGCCCGATAATAAAAAGAATTTTAAACATCGTTGACTCATTCGCCTTTGGGGCTTTAGCGTTTAGAATTGCTTGTTGGTTCATTGTAGTCTCCTTTTTCAAATTGAACAAATTTTTTCTATTCTAATCTTACAAAATTTTCATTAAAAGTAGAATAAAAAATTTCTAGTTTCGAAATAATTTATTATTGCTTCATAAGATTGATGAGACTAAAAATTATCTGAGAAAAGAGAAATGTCCTTCAACAGGACGATGAAGGACAAAACGTATTCAAGAAGCTATTATGTGTTTTTTGCAAGCGGTAAGGTTATTTTTACTGTTGTGCCTTTTCCGGCAGCACTCAAAATCTGTATTTTTCCACCAAAGGATTGGATAATCCTCTTACAGACAACCAAGCCAAGTCCAGTTCCAGTTTCTTTTGATGTATAAAAGGGCCGAAAGATTTTATCCAACTCCTCCTTACTCATTCCTTTCCCATTATCAATGATTTCAAGTTGGCAAAACTGTGAATTTTTTTGAAGAATTATTTCTAATTTTCCCGAGCCTTCCATAGATTCAAACGAATTTTTTGCAATATTTAACACAACCTGTTTGATCTGGTCTTTAACACATTGAACCATTACCGGGTGAGAAGGAATGACCCACGTACAATCTACATTGCATAAATTTCCCTCCGAAATAATCAACGGTTTCAGCTCTTGCAATGTTTCAACAATATTAACATTATTAGTTAACTGTGCAGTCGGTTTCCCTAGAATTAGAAACTCGCTGACAATTTCATTGATACGGTTTAATTCTGAGTCAATCACTTCAAAATAATATTGGTCTTCAGGTGCAGTATATTTTTCACTCAAAAGCTGCATAAGTCCCTTCACACCCGTTAGCGGATTACGGATTTCGTGGGCAGTACTTGCAGCTAAAGTCCCTACCAGTTCCAATTTTTGTACTTCATTTTGTTTCCGTTCTTTAACCGTGTGCTTTCTTAATAGAATGTATTCAATAAGTAAAAAAAGCACATGAGTGATAACGAGGATGATAAAAAGTGCTTCACTGAATTCTGCAGCAATTTCTTTTATATTTCGATTTGCAATTTTCACCTTGATATCCCAAGGCAAACGGTCCATTGGCCAGTGAATCCAATTATTTTCATCATTTATAATTGAATCCTTGACATTTAATTTTACGATTGGTTTGTTATCACCGTTTACTACAACCAGTTTGGATTTTGGTGTAAGAACCTTCATGAGGTTTTGCATATAATCTATCCGTAAGTGGGCGACAAGTATAGCCATTACGTGATGATTTTCGTCTAAAACAGGTGTGGCTAATCCTAATATTCGCTGGTTATTTTGGGTTATTTCTTGATGGTCGGAGATAATTGTGTCCTTTGTCTTAATCACATCTTGAATATATTTTTGCCGGGAAAATTCCACTGTGTATTTTCGCAATTCCGAACCTGTGAGCACTTTCCCATTTTTATCAAGAAGATACAAGCCTCCATACCTTAGATCCTTATCGTGAATTTCCTTCAGTAAGGGCTCCACTTTTTCAGGAGAAGACAAATTCCCTTTAACAGAAAGAGATAGAATTTCTAAACTTGTAGTTGTCTCGCCAATAAACTGATCCCAGCTTTTCTGGTAAATGGAAGCAACCCAGCGTGCCTGCTCTTTTCTTTCTTGATTCTGTTCTTTTAGAATGTTAGAAAAATAATATGAGCCTATAATAATAACAGGAAGAACTACTATAATTAGATATAAATAAAAGTTGTTCTTGAGATTTTTCATGTTAGTACCTCAAACATCGATAAGTTGACCTAAATCATTATATCATCTGTTCTACTTTTTGAGAAAATATTCCTGCAATAAAAAAAATAGGCTGTTTAATTTTTGAGTGGGGTACTTACCAGGAGGTGCGCTTCACAGGTTAAATTGACATATTTTAAAAAGTTTTTTATAATAATTTTGAAATCAAGATAATTTTAAAATTAGTATTTACAGTTTTTAAAAAATAAAGAGGATGAAATTTATATGGAAAATGAAGCTATTTCTCAATCTTTAAAGCTGTTTATTGTCCTTTCAAGAGCGTATAAGGCAATTAATGAGCATGTAAATAAAGGAATTCAAGCGAGTGGGCTTAATCCGACGGAATTTGCAGTCCTTGAGCTTTTATATCACAAAGGTGATCAGCCAATGCAGCAAATTGGCGGTAAAATTCTTCTCGCCAGCGGCAGTATCACCTATGTAGTTGATAAACTAGAACAAAAAGGATTATTAAAACGAATTGCCTGCCCAAAAGATAGAAGGGTTACCTATGCCCAAATTACCGATGATGGTAAAAACTTTATTGAAGGGATTTTCCCTGAACACGCTGAAAGTATTCACAAATTAATGTCAAGTCTAACTGTGGATGAAAAGTCGGAAGCCATTGAATTATTAAAAAAACTCGGTTTACCTGCAGGGAAATTTTAATGCGGCCAAATGGTCGTATTTTTTTTTTACAGGAATATTTATGAGTAGTGTCGAAAACAACAAGAAGGTTAATATAAAGATAAAGGGGTTGTTAAAATGAGCTTTGAAAGCTATACATATCAACGGCCAAACTTAGATGAAATGA
This sequence comes from Neobacillus cucumis, assembly GCF_016107705.1. The sequence continues at coordinate 123,652 of NZ_JAEHGC010000015.1, forward strand.
AAAAAAACTTTCAATTAGCGATTGACCGTTTTAAAAGTGCATCTTCAATTGAAGAGCAATCAGCCGCCATGGATGATGTCAATAAACTAAGAAATGATCTTGGAACGATGTTCAACCTTTGTTATATACGTCACTCGGTTGACACAAATGATGAATTTTATAAGGAAGAACAAGATTACATGGATGAAATCCAGCCTGAAATTGAGGGATTAGTGAATCAGTATTACCAAGCACTTGTCGACTCTAAGTTTCGCACCGAATTAGAGAAAAAATGGGGGAACCAGCTTTTTGCACTTGCTGAGGGACAACTGAAAACCTTTAAACCGGAAATTGTTCCTTTATTGCAAAAAGAAAATCGCCTTTCCACCGAATATACAAAACTTCTTGCTTCAGCCAAGATTGACTTTGAAGGTGAGGAGAGAACCCTTGCCCAATTAGAGCCGTTTACACAGGCACCCGATCGAGAGATGAGAAAACGGGCAAGCGTGGCAAAATTTAATTTCTTAGCTGAGCACGAGGCTGAACTGGACCGCATTTATGATGATCTTGTTAAAGTGAGAACAGAAATTGCCCAAAAACTAGGCTATAAAGATTTCGTTGAGCTTGGTTACTACCGGATGATGAGAACAGATTATAATGCCGAAATGGTTGCAAAATTCCGTGCTCAAGTAAAGGATTTAATTGTCCCGATTGCAACAAAACTAAAAACAAGGCAAGCAGAGCGAATTGGCCTTGACCATTTAAAATATTATGATGAGGGATTTGTCTTTAGGACAGGAAATGCCATCCCAAAAGGGAGCCCGGAATGGATTATAGACAATGGTCAAAAGATGTATGAGGATCTTTCAGTCGAAACTGGTGCCTTTTTCAAATTCATGCGGGAAAATAATTTGATGGACCTTGTAGCGAAAAAAGGGAAAGCAGGCGGTGGTTATTGTACTTTTATTGAAAATTTTAAAGCGCCGTTTATTTTTTCAAACTTTAACGGCACCTCCGGTGATATTGATGTTTTGACACATGAAGCTGGTCATGCCTTCCAAGTTTATTCGAGCCGCCATTTTGAAATTCCTGAATATTACTGGCCAACCTATGAAGCAGCTGAAATTCATTCAATGAGTATGGAATTTTTTACATGGCCGTGGATGGACTTGTTCTTTAAAGAAGATACCGAGAAATATAAATTTGCCCATTTAAGTGAGGCTCTCTTATTCTTACCTTATGGTGTATCTGTTGATGAATTTCAGCATTGGGTATATGAAAATTTTGAAGCATCTCCAAAAGATCGGAAGCACAAATGGAGAGAGATTGAGAAGAAATACCTGCCGCATAAGGATTATGATGGAAATCAGTATTTAGAAAATGGCGGCTTTTGGCAGCGTCAAGGGCATATTTATAACTCCCCTTTTTATTATATTGATTATACACTTGCACAAATTTGTGCCTTCCAGTTCTGGAAAGGTTCTAGAGAGAATCAAGAAGAGGCATGGAGAGATTATGTGAACCTTTGTAAGCTTGGCGGGAGCATGTCCTTTACCAAACTAGTTGAAGCCGCTAATTTAATTTCACCATTTCAAGATGGCTGCGTTGAATCGGTGATTGGTGAAATCGAAAAATGGTTGAATTCTGTTGATGATAAAAATTTGTAAAAAGAAAGCGAAGCCTAATTTATTTATAGGCTTCGCTTTTGTTTTTAAATTACTGAACTGTTGCTTTTTCGGCCAATACTTTGATTTCACCTTCGTGAATGATAGCTTCAACCTTTTTTGCATCAGGTTGATCTAGAATAAAGTCAGCCATTTTATCTTCAAGCTGTTCTTGAATAACCCGACGTAATGGGCGGGCACCGAAGGCAGGGTGAAACCCTAGTTCAGTAAGTTTTTCTTTTACTTCAGGTGTTATTGATAATTCAATATTTTGTTCCGTTAATGTTTCTTTTAATTCAGTAAGCATTAAATCAACAATTTTGAGAATATCTTCCTTCTCAAGTGTGTTAAACTCAATAATGCTGTCAAAACGGTTTAAAAATTCCGGTTTAAAGAAGCTTCCTAAAGAATCCAAGATGGATGCTTCCTCAATCGCCTCACTTGTTCCAAAACCAACATGAATTGGCTTATAGCCAATACCGGCGTTACTTGTCATGATAATGACCGTATCTTTGAAACTTACCGTTCTTCCCTGGCTGTCAGTGAGACGACCATCCTCAAGAATTTGCAGAAACATATGCTGTACATCAGGATGTGCTTTTTCAATCTCATCCAATAGAATAATGCTGTAAGGGTTTCGACGTACTTTTTCAGTTAATTGACCTGCCTCATCATGACCTACGTATCCTGGAGGTGAACCGATTAATTTTGAAACACTGTGTTTTTCCATATACTCGCTCATATCCAGACGGATCATTGAATCCTTTGAACCAAATAATTCTTCAGCAAGAGTTTTTGTTAATTCAGTTTTACCGACCCCGGTAGGTCCTACGAAAAGGAAGGAACCAATCGGGCGCTGTTTTGATTTTAAGCCGGCACGGCTTCTTCTAATTGCTTTCGCAACCTTTTCCACCGCTTTTTTCTGTCCAATTACTTTAGATTCTAGATTTTCCTCAAGATGCTTCATTTTAAACTGCTCATCCTCTTGAAGTTTACCTACAGGAATACCTGTTTTTTTCTCAATGATTTCTTGAATATGTGCGGCTTCAACAGTTGGTCTTTCGTTATCTCCAGCTTGGCTTAACGCTTTTTCCAGCTTGGTTTCCTCGTCTCGAAGTGCTGCTGCAGCCTCATAATTTTCTTTTTTTAATGCAGCCTCTTTTTCGGTTTGAATTTCCTTTAAGCGGTTTTCAATTTGCTCGGTACTCTTATAATCGGAATTAAGATTCAATTTAGAACCCGCTTCATCAAGCAAGTCAATCGCCTTGTCCGGTAAGAAACGGTCTTGGATATAGCGGTGTGATAATTGCACGCATGCTTGAATGGCTTCATCTGAATAGGTTACTTCATGGTAGTCTTCATATTTCTTTTGAATACCTTTTAAAATCTGGGTGGCTGCTTCTGGTGATGGTTCTTGAACATGAACTGGTTGGAAGCGGCGCTCAAGAGCAGAGTCTTTTTCAATTTGACGGTATTCCTTTAAAGTGGTTGCGCCAACAACCTGTAATTCACCACGTGCAAGTGCAGGTTTTAAGATATTTCCTGCATCCATAGAACCTTCAGCTGAACCAGCTCCAACAAGTAGATGAATTTCGTCAATAAACAGGATAATATTCTTACGTTCTTGTAACTCTGCAATCAATTGCTTGATTCTCTCTTCAAATTGGCCTCGAATTCCTGTGTTTGCAACTAATGAAGCAACGTCAAGCAAATAAACTTCTTTATTTTTTAATTTACCTGGTACTTGTCCTTCGGCAATATTTAAAGCAAGGCCCTCAGCGATGGCTGTTTTACCGACACCAGGTTCACCAATTAATACTGGATTATTTTTATTACGTCTATTTAAAATTTCCATTACACGCTTAATTTCTTCATCACGGCCGATGACTGGGTCAATAAGACCTGCTTTTGCCATTTGCGTTAAATTACGTCCAAATTGGTCGATAAAACCGCCGCCATTAGAAGGATGTTTTTCATTTTGCATGTTTTGCTGACCATTCATTTGTTTATTTTCATTAGAATTTTTTGAGAAAAAAAGATCTTCAAATGGAAATCCTGAAAAAGCATTCATCGTTGGCCCGAATCCTGCCCCAATTGTATTTTTTCCTTTTGAATAGCAATCATGACAAAGTTTCATTTCTTTTCGCTGTCCATTTATGACGATGTTAAATTGTACAGTTGCTTGGTTTTCTTTACACCTTTGACATAGCATAATAAAAACCTCCTATAAATACATTTATAAAGTGTTTGACTTTGACTAACTTTGACCTTATGCCCATAGTATACTCTGACCTTTTTTGACTTTCAAGTGGTTTGTTTATGGTAATTATTTCTTAA
>NZ_JAEHGC010000016.1 GCF_016107705.1 Neobacillus cucumis
CAGTGCCCGCACCAACTAAAAATCACAGTGTATGGGAACTATGAAGCACTGATAGTGCCCAAACAAACTAAAAATCTAAGTTTATGGGAACTATCAGCCTTTGAAAGAGCTCACACCAACTAAAAATCTCTGACTATGGGAACAATAGAGCCCGGAAAGTGCCTATACACACTAAAAATTCCCTATAGAAGAAAAGAACACGTTCTTCATAGGATCCAAGCTTGTCCGCTTATCTGAAATAGAACGATATATGTTGCTTTAAACTCTTAAAAATATTTTTAAAGAATTGTTTGACTATTCAATTCCTTCACCTTATAATTTAATTAAACTAACTACCGGTAGTTAATACTTAATTTTAAGGAGACAAACAAACATGAAATACCCATTAAGTCCTGATGTGAAACCAGAATTTTGTACAAGCGGAACATTTATGCGATTACCAATTGAACGAGAAAATGCGAAATTAGCAATCATAGGGATGCCTTTTGATACAGCTGCTTCCTTTAAGGTCGGAGCACGTTTTGCACCGCAGGCTATTCGTCAGTCTTCGATGACATTATTTCCTTATCATCCAGTTCATAAGGTATTTCCTTTTGAAGATACGAATGCCATCGATGTTGGTGACATTTCAGTTGTTCCACATAATATCCATCGCAGCTATCAATTAATTGAAGCAGCAGTGTCTGATTTAATGGACAAAAATATTATTCCTATCGGTTTAGGCGGAGACCACTCTGTGACTTTAGCCAACCTCCGCGCGGCAGCTAAAAAGTATGGACCAGTGGCTATGATTCATTTTGATTCCCATACAGATACTTGGGACACTTATTATGATGAAAAATACTGGCACGGTTCACCATTTATTCGTGCTTATGAAGAAGGATTATTAATCCCGGAAAAAGTATTCCAGATTGGAATTAGAGGAACATTGAACGATCCTGGTGACCTAGATGCCAGCTATGAGTTAGGTTATAAAGTCGTTACTACTCCGGAACTTAGTGAACGTGGTTTCGCAGATGTTTTACGTGAGATGAAAGAAGTAATTGGTGACACACCATGTTTCTTAACATTTGACATTGATTTCGTTGATCCTTCTTGTGCACCTGGAACAGGAACATTAGAAGTAGGCGGATTTAGCAGCCTTGAAACATTGAAAATGGTTCGCTCCTTAACTGATTTCAATTTTATTGGTTATGACTTGGTAGAGGTATTGCCATCTTATGACCCAACAGGAATTACTTCATTATTAGCAGCAACACTTGTCCATGAATTTGCTAGTTTAGCAACCTTGAAGATTAAAAAAGAGATTGTATAAATTTTTAGAAAGTTCTGTTTTCGACCAAAACAGAACTTTTTTTATTGATGAAAACTGTCCGCTTTAGACTTTTCGTATCATTACGGTTTATAATTGACGAAAGATGTAATTTTTTCGGGGGACAGTTATGACAAGAGATAAAATTATCGCAGCAGCATTATCACTTTTTGCAAAAAACGGATATGAGGGAACGAGCTTATCTGAAATTGCAAAGGCAGTAGGGATTCAAAAGCCTTCTATTTATAACCATTTCAAAAGTAAAGAAGAGATTTTCATTACGATTTACGAGAATATTTTGATGTTTCATGTTCAAAAAATTAAAAATATCATGGATAGTATTAAAGGATTAACGGCTGAAGAGCAGCTACTTCAAATTCTTAAGGTAACTTTTGAATATTATATTGAGTTTGAGGATCAATCCACTTTTCTAAATAGAGCAATGGTTTTTCCTCCAGAGCCATTAAAAGAACAATTACACCATCAGTTTTTCCGTTCGGAAGAAGAAATGTCTGATATTCTTCGGACACTTATTAAGGAAGGGATGGAAAAAGGAGAAATACGCAAAGGGAACATCGAGGATTTTATCATGTCCTTCTATTGTTTAATTGACGGGATTTTCATTGAATTATCCTTTTATGGCGCAGATAAGATGAAACCAAGGATTGCAAATATCTGGACAAACTTTTGGTGTGGGCTTAAAAATGATTAACAGCTGCGGTGGATTCGCAGCTGTTTTTTTATCTCAAAATAAATCCCTCAGCTCTGTATCTGAATAAATCGAAATTAATACGACTGCTTTTGTATCGCCAATATTTTTAACAAAATGAGGGACACTTGCATTCCAGCTAAAGGAATCGCCTTCTTCTAAAATTATGGAATCCTCTCCCTGTTCCGCCAGGACTTTGCCTTCTAAGACCAAATGACATTCTTCCCCTTCATGCGCATTCGCTTCCCCCATTGACGCCCCAGGGGGGAACTCCACACTCATCATTCGCAATCCGCCTTTTGATGAGATATGTTCGATTTTTAACGTATGAAAAGTTGTTTGCGAGCGCTCATTTTTCCTCACTACCCGCATATGTTGTTCTTTTTTTAACAATAAATATGGCAATGGTACTTCCAGAAATTCAGCAATGGTTTGCAAGGTATTAATGGACGGGGAAGTGTTATTGTTTTCCACATTACTGATAAATCCTTTTGAAAGACCAGTACTTTCACACATTTGGGCAATGGTAATTTTTTTTCTCTTACGTATTGCGCGAATTTTTGAACCAATATCCAGAATAACCACCTCGTAAGTTTTCTAATAGGAAACATAATTATATATTAGCAAAAAAATAATTGACATTCTATATGCAATATTGTTATCTTATAAATAAATAATATTCATATTAGGAAACAAATTGCTATTAAAGTTTTTTAATATGAATCTAATATTATTATAAGAATACTAATGTTTTGGATTTTATATTGATATATAGCCAACCTATTAGTAAAGAAATAAATGAAAGGATGATCAATCATGAATTCACCGATGATTTATGAACTAAGAAGACCAAAACAAACAGACCCAAATAAAATCTATCCCGCCTTGTTTGTGATGCATGGAATCGGCAGCAATGAACAAAATATGTTGTCTTTAGTAGAGGGGTTAGAAGAGAAGTTTTTCATTTTTAGTGTTCGGGGACATTTAACACAGCCGCCTGGCTATGCTTTCTTTACGATTGAAGGTTATGGAAAACCGCATCGAGCGGTGTTTGATGAAGGAATTCGTAAGCTAACCAGCTTTATTGATTATGCTAGCGAACAATACCCAATTGATCCAAATCAATTGTATTTGCTTGGTTTTAGTCAAGGTGCAATTGTTTCGATGACGCTTGGTTTAACATTAGGTAATCGAATCAAAGGAATTATTGCACTCAGTGGATATATTCCTGGTTTCGTTAAAGAAGAGTATAATATCAAACCTGTCAATAACTTGTCTTTGTTTATTTCACACGGTGATATGGACCAAGTCCTTCCATATGAATGGGGACAGGCCAATAATGAATACTTCAAGGAGTTAGGTGCGGATGTTACGTTCAAAACCTATCATGAAGGACATACCGTTTCATTAAGGAACCAACAGGATTTTATGGAATGGATCAAAGACAGTTTAAAGAAATAATTAAAATATAGTGAAAAATAGAGGAGGAAGAAAAAATGATAAAGAAATATGAGGTTGGTACAATTATATTACGTGTAATTTTAGGGATAACATTTTTTATACATGGGTTAGCTAAGTTCCAAGGCGGGATTGAAAATATTGTCGGCTGGTTTAGCAGCATGGGATTACCAGGATTCATGGCTTATGTTGTAGCTTCATTTGAAATCCTTGGAGGTATTCTCCTTGTTATTGGTTTAGGAAGCAGAGTGGTTGCTGGATTATTTGTTTTGTTAATGGCTGGAGCAACGTTAAAAGTAAAATTAGCAGTTGGATTTTTAGGGAATGGTCAAATGGCTGGTTATGAATTAGATCTTGCATTCCTTGCAATGGCGATCTTTATTGCAATCAATGGAAGTAAGATGTTTGCGTTGGATTCACTGTTTTTCAAAGGACAGAAGACGAATACAACCTCTCTTTAATAAGTGAAAACAGAAATTTATTCAGAAAGTGAGGAGGAAGTAACATGATGCCATCATTCTTTATCGCTCACGGTGCACCCTTAATTGCAATTGAAAATAATGAGTATACTCAATTTTTAAACCAGTTGGGCCAAACAATCCAGAAACCAAAGGCGATTGTCCTGTTTTCAGCTCATTGGGAATCGAGGGCTCAAAAAGTGAGTGAAGTCGATTCCTATTCCACTATTTATGATTTTGGTGGTTTTGATCCGTCTTTATATACGATTCAATATCCCGCAAAAGGTCAATTAGAAATTGCAAAAGAAATTGAGGATTTGTTCACTCAAAATGAAGTCCCTTTTCAAATTGAAACGACTCGCGGTTTAGATCATGGTGCTTGGGTAGTCCTTCGGCTGCTTTATCCAAATGCGGATATTCCAGTTATTGCGATGTCCGTTAATCCGAAACTTACACCAGAAGAGCAATATAAAATTGGTAGATCTTTAGCAAGCTTAAGGGAAAAGGATATCTTAATTATTGGAAGCGGTGGGACTGTTCATAATCTTAGAGCAGTAAAATGGACAGATAATGAAGTTGATTCCTGGGCACTTGAATTTGATGAATGGTTAGCCTTTCATTTGAAAAAATGGGATTTAGATTCATTGTTCAATTATGAGAAGAATGCCCCGAATGCACAATATGCCGTTCCACCTTATGGAAATGAACACTTTGTTCCTCTTTTTTATGCGATGGGAGCGGCAGATGATGTGAAAAAGGCTACCTTGCTTCATAGAAGTTTTCGCTACGGAAACCTCAGTCATAGTGTATGGCAATTTGGCTAATACTTTTGAAAACAGACTTAATTGGTCTGTTTTTTTTATATAAACAAAAAGATTAAAATACCTGTCTATTTGGGACATTATTAAATAATTGTACTAATATGGTAATTGGTAAAATAAAAACAAGGGGGCTCCAATCAATGAAAACAAAGATCGAGTGGACAGAGAAAATGGCTTTTTCCAGTACGACTCCGTCAGGTCATGAAATTAAAATGGATGCAGCAGAAGAGGTAGGAGGAACAAATAGCGGGGCAAGACCGACAGAATTACTGTTAAATGCGGTTGCCGGCTGTACGGGGATTGATATTATCTCGATTTTGACAAAAATGCGTTTAAATCCAACTAAATTTCACATGGAAGTCGAAGGTCAGCGGGCAGATGACCATCCGAAAAAATTTACTGAAATTCATATTCATTATGCATTAGAAGGAGAACTTCCTGAAGATAAAGTGCTTCGAGCCATCCAGCTCTCCATGGATAAATATTGCTCTGTATCCCATTCATTAAGTGCAGGCATTCATGCAAGCTATTCAATAAATGGCGGGGAAACAAAAGGTATTTAATAGTTTAAAGAGGAAGGTGAATATGTAATGGAAACGCAATCCATTCAATTAAAAAATGGAAAAATTGCCTATTTTGACCAAGGGAAAGGAACAACGATTCTTCTTCTTCATGGATTTTGCGGAAGCAGCCGTTATTGGGAGAAAGTCATTCCAAGTTTAGCGGAAAAATATCGGGTTATTGCTCCAGACCTCCCTGGTCATGGGAACACATCTATTTTTACAGGAAATGAAACGATTGAAGATTTCGCTGATGTCATCAAGGAATTTTTGGACGAGTTAAATGTTGATAAAGTCACTATGTTTGGTCATTCACTCGGAGGATACATAACTCTTGCTTTTGCGGAAAAGTATAGCGACAGTTTAAGTGGTTTATCCCTTGTGCATTCCGCGGCATTCCCGGATTCTGATGAGGCGAAAAAGGGTAGGGAAGCAAATGTTACAAAGGTCGAAGAATCTGGCATTAAAGGTCTTATTGATGGATTAGTACCTAAACTTTTTTCACCAGAAAATGTTGAGAAAAATGCTGAATATGTTGAAATAACGAGACGAATCGGGTATTCTACATCGCCTCAAGGTGCAATTCATACCCTTATTGCCATGAAAAACAGACAAGATCGTAATTATGTTTTAGAAGAAACGAATCTTCCTGTTTTATTAATAGCTGGTGAAAAGGATCAGATTATCCCAAAAGAAAAAACCTTTTCCGTTACAAAACCCAATATTAAACAGGGAGTTATAGGAGATTCTGGTCATATGAGTATGTATGAGAACCCTAATGACCTCATTTCTGAAATAATCAAATTCCTTAAAGACGTTTAAACAAAAAGCAGTTATCTCCAAAAAAGATAACTGCTATTGCTCCTTACTGATTATAGGTATATTGTTTTGATTCTTGCAGCTCGTCATAAATTGCACTGGTTAAACTAGCTGGACCTTTTGTATCATGACCGGCTTCCCACATCATCATCCCGCCAAAACCATGGTCAAGGGCCAGTTTGGTTTTCAATTTCATCGTTGTTTCACCGTTATAGTAATAAGTGGTGCCATTCATTTGTACAACATTTTTTGTTGCATTTGCCGGATCTTTATGAACAATTGCTGCATAGGAGACTTGTTTAATTTTAGGATTAACCGGCTGTGCATAAGCCGGAACACCAAGTACCAGTTTTTCGGTTGATAGATGGTTAGTTTTAAACAGATTTGTCCAATAATTAACAATTTTCTCCGTTAACGGGTAGGGAGACAAGTTGGACGCATGATAGCCGCCATCCCATTGTCCGTCATAAGCCATAATATTGACATGATCCGTATATTGGAACATCACAGGATTATAGACGATAAAACCAACAACCGTACCGGCTACAGCATGAATCTTAGAATTAACCGCCATGGATAGTTCTTTGTTTTCTGCATGTAATTTGTTGCTTAATTCTTTTGTGAATTTTGTTAAGTTTTCAGCATCAGCTGTCGAACGAGGAAATTCAAAGTCAATATCAATTCCATCAAGTTTTTCACGGTCTGCTAAACTAGTAAGTTCGCTCACAAGTTTTGTCCGGGAAGCTGGATTGGAAATCGCTGCTTTAAAATAATCATAGGATTCCCCGCCGTTCATATGATACCAGCCGCCTACTGCAACCATTGCTTTGACATGATGGCTATGTGCTTTTGATACCATTGTTCGTAAATTGGTTAGGGCTGTTTTGCCATTGAGACCAATGCTACCGTCTTTCATGGGATGGGCAAATGAAAAAATAACGTGTGTGATTTTGGTGTAATCAACCACATTAGGATCACGAAAATCCTGTATATAGCTGATCAGCACTTTTGATTGCTGTTTTGGTTCTTCCCATTTAGGCAATGCCTTTTGTTCCGGCCTTACCGATGATTTTGGTACTTGTTCTATTTTAAGCACTTTTGCTTGTTCTTCCTTTTTATCAGAATATAAAATTCCCGAAATAAATCCTCCAATAAAAATGGTTAAAAGTATCACGGTTAGGAGGATCGAGTGTTTTTTCATGGAGTTCTATTCCCCCCTTATAGCTTCACCTATAAAATTGTAACAGAAAAAAAGCCTAATCAGGGCTGGTAATATCTAGTTCAAAACTGAAGTAAAATATTTTAAGTATTTCAATAAAAATGTGATAATAGTTAATAAGAAAATTGTGGTAAAGGAGTCCTTATATGACAACCTATACAAATAGAAATGAAATTCCTCTAAATGAAACATGGAATTTGGCTGATTTATATCCAGCTCAAAGCACCTGGGAAAAAGATTATGAACGTATCGGAGAAATGGCCGAGAAACTTAAGCAATTTGATGGAAACATTGTAGATGGGCAATCACTGTACCAATATCTGAAATTGAGTGAAGAGTTATCTTTTATTTTTAACAAATTATACGCATTTGCTATGCTGAAAGTGGATGAGGATACAAGGGAAACCGCGTCCCAAGTCTTACAGGATCGGGCCAAACAGCTAAGTGTTAAGGTTAGTTCATCCATATCCTTTTTCATGCCGTTCTTATTAAGCATGGAGGAGGAAACATTAAACCAATACATCGCTTCAGAAGAAGGGCTGCAATATTTTAAAGAGGATTTACTGGAATCATTCCGATATAAGCAGCATGTGTTAAGTAAGGAGCAGGAGGAACTTCTTTCTCAATTGGGAGAGGCACTTTCCGTACCGAGTCATACCTTTGGGATGATCAATAATGCGGATATTAAGTTTGGCGAAGTAACGAATGATAACGGGGAAAAAGTGGAATTAACGAGGGGAATGTATTCAAAATTAATTGAGGATGAGGACCGTGAAAAGCGGGGGGAGGCCTACAAGGCATATTATCAGCCATATGTTCAGTTGAAAAACTCGATTGCCTCGACGCTTTCCGCTGCCATAAAGAATAATGTCAAGCTAGCAAAAATCCGCCAATATCCATCCGCTCTTGAAAAAGCGCTATTTGGGGATAAGGTGCCAAAAGAGGTATACGAGAATCTGATTCAAACGACGAAAAATAATATTGTGCCGATGCATCGCTATACACAAATTCGCAAGGAGAAATTAAAGCTAGATGAACTCCGCCAATATGATTTAAGTGTCCCGCTCGTCAGTGGTGTAAAGCAAGTAATTTCCTATGAAGAAGCATTTGAGATCATGTGTAAGGCTTTAGCACCCTTGGGTGAAAGTTATGTCAGCATCCTTAAAGAGTTTAAAGCTGGCAGGTATATTGATGTTCGTGAAACACCGGGAAAGCGCTCTGGGGCATATAATCTTGGCGTGTATGGTGTCCATCCGTTTATCCTGCTGAACCATCAGGATGATTTGGACAGTTTGTTTACATTAGCTCATGAATGCGGTCACGGCGTTCACAGCAGATTGAGTTCAGAACATCAGCCTCAAATCACGGCAAGATATAGTATTTTCGTAGCGGAAGTAGCCTCCACCGTTAATGAAGTATTGTTAATTAATTACTTATTAAATACTGAACAGAATCCGGAAATAAAAAAACATTTGCTGAATCATTTTATTGATCAATTTAAGGGCACCTTCTTTACCCAGGTGATGTTTGCCGAGTTTGAAATGAAGACTCATGAAATGGCGGAAAAAGGGCAGCCATTAAATGTTGAGGTGTTTAATCAGCTTTATGAAGGCTTATTCCGCGAATATAATGGGGATGAGATTGTATTTGATGAAGAAGTAAAGTATGGCTGGTCACGGATTCCACATTTTTATCGTCCGTTTTATGTTTACAAATATGCAACTGGATTTGCCTCCGCTATTCATTTAGCAACAAAGATTTTGGAAGGCGACCAGCAAACATTAAATTCCTATATCGAGTTTTTAAAGAGCGGCAGCTCCGATTATCCACTGGAATTATTGAAGAAAACCGGAGTGGATTTGACGACCCCATACCCGATCGAAAATTCCTTAAAACGGTTTGGCGAATTGGTGGAGGAGTTTTCGAAGCTATAGAAGAAACTCCACAATGTTTCTATTTAATTGGAAACGTTGTGGGGTTTTTTGTATGAAAAATTTAAATCAACACATACTTCCATTAGTAGAGCATTGAAAACGATAATAAGGAGTACTGTTATGCATTGGTATGAAAAATTAAATCAATATTTTCCCATTGAAGAGATGAAATCACGAGAACATATGGAAACCTTACTTAAGGAGCGGTCTAATATTTACCATAAGGATGAAGGCCCGCTTCATGTAATGATGTATGCCGAATTGGACAATTTTATCTTTATTGATTATCTCTTTGTTTCAAAGGATGCAAGGGGGCAAGGGTTGGGTCATAAACTCCTCGAAAAAATGAAACAGAAAGAAAAGCCAATTATTCTTGAGGTTGAGCCAGTCAATTATGAAGACAGTGATACTGAAAAAAGGCTGCATTTTTATAAGCGTGAAGGTTTTGAACATGCCACGTCAATTGGTTATCGAAGAAGGTCTTTAGCGACAGATGAGATAAATCAGATGGAAATCCTTTATTGGGCTCCTAATCAAGAGTCTGAGGAAATGATATTTGAGGCGATGAAAAAAACATATGATTTAATACATACTTATAAGGATAAACATTTTTATGGTGAATCCTATGAACCGGTTGACGAAGTCCTAACATTCAACGAAAATACAGAAAGCGAAAATATTTTTAACCAACTATAATGATGGATGAGGTTAACAGTTTCTAATCAAATAGACTGTTAACTATTTTTTTGCAGAAATCCATAAAATGCAAATTTATTTTGCGCCAAAGAAATGATATAATATGATTTGTGCAAATGAATTTTGCACTAGAATGATAGAAAATCCATTGATCATGCAAAAAATAAAGTTGGCACAGAACTTGCATTATATCTTTACTGAACAACCAACATGGAGGTTTGCAAATTATATAACATACTGTATTTCAGGAATTATTCAAAATACAAGGTTTCCTATTCGTAAGTAGCAAAAGAATAGAAGAAGTATGTTATAATTTGTCGGTAGAAGAAATTTCTATATTAAAGTAATAAATTTTTTAAACAGAAAGGAACGTGCAAGAATGACTAACGGAATTTTCAAAATCCCAACACCTAAAAATGAGCCTGGTAACACATATGCTCCAGGTACAAAAGAGCGAGAAACATTAAAAGCAGAATTAAAACGCCAATCTGAAACAGTGGTCGATATCCCTGTGATTATAAATGGTGAAAATATAAAAACAGATACAGTGAAACAAGTGGTTATGCCACATAATCATCAACATGTCTTAGCAAACTATTCCCAAGCTGGGGAAGAAGAGCTTCGTGCTGCTGTAGAAGCGGCAATGGCTGCAAAAGAATCATGGGAAAATACGCCATGGGAACACCGTGCAGCTATTTTCTTAAAAGCTGCTGATTTAATTTCTGGTCCATACCGTGACGTAATGAATGCTGCTACGATGTTAGGTCAGTCCAAAACCGCTATTCAAGCTGAAATTGATTCTGCACAAGAATTAGCAGATTTCTTACGTTTTGGCGTTGATTATGCAAATCAAATTTATCAAATTCAACCTGAAAGTATGAAGAATGTTTGGAATCGTTTAGATTACCGTGCATTAGATGGTTTTGTATTGGCTATTTCTCCATTTAACTTCACAGCAATTGGCGGGAACTTACCATCAGCTCCTGCAATGATGGGGAACGTAGTCGTTTGGAAACCAGCAACAACTTCTATTCTAGCAAACTACTACTTTATTCGTATTTTAGAAGAAGCAGGATTACCAAAAGGTGTAATTAACTTTGTACCTTCTCGTGGTTCACAAGTATCAGAAGTAGTATTAACAGACCCTCGTATGGCTGGATTCCACTTTACTGGATCAACAAGCACGTTCCAAACTATTTGGAAAACAGTGGGAGAAAACATTACAAACTATAAATCTTATCCTCGTTTAGTTGGGGAAACTGGTGGTAAAGACTTTGTATTTGCTCACGAAACAGCACAAGCAGACAAAGTAGTAGCGAATCTTGTTCGCGGTGCATTTGAATACCAAGGTCAAAAATGTTCAGCGGCTTCTCGTGCTTACATTCCAGCTAGCATGTGGGAAGAAGTAAAAGCTGGTTTATTGGAAGAAACTGCGAAGCTTAAAGTAGGCGATGTCCGCGACTTTACAAACTTCATGGGTGCAGTAATTGATAAACCTGCTTTTGAATCCATTACAGGTTATATTGACTATGCTGCAGCTTCTGAGGAAGCAGAAATTATCACTGGTGGTACTTATGATGATTCTGTTGGATATTTCGTTCAACCAACAATCATTGTGACAACGAATCCAAACTTCAAAACAATGGTAGAAGAAATTTTTGGACCAGTATTAACAATCTATGTATATGAAAATGATAAATTAGAAGAAACATTGGATGCAGCAGATACAGCGTCTATGTATGCCTTAACAGGTGCTATCTTTGCACAGGACCGTCAAGCGATTGCTCACTTAGAACGCCGCTTATCTGGTGCTGCTGGTAACTTCTATATCAATGATAAACCAACTGGCGCGATGATTAATCAGCAACCATTTGGTGGTTCTCGTGGTTCTGGTACAAATGATAAAGCCGGTTCTGTCTTTAACATGATTCGTTGGACTAGTCCTCGTGTTATCAAAGAAAACTTTGCTCCAACAGCAGAAATTACCTATCCATTTATGGATGCTGAATAATTTAAAATGTAAAAAAGAGGTTGAAATGATTTATTTCAGCCTCTTTTTTTATTTAAAATACACCAATTAAGTTGATTAAAAATAGCATTAGTGGAATCGTGGATAACGAAATAATTGTCGATATGATGGTTGTCAGTGCACCCATTTCTTCGTCTGCAGAATATTTGGCAAACAGAATGGAAGCAAGGGTTAAGGTTGGCATCATCGACTGAATCAGAAGTGTTTGGATAATCTTTGGATTTAACTCGAAAAAATGGATAAATACAGCAACTGAAAAAGGTAAAAGGATTAGTTTAACCATCAAAGGGATCCACAAATGGTGCCCTTTTTCCCGTACCTTACCACGCTGCAGTGTCATAATCAGCATTCCAATATAAAACATTGCCAGAGGTGTTGCCAGGCCGGCCAGTTGTTCAGACAAGTGAACAAAAAATGCTGGGGGCTTAACATTAAAATAAGCGACAACTAAACCAACTACAATGGCAGCAGTAGGCATATTAATCATTGATTTTAACGTTTGTAGTGCAAATTTTCTATTTTTCTGCAGCATGATGACCCCGACTGTCCAAATCGTAAAATCCACTCCGGCATCAAATATGGCAGCATACAGAGCCGCTTCCGGGCCAATCAAGGTGGCACATAACGGAATTCCGATAAATCCGGTATTGCCAAGTCCGGACATTAAGGCAATCTCTCGTTTTTTTGTAGAATCTCCTTGGAAAGTAATCGATAGAATCCATCCAAGGGCAATTCCGAGTAGATTAATGAAAATCGATAAACAAAAAACAATGAGCATCGATTTAAAAATTCCGGCATTCAAATCCACTTTGAAAATGCTAGAAAGGATCATGCATGGCATGGCGATATTAACGATTAAATTAATAAACATCTTCCTTGTTTCGTCATTAAAGGAAAAAGTTTTAGATAAAAGGACGCCTATTAAAATCAATAAGGTGATATTTAAGATTGATTGAAAGACGACTGAAAATTCCATACGATCACTCCAATCCACAGGTCAATCTTTAAAGGTGAAATTTCGATTACTTCGGTATCGTTATATGAACAACTGTTCCCCAATTCATTTTACTTTTGATGACAATCCCATAAGGTTCCCCATATGTTACTTTTAGTCTTCTGTGTGTGTTGACCAACCCGATATGTTTTGATTGTTCCTGATTCGAGTTTAATCTTGAACGAATTTCTCCGAGTTTTTTAGGAGAAATACCATCTCCATTATCAATCACAGATATTTTTAATAAAGTTGAAGAAACTCTAATCTTTATTTTAATCAAGCAATTTCCATCTTCACTTATTCCATGTGAAAGGCTGTTTTCAAGTAAAGGCTGTAAGATTAACTTTATGACGTGATATTTTAGGTCTTCTTCATGATAATCCCAGATTACTTCAAACTTATTTTTAAAGCGCATTTTTTGTATTTTAATATAACTATTTGTATACGTAATTTCCTCTTTTAAATGGACCATTTTATTTTCACCATCTAACGAGTACCTTAAAATATCTGCCAAATGTTCAACCATTTCATTTAGTTCGTTCGGTCTGCCTGTTAAACGAATGGCTTTCCAATTAAGCGTTTCCAATGTATTAAATAAAAAGTGAGGGTTAAGCTGCGATTGTAAGGCAGCAAATTCCATTGCTTGGGCTTTATATTTTTTTTCTGACAGCTGTACTTTTAAATAATTATGTTCCATGAAATTTTTCAAGATGGTATGAATGATATAGCTATATACGTTTTTTTTCACCCTTGATGGTACCGGGGGTAAGGGCTGCCCTTCTTCTGCTGCTTGGAGAACCGTGATAATCGTTTTCATGTCTTGATAATTCTTTCTTGTTAAATAATAAGCAAGAATTGTGCCGCCAATTATAGATAAAATTAATAAAATGATTGTTATTTTACTTAATTTAATTGGGACCTGATATAAATCGGATTTAGGCGTAATGGAAATATAGGTCCAGCCGTACTTGTCAGAAAAAATCTTGGATACGATAAAAGCATCTTTCCCTAATTTAATAGAAAAAGAGGATTTTTGTTGTGAAATCAATTTTTCGTTATCTAAATCTTTCAATTGGTTTTCTTGGTTATTAAAGATAGTCTTGCCGTCCTTATCAATCACTAAAAAGATTTGCCCGTTTGTAGTGGAAAGACTGTTAAGATGTTTCTCGATATAATCTGAATTGATATTTAAGACGATGACCCCATCATTTTCCCCTGTTATTTTACGAAACATGGTGATCAAATTCACATTTTCTTCTGGAAATCCCGGATATTGTTTGGTGATGGTTCTAGCTTCAGCCCATAAGTTTTCTTTATTTGAATGATACTTGAAAGTATTAAACCAATTTCGATCATAAAAGTCGTCTAAACTTACCAATCCGCCGGTTGTAGACGTAAGGAACTGACCCTTATCATTATTTAAATATAGATAAATGGAATCAATATAAGGTCTTGCTATATTTGGAGAGTCAATAAAATTTTTTAATGAGGCCAAATTCCTGCTATCATTCCTATTCAAATAATCTTTATTAAGCATTTTTTTTAAATTTACAAACTGGGTAGCACTTGCTACAACATAAAGGTTTAAAGAATCTAATTCATTAAAAATAAGCTCCATATTTTCCTTTGTTTGTTTCAGAACATTTAAATTATCCTCATTAATTCTATTAGTAACATATTGTTGGATAAGAATTGTTGAAAGTGATCCAAGTACCACTAAAGGAATCAGCATTGGAATGACAAAGGTTGTTAAATTTTTGATAAAAAAGGCATGGTAAATCTTTTTCATATGGATCCCTTCATAAATTCACGAGGACTTTTTCCAAAGTACTTCCGAAAGGTTCGTGTAAAGTTTTTAGAGTTACTATATCCTACTGCTTCACTGATTTCATAAATCTTATGGTTCATTTCTTTTATTAATTCTGCAGCCTTTTTCATTTTGACACCTACGACAAAATCTGAAAAATTTTCGCCGGTTTTATCCTTAAAATATTTACTTATATAGTTTGGGTTCATATGTACCATTTGGGATGCCCCTTCAAGTGTGGCATCATGGAAGTTTTCCCATACATAATTTTTTATCTTCGCAATGATTTTGTCTGACTCAAAGGTTTCTTCTGTTTGATTGGCGGAGCGATCATTGATAAAGGAAATAGAGGATAATGATTGTTTTTCTTGATCTAGTTCTCCCTTTATCATTGTAAACACATCTACCAGTTCATTATATTTTGTTGGTTTAAGGATATAGTTTTTTACCCCAAATTTAAGTGCTGCCTGAGCATATTCAAATTCTTTATAACCGCTCAAAAAGATAATTTTAATCGGTGACTTTTGGTAATAGAGCTCTTTAGCCATATCAATTCCGGACATAATAGGCATTCGAATATCGGAAAGTATTACGTCAACGGTATGCTCAGATAGATATTTTAATACTTCCAAACCATTGGAAACTTGAGAAACTACTTCGAAACCGATTTCATTCCAAGGAAAATAATGGCTTAATCCATTTCGAATTTCTAATTCGTCATCTGCAATTAAAAGCTTATACATAATACAGACACCCTTTTGGAAAAATATTTTAATATTCACTCTATTGAGTATATGATTTAATTTTTTCTATGTCTATAAAACAAAAAATTGGACTTTAAATGACACCATTGCAAAGAAATGATACTTTTTTAATTCCTAACTACTAAACTTGTCAATTAATGATACCAAATATGAAACGTTGTACCTTTTATTACCTATTTGTTTACTGTTAAATATAAAATATAGTTTTCCTTTAAAAGTAAGGCAGCACTTTAATTTTCTTAATATTTTGTATTTTTAAAACGTTTGTCGTTAGCTAAAAAAGCAAGGGGTGAAAAAGTGACAAATCTATTAGAAGTAGAAGAATTGCAAACAGCCTTTCAATCTGACCGGAATGAAGTGATTTCGGTAGACAATGTCAGCTATACCCTGAAGCCGGGAGAAACCATTGGAATTGTTGGAGAATCCGGTTGTGGAAAGAGTGTGACTTCTTTATCCATTATGCGTTTGCTTGGAAAAAGCGGTCGAATTAAAAATGGGAAAATCAAATTTGAAGATTTTGATCTTGTTCAATTACCAGAGGAGAAACTGCGGAAAATTAGAGGTAATGAGATTTCGATGATTTTCCAAGAGCCGATGACTTCTCTTAATCCTGTTTTTACGATTGGGAACCAAATGATGGAAGGAATTAAGCTACATTTAAAATTGAATAAAAAGGAAGCGAGGGAATATTCAATTGAAATGTTGAAAAGGGTTGGAATTCCCCGGGCGGATACCATTATTGACGAATATCCCCATGCTTTATCTGGAGGGATGCGACAACGGGTGATGATTGCCATGGCCCTTTCCTGTAAACCAAAGCTTTTGATTGCTGATGAACCTACAACGGCATTAGATGTGACCATTCAAGCTCAAATCCTGGAGCTAATGAAAAAATTAAGGGATGAATCAGGTACCGCCATTATGTTAATCACACATGATTTGGGTGTCATTGCGGAAATGGCGGACAAAGTCATTGTCATGTATGCGGGTCAAGTGGTCGAGGAAGCGGATGTTTATACTTTATTTGATAATCCGAAACACCCCTATACAAAAGGATTAATGGCATCTATTCCACATATTGAGTACGAAGGCAATGAGAGACTTGAAGCGATCCCTGGTACTGTGCCATCGCTTCAGCATATGCCGGAAGGATGCAGATTTCATGCTAGATGTGCGCTTGCAATTGACCGTTGTAAACAAGAGAAGCCCCCTTTGTTTTCAGCAGGAAAAGGTCATAAAGCTAGGTGCTGGCTGATTGGGTCAGATGAAAAAATTGTAAATGGTTGAAGGGAGGAAGTCCGTGGATACGCAAAACCTAACCAATGAGTCTCCTTTGCTGCAAGTGGAAGAATTAAAAACCTATTACCCTATTAAAAAAGGAATTTTTTCAAAAACTGTCGGACATGTAAAGGCCGTTGACGGTGTTAGCTTTACGATTAACCCGGGGGAAACACTAGGGTTAGTAGGTGAGTCTGGTTGTGGAAAGTCTACGATTGGAAAAACTTTAATTGGATTAGAAAGCCCTACCCAAGGTCGAATTTTTTTCCAAGGGCAAAAAATTTCGGAATACTCTAATAGTGAAATGAAGTCGATTCGAAAAGATTTACAAATTATCTTTCAAGACCCATATTCTTCGCTAAACCCGAGGAAAAGGGTAGGGGATATCTTGGGAGAAGCATTAAAGGTACACAAAATTGTGGAATCTGGTGAGATCAACAAACAAGTGGATTATTTACTGGACATCGTTGGACTGCCAAAAAATTATAAAAGTCGATATCCTCATGAGTTTTCCGGAGGGCAGCGCCAAAGGGTTGGAATTGCACGTGCGTTGTCCTTAAATCCAAAATTAATTATTTGCGATGAACCCGTTTCTGCATTAGACGTATCTATTCAAGCGCAAATTCTAAATTTGTTAAAGGATTTACAAAAAGAATTTCAATTGACTTATTTATTTATTGCGCATGGGCTGGGAGCAGTGAAATATATCAGTAACCAGATTGCGGTGATGTACTTAGGAAAGATTGTTGAGGTTGCCAATACGGAGGCTATCTTTAAGGACCCAAAGCATCCCTATACAAAAGCTTTATTAAGTGCTTATCCTGTACCGAATCCACATATGAGAACGAAAGAAAGAATTGTTATTCAAGGCGATGTGCCTAGTCCAGCGAATCCTCCTAACGGTTGCCGTTTTCATACGCGGTGCCCTATAGCAAAAGCAATTTGCCGAGAGCAAGAACCACTATTAAAAGGTGGGGAACATATGGTAGCTTGTTTTGCCCATGATTAGCCTTAAAGAAAGAAGGTGTTATGATGTTTTCTTATATTATTAGAAGACTCCTAATTGCAATACCTGTTCTACTGGGAGTGACGGTTTTTAATTTTATTATCATAAATTTAGCACCAGGTAATCCAGCAGAAATGCTTTTAAATCCGAATTCATCTCCCGCACAAATTGCTCTCAGGAAAGAACAGCTTGGGTTGAATGATCCCCTTTGGGTCCAATATTTTCATTGGTTAAATGAATTGATTCATGGGAATTTCGGCTTTTCCTTCAATACCTTTCAACCTGTTTCCCACATGATTTCTGAACGTGTTGGCCCTACATTCGCTCTAATGGGCATATCCCTCATTGTTGGAGTCCTATTTGCGATTCCATTAGGGGTTATGACTGCAACAAAGCAATATAGTAAGTTAGACTATTCGTTAATGGGAGCTTCCTTTTTAGGGATTTCCATTCCTAACTTTTTCCTTGGACTAGGTTTAATTTATATTTTTGCTTTACAATTTAAGGTTCTGCCTACAGGTGGAATGATGACATTGGGCGGTGAAGGCGGCTTCATTGATCGCGCCAGGCATCTTATCCTTCCAGTTGCCGTCTTAAGTATTTATATTGCCGGAAGAACCATCCGATACGTCCGCGCTAGTATGTTAGAAATATTGGGAAGTGATTATTTACGTACTGCACGTGCCAAAGGGCTGCGGGAGTTTGTGGTGACAAACAAACATGCCCTAAAAAATGCGCTTGTCCCAATTATTACAGTTATTGGTCTTGAAGTTCCTTTTCTTCTTGGTGGAGCGGTTATTACTGAGCAAATTTTCCAATGGCCGGGAATGGGCCAACTAACGATCCAGTCCATTATGTCCCGCGATTATCCGACACTAATGGCGATTAATTTTATCGCAGCGATAATGGTATTAGTCTCTAATCTTCTGACGGATATTTTATATTCAGCAGCTGACCCAAGAATTAAATATCAATAAAGAAGGGAGGAAGTGTTATGTCAATGACTGAGTTAGAAATCAAGCGTAAATCAGCTCCTGAAAATCAACCGCTAATAGATTTTCAGGAGCTGGAACCAGAAGAGAGCTATTTTCGGTTAGTCAGTAAACGATTTTTTCGGCACAGGCTGGCGGTAATTGGGTTAATCATGCTGACTATTATCATCCTTGCTGCTATTTTCGCCCCATGGCTTGCACCGAAAAATCCCTATACAATTTCGAATGATTTTGGTGTTTCGCCCTCGTCCAAACACTGGCTTGGTACAGATCAAGTCGGACGAGACGTGTTCAGCCGTTTGATTTATGCATCAAGGGTTTCGCTTTTAGTTGGGATTGGTGCAGTTGCTATATATATCGTGATCGGGACCTTCTTAGGAGCGATATCCGGATTTTATGGCGGATGGATAGACATGCTCTTTATGCGTGTTACAGATGTGTTTATGTCATTTCCTTCTCTAATGGTAATTTTAGTTATTGTCAGTGTTTTAGGCCCTAGTTTAACCAATATAATTTGGATTTTAGGCCTGCTTGGCTGGCCGCCAGTTGCCAGGCTTGTTCGAGGGAGTGTCTTATCTTTAAAGCAGATGGATTATGTGAAGGCAGGTACTGCACTTGGCTTAAGCTCTTGGAGGATTCTTTTCCTGCATATTCTGCCAAATGCCCTTGCACCTATCCTCGTAAATGCGACTTTTGGGATGGCTGGTGCGATTATTATGGAGGCTTCCCTAAGCTTTCTTGGTCTAGGAGTACAACCGCCAACCGCAAGTTGGGGGAATATGTTGACAGATGCCCAGTCTTTAACAGTTCTAACTGAACAGCCATGGCTCTGGGTACCCCCTGGCCTTATGATTGTGATTGCCGTATTGTCCATTAACTTTATCGGGGATGGTTTACGGGATGCTATGGATCCTAAAAGTTTGAAATAAAGATTATTGAATTTTCAGGAACTTAGAAGTTAACTAGTTTCATTGGTTTACTTCTTAAAATAATAAAAGGATAGGGGAATTTTTATGAGGAAATGGACTAAAAAGCTTTTCTATGCTCTTTGTTTACTATCTTTGCTCACGTTAGCAGCATGCTCGGATTCATCCAAAGAGACCACATCCACAAATAGCGGGGGATCCGGGACAACTTCTAAAGGTGAAAAAACCATGTATCTCGGTTTAACAAACCCTCCAGGTACATTAAATCCAATTAATGCAACAGACGTATCGTCACAAATTGTTACATCTATTTTATTTGAAACTCTTTACGATTTGGATGATAAACTGCAGTTCCAGCCAAAATTAGCTGAAAGCTTGGAATCCAAGGATAACCAAAACTATGTATTGAAGCTAAATTCAAAAGCAAAATGGACTGATGGGCAGCCTTTTACAGCTGAGGATATTGTCTTTACCCTTCAACTAATGGCTAATCCTAAAGTAGCGAGTACAGGCCTTAAAGGTCTTTCCGTTATTGATGGATTAGACAATACCGGAATTTTACCAGCGGGACAAAAAGGCATTACTGGTCTTAAAGTGGTGGATGACCATACTTTAAATATTAAAACAAAAAATCCAATCGACCCTAACTACTTAAAAGAACAGCTAGGAGTAAATATTCGATTTTTACCAAAACATGTTTTAAAAGATGTGGACCCTGAGCAATTACAGTCAAATCCATTTATGCAAAATCCAAATGTCACAAATGGTGCCTTTAAGCTAGTTAAATTTGCGAAGGATCAATATGTAGAGTTTGCAGCTAACAAAGACTATTACCGCGGGACGCCAAAATTGGATAAACTTTTCTTTAAAGTATTGCCTTCAGCGAACCTTGTTGCCCAATTGCAAACAGGAGAGATTCAAATGACTGTACCATCGGTTGGACCAATTGCCGCGGAAGACTATGATAAAGTCAAAAATATGTCAACCGTTAATCTTGTTCCAGGAACACCTATCTATCCCCAATTCTTATATTACAATGTGAAGACTCTATCAGATGTAAAGGTTCGTCAAGCGATTGCATATGCAATTAACAGGAAAACGATCGTCGACAAATTGTATAAAGGGCAAGGAGAAGTAAATGACGGTCCGTATAGTACTGTTCACCCTTATTACAATAAGAATATGACAAACTATGACTATGATCCTAAAAAAGCAAAAGAATTATTAAAAGAAGCAGGTTGGGATTTTAATAAAACGATTGATTTTGCTGTTCCAGCCGGAATGAAAACCCGTGAAATGCAAGCTACCGTTATGGCTCAAAACCTTCAGGCAATTGGGTTAAAAGTAAAAATCAGTAAATATGATTTACCAACGATCTTGCAAAAGGGTGCAAAACATGAATTTGATATTTTATTGATTGGGATTCCATTCCAATTAGACCCGGATAGAAGTGTTTTCTTCCAAACTGGAGCACCGTATAACTTTGCAGGATACAGCAATCCAGAAGTAGATGCACTTCTTGATAAAGGGAAAAAGGAGGCAGATCCAGCGAAACGTCATAAAATTTATGAGCAGTTAGTAGAAAAATTACAACAGGATCTTCCGGTAGCAAATTTAATGTCATCTACTGCACCGGGTGCAGTGTCCAAAAAGGTGAAAAATGCAGTACCAAAAGATCTCGGTATGTTCTACAACATTCAGGATTGGGATATTGAGCAATAAAAATAAATTGGGGAATAGGTTCTCAAGGTCCAATTAATACAGGGAACCTATTTTTGAAAGGGATTTTCATGTTGTTATCCAACCTTCATCAAAACCTAGATGAAATGTACAATCAAATGGTGGAATGGAGAAGACATTTCCATCAGTATCCGGAACTTTCTTTTGAGGAATTTGAAACATCTAAAAAAATCGCTGAAATTTTGAGTAGCTATGGCATTGAAGTGCGAAAAGGTGTAGGCGGTACAGGGGTTGTTGGAATTATACGTGGAGGAAAACCCGGCAAAACGATTGCATTAAGAGCAGACTTTGATGCTCTTCCGATTCAAGATGAGAAAGATGTTCCCTATAAATCAAAAGTACCGGGGGTAATGCATGCCTGTGGACATGACGGTCACACTGCCACGCTACTCGGAGTGGCAAAGGTTCTTAGTGAAGTTCGGGACGAGCTGGCAGGCAATGTGGTTTTGATTCATCAACATGCAGAAGAAGCGGGTACAGGCGGTGCCATCTTAATGATTGAGGATGGATGTCTAGAAGGTGTGGACGTGATTTTCGGGACACATCTTTCTTCCCAAACACCGTTAGGTCTTGTAGGAACAAGAAAAGGGCCATTAACGGCAGCTGTGGATGGCTTCGAAGTAACGATTTACGGTAAAGGCGGACATGGCTCTGCCCCGCATGAAACCGTAGATTCGATCATTGTTGCGACACAGGTTATTAATCAGCTCCAATTAGTTGTCAGTCGCAGGGTTGACCCACTTAAACCAGCCGTCTTAACCGTAGGATCTTTCCATGCCGGGGAAGCAGCCAATGTTATTGCAGATAAAGCCGTTTTTACTGGAACGGTCAGAACTTTGAATTCCGATGTCAGAGATTTAATGGAAAGTGAAATAAAAGGAATTATTGAACAGGTTAGTTCGGCCCACCATGCGAAAGCGGAGATTACCTATCAGCGCGGCTACCCTTCAGTCGTCAATCATGATAAAGAAACTGAGTTTTTTAGAAAAGTAACATCAAATGATTTAGGAGAGGAAAATGTGGTGGAACCTGAAATTCTAATGGGTTCCGAAGATTTCTCATATTATCTCGAACATGTCCCAGGGATGTTTTTCTGGACAGGTGCCGCCCTTTCCGATGCGAATGCTGTATTCCCGCACCATCATCCTCGCTTTGATTTTGATGAGAAGGCAATGCTGGTTGCAGGTAAATCCTTTTTAAGCCTTGTCTACCAATATCTTAATGAAAACCAATAATTCATTAAAAAACTTAACAGTTCTCCCATTTAGTTGGGGGAGCTGTTTTTTCTTTGATTTTATTTCGACATAAATTGCTATATACTAAATTAAGTAAAAAGGTATCTTTCGTATTTTTAGACTAAATGGGTGAAAAAATGAAGATTGATGTAAATAATTTTAAACATTTAAAGGACTATGACAATATTTTGGTAACGGATGAGAACGGAACAATTATTTTCTATGACATGGCCGATCTAAAAGTTTTAAACGAGATGGGCGTTAGACCAGAAGAGTTTATGGGTAAGCATATCCTTAGTTCTTATCAAAATCTTACGTTTGAAAACAGTACGATTATTAACGTTTTAAAAAACGGAAAGGCCGTCTGTAATGTAAAGCAAGAATTAATTGTGAAAAATGGGAATACCCTTGTTCTTGTAAGTTCTACTTATCCGATTAAAGATCAGGATAAAATCATTGGTGCCATCGAGTTTTCTAAACATTATTATTCGAGGGAAAATATTCAATCCTTGGAAAAGTTCGCAAGTCACAAAGTCTTTCGAAAAAATAATACAATTTATACGATAGAAAATTTGATTACCACAAATAAAAATATGGAGGCGATTAAAAACAAAATCGGGAAAATCGCTAAAACAAATTCCACTGTTTTAATTTATGGTAAAACAGGGACTGGAAAAGAATTGGTTTCCCAGTCTATTCATAATTTAAGCGACCGGTTCAGCGGCCCCTTTATATCTCTTAACTGTGGTGCGATTCCACCCAACCTGATGGAAAGTACCTTATTTGGAACCGTTAAAGGAAGTTTCACCGGGGCAGTGGACATGCCGGGTGTATTTGAACAAGCAAATAGCGGGACATTATTTTTGGATGAAATCAATTCACTTGATTTTTACCTGCAGGTTAAACTTCTAAAGGCTATCGAGGAAAAGATGATTAGAAGAATCGGCGGGACAAAAAATATTAATGTAGACATTAGGGTGATTTCTGCCACCAATGAAGACCCTGATTTGTTAGTTGCTGAAAAGCGTTTAAGAGAAGATCTTTATTACCGTTTGGGTGTTGTACAAATTGATTTGCCAACCTTAGCTGAACGGCAAGAGGATATTGAAAAACTGCTTACATACTATATTGATTTTTACAATAATAACATGAACATACACATTGAGGGTGTTGAGCCTGAGGTATTTGAGTGTTTTAAAAGGTATCAATGGCCAGGGAATATAAGGGAACTTAAAAATGCGGTCGAAACGGCCTTTAATAATGTAACCTCTTCTATTATTACAATGGAAGATATTCCGAAGAGAATTCGTGAAAATAAAGAAACACGATTACCTATTGGCACAGAGAATTTTGATCACTTAAAAGAGGCGGTCGAACATTTTGAGAAAGAAATGATTCAAAGGCAACTAACCAATATGAACGGAAAACTAACGGACGCTGCCAAACGATTGGGTGTCTCCAAACAATTATTAAAATATAAGATGGAAAAATATAAATTATGATGACAAAACGGCTAATAAAATTCTTAGTCGTTTTTTTCTGAATAATAAATCTTTATATACCTTTCGTTTCTTATTTTATTATATAATATATAATATACAGTTTTTTTGAGGAGGGAATTTGGATGGGAAAGACCATTTTCACGAATGGAGTATTTTATACACTTGATTCCGAGAATCCAGTGGTGGAAACAGTCGTAGTTGAGGACGGTAGAATTGTAGATTTAGGTTCACATCAGGATATGCAGTTGCAATGGGGCAGACACGGTGTAAATACCATTGATTTACAAGGAAAAATGGTTACCCCAGGATTAATTGACAGCCACTTACATTTATCAGGGGTTGCGTTTAACTTTTTAGATTTGGATTTGACAGGCGTGAAGTCGAAAAAAGCAATGCTTGAAAAAATCAGAGAGAAAGCAAGCACCGTTGCACCGGGAAGCTGGCTCGTCGGTATGGGGTGGGATGAAAATCTCTTTGAAGATGGGACAACCCCAACGATTGAAGAACTTGATTATGCAGCACCGCATTGCCCGATTTATTTAAAAAGAATTTGCCATCATGCTTTTTTAGTCAATAGCAAAGCCCTTGAAAGATCGAATTATCATCCTTTAATGGAAATTCCAATGGGCGGCAGTATTGTCTTGGATCCGATTACAAAAAAACCAACTGGACTAATATTGGAAACAGCTTCGAAATTGTTTACGAAACACATACCAGAAAAAACGTATGAAGAGTTAAAGCATGGTTTGGCTCAAGCGATGAAATTTGCTGTTAAAAAGGGATTAACGAGCGCGCATACGAATGATCCCCTTTACTTTGGCGGGCTTGACCAAACCTACAGGTTATATAATGAACTGATCAACCAAGAACAATATGGGTTACGCTGTAATTTGCTGATTGATTATCCTTTTCTTAAAGATTTAAAAGAAAGGGGGATGTCCGCTGGCTTTGGCAATGATAAATTGCGGATTGGCGCGATAAAGATTTTTGCTGATGGTGCATTCGGAAGAAGAACCGCTTTACTTTCGAAGCCTTACCAGGATGCTCCTGGACAATTTGGCGAGGCGATGCATGATCAGGAAACCCTTTATCAAATGGTAAAGGATTCCTGTGAATATTCGATGCCAATTGCTGTTCACACGATTGGTGATAAGGCATTGGAAAATGTCTTAGATGTACTGGATCAGTTCCCAGCGGTGAACCATCGTGACCGAATAATCCACGTATCGCTTGTTCGCGAAGATTTGATTCAGCGTTTAGCAAATTACAGCCGGATTGCAGATATTCAACCACGATTTGTGGTTGGAGATTACCCTTGGATTAAAGAGCGGATTGGTGCGGAACGTGAGCAGTATTTATATGCTTGGAAATCCTTACTTTCAGGAGGGGTGTTGTGTGCCGGTGGTTCGGATGCACCGGTAGAGCCGGTTGACCCATTGCTTGGAATTCACTCGGCTGTTACGCGCCGGGCACCATGGGATCAGCATGAAGGCTGGAATGTAAAAGAAAAGTTATCCATGCTTGAAGCGCTTCAGGTGTTTACAATTGGCGGTGCCTATGCAACCTCCGAGGAGAACATAAAGGGAACACTATCAAGAGGAAAACTAGCAGATATGACGGTTTATTCGAAAAACCTTTTTGAAATCGAACAACCAGATGAATTGTTGGATACCTCAATTGAAATGACAATTATTGATGGAAAGATTCAAGAGGTTTAGCTATAAATACTTGATTTAATTTAATAAATTTTAGCCATACTAGAAAGGAGCATGAATAGGGAGGTTGATAGCATGATCGAGGATTTCTTTGGTGATTTTAAAAATTTGTGGGCTGGAAAACCTATTGATGACATGGATATAGAAGAATTTTATCGTTTGGAGTCTAAGCATACAAGAATTCGCCATGATGAGGATTTGCGAGAAGTTATTCGTGTTCATTAAATTTGTGCGTTTCTTTAAAAAAGCCCGGTATCAATTTACCGGGCTTATATCATTGTACGGGAACTGTGAGGAATAGTTGTTAAACTGTTGATACGCCTGATCCAGTTTTTGTTGTTCTTCAGCTTCAAGCTTGTACCAGCCGCTTTGAAACATTAAATGATAGAGCTCACGGCAGCTTTGGTGGGTTTCGTTTAGAATTTGAAGTAAGTCGTTATGTAGCTGCTGATGACTTGCTTCCCGAATAGCAATATTTAAACTGTCCGTTATATATTTACAGGTGCTGAGGCCATCATTCAGAAAGTCCCGGTCGTTCATTTCAGGTCCTTTTACTTTGGGCAATTGACCTGTTTGCGGGTTTGCGATTTGATTTGGGCTTTGCGACTGCTGGCTTTGTTGATTTTGCATCATTCTACATAAACCTCCCTACTAAATTTGTGATTGTTGCATTTGATGTGTTTGCTGTGGTTTCGGGATACTTGCCATCGCCATATTGTTATTAACCTGAAGGTGAGTAAGCAATCTTTGATAATGATTTTGATGCATTCTCCCCGCTTTATCGAGTGCCTGTTTAAATTGTGGATTGGTTGCTTGTTGGGCGAGATGATGAAATTTCTTAAAAGCCAAAAGTTCCCAAGATAGCACGTCTTTAATGTAAAGAAGGTCCTTAGTTGTAATTGCCCTTGGAGGAAAGGGAATAGGTGGTTGATTATTTTGCATGACAAAAACTCCTTTCAACTTTTGTTTCTATCTATAGACTTCACCAATACACTCCGTTTTATGAAATGTGCTTGAAAAGAACTTCTTTTCTACGACTTTTTGCTTAATTTAAGAGAAATTTGTCGAAAAATCCATCGTTTCCATGTATAATTACAACTTGTGACCACCTAAAAAAGGAGGAATGCATTATGATGGAATGGACATTAGCGGGCTTGTTTGGAGTCTCAGTATTGCTTTTAATTATTTCGCTGACAAAAACAGCTCAAGCTACAAAAGCACAGAATAAAGGAATTGATTTAGTTCACGTTGAGGTTATGAAAGAAATCAATGATTTGCAAGAATCAATTCGGAATATTGAGCTTGATATTGAAGTTGTCATGAATGAAGCAGGAGTTGAACTTTCTCCTAAGGAAAAAGTGTTTATGCGTGAAATACTAGACTTATATAAACGCAATTATTCAATTGAAAGCATTGCTGAGAGAAAACAGGTTTCTGCAGAAGAAATTAAAGAACTTCTTGCTCCTTACCTAAGATCTAAGGATGAAAGGAGAAGTATTTCAAATGCGGGTTAATCTATTGACCAGTTTTGCAGCAGGGATTCTTATTTCTACCACGATAAGCGGCGCTGTTTATTTTACCAATAAAACAGAAGCTTCAACTAAACCTGTCAAGGTAACTGAACAAACCAAAACGGTGACCGTTCAGCCAACAGAAGATGAGATGAAAACCAAGCTTGCAGCAGCAGGTTATGTTGTTCAAACAAAAGCTGATTATGATAAAAATCTAAATGATGCCAAAGCAGCTGCCCAAAAGGCAGCACCGGCAGATGACAATCAATCGAAAAAAACAGTTTACAGAGTTGTTCTGAATGTAGCAAATGGGATGACAAGTATTGATGTCGGCAGGGCACTTGAAAAAGCAAAAATCATTGATAATGCTTTTAAATTCTCGAAAGATATTGAGAAAAAAGGAATTGAAAACAAGTTACGACCAGGTACATTTGTAGTGGATAGTAACATGTCCCGTGACCAGATTATTTCAACGATATTTAAATAATTATTTTTTTAAAATTAAAATCCCTACATGATTAGCTTTTGCTAAGTTTTGTAGGGATTTTTTTGTATTAAGAGATATACACGTTAGAACATTTTACATCTTTATTATGAGTGTATAGCCTATTGCTAAGGTCTGATCATCCTTTAATTTATTTTTACCTTAGAGAAGGAGTGCTCATATATTAGCAGATGGTCTTTTCTTATTTATAAATATTTAACTTTTTTTGTAAAAATATGATGTTTGTCCATTCCATCCTTGTACTAAAAAAATATAAATACAACGTGAGAGTGTTTTTCTTCCAGATCATTCTTGAATGAGTTAAATCCTTCAAAATACATTGAGGATAGGATGATAAAGCTAATGAAAACCATAGTTTTTATTGAAACTAGTAAATCTGGGTCGAGTAGAGAAGCAATTAAAGCAGCAGAACGACTTGGCTTTTTTACAGTGTTATTTACCAATAAATCAAAATTCATTGAACAAAGAACAGAATTTCCCGATGTACATCAAATGATATTAGTGAAATTATCCAATTACGATTTATTAAAAGAAAACATCATCAAGTTACAAAAACAAGGTAAACAAGTAAAAGGTATTATGAGTTTTGTAGATCCTTTTGTCCATACGGCCGCTACCTTATCAAAAGAATTTTGTTGCAGTGTTGTCTCTGTTGATCCAATTTTAAAAATGGAAAATAAAGTTTTAACTCGTAAACTCCTCAAAAACCACAGCATAACTCCTAAATACGCAATATATACACAAGATAAGTCCTTAAAGAATTTTATTAAAAAATACAAGAGATATTTACCCCTTATAGTAAAATCTCCATTATCTAACGGATCAAAAGATGTTCTCTTGGCAAATGACGAGAAGGAATTTAAGGCTGCGATAAAACAATTATTAAAGAAAAATGAACAGGTTTTGATTGAGGAGTATCTAACAGGACCTCAATATTTAGTTGAAGCTTTAGTACACAATGGAAATGTGCATATTGTCGCAATAATCGAACAAACAATCAATTTGATTCAACGATTTATCGTAACTGGTTATAGTTTATTTGTGGATATCGAACAAGCTTTTTACGATAAAATCCATGATACAGTAAGTTCCGTTTTAAAGGTTTTTCGAATGGAAAATGGTGCCTGTCATCTAGAAATGCGCTTAGTACAAGGAGAATTGAAATTAGTTGAAATCAACCCAAGAATCTCAGGTGGTGCAATGAATCGAATCATTGAAGTCGGATATGGAATTAATTTAGTAGAGGAAACGATTCAATTAATGTTAGGAAATAAACCAAACCTCACTAAAAAGCAAAAGAAGTATGTATATGCACAATATTTAATTGTTGATTCCCTAGGAAGATTAATCAAGGTAAAGGGGAAAAATCGCAGCTCTCAGTATCCCGGTGTAGAAGAGGTGTATATTAAACCCCGAAAAGGACGAATCATGCGTCCTCCTTTATCAATGGGGGATCGTTATGGATACATTTTGGCATCCTCAGATGTTAAAGAAGAAGCGAAAAAAATAGCCAGGAAAGCAGCAAGCGAAATTACTTTCTATCTTGAACCAATAGACAGTTTTCCGGATAGAAATACAATCTGAAGACATTTTCTATATTCAGTGTGCAAGTCTGAAGTTAGTTAATCGTGAACTTATAATGATTGAACAAAAATTTTAGTATTGCGATTTTTGAAATGATTATGATTCTAATAGAATTTGAAGAAAGGTGGTAAAGAAGTATCATGACGCTAATTGGAATGCTTCATCACCGGTCAGATCCAAATAATGTAAAGAAGGCGTATGCTTTTGCCGCTGTAGCAAAAGCTGAAGGTGTAAACTTTTTTTACTTTACCCTAGGGAAGGTAAATATAAAAAAGAAAAAAATTTTAGGGCGAACATATGAAAACGGCGAGTGGATTGAAAAGGAGTTTCCCTTTCCTGATGTCATATATAATGCAAGTTC
The DNA here is from genome assembly GCF_016107705.1 of Neobacillus cucumis. The sequence goes on from NZ_JAEHGC010000016.1 coordinate 29,936, forward strand.
TCCAGTAAGTCATAAAACTGAACAAGTCTTTGATTATTTATCTGAGAGGGTTCCGTTTACAAGTCATTCCATCGGAGACAAATTAAGCGTATATAACAGAATAAAACAGGCAAAGGAATTTGAACAATACCTTATTCCTTTTTATAAATTAACTGACATTAAAATGTTTTTGGACATGATCAAACATTATGAAAAGGTTATTATTAAGCCGTTGTCTGGACATCAAGGTGGGGGTGTTGTTTATATTGAATATATTGAAAAATATGGAATAGAGAGTTACAAAATGAATGAGGCAGGATCGATATCATCTCCAAATGAAAAAGAATTGTTAAACTTGATATCCCAGAAAATTCAGGAACAAGAACACTTAGTACAAAAGTATATTTCAAGTCAAACAGAATCAGGGCATGTTTTTGATTTTCGATTGCATGTTCAAAAAAATGGAGAAGGTAAGTGGGTTATTACTTCTATTTATCCAAGAATTGGACGTTTGGGAACCATTACATCAAATATGGGTAGTGGCGGTTATAGTACTTACCAAGACACCTTTTTAAAAATGGAGTTTGGTGACTCATGGTATGATATTAAAAGGTATCTTGAACAATTTGCGATAAGCTTTTCTAACCATTTTGATTCTTTATATGAAATTCCGTTGGATGAATTGGGAATTGATGTCGGAATTGATGAAAACCAAAAATTGTGGTTGTTTGAAGTAAATTGGAGGCCAGGTCCACCTAATATATATAGTGTTGAATTAGATGTAGCTAAAAATACGATCTTATATGCTAAATATTTGGCTGATAAAAATAAACAAAAAAGAGGAAAAAAATAGTATTTGCTTTTATCCCGTCATGCAGCCTAAGGCTGCATTTTTTCTATAGGAAAAAGGATTTTTATTACATTTAAGGCTTAGAGAATAAGAGGCCTACTTTAGGCAATATTCGCGATTTTAAAAAAAAGACGATTTGATTCAATCGTCTTTTCTAATATCTATTATAATCTATCCATTACTTCTTAAATATTCGATCACATCATCGAAGTCTGAGTCATTCCCGCCTGTTTTGAAATAAACAATGTCATTTGGGATTAAAAATGAATCAAAAAATCGTTTCATTTCATCTGCATCTGAAAAATGATAAACATTATTCGGATTTATTCCCGCCTCTATGGCTGGCTTTGCAAAATCTTTTGCAATGAATCCTTTGGTGATAAGAACATCGATCCCCAAATCACCGAGTAAATGTCCTGCTTTTTCGTACTCTTCATCTGCATATTGACCCAATGCTGCCATTCTTCCCAGGACAGCAATTTTTCTTTGGGATGGCAAAGCTATACTGCATAATGTTTCTAAGCCTTTTCTTAAGGAAGCGGGATTTGACTTCCAAGTATCATCCACCAACGTAATTTGTTTTCGTCCCTCAATTATTTGAAAATGGGATCCCATATGATGAAAAGAAGATAATCTCTTTAAAGCATAGTGAAGATCCACGCCTAAGATTGCAGCGGCGGCTAATGCAGCGGTGGCATTATATACATTATGCTCACCAAGTCCTGGTATAAATCCTTTAAATTCACTTTCCTTATATTTAATCCTGAATCTCATGCCGGATGAATTATATTGACATTTTTTAATCCTAAAAATAGCGTCCCTGTTTTTACCGAAAGTTATAATCCCTCCCTTAAAACTAGAAGTATCAATGAGCTTAAGATATGGGTCGTCTGTATTTAGGATGAGTGTCCCCTTGTTGTTCATACCTTGCATTATTTTTGCCTTTTCTGCTAGATAATCATCAAATGATCGAAATTTATCCGTATGATCCACATCAATCATTGTCATAATCCCAATATTCGGGTAAAAATACCTACAGGATTCCATCATATCCCCTTTTGAAGATACAGCTGTTTCAAATACTGCAACATCCGTATGTTCATCTATTCCCATTAAATAAGGAAGGTTGTAATAACTGGCATTTTTGCTGGATATTGTGGCCTGGACATTGTTTGTTTCTTCTAAAATGTGTTTTAGCATTTCTTTGGTAGTAGACTTCCCACATGTACCCGTAATGGCGACTACAGGAATGTTAAACAGGTGCCTGTAATACGAAGTGAATTTAAAGAAAGAGTCATTTAGGTCCTTTACCATAATGATTTGCTCAGGATTTAATCTATCCATATAAGAAAATGGTGTATCAGTAACGATAAAAACATTCTTGTAATCTTTAATGGATTCAACAGGAACCTCTCTATTGTTCCAACGAAAATATAATGTATGACTTCTAATTTCATATCTGTCATAAGTGACCGTTTTGATTCTTATACCTTTTTGCTTTTCATTGGGCTGAATGTTCATTGCATTTAAAATGTTCTCCAATAATAATGTCCTCAAAATGTTCCTCCTAAGTTCCTTTTTTGAATAAGGCATCTCCTCAATAATGCTGTTTTATATAGGAATAAGTGATCGAATCACTTTGAATTCAATAGCTAATGTATCATATGACATGTCCCACAATGCAGGTGTGTGATAAATACTCAGGAAATTAGCGGAAAATGAATAATTGTTAGTCATAAACCTATGAGCCTTTAGAATTTGAATAGCTATTTTGCATAAGCTTATTTATTAACTTAGTAATGTCAGGCTTTAGTGCTGCCACTTCAATTTTTCACTAAACTTTTTCAAGTTTTGAAAATTCATCTGCCTTCATACATATTTAATGGAGGTGTCGAGATTGAGACATAAAACGAGTGAAATTGAGTGTCTTGTATGCAACGGGATTCATTTTCGAAAAGGTTATTTTGTTCCGGAATATGAAAAGTATGATGATCTAACAAAATATAATGAAGAAGCAGAAGGGAAAATAAAATTCTTTTTGCATTCAGAAGAGAAGAATCCATTATTAAATGTTCCCGAGCAAACGGATTTATTTTCTTACATTTGTGAGGATTGCGGTTTTATCATGAATTTTAATCAGGAAAAACAAGTTGAGAGTAAGAAGGAGGAGCGAATGAGAAAACAAAGGCAAAAAATGTATGATTGGACTAAATTTAAATAGTACCTAAAATGAAGAGGCATGTGTATGGAACAAAAAGGGCTAGACACGATTATTTGTAGTGTCTAGTCTTTTCTGATACAAGCATCAACAATTTAGCAGGGAGTCATGCGTCCATTTTGTTCCGGAAAATGTTTCAATCGCAAAAAAGGTAAGCACAAGAATGTGCTCACCTTTTTTAATACAATGTGGGAATTAGAACATACTTTTGGAATACTCAATGCTTATGTTAAAGCCAGCGTTCTCAACATAGACCTAAACCTGGTGTCGACTTTTTCCATTAGGAAGGCAGCTTTAATGACCAGTGAAATCATTAATGATAATAAGCTAAAAAGTGTATTCAATATATATCCCTCCACATTGAAAATTAGTGTTAAAAATAACACTTGTTTTATTTTCACTTGGAAAAATGAAATTTATTCATTTCCTTCTTTTATTATTTGAGGTCGATCTTCCATTTGTGGTGATTCCTCGAACCAACCGTGCTTAATCTTGATTCCAATTTTAAACATAATAAACAAACAGAGGGGGGCAGCACCTTTTTAATTATTCCAAAAGTGCTAAATACCGAGGAATTGGAAACGTTTGAGAAGGAATTCTCGTACTAAAAAGAGAAGTAATTAGATATCGATTTTATTTAAGGACATAAAACGTCATCCAAATCTAGAACGCATAAGTTATGCAATTTATAATAAACTCTTTTTAATTTGAAGTTATATTGTTTGATTCATCCACTTTAGTATGTTTGGCACGATTATTGCGTATTAAATATTGAAGAATATTTTTAATAAATGGAGGATGAATTTTATGACAGTTGAACAATTGAAGAAGATCAAAATCAGAAGGGCCGTAAAACAAGACCTTTCTACACTATTACCTTTAATGGTGAAGTACATGAACGATTTTTATGAAAGTCCCCGTAATGACGAAAAAATGCTTAAACATATTTTAAACGAAATTTACAACGACCCAACAAAAGGATTGCAATTTGTGGCAGAAAAAGATAACAAGATTATTGGATTTGCAACTTTATATTTTACTAATAATGCTGCTGATGTCAAGAAAATCGCTGTGCTGCATGATTTATTTGTAATACCAGAATGTAGAAAAGAGAAAGTTGAACAAACTCTCTTTAAAACATGTCTTACATTTATTAGAGAAAATGATTTTTTATATATGGTTTGGGAAACGGCTCAAGGTAATCAAAAATTCTATAAATAATGTTCGTTGAAGTAATTAGTAATTGAGAAAAAGAGTATAGGCTGAGGGATTACCGGAGGCAGTTCTATTTTCTTTCTGACAGTAGACGACTATAAATATCTGTTAGCATTCGATTGTTCAAAAAGTGTAGTAGCTTTTCATAAATGGGCATTTTTATTGAGGTGATGACCAGGTTTAATTAGTGCAAATGTTAAGGGAGATTTATAAAGGGGTATATCCATTTAGTATGCCAGGAAATATGGACAAAATGGTAAGATTTGTAGTAAATTATAAGTAGATGAGTCGGATTGAGATGTTAAAGATTTATTAAAGGCACTAGGTATCGCAAAGATAAGTTAGGGTACGGATCCGTTTTTTTAAGAGGGAAAATGGAAAAATTTATTAACTGAAAATCAACAATAAGAGCAAGACTTGCATACGTAATCGAGTCTTTGCTCTTATTTTTTATTTGTGTTTTTATACTATAAATTTAGTTAAAGTATGATATTTTTGTAGATTATGTAAATTCATGTAAAACAAAAAGGGGCGAAAAAGTATGAGAAAATATAAATATGAAGAGGTAAAACAAGCGTTTAAAGAACGGGGCTACGAATTGTTGGAGAAGGAATATGTTAGCACCCGTGTGAAAATGAGTTTTCGCTGCCCGATACATCCGAATGATGAACAGAGTACCACATTTGATAATTTTATAAGGGGAAAAACTGGTTGTAATTGTTGTTCTGGTAAAAAACATTCAATTGATGAAGTTAAATTAGAGTTTGAAAAACGTGGATATCAATTATTAGAAACTAGATACATTAATAGTTTAACTAAATTGAGGTATAGATGTCTAAAACATCCAGATAAGATCAATATGATGGAATTTTATGCTTTACTAAATGGAAATGGTTGCCCGCATTGTTATAACGAGAAAAAAAGCAAATGGTATAGTGGCGGTAAAAATCCTAATTGGAACGGCGGGATTACCACTTTAAGTATGGCATTAAGAGAGAGTACAAAAAATTGGAAATATAACACTTTAATTAAATATGATTTTAGATGTGCGGTTACTCGTGAACGAACAAATGATTTACAAATACATCATAGTGAGTCTTTTGCTGCTTTACGTGATGAAGTATTAAAAGAATTAAATTTTGACAAAAGAAGAAATAAAAATGATTATACTGATGATGAATTGCAACTCATTTATAACCAATTAGAACAAAAGCATGATGAAATTGTTGGAATCCCATTAAGAAAACATGTGCATCAATTATTCCATAAAATATATGGTAAGAAAAATAATACCTTAGAACAGTTCATTGAATTCAAAACCCGTTGGGATAAAGGGGAGTTTAATGAGCAATTAGAGTTAGAATTGTTTTAATGCTTTATCGCACTAAAAATTACGTAAAATATAAATTTGACGAACTAATGTGTATAAGGTAAAATATAGAAGTGAGGTGTTATTATGGTAAATCCGGCAAAACAACAAAATTTTCAAAAACTACAATCCTTGCTCAATGAGCTCCCTTGGTATGTTGACGAATATATCAATCATAAGCTTAGAAAACTATCGACCGCATCCTTGTTTAATTACTGTCATGATTATAAGATTTTCTTTAATTGGATGATTAGTGAACAGCTTTGGACCGGCTGCATGAAAGAAATCCCGTTAGAGCGGCTCGAACGGCTAACTGTGCTTGAAGTTGAAGGATTTTTAAACTTCCTTCATTATGAGTTAAATAATAAAGAATTGACCGTAAACCGAAAGCTATCAGCGTTAAAATCGCTGTTCAATTACCTTCAAAACATTGCGGAAACACAGGATTTACAAGCCTATATCAATCGAAATGTGATGGCCAAAATTGAATTTAATGAGATTAAAGAAACAATGGAAACGCGAGCAAATAAAATGGAAGGTAAAATTTTGCTTGGTGATGAATATGAACAGTTTCGGCTGTTTGTTGCTCATGGATTTGGCGAATTAAACAAGGATAATAAGAAAATCTACAACTTTTATAAAATGAATCAACAGCGTGATACAGCGATTATTTCATTAATTCTAGGTTCCGGACTTCGCCTTTCTGAGCTTGTTGGATTGGACCTTGATGATATCGACTTTAGCAAGTATTCTGCCCGGGTGATTCGTAAAGGCAATAAGGAACAATTTGTTTTTTTTAGTCAGGTGGCGATGGCTGATTTGCAGGAGTATCTTACCATAAGGACTGAAAAGTATCAGGTGGATAAAACAAATAAAGCCTTGTTTATTTCTGCCCCAATGGGTCCAAAAGGAAAATCAAGAAGACTTACCGCCAGGTCGGTTGAAAAACTAGTTGAAAAGTATGCTGCAGCATTCGGGAAACCATCATTATCTGTACATAAATTACGTCATTCATTTGCAACCAGATATCATACAGAAATAAATGATGTGCCGAAATTACGCAGACAGTTGGGACATTCATCGATTCAAACGACCATGATCTATACCCATATTCGTAATGAGGATCTAAAAAGTGCTGTTGATAAGATGGATATGCCTAAAGATTAGGTTGTTACTGGTTGGGTAACAGCCTTGTTTTTATTTTTATCAGTTTACATAATATAATTATAGTTAATTAATTATAAAAAATAAACTCTGTCTCAATCCCTAAGTATACTTAAGAAAATGAGACGGAGAAGAAAAATCTCTTTTTTTCGGTTCAAATTCTACTATGAACTATCCACGAATTATCACAAAAAAAGCGCCTAGATCAACTAAGCGCTCTGATTTCATTATCACCCTGCCATCGCATTTCCACTAGAAAACTGACTATTATAAAGTTCTGCATAAAATCCGCCTTTTTCAAGCAGTTCAGCATGATTTCCTTTTTCAATCACCGTACCATGATTCATAACCAAAATCAGATCAGCATCACGAATGGTAGAAAGTCTATGGGCAATAATGAAGCTGGTCCTCCCTTTCATTAATCGGTCCATAGCTTTTTGAATTTGTACCTCTGTTCTCGTATCCACAGAACTTGTAGCCTCGTCGAGAATAAGAATGGCGGGATCTGCCAATATCGCACGAGCAATCGTCAATAATTGCTTCTGTCCTTGTGAGATATTAGAGGCTTCTTCATTTAATATCGTATCATAGCCCTCTGGTAAGGTACGGATAAAATGGTCAGCAAAAGCAGCTTCCGATGCCGCGATAATTTCATCCTCTCCTGCTCCCTCTTTTCCATAACCAATATTATCACGAATTGTACTATTAAATAGCCATGTATCCTGCAAAACCATGCCAAACATACTTCTTAAATGCTCCCGCTTTAAGTCGCGAATATCAATCCCGTCGATTAAAATCTGCCCGTTTTGAATTTCGTAGAATCGCATCAATAGATTTATTAATGTCGTTTTACCCGCACCAGTTGGTCCGACAATCGCAACTCTTTGACCGGGTTTTACCTCAATATTCATATCCTCAATTAACGGTTCATTTTCGTTATAGCCGAAGGAAACATGATTAAAGTTTACTTCCCCTTTTGGTGATGCAATCATTTTGGCATCTACCGCTTCTGGAACCTCTTCTAATTCATCTAAGATTTCAAAAACACGTTCTGCACTGGCAATCGTTGATTGGATCACATTGGCAATCATTGCAGTTTGCGTGATGGGCTGAGAAAACTGTATTGCATATTGAATAAATGCTTGAATATCCCCAATTTCAATTGCCCTTTTCGTTACCAATATACCGCCGGCAACAGAAACAAGAACGTAGCCAATATTACTAACAAAGGACATTAGCGGCATAATCATACCGGAAACGAATTGAGCCTTCCATCCTGTTTGATATAGGGTTTCATTGATTTCATCGAATTTTTCAATTGATTTTTTCTCTCGTCCAAATACTTTTACAACTTTGTGGCCAGTATACATTTCTTCCACATGGCCGTTAAGCTCTCCAAGTGCTTTTTGCTGTCCTTTAAAAAACTTTTGTGATTTTTTTGCTATCCCTGCAGTAGTTGCAAAGCTAAGCGGTAATGTTACGACGACAATGAGTGTCATTAATGGGCTAATTGTAAGCATCATGACGATGATTCCAATAATGGTAACAACGGAAGTGATTAGTTGTGTTAAGCTTTGCTGTAAGGTCGTGCTTATGTTATCGACATCATTTACAGCACGGCTTAAAATTTCTCCGTGTGTCCTAGCATCAAAGTATTTTAATGGAAGTCGATTGAGTTTTTCCTCCACCTCTTTACGTAAATGGTATACCGTCTTTTGAGCGACACCTGCCATGATATATTGCTGAATATAGGCGAAAATCGCACTTAAAATATATAATCCGATTAAAAGCAAGATGATATTTCCTATATAGTCAAAATCAATTTTGGCTCCAGGAACCCCTCTAAGCTTCATCATCAATCCTTCAAAAAGCCGTGTGGTTGCTTTTCCCATAATCTTTGGACTGACGATCGAAAATATCGTACTAATGATGGCGGTTATGAGCACAGCTAAAAGTTGGAATTTATGTGGTTTTAAGTAGCTGACTAGTCTTTTTAAGGTTCCTTTAAAATTTTTTGCTTTTTGGACAGGCATCAACCCGCCGCGAAAGCCGAATCCGCCACCGCCCGGTCCACCTTGCCTTTGGGAATGAGTCTCTTTGCTCATGCGATTTCCTCCTCAGATAGCTGCGACATTACAATCTCACGATAAACCTCATTTGTTTCCAAAAGTTCGCGGTGTTTTCCAATTCCGGCAATTTTGCCATTATCTAAAACAATGATCTGGTCTGCATCGATTATGGTACTTACTCGTTGTGCAACAATTAATACAGTTGATTCAACTGTTTCTTCTTTTAATGCAGCACGAAGCTTCGCATCTGTTTTAAAATCCAAAGCGGAGAAGCTATCATCGAAAATATAGATTTCTGGTTTTCTAACAAGTGCCCTTGCGATGGATAAACGCTGTTTTTGTCCTCCTGAAACGTTTGTTCCCCCCTGGGCAATCACCGAATTGTATCCATCTGGCATGTTGGTAATAAATTCTGTCGCTTGGGCAATTTTTGCTGCGTGCTGTACTTCTTCATCTGTCGCATGTTCTTTGCCGAAACGAATATTTTCGGAAATACTTCCAGTAAAAAGAACAGCCATTTGCGGTACAAAGCCAATTTTTTCTCTTAACTCTTCTTGTTTCATTTTGCGGACATCAACACCGTCCACAAGGACTCTTCCACTATCAACATCGTAAAAACGAGGAATCAAGTTAATAAGCGTTGATTTACCCGAACCTGTTCCGCCAATTATGGCAGTCACTTCCCCTGGTCTCATTGAAAAAGAGATATCAGAAATCGCTGGCATTTCAGCCCCAGGGTAACTAAAGGAAACATTTTCGAATTCTACAAGTCCTTTTTTACCATCGGTTGTCGCAGCTTCCGTTGGATCCTTTATATCTGCAATCGTTTCAAGGACTTCATTTATTCTTGCTGCAGAGACAGATGCTCGCGGAACCATGACAAACATCATCGACAGCATGATAAATGAAAACATGATTTGCATAGCATATTGAATAAAAGCCATCATATCCCCGACTTCCATATGACCATTGCTAATCCGAATCCCTCCAAACCATACGATTGCGACGGATGTAAGGTTTAGGACCATCATCATAATGGGCATCATAGCAGCCATGATTTTATTTACTTTAATTGCCGTATTCGTTAAATCAAGGTTTGCCGTATCAAAGCGTTTCTTTTCGTGCTCTACCTTGTTAAAAGAACGAATGACCCGAATTCCAGTTAGATTTTCGCGAAGAACTCGATTCAGTGTATCTAATTTTACCTGCATAGCCTTAAAAAGCGGAATTCCGCTTCTTGCGATGATCACAATAGCAATGATTAAAATAGGTAATGAAACTGCTAGGACTAAGGTTAACTTTGCATCTTTGGATAATGCCATGATTAGTCCGCCAATACACATCATCGGGGCCATAACCATCATTCTAAGCATCATGACTAAAACTTGTTGAACCTGCGTAATATCATTGGTTGTTCTAGTAATCAGTGAGGCGGTGCCAATTTTATCAAACTCATGAAGCGAAAAATCCCCTACATGTGCAAATAATTTCCTACGAAGAGACTTTCCAAATCCAGAGGCTACCTTTGCTGAAAAAAAGCTTGCTGTGACGGAGCATACCATTCCACCTGCTGCTACAAGCAGCATAAATCCGCCTATTTTCCAAATATAATGGGTATCCCCGGTGACCACACCTTTATCCACTATATCTGACATCAAGGTTGGCAAATAAAGCTCAGATAATGATTGCAAAAGGACTAATATAAGTACGGCCAACACAGATAGTCCAAATGGTTTTAAAAATTTCCTTAATTTGATCAAGTTTGGTCACTCCATTCCGGTCAACGATTCAAATGATTGTTAAAGTAAGCCATCACTTTGGAGAGTAATTCCGCCAATTGTTCGCTATCATCCTCCCCTAAATGATCAATTAACCCACTAAAAGTTTCAAAGAAGGCTTTTCTTGCCTCGATCACAGCACTTTCACCATTTGATGTAAGGTTAATTTTAACAGCTCGTCTGTCATCTGGATCAATCCTCCGTTCAACCAATCCATCCTTTTCTAGTGTATTAATGATTTGTGTGACTGTCGGCGAGGTAACGTGTAACTTCTGACTGATTTCTGAAACCTTCATATCCGCCCTTTTGTTGTTTCCTTCACGGTAAATGGCCGCTAAGACCTTGAATTCACTTGGGTTGTAACCAGCAATTTTCCGCTCGTGCCAACCGGTCCTTCTGAATTGCATAAACGCTTTTAAAAGCTTTTGTGCAGTGGCACTTTCAATATCTGCCATTTCTTTCACCTCATTTTTATTAAGGATACAAATAGTTAGGTTACTTATCTATTAGTAAGCCTAAGTATATTCTTTGGTCATTTATACGTCAAATTAGAGTTTAATTAGAATGCAATGAAGTGTTATGACTTTTTGTTTTATGAATCGAAATATTTCAAAAGTAATCTTCACTTTCCAGAAAAAAATAAAAGAGACGGACTCCATTTTCAGCCGTCTCTTTAATATAATAATTATTCCCCAGTGTTTTCAGGTGCAACTACTTTCCAAATCGAGTTGACCTTACCATTTTCGCCTTCATCAAGGATAAACGACCCATTTGAATACCGGTCACTTGAACGAATATCTTCTGCGGTAATACTTTCTGTGTGTCCTTTTTCTGTTTGAACAAAAATCTTGTCGTGTTCGTTCGTCATCACAAAGCCAATGACTCGATGTGGATTTGTTTTTAGCTCCCTAAGGATGACAAGTCCTCGCTTCGCCCTTGTTGCTTTATCAAATTCCTTCAATTTCATCTTCTTAACAGACCCACGCTGTGTCGTAATGACGATAGACTTATTGCTATTAGGAGTGAGGACCTTTCCGCCAACAACGTAGTCGTCGTCTTTTAGGTTAATCCCTTTTACACCCGCTGCGCGTGCCCCGACAATACTAATTTCTTCTTCTGCAAACCATAAAGCATACCCCAGGTGAGTGATTAAGAAAACATCCAGCGAACCATCTGTTAAATGGACATCAATCACTTGATCGTCTTCTTTTAGATTGATGCCGACAAGCGGCTTGGAATAACGCTGTGCTTTGTACGCTTTCAGTTCTGTTTTCTTCACCATTCCATTTTTAGTGATAAAGACTAAATAGGCATCGGCTTCAAAATCTTTTACAGGTATTGCTCGAATGATTTCTTCATCACGTTCAATTGGAATAATATTGGCGACATGCTGTCCAAGGTCCTTCCAGCGAATATCCGGAAGTTCATGAACAGGGCAGAATAGATAATTTCCCTTATTGGTGAAGAGGAGTAAAACATCTTTAGTGTTCATGTCCAGCTGTGCTAATAAGCGGTCCGTATCCTTCATGGCCAAATCCTGCCCGTTTGATGCAGCATAGGAACGCTGGCTTGTCCGTTTCACATAGCCTTGTTTCGTAACGGTGACAATAACATCTTCGCTAGGAACCATAACTTCCAGATTAATTTTCAACTCTTCAATTTCTGCCTCAATTTTTGATCGCCGGTCATCGGCAAAGCGTTTTTTCACGTCTTTTAATTCTTTTTTAATGACGGAAAGGAGTTTTTTCTCACTCGCTAAAATCGCTGTCCACTCCTCAATTTTCTTCGCCAGCTCTTCTGCTTCGCTTTGGAGTGCTGTAATATCCGTGTTTGTTAAACGGTAGAGTTGTAAGGAAACAATCGCTTCAGATTGCGGTTCTGTGAACGCAAATTTTGCGATTAAGTTATCCTTTGCATTCCGTTTATCTTTTGAAGCCCGGATGGTGGCAATCACTTCATCGAGAATCGATAAAGCCTTCATTAAGCCTTCAACAATATGCTGACGCTCCTTCGCTTTATTGAGCTCGAACTCAGTCCGTCTTGTTACCACTTCTTTTTGGTGTTCAATATAGGCATCCAGCAATTCACGAAGGCCCATTTGTTTTGGCCGCTTATTATAAATCGCAACCATGTTAAAGTTATAGGTAACTTGCAGATCACTATTTTTATATAAGTAGTTTAATACGCCCTCTGCGTCTGCATCCTTTTTTAATTCAATGACAATTCTTAGCCCGGTTCGGTCCGTTTCATCCCGGACTTCGGAAATTCCTTCAACTTTTCGATCCAATCGGAACTCATCAATTTTTTTCACGAGATTTGCTTTATTCACTTCATACGGAATTTCCGTAATAACAATTTGCTGCTTGCCGCCGCGGATTTCCTCAATTTCGGCTTTACTGCGGACAATGATTTTCCCTTTACCAGTTTCATAGGCTTTTTTAATACCGTCAATCCCTTGAATAATCCCGCCGGTTGGAAAATCTGGACCCTTGATAACGGTCATCAAATCCTCAACCGTTACATCAGGCTGATCCATTTTCATAATAACACCATCGATGACTTCTCCAAGATGGTGTGGCGGTATTTCCGTTGCATACCCTGCAGAAATACCGGTAGACCCGTTTACCAAAAGGTTTGGAAACATTGCAGGCAATACGGTTGGTTCTTTTGAGGTATCATCAAAGTTTGGAATAAACTCAACGGTGTGTTTTTCAATATCCCGTAAGAGTTCCGCCGCAATGGCTGACAATCTTGCTTCGGTATAACGCATCGCTGCAGGAGGGTCACCGTCGACGCTACCGTTATTTCCATGCATTTCGACTAGGACATTGCGAACCTTCCAGTCCTGACTCATTCGCACCATTGCTTCATAAACAGAAGAATCACCATGAGGATGGTAGTTACCGATGACGTTACCAACTGTTTTCGCTGATTTTCGGAAGCCTTTTTCGTGCGTATTGCCTTCCACATGCATGGCATAAAGAATTCTTCGTTGTACCGGTTTTAAACCATCACGTGCGTCCGGCAGGGCACGCTCTTGAATAATGTACTTACTATATCTGCCAAAACGATCACCAAGTACATCTTCTAAAGGTAAGTCACGAAATTTTTCAATTGAGCTCATCTTCAGATTCCCCCTCAGCGACCATGATGTTTTCATTCTCTAGTATCGTGTCTTGTTCATCTAAGGTAAACGCGACATTGCTTTCAATCCATTTCCGGCGCGGTTCTACCTTGTCACCCATAAGTGTGGTTACACGGCGCTCAGCCCTTGCCAGATCGTCGATTTTCACTCGAATTAATGTTCGGGTCTCCGGGTCCATTGTTGTTTCCCAAAGCTGATCTGCATTCATTTCACCAAGACCTTTATAACGCTGGATGATATAGCCGCGGCCCACTTTTTTGATGGCTGTTTGTAGTTCATCCTCGTTCCAGGCGTATTCGATTACTTCCTTTTTTCCAGTCCCTCTGCTCACTTTATATAATGGCGGAAGGGCAATAAACACTTTACCCGCCTCTAGAAGCGGCTTCATGTAACGATAAAAGAAGGTCAGTAAAAGTACCTGAATATGTGCTCCGTCCGTATCGGCATCAGTCATAATGACGATTTTATCGTAGTTAATATCCTCTACGTTAAAATCAGCGCCTACACCGCCGCCAACTGCATGGATAATTGTATTGATTTCCTCATTTTTAAAAATATCGGCTAGTTTTGCCTTCTCGGTATTGATGACTTTACCTCGTAAAGGAAGTACTGCTTGGAAACGGCGGTCACGTCCTTGTTTGGCGGAACCGCCAGCAGAGTCACCCTCGACCAAATAAAGCTCATTTCTTTGGGGATTCCGTGATTGTGCTGGAGTCAGTTTACCGGAAAGCACGGCTTCTGAGCGCTTGCGTTTTTTCCCGCTTCTCGCATCTTCCCGGGCTTTTCTTGCTGCTTCCCGGGCCTGGTAGGCTTTAATTGATTTCTTAATAAGTAATGAGCTAATATCAGGATTTTCTTCGAGAAAATAAGAAAGATGTTCTGATACAACACCATCAACAGCGGACCTTGCTTCACTCGTCCCCAATTTTCCTTTTGTTTGTCCTTCAAACTGCAAAAGTTCCTCTGGAATGCGGACCGAGATAATCGCGGAAAGACCCTCACGAATATCAGCACCATCGAGATTTTTGTCTTTTTCCTTCAAAAGTGCAACCTTGCGGGCATAGTCATTGAACACCCGGGTCATAGCCGTCTTTGACCCTGCTTCATGGGTGCCGCCATCTTTTGTTCGAACGTTATTGACAAACGAAAGGACGTTTTCGGAATAACCATCGTTAAATTGAAAGGCAAATTCGACTTCTATTCCATTTTGGGCACCTTCAAAGCTGACGACAGGATGCAGAACATCCTTTTCCTCGTTTAAATATTCAACAAACGCTTCAATTCCATTTTCGTAATGAAATATTTCGTGGACATCATTGCGTTCATCGTGAATTTCTATTTTTAAACCTTTTAAAAGAAAGGCTGATTCTCTTAACCTTTCACATAATATTTCAAAATTATAAGTAGTAGTCGAAAAGATGGTTGGATCCGGCTTAAAGTGAATGGTCGTACCCGTCTGATTGGTTTTGCCGATTTTTTCAAGCGTGGTAACCGGCTTTCCCCCATGTTCAAAACGCTGTTCATAAACAAAACCGTCACGTTTGATCGTTACGGTTAACCATTCTGACAAAGCGTTTACGACGGAAGCGCCTACTCCGTGCAGCCCTCCGCTCGTTTTATAACCGCCTTGACCGAATTTTCCTCCGGCATGTAGGACCGTTAAGATCACCTCAGGTGTTGGCTTCCCCATTTTATGCATTCCTGTTGGCATGCCGCGTCCTTTATCTACAACACTGATAGAATTGTCTTTGTGTATTTTAACGATGATTTGATCACCGAAGCCGCCAAGCGCTTCATCGACGGAATTATCGACAATCTCATAAACGAGATGGTGCAGACCCCTGGAATCCGTACTGCCGATATACATCCCGGGACGTTTCCTGACGGCCTCCAAACCTTCTAGCACTTGTATGGCATCATCATTATAATCAAAAGCTTGCTGAGTTCTTGCCACTAAAATACCCCTTTCATCCCTTACAAAAGAAAACATAATTCTGTTTGCATATCTAATTAGTAAATGAATCATTCGTTTAAAAGAATTAAAAATCCTTTAAAAATTTTAAAATAGAACGAATGTTTGCCGACTTTATTTTATCACATTTCTTGCGGCGTCTATGCTTAATTGTAGCGATTTATTTCGATTTGGCAAATACGTTCTCTAAAAGAACATCATTTTATCATCCATATTTGACAATTTCCTTGGAAAATAAAAACAAAAAAACTGCTGTTTTTTAGCAGTTTTTAAAGTCACCTTTATTATTTGGTTAACGCATGCTCCACCTTAATACAGCGGTCCATAATGACGGTATAACCCTTATCCTTTAAAAATTGATATGCTTCTTCATTCATGCATCCCTGCTGTGACCAAAAGATATCGCTGTCAATCTCGTCAAATTCCTTCGCAACCTCCAATAATTGCTCAGAACGACGGAAGACATTGACAATATCAACATGACCTTCGATATCCTTTAACGAAGCTACCGCTTTTATACCAAGCGCTTCATTAATTGTTGGATTGACAGGAATGATCTCATACCCCGCCTTTTGCATGGCTTCGGATACCATGTATGAAGTGCGATCTGGATTATTACTTAATCCAACCACTGCAATTCTTTTTGCTTTTTTTAATATCGCGCCTAATTCTGCCCGACTTGGATTTTCAATTGCCATTCATGCCACTTCCTTCATCCTTTTCCTCTATTTTACCTCTTTCTCAAGCGAAATCCAAAAAACAATACTTATTTTTTAGTGTGTGTCTTGCATTTTGTAAGTTTTTCATAATGAGAATCACTTGAATCTATTTAGGAAGTGATTTTTGGAATGGAAAGGCGATAGCGGGTTCCTTCACCGAAAGTTTCAGCAGTTATCGAGCCATTCATGTTTTCAAGAATGACCTTGGTAATGTATAAGCCGAGTTTCGAATCCTCGGACCAACTGCAATTGCTTGCATCAAACATTTTTAATAGGGGTTCTGGTTCTACTCCACCGGCATTATCCATGATTTCCGCGACAAGATGGTCGGAAGTTTCATTGATCGTGATAAATAATTTTCGATCTTTTATTTCTTTTTTTACAAATGTATCTCTTATATTAGTTAAGAGATTGAGGACCACCTGGCTAAATTCGTTAGAATATCCATAGGCCTTTTGCTGCTCCCGATACTCAAAGTAAACACGAATCTCGTGTTTTTTAAGAAAAAAGGAGAATATGGACAATGCGGCCTCAATCGATTCTGCTAGTGAAAACGCACATTTTTCTTTACTTGGACGATAAAATTTACGAAAATCTTGAATCGTGCCGGCCAAAAAATCAATTAATATCATACTCTCATTTGTAAATTGGTCCATGTATTGGTCGTTCATTTCCTCAAATCTTTGTGCATCTCTTATGTCTTGGATTAAAAGTGACAAGTGGTTAAGGGGCTGGCGCCATTGATGCCCTATGCTTGCGATGATTTCGCCCATCGCTGCTAGTTTTGCCTGTTGAATCAGCATTTGGTCCTTTTGTCTGTTTTTTGTAATCTCATCTTGAATACGGTTTTCTAACATTTGAATCATTGCCTCATACTTTTCAGTTAGTTCCTGATAGGCATCATCACGATTCTCTTGCTTGTTCATAAACTACCACCGCTTTCATTGGTTGTTGATTATATGCAACAAACCGACCATTCCTTATGTCGAATTGGCCGGCTCTTATCTTTGTTTTTCCTTTTAATGGTTACTTAAATTATATTTGGGGATGTTGTTGCAAGCAATAAAGAATCAAATCTTTTGAAAAATCTCCATATTTTCGTAATGAATTTGCCTTTATTTGTTCTTTTTTAGCCTAGTTGAGGTTGATTTCCGCTCCAGGCACTTCGCTTTCCGTGGGCGGTCCGGGGAGCCTCCTCGTCGCTTACGCGCCTGCGGGGTCTCCCCAGTTCCGTACTCCCACAGGAGTCTTCGTGCCTTCCACTCCAATCATCATTGAATTTTTGCATAGCTTTTAAAAAAAATAACCAGCACTATGCCGGTTATTTTTTGGTGATGGATTTGTTTGTGTTCATGTTTAAGGCAACCCAAGCATTGTGATCAGCAAAGAATCTTGACCAGCTGGCAACTCCTGCTAGGTCATATTTGGCTGCTAGTTCTGCTCGTTTTTTTAAAGAAAGTTCATCCTCAATCCAAATTTTATACCTGGTTTTCTCTTTCGCATCATAGTATTCCGCATAGTTTTGACCGCTTTCCTCATCATATGTTGGCTTCAATTTCTTTTCCTTCAGCCATGACTTTACACGATCCATTGTTAGTGTTTTTGCAGAAATCTTCTCTGTTCCATCGTTTTCCGTTTCAATCATCCATAGCCTAGCATATAAAGGCACACCGAGAATCAACCGTTCATTCGGAACCTCAGTTAGCAATGTCCGTAAATTCTTTTCAACCCACGGCAGACTGGCTACACTGCCCGCCCCAGAAGCTGCTCCCCAATGTTCATCATATGCCATGACAATCAAATAATCCGCTAATTTGGAAAGTTCTTTTCGTTCATAAAAGGAGGACCAGTTGTTATTATCCCCTGCTGAAAAGGTGATATCCATAGAAACGATCAGGCCTGCTTCGTGCATATAGGGGGCGGCTTCCCGCATCAATTGAGTGACCAATGGTCCATCTTCGCTGTTAACATTTTCAATATCAAAATTAATTCCCTGCAACTTGTACATTTTACTGAATAGCAACAACTGGCGGATCATTTTTTGACGAGTTTCATAGTCTTTTAGTGCATCATGGGTCAGTTCCGGATCAAAGCCATTAGAAAACAATCCCCAAACCTGATAACCTCTTGATTTTGCCCATTTACTATAGGCAAGGGAGGCAAGGTTTTTAATCGACCCATCCTTCTCCTCAAGTGAAAACCATGTTGGTGAAACGACATTCACCCCTGCCATATTGGGAATATGCGAAGGGTTAGGATTTTTTGTATAGACTGCTTCCCAGGTTAATTGGACCGGTCCGTTTATTTTCTTAGGATGTACCTGTTTACTTTCCCGGTTAATTCTAATGGTTACCGTTTCCTGTTTATGGACAAAGTCTTTTTTGATATAGCCACTAATACCGGATTGGTTGCGAACGAGATAATAACCTTCTGTCTCTCCCTCTATCCAAACAGGTTCCTGCTTTTTCATTTGTACAGTATAGGGTGCCCTTAGTGTCGGCTTTGTCCTAAGTCTTAGTTTTTCCTCGTTGATATCGTCGGATGTGAGTTGCCCTTTTACCAGTTTCTCACCATTCCATTGAATCCAGATGGCGCCACTATCCTGCAGTTTTCGATATTGAATCGGATACAAAGATAGGATAGGATCAAGCGCGACGAAAATTTCTCCATCATCTGTTTTAATCGGTGATATCTGCAGCTTAACCGGTTTCTGATTCACGAAATAGGTTAAGGAATCCGTAGGCATTTGAATGACTTTATCTGCCGTTGTGATAATGATCGAATGCGACTTTTCATCGTAGACAATGCTTTTATCAATATTTTCTTGTAAGAAGGAAAGTGGGATATAAACAGTGCTTCCCTCAAGTAAGGCATTTCCCTTCTGCTGTTTATTAAATAGAATCGGATATGTACCATGAAAATAGGCTGTTTTTTCTTTCGATGCGAAAGGATAAAGGATTAAGAGAATCGAAGAAATAATCAGCAAAATGGCGATAAACAATCCACCGATCATCCATTTCGGTGATAATTTTTGATTCTTATAGTATTCAACGCGTGCCATGTTTCTTTTTCCCCCTTATGACTATCGTAAAGTATCGAATTGGAATTGAGAAGGTGCTTTTTCCTTTTTCTGATAGAACTTTATCAGGAAATCTACATTTTCGCTCATAAAATAAAGGAAGGATGGCGTTTTCGTAAATCCATGATAAAATAAATACACTGGATCTATTTGTAGAAGGAGATAAAAGTAAATGGTTCAAATTATTTTGTGCGTGATCCTTGCTTATTTGCTGGGCTCGATTCCGTCCGGGTTAATCATCGGAAAAGTATTTTATAAGACAGATATTCGTGAGCACGGCAGCGGTAATTTAGGTGGAACGAATACCTTTCGAACACTGGGTGTAAAAGCTGGACTGGCTGTGACACTTGCAGATATATTAAAAGGGACTCTAGCGGCCTATCTGCCACATATTTTTCATTTGGATTTAAATGAATTAATCTTTGGGATTTTTGCGATTATCGGACATACCTATCCGATTTTTGCGGGTTTTCGCGGCGGAAAAGCAGTGGCCACATCAGGCGGTGTTCTGCTGTGCTACGCTCCATTTCTATTCTTAACTGTCTTGGTCGTATTTTTTATTAGTTTGTTTATCACAAAATATGTTTCTCTTTCATCGATGATTGCTGGTGTGTTTGCCGTGATTTATGCAATTTTCCTTATGGATAGGGATATCCCTTTAATCATTGTCGTCTTGTTTATGGCCTCCTTTGTGGTTTATCGGCATCGGGCAAATATTAAACGGATTATCAATAAAACAGAGCCGAAAGTGAAGTGGCTGTCTCGTAATCATTAAACAAGAGCACAAAGCTCTTGTTTTTTTCATAAAATCTTCAAATTAGCTTCCATAAAAATGATAGGAACTACGATAAAATAGATGTAGAGGCTACCAAAGTATGGAGGGGATTTTTATGGAGAGTGTGAAAGAACTAATTACTTTTTCAACAACGATTTCTGAAAATGCAGACCCAAGCGAGTTTTTAATTCAATTTTCCTCCTGTGAATCTTGTAATGAGCACGAAAAGCCGATTAAGGTGACAAAAAACTTTGATGAATTAATTGATTTTCTTGAAGAACTGGAAGAATGAAAAAAGTGGAGCGTTTATGCTCCACTTTAAATTTTTAATAATTGGAAACGGCCTTTTCCAAGTACATCTTTGACATAATCAAGCTTTGTATGATCAAAGTAGACATAATCTTTTTCATGAATAAGGATTTTTAAGTCATCAAATGTAAACAATTGGTCACCTTGTATTTTCCGCTCTTCCAGAGACAGATTAAGCTTTGGGCCCCCTCAGCCAATTCCCATCGTTAAGCGAACGAATAGCTCCTCATCAGGCGTCTGTTTTTCGGACTCTACAATCTCCAGTAAAACTTGCCCGGCACTGCCAGTGATTTTAAACATCGTCACAACTCCTAAGTTTTTATTTAACAATTCGACAAAAACCCGTAAAATAATACATATATATTATCGCATTCAGTATACTTTTTAAAACGAATATGCTTAATTTTGCATAGTTAGGAGCAAGTATGAAAAAGAAAACACCTGTTTTATCAGTTTTTATTATTTTGTTCTGCATAATCATTGCCGCCGTTCTTGTGATTCAGCAACGCCAAAATCAAAAAGCTGATGTGAAGGTTCATCTAACAAACCTTAATTCCCTCCGATCTCAGCCTGTGTTGGGGCGTAGTGTAAGTCAGAAAATAACCATCGGGGCAATTGGCGATATACTGATGCACGATCGAGTTTATCAGTATGCGTACAATGGGCACCGATACAATTTTGACCCGCTATTTACAGATGTAAAAAGTTTACTTAAAAAACCTGATATTTTAACAGCCAATCAAGAAAGTACATTGGGAGGGCTAGAACTTGGACTCTCAAGTTACCCAACATTTAATAGTCCACATGAGGTTGCCGATGCGTTAGTACATACTGGTGTTGATATTGTTTCCACTGCGAATAACCATTCCTTAGACAAGGGTGAAAAAGGAATAGACTCGGAAGCGAAATATTTAAACAGTATTGGTCTGCCGCATGTAGGAAGCTTTATTGACGAAGAGGACCGCAAAAAATTAAGAATTTTGGATAAAGATGGCATCAAAATTGCCTTTCTTGCTTATACGTACGGGACCAACGGGATTCCTGTTCCGGATGATCGGGATTTTCTCGTGAATCTTATTAATCGCGATCACATGAAAGATGAAATCCATCGGGCGAAAAATGTAGCCGATGTTGTTGTCATGAGCATTCATTGGGGAAATGAATATCAACGCTTTCCTACAGACGAGCAAAAGAATTTGGCTCAATTTCTAGCAGACGAAGGCGCAGACATTATTTTCGGATCCCATCCACATGTCTTGCAGCCTATGGATTGGATTAAAACAAAGGACGGGCGGAAGGCATTTGTCGTTTATTCATTAGGTAATTTTATTTCTGGCCAATCCAAGGATTACAAAGACATCGGTGGTCTAGCGACCATTGAAATTTCAAAGCAAGTTTCGGAAAAAGGATCTTCCATCACTTTATCGAATCCGCGCTTTTATCCGACCTTTGTATCAAAAAAGAAACATTATAAGGTTTATCCAATGGAAAAAGCCGGCCCATACGGACTTTCAAATCCTGAAGCAAAGTATAAAGAAATTGAAAATCATATGTTTCAATGGCTCCGTTAATTAGGGGCTTTTTCCTTTTCAAAATGTATTTTCCTCGATTTCTGTGAAGAATAGCAATATAATGTGTGGTAGCGATTTTAGAAAGGAGTTTCATATGAACATTCAAATTAGCAAGGATGCAGCGGCTTGGTATAAAGAGGAACTCGGCCTATCAAATGGTGATTATCTCCGGTTTTTTGCGCGGTATGGCGGGTGCAGCAACGTACAAAGCGGTTTCTCATTAGGAGTTTCCAATGAAGAACCGATAAATTTAGCTGTAAAAAAAGAGGCTGAAGGGATTATCTTTTATATTGAAGAAAAAGATGAATGGTATTTTGATGAGCATGACTTAGTCGTTGAACTGCCAGCTGGATCTGATGAGCCTGTGATTGAGTACAAAAAGGCTACTCTTTAATATTTTTAGGGAAGAACGTAATTGAGGTATATCCGTCCGAGATTTTGGAAGGACACTATTATTGAATTATTGTGAGTTGTGTCCTTCCAGGATGGTTGGAAGGACACTTTTTTGATATTCAAGTGAAGTTTGTCTTTCCAGGTTTGGTGAAAGGACATTTTTTATAAATTTAAGCAAATTTTGTCCTTCCGCTCCACGGATAAAATTTACTCCCAAATATGATCAAGCAGGCCTTCTGCCTGGAGTATTTCCTTTTGCCGCTTGCCAAGCAGGTCAAAATGGGAATAGCCATCCTTTCGATGATCAATCCATTCCTTTTTCAGTCCGTATTTACTGCCCCACTCTACTAATTTTTCCAAATCATTGCAGCCTACTTTGGTAACGGTTTTGTATTCTGGGAAGCGGTCATCAAGCCAATAATGGGTCAAAAAAGCAATTTCACCGCGATCAATTTTCCGTTTCCACTCATTCAGTTCGTCTCTTCTAATCCCAAACGCCATCCCTGCTCACCCCAGCTACAGATTACTTTTTCTTAATTTCCTCGTATTTCAAAAACCATTCCGGAAATGCCTTCTTAAAAGAAGTTGGCCGGAAATTCTCTTTTTTAACAATGATATGGGTGGTAGTGCCAGTTGCACAAACTTCATCTTCCCCATTTACAATCGAATAGCCGTATACGGTTTTAATGCCGTCGTTCAATTCCACCCATGTTTTCACAAAACCCTTATCTCCATAGCGGAGAGGTTTTTTATAGGTACATTGAACATCATAAACCGGAGCAAAAAAACCGGCTTCCTCCATAGCAACATAGTTATAGCCAAGGTCTTCAATGATGCCTGTCCGGCCAAGCTCAAAAAATTTTAAGTAATTTGCGTGATAGATGACCCCCATGGCATCTGTATCCGCATAGTATAGCTGTATTTCTCTTGTTGAAACAAAATATTGATCCACTTTCAACCATTCCTTTTATTTAATTTCTATTTTTTTTAAGGCGACCGTTACATCTTCAGGCGTAATAAAATTGACCTGTTCTGCTAGTTCTTCAACTAATCGTTCCTTCATCAGCCGTAGTGCCTGAGCTTGAATCATTTCATCTACTAAGTTTGTTGCAAAACGTCCATTACCGTTGAATTTTTTCGCATCTAGAGTATCTTTTAATAATTCACGAGCTTCACTTATGATTTGATATTGAAAACCTTCTGCATAGGCTTCCATGATTGCTAATAGTTCTTCCGGTGAATAATCAGGGAAAAGAAAGAACTTCTTAAATCTCGACCTTAGTCCTGGATTGCTTTCAAGGAGATGATCCATTTCATTTGGGTAACCTGCCAGAACCACCACAAGATTTTCATTTTGCTTCGTCATTTCATCCACCAGTGTATCGATGACTTCTTTTCCAAAATCATGGCTAGAATGCCCCAGCAAGGAATAAGCTTCATCAATAAATAGAACTCCCCCTAATGCTTCTCTGATTTTCTTTTTCGTTTTACCAGCTGTTTGTCCCACGTATCCGGCCACAAAATCTGCCCGGCTGGCAACGATTAAATGGCCTCTTTTTAAAATGCCGCAATCCCGTAAGAGTTCAGCATAGATTTGCGCTACCGTTGTTTTACCTGTTCCGGGGTTTCCCGTAAAAACCGCATGTAGCTGTATAGGAACGGTTGGAAGCTGCTGCTTTCTTCGATATTGCTGCATTTTAACGAAAGAGATGAGGGATTGAATCTCATCTTTTAATGATTCCAGGCCAATTAAACGACCCAATTTATCATAGGGGGAAATCATATTCTCCGTTTTTTCAATTAAGAAGTCTTCTTTCCCCAGAATCATGAAATGAAAAAATTCCGGAATATTTTCTTTGGAGCCCTTTTTAAATATCGCATCTAAAACAATGTTGCGGACGGTCCTGGCGTTCCCAAAGGTATCATCTACCCGTTCTTTCTCCAGCCGATGCTGAATTTCGATTTTGGCGTCTTTAGTCAAAACATAGTCATTCTCATCCGCAATTTTTTCAGCAATCATTACTAACTCTTCATTTGAATAGTTTGGTAAATGGAGAAGATTGGATTGTGGAAAGCGGCTGCGTAATCCAGGATTGGCATCTAAAAACGAGCGCATCTCTTCCGGATAGCCGGCTAAAATAACGGCAAATCTTCCGCCATATTCCTGCCCTGTCATAAGCGAAACAAGCGTGTCAATCGCTGTTTGACCATAGTCATTTCCTGCCTGCCCTTCACGTTTCAAGCTATAAGCTTCGTCAATAAAAAGCACCCCGCCAATCGCCCGTTCCACAACAGCCCGGACATTTTCTTCCGTTTGTCCAACATAGGAACCTACTAATTGTGCACGGTCCACTTCGATTACTTCCTCCCTCGGTAAAACTCCGAGCTCGTGGTAGATTCTAGCAAGTAATCGGGCAATGGTTGTTTTACCGGTTCCGGGATTTCCGGTTAGGACCATATTAAGAATTAACTCATCCTTTATGTGAAATCCATGTTCTTTGCGGTGTTTTTGATATTTCAAAAACCGGTAAAAATCATTTACTCGTTTTTTCACCTGTTCCATGCCAATCATTTCATTTAATTGGTCAAGTGCATTTTTTTCAAGTTTACTTTCATTCGGTTCTATCTCGAGGAAAAATGTCTGCCACCGCTTTTTTAGTTCTTCTAATGCGGATAATTGGGTTTTTAATTCCTCGTAATAGGTGGATGTATGAAAGACTCCTGTAATCGATTGATCGTATTCTATTGCTGCTTTGTGGAGGTTTCCCACGATTTTAACGGCTTCTTGAAGATATTCGGAAAGTAATTGGTACTTTTCATAGAGCTCTATGTTATCAATTGATGATGCAATGTCCCTATTGTTTTCGAGTTCTTTTAGATGCTCATCCGTTTCTTCTAAAAATACTGTGCAAATATGTATATATTCTTCTGCAATTTTCTTTTTAGCTGTCCGATTGTCTGTTTCTCTGATGGAGGGAAAGGAAAGTGGGGTAAGTAAATGCTCTTTCTTTTTCCATTCAAATTGGATGAAAAATTCTTTTGCTTTTGTATTGGTTGGATCCAATTCAAGAGCTTTCTCCATCATGAGGACTGTGAGAGTTTGGTGCTGATTGCGGCCAATCCGTGAAAGAGCAGTAAGGGTAAGCAGTTTTGAAAGAAGCTGTGGATTGCTTTCCTTTTGTAATGCCTCGATTAGTTGGCTTTCCTCTCCAATATAGCCTTTATCTCTAAGCTCGGTTTCCCAGTTTACCATTTCTTGTTGAATCACCTTCATCACTTCTTTTTCCTAATTTCCTTTTCTATATTACCATAAGCACTTGTGATTCAGGAAATTGAAAAGAAAGACCTGCCGCAAAGGACAGGTCTTTCGATTATTGATTGATTTCATCTTGAATTTCAGATTTAAATGATTGAATACTTTCACGGCGGCGGTCATTTTTTGCTTCGATTTGCTGGCGTTGTGTTTCGCTGTCGGTAAATTGTAGGGATTCTTCTGCTTGATGGATATTTTGTTCTGTGTCAGAAATCATCTTTTGTAATTTTTCAGCATTATCGCTGCGATCATCTGGTTTTGGCTGGTTGTTATAAGTCATTTTAAATTCCTCCAATTAAAGTTGTTCGTGATACAGATATAGTTTGTAACGAAGCGCGAAAAATATCACAAAAAATTTAAAACAAAAAAAGACCCGCTGCTAAGTGGTTAGCTACGAGTCTTGATTTCATTATTCGCCTTTTGTTTGGATTACCTGGGCGTGTTTGCCAGATGTATCCTGCATTTTTTTTCCTTTGTTTCCGCCAAAGCCACGTGATTGTGTACCAATATGGTTAGGAACAAAATGTTCACCTTTTCCATTTGCATTCGTCATTTGTATCCCTCCTCTTTAACAGTTTAACCTGTTTGGAGGAGTTCATAATTGGTAATGACTGAAAGTTTATTCAGCTTTTCCTAGGCGTTTTGCTTCAATTCGTTCTTCGATTTTTTCCAATGCTGCATGATCTTTCATTAATTGATTTTTATTTTCAGAGACAAGCTCTGCAAATGAGCGTTTTCTTGGTTTTCTCATGTCTATCACCTTCCTTGCTAACTATTCTATCAGGTATTATGCCCAAAAACCGATGAAATTATTACAACTTTTTGAAAATTTTATTATTTAAACTAGTTAAAAGAAAAACATTGGCTAGTTGGCCAATGTTTTAATGTAGCTTATTCGCAAATTGTTTCATTTGCGCTAATTCCATTCCACCGGTAAATTTATTTTCAATGATTCCTTTTCTATTAATAAAATACGTTGTTGGAATTGATAAAATTTGATACGTCTCATTTACATGATCGTCCTCATCTAGAAGAATCGGGAAGGTAATTTTATTTTTATTAACAAAACCTTTGACATCTAATTGCGGATCAATATTAACGGCAAGAATGACAAGGTCTTTATCTTTTTCTTTATAGAATTTTTCCATCGCAGGCATTTCTGCTTTACAAGGAGGACACCAGGTTGCCCAGAAGTTTAGCATTACTTTCTTTCCTCTTAAATCAGAAAGCTTAATTTTATCTCCTGCAAGGGTTTTTAATTCAAAATCAGGTGCTTTTGCCCCGACTTTCAGTCCATCTGAAGCAGTTGTTTGTGTTGTTGTGCTTTCGGGTTCTGCCTTTTTATCCATCGCTTGAACAATTGCTACCGTTAGCAAAGTGATTAATACGACTGCGGCAATTACTTTTTTAACCATCCCCGAAACCTCCTTCGTCCCAATGTTGTGCTATTTCGATTTTACACTATAAACTCTGTTGAAACAAAGATTGGATATGCCAAATCTGTGAACATTTCCTGTTCAAAAGAAAAAGCAAGCTCAGGTGGCTTGCTTTTAATCCTGTATTTTTAAAGCTTCTATCACATTTTTCGATACCTTTTCAATAATCAATTTTAAATCATGGTCAGATAATGAGTATTCTACACCCTTGGATTTTTTTATGGCGTGGGATCCTTCAGGAGCGTCAGAACCAATCGGTGTTTCGCCCATGATTCCCATTGCTATTTTCATTTCAACAAGTCTCTGTACGTGCTTTTTCGAAAGTTCACGATCACCATTCATTTGTTTACTAATCCAATTGATTTTTGCGCTAAATTCAAGTGATTCCATCAAATAATAGGCATGCTCCAAACTTGTTCCCCATGTTAGAGCGCCGTGATTTTCGAGTAGCACCCCTTGATGGGTATGCACATGCTTTTTAACGGCATCTGGGATTTCCTCCGTTGATGGTGTACCATATTCCGCAATCGGAATCTTCCCTAAGTAAACAACAGATTCGGGCATGATGGCTTGATCAAGCGGGATTCCGGCAATCGCAAACGCTGTTGCATAAGGTGGGTGAGCATGAACAACAGAATGAATATCTGGACGTTCTCGATAAACAAGCAGATGCATTTTCATTTCGGAAGTGGGTTTAAAATCTCCTTCAAGAACATTTCCCTGACCATCGACCTTCACAATCATTTCCGGCGTCATATAACCTTTACTCACCCCGGTAGGTGTAATGAGGAATTCGTTCTCGCTGACACGAGTGGAAATGTTGCCATCATTGGCGGCAACAAAGCCTTTTTGATAAACCCTTTTTCCGATTTCACATATTTGCTGTTTAAATTTAATTTCCGTAATCATTGGCACCCTGCCTTCCATTCTTTATCATTGAAAAAGTTTTGGAAGCTCTTCTTCGTAGTTACCTGATAGTATGCCCTTTTCTGTAATAATAGCTGTAACGAATTCATGCGGTGTCACATCAAATGCCGGGTTAAATACTTTTACACCCTCTGGAGCAGTTCTTTTACCAAATCCCTCAGTAATTTCAGATGCATCCCTTTCCTCGATTGGAATATCAGCACCTGTTTTCGTTTCCAAGTCAATGGTTGAAATCGGAGCAGCAACGTAAAAAGGTATATTATGTGCCTTTGCCAGCAGAGCAACTCCGTACGTACCAATTTTATTCGCGACATCGCCATTAGCAGCGACACGGTCACAGCCAACGATAACTGCCTGTACCCAGCCTTTTTGCATGACCATTGCCGCCATATTATCAGTTATTAAGGTTACATCGATTCCCGCCTGCATCAGTTCCCATGCCGTTAAGCGTGCTCCTTGCAGAAGTGGGCGAGTTTCATCGGCGAATACTTTTATATCCCAGCCTTGTTCTTTTGCTAAATAAAGCGGCGCAAGTGCTGTACCGTACCTTGCAGTGGCAATTCCGCCAGCATTACAGTGAGTAAGGATGCCCATTCCGTCATGTAAAAGGGTAAGCGCATGCTCGCCGATGGTTCGGCAAACTTCTTCATCTTCGTTTCGAATGAAGTGTGCTTCTTGTTCAAGCGCTTCTTTTATTTGTGCGACAGTGCGAGCTTTTTCCATTTTAGCTCTCTCATCCATCCGTTTAAGTGCCCAGAATAAATTCACTGCCGTTGGTCTCGAAGTCGCCAGGTAATCCGATTGCTTTTTAAAAACAGTATAAAAATCATCAAATGAATGATCTGGGGCATCCTTAATTCCAAGCAATAAACCATACGCAGCAGCAATCCCGATCGCAGGTGCTCCGCGGACCTTTAATTGCTTAATGGCATCCCAGGCATCTTCAATTTTTGTAATCTCTAGAAATTCCGTTACATTAGGAATTTTTGTTTGGTCAAGTATTTTCAATACACCATTTTCGAAGAAAACTGATTGTAAAAATGTTTCTGTCATGTTTAACCCATCTCCTCTTTAATCTAAACAAATACTCGATTTTAATGAATTATTGCTTCCCTAGTAATTTTATCAATATCTTCGATAGATGCAAGACTTTTCATTATCCTTTTAATTGGTTGAATTGCTAGAAAATTACCTGATAAGATCCTTTTTTTGAGCTAAAAGCTCTTTGAATTCACGATCCAATTCAATATATTTCGGATGATTTTGATCAAGAAGCGATAATTCTCCAATTACGGTTGCTAATCGATTCTCAATGACCAATAATTCCTCTTTTTTACTGGCCTTTTCAGTGGTTTTTTCCTTATTCAGATATTCTTCCGGTTTAATCTCAAGGCGCTGGATTTTTTGATTTTCAAAAACTAAAAGCTTATCGCATATTTTATTGAGAAAAAAATGATCATGAGACACCGTAATAATAGTCCCAGTAAACTCCGCTAATGTTTTTTCTAATTGTTCCCTGCTTGGCAAATCAAGATGATTGGTTGGTTCGTCAAGGATAAGAACATCATATTCTTTCATTAGCATATCCACCAATTTCACTCTTGTACGCTCACCTAAACTAAGGGTGGCAATTGGCTTGGTGATGAGCTCCTCTTTTAATCCAAGATTGGCTAATAAGGTTCTGGCGCGGTAAAGGTCTTTCCGCTCCGTAAGGCCAAATGCTTCAATCGCTGTTTTTTCTTCTGGCAGGTCGTGAACATCCTGACTAAGATAAGCAATTTTAATCGAGTCACTTTTCCAAACCGTCCCGTGCGAAGGCGGTTCTTGATCTAAAACCATTCGGATTAATGTAGTTTTCCCACATCCATTTTCGCCAAACAATCCGATTCGTTCCCCGTGGTTTATATAGAAATTAGTGTCCCGAAACAGGTTCCGATTCTCATAGGTCTTCCCTAAATCCTTTACCTCAATGATTCGTTTCCCTCTCTTTCCTTCGGATTCAAACTGAAAGCGAACCTTTGCTTCTTCTGCGGGTTTCTCAATTTTATTTTTACTTAATTCATTTTGTAGCCGTTTCATTTTCGATTTGAGCTGACTATCACGCTTTTTCGCCTTAACGCGGTGATATTCCTTTAAACCAAAATCCCTTCCCTGCTTTGTTGAATTGCGGTGTGCTTGATCAGACCAAGATTTTAATTGGTCTATTTGTAATTCAATTTTTTCCTGCTTCTTCTGCTGAACGGTATATTTATGAAGCTGGTCCTCCGTCCTTTTTTGTTTTTCCTTACGATATTCACGATAATTTCCGTTGTAAAAATTAAGTTTCTTATTTTCTATTTCAATAATTCGATTTACAGTTTTATCTAAAAAATAACGATCGTGTGAGATGATTAATACCGGTCCCTGAAATTTTTTCAATTCAGCAACTAACCAATTAATCCCCTTTAAATCTAAATGATTGGTCGGTTCGTCTAGGATTAAAAAATCTGGCTTGCTGGACCAAATCAGAGATAGCGCAAGCTTTAACTTCTCACCTCCGCTTAAATTCTCTAACCGGTGCTCCTCCCAATCATAGTCCTTTCCAAGGCCTAGCTCACTTGTATGTTCGTATAAATCATTTTTTTCCACCAAGGAACTGCCAAAGCTCGAAAATTCATAATCAATGGATTGTGAAAGAAAACCGATCTTACAGTCCTTCGCGATTTCAATCGTTCCTTTGTCCGGTTTTAGCCTGCCTAAAATTAAATTTGCTAGTGTAGTCTTTCCTGTCCCGTTATAGCCAACTAAACCGATTCTTTCTTCCTTTTTTACCTCGAAATCAACTTGGTCAAATATTTTTCTTGCATCAAAGCTTTTTTCTATTCCTGTTGCCTTTAAAACTGTCATGGATTCATTAAACATAAAAAAACTCCCTTCAATGAACCTGAAGAGAGTTATGTCACATTTATAAGAAGTTCCCAAAAAATGCGCAGAAAAAAACCTTTTAAGGCATTTAAGGGTAAAATCAAATTATGGACGTAAAAAGGACAGATTAATCCTATTCTTCAGGTTCATCATTTTTCGGTTATTCGAAATATGAGCTGAATCATAAGATTAAAACTTCATGCCTCTTTATCATTCCTTTTCGTTTAGTAATACTATATTATGGTATTCTCTTTGAAATTGTCAATTCATTTCTTGTAAAAAACCACCATGCCTGATTGACATGGTGGTTTTAACATAAGATTACGCTTCTTGTAATTTTTCACGTAATACCATTTGTAGAATACCGCCGTGACGGTAGTAGTCGATTTCAACTTCAGAGTCGAAACGTACAACTACTTCGAATTCTTTTTTGTTTCCAGCTTCGTCAGTCGCAGTAACTTTTAGAAGATCACGTGGTTTTACGTTTTCGTCTACTTGTACTTCGAATGTTTCTTTACCAGTTAAACCAAGTGTTTCAGCGTTGTCGCCTTCTTTGAATTGAAGTGGAAGCACGCCCATTAATACAAGGTTTGAACGGTGAATACGCTCAAAGCTTTCAG
The DNA here is from genome assembly GCF_016107705.1 of Neobacillus cucumis. Next base: position 61,741 of record NZ_JAEHGC010000016.1, read on the forward strand.
CAAGAACTGTTTTGATGCCTAAAAGGTTAGTACCTTTGGCAGCCCAGTCACGTGAAGAGCCCATTCCGTAATCTTTACCAGCAATAACCATTAAGCCAGTGCCGTTTTCTTTGTACTTCATGCAAGCATCGTAGATAGATGTAACTTCGCCAGTTGGCCAGTAAGTTGTGAAGCCGCCTTCTGTGCCAGGAGCAATTTGGTTACGAATACGGATGTTCGCAAATGTTCCGCGCATCATAACTTCATGGTTACCACGGCGAGAACCGTAAGAGTTAAAGTCACGTGGCTGAACGCCTTTTTCTAATAGATATTTACCAGCTGGAGTATTTTTACCAATAGCTCCTGCAGGTGAAATATGGTCAGTTGTTACAGAGTCACCGAACTTACCAACAATACGAAGACCTGTTAATGGTTCTACTTTGCCAGGCTCTGGTGATAATCCTTCAAAGAATGGCGGATTTGCAATATAAGTAGAATCTTCATCCCAAGTGTATAATGGCTCATTGCTTGTTTTGATTTCGTTCCAACGTTCGTTATCACCAAAGACATTTTCATATTCTTTACGGAATAGTTCTGGTGTAACGGTACGTTTAACAACATCATTTACTTCAGCAGTAGACGGCCAAACATCCTTGAAGAATACATCGTTGCCATCTTTATCTTTTCCGATTGGCTCGTTAGCAAAGTCAATGTTCACTGTACCAGCAAGTGCATATGCAACAACTAGCGGTGGTGAAGCAAGGTAGTTTGCTTTTACAAGCGGATGAATACGGCCTTCAAAGTTACGGTTACCTGAAAGTACAGATGTAACTAGTAGATCGTTTTCAGCGATTGTTTTTTCGATTTCTTCTTTTAAAGGACCGGAGTTACCGATACATGTTGTACAGCCGTAACCAACAAGGTTAAAGCCAATTTGCTCTAAGTATGGAAGTAAACCGGAATCGCGAAGGTAACCAGTTACGACTTTAGATCCTGGTGCTAAAGAAGTTTTTACAAACTTAGGAACTTCCATTCCAAGTTCAACAGCTTTTTTCGCAACAAGTCCTGCGCCAACTAGAACGTATGGGTTAGATGTATTTGTACAGCTTGTAATCGATGCAATTGCAACTGCACCCGTTTTAATATCTGCTTCGTCGCCATTGTTAAACTTAATGGTAGCAGATTTCTCAAGTTCGTCAGCTTGTAAGCCAAAGCCTTGGTTTCCTTGAGGAGCAGATACCGCTTTAACGAACTCTTCTTTCATTTTTGAAAGAGGGATTAAATCTTGTGGACGCTTAGGACCAGAAAGATTCGCTTCAATCGCAGAAAGGTCGATTTCGATTACACTTGTATAAACTGGCTCAACAGATGGATCAAAGAATAATCCGTTTGCTTTGCAGTATTGTTCTACTACATTTATTTGTTCTGCATCACGGCCAGTTAGGCGTAAGTATTCAAGGGATTCCCCATCGATTGGGAAGAAACCACATGTTGCACCATATTCAGGAGCCATGTTTGCAATGGTAGCACGGTCAGCAAGTGGTAATGTAGATACCCCAGGTCCGAAATATTCTACGAATTTACCAACTACACCATGCTTACGAAGTACTTGTGTTACTTTAAGAGCAAGGTCAGTTGCAGTTGCCCCGTTTGGAAGCTCACCTACTAATTTAACCCCAACTACTTCAGGAACAGGGAAATATGAAGGCTGTCCAAGCATTCCTGCTTCAGCCTCGATACCGCCAACGCCCCAGCCTAATACTCCAAGACCATTGATCATGGTTGTATGAGAGTCAGTACCTACTAGTGTATCTGGGTAAGTTTCTAATTCGCCGTCCACTTCAGCAACATGGACAACATCTGCTAAGAATTCTAAGTTTACTTGGTGAACGATACCAGTTGCAGGCGGCACGGCACGGTAGTTGTTAAAGGATTTTTGTGCCCAGCTTAAGAATTGGTAGCGCTCAGCATTACGTTCGAATTCATAATCCATGTTAATTCTTAATGAATCAGCTGAACCATAAGCATCTACTTGTACAGAGTGGTCGATAACAAGGTCAACTGTTTTTTCTGGATTAATTTTGTCTGGGTCTCCACCAAGGTCAGCCATTGCTTTTCTTAAGGAAGCAAGGTCAACGACAGCAGGAACACCTGTGAAGTCTTGAAGAATAACACGAGCCGGTTTAAATGGAACATCTACTTCTTTTAGCTCGTTTGTTCCCCATTTTGCTAAGTTTTCAACATGCTCTTTTGTAATAACACGGCCATCATATTGGCGAAGTACTGATTCAAGTAGTACTTTTACGGAATAAGGTAATTTCGAAACCTTTCCAATACCAGCTTCTTCTAACGCATTTAAACGATAATAGTGATAACGTTTACCGTTTGCTTCAAAAGAAGATTTTGCGTTATAAACATCATTTTTTACCATGAGTTTAACCCCCTTATTCTTAACTAAATACAAAAATAAACGAAAAGTGTGAATATTCTCTTTTACCCCAACTTTTCTCACAATTCTTATCTTAATACAACCTTTAACATAAGTAAATAACAAGAAAGTTATTGTAGTCGATAAGTTTTACTTATACTCTTTCATAAAAAGAGTTCAAAATATTTTGAAAATGTTATAGGGCTAAGATGATTCTCCTTTGTCGGGAATTCTTTGTACTCGTTATTATTATGTCAAAAAAACTTTTTGATGTCATGTTTTTAGGCTCAAAGGAAATATTAACAGATAAGGAGGTGGTTGGTATGGGAAAACGCAAGGCGAATCATGTCATTCCGGGAGCAAATGCAGCGAGCGCTCAAGGACAAGGTGCAGGATTTAACGAAGAAATCGCAAAAGAGCCGTTGACAGTAAAAGAGAGAATGAACAATAAAAAACGAAAAAAGAATCAATAAAGCAGGAGGTCTCCCCCCTGCTTTTATTTTGCCTATTCCTATTGGTTTACTTCCGAAACCATTGATTGAAGATCTTGCTGAAAGCGTTCCAGCTGGGCTCTTTGGTGTTCAGAGGCAACTTCTAATGCATTTTCAATTTGCTGATAAGCTTCATTCACTTCATCTTTCAAATGCTTCAGCTGATGACCGTAACTTGCACTATCGGTAACAATATCATAATAAAGACCTTGAGCATTTTCATATCCCTGCTGGGCAGCCTGGAAAGCCTGTTGTTTGTCCTTATGGTAAGGATTTTTTTGCATATCTATGTTTCACCCCTTCATTTTATTTACCGTTAAATTGCACAGAACCCAAAAAAATATTCAGGCATGAAAAATTGGTCTTCACAGCATCCTAATAAAAGAGGAGGGATGAAAAAATGGTGAACAAAAACGATGGTAAAGATATGCGTAAAAATGCTACAAAACAATCCGGCCAGCCGGAACCAATGAGCGGTTCTCATAAAGTGAAGAATCGCAATCATACGCGGGCCAAGCATAACTCGCACCATGATATGTAGAAAAGCGGATGCGCCTTGGTCAGCCTAAGGCAAGTGCTGGAGGACCAGGCGCTTAAGCTGGACAATTCTCAAAGTCGAAAATTTATTATAGAAGTTAAAAAAGACCCCCTTTTTCTTAAAAGGGGTCTCTTGCGGTTAAAGCATTTAATATTAAAGCTTCTTCTTCCGGCGTAACAGTTCGTAAATCAATTAAAAACTCATCATTGTGAATCCGTCCGATAATCGCAGGTTCTGATTCGGTCCGCAATTTTCTACCAAGTTGTTCAGCTGTTAATGTTTTATGTTTTAAAGCAATAACCATTGTCGGAACCTCGACATCAGGCATTGTGCCCCCGCCCACTTGACTGCTACCAGGAAAAATTTTTGCATCAAATTGACTTGTCCTTGCTATAAGCTTTGAAACAAATTCCTGTGATCGTTCGTCTAATTCAGTGACAGAAACAAGTAAATCACGGATTGTCGGGATATGCTGCAGCCCCTTTTCTCCCCGGACATAATCCATTAAAGTGCCCTCTAGAGCCGCCAAAGTCATCTTATCCACCCGAACCACTCTAGCCAGCTGATGTTTTTTTAATTGATCGATTCGTTCTTTTTTGCCGGCAATGATTCCCGCTTGCGGCCCGCCCAGCAGTTTATCTCCACTAAAGGTTAAAAGATCCGCACCCATTGCAATCAATTCTTTTACAAGCGGTTCCTCTCCAATCCCGTGTTTTCGGAAATCAAAAAGAGCACCACTGCCTAAGTCTTCGTAAAAAATAATTTGTTCGTGATTTCTAGTTAATTGAATTAGTTCCTCTGTTGCAACTGATTTTGTAAAACCAATTACCTTAAAATTACTCGTATGAACCTTCATAACAATTGAAGTGTCTGGAGTTATCGCCTCTTCATAATCGAAGAGATGCGTTTTATTCGTCGTTCCTACCTCTACAAGCCTGGCACCACTTTCCTCCATTATCGAAGAAATGCGAAAGGAACCGCCGATTTCAACGAGCTGCCCGCGTGAGACAATAACCTCCTTATTTTTTGCCAACGCAGATAACACTAGATAAACGGCAGCTGCATTATTGTTAACCACCATCACTGCTTCAGCACCTGTGATTTCTTTTAACAAGGCTTCCACATGAGTGTGACGTGAACCGCGTTTTCCTTCATCAATTAAATACTCAAGATTTGAGTAATTCCTTGCGGTTTCGACGACATGTTCGATTGCATGTTCACTTAGCCTTGCACGGCCAAGATTTGTATGTAAAATCGTCCCTGTAGCATTAATAACTTTTTCTAATGTATAGGTGAATTGTTTTTCTACTTTTCCTGTAAGACAAAAAAATACATCATCAATAAACGTACTGGAACCAGGCATTGCACCCTTCCAGGTTTCTTTTAACAATTCATTTCTTATTTGATCCAGTACCTCTTTTAACTGCTTCGTTAATTGATTAAAATCTAAACCCCGCTCTTCAAGGAGGGTTAAAAATTGCGGGTAGTTCTGCAATTCATGAACAGCTGGGATCGAACGTAACCATTGTTTCACCTTAATAACTCCTTTAAATTGATACTTATGCCCTATTATAGCATTTTTCACATTTCACGATAGTTTGAATAAAATAAACCAAGCAAGGGGGAATCGCTTTGAATAGAAAGAAAGATGAGCAATGTTATGATTTGGAACAAATGGAAAAATGGTTAGAAAATTACTTTCTAGACCCATTAACCTCCTATTGTGACATGACCCAATTCCGGATTGACCTTTATGAAACAGAAAAAGACTGGATTGTGGAAGCCGTATTAGATGATTTTAAAGCAGCGGAACTTTCCGTAAAAGTGGAGGATATGAAGCTAATTATAACGGCACGAAAACAAACTCTCTCTTCAAACATTAAAAAGATAAGAACCATTGACTTCCCCTTTCCGATTAAAAATCAGAAAGTCTGTGCCTTTTTTCAAAATGGTATATTAGAAATATTTATCTCCAAAATAGAAAAAGGTGGAGGAAACGATCGTTTTATTAAACTTCCGTAACCGTTTTTCTTTTTTTTGTTGCAGTTTACATAATACTATTATCAGCAATTAAAAAGCCCTCAAATCCATCTTATGGACTTGAGGGCTTTTTTTACATGCTTTCGATTGTTTTGATGATTTCGTCTGTATCAGGAAAGACGCCCGTTTCATCCTTGGAATATATTTTTATTCCATCAACGGTAACTTCAAAAACCCCTCCTGAAGCAGGTATTAATTCCATCTTTTTAATATTTCGATTAAAGTGGGTAAATAATTCTTCTGCGAAACTCGCAGCTTTTGGTGCGAAGTTTCATTGCATGCAAAATTCAACAATTACATGATAATTTTTCATACAGACCTCCTATTTTGCTACATCAAGATAGTAAAAACATTCTACCTTATCCCTTATATTACAGCAATTATTTTGCACCATTCGTGCGTAAATAACCTGAAAGAGTTATACTAGGTAGATGGAGGTGGACAGTATGAGTGAACAAGAAAAAATTCGCCTAACCTCATTGTCAACAAAAGCTGGCTGAGGCTGCAAAATTGGTCCTGAGGACCTGGCGCAAGTTTTGCGTCTATTGCCAAAACAAGACCCTGTACCGGAATTACTTGTTGGACATGAAACGTCCGATGATGCCGGTGTATTTCAATTAACAGACTCAATCGCACTCATTCAAACCTTAGATTATTTTACGCCAATCGTGGATGACCCCTATATGTTCGGACAGATTGCGGCCGCAAACGCATTAAGTGATGTCTATGCCATGGGCGGACAACCGAAAACCGTTATGAATATTGTCGGCTATCCGATCAAGAAGCTCGGCCCTGATATGCTTTCCGAAATTCTACGGGGGGCAGCGGATAAGGTAAAAGAATCAGGTGCCTTAACAGTGGGCGGCCACTCGATTGATGATCAAGAACCGAAATTCGGTCTCTCTGTGACTGGAATTGTACATCCGAATAAGGTGTGGAAAAATGTCGGTGCCAAACCTGGTGATGCTCTTGTTTTAACAAAACCAATCGGTGTGGGTATACTTACAACCGGAATTAAAAGAAATGTGGTTACGAAGGAACAAGAACAATCTGTAACCGAAACGATGGCGACGCTTAATAAAACGGCTGCAGAGGTTTTAATGAACTTCCATCCCCACGCTGTAACAGATGTCACTGGTTTTGGTCTGCTCGGTCATGGCAGTGAAATGGCTCGCGGCAGTGGTGTAAGCTTTGAAATTTCGTTCTCCCAAGTTCCAATCCTTGAAGGAGCCATCGAGCTTGCTAAGGATGGTGTCGTACCGGGCGGATCGAAATCTAACCATAAATGGCTTCAGGATGATGTTGTTTATGAGGAAATTCATCCAGATGAACAACTTGTTCTTTGTGATGCCATTACCTCTGGTGGTTTACTGGTTTCATTGAATGAAAAGGATGCACGAACATATATCGAAAATCTTCATACGAATGGACTTGCCCAAGCATCGATCATCGGACATGTCACTGAGAATAGGGAAAAATTAATTTATGTAAGAAAATAAACAGCGAAGCATCTGCTTCGCTGTTTATTTATGCCATCTTTCTTATTTGCAGTTTTTGGGATAATTTTTCAATCATATCTTGGGTCATTTTGTCCAAATCATATTCAAATTTAAAGCCCCATTCTTGTTTTGCAGCGGTGGCATCAATTGAATTTGGCCAGCTATCTGCAATTTTTTGGCGAACAGGATCTGGATTATAGGCCATTTTAAAGTTTGGGATATACTTCATGATACTTGCTGCGATATCCTCAGGTGCAAAACTCATAGCTGTGACATTAAAGGCATTTCGGTGAATCAGTTTTGAAGAATCTGCTTCCATTAAATCGATGATGGCATTCAATGCATCCGGCATATACATCATATCCATGTAGGTACCTTTATCAATATAGGAGGTATATCTGCCATTTTTAATTGCTTCATAATAGATTTCAACTGCATAATCGGTTGTTCCGCCGCCAGGCAGTGCTACATACGAAATTAACCCCGGGAAACGCACGCCGCGTGTATCCACTCCGAACCTTTGGTGATAGTAATCAGCCAATAACTCCCCAGCAACTTTGTTTACCCCATACATGGTTGTTGGCCGCATAATCGTATCCTGGGGTGTTTGGTCTTTAGGAGTAGTTGGTCCAAATGCACCAATGGAACTTGGTGTGAAAAATTGGGCATTTACCTCTCTTGCTGTTTCAAGGGCATTCATAAGTCCACCCATATTTAAATTCCAAGCGAATAATGGCTTTGCTTCTGCTGTAGCGGATAAAAGTGCAGCTAAATGCATGATCGTATCCACATTATATTTTTTTGCGATTTCAACCATCCGTTTTCCGTCCGTTACATCTAAAATTTCGAAGGGGCCACTTTCGAAATTTAAGTTATCGCTCTTTTTTATATCCGTGGCAATTACATTGTCTGCTCCGTAAATTTCTCTTAGACGCATTGTTAATTCAGAACCAATTTGCCCCAATGCTCCTGTGATTAAAATTCTTTTCATATTAAATCCCCCGTCCTCTTCACCATGATGTAAATAGAAAGATTAAATGACACCCATTTCCTTACCGACTTTTTCGTAAATGGATATGGCTTTATCAAGCATTTCTTTGGTATGGGCAGCAGTTGGCATGTTACGAACACGGCCTGTTCCCTGCGGTACCGTTGGGAATACAATCGCTTTAGCATATACGCCTTCTTCATTTAAACGTTTACTAAATGCTTGGGTTAACGATTCGTCCCCAATAATACATGGAGTGATTGGCGTTTCACTATTGCCGATATTAAAGCCCAATTCCTTCAAGCCTTTTTTCAGATAATTTCCATTCTCCCAAAGCTTTTGATTCAGTTCGGTGCTTTCCATTAAAATTTCAATCGATTTTTTACTTGCTGCAACATCTGCAGGGGTTAAGGAAGTTGAAAAAAGGAATGGACGGCTGCGAACCTTTAACCAGTCGATTAAATTTTTCTTACCAGCCACATATCCGCCGACGACACCGATTGCCTTAGAAAGCGTACCGATTTGGAAATCAATTTTATCGGATAAACCGAAATGCTTTACAGTCCCAGCTCCCTCACCAAGTACACCTGATCCATGGGCATCATCGACATACGTAATTAAATCAAATTCTTCAGCAATTTTTACGATTTCCGGTAATAGGGCGACATCGCCGTCCATGGAAAATACGCCATCTGTAATGACCATTATTTTATTGTAAAGGCCTGATTCCTTTGCTTCTTTCGCTCTCGCCCGTAAATCTTCCATATCGGAGTGGTTAAAGCGGATAATTTTCGCTTTGGATAAACGGCAGCCATCTATAATGGAGGCATGGTTCAATTCGTCAGAAAGAATCGCATCATTTTTATCCATAACTGCTGAAATCGCTGCCATATTACAGTTAAAACCAGACTGATAAGCAATCGCAGCTTCTGTATGTTTAAATTCTGCTAATTTTTTCTCTAGTTCTACATGAAGCTTGAGCGTACCATTAATGGTACGGACGGCACCGGCTCCGACACCGTATTGTTCGATCGCTTCTTTTGCAGCTTGTTTCAAACGCTCATCTGTTGCTAACCCTAAATAATTATTTGAAGAAAGATTCACAAGCTCCTTCCCCTTAATCGTAATGACAGGACCATTTGGACTTTCTAATGGGTCAATAACATTGTATAGACCTTTTCCCTTTAAATCTTCAAGATTTTCATTTAAAAAATGCTCCAAAATATGACTGGACATTTTTATACCTCCCTATCAAATCAGCGGTTATTTGTCGTTATCCAGAGCACGATTGTCTACTGGACGCGGACACTGAAATTCAACTCAATTGCCTATATAAAAGCATTCTTTTTAATTACTTTATCATACTTTTTTCAAAATGTTCATACCTAGAGGACAAATTTTTAAAAAATTTTTTATTTACTCCTTTAGGGTAACCATTTCAAAAACAGGATATTTGCGTGAAGGATATTTGGATTAAATCCTTTGAATTTTCATTATATAAAAATAATTTTATTGGAAAGAAAAAACGTTATAATAGACTTACTCGAATGAACGTAACAGAAAGGGTGTTTTTTGTGTCATTTCTTTCTTCTCTACTCTATACCATCCTTATTGGTGGAGCATTTATCTATTTATTCATTTTTACGTATGATTTTTTTTATGGTGAAAAACGGGATAAGCAAATGAAAAAAATACATAAGCATTTCCGTAAAGAAACGGTAAAAAAGATTGACCTTTTAGAACATCAGCCCAAAAAATTTACAATGTATCAGGTAAAAACAAATAGCGAAACGAAAAAAGTCAAAGTAAAACCAGGGTACAAGATCGTAAAAATGGTGAAAAAGAAAAAATAAAAGAACCTACCCGCTGGATAGGTTCTTTCCGTATTTATTTCACTTTTTGAATGGATAATTTTTCAGCTGCTTTGTTCACCTTTTGAAGAGCATCTTGGTATTCTACCTCTAACCGCTCAATAATTTCTCCAGCCGTTTCGATTTTATCGATTGCTCCGACTCCATGTCCAGCAGACCAGATATCGCGCCAAGCTTTGACATTTGGTTCTTGCTGCATATGATTAAAATCAATTTTTTCTTTTTTTGCAAGTTGGGCCGGATCAAGTCCTGCTTTTACAATGCTTGGAATTAACATATTCGCCTTTACCCCAGAAAAAGCGTCTGTCAAAATGATATCCTCTTGGGTAGCTTCGACAAGCATCTCTCGGTATTCATCACGGGCCATACTTTCTTTTGCTACGATGAATCTTGTACCCATATAAGCAAAGTCTGCTCCCGCCGCCTGTGCCGCTAGAATTCCCTTTCCGGTCGAAATCGCACCGGCAAGTACGATTATTCCATCCCAGAAGGAGCGAACCATATCGACAAAAGCAAAGCCGTTGATTTGACCTGCATGCCCGCCTGCCCCGCTTGCCACTAAAATGAGTCCGTCAACTCCTGCTCCCGCCGCTTTTTTCGCAAATTTCACATCACTTACATCTGAAAAAACAAGACCGCCATATTCATGTACGATGTCAACGACAATCTTCGGACTGCCTAGTGAGGTGATAACCAGCTGGGGCTGATGCTTTTTAATTAATTCAAGTTCCTCCAGCAGTCTACCATAAGAGCTATGTACAACCATGTTCATCGCCCATGGTGCGATTTTACGTCCGGGATCCTGCGTTTTCGCCGCTTCTAATTCCGTGTTTAATTGCCCCATCCATTGGTCAAGTACTTCAATCGGCCTTGCATTTGGTGCTGGAAATGAACCAATGACCCCATTCAAACAGCAATTTTTGACTAAATCAGGGCCTGATACTAAGAACATCGGTGCAGAGATAATCGGTAAACGCAATTGAGTCCACCAGTTTTCTGGTATGGATTTGTTCATTTTACCCCTCTTTTCAATTTAGAATTTTCTGAACAGACTTCTTACTTTTTATAGTAGCTGAAAATGAATGAATATTCAATCATAACCTATGTATTTAAAAAACGTTTTCAAACACGAACGATATTTTTAAAAAATAAAATATTATTCGCTTTTTTATTAAAAAAGGATTGATTTTCCCTTTTCATCGTGGTTATAATGTGAATAAATTTAAAACCGTTTCACTCATATAATCGCAGGGATATGGCCTGCAAGTTTCTACCGGGTTGCCGTAAACAATCTGACTATGAGTGGGCAATGAAACGCGCTCTTCTTCCTGAATTGCGCACCACTTGTTTCCTCTTGGAATTCAAGCCCAAAGGTCATTGTCTCACTCAATTTTGATGTGAGCGGACCTTTGGGCTTTTATTATTTTAGGAGGTTTAACCAATGAAATTACTGGAAGAAAGAATTATAGCGGATGGGAATGCCCTTAATGAAAATGTTTTAAAGGTTGATTCCTTTTTGAATCACCAAATTGATCCTCACTTAATGAACGAAATTGGCAAGGAATTTGCGTCTCTTTTTGCCAATGAGGGAATAACAAAAATTGTAACAATTGAAACTTCAGGGATTGCTCCTGCTGTAATGGCTGGATTGCATATGAATGTTCCTGTGATCTTTGCTAAAAAAAGCAAATCATTAACATTGTTCGAAGCCATGCTGACAACAAGAGTGTATTCCTTTACGAAGCAAGAATCTAATGATATCTCCATTTCAAAAAAATATATATCCGAGGATGACCGAATCCTTATTATCGATGACTTCATTGCAAACGGTGAGGCTGCACTTGGATTGGTCAATCTAGTTGAAATGACAAATGCCAAGGTCGCTGGTATTGGCATTGTCATTGAAAAGTCCTTCCAGCCAGGTGCTCAAAAGTTAAAGGATCTTGGTTTTAGGGTTGAATCATTGGCAAGAATCGCCAAACTATCAAACGGAGAAGTAACATTTGTAAATGAAAAAGTGGAGGAGTTAGTCTAATGAAACAAAATCCTTTTAAAGTTGCCTCTTTAGGAATTCAACATGTATTGGCAATGTATGCCGGAGCCGTAATCGTTCCTCTAATCATCGGCAGCGCCCTTCATTTTTCAGGTAAACAATTAGCGTATCTCGTTTCGCTTGATATTCTGACAAGCGGGATTGCCACGTTATTGCAAGTGTGGCAGAATCGCTTTTTCGGAATTGGTCTTCCAATCGTTCTTGGTTGTACGTTCACGGCTGTTGGACCCATTATTGCGATTGGCAGTCAATACGCTCTATCCTCCATCTATGGTTCGATTTTGATTTCAGGCTTAATTGTCATTCTCATTGCCAGCTTTTTTGGAAAACTGATTCGTTTCTTTCCTCCTATTGTAACAGGGTCGGTTGTTACAATTATTGGCCTAACCCTAATTCCGGTTGCGATGAATAATGTTGCCGGCGGACAAGGCAGTCCTGATTTTGGTTCTCGAACAAATCTTGCTCTTGCATTTGGGACTTTATTATTTATTATCTTGCTTTACCGCTTCTCGAAAGGATTTATTCGTTCGATTTCGATTCTTTTAGGTTTGATTGCTGGTACGATTGCTGCTACTTTAATGGGAAAAGTAAACTTTTCTGCTGTTGGAGAGGCTTCATGGTTCCATATGGTAAGTCCATTACACTTTGCTGCTCCTTCTTTTGAATTGGCGCCAATTATTACTATGACGTTGGTAGCCATTGTCAGCTTAATCGAGTCATCAGGTGTATACTTTGCTTTAAGTGATATTACTGGGAGAAAATTATCCGAAAAGGATTTAGTGAAAGGGTATCGTGCGGAAGGTCTCGCAAGTATCCTTGGAGCTCTATTTAATTCTTTTCCATATACAACATACTCACAGAACGTAGGGCTTGTTCAATTTTCAGGTGTAAAAAGTAAAAGCGTGATCTACACAATGGCCGGAATCCTTGTATTTCTAGGTTTTGTACCAAAAATCGCTGCGTTAACAACGGTTATTCCTACAGCGGTTCTTGGCGGTGCAATGATTGCTATGTTTGGTATGGTGATTGCTTCCGGGATTAAGATGCTTAGTAAAATTGACTTTACTTCCCAAGAAAACCTACTGATTATCGCTTGTTCAGTCGGGATGGGATTAGGCGTAACGGCAGTGCCTGATTTATTTAAACACCTTCCGGATGGTGTGAAAATCCTTACGAATAGCGGAATTGTTGCCGGTAGCTTAACAGCTATTTTCTTAAATATTGTGTTCAATATTATTAAACCCGCAAAGCAAAAACAAGCAGTTACGCAGAGTATCGAAGTAAAAGCTTCCTAAACTTTGTTCAATATTTAAGGGAAAAGCGAAGAGGAAAATTAAGGTAAAGAAAAACCACCATCTTGGTGGTTTTTTTATAATAAATAGAGAAATCATAAGACACAATTTCTTCGAGGTATGCATTACGAATAATTAATGGTTTTTTTATACAAACTATAGTTATTATTAAAGGGAGGTTTTATTATGCGCGATAACACCAATTTGGCTGTTACTGTGTTTTTTTCACTTTTAGGCTTTATAGCAACAATAATTTTTAGCAGTGTCATAATATCTCAAAATAACCAAATTAAATCGAAACTTGAAAACGCAAAACAAACGTGATTCCTTTCAAGAATATCTTGAGAGGACTTTTTATGTCATAATATTTATCAATAGCAATATAACAAATTATTCCATTAGTTGAAGATAATTAAGTTTATATAAAAAAAGAGTGGCATTTTTAGCCACTCCATATCAAAATGAAATATTAATTTCCATATTGTAGGACAGGAAAAATAGAATTGTAACCGATATGTAAAGATCTAAAAATAGATTTTTGTAGAAATATTAAAAATTCGTGGTATACATCCATAGGATTGGTTTGTTCAGTTTCAATTAATATTAAATTATAATCGTTAAGAAGCATATCGAGTTCTTGGCTGCATTTAATTGTTTCATGAAACGACAAACCTTTTTCCATTCCTAACTTAATCATCTCTGCTCTTTTCTTCTTTATAGCCATTTCCAAATCTGCTGGTTTCATTATGGACTCACACCTCTAAAAATTAGGATAACTGTGTATTTATGCAAATCTTATGAGGTATCTTGTACACAATTTACATTTTAACATTTTACGACCTAAGATATATAGACGACTTTAGATACATAAATTCGGGGAATACAGACAAAAACAGACAAATGTAATTGTTGCTGGTAGCTTAACAGCAATTTTCTTAAATATTGTGTTCAATATTATTCAACCGGCATAGCAGCAACAAGCTGCTACGCAGAGTATCGAAGTAAAAGCTTCCTAAACTAAAAAATAAGGACGATGCTAATTTTAAAGCATCGTCCTTATTAAATTTAGAATCTCAGTCGCTGTTTGTTGGTTGGCAGAACTTCCTTCCTCTGAACCGGAGGTTGTCCTTGTAACGGAGATCGGGGAAATGATTACTGCTCCGCCAAAATTGACAATTCCACCTGAAATAGTACCAATATTTATGCCGTCTTTATTGATGTCCAATTCAACCGCACCTCCCCCCTGTCCATATAAAATAGTATATGTACAAGCAGGTGCCTTGGTTAAACTCTTCACTATATTAGGAGAATATTGTTCACGGACAAGAGATTTAACAACTCTTTAATGCAACAGCCAAATTTTGAATACCGGCTTGAATGTCTTCCTCAGATACTCCCCCATACCCGATCATGATTGGCTGATTAGAAATAGGTGCGGTCTGATGCCAATACTGTTGTGTCAAGTAAATCCTTACTCCCAGTTTTTCTGCCTGCTGCACCAGTTTCTTGGTATCCAGATGGTAAAATTCAAGCAGCAGATGCAGGCCAGCCTTTTGGCCAATCACCTTGACATTTTCTCCTAAAAATTCATCGATAGCCGCTAACAGCACTTTTTGTTTCGATTGATAGATTTTCCTCATTTTTCGAATATGCCGGCTAAAATAACCATCTTTCATAAATCGATAAAGTGCTTCCTGAATCAAGGGAGAAACGGATTGATTGTAAAAAGAATAGTCAGTTTGGAATCGTTCCAGTAATTTTTCTGGCAGTACAAGATAACTGATTCGAGCTGCAGGAAGAAAAGCCTTTGAAAAGGTTCCGAGATAAATGACGTTCCCATTCGTATCCAGTGATTTTAAGGAAGGAATCGGCTGGCCATGGTAACGAAATTCTCCATCATAATCATCTTCTATAACATAACTGGAATTTTTCTCTGCCCATTGTAACAGTTTAATTCGCTTTTGAATGGGCAGCACCATTCCAAATGGAAACTGATGGGATGGGGTTACATATGCACAAAGGGCAGCACTATTATCCAACTCTTCCATCTTGATCCCATCCTCTTCAAGCGAGATCGGGGTGATACGACAATTTTGACTTTCAAAAACACGCCGAACCCCATCATATCCTGGATTCTCCATAGCTACGCTGTTATTTCTTAACGAAAGAAGCTGACATAACAATTGAATGGCTGTTTGCGTCCCGGCAGTGAGAATGACCTGATTCGGGGAACATTTTACTCCTCGCGCTTGATAGAGATAATGGGCGATTTCACTTCGAAGTCCAAGATGCCCTTTTTTATTACCATAAGAAAAAACTTCTTGACTTGGATTTTCCAATGCATCGACTAAACATTTTTTCCATGCCTTATGCGGAAAATGTTCCAAATCAATATCGCCATATTGGAAATCAATCTGAATTTTTTCTTCTTGGATCACATTTACACTTTCCATTAGTGGTTGAGTTTTACGGTGTCTATCATTAAATTGAAAATCGTCCAATTGTAAAACAAATAACCCCTTTTTTTCCTTTCCTTCAACATACCCTTCCGCAACAAGCTGTTGATACGCCATTTCGACTGTATTTTTACTAATATTGGTTGTATGCGAAAGCTGCCGAATAGATGGCAGTTTGGTTCCTGCCGGTAATTGTCCTGTTTCAATTTGTTCTCGGAAATATTGATAGAGCTGTAAATACATTGGATTTACGTCTTCTTTTTTGATAAAGGGAATGATATCCACATCTTCCTCCTTATCTGTCCCTATGAATTTATTTAATACTGTCTCTTTTAACAAGGGCAATTCATTTTTAAAATGAGTATAACACTAAAATATAGTGAGGAGAGAAGATTATGATTCCAATGAGACAAAGAGCTTTAGAATGCAAGGATCAAGAAAAAATACATCTGTTTTTAGAACAGGAGAAAACCGGTTTTTTAGGTTTAGCAGACGGTAACACTCCCTATGTAATCCCGCTTAATTTTGTTTGGCTGGAGGGGGCGATTTATTTTCACGGAGCAGCTGAAGGCAGAAAGGTAAATATTATGGAGGAAAATGCCAAGGCTTGTTTTACGGTGAGTGCGAACCTTGGCACCCTAACCCACCCTGTACCTGCTAAGACAGATACTGCCTATATGAGCGTAATGGTTTTTGGAGAAGCAGAATTAGTTGTAGATCTTGATGAAGCGGTCAAGGCCATGCAGAAAATGCTCGATAAATATGTTCCAGGCTATTACGAACAAGCCCTTTCAAGTTCACACGTAGAAAAATACCGTTCTTCGCTTGGCAGCAGAACCGCTGTATATAAGATAAAAGCTCTGGAGCTAAGTGCAAAGGAAAACCCGATCCAGCTTGAAAAATTATTTTATAACGGCAAAACCCAGCATCATGACTAGACAAAATAAGTTAAACGGACTGTCCTTGATGGCAGTCTGTTCTTTAATAGATAAAAGGGATTTAAAGGTGATTGACCTATTCCAAATAGGACGACCTTCCATATGATATAGCATGTACTTTTTTACAAGAAGGAGCGATTATATATGGAAGCGAGTTGTTACGAGGAAAACAGGTGTATTAAAAAGACACTAGAAAAAATCCTTGAAGCACAAAGAAAAGCAAAAAAGAAAAAAGGCGATTCATGCCAAACATCCTGCTTAGCTCCACTTGGAGAGTTAGGCAATCATTATAGCAAAAATACCATTCCATTTATCCTTTATTGTGACTGTGATCCTTTTAAGGTGGAAGGAGTGACTATTTGCCGGGATAAAAATTCAAATAGCGAAACATTTGTCTGTTTTATTACCTTCGTTTTTCGGATTATTGATATCAAAGATGATTGTGCCGTATTGGAGCTACTAAAATTTAAAAACCATCAAAAGTGTAATTCCAAAGGTAAGCCTATTTGTTCCCCCTGTTCCCAATTAAATTGTGAAAATATCGATGACTTAAAGGCAACAGGTGTCTGCGTGAATGTGGATCTCTCAGGCTTTCATGCGATCCAATGCCTACCGCCTGTTTGCTTATAAGAAGTAAATGAAAAATATAATTTCCAATGAATATTCTTGGAAAAAATCTAGTCGAATCCTCGAACCTGATTTTTATGAGGATTGGGTCACAAAGGTTTGGAATGTCGAAGAATGTTCAACAAACGGTATATGAAAAGCAGCGGAACTCCGCTGCTTTTTCGATTGCTTTTTCCACCTAATTATATTGCTATTCAATTGCTAGCATTCGCTATCACTATAGTAGATCATTGCGATAACACAGATGTCATTAGCTAGGTTTTCGATTGGGATCCTTCGGCTGGCTGGCTTTTCTTACTAATTTGCCGCCATCGAAATGCCGGCCATAGGTTTTTACAATTTCCGCTGCTTCTTCATAGGTGGGAATTTGGCCGTTCGCTTTCCATGTTAAGAAATAGGATTGAACTTTACCGCTATAAAATACCCAGCTGAAAAATTTCCGTGCAAAGTTATGCATGCCGCCCGTTCGAAACGAGTTCATCTGCTTCCCTTCTTTCCATATGGTCATCGTTTGCCCGATACCGCCGTCCAGCTGTCCTTTTAGTTCCGCATAAAGTAAATTTTCGTTCTTACTCATTGCCTTCATGATCATTTGATTGAGAAACCCGTTGATCATCAATCGTGGAATATTAAATTGCTCTCCTCTTGTAACGGAAACTACTGCAGTGGGTGGAACCTCAACATTACGGTCGCCTAGGATAAATGCCCCACCATACTTATTATTAGGATCGATTACCTTTTCCCACCTTTTTGGCATCCCCATCATCCCCATATTCACTTTTTTAAGGTAATCATAACAAAATTTTGTAAAATTATGAATTGTTTCTTTATTGGTGTTAGTACTTTTGGCATATATAAGCTTTTTATTGGAATAAATTGCTTAAAAACGTGCATTCCTTTATCCTATTAATAGAAATTAATTGCTATTTTCTACAGAAATGAGTTGATTTTTTGCAAAACAAAAATGCTTTACCGATTTTATTTTTTGTGATGTTTCTCGTGATGATTGGCTTTGGGATTATCATCCCTGTCCTGCCTTTTTACGCAGAACAAATCGGAGCCTCACCTACAGAGCTGGGCCTATTAATGGCGGTCTATTCTTTTATGCAGCTTATTTTTGCTCCCATCTGGGGGCGGATTTCTGACCGGATCGGTCGTAAACCCGTAATGATGATTGGAATTGCAGGTCTTGGAATATCCTTTTTAATTCAAGGGTTATCAACACAGCTATGGATGCTGTTTGCAGCAAGAATTCTCGGCGGGATGCTTTCTTCAGCGAATATGCCAACTGCTATGGCCTATGTCGCAGATATCACCTCGGAAGAAAATCGCGGGAAAGGAATGGGAATCATTGGAGCGGCTACAGGTTTGGGCTTTGTTTTTGGTCCCGCTATTGGGGGGATTTTTTCAAAAATAAGCTTAGGATTACCATTTTTACTTGCCAGTGCCTCCTCCTTTATTACTTTAATCCTTGTGTTTTTATTACTTAGGGAGTCCTCAGTGAAGAAATCGGTAGAAAAAAGACCATCTTTGCTACAGGCTTTTAACGGACCAACATCCATTCTATTTATTATGCAATTATTGATTTCCTTATCTCTTTCCGGTCTAGAAGCAACCTTTGCTTATTTTGCGGCAAAAAAAGCGGGTATGGATACATCAGAACTTGGGTATGTATTTATGATTATGGGGTTCGCCAGTGCGATTATACAGGGGGGAATGGTTGGCCGGTTAACGAAAAAATATGGAGAAAGGGTAGTTATTCAAGGAGGCATTATTGTTTCAGCAATTGGTTTTGGACTCATTCTTCTAGTAGATAGTTTTCTAACTGCAGCGGTCTATTTAACGATTTTCGGAATAGGTAATGGCGTAATTCGTCCCAGTGTTTCTGCTTTACTTACGAAAACTTCATCAGCAGGACATGGAAGCACGACCGGTTTACTCTCTTCTTTTGATTCATTAGGAAGAATTATCGGGCCGCCATTGGGAGGCTGGCTATTTTCGATAACGATAGGTTTACCCTACATCTCAGGGGCAGTCATATCAGTCCTGGCATTGATTCTATTTCAGATTTATCGCCCCGTTGCTAAAATGGTGCAAGAGAATTGAGACCTCTTACTTCCGGCGCTAGATTATTGCGCCGGAACCCAATATATGATCTGTTTTTTAAGCCGGAAAAGAAATTTTACCGATGGTTTACTTAATGGAGAAGGGATAAAGTTTAAATTGTGAAAATAAGAATAATTCACTTCGGAACTTGTCTAGAAGTTCTTCAAACGAGGAATGGATTAATTGTGGAAATAAAGTTTCTAAAGCTTCATTATAATCCTGACCTATTTCTTCTCGTATATGAACATAGCTATGAAATAATAATGCTTTTTCAAAATCGATCCCTAATTCATATAAGCCGAAAGCTAACTCATCTTTTGGAATTTGTTTTATTTTTTTGTAAACCCTTTCGTTTTTCTCAATCAGGTTTTTATTTAGATAATGAGTGACATAATCTGTATAGATCATTTGCCCAATATCATTTGTTTCTTTATTGGAATAATTAAAGCCGATCACATGATTTTCCTTACTTTCGCGAATGATAAAGGTTTTATTTCCTTTTAAATGGGTAATAAAATTTTTTACGTGCTTATCAAAAATTTTATCAAATTCAATGATTTCCTGAAGTTTTACCGCGAAATCCCGATGTTCTTCGCCAACAACAAATAAGCGGTCAACAATGGGTAATAGGCTTAACACTCCTTCTGATAGCTGACTGGATGCATCGTATATGATAATATCAAATTCTTTTTTCATTTGTTTAATTTTCCGTTTTTTTTCTGCAAGAGATAATTTTGAGAATTCATGGATCAATTCCGTTGAAATTTCTTCTTTTTCTAAAGCCCCGTAAGAAATAAAAGCTGCGGAAAGACTGGTGTTTGTTTTAAGCCAATGATAAATTGATAAAGATAATTCTGTGACACCTGATTTTGCTTTTGGAGAATAGAAACCAACCAAATACAATTCTCTTCACCTGCCTTTATAAAAAAAATCCCCCTTTTACATTACTAAATTTCCTTTCGAAACGAGGTATTAATATAGTTTACGGAGTTGTCCATCCTGCTGAAACGGCGATTTCACTATATTTTTATTTACAAAGAAAGCCAATCGAATTAAATCGATTAGCCTTCTTTAAAATGGTTAGCTGTTAGTTGACCCTAAAAAATTTTCGATTGCTGTAATATTTTGATCGAGATTAATACTTAGAACCTCACCTACATCGTTAAATCGTTCGTTTGTGAAGGAACCATCAACTGGAACCCGCAGTGTTTTTAAATTAGAGGAACGATTCGTAATTAAATCCTTCCCCAAAGAAAATAACGTGGATGAATCCAGATTGGTTTCAATATACGGATTGATTACACCTAATAGCTTCGGAATCTTGATAACACTTCCCATGCTTAATGCCTGATCCTCAAGTTTAGTTAGGACCTCCTGTTGCCGCTCCACACGGCCAAAATCACTTAGATTATCATGTCTAAACCGGACATATCCTAATAACTTGTCCCCGTGAAGCGTTTGCTTTCCAGGGTTTAACGTCATGCCAATTCCGGAAGACATTTGATGCGGAACATCTACTTCAATCCCATCTGGTGCAAGGACATCCACCACTTTGGAAAAACCTTTAAAATCTACCATTGCATAATAGTTCACATCAATATGGAAATTTTCTTCAATGGTTTGTCTTAAAAGCTCCGGACCGCCAAAAGCATAAGCCGCATTTATCTTTTGCTTTCCGTGACCGGGTACATCAACGTATGTATCTCTCATAATGGAAATCAATTTCGCTTGATGAGAATTTTGATCATAATGGGCAATCATAATGGAATCTGTTCGTGAATGCTTTTCACCACGTGAGTCGCTTCCTAAAAGAAGAACATTGATTTTCCCAAACTGTACTTCCTTCCCTTTAAAGGTATCAGTTTGCTTTTTATTACCTATGTAACTTCCAGCCTCTGCAATCGATAGTCCTCGCTTATATTGATAAATTGAATAAGCCGTGGTAAAAATAATCATCAATATAAAAAGCAGGCCAAATACCCTTTTCCATCTAACTTTCCTTCTTTTACGTACTTTTTCCATCTCGTACCTCCGGTTGTCTATACCAAGTTCACAAATTCAATACCCTTAATATTTTAAGTGATTCATAGGAATAATTAAATTACAAAATGGTAAATAAATGATTACGTTTTAAATACTGGCAAAAAATCAGAGGCGAAATTCTGTATTTAATTTAATCATATGTCATTCGGACATGCATAAAATGGGTTATGAAGATGTAATTGGTAAAGGAGCCGGGAGCATGAAATCTTTCACTCAAACCACGTCATTGTTAGCCCTGTTATTCTTGTTAGTTTTTGCCGCCTATCTGGATTCGCCCTTTTCGTTTATCAATAAAAATTACTCCTATACAGCAACGGCGAGTAAACAAAAAATAGCAAAGCCTGTAACGGCCGCCCCATCTGATGAGGGTCCTGATTTAGTAGAGAAACTTGAAAAGGTTGAAAAAGTGGATGGATATTTTGTGGAAACCTATCAGGAATATGAAGTGTACAAGGATGAGAATGGAAAAGTCAAAAAAGAGATACCCACTGACCATACCGAAACATTAAAATATTGGGATTATAGTCAAAATTACGGTGAATGAGAGGTAAACCCTCTATAGAGAAGGCTGTCAAACCCGATAGCCTTTTTTATTGTTTCACTAGTTCTTTCAGATTAAACAAAATTCCAAATGAATCTAATTTATAAGCGGATGAATGGATTTTATAAAATTGTCTAAAATGGTAGATGAGGAGGTAGAAAAAAATGAGTACAATGGCTTTAATCATAAAATTTGTTACTTGTCTGGTTGCTTATGCGGTAGCATTGGATCTTTTTTTTAATGCAACATGGGTGGATATTGTTTGGTTTAGTGTGTTGATGACAATTGTTTCTTATCTTGGGGATAGGATGTTACTCTCGCGAATTGGTAATAAGAATGCCCTTATTGGAGATTTTATCCTATCCTATATGGTGGTTTGGATTTTTGGAAGTGTACTTCTAGACAATTATATGCAGATTGCTTGGGGAAGTATTATTTCAGCAATCATCATAACAATTGGGGAGTTTTTCGTTCACCGAATGTTGCATAGCCCTATGCAGGAAAGCAGCCCCAAAAAGAATGCGGTACCTGACAGGCTAGCATACGGTATGGAAATGTCCGAGGAGCAAGAACCGTTAAAGAAAAAGTGAAATCTGATTAAGTATTAAAAACAGAATGATTTTAGAGAAGGTCTTCCCATTTGGGGAGACCTTTTTTTAGGTTTAAGGATGGAAAATAACTGGGGTTTAAAATAACTATTTACATGAAAGGAAATATCTTGAATCCAAAAATGAACTTTCTGTGACAGAATTGTGAAACATAAAAAATTATCTACTCAAATGAACTTATTTTTGATATATTTGTATAGCTTTTTAACATTACCATCGTGAAAAAAATAAAAACAAATTAAATGAAAGGGGTACTTACATTGAGTAAATGGAACCAATTTGCTAAATATTCTTTTTTAGCCGTATTGGGTATGGTTCTTTTGGCTGGGTGTGATAAAAGTAAATTTATTGTTCTAAACCCAAAAGGTCCTGTTGCCCAACAAGAATTAGATTTAATTATCATTTCCGTAATTTTATGTGCAGTTGTTATTATTCCAGTTTTAGGTATTTTCGTATATATTGCCGTTAAATATCGTGACAAGCCGGATAACAAAGCTCCTTATCAGCCTGAATGGGCAGACAGCAAAGTGCTTGAGATTGTTTGGTGGGGGATTCCGGTTGTCATTATTGCGATTCTTGGTGTTTTCACTGCCAAAACAACATTGAACTTAACAAAACCACCTGTTAAGGATGTAAAACCGATCGTGGTTCAAGTTACCTCGCTGGATTGGAAATGGATGTTTACTTATCCAGGGAAAAACATTGCCACTGTCAATTATGCTGAAATTCCGGCTGGGGTGCCTGTTCAATTCGTTTTAACCTCAGATGCGCCGATGAATTCCTTCTGGATTCCACAGTTAGGCGGTCAGGAATATACAATGCCGGGAATGTCGATGGGGTTATGGCTTCAAGCAG
Organism: Neobacillus cucumis; assembly: GCF_016107705.1. Next base: position 85,094 of record NZ_JAEHGC010000016.1, read on the forward strand.
ATAAAGTTGGAGAATACTTTGGTTCTGGTGCCAACTTTACCGGTAAAGGATTTGCTCATATGCAATTTAGAGTAAAATCTGTGACTCAAGCTGATTTTGATAAATGGGCAACTGGGATTAAGCAAAGCTCTCCTGATTTAACAAAAGCTGGTTATGAAAAATTGTCTAAGCCTAGTACGGAGAAAGAGTTAAGCTTTTCATCTTATCCTAAGGGATTATTCGAAGACATTGTGAATAAAAACGGCGGTACTTATTATGATCATATGAATCATATGGGTGATAGTACCTCCATGCATTCTATGTCCGGCATGGATATGGGTAAATAAAAAACAGGAGGAAATTATCAATGGATAACTCTCACTTTTTTGTCACCGGCGATCCGATGATTTATGGTGCCGATGTTTCGATTGTTTTAGCCATGATTGGGATTGTATTTTCTCTCACCTACTTCAAAAAATGGGGCTGGTTATGGAGAGAATGGATCACAACTGTTGACCATAAAAAAATTGGAATTATGTATCTACTCTCATCTTTACTTATGCTTTTCCGCGGCGGTATGGATGCTGTTTTAATGCGTATTCAACTTGCGTTTCCAGATATGCATTTTTTAGAATCTGAACACTATAATGAGATTTTTACAACACATGGAACGATTATGATTTTATTTATGGCAATGCCATTTATGTTTGCCTTATTTAATATGGTTGTTCCGCTTCAAATTGGTGCACGTGACGTTGCTTATCCAATGTTAAATGCAGTCAGCTTTTGGTTGTTCTTTATTGGAGCAATGCTCTTTAATATTTCCTTTGTTATCGGGGGTTCAGCGAGCGCCGGCTGGCTTTCCTACCCGCCTTTATCTGAAAATCAATTTAGTCCAGGACCTGGACAAAACTTCTGGATTTGGGGAATACAGATTTCCGGTATCGGAAGTTTAGCAACAGGGATTAATTTTGTTGTGACGATTTTAAAAATGCGCACACCAACGATGCGCTTAAGAGATATGCCATTATTTTCATGGTCTGTTTTAGCATCATCTATTGCGATTTTAGGGGTATTCCCTATTTTAACGGTTTCCTTAATCATGTTAACGATTGACCGATTACTTGGCGGACATTTCTTTACAATGACTGCCGGCGGTAACCCAATGATGTGGGTAAACTTAATTTGGATGTGGGGTCACCCAGAAGTTTATATCGTTGTATTACCTGCTTTTGGTGTTTACTCTGAGATTGTTGCTACCTTCTCTAAAAAACGGATTTTCGGATACAGCTCAATGGTATTTTCTATGATTGCCATTTCTGTTGTTTCTTATTACACTTGGGCCCACCATTTCTTTACAATGGGTGCTGGCGCAAACGTAAATATTGTTTTTGCGATTTGTACGATGATTATTGCGATCCCGACAGGTGTCAAAGTATTTAACTGGCTGTTTACGATGTACCGCGGACGTGTTCGCTTATCACAGCCAATGCTTTGGTTCTATGCATTCGTTCCATGTTTCCTTGTCGGTGGTGCAACAGGTGTAATGCTCGCTGCTGCACCTGCAGACTATCAATATCATAATAGTTACTTCCTTATCGCCCACTTCCATCAAGTTTTAATCGGTGGTGTAGTATTTGGATACCTTGCAGGTCTATATTATTGGTGGCCAAAATTATTTGGCTTTAAGTTAAATGAACGTTTAGGAAAATGGGGATTCTGGTTCTGGCAAATTGGTTTCTATGTATGTTTTATGCCACAATACGCTCTTGGTTTCATGGGAATGACTCGTCGTATTTATACGTATAACCAATCTGCTGGTTGGGATATGGGCTGGGCTCCGCTTAACTTGATCTCAACGGTTGGTGCCTTCTTGATGGGTATCGGTTTCGTCTTCCAAGTTTGGCAAATTCTTTATAGTATTAAACACGGTGAACGTGATGTAACAGGCGATGCTTGGGATGGTCGTACTTTAGAGTGGTCAATCCCATCCCCTCCTCCAGTTTATAACTTTGCGATTTTACCAAAAGCAAATGGCAAAGATGCTTGGTGGTACCAAAAAGAAGAAATGAAAAAAGAAGGATATAAACCTGAACCGGTGAAATATGAACCGATTCATATGCCGAAAAATACAGGTATTCCATTCATCATGTCATGTTTCTTCTTTGTTGCTGGTTTTGGTTTCACGTTTGATTGGATTTGGATGGGTGTCATCGGATTAATTGGAGTTGCCGTAACGTTATTTGTTCGTTCATTCCAATATGACACGGATTATTATATTTCTGTAGAAGAAATCGAACGAACTGAAAAGGCATTAAGAAATAACATTTCGGTTCAACGAACTGCAAACTAGGAGGTTATAAACATGCAACATAACGCTTCAGCCCATGTTTCTGACCATGATCATGGTCATGTTGACCAAGAAGGGTTAAAAGTATTAGGATTTTGGATTTTCCTTGTAACCGACTGTCTTTTATTTGCAACCTTCTTTGCAGGCTATGCGGTTTTACACAACCATACAAATGGAGGATTTACAGCAAAAGATTTCGACGTTCCAGGATTTGTCATAGAAACTTTTATTCTATTAATTAGTTCATTTACAAGTGGTTTGGCAGTACTCGCCATGCATAAAGGCAATAAAAAAGGTCTTATTAGTTGGTTAATTGTTACACTTGCACTTGGTGCAGTTTTCGTGGGTCTTGAAATCAATGAATTCGTAAATATGGTTCATGAAGGTGCGACTCTTCAAAGCAGCGCCTTCCTTACTTCTTTCTTTTCCTTAGTTGGAACACACGGCGTGCACGTTTCCTTCGGTATCCTTTGGATGATTGGAATTATTGTTCAAATTTCTAAAAAAGGAATTACCGATGTTACCAAACGGAAGGTTTCAATTATCAGTCTTTATTGGCACTTCTTGGACGCTGTTTGGATTTTCATCTTTACTGTGGTTTATTTAATGGGGGTGATGTAACATGTCAACACATGAACACGAACACACAGGTTCCATTAAAGCATATGTGACAGGTTTCATTCTATCGATTGTGTTAACCATCATTCCGCTTGTTCTTGTTTTAAATCATATGATGGGAAAAACAGCACTTATGGTCAGCATTTTGCTGGCAGCTGTTTTACAGTTTGTCCTGCAGCTATTCTTCTTTATGCATATTCGCGACGGTGAAGGACCAAGATACAACGTAATGGCATTGATCCTAGGAATTATATTTGTTGCAACCATTGTTTCCGGATCGATTTGGATTATGTCGTTCAATTCTCAAGTTCAATAGTGAAATATTTTCAGTGCCCAGCGGTTTGTAATAAATCGCTGGGCACTGAAGCTTAACAAAGGATTAGCTTATTGGATTCTACATAGGAGGTGCTTTTGATGCGGTATTTCTGGCTCTCTATTCTCGCAGCAGCATCACTTTTTCTGGTAAATATCATTGGATTTATTGATACCATGACCAATTCGGCCATGGGCTGTGGAAGTGGATACCCTTTTTGTAATGGAAAGATCTATCCCGACTTTTCAGATTACCATTCAGTTATTGAATATACTCATCGAGTGTTTGTTGGGCTGGCAAGTCTGTTGCTATTTGTGGTTTCAGCTATCGCTTGGATTCGCTATAAAACGAAGAAGGTTAAATTACTAGTTTTTCTTGCTATTATAGGAATCCTTGGGGAATCGACTCTTGGTGCGTTGACCGTTATGGTTTCGCTCTCCCCTCTTTTGCTTGCTGCACATTTAGGTATTGCTCTTATTTCTTTTTCGGCTTTAGTCAATATAGCTTATGTCATTTATCTGGAGGAAAAGAAAATTCCTTCCTTGAAAAAGTTGCCCGCTTCTTTTTCCGTCTTTTCTTGGTTTACTTTTGTCTTTCTTTATGCAGCTATTTATTTCGGCGGTTATGTTGCCAAAACAGGTTCGGGTGAAGCCTTCCGTGGTTTTCCGATTCCGACCGAACACTACGGGGAAGTTGGAAATGCCTTTTGGGTGGATATCATTCATCGTTCATTTGCCCTTTGTCTAATCATTCTCTTTTTTGGGCTCATTCACCTTTCAAAAAAATATCGAAAAGATCGTCCGGACATTTATCGCTTCAGTCAAATTAATTTTTTATTTATTCTTTTACAAGGTTTAAGTGGTGCCCTCTTAATCTATACCCATTTAAGTTTGGGAGCGGTCCTCCTACATGTTTCCATCCTATCTCTATTAGTCGGTATCCAAAGTATCATTTGCTTTCAAAATGGATAGGCAAAAATCCTAAATGAATCGTTTAGGATTTTTTTATTTCTCTTTTTCTTACCCATTGGCTCTGTTAAACTTGGTTGTTGATTTCCGCTCCAGGCACAAGCGGTTCGTGGGCGGATCGGCGAGCCTCCTCGTCGCTTCGCTCCTGAAGAGTCTCCCCTGTCCCGTACTCCTACAGGAGTCTTCGTGCCTTCCGCTCCAATCAACGCTGTTCAAAATCTACATTGTCCTTTAATAAAGTCTACCTATTTTAAAAATCAAGTAATTTGCACTACAAAAAATATTTTTAAAAAAAGTTTGACAAATTTGTGACAATTGATAGAATATTCAGTAAGGGAGTGATAATCATGGAGTATAAATATTTGAAAATTTTTAAAGTATCTATGTTTGGAATCGGTATTGGTGTACTCATTTTTATTTCTAGCTTTTTTGTAAGCGCTGCCAATGGAGGGTACTTTTATACTGCAACTGGTGTTGGTGTCGTCATTGCATCTATCATTACCTTATTATTTGGTATGTGTCTAAGCTTAATGGATGAAGTAACAGAAGCGGAGATTCGAAATAAAGAAACAAAACTATATTTTGTTCCAAAAAGAACATTTCATTAAAAAATAAAAAGATCAGGCGCAATTTTCGAATGAAATTGCGCCTGATCTTGTTTAAAAATGAAAAGATTCACATTTTCTACACTTAAGAAGAATCACTAATTTCAGCTGAATTTTATCATCCCTGTAATTTTTCAACCTTCCCCATTTGCTTCTTTACCGGCCAAAACGCCCATTTTCCTAAAATCGATGTGATGGCAGGAACCAAAAACGGTCTGACAATAAATGTATCTAGAAGTACACCAATGGCCGTAATCGTTCCAAAATGGACAAGTATTTGAATTGGAAGAGTCGTTAAGATTGCAAATGTACCTGCTAGAATTACACCAGCTGAGGTGATAATTCCCCCGGTTTCAGCTACCCCTTCTTTGACTGCATTAACAAGGGTCATTTCATTACTTTTTCTCCAAATGCTTGAAATCATAAAAATATTATAGTCTTCTCCAAGTGCTACAATAAATACAAAAGCATATAAAGGGATAAATCCTTGGATTTCATTCACGTTGAACCCATAGTGCAAGATAATCCATCCTAACCCTAATGCACTAAAATAAGACAAGAGCACCGTTCCGATTAGGTAGATAGTAGCGATAATGGAACGAAGATAGAACAATAGTAAAATGGCGATCATCACAAGGACAATCGGAATAATCATGGAGGAATCGGCTTTCGTAGTCTCTTTCGTATCGTATTGTTCGGCCGTTTGCCCGCTGATATAAATCTTGCTCTTTGAACTACCGTTCACTAAAATTTCCTTCAAGTCCTTTTTTAGTTTAGGAATGGATTCCATCGCCCTATTTGAATAAGGATTATCCTTTAATTCCACTACATACTTGACCAAGCTTGGATCCTTTTCACTTCGCTGAACACTCGATACATTCGCAATGTATGGTAATCTTTCCATTTTTGCTTTTACGCTGTTTTCGTCTTTAACCCCTTTAACGATAACGGTCGTAGGTGCCAATTCACCTGCACTAAAATGTGTAGATAAGATTTCAAATCCTTCGCGAGACGGCATATTTTTTGGAAAAGATGATAATGTGTCATAAGTATATACAATTTTTAAAGAATAAATAGCTAAAACACCCAAGATCAAAAATGTAGTTAAAAACACCTTCCAAGGGTGTTGGCTAACAAAACTGCCTATGATGTTTCCTAAACGTTTCTCATTGTTTCGACCCCGATATACCTTCCCTTTTTTCTCTGCTGATTTCTTTTCCATTTCTTCTGTTCTTGGGATAAATGGAAAAAAAGAGGATCTGCCTAAAATACTTAGAAATGCCGGAATAATCGTTAAACTCGCAACCATCATGATGAGAATGGCCAAACTAAATGGAATCGCAAAACGGTGGATGGATCCGTAGTTGGCCACTAATAAAACAAGAAGAGAGATCACAACAGTCAGTCCACTCATGATAATCGCACCAGATGATCTCGTAAATGCATGTTTGATCGAACGGAATTTGCTCTCCTCTTTTTTTAAACTGTTTCGAAATTGAGCAATTAGGAATAAACAATAATCGGTCCCAGCCCCAAATAGTAAAACAGTCATAATCGAGATAGCTTGAGAATCAAAGTCGATTACTCCTTCCCTCCCTAACAATCCAAGAATCGGGCTGATCACCATATAAGCCATCCCAACGCCAATTAATGGGATGAGAGCCAAAATCGGCGAACGATAAATAATCAGAAGGAAAACCAGGACAAGCAAAACGGTACCAAAAAGCAAGGAGAGATCCCCTTGGCTGAATAGTTCAGTGGCATCTACTGAAATTCCTGCAGGTCCTGTGACTCTGACGAGTAAAGAATTTTCATCACTGATTTTTTTCGTAAAAGGATTGGACGAGAAAATAGGTTTTGAAATTTGTTTCAATTTTTCCAATCGTTTTTGTATCTCTGCAGTTTCAAGGTCTTGATCAAATACTACCGGTAAAACAAAGGTCGTTCCATCCTTGGATACTTGTTGTTTTAATATAGGCAGCGGCATTTTATAAAACGGCGGCACCTCCGCTCCTTCAATCGGGTTATCAACAACAAGTTTCTTTGTTAGTGTTTGTATGGATGCTAGATCCTCATCCGATAACTGATTCTTTTTATACCAAGTCATCAGTGCAGGGTTTCCGGTCTTATTTCCAAAATTCTTTTCAATGATTTCCTTTGCTTTTTGAGAGTCAACTTTCTCTAAAAAGAGATCCGCCCGTTCATTCTTTTGTGAATTTGCTTGGGGTAAAGTGATATTTAATAGAATTATGACGAATACCCAGATAAGGATGGTAATCCATCGCCCTTTTTTCCCGCTAACTAACTCTCCCCAACGCATTAACCAATTTTTCTTCACAATTCTCGTCTCCCTTCATTAGCTTATCAGTTGATAAGTAGATAGCAAAAAAGAGAAGGCCTACTAGCCTAACTCCCTATCCCATCTAAAATAATTCTTACAATTAATTTAGCTTTTCGCTCAGTCTGTACTTTTCTCTCTTTATCATCCAAGTTTTTAAGTCCTGAAAATTGTAATAAGGACTTAAGGATATCTAAAATGAAGTAGGACATTTCCATTGGATTGCTTTCAAGCTTTGACAGTTCCTTTATTTGTTTTTCATGTTCTGCTTCCACGATGATCTCAACAATGGGATTGAAATAACTTTCTAACCACCACTTACGAATAAGTAATTGTGTCTCATCGTTCATTTCGTGTTTTAGGTCGTGAAACATTTGTGATAAATCCTCTTGGTGATTCATGAGCATGTAATAGGCAATCTGATGCACTCGTTCTCTAAAGGACGTATATTGCTTTTTTATTTCCTCCATTTGGAATTTGGTGCGGTTCATTATTGCTTTAACCACTTCGATATAAATTTCTTGCTTATTTTGAAAATGATGATATAAAGCTGGTTGAGTAATACCACATGATTGTGCAATTTGTCTAGTGGAGACGGAACGATAGCCATAGGTCATAAATAATTTTTGAGATATGTTGATTATATTCTGCTTCGTTTCAAGTGCAGAAATCTCAGATTGTTTATTCGGTGTAATAGCCATTGATTGTTTCAGCCCTTCTTACTTATCAACTGATCAGTTATATCATATTATAAATTGAATTAAATGAATAGTACAGATAGATTTCCCATTGAAATAAAAAAATACGAAAACTCAGGTTTAATAAGGAACCTGAGTTTTTTCTAATCTTTCTAAAATTTTTCTTTTCCGATAAAGCATCATCCCTGCTTCGGAAAGATCGCTAATCATGGACCGGTTAATGAAGGCGCCGAAAATCATCCCGGCTACTGGTACTATTTGAAATAACTTTTTCCACCCAAAGTTGTCCCGGTATGTATAGACAACCTCTCTCCAGCCTTGTAATTGGGACATCATCTCATCTGATTTTTTATCTCTTTGATAAAAGTTTGTCAGTTCATTCAGAATCGCACGTTTCCCCACAACATCGGCTGATGAAAATTGCAAACATTTAATCATAAAAATTCGTTCATTTTTATCGTTTGGGTCATAGCCGTGAAGAATCGCAATTTCTTGTAAGGTTTTTAAGGAAATAGCCAATATAGCCGGTATATCAATGGCTAGGGTGAATATTCCCCCAATTCCTGTGCTTGCGCCTTGGAGTGCAGCAAAATTCTTTCTGCGCCCGCTTAGTTCATGGCTAATTTTATCCATTGTTTTTAACGGCAAATCCTGAATATCTGAAACCTTTTCAATGGGTTGATTTGTTTCTTTTTGAACCATGTTGAATAAACTTTTTTCGTTAATTAAATATCTTCCACCAGTTTGGATGTACGCCCCAATTTCTTCAAGCAATAAACCGATCTTATTATGAATAAATTGGGGTGTAATCTTATCTAACAGCTTAAATGGAAGACGCCCAATCCGTTCCCAAAACCACAGACCGCTCTGGCCTTTTTCCCATTTTTCAATGATGGATAGTTCTTTTAGTAATTCCTCTTTTGACTCCATTTCTTAGCCACCTATTTTCATTTTATAATCTTCTTGCTCTATTTTTCCCATTGAGTAATTTCTATTACATACGGAAAAAATTGAAAATGGTTTCAAATAGGGCTTTATAAGTCTAGTTGTTTAAACTTTTAAAAAAACAATCAGACTGCTGCTATGTGAAAATTGAAGAAGTCAAAGAAAATAGTAGTCATAAAGATGAAAAACAAGAATGTGGTTCAGCAAAAAAGGCCTCTTCATGAGGCCTTTTTTACATTGTTAACTTGTGGAAATTGAAAATGGTACCTATGAACCCTTTAGAGTGCTCGATGAACTGATTTTTCATCAAGTGCGGGAACTATGAGCTCTTGATAGTGCCTAATGAACCGATATTTCACCGTGAACGGGAACTATGAACCCTTGATAGTGCCCGATAAACCGATTTTTCACCGTGAACGGGAACTATGAACCCTTGATAGTGCCCGATGAACTGATTTTTCATAAAGTGCGGGAACTATGAGCTCTTGATAGTGCCCGATGAACTGATATTTCATCGTGAACGGGAACTATGAACCCCTGATAGTGCCCGATGAACCGATATTTCATCAAGTACGGGAACTATGAGCTCTTGATAGTGCCCGATGAACTGATATTTCATAAAGTGCGGGAACTATGAGCCCTTGTTAGTGCCCGATAAACCGATTTTTCATCAAGTACGGGAACTATGAGCTCTTGATAGTGCCCGATGAACTGATATTTCATCGTGAACGGGAACTATGAACTCCTGATAGTGCCCGATGAACTGATATTTCATCAAGTGTGGGAACTATGAGCCCTTGATAGTGCCCGATGAACCGATTATTCATCAAGTACGGGAACATTGAACCCCTGATAGTGCCCGATGAACCGATTATTCATCAAGTACGGGAACATTGAACCCCTGATAGTGCCCGATGAACCGATTATTCATCAAGTGCGGGAACTATGAGCCCTTGATAGTGCCCGATGAACCGATTTTTCATCAAGTATGGGAACTATCAGCTATTATCCTTAAATTATTTTGTGACAATAATCGGACCGTCTTTGGTAATAATCAGGGTGTGTTCATATTGGGCAACGCGGCTTTGTTCGGTTATATAAGTCCAGCCGTCACCTTTTTCGAGCACTTCTTCTTCATGTGTAGAGATAAATGGTTCAAACGCAATAACCATTCCTTCACGTAACAAGCCACTCTCTGATGGTTCATAATAATTAAAAATATATTCAGGCTTCTCATGGATGGTCCGTCCAATTCCATGGCCCGTAAGGTTTTTGATCACGGTGAATCCTTGTTTTCTAGCCGTCTGATAAACTACTTTCCCCATACCGTTTATTTTTGAACCCGGCTTTGCTTTCGTAAGACCGGCTTCAAAAGCTTCTTGTGCTACTTCACAGATTCTTTTTAACACAGGATCTCCTTCTCCCACGACAATCGAGATGCCGGTATCGGCGAAATAACCATTTTTGGAACCTGAAACATCAATATTGACGAGGTCCCCCTCTTGAATCACTCGATTTCCCGGTATACCATGGGCTACTTCTTCATTCACACTTATACAGGTATAGCCCGGAAAATCATATTCTCCTTTTGGTGCAGAAATGGCTCCTTCTTTTTCAAAAAGCCCACCGGCAATTTCGTCTAACTCTTTTGTCGTGATACCTGGTTTAGTTTTTTGGACTAATTCATCTCGAATTGCCGCACAAATTCGGCCGATTTCTTTTATGCCATTAATATCTTCTTCTGTTTTTACAATCATGGTAAATCCCCAATCTTAAAATTTTGTCATAAAATCTTTTATGTAATAAATTTTACCCGTAGTCTTTTAAAAATCCAAGTCCTAGTATCTTATTGACCCTTTTAGAAACGAAAAGACACTTCTTAATCGAGTAAGTGTCTTCCGAAATAGAAAGTCAATTGTTTAATAGTATGGATATCCACCATATGGATAATACGGGGCTGGATATGGCGCTGGATATGGAACAGCTGCCGGGTAAGGATAGCCGCCGTAGCCGCCATAACCAATCCCAGGAGATAGTAAAGCACCGGCTGTTAAACCTCCTAAAAGCCCTCCAACAAACGGTGCACCGTAACCGCCATAACCACCGTATCCACCATGTCCTCCGTGATAATATCCACCATGGTGGTTATGGTCATGATAACCACCATGATGCCCTCCATGAGTTCTGATATTCATTATGCCCATCCTCTCCCTGCTAGGTAAAAGCCTTACTTTCTCTAATGTATGCGGGATAGATGTCCATGGAATGGGCGGGCATTCATTAAAATATGTGGGCAATTAAAAGCAGCCCAGTTTAGCTAAAAAGGGCTGCATGACCAATTATTCACCTAAATCAACGTTGTGGTACACTTGCCTAACATCTTCTAAATCTTCAAGTGCATCAATCATTTTTTCAAATTTTGCTTGTCCATCTTCAGGAAGGGTAATTTCATTTTGTGCAAGCATGGTTAATTCAGCAACAGTAAATTCCGTAATGCCGGCATTTTTGAATGCTTGTTGAACAGCATGGAATTGGTCAGGCTCAGCATAAACAATTACCTGTTCCTCTTCTTCAATAATGTCACGAACATCCACGTCTGCTTCCATCAAAATTTCAAGAACTTCTTCCTCTGTCTTCCCTTCAATACCAAAAACAGCTGTGGCATCAAACATATAGGCAACAGAACCACTTACTCCCATATTACCGCCGTTTTTTCCGAAAGCAGCACGGACATCGGAAGCGGTGCGGTTTACGTTATTTGTTAATGCATCAACAATAACCATAGAACCATTTGGTCCAAATCCTTCATATCGAAGCTCGTCATAGCTTTCCTCTGAGCCACCCTTTGCTTTTTCAATCGCACGGTCAATGATATGTTTTGGTACGCTGTATGTTTTCGCGCGTTCGAGTACAACTTTTAATGCTGTATTGGATTCAGGATCTGGTTCGCCCTGTCTTGCTGCTACATAAATTTCACGGCCAAACTTAGCATAAATACGGCTTGTATTTGCATCTTTAGAGGCTTTCTTTTCTTTAATATTATTCCACTTACGTCCCATCGTTTTCCAACTCTCTTTCAACATTGAATCAATTGAAATAATTCACTAAATAATATTATCGTAAAATGGGCAATTTGTTAAGTGTCTTCCATCTATCATACAAGCAAAATTCAACATTTAGGCATCTTTTTTTAATTGGCTCAGTTAAACTTGGTTGTTGCTTTCCGCTCCAATCAACTTCTGTAACATTCCTTTTAATTAGACGGTTTTCCTTTCAATTAAATTAACAGAAATTTCTTGGTAAGAAACTACCCCATGTTCAATTGATTGTAGAAAAAGCCTTCTTCCTATTTCTATTAGTGGAATTTCAATCGTTGTAATATTCATCATTTTAGCAATTGGTTCGTTATTGAAGCCGATTAAAGCAAGATCTCCTGGAATCGAAATATTTCGCTGCTGGCAGCTCGTAATGATCCCAACGGCTACCTGGTCGCTAGTTGCCAAAATGGCAGTTGGCGGAGTATACATTTGTTTAATCCGTTCTACCACTCTTTCTCCATCTTCAATATATAGACAGTTATCAAAGATATACTCTCGTTTAAAGGGCATGTTGTTTTTCTTAAGAAAATTTTTATAGGCTGATTCCCTTGCTTGACTATTTGTTCCCGACGTTCGTCCAATACAATAGGCAATCTCTTGATGTCCTCTCGATTTCAAGTATTCTAAGGCATAATCAAACGTTTTATAATGGTCAACAAAAATCGAAGAAACTCTCTTTCCTCTCGTATCCTCGAATAAAATAATGGGTCCAAATTGGAGATATTCATCGATTGCAGACCAATCACATTTTCTTGAACAAATAATCAATGCATCAATTTGTTTTTGTTTTAGCATGTTTAGGGCTTCTTGTTCTCTCGCTACTTCATAATTGGTTTGTATTAATACAAGGTGATGATTGTGGACTAAGGCCTCATTTGCAATCCCCTTGATGATTAAACCAAAATAAGGATGTTCAGTAAATGGAATCACGACTCCAATAAGAAAAGTTTTGCCCTTACTTAAATGAACAGCATTCAGATTACGGTGATAATTACTTCGTTCAATAGCTTCTAAAACCTTTTGCTTTTTTTCCTCGCTTACATATGGATGTTGATTCAAAACCCGTGAAACGGTGGTGACAGAAACACCTGCCATCTTAGCCAAATCTCTAATATTTGTCACTTAATCACCTTATTTAAAAAAATCCTCAAAGTTATGAAAGGGTTTCACTACAGGATCTTCTTCTGATAGCTTTAAACAGAAAAACGTACTTAGGTAGATCATCATACACATTAGGATTAATTCTAACATTTTTATTTCCTCCCTTTTATTTTGTATTTTAAATTTTAAAATATGAAACGCGTTGCATAGCAAGCTCTTAAAATGTGATTTAAATCACATCAAAATATAATGAAAATGATTATCATTTGTATTAAAGAGATTGAAACCTATTTGGAGTGATAATAATGAATCAAGCAATGAAAACAATTGAGGGCTGGTATAGTTTACATGATTTCAGGAATATCGATTGGCCAAAATGGAAGGCGGCAACAGAAGCACAGCGTGAACAGGCATTAAGTGAATTTAAAGCTCTTTTAAATAAGTGGGAATTGGTCGAGGAAAATAAACAAGGCAGCCATACTGTTTATACGGTTGCAGGACAAAAGGCCGACCTAATGTTTATGATTCTCCGTCCTACAATGAAAGAAATAATCGAAGTGAAGACAGAATTTAATAAAACATTGCTGGCAGATTACACAAAACCTGCTTATTCCTATGTTTCCGTTATCGAAAAAAGCAGTTACTCGCAGCTGGCGGCTAATCCATTTGAAGATCCTGCGATGAGGGCAAAACTTTATCCTTCAATCCCAAAAACAGAATACATTTGCTTTTATCCTATGAGTAAACTTCGCGGCGATAAAACGAACTGGTTTATGCTTCCTATGGAGGAAAGGAAACGGTTAATGTTTGAACATATTGGTACAGGAAAACCATATTCGGAGCAAGTGAAACGGATTGTAACAGGTTCCGTTGGTCTTGATGACTATGAATGGGGCGTTTCCCTATTTTGTGATGATGCCCTACAATTTAAAAAATTAATCTATGATACAAGATTTGATGAGGTTAGCGCTGTCTACGGGATTTTCGGCTCCTTCTTTATTGGTAATCTTTTAACACAGGATCAAATCAATCAATTCTTTCAAATATAGGAAAAGACGGTCAAACCTGCCGTCTTTTTTCTTTTTTAGAGCCAGTTATCCATTTCTGATGTGTTAAACTAAATTTATCCTAGAAATACAAGTGGAGGTAAATTTTATGAATAACCTTGACAAAAAAACACTAATCGCGCAACATCCCCTGCTACAAAATTTAATCGCATTGGATGAAGTTTTTTGGGTCAATCCTCATCTTGAAACTGGTAAAAAAAAGTTTGAAAAAGCCCCGTTAACCAAGGATGATATTCGGGATGCTGAGGAAAGATTAAAAAGATTTGCACCCTACATTGCAAGGGTTTTCCCTGAAACGAAACCAACAGACGGAATAATCGAGTCTTCTTTAGTGAAAATTCCTTCGATGAAACACTATTTAGAACAAGCCAACCAAGAATCGATTGAAGGAGAATTATGGTTAAAATGTGACAGCCACCTTCCTATTTCCGGATCGATTAAAGCACGAGGTGGAATTTATGAGGTTTTAAAGCATGCTGAGAAATTGGCAATTGAGCATGGATTATTAAAACTAACGGATGACTATTCTATCATTGACAGCGATCAATTTCGTACCTTTTTCTCAGGTTATTCCATCGCAGTTGGTTCAACTGGAAATTTAGGTCTTAGTATTGGAATTATTAGTGCAAAGCTAGGTTTTCATGTAACGGTTCATATGTCAGCCGATGCAAAACAATGGAAAAAAGACCTTCTACGCAGCAAAAACGTTAACGTGATTGAATATGAGGCAGATTATAGTAAAGCAGTTGAAGAAGGCAGAATACAGGCGGAAGCTGACCCGAACTGTTATTTCATCGATGATGAAAATTCCCATGATTTATTTTTAGGATATGCTGTTGCTGCCTCTCGTTTAAAAAAACAACTAGAGGAATTAGCAGTAATGGTGGATGAAAATCACCCGCTATTTGTTTACCTTCCGTGCGGAGTCGGCGGCGGCCCCGGTGGTGTAGCTTTTGGGTTAAAACAATTGTTTGGGGATTATGCCCATTGTTTCTTTGCCGAGCCAACACACTCTCCTTGTATGCTGCTTGGGTTAATAACCGAACTTCACGATAAAATTTCTGTTCAGGATATAGGAATTGATAATTGTACAGATGCCGATGGGTTGGCAGTTGGCAGACCCTCCGGTTTTGTTGGGAAAACCATGGAGCCTTTTTTAAGTGGCTGTTATACCGTCAGTGATGAGCAGCTTTACTGGCTTTTAAAGGAATTAGTGGACCAAGAAGAAATTCGCTTAGAACCTTCCGCATTAGCAGGAATGGCGGGCCCGGTCCAATTATTTAAAAAAGGCTCTGATTATATCGCGAAACACAATTTAAAGGATAAGATGAAAAACGCGTCCCATATTGTTTGGGCAACTGGCGGAAGTATGGTTCCGCAAGAATCGCTTGAGGTTTACTATCAAAAAGGGCTTGAACGATCGTCCAAAATTTAATCAACAAAAAAACATTGGGCATCCATACCCAATGTTTTTTATTATTTTGTTGGTGATGCTTGATAAGCTGTTTCTGTTTCTTCTTCCGGTTCTAACTCTAATTCCTCGATGGCTACAGCACGAGTATGCACGGTATGATTCCATTCTCTCTGATTCTTTTTTAGAAACCCTAAAATCGTAACGGGAATCCAGGAGAGTCCAAAAATATAGGAAACAAAAAACCAGTGAAGTTTTTTCCCTTTTTTCTCTAAAATCATCGCAAGAATTGGCAAGGATAAATAGGCCGCAATAAAGGTCCCGTAAATCCACCCATCAAAGATTATGGACTTATCGACAACATCTCCTAAAAAGCCATCCACCTCATATACACCCGTATATGAAAGAAATCCGGCAATAATCAGAATTAATGCCAAAATCGATCGAGAAGGCATGACTAAATAGATTGCAGAATCAATAAGCATGAACTTTCGTTTTTTTATTCCTTCGAGTAATAATGGGAATGTATATCTTGTCATACAGTCAAAATGTCCCTGCATCCAGCGGATTCGCTGTCTAAAGGATTGCTTAAAGCCTAACGGTTTTTCATCATATAGTTTTGCATCGTGGGCCCAAGCCACTCTTTTTCCTGTTTTTAAAATATATCTTTGTGTAAATTCAAGATCTTCTGTTAAGGATGTTGCCCCCCAGCCAATTTCTTTTAAAACCTTGGTGGTGACCGTAACCCCTGTCCCGCCTAGTTGGGCAGTTAAACCTAAATTCTCCCTGACTAGCTGATAAATTCGATTCGTTGACCAGTACGCAAACGAATAGGATTTGGTTACCCATGTATCTTCAGGATTTTTAGAATCCAAGTAGGCTTGAACGACATCATTCCCTTCCATCAGTTTAGAGTTAATGATCTGTAAAAAATCCCTTCCGACCAGGTTATCGGCATCAAACATGACCACAGCATCATAGGAGGTTCCGTCCTCTTCAATCTCCCATAAGCGTTCGAACATCCACTCAAGTCCAAAGCCTTTCCCCTTGCGAGTCGGATCATGTCTTTCCATCGCCTTCACACCTGTAGCACGGACCGCAGATGCTGTACTATCTGAGCAATTATCACAAATAACATATACATCATATAAGTCTTTCGGATAGTTTAAATTTTTTAAATTCTCACAAATTTGGCTGATCACATTTTCTTCATTATGTGCTGCAACAAGGACGGCAAACCTATTTTTAGGCTCCTTAATGACCGTCTTTTTAAATTTTCGTAGTCCTGCATAACTCATAAAGGTTTGATAGCCGACAAAAAATAGGGATATGGCCTGTACGGCTAATAAAAAAAGGTAAATCCCAAACTCCGAAGCTTCACTCCAGCCATGTGTAAAAACACCATATCCAACCGTCAGCACTAAGCAAATTGCCACTAATATGATAAACATAGTACACCTCAACTTTAATGGGGTGTGTGTCTGTTACCCCTTTTCAATAAGGGTATCCATAAAGAACGCATTTAAAACGGAAGGTTTAAACTAAAACAGGTTTTTCGATTCTGGGGTTATATCAGGCATATCATATTGGCAAGGATAGAAAAGAAACAATCAAAAATAAAACTGGCAGGTGCAGGATGAAAGAAAGATCTTCTCAACTCGGACTATTTGTGTTTTTATCGTTATTATTAAAATCACTCTATGTAAAATATTCGATTATGGATGAGCTAAATATAGTTGGTTTTTTAACGGAAATGGCCTTTTTGGCCTTATTTATTATTACAGTGTCTTCTATTAGAAACAGGGTTTCAAGTATTTTGCTTTTGATCCTGAACTTTGGCTATTCCATTCTTTGCTTAACTACCCTACTCTATTTTGATTACTACAACACCATTTTTACGTATAAATCTTTAGGTGAAATTGATCAGGTTGGAGAAATTTCTGACAGTATCGTTGCACTATTCAAACTCGAATATATATGGTTATTTTTCGATTTTATTTTGCTTTGCTTTTGGCCAAAACTAAAGCGCATTTTACCATTTAGTCAATTACAACTTGGGCCAAAACTTTTCGGGTTAACCATTGCCTTTTTATTATTTTTTACCGGTACAAGCCTATTTTCTTCATCTAAAATCATAA
Organism: Neobacillus cucumis; assembly: GCF_016107705.1. Next base: position 102,723 of record NZ_JAEHGC010000016.1, read on the forward strand.
ATGAATTAAGTAAATATGAAAAATTAGGGATTATGGGCTATCAGTTTTCAGAGGCGGCTACGGATATTCAGTCTATTTTTTCAAATAATGACATTAGCGCTGAATCCTTAGAAAAGAATCGGAATAGCTCAGATAATGGCAGTATGAGACTGCGCGGGGTTGCATCGGATAAAAATTTGATCATTATTCAATTAGAATCCGTTCAAAATTTTTTTATTAACTTAAAAATAAATGGCAAAGAGGTAACTCCTAATTTAAATAAGCTGGTAAGGAGCTCCTATTATTTCCCCCATTTTTACTCCCAAGTGGGAAAAGGCAATACATCAGATGCTGAATTTATTACCAATACATCGATCTATCCTCTAGGAGATGTGCCGATGTCTACTGCAATTGAAGGAAAAGCGGTGCCGAGTCTTCCTAAAATGCTCGAGGGAAATGGCTACCATACTGCTACCTTTCATGCCAATAGTGTTTCTTTTTGGAACAGAAATCAGCTTTATCAGTCCTTAGGTTTTAATGAATTTTATGATAAAAAGTATTTTGGTACAAACGATATCATTTCATATGGTGTTTCGGATGAGGTGATGTATAAAAAAACAATTGAAAAATTAGCTGACTTTCATCGAGACGGAAAAAAATTTTATGCAAATATTATTGCTTTATCCAGTCATTTCCCCTTTAAGCTTCCGGAATCGAAACAGCCTTATGCGGTTCAATTGCCAAAGGAATATGACAATTCCTTCGTAGGCTCCTATATTAAATCGGTTAGCTATGCGGATTATGCTTTTGGAAAGTTCGTCGAGGGTTTGAAGCGAGAAGGTCTTTATAAGGACTCCGTAATCGCCGTTTATGGTGACCATCAAGGACTGCAAATGAAAAGTGAACAGGATAAACAATTAGTTCAGCAGATTTTCGGGAGAAAATATGATTCTGTTTTAGACCATTTAAATATCCCTTTAATTGTGAAGGTTCCATCAGTGGAAAAAGCGAAGAAGATTCCTACTGTCGGGGGTTTGGTAGATATTTATCCAACCGTTGCGAATCTTTTAGGCCTCAATATTAGCAAACAAATTGTATTTGGTACTGATTTGCTTAATGCAAGTAAGAATCAAATCGGAATTCGCTTTTATGCCCCGACGGGAACATTTGTGAACCAATCTTATCGTTTTTCTCCTGGAAAAACCAATGACCAGGGGAAAATATTAAGTATAAATCGTCGAATTGAAAGGCCGGCACCGAATCGTGAAATAAGGGAAGAAAAAAAGATCATCGAATACATGAAACTATCAGATCAATATGTTAAATCGCTGCCTAAACTGAAATGATTTGAGAACGAAAAAGGACAGAGACTTGCCCCCTCCGTCCTTTTTTGCATTCTATTTGAGATCTAGACTCATACGATTCTCCATTTTTCTTAAAAGGAAGGTAAAAATTAAAACTAGGACCAAATAGTAAAAGCCAACAACTATATATGTTTGCAGCTGTTGGTAATTGGCTGCTGCTTCACTTAACCCGGAACCCCATAAATCCGACATTCCCACATAGGCAACTAACGAAGAATCTTTTAACCCGATGATAAATTGATTTCCAAGCGGCGGAATGGAAAATTTAAATGCTTGCGGTAAAATAATCCTTCTCATTGTTAGGGGATAACTCATGCCTAGTGAACGTCCCGCTTCCATCTGTCCGCTATCAACAGATTGAATGGCGCCTCGAAATATTTCAGCAATATAGGCCCCATTATGAATGGCTAATGCTAAGGCCCCTGCCCAAAATTGCGAAAGTGTAACAACCGAAGCAATTCCAAAATAGAGGATAGCAATTTGAACAATTAAAGGAGTTCCCCGAATTAATCCGATATATAGAGTTGCAAATTTATTTAACCATTTATTTGTAGATATTCTAAAAAATGCGAATATCAGTCCAATGATACTTCCAATTAATAACGATGTAATGGTTAACCTCAAGGTTAGAAAGGCTGCCTTTGGAAAAACATCAAAGGTGTTTAAAAAAATATCAAAAATAATAATCACCTTCCTATCTTATTGAAAAGGGTGTGATTCAATCCACACCCTTTCCCTGCTCTTATTCTCCTAAAATATTGCGTCCAAACCATTTATCGCTAATTTTTTCATAGGTTCCATCTTTTATGATTTCCTTTAACGCCTTATTAAGTTTTTCCTTTAATTCCTTATCTTCTTTTCGGACAGCAATCGCTTGATCATCATGAGTTAACGGTTTTCCAATATCTTTTATTTTAATTGAACCTGCTTTGATAATTGGAAGGCCAACCATTTGATCGGTAATCACGGCATCTAATCTGCCTGTTGGTAGATCCATAAGTGCAGTAATATCACTGTCATATTCTACAACATTCTTTTTATCCGTATAGGTTAATGCCAGGTCCTTATAAGTACTTGCTTTGACAACACCAATTTTCTTGCCTTTTAAATCAGAATCTGAATGAATACTATTGTTATTTTCAGATACAAAAATTTGTGCTCCTGAACGATAATACGTGTCAGTAAAATCAACTGATTTTTTTCGTTCGTCTGTTACTGTCATACTGCCAATAATTGCGTCATATTTTTTTGCTTGTAGTCCCTGAATGAGAGTTTCCCAAGGATTTGTGACAGGAACAGGCTTCATTCCCATTTTCTTAGCAAGTGCTTCTCCGATTTCTACATCGAAGCCTTGTAATTTGCCATTTTCTTTGAAATTAAAAGGTTTGTATAATCCGCTCATCGCGTAATGGAATTCTTTTTCCTTTGTTGAGTCAGTACTTGTTTTATTACTACAGGCTGAGAGCATTAAAGCAGCAATAATAACACCGATAAATAGACCCAATCCCCATTTCTTTTTCATGAAAATCCTCCTCGTTATTTTTATAAAATACTATTTAAAAACTGTTTAGCTTTTTCATGCTTTGGATTAAGAAAGAATTCATTTGGTGGTCCCTCTTCTAAAATTTTGCCATTCCCCATAAATACAACACGGTCGGCAACCTCACGAGCAAATCCCATTTCATGGGTTACTACAATCATCGTCATCCCTTCTTTAGCGAGTTGCTTCATGACTTGGAGAACTTCACCGACAAGTTCGGGGTCCAATGCAGAGGTCGGCTCATCAAAGAGCATAATACGAGGTTCCATTGCTAAAGCACGGGCGATAGCTACTCTTTGTTTTTGCCCTCCTGATAAATTCCTTGGATATGCTTGAGCTTTGTCCTTTAACCCTACTTTTTCGAGCAAATCAAGCGCTTTTTCTTTTGTTTGCTGCTTGTCCAATTTTTTTACAAATAAAGGGGCTTCCATAATATTTTCTAGAACGTTCTTATGGGGAAAAAGATTAAAATGTTGAAACACCATCCCTACTTCCGCCCGGATATTATTCAAATTTGTCTCATTGGGAACAACCCTTTTTCCAAGTAGGGTGATCTCCCCTTGGTCATACATCTCAAGGAAATTAAGGCATCGAAGGAGTGTGCTTTTTCCTGAACCGCTGGCACCAATTAAAACAACAACTTCTTTTTCTTCTACGGTTAAATCAATTCCATCTAACACAGTATTAGTGTCGAATGCTTTAACTAGTTTTTTTACTTGTATCATGTCTACCTCCTTTTGGTGTATATAAAATTTTAGGTTCACTTAGTACTGCGATATAAGGAATAACAACCCTTTAAGGCTTTACTATAAAACTACAAAAGTATTCTTTCCTTTAATCACACAATTTTTCAAAGTATAATATTATTGTTAAATTGTGTGCGAATTCATTCCGAATGAACATTCTGAATTTTCATTCTCTTCAAATATTATATCAAAAGAAAGAAAGTGCATCTATTAGACAAGGAGTATAGTTTTTTTTCTAAATTTTATACATTTTGTATAAAGAAGGTTAAAAATCTCTCCAATACATATAAACTGGATGATTTATTCTCTTATCAAAATAAAAGGATCCATCAATGATGGATCCTGGAATTATTTATTTTACAAATACTAGTAAAAGCCAGAGGTATAAAGATATGAGAGTAAAAATCATTGTTAGTGGAATCACGATAATGGTGACTTTCATGTAATCCTTCCATGAAATAGGAATATGGTTTTTCTTTAAAATATGCATCCATATTAAAGTGGCTAAAGTACCAATAGGCAGAATAAGCGAACCAATATCACTGCCAATAATATTAGATAAGTATACGGTTTTTAATAAAAGTGGGTCTAGTCCCATTTCGGTTAAGGTTAATGTAGCAACCATTAAGGCAGGATGGTTATTAAATATGTTCGATAACACTGCAGTAATAATCCCCATGGTAATACTCGCATGGAATAGACTATCATTAACAATTGGCTTTAAATGTACTAATAAATAATCTGTTAGACCAATATTATGGAGACCAAATATGATCACATACATACTGAAGGCAAATATTAAGATATGCCATGGAATTTTGCCGGCTACATCTTTGGGATTTACCTTGAGATAAATCCATCGCCAAATTAATAAAACTAACGAACCTAAAACGGCAACCAATGATACGGATATTCCAATGAAGGAGGCAACAAATAAACTAATTCGAACCAAAAATACAAATAACAGCATATAAATCATGAGTTTCTTTTGTTGTTGAAATAAACTGTCATTACTTTTTTGGAGTGGATGGTAGCGGCGGTTTTTCTGGAGTGGAATCGAATAGGAATGGAAGCGAATTTCTTTTGGAATATCCTTTTTAAAGATTAAATACAATAAATAGGCTAAGAAGAGTAGACCTAACACCCCCGGTACAAACATCATTTCCGTTTGTAAATAAAGATCCATTCCGATAATTTTTAGGGCAATTAGGTTGACAATATTACTTACACCGATTGGCGCACTGGAGGCGGTTGCAATTAAGGCGCCACTTAGTAGGAATGGAATTTTTTGACGATTCTTTAACCCTAGGTTTTTTAAAATTAAAATTAAGATGGGTGTAGTGATTAAAATACTTCCATCATTATTAAAGAATAGAGTCATTAAAAAGCAAAGCAACAACGTATACCAAAATAGTCGAATTCCCGATCCCTTTGAAACTTTTAACATGAGAGCAGCAGTCCACTTGAAAAATCCGAAACTTTCAAGCACTATGGCCATGACAATTGTGGCTATGATAGTTATGGCTGCTCCTGTTACTTTTGAACTTATATCCAGTAAATCCCCGGGCGAAACACTTCCGCTAAGGAAAACTATAATGGCTCCGATTGTTGCAGGGATTGCCTCGTTCATGTTTTTAGGACGGAGAAATATCAAAACCATGGTAAGGATAAATGATAAGATGGTGATGATTACCGTCGACAACGAATACATGTAAATTTTTCACTCCCTTGATGTCAAACTTCTGATTAAAACCTTTCTATTTTGCGTTTCGTTCACCCCTTGTCCTTTGTTTTATCATACGTAAATTTTGGAGGCTTGAACTAAACGAATATCTCGAATTATTGATAATTCAGCAAAAACCCTACAAATATTTACTAGATTTGTACCCACTTTTTGTCCAACAGGCGAATACCCAAAAAGGTTTTGACGGGCATCGGCCCAAGCTTTTAGTAAAAATAAAAAAACCGGTACAGTTCAGTTGAATGTACCGGTTTTTTTAATATTTTCTGGATCATTGAAACTATAAAGTTCCAATTAGTTTCTATAATTCTATTTAGTTACCGTTTTTTACTCCTTTTTCCAAGTGAACCAAGACTCCCTCGGAATTCTCTTCTATTTTGGCTGTTACCTGTACTTCCGCGATATTTCGATTTTCTTTCAGAATCATGGTCTCCTGTGCTTCCACTGGAACCATGATTATTATCTTCACAGGAACAGTTGCCCGTGCTCCCATTATTTCCGCTAGATGTATGGCCTCCTGGGTTGGTGTTTGAGCCTTTACTTCCGGCAGATTTATGATTCCCCTTACTGCCACTTGACCCGGAACTGCCGCTGGATCCGCTGCTTATACTGGTATGCTTGCGGCGCTTACTTTTAGAACCATTATCTCCATTTGAACTGCCTCTTTTTCCGCTTGTGCTTTTTCGTCCACTTGACCCGCTACTTCCCCAACTGCCGGAACTGCCGCTGGAACCGCTGCTTCCAGAACTTCCGGAACTACCGCTAGAGCCATGACTTCCTTTACTTCCCGAACTACCGGAACTACCGTTAGAACCATGACTTCCCTTACTTCCGGAACTTCCACGTGATCCACTGCTACCCCTGCTGCCGGAACTGCCGCTGCTTCCTGAGGAACCTGAACGGTGAAGTTTTCCTAATGGCCCACTACTTCCTTTGCTCCGACTTGAACTTTGTCTACCGCTGGATCCGCTACTTCCAGAACTACCGCTAGACCCGCTACTTCCGGAACTACCGCTAGAACCACTACTTCCGGAACTACCACAGCTACATCCACTACTTCCATGACTACCGCTGGATCCGCTGCTTCCGCAAGAACCACATGAACCAGAACTACCGCAGCTACATCCACTACTACCGCTAGAACCGCTGGATCCGCTGCTTCCGGAACTACCGCTAGACCCGCTGGATCCGCTGCTTCCGCTACTACCGTGACTGCCACTGGATCCGCTGCTTCCGCTACTACCGTGACTCCCGCTGCTTCCGTGACTACCGCTGGACCCGCTGCTTCCGTGACTGCCGCTGGACCCGCTGCTTCCGTGACTGCCGCTGGACCCGCTGCTTCCGTGACTGCCGCTGGACCCGCTGCTTCCGTGACTGCCGCTGGACCCGCTGCTTCCGTGACTGCCGCTGGATCCGCTGCTTCCACTACTACCGCTAGATCCGCTACTGCCTGAAGAACCGGAACGATGACGTCTGCCTAATGGTCCGCGGATACCCTTGCTCCGACTTGAACTTTGTCTCCCACTGGAACCGCTGCTACCATGACTACCGCTAGATCCACTGCTGCCACTGGACCCGCTGGATCCGCTACTGCCACTGGATCTCCTTTTACCGTGACTCCCGCTGGAGCCACTGCTTCCGCTACTGCCACTAGAGCGCTTTCTACCGTGACTACCGCTGGAGCCACTGCTTCCGCTACTGCCACTGGATCTCCTTTTACCGTGACTGCCGCTGGAGCCACTGCTGCCGTGACTGCCGCTGGAGCCGCTGCTGCCGTGACTACCGCTGGAGCCGCTGCTGCCGTGACTACCGCTGGAGCCGCTGCTGCCGTGACTGCCACTAGAGCCACTGCTGCCTGAAGAACCTGAACGATGACGTCTACCTAATGGTCCGCGAACTCCTTTACTCCTGCTTGAACTTTGTCTACCACTGGACCCGCTACTTCCGCTGCTACCACTGCTGCCACTGGAGCCGCTGCTTCCGCTACTGCCACTGGATCTTCTTTTACCATGACTGCCGCTGGACCCGCTGCTTCCGCTACTGCCACTGGATCTTCTTTTACCATGACTGCCGCTGGAGCCGCTAGATCCGCTGCTTCCACTGGATCTCCTTCTACCACTACTGCCGCTGGACCCGCTGCTTCCGCTGCTGCCACTGGACCTTCTTTTACCATGACTGCCGCTAGATCCGCTGCTTCCGCTACTGCCACTGGATCTTCTTTTACCACGACTACCGCTGGAGCCGCTGCTTCCACTGGATCTTCTTTTACCATGACTGCCGCTGCTTCCGCTACTGCCACTGGATCTTCTTTTACCATGACTGCCGCTGGAGCCGCTAGATCCGCTACTACCACTGGATCTCCTTTTACCATGACTGCCGCTGGACCCGCTGGAGCCGCTGCTTCCGCTACTGCCACTGGATCTTCTTTTACCACGACTACCGCTGGAGCCGCTGCTGCCACTGCTGCCACTGGATCTCCTTTTACCACTACTGCCGCTGGATCCGCTGCTGCCACTGGACCCGCTACTACCGCTGGATCCGCTGCTTCCGCTAGATCCACTGCTGTCGGACTTATGCTTTTTCCCTTTAGATTTAGGGCCTTTTTTACCACCTTGCGATTTAGGCCCCTTCCCTTTATGCTTTGCAACGACTTCTTTTGGATTACTATCTAAAAAGGTTAACACACCATTTTCTTTCGCCTTAGCTAATAATTGGTCCATGTCCAACTTTAATACCATTTTTTCACCACTTCCAAAAATAAATATTTTCCTTTCTAACTTATGGGAAAACTGTCGGGATTGACATGGACATTTATATATTTTTAATAAAATTCACCTAATTCTTTGCCTATTCGAATTTTACCAAACTGCACATTTACCTATCTCAAAGCATACAATTCTAAAAAATAATTTATTTAGGGGTATATAAGTTGCTTAAATATGAAATCTTTATAAATCCAAAAATACTAAAAAACTTAGAACAGGATATTTGGACAGATCCTGTGCCCGCAGTACTAAAAATGGAGGGAAATCAATATGCAATTACCCTTGCCTACCGCGGAAACGTCATCAGAAAGAAGAAAAAAAAATCTTATCACATTATTTTTAAAAAACCCTATACCGTAAATGGAGCCCATGAAATCCACCTTAATGCAGAGTATTCGGATATCTCACTAAGCAGAAACAAACTCGCACTGGATTTTTTTCATTCCTTAGGAGTAATTTCGCCGCAATCTAAGCATGTTCTTCTTTTTATTAATGGATATTGTAAAGGGATTTATTTAGAGCTTGAATCTTTCGATAAATACTTATTGAATAAAAGAAATCTGCCTCATGGGGCAATTATTTATGCCACTAATTATCATGCGAACTTCTCCCTAACCACTCCCAAAAATAAATTGAAAAACAGCTTAGACGAAGGGTATACAGTCAAATATGGGTCAGAAAAGGATCTTGCAAGACTAGAAGATTTTATCGCAAAGGTAAACACTTTAAATAACAATGACTTTGAAAAAGTTATCCCTAAATTTTTGGATATAGATCAATATGTAAAATGGCTGACAGGAGTCGTTTGTACGCAAAATTTTGATGGTTTTATCCATAATTATGCTTTATATCATAATGGGAAAAGCAATCTTTATGAAATGACTCCCTGGGATTATGATGGCACTTGGGGAAGGGATCTTCACGGGAGGAAATTAAGCCATGATTTCGTGCCGATTACTGGTTACAATACATTAACGAACAGACTTCTAACTATTCCTCATTTCAAAGAAAAGTATGTAACCACCCTTTCATCTGCCTTAGCAAATCAATTTACTGTTAATAACCTTGAACCCATTATCACAGACCTATTCAATGAACTAAAGCCCTATATTAGTTTAGATCCTTATTTAACCATTAATGAACAAACACTTGAAAAAGAAAAATTATACATTCTAAGGTTTATTAAAAAACGAAATTCTTACCTTAAAGAAAAGATGATGACCGTTATATAGGCAAAGTGAAGTATATGGCAAATACCATATACTTTTTTTTGCCTATTTTTTACTCAAAATTGAAAAACAGGCACCTATAATAGTACAACATCACCCCGTGATACATATAGATGCAGTGTAAATGTTTATTTAATTTTAAGGAGGAAAATGGTGGTATGAATAAAGAAATGATGAGTAACTTTGTCGGCAAAACCATCAAGGTTGATAGACATGGTCCAAATTCAAGGGTCGGAAAATTATTAGAGGTTTTCGATGACGGATTTATCTTATTAACCGAAAAGGATGGGATTTTGTACTACAATATGCAGCATATCAAAAGTATTACGGAAAGCACCCAGGACAAAATCGATGCTGGGGTAGAAGCACCAGAAGGATTTGAATATAAAAAGGCAAATACCTTCAACGATTTGTTAAAAAGCTTGCAATATCAATGGGTACACATGAACCGTGGTCCTGAGAGCATTGAAGGTGTGCTTAGTGAGATTACTCCGGAGTATGTAGCCATTATTGTGAAGGATGAAATTGTTCGCTTCTCTATGTTCCATATTCGAAATATCAGCTACGGCCTAAAAGTTGAAAATACGAATGAAGGCGAAAAAGGGTCTGAAGAGAAGGGCAAAGAAGAAAAGAACAAAAATAACGATAAGAAAAAGTAATGAGTTGAAACTCGTCGCTTCTCTTCACAGGGAAGCGACAATTAATCCCATAAGGAGGATTTATGAATGAGCCAAGATCGATTTTCATCTACTCTGGATTTATTAAAAGGCTTTAGTGTAAATCTGTATGTAGGTGAAGAAATAGTCAAAGGAAAACTAATGGGCGTAGAAGAAGACCATATCATTTTAGAAAACGAAAATAATTACATTTTTTATTATAGTCTTGATAAGATCCAAGCGATCACAAAGAACACAAAAGAGTTCCAAAGTGAGGAAGTTTCAAGTCAATTTTTAAAAACGACCAGCTTAAAAGATTTACTTGATTCATTAACTCATACTTGGGTAAGTATCCTTTGTTTAAATAAACAAACGTTCAGCGGGATTGTCAGTGAAGTGGACTCCGATTTCGTCACCTTAGTTAGCGGTGAGGAAAGAATTCTTATTAAACTATCTCATGTCTCCAATATTGTAAAAGGAGTTATTGAAGAAAACTCAAGCAGTTCAGACTCAAGTTCAGATTCGAATTCAGACTCAAGTTCAGATTCAAATTCAGACTCAGACTCAGATTCCAATGATGAAGAGCAAAATGAAACCGAGGTAACATATCAGGAGGAAGAAGCTGAAAATAGTTCTAACGAAACAAACGACATTGTAGAGGAAATTACCGCTGTCGAGGAAGAAGAAAGCATCGATCTTTCCAGCCTACTGCCCGTTGATAATTCCTCTGCGATGGTTTGGTCACAATCCATTAAACCGAAAACTGTTGAAAAAGAGGAATCAACAAACCAACAAACAAAATCATCCAAAAGTGATCGCACTACTTCCTCCAAGGAAGAAAAAAGTAAGAAAAGCAAACGTTCCAGTTCCAGTAAGGAACAGAGAAGTTCAAAGTCTAAGAGTTCCTCAAGGAAAGAGGTTGAAGAAGTAAAAGGAAAGAAAGAAACAACGAAAGAAACGACGAAAGAAACAACTGCCTTAAAGTTTAGCGATACAGCAAATATCTTCGGCTCAGTGAAGGAAAATAGAGAAACGAAGAAAACCGTGGAAACCAGTGCTGCGAACCTTCAGAAGGCTGAAGAGAAACGGTCAAATCGTTTTGCAGGCGAACCGATTACACATAATAGCGAAGGTGCTTTCCCATTCGCCGGCTGGCCAAGTAGGAGAAATAGAGCGAACCGTTTCTAATTCCACAGCCTCTATCAAGGATAGTCGATATGAAAATCATCATATTTCTCTTCCGTGTCAATGTCCCTTATAGCATCCTAAAGAAATCCTTACAAAATGATTTGGACTGGTTTTTCAAGGTCATTCCCCTTAAACACCAGTCCATCTCATCTTGTAAATTGCAAGTCCTATGAAAGGATAAGATTTTATGAATTTAAAAGAACAGATCGGAAAATATATAAAACTAGAGATTTCAGGTAAAAAAATTTTAAGTGGCATGCTTATCGACATCGGAAGTGATTTATGGGTCCTGTTTGACGGCTATGATTATTTATATATTCCTACTATCCATATTCAAAATTGGCAATTTCTTGCCGAAGATGAAATTGACGAGCTTTATATTTCATCAGAACCTTCCCCGATCTATAATCATAACGAAGAAATATCCCTACGAAAGACACTTACTTCCGCAAAAGGAATTTTTACAGAAATTTATGTAACTGGAAACAAAGCATTGCATGGCTATATTATTAGCATCATGAATAATTATTTCATTTTTTACTCCCCCATTTACAAAACAATGTTTATTTCCCTCAACCATCTAAAATGGTTAATTCCTTATTCGGAAAACCAACGTCCTTATGGACTAAGCAACACGAATTTTCCAGTGAATCCTTCAAACATTTCCTTTGCAAGGTCTTTTGAAGTGCAAATTGAAAAGTTAGTTGGAGAATTAATTGTTTTTAATATGGGAGAAAGTGAAAATTTTATAGGGAAAGTTCAGGGGATTAAAAATAATTTTGTGGAAATTATTAGGGCTAAAGAAGACCCGGTGTACTTGCATCTTCAACACGTCAAAACTGTTCATATGACCTAAAATATTTAACGGAGTGTCTTTTCAGGACACTTTTTTTTGAAAAAAAACGGACTGATTTAGTCCGCTTCTTTCCTTCAAAAGGATCTATTTATTTTTGAGATAAACCGTTTCTGATTTTTCACTAACACGAAAAGATAATAGTTCAAAAGTTACCCCGTATAAAAAGGTTACTAAAATGACTGAGCCAATCATATCAAAAATAACATGCTGTTTAACAAATAATGTGGAAACAATAATTAAGGTCCCGACTATATTTATACACAGTGTGTTGAGAATGTGTTTGTTTTTTAAATGCAGTGAAGCAAGCATGATTGTAAAAGTAGTTAGGACATGAATGCTTGGAAAGCAATTGACTGGTTGATCATTCGCATATATCCATTGGACAAGCTTGATTAGCAAGCCATTTCCTGTTAACTCGGGCCTTGGCACGGTCGTTTGGAAAAAGAAATACACGACAAAACAAATAAGTTCTGCAGCGCCAATAAGGATCAATGTTTTTAAATATACTTTTGTGTCTTTAAAGCAAAAATAAATTAAATAACAGAAAATATAGCCATACCACACAATATAGGGAATGATAAATAAAGGCAGAAAGGGAATAACCTGGTCAATGGAAGTGGAAATATCTACTGCTTTATGTGTCCGTTCATTTAGGATCTGATAAATAACCGCCAATAGGGGAATTACAAACAATAAAAGCAAGTAGGGAGCTTTTTTGATAACTATTTTCATTGTTTATTCCTCACTTTAAAGATTGGTAGTCCGTTTTTAGCCATTCATTTTTTAAAAAGCAATAGACTCCTAGTTTATAGTACCATATACATAGTTTTTATGCATAATTTTTCCAATTAAACTACAAATTTATAATAAAAATCGGTATAAATAAAAAGGACAAAACGCAGGCGGACACCTTCGTTCAGTCCTTACATTTGTTGGCTGAATAGAATTTTGTAAGGATTGATGTTAAACCTGAAAAATGAACAGTAATTTTATTTTAACATTTTTTCCTTACAATTTAAAATGATAACCTCATCTTTAAAGCTTCTGTATCCTCAATTAACTTGTTTATTAATTCTTGAACAGTTGAGGCTTTCGCTAATCGCGGGCTTTGACCTGCCCAAAGGGACATAAATTCCGGGTTTCGTGATGTTGAGGATGCTTTGCGGATCCCTTTTGTCAATTCATTTTGAATTGGGTATGGCGGCAAGTTGGGCTCCATTTCTTTTATTGTTTCGATAAAACGATTGTTCACTCCTCTTGCCATTTTCCCTGAAAAAGCTTTTGTTAATACCACCTGATCTTCGGAGGTTTTGATGATGGTTTCCTTATGTACTTGCGATGCTCCACTCTCTTCACAAACGAGGAAGGCGGTTCCCATTTGAACGGCCTGCGCGCCAAGGCATTTTGCAGCGATTGCTCCCCTTGCATCCATAATGCCTCCGGCAGCGATGATTGGAATGTTTATTTGGTCTGCCGCCTGAGGAATTAGCGACATTAAGCCGATTAAACCTTGCTCGGCATTATTTTCGAAGGTACCGCGGTGCCCGCCGGCCTCACTTCCTTGCAAAACGACCATATCCATACCGGCCTTTTCGTTTAGGATGGCTTCTTGAACGGTTGTGGCGGTACCGATGACGATGATTGAATTCTTTTTTAAATGATCGATGATTTCTTGGGAAGGCAATCCAAATGTAAAGGAACAAACCGGTACTTGTTCTTCCACAACGACCTGTAACTGCTCATGAAAAGTTTCCAGGTCCTGTTCGAAAGTTGGGATTTTAGCGGTTGAGTCAACTTTTAGCTCTTGTTCAATTGGTTGGAGAAGTTCTTTGATTGTCTTTATTTTTTGCTCATCCTGTTGATAGTTGGAAGGAACAAATAAATTGATTCCAAAGTTTTTCTCCGTTAACTGTTTTACTTCCTGTATTTGCTTCCGAATTTGACTTGGAGTGAGATAACCCGCACCAATTGTTCCGAGGCCGCCTGCATTCGAAACAGCCGCAACTAATTTTGACGTAGTCGGCCCTCCCGCCATTGGAGCTTGAATAATTGGATATTGAATACCTAACTGATTTGTTAAATCATTTTGCCACATGCTTTTCTTCCGCCTTTCATAATATAATAGTGACAGGCACTGTCCGTGGACAAATCGTTTGTTTTGTCCGTGTGGAGCGGACACCGGATTTGTATCAGAATGGGTGGTGATCAGATGGAGCGAATTGTTCTTTTTGATGGTGTATGTAATTTATGTAATCATAGTGTGCAGTTTATTATCAAGCGAGATGCATCTGAGAAATTTAAGTTCGCATCCCTTCAAGGGAAAACTGGAAAACGAATGATGACGAAATATGGTCTCCCTCCAGATCTGAATAGCTTTGTTTTAATTGAAAACGATAGGGTTTATATAAAATCGACCGCTGCATTACGGGTTTGTCAGGAGCTCAAGGGTACATGGAAACTGTTCGCAATCCTAATGAAGATGATCCCAACGAATAGTAGAGACTACATATATGATATCATTGCGAAAAACCGCTATACATGGTTTGGCAGGAAAAACAGCTGTATACTTCCTTCCCCGGAGTTGAAAAAGAGGTTTTTGGATTAAAAAAGCCTGAACCTACACTATAGGTTTCAGGCGTGTATTTTTTTATGCTTTCATTTTCGTATTCGTTTCATATAATTCCACTGCCTCTTTCACTGAAAAACCTTCATGCACAATCGAATGGATCGCCTGGATCATCGCAAGCGGGTAATCAGACTGCCAAATATTCCTCCCCATATCAACCCCGACCGCTCCTTGCTCCATTGCATTAAATGTAATTTCGAGAGCTTCCCCGATTGTATCAAACTTCGGTCCCCCGGCAATTACAATCGGTACCGGGCACTTGCTTGTCACCTCTTCAAAATTTTCACAGTAATAGGTTTTTACAATATCTGCCCCCATTTCCGCTACTACCCTCGAAGCTAATGCAAGGAACCTCGCATCCCGTTTTTCAAGCTCTTTGCCTACTGCAGTAATTCCTAAAACCGGTAGCCCGTAATCATGGGCATCACTGACAACATGAGCAAGATTCGTGACCGTTTGCGTTTCATAATCAGATCCAATAAAAACAGAAACACCCACTCCGACCACATTATGACGGATTGCCTCTTTCACAGAGGTGACAATCGTTTCATTTGCCAGATCCTTACCAACCGTTGTCGGACCGCCGGATACACGCAGGACCATCGGTTTTTCTGTATCATTTGGAATACAAGATGCTAGTGTACCCCTCGTTAAATAGAGGGAATCTGTATAGGGGAGTAGATCTTTTACCGTTTCACCAGGTTTTTCTAATCCCCTGATTGGCCCCAAAAAGTAACCATGGTCAATCGCCAGCATGACGGCCCTTCTATTGGGCAAAATTTTATTCAAACGGTTTTGAAACCCCCAGCTCATTCGTAACACACTCCTTTATTTAATGACGGGATTCGGTATATTTACAGTATCCCGTTCCGTAATATGCGGGGACTTTATAAACACAGCCTTAAATATTTGCTCTGATTGATTGATTAAATAATGGGAATCATGTGGCCGGCATTGAATCATATCCCCCGGCTTTGCCTGTATATGGTCTCCATTGATATAGAAGTCAATTTCACCTTCTAAAATATAGAAAATTTCTTCACAAACGGAATGATAATGGTTTTGAAAGTCCTGTCCCGGCTTCAATACAACAACTCCTACATCCACATTGGGCCCCTTTGTTAAGTATTTAGGTCCGTTGTCCCCAAACCGGTATTCAAATTCATGTTCATTCACCTTCTTCATCCCTCTCACCCCTTTCAAAACTTAATCCAATCCAGGTGCTTTCCACATATTAGTGGTTAAACCACGGTCGGCTAGGATCAGTTGTTCTTTATAGACACGCCTCCATTTTTCAAAAATTTCAAGATAAACCCTATGATTTTCTAAATTAGGTTGGTAGGTCCGCTCCCACTTCACTACCTGTTCGACTGCTTTTTCAATATTTTCATAGAGTCCTGCCCCGATTCCTGCATATAAAGCTGTGCCTAAAGCGGCAGCTTCTTTTACCACAGGAACCTTAACCGGAACCCCTAAGACATCTGCAAGTGTTTGGCTCCACAGCTTTCCTTTCGAAGCTCCCCCTGCAAAAATAACCTCCTCTGGATAAGTACCTGTCGCTTCTTCAATCAATTTTAAGTTTCCTAAAGTAATTAAGGCTGCATTTTCTTGAAGGGATTTAAAGAGTTCTTTTTTCCCTGTTTTCTGAGGATCAAGTGTGAGGTTTATAAAGGATGGAGCGGCATGCCGCCAGGAACCAAAATTCATCGTATCGGAAAAAATCGGGATAATTCCATTCGCGCCAATCGGCACATCCTTGGCTTTTTCTTCTAAAATCTCATATGGATCGCGGCCGGTTGCAGCCGCCTCCGCTTTTTCCATGTCACAAAATGCGTCACGGAACCATCTCATTACAATACCAGGGAAAAAGACGATTGTTTCAAGCTGCCAGAGATTTGGTGCTGCATGACAGTTCACCCGGATTCGTCCCCCTTTATCTACTATGGGCTCTGAAACATTGACTTCCTGCTGCCAAAAGGAGCCGCCTGAAACCACAGTCTGCCCTTCGAGAACAGCCCCTACGCCAACAGAAGCCATTTGCGCATCTCCCCCTCCTGAGACGATAAGGGTTCCAGGGCATAATCCTGTTAAGACTGCAGTCTCATCGGTCAATGCCCCTAAGACTGTCCCTGCCTCATTTACAGACGGAAATAGATTCTCCTTAATTCCGCATAAACTGGCCGTTTTCTTTTCCCAATCCCGTTTCCTTAAATCAAAAATACCGGTGGTACAGCCATTTGATGGATCTACCTGAAGCTTGCCGGATAGTTTAAATAGAAGCCAATCATTAATCATCGTCATCGCCGCAGCTTTTTCATAGATTTCCGGTAAATGGTTTTTGATCCATAACAGCCTTGGCAATGCCCCTAGAGCGAACATTTGTCCAGATACGTTATAAATTTCTTTTTCTATTCCGGAATTTAGATCTTTTAGCGCCTTTACCTCCTCTGAGGCCCTTGCATCCACATTGGCACACGCCCAGATCTCCTTGCCTTGATCATCATAAAGGACAATTCCTTCACGCATCGCGGTTGCGCTGATGGCTTTGATATTCCTTGCATTAATTCCTGTGTCTTTTAATACATTTCGAACACATTGGACAACCAAGCCCCAGTTCGTTTCCCAATCAAAATCCATTGACCCGGGGAACCGTTCATCCGCTAAATGGTCCCATTCAAATTGCGAAACACCGATTTGATTTCCAAACAGATCAAATAATACCGCCCGAATACTGCCCGTTCCGGCATCAAAGGCGAGAATGTACTCCATTTGGCTTCACCTCTATATCAGGTTTTTAAATTTATCACCGCTTACAAAAAATATATCCACAATTTTTTTAAAAAGAACTGGATTGCCTTTTCCCTTTCAAATAGAGAAAAAAACCCTGTAAATTCATACAGGGTTTCAAGCTTTAATTTAAAAAACAAGGATCATTAAAATAGACAATTTCAGAAAGAATTTTGGTGCCTTGAATCCTTTTGAAGGCTTCTATTGCTTCCTCTTCTTTTTCATATTCATACATTTTAATATTATCCATAGAATAAAGAGTGATAACCCACATTTTTAATTCCTCCAATAATTATTTGCAGTGAAAAATAGAAGATCCTAGCAATGTCACTTCAATTTTTGGCCTAAACTTTTATTTAACATCATCAAATTGCAGTATGAATGTTGTCAAATCGATTTTCTTTAAGGCTTCAGCGGCTTTTTCGATATCTTTAGAGAATATTCGGTCCTTATTAATAGAAGGAATAAGTTCTCTTCCCTTTTCGTAAAGTCTTCTTGTTTGTGTAGCCATTTTATCCACACCACGGTATTCCACAGCCTGCATGGCACAAATTAATTCAATCGCAAGAACTCTTCTTA
>NZ_JAEHGC010000017.1 GCF_016107705.1 Neobacillus cucumis
CCCTTTTATAGAAAAATCCGCTGAACCGGGCAATGAACCCCCTTCGCTTTTCCCTTTTCACAGAAAAATCCGCTCTGGCGGGCAATGAAACCCCTTTGCTTTTCCCTTTACAGAAAAATCCGATCAACCGGGTAATGCAACTCCCTCGCTTTTACCCTTTTACCTAAAACCCAATGCCCCCCCCCCAAAAATCAAAAGAACGGCCCCCTAAAAAGGAGCCGCCCTAAACCAACAAACCTTATGCTGTTGTATAAACCTCTTCTTTATTTTCATGACGAATCGTCGCTTGTGCTGCTGCCAGACGAGCCAGCGGCACACGGTATGGTGAACAGCTGACATAATCCAAGCCGGTTCTATAGCAGAAATCAATCGAGCTCTTTTCACCGCCATGCTCCCCGCAAATACCTGTTTTTAAAGCAGGCTTCGTTCCACGGCCAAGCTTCACGCCCATCTCAACTAACTTCCCTACACCATTCTGATCAAGTACAGCAAAAGGATTATCCGGAAGTACCTTATGCTCGATATACGCCTGCAAGAACTTTCCTTCCGCATCATCACGGCTGTAGCCGAAAGTCGTTTGCGTTAAATCATTGGTTCCAAACGAGAAGAAATCAGCTTCCTCTGCAATCTCATCCGCTGTTAACGCAGCACGCGGGATCTCAATCATCGTCCCAACTGTGTAATCAAACTGTTTACCAGTTTCCTCTTGAATTCGAGCCCCAGCATCAACCACCAATTGACGCATTTCTTTCAATTCATTCACATGTCCGACAAGCGGAATCATGATTTCAGGCTTAACTTCCATTCCCTTGTCAGCAAGCTTTGCAGCAGCATAGAAAATCGCTTTGGCCTGCATATCGTAAATTTCCGGGAAGATCATACCTAAACGGCAGCCGCGGTGGCCGAGCATTGGGTTGAATTCATCCAATTGGCGAACCTTTTTAAGCAATACTTCTTTTGCCTTTAATTCTGCAGAGCCCGGATTTAAAATTTGCAGCTTTGTTACTTCGACTAAAAGCTCCTCTTTATCCGGTAAGAATTCATGTAGTGGCGGGTCAAGTAAACGAATCGTAACCGGATGCCCTTGCATCGCTTCAAAAATACCTTCAAAATCGCCCTGCTGCATTGGCAATAATTCGTCGAGTGCTTCCATACGCTCAGCATAGTTTTCTGCTAATATCATTTTTTGTACAATTGGAATTCGCTTCAAGTCCATGAACATGTGCTCAGTACGGCACAAACCGATTCCGCCGGCACCGAAATCGAACGCTTTCCGAGCATCCTCCGGATTATCCGCATTTGCACGTACACCAATCTTGCGCTCTTGGTCCGCCCATGCTAACAATAATTGGAACTCATCCGATAATTCAGGATCAATCATTGGAATTTCACCCAACATGATTTCACCAGTTGAACCATCAATCGTAATTGTTTCGCGATATTTTACAACTGTTTCACCAACCGTAAATTGCTTCGTTTTCAAATCAATTTTCAATGGCTCACAACCGCAGATACAAGCTTTTCCCATCCCTCTTGCAACAACAGCAGCATGGCTTGTCATTCCGCCGCGGCTTGTTAAAATAGCCTGTGACGCAACAATACCGTGGATGTCATCTGGCGTCGTTTCCGGACGAACCAGAATTACCTTTTTACCCTCATTGCCTAGTTGTTCTGCTTCATCTGCATCAAAGACAACCTGGCCAGTTGCAGCACCTGGTGATGCCGGTAAGCCTTTCGCTAACAATGTACGCTGGTATTTATCATCAATGCGGCGGTGCAGCAATTGATTTAGTTGATCTGGGTCAACGCGAAGCAGAGCGGTCTTTTTATCAATAATACCTTCTGCCACCATTTCAACGGCAATGCGGATGGCTGCCTGTGCAGTCCGTTTTCCATTACGAGTTTGCAAGATAAATAGTTTTCCGCGCTCAACAGTAAATTCAATATCCTGCATTTCCTGATAATGCTGTTCTAAGCGTTTGCACGTTTCTGTAAACTGCTGGTAAACTTCCTGCATTTCATCCTTTAGCGTCGCAATTGGCTGTGGTGTACGAATTCCGGCCACAACATCTTCGCCTTGTGCATTAATCAGGTATTCACCGTAAAGGACATGCTCACCGGTTGAAGGATTACGTGTGAACGCGACCCCTGTACCTGAGTCATTTCCCATATTACCGAACACCATGCTTTGAATATTTACTGCCGTTCCTAAATGATCCGGGATTTTGTTTAAGCGGCGGTACACAATCGCACGCTGATTATTCCAGGAATCGAACACTGCATTAATAGCCAAGAATAGCTGATCTTTTGGATCCTGCGGAAACTCTTTTCTTGTATGCTTTTTGACGATTGACTTATAACCGACAATCACTTCCTGCCAATCTTCAGCACTCATTTCAGGATCAGAGGTATAGCCTTTATGCTCACGAACTTCTTCTAAAAATTGTTCGAAATAATACGTATCGATGTCTAACACAACATTGCTGAACATTTGAATAAAACGG
This sequence comes from Neobacillus cucumis, assembly GCF_016107705.1. The sequence goes on from NZ_JAEHGC010000017.1 coordinate 2,505, forward strand.
CGGTAGGAATCATAAGCAAACCGAGGGTTGTTCGTTAACTTTGCCATTCCCACAACGGTTTCATCATTCATACCAAGGTTTAAAACCGTATCCATCATTCCCGGCATCGAAAAAACAGAACCGGAACGCACAGAAACAAGTAATGGATTTTGCGCATCTCCCAATTTTTTCCCCATTTTTTCTTCCAAACGGCTGAGTGCTTCTAATGCCTGCGCCTCTACTAAAACAGGAATTTTTTTGCCAGAATCATAGTATGCGTTACATGCCTGTGTAGAAATCGTAAATCCATAAGGTACAGGAAGGCCAATCCGCGTCATTTCCGCTAGGTTTGCACCTTTACCTCCAAGCAATTCTTTCATTTCGCCATTTCCCTCATGAAAAAGGTATACGTATTTTTCCATTGATTAAAAGCTCCTCTCTTTTTTTAAAATATCTAAAATGAGACCGGCTGTTTCCTCTACTGCTTTATTGGAAACATCAATAATCGGGCAGCCAACACGTTTCATAATTTTTTCCGCATGCTCTAGTTCGTCCAATATTCGTTCAAAGCTCGCATAGCTGGCCTTCGAACCAAGTCCTAGTGCTTTCAAGCGTTCTTTCCGGATTTCATTTAATTTATCCGGAGAAATAATTAAACCAATACAATTACGGCGTGGTATGTCGAATAATTCGTCTGGCGGCGGAACCTCTGGAACCAATGGAACATTCGCTACTTTAAAGCGTTTATGAGCTAAATACATAGAAAGTGGTGTCTTGGATGTTCTTGATACGCCTATTAACACGATATCTGCCTTGGTAATTCCCCGAGGATCACGTCCATCATCATATTTAACCGCAAACTCGATGGCCTCAATTTTTCGGAAATACTCCTCGTCCAATTTTCTCATCATACCAGGCTGGTGATGCGGCGTTTTATTAAATCTTGTGGCAAAGGCATTCATTAAGGGGTTTAATAAATCAACAGCATGAATCCCCTCTTCTGCAGCCCGCTGATCCAAATAATCCTTTAAGGTTGGAACAACAATGGTATAAGCGATAATCGACTGGCCCTCTTTTGCCAATAAAATTACATCTTCAATATCTTCAAAATCCTCCACATAGGAATTGCGGCGGATTTCAACATGGCCCCCATTAAATTGAGTTGCCACCGCTTTTACCACAAGCTCAGCCGTTTCCCCAACTGAGTCTGATACAACATAGACCACTTCTTTTTGATCCAAAATTACTGCCACTCTCCTCAACCAAGTTTTTGATCCATTATTTCAAGGTATGCACGTGTAATCGTTGTCTTCGTAATCCGACCAACAAGTAAATATGTATGGTCTTCCACTTCCTTCACAACGGGTAGGGAATCAATATGATTATTAATCATCTTTTTTGCTGCTTCGAGCAAGGTTTCTTCTGGGCGAATGGTAACGATGTTCGGCATCCGTGTCATGATAACACTAACAGGGAGCTCATTGAGGTTTTGATTACCGATTGCGGTTCGAAGCAAATCCTTCCGGGAAATGACCCCTGCTAGGTTTCCTTCCTCATCAACCGCATAAAGTGTGCCGACATCCTCTAAAAAAAGCTGAACAATTGCGTCATAAACTGAGGTGGATTTTTCTACAACAATTGGGTGGGCTTTAAAATCACTTACTTGTTGATGTAAAAACTTTTCTGCATGCTGTTTTACTTCTAATTCATGATTATAAAAATATCCAACCCGGGGTCTTGCATCCAAATTTCCGGACATCGTTAGAATAGCTAGATCTGGCCTAAGTGCTGCCCTTGTTAACGATAGTTTCTCGGCAATTTCCTTCCCGGTAATCGGTCCGCTTGTTTTTACAATTTGCAAGATTTCATCCTGCCGTTTTGTTAGTTTAATAACTTCCGCCCTCCTCTCAAAAAAATAGGTCCTAATCTGACGGAATTTTTTAAATGTGTTATACTTATTTACATATAGTATATTACATTTGGCCAAAATGCGAAACATTTATTTCTACTATTTTTCGACAATTATTAAAAAACCCCATCTAACTAAGAGGGAGTAGGGGTATTACTTTTGACAAACAGGACAGAAAAAGGATTTTCGTGATGCAATGGTTGTTTTTTTGATCGGTGTTTGACAGCGAAAGCAAGGCTGTTTTTCACGATCATAAACCTTGCAAAACTGGTTATAGCTACCTGTCTTTGTATCTCCAATAAAAAATGGATTTTCTAAATATCCCCCATGATTTAGGGCATCGGTCAGCACATTTTTCATGGAATGAAACAATTGGCTTTTCTCTTCTTCCTGTATCTCTTGGATATCCCTTGTTGGCAGTATTCCAGAATGATAGCAGATTTCATCTGAATAGCAATTCCCAATCCCAGCAATAAAACCTTGGTCAAGTAGCTTCGTCTTAATTTTTCCACGCTTATGGTCCATTAATTTCAAAAGTGCTTCTAAAGTAAAGCTGCTTTCCAGTGGTTCTGGACCTAAATCAGATAACTCTTGCTGCACGGCTTTCTCACTGTATAGATGTAGGTAGCCAAGCCGCAATCCGATGAAATATAAATGCTGATTCCCAAAGGATAGGCGAATTTGAATCGTCCGTTTCGGTTTTTCCTCCTCCGTCCCGAAGAACATCCAGCCGCCGAGCATTAAATGCAATAACAGGACTTGTCCATTTTGAAGATGGAAAAGCAAATGCTTGGCTCTCCGGTCAACTGTCGTAACCTTTTGGTGAAGGACACTGTTTATAAAAAGCTCCAGCTTTACATTAATTGATTTTTCACGGTTAATTTGCACATCTGTAATGACGTGATCAGCAATCTGTTGATTTAATAATCTTCGGTAATTCTCCATTTCGGGAAGTTCAGGCATCTTGATTCCCTCCAATATTTTTCCTTTACCGAATATCTTTTCCTAAAATCCTAAAAAAATAAACGCAAAAAAACCGGACATCCCATTGATCCGGTTTTCTTCATTTTATAAATGCTCTTCTTCAAATGAACATTCTTTAAGCGGGATTACCTTCGTTTTATGGACGATTTTATATCCAAGCCAAACAATTAAAAAGATTGGTAATCCAATATAGGATACGGCTGCACCGTACCAATCAATTTTATCGGCCGTAAATGCTTGATAGTTTTGACCAAGAATAATCACGATACACATTGCCAGTGCAAGTAGCGGACCTAGTGGGAACCACTTTGCTCTGTATTTAAGTTGATTCAAGTCTCTTCCTTGTGCATTATAGGCTTTTCTAAATCGATAGTGGCTTATCGCAATTCCTAACCAAGCAATAAAACCGGTTAATCCTGAAGCATTTAATAACCAAGTATATACTTGATCGCCAAAGATCGATGTTAAAAAGGCCAAAGCCCCGATAATCGTCGTTAAAACAAGGGCATTCATTGGAATACCGCGCTTGTTTACATTTTGCAAAAATTTAGGTGCCTGGCCATCCTTTGCCATTGACCAAAGCATCCGTGTCGCTGCATATAATCCTGAAGATCCGCAGGATAAAACGGACGTTAAAATAACAGCATTCATGACAGAAGCGGTAAAGGCAATCCCTGCTTTTTCAAATACGAGGGTAAACGGACTCACCGCAATACTATCAACGTCTCCGCCTAATAGCTGAGGGCTTGTAAATGGAATGACTAGACCAATAACAGCAATGGCACCAATATAGAATAAAAGAATACGCCAAAAAACTTGTCGAATAGCTTTTGGTACGTTTTTACCAGGATTTTCACTTTCCCCAGCAGCAATCCCGACTAATTCCGTTCCTTGGAATGAGAACCCGGCGATGAAGAAGATACTTAATATTGACATAAATCCGCCGTGTACCGGAGCATCTCCAATCGTAAAGTTCTTAAAGCCGAGAGATTGACCGCCAAAAATACCAAAAATCGTCAGAATGCCCACGCCAATAAAAACAATAATGGTAATAACTTTAATTAATGCAAACCAATATTCTGACTCACCGTAACTTTTAACAGATAAGGCATTTAATAAAAACATAAGTCCTAAAAATAGTACGCTCCACACGATGCTAGGAACATCCGGAAGCCAAAATTTCATAATAATAGCCGATGCCGCAATTTCAACTGCCACGGTTACTGCCCAGTTAAACCAATAATTCCACCCTAATGCAAATCCAAGTGCTGGATCTACGAACCGGCCGGCATAGGTTGCGAAGGATCCGGAAACCGGCATATGGGTTGCCATTTCCCCAAGGCTTGTCATTAAAAAATATACCATAATTCCAATTAATCCATATGCCACCAGTGCACCACCCGGTCCAGCCGTATGGATAGAGGCTCCCGTCGCTAAAAAGAGACCTGTTCCGATCGATCCGCCAATCGCAATCATCGTCATATGACGCGCCTTTAAATTACGTTTAATTGTGATTTCTTCACTATTATGAATTTCCTCTTTTACCTCTTTAACAACTGCCATCCACGTCCCGCCTTTACTATTGAAATATAAGTTTAATATTTTTCACCTTTTCCCCCTTTATTTTTCCTTTTTGATCCCTTCCTTTCAATTCTTTTTAATTGTTTAGGTTATAAAAAAAACCAGACAAAACATCTATCTTCAATAAAGAGGTTCGACTTACGAATATTCCTTACGAAGTGCCCAATGTCTGTCTGATTTTAGTTAATATTATGTGTATAGGGACAACTCTTTTTGATATTATGTAATCGCTTTCTTAATTAGCGACAGTATAACGAAATCCCACTGTCCTCATTCATTATTATATGGACTGAAAAATATCATGTCAAGACAACTATTATTAATTTTCAAAAAAATAAATATATTAAAAATACTATTTGACTATAAACCATTCAGTAAAATCTTTTTAAGGGTTAAGATCCCATTTTCCATTTCCTCAAAACTTGCATAAGAATAAGACAGGCGAATCGATGAACGGTGGTCATGATAAATAAATCCCGGGTTGATTAACACATTTCTGTTTACACATTGCTTAAATAGTTTTTGCATATTGACCTTTTTCTTAAAAAGAACCCAAATAAATAATCCTCCTGATGGTTTGGTCCAGGTAGCAACTTCACTAAAATGAAGAGTAAGTAATTGCAGGAGGTAATCTCTTTTCTCTCTAAGGATGGTTCTAACTTTATTTAAATGATTTTCATACATTCCTGATGCAAGCAGCTCCTTAACCAGTAACTGAGACAAATAACTTGAACCATAATCGGTTTGCATCCTCACATCCCGAAGGCGTTTAATGACAGCCTCAGGACCCGCTAACCAGCCAATACGTAGACCAGGCGCAATCGTTTTTGAAAAACTGCCAATATATAAAACTTGTCCATTCTTATCTAATACTTTTATTGGAGCAGGAGCCGGCTCATCTATCCATAAATCTCTAAAAATATCATCTTCAATGATGGGCAGCTGATAATGCTGACATTTTTCTAGCAAGATTTTTCTTTGTTCCAACGACATACTAGTTGTTGTCGGATTGTGAAATGTAGGGTTGATAAACAGGGCAGAGGCGTTTCTAGTAAAAGTTTGTTGAAATAACTCTTCGATTCTTAGTCCATTCCCATCGACAGGGATTCTCTTGATTGTCATCTCTGAAGGAAATAAATTGACCGAATGTAAGTAAGAAGGGCTTTCTAAAAACACCGTTGACCCTCTTTTCAAGATCCCAACTGTTATTAATTTAAGTGCCTGCAAGGCGCCCGAGACAATTAAAATGCATTCCGGCTTAATCTTGATTCCACTTTTTAGGAGATGTCTACTAATCTCTTTTCTTAATCCCAAATCCCCTAACCCGTCACCGTACCCAAAATCCTGAATCTGGGTTGAGACTGTTCCCATTGCCTCGGCGATTTCTGAACGAGGAAACAAGTCAGATCCAAGCTCCCCTTTGCTTAGTTGGATTAAATCCTTTCTCGTCTCTAATTCATTAATCAGTTGCACCGTATGTACACTTGACGGCTGCAAGGACCATTTCGTTAAATCATTCCAGTCTGGAGGAGTAATTTCCGATTCAAGGGACCATTGATTATGAATGACATAAATACCGCTGCCGGTTTTTCCCTCCAATAAACCCTCAGACTTGACGATTTCGATAGCTGTTATGACCGTACTTCTGTTTACAGCAAATTTTTCAGCTATTTCGCGCTGGGTTGGGATCTTACTACCAATCACCCATTCACCCTGTTCAATTTTCTCCCGCATCCAGTGAACGATTTGCAGGTATCGAGGCTTTTTATTCATAAACATCATTCTTTCATATTTGTTGGTTTTTTTCTTATTTAATTTGTTGGCGATTTCGATTCTTTCCTATTTTATTATAATTTTACAACAATTTCTATTTTGTTTCGTTTTCTCTTATTGGTGGTTGGCGCTCTTCCATATATAAAAGAAATGAGGAAAAATCATGAATGGTAAACTTTTCGTTGCGTACAGTATGATTATTATCGCCTGGGGATCGGCCTTTCCGGGAATTAAGGCAGCGCTAGAATCGTATAGTCCGGAACATCTTGCCCTATTCAGGCTATTGATTGGCTCCATCAGCCTCATTATTTTTGCAGTGGTTAAAAAAATTAACCTACCAGATTTAAGGGATATCCCCTTCATCCTTTTACTTGGTTTTCTCGGCTTCATGACCTACCATACCGCGTTAAGTATTGGGGAAGAAACGGTGAGTGCCGGAATGGCTAGTTTGTTCGTATCAACTACCCCTATAATCTCAGCTATTTTAGCAGTCGTTTTTTTAAAAGAAAAATTCCATAAAACAGGATGGATTGGCTCGCTTATCGCCTTTTTAGGTGTTGCGATTATTTCGTTCGGATCAGGAATTCCACAAACGGCTTATCTAATAGGGGTTATCTTTATTTTGATTGCCGCCATAGGGGAGAGCTTTTATTTTATCTTTCAATCAAACTACTTAAAAAAATACGGTTTCATCCCTTTTACGATTTATACGATTCTTGCTGGTACGCTTTTTATGCTGATCTTCTTACCGGGTTTAGGAAATGAAATCGCTACAGCTTCTTATTCTTCTACTTTTTCGGTTATTTATTTGGGGCTGGTTCCAACTGTTCTTCCTTATTTGGCGATGGCCTATGTAACCGAAAATGCCGGTGCTCTAGCTGCAACAAGCTCGTTATATTTAACTCCTGTCGCTGCAATTGTGATCTCTTGGATTTTCTTAAATGAGGTTCCTACATGGATTTCGCTTGTTGGCGGGGTGATTACCTTAGTTGGGGTAAGTATATCCAGCATGAAGATCAAAAAGGATGATGTTTTTTCTGATTTTATGAAAAAGAGCAGTTGAGAAAGGTGTAACATTTTTCGTTTAAGAAGAAATATATTTTAGAATAGTGGAATGCTGCTACTCTCGTATGTGATGCAAATAATCGTGGATGGGCACTGAATACTCTCGGATAACCTATGAATACTCTCGATTTCTAATCTAACTCTCGTATGCGATGCAAATACTCGTACATGAGTACTGAATACTCTCGGATAACTTATCAATACTCTCGATTTCCGATCTAACTCTCGTTTTTTCTGGCTAGCCGTAAAGCTAGCCTTTTAAATATTCCGCGTTATCCCTCTGCCATTTTGCATATATTCCAAAGCCTCTAATACCACCAAAAATAGATTTGGTCGGATTTTCCATATTAAGTACATAAAATTTATAGCCTGAATCCCCTAAAATATGATATACCAATATCATAGATGTTCAAAAAATATACATAAACACGGGGGAATCAAAAGACATGACGGTTCTACAAATTTTAAGTTTAATCGGAATCGATATTTTGTTATCGGGTGATAATGCGGTGGTTATCGCATTAGCTGCTAGCAAAGTTCCAAATCATTTGAGAAATAGAGCCATTTTCGGCGGGACATTAATGGCGATTGTTTTAAGGATTATTGCAGCAACAGTTTTAATTCAGTTTCTCGAATTTCCATTCGTACAATTAGTGGGCGGTATAATCTTGTTGCGAATCAGCTACAATTTAATCGCACACAAAGAAGAAGACGATCCGAATATCAAACAATCAGATAAAGTTCTAGGAGCAATCAAAACGATTGCCATTGCCGATTTCGCAATGTCTATTGATAATGTGATCGCGTTATCCAGCGTTGCAGAAGGAATTCTACCGATTGCTATTGGAATTCTCATCTCCATCCCAATCATTATTTTTGGTAGCAAATTACTAATGAATTTAATGGAGAAATTTCCAATCATTGTTTATGCCGGTGCAGGATTATTAACCTTTGCTGCTGGTAAAATGATGGTTGAAGATAAAGGATTAGAAAAGTTCCACATCTTAATTCCAGAATCATTTCACTTAGTTGTTCCAATTGCTATGGCTATCATTTTGGTAGTAGCAGTATTTGTAAAGAACAACATGGCAAAAGAAGAAAAAGCTGCAGCATAATGAGAAAAAGCACCGATAAAAATCGGTGCTTTTTCTACTTGTACATACTAAATTCTAAATTAATCTTCCGAGGACATCTCTTCGTAAGCATCAAATAGCCCCTACCTTCTTATCTAATTCACCCCATTCAATTCGCAAGAAGGATATTTAATTTATTTTCAGAATAATTTTCAGTGCACACCTACCACAACACCTTAAAAATACATATGGTGTGGACCTTTTGCAAAAGGCGCTTGTTATGTAAAAATGTTAGCAAGGGGGTGAATGCAGTGTTTAACGATTTTAAGCTAACGGAAGGCCGTCCTGTATATATTCAACTGAAGGAATATTTAAAAAGAATGATCACCAACGGACATTTACTTGAGCACCAAAAGCTTCCATCCACACGTGAACTTAGCACGTTATTATCCATCAGCCGAAACACCGTTCTAACGGCATATGCGGATTTGGAACAAGAAGGCATGATCTATGCGGTAAAAGGAAAAGGCAACTTCGTAAGTCATGTTGAGACCTTCAAATCTCCATCCATCCAGTTGAATTGGGCTGAAAAAATCAATGAGCAATCCTTTTTGGCAGAAGAAATGGATCTCATGAAGCATGGAGTCCGCTGGAATAAGGAAATGATTTCCTTTACTAGTATCGCACCTGATGAAAAGCTTTTTGATGTAGAAAATTTTAAAAGAGCTTTTTTAAATCGGATGTCCATTGAGGGAGACATTGTTCTGAACTATGGATATGCAAAGGGCTATAAACCACTGATCGAATACCTGCTTCACTACATGGAGATAAAAGGGGTAGACATTCAAAATAAGGATGTTTTAATTACCAATGGCTTCACAGAAGCTCTGGATCTCCTTTTATCTTCTTTAAATAAAAAGAACGGCCGGGTTATTTGTGAAAATCCTACCCATCATTCTGCCCTTAAGCTCTTTCGACTACATGGCTTTGAAATCGATGGAATTGAAATGGAGGATGACGGTGTCAATATAAGTAATTTAGAAACATCCTTATCAAAAAAGGAATATGATTTTGCCTACTTCATTCCGTCTTATCATAATCCAACTGGAATCGTAACTTCCTCTGAAAAAAGGAAGGAAATCATGGAGTTATTTTCCGCCTATCAGCTTCCGATCGTTGAAGATGGATTTAATGAAGAATTACGTTACTCAGGTTCACATTTGGCACCGTTGGCTGCCTTCGCCGGACACGGCAATCATGTCATTTATATTAGCAGCTTCTCTAAAATTCTTTTTCCAGGCTTACGGGTTGGGTGGATTTTAGCAGACAAAGAGTTGATTTATTACTTGGAAAGTATGAAAAGAGCTCGAACAATTCATACGTCCACATTGGACCAAGCGGTGTTATATCAATATTTGAATGATGGCTACTTTGAGAAGTATATAAAAAAAGCTAAATTCGTTTATAAGAAAAAGTATGAATTAGCTGCTCATTATTGTAAGCAACTTATTCCTTTTAAACGGTTAACGGGTGACGGTGGACTCCACCTTTTTATAGAACTAGAAAACAACATCGATTCACGGGAGCTTTTAGAAAAATGTTACCAAAAAGGAGTTGTTTTTTCTCCCGGCGATGTTTTTTACACGGACAGTAGTGGAAAGCATACGTTGCGATTAGGATTTTCCAGGCTGAAAGAAAGAGAAATTATTCAAGGAATTACAATCATAGGTGACACGATAAAAAATCATTATGGGGGTTAAAAAAATGAGAGTTGGCGTCATTATGGGAGGGGTTTCTTCCGAGAAACAAGTTTCGCTCATGACAGGTGAAGAAATGATGGTGCATTTAGATAAAAATATATATGAAATTGTACCAATCCAAATAGAACACAAAGAAGATTTAGTGGAAAAGGCGAAAAATCTTGACGTTGCGCTTCTGGCGTTGCATGGCAAGTACGGTGAGGACGGCACCATTCAAGGTACGCTTGAAACCCTTGGAGTTCCTTATACAGGGAGTAACGTCCTGTCTAGCAGCTTATGCATGGATAAGAATATCTCGAAAAAAATTATCCGTTATGAAGGAGTGCAAACACCGGATTGGATTCACCTAACGAACATGGAAGAACTTAATATGGATGAACTAGAAAAGATGGGATACCCAGTAGTGGTGAAACCTAATTCAGGTGGTTCAAGTGTAGGAGTAAAAATTGTTTATGACCAAGACTCGGTAATGTCTGCGATCACTGAGGTATTCAAATGGGATACTGAAGTGGTGATCGAAAAGTGTATCAAGGGCGATGAAATCACTTGTTCGATATTGGACGGACAGTTTTTACCGGTGATTTCCATTCGTCATAAGGGAGAGTTTTTTGATTATACCTCCAAATATGATGATGTGGCTACCATTGAAGAGGTGGTCGAGCTTCCACCGGAAACACAGACCCAAGTCTCAACTGCTGCAATGACTTGTTATAAAGCATTGAAATGTAGTGTTTATGCCCGAATCGACATGATGATTCAAAACGGGATCCCTTACGTGTTAGAAGTGAATTCATTACCTGGGATGACGAAAAATAGCCTGCTGCCAAAGAGCGCACAAGCAGCGGGGATCCCTTATCCTAAGCTGCTTGACATGATCATTGAAAATTCACTTAAAGTGAGAGCAATGGAAGGGATTATAAACACTAACTAGAAATTCCATGGGGAGGATTCTCATGGTTTTTCCCTACGAAAAAAACCAAAGGAACAGTCCCTCTGGTCAGGCGTTATCAAGCGCTACTCTCGGTTGAGATGCCAAGATCGATCTCATTCTCGGATTAGCTATGTGGCGCCTCAAGTACTCTTATCTCTTCATAAAAAACCCTTCGTTTGAATAGAAACGAAGGGTGAGTCTGTAAAAATCTTATTACTTGCTTAGTGTAGACAAGAAAACCTTTTGTGCCGCTCTAACTCCTGCCCCAGGTTCAAATGAATAGGAAAAATCCTGTAATCCCGCCTCGATTAGGGAAACAGCTTCTAGGATGTCACTTGGGAAGCAATAGCCCATATGTCCAAATCTAAAAATTTTACCTTGCAGATGGCCAAGCCCTCCGGCAAAATCAAGGTGATATTTCTTCTTTAAATGTCCTAAATATGCGGAAAGGTCTAATCCTTCTGGGGTTCGGATCGCCGTGATCGTTGGCGAGGCAAACTCATCACTGGTCAATAATCCAATTGAGAGAGCCTTCATGGCTTCACGGACCATATTTTTCATTACCTCATGTCGTTCGATGGTTTTCGAAAATCCGCCTTCCTCTTCAATTAAGTCACATACCGCAGAAAGTCCCATAATCAAGGAAATCGCAGGCGTGTTAGGTGTCATCCCCTTTGAAGCCCACTCCCGATAACTCAATAAATTTAAATAATACGCAGGTGTAGGATTCGCCTCGATCACTTTCCAGGCTCTCTCACTTACACTTAAAAGCGAAAGTCCCGGTGGAAGCATCATTGCTTTTTGTGAACCTGTTACGAGAATATCGATGCCCCATTCGTCCATTTCAGCAGGGGCGCCTCCAATACAGCTCACCCCATCGACAATGAAGAGTGCATCTGTATGAGTGCGCACCACCTCGCCTAATTGATCGATCGGGTTTAAAATTCCCGTAGAAGTTTCATTATAAGTAGCAAATACGGCTTTTATGTTGGATAACGGTTTCAAAAATTCAATCAGATCTTCTTTCGTACAGGCCTCGCCCCAATTCTTTGCAAGCTTATGTACATGAAAGCCGTACTTCTCACAAATTGAAACGAAGTAATCACCGAAGGCGCCAACCGTGATAACGACTACTTCTTCTCCAGGAGAAACCGTATTGACCGCTGCGGCTTCTAACGCAGCTGTTCCCCCTGAGGGCAAAAGCAAAATATCTTGCTGTGTCCCGAAAATAGGCTTTACTCGATGTGTTGTTTCTTGATATAACTTAACAAATTCCTCTGTACGATGGCTAATCATATCCTGCGCCATGGCCAGTTCAACTTTTTTAGGAATTGGTGTCGGCCCTGGATGTCTTAATATATTTGGATACATACCTTTCCCTCCGATTTATAAAAATTATTCTTCAGCAAAACTCTTCCCATTTAAATAATAATCAGATTCTCTAAACGTACTAAAAGCAACTTCTACTTCCGGGATCTCGAGGGACTGAACCTGTTTCGTGATAATATTCGCAAATTCGTCTCGAATTTCCTGCCCTCTTTCAAACCATTTCACTTCAATAAATGGATATCCCGGCACCTCTCTTTCATCAAAAACAAAGGTAGATTGGACAACCTCGAGCGTAAAATTATCCGTCCCACAGGCACAAAGATCCGCTAATTCCTGAACGAGTGGTTTACTAATGGTTTTCACCTGCTCAACTGTTACTCCTCGAATAAATAAATGAGGCACTTCAAATCCCCTCCCGTATTATGTAATCTACTCCGATTATAATCGTTACCTAGCTTGTTTCCAATTATCTCGCCTTCCATCACTTCAAAAAAGTTTTCCCAAGGAAGTTGCGCTAATCGTTGCAGGGTTTACCACACACCCCGCTATTGCAGGAAAATTTAAAATTAATCCATTCAAAAAAGCAATTGAAGATTTTAACGAAATATATTAAAATGGTTTCTTTGCTGGCATATTAATGATATATCATAATCCGGAGGGAAATCATGAGCAAAACAGAAGAATTGAAACAGGAATTACAGGTCTTAACTAGTCGGCGTGAAAGGATGCAGAAGAACCTTTATGAAGTGGAAAAACGCATTAATGAGATTGTTAATGAATTGAAAAAGCAATAAAAATCATCTTCACTAGCGGAATTCACTCCTATCAGGGGCTTTCCTTAAATAATTTGCTGCCACAACGGCAGCCTTTTCTTTATTGAATTAGACCCACTAAATTCCCCTGCCACTTGTTGGTAACTAGAAATTCCGCTGGGAGTATCCCCATGGTTTTTGACCAACGAAAAAAACCAGAGGAACCGTCACTCTGGTCACGGGTCCCCTGGTCACCTATTTAATTGTTTCACTTTCATAGACTTTTTTTCCATGCTGACTTTGATGATTTCTCCGACAATCCCGATAGCAATTTCTTCTGATGTTTCTGAGCCAATTTTCAATCCGATTGGGGAATGGACCTGTTCCAGCTGTTCCGGTGTAACCCCTTCACTTTTTAGTTTTTCAAATACATGGATGGCCCTTCGTTTACTGGCGACCATTCCAATATAGGCACAGGGAAATTGTAGTACTGTTTTTAAGGCAATATCATCACAGTCTTTTGTAAAAATCGCCACATAGGACTTTTCATTTAGATTGGCTGCAAGCAAAGCCTTTTCAATATCTTCATTTACAAAAAGATTAGCCGCATGAGGAAAGCGTTCCCTTGTACAATACCCCACACGATCATCGACAATGCAATAGGGATATTCAAGGAAATCCGCAAGCTTTGCCACCGCGTAGCCTAAATGACCAGCTCCAACCAAAACGAGTTCTGGCCTGCTGGTATACACTTCAATAAAAACCCGTAACGTCCCGCCACAATCCATGTCAATCCCGTCTTTTGCGTATTTATTCAATTTATATTCAACGATATTCGATTGGCCATTTTGGATCGCCTTTACACTTTCTTCGATCACATAATATTCAGCCAAGCCCCCTCCGACAGTCCCTTCAATCGTACCATCACGGTAAACAATCATTTTTCCTACATGTCTGGGAGTGGAACCCTTTGATTCTATAATCATGGCTAAAGCAAAGGTTTCATTTTGACGCGTCAACAAGGCTACTCTTTCCATCAGCAGCATGAAGATCTCCCCCCTTTTTTTAAGAAAGTGAATTCGTTTGATCGTGCTTCAGGCTAAGAAAATAACGTAAAAGATTTAACGCCACCGTTTTTCTATAAGCCGCAGTGGAGCGTTGATCATCGATGGGCCGAATAATCTTTTCGAATGCTGCTACAATTGTTGCGATGTCTGCATTGGCCAATGGGATTGTTTTTCCGACCAACAGCTTCTCAATATCATGGGAACGAACCATCGTAGGTCCGACCGCCCCGAAGGCCAAGCGAATTTCATCGATTCGATCTTTGCTTATCTTGATATAACCCGCAAACGATACTTTGGCAATGGCATCTGCGTTGCGGTTGCCGACTTTTTCAAAAACGACCTGAGAATCTTCTTCTAAAACAGATGGAAGAATAATCTCCGCTACGATTTCATTGTGAAAGCGTTGAATCCGGCGTGGACCTTGAATAAAATCACTGATCCTAGCGATACGGTCCCCATTTATGGATCGCAACAGAAGCTTTGCATTGTATACATATAATAACGGAAGCGTGTCACCGGCTGGAGAGGCGTTGCAAATATTACCACCTAATGTTCCTCGGTTTCGAATAGCCGGAGCAGCAATGGTTTGAATGGCTTTCTTTAATGGTCTGGGGATTAATGGATGTTCAAGTAATTCACTATAGGTACAGCAGGCCCCGATGTGGAGATCCTTTTGGTTTTGATATATCTGCTTTAATTCGGAAAGATGATCAATAAAAACAATCGGTTTCGGGATTTTCAGGGGTACTCCTCTTCCACTTTTATGAAGAACCATGACGTCTGTACCGCCGGCGATGATGGCACAGTCTTCCCGATTCAATTGGCTCAAGGTTTGGTCTAAACGCTCAAAACGGTACGCGGCTATTTTTTCTGCCATAAGCCGTCACCTTTCTTAGCTGATAGGTTAATCGCATCTACAATCATATTGTAGCCGGTACATCGGCACAGATTTCCGGAAATTCCTTCACGAATTTCAGCCTCTGAAGGATGAGCATTTTTTGATAACAAAGCTGCACTTGCCATAATCATCCCCGGTATGCAATAGCCGCACTGCACGCCACCGGCATTAGAATAGCTTTCATCTAAAATCTTAAATTGTTCCGTTTCCATAATACCTTCAATCGTTTGAATATCAGCACCAGCAATCGAGCCAATAGGAATAAGGCAGCTGTTTTGCAGGAGGTTATTCACAAAAACACTGCAAGCTCCGCACTCCCCTTCCCCACAGCCTTCCTTCGTTCCGATTAACCCAAACTCATCTCTTATTAAATCTAGTAATCTTACTGTAGGAGGGGCGTTCGTTTCTACGATTCTTCCATTTAGTGTGAATTTAATCATCCCTCTTCACCTTCTTTCAACAGAAGACTTTCTATAATGACTTCTGGTGTAATCGGAATTTGCTGAAAAGACGTTTGCAGTGCATCCTCGATCGCCGCTTGGACTGCTGGAGCGCCGCCGATTAAAGTTAATTCACCTGCACCCTTCGCCCCGTATGGACCATCAGCATAGGGGTTATCGAAGACCTTGCTTTCAATTGTAACAACGTCCAATGAAGTCGGCGGACCATAATCCGATATGCTTTTTTGCTGGATTCTGCCTTGTTTTGACGTCATCTTTTCAAGATAACCATACGCTAGTCCCTGAGCCAAACCGCCGTCAATTTGGCCTTTCATAATCAGTTCATCGATGACCTTCCCAACTTCATAATTGCCGTATACTTTTGCTAACTTTACATTTCCTGTTATTGTATCCACTTCTACTTCTACGATATTGCTCCCCCATGAATAAGCTGGGTAGGCATCTCCAGTGAAGGTTGATTCGTTCCAAGGAATCATTTCACGGTGAACATAATGCTCGACTACTTCCTGTTCGACCCCTATTTGCCACTGATCCTTCAGTTTTTTTGCAGCCCGTTCCAGCAATTTTCCGACAATCATCGTCGTCCTAGAGGCAACGGTCGGACCGGAGTCGGGAACCTCTTTTGTATCGGGATTAGGGTACAAAACTCTCTCAAATGGGAGGTCGAGTTCTTTGGCAACAATTTTACTCAGCGTCGTATAAATTCCTTGTCCCATATCAGAATTCGAGATTTTTAGCATTACTTTGCCGTCTTTTGATTTAACCAGTTTCACCGTTGCTTTAATATGATCCCGTTCGCCACTGCCTGTAAACCCACATCCGTGGAGGAACATCGAGGTTCCGATACCTTTTTTATAGCGCTGGCTTTGTTGATTGAAACGCTGAAAATCCTCTTTTTTCTTTTTATATTCGGATTTGGTTAGCAAATCCTCAATCATTTCTTCCATTAAGATTGGGTCGCGGAAATTTCCTTTAGTGATGGTGGGGTCTCCTTGTTTGACGAGGTATTTTCGTTTATATTCAAGTGGGTCGATGTTGGCTAGTTTACTAAGATGTCCCATATGACTTTCGATTCCAGCAAAGCTTTGTGGAGCTCCAAAGCCTCTGAAAGCTCCGTTGGGAACTGTATTGGTTTTTAAGACATATCCTTTTGCATGAAAATGAGGAATTTTATAAACACCGGCACTATTTATTAAGGCGCGCTGTAATACGACAGAGCTCAATCCCTCATTGGCGCCGCCATCAAGAAAAACATCCACACACATACTCAAAATATTTCCTTCCTGATCAAGGGCCGTTCGATATTTGAGTTTGGCCGGATGCCTTTTCGTCGTCACAACCATATCCTCCGAACGGTCGAACACGAGCATCACCGATTTTTTAACTGCTTTTGCAGCAACTGCGACATGACAAGCCATCATCGAGGGAAAATCTTCTTTACCGCCAAAGCCACCGCCAGTTGGGCTTTGAACCACTCTGACTTCATCGTCACCACAGGCTAAAGCGTTTACCAACGCATTTTTTATATAATAAAGACATTGCATCGATCCCTGGACGACAATTTCATCCTCCTTATAAATAGCGAGCATTCCTTGTGGCTCAAGGTAGACATGCTCCTGATAACCTGTATCATATTCTTCTTCAATGATTTGATGGGCCCCATGCTCGATCGTTGAAATAGTTTCTAAACTTTCCCCAAATTCATAGCAAGACATAATAACCCCGGATGTTGATTTTTGCTGGATCGCTTCGTCCAATGTATAAATAGCCTGATGTTCTTCAAATTCAACCTTTACTTCATCTAACAAACTATATAGGATATCCAGGTCTTTTCCAACGAGCATCAGAATCGGCTCACCAATATACTGGACCCATTCATTGGCAAAAATAGGCTGGTCTTCTTTGATAATTTTGACATAATTCGGTCCAGGGATCTGCTCTGCGCCCACCGCTTCATACCCTTCTGGAAGGGGTGGTAATTGAATGGATAAGATTTTTCCGTATGCAATTGGCGACCGGTACAAAACACCATATACCATATTTTCCATTTTCACATCGCTAATATAGGGTAACTGACCGGATACTTTACCTTTATGGTCCTTTTTGGGTACTGAAATGCTTATGTCTTTGAGATTCATGGCAGCAACACCCTTCGACTCGTTTTTTAAAAGGGACATAGAATGATAGAAACCTCTTCCTTCCGATTTTATAAATAAGAAACCTATTTTATGATTAATTTTTATGAAAATAAACGACAATAAAAATGCAGGTTCATTCGACCTGAAAGCTAATCGAATGAACCTGCATGGATAAAACGGAAAAAATAGCGAGGTATTTAGGCTTTAAAATAACTTAGGGCTTTTTGGTAATCTTCCTGTGTATCCACATCCATTAATACTCCGGGATCCTCTACATTGAGGTAATTCTTTTCGTAATGGTTGAGAACCTCTCGCAAATTATGATCTGGATGAGTTTCAAGAATTTTCTTTTTCACTTCGCTTGATAATTTGATGGGGTGACCACCTTTATAATGAAAGCTGGGAATGACCACGTCCCCTTTGGATTTCGCGATTAGCTGAATGGTCTCTTTTTTAACGAGCGGACAATCTCCAGGTGTTAGCAAGAAGGTTGTACTCTGTACTTCATTGCAGCCTGTTTGAATGGAACGAAACATCCCCTGGGTAAAGTTTTCATTATTAACAAACTTGACCTGAAAAGAATAGGCATTCTTACTGCTGATTTTTTCGATTTCCTCTTGGATGATTTCCGCTTGAAACCCGGCTACGATGATGACCCTGCTGCATATTCCTTCAAATTTAGAGATGGTTTGCTCCAAGACGGTCATTTGCCCCAGTGGCAATGTCAACTTAAAGGCATTCGCTCGGCTGGAGTATCCAGCAGCTAGGATGATGGCTTCCATATTTGTCACCTTCTACAGATAAGTAATCTTAACCTTCTATCAGTCTTGTGACTTTATTCCTGCATTGTGTACCTTCTTTATTATATGGAATGACAAAGTTCGGCATGACTCTGGGAAATGAATGGAATATGGAAATAACACTTAATCATACTCTAAAATAAAAAACAGTGGGACACTAATGCCTTCACTGTTTTTAACCTTTTTCAGCTGGTGTTTTCATTAATTGATTTGAACTGTTGACTGATCTAATTTCACTAACAAATGTAGAGCCTAATAGCAGTACACCACCAACCATTTGAACAATTGTCATTTGTTCTTTCAGGATAATGGCAGAAACCATTATAGCTACAAATGGATCGACATAACTTAACATAGCTATACTCTGTCCTTTTAATCCTTCCATACCAGAGAAAAATAACCAAAACCCAATCCCTGTATTGATAATCCCTAAAATTAAAATAAAAGGAATGGAAGAGCTTGATACTTCAAAAATACCAAAGCCGGAAGTCAAGAAAACATACGGCATGAGAAGTAAAGTGGTTATCCCAAGCTGAATGATGGTCAGCTCTAACTTTCCCATATCTTTAATAAATTTATTTAGAAGTAATAACGCAGCATAAAATGCAGCTGCGATTAATCCAAAGGAAAGTCCAAGAAGATCTTCTGAGCTGGATGCTCTCACGCCTTCCCCTACAATCATTAACATCCCTATGATCGCTACGCCAATACACACAATTTTCTTGATGGATAATTGTTCCCGAAGTACAAAGGGAGAAAGAATCATCACAAATACAGGTGCAAAGTAATAACCAAGCGTTGCATTGGCAATGGTCGTATGGTCATACGATTGATAAAGAAAAATCCAATTCCCTCCTAATGCAATACCTGAAAGAATCAAAAATAAAGCATTAGATTTAACTAAATTCCATGATATTTTTTTCTTCATCATGAAGAATATTAACATTAAAAATAAGCATCCTATGAAACTGCTTAGTAAAGCTCTTTCGCTCGAAGATAGATCAATGTTTCGAACAACTAAACCAATTGTACCGAAAATAATCATTGATAATATAAACTGAATTTTAGATTTCATCATCTACTCCAACGTAGATGAGACTTGTAGCTGTCTGGTTTTTTTGCATAATATCACTCATAAAATATATCGTCATACACCTTTTCCTTTCCTAACTTGAATAATTAATAGAAATAATTTATCATACTTACACACATTACAAAAACGAATGTTTATCATGATAGGTATGATAAAACCAGATGGGATGAGGAAAGAAATATGAATATCCAAAAATATATGGCATTTGTCAAAGCAGTAGAATTGGGTAGTTTTACAAAAGCTGCCGAAATATTGGACTATTCACAGTCCGGGATTAGCCGTATGATCAACGATTTAGAAAAGGAATGGGGGATTTTCCTTTTTGAAAGAGGACGTGCCGGTATCAATTTAACCTCGGATGGTTTAAAGTTACTCCCCCAATTAAAGCGAATTTGCAATGAGTATGGAATCTTAATGAAGCAGATCGGAGACTTACATGGTATGGAATCCGGGATGATTCGTATTGGGACATTTTCCAGTGTGGCATCTCATTGGCTCCCTAACATTATTAAAATTTTTAAGAAGGATTACCCAATGATAGATTTTGAATTTCTGCTTGGTGATTATACAGAAATTGAGAATTGGATCCTAAATGGGCGTGTTGACTTTGGATTTTTGCGGCTACCGGCAAAAGCAGAACTTGAAACAATCTTTTTGGAACAAGACCGTTTGCTGGCAGTGATTCCACAAAATCATCCTCTTGCTAATTGCGATAGGTTTCCCATCAACGGCTTACTGGACAGTCCGTTTATGTTGTTGGAAAAGGGGGCAAAAGCAGAAATCTCTGAAATTTTTGAGAGGCATCATATTTCACCGCATGTTAATTTTACAACATGGGATGACTATGCCATTATGTCTATGGTGGAAAATGGGCTTGGAATCAGTATATTGCCAGAATTGATATTACGGCGAATTCCACACAAAATTATAGCGAAAGAGCTTGAAGTTCCTGCTTTTAGAAATATTGGTGTTGCTATGAGAGAACAAAAAACACTTTCCCTTGCGTCCAAGAAATTTTTAGAATATTTATCATATAGGAACAGAGAGTGAATGAGTAATTACATGTTGTTAAACTCTCAAATCCATCGTTTAGCAGCAAATTGCTATAAAGAAGTTGCGGGGCATTATTTGGTTATATCATCTTTCTTGTAAACATCCGACACTATTTTCAAAAAAGCCTCCAACGCATGTGTTTTATAAGCATTTTTCTTCACAACGATGCCAATTTTCCATGGGATATATTGACTGCAGATTTCTTTTACACAAAGATTCTGTGCATTCATTTCAGTTAATGGGCTTGGAACAATAGCAACCCCTAGTCCATCACGAACTAATCCCATTAACAAATCCCATTGCGTTGTACTATATGCAATATTCGGTACGAACTGCTCTTTACGGCAACTATCAAGAACTACCTGACGCAAGGCGAATGTAGTATCAAACATGATCCAGTCATCCTGTTGTAGTTGTGCAAGTGAAATCTGCTTTTCATCTTTTAAAACATGACCTTTTGGCAAACAGGCAACAAACGGTGCTTCAAAAATAAGTTGTTCTTCTAGTTCCTTACTTCGTGCAGGTAACACTACAAAACCTACATCCACTTCCCCTTTTTCAACGAGCTTTTCTACACTCAATCCCCCTTCTTCAACAATTTCAAGTGTGACCCCTTTATATTTTTTTGAGAAAGTTTTTGCCACTTGTGGAAAGAAAAATGTGCCAATAATTTGTGGCAGTCCGACTTTTAAATGCCCTTTTACATGTTCGCTCATATCTTCAAGCTGTATAGTTAACTCCTTCATTTGCTGAAGCATTATAATCGCTTTTTCATATACAAGTTTACCTTCATCGGTTAAACGGATAATTCGATTAGAACGCTCAAAGAGTGTTACGCCAAGCTTTTTTTCCAATCTTTGAATCGTTTTAGAAAGAGATGGCTGGGCAATAAATAGCTGCTCACTAGCCTTAGAAAAGCTTCCACTTTCTACAATTGTTTTATATACCTCAAAGTCCTGTAAGTTCATCATTTTCCTCCATTATTCCTTTCGGGCATAATTAATATGATTATCATATATTTTACATTATAATCGTTTCCTCTTAGAATTTGAGAAAAAGGAGGAATTCAAGTGACTTCATGCAAAGTTGCAGTGGTTCAAGCAGGTTCAATTGTAATGAATAAAGAGAAATGTGTTAATAAGGCAATAAAGTTGATCCAAGAAGCTGGGGAACAAGGAGCCAATATAATTGTTTTTCCAGAAGCGTTTATACCGGCGTATCCACGAGGGATGAGCTTTGGTGCAGTAGTAGGAAGCCGTTCTACAAGTGGACGTAATGATTTTGTACGTTACGTAAAAAATGCCATAACGGTACCCGGAGCGGAAACAGACCAACTAGGAGAAGCAGTGAAAAAAGCAGGTGCTTATACTATTATTGGTGTCATTGAACGCGACCAAGAAACAAGCGGAGGCACACTTTATTGCACTGCGATTTACTTTGGTCCAGATGGAAAACTGTTGGGTAAACACCGAAAACTAAAACCAACAGGAAGTGAACGTCTCATTTGGGGTGAAGGGGATGGGAGTACACTCCCTGTCTTTGATACAGCTTATGGCAAAATTGGTTCGCTAATTTGCTGGGAAAACTATATGCCCCTAGCACGCGCAGCTATGTATGAAAAGGGAATTCAGATTTATGTCGCTCCTACTGCTGATTCGCGTGACACGTGGTTTGCTACTATGAGGCATATTGCGATTGAGGGACGTTGCTTTGTTTTATCCTGCAATCAATATAGTACGAAGGATATGTATGAAGAGGATTTACTTGAAACAGAGGAAATGCAAAAAATGCCTAATGAAATCACACGAGGTGGAAGTTGCATCGTAAATCCACTTGGGCAATTTATAGTTGAGCCAGTATTTGGAAAAGAAGAAATACTGTATGCGACTTTAGATTTGGATGACATCACACGGGGTCATTTTGACTTTGATGTTGTCGGACATTATAATCGCAAAGATGTGTTTCAATTAATCGTGAATGAAGAAAAGCAATAGATTCCTTTTTGATATTTAAGGGTAAGTGTTCAATTTCGCGAAAGAGAAATCACACATACAAAAATCGGCGAAGGACTCCTCGCAAATTTTTGCCAAAAGGTTAAAGTGGACACCCTTTGTAGGACCATCCCTTGCTTCCCTCTAAACTTTATTTAAACCATACACTGAGTTTACAAGGCTTTAATATTCAGCTGATATGATTGGTTTATCAACGAATGAGGAGGCAGTATAAATGAATGTGCGTGCAGTATTTATTGATATGGATGGTACACTACTATCAGCCTCAAACACCATTACCCGTCGAAATATGGAGGGCATTTATAAGCTTATGACTCAAGGAATCAAGGTTTTCCTTGCTACTGGTCGACACTATGAAGTAACCGCTCCCTACCATAAAGAAATTGGATTGCAAACTCCTATGATCTGTCTGAATGGTGCCGCCATTCACGATGCAGAGACAGGAAAAGCTATTCAAATGAAAATCATCCGACTGAATGAAGAACGATTCCACGATCTGACCGCTGAAAATCCTTGGAATGTTATGATCCATACAGCCAATGGGCTTTATTGTAAGGAAACAAATGAAGAAATCGATTATTGGACAAAAGTTGGGCAAATTCCGCCACGTTATATTGGAGATTTAAGACAGGCAAATTACCAAGATGTTTTTAAATATAGTGTTCGAACAGGTACACCGAATTTTGAATTATCCGCTGTATTTAAAAAGGAAGCAGAAGTCATCAATTGGAATGACGGGTTTGAACTGGTTGCTCCTAATGTTTCCAAGTGGTCTGCTATAAAAAGTTTACTTCGCGAATTTCGTATTAGTCCAAATGAGGTTGTTGCCTTTGGGGACGGACCCAATGATATAGAGATGCTTCGACATGTCGGTACTGGTGTGGCAATGGGGAACGCTAGCGAAGAGGTTAAAGCAGCAGCAGATTTTGTTACAGGACACCACGAAAATGATGGATTAGCTGCGTTTATAGATCGTTATCTTTATAAATCATACGAATCAAATGTGATTTAAGTTATTCAAAAAGGACGGATATCTCGTCCTTTTTTGTGTTAATAAAGTGTTGCGGTGATCAACTGTCAAGGAGAGGCTGCTAATCAAATAAAAATTTCTCAGCTGATCAGGTATGATATGTTATGATGAATAAGTGTGTTAACTTATTTTCCTTTTTAGTTAACATTTAAATATAATCGAAGCTGTCGAACTGGGGGAAATTTATGTATAAGCTACGAGGTCATCATCTTTTTTGCCTTCTTGGATATCGTGGAATGGGCTATTCCAAAGAATACGTGGAAAATATGACCCGTTTGCATCAAACCTTAAGAAACGACCCCAAGACGTGGATTCAACTTGTAAATGGACCTGATCATTTGTGTGAAAAGTACCCCAACTCAGGTGAATACCACTGCCAGCACGACAATATTTATGAAAGAGATGCCGCTATTTTAAAGAAATTGGGGCTAAAGATCGGGCAAATTCTGAATTGGGAGGACATTGAGTCACACATCCAAAAGTATGTCGAACCCTCCGATATTCAATCTGTGTGTGAAACTTGTTTCTGGCGGTCATATGGGGTTTGTGAAGAAGGTATTCAAGAGATTATTGAAGGGAAGGGCTTAAGGGAAGTTAAATAAGCCCTCTCCTTTATTAAATAGTTCCGTTTTATGCAATTGGTTGTATGACAGCTTTCATTTATTCGACAATCGATTGGGCTTTAGAGGATGATTGCTGAGATCACACTCCTTGGATTCATTTTATAATCCTTTCTTTTTTCTGAGAGGACATCGAGGTTTTTTTCCGTTTCCCATTTCCCCTTTTTGCCCCAAAGTCCCTATTCCCTTTATAGTTTCTCCTTGTTTTCTCTTGTGTCTTTGGTTTATTCGCATATCGTGGTGCCTCGGAAGTTAGCTGAACGGGAACATCCCTCTGCTCCTTCGACAACAATTTCAAGGCAATAGAAACTAACGCTATTGAATCGTATTGATCGAGCAATTCGCTTGCAGCTTGCTTAAACTGTATGTAATCCTCCTCTTCAACCAATTGAATCATCTTTTCTACTGCTGCTTTCTGAATAGACTCCATTGCCTCTGCTACTGTCGGTATTGATTTACGCTCGATATGCCCTTTCGATGCTTTTTCAATACTGTGAATCTGCCCCTTTTCCCTAGGAGTTGCAAATGTAATAGCTACCCCCGTCTTTCCTGCTCGCCCTGTTCTGCCAATTCGGTGAACATAACTTTCCGAGTCCTGAGGAATGTCAAAATTGTAGACGTGGGTAACCCCTGAAACATCAATTCCCCTCGCAGCCACATCAGTCGCAACTAAAATATCAATGGTTCCCTCACGGAATTTATTCATCACAACATCACGCTGTCTTTGATTTAAATCACCATGCAACCCATCAGCCAGATACCCTCTTTTATTCAATGCATCACTTAATTCATCCACACGTCTTTTTGTTCTTCCAAAAATCACGGCTAATTCTGGGTTATCCACGTCTAGTAGACGGCAAAGCACGTCAAATTTATCGCGTTCATTTACCTCATAATAAATTTGCTTTACACTTGGAGAGGTAACTTCCTTCGCTTTTATCTTCACTAACTCTGGATTGCTCATAAATCTTTCCGCAAGATTTTGAATCGGTTTGGGCATGGTTGCAGAGAACAGCAAGGTTTGTTTTTCTTCAGGGGTCTCTTTGAGGATTCGTTCGATATCTTCCAGAAAGCCCATATCAAGCATTTCATCCGCTTCATCTAAAACTACCACTGAAATTTGGTCCAACTTCAGGGTTTTACGTTGAATGTGGTCCAAAAGTCTTCCAGGTGTTCCCGTAATTATGTGAGGTCCCTTTTTTAAGGCCTTGATTTGGCGATCTATGGACTGTCCTCCATAAATTGGGAGAGAAGTTATCCCCATGTATTTCGATAGCCGATTGATCTCTTCTGAAACTTGAATAGCTAATTCTCTTGTCGGTGCAATGGCAATCGCCTGAATATATTTTTTGCTCGTATCCACTTTCTCCAAGATCGGTATGGCAAAGGCAGCCGTCTTTCCTGTACCGGTTTGTGCTTGACCAATAATGTCCTTCCCCGTCAAAGCGATGGGAATGGCTTTCTCTTGAATTGGAGATGCTTCTTCAAATCCCATATCCGTAATCGCTCTTTGAATGGGTTCACTAATACCCATTTCATGAAATGTTGTCATACTCTTCAAAACCCCTTCTTTATGTTTATTATTTTTTATATTGGACTAAACTCCTTGATTGAATTCAATATAAGAATTGTTTTTATACTTAATATCCCTTTCATAGTTATGGGCGCTTTTTGTGAGTAGATGCCAATCATATGAAAACCTAATACATTGTTTTGAATCATTTTCGCTACTTTCTGATGGGAAGCTTGATTAAGCCAAAAACTGATAAAGACTTCTCAATCTTAAATGTTAAAAAAGAAGGATGTACACACATCCTCCTTAACCCACTTCATCAAGAGTTTGAAACCCTTATTTCCATTTACCTGTTAATACCTCTCCTCGGTCTGTTGCTGGTGCAGGTGTTCTTGATAAATTGGAGATTTCAGTATACATTTCTGGTGTCATTTTAAAATCGGCAGCAGCTAATGAATCTTCTAACTGGTTTAAATTACGTGCACCAATGATTGGGGCAGTAACAGCAGGATTCGCTTTTACCCAAGCAACTGCTAAAGTTGCAGGTTTCACATCATGCTCTTTTGCATATTTGGTGAACAGTTCAGCCGTGATGAAATCTTCATTGGCACCATAACGGTCACCATAGCGGGCATTTTGTACAAGGCGGCCCTGCTCAGGACGTTTGTTCACTCCATATTTTCCTGAAAGAAGTCCAGCACCTAGTGGGCTGTAAGTAATGACTCCAATTTGTTCGGAAGCAGCCATTGGTAAAATTTCAACCTCTGCTTGGCGTTTAACAAGGTTATACATGGGTTGGATTATTTCAAAACGAGCAAGTTGCTCTTTTGCAGAAATTCCTAATGCTTTTGTGATTTGCCATGCGGCCCAATTGCTTACTGCTGGGTAAAGAATCTTTCCTTGACGCTGCAGGTCATCAAGTGTTCGCAGCGTTTCCTCCATTGGAGTTTGTTCGTCAAAATCATGGACGAAATAAAAATCAATATAATCTGTCCTTAAGCGACGCAGGCTATTTTCAATCCCTTGCATCATATGTTTTCGAGACAGTCCTCTAGCATTTACATCAGCACCCGTGTTCCAGAACACTTTTGACGTTAAAACGATTTCGTCTCTTTCATGTGCGATACATTCTCCTAGAATTTCCTCAGAACGCCCATACACATCGGCAGTATCGAAAAAGTTGATACCAGCTTCCCGACAACGTTTATACATGGCTTTAGATGTTTCTTCATCAGCATCCCCGCCAAAAGACATTGCACCAAAACATAAATTTGAAACCTGAATTCCCGTTTTTCCTACTGTGCGATACTCCATAATGTACCTCCAAAATTTAATCGTTCCTTTATTAAATAAAGTTAATTTCCATCTTTAATTGCAACGTATTCAGTCTAGGAACCGTCGGAAGGATCTCCACCATTAAACGACTTTCTCGTAATTCGCCACTTTTCTAGTAAGGCTAAATGAGACCGCCGCTATAATTGCAGCAATTGCCACTGATGCGGCACCGATCCAGCTGACCGATAGAACGGATGTGCTCTTTACGGCAATACCCCCGATTCCTGCCGCTGTCGCTATCCCTAACTGTATGAAGGAGCCATATAAACTAAGCATGATTCCTGAAGCTTCAGGGGCAAGCCATACCAGGTTATACTGCATACCCGGACCAGACGACCATGCCGAAAAGGACCAAAGCATAAGCAACGGAATGGCAACAAAAGTTGATCTGGCGATGGTAGAGAGTAAGACAAGAGCTAAACAATGAACAACCAAACCGCCAACAAGAGTTTTAGGGTTACCAATCTTATCCGTCATAAATCCACCAACCTTGGAACCTATTAAAGTTGCGACGCCAAACGCAAACAGGGCACCGCTCACTTCTCGTCCACTCATTGCTGAGATGGTTAGTAAGAATGGTGCAATATACGAATACATCACCCCATATCCTAATTGCCAAAAGAACGTTACACCAAGGCCCATTAATATTTTCGGATTCTTTAAATAAGCGAGTTGCTTGCCCAGAGGAACGGTGGACCCGATAATCGTGGCCGGAATCGTTCGGATGATAACGAAGATTGCTAGTAAACTAAGAACACCGATCCCCACGAAGATTAGCTTCCAATCGTAGAGGAGCGCTACAACACGACCAATTGGTACACCAATGATGATGGCAGCACTAAACCGTATAACGGTGCCAATAGCCCCTGCTTGTTTTTCGGGTGGTGCTAATTTCGCCGCAGCAGTCTTCGCAGCAATGGCAAAAACTCCACTTCCTAAAGCAAGAATAATCCGAGAGACGATTAGAAAACCGAAGCCAGGAAGCGTAAAGGTCATTACATACACTTCCAAGCACCATTAAAACAAGAGAAAGTATCAATAACTTCCGCTGATTCAGTTTTGTCGTTGCCATCACAACGAGGGGAGAACCAACCGCATTCGCAATCGCAAATACGGTGATCAGTTGTCCTGCTGCCGACACCGAAACGTTATTGGAGACAGCGATTTTATCCAAAATACCCGCAATAACGTACTCCGATGTACTTACCATGAAGGTAATCAAGGCCAGCGTGTATATGATCCAGGTGTTTTTCATATTCTTTACATCCCCCACCTTCCACTATTTTCCCCCTTATTAATTTTCATTCCTGTTCGGGAATAACTTCATTTATACAACTTAATGCGTTCAGTGTTCTCGGAAATCCTATATATGGGAGACAGTGAGTGATGGCGGTGATCAATGTTTCCTTGTCATTGCCTACATTTTTGTTACCCTGCACATGTGCCTTTACTTGGCCTTCAGCACCGCCTAAGCTACTTAAGATGCAGAGGGTCAACAGCTCTCGTGTTTTCAGATCAAGTCCCCCGCGGGTGTAGAAATCTCCGAAGCAAAAAGCAGAAAGATAATCTTGAATATGCTTTTGATTTGCTGGGGCAGCCTCACGCATTTTTGCGATTATCTCTCCACAAATCTCTACCTGAACAACAAGTCCCCTCTCAAAACGATCATCTTCATCTACAGTCTTTTGGCTTTCAATTGGTAGAGCAATATTCTTTGCTCTGAAAACCTCATTGACTTCATTGATGGCGTTTAATGTCTTCGGAAATCCAATGTAGGGAGCACACTGGTAAACGGCTTCTTTTATTTCCACAGGTGTCAGCTGGGCGTTCAGTGCGGCGATTACATGTGCCTTGAGCTGAGGCATCGTCTGGTTCGTGGTAAGCACTGCCAAAGTAATCAACTCACGTTGCTTGTCACCCAGATTTCCTTGATAGAAAACTTCTCCAAAAATGAAGCGGTTAAGAATGTCCTGAAAATCAGGATCGGTAGCATATGCGGCTGGAACTCCATTTCCAAATAACTGGTTGTATTTTTCCTTGCTCTTTTCAATGCGATCCATAAATAAGCCTCCTGTTTCAAGTTCATTTACTTTTTTTAATCCAAAAGTTCGCTGCAACATGATGCTTGAAAAATTAATATTGATTGATTAATCAACAACTGTTTATAATTATAAAAAAGCTTTTCATACTTTCAATGGTTAAATGAACGCAATTCGTTGATTACTCAACAAATCCATTAAAATTGTTGAGTATCTTTAGAGTGATTGGAGAAATAGAATGTCTAAAGTAGATAGAAGAATAGCCAAAAGCCAAATAGCGATAAAAAATGCTGTAACTGAACTGATGTCTGAAAAAAGTTTTGACGACATTACCATTCAGGATATTGCGGACAGAGCAGATGTGAATCGAGGAACCATTTATCTTCATTACACGGATAAATACGACCTCCTGGATAGGATGATTGAAGAACATATGGAAAATCTCCGAGACCTGTGCCAATTGGCCTCTGAGATGACGTTTCAAGAAGGAAATTATGTCTGGTACGAATACTTTGAGCGTCATTATTTATTTTTTTCAACGATGTTAGCAAGTAAAGGTGCACCCTATTTCCGTAGTCGCTTTCTTGATTTGGTGATTGAAGAGTTTAAAGCTGAGGTGGATACAACCGAAGGAAAAAATCAAGGATTAAGTGATGACGTGATTCTGCAATTTTTTGGTTCGGCGGTTGTTGGTGCAGTGGAATGGTGGTTCAAGAATGGTATGCCACTGCCAGCTCGTGTTATGGCAGAACAAACGGGGGCATTGTTAGATAGAAACCTAGAATAATTGAACTAAATAAACCTGAGTCTCTTTCCTACGGGACTCAGGTTTTTGGTTTATCAATATCTTGATCATTTACCAGAGTGCAAGTCTTTGCTTTGATTGAGGTTTACTAAAGACGGAGTCAATTTTAGAGAGCTCAAATTCATTTAAAGTAATATTGACAGAATCAGCATTTTCTTTCATATGTTGTGAATTTCCAGATTTAGGAATCGAAATGGTATTACCGTCTCGAATCGTCCATGCCAATAAAATCTGAAAAATACTTGCTTGATGATGATCAGCGATTTCATTCAAAATTGCTTTTTTCTTATGATCCAAATCAGAAAGATTTCCTTTTAAAATTGGAGAATATGCTATAAGCGGCAGATTATTTTTTTTCATGAACGGAATTAAATCATATTCTATACCACGGTCAGCAACATTATATTTCACTTGATTAGCCGTACAATTCTTTCCAAAAGGCAGTTCAAATAGCTTTTTTAAGTCGTTTGTGTCAAAGTTTGAAACACCCCAAGATTTAATTTTACCGATTTTTTTCATTTCTTCCATTGCCATGACTGTCTCTTCTATAGGAACACTGCCCTGCCAATGTAATAAATACAAATCGATCTGATCAACTTGTAGTCTCATAAGTGTTTGATCCAAGCTTTTTGGTAATTTATCTCTTGATGCATTCTCTGGAAGTACTTTTGAGATTAAAAATAGGTTTTCACGCGGAAAACTTTTAATTGTTTTTCCTACTAGAAGTTCAGATTTTCCATCTCCGTACATTTCCGCAGTGTCAATAACTTGAATCCCTTCATTTAGACCCAAACTTATAGCATCAACTTCCATTTTCTCTTTTTGGACATCATTACCAATATTCCAAGTCCCTATTCCAAGAGGTGATACTTTTCTTCCAGCGATATCTACTAATTTCAAATCATCAGCTCCTATTCTTTCAAAGTATTACACCTGAAAAATCCCCTTTTAATACTTCCTTTTCATTCTGATTTTTACATAAAAAGGATGCAATAATAGCGGTTCTATTATTTTCTTGCCTTTCATATTTTTCAATTTTAACTTCACAAATGATTGTATCTCCTGTAAACACAGGTCGGAAAAACTCAAAATTCATAGTACGTGCCAAAACGTTATGATCTCCACCTACTTTTGTTGGTAGAGTGGCCGTTAATAACCCTTGAACGACAAGTCTACCCTGTTCATCTGGGGTTATATGGTGAATCCCTTCATCACCTGAAATCTCTGAAAATAATTCAACATCCCTTATAGAAAAGATCCGTTCAAACGTAATGATATCTCCAACTTTTAATGGCATATAGCTATCCCCCTCAAGGTTTTATACAGCACACATAATAATCTGAATATTACAAAAATATAAAGTAAAACTCAAATATCTCGCTATATAAGTTCATAAGCTTTTCCTCCTAAAATTCAAAACTCCAACTCAATTTATATGTGACAAATATTCAAATGCAGTTGTTCCATACGCTTTTAAAATGTTTATTTAAATGAGATAAAACTCACTCACTTTTAAATAAGATGTCTTGTCCTTAATCGGGTAACCAGCAAAAGTAAAATAAGCGGAGATTTTTCGGTTAGATGCAGAATGAAGCTCGTTTCGGGGTATACAAGGGGAGGTTTTCCGGTTATGCAAAGGAAAATCTCCCCTTTTAGAATTTTTCGAGTCAATAGGCGGATTCTCTCCGCCTATTGAAGCTATTTTTAATAATAATTACTAAATAAGCGGAATTTTTCCGTCTATTTATCAGATCGGGTGCTTAACCTTTGGATAGTTTTTTTCTTTTGTAAGGTAACGATCACGACACCTATCATTATGATAAAACCACCAATAAAAAAGTTTACGTCTAGTTTTTCATTTAACAAGAGCCAGCCTAAAAAAGAACCTACAAGTGGCTGGAAGAAGAAAAACAATGAGCCGATTCCAGCATCCATTAAATCCATACCTTTATTCCAAAGAAAAAATGCGCCAGCAGTTGAAACTACTCCAAGATAAATAACT
The DNA here is from genome assembly GCF_016107705.1 of Neobacillus cucumis. The sequence goes on from NZ_JAEHGC010000017.1 coordinate 34,507, forward strand.
CCTAAAATGATTAAAATGTTTTGATAATATACATCATTCGCTTGAAGTTCCCAAATCATTGCAGGCGTAGTAAAAATAAGTGCAAATAATACTGCATAAGTCGTTATGGTTAAGGATGGAAGACGTTTAGAAGCAACCTTTACATAGACTGATAATAACGCCCAAGTGATTGCAGCTCCCACCAATATGATACTTCCTGTTAAGTAAGTACCAACCTTTGTATCCCAACCAATTACAATAACAACTCCAAATGTAGCTAATAAAACAGAAATAATCTTTCTAACGGTCAGTTTTTCCTTTAATATAAATCGTGCAAAGACCACAATAAAAGCCGGTGTAGCGGATGTAATCAGAGCTCCAGTGTGTGCATCAGATAATTTTGTGCCAATGAATTGGAAAGCAATTGATACAAAGTAGCCTATAAAACCAATCCAAGCTAATAGGAACCAATCCCTTTTCTTAATAACGGTACGATTACCATTTTTTATATGAGTCATTTTTAATACAATAAACAAAAAAACAAACGCTATAACATACCGCACCCATATCAACGTTAATGGTGGTATATAATCTAATACATATTTACTGACTACATACATACCGCCCCACATACTTGCGGCTAAAGATAAACAGATTGCTCCAACCAAATTTTGCTTCATTAATAATACCTCCGTCCTTTTAAAAGGGAATTAAAATGAACTTTCCCTAAGACGAGGCATGACTTTAATGTAACTATTCATCCCTCGACTTAGGAATGAATAGCTGGTTGGTCATTTTCAAAAATATCTAAATATAATCTCATTACTTAATCCCCCTTTTTTATATTTTCTTAATTTTAACACAATAACATAATGGTTATAAAATTAAAAAAAGAGCTATCTTTAGTAGCTCTTAAAAAGTAATTAAAAATTCGATTAAAGCTTCTCACCAGTTGATGCGCTATATTTTTTCCTTTTATTCTTTGATGAATTCCTTTGTGCTTCTTACTGTATCAATTGGACGAACTAATTTTTCTATTTCTACACGTTTAGGCTCTAAGAATGGTGGTAAAGATAATTTTTCCCCAAGCGTTTCATAAGGTTCGTCACCCATAAAACCAGGACCATCTGTAGCGAACTCAAATAAAATTTGCGGTGCCACTCTTGCGTATAATGACTCAAAAAAGTGACGATTTACATAACCGGATGTATGGAATCCAAAACTATTCATTCGTTCAATCCATTCTTCTAAAACAGAGCGATCTTCTACACGGAATGCCGCATGGTGAACCGTCCCAAAACCTTGCCGGGCTTCAGGAAGAATGGCATTATATTCTACAATTACGGAGGCACCATTCCCGCCTTCTCCCACTTCAAATAAATGGAGTGACCCTTCTTTATCTGTCTCTTTAAATAATAGAACTTTTTCCATCATTTCTTTAAAGTAATCAAATTTCGCAATACGAACAAAAACAGGTCCTAAACCAGTAATTGCATATTCAAGTGGGATTGGACCTTTTTGCCATGGTGTGCCAGATTCTACCCCTTTATTGAATTCGTCTGAAATCAATTGATAGTGTTGATCATCAAAATCAACGAAAGAAAGAGTTTTCTTTCCAAATTGTTCTTTAATTCCAGTATGTTTGACTTCAAGGCGTTCAAAGCGTTTAACCCAATAATCTAACGCAGCATCACTTGGTACACGGAAAGATGTCTTCGAAATTTCGTTTGTACCATGGACACCTTTTGGAATGCCAGGGAAGTCAAAGAAAGTCATGTCTGTGCCTGCGCTGCCTTTATCATCTGCAAAGAATAAATGATAGGTTTGAATATCATCTTGATTTACAGTTTTTTTAACTAGGCGCATACCTAAAACATACGTGAAAAATTCATAGTTCTTTTCCGCACTGCTTGTAATCGCTGTTACATGGTGGATTCCTTTTAAATGGTTCATTATATATTCCTCCTAGAAAGTCAGATTTAGTTTAAAATTAATGGACGTAATTTTTCTTCAATTTCTTTTCGTTTTGGTTCCAAAAATGGTGGAAGTGCCAGTGCTTCTCCCATTGTTTCCATTGGTTCGTCTGTCGCAAATCCTGGTTTATCCGTTGATAATTCAAACAAAATACCGTTTGGTTCCCTAAAATACAAGGCCTTAAAGTAATAACGTTCCACTTTCCCTGAATTCGGTAACCGGTACTCTTTTAAACGCTCTGCCCATTGTTCATATTCTTCCTCATTCGGAACACGAAAGGCAACATGATGAACACCTCCGCGACCTAAGCGAACTCTTGGCAAATCGGTCCTTGTTTCAATATGAACTTCCGCACCACTGCCGCCTTCGCCCGTTGCATAAATCAAGATATCAGGATAATCCCCCTCAAGTGATGGATAGGAACCGACAAATCGAAAACCCATTACTTCTGTTAAAACACCGATCGTTGGTTCTGCAATGGAGACTGTAAGAGTTACAGGTCCTAAACCAATAATGGCATGTTCCAATGGAATGTCATCTCTTTGCCAAGGAACCCCTGCTCGCACACCTTTTTCATCGTTATCGGCTACAAGGATTAAACGAGTCCCCTCGAAATCTCTGAAAGCCAATGTATCACGATTTGCTCTTTTTTGAATATCATCATGTTCAACCTCGTATTGTTTAAAACGATCTTTCCAAAATAACAATGAATCCGAATTTTTCACCCTTAGTGATACAGTAGAAATATCTGATGTTCCCCTGTAAGTTTTTCCAAGATGTGGAATGTCAAAGAACGTCACGTCAGTCCCTGGGGTTCCTTCCGCGTCAGCATAGAAAAGATGATAGGATTCTGTATTATCTTGATTAACGGTTTTCTTTACCAATCTCATTCCTAAAATTTTTGTATAAAATTCATAATTCTTCTCCGCTTTTCCTGTTAATATTGATACATGATGTAGTCCTAAGAGTTCCATCTCCTAATCACTCCTGTCACAAGATTAATTACGTTCTATTGTTCGCTTGTAATGAGTAAAAGTACTTTAGAATAAAAACGCATCTAAAGCATATTGGCCAGGACCCATTAAAGCTATACCGATTGCCACTGCAAGCAATGTTAAGTTATACTCATAACCATTTGATGTTGCCCATATTCCGTTTGCACCATGCACTTTCGCGATCGCCATTACCATTGTTCCCGCAATCATAATTCCTGCAAGTGGTGTTAATAGTCCTAAAGCAAACAATATTCCTCCAACAAGTTCTGCTAATCCTGCAAATAGAGCCATGGTTACCCCCGGCTTCATGCCAATGGATTCAAACCATCCACCGGTTCCTTTCAAACCATATCCACCGAACCAACCAAACAATTTCTGAGCACCATGTCCAATGAACAATACGCCAATTACCAGACGAATAATTAATAATCCAATATTTATCATCTTTATTTCCTCCTTGTATTTTATCTCGAATTCGAGATATTATTCTAAAAAAAATTGCGTTTATTCAATCATGAATTGCTTTAGATGTTTGCATTAATATCACATAGGGAAAATTATTGCATTTCCTCTCCAGTAATTTCATCCCCCCTTTAAAAAATCTTGAATTTAATTATCTTGAATATGAGATAATGATAATACTTATAAATTCTTTTGTCAATAACCTTTTTTTATTGAACTTATGGCCCTCGGTGTTGAAGAAGAAGTTCAACATTTGACCTCTCCTTTGTGGTTCAAACAGAGCCACCAGTACTTCATATAGACATGTATGAAATACTGGTGGACTCTCCTCTGTTAATTAGGATTGGAAACCTCTATTTTATCATTTTTATGAATATCTTCTGTTCCGGCATCCAATGCAGTCTTGTAATATAAGCATTTATGCTCGATGACTTCCATGGTTTTTTTTAGTTCTTCCATTTGTGCTTCTACATTCGCTTTTCGTTCCAGAAACATTTCATATCTTCGTTGCAAGGTGGAATCCCCTTCCGAACACCAATCAATGAAATTTTTAATTTCCTTAATAGGCATCCCTGTGGACTTCAAACATTCAATTACTTTTAAAGCGCTGATATCGGATTCTTTAAACAATCGTGTTCCACTGGCTGTCCGTTCTACAAAAGGCATAAGTCCCTCCTTGTCGTAGTAACGCAGGGTATATACAGTAAGATTCAATTCTTTTGCAACTTCGCTGATTGAATATGTCTTCATTATCTATCCCCAATTCTTTACGATCTAGATTTCGAGTTAACTCTATGTTTCGTTAGCATGCTATCATGCTGTATGCAAGATGTCAAAGCTTAATTAAATTATTTTGTGTATTTCTGTTTATAATCTTATCACTTGACCTAGAGTTAACTATAGGGATTATTCTAGTTTTTGCAAGAGAAAAAAGAAAGAAATGAATCAAGGGGAAATTATCCAATTATACCCGGAACAAGCGCATTCTCTTGAAAAAAATTATTGGAGGTTTTATTCATGATAACTGCTAAAGCACGAGCTGTCGATGGTCCAGACAAACCGTTTCGAGTGGCTGAAATTAAAAGACGCGATCTTGATTTGCATGATGTTCTAATTGAAATTAAATATGCCGGCATCTGCCATTCTGATATCCATACTGCACATGGCGAATGGGGTCCCGTGAACTATCCACTCGTCCCTGGACACGAGATTGCGGGAATTGTCACAGATATAGGAACTGAAGTCTCGAAGTACAAGGTCGGTGACCGGGTTGGGGTCGGATGTATGGTTGACTCCTGTGGCGATTGTGAAAACTGCCGTAAAGGTGAAGAGCAATACTGTCTCAAAGGAAATGTCCCTACCTACGCCGGGGTGGACAAATACGGCGAGCCTACTCAAGGTGGCTATTCTACCCATATAGTCGTAACAGAGGACTTCGTAGTCAGAATTCCTGACAGCATTGGGTTTGACGCTGCAGCACCATTACTTTGTGCCGGTATTACTACATATTCACCTCTAAACCATTGGGGAGCCGGTCCAGGTAAGAAAGTAGCGGTTGTAGGTATGGGCGGTCTTGGTCATATGGCTGTCCAAATTGCACATGCCATGGGTGCCGAGGTAACTGTTCTGTCTCAAACATTGAAGAAAAAGGACGATGGTCTGGCATTAGGCGCAGACAATTACTATGCAACAAGTGACCCAGAAACATTCGAGAAACTTGCCGGAACCTTTGACTTAATGATTAACACGGTCAGTGCGAAGATTAATTTGGATGCTTATTTAGGTCTGCTCAATCTTGATGGCACTCTGGTAAACGTAGGTGCTCCTGCAGAACCGTTGTCATTAAACGTATTTAATTTAATTGGTCATCGCCGTTCATTTGCCGGTTCAATGATTGGAGGCATCCGGGAGACTCAGGAGATGTTAGACTTCTGTGCAGAACATAACATTGCTCCTAAGATCGAAGTCATTTCAGCCGACCAAATTGACGAAGCCTACGAGCGCGTATTAGCTTCAGATGTCAAGTATCGGTTCGTAATTGACATTAGTACAATGTGAGTTGCATAAATGATAAATTCAAATGGTAAGTCGAGACTTTAAACGAAATGACCAGAGGAAGCTTCCCTCTGGTCATTTTAATTTTAATCCTTGTGTATTTTGCCCTTTTTACAACTTTTTATTGTATTTTTCCCATCTTGTTAGAGCAAAAAGACACTTCTTAAGAACAAATACTAGGTTCGCTCAACAAGTTGTCTCCGCACATGACCAATCTTTTGCATGTTTCAAGGTAATTTCGATAAACATGGATAACGCCGGGGAAATCCACTTGTTCTTGTGATAAACCACTTGGGAGAAAATCTGTTTAAAGTCACCAATGCAGGGAATAATTTTTAATCTTCCTGCCTTGATTTCATCCTTTACTGTCATCAAAGGTAAGTAAGCAATACCAAGCCCACTCATTACACAACGTTTCATCGCTTCTATACTCCAAAGCTCCATCGTGTGGGAAGGTACAATTCCCCGTTCTCCAAGGTATTCTTCAAACAGCGTCCGATAACTGCATTCTTTCTCGTTCACGATCAAACACTCGCTGATCTTATGATTATCGTAGCTTTTATCTAACATATTCAGCGAACAACAATCAGGGCTTCCAACAAGGACAATCGATTCTTCCAACAACGAATGGACGACTAAATCTGAATCCTGCAACTGTGGCAGCATGACAAAGGCAATATCTGCACTACCATTTAGGATGAATCTCTTGTTATCTCCGCAGCTTGCGTTACTTAATCGGATGCTAACATGAGGAAATTTCCTTCTATATTCTCTTAATATTGGTTCTAGGCGGTATACCGTTAGAGATTCCGGAGCCGCAATCTTTAGCTCCCCTCTTATGTCCTCTTCATCACTGGTAATGCTTTCGATTTTTCCATAAGTATCTAAAATCTCTTGAGTATAGGGCAACAACCTCTTGCCAATATCAGTCAACCTTACCTTTCGACCCATCCGATCAAACAGAGGTCCGCCTAAATGTTCTTCAAGTGCCTGAATATGAGAAGTCACAGTGGATTGAGTGTATCCTAAATGTTCTGCTGCTTGTGTGAAACTACCCAATTCAATGACCTTTTTAAACGTAACAAAATGGCGTATTTCCATCATTTCACCCACTTTCACATTGTTCTTTCTTGTATAGTATCAAAAAAATCAATGGATAGCTTCATAAACTTCAATTTTACTAATATATGGTTTCAAGTTAAGATTAAGAAAAAATTAGAAAATGAAGACAACAGAGGTGATTCAGTTTTGAAACGTATACACTATAGCTGGTTTATTCTTGCCATTACATTTTTCTCCATTATTGCAGCCGGAATTGTCATGTCATCATCAGGAGTTTTCATTGACCCTTTCGAAAAAGAATTTGGCTGGGATCGATCTGTTATTGCACTCGCTTTTGCCATTAGTATGTTTTTATATGGTATATCTGGCCCGTTTATGGCAGCATTACTTAATGTGATTGGCTTAAAGAAAATGATGATGGCATCTATGGCAACTTTGCTGACAGGTATCCTACTAACCTTCATTATGAATCAATCATGGCAGATGATTCTCATTTGGGGCATTATTATTGGGCTGGGATCAAGTCTTTTTTTAACGGTATTAAGTCCATATGTAGCGAATCATTGGTTTGAGAAAAGAAGAGGTCTTGCAGTAGGAATATTAACGGCTAGTTCAGCGACAGGTCAGTTAATACTACTTCCTGTCTTAGCAACTATTATCGATCATTATTCGTGGCGCCCGGCGATTGGTTTAATGATGATCCTTAGTATCATTATGCTATTAATCATCCTTTTATTTATGAAAAACAAACCAAAAGATGTTGGTATTCTTCCATATGGTCTTGAAGAAGAAATACAAGAGAGTAATGAAGGACCAAAAGAAAACCCAATTGTTATTGCCTTCAATGGTTTATTTGAAGCTGTGAAGGTGAAGGAGTTTTGGTTATTATCGGGTAGTTTCTTTATTTGCGGACTTTCAACGAGCGGTTTAATTGGTACACATTTTGTTTCTTACTGTATAAGTTTTGGAATACCTTTAGTTACAGCGGCTTCGTTTCTTTCGTTTATGGGAATTTTTAATCTAGTAGGGACAACTCTATCCGGTTGGCTTTCAGATCGTTTCGATAATCGATGGCTATTATTTTGGTACTACGGTTTTAGAGGGGCTTCTCTTCTATCCCTCCCTTATGCATTAAATGAAGGTTCCACTACGCTGCTGGTTGTCTTTACTGTGTTTTATGGATTAGATTGGATTGCAACTGTTCCACCAACGATTAGCATCTCAAGACAAATTTTCGGCACTACTAAAAGTGGAATCGTATATGGTTGGATTTATGCTTCCCATCAGGTAGGTGCTGCAACAGCTGCTTACGGAGGAGGTCTAATTTATAAATTTTTCAATACGTATACGTGGGCATTCTTCTTGGCAGGGGTTTTCTGTTTATTAGCAAGCTTATTTGTCATTATTATAAAAAAACAACATTCAAGTCAATTACCTAAAGAAGAAATAATGACTTTATAAAAATGCTTAGAAAGCCCACCGTCACATGAATCTGCATAATAATATGCTATAATTTGGAGGGTGAAAAAAAGATAGAGGTGACCATTCTTGGCAATACATGTTGTATTATATCAACCAGAAATTCCGGCTAATACTGGTAATATTGCACGTACTTGTGCGGCAACGGATACAGCCTTGCATTTAATCCGACCACTTGGTTTTTCAACAGATGAAAAGATGATAAAACAAGCTGGTTTAGATTTCTGGCAGTCTGTAAACATAACGTATTATGACTCATTGGATGACTTTTTTTCAAGAAATCAAGGTGAGTTTTACTATATTGAGACGTTTGGTGAAAAACCACATTCATCTTTTGATTTCAGTGATATATCAAAGGAGCATTATTTTATGTTTGGAAAAGAAACAACTGGATTACCTAAAGATTTACTAGAAAAAAATAAAGATCACTTTTTGAGAATACCAATGAATGAACATGTTCGTTCACTGAACCTCTCGAATACAACTGCTATATTGGTGTATGAGGCTTTGCGTCAGCAAGGATATCCCAATTTAAAATAAAAAAATCTTCCGTCTTGGAAGATTTTTTTTTGATTTTCAAAACAGAAAAATCGTGCTTAATAAAGTGCACCATCCATAAACAAAAAAAACCAGAGGAAGCTTCCCCTGGTCATTTTTAATTCGCTTTGTAAACTTTCCCTTTTGTACTTCTCACAATCGTATTTTTACCGATTTTATTGGAACTGGAATGGCTGGTTAGAGCGATTCCATATTTCCCGCTATCCTTAATCGTATTTCCGGATACATCGCTGCGAGTAGAATAGGTACTGATAGATACACCGTTTTCCTTTGAATAATAAATCGTATTCTTTTTAATAGCTGCGGAAGAACGATTGTAAACTTGGATCCCATGTTTTTTAGAATGATCCAGTTTGTTTTGATCCACAACATTCTGTTTTGAATCATATTTCATTAAGATACCAGAACTTCCTGAAGAGTAAATTTTATTTTTTAAAATTTTATTTCCACTTGCATAGGCCAAGTAAACCCCGTTTGCCTTGCTATATTTAATCGTATTGCTGGAAATAGTATTCGTTTTTACTTGTTTTGCCTTCGTTCCCACTAACCCAATACCTTTTAAAGAACTGTTGATCGTATTATTCATTATTACATTTTTACCGGAACCGCCACTGACAGCAATGCCATATTGATTGCTCCTAAGAATGTCATTGTCATCTGCCGTATTTAGGTATGAATTTAAACTAATAGAAATCCCATTTTTCCGACTATCTTTAACAGTGTTTTTATATAAATTGCTGTAATTGGAATACGTGCTAATACTGATTCCATTTTCCTTGCTTTTACTAATATTATTTCCATACATTTTAGCAACCGAGTGGTCATAAATTAAGACTCCGTTTTTGGTGCTTACGGAAATCGTGTTATCCTTAACCGGATTTCCTGTTGAATATTTACTAATTGCAATACCATTTTGTCCTGCATTATTAATCTTATTACCTGTCATATAAGCAGCTGAATGATTTGCCACTTGAATCCCTTGCAATTTTGGATAGTTCACTTTATTATTGTTCACTTTAACATTTTGTGAATAATTATTGATAGAAATAGCTGATCCACCAGGGGATGTGATGTTATTATCAATTAATACATTACCATTTGCCCGATCCAAGTATATGCCATCCGCCTTATTGGAATGGGAACTATCTTGTGTAAGTGTATTCGAGATCATTTGGTTATTCGCCGTTCCATTTAAAAAGATCGCTTTTTCCTGAGAATTGTTAATTTTGTTATTCTTAATTGTATTATTGTTTGATCTGTCACTAATCCAAACGCCATACCGTCCACTGCTCAGACTTTTAGAGCTGCTTGTAATGGTGTTATTATCTAAAGTGTTCAAAGATGATTTTGATAAAATCGAAATCCCGCTTTGTCCACTATCCTTGATCACATTTCCTTTTACCATGCTTGAACTCGTGTAGGAGCTAAGACTAATTCCGTCTGTTTTGCTTGAATTGATGGTATTATTCAAGACATTAGCGGTGGAGTGATCATTAAGAGTGATCCCATTTTTGCTACTAGAATCAATCGTATTAAAATCTACCGTATTCCCAGTTGAAGTTTTATTTAGATATAACCCATGTTCACCGGAATTAGCAACGGTATTCTTAGATATTGCGTTATTTTTGGCATGTTCTAGATAGATACCATTCGAGGTACTTTTATTGATCTTATTATTTGCGAGCTGTGTGTTCTGAACGGAGGTTTCTGCTGTTCCATATAATCGAATCCCGTTTTTACCAGAATTAGTGATACTATTATTGGCTAGTATGTTTTGCTCAGAAGCCCTAAATATAGCCATCCCATATTTTTTAGAATTTTTTACTGTGTTGTCTAGGACAGAGGCATTACTTGTAAAATTTAAAAAGATACCATTCTCATCGCAGTCGCTGATCGTATTGTTCTGGACCGTAACATCTTTAATTGGGTAATCAATGGTCCCAGATAATATTATCCCGTTGCCAATTTGGTTTGGGTTTGTATGGACTCTTGTAATTTGATTTCCTGTAATTTTTAGTGAAAACTGGTCTTCAGTTGTTATGGGAGCAGCGGTATCATTCGGAACATAATTGGCCCCACTATTGACTGATTGAGTGGTAAATTCCACTCCTGAGCCGACATCTTCAAAAATATTATCTTTGACTGTAAGACCCTTATAGTTCAGTGCATCAATGGCTTCATCTGTTAAATTTTTAAAAGTGTTACTTTGAATGACGATATTACGGGGATAAACCCCATTTACCGTGGTATGGCTCCCAACGCCTCTGGAATAGTTTTCGATTGTATTCCCCTGAATAATAATGTTTTCACAAGGGGTATCATCATAGTATCCAAACGGGTACGATACATCATTATTGTGCGTAATATCGAGTTGAATGGCTTCCTTTTTCTGATTTTTACTATTATGGAAGTACCCCGATATTTTGCTGTTCAACACTTGTCCATTTTGAACTCCAACGAACTCGATGGCGTGTGCACCATAGTTGTTAATCACGTTGGTATTCTGAATTGTGATATTGCTGGAATGGCCAAATTCGAGGTTATCAAACCCTTTATCTCCCATAGGAAATTGCTCCCCATTCCCATCCCAAGTTCCTCCGTCAATTACAATGTTTGTGTTACCTGTAAAACCAGGTGCACCCGTAGCATTCCGTAACATCGGACCAAAGGTTTTATTCCTTACGATCACTGCTTTTTCGGATAAAAGTAAATGAGTATTAGAATTGATTTTGAGAGTTTTAGTGATTAAATAGGTACCGTCCGGGACTACAATGGTCGTTTGTGTACCATCATCTTTATTTGCATCAAGCGCTTCCTGAATTAGGTCGGTATCATCTACCTCATCTGATCCATTTGCCCCAAAATCAGCTACATTTAGCGTAACTGTATTTTCTTCCGCAGCAACTTTTCCACCCATGGAAAAAACAATGCCCAAAACCGCAAGGCATGTGAAAATATGAAAAACAAGAGGACGCATTCTGAACTTCCTTTCATAGAAGATATATGTATTCATTTAATAGACTATAAGAATCATATCCTACTTTTTTTCTATTTAAAAGTAAAATACTCCTATACTTCCTTAAATTGGTTAACTTCCATAAAAATAAAAGAGATTGGAATCCCAATCTCTTTCACTAGTTTATAAACAATGTCAGCACAAGATAAATGGCCGCCCCCCACATAACCAAGGCTGAAATTTTATTTAATACCAAAATAAAGTTTCCAGATTTATCGAGTTTTCCACTTATTCTCCCAAATAGCGAAAGCCCGAAAAACCAAATCCATGAAACCAAAATACACGCAAATGTAAAGAATACTTTTTCTTCCCCATGGTAGCTTAATGAACTCGTTCCAATCACACCCATCGTGTCCATAATGGCGTGTGGGTTCAGTAAGGAAACAGATGCGGCAAATAAGATTTGTTTTTTCAAAGAAAACTTCTTCTCGATCTCTTCCTTTCGATTACCTGGTTTACTAGTCCAGGTGGTCCATCCCATATAAACTAAAAAAACAAAACCTCCGCCAATTAAAATGGTCTTCATCCATACTGAACCAAGAATAAGTAATGAAACTCCCAAAACAGCCACCAAGATTAAAAAAGTATCACACAAGGAAGCGGTAATGACGGCTGGTAATACTTTCACAAAACGAGGCTGCAAGACTCCTTGATTAAAAATAAAAACGTTTTGGACACCGAGTGGCAGGATCAGTCCTATTGCAAGTATAAATCCATGAATAAATGGTTCAAACATCAAATCTTCTTCCTTTCTTTCTATAACCTAAACCTATTTTAGTTAGAAACGGTGTTCATGTCTCCATCCAATTGGATGGCATCCAACCCAACCAAGTTATATAATCATGTATAGAAAGGAGCGATACCTATGTTTACAATCGACTGGAAACCAAATAAATCATCATCTGTACCATTACATATACAAATAACAGATTTTATAAAAGAAAAAATATCAAATGGCGAGTGGATGATCGGATTTAAGCTTCCTCCCCAACGTACCTTAGCGAAAACTTTGGAAGTAAATCGAAGTACAGTGGTAGCGGCTTATGATGAATTAATCGCAGAGGGACTTATTGAAGGAAAAAGTGGGAGCGGAACGAGAGTAGTCAATAACACTTGGAATCTTTTAGCCACCACTCCTCCCCCAGACTGGAACTCATACGTCAATGTGGGTATTCATCAGCCAAACCTGCCAACGATTAAGGAAATCAATCGAGCTGAATTCTATCCTAATATCATCCGCTTGGGAACCGGGGAATTATCGCCATCCCTAATACCCACCACACTAATGAAAAAAATTTTTAATCAATTGTCTAGAAAAGAAATTTCTTATGGTTATGAAGAACCAAAGGGGTTGCTGCCATTAAGGGAACAATTGGCCAGCTATTTAAAAACAATGGGGATTCCAACTTCTCCTTCTTCTATTTTAATCGTATCAGGTGCTTTGCAGGCCTTACAGCTTATTAGTGTTGGTTTACTGCATAGGGGTTCTACAGTGTTAACCGAAAAGCCTTCCTATCTTCATTCATTAAATGTCTTCCAGTCAGCGGGAATGCAGTTAGTTGGAACCCCAATGGATCGGGAAGGTATTGAAACCAAATACATCTCTCAATATAAAAAACAACATAAAGCAGCTTTACTTTATACCATTCCTTCTTTTCACAATCCAACCGGGACTTTAATGACAGAGGAAAGACGCCATCAATTGTTAGAGATCTGTCAACAAGAGCGGTTACCATTAATCGAAGATGATGTTTACCGAGAATTATGGCTGGATGAAAAACCTCCGATGCCAATCAAGGCGTTTGACAAAAGTGGGCTTGTTCTTTATTTGGGAAGTTTATCAAAATCGTTAAGTCCCGGTCTCCGAATTGGTTGGATTGTTGGGCCAGAACCCGTTGTCGAGCATTTAGCAGATATTAAAATGCAAACCGATTATGGTTCTAGTTCATTATCTCAGTGGGCAGCTGCGGAGTGGTTTTCTAGCGGACTTTATGCTCATCATCTTAATGATGTAAGAAAAGAATTGAAAATACGAAGAGATTTCACCCTAACTACTTTGAATAAATATTTTTCTGATCTAGCAGTTTGGGAAAAACCAAAAGGAGGATTTTATATATGGATCCGTTTGATCCCATCGATCTCGATCCGAAAATTATTCGAAATGGCACTTTTAGAAGGCATCTTACTGAATCCAGGGAATGTGTATGATCACCAATCTGAACAATATCTGCGGATTTCATATTCGTTTGCTTCACTTTCAGATTTAGAAGATGGGCTGCGACGGTTATCCACTATTATAAAAAGATTAATTTCATAAGTTACTGTTATTTGAAAAGGATGGATAATGAAAGGTAAAAAGCCCTATTCTGTTTTTACCAAAATGGGGCTTTATCTTATCATCGAAGCAATTAAGAGGGCGACCGTCCCCTGTTATAAAGGTTTACCATTTAGAAATTGATCGAAGCCTGGAAGTGTAATACTCCATAACAACGCTTCTTTACTGTTCACCAAATTGTTCTATTCCTTTTCTAAAATCTTTTTTTGCCCAGTTTTCAATTAGGACTTGTTCAAGCTATCCCTGTCAAACGCTTTTGGAGGTGATTCCAACCATCCTTTATCAATTAAGATATTCAAGCCGTCGTCCACAAATAAGCCAATGTTTACAAGTGTTCTTATATATAACATATTTATATCTCTTCTTGCAGTTACTGCCAGTGAATTTCCGAACGCCCTTATCTTCATTGCGAACATATCAACTTTATGAAACAGCATTATTTTATCTGAAAAAGGAGGATATGAAGATGTTGTAACCAAATGATCCAAGTACGCAGGTGAATCAATTTGTTCAATATGAAGTTTTTCCTTATACTGCTTTACCGCTTTTTCCGTCATGTTCAAACCTCTTTTAAACAAAGTCTTTATCTTTTCATCCTTCACGATCTGATAGAACCCCAATAATAACGCTTTACTTGTTGTGTTATTCTCAATGTTATCCCAAAGATGAATGATTTCCAATGCCTGTAATGGCCGGACATCTCCCATAAAACCAGAACTGTAACTTTGTTTATCAATTTTATCAATTCCTTTTGGAATTGGAATGATCGGAGGTTTTGCAATGAGCCTTTTTTTCATTAAAACATTATTAATTTGCCCTAAAAGGACGGTAGCACACTGATTACAATATATAAGGAACTCTCTTATATCCTCCCGCATAATCAATGGAACTGCTACTGCGTAAAGGCTCATACCTGCCTTAGCAGCATATTTTAAATAATGAGCGTAAAATTCATCTTCGTATAAACGAGGGGCACCGAGATTTACATCCTCTTTAGTAAATCCTTTTGGTATAGGGAAATTTTCATTGTTAAAAAATCCTTCTATCCTCTCTATGAAATCTCTTGATAAGGCTAAACCATTTTCCAATAGCAACCGAATATCTTCATCATCGCAATGTTGAAGAAAATAACCTAGGATTTGAATGGACATACTGTTTCCCATATAGGTAGCCCAAAGCTTACCTATTTCAAAAGTCGTTAAAGGTTGGTCTTCACCTATTGTATGTAAACTTAAATCTTGTGGTTTCATCACAGTCATTGGATTTAATTCCTTATCCGTGGCCATAACCAATCTCCCCTCGTCTTTTCGCTTAGGATAACCATTTGAAAATAATTTAATTCCTTCCAAAATTGCTGCATTTTTTTGTTCTACCTATTCATCTGCAACATTGGTCAAGAAAATTACCATTATAAGTTAAAGTTCGAATTTGTTTCATGAAGCAATTTTGAAGAGGCTAGGATCACAAAAGAGAAGCAGTGATAAAAGATAATTTTTACAAAATTCAGATACTGTTATATTATATTTATAAGTGTATATGAATAAAAATACGGGGGAGAATGATCGTGAACAAGAGTAATAAGGTTGTTAGCTTAAAAATGTATAAAAAAATGAAAAGAAAAAGAAAAAAACCTGAATGGTTTGTAGTAATCCCCTTATTTCTAACGATTGCTTTTGCCTTATTTGCTTCATATTTTATTACACTGAATGACAACCTGGAAATTCAAACCTTTACGGATACTCATGCATATTTGCGTAAATAAAATTCTATGAATTCAAAAAAGCCGAGAGAACCGTTCCCCCGGCACTACTTTTTCTTTATTCTAAGGATTTGACCTGCATATATTTTCTCATTTAAACCAAGATTATTAAGTTCGATCAATTGCTGAATCGGTACATTATAGATATTTGCAATTCTTGAAAGATGATCACCTGGAGAAACCGTATGCATTTCATAGATTTCTTTTAGAAAATCTGAAAAATGGATAATATCTCCGATTTCTCTCAGAACACCCCTATTTTCTAATACTTCTAGCATTTCTTTTGCTCTATTTCGATAGGAATGATTTTTGACAGCTATTTTACCATTTTCACGAATTTGCTGTCTTTCTATATCATTTTTTAAATAATATTGAATCTTCTCTACTGTTTCTTCAGAGGAGGATACAATAATTAAATCTTGACCTGGTTTAAATTGTTCACGAACTGCCGACGTATCCGATGTAAATAAAACCCCACCAGAACCAAGAATTTCATATGTGCGCTGAGTAAGTTGTGTTCGAGAGTTTTGTAATCCAATCACGATTTTAGCAGAACTATAAACTTTATAGGCATCCCTGTAGTCTAAATATCCATGAATCCAATTAATTGGAATTTCCTTTCCAAAAAACTTACCCATCCTTTCCCAATCCTTTCCCCAAAAATCAACACGTATTCCATGCTGAATCAGGGGCCTTAATAATCTTTTTAAGGATCTCGAACGGTACTCATCTGGATTTTCTTCAAGATATTCTGGATAGGCATTCGCTACTACCGCTATGTCACAACGATAGTTATTTAATGGCTGTACTTGAAAATGTACACTCTGATGGTACCCGAAATCTAAATGAGCAGCTTTAAAACCCAGCTTCTCGTATACTTCGCATAATGAAGGGGTAACGGTAAAAACAAAATCTGGTCTAATTGCATTAATAAGGGGTAGGGTAAAATTTTCAGTGTGTAAAGGGTCTTCCGTTGCCCAATAAACGAACGGGATCGTAGTTTTCATAATAGCCTCTCGAATCCAGGGCCATTTTTCTTTAGAATGTTCAGGTGTCCATCCAAGAGATATGATTAAATCAGGCTTAAACCAATCTAGCATTTCAGTAATATTTTCCTTACTTATAGGCCCAGAAATCATCACCGTATGTCCTTCTTCTCTAAAACCATTTGGTAAACCATAAATCCACATTGGGTGACTTTCTAGAAATAAAATCTTCAAAAGCGATCATCCCTTCTCTATTTCCGGTTCATCTATTAATATGTGAATTTCCGATAGCTTGTAACGGTATAAGTCTATGGATTAGAAATTTACACTAGAGAAACAAGATTCGATTGCTTTTTTCGATAGTACTTTCATTCCCTTAAATTTAAATGTAAATTATTGGATGTTTTAGGGTGAACTAATGAAAAAAGTGTATACCAAAGGAGCGAGCAAGATGTTCCAAAAAAATAAAGACAACACAATCATTAAACTCGGACTTGGGACAGCCTTTCTGTCGACGATGTTCAGCTTAATCATTGTTCGGTTATTATTGGAGATCAAACATTCAACGGGGAAGGGATAAATCCTTTCCTTTTTCATTTTTGGCAAATTTAATTGTCATTACAAAGACACAGACTTTTAAAGAAAATTCTATTATTATTGGGGTATAAAAATAGGGATGTGATTTCGTGGAGAAAATTTTAGTGATTTTTGAAGGTAAGGAATATACCATTCTTCATCAATATGCGTCCGGTTATTGTGAAATAGTGGATGAAGGTTCTCCGTTAAATATAAAGCTAGTTCACTTTTCTGAATTAGTTGTGAAACTATAAAAATTAAGGTGAAAGCCCCTTCTCGGTAAAGAAGGGCTTTGTTTTTTTGAGATTAAGTGCCTCACCCACTGGCCTTGCATTGTAGTAATTAAATTGAATTAATTCAAAATTTCGCACTGGGAATCAGGCACTAGCTATATATTTTTCTATGGCTCTTTTAAAACAGCGAGCCCCCTAAAAGTGGGTTACTAATTCATAAATAAACGATTTAAGAAATGAACATTTTAAAAATTTATTTAGTGTTTTAACTACATCATTTACATCCATCTTGTATTGTCCCTTTTCCTTGGGTTAATTTTACAGTTTATTTACAATTATTAAGAGGAAAATTAATGTTAATATATTAAAGGGAGTAGATTCAATGAGAGATTCATCTATGAAAGAAAAGGTGCTAAAAGTTATTACGGAACACAGAACAGGGGTTCTTTCTTCTGTTGAAAATAATAAACCTCATTCCCGGTACATGACATTTTATAATGATAATTTAACATTATATACACCAACGAAAAGGGATACGGAGAAAATTGAAGAAATAGTGAAAAATCCTTCCGTATCCGTTTTGTTAGGGTACGAAAAACAAGGCCAAAACGATTCTTATGTTGAAATTTCCGGAACATCCATTCTTAATGATTCGCCAAAAGTGAAACAACAATACTGGAACGATTCCTTTGAACAATGGTTTGAGGGCCCTGAAGATCCAAACTACGTTTTTCTTGAAATAAAACCTGAAACCGTCCGCATTTTAAACCTAAATGGTGAACCACCACAAGAACTCCATTTAGATAATTGAGAAACTCAAATGCAAACAATTGCACCGTATTTTCGGTGCTTTTTCTATTTTTAAAGACTCTGTTATTATTCATTGTTGATTTTCGTGTAGGTATCAGAATTCACAGGCGGAGAAATTCCGGCTAATTTATTTAGAGGAGCTAAAGAAGCAGATATAAGCGGAAATATTCCGATTATCTGCTCTAAATAAGACAAAATCCAAGGATTTGGATCATATAAACGGAAAAACTTCCTTTTATTTTTAAGGAAAAATGGGTATTTCCGATTTTAAACGGAATTTTACCGTTTATTTTTTAAACACAGTAAAATCAACATTTAGTAGTAACAGAGCCTTTTTAAAAATTAGCCCAGCTAGCAAAAACTTTAACGCACTGGGGGGCAGGCACTAGCTACTTAATCATCACTTAATTTGAGACTAATAAATTTTTGCTCCATCATTTCTTTCATCGCATATTTGATGCCTTCTCTTCCGACACCGCTATCCTTCCAACCGCCATAAGGCATGTTGTCAACCCGGAAGGTTGGAATATCATTGATAATGACCCCTCCAGTTTCTAAGCGTTGCGCTGCATAAAAAGCCTTTTCAACACTTGGTGTAAAGATGCCTGAATTCAATCCATAACGGGAGTCATTCGCGTCATTGATCGCTTCATCTAAAGTATCAAATGGGAAAATACAAACGATTGGGCCAAATATTTCAGAACGGAATACTTTTGAATCACGGCTTACATTCGTTAAAACGGTTGGGGCCAAGATATTCCCCTCCACCGTACCGCCGCACTCAATTTTTGCCCCTTCCTTAACGGCTTCATCCAGCCAGCTTTGCAAACGCTCTAAAGATTTTTTCGAAATGACTGCCGTTATGTTTGTTTTTTCATCCAATGGTGAGCCAATCACAAGCTCTTTCGTTCTGCGAATAAATCGATCTAAATATACTTGATAAAATGATGAATGGACATAAATTCGCTGAATGGAGATACATACTTGACCATTATAGGAAAAAGACCCCATCACACTACGTTCAACGACTTTGTCTAGGTCAACACCTTCATCAATGATCAACGGGGAATTGGACCCAAGCTCAAGCGTAAGTTTACGAAACCCTGCCTGCTGTTGAATAATATGGCCGACTTCAACACTGCCTGTAAAGGTCACCTTTTTTACAAGAGCATGACTTGTTAATACTTTACTTAACACTTCTCCTTTACCCGGAATAATGTTAAGTACTCCATCAGGCAGCCCGGCCTCTTGAAAAATCTCGGCAAGAACTAAGGAGCTTAAAGGTGTTTGTTCAGCCGGCTTTAAGACCATCGAATTCCCTGCCGCGATTGCCGGACCGACTTTGTGGGCAACCAAATTACAAGGGAAATTAAACGGAGTAATGGCCGTTACGACCCCAATGGGTGTATGGATCGTAAATCCAAAGCGATTTTCCCCGCCTTTCGCCGCATCCATTGGAATTTGTTCACCATAATTACTCTTCGCCGCTTCTGCTGCAAATTGGTAGGTTTGAACGGTACGGCTAATTTCCTCGCGGGCATTCCGAATCGATTTAGCACCTTCAAGTGCAATGATTTTCGCATATTCCTCACTGCGTTCTTCCATGATATCTGCGACTTTTGCTAAAATTTTTGCCCGTTCATGTGCCGGATAAGATTTGAAATTTTGAAACGCTTCATGTGCATTTGTTATAGCCTGTTCAGCATCAGCTGGTTCGGCTTGCCCGATTTCGGCTAACTCCTCATCGGTATGGGGATTATATAATGGTTCATATGTTTTTGCTTCCTGCCACTTCCCGCCGATCCATAATGGCCATTTTTTTTTCATCCTACATTTTCCTCCAGTCTTGTACCGAATCATTTCTATAATCTACAAATGTAATCCCCAAGGGTTTTCGACAGCTTTACGTTCTCTGAATAATCAACATCGACATCAATTAGGACAATTTCCTGTCTTGCAATCGCTTTTTCTAAAGCGGGTAACAATTCATCAGAATGACTTACTTTCACTCCACTCACGCCGAAACTTTTTGCAAACCCCAAAAAGTCGGGATCCGTAAAGGCAATATCACTTGAGCGATTAAATTTATTCAGCTGTTTCCACTCAATTAAACCGAACTTCGAATCATGGAAAATGACAACTACAAATGCTAGTCCAAGGCGTTTGGCTGTTGCCAATTCGACACCATTCATAAGAAAACCGCCATCACCAGTAACCGCAACTACCGGTTTTTCGGGAAAGGCCAGTTTGGCCGCAATCGCACCAGGCACCGCAATCCCCATCGAAGCCCATCCGTTCGAAATAATGGTATGATTAGGCTTTTCCGGCTGATAGAGACGGGCAATCCATAATTTATGCGCTCCAACATCCGAAATGATAATGGCTTCGCCTTTCTCAGCCTTTTTCAAATCGGCAATAATTCTTTGCGGTTTAACTGGACTTCCCGACAGCTCATCGGATGCATGAAGTTTTTCAACTAATTGCGCTTTTAATTTTTTAACTCCTGGCCATAATTCTTTTCCTTCTACTAGAGGACTTAATGCTTCGAACCCCTCTTTTACATTTCCGACTAATTCTGCTTCTAGCGGATAATAGGCGTCCACTTCTGCAGGAAGACTATCAATATGAATAATCGGATTCATTGCCTCATCATTCCAATATTTTGGCAAATACTCTACAAAATCATAGCCGGCAGTAATAATAAGATCGGCTTGGTCAAATCCACAAAGCACATAATCTTTCGCCTGCATCCCAACCGTATAAAGTGTTAAGGGATGATTGGAAGGCAAAACGCCTTTAGCCATGAAGGTATTTACAACCGGAATATTCTTTGCTTCTGCAAATTCCCTTAACGCATTCGTTGCTCCATCGCGAATGACTCCATTCCCCGCTAAAATAATTGGTTTTTTTGCACGATTAATGGCCATCGCAGCCTTTATAATTTCACTTTTTGTAGGGCTGGATGCTGGATTTGGTGTGACTGGAAGCGGTTTACCCTCCGTTTCTTCCATGGCGATATCCTCGGGAAGTTCAATATGAACAGCACCAGGCTTTTCAAGGATAGCTTTTTTAAAAGCTTTCCTAACGATTTCAGGGATGGTATGGGCTACCCGGATTTGTTGATTCCATTTCGTTACTTTCTCAAAAACGCCAATAATATCGACATATTGATGGGATTCCTTATGGATTCGTTCAAGACCGGCCTGGCCCGTAATGGCGACAACTGGCGCATGATCAAGATAGGCGTCCCCTATCCCCGTCAGTAAATTGGTTGCCCCTGGCCCAAGTGTTGCAAGACAAATCCCCGGTTTTCCTGTAAGTCTGCCATAAACATCAGCCATAAAAGCTGCCGCTTGTTCATGATGAACAAGTATTAATTCAATATCAGAACCAATAAGAGAATCAACAAAATCAGTATTTTCCTCACCAGGAATACCAAATATGTACTTTACCCCTTCATTTTCTAAACATTTCACAAATAAATCCGAAGCCTTCAAGTTAGCTCCTCCAATCAATGTAACTGTGATTTATGATATGGATAGTTTTTTCTTGGAAGGATGAATTTATGTAATGGTGGTCTTCACCATGCTACTGCATTGGCTGCAGTTGCCTTATCCTCTTGTGGAAGATCGGGACAATGGTGACAAAGTGATAGGGTATTAAAGGGTTGGTTAAATGGGGGCTCGTTTCAAAACATCTTGTCTTATACTTATTCTTTCTAAGCCCTTGCGGTGCAAGGGCTCCTATTTGATATGAGGCAAAAAATTTTTCAACAATGGAAATTTGTTCTTTGGTATTTAATACCTATGCATTACCTAAATTCGGGATGGTGACCATTTGACAATTCGGTTTTTCTATATATCAGATAAAGATTCCTCTGACTTACGACTCAAGCAAAAATCTTTTTAGGATGCAAAGCCCTTTCTCCAATTCATTGGAGTCCTTAGGAGATGTTAGTGAAATACGAATAAATTGGGGAGTTTCATCTTTTTTGACCAAGAAACGATGAGAATGATAAACATGAATCCCCCGAGTTAAAGCAATATGCTCAAACTGGTTTAGCTGCCATTGTTTATGCAATGGTAACCAACGAAAAAAACTAATAG
This sequence comes from Neobacillus cucumis, assembly GCF_016107705.1. The sequence continues at coordinate 56,892 of NZ_JAEHGC010000017.1, forward strand.
GGTTCTCGCTCGGATGATCTATTTGAAAATATTTCTGGTAAATCCTATTCCGTTCTTGTGAAATTTCCCGCTTTTTCTTAATGATTTGTTCAGCAGCCCCAGTATTAATTAATTCTGTTATAATTTCTGCATTTAAGGCAGATGTCTTTACATTGAGATTGAAAATTCCATACGTAATTTTTTCAACAAACTGATTGGCGTATGCGATAAATGCAACTCGAATACCAGAGCTGAGTGATTTGGCAATACTCAGGATATAAACAAATCTTTCCGGTACAAAATGTGAAATAGGGAAATAGCCATTTGGTGCCAGGAACGAGTATACGTCATCCTCTATTAAAATAAGCCCGTGTTTATTGATCACTTCTGCTATTTCCTTTCTGCGATTCATATTCATTGTTACAGCAGTAGGATTATTGCAGGAGGGACTCAAATAAATACCCTGCACTGGATTTGTTCTGCAGACGGAATCTAATCGCTCCGGCTTAATCCCTAACTCATCTCCTTCAATAGGGATTAATTGGATATTCAATATTTTGGCCGGTTCAATAAAATTAGGATAAGTATATATATCCACCGCTATTTTATCTCCCGGATGAAACAAGGCCATTAGAATCAGCGAAAACGAATTTTGCCCTCCTGAAGTGATCGCAATATTTTCAATGGGCACATCCATGTTAAAGCGCTGCATCCACTTTTTGGCTGCCATTCGATGATAAGGCATTCCCAACGGGTGCCTGTAATCTAATAAATTTTCAAGATAATCTTTTGCGGCAATGCTTTTAATTGCTTGTGCGACGATTGAGTTTGTGCTGTCAAGGGGCTTGATGATCCCCATCTCTATATAATTCTTATTCTCATCACTGTCTGCCATAAAAATAGCATTTTTTATATTGGGAGTAACAAAGGTTCCCCTTCCGGTAACGGCATAGATTAATCCTTTCACTTCGCATATTTTAAATGCCCTTGTGATCGTGCTGAGGTTAATATCAAGATAATCTGCTAATTCTCGTTGAGGAGGAAGTTTCGTATTGGGTGCAAGAAAGCCATTGAGAATATCATATTCCAGAAAACTGGCAATCGATCGATACATTGGAGGGACAAGCTTTTTTTTATCCGGCTTCCACGACATAGGATAATTTTCAAATGAATTAACTGGCATATAACCCCTCCTCGAAAAATTGTATTGCATACAATTATATCATTGAAGCCATACAATGAGGATGATAAGGTTAATTTATATTCAAATTATTTTTAAAAGTGAGTGAATGATGATGAACATAAGTGAAAACACATTTTTGCGGGAAGAAAACAACTTCTCTGCCGGTGTACGGGATTGTCTGCCCACTGTACTTGGTTACTTAAGTATTGGATTTGCGGCAGGTGTTGTGGAAAAAACAGCAGGACTTTCGATTGTTGAAATTGGACTTATATCCTTGCTTTTATACGCAGGTTCTGGTCAATTTATTGCCGCCGCGATGATTGGTGCTAATAGTCCCACTCTGGCGATTATCTTTACTATTTTCTTTATTAACCTCCGCCATCTTTTAATGAGCGCGGCTTTATCGCCTTATTTCCGCCATCTTTCACCCTTCAAAAATGTATTAATTGGTTCTTTACTTACAGATGAAACATTCGGTGTGGCAATGAATGAAGCAGCAAGTAAGAAATGGCTCAGTGAAAAATGGATGTATGGTTTAAATATAACTGCTTATTTAAATTGGTTCATTGCCAATATTGCAGGAGCATTTTTCGGTGAATGGATTTCGAATCCGGAGAAATTCGGTCTTGATTTTGCATTGCCAGGTATGTTTATTGGCCTGCTTGTCCTGCAGATGGTCAGCCGAAGAAAATTGATGAAAGATATTCTTGTTGCACTAAGCGCTGTTGTCCTTGTTGTAGGGGTAAGTTTAATGGCATCTGGAAGCGTTGGTGTTATTGTGGCGACAATCATCGCATCAACCATTGGAATGGCGGTGGAAAAATGGAAGTAAGATGGACTATCTTTTTAATTATTTTAGGCTCAGCCCTTGTAACATTCATTCCAAGAGTGCTTCCAATTGCTATCTTAAGTCGTGTTGAACTGCCAGAATGGGCCATGCGTTGGTTGAGCTACGTTCCCATTGCTGTTATGGCAGCCTTAGTGGGGCAAGAGTTGTTAATGCCGAATGGAAAACTGGAACCTTTGCAAAAAAATCTTGAACTAATCGCTGCTTTGCCTGCTTTTATTATTGCGATTGTAACACGCAGTTTATTAGGAACTGTTATCGTTGGAATCATCTCTTTAATGGTATTACGTTTTGTGTTTTAAATTAGTAAATTGCTGTAATGAATTTAGTGATAAGCATACTGGCAGTATTGATCTAAAAAGGCGCCTTCTTAAGAAAAGCGCCTTTTAATTATACATTTTTTAATGTTCAATTAATGCTTTCCATTTAGAGAAAAGCTATTTTTCATTCTCCGATTCAGCCACTTTTTCATCAATATTATTTTCTCCTCTTACCACCACAAGGCTTCATTGGGTCCTTTAGAATTTCTGCAATAGGTCTAATCAAAAATTTAAACATTTACAAAAACCGACAATGTTCAAATATGACATTTTGCAGAACAGCAGTACAAATTACCTATTTTCTAAAAAAAGGTAACCAATTATACAATATCAATCGTTTATGGGCATAGGATGTTTACAGCGGAAGTTCAGGTATGGGGGATAGATACTTTATGGAAAGCAAGGTAAATAATCAAGAATTCGAGAAACAACGCGTAAATTCAACTAAGTGGTATGCAAGCAGGTGGTTTATTATAGCAAGTATCATTTTTATTATCGCGTTCTTCATTACAGCAGTCAGCTACTATCAGGCTAACCATTTTAATTCACAAATCAAGATTAATGGCATCAAAGTTGGCGGAATGACCGCTGATCAGGCACTAAAAAAATTAAAAACAACCGTATTAAAAAATGTAGTCTATGTTGGGGATCAACAAATAATAGATGGAAAAGATACAAAGGCAGAATATTCGGATAAGGATCTGCCCAATGTCAAAAAATTATTAAAGAGCCAATGGACTTTTATTCCTTCTTCAAAAGCAAAAGATTATTCGTTATTACCCATCAATCAGGATCACTTTCGAAACCAGACGTTGAAAAAACTGCTGGAAGAAAAGCTTCTAGCCATGAATAAGGGTTTAAAAGCTCCACAAGATGCAGTGGTTTCTTTGAAACAAGGCAAAATTAATGTCGCAAACAGTATAAGCGGTGGACAGTATGATGTCGCAAGTCTTTTGATGGACTTCGAAAAACACAAATATAGTAGTGAAATCCGGCTCAATCCAGCTTATATACAGCCAATTAAAGAAGACAGCGAGTTTGTAAAAAATCAAAAGAAAATGTTTGAAGAATTCCTTGCTCAGACCGTTGATTACAAGGTACAGGATAAAGTTTTTACGTTAAAGGCGGGCGAATTAGTTAAAAACGCATCTATTTCAAAAGATTTACAGATTAAGATTGATGAATGGGGTGATTTTAAGAAAAAAATAGCCAACATTAACAATACCCAATCCACATTAAATAAAGATTTCAAATTCAAGACCCATTCAGGTTCGGTAATATCAGTTAAAGGTAAAGGCTATGGCTGGGCTATAAATGTTGAAAAAGAAATACCACGGATTATGAAGGCTTTTGAAAATGGGGAGAAATCGGTTTCCGCCTCCAATATTTACGGACATGGCTGGAATGGTGAAGGATACGGATATGACACATTCACCAATAATGGTATTGGCGATACGTATGCTGAAGTCTCCATTGCAGAGCAACGAATGTGGATATACAAAAATGGAAAATTAATCGTCACAACGAATGTTGTTACTGGCACACATAATATCCATCAAGATACTTCACCAGGAGTGTGGTATATTCTCTATAAGCGATCTCCTGCCATACTAACGGGCAGAAAAAATGGAAAAATCATTTATCAGTCACCTGTTAATTATTGGGCTCCTTTTACAAATGACGGACAGGGAATCCACGATGCAAGTTGGCGGGGAAATTGGGGAAATAAGGCCTATCTTAATGATGGATCGCATGGATGTGTTAACACACCGCCGAGCATTATGAAAACTGTGTATGACAATCTCAACACCTATGAGCCAGTTGTCGTTTATTGAGGCATGGAAGGCTGTCCCCTAGAATCTTAATAGGTTCCAATTGGTTCAGCGGTTCTGTAAAAGTTCCATTCAATCGTACCTCAACATCTATAAGAGTTTTATTATGCAAAACAAAATCAGGTAAGGTATCACGTTCAATGATCTCTTGAAAATAAATGCCGCCTGTTGCTTTAGGGATTGTACGAATATTAAAATGTGGTGTCACCATAAGTTCACTAACTTTCTCGATAACATTAGATAAATTAGCCTTTAGCTCAATAAAAACCTCGCCATTTTTCATGGCATACTCATAGAATTCACCATTTGTTCGGTTAAGTAATTGCAATGGTAAGACGAGGGGAACCGTCCCCTCGTCATCTATAATTATATAAAATAAAAAGCGCCAGTATAGGCGCTTAAAACAGGATTCCCGACAAATTTTGCCGAATCTTTATTGGGGTTGGCAAATGTCTATATTTACATGTCTATATTTACATGTCTATATTTACATGTCTATATTTACATGTCTATATTTACAGTGACATTAATCTTCTTTTTGCTTTAACAGCAGCTTGATCTGGTGTGCTGCCATGCTCGATTACGGCTTTTTTGCCCATTCGAGCATAAACCTTGATCCGGTGTCTCACTTGATAGACCCTAAAATAAATTCCATCCTCTTCATACGCAGAAACGGCTGCCATTGGACTTTTCATACATTCACAACCTTTCGGATTATACAGAGTAATTCTGCATTTTTATGAAAAATCCTTGTGAATGTTTTGTTACAATTTTTGTGTCGTAATCTATCGTATAACTGAAGTTAGATGTTTAAAATAACATTTTCAAATATTTCTCGAAGTGGACTCCTTCTACACTAGGAACTTGCTCTTTGGAGGAATCCTGTATGGCCGCTGTCAGAAATGCCTCAGCAAGCTGTACAGATTTTTCCAAGCTCTCCCCGCGCATCATGCTTCCCATAATCACCGATGCAAATAAATCACCCGTACCAGAATAGCTCATACCGTTATACTCCATCGCACGATAAAAGGTTTTGTCTCCGTCCAAATACATATTTCCGATATATTGCTTATCTGAATCTGCTGACGGTGGATTCATTCCAGTAATAATAACCTGAGCGCCAGATTCCTGTTGCAAAATATTCCCTGCTTCTTCGACCGCTTTTAGATAGTCCCTTTCATTCGAATAACGATGCAGCTTTTTATAAGAAATCCCGGATAATAAACAGCACTCCGTAACATTTGGTGTAATCACATCTGCACGCTTCACCAGTTCCCTCATTAATACCAGCAATTTATCGGTAAAAAGCTTATAGACTTCTCCTAAATCCCCCATTACCGGATCAACTAGTAAAAGCGTATCGTTTGTTTGGAATTTCTCTAAAAAAAGAAAAATATTATGAATTTGCTCTTCACCGGTAACGAAGCCTGTGTGGATTCCATCAAAGGTAACATCAAGCTTGCTCCATTCCTCAATGAAATATTTCATTTTAGATGTAAAATCTTCACAATAAAAACTTGGATAACCAGTTTGCGCCGTCAATATGGCCGTTGGTAAAGGACATGCCTGTACGCCCATTACCGAAAGAACCGGTATCGCGGCTGTTAATGAACATTTTCCAAAAGATGATAAATCCTGTATTACAGCAACTTTTTTCATAATAACCCCCATAAGGCTGACCGTCTTAAACCTTTTTCATATTACCACAAATAAAGAATTTGGAAAATTCCTTTACTAACTGACCATATAGTTTTTTAATAAATTGACACTTTTATATATGCCAGTCATTTGCTAAAATCATAGAAAATTCAGTTAAGAAGGGTTAAAACTATGCAAACTACACAAACTTATTCAAAGCCAGGTTACAAAACGTTTGATTTAATTCTTACTTCCATGCTAATTGCACTTGTTTTCCTATCTACTTTCTTGAACATTAAACTGCCAATTGCAGCAAATGGAGGTTTAGTTCATCTAGGGACTGCAATGCTTTTTATCGCAGCAATTCTTTTTGGTCCTAAAAAGGCGGCTCTTGCTGGTGCGATCGGAATGGCATTATTTGATCTCGCTGGAGGTTGGGCGTTGTGGGCACCGATTACCTTTGTTTCCCGTGCTCTGCAGGGATATATCGTTGGTAAAATTGCTTGGTCAAATGGCCGTAATGGCAATAGCATTGCTTTCAATTTAATTGGTACAATCGTTTCAATGCCAGTAATGATTGCTGTTTATTACATTGGTGAAGTTATTCTATACGGTAATTGGGTTGCACCCGTAGCTTCGATACCTGGAGACGTAGTTCAAAATGTATTAGGAGTTATTGTTGCCCTTCCGGTTAGTGCTGCATTGAAAAAAGTTCCTTATTTTAATCGGTAACTCAAAAAGAGGATGTTCCAAGCCTTAATTTACCTTTTTGGAACATCCTCTTTCATTTACTTCTTCAGCTGTTTTTTAAGTTAAGAAAAGATAATTGGTCAACTTATTTCTCGCATTACGCAATAATGAAAATGCTTTATTTAGGGAAATCATATAATATAGCCGGATTATCGACGAGAATTTGCTTGCGAATTTTATCTACTGGTGATTGTTCTGCAAGCAAATCAAGCATAAGTGCGTTATCTGGCATTGCTTTTTTTGCATCATTTAGGCTGGGATGTGGCCAATCTGTTCCCCAAACTAATCGTTCCGGTGCCAATCTCACATATTCTTTTCCCACTTTTACCGTATCCGAAAAAGTTGGCTCCCCTTCTAATGAATCATGATATAAACCCGAGAGTTTTACCCACGCATTCCCATATTCAATAAGATTGCCTATTACTTTGAAGGCAGGGTGATTTGTCCCACCTGGTTGTGGAATATGACCCCGGTGATCCAATACAATTGGTGTCGGCAGCTCCAATAAAAGGCTTTGTAATTCCACAGTATCCTCCGCACTCATCCAAAAAGAGACATGCCAGCCCCATTCATGTATTCTTTGTGAAAGGGTTAACATTTGTTTAGGGTCTTTTACTTCTCCTGTTGCAATATTAAAACGAATCCCTCGGACTCCTAATCCATGCATTTTTTGTAGTTCATCATCTGTAATTGACTCATTAATCACTACAACTGCACGGGCATTTTCACCCATTTGCTTTAATGCATCTAAGGTACAGCGATTATCCGTCCCATACGCAGAGGGGGTTACAATGACATTTCGAGTCGTTCCAAGCCTCTTTTGCAATAAACGATAAGCATCAACTGTCGCCGGAGGCTGTTTCCGAGTATCCTGTGGGATGTATGGAAAGCTTAGTGGATCATAGATATGATGGTGACAGTCACAACTATCTACCGGTACATTTATTGTTGGGTAATTTTTACCTGTGGAATACGGAACTTCTGTTTCTGAATAAATATCAGTATCTTCCAGTGTTTTCAATTTAAAACTTCCTCCCTATCTGGTTATTTTCCCCAGTATTCCTTCTTGCTTGGGAGCGGATCCAACATTATTGTTTAACCACAGTATTTTCGGTCTTATATTCTTTAACCCAACGGTTAACCATTTTGGGACAAAGCTCATATTGGCGGGCAATATTTGCGGCATTACCTGCGATAATAGCTTGATTACAAACTTGTATTTTAAACTCTCTTAAATAATGTGTGCGTTTCATCATTTCAACTCCATCAAATGAACTAAAATATTTTTTAAAATCAAATCCATTATTATTGATAATAAAAAGTTAACATAGACTGTGATTTGTTGTTAGGAAAGCTGCTAGCTTTTTGCTTTTTTGTTTTCTTTCTTTACGTTCCCTTGCTCGCTCTTGCGCGGTTTCATGCAATTTTTTCTCTTCCTCTGTTTCTGGAATGACATTTGGAACATATGCTGGACGCTTATCTTGATCAAGTGCAACAAACGTTAACAGTGCAGTTGTTGCAATTCTACGTTCACCACTTTTTAAATCTTCCGCAACTATCTTCACAAAAACTTCCATGGATGATGTTCCTGTCCAGGTCACATATGATTCAAAACAAACTGAATCGGATGTGCGAATAGGGTATAAGAAATCCACTGAATCAGTTGAGGCTGTTACACATTCTCTGCGACTATGACAAGCTGCAGAAATAGATGCTATCTGGTCCACATCACTCATTAATTTCCCCCCAAATAATGTATTGTGGTTGTTTACATCATTGGGAAATACACGACTTGTTCGTATAACTCGTGATTCTCTACAATATTTTGCTTCCACACTTATTCTCCTTATTTACAATACTCTAAGCTGATTTCGCCATTATGCATATGCTATTTGAAACTGTTTCTGACTTGAAATCGATATTAAGTAGTAATTATTAATTGCTTATGAATAAGCATAATCTAATATTTCGAATAGATAAAATATTAAAAAATTATAATTACATATAAAAAACCTATATATGGTAAACTTTGGAATGATAATTCAAGCTTTTTTGCTGCATAAACTACTATGATTACTATTTTATCCTTTTTAGTTAAAAATTGGCCATAATGAAGGATAGTAAAACGAGTTGGGAAAATCTTGTTCCCAACCCGTCATTAACACATTTTCAACTTACATTACTAATGAATTTGCGAAGCATCATTTGAAGTATTCCACCGTGACGGTAATATTCAATTTCAATTGAACTATCTAACCGTGCAATTGCCTGGAATGTAAATTTGGATTGATCGGACCGAGTTGCAACAATGGTAACTACTTGTTTCGGTTGAATTCGATCATCTAAATCTAAAATATCAAACGTCTCAAAGCCGGTTATTCCGAGTGATTTCCAGTTTTCTTCAGGTAAAAACTGCAATGGCAAGACTCCCATACCAACCAAATTGCTTCTATGAATCCGTTCAAAACTTTCAGCTAATAAGGCCTTTACGCCGAGTAAACTAGTCCCTTTAGCCGCCCAATCCCTGGAACTACCTGAACCGTACTCCTTTCCGGAGATAACGATAGTTGGTTGATTGTATTCCTTATATTTCATTGCTGCATCATAGATCGACATCTCTTGCTTGGTCGGAGTGTAGGTGGTTATCCCGCCTTCAATTCCAGGCACCATCTCATTGCGTAGACGAACGTTTGCAAATGTTCCGCGGATCATGACTTCATGGTTTCCGCGTCTTGCACCATAGGTATTAAAGTCGTTTCGTTTTACACCAAGATTACTTAAATATTCTCCTGCCGGGCTATTTGGAGAGATTGCGCCAGCTGGTGATATATGATCTGTTGTAATAGAATCGCCAAGTATAACCAATGGGTGTACCCCTTTTATAGATTGAATTGAAGGAACATCTGCAGCCAAATCCTTAAGAAAAGGTGGTTCTTGTATATATGTTGATGCTGGATTCCACTCATAAAGTAAGTCTTTTCCGACTTCTAATGAATTCCATCTCTTATTGGCCGAGAAAATATTTTCATATTTTGTCCTGAACAATTCAGCTGTCACTTGCTCATTAACAATCTGATAAATTTCCTTTGATGATGGCCATAAATCTTTCAGAAAAACTGGCTCCTGATTTTGATCAAATCCAATTGGTTCATGGTAAAAGTCAACGTCAAGCGTTCCAGCCAAAGCGTAGGCAACTACCAAAGGAGGAGATGCGAGATAGTTTGCTTTAATTAAGGAATGAACACGGCCTTCAAAATTGCGGTTTCCACTCAAAATGGATGAAACCGTAAGATCGTGCTTTTGAATAGCCTCCTCCACTTCTGGAATTAATGGCCCACTGCTTCCATTACATGTAGCACAGCCGTATCCAATAACATGGAATCCAATTTGCTCCAAATATGTCATCAGACCTGCACGAGATAAATATTCGGTCACAACTAAAGAACCCGGTGAAAGGCTAGTTTTCACATGCGGAGGAACCTGTAATCCACGTTCTATCGCTTTAAATGTAAAGATTTGTTCATCCTCTGTTCATATAGGAGGTATATTCTAAGTTTGTAAAGAAGAGATTGGAGGAATGAATGATGAATCTTTCGTGGAAAGAAATGAAGAAAAATAAAGTAAGATTTTTGATATTAGGTTCAATTGTTTTCCTTGTTAGTTTACTAACTTTTATTATTTCTGGTTTGGCAAATGGATTATCACAAGACAATGCTGCATTAATTAAAGATTTACCAGAAGGACAATTTTATATGGCTAAAGATGCAGAGGAAACGTATAATCTGTCAAAAATAGATAGCGGGATCCAAAATGAAATATTAAACAAACAAAAAGATGCTGTAGCATTCTCTATTCAAATGGGTTTTCTAAATGATAAGGATGATAAACAACAAAGTGTTGCCTTTGTTACATCTACCGATTCAAAATTATTTAAAAATGTTAAACACGATGAAATTATATTAGATAGCTCATTGAAGGATAAAGGTATAAAAGTTGGAGATACCTTAACGAATAATCAATTTAGTGGCAAGTTTATTGTAAAAGGTTTTGTTGATCAAAAAAAATATAGTCATGTCCCTGTTGCTTATATCAATATGGAAGATTACAAAGAAATTTACAGAGTCAAAGAAATGCAATTAGTTTTCATACCAGGAGGAGATTCTTCACAAGAATTCACTGGATTACAATCCTTTACACAGAAAGATTTTCTCAATACCATTCCAAGTTATAGCGCAGAACAAATGTCTTTAAATATGATTGTTTGGTTTTTAGTGATCATTAGTGGAATGTTATTTGCGATCTTCTTCTACATGATGAACGTTCAAAAGATTGGATTATACGGAATTTTAAAAGCAATTGGTGTAAAAACAAGTGAATTATTCAAAATGATGTGGACACAAATGATTTTTATTACCGTAATTTCACTTGCTATGTCTATTGCACTCAGTCAAGTCTTTAATATGATTGCACCTGAAGGAATGCCTTTTCATTTAACTTTTGAAACAACAGCTCAATTGTCTATAGTCTTTTTCGTTATCGGCTTTATTGGAGCTACACTCTCAGGTATACAAATAAAGAAAGTTGAACCATTACAAGCAATTCAACAAGGAGAGGTTTAATATGACACTATTTACGATTGATGAAGTTAGAAAAACATTTACGAATGGCGAAGTAAAAGAAGAAATATTAAAAGGGATTAATCTTTCTCTAAATGAAGGCGAAGTAACAGCATTAGTTGGTGCATCAGGATCTGGTAAAAGCACACTTCTTACAATCGCTGCAGGGCTTCAACCTGCCTCAAATGGACAAATCATATTTGAAGGAAAAAATATGACGACAATGAGTTCAGAACAAATCCGAAAAATACGAGCAAATAAATTTGGTTTTGTCTTTCAATTCGCACATCTTGTTCCCTTTCTAACCGTAGAAGAACAATTAATGCTAATGCTAGATGTTTCTGAATCAACATTAAGCAAACAAGCAAGAAAAGCAGAAGTTAATAAAATGCTGCAATTAGTTGGAATGGACCATCGAAAAAAGGCTTATCCTTCTTCATTGTCAGGTGGAGAGAAACAACGGGTTGCCATAGCTCGTGCAATCATTCATAAGCCTAAAGTTCTCTTCGCAGACGAACCAACTGCAAGTCTAGATTCAAAAAGATCTAAAGATATTATGTTATTAATAAGAGATTTAACCAAAACGTTAAATATCACTACTTTAATGGTTACGCATGACGAAGAAATGCTTTCGTACACTGATCATATAATTAAAATGAGCGATGGTCTCATTTTACAGAACGAAGATTAATCCATGAGCTTCAGGGAAAGGATTGAAGTAACGTTTAATATTTAGTAAGCAGCCTGCCGTATAGCGTCGGGCTATTTTTTTATATACCAGTTTTAAAATCAGTTAAAAAGCGACAACTCTTGATGAGCAATCGCTACTTTTTAAGAAAATAACAAATGTGCAGAAAAAATAACTGTGGTTACTGTGATGATACTAAATACTGTAGACATTAAAACTGCTTGTGCAGCATATTCAGGATGGTTTCCATTTGCAAGGCAAGGGATACTTTTGTTATGATTTTAAAAATTTTTCAATAATGGAAATTTGCTCCCCTGTATTTAATGCCGGGGCATGGCCTAATTTCGGGATGGTGACCATTTGACAATTCGGTCTTTCCTTCATTTTTTCAGCGATATCTAGCGGCAATACATCGGAGATTTCGCCGCGAATAAGTAATACTTTGGACTGAACGGCTTCCCAATAGTTCCATAGATTTAAATCTTCAACGTGCTGGAATTGCAATGCAATGTTTGGATCATAATCCGGGCCGACGCCTCCTCCATCTTTTCTCCTGCAGGAAAACTGGGTAAAATCAATCCATTCCTGTTCATCAGAAAAACCGAATGTGGCATAAATGGTTTGATAATAGGTCATTAATTCGATAACGGTTTTAAATTGCGGAGGAGATGCAACATAGCTAATAATCCGCTTAATCCCTTCAATATTTTGAACCGAATTTTCCAGCGCACCTGCCCCGATGTCATTTAGAACTAAATGGGTGATGCGCTTTTGCCACTCTGGGGTGCCGGCAATCCGCATACCGATTGCTCCCCCCATGGAGGTCCCTATCCATCGGACTTGTTCAATTTCTAACCGATTCAGAAGACCAATTGCCAGGCTGCTGTATACTTCAAAGCAATAATCCTTTTCAGGGGAAGAACTCCACTGGCTCCATCCGCGCCCAATAGTATCTGGACAAAGAACATGGTATTCTTTTTCAAGAAAGCTTGCAATTTTGTCGAAATCCCGCCCATTTCGAGTTAGGCCGTGCCAGCAAACAATGGTTGGGTTGTTTCGATCCCCCCATTCAGTAAAATGGACTTCCAACCCATGAATCGTTTCAAATCTGGACTTAGGAGAAGACATACAATACCTCCCATTTTTTAATAGGTTTCTCCATCAACCTATATATTCGATTCTTTATAAATGTATTCCTTCAAAGTTTTTCCGGAAACAACAATAGTGTATCTCTTCCAAGTAAATTTCATTTTACAAGTTTAACCCATGAATTTATTATATAAGAGTATACTTTTTTAGAAACTAATTCCTCCTTTTCATTCTATTGATAATGTAGTCACTCAACACTTTATCACAGCAATACACATAACATCCCTTCATGCCACGTGTCATGAGTGTTTTATATGTGTTACGCACAAGATCAAATAGTGGATCTTCTTGACCTTTTTTCGGCTTTGCAGGCCTTGCACCTTTATCTTTGTATTCATCCCTTCTAACAAAAAGAGAGTTTGTTTCTGGATCATATCCAAGATCATTACCTATAATGACTCCAACATAGTCCATTTCTAAACCTTGAACTGTATGAATACAACCTATTTGATTAGCACATTCAGGGTGAATCGCCCAATCAATTCGATTCGGATCATTCCAAGGTAAAGCAAAATTATATTCCTCTATTTCAACATCTTTAGGAAGTTGTCCTTCTATAGGATTCTTATTCCATTCCCATGCAAAGCCAGCAAGAAGTCGACCATTTCTCTTCTCAACAATCTCCTCAACTAACTCATGTGGATCTGTAACTACACGAAAATCAAACTCACCTTCAAGCTCAATCTCCTTATCTATATAGCCTAAAAGACTATCTAACCATGCTATATAGTTCCCGGAACCAGAACACCGATATTGTGACTCCAATTCTACTGTATGTATCATGGCACCCAGTTTCTCAGCCTCATCTTCGATTAATTTTACAGTCCCGATATCTTTTTTAGAAATAACCTGTTGATCATCTACAAAGAAAACACTGACTTTAGATGATCGAATAATTTGTGTGGCTTGATTTTCACCAGGGATCTTCTTTTTCATATGTCCCTGTTCTTTAAGACGATGTGCCTCATCACAGAACTCTTAAAACTATGTAAGGGATGGCATTAATTTGCCATCTTTTTTTGTTTCCTTCAATTCTCCTAAGTTATCAAAAATACCTAGCCTCCTTACTAAAAAGACCTCTCATCGGAATCCTATATTATTTAATTATACAAAATCTACTGATTCAAAGATAATCTCCATTTTCTTTTGATCCTCTTCAAACTGCTCAAAAAAACACCTTAATACTCTTCATGAATTCAACCGTCTCCATCTAAATCATCTAAATCAAAATCCTCAGCTCTTAACAAATTTGGATTAAAAGACTTCTGATTCAAATAAGACTCGAATTTTGGACCAAATAAAGTTTCCGGTCGAAGATATTTGGACATACGAGAATCATGCAGCCATTGGGCGGTCTTCAAATCAATGACCTTTTTAAAATCCTCCAATGTGAACCCTTCCCTCATTCTTGTTTGTATGATGACCTTTGTTTTTTGTGAACTTGTTTTGTAAGCTGCATTTGTCTTTTCATTCAGGTAGGTGATAATTTCGGTAATGGGTGATGTTTTCTGTGAAGTTTCTGATGCGGTTTCCGGTTCGGTAGGGTCTATTTCTGTTTCAACCTCGTGTATCTTAGGCTCAGGAGATGTTAATTCTAATGTTGCCAATCGCTCATAATCGATGGTGTACCACTTGGTATGATCCATTTTGCTTCGATTCCAGTTCCCTGAGAGGAGAAGTCCTTGGTCTTCCAATGAACGAATTGTACGTTTGATGGTGCTTAACGACCAGAAAGAAAATTGCTGATGCCACTGTTGGTAGGTGTTATAAATCCAGGTCTTTCCTTCAATCACATGAGAACTTTTTTGAATCCAATAATGAATTTGCTGCAGGATGATTGCTTCATTTAACCCAATTTTCTTTACCAATGATGGGAGCACTATCATGGGGCTTTCGTTCAGTAATAAACTGCTCATCGCTTATTCCTCCTATTGTCCTTATTCCCGAGAGAGTCTCTGATGAATGATTCCTCGATTGGTTCAATAACCTTACACCTGCTATATAAAGAAAAAGGAGTAAAATGGACAGGGTGAATAAAAAAAGCTTTTTAGAGTATGGCGAGGTGTGAACTAATGGCAAGAGATTTGAATTGGGCTTAAAAAAGGGGGGTTGGGAGTTTTTCAGGTTGGATACAACGACAACGGGAGTTTTTTTCTGTTGTTGTTGTTTTTGAATAATCTCTGAAGTAATCTCTGGTATTGCTTGGTTCAGGCTTGTTCCTTCCAAAGGGGCAGGATGGAATGTCAGGGGATTCAGTTTGAAACCATGATGAGTTCATCCTGAATAAAGGGATTGATCATTTTGTAATTCTTAGCTAAAAAAGCTGTCTAGCGTTTTTATATATAAACATTCAATTCATAAAAACATGATAGAATAAAGTTCAGGAGGTGAAATATGGTAACTGAAGATTCTAAAAAATGGTATGAAAGAGAGCGTTGGACAAAGGAACGGTATGTTTTTTTGGCTAAAATCATCATTCCCCTCATTCTCTTAATTATTTCTTTCGTTGTAAAGAAAAGTTGGGGAAGTCAAATTCTATCCTTTACGCAGGAAAATAAATGGTTGATCCTTGTAGGTGTTGCTCTTATTATCATCTATACAAGTTGGACTTTTCCGAAGTTCTTTAAGAAGTATAATCAAAATTTGAGAAGAACATGGTACTTCTTTTTTATTATAGGGATGATCTTGCTGCTGAATCAGTCAGGTTTTGATGTGAAAGAGTGGCAACGATACACGTTATTAGCGGGCATGTTTATATTTGTAGACTTAGCGTTATTCCTTACACCGTCTATTAAGAAAATAGGCGGAGCCGAAATGGAACCGATTACTGAGGTGGAAAGTATCAATGAAGAAATGCACAAGGTTATTACACAAACGCAAAACAGAAACTTGCAGTTCACTTCTATTTTAGACAGTGTGAAAAAATCTTCTTTTGGTACTCAAGAATGGCAAGATGCGGAATCATATCGTGATAGTTTAGAAGATTTTCTTATGGCCTACGGAGAAACTTGTAGGCAGGAACTTACCGTATTTGTTAAGCAAGATGATGGAGCATTCAAACAAGAGATAGGTACGATCATCGGCGTTAATTTAACGGAAGACCAAATGAAAGTTCTAAATGAGAAAAAGGTCGTTCATATTGATAAATTCACAATATTAGTACCCTACTTAAAACATACATATCCAGTAGTTATCGCAATTGAATCAGAGATCGACATATTAGATATAGATATTGATCACATAATCAATTTGTCAGTAATACATACTTGGGTTGAAATAGAGCAACCGCAACAACCACATTGGCAAAGCCAATTATAGAAAATAGAGTGTAAATCTGATAGAATAAGGGTAAAAGATAGGAAAGGAGTGGATAAAATGCCAGAGCCTGGAGCAGAAGCAGTTGTTTCAAGGAGACGCAAAGGTAGAGCAAGATCCCCTTTCTTAATGGAAAGGACGGCTCAAACAGTTCCACAAACTTCTCCTTCGTTGTATACAAGAGATTTGTTTGAGAGAAGCAACAAAGCGGTAGAGCGATTAAGAGATAGCCGTTATGGTGAAGCGAAGCGATAAGACAGGAGATTTCTCCTGTCTTTTTTGTTTAAAGCTCTCATATTGTGGCCATACAGACAATATAGATATATAAAGATCTGTTTGGGAGATGATGTAATGGGAGAAAGAAAAAAGAAAAGCCCTTTTTTGGACAAACCATCAGGAACCTTACCTAAAAGGGATTTGAAAAATAGTCAGTTACTAAAAATGAATGAAAAAATCAGAGAGAATCTTGATAAAATAAAGAAAAGCAGATAGTCTATACAATCCTTTCAATACTTCCTGTACGAACAAAATCCACTATCGGGTTAATGGACAATAAGAAAGATGAAACCATCACGATTTCACCTTAGCGACCTTCCATTACTCCGACTTTAAAGGGATGTAATTCCACATCCATGACACCGGTTTGAACAGCAGGGTCGTTTTCAAACATTTTTTGTGCGTCTTCCGCAGATTCCGCTTTATAGATAATGATCCCATAAGCCCCATCTAAACATGGTCCAGACAAGACCACTTTCCCTTCCGTGTACATCTGCCTAACGTATTCAAGGTGTTTTCCCATTATTGCCTTTTCCTCAGGAGTCATAGAAGCCAGCCAATTCTCCCGTTTCGCCTTACCAATCGCCAAGAACTCAAGTTGTTCCATTGTAAAACACTCCTCAGTTTTCCTTAATCAATCTATTTTTCCACCATAAATGGAATGGATACCTGAAAAATTTTGGCTCAGGTACAGCTCCAGACCATATTTACTTCTTCAAGAATATGTTATAATTAAACTTTATAACAGTATTAGGGAGGAACACTATTTTTATGTCAGTCGAAATAGGCAGCAAGGTACAAGGTAAGGTAACAGGCATCACTAATTTTGGAGCATTCGTAGACTTACCAGATGGATCAACAGGTCTTGTGCATATCAGTGAAGTTGCGGATACCTATGTAAAAGATATTAATGACCATCTCAAGGTAGGAGACCAGGTTGAAGTAAAAGTGATTAGTATGAAGGACGGAAAAACTTCCTTGTCCATAAAAAAAGCGATAGATAGACCTGAAGGACAAACCTCTTCTTATTCACAACAACGCCCACAACGCTCGGGCAGAGGTGATAACCGTTCCAAAGACTTTCGTCCAAAAGGTCAATTCAAATCAAAAGAAAGTTTTGAAGATAAAATGGCTCGTTTTTTAAAGACTAGTGAAGAAAATTTGTCAACCCTTAAAAAAAACACTGGAGCAAAACAGGGCGGTAGAGGCGGAAGACGAGGATAACTTGTTTTTAATACCTCATCATTATAGATAAAGGCAAGCCTATAATTGGCTTGCCTTTACTTTTAAATAATACAGTCCTCAACACTACATAGTTTGGATTAATAAAATTTCATCAATGATGGGAATTTCTTTATTCAATATGGTTAAGAGGTTTCCTTCGATCTGATTGTCAATCTCACAAATCGTTATCGCCGAACCATTGATTTTTGAACGTTCATTTGCCATACGGGCAATATTTAATCCTTTTTGATAAAGAGATCCTGATAACTCGGCAATAACCCCTTTTCGATCGGTATGACGGATGACAAGTGTTGGTCGTTCTCCGGAGAACTTTAACGGGTAATCATCCAATTCCTGAACTTCTACTTTGCCACCGCCTAAAGAACTGGCCAATACCTTTACCGTTCGCGTTGCTCCTGATAATTCAACTAGGACTGTATTCGGGTGGTAACTTCCCATCACCCGCTTCGTAAACTCGTATTGTAATCCATTTTCTTCGGCAATGGATTTTGCATTTGGAATGCCTTCATCCATTGTTGTTAACCCAAGAACCCCTCCCAACAATGCTAAATCTGTGCCATGACCTTGATAGGTTTCGGCAAAGGAACCCATCAGGGAGAACTTTGCAAATAATGGTTTTTCGTTTAACAGCTGGCAGGCTATGTTGCCAATTCGGACAGCACCTGCAGTATGTGAACTGGATGGCCCGACCATGACAGGGCCGATAATTTCATAGGCGCTTTGATATTTAGCCGGCCCGCAGCTACTTGTCTTTTCACTGAAAATCTGCGCCTTCAATTTTTGACCTGTCGGGGTACCAGCCAGACCGCCAATCCCGGTTTCCCTTAGCGATTCAGGCATTTGCTGCCCGACTTCATGCATTACATGAATCACCTCATCAGGTGGAATAATGCTGACCACCCCTGCCAACGCCATATCTGCAGCAGCCTGCGCGGTAATCGCGTGTAATCCGTTCCGAACGATACATGGAATTTCCACTAGCCCTGCGACCGGATCGCAAACTAGTCCCAGTGAATTTTTTAAAGCAATTCCAATGGCATTTCCAACCTGCTCTGGTGTGCCTCCGGCAAGCTCAACTAAAGTGCCAGCTGCCATCGCGGTTGCTGAGCCAATTTCCGCCTGGCATCCGCCGGCAGCTCCTGATATCGAAGCTTTATTAGCAATCACCAAGCCAAGGGCAGAGGCAGTGAACATCGACAGTACGATCTGCTCTCGTGGGAATTTCCCGCTGTCCAGAGCGTGAACGAGCACTGCCGGCAAGATTCCCGCTGAACCTGCAGTCGGCGTTGCTACAATCCGCCCCATTGCTGCATTGACTTCTGATACGGCCAGCGCATTGGCTGCGGCATTTAATGTAACGGGATTGATAAACGATTTTCCATTTTCGGCATATTGGTGAAGACGGTACCCATCACCACCGGTCAAGCCGGTACGAGACATGACAGCACTTGTCGTCCCTTTGCGGACAGCCTCTTCCATTACCGTAAATTGCTCGGCCATTTTTTCGATAATCGCTTCGCGCGGAATACTCTTTTGCTGTATTTCCGTTTGGATCATTAATTCAGCAATCGTTATGTTATGCTGCTCGGCCAGTTCAATTACTTCCTTTAAACTCATGAAAGACATAATACCACTCCCTAAAAGGAGCCGGTTCCAATAAGTGAAGCATTTGAACCGTCCCCCCTGTTTCATCCTTTGTTAACTTTATATTAAACCGCTTTTGGTTTTGTGCCTTTTTCGTTTTCTTCATCGTCTAACGGTACGCGTTTTTCCATTTTTAACAGATAGAAAATACCTGTCATGAGAGCAAGGAATGCAATTCCCACGATTAACGGGATGCGCGTGCTTGGATTGATAAACATACCGACAAGGACCACTAGTAAAAAGATAATCGTAGCATAGTTGCTGTACGGTGCAAAAGGCATTTTAAATGGATGTTTTTCCATTGCAACAGCATTTACTTTTCTAAATTTGATTTCACTGATGAGCAGTACAAACCATGGAATCATACCTGGAAGTACACTCGCACTGTATACATACACGAAGATCGATGGTGGTGCAACAAAGCTCAACACTACGCCAAGGAGCAAGCCGACTAAAACCGTTATGGTTGAATAGACAGGAACTTTATTTTCCGATAATTTAGCAAAAATCTTTGGTGCCTGTCCATTTTTCGCCAATGCGTAAAGCATCCGTGTTGCGCTGAAGATGCCGCTGTTACAGCCGCTCATTGCTGCCGTGATTACAACAAAGTTGATAATGCCGGCTGCAGCTGTAATTCCGATTTTGGCAAAAACCGAAACGAATGGGCTGCCAATCTGATTGAGCTGGTCCCAAGGGTAAACCGTTACAATGACAAAAATTGCACCGATATAGAAAATTAAAATACGCCAAACGGTTGTTTTCACAGCATGCGTGATTGTTTCCTTCGGATTTTCTGCTTCCCCGGCCGTAATCCCAATTAGCTCCACTCCTTGATAAGCACCGATTACGATGGAAAGGGCAAAAAAGAATCCTTTAAAGCCGCCTGTGAAAAAGCCGCCATTTTTCCAAATGTTCGAAAATCCAATTGCATGGCCTCCATTCCCGAAGCCAAAGATAATAATTCCAATACCAGCAATAATTAACAAGACAATCGTTAATACTTTAATTAATGAAAACCAGAATTCAAATTCACCAAAGTTTTTAACCGAAATCATATTGGCAACGCCAAGGATCACCATCGCGATTACCCCAGGGATCCATGTTGGCAAATGTGGGAACCAATAATTCATATACGAACCAACCGCGATGATTTCCGACATGCCGACAATGATCCATTGGAACCAATAGCTCCAAGCTGTCAAATATCCGGCCAAAGGATGGATATATTTATTGCCGAGGTCAGCAAATGAACCGGTAGTTGGTTCCAAATAAAGCATTTCCCCCATCGAGCGCATAATGAAAAATAGGAAGAGACCGGCAACTGCATAGGCAATCATAACGGATGGGCCCGTCCATTTAATCGTACTGGCCGATCCCATAAATAACCCAACCCCGATGGTACCACCCAATGCAATCATTTGGATATGACGCGATTTAAGGCCACGCTTTAATTCCTGGTTTTTTGACATAAACTGTCCTACTTTCCCTCATTGGATTTTTTAACTCTACCTTCTTACTGTTATTCTTTCTTTTAAACCAATACAGGTTCCCCAAATGGAATACCCAATTTTTCCCCTAAGTTTTCTAGCATGGATTTTGTCATACGGTCTAAATCGTACCGCGGGTTAAAATCCCATTCCTCTTTGGCAGCGGCCGCATCAATGCTGTTTGGCCAAGAGTCGGCAATTTGCTGCCGGACTGGATCTATCTGATAATCCATCGTAAACTCTGGTATAAATTTTCTGATGGAAGCGCCAATTTCTTCAGGTTCAAAACTCATAGCTGTAATATTAAAGGCGTTCCGATGTTTTAATCTTGATGAATCCGTTTCCATTAATTGAATAATTGAATCAATCGCATCAGGCATATACATCATATCCATGTAAGTGCCTTTCCCTATATAGGATGTGTATTTTTTGTTTTTTAACGCTTCATAGAAAATATCTACTGCATAGTCTGTCGTTCCTCCACCCGGAAGTGTTTTGTAAGAAATCAATCCCGGGAAGCGGACACCGCGGGTATCAACGCCAAATTTTGCAAAATAATAATCACAAAGTAATTCGGCGCTTACTTTGGTGACACCGTACATCGTGTTTGGCCGTTGGATTGTATCCTGTGGTGTAAGGTCTTTTGGCGTAGACAGACCAAAGGCTCCTATCGAGCTTGGTGTAAAGAACTGTGCATGGGAATTCCGCGCCACCTCGAGCGCATTCATCAATCCGCCCATATTTAGATTCCAGGCAAGTTGCGGGTTTTTCTCTGCTGTTGCCGACAGTAGCGCTGCCAAATGGATAATCGTATCAATCTGATAATCATTGACCAGTTTCTGCATTCTCTCGCCATCTAGAACATCCAATGTATCAAATAAACCATTTTCCACGACTGGGTTGCCATTAACATGACGGATATCAGTGGCAATGACATTTTCCTCTCCGTACAGTTCGCGCATTCTCATCGTTAACTCTGAACCGATTTGGCCTAAGCTTCCGGTCACAAGAATTTTTTTCATCGTAAACAACCTCCCGAATATTTCTCAAGTTGTAATAAGGAGGGAACCATTCTAAGAACGGGCCCTCCTGCCTCTTTTCTAATCTTGAATGACACCCAGTTCTTTTCCTACTTTTTCATATACAGCCAGTACTTGGTCTAGCATTTCTCTTGTATGGGCAGCAGTTGGCATATTGCGCACTCTGCCTGTTCCCTTTGGCACCGTTGGGAAGGTGATGGCTTTGGCGTAAACTCCCTCTTCCATGAGGCGGCGAGAAAATTGCTGCGTTAATGTTTCTTCGCCGATGATACATGGTGTAATCGGTGTTTCCGAGTGGCCAATATTAAATCCTAAGTTTTTCAAGCCTTCTTTTAAATAGCGGCCATTTTCCCATAGCTGATCGACTCTCTCCGTTGATTCCGTCATGATATTGATGGCTTCAATGCAGGCAGCAGCGGCTCCTGGCGTCAGCGATGTTGAAAATAAGAATGGCCGGGCGCGCACTTTTAACCAATCAATCAATTGCTGGGTACCGGCCACATAGCCGCCCACGACGCCAATTGCTTTGGAAAGCGTTCCGATTTGAAAATCAATTTGATCGGAAAGGCCAAAATGTTTAACGGTGCCTGCACCATTGCCCATGACGCCAGAGCCATGTGCGTCATCCACATATGTAAGCAAGCCGTATTCCTCGGCAATTTCCACGATTTCAGGGAGCTTTGCTACATCCCCATCCATTGAAAAAACGCCATCAGTGATATACATTATTTTTTCATAGGCGCCACTTTCGACCGCTTCTTTTGCAGCCCTTCTTAGGTCATCCATGTCCTGGTGTTTGACCCGGATGATTTTTGCTCCGGACAAACGGCAGCCATCAATGATCGAGGCATGGTTCAATTCATCAGAAATAATCGCATCCTTCTTCGTCATCACCGCCGAGATTGCGCCCATATTGCAATTAAATCCCGATTGGAAAGCAATTGCCGCCTCCGTATGTTTGAATTCAGCAATCCTTTTTTCTAATTCATTATGGATGGTCATTGTTCCGTTAATTGTCCGAACGGCACCGGCACCCACACCGTACTGTTTCGTCGCTTCGTTCGCTTCTTGGATTAATCTTTCATTGTTTGCCAACCCAAGGTAATTGTTGGATGACATATTGATGACATTTTTGCCATTGATTGTTACGATTGGACCATTAGGGCCTTCTACTGTATCAATGACGTTATATAGCCCATTCTCACGCAGCTCTTGCAGCTGTGGAGTTAATATATCTTCTAAAACTTTTCTGGACATCGTGCAAACCTCCATTAATAAACTTTTCAGAAAAACTTCTAACACGTTACCGAATCAGAAGAAGTTAAACTGAAAACGTTTTCATATATTTAGTTTAAAGCGAATTTTGTCGATTTACATTCCCATATTTGTTGTGTGTACCTCTAATATTTGCCCTTCTTCACAATTTCGTCAAAACTAACCACAAAAAAAGACCATTAAGTTTTAACTTAATGGCTTTATTTCAAAGAGATGAAAAGCATTAAAGGTCAGAGTGGATTGTAAATAAAGCTCCGATTCCACTTTTTCCTCATAAATTTGTAAATCAGGGTGGGTTCCCTGCTTAATAAAGGAAATAATCTCCTGGTCGTAAATATCCTGATGCTGCAAATTTATCCAGTTAATATAAAATTCGCCGTTATTTTGATCAAGGATGTGCTTGCGAATTTGATAACGCCCAGGCGGCAGGCCTGAAATCACCACTTTCTTTTCCTTTGTAATGGATTGCAAAAAGAAGCTTTCGACCGAATAAGAGGGATTGATATAGGAAGGGTTATAAACGGCTAATTGGTAGCCATTTTCCCCCATTGCCATTACAAAATCCGGGCCTTCCGCTAAAATCCGCAAGGTCATTTTTGCCATCAGTTGAAGATTAAAATAAGCAGGGCGTTTAATTTGATAATAATACAGGAGGGCAATTCCATTCATCGCAATATGGTCTTGATCCAGATTATTTTTTTCCAGTGAATGGGTATCAATCCAGAAGCCCAAACCGGATATTTCCTTCATTGCATCCAACATTTCTTTAAAAATAAGGGCCGAGCGAAAAAAAATACCGCTCAAATCCATCGTATTTCCATAAAGTGTATTCCAATCGGTAAGAAAAATCGGAATCTCGTCTAAACCCACAGACGCTAGACTTTCCTTTAATTTGCCGATTTCTTTCTTTACATAATTTTTTACTCCTTCAAAACTAAGATTATCCATATCGGTAAAATCCACTTCTTCATTCGGATTGCAGGTGAAGCAGATCAGCTCGCAACGGTCGGAAATTTGCTTTATAAATTCAGCTGCAGGAACGGATATAGTCTTTCGTAAAGAAAACGGCATATGGAGACCTATTTTTGCGGCAGAAGCCCGCTTTTTTACAGTGTGATAAAAATCTTGATAAAAGCTCTTTGCTGTTTCGCCGCATTCCGTGAAAACCAGTTCAAATCGCCATTTGCCTACAAAGTCACTGCCGAAATAACTAATACTATGCTGTAAAAATTCATCTAGCTTTTTAAGGTACTCAGAGCTGCTTGCCACTTCCTTTTCAACTTCCACACGAATGAAAGGAACCAACCCTAATTGTTGAAAAAGGCTGAATAAGGCATCCAGCTGATAAAATTGTCCGCCTATTTGGTAGAGAGGCGTTGTCATCGCAAAGCTATCAGAAAAAAGGTCCGTAAAATAGATATATTCAAATCCAAGTTCCTCTTGGATCAACGTTAATGCTGCCTTCACTTCTTCATGCAAAGCATATTCCAGTTTCCCGATCACCAGTAACTTTAAGGCTTTTTCTCTGATAAAAATGGGCTCCTGCGGCAGTTCCACATGTACCACAGTAGCAGCCGGTTCCATCGGCGTGGTGCTCTTCTCATTTCCTGAAATATATTTACTGATTTCCATTAAAAAGTTGGGTGATTGTAGTAATGTATATTGTTCGGTTTCATGTTTCACTTCCTCGACACCCATCGGTTCCAGTCTATGAAGGTTGCGATATTCAGTAGGCGTTTGTTGGTACATTTCTTTAAAAGCCATATTAAATGCTTTTACATTGGGAAAACCACAATTCTCCGAAATCTGGGTAATATTTTGGCCGGTATAAAGCAGCTCCTGCACCGCTGATTTCAAACGAACATTTTTGAGGTATTGAGAGAAACTAACCCCAACTTCTTGCTTGAAATAACGTGACAAATAGTAAAGAGACAAATACTGCTCTTTGGCAATTTCATTCAATGATATCGGTTTACGATAATTTTTTTCGATAAAAGCTAGGATCTCTCTAATTCTTTCATCCTTCATTTCGGTGAATTGATTACTTCCAGGATGGGTAGTTTTAAAATTCCGAATCAACAGTGTAACTAATTGAAAAATTAGTCCGTTAATCTCGATTTCACTTCCATCCTGCTTTTGGTAATAGGCAATCAAAATTTTCGCCATTAGTTGGCGAATTTGATCATAAAGCAGATACATCCCATTATCCTCTTTGGATGAGTTGCAGTTAAAATGACACTCATGAATATTTAAATAATGAGGCTTGATTAGATCCAAAGGAATTTGTAACGATAGGACCACATTCTCCTTATTACTCTTAATAGAGTGTAGATCATTGGCGTTAATCAGCAGAAGATCATTTTCAGCTAGACGGTAGGAATGCTGATTGACCGTAATTTCGATTTCTCCCCTTATCACTAGGAGAATCTCGATTCCTAAATAAATATGCGGAGAATAATATTCAATGTTTTGTAAACTTATTTGATATGAATCATCTTTTATTAGCCGGTTCATGAACATCCACCTTAGGACTAGATTAAAAATGTGCACTCACATAAAGAATAGACTAGAGCCGTTAACCGTAGTTGTTGTATATTTGTTGAGCACACGATTAAGTATAGACTTTAACACACTAAAAACAAAAAAAGGTCAATGCTTAGATTGCTCAAAGCATTGACCTTTAAGGGTTTTACCCTTTTGAGTGATACCGGTGGTCGGGGTCGAACCGACACTCCTTACGGAACACGATTTTGAGTCGTGCGCGTCTGCCAATTCCGCCACACCGGCAAAATAAAACAAACAGGGGTAGTAGGAATCGAACCCACACTGAAGGTTTTGGAGACCTTAGTTCTACCTTTAAACTATACCCCTAAGTTATTTTCGCTAACGCGAAAAAACTATGGTGGAGGGGGACGGATTCGAACCGCCGAACCCTGAGGGAGCGGATTTACAGTCCGCCGCGTTTAGCCACTTCGCTACCCCTCCATCTATAAAGAACAATAAAATAATGGCGGAGGAAGAGGGATTCGAACCCCCGCGCGGTTTAACCCGCCTGTCGGTTTTCAAGACCGATCCCTTCAGCCGGACTTGGGTATTCCTCCACTATTTTAAAAATCATTTGGTAGCGGCGGAGGGGATCGAACCCCCGACCTTACGGGTATGAACCGTACGCTCTAGCCAGCTGAGCTACACCGCCAAATTTCAATTATTATACTATTTTTTGTTATGGCGCGCCCGAAAGGAGTCGAACCCATAACCTTCTGATCCGTAGTCAGACGCTCTATCCAATTGAGCTACGGGCGCATTTGTTGATAAATAATTTCAATTTGCAAAAAACTATGGTGCCGAGGACCGGAATCGAACCGGTACGGTAGTCACCTACCGCAGGATTTTAAGTCCTGTGCGTCTGCCAGTTCCGCCACCCCGGCACTTTTGGAGCGGAAGACGGGATTCGAACCCGCGACCCCCACCTTGGCAAGGTGGTGTTCTACCACTGAACTACTTCCGCATTTATTTAAGTGATTTTTCTCTTGAAAAAATATGGTGCGGGTGAAGGGAGTCGAACCCCCACGCCTTGCGGCGCCAGATCCTAAGTCTGGTGCGTCTGCCAATTCCGCCACACCCGCATATAA
>NZ_JAEHGC010000018.1 GCF_016107705.1 Neobacillus cucumis
TATTATTGTTTATTGACGTTTTTGTTTGTTTAGTTTTCAAAGAATAATTTAAACAAGCATTTAATATCTTACCACATTCCCTATTTGAAATCAACATCTTTTTTAATGTTTTCATTCATTTTCGAGGGAACTTTTATATCATACCATTTAAGCACTCGTGATACAACATATAATTTTTTCCAAAACATCTTTTTTCTATAATTCCTTTTCAATAAAAGAATTTAATGTTCCGGAGTGGACTTTTTTTATATTACCACCACAACAATTATCTTTCAACATGAAAAATAATCCAATTTCAAAAGAAATACCTCCATCCTACTATGAGGACAGAGGCACCACTGCGCTGTTACTTTTTAATAATCGTATATTCAATCGTCTTCGTATTTTTACTAATCGCTCCGCCATCGTTTTTAAAGATTGTTGATTGAACAGTCTCTGATGGTTCAATATGAATCGTAAATTTGTTATCCCCATCCTTAAGGACAACATTATGTGAGAAAGTCATGTCATCATTAACCGGTACATTCTCACCATTAATCGTGAGGACTCCACCTTTAATGGCCGTTCCCTTCAATGTAATGCTATCACTTGAAACAGTTTCACCATCAGTATGCGAGGTAATAACGACTGGCTGGTCAATCCAGCGAAGGATTTTATCCTGAACCACCATTTGGTTGCCTCCTTGATTTGTGACAACTACGGAAAGATCCGTACCAGGTGCTCCGTACCCATAATAGCTGACATCATCATCATTTGGATTAGTAGGGGTGTGGTCAGCGAGACCTTCTTCATCCCACGTTCCATTTTTGACGTACTTATATGTCAGCACTTCACCTTCCTGCGCTTCGATCGTATATTCATAATCATTTGTTACCGCACCGCCGCGAGTCATCGTCCAAGCTCCAGTATTCCAGCCATTTTTACTACCCGGGATGGTAATATTCACTCCAAGCGGTGTATAAGATGGTGCATTCACCTTAAACGTCACCTTAACGGTCACAAGTTCAGGTGTAATGGTAACGGTATTCGATTTTACAACATTTCCTGCCTGGTCATAAATGTCCACTTCATACTGATACGATTTTCCGTTGGTTACATTTATATCCTTGTATGAATCTGTACTAGGATCAAACAACTGATCAATGATTTCACCATCACGAACAATGGCAATCATGTAAGGATCTTTCGCCCCATCTACCTTCCAGGATAGATTGACCTGTCCCGACTCTTGTGCAGGCTGCTTCAAACTTACTTTATCAGCAGGAACAGTGGTATCATCTCCTTTTGTAAACTCCGCTGTTTGTGCGTCACTCACTACCCAGGTCCGTCCTAAATCTGTTGAGATCGAATATCGATATTGATAGCTTCCTTCTTTTAACGGAAGGAAATTTGCACTGAAGACATTCGCAGTTTCATCTTGATTCACATAAACTGCTTCATAGTCAGACCAAGTATCCTTCCCAGGTGATTTCACCTGCAGCTTTGCCAGCAATCCTTCCATCTGGCCTTTTTCTGTCTCACCTTTTACAAAAATATTGGCGGTAACCGTTTGGGGTTTCGCAAGGTCGATCGTAGCAGATTGCAGCGCTGTAATGTGATCCATTTTATAAAGACCATCCGTTAACTCTACATGCGGAATAACCGCCTTCGATGTTTCCACTTTTTCAGAGCTATTACCGTTTTTATCAAGTGCCGCAACGGCAAAATAATATTTACGGCCGTTATCCAATCCATCAATGGTTACAGAATTTCCCGCGGTTTCTTTTACTTTTTTATAAAAAGCTCCGGAAATTGTCGTTTGGTAAATAGCGTAGCTTTTTGCATCGCCTTCCCAAGATAGTGTTGCCGAATGGCTTCCTTCTTTTACAGTTAAATCGCTAACTGCTTCCGGACGTTTCAGGTTCTGACCTTTATCCGATACAAGCATCCGCCCGCTCATTGCCGGAACCGTAACTGTTAGCTTCCCTTCTTTCGAAATGGCTGTGTATTTTTTATCGAGCTGATCCGTTAAGGAAATGCCATTTTTCAATAGATCTCCCACTTTCAGTTCAACCGTTTTTGCTTCGTTTCCTCGGTTGGTTAACACCACTGCGAAATTCTTATTATCGGAGCGGGAAAATGCAAGCATATCCCCTTTGGCATAGAGATGGTTCAAATCACCAAAGCTGAATAAATCATGATAATCGTTGCGCACTTTGCCAATTGCTTGATAGTGTTTCACAAGATCCTTGTCTTCCTTCCCCCACGGATAGGTCCGGCGGTTGTCTGGATCCTTTGATCCCGTCACACCCGCTTCATCCCCGTAATAAACGGTCGGCACGCCGGCATAACCCATTTGCAGAATGGCCGCGAGCTTAAGACGTTGAATCCCGAGTTTTGGATTATAATTTTTATCCAGTTCCGCCCGTTCATAGGAATCCGTTCCATTCCCTAATAAAAAGGAAGCACGCGCTGTATCATGGGAACCCATCAGGTTCATTAAGGAATAAAAAGCTTCCTTCGGATAGTCCTCATACACGGCATTAAGCTGATTTTCTGCGCCTTCTGCATTCCCATTTTTCAAGTAATTGATCATGGCATCACGGAAACGATAGTTCATGACGGAATCATATTGGTCACCAAGGAAATACTTAGAGGCATCGTCCCAAATTTCTCCTAGAATTAATGGATCATCCTTCTTTCCGATTTTCAACTCTTTACGGAACTCCCGCCAAAACTCAGGGTCGACTTCATTCGCAACATCTAAACGCCAGCCTGATGCACCGCGGTCGAGCCAGGTTTTCGCGACTGAATCTTTATCGTACATAATGTAGTTGGCAAACTGTTTATTGTTTAACTCTGAATTATAATCGACAGCTTCTCCTGGGATTGATTTGATTTCCGGAAGTGAATCATAGCCCCACCATCCTTGATATTGATAAACACCATCCACTTTTTTGTTTTCAATATTGAACCAGTTTTGAAAACCGTACGGGCTGAAAATTTGTCCATCCGCCTTGAACTTTTCCTCTACCTGTTTCTTGGCATCAGCTTCTTTTACCCCTTTGTTCACTAGGTCATAAATGGCGGACCAGTATTCATAGGCTCCGACCGTTTTATATTTTCCGTAACGGTCAAAATAAATTGAATCATCCCCGACATGGTTAAACACGCCGTCTAAAATTAAATGCATTTTCCGTTTCTTTAATTCCTTTGTAAAAGCTTGAAATTCTTCTGGCGTGCCAAACATCGGATCAATCGTTTTATAATCGGTTGCATCGTATTTATGATTGGATGCCGCTTCAGCAATTGGATTTAAATAGAGGGTGTTCACACCTAATGATTGAATATAATCAAGCTTTTGTTGAATACCAGCAATATCCCCGCCAAAGAAATCATTTGACCATATTTTATCGCCATCATACCCATCAGTGTTTTCTTGACGAGGGTTGTCAGGCAGCTGATTCCAACTGCGATGTTCAATCGGCTCATCGCCCCGTGCATTTGATTTTGCCTCATCATTCTTTTTATTTCCATTGAAAAAACGGTCTGGAAAAATCTGATAGACAACAGCTTCCTTCATCCAATCTGGTGTTTTAAACCCTGGGTCAAAAACAGTTAATTGGAATAAGGATGCATTTGATTCGGAAGCTGTCCCTTTTCCACCTTCTTGGGTGTCTTCACCATATTCTTCTAGAGCATTGCCATCCCGGGCAATAAATTTATAGCCATAAACACCTTTTTCTACCGGCTTAAATGACGCTTCCCAAAGCTCTACTTGTTTGCCATTCTGCTCAAGCCATCCGGCATTTTTCATCTCAACAGTGGAGGAATTTCCAGTGTTATAGTTTTTAAGCTGAACTTTTGCACCAGTTAAATCTCCCTTTTTCGCTTGAAGGCGAAGCTTCACCGTATCTCCCGTTTTTACTGCACCGAACGGTGAGCGGTAAGCAGTGTCCCATGTGTTATGCAATAGCTGGTCCCCATGGATTTTACCGTCCGGCACTCCTGGGTCATAGTCAGTGTATACGTCTTTTGAATCATGATTATAAAAAAACGTAATCGTCGAATCGTTTAAGACATTAAGGACAAAATTATTTCCAGGATAAGCAGGGGCTGACCAATCTTTTCCTAAAACGATCTTAAACTCGTATTTTCCTTTCGGTACTTGAGTGGTATATGTGTAAACATTGTCCTGATCCTCATCTTGTAAAATAGCCGTGGAATCACCAGGCGACCACTCACCGCCGGCATTGATTTTCGGCTGGATATCCCCGACAAGTCTTGGCTTTTGATCATCTGGCAACTCTAATGGAACGGTTACTTTATGGGTGTTATCATCGTAAATAAATTTAACTTTTGTTTCTTTTTCAAGGCTCAATTTGTAATTTTCTCCACCAGCAACCCCATTCGCCCCGTAATTTTCATCCCATGAGCCATTGATGGCTATTTTATATTGGTAATTACCAGCAGGCAGTGTTCCTGTGAATATGTATGTTCCGTTGTCTTGTTGCTTCATTTGGGTGGCGGGGTCGGAGGGATTCCAATCACCCGATCCCCCAAGTTCATTCTGCAAATCACCAACAAGGGTTACAACCCGTTCCGCTGCGTTTGTTTGTTTTGGGTTCATTAGCGCAGCACCTGCAATCGTTTGCACAATAAGGAAAAAGAGAGTTAGCAAACTTACAAACTTACTAGATTTTCCTTTCATAAAATTCCTCCTCTTCTTTTTTATAAATTTAGGCAAACGTTTGCACAAATACCAATGGAAAACGCTTACTTAGAAGCTATTATCTCACCTTGGTATTTTCAGAAAAATAGGACTATTCTCCCGTTTTGTCAGATAATTCGACAGAATCCAAGAGTTTTAACCTTTCAATTCATTAAATATAGAAAGTATTGCAATATATTTTAAGATGAAGGTGTTATGGATGAACAAAATGGTTGTTGTAGTGAAGGGTGTTATTTTTCATAATGGCAAGGTTTTAATTGTTCAGCGGGCAAAAACCAATAGAATCGGCCACGGTAAATGGGAATGTGCTGGGGGTAAAATCGAGTTTGGCGAGGATTTAGAAGCCGCCCTTAGGAGAGAAGTAAAGGAAGAAACCGGTTTAGAGATTACGGTTGGAAAAGTTTTATATGCAACTACTTTTAAAAATAGTCCTTCTACACAGCTCATTATCCTAACCTATCAATGTGCGAGCGAAAATAATGAAGTCACTCTCTCAGAGGAGCATACGTCTCATAAATGGGTCAGCAAAGAGGAAATAAAAGGGTTCTTGAAACTTGAAATTATTAACGATTTTGAGAAAAATCAGGTGTTTGCGCTTGAAGAGTGGGGATGAGTTTTGTCCTTCCACTTCTCAACCAAAGAAAATTTCTCCCACTCCCCCTCTCAAGCACGACATTCTGGTAAAATGAAAGATATTTAGCAAACCGAAGGAAGTGAGCATCTTGAAATCCGGAAACGGGAAAATTTTGCTTGGATTATCGATTGCCGCCTTTATGGGGCCGTTTACCCAAACCATCTATACACCAAGCTTGGGGGAGGTTGGACATTATTATCATGCCAGCCAATTTATGGTCAATCTAACCATCTCCTTATATACCTTTGTGTTAGCGACAAACCAATTCCTAGTTGGCCCATTGGCAGATACCCGCGGGCGAAGAGCGACCCTGCTTCCAGGCCTGCTTATTTTTATAGTAGGGTCCTTGATTTGTTTCCTCTCCCCCAACTACTATCTATTTCTGTTTGGGCGAGCGTTGCAGGCATTCGGAATTACGACTGGCTCCGTCGTTGCAGCAGCGGTTATCGGCGATCTTTATCCACCAAAAGAACGAGGTAAAGCAATGAGTGTGTACCAGACGATGGTGTTCCTTGGCCCCGTTCTTGGTCCAGTCGTCGGAAGCTTTATTGCTGCCTCCGCTGATTGGCACACTGCTTTTGCTGTCTTAGCAGCCGGCGCATTATTTGCCTACTTTTATAATCGCGTCATCTTGCCGGAAACCCTGTCGAAAGAAACAGCTCCTAGAAAAATCACGATTCAAACCTTTTTAGGAATCCTGACGAATCGGGCCGCCTTTTCTGTTTTACTTTTAGGCTTTGTTCAGTTTTACGGCTATTATATTTACCTTGTCTTTATTCCCGGATTGTTAGATGAATTATTTCAGGTTCCATTGGCTGTAAAAGGGCTGTTTTTCCTGCCGCTTACCGCAGGAATCGTAATGGGTTCGCTTCTTGGCGGAAAACTTCAATCGTTCATGAGGCATACCTCCATTCTGATTTATACGGCCTATGGAATTGGAATCGTGGTAACCGTCTTTTGGATGTGTCTGCACTGGGGTCTCTTAAATATACCAGCCCTGATCGTCTTACTTCTTTTCTATGGCGTAATGCTCGGGATGAGCTTACCGTCCCAATCGACCTCGCTCGTCAATTTATTTGCCAAGGAAAAAGGAACTGCGATGGGGGTCTACAATTTTGTCCGCTTCACCGGTGCCGCGATTGGTCCGCTTCTAGGATCTGCGCTATTTAAAATCGGCGGCGATGATGCCTTATACATCACGTTATTTTTGTTCCTGTTATGCGGGGCTGTGGTTATCCAAAGAAGTAGCCGAGCAAACGAGGCATTACACGGATAAACAGTAAAAAGCCAGGCAATGCGCCTGGCTTACTTCATTTCCTCAATAATCGAAAAAAGCTCTTCTAAATGTTTAATTTCATAAGTAGGAATGACTTCATTACGTTCCTTCTCATGACGGTTAATCCAAACTGATTGAATCCCAGCACGATTAGCCCCAAGAATATCGGTCATCAGGTTATCCCCTACCATAATCACTTCTTCTTTTTCCAGCTCCATTAAGGAAAGTGCATGTTCAAAAAGAGACGGGTCCGGCTTTCCTCTGCCAAAATCCCCAGAAATCAAGATTTTATCAAAATACGGTACCAGCTCAGGGGTAATCGTTAGTTT
Organism: Neobacillus cucumis; assembly: GCF_016107705.1. The sequence goes on from NZ_JAEHGC010000018.1 coordinate 6,951, forward strand.
CGTATTTTGTAAATCAGGTGAACCATTGGTTAAAAGCAGCAATCGATAATTTCCTTTTAGCGCATCCAATGTTTTAAACGTTTCCTCGTAAACAAATGGTGTCTTCCGGCGCTCTTCTGGAAAACGCTCTGCTAATTCATAGCCAAATTCCGGGTCATCCACTCCTAATTTTTTCAAACCTGCAGTCCAGGCATCCTTACGATAGAGTGGAACCATTTCCTTCATTTTCGGGAACTCATCGTGCTCATCTAAAAAATTCCCCCATAGTCCTTCAAAAGGGTTGATTCCAATCATTTGCGTAAATGGATAGAATTCATAGGAAGAGTATAGCTTTCTCGCTTCTTCACGAACCGCTTCCTCCAATTGTTCATGATCAACTTCATAACGTTCTTCCGCGACCTTACAAGTCGCAACAAATGCTTCCTTCACGCTTTTTTGATCCCAAAGAAGTGTATCGTCTAAGTCGAAAAATATTGCTTTTAACATTTTGAACCTCACCTTGTTTATGATTTATATTTTAATAGTTTACCATCTTTGAAATAAAAAAAATATAAAGAAAACTCGCCAATTTGGCGAGCACAAAAAATTTTTTTACGTCATGACCATCTTAACCCTCGATTGCAGCTTAGATTGTTCAATCGCTAAATCAATCGTTACATGATTCCCCACAACCATTAAGTGCCGTTCAGCATTTTTTGAAAAGATAATCACTCCCTTTTTAATCAAGGATTGGCCGCCCACGACGGCATTTTCGATCCAGACATTTTCTTCCACAATGGTCTGTGGCAGGATCACGGCATTTTTGATATGTGCCCCCTTCCCGATTATTACACCGTTGAATAATACGGAATTCTCAACAGTTCCGAAGATTTCACAGCCCTCGCTTATTAAGCTTTTCTGCACCTTTGCCCCTTCATCCAAAAATAATGGCGGGTAATGGCTCGCAACCGTTTGAATCGGCCAATCTGTATTTTGAAGGAAAATATTTTTTTCTCGATCTAAAAGATCTAAATTTGCCCGCCAATAACTGTGAACGGTCCCAACATCCTTCCAATAATCCTTGAATAGATATGCATAAAGCTTTAGCCGATCCACAAGCATCGCGGGTATTAAATCCTTACCAAAATCCCGATGTTCCTTTTGCTCGGCCAAAATCAAATATTCTTTTAAAACAGACCATTTAAAAAGATAAATACCCATAGAAGCTAAATTAGAAGATGGATAATCTGGCTTTTCTTCAAAATCAAGGATTCGCTTGGTAGCATGATTCATTTTTAGGAGACCAAAACGCTTGGCATCCGCCCATGGAACTTCAACTGCTGCGATTGTACAATCGGCATTGGTTTCGATATGCTGTTCTAGCATAAGCGAATAATCCATTTTATAGACTTGGTCACCGGAAAGAATAAGAACATGCTCAGGATTGTAATGCTCAATAAACTCAATATTTTGGTAAACAGCATGGGAAGTGCCTTCATACCATTCAACACCATCATCATTCCGCTGATAAGGAGGAAGAATGGCTAAGCCTCCTTTTTGATCAAATTGGTTGTAACTTCCAAGATGTGAATGTAAAGCAAGCGGCATGTATTGTGTTAAAATCCCAACAGTCTCAATCCCTGAATTTTTACAATTGCTTAAAGCAAAATCAATAATGCGGTACTTCCCGCCAAATGGCATCGCAGGTTTTACCATCGTGTGGGTCAGGAGATTTAATCGTGTCCCTTTTCCACCGGCCAAAACAATAGCAATCCATTTTTGCTTATTCATTTTTTACCCTCCTTGTTAAAAGTTTCACAATCAAGCGCCGCTTTTTTTCTATCTCTAATACTATTATCTCCTGTTTTTTCCATCTTTTCAGTTTTCATGTTACAGCTTTGTGAATTTTCACCACATGTTTATCGACTTATATTGACAAAAAAAATAGACACATGAAAACTCATGTGTCTACCTTCTTTAAAGGATAAACATTCCAACGATCCCACTTACAATTCCAATTACCACTGTTGAACCTGCGACGAAGAACAATACCTTTTTCGGAAATGATCTTGCCACAAGGATAAGGGATGGAAGGCTGACAGATGGCAATGTCACTAAAAGTGCTGCAGCCGGTCCGCCGCCAAGTCCAAACGACATAAACGTTTGAATGATAGGAATCTCTGCTGCAGTTGGGATAACAAACAACATCCCTGCAATCGCAAAACCAATCAAGGTAAGAATCCCATTTGCAGCTGCATCACTAATATGCGGGAACAGCCACACCTTAACCGCACCCATTAACAAAACCGAAAGGATATAGGCTGGAATAATATATAACACCATGCTGCCCATAGCTTTTACCCATCTTGCTAAAAATGAACCTGATGCTTCTTTCTCTGCTTTTTCGAGCATTTTATCAAGGTCTACCGCCTTTGAATTTGGTGCAAAGCGATTCGCCAAGTAACTGACACCGAATGTTAAGATAACACCAAAAATTAAGCGTAATAATGTAAACTTCCAAGATAATACAAAAGTCATAAAAATTAATACGGCTGGGTTAAGCGTTGGATTCCCAATCCAAAACGCAAGGCTCGCACCGACTGAGACATTCTTTTTACGTAAGCCTACAGCGATTGGTGCTGCACAGCAAGTGCACATCATCCCAGGAAGTGATGCAAGTCCGGCAACAGCTGTACTGCCAAAAGAAGTTTTTCCAAGAACTTTTAACAGCCAGTTCGTTGGGACTAATACTTGAACTAATGATCCAATAATGATTCCGAGAACGGCTGCTTTCCAAACAGCATTAAAATAGGTCAATGCGTAAGCCCAGGCACTGTCCCATGAAGCAGCTGGCAGATCCGCTTTATCTCCTAAAATTGATGTACCAATGGAATGAGTAGTGGCTGCAAGAATGGATTTACCATAATAAGGAACCCACTTTACATACGCTAATCCAGCAATCGCGATAAATAAAAATAGAATGGCATACACAACAGTCTTTTTGGAGTTAGGCTGCGGCGTTGAAATTGAACTATTCATTTGCGCCATGTTTCAAAACCTCCATTTTAAAAAATCAACTTCTAAATTATATCACACTCTGTCAATCTATTAAGTCGATTTCCATCAAGCAAAATGTAAAAATGATGGCAATGGAGAGTGCTGTGTAGTGGCATATTGTTCCCGTTTTGATGAATATTTCAGCTGCTTGGGCACTGACAGGCACTCATAGTTCCCGTTCTGGTGAATTTTTCAGCTGCTCGGGCACTGACAGGCACTCATAGTTCCCGTTCTGGTGAATTTTTCAGCTGCTCGGGCACTGACAGGCACTCATAGTTCCCGTTCTGATGAATTTTTCCCCTGCTCGGGCACTGACAGGGCCTCATAGTTCCCGTTCTGATGAATTTTTCAGCTGCTCGGGCACTGACAGACACCCATAGTTCCCGTTCTGGTGAATTTTTAAGCTGCTCGGGCACTGACAGACACCCATAGTTCCCGTTCTGGTGAATTTTTAAGCTGCTCGGGCACTGACAGGGCCTCATAGTTCCCGTCCTGATGAATTTTTCAGCTGCTCGGGCACTGACAGACACCCATAGTTCCCGTTCTGGTGAATTTTTAAGCTGCTCGGACATTGACAGGGCCTCATAGTTCCCGTTTTGGTGTAAATTTTGGCTGCTCGGGCACTGACAGGGCCTCATAGTTCCCGTTCTGATGAATTTTTCAGCTGTTCGGGCACTGACAGGCACTCATAGTTCCCGTTCTGATGAATTTTTCAGCTGTTCGGGCACTGACAGGCACTCATAGTTCCCGTTCTGATGAATATTTTAGCTGCTCGGGCACTGACAGGCATTCATAGTTCCCGTTCTTATGAATATTTCAGCTGCTCGGGCACTGACAGGCATTCATAGTTCCCGTTCTGGTGAATTTTTAAGCTACTCGGGCACTGACAGGTATTCGCGATTTATCCTGAATACGATCTTCTAACGATTGCACACCGTGATTCAAATTCACCCGCTGAAACCGGCTTGCTGAAATAATAGCCTTGTGCCTCTTTACAATGTTGTGAAAGTAGGAATGAAACATGTTCTTCCGTTTCAACCCCCTCTGCAATCACTTTAATTTTTAAAAAGTGGGCCATCAAAATAATCGCTTTTACGATCGTTCGGTCATTTGCATCCGTCGTGGACTCACGAATAAAAGACTGATCAATTTTTAATTTATCAATTGGAAACTTCTTCAAATAGTTTAACGAACTATATCCTGTCCCAAAATCATCAATACTAATATTTATCCCAAGATCTTTAAGAGCCAACAGCGTAGAAACGGAATGCTCTACATCCATGGTCATACTTTCGGTAATTTCCAGCTCTAAAAATTTCGGATCGAGACCGATCTCAAACAGAATTTTTTCAACCGTTTCGACTAAATTACTTTGAAAAAATTGTTTCGCGGAAATATTAACCGCTATCGTGATTGGCGGCAGACCCGCCAACTGCCACTCCTTGTTTTGCTGACAAGCCGTCCGGAGCGCCCATTCCCCAATTGGGATAATCAGCCCCGATTCTTCTGCAACACGTATAAATTCATTTGGAGGAATGAGACCATTTTCAGGATGCTGCCAGCGAATTAAAGCTTCCGCTCCAATGATTTGATTGGTTTCAAGGTTAAATTGCGGCTGGTAATGGATTATAAATTCGTTCCTTTCTAATGCTTTACGCAATTTCATTTCTAATTCCAATTCATTCTGGGATTGATTTTTTATTTCCTTATTAAAAATTGCAAAGTTGTTCTTGCCTTTTTCCTTTGCATGGTACATGGCTAAATCCGCATTTTTAATAATCGAATTAAAATCCTCTCCATGTTCGGGAAAAAGGCTGATCCCAATACTCGGAGTTATTAAAATATCATGATGATTAATATGAAAAGGATTGGATAACGCTGTAATTACACGCTTGGCCATTAAAATCGCTCTTTTTTCATTTGTTTCAGGTAAAAGGAAGCAAAATTCATCACCGCCGAACCTGGAAACCATGCTCTTTCCATCCATGCAATTTTTCAGTCTTTCAGCCACTTCTGTTAAGAGCAGGTCCCCTACCTCATGACCCATAAAATCATTGATCGCCTTAAAGCGATCCAAATCTAAAAATAAAATGGCAAAATTTTCGTTTTGTTGCTTAGAGGTGTTCAACACTTCCTCAAATTTTTCTTTAAAATAATGCCTGTTCGGTAAATCAGTTAATTGGTCATGATAAGCCATATACTTGATCATTTTCTCGTTATTTTTTCGCTTTGTAATATCTATAACGGTACCAATTATGGCTTCCTCACCGTTATAATCGATTTTTGAACCATAAGTTTCTAACGTAATACCTACCCGGTCTTTTCGAAACATACGGAATTGATAGGTGGTTGTTGCTTCCACATTGGTTATCAGTTTATTAATATTTTCCAAAACAGAGGGATAATCCTCAGGAGCAATCGCATCTTCTAAGTTTAAGGATAAAATTTCGTCATGACGATAGCCGGTTATTTCACATAGCCTTGGGTTCACATACATGATTTTTCCATTTTGATAAATATAAACCCCTACCAATGAATTCTCGACTAAGCTTCGATATTTTGATTCCGCTTCGATTAGTTTTTTTTGCGCTTTTTTTTGCACAGTAATTTCTTTAATAATTGCGTAGACACCGGTTATTTTTCCATTTATATAAATTGGAATATTTGTAGCCGCGATATCCCGTTTTCTTCCTTTATGATCAAAAATTTCACACTCATACGTAACTGATTTCCCATGAACCGCTTTGTTAAAGTTGCGAGTCGTTTCTTCTAATTCCTCTGGAACAATAAAATGAGTAAATGGCTTATGGCGTATATCATCTAGTGAATACCCTAAGGCATCTACCGCTTTATTGGCATTCAAGATTTTCCCCTCTAAATCAAAGGTAATAATGATGTCCGGATTTTGTTCAAAGAGTGACTTATAATATTGTTCATTCAGCTGCAATGCTTCAGATTGACCTGAAATTTTTCGCTTGAAGGAAGAAATGACTAAGAAAAAAACAGCAATCGCTATAAGGACAATATAATCTAGGCTGGTCAAAGAGAGTACCCCCTGTAAGGCTTTTCAAAGTTGTCATTAATAATTAGAAGGGATGATTCAGAAAGGATAGAACAGTTTGTTCAAGTTTTCGTGGAGTATACTTTTTTACAGAAAGTATACAGAAAAAAAAGATACCAGGCACTGACCAAATAATGGATAGCACCTGGCACCTATGTATAGACCTTTTTAATTAAAACCGAAAAAGATTCTTATGCTTTAAATGAAAAACAATTAAGAATTCTGACTATACGAATGCATATAAAATGGAACAATTCTGGATTAACAGTCTGAATACTTTACATAAAAGGTTTTCTGTACTATTCTAAAGGTTTTTTCAAAGCATTCATAGTTATATTCCGAACATATTTCATTGTTTCTTCCACTGCTTCTTCCTGTTTAAAATCCCTGCGATTATTTAAAATTGTTGTTAACATTCCCCGCCAAAGAAGAATGGTCATATTATTAATGTCCTCACTCGTATCCTGGTCGAGATACCCCTCCTCAACAGCCTTTTGTAATACAGCTTTACCCCTTTTAGTAATATTATGTTCGAAGATTAAGGGCTTAACTTCTTCAGACAAGCCTGTTAAATCATTTTGATATACTTCAAAGTAATGTTTCAAAAGCTCTTCTGGTGTTGCTCCTAAATCCGAATTAAAAATCGCATTGTAGATTTGAGGATCCTTAAAGGAATGTTTACAAAAACACTCCCAGCTTAACAGGTATTTCTCTATATGATTTTTACCCATGGTCATGTAGTAGGAAAGTTCTTTAATATATGGATTAATAAATCTCATAGAAGCAAAGAAAATTAAGTGTGAAAGTTCCCCAAAGTAATTATAAATAGTTGAACTTGTGTAGCCCGCAAGTTTTCCTATCTTTCTGATTGTTACATTTTCTATTCCCTCAGTTTCAATAATTTCAGCGGTTGCATCAACAAAATATTTCCACATTCGTGTCATTTGTATTTCCTTACGATTCATATTACTTCACCCCAACATTTACAGCCAATTTAGCCATCTACAAAAGTTTAATTTTAATATTACTATATTTTAATAATTCCGTCAATTAAACTCACTATAAATGGCCTTATTAAGCACTGTTGGGCTTATAAATGTTGAGTAAAGGTAAACCTTCAATTATTTTTCTACAATAACACATTTGATTTAAAAAAGCCTGGTAATTACTCTACAGGACTTCAAATTCTTTGAAGAGCATCGGACACTTCCATTATCTTATAGGACTCCATTACACGGTTATTTTGCATCAAAGATTCGCGTTTTGATCTCAGTTCTTTTTTTTCCTCATCGGATAAATCCTCAGTCAACTCAATCGTGGATTGGACGTATTCTTCCACTATGGAACTGCTTGTTATTCTAATATCCCCATGTTTCACTCTGCCATCAGGAGAGTAGGCAAGCGCACTGACAATTCTATGGTTGGCACTACTCAGTGTTTCTCGTAAATAATTTGAGGAAACTATTCCACTTTCCTCAACAATTAATCGGGTGATGGCACGGTCATTTATTGCCTCCAGAATGAGCTCTGGATCATCCTCGACAACTACTTCTTTATGCAGCGGCCAAATATCCATCCAATAATTGTTCATATGTCGTTTTCCAACATGGAAAATATAGAAGTCAGGATAGATTCGGAGTTTATCAGGTTCATTTCCCAAATCAGTTCGAAAAAAATCGTAAAATCTCGTAATCGCGGCCATTAAAAGGCCACTCGCACCAATACCCCCGCAGGGGCGCCTAACTACAATCCCAAGCCGATCATATTTATTAAAGCCAAGAAAAATATCCTCCAGGGTACCCTTTTGACCATCAATTGTGAAATTAAAATCCTCAGAATTTAGAACCTTTGTTGTATGCAAACTCCATGCCCCCCTAGTTTTCCGAACTGTTCGAGAACTATTAAAGACTGGCTGCTAATTCAAAACCTTCAAGAACGGCTTCCTCCACCGTACGAGGTATTAAGCTGTCACCAATTCGATAGATATTGGGAATATGTTCTTTCAGTTCATGAAACAGGTCGTTTTCCTGAAGTAGACCATATGCCAAGACAAGCGTATCTATATTTTCCCTTTTCAGCTCCTGCCCAGTATAGATATTGGAGAAGCTTACGGAATTTGGACCAGCCTTCGAAAGCTTATACTGTGCTGTCATCTCAATTTCCTTCAAGAATAATTGGGTTAAAGTAAAAGTACGCACTTTTTCTTGAATCGAATGGCCGACCTGATAACAGGACGTGACCAATTCTACATTGCAGCCAAGTTCCTTCAAATAAAGTGCGACACCCACACCTGTCATATCGCCCTTCCAATCTGCCACGACTACCTTTTTTCCGGGCTCTTTTCGTCTGGTCAAAATATCCCAAGCTGTTACGACATGTGGAAGGTCCGCTCCGGCAACATGAGGAATATATGGCTTGCCTCCTGTAGCCAGGATGACTTCATCCGGCTTCATTGCCAATATTAATTCCTTTGTGACAGTGGTATTCAACCTCACATCCACACGGTAATAATCCAAATCCCGCTTTAAATTTGAAACCAGCTCCCCGAATTCTTCCCTTCCCGGAACTTTGCGGGCCATCTTTACCTGTCCGCCCAATTCATCGCTTCGCTCAAATAAAGTGACTCTGTGTCCTCGTTCCGCCGCAATAACGGCAGCCTTCATCCCAGCCGGGCCGCCTCCAATGACAGCGATGTTTTTTATTTTTTCTGCCTTTGGCATTACAGAATACTGTAGTTCCCTGCCTGTAACTGGATTTTGCAGGCAGCTGATTGGAATATCCATTTGCATATGCCCGATACAGGCCTGATCACATCCAATACATACCCGAATACGTTCTAATTCGCCGCGTAAAGCTTTATTAGGCATATGCGGGTCGCAAATCATCGCCCGTGTCATCCCCACCATATCGGCTTGACCATTCGCCAGCACATTTTCAGCAATAACCGGATCATTGATGCGACCTGCTACAAAAATTGGCACAGATACTTGCTCTCTAATTTTTGCGGCATGGGAAGCAAAATGGGCTGGAGGAACCGGTGCTGGAGGGACAATAAATGCGGAACTTGCATAGGTCGCAGAACTTCCGCCAGTCAGGTTAAAATAGTCCAAACCACCAATTTGTTGATCAATATACCGTAAAATTTCTTGTATTTCTCCATATTCGGCCCCTTCGTCCTCAAGGTCATCAACACTAAGTCTTAAACCAACAACAAATTCAGATCCGACCCTTTCACGAACACTCTCTACAATTTCCTTCAGAAAACGCAGTCGGTTTTCAATTGTCTGTCCACCATAAATATCTTTTCTTAAATTTAACCGCGGTGACCAGAATTGACTCGGTAAATACCCATGTGAGGCTACAATTTCTACACCGTCGAGTCCCCCTGTATTTACCCGTGCAGCCGTTTCCGCATAGCCTTTGATAATATCCCTAATTTCATCAATTTCCAGTTCCTTCGGTATAATTCGGAAGCGGTCAGCCGGGACAGCCGAGGGTGCTACCGCAACAGATGTTCCTGATGGAAAAACCTCTCTTCCCGGATGAAAAAGCTGGACAAACATCTTCGTGCCATACGAGTGAACAGCTTCCGCTAATTTCTTATAATAAGGGATGACTTCATCCTTAAAAGCACAAATTGTATCAGCTGTGAAAAATGCCGTAGGATGAACTGCGTTAGCTTCCACGATAATCAGCCCTGCACCGCCTTTTGCCCTTTCTTTATGATAGGCAATCAAACGGTCCGTTGGAATTCCGTCTTGTACATAGGAGGTCATGTGACCAGTACTTAATATTCTGTTTTTGATCCATAATGAGCCTATTTTCTTTGGTGTAAATAAATGGTTGAATGTAGCCATTCCAATTTCCTCCTCCAGACTACTTAGCCGTTAATGAATTTACGATTTCAGCAATATCTCTTGAAGCCATACTTGTACCGTGCGTCTGGTTCAACGAACCAATAGCTTCCTCCATCATCAATAAGCAAAAAGGACACGAGGTCATGGTTGTACTTGCACCTGTATTAAGTGCTTCTTCCCCACGGATTGTGTTAATTTTCTCACCGCGTTGTTTCGTTTCGAACATGGCACCGCCGCCTGCGCCGCAGCAGAGGGATTTTTCTTTACTGTGCTCCATCTCGACAATTTCATATCCGAGCATTTCCAAAATATCCCTTGGTGCATCAAAGATTCCATTTTGTCGCCCTAAATAACATGGGTCATGATAGGTGACAATTTCCCTCTCTTGCTTTTCAGGAATCTTTAAGCGTCCATCCCGGATCAGATTATAAATAAAGGTTGTATAATGCGTTACCTCAAAATCCCCCCCAAATGCGGGGTACTCATTTTTAAACATATTGAAGCAGTGGGGACAAGTCGTCACAATGGATGTAACTTCATGTCCCTTCAGGGTTTTAATATTGTGCTGGGCTAATTCCTGAAATAAATTTTCATCACCCATGCGACGGGCAATATCGCCCGTACATCGTTCCTTGTTTCCTAAAATCGCGTAATCCACATTCGCTTTTTCCATTATTTCCGAAAATGCCCGCGCAATTGACTGTAATCTTTTATCGTATGCCGCAGCACAACCTACCCAAAATAAAACTTCCATTGTCTAAGCCCCTTCTTTCTTTTGATTATCTGAAACCTTCTTTGGATCCCTTAAAACCGGGACATTCAGCCCATTGCTCCAGTCCTCCCGGTCAGACCACGGCTTTCCAAAGATATTGCTCTGCTCTTCCAATCTCACAAGCATGTTCTCTGCTTCTTGCTCAATTACTTGATTTTGAATTAAGCCGCGCCTCATCGATAAAATAAGATCGATATGATTTATGGAAACAGGACAGGCTTCAACACATGCACCACAGGTTGTACAGGATTGAAGTTCCTCCGCCGAGATAAACGAAAGAACCTCTTCATCATGATGCATATTGTCGCGGATCTTCGTTACAATATTGCGGGGCGCTAACGGCTTGCCGCTATTGTTTGCAGGGCATTGGTTATCACAGCGGCCGCATTCCGTACAAGCATCGGTGCTGAGTAATTGCCAGCCGGAAAAATCGGATATTTTATTCACTCCTTGAATTTTCAAGGAATCATATCGCTCTTCTTCGGTCATTTCCTCCAGGTTATAAGGCGCCTCAATATTTCCTGTACGTTTCACTGGGTGGAAAAGGATATTCATTGGAGCCGTTAAAAAGTGTAATAATTTCGTATATGGAATAATAGCTACAAGTAAAAAGGCTAATACTGCATGGCATAACCACCAGATGGGATAGGACGCCACACTGAAGATGGGATGACCTTGAAATAGTACGGAAAGCCCGTAGCCAACAGGTGACCAAACTGCATGGCTGTTTTGCATTCCTGAAAGCCGGATTCCTTCTATTATATAGCCGCCAATTCCAATAAAAAGTAAGAGCAGCAGGAACGCCTGGTCAGCCATCCCGTCTCTTAATCTAGGACGAATCTTTCTAGCCCTGATCACCATAGCAAGTACTAAGCCAATCAGAAACAAAACACCAAATACATCTAACACCAGTTCATAAATAAGATAAAAATTCCCTCTTAGGATCGGAATTTTAAAATCATAGTCAACGACTACCAAAACTGTACCAATGAACAAGATCACAAAACCATAACTAGTTAAGCGGTGCATAAATCCAAATAATTTGTCTTTCTTTACCTTCCGCTGGGCAATGGCTGTTTGGTAAAAGTAAGAAAGATTGGTTTTTACATCATTCCAGCTGACTTTTTCTCTTACCCCTTTTCTCCATAACCGAAACCGTCGGTAAAAGCCATAGAGAAACACTAGAATGGCAATACCTGCGAAGATGTACATCATCAGCTTATAATTTGAAGCGATCATCCAAAAGGTATCACGTTGAACTGTCTCCATTGCCTAACCCTCCTGTAGCCATTTTTGTAGTTTCTGAGAGATAAAATGAATGGTCTTGTCGTTTACCTCAGAAGCTACTTTTTCCCCTGTCTGTTCTTTTCTATCTTGTGAAAGCCCCATAATCGCTAACAGTCTTTCTTCCGCTGAAAGACTATCTTTCGGAATATTAAAATAGCGGATATTGGGCCTTGGTTCCGTCATCTTTATGACCTGTACGTTTGAAGGGCAATTCCCCTTTTCAAGAACCTGTAATTCCTTTTGAATTTTCGGCGGGCGCCTGTACCGGGGGATATACCGTTTTCTTCCCATGGTGTTCGTTACACCAATTAAAATCGGCAATTCCACTTCATAGGTTTGGACAATCCCTCTGTCTTCGCTCCGCTTTACTTCCCAAAGCCTTTCCTCTTTTACATCTATAGAATGGATGTTGGTTAAAGAAGGAATAAATAACAATTCCGCCACCTTAGCTGGTGTGATGCCTGAATTCTTATCGTCACTGCTGGAACCCGTCAAAATGACATCAAAAGGGTGTTTACTCAACTCTTTCGCAAGGATTGTGGCCGCTTCACCCGGGCTGGTTTTAAAATCCGGATGTTGCAGTACTACCCATTTATCAATGGTATGTTTTAGAATTCGTTTATCATCCATGATGAATTGAGCATCAATGGCGGTCATAACCGTGATGGTAGCGCCATTTTTTTCCTTATAATCGCAAGCCCATTGCAATGCCTGCAAATCAGCAGAATTAAACGTGTTACTAATATAGGAAAATTCCTGGCTTTGATAATCCCATTTGATGGATGCGGGATCCATGATTGGCTTAACCAATATGCAAATATTCAACATCTGTTTCACTCTGCCTTTCTGCTAGAAGAGAATCGACAAGTCTAGGTAATACCTGTTGATAATTCCCCACAATCCCGATATCACATCGCTGAAAAATAGCCGCGGATGGATCGTTATTAATCGCGATCACATGTTTGACTGCTTTTATTCCTTCAAGATGCTGGGAAGAACCCGAAATCCCAATCGCAATATAGATATCGGCTTCGATGGAGGAGCCGCTTGCCCCAATTCGCTTTTCCCTTGGAATAAGTCCTAATTCGTCCGCAACTTTACTTCCCCCGATTGGCGCATTGACGATTTCCGCTAATTTTATTATCGAATCAAACTCGTCCTTTTCTTGCACCCCTCTGCCGATGCCGATTACTACCTTGGCTTCGGATAGTTTCAGTTCCTTCCAATCCACTTGTGACTCTGAAATGAATCGGATTGAACTTGATGCAAGTTGTTCTATATCAATCTCCTGAACGATACTTGGTTTCCCGTATTGCTGTTTACCGTACAGGATGGATCTTTCAAAAGTTAAGTATTGCTGTTTGGTTGGTTCAAGAGACACAAATTCATTTGCTTTACCTTGATAAATTTCCCGTTTTACCATAAGTGACGAAGGTTGATTTTCCACTTCGACAACCTTCAGGGCATTCGTGATCATCGGCATCCCCAGGCGGGTGGATGCTCTTACAGCTATATCATGATAGAGCGGATGGGACGAAAATAAGAATATTCCTTTTTGATGTTGAAAAGTTGTACAAATCCTGCGAAAGGCTTGAAAATGATAGTCTGATACTTTCCATTTTTCTATCGGTATAGTAACATGGTAAACCTCATCAAAAGGCAATTGTTCAAGCTCAGTAACAGGGATACCTGAATGAACCACGATAGCTGTCATTCTAGAGGTATTTGAGCGGATCGTTTGGGCTTGTTCCACTAATCCCCATGTTTCTTCGGCAAAACTGACCCCGTTTTTCAAAGGAAGATAACAAATAATATTGGTTTCCATCTCCCCATTTCACCTCGCTTTATAGGTATAAGTCCAATCCATTTAGCCAACTGACTAAATGGGTTGGACCCGTAAATCTTGCAATCTAGTTTTTCAATTCGCGCCAGTTCACAGGATATAGGGTGAAATAAAACTCTACTTCCTCATCTGTTCCGTATGTGATTTCCGCGCCGTCCTTCATAAAATAAATATCGCCCTGCTTCGCTTCAATCTTTTCACCATAATAAGAAATGTACATACTACCTTTTGATACATAAATCATTTCATCGTATTTGATTTGCCAATCAAAATGGCACTCTTTCATACGGCATTTGCCGCCACCCATATTCGTGGAAAGCTTATTGATCACAGGAGCAATTTCCTGTACCTCGCCTTCTATCCCAAGAGGGCCGAATTCGATTTCAGGTCCCTTGATCAATGTGACAAGATCTTCCCCTGTATCTTCATACACCACATCTTTTTTTACAATCTTCCAGTCAACTGGATAGGTAGAAAAGAAGAATTCCGCTTCTGCATCGGTACCGTATGTAATCACAGCCCCTTCTTGCATAAAGAAAATATCTCCTTGTTCCGCTTCAATTTTCTTTCCATTGTGGCCAATGTACATGCTTCCAGACTGAACAAAGATAATTTCATCGTATTTTAATTGCCAGTCGAAGCTGCATTCCTTAATTCTGCAAATTCCTCCACCCATTGTTTTTGATAAGGGATTAACCGCCATGGCGATTTCCTGAACTTCCGCCTCAATACCAAGCTCCTCAAATTCGATTTCCTCCGCCTTTAGCAATGTCACCAGATCTTTTACTGCACTAGTCATGATTCATCCTCCTTGAAGTTTTCTATTAAATAGTGTTATAGTAGTAATGGTTGAGTTCAGCCTGAAAAATTAATGTGTGCAACGGAAACTTTTTAGGCTGACACTTGTCGGCTCTTTTTTAACCAATAAAACAATCGAGCCGTCTTTTTCTTTAATCTCATAGTTTCCAACAGAATATTTAGGGCTGGATAGGGATTTTCCTGTTTTCATATCAAATTCCCAGCCATGCAATGGACAGCTGATAATTTGGTTGTCACAGCCATAATTATATTCGCCCGGGTCAGATGGGAGCATGGTTCCGCCCACAGAACCATAAATCATTTCCACCCCTTGGTGCGGACAGCGGTTCCTGAATGCATACAATTGACCATCGACATTTAACATCGCGATTTCCACCCCATCCACCACTGCAATTTTGCGCTGACCTGGCTGAAGTTCCTCCGCTGAACAAACTACAATACTTACAACTTTACTTGCCTGCATTGTTTCCACACTAATTTCCCCCTTTCAATCAATTAAAGACGATATGAATTTTTAGCATTTTCATAAAAGATCTTCTGTTTTAGTTCCTCTGGGAAATGCAAGAAAGCCTGGTCCTTTTCGTCACCATCCCAATGCGGATAATCGCTTGCGAACAACAACATCTCCTCGGCTTTCGCCATTTGGATTAACTGAACAATATCTTTCGGATGGAAAGATTCTTCGATTGGCTGCGTGCCCAAACGGACATTGTTTCTAATATACTCACTTGGCAATTTCTTCACCCAAGGCATTTCGCTGCGGAGGGCTTTCCAGTTTTTATCAAGTCTCCACATGAGCGATGGCAGCCAAGAAAATCCATACTCAATAAAATTGAATTTCAAATTAGGAAACTTCTCGAAAACCCCTTCACATACTAGACTCATAATTTGTCTTTGAGCAATCAGTGACAAGGAAGTATGCCATTCCGCATAAGTCGATGCCGGTCCAACCGCATTAGGTGGTGCGTACTCTGCCGTTCCCTCAGTATCTGGATGAAGGACAATAGGAAGATTATATTCCTGAGCTAATTCATACAGCGGCCAGAAATGCCGTTTCCCTAATGGGATATTGATGCACTGCAGGTTGATCCCAACTATACCCGGTTTATGGCCAATCCGTTTAATCTCTTCAATCGCTAAATCCGGTGCGACTGGTGTAACCGACATCGTCATCTTAAAACGGGGATCACTTTGAACCCACCGATCGTAAAGCCAATCGTTGGAACCTGAAGTGTAGCCTGCCGCAATCTCGACATTGTGATAACCGGCCATTGATCCGTGTCCGATATTCAAAATACCATACTTATGTTGATGCTTATCAAACAAATCCTGAATCGCGAAAACCGGATCCGATCCCGGGACACCTCCATTTGGTGTAATGGCGTCTAAGCGAAGAACATGGTTTGGATTCGCGTACCTTGCTTTTGGAAAAGTAAAGGCGCCCGCATTCATATTGGAAAGCATGTTTTTTTCAAATCGTCCAATATTCATATGCTTCTGGATGCCTTCTTCTACATATGGGATGAGTTCATTGAAATCATCCAAGTACGGATGGACATCACAATCAATTAATCCTGTTTCAACTTTTTGATTTACTTCATTTTCTTTTAGAATCGTTTCCATCACTTTCACCTCTTTTATAATTTTCCTTTCAAGAACAAACTCATTTAATGATCATGATCTCAAAATGGCACAAAAAAATATCAGAGATCATAGTCTACTGCTCATACCTTTATGCTTTACTTTTGCCAAAACTTGCGGTTTTTTATTGACCAGAATCAGCGTACCTCCGATTATAAGCAGTCCGCCCGCAATAAAACCCTGTGAAATGTTTTCCTTTAAAAAGATCCAACTAAGCAATCCTCCAATGACAGGAGTAAAAAAGTAAAACATCGAACCGATTCCCGCTTCCATCATTTCCATCCCTTTGTTCCACAAGAAAAATGCGGCTGCAGTGGCAATAATAGAAAGATAGAGTGTGCCCATTAGGATTGTTGGTTTTTGTATATTCACTAAATCCTGCGGTTCAAGATCCATGAGCATGGCAGGTGTGGTCAATAGCAGCGCGGCACCGGTCGCAAAGGTCGTAATGGTAAGAGACGAATATTTTTCCCCAATCCCTTTTACATTTACGGTATAAAGCGCCCAGGCGAACGCTCCTAACAATAAAACTAGATTTCCAAGCAGGCGGCCATGGGCGCCGCCTTCAAAACCAATGGTCAGAATCAAACCGCACATGGAGGTAACGACAGATATAAGTTTTTTCCATGTGAGCTTTTCCTTGATCAAGAAGTAGGCTAGTACCAAGGAAAAAGCTGGGGAAGCCGCCGAAAGTAAAGCGCCCATATGGGCTGTTGATAATTGGGTGCCAACAAAACCGCCTCCATTCGATACAAGGTATCCAATGAACCCCAGCCAGGCTATAAGGGGCAAATCCTTCCGGTTAATGAGTTCCCTCTTTTGAAAAAACCAGCAGATAAATAAGATGACAAAAGCGATTAAGTATCTCAGCCAAAGCAGGACAAAAGGGGAGATATACTCGAGAGCATACTTGCCAACTACATACATTCCTCCCCACATACCTGCGGCTGCAAGCAAGCATAGACTACCAACGAAACCACTCGGCATTGGTAAAATCCCTCTATAGAAAATAGCGATACCAGCGGGGATCTGAATTCCCGCCCGCCAAGATCCAGAGCCCTTTCTTTATGGTTTTACAAAAACAGTTTTAATGGATGTGAAGAATTCAATCGCCGCCTGGCCCTGTTCGCGTGAATGTGAACTAGATTGCTTCATCCCGCCGAATGGTGCCTGCAGTTCCACTCCCGCACTCTCCGCATTGATCCGAACAAGACCCGCATCCATGTCTTGAATAAATGAGAGCATGTTCCCGATATTTTTGGTAAAAATAGAAGCGCTAAGTCCATATTTCACATCATTTGCGACTTCTAAAGCCTCTTCTAATGTGTCAACTTGGATAAGAGCTAGTACCGGACCAAAAATTTCTTCTTGTGCAATCGTCATATCTGAGTTTACATTTTCGAATACCGTCGGTTCGACATAGAACCCTTGCTGGAGTTCCCCTTCGTCTACTCTTTTCCCTCCATAGAGCAGTGTTGCCCCTTCATCAATCCCTTTTTGGATATAAGACAACACAATATTTAATTGGCCTTCACTGGTACAAGGCCCCATCCATGAATCACTTTCTAATCCATTGCCAACTTTTATTTCTTTTACCTTATCTACTAATTTTCCCTTAAATTCCTCGTATACATCACGTTGAATGATTACTCTGCTAGTAGCGGTACATTTTTGTCCAGTTGATCTTAATCCACCGCTGATCGTTGCCTCTACTGCTTGATCCAGATCTGCATCGGATGCAACAATGACTGGATTTTTGCCTCCCATTTCTAATTGATATTTTGCCCCGCGAGCAAAAGCACCTTGACCGACCTGCTTTCCAACGGTCTCTGAACCGGTGAACGTAATCCCATTCACATCTGGATGGTCGATTAGCCCTTGGCCGATGACACTTCCTGGCCCAGTCACAACATTCACGACCCCTTCAGGAAATCCTGCCTCATGGAAGCATTCAATCACCTTGATAGCGGTTACAGAGGTTTCGAATGCAGGTTTTAGAACCACTGTATTCCCATAGATCAGGGCAGGTACCATTTTCCAAATTGGAATGGCCACTGGAAAATTCCAAGGAGTAATTACCCCTACCACTCCTAATGGAGAACGTGTTGTAAACATTAGAGCTTCACTGTCGGATGATGGGATGTTATCCCCAATCTTCCTCATCCCTTCGCCGGCATAATAACGAAGTATGTTTACTCCGCGAATGGTTTCCCCTTTTGCCTCTGGAAAAGTTTTTCCCATCTCCCGCGTCATCGTTTCAGCGATATCATCCGCTCTTACTTCTAAAATCGCGGCTGCTTTGTAAAGGTAGTCACCTCTTACAGATCCAGCCAGTTTCCTCCAGCCGCGGCTAGCTGCTTTTGCAGCTGAAACAGCTTCATTGAGTTCTTTTTCGGAAGAGGAAGGAACATATCCGACGATTTCATTTTTGTTGGCTGGATTGATACTTGCATAAACCTTGTCACTTAATGGAGATGTCCAAATTCCATTAATGTAATTCGAATACTTCTTTGTTGCTGTTTGAATTCCCAATTATTTTGCCCCCTTGAAAAATTTGAAATCAAGTTTGAAAATCATGGTTTTCTTATTATCATGATTTTTATAGTGTTATCTTAGCACAGAATATTTAACATAACAATCCCAATTTTTAAAAAATTCTATTTCTTCAAAAATAATGCTTCTATTAAAAGAATTTACAAGAATTAATGTTATTTCATTTATCGGAAAAGTCCATATTTTCAAAAAGATACGTTGCCTAGAATTTATATTTATAATATAATCACTTTCATAATAGTGTTTTGACCATGATAATTAAAAAATCATGGTCATTATTTCTAACTTTTTGCATTTTGAGGGGGTGATGAAAAGGTAGTAAAATGGTCCTTTTGTTTGAAAACGATTTCTTAAAGAAAAGGTTATTCATCGGTATAATAAAAAGAGGAGGTAAGATATTTACTTTGCGGGATCAAACAAATGTAAGATGTATTTTAAGATTATAGTACTCTACAGAAATATCATAGGAGAGGGGAAATGATATGACAAATCAAATAGTAAAGCTTGATGATGCTCCGTTAAATAAATTCCACTATAAAATGACAGCCCTAACATTTGGCGGACACTTTACCGATGGATACGTCTTAGGAATGATTGGCATCGCTCTCACTTTACTTACACCTCAATTTGACCTTAATCCGTATTGGGTCGGTCTTTTAGGTAGTTCGGCCTTAATTGGACTCTTTTTTGGAAGTTTAATCCTTGGGAGATTAGCGGATGTAATTGGTAGAAGAAAAGTATTCACCTTAAATTTTGTGATTATTATCCTTGCATCCATTTTGCAATTTTTTGCCGACAATGCAGTTGAATTATTTCTTTTAAGGGTTCTGCTCGGTTTTGGACTTGGAGGAGATTATAGTGTAGGACATACATTGCTAGCGGAAATTTTGCCAAGAAAACAACGTGGGCCCATACTCGGATCATTTAGCGTTATATGGACAATTGGCTTCGTTCTAGCAACTGTCGT
Source organism: Neobacillus cucumis (assembly GCF_016107705.1). Next base: position 26,787 of record NZ_JAEHGC010000018.1, read on the forward strand.
GGGTTATATTTTACTTCGAGTCGGTCCAGAGGCATGGCGGTGGATGCTTTCGTCTCCAGCATTGCCAGGATTGATAATTTTTATTATGCGCATGGGAACACCCGAATCCCCAAGATGGTTAGTTAACCAAGGCCGTGTTGACGAAGCTAGACACATCGTAAAAAATTATATTGGACAAAACATTGTCCTTGATGATGAAACGCCTGTAGCAACAAAAGGAAGTTATGCTGAGTTGTTTAGTAAAAAAATGATTAAGCGCACAGCATTTAATTGTATTTTTTACCTTTGTATTGTTCTTCCTTATTGGGCGATCTATACCTTTCTTCCATCTATATTAAAAGCCTTGGGGCTACATGGAAACTTTAGTACAGACCTATTATTAAATTTAGTGCTTTTTATAGGTTCTTTTCTTGGCATCTTCTTAACAATTAAATTATCTACTAGGGCATTCTTAAACGGATCCTTTATCTTTCTAAGCGTTTCTTTACTCTTACTAAGCCTTTTGCCAAGCGGATCTACCCTTATGATTATTACATTTATAGGTTTCACCTTAATAATGTCAGCAGTCTGCAATCTTACTGCTTCAATTCCACCAGAGAGTTTTCCAACAACGCTTCGTTCTTCTGGAGTGGGTCTTGCAACATCATTTAGCCGGTTAGGTTCAGCAACCGGAACATTTCTTCTTCCTATGAGTATTTCTAATTTCGGGATTCAACCTTCCATGCTTGTTCTTACAGCATTTCTCATCATTGGTACAATTGTATCGTTAGCCTGGGCTCCAGAAACTAAATTACGCTCACTTAGTGATGCTAGTGATATCGATAATGATCAAGAAAGCTCAACAATAATAAAAGCTACTGGGGAGGCGTAATATAATGCAGTAAGGGATATTATCCCAAATGCCATCGAGGTTAAACAAAAATGAATTTAAACGGATTTGTCCGTACATATTAATTACATTGTCCAGTCCCTGCCTAAAGACATCCACTGACCTTGGAAGTAAGAGCACAATTGGACTTAGAAGCGAAAGAAAACCCAATCTCTCTATGAAATAAATGAGAGATTGGGTTTTTAAATTTGGAATGCCCTTAACGTTGTAAGATTTCGCCCCATCACTGAATTCTTCTGAAATCAATGGATGGATAATGGATAATCTTCAAGAATAAGAATCAAGTATATATAAAGGCTATTCTAGGATTTATTAGCAAGCTAGGTACTATTCGGCAGTAACGTCAAGTACAAACTTACCAACTAGTGTTTTAGATAGGAAAGCTTTTTGAGCTTCTACAATATCTTTTAGTGTAAATTCTTTTGCTATTACTGGTTTGATTTTTCCTTCTTCGATATAGCTAATAAGATTCAGGAAAGCTTCTTTTGTTTGATATGTGCTTCCAAATAGACTCAAATCTTTTAAATAAAGATCACGGACATCCAACTCTACAAGAGGTCCACCAAGTGCTCCAATAACTCCGTATTTTCCGCCTTTTTTTAAGATTTGCAAAAGTGGAAAGTACTGTTGCATATTCGGCAAAAGTACCATCACATTCTGAACCAAAAGTAATACATTCTATGCCATTTTTACTTGATACTCTTTCTTGAACAGAACGTATTAATACTCTTTCACCCAGTCTATCTTGACTAACACCCTCTCCAACAGCGACAATCGTACCACAACCATCCGCTCCTTGAATTCTAGGAAATTCCATAGCTTTCCCAAGCCATGATCCATCGTCTTTAACGTCTTCAGTAAATCCTGATGCCTCACCTTTATTAGTTTCTGATTTTACACTTTTTGAATACCATCCTATACGTGTGTTCACATTTTTTTATATTACCCGGTCAATCGGATCCTTTCCAGTGACGACTGCTACTAAATTTTGTGCTGCTCTCACTGCCATATCTTCACGAGTTCGTTCAGTAGCGGAACCGATATGTGGAGTTACTACAACATTATTCAATTGCAATAATAGATTTTTAGGTTCAATAGGCTCTTTTGTAAAAACATCCAAACCAGCACCTTTAATTTCTTTATTTTGTAAAGCTGAAATAAGTGCCTGTTCATCTACTGTTTGTCCACGGGAAACATTGATAAAAAACGCAGATTTCTTCATTAATTTAAATTCCTTTTCACCAATCAAATGATATGTATCCGGAGTAAGCGGTGTCAAAAGTACAACAAAATCAGAGTGCTCAAGCAAAGATTGCAAATCTGCATACTTTACTCCATATTCTTCTTCAACATCCAGTTTGCGATTTCTATTATAGTAGAGAACGTCCATATTGAATCCCAACTTCGCTCTCCTTGCCAAAGCTTTACCAATCCTACCCATTCCAATGATGCCTAACTTCGTAGAATTAACATCTACTCCAAAGTATTCTTTATCATCATCAGATTTTCCCCACTGTCCTTCTTTTACCATTCTATCTAATTCAGATATACGTCTGGCTGCATTTAATATTAAGGCAAACGTTAAATCAGCCACACTCTCGTCCAAAACATATGGAGTATTTGTGCCAATTACATTGAACCTTTTCATTGCTTCCAGATCGAAGTTGTTATAGCCGACGGATACATTACTTACGATTTTTAAATTTGGTGCGTGTCGCAACAGTTCTTCATCAATACCTACACCAGTTGAATATAAACCTACTACATCCTTAATCTTTTCTAGCAAAATATGACGCGGAATGGACCTATCCCCTGTCCATTTATCTATTTCACAGTACTCTGAAATATTTTTTTCCACCTTTTCAGGCAATGGAACCGTTGTAAATATTTTTGGCTTCATCGCTATCACCCACTTAGTTTAAAAATTTTTCAGTACATCCACCTAAAATAGAAACATAAAAAAGGTAAGCAACTATTTAAAAGCAGCTGGTTTCCTTAATTTCTATCAGTTTTTAATATTTACTAGTAATTTATCAATATCTTTTGCCAGATCATCCGGTTTCGTCGTCGGTGCGAATCGTTTTAGGACATTGCCGTTTTGATCAATTAAAAACTTTGTAAAGTTCCATCTGATTTTTGACCCTTCTAATAGATCCGGCATCTTATCCCGTAAAAACGGGTAGAGTGATCCCTCCTTATCCAAATCTGAATCTTCTGGGGCCTGTTCCCGCAGGTATTGGTATAAAGGATGTGCATTTTCCCCAATGACATCGATTTTTTGAAAGATAGGAAATGTCACATTATAAGTCAAAGAACAAAAGCTGCTAATCTCCTCATTACTTCCTGGCTCTTGTTCTCCAAATTGGTTACATGGAAAACCTAAGACCGTAAATCCATTTTCTTTATAGGTTTCATATAATTTTTCGAGTCCTTCATATTGAGGCGTGTATCCGCATTTACTGGCAGTGTTCACAATCAGCATTACTTTTCCTTTATAGATATCCAAGCTAATTTCTTCTCCATTTGATAGCTTTGCTTGAAATGAGTAAACCGACAAAATTTTCCTCTCCTTCATTAATCAATTTTTAGTTGCTATTTGAAATCCCAGTGATTTTGCCCCTTGGAAAAAATTAAATTCGAGATTAAAAATCACGATTTTTTAATTATCATGATTTTTACAGTGTTATTTTAGCACAGAAGATTTTACTTAACAATCTAAATTTTTGAGAAATTATATCTTTTTAAAACGATACCATTTTCATATTAATGGAAAAGTATACTTACATTGCAATTGTCAAAAATATTTATATTTTCAAAAAAATCTGTTGTCTCAATTTTAGATTTATAATATAATCACTTTCATAATAGTGTTTTGACCATGGTAATTAAAAAATCATGGTCACTATTTCTTACTTCGTTACATTTAAGATCTTTTCAGGCATCTTTGTTTTACTTTAGTGTGAAAACGATTACCAAAGAAAGGCGGGGATAGCGGAGGTTTGAAAATGCGACAAATAGAGGTACACACAAGATTCTGGAATTAACCTGTATTGGAGGAGAATGTAATTTGATTAATAAGAACAATATTATTGCTGTTGCCTCTATGTCTTTAACTTTAATCTTTATTTTGTTAGGAATATTTTTTACTAATGGGTTAAACAAGGTTTTTTCAGCCATCTTAAAAGTAACATCAGAGGATTTTGGCTGGTTCTATCTCCTGGCATGTTTCTTATTTCTTGTACTATGTGTATATTTAATGTTTTCTAAGTTTGGGAACATCAAGCTGGGAAAGGACACCGATAAGCCAGAATATAGTACTAAGTCATGGTTAGCCATGTTGTTTAGTGCAGCCATGGGCTGTGGTTTAGTGTTTTGGGGAGTTGCGGAGCCTGTTATGCATTACATAACACCGCCAATGGGAAAAGGATCTACACCGGAAGCCGCTGATACTTCAATGAAATTTGTCTTTTTCCACTGGGGATTCAATGCATGGGCAATTTATGCAGTAGTAGCTTTAGGATTAGCCTACTTTCAATTTAGGAAAAGCCTTCCCGGACTGGTCAGCTCTATTTTTTATCCTGTATTAAAAGACAGAATTTATGGACCGCTTGGCAAAACCATTGATATCTATTCTACCTTTATGACTGCTATCGGAGTTTCAACTGTTCTAGGTGTTACGACCTTACAATTAGCGGGCGGCTTAAATACAGTTTGGGGTACTCCTAATAATCTAACCTTCCAGATTATTTTACTTTCTGTTGTAACCGTTCTCTTTATTGCCTCGGCTTACTCTGGGTTAGATCGAGGTGTAAAAATATTATCCAACTTAAATATGATCATTGCCTTTGCCCTGATGCTTTTAATTTTTATTCTAGGCCCAAGTGCGCAAATCATGAGGATCTTTACCAACGCAACTGGAGAATATTTACGCGATATTATTCCTATGAGTTTAAGATTACAAACGTTTTCTAAGGATTCCTGGATTGTAGCCTGGACCATATTTTATTGGGCATGGTGGAGTACATGGGCACCATTTGTCGGGACTTTTATTGCACGGATCTCAAAAGGAAGAACGATTCGGGAGTTTCTTATCGGTGTATTAGTCATCCCTACATTGGTCAACTTTATGTGGTTCTCAGTCCTTGGGGGTTCTGCCCTTCATTTTGTTCAAGATTTAAAACAGACTGCTTTAGTAGATGCGATAAATAATGATATAACTGTAGCGTTATTTTCATTTTTGCAAAACTTCCCTTTCAGCTCTGTATTAAGCTTCATTGCCATCCTGTTAATTTCTAGTTTCTTTATTACCTCCGCTGATTCAGCTACATATGTTTTAGGAATGTACAGTGGCAATGGAACACTGAATCCGTCGAACAAGGTAAAAATCGTTTGGGGATTATTTATTTCCGCTTCTGCGATTGTCCTTTTAATTAGCGGCGGTGTATCAGCTGTTCAAACGGTTTCGATTGCAATCGCTTTCCCGTTTTATATCTTAATGGTAATCATGTGTTATGCAATTATTAAAGAAGTGACCAAAGAAAAAATAACTCTTTCTACCCATGAACAGCGTTCGAATGTCATCACATCGATGAAGCAAACTAAACAGGATATGCCAAGAGCAGAATAAATCCCAAATAAAATACAAAATTAAAGATTTCACAGTAATAATAATTTTAGTTAATTATTACCACTAGTTAGGTTATTCGACTTTTTTAAGTGGAGTAACCTAACTATTTTTTTGTCTCTGCCAAAAAAGCTAGGTCCGTGATCATTTTCTCAAAAAAGCGACTGGCTCCCCAATCGCTTTTTTTTACTTCGTTATGGTTTGATTCCCGTATAAATCCGAATCGCATCCCTCAAAAACTCAGCAGTCCCCGGCTGGTCCTTATCGTAATAAGCCTTAAATCGTTCATCGTCCACATACATTTGCGCAAGCCCAGCATGAGCCTCCTTGCTGTACTCACTCCAATAATAGGTCAGCCACTGCTTGTGAAGATCCGCAGCTTTTTGTGCTAATTCACCTGCTGGATCCCCCGTTGCGAACGCTTGCGCCAAAGTTTCCCTTACCTGCTGTTCAAGTGCAGTAACCTCTTGATATTGCTGCTGCGTCATGTTCTTTACCTTTGCATTGGATTTCTCCACTGCATCGTTTCCATACTTCCTGCGAGCTTCTGCCCCATATTTTTTCTCATTGTCATCTATCATTTTTTGCTTAAAGCCTTCAAATTTCTCCTGATCCGACATATCGATTCTCCCTTCCGTTAAAGCGATCGTTTTTTCCACATTGGCAATCAACAGATTTAATTGCGCTCTTTTTTCCAGGAGTTTCTCACGATGTTCCCGCAGTGCTTGTGCCCCATCAAAGGATGGTGCGGTAACGATTTTCTTAATATTGTCTAAACTAACACCAAGCTCACGGTAAAAAAGGATTTGCTGCAAACGATCCACTTCTCCCTGCCCGTAGATCCGATAGCCTGATGAATTGATTCTTGCCGGCTTAAGAATTCCAATTTCATCATAATAGCGAAGTGTTCTGGTGCTAATTCCTGCTAACTTCCCAAGTTTCTGCACTGTGTACTCCATTCGCTCACCTCCTAAATCTAACGATACACCTTTACGCAACGTCAAGGTCAATCCCATTTTTAAAATTTTTACTGATCCGAATTGTTTTTTGACAATTACAATTTTTATTGATTTCATTGACACCTTCAGCTTTTTAACGGTAAAATTTGTCCTAATATTTTAAGAGAATTTAATACAACGTGAACTCGTATAATATTGGAGATAGGGTCCAAAAGTTTCTACCAAACTGCCGTAAATAGTTTGACTACGAGAGGGAAAGGTTTTTTGGACCTTATATTTCTCTCTTAGTCAGCCTCCAGAATGTTCTGGAGGTTTTTTTCAAATCTAACTGAGAGGGTCTGAGAACCATGAATAAAACTAGATTAAAAAATAAAATCGCTGCAGCTGGCGGCAAAATCTCCGCCGATCTCGTTATCAAAAATGGAAAAATTATCGATGTATTTAACCAAGAAATCCTAACTGGTGATCTCGCAATCCAAGACGGTATGATTGTCGGAATTGGCGACTTTGAAGGTAAAGAAGTGATCGATGCCAAAAATCGCTTCGTTTGTCCCGGATTCATTGATGCCCATGTTCATATCGAGTCATCGATGGTCACACCAACAGAATTCGCAAAAGCCGTTCTTCCTCATGGGATTACAACGGTAATCGCGGACCCTCACGAAATCGCCAATGTTTCGGGTTCACAAGGGATTCAATTTATGTTGGATGATTCTGATAACCTTCCTCTCGATGTAAAAATCATGCTGCCTTCGTGCGTCCCGGCAACACCGTTTGAAAATAGCGGTGCGAGGCTGCTAGCTGATGACTTAAAAGATTTTTACCAACATGGACGTGTCCATGGACTGGCTGAGGTAATGGATTACCCGTCCTTACAAAATGCAGATGATCATATTATCGACAAAATCCTGTTAACGGATGAACATAACCTCCCGATTGACGGGCATTTAGCCGGACTGGATACAACTGCAATAAATATTTATCGCACCGCAGGAATTCGCACTGATCATGAATGCACAACAGCTGCGGAGGCATTGGAACGGGTGCGTCGCGGGATGTATGTGATGATTCGCGAAGGGTCTGCGGCTAAAAACCTCAAAGCCTTAATTCCTGCTGTAAACCCAAATAATGCGCGCCGCTTCTTGTTTTGTACGGATGATAAGCACTTGGATGAAATTGTCGACGAAGGCACCATTGACCAAAATGTCCGTTTGGCCATTCGCGCGGGATTGTCCCCGCTATTGGCCATTCAAATTGCTAGCTTAAATGCTGCGGAATGCTTTGGACTTCACCAAAAAGGGGCGCTTGCACCCGGATATAAGGCAGACTTTATCTTAGTAGACGATCTGGAAACGATGAAGATTTCAGAGGTTTACGTATCGGGTAAACTGACTGCAAAGGATGGAATGTATGTTGGAGAACATCTCCAAGCTAACGTACCAGGAGAAACCTTGACCCAAACGGTGCACATCCCTAACATTCTGGAAAAAGATTTGCAGATTCCAATCGGTGAAACGGAACGTGCGAATATTATTGGAATTATTCCAAATAGTATTGTGACAAAAAAGCTTGAGGAAAAAGTTCAAACGAATGGAGACTTCTTCATCCCTTCACTTGAACAGGACCAATTAAAGCTTGCCGTTCTTGAACGTCACAAAAACACAGGAAATATTGGACTAGGAATTGTTAAGGGTTTTGGCTATACAAATGGTGCCATCGCGACCACGATTGCACATGATTCCCATAATATTGTCGCTGCAGGCACAAATGACAAGGATTTATTAGCCGCAATTCAAGCAATCAAGGAATTGAATGGCGGCTGTGTAGTGATGAAAGATGGAGAAATTTTAGCAGCTCTATCTCTTCCGATTGGAGGATTAATGTCGGATCAAAGTTTTCTTACCATTCACCAGGAATTGAAAAAAATCAATGAAGCACTCGTACAAATTGGTTTTACCGGCAACTTTAATCCGTTTTTGACCTTGTCCTTTTTAACTCTTCCGGTGATACCTGAACTGAAACTAACTGATTTGGGACTTTTTGATGTTGGAACGTTTCGGCATATCGAAGTAGGAATCTAATAAAAAGACCTGTACATTCACGATGTACAGGTCTTTTATCAATTTATTTACGTTTTTTCTTACCGTTTTTAGTCATTCTTCCTATTACGAAAGCACCAGCTGCCAACCCAATCATGGTGTTGGTTTTCTTATTAAATACTTGTTTTGCCACAAGATTTAAGTTTTGCGGTCTTTCCGCTAAACGGCGCATGAAATAGCCGTACCAGTCATTTCCGAATGGAACATACGTACAGAAGTTGTAGCCTTCGCTTGCTAATTTTAATTGAAGGTCTTTTCTGAAACCGTACAGCATTTGGAATTCAAATTTATCATTTGGAATATCGTTCTTCTTCACAAATTCCTTCACATGGTTAATGACACGGTGGTCATGTGTCGCAATCGAAGTGAATTTACCATTTAATAAATGCCATTCAATTAGTTTGATAAAGTTGTTATCGATATCTTTTTTATCTTGGTACGCGTATTCTTCCGGCTCTTTATAAGCACCTTTTACGATACGCAGACGGTAGTTTTTATATTTTTCAAGGTTTTCCTGTGCATTATAGAAATAAGCTTGGATAACCGTTCCAACATTATCATATTCTCTTGAAAGCTCATCTAATAGATCAAACGAAGGCTGTAAGTGGCCATAATCTTCCATATCAAAGTTAATGAAGATTCCATATTCATTAGCTCTGTGTACGATTTCTTGCAAATTGCTTAAGCAAAAATCATATTCGATATCCAAACCAAGCTGTGTTGGTTTTAAAGAAATATGAGCATCTACTTTATTCTCATGAATCGCTTCAATTACTTGAAGAATTTGATCTTTCGCTTCCGTAGCTTCCTCTTTTTTGAAGACGAACTCCCCTAAGTTGTCAACCGTACATGAAATTCCTTGGGCATTTAATTCTTTAATGCTTTTGATTACTTCTGGAATATTAGTACCCGCAACAACACTTTGAGCACCCATTTTTAATCCATACTTTTTAGCAGCACTATTCAAAAATTGATTTTGCGATAAGCCGATAAAAAAGTCTCTTAACATAGCAATTACCCCTTGTTCTTTTTGATTTAATTATAGCATGTTTTTTTAATCAAGATTATTTTACAAATTTTCGTAAAATAATTTTTTTACTGCAAATTGGTAGCGTTTTAGTTTTTTAGCATATCAAACATACTTATCTTAATACATAAAAATTCGAACATCAACCTTCGTTATAACAAAAAGAATTTTCAAAATTATTATTCAAATAAAAATAATAACAGGCACTCCAATTGGTTTTGAAGTACCTAATCAAACATCGCTACTTTCTTTTTCAAATAGTTTCTTCTTTCTTCAATATATAAGGTGAAAATGGCCAATTCTTGATCAAATTGATCGATTTGTTGCTTTTTATAGGGGTCATGTAAGACAGAGGGGCGAATCGCTTGAAGGAGTTGCTCCACTCTTGGTGCCATAAATTCAACCGTGAATTGATGATTCATAATATCCTCAAGCAGCCTGTGATACTGACTGCGAAAGCGGTCTTCATTTAGGATTCGGGCAGTTAATGTATTGAAGCCATCAAAGGGAACATAGTTCGCTTCCATTCGCTTCCCATTCACATCTCTTCCCCAAGTTGCATCGTAATCCCATGGAATGACCTCAAACAAACCAGTGGCTCCATTGCGGTAGAGTGCGTAATTATGAACAAACCCGTCGTAGTTCGAGGTGAACACCACTCCTGCGACCCAGCGAAGATATTTCTCTACATTTATATATTTTTGGATTCCTTTTTCAAATTCAGCCTTTGGAAGGGTATTAACTTTATAAATAAACTCCTGTAAATGGAGATCATCTTTAGCACTTCCCCATTGTCGTTCATATCCTAACTTCAACGATTTTTTCGTTTCCTTATCTAAATCACTCATGAGTGAAAAATTGGCATCGCCATCGACCGCATAAAAGATGGCACCATTTGGCAGACTCCTTCGCTTGATAAAATTTTCATCCACCGACTCAATTTCCAAATATACGCCTTCTGCTTTTCCGTTTATCGTTAAAAAGACATGGCGGGATTGGGGTGCAAGACAGCCGATTTCTTTAAAAAATTCAAAGGATAATTTGTTACGGATGAGGGAAGGATCTTTAAACTCAGCGTTAAGATGAACTAATGAGGATCCTTTAAATTTCTTAGGTTTATAATAGGCAATTTGATAAGACTTTTTTTCAAAATCACGAATATGTGATCCCCGGTAGCTGAGATCAATCTCGAGTTTCTTCCCTTCGATCGCAAGCTGGGCCGGGACTGGATCGTCAATCCAGATATCCCTTTTTAGTTCCCGTAAGTCAATTGGGTTTATAAAGATTTTATATTGAGGTAATTTGAAAGTCTCGTCCATGATTTCCCCCTCCTAGTTTATTCGTATTCAGGAAAAATTTTTAGGTCACCAGCGGACAACAATTTACGTAGGATTGGGCGAATGCCCCAAACAAGTACGAGCCGATTTACGTAACTTGATAAAAGAAGAGAGAGGTTATGGCTTTTTCGTTTTAATCCCTCTTTCGTGAAATAAGGAGGTGCAATTATGAACGATTATTCATCAGAAGATATTCAGAGAGCAGCAGAGGAAGTACAAAGAGGCGGATTTGGTGATTTCATGTTCAGAGATCCGGGATTTGGCCGTACTTCACGGAGACAAACTTCTTCAAGACGCAACACTTCTAGGAAGCGTACAACAACCAGAAGAAAAACTTCACGTAAGCAAACTTCTAGAAGAGTTACTTCTAGACGAAATACCACCAGACACCACAACCATTGCGCACACCGCTCCAACTGGAGAACCATGGTTCGGGGCAACCAAGAAATCAGTACCTGCTGGGACGACGGCAACATGTGGGAACTAAGAATCCGAAACCTTTAAAGCAGTGACAGGCACCGCCCGTGGACTTTTGCACTATTTTGTCCGTCCTGGGTGGACAATCAAAATAAACAACAGGCACCTTCCCCAATCGGGCGGTGCCTGTTGTTCTGTAGTTTATTTTTTTTCTGGAATTCCGCAGCTGCCATCTGTGCAGGTTGCGTCCTCTGCACTTTCAGTTGAGAGGTCCTTTAGCACGACTGGTGCAGCAGATTCCTCTTGCCATACTTGCTGGAGTGCACCTAAGAAGGTTGCGATTGGCTGTGCTCCGGAAATCGCGTATTTTTGGTTAATAACAAAATATGGTACACCGCTGATGCCGTATTGCTGGGCAATCGATTCATCAATGCGGACATCATTGGCGAAAGACGTTTGGTCTTGTAGTACATTTAATACTTCTAGACTGTCTAAGCCTGCTGCAGCAGCAATATCTGCCAAGGTTTCGTAATCACCGATATTCTTTCCATCTGTAAAGTAAGCATGGAGTAGCTTTTCAGTAACCTCGGTTTCTTTTCCATGTTCTTTGGCAAATTTGGCTAGACGATGAGCGTCAAAGGTGTTCGTTGGTTTCATCGTATCAAAATTATAGCTTAAGCCGACGTTAGCGGCCTGCTGCCCGACGCTCTGATTCGCTTGCTTTGCCTGTTCAAGACTCATGCGGTATTTGCCAGCGAGTACTTCATGAATAGATTCACCACTGTATTTTGGCGAGTTTGGATCGAGTTCAAAGCTTTTAAATTCAACCTCTACCTGGTCCCGATTCGGGAATTGTGCCAATGCCTCCTCCAGGTGACGTTTTCCTATATAACAAAATGGACAAACAAAATCTGACCATACCTCTATTTTCATGGTTACACCTCATTTTTCTGATGAATAAAGATAGTGTACCATATGAGGGGGAAATGCCAATGGAATATGCTTCGTAAGGAAAGATTGTCCCAAAAAACAGTTTCAAGGACATTTCTACGAGTATCCCAGAAGATATTGCCCTAAAATCACTAATCATAGGAAATAGCAAGGTTTATTACCCAAATATCTTCCCCGGATTCAAAATCCCCTTCGGATCAAGCGCAAATTTAATGGCTTTCATTACATCCAATGACTCCCCATGTTCCTTGCGCTGATATTTAGTTTTTCCAACCCCTACCCCATGCTCGCCTGTACAGGAACCGCCCCGGCTGAGGGCATAATCAACCAAATGGGCATTCAGATCAGCCGCTTTTTTCATCTCTTCCGGATCATCAACATCAATCATAATGATGGAATGGTAGTTTCCATCTCCTACATGTCCTAATAGAGCACCGTCCAAACCAATCCGATCAATCGCCTCGCGGGCATCATGAATCGCACCGCTCAATTCTGACATCGGAACACACACATCGGTAACCATCATTTTTTTCCCGGGAGACTTATGTACAAAAGCATACGCTAAATTATGACGGACCTCCCAAAGCTGGGCACGTGCCTTTGAATCCGTCTCAAACAAGAACTCTTCGCAACCGTGGTCCTGAGCAATTTTTTTAGCAAAATCAGCATCATACTGAAGACCAGCCTCATTCCCATGGAATTCCATGAACAGTGTTGGTTTAACCGGATAATCCGTGTGGTTATAAAGATTTACCTGCATAATCGAGCGAGCATCAACTAATTCAATCCGTGCCATCTGAATCCCGGCGGAGAGAATATCGGTAACCGTTGCAACAGCCTCTTCCACACTTGGAAAAACAGCCCGTGCCGCGCTGATCACTTCCGGTATCCCGAAAACACGTAAGGTTAATTCTGTAAATGCCCCCAGTGTCCCTTCAGATCCAACAAACAATCCAGTAATATGATAGCCTGAGGACGATTTCGCCGTCATACTACCAGTATGAATAATGCGTCCGTCTGCTAAAACCACTTCCAAATCACGGACTTGATCCCGCATCACCCCATAGCGGACAGAGGTTGTTCCACTTGCATTGGTCGCCGCCATACCACCAACCGTTGCATCCGCTCCTGGATCCACCGGGAAAAATAAACCATATTTTTTTAACTCTTTATTTAATTGCGTCCGGGTAACCCCTGGTTGTACACGCACTAAAAAGTCGTTTGGGCGAACCTCAAGGACTTGATTCATCAGTTGAAAATCAAGGGAAATTCCACCTTGATAGGGAATCACATGCCCCTCCAAACTCGACCCAAAGCCAAATGGTGTTACTGGGATTTCGTGATCATTTGCATACTTTAGGATCGCACTGACTTCTTCTTTATTTTTCGTAAAAACAACCACATCCGGTAAATGCGGTGTGTGATAGGACTCATCTTTACTATGCTGCTCTAAAACCGTTGGGTTTTCCGTGACCTGTTCCTCGGGTAGAATTTTTCTTAATTCGTCTAATAATATCATTTTCAGCCAGCCCTCTCTTGAATATTCGGAAAAGTAATACTAATAGAACAATTATAGAACAAGACGGAATGATTTCAAACTTTGAAGATTACTAGAATGCTAAAAAGGTGCCAAAATAAGGCACCTTTTGCTAAAATTATTCTTTCTCATGCTCAAATTCATCTTCCAGCCTTCTGATTTCATCCACTGATTTTTCAAGTGCAGCCTGCGGGCCTTTGAAATGCTTCTTGTAGTAGGCAAGGTCCATGATGACCAACACCACAAACATCCCAATCAAGGCGTAGGCTGCCATTTGATTTGGCGGTATGACCATGATGACGCAAATAAATACAATCCAGATTAAGCTGATCACATTGATTGGTTTGCTCCATTTCCCTAACGCCCAAGGACCATAATGCTTTGGTAAAAATAAACCTTTCGATTCGGCTCTAAGTTTCAGATAGATAGGGATTCCGTATGCCACATACAAACCGACCACACTTACCGCGGTTAAGAAGGCAATCGTTGAGTAGCCAGCATTCGGATTGACCAACTTCGTAATGTAATCGATCAACGCTAAGATAAAGGAAAGAATAACAGCAAGCCAGATGGCCTTTGCCGGTGTCCTGAATTTGCGGCTGATTTCTGCCCAATGACGGCTGAGCGGCATTCCATTATCCCTTGAAAATGCATACATCATCCGCGAAAATGAAGTAATCGATGAAAGACCGCAGAAGAACATGGCAAAGGTTACTAGCCATAAAACAATGTTTCCAAATGTGCCGCCTAATGCCTTACTAATTACAAAAATAAAGGCATTATCAGAGTTCACCGCACCGTTCGCATCATGAATGGATAGTGTGACGAACGCGAGCATGATAAAGCCAAAGACAAATGAGAAGGCAACGGAGTTAAAAATCCCCCATGGGGCTCGGACACGTGGATGAACTGTTTCTTCAATGGTGTGGGCCGAAGCATCATAGCCGGTGAAGGTCCATTGTGCCTGCAATAATCCGATTAAAAATGCCAGGAAATAAGGTTTGTCGGAAAAGGTTTGACCGACATGGAATAGATAATCAATCGGCTGTAGTCCGTGCTTCGTGAAGAAGGCTAAACTGACCACTAAAATGGCAACGACAGCCATGTGATACCAAGCAGAGAAATCATTTAATTTTGCGACAATTTTGATACCAATATGGTTGAGGATTCCGTGTAATAGGAGGACAACGCCAAAAACGATTAGGGTGGTTGTATCAGTAGATTGATAGTTGAAGATTCCTGCAAGAAGTGGGTCGGCGAATAAGGCTACAGAGTAATCGATTCCGGCGACGATTCCAATTTGACCAATTAAGTTAATCCAGGCAGTATACCAGCCGATTCGCGTTCCTTTTAAGGCAGCGGCCCAGTGGTAAAGTGCCCCGGCGGTTGGAATGGCTGAAGCTAGTTCTGAAAGTGAAGCGGCGACTAGCATGACGAAAAAGGCAACGATGGTCCAGCCAAATCCCATCATTCCCGGACCGCCGTAGGTTAATCCGTGACCGTAAAGGGAAACTGCACCTGTTAATATGGAAATAATTGAAAATGAGATCGCAAAGTTCGAAAAGCCGCCCATGTCGCGTAAGAGCTCCTGGGCATATCCATAACGATTGAGGTGTTTTTTATCCTCGAGCAATTGTTGGTCCCTGCTCTTCATTCGATTCTCCCCTTTCATGATTCCTTTTCTGCTTCATTACCGACAAAAATTTCATGTTCTTCATCATTAAAGGATCTTACATTCTTATTTGCCTTCATCCCAATGGCTGTACCGACAACAAGCGTAAAGATAATCATCGCAAATCCGATTACAACCCCCATTCGCTCCCCTCCTTTCGGTTTAAATAAAAAGACCAAATATGGTCAAGTTATCACCATATTATTCTCGAAAACCATTAAATATACCTTGTGAAATTTTCACATGGTGCCTGTCACCTTTGCTCATTATTTTACAAGTTGATGAGGTTTCCTTTTACCTTGGAAAGAAAAATGGAGCTCATTTGGGTAATAAGAGGGTATTCCTTTTCCCTTTTGTAAGGGAATCATCTCCTCTTGGGCAATGCAACGCCTTTTCTTTTACCTTTTGTATGAAAATCTACCTTCTTCGGGCAATGCAACGCCTTTCCTTTTACCCTTTGCATGAAAATCTACCTTCTTCGGGGAATGCAGCGCCTTCCCTTTTACCCTCAGAATAAAAATCTACCTCTCTCGGGCAATGCAACGCCTTTCCTTTTACCCTCCACACAAACATCTACCTCCCTCGGGCAATGCAACGCCTTTCCTTTTACCCTCACAATAAAAATCTACCTCTCTCGGGCAATGCAACGCCTTTCCTTTTACCCTCTTCACAAAAATCTACCTTCTTCGGGCAATGCAACTCTCTTCCTTTTACCCTCCACACAAACATCTACCTCCCTCGGGCAATGCAACGCCTTTCCTTTTACCCTCAGAATAAAAATCTACCTCTCTAGGGCAATGCAACGCCTTTCCTTTTACCCTCCACACAAACATCTACCTCCCTCGGGCAATGCAACGCCTTTCCTTTTACCCTCACAATAAAAATCTACCTCCCTCGGGCAATGCAACGCCTTTCCTTTTACCCTCTTCACAAAAATCTACCTTCATCGGGCAATGCAACTCTCTTCCTTTTACCCTCCACACAAACATCTACATCCTTCGGGGAATGCAAATTCAAGACATCCTCCTAAATAGAAAAAGATGCCCCCCCAAAGGACATCTTTTCATAATCTATTAACCAATCTTTTCCTCGCCAACATCAGAACCGGTTACATCCTCAATCGACACAAACTCCTCTGACATTGGACGCAAATTCTTGGACCCTACCAAGAAATAATAGACAATCGCGACACCGAAAATCGTCAGAATCACACCTGCCAATGGCAACTGAACCCCAAACAATGGCAGAGTCGTCGTTAACACACTATATTTTACTACACAGAAGAATGAGAAAACGCCCAGCACCAACGCAATCGCTGGTACCACTGGATAACTTACCTTAAACGGTCTTTCCAAATTTGGTTCCTTTTTCCGTAATACAAACAACGAAACCATACTTAAACAGTACATCGTGATCGCACCAAAAACAGAAAGGATGATCAGGGCATTCGCAAAGTTTGCAGACCCAGCCGCAATGACTCCAATCGCTCCCGGAACAATCAAGCCCCAGTGAGGAACACCGCGTTTTGAAAGATTTGATAAAAACTTAGGCAGGTAGCCAGCACGAGCTAATGCAAACGTTTGACGGGAATACCCAATGATAATTCCATGCAAGCTGGCAATCAGACCAAATAAACCGATAATCGCAACCGATTTTGGAATAAAGCTGCCTTCGCCATAAATACTAGCCAATGCCTGTGGAAGCGGATAATCCGCTGGTTTACCGGTACCTCCGCCTAGACCGGCGGTTACCACTAAGGTTAAAATGGTAGCGATACCAAGTGTTAAAATTCCTGAAATAAATCCTTTTGGAATATCCTTCTTCGGATCGCGCACCTCTTCCGCTGCCATCGCTCCCCCTTCAATCGCCAGGAAGAACCAGATCGCAAATGGAATCGCAGCCAAAACGCCGGACCAGCCATGACTAAAAGCCATATCATTAAAGATATTTGACGCTTGAACGTGAGGTAAGCCGGCAACATAATAAATCGCAAGACCAATCAGTGCCATCACCGTTGCCACTAACTCAATCACTGCCGCACCTTTTACACCAATGAGGTTAACCAAAATAAATAAGATAAACATTCCAACTGTTGCATAAACAGCATTAATACTTGGGACCAGGAAGTTAATATAAGCACCTACCGAAACGGCAATCGCTGGTGGTGCAAACACGAACTCGAGCAAACAGGCTAACCCTGTAACATAGCCCATAAATGGCCCCATCGCTTTTCTTGCATAGGCAGAAGGGCCGCCTGCGTGAGGAATGGAAGTTGAAAGCTCTGAGTAACTAAAAATAAAGGTCGTATAGAAGACAATAATAATGAGTGCTGCAATGCCAAGACCAATGGTGCCGCCTGATTCAAACCCATAGTTCCAGCCGAAATATTGACCGGATATAACCATCCCGACGGCAATTCCCCATAGATGGATTGGCTTAAGCGCTTTTTGTAAATGGTTGTTTCCCTGCTCCATAAACCCTTCCCCTTTCAAAATTAAATCTCCTGGTAAAAATAAGCTTCAAACAATTTCTAAACCCGACTATGTAATTAAACTAGTTAGCTCCTAGTTTAATATAGAATCGTAGAAGGATTACACAGGTTAATTTTTCTAAAAATTATCGTGTCTTCAAAACAGACATTACATTCAGGACAGATTGAGCAGATTGATCAAGGGCCGCTTTCTCCTCCGGCGTCAAGGCAATTTCAATCACCGTTTCAATCCCATCTCCGCCAAGGATGGTAGGTACCCCCAAATATAAATCCTGATAGCCATATTCCCCTTCTAAATAAGCAATACACGGTAAAATTCGCTTTTTATCCTTTAAAATCGCTTCGGCCATTTGTACCATCGAAGCGGCAGGTGCATAGTAAGCGCTTCCTTGGCCTAACAAACTAACAATCTCTCCCCCGCCTTTACGCGTTCTTTCCACAATCGCTTCGATGCGATGCGGCGGAAGAATCTTATCCAGCGGTATTCCCCCGGCATAGGAGAACCTGACCAATGGGACCATATCATCCCCATGACCGCCAAGAACAAAGCCCGAAATATCTTCCACCGACACATTCAATTCCTGGGCAACAAAGGTGTTAAAACGAGCGGTATCTAAGACACCTGACTGTCCAATGACACGATTTTTTGGAAAACCCGTCGTTTTATAACATACATAGGTCATTGCGTCGACCGGATTACTTAACACGATAATATAACTATTTGGAGCATATCTTTTAATATTTTCCGAGACTTGCTCCATAATTTTGGCATTCGTAGAAACCAAATCGTCCCGGCTCATCCCCGGTTTCCGAGGCAGGCCGGCAGTGATTAGCACCAAATCAGCATCCCGAATATCCTCATAATCCGAGGTACCCGTGATGTTTGCGTTAAAGCCTTGAATCGGACTGGCCTCGAGCATATCAAGGGCTTTCCCTTTAGTAGGATCGCTTTGGGCTGGTATATCAACGATCACAACATCCCCTAATTCTTTTTGAGCCAGCATCAGTGCAGCCGTTGCACCGGTAAAACCGGCACCTATGACTGCAATTTTTTTACGTCTAAATGCCATCGTTTTTCCTCCATTCCTTCAAAAATTATTCCGATATTGTTGGAGGCTCTTCCTGTTTTGCTTTTGGACCTCGTTTTGCAGGCTTTGGCTTTTCCTCCGCCTTCTTCGGCGCCTTCGCCAGCATTTGCCCCACTTCCTCATCAGGACGCGGGATGACATGTGCGGTAACAAGTACACCAACACTTTGTGCAGCGTACTTTCCGGCATCAACTGCTGCCTGAACAGCCCCAACATCCCCTTCTACTAAAATCGAAACGAGTCCCGCATCTACTTTTTCCTTTTTAATTAAAGTTACATCCGCTGCTTTAACCATCGCATCGGCCGCAACAATCGAAGCAATCAGTCCTCTGGTTTCAATCATTCCTAATGCTTTTGACATATTACGCACCTCCTTCTACATCAATCGAATCAATTATTCCGATAATCACAGCATCAATCGGCAGCTTCTGATCCCCGATAATATTTGCCGCGGCACTTCCCGTTGTGACCATCACCTTATCCCCGACACCTGCACCAATCCGGTCCACCGCAATAAACGGTGAAAGGATCGGTACCCCGGTTGGAAGCTCCGGCTGGACAAACAAATATTTTAATCCTGTCAGGTTGTCTTCCTTTCTGGTCGCCCACACATTTCCAATCACCGTTCCTACTTGCAAAAAATCATCCCCTTACTTAGTCCATAACCCGGATGGCTTTTTTCAACTCTCTTGCGGCATCCCGTGCTAACGGCGTTACAATTGTTCCTTTTCGAACTGAAATCGAGTCGCCCTTACAGGCCTGCACATCTCTTTTCGTTAAGAGATTTTTTTGAAAAATAACAGCCTCTGGTTCCTTCGTTTGAACTGGTTCTTTCAAAGTGGCTTGGGTGTTAACCGGCTTCTCACCATCTTTAACAAGAATACCCGACTGACCACTTGTAATTAACCCCGCATTCGCTTCATCGGTATCAATATGCATCTCTAGCCTATATCTCGGCGACACCCGAATGAGTACTTTTTCAAACGAAACCGGGCGCTCACCTTCAGTTCTGATTCGAACATATTCCCCATTTTCCACTCCGAAATGCACTGCATCATCGGGATGCATGTGGATATGGGTCTGGGCTATGATCAGTCCTTCATTTTTATAAATACTTCCCTTCGGCCCTACCAGCGTAATCGGAGCGGAGCCCGCAATATTACCCGATTCTCTTATCGGCGGGTTCACACCGAGCTTCACCGCATCCGTTTTGCTTACCTCAACCTGTGTTAAGGAACGGGCCGGACCAAGGATGCGCACTTTTTCAATGCTTCCTCTTGGTCCGACAATGACCACCGTTTCATTTGCCGCAAATTGACCTGGCTGCGACAACTCCGCTTTTTTCGTTAATTCATACCCTTTACCAAAAAGCGTCTCTAAATCAGTTTGACTTAAATGACAGTGGCGGGCAGAAACAGCCATTGGGATCGTATTCGGTCTTGAGTCCTTTTTAAACAATTGCTGAATGACTTCTTCAACAATCGTTCGAATGGCTTGTTCATTCATCCAACCCACTCCTTACTTCTTACACTTCAACATCTAATTTTGGTAAAATGCTTTCCAATTCATTGTGTGGACGTGGAATCACATGGACAGATAAAAGTTCGCCGACACGTTCTGCTGCTGCCGCACCTGCTTCGGTTGCTGCTTTTACTGCACCAACATCACCGCGAACAAGAACGGTTACAAGTCCGCCTCCAACATGAACTTTCCCGATTAAGTGTACATTTGCTGCCTTCACCATTGCGTCAGCTGCTTCCACGGATGCTACCAAACCTTTTGTTTCTACCATTCCTAATGCTGTTAATTCTCTAGCCATTTTAAATTCCTCCTATTTAGTTCATTTGATATTTTTTTAATACTTGGTTTACCATTTCAGAAATCACCTTCGGATCCAGTGAACCCGATCCATTGACGTTGCTTAATACCTGACTCACAATCTCGTCAACCTGATTGCTTGCTCCCCATTGTGGACCAGAATTTTGGCTGGCCGGCTTTGGAACATTTACTTCCTTCGTTCCATAGGCCATTCTCTTGATATTGATTAAATGGCGGGCCGTTAAATTATCGGAAGTAATATTTCCGCCAAACGAACCGCAGCCAAGTGTCAGCGATGGCATCAATTCGGTGGTTGCACCAACCGCACCAATGGAAGAAAGTGTATTGACCATCAGACGGGATACCGGCATTTCCAACGCAAATTCACGGGCCACCTTGTCATCATTGGTGTGGAGCGATAAGCTATGCCCCATCCCTCCTAAATTTAATATTTTCACACAAAGCTCTTTCGCGTTTTCATAGCTTTCTGCAGTATAAATCGGGAAAATCGGTGACAATTTTTCGATGGAAAAAGGAACTTCCTTCCCAATCCGTGTTTCTTCCGCAATTAAAATCGATGTATCGGCCGGAACTGAAATTCCAGCGAGTTCAGCAATTTTCACTGCGCTTTGCCCAACGATGTCCGGATTGAGCTTTCCTGGAAACGGCGAGATCACCTTTTCTAAAAGCTCTTTTTCCTGCTCATTTAAGAAGTAGGCACCGTTCTTTTTGAACTCCCTAACAGCCATTTCTTTTACATTCCGGTCAACAACTATCGCCTGTTCCGTGGCACAAATTGTGCCATAATCGAAGGTTTTACTCTCGACGATCATTTTGACCGACTTTTGGATATTGGCTGTTTTTTCAATATAGACCGGTACGTTTCCAGGACCTACACCGTAGGCTGGCTTACCAGAGCTGTAAGCAGCACGGACTAAGTCTTTCCCGCCGGTGGCTAAGATTAAATCAATATCCCGATGGTGCATTAATTCGGTGGTTGCCGCCATCGTTGGTTTTGAGATCCAGCCGATAATTCCGTCCGGAGCCCCCGCTTCAACCGCTGCCTCCAAACAAATTTTTAAAGCAGCGACCGAGCATTTAACCGCACGTGGATGTGGACTAAAAACAATTCCATTTCTTGTTTTTAAGGCAATTAATGCTTTAAAAATCGCACTCGAGGTTGGATTCGTCGTTGGAATGATCCCGGCAATGACACCAAAAGGATAGGCGACCTCCATGATTTTCTTTGTGCGGTCCTCGTTTATAATTCCAACGGTTTTTTCATTTTTAATGGATTCATAGACTGCCAGCGAACCCACGTCATTTTTCATTTTTTTATGTTCAACAACACCCATACCGGTTTCTTCCACCGCCATCTGGGCTAGTTCAAGTGATTTTGCAGCAGCAGCTTCAGCGACCCGTTTGACGATTTTATCGACTTGTTCTTGTGAATACGATAAGTATTTTTGCTGTGCTTCTTTTGCTTTTTGAAGTGCATCCCGCATTTCCTGGATGGATTGAAGATCTAAATCAAATTGCACCAGGGACACTCCTTTCTCTCTTGTTTTTTAGTGTAAAATTACTCTCAGTTCGAGTTTATCCGTGATTATTTGTGTTTTATCCGCGAATTACAGCAATTTATCCGCGAATCAAAAATCAATCTAGTACTGCCTCGGATTTCTCGCAATCTCGATAATGACATCGCGAAATGCATCGGCAGCCGCTTGGCATGCTGATTGCGACCCCGTCAACAGCCCGCCGCCAAAGTTTGTTTCCGATGGCGGTCCAAAAAACTTAACCAGTTCCACATCCGCTGCCTTCAAGGCTGCATCAATTCCATACACTGCTTCAAGCGGCGGTGCAATCAGATAGGCAAGCGCCTCCCCTTGATTTATCCCTGCCTCAGCCGATAAATAAGAACCCGTTCTCGCGACCACATGGGCATATAGCGCATGGCTTTTTTCATCATTTAATGCTTCAAAATAGGCATCATTCTCCGCAGTTTGAATGACCGCATCAATTCCGCTTTTCACTTCATCCGGACTTGGGCCGGCTAACACGCCAATCATCTCTCCGGACAAGGGCCCTGAGGCATTCCCGGACCCTGCGTAGAAGGACCTCGCATAGACAACATCAACGTCCGCCCGTTTGGTTGCTTCATCGAGAGCGGTATAGCCGACATCATCGATTGTTGAGGTAAAAATCGCTAAACTCCGTTGATGCGGTTTTAACTGGAACTGGGCAGCTAAGGCAGGGTCAACATTTGGGATAATCCGAACAGCTAAAATTTCTGCATTAATACGTTCTAAAGCCACTTTTTACCCCTCCTTATTGACCAGCGATACCCCGCTAGCTTCATATTTTAAGATTTTTTGAACAACCGTTCCGATATAAGCCCCTGCCTCAACCGGCGGGATGCCGCCCTTATGAATATTGGAAATAACCATTCGGTCGGCTTCAATCGTGCCCTGGCGCGGTTCGTAGCATAAATACGCACTTAATGACTCCGCACTTACAAGCCCTGGTCGCTCACCAATTAGATAAACAATTACCTTCGGTTTGAGCAGCTCCCCGACATCATCCATCGCCGCGACCCGGCCTTTTTCGATAAAAAATGGTGTCCCGACATCGAGCCCTAAGCTTTGCAGTGATTGATTCAAAGATAGGTAGACATCCTCTACATTTTCCTCAACCGCTTTTGAACTCAAGCCGTCAGAA
Organism: Neobacillus cucumis; assembly: GCF_016107705.1. Next base: position 50,414 of record NZ_JAEHGC010000018.1, read on the forward strand.
ACAATAATTTGCACAGTCGGAGACTTTTTACATTTTTCGTTGATTAATTGTTTGGCTTCATCAGAAAGCTTTCGGCCAAAATCAGGACGGCGGACATATACCTCTTTGTCAGCAACCTTTGTATTGACCTTGAATAAGGACAGGCTTTCCAAGATTTTCGGATCGACATCACCATAGACCGCATCAACCGCGGCCGCATGGTCAAAGCGAAATTTCAACCACGTGTCCGTTTTAGGCCTTAAGCCCGCACGGCCAACACCTATCCTAGCTGGTGTTTTACTAATGAGAAGATCCAGCTCTTCTTTGTTAAAAGGATTTTCGAGACCTACCCGCGGTTTTGGTTCCACTGCTATTTCCTTTTCCGGCTCAGACTCGGTACAATCCGAGGTGCAATTCTCTTCAACCTTATTTGAACGGTGATTCCAAAACTTTACTTCAACACTGGCGGCTGGCTCAGCGGTTACCTTTGTATGAACCTCTTCCACCGTTGACTCACTGCCAACCACAGCCTTTGTCTGCAATTTTTCAACCACCATTTTCGTGATTTGTTCCACTAACTCAGGATTCATTCCTTAACACCTCCTATCGCGAAAAAATCGTTGGATCACCTGCATATTTACTTAATTTACCGTTTTCAAATATGCCCATTTTTTCAAGCCATGCTTCAAATTGTGGTGCCGGCCGTTTATTCAGCGTCTGTCTCAATGTAGCGACATCGTGATAGCTCAAGGATTGATAATTTAACATACAATCATCCCCCATTGGTGCAGCGATGATAAAATTCACTCCAGCCGCTGTCAGCAGCACTCCAAGATCCTCGATATCATTTTGGTCTGCCTTAATATGGTTCGTGTAGCATATATCTACGCCCATTGGGATGCCATGCATTTTTCCCATAAAATGATCCTCAAGACCGGCACGAATAACCTGCTTGTTGTTGTACAAATACTCAGGTCCGATAAAGCCGACTACCGTATTGACGATATACGGGTCATAGTAGCGGGCAAAGCCGTAATTCCGTGATTCCAAGGTCATTTGGTCAATATCATAATGAGCTTCTGCGGATAATTCCGAGCCTTGGCCTGTTTCAAAATACAAACGCTGCGGACCCGTTCCGGTTCCATAAATTTTAGCCATTTCGTTAGCTTCCTCTAATAGCGAAGCCTTGATTCCGAAGGAACGATTGGCTGCTTCTGTTCCAGCAATACTTTGAAAAATCATATCTGCAGGGGCCCCCTGCTGGACCGCCTTCATTTGCGCGGTAACATGGGCAAGCACACAGTTTTGTGTTGGAATTTCCCACTTTTGAATAAAATCGTGCGTTGCATGCAGTAGGCGTTTTACACTTTCCACGGAATCATCCACTGGGTTAATCCCGATCACCGCATCGCCGATTCCATAAGCAAGACCCTCTTTCATCGAGGCCATCATGCCCTCGACATTATCCGTCGGATGGTTTGGCTGCAGTCTTGACGCTAGAACGCCTTTTTGACCAATGGTTATATTACATTTGGATAAAACCTCAATTTTGCCCGCTGCATGGACCAAATCAAGGTTAGACATGATTTTCGCCACGGCCGCGATCATTTCACTGTTCAACCCTCTGCTGAGGCGTTTTAAATCTTCCCCAGTTGTAGTATCGTTCAGGATATATTCGCGAAGCTCGGAAACGGACCAATTTTTGATGGATTGATAGATTGGTTCGTTTATTTGCCCTTCGATAATCCTAGAAACCTCATCCTCTTCAGGGGATAGCAACGGATTTTCTCTGATATCCTTTAGAGTTAAATAGCTCAATACTTGCTTAGCCGCAATTCTTTCCTGAACGGTTTCAGCCGCAATCCCCGCTAAGCGGTCGCCGGATTTGTCTTCATTTGCTTTTGCAAATAAATCCTTTAGTGAGGAAAATTGATAGACGGTACTTAAATAGGTGGTTTTTAATCTCACAAAAAAGTCCCCCTTTCGTCATTTCTGGAATGTTAATGTTTTTATGATGACAGGAACAACATCGGTTTCGAGCACTTGGCCAATATCCAAATAGTCCCCATTTTCAACTTTGATTTGATCAATGCAAATGACCGACTGTGTAGGATCCTTTCGCTTGAGCGTTTGTCCAAGAACCTTTGCATAGTCGCGATCGAGAACCAAGACCAGCGGCTGTGCCGGATTCGGTTTTTGTTTCATCGCAGTTAGAACGGTGTCGGCAAATTCATCAATTTCACGGAACCTTAAGTAAGGCAGCTCTGAAAAATAAACCGCAAAATTCTGCCCATCCCGCTGCGGATCATAGAGTTCAATTGCTTCTTCTATTCGTTTAGAAAATTGATTCATTTCGGTTTTAAAATCAGCCTCAAATCGGACCTGATACACCGGTAAATTTTTTATCGGTAATTTTCCGTTATCAACCTCGATGGTCGCCCCGCTGATTTCCGTCGTTTGCATTCCAGCGCCGAGCACCGTGGCCCGGACTGTTTCCTGCGGCATAACCCAAGTCCATTCTGATAAACTGGTACATTCCTTTAAGGAAGCTGCCAGCATCAGCCCGATATCATCGTATTGTGCCGTTTGTCCGGAACCGTTCTCGTACTGATAGATACATTCACTAATCCCGCCCGAGAACATGATGGCCTCTATGTCTTCCACCCAGTTTGGCTCATGACCCAGCAATAATGAGTGGTCCTCAAGAGTGAGTGCCCTTTTTAACATTCTCACGATAACCTCGGCCATGAAATTGGTAATTCTTTTTAATTCGATTGGATCAGGGCTTTGCCCCACTTCCATTCTGGCCCCCCATCGTTGAAGCAGGTCCTTAACTGGAGGAGAGATACTTTGAATTTTGTTTTCCTTAAATTCAATCAATCTGCCTCCGATATGAAGTGTACAGGTTCCACATAGCCTTCCTGATTTATAGACCGCCACATTCGCCGTTCCTCCGCCGATATCGATATTGGCAATAACCTTTCCCGTCTCTTTAGAAAATTCATAAGCACCCGAGCCTTTTGCGGCAATAATCCCTTCTAAGTCCGGCCCTGCAGTTGCCACTAGGAACTCCCCGGCATGGTCTGATAACTGATGGAGCATCACTTCGGCATTGGTTTTTGTGGCTGTTTCACCCGTGATAATCACTGCCCCTGTTTGGATGTCCTTCGGTTCAATCCCTGCTTTCTGATATTCTATTTTGACAAGGTCTTCAATTTTTTCGATATCAATGGTTGTTGGTGTAGTCAGCGGTGTCCGATAAATCGGACTTCGATGAATGACCTGTTTATCAATGATTTCAATCCGCGGCACATGTGCCCCGCCTGCCATATTCATTAAGGTGAACCGGCTGATTACGAGCTTGGTTGTACTTGTGCCAATATCAATTCCGGCACTGATCATCATTTCTTTTTGTGGGCCTCTGAAATTCATCTCAACTCCCCCAAAAAACAAAAAGCGCCCCTTGTAAACTATCCAATTTTGAATAGTTTATAAGAGGCGCCATTGCCGTTAAATTCATTTGTTATTCATAATATAAATTATTTTCTGGATACTGTAAAGGCTTTCATTCAAAAAATTACAAATGGAGATGGATATTTTTCTAAATACTGTTTCATTTCCTGGATCGAGCTTAAGTTTACTAGCTTTCGAATCTCCTTGATTCCTTCATTTTTAACTGAAGAGGTAATGATGATGGGTCCCTTGTTCACTATTACCTTTTTTAATAAAGAAATGGCCAGCTCCACATCCGCTTGATCTGAATCACTTTTTGTGACGATTCCAATTGGGATTTTATTAATCCCTGTACTAAATCCAGGTGGAAATACCATTTTTTTCTTAGTCGCATCCTGCAAATAGAGGACATGGGTGACCTCTAACGCAGTTGACATAATATTTTTATAGTAGAACGGGTTTTCACTGTATTCTCCCGGGGTGTCTACAATCCAATCATAATAGATGAGCGACTGGGTTTTAACAGCAGGCACTTCCCGGCCAAGTAACGCGTTGGTTAACGTCGATTTTCCCGCACCAACGGAGCCGATGAGCATCGCTCGGTTCTTTTTAGCCACAGGATGGCCTCCTTTCATGAAAAATTTTGCGATATCGACACTTTTTCATCGGATATCAACACAAAATCACCCGATATCGACACAATTTTAAATGATATCAACACTTTTCGGACGGATATCGACAAAAATTTAAAGGATATCAACACTTTTACGAATATATCAACAAATCTACGACTTCGTTATTTTCGCCGGCGTATACATTAGCGTATCCGCGAGAAACCGATTGATTTCTGCCATCGCCATTTCTACCTCAGAAACATTGCCGACAATCACAAGGCTTCCGGTAAAACGATCCAAAAATCCTAACTTAACATTTGCTGATTTCGTCGCCAAATCCCCGGCAATGATTACTGTCTCGCTTGGCGTTAACGTTAAAATTCCAAGAGCCCCAGCCTCCTGAATCCCCAATTTTTCAAACATATCCGGGTCCGGATTCGCAATAATATGGCTTAAAGTTACCTGCTTCCCTGGGACAAATTCCTGTATAAACCGCTTTTTCTCTTCACTCACAACAATCACCTCTCCATTTCCTAAAAAAAGAAAATGCCTAATAGAGTTTATTTTTTTTTCAAAAATAAAACCTACTAAGCACCATTGCTTGATCTATTCACTTGTAAACTAACTTGGGTACTTCAAAATAATGTACTTTGCCACTTTTTCCATTGGCAGCTGTTTTTTCATGCTGAGGTCTCTCATCTTATTGTAAGCCGTTTCTTCCTGTAAATTCAATTGTTTCATTAAAATTCCTTTAGCTTTTTCTACCAGCTTACGGTTTTTCAGCTCCCGATTCATTTCTTCTACTTTTTCTTTGTAAAAATTTGCATTTTCTGCCTGCATCAAGGCAATTTCAACTGCTGGAATCAGGTTTGCCTCCGAGATTGGTTTTACCAAATACCCTAAAATATTGGCCTTCTTCGCTTTCTCAATATATTCCTTTTGACTATAGGCCGTTAACAGCAAAATCGGGATATTGAATTTATTCGAAATAATCTCACTCGCCTTCAAACCATTCAACTTTGGCATCTTAATATCCATAATGATTAAGTCGGGCTTGAGAGAATAAGCTAATTCAATGGCTTTTTCACCATCCGCCGCTTCGGCAACAACATCGTAGCCAGCATCCTTTAACATCAGCGAAACATCCAATCGGACGATGGATTCATCTTCTACTACCATAATTCGCTTTTTCATGCCTTAAACCTCCCTTGTAAAGGGAAATTCGACGGTCGCAACTGTGCCTTCACTCGTTCCCTCGATCTCAAAATGTCCCGATAAATCATGTTCAATCATCATCTTGACAATATCAAGCCCTAAAGATGGTTTCATGGTAGAGGTATAGCCAATTCCATTATCTTTTACCAGAACCCTTATGGCTGAAGCATCTTCCTCGATGACCACATGTATTTGTCCTTCATTCATCTCCGTAAAAGCATGCTTCACACAATTTTGAATTAATTCATTGATAACAAGGGCAACCGAAACAGCTAAATTTGATTTAATAAAAAGCTTCGGTCCTGAATAATCAATCATAATCGTTTTTCCTTCATGATCATCACTAAAGACCAGCATATTGCCAATTTTTTCTATCAAACTAACAATCTCCACATCATCCTGGTTTTGCGAGTTGGATAAAATAATTTCATATACAGAAGCAATACTTAAAATTCTGTTAAGGCTTTCGACGAAATGGACCTTGCTCTCCTCGGGAATTCCCCTTCTCATTTGCAAACGGAGTAGACTTGCGACTGTTTGCAGGTTATTTTTCACACGATGGTGAATTTCGCGGATCGCCACCGTCTTCACAGTAAGCTCTCGCTCTTTTTCACGAAGCTCTGTTAAATCACGAAAAATAATAAAAGAGCCGCTGTTTTGTTCATTTTGCACAAGCGCAATTTTTTTCATTTGAAAGACTTTATTCTTAATCGTCACTTCTTGAATCACAAGTTCATCTGATCGCAGACAGATTTCTTCTAAATTAGGAAAAAAGGTGGTAAAAAGATTTCCACTTTTACACTCCATCGAACACATTTCTAACACAAGGTTCATCGCCGCAGGATTCGAATATTGAATTCGTAAATCTTGGTCAATAATGAATAATGACTCCTCTATGACTTCCGGAATAAACGGACGGTTTTCGGCCATTCCCAATAATAGTTCACTGAGAGTCTCATTTGCTTCTGTTAGCGCTTTCAGTTTATTTTGATTTTGAAGCTTATCGCTATTGTCCTTCTCCATGATCAACGTGCCAATAACCCAATTATGAACACCCATAATCGGAACCACACTTTGTTCGACTTTTTTACCTTCTTGGGTAAAGGCATGATTGAGAAAAAGCGGCTTTCCTGTTCGAAAGGCATAAAAAACAGCGGGTTCAAATGTTTCATAAGCAAATTTACCGACAACCGGATTTTTATAGACAGATTTGGCCGTCGAAGGTGCCGCCTCAGCCACGACAATCGCATGTTTCTTTTCCCGCGTTTGACAGTCGATAAATACATTTGCTTGATTCAGGTCCGCAATTAACTGGAGGTTTTGAACCACTTCTTGAATCTTTTGGATCTCTTCATCTGATAGGTCTGTATGAAGCTGACATAAGGTTGCAACGGTGTTTATCTCAGTTTTAAGCATGTCTTAGCCCCAATCTACTAATATATAAAAATATTGTATAGGGCATTTTTATTAGTGTCAATCTTCTGTTTTTTTGTGAAATGGTTCTAAAGACAAACTAGGAACATATCCATAGGATGAGAAAAAGGGGGTACGTGAATGAATTTTTCCTTGGAAGATTTGACCGTTCCTGAAGTAATTAAATTAACACAGGATAATATGATTGGCCTTATGCATACATGGGGAGGATTATCCGATGCACTTCAAGTGATCGAGGACGAAAATTGTTTTCGAATTAAATCGCCACTAAAACACCCTTTATTTAACAATATATTAAAAACAAATGTCGTTCAGGACGTTCATAGATTTGTAGATTCAATTGTAAACGATTACAAAAGCCAGCAAATCCCTTTTCTTTGGCGCATCTGGGACCATGATAAACCAGTTGAAATCGGGTCAGTATTGCTCGAAAATGGTGCCCAGCAAATTCCTGGTACGATCTTGATGGCGATCAACTTGGACACCTTTCAACCGCTCACACCACCGCTTCCTGAACTAACCATACAAACAATCGGTATGAAAAGAGATGCAGTAAATTTCTCTCAATGTGCCTGCACTTCATTCGGTATTCCAAAGCAATTTCTTGAGCCGATTGGTGAACTAATCCATAAAGAAGATCCCAATATCGTCAATTTTGTTGGTTATGTAGATGACACAGTAGTTTCGACTGCAACGCTTTATTACCGTAATGGAATAGCAGGAATATACAATGTAGCCACCTTACTGGACTTCCAAGGAAAAGGCATCGGTATGGATATTATGACAGCGTTACTCTTAAAAGCGAAACTTGATGGATATCATACCGCGATTCTCCATGCAACCCCAGCCGGGCTGCGGCTTTACGAGAAACTCGGATTTAGTAAATATGGGGAAATGAAGGAATATTTGTTTGTCTAAAGAAAAAAGCATTGGTCACTTCAACCAATGCTTTTTTCCTATTAAAGGATCAAATACATCTCATATTGTGCGAGGTTTCCTTTTTGAAAACCATGCATTTTATAAAAACCCTCAAGTAAACTATTGTTCGGAAATCCAGTATACATTTTTGATAAATCGAGATTTTTGCAGGCGGTTTGCAAAAGCAATGTTGCAATGCCCTGTCCTCTTACATTTTTATCCACCATTAAAAAACTAATCCCGCCATTCGAATTGATGGATAGACAACCAACTAATTCTTCGTTTTGGTAGGCCCCAAAATAATAATTATCGGTCAATATTTCTAAAAAATCGATATCATTCTGCCAGTTAATATGATAGGTCCATTTTTGAATATGCGTTTGAAAGTCATTAAAATCCAAACTTCTTATGATCGCTGCTGATTTTGTTTCTAAAATAATTTTTAGTCCCGATAAATCTTGATTTGAGTAATATACAATATCATAGATTTTTTCGTAGCCTAATTTTTTATAAAAATGAATCGCTCGGTCATTCCCGACGATTACTTCAAGAAAAAGCTGCTTACATCCCTGCTTAATTGCTTCTTCTTTATGGAGGCCAAATAGCTTTTGGCTGATGCCCTTTCCTCTAAAATCAGGGTGAATCGCCAATGTTCCACATCTCATCGTTTTAATGGTTTCATACTTTTTAATGCCGCCCAATATTACTCCCACAGGCTGTTGTTCATAAAAAGCGATGAAGGAGGTATCTCTTGAATTGCCTTCAGGACCAAAAAAGCGCTGGATAAAATCCTGCTCTGAAATTTCCATTTTTATCATATAATCCGAAAAACCATCTTGAAAGGCTTGATGAATAAAATGATCCTCTACCTCAGAACATCTATGATAGCTTATTTTCGATTTGTCTACCATAAAACTTGTTTGATCGTTTGACGTTTTCATCTATAAGACCCCCAATCTTCCTGTTCGCACTTTCCCTGAAAATATATTTCTATGAGAAAGGTCGTTTCGTATATTTTTTAAAAAATCTATTGAATTAATTCCTGTAATACCTCGCCAATTTTCCTGTGATGAATCATCAAATCAGCTACATCATCCATTCCCGTTGGCTCCATATTGATAATGACGAGTTTTGCTTCATTCTCTTTTGCTTCTTGCGGAAAAAAGTTTGCCGGTGAGACATTTAAGGAGGAACCGAGAACAATAAACAGCTCAGCTTTCTTTGTTTCCCGTGCTGCCTGTATTAAAGCTGCTTCCGGCAGTCTTTCGCCAAACAGGACAATAGATGGGCGGATGAATCCACCACATTCACAGGATAAATTTTGCTCCATAAATCTCGCGATTGGAAAAATATCTCGGCACTCTAAACAATGACAGGTTCTTAATGAGCCATGTAATTCGGCTACATTTTTACTGCCTGCTTCCTGATGAAAGCCATCCACGTTTTGGGTAATAATCGCGTTAAGTTTCCCTTCCCGTTCCCATTGAGCTAGAACTTCATGCCCGATATTGGGCTTATACTTATCAATCTTTTCAATCCGATTTTGATAGAATTCAATAAACTCATAGCGATTATTTTGCATCGCTTCGGTACTTACTAGTCTCATAGGATCTTGATCTTTCCATAAACCGGATGAAGCGGAGCGAAAATCAGGTAATCCGCTCTCCGTGGACATTCCTGCCCCTGTAAATATAACGGTATAATTCGATTCCTCTAGCCACTGTTTTAAAATTTGAATTTTATCGTCCATTTTCGCTTCCCCCTTACTTTATATTTTACCAGTTTCATATATAATGGAAATAACTAACATTAAGAAGGTGGATTTATGGATTTCGAGTTACCTGTTTTAGAAACAGAAAGGCTCATTCTTAGAAAAGTAACGCAGGAAGATCTGGAAGACATCTTTTCCTATGGTTCCATTGAAGAGGTAACCAAATATGTTACATGGAATACACACCGGACGTTAGCGGACTCACAGGTGTTTATTGATTTTGCTTTAAATCAATATGAGCAAAAGAAAATTGCGCCGTGGGGAATTGAATACAAAGAAACGAGCAAAATGATTGGATCGATTGACTTTGTTTCCTGGCAGCAGCACCATAAGATAGCGGAAATTGGCTATGTTCTTTCACCAAATTATTGGGGAAAGGGAATCATCACGGAGGCTGCAAAGAAAATTATTCAATATGGCTTTGAAGAAATGGATTTAGTGCGGATCCAAGCAAGGTGTTTTGTTCAAAACATTGGGTCTGCTCGAGTCATGGAAAAAGCAGGCATGTCTCTTGAAGGTATCATGAAAAAAGCTTTGTTTATTAAAGAAAATCACTGGAATTTAAAAATGTATGCGATTTTAAAGGAAGAATTTCTAAAAATAGCACAGTGATCGATGATCTAGTTTTCGCGCATTGTCGGGCACTAAGGCCGATCTTCGATGACCTTGGACATCATATTTTTGCTCTTTCGGGCATTGAGACGGCTCTTCGGTTACCGCGAACATCATATTTTTGCTCTTCTGGGCATTGAGATGGCTCTTCGGTTACCGTGGAACCAGATTTTTTGCTTCTTCGGTCACTAAGACCAATTATATCTCTTTGAGTATATCATCTACACCCATTATTTAACATAATATTTTGGACCGATATTAACACATTTCTGCAGAAAATCAACACTTATTTAAATATATAACACACTTTTATACGGTATTGACAATTTGATCGCAAAGATTCACCCCCATTTTTGCTTAAGCATCTCAATCTCTTCTTTATGGCTAATCCCCTCATCATCCGGTGTTTCTAAAATAAAAGGAATCTCCTTTAAAAGTGTCGAAGGTATGAAGGTTTCAAATTGCTCTTCGTTAATATGGCCAGTACCAAAAATATTGGCATGGCGGTCTTTCTTTGAACCGGTTGGATATTTCGAGTTATTAAAATGTATGATTTGCAACTCTTCCCAATAGCCTAAATCTACGCCTTTTGCAAATAAATCCTCAGCATTTTCACCATTCCAAAGTCCGCTTGCAAAAGCATGACAGGTATCGAGACAAAAACCGATTTTCTCTGGATACTCACATAAATTCCTGATTTGGACCAATTCTTCAAGTGTGGTGCCAAGGGCCCCTTTCGTCCCGGCATTATTTTCTAATAAAACCAGACAGTCCCCGTCCCACTGACGAAGAACCGAATTTAACATATCGAGCATCAAATGATAGCTGGCTAGAGGATCTGTTTGGCTGATTTGGCTGCCAAAATGCACCACCACTCCTACCGAGCCACAGGTGTTGGCAATCTCCAAATCATTTAACAACGATGCAATCGTTAATTCCCGTTTATCCTCTGTTGGCGTAAGACTTGTAGGATAGGGTGTATGGGCAACGGATATAAGTCCATGCTCTCTACAAAAACTTTTACAGCTTACCGCATTTTCCAGATCAAAATCTTTTACCGAAAGACTTCTCGGGTTTTTCGGAAAATATTGAAAAGCGGATGCACCATATGCAACCGCTCGTTTTGCCGCTCCTAGATATCCATTTTTAATACTGATATGACAACCGAATTTCATAAAATCCCGTCCAATCCTTTATTTGTAAAAATAGAGTTTGCTACTTTCAAAATTATATACTTGGGAAGAAAGATGCCTATTCCCCAAGAAGGTAAACGACGTGGGGTTATTCCTAATCGCTTTCCCAATTAAATTTAAGGTTGCTGGAGAGGTACAAAAACTATCAAATTTAAATTTTTTCAAAAAAAGGTGAGGAGATTTCCTCACCGTTTTTAAGTACCCGCCAACACCTCAACAATCCTGTCTTCAATCTTCTTTCCTTTTTTCTCATCCAACAAATTATTCAACAAAATGGAAAAAATCAGCTTTTCTCCTCTTTTTGTTTGAACGTATCCGGATAAGGAAGTCACGGTGCTAATCGTCCCTGTTTTAGCCCAAACCTTACCTTTTGTTAATGGGGTCTTTAAACGGTATCTTAGGGATCCCCCTACCATTTTCTCATTTTCACCCGCGACCGGCAGTGAATTCAGGAAAATAGGAAACCAAGATTTGTTTTGGACAGAATATAGCAATTGTGAAATTTGATTGGCTGGTATTAAATTCACATGGGATATACCGGATCCATCCCTGAGCAGCATTGTCTTCAGGTTGACCCCAAACTTTGGAAGCTCATTTTGAATGACCTCAAGACCTTTTTCCCAGCTTCCCTCACCTTTCACCACTCGGCCCATTTCCTTTGTCAAAACCTCAGCATGGCCATTATTGCTTAACTTCATAAAGGGAACGAGCAGCTCGGAAAGCGGCATCGAGGAATGACTGACTCGCTCTATAGCGTCTTTAGGCGTTTTCCCTGTTTTAATTTTTCCTGTTAATTTAATTCCATGTTCGGAAAGAGATTGTTTAAATAATGCGAGCGTATAATTAGTTGGTTCCCAAACACCTACCCACTCTCGCTCATTTTTACTGTTCTTCGGAATGAGCCCTGATATCGTGATGATATTATTTCCGTGTCCCCGCTCCATTTTAAGATCCTTTTTAGAGTCAGATGCCCCGGTAACCGCTCGATTGACTATTTTTACAAAGTTTGTTTTCGGTGACAGCGATACAGTTGGTTTCATTCCCTTTTGACTGCCCGGCTTAACCTGTACAATAATCGTTCCCGCATCGTAGTCCTGATCAGGCGAAACGGTCAAGGCGGAAATTTGCGTACCATAGTAGGTGGTTTCATCGGACCAAGGTAAATCGGTTGAATAACGGACATGATCAAAATAGGAATCATCCCCAATCAGGTTACCCTTAACTTTAACAATCCCACTCAGTTTAAGCTGCTCCGCCATGTGGTCTAGATCCGCTTTTAAAAGGGTTGGGTCGCCCTTTCCTTTTAAATACAGGCTGCCATACAAGGTTTTTCCTTTTATTCTGCCTTTTGTCAGCACTTCTGTATTAAAGCGGTAATTCTCCCCCAAAGTATTTAGTGCCGCAGCCGCGGTCAACAATTTCATATTTGAAGCCACTCGCAGACGGGTATTCCCCATGTGGTCATAAATGATTTGCCCTGATGATGCTGACCGCACACTGATTCCGTCAATTGCTCCTTGTAAATCAGGTTCATTCATGATGAGTTGATTTAATTTTTGGTCCAGTGACACAGGGGCTTTGGCCTCAACCGGGGTTTCGAGTATGTATGGTACCGTAGCAGAAATGAAAAGAAATAATATAAGCAGCGAATTTTTTACTCTTTTATTCAAGCCTTTTTTCAAACCTCCTTTTTTCCTTTAAAGTTTGTCCAAAAGTTTTCGAAAAAAAATTGCCAGACCACTTAAATTATATTTTTTACAACCGATATATTTTGATTAAGATATTCCCAATTTTGTGGAGCGGGCAGGCTTAATTGCCAAAAGGTAGTTCCTAAAAGCAAATATACGTCCATTAATTTATATTTTTCCATATAACTTCGAATATCCTCAAACCAGACCACATGCTCCTCATTATTTTTCCAAAGACGGTACCATGGCGATTTCGCGGTAATATCGAACTGAATTTGTTGACCTGTTGCAATCGCTTGGTTTTGAGCGGCAAGAACAGATAAAGCATGTGTTGCATGAGTAGAAGCAATTTTGTCATACCCATAAAGAGGCAGAGCGATTTGTAGCTTCTGCGGATTGATTTGCGTAAGTGAATAACGGACGACTTGCTCCATCCAAGTAATAGGAGCAATCGGATCAGGCGGGCCTGTTGGATACCCGTAATCAATGGTCATAACAGCCACAATGTCAGCTGCATTTCCAATCGCCATATAATCATAAGCTCCAATAATGCGATTCGTCGGAATATCGGCCGTCTTGGCATGAACATTCACATGAAGAATCAGATTGCCTAATGCCATTTTTAAATCAACTAGAAATTTATTGAAGTCCTGCCGCCTTGGCGGAGGAATAAATTCAAGATCGATACTCACCCCGCCAAAACCTCTTTGAATGGTTAAGTTAACAATGCTTGCAATTAAATTTTGACGATAGACTGGACTTTCTAACACCTTTCCCGCGAGCTCAGCACTAAAGTCACCTTTCGTAAAATTTCGGATCATCAATAAAGGGGTAATGTTTAGTTGATTGCATTTGGTTACGATGTCAGAATCCTCAATCTCATTAAAAGCAAAGCCTTCTTCCGTAAAGGAATAGGCAACGACTGCTAAATAGGTAAGTTGGTTAGCCAACGTATCAAGTGTGGTAAGAATATCTCCTATTGAAGACGGAACAATAAAGCCAAGAGTTGTTAAGTTCATTTTAATAGGTGAAGGGATAGCAATAATTTGCCCTATCACCATCCGGTTGGGATTAATACGAGGATTGGCTGCTAAAATTGCAGCTGCATTCGTGTTAAAAAGATTGGCTATCTGCCAAATTTGATCCCCAGCTTTTATATGGTAATAGCGAATGGGCAGCTGTGTATCGGGAAGATATAGTGCAAGGCCGGGTACGAGGGATGTTGTAGAAGTTAAACCATTTACTTGGGCAACGGTTTGCAGGGGTATCCCATACATCCTGGATATCCCCCACAAATTCTCTCCTTTACGAACCACATGTACCGCCATATCATCACACCTTTTCTGTATCCTTTTAACCATCTTATGGAGATGATTTGCTAATATACTAGAGAGGGTGAAGATATTTTAGCTATTTAAAGGAAAATAGAACTACGTATTTCCCTAATTATAACCGTGGATCGATCGGTTCCGCCTCGAGCGCCAACACGCCCAGCACACATTCATGCACTCTTTCCAATGACTCCCGCTGCACAAACCTTTGAACCGATCCAAGTCCCAGGCAAAACTCCTTTACAGCATTACGCTGCTTTTTCCCGGTATTTCTTTGTTTTAACCTCATCAGATTTTCAGGCTTTAAATAATCAATCCCGTAAATAATATGCAAATACTTGCGCCCTCTTACTTTAATTGCCGGCTGCAAGAGTTTTCCTTTATGACGGGCCACAAAATTTTCAGGTTTCACAACAAACCCCTCATGACCATTTTCTGTCATTTCTTCCCACCACTTGATCGCCGTCTCCATCGAAGCCTCATCCGATACCACACGATATTCCGTTTCGATAAATAAGGAAGAAAGACGGCTAAACTCGCGATTTTTTTCCATGTGCCACACATGCGGTTGGTCAAAAAAGGTTTGATTGCTATGCGCCAGAGTATGGAAGGGAGCAATTTGAATTCCCTCTATTCCTTCTGTTTCCCAGCAATAGTTTTGATAAACTTCATTAAATATCTTCGCTTCATTAAGCTCCTCTCTAGTTTCCTGGAGCCACTCGGTTACATCCTTGCCACCTTCAATCGCCTTTTCAAGCATCTCCTTAACCTTCATTCGATCCAGCAATGCCATTTCCCCAACATGCGCATATTGATTAAGAATCAAATCCTTTGCCTTTAAATTCCACGGGAGAATTTCGGCATCAAGCAGGACAAAATCGGTGTTGTATTTTTCAAAATACCCGCTTAAATCGCGATTAAGTATCTCCAAAATCCGTTCGCCTAAATCTTTTTGAAAAAACGGCCTTCCTGTTCGGGTATAAATGGTCCCCAATGTTTCCCTGCCCACATACTCTTTAGCTACTTGTTTATTTTTAAAAAGAAACAAAATGCCGCGGCTGCCCATATGCTTTTTCTCGACGACCATTTTATTGATGCCATTCGCTTGATAATATTCAAATGCTTCCAATGGATGCTCTAAATATCCCTCTAATCTTGATGGCTTTGGCGTTGGGCTCATCGTTGGCGGAATATAAGGGATTTCCTCAATCGGTACGGTAAAATGAGAAAGATCATCTAAAGCAGACTTGACTCCATCGGCAGCAATCGCAATATGCCTGTTTTGCTCTGTCGAAACAGCAAATCCCTCAATAAATTTACGGATATTCGGTGGGGCAAGCCTTTTGCTTTCCCATTCTCGTAAAGGATTGTCAGGGACATTGGCATAATCTTGCTTCGCTTTCACTGAAACCAAGTCCATTTCAGGATAGCGGATTGCCGTTAACCTACCTCCAAATACGGCCCCCTGGTCAATATTCAAGGTATGATTGATTTGCAAGGGCTGCGGTTTCGGGTCATGCCCCCAAAGAATTAGCTCACTTGATTTATGGTTAAGCGTCCAATCCTTTCGCAGCGGTTTCCCGTTTTCATCCAGGCCATCCGTATCGCCATACCGGCAAAAGTCGGAAATCCTTGGGGATTGCTTGCCAATATAGTAATCTTTAATACCGGCATGGACGGCAACGGCGACATTTACGCCATTTTTCTGGATAATATAATGCGATTTTGCCTCTAAAAGCATTTCTTTTACTTGCTTCTTTAATAGGTCAACAGCATCTTTTCCAGCTTGTTTTTCAAAGATTTCAAACTCAGCTTCAACCTTTTCATCGCCATGAGCGAGCGTTACTTGACGCCCATCTAGCCAGCGGGCAATTTTCCAGCCGTGGTTACTGTCAATCATATAAGCCAGACCTGCTTCGATATGCTTATGGAAAAATTGCAAGGTATCAATGGAGCGAGGTCCGCGGCTCATTACATCCCCTAACGAAAGAATTTTTCGCCCATCCGGATGGACATAGTACCCTTCCTGATTTTCCAAATATCCAATCTTTCCTAATAATTCAATAAACTCGTCATAACATCCATGAATGTCGCCGATCAAATCAATTCCATTACCCACATCGATTACAAGTGGATTTTTTAAACGATGTACTTCTAAAGCCTGGATCTCTTCCTCATTTAAAATATAACATCGTTGGAAGCCTTCTTTTTTTATCGAACGAAGTGTTTTTTGGAACTGTTGAAACTGCTGTTTAATTCTTTTCTTCCCGCGGGGGAATTCCCTTTCTGAATCCCTTTCTAGCAGTTCTTTTTCTGGAACGTTCAACACGATAGCTGAGGCCGGGACATGGTGTTTTTTTGCAATTTCCAGGTACCGCTCGCGATCTTCCACCCGTAAGTGCGTGGCATCAATCAGAGTTAATTTATTGAGTCGGCAGCGTTTTTCAATTAAAAAATCCATTGCCTGAAAAGCCTCTTTAGAAATTTGGTTGTATTCATCATATAATGCATCAGCCTCATCCCTCGGCCGATCATTCCAAGTGATATATTCAACATCACTAACAAGAACGCGGAACTGATCCGAACTCACGACTTCAGAGGGCAGAATTACTTTTTCAGCGATTAAGCGATTTAAAACCGTTGTTTTTCCCGAATTGGAAGGTCCGACAAATAACACAATCCCTGTATGGGGCAAATGAATAATCCTCATCATCATCCCTCCTTCCTTGTAAATATCGCCATTTGTGTCGGCTGACCAAAGGTTGGATGCTCCTCACCAATCCCATGAAATTGAACATGATAAGAAGTTCCTTCTATCCACTCGGCGCATTTTTGCTGAAATTCATTTCGTGTCCATTCAAAGCGATGGTCATTATGCCGCATCTCCACGTCCATTTCATAGACGACATTGTATTCCTGATTGGGTGTCGTAACGATTAGGACCTGTGGGCGATAATCATGGAAGATCATTTTAAAAATGTTCCCCAACCGAGCTTCATCGATATGTTCAATGACTTCACATAAAATCATAATGTTTTTATTTTGCAAACGCTCGTCAAAATAAAACAGTGACCCCGCCATTGTTGTAGGTTCGAGAAACCCAGATTGTTCCTTCGCTTGATGAAACCTGTCCAAGGCACGTAACCGAGCTTTATTCGAGGGCTCTACCGCAAGAATCTCCATTACTCCTTCTACAAAACCAAGCAAGGTCGATAACTTTCCTTCACCGGAACCAAGGTCAATAATCGTTTCTTTGTTTGGTAATCCTTTAATAGAATCAATTATCGTCTGATAGCGAAGGTCATTTAAGCGAACCTTTGGCAGCTCAGTCTTAGAAGGCTCCGGCTCAAAAAACTTTGACTGTGAAATCAGGTTTTCAAATCTTAATGTACGTTTTACAATCAACTGCTTTAACGGATGGTTTTCAAGCCACCCTTCCCCGTATCGGTCTAGTTTTTCTATTTCTTTTTCATCAATAAAATAATGCTTATAGTTATCCATCACCGGGATGAGAATAAACACATGTTTCAGGGCATTTTGAAGGGACTGCCGCCCTTTTAAGGTAATAAATTTTGCCGAGCTTTTTTCATGAATTTTCTTATTTGCCACGCCGCGTTCAAGGTTTACCTGCTAGCCGTTTGGTTCGAATAATGCGTGAACCTCCTCATCATTTAAATCAGTCGCAACCGGACCAAAGGCTAGTTCTATTTCAAAGGGATGCTGTACCCATTTCAGATATTCTTCTTGTGGTTTCCCATTTAACGCAGTGCCCAGCGCTTTACGAATAGCTGAAGTGAAAATACTGCTAACCGCAAACTCGCGATCATTTATGTAGGAGGTAATATCATATAAGTCCGCAGAGTTCCGTACTAAATCTATAGCGTCCGGTTTTACATAAATCAGAAATTGGACCTCATTCGGTGTAAAGATTGTGTAGACAATTCGGGTTTTAAAGCCCTTTTCATCCCGTTCATAAAGATTATTTGGATTTTTAGCAAGAAGATAGGAAACGGCTTCCGCCCCCTGCCCCCTTACAGTGAATGAAAGCTGCATGTACTGCACCTCACTTTACGGTGTATTATTTTCCCATTATTTCATATATAAGGAATGATTGCCAAGCAGAAGAAAAAACCACACAAGACTGTGTGGCATTTTGTGCTATATCATTGATTCAACTTAATGAGTTACTTCCGCTCCCTGGTATATCCGAAATGCCGGAACAATCGTATCTGTTACAATTTCTTTTCCTTTTTCGCGAATAAAGTCCAATTTATAATAGGCATCAAATCTTTGGCTGATTTCCGTTTTCACTAGTTCGGGCGGAGTGACGACGATGAATTGGAACTTCAGTTTTTCGGCTACGGAGAAAATTGGATCAAGGACATGTGACGACGCAGCTTGTCCGAATGGATTATCACAGACTAAAGGAACCCAGCTTTGATCGGTCTCGTTTTTAACTGATAATAACATCATCATCATTACCATTCGGGCTGATAGCTTTTGACCTCCACTACCATCGGATTTCGTCTTTGAACCTTGATTAATGGTCTGCCAGGTTGAATAATGCTCTCTTTGCGGTTTCCCGTACATAAAGGCATTATCCGTTCGCATATTATAGACGAGTAGCTCAGGATACCGATTCCGCAAAGATACAAACAATATTTGCTCATCGCTAATGAGTTGTTTTATTTCTTGGTCTACAGCTTGATTACTACTATCAATCACATCAAATTGTTTAGTAATTTTGTTTATGGCAGCGACAAAATGCTGCTTAAGCAGCGGCTCGATATCTTCAGCCTTTTTAGGCAAAATGTCTTCTTTTAGCTGGACGAGAGGAAAGTTTCCTCGTTCATTTTTCAGCTTCATTTTTGCAATCATGGAACGAATCGCCTCTGAAATGCTCATGACTTTCATGCTGGCACGGCTTGCCCAGAAGTTTTGAGCCTTTTCTGCCCTTTCCTTGTCACGTTCTAATTGTTCCAATCCACTTTGAGAAAAACGCTTCATATTTTGAACGATGCTTTGAATATGCGAATAATGCCTCGTATTCATATGATCTAATGTGGTTAACACATCATTTTTAAAACGAATCTCCCAATCTTTTCCTTCAATTGATAGCTTTAAATTACGCAAGGATTGTTCGATTTTTGCATGTTTCTCCTGTCCATCTTCCTGTATTGCTTGTTGCTCTTCACACCAGGATAAGATACAGGCTTTTCCTTGACTCTTAACTTTTTCTAAATCCGAATCCGTAAATGCTAGAGCTTCCTCCTTAAGGATAACGGATAATGTTAACAAATCCCCTTCATAACCAGTAATGTTTGCTTCTATTTCTTTTTGGCGCTTTTCCGCCTGCTTTTTTTCTTCTATCGTTTTTTTCGTTTGGTCTTTTATTTCGACTTCCTTTACTTCTAAGTCAAGGTCTTCCCATTCTTCAGGCTGTTTTTCAAGCTTTGCTACTTTTTTACCTGACTTGACACGTTGTTCAGTCGCATGCTTTAGGGACGTTTCTGCCACTGTAACAGCTGTACCTTGTTCCCGTTCTTCTTTTTCTGCTGCTCTCGCTTCCTTCTGTGCGGTTTGCAGCATATTTTCTAATATACTAATAGGTTCATCTGGTACCGGAGCTTTATGCCATTCTTTGTTAAGCGCATCAAGTTTTTTCTCGAATTTCTTTTGTTGCTTTTGTTCTGTTTCTTTTCTTGCTTGAATAACCAGTAATTCTTTAGCCTGTTCTTCTTTTGATTTTTGAAGTTGTATTAACTCTCTGATGCTTCCATTTATCTCTTCTAATAAATGTGGTGATAAACGTGGGACTACTTCACATTGCTCCGCTTTTTCATCAACAGGAAATGCCGCTGTTTCAATAAAGACGGCGATCTCCTTTATATTTTGTTCGTTTGTAAGCTTCCATTCTAAATAGGTTTGATTCCACTGGTTTTGTAGTTCAACAATTTTTTCATGCTCTTTTCCTATTTCTAATTGTTTATTGACCAAGGCTTCCTTTTGCTTCTCTTTTTCTAGTTTCACCCGTTTATTCACTAGGTGCAGTGTTTTTTCTTGATTAAAATCCTCTAAGGTTTCCACATCTCTTGTAAGCTTATCTATCTTTCGAATTGCCTTTTGCCGCTGCTCATTTAGCTGAAGCTGTATTTCTTTCTCTTTTTCCTGTTTTGTCGTGACATCTTGTAATTCAGTTTTCTTAGAAAGAAGAGCGTTCTGTTCTTTAGTCAAAGATTTCTCGAGATCAATACAAAGCTCACTTGAGATAAACCGATCAATTTCTTTTAAAATTAGGCGTAAGGAAGTTTCGGTTTTTTCAATTTCAATAAGAGTATCTTTCTTTTCTTCTATTTGTTTAGCAATCTTTATTTTCCAGTCGGTAAATAGAATTTTATCACTTAATAGCTCTTTCTCTGTTCCGTTAATGATCACAAAGGATGGCGATTGCTTTTTGTTGTTCATTTCCTCACGCATGAAAATCGGAACAGGACTTTTAAACATTCTTCCCGAAAGAATCTGCTGATTAATTTTTTGCCATTGTTGCCCGCTAACGACCACTCCATATGGAAGAAGTGGGTTTGCCATAAGGTGGTTCGCCATTTCCTCTGCACGTAAGGATTGGAGAAATTGGGTACCATAAAACACATCAATGCCCGTCTTTTCATCAATCCATTCCTTTAATTCCTTCACATCTTTATTAGGAATCCAGAAGTGCTCATCATTTAAGGAATGATCCAGTTGTATTTCCCAAAGGTCTTTTTTAATTTGTTCACCTTGTTCTCTATTATTTACTAGGACCTCTTCAATCTGTATGGCATATTTCGAAAGAAGCGCTTTTGTGAACGGTGCAGTAACATCATCTAATAAGCCATGGAGCTTAGTTAATAGTTTAGTTTCTTTTGGCTTTTGCTCCTCAATTGCAGCTTTTAACTCTCCGCATTTTTCTTCTGAAAACTGAATCGATTGACCGAGTGTGCCATGTAAAGTGGCAAGTTGATTTTGCCGTCCACTAGATTCTTTCTCTTTTGCTTGCAACTCTTCTAACAAAGCCTTTTTGTCATCAATTTGTTTAGAAAGAAACTCAGTAAAACCCTTTAAGTCATAGGTTATGCGGTCGCCAAACTCTTTGATGAGCGCTTCTTCTTTAGTCTCAAATGTATGGATTTGTGTATATAAAAAATCAATTTCACTGCTAAGCTGAGCAATCTCTTTTGTCTTTTGTTTATCCTGTTGCGTAAGTTCGTTTCCTTTTTTCTTTAAAAACTTTTGATAACCCCAATACTGCTTTACAGCTTCTTGTATGGATAGATAAGAATGCTCCCATTGCATTTTAGTTTCTTTTTTGATCTCATCCATTCTTTGATTCACTTGCTCTAAGCCGCTATTTTGTTCTAATGTCGCAATCTGCTGTGCAAGAGTGCGAATACTTTGTTCGTTTTCACTCCACTCTTTCAATAAGGCATGAAAGGCGAGCAGCTCTTTTCTTTCCTGTTTCTCCTGAACGATTGCTTGAAAGGAAGTATGCTTATTCCTTTCTTCTACTAATTTCTTCTCCCAATCTAGTACCTCTCTATGAGCTTTGGCGTAGTCTAGGTTGTCTTTTTGAAAGCGTAAATCTGCTTGTGTGATCGTTAATCCTTCAATGTCTTTTTCTAAAGTAATCAGCGCTTCCACTTCCGATTGCTTCAAATGCTCCAAAGCTCCAAGCAGTTGTCTTCCTACCTTAATACTTCCAGTAACAATTTCTTTATGCGCTGCACCTTTTGCTAGATTCTCTTCAAAAGGGACAATATCTTCTAAAAATTCCTTATGTGCTTGCTCTCTTTTTAAGAGAACCGGCAAATCCTTCGCGATACTTGCCTGACTCTTGAAAATCTCCACAAGATCGTCCTTTTGATGTTCCGTCCGATGCAAGACTTGGCTAATTGTAGGAATGATTCGTTTTTGGAACAGCGAATGATCATCCTCAGATCCCTCAAAGTATTTCCCAACTCCGCCTTCATCCTTGTTTATGTCCTTCATAATATCCCAGTCTTTACGGTTAATTCCGTATGTATCAAGAATGCGATAGTGCTTTTTCGTATCTCGGTAAACATCATATCCATTCCATTTTAAATAGTCCTTCAAGCTTTCTGTTTCAGCAACCTCATCATTTTCATAGAGTGGAATATGCTCAAGCGATACCTCTTCTTTCCTTTCAAATTCTCTTGTATAAAAGGTAATATTAGGGAGGATCTTCGCTTCTTGTTCTAACGTTTTGCTTTCATTTCCACTTTCTTCGTTCATCGAAATCCGCTGTTCGGCTGAGAACATGCCGCCCGTTACCAGATGCCTGCGGTCAGAACCGTCCAATTCCCATTGAATAAGAACATGAAAGGTATACGGAATAAATTGCTCTTTATTATTAAAAAAGAACTGTTGATAATAACGATTATTTTGTTTTCCCCATGAGGTACCAGGCTTAAGGATTTGGAAAATGGTTTGCAAGAATACCCCTTTCCCTCCGCCATTCATCATTGCAATGAGACCATTTGTTGATGTCTCTTCATTATGGAAGTTAAAAGTGGTGTCTTTATATTGCTTTTGCATGCCATCATACTTCAGGCCAACAATTCTAATTCGATGGATTTTCGGCATGCTGCTCCTCCTCTGTAGCCATTAATTTTTTTAGTAATTCATAACGGTCGTAATCATGATATAGGTATTCAATACGCTCAAAAAGCTCATTCTTAGGAATTACCTTTGGAATATCATCCCGATCAAGAATGACGATCAGCCCCTCCGTCTCGAGTAAGCGCATAGCGCTGGCGATTAAACCAATTCTGGTTCGTCTATTGCCTTTTTTAACACCATAATCATCTGTGTCGACCTCCATGTATTTCCATGTTGTCACAACATCCTTCATATCGATTCGTTCTTCTTCTCCGAAGTTAGGTTTTGCTTTTAGAATACTATCCCAATTCATTATGAGGTCGTTTACTTGCCTCTCTAATGAGTAGTAGCTAATTCCTTCCCGCTTCATGCGGATTTTTGCAGCCTGATTTCGGTCAATCGCTGCTAAGAAAGACATAATCACGACGCTAATAAGATGAAAGTGTTTTTTCGTTTCGACTTGCTTATGCTTCTCTTTCAAATGTGTAAAATTCGTAGCAAAGACGGAGCCGGTAGGCTGGACAACTAAGTGGATCCGTTTAGGCGATTCGATGATATATGTACCTGACTCGTCTGCTAATAATAGAACGGTCTGTCTTACTTCCGGATCAAAATACGATTGGAAGTGCTCGCTATTTTCGTCAATTACTTTATCTTTTAATAGAGTAAAATAGACAGCAGAAGCTTTTTTGATTGATTCTGCATTCATCGATTATCCCTCCTGGACACATATTTTAAACGGGGTAATTCTCATTTGATACCATAGAAATGGCTCTGCTCGATGATCAAACATGGTATAGATTTTCGAACCTTCAAACACTTGAAATTGTGGGTATTCCTGCATTAATTTATAAAGAAGAATCTCCCTTTCGTCACTTATTGTTTCTTCTTTCCGATGCAGCACTTGAACCTTCAGCGGCTTTTTATCAAACATCATCCATAAATCAATCGTTTCATATTCTTCAAACCATAAATCCTGCACTTCCAATGGCAGTGTTGATAAATCAGCTAATGAAAACTCTCCGTATGTTTGTAAATGTTGGAAAACATAACTCCATGCCTTTATAACAGACGCCCAGTCCGTTACTCGCTTAGAAGTTACGCTTACTTCTGCCTCCTCTTCGATTACAACATCCGTTAGTTGTTTTTCATCAAATTCTTGTTCCCCCCAAATCCATTCAAGCGGCAAGATAAACTCATTTTTCGGTGAAAATAAGGGGGAAAGGACTCTTTCTATTGCCTCGAAACGCTGAACTCCTTCCTTCAG
Source organism: Neobacillus cucumis (assembly GCF_016107705.1). The sequence goes on from NZ_JAEHGC010000018.1 coordinate 74,544, forward strand.
TATCATATTTTCATAAATATGTTCGCGAAAGGATACCAGGCTGGTTTCCCAAAACAAGGAAGGGTTTTCTGCCTTTAATTTCATCTCATAGGAGATATTTTGAATGACTAGTTTGGCAAAACGATCATGCAACTGCCTTGTATGACCAATTTTTTCTTGGAGAAGAATCAATTCTTTCTGAATAAAATCATCCTCTTCATTTCTACGTCTCGTCTTTTCTATCATCCTAGTAATGGTCCGGAAGTGATTTTTTTCTTCGTCAAATTGCTTTTCAATTTCAACACGGTTGTCGGCCCTTTGCCATTCTTGTTCAATCAATAAGATTTTGGGATTATTAATCATTTCCTTTTGGAATGTGAATTCTTTTGCCATTAAGCGGTTTACGCGTGAAATGAGGTGATCGAGGTTACGAGTAGCTTTTCTAAAATTACCGTTTTTAATCAGCTGCATACTATAGAGTTGCTCTATCGTTATGGAGAATTCTTCCGCCATTTCCCTGCTCATAAAAATCATTTCTTGAGAAACATCTGTGAGTTTATAAACAATGGATCCGCCTAGCTCTAAATTCGTATATATTTCATCCATCGTGACATATCGAAATGTTTGCGTTTCCCAGGATTGTCTTATTTCATCGTAATATAAGGCCTCAAACGGTTTACTATACTCTTCTTTTCCCTGATATAAAAGTCCGCTTGTAATCCGTTCAATTTGTTTATCGTCTGCTAAAAGCTTCATCTGCTTAATGGAATCCTCTACTATATACTTAATATCTGATTTCCGCCGATGATCATCATCATTCAATTCTCGATAAAAAATGGTAAGGAGCACTTGCATAAGAATTGTCTGGATATGAGGCTTCAATTCTCCTACTTCCATTCCCCTACCAAGCTCGAACAGTGGATTTAGTCGTTGCAAACGCTTGCCGAAACCTTCCCATGATTCGTTCACATCCATCTCCTCCATGTTTCTATGTTTAAGACTTCTTGTGGAATCCGCTTATTTTCCTTCCATAATTGCATAAGTAGTTCTTGATCATCTTCTGTAAACCATTGAAAAAATTGATCTCGGTATTTGAGGTTTTGGGTTTGACCGATTTTCTGGTCATTCCTTTTCTCTATACATTCTAGCATTTTGCGATAAATTTTTAAGGCAGGCTGAATACAGCAATCCGGGTATTTTTCAATAAGCCGAATGAGGATCCCGTATCCTGCGGCATCAAGATCTCCTGCGTAATAGAAAAGATAGGATTTTGGCGGAAACATTCGAAAGAATAAGGAAAAGCTCCGTTCAATTTTGGTCCCTTCCCCATAAATAATTAGTTCAGGTGCATAATCGAGTTGATTCGCTTCCAATAATTTAATGGAAGTATGAAAGAAAGATAGATTTTCGACGATTAGTACCCGCTGAATATCTTTCATTTCTTTCCCTTGTTTCATCCAAAATACAAAAGGCTCCCCATAGTTCACCATTTTAAGTTGGTCTTCTGATATTCCAAGTCTAGATAAAAAGCCTTTTCCATCAGGAAAGCTATCACTATCAATTAAGAATTTTTCATGACCAAAAAGCTCTAGGCTTCTTTCTTCTAATGACACGATTTCCCGTTCCGAACTGGATTTTAGAAAAGTATATACGTTCTGGATTCGATGCCATTCGTCTTTCGTCTGCCACTCGGGATGACGTTCATAATAGGAAAAATCAAACCGATCACTTAATTTCATCATCTCGAGCCGATCCCATTTGTCTGCCTGAACTTTTATATTTACCCAGTAATACAAGGCAAGCGCTGGTGTTTTACCATTGTATTGATTATTTTGAATAGGGATTAGCTGACCTTCCGCCTGCAATGTTTCGATTGCGCGATAAAACAACGAATAACCGTCCATTTCAAAATAATCATCCATTAGCTTGCGCAACTGAATTTCTAAATCGTTAATATTTATTTTCTTTTTCTGTTTAGGGTGTTGAATATCTCGAATAAAACCTCTCACCCTTGTTTCAATAACATCGATTGGACTCACCTACTTAAATCTCCCTAGTGTCATGCATTGACCACTAATACTATTTCTAGATACCTTTTATTATAAACTAGTTGCATTTTTGTTGGTAAATGAATTTTTCTTAAAAGAATAGCAGATTGCAAATAACCAATACACTGGACACAGGAACCGCCTTGAATTTTCTTGTTTAACTTTAATATTTCACGATACTCACACCAATTTCATAAATCTGCTTAGGAAAGTCCGGAAACAAAAGTTAGAAATTACACATAAATAAAAAAAACCGCATAAGTGAAAAAATTCACCGTGCGGTAAGTAATGATTATAGTGATCGGAACTGCTTGGGAATCGTACCTGCCAGACCACACTCGCTGGTCTCAATATTAATTGCTTATTCCACAATCGTTGCGAAAACAGTGGATTTTAAAAATCAAACTCATCGTCATGGCGATATCGGCGGTATTTTGCAGCATGACAGGAATCGCAAATCGGAAAAGCATGATCCCAAGGCAATTTTTTTCCACAGTTCTTACACTTTTTCACAAATTTCTTGATATCGGTTTTTAACCGTTCTTGTACCTGGTCACTGACCTCTTCGCGCAGACGTTCCCAGTATATCGCTTCCGTCTTCTCACCTAAACGGTACAAAAACAATAGGTGGAGACCGACTGCCTTATAGGAAAGTTCAAGCTCCTCAAGGCTGCGGTCTTTTACGATAGGCTCAGGAAGTTCTCTCCCGTCGATAATCGCATACATCGTTTGCTCCCATTGCTTTGTTAGCACCGGTTCATTTTTAGAAAAAGGTAAGTGCAGAAATCCGTAGAGATCCATTAACGGAAGTCTTGCTTCAATATCGGTCCCGGCAATCAACTGATAAAGTGACCGCTCCTCAGATAAAGATGCCTTCTTCGTTCCCTTTGGGCTTTCAAATTTTCCCCATAGCTCAAAGAAAGTCCCGAGATCGCGGTAATAGCGCTGGAATCGTTCAAACACGGAATTGGTCGGTGCAATCGCGAAGGTATGAACCGGTTCATCCTCCTGCATTAACAGTCGGCGCATCGTTTTGATATCATTTGTAAAAGCAACCTTTCCAACATCATAAATCCCTTTTCTGCCGGCCCGTCCGGCAATTTGCTTCACTTCCTGTGAAGTAAGGAGCCTTCTTCTGGTTCCATCAAATTTTTCATTTTCCAAAAAGACAATTCTTCGGATGGGCAGGTTTAATCCCATCCCAATCGCATCTGTTGCGACAATGACCTTTGTTTTTCCATCATTAAATTGCTGAATTTGCTTTTTCCTTGTTTCCGGCGGCATGCTGCCGTATATCATGCTGACTTTATGTCCGTCATTTTGCAGCCTTGATGCTGTTTCGAGCACACGTCGTCTTGAAAAACAAATGAGGGCATCCCCTTTTTTAATGTGCTTGATATGAAATTCCTTTGATTCCACTTCGAGTGGGGTGTCACGGCTGTACTCATGGATCTCAATATCGGAATCACCTAAAAGCTCAAGCAGCATCGTTTTTGAATTTCGGCTGCCGATAATATGCACTTCTCGGGCATTCGCTTTCGTAATCGCCTTATACCAAGAAAATCCCCGGTCCTTATCCGTGATCATTTGTGCCTCATCAATAACCACCACATCATAAGATTCTTTTTCATGGAACATTTCAACTGTACAGGAGATATGTTTGGCACCAGGAACGATTTTTTCCTCTTCACCCGTTTTTAAGGAACAGGGTGTTCCTTCGGCATTTAATTTATCATAGACTTCAAGCGCCAAAAGGCGGAGCGGCGCTAAATAGATACCGCTGTCTGCTACCTTCATCTGCTCAAGGGCATGGTGCGTTTTCCCCGTATTGGTTTCTCCTATGTGGAGAATATAGCGAATTTGCCTGCCTAGAGATGGATTGTATTCCTGGCCGAAAATATCCTCCATCATTCGGGCCTCTTCTTCTCTTTTTCGTTGTAATTCCGCTTCCTCTTCCGCTCTTTTTCGTTCTCGTTCCGCAAAATCTATTTCAAAAATTTCTCGGTGAACCTCTAAATCAAATGGAAGATCTACAAGTTTTAAGAGGTCCGAAACATATTCGTCTTGGATATCCTGGGTAAAATATTCCTCTACCTCATATATAAGATTTTCAATACAATTTTTCACAAAAGAAGTGGTCAGATTTTCGTTAAAGATAGCCTGAAATTGTTGATGGATTTTTTCCGGTAGTTGTTCTAATACCTTTTGCGGCAAGAGTTCAGAAACATAGTCAGAAATTAAGCCTTCATATACGAAAAAATAGGTTTCGTATTCGTAAAAGCTTCTGCCCCAATGTAGCGTTTTATGGACGTCGCCGGTTAGTTCCTCAAAAAACGTTGCCAGCGTGGTATATGCATTCGGATCAAAATTCCCTTGGTTGACTAGTTTTTCTTCAAGAGCAAAGGTATCAACGGATTGGAATTTAGGGTTGTTTTCGAAATCTGCTTCTAATTGAACTGCAACAAATCTTCGGATATAAAGGTAGAAATTTTGATAATTCTCCTCGATAAACTCTGCCGCAAAAGAGTCGATTTCATTTTGCAGCAGCTGTTTTTCAGCCTGCCGTTTGTTTTCTTCTTCCCGTTTTAAAAAGTCGGCCTTTGCTTGATGATACCGTTTTGACCATTTTTCTTCTTCACCTTCAAAGGTTTCCTGCAGCCATTCCAAGGCATCAAACGGCTGATAGGTCCGCATTTCATCTCGAAACAGTTTGTTGATTAATTTCCGGTCGATGCCTTCCACAACAAATCCTTTTTCTTTTAAAAATGCCTTCTTTTCAATCCTTGGAACGTCATTGGTGGATTTATTCAGCCAAACATTAATCCAGATTTGTTCAGTATACTGACTTCGCTCGGTGAGGTATTGTTCAAAGGTTGGGATCGTTTCTTTCGTTTGCAAATAATGATCAATGTCTTCATATAGCTTTTTTTTCGTATGTTCGACCGCCTGAGGATAAATGACAGTTAATTTACTCATATCGCTAGTCTCCTCTTAAAAATTTGCATCTTTTCTGATTTCTTTTTTTCTTATTATTATGTATAATGGGGTCATAGAGATCGTATAGTAAAAAAGACCGAGCATGACGAAGAACTACTCGGTCAATGCAATAGACGGTTCCCCATGGGGAGTCGGCATATTGGAAGAGATAATCCACCGTTTATGCTTGTCGGCTCAAGGGTGGATTATTTTTTTTTGTTAAATGACAGCACGGTGACAATGAGACCTGCAAATGAAATTGCCAGCGTCAAAGCTTCATAAACTGTCAAACGGCATCACCCCCTTTCGATAGGAGTGATCCGACCACCCTTGAGAGATCCTATTCTATTGCATTTCTAATTATAGCATAAATTTCCACATCGAACAAGCGTTCCCTTAAATATTATGTTGGATGCAGTATTGGTCAACTAAATCCTCGATTTGGTCCAGTTCCGGGAATTTTCCTGAAAACTGAAATTTAATTTCCTCGATGAAATGTTCGTGATTATATACATGGATAGCTCCATTTTGCGCGATAACGCTATATTCCGGTACAAATCGGTAACCGCTTCTTTCGATAGCCCCCATCATCATGCTCCTTTTTCCTTGTTTTGGTTAGTATTTGCAGATATTGGGGGAATCATCCTTGATTTGTGAATACTGTGGAGTGCGTTTTAACCTTTAGGCCGCTTCTTTCCGCTTTAGGGGTAATGGAATTTGTTGTCTTTTCCTCTTTTATAGAAAAATACGCTCTGGCGGGTAATGAAACTCCTTTGCTTTTCCCCTTTTATAGAAAAATACGCTCTGACGGGTAATGAAACTCCTTTGCTTTTCCCTTTTTATAGAAAAATCCGATCAACTGGGCAATGAAACCACTTTGCTGTTCCCTTTTTATAGAAAAGTCCGCTCAACGGGGTAATGCAACTCCCTTGCTTTTCCTCTTTTATAGAAAAATCCGCTCAACCGGGCAATGAAACCCCTTTGCTTTT
>NZ_JAEHGC010000019.1 GCF_016107705.1 Neobacillus cucumis
TTTTCAAACGAACGGGCACTATGAGGGCCTGTCAGTGCCCGCAAAGCTTAAATTTTCATTCGTGCGGTCACTAAGAGCGATTGTCAATTCAATTAAAAGGCCACTTAAACGCTTAAGTATATATAAATTACTGCAAAAACACTTCAAAAATCCCTAGCTTCATATAAACAATGCACACGAGACCATAAATCTCGTGTGCATAGCTTTGCTCATTTTATAAATATGGACTCTCATGCTTCGCCTTCAGCCTCATCCAGCGGCGCTCCACTTCATCATCAAACATCTGCAGCATTTCTTTACTCTCTTCCCTTAGCAAATGCTTCGTTTTTCCCATCATCTGCAGCCAATCAGACACCGCAACTCGTTTACTCTTACTTTCAGGGTCATACGTAATCGTCGTAATGCCGCGTTCCACTTCATAAAGAGGGAAGAAACAAGAATTAACGGCCGCTTCCACAATCGTCTGGCCTAATTCATCCTTTGATTTCCAGTTCAATGGGCACGTAATCAGAATCTTTCCGTACACCAAACCTTCGTTTTGCGCATACCACTGGGCTTTTGCAGCCTTTTTCAGAAGATCCCGGTCAAATGCCTCCGTTCCAGTAAAAACATACGGAATATGGGTGGCCGCCATAATTTGGGCCGTATCCTTATGATGAAACGGCTTCCCATTTTGGAAGCTGCCAACACTTGAGGTACTCGTCATATGGCCCATTGGCGTCGAATAGGACATCTGGCTGCCCGTGTTCATGTAGCCTTCGTTATCATACTCAAGGATAATCATTTTATGGTTGCGCAAGGCTGTACCGATTGCCGGCCCCATGCCAATATCCATACCGCCGTCACCCGTCACCATCACAAAGGTGAAATCATCGCTCAAGCCGAGGTCATCCAGCTCGCCGCGCCGTTTGCGTTCATGGAACATCTCGACAAGTCCAGAAAGAGTAGCAGAGCCATTTTGGAAGAGATTATGGATATAGGTTGCTTTATGGGCACTGTAAGGGAACCCGGTTGTTACAACCATGGCACAGCCAGTATGAAATAGGGCAACAATATCTCCTTCAATTCCTTTAAAAAACAATTCAAGGCCCGAGAAAATTCCACATCCAGGGCAGGCACCGTGCCCGGAGGCAAGCCGTTTTGGCTTTTTCGTCAAGCTTCTTAACGGAGGAATTTTCACTTTTAATTCACCGGTTTTATCATCAGGAGTTACCGTGATTAATCCCGTGTTTAAGTCTTCTTTTTTCATCGGATTTAAAACACGTTTTGGTGCATATTCAGGTCTGCCGGGATTATGGCCAAAATAGGCAAATGCCTGTTCGACCTCGCCTTTCTCAGCGGCTTCCAAAGCTATCTGGAAAAAATGCTCCGCATCATCGGCATAAAAATCCTTGCCGCCAAGGCCGTAAACTCTATTGACCACTTTTGTATGACTGTTCCCAAAGGTTTGCAAAGCTGCCCTTACTTCGAGTGCCATATTACCGCCGTGGGCACCATAGGAGTCTGCACGATCGCCAACTGTAAGCGCTTTTACATTTTTTAAGGCTTCTACTAATTTTTGTTGCGGGAAGGGACGGATCATATTAGGAGAGATGACACCAGCTTTTATCCCTTTTAAACGGAGCCTGTCAGCAACATCCTTACAAACTTCAGCAGCGGAATTTAACATAAATACAGCAATCTCTGCATCATCCATCCGATATAAATCAAGAACAGGATATTCGCGCCCTGTTAATTCTGCATACTCTTTTGAAATCCTTTCGAAAACCTGCTCGGCTTTATACATTGCTTCAGATTGCTGAAAACAATTATTAATATAGTCCGGTTCATTCATGTATGGCCCGATGGTGACCGGATTTTCCCGGTCCAAGGCATGAGGGAAGTCCCTCGGTGGTTCGCCAATAAACTGTTGTACATCTTTCCGATCCTTTACTACCTGTACCCGCCGTTTTTGGTGAGAAGTAAAATAACCATCAAATGAAACAATTACTGGAAGCCGTACTTCTGGATCTTCTGCTAGTTTAATAGCGATAATATTCATATCATAGACAATTTGCGGGTCACGGGCCATTAAAATGGGCCAGCCAGTGTTCAAGGCGAAATATAAGTCAGAATGATCGCCGTGGATGTTCAACGGTCCCGAAACAGAGCGGTTAACCAAGTTTAAGACCATTGGAAAACGTGTACCAGATTGGACGGGCAGCTGTTCAAGCATATAGAGGAATCCATTTGCGCTGGTTGCGTTAAAAACCCGTCCGCCGCCTGTCGAAGCCCCGTAACAGATACCGGCGGAGCCGTGCTCGCCATCAGCCGGAATTAGAACAATATCGTGCTCGCCTTTGGCTTTCATGCTATCGAGGAACTGAGCCACCTCTGTGGAAGGGGAGATTGGATAATATCCCATCACATGGTAATTAATTTGGTGGGCTGCATAGGCTGCCATTTCATTCCCGGATTCAAAAACAACGGTTTGTTCCGCAGCACCTTTTGGAACCTGTAATTTTTCTTGGTTTAAATCGATCGACATTTTTATACCGCCCTTTCCTTTAATTTTGATTCACTAAATCGAATAAATGGGGGACGCGATTCTTGTCGGCGTAGCCGTCATTGTATTCTCTTTCTCCTGATAAAGCATCAACCGGGCAAGCTGTCACACATTTTAAGCAGCCTTTGCAATATTGATAGTCAATCCCTTTCAGGAACATTTGCGGCCGGCCTCGTTTGTCATCTTTTTCCTCCCAAACAAAGCAAAAGTCTGGGCATGCCGTGTCACAGGCTGCGCAATTAATACATTTTTCTTCGTGAAAATGTGGGAGCATACCCGCTCGCGAAATGCTTAAATCTTTTAAAATGCTGTTGCCCGGATTGGTGATCGTGCCGCCAATCGTTTGAGTTTCATAGCCAAGTAGTGGTTCCGCTCTTTTAAACGGTTCTAGTTCCGTGCTAATTTCTACAGGATAGTTTTTGAATTTAACTTCTTGATAGCCACGGTCAAATGTTCGGAGATTGGGTTCAACCAGGTGGGGATATTTTTTCTCAAAGGTGCGGCGAATGGTTTGTTTCATGGACTCAGGGTCTAGAAAGTCTAAAATACGATAAAGGGCCCCAAGCATTGCAGTATTGGCTTTGGTCTTTTCATCTAGGGCGATTCCGGTTGCATCAACAATAGCAATCGTTCCGCCCGGTATTTTTATTTGTTGTTTAAGTTCATCGGGAGATTTTAAAGAATTTACTAAGATGGTGCTGTCGGGATAGATTCCGCTTGTACAGTTGATGGTTTTAAAAAGGGCATCATGGAAAATGCCGACAACGTGAGGGCGTTCAATGGGTGTGGTATCTCGAATGGTGGTTTCAGGATCGCAAAATCGGATATGTGCTTTTACAGGGGAGCCTTTTTTCTCAGAACCGTAGGATGAAAAACCAACCCCATTTAGTCCGTTTCCAACGACTCCATCCTCGGAAAGTAATTTTCCCGCAAGATTTGCTCCTAATCCTCCGATAGATTCCAGTCGGATTTCAAAAAAACCTAATTCATTCACTTTTGGTAATTTTGACAAATAGATTCCTCCAATCTTATCGAATAGTACCAATGTTATGAATTATCAATAAATTCAGTATCATTATTGTAACAGGATAAAAAAATAATTACAACAGATTATATTTTAAATTAATTATATGTATATTTTTGTGCGTTTATGTTGAAGTTAAAAGGGTTTATAGAAAAAGAAAAATTTCGAGTTGATATAGTACAGAAAAACAGTTGTTATATAACAAAATGTAAAAAAGTGAAGGAGCATTCCTTCACTTTTTTATCTATAGTATAAAGATTTCTGAAAGAGTTTTTCATAAGCCATTTGAAAGCCATATAATACGACTGTTTTTATTAGAAAAACAAGAGATAGTTGAAACTTACTTAAACGTACCAGCGAGACATAACCGATTTTTTTAAATAGGTCTAACCCCAAATAGGTAAAAGCGGCATCAACGAGGATATTGACGAAAATGTATAAAGGAAACTTGCCAAACGTGTATTTTAAAATCCAAAGGGATCCGACTAAAAACGGTCCGAAAATCAATGGCATTTCTCCTAATACATTCGGTTTAATATTAAGAGGGAACCACCACCATTTCCTTTTTTCTGCCAACCTGCCTTCAAATATAAGGTAAAGGCACATAAACAGTCCTGACGGAAGGTACCGTTTCATTGTTTTGTTACCAAGAAGTGGGATTGTGAGCCAGGGTAATAAAAACATTAGCAGAATTAATAATTTTGTATTTTTCATGCTAAAACATCCTTTATGTGATCTTAATATATTTATTTTTCCTATTCTAGGCAGGTTTATGTGGTATAAAACATCGCATTTCAAATGTCGCAATAATTGGAATAAAAAGGAAGGTGAATAGAAAAAATAAATAAAAAAATACAAAAAAGGAAATTGCCATGAGGATTATTGCTGCATTGTTTTCAATCATTATGCCGGGATTTGGTCAGTTCTATAATCGGCAAATGATTAAAGGTGTGCTTTTTGTTGTGTTTGAACATTTTGATAACATAGTTGGAAACATAAATAGTGCAAATCCAGCTAGATTTTAATGGATTTCACCAAAAAGCATTAGAGTCAGTCGTTTATGATGGACTATTATTTTACCCAGGTTTCTACGTGTATGTTGTGTGGGATGCCTGGTTTTATGCAAAGGAAGGGGCAAATAAAACAACGACTGCCATTCCCTTTATCATTGGCGGTTTTTTAGGAGAAATAAGTGCCATTTTTTCTGCTAAAGTGCCGTTTCCATCCTTAACTGCGGGGCTACTAATATTGGTCCCAATGATTATCGGAATGGTTATTTTTAGGAAGCAATAAACTATGACAGGATTTAAAGTTCATTAATAAAAAGTCCAAACATACATATTAAAGGAGGACGACCTATAGATTAATTAAAACTGAATTTAAAGGGGAAAGAATCCTTATGGAATTTCTACAAGAATTAATCAATCATTTTAGCCCATTTTTGTCTTTAGAGGCTGTTGCAAAAATTATCTCAGATCCCGCAAGCTGGGGTGTTATTGGCACACTTGTGGTTCTTGAGGGATTATTATCTGCCGATAATGCTATTGTCTTAGCAGTTATGGTCAAGCACCTGCCAAAGAATCAAAGAAAAAAAGCCTTATTTTATGGAATATTTGGAGCCTATTTTTTCCGTATATTCGCAATTGGATTAGGAGTAACGCTAATCAATATCGCGTGGATTAAAATTATCTGCGGCCATTATCTATTGTGGATTGTTTTTCAAAACTTTATCAACAAAAAAGAGGAGGAAGGCGAAGTCCATGCTAGAAAAATGGGATTTTGGAGGACCGTTTTAACCGTGGAACTCATGGACATTGCTTTTAGTTTTGACAGTATAATTGCTGCATTTGGTGTATCCAATCAAGTGTGGGTTCTCTTTATAGGAGGGGTGTTAGGAATCTTAATGATGCGCGGCGTGGCCCAAGTTTTCCTTGCCTTGATTGAAAAAGTACCGGAGCTTGAAACAACTGCTTTTATCTTAATTGCGATTATCGGCGTAAAAATGATTGCCTCTGTATTTGGATTCCATCTTGACCAAATCATCTTTTTCAGCACATTGGTTGCCTTATTTTTGGGGACCTTTATCGTTTATTTCTTTAGAAAAAAAATAATTTTTTGGAAATCCTTCTAGTAAATTCGCCGTTGCCCGAACCTTCATTTTTCATTTATTAATATATATGGAGAAAGTCGGTGGTTTTTTTTGGCAAATGGATTTTATCATACGGAAGTTATTGATATTGTGACAAGTGTTACGGGCGGATCAAAATGCAGGATGCATTTTCAATTGACGACAGAAAGTATGACTGGCGGGGGATTAACGACGATTACCTATACGATTACAAACTTTCTGGATTCAAACTGTTTGATTTTTTACTTAACAGTAGATGAGCATTTGTTCCCTTTTGATCCAGGCATCGCTCCAGGCGGTATCGGTACCATTAAATTCTCCAGAAACGGTGCTTCTGTTCCCGCAATCGGCAATGTCTATATGGAATGCGGCGGCCTGGAATTTGAATTCGGCTCACTGTGTACTGCCGTGTTAAAGGGAGATTGCGGCAACCCATCTGAATAATACATTAAAGGAATTCCAGCAGATAGGGGACAAGAAACAGATAAATGGCGAGATTTTAATTTACAGAAGGCCTATATGAAATAAGGTTAATTTGAATAAACTCGCTAGATTAGTGCAGAATAATAACCATTAAGTAATGGAGGTTATTATTTTGTTAAATAAAAAAACTAAGCTAACATCTTTATTTTGGATAGCCATACTTGGTTTAATATTAACAACAATTTATACAATAATCCTTGGTATTTTAGGATATAGAACCATGAACAGGATTGATTTTATCTATAAACAGAATAAATAAAGAAAAAATAGTTAGGATCAGACCGCTCATTTGGGCGTTTTTTTTTATCAATATTTGGATACTATACTAAAAGTGATTCAACGTTCAAAGTTAACTCTTTGAACGTTTGTTTGTTATTCTATATTTAAAAAGTGATAAAGAAAAAAATACATTACTTTTTCATGGCAAAAATTGTAACATCTTGTTACAATAAACATCAAAATACAACTCAATTGGATTCTGCAAGAAAGAAAAAATTATTCGTATACCCCCTTAATCAAAGAGGCTATGTCGAATGAATATCATTGTACGATATACCAATTTTGATAGATAATGAGATTGTATTCTCAAAAATTAGGAATTAGTTTTAGGAGTTTTTGAAAGGGAGATTTACATTGAAGGAATATATTGTTTGTTATACATTGGATCATGATATTAAACGCGTAAAAATTTTAAAAGATCAAGAGGTTAAAAAGGAAGAGATCAAACAAGAAGTGTTAGATAAGGTTCTCCAGCATTCTTACATTGTGGCAAATTGTGAACAAGGGGATTACCGGATCAATTCTTCCTCCATTCGATATATACGAGTTTTATAAAGCGTGATACAATGTTCACTTAGTAACAACATTGTGTAACTTATAGCAACGGGAGAGAGAAAGAATGTCAGAAACCTATCGCTACCGTGAGGAACGAAAACAAGCGGAAAGAGAAAAACAAAGAGAACATAAAAAGAAAAAAACACCGAAAAAAGGTTCTCTATGGAAGAAAATTTTATTGGTTTGTCTCGTGCTCGGTGTCTTGTCCATTGGAGCTGGAGTCATTACGTTTGCTGCTATGGTTAAGGATGTTCCCTCATTAGATGCATCTAAACTTGTCGACCCGCTTTCAACGAAATTTTATGATCAAAACGGGAAGTTTCTTTATGAATACGGGAAGGAAAAGCGAACGAAAATCACCTATAATCAAGTTCCAAAACAGCTTGAACATGCCTTTATCGCCACAGAGGATTCGCATTTTTATGAACATCATGGAATCGACATCAAACGGACCGCGAAGGCAATTTTCTTAAATGTAACAGGAGACTTTGGTTCCCAAGGTGGAAGTACGATTACACAGCAAGTCATCAAAAGGTCATTTTTAACCCCAGAAAAAACAATAAAACGAAAGGTTCAGGAATGGTACCTGGCCTATAAATTGGAGCAAAAATATTCCAAGCATGAGATTTTGATGATGTATTTTAATAATATTTACCTTGGCAACCGTTCCTACGGTGTTGCTGCGGCAGCCAAAAATTATTATGGAATAGACGCCAATGAATTAAATAAATTAACGCTTCCGGAAGCTGCGATGATTGCCGGTCTTCCGCAAAGCCCAAATAATTATGACCCGACAAAATCAATAAACAAAAAGGCAGCGACAAACCGTCGAAATCTGGTTCTAGCTTCCATGCACAAACAGGGTTATATTTCAAAGAAACAGTTGCAGGATGCTATGAAGGTTCCCGTAACCAAGGGATTGGTGAAGAAAAAAAATGAAGGGATGCCTTATGAAGCATTTCTTGATGCAGCTGTAAAAGAAGTGGAAGGAAAGCTTAAGGGGATTGATATTGGTACGGATGGTTTATCCATTTATATGACCCTTGACCAAAACGCGCAGAAATATGCAGACAAAATGATGGACAGCAATGAAATCGTCAGTTATCCAAATGATCGATTCCAAGGAGCTTTTGTATTTTTAGATTCAAAAACAGGTGCGGTTAGAGCAATTGGCAGCGGTCGGAAAGATTATAAGGCCGGATTCCGCGGCAACAATTTTGCAATTGATCTTGTCCGCCAACCAGGCTCTACTTTTAAGCCAATATTAGATTATGGTCCTGCGATTGAATATTTGAATTGGTCTACACATCATATGTTAAATGACCAACCGACAACTTATTCCACTGGTCAACAGATTCAAAACTGGGATCGTCGCTACCATGGGATGCTATCAATGCGGACAGCATTGGAATGGTCTTATAATATTCCTGCACTGCTCACGCTCCGCGAGGTCGGTATGGACCGGGCAAAAAACTTTGCGAAGCAGCTAGGAATTACTTTCGATCACAACCAAATCTATGAGTCTTATGCCATTGGCGGAAATACCGTCAGTCCATTGGAAATGGCAGGGGCATACAGTGCTTTTGCCAATAAAGGCACCTACAACCAGCCACATTTTGTGCAAAAAGTCGTGTTTCCTAACGGTAAAGTCGTGAGCTTTAAACCGAAACCAAAACAGGTTATGCATGACTATACAGCCTATATGATTACCGATATGCTCCGGGATGTTGTAGATTCAGGGACAGGTAAAGCGGCAAATGTTCCTTGGCTGGATGTAGCAGGGAAAACGGGGACGACGAATTTTGATGAAAGAACAAGTCTTCAATATGGTTATCCGCTTGCAAACGTAGCAAAGGATAGTTGGTTTACGGGATATACCCCACAATACACGATGTCTGTTTGGACGGGGTATGTGAAGAATGGCTCCGGTAACTATTTACCAGGAGATACAACACATATTGCGCAAATCATGTTTAGTAAAATGATGCAGAAATTTGGCACGGACAATACAACCTTCCAGCAGCCGGATGATGTGTATCAAATGGGAAATGATCTTTATATTCGCGGTGCAGCCGAGGTTCCACCACCACCTAAGCCGGTGGTTCAGCCAAAACAGACTCAAAAGATCGTGGAAAAGCAACAAAAAGCTATAGAGAAACAAAAAGAGAAAGCACCTTGGAAACAAAAAAAACATGAGAAAAAGCAAAAAGGAAACGGAAAAAATAAAAACCATTAAGTTCTGTGATGACTGTCTGAAATTCAATTTCAGCAGTCTTTTTTTTACTAAAACTGGAATAAAATGAAACAAAGTGAATAAACCAAATCTTCAAAGTTAACTCTATATACTAACGGTCAAATTGACGGTATGAGGTGTTTTCATTGCAAGATTGGTGGATTTATCAACATTTTATTAATACGATGTGGTTTATCTTGTTTCTTATTTCCTTACCGGCTGCACTGGGACTTTTCATCATCTAATCCTACCTAAAAAATAATAAACAAAATGGTAATCAAAATAATCAAAACCAACAGCAAGATCCTAATCAGGGTCAAAGTATGCAGAGTAATCAAGATAACCAAAACAATCAGCAGGCAGACCAACAAGAAAATCAAAACAATCAGCAAGCAGACCATCAAGAAAATCAAAACAATCAGCATGCCAACAATCAAGGACATCAAA
The DNA here is from genome assembly GCF_016107705.1 of Neobacillus cucumis. Next base: position 9,695 of record NZ_JAEHGC010000019.1, read on the forward strand.
CAAGTGAAACGAAACAAGAACAACCAACTTGACGAAAAATAGAAAAAATCTAGTTCTATTTACTTATTTCAATAAAAAATAGAGCAAAAGTCTTTTATAATTTAAAAACCTATGTTATGTTGTATAGGTAAGTTTCATATTGTATATTGTTTCCAATGCTCTACTAGGGGGGTCCGATAGCTCGGACTGAGAGAAGAATGCGTTAAATTCTTTGACCCTTCGAACCTGATCTGGATGATACCAGCGTAGGGAAGTAGTTATGAAGGCGTCCATTCATACAAACGCGCCGCTACTTTTTGACGATTTAATCAGGTTCTGTGAAAACAGAACCTTTTTTATTGTCATTCATTCTCCGTAATGAACGATGCTGTATCTTCCAGACTTAGGAAAAATTTAAAGGAGGAAGTTACATGCAAACGGAAATGAACATTGAATTAAAATCACAATTTACAGGAAGTAAGAAAGTTTATCAAAGGGGATCTAGGCCGGATATCCAGGTTCCAATGAGGGAAATTAGCCTAAACCGAACTGTCACTACTTTTGGTGAAGAAGAGAATGCCCCTCTTCGAGTTTATGATACAAGCGGTCCATATACGGATGCGAATTATGATATTGATATTCGAAAAGGGCTGCCCGCTTTACGTCGGAAGTGGATTCTTGAAAGGGATGATGTTGAGGCGTATGAAGGTAGAGAGATTAAACCTAAGGATAACGGCTACCTTGAAGGGGATGAACGCGCAAACCTTGAATGGTTTCCGAATTTAAATAAAACCCCTTTAAGAGCAAAGGCTGAAAAAAATGTTACACAAATGCACTATGCCAAAAAAGGTTTGATTACTCCCGAGATGGAATTTATTGCGATTCGCGAAAACTTAGATCCTGAATTTGTCCGGGAAGAGGTTGCTCAGGGTCGGGCAATTATCCCCGCCAATATCAATCATCCTGAAAGTGAACCGATGATTATTGGTCGTAATTTTCATGTAAAAATCAATGCCAATATTGGAAATTCAGCCGTCACTTCCTCCATTGAGCAGGAGGTTGAAAAAATGACATGGGCCACACGATGGGGTGCGGATACCATCATGGATTTATCAACCGGAAAAAATATACATACAACAAGAGAATGGATTATCCGTAACTCACCTGTTCCTATTGGCACGGTACCCATTTATCAAGCGCTCGAAAAAGTAAATGGAATTGCCGAGAATTTAACGTGGGAAGTGTACCGTGATACATTAATCGAACAAGCGGAGCAAGGTGTAGATTATTTTACAATTCATGCTGGTGTCCTATTGCGCTATGTTCCAATGACGGCGAAACGGACAACTGGGATTGTATCACGTGGTGGATCCATTATGGCCCAATGGTGCTTAGCTCACCATCAGGAAAGCTTCTTATATACTCACTTTGAAGATATTTGTGAAATTCTGAAACAATATGATATTTCTGTTTCACTCGGAGATGGACTACGTCCGGGAAGTATCGCGGATGCCAATGATGAAGCTCAATTTGCCGAGCTTGAAACACTTGGGGAATTAACAGAAATAGCCTGGAAGCATGATGTCCAAGTGATGATTGAAGGCCCAGGACATGTACCGATGCACAAGATTAAAGAGAATATGGATAAGCAGTTAGAAATTTGTAAGGAGGCTCCTTTTTATACATTAGGACCGTTAACCACTGATATTGCACCTGGATATGATCATATTACATCGGCAATTGGCGCGGCTATGATCGGTTGGTTTGGGACGGCGATGCTTTGCTACGTTACTCCTAAAGAACATCTCGGCTTACCAAATAAGGAGGATGTGCGTGAAGGGGTTATTACGTACAAAATTGCTGCGCATGCTGCCGATTTAGCGAAGGGCCATCCAGGAGCTCAAGATCGTGATAATGCTTTATCGAAGGCTAGGTTCGAATTCCGTTGGGAGGATCAATTTAATTTATCTTTAGATCCTGAGCGGGCAAGGGAATATCATGATGAAACATTGCCAGCTGAGGGGGCAAAAACGGCTCATTTCTGTTCGATGTGTGGACCAAAGTTCTGTTCGATGAGGATTTCTCATGATATCCGCGGCATGGCAAATGAGGATACCGGGTTTGAAGGGACCTCCATTGAAGAGGGGATGAAGCAAAAAGCGGAGGAGTTTGTCCATGATGGCTCAAAAATCTATCGATAATTCGAATGAGGTTAAGAGTTTAATCGAGGAAGTAGCTGCTTTAGAACAACAAATTCAACACCTTACGAAAAGGATCCAAATGATTCAGCTTCACTGTAAGCATGTCTTTTTAGAAACGGCCTTCATGAGGAAATGCCAGAAATGCGGGTTTTCAGAAAGTAAGTATTATTAATGACATGGTCCCATATACAACCTTAACATCGATGACGGACAAATCTTGGCAGTAGAGTAGTAGAAACATCATATATTCATCACATTCTACCATTATAGTTCAAACAGCCGCCTGTACTGGCGGCTGTTTTTTGTACAAAAGAAATACCTTAATAGAATAATAATTCAAAACTATCGAAACTATCGAACTTTGATGAAACGTATTGCATTTTTCTTTGTATAAAATTACAATGAAATACATAAAAACACTTTAGTTTGCTAAATTGATAAAGAAAATAAATTAATGGGGGAATACATCATGAAGAAGGTCATCCAGATATTCATCATCATGGCCGTTGCTATTATGGCAACCGCTTGTGGCGCACAGCCAAATCTGCCGGATGCAAAAACAAAAGAAAAAACACAAAAGGCTGATAGTGGAAATACACTGGATTCCATTAAAAAACAAGGCGTGATCACCATTGCAATGGATGATACATTCCCGCCAATGGAATATCGTAATGATAAAAATGAATTAGTAGGTTTTGACGTAGACCTAGCAAATGCCATTACGAAGGAGCTCGGCGTGAAAGCTGAATTTAAACCAACCGCATGGGACGGCATTTTACCTGGGTTAGATGCGAAACAATATGACGTCATTATGACTTCTATGAATATTACAGATGAACGAAAGCAAAAGGTTGATTTTGTAGAGTACCTGAAACTAGGACAAGTTGTGGCAGTTAAAGCCGGTAACCCATTAAATATTCAATCAAAAGAAGATCTTTCCGGAAAAGTTGTCGGTGTTCAAATTGGTTCAACGAGCGAAACGGCGGCAAAACAGATTAAGGGAGTTAAAGAGTTAAAGACTTATAATGCTTATACTGATGTATTTAATGACTTAGGTCTAGGGCGTCTTCAGGGAGTAATCGTTGCTGAAGCGGTCGGTCGTTATTATAAAGCAACGAAACCTGAAGCTTTTGATGTGGTAGGAACCTCGTTCCAAAAATTACCAATTGGAATTGCCGTACGAAAAGGTGATGACAAACTTGAAGAGGCATTAACGAAAGCTGTGCAAAATGTGAAAGATAATGGCACTTATGCGAAAATCAGCCAAAAATGGTTTGGAAAAGATCTTTCAAAAGAATAGGGGAAGAGCGGATAAATCGGTTTGTAGATTTATCCGTCTTCTTTTTAAAAAGGAGTCGTAAAAATGAAGGAATTTTTGTCATTCTCACTTACCTATCTCCCCTATTTATTACAAGGGGCGTTAGTGACGATTGAAATCGCGGCGATTGGAGTAGTTGCCGGAAGTTTAATTGGATTATTATTTGGTCTTGGACGTGTTTCAAAAGTGAAATTATTTTCACAGATTAGCAGATTTTATATATGGGTGATTCGCGGAACACCGCTTTTACTGCAATTGTTTATGATTCATTTTGCCATTCCGTCTGTGATCCCAGCACTCACCATGCCGCCATTCGTCTCGGCCTGCATTGCCTTGTCGTTAAATGCGGCAGCTTATATTGCGGAAATTTCCAGGGGGGCTATTCAGTCCATCGATAAAGGCCAAATGGAAGCCGCGCGGTCACTAGGTTTAAGCTACGGACAAGCGATGAGAAGGGTCATTATTCCTCAAGCTTTTCGCCGGATGCTGCCGCCATTGGGGAATGAATTTATCGCCCTTATCAAAGAATCGTCCCTGGTTTCAACGATTGCTTTATATGATTTACTTCGAACAGGGCAACAAATTATCAGCAGTACGTACCGGTATATGGAAATCTTTATCTTAGTCGGGTTAATCTATTTATTACTTACCACGATCATGACATTTATCGTTGGAAAAGTAGAGAAAAAGGTAGGTGCATATGAATGATTTCCTGCAAGAATGTTGTAAAATCCTTTGGTGATTTGGAAGTTTTAAAAGGAGTCGATTTGGACGTTTCACAGGGTGAGGTCGTCGTAATCATTGGACCGAGCGGATCTGGTAAAAGTACCTTTCTTCGTTGTATGAACCATTTAGAGACCATCAATAGTGGCAGTATTACGGTAAATGGTAAAATGGTAGAAAATAAGGAATCATCCTTAAATAAATTGCGTCAGGAAATCGGCATGGTCTTTCAGCAATTTAACCTTTTTCCCCACAGGACCGTGATGGAAAATATTATCGAAGCACCGGTTCTGCTGAAAAAAATGTCAAAAGCGGAAGCCAAGAAAAAAGGGATAGAGCTTTTGAAGAAAGTAGGATTAGAAGCGAAAGCCGATGAATATCCGAACCGTTTATCCGGTGGGCAAAAACAGCGGGTAGCGATTGCCCGGGCGTTAGCTATGGAGCCGACCGTGATGCTTTTCGATGAACCAACCTCGGCTCTTGACCCGGAGCTAGTTGGGGAAGTACTGGCTGTTATGAAACAACTGGCAAAAGATGGGATGACCATGGTTGTTGTCACACATGAAATGGGATTTGCAAAAGAAGTAGCGGACCGGGTGATTTTCATGGACGGCGGCTATATGATTGAACAAAATACTCCTGAAGAGTTATTTGGCCATCCACAGCATGAACGGACAAAGGAGTTTTTAGGGCATATCAAGTAGGGAGAGATCACCATGAAACAAGTTTCAAGTTTGGATTTAACATCCAAGATTAATGAAAAAATAGATCAATTGTTTCCTAGATTAGTGGAGATGAGAAGACATCTTCACATGTATCCAGAACTTAGTAATCAAGAATTTAACACAACCAAACAAATCAATGACTGGTTAACCGAATTCAAGATTCAACAGATTCCGCTTAGCCTTCAAACAGGGACTGCAGCAGAGATTATTGGTAAAACCTTAGGACCAACTGTTGCCATCCGTGCTGACATTGATGCTCTTCCAATTTTTGAAGAGGCGAACGTACCGTTTCGTTCAAAAATTGACGGGATCAGTCATATGTGCGGGCACGATGTTCACACGACGATTGCCCTTGGTGCAGGGATTATTTTACAAGAAATCAGCGATTTACTCCCTGGCAATGTCCGAATTCTTTTCCAGCCGGCTGAGGAATCGGAGGGCGGCGCCGAGTCGATGATTCAGCAAGGATTATTAAATGAAGTAAAATCAATCATTGGTCTTCACAATGTTCCCGAACTTCCAGTAGGAAAAATCGGGGTTAAAGAAGGCTTTTTGATGGCCAGTGTGGATGATTTTACTATCACTATTCAAGGAAAAGGCGGACATGCAGCCCTTCCGGAAAAAACAATTGATCCAATCGTCATCGGCAGTGCGGTAGTCAGCCAGCTGCAAACCATTGTCAGCCGTACGATATCTGCAAAAGAATCGGCGGTGGTCACGATTGGGTCGTTCCAAGCGGGTTCGACGAACAATGTCATCCCAGATAAGGCCATTCTTAAAGGAACGGTCAGGACATCCAATGAAGAAGTCAGGAAGAAAATCTATGATGTCTTTACCAAGACGGTTACGAATACAGTGGCAGCCCTTGGTGGTGAGGTGGAAATTGATTATCAATTTTTACTTCCTGCTGTTTATAATGATGCAAGCGTTGCTGAAATTGTCCGCTCTGCCGCAGTGTCTGTTGTCGGAAGTAAGAATACGGTTATCGCTGAGCCTACCATGGGTGGAGAGGATTTTTCTTTTTACCAAAAAGAAGTTCCCGGCTGCTACGTTTGGCTAGGTTCGGGTAACGAAGAAAAAGGAATTCAATATGGCTGGCACCATCCGAAATTTATGGTGGATGAGGAAGCTATTAAAATCGGTGTTCATTTGATGGTCCATTCAGCCTTGCTTTTATTAGAAAATTCTTCTATATAATAATAATCCTGCCTGCTAGCATGTTGTAGCAGGCAGAATTTTTTATAATCGTCTTGTATTTTTATTCCAGTTGTATTAGGTTATTAACGATGGAACTTCTTTGGCGGGAGCGATGAATATGTTAGGACATAAACGGGCCTTTTTGTATTTAAGTACTTTTCTATTTTTCTTTCACTCTTCTTCGACGGTGATCTCAACTTTTCTACCAGTCTATTTTCAAGAAGAGCAGCTTACTGGGACCCAAATTGGTTGGCTAATGGCTGTCGGTCCGTTTTCTTCATTATTATCACAGCCTTTTTGGGGCTACATCAGCGACCGATATAAAACCATTAAAAAGATTCTGCTGTTTTGTCTAGTAGGGGTGATTTCCTTCAGCATCATCCTGTTCCAAGTTAACTCCTTTTTGATGCTGCTATTCTTATGTGCCATCTTTTATTCGTTTCTGAGCCCCATTGGAGCATTCGGCGACAGCTTAGCATTGCATACCTCTCAAATTGTTGGCTCTTCTTTTGGAAGGATTCGGATGTGGGGGTCTGTGGGCTATGCGGTTACCTCGTACCTAGGGGGCCAAATTCTTACTCGAATTGGTCTTGAGCATTTACTCTACCCCTATCTTGCTTTTACTATCATCGCATTTGTTTTTTGCTGGAAGGTCATGGATATTAATACACCATCTGCACCCATTAATCTTAAGGGAGCGGTCCGAAATATTCTCCGCCCAAATTTCTTATTTTTCTTACTCATCATTATGTTTGTTACGATTCCGCATCGGACGAATGATATTTTTTCAGGGATCTTTATTAAAGAGCTTGGGGGTAATGAATCCTTAATCGGGTTATCCTGGTTTGTAGCAGTTGCTTTTGAAGCGATTGTTTATTTACTTAGTCCTTTATGGATGCGGTTTTTTAATGAAATAACCTATATGGTTATTGCGTCAGGATTATATGGGGTAAGGTGGCTTTTATTTTCTCTTGCAGAAACTCCTTCGCAAATCATCTTGCTTCAGGCCTTGCACGGAATCACCTTTGGGATTTTTTATTTGTGCTCGTTTCAATATGTTTCAAACTTATTCCCGAACGAATTTAGAGCTACTGGGCAATTATTCTTTATTTCCGTGTTTTTTGGTCTTTCAGCAATCATCGGTTCTTTAGGCGGAGGGATGATTCTTGATGTCTTTAATGGTCAAATGTTATATAAACTGATGAGTTATCTTGCTTTCACTGGATTTGTTGGATTATTAGGATTCATTGCCTATTCGGGCAAAAAGTTACGGCCTGGTAGAGAGATTTTACAGAAGTAAGGAAAGGAATGGAAGTTGATGAGTGAAGAAACGGGACGAATGATTCAAACCGACCGTCTTTGGAATGATTTAATGACGCTTGGAAAAATTGGTGCAGGAGAAGATGGCGGGGTTACTCGCACCTCCTTTGATTCTGAGGATCTAAAGGCACGGAAATTTTTACTTCAACTTTTAAAAGATGCAGATTTAGATCCTTATATGGATGAAGTAGGTAATATTATTGGGCAAATCCACGGAAAAAATCCAGATTTGCCTGCGATTCTAATTGGCTCTCATATTGATACCGTGCGTTCAGGCGGGCGCTTCGACGGAGCAATGGGCGTGTTAATGGGTGTGGAAGTGCTCAGGTCTATAAAGGAGAAGGGGATTCAACCGGAGCGAACGGTGAAAGTTGTTTCGTTTACGGATGAAGAAGGAGCCCGTTTCGATTATGCTTTTGTCGGAAGTTCCGCCTTGTCGGGGGCGATCAGTTCTGATCAATTGCAAAACGATTTAACGACCGCCCTTGATCAGGAGGGAGTTTCTTATATAGAAGCGATGAAACGTGCTAGTATGGAAGGCGGCTATTTTAGCCAAATTAATCCTGAAGAGTTGGCGAAGGCTTGTGTCAGAAAAGATGAGCTAAAAGCTTATATTGAGGTACATATTGAACAAGGAAAAGTTTTAGAAAGTCAAGATTTAGCTGCCGGCGTGGTCAGCGGTATTTCAGGCGGGCACTGGGCCGAGGTAACCATCACAGGAGAGGCCGGTCATGCTGGGACAAACGGAATGTTGGAGCGAAAAGATGCGTTAACGGCGGTAGGTGAATGTTTGCTTGCGATTGAAAAAATTGCCCGGGATAGCGGCGGAAGTGTGGCAACCGTCGGAAAGGTAGCGGTAAAACCGGGAAGCGGAAACGTGATTCCTGGTCGGGTTGATTTTACCTTAGATGTCCGGGATATTTCTGATGAACGCCGCGAGCTGACTGTTAAAAAAATTTATGAGGCGATTCGAGAAATCTCAGCACAGCGCGGTGTGAGCTGTGAAATTAGGCCGTTTCAATCTCTTGCATCCGTTATGAGTTCACCGTTGGTGGTAGAGGCTATTAAAGAAGCATTTATTGAGCTGGATTATCCGATTTGTGAGTTACCAAGCGGGGCTGCGCATGATGCCATGGTCATGGGAGGCATTACCGAAATTGGTATGATTTTCGTGCGAAGCAGAGGCGGTATCAGTCATCATCCGGATGAATGGAGTTCGTTAGAAGATGTCGCGTTGGGCTGTGAGGTTCTTTATCAAACAACCATGAAGCTGCTTTAGTGGGCTGAATAGACAAGACTCCTGCTGCAAAAAATAAGCTGAAGTTTTTGCAGCAGGAGGTGGCACATTTGGAAAAAAATCAACCAAACCAGGATTTAATCTCAAACAATAGAGGGAATGAAGAAGAATTGGTCATCAGTTCGACAGGGTATGGATTAGAATCTGTATTGAAAGAGGAAGCCTCTAAAGAAACCAATCGTTCAGACTCATCCTGTGGCGGATTATAAGAATGTTTAAAACCCTATTCCTTATTTATGGGAATAGGGTTTTTTCTATTAATAACTGTTTTTATTGAAACGTTTCCACCGTACTGATGATTTGATTTAATGCTTCTTCCTCATCATTTCCACTCGCTTCAAAGGTTAATTCAGCATCCTTGGAAACAGCGAGAGACAAAACTCCCATCATGGACTTCAGATTCACTTTACGACCATTATGCGTCATAAAAATTTCCGAGTGAAAGCGAGAAGCTTCCTGAACCAATCGCGTAATATATGGCGGATACAGACCTACTTTTGTTTGCAATTTTACCGATTGTTGAATCATGTAAGTACCTCCCCAATTTACTTAAAACTCTCTGTTTTATGTATGAATCCCCATTCTAAAAAATGACCCAAACACAAAGAAAAATCCCAAAACCGTTATGGGTTTTGAGATCTTTCATACGTTAACTTTGCTTTTTCTGATAAGCAATCACGACAATATTGTCATGAGCATTTTGATTTAATTCGTGTTCAAAAGATTTTATTTTCTCAACCATTGAAGTATCCAGATCTGCTGTTTCATACTTTATATCCTGTTGGTTCATTTCTTATTAGTACCCCTTTCATCGGAATCCGAGAAAATAAATCTTATTTTTCTCTACCATTTTTTTCTTTTAATTCATAACGAATTTTGCCTGGATCTTGTTTTCCTTTTGGTACAGATCGTTTTCCACCCAGACTTACATTCGGATAGCTTGTTCCCTTTTCACTCATCCATTTTACCTCCCAACACTCAATGTCTACTCATCGGTCTTAGTGTAAGAAATAAGCGAACATTTCATGCAACTATAATTTTAGAAACCTTAGTTGAAAAAGGAATGCACATAATGAAAAATCGGAACACTAACCATGTTCATTTTTTAAAACATTTTTTGCAGCTTTTTGAGGGGGATTTTCAACATGAATTCAAAATATCAACCATTATTAGAACCTTTCACTTTTCCAAGCGGAGTGCAAGTTAAGAACCGTATCGTAATGGCCCCGATGACGAATTTCTCATCCAATCCGGATGGGACCGTAACCGAGGCGGAGGTGAAATACTATGCACGCCGTTCGGCTGGTGTAGGCATGGTGGTAACAGCCTGTACGTATGTAACTGAAAATGGAAAAGGATTCAATGGTGAATTTGGAGCAGACCGGGATGATTTTATTCCGAGTTTAAAACAGGTAGCAACAGGAATAAAAGAGCAGGGTGCAAAAGCCATTCTGCAAATTTTCCACGGCGGCAGGGAAGTGCCTCCAGCGCTGGTTCCAAATGGCGATGTTGTCAGTGCCAGCGCGGTTCCATCCGAGGGAGAAGGAAAACCGGTTCCAAGGGAACTATCCGATCAAGAAGTTGAATCGCTTATTCACGACTTTGGTGAGGCAACGCGCAGAGGGATTGAAGCAGGGTTTGATGGGGTGGAGATTCACGGAGCGAACGGCTATATCATCCAGCAATTTTTTTCACCACACTCTAATCGGTGGGAGGACCGCTGGGGCGGCAGTATCGAAAAAAGACTTGCTTTTCCATTGGCGATTGTCGAGGAAGTTAAAAAAATAGCTGCTGAACATGCGAATGGTTCCTTTATTGTCGGCTATCGTTTTTCACCGGAAGAGGCAACAACGCCAGGAATTACAATGGCGGATACCTTGGTTTTAATTGAAGCCCTTGCTGATAAAGACCTAGACTATCTTCATGTTTCTCTGAATGATTTCTGGTCCACTCCAAGACGCGGTATAGATGATACCCGCCCGCGGATTGAAATTATCAAGGAAAAGGTAAGTGGCCGTGTACCTGTTATTGGCGTCGGCTCGCTCTTTACTGCAGATGATGTGTTAAAAGCTTTTCAAACCGGAGTGCCGCTCATTGCATTAGGACGAGGGATGATCATGGATCCCGACTGGGTGCAAAAGGTTAAAGAAGGAAAAGAGTCAGAAATTATCACAAAAATTGATAAAAATAAGCAGCAGGAGCTTATGGTACCGGATCCGCTATGGCAGGCGATTGTTAATAGTCCGGGCTGGTTCCCTGGTGTCGAATAGTTTTTTTAAAAAGAAATCGACCGTCTTTTATAGACGGTCATCTTCCCATCCACGAGAATAATCCTCTATTGTATTTTTCTCTTTTAAGGTTTCAACGTATTGGGTTAAATCCTCCGTTTGATTCGTTAGTGACTCGTTTTCCGTATTTTGATCATTTTTTTTCATCTCATAACCTCCAATTATTGTTATCCCTTTTGTAAGGTAACCAAATTTTGAAAAATTACCCTGTATAAAGATAGTCATGCGAAACTTATGAGAACTTTTTGAGGATAGGAGAAATTAGCTCCTATCCTATTTAGTTATTTAAATCCTTACCACCCGTCCATTAAAGGTCTGTTTCCAATATCCTTTCGACAAATCCTCAATCGCAATTCCTGTATTGTTTTGGGAACCGATGAATTTACCATTCCCAAGATAAATTCCCACGTGGCCGTCTTTTTTGTAGGTATCAAAGAACACTAAGTCACCAGGCTGGATTTCATTAAATGAAACCTGTTTGCCAGCATTTTTTAAGCTGTCTGTCGTGCTGCCAACCTCAATCCCTGCTTGGCCAAACGCCCAATGAACGAAGCCTGAACAATCAAACCTTCCATTGGCGATATCACTTGCGTTCCTTCCGCCGCCAAATACATAAACAGAGTTGCCAATATATTTATAACCAGCTTTTAATACCGTTTGAATCGATCCTTTTACTGGAGCTGTTTCAAATTTTTCCACTGTTTTCATGCTATTACGAAGAGGCTTTTTTGGAGTTTCCTTATGTATTTGTGCCAACTTGTTATATTGTTTTTGTTGTGCCTTAAGCACGTTTTTCATATTTGTTAGCTCAACCTTCAAATCATTGTATTCGGCAAGTTTATCTTTTAAAGAATGCTTTTTACTTTCATATTCTTTTTTCTCTTCCATCTGCTGTTTTAATAGTTCCTGGTCTGCCATCACAATAGTGGAAACCGCTTCGGCCCGCTCAACAAAATCTTTGATACTTGTAGACCCAATCAATACATCCAGATAGTGAACAGTTCCGCCATTTTGTTGATAGGCTTTCGCACGTTCTTTTAATAATGTATTTCGTTTTTTCATTGTATCCTTTAATTGTGAAATTTTCTTTTTTAGCTGTTTAGCCTCCAGTTTTGCAGCCTTTACAGAAGAATCTGCTTGCTTCATCTTTTTACTATTTATTTCTAGAGATAAATTTACTTGTTTGAGAGAAAGTTCTTTTGGAGTATCTTGAAAGTTTGATGGAAGTTCTTTTGTGGGATGTAAAGGAATGTCGGTTTCAGCGAATGCTTTTGGAATCGTTCCGCTGGCTAAGAAAAACGTTGTGCTCAACATTATGAACATGAGTCGAACCAATATCATCACTTCTTTCTTAAAAAATAACCTGAGACCCTTAAAAGGAAAATGTATTCTCAAAATTCGTACAATTGGAATTATAACATGACAATTTTTCAGCTTTGTTATAGAGTAATTACAATTCCATATCAGACTGGCTACAAAATGAGACAGGAACAAAATCTTGTCCCTGTCTCATTTTGGAATTTCTTCATAGGCTAATTTTTTAATGATGGCTTCATGTTGCGGGTATTTTTCTAAAAGCTCGGTTTGTGTAAATAGTTCAAAGTCCTGAAAATCAAAACCAGGCGAAACCATGCACCCGACAAGAGAATAGGTATCTTTTTCCATGACTGAGGAGCCGAAGATGGAATTTTTCGGAACCAGTGCTTGCGGGAACTCACCGTTCCCGCTATTCATACCGATCTTCATTTCTTCATAATCTCCATTTTCATGAATAACATGGACGGTTAACGAACTGCCACCATGAAAATACCACAATTCATCGGATTTCAAACGGTGGAAATGGGAAACGTCGTCTGAGGTCAACAGGAAGTAAATACTTGTAAAAAGCTTCCGCTGACCTTTAAATCTTTCTTGGTCAGTAATCACTTCAGGCGATTCAAATGTTCTTTTATAATAACCGCCTTCGGGATGGGGCTCCAGCCCAAGAGCCGAGATTAAAGCTAGTAATTCAGTTTTCTTCATTCTAAAAATCCTTTCACATTTATAAATGCAAGATTACTTTTTCCAAAAATCAATTGTTTTATTTAGAAATGTATTTCATAAGAATTGTATAATACTACTATGAGGTTATATTTGGGTTAAGGAGGAGAAATGATGCGTGATGAAGGATACATAGAGGTAACAGGGGGCAGGGTTTGGTATCAAATTTTTAATAAAAACGCTGAAGGCACACCTGTCATTGTTTTACATGGAGGACCAGGGTCATCGTGTTTTTCACTGCAAGGGCTGCAAGCATTGGGGAATGAACGGCCGGTCATTCTCTATGACCAATTAGGCTGCGGCAGATCAGATCGGCCAACTGATCCTTCCCTATGGAGGATTGAACGGTTTGTGGAAGAATTAGGTCAGGTGAGACAAGGGCTTGGGCTTGATGCGGTTCATATTCTTGGACATTCCTGGGGAACAACGCTTGCGTCTGCCTATTGTTTAACAAAACCAAGTGATATAAAAAGTGTGATATTTTCGAGTCCATGTTTAAGTGCGCCAATTTGGGAACAGGACCAAAAACGTAACCTTATGAAACTGCCAAAAGAGGTTCAAGAGACGATTAGACGCTGTGAAGAGAATGGTACGACGGATTCAAAAGAGTTTGAGGAGGCCACAAAGGTTTTTAACAAAAATTTCGTCTGCCGGATTGACTCTGATCCGGAATATTTAAAGGAAGCTTCAAAGTACAAAAATCCTGAAGTTTACAATATTATGTGGGGGCCCTCTGAGTTTACGGTCCTTGGCAATTTGAAAAATTATGATTGTACGTCTCGATTGTCGGAGATTACATGTCCAACCCTCTATACATGCGGCCGCTATGATGAGGCAACCCCGGAGTCTACTCATTATTTTAGTTCATTGACTCCTGATTCGGAATTTCATGTTTATGAAAAAAGTGCCCATTTACCGTATGTTGAGGAGCCTGAAGAATATTTACGAGTTGTGAGGGATTTTTTTAGGAAGATTGATTTAATATAATCGGATTTTGAAATGAAATTGGTACCATCCTGATTAAATTCAGGATGGATTTTTTATGGGAGTTGCCAGTTTTAATGATTAAGTTTTTCATTATCCTTAGTCTGCTTGTGGGAGGATCCTTTTTTAGGATTCTTTGCAATCTTTACTAAAGACCAAACGAACACAACACCCAAAATGGCTGTTAGAACCCACGCAAAAATTTCAATTCCATCCATACTAAAAAGCCTCCTTGTCAAATGCTGTTTCTTACATCTACGCTATTCATTCCGGAAATATGTCTAAACAACCATTATAAAATTATTCTGAAACAAGATGTAAGCGTTACCATATACAATTCTCCGCTACTTTTTATTTTCCTTTAAATAATTTCTAATTATCGAAATAGTAAATCCGACAAAAATCGAGTGGCGCCTGTCACCTCCCGATTTTTGTCGAAAAACTTTGGTTAAGTTTCCATAAATTAGACAAGATAAACGTAGTGGTGATGTGTATGTGGAAAATGGTGCACGGGTTTATTCCGGATTGGAAGGTTTTGGTTCAAGCTTTGGTTACTTTTTTGATTCCTTATGGGATCTCTAAGGTGTTTAGTTGGATTCGTCAGATAGAGGAGGATTAGACGGCGATGAAGGGACGAAAGCTCGAGATTAGAAAACTGAAAAAACAGTCATTTTCAACTACGGAACATCAGGAATTCAAGCCTTCATATCCTACCTCCAACCAGTTTAGCGGGGATCTTCGTGCAGATTTAGAGTTAATCCGCCAGGAAATTGGACATAATTCCGATTTGAATATTCGTGAGTTTATTATAGGTGGAACAGGGGTTCATGCAGCACTAATTTTCATTGATTCCCTATCTGACAAGGAACTCATTGATCAGCACATCATGAAGTCCCTGATGATGAATTTTTCTGAAGTTTGTAATCTGCCTAGTACTCCAAAACATTTGACCATCCCGATGGAGTTTTTAAGAAATCAAGTTTTATCTATTAGCGAGATAACCGAAGCAAACGAACTGCAAGAGTTAGTTACAAAGGTTTTTAAAGGCTCAACAGCCTTACTGGTTGATGGGCAAACGGATATTTTAATTCTAGGAACTGCAAAAGGAAAATCGCGTTCAATTGAGGAACCGGTTTCCGAAGCATTGGTAAGGGGACCGAGGGTAGGTTTTACTGAAACCTTGAGCGATAATACGGCCTTGTTGCGTCAGCAAGGTGATAACCGAAATTTAACCATGCTCCATTTCCAGGTAGGAGAGCGATCACATAAAGACCTTGTTATCGCTTATAACCAGGAAATTGCCAATCCGGAATTGATCGAGGAAGTAAAGAAAAGGATTCATAAAATTAACCTTGATGATGTTGCCGAATCGGGCTATATAGAGCAACTAATTGAGGACAATTTCCTTAGCCCGTTTCCGCAAGCACAAAACACAGAGCGGCCTGACCGTGTAATTAGCGCCTTAATGGAAGGTCGGGTGGCAATATTACTAGACCGAACTCCATTTGCACTGATTGTCCCGGCCACTTTCAATATGATGCTGCAATCACCGGAAGATTATTATGAACGATGGATCCCAGGTTCACTCATTCGAATGCTGCGTTATTTGGCTGCATTTATTGCTCTTTTTGGACCATCCTTATATATTGCCTTTATTTCATTCCATCCCGGATTAATTCCGACAAAACTCGCGATTTCGATTATGAAAACACGCGAAGGAGTTCCTTTCCCGGCCCTTATTGAAGCACTCATTATGGAGATATCCATCGAAATTCTCCGTGAGGCAGGCTTACGTTTGCCGAAACCGATTGGTCCGGCAATGGGAATCGTTGGAGGTCTGATTATTGGTGAAGCTGCAGTACAAGCGGGAATCATTAGCCCGATTATGGTTATTGTAGTTGCTATTACGGCGATTTCTTCTTTTACCATCCCGCAATATAGCACGGGAATTTCATTACGAATGCTGCGTTTTGTGGCCATGTTTAGTGCAGCGTTATATGGTTTGTACGGGGTCATTTTATTTTTCCTTTTCCTCTGCAGCCATATGGTAAAACTAAAGAGTTTTGGTGTTCCCTATGCCAGCCCGGCCGTTCCGTATCGGCTTAATGACTGGAAAGACTTCTTGGTACGGATGCCACTAATGCTCATGAAACGCCGTCCAGAAATGATGAAGACAAAGGATCCAATTCGAAAAGGTTAACCAATGTTGAAAGGAAGCGGATCAAGAATGATTCGTACAAATGAAAAAATTACCACCCCGCAAGCAGCTGTCATTGTCATTAATTATATTCTAGCCGCAATCATTTTAACTTTGCCACGTTCAGCTGCGCAAAAAGTGAAAACACCCGACGTTTGGATTTCCGTTTTAATTGGCGGTATTATTGCGATGGCCGTAGCAATATTGATTGCAAAACTTAGTCAACAATTCCCAACCAAAACAGTCTTTGAATATTTACAAGACCTTATTGGGAAAATTGGCGGCAGGCTGTTGGGAATATTGATTTGTATTTATTTCTTTACGATTTCTGCCTATGAAGTTCGAACCATGGCGGAAGTGACAAGAATGTTTTTATTAGAGGGAACACCCACCTGGGGAATTATCATGCCCTTTATGTGGGTGGGACTTTACTTGATCTTAGGGGGGATTCCTTCCATTGCCAGACTCTTTGAAATTATTTTTCCTATTACAGTCATTTTTTTTCTTTTAGTTGCTTTTATGAGTTTTAAAATTTTTGAAATCGATAATTTGCGACCTATTTTAGGAGAAGGGGTTATGCCAGTCATCAGAGGGCTGGAAACCACGGCACTAGCCTATACCGGGTTTGATATTATGTTTATTTTAGTTCCATTTATGCAACAGCCGAAAAAAGCAGTAAAAGCAGTCGTTGTTGGTGTTTCGCTTGCAATCGTTTTTTACCTGATTACGGTTGTGATGGTAATCGGAGCCTTGTCAGTGGATGGGGTCCTAACAAGAACTTGGCCAACATTGGATATGATTCGGAGCTTTGAATTTCCCGGTCTGCTCTTCGAACGTTTCGAATCCTTGGTGCTAGTTATTTGGATCATGCAAATTTTTGCTACGTATGTGATAACGCTTTATGCATCAGCATTAGGTTTTTCCCAAATATTCAAAAAAAGAATCCAGCCCTTTATGTATGGATTGCTGCCAATTATCTATATCGTTGCCATGCATCCCAAAAACCCTAATTCGCTATTTAAATTAGGCGATTGGATTGGAAATGCTGCTCTATTCTTTTTTGGAGCAATGCCAGTAGTTATGCTCATCATTGCAAAAATTAAGGGGAAACGACATGAAAAGAAGCATTAAAATCATGATTCTTTCTTTTGTCGTTCTACTGCTTGGAGGCTGTTGGAGCAGTAAAGAAATCGAGGAATTAGGATTGATTGCCGGTACTGCAATGGATTTGGAAAAAGACCGAGAACTAAAGGAAAAATTAGAAGCGGATGATAAAAGTCTTCTCAATAGACCTCTCTTTACCTTAACAAATCAATTTGTGACATCAAGTGGAACGGGGGCAGGAAAAACAGAGAACACTACTGCACCGAAATCTTATATTAACATTTCTGAAACAGGCGATTCCATTCTACCAACCTTACGAAACATGACGTTAAAAATTGAAAAGCGCGCTTTTGCTGAACATGAAAAAGTGATTATCATTGGAGCAGATCTGGCACGTAAAGTAAGCCTGGAGAAGGCGCTTGATTTTTTCATAAGAGAACAGGAAATGAGACCAAGCTGTCTTGTTATGATTTCAAAGGGCAAAGCTAGTGAAGTTCTCGTATCCAAAAAACCAATTATTCCGGCCTTTCACCTTTATCAAATTACGCAAGGGGAAAAAAGAAATGCCAAGATTGTTCCGGCAATGCCTCTAGGCAAATTAGAGGGAAAAATGAATTCAGGATCCAGTTTTCTGATACAAAATGTCAGCTTAGAAGAGGGAGAAGCAAAATTTTCCGGGGCTGCGATCATAAAGGGCAAAACGAAAAAACTACTAGGTTTTTTGAATGAAAAGGAAGTAGAAGGTTTAGCTTGGATTGCCGGAACGGTAAAAGGCGGAGTCATTAGAAGTATTGATAAAAAGAGCGGCCAACCAATTATTTACGAAATGCTTTCGTTAAAGAGCTCCATTAAACCCCATTTAAAAGGAAACCAGCTTTCTTTCCATGTTAACATTCAATCGGAAGGACGAATTGCTGAAAACTGGGTTTCATCCGGAGACCCGTTTAAAAATGAATTTCTAAAAAGAGCCGAAACAGCTGCCAAAAACCAAGTCAAACAGCTCATTCAAGAATCATTGCAAAAAACACAACACCACTATAAAGTAGATGTCGCCGGATTTGGCAACCAACTAAGAATCCAAAATCCCGCCCAATGGAAAAAACACAAAAAAAACTGGGACCAAACCTTCAGCCAAATCCCCATCACCTATCATATAAAAATCACCATTAAAGACTACGGAATGTCAGGATAAATACAATCGACAAAATTCGGGCGGTGACAGGCACCGCCCGAATTTTGTCGAAATGCATTTTTAATGAATTTTTCATCTTTACCCTGTATAGTCTTTGTAAAGTTGGTGTTTGGAGGTGTTGGCGGATGAGGAGGTTTTTGGCTTTTGTTTTGGTGGTTGGTTCTTTGTTTTATTTGTTTAAGCACGGGGAGCTTCCATCTATGGCGAAGCTTCAGGGGTTTTTTTCTGGTTCTCAGGTGGCCCATGTGGAAAAGAAGGTAGAGGATACGATCTCAAGTCAAAGCAAACAGGCGAAGGTATCTTCCATTCCAGCCACATATGAAAAAAAATATACCCCGACAAAAATTCAAACCTATGTGGTCACGATAAAAAATGGAAAAGTAGTTGTAACAGGAAAAGCGACGCCGTACGGAAAATATTACAAAGCTGATGGAGTCATTTTATACATCGATGAACCGCGGGCCAATAAGAAATCTACGGTAAAAGTACCGTTTACCAATTACCAAGATTTCCATTATGAATTCCCTCTTACCTATAACGTTGGCGATGTGGTCGTTAATCTTGATGAATATTACAACGGAAAAAAAGACGATCCGAATAAAGTATTGGGCTATGCAAAATATCATTTAACTGATGGTGATCCGTATTTGCAGCCAAGTTTCATGGTACAAAGTAACGACCCGACACTAAAGGCGCTTGCTGCAAATATAACTACGGGAAAACAAACGAATACGGAAAAATCTCAGGCCCTATTCAAGTGGGTTGCCACCCATATAGCCTATAATGCACCATTGGTGAATGCAACGAATCCGCCGATTTATTCTGCCCTAAAAACCTATCAATCTCGTGTTGTCTTATGTTCAGGGTATGCGGATTTAAACGCTGCTCTTCACCGTGCGTCGCGGATTGAAGCTAAGGTGGTGTACGGGGAAAATCATGCTTGGAATGAAATTAAACTAAATGGAAAGTGGCAAGTAGAGGATCCCACATATGGGTCAGGATTTATCAACCTAAACACAGGTAAATTTGTGCAAAGCTATCAACCGGATTATTTTACAAAATCGGATAAACATAAGGAAGGCGAATATCATTGGTAAAACTTCTCTGTTTTGCACAGGGAAGTTTTTTTCATTCTTATGGTTCTTGTCCAATCAAAAAAAATCATCAAGACATGTTATATACTAAAATCCTTGGAAAGAGGGTCATCATGCTCAAAAACCGAATTATTACGACAGGCTTACGATATTTAGGGACTCCCTATGTTTATAATGCCCCTGCCTTTCGAACCGATATGTTTGATTGTAGTTCATTTATTCAGTACATTTTTGGAGTGAATGGAATTTCCCTTCCTAGAAATTCCCGACAGCAATTTGAAGTAGGTATTCCCATTTCTTTCACTCTCATTCAAAAAGGAGATTTACTTTTTTTTACAACAAAAACGCGAAAAAATCGAAAAGGACTTTCAAAAATTGGACATGTGGCCATTTATATTGGAAACAATCAAATGCTTCATACGTCGCGTCCAACCAACAAAGTAATGATCTCAGAAATAACATCGTATTGGAAAACAGCATTTGTGGGAGCTAAAAGATTACTATAAGAATCAAAAAAAATTGACATCAAAATCTTCATCCATATAAACCATTCGTTTTCTTGTAATTTTACTAAGTTTTGCGATTTTGCATTGCTCACTAGTTATCATCGGATTTTGAAAAGGGGATATTGGAAACATGAGGTTATTTCGATCATTATTATGGGCAGAATCTATTTTTTTTGTCTTCGGATTTATATAAGGACCAGAGGGGTCATTATGAATAAATGTATTTTTGGTGGAATGATATCGTTTAAATAAAACATGTCCACATTCATGTGCAAATGTGAAGGGACCAGCCATTTCCGTTAGTAAAACTCGTCCAATCAATTTGTAATCCTTGCCATGTTTATAATCTATTAACTCAGTTCCAGCAACACCAACGACTCTCCTGCCATTCACTTCATCCAAATATTTTCCATTCAAATAAAAAACATAGATACCAATTTTATTGTTCATAGTATTTCTAGCATTATTATATAATAAATTAATTTGTTGATTTCTAAAAACCTTTTCGGTTGAAATCGAACCAGCATTTAGGATCTGTTCCTTTTTACAAAAATGTATATCTTTTAAATCAAACTTTATACAACCATTCCAAGCACGATTCGCATTAATAATATCTTGTTTTATTCTGCCAATATTCGTACGGGGACTGGCACTATTGACAAAAAAAGCGTAAACATCAACTGTATAAACAGCCAATTCTGATAACTCCTTTATAATAAAATAAGTATGCTCCTTATTTAGTTTATTAACGAAAAAGACAAGCCGTGTGGGTGAAGGGATGGTGAGCTTCTGTTTTTTCTGGACTAAGAATAAGCATCATGCAGAGGAATATCATTGGTCATACATCATTTCTAATCCAACGGGGACTGACCCAAAATTTAATAAAAAGCCGCTTAGTGTGCCATCCTATTTTTATAACGACAGCTAAGAAAAGAGGCGCATATGAAAGAATCAGAGAAAAAGGGATGGTTTTGGCATTTGGGGTTGAGAATGTACCAATTCCGCTGGTTCGTTACGGCCTTTTGGATTTTATTATTTATTGTTTCAGCATTGTACGCACAAAAGCTGCCCGAACGGTTAAAAGATAGCGGGCTAACCCCAAAAGGGAGCGAATCGGACCGCGGCTTTTCACTAATGCAAAAGAAATTAGGTACAGCGCTATCCTCCATTGATATTGTTTATACAAGCAAAAAATTTGATTTAACCCGTCCAAAACATAAAGCTGTCATTTTACATTCTTTAGAACCTTTAGCAAAGAAAGACTATATAAAAAGTATTAAATTTAACCAAACAGACCGCCTGAATAACAAAACAGGCATTCAAGCAGTGAGGGTTGAACTCAAGCTTAAAAGCTCGGAAGCCCTAAATCATTTTCCGGAAATCAGAAAACTTATCACTGAACCGGAAGGCATGAAAACCTATGTCGATGGAGACACAGCAACACTATACGATATTCAGCGGGCAACCAAACAGGACATGCACCATTCAGAAATGATCGGGCTCCCGGTCGCGTTGCTGGTCTTGCTGTTTATTTTTGGCACTGTAGGTGCGGCGCTGTTACCGCTTGTCATTGGGATTATGAGCGTATCTCTGACGCTTGGAATGACTTATTTTCTTACTGGATCCTTTTCCCTCTCTAATTTTCTGCCCAATATCGTCATGATGCTCGGCCTTGCGATTGGCGTCGACTACGCCCTGTTTCTCGTCAGCCGCTTTCGGGAGGAGCTGAGACGGGGAAACGAGGTGCGCGATGCCGTCGCCGCGTCTGCACAAACAGCAGGGAAGTCGGTATTTTTTTCCGGATTTGCCGTTTTGATTGGCTTGCTGGGAATGTTATTTATAAAATTACCTATTATCTATTCCCTTTGCCTCGGAGGTGTTCTCGTTGTTTTGTCGGCCGTTCTGCTTTCCTGCACGCTTTTACCGGCACTGCTCGGTATTTTCGGCCGCAATATCAATGCGTTAAAGTTGTTTCCGCGAACACAAAAGAAATTGGAAGGTTCGACAATATGGGAGAAAATTGCCAATGCTGTAATGAAACATCCGGCGATCCTGGCCATTATTATTAGTACTTTATTACTGTCACTCATGTTCCCAATAACACGAATGCGGATTGGCGTTCCAACTGCAGATGTTCTTCCGCCTGCCTTTGAGTCGCGAATGGGTTCGGACATCCTCAAAAATAATTATGATAAGCGCAAATCGAGCCCGATTTTTATTGTTTTAAAAACAAAAGATAAGGTTTCAGATGAATCATCGATTCGAACCATTCAGTCATTCGAAAACAAAATTCGCCGGATTTCCGGAGTCATGGATGTCAACAGTTTTATTGATGCTCTTGGGAAGCACTCTCCTGAAGAAACAGCGATTCTGATCAGTTTAGCGGCTACGAAAGCGGAAATGGAAAAAGAAAATCTCGTAAAAGGCCATTACGCTCTCTTGAAGGTTGTTACGAAGTCAGACCCTGGAACAAGAGAAGCCGCTGACCTTGTGAAAAGGGTACGGAACGTGAAAATAAATCAAGTTGAGCGTTTTGTGACAGGGCAAACGGCACTAAGGGTGGACATGCTTGACCGGATCTTTTCAGGACTTCCTTATTTAATGGGTTTTATTATCGCGGTTACATATCTCATTTTGCTTTTTGCTTTTAAGTCTGTTTTAATTCCTCTGAAAGCCGTTGCTATGAATATTCTTAGCCTTGGAGCCAGTCTAGGGATTGTGGTGATGATTTTTCAATATGGATGGCTCGCGGATGATTTACGGATAACTTCAACCGGTTATGTCAGCATTATCATGCCGGTAACGATATTTTGTATAGTTTTTGGAATTTCAATGGATTACGAAGTTTTCCTAATCTCGAGAATCAAGGAAGAATATGACCGGACAGGGGATAATAATCGAAGTACAGCGGTAGGACTGCAAAAAACGGGAAGCCTCATTAGCAGTGCTGCATTCATTTTAATGGTGGTCGTCGGTTCGTTTATTTTTACCAATATTGAAATTACCAAGGCTCTTGGGGTCGGCTTATTCTGCGCCATTTTTATTGATGCGACATTGATACGGATTATTGTCGTTCCCGCACTGATGAAACTGCTCGGCCCTGCTAATTGGTGGGCACCGAAATGGATTGGGGGAAGATCGTGAGTTATTGGGGGAAATGGGGATTCGCTGATAAATCGACTGAATTCGCTGATAAACAACCCCAATTCGCTGATAAAAGCAATTGATTCGCTGATAAACCTTGTAAATTGGCTGATAAAAATTTTCTCCCTTGAAATTTAGGCGTTCAAAATCATAAAAATATGTTTTATATGCGGATTAACACAAAATCTATTTCAAATTAGAAAAGGCTGTCCAAATGGACAGCCCAATAAATTTATTTATACCGTCTTGAATTATTATATTTATCTTGATGCAGAAAATCGACAAACTCATCAGAAAGCTCGCCTAAATGGAGCATTTCTTCATAACCTGCCATAAGACCTTCGAAAAATCCGGCCGGCAGGGTGAAATCAATTAATGGTGCTCCTGTTTTTGTATAAATCCCCGTATAGAGATTGCCGGGAGGTTCCGACATTGTCAACAGGTCCTTTAACGTAATGTCCTTATCATTATTCTTAAGCTTCACTTGAATCCCATAAAGATCAAAGGCAGTCGTTAAAATATCGGTTAATTCAGTTAATTGTTCCTCCGTAAGCTCTGCACTTGGGTCCGTCGTATTCATAAATTGTTCTAGCCGGTAATCCAAGGATTCCATTTGATCAAGAGAATCTTTGTTATTTTCCTCCACCTGCGACAAATACGTAAAGAAATTTTCTACCTCTTGTTCGGTAATACCGATTTTTTGCAATTCATCTTCAATGCCAGCCATATATTTATCATGGTTTGTATAAAAGCCCACCGAGGAATCTAAATCCTCGATGAACTTATAGTCATTTAAAGAATCACCAAAATGATCCAAAAGCGCGTTTAGTTCACTTTGTGTCATATTATATTTTGTCAGTAAATCCTGTAAATTTTTTGAATTAATCGGTGTTCCCAGAATACTTTTTAATTCCTCAACGGAATTGAAATCCTCTAATGGGATTTCATAATAATCCAGGTAGTCCAACAACTCCTGCTTTGACCAACCAATTTCCGTCAAATATTGATTCAGCTCATTTTCCGGTGGGGTGGCACTGGCAAACGGGGCAAAGGACAAGAGAAGGATGGATAGCAAACAAGTTAAGAACGTCTTCTTATAGAACATAAATCAACCTCCAATGGATATCCTTCATCCACTAATGTTCCCATCTGAAGAAACTTAAGAGATAAAAATCATTGGTAAAAAACTTGGGGAGATTTTACAAAGAAATGTATAATTGACATAGGTAATCGATTGACCCTCTAGGGTTACACTATATAAGAAGAAACCTGGATCCACAGTTTAGGAAGGAAAACAGCAATGAATGTAACGTTAAACCAAAAGATGATTAAACAATTATGCGGAGAGCATTCCTATAAAAAAGGTGAAGAATTAACAAGGCGCAAAAAAGTGGACCTGACGGATTATTCACCTGATCACGAAATCTGCCATGCCACCGTTCATGCCACAAATGAATTCCAAATTACGATAAAAAATAAACATGGCAAAATTGAAACTGCCTGCACATGTCCAAAGTTAGCTACCTATCAAAAGCCCTGTCACCACGTGGCGGCCGTATTGGTCAAGATTTTAGAAAAGCAATCGTCAAATCATACTGATTTAACAAGGGGAATCTTAGGATTATTCCAAGGGGGACCGATTCGTCCAAGTACTGGGAAGCATATTATTGAGGACAGACAATTATTTACAGTAGAATTTTTGTGCAAACCCATCCAGATTGACAACAGTGAATACATGTTCGGACTTATGATTCGAAGCAGTTCCAAATCTTTTAAAATCATCGATTTTTTAGACAGCGTTGAACGGCGGGAAGCTTATCAAGATTACGATCCTAACATCCATTTTTTTCAAAAAGAAACGGATGCTGTACTTCAGGAATTAATTCGAACGAAAGACAAATCAAGCCTTAAAGATGAATTTATATTAATCCCGTCCCGTGAATGGGAGAGGCTTTTCCCAATCCTTTTAAATGCTCCCTTGGTAAAATTGGAACATCAAGGGCAAGTTTTTGAAAAGATTCACTTATCAAGCGGCCCCATCCCGCTTTATTTCCTATTTGAAACTGGGCCCAAAGAAGATTTTCAATTACAAATAAATGGGTTAAATAAAATCACCATCCTTTACAATTTCGTTCTCTTTGAAGGCCAGATTTGGAAACTGGAAAAAGAAGAATTGGCTCGTCTAAGTGAACTAAAGAAAATGTTAGATACTTCCGGTACACACCAAATCTCGATATCGAGAAATCAAATGGAATCGTTTATTGAGCAAGTCATTCCGGGACTCATGAAAATTGGCCATGTCCGAATTGGCGAAGCTGTTTCCAAACAATTGGACCAAACTGCTTTAAAAGCAAAACTATATTTAGATAGAATCAAAAATCGTTTGCTTGCTGGTCTAGAATTTCACTATGGTAATGTGGTTATCAATCCTCTTGAAGAAAATAAACAAGGCTCTCCACTGTTAAGAAATGGCGAACAGGAGGAAAAAATCCTGCAGGTCATGGAGGAAAGCGGCTTTACGAAAACAGAGAGCGGTTATTTTTTACAAAATGAGGAATTGGAATATCATTTTCTGTATCATATTGTTCCAATCTTAAAAAAACTCGTTCAAGTCTATGCTACCACGGCGGTTCGAGTGAGATTGTTTAAAGAAAACCCACAGCCGCGTTTTCGGGTGGATCGAAGAGAACGGACGGATTGGCTGTCGTTTCGCTTTGAATTGCAGGGAATTCCTGAATCTGAGATTCGTAATATACTAAGTTCGCTTGAGGAAAAGCGGAAATATTATCGACTTCGCGATGGATCTTTTCTTTCGCTGGAGAGTCCGGAATTTAATGAATTGAATCGATTTTTACAAGGGATTGGCGTAAAGCCGAAAGAGATTCACACGGAATTTGAACTCCCGCTTACACAAGGTTTGTCCGTCCTTTACTCTTTTGAAAATTCAGTGAGAATTGGTTCATCTCTAAAGCAGCTTTTAGAGGACCTTCGAAATCCAGGAGGGGTTCAATTTGCTATTCCAGCAAGTCTCTCTGGGATTCTACGGGATTATCAAAAACTTGGCTATCAATGGCTAAAAACACTCGCCCATTACGGTTTAGGGGGGATTTTAGCAGATGATATGGGCCTTGGGAAGACGCTGCAAAGTATTAGCTATATCCACTCGGTTTTGCCTCAGATACGGAAGGAGAATCAGACCGTTTTGATCGTTTCGCCTTCCTCTTTAACGTATAACTGGTGGAACGAATTGAAGAAATTTGCTCCAGAGATTCGGGCTGAAATCGTTGATGGCAGCAAAATCGTTCGTGACAGGCTGTTGAAAAACCTTGCAGAGGTGGATGTGGTGATTACTTCCTACCCGCTGCTGGTAAAAGACACTTTTTTATACAGTAAACTAGCTTTCCATACGCTATTTTTAGATGAAGCCCAAGCCTTTAAAAATCCCGAAACGCAAACGGCAAAGGCGGTCAAAAAGCTTCAAGCAAGCCACCGATTCGCCCTCACTGGAACACCCATCGAGAATTCGCTTGACGAGCTTTGGTCGATTTTTCATGTCGTATTTCCAGAATTGTTTCCGAATCGAAGGGCTTTCCATGAATTGCGGCGGGAAGTAGTAGCGAAGCGGGTTCGGCCATTTATCCTCAGACGAGTAAAGAAAGACGTGCTTGGTGAACTTCCTGAAAAAATTGAATCCATGCATGCCTCCGACCTGCTGCCAGATCAGAAAAAGCTGTATGCCGCCTATTTAGCTAAGCTGAAGCATGATACACTGAAGCATTTGGATAAAGAAACTTTTCAAAAAAATCGCATCAAAATTCTTGCCGGACTTACCCGGCTCCGGCAGCTATGCTGTCACCCGGCCTTGTTTGTGGATGGATATAAGGGAAGTTCAGCGAAATTTGAGCAATTGCTGAAAATCATTGAGGAATGCCGAAGCACAGGGAGAAGAATGCTGATTTTTTCGCAGTTTACGCAAATGCTCGGGATTATCGGCAGGGAACTAGCAAGCAGGGGAGTTTCTTATTTTTACCTGGACGGCAGTACCCCCTCTGCAGATCGAGTGCAGCTTTGCAGCCGATTCAATCTCGGCGAAAAAGATATATTCCTGATTTCCTTGAAGGCAGGCGGTACCGGTCTAAATTTAACGGGCGCCGATACGGTGATCTTATATGATTTATGGTGGAATCCTGCCGTCGAACAACAGGCTGCAGACCGTGCTTACCGAATGGGCCAGAAGAACACCGTCCAGGTGATTAAACTGGTGGCACATGGGACGATTGAGGAAAAAATGAATGAGCTTCAAGAAAAAAAGAAACACCTGATTGACGATGTCATCCAGACGGGAGAAGAGAAGTTGTCTTCCTTAACAGAAAAGGATATTCGCGAGATCTTGATGATTTAAACTTTAGGGGGCAAGCTTCATGACTGATTTCAATTCACAATTCCGTAAAAGAATTGGTTTCCCAGCAAACGAAACCATCACATTCGATAATTTAGAGGCCGTTCTCGAAAAAACAGCCAAAACGGTTCCATTTGAAAATATATGTATCATTACAAATCAGGCAAAAGAAATCACGAAAGAGAACTTGATTAACAAAATTATCGACCAACAGGAGGGCGGGCTTTGCTATGAACTAAATGGCATTCTCCATTTATTTTTACTGGAAAATGGTTTTGATGCAAAATTAATTTATGGTGTCGTCTACGACCACAATCATCAGCGTTGGAGCACGACTGGGAAAACCCATGTCGCAACAATTATCTTTCACAATGTGCAACCATATCTTGTAGATACAGGATTTGGAGCGAATCTCCCTTTAAAACCTGTTCCATTATCCGGAGAGGTGGTAATCTCGAATAATGGTGAGTTCCGTGTGGAGAAAACGGAAACTGAGCATGGGGATTATATTTTTTATATGAAATTGAAACATAAAGATAAAGATTGGAAAATTGGCTATGCTTTTGATACCAAAACGGCTATAACTGATCATTCAAGATTAACTGGAGTCCAAAAAATCATTCTCGAGCATCCGGAATCTTCTTTTAATAAAAAGCCGTTAATTACCAGGCTGACAGACCGAGGCAGCATGACCTTAACAGATTCATCTATTACTGAATGGATCGATGGCAAGGTAGATAAACAGGACATTGATCTCCAAAAATACAGAGAGCTTGCAAAAGAACGATTTGATATTCAGACCTAAAAAGATCCACCCATGCAATTTGGGTGGATCTTAACTTCACGATTTTAATCCTCGTTTTACACGCACAAAGGCTACGAAATCATCTAGTTCCTCTTTTGAAAGTAGCACACCATCTAGGGACAAAACTTTTTCGTTGGAATCTATTAATTCGGTAATTTCAATCACTGAATGTTCCGCCAATGAATCCTCTGTTCTCCCTAATATATAATCTACTGATGTATGAAATAAATCGGCTATTTGTGATAAGGATTGTAATGATGGCAAACGATAACCCGACTCATAGCCGGCATAGGTGCTTTTGGCAATCCCGAGCTGGTCAGCGGTTTCTTGTAAGGACCATTTTCGTTCTTTTCGTAATTCCGATAATCGCTCCAACATTCTTCTCAAACTCCACTCTTAAGATTTTGAAAAAATTATATCATAGGTTACAAGATTAAAATAGAAAAAAGTACGCGAATTGAATATTAATACTTGATTTATATAAAATTAATTCTATAATTTAGAGTATAAATACGCATAACGCGGATGATATAAAAATTGTTCTGCTAATCGGGGTGATATTTTTTGAAGAAAATTTTAATATTAGCAACTGGCGGTACAATCGCCTCAGTGGAAGGGAACGAAGGACTTGTTCCTGGTTTATCTGCCGATGAATTATTGCATTTTTTCCCAAAATCAGCCGGTAACATTGACATTGAGTGCAAGATCCTTATGAACATAGATAGTACCAATATGCAGCCGGAGCATTGGGTTGAAATGGCTCAAGCGATCCACCGACACTATGAAAATTACGACGGATTTGTCATTACGCATGGAACGGACACGCTCGCCTATACTTCCGCGGCCCTTTCCTACATGCTACAAGGACTTCGCAAGCCTGTTGTATTAACCGGGTCTCAGGTCCCGATTAGCTTTAAAAAGACAGATGCCAAAAAGAATGTGGCCGATGCACTAAGATTTGCTACAGAGGACATTGGTGGAGTATTTATCGTTTTTGATGGCCGGGTGATCATCGGAACGAGAGCTGTAAAAATGCGCACGAAAAGTTATGATGCATTTGAAAGTGTAAATTCTCCCTATGTTGCCTATGTGAATGAAAAAGAAGTAAAATATCAGTGGAAACCTGTACCAACCGGCGCAGGACTTGCATTGAATACTAATATAAATACTGATGTTTTTTTAATGAAATTATACCCTGGGACAAAACCTGAAGTGTTTGATTGCCTAAAAGGTTTATACAAGGGTATAATTATTGAGAGTTTTGGGAATGGCGGACTGCCATTCGAAGGGCGCAACCTTCTTGTAAAAATTAAAGAATTAACAGAAGCGGGCATAGCGGTTGTTCTTACGACTCAATGCCTTGAAGAAGGTGAAGATTTACTTTTATATGAAGTAGGTCGTAAAGTAGCCCAGCATGATGTCATTTTATCGGGAGATATGAATACCGAGGCCATTGTTCCGAAGCTCATGTGGGCTCTGGGTCAGAAATCTTCTATTAAAGAGATCAAGACTATTTTTGAAACTCCTTTGGCAGAAGATTTATCGATTAAGGGTGAAAAAGAAGAGTAATAGGTTTTTACTAAAAACAAAGAGGCGATATGGATGTTGACCAATGAAGTAAACATGCGAGTGGAGAAAGACTTTTTAGGGGAAAAGGAAGTACCTGTTGAGGCCTATTATGGCGTACAAACATTAAGAGCAGTGGAAAACTTCCCAATTACTGGCTACCGCATTCATGAGGAATTAATAAAAGCAATGGCGATCGTGAAAAAAGCTGCCGCGATGGCGAACATGGATGTTCACCGCTTATATTCTGGTATTGGCGAGGCTATTGTGAAGGCTTCTGATGAAATGATAGAAGGGAAATGGCATGACCAAATCATTGTCGACCCGATTCAAGGCGGAGCTGGTACATCCATCAATATGAATGTGAATGAAGTCATTGCCAACCGAGCAATTGAATTACTTGGACATGAAAAGGGAGACTATTATCACTGCAGCCCAAATACACATGTCAACATGTCGCAGTCAACAAATGATTCCTTCCCTACCGCAATTCATATTTCGGTATTGAATCTTCTTGAAAAATTATTGGGTACAATGGAAACAATGCATGGAGTGTTCATGCAAAAGTCGCAAGAATTTGCCCATGTAATCAAAATGGGGCGGACCCATCTTCAAGATGCAGTACCGATTCGCCTTGGCCAGGAATTTGAAGCATATGGACGAGTACTAGAACGCGATATTAAGCGAATTAAGCAATCCCGTCAGCATTTATATGAGTTAAACATGGGTGCAACTGCAGTTGGAACCGGTCTCAATGCCGATCCTCGATATATTGAGTTTGTTGTAAAACATCTTGCTGACATCAGCGGATTACCGCTTGTTGGTGCAGAACATTTGGTGGATGCAACTCAAAATACAGATGCTTATACAGAAGTATCTGCAGCATTGAAGGTTTGCATGATGAATATGTCTAAAATAGCCAATGACCTTCGTTTAATGGCTTCCGGACCGCGTGCAGGATTGGGCGAAATCTCGTTGCCAGCACGTCAACCAGGATCTTCGATTATGCCTGGTAAAGTGAACCCGGTAATGGCCGAGCTTATTAATCAGGTTGCATTCCAAGTAATCGGGAATGATCATACGATTTGCTTGGCATCTGAAGCTGGGCAATTAGAATTGAACGTTATGGAGCCTGTTCTTGTATTTAATCTGCTTCAGTCGATTAGTATTATGAATAATGCGTTCGGTGTATTCACGGAGCATTGTTTAAAGGGTATTACTGCAAATGAAGATAGATTAAAAGAGTATGTGGAAAAGAGTGTTGGTGTCATTACTGCCGTTAATCCGCATCTTGGCTATGAGGTAGCTGCACGGATTGCCAGGGAAGCAATTTTAACAGGCGCTTCTGTACGCGATCTTTGTTTAAAATATGATGTATTGACTGAGGAAGAACTAGATTTGATTCTTGATCCATATGAAATGACGCATCCAGGGATTGCCGGAAAGGCATTGTTGGAGAGAGATTAGTAGATTCGCCAGGCATTTTGCCTGGCTTTTTTGTTTGGTAATTCTTGCTTTCCACTTTTAACATCGGAATTATCGTTGATTTAATCATTACATTCAAAACAGAACCATACGATTAATACTACAGCTTTTTTAGGAGTGTGTTTCGTATGGATGATCGTTTTTTTCGAAATGTCATGGGGAGCTTTGCTACTGGGATTACCGTTATTACGGCAGAGGTGAAGGGGACTGCCCATGGAATGACTGCAAATGCGTTTGTGTCAGTATCTTTGAATCCAAAATTAATTCTTGTTTCGATTGATAAAAGAGCTAAAATGTTGGGGTTTCTTCAAGAGTCGAAAAGGTTTGCTGTGAGCTTTTTAGCAAGTGAACAAAGAGAGGAATCGATGAGATTTGCTGGTCAAAAAAAAGATGAAGAACCTTATATTTTTGAGCGATTTGGTGAATTACCTATTATAAAGGGTGCCTTGGCAAATGTTGTTTGTACGGTTTTTAATCAAGTTGAGGCAGGAGATCATGTTTTGTTTATTGGGGAGGTACAGGATTTACAGGTGAAGGACGGGGAGCCGCTCCTTTATTTTAAAGGTAATTATCGAGAGTTAAAGGATTTGGATTAAAAAGCAAGTGATCTGTAATTATATTATGTAAACTTATAATACTACGAGACTGTGCTTCCAGGCTCAGTCTTTTTGTTTGGCATAAAAAAAATTTATCCTATGAAAGTAATGCTTTCATCATGTATGATGTAAAAGACTAATCGTATAGGAGTGACAATCTTTGGTTCAGCTTCATTTATACAGCAAAAAATTTCCTTTTTTGAAAGAAGCATTTTTTTCACACTATCGTGAAATCGCAGCAGGTTACAGTCATCATGTACTTCTAGAAAGCGGCCGGGGCGGCCGGTATAGCATCGCTGCATTTAATCCCGAGAAGATCATTACGGGAAAAAAACATCAACTCACCATTCAAGATGGAGACCATCAAGAACAATTAAACGGAAACCCCCTGCATTTATTAAAGGAATGGATGGGGCAATATCATGTTGATAAAATAGAAGGGCTGCCTGATTTCCAAGGCGGTGCCATTGGATACATCAGCTATGACTATGGTCGTTATATTGAAAAACTACCCTCACTCGCAAAAGATGACCTCGAATTACCGGAGATCTACTTTTTAATTTTTAAAGAATGGTTCATATTCGATCATCACACTAATGAATTATGGTTATTATTTTTGCATGAAAAAGAAGAATCTGTGGAAGAAAAGGCTGCACTTTGGGAGAGCCGCTGGCTTGAAAAAATTACTGCTGTTGAAACCTCAGAAACTGTTTCGACGCCGTCTGATTCTTTAGAAGTTTCAATGGATGAGCGGCAGTTTATCGATGCCGTCAAGAAGGTTCAGGCATACATCGCTCAAGGGGATGTTTTTCAAGTCAATCTTTCCGTTCGGCAATCAAAACCCATGGAGGTAGAAGCGATTGACGTCTATGAACAATTGCGCCTGCTCAATCCTTCCCCTTATATGGGCTATTTCCATACACCAGAGTTTCAATTGGTCAGCGGATCACCTGAACTCTTGGTAAAAAAGCACGGGAAGGAAGTTAGCACACGGCCGATTGCCGGGACTCGTTCTAGAGGGAAAAACGAGTCGGAAGACCAGGAGCTGGCCAATGAATTGATTGAAAATGAGAAGGAACGGGCGGAGCATGTGATGCTCGTTGATTTGGAACGAAATGACCTTGGTCGGGTTTGTGCATATGGTACGGTTGAGGTTAATGAATTTATGGTCATTGAAAAATACTCCCATGTGATGCATATCGTTTCAAATGTACGCGGACAATTAGCGGACGGGAAAAATAGCTTTGATGTCATTGATGCGGTTTTTCCGGGAGGAACGATTACCGGTGCTCCAAAAATTCGCACGATGGAAATTATTGAAGAGCTTGAACCCGTTCAAAGGGGCATTTATACGGGATCACTTGGCTGGATTGATTTCTCCGGTGACATGGAACTAAATATTGTGATTCGCACCATGTTGGTGAAAAACGGGATGGGACATGTCCAAGCAGGAGCGGGGATTGTGATCGATTCTAATCCGAAGCATGAGTATAAAGAGTCACTGAAAAAAGCGGCAGCGCTTTGGCGCGCCAAAGAAATGGCAGAAGGAAAAGGAGAACAGCGATGATTTTCATGATTGATAATTACGATTCTTTTACCTTTAATTTAGTGCAATATTTAGGAGAATTAGGCGAAGATTTAGTCGTTAAACGAAATGACGAGACCACAATCGAGGAAATCTCCAAGATGCGTCCAAAATTCTTGATGGTTTCTCCTGGTCCTTGCAGTCCGAATGAAGCCGGAATCAGTCTAGAAGCAATCCAAGCTTTTGCGGGTGAGATACCGATTTTTGGTGTCTGTCTAGGTCAACAATCGATTGCTCAGGCCTTTGGCGGAGAAGTGGTACAAGCAGAGCGTCTTATGCATGGAAAGACCTCGGAGATTTTTCATGATGGAAAAACGATTTTTGAAAATTTGCCTAATCCGTTTCCAGCGACTCGTTATCATTCCCTGATTGTTCGAAAAGAAAGCTTACCCAAATGCTTAGAGGTTTCCGCCTGGACTGCGGAAGGCGAGATTATGGCGATTCGTCATAAAGAGCTCCCTATTGAAGGAGTTCAGTTCCACCCGGAATCCATTATGACAACGGCCGGGAAAGACCTTTTGCGAAATTTTGTCCGCCATTATGGAAGAGTGTCGCAAACGGTAAGAGGGTAATCACATGTTTATATATGTAAACGGAGAAATCGTTAAAAAGGAAGAGGCAGTCATTTCGCCTTTTGATCATGGCTTTTTATATGGAATGGGACTTTTTGAAACGTTTCGGGTTTATCATGGACATCCCTTTTTATTGGATAACCATATCACACGTCTAAACGAGGGGCTCAAAGTACTAAATATTGAGAAACGGTTTACGCAAGATGAAGTGTGTAGTGCCCTTATGGTACTGTTGGATGCGAACGGATTAACCAATGCCTATATCCGCTTTAATGTATCGGCGGGGCTGGGTGAGGTTGGATTGCAGGTCGAACCCTACCGGGAACCAAATGTGCTTATTTTTGCAAAACCGCTGCCTGATGCAGGGGAGATGGCAGAAAAAAAAGCTATTCTTTTGCAGTTAAAGCGGAATACACCCGAGGGTTTGACTCGGTTAAAATCACATCATTATATGAATAATCTTTTGGCAAAAAGGGAGATTGGGAGTTCCACCGACGTAGAAGGCATCTTTTTAACAGAAGAAGGTTATATTGCCGAAGGGATCGTTTCAAATATCTTTTGGAAAAAGGGAAACACCGTGTATACACCGTCGCTTGCGACAGGCATTTTAAATGGGATCACACGGCAGTTTACGATGAAGGCAGTTAAAACGATGGGCATGCATTTGGAGGAAGGACTTTTCAGTATGGAGGATGTGGCAGCGGCGGAAGAAATCTTTGTCACCAACTCCATCCAAGAAATTGTTCCTATATCAGAGTTTGAAGGTCATACAATGCCGGGAAAAAGCGGGGCAATCGTTCAAAAACTCCATCAACTTTACCGGGAATCCTGTAAAACGCTCTGGTCTATATAACCCGCCACTGTCCACTCCATACGGACAAAACCATTCAAAAGTCCACGAAAGGTGTCAGGCACCAGTGCCTGACACTTATTTTTTTTGAATAAATTATTCGAAAATTCTTGACTTCGTTAGGAAAGGATTTATAATTAAAGTATTATTTTTAATCCGATAAATCTAATAGGATTTATGGGTTAAGTGGGCGGTGGGACAAAAATGTTTTTACAAATTAACAATGTGAATAAACAATTTATCAATCAAAAAAAGGCCAGTGATGTCCTTACAAATATTAATCTTGACATTAAAGAAGGCGAGTTTGTTTCAATTCTCGGGCCTTCAGGGTGCGGAAAATCGACATTATTATCGATTGTTGCCGGATTAACTAAGCCAACAAGTGGAGAAGTCGTCCTGAGCGGAAAGCCGATTACGAAACCAGGAAAAGACCGAGGAATGGTCTTCCAACAAGCCGCCTTATTCCCGTGGTTGACAGTCGAAGAGAACGTGATGTTCCCACTTCGTAAAGAAATGAAAAAAGCAGAGGCACGCGAAGTAGCTCATCATTTTCTTAAAATGGTCCAGTTAAGTAATTATACAAAGCATTCTCCACATGAGCTTTCAGGCGGAATGCAGCAGCGGGTGGCGATTGCGAGAGCACTTTCCATGAATCCAGCTGTATTGTTAATGGATGAACCGTTTGGGGCCCTTGATGAACAAACAAGAGCACGTCTCCACCATGAATTAGAAAAAATTTGGCTAGAGACAAAGAAAACGATTCTTTTTGTCACCCATAGCATCAGTGAATCTATCAAACTATCGGACCGAATCATTGTCATGGGAACGAGACCTGGGGTAGTACTGGAGGATATTCATGTTAAAATTCCACGCCCAAGGGGAAACCATCCGCAAATGGTGGCAAAATTAGAGGAAAAAATTCTTGGATTGTTACAAGGCGAGATTGATAAAGTAGTGAAAGAGGAATTAGCTTATGCAGCAAACAATTAAACGCATCATTTTCTTCGCATTATTAATCGTCATCTGGCAGGCTGCGGTAAAAATAACGGGTGTTTCAGCCGCAGTGATGCCAGCACCGACAGATGTACTTCAAGCACTTGTAAAAGGATTTGCAGATAAAACATTAATCTATGATATTCTTGCCAGCTTTCGCAGGCTTGCAATCGGTTTAAGTATTGCAATTATCCTTGGAATCTTCTTAGGCATTCTTTTAGCGAAAAATAAAACGGCTGACGAAACACTCGGTACGTTGATTTTAGCCTTACAAAGTGTACCAAGTATCGTTTGGCTGCCGATTGCGATTATGTGGTTTGGATTAAATGAAACATCGGTAATTTTTATCGTGATTCTTGGGGCAACACTTGTGATGACCATCAATATGAGGATTGGCATCAAAAATGTTTCGCCTCTTTACATAAGAGCCGCTCAAACGATGGGCTCCGGTGGATTAGATCTTTTTACATCAGTTATTTTCCCGGCTTCCGTCCCATATGCCGTAACAGGTGCAAGACTTGGCTGGGCATTTGCCTGGAGGGCATTAATGGCTGGTGAAATCCTGAGTACTGGACCTGGATTAGGGTATACCCTGAAGTATGCTTCTGATTTTGGCAATATGAGCATGGTCATCGGGATTATGATTATTATTGGTATTATTGGAACCATTGTAGATATCGTTTTCTTCCAACGCGTTGAAAAAAATGTTATTCGTCGTTGGGGACTAGAGACATCAAATTAGATAGAGAAAATTAGAGGGGGAACTAGAGAGATGAAGAAAAAATCAATGATTTTAGGTTTGGCGGTTATGCTTGGAGCAGGTGTTTTAGCAGGCTGTGGATCGAACAATGCAAGCACTGATGGAGGAGAGAAAAAGGTCGTTATCGGCTATTTTCCAAACATTGACCATGCACCTGCAATGGTGGCAAGGGAAAAAGGATTTTATGAAAAAGAACTTGGCAAGGATATCAAAGTAGAATACAAAACTTTTCCAGATGGCGGTGCCTTCATGACCGCACTTAAAACAGGTGATATTGATGCCGGTTTAGTTGGACCAGGGCCTGTCATGAATAACTTTACAAATGGTGCCGATGTAAAAATCATTGCCGGAGCTTCTTCTGGTGGTACCGCGATTGTTGCCAGCAAACAAAGCGGGATCAACTCTGTTAAAGATTTCAGTGGGAAAACCTTCATTACTCCAGGAGTAGGCTGTACACATGATGTACAAATGGAAACATTCTTACAGGATTATGGAGTTAAGTCAGCCCGTATTGGGGGAACTTTAAAGCACGTAACCGGTAACCCGGCACAATATGCAAGTATGTTTGAATCAGGAAAAGTGGATTTAGCCGCTGTTCCAGAGCCATGGGCTTCACAGCTAGTGAAGAAATCAGGGGCAAAAGTAATCGTTGACAGCCAGAAAATTTCGTACGGTACAACGTTGCCAAATACGATTCTTGTAACAAGTGGTAAAGAAATTAAGGCTGATAAAGATGTGGTCGGAAAAATTGTTAAAGCACAGGAAGAAGCGATTGCTTTTATCGGTAAAAATCCTGAAGAAGCGAAGAATATCACTGTTAAGGCGATTAAAGATATTACAAAACAAGGTCTTGATAAAGATGTGATGGATCAAGCTTGGACACATATTCACTTTACAAGTGATGTAAACAAAGATGTGATTCAACAGTTTGCTAATTCATCTGTAGAGTTAAAGTTCTTAAAGGAAAAGCCTGATTTTGCTTCGTTAATTGATACACAATTTATTAATTAAAATGTAAGGTGCTGAGTTAAGACTCGGCACCTTTTTCTGAAAAAGAGGTGTTTTTACCATGAAACGCTGTTTGTTTCTAGTAGTTTGTTTATTGCTGTTAGCAGCCTGTTCTAAGACTGAGGAGAAAAATGTAGAGGATTCTTTTCCACTTCATATGGAAGTACAAAAATTTAATGCGGTGAATCAGTATGGTGAACCATTCACTTTTAAAAACATAAAGGGAAAGGTTTGGGTGGCTGATTTTCTGTTTACCAATTGTGATACGGTTTGTTCGCCGATGACTGCCAACATGGCGACATTGCAAAGGAAACTGGCTGCTGCTGGGGTGGATGCTGAGCTTGTATCTTTTAGTATCGACCCAGATCACGACCAGCCTGGGAAATTAAAGGAATATGCTAAAGGGGTGGACGCGGATTTCTCGAACTGGAACCTCCTAACCGGATATAAACAGCCATTCATTGAAAGCTTCGCCAACAAATCTTTTATGGCCGCAGCAGCCAAACTGGAAGACTCCAACCAATTTGTACACAGTACATCCTTCTACCTCATCAACAAAGACGGAGTCGTCCTCCAAAAATACGAAGGCGCCTCAAACCCGCCATACAATGAAATTATTAACGATATTAAAACATTGGAAAAGTGATTCGACAAAATTCGGGTGGTGCCAGGCACCACCCGAATTTTGTCGAAAAAATCTATCACTTCTCAAGAATTTGTTTGTATTCTTGCCCTTTTTGGACGTAGACTTCGATGGACATTTGGATTAGTTGCAGGTCTTTTTCTGTGAGCTCGCGGACTACTTTTCCGGGTGATCCGACGACAAGGGAGCGTGGTGGGATTTTGGTTCCGCTTGTGAGTAGGGTGTTAGCTCCTATGATGCATTCATCGCCGATTTCGACGTGGTCGAGGAGGGTGGAGCCCATCCCGATGATACTGCGATTGCCAATCTTGCAGCCGTGTAAAATGACATTATGACCAACTGTTACTCCATCCCCAATTTCTACTGGACAACCTTCATATAAATGGATGGTGCTATTATCTTGGATGCTTGTTTGATCTCCAATGGTAATCGGCCCTTCGTCCCCGCGTAACACCGCATTAAACCAAATGGTAGACTCCTTCCCAATTTTTATATCTCCGATTAAATAAGCGCCAGGTGCCACAAATACCGTTTCGTCGATCGAAGGGGCAACACCATTGTAAGGTATCTTCATTCTTTCTCTCTCTCCTTTTAAAAATCTGAATTATAACTCTCTTCAGTTATTAGTATACCACTCTACAGTAGAGGAAAAAAATGAGAACTATTTTCAAATCAATTTTGCCAAGCCAAACTTCGAAAATGTCAAAAATATTTAACAAATATTTGACAAAATTCTTAATAAATTCACGGTAATCTCCTTCTATTTTTGTCCGATGGTAGAATAAAACTATCACAATAGTAGAAACGGGTGAGAAGATGAAATGT
Source organism: Neobacillus cucumis (assembly GCF_016107705.1). Next base: position 49,091 of record NZ_JAEHGC010000019.1, read on the forward strand.
ACGGGGAGAGTATGTATTTTAGCTTTTACAATCGTTAGTTATATGATTGGTCTTTTCATTCATGGGAATGCTTTCACAAGCTTGGACCTCGTCCTCATTTCTGTTTTTTCTCTAATCGCATGGTATTCCGGAAAGCAATATGATTTAGTGAAATTTCATTCCGAAAAGGATTTTTTAACAAAAATATATAATCGCCGTTATGCTGAAAAAATTTTTCCTAAATTGAAGGCAAAAATGGAGCGACTGAATAAATCGATGGCAGTGTTTCTTTTAGATGTAAATAATTTTAAAGAGATTAATGACTCACTAGGTCATGAGACCGGTGATGTAGTTTTAAAAATGCTAACCGAGCTTCTTGCGAAAACCTTAAATAAATCGGAAGTATTAATCAGATGGGGCGGGGATGAATTTTTGATTATCGCTCCAAATACCAATCATATTGAAGCCGAAAAAATAAGAGAAAAAATAGAAACTTGTCTACTAAACTCAGAAAAAAATACCTATCATATCGCAGTTTCTATTGGTTATTCCATTTATCCAGAGCAGGCAAAACGATTTGAAGAGGCTGTAATGCTTGCGGATCAACAAATGTACAAAACGAAATTAGAAAAGAAATGCAATGGATTTGTTCCCGTATCCTAATCGTTTAAGAGAGATGGATTATTGTATTTCGGGTTACCAAGAAAGGGAGTTTTAACTGCAATGGAAAAAAGAATTCAATCATGGTTAAATAAACCCAATTACTTTCGTTATGGATTCATTTGCATCTTACTATGTAGTACGTTTTTAAACTTAACCATTTTAATGGATGAACGGATTTATATATTTTATGTTCTTGCCACCGTTTTCTTAGGAATTGGCTTTTTTAATCAATCCCCCTTGTTTCTAGTGTTATGTACGACCCTCATTGTCACTTGCAGGTATTCCTTTGCACCAAATTTACCGGATGCAGGCACTTTTTTCGTTCAGCTTGGTACTTATCTGTTAATCATGGTCATTTCAGTTGGACTAATGAAACATAACCAGCGAATAAAAAGAGATAATATTGAAATGATTAAGGTTCTTTCCAAAGCACTGGACTCCAGGGATACTTATACCTCCCAGCATTCTGAAAATGTTGCCAAATATGCTTTGAAAATCGCTAAGAAAATGAAATTATCAGCTGAATTATGTGATATGACTCAAAAAGCAGGATTATTACACGATATCGGAAAAATAGGGGTTCCTGAACATATCTTAAAGAAGCCGGGTAAGCTTACGGAAGAGGAATATTCGATTATTAAAGAGCATCCGTTAATCGGGAATGAAATTATTAAGCACGTTTCAAGCTTTCATGAAACAGGAATATTAGACGGCGTTTTATATCATCATGAGCGATATGATGGCAAGGGATATCCTCATGGGCTTAAAGGCGAGGAGATTCCGTTAATTGCCCGCATTTTAGCTGTTGCGGATACATTTGATGCGATGACTTCGAAGCGGGTTTATCGAACAGAGCTAGATGTACATAAAACGCTAGCTGAAATTGAACAAAATAAAGGAACACAATTTGATCCAGAAATTGCGGAAGTATTTTTACGTTTATTTGAAGAGGAGCACTTAATAAAATTAAAGAAGGAAATTCCCAAAATAGTATTTAAATCACAAACAACGAAAACCCTCGGCCAATGAATGGGACGAGGGTATATGAACTCCTTCATCCCCAACAACAACTTCTCCCTTGGATGAACCGGAAAAATAATAGATGCCAGTGAAAAATCCTTCATTTTCCAATGTAAGCGTTTTAACTTTGACAAAATAATAAAAATAGTCAAAATATATTGACGAAGGCGATTTACGGTGGTAACCTAATAACAAATTTAAGATGAATTGATGACGAGAATAGTAGGATTTATTCCTTGTTTAACAGAGAGTCGACATTGGGTGGGAGTCGATAACAGGAAACTTCTGAAAATCATCTCCGAGATGCGTAGCTGAAAGTTAGTAAGCTAGGCCGGAAGGTCCACCGTTAAATTGGAACACGTATCATGATACGGTACGTTGATTTGAGAGCCGCAGCTTTATTGAGGAATTTTAGCTGTGGAAGTAGGGTGGTAACGCGAGCTAACTCGTCCCTATACATGGGGCGGGTTTTTTGTTGTTTAAAAATTGAATTTGAAATTGAAAAGTGCAATTATTTAGGAGGGACCATGAATGAAACAACAAGTTGAGCAAACAGAGAAAACAGAGAAAACAGAACAAACATTAACTGCTGAGGATGTGATCCTTGCCAGTCACAATATTAAGGACGAAATTTCGCCCACTCCTCTGCAATACAATGCCATTCTATCTGAACGATATGAGTGTAATGTCTACCTTAAGCGCGAGGACCTGCAAAGTGTACGTTCCTTTAAAATTCGCGGGGCCTATAATCGGATTAAAAAACTCAGCGGTGAAGATCTACATAATGGGATTATCTGTGCAAGCGCCGGAAACCATGCACAGGGAGTAGCCTATTCCTGTCATCTTCTCAAAATTAACGGAAAAATCTTCATGCCAAGCACAACACCAAAGCAAAAAGTGAACCAAGTAAAGTTCTGGGGCAGGGAAGATGTTGAAATTGTCTTAGTGGGGGATACCTTTGACGATGCTTATGAAAAGGCAATGGAATGCAGTAAAGTAGAGAACAGAACCTTTATCCACCCTTTTGATGATTTTGATGTTATTGCGGGACAAGGAACAGTCGCGGTTGAACTCCTTAATGACTCACAGGAACCAATCGACTATTTATTCGCGGCCATCGGCGGCGGGGGACTTGTTTCAGGTGTTGGAACCTATATGAAACAATATTCTCCGGATACTAAATTAATCGGTGTCGAACCAATGGGTGCCCCTGGCATGAAAGAATCGTTATCAAAAGGAAAGGTAACCTCTCTTAAAGAAATTGATCCTTTCGTAGACGGTGCAGCCGTAAAAACTGTTGGGGCGCATACGTTTGAGATTTGTAAGGACCTGGTAGAAGATATTGTGGTAGTCCCGGAAGGAAAAGTTTGTACAACACTCATTTCGTTATATAACGAAAATGCCATCGTTGTGGAACCAACCGGTGCTTTATCTATCGCTGCACTTGATTCCTATAAGGAACAAATTAAAGGAAAAACAGTCGTTTGTATTGTTAGCGGTGGGAACAATGATATTGGAAGAATGCAGGAAATCAAAGAGCGTTCCAAAATTTATGAAGGCTTACAGCATTACTTCATTGTTCAATTCCCGCAGCGTCCCGGTGCATTGAGAGAGTTTTTATTAGATGTTCTTGGACCAAATGATGATATCAGCCATTTTGAATATACGAAAAAGAACAACCGCGAAACTGGACCGGCCCTAGTCGGAATCGAATTAAAGGATAAAGACGATTACTTCCCATTAATGGAACGGATTAAGGCAAAAGGATTTTTATATCGGGAAGTGAATAAAGATAAAGCATTATATCAAATGTTGGTATAGTAACCTTTTTTAAATCTTCGGGTCCATCAGGACTCGGAGATTTTTTTATTTTTAACAGAAAAATGATACGATATTTCTGTAGAAGATCAACCTAAACTCTCCCTAAAAATTATATTAATAATCCATGAAAAATCTAAACTAATGGAAGAAACATGTTAAATTATTGGTAGAGTTATTTAAAAGGAGAAAGAAATCATGAAAAAACGTATCCTAGTCATCGAGGATGAAATCAATATTGCTAAGGTGTTAAAAATAGAACTTGAATATGAGAGTTATGAAGTGTTTGTCGAACATAATGGAAAATCAGGATTAAATACGGCAACAGAAAAATCCATCGATCTTATTTTATTGGATGTTATGCTCCCTGAAATGAATGGAATCGAGGTACTAAGAAGGCTTAGGAAGGCAGGGAATCAAACTCCGGTTATTCTTTTGACAGCTCGAAATATGACATTGGATAAGGTAACGGGATTGGATCAAGGAGCCAATGATTATATAACCAAACCATTCGAAATCGAAGAACTTTTGGCCAGGGTTCGTGCATGTATCCGCGACCACTCGATTCATACTCCAAAGGAAGTTACTTCTGTAGTGACTGTAGGGGATTTATCGATCGATACAAATACCCGAGAAGTAACAAGAGATGGGACCTCCATCACCGTTACTCCGAAAGAATATGATTTATTGCTTTATTTGGTAACAAATAAAAATAAGGTTGTCACGAGAGACAATATTATCTTGAATGTATGGGGCTATGAATATGAAGGAGAGACCAATGTTATTGACGTATTCATTCGCCATCTTCGCAAAAAAGTGGACGAAGGGTTTGAATCCGAATTAATTCATACTGTTCGTGGAGTTGGTTTTACCGTCAAGGAGAAATAACATGAAAATCACCACGAAAATTAACCTAATGACAACCGCGTGGCTGCTTTGTGTGTTAATCCTTATTAATGTCGTTGTCTTTTTTTCTTTTTTAAAAATTACCGTCAATATGGAAGAGGATGCGCTATTACAAAAGGCGAATGATATTATCGATGAACTTAAATCTTCATCTCCAGAAGAGCAAACAGAAAAGTTAAAAGATTTTTTAACCATCCATTCTTATATCAGGGTCGTTGATCCTAATGGAAAAACACTTGCGGAAGTAACCAATGATAGGGAAATTACAAGTAAGATTAAACCAAAATATACAAGAAAACAGGAATCCGGCAGGATATTACTTGGAACAAAAACGGGAGAAAAGCAAGTAATCTATGTTCGTGTTCCGATAAAAACAAGTCAGAACCGAACAGCAACTCTTGATATTGGAGAAGCCTTGATGGGACTTGAAATGAGAAAAGATATTTTACTGTGGATCCTTGGATTATGTACTGTCCTATCCGGAATCTTGTCCCTTCTTGGCGGGAAATGGTTATCCGGCTTCATTATGCGTCCCATTTCCAATATGATCAAAACCATGGAGGACATTGAACAAAGTGGTATCCCAAAAAAGATTGTGATTCAAAATCGGACAAGGGACGAATTGGAGCAGATGGCCTCGACCTTTAATCGAATGATTGAACGGCTTAGTGAGAACATGGAAAAACAGGACCAGTTTATTTCAGATGCTTCTCACGAATTAAAAACACCGTTAACCGTCATTAAAAGCTATGCCAGCCTTTTGAGACGAAGGGGCGTGCAAAATAATGAAATATCAACGGAAGCGATTGAAGCCATTTATTCGGAAGCAACCCGGATCCAAAAAATGACCGAAATGTTCTTGAATATGGCCACTTCCGAAAAAGAAACGACCTTGGATCTAAGGCAAGTGGATTTAGTCGGCTTATGTAAAGAGATTCAAAAACAGCTAAAAAATGCCTATAAGCGCGAGATTTATCTCCACCACAGTGATGAACATATTTATATCCAAGCGGATGAACTGAAATTAAAACAAGTGATCATAATCCTTCTGGATAATGCGATCAAGTATAGTAAAGATCAAATCGATCTATATTTGAATCAGCAGCAACATTTTGCATCTATTGCCGTAAAAGATTACGGCATCGGCATACCAGAACAAGATCTTCATCGGATTTTTGAACGATTTTATCGGGTTGATAAAGCAAGAAGCAGAGAAACAGGCGGAACTGGCCTTGGGCTTGCAATAGCCAAGAATATTATGAAAATGCATAAAGGGGAAATAAAAATAACAAGTAAAGAAGAAAAAGGAACAGAAGTCGAATTACTATTTCCTCTATAAGATTGTGAAAAATTCACACGGTGCCTGGCACCATTGTGAATTTTTCACTAAGTCTACATACGTTTAGGTCCGTTTTACCGCTGATAAAATAAAAATGGTCGCAAGAATGGAGGCAGCACCGATCCATTCAAAAACACCGAATGGAACATGAAGCCAGGCTACTGCTAAAAACGCTGCAGATAAGGGTTCTACACATGCTAAGAGGCTTGCTTCTGAAGCTTCAATGTATTTTAGGCTTTCCATATAGCAAAAAAAGGCGACTAACGTACCAAAGATTACTACAAAAAGAACCGCCATCAACGCAGAGAACGACCAAGACCCACTAAATTGCCAAGGCGGCTGAAAAAAACTGAAAACTACACCGCCAATCAGCATCCCCCAGCCCGTTGTAATCAAAGAACCCCATGTATTTAATAGTTTCCTAGGATATAGGGTATAAAAGGCCAAGGCAAAAGCGGAGAGAATTCCCCAGACAAAGGCCGGTCCAGAAATCGAAAGCGCCTGGATATTCCCATTTGTAACGAGAAAAAAGGTCCCTAAAAGCGCTAAACCAATGGCGATGATCTCATGTTTAGCAGGTAATACCCGTGAACGAAAACAAAGATAACAGGTAATCATCACCGGCGCCAGATATTGAATAATGGTAGCGGTAGCGGCATTTCCTTCTTTTACAGCTGCAAAATAGGTATACTGAACACCGAGCATTCCAATGATTCCAAACACAACTAATTGCAATACATCTGATTTATTTTTCCATATGGTCCATATATTTTGTTTTCCAACAAAACGGGAAAATAATAATAACCCCAATCCAGCAAAAAGAAGCCGGATTACGACGAGCCAGCTGACACTGAATCCTTGTTTTTGAAACAAGAACTGTGCGACTGTACCCGAAATCCCCCAAAATGAAGCGCCAATGAGTACTAAAATAACTCCCTTGGGCCTGGGGTTCGGCATAACAACAACTTGCGAATCCAAACCAATCCCTCCAAAACTCTTCAAAATTACAAACATACTAAATTATAACAATCTTTTTTAGACTTTGGCTATTCAATTTGTTAATATTGGAATCTAGAAAAAGAACATTAGTTTTTGTATAATAGTTAAGTAACTCATTTTTTATAGAAAAATATGGAAATCAACAAGTTTTATGGGGGTCTTTATGAATAAAAATAGGTATGTATTTTGGGGTTTGGTCATTACGACCCTTATATCGGCACTTGATGCCAATATTATGCAAACAGCAAGTCCGACGATCGTGAAACAGCTTGGCGGGATGGAGCTGTTTGCTTGGATCTTCTCAGTTTATATGCTCGCAAGTACGGTTACCGTGCCGCTATATGGAAAATTATCCGATATGTACGGAAGAAAACGGCTGCTCATCATTTCAGTCGCAATCTTTACTATCGGTTCTTTGCTTGCAGGGTTGGCCAATTCAATGGTTTCGTTAATTATTTACCGTGGTATCCAAGGGTTAGGTGCAGGAGGAATGCTGCCGATCTCGATGATCATTGTCGGTGATTTATTTACGATTGAAAAACGGGGAAAAATTCAAGCTGTCTTTAGCGGGATATGGACATTGTCTTCAATAGTGGGACCTGTTCTTGGTTCTTTTTTTGTTGAAACCTTAACGTGGAGATGGATTTTCTTTATTAATATTCCGATTGGAATTGCTACTGTTCTTTGCTTAATCCCCTACAAGGAACAAAATCAATTTAAAAAGACTTATATTGACTATAAAGGTTTTGTTTTATTCGGTCTTTCCATCACGCTTTTATTGCTCGCCACAAACGTAGCACAACCATTATGGTATGTCGCCTGTGGAATTGTCTGCATGGTTGTATTCCTGCTTGTGGAACGGAAGGTAGAGCAGCCATTTCTTCCAGTTTCCTTGTTTAAAAATAGAGGAACCTTAATGGTCAATCTTTACATGTTATTTCTCTGTATTTCTTTTTTCGGAACACCGAACTATATCCCTCTGTTTTTGCAAGAAGGCAGCCATATGAACATTTATCAAAGCGGTTTGATTCTATTAAGCATTGCCATTGGCTGGACGTTCGGAAGTACGCCGGCAGGAAAGTGGATTTTACGTTACGGCTATAAAAACTTGTTCATTATTGGTAATCTTATATGTACTCTTGCAGGGCTGATCATCTTTTTCGTCATTAAAGACGTATCCTACTTTTTATTGTTTGGACTTTTGACTGTTCAAGGATTTGCGTTTGGTTTATTATTCGCCGTTGGAACCATTGCATCACAAGAATTTGTTGAAAATAATATTAAGGGGATGTCTACTTCCCTGCAAATCTTTATTCGAAACATCGGAACGTCCATAGGGGTAACGGTCATGGGGCTGTTTATCAATCATGCTGCGACGATGGTGATAGGGATGAAAAATATTTATCTTTTCGCCTTATGTATCAGTGTGCTATCCATTGTGGTTACGTTTTTAATACCGGCAAAATCATCGGTTGGAAATGAAGGATAATCTTTTGAACTAAGCTGGCCATTAGAATAATTAGCACAAAAACCGACTCATTAAAAAGTCGGTTTTTTCGCTTCATTAAGCCACTGATTTTTTAAAATTACTTTCTTCATTTTTAATTGAAACATAACTATGCAAAATCATACCAAGAATGACGATCAGAATACCGCACCAAGATAAAGGAGCTGGAATTGGCAGTGACAAAAATACTAGTTCACCAGCTAATGTAAAAAGGACTTCCATGGATTGTGTTGCTTCAACTGAAGCTAGTTTTTGAGTATTTCCTCGTACCATATCCGTTGCTTTGAAAAATAGGACAGTGGCAACGACTCCAGAAAAAAGGGCAACCAATAAAGATTGGAAGACCTGTCCCGTGCTTGGTAAACCTACGGTGAAAAAGCCATAGAAGGAAAGTAAAAACCAGAACGGAAGACTTGCAAGAGTCATCCCTAATACTCTTTGAAAAGTATCTAAACGCCCTTCACAAATCTCCATCATTTTACGGTTCCCTAGAGGATATGCAAAAGATGCGATCAGGACAGGTACAACTCCAAGTAATAAATTTTCTAAGGAAAAATGTTTAGAATGTTCAATTTGCATTAAAACAATACCTAACAAAATAAAAAATGACATGATGAGACCTTTATAAGGAATTTTACTCCTTGTTTGTATAGGTCCTTTTTTTGTATATATTGTTTCAAAAAATAACGGTGCGAGTAATGTACCTGATATAATCGTGATTTGCCAAGTACCTGCAATGAGCCAACCAGGAGAATACGCTGATGCTAAGCATAATGGAGCATAGAATACCCCAAATCCCACAGAACTCCATAGTATCCATGTTCCGGTTTTTTTTCTCATTTCATTTAAAAGCGGACGAAGATTTTTTCTACTTAGTACGATACACAGGAGAAAGGGAGCCATAAAGATATATCGCAGCGAAGCACTCCAAATCCAACTGCCGCCAGATAACTCCATAGATGAATTAAGAACAAATGTAAAAGCAAAAAAGAAGGAGGCACAAATGCCGATTAAAATTGGTTTCAACTGAAGTTCACCTCTGTTCATTCTCTAAATAATAAATGTTTAATTCTTTTTATAATGTCTTTTTCATAAAACCAATATATCGCATAGTGGTTATTAAGGCAATCAGATTATTTTTTTCGCTAAAAGGGAAAAATAATTAATAAGGAGGGGCACAAAATGACCAAACAAGAGGCTTTGAAAATTATAGTCCTGATTGAATCTGTATATAAAGGCTTTATGACCAAAAATGAAACCATTACTTTTTGGTTCGAATACTGCCCAGATTTAGATTTTACTAAGGTTATGACAAAACTAAAAAGGCATATCCGAACAAATCCTTATCCTCCGACTATTACCGACTTGACTGAAGAAACTGTGAACAAACCATTTCAATGGTTACATGAATATAAAACAATTTGATCCAATTGTTCCCTTACACTACAATTGACATCGGAAAAACTCATTGATATATTGGTTTTATGAAAACAATTAAAAGCATTGACCGACCTGTATTAAGAGATCAAATATACGAATCTTTGAAAAAAGCAATCATTACCTTGGAATTAGAACCTGGGAAGCGCATATTGGATAAGGATTTGGCTGCGGAATTTGGGGTCAGTCGAACGCCTGTTAGGGAAGCGCTAAAAAGGCTGGAGGATGAAGGGCTTGTTGAGTCTTTGCCAGGTTCGCAAACAAGAATCACGAAGATCAATTTGGAGGAGGCCCGGAATGCGTTTACGGTTGTCGCAACTTTAAACAGTTTAGCTGCACGCCTTGCAATCCCGCAGATTTCTACTGAAGAAATTGAGCGAATGGAAGCCAAAAATAGCGAGTTGCAAAAGGCATTAAAAGAGAAGGATATCATCGGAGCAGTTGAGGCAGATGACCAATTTCACCACGTTCTCTTAAAAGCTTCTGACAATCCGGAAATAGAAATTGCGCTAGAACGAATAATGCCCAAAATCAGGCGTTTGGAATTCTCAAAGTTTAGTTCTGTGGATGGTCATCATTCACTCGAGCAGCATCGGCAAATCATTGCAGCTTGTAAAGCAAAAAATAGTAACTTAGCAACTGCCTTAGTCGAGGAAAATTGGTTGAGTTTAAGCAGGGTTTTAATTGGGGATTCCGAGTAGAGTACGGCAAAATGCTGTGCTCTTTTTTATTTAAAAGAATTAATTGAATTATCAAAAAACAAATTGACTATCTTTCCAATATGCGATATATTGGTTTTTAGTAAGGCCCAAAACTTTTTTTACATAAAAAGCCTTAATGTACGTTACTCCAAATTCAGTCAGAAGCAAAGCAACACATTCATTGACAAGATTAGGAGGAAATAAAAATGAATACTACGACTACCACCGCTCAAAACTTCGATGTGCATGACCAAAAGGTATTAAACTGGGCAAAGGATATCATCGAAAACAGTTCATCACCACGATTAATTCAAAAGGAAATCATTAATGCCGTAGACAGAAATGCGATATGGAGAGGACAGGAATGTCTCAATTTATTGGCTCCAGAAGCTCCAACAAGCCCGACCGTCCGGCAATTATTAGCATCAGAAGTGGGAACACGAGCAGCAGAAGGCCATATTGGTCCAACGCAAAGATGGTTTTCCGGAACAAAATATATCGATGAAATTGAATCCCTTTGCGTGGAATTACTCAAAAAAGTATTTAACTGCAATTATGCAGACCATCGTCTTGTCGCAAGCATGATAGGAAACATGACGGTTTATGCCGCCCTAACAAAACCGGGTGACAATATTTTAACAATTGCCCAACCGTTAGGTGGTCATTCCAGTAATCGATATGATGGTCCGGCCGGTATCCGCGGCTTGAATATTTATGATGTTCCAATGGACCCGGTAGACTTGGTGGTAGATATTGATGAATTTGCAAAAGTAGCCAGGCAGGTAAAACCAACATTAGTTACCCTTGGCGCATCGATGACACTTTTCCCATTCCCATTAAAAGAAATGTCCGAAATCGTCAATGAATGGGGCGGAAAAATATTCTTTGACGGTGCCCACCAACTCGGACTGATCGGAGGTGGTCAATTCCAAGATCCACTTAACGAAGGTGCTTGCATTATGACAGGTTCAGCAGGGAAAACCTTCAGCGGTCCACAAAGCGGCATTATTGTTTGGAATGATCCAACTCTTACACAACCTGTTTGCGATACGATTTTCCCAGCGCTTGCGGCTACCCACCAGGTTAACCGTGTGGCTGCACTAGCCGCATCAGTTGCTGAATTCCTCGCTTTCGGCAAAGAGTATATGGCACAAATTGTTGCCAACTCAAAAGCACTTGCAAAAGCGCTTCATGAAAGAGGGATTACGGTTCTTGGCGCCCATAAAGGTTTTACAGAAACTCACCAAGTCATTGTTGACGTGAAGAAATTCGGCGGTGGTTTGGATGTGGCCCATAAGCTTGCTAGGGCGAATATCATCACGAACAAAAATTTAATTCCAAGCGATAAACCGGAAGATTGGGATTTTCCAAGCGGCTTACGGATTGGAACCATCGAAATTACCCGCTTAGGGATGAAGGAAGCAGAAATGGACATCATTGCAGACTACATCGTCCGAGTCTTAGAGAACCAAGAGCCAGTTGAATCCGTTAGAAAACGTGTTATTGAAATGCGCTCAGGATACCAAAAAATTCATTATTGTTTTGATTGATATGTACAAAATTCATGAAATACCCCAGACTCCAAGTGGTTCTGGGGTTTTGAGGTAAAAGTTTGAATAAGGAGAGAGGAAAATGGAGCTTCAAATTCATCATGTCTTTTCTCAGATCAATTTGGATGAAATGAAAGAGGTCTATGAATCTGTCGGTTGGACAAAACATACCAATGAAATCATTAAACAGGTGTTCGAAGCAAGTAATGTCAGAGTGTTTGCTTCGGTAAACGGCCGTACGGTTGGATTTGGCAGGGCATTATCAGATGGAGTTTTCAATGCAGCCATTTATGATATTGTGGTACATAAGGAGTTTCAAAAATTAGGGATTGCTAAAAGAATCGTTGAAGATCTTCTTGACCAACTGAAAAACATTTCTTGTATTCATTTCATTTCAACGACAGGAAATGAAGAATTTTACCGAAAAGCAGGATTTAAAAAAATCAAAACAGGGATGGCGAGGTATTTGAATCCAGTACTTGATTCTGAATATTTAGAGTAGACCGCCATCATTAAAATATGATAAAATCTGAAACGCAAATAAAATGTGTATTACCGCAAATAAATGTTAGAAATCCTGTATTATTTCAATAATACGGGATTTTTTATTAGGAAAATCAGGGACATATGTCCTTCCTCTAATTTAAGCACAAGATATATCATTTACATATTGATTGTTAAAAGAGGAGAGGAATAAATGAAAGGGATTCTATTTGCGTTTTTAGGCGGGGCTTTTATTACCCTTCAAGGTGTTGCGAATGCACGGATCAGTCAAGATATTGGTACTTGGCAAACCGCAACAATTACTCAATTTACGGGATTCATTGCCGCCTTGGTGATCCTCATGTTTGTCCGTGATGGAAAATGGCAAATGTTTAAACAAGTGAAACCATTATATTTGACGGGAGGGGCCTTTGCGGCGGTCATTATCTACAGTAATGTTACGGCTATTCATCATATCGGTATCACTCTTTCAATCGCAGCAATCCTCATCGCCCAGCTTGGCCTGACCTTTATCATTGATAGTAAGGGATGGTTTGGTGTGAGGAAGCAGAAGATGAACCTGTCACATTTCATCGGGATTCTGATAATGATTGCGGGTGTGTTAATTCTAAAATTTTAATGGGAACGGTAGGAGAAATCACGGAATGAAAGAAATCAAAAATCAAGAACAATTGAATGATTTTTTGCAAATGCACGAACTGGAGCCCATTTTTAACGAAAATTTATTACCTTATTTATCACTGTTCCACTTTGAACGAGGCGAAAATATATGTTCTCAAGGAGATGCTGCAGAGTTTCTATACGTTCTTGTGAAGGGGAAACTTAAAATCTATACAAACTCGGTTGAAGGTAAAACCCTTATTCTCTCTTTTAAGACCCCACTTGAAGTGATTGGGGATATTGAATACGTCCAAAATATTCATTTTATCAATACAGTTGAGGCCGTATCACCAGTAACTCTGATTGGTGTTCAGCATCACTGGTTGAAAAAATACGCGAATGACTATTCACCGTTTCTCCAATTTTTACTAAAAATTATTACAGAAAAGTTCCACCTTAAATCCAATTCAATGAGCTTAAGCTTGATGTATCCAGTCGAAGTACGTTTAGCCAGTTATTTATTATCGGTTTCATATGATGAAACAAATTCTCTAATGAACAAGCAACTAAGTTCGGTTAATCTTACAGATACAGCTAATTTCATTGGTACTAGTTATCGACATCTGAATCGAGTCATTCAAAGGTTTTGTGAAGAGGGACTTGTTGAACGTAACAAGGGTTCCATTTCGGTTAAGGACAGGGAAGGCTTACGGAAGCTTGCCATTCAAAATATATACGAATGACTATACTTATTAAGGAAGGGGAATTAGGATGGTATTTGGATTACTGATATCGCTTCTTGCCGGAGCATTTCTTAGTGTGCAAAACATTTTTAACAGTAAAGTAAATGAACGAGCAGGATCATGGTTAACCACTACACTCGTCCTAGGAATGGGATTCCTTGCATCATTGATATTTGGATTCATTTTTGAAGGAAAAAATCTATTTGACTTGCAACATATGAAGCCATGGTTTTGGTTCAGCGGTTTGATTGGTATAGGGGTCGTCATGTGTCTTGTGAATGGGATGCGTTTGCTAGGTCCTACATTTTCCATCTCAATCGTTCTGACATCACAGCTGGGCTTTGCCTTATTGTGGGACTCTCTTGGCTGGTTTGGACTCGATCAGGTTCCTTTCACTTCTAAAAAATTAATTGGTGTAATCATAATCGTTGCCGGTATTTTGGTTTTTAAATTTGGAGGAAGTAAGCAAGGGATTTTAAAGAGAGCCACTAGCTCTGGGAATGATGTAAATAATAAAAAACATGGATCTGTTTTATAAAGATCCATGTTTTTTTACGATTATCTTGGTGTTATAGGTTTTACAGATATCGCTGGGGAGGAGGTTTTAATGATACAGCCGTCTAAATGCTCTTGATTTAATAAACCAAGTTGAAGAGCAGCTTTAATTTTACTATCATCCGGTTTTTTCACAATTTGAATCAAATCATTCATTTGTAAATCTTCTAATCTTTTAATCGTCAATTCATCATTATATTTCTCGCTATTCCGAATTTGCCGTTGAAGTTTATACCCGCTAATCGTAATTTCTCCTTTTACATTCTCGCCAATATACTGATCAAAGTAGTGCTGAAAGGAATCCTTTAATTGATTCATTTCCAATTCAATTTCTTTTTTCTGTTTATTCAGTTCATAATATTTCACTAACATTTCGCCAGTAACTAAGGTTTCGTTTTTGTTTTTCATGTTGTTCTCTCCCTTATGCGAACATATATTCTATATTATGAAATACATAGCAAATAAATTACTGTTTAGGAAAAAATCACAATTTAAGGTAGCGATTATGCTACAGTTCATTAAAAAGTAAAAGGAGTGAAGAATCCATTTGATTCAGCACTCCTTTTTTATATGATGCTATTCTTCGTAATCCAAGTATCATTTAAATCACTGTCATAAACATACGAGATAGGAATAAAAATGGGAACGATGTCGCCATTTTGTTCTCCAAATCCCTGATTTCTTTTATAGCTGACAAACTGGTCCCTAATTTGATTTGCACCTATATTCATGACGGATGCGTGGTCAAACACATTTATTTTATATCCCAACAAATTGATTTCTGTCGGTGCAAATATAACCATCAAAATCACCCCATGGAAGCAGACATATCGAAAAAATCCTGGCTTTTGTTTAAATCACACTATTTTTAGCGGAATTTGAATCAGCAACATCTGGATCGACAACCCATGAAATAGGAATATTGACCGGTGATATATCACCATTCTGTTCGCCAACTCCCTGATTTCGTTTATAAGCAACTAACTCATCGATTATTTGATTGGGGCCAAAATTTACATAGGAAGAGTTATCAATCGCATTCACTTTAAAACCAAGAAGATTTATCGCATAAGGCCCAACGATCATTTCCATCACTCCCTGTTTATTTTCACTCTTGGTGAATCAAATGGTTCGTCATCATATGTCGCATGGACCGGAATCATAATCGTAGTTAAGTCAGCCATTTGTTGGCCATAGCCTTGATTTTTTTTGCCGGTCACATTAACCCCAACAATGTAATTCTCCCCGAAGGATACCAATGAAGCATGATCAGGACTACCCAGTTTCAAACCGCCAATATTAATCTTTGTTGGAATAAAAAACATGTTTTGTCCTCCAAATTACAGCATTTTAAGAGAATAAAATACGATATTTTTAAAGTTTATTCGTTTAATGGTAAAAAAATAACAGGTTTAAAGATTGGGCCAACCTATTCGTTTTTTGCATAAAAAGGCAGATTTATTTTTATATTTGGGTAGCCGCCTATGCCTTTTTCCTTCGTTGACATAGTCTAGACTGTAACCTATAAAAAGGAGAGTGTGCTTCATGACATTTAATCAAATGGGTACAGGAGCGATGGGTGGATTCCCTGGTATGGGAAGCACGGGTGGAGTTCCTGGAGCAGGTATGACAGGTATGGGTAGCATGGGAGGAGTTCCCGGTATGACTGGTATGGGTAGTATGGGTAGTATGGGTGGAGTTCCCGGTATGATGGGTATGGATGGAATGACTGGTTTTCCTGGTCATGGATTTGATGGGATGCATGGTATGGGTGGTTTCCCAGGTCACGGTTTTGATGGGATGCATGGACTTCCCGGTCATGCAGGAATGGGAACATTCCCAGGACATGGATTTGGAAGTATGGGTGGATTCCCAGGATATGGAGGATATGGAAGCATGGGAGGTTATCCTGGCTACAGTGGTTATGGAGGATTCCCTGGGACTGGAGGATACCATGGATATCCAGGAGTAGGGGGAACCCAAATGTTTGGTCCACAAGGCGGAATGACAGGTTTCCCTGGTTCTGTACCGGGGGCAATGGGAGGCTTTCACGGTTAAATAAGCCATTCCTGCTGAATTTTAAAAATAAAGTGGTGTCCCTAAAACTTGGGACACCACAAAAAAAAACGAAAGTGGTTGTTTCCACTTTCGTTAGAAGGAAAAATGTTTGGGTTACTACAAAGTATGTTGATGCTTGTACGTCGATGTAGTTTACTTGTCCTATATTAAAAAAATAATATTTAAAAATGGGTCTAACAAATTTTTTGGACGAGCTCGATTGAATTATTCTTAGGTGAATTAACTAGAGAAGAAACCTCATAGGCCTCCATTAATCGTTCATCAAATGGTTTTAAAAATCCCATTAAATATTCTAGGTTTGAAACAGAGGGATCCAGCCATATTTTTTCATCCTCCGGCTTGAGAATGACAGGCATACGGTCATGAATATCCTTCATTATTTCATTGGGTTGAGTTGTTATGACTGAGCAGGAATAGATAGGCTCACCATCAGGCGATTTCCAGGTGCCCCAAATTCCCGCCATCGCAAATAAATGATTGCTTTTCAGCTTTATACGCATCGGCTTTTTTGAGCGATCCTCCAAACGTTTCCATTCATAAAAACTATCAGCTACAATTAAACAGCGTTTGCGTTTAAAGGAATCCCGGAAGCTTGGTTTCTCTGATAAAGTTTCAGACCGGGCATTAATCAATTTGTTGCCAATGGTTACATCCTTTGCCCATGAAGGGACGAGACCCCATTTTAAAAACCCCATCCGATTCATCGTTCCATCATTTATGATGGCTAAAACCTGTTGAGAGGGTGCAATATTATAACTTGGACTATACAGTTCCTCATCCAAAAAGGAATGAACATCAAAGCGATCCAAAACTTCCTCAAGAGTTGCAGTTAACGTAAATCGGCCACACATACAAAAATCACCTCTGTAATTGAGTGTAACAAAGTTTTTGATCATTTTTCAAAGTTTTTATTTAAATTCTATTGACAAGACAGAAAATTTAAATTATTTTTAAAGTAATCCAAGCTAAAAGACTACCAAAAAATCACACCTTATATGTTAACCTTCCAACATAGATTCTTCTTATTAAATTGAAAGCGCTATCCTACACGTACGATTTCTATTTACCTCCAAGACTTATCTACCAAGACCCTTTTAAATCCTTTTTATATTTATTGTAAGTGGTATATACCATTATTAGGAAAAGAGAAATAATAAATGAAAACACTAAAAAATTGGAGATCATCAGATGAGTAAAATGCTGAAGGACGAAGAAGCAATTCCATTTTATAAACAATTAAAAGAAAAAATCCTTGATGATATTGAAATTGGCAAATTAAAGCATGGAGATAAGCTGCCATCGGAAAGAGAACTGGCTGACCAATATGGAATCAGCCGGATGACAGCAAGACATACCTTGTCCATTTTAGAAAGAGAAGGTGTAGTAGAAAGACGAGTGGGTTCAGGAACTTTTATTTCGAATAAAAAAATAGAAATGGACTTTATTACCTTTAACAGTTTTACAAGAAACATGATTAATAGGGGATTAACTCCTAGCACCCAAGTTCTTTCGATTCGAAAAATAGAAGCAAAACCGATGTTGGCAAACAAATTAAAAGTAGCAATTGGTGAGTCAGTGACAGCAATCAAACGTTTACGTCTTGTAGATGACATGCCAGTCGCGATTGAAGAATCATTTATTCCTGAAAAGCTTTGTCCGAATCTCGATCAAATTATCACAGATAACAGTTCCCTTTATGAAATTTTAGAAAACCATTATGGTATTGTCCTCGTCAAGGCAAAGGAGTACATGCAGGTTACCTATTCCGAGGAAAGTGACAGCAAGCTATTAAAAATCCGTTCCGAAAGCCCTTGTATTTTTCAAGAAACGGTCGCCTTTGACCAAAATGAACAGGAAATTGAATTTTCCACTTCATTAACCAGAAGTGATATCGTTAAATTTTATTCTGAATTGAATCTCCAATAAACAAGGATTCCTTTCAGATTTAGATAAAATGGTATATACCATTAACAACCGAACTAGGAGGAAGAAACATGAAGGTAATTGGTGTTGGAGATAATGTAGTAGATCAGTATCTTTATAAAAGGACCATGTATCCAGGCGGCAATGCTTTGAATTTTAGTGTTTATGCAAAACAGCTTGGTGTGGAGTCCGCCTACCTTGGCGTTTTTGGCAGCGATCGTGCTGCTAAACATATAACCAAAACCTTAAAAAATTTAGAAGTCGATCTTTCTCATTGCAGGTTTCATGATGGTGAAAATGGTTATGCGCAGGTAGATTTAGTCGATGGCGACCGGGTTTTTATCGGAGGCAATGGGGGAGGCGTCCAAAAGGATCATCCAATTGTCCTTACCGATGAAGACTTGGAATATATCAAAACCTTCGAAGTTGCTCACAGCAGCATATATAGCGAGATGGAAGCGGAATTACATAAGTTAAAAGAGGCAGGGGTCAAAGTATCCTTTGACTTTTCAGCTGACTATAATGATGAGATTTTAGAAAAAACTTGTCAGCATGTGGATTTCAGTTTATTGTCCTGCGGTCAATGGAAGGATGAGGAAGTAGAGGAACTTTTAAAGCGAGTTCACTCCTATGGAAGCATTCTAGCAATTGGTACGATGGGCTCACGCGGTTCCATGGTTTATGATGGCAAAACTTTTTATCGTCAGGAACCTCATTTTGTTCAACCCGTCGATACATTAGGAGCAGGAGATTCTTTTTTCACCACCTTTATCCTTCATTATCTTAAAGGAAAGAAAGAAAAAACGATAAAGACAGAAGCAGAGCTCATTAAAACAAGCTTAGTTGATGGTGCAAAATTTGCTGCGAAAACCTGTCTTGTCGACGGTGCTTTTGGGTTTGGGATTTCATTCTAATCCCCTTTTAGGGGGAGGAATTTTATTAAAAGGATCCACAGGGGGTGTCACACGCTAAATAGTTTGAAAGTTTCGTATTTTTAAAAAATAGGAGGGTTAATGAATGGGTAAAAAAATGAAGATTTTATTAGTAGCCATGCTAATGTTTGCACTCGTGTTAACAGGATGTTCAAGCTCTTCGTCAACCAAGGAAGACGAGTCGGGTAAAATCGTTCTAAAATTTTTGCATAAGTGGCCGCAGCCAGAATACGCTCCCTATTTTGAAGAAGTTGTAAAAGAATTTGAAAAGCAAAATCCAAATATCAAAGTAAAAATGGAAGCGATTGCAGACGAACCAATTAAGGATAAACTCCGTGTCATCCTTGGCGGTAACGATGTTCCTGACATTATGTTCTCTTGGTCAGGAGAGTTTGCAAGAAAATTCGTTCGTGCCGGTGCAGCCTTGGATTTAACTCCTTATTTAAATGAAGATACTGCATGGAAAGACAGCTTCATTTCAGCTTCCTTGCAGCCTTTTAGCTCTGACGGCAAAAACTATGGAATTCCGCTTCGCTTTAACGGAAAATTCTTTGTCTATAACAAAAAAATATTTGATAAGTACCACTTACAAGCACCAAAGACTTGGGATGAATTTGTACAAGAGTTAGACACCTTGAAAAAGGGTGGAGAAACTCCGATCATTTTTGGTAATCAAAGCCCTTGGGCAGCCATTCATTACTTAACTGGTCTAAACCAAAAACTAGTAGCACAGGATGTAAGAATGAAAGATTATAATCCTAAATCCGGAGAATTTACGGATCCTGGTTATGTAAAGGCAATGGAGATGTTTGCTGAATTGAATAAAAATGGCTATTTCATGAAAAATGCTAACTCTACTTCCCATGATATGGCGAAGCAATTATTCCTAGCAGGGAAGGGAGCCATCATGTATGTAGAATTGGAAGAATTCCCGGACATCGAAAAGGGCTTAAAAGGAAACTGGGGCTTTTTCCCGATGCCGGCTATTACAAATGGAGCTGGAAATCAGAATTTCATCACCGGAGCACCGGATGGATTTATCGTTTCATCTAAATCCAAGCATCCTAAAGAAGCCATTAAATTCTTAAAATTCTTAACTAGCAAAGAAAATGCTATAAAACTGACAAAACAGCTTGGCTGGCCAAGCCCGATTGATGGTGCAACAACCCCTGAAACTTCCTTGAAACAGGTAGCAGAAGGCGTTGATTTCATGAAGAAGGAAGAGGGCATGGCTGAATGGCTTGATACAGATGTACATGCGAAGGTTGCAGATGCATACCTAACGAATATTCAGCTATTGCTGGACGGCACAAAATCACCGGAAGAAATTATTAAACAAGTTCAACAAGTTGCGAAACAAGTACAAAGTGAAGTGAACTAATAGATGAAAGGGTAGGTAGTTCTTTAACTGCTTACCCCCTCTAAGGAGGAAGAAGGATGACGAAAACATTTCGAAATAGCCGTACAGCTTTATTCTATATTTTACCAGCACTTCTTCTCATCCTGTTGTTTGTGTTTCTGCCGATTGTTCTAAATCTTTACAACAGTTTATTTAGGTGGAATTCATTTTCGGCAGGAAAAACGTTTGTAGGCTTTGAGTATTATAGCAGACTCTTCAAGGATCCCGTTTTTTATATTGCCTTAAAAAATAATTCTCTCTACGCTGTCATTTCATTAGTGTTCCAGGTAGGAGGCGGATTAATTATTGCCGCCATTTTAGAAGATAAACTGATTAGAAGATTTCAACCATTTTTCCGAACTGTATTTTTTATCCCTTCCGTTATTTCCATAGCCGTTGTTGGTTTATTATGGCAGCTGATTTATAATCCGGAAGTTGGTCTAGTTAATAGTTTTTTAAAATTCATTGGCCAGACTGAATGGGCACATTCCTGGCTTGGGGATAGTAAAGTTGCCATTTATGCAGTTGTTGCCGTTTCGCAATGGCAGTATACAGGTTACATGACGATGCTGTTCTTGATCGCAATGCAAAAAATTCCATTTGAATATTATGAAGCGGCCATGATTGATGGCGCATCTAAGATAAAAACCTTTTTCAATATAACACTTCCACAAATCAAAGAAATGACCATCGTGGGTATGGTCATTACCGTAATTGGTGCATTCAAAGTGTTTGATGAAGTGTATATCATGACCTTTGGCGGACCTGGTCAATCGACAGAAGTGTTAGGAACGATGCTTTACCGGGCAGCTTTCCGAAACGATGAAATGGGCTATGCTTCCACAATTGGAACAGTCATATTCGTCATCACTCTCATCCTATCCTTAATCCAAATGAAACTAGGAAAATCAGGACAGGAGGCGTAAGAAAATGACGACAAGAGAAAATCCAGTGGTTAAAACAAACGAATTCCAGCCCGTTAGAACAGTAGGGCCGAGGATTTCAACAAAGATTAAAAATAAACTCTTTCAAGGGACAGTTCTTGTCTGGTTTAGTATTTTTGCAATTTGTATTATATATCCGATCATTTGGCTTGGATTAAGCGGACTAAAATCGAATAGCGATTTCTTCTTAAGTACGTGGTCCCTGCCAAAAGAATGGCTTTGGAGTAATTATAAAGCCGCTTGGGATGCAGGAATTGGTCATTTCTTCTTAAATAGTGTTCTTGTGACAGCGGTCTCCGTTATATGCGTACTCTTCTTTGGGTCGATGGCAGCCTATGGGCTGAGCCGCTTTCATTTTAAAGGTCAGAATTTCTTATTGATAATTATCCTAAGCGGTTTGATGCTTGCGCCGCAGGTTAGCTTGATCCCGCTTTATAAATTGTTGCAGGCGATTGGACTATATAACACCTATGGAGCCTTAATCCTCCCTTATGTAGCGTTTCAATTGCCATTTGCGATTTTCTTGATGCGATCCTATTTTCTTTCCATCCCCCATGAGCTTGAAGAATCGGCTATTCTCGATGGATGTAATAGTTGGAAGGTCTACCGGCATATTATTGTTCCGATGGGTAAACCCATCATTGCTTCCTGTGCATTGTTGACGGGAATGAACGTCTGGAATGAGTTCATGTTTGCCCTAGTATTCGTTGAAGATTCCAGCCTTCGAACGATCCCAGTCGGCTTAATGAACTTAAGGAGTCAGCTAAATACGGATTTTGGAATTCAATTGGCCGGTTTGGCAATATCCGCCTTGCCGATGATCATTGCGTACATTATTTTCCAAAGACAATTCGTCCGCGGCTTATCGGCTGGAAGTGTAAAAGGTTAAGCAAGGGTACCATGATAATTGGAATAGGGAAGAAATGTACTTTCCTATTCCACGTAATTTCGTTTCTCACGATTGGTTTAAATGGTATATACCATTTAAACCAATTTAGAAAAATATAGAATTTAAAGGAGGATACAAAATGTTAGCAGATGTACAAAAAGCGTTAGATGTGTTGAAGGAAAGGGATATTGACCGTGTTTATTTCGTCGCATGCGGAGGTTCTTCTTCCCTTATGTATGCAAGCAAATATGTGTTGGACCGGGAAAGCGAGACGATTGACTCTGATCTTTACAGCTCCAATGAATTTGTTCATCGTAATCCGAAGAAATTAAACGAAAATTCGCTGGTGATTTTATGCTCACATTATGGAAAAACCCCCGAAACGGTGGAAGCTGCACGTTTTGCTCGTGAAAAGGGTGCGTTAACTATTTCCCTGACCTTTGATGCTGATTCACCACTTGCACAGGTTTCTGAGAATGTAATCGTCTACCATGATCAGGAAGACTCAAATTATGTGAACGAATCCCCTGCCATTATGCTCGAACTCGTTTTTGGCCTGTTAGCAGAAAAGGAAGGCAACGAAAAATTTAATGATATCCTGTCCTCCTTAGAAAATCTAAGACCGCTTTTAAACAAGGCAAAAGAAGAGACTTTGGCCCAAGCCAAAGAATTTGCCGAGTCCTATAAGGATGAAAAAATTATTTACACAATGGGCAGCGGCGCCAACTATGGAATTGCTTATTGGTTTGCGATTTGTCTCCTAATGGAAATGCAGTGGATCCATTCTCATGCCATCCATGCAGGTGAATACTTCCACGGTCCATTTGAAATTTTGGATAAGGATGTACCAATTATTCAATTAGTTGGCTTAGATGAAACCCGTCCATTAGAAGAGCGCTCTTTAGAATTTACCCAACGCTATGGTGAAAGAGTGATTGTAATAGATGCAAAAGACTTTGACTTAACAGGTGTTGCTGAAAGTGTGAAAGGATACATTGCTCCACTCGTCCTACAAACCGTTTTACGCCAATATGCAGGTGAACTGGCGGAGGTTCGTAATCATCCATTAAGCACCAGAAGATATATGTGGAAGGTTCCTTATTAAAAGTAGGGCACGTATTTAACTTAGAAGTCTTAAAAAATTTCAAATAACATTTGGAGGGATTATCTTGTTAAAATTCGAACACGATACTTTTTTAGAATATGTTGGAAAAGAAGCAGTAGCGAAAAGAGAAGAAATTGAAAAAGTAGTGGATGAAATTTCCGCTAAAGGCTATAAAAATATCTTCCTTATCGGGTCTGGCGGAACAATTGCGATGATGTACCCATTCGAATATATCCTAAAATCGAACTCAACCGTAGAGGTCCATGCAGAAATTGCTGCAGAAGTATTAGTCATGAATAATCGCCATCTTTCAAAAGATTCCGTTTGTATTTTTGCATCTGTGACCGGAACAACAAAGGAAACGGTAGCAGCAGCCGAGTTCTGTAAGGAGAAGGGGGCCACCACCATTGGTTTGGTCGCAGAACCTGGTACACCACTTGCCGAAGCCGTTGATTATTGCATTTCAACCGGGCATGAGAAGCATTCGTTCGATACATTCTTCCTTCACCTACAATTGTTGACATTCCGTTTTATCCATAACAACGATGAATTCCCGCAATACGAGCAATTTGCAAAAGAAATCGCCATGTTGCCAGAAGGAATTGTTCATGCATTAAAAGCCTTCGATTCCCGTGCAGAACAATTTGCGATTAAACATAAAGATACAGGTTACCATATGTTAGTCGGTGCTGGTAATCTATGGGGAAATACCTATTCCTACGCGATGTGTATTTTAGAGGAAATGCAATGGATTAAGTCTAAATCGATCCATGCAGCTGAATTCTTCCATGGTACACTTGAGCTTGTTGAGGAAGACACCAGTGTCATTTTATTCAAAGGAGAAGATGAAACTCGTCCATTGGTTGATCGTGTTGAACGATTTGCAGAAAAAATAACAAATGAATTATTCATAATTGATACGAAAGACTATCCACTTGAGGGCATTAGTGAGGAATTCAGAAAACACTTTGCTGTAAATTTAAACTGGGCATTAACAAGCCGGATTAGTGTCTACCTGGAGCGTGAAAGAAACCACCCATTAGAACTTAGAAGATATTACAGAAAAATGGAATATTAAGATAAAACTGAGGTTATTATTAAAATTCCATACAATTGTTAAAATCATAGTAAAATATATTTATTTTAAATTTTCAATTACTTTTACACTTTAAACTGTTGAAAGAAAATTTTGAAAATGTTACTATTGAGTTGTTTAAATTCTTCTGAGTTTAGACCTCCTAAACTGAAGCTTAGCCTTGACCACTAAGCTTTACTTTGGACCTTTGAGACGTACTCAAAGGTTCTTTTTTTGATGAAATCGGCTAAGATGGAATCAATATTATTTTGACGGAGGAAACTTAAGTGGATTTTAAAACTATTGATCATTGGGATGAAGGAATCTGGAATCAGGTAAGCCCTATTTATCAAAAAGCCTTTGGGGATAAAGGAGCGAAGCCTGAAAAGATTATCCGTAACATGTTCCGTAAACAAATTTGCTTCCTCCATGTTGCTTTACAACAAGATCTACCCGTCGGACTGGCACTCACAGGAAATTTACAGGGAATAAATGCCCTTGTGATTGATTACATAGCCGTTGACGCTAATCATCAGGGTCGGGGGAATGGTTCTGAAATGATCCACTACTTAAAGGACTGGGCGATGGTTGAAAAGGGATTTGATAGTATCATAATTGAGGTCGAGTCAGAGATGAGTGTTGAAAATCTGGATAGGATTCATTTTTGGAAAAAGAATGGTTTTACTTTAACGGACTATATTCATCGGTATATTTGGGTTCCAGAAACCTATCAAGCCATGTACATACAGCTCTCCCCGAATGAAAAATTTCCCAAGGACGGGAAACAGCTTTTTAAACATATTGGTAATTTTCATAAGGAATCTTTTCAAGGGATCTAACATGTTTATAAATGCCAACCGAAGTAAAAAATGATATATTGTGGACAGAGAAGAAATTGTTTCCAAGATCATATAAAGGGAGTGTCTAAATGAAGGGCCAAATCACACCGTATCTTATGTTTGATGGCAATGCCAGAGAAGCTTTGGAATTCTATCGTGAAGTGTTTCAAGGGGAAATACTAAACGTTAAAACTTATGGGGAGTCAGGCTATAATAATTCTCCGGAGGCTCAAAATCTTCTGATTCATGCCCAATTTAAAAAAGATGATTTATTCATTATGGCATCTGATGCCTTTCCTGGAAATGTGATTAATCGAGGAAATAACATTTCGTTGGCACTTGATTTGGAAAGCGAAGAGGAAATTCAACGATTATATGATGCCTTACGTGAGGACGGGAAGGTCTACATGGAACTTCAGGATACCTTTTGGGGAGCAAAATATGCAAAGGTTACAGATGCCTTCGGAATTGCCTGGGATTTAAATTATCAAAAGTCATAACCGCATTGGGAAAAACAAAAGCACTCGG
The DNA here is from genome assembly GCF_016107705.1 of Neobacillus cucumis. The sequence goes on from NZ_JAEHGC010000019.1 coordinate 75,125, forward strand.
ATTGAGTGTTTTTTATTTTTGGGTAAAATTACTATTTGTGAATTCAAACTTAAAAAATTAAAACCTTTCATCCACTGTTCTGCTAAAGTACTATTGTGCTAAAATTCAGAAAATTCCATTGACAGACATGATAGCATCACATAGAATAATAAAGAAATTTAAAATATAATGATGGGATTGATCATTCATGAGGCATCGAATAAAAATTGTTCAAAATTCAAAAATGGTTATAAAAGAGGCTGGACTCCAATTCTAAGTGAAATGGAATCCAGCCTCTTTCTTTATTT
>NZ_JAEHGC010000020.1 GCF_016107705.1 Neobacillus cucumis
AATTTTTTAAGCAGCGGCCCCTTGGTCAAGCGGTTAAGACACCGCCCTTTCACGGCGGTAACACGGGTTCGAATCCCGTAGGGGTCACCAAAGTTTCTTGAGTTAGCGAAAATAACTTACATTATAATGGAGGATTAGCTCAGCTGGGAGAGCATCTGCCTTACAAGCAGAGGGTCGGCGGTTCGATCCCGTCATCCTCCACCATATATAGCCATTAGCTCAGTCTGTATTTCTTTGAACATCTGACTTAAGCTAGAATATTTTTTAGGGATAAACCCCAATACGAGCCATTAGCTCAGTTGGTAGAGCATCTGACTTTTAATCAGAGGGTCGAAGGTTCGAGTCCTTCATGGCTCACCATTTTTAAATGAAATGTAACAAAATTGGAGAAGTACCATAAGCTTTAATATGCGGAAGTAGTTCAGTGGTAGAACACCACCTTGCCAAGGTGGGGGTCGCGGGTTCGAATCCCGTCTTCCGCTCCACATTTTTGGCGGCATAGCCAAGTGGTAAGGCAGAGGTCTGCAAAACCTTTACCACCGGTTCGAATCCGGTTGCCGCCTCCAATTTTATAAGGTTATATTGAAATAGGTAATTTAATTCCATGGCGGTGTAGCTCAGCTGGCTAGAGCGTACGGTTCATACCCGTAAGGTCGGGGGTTCGATCCCCTCCGCCGCTACCAATTTAATATTTGATTATGGCGGGTGTGGCGAAGTGGTTAACGCATCGGATTGTGGTTCCGACATTCGTGGGTTCGATTCCCATCATCCGCCCCATTATTTAGATCGATGGGCTATAGCCAAGCGGTAAGGCAACGGACTTTGACTCCGTCATTCGTTGGTTCGAATCCAGCTAGCCCAGCCATTTTTATAAAATTGTGATATGCGGGTGTAGTTTACTGGTAAAACCTCAGCCTTCCAAGCTGATGTAGTGGGTTCGATTCCCATCACCCGCTCCAAATAAGGGCCTATAGCTCAGCTGGTTAGAGCGCACGCCTGATAAGCGTGAGGTCGATGGTTCGAGTCCATTTAGGCCCATAAAAAATTGATATTGTTAAAATCAAAGTCCAATTCGCTATCGAATTGGACTTTTTTGAATTTAAATGCCTATTTAGTCGTAAAAGTAACGGACATGGTCATCGACCTCCACTCTTGATGCCCAAATAGCCTAAAAAATGCTACATCGGTCACCTAGAATACAAACCATCAACTCAACGATTCCTCAAAAAAACCCAATGCATATTTAATGGCTTCCTCTACTTCATTGGTTTCATATCCCGTTAAATCCTCATCCGTTATTTCTAACTTTGTTCCAGTCAGGCTATAGCCGCTATCTAAATTAATATCAAGAAATACCTCATAGCCTTCGGTTGTCTTTGTGATTTCGATAATATCGTAATCACGAATGGCCGTGCCGGTTGAATATTCTAATGGCTCCAATTCTGACACAAAAAATCCCTCCTCAAATGAATATCAACCATATCATACCCACAAACAAAAAAACATATATAGAACAAACAGATGTTTTTGTGGGGGGATAAAATGAAGGTGGAAGCATTAAATATCGAAAAAATAAGTGACTTTATAGAATACTGTAGGAAACATAGAAATGAGGTAGACGGTTCCTATCTTTTCGATGAAAACCTAAATGAGTTTGAGCTGAATAAAGAGAATCCTACCTATATAGTGGCCAATAAAAAGGGGCAGGCTATCGCAGCAGCATCTCTAATGATTGATGATTACCATCAAAGAGGACGAACGGCTCGATTTAGAATTTTCCATTCCAAAAAAAGGAACTCAAAGTGTTTCCATTTGCTTTTGCAATCCATATTAAATCATACAAAAAACTTAGATAAAATCTTCCTATTTATCCCGCTAAACAATAAGTCCCTGTCTAAATCGGTAGAACAGTTAGGCTTTTCAGTAGAACGGTACTCCTTCCTAATGGTAAGAGAGAATTTAGATATTCCCAAGTTTATTTTTCCAAACGATTACACAATAAAATCCTTCAGACCTGGAAAGGATGAAGAAAATTGGTGTGAGGTACGGAACGCGGGATTTTCTAACCTAAAGGGGAGTGAAGCACCGATCACACCTGATAACGTTAAGAAAATGGTTTCTAGCGGCGATTACCTTGAAGGTGGAATGAAAATCCTATTTCATAAGGAAAAACCAGTAGGGGTGGTCAGAGGTGCCGCTGATCAGCATGATGACGAACCAATAATGAATATTGGACCGCTGGCGATATTGCCGGAATATCAAGGAAAAGGCTTAGGGAGAATTTTACTTAGAGCTTCTCTTCAATTTGCCAGGGACAATCTTTACAAAAGAACGATTCTTTCAGTAAATGGAGAAAATGAATGGGCAAAGGAGCTATATCATAAAGAAGGTTTTAAAGAAGTGGACACGTTTGCATGCTATCAATTTGTTTTAAAAAAGTAAAGCAGGCAATCAAAAACGGTTCAAGCTTATAAAACTTTCCAATTTATGTTTTAATAGGATTGGTAAACTTATACTTTTCCAAATTATGAGAGGGAGGGATAAACGAAAATGATTGCAACACAATACAAAATTACATTACCAAGTGATTATGATATGAAGATCATCAGAGATAGGGTAAAAAATAATGGTCATAAAACAGACGGATTTGATGAACTGAAATTTAAACTATATTTGATAACAGAAAAAGGCATCAATCAAAATCTACAAAATAGTTATTGCCCCTTATATCTATGGAAAGGCAGTAATGGACTGAACAAGTTTTTGTTTAATGGTTATTATGACAATATCCTCAACTCTTTTGGTTGGCAGCGGGTTAATGTAGGGATTCCACTAATTGATACCACCTCATCTAAAATTAAAGAGAATCAATATCTTTTTCAAATTACAAGAAATATCCCACCACAAGAAAGTTTAAATAACCTAAAGACTAAAATAGCGGAAGAGATTCCAACAATTGACGATGTAGAATATATCGTTATTTATAATCCGGATAAATGGGAATACGATGTGTTTTACTTTTTAAACGAGTTAAGCAATGTAAAGGATATGAGTGGGGTAATTTATAATATACTCCATATCTCACATGAATAAAGAAATGACGTGTGAAAATTCACACGTCATTTTTGGAGAAACAAAGCCTCTTAAATTAAAGATTATTATTTCATTATGCATTACGATGTTCATCGAAATCAAATTTGCACTCTTCCAATGGAACAACTTTTGTTTTCTTGGAAAATTTATATCCCAGCCACATCACAAGGAACAATGGAATTCCGAGGTAGGCGGCAAGAACACTGCCCCAATCAATATGATCACTCATAAAGGCTTGATAATTTTGGGCCAATAGGACAATCAGACAGAGAGCGAAAGCAAAGATTGGGCCGAATGGGAACCATTTTGAACGATAAGGAAGGTCTTCAAGTGAATATCCTTGGGCAACATAAGCTTTTCGGAAACGATAATGACTTGCGGCAATCCCCAGCCAAAAAATAAATCCCGTAACGCCCACCGAATTCATCAGCCATGTATAAACCACACCGTCCCCAAAAAGAGAGGCAAAGAATGCTAACATCCCGACAACAGTTGTGGCAAGTATGGCCGGAACTGGTACGCCCCGCTTATTGACTTTCCCAAATATACGAGGTGCAAGACCGTCATTCGCCATCGCATACAACATCCGGCTCGTTACATAAAGACTTGAATTTCCCGCCGACAATACCGCTGTTAAGATAACCGCATTCATTAAGGATGCTGCAAATGCAAGACCTACTTTTTTAAATACCAGTGTAAATGGGCTAACCATGACCGTGTCCCCTGCTAAACTGCTGGTGGTATAAGGAACAATTAATCCGACGACAAGAATAGCAAGACAGTAGAATAAGAAGATCCGCCAAAAAGTGGTGCGAATGGATTTAGGGATGTTTTTCGCGGGATCTTCACTTTCCCCCGCTGCAACACCAATAATTTCTGTTCCTTGGAAGGAGAAACCGGCTGCGATAAAAATACCTAATGTCGCCATAACCCCGCCAGCAAACGGAGCATCTCCAACCGTAAAGTTTTTAAATCCAATTGGGTTACCGTTCATGATTCCAAAAATCATTAATATACCGGTAATAATGAAAACGACAATGGTTGCAACCTTAATGAAGGAAAACCAATACTCCCCTTCAGCATATCCTTTGACGGATAAATAGTTAAGCAAGAAGATAACAACCAAGAACAATAAGCTCCACATGAAGGAAGAACTATGAGGGAACCAAAACTTCATAACCATAGTTGACGCAGAAAGCTCCGCAGCAAGTGTCATCGCCCAAGAGTACCAGTAGTTCCAGCCTAAGGCGAATCCGAGGGCCGGATCAACAAAACGGCTTGCATATGTACTGAAGGCACCGCTGACCGGCATAAATGTTGCCAGTTCTCCAAGACTTGTCATAATAAAATAAACCATAATTCCAATTATTGTATAAGCGACAAAAGCTCCGCCTGGTCCAGCCGCATGAATGGCGGGACCGCTACCGAGAAAGAGGCCTGTTCCAATCGCACCGCCTAAAGAAATCATCGTTAAATGGCGGGCTTTTAATTTTCTTTGTAAGGTATTTGATGAATTTGACTCATGCTGTTCAGTTCTTGGAGATAGCTTTATCTGTGTATTTTGCATATAAAACCTCCACTGGATATTTATTCTATAAAGCGCTTTCAATGGTTATGAAAAACTTGGATGCCAAGAAATTAAATAATCCCCTTTCTCTTACCACCTCTAATTAGAACCACCCAAAACCCAAAGATGAAAGAGTTGTCTACCTAGAGTGAATTTTTTAAAAGTTCAATAATTAATTATAGTATAAAAGTTTCGTTTTTATCGTGTCAACGAAAATTGAGTAATCTTTATAAAGTTATCAATCTAATAAATTAGTTAACTAAAGGAGTGGAGAATAAATATTTACGGTTTTGTATGTTTATTAGAAATAAGGTTTATCAACTTAGGAACGGTGAAAATATTATTTTAAAATAATATAAGTATTATCGATTAACTTTCACAAGGTAGTCTAAGTATCAAGTTAAGTTCCAATACGAAGGCATGTGGAATCAAAATCATACGTTTTTCATGGATTTTGTCAAAACCCGTTCAATAAAAATATTAAAAATATTCATTGCATTTAATGTATTCGTTGATTATAATACAAGACATAACAAATAAAACATTTTCAACAGAAGGGAGGTTTAAAATTTTGAAAATTGCAGGAATGAATATTACCTTCAGGCATTTTCCTTTCCCATATTTTTTGGATTGTATGGATCGCCTGAATATAAGTAGTATTGAATTATGGGCCGGTGAGCCACATTTATATGTCTATCGAAATCTACTTAGTAATTTGAGAGAGATTAAGAGAGAGGTTAAAGCTAGAAACATAGAGATTGTCTGCTATACACCAGAACAATGCATCTATCCTTTTAATCTTGCTGCTTCGGATTCACAGTGGCGAAAAACGAGCATTGATTATTTTATTGAAAATTTACATGCTGCCGTCGAATTGGAGACGGATAAAATGTTGATTACATCCGGGATCGGTGATTTTTCCCGTACACAAGAAGAATCTTGGAAGTATGCAAGCGATTCTATTTTTCAAATCTCCAAAGCAGCTGAGCAGGAAGGTATCACTCTTGCGCTTGAGCCATTAACGAAATTTGAGTCCAATCTCATTATTGACACACCTGGACTAAAGAGAATGATTGAAGAAATTCAATCCCCTTCATTAAAAGGGATGATTGATACCGTGGCCATGCAGCTGGCGGATGAAACACCTGATGATTATTTTTCGATGCTGCCAGAGTTAAGTCATTTCCATTTAATCGATGGCGATAGTGAGACAGATTCACACCTTGCTTTAGATGATGGACACCTAAATTGGAGAGAATATGTCAAAAGCCTTCAAAACCATCAATACGAAGGGGCGTGTACCCTCGAGATTATGGGATCAAGTTATTATCAAAATCCACAAGATGCCGTTAAGAAATCATTAGCGAAATTAAATGAATTAGGAATCTTATAATCTAAAAATTTGGAGGAGCTCTTTATGAGTAATACTACGCTAACAAGAAAGCTCGGTTTTTGGTCGGCTTTGGCAATTGCTGTTGGAACGACCGTAGGGTCAGGTATTTTTGTCTCGTCCGGTGATGTTGCTAAAGCAGCCGGAACCCCTTCGATTTCCATTTTAGCTTGGATTATCGGCGGCATTATCGCCATCCCGCAAGTAATGGTTCTTGCTGAATTATCAACAGCTTATCCCGAAAATGGAAGCGGTTACGTTTACCTGAATAAAGCAGGCTGGAGACCTTTAGCCTTTTTATATGGATGGGCGACCTTCTGGGCATTGGATCCGCCATCGATTTCCATTATGGCTTTAGCTGTTGTTTCTTACTTAGCCAGCTTTTTTCCATTCTTCTCTGGGTTTGCCGGTAAATTATTAGGGGTTGCCATTATTTTGGTGATTACCTCGATACACTATCGGAGTGTAAAAGAAGGCGGTCTTTTTCAGGTGATTATTACGGCTGTAAAAATCATTCCATTTTTAATCGTTATTGCCTTAGGCTTGATGTACATGAATACTGGAAACTTTTCGTATACACCTCATGGTGGTGCAGTAAAAACAAGTCTAATAGGTGGCGTCTCTGCGACCACTTGGGCTTACACCGGTATGGCTGCTATTTGTTTTATGGCAGGTGAATTTAAAAATCCGGGAAAAATTCTTCCGCGTGCACTGATTAGTTCTGTCTTTATCGTGTTAATTTTATATACTTTGTTAGCCGTTTGTGTAACGGGATTAATGCCTTTTGATAAATTAATTCACTCAAGTGCAGCTGTTTCGGATGCTGTTAAGTATATCCCAGGGCTGTCTCATATTGCTTCATCCTTTGTCGCGATTACTGCCATTATTGTTATTTTAGGTTCATTAAGTTCCTGTATAATGTTTCAGCCGCGCTTAGAATATGCGATGGCAAAGGACGGACTGTTTTTTAAACGTTTTGGACGAGTTCATCCTAAGTATGAAACACCAAGCTTTTCAATTATTGTTCAGGTTACCTATGCATGTATTCTTGTGTTTGCAACCAATTTAACCACTTTGCTTGGATATTTTACCTTAATTCAACTGGTGATCAATATCTTGGACTTTGCAGCGGTTTATAAATGCCGAAAGCGGGATGACTATAATCCAATCTACCGGATGCCGATGTGGAGAATAACAACGATATTAGCCATTCTCGGAGCATCTTGGCTTGCATGGGGAACCTTTACTTGGGCTCCTTGGCAAGGGATGGTTGCAGCATTTATTGTTATTGCCACAGGATTGCCAGTCTATTTCTACTGGGAAAAAAGATATGGATCTAAGAACGGCAAGGATGGCAATTTAGTAGCGTAATGATTTTTGGGAAGTTGGTTCACCTTGAACTAGCTTCCTAAAATTTTTTTGAAAAAGCAATTGTATAATTTGTAATGTTTAATTATAATACAAGACATAACAAATAAATCATTCGGAGGAATTCGCCATGTTAAAATTTGATGAAGAGTTATTCCTGAAGCTTGTAGAAAAAGAAGGGCTTGCATTTAGGGGGCAAATCGAAGAAATTGTCGATTCAATCTGTCAAAAAGGATACAGTAATCTTTTCCTAATTGGTGCTGGTGGAACGATCGCGATGATGTATCCCTATGAATATATTTTAAAATCCAATTCAACAATTGATGTTCATGCTGAAATTGCAGCAGAGTTTATGGTCATGAACAATAAGCATTTTACGAAGGATTCGGTTTGTATCTTTACCTCCGTATCGGGAACAACACAAGAAACCGTTGCTGCTGCAGAGTTTTGTAAAGAAAGAGGGGCTACCACGATTGCATTGGTTGCGGAGCCAAATACTCCCTTAACAGAGGTAGTGGATTACTGTATCACAACTGGTTCAGAAAAGCATTCCTTTGATACGTTCTTTATGCTGTTATACATGGTAATCTTCCGATTCATGCATAACAACAATGAATTTCCACAATATGAGCAATTCACGAAGGAGGTCTCCTTGCTGCCGCAAGCGATTCTTAATGCTGTTAAAGCTTTTGATAAAAAGGCTGAGGAATTTGCGATTAGACATAAGGATACTGATTACCACATGATGGTCGGTTCAGGTAATCTATGGGGGAACACTTACTCCTATGCAATGTGTATTTTGGAGGAAATGCAATGGATTCATGCGAAATCAATCCACGCAGCGGAATTTTTCCATGGCACGCTTGAACTAGTGCTCGAAGATACGAGTGTTATTTTACTTAAAGGGGAAGATGAAACGAGACCGCTGATGGACCGTGTTGAAAGATTTGCTGAAAAGATTACCAGCCAATTAACCGTTATTGATACAAAAGACTTCGAAATGGCGGGGATCAGCGAAGAATTTAGAAAGCATTTCTCCGTCAGCATTAACTGGGCAGTGTTAAGTCGCATCAGCGTTTACCTTGAGCGGGAGAGAAACCACCCATTAGAGCTAAGAAGATACTATCGTAAAGTAGAATATTAAGAATGTTAATGAGCACTACCTTGTAGTGCTCGTTTCTTCAATTTAAAAGAAGGCGGGGGTAAGAATGAGAATTGTAACAGTCGGTGATAACTGTATGGACGTCTATCTTGGAAGCGGAAAGGCGTTTCCTGGAGGAAACCCTGTGAATGTTGCTGTCTACTTAAAGAAGTTGGGGGCGGACTCTTCCTATATCGGCTGGGTTGGGAATGACCAATATGGTGATCAAATGATAGAGGCAGTCCAGGGCAAGGGCGTGGATACGACATTTCTCACGAAGAAGGATGGGAAAACTGCGGTAACCCATGTTGAATTAATTGATAATGACCGCCGGTTTGGGGATTATGATGAAGGAGTAATGGCTCAGTTCACCTTAACCGATGAGGAACTGGAGTTTATTCACACTCATCAGCTTGTTCACGCTGGAATTTGGGGACATGTTGAATGGTATTATCCTCTTTTTAAACAAAAAGGATTGCTCACGGCATTTGATTTTTCAGACCAGTTAGAGCATGGTCTGGTTAAAACATTGCCCGCCTTTGTGGACTATTCCTTCTTTTCTTATTTGAAGGATGACGAATATATCAGAGGATTCTTAAAGGATGTTAAAAAACAAGGTTCTAGGGTGGCGGTGGCTACGTTAGGAGAAAATGGAGCGATTGCTTACGACGGCAACCAATTTTACCAATGCGGAGTGTTAGAGACCGATGTTGTGGATACGATGGGAGCAGGAGATTCATTTATCTCGGGCTTTATTTATGGAACGTTGCAGGGGCAATCGATTCAAAAATGTTTAGCATTAGGGACCAAAGCAGCTGCAAAAACCATCGGCTATTTCGGTGCATGGTGACGATATAGGGCCGGCAATGTATAATAAATGTATAAACACATGACGGATAGGATGAAAAGTATGAATTTAAATGCTTCAACTCCCCAGCCACTCTATATGCAGATTAGACAAATGCTGCAGAATGATATTCAGCAGGGGAAATATAAGCCGGATGAACAGATTCCCACGGAAGCGGAGCTTTGTGAAACGTACAATGTCAGCCGAATCACGATCCGAAAAGCTATTGAAGAATTGGTGAAGGATGGTACACTGACACGTATACCGCGCAGGGGGACGTTTGTGGCTTCGAATAAGTTTCACAATGAACTGTTATCTGTAAGCGGGTTCTCGGAGTTCAGTCACCAGTTGGGGATGATTCCAAATTCCCGTATTCTTAAAAGTGAAGTGATTACGGCACCAAAGGATGTTGCTGAACACCTCAAGATTGAGGAAGGGAGTCCTGTACTAGAACTAGAGCGGCTTATGTATGTGAATGACCGTCCACTTTTCTATGATATTGCGCATTACTCGCTTATTCAGTTTCCAGATTTGGAAAAGAAAATCGCAAGGGACGAATCCACTTATAAAATCCTTTCAGAGGATTACAACACAGAAATCGTCAGCAACGATAAAATCATCGATGTAATCGGTGCAACAAAGGAATATGCCAAATACCTAGAATGCGATATCGGAGCCAACCTATTCAGAATCCTAAAAATCGCCTTTGACTCAAACGACCAACCCGTCCACCTCTCCACATTCATGTGTGAAACAAGCAAAGTAAACCTAACCGTCCATCGGGCGAAATAAACCATTTGAGTGAATCGACAAAATTCGGGCGGTGCCTGTCACCGCCCGAATTTTGTCGAATATAACAAGGGATTATTCTCACCACTCAAATGATTTCATTTCTTTTAATACGGATAGGAAGTACTCCCAATTATTGATGGTTGAAGGTATGCTTAGGTGTTCGTTTGGAGTATGGACATTGTACATATCTGGTCCAATCGAAATGGCGTCCAGTCCCGGGATTTTATCTATCAAAATTCCGCATTCAATACCGGCGTGTACGGCAATGATCTCGATATCTTTGTTGTGTTGATCCTTAAACACCTTTTCAAATACTTGACGAATCTTTGAATCCGGATTATAAGGCCACTCTGGATAATCGTTTTCCATTACCAATTCACAGCCAAGTATTGCCGCTATTAAACAGGCCTTTTTGACTATATCCTCTTTTAAACTTTTCACCGAACTTCTTGAATCACTAGCAAAATGGAGTTCTGTTTCGGAAGTAGTTATCACTCCCAAGTTAGTTGAGCTCTCCACCAATCCCTCAATGTCCATACTCATGCTTTGTATGCCGTTTGGAATAAGCATCAGCGAAGTAATCGCTTTTTGTTTGGTTTCCTCTGAAAAAACATGAGTAAACTCTAACTCCACATTATTTAAGGTAATATGTACCTCCGGGTCGGAAGTTTTCAGTTCGAATTGTAAAATAGTATTCCATTCATCTATTTTAGCTTCTAATTTTTTAATAGAATTCCCGGCAACGAAAATAATTGCATCGGTTTCACGGGGAATCGCATTGGTTGCTGACCCTCCGTTAATTTGCTGTAAAAAATAAGGAAGGTCTGATAATAGGTCCGATAAGATGCGCCCCATGATTTTATTGGAATTGCCTCTTCCTTTATTGATCGATATCCCGGAATGACCGCCTTTTAATCCTTTGATACTTATACAATAGGCTGCTGTGTTGTTTGGAGCCTCCTCCCAAACAATTGGAAGGATCTGCGTTGTTTTTATCCCGCCAGCACTGCTGACTAATAGCTTATGGTCCTCTTCTGAATCAATATTAATCAGGATTTTCCCCTTAAGGTCGGAAGGGTCTACGGCTAAAGCTCCACCCATCGTTGTTTCTTCTTCAGTTGTAATGATCACTTCAAGGGAAGGATGTTGAATTTCCTTAGAGTCTAATAAGGCAAGAGCGTAGGCAACAGCTACTCCATTATCAGCTCCTAATGTTGTGTCCGTTGCATAAAGCATATCTTCAATGATTCGTAACTGAATGGGATCCTTTTCAAAGTCATGAACAGTCCCCTTGTTTTTCTCACATACCATATCCATATGTCCTTGGATAATCACGGTCGGTATATTCTCGTAACCAGGACTGGCCGCTTTTTTGATGATCACATTTAATGCCCTATCCTGTTTTACCTCTAGATGACGTTCCTTAGCAAAATGAACCAAGTAATCACTAATGGCTTTCTCGTTCCCGGAGCCCCTTGGAATCTTTGAAATTTCTGAAAAAAAGTAAAATACCGGGTGCTGAATTAAGTCTTCTAAACGTTTGTACAATCGAATCATCCTCTCAATTTAAAATTACGGTCCATAATTGATTGCGACTGCGATGATCATAAAGATAATCTCCATGACCATGATGGTGATGAAAAGTGGCCATAAAAATTTATACCAGCGATCGACGGGAATGCCAGCTATTCCACAGATGACCACAACAGTGGAAGGCCAAAGCATGTTTGCAAATCCGTCTCCAAATGAGAATGCTAGAACGGCAATTTGACGATTGATCCCAATGAGATCGGATAAAGGTGTCATAATTGGCATTGAAATGGTTGCCGCTGCACTTCCTGATGGTACAAAAAAATTAAGCAGAGTTTGCACAATAATCATGCCGGCGGATGCTGCATAGGGAGATAAGTTTTTAATGACATTGGCCATATAATATACAACCGTATCGATAATATGCCCGTCTTCTAAAATAACGAGAATCGCATTCGCCATTCCGATTAAGAGTGCGGCATATACCATATTTCTGCAGGCTTCAATGAACGTATCTGCTACTTCAGCGAGCGTGAGTCTGTTTACTAAACCAATAGCAATCATCATAATGATGAATACACCTGATAATTCAGGAAGGTACCAGCCAAATTTCACAGTCCCGGTAACCAAGGTAATAATCGTACAAACAAACAACCCTAAGCTAATCTTATGTGGAACGGTGAATTTTGTATCTGTTAGACCGCCTTGTACAATGCCGGATAAAAAGGGGAATTGTACATTCTTTACAATACTCTTTTCAGGATTTTCTTTCACCATTTTAGCGTAGCGCATGACGAAGAATATGGAAATAGACATAAAGACAACAAATGCAATGGCACGAAAGGCAATACCCGAAAAAAGCGGAATGCCAGCAATACCTTGGGCGATGCCGACGGTAAAAGGATTGGTAACAGCTGCTGCAAAACCTGTGGTAATACTGACGTAAACAATGGCAACACCAACCAATGCATCATACCCAAGTGCAACAGTGATTCCCATCATGATCGGAATGTATCCATAACTTTCTTCATACATCCCAAACCCCGCACCCATGGCTCCAAAGACAAGCATAAATACGGGAATGATTAGGCCTTCTTTTCCTTTTAGTTTTCGAACGAGTGCACCTATGCCGCTATTAAATACTCCGGTTTTTGTCAGGATAAAGATAAAACCGTAGGCGAAAAAAAGGTAAAAAATAATTTCTGCCCCGTGCAGCATTCCTTTTTGAATACTTATAAACATATTAAAAAAACTAACGGGTGTTTGATGAACGGAATGATAGGAATCCGGTACAACTATTGACCTTTTTGTAACAGGATCCTCCACTCGGTCAAATTCACCTGCCGGAATGATATAGGAGAAAAGGGCAGTTATGAGAATGATTAGTCCCATAAAGACATAACTATGTGGCATTTGAAGTTTAAATTTTCTTTTGGTTACATGATTTGGTTCTAGTAAAACGACTTTTTCCAAAACCGATCAACTCCTATTAATATTATTCTTAATATTCTGTCAATTAAAAATGGACGGAAGATTAGATTGAACCATTATTTTATAAACCCTGACTGTGATAAAATATGGGTCATATACAAAATGTCTAATCAATAATAAGTTATTTCGATTGGAGTTAAACATTATGTCTGAACGGAAATTTACTGTTAGAGATATTATGAAACGGCCCCATTTCAGCGAGGCAAAAGTAATTGCAGGGTATAACGGAATGAACCGTCAAGTAAAATGGATTCATATTCTTGAAACCAATGAAAATCAAAGTCTCATTGATGGAAATGAGTTAATTCTTACAACAGGTCTGTTTTATAATGGCGATCTAAATACTGGCTTATCATTCCTTAGGGAGCTCATTCGGCAAAATGCTTCTGCTCTTTGTATTGAGTTAGGTGCGAATTTTTCATCAATCCCGAGTGAAATGATTGAAATGGCGGAAAGCAATGATTTTCCACTGATTATTTTTACTGGAAAGATTAAATTTGTCGAGATTACTCGTGATATACATGCATTATTAATCAATTCCAATGCAAAGGCTTTAAAGGAATTAGAAACTTTTCATAAAAATTTATCGCAATTAAATTTACAATCAAAAGGGATCAGCACCATTCTGCAAGCGTTTCATCAAATGTTTTCATTAAACGTTATTTACTATCCCATTGATGGTGACACTATCTTTTTGCCACAGTTAAATCCAACTATTCAAAAGGAATGTATAGAGTTATTTAGAATACAAATCGAAAAATATTCTGTTGAAAATACTGAACAGATGCAAAAAACTGTTGATCAGGAAAACATCTTACTCTATCAACCAGTCATTGCGATGGGGCAGTGTCTTGCATATGTTGGTATAGTGATAGTTGAAAGGGAAGTAGATGAATTCCTGTCTTTATCATTAGACTACACTGTCACTGCCATCGCCCAGAATTTATTACGCCGCTTATTCATTGAAGAGAGAAATTTTCACGAACAAAATATTCTATTAAACGATATTTTGAACAACCGCATCCAGGGGGAGGAGCTGCTTCGAACAAAACTTGGCCTTATCCCAAATGATATGCGTGATTTTTGTTTTTACTGTGGAGTTATGGAATGGGTTTTCCCAAGGTTGTATACCGCCTATGATGATTTAGGAACTACCCAGCAAAGTATGGTTGTTATGGTCCGAAATATGTTGAAGCGCCATTTTTTTCAAACGGTTATCCTTCCCTTAGGGAACCGCGTGTATTTGCTTGTCTATCAAACGCAAATTGATCGCAAACAAATGCGGCCCATTCAGGAACGGATCGGTATGGCGATACTTCAATTAAAAAAAGCGGTTTCAAATTTACTGGAAAATCGGGAAATCTTTATTGGGGTGAGTAACCCGGCGCATTTACTCACCCAAGCCTACCAAGGTTTTCAAGAAGCGAAGCAAGTAATTGAAATTGCTAAAATAACTGAATCAAATCCCGATCCGTTTTATGAGAATATGGGGATTTTTCGTATCCTATTAAACATGAAAGATAATCGAACTACCCCTTCATTCATCAACGATTATTTGGGAAGGGTGATCCAATACGACAAAGAGCATGGACACCGGTTGCTTGAAACCCTTAAGGTATATTTAAATAATAATAGTTCGAAGCAGAAAACGGCCAAGGAGCTGTTTATCCACCGCCAAACATTGTATTATCGTCTCGAAAAACTCGAAGAACTACTGGGTGATTTAACCAATCCAGAACGGCGGATTTGTATTGAACTTGCTCTGCGGGCCTACGAGCTCAATCGCATGAATTTCTTTTAAAACAGCTAGAAGGTATTCCCAGGTTTTTAAGGTGGACGAGATGCTTAAATGTTCATTTGGTGTATGACTGTTATAAACATTAGGTCCAATTGATATAGCATCCAAGTCCATCTTTTCTAAAAATAGACCACATTCAATCCCGGCATGAAGTGCAATTGATTCGATCTTTTCTCCGTATTTTTCTTTATATACCATCTCAAAAAGTAATCTGATTTTCGAATTAGGGTTATACGGCCATTCTGGATAATCATAGCCAAATTTCACTTCACAACCAAGAACACTTGCAAGGGTTTTCATTTCATTCATCATCTTGTCTTTTAAACTTTTTTCAGAACTTCGAATGAAATTTTCGAAAGTAATGTCTGTATCGTGTGTGTTTACTACACCCAAGTTAGCGGAACTTTCTACCATACCAGGGAAATCCAAGCTCATATTTTCTACACCGCTGGGTAATAAGAGCAATGCAGCAATTACTTTTTCTGTTGTTTCCTTTGAAAATACTCTCTGACAAACTTCTTCTTCCTTTGTAACTTGTGCAAGTACTTGTCCATCGGAATGTCTTAATTCATTCTTAAAGATCTGGTTCCATTGGGCAACCTCAGCCTCTAACTGACCAACTTTTTCGGGATTAATTAGAACGAGAGCTTCGGCCTCTCGGGGAATAGAAGTGTCTTTTGTACCGCCGGCCAACCCTGTCAGGCTAAACTCCATTTTCGTGGATAACCCCTGTAAAATCCGGCCCAAAAGTTTGATAGAATTCCCTCGTCCTTGATTGATACAAAGACCCGAGTGACCGCCTTTTAATCCGCTAATATGAATGCTGCAGAGAGTTTTATTTTTCGCAGCATCATCCCAAAAAATAGGGAGGTTAAATGTGTTGGCAATCCCGCCAGCACCACTGACCAATAGTTTTCCCGATTCGTCTGAATCTAGATTGATTAAGATGGTTCCGCTTAGAAGGGAGGTGTCCAATTCACGGGCACCTTTCATTGTCAATCTGCCTTCTGTCGTAAGGACTATTTCTAGATTTGGATGAGGAATCCGATTAGAGCTCAATAATGCAAGAGAGTAGGCGAGAGCAATCCCGCTATTGGCACCTAAGGTCGTATCTGTTGCATAGAGCATATCCCCTTCAATTCTTAATTGGAGAGGGTCCTTCACAAAGTCATGTTCGGCATCACTTTTATCCTCAATCATGTCCATCGGCCCTTGAATAATAACAGTGGGGGCGTGTTCGTATCCCGGTGAAGCAGGTTTTTTAATAATGATATTTAAAGCCTGATCTTGGATGACTTCTAACTGATGATCCTTTGCAAAACGAATCAAAAAATCACTTATTTCTCTTTCCTGACCAGACCGCCTTTTTATTTTTGATATTTCAACGAAATAATGAAACACGGTAAATTGCGCTAATTCGTGTAAACTGCTAAACAAGATGGACACCCCTTTATCAACTACCAATGCTATTTCATTGTATCAAAAAGGTATTAAGTCTTTCATTGTTTCTTACAGTTTAGATCCAATTAAGCCTGATCAGCTGCCCTCCCTTCCTTAAACATATGGTACCAAAAGTATCAGATAATTCTAAATGTACAAAACGCTAAAGAAAAAGCAGTAAAATTCATACAAAGTGTCAGAGTGGTAGTGATTCGACAAAATTCGGGTGGTGCCTGTCACCACCCGAATTTTGTCGATAAATTAAATTTATTTTAAAACCGACTTGACTTATAGGAATTGTCAAATTATTATATTATTAATCTATTAGAGAGACTGAAAAGTAAAAAAATTCTTGTCCCGTGATTTTTTAAAGCGGGTTTTTGAATTTTAATTCCTTAGTGAGGTGGATATGTTGCAACTTCAGGTATTAAACAGTCCGTTTAGTCAGGAGCAGGCAGAGCTCCTAAACCGTATTCTGCCAACATTGACCGATCAACAAAAGCTTTGGTTAAGCGGATATCTAGCTGCTTCCCAGTTTTCGGGAGCGCAAGCGTCGGCACCAGCAGCTTCACAAAATGCTGGTCAGGCCGTTTCCAAAGACGTAACCATTCTTTACGGTTCACAATCTGGAAATTCCAAAGGCCTTGCTAATAAAGCAGCCAAAACATTGGAAGGAAACGGTTATCTAGTCACACTTTCTTCTATGAGTGATTACAAACCAAACAATTTAAAGAAGGTACAAAACTTGCTGATTGTTGTGAGTACACACGGGGAAGGAGATCCGCCTGATAATGCGATGACCTTCCATGAGTTTCTTCACAGCAAACGTGCACCAAAGCTGGAAGGCCTCCAATTTTCCGTATTGGCTTTAGGGGACAGCTCTTATGAGTTTTTCTGTCAGACAGGTAAACAATTTGATGACCGCCTCGAGGAACTGGGTGGAACAAGGCTATATCCACGATTTGACTGTGATGTCGATTATGATGAACCAGCTGCAGAATGGCTTGAAGGAGTCCTTAGCAGTCTAAAAGATGCGCAAGGTACAGGAACAGCTGCTGAAGCCGCCGCTGCTGCCAGCACCCTGGAAACGGCTGAATCCGTATACTCAAGAACGAATCCGTTTAAAGCGGAAGTGCTTGATAACATCAATCTGAACGGTCGGGGATCTAATAAAGAAACGCATCACCTTGAACTTTCACTTGAAGGTTCTGGTCTTACGTTTGAGCCGGGAGACAGTTTAGGTGTATATCCTGAAAATGATCCGGCTTTAGTTGAGCAGCTTCTAAATGAGTTAAAATGGTCCAAAGAAGACCAAGTAACAGTAAAACAAGGCGATGTTCGCACCCTTCAAGAAGCGCTCCAATCATACTATGAGATTACGACTTTAACAAAACCGCTTCTTGAGAAAATTGCACCGCTCTCCACAAACGAGGGATTAAAAGAGCTTGTTGCTCAAGGAAATGAAGAAAAATTAAAAGAGTACATCAATGGACGTGACTTATTAGACTTGGTTCGTGATTTTGGTCCATGGGGAGATTCTGCTCAGGAGTTTGTTTCGATTCTTCGTAAAATTCCGGTTCGTCTTTATTCAATTGCGAGCAGTTTAGCGGCTAATCCAGATGAAGTGCATTTGACGATCGGCGCGGTTCGATATGAGGCAAATGGCCGGGAAAGAAAAGGCGTAGCCTCCACGTATGTAGCAGAGCGTTTGGAGCCAGGGGATCATGTGTCTGTCTTTATTCAACAAAATGAAAACTTTAAACTTCCTAAAAATCCTGAGACACCAATCATCATGGTTGGACCAGGTACAGGTGTTGCGCCGTTCCGTTCCTTTATTCAAGAACGTGAAGAAACCGGTGCAGAAGGAAAATCATGGTTGTTCTTCGGTGACCAGCATTTCGTGACCGATTTCCTATACCAGACAGAAATGCAAAAATGGCTGAAAAATGGTGCATTAACGAAGCTGGATGTTGCGTTCTCTAGAGATACGGAAGAAAAAGTATATGTGCAGCACAGAATGCTTGAGCAAAGCAAAGAGCTTTTTGAATGGTTAGAAAAGGGTGCAGTTGTATACATCTGCGGAGATGAAAAACATATGGCACATGATGTCCATAATACCTTCATTGAAATTATCGCAAAAGAAGGCGGCTTAAGCCGTGAAAAAGCAGAAGAATATCTGACTGAAATGCAGCAGCAAAAACGTTATCAACGTGATGTATACTGAGAGGAGTTTTTTCAAAAATGGTGAATCAAGTTTTAAAAGCGCCGGACGGTAAGCCAAGCGATGTTGAGCGAATTAAAAGAGAAACTGACTATTTGCGCGGTACGCTGAAAGAAGTAATGCTCGATCGAATCAGCGCTGGAATTCCCGACGATGATAACCGCCTAATGAAACATCATGGCAGCTATTTGCAGGATGACCGTGACCTTCGAAATGAGCGTCAGAAACAAAAATTAGAACCTGCGTATCAATTCATGCTGCGCGTTCGTGCTCCGGGTGGAGTAGTAACACCGGATCAATGGCTTGTTTTAGACGGACTTGCCGATAAAAATGCCAACGGAACGATCAAACTGACAACAAGACAATCCTTTCAATTCCATGGAATCTTAAAGTGGAACATGAAAAATACGATTCAGGAAATTCATAAATCCCTGTTAACCACTCTTGCAGCATGCGGGGACGTGAACAGGAACGTAATGTGTAATCCGAATCCATATCAATCCGAGATCCATGCGGAAGTGTATGAATGGGCTAAATATTTGAGTGATTATTTATTGCCGCGTACAAGAGCTTATCATGAAATCTGGCTCGATGAAGAAAGAGTGGCAGGCACACCGGAAGTGGATGAAGAGGTTGAACCATTATACGGACTAACGTATTTGCCTCGTAAGTTTAAAATCGGAATTGCGGTTCCACCTTCGAATGATATTGATGTCTTTTCACAAGATCTTGGCTTAATAGCGATTGTCGAAGACGATAAACTAGTTGGTTTTAACGTAGCAATCGGCGGCGGCATGGGCAGCTCGCACGGTGACAAAGCAACCTATCCTCAGGTAGCTAAAGTGATTGGCTTCGTGACACCAGATAAAATTGTCGAGCTTGCGGAAAAAACAATTACGATTCAGCGTGATTACGGTAACCGTTCTGCCCGTAAAAATGCTCGTTTCAAATATACTGTGGACCGCCTTGGTTTAGAAACGGTTAAAGAAGAATTGGAAAACCGCCTTGGCTGGAAGCTGGATGAAGCAAAACACTATCATTTTGATCATAATGGCGACCGTTATGGATGGGTAGAAGGTGTTGGCGGCAATTGGCATTTCACCCTGTTTGTCCAAAATGGCCGGGTGGCAGACTTCCCTGATTACAAGTTAAAAACTGGCTTACAAGAAATCGCCAAAGTTCATACTGGAGATTTCCGTTTGACACCAAATCAAAACTTAGTGATTGCCAATGTATCCAGCCAGAATAAGAAAAAGATTTCCGAACTAATGGATCAATACGGATTAACTGATGGCCATAATCAATCAGCGCTTCGCCGTAACTCCATGGCATGTGTGGCTCTGCCAACCTGCGGCTTGGCAATGGCGGAAAGTGAGCGCTACTTACCGGGACTAATTGATAAAATCGAAGAGATTGTTGATGAAAACGGCCTTCGCGACGAAGAAATTACGCTTCGAATGACCGGCTGTCCGAATGGATGTGCCAGACCGGCACTTGCTGAAATAGCCTTAATCGGAAAAGCCGTCGGGAAATATAATTTGTATCTTGGTGCTGCTTTTGATGGAAGCCGTCTAAACAAAATGTACCGTGAAAACATTGGCGAAGCGGAAATTCTGAGCGAGCTTCGTATGCTTCTTTCCCGTTATGCGAAAGAGCGCCATGATGGGGAGCATTTTGGTGACTTTGTCATTCGTGCGGAAATTATCAAAGCGACAACGGACGGGACGAATTTCCACGATTGATTGAAACAGAATCAATTAAAATCGTAATCTTAAAAATTGCGAAACAGAATTTTAAGAATTTTTTAAACGGATTATTGACAAATCCTATAGGTATGGTAGGATATAAAATATAAATTAAATAAATCGCTTATCTAGAGCGGCTGAGGGACTGGCCCGTTGAAGCCCGGCAACCTACAAAAGAAAGGTGCCAATTCCTGCAAAATGGAATCCATTTTGAAAGATAAGGTGTTACACAGAAGTACGAACGCCTTTTCCAAATGGGGAGGGCGTTTTTTGAAAGGCGGCGAATCAGCTGAAACCATCTGAGTGGGAAGAAATTACTTCACATCTTGAGAAAATGCTTGAAACATTGAATTTCGGATCAATCACACTTGTTGTCCAGGATGGAAAAGTAGTGCAAATAGAGAAAAACGAAAAGGTTCGTCTACAAACCAATAAGAAACGCTGACTAGAAAAACTAGAGGCAGTCTTCACCTTAACCGGTGGCAGACTGCCTTTTTTAAAAAGAAAAAGGCGGAGCTAAGTGAAAAATTGTTTTTTAAAGGAAGGAGTTTTCCCAAGATGACAAAAGCTGTGACCTATGAAAACTGGAATCAGATCTCAGGCAACTTTCAAACAGAGGATGAAACAAAAGGGGCCCGTGCTGTCTTAGAGTGGGCTTACCAAAATTATTCCGAAGACAAAATCGTCTATGCCTCAAGCTTCGGTGCAGAAGCAATTGTATTAATTGACCTGATTCAGCAGGTAAAACCGGATGCCCATATTGTTTTTTTAGATACAGGCCTGCATTTTCCGGAAACCTATGATGTCATTGATAAAATTGAAGCCCGCTTTCCTTCTCTAAGAATAGAGCGGAAGCAGCCAGCCTTGAATCTAGATGAACAAAGAGAGCAGTATGGGTCGGCGCTATGGAAGAAAGACCCGAATCTTTGCTGCCAAATTAGAAAAGTGATTCCGTTAAGAGAGACCTTAACGACGAAAGAAGCTTGGATCTCGGGACTTCGCCGGGAACAATCTCCAACGCGCAAGGATACACAATTCCTTAATAAGGATGAAAAATTTGAAAATATTAAAATCTGCCCGCTCATTCACTGGACGTGGGATGAGGTTTGGGCGTACATCCGTGAAAAAGATCTTCCGTATAATCAATTGCATGATCAAAACTATCCAAGTATTGGATGTTTCCCTTGTACACAACCGGTTGCGGCAGATGGAGATTCCCGTGCAGGGAGATGGTCCGGAAGTGGGAAAACTGAGTGTGGTTTGCACACAAAGTAAGTTGAACTTTAATCCGGGAGAAGGGAGGTCATCCTGATGCTTACAATCATTGCCATTACCATCGGTTTATTTTTTGCAGTAAATATTGGAGCTAGCGGTGCAGCTGCCTCAATGGGAATTTCATACGGGGCAGGAGTAGTAAAAAAGCGGGTCGCACTATTTCTTTGCGCCATTGCCGTTTTTTTCGGTGCATGGCTAGGCGGCGGTGAAGTAGTAAAAACAATTGGCGGTGGAATTGTTCCTAGCAGCACTTTTACTGTTGCGATTGCGTTAATTGTTTTAGCATCAGCGGCGTTATCACTGTTTTTAGCCAATATATTTGGCATACCGCTTTCGACCAGTGAAGTTGCAGTTGGGGCAGTGGTTGGAGCCGGGGTGGTTTACCAATCCGTATTTGTCGGCAAGTTCATCTGGATTGCGATGTTCTGGCTGCTTACACCGTTTGCTGCCTTTGTGATTGCCATTCTCGCGGCAACCATTTTAAAAATAAAGTTTATCAAACGATTGATTGAAAAGCCGAAAGCAGGACCGTTTTTAGCGATTCTAGTTGTCTTTATGGGATTGTTTGAAGCTTTTTCAGCTGGAATGAACAATGTGGCGAATGCGGTAGGCCCGCTCGTAGCTGCAAAATTGATGTCCACTGGTGATGCCATTCTTTGGGGCGGCTTAGCTGTAGCGTTAGGAGCAATTCTTTTTGGACACCGCGTGCTTGAAACAAACGGGAAAAAAATTACGAAGCTTAATCTTGAAGAGGGTTGTGTGATTTCAGGAACTGGAGCAAGCATTGTTACAATTGCCTCTTTATTCGGGATTCCAGTTCCGTTAACGCAGATCACGACGTCTTCGATTATTGGAATTGGTTTTGCCAAGCATGGGAAATCCGTTTTAAAAAAGGATATTGTCGTGCAGCTCTTAACAGTATGGATGGTTTCTCCGGTATTATCAATGGTGCTGTCCTATACGATAATTCAGTTATTGATTGAAAAAAATGGATACTCAATCGTTGCAATAGCAGGCGTAGTGATTTCCGTTTTAGGCGTGATGTTCTTAATGAAACGATCTGCATCACAAGGGGCAATTTCTCAAGCAAATATTTCAAAAAAATAAAACTAGTAAAGAAAGGTTGATTGTAGATGTCATTTGTATCAAAACCTCATGGAGGAAAACTAATTCAGGCATATGATCCCAATTATAATTTTTCAAATGTAGAAAAAGAAATCGAAATTGATGCAGTCGCTCTAAGTGATTTAGAACTAATCGGCGTTGGTGTATTCAGCCCGTTAACGGGTTTCCTTGGAAAAGCAGATTACGAATCAGTAGTAGAACGTATGCGCTTGGCAGACGATACAATCTGGTCCATCCCTGTAACACTGCCAGTTTCTTATGAAGTGGCGGGAACACTGGTAGTTGGCGAGGAAGTTAAACTTGTTTCGAACAATGAAGTGTATGGAGTAATCAAGGTTTCCGAAACGTATGAACCTGATTTGAATAAGGAAGCTCTCAATGTTTATAAAACAGAAGAACTGGCGCATCCAGGTGTGAAACGTTTATTCGAAAGAGGCCCAGTTTACGTTGCTGGTGATATCGTCCTTGTGAAAAAGCCAGAAAAAGGCGTGTTTGGCGATGTATGGTTTGAGCCAAAAGAAACCCGTGCATTATTCGAAGAAAAAGGTTGGAAAACGGTTGTTGGTTTCCAAACAAGAAATCCAGTTCACCGTGCCCATGAGTATATTCAAAAAGCAGCTCTTGAAACAGTTGACGGCTTATTCTTAAATCCACTTGTTGGTCAAACGAAGTCTGATGATGTTCCTGCAGATGTTCGTCTAAAAAGCTATCGTGTTTTACTAGAAAACTATTATCCTAAAGAGCGTGTCCAATTGGGCGTTCACCCTGCTGCAATGCGTTATGCAGGACCAAGGGAAGCGATTTTCCATGCGCTTGCACGTAAAAACTATGGCTGCACGCATTTCATTGTCGGCCGTGACCATGCCGGAGTTGGTAACTATTACGGAACCTACGACGCACAGCATATTTTCAGCAACTTTACAGAAGAAGAGCTTGGAATTAAGCCTTTATTTTTCGAGCATAGCTTCTATTGCACAAAATGCGATGGAATGGCATCTGATAAAACTTGCCCGCATGACAAGGAAGATCGCGTAATCCTTTCCGGAACAAAAGTGAGAGAGATGCTAAGAAGCGGTGTACTTCCGCCATCTACTTTCAGCCGCAAGGAAGTTGTTGAGGTTTTAATTGAAGGAATGAAAGAAAAAGCGACTGTTGAAGCTTAAGGGGGACTTGGGTGTGGCACAATCTACGAATATCACATGGCATGAAACAACGATTACAAAAAATGACCGCCGTTCCCAGAACGGCCATGGAAGCTGTACACTATGGTTCACAGGTCTTTCCGGTTCGGGAAAATCAACGATTGCGAACGCGGTATCGAACGAATTATTCCGTCTTGGGATTAATGAATATGTTTTGGACGGTGACAATATTCGTCATGGTTTAAACAAGGATTTAGGATTTTCAGAGCACGACCGCACGGAAAATATCCGCCGGATTGGCGAAGTGGCAAAGTTATTTGTCGATAGCGGCAAGGTGATTACAACTGCGTTTATTTCTCCGTTTCGCTCGGATCGGGATCAGGTTCGGGAATTGTTTGAAGAAGGAGAATTCATCGAGGTTTTCGTTGATTGTCCAATCGAGGTTTGTGAGCAACGCGATCCTAAGCAGCTTTATGCCAAGGCACGCCGCGGTGAGATAAAGGATTTCACAGGGATTGATTCTCCATATGAAGCACCGGAAAAACCGGAAATTACTTTACGTTCTGATTTATTATCGGTTGAGGAAGCCGTTGGGCAAGTGATTGCTTATTTGCGGGAGAAAAATATTTTTTAATAGGTGAAGGGTGTAAACTTACACCCTTTTTACGGATAGGAAGAGTTTATCAGCGAATTTTAAGGTTTTATGAGCGGATCCAGGCAATTTATCCGCGAATTTACGAGGTTTATCAGCGAAGCAAGGCGATTTATCAGCGAATCATCAATAACAGCAAGTACTACAGAAAAGGCATAGGGAAAGGATGTTGGATTTCATGGTTGGCAAAGTCTATTTAGTTGGTGCGGGTCCTGGTGATCCAGATCTAATTACAGTAAAAGGATTACGCTGCCTGCAGCAGGCTGATGTGATTTTGTATGACCGGTTAGTAAATCCGGAGCTCCTTCAGCATGCAAAAGCAGATGCGCAGTTGGTATACTGCGGCAAACTTCCGAATTACCATACAATGAAGCAGGAAACAATTAATCACTTCTTGGTCAAATATGCGAAAAAAGGCTATACGGTTGTCCGCTTAAAGGGAGGCGACCCGTTCGTTTTTGGACGAGGCGGGGAAGAAGCAGAAGAATGTGTGAAACATCTTGTGCCGTTTGAAGTGGTCCCTGGCATTACCGCTGGAATTGCAGCATCCGCCTATGCTGGCATACCGGTTACCCATCGTACATTGAGTAAAAGCTTTGCTTTTATTACCGGACATCAAGCTGCCGGTGATAAAGAGGCAGAGCATCAGTGGGCCCATTTAGCGAAAGCGGTCGATACGATATGTGTTTATATGGGAGTTTCCCACCTTCCTACGATTGTTAAGCAATTGGTGGAGAATGGAAAATCTGCGGACACACCAATCGCTCTTGTTCACTGGGGGACTTTAAGCGACCAAAGAACAGTAGTTGGAACCCTTGGCACGATTGAAGCCCGTGTTAAGGATGCAAAAATTGCAAACCCAAGCATGATTGTGATTGGCGAGGTTGTCCGCTTACATGATAGACTGAACTGGTTCGAGGAAGAAATCGTCCCTCATTTACCAGTTGTTCAAGGGTAAGCGGAAAGGAGCAATCTGCATGAAAGCGATTCTTTATATTGGCCATGGAACAAGATCAAAAAAGGGAGCCGAAGAGGTAAAGTCCTTTTTGAATAGGGTAATAGAACGTGTGGATGTCCCGATTCAGGAAATCAGTTTTCTAGAATTGACCGAACCTTTTATTGATGTGGGCTTTCGGAGATGTGTGGAAAAAGGTGCATCGGAGATTACCGTGGTGCCGATTTTTCTTTTAGCTGCTGGTCATATAAAGGAAGATATTCCGAATGCACTATCTGTATTAGGCGAACAGTATCCAGAGGTCCAAGTGCAGGTAAGGAATCCGTTTGGCGTGCAGGATGAAATTCTCGATGCGATTGCTGAACTAGCAAGAGGGGTTGCTGGGGAGGTCACTTCACAGGATTCATTATTAATAGTTGGCAGGGGCAGCAGCGATCCCAGCATCCGCACTGCGTTTGAGTTGATTGCCAATGGAATTCAAGAACGGCTCCAAACGGATCAGGTGTCCGTTTGTTACCTCGCGGCTGCAGAACCAAGGCTGGAGCAAGGGTTTGAGGCGGTCTTGGAGGCAGGATCGGGGAGAGTTATTGTCATTCCCTATCTTTTATTCTCCGGACTACTGTTAGCCGAAATAAACCAAATGATTCGCAAAAAGCAAACAGAAGACCAGGAAATCATCTGTACAGGCCAACTAAGCCGGCATCGAGTAATTGAAGACATTGTGGTCAACGGATTCGACAAAATTCGGTGAGTGACAGGCACCACCCGAATTTTGTCGAAACACAATAGAAAAGGCACCTTCCCAATGTGGGAGGTGCCTTTCCTATTGTATTGAAATTTAAACAAGTTGCAGAATGTTTTGTAGTGTGTTGGTTTCTTCGTCGGTTAGTGGGACCATTGGGAGACGGACGCCGCCAACGTTGACACCTTTTAGATTAAGGGCTGCTTTGACCGGTGTTGGGTTTGGAGCAGCAAATAATGCTTTCATGATTGGAAGCAGTCTGCGATGCGCTGCAGCCGCCTCTTGGACATTACCACTTTTAAAGAGATTGACCATCTCCTGCATCTCATTTCCAATGATATGGGAGGCAACGGAAACAATTCCTGCACCGCCGATCGCTAAGACTGGAATGGTTAAACCATCATCACCACTATATAAAGTGAAATCACTTGGTGTTTGGCTAATCACTTCTGCCATGGCGTCTAAATTGCCGCTAGCTTCTTTAATAGCTACGATATTTGGAATCTGGGAAAGACGAACAATTGTCTCAACGGACATATTGACCACACTTCGCCCAGGAATATTATAGAGCATAATTGGTAATGCTGTGGACTCGGCAATTGCTTTAAAGTGTTGATATAAACCTTCTTGTGACGGCTTGTTGTAGTATGGAGCCACGAGCATAATCCCATCCACACCCGCTGCTTCAGCCTGTTTTGTTAAACTAATTGAAGCCCTCGTGTTATTTGAACCTGTTCCGGCAATGACAGGAATTCTGCCGTTCACGACATCCACAACAAACTTAAAAAATTCAACTTTTTCATCCGTTGTTAATGTAGGTGATTCCCCAGTAGTACCAACGACTACCAATCCATCCGTCCCATTTTCAATTAGGTAATTTACTAATGTTCTTGTCGCGTTAAAATCAATCTCGCCTTCATGATCAAATGGCGTAACCATAGCAGTTAAAACTTGGCCAAAATTCATTTTTCCTCACCCTTTAAATTATTTTTTTTATAAATTAGAGGTGGCTAAGGACATTCCAAGTCAACGCAAAAAAGCAGCAACGAAGGCTCGCTGCTGCAATAGAAACATAAATAAAGATCAAGTTCCCGTGCGTGAGATAGCCCTCCATATAGTTCCCTATATGACAGTTCTGTATTTATTCAATAGCAGAACCAGCTCCAAGACAAATGAGAGTCTTATAAGCTTCGGCAAATTCCCCTTTCCATAATCATCCCAGGACCTCATTATCCTCCAACTATGTACTAATGGTCTTTGCGCCTCTATCCTCACTTCAAAAGGTTTGAAGTAAGAAAATATTTAATTAACACTAAATATATCAGATTATCCCTTCAAATTCAAGGGGACAAGGTCGACAAAATTCGGGTGGTGCCTGTCACCGCCCGAATTTTGTCGATCAAAAAGATTCTAAGAAAATTCTAAGATTGAATGGCTATACTGTCCGAGAATAGAGGAATTGGTTAGGAGGATTTTTTATGAAGAAAATGGATAAGAAGTGGGTTGTTCTTTGTTCTACAGCTGTTGCAGCGGTGTATGCTGCTGGATTTGTTTCTACAGAGACGCAGGCTTCTATTGATCAGCCGTTACACCAAATTGCAGCGAATGTTCAAGCTAGGCATATTACAATAAATCACTCTAATGAAAAGGTCGGTGAACAAAAGAGCAAGCAAAATAAAAGCATCTATAAAGATGGGACGTTTACAGGTACAGGTATGAATCGGCGTGGATTTATTGATGTAGCTGTCACAATTAAGAATGACAAAATTACCACAGTAGAGATTGGCCATTTTGCAATGCATTATTCAGAAAGTGACATAGTCGGACTTCCTGATGAAGTAGTGCAAAAACAAAGTGCACAAGTGAATAATGTTTCTGGGGCCACTTATAGTACACAGGCTTTTGAGGACGCTGTGATGGATGCACTTTCCCACGCCCATAACGTGAAAGGATAATCTATGAAAAAAACAAAATTGTACATGGATACTGTTGTTGACATAAAGGTCGTTTCAAATAAGTCGAAGAAAGAGACGGAAGCAAAAATAACTCGTGCCTTTGAGGCATTTCAGCATGTAGAACAAGCATGCAGCCGCTTCAGCTCATCAAGTGAGCTAATAAGAGCTTGTGAGAATATCGGAGTACCAGTAAAAATCAGTCCCTTTCTATTTGAACCTCTTTATATTGCGATTGAAATGGCTAAATTAACGGATGGACTATTTGACCCGACGGTAGGAAAAGTGATGGAAATGAATGGATTTAATCGACACTATATTTCTGGACAGATGATGAAAAGTGTTTCTTCTGATTCGGTTTCTTATCATGATATCGAACTTGATCAGCACAATCATACAGTAACCTTAAAAAAGCCGATGGTCATTGATCTTGGAGCTGTTGCAAAAGGGTTCGCGATTGATCTGGCTGCTAATGAATTAAAGGAATTTAAGGGATTTGTCATTAATGCAGGTGGTGATTTGTTTGCATCCGGTGTGGATGAGAACGGAGAAGCTTGGAAAATCGGAATCCAGCATCCGTATAAAAAAGATTCTATTATTGAAACCATTGAGTTATCAAATGGAGCAATCTGCACATCTGGTAACTATGAACGCAGGAATCCAGCTAAATCGGATTCACATCATATTGTAAATCCGGTAACGAAACACTCCCCTAATGAGTGGATTAGCTGCAGTGTTATTGCGCCATTTGCAATGATGGCAGATGCTTTTTCAACTGCTGCCTTTTTATTGGGTGTTAAAAAAGGGAAACAATTACTCGAACAGCTCGCTTTAGAAGGAATCCTTATTACATCCGAATTACAGATTAATAAAGTTGGAGGGATTTAAGTGTCAGGGAAAAAGTGGTTCAAAACCCCAAAGGGCTATGTCGCGACTGCGATGATTTTTTATCTATTCATCGCATCTATTGGGTCAAAAAGTATGCTGGGGATAGAGAACAGTATGATCGCTATTGTGGCATCAATCTTTGTAGATAATATCCTATGTAGAATTATGGATAGAAGAAGCAGCAAGGACAGTACAGTAATAACAGCTTTAATCATTTCACTTATCTTAAGTTTTACGACATCTGGGATGGTTGTGGCAGGGACAGCGATTCTCGCCATCTTGTCCAAGCATCTATTCGTTTATAAGAAAAAACCAATCGTTAATCCTGCTGCTTTCGGTTTACTGTTATCGATTTTTATTTTTCAAACAGGGCAAAGCTGGTGGGGGGCTTTTGGGGATCTTCCTGCCTGGACTATTTTGTTTCTTTTAATTGGCGGGTATTTTGTAACTGAACGAGTTAATAAATTTCCACAGGTATTTTCATTCTTAGGGACCTTTTTTGTATTACTGCTTATACTTGGTTTAATAAGTAAAGGAGATGCGGCAGATGCTCTTCGTCCGCCATTTATCAATGCGACATTATTTTTCGCCTTTTTCATGCTCACAGATCCGCCAACCTCACCGGCAAAATATAAGCAGCAAATCTACTTTGGGGTACTTGCTGCCGTTTCAGGGGTTATTATATATGGCCTTTTCGGCGGACTAACCTATTTATTTATCGGCTTATTTGCTGGGGATTTTTATAACTATTGGAATAAACGTTCTACCTCAAAGGCATCCGCCATGAGGCAAGTTACAAAAACACAAAGGGCAGTTAGTAAATTATAAAGCTAGCTAGATTCTTTGCTTCGTGATTAAAATATTGAAATAATTGGGACAAACTATGCAGGATAAAAGGAAAGGGAGTGGGCAGGAATCTATGCGTGTGTTGGTCATAGAAGATGATGGACCTTTAAGAAGGATCATTTCTAGAATATTAGAGGAAGAACAGTACGAGGTGGATCAAGCTGAAAACGGGGAAGAAGGGTATTTAATGGCTTCGACCGGTGAGTACGATCTGATCACGCTGGATATTATGCTGCCAATGATGGATGGATACGCGGTGATGAGAAAGCTGCGGAGTGAAGGCCATCAATCCCCGACCTTATTTCTGACTGCAAAGGACCGGATCGAGGATAAGGTAAAGGGTCTTGATTTTGGTGCGGATGATTATATTGTCAAACCCTTTTCTACAGAAGAGTTTTTAGCGAGAGTGCGATCCTTGCTTAGACGGTCAGGGAAAATAGGAATCGAAGGAAAGATGACCTATGGCCCCATTCTCTTAGACACCAACCAGCATGAGGGTTTTATAAATGAAACGGCTCTAAAGTTAACGATTAAAGAATATGAACTTCTTTTTTACCTTATACAAAATAAAGAGCAAATCCTAACCCGGGATCAGATTTATCAAAGAGTTTGGGGAATAGAGAGTGAAACGACAGACGCCATTGTTGAACTCTATATCCATTATTTACGGAAAAAATTGGCCCCTTTTGAGCTTGAGCGGTTGATTCGGACCGTAAGGGGTGTAGGGTATATGTTAAAGGAGTAAGGTAGAGCAATGTTTAAAAAAACTAGACGCAGGCTCGTTATCCTGAATGCACTTGTATTTTTTATCCTTCAAAATGCTTTTGGGGCCATTATTTATTTTTATACGCATTATAGTTTATATCATCAGGTGGATCAGACCATTTTAGAAAAGCGAAATCATTTGCAGCGAGAGAGAGAGAAACTCAGTAATGAATTAAGTCCAGAGCGTGAAGAGAACCATCGGTTAGTTTATTTACTTTGGAAGAAGGGAAATAAACTTTACCAGGTGATACCGCAGAGTACGCTCTCTTTAAAGGATACGGCTCATTTTTCACCATTATTAAAGAAGAAAGGTCTTCAAACTGTAGCGATTGGAGCAGAATCCTATCGTGTCATCACGATGGCTGAACCAAAGAATGGGGAATATTCACCAGTCCAGCATATTCAAATTGTTTATAATCTCAGACGTGAAAATGAAATGCTGGATCATTTATTGGTGGTCATTGGCTTTGGGTCCTTATTAAGTGTGTTTATTGCCGCACTAGCTGGGCTCTATCTAGCTAATAAGGCCTTAATACCCATCAAGAGGTCCTGGGAAAAACAACAGCGGTTTGTGGCAGATGCTTCTCATGAACTGCGTACACCTCTTTCCGTTATGAAATTAAATCTTGAACACCTATTTCGTCATCCGGATTATACGATTGAACAGGAAAGCGAGACCATTCACCAGGCGATTCAAGAGATTCATTACATGTCAAAAATGACTTCTGATTTATTGACATTAGCTCGGTCTGACACGGACCAGATCCAGTTGATTCAAGAGACTATTCTGTTAGAAGAGATTCTTCAGCATGTAATTAAAGATTTTAAAGCGCTGGCTAGTCAAAAAAATATACAGATAATCGCTGAAATCTTTTCAATCAAAATGATAGGGGATAAAGAGAGACTGAAACAGCTGTTTGTCATTCTGTTAGACAATGCCCTTAAGTATACGGGAGAGAATGGAGTTATCACTATTAAAGCGGATGTGAAAAATTCACGTGCTGCTATTGAGGTAGCGGATACTGGGATTGGGATACCAAAAAGTGATCTCCCCTATATTTTTGACCGTTACTATCGCGGGGATAAATCCAGAACTCGTCATTTAGAGGGATCAGGCTTAGGGCTTTCGATTGCCAATTGGATTGTTCGATCACATACTGGAAAAATTCGTGTTATGAGCAAAGAAGGCGAAGGAACACGTGTTTTCGTAAGCTTCCCACTAAGAAATAAACCTGAAAACTTCTTGTGATAGTAATATGGGTTGTGCTGCCACCCTATTTTTTTTTGCGATCCTTTTAGATGCAATGAAACATTGGTATAAAATAGGATCACAGGGTCAATTATGTTCGTACATTTTATGATGATAATGTAATAAAGATGGAGGAATGATGGGATTGAAGAATCAATTCGAGCTTGCAACGTTTGCTGGCGGGTGTTTTTGGTGTATGGTTTCGCCGTTTGATGAGCAGCCAGGAATTAGGGAAGTAGTTTCGGGGTATACGGGGGGGCATACTGAAAATCCGTCGTACCAAGAGGTATGTTCTAATACGACAGGACATTATGAGGCGGTTCAAATTACTTTTGATCCAGTCATCTTTTCTTATAAAAAACTACTGGAGCTGTTTTGGCAGCAAATCGATCCGACTGATGCGGAGGGGCAGTTTAATGATCGAGGAACCTCCTATCGGACCGCTATTTTTTACCATAATGAGGACCAAAGACAACAAGCTGAAGCTTCAAAAGCAGAGCTTGCCGCAAGCGGCCGTTTTAAAAAGCCGATTGTTACGGAAATCCTTCCGGCTGGCCCTTTTTACAGGGCGGAGGATAAGCATCAGTATTATTATAAAACTTTTCCGTTTCACTATAATCTTTATCGGGAAGGTTCCGGCAGGGCACGCTTTATTCGTGAGAACTGGAAGATGCGCAAAAGTGATGACGAGCTGCGAAGTGAGTTAACGTCGCTTCAGTATGATGTAACGAGAAAGAATGCAACAGAGCCACCGTTCCAAAATGCATACTGGAATCATGTCGAAGAAGGTATTTATGTAGATATCATTTCCGGGGAGCCCTTGTTTAGTTCCACTGACAAATATGATGCAGGCTGTGGCTGGCCCAGCTTCACGAAGCCCCTGCGCCGCAATGAGCTGGAAGAAAAGTTTGATACTTCGCATGGTATGCGGAGAATCGAGGTTCGCAGCAAAACATCCGATTCGCATCTTGGTCATGTTTTTGATGATGGACCGGGTCCAGACAGGGCGAGGTATTGCATTAATTCAGCGGCACTACGGTTTGTTCCTAAAGACAGGCTTGAGGAAGATGGGTATGGTCAATTTACTAAGTTATTTGAATAAGTACTAATAGTTTTCTGATCAAGCTAAAAGAGTGGCACCTCCAAAAAATCGAGGAGCCACTCTTTTTTATAAAATCTTCGAAAAGCTCCCCCATACTTCTAACGAAATTTTAATTTTTCACCAACATGCCTACAGCAATTTCACTCCTCTTACATACTTTGTTACAAGAAATTATTGCAGCAAAGTAAAAAGGGGTTGATGTTTATTTGGCACATACACCATTAGCAAGAATGATGAAGATGGCCTTTGTGACAGTTCGTGCTGAAATGGAGAAACAAAGTAATGGACAAGCTATTGGACAACTACATCCTATTCCAAACCATGGAAAAATCGAAAAAGAACAGCCTTTGAATGTTTATAAGAAACCACAAGATTATCCAAGAATCGTTATTGTAGGGGCAGGCCTGGCGGGTCTTACTTGTGCCTACCGGCTGAAGCAGGCAGGAATTCCATCTACTATATATGAGGCTACGAACCGGGTGGGCGGGCGCTGCCGAACAAGGAGAGATTATTTTAAAGATGGTCAAATTGTTGAGTGTGGCGGTGAGTTAATTGATTCAAACCATAGAGAGATTCAAGCGTTAGCTGAAGAATTAGGATTGGAAATAGATAATTTGATAATGGCAGAATCTAAGGGTACAGAACCTGTTTACTTTTTTGATGGAAAACCGTATACCTTTAAAGAAGCAACTAAAGATTTTTCGGAAATTTATCCAAAACTTCAACGGGATCTTAAAGAAGCAGGAGAAATCACAAGATATAATCATTACACGGAACGTGGCTATGAGCTTGATCAAATGTCAATTGTAGATTATATCAATGAAACGGTTTCTGGAGGCATCAACTCCAGGTTCGGTCAATTACTAACCATGGCCTATACGATTGAATTTGGAGCAGATGCACATGTACAAAGCGCATTAAATCTACTATATCTATTAGGATTCACCGATTCTTATCAAATGTACGGAGACTCTGATGAGCGATTTCATATAAGAGGCGGTAATGACCAGCTTCCACTATTATTAGCCCAGAATCTAGCCGGACAAATTCGATTTAATTCTGAACTGTTAAGAATCGAACAAAAGGAAGAAATAAAGCTTGTTTTTGGAAATAAAGAAAAAGAATGGACTGTTTTGGCTGATAAAGTAATTCTTTGTCTTCCTTTTAATATTCTAAGAAGCATAGATTATGAGAATGCAAGATTTCGTGACTTAAAAATAGTGGCGATTAAAGAACTTGGGATGGGGGTAAATACGAAGCTTCATGCCCAATTTTTCAATCGTTTCTGGTGTGAGCAGAAGAATAACGGCGATACATTATCTGATACTGGTTATCAACAAACGTTCGAATCAACGCGGGCACAACCTGGGGAATCAGGAATTCTTGTAAATTATACTGGGGGAGGAATCGCTGCTAAACAGGTTGCTTCAACTGAGGAACGATTAAAGGAAATTACAAAAAACTTTTTGGACAAGCTTGAACCAGTACTTCCAGGCACCATAAGTAGCTGGAATGGCATTTCTACAATCGATCATTGGCTTAGTAACAAATGGTCCAAAGGGTCCTATTCGTTTTGGAAGGTCGGTCAATATACCAAATTTGCCGGAATTGAAGGTGAACGAGAAGGGAATATCTTCTTTGCTGGAGAGCATACATCCATTCATTATCAAGGCTTTTTAAATGGGGCGGTTGAATCAGGTGAAAGGGCTGCAAAAGAAGTGATTGATGAATTATAAAAGGGAGAAGAGGTTTAAATAAGAGAGCGGTTCTTAAGCAATTAGAACCGCTCTTTATCATTTTTTTCTACTGTAAAAAAATTCCTCTATTAATTATTCGGCACCCCGATAACTCTTTTTAAATTCTCTAGTAATCTTTGTGCTTCTTTTTTAAGTTTTTCTAAAGGTTTCTTTGGTAGGATTCCTGTTAATAACCACATTAAGGGGAGTCAATTTTTCATGAATATATTATTGGCAGAAGACGATGTAAACTTAGGGGAATTAATTGTTTATATGTTAAAAAAGAAGGGAGGATATCAGGTTGAGTGGGTGTTGGAAGGAGAAGACGCCTATGATTACGCCAGCTTTTCTCACTATGATGTCCTTATTATGGATTGGATGATGCCAAATGGAGATGGGGTATCTGTGTGCAGGAGGTTGCGAAAAAATGGATATTCCGGAGCCATTTTGATGTTAACGGCGAAAGATACGATTCAAGACCGAATTGAAGGCTTGGATTCCGGTGCAGATGATTATCTTGTTAAGCCCTTTGAAATAGATGAGCTGTTGGCGCGGCTTCGTGCTCTTTCACGTCGTAACTATGCCCCAATATTGGAGGAAAAAACCACTGTCAATGATAGTCTTTAATCGTATAAGCCAGACCGTTCGTTTCAGGAATAATGAGATTCAGCTTAGTCCACGGGAATTTCAGCTGTTAGACTTATTGATCCAAAATAAGGGACAAGTCTTGCCGCGTGAGCTTATTTTGGATCGGATTTGGGGCTTGGATTCGGAAGTAGCTCCGAAAACGATTGATGCTATGGTGAAGTTAATTAGAAAGAAATTAGACCGCTTGGGAAAGCAAGATGGCATCGCAGTCGAGGATACGGGAATTGGAATCAAGCAGGAGGATTACCAGCGAATTTTCGAACGTTTCTATCGATCAGATAAATCCCGCTCACACCAAATGGGCGGACACGGCCTCGGACTCTCCATCGCCAAATGGATCGTAGAAACCCATAAAGGCACCATTAAAGTTTCCAGGAAAATTCGGTGACAGGCACCGTTCGTGGACAAATGGCCTGTTTTGTCCGTACCAGGTGGACAGTGGTTGGGGAGTTTCAATTAAAGTAGGAGCATTTCTTTGTAATGAGAAATGCTTTTTATTTTTGTGAAAATTAGAAGGATATTTCAATAATAATAATAACACAATAGTAAACAATATATATTTATTGTTTAACGATAAAAAATATGTTAAGTTCATATTGTCATTAAATAAGTGAGGTGCTTAAAATGAATGGTAAACGTGGTTCAACCACTTTCTTAAAGGTAATTATTTTTCTGGCTGGAATTGCAGTGCTTGCCTTATGTATATTTTTTGTACCGCATTTGGCGAATTTTGCAGCAAAAATGTATCCAAATATTACCCCAATGAAGTACTTCGTTTTCATCGTGATGTATGGAGCGGCTGTTCCTTTTTACTTTGCCCTCTATCAGGCTTTCAATCTTTTACGGTACATTGACGAGAACACAGCTTTCTCGGAATTATCTGTAAAGGCGTTAAAGAACATAAAGTGCTGTGCGATTACAATCAGTGGTTTGTATGTATTGGGTTTGCCACTTTTTCATTTTATAGCAAAGAAAGTTGACCCTCCTATTGGATTAATGGGACTCATCATTATTTTTGCTTCGTTGGTTATCGCCGTTTTTGCTGCTATCCTCCAACGGCTTCTACAAGAAGCGATTAATATAAAATCAGAAAATGATTTGACAATCTGAGGTGGATGATATGGCAATTATTATTAATATTGATGTGATGTTAGCAAAACGAAAAATGAGCGTAACGGAGCTTTCGGAGAGGGTTGGAATTACTATGGCGAATCTTTCCATTCTGAAAAATGGGAAAGCAAAAGCGGTTCGTTTTTCAACATTGGAAGCGATATGTAAGGCTTTGGATTGTCAGCCAGGTGATATTTTGGAGTACAAAAGCGACGAAGAGACTCAATAAAAACAGACAACAACATATTTATTAAACAAACGGGAGTCAATAGAGAATTTAAGGGATAGCTTAATTGCTATCCCTTCTTTGCGTTTATTGATGTAATTTACTCTGAGAATTGCCTTGATATTAGTGACAAAAAATAGGAGGTTATTTGCATGGTTTGCACCTCAAAAGGGAACCCGTTAGTAAATTGTCTGGGTTGCGGTGAAGTTTAAAATCAAGCTTCCAATCCTTCTAATAGCTGTTTTTCTTTTTCGACTTCCATTGCCGTTACGATGTAAGCGAATCCGTTCATAAGAAAGTATATAACGTTAGATTGAACCCGTTCAGTTTCTCCTAAATAAGTATTTATAATGATGATGACGGAATATAAGACAACAAAAAATAAGGCGATTTTATTGAAGATGGCCATTTGCTAACAGCTCCTTTATTTAGGATTCCTTATTGTTATCATATTTATTTAGTGCTGGTCTTATGCAATCCTTAAAATTAAACTGGTTGATTTGATATAATTGGGAAAATAAATGAAAAAATTTTTAAAAAGGAGAAGCCATGATCCAATTTCAAAATGAATACATAACGGTGTTTCAAAGTGCATTATTTCAAACAACCTGTACAGTGGTAGAATCAAAGGATTTTATTCTTGTTGTGGACCCAAACTGGCTTCCGCACGAAATCGAGGAAATAAAGCAGCGTGTAAACGGCATTAAGGGGGAAAAGGAACTATACCTTCTCTTTACGCACGGTGATTTTGACCATGTCATTGGCTACAAAGCCTTCCCGAATGCCAAGGTAATCGCAAGCAAGGGACTGAGGGACCACCCAAATAAGGAACAAAAAGTGTACTTAATCCAGCAATTTTATAATGAAAATTACATTAAAGCACCTTATCCAATTGTTTTTCCGGAGGAAGTCGATATTGTCATCGAAGAAGACGGTCAGAAGTTAGTGATTGGCGATACCACGATTACCTTCTACCTGTCACCGGGCCATACGCAAGATGGATTGTTTACGGTCATCGGGCCGGAAGGCATTTGGATTGCTGGTGATTATCTATCTGATTTCGAGCTGCCGTTTATCTACGACAGTGCAAAGGCATACGAAGCAACACTTCAAAAAGCAGAGCAGATTCTTGAGAAGCATAAAGTTTCTGTTATGGTCCCGGGACATGGGCAGGCGACGACAAGTCGAGGGGAAATTAAGCGCAGAATTCAATTTTCACAAGATTACCTAGAGAAATTAATTAATGCTGTTAAAAAAGAGGACACAGAGGCAATAGCTGCATTGGAAAAAGAAATGCCTTTCCCATCAAACTTCACAAAAACCTGTCACGAAGAAAACATCGCCATTATTCGAAGGGAATATAAATAAGAAGTTAGGGGCATGGCGCCACTATATAAATTCTACAAAATTCGGGTGGTGCCTGGCACCGCCCGAATTTTGTCACATTTGGACAACTCCTCCAGTATAATAACGTATCTTTTATTGGAGAGGTGTTAAATGAAATCTTTTTTTATTAAAGGGGGATCTGGAACGTCGTTATTTGTGGTGGAGAGTGGAAATCCGCACGGGAAGCCAATCCTTTTTGTTCATGATGTTTCGCAAAACCATCTTAGTTGGATTCATCAGTTTCAATCCAAGGAGTTAGAGCAATTTCGCCTAATTGCCTTGGATTTACGCGGTCACGGTTTTTCTGAAAAGCCAAAGGAAGGGTATCACAATCAACAAAACTGGGCGGATGACATCCAGTCGGTTATTCATGCCTTAAATCTAAAAAAGCCATTGCTGGTTGGCTGGTCCTACGGTGGAAAGGTTGTTTTGGATTATCTTCAAATTTATGGGGAAGGGGATATTTCCGGTATTAACCTAGTGAATGTTGGAACTTCTTCGGGAATCTCTGGTTCTGGAGGCACCTATTATACTCCCGCCTTGCAAGCCGTCATTCCGGGACTTATATCCAAAAAAGCCCTTGAAAGTACGAATGCCCTCAAGCAATTTGTAACGCTCCTGTTTGCGCAAAACCCAACATTGAACGATTTTTACTTCATACTAGGATATAACACAATGGTTCCTCCCTATGTTCGTGAAGCGATTATCACACGATCCGAATCTTATGATGACCTGCTCCCAACCATTCAAAAGCCGGTCCTTCTTACCCATGGTGTAAAGGATAAAATAATTTATCCGGCCCAGTCTATTGAAAACGCTCAGATCATACCAAACTCAATTCTTTCCCTTTATGCTTATGCCGGGCATTCTCCCTTTTGGGAGTCAGTGGAAAAATATAATCAAGATCTCAGCGCGTTTGCGAACGGCAGGAATATGTAATAAAAAGAAGACAGTAGCCGTCCTGCTTACTGTCTTCTCTAGATTCCTATACTCCAATAAAATTCAACGAACGGCGGAGGCCTTCCAAGGCAAATCCACTTAAATAATTAAAAACAAAGAGTGCGACGATAGGCGAAATATCAATCGGACCAAGAGGGGGGATAAACCGCCTGAAAATGCTTAAATATGGTTCAACTAGTTTGCTAATCCATCCGCCGATCTTGGAGGAGT
Organism: Neobacillus cucumis; assembly: GCF_016107705.1. The sequence continues at coordinate 39,393 of NZ_JAEHGC010000020.1, forward strand.
GAAAAGCCGGAAACCAGGAACCAAAAATAGATATTAAGATCAGCCAATAGTATGCCTCAAAAAGAGTCTGTCCAAATTGAAAAATGGTTAAGCCCAATTTTAATTCTCCCATCTATAATAAATTTTATGAAATTCTATAACTTGTACTATACATAGGTTTATACGATTATATTCTCATTTAGTTTCAATATTTCCAAACTGTTCATCGTAAAAAACAACTTTTCTCCAGCAAGGTGAAAAAGCTGCCCTTTGAGAGATGATCAGGCAGCTTTCTCTAACATTTTTATCTATAACAGCAATCATTATTCCTCTTCTGTATAAGCTTCCGTTGTCGTATCCCTGCAATCCCAGCACTCAGCTCGAGTCCTTTCCAAAATTGACAATTCCATTCCACAAGAAATGCAAATATCCATAGTTTCATATGCCCCTTTCCGGTGAGAATGTTTTAAAACATATTTATATATATTCAAAATATTATGAATTATAACATTATGAGCTTGTATAAAAATAAAAACGCCCTGTCCCTACCCAAAATGGGTGATTCGACAAAATTCGAGTGGTGCCTGTCACCACCCGGATTTTGTCGGATGAGGCCATACAAAAAAGCCGGCAGTACTGCCGACTTTTCTTTATGGGGTTAACATGATTTATTTTTCGAGCATGAGTTGCAGGATGAGTTGGTCGGTTTGTCGGGTTCCTTCGTTTCCGAGTTTGCAGAAGCTTTCGATGCTTTTTTCTACGTCGTCGTGAATGAAGCCGTCGGTTGATTGGATTGCTTGGTTATTTAGTGACAGTAGGGCGGATTGAACGGCGACATTGGAACAGGTTGAGACTTTCATCGCACAGCCTGCTTTCGCCCCGTCACAGATCATCCCCGAAACATTGCCAATCGTATTTTGGATTGCTGCTTTAATTTGGGGAAGGCCGCCATCAAGCAGGAAAACAATCGCTGCGCTTGCTCCCATCCCGGCAGCCGTTACGCCGCATAAGGCGGACAAGCGGCCAAACTTGGATTTGATATGAATCGTAACCAGATGACTAAGGGCAACCGCACGAATCATTTTTTCCTCCGAAACCTTCAGCTTCTCTGCAACCGCAACCACTGGAAGGGTTACCGCAATCCCTTGATTTCCACTCCCCGTATTGGCCATTACCGGAAGGGTGGAACCTGCCATCCTTGCATCAGACCCTGCAGCAGCAAGTGACATAGCGGCAGTCGCTAAATCATCAGATAGATATCCTTTTATTACATTTTCCTTAATGGTTCGTCCAACATTAAGCCCGTACTCTCCGGAGAGTCCTTCAATCCCAATCTTCCGATTTAGTTCGATACTCTTTATTACAAGATCTAGGTCATGAGGGTCAACAGTAAGAAGCCAATCATAGACTTCATCAATGGTAAGCTCTTCTAATGCTTCCTCATCGGTTTGAATCCCGATGTTTTCACAGCCGCCAAGGAAAACCGTTTTTCCATCTACCTCGATTAGGGTGATATTACTGTGATTATCAGATATAACCACTTTTGCTGTCTGCTGATCTGTTTGTAAAACTACTTCTATATAAAGTCGTTTCGGTGTATCTGCCTGTCCGGTTGTGACTTTTCCCGCTTCAATCAGCTTTAATGCAAGCAGCTCATCTTCTGCCGTTAGACCATGAAGAACCTCCAGCTTCTTATCAGGGTCTCCTGCTGCTGCTCCAAGTGCTGCAGCAAAATCAAGACCTTTAGCCGACATCCCTGGAATTCCAACCGATTTGGCATTCTTTATAATATTCCCGCTCGCATACAGATGAATCTTTTGAATATTGCCCTTCGCATAGCTTTTTGCCGTTGCCGCAGCCAATGCAATCGCAACTGGCTCCGTACAGCCAAGAGCAACCACTAACTCCCTCTCCAAAATCGACAAAATCTTATCTTTTCCCATCCCCGCTCACCCTCCACTTACTTAATCCACTTTTCCTAAATTCTATCATACCGGCAATCAAAAGCTATTAGGTATTTTTTGGGGGGCATGGCTGCATTCGACAAAATTCGGGTGGTGCCTGTCACCACCCGAATTTTGTCGAATATAAATCACCTCATTATTTTATTTCTCAAATGTCACTTCTTCTCCGTAGCCGAGGGGGATGACGGCTGTTTTTGGGTAGTCTTTTAATAGTTTTTCTAGTTCTTTGTCTTTGTCGACCATGAAATCGACTACAGGAAATGCATTGAGTAATTGGGTTAAGGCTTCAGGTGATGCCGCGGTTTCGTTAGTTGGGAAGGTATGGCTCGGTATGACGTAATGAACGTCTAACAAATGTTTTATCGCATAGGCTGCTTCTCTCGGACCCATTGTAAAATGCCCAGAAGAGGACAATACTGCAATTTCAGGCTGATACACATCCTGAATTAACTTCATATCGGACATCAAGGCAGTATCCCCTGAGTGGTAAACAGTATAATCATTCTTAAAATCAAAAATATAACCGGCGGCTTCTCCTGCATACACAGGGAGGCCTTCTGTTTCTCGATAGGAAGAAGTATGTTTCGCCTGAACCATCGTAACAATCACATCATCAAAGGAAACGGAGCCCCCTAAATTGATCGGCAGCACATTTTTAATCCCTTGCTGTAGAAGAATCAGAGCCAGCTCATATTGCGCAACAATCATCATCTCAGGTTTATGTTCAATAATCTTAGCCAGCCCACTCGTATGATCGAAATGACCGTGGGTTAGAAAAACACAGTCAAAAGATTGATAGAACGCAGCGGTATCCATATCCGGCGGAAACCCGGGATTTAAATCAAAGAAAGGATCAATCAGGTAGTTTTTCCCTTCCTTACTTTTAAAAATATACATAGCATGGCCAAGTCTTTGAATTTTCATCGTGAGACCTCCTATTGGGAATAAGACCAAAACTATTGTATTTTCAGTATGGGTAATTTAGAACCTATGGAAATTTGTGAAACCCTCGCTATGCTTCAATAATCCTTTGAAAAAAGTACAAGTTACCTATTTTCTATAAAATTTAAACTAAATATGTTAATATTCGTATAAAGAAACAAAGAAAATAAGGAGATGTATGTATTGTTCCTTTCAGAACTTCACTCAGAAGAGAGAGAAGCATTTCTTGAATTAGCTAACTTAATTGCCGCGATTGACGGGAATCGATCTATATTTGAAGAAACTATTCTAACTAAATATAAAAAGGAAATGGAACTCGAGGATTATCAATTAAAGGGCCTTGCCATCGAGGATATACTCAAGATATTCAAATCGGAACGTTCCAAAAATATCGTCTTAGTTGAACTTTTTAAATTAATCTATTCAGATGGAGTGTTTCATCATCAAGAGAGCGAATCTGTCCAAATCATCAAGAAATACTTCGGATTTGATTCGAATGAATTCGCAAGCTTCAAGGATTGGATTATAAAAATTAAAGAATTATCATTTGAAAAATAAAAAAGAGCTTGCCCCAAGCTCTTTTTTATTTGTAAAGTTGCTCCTCAGTCCGCCGCCATCTTTTAAAACCAAACAAGCCCTTTTTCCCTTTCTGATTCACAGCCATTAAACCCACAGCTACAAGTAGAAGAGCCACAATTGTATTAACCGTTATATGTTCACCCGGTAAAAACATCGCGGATAAAATGGTCCCGGAAACGGGTACAACGAACTTATAAAGGGAAACTTCTCCCGCTTTATTATACTTGAGCAAAGAGGTCCACAATGCGAAGGCCGCTGCGGATAAAAAGACTGCATACCCCAATAGCACCCACGCATTCACCGTAAAGTCAAAAGCATGTGGTTTAAGATTTGGGGTTCCCACCACGAGCATGATCAGCGAACCAGTGAACATTTGCCACCCAGTTAAGGCAAACGGATGAAGATTTGCAGAAAGGCGCTTGGATAAAAAGGTACCGAAAGTACTGGCTAATCCAGAAAGCAGCATAAATCCTTCTCCATAAAACGAAAAATCCAGTGAGGCATCCTGTCCCCAATTGGACAGCACAATACCCCCAAAACCAGTAATCAACCCAAAAACCTTCCGCCAATCTAAGCGGTCATCCTTATAAACAAAATGTGCCAGAAAAACAACGAAAAATACACCGCTGGAGTTTAAAATCGATGCCTTCATCCCCGATGTGTGGGCCAATCCATTATAAAAAAAGAAATAACTTAAACTCGTTGTAAACAGCCCTAAACCAATAATGGCAGGCCATTGCCGCCTGTTTACTTTGAGCGCCTTACGATCAACGCAGAGCATGAAAAATAGCAGCAGTAATGACGACATCATGAAACGGATTCCCGCAAAAACAACTTTTGCCGATAAATCGTCTTCTGCCATGCCAAGCTCATCATAACTTAGTTTTAAAACCGGAAAGGCACTCCCCCATAAAACCGAGCAAAACACGGCAACCACGATGACCCAATATTTATTTGTAAAAAAATGCGTATATCCCCTTTGCTGGTTCATACAAGTCTACTCCAAAAATTACGTCGTCTATTACTCTAGTTAGCCATTATACACGAGACTGAAAGGGCTTGCACTAGTAATTAGTAATAATGGAAAAATGATATGATAGAAATAAAATCATTTTTGGAGGACGTATATGGGCTATATTGAAGATTTGCGCAAAGTCATCGGAACCCGTCCGCTTATTTTAGTAGGCGCAGTAGTGGGTGTGATCAATGAACAAGGAGAAATTCTTTTACAAAAACGGCCGGAGGGAATCTGGGCCCTTCCAGGCGGTCTCCTCGAATTAGGGGAGTCTGCTGAAGAGGCGGGAAGAAGGGAAGTCTTTGAAGAAACAGGAGTTGAAATTGGCCAGCTCGAGCTGGTAGACGTTTTTTCAGGAAAGCAGTATTTCAGAAAGCTGGAAAATGGCGATGAATTCTATCCAGTCACCATCGTTTATGTTTCAAAAGATGTAAAAAACCATACCATCATAGTAGATGGTGAGGAATCCATTGATGCGCGGTTCTTTCCTATACAAGAATTACCAGAAGGAACAAGTCCATTGGTTTGGAAGGTAATTCAAAAATGGGGAGAAAAACTACTTTAGTGAGGAGACTGTCTCTAAGTCAAGTTGTCCCGAATAAGCTCGGTTATGTCAGCCAAAAAGCCCTACCAGTCCTTTCATACTAGGCTAATAGTATTCATGAAAAAATATTCTAACAGATTAAAAAACGTTTACAAATATGTTACTGAGGTCAAGTTACAAAGGGAGAAAATAGCGGTAAAACCCCAATGCTATAATATTTACCGCTATTTCTATAGTTTGTAATAGAAAGCGTTTGCAGGACCATGTATTCTATAAATTTACTATATTACCACTTTGTGTGGATGTGCATTAACTTACTTTTCATTATTATATCTATGTATTAATAATGAAAAGTAAGGAAGTGCTACAGTTGAAAAAAAATCTAGTCACAGCAGCTGCAACGGCCGGGCTTGTACTTACTGCATTTGGAGCCACTGCCAATGCACAAGAGCCTACATACACGGTTCATCCTGGCGACAGCCTTTGGAAAATCTCTCATTTACAAAATGTATCGATCAATCACCTTAAAGAGTGGAACCATCTTTCAAGTGATCGAATTTATGTAAATCAAAAATTATCCCTTACCTATACGGTAAAGCCTGGTGATAGTCTATGGAAACTAGCGAGAGCGAATGATACCACTGTTAGTGAGCTGAAAAGCTTGAATGGATTATCATCAGATTTGATTCGTATTGGCCAGCAATTGAAAATACCAAATTCAAAAACTAGTACTCAAGTTTCTACACTGGCTATCTCTGTTAACCAAAAATATGTTGTTAAAAAAGGGGACACGCTATCTGAGCTTGGTGCTCGTTTTAATCTATCCGTTTCACAGCTTAAAAATATCAACCACTTAACATCAGACCGCATTCGTGTAGGACAAACTCTAAGTGTGAGTGGTGCCCAATCAACATCTGCTTCGTATAAAGTTTCTGAAGTTCCAACCAGAAAAGTTACCAAATCCAATACGAAAGCAGCGAAACGAGTGGAGATCATTAAAAGTGTAGTGGCTAAATCCGAAGCGAAAACGGCGGTAAAAGCTGCCGCGCCTTCAGAGACAAAGGTGCCTCAAAAACCGGCCGTGAAGTCCAGCTCTACAGAGACTCAAAAATCTGAAGGAAACACTTATTCAAAAGAGTCTGTAAAACCAGCAGCACCCTCGACATCAACAGCGGTCCAAAAACCAGTTGAAAAGCCGGAAACAAATGCGGTCCAAAAACCTGCTGAGAAGCCAGAAACAAATGTGACCCAACAACCAGCAGTGAAACCACAAGCAGAGGTTACTCAGAAGCCTGCTGTTAATTCAGCATCAAAGGTTCAAGAAGTAATTGCTGAAGCTCAAAAATACATTGGCACACCATACCGCTGGGGTGGAAATACACCTAGTGGTTTTGATTGCAGCGGTTTCACGAAATACGTATTTGATCATGTAGGAATTTCATTGCCTAGAACAACCAGTACACAATGGAGCGCAACCACTCCAGTTGGTTCGCCAAGCGTAGGGGACCTAGTCTTTTTTGAAACTTACAAAACAGGTCCATCACATGTTGGAATCTATTTAGGCAACAATAAATTTATTAGTGCAGCAGACCAAGGTGTTGTTATCTCCGACATGACAGTATCCTATTGGAAAACAAGATACTTGGGTGCGAGATCTCCTTATTAATGTAGCCAAATATAAATAAATGTTGATTTATAGTACCTGCCTCTAACTGATATAATGTTAGGGCAGGTACTTTTTTGTTATCAATTCTCAGTAATGGTGCAACGAAAATTACAGATTTATAAAGGAAGTCGGAATACGGAATGTTTAAAATCGGATTAGTCGGCCTTGAAGCTTCGATAAAACAGATTTTAGATTTGGCAGAAGAATATAAACAGGAATTAGAGATCATCTCTTTCCCCTATATAGATATCGATGAAGTAGAGAACATTGTAAAAGAACATCACTCCCGTGTGCATGCATGGCTTTTTTCTGGTCCACTCCCCTATGAAATTGGGAAAAGGACATTGGGTACAGATATGATCATGGTCCATGTTCCCGCTACGGAATCAGGCTTTTTTAAAGCCTTTTTAGAGTTGAGTGATGAACTAGGGAGATTGATTAAAAAACTTAGCATAGATACGATGACGACAAACAATATAAGCGAGGAAGCTTTATCACAACTTAAAATAAAAAAAACAACGGTCTATACAAAAGCATTTGAGTTAGATGTTAATACGAATGAATTGTTGCAATTTCACCTAGATTTATGGAATCAAGGAAAAACAGAAGGAGTTTTAACTTGTTTCCCATCCGTTTGCGAAGCATTAAGAGAGAAGGGAATTCCTGCCTACCGAATGTCGATGACATTGATGGAAATTCGGCAAACGCTTCGAATCCTTTTGGAAAAAGTAAAGACCTCCTATTTTAAAGATAGACAAATTGGCGTTGAAATCATAGAGGTTGAATATTTTAACAGAGTAGCAGAGGAAATGAAAACCCCTTACCATTTACAGTACTTAGAGCTCAGACTAAAAGAAATGATGATTCAACTGGGCGAAAAAATAAATGGGTCTTTTTCTGAGAAGGGGAACGGCCGATACATGATTTTTAGCTCCCGCGGCGCAATTGAACGGGAAATTGCCTCACTTGAAGAAACCGTTCAAAAATTGGCATTTGAGGCAGAAACGACTGTTGCTGTAGGAATTGGTTTCGGAGAGACTGCCTATGCTGCGGAAATCAATGCGTTTCGTGCCATACAACATTCTAAGGAAATGAAGAAACGCGAAATTGTTATGGTTCAAGATGATGGAAAAATTATCGAATCACCCGGCCAAAACAATGAATTACAATATGAAATACGTTCCCAAAATGAAATCCTTATTGAAAAATTAAAAAAAGGAAATATCAGTGTTAAAACGTATAAAAAAATCGTTGCCCTTATTCAAAAAATGGGTTGGCATGATTTTACAACCAAAGATTTAGCGACACATCTTGAGATGACAGAGCGTAATGTGCGCCGTATTGTAACCGATATGTGTGAAGTTGAGTTGGCAAAATATGTAGGCCAGGAGGCATTTGCCAATCGTGGAAGACCGAGTAAAATATATCGTTTGTTATAAGCATCCACAGTTTTGGGTGCTTATTTTTTTTTCTTATTCAGGTACCTAAAGAATATCACATTCATAAAATTCAAAAAACTATTGAAACTTAACTTGCGAACCTATATACTTCATTTAAGGAATTTTTTCCTTAAACTAACCAAAAATAAAAAGGAGCTGATGTACATGTCCCAAACGATAACGATGAATGATTTAATCGAAGAGGTTAAAGAGGAAGTGATTGGCTGGCGAAGATATTTACATATGTATCCGGAGCTATCCTTTCAGGAAGTAAAAACAGCCCAATATGTTTATGAAACATTAAAGACTTTTGGTGATCTGGAAATTTCACGTCCGACAAAAACAAGTATTATGGCCCGGTTGAAGGGGCAGCAGCCGGGAAAGGTAATCGCACTGCGGGCGGATATGGATGCGCTTCCAATTGAGGAGGAGAATGATTTTAACTTTGTTTCACGGAATTTAGGTGTCATGCATGCTTGCGGTCATGATGGGCATACAGCGATGCTTTTAGGCGCTGTAAAGATTCTGACAAAGTTAAAGGGGCAAATAAGGGGGGAGGTTCGCTTTCTATTCCAACATGCCGAGGAGCAGCCGCCAGGCGGTGCCCAAGAAATGGTGAACGCAGGTGTCCTCGAAGGAGTAGAATCAATCCTTGGTGCCCATCTGGTTTCTACTCTTCCACTTGGGAAAATTGGTTTGAGTTATGGGCCGATGATGGCCGGAGCGGATACGTTTAAAATTACCGTTTTAGGTAAGGGAGGACATGCCTCACAACCCGATCAAACGATTGATCCGATTGCGATTGGAGCCCAGGTGGTAACGAATCTCCAGCATATTGTTTCAAGATATCAGGATGCTCAGGAAACTTCCGTGATTTCAGTAACCCAGTTCCATGCGGGAAGTGCGATAAATGTAATTCCAAGTACGGTAACGATTGGAGGGTCCGTTCGATGTTTTAACCCGGACTTGCAGAAGAAGATACCGAACTTTATTGATCGCATTGTAAAGGGACTTACGGAAGCACATGGAGCCACCTATCAATTTAATTATCAGTTCGGTTACGCCCCTGTTATAAATGATGAGGAAGTTACGAGAGTAATAGACGAAACGGTTTGTGAAGTTTTTGGAGAAGAATGCCGGGAGTTGGTCAAGCCAATGATGGCAAGTGAAGATTTTTCCGCCTTTCAAAAAGTAGTACCAGGATCATATGTTTCAATTGGTGCCGGTAATGCAGAAAAAGGGATTATCTATCCACACCATCATCCCAAGTTTACAATTGACGAACAAGCTTTAGCGGATGGAACGAAGTTATTGGTCCACGGAACTTTGAAACTATTAAATCAAAACGATTAGGGGGATGAGGGAATGAAATCCATCTATTGGCTAGCCATTATTCCATTTCTTGGCCTTGTTGCAGGGGCTTTATTTACAAATAGAATGACTCCTTATGTGCTCGGAATGCCGTTTTTTCACTTTTGGATTGTACTCTGGTCTTTTTTAACCACAGGAATCCTTGGAATTATCTATATTTTAGATCCAGCTAACCGGGAGGAGAATTCAAAATGAATATTGCCGTGCTATTCATCTTGTCATTTTTCGTCGTTTCTGTTGCTATAGGGATTTGGGCAAAAAAAGGGAAAGAAATGAACTTGGAACAATGGTCGGTGGGGGGCCGCGGAATGGGAACCCTGTTGATTTTCCTTTTGTCAGCTGGTGAAATGTATACGACCTTTACCTTTTTAGGAGCAAGCGGTTCTGCTTATCGGGATGGGGGTTCGATTTTTAGTATCGTCACATACGGCTGCCTGGCCACGGTCATTTCCTATTTTGTATTTCCTGCGATTTGGAGGTATGCAAAGCAACACAAATTAGTTTCTCAATCTGATTTTTTTGTAAAAAAATATCAGAGTCCTTACCTTGGAGTTCTTGTTGCCGTGATTGGGATTGTGGCATGTACTTGCTACTTAGTACTTCAATTCAAAGGCTTAGGCTATATCGTGACGGCAACTTCTTATGGGGTCATCTCTTCTAAGGCTGCCATTTGGGTAGGAGCCCTTGGGGTAACCATTTTTGTGATGATTTCTGGTATTCACGGTTCTGCTCTGACATCGATTTTGAAGGATATTTTGATTCTAGGTATTGTGGTATTTTTAGGAGTTTATTTCCCTATACATTATTACGGCGGTATTCATCCGATGTTCGACGCGATCAATCAAGCGAAACCAAATTTCCCTATACTTCCTGAACAGGGGATGAGCGTATCGTGGTATATATCGACTGTTATCTTAAGTTCCATCGGATTCTATATGTGGCCGCATGGGTTTTCTCCCGTTTTTGCAGCCTCTAGCGAAAAGGCTTTGCGAAAAAATGCAGCCCTCATGCCCATTTACCAATTGATTCTGTTGTTTGCCTTTTTTGTAGGGTTTGCAGCCATTTTACAAACACCAGGATTAGAAGGAAGTGCAGCTGATTTAATCTTACTCAAGTTTTCCAAACAGGCATTTGATCCGTGGTTTGTCGGACTGATTGGCGGTGCCGGCGTGTTAGCAGCTTTAGTACCAAGTTCTTTACTATTGATGACGATTTCAACTTTGTTTGCTAAAAATATTTATCAGGTATTCTCTCCAGCCGCAACGGACAATCAGATTGCAAAACTAGTAAAATATCTCGTTCCGTTTATCTCACTTGCAGCTATTTATTTGACTTTTAAAGGTGGAAATAGCCTTTTTAGTATCGCCATCATCGCTTACAATTTTATTACTCAACTTGCCCCTGCCTTTTTTGCCAGCTTGATGAAAAAGAATTTTGTGACGAAACAGGGTGCCTTTGCCGGGATTATCATTGGCGGTGTGTTGGTGTCCTTTATGGATTTAGGGAATATAAAAATTGCCGAGCTATTCCCGCATCTTCCCCAAGCCATTAAAGACTTGAACGATGGAATAATCGCCTTATTTATTAATATTATCGTTTTATTAATTGTTAGCTTAGTAACAAAAAAAGCGGCATCAACTCATCAGAAGGCTGAGGTTTTGGAGACCATATAGGAAAGTATAAAAAATAATCTGCAGGATTCCATAAAAGGGATCCTCTTTTCTGTTTAGCCATTTTGTTTTGAAACGGATCTCTTCTTTTTTCCACGGTTTAAATACTGATATACAAAAAATGGAAATGGTAAGCAAGATTTGAATCATGACGGCGTATTGTCTAAGCATATGGTTGTGTATAAATACGGGGTTATTCAATGCAGCAGCCTTTTCCGCCTCAAGGATCGCCATATTGGCTATCATTAACTTATCTACAATAAAAATTCCCATTACTGTTTGGATAATAAATAGGATCCATTTGACCGTAACCCATCGATGCTTAAAAAATTCCCAATTTGTAAAAAATCCATAGATGAAGCGACCAATAAAGTCCCGACAGCTCCAATTCTGACAATCTGGTCACTAATGATCACAATTCTTTTATAGGTCTCAAACGTTGCATTATAGGTGGCTAATTTATCCCGTAATTTAAAGCAAAGGAACTCATAATGCCGCCAAAAAATAATGCTACCAATATAATATGAATCACCTTTAACCATTTCATCCCAAATGGGCCAAACTTCTTCATTACTAACCTCCTTCTATATCTATAAGTCTCTATAAGAGTAACAAGATTCCCAGGATTTAAAAAACAGCCAGAGTTGTAATGCTGTCTAAGTCTTGGGTCTTATTTTCCCCCAGTATAGGAATCTAGTTCATTAGAAGGTTTGTCCTATTAAAAGGATAAGTTTACAATAGAGGAATAAAACCTCTAGGAGCAAACCGATGGATAAGAAAGAACAATTGCTATTGAACTATTATTATGAAAAGTTAGTTAATCATACCTTTGATGAAAAGGATGTATATGCGTTTTTGTTGTTGATCCGAAATCGAAGTAAAGAGATTCGCTGGCTTCAGGAGCTGGCCGATTTGGCGGTGCAGCGAGAGCAGTATACAGGCTATATTAAGGAGTACCTTGTTGAAACAAGAAAGAAGTTTGAAAATCTAGGAAAAACAAAAGCCGCGATCCGAATCGAAGATGTGTTTTCTTTCAAGGAAATCAAAACCGGATTGAATAAAGCATTGGCAGAGTATCAATTAACAGCCCTAGCAAATGAGCATATAAACGATTTTGTAACCTGTCTTATTTCCATCCTTCAACAGATCAAAATTATGGATGAGAACGAAAGAGAGAGTGGGAAGCTATTTTTCTCTGTTTCCAATAAACAGATTATTTTAATGGCGGAAATAGAGGTTACTCAAAATCTATTCAAGAAAACCAACGCTGTTTTTCCTGTTTTGACTACTAAAAATAGTTACTTGGATATCAAAAAGCAGGACCGGTTTGATACCCCTTATTTGTTTGCTGACAAGGCGGTTGAAACGGCCAATCAGGAAGGGAAACTGGAGATCATTATTCCGGATTAGGAATCGACCCTGACAAAAAAGCCTAAACCATGGAGGAGATTCTTCCAACTTGGTTTAGGCTTTTTAACCATTCAGTGAATCATGAACCGACAAACATTTCTCCTTAAAATTACAGCTTTGACACTTTCTCGAAGGATTCATCTCAAACTGTTCAATATTAACAGGCTTATTTTTCACTGGGTCCTCAAGGTATTTCAACATATAATAGATACTGTCATTCATTAAGGCTTGAGCGGACTCAATTTCGAACTCGGTTAATTTATATTCCTGGTGTTTGCCAGAGAGCAAATATTCATTGCGAAGGATGATATCTTCAATTGGAATATTGTGTTGTTTTGATAGAAAAAGGGCATAAAAGGCCAGCTGTTTGCGATCATCCTCTGATTCTTTCCCCGTCTTCCAGTCGACGACAATCCACTTTTCCTGACTCACATCTTTGTAAACAAAGTCGAGTACCACAAACACGTCGACACCATTAACCTCAAACGTTTGAAAATCCTCTGAATGCAGGACATGCATCTCTAGTTTTGTCAGAATATCTTGGTAGGTCCTGCTTGTAAAAAAGTTCTTTATACATAGGTCCAGCTTCATTTTCGCAGAGGCAATGGCATCCTTGCTAAGCCCGTCTCCATAGTAGATTTCATGAAGCATTTGGTATTGCTTCGGCTTGTTAAACCAATGCTGTCGATGTTTGGTGGAATCAAGGTAAGCCTTATTGAGACTTCGAGTGATTAAAGTAATCATCTCATCTTCAGTAAACAGGCTTTTGTCATTGAGAAACTTCTTGAGCTGCCAGTCAATCGCTTTGTGGATTAAGTCTCCCAAAAGGATGGGGATGTTTTTAATATTTTTAAGCCGGTATGCTGCTTTATTTTCATCAGGTGCTTCATATAACCAGCCATTATGAGATTCATAGTATTGGTGATAATATTTTCGCACACATTCTAGGAATGTTTTATGCCGTGAATTGGACCATGAGAATTCAGGGAAGTCACGGTGAACGTACATGGAAGGTCCTCCTATAAAAGTGATGGTAACAGACAATGCTGATATCGTAACGGTGAATTTCTACCAATACTACCTGAAAGATTTAAAAGGGAAGGTCATCATCGGAGATGGGCCCCATTGGGTTCTTTTCTTCCGTGCTTTCTTCCTCTGTACAAATCTCGCCGCATTTTTCACAGCTAATATAAGTACTATTCAAATGAAAGCCTACATATCCATGGGTGAGTTCTTGGATATCCCAGATCGTTTCCCAAGGGACTTCAAACCTGTAATTACATTTAGAACAGTGAATTTTTACACTTCCGAAGTCTTCTTTTTGTTTGTGTTTTGGTTTCTCTTTCTTCTTTGTCATTTGTGTTTACCTCAAAAAATATTATACCTAATAATAACATAGGAGCATTTCTAAGAAGCTTTCATTTATTCCTGACTTTATTGTGATTCCCCTTTTCAGAAGAAGTTTGGGCAATTGACTACTATACCTCTATCTCTAACGGCAGTTATGCTTTTAATTTTGCAAAAAGAATAGATATATATAAGGCAGAAGGGTTTAGAGTATTTTCTTTTATCGATGATTATTGGATAGCATTAAATGAAGAAACAGATAAAGGAACACTATTTCTTGGTGAACTGTTTGCTACCAACAAGAGTATTGAAGATGAGAATTGGGACCAGGTTTTAAGCCAGGATATACCGATGTCAGTATTACAATATTTTCAATCTGAGATTGTGGGCCAAAAGGGTCCAATGGATATAAGAAGCATTGCTTATGTAAATATAGAAAATCGCTTGTGCAAAGTTATCCGCTATATAGAGGTTGAAAAAAACTCTCGCGATCTAACGTTTTACAGACTTTCAGAACCAATAATTCCATTGGAACGTGCTCTAACGGTGAATACGAAACTGGATAATTTCCTCCTTTATCTAGAAAATGAAGATGAGATGCGTCAGGTTTTTAAGCAAAAAATAATAGAAAAGAAAAATCTTGCCGAAATGGAAAAGACCCAAATAGAAGAAACTCGTCAAAAATAGCCTTTACTCATAAAGAGCAAAAGCTATTTTTCAATGGAAAGTGAATTTTTCCGAATTGAAGCTTAAAGGGAAATAACCACTAAGAGGCCGACATTTTTTGTTGTTGAACTATCAGGGAGTATTCTACGAAATAAAATCATTTATTTATAACTTTGTGGAAGGAATATATTCAGAAAGTATTTATTGTATTGGAGACTTTAAGAATTGAATTGGTAAAATATAAGAATTCATCTATTTCCGGGGTGGAGCTTTAAACTTACCTTTTTGCTTTTTGCTCTGAAAAATCGGCTAGGTCCGAGTCCAAGGGCGGTTAAAAGGATTAGGAACATTTGTATTTTTATTTAAAGTTATCATACAAATAGTTCATGATCATTCCGCTTCTGCGTAAGCTACAGTTGTTGTGTCTCTGCACTCCCAGCATTCCGCTCGATTCCTCTCCATAATAGATAATTCCTCTCCGCAAGAAATACAAATATTCATTAACAATCCCCCTTTCAATGTTTTTTATTGAAAACCCACAACTTAATTTATTAAATAAGTTGGTAGGACAATTATAACACGAAATTTTCTGAAAAAAAAGAAAATAAATATATTAATTAAGTTACATAAATTGCGATTACAGTGCCATCTCGAAGTAATGTAAGTAAAATCTAGAAAAATACAACTTCAGATTTTTAGGAGGTAACTAAGGGGAGGGATATCAATAAAAGTGATAGGGCTAATTACGTGTGAGTTCTTTCTTTAGAATAGATAAGATATTTGAAATTGGAAAAGCGTATAATATATTCATTATATACGTTCGGGCTAACTTTTACTGAGTTAGCACTTTTTTAATTTCTGATATATGATAGTAGTTGAACCCCCGTAGCTTCCTCAAATTTTTTAATAGTCATTTTTGGTTATGATGCAAACTAAAGCCAGCTTTAGTTTTTGTTTACCCCTTGTGTCAGACATCTTTACGACGACCTTTAGCTCTGGCTGCCTTCAGGTAAGCCATGTTCAATTTACGAATGATGTCCCGTTTAAATTCTGTAAATATTGATAACACCCCAATCAATGTTCCAACTTATCTATGCCTTACAAATTCTCTTCTTTTTCACACAGGGGATCAGCAATTTTGATTTGCCGTTTTATGGATCTAGCTAAACGGTCTAATTTGTAGACCAAAAATAATTATTTTTTGTGGTGATTAATAACGATAATAATTTCCTTTGTATAGGAAGAGTTTGGATTGGGGTAGGCTGATTTTAGGAGGCGATGGATGAATGAGTACTTTTGAGGTCTTATCTCTGATGATTAGCTTTGGTATGTTTGTTATCGCCATTCTGGAATTTAAAAATAAAGATAAAAATTCTTGAACACGCTGAAAAGGCGTGTTGTTTTTTTAGATCTACTTATGGCGGTATCACTACGGACTAATCGGAAAGGAAAAGCGTCTTTCTGTATTCCGCACTTGTCACTTTGTTACTAAATGGCCCGATAAACTCGGTCTGTACGGCTAACGCTACATTTCGCAGGGGTTCTGTTCCATTTATGACGGGTCGCCGTACCAAACGAGCCGAACACTTTTTTAGATCTGGGGCTCCTCACCCAAACCCAAACCCATCTAACGGGAGTCCGTTGGATGGTACAACAGGAGTCAAGTATTTCTCCTTCTTTGTTCTCCTTGTAGTAATCGTATACTCATAAGGGCGATCAATGTTGCTACGCTAGCGCATCGCAAAGATTTGTAGAGGTCAAACAGAAAAGGAGTGATTGAGAAGAAACAAGTTATGGGTAATTAATATACCCGTTTTCTTTCGCTAATTGGGGCTTAAGTTTAAGAGCACTGCTGTCATAATGGCAGCTTTTCTTGTTTAACGAACTGGGCAGGTTTGTTCAATAATCTTACCACAACTATTGGTATTTATTGTATAATTTTAATTGGGATACCATAGGAGGAAAGTAAATGATATTAAATATATTAACATCTATATCAATATTAGCAGGACTGGTTATTCTTGGATTACTAATGGTTAAGTTAGTTAATTAAGGTGTTAAAAAAATAAGGGTGTACAGGTTAGATTCATCAAGACTAATAGTCTTTTTTTATCCTTAACATAAAATTTGTGAAGAATTACACATAAAGTGACGGGTGCATTTCTTCAACAAGGGAGGTTGTTTTCTAATTTAAGTAAAAGGGTAGGTTTGTTGATAAAACTACATAAAGAAAGTGAACATTTTACCTTAGTTAAAAAAGAGGGATTAAAATTGATAAGAGAGGGGGTATACGATGATAAAAAGTAAATTGGCACTCATTAGTTCAGTTATTATTTTAGGTATATGTATGTATTTATTTTTCCTATTTCCAAATAATGTAATGTTGGAAGTGCGTTCTACATTCATGTCGTTTCCAGTTCGCAATCAAGATGGCTATATTTTACTTGGGATAATTGGGTCCGTTTTGTTTATAATCGCCATGATATTACTTGTCATTGGTATGAAGAAATATCACTTTCGAACAATAATAATAGTTATAATAGTATATGCACTTTTACCCAATCTTCTAATTACGATGTACCAAGAAACGTTAGCAAGTAGCATTACAGCAATTTCATACGATGGTAACGGCAAGTGCAATTTTGAGTCTGTGAGCAAAGACTTATTGAATGGGGAATGCAATCTTGTATTACATAATCGAAGTAACGAGGCTGTGTCATTTGAATTAGAATTTATAGATTCTTTTTTTATGGAAGACGAAGTACGAATGGAGTCACTTATGAATTTAGCTAGTCCGTATAGAATTACGATAAAAGCTAATCGTAATAAGTCTATTCATTTGAAGGAATTACTCGATTTATCAGATGTTCCAAAACATATTGAAGGAGGGACATCATCTGATATTCATTTTAAGGTAATTGACGGGGAGACTACACGCACTTTATAGTAGATGTTTCACTCTCGTAAATAGAGAGATTACACGCCTATTGAAAATTAAAAATAAAGTGAAAAGGGTATAAAGCTTTATAGAGCTAACGAATAATTTTGTGAAACCTTGCACTTAAACTATCGGGTGCTAGAGTTGAATAAGATCAGGTTGCTATGGCAGCCTTTTTTCTTGTTCCACTAACGTGTCAGATTAGTTCAATAAGAACACAGAAAAACATCACCCATATTTAGGGGAAACTTTATTCATATTCCCCTTTATCGTCATCATCATCACATTCGTCAAGCACTAGACTTTTTTATATCAACTTGAAGGAAAACAATATTGGGTAAACCTAGAAGCTATAAGGGATGAGGAACAGGAAAAAAGCCACTCTAAAACCCTAGAATTACTGTTAAATTGCTGGTCTTCTGCATCCCTACAAATACGGACGGCCAAGATATCCACTCAATTGGTTTTATACGGTGTACTGTTCAGGCTGATAAGGGAATTAAAAAGCCTGCTTTCCTCATATCACAGGAAGTCCGGCTTTTTATTAGGGAAAAATGTTATCTTTGGAATTGGTCATATTTACTATATCAGAGCTTGGTTACAGTTTTATGAATGAAAAACAACAGTTAGATTACAGGGCTCTCTACTTAAGTTCACTAAATTAAAAATAGCTTCATAACTTTTAAGTACTGATGCCGAAACTTCATTTTGGTACAAAAGACGAACAATTTTTTGTGGCCTATGTGAAGTTTTTTCTTTATATCCGAACGATCTCCAACCCTGCAAACCTTGGGCGCTGCCCAAACCCGCAAGGGAAGAAGCTCCCCTTGCCCCTTATCCATTATTATGATAAGAAAGATAGAAACGTAGTTGGTGGGGATTTCAATAAATGAAGTTTCCATGCGAATAGAAAAGGGGGAGGCACAGGAAATCTGAACCTGTGCTTTTTATTCATTAAAATAACGATGAATCATTGTTTGTAAAAGTTCTTGATGGTCATCAAGATGGTGATGTTTGGTATCGTGAGCATTATCAATTAATCGCTTGTATTCTTTTGTTCGATAATGCAATGTGTTGTGATGACGCTGAGTGGATGTGTATGTATACTCAAACGAATTTTCTGCTTCTGTTGCCAAATTCAAGCCTTCTAATAAATTCCTCTTTTCAACAAGTTTAGAAAAATTATTAATGATGAATTGATGATAATCGACTTTATTTCCAAAAAATGTAGGAATAATAGAATAAAATTGATTCGATAAATTATCAAAATCATTAGAACCTGAATGTAACTTTTCTTCTATTTTATCCAATATTTGAAACCCTCTCGCTATTTGGGTATCTGATAGTTTTCCAAGTGGTTCGAGTGGGGAATAGGAAGTTCTGGTTTCTTCTTGTTGTTTTTCTTCGATAATGCCTACCATTTTTTCATTTCCTTTGAGTGAATACATTGAACTTGTTTTGATTTGGAATTGAGTCACTGTAGGAATAAAGAAATGATCATCATCGATCAAAATATGTTCATATCCTTTTGCACGTTTTGAAGAAAGAATATGATTAAATTCCTCTTTGGCAGACAACCTACTATTAAAAAATCTTCCTTCTTTGCGAGGATTCCTACCTATACGCCCATATTCTGTATAGATGCGAAAAGGGTAATCCCCACCTCCTTGATGAAATTCTATGATATAGTATTTATTTGAATTTCCCTTTAAAGAAGCATAGTTTAAAACAGCTCTTTGTTCTACGTCTGTAATCAAAAATAGTGGATGATTAGCTGAATGAATAGATATAACTCTCACCATAGTAAATCTCTCCTTCTTAAAAGTATAACCCAAAAAAGGTTTGGTTTAATAAAAAAGTACCTATCTCATATATCTCCAATGTAGCGATTTGAGAATGGGCGTATCGTTCATGCTGAAGGGGATTCAGCGCCAAGGTTATTGGAGATTCTGGGTGATGGCGACGGTAGGAATCTAGCTGAATTTGGCATTGGTACGAATGATAAAGCAAGAATTACCGGTGTTGTCTTGGAAGATGAAAATGTCTATGGGACCATCCACGTTGCATTTGGCAGCAACAACACATTTGGAGGAACTATCTCCGCTGGAGTCCACATCGATGGAGTTGTAAAAGAACCAAACTTCTATATCGACGACCGTTTCATTATGGAGCATGGGAAATTTAACGAGTAGGGGGCTCTATGGGGTAAGACTCAAACGTAAACCTGTACCGTCCGGTTATTCCTATTCTGTAATCTAGAACATTTTTTTTGTGGATATATATGAACATTTCAGGTTAAGAAGAAAGTCAGAAGACCTTGGGTGTGAAGCCAGGGTCTTTTATTATGCCAGATATGAATGCTAAATTCGAAGGAAGCAATGACATAGGTGTTCGACAATTATTTTACGTAGGGAAATCCCCGTTAACTATGCTTTCCTGAGGAAGATAATACGTTAGAAGTTGTCTATTTGTAAGGAGGGCAATATAAAACGGTGTTTCAAATATAAATTGCGTTTATTGAATATTCTAAATATTAACTTGACAATAAAAAGAAAGGATATTAGAATTGATTTATAAATAAAACTACGTTTTATATATAAAACAAATTAAAATGGAATTTGATGTAGGAAAAACCAATGACACAATCTTTTAACGGCATTGGTGTACTTAAAAAATAACAAATGGAGGACGAAGATTTGAATAAGAAAAGGCTTACAGGTTTGGTCTTCATTACTTTATCATTCCTTTTAGGAGTGGGCTTATTTTTAACTCCCTCACATTCCGCAGCAGATCAGTCACAAAAACAACAAGTCGAATCTATATCACTGCAAAACACATCTGATTTTAAAGTAACACTACTTGGAACCGGGTCTCCACTTTTAAGCATGGAGCGCTTTGGTCCCTCCACGCTAGTTGAAGCAGGCCATGAGAAACTCCTTTTTGATGCCGGGCGGGGTGCTGCCCTTAGATTAAGTCAATTGGGAGTTATGCCGGGTAAAATTAATGAGCTATTTCTTACGCACTTACATTCAGACCACACTAATGGAATTCCCGATGTTTGGCTAACCGGTTCATTGCCAACAGCTGGTAAAAGAGAAGCTCCTTTTGAAGTATGGGGGCCAAAAGGAACCAAAGATATGATGGAAAACATGGCAAAAGCCTATGCGGCCGATATTGAAGGTCGTAAGGAAAACCAAAATGAAAATCTTAAAGGTTTAGATGCAGTTGGACACGAAATTGAGCAAGGCGAGGTATACAATAAAGATGGCATTCAAGTGATAGCCTTCCTTGTTGATCATCCATCAATGAAACCAAGCTACGGTTATCGAGTGAATTATAAAGGGCATTCTGTGGTGATTTCAGGTGATACCCGTTATAATAAAAATCTCATTCGTCATGCTAAGGGAACGGATCTTTTAATCCACGAAGTGGCAGCAGCAAGACCGGAAGATGAATCCATCCCTGGTATCAAGAAAATCCTTGATATTCATACAACACCGGAAGAAGCTGCAAAAGTATTTAATCAAGTAAAGCCTAAACTTGCGGTTTATTCCCATATCGTTTTGCTAGGAGGCCTAACCGATTCGGAAGCCAACTTGGCTGTAAGAACAAATAAAACCTATAAGGGCCAAGTTGTCGTTGGGGAGGACTTAATGTCTTTTGAAATCGGCAATATAATTAGTATCAAAGAACCGAAATTTGTTCTAGAAAAATAATAAACCTAAAAAATACACAATCATTTAACCCTCTTGTGTATTTTTCGGTGCTCTTAAAAATGCATAATGTATATTAAGTTACATTCAAATTTGCTAAAATACTAAAACTTAAACTCTATGATTTTATTATGTAACATCATTAAAAATTAAAAATAAGTTACATTAAAAAAAACGACGGCAGTCCTTTTGGATAGTACGCGCAGCAAGAAGACGAAACGGAAATAGGCATTATAAAGAATTGGATGCATATGGTGGCAGCACATAGGAATGATCAGAAAGGGGAAAACGTCTTTCTGTCATTCCACATAATGTCACTTTGAAATGGACCGATAACCACGGTCTGAATAGTTAACGCCCACATAAAGGGGGCTAGAGTAAAGAATAGAGTTGTCATATTGTAGGTTTGATGACTTACCAACGCTACAGACATCAATACCTACTTGTTATGCTAGTTAATTAGCCCTAAAGATCATCCTTATTAAGATGCTATCAATTTCTGTGAAAATTATGATCAAAACAGCTTCAATCCGGATTATGATGTCGTATTCTTTCTTCTAATTCAGGCCAATATTTGATGCACTCGAAGCACAATAGTGGTGTGAACGATAGATATTCCTCGTTCCTCCATGATTACCACTAAATTATGGAAACTTAGATTGAGGTATCATCTTATCGTTAATAAAATAATGTCAGGCTGATAGTGCTACAACTAAAAGATTTTGTTTTCTATACTGATTACGTCCACTAAAGGAAAAGTAATTTAAAAAAGCATGGACAATACTGAGCAATTAAAGGTAGTCTTCAATTGCTCGCTTATTCAATTTCGTATGCTTTTGTCCACAGGGATTGAATCACGTTGCTAAAAGAGTTAAATGTAACCAAATTTACCTTTTCCTCTAAGCTGATAAGGGAAATCAATTGGGCATTATGCCAAAAGGAACGGATTAGTAAGGATGAATTAAAAGCTAGATTACGAGTGTTGGGCTATTTCGATATAACGAAGATCGAGGTCGCTTATTTGGAAGTGAGCGGACATATATCCGTGAAACCAAGGAGTGAAAAATGAACATTCTTATTGCTAGCGTTCAAATTGGTTATCGGTTTGATGGTGTTAATCATCATCATGCGGCTAATGGGAAAAAAGGAATTGGCTCAAAATACACCGTTGGATTTTGCGTTTTCCGTGATTTTATCCAACCTGGTCGCAAATATCAGCGTGGACGATACATATACCTGGTGGCACTTGGTAGCGGCGATGTGTTTATGGGGCGGGATGATTTTTATTTTGGATTGGAACACGAGCAAAAACAGGGATTTTGAAGATATGATCCAAGGGAAGCCTGGGCTTATCATCTTGGATGGAGAAATGAATAATAAGCTCATGAAAAAGGAACGAATGACAAAGGCCGTTTTGGAATCCATGCTGCGGCAACAGGGTGTATTCGATATTTCAGAGGTCCGGGTCGCTTTTTTAGAGTTAAGTGGAAAATTATCTGTGCTGAAAAGGGGAGAAGATAGTGAGTACAAAGGAGATGAAACGGAAGGTACAAAAGATTGAGGCACACTTGCGAAATTACCACCAATACAAAATTGGGATAAATAATTTGAAGCTGCAGCTAGAGAGCATCATGCCGAAAATGACAGCTTCCTATGAGCTCTGTGAAGGCAGCAGTGGAAGTTTTATTATTATTTCCTCTACGGAACAGTATGCAATTGACCGAATTGAATCGAAAAGAGCACTAGATCTGCATGAACAAATTGAAACTAATAAAATCATTACAACTTCCATTGATAATGCCTTGGATGGATTGGACATAGAAGAAAGGAAAATTATCGAGTGTCGCTATTTTTATCACGTCACCATTCAAAAAATGGCAATGACTTTAGGGTATAGTGAGAGCACTGTTTTTAAAATTAGGAATAGGATTATGATGAAATTAATTCATAGTTTACATGGGTTGACACACATATAGAAGCCAGAACGAATAACTATTTTTAAATAGAGAAAACCCGAGATGAAGTTGACCTCATTTCGGGTTTTTTGTATATCTTCAGACTGGGTTTTAGGTTAACTCTTTATACTTATTTACTGCAGTTTCCATTGAATTACAAAAATTTCTGTACATTTTTATGCTTACTTAACAGGGATATGTGTGCGGCCCAAACCTTTCATTCGCTAGAGGGTAAAGTTCCGCTAGTTTCGTCAATTGTTTTAAAAATGCGTGAATATACATCCTTAATATTAGGTCCATTTATTTTATTATTGTATAATCCATATCCCCAATATCGACCCTCTTTATTCAATTCAAGATATCCTGTTGCATAATCTTTGGACTGTGAATCGGGAAAACTGTCATACGATGTTTCTTCATCGATGAAGGGGATATATGATTTTTTAGACTGTATAAAGAAAAATGGTATACCGGCACTCTTATATATTCTTGCATATTTACTTTCCGCAGCTTTACGAAGGTTCTCTTTCATAATAAAAATTGCATCAAATTTCGTTGATAAATTAAGTTGCTCTAAGTCACGGAAGGTAATTAAATTAAATTTAACATTTTTTTCTCTTACAATTGGGGGCTTACCTATAACGCCAATTGTTAATTTTCTTCCAGTATAAATGGGAGAATTGTCAATTGTATTTCCTGAATCCTTTACAGTACAACCAGTTAGGACAAATAGTAAAATAATGAGCGATAATAATTTGAGATTGAGTTTCATAAATAAACTCCTTTTTTTGAGATAAATTTCTTTAATGTTTACCATGAAGAGAATCTTATTTAAGATCCAATTGAAAAGAATTAATT
The DNA here is from genome assembly GCF_016107705.1 of Neobacillus cucumis. The sequence continues at coordinate 63,449 of NZ_JAEHGC010000020.1, forward strand.
TTTATCCAATTTAATTTTCCATTCTTATCATAGACACCTGCGACTGGTTTAAAGTATAATTTCGTAGCCTTTTCATTTATCTTAGAGTATATTTCTCTAATGTCATAAGTATTGTCATCCTTAAGACTAATTGAGTTGGAAAAAGAGCTGTACCTATTTCCTAGATCATCGGTTATTTCATAACCAATATTGGGTTGTTTAAAAGATGTGTCACTTAATTTAATGCTATATTTTAGTTTCATTGAAATAGGTGTTTTCTCTAAATATTTAACATTAATAATCAAAGGAAACTTGTTATTTATTTCATTAATAGCAAATTTTTGGGAACTAATTTTGTCTATAGAAAAGTTAAAGAACCATTTGCCATTTGATTGTACCTCGTTATATGGATTAAATAATTCTTTCAACGACCAGTCTACATTTAAAGTCTCTTCCTGTAATTCATGTGGTACTGTTACAAATACAAGACCAGCATAATCAGTTTTACCCATCTTTTTTAATAGTAGTGTAGTATCTTTGCCGATTATTACACCGTTTATTTTTACGGGATTACCTGTTATATAGTCACCGAAATCTTCTTTAGTTTTCAAATTGAAGGAAATAGTTAGCATATCCCCATCATATACAGCTTCATTTAAGGTTATTTTTTTACTGTTACTTTCTACAGACAAATTTAATGTTGTAGCGTTCTCGTGATAGCTATCTAACACTTTTGTCTCTGGGCTTTGAAAAAACGAAAATAAATTTCCCAATATAGGAATCTTACTGGCATTTGTTGGTTTAACATAACTTAGTATAGAAAAAGAAAGTAAAACGATAGCCGAAGTCGCAAGAATAACTAAAATTCGAGAATGTTTATCCTTTTGCTTATTGATTGATATCAATACTCTATTTTTTGTTGTTTCTATCTCCCGTTGTTCAATTGGTACTTCAACCATGTCTTTATCTGACAGATTTATTGTATTAAAAAACCTATATAATTTTTTCATATTGTATTGAACTCCTTTAAAAAGTTCTTACCTATTTTTCCTTTTCCCCGATATAGCCTATTTTCAACCGCTTGAGTTGTTAAGTTAAGCCTCTCAGCTATCTCATTGTTTTTAAAACCAAGTAAGTATTTCATAATAAATATGTTTCGATCGGTTTCTTTTAAAATAGATACATAATTTAAAAATTCCTCTTCTTCCTCTAGAGTAGAAATACTCTCTTGTAACTGCGTAGGAAGGGGGTCGGCACAGTCTTCCCGATTTCTTATTAGCCTTCTAAGTTGATCCGTAGCTTTATATTTAGCTATTACAGCAATCCACCTTTGAAAATCCCCCTCGTTACCTACAAATTGATCAGCATTATTCCAAACAGCTAAGAACACGTCATTTATACATTCCTCAACTAATCCATAATTTTTCTGGTAAGGAAGAGTTTTTAATACAACACCTTTTACTAAACTAAGGTATTGTTCAATTACGTACTCTAATGCATCTTCTTTTTTTCTCTTTAGTCTTTGAATAAAGGTATTATTGTTACATTTTTGATAATTCCACATAAATACACCTCTCTAATATTTATATCGTAATATACATAGATAAACTCTCAAAAAATTTTTTATATTTTTATGCAAACTTAGCCAATTGAACGCAAATCCCTTTTTACTTCCTTGTTAATTCTCTATCGCTCCTCTTTTAGATAGGTTAACATTCTGTTTTCGCATTTGATGGCAAGCTGGCCACCGAATTATATAGGTGAGCAAGAGCTTGTCAACTGATTTTACTGCTTAATGTCAACCCTTCGTTTTATATACCTTTAGCCTGTGAATAAAGTAGGAAGACATATACCATGTGCCTCAAGATTGGGGTATTGGTTTATAATTTCCATAATTGGTTCTGGAAAAATCGGCATTCTACTAAAAATCACAGTTATTTTTGGAGTTTAATTTAAAAAACTCATAACATAGATAATAATTTATATTATGGTTATTTTATAATTTAATTTAATTTTTTTGTAAATCTACTTTAAAATGGAAAATATGTTATAATTTAGTAGATATTTTGTTTTGGGGGAGGAAATTTATGAAAAAAACTTTGGTTACTGTTTTATCGTTTATTGTATCTCTTTCAGTTCTAATGCCAAATGTTTATGCTGCTGAAAAAGATAAGAGTCAAAAAGAAAAAGATAATTATATTGATGGTAAAAATTTATCTAAGGATGAACTAAAAAAAATAAGGGAATCAAATCAAAATTATTCAATTGAATTAACCACTCAACAAGCAGCTGAAAGGGTAGCTGAAATTAATGGAATAACGGTAGAAGAAGCTTATCAAGAGATGCCTGGTAATTCAGTAAATGATACAAAGAATGTATCTGGAATAGCCCCTCTAGCAACAACGGCTACTTCATCAACATGTGGATGGGTGGAAACTCGTACTACTCTTACTATTCCTAATAAGTCGTATAAACCCACTTTAATTGTAATCCCAGAAGTTTGTTATGGTGGAGGAGCAAAGTGGATTACCACTACAAAAAAACCCTGGCTTCAGGAAATGATGGCCGACACAAAAAGATATAGTGGTACTATTAAAGTCGAATTATATTCAGGTAGCTTTGTATATTTAGTAAATGGTAGTTTCTATAATTCAGGAGCAGTAACTCACTCAGGAACAACAGGTGCTACAACGGTGTTTACAGCTACATACACAATCTCATCTACCTCTGATTTTTACGCTTCCTTATATACAGGAAGACTAAAACGAGATGTCCTAGGATACTAATTTTAAATAATAGATCAAAACAAAATATCATAAGAATTAGAAAAAGTAGCAAATAATTTGCTACTTTTTCTCTTTTAGAGATCAAAATAATAGGAACCACCGTATCAAACACACACGCTTAGAAGATTGTGTTTGTTGGGTAGTTTGTTGATAAAGTTGCTTTGCATTTTGGTTGTCATTTGCTAATTAAAAAGTTTCGAAGCTTGCCTGACCATTTTTTAAACTTGCTAGCCGTTTGAACTTGTTTTCCAACTGTCATTTTTCAAAACCCCTTTCATAAATAACATTTGTTTATTTTCCATGCACCACTTTTGTTATAGTTGGCACCAAAAAGGTTATAGTATCACACCGAAAAAGTTATATTTAAAACCAAAAAAGTTATAGATACACCTTTTTTGTTATAATTAGCACCATTTCCGTTATAGTTAACACCATTATTGTTATAGTTAGATCCATCAAACCCTTGGTATAACTGGATTAATCAGCGTTTTCATTTATAATAAAAATTGGGTTGGATGGCAAGCGTGTCCATCAGTGGTATCAAGCGTAGGATGGGGCTGATACTAGGGTAAGAGCTAAAAGGCTCTTTTTATTTTGTCTTTTTTTAGTCAGTTAACAACGAAAAAAAGCACTCTTAAGAGTGCTTTGACCAAGCTTAAGCTTTCTGCAAAATGAATTACGCCCGAGCCACAAAGTTAGATTCAATTTCTTTTCTTAATATTTCTACTCCCTTTGGACTTAAAATCAACTTCCCATCAGAAAAAGCCTTATTATCATTAGTCACTTCATCAGTCAGCATGCAAGCCATATTGGGACTATATTTCTTTAAAATAATTTGTTCACCATCAACAAAAATTTCAACAGGATCTTTCATATCTAAATCTAGGATCTTCGAAGCTCAATCGGAACAACAATTCTTCCTAATTCATCAACTTTACGTACAATTCCAGTACTTTTCATAAATAATTTTCCTCCTACCAGTCTACAAATATCACATTTATAAATTTACTAAAATTGGGAAAAAATTTGACAATGTAAATTATGGTAAATATAGAAAAGACCAGTTTTCTAAAACTGGTCTGTAATTTAAATATTTTGGTAAGGGGGTGCTTAACTAGGTTAAAAGTTTATCACTAATAACCGTAACAATAACGTTTGTTTTTATTACGGTTATTGCATAAAAAAATCTACTGATTCCATGATAATAAAGTTAAAAACCCCATTCACTATTCCACAAACGGGCCAGATTGTTGAGGATGTAGCTTAGCATTATTAGTGGGGAACCGTATCATAAGTAAATGAGGTTTATTTCTAATATTAAAGTAACGGGAAAATTCTATCGTTTTTTTTGCAATTACAAATGTATTTTATGGAAGTAACTCAGACGTTACCAAAGAATTAATGATAAAAAGGCTGCCAGATTAAAAGGCTGGCGGCCATTTAAAAGCATGAGTTACACTGGCTAGTAAGATAAAATTCTTAATTACCTTCATCGGATTTGATAGTCGTTACCATGCAACATATCTTTTATTTCGTCAACACTTCGTGTATCGGAAGTTTCAAACTGACTATGGCTGGTCTCTTTGTTAACATAACCACCAACAGCAGTTGAGGAAGCTGCAGACATTTTAGTAACGCCCATACTAATAAGATGGTCACGAAGTTCCGGCTGCTCTCTTGTAGAAAGGATAATATCTGCTTCTGGCAAAAACAAACGTATTGCCAGCATAGCTTGAAGTAAATTTTTGTCTGTAACATTTGTTTTTGGCTGAAAATCTCCCAAATGAGGGCGCATTCTTGGAAATGCAATTCCGATTTCCGTTTCTGAATAGTTATGTTTCAAGTAAGCGGCATGAATGCCGGTAAAGAACACTTCTTTCCGCCAGTCATCCATTCCTAAGAGCGCCCCGATATTAACCTTGCTCATTCCTGCTTTGCAACCCCGTTCCGGCGTATCCAATCGATATAAATAGTTTCGTTTTGGACCTTTCACATGAATTTGCTTATATATATCTTCGTTGTATACCTCTTGATGAACAGTGAGTCCGGTTATACCACATTGAATCAATTCCCGGTATTCTTCTGTCTCCAGAGGGTGTATCTCAATTGAAAGGGAGGAAAAATATTTCTTTAAAATCGTGATACTTTCTTTAAGATAATCAATAGAGGCATGTAACCTTGATTCCCCAGTTAAAATAAGCAAGTGTTCAATTCCTGTTTTAGCTATTGCCTTTGCCTCTGCTTCAATTTCTGACAAGGTAAGTTTTTTTCGAGAAAAATCATTGTTTATGCTGTAACTGCAATACACGCACTGATTAACGCAGAAATCGGAGATGTAGAGAGGGGCAAACAACTGCATTACTTTCCCAAAATGTTGAACAGTTACTTGTTGAGCCTTTTGCCCTATATCCTCTAAAAAAGGCTCTGCTGCAGGCGACAATAACGTTAAAAAATCCAACTCGTTTAACGTTG
>NZ_JAEHGC010000021.1 GCF_016107705.1 Neobacillus cucumis
GTTCGCTCGACTTGCATGTATTAGGCACGCCGCCAGCGTTCGTCCTGAGCCAGGATCAAACTCTCCAAGAAAGTTGATTTAGCTCATTTGTTACGTTGGCTTCATTTCAAAAAGAAATGAATATTATTGTTTGTTGACGTTTTTGTTTGTTTAGTTTTCAAAGAACAATCATAAAGGTAATTTGGAGCGGGTGATGGGAATCGAACCCACAACAACAGCTTGGAAGGCTGTGGTTTTACCACTAAACTACACCCGCATATTATATTTTACTGGTCGGGAAGACAGGATTCGAACCTGCGACCCCTTGGTCCCAAACCAAGTGCTCTACCAAGCTGAGCTACTTCCCGTAATAATGGCGCGCCCGAAAGGAGTCGAACCCATAACCTTTTGATCCGTAGTCAAACGCTCTATCCAATTGAGCTACGGGCGCAATATTTTACAAGCAACTTTTATATCTTAACAAATCTATTTCGTCTTGTCAAGTTTTTTTGGTGCGGCCGAGAGGACTTGAACCTCCACGGGGTTGCCCCCACTAGGCCCTCAACCTAGCGCGTCTGCCATTCCGCCACGACCGCGAATAAATTAGCGACAAAACTAATCATACCAAACTTACACGCTTATTTCAAGTGGTAATTAATGGTGCGGGTGAAGGGAGTCGAACCCCCACGCCTTGCGGCGCCAGATCCTAAGTCTGGTGCGTCTGCCAATTCCGCCACACCCGCATATTTAAGATGGCTGGGCTAGCTGGATTCGAACCAACGAATGACGGAGTCAAAGTCCGTTGCCTTACCGCTTGGCTATAGCCCATCAAAAACAATTGTAAAAATAAATAATGGCGGTCTGGACGGGACTCGAACCCGCGACCTCCTGCGTGACAGGCAGGCATTCTAACCAACTGAACTACCAGACCATTATCTTTTGAGAAACAGGAAATGAGCTATTGTTCATTTCCCATCCCTGATGACCCCTACGGGATTCGAACCCGTGTTACCGCCGTGAAAGGGCGGTGTCTTAACCGCTTGACCAAGGGGCCTTTAACTACGGAGAAGGAGGGATTTGAACCCTCGCGCCGGTTACCCGACCTACACCCTTAGCAGGGGCGCCTCTTCAGCCTCTTGAGTACTTCCCCATATGGCTCCGCAGGTAGGACTCGAACCTACGACCGATCGGTTAACAGCCGATAGCTCTACCACTGAGCTACTGCGGAATAATAAGATTTAATAAGGCAATTACCTTATCGACTCTTCATATTATAATGACGTTAGGATTCAAAGTCAATATCATTTTTCAAGAAAATCATTTTCCATTTTCTTGCATTATTCTTTGATTACCTCTTTAATTTTCTTTAGCCTCCCTCGGCATTTCCCGCAAACATACCGGCTTGTATCGATACTTCTCTTTCTTTGATAACGGAGGCGGCAGTTTGTGCACTCGTATAGGAGTATTTTTTTAAAGGTTCTCTTTGGAGCTTTCTCCTTTAGCGGTGTACAAAATCGGGGTGCCCCAACTTTCTTTAGTAACCATTTAAAATCAAGGTCACGATGCTGATACCCTTTTCCTTCAAGATGGAGATGATAATGACAAAGCTCATGCTTAATAATCCCTATTAATTCATTCTCTCCAAATTGCTCTAAATACTTTTTATTAATTTCAATATTATGTGTACCTAACAGGTATCTTCCGCCTGTAGACCGTAATCTAGAATTAAACTTGGCTTGGTGTAGAAAGGGTTTTCCAAACGCTTCAATGGATATCCTTTCAACCAGCCTTTGAAGCTCTGGTGCCTCCATTTTTCTCCCCACACTTTCCACTTCACTGTTTTCTTCTTCAAAATACTTTCAATACGGTACAAAATAACAAATACCTTTATATTTCTAGTGAACATGACAACCCATTATAGCATATATTGTATTTACCTTTAATGATTTACTTTCAGGAGGTTTTACTATGCCGACTTGGTTTCAAAACCAAATGAAAAGAGCCTTTTTTGAAAAGAACCGTTATCAAATCAAGCTTTTAAACCAATGCTGGTTTTTTTACAGAAAAAAACACTGCCCTTAAAAGCAGTGTTTTCCTTTACAGCTTGTTTATTGCTTTGCGGGAGGCAGCATCGTTAATGCTACACGTCCCTTGTTCATATCAACTGAATCTACCCAAACCGTCACAACATCCCCGACAGATACAATATCTAACGGGTGCTTAACAAATCGATTGCTAAGCTTTGATATATGGACTAATCCATCCTGTTTTACGCCGATGTCAACAAAGGCACCAAAATCAACCACGTTACGAACTGTACCTTGAAGTTCCATCCCTGGTTTCAGATCCTCTAATTTTAAAACATCCTTTTTTAATAGGGGACGGGGTAAGTCGTCACGCGGGTCTCTTTCCGGTCTTACTAAAGCGTCAATGATATCCTTTAAGGTTAATTCTCCTATCGCTAACTCTTCTGAAACAGCTTTTAGGCCCAATCCGTTAAGAGCTTCCTTTAACTCGTCTGTACCTAAATCCTTTGTTGAAAATCCAAGGGTGGATAATAACTTTTTCACTTCATCATAGTTTTCCGGATGAATTCCCGTACGATCCAGAGGCTCTTTTCCGTCAATTACCCGTAGGAACCCTATTGCTTGTTCATATGTTTTTGCTCCAAGCCGTGGTACCTTCTTTAATTGAACTCTGCTTGTAAATTTCCCTTCCTCTTCCCGCTTTTTCACAATATTGTTAGCCGCCGTTTTGGTTAAACCCGCGACATTTTGCAAAAGGGACGATGATGCAGTATTCACATTGACCCCTACACGGTTAACTGCAGTCTCCACCACGAAATTTAGCGATTCTGATAATCGTTTTTGGGAAACATCATGCTGGTATTGACCTACTCCTACGGATTTAGGGTCAATCTTCACCAACTCAGCAAGCGGGTCCTGTAAGCGGCGGGCAATCGATACAGCACTTCTCTCTTCTACTTGGAAATTTGGAAACTCTTCTCTTGCTAAATCAGATGCGGAGTAAACACTAGCTCCCGCTTCATTGACAATTAAATAAAAAATTTCTTCATCCATCTCCTTTAAGATATCCGCCACGAACTGCTCTGTTTCTCTTGATGCCGTTCCGTTTCCAATGGCAGCCATTTCTACCTTATATTCCCTTAGAATTTGAATGAACTTTTCTTTTGCTTCTTTTGTTTTTGAAACCGGTGGATGCGGATAGATGACATCAATCTTTAGAACCTTTCCCGTTTCATCTACAACAGCAAGTTTACAGCCTGTTCGATATGCCGGATCGACTCCGATTACGACTTTTCCTTTAAGCGGCGGCTGCAAAAGCAAATTCCGAAGATTTTCAGAAAAAATATGTATCGCCTGCTCCTCTGCTTTTTCAGTTAGTTCACTTCGAATTTCCCTTTCAATAGAGGGCTGGATTAATCTTTTATAACTATCTTCGATCGCCTCAACTACACTTGGCGCCGCAGGTGAATGCTGATTACGAATCCACTTTTTTGAAAGATAATTCAAGATTAGATCTGTATTCATTTTGATTGAAACTCGTAAAATATCTTCCTTTTCGCCGCGATTAAGAGCTAGAATCCGGTGGGGTACAATTTTGCTTACAGGCTCTTCATATTCATAATACATTTCATAAACTTTCTTTTCGTCCTTTTCCTCTTCCTTAACGGCAGATGAGACTGTACCAGATTTAAAGGTTTCGTTCCGAATCCATTTTCGCCCTTCAGCATCATCACTTACCCATTCCGCAATGATATCTTTAGCTCCTGCAATGGCATCCTCAACAGAAAGGACTTCTTTTTCTTCAGATAAGAACTCCTGTGCCTTACCTTCCACATTTTCTTTTGTGAAGGTCATGAGCCACTCCGCAAAAGGTTCCAATCCTTTTTCTTTTGCAACGGTTGCTTTTGTTCGGCGTTTTTGTTTATAAGGCCGATATAAATCTTCGACCTCCTGAAGCTTTTCAGCACGGGTGATGCTCTTGTTCAATTCTTCAGTTAGTTTTCCTTGTTCAGCAATGATCCTCAGAACCTCTTCTTTACGTTGTTCGAGGTTTTGAATATACTGCCAGCGTTCTAAAATATTGCGAATCTGCACTTCATCAAGCGCTCCAGTCATTTCCTTACGGTAACGGGCAATAAATGGTACGGTATTGCCTTCGTTTAGTAACGAAATCACACTTTTAACTTGCTTGGCGGAAATTGCTTGCTCGGATGCAATCTTACCAAACAACAACTGCTCATCTTTTACGACTGTATCATTCACTTAAACAATCCTCCACTTCATCATTTCCATTTTATTGTATCAAATAAAACTGAGCGATTCACCAACCATGGTTTTGCTTTTTTAGCAACAAAAAAGCAAGCCGGCGGGCTTGCTTTCAGCAGAAAAACACAGTAGAAGAGTAGAATATGTATAAAAAAACGCCCTTTCAAAAAGAGCGTGCTTAGCTAAAATTCGATGAGACCGATGCTTACACGCAAGGCATCATCCACTTTTTCCATCATTTCGTCATCGAGATGGGTAATTTTATCGGTTAACCGCTGCTTATCTATTGTACGAATTTGTTCTAAAAGAATGACTGAGTCTCGTTCAAAACCGTAGCGCTTCGCGTCTATTTCAACATGAGTCGGAAGCTTCGCTTTTTGAATTTGAGCTGTAATCGCTGCAACAATAACGGTGGGACTAAACCGATTCCCGATGTCGTTTTGGATGACAAGTACAGGACGGACGCCGCCTTGTTCAGAACCAACAACTGGGGATAGGTCCGCGAAATATACGTCACCACGCTTGACAATCAAGGGATTATCCTCCGCTTACAAGACGTTCTACTGTGTGTTCTGCCTCGTATTCTGCTTGAAATGCTTCAGATGCAATCCTTAAATTAATCTTAGCCATTTCCATATATCCACGTCTCATGGATTCGCGAATTTGTCTTTTTTTACGTTCGCGTAAATACATTTTTGTTGCTTGATAAATAAATTCGCTGCGATTCACATTTTCTAGCTTTACAAAACCATCTAACTCGGTTAAAAGATGTTGCGGTAATTTCACTAAGATCTCCGTAGTTGCGCCGGATTCAGACACAAACATACACCTCCACCATCACTACACACCAATTTTTCTCTGTACCATATTTTATAATAACACTAATCAACCTAAATGCATAGACTAATTATAATACTATTGTATTATAAGCCAATAAAAGATGCTTTTATGCACAAAAAGTCCGCAATAATATAAATATGTTTAAATTTAATAAATACGCCTTCATTTTTCTAAAGAAGATAGTTTTTTATTTCGGTTGCTTTTCCGCCTTTTTTATAAAGACGAGGGACTCGATTCGTTATAATACAGGGAACCTCGTAATTGATGGTCTCCAATTTTTTTGCAATTTCATTGATGGATATAAACTGATTGTTATCTTTCCCAATTAAGGTTACATTCGTACCAACAGGTACCTCATGCGGAAGCCGCACCATGAATTGGTCCATACAGATTCTGCCGACAATTGGCACACGTATTCCATTGATTAATACTTCCTGACCCTGCAATTTTCGAATCCACCCATCTGCATAGCCAACTGGGACGGTCCCAATCCATTCATCCCCGCTTGCCTCATACGTAGCACCGTAACTTATTTTATCACCTTTATACAGTTGTTTTACATGGACAAGCTTTGAGTGCAGCGAAAAGGCTTCATTCAAAGAAAATGGAATTTCAGATTCCATCTCAAGGGATGGTGTCAATCCGTACATAGCAATCCCCAGGCGGACGGCATTATAAATGCCGCTTTGAAATCTCAGCGTTGCGGCGCTATTACTGCAATGAACATACTTTGGACGTACCTTCAGCACACTTATTAACTCTTGGAATAACTCGAATTGCTGATTGAAATAATTTTGATTCAGTTCATCTGCTGTAGCGAAATGAGTATAGATTCCTTCAAGGTGAAAACGCTGATCAAGGGATACCAGTTGCTCAAAATCTTCAAGTTCTTCTTTACCGCGAATACCAAGTCTGCCCATTCCAGTATCCAACTTTATATGAACAGACACCCTGCTATCTATTTTTAAATGTTTTTGAGCCTCCAGCAGCCAATCCTTTTGAAAAACGGTAAGGGTTATTTGATTATCTGCAGCCATTTGTACGTCTTCGGCACGACTGGCACCTAATACAAGAATAGGTGCTGTAATTCCTTTTTTTCTCAAAGCAAGGGCTTCGTCCATAAAGGCTACAGCCAAATGCGTTGCACCCGCATCAAGCGCTTCTCTTGCCACTTGTACATCCCCGTGTCCATAGGCATTTGCTTTTACAACTGCCATGATTTCCACTTCATTGGGCAGAAGCTTTTTAACGGACGATACATTCGCATGAATACAATCCAAGTCTACTTCCGCCCATGTGTCTCGATAGAAAAAGCTGTGCTCTTCCATTTTTTCACTTCCTAAGAACGTTAATTAAACTCCAATAATATTTTATCATAAAACAATTTAATTGCTCCAAATCAAAAAGAAAACAGGCTTTAAAAAGCCTGCTTAAAATATCCTATTTAACAGCATCACCCTGTACGGATTGTGCTACTTCAATCATTTCATCTCTTGAAAGATTTTTCGAAGCAATCATGTAATCTACCCCGTCTTGCGTCCAAGAAATAGAGTGATCCGATACAGCACCAATGGTTGTTCCCAAATCTACCAAATCCCCTTCCACATACGTCGGTGAAGTGGAGGCATCTTTCACTGTTACTTTTTCCTGTACAAGTGTATAGGATTTTTTGCCGTCATAGGTTAAAACAACTCGTTTGCCGTCTTCAATGCTTACTTCATCTTCCTTAATTAACTTCGTACCAGAAATTTTGGCTGTTGGATATTTAACCGTAAAGGCAGCATCTTTTGGTTCCGCCATTGCAGGCATTCCGATTTGTGCCCTTGTCATATTCTTTTTCAATTTAAAATCGTCTTTATCAAAGCTTGCATTAAACTTCACTTTTTCAAATTCAACTGTTACAAGCGGATTTCGGTCAGGATCCATTACTTTAACCACTGCCGGTGATAAATCCTTCTTATTTAGTTTAATTTCTTGGAATGGGAGCATGCTATTATTTTGATAGCGTGTTTTCGTTTCAAATACATAGTAGTCCTTGGTTGAGGAGAATTTTGCCTCTTTATCCATCATAATATCTTTAATTAATGATTCATATAGATAAGCCTGGCTGCTGTTTTGCGGCCAATCGCTCTGGAATTTAAAGCTCTTATTTAAGGCAGGAGTTAGAACGAATACCCCTTCGTCATTCCTTAAAATCATCTGACTTTGGTCTTTTTCGGCATTTTTTAGATTTACTCGATAAAACTTCTTGTCCTTTTGCCAGATTTCAACATTATACACTTGAGAATCCGTGCCCATTTTTAGGGTCATTTTTGCATTTACTTTATAACCCGATAAATCATCAAGTTTACCACTTAACTCTTTTACTACATCACCCTGAGACTTCGACCCACAAGCTGCCAGCAAAAAGATGACCATTAGTCCCGTGATCAGCAGCATCAACTTTTTCCTCATTCCTTCAACCCCTTCTTGTCTCATTTCATATGATTATGGAGAAGAGAAAGGCAGGGGCCAGAATAATCGCTTATCAAAATGACCATAGCTGACCTTGTCTCTCCTAATTCTCTATGAATATATGAGACAACCTTTAGGAATATGCTAATGAGGAAGGTCAAGCAGTTATTTTTTTATCACTTCATTCTCAATAATCACTTGGGCCACAACATATTCTTTGCTATGAGAAATAGATAAATGGCCTTTGATTTCCGGCTTTACAAAATAGGGCTTTCCTAGAGAATCCGAATCAATCTCAATATCCAAAAAGGACAGCTCTTTTCCAATCCCTGTACCGGCAGCTTTCGAAAAGGCCTCTTTTGCTGCAAATCTTCCAGCTAAAAATTCAACCTGCCTCCGCTCTGAAAGCACCTCGAATTTTTGTTTCTCCTGGTCAGTTAAAATTCGGTCAATCAATTTTCGTTGTCTATGTAATAAATCCTGAACCCTTGACAATTCAATAATATCAATCCCAATCCCTTTAATCATGCTTCATCTTCCTTCTATTTGGTTTATAATCAGCATAAATAATAATGTACAAGTCGCAAAAGCTCCAGGAGGTACATATATGTTTACAAGAACGGAAAGCTTTCGTGAATTTATCCGTTTGTATCCAATTGTTTCTACTATTATTACCATGCATGTAGTTTTATTTCTTTTCACCGTACTGCCTATCTTCCCAAACTACTGGTTTTTTGAACATCTTTCAGGTGTAAACCTTTATATTTTGGAGGGAGAATATTGGCGGCTCATTACTCCAACCTTTTTGCATAGCGGTTTTACACATATGCTTTTTAATAGTGTTTCTTTGCTGCTGTTCGGCCCAGCGCTTGAACGAATGCTTGGCGGGGTAAAATTTCTATTGGTCTATCTTGTATCAGGACTGATTGCCAACCTCGCAACGCTTCTCCTTGAGCCGCTCAGCTATACCCACGTCGGCTCAAGTGGAGCGATTTTTGGCCTTTTTGGATATTATGTAGCGATTATTATTTTTCGTAAAAATTGGCTTTCGAGACAAAACTCACATATTATCCTCGTTCTATGCGTCCTCAGCTTAATTATGACATTTTTACAGCCAAATATTAATATTACCGCCCATTTATTCGGATTACTTGGTGGATTTTTCCTCGGAGTGATTCCCTATTACAACAAAAAGGAGCTTTCCAATTCAATTAAAGATGTCACTTATTGGGCAAGCGGAAAAAGACGACTGTTTACTTCTAAATCCCCCCTAAAAATTTTAATTTGGGGAATCGTTATATTAATCGTTATCATTGGCATTTTCTCACAAAAATAAAGAGAACCTCCATCCGTGGAGGTTTTTTCATTTTTCAAAGATATATTTATATGGAACAGGGAATTCTACAAAAAGTTTGTGAAGTGAAAAGTATGTATTTCTTTAAACCTATCTTGATTCTTTATTAAATGAAAACTCTGCGTTTTTAAGACTAGCTGCCCTCCTAATCGATTGTTCTACAACGTACTGAAAGCCATAAATAATAATCGCCAAGAATATACAAATAAAATACCAAGTAGTATGTTTCATCTTTATAAATTTGACAATTCCGACTTTTTTACCTATATAAGGTAATGGAAAAGCATTTATGACATCCAAAACCATATTTGTAAGTAGGTACTTTGGAAAATTTCCGAATGTTAATTTAAAGATCCATAGTGTTGCTACAAAATAAGGACCCAATATAAATGTAAAATCTATCGGACCAGGAGATATAGGGCTTTTAGTAATCCACCATTTTTTCTTATAACAAATTAGGCTGAATACGCTTAAAAATAAATTGGTAAAGCTTGCTACGGGTAAAAACCTAAAAAAACTTCTTATTCCCATAAAAGGAACGGTTAGCCAAGGAAAAATTAATACGGCTAAAGAGAATGCAATTTTCGTTTTATGCTTAACCATTAAGCTCCCCCTCAAATTGATCTTTTACAGTAATAATTCCATAAAAATATAATTTATCCAGACTAACCCAAATATACACGAATTAAATTAATACTTCTCTTCTTAACAAATAATTTTATTGAGTCTGTATTTTCTTAATATTCCATATTAGCGACTCAACCCCTGTAGAGAAATGCGCGATAGGATTCACTTGAGATATGTCAAATTGAAAAGGAGAAAAAAGGGTATTCCTGAATATCTCTATTTCTGCTTTTTGCAACGGCCAAGGCAGATGGTGTATTTCACCACAATAAATATTGCCTCCGTGATTCGAACTATAGAGGCAATAACGCTCAGTGAGCCAATGGTCTAGCGTTCCTTCCTTTGGAAAATAAACTTCCGATACCGGAACGTATTTCC
Source organism: Neobacillus cucumis (assembly GCF_016107705.1). The sequence goes on from NZ_JAEHGC010000021.1 coordinate 9,922, forward strand.
CCTTAAATGATATAGGGGTTTTAAAATTACCGTTCCTACTACTTTCAATATGAAAGGATTGTCCTTCTTTTCGCAAAGAAATTTGTGCTGAATTATACGGTAAATGAAACCATCTTTTTGCAATCTTCAAGGAAGCCCAGTTCTTAACATCAATAGATAAAAAATAAATACCGGGTTTTCCATCGCATGTTACATATGTTCTTACATTCATTTCTGGAAATTTAGGGGTTAGGGAAATAGATGATACTCCACGGGGAAAGATTCCTTCTAAAACAAATACAATGACACCTAACCATGCGGAGCCATTAAAAGTATCAATTTGTAAAGAAGAAGGAATATATGGCCGTAGTATATTAAGTGGAATTGGCCAATGCAAAAACAATAAATTTTTCCAAGTTTGTCGCATAATCCAATATTTCGATGGTAATGGCCAAGATCGATGACCAAGATCATTCATTATATTCATCAAAAAATCCCCCTGTTTTTATATGTATATAGTTTAGTGTAAATTGAAAATTTAATACGATGTTATATATATAAAATCTAGACTGTTTTCTAAGTATTATCTTGATATTTATAAGATTTCCCTTTTTTTGGACATAATAAGATTAGTTGACTTTATTATTGAAACTTTGCGGAATTTGGAGAAATAACTATGGCAAACATTTTATATTATTTGACTTTTGGAATGGTAGCATTTATTTGTACTATTTTTATATTCATGCTTTTTGGATGGCGTTGGTTCATGAAACGAATGGTGAAACAAATGGGGAAAATTATTTTAACAGACAGTTATCAAGAAAATGTGATGGAATTGATGCCCGGACTCCGGCATATGGGCATACAAAATATGCTTGAAAATAGCTTGCGCGCAGAAACAGGCGATGTTCTCCACCGCCCGCTTGGCTCTTCAAAAAAATGGCCACATCTAGATGCGATTACCTTTATCCCTGCCCAAACGTCACCTTTTCCGATTGACGGTGAAGAAGATGTCGATGTGGAAGTAACCATTGGGCCACAAGCAAAAAAACCAATGAAAATAAAAATTCCGTTAATGATCAGCGGCATGGCCTATGGGATTGCCCTCAGTGAGGAAGTGAGAATCTCATTAGCACAAGCGGCGAATAATGTTGGGACCGCTATCAATTCCGGTGAGGGGGCAGTTTTACCTGAGGAAATCAATATCGGCGGAAAATATATTTTACAATTTTCCAAAACAGATTGGTCAAAGGAGGAAGAATTAATTAAGCGGGCAGATATGATCGAAGTTAAGTTGGGGCAGGGGGCATTACTTGGGACAGGCGGGAAAATTTCTCCTAAAAATTTAACAGGCCGTGCCCGTGAACTGATGGGGTTAAAGGAAAACGAGGATGCCGTGCTTTATGATAATTTTGTAGAAAATCAAACGCTGGATGATTTGAAAGAACTAGTTGATGAGCTTCGGAATATAACAGGTGGTGTTCCCATTGGCTCAAAAATGGGGGCCGGCGGGAAAATTGAAGAAGATATTGATCATTTAATCTACATAGGTGTTGATTATATTGCCGTAGATGGCGGACAAGCAGCAACACTTGGTGCCCCCCCTATTTTATCTGACGACGTTGGAATCCCAACTTTGCATGCAATTGTCAGAGCAGCTAAACATCTAGAAAAGAGAAACATGAAGGGGAAAATTAGTTTGATTGCCTCTGGCGGACTTTTAGTACCCGGACATTTTTTAAAGGTGCTTGCCCTCGGAGCGGATGCTGTGTATTTAGGCTCCGCTATGTTATTTAGTGTCTCACATCCACAATCATTGAATGCCCTTCCGTTTGAACCGCCGACACAAGTTGCATGGAATCAAGGGAAATACAAGGATCAATTTAAGATTGAAGTTGGTGTAAAATCGGCAGAGAAATTCTTAACAGCAAGTACCGAAGAGATAAAAATGGCTTTGAGAGCAATGGGAAAACGCTCTTTAAAAGAGTTATCAAAAAAGGATCTGGTATCCTATGATGAATTAACCGCCAAAATGGTTGGAATTCCGTTTTCCTTTGAACCGTGGGACGCAAAACAAATGGAGAATTAATTTACATGATACGATCAATTTTTTTATGTATTTGGAGAAGTGACTATGGCGAACCTATTGGTTTATTTAACTTTTGCACTCACATCTTTCTTATTTATCGTGGTTCTCTTCATGCTCGTCGGCTGGCGCTGGGTGATGAAACTAATCACGAAAAGGGCCGGAAAAATCATTTTATCTGACAGTTATCAAGAAAATATTATGGAATTGATCCCAGGCCTTCGGCATATGGGCATTCAAAATATGCTGGAAAATAGCTTGCGGGCAGAAACAGGGACGGTCCTTTCTCGCCCGCTTGGCGGCTCTTCTAAAAAATGGCCGCATTTGGATCCGATTACCTTTATCCCCGCACAAACATCACCCTTTCCAGTTGATGGTGAAGATGATGTAGATGTTACCGTTACCATTGGGCCAAGGGCCAAAAAACCAATGGAAATAAAAATTCCACTTATGATCAGTGGAATGGGCTTTGGGATTTCACTTAGTGAACAAGCCAGGCTTTCTTTGGCAACCGCTGCTAAAAAGACAGGAACAGCGATTAATTCCGGGCAAGGTGGCATCCTGCCCGAAGAATTAGACGCAGCCGGAAAGTATATTTTACAATTTTCTAAAACTGATTGGGCAAAGGAAGATCACTTATTTAGCCGTGCTGATATGATTGAAATTAAATTGGGCCAGGGTGCAATGGCGGGAATGGGCGAAAAAATTCCGCCACAAAGTTTAGCAGGTCGTGCACGTGAAGTAATGGGACTTGAGGAAAATGAGGAAGCAGTCATTCATGAAAACTTTTGGGAAGACCAAACCTTAGTAGATTTAAAACTAATGGTGGAGGAGCTGCGGGTACGATCAGGAGGAGTACCTATTGGTGTCAAAATTGGCGCAGGTGGAAAAATTGAAGAAGATCTAGATCATTTAATCTTTATGGGAGTTGATTTTATTACGATTGACGGCGGACAAGCTGCAATGAAGGGTGCACCGCCGATATTATTTGATGACTTTGGAATCCCAACCTTGCATGCTGTCGTAAGAGCTGTAAATCATCTAGAAAAAAGAAACAAGAAGGGAAAGATTAGTTTAATCATTTCAGGAGGCCTTTTAGTTCCCGGTCATTTTTTAAAAGTGCTTGCTCTCGGTGCCGATGCTGTCTATGTAGGCTCTGCCATGTTGTTTGCTCTCGCCCATGATCAAGTATTAAATGCCCTTCCATTTGAACCGCCAACACAAGCAATGTGGTATGACGGCAAGTTCAAGGATCAATTTAAAACAGAAAAGGGAGAAAAAACGGCGGAAAAATTCTTAACAGCGAGTACAGAAGAAATGAAAATGGCATTAAGAGCAATGGGAAAACGCTCTTTAAAAGAGTTATCAAAGAAGGATTTAGTATCCTATGATGAGTTGACGGCAAAAATGGTTGGAATACCATTTTCCTTTGAACCATGGGAAGACAACCAATTCGAGAAGTAATTCGGGTCCGGAGACATTACATTTAACCCAATTCCAAGTGCATACTCATCATTTGGATCGTGATTTAAGTCCCGTTAGTGATTTTGTTCTGATCCCAAAAATATTTTTACTAAAAAAGGGGAATTCTAACGAAAAGTTCGTGGAGTGAGGACGTATGTCAATTTTTTCGAAATTCAAAAGTCTGCAGAAACCCCAAAACGAAAATAGCAAGGTTTTTTTAGGGTCTGATTTTGAAGTACGAATGGAATGGTTTAGAGACACCTTCCAACAAAGTATTGATATCACCTTTCACGAATTAACGGCTAATCAAACGCGCTGTGGAATTGTCTTTTTACAGTGTATGGTGGATCAGCAATTATTTGATGACCAAGTGTTAAAATATATTGTCTCTCCTAATTTTGCTTCATCAACTAAAGAATTAATTCATAAATTACTTGATTTACAATCCATCAGTACGATGTGCACTAGTATTCTGACTGAAATGCAAGAAGCAGCAGAAAATATCTTGGACGGAAAAGTTATTGTCTTTTTCGAAGGCGACAGCCGCATGATAGCTTTTCCTCTAACAAGCTTTGAAAAGCGAACCGGAAGTGAAACCACAAATGAGAATGTCATCAGGGGTCCAAGAGAAGCATTTTTGGAGGATATTCATACAAATGTCACCATGATCCGCAGAAGAATAAAATCTCCTGCCTTAAAAATGGAACAACTTGTACTCGGAAAATATACAAAAACGAAAGTCATCCTTAGTTATATCGAAGGACTTTGCCGGGATGACTTAATTGAAGAAGTGAAACAAAGAATAAATCGGATTAAAATAGATGGCGTCTTAGCGAGCAGCTATATTGAAGAGTGTATCGATGATCGGCCATTATCACCATTCCCTCAATCACAAAAAACAGAGCGCCCGGATGTGGCGGCGGCAGCCTTACTGGAAGGAAGAGTAGTTATTTTTGTAGACGGTGACCCGATCCCGCTTATTGCACCTGTTAATTTTTACATGTTCCTCCAAGCCGCTGAAGATTATTACCAACGATATTTTCTTACTAGTTTTATTCGATTGCTCCGCTACGGCTGGTTAATTGTTTCGCTGACTTTCCCATCCTTTTATATAGCTATCACCACCTTCCATCCGGAAATGATTCCTACGAGTCTTTTATTAAGTGTTGCTGCATCACGTGAGAATGTACCATTTCCAAGCATCGTGGAAGCATTTCTGATGGAACTTGCCTTTGAAGGTTTACGTGAGGCAGGAATTCGTACTCCAAAAGCTGTCGGTCAGGCAATTGGAATCTTAGGGGCAATCATCATTGGTCAAGCAGCCGTCCAGGCAGGAATAGTTTCTGCCATTATGGTGATCATCGTTTCGATTACCGGGATTGCCTCCTTCGTGATACCCGGTTATGATTTAGGATTTTCGGTCCGGTTGCTTCGGTTCCCCATTATGCTTTTGGCGGGCACGTTTGGAATTTTTGGATTAATGATTGGCACAATTCTAATCTATATTCATGTGGTAAGCATTCGTTCATTCGGAATGCCCTATCTTTCTCCAACAGCCCCACTTAGAACGAGTGATTTAAAAGACATTTTTATCAGGGCTCCTTGGTGGATAATGCAGCGCCGCCCCTCTTTTTCCGGGTCAAATGATCGAAATCGATCAAATGTCGAGAAATCCATACTCGAGGATGATGAAGATTAATGAAAAGACTAAAATGGCTCATCTTGCTATTTCCATTATTATTAACAGGCTGCTGGTCACAATTAGAACTCAATGAACGTGCTTTCGTCGCCGGCATCTATGTTGATAAGGCAGCGAACGGCAACATGGAGATAAGTCTTTCGTTTACCTTGCCTAATCGCCTTGTACCTGGTGATCTTGGCGGTGCAGGTTCAACTGGAAAACCCTATACCATTCTTTCTGCAACTGGAAAGTCATTTACGGAAGCCTATAAAAAAATACAGGCAACCCTAACTAGAAATATCAGCTGGGGACATACGAGGATCATTATCATTAGTGAAGAAATGGCGAGGGATGGTATTAAAGATGTATTAGAATTTGTTGTCCGGGAACCAAGTTTGAATATTAATCAGGCTTTATTAATTGCACCAGGAAAAGCAAAGGATATCGAAAAATTAACACCGATATTTGAACGATTTCCAAGTAGCATTCCCATATCTTTTACGCAAAGAAAGGTCACTGTTGATACAACAACAAAAGACTTCCTTGAAGCAAATAGCGGTGATATGATTGTCGGCCTTTTATCTAAGAAAACCATGAAAATGCTAAGTGAAGGTGGGAAAGAGGGGCTTTTTGTCAGTCCGGGAGAGATGGCCTTATTTCATCATTATAAAATGGTCGGAAAATTAGACACAAAAGTGGGCCGGGGGGCTTTCTGGCTTCGCAACCTGATAAAAGGTGCCGAAGTTACCATAAATTCTCCGAAAGATCAACATTTGATTAGTTTATTAGTCATGAACGCCCATTCAAAGATTCGCCCTTCCAAAAACGAACCTTTCACTTTTAATGTCGATATAAAGGCGGAAGGGAATATTTCTGAATCTCATTCCAATATCAATTTATCAAATGAAAAAAACATAGCTCAGCTTGAGCAAACAGCCGAAAAACAAATCCGAAATAGGATTAAAGCCGCTTTAAAGGCTTCTCAAGAAGAAAAAGCAGATGTTTTTCAATTCAGTGAATATCTATCCTGGCATAAACCAAAGATATGGAAAAAGGTAAAAAATAACTGGCCTGAGGTTTATCGTGAAAAGGTAAAATTAAATGTTCACGTTGATTTAAAGATTAAACGATCAGGGTCCGAAAATGATCCATTTTGGATAAAGGGAAGAAATTTATGACTTTGATTATCCTTGGCTTTCTCATAATATTTTGTTACGAATGGACGTACTTAAAAAGCAAAAATCGTAAAAAAAGAACCTACTGGATTGTCTTCTGTATAATGGGTGCTTCCTTTTTTTACTGTATTTCAACTATCCTATTCAACCAACTACCTAGTCCAAGTGATTTGATTCAATTTCTATTTAAACCAATCCAACAGAAAATTATAGGTTAGGTGAACCTTTTTTGAAAACTGAACAGATTTCCCAAAATCAACTATTACTTTTCTTCATTCTTTATTTTTTCTCCACATTGGTTGGATTTGGTGCTAGTCACCTGATTTACCTATCCCAGTACGACTCATTAATTGTTCTATGTTTAAGCGCCTTAACAGGGATTATACTTGCCTTTTTTGTCATAAAACTGGCGAAGCGAAGACCTAATGAATTTATCGTCCATTATGGAAAGGAGATTTTCCCCAACTGGATTCATATTTCTTTTATGGCCATTTTCTTTTTTTCCCTTTTGAACAGCAGCGCTCTGATTCTAAGAGAATATGAAGATTTTATTGTCCAAATTTATCTTCCCAAAACGCCGAATTGGGCGGTTGGCTGCATGTTTGGAGTGGTAGTAGCCGTTACAGCTCGATTAGGATTTGAAAATTTATTCCGAATTGCTCAAGGGTTATTTTACCTTGTAATTATTGCAAATATCGGAAATATGCTTTTTATTGGCAAGGAATTGCGTTGGGAACGCTGGATTGCCTTTATTACAAACCATAGCGGACAAGGAATCTTTATGGGCAGCTACTCCACTGCTCATTTTTTTGGAGAGGCCTTTATTTTACTTTTTTTGTTTCCCTATTTGACGCAAAAGCATAAAACCTTTAAATCCATTATCTGGGCATCCTTTTTCTCTATTCTATTTATTTCATCCAATATCATCTGGCTATTATTGCTGTTTGGACCAAATTTGGCAAGTCACCTGACCTATCCAATGTTAGAAATGATTCGCTATATCCGTATTGCAGATTTCATCCAAAACCTTGACCATTTATTAATTTCTATCTGGGCCACAACAGTTTTTATCAAAGTTACTGTTTTATTTACGATTTCTGTTCAAATCCTTGCCCAGCTTTTTCGCTTGAAAGATCATCGTCCTCTAGTGTTTTCGTTAACAGCGGTAATGATTGTCTTATCCATAAACATATCAAGCGGATTTGCCGAAATGACCAGCCTTTTTACTCAATCGTTTGCCACCTTTTCCTACAGTTTGGAGTTCATTCCTTTACTATATTTAATCATGGACACTGTTAAACGATCCTTAAAGAAGAAAGCGGATAAAAAGTTGAATGCAAGCTAAAAAGAGCATGGACAATTGGTCCATGCTCTTTCCTATTTTAATGATTATAACTTCTCGGCTTTGATTTGCCTGACGTTCTTTTTTCACCGCTTCTTGGTTTTACCGGTGATTTTTTTCTGCGGTCAGAATTAAACCCTCTAGAATCGTCTCTTCGTCTGCGGTCCCGATCCTGTGGTCTTCTTTCCCTTTTTTGCGGAAGCGGTTGTTCTTCTGTCAGCTTAACAGGAGTAGTATCCGGTTCTTTCGTCAACATCTTCAACACAGCCGCAACAACAGTGGAAGCATCGTTTGCTTCAAGTAATTCTTCGGCGGCTGCTTTGTAATATTGAAGATTATTCGACTCGATCGTCTGTAGAATTTTATCAACTACCGCACGTTGCTGTCCTTCTAATGCTTCATCAAGGGTTGGCGGCTTCATTCTTTCCATCTTACGTTTTGTAGTTTTTTCAACCACATTCAGGTAAGATTTTTCCCTTGGTGTAATAAAGGTCATCGCAACCCCTGTTTTACCTGCACGACCCGTACGTCCAATACGGTGAACATAGCTTTCAGGATCTTGAGGAATATCAAAGTTATATACATGGGTTACACCAGAGATATCAAGGCCCCTTGCTGCCACATCTGTAGCGACAAGAACATCAATTGAGCCCTCTTTAAATTTACGAAGGACAGATAGACGTTTTGCCTGACTAAGGTCGCCATGAATTCCTTCAGCCGTATAGCCTCTAAGGTTTAAAGCTTCTGCTAACTCATCGACACGGCGTTTCGTCCGTCCGAAAATAATCGCAAGTTCTGGTGATTGGATATCCAAAAGTCTTGTTAGCACATCAAATTTATTTTTTTCCTGCACTTCCACATAATATTGTTCAATGGAAGGAACTGTCATTTCTTTTGCTTTGACTCGGACAATTTGCGGATTCTTCATAAACTTTTCAGCCATTCGCTGAATCGGTCCCGGCATGGTTGCTGAGAACAGTAAGGTTTGGCGCTCAGTAGGGATTTCCGCTAAAATCGTTTCAATATCTTCAATGAAACCCATGTTTAACATTTCATCGGCTTCGTCTAGGATAGCTGTATGAACATGGTCTAGTCGGAGTGTTTTTCTATTAATATGGTCAAGCACACGACCTGGTGTTCCAACAATAATATGTGGAGCCTTTTTTAGAGAGCGGATTTGGCGGCCAATATCCTGTCCTCCGTAAATTGGTAAAACGCGAACCCTTTTACCTGCTCCGATTTTGTATAGTTCTTCCGATACTTGAATCGCAAGTTCACGGGTTGGAGCAATAATAATCCCTTGGATTGCTTCTACACTTGTATCAACTTTTTCTACCAATGGAATACCAAACGCAGCAGTTTTTCCTGTTCCAGTTTGAGCCTGCCCGATCAAATCTTTATTTTCTAAGCTCAACGGAATTGTTTCTGCCTGAATTGGCGTTGCTTCCTCAAAACCCATTTTGAGGACAGCCTTTAATGTTTCCTGGCTAATACCTAAATCTTGAAACTTCGTCAATGTTTTCATTCTCCTTCATCTATTTAAAAATTGTATTTATGCTGAATGTATCGTGACGCATCAAAATGCCCAAATTTATTTTATCAAAAAAAGACATTCCTCCATAGGAGTATGCCCTTGTTTCCTCGTTCTTAAGACACGTTGATTATTATCATACCACTATTCCTTTTATATTGCAATCAAAGCTAGTTTTACCAACCTTAATACTCGGATAAAAAATCATACACCTGGGAAAATAGGGCGGCTTTTTCCTCACAGTGACAAATATGATGTTGGGAATCCTTAATATAAGTAATCCGCTTCTTTTTTGAATTAATGGTCCGATACAAATATTCAGCACTTTTTGGCGGCACCATTCCATCACATTCCCCTTGAGCAATTAAGGTTGGCACTTCTACTTGATGCAAAAGTGGTTTAATAAAGGAGACGAGTTGACGAAATTGCAAGGTTGCCGCTATTGGGGTTTCTTTTATTTTTCTTAAATAACGCTGAAATAATTCATTCTCCCTCAAGTTTCCTCTTAGAGAGTCAATCAGCATTGTTTTTAATTCCACCGCCATTTGTTTTGGATTAATGTAAAGGGCGGCGGCACTTAACAAAATAAGCTTATTAACAGGATAATTGGCTGCTAAATAGGCTGCAATTAAGCCTCCCATTGAAAAACCAATGACATAAACTTCTTCACAGGTTTGAAGGAGCTTCTTTAATTCAGCTTCGGCACATTCAATCCACTGCTGATACTGGACCCCTTTTAATGAAAGTGTTTCACCATGACCCGGAAGTGTGGGCACAGAAAAGCTCCAATTGGTCCGTTCCGATAAATACTCCACCAGCGGTTCTACTTCATAAGGGGCTCCCGTAAAGCCGTGAATACATAAGCAGCCAATCATTTCATTCACCCGCCAAATTGCCTTTTGCTCGTTTAAAAGCTTATTTTTGTAAAGAATTCACAATCTCCTCTAATTTCATCCCACGGGATGCCTTAACAAGCACTAAAGACTCCCCGTTTACATTGTTTACCAATTTGTGAATTAATTCCTTTTTATCTGTAAAGGCGAAAACCCGATTTTCTCCTAAAACTGCACGTGCACCATTTGCGATATGAGCTCCTAATTGTCCGTAAGTAAACAATAAATCAATTTTATTTGGATTTAGGCCCTGACCAATTTGCAAATGATATTGTTCTTCCTGCGGCCCTAATTCCAGCATATCACCTAACACAAGGATTTTTTTATCATACCCTTGAAGGTTCGATACTAATTCAATCGCTGCAATCATCGAGGTCGGGCTGGCATTATAAGCATCATTAATGATTTTTTCCCCATGCTTACCTTCAACAAGCTCCATTCTCATATTTGTAAGCTTGATCCCTGCTAAACCTTCATTCATTTTTTCAAACGGAACATTAAAATGTCTGGCAATCAACATGGAGGCAAGCGCATTTAAAATATTGTGCGTTCCCAAAACAGGAAGCATAAAGCTTTCTGTTGAAGCATTTGTCTTAAACCGGTTACCATGATTGATTTGAATAATGTCTGTCGGAAATAAATCATTGGTTTCATTCCTTCCAAAGGTCTGTACCTCGACATTTCCTTTATAGCGATGGATTCTTTCCATTAATAACGGTTCGTCACCATGCAATACAGCTAGTCCACCTGCTTTTAAGCCTTGCAAAATTTCAAGCTTCGCTTCAGCAATTCCCTCTCTAGAACCGAGGTCAAGCAAATGGGATTCGCCAATATTTGTGATAACAACGGCATCCGGGCAGGCGAGTTTGGTGAGAAATTCAATTTCACCACGTCCGCTCATCCCCATTTCCAAAACAGCAATTTGGGTATCCTCTTCCAATCCTAATATCGTAAGTGGAAGACCAATTTGATTATTATAATTACCTTCCGTTTTTTGTACTTTATATTGGGTCGAAAGCAGGCCAGCAGTTAAATCCTTTGTGGTTGTTTTTCCGTTACTTCCGGTGATTCCTACCACCTTTATATCCAGTTCCTGACGATAGCTTCTTGCTAATTCCTGTAAAGCTGTTAAACAATCATCAACAATTAAAATCGGCAGATGCTCTGGCGGGTTTGGAACATCACTTTGCCAAAAAGCAGCTACAGCACCTTTTTGGATGGATTCCTCTACAAATTTATGGCCATCTACCCGTTCCCCTTTAAAGGGTACGAACAAGGTTCCCGCTTCAATTTTTCTTGAATCGATAATAACTTCTTGGACGACTACATCTTTAAAAGGAGTGATATCATTTTTTACCGTGATCATGTTAGCGATTTGGCTAAGAGTTCTTTTCATCCTTTTTCCCTCCTCTATTCAATTGATTCTCAAAAGAACGGACACGGCGAAAAGCCGTGCCGTTACTGATTATTTTAAAAAGTATATTTAATCTGTTGTTTTTCGTTATGTCTTTCTTTTGCAAGATTGACAAGGCGCTCAATTAATTGTGGGTATTCAACCCCGGTGTGCTTCCATAACAGCGGGAACATACTAAATGGAGTAAAACCAGGCATTGTATTTACTTCGTTAATTAATGCCCTTCCATCCTTTGTTAAGAAGAAATCAGCACGAACCAACCCTGAACAATCCAACGCTTTAAATGCCTGAATCGCCATAGCTTTAATTTGTTTATATTCATCCTCTGTAATTTCAGCTGGAATAATCAACGCGGTCTCGCCATCTTCATATTTCGCTTTATAATCATAAAAATCCTTTTTTGGAACAATTTCTCCGGCTATGGAACATTCCGGCTCATCATTCCCTAGAATACCCACTTCAATTTCACGGGCAGTTACACCTTCTTCGATAATCACCTTGCGATCAAATTGGAAGGCTTCCGCAAAAGCTGTTTCCAATTCTGCACGATTCCGGCATTTACTAATTCCAACACTAGAACCAAGATTAGCCGGCTTTACAAAACATGGATAACCAAGCGCTTCCTCAACCTTTGCATAAGCAGCTTCTTTTTCCTTTTGCCATTCACTTTTAATAAAGGCAACATAGTTTACTTGGGCAAGCCCGGCTTGTGCAAATACATTTTTCATCATCACTTTATCCATACCAGCTGCGGAAGCAAGTACCCCATTTCCGGCATAAGGGAGATTTAATAGTTCTAATAATCCTTGAACCGTACCATCTTCCCCATTTGGTCCGTGCAATAGCGGGAAGATGACGTCAAGAGGTGCTTGTTCCTGTTTATTTCCTTCAAATAAAGCAGGGGCTAATGAAAGTGGGGATAATTCATTCCCCCCGGTAAACTCAAGTTCCTTTACATTCTCAACAGGAGCTTGCAGCTGCGCACCCTTAATCCACTTACCTTCTTCATTTATGTAAATAGGATGAATTTCAAATTTTTCTAGGTCCAGTGCGCGAATGACTGCCATTGCCGTTTGCATAGATACTTTATGTTCAGCGGATTTTCCTCCGTATAATAAACCAAGTTTCGTTTTCATGATAAACCTCCATTTTAAATACTGTTTTTATTTTAGCACTTTCTCAAAAATTTAAGGAATGATGTGATAATCTTTTTTATATTTTATGAAATCAAGTGCTTGGGTCAAAACAATCAAAAAATAAAATCTCTCCAAATTATCAGGAGAGATTAGCGAACATTCAATTTCCACTCTTTTGTTTTTTTATCAAAAATGATTTTAGCATGATATGGTTCTTTTGAAATAATTTCATATTCCTCATACATATCATCCATATTGGCAAAATCACCAATTACCCAGATTGGGATTTCAATCTTTGTACGCTGCTGATCTGCATCTTTCATGGAAATACAGATTCCCTCTTTCATAAACGGAGTTAAGGAAAGAAGAATCTCCTTATTTACGGATGGATAGGTGCGTTTTTTCCTTAAACCTAAAAGGGATTTCTCCAATTTAAGTTTACTTACCTTTCCGGAAATGGCCTCACTAAGTAAATGAAAAAAGTCCTTAAAGCTGCGATAATAAATTTTGTTAAACCAGCCATCATCATGGGCTAAATACACAAATCGATTTCCCAGCTTATTATAGAAGGGCAATTTTAAATGCTGCTTCAAATGACCCAAATATAATAATTCTGCAATTTCTTGGCCTGTCAGCTCATTTAAAACCTCTTCTTCAATAAAATCAATCCAGCAAAAATCTCCGTACCCGTATACATCTTCCCCAGCTAATTTTTTTACGCGATCCTCCGGACAATATTCAAGCAGCGTATGCATATTAAACTCAGTATCATCAAAGCGGTGCTTTAATAAAAGCAAATGATTTAATGAATCTGAAAAAGCAGCAGCAAATTCATCGAATTCAATTCCGTAGGACATTACATACTGATCCGATTGATTTAAGTGTACATAAATAAGATCCCGTATGTCTTGATGATGCTTTTTCAAGGCCAAACTCCTCCGAAAGTTTAAAATTTATCATAAAAAGACAGCTATCGTAAAAACTGCCTATGTGTTATTCCTTATCATTTTACCAAAGAATAGGTCAAATAGCTTATTTCAATTCTTTTACAATTTTAAAGCTTTGATGATGAAAATTGCAAATGGATTATCATAAAAGCTGCTGTTTTTAAAATATCAATGGATTCTTATTTATTAACATATACTAGTAAAGATTCGAAAAAACTTTTCCGTCTCCCCTGTTATCAAACATGCGGGGTAGAAAGGAGCTTTAAATCCATGATTAAGGATATGACTCAGGATGAGATTAGCCTTTATATTATTAAAGTTTTAAAAGAAAATAAAAAAGCTGAATTTGAAGTGATTCTTGAGGAATTGCAGCCTTATGACATTGCGAAAATTTATGAGGAATTACCGGGGAAACATAAAGCTAAGTTTCTTTTATTTCTTAAAAATGATCTTCTCGCAGACCTAATGGAAGAGCTTGATAAGGATGAACAGCTCGAGGTATTAAATAAGCTTGGCATCGAAAAGTCGAGCAAGGTTCTTGATTTAATGGACAATGACGACCTTGCCTTACTATTACATGAACTATCCCCTGAAAAGATGGATTCGCTTTTGTCCGGGATGAAGGCGGAGGAATCTACCGCTGTAAAAGGCATCCTGAATTATCCGCCGGAAACAGCAGGAAGAATCATGACAAATCGATTTGTCTGGATTCGAAACTATTTTTCTGTCAGGGAGGCCGTCGATAAATTAAAGATTTTCGCAGAATTTGCTGAAACCATTAATTATTTATATGTGATTGATGAAGATCGCAAACTGGTTGGCGTTGTTTCCTACCGTGATTTATTATTGGCTGATATGGATGAAAAAATCAATGACATCATGTATGAACGGGTTATTTCTGTTTTAGTGGCGACTGACCAGGAAGTAGTGGCCAGAACAGCAGAACGTTATGACTTCTTAGCCATTCCCGTTGTAGATGATGAAAATGTCCTCGTTGGGATTGTGACGGTCGATGACATTATCGATGTCGTGATAAAAGAAGCAAACGAAGATATTGAAAAACTATCTGCTTCGGGGAAAGCGATTGACTTTGATACAAAAATTTTTGTTGCTGCTGCGCGAAGGTTACCATGGTTAATTTTACTTTTATTTATCGGTCTCATTTCCGGAAGGATCATCTCAAGCTTTGAAGATACGTTAAAACAGGTGGTTGCTTTAGCCTTTTTTATGCCGATGATTGCCGGCATGACTGGAAACACTGGGACACAATCCCTAGCGGTTGTCGTTCGCGGACTAATCTCCCATGATATAGATAAAGGAGTCGTTACCCGGCTTATTGCACGTGAGTTTGGGGTTGGGATTACGATTGGGGTCACATGTGCTGTGCTAATCTCAATTATTGCCTACATCTGGCAGGGGAATATGATATTAGGGGCAGTGGTGGGCTGTTCCCTCTTTTTCACACTTATAATTGGAACGCTGGCGGGAACCATCATTCCTCTAATTTTATACCGCTTTAATGTTGATCCTGCCGTAGCATCTGGCCCGCTGATCACCACCTTAAATGACATCTTTTCCTTAATGACCTACTTTGGTATCGCATCAATGTTTTTACATTACCTCATCTAGGATTTTTGAAACCATCTATCTGCTTCACCCGTCTTATATTTTGTAATATTTCCCTCAATTTCTATTGTGAGGAAACCCATTCTTTGCTAGCATAAAAGTAACAAATGTAAAAATAACGGGTGTGACATATGGATTATTTTTCAAAAAAAGTGGACCGGTTTGATTGGACATTAACGTTAATTTTATTTCTGTTTTTCCTAATTAGCTGTGCCTCCATCTTCAGTGCTCAAGGTGCGGCACAGTATGATGAAAATTTCTTAATCAAACAAGTCTTTTGGTATGTAGTGGGGGCAGCGATTATTTCTGTTGCCATTCTATTCGATGGCTATCAATATAAACTGCTTGCATGGTATCTCTATGGCTTTGGCCTTTTGTTGCTGATTGCAATCATTGTGGCACCGACAAGCATTGCTCCCTATCGAAACGGTGCGAAAAGTTGGTTTATTATTCATGGCCTCGGCATACAGCCTTCGGAATTTGTAAAAACCTTTTTGATTCTGGCTTTAAGCCGGGTCATTACCCAGCATCAAGAAAAGTTTAAGGGAAAATCTCTTAAATTAGACTTCTTGTTACTTTTAAAATTGGGGATTACCACAGCAGTCCCCCTCGGGCTGATTATGCTTCAGCCTGACTTAGGAACCGGTCTTGTGATTTTATCAATTCTTACAGGCCTTATTTTAGTTTCAGGAATCTCATGGAAAATTATATTGCCGATTTACGGCTCGGGGGCAGGCTTTGGAGCAGCCATTCTTTATCTCGTCGTTCAGAAACCGGAACTGCTTGTAAAATATTTAAACGTGAAAACCTATCAATTCGAAAGGATCTATTCCTGGCTTGACCCGGTTAATCATCAAAGTGATTCAGGCTACCATCTAATGAAATCATTAACGGCGATTGGCTCAGGTCTGATAACGGGAAAAGGTTTTGATAAAGGTGAAGTTTACATTCCCGAGGGCCATACCGATTTCATCTTTAGTATTATTGGCGAAGAATACGGTTTTGTTGGCGGCAGTATTGTGGTAGGACTATTCTTCCTGTTGATTTACCATTTAATCAAAACAGCCTTAGATACAAATGACCCGTTTAATACATATGTCTGCATAGGCGTTATCAGCGTAATTACATTCCACGTCTTTCAAAATATTGGCATGACTATCCAAGTGCTGCCAATTACCGGCATTCCGCTACCCTTCATCAGCTATGGGGGAAGCTCTTTAATGGGTAATATGTTTGCAATGGGCTTGGTCTACAGCATGCGTTACCATCATCGGACCTATATGTTTTCTTCCGGCGCATCAGTTGATTCCTAAAGGCAGCGGCTTTACGCTGTCTTTTTCATTTATTTAGGAATGAATGTTAAATTGGTACCATATTTATTTCTTTATAGGACAAACTGGTTTAAACTATAAACATTACAATAGCGAAGGTGAATTATGAAGGATTTTATTTTCTCAATTTTAATGTTTTTATCACAGTTAGGCTATCTCGGAATTGCTTTAGGTTTAATGATTGAAATTATCCCAAGTGAGATTGTCTTGGGTTATGGCGGATATATGATTGCACAAGGTCACATGAACTTTTTAGGAGCGGTCATTGCAGGGACAATTGGCGGAACAATCGCCCAGCTCTTTTTATATTGGGCGGGTTATTACGGCGGTCGACCCTTTCTTGAAAAGTACGGAAAATATGTGTTAATCAAAAAGAGCCACATCGACGTTGCTGAAAGTTGGTTTCAAAAGTACGGGGCAGGCGTCATTTTTTCTGCACGCTTTATCCCCGTTGTCAGGCATGCCATTTCCATTCCAGCAGGGATAGCGAAAATGTCTGTCAGCAAATTCACCCTTTACACCGTTGCGGCGGTATTGCCATGGACCGTCTTATTTCTGTACTTAGGGAAGGTACTGAAGGAAAATTGGTCTCATATTAAAGAATATGCACAGCCCTATGTGCTTCCAATTATAATCGCAGCAATTGTTTTAGCCGCCATTTACTTTATTATCAAAAAAACAAAGAAAACCACCAAATGATGAATTTGGTGGTTTTTTAGGCTGCCGATAGCCTTTTATTTTTTTGGTTCTCTCTAACAATTCACCGCATTAATTTATTAATTAAGTTTTGTCTTTGTAACAAGTCTGTTGATTTCCGCTTCAGGCACTTCGCTTTCCGCGGGCGTGCCGGGGAGCCTCCTCAGCGCTTTGGCGCTTCCGGGGTCTCCCCTGCCCCGTACTCCCGCAGGAGTCTACGTGCCTTACGCTCCAATCAACAGGTGCATTAATAAAAATTTCCACCTCTTAACTATTTAAAATAATTAGTGAATTTAATGTTTAAGCCAAAAGAGGTTCCTCGAACTGAGTATGAATTTGTTTCTATTGATATTAGTTCCGAAGACCACCTTCCAGGCTGGATTGCAATATTATTGATTTTTTTCTTTTGAAAAAGTTCATACTTATTATTTTATGACCGCCCAATTGATCCTCCTATACTGTTTATTGGGTATCTTTTTGGATTGCGTTCAGGTTTAACAATATGGTTGGTGGACGTGTTTTATTTACGGATTCAAACCCATTTAAAGGCAAGCGCAAAATAAGCATAAGTATACAAAGAAGTAGAGGTGGAGACTGGCCAATATTTTGGGAAATTAAATAATTGATTTCCTCCCTGTTGATTGGAGCAAGGGCACTCGACTCCTGCGGGATAGAGAGGTCACTGGAGACCCCACAGGCGCAAGCGCCGAGGAGGCTCCAGGACCTCCCCGCGGAAAGCGAGTGACCGGAGCGGAAATCAACAGGCCCTTTTACAGGGACTAAAATTCGTATTTAGATTTAACAAAGAAAAAAATTGCCGAGAAAAATACCCTTTCTCGACAACCTAGAAGACCACCAATGATTTAGTGGTTTTTTTCTAATCTATGAACTCTGCCGCTTTGAGAACTTCGCTTGGGCCCAGGCATCGAGTTTTTTGACATGGCCCTTTCCAAGGGTAAATCCATATAGGATAAGCAGCACAATAATTAAGGTAAACAGATCAATTTTTCTTGTTGCAATAAAGTTGATGATTCCCATTAATACTTGCGGGATTACTCCAGTCAACGCAAATAATACCGTTGCAATTTTAAACCAGAAACGGGATTGCAGACCGTACCTGGCATACAACAAGAAAAAGGTCGATGACCACGCAAGTACCTCAAGACTCACCAAGATTACCCACTTATTCTCTAGTAAAAAATCCATATCCTATATCTCCCTCCTAAAAATAAAAAAGCCCGGAAAAATATCGTTTCCGACATTTCTCCCAGGCTTTTATCCCTCCGTGTACACCGAAAAGCAGAAGCGCCTTGGTCAGGCAAAACCTTCTTAAACAGTGCGTTTTCTCTCGGACCAGACTAGCTCAATAAAGCAACGGAACCCTAGAAAACTTTTTTCGATATGATTTGTAATCTATTTTAACACAAAAATCCGAAACCAGATACTTCCAAATTCTACTTTTTGAAATGATATGGCAGGGTCGCCACAATCACTTTCTTTTTATAAAGCAGGTATGCACGTATTAATAAACTAGATTGGTTGTGCAAAATATTGTGCCAGCTTTTTTTGGTGATAAATTGCGGAATTAATACGGTAACACGGTAATTATTTTCACTTGCCTTGTGTTCCACTGTATCAATAAATTTACTTAACGGATGCAGAATGCTTCGATAATGGGATTGTAACGTGACAAGCCGGACATCCGGCTGCCATTTCTGCCATTTTTCCTCAAAGCGTTTTTCATCCTCACGATCAAAGGAAACATACACGGCAAAGATTTGATCTGTTAACGACTTTGCATAATTAATTGAGTTTTCCACAACCCGGGTAACCCCTGCTACCGGGACAATAATAACGTTCCCCTCAATCGGTATCGCAGGCTGCTGGTTATAAACACGTAATTGCTCACCAACAGCTTCATAATGCTTATTAATCCGGTGAAATAGGAGGACAATCAGCGGCAAGAAGATAAATACAAACCAAACTTGCCCGAGCTTTGTAATAAAGAAAATCAGTAAAACAGTTAATGTAATTAAAGCACCAATCAAATTGGCAGTTAGCTTTGCTATCCAGCCAGCCGGCTTTTCGCGAACCCATTTAATAATCATCCCTGTCTGCGACAAGGTAAATGGAATAAAAACACCTACCGCATAAAGGGGAATTAAATGTTCGGTTTGCCCATGAAAGGTAATAATCAATAATATCGATGCTATACCTAAGGAAACAATCCCGTTAGAATACCCTAGACGGTCGCCGCGAATCGTAAACATCCTTGGCATATATTTATCTTTTGCCAGGTTATAGGCTAGCTGCGGGAAAGCAGAAAAGCCTGTATTAGCTGCTAAAACGAGGATCAGTGCAGTCGTACCCTGTACAAAAAAATAAAGATAATTTCGCCCAAAGGTTTCTTTCGCAATTTGTGAAACAACTGTTTCCTCCGCTTTAGGGGCAATCCCATAATAAAAAGCTAAAAAAGTAATCCCTGAAAATAAAACGGCGAGCAATGAGCCCATTAAGATAAGCGTTTTTGCCGCATTATTAGGAGCGGGATCCTTGAAATTTGGTATCGCATTCGAAATCGCTTCGACACCTGTTAAGGCAGAACAGCCTGACGCAAAAGCGCGAAGCAATAAAAATAAGGTGATCCCCTGTACCGGTGCCCCTATTGGTGCATGATGAACAGTTGGGGAAACATTTCCGGTAACCATTTTGAAAATCCCGACAGCAATCATAATGACAAGGGCAAAGACAAATAAATAGACCGGATAGGCTAAAATGGAAGCCGATTCCGTCAAGCCGCGAAGATTTAAGATGGTAATCAATACAACCAATACACAGGCAATTGAAACGGTGTGCGGGTGAAGCGCTGGAAATGCAGATGTAATTGCATCCGTTCCAGCAGAAACACTTACAGCTACTGTCAGTATGTAGTCAACCAGCAGAGACCCTCCAGCGATTAGCCCTGCATTCTCCCCTAAGTTTTCTTTCGAAACAACATAGGCTCCTCCACCCTGTGAGTAACTAAAAATAATTTGCCGATAAGAAATGATCAGTGCAGCTAATAAAAATAACACGCCTACTGCAATTGGGATCGAGTACCAAAAGGCTATGACACTGATTGTTGCCAAAACGATAAGAATTTGCTCCGTTCCGTATGCAACAGAGGATAGTGCATCGGAGGAAAGAATGGCTAACGCCTTTAATATATTTAACTTTTGTTCGCCCAATGCCGCTGATTTTAACGGCCGGCCAATTAAAAATCTCTTGATAGAAGAGAGCAAGTGATTCACCCACCAGACTTGAAGTAGAGTTACCGATTGATTTTAACACAAGAGGATAGTGAATATGAAGTATTTTCTTTTCGACAAAGTCACAGAATAGATTGCCAATTAACCTAAAAAAACTTTTATTATAACCTTAGTGTTGTCGAAAAATATTAATTTATTAGGGATTGTAGTTTAAAAGAAAAAAAGCTGCTTGGAAGGGATGTATTTAATCTTCCAAACAACTTTTTCAAACTACATTTTGACTCCCTCAACTTCAAGGAGTTTTCTTTTAATCGGGGTGTTGCTCCCCGCATATCCAACTAGACTTCCATTCTTGCCAATTACTCGATGGCAGGGAATGATAATCGGAATTTGATTTGCTCGATTTGCTTGACCGACAGCCCGGACAGCTTTGGGATTCCCAATCATTTCAGCCACATCCGCATAGCTTCTAATTTCGCCAAACGGAATGGATTGGAGCGCTTCCCAAACCTTTTTACGAAAATCCGTCCCTTCAACCGAAAGGGGCAGCTCGAATTGTTGACGATGGCCGTGAAAATACTCATCTAATTGTTTTATCGCTTCACCGCAAAGCTCCGAATCTTCTTTTAATGTCGGGTTTTCTTTTTGATAGTTCAGCCAGTCCTCTTCAAACATCTCAATTCTTTTAACACCTTTTTCATCTGCAATCACATAAAGCTTCCCTATCGGTGATTCGTAAACTGCATAACCTAGTCTCAATACAATCACTCCAGACAAGATACATCTATTTCTATCCATTATACAATGGATTTAATTTCCCTATACGATACTTCTGCAGCAGAGGAAATGAAAAAACGTTCCTACATAAAGTAGAAACGATCTTTCCATTGCCTATTTTTCTTTTATTTCCTTGCTGCTTCAATAACTCGCTTCATAGCTTGGATTTGCCCCATATGATTGGCCTCATGGAAGACCGCAAAATTAGCAATTTCGCCAAATGTTTCTAGACCAAGGAATGGGGTTGCAAGCCGTTCATTTAAACTCTCCGCCGGAACCTCTTTAATACGATTGATTTGCTCTTTTAACTGGCGTGTTAATTCTGATATGGACGGAACATCGCCTTGCCAAACAGCAGGCTTCGTGCCCGTTGCAAATAACGTCATATAATTCTCTGGCAGGTTAGTTGATTTTTTAGGGAACCCAAACATAAACTGCTCGGCCACCGTTAACACATGGCCAATATGCCAATGAATGGTGTTATTAAAACCTTCCGGCTGTACATCCACAATCGCTTCATCTAAAGCATCAATATTTTTAAGAAGAAAGTTTCTCGTTACCTCAAAATGCTTGAATAATAATTCACTCATATCCTAGCCCCCTCCGATTTTGGTCGCTTCTATTTTAACCCAAAATCATCCAACTTTGAAAATCAAACGCCTTACATTTCATCAGGAGCCTCAACACCTAACAGACGTAAACCTTCTTTCAGAACGACCGTAACCGAATAAACTAGGGCTAAACGTGCTTGCTTCTCATCATTGTCCTCTAGAATTTTCACTTCTCCATAATACTTATTAAAAGCTTGGGCTAGGTCTACTACATATTTAGCGACTTGGGAAGGATCGAACTGGTTAAGTGCTCTTTTGATGGCATTTGGGAACTCCATGAGCATAGTAATAACCTTCCATTCTTTTTCCCAAGAATAATCAATACCGCTTGGCTGCCAATCGGCGGACCAATTTCCTTTTCGTAAAATGGAGCAGGCCCGAGCATGCGTATATTGAACATATGGTCCCGTTTCTCCCTCAAAACGAAGCATTTCTTCTAATGAAAACTCAATATCATTCATTCTGAAATTCTTTAAGTCGTGGAAAATAACCGCTCCTACACCAACTTGCTTCGCAACCATGTCCTTGTTCATTAGATTTGGATTTTTCTCTTCAATGTTATGACGGGCCATGGAAATTGACTCATCTAATACCTCTTCTAATAAAACAACCTTCCCTTTTCTTGTCGACATTTTTTTTCCGTCTTTTAACATCATGCCAAATGGAATATGGACCATATTCTTTGCCCAGTCATACCCCAGTTTTCCTAAAACAGCTTTAAGTTGTTTAAAATGGAGACTTTGTTCATTTCCGACAACATATAATGACTTATCAAAATTATAGGTTTCCTGGCGATAAAGAGCAGCAGCTAAATCACGGGTAGCATATAGTGTGGCCCCGTCAGACTTTTTAATCAAGCATGGCGGCAGCTCTTCTTCTGTTAATTCCACCACTTGAGCATGATCCGATTCTACTAGCAATTGTTTTTCCTCAAGAAGCTTTACAACACGGTCCATTTTATCATTATAAAAAGCCTCGCCGTTAAAGGAGTCAAACGCAACGTTCATTAAATCATAGATTCTAGAGAATTCTTTCAGAGACTCATCGCGGAACCATTGCCATAACTCATGTGCTTCCTCGTCACCATCTTCAAGCTTTTTGAACCAGCTTCTGCCTTGGTCAACAAGGGATGGATCCTTCTCTGCCTCATCATGGAACTTAATATAAAGAGTCAGTAACTCCTTAATTGGGTTTTGCTTTACCTTCTCCGCTTCTCCCCAAAGCTTATAAGCAGTAATTAATTTACCAAACTGTGTACCCCAGTCACCGAGATGGTTAATTTTCACTGGCTTATAACCGCACTTTTCAAGAATTAGGGCAAGCGAATTCCCAATAACTGTAGAGCGCAAGTGGCCCATTGAGAACGGTTTGGCGATATTTGGAGAGGACATATCAATCGGTACCTGTCCGCCATTTCCTATCGCCTGCATACCATAACGGCTTTCTAGTGAGTTGATTTCCTTGATTACTTGTTCAGAAACCTGCAGTTTATTTAAAAATATGTTTAGATAAGCGCCAATTACTTCAATTTTTTCAAAAAGTGGCGATTGAATTGTACTGCTTAGTTCCTGGGCTATTTGATTTGGTGACTTTCGTTTAACTTTTGCCAGTGTAAAGCATGGAAACGCCATATCGCCATGTTCTTGGTTTTTTGGTTTTTCAATAAGTTGTTCGAGATCCTGAACTGAAATCTCTCCTTTTAGCGACTCAAAAAGTATTTCGGCAAGCTCTTTCTTAAAATTCACTTTAAAACCTCCAATAATTTTTATCCCAAATAAAAAACTCCCGCCTCTAAAAAAGAGACGAGAGTTATCCCGCGGTACCACTCTAATTGTTCACAAAGAACCAGCTTACGCTTGGTAACGGAGCATTCTCCGGCATATCCTACTGTTACTTCGGACGGCATCTCAAAAGTGCGCTTCATTATCTTCTCTTGGTTTCAGGCTCCCACCGCCCCTGAATCGCTATGACCTCACAGATAACTACTCTCTTTGTCATTGAATTTCGATGTTAATTACCAGATATTATACTGGAACATAAGGGATTTATCCAGTGCTTGTTTAGTAATTTTCCTTATAAGAGGAAATCCTAATGGAAAGGAGGGATTTTTTCATGGCTAGAAGAAATAACAAAATTCTCGTCCCTGGAGCAAGGGCCGGACTGGATGAATTAAAAGCCAGAGTTGTCAATGCCAAGAGCCCGGAGGACGCCAAATTTGAGGCGGCAGAGGAGACAGGTGTACCGTTAAAGAAAGGATATAACGGCCAGCTAACCTCTGAGCAAGCCGGAAAGGTCGGAGGCAGACTTGGCGGCAGCATGGTTCGTGAACTCGTGAAAATGGCGCAGCAGAACCTTGGAAAAAAATAAACACATGCATAAATCACTGTTTTTAAAAGGCATTACTTTCTTCGCAGATAAAACCTAAACTACCGCAGATAAATTTCTATTTTCCGCAGATAAATGCTTTTTTAAACCATAAAAGGGGTGCCCCAAAATAGAGGGCACCCCTTTTATGCTTCTTGATGCTGTACATTTTGCCGTTTAAATTTAACAACAAAGAATGTTAGGGTTGCTGCAAGGAAAGCAACAAAGAAAATGGAAATAAACTCGATATTTTCCCACATAAAGCTAAAATCGCCTGTGGAAATAATCGCCCTGAATCCTGCAATGGAATATGTCATTGGCAGGAAGTGATTAATTTTTTGCAAAATCCTTGGCACTAATTCAATCGGATATGTCCCAGCGCTGCTGGTTAATTGCAAAATCAAAATAATAACGGCCAGGAAGCGCCCCGGATTATCCAATACCGTTACAAGGAATTGAATAATCGCTAAAAACGTCCAGCTTGTAAAGATACTCAGCAGAATAAATAGCAGAACACTTTTAACTTCTAATCCAAGCCCCGCAAGAAGGACAATATCCGCAAGCAGTGCCTGCCCTATTCCAACGATTAACAAAATCCCTAATTTACCTGCAAACCAACTTAAGCCGCTTTTCGGTTTCCTTGCAGGTTCAAACATTGGGAAGATAATCGATAACATTAAAGCCCCGACAAACAAGCTTAATGATAAGAAGTAAGGTGTAAAACCCGTACCATAATCGGGAACATGATTCATTCGATCTTCTATCAGTTTAACTGGCTTAGCGAACATATTATAAATACTGCTATTCGCTTTCACATCACTTGCATCTTGGGCTCCATCCTGTAGTTTATCATTTAATTCCTTCGACCCATCTGCTAGCTTTTCCATCCCGTTAGTTAAATCAGCAGAACCATTATCAAGTTTGGACATTCCGCCATTTAAGCTTTTTGTTCCATCATACAACTGACCGGTTCCTTTTACTAATTGCTTTGACCCCTCTGCAAGCTTATTGGTTCCATCTTGAAGCTTGGATGAGCCGGCTGCTAATTCATTTAAACCAGAGGAAAGATTGCTGCTTCCGTCTGTTATTTGGCTGAATCCTTTCTTTGCTTCATCCAATTTATCACTAAAGGTGGTCAGACCTGCTGTTAATTGAATCTGTCCATCTTCGAGTTGTTTTGCACCGGAAGCCAATTGATTGACGCCACCTGCAAGTTGGGATTGGCCATTGTTCAATTTATTTGCACCGGCTGCTAACTGATCTGACGCCTGTTTTAAAAGCTCTGCATTGCCTGAAAGAGCATCTACACCAGCCGTAACCTTCTGGCTTCCTTCTGATAATTTTTTCAAATTCCCTTTTAAGCCTTCAAGTTTTGCCTTTTCAACCGGGTCATTTGTTTGCTCTTCCATTTGCGTTACAAACTCAATTGTTCCCTGTAATCCTTCGCTAACCTGAGCTGAACCGGTTTTTGCATCTCCCGCTCCTGCCCTCCATTTATCCATGGAGGAAGAAAGTTTCGTTGCACCATCCGCTAGTTGCTTTGAGCCATTTTGCAAATTTGGCATTTTCGAAGCGGCTGAATCAAGCCCATCAGATAATTGCTTTGCACCTGCTTGAGACTTCTGGGCACCTTCTAATAATTTGGTATTACCATCCTGCATTTGACTGAGCCCAGTATCAAATTTCTTCAGTCCGTTTTGAAGATCCTTAGAACCAGATGAAGCAGACTGTAATCCCTGTGAAAAGGCAATCGATTTTTCCGCAAGAGTTTTTAAATTTTGTTCGATTTTATTTGTACCACTATTTACTGAACTTGCACCATCGGTTAATTTCACAGCCCCATTTTTAGCTGTACTAATGCCAGTGGTTAACTCTCCGGCACCATCCTTAGCAGAAACAATCCCTTTATGAAGGTCGCCTGCACCATCACTTGCCTTATTTAATCCTTTAGCCACATCTTTGATTTGATCAAACATGGATTCCGCATATGTTTCTGTAACAGCACCTGCCACTTCTTCTTTAATCTTTTCAATTGCGGAATCACCAATCTTAGATGAAAGATAATTCGTTCCCTCATTCGGTGTATAAATAAGATTTAATTTTTTCGGATGATTGCTTTGTAGTGTCGTAGCATTTTTTGAAAAATCTTTTGGAATTTCGATTTTGATATAATACTCCTGTTTTTCCAAGCCTTTATTTGCTTGTTTTTCACTTACAAATTTCCAGTTAAAGCTTTTCTTATCCTTTAACTTTTCTACTAAGTCATTACCAATTTCAAGCTTATCCCCATTATATACGGCACCTTTGTCATGATTGACAACGGCTACTGGCATTCGATCTACATGGCCGTATGGATTCCAAAACGCCCATAAGAACGTCCCGCTGTAAAGCAATGGAATCGTCATGACGCCAATAATGGCAATTAGCAGTTTACGGTTATGGATAATCCCCAAAAGCTCACTTTTCAGAGATGATAAAGCTTTCATGTTTAACCTCCTATTTGGATAAAATCCATAATATTGACCAAAATCCCCATTCAGTCAGATTTGTTTAAATAAAGAAGATTATCAAATTGATAATCCTTTTAATAAAAAGACCTTCATTAGCTCTGCAATTCGCTCTGAACTTAATGGTTCATGATTTTTTTCCCAATCAGAAACAAGGGCAATGTACATTTTTAAAAGCAAAAGGCTGGTCATTTCCGGGTCAGCTGCCGGAATAGCTCCTTTAGAAATGGCTATTTCAATTTTTTGCTTTAAGTATGCAATAATTTCATCTTCCACATGCTGCAGCATTTCAGAAACCGCCAATGTTCCCATTTCCTTTTCTTCTTGAATCAATTTAATCATAAGCTGGTGCTGTGAGCGGAATTCTAATAAACGGTAAAGGGCCCGATGGACGTTCTCTGTAAAGGGCAACCCAGGCTCGATTACATCTTCTGCCTCAGCAATCATCTCTTTGACCAATGAAGAAACTATTTCTTCAAACAGCTCTTCTTTATTTTTGAAGAAAGTATAAATGGTACCTTTCCCAACATTCGCAAGTCTCGCCACTTGATCCATTGTCGTTGCTTTATAGCCAAATAAAGAAAAAGACTTCGTCGCCGCCTCTACAATCAACTTTCTACGATCTGTTGCCATACGAACCCCCTTTTTGACCGTTTTGGTTTTTTAGTCATTTTTTTAACAAGTTTAACTATATCACAATGAACTATTGGATTCAATATAAAAACAAGGCCTTTTTTAAAAGAGCCTTGTTTTTACCTATTTAAGTTGTCCTTTAGCATCAAAATCATTCTTTCAGAATACTCGTTCTCTTGCAACATTCGGTTTAAACTCCTTCTCCGGAATGGTTAATAAGATAACCGCAACAATAATAAACACTCCGCCCAACAATTGATAAGCTCCGAACGATTCCTTTAACCATGCGATCGAAAGGATGGCAGTCACAAGTGGTTCGATACTAGATAAAAGCCCTGTTTCGATGGCTGTTAAATATTTTAAGCTTCCAATATAGAGTAAAAAGGAAATCGTTCCGCTTAAAAGAATAATAATGAGCATCGAAAATGTACTGATGGTCAATGTCTGAGCCACGTGATGAAAACTAAATTGCCTTTTTAATGACCACAGTATCACTCCGCCAAGCAGCATCCCCCAGCCAACAATTTGTAAGGTTCCCCATTGTTTAATCAAAGACTTAGGATGCAGCGTATAAAAAGCAAAGGTGACCGCTGTTAAAATTCCATAAAGAATTGCCCGTTTCGATAATATAACATTTTCAATTGAGCCATTTGTAATCAAATAAAATGTCCCCAACACGGCGGCAACCACTGCCAATAATTGCATTGGTGCCGGAAGTTTCTTTTTCCGGGCAGCAACATAAATCGTTATGATGATGGGACCCAGAAATTGAAATAATGTAGCCGTAACCGCGTTACTCTTATCAAGCGTTTCAATAAATGTATATTGACCGGCAAGCATCCCTATCACAGCAAAAATACATAGTTGAATCCAATCCTTCGGGTGCTTCCAAATTTCAAAGATATTGTGTTTGGTAAAAAGCAAAAATCCTAAAATCGTAATACCAGCAAACAATAGCCGGACAACTAAATAATCTCCTGATGATAGGTCTGTACGATTAAAAAGCCACTGAATCATAGGTCCGGATAAACCCCAAAAAGTTGCTCCGCTTATGATCATCATCAGCCCTATGTGTCTAGATGGTTTCATGATGAATTAATACCTCCATTGTCAATTCCTAATTTTCAAAAATAACATAGTGGTATTATATAAGACATCTGATACTATAAGAAGTATCAGATTCACAAGATGAATGGGGGTCAGTTTTTTGTTGGAATTCACGCCAAATCTCAACACTCAACATAACGAGCCATTATATATGCAGTTATATAACTTTATTAAAAAAGAAATAAAAACAGGGAACTTACCAACAAACACGAAGCTTCCCTCAAAGCGCAAACTTTCAACGTATTTACAAATTAGCCAGAATACAATTGAAGCAGCCTATGGTCAGCTTTTGGCTGAAGGCTACATTGAGGCAATGCCTAGACGGGGATACTATGTTTGTGAACTGGAACAAGCGAATTTCACGATTAAGCGGGATGTTCAATTTGTCGAAGAAAAAAAACATAAGGAGCAGTTTTTTGCTTATGATTTCACCTATGCCGGTGTGGATGCCGGGTCGTTCCCGTTTGGAGTGTATCGGAAAATAACCAATGAAGTTCTACGGGTAGAAAATGAACAAGTACTTTCCCTTGGACATCCTCAGGGCGATTTCGGGTTACGCGAAACGATTGCAAAATATTTATTTGAATCACGCGGGGTTCATTGCTCACCCAGCCAAATTGTCATTGGGTCTGGGACACCTTACTTATTAAGTCTCTTATTCAAACTCTTACATGGAAGTAAATTTGCCGTTGAAGATCCCGGCTATCATGGGCGTCTTTTTCTCAATGGACAAAATAGTGTCGATGTTCAAATGATTCCTCTCGACCAAGGGGGGATCATATTATCTGAATTAGATCAAAGCGGGGCAAATGTTGTCTGTGTCACTCCATCCCATCAATTTCCTTGCGGGATGATCATGCCAATTTCACGAAGAATGCAGCTAATAAACTGGGCGGAAAAGAAAGAGGACCGTTTCATTATTGAGGATGATTATGACAGTGAATTCCGTTATAGCGGAAAACCGATTCCTGCCCTTCAAGGACTCGATAAGTATGAAAGAGTCATTTATATGAGCACTTTTTCCAAAGCCCTGCTCCCATCAATACGGATAAGCTATATGGTTTTACCACGGCCATTAATTAAAAAGTATCAAGATGAATTATTTTTCTATAACCAAACGGTATCAAGGATTGATCAAGAGTTCTTAAAACGATTTATGCAGCAGGGATATTGGGAAAAGCATATTCAAAAAGTGCGGGTGGTCTATCAAAAAAAGCGAGATTCACTGATTTCAGCAATTTCTAGCTATTTCCCTGATACCGTTGACATTATTGGGCAAGACTCAGGACTTCATATCTTAATAAGGCCTAATAATGGCCTGAACGAGCAAGAACTAATTGATAAAGCTAAAGAATTTAGTATTAAAGTGTATCCCGTCTCCCCTTATGGCAAAAACGACGGCAGAACCGTCTTACTCGGTTTTGCCACTTTGATTGAAAAAGAAATAGTTGAGGCCATTCAGTCACTTGCGAAGGCTTGGTTTTATTGATTCTTTTTGGATTAAAAAAGTCCAAGTTAAAAAGAGAGTTTTTCCGAATGTTGGTTA
Organism: Neobacillus cucumis; assembly: GCF_016107705.1. Next base: position 40,016 of record NZ_JAEHGC010000021.1, read on the forward strand.
AAATGAGATAGATCTAGTAATAAACCTATTCGAGCCGCCACTGTTGGATTATCATAGCAGGGTTGGCCCGCAAATTCAAAGGAAAGAAGGTGCTGATTTGATTAGAAAATGGGGATTTCCCTTTTTATTTGTCATCATTATTTTAAGTGCCTGTGCTTCAAATCGGGCTCCAGCTGTAGACAAAAATACTGTATCAAGGAATCTTCCAAAAATTGATCATATTATTATTGTTATCGAGGAAAATCGCTCACAAAAAGTTATTCAAGGGAACCCATCAGCCCCCTATATCAATTCACTAATGAAGCAGGGCGCAAATTTAACAAATTTTCATGCCACCTTGCACCCAAGCCAGCCAAACTATTTAAACTTATTTTCTGGTTCAGATCAAGGTGTTGCAGATGACGGAGTTCCTAAAACGAAATTTTCCGCAGATAATTTGGCAAGTGAGCTGATTGCAAAAAATTATACATTTGCAGGTTATTCCGAAGACTTGCCCTCGGTTGGCTACAATGGGGCATCGTCTGGTCCCGGGGGGTATGCCCGTAAGCATAATCCATGGGTAAACTTCACCAATGTGCCAAAAGAAGTAAACCAGCCATTGACCAGCTTCCCAAAGGATTTTGCTAAACTGCGGACGGTTTCATTTGTCATACCAAGTCTTCGAAGCGATATGCATGATGGTACAATTAAGCAGGGAGACGCTTGGCTGAAAAAACATATTGATTCTTATGTCCAATGGGCGAAGACTCATAACAGTTTATTAATTGTGACCTGGGACGAAGATGATTTTTCACAAGATAACAAAATCCCAACCTTTTTTGTCGGGCCAATGGTCAAAACAGGAGCGTTTAATGAAAAGCTAAATCACTTTAATCTTTTAAGGACGATAGAGGATCTTTACGGATTAGCACATGCGGGGCAAAGTAAAGCCGTCGAGCCTATTAGGAGTATATGGGTTCGTTGATAGCAGTTTAATTTGGGCGGGTTAACAAAGTATTCATTTTTTACAACCATCTTTGCTTTATTTTTCTATAAAATAAAGTTGTAGTTTTACAAAATAAGAAAGGTTGTGAAGTATGTTTTATAAACCCCGCCCTGTACCAATTGATTTAATTAAAATGCGGTCGTTACATGCACGGATGAATTTAACCCCAACGGAGAGAAAGTACTATTTAAACCGTGAAAAGGGTTTTGAAGGGGAAGTGATTTTTGACAAATTAACGGAGAAGCTTGAAAGTGATTGTTTAATTTTAAATGATTTATTGTTTGAGTTAAATAACACAGAATTTCAAATCGATACAACCATTATATTTCAAAATACGATTTCCCTTTTCGATGTAAAAAACTATGAGGGAGACTATTATATGACTTCGGACCGGTTTTACACCAAATCGGATGAGGAGATTAGTAATCCTCTTTTGCAATTGGAACGAAGCCAATCCTTACTTCGCCAGCTCCTCAAAAGTATTGGATTTCAGATGCCTGTCGAAGCCTCTCTTGTTTTTATCAACCCCAAGTTCACCTTATATCAAGCCCCTTTAGACAAACCCATTATATTCCCGACCCAGGTAAATCGATTAATGAAAAAATTAAATGGTGTACCGTCTAAGCTTAATGGTAAACATACAATGCTCGCGGAAAAATTAGTTTCGCTGCATAAAACGAAATCACGAAATGCCAAATTACTAGCTTATGAGTACGGTCAAATAGAGAAGGGGTTCATTTGTGCCAAATGCCACTCACTTTCAGTTTCTGTGGATGGAAAGATAGGTGTTTGTAAGAATTGTGGTGCCGAAGAAGAGATTGAGTCTGCAGTTATACGCAGTGTTAATGAGCTAAAAATTCTTTTTCCCGATATGAAAATTACCACGAATCTGGTGCAGGACTGGTGTAAGGTAATTAAATCAAAAAAAACATTGAGGAGGATTTTGAAGGGGAATTTTAAAACAATTAAAAGTGGGAAGTTTTTGTACTTCGAGTAAATCTGGTTGGGTAAAGCACTCTAACTTGATAGTGCCCGTGATTGCAGTTTTTTCCTCTCTTCGGGCACTATGACCCCGCGATAGTTCCCGCTCTTCTTGACTTTTCTCCTCCACGGGCACTATGACCCCCCGATAGTTCCCGCTCTCTGGATCTTTTCTCCTCCACGGGCACTATGACCCCTCGATAGTTCCCGCTCTCTGGATCTTTTCTCCTCCACGGGCACTATGACCCCGCGATAGTTCCCGCTCTCTGGATCTTTTCTCCTCCACGGGCACTATGACCCCGCGATAGTTCCCGCACTTCTTGACTTTTCTCCTCTTCGGGCACTATGACCCCTTGATAGTTCCCGCTCTCTGGATCTTTTCTCCTCCACGGGCACTATGACCCCTCGATAGTTCCCGCTCTCTGGATCTTTTCTCCTCCACGGGCACTATGACCCCTCGATAGTTCCCGCTCTCTGGATCTTTCCTCCTCCACGGCCACTATGACCCCGCGATAGTTCCCGCTCTCTGGATCTTTTCCCCTCAACGGGCACTATGCCCCCGCGATAGTTCCCGCTCTCTGGATCTTTTCTCCTCCACGGGCACTATACCCCCTCGATAGTTCCCGCTCTCTGGATCTTTTCTCCCCCACGGGCACTATGACCCCTCGATGGTTCCTGCTCTTCTTCTTTATTCTCCCTCATAGCCACCAATACATAAAAAAGACCCCTTTCAACAAAGAAAAGAGTCTTCAGCTTTATTCCCGCCGCGTTGGCCATTTTAGATGACCATGCCAATGTTTCTGCTGATGTTGCCAACGTTTAATTTTTCTTAAAAGCCCATACGATACGTGGATTTTTTCCTTTTCCAATGAAATCCCCGGTTTTAAGTACATCCATAAAGATTTCGGATAGGCTACCAATTGATCGGGGTATACACTTCGATGTCCAATCGTAATATATGCCGTGATGCAGGCACCGACTACATATATGCCAGTTAAACTGCCAAATAACTCAAAACCCATAAAAATAGCTGCAATCGGTGTATTGGAAGCAGCAGCAACTACGGCAACCATCCCCACCGCTGCGCCCAAAGCAGGATTCACTCCAAACACATTCGCCAGTACATTTCCGGAAATGGCTCCAATTACGAATTGCGGGGTAACAATCCCCCCATAGAAACCTGACCCTAATGTTATGGCAACAAAGAGAGACTTCCAGAAGAACCCTAAATAGGGAACATGCTCGCCGCTTAAAGCTCGATCCATAAGTGGCAGACTTAGTCCAAGATAATCAGTCGGGAGCACTAAAATTAAAAGAGATAAAATTAGACCACCGAAAAAAGGCATCACCGGCTTCCAAATATGAAACCGCAGCTGGACAAAATTAAAAATAATTCGTGCTTGTTCAAACAACTCAATAAATAACCAGGAAACAAGCCCACATAAAATAGCGATAATAATAATTTTAATAAAAAGACTCTCCGAAAAATGCTGAGAAATTTTTAAAGGGTAATAAGAATAGGTAATACCCCAAAACTTGCTCACTTCGAAGGAAGTGACGCCTGCGACCACAGCCGGGAAAAGAAAATCATGGCGTAGTCTTCCAATCGTCAACACCTCTACCCCGTAAATTGCTCCAGCAATTGGCGTTCCGAAAACACTCGCAAACCCCGCACTCACTCCGCAAGCGACAATCCGTTTTTGGACCTCTGGGCTCAAGTGCAATAGTCGGCCGAATAAAGACGCCAATGATCCGCCAATATGTGAACAAGGCCCTTCCTTTCCCGCTGATCCTCCTGAGCATAAGGTAATTATGGCTGTTAGTGGTTTAATCCACACCGTTTTGTAAGGCATGATGCCACCTTGCTCGTGAACGGCAGCAATCGTTGAGTCCTTGCAGGTTTTCGACGCATTTCGATAACCATAATATAAAATAAGTCCGTTTAATATACCACCAATAGGTAAAAGCAGCATTTGCATCCATAGCGGTATATGTACTGTTTGATTCGTAGAAAAATATAAGCCATGTAAAAAGAAACTGGCTCCAGTTCCAACAATCGCGCCGGTTATCGTTGATAATATAAGCCAGCGGATTAGTGTGGCAATCATGACAATTGGCTCAATATAATAGATTTTCCGCACTGCCTTCACCCCCTTTAAAAAAATATCACTATAGGATTAGGTTGTCTAATCCTTCCGTTTATAAATAAAAAACACTATTCAGATAAACAGGAATAGTGTTTCCACAAAAAGATCAGCTCATTTTCTCTATTTGTAATATATTAGACATATTAATCCCCCTTTTTCGTGACTTACGTCACATAGAAACTAGTAAAAATCACTTAAAATGATGTCAAGTTAAATCAAAGGGGGAGTTAAAATGTTTGCTGCTTGGTTAATTACAATAAGTGTATTTTTAATTTGCATTTATTCAACAAATATCATTATGAACGGATTAAAAGAAAAAGACCAATATGATTTAGCTATTTTACATTCTCAACTTGAAAACCTAACGATAGATCATAAAAGAATCGCAAAAAAAATATCATAATAGTAAAAACAGCTTCAAATCGAAGCTGTTTTTTTATACTCTATTTTTTTAAATCATGATAATGTCTAATCACTTCTTGAGTAAGCTCGCTGTTTTCATCCAAGCCGCTTACTTCCTTAAGTACAACAGCCAACTCACTTTCTTTAATCATCGCTTGCAGTTTTACTGCCTCTTCATCTTCTGGATAATCAAAAAGTAGAGCGGAAGCAATTGCTTTCGCAAGATTTGTATAAGAAAGCCCCGCTTTTGCCGCTTCCGTAGCAGGTCGTACGAGGCGGTCATTTGGCCCTAGTTTACGCAAAGGAGAACGTCCCACCCTTGTTACGGCGTCATTTAAATAAGCATTTTTAAAACGATTAATAATCTTATTAATATATTGCTGGTGCTCGTCCGAATTTAAACCATATTGATTAACTAAGTAAGCCCCGGTTTCGCCAAGAGTAGCTTGAACCTGTTTGACAATGGCTTCATCTGCTAATGCTTGATCAATGGTTGCTTTCTTTTCCAAATAACCGAGATAAGCAATGACCGCATGTCCTGTATTCACTGTAAAAAGTTTTCTCTCAATAAAAGGAGCAAGATCAGAGACAATCTTCATCCCTTCAACCGGAGGGATACTTTCATTTGTTTCCACTACCCATTCATAGTACGGCTCAACAAGAACATCAAGTGATCCTTGATTATTTTGGATCGGAACAATTCGGTCAACGGCGGAATTAAAGAAAGAAACTTTATCTTCTAACTTTGTTTTTGTCTCATCATCTAAGTGTTCAAAAATATAACCCTTTAATAAATCTGTAGCAGATATTTGATTTTCACATGCAATAACATATAACTTTTCATTGTTCACTTTCACTCTTTGAGTTAAGCCCTTGGCAATCAACGGAGCAATCCGCGGCAGAATATTGGGGCCAATGGCTGTTGTAAGGTATGCAGCTTTGCCAATCGCTTCCACTACTTCGACTTCCTGTGTCATATTGTTAAGACCGGAAACATTCGTAATTGTCATACTCTCCTGTTGGTCCTGAGCCAATTTAACTTGATACTGCTTTTCTTCATTTAATTGGTTAATAATTTGATCTGCAATATCAACAAAGGTAACATGATAGCCGGACTGTGAAAACAGAGCACCAATAAATCCTCTGCCAATATTCCCTGCTCCAAAATGGACTGCTAGTTTCATTTTTATCATTCCTTTATAATATTTGTGTGAAGATAATCCAAAAAGATTGCCTCTAATCTAATCCGAATCATCTCTTCATTCGATGATGAAAAAATTAAGATTGCCTCATTATTCTCAATTAAGCTTGTGCTAATCAAGCTTACTATTTCCTGCTCCCTTACGCTTAATTCCTCAGGAGCCAGCATGAGCAGTAAATTCTTCATATACATATCATTTCCATCCATACCTTTAACGGGTATAGGCTGCTTTAAATGGGTGATTTGAAAAATAAGCTCTTTTACGTTTTCATTTCTGCAATGAAAAAGCGCCATCCCCGTTTCGGGTATTCCAAGTCCGCCTTTTCCTTCTCGCTCCTTTAATGAACTGATAACATCATCCGCATTTGTTAAAAGTCCTTTATTCTCCGCCAACTTGACCATTTCTTTTAATATTTGCTCATGACCGCTGAGAATAGGAAGCCGGTAGACACAAAAATTGTTTAAAACCGCCTTAATACTTTGATGGACATCCTGAAGTTCCTGTAAAATTCCCGAAATCGTAATACCCGTTTTATTGGATGAAGGGGCTGATTTTTGTAATGCCTTTAGATAACTCTTTTTTTCAGTGATATTCTTAATATTATTTTTTAAAAAATCCTTGATTGTCTCGATATTCTCTTCACTTAGGAGTGGGGAGACAATCATATAATCCAATTTTGTAAATGGAAGCTTTACTGTAGATATAATCAAATCATAACTACTGAAGTTTTCCTGTTGCTGCATTTCTTTAATCGATTTAATTTCAATCGAATCAATCCCGGCGATTTCCTTCTTAATTCGACTCGCCAGCATTTTAGACGTGCCAATACCTGTTGGACAAACAACCAAGGCTTTAATCGTAATATCCTCTTCCTTCATCACCAAGGCAGAACCAAAATGAAGAACAATAAAGGCAATTTCATCCTCAGGAAAGGCTTCAATCTCTTTAAAGTAGGTTTCCACACTATTTTTTACAGCCATAAACAGAACAGGATACTTCCGTTTGATTTCCTCTTTTAACGGGTTAAACGACCCCATTTTCTGTTGAAGCCGAAATAGCGAAGGCTCCATATGGGCAAGCAATCCTTGATACAAGGAAAAATCCTTCGTTAAATCAACATGAAGTTGAGAAGAAACATGTTGAATCAGATTTTTAATTCTTTTGCTAAGAACCACACTATCATAAGGAACGATGTCTGCAGCCTGGAGTTTAGAGCCTTTTAGGATTCCCGCCAAAAATAAGATATCGTTATTCTTAAATTGAAAGGAAAACAATGATTCAAGTTCCCCGAGAATATCGGAAATCAGGTTATATTCTTTTGTTAATTCGTTAGTGAACTCTGCCTCTTCTTCCAAGAAAAAGAAAGCCTCTGCTCTTTGCAGCGTGATACAAATATGAACAATTAAACCAATATAATCACTATCAGCAAGCCTTTGCTGCAATTTGCTAAAAACAGTATTAACTACTCTATCAATCGCAAGTAAGTAATCGGGGTGAAAATAATATAAAATAAGATCCTGATGTGATTCTCCATTCTCTAACAAAAATAAACTCTCTATTAGTTCCTCGTTAAAATGAACCAGCATAAAACTTGCCAAAGCTTTTCGCTTGTAGGCTTCAGAGCCTATAAGTTCAACTCCTACGCCTCTTTTTCGGGATAGTTGGATATTAAAATTGCCGAGCCAGCCTGTCAGTTCATCCAGGTATGTTGTTAATGTCGCAACACTAACGCCGAGATCAATGGACAAAGTCTGAATTTTATAGGATTCTTCCTGAATTAATGCGATGAGCAAAAGCAACTTTTTTTCCTGAGGAGTTTGATCGATTGGGTCGATTCCCATTAAATATTGAATTAATCGAAAAACTTGTTCGTTCTTCCCCTCAACCACCAAGCCTTTATCCGTATTTCGGACTAACTGAAGGTCAAAGGAATCAAGGACTTTCTCAATAGACTTTAAATTACGCTGGATGGTGCGAACACTGACATTTAAATATGTAGCAAGGGTTAATGCTGTATGCTTCCCAGATGTTTTGATAATCAATTCAATAATTTCTTTTTCCCTTGTAGTTATATACATGCTACCAACTCATTTCTGGTGATGTAACACGAATAGAAAAGCAGGAATTGCTGCTTTTCTATTCGTAAACTACACTATTGATTTTTATCATTTAAGATATCCATGATTTCTTTTGCTGTTTTTGCCTCAACTAGTTTCTCAATATTGGCCATATCCGAGCAAGTAACGGCTATCCCCGATAAGATTTCAAGATGGGTACCATCTTTCCCGGCAATTCCGAAAATCAACCGTACTTTTTGTCCATCGAAATCAACCCCGTTCGGAACCTGTAAAACAGTAAATCCAGAATTCAGGACATCCTTTTTTGCTTCTTCCGTGCCGTGTGGAATCGCAACATCATTCCCCATATAGGTAGAGGTCATTTCATCACGAGCGATCATGGCATCAATATAGCTTTCCTTTACATATCCTGCCTTAACTAGGGCTCTACCTGCAAAGCGAATGGCCTCTTCTTTTTTAGCGAATTCTTGATTTAAAAATATATTTTCTTCACGAAGTAATGAATCTTGAGCATCATTGCCACTGTTTGGTACATTGTCTTCCGCGTCTTCAACTATTTCCTGAAGTCCAGCTGTTTCAGGGTTTTTCAAACGGTTCATTAAATGGTCGTATTCCGGGCTTGATAAGAAATTATCTACCGAAATATGATAGGCATTCGGCACTTGTTTCTGGGCTCTTGGTGTCAACTCTTCCTGAGTAATAACAATTTGTGCATCAGATGGCAGGTTACTAATCGCTGTATTGGTTACAGCAATATTCAACCCTGCTTCTTTCACCTTTTTACGAAGAAGAGAAGCTCCCATTGCACTTGAACCCATACCCGCATCACATGCAAAAATAATTTTGCTGACGTTTTTCGGAAATGTTCCTGGGTTTGATGCAAAAACGTTCGCAACAGAACTTTTCTTTCCTTTCATTTCTTGCATTTTTCTTGCTGCTTCTTCAATGTCTTCATCTGTTTCCTTACCAGTTTTTACGATAAACGATGAAACTACAAATGAGACAATACCAGCTACGAGCACACCCGCAAAGTTGGCAATATATGCACTTGCATGATGGGGAGTAACAGCCGTGATAGCGATGATACTTCCCGGTGATGCAGGAGCAAATAATCCTCCGCCTAAAAGAACCTCTGTAAATACGCCGCTCATACCGCCAAGAATAACGGCAATAAACAACATTGGGCGCATTAAAACATAAGGGAAGTAAATTTCATGAATACCACCAAAGAATTGAATAATCGCCGCACCTGGGGCTGATCTTCTGGCTGTACCTTTTCCAAAAATAATATAGGCTAACAGGACACCAATACCTGGTCCTGGGTTGGCTTCAAGAAGGAATAAAATCGATTTTCCTGCTGTTTTAGCTTGCTCAACACCAATTGGCGAAAGGACGCCGTGATTAATGGCATTATTTAAGAACAATATCTTTGCTGGTTCGATAATGATACTTGTAAGCGGCAATAACCCCGTGCTCACGAGCCAATCGACACCTTTTACAAGCCAGCCTGTAAATACGTCAACAGCAGGACCGATTGCTAAAAAGGCTAGAATAGCCAGCAACCCCCCGAGTATCCCCGCTGAGAAGTTGTTAACCAACATTTCAAAACCAGCTTTGACTTTTCCTTCAATCCACTGGTCAAATTTCTTAATCACATATCCGCCAAGCGGTCCCATGATCATAGCACCAAGAAACATCGGTATGTCTGCCCCAACAATGACACCCATTGTGGCAATCGCACCAACGACCGCACCACGCTGATCATGAACTAACTTACCACCTGTGTATCCGATTAATAACGGAAGGAGGTACGTAATCATCGGGCCAACCATTTTGGCAAGGCTTTCATTTGGAGTAAACCCAGTAGGAATGAATAGTGCTGTAATTAAACCCCAAGCAATGAAAGCTGAGATATTCGGCATGACCATCGAGCTAAGGAAGTTACCAAACTTCTGTACTGCTACTTTTATATTAGATTGAGCCATATGCTCTCTTCCCTTCATTAGTTTTGTACCTTATCTTAATGGTAAAGGACAGAATATCCTCATTCAATAAACAAGAAAGCTAACTTTGTCGCGTATGGGATGACAAACATAGTTTTTCTCAAAATAGACCCACTATACGAAAGCTGCAAAAGGAACAAAAAAGTTTTATATCTTGTAACATTTACCCCGTGGAGTATATACAAAAGTTTGTAAAATAAAAAACGCTTTCTAAGTAACAAAATGATACTTAGAAGGCGCTTTAAAGAAAACATAATTAGAATCGATCCTACTAATTTAATAATGCGGAAAAATCTGTAGAGAAAGATTTTCTCTAAGGTTATAAAATTCCTATCCATGTCTTTACTGCAGTAGCCAAAATTAAAAACCCCATGATGATTTGCAAAACTTTCGTATTCACTCTTTTCCCAACGTTCGCACCTATCGGTGAAGCAATTAAACTAGCAACAACCATGATGAGCGAGGGTAAGATATCCACTTGCCCTGTTGCAACTTTCCCAGAAACTGCTCCAATCGATGAAATCATTGTAATGGCTAAGGAAGAAGCAATAGTCATCCTTGTTGGGACCTTTAAGACCACTAGCATGATTGGTACTAACAAGAATGCGCCACCTGCGCCTACAATCCCAGCACCAATCCCAACGATGAAGGCAAATAGTGCCGCAAGCCATTTATTAAATTTGACTTCTTCTAATGGAATATTATCAATTCCTTTTTTTGGGACAAACATCATAAAAACAGCAATTAATGCTAAAATTCCATAAACAATATTAATTCCACTTTCCGGCATATGAGTGGAACCAAATCCCCCAATAAAGCTTCCCATTAAAATACTAATTCCCATATAGGTGATAAGCGTTTTATTTAAAAATCCACCTTTACGGTAAGCCAATACTCCGCCGATTGTCGCAAAGAAAACTTGGATGGCGGTAATTCCTGAAACCTGGTGTGCTGTAAAATGACCGACACCTAGCATGGCTGGAATATATAACAACATAGGAAAATTTATTATGGCTCCACCTATTCCCAACATCCCTGAAATAAATGACCCTACAAGTCCAATTAGGAAGATCGTAATTATAAAGCTAATATCCATATTGTCCTCCTTTAAGAAAAGGGAACCTAAATGGTTCCCTTTATTTTTTACCCCTTTTTAATCCAAAATTTTAATACATCATTTTCTTCCTCATGTTTTAATAGTTCATGGCCGCCTGATTTTGCCCAAGCTGATAAATCATTTTTTGCACCTTTATCAGTTGTATGGACTTCTAATATTTGACCTGTTTCAAGTTCTCCAATAGCCCTTTTTGTTTTTACAATTGGCATTGGACATGCTAATCCTTTTGCATCTAATAGTTTTGTTGCTTCCATCTTTGCTTTTCCTCCTATTTTTTGAATTATCGAACTGCACAACGGTTTGGTCCGATTTCCATTTCTCGTTGTTGATCAATGTCCGGATTGACCTTTCCCATATTAGTTTCACGAATTTCTTGATACGCATTTGGTTGAGGTGGTAAGTTTTCAGTTACCACTTTTCTAAATTCATTTTCATCTTCGATATTGAGCCCGTGATTTTTAGCAAAAAGTACACCTAATTTTTCTGACACACTTCCATCATCATTTAACTCATCAATAATCATAAAGTGTGCTGGTAGAACGTTCAGTTCTTCTGATAATTCTCTGTAACGTTTATAAAGGGTTTCCCTTAAATCTCCTACCCAGTCTTCTGCCATACCTGCTAAGTCAGGTCTACCGATTGAATCAATAAATAAGATATCACCTGACAGCAGGAACTTTTCATCCACTACGAAGGAAGTAGAGCCAATTGTGTGACCAGGAGAATATAAAGCGTGAATATTAATAATAGTATTTCCGATTGTTACGTCATTACCGTCTTCTAATGGTTGATATTCAAAGGTTACTTCTGTTGCATCCTTTGGTGGAAGCCAGTAGGTTGCTCCAGTTTTCTCAGCAATTGTTCGTCCACCAGAAATATGGTCTGCATGAAGATGTGTATCAAATACATGGGTAATTTTTGCGCCAATGCTTTCAGCAAAGTCAAGATAGATATCTGTCATACGTGTTGCATCAATCAGTGCTGCTTCACCGTTTGACACGACCATGTAAGATAAACAGCCTTTACCAATTCGTACAAACTGATAAATTTCGCCTCCATCATTTAAGTCGCCCACTTTAACCGGTTCTAAATGTTCACTCCAATCTTTCATTCCACCTTTTAGGAAAGTTACAGATAAACCCTCTTCTGAAAGCATTTCTGCCACCATGATTGATGAACCTTCCTTTGCACAAACAACTAAGACTTCTTTATTAGTAGGGACTTTTTCAATGATTTCTTCTACCCCATCAAGCAATTCAAAATAAGGAACATTTAAATACTCAAAGTTTTCACCTTCGATTTTCCAATCATTAAAGTCACTTTCATTACGTACATCAAGAATAAACAACTCTTCTTTATTAAAAATCTTTTTCGTTACCTCTTTTGAAGTCATTACATTTACTGTCATTTAATTTTACCCCCTACGGTATTATTAAGCTTAAAAAAATTTGTTAATTTAAAATCTCTGTTATTTGTTTATACCAGTTACTTTCCAAGTCCATTGACTCATACCAGGCACTACATTGAATACATTAGTAAATCCTTTTTCCGTTAACTTTTGTGCTGCAAGATCGCTGCGGTTGCCTGTACGACAGACCACAAAGATTTCATCTTCTTTGTTTAATTCCGTTACTCTCTCTTCCAATTCACCTAGAGGAATGGAGATTGCATCAGGAATATGGTTGAATGCATATTCTGCCGCTTCTCTTACATCGATAACGACGAGATTTTCATTTGCTTCAAGCTTTTTTTCTAGTTCTTCATTATTGATAACATTTGGGTGCTTTTTCTCGTTGGATTCATCATTAGAAGATTTGCGAAGATAATGCTTCAATACTTCACCTTCTTCGATGGTTCCCAAATATTGATGGCCTGAACTTTCAGCCCATGCTTTCATGTCAGCTTTAGATCCTTTATCTGTTGCTTGAACTTCTAACACTTGACCAGCTTCCAAGTTATTCATTGCCTTTTTTGTTTTTACAATAGGCATTGGACAAGCCAACCCATTTGCATCTAGAACCATATTTGCTTTTATGTTATTCATGAGAGACCTCCTGTTTTATACTTATATGGGTATTGTTTTTATTAAAAAAATTATTCAACTTTACCTTCCCAAGCAAGCATTCCACCAGTCATGTTAATCACGTTAAATCCATAACTTTCTAGGAATTGCGTGGCACGACCGCTTCTGCCTCCTGAACGGCATACCATGATATACTCTTTTGATTTATCTAATTCATGCATACGAAATTCAACTAATCCTAATGGCATGTTTACGGCATCCGGAATTTTGCCGGCTACAACTTCATCCACTTCACGTACATCAATGATATTTAATTTCTTTCCTTCGTTTAATAAAGTCTCTACTTCTTTTGCTGTCATTTGTTTCATTTTATAATTCCTCCTATTATTTTTTTATTTAAGACCAAGCACTCATGCCGCCTTTGACATTTGTTACTTTTGAAAATCCTAATTTTTTTAGGACCTTGCTAGCCTGCCCACTTCTCATCCCGCTTTGACAAATCACTACTACTTCTTTTTCCTTCGAAAGCTCTTTCTCTGCCTTTTGAGAAAGTTGATGAAGTGGAATATTTTTAAAACCTTTAATATGGTTGCCTTTAAACTCCCCAGGTGTACGGACATCAACATACTGTTTGTCTTTGTCATTTAATTCGGCTTTTAATTCTGTTGTTGAAATATGGTTAACACCTTTTGTAGGTAAGAACCTCTTGAGCATAAAGAATAAAAAAAGCGCAATAACAAGATAATTTACATATTCCATTTGATAACCTCCCTTTTTATGCAGGGGAATACCCCTATCAGGTACTATATAAATAGATTCACATTACCTTCCTGTGCATCCGCTAAATATGCTGCCACACCTGCATATTCAATGTTTTCTAATAGCTCTTCCTGTTTAAGACCTAATAAATCCATCGTCATGGTACATGCTACTAGTTTAACATCCTGTTCCTGCGCCATTTCGATTAATTGTGGCAGTGACATCGCGTTATGCTTTTTCATAATATCCTTAATCATTTTAGGGCCAAATCCGGCAAAGTTCATTTTTGAAAGACCCATTTTATCCGCGCCTCTTGGCATCATTTTTCCAAACATTTTCTCCATAAATCCCTTTTTCAACGGAACATTTTCATTTTTACGAAGGGCATTTAATCCCCAAAACGTATGAAAAATGGTTACTTCATGGTCATAAGCAGCTGCACCGTTTGCTATTATATAAGCAGCCATTGCTTTATCATAATCTCCACTAAATAATACAATTGTTGTCTTTTTCTTTTCTGTCATGTTCTGACCTCCAAAATGTAGTTTTTAACCCATACCTGTATAGGTATTAAAAAGATTAAAAAAATTATCCTTTTTTTATCCAAAACTTCAATACATTATTTTCCTCTTCATATTTCAATAATTCATGACCACCTGATTTAGCCCAGGCTGTAAGATCATTTTTAGCTCCTTTATCTGTTGTTTGAATTTCTAAAACTTGACCGGATTCAAGTTCATTCATCGCCTTCTTTGTTTTAACAATTGGCATTGGACAAGCTAAACCTTTAGCATCAACTACTTTTGATATATTCATTGGTTTATTCCTCCCATCGGTTAACTATAATTTACCCCTATGGGTATTTATATTAGTAAAAATAAAAGAGGGTGTCAACCCTTTTTTATCGACTTTTTACTAGTAATTTAACAGCTTCTTGTACTAATTCTTCCATGCTTTTTTCCCCTTGTTCGTTCGCTTTTTGAACACAATCCACTAAATTGGAACTAACAATAACCCCAATAGTACGGTCAATGGCACTTCTAGTTGCAGATAACTGGGTGATAACTTCTTTACAGTCCTTGTTTTCTTCCATCATTTTTAAAATTCCTCGTAACTGTCCCTCAATACGTTTTACTCTATTTTTCATTTGATCATTATAATCCACTGTTCTTGCCTCCTTTAATAATTAGTTTCTATTTTCAAGGAATTTTCCTTCAATAATAAATGGTGATGTTTAACAATTGTATATCCAAAACCTTTTTTCTTAAGCAGCTGTTGACAAGCTCTATAATATACCCCTACAGGTATAATGTCAATAGGCTATTTTTTAAAAATTACTTATAGAAGAAAAAGACCGCAATGAACATGGCGGTCAAATAAGGCTATAGAATTTAAATCGTAAAATCATATACTTTTATCAATGCAGCTAATTAACCGGTCTTCAATGTCCTTTGCAAATTGCTTCAACCCTTCATCATTTAAAAGACTAATAAGCGCAGATGGTTTGGGCATCCCAATTCTCGTTTGTCCGGAATCTTCATAAACAACTATTTTACACGGCAGGAAGTATCCAGCCATTTCGTTTTCATTTAATACTCGAAACGCTTCTTGTGGGTTACATACTTCCAGGACCTTAAACTCCTTTTGAAAATCGAGACCTTTTTCTTGAAGCTTTTCCTTAATATCAAAATTCCATAAAACACCAAACTTTTCTTCCTTTAATCGTTCCTCTAGTCTTTGGATCGCTTCCTCCACACTTTTATCCGTACCAACGGTATAATCAAACATAATCATTTTCCTCCCTAAAAGGTAAGTGAAACGTCCGCATCTTTTGCAAAAGTTAAAAATGTTACCGCACCACCAACATCAATTCCTTCGACAAAATGTTCTTTTTCCAAGCTCATAACATCCATTGTCATTTGGCAGGCAATCATCTTTACACCCATTTCACTTGCCATTGAAAGCAGCTCTTCGATTGGAGGGACATTTGCTTTTTTAAATCCTTCCTGAAAATGCTCGGTTCCTGGAGGCATTGGCAAATTTTTATGAGCTTCTTTGTGAATTAGGTTTAAACCTTCAAATGTAAAGAAAATACCGACTTCTGCATCTGTTGCAGCAGCTGCAGTTGCAATATTGAAAACTTTATAGGCATCAAACATGCCACCGTTTGCGGCAATAATTGCTACTCTCAATTTTATTCCTCCTTCATCAGTGGGTTTTATCAATTGGTCCTGCCCAGTCCTTCATACCCGGGACCACATTTTTTACGTTTTTAAATCCTTTTTCCGTTAGTTTCTGTGCAGCCAAATCACTGCGGCTTCCAGTTCTACAGATAACGTGAAGATTTTCCGTATTATTTAATTCTTCAAAACGTTGTTCCAATTCTCCAAGAGGTATATTAATGGAACCCAGAATATGTCCAAAAGCATATTCTGCTGGTTCTCTTACATCCAAAACAGAAATTTCCTCATTTCCTTTTATCTTATTTAATAATTCACCCAGACTAACAACATCTGGGTGAGTTGTTTCTGGTTTTTGTTCATCATCACTAGCTTTTCGAAGATAATGTTTTAAAACATTTCCGTCTTGAATTGTTCCTAAATACTGATTTCCCGTGCTTTCAGCCCAGGCCTTTATATCAGCTTTTGACCCTTTATCCGTTGCTTGTATTTCCAACACTTGTCCTGGTTCAAGTGTCGTCATTTCTTTTTTAGTTTTTACAATAGGCATTGGACAAGCTAATCCTTTAGCATCCAGTACCTTATTTACAGTAACCTCCATTAGCATTTACCTCCTTTCTGATTTATTATTTTTCTAATTCATTTATCCATGCCAAGCACAACCTACCATATTTTTATGAAAATATAAAAAGCATGACCCTATAATTGGATCATGCCCTTATGGATAATTATTTAATTACCAAAAAATATTCGATTCCTTTATTTTTTTTTAATCCAAAATTTAATGACATTTTCAGCTTGTTCTGTTTTTAAGAGGGTGTGACCAGCATTTCTTAACCACGCTGGAAGGTCATTCAAGGCACCCCTGTCTGTCACATGGAGTTCGATTATTTGACCACTTTCCAATGACTCCATACCTTTTTTAAGTTTAAGGATTGGCATCGGACAAGTTAAACCAGTAACATCTACAAATGCATTAGTCTTTATTTCATTTTTAAATGTTTCCCCAGTTTCATTTGTTGTGTTATCAACATTTTTGTTTATATTACTCCCAAACACAGAGGAATACGTTTTCCAACCACCATCTATATTAATAGCCTTTAACCCGCTATTATTCAAGATACGTGTCGCCAAATATCCTCTTAAACCAACCTGACATGATACATAAATTGGTTTATCCTTAGGCAACTGACTCAGTTTACATCTTAAATCATTTAGAGGAATATTAATTGAGCCTTCAATAAATCCAAATTCACGTTCCATTGGTTCACGAACGTCGATTAACACTCCTCCACCAGCTACAATCTCATCTACTTCATGCCACTGAATCATTTCCAAATTGCCTTCGATGATATTAGAAGCCACATAACCAGCCATATTTACTGGGTCTTTTGCTGAAGAATATGGCGGTGCGTAAGACAATTCTAAATCTGTTAAATCTTCAACCGTTAATCCACCTTTAATAGCAGTAGCGATTACATCAATGCGCTTATCAACCCCATCAGCTCCAACCGCCTGGGCACCAAAGATTTTACCTGTATCTTTATCAAACATTAGTTTTAACGCAATTGGTGCTGCTCCAGGATAATACCCTGCGTGGGAACTTGGATGAATATGCACCACTTCATATGGTACGCCTAAGCGTTTTAATGTTTTCTCATTGTTGCCGGTTGCTGCAACCGTCAAATCAAATACTTTTGCAATGGAAGTACCCAATGTTCCTTGATACTCATCCTTTTGACCCATCATATTATTCGCTGCAATGCGCCCTTGGCGGTTTGCTGGTCCTGCAAGAGGTATCATTGCCTTTGTACCACTAATATAATCTACAACCTCTACAGCATCGCCAACAGCGTAAATATCCTCATTAGAGGTTTGAAGAAATTCATTTACAATGATTCCTCCACGATCTCCTAACTCCAAACCTGCACCCTTTGCTAACTCATTTTCTGGTCTAACACCGATAGAAAGAATGGTCATATCTGTTTCGATTTCTGTTCCATCAGAAAGAATAACCTTCTTTCCTTGGCCGGCAAATGACTCGACACCAATTTCTAATAGCAACTTCACGCCTTTTTCTTTTATATGCGTGTGTAAGATACTAGCCATTTCTATATCGATTGGGGTCATGATTTGATTACCCTTTTCGATGATTGTAACTTCTATTCCTCTATCTACCAAGTTTTCAGCCATTTCAATTCCAATAAATCCTCCACCAATCACAACTGCTTTTTTAGGATTTTGAGAATCAACAAAGTTTTTGATTTTATCCGTATCAGGAATATTTCTTAACGTAAATAATGTACGATTTTCATTTAATCCCGGGATAGGTGGAACAATTGGTCTTGCTCCCGGTGATAATAGTAACTTATCATAGGATTCTTCGTACAATTCTCCAGTTTTTAAATTTCTAATGGTTACTTTTTTGTTTTGATGGTCAACGCTTAATGCTTCGCTTAAATTTCGAATATCAAGATTAAAACGTTCTGACATTCCTTTAACGGTTTGTACTAATAATTTATTTCGATCTTTGATTGTTTCCCCAATATAGTACGGTAATCCACAATTGGCAAATGAAATATGTTCTCCACGTTCAACAAGAACGATTTCTACCTCTTCACTAATTCTTCTTAATCTTGCAGCTGCTGTTGCTCCACCAGCTACTCCACCCACTATGATGACTTTTTTCGTCACGTTTATCCCTCCAATTTTATATGTGATAATTAAATTCTAATAGAATCATTTATATATATACCCCTATGGGTTATATACCTATATGGGTATTATATTATCCAAAAAGTAAAAGTAAAGTTCTTTAATGAAAGTTTCACATATTGTTCAAAAGTAAAGGATAAAGCCGACAAGAAAAAAGACTCAACCCTTAAATCGGATTGAGCCTTAATTTTTATGCATAATCTGTATTCAACAATAATTATAATTCGCCTGCTTATTCAACAGTAACCGATTTTGCTAAGTTACGTGGCTTATCCACGTCACAATCACGGTGAAGTGCTGCATAGTAGGCAATTAATTGTAATGGTATAACAGAGATAAGTGGTGTTAGTAATTCATGTACTTCCGGAATGACAAAGCTGTCTTCGTCCATATTTAGACCCTTCATCGAAATGATGCATGGGTTTGCTCCACGGGCAACGACTTCCTTCACATTTCCGCGAATGCTTAGGTTGACACTTTTTTGTGTAGCTAAAGCAATGATCGGCGTTCCTTCTTCAATTAAAGCAATCGTGCCATGTTTTAATTCTCCGCCAGCAAAGCCTTCTGCTTGAATATAGGAAATTTCCTTTAGTTTCAAGGATCCTTCTAAGCATACATAATAGTCAACTCCGCGGCCGATAAAGAAGGCATTTCGTGTTACCGATAAAAACTCTCTTGAGATATGCTCAAACAGCTCTTTTGAGTCGCAAAGGACTTCCATTGCATTTGCAATAATTCCAAGTTCATGTACCAAGTCAAAGTCAACTTTGATATTTTGACTCTTTGCCGTTACCTCAGCCAGTATGGAAAGCACGGCTATTTGGGCTGTATAGGCCTTCGTAGATGCAACCGCAATTTCAGGACCAGCATGGAGTAATAATGTATAATCCGCTTCACGAGAAAGAGTCGAACCAGGAACGTTCGTAATTGTTAACGCACGATAACCCATTTCCTTTACTTTAACAAGTACAGCACGGCTGTCTGCTGTTTCTCCACTCTGTGTGATGAAGATAAACAATGGCTTTTTCGATAGCAGCGGCATATTATAAACAAATTCACTAGCAATATGAACTTCTACTGGAATTTTAGCCATGTTTTCAATCAGTTGTTTTCCGACAAGACCTGCATTGTAGGATGTTCCAGCAGCAACAATGTAGACACGGTCACTATCATTCATTGCATCGATAATTTCAGAATCAATGGTTAGTTCCCCTTGCTCATTTTGATACGTTTGAATAATCTTACGCATCACAAGCGGCTGCTCATCGATTTCTTTTATCATGTAATGAGGATATGTGCCCTTCTCAATATCACTAGCATCCAATTCTGCTTTATACGGTTTGCGGTTGATTGTCTCTCCAGCCAAGTTTTGAATCGTAACTTGGTCTTTCGTAACAATGACAACCTCTTTGTCCATAAGCTCTACATATGTGTCTGTAACCTGAAGCATCGCCATCGCATCACTAGCAACAACATTAAAATCGTTTCCTAAACCGACAAGAAGTGGGCTTTTATTTTTAGCAACGTAAATTGTTTCACGGTGTTGTGCATCTAAAAGAGCAAGAGCATAGGAACCATGTAAAAGAGTTAGTGTTTTACGGAATGCTTCTAAAACAGTTAAACCTTCGTTTACAAAGAACTCAATAAGCTGAACAATTACTTCCGTATCCGTTTCACTTTTAAACTCAACATTTGAAAGATATTCGCGCTTTAAGAGATCGTAATTCTCAATCACACCATTGTGTACGAGCGTAAAACGGTCTGAAGCACTTTGGTGAGGATGGGAATTTGTTTTGCTTGGTACACCATGAGTTGCCCAGCGAGTATGCCCGATTCCAATATGAGCTGTTACATTTCCATCCACAATCTTCCGTAAATCTGCAATGCGGCCCTTTTCTTTGAATACATGAATTCCGTTCCCGTTTTGAAGCGCAATACCTGCTGAGTCATAACCACGGTATTCCAGCTTTTCAAGACCTTTTAATAAAATTTCCTTTGAATCCTTATTTCCAATATATCCAACAATTCCACACATAATTTCTTTTCCTCCCTGATTTGGGGGGCAAGAATGCTTTGGAGGCTCACCTTGCCCCCTTATCTCCGTTTTTTAGGTATCTGTCTATACCCTTTAAAGCGTGAAGCCAATATGTGTGCATTTTCTTCTCTTTGTGCATCGAGTTACCTCAGATGTTTTAAAGAAGAACTGACGGTTGTGCATCGCAACCGGGAGGTATCCGCCGAACATTTCGATAAACCTCCTCCTCGTCAACTAATTCAACTCACTATGAATTAGTTCAGGCGCTTTATAAAGTTTTAACTCACTATCCACCTTTCTTTAGTAAGATCTGCTTTTAACAACAAAGCAAATCAATCTTACCTGAATTCAAGATATTCGTCAACTAGGAAGATAAAGGGATTTTGACTTTTCTTTTACAAGTGAAAAATCATACATAATAAAATATGCATAAGGGATATTAAGGTTCCCTTATGCATATAAAATAGACTATTCTTTTAATTCCATTTCCTCTTTAACTACCGTTACAATTCGATTCACGTAGGATTCACATAGCTCTTCCGTTGGTGCTTCGACCATTACACGAACTAGCGGTTCTGTACCGGATGGACGGACAAGCACTCTTCCGTCACCTGCCATTTCGGTTTCCACCTGTTCAATAATTGCTTTTACTTTTTCATTATCCGTTACATGAAGCTTGTCTGTCACTCTTACATTGACAAGCTTCTGCGGAAACTTCTTCATTTCACCGGCTAATTCGGATAATGGCTTATGGGTTGCCTTCATAATATTGACCAATTGTAAGCCTGTTAATAGACCATCACCTGTTGTGTTATAGTCAAGGAAAATAATATGACCTGATTGCTCTCCGCCAAGATTATAGCCGCTTTTCTTCATTTCCTCTACCACATAACGATCGCCCACTGCAGTAGGAACGCTTTTGATTCCATGGCTTTCAAGAGCCTTATAAAAACCAAGATTACTCATAACTGTTGAAACAATCGTACCATGCTTTAAACGTCCATGTTCCTTCATGTACTTTCCACATATGTACATAATTTGGTCGCCATCCACGATATTTCCCTTTTCGTCAATCGCAATCAAGCGATCGCCATCTCCATCAAACGATAAGCCGACATCTGCACCCTTTTCCTTAACTAGTTGAGCCAAAGCCTCGGGATGGGTGGAACCAACTCCGGCGTTAATATTCAGTCCATTCGGAGACGCTCCCATGGTCGAAAGGTCTGCATCAAGATCAGCAAATAGATGCGTTGCCAGTGAGGATGTCGCTCCGTTGGCACAATCTAATGCAATATGGATTCCAGAAAAGTCTTCGTCTACCGTGTGTTTTAAGTATTGAAGATATTTTTGTCCGCCTTCGAAATAGTCCATTACTTGGCCTAAATCAGAACCTACTGGCCTTGGTAATTGATCTTCCGGTAAATCAATTAGTTTTTCAATTTCTAATTCTTGTTCATCCGAAAGTTTGAAACCATCAGGACCAAAAAACTTAATTCCGTTATCCGCTACTGGGTTATGAGAGGCGGAAATCATAACCCCTGCCTGGGCCCCTAACGCTTTGGTTAAATAAGCAACACCAGGAGTAGAAATAACCCCAAGTCTCATTACTTCTGCACCAATGGACAGTAAACCGGCAACAAGAGCACCTTCCAGCATATGGCCTGATATACGAGTGTCACGGCCGATAATGACTTTCGGGCGGTCCTTGTCCTTTGTTAAAACATATCCACCAAAACGCCCTAATTTAAAGGCAAATTCAGGTGTTAATTCACTATTTGCAACTCCGCGTACTCCATCAGTACCGAAATATTTTCCCATTATTAAAATCGCTCCTTCATGAATGTATTGCAGGATTTATGCGTTGTTTTTAGTTATTGTGACGTTTGCTGAGGATTGATCAAGTTCCCAGTCTACCTCCGAAGGTCCTTCCACTTGAATTTTTACATTATGGTCCCCTTCCTTAAGGTTGGACACATCGATAAAAACATTAAAATCCTTTGGTGTTAATTTTTTTATCGTGGAACTTGGACCATTTACCATTAAATCGACATTGTTGGGATTGTTTATTTCCGCAGAATATTGGTCAGATAAACCATCAATTTTTAAAGGAATGGCCGAAATCGTTTTTTCTTCTTGCTTTTTCACCACAATGGTTGCTTTCACCATTTCCGGCGATACCTTTGTGATTCCATTCGAAATGATGACAGGTAAATCCATTGTCATATTATCATCAATTTTACTTACATCCACCTCAACGCGGACATGGGCATTTTTTAAAGCATGCTCACTACCAATGATTACTGCATCCTTTGTATCTAAAGTGATGGAATCAATGGTTACTCCACTAGGCGGTGTTCCGATTTGTTTGATATCAATTGGAACCTTTTTACTTATATCCTTGACAGGAATGGTTACCCTTACCGTACCTGGATCAACCTCAACGTCCAATTTATTTAAGTCGCGGTCGAGAACCTGGATATTCGCTTCCTGTGAAATCGTTTTATTTATCTGGTCTTTAACATTGAGCGTCGCTTTTACATAGCTAATCCGATCAATTAAATTTTTTGCCCCGGTAATCTTCACTTTATTTGGCTCAACAACGGGCTGCCCCGCTGCAAAGCCTTCCTGAAGCAATCCTTGGTTAAATTCAGTATCCACTTTATATTCTTGGGTAATTTTCTCTTGAATGGACACATTTACACGGGACGGCTTTATCGTGGCCTTTAACTTATCTGATAAATCCTTTATTTTCAGTTTTACGGTCTGATGGCCAATCTTGGCCTTTGTTAAATCAACATATACTTCAAAGTTCCGCAAAGCTTTCGCATTTTGAATATGGGTTACCGGTCCTTTTAATGTTAGCTTCACTTTGTTTGGAATCCCCGATACGACTAAATTTTCCGTATCATAGTAAACTTTTACAGGTACATCATTTAGGGTTTCAGTGGTCTGCTCACCTGGTACATTCACACCGGTAAACTTCGTGCTGTTCGTAGTATGGGGAACAGATGAATATAGCAGAACAGCTAGAACCAATGCAAGGATTTTTAAAAACCACCGATTATCCATCAGTTTATCCATTTTTCTTCCCCCTCCAGTTCCATCGAGCTGAAGACGCCTGTTTGACTTTGGTATTCACTAATAATTCACTCGATAATAATTCTTTAAATTCATCGGTGTTTAAATCTCGGTGAAGTTCCCCATTCTTCGTAAGAGAAATTCCACCTGTTTCCTCCGAAACTACCACTGTGATGCTATCTGTTACCTCACTAATCCCGAGTGCCGCCCGGTGTCTCGTCCCCAGCTCCTTGGAGATAAAAGGACTCTCTGATAAAGGAAGATAGCAAGCCGCAGCAGATACATTATTTTTTTGAATAATGACCGCTCCATCATGGAGAGGTGTATTTGGAATAAAAATATTGATGAGTAATTCTGAGGAAATTTTTGAATCTAAAGGAATCCCCGTTTCAATATAATCACTCATTCCTGTTTCTTTTTCAATCGAAATTAAGGCTCCTATCCGGCGTTTTGCCATATAATCTGTTGCTTTTATAATGGCTGCAATGGTTTTCTCCGGATCATCGTCATCTGGACTTCCGCTTCTCGAAAAAAACCGTCCCCTGCCCAACTGTTCAAGAGCTCTTCTAAGTTCAGGCTGAAATATAATAATAATCGCAAGAAATCCCCAGTTAATGGCCTGTTGCATCATCCAGCTTAATGTTTTTAAGCCTAAGTATTCACTGACTACCCTAACAAGCAGAATTACCAAAATTCCCTTGAGTAATTGAACGGCCTTTGTTCCTCTTATAACATTAATCAGCTTATAAATGACATACCACACAAGGAGAATATCAACAATACTAGCTAAATACTTCCATACTGTGAAATCGGCAAACGGCATTGTTCTTCCTCCGTAATTTTGCATAAGAATCCATGAAATCTAAACCCATGTTATTATAACATAAATCCAGCTTGTACCTATTATATGTAGTATCATAAAAAAAACAAATCACTCAAATCGGAGTGATTTGTTTTCTATTGCGTTTCATTTTGGTCAAAAACGTTAATCACATCATGTGCGGTCTTTTTCATATAGTACCAAATCCAATCAAAAACCTCGTTCACTTCTTCAATTTTCCCTGTGACATGACCGGCTGAAGCCATATATTTTTCCCCGTTTATGACTGTAACGTCACCTTGAACTTCCCCTTCAATCTTTAATTTACCATTTCGAACAATGACATCCCCCTTTACTACTTTGCCTTTAGGAACAATCACTGTATTATTTTGGACAATTAAATTCTTTTGTTTCGAAACAGAAAATTCACGGTTCTGACTCCAGGTTGAGAACAAACTTCCCACCATTAAAACAATAAATAGCGATGCCGCGGCCAGTAATGGGTGATTTTTCAGCCAGCGCTCCATCCCCACTTTTTTCTTTTCCTTTGGAAGCTTTGCCATAACATTGGCTGTGAAGTTAGGTGGCGCCTGCATATTTGATGTGCCTTTCACAAGAGCAACAGTCTTTTTTAATTCATTAAACAAAGTTTCACATTCTTTACAGCTCTGGAGGTGTTCTCTTAGAATAACTTCATTTTCTGGTGTAATCTCTTCATCTAAAAAGTCATGCATTAATTCAATGATTTGTTCTGGACATTTCAACCGTATCACCTCTTTATCACACATAACGTAATTGTTGCCGTAAAGCTTCCCGCCCGCGGTGAATTCTCGTTTTAACCGTACCTAAGGGCATATCGAGAATTTCACTGATTTCGTTTAATGACAACTCTTCAATATATTTTAAGACAATGACTGAGCGATATTTTTCAGGCAGTTTTAAAATTTCCTTTTGAACCGTTTCATGGAGCTCTAAGCTTTCCACTTCACTCTCGGGTGGTTTTGTCTGCGAGGGTATTTGCGAATACATGGTAAGCCCCTCGGTTCCGGCTACTTCTGCATCTAAATAATAATCTGGTTTCTTTTTTCGAATGCGATCAATACAAAGATTTGTTGCAATTCGAAAAAGCCAGGTTGAAAATTTTAAATCTTGATTAAAGGTATGGATATTCATATAAGCACGTAGAAAAGCTTCTTGGGCAAGGTCTTCTGCTTCATGCCGATTTCCAATCATTCGGTAACAAAGCTGATACACGCTATTCTTATAAATCTCGACAATATCGGCAAATGCGTCTTGGTCTCCCTTTAATACTTGCTTAATTCTCTTTTTAATGACCGCTTCCATCTATTTACCTCCGCTCTGATGCGGCTATACGATACTACGAATCGATAGCGAAAAAGTTTCGTTTTGAGCGAAAAACTTCTCAATACCTTTAATATTAACAAAAATTTACTAAACGCGCGCGGAAACTGAATTTTAGTAGAAAAATAAAAAAGCAGCCGAGGCTGCTTTTTTATAATAGTTTTTCTCCAAATAATGAGCCCATTAAGGCTACTGCACAAGTGGCTGTTCTGTTTTTGTCATCTAGAATTGGATTTACCTCAACGAATTCTGCTGAAGTAATGATTTTTGACTCTTCTAGCATTTCCATAGCAAGATGGCTTTCACGATAGCTGATTCCACCCATTACTGGCGTTCCAACTCCTGGTGCGTCGCTAGGGTCTAGACCATCTAAATCTAATGATAAGTGAACGCCATCTGTTTTTTCTTTCAGATAGGCAATCGTTTCTTCCATGACTTTTGTCATTCCTAGGCGGTCGATTTCATGCATAGTGTAAACTTTAATGCCGATTTCTTTGATTAAATCCTTTTCTCCTTCATCAAGAGCTCTTGCACCAATGATTACAACATTCTCAGGCTTAATTTTTGGGCAATAGCCGCCAAGTTCAGTTAGGAGTGGATGTCCTAATCCAAGACTTGCTGCTAAAGGCATTCCATGAATATTCCCTGTTGGAGAAGTTTCTGCAGTATTTAAATCACCATGGGCATCATACCAGATAACTCCAAGGTTTTTATAATGTTTTGCCACACCTGCTAATGTACCGATTGCAATACTATGATCTCCACCAAGAACAAGTGGGAAAGACCCTGATTCGATGACTTCGTCCACCTTTTCAGCTAGCAATGTATTTTTTTCTGCTACTAAATCTAAATTACGTAGATTGGATTCTTTATCTACGACTACTTCAGGTCTGCCAATTGGAATATCCCCTAAGTCATGTACTTCATCAAAAAGAGGTTTTAGGCGCTCGTTAATCCCCGCGTAACGGATTGCACTCGGCCCCATATCGACTCCTCTTCTCATTTGTCCTAAATCCATTGGCATTCCAATAATTGATAGCTTTTTCATCCTTCTACCTCCTAGCCTTTATATCTCTATTTTAACCGCTTCCATTAAGATGACTCAACTCGACAAAAATATGTATATATATGCGGGGAGGGCCTGTAAATACTGTTTTAATAGGGTTTAGCGGGATTATTCTGTGAGTTCCTGTAAGGATGGCTGCGACTTTTGGGAAAATTTTTAATGTTTTTTAATGTTGGTTTTTAATTGGTACTAGCTGATTTGCGTCGAGTTTTTGCTTAGAAAACATTTTAAAGGATATTTATATGTATTAGAGCGGAATTTTGTCCTAAAACCATTAAGCCTTTTTTAAAAGCAAAAAAGCCTTAAATCAGTAAATGATTTAAGGCGAATGGTTTATGTAGTGTATGGTGGAGTCTAGGGGGATCGAACCCCTGACCTCCTGCGTGCAAAGCAGGCGCTCTCCCAGCTGAGCTAAGACCCCGATATGTTATTTTTGGAGCGGAAGATGGAATTCGATCCGCAACCCCTACCTTGGCAAGGTGGTTTTCTACCACTGAACTACTTCCGCAATTCATAGGTAAAGACCATTGGTCATTTAAAATAAAATGAGCCATGAAGGACTCGAACCTTCGACCCTCTGATTAAAAGTCAGATGCTCTACCGACTGAGCTAATGGCTCTCTTTTGGCTGGGCTAGCTGGATTCGAACCAACGAATGACGGAGTCAAAGTCCGTTGCCTTACCGCTTGGCTATAGCCCAATAATGTCATAAAAATAGCTTGTCCATTATTTTTAAAAATATTAGTGGTGGAGGGGGACGGATTCGAACCGCCGAACCCTGAGGGAGCGGATTTACAGTCCGCCGCGTTTAGCCACTTCGCTACCCCTCCATTAAAATAAAAAA
>NZ_JAEHGC010000022.1 GCF_016107705.1 Neobacillus cucumis
CAAGCTCCTAATGATTCGCTCGACTTGCATGTATTAGGCACGCCGCCAGCGTTCGTCCTGAGCCAGGATCAAACTCTCCAAGAAAGTTGATTTAGCTCATTTGTTACATTGGCTTCATTTCGAAAAGAAATGAATATTATTGTTTGTTGACGTTTTTTGTTTGTTTAGTTTTCAAAGATCAATTTCTCAATCGCTCAAAAGCGACTTTTTAAATATATCATCTACAGGACGTAGTGTCAACAATTTTTCCAAATTGTTTTTTACGTCAGCAGCGACGTTTATTAATATAACAGGATTATAAATATATGTCAACAATTCTATCAAAAAAAGTTCACGAAAATCTATCCTTTCATTCTCCCTCTTTTATCTTTCCTCATATATTTTAAACATTCATTTGGTGAAGCAACCCGTCTAAATAAAGTAAATAATACTTTATAACGCTCCTCCATTGCTCTTTTCACAATATGATCAATACGGTCATCCCTTAAATCAAAGAGGATTTCATCCATTTCCCGCTTAATTAAATATTCCATTTCTTTCACTTCTTTTTCATTAATTAGTATTCCTAGCATCCAATAACCTCCAATGAAGTTTCTAGTTCTAGTAGTCTTTTCCAAATAATTCAATTTTATAATAAAAATCTTTATTCATATTATTAAAAAAGCAGGCATAAGTTGAGACAAGGATGGCAATGGACGAGGTGGTTAGGATGAATTTCTTTTATGTATTAAATGGTAAGTCACTTAAAAACATTTCTCTAATCTTAATTGCTGCATTTTTTACAGCCTGGTTCCTTTATATGCAGAATCTTGCCCAAATACCTGTTTTTTCAACTAAGGATGGACCGAAGGCCATTTATCGCGGCGAAAAAGACCTTGCTTTATCTTTTAATATTGGTTGGGGAGATGAAAAAGCAGAACCGATTTTAAACACACTAAAAAAAGAGGGGGTAAAATCAGCAACATTCTTTTTAGCTGGTTCATGGGCTGAACGGCACCCTGATCTAGTCACTCGAATTGTAAAAGAGGGTTATGAAATTGGCATCCTAGGATATGCCTATGAGGATTATAAAAGTTTGGAGGATGCTAAAATTCGCAGGGATATCTCTAAAGCCCAGGAGGTTTTTACAAAATTAAATGTAAAAAATATCAAGCTGCTACGTGCTCCCACTGGTCATTTTGATGAAAGAACCTTAAAAATTGCAGAACGGTATGGATATACCGTTGTCCATTGGAGTGTGGATTCACAAGATTGGACGAATCCTGGTAGAAAGACCATTATCGCTAATGTTGAAAAGGCAAAAAAGGGAGATATTGTTCTCTTACATGCTTCTGATTCAGCCAAGCAAACCAATAAAGCATTGCCGGCGATTATTGAGGAAATTCATCATAAAGGCTTGAAACTGGTTTCCGTTTCTGAAATGATTGCCAATGGTCATGTCCGATCGAAAGAAATAAAATAAACTGATATAAAACTGTAAACCGATCCGTTTTTGGGTGGATTCTTATTAAACGACATAAGAATCTATCAAGACTATTTCCTCTATTTTATCGAAGGGATTTGGTCTTCATCATTCTTATAAAGAAAAACCGCCCCTGCTAATGTTTAAAGGGACGGTTTTTTATTGGTTTTATTTTTTACCGCTTTATTGCTGCTCCCAGCCGCCGTGCTCTTACGCTTTTGTCTTTCCTGTTCTGAACGTTCATTTAACTTATGTAGGATTAGCAATTGATAGGCATTACAGGCCAGAAGGCCAAAAACCATAAGGTAAACCCAGCTTCTTTCATTAACCCGTAGAACTGGAACCCACTCGACAACTGTTACAACCACCATAAAAAAGAGCGCGGGTATAAAAGCACTAAAGTTTGTTTGTTTACTTTTAAACCAAGCTGCAGCCCCGCCAACCACTAAAGGAATTAATGCAACCCCTATATAGGGCATCACAGACTCTCCAGGCTTGGCAAATGCTTCATAACGCATATAAACCAAATCAAATAAGCAAAATAATATGAGGACGGATTGAACGCCATTCCAAAGGGTTGCAGACTTAAAAATACCTAATCCGAACCGATGAATCGTTAAATAAGCAAAAAAGCCCATTTGACTAATAACACTAAAAAGGAATCCCATCACAATTAACCAAATCGTCGTTGATAATATATCAATTAGTTTAAATTCAGTAAAATACTGCTGAAATTCACTCCAGCGAACAATAAAACCCACAATAGCTGTTGTGAGCCCGCCTACTAATAATGTGGTCAAAAATAGTTTTACCCAATTGCGGCTCGTCACACTTTAAACCTCCAAAATATAAAATGCATTCCTAATGATTGTACCAATCCAAATTTGAAAAATCCATATTTTAAAATCCTTTACGAATAATCTTTCATGATTTTCTTCATCCTAAAATTAAGGATTCTTATGCGAAAGGAGCTTTTCAAAATGAAAGCGAAAAGTATGCTGCTCCTCCTACCCATCATGATGTTGTTAACTAGCTGCGCATCCAATGAATCCAGCAGCGGAGGACAAATTGATTATGAGCAAACCAAAAAAATGGTTGTTGATATTCTTAAAACGGATGATGGTAAGAAGGCAATTCAAGATGTAATGTCCGATGACAGTATGAAGGAAAAACTTGTAATGGACCAAAAAATGGTTTCACAAACGATTCAACAAACCCTTACATCCGATAAAGCTACAACCTTTTGGAAAAAAACTTTCAATGATCCAAAATTTGCTCAAGGCGTTGCCAAAAACATGAGATCCGAAAACGAAAAGCTGTTAAAGGATTTAATGAATGACCCTCAATATAGAGGTATGATGATTCAAGTTTTTAAAGAGCCTGAAATTCAAAAGGAATTAGCGGATGCATTAAAAAGTAAGGAATACCGGGAGCATCTTCAAAAGGTAATTGCTGAAACCATTGAAAGCCCGTTATTTAAAGTAAAAATGCAAGAGCTCCTGCTTAAAGCGGCCGAAGATGTAAAAGCGAATGCAAGCAGCAGTAAAGGTAGCGGCGGTCAATCAAGTGGGGGACAAAGCGGTTCCGATAACAGCAGCGGAGCCTAATAATCCTATTCATTCAAAAGCCTCTTCCTGATTAGGAAGAGGCTTCATTTATTACTTTTTTAAAAGGCTTGTCATTTTTTCAGCAATTTCTAGATAGATTTTTCCGATTGGATGGTCTTCCTGATAAACAGATGGTGCAAAATCTTCGTCATTCCAATCAGGCTGGTTTAGCGGCAGGCGGCCAAGCACCTCGGTATTTAACTCTTCGGCTAATTTATCCCCGCCGCCGCGGCCAAATACATATTCCTTTTCACCTGTCAGCTTACTTTCAAAATAAGCCATATTCTCGATAACACCAAGGATTTCATGTTCCGTACGAACAGCCATTGCGCCGGCACGGGCTGCTACAAAGGCAGCCGTTGGATGTGGTGTCGTAACAATAATTTCCTTACATGCAGGAAGCATCGTGTGAACATCCAATGCAACATCCCCTGTTCCTGGAGGCAAGTCTAATAATAAATAATCTACTTCGCCCCATTCTACCTCATTGAAGAAGCTATTCAGCATTTTTCCAAGCATAGGTCCACGCCAAATGATTGGTGCATTATCTTCGACAAAAAAGCCCATTGAAATGACTTGAACTCCGAAACGTTCAACCGGTATAATTTTTTCCCCTCTAACTACAGGACGCTTTGTGATCCCCATCATATCAGGTACACTAAAACCGTAGATATCGGCATCAATCAGACCTACCTTTTTACCTAGACGGGCTAGGGCTACAGCAAGGTTTACAGATACTGTTGATTTACCTACGCCGCCTTTACCGGAAGCAATCGCGATAAAAGTTGTATTTTTAGAAGATAATAAACCTTTATCCTCCGTTCCCTCCACCGCATGACGATTGGCAGCAAGTACCTCTTCGGAAAGCTCGCCAAAGCGGATCCCTACTGTAGCTGCACCTGCTTCTTTTAATACATTTACAATTTGCGTTTGCAATTGTAATTGTTCGGCAGTACCAGTTTTGGCAATGTCTACT
This sequence comes from Neobacillus cucumis, assembly GCF_016107705.1. Next base: position 4,046 of record NZ_JAEHGC010000022.1, read on the forward strand.
TTTACACTGACATGATTTTTTTCTTCTTTAATTTTTATTTCCTCAATTGCATTTAGCTCTGCTAATGTTTTATGTAAAAATGGCTCCTTTAAGCTGCCTACAATTTCACGGATTTTCGCTTCTGTTAGCATGTATACAAACACCTCACAATTGAATTCGTTTCCAAAATCAAGTATACCATAACTCTCAATAAAAACAGTTAACTGAATCACACGTAAACCCTATACCAATAATAGAAAGTCAAAGAAGATGAGCTTTAGAGCCCATCTTCCTTAATCTGTTTCTTTTAATTCCTTTTCATTCGTAAAATAGCGGATGATTCCTTTATAAATGGAAGCAGCCACTTTTTCCTGATAGGAATCGGTTTGGAGATTTGCCTTTTCAGCCGGATTGGATAAAAAGCCTACCTCGACCAAAACGCCGGGTTTCTTTGCATTTTTTAAAATATAGACATGACTTAAAGGCTTTGCCTTACGATTTGTATTTTCTAAATTCCGTCTTAACTCATCTTGAATAAATTTTGCTGCTTTTGCATTTTCGGTATAATGGGGGGAATAAAAGGTTTGAGCCCCGCTCCATCTAGCAGATGGGATGGCATTTAAATGAATACTGACAAAAAGGTCATTATCAGAGCTATTAATCATTTTCAACCTTTGCTTCAAATCTTCTACCTTTCTTCTGCTATAACCTTTTGTTGTAGGATCTGCCAGGTCCTCATCGATTTCCCTTGTCATCATCACCAGGGCACCATGCTGCTGGAGGAAATCTCTGACCTTAAAGGAAATGTCTAAGGCGATATCCTTTTCTAAGGTTTTCCCTTCACCGGCACCACCGTCAGGCCCGCCATGACCCGGGTCAATGAGAATGATTTTTCCCGATAAAGGCAAATTCCATGATTTCCATGATTTATCCTCCATAAAATCATGCTGTAAAATCAGGAACAATAAAAGTAAACCCACAGAGAACCCTATAATTTTCAATCTTCTCTTCAGCAACCAAATCATTCCTTCCCGCTCGTCCATGTTCATTTAAATATATGGGACAAGGGGGAATTTTAGAACTAATGGAATAACCTAGTGAAGCCTTAGCTTATGCCGTCTTTCTCCTTTTTGATATCCATCGAGCCACCAGACGTGGATGTATTGTTCACAGAGATAGTATAGGGATTCACTCATTGTCCCTTCTTCTCCATTACCCCAATAAAGTAAAAAATTGAATAGGGTATCAATTAAATGTTTTTCTTCTTTATAGCAGCGTTTTTTTACTTCATCGATATCTTCACCATAATAACCGAATTTGCTAAACTTCGCCCCTAATAGATAAGCTTCAAGTGCAACATCGTAGCAGGCTTCCTCAACACCAGCATGCATCACAAAGCTTGATGTAATTCTTGATGAGCCAAAATAGTGCTGGACCCGCTCTTTTAATGTTTTTATCGATAAGTCCTTTAAGACTGACCGCTCATATTTAATTTGTTTTTCCCGTTTTTTTTCTTTAAAGGTTGTAATAACAGTCACAGTTTTCACCTCTTAGGACTATTCTTCATCCCATAATCCTAAGAAATGCAAAATTTCGATTGCCAATTTTATGGTTAAAAAAATCCAACCATTTGGCTGGATTTTTAAAATTAATGGTTCTTTAACCAGTTGATAGCGCTGTTCACGACAACGGCTACTCCTAACGGAATAACTCCCTCGTCTAAGATGAGATTTGGGTTATGAAGTGGATAGTTTTTATCTCCTAAGCCATTGGCGCCCGCCCACATAAACATGGTTGGTACAAGGTTACTGATATAAGAAAAATCTTCTGTGCCCGCTAACGGTTCCTCATTTACCTCGAGATTTTCTTCCCCAATCACTTCTATCACATAAGGGGCCATTTGCTTGCATAATTCTTCATTATTAAATAAAGCCGGTGTTGAGATGGTTTCAAGTTCATAGGTTCCACGCATCATTTTTACAGTGGCATCAATGATTTCCTGCACTCTTTTAAAAATATGGTCGCGGACCTCCGGTTTAAAGGACCGTAAAATTGCATCAAGATGGGCATTGTCAGGAATAATATTCGCTGCGGTCCCACCACCCATTTTACCAATAACGAGAACTGCTCTTTCCGATGGACCGATTTCTTTCCCAACCAATGTATTTAATTGATTGTAGACAGCATTAATGATCATCAAAGGGTCGATTGCTTTTTGTGGTTCGGAGCTATGCCCGCCTTTTCCTTGTACTTTAAGGAAGAAACCATCTAATGATGAGGCCGCAATCCCAGTTTTATAACCAAACTTTCCTACTTCCAAGGATGGATCAACATGAAGGGCGAGTGCCGCATCCACTTTTGGATTTTCTAATAAACCATTCGCAACCATGTCCTTCGCACCTGCACCAATTTCCTCAGCCGGCTGGAACATGATTTTAACGGTTCCGTTAATATCTTGTTCTTTTTCCTTTAATAGCTTGGCCGCACCCAGCATAAAAGTCGTGTGGATATCATGACCACATGCATGCATATAATCATTGGCCGACTTAAATGGTAAATCTGTATTTTCAGCCATTGGCAAAGCATCCATGTCACCTCGTAATAAAAGCGTTCTTCCGTTGCCGTTACCAATCGTAACTACTAAACCAGCTTTTCCAACCCTTTTAGGCTCTAGCCCCATATTTTTCAATGCTTCTTCAACGTACGCAACTGTATTTGGCAAATCAAAGCCTATTTCAGGATTTTGGTGGAGATGTCTCCGGTGTTTGATTAGTTCATCCTTAATATCTTCTGCTTTTGATAAAGTTTGATTGTTTATAACGGTACTGCTCATAAAAAATCCTCCCTGTCCTTCGATTAAATCTAAAATTTACACGGCTTCTTTATTTGGAACTTCAATGGCTAAACTAAACTTTGGTTTTGTTTTGCTGGCAATAAAGAATAATAAAAATTGCACAATAGAAAGAATAACTAAAACATTAAGAAGCAATCCATAGGAATGATTGATATTATAAAGTGCACCTGAAGCGATTGGAGTAATCGCTACACCTAATGAAATAAAAATCGAAACAACACCATATTTGGCACCATAGTCTTTTTCACCGTAAAGTGCTCCTGTAAGATAAGCAGGAGTAACGGTAATAGCTGTTGATCCGATTCCAGAAAATATCGTAAAAAGTATTGCTAGTGAAGTAATATTTCCTTTCATAAGAAATAGGAAACTGACCAAACTTCCTGCAGAAATAATCAATAAAGTTGTAATTAATCCAAGTCTGTCAAATAATCTTCCTACTAATAACTTACCGACAATAACCATTGCAGAACCTAAGGATAATATCAATGCAGCAGTTTTAGCTGATGTACCAATTTCAGCAAAATATGGGGCAAGATTGATTAGCATCGAATTAACGACGACTCCGCCAACAATGATTGCTAAACAGAGAGCCCAAAATGAAATAGACTTAAACGTTTGTCCTTGAGTAGTACCTGCTAATACTTTATTTTGTGGAATATTTGAAGTCTTCGCTTCACCTAGTGGTGTCAAACCTTTATCAGCGGGATGTAGTCTGATTACAAATACTGCAAACGGAATTAATAAAACAGCAATTAAAATTCCGATAACAAGATAGGCTGATCTCCAGCCATAAGCCGTAATGAGCCAGTTCGTCAACGGACTAAGAATTACACCGCCGAAACCACTTCCAGATAAAGCAATACCTAAACATAAACCGCGTTTTTCATTAAACCAATTTGTGATTAGAACAGATGCAGGAATCATGGCACCTCCTGCCAAACCTGCTCCCATTAGGATGGCAAATAAATAGAAATGAATAAGTTTAGTGGAAAAAGAAAAACCAATAAATGCACAAGCTGAAATTAAAATAAATAATGTTAAATAGGCTCTTACATCCATCTTTTTCATTAGTTTACCCGCAAGAGGACCTACAACCATAGCAGCTAAGGCCATTACGGTAAAATACAACATAAACTGAGAGGCACTAAATCCGAGTTCTTTTGTAACAGGTAGGATAAATAATGAAACCAGGTTTGCAATTGGAGCATAAATAAAAGTCATAATCATAAAGGCAGCTACTACAATCCACCACCCGTAAAAAATTCCGCCCTTTTTTTCCATACAAAACATCAATCCTTTATTAAATATTTTCAGAAACTTTATAAGTCCATAAATGGAAATTCTGTTAAAAGACTAAGTATGATCCATTACATGATCATTTTTGCAGGTGTAATTACTGCACCCCTTTCAATACTGAATGTATTGGATACTTATTACAGACCATTTGAAAACGTTTCCCTAGGTACTAATATACTTGCAATTATTATGCCAAAATATAAGATTTCTTTAAAATTTAGTGAAAAATTGCCGACTTTTATTAAGAATCCCCTTAACTAAGCATTTTTCAAGTAAAAATCTTTACCCTATAAATCTCCTTGGAAAATGAACATATTAAATAAATTCCAAATTGTGCAAATATATAATAGATCAGTAAAATTTTTTTTACTCCGATAGTAAAAAAAATTTCACAAAAGTAATGAATGAAGTTTAAATAAATGGTTAGCGTCAATTAGAGGAGGACAAGCCAATGAGGAAAAAAAGACCCCCAACCAAATTGGTTGAGAGCCTTTGAAACGTATAATTAACGTTTTGAGAACTGAGGTGCACGACGAGCGCCTTTAAGACCGTATTTTTTACGTTCTTTCATACGAGCGTCACGAGTTAATAGACCTGCGCGTTTTAATGTTGGACGGTATTCTGGATCAGCTTGAAGTAATGCACGAGCAATACCGTGGCGGATTGCGCCAGCTTGACCAGTGTAGCCACCGCCTTTTACGTTTACAAGAACATCGTAGCTGCCTACAGTTTCAGTCGCTACTAATGGTTGTCTTACAACAACACGTAAAGCTTCAAATGGAATATAGTTTTCGATGTCACGATTGTTAATAACAATTTTACCTGTACCTGGAACTAAGCGCACGCGTGCAACGGAGCTCTTACGACGACCAGTACCAATATATTGAACCTGTGCCATGTTAATTCCCTCCCTTTAAATTATCCGCGAAGTTCGTAAACTTCTGGTTGTTGTGCTTGGTGCTTGTGCTCAGCCCCAGCATATACGTGTAATTTTTTGAACATTTGACGGCCAAGAGAATTCTTTGGAAGCATGCCTTTAACAGCAAGCTCGATCATTTTCTCAGCATAGTTAGTACGCATTTCAAGAGCAGTTCTTTGTTTTAAACCACCTGGGTGTAAGCTGTGACGGTAGTAGATCTTGTCAGTTAATTTCTTACCAGTTAGTTCAACTTTAGAAGCGTTGATAATGATCACATGGTCACCAGTGTCAACATGTGGAGTAAAAGTTGGTTTGTTTTTACCACGTAGAATTGATGCTACTTCAGAAGCAAGACGACCAAGAGTTTTGCCTTCTGCATCAATTACGTACCATTTACGCTCGATATTGTTGGCATTTGCCATAAATGTTGTACGCATGAGTTTCCCTCCTAATTAAATCCGTAAAAGATTATTCTTTCGCACCTTCAAAGCCTTAGCGTCCATTCTGTTCCGGGAATGAACCTTTAAGACAGGCGTGCGGCTATTTTTTAAATCATATATTTTCAATCACGATGAAGACTTTCCGGGGCTTTATCGTGGGATTAAAAACACACACATATAATATAATAAATACTATGGAGCCATATGTCAAGAAAATGTTACACCAGGATGGGTTGTTACTCGAACTTTTATTTGTAAAATACCTTCCATAAGTACAAACCATGCGCTGGAGCTGTTTTTCCGGCAAACTTTCTATCCTTCGCCTGTAAAACTTGGGGTAGATCTGATGGCTTCCTATCTCCAGAGCCGACCTCTAACAATGTTCCAACTAAAATTCTCACCATATTATATAAAAAGCCATTTCCTACAAAACGAAAGATAAGCATATCTTGATCAACTGTTATCTCAATCGATTCAATCGTACGAATCTTATCTTCTACCTCCGTCTTTGCGGAACAGAAGCTTGTAAAATCATGTGTCCCAAGTAAATAGTGAACAGCCTCACTCATCGCATCCACATTTAATTTATAGGGAAACTGGTAGGCATATTTTCGCTGAAATGGGTCTCTCTTAGTGGACAGCCGCAGAACATAGCGATATTCCTTTCCAACAGCATCAAAACGCGCATGAAACGAATCATGCACCTTCTCAACCGATAGCACGGCAAGATCCCCCGGTAATAAGGAATTTAGGGCTGCTACCCACTTCTCCTCTAGAATTTGAAGCGGCGAATCAAAATGAATCACCTGGCCCTTTGCATGAACACCAGCATCTGTTCTACCTGAGGCAGCAACCCTCACAACATTTCCCTTATGGATTTTTGTTAAAACATTTTCCAGTACCAATTGGACTGTGCGTTTATTCGGCTGAATCTGATAACCGGAAAAATCAGAACCATCATATGAAATTATGCATTTATAGCGGTTCATTTCGTTTCGCCCCATTACGAACGTAATAAAATTAAAAGAATACAAAGTATAACAAGTATCACGATTTGGATGGAATCACGATTATTCCAGCTCAATTGCCGGTATTTCGTTCTACCCTCACCGCCACGGTACCCTCTTGCCTCCATCGCGACAGCCAACTCTTCTGCTCGTTTAAAAGAACTAACGAATAACGGAATAAGTAAAGGAATAACAGCTTTCATACGTTCCTTAATGGGCCCGCTTGAAAACTCAACTCCTCTGGCAATTTGCGCTTTCATGATTTTATCCGTTTCCTGCATGAGAGTAGGGATGAATCGTAGTGCGATGGACATCATTAGAGCCATTTCGTGAACTGGAAAGCGGACCTTTTTTAAAGGATGTAACAGTGTTTCAAGTCCATCTGTTATTTCAATTGGTGTCGTCGTTAACGTTAATAAGGATGTCATTAATATTAACAAAAAGAATCTTAATGAAATGAAAATCCCCATCCTAAGTCCTTCATCATAAACCTTCACTGGACCAACATGAAAAAGAAGGTTCCCTTCTTTCGTAAATAAAAGCTGCATGACAAAGGTAAATAAAACAAGCCAAATGATCGGTTTTAAACCGGTATATAAAAAGCGAACGGGAATTTTTGATAAACCAATCATAAAAAAAGTATAAATTCCAATAAGTGCATAGGTCATCCAATTGTTTGCCAGAAAAATAATGCAGACAAATAAAAATATAATGATTAACTTAGAACGTGGATCCATCCTGTGAACAGCGGAGTCTGCAGGTACAAATCGCCCAAAAATCATTTTATCCATCATACCCGTTCACCTCTGCTTATTAGGGCTGTTACAGCAGAAGATAGCTGTTCAATGGTTAAATAAGTTTTCCCAAGCTTTTTACCCATAGCTTTTTCAAGCTTAAGTTGAAAACGGACCACTTCTGGAACATCTAATCCCATTTGGAGTAACTCTTCTGTAGCGGTAAAAATCTCCTCAGGTGTTCCCTTTTTAACAACCTTTCCTTGTTGCATAATCACGATTTGTTCTGCATACTGAGCGGCATCCTCCATACTATGAGTAACCAAAATCGTTGAGAGTCCTCTTTCCTTATGCAAACGATAAAACATATCCATAATTTCCTTGCGGCCCCTTGGATCTAAACCAGCGGTGGGCTCATCCAAGACAATTACGTCAGGTTCCATGGCAAGGACGCCTGCAATGGCTACCCGACGCATTTGGCCTCCTGATAGGTCAAATGGTGACTTTTCTAATATTTCCTCTGATAGTCCAACATGTTTAAGTGCAGTCCTAGCTCTCTCTTTTGCCTCTTGTTCAGAAACCCCAAAATTCATGGGGCCAAAAATAATATCCTTTTCGACGGTTTCTTCGAATAATTGATGTTCCGGGAACTGAAAGACAATTCCCACCTTTTGCCGAATTGGTTTAAGATTTTTATTTTTCTGCTTGGCTTTTATTTCATGGCTTCCTATTACTACCAAACCTGCAGTCGGTTGTAAAAGAGCATTTAAATGCTGTAATACGGTCGACTTTCCAGAGCCGGTATGTCCAATAACAGCCAGGTAGGTTCCCGTTTTAATATCGATTGAAACATCTTCAATGGCCAGCCGCTCGAAAGGGGTATTCACTTGATAACGATATTCTACATTCTGCAGTGAGATGTCCATATCTCTGTCACCAACTCTTCTTCCGTTAAATAATGTTTCGATAATTCAATTCCTTTTTGGCGGAAAGCTTTACTCATTTTCACGGAAAAAGGGATATCTAGACCCAATTGAATTAACTCTTCATCCATCGAAAAAATTTCCTCAGGAGTCCCCTCACGGTATACCTCCCCACGATTCATGACAATCATCCGGTCAGCTTTAGCTGCCTCTTCTAAGTCATGTGTGATGGATATAACAGTCAGCTGTTTTTCGTCCTTCAACGTTCGGACGGTCTCTAACACTTCTTCTCTACCTCTAGGGTCAAGCATGGATGTCGCTTCATCTAAGATAATAATAGAAGGTCTAAGAGCTAGTACACCCGCAATGGCCACACGTTGTTTCTGGCCGCCTGAAAGATGGTGGGGCTCTTGATTAAGAAATTGATCCATTTTGACTTTTCGTAAAGAATCTTCAACCCTCTGGACCATTTCATCCCTAGGTATTCCATGATTTTCTAAACCAAAAGCCACATCATCCTGAACAGTTGTCCCCACAAATTGATTATCTGGGTTCTGAAATACCATTCCTAATTTTTCCCGAATATCCCAAACAGATTCTTCCGTTAATTTCAAACCACAAACAGTAATCTCACCTTGCTGCGGAAATTGGAGACCATTTAAAAGTTTTGCAGTAGTAGACTTCCCAGAGCCATTATGGCCCACAATGGCCAGCCACTCCCCTTCGAAAATATCAAAGCTTACATTTTCGAGAGCATAGCGGTCCTGCGAATCATATTTAAAAGATACATTGTCAAGGGATACAATTGGTTTTTTCACGAGTGATTTCCCCCTACTCAACTAAAACAGAACTAAACTCAACTCATATTTTACTACATACAAAAAAAGCCTGCACCTCTTCCCTGGCAGGAACGAAATTTCATCTGCCGATTTAACAGGAATTCCAAAATGGAAATGGGAGAGGTGCATGAGCTAGACAAGACGTGAAAAGAATAATCTAATAAGGCCAATAGATATTCCTCCAGAGAGGCATTACTGCTTCATATGTGCTCCTAAAAAATATAGGGGTCACGCTCATCGTAACGCTCTTTTTGGCTTGGTTCGTACGTATATAAGATATTGATACAGCAAAAGGGCAAAGAACAAGTTTCATTATAAACTGTCCAGCGCCCTTGTTGTCTGATAAGGAATTAAACTAACTCGATAATTACCATTGGCGCACCGTCACCGCGGCGAGGTCCAAGTTTCATAATGCGAGTGTATCCACCTTGGCGCTCTTGGTAACGAGGAGCGATATCAGTGAAAAGTTTTTGTAATGCGCTTGTATTGTTCTCAACATCAGCAACCTCATTACGAACGTATGAAGCAGCTTGACGGCGAGCATGTAAATCACCACGTTTACCTAAAGTGATCATTTTTTCAACAGTTGAACGAATTTCTTTCGCACGAGTTTCTGTTGTTTCAATACGCTCATTGATAATTAAATCAGTTGTTAAATCACGAAGCATAGCTTTACGCTGTGCACTTGTGCGTCCTAACTTTCTGTATGCCATGAAGGGTTCCCTCCTTTGTTGAAGTCATTAAAAAAATCATCGCAATCAGACGAATGCTTGAATGAACTAGTCGTCTTTACGCAAGCCTAATCCTAGTTCTTCTAGTTTCGCTTTTACCTCTTCTAGAGATTTGCGACCTAGGTTTCGTACTTTCATCATATCTTCTTCAGTCTTATTAGCTAATTCCTGAACAGTATTAATGCCAGCACGCTTTAAGCAGTTATAAGAACGAACGGATAGATCAAGTTCTTCTATTGTCATCTCTAGAACTTTTTCTTTCTGATCTTCTTCTTTTTCAATCATAATTTCAGCATTTTGAGCCTCGTCAGTTAACCCAACGAATATATTCAAATGCTCGGTCAAAATCTTCGAACCAAGAGCAATCGCTTCTTTTGGCCCAGTGCTTCCATCTGTCCAAACATCAAGCGTTAGCTTATCATAATTTGTCATTTGACCTACACGAGTGTTTTCTACCTGATAGGACACTCTTGCTACCGGAGTATAAATAGAATCAATCGGAATCACACCAATCGGTTGATCCTCACGCTTATTTTGTTCTGCCGGTGTATAGCCGCGTCCGCGTCTAGCAGTTAAACGCATGCGAAGATGACCGCTTGAAGCTAATGTTGCGATATGAAGATCAGGATTTAAAATCTCAACATCACTGTCATGCGTAATATGACTACCCTTGACAGGACCTTCACCTTGAACATCGATTTCAAGTGTTTTCTCTTCATCAGAGTAGATTTTAATAGCTAATTTTTTAATGTTTAAAATGATGGATGTTACATCCTCTACGACGCCTTCAATTGTTGAGAACTCATGAAGTACCCCATCGACCTGAATCGATGTAACAGCGGCACCTGGGAGTGAAGATAATAGGATACGACGTAAGGAGTTACCCAAAGTGGTACCATATCCACGCTCAAGTGGCTCTACGACGAACTTCCCGTACTTGGCATCATCGCTGATCTCAACCGTTTCGATTTTTGGTTTTTCTATTTCGATCATCAATTAACCCTCCTTCAAAACGTCGAAAACCTCGATTAGGTAAATGATCTAACCGAAATTCCCCCATGTATACGTTCCCGTTTTGTGCACAACAACTGGAATAAATCTTCTGTATGAACGGAAAAATTAGTATCATATCCCATTATAGACAGGGATACGAAAGTCTATACAGAAAAATTAAACACGACGACGTTTTGGTGGACGGCATCCATTATGAGGAACAGGAGTAACATCTTTAATTGCTGTTACTTCAAGACCAGCAGCTTGAAGAGCACGAATTGCAGCTTCACGTCCTGCACCTGGTCCTTTAACCGTTACTTCTAGCGTTTTCATACCGTGTTCGATAGAAGTTTTTGCTGCTGTTTCAGCTGCCATTTGCGCTGCGAATGGAGTAGATTTACGAGAACCTTTAAATCCAAGCGCACCTGCACTTGACCATGAAATTGCATTACCATGAACATCAGTAATTGTTACAATTGTGTTGTTAAATGTTGAACGGATATGTGCAATACCTGATTCAATATTCTTTTTAACACGACGTTTACGTGTATTCGTCTTACGTGCCATTTAAATAACCTCCTTTGCCGATTACTTCTTCTTGTTCGCAACAGTCTTACGAGGACCTTTGCGTGTACGAGCGTTGTTTTTAGTATTTTGTCCACGAACCGGTAAACCACGACGATGACGTAATCCGCGGTAGCAGCCGATTTCCATTAAACGCTTAATGTTAAGAGAAATTTCACGGCGAAGATCACCTTCAACTTTTAATTTGTCGATGATATCACGGATTTTGTTTAATTCGTCTTCAGTTAGATCACGCACACGTGTATCTTCAGAAACACCAGCTTCTGCTAAGATTTTTTGTGCTGTATTTTTACCAATACCATAAATGTAAGTTAACGAGATAACTACACGCTTTTCACGTGGAATATCTACACCAGCAATACGTGCCATATTTTAGCGCACCTCCTTCAAAAATTAACCTTGTTTTTGTTTATGTTTAGGGTTTTCACAGATAACCATAACTTTTCCGCGTCTACGGATAACTTTGCACTTTTCGCAGATCGGTTTAACAGATGGTCTTACTTTCATTATCCTAACCTCCTTAGTAGTACGGAGTGCAAGCAATTATTTAAAGCGGTAAGTAATTCTTCCGCGTGTCAAGTCATATGGAGAAAGCTCAACAGTCACTTTGTCACCCGGAAGGATTCGAATGAAGTGCATTCGAATTTTACCCGAAACATGAGCTAGCACAGTATGACCATTTTCTAATTCTACCTTAAACATTGCATTTGGCAAAGTTTCAATGACTTTACCTTCAATTTCAATTACATCATCTTTGGCCATTGGACACGTCTCCCTTCTCTTTTCAGATTGTCATTTATTTAAAAACTATTGCAAGTGCAAATCAAAGTTCAACTATACGATTATAGCATAATGACCCGTACCACGTCTGCTAGTAACAATTAGAAATTAAAATTTCTATGCCAGGCTTAGACGTAGTCCTCTTTTAACCATCATCATGTAAGTTTTGCCAAACACGATGTCCGGCATACTCATATAATTGAAAACCGTTTGCATCCACAAAAGTTAGAATCTTTTCGGAGATGTACGAGAGACATTTAGCCTGGTTTTGCATTTGATCATTAGATTAAATTCCCTAGTAATCGCTCAATTTCAGCAAATACTACATTAATATCCTGCTGCCCGTTGATCGTACGTAAATATCCCTTTGCATCATAGAAATCCAATAATGGCTTTGATTGTTTAATATTTACATCTAAACGATTTTGTACAGTTTCTGCATTATCATCTGCCCGTTGGTACAATTCTCCGCCGCAGCGATCGCATTTCCCTTCATGAGCTGGTGGGTTAAACACAAGATGATAAGTAGCGCCACAATCCTTACAGATACGGCGCCCTGTTAAGCGCTCCATTAGGATATTCTTGTCAACATCAATGTTAATACAATAGTCAATTGACCTGTTTAGTTCAACAAGAAGAGTTTCCAATGCTTCTGCTTGAGGTACTGTTCTAGGAAAGCCGTCTAGTAAAAATCCTTTTTGACAGTCTTCTTTACTTAATCGCTCACGAACAATTCCGATTGTTACTTCGTCCGGAACAAGTTCACCTTTGTCCATGAAGGATTTAGCTTTTAAACCTAGTTCTGTTCCTTCTTTCATCGCTGCACGGAACATATCTCCAGTAGAGATATGAGGGATGCCGTATTTTTCAACTATTCTTTCGGCCTGTGTGCCTTTACCGGCACCCGGAAGCCCCATTAATACTAAATTCACACGTATTCCCCCTCGTGCTATTGATAGGTTTTAAGGGGACTTGATCCCCCAAACCTTTATTTTATAAAACCTTTATAATGACGCTTAACCAATTGAGCTTCAAGCTGTTTCATCGTATCAAGGGCGACCCCGACAACGATTAGCAAGCTTGTTCCTCCAATTTGAGCTGATTGCGGAAGATTCCCTATCTTAATAAAGATAACCGGAAGAACCGAAATCGCCGCTAAGAAGAGCGCACCAACAAAAGTTAAACGATATAATACGCGCGTTAGGTATTCTTGTGTGCTTTTTCCAGGACGGATACCAGGAATATAGCCGCTTTGCTTTTGTAAGTTTTCTGCAGCTTGTTCAGGATTCACTTGGATAAAAGCATAGAAGTAAGTAAACGCGATAATTAAAGCAGCATATATGATCATCCCAATTGGATGAGAATAATCAAATATTTTGTTAATCCAAATCGTTACATCGTTTTGCGGGAAGAAAGAAGCAACCGTCCTTGGCGTTACAATAAAGGAAATCGCAAAGATAACAGGAATAACTCCTGCTGCGTTAACCTTTAAAGGCATATGAGTCGATTGTCCTCCTACAGGATTTCGGCCTGCCACAACACGCTTAGCATATTGGATTGGAATTTTACGATTTGCTTGTTGGATAAAAATAACACCCACAACAATAGCAATAACAGCAATCGCAATGATCACAACAGTTACAATTCGTAAAAATAACGCCTCACCGGCATTTTCAAACTGTTGAACAAAAATTTGTTTCACAGTGGTTGGGATCCCGGCAACAATACCTGCAAAGATGATAATGGAAATTCCATTTCCAACACCTTTTTCAGTAATTTGCTCACCGAGCCACATTAAGAATGATGTACCTGCAGTAAGAACAACTGCAATTAATAAATAGGTACCAATTCCAGGGTTTTCAATCAATTGGCCATTAGCAAGATTATTGAAACCGTAGGACATACCTAATGCTTGGATAAATCCAAGCACGACAGTAGCATAACGGGTAAACTGAGCAGTTTTCCGGCGACCGGCTTCTCCCTGCTTGGACCATTCTGTGAATTTTGGAACAACATCCATTTGTAAAAGCTGGATAATAATTGATGCAGTAATATACGGCATAATACCCATTGCAAAGATGGAGAATTGTTTTAACGCTCCACCGCCAAAAGTATTTAAAACACCGAATACACTAAGTTTATCCTGCGCGCTAAGTACATCAGCATTTACATTAGGCACAGGAATAAAAGTACCTAGACGAAAGACTACTAACATTAAAAGGGTGAATAGAATCTTTCGTCTTATATCACCCACGCGCATAAAATTGGAGATTGTTCGGAACATTAGATCACCTCAACGCTTCCACCGGCAGCTTCAATTGCTTCTTTGGCGGCAGAGGAGAATTTATGAGCTTTTACAGTCAACTTTTTCTCTACGTTCCCTTTTGCAAGAATTTTAATTCCTGCTCTTTCGTTCTTAACAACGCCTGATTCGATAAGAAGTTCTGGAGTAACTTCTGTACCTTCTTCAAAACGATTAAGAGCATCAAGGTTTACAACCGCAAATTCTTTACGGCTGAAGTTTGTAAAACCACGTTTTGGTAAACGACGGAATAATGGTGTTTGACCACCCTCGAATCCTAAGCGAACACCGCCGCCTGAACGAGCGTTTTGACCTTTGTGTCCTTTACCAGCAGTTTTACCTTGACCAGACCCGATACCACGTCCTAAACGTTTACGTTCTTTACGTGAACCCTCTGCAGGTTTTAATTCATGAAGTTTCATATTGGCACCTCCTTATGAAAGAAAACAATTAATTATTGTTCTTTTACTGTTACAAGGTGAGCAACTTTATTAATCATACCGCGAATAGCAGCGTTATCTTGATGCTCAACTGTTTGATTTAATTTACGTAATCCAAGCGCAGTAACTGTCGCACGTTGGTCTTCAGGGCGACCAATTAGGCTACGGTTGAGGGTAATTAATAGTTTCGCCATTTGAATTCCCCCCTTATCCTAACAGTTCTTCTACTGATTTACCACGTAACTTTGCTACGTCCTCAGCACGTTTTAATTGTTTTAAACCATCTACAGTTGCACGAACCATATTAATTGGTGTATTTGTTCCTAAAGATTTTGAAAGGATATCAGCAACACCAGCTAATTCAAGAACCGCACGAACTGGTCCACCAGCGATAACTCCTGTACCTTCAGAAGCAGGTTTTAAAAGGATTTCGCCAGCACCGAAACGACCAATTACTTGGTGAGGAACAGTAGTTCCAACCATAGGTACTTCGACTAAGTTTTTCTTCGCATCTTCGATAGCTTTACGAATCGCATCCGGTACCTCTTGAGCTTTACCAGTACCGAATCCGACATGACCGTTTTTATCTCCAACTACTACAAGAGCAGTGAAACGGAAACGACGTCCACCTTTAACAACTTTCGCAACACGGTTAACCGTAACTACGCGTTCTTCTAGTTCAAGTTTGTTTGGATCAATACGACGCATCTTTTTGTGTCCCTCCTTTGTCTATTAAAATTGTAAGCCGTTTTCGCGAGCAGCATCAGCTAATGCTTGAATACGTCCATGATAAAGGTATCCTCCACGGTCAAAGACAACGTTTGAAATACCCTTTTCAGCTGCACGTTTCGCAACTAATTCTCCGACCTTTTGCGCTGCATCAACATTGCTTGAAGACTCAAGATTTAATTCTTTATCTAAAGTTGAAGCACTTGCTAAAGTAACTCCATTCATGTCATCGATAATTTGAGCATAAATATGTTTATTAGAACGAAACACATTTAGACGTGGACGAGCTGAAGTTCCGCTAAGTTTCGCACGTACTCGAGCATGTCTTTTACGGCGAACAGCGTTTTTATCAAGCTTCGTAATCATTTACGTCACTCCTTTCGTTTACCCATAAGGCGATTACTTACCAGTTTTACCTTCTTTACGACGAACGAATTCACCTTCGTAGCGAATACCTTTGCCTTTATATGGCTCTGGCGGGCGAACTTGGCGAATGTTAGCAGCTAACGCACCAACGCGTTCTTTGTCAGTTCCCTTTACAATAACTTTTGTATTGGAAGGAACTTCAATTTCAAGTCCTTTTTCAGGTTCAATTTCTACAGGATGAGAATAACCAACGTTTAAAACAAGCTTGTTACCTTGTTTTTGCGCACGGTATCCAACCCCGATTAATTCTAAACCTCTTTCGAAACCTTTAGAAACACCTTCAACCATGTTGGCAATAACAGCACGAGTTGTACCATGTAATGCGCGGTGTTCTTTTACGTCTGATGGACGAGAAATGTTGATCACATTCTCTTCAACGTTAATTGTAATATCAGGATTAAAAGTACGAGTTAATTCGCCTTTAGGACCTTTTACAGTAACGGTTTGATTATTTAAAGTAATTGTAACTCCAGCTGGAATTTCAATTGGTTTTTTTCCTACGCGAGACATTTAGTGCACCTCCATTCTTTCAGAAACTCTATTACCAAACGTAAGCTAATACTTCTCCGCCAACTTGTTTTGCACGAGCTTCTTTATCAGTAATAACACCTGTTGAAGTTGAGACTAGTGCAATACCAAGACCATTAAGTACACGAGGTACCTCAGTAGATTTAGCGTAAACGCGAAGACCAGGCTTACTAATACGTTTAAGACCAGTAATAACACGTTCGTTATTTGTACCGTACTTAAGGAAGATACGGATAATACCTTGTTTGTTGTCATCGATAAATTCAACGTCACGTACGAAACCTTCGCGCTTTAGAATTTCAGCGATTTCTTTTTTGATATTAGAAGCAGGTACTTCTAACTTTTCGTGACGTACCATATTCGCATTTCGAATGCGAGTAAGCATATCAGCAATTGGATCTGTCATGACCATTATTTTTACCTCCTTCCCAAACCTTTAGTTTTACCAGCTGGCTTTTTTAACACCAGGAATTTGTCCTTTGTATGCTAATTCACGGAAACAAATACGGCAAAGCTTAAATTTACGATATACAGAGTGTGGACGTCCGCAACGTTCGCAACGTGTGTACTCTTGTACTTTGTATTTAGGCGTGCGCTTTTGTTTCGCAATCATTGACTTTTTAGCCACGTTTTCGCCTCCCTTATTTAGCGATTACTTTTGGAATGGCATTCCAACTTGAGTTAACAACTCACGAGCTTCTTCATCGGTGTTAGCAGTGGTAACGATAACGATATCCATACCACGAACCTTAGTTACTTTATCGTAATCAATTTCTGGGAAGATTAATTGTTCCTTAATACCTAAAGTATAGTTACCACGACCATCGAATGCCTTCTTAGAAACACCACGGAAGTCACGTACACGAGGTAATGATACAGAAACTAATTTATCCAAGAATTGGTACATGCGCTCTCCACGAAGAGTAACCTTTGCGCCGATTGGCATACCTTCACGAAGGCGGAAACCAGCGATTGATTTTTTCGCACGAGTTACGACAGGTTTTTGACCAGTAATTGTAGCAAGTTCTTCTACAGCATTATCAAGTGCTTTAGCATTTTGAACTGCGTCACCAACACCCATGTTAATAACGATCTTCTCAATTTTTGGTACTTGCATTACTGATTTATAATTAAATTTGCTCATTAGAGCAGGAGAAATTTCTTTTACAAATTTATCTTTTAGGCGGTTCACTTATTGTACCTCCCTTCTTAATTTAAACTATTTATCTAAAACTTCACCGGATTTTGCTACGCGTACTTTTTTGCCATCAACCGTTTTGTAACCTACACGAGTTGGGTTACCTGATTTAGGATCGATAGGCATAACGTTTGATACATGAATTGGAGCTTCTTGGCTAATGATTCCACCTTGTGGATTCACTTGAGAAGGCTTAGTGTGTTTTTTAACGATGTTTACACCTTCTACAAGCACACGGGCTTCTTTAGGGTAAGCAGCTAGAATCACACCAGTTTTTCCTTTATCCTTACCAGAGAGAACTCTTACTTTGTCACCTTTTTTCACATGCATCATTAAGCACCTCCTTAAAGGCATATTAATTTAAAATTATAATACTTCTGGAGCTAAAGAAACAATTTTCATAAAGTTGTTTTCGCGAAGTTCGCGGGCAACTGGTCCGAAGATACGAGTACCGCGTGGGCTCTTATCATCTTTGATAATTACACATGCGTTTTCGTCAAATTTAATGTAGGTACCATCAGTGCGACGTGCACCGCTTTTTGTACGTACAATAACAGCTTTAACCACATCACCTTTTTTAACAACGCCACCTGGTGTTGCTTGTTTTACTGTACAAACGATAACATCACCGATACCAGCAGTTTTGCGACCAGAACCACCGAGAACTTTAATAGTAAGTACTTCACGAGCACCAGAGTTGTCAGCAACTTTTAAACGTGATTCTTGTTGAATCATGCGTGTAACCTCCCTTCGGAATGAACATAATCCGAACAATTAAATGATAACTGCTTTTTCTACTACTTCTACTAGGCGGAAGCGCTTTGTAGCTGAAAGCGGACGAGTTTCCATGATACGTACGATGTCGCCAACTTTTGCCTGATTTTGCTCATCATGAGCTTTATACTTTTTAGAGTACTTAACGCGTTTACCGTATAATGGATGCTTTTTGTATGTTTCGACTAAAACAGTAATAGTTTTATCCATTTTGTCAGAAACAACGCGTCCAGTGTAAACTTTGCGTTGGTTACGTTCACTCATTATGTGAACCTCCTCTCACTATTACTTGTTTACGCTGATTTCTCTTTCACGAATCACAGTCTTCATGCGAGCAATCGCTTTGCGTACTTCACGGATACGAGCCGTATTTTCAAGTTGTCCTGTCGCCAATTGAAAGCGAAGGTTGAAAAGTTCTTCTTTTAAAGATTTAACTTTTTGTTCAATTTCAGCAGTGGTTAGGTCACGAAGTTCATTAGCTTTCATTTGATTCACCACCAATTTCTTCACGTTTTACAAACTTACATTTTACTGGAAGTTTGTGCATTGCAAGACGAAGTGCTTCACGAGCGATTTCTTCAGAAACGCCAGCGATTTCAAACATAATTTTTCCTGGTTTAACTACGGCTACCCATCCTTCAGGTGCCCCTTTACCAGAACCCATCCGCACCTCTAGAGGCTTAGCAGTATAAGGCTTGTGAGGGAAAATTTTAATCCAAACTTTACCGCCACGTTTCATGTAACGAGTCATTGCAATACGAGCCGCTTCGATTTGACGGTTTGTGATCCAAGATGCTTCTAATGCTTGAAGACCGTATTCACCGAAAGTTACTTCAGTGCCGCCTTTTGCGTTTCCACGCATTTTTCCGCGGTGTTGACGGCGATATTTTACGCGTTTTGGCAATAACATATTATTTGCCTCCTTCCTCAGTTTTCTTCTTAGTAGGAAGGACTTCTCCACGATAGATCCATACTTTTACGCCAAGCTTACCATAGGTAGTATCTGCTTCAGCTGTTGCATAGTCGATGTCGGCGCGAAGTGTATGAAGTGGAACTGTTCCTTCGCTGTAGTGTTCTGAACGAGCAATATCTGCACCGCCTAAACGACCGGATACCATTGTTTTAATACCTTTCGCTCCAGCACGCATTGCACGTTGAATCGATTGCTTTTGTGCACGACGGAAAGATACACGGTTTTCTAATTGACGAGCAATATTTTCAGCAACTAATTTAGCGTCAACATCAGCTTTCTTGATTTCAAGAATGTTGATGTGTACACGTTTGCCAGTTAATGCATTTAATGCTTTACGAAGTGCTTCAACTTCAGTACCGCCTTTACCGATAACCATACCTGGCTTAGCAGTATGAACAGTTACGTTTACACGGTTTGCAGCACGTTCGATTTCTACTTTAGAAACAGAAGCATCTTTTAAACGTTTTGTGATGTACTCACGAACCTTAAGGTCTTCGTGTAAAAGATCAGCAAAGTCTTTACCTGCGTACCACTTAGATTCCCAATCACGGATGATTCCGATACGCAAACCGACTGGATTTACTTTTTGACCCACTGATTATCCCTCCTTCTTTTCTGATAGAACGATTGTAATATGGCTGGTGCGTTTGTTAATTTGGCTTGCACGGCCCATTGCGCGAGGACGGAAACGTTTTAAAGTTGGTCCTTCGTCAACAAATGCTTGTGCAACTACCAAGTTATTTACGTCCATTTCATAGTTATGCTCGGCATTTGCCATAGCAGATTTTAAAACTTTCTCAACGATTGGAGAAGCAGCCTTAGGAGTGAGATTTAAGATCGCCACCGCTTCACCAACTTGCTTACCTCGAATTAAATCGACGACTAAACGTGCTTTACGAGGAGCAATACGAACTGTTCTTGCAACAGCTTTAGCTTGCATTTGGATGCCCTCCTCTCTTAACGTCTGGTTTTCTTATCATCATTACCATGGCCTTTGTAAGCACGAGTTGGAGCGAATTCTCCAAGCTTGTGTCCAACCATGTCTTCAGTTACATATACAGGCACATGTTTACGACCATCATAAACTGCGATAGTGTGTCCGATAAATTGTGGGAAGATCGTAGAACGGCGTGACCAAGTTTTAACAACTTGTTTACCTTCAGTTTCATTTAACTTTTCGATCTTTACCATTAAATGATCATCAACGAATGGTCCTTTTTTTAAGCTGCGACCCATGAATGAACCTCCCTTCG
The DNA here is from genome assembly GCF_016107705.1 of Neobacillus cucumis. Next base: position 24,749 of record NZ_JAEHGC010000022.1, read on the forward strand.
TGACAGTTCTACGGTTCTTCCTTTGAACCGTAGTTCAATCACGTTATTTTTTACGACGACGAACAATAAATTTGTCCGATTTATTTTTCTTCTTACGAGTTTTGTATCCAAGAGTTGGTTTACCCCATGGAGACATTGGTGATTTACGTCCGATAGGAGCGCGGCCTTCACCACCACCGTGTGGGTGATCGTTAGGGTTCATTACAGATCCACGAACAGTTGGACGCTTGCCTAACCAGCGAGAACGACCTGCTTTACCAATGTTAATTAATTCATGTTGTTCGTTTCCTACTTGACCGATTGAAGCACGGCATTCAGAAAGAATCATACGAACTTCACCAGAATTCAAACGTACAAGTACGTATTTGCCTTCTTTACCAAGAACTTGTGCAGATGTACCAGCAGCACGTACCAATTGTCCACCTTTTCCTGGTTTTAATTCGATGTTGTGTACCACAGTACCAACTGGAATATTTGCTAATGGAAGAGCATTACCTACTTTAATATCAGCCTCAGGGCCAGACATTACTTCCATGCCAACCTGTAGGTTTTTAGGAGCTAAGATATAACGCTTTTCTCCATCTGCATAGTTGATTAATGCAATATTTGCAGAACGGTTTGGATCATACTCAATTGTGGCAACGCGTCCAGGAATGCCATCTTTTGTACGTTTAAAGTCAATTAAACGATATTGACGCTTATGGCCGCCACCTTGATGACGAACAGTTAACTTACCTTGGTTATTACGGCCGCCTTTTCTCTTTAACGGAGCTAATAGAGATTTTTCTGGTGTGCTAGTTGTGATTTCTGCGAAATCAGAAGTAGTCATACCGCGACGACCATTGGAGGTAGGTTTGTACTTTTTAATCGCCATTTTGTTTCCCTCCTCTTCTAGATAGATTCTTATGCTTCAAAGAATTCGATTTCTTTGCTGTCAGCTGTTAATTTAACAATTGCCTTACGGCGTTTATTTGTGTAACCACCGAATTTACCCATACGCTTGAATTTACCTTTGTAGTTCATGATGTTTACTTTTTCAACATCAACGCCAAAGATAGTTTCAACAGCATCTTTAACCTGAGTTTTATTCGCTCTAACATCAACTTCAAATGTATATTTCTTTTCAGCCATTAGGTCAGTAGAACGTTCAGTGATAACGGGGCGCTTAATGATATCGCGTGCATCCATTATGCAAGCACCTCCTCTACTTTTTCAACCGCTGCTTTAGTCATGATCAACTTATCATGATTTACAACGTCTAATACGTTGATTCCATCAGCCGTTACAACAGTTACACCAGGGATGTTACGAGCAGATAATGCTACGTTTTCATCTAGGTCAGCAGTAACAATAAGTGCCTTTTTCTCAACAGAAAGACCACCTAATACTGATTTGAATTCTTTAGTTTTTGGTGCGTCGAAAATTAAGTTTTCAAGTACCAAAATGTTTTCTTCTACTACTTTAGATGAAAGTGCTGATTTGATCGCTAAGCGACGCACTTTTTTCGGTAATTTATAGCTATAGCTGCGTGGTGTTGGACCAAATACAGTACCACCTCCGCGCCATTGTGGAGATCGGATAGACCCTTGACGAGCACGACCAGTTCCTTTTTGACGCCATGGTTTACGTCCACCACCGCGTACTTCAGAACGCCCTTTTACTTTATGAGTTCCTTGACGTAATGAAGCGCGTTGCATAACAATTGCTTCAAATAAAACGTGTTGGTTTACCTCAATACCAAATACTGATTCATTAAGTTCGATTTCACCAACTTGTGATCCAGTTTGGTTTAACAATGCTACTTTAGGCATGCTTTTGTTCCTCCTTTCTTATGAAGTAATTATGCTTTTACCGCACTTTTAATTTTTAATAATGATTTTTTAGCTCCTGGAACATTACCTTTGATCAATAATAAGTTGCGTTCAACATCAACTTTTACAATTTCAAGGTTTTGTACAGTTACTTGTTCTCCACCCATACGTCCAGGTAATGCTTTACCTTTAAATACACGGTTTGGAGCAACAGGTCCCATTGAACCAGGACGACGATGATAACGGGAACCGTGAGCCATAGGGCCGCGAGATTGTCCGTGGCGCTTAATCGAGCCTTGGAAACCTTTACCTTTTGAAATTCCTGTTACATCTACAGTTTCACCTGCAGCGAAAATATCAACCTTGACTTCTTGACCAACTTCATACCCTGCAACATCAACTCCGCGAATTTCGCGAACGAAGCGCTTAGGAGCAGTATTAGCTTTTGCAGCATGGCCCTTTTCTGGTTTGTTAGCTAATTTCTCACGTTTGTCATCAAATCCGATTTGGATTGCTTCGTAGCCATCAGTTTCAACTGATTTCTTTTGAAGAACAACGTTTGCAGCAGCTTCAACAACAGTAACTGGGATTAAATTGCCGTTTTCAACAAATACTTGAGTCATACCAATCTTTCTTCCTAAGATTCCTTTGGTCATTTAGTCACACCTCCTATAATTTATGTTCATTTATTTTTATTAAAGTTTAATTTCGATATCAACACCAGATGGTAAATCTAAACGCATTAATGCATCAACTGTTTGTGGAGTTGGATTAACGATGTCGATTAGACGCTTATGTGTCCGCATTTCGAATTGCTCACGAGAATCTTTGTACTTATGAACCGCACGAAGAATTGTGTAAACAGATTTTTCAGTTGGTAGTGGAATTGGACCCGATACTGCCGCACCTGAACGTTTTGCTGTTTCTACGATTTTCTCTGCAGATTGATCAAGAATTCTGTGATCATACGCTTTTAAACGGATACGAATTTTTTGTTTTGCCATTATTTTCCCTCCTTTATCGCCTATTTTCTTAAATAGACATACTCAGTGAAAATTTCCCACACACTCGCCATGGCAAAGCGGCCGGGTGTGTCAGCAACCTTCCACATCATCGCAGTCAAAGACCAACATTGTCTATTATACATAAAACATAAAGTAAACGCAACATTTATTACGAATTTCTTTAATGTTTCTTGTGCTTAGCACACTTTTAATATTATAACTGCACATATCATTAATTTCAATAGTAAAAATGAATCTCCAATAATATCCTATGTGGATTTCACGATTACCTTTGAAGTTTGTAAAATTCGTAAAAGTAACTATATCTTATATAATAGAAGAAACTCGTTTTCTGGTATGCTTAACGGTTTCAACTCCTGGGTTTTTTCCATAAAAAAAGCAGATGGATCGTCACCCATCTGCTTTTTACTATTTACTTATTAAGCTTGAATTGTAGTAATAGAACCAGATCCTACAGTACGTCCGCCTTCACGGATTGAGAATTTAGTTCCTTCTTCGATTGCAACTGGAGCGATTAGCTCAACAGTCATTTCGATGTGGTCGCCAGGCATAACCATTTCAGTACCTTCTGGAAGGTTAACAACACCAGTGATATCAGAAGTACGGAAATAGAATTGTGGACGATAGTTTGAGAAGAATGGAGTATGACGTCCACCTTCTTCTTTTGTTAATACGTATACTTGAGCTAAGAATTTAGTGTGTGGAGTGATGGACTTTGGTTTAGCCAATACTTGTCCACGCTCGATTTCTTCACGTGCAACACCACGAAGAAGAGCACCGATGTTGTCTCCAGCTTCTGCGAAATCAAGAAGCTTACGGAACATTTCTACACCTGTTACAGTAGTAGATTTTGGTTCTTCAGTGAAACCTACGATTTCAACTACGTCACCAACTTTAACTACACCACGCTCAACACGACCTGTAGCAACAGTACCACGACCAGTGATAGAGAATACATCCTCAACTGGCATCATGAATGGCTTATCAGTGTCACGAGTTGGAGTTGGGATAAATTCGTCAACTGCGTTCATAAGTTCAAAGATTTTTTCTTCCCATGCAGCTTCGCCTTCTAATGCTTTAAGAGCAGAACCTTTGATAACTGGAGTGTCATCGCCAGGGAAATCGTATTCAGAAAGAAGATCACGAATTTCCATTTCTACTAATTCAAGAAGTTCTTCATCGTCAACCATGTCACACTTGTTCATGAAAACAACAAGGTAAGGTACACCAACCTGACGAGATAATAGAATGTGCTCACGAGTTTGTGGCATTGGACCATCAGTTGCAGATACAACTAAGATACCGCCGTCCATTTGCGCAGCGCCAGTGATCATGTTTTTAACATAGTCAGCGTGTCCTGGGCAGTCAACGTGTGCGTAGTGACGAGCATCAGTTTCATACTCAACGTGTGCAGTAGAGATAGTGATTCCACGTTCTTTTTCTTCAGGAGCACCATCAATTTGATCATATGCACGTGCTTCTGCTTTACCAGACTTAGCAAGTACAGAAGTGATTGCAGCAGTTAATGTAGTTTTACCATGGTCAACGTGTCCGATTGTACCAATGTTAACGTGTGGCTTAGAACGGTCGAATTTAGCTTTTGCCATTTTGGAAAATCCTCCTTTGGATTATAAAAGTTTAAGTATATTTAAGTGGAAACTGTAAATTGGTTGTCCTGAATTACAGTTTCCATTCTTACATAAGTAGTTATACTTTAAATAAAGGTGAAAATCAATTATTCACCTTTATTTTTTTTGATGATTTCTTCAGAAACAGATTTTGGAACTTCTTCATAGTGGTCAAAGTGCATAGAGAATACTCCACGACCTTGTGTACTTGAACGAAGTGCTGTTGCGTATCCAAACATTTCTGAAAGTGGAACCATTGCACGAACTACTTGTGCGTTACCGCGAGCTTCCATACCTTCAACACGGCCGCGACGAGCAGTGATTTGACCCATGATATCCCCTAAGTATTCTTCAGGGATAACAACTTCAACTCTCATCATCGGTTCAAGGATAACCGGTTGACACTTAGAAGCAGCATTTTTAAGAGCCATTGAAGCGGCAATTTTAAACGCCATTTCAGAGGAGTCAACATCATGGTAGGATCCATCGAACAATCTTGCTTTAATATCCACTAATGGATATCCAGCAAGAACACCGCGATCTAGTGCATCTTCAAGACCAGCTTGAACTGCAGGGATGTATTCACGAGGAACAACACCACCGACAATACCGTTTTCGAATTCGAATCCTTTTCCTTCTTCGTTAGGTGAGAATTCAATCCAAACGTGTCCATATTGTCCACGACCACCAGATTGACGAGCAAACTTACCTTCTACTTGCGCTGAAGCACGGAAAGTTTCACGGTATGCAACCTGAGGTGCACCTACATTTGCTTCGACCTTAAATTCACGACGCATACGGTCAACGATGATATCAAGGTGAAGTTCACCCATACCAGCGATGATAACTTGTCCAGTTTCCTGGTCAGTATGTGCACGGAACGTTGGATCTTCTTCTTGAAGCTTTTGTAAAGCAGTTGTCATTTTATCTTGGTCTGCTTTAGATTTAGGTTCAACAGAAAGTTGGATTACTGGCTCAGGGAATTGCATAGACTCTAGGATAACAAGGTTTTTATCATCACATAGAGTATCACCAGTTGTTGTATCTTTAAGACCTACAGCAGCAGCAATGTCACCGGCATAAACCTTAGAGATCTCTTGACGGCTGTTTGCGTGCATTTGCAGGATACGTCCGATACGTTCGCGCTTTCCTTTAGTAGAGTTTTGGACATATGATCCAGACTCTAAAGTACCAGAGTATACGCGGAAGAACGTTAATTTACCAACATAAGGGTCAGTCATAACTTTAAATGCAAGAGCAGCAAATGGCTCTTCATCACTTGAATGACGCTCAAGAACCTCATCTTCATCATCCACTGCATGACCTTTGATTGCAGGTACATCTAATGGTGATGGAAGGTAATCGATAACAGCATCAAGCATTAACTGGACACCTTTGTTTTTGAAGGCAGATCCACAGATTACTGGATAGAATTCAACATTAACAGTACCTTTACGAATTGCCGCTTTGAGCTCTTCTTTAGTGATTTCTTCACCGCCAAGGTATTTTTCCATTAATTCTTCATCTAGTTCAGCAACTGCTTCAACTAATTTTTCACGATATTCTTCAGCTTGAGCACGATGTTCTTCTGGAATTTCACGAACTTCGATATCTGTACCTAAGTCGTTTCCGTAGAATACTGCATTCATTTCCACAAGGTCAATGATTGCTTCAAACTGGTCTTCAGCGCCAATTGGCAACTGAATTGCATGTGCATTCGCTTGTAAACGGTCATGAAGTGTTCCTAGTGAATAAAGGAAGTCAGCTCCGATTTTGTCCATCTTGTTTACGAATACTACACGTGGTACACCATAGGTTGTTGCTTGACGCCAAACTGTTTCAGTTTGCGGTTCAACACCTGATTGTGCATCAAGGACGGCTACTGCACCATCAAGTACACGAAGAGAACGTTCAACTTCAACAGTGAAGTCTACGTGTCCTGGTGTGTCGATGATGTTTACACGGTGACCGTGCCATTGAGCAGTTGTTGCAGCGGATGTAATGGTAATTCCGCGCTCCTGTTCTTGCTCCATCCAGTCCATCTGTGACGCGCCTTCATGTGTTTCACCGATTTTATGAATCTTACCAGTGTAGTAAAGTACACGCTCAGTGGTGGTTGTTTTACCGGCATCGATGTGAGCCATGATGCCGATATTGCGAGTGTTTTCTAAGGAGAACTCTCTTGCCATTGGGTCTTTCTCCTTCCTAGTATGAAAGTTTTTATATTGAAGGTTAAATTACCAACGATAGTGAGCAAACGCTTTGTTTGCTTCAGCCATTTTGTGTGTATCTTCACGCTTCTTAACAGATGCACCAGTGTTGTTAGCTGCATCCATGATTTCGTTAGCTAAACGCTCTTCCATCGTTTTTTCACCGCGAAGACGTGAATAGTTAACTAACCAACGAAGACCTAAAGTAGTACGGCGGTCAGGGCGCACCTCAACTGGTACTTGGTAGTTGGCACCACCTACACGGCGTGCTCTTACTTCAAGTACAGGCATGATGTTTTTCATCGCTGCATCGAAAATTTCCATTGGTTCCTTACCAGTGCGTTCACGAATTGTATCAAACGCAGAGTAAAGAATTTCTTGGGATTTACCTCTTTTACCGTCAACCATCATTTTGTTGATTAGACGAGTAACTAATTTAGAATTGTAAAGTGGATCTGGTAACACGTCTCTTTTTGCTACAGGACCTTTACGTGGCATTTTATTTCCTCCTTTCGAAAAAGCTGTTATTTAATGTGATTATTTTTTAGCTGCTTTTGGTCTCTTAGTACCATATTTAGAACGACCTTGCATACGGTTGTTAACACCCGCAGTATCAAGCGCTCCACGTACGATGTGATAACGTACCCCTGGTAAGTCCTTTACACGTCCTCCACGGATAAGAACAACACTGTGCTCTTGAAGGTTGTGACCGATACCAGGAATGTATGCTGTCACCTCAATACCGTTTGTCAAGCGTACACGAGCATATTTACGTAACGCTGAGTTCGGTTTCTTTGGAGTCATTGTACCAACACGAGTACATACTCCGCGTTTTTGTGGTGAAGATACATTTGTTTGTGATTTTTTGAAGCTATTGTAACCTTTGTTTAGCGCAGGAGATTTTGACTTCTCGGTAATAGCCTGACGAGGCTTGCGCACTAATTGGTTAATAGTAGGCATGTTATGTTTCCTCCCTTCATTATTTGTAAGCCCACACATCCAGGTGGTTCATTTTTTTGCAAAAACAAAGTTTTTGCAGACTACTCTATCTACAAAAACAAGTTTTAACGGATAATCGCAACAGCTGAGGCTCCCACATCAACCCTGCATGCTTTTCCAAGCTTTTTGTTTGAATCAACATATAGGATTGGTACGTTCATTTGCAAGGCTTGATTTATCACAGAATCTGTTATCCTAGGATCGGCATCCCGTGCTATAACGAGCTCTTGTACTTGACCGTTATTAAGTGCTTTCGCTGTTTGTTTTGTTCCTATAACAATTTTGTTTGCCCGTAATACTTTTTCATAAGACATTTTCATATCCTCCAAAGTACTAGGTGAATAGGAGCACCTTTGATATATTAACATCTTAATAATGGGATGTCAACAAATCTTTAAAAAAAGTATTTTTCTTTAAAATGCGGTACCTGTAATTAGATAACAGGTACCGCTTGTCATGTTAGTCAATCGTAACGATTTCGTCAGATTCAGCTTCTGCAAAAACAGGTTCTGCCTTGCGATATCGCTGCATTCCTGTTCCAGCTGGAACTAGCTTACCAATGATAACATTTTCCTTAAGACCAAGTAATTCATCGCGTTTGCCTTTAATTGCAGCATCCGTAAGAACCCTTGTTGTTTCTTGGAATGATGCAGCGGACAAGAATGAATCCGTTTCAAGGGATGCCTTGGTAATACCAAGTAATACAGGTCGTCCTGTTGCAGGTAATTTACCAGATAACAATGCCTTTTCATTGGCATCCGTAAACTGGTGTATATCGAGTAATGTACCAGGAAGCACTTCTGTTTCACCGGCATCTACAACGCGCACCTTGCGAAGCATTTGACGAACCATTACCTCAACGTGTTTATCACCGATTTCTACCCCTTGCATACGGTAAACCTTTTGTACCTCACGCAATAAGTATTCCTGAACGGCGTTTACGTCTTTTACTTTGATTAATTCTTTCGGGTCGATTGAACCTTCGGTTAATTCTTCACCACGTTCTACACGATCATCGATTGCTACCTTTAAGCGGGCAGTATACGGTGCATTGTAAGTACGTGATTCCACTTCACCTTGAACAACAATTTCATGTTGACGGTCTCGTCCCTCATTAATGCCGACAACAACACCATCAATTTCCGAAATAACGGCTTGACCTTTAGGGTTACGTGCTTCAAAAATCTCTTGAATACGCGGAAGACCCTGTGTGATATCGTCTCCGGCAACACCGCCTGTATGGAATGTACGCATGGTTAATTGTGTACCCGGCTCACCAATGGATTGGGCTGCGATAATACCAACTGCTTCGCCCACTTCCACTTCTTGACCAGTAGCCAAGTTACGGCCATAACACTTCTTACATACTCCATGGCGGGTATTACATGTAAATACAGAACGAATTTTTACCTCTTCAACTCCGGCACCGACAATGACCTCTGCTAGGTCTTCAGTAATTAGTCCGTTTTCAGGAACAAGAACTTCCTTCGTTTCCGGATGTTTAATTGGGTTGCGGGCATAACGGCCAATTAGACGTTCTTCTAATGACTCAATGGTTTCATTTCCGTCTTTTAATGCACGAATGAGCAATCCACGGTCCGTTCCACAATCATCATCACGAACGATAACATCCTGTGCAACGTCAACAAGACGACGTGTTAAATAACCAGAGTCCGCTGTTTTAAGCGCCGTATCAGCAAGACCTTTACGGGCACCATGAGTGGAGATAAAGTATTCCAACACGGTTAAACCTTCACGGAAACTTGATTTAATCGGTAACTCAATGATCCGTCCAGCCGGGTTAGCCATCAATCCGCGCATACCAGCAAGCTGTGTAAAGTTCGATGCGTTACCACGCGCTCCAGAATCAGACATCATGAAGATTGGATTGGTTTTATTCAAGGATTTCATCAATTTACCTTGAATCGTATCTTTAGCCGCACTCCAAATCGCAATGACACGATCGTAACGCTCATCTTCCGTAATTAAACCGCGTCTAAATTGTTTCATGACATTATCAACTTTTTCCTGTGCTTCGTGAAGGATTTTCTGTTTCTCACCTAATACGACGATATCAGCAACACCAACCGTAATGCCGGCCTTCGTTGAATGTTTAAATCCTAAATCCTTCATCCGGTCAAGCATTTTTGAGGTTTCAGTAATTTTGAAACGTTTGAATACTTCCGCAATGATATTTCCAAGGATTTTCTTTTTAAATGGATCGACGATCGGCATTTCTTTGATTCTTGCTCGGACATCATCACCCTTTTCAACAAAATACTTCTCAGGGGTTTTAACCTCTAAGTTATCTCTTGTTGGTTCATTTATATAAGGGAATGATTTAGGCAAAATTTCGTTAAAAATTAATTTACCCACTGTTGAAATCAATAGCATATTGTTTTGTTGCTCAGTAAAGGTTTCATTGCGAAGTGAACCTGCATGAACAGCCACACGAGTATGGTAATGAACAAAGCCATTTTGATAAGCAAGCAGCGCCTCATTGGTGTCTTTGAAAATCATTCCTTCTCCGACGGCACCTTCTCTTTCCAGTGTTAAGTAATAGTTACCAAGCACCATATCCTGAGAAGGAGTAACAACAGGCTTACCATCTTTTGGATTCAAGATGTTTTGGGCTGCGAGCATTAACAATCTTGCTTCTGCTTGTGCTTCTGAAGAAAGCGGAACGTGAACAGCCATTTGGTCCCCGTCAAAGTCAGCGTTATATGCTGTACATACAAGCGGGTGCAATCGAATTGCCCGGCCTTCAACAAGGGTAGGTTCAAATGCCTGAATTCCCAGTCTGTGTAACGTAGGGGCACGGTTTAATAAAACCGGGTGCTCTCTAATTACATCTTCTAAGACATCCCAAACTTCAGGAGAAACTCGTTCAATTTTCCGTTTTGCAGATTTAATGTTATGTGCTAAACCTTTTTCAACAAGCTCTTTCATAACAAATGGCTTGAACAATTCAAGCGCCATTTCTTTAGGAAGACCACATTGATACATTTTCAAATTCGGACCAACGACAATAACGGAACGGCCAGAATAGTCAACACGCTTTCCAAGCAAGTTTTGACGGAAGCGGCCTTGTTTCCCTTTTAACATGTGGGAAAGTGACTTTAATGGACGATTTCCCGGTCCAGTTACCGGACGGCCGCGGCGGCCGTTATCGATTAATGCATCTACTGCCTCTTGAAGCATACGCTTTTCGTTTTGTACGATAATGCTTGGTGCTCCAAGGTCCAATAAACGCTTTAAACGGTTATTACGGTTAATCACACGGCGATATAGATCATTCAAGTCAGAAGTCGCAAATCTTCCTCCATCCAATTGCACCATTGGTCGTAATTCAGGTGGAATAACAGGAAGAACGTCAAGAATCATCCAGGATGGTTCATTACCAGAACCACGGAAGGCTTCTAGCACTTCAAGGCGTTTGATTGCACGTGTACGGCGCTGGCCTTGTGCTGTTTTCAACTCTTCCTTTAAGCTATCTACTTCTTTATTTAAATCAATATCTGAGAGTAACTTTTTAATGGCTTCAGCACCCATGGCAGCTTGAAACTTATTGCCAAACTTTTCACGGTATGCACGGTATTCCTTTTCAGATAAAAGCTGCTTCTTATCAAGCGCAGTGTCACCAGAATCTGTCACAACATAAGAGGCAAAATAAATCACTTCCTCCAATGCACGTGGAGACATATCTAAAACAAGTCCCATTCTGCTTGGAATCCCTTTAAAATACCAAATATGTGAAACAGGTGCCGCAAGCTCAATATGCCCCATTCTTTCACGGCGAACTTTTGCGCGCGTTACTTCAACACCGCATCGGTCACAGACAACACCTTTATAACGGACACGCTTATACTTTCCGCAATGACATTCCCAGTCCTTAGTTGGACCAAAAATCCTTTCACAGAACAAGCCGTCCTTTTCAGGTTTTAATGTACGATAGTTAATGGTTTCTGGCTTTTTCACTTCTCCGAATGACCATGAACGGATCTTATCCGGTGAAGCAAGGCCGATTTTCATATACTCAAAATTATTAACGTCCAGCAAGGGGCCTACCTCCCTTTTGATCTCCAGGTTTTACCCTAATTGCTCAGAAAAACTAAAAGCGCATAGAGGAACAAGTGTGACTTGTTCCTATTTTGCGTTTAAATGCACAGTGCGCTTTAGCAGCTAATTACTCTTTTGAACCAACTTTTTCAGATTCAAGGTTCTGGGCTTCAGGAACTATATTTAATGTATCGACCTGCTGCAAGTCGTCCTCATCTTCCAAATCACGCATTTCAATTTCTTCTTCATCACCGGAAAGGATTTTCACATCCATACCAAGACTTTGAAGCTCTTTTATTAAAACCTTGAATGATTCTGGAACGCCTGGCTCCGGAACATTTTCACCTTTTACAATCGCTTCGTATGTTTTCACACGACCGACAACGTCGTCTGATTTAACAGTAAGGATTTCTTGAAGCGTATAAGCAGCACCATAGGCTTCAAGAGCCCAAACCTCCATCTCACCAAAACGCTGTCCGCCAAATTGCGCTTTACCGCCAAGTGGCTGCTGAGTAACAAGTGAGTAAGGTCCCGTTGAACGGGCATGCAATTTATCGTCAACCATGTGGGCAAGTTTAATCATATACATGACACCAACTGAAACCCGGTTGTCAAATGGTTCACCTGTACGGCCATCGTAAAGAACGGTTTTCGCATCTCGTGCCATTCCTGCCTCTTCAATCGTTGACCATACATCTTCTTCACGCGCTCCGTCAAATACTGGAGTTGCAACATGAATACCTAAATATCTGGCAGCCATTCCTAAATGGAGCTCAAGCACCTGCCCGATATTCATACGAGAAGGCACCCCTAATGGGTTTAACATGATATCAACCGGTGTGCCATCTGGTAAATAAGGCATGTCTTCTTCAGGTAAAATCCTTGAGATAACCCCTTTATTTCCGTGGCGTCCCGCCATTTTATCACCTTGGTGAATCTTACGCTTCTGTACGATATAAACACGAACAAGCTGGTTTACTCCCGGTGGAAGTTCGTCTCCGTCTTCACGGTTAAAGACTTTAACATCGTGGACGATTCCTCCGCCGCCATGTGGTACTCGTAATGAAGTATCGCGGACTTCACGGGCCTTTTCACCAAAAATAGCATGTAAGAGTCTTTCTTCAGCCGTTAGTTCGGTAACCCCTTTTGGTGTAACTTTACCAACAAGAAGATCACCATCTTTTACCTCTGCACCTGTACGGATAATGCCGCGCTCATCCAGATTGCGAAGGGCATCTTCCCCAACATTCGGAATATCACGGGTAATTTCCTCTGGTCCAAGCTTTGTATCACGAGATTCAGATTCATACTCTTCAATATGAATAGACGTATAAACATCATCTTTTACAAGACGTTCACTCATGATAATCGCATCTTCATAGTTATAACCATCCCACGTCATAAACGCAACGAGAACGTTACGTCCAAGAGCTAATTCCCCTAATTCCATTGAAGGACCATCAGCAAGAATTTCTCCCTTTTTCACACGGTTGCCTACTGCAACAATTGGACGCTGGTTGTAGCAAGTACCTTGGTTAGAACGTATAAACTTTAATAATCTGTATTTTTTTAGATCGCCTTTTACCTCTTGGCCATCTACTTCTTTAATTTCACGAACCCAAACTTCGCGGGCTTCTACATGTTCGACAATTCCATCCTGCTTACAAATAACCGCTGCACCTGAGTCTTTCCCTGATACATATTCCATACCGGTTCCAACACGAGGAGCTTCCGGCTGCATAAGCGGTACTGCTTGACGTTGCATGTTCGCACCCATTAAGGCACGGTTTGAGTCATCATTTTCAAGGAATGGAATACACGCAGTTGCTGCAGACACAACCTGTTTTGGTGATACATCCATATAATCAATACGGTCACGATTTACAACCGTGTTCTCACCACGGAAACGAGCTACGATATCCGTATCAAGGAATGAACCATCGTCGCCTAAACGTGAATTCGCTTGTGCAACTACATAGTTATCTTCTTCATCTGCAGTAAGATAGTCAATTCGGCTTGTTACCTTTCCTGTGTCAGGATCAACACGGCGGTAAGGTGTTTCAATAAATCCGAAACGGTTCACTTTTGCATAAGATGATAATGAGTTAATCAAACCAATGTTCGGACCCTCTGGTGTTTCAATCGGACACATACGGCCATAGTGGGAGTAGTGAACGTCACGCACTTCCATTCCAGCACGTTCACGCGTTAATCCACCAGGTCCTAAGGCTGATAAACGGCGTTTATGTGTTAACTCTGCCAGCGGGTTCGTTTGATCCATGAATTGCGATAATTGCGAACTTCCGAAGAACTCTTTAATCGACGCAATAACAGGACGAATATTAATCAGCTGCTGCGGTGTGATTGTTGCTGTATCTTGAATAGACATTCTTTCGCGAACAACGCGCTCCATCCGGGATAATCCAATTCGGAATTGGTTTTGCAATAATTCACCAACAGAGCGTAAACGTCTGTTTCCTAGATGATCAATATCATCTGTATCTCCCACACCATGCAGCAAATCAAAGAAATAGCTGATGGACGCAATAATATCCGCAGGAGTGATATTCTTAATCGGTTCAGCAACATAGGCATTACCTAATACGTTGATGACTTTTTCATTTTCATCATTAGGGGCATAAATTTTAATTTCCTGAAGAATGATATCATCCTCTACTACGCCGCCCGATGGATTATAGCTGTTAAAGTTAATATTTTTTTCAAGCGCAGGAATAATCCGATCAAGATTTCTGCGGTCAAGTAACGTCCCTTTTTCTGCAATAATTTCACCAGTTTCAGGATCCACAAGGGATTCTGCTAAACGTTGATTGAATAAGCGGTTTTTAATATGAAGCTTTTTATTGATCTTATAACGACCAACATTAGCTAAATCGTATCGCTTAGGGTCAAAGAAACGGGAAACTAATAAACTTTTTGCATTTTCAACTGTCGGTGGTTCACCTGGACGCAGACGTTCATAAATTTCCAAAAGGGCTTTATCCACGCCCTCGGTATTGTCCTTCTCCAGCGTATTGCGAATATACTCGTTGTCCCCAATCAATTCAATGATTTCTTGATCAGAGCCGAAGCCAAGTGCACGCAAAAGAACCGTAACGGGCAGTTTCCGAGTACGATCTATTCTTACATATACGACATCTTTGGCATCTGTTTCATACTCAAGCCAAGCGCCGCGGTTCGGAATTACCGTTGCTGTAAATCCTCTTTTTCCGTTTTTATCAACTTTCCCACTGAAATATACGCTCGGTGAACGTACTAACTGAGAAACAATAACACGTTCAGCACCATTGATGACAAACGTACCTGTTTCTGTCATGAGCGGGAAATCGCCCATAAAAACATCTTGGTCTTTTACTTCGCCTGTTTCTTTGTTCACAAGACGTACTTTTACACGTAATGGCGCTGAATATGTAACGTCCCGTTCTTTTGATTCTTCAACAGAATACTTTGGATCGCCAAGGCTGTAATCAATAAATTCTAGAGATAGGTTACCAGTAAAGTCTTCAATCGGTGAAATATCCTGGAACATTTCACGCAATCCCTCATCAAGAAACCATTGATATGAAGAGGTTTGGATTTCAATAAGATTTGGTAATTCTAAAACTTCACTGATTCGCGCGTAACTCCTCCGCTTCCGGTGTCGTCCATACTGAACTAGTTGACCTGTCAACTGATTCACCCCTCAAATCAAGCGTTATAATAAAAATGTATTAACGTCTTTTAAGAAGAAATAAACTCCTTCTCATCAGACAAAAAGAAAAAGGGTTTTACATAAAAACCACATTTTCACATTTTGACTATTATTTTGTCATCATTTCCGTCTTTATCCATTTTTATACAGTAAAATCAATTGTTTTCAGGAATAATTCGGAAAATATTATGATGGCATTTTATAATGCTAACATAGTGGCATATTAGAGTCAACTACTTTTTAGCCTTAATAACAA
The DNA here is from genome assembly GCF_016107705.1 of Neobacillus cucumis. Next base: position 40,446 of record NZ_JAEHGC010000022.1, read on the forward strand.
AATAACCTTTTGATTTGTCAACCGTCTCTACCTCAGAAAATAGTTCTTTTAATTTTTCTATCGCTGACGGTGCTCCTTGTTTCTTTTGTATCACTACCCAGAGCTCGCCGCCAGATGCGAGATACTCGTGGCTCTGTTCAAAAATGTCGTGAACAACCTGTTTTCCGGCTCGAATCGGAGGATTCGTTAAAACAACAGCAAAATCACTTGTCTTAACCCCCGTTAACCGATCACTTTCATAAATTACAATATTTTCAATTCGATTAAGCACGGCATTTTCTTTTGCTAATTCAATTGCCCGCTCATTTACATCAACCATATGAACCATTCGCTCAGGGTAAGTTAGTGCCATAGTGAGACCAATCGGCCCATAGCCACAGCCAACATCTAAAATGGAGCCTTCGACATCAGGCATTTCAAACGCCTCAATTAATATACGCGAGCCAAAGTCCACTTCCCGCTTTGAAAAAACACCATTATCCGTTTTAAAGCGAAATCGGTGATTTTTTAATGTAAAATCCCAGTACTTCGGATCACTTTCAACTTTTTGGGTACGAGAATAGTAGTGCTCAGACAAAAGACAATTCCTCCCTGGAGAATGATATTGAAGAAAAACGAGGATTTTAAAAATAAGCCAAAAAAAGCCCGCTATACAGCGAGCTTTTTTATAGAAAAATTACTTAACTTCAACGTTCGCTCCAACTTCATCAAGCTTAGCTTTGATTGCTTCAGCATCTTCTTTAGATACGCCTTCTTTAACTGGCTTTGGAGTGTTATCAACAAGGTCTTTTGCTTCTTTAAGACCAAGACCAGTGATTTCACGAACAACTTTAATAACTTTGATTTTTTGATCGCCAGCGCTAGCTAGGATTACATCAAATTCAGTTTTTTCTTCAACAGCAGCAGCACCAGCTCCGCCAACCATAGCTACAGGAGCAGCAGCAGTTACGCCGAATTCTTCTTCGATTGCTTTTACTAGATCGTTAAGTTCTAAAACAGTCATAGATTTAACTGCTTCAATGATTTGTTCTTTAGTCATTTTAAATTTCCTCCTTAGTTTTCATTCAATTTATTAATTACGCTTTTAGATTAACTTACGCGCCTTGTTCTTCTTTTTGATCTGCAACTGCTTTTGCAGCAAGAGCAAGATTGCGGATTGGAGCTTGTAGTACGGAAAGTAGCATAGAAAGTAAGCCTTCGCGTGAAGGTAGTTCAGCAAGAGCTTTAACCTCTTCAACGGTAGCGATGCTTCCTTCGATTACACCTGCTTTAATTTCAAGAGCCTCATGTTTTTTTGCAAAATCATTAAGGATTTTAGCAGGAGCTACAACATCTTCGGTACTGAACGCAATTGCGTTTGGACCTGTTAGAGCTTCGTTTAAACCTGAAAGTTCAACAGCATCAGCCGCACGGCGAGCCATTGAGTTTTTGTAAACTTTGAAATCGACACCAGCTTCGCGAAGTTGCTTACGAAGTTCAGTTACTTCAGCAACAGTAAGACCACGGTAGTCAACAACAATCGTAGATTTGCTGGCTTTTAATTTATCAGCGATTTCATCAACGATTAATTTCTTTGATTCGATTGCACTGCTCATCTTTACACCTCCTGTAGTTATCTACATTTATACCAGGCAGATAAAAACCTCCATATCAAACGAAGACATGGAGGCAGCATAAAGCTGAAGCGTTTCAGCCAATTTATCGCATTACCTCGGCAGGATTATTAAGCGCATGATGCGCTCCTGCTGTCTACAGTACAAATGTTTTAATTTAAACAACAAAATATATTATATTAAATCTATAATTATTTGTCAACAAAAATTATTTTGCTGCAACTGAAGAAGGATCAACCTTTACGCCAGGTCCCATTGTTGAAGTAACGGTTACGTTCTTCATGTAAGTACCTTTTGCAGCAGCAGGCTTAACTTTCATCATTGTGTCGAAAATTGTTTTGAAGTTTTCAACAAGTTTTCCATCTTCAAAAGAAGCTTTACCGATTGGCACGTGGATATTACCAGCTTTGTCAACACGGTATTCAACTTTACCTGCTTTAATTTCATTAATTGCTTTTGTTACATCAAATGTAACTGTACCAGTTTTAGGGTTTGGCATTAAACCTTTAGGTCCTAATACACGGCCAAGTTTACCAACTTCACCCATCATGTCTGGAGTTGCGACGATTACATCAAATTCAAACCAACCTTGTTGGATTTTGTTGATGTATTCTGAATCGCCAACATAATCAGCGCCAGCTGCTTCTGCTTCTTTCACTTTTTCACCCTTCGCGAATACTAAAACGCGTTGAGTTTTACCAGTACCGTTTGGAAGTACAACTGCGCCACGGATTTGTTGGTCAGCTTTCTTAGGATCAACGCCTAAGCGGAATGCAACTTCAAGAGTTGCGTCAAATTTTGCAGTGTTTGTCTTCTTTGCAAGTTCAATTGCTTCTGCAACTGGGTAAGCTTTTGTGCGATCTACAAGCTTCACAGCTTCTAGATACTTTTTACCTTTTTTAGCCATTTTGTCTTTCCTCCTAAATTGTGGTTTTAACGTTGAATAACTCCCACGAAAAAGGTTGCGAATATTTTAGAACTTCGCAACCCCCTCATTACATCATCAACAGTTTACATGGATTAATCTTCGATAACGATTCCCATGCTGCGTGCAGTACCTTCAACCATGCGCATTGCTGCTTCAACGCTAGCTGCGTTAAGATCAGGCATTTTCTGTTCCGCAATCTCGCGTACTGTGTTACGCTTAACTGTTGCTACTTTATTACGGTTTGGTTCACCAGAACCAGACTGGATTCCAGCTGCTACTTTCAAAAGAACGGCAGCAGGAGGAGTTTTCGTAATAAATGTAAATGAACGGTCTTCAAACACCGTAATTTCAACAGGAATAATTAATCCAGCTTGATCAGCTGTACGAGCGTTAAATTCCTTACAGAATCCCATGATATTAACACCGGCTTGACCTAGTGCAGGACCAACTGGTGGTGCAGGATTCGCTTTACCAGCAGGGATTTGCAATTTAACAACTTTAATTACTTTTTTAGCCACGAGACACACCTCCTTAAAGTCCGTGATGTGGTAATAGGGTATTCACCCTCCCACTCAAGGCATCTGTCTTTATATAAAGATAAAGAACTTGACAAAGTCTTGTCTCAAAAATCGAGACATACTGACCTATGAAATATTAACATTTTTTATAATTGATTTCAAGTTTTTTTACAATATCAATCAATTTTTCTTTTTAGAGCTTATCAATTTGCGTAAAATCTAACTCTACAGGCGTATCACGGCCAAACATATTAACAAGTACTTTAAGCTTAGCTTTATCCTTGTCCATTTCTTCTACAGTACCGGTAAAGTTAGCAAATGGGCCTTCTTTTACGCGTACGGTTTCACCAATTTCAAAATCCACATCCAAACGTTTTTCTTCTACTCCCATGCGTTTCAGTAATACTGTCACCTCTTCCGGAAGAAGCGGTGTCGGTTTTGAGCCTGAACCGGCAGAGCCAACGAATCCAGTTACTCCAGGAGTATTCCGTACGACGTACCAAGAATCATCGGTCATAACAATTTCAACTAGTACATATCCAGGGAAAACTTTTCGTTTTACGACTTTCTTTTTACCATTTTTAATTTCGGTTTCTTCTTCCTCAGGTACAACTACTCGGAAAATTTTATCCGCCATCCCCATTGATTCAACGCGTTTTTCCAGATTGGCTTTTACTTTATTTTCATAGCCTGAGTAAGTATGAACAACATACCAATTCTTTTCCATTTAAGAGGACTAGTGTCCGTCCCTCCCTGTATTTTTATCAAAATAAAAAACCCGTTAAACGGGCTTTGCATAAAAATTTCCTGTATTAATCACCATTATACCATGAAATAACATCTATTATTCAAGAATTAAACGAATCAATTTAGAAATTCCTAAATCTATTACTTCAAAGAAAAGAGCAACAAACACAACGGTAGATAAAACAGTAACTGTGTATCTCGTTAATTCACCGCGTTTTGGCCAGCTAACCTTTCTCATCTCGCGGACAACATCACTGAAGAACTTCTTTATGCGCTGCATTCTGTAACCTCCAAAATCGGGATTGCCTACTAACTATATTAAAATTACTTTGTCTCACGGTGTAATGTATGCGAATTACAAGTTTTGCAGAATTTTTTCAATTCTAATCTCTCGGATTTTTCCTGCTTGCCGATTGTCGAATAATTCCTTGAACCACAGTCAACACAGGCTAGGATAACCTTTTTACTCATGTTTGACACCTTCAATTGTCCTACTATTATATCCTTAAAAATGTAACATGGTACATACTATATGTCAATAACAGTTGGGAACGCATTCACATAAATTCCATATTTATACTAGTTATAAATTACAAAGAAAACTCCCGGATTTCAAGGTATCTTTCAAGCTTTCGCTTTACACGCTGCAACGCATTATCGATTGATTTAACATGGCGGTTGAGTTCCTCAGATATCTCCTGATAGGATTGTCCATCAAGGTAGAGCGCCAGAACCTTCCTTTCTAAATCACTCAATAATTCTGTCATTTTTACCTCAATATGATCAAATTCTTCTTGATTAATGATTAACTCCTCCGGATCAAGCACTTTTGCCCCAGATAAAATATCCATTAATGTTCGGTCTGATTCTTCATCATAAATAGGCTTGTCCAATGAGACATATGAATTTAGCGGAATATGCTTTTGCCTTGTTGCTGTTTTTATTGCCGTAATAATTTGCCGAGTAATACAAAGCTCTGCAAACGCTTTAAATGAAGTAAGCTTGTCCTCCCGAAAATCACGTATCGCCTTATATAGCCCGATCATACCCTCCTGGACAATATCTTCCTTATCTGCCCCAATTAAAAAGTAGGATCTGGCTTTTGCCCGTACAAAATTTCGATACTTGTGGATTAAATAATCCAACGCTTCACTTTCACCCTGGTGCACTAGATCCACAATTCCCTCATCTTCCATTGAAAAAAATTGTTCGTTGATTTTTATCCCGAAGTCTGTACTCACTAGATCCCCCTCCACCGAACAAGCATAGATAATTTAAGTATACATGATGGTTTTTTCGACCGTCAATTCTTACTTTTCTCCCCTGCGCCATTTTTCAAAAATTTCTGCCATTTCGTCACTGATTTGAATCTTTGCAGCAGGCCGTTTCTCTTGAATTTTCTTTACCCTCTTTTCTATGCCTTTTTCAATAGAAGACATCTCAATCAATAATTCCCTAGCAGATTTCCTTAGTGCCCCTTGTCCAAAAATCGCCCATTGTTCTGTAAAATCAGATGTGGCCACGTGAATTTGCGTTTTTCGATTATTTAGGCTAATCGCTAATTTCTCAATCCGTTCATCCGCTGTTTCATTTTTCTTTGTAAAAATCACTTCGACTTTATGATTTTTATATTTTTTCTCGGTGCCTTGAACATACTGGGCATCAAAAACCACGATCACACGGTAACCGGAAAAGGCTTGGTATTCTGCCATTTTTTCCACCAAACGATCCCGTGCGGCAGGTAAATCACGTTCCTTTAGATCCCTTAAATCGGGCCAGGCACCGATAATGTTATAGCCATCGACAAGCAGGATATCCATTTCTATCCCTCAAGCGGGTGCCTTTTTCGGAATACCTCATACATGAGCAATGACGCTGCAACGGATGCATTCAAGGATGTAACCTTTCCAGCCATTGGCAAATGAATTAAAAAGTCACATTTATCGCGCACAAGCCTGCCCATACCTTTTCCCTCACTACCAATCACGAGACCAAGTGGAAGCGTCCCATCAAATTGGCGGTAATCCTCTTTCCCTTTAGCATCTGTTCCGGCAATCCATACGCCCCGTTCCTTTAATTCATCAATGGTACGAGCCATATTTGTCACACGGACAACAGGTATATATTCAATCGCTCCAGTCGAGGCTTTTGCCACTGTCGCGGTTAATCCAACGGCTCTTCGCTTTGGAATAATAATGCCATGAGCCCCTACCGCATCAGCCGTTCTCATAATGGAACCAAGGTTATGCGGGTCTTCAATTTCATCTAATAATAAAAAGAAAGGAGGTTCATTTTTCTTTTCTGCGGCAGCAAATAAATCATCCATTTCTGCATATTGGTAGGCTGCCACATACGCAAGGACCCCCTGATGATTCTGATCTGTAATTTGATCAATTTTTTTCTTTGGGACAAATTGAACAATCACATTTCCCTCTTTAGCAAGCTGGGTAATTTGCTGCATTTGCCCTCGCTGGGAACCCTCGGCAATGAGAATCTTATTGATATCGCGCTCTGACTTTAATGCTTCAATGACTGGATTTTTTCCGATGATATATTCTTGGGTCATCCTGTTGTTCCTCCTTTCTTTTCGTCTACATAGGTAAATGCTTTTTGAATAAGTTCCTCTAACCGGTTTAGTTCTCCGGTTAAATATAGATGTCCCATCAATGCTTCAAACGCTGTGCTATAACGGTACGTTTGGACATCTGTATTTTTGGGGACGGTTCCTGACTTTGCATTTCGTCCCCGCATGATGACAGTTGTTTCTTCTTCCGTAAGAAGGTGGTCATCCATCATTTGAAACAAAATTTTGCATTGTGCTTTTGCGGAAACATATTTCGTCCCGGCATGATGTAACTGGTTAGGCCTTACTTTCCCGCTTTGCAGCAGGTGACGCCGTACATAAATTTCAAATACTGCATCACCCATGTAAGCAAGTGCCAAACTATTTAATTGTTTTGCATCCACATGATTCTCATAATCAAGCATCAATTATCCTCTTTTCCAGCGTGTACCCTGAGGTGTATCTTCTAAAATAATATTCATTGCTTTTAGCTGATCCCGAATTTGGTCTGCTAATTGGAAATTACGATCCTTGCGGGCTTGAATTCGTTTTTCAAGTAAGGCATCAATTTCTTCGTCCAACATTTCTTCTTTTTCAAGTGTTAAACCTAAAACATGGAACAATTGCTCAAATTCGTTGATAAATTCATCGATTACAATCTTGGCTGTATTTTTTTCGAGTAAATAATAGTTCGCCAATTTTGAAAGCTCGAAAAGAACTGAAATGGCATTGGCCGTGTTAAAATCATCATCCATGTCCTTTATAAATTGGCCGCGTAATTCTTCTATTTTTTCAAGCCATTCCTGATTATTATTGGTTAAGTCTGTACTTGCCTCTTTGCGATGCTTTAAATTTTGGTAGGAGGTGGTCAACCTTTCGAATGCCGCCTTCGTACTTTCTAATAATTCCTCGCTATAATTGATTGGATTGCGGTAATGAACAGACAACATAAAGAATCGTAATACCTGCGGGTTATGCTTTTTAATGATGTCATGGACTAACACAAAATTGCCAAGTGATTTTGACATTTTTTCATTATCAATATTAATATAGCCATTATGCATCCAGTAATTTGCAAATGTTTTTCCGGAAAGTGCTTCTGATTGGGCAATTTCATTTTCATGATGTGGGAAGGTTAAATCCTGTCCGCCGGCATGGATGTCAATGGTTTCTCCCAAATACTTTTTCGCCATTGCCGAGCACTCAATATGCCAGCCTGGTCTGCCGATTCCCCACGGACTTTCCCAGAAGATTTCTCCTTCCTTTGCTGCTTTCCATAGAGCAAAGTCAAGATCATCCTGTTTCTTTTCGCCAACCTCAATTCTTGCTCCTACCCGAAGCTCATCAATTGATTGATGTGATAGTTTACCATATTCATCAAACTTTCTTGTCCGGAAGTAAACATCCCCCTCTGACTCATAGGCATAACCTTTTTCAATTAATTGGCTGATAAAGTCGATAATAATATCCATATTTTCCATTACACGCGGATGAACATCGGCTTTTTGGCAGCCTAATGCAGATACATCCTCAAAATAGGCATGGATGAAGCGATTGGCAATTGTCGGAACATCTTCACCTAATTGATTGGCTGCACGAATCAGCTTATCATCAACATCAGTAAAGTTTGATACGTATTTCACCTCAAAGCCCCGGTATTCCAAATAACGGCGGACGGTATCAAATACAATAGCCGGACGTGCATTGCCTATATGAATATAATTATAGACCGTTGGACCGCAGACATACATTTTTACCTTTCCTTCTTCTAACGGAACGAACATTTCCTTTTTTCGTGTAAGTGTATTATATAACTGAATGGTCATTAAGCTTGCTCCCTTCATCTTCTAGCTCATCTAGATGGTGCTGTAACCGATTGATCTCGTTTTGCATTTCCGATAACCGATCCGCAATTGGATCTGGCAGATCGCAGTGATTGAAGTCCTTATTAATTCGTTTTCCGTTCTGAATCACTACCCTGCCTGGAACACCTACAACGGTAGAATTGGGCGGCACCTCTTTTAAAACAACAGAGCCGGCGCCAATTTTTGAATTTTCCCCAACTGTAATCGACCCAAGTACCTTAGCCCCTGTAGCGATCAAGGCGTTGTCCTTAATAGTTGGATGACGTTTTCCCTTTTCTTTCCCTGTTCCGCCAAGCGTTACCCCTTGGAAAACTGTTACGTTATCCCCTATTTCACAGGTTTCCCCAATGACGACACCCATGCCATGGTCAATAAAAAATCTTCTGCCTATTTTTGCCCCCGGGTGAATTTCAATTCCGGTAAAAAAACGGCTGACCTGAGAAATCACCCTCGCGATAAAATAAAATTTCCGCTTATAGAAGGCATGAGCAATTCGATGTGCCCAAATGGCATGTAAACCGGAATACGTTAATACCACTTCAAAATAACTTCGTGCCGCAGGATCCTGTTCAAATATAACCTCAACGTCCTCTTTAAATGTTTTAAACATGATGGTTTCCCCCCTTTTTTGAAAACACAGCCCAAAATTCCCCATTAATATAAAAAAGCGTCCCTGTCTATACGACAGAGACGCTTAAGCGCGGTTCCACTCTGATTAGACCAAAACTATATATTGGTCTCACTCTGCCTGTTAACGGATAGGTTCCGCCCATATCTACTCTGGAGTCATCCTTTTCGAAATGGGGCTCAGAGGTGCATTTCAAAAAATGAGCGGCCTGAACCACTTTCAGCCGGTGATGGTTCTCTCTTTAAAACATCATTTTTTTACTTATCCTCTTCTTCACTTTAGTGCATATGGAATTTATTTAATTTTACTATATTATTTTTTTATTTCAATTGTTAACTGATAATTTTATTAATTCTTGCTTGAACTTTTTCTTTTCCTAAAAGTTCAATCGCCTGCGGCAAATCCGGTCCATGTGTTTGACCCGTTACGGCCGCACGAATCGGCATAAAAAGATTTTTCCCTTTTTGCCCTGTTGACTTTTGAACAGCTTTCATTGCAGCTTTAATTCCATTTGCTTCAAAGCTTGGAAGCTGGTCAAGTTCATGGGAAAATGCCTTCAACACTTCCGGAACCGATTCACCGGAAAGAATCTCTTTTGCCTCTTCTTCATATTCTGCCTCATCCTTGAAAAATAACTCGGTTAGCTCGACGATTTCTGCACCAAAGCTCATTTTTTCTTGGAAAAGAGCAACGAGACTTTTAGCCCATTGCTGCTCGGCCTCCGTCATTTTTTCTGGCAAACGTCCTGCTTTGATTAAATGTGGAACCGCAAGTTGATAAACGCGGTCAAGCTCCACCTTTTTCATGTACTGATTGTTCATCCAAGCAAGTTTTTGCTTGTCAAATAATGCAGGTGATTTGGAAAGACGTTCTGCATCAAACAATTCAATAAATTCCGCTTTCGAATAAATTTCTTCTTCCCCTGCAGGTGACCAGCCGAGCAATGTAATAAAATTAAATAATGCCTCCGGCAAATAACCTAAATCCTCATATTGCTCAATAAATTGAATAATCGATTCATCACGCTTACTTAATTTTCTTCGACTCTCATTGACGATTAAAGTCATATGTCCGAAAATTGGCGGCTCCCAGCCTAATGCTTCATACACTACGAGCTGTTTCGGGGTATTTGAAATATGGTCATCCCCACGTAAAACATGAGAGATTTCCATTAAATGATCATCTACCGCAACGGCAAAATTATAGGTTGGAGTTCCGTCCTTTTTCACGATTACATAGTCGCTGATTCCTTCGGATTCGAAGGATACAACCCCTTTTACCATATCATCAAATGTATAGGTTTTTCCTTGGGGAACCGCAATACGGATGCTTGGCTGACGGCCTTCGCCCTCAAGTTGGCTGCGCTGTTCCGCTGTTAAATGGCGGCACTTTCCTGAATATTGAGGATTTTCTCCTCTAGCAATCTGTCCTTCACGTTCAGCCTCTAACTCTTCTTCGGTGCAGTAGCATTTATAAGCTTTACCGCTTTCTAATAATTGCTTGTAATAGACTTCATAAATATCATTTCGTTCCGATTGACGGTATGGACCATATTCACCGCCGATATCAACACTTTCGTCCCAATCCATTCCGAGCCATTTTAAATATTTTAATTGGCTTTCTTCTCCACCAGCAATGTTCCGCTTTTTATCAGTATCCTCAATCCGGATAATAAATTTCCCGCCCTTATTGCGTGCAAACAAATAATTAAATAACGCAGTACGAGCATTTCCAATATGTAAATGTCCGGTTGGACTTGGAGCATACCTTACACGAACTTCATTTAACATGATATATAGTGCCCTCCACTTTTGGAATTGTTTTCACCTGATATTTTACCACTGTAAAGTATAAAGATTAAGCATTTATTTTCTTTAATAACACAACTGCCTGCGCTGCTATTCCCTCTTCTCTTCCGGTAAAGCCGAGTTTTTCTGTAGTGGTAGCTTTTACATTGACCTGGTCCGGTGCTGCTTCAAGTAATTCAGCAATCCGCCCTTTCATCTGCTCAATATAAGGAGCCATTTTTGGCTTTTGCGCAATAATAGTGCAATCGGCATTCACGAGCTCATAGCCTTTTTCTATCACGAGCTTCCATACGTGCTCCATCAACTTAGCAGAATCAGCATCCTTAAAATTTGGATCCGTATCCGGAAAGTGCCTTCCGATGTCCCCTTCTCCAATTGCGCCAAGACAGGCATCCGAAACGGTATGTAATAATACATCGGCATCAGAATGGCCCAACAGCCCTTTTTCGTAAGGGATTTTTATACCGCCGATAATAAGCGGGCGTCCTTCCGTTAATTGGTGAACATCAAAGCCTTGTCCAATTCGAAACATCTTTAAAAACTCCCTTTTCTTTTTTTCAATATTGCTTCAGCAAAAAATAAATCCTCCGGTGTTGTCAGCTTAATATTATCATAATCTCCTTCCACCACTGTAACCGGGTGGGAGATTCGCTCCACTAAGCTTGCATCATCTGTCCCTAGAAAGTTTTCCCTTTCTGCATTTTCATATGCCTCAAGCAAAATGGACATGCGAAAAGCTTGTGGGGTTTGTACTGCCCACAAGCTAGATCGTTCGACTGTTCCCAGCACCGTTTGATTGCGTACTGTTTTCATCGTGTCTTTTGCCGGTACGCCAATAATCGCCGCACCAGTTTCTTCCGCTGCCTCTATCAGACGGTGAATATGTTCTTTTCTGATAAAGGGGCGGGCGGCATCATGAACAAGAATCATTTCGCCGTCCTTCACTGTTTTCAATGCATGATGGATACTGTGCTGACGCTCTTTTCCACCCGGTACCAGGCCTTTTACTTTCTCAATCTGATATTGTTTAAGCAAGAAATTAAATTCAGCTTCATCATGGGGATGAATCGCTAATATCATGCCATCACATTTTTCGTCCTCTTCGAACACCCTTAATGTATGGATCAACACAGGAATAGCGTTTAACTCAAGCAACAGCTTATTTTTCCCTGCACCCATTCTTTTTCCCTGACCTGCTGCCGGGAGAATGACCTGGTAGCCCATCTTATAACCCCAATTCTCTCTAACTTACTCCGCTTTTTTTAGCGATAATTCAAGCGACTGACCAAAGTACTTTGGCTTTTCTTGTTACAAAGCCTTTTCTAATAATTTCGGTTTCGCAAAAATCATCCTGCCCGCAGATGTTTGCAGTACACTAGTAACAAGAACCTCAATTCTTTTTCCGATATACTCTCTTCCTTCTTCGACCACAATCATGGTCCCGTCATCAAGGTAGGCAACTCCCTGATGGTATTCTTTTCCGTCCTTAATAACCTGCACCGTTAATTCCTCACCCGGAAGAACAACTGGTTTGACCGCATTCGCCAAATCATTGATATTTAACACCGTTACGTTCTGTAATTCACAAACCTTGTTTAGATTAAAATCATTAGTCACAAGGATGCCGTTAGTCAGCTTGGCAAGCTTGACCAATTTGCTGTCTACCTCTTGAATTTCTTCAAAGTCTCCCTCGTAAATCTCAACCTTTATCGCAAGCTCTTTTTGAATACGATTGAGAATATCCAAGCCTCTCCGGCCGCGATTGCGTTTTAAAACATCGGATGAATCAGCAATATGCTGGAGCTCTTCAAGCACAAATTGGGGAATGACAATTGTTCCTTCCAAAAATCCTGTCTGGCAAATATCAGCAACCCGTCCATCAATAATAACGCTAGTATCGAGAATTTTTAATTGCTGGATCGCTGCCTTTTCGGGTTCTTCTTCACCTGATTTTTTCTTTCCAATTCGGTTTGTAAAGAGATTTAGTAACTCATCTCTTTTCTTAAACCCAACTTGAAAGCCGAGATAACCAAATAATAAGGTAAGTAGAATGGGAGCGACAGCATTCAAAATTGGTACCTTTACAGCATTTAGGGCAAAGCCAATTAAAAAGGCCACCAATAATCCAAAAATTAAACCAATACTGCCGAAAAGTACATCCGTTACCGGGATTTTAATTAAAGAATCCTCAGTCCATTTAATAAATTCATGTACGTAATCAACTGCCCAAAAGGTAATAAGATAAAAAATAATTGCACCTATAATAGCAGTGACATATGAGTTACCGACAATCGGAATGTCATTCATATTGATTAATTTAAGTAATTCAGGGATTAATAAGATTCCAAGCGTACCTCCGGTAATGAGGAAGCAAGCTTGAACAATTCGTTTTAACATTCCTTCACCTCCTCTATTTCATTATAAACATTTTCATCAATTTGAAACCTTCGTTTCATGATTATTTTTCCAAATTGTAACCATTTTGAAATATATTCCTTTTAAAGCTGTCTCTCTGTATACAAACGTTCTTTTAACAATCTCAGACCCTCTTTAATCTTCTTGGCACGTACTTCTCCAATTCCCTCCACATCATCGAGCTCCTCTACCGTTGCAAAAATAATTTTAGGGAGCGTACCAAAGCGAGTTACAAGATTTTCTACAATTACTGCCGGCAGCCGCGGAATTTTATTTAGAATCCGGTATCCCCTTGGGTTTTTATTTTCATCAAGGTGTACATATCCTTGATAGCCCATCATTTTTAATAATACCATATCTTCCATGATTTCATGATTCGCCATGACCTGCAATCGGCCGAGGACCTCCTGCGCTTTCATCTCCCGGTCAAATGCATAATCCTTAAGGATTAACATCATTTCCTCTTCTAGCTCCGTTAAAATTTCATTGATTTGCAGACGGATCAGCCTTCCCTCTGTTCCGAGTTCATTTAAATAAGTCAGTAATTCATTTTTTATTTTTAACACCATCTCAAACCGATGAAGAACCAGTAAAAAGTCAGTATAGGTAACAGATTCCTCAAACTCTAAAATGCTTAAGTTTGTAATACTTTCTTCTAAGACAGCCTTATATTTTTCAAGCGTTTGTACTGCTTGATTGGCCTTCGTTAAAATCACACCGATATCCCTAAGGGCATAGCGGAAATTCCCTTGATAAAGAGTAATGACATTTCTTCTTTGGGAAATTGCAATCACAAGTGCTTTTGTTTGTTTGGCTACCCGTTCAGCAGTCCGGTGGCGCATTCCTGTTTCTGAGGTGGGCACCGTAGAGTCTGGAGTGAGGTGGGCATTCGCAAAGAGTATTTTCGTGCCCAATTCATTTAGAATAATCGCGCCATCCATCTTTGCAAGTTCATATAAAAAGCTTGGTGAAAATGGACAGTTCACTTGAAAACCGCCATCCACAAGACCTTTCACCTTATCATTATAACCAACTACAATCAGTCCCCCGGTGTTAGCCCGAAGCACATTATCGATTCCTTCACGAAGGGGTGTTCCTGGTGCAATAAATGGTAATATTTCACTTACAGATTGCTCACCAAGCCTTTTAATTTCCATCTACTACCCTCCCAACGCTGCTTTAAGGGCTTCACTTACAGATGAAACCCCAATTAATTGGATCTCTTTTGGTCCTGTCCATCCGCTTAAATTATTTGCAGGTAAAATCACTCGTTCAAATCCAAGCTTTGCTGCCTCTTGAACACGCTGCTCAATTCTTGATACCCTTCTGACCTCACCGGTTAACCCTACTTCCCCAATAATACAGTCCGTTGGTCTTGTCGGTTGATCACGAAAACTTGAAGCAATGCTGACCGCAATCGCTAAGTCGATCGCCGGTTCATCCAGCTTCACTCCTCCAGCTACCTTTAAATAGGCATCCTGATTGGCGAGCAGCATGCCGACACGCTTTTCCAATACAGCCATTAAAAGCGGAACCCGGTTATGGTCGATTCCAGTGGCCATTCTTCTTGGATTCCCAAAGCTTGTAGGAGAAATAAGTGCTTGGATTTCCACTAATACTGGCCGTGTCCCCTCCATAGAAGCGACAACCGTTGAACCGGCCGCGCCCCTTGAACGCTCTTCTAGAAAAATTTCCGAAGGGTTCGCTACTTCCTCAAGGCCAGCCTCTTTCATTTCAAAAATTCCCATTTCATTCGTGGAGCCAAACCGGTTTTTTACGGCTCGCAAAATCCGGTACGTATGATGCCGTTCCCCTTCAAAATATAAAACGGTGTCAACCATGTGCTCTAATAATCTTGGACCGGCAATCGAGCCTTCTTTTGTTACATGCCCGACAATAAAAATCGCAATTCCCTTCGTCTTTCCAATCCTCATTAACTCGGCAGTACATTCACGGACCTGTGAAACGCTGCCCGGGGCTGAAGTAACCTCGGGATGGTAGATGGTTTGAATCGAATCAATAATGACAAAGGCCGGATTCGCAGCTTCGATCGTACGGTTAATTTCCTCTAGGCTGGTTTCCGAATACACAAATAAATTTTCAGAGGTTACCCCTAATCGCTCGGCACGAAGCTTGGTCTGCCTTAGCGATTCTTCACCGGATATGTATAAAACTTTATTCCCATTATGGGCAAGCTGCGATGATACCTGCAAAAGAAGTGTGGATTTACCAATACCTGGATCACCACCAATCAGGACCAGGGAACCCCTGACAATTCCACCGCCGAGTACTCGGTTAAGCTCACTCAAATTGGTTAAAATTCTTGGTTCACTGCCTGTTTCAATGGAAGTAATCGGCGTAGCTTTCGATAGAATCGCAGCACCGCCTTGAGCATGTGCAAAGGCTCCTCTTCGATTTCCACCAGTTACCTCTACCTCTTCGACCATCTTATTCCACTGACCGCATCCCGGGCATTTCCCCATCCATTTGGGAGATTCATATCCACATTCCTGACACATGAACTTAGTTTTTCGCTTTACCATAACTTCTTACCTCTTTTGCCTTTAAGTGATCTACACTTTTATTGTACAACAAATGATCGATTGGATAAATATGTAAAAATAAAGAGGCACACGATCAACGATATTCACGTGTACCTCTACTTGAGTTTTTAGATTGTACTCTTTTATGAATTTATTTTGCCAGACTAGTTTTTTCCGCCGTCCTTACAATAAATTCACCGTCAGCTACATCAATGATAACATTTTGTCCTGTTAACAATGTACCTCTTAGCAACTCTTCAGATAGACGATCTTCAATATGCTTCTGAATGGCACGGCGCAGTGGTCTTGCCCCATATTCCGGATCATACCCTTCCAAGCATATCTTATCTTTTGCTGCCTCTGTTAACTCAAGCTCGATATTTTGCTCTTTTAAACGTTTTGTCAGCTGCTCAGATAATAATGTAACAATTTCCTGCAGATGCTTTCTTTCTAAAGCATGGAAGACAATGATTTCATCAATCCGGTTCAAGAACTCTGGACGGAAGGCCTTTTTCAACTCTTCCATGACTTTCCCTTTCATGTCTTTGTAATCCTGCTCACCATCCTGGATATTAAAGCCGACATATTTATTACGTTTCAATGCCTCGGCACCCACGTTTGAGGTCATGATCAAGACGGTATTACGGAAATCAACCGTTCTTCCTTTTGAGTCGGTTAAGCGTCCATCTTCAAGAACCTGCAAGAGGATATTGAAAACATCAGGATGTGCCTTTTCGATTTCATCCAGCAAAATAACCGAATAAGGTTTTCTTCTTACTTTTTCCGTTAATTGTCCGCCTTCCTCATAGCCGACATATCCTGGAGGGGAACCGACAAGGCGGGAAGTGGAGTGCTTCTCCATGTATTCAGACATATCAATCCGAATCATTGCCTCTTCATCACCAAACATTGCTTCTGCAAGTGCTCGTGCCAACTCCGTTTTCCCGACACCAGTAGGTCCAAGGAAAACAAAGGAGCCGATTGGGCGTTTTGGATCTTTTAATCCTGCCCGTGCACGACGGACTGCTTTCGAAACCGCCTTAACAGCTTCTTCCTGACCAATTACGCGAGAATGTAAAATTTCCTCTAAATTAAGAAGCTTTTCTGTTTCAGTTTGAGCCAGTCTTGAGACCGGAACTCCCGTCCAGCTGGAAACGACGTTCGCGATATCTTCAACAGTAACCTCATTATTTTCTTTTCCTTGCTTTTCTTTCCATGTTTTTTTCGTTTCCTCAAGCTGTTCACGCAGACGCTGCTCTGTATCCCTTAAGGATGCCGCTTTTTCAAATTCTTGGCTTTGTACTGCAGCATCTTTTTCCTTTCGGACATCCTCAAGCTTTACTTCTAGTTCTTTTAAGTTTGGAGGAGTCGTATAGGAACGTAAGCGTACTTTCGAACCCGCTTCATCAATCAAGTCAATCGCCTTATCCGGCAGGAAGCGATCAGAAATATAACGATCCGATAATTTTACAGCTGCTTCAATTGCTTCATCTGTAATTGATACACGATGATGTGCCTCGTAGCGATCACGCAATCCTTGTAAAATTTGAATCGATTCTTCTGCTGTCGGTTCATCGACACGAATCGGTTGGAAACGTCGCTCTAACGCTGCATCCTTTTCAATGTATTTACGGTACTCATCAAGAGTCGTTGCACCGATACACTGAAGCTCTCCGCGTGCAAGGGAAGGTTTTAAAATATTGGAGGCGTCAATAGCGCCTTCAGCACCACCGGCTCCAATTAATGTGTGTAGTTCATCAATAAATAGAATGATATTTCCTGCTTGGCGAATTTCATCCATTACCTTTTTCAAACGGTCCTCAAATTCACCGCGATACTTTGTACCGGCAACAACCGTTCCCATATCTAACGTCATGACCCGTTTATCCCGAAGAATCTCAGGAACTTCATTATTAACAATTTGCTGGGCAAGCCCTTCCGCTATTGCGGTTTTACCAACACCAGGTTCCCCGATTAAAACTGGGTTATTTTTTGTCCGGCGGCTTAATACCTCAATAACACGCTGGATTTCTTTACTTCGGCCAATCACTGGGTCAAGGCTTCCTTCCCTTGCGATTGCCGTTAAATCTCTAGCAAGACTGTCTAATGTTGGGGTATTGGCGCTAGCAGAAGCACCACCCTGATGACCGCCTGACTCATTGCTGCCCAGTAATTGCAACACTTGCTGGCGTGCTTTATTTAGGCTGACACCTAAATTATTAAGAACCCGTGCCGCAACTCCTTCACCTTCACGAATGAGACCAAGAAGAATATGTTCCGTTCCAACGTATGAATGGCCAAGCTTTCTCGCCTCATCCATTGATAATTCAATTACTTTTTTTGCTCTTGGTGTATAGTGAATGGTTTGAGGAACTTCCTGCCCTTTGCCAATTAAGTTTTCAACTTCTTTTTGAATTTTATCAGAGCCTAATCCAAGTCCATAAAGAGCTTTTGCTGCAATCCCTTCCCCTTCACGAACCAGACCTAATAAAATATGCTCTGTTCCAATATTATTATGGCCAAGACGGATTGCTTCCTCTTGGGCTAACGCTAAAACCTTTTGAGCTCTTTCTGTAAAACGTCCGAACATCATATTCTCTTCCTCCTCACCTTTTATCGGTTTCCATTTTTATTCGTTCCCGAATTAAAGCTGCACGCCTTATATCCCTTTCATGCGGCCTTAGTGGCCCGCCAGCATATTGCTGCAAGAATCCCGGCTGGGTTGAAATCATTAATTCTGTTAACATATTTTTTGGCATATTCGTGATATATCCCATATCAATTCCAAGCTGTACGTCGGATAAACATTTCGCAGCTTCCTTCGATTCGATAATTCGGCTATTGGATAATACGCCGAACGATCTGAATACCCTGTCTTCTAATTGTATGTTTGAAGTTTTGCGTAATGCTTCACGAGCCGACCTTTCTTGTGAAATTAACTGACTAACAACCCCCTTTAAATCACGGCAGATATCTTCTTCTGATTTCCCAAGAGTAATTTGATTGGATATTTGAAAAATATTTCCTAATGCTTCACTGCCCTCTCCATAAATCCCTCTAACGACAAGACCTAATTGATTAATCGCCGGGATAATCCGATTCATTTGCTGCGTTAGGATTAGTCCTGGCAAATGCATCATGACGGAAGCACGGAGACCGGTTCCCACATTTGTGGGACAGCTTGTTAAATAACCATGTTTTTCATCAAATGCATATTGAATCCGGCTTTCAAGCCAGTCATCAATTTCATTCGCTGCTTCAAGCGCTTCTTTTAGCTGCAAACCGGGGAACAGGCATTGAATACGAATATGATCCTCTTCATTAACCATAATACTAACTTCTTCATTTTCGGTTAAAAGAACAGCTCCATAGGGTGAATCTTCAGCAAGAAGAGGACTGATTAAATGTTTTTCAACTAAAACTAATTTTTGAAGTGGCTGAAGGTCATTAATCTTTATTAATTCCATTTGCCCAAACTTTGTGATATCTGCCTTATTTAAAATTCCCTCTATATTGGCAATAATCTCTTTTGCCTCTTCATGCGAAAATAATGTCGGAAATTTATATTCCTCAAAGTTTCGAGCTAACCGAATTCGCGAACTAAGTACTATATCTGAATCAGGCACTTCCTGCCTCATCCATGAACTAAGGGCTTGGTTAATAAATCGTTCAAGCGGCATTTTATTCCCCTCCCCCCTGACTGCCCGTTAACTGTTTTTCAAGTGTACGAATCTCATCACGTACCTCTGCTGCTTTTTCAAACTCTTCATGGGTAATCAAATCTCTTAATTCATTTTTTAATTCGTCGATTTGCTTTCGAAGATGAATGCCACCACCGATTCTTTTTGGGATCTTTCCACTATGAGACCAGTTTCCACTGTGAAGGCGTTTTAAAACAGGCTTTAGCTGGTCCTTAAAGGTTTCATAACAATGCGCACATCCGAAGCGCCCAATTTTTAAGAATTGTGGAAACGTCATCGAGCAATGGCTGCATTGAAGAATTTCCTCCTGATGAAATGGGCTCTTTTCCTGTTTTTGATAGGAAGGATCAATATTCAGCAATCCCGCTAATAAATTATTAAAGGCAAAACTTGAGCCTCCATTTAACATAAACATATTTCCTTTTTCCTGTGCACATTTCTCACAAAGATGAACCTCTGTTTTTTCACCATTAATAATTTTTGTGAAGTGGAGTGCTGCAGGCCTTTGATTACATTCCTGGCAAATCATACTCATCACCCCTCCAGCTAGTATCATTATTTATATTTTAAGGTAGTTAGCATTGCCTTTAACATTCTTGCCCGCAACTCGTCACGGTACGGAAGTTCAATATATAAAACGGAACGATCAATTACACTTAACATGATTTTTGCTTCTCGATTTGTAATAATTTCTTCATGTACAAGTCTGAGAATAACATCTTCAGCACTTGCCTGGCTGATTCGTTCCTCTACAAGTGAGATCAAATGATGGATTAGATCGGCAAATTCGTGGGATTGTACTTTTGTAATTCTTATATACCCACCACCGCCACGTTTACTCTCAACAATATATCCTCTTTCTATTGTAAACCGGGTATTAATTACGTAATTTATTTGTGATGGTACACATTGAAATTTATCTGCAATTTCACTTCGTTTAATTTCAACGAGGTCTTGTTCGCTTTTTTCTAACACTGCTTTTAAATAATTTTCAATAATGTCGGAGATGTTTCTCATCTTCCCAACTGGCTGCAGCTTATTTGATTTTTATTTCAATATTTTGCCGCTGCCAGGATTCACCTCCTTTTGCTTGATTTTATTTAAATTATTGATTAGCTGGTGTTTCTGACTTTGACTATATTTGACATTAATTATACTGAAAAGCGTTTGAAGTTTCAACAATCAGATACTAATGATTTTCTCCAAATCTCGCCATTGTGAAACCTGGTGGTAATAAAATGTTTGGGGATATTTGTCTGTAATTGGGTATAGGGAGGAGTTAGGGAGTGGGTGTTGGGTTGAGTTTTTGGCTAGGATCCAGTTTAGACGACATGCCTTCCGGTATAGTCAAATTACTTTCCATTTTTAAATATACCTATCGCCATCCTATACTGCTCACCAGGGATTATCTATATTTCGACAAAAAAAAGAACAACCCTCATCAGGTTGTTCTTCATTTT
>NZ_JAEHGC010000023.1 GCF_016107705.1 Neobacillus cucumis
TCCTGAGCCAGGATCAAACTCTCCAAGAAAGTTGATATAGCTCATTTGTTACGTTGGCTCATGTTTTCTATATTAATAGAAGAAACACGATAATTATTGTTTGTTGACGTTTTTGTCTGTTTAGTTTTCAAAGAACAATCTTGTTTCAGCTTCTAAAATCTCTTTCAGAAGCAACTCTATTAGAATATCATCTCATTAATGATTTGTCAACATTTATTTTTAAATCATTATTATCATTTTGTTGTTGACTCGTCATTAACGACTGCTTAAATATATTACCACCATTTCTATTGCTACGTCAACACTATTTTTCACTTTTTCAAATTAAAATTGGCTAGAATCCTTTTGAACCTTTTCTCCTACTTATATGGATTCGTTTTAAAAATATTTTTGGTAAAACCAAAATTTCGTCCCTAAACAAATAGAAGCCAATTTACGCGCCAGCGCTCCTGAATTCCACGTTCCATAATTATTAGACAAAACGATAACGGTAACCCTGTCCTTAATAAAATCCACTATTTCACATTTGAAACCAGGCAAACTGCCGTTATGCTCAATCATCGGTCTTCCAAAACTAATAAAGTTATTTGCTACTTTCCAACCGTAGCCATATTTAAAAACGCCCAATTTAGAGGTATCGATATAGCCTGTCTCCATTTTTTCAATCTCATTTGGCGAAAGGATTTTGAAGTCATGGATCGCATTATTGTATCTCATCATGTCTCCGACTGTTGAAATAATATCACCCGCTCCTGCGAGCTGACTTTCATCATCAGTTTCTACCGCTCTCTGCATGTTCCTATATCCGATTGCAAAATCCTTTGCATCCACCTTTCTAAAATAGGTATGATCCATACCAACAGGTTTAAAGATATTGTCCCGAAAATAGGTCTGATAACTTTTTCCGGAAACCTTTTCAATAATATAAGCAAGCATCATATACCCTGTGTTAGAATACATATATTTTGTTCCGGGGTTAAAAGTCAATGTTTGTTTCTTCATTAAATTAATAAATGCTGGCAGAGTGATTGGCTTAGTTGTATCTGTTAGTTTAGAATGGTCAGCAACCCCCGAGCTGTGGGTCAGCAAACTTTGAATGGTAATTTTATCGCCATCAGGAAAATGATCTATATACTTCGATATTGGATCAGAAGTTTTCAATTTCCCGTTCTTTTCAAGCTGAAGGATGGATACCGCTGTAAAGGATTTTGTTAGCGAAGCGATACGAAATTGGGTGTTTAGTTGATTAGGAACCCCGGTTTCCTTATTGGCAAACCCATAGCCTTTTTCAAATATCGCCTTTCCATCCTTGGCAACTAACACGACACCATTAAATTGACTATCTACAGCCTTTTTATCCATAAACACTTCGAGCCTATTCTTGAGGTTACCTTGCAATCCCGACTGGGTGTTACCATATACATTAAATGCCGCTATCGTAATAATCACAAAACAGAATAAAACACTAATTACCCACTTGACTGACTTTTTCATTTGCACAGGATTGCCGCCTCTCAATTTATCTGTCTTTGTAATCAATTATACGTTTATGATTCGTTATTTCAAAAATTCGATACTTATAAAACACAAAAACCGACCTCATTTAAAAGGTCGGCTCTGCATACTGCTTATTTTGTAATTCTTACAATATCTGCTTGTTTTAAATCTACTTGGCCTTGTTTTTCAAGCACGACTTTTTCACCTTCTGCTAAGTTGGTGAAAACAATTGGAGTAATCGTAGAAGTCGCATGCTCTTTTACATAATCCAAATCGACCTTTAATAATGGCTGTCCTTTTACAATACGGTCATTTTCAGACACTAATGTTTCAAACCCTTGACCCTTCAAATTAACCGTGTCGATTCCCACGTGAATAAGGATTTCGCGACCACCGTCGGATAAGATTCCAATTGCATGTTTCGTTGGGAATAGGTTAACAATTTTTCCATCAACAGGTGATACAACCGTTCCCTCTGAAGGAACAATCGCAAAACCGTCTCCCATCATTTTTCCAGCAAAGACTTGGTCTGGAACTTCAGTGATCGGTTTGATTTCTCCTTTTAATGGAGCAACAATGATTTCTTTACTAGTATTCCCTGCTGGAACAGCTTGAAGCTTAGTTTCCTTTGGCTCCGCTGCAGCTCTTGGACGTTTTCCTTCCATAATATCTTTCATTTGTCCTTTAATGGTTTCAGAACGTGGTCCAAAGATGGCTTGGATGTTATTACCTACCTCAAGAACACCAGCAGCACCTAATTTTTTCAATTGGCTTTTGTCTACTTCTTTAATATCATTTACTGATACACGCAGGCGAGTAATACACGCATCTAAATGAGCAATGTTTTTCTGTCCACCCATTGCATCCAAAATATTTGCTGCCAGATCACCTGATCCAGCTTTTCCTGTTGGAGCGTCATCTTCTTCTTCCTCTAATTCACGACCAGGAGTTTTGAGGTCAAACTTACGGATTGCGAAACGGAATCCGAAATAGTAAATGACTGCGAAGACAAGGCCCACTGGAATAACAATCCATGCATGTGTTTGCGGGTTAATAAGCCCAAATAAAATGTAATCTATCAATCCTCCTGAGAAGGTCATTCCGATTTTTACATTTAAAAGATGCATGGTCATAAAAGATAGTCCGGCAAAAATGGCGTGAATACCGAATAATACTGGTGCTACGAACAAGAATGAGAATTCAATTGGTTCTGTAATACCTGTTAAAAATGATGTTAAACCAGCAGAAAACATGAGACCGCCGACAACGGCTTTCTTTTCCGGCTTTGCTTCATGATAAATCGCTAAAGCAGCAGCAGGAAGACCAAACATCATAAATGGATATTTACCAGTTGTGAATGTACCGGCAGTTAGGTGTTTTACACCATCTTTAATTTGCTCCATGAAAATATGCTGGTCGCCATGAACAATTTGACCCGCTTTATTTGTATAGCTCCCAAATTCAAACCAGAATGGCGCATAGAAGATATGATGCAATCCAAATGGAATAAGAGAACGTTCAATAACCCCGAAAATAAAGGCAGAAAGCGTTAAATTTGCGTCTACCATGTTCGTTGAGAATGCATTTAAGCCAGATTGAATTGGCGGCCAAATCACAATCATAATTAATCCTAAAATGACTGAACTTGCTGCCGTTATAATTGGTACGAACCGCTTACCTGCAAAGAATCCTAAATAAGATGGGAGTTCAATTTCAAAGAATTTATTGTACATTGTTGCTGCAATGATTCCGACAATAATACCGCCAAACACACCCGTTTGCAAAGTTGGAATCCCCAATACAGATGCATAGCTTTGCGGATGTTTCGTTAAAGCATCTGCATCAATGCCTAGTGCTGTACCCATCGTTGCGTTCATGATAAGGAAACCAACAATTGCCGCTAGACCCGCAACACCGTCTCCTCCGGCTAATCCAATTGCAACCCCGACTGCAAATAACAGAGCAAGGTTCCCAAAAATAACGCTTCCCGCTTGTTCCATAACTTTTGCAACCATTGCTACACCATGGTTGTCTAAAAATGGCGCAAGATCTAATAAGGTTGGGTTTTGAAGTGCATTACCAATCGCAAGTAAAATCCCAGCAGCCGGCAAAATTGCAACCGGCAGCATTAATGCTTTACCGACTTTTTGCAAGACGCCAAAGGCATTTTTAAACATGATATAACCCCCAATATTTTTAATTTAGCTCATTAAGCGTTTTCATTTATGGCATAAAACCAACAAAAAAAGGCATGAGTAAAAGTAAACTGAATAAAGGTATGGGTATAGAATGCCCCCTACACTTTATTTCAATGAATACTTTTCACTCATGCCTGATCGAATCAGTAACACGTAAAAAATAATAGCTATTTAATTTTCTTTTGAAGCCTTTGCAAATGCATTGTTAAATAAACTGCTTCTGCATCATAGACTGTCAACCTTAATGTTTGCTGCATTACCTTAATGAGCTTCCAGGAAAGATTATAGCATACTGGATATTCTTCTTTCAATAGGGAAGCAATTTTTTCTGGTTCCTCTACCCGCTCCCCCTTCTGCACTCTTTCAATCGCAAATCGGAGATGACGAACGAGACGCATATAATCAATGCTTTCTTTATCAATTTCAATATCAAGCTGTTCTTCGACCATTTCAACCAGCCTGCTTATAAGCTGAGAATGACGGTTCACATCGGAGAGATTTTTATTTGTAATCGCACTATGAATATGCAGTGCAATAAAACCAATCTCACCATCTGGGAGGTTTATTCCCGTTTTCTCTCGAATATATCGGACGACTTCTGCCGCTACTTCGTACTCATGCCGATACAACGCTTTTGTTTCCACTAAAAACGGGTTGGACATTTCCATCCCTTGTGATGCCCTTGTAATTGCAAACATTAAATGGTCCGTTAAAGCAACATGGATATGTTCATTGAGCTGTGAATTTGTTCTTTGCTTGATCAAATCTATGGCAGAAATAATCACTTCAAGAAAATCATTGTCAATAAAAGGAAGCAGCTTAATATAACTTTCTTGTTCCTTTTCATTTTTTAAAACAAAAAGCTTTTCAACTGTATCAGTCTCAATAAAATTCCCCTGTTTCCGATTGAAACCAATACCTTTTCCAATTAAGACAACTTCTTCATAGGAAGGGTGTTTAGCGATTAAAACATTGTTATTCAACACTTTATCAATCAATAATTTTGCCATACCCTTTTCTCCATTTCCCTTTTCCTTAGTATCATCATCGTAAAAGAGAGAATGCAGGAAGTCAACGGCAATTTTCGACTATTTCCACGGAAATCATGACCAATAGTCGACAAAAAAGGAACCTCAATCCGGGAAAGAGGTTCCTTTTTATCACTTATTTCAAAATAAAATATACAAGAAAGATTACAAAGAAGAGATACATAATAGGATTAACATCCTTGATTCTTCCTTTTACAATCATGGTAATTGGGTAGAAAATAAACCCAATTGCAATACCTGTTGCAATGCTATAAGAAAGCGGCATGGTAATCATCGTTAAGAAAGCCGGTACAGCAATCTCAAATTTTTTCCATTCAATATCGCCTAACGAAGAAACCATCAATACTCCGACAATAATCAGTGCAGGTGCGGTAACAGCTGTAGTAACTACTGATAATAACGGGAAGAAAAAGATTGCCAAAATAAAGAATCCCGCTGTTACTAATGAAGCAAATCCTGTTCTAGCCCCTGTTGCTACCCCTGCAGTAGATTCAATATAAGAAGTAGTAGTAGAGGTTCCCAAAACGGCACCAACCATTGTTGCAATTGAGTCAGATAACAACGCTCTTCCTGCATTAGGAAGCTTATTGTCTTTCATCAATCCCGCTTGGTTCGCAACCGCAACTAGTGTTCCTGCATTATCAAAGAAATCAACAAACAAGAATGTCAGGATAATCCCCACCATACTCGTTGACCAGAAGGAACTGTCACTAAAGGATGAAAATACAGCACCAAACGTTGGGTCTAAACTTGGTACTTTTCCAACAACTTGATGAGGAACATCAATTAAGTTAAAAATCATTCCGACAATCGCCGTGATGATCATCCCAAAGAATACGGCCCCTTTAATACCTCTGGTCATCATGATAACTGTAATTAAGATACCAAAAATCGTAAGCAAGGTATTCCCATTTGATAAGTTGCCTAATCCTACAAGAGTTGCATCGTTTTTTACAATAATTCCTGATTCCTGAAGTCCAATAAAGGTGATAAACAAACCAATACCTGCCCCAACGGCATGTTTTAAATCGATTGGGATCGCATTAATAATTTTTTCACGAAGACCAGTAAGTGTCAGAACGAAGAAGAACACACCCGAAATTAATACTGCACCCAACGCATGCTGCCAAGGGATTTTATCGCCCAATACTACGGTATAAGCAAAGAATGCATTTAACCCCATCCCCGGTGCAAGTGCCAGCGGATATTTTCCAAGGAGTCCCATGACAATTGAACCGATAGCAGAAGCAATAGCCGTAGCAACAAATACTGCTCCATAATCCATTCTTAAAGCATCCGGGAACCCTTTAATACTTGCTAAAGATAAAGTTAGTGGGTTTACCACTAAAATATAAGCCATTGCTAAAAAAGTAGTCATACCGCCCATGAATTCTTGACGATAACTGGTACCAAACTTTGCAAACTCAAAATAGTTTTTCAACCTTTTTACCCCCTAATTAATCCTTTATCTAATAAAATTACCAAAAAACGCTTCGGTATCCACCGAAGCGTTTGACTATAGGCATATGTAAATAATAAAAGGACATAAATCCCCTATTAAAAAACACCTCGTAGTCAAGCTATTTACGGTAGCTCGGTAGAAACTTCTGGGCCATATCCCCAAGATTATACGACACAATATGACAAATATTTAGTACGTTAGTATCATATCAAGGAGGAGGTTTTCTGTCAATAAAAAATACGAACGTTTTTTATTATTAAAATAAAAACATTCGTATTTTCCAACCTTTATTCTATTATTCGATTTGTTCAACTAAAAATCAGTGGGGAGGTCCCCCACTGATTAAAGTTTCACTTTATTCCCACTCAATCGTAGCCGGCGGCTTGCTGGTAATATCATAGACCACCCGGTTTACATGAGCAACTTCATTGACGATTCGGGTTGAAATAACTTCAAGTACATCCCACGGAATCCGCGCCCAATCAGATGTCATCCCATCGATCGAGGTAACAGCACGAATACCAATCGTGTAATCATACGTTCTGGTATCCCCCATAACCCCAACACTGCGAACGTCTGGAAGGACAGTGAAGTATTGCCAAATTTCACGATCTAAGCCAGCCTTTTTAATTTCCTCACGTAAAATCCAATCAGATTCACGAACAATCTCTAATTTATCTTCAGAAATCGCCCCTAATACCCGAATACCAAGACCCGGACCTGGGAATGGCTGACGCCAAACGATATCATCCGGAATTCCAAGCTCAGTTCCGAGAGCACGGACTTCATCTTTAAAAAGGGTATTTAATGGTTCAATTAATTTAAACTGCATATCTTCAGGCAGACCGCCGACATTATGGTGGGACTTAATCGTTTGCGCTGTTGCTGTCCCACTTTCAATAATATCGGTATAAAGCGTTCCCTGAGCTAAGAACTCAATTCCTTCAAGCTTCGTTGCTTCATCATCAAATACATAGATAAATTCGTTACCGATAATTTTACGTTTCTTCTCAGGATCTGAGACGCCTTCCAATTTGGAAAGGAAGCGATCCTTTGCATCAACTTTGATGACATTCATATGGAAACCTTCGGAGAAAGTTTTCATAACGCTCTCCGCTTCGTTTTTACGAAGTAATCCGTGATCAACAAAAATACATGTCAGCTGATCGCCGATCGCTTTGTGGATTAATACAGCCACAACAGATGAATCTACACCGCCGCTAAGAGCACATAGGACTTTTTTGTTACCGACAGTCTGACGGATTTTCTCCATTTCCATTTCGATATAGTTTTCCATCGACCAATCTCCACTGCAATCACAAACATTGAAAACAAAATTTTTCAGAAGGTCGTTTCCATAAACGGAATGACGAACCTCCGGATGGAATTGTACAGCATAAAGTTTTCTTGCTTCATTACTCATGGCCGCAATCGGACAGTGTGGATTTGTTCCGTCTACTGTAAAGCCTGCAGGTGCTTCAACCACCAAATCACCATGGCTCATCCAAACCACCTGCTCATTTGGAAGATCCTTATATAAGGCAGATTGATTATGAATCGTCATTGTTGCTTTTCCATATTCACGCTGCTTTGCTTTTTCGACTTTGCCGTCAAAATGAACGGTCATTAACTGCATCCCATAACAAATCCCCAGAATCGGCAGACCCATTTCAAAAATCCCTTCATCACACCGGAAGGAGTTCTCATCATAAACACTATTTGGACCACCTGAGAAAATAATCCCTTTTGGATTCAATTTTTTGATCTCTTCTACGGTAATGGTGTGGGGATGTAGCTCACTATACACACCAAATTCACGAATTCGGCGGGTAATAAGCTGGTTATACTGGCTTCCAAAATCTAAAACAACTATCATATCCTGTTTACCTGACAATGCGGCCACCTCTTTTTTAATTTCATGCAATTTTAATTAGTTTTTACTACAAATGAAAAAAATAAATAAAAAAAGAAAACTAGCTTTCTCCAACCAAAAAAAATAGGAAGGCAGAATTCTAGTTTTCTCGCAAAATCGCTCAAAAAACTTTCTGCCTTCATAGTCGGGCCATTTACGGCAGCCCGGTAGAGACTCTCGAACCCTATCATCGAGGATATATGAAGGTAACGTAAAACGAACCTTATTGAATTAAAACTTATTGTAGCAATTTGTCGTTTTTTGTTCAAGCGATTGTCCTTTTAATTAAATTTTCCCACAATTCACAAGCTTCCTTCCAACTTCCTTCAGGCAGCTGATGATGATAGAGATACTGTTCATATTTCGAGGTCAAACGTGTCATTTCACTTGTTGAAAAAAATGAGTCAACATAGCGGGCATAATTCCTTAAGGTTTGATTTTCCTTACGGGTAATCCCATATCTCTCAAGTTGATTTAATAAAATTAAATAGGCATAGCTAATATTTTCATCCTTTTTCCTAAAACGGAATTTTAAAAGTAAGAGATAGGGGTACCAT
The DNA here is from genome assembly GCF_016107705.1 of Neobacillus cucumis. The sequence continues at coordinate 8,676 of NZ_JAEHGC010000023.1, forward strand.
TTTCCACGAATCCGATAAAGTATCCCCGAAACTCCTAAGGCAACTAACAGAATGAGCACCAGCGGCTTCCAATGCTTTTTAAAAAATACATTGATGTTCTTTAGAAAGCCCTTTTGATCTGTAGACTTTTCAGAACTCTTCAGATTTTCCTCTTCATTCAGCGGTTTCTTTACTGGTTTCATTGCAGGTATTTCCGTTTTTGAGGTACTGCTTAAGCTTGTTGATCCATCTAAATAGCTGATTGAAACATCATTTGAAAAACCCTTCGTCGGTTCAAACGGCACCCATCCTTGATCTGGTAAAAAAACCTCTACCCATGAATGGGCATTATTATTGGTAATTTCGTAAATCTGTTTAGAAGGATCTTGCTTACTATATTGTAAAAAATCCCCTCCTGTATACCCTTTTACCCAGCGTGTCGGGATCCCTAGTGTCCGCAGCATGACTGCCATAGAGGTGGAAAAATTATCGCAATAGCCTTTTTTCGTCTCAAACAAAAATTGGTCGACATAATCATCATCCAGCCCTGGAATAGCGACATCCTTTTGTTCATAGGTGTATTCCATACGACTAAAATATTTCTCCACCGCTTTTGCCTTGTCAAACCAATTGGTTTCCTTCGAGGTTATCTTCTTGGCTAATTGGGTAACCCTTTGAGGAAGCTCCTCAGGCAGCTGCGTATATTTTTTGTAAAAGATAGGGTCGATCACTTTAGAATCAAATTTCTTTGTTTTCCTTAAATCTTTTGCCTGATATTTTGGAATGTCGAACACAATTGTATAAAGACTCGGGAGAATCGGTTGGTCATAGCTAGAAACCGCAACAATTCGTTCCATTGTTGTATCCACATTAAACGAAATTCCGCCCCCGGGATTAGGATAGAAATTTAAAATTTTCTTAACCCCTGCAGGATAGATCACATGAGGATATTGGTAATCCTGAACCGGAAATACTCTCGCCTGTTCCTTCTCCGTTTTTACAGTCTTACCCAATGGATAAACGGGTACAAAATGGCCTTCGCTAAATGGAATATTTTTAGATCCTGGCGATAACACCCAACCCTTTCCAGTATAGGTATCCTTAGTCTCCACTTTCCAATAATTCTTCCCATTTGCTTCTATGCGAAAAACAGTTTTATTATCGCCCAAAAATGGGCCCCCTAGTTGGGCATCATTCGTTCCATAACCAATCCTCTGGATTCCCCCACCTTTGTCATCACTGTTGTATTTCTTGTCTCCTTTTAAATACGGGACCGGGTCAGGCCAGATTGGAGCAGCCTTTGGTGCAGCAACCCCAACAAGGACACTAAAAGCAATCATCCCGGCAAGGGGTATCATCCACTTTCTTGGCGTAGCATATTTTTTATCGATTTTTTCTTTTACAATCATCCGGTAAAAGGTGAGCATTCCCATTACAGTAAACCCGAGAACGACTGTTCGAACGATCGCCGCTTTTGCACTGTAGGGTGTAAAGGTATCCAAAACGGTAATGTAGATTAACGTCATGAAGAAAAAGATAAAAATTCTTTGACGTTTTAACAGCCAATAATGGAGTAAATACACCATTAACCACAATAGAATAAAAAACAAGAAGGAACGGAATTGGTCTGATAAGTTATTCCAATCTCTTGTAAAAAGCAAGGCAGTATTATTTTTCAAATCAGCCAAAAACGCAGCCAGCCAGCCAATGTCGAAAAAGCCTTCCTGGTAATATAGTCGATTGATTGAAAAGAACACATAGAATACTTTTATCAAAAACGACACTATCCATTTTATACGATAAAATGACATCACAATTGATAAAAGTAAGAACACTATAAAGATCCAAATATGGCTCGTATCGGTTAATTGTTCAATTGGCCGAAGCCACTCCCACAAAAGGAAAAAACCCAATGCATATAATAAAAGGGTTGAAATGTCCCGACTTTTCAACGGAAACTCACCTCCGAGAAAGCTAGGCTGAAGTCCCCTTCATGGATCATAATAATCCGAACTCCGCGAGCATTTGCAATCGCGATGAGCGACCGTTCATTTTCGGTTGGCGATTCTTTTTCAGCTTTGATAAGAAATATGGTGGTTGAGCCCTTTCTTCGACCGAGAAAACTTGCCTTTTCAATAAGCGGTTTGTTCAATTGTGCGGTTACCACCATAAACGATAGCGTTTGCTGAATAAATAACCCATCCATTTCTAACACTTTTTCCAAAGAAGAAACGCTTCTAGCTTCAATTCTTGCGAGGTGATAAAAAAGTTGTTGGAGATGCGGTTCTCCCCCTCGAATGGGAAAAGAGGCTCTTTCCTGACTGGTTGTTAATAGACCCGTTTGTGCTCCTTTTTTCAATACTGCCCTTAAAAGTGATGCAGTAAAGGAAACAATCGTTTCAAAGCGTGGATCCGGTACACAATCCATCACCACAAACACATCGTGCGATTGCCGCTGCTCAAATTCCTTTGTCATGATTTCATTCCGTTTGGCGGTTGCCTTCCAGTTAATCCAGGAAAACCGGTCCCCCGGCTGGTAGTCCCTTACTCCAATTGCAATGGATGTATCGCGCTGTACCCGCTCCCTTGAAGCAGTCATCCCTTGATCATAGTGGTTTTCTAACGGACGGTACAGAAGCTCTGAATAGGCAGGGTAAACGATGATTTTATTTTCAACTGTAAAGACCTTTTCCTTTTCGATTAAACCAAGCGGATCGCCGATTCTTACCTTAATCGATTGAAAAAGATGCTCACCTCTCGGTAGTTCATCAATGGTGTATTCGTAGGAAAGCTCTTTTTTCAAACCGGCAATGAGGAGTGCGTTTTGGTTTATTTGCAATGGGGAAAAGTTTTCTCTTAGTTGGTCGGCAGCCATCAGGTAGAACAATGGAAAAGAAGATCCCCTTCGGAGGGTGATTTTAACCTTTAATGGTTCACCAGCATTGTAATCAGATTTTGGAATTTCTCTAATTACCATCATGTCCTTTAAGGAGTAAAAGGATAAGGCCAAGCAATAGAAGGCAAATGGCAAAAAGCTGTAAAATAAAAACCAGCTGACAAATCCACCTTGAAACATTGCGTAAGAAAAGGTTAAGAGAATCAAGAGTAATAAAACCGTAAACTTCCAAACCTTTTTAAAAAAAATGGCTATTTTCTTCATTTATTTCACAAACCTTTGAACCGGAACTGGAACTCTGCCAACGATCCCGCTAATAACCTCTTCTGCGGAAATCCCTTCGAATTTGGCTTCTGATTTTAAAATAATCCGATGGGATAGGACGAATGGAGCTAAATATTGAATATCATCAGGAAGAACAAAATCACGCCCGTACATAAAAGCATATGCCTGAGCAACTTTCATTAAGGCAATCGATCCCCTTGGACTTGCACCTAGATAAACACTGCCATGGCCTCTTGTTCGGCTGACCACTTCGACAATATACCGCTTCATCGTATCATCGACAAACACCTCTTTAATTTCCTGTTGCAATAAAAGCAGACCTGCGAGGTCAATTACCGGTTCTAGTTCATCAATTGGCGGAATCTTTTGCGCCCGGTTTAATACCTCTATTTCCTCCCCCAAGTCGGGGTAGCCCATTTTCATTTTTAGTAAAAAACGGTCAAGCTGTGCCTCCGGGAGCGGGTAGGTCCCTTCATATTCAATTGGATTCTGTGTTGCCATCACAAAAAACGGCTTTTGGAGCTTATGGGTCACGCCATCAATCGTTATACTTGCTTCCTCCATCCCTTCCAAAAGGGCAGATTGGGTTTTCGGTGATGTCCGGTTAATTTCATCTGCAAGGATAATATTTCCCATTAAGGGACCTGGACGGAATTGAAATTCCATTTCTTTTGGATTGTAAATCGAGACTCCCGTAACATCTGACGGTAATAAATCAGGGGTGAATTGAATTCTGCGGAACTTAGCGTCTACCGATTTGGCAAGCGCCCGCACCATCATCGTCTTCCCGACACCTGGTACATCTTCTAAAAGGACATGACCTCCAGCTAATAGGGAAACAAGGCTAAGTTCTGCGACGTTTCGCTTTCCGATCATTACTTTTTCAATATTCGCAAGTATTCTTTCTATTGTTGGATTCATATTTTCAAGGGACATTTTAAATCCTCCTCAGTTGTTACACCAAATGTTTGCATCATTCTAATTAATTCTATAAATGAAAAATAAATCCTGTAATAATTTACAAATAATGCAAAAAGGACGCTTCCTTAAACGGAAACATCCTTTGCCTTAGTACTTATTCTTTCACTGGAATAATAGGTAAAATTAGATGAGAAGGATATTGTTCATTATGAAAAATGGTTTGCTTGGCAGTTCTTGTCTGTTTGCTCTCAACCAATGACTTTCCTGTATTTGGATTTGGCAAATAATGCGGAGAGCTGCTTGAAGAAATTTCAAGCGTGATTCGATGCCCTTGGAGAAATACATTGCTTGTAGCCCAAAGATCGATTTCATACTCGACCACTTCACCCGCCAATTCTTTTTCGGGTTGAAAACCATTCCGGTATTTTGCGTTAACAATTCCCTCCGTTAAAATCAAAGCCTTTCCATCGGGAGCCGTATCGACGAGTTTAGCAGTAAAATCCGTATCCTTTGCATCAGTGGAAGCCCACAGTTTCACCTTTACCTGGCCTGTCACTTCTATTGCTTCAGTTAATGGCTCAGTTGAATAAACAAGCACATCTTCTCGTTCTTCTATTTCACGTTGATCAAACGGCCCCATTGTCAGCGGACCGGCAAATAGGGTACTTCCACCTTTTGTTGGTACAGGGTTTTTTGGGTCGTAAAAATAGGAATCAAAGACTTCATCCACAGAGCACATCAGCGAAAGCACACCGTCGCCATTTTTCGTATTGGCTTTTCCGCTACTATGTAAATAGAAATTGGTATATTGGGTTCGTGCAAGCGGCCATTCCCATTCGTCCCGCCATTCATTGATGCCCATGATAAAAATTTTAACTGGCGGTTCTGTTTCCAAACCCATATCGATCCCCTTTAACCAATGATTAAACCAACGGATATGGAGGTCTGTGATATTCCCTCCTAAATCGATCCAATCACCCGAAGCATGCACACCGAATGAGCATTCGCCTTGAACAGAAGCAAAATATCCATGCCCCCATGGACCGACAATCAGTTTTTGGTGCTTTCCCGTTTTGGTCATCTCTGAATAATTGGTTAAGGTCGGGCCAATAAAGCAATCATACCAGCCTCCTAAATGATAGGCCGGAATCTTCAAATCTTCATACTTATCGATAATACTAGATTCCTTCCAATAATCTTCATCTTCAATCGGGTGTTCCAATTCTTCGAAGAAAAATTCAGCAACCTTAAGTTCCTTTAATGGCAACCATTGATTCACCGGGGCAAATTGGTATAGTTCGTCCAATTTATTAAGCTGATCAGCAAGACTTCTTAATGCATCCTCTCTTTTTTTCGGCTCTCCATACTTTCGCATAAGTAAATCAGGTGCAATGGATTCAAGCGTCCAAGTTTCCGTAAATCCCGGCTGGTAAACACCGTTTCGGTAGGAAGCCCCATTTCTTTGGTCATTCAACGTCATAGCGGGAAAAATAGCAGCTAAGTGTGGCGGCCTCTTTGTTGCTGCCATCAGCTGAGTATATCCATAATAGGACATGCCGAACATGCCAACCTTTCCAGTAGAAAATGGCAGCGATGCCGCCCATTCCACCGTATCATACCCATCATTCGCTTCCTGCCTAAAAGATTGGAATTCCCCTTCCGATTGAAACCGCCCTCTCACATCTTGAATAATCACTACAAATCCATTCTCTACAAGGCGGTTTGTATCTAAGTAACGATGTGAATAATGAGGTAAATCCTTACTATACGGAAGTCTTGTTAACAGAACTGGAAAGGTCCCTTCCTCATTTGGACGATAAATATCTGCATAGAGGATTACACCATCTCTCATTTCACATGGGACATTTTTTTCAACTAAAATTTGAATTGGTTTCATTTTAAAGACCTCATTTTCTATCTAATTTACCCTCAAAAAATACGATCCCATGAATCACAGACTTCATGGGATCGCCACACTTTCTTATAGGTTACTCACTTTGCCGAAAGGTTCTTCCTGGATAGCAGCAACTTTTTTGGTAAATAAGCTGATGGACAGCATAACAACCGTATTAACTAAAATCGCAACGACCCCGATGTCTAAATCCTGAATGAAGTGAGGCGCACTTGGAAACATTGTTGCCATCGTTGTGCCTGCTATCGTTTGGTAAGCGACAATTGCCACCCCAACAATCATCCCAATGGCAGCACCAACTTTACTGACCGGATTCTTCTTCGTTAAGCTGAAAGCTAGCGGCGGGAATAACTGGAGAACAAAGCTATAGGCCATTGTCAGCAATGCAATCATCGTGTTGCCGCCATAGAATGTAAAAATTAAGGAAATTAAAGCTAGGACCGGAACAAAAATACGTGTTAATTTTGCCAGTTTTTGTTCAGATGTATTCGGTTTAAAGTGTTTATAAATATTTTTTGAAAGAAGTGTTGAAGCTGTTAGGATAAGTAAGGAACAAGGAATTAATGCAGCCAGTAATCCTGCTGCTCCAATTACACCGACAAACCACGGCGGAAGTGCAGCTTTTGCAATTTTAAACAAGGACAAGTCTGAAGCCGTCCCTTCAAGACCAGGAATTTGCAGGACCGCTGTAAAGCCAATAAATAGGATAAATACAAGAACGATTTGATACAAAGGCAAATAGGCTGTGTTTTTCCTTAATGCTGCTTCACTCTTCGAGGATAAGCTGGCGCCAAAGCAGTGGGGCCACATATATTGACCTAATGCGATGGTTAAACAGATAGAAACATACCAAGAAATACTCAATCCTTTATCGGGCATTAGCAAGAATCCAGGTTTAGCTTTATCCAAAGTTTCGAACATTGGCTGGATTCCGCCATAGTAATGAAATGGCAAATAAAATCCCAAAAATAACACAACAGTAAGCATTAAAATATCTTTTAATACCGCTGTCCATGCCGATCCATGAATACCTGAGATATACACAAAAATCGTAACCGCAATCAGACCGACCCACACAGCAATTTTTGGAGGAATTGTCCCGTACGAAGCTTCAGAAACGATAATCTGAAAACCTTTTAATTGTAAAACAATATATGGAATCATCGAAATTACTCCGATTACAGCAACAAGCAATCCTAAATTTTTGCTTTGATACTTTTTAGCGAAAAAATCAGATTGAGTAATGAGATTGTGTTTTTTAGCGTAGCGCCAAATTGGAGGAAGAATCCAAAAAGGAATGACATAGGTAATGGCACAAAAAACATATATAGTGGGACCGCCCATGCGGTAGGCTCCGCCGCTTGCACCTAAGAAGGTGAAGGTAGAAAACATTTCACCGGCCATTAAAACAAACATGATCATTGAACCAAAATTCCTCTCGGCCACTGCCCACTGTTCGAGCTTCATATCCCGCCCTTTTCGTGCTTTAATTCCAAGGTAAATCGCTAATACCAACGTGAAACCAATAATTAGAATGGAGCTGTTCATTTATTTTGCTCCTTTCGATCAATTATGACGTTACAAACAATCAAACAGGCCGAGGTGAGAATCAGCCATAAAGTAGACCAAAATATAATAAACGGTAACCCCAAAACATACGGTTCAACTTTATTAACAACCGTTAAAGCCCCAATTGCAGGCAGGATGGTCAGAAAAGCAATCCATTTCTTCATAAGCAAATTCCTCTCCAATGTGAATTTCCAAGAAAGTGTCTATCTTAAAATCATGTAGGCGGTTTCAATAAAATGAATAGTGAATTTTTTATATTATCAGATAATTAGCGTTGAAAAAGTCCCCCTTCTATATTCGAACTAGAATTAGAAGGGGATGAATGTTACTTTATTTTAACTTCTCCCATAAAACCAGCAACCCTAATATTAAATTAAGCTTTTAATGAAACCAGTGATTGAATAATCTCCACTGCTCGATCACCGACTTCTGATGTAGAAGCTTTTCCCTTCATATCAGGCGTCAACACTTCCCCCTCAACAAGCAGCTGCTCAATGGCATCGAGAACTAATTTTCCGTACTGTTCATAGCCTAAAAAGTCGAGTAGTTGGCTGGCGGACCAAATCGTTGCTAAAGGATTGGCAAGACCTTTTCCAGCAATATCCGGAGCAGATCCATGAATCGGTTCAAACATCGATGGATACGTTCTTTCCGGATTGATATTCGCACCTGCTGCAAGCCCAATCCCCCCGGCCAAGGCTGCACCCAAATCGGTTAATATATCGCCAAATAAATTGGAAGTAACAACGACTTCAAATCGCTTTGGATCGGAAATCATTAACATTGCCGCTGCATCAACAAGGTAGGATGCTGTTTTCACACCCGGATATTCCCGGCTTACTTCCTCAAAAATCTGATCCCAGAATACCATTGAATAGTTCAAGGCATTTCCTTTACTGATGCTTGTAAGCGATTTTCCTTCTTTTCTTGCTGTTTCAAACGCATAGCGGATGACGCGTTCTGTTCCTTTTCGGGAAAAGACACCAGTTTGCAGGACCACTTCGTTCTCTTGGCCTTTAAATAACCAATCTCCAGCTCCTGCATATTCACCCTCACTATTTTCGCGGATAAACAGCATGTCCACATCTTCCCGCTTCACGTCCTTCAATGGACATGCCGCACCTTTAATTAACTTAATCGGACGGATATTAATATATTGATCAAAGCCTTTTCTAATCTTTAAAAGTAAATCCCATAATGAAATATGATCAGGGACACCTGGATACCCGACAGCCCCAAGAAAAATTGCATCGTAATTTTGTAATTTTTCAATTCCGTCGGCATCCATCATCACACCGTGCTTCGTGTAATATTCACAGCCCCATGGGAAATACGTGTATTCAAATTGGAGAGAAGCGTCCAATTCAGCAATTTTATTTAAAACCTTAATTCCCTCCTGGAGAACTTCAGGGCCAATCCCATCTCCAGGGATCACGGCAATTTTATATATGCTCATTACTTATCGCCTCTGTTCCAAACAATTAATTTCATTTCAGTCATTTCTTCTACTGCATATTTGAGCCCTTCACGTCCGGTACCACTTTCTTTTACACCGCCGTATGGCATGTTATCTACCCGGAAGGTTGGGATATCATTGATCATTACAGCCCCTACTTCAAGAGCTTCACTAGCAAATAGGGCATGATCAATATTTTTTGTATAGACACCCGCTTGCAGTCCGTACCTGGAATTATTTACGTAGCCAATCGCTTCTTCTACCGATTTCACTTTATTAACAATTACGACTGGAGCAAATACCTCTTGGCAGGAGACCTTTAACAGCGGATCAACATTCGTAATTACGGTTGGCTCTAAAATACCATCGGTTAATTTACCTCCGGCTAATACCACTGCATCGTTTTGTTTTGCTTCTTCAATCCAGCTTATTGCCCGCTCTGTTTCTTTTTTCGAAATTAACGAAGAAATATACGTTTCCGGATCTAATGGATGACCAACCTTTAATTGCTTGGCCGCATCAACAAATTTCTCGACAAATTGATCATATACCTCTTCATGGGCATATACGCGCTGAAGGGAGATACATACCTGACCTTGATTTGAAAAGGCCCCCAAGATGCAACGGTCAATGACCTGATCGATATTCGTATCTTTATCTAAAATCACTGCAGCATTTGATCCAAGTTCCAAAGTGGTTTTCTTCAAACCGGCTTTATTTCGGATTCCGATTCCGACCGCTGGGCTTCCTGTGAAGGTAATCATTTGTACACGGTCATCTTTTATAATTGCCTCACCTACTACTGAACCTGATCCTGTCACGACATTCAATACTCCGTCTGGTAAACCAGCTTCTTTGAAAAGCTCTGCGATGTATAGAGCAGATAAAGGAGTTTGTGATGCAGGCTTTAATACAATCGAATTTCCTGAAGCAATTGCTGGCCCAACCTTATGGGCAACTAGATTCATAGGAAAGTTAAACGGTGTAATGGCCCCGATCACGCCAATCGGCTTTCGAACGGTATAACCAATTCTTCCGACCCCGCCTGGTGCAGCATCAAAAGGGATCGTTTCTCCATGAATTCTTTTCGCTTCTTCTGCGGCAAACTTATACGTTTCAATTGTTCTGGAAACTTCACCTTTTGCAAAAGAAATAGGTTTTGCTGATTCAATAGCGATTACCTCAGCAGCTTCGTCCGCTCTTTCTTTCAATAATTCTACCACTTTTTCCAGAATAGCTGACCGCTCAAATGCTGCCATTTTCGAGATTACTTGAAACGCCTCCTGCGCTGCTGAAATGGCATCCTTTGTTAACTGCTCATCCGCCATGGCAATCTCGGCGATTACTTCATCAGAATAAGGAGAGTAGAGAGGTGCATAGTTATCAACCTCTACATCTCGGCCATTAATAAATAAGTGCTTCTTTTCTACAACCTTTACATTTATCATCGTCCTAACGCCTCCAATACCATTTCGTGAAATTGAACAATTGCCTTTTCCGATTGGGAATATACTCCTTGGTTAAAGGCACGGGAACGGAATCCAATTTGCTCTAATTCTACTAAGTCAACATCTTCCTGTCTTACTTGCTCCGCAAATGTAACCAAATCTTTTTCTTCTTGTGTTAGGTTTTCATCTCTAAAGTAGTAAGTGTAAACCGCTAATGTATTTTCATGATCAATTGGAATCATCTGAATAGTTGCCATATTCGCTGGTCCCGGATAGATTGTAACCATCAAGTTTGGCCATAACCAATAAAACTCTCCACCCTGCATTTCAGCTTCATTTAAATCTGTTGTTCCCATTGTTTTATCCGGCTTAATCACTGACCCCTGAACAGAATAGTTTTGACAGGTAACAATTTGGTAGTTTTTCATATCCAAAGTGGCAACAAAGCTTGGGTGTGCCACATGGCAGTGATCACATTCTAAATAGTTGTCAATGAACGCTTTCCAGTTCGCTTTGATTACACGTGTTTTTTGATTGATTCTTTTTAACTCTCCTAGGAATGGAAACTTGCTTAAGCGGTCAAAGAAATCACCGTATGTTTCTTGTAAAGTTTTTGCGTTATCATCAAGGTTAACGAATATTAATGACTCCAAGATTTCCATTCTTACAGATCTTAAGCAGCGGTCGCTGACACAGTGAGCATCTTCCCCTGTGAAGTTAGGAGCTTTATTCAATTCTCCATTTAAACGGAATGTCCAGCCATGGTAGCCACATTGAAGAATCTTCTTTTGTCCCGCTTCATTTTTTTCTAGCTTTGTGGCACGGTGTGGACAAACATTATAAAAAGCGCGAATGACCTCGTCCATCCCACGTGTAACAATAATCGGCTCACCTGCAACATCAGTAGTAAAAAATTGCCCTGGTTTTTCTAACTGGCTCACATGGCCGACCAACTGCCATGATTTAGCAAATACATCATTCATTTCTTGTTCTAGCACGTTTGGATCTGTATATAAATCATAGGTTAATGTTCTTTCAAACGTTCGATTTGCTTTGTTTTGTACTTCATTATAAGTTGCCATTTTAATTTTCCTCCTCTAATCATTCATCATTTTTTTGATAAAATTATGTTCCTAAGAAATATTTCAGGCTGTTTGAAGGCCATCTCCCCCTTCAAAATCAATTTTTAAAATGAGTCATTTTTAATTCACCTTTGAAATCCCTAAATACAACGTGACAATAGTAATAATTAAGCGTTTACAAGATAATGAAAATTTTGTTTAATTAATTCAATGAGATTTCTCATCCATGTCTAACAACACTCACTATTAATTAATGCAAGTAACGTGCCAAAACTATAACTAGTTGAATTACCTTGAAAACTGTCAATTTTCTTTCGAAATTTGTTCAAACTTTGTTCAAATTCGAGTTGTTTTCAACTCATTTGAATTATAATCAACTCATCTTGTAATGGAGGAATCTTGAATGGTTTCTGAAACACAAAGTCCGTTCGAAATCACTGTTGAAACACTCAAAAAAATACTTGATTATTCATCTGATGAAATCTTCGTGATTGATGCACAACAACGAATCATTTTCGTTAATAGTGCCTGCGAAAGACATTACGGGTTAAAACCTGATGATGTTGTGGGGAAATACAACATTGAATTATTTGAAAAAGGATACTGGAAACCTTCCATTGTCCCTTCAGTATTTAAGGAAAAGAAAACCGTTAGTATGAAACAGACAACCTATTTAGGAGCGGAGTTACTAACAACAGCCGTCCCTATTTTAAATGATCAAAATGAAATTGAATTCGTTGTGACGACATCTCAAGCGCTGCAAAACTATAAAACAATTAAAACGGAAAAAGAAGAAGTAATACCTTCCGGCAATCCTAACAGCGCTACCCCCATCACCAATTGTGAAAAAATGAAAGATATTTTAAAGGTGTGTGAAAAAATCGCTAAGGTCGATTCAACGATTTTAGTTCAAGGGGAATCGGGTACCGGTAAGGGGGTACTGGCTCATTACATCCATAACATCAGCAGACGAAGTGACAAAACCTTCTTAAAAATAAACTGTGCTGCTTTGCCAGAGGATTTACTTGAATCGGAGCTTTTTGGATATACCCAAGGGGCCTTTACTGGGGCAAGTAAGTACGGGAAAAAAGGCTTGCTTGAAATTGCAGATAAAGGCACATTATTCCTTGATGAAATAGGTGAAATGCCTTTATCTCTCCAAGCAAAGCTTCTCCAAGTCATTCAGGAAAAACAGTTCCTCCCAATTGGCGGACAGGAAATGAAAGAAGTAGATGTCCGGATTATCGCCGCAACTAACCGTGATTTAATTGACATGGTGCATAAAAACCAGTTTCGCGAGGACTTATTTTACCGCCTAAATATTATTGATATCCAGCTTCCGCCGCTAAGGGAACGAAGAGAAGATATTATTCCGTTAACCTATAATTTCTTATATAAATTTAATAAAAAATACGAAATGAATAAAATCATCTCGCAGGAATGCTTGGATCTATTTTTTTGGTATTCCTGGCCAGGTAATATCCGCCAGCTTGAAAATGTGATGGAGAGATTGGTCGTCACCAGTGATTCCATCATCCATACAAGCGAACTACCTGATTTAATCTTAAAAAACATAAAACCGCAAACGCAGCATATCCTGCCTGACAATCTCGATGATGCGATTGAGCATGTGAAGAAAACGCTTGTTGTACAATCCTATAAAAAACATAAAAGCTCAAGAAAAGTGGCTAAAGATTTAAATATCAGCCAAACGAGGGCTGTGAAGCTGATTAGTCAGTATTGCGGGGATGAGATTTTATAATCAAAGAAATTCTAGCTACTAAACTTAAAAAATGATAATTTTATCCCCTATAACCCTAAATTCAATCCTTTAAAAAAGTTCGAATATTTGTAACACCATTTATAGATGAGAGATGGCATAATCAAATACAGATATGACTAAAGGAAAATTTAGGAGGCGGTTTTAGTTGTTCAAGTTTATCGTTTTTGTAGTTTTAATCCCGATTACAATTTTTCTGTTGAGCGCTTTTATTAACGGATTGTTTGAGTTAAGTCATGAAGAAAAGGAAAACAGGAAAAAGTTCATTAGAGAAGGAATTGAGGGGTATCTTGATCAGACGTTTGGATATGGAACGGCTAAAATTTTCAAATCGATATTTGATGCCGAGGGTCTATTAAGCTATGTTATTTATTTGCCTCATTATGAGTGGCTTAAATCTACAAGATACAAATGGTTCGAAGTTTCTCTTTCAGATAGAGGCTATACTCATAGAGAAATTAAAGCGTAATCCAATCATCTTCACACCCCAGAAAAGGGGTGTTTTTTATTTGTACGCTATAAAAAGTAATGTAGAATAAGGTGAGCGTGATTATGGGATTCTATACCAAATTACTATTCGTGTGATGGAATTGCGAGTGGGGTGTCGGACACTCCCCTTTTCCCTTCAACAGGAGGTCCTTACCAATGCTTTACCTTTTAGCCGAACAAGTGGAGCGTGTAGGTTTCCTTATCGCAATGGCCTTTTTGCTTTCCAGGCAGCAAAAGCTCCGCCATTTTATGCATTATCAGGGAGAAAAACAAAATATATGGTATTTCATCCTATTATTTAGCTTTTTCGCCATATTAGGCACCTATTCGGGACTACCGGTAACAGGGATTGGTTTTCATGAAACACCTTGGATTCATAAAATTTCAGGCTGGGAAGCCATTGCTACCGCAAGGACCATTGGGGTCGTGATTGCCGGATTATTCGGCGGGGTTCGAGCCGGGGTTATTGTCGGTTTAATTGCCGGAATCCATCGTTATTTATTAGGTGGCTTTGTAGCCATACCTTGTATGATTGCTCCTATCCTTCAGGGGCTTTTTTCCGGACTGATGAAAAATTCGTTTAAAAAAAGATACCGACATATTTCTTCCATCCAAATGTCCTTTATGGTCGGCTTTATTGCCGAAACCTTACAAATGCTGTTGATCTTACTGCTTGCCCATCCATTTGATAAAGCACTTGCTCTGGTTATGTTAATTGGCATTCCCCAAATTCTTTCCAATAGTCTCGGGGTTGCGGCGTTTTTTGTAATCTTGATTCAGGTTGCTCTTGAAGAAGAAAGAATTGGGGCAGAGTATGCTCAAAAGGCGCTGCAAATTGCTGAAATGACCTTATCCTATTGGCGGAAACCCCTTCCTGAAGCAGTGAGAGAAATTAGCCAAGCCCTTATTCGGGAAACCGCAGCCATTGGTGTTGCCTTTCATCAAAAAGAGAAATTAATCTTTCAGCAAGGAGTAACTACTCCGTTTGAAGTCGATTTACCGATAGAATATAACACAAAAAAGATTGGTCTTTTCCGCATGTTTTATGAGAGGGAGCAAGACCACAAAACAGCTGAAGGAACTGCCATTTTAAAAGGATTAAGTCAATTGTTTAGCCAGCAGTACGCCCTCGCAGAAGCGGAGAGGCAGGCACATTTAGTGACCAATGCAGAGATTAAAGCACTACAGGCGCAAATGGACCCGCATTTTTTATTTAATGTATTGAACACAATTAAGTCCTTGATTCGAACCTCGCCTGATGATTCAAGAAAATTAATCACACAACTGGCAAAATACTTACGAAAGAATATGCAAAATAGGAATCAAGACCTAATCACGATAAAAGAGGAATTAGCCCACGTCGAAATCTACCTAAGCTTGGTTAAGGCGCGATTTGGGGAAAGGTTTGAGGTTGAGTGGGAGCTCGATCAACAGGATTTGAACTACACGATTCCACCTTTAACGATACAACCATTAGTAGAAAATGCAGTCATACATGGAATTAGTGAAATAAGCGGTAATGGTTTAATTAAAATTAGCGTCACAAAAAAAGCGAATGGGGTTCTGATTCAAGTGATTGATAACGGAAAAGGAATGGTCTCCCAAGTTGAAAATGGAGAACAAGAGGAACATCTGGGTGTTGCACTTGCCAATATCCAGCAGCGTCTGCTCTACCATTTTGGAGAAAACTCCAATTTCTCGATAGAGTCACATATAGGGAAAGGAACCAGTGTATCTTTTATTCGACCCATTGATGAAACAATCTAAATGCTAGAGGTGGTTTATGATGAAAGTACGTGTATTAATTGCGGATGATGAGCAGCCGGCACGGGAAGAGTTAGCCTATATGCTTGGTGAAATTTCGGGGATAGAACTCGTTGCTGAGGCATCCACTGGGATGGAAGCGGTCAAAAAAGTCAAAGAGTTAAAGCCGGAACTAATGTTTTTGGATATTAAGCTCCCCGATTTAACCGGATTGCAAGTGGCTGAACTGATCAATGAATTAGACGTTCCTGTACAGATTGTCTTTTTAACAGCCTATGACCATTTTGCCATTGAGGCATTTAAATTGAGAGCGTTTCATTATCTTTTAAAGCCGTATGATTTAGAAGATATCATGGAAGTATTCGATACTTATTCTAATTTTTTAAAGGAAAACCAGTTTAAAGCCGCTTCTTCTAAAAATAAATTAGCCATTGAAACAGAAAATGGAATCACCTATTTATCACCAAAGGAAATTTACTTTATTGAGAAACAAGGGCGCGAAGTGATCATCCACACAAAAACTGAAACCATGAAAGCTCTTTTTACACTTAGTGAACTGTATGAAAAGCTCGAACGTTTTTCCTTTTTCCGAACACATAAAAGCTATTTGGTTAATTTAGAACAGATTAAAGAACTGAGGACTTGGTTTAATGGCTCATATAATATTATTATGGATGACCAAGAACAATCAGAAGTGCCTGTCAGCCGAAATTATGTGAAAGATTTACGTCAAAAAGTGGAATTATGACATCTTACATACAGTTTTCAACATGATAGGACAGATATAAATTGCTTCCTAAAATTGACTGATATAATCAAATCAGGAAATGAAAACGCATTCAAAGGAGGCGGCACACTTGAAAGTATTAATATTTGTTTTAGTTCTTATTCCTTTCCTCGCACAATTGGTAGCGTTGCCATTAGTGAATAACATCCACCCTATGATTCTAGGTTTTCCATTATTTCATTTTTGGCTGCTCATCTGGATGATTCTTACTCCAGTATTTACATGGGTAGTTTACAAAATTCAGAAGTCTAGGGGGGAAGTTGGAGAATGAAAGGGAATTTAACCGCTCTTATTATTACTTCTATCATTGTGTTGATTGTAATCGGTATTGGTTTTTTTGCAGGGCGGAGCAAAGAATCTCGCAGCTCTGTTGAAGAATGGTCTGTCGGAGGCCGTCGTTTAGGAAGCTTATTCGTATGGTTTTTGATTGGAGCAGACGTTTATACAGCGTATACCTTTTTAGGATTAACCAGCTCCGCTTATTCTGGTGGAAGTATCGCATTTTTTGCGACTCCATATGTTGTTTTAGCGTATCCACTTGCCTATTTCTTTTTGCCAAAAATTTGGAAGGTTGGTAAAGAACATAATTTTACTACCCTTGCTGATTATATTAAGGGTCGATTTGACAGTAAATTATTTTCAGTTTTAATCGCGATTAACGGAGTATTAATGTTAATTCCGTATATTGACTTACAATTAAGCGGTATCCAAGATACGTTAAGAATAGCAGGTACAGGCTATATTAATATCACCTTTGTTGTGGTTGTATCGTTTTTACTTGTTGCATTCTATACCTTCTTTGCCGGGATTAAAGCACCAACCTATACAGCGATTATTAAAGATATTTTAGTTTGGGTCATTATGTTATACATGGTTGTTTCCATTCCAACGATTCACTTTGGCAGCTGGGGCAATATGATGCAAACTGCAGTTGATAAAACACCGCACATGCTTTCTTTACCAACTTCAGGGCCGAAAGGGATGCTTTGGTTCTCCACAGCAGCACTAATCTCAGCAATGGCATTATTTATGTGGCCACATACCGCAACAGGTGTATTTAGTTCAAGAAGCGGTGAATCATTACGAAAAAATGCAATTGTTCTTCCTTTTTATAACATTGTCTTAATGCTTGTTACGTTTTTAGGGATTACAGCCTTTTTAGTTCTTCCAAAAGGAACGGATCCACGTTTTGCATTCTTAGAACTCATTCATCTATCTTATGGCGGTACCATGCAAGGATTGGCTTATTCTACGATTGCATTGGCATCATTAGTACCATGTTCGATTATGGCCATTGGGGCATCCAGTTTATTTGCTAACAACATCTACCGCGATGTCATTAATCCAAAAGCATCATCATCCAGGATGACGATGGTTACTCGTTACATGGTATTTGTAGTGATTGGACTAGCCTTATTATTTGGTTTATTATTCCCGAATGCCCTTATTTCCTTACAATTAATGGGTGTTTCTGGTATTGTTCAAATTTTCCCTGCTGTCGTTTTCAGTCTATACTGGAGAAAGCTTTCAAAAGAAGCAGCCCTTACCGGTTTTATCGCAGGGATGGTCGTGATCGCCGTTCTTTATGCCACCCACCAATCGTTCGGGGCTTATGAAGGATTTTGGGGGCTTATCGTTAATATTCTTTGCATTCTGATCTTAAATCCAATTTTTGCGAAACGGGCACAGGAGAGAAATAATCCTGTTATGGAAACATTGTTTGGCAAAAAGGGAACGAAATTAGTTAAGGAACAGAAAATTGGATAATTCATTTTGAATGGCTGTTAAACTTGATTGTTGATTTCCGCTCCAATCAACGCAGTCAAAATCAATATTGTCCTTTAACACAGCCTTTTGAATAAAAAAGATGTGAGATCGCTTTCGATTTCACATCTTTTTATTTGGCTGGATTCGCTTTTCCCTCAATTGGATGGGGATACGTCCCCATACGAATTTCGTATGTACTAAAGATCTTTCCGTATAAATAAGCAAAACTCAATTGTAAACCGGAAGCGATGTAAAAAGGCAAGGACAGTGAACCTAGTCCAAAAAGATAGCCGGAAATATACGGTCCAACCGACATAGGCAGCCTCATAGAAAAGACATTGATGCTTGATGCGAAGCCTCGGCGCATGTCACGAGTCAAACTTACACTTAGCGCTTGCTGTGCTCCTTGTGTACCCCGGTTTAAAGCTGTTCGGATCATATACAATACTGAGACAAGAGCATAGGAAGAGAGTAAGGGCATTAAGATCAGCATTAGGCTGGCTATAAAACGAATTAACACAATCGATCGGATGGTCCCGTGTTTATGGGATAATCTTGCTTGTAAAATCGAGGTCATACCCGTTACAAAAAAAGTGAGAGCCAATGTACCGCCAATTTGAGAACTGCTTGCCCCAAATTTGGCCGCAAACCAATAGGACATCATCGGTCCTGTCAGTCCGATGGCAATCCCATTAAGGAAGTTAATAGCAGCCAATTTCATAACTGCCGAATTTTCTTCGTGTAAGATTTTCTTTTCTTGATTCCCGGACTCTTCCATTATGTATCCTTGTTGCCTCTTAACCTTCTCTTCTCGAATGGTTAAAATGATAGAGGCCGTAATCAGTGATAGAATGAAGATAAAGATAAATAAAGGCCGATAAGAAGATCCTCCTGGCAGGATACTTTTCCATAGAGCTGTGGTCCCCGCCAGCGCCGCACCCGCCGCCATTCCGAAAAAGCTGAGCGCATTATTTAGACTGTATAGTCTTCCACGCTCCGTTTTTGGGATAAAAGCCGCCAGCCAAGCCTGCTCCGCCGGGGCACACGGACTTGGGGAACCCGCATCCGCTTTTCCAAAACCGGAAAGTGTAATCGCAATAAACAACAAAATAGTGTTTGTAGATAATACCCCAATCAATGCACATCCGGCAGTTACTAGTTCAGAAACAAGAAGAAACGGTTTTCTCCCCCATCGATCACTATAGATGCCTATGACTGGGGCTAGTCCAACACCGAGTAACCCTCCGGCAGCAAGCACACTTCCAATTGCCGCGGTGCTCCACCCCAGCGCATCAAGATACAAAGCTAACTCAACAACCATCATGCCTTGTCCAATGCTTCTTATTGCATTGACTAGCATAAGTTTTCTAGCTGACGGATGGATTTGCCCAATGGCCGTATCCATTTTCTTATTAAACATAAACTTCACTCTTACCACTTCTTTTCTATTAGGGTGGTTCTACTCAAAAGGGTTCCAAAACAAATTGTTATTTATTCACAACCGAGCGACATCGGTTCCCCCTTTTACCCACCGCTTTTCGCCTTTTACCCACCACTCCTCATTTAAACTACTGAAAATCAGGTTTTCTTCTTTGAGAATGACCTTTTTAGAATTTGGCAAAAAATAAAATTCCATTTTTAGTAAACAAAAAAAGTGCCAAAGGTTATGTATCTGCCTCCTTTTAGCACCAAATTTAAAATATTTATTTTTGTATCGGTCTTTTTGATACAGATTGATCTACAAGATGTCTTCGATAGATTATTGATGATGACTTTATGAAAGTTTTACTATTAGCCTCCTGTATAGCTTTTTCAACCAGATCATGTTTTGGCGCCCATTGGCAGACTGGGTCAGTCGCATTAGCGTCCCCCGTTAAAGCAAAAGCCTGACACCGGCAGCCGCCACCATCTTGGTGCCGCATATCACATGAACGACAAGGTTCAGGCATCCATGCTTCACTGCGGAAATGGTTAAAGGCCCCTGATTTATACCATATTTGCTCTAGGGACGCCTCACGAACATTCTCAAAGGATAATCCCTCAATCATCCCGGCGGTTGGGCAAGGAAGAACATCCCCATTCGGCGCCACCGTAAGACCAATCGCACCCCATCCTCCCATACAAGGCTTGGGTGCCGAAGCGTAATAATCTGGAATAACCCAAATGATTTCCATTTTTCTCTCAAGGCGTGCTTTAGCAGCTTCATAGATTTCACTTGCACGCTCAATTTGATCCCAACTAGGCAGCAACCTCTCCCGATTAAGCAAAGCCCAGTTATAATACTGTGTATTGGCAAGTTCCAGACGCTCAGCTCCCATTTCCTCCGCAAGCTTAATGATTTCATTCAAATGATCAAGATTCAACCGGTGTAATACAACATTTAATGATAAATGCAATTCTGCTTCTTTTACTGCAATGGCTGCTTCCTTTTTCCTCTCAAAGGCTCTATATCCACCAATGAAGTCGGAAAGCTTCGCTTCCCCTGCCTGGAAGCTTACCTGCACATTTTCAATTCCAGCTTCTTTGAGCTGAGCGGCTTTTTCAGTTGTCAAACCTATACCGCTTGTAATGAGATTGGTGTACATCTCTAATGAATTAGCGTGACGGATCAGCGTCTCCAAGTCGTTGCGCAAAAGTGGTTCACCACCAGAAAAGTGAACCTCTACCACTCCTAAATCGGCAGCCTCTGACAAGACACGGCACCAGTCTTGAGTCGTAAGCTCCATTGTCTCCGCGGCCATTTTTAATGGGTTTGAACAATAGGGGCAATGCAACGGACAGCGATGGGTCAACTCCGCGAGAAGTGAAAACGGCGGCCCCACCCCATTATTGCTCTTGGTAATCGACTGTTCCATGTTTATGGATCACCACCCATCCTTGAACCTCCATCTCCCGAAGAAATTCGGTAATGTCTTCTTTCATCTCATTTAAATCAAGTAAAGCATCTGTACTCAATTCTTCTGTGCCTGCCTGTAATGAACTCCTTAAATCTTCGGCGATGGTGTGCACCGTTCGACTCCCATCACATAGCGTAAGGATCGATGCGGCGGTTTCGTTTAGGACCACAACCCTTTCCGGTAATAAGAGGAGATGTTTCTCTCTTACCTTATCAAATTTTAATCGCGCCTTTGTGGCGAGTTTTGGAAAGCTGCTAGTTAAAATTGGCTCCACCACCAATCTTTTAATCTTAAAATATCGGTCACAAATTAGAGGGATATGCCTTTTCAATAGCATCAAGCTGTGCCCACAACACATCACACTTGAATTTTAAGGCTTTGACTGCTCGCTGTTGCTCTTCAGGAGATTGACAATAAGCCAAAACAAGCTTAAGGGCGCAATCTGAATCGCGCGGGGCTTGCGTTAGGCGATTTTGAAAATACTCAAAACCTTTACTGTCAATCCATGGATACAAACGATCAAGTATCTTCATCCGCTTGGAGATGAGGTCAGGCGAAAATAATTCAGTTAACGAGGAAGCAACCGCTTCAATCCACGGTTTTGTCCTTGCGAAGTTCACATACGCGTCGACGGCAAAACGTACACCCGGTACAACATGGTCCTCGCGTTCTACTTCCTCCCTTGTCAACCCTACAGCTTCTCCTAATCGAAGCCATGCTTCAATCCCTCCATCTTCTCCTTCTGTACCATCATGGTCAATGATTCGCTGAATCCATTCACGTCTCATCTCCCTTGATGGCAGAATCGAGAGAATCGCTGCATCTTTAATTGGAACTGATTTCTGATAATAAAATCGGTTTGCAACCCAGCCGCGAATTTGTTCCCGGCTTAATTTCCCCTGATGCATGGCCAAATGAAAAGGATGTTTGTCATGATAAAAAGAACGCCCCACGTCCTTTAAACGCTCTGTAAATTCATCCTTTGTCCAAAGTGAATCTCCTTTTTGATACAGAATCTTTTTCTTGCCAATGAGCTCACCTTGTTCCGGCATCCTCATACCTCCACTTCCATTCCGTCATAGGCAATCTCAAAACCAAGTCGCTCCAATGTAGATCTTTCCTCGGAGTCCTTCTTCAAAATAGGGTTGCTATTATTAATGTGGATCAGAATTTTCCGTTCGGCTGGGAATGATCCTAGCCTTTCCGCGATCCCCACCGAACCACTAATCGGTAAATGCCCCATGCTTCTTGCGTCGCGTTTAGTCGCACCCATCTTGACCAATTCTTCTTCTGACCAAAAGGTGCCGTCGACCATTAAGATATCAGCTTTCCTCAGGCAAGCCTCTATATCCGGAGTGATGTCTACTAATGTAGGGAAATAAGCAAGACATTTGCCGGAACTTGGATTATGAAGAACCAATCCAACCTCCCAAAGGTCGTCTAGCAGCTCATCCTTCAGATTTGACTGGGCATAAAGCGGTGGCTTTCTTGACACCGGGATTGTTTCTACGATTATCGTCCCTTCGCCAAAAGCTCCTACCCGTTGCCCGATATTTGGCTGAAGAGACTGCCATTCCCACGAGCAATAGTTTTTTAGCATGGGGAAAACCGGAAAAGCGGACTGCAAACACTTTCTAACAATCTCAGTTCCGTAAATGGTCAGAAAAGAGCCCTCTCGCAGTGACAACAGCCCAATTGTATGATCGAGTTCAGCATCTGTTAAAATTACACCAGCGAGAGAGGTCTCTCTTATTCCAGGGCCCGGATGCAGCGCAGAGAATGATTCAATCTGTCTGTGAACATCCGGGCCTGCATTAATGAGGTACCAATCCTTTTCATTTGCACTTACTGCAAGAGAAGACTGTAATAATGGTTGAAATTCATGGTTCCCTTCGCGAACACCGCGGCAGTTTGGACATGCACAGTTCCACTGCGGAAATCCCCCTCCCGCTGCTGTTCCTAAGACTCTAATTCTAATTTTCCTTCAGTCCTTTCGCCCGAGATCTGAGTATCTTTATGATTCATTTCCTGCCGTTTTGCAAATACCTTTCCTACTTGCCACCCAATCACAATATTGGTCAGACCCATAAGAGGAAATAGTATATAATCTCCGATTGGATCCGGAAGGAGGAGATCAACAACCAGCCACCCACCAGCTGTTGTACACCCAATAATCGCTCCTATCAGTGCTTTTAGATAACGGTTCTTTCCCATTTGCACAACCTCCTCGATTTGCCGTTAAAAAATAAGTAAAAGAGGCAAGCAGGTCTATTCTACTTGCCGATGTAGATATACATCGTCACCTCTGAAGCTGTATTAATTACCTTATACTCAGGCTTCACCCACATATATTTCTCCCCCTTTCATGTCTAACAATAATCATCATTATTCATGCTGTGTCTCATATCCCTTTCAAATTAATCTTATGTTGGCAGAAACCCCAAAATAACTAGAATTTCGACTTGGAGTTGTCCAAAAATGCTACGGGCTTTTGCAATATATAGCAAAAAAGGACAAGTTTCTTTCGCACAAAATAAAAGACCTGAGTCCATATGATAGAGACTCAGGTCTTTACACTTGCAAAATTGTCCTTAGTGACAAGGATGGTTACTTCTTACCTGCTAACCATTTGGCCAGCACTTTCGCTTGGTCTTCTGAAACAAGACCTCCCGGCATACGGCCGCCTCCGTTGACAATTTGTTTATAAATATCATCTTCAGACATGGCTGAACCAACATGCTGGAGATTTGGTCCTGCTCCGCCCTCAAGGTTTTCACCATGACAGGAGACACAGCTCTTCTTATAAATAGCCTCTGGATTAATACTAGCAGGCTGCTTCTTATCTGCTTCTTTATTACCGTGGCTGCCATGATTGGCATTTTGATTTTTTCCTTGTTCTTGTGCGCTTTGTTCTTGTTTTACTGTTTTATCTCCGCCAAGACCATAGGTAACAACCTTTGTGCCGGTAACAAAAGTAACATATTGTTTCCCGTTATCCATATAGATTGTCGGCGCCATCATGATCTGTGCTCCGCCGCTTTTCATATTCCATAATACTTTGCCCGTTTTGATATCCATAGCGTTAACAGTTCCATCCAACTCTCCATAGAGGGCAAGTCCTGTAGCTGTACTTGTAAACCCTCCCCGCATTGGATCTTTCGTCCTAATCTGATAGGCCTTCTTACCGGTATTCACATCAATCGCAGTGATCGTGCCGGATATATCAACCCCTTTAGGAGACAGTGTAATCGCGGTTCCCGGGAATAACCCATTTTTTTGCTCAACTTCCTTCTCATCTTTTGCTGCTACCCCAATAGATGGTTTGTTGATACCAGGAATTAATACATAGTTTGTTTCCGGATCATACGTTTCTGGAGCGTAATTTTGTCCGCCTTCTGCACCTGGCCATTGCGGCACCGCTTTACTTTCGTCTGTCGGTGGCGGTGTGTGCTTGATTTTTACAAATGGAACACCATCATAAATGGTATCTCCTGATTTTGCATCCCAGGCATACCATTTTCCGTTCTTACCGCCATGGACAACAATTTTTCTATCTTTACCATCCACCTTGGCATTAAGAATCATCGGAGTGGATGCTGCATCATAATCCCACACATCATGATCCATTTCTGACTTTGCCCAAACCAATTTACCCGTCTTACTATCAAGTGCAACAACTGAGTCAGTATAAGGATTGTTACCAGGCCGATTCGCTCCAAAAAAGTCTGGAGCTGGATTTCCTGTTCCAAAATACATGACATCGGTATCCTCGTCAAAGGCCATTGGGTTCCAAACAGCACCGCCCCCAGTGTATTTACCCTTCACCCAGTCTTTTCCTCTTTCAGGCACAGTCCAAAACGGTTGATCCCAGGCCGTACTCAAATCGCTAGCTTTAAAGGCCATAACAAAACCGCGAATTCCATTATCCCCGCCGCTGCTGCCAACATATACGTTTCCTTTGTAGTACATTGGGGCCATTGTTTCATAATACCTGTTTTCAAGAGTGACACCTTTCATGGTATCTATATCCCAGAAATTAACCATTTTAACTAATTTTCCGGTTTTCGCATCAAGTTTTGCTAAACGATTATCTGCTGTAAGGACAAAAACATTTCCTTCCGCAACTGCAACACCACGGGTGGCAACCACTTCTAAAAGACTTAGATCCGCTTTATCAAGATGATCTTGTACATCTTTTGGAGGCGTCCATTCCCAAATCTTCTTTCCATTTGAAGCATCCATTGCGAACACTCTGTTCAATGATGTCGTGACATACATAACACCATCTTTGACAACTGGGAAATCCTCAGCGGCGCTTGGTGCTTTATTATCCCAGTCTTTTAAATCCTTCTGCCAGACAATTCCCAAATCCTTTACATTGTCTTTTGTAATCTCTTTATAAGGGACATGTCTAGTATGTTGATAGTCATACCCCCAAAGTGGAAAACCGGTATCTTTTTTTGTCTCGGTGGTTTGTTTTTCGGCTGTATCCTGCTTGTTTTCCTTCTTCGTTTGACAACCAGCCAGTAACAACATTACCGCCAAGAAAGCAGTGCTGGTCACCTTTACATAACGCTTCAACTTCAAGAAAAGACCTCCTATACTATGATTTCATGAGTGGTCAAATCATTCCCCTAATCTCCTCTTTTAGGTTTTAAAGTTTCCCCTATATAGAAGATACTTATATTGTTTAGACCTAACTCTTCTTCTAGATTTAGAAAAAGCTGCCTAAATTATGCGAAAAAGGAAACAGTTTAGATATATAAATGCAATTTTTTTGCTTTCTGATTATAGATGATGGATGAAGCATATTTACAAAAAATGGAGACAACCTATAAGTGAGGATGTTCCTTTTGGAATCCTTAAAATAACAATTAAAATAATTTAGGCGGTGGTTCAATGAAATTTTTCTTAAAAGTTAAAAATGGTTTTGGATGGTTAATTTTATTGCTTTGCTTAGGTTTGACATTTGCATCTTCTCAAAGTGCAAAGGCAGCTCCAGGAAAAATAATCGGTTCTGCCGAAGATCATGGAATTAAACTGACAATTAATAACTACGAACTAAAAAACTATGGTCAAGAGATGGTAGTTTATTATACGGTACAATCAAAATCGGGGAATCCGATGGAAGGGAAGAGTCTAATTAATAAACCGGATTTTACAATTGGAGATCGGTTTGTTCAAGGTATTGATTCTTGGCATAAAAAAGTAGACAGCCAACAATATCAAGGTGCAGTTAAGGTGGAATTGCCACAATATCGGCCTGCAGTATCGGATGTGGAATTTAATACTGATGCGATTTTTAATCAAAAAGGTAATTGGACAATTACCTTTCAGATAAAAAAGTAATCGTACATAAAAAAGACTACCTCTATTTGTTAGGAGGTAGTCTTTTCATTATTTATTAATGGGGCAACGTATGTAACCTTTTTGACTATAAATTACATTAAGCTGGCCTTTAGGTACGAGTGTGTAATAACAAGAAGCCCCCCATTCCAACAAAATAAGGGGGCATCTTTTTCACAATTTGTATAATTTAGGAATCCTGTGGGGCACCATATCCTTGTTCTTATCAAATTTTATCCTCTAAAGGAGGGGAACAAACTGGGACATTTCATGTTCAGTAATTCACTACATATTAAGATTTCAAAGTGTGAGGAGGTATTTTCATGAGGCGCTTTTTAAAGGCAACAGGTTCAGTTTTGATTGCCAGTATGGTTATGGTTGGCTGTCAATCGAATAATAACAAGAATAATGCAAATAACAAGGAAGAGACCAAGGAATCCAACCAGACAAACCAGGCAAAGGAAACAGGATTCCCAAATTGGGGTTATGACATTCAACATACCCGACATGTGCCCTATAAAGAGATTACAAAAGATAATGTAAAAAAGATGGGGATTGTTTGGCAGCAGGATATCGTGGAATGGAATAAGGATGTTCCGAATTTACAAGAGGATTTCCCTGTTGTACAAAACGGGGTCATGTTTGTAACGAGTGCAAAAAACCATGTGTTTGCAATTGATGCCGCAAGCGGAAAGAAACTTTGGGCATGGACACCTCCCAAGGAGGTACTTGACCACCTAAATAGTTTACCATGGCAATCCAACGTGGCAAGCAGAGGTGTCGCAGTGGCCAATGGAAAGGTATATGTCTTGATGATCGACAATCGGCTAGCCAAACTTGATGCCAAAACCGGAAAACTGGAAAAAATGGTTAACTTCTGGGATCATGTTCCCTCCATTAAATTAGAAAACCGATATTATGAATCTTCAGCTCCAATGTATTATGATGGCAACATTTATGTTGGGAGCAGCGGCGGTGATAATGGTACTCGAGGCTTTGTTTGGGCATTTAAAGCAGATAGCCTCGAACCACTCTGGAAAGAACCGTTTTGGACCGTTCCTGAAAGAGGAACGGGCTGGGCGAAGGGGAAATATACGGGCGGAGGTTCCGTATGGACACCGATGTCGTTTGATCCAGATACCGATATGATGTATTTTGCAGTAGGAAATCCAGCCCCTGACTTTTACGATGCGGATCGAAAAGGAAAAAATCCATATACGGATTCCATCGTTGCCTTGGACAGTAAAACAGGGAAATTTAAGTGGGCTTCGTCCGAAGTTGATCACGATGTATGGGATTATGACGCTGCCGCGACCCCAATGGTTCTTAATGCCAAGGTCGGCGGGAAAAAACAGAAGATTATAGTGGAAGGCGGAAAAAACGGGAAATGGTATGCATGGGATGCCAAAACTGGAAGAACCATTTATGATGGTGTACCGTTTGTCAAAATTCAGCACTCCGCACTACCAACCGATAAGAGTAAAGTTAAACTTCAATGGCCGGGTACGCCAGGTGGCGAGAGCTATGCGCCAGAGACGTATGATCCCGATACCAACTATGTGCTGATTCCAGGTATTAATTACCCGAATTTAATGTTAGCACCAAAAGATGCGAAAGAGATTGCGAAAGATAACAATACCTTCCCTGGTACGAAAATCCTTCCTTTACCACATGACGTTGATACTTCTGGTACTATTACTGCTATCGACGTTAATACAGGGAAAAAGGTTTATCAACTCAATACCGATGATCCGATGTATGGCGGATTCACAAGTACTGCTACGGGCCTTGCTTTTTACGGGGAATTGGACGGAACAGTGAATGCTCTAGATATTAAAAAAGGAAAAGTATTGTGGAGCATGGAAAGTGGAGGAAAACAAATCAAAATGGCACCTTCTATTTATACCGTTGACGGCAAACAATATGTCGCGATGATTACTGGTGGAACAAGGGTCGTGGTCTATGGCCTTGGCGGTAAGGAAAAGGCTGCAGCCCCTAATAAAAACGCCAAATTACAAGGGCAAGCCGATGTCGTTATCGATCCGGAAAAGGTTTACAAAAAAAGTTGTGTTTCCTGTCATGGAGATAATCTTCAGGGTGCAACAGCTCCAAATCTTCAACACATCGGTAAATCAATGTCCAAAGAAGACATATTGAATCAAATCTTAAACGGCGGCGACCGCATGCCAGCAGGCCTTGCTAAAGGTGCAGAAGCAGAAGCACTAGCAGAATGGCTGTCCAAAAAGAAATAATGGTTTTCTTGAAGCAGTCCGAGTCCGATCACCTTATTCGGACTCAGATTGTTTCAGGAATAAAGCGGCGAAACCTATAAACGAAATAAAAGGATGGTGGTAAAATGAGAAACCTATCGAAATATACTTTGTGTTTCAGTAGTGTCGCCTTATTCATTTGCTTGCTCATCAGCTTCGTCTCCCCTGCTTCTACTAGTGCCGAATCCCAAAATCAGGGCTTAGGTTCTGCTGAAGATAACGGAATCAAGCTAACAATCGATGGCTATACCATTGTAAACCACGGTCAAAATATTAGGCTGAATTATACGATTCATTCAAATTCAGATGTTCAAGTAGATCCGAATACCAGAAGCCTAATGGAAAGTCCGCATATTTGGATTGAACACACATTAGTTCGTGAAACTTCCGATACGTTTAAAAAGGTAGGGAAAAACGAATATAAAGGAACAATCGAAGCACAACTACAGCATTACAGACCTGAAAGTCCTCATATGACATTTGATACTCATGGGATTTTCAATCAAAAGGGCGATTGGACAATTAGATTTGTCCTTAATAATGCTGAATTCTAATAAGATCTTGAAGCCCAAAAAACATCCCGTATCAACCTTTAAAATGGTACGGGATTTGATTTTTTGGCATGATTTTTAATTGAGAACAAGACAATATTAATCAAACTGATTCATGCGGAAAGTGACAAACATTGAGGTGCTTGTAATCCCTTATATTAAGGAGGAAAAATGTTGAATATCTTAGGGCCTATCTTGCCCCTCTTTCTTATAGATCAAGATAAAAGAGGCTTCTTCCTGTACTTTGGGAAGAAGCCTTTAAACGTTGTTATTTTGGAATCATATGCTTATAGCAATGTATGAAATTAAAGGAGCTTTGGACTTTATACTTATTCGATAGAAAAGAATTTTTTATTTCCTATTCGAATATGGTGTTCACTTTTCAATAAAATTTTTTACAACTTGTCCAATCACTCTATGTATCCACTGAATATTGTTTTGTATGGAGGTGATTTTGCATGTTACACGATTATTATAAGGAACGATTTAATCAGAACAATCAAAGTCAATGGCAATCAAACCAGCAACATTCTAATGAAACGGTAAGTAATGAAGAATTCGAACAAATGCAGAGAGATCTGCAAGATTTAAATAATGCTGCCACAGCCCTTTTTAGGATTCCCGTCTTTTTCAGCCACCAAAATCTCTTTTCACTCGGCCCAGTCCCGCCAGTGCCGCCCTTTACAAAACAGCAGCGTTTTATTATTCGGATGTTTAAAGAAATTAAAAAGGTTCTCCTTTTCCCTAGAACCATACCCAATACTGACCAGTATCCCGATACCACATTAGAAAATATTCGAACCTTGGTGAACTCAAGCTATGGAGTGGCCGCGGCTCTTTTGGTACCTGCTAGACCTGTAGAGGGGACTGACGAACCTTATTCACCTTATTTACAGTTTGAACCAGCGATGGGCTATCAACGCGGCCTTCCCCTGCTTCTAGTTATCGAGAGGGCAATGCAGGATAAAGCGAGCGGGATTTGGACTGGACAAGCATCACCTTTTTCGCCACTCGTGTGGCGCTCTGATGCAGAAAATTCTGTTGAACTATTTTTTGAAAGTGTACAGTGGAAGGAAGCTTTACAGAACTGGGCTGGACAAGTGCGAAGCGGCTATTTTGCCCAGACAGGTCCTGAATTTGAATATAAGTTTGACAGACATGACTAATTAATAAAGACTTTTATTTTCATATTATCAGGGGGGGCATAAACAAAGCTGAAATGGCTCTGTCCCTCCTTTATCTATTTTTTATGAAACTTCTTCTTGATTTATTTTTAGGAGGTGAATATAAATTGATCTTATTCCACCGATCTATCAAATTATTAAAACAGAGAATTAAAAGGCTCCCTTCCCAGCGTTTCAATTTCATATTCTTAGGTGATTCCTGGGTCGGCAACGATAATAGAATTGCAATATTCGCTGCGATTCTTAGAGATACACTAAAATTTAACCCTTTGTTCATTCTACATGGCGGGGATACTGTTTTTGCAGGAGGGAATGAATCTGAATACCAGCAATTTTTAAATCTAATCTCAAATCAGGACCCGCATTATCCGATTCCGGGTATTGAAAAAATACCGATGTTTGTAGTTCCGGGAAATCACGAAACCAATGGAATTGGAGGGAATTTGTCGAATTTTCATAAATATATCGGACCTGAATATTGGAGCTTAAATGGACTCCTCCCCTCCAGATACCTCACCCTTATTGGCCTTAATAATATTAACCGGAGATACTTAACCAAAAAGGAAAAAAGGAAAAGAAATTTAAATCCTGACCTTCTATATTGGGAATATATACTCGACAGTGAAAACCTTACCTTTCTCAGAAACAACCTAAAGGGCAATCCTGCAACTACCTTCATCGCTATGCATGTCCCTCCTTACTATGGTTCCTTTAAGAAATTTGGACCGCCCCAAGAACAGGACATCATTACAGGCACCAAAGACACGGGCACATTTATTAGCGGCTGGAGAAAAATGAAACAGATCATTACCATGTGTGGAAAATGCCTAAAAGCTAAAAACCTATTATTTAGCCATGTACATTCATTTGACTTTTTTAAAAAAGAATCGGGTTGTTTAGAGGGTTTAACCTTTACGTTAACTGGTGGTGCCGGAGCGAGAAGGGAAGAACCCGTTGTACCCTTTCATTATGTAGTCATTACAGTAGACAATATAAATAAGAAAATAGATTATAAACCCATTTTTTTAGAAGATATTGAAGATCCGACCTAATTGTGTACTATGGTTGGTTATATAAACAATACTAATCAATCTCTTTAATAATAAAAGTAAGGAGGTGAATCAAATTGGCACCAAAAATCATTAATGCCCCTAGCGGCTTCATAAAAGCTGGAACATGCGTGAGTGTATTATATATTGAAACTGACCCTAAAAATATTGATCCTAGATTCTGTAAAACCTTCAATAATCAAACATATTGTGTTCATAATGGAAGACTTGTAACTGATTATAGACAAGGCGAAACACAAGTTTTTATCAGACACGGAAAATACTTTAAAAAAGGGAAAGGTCCTCATGATCCAGGAGAAATCGTTGATGAACTAAGATTGCTTAAGCAGGTCCAGGAAATAGCAGTAATAAAAGGAGAGTCCCCTTGCAATCTTCCCCCTCAAAATCAGCCAATCCAACAAACAACAAAGTTGTATCCGAATTGGTGTGGTGCATTTGCCTATAGAGAAGGGAAAAATATAAGAGTCTCCAATGGAAAATATTTATATTATACACCAACTTCAAAGGGAGAGCGTAAATGCTTTCTTGACAGCAAGGATTTAAAGTCTTCATATGTGATCTATTATCTGCATTACAACATCCACCAGGAATCTCCAACAACCAAACCACATTTATCTATAGAAGCAGAACTTGTCACCAGAAAGAACGTCGTGGCTGTAATTGGATTATCCAGCCTACCTTAACCGCTTATTTATTGGCAACTAACAACTCATCATTGAGCAAGTTTTTTTACTACTATTTTAAATCCAGCTTCAATTCTTTTTGATTCCAAACTATTAAAAGATTTTTGTCTCATATACTAGGAGCACTTAAATACAAGGTCCGCTTTAAGCTCTTACTATCCGTCAACAGAAACAAATGGCTATTTTAGAAACTGATAATTTATTTTGTTGATATTTAATCAGAATTTGTAGATATTTCCCGGGAAGTTTGTAGAAATTTGAAAAATAGTAATCCGAATTGTTGAAAGGAAGGAATTTGGTAATTAACGCAAATACACCACTTGATTATCAAAAGAAGGCTATAGTTAAGCAAATGAAACCTTAAAAATGCAATTCAAATTTCCTCGCCATAGCTCCTGATTGGAAAAGCTATAGCTCTTGATATTCGACATAGATACTCGGATTGCTACTTTTTACATTTTGAGAGTTATATCACCCAGCGATATGAAACAAAAAGGAGCCGAAAAGCTCCTGCAATCAGTTGTGTATCATATCGTATGCCGGATCACCTTATCTAATGAATAATTAGGTTTTGTGTTTATTTTTACATTGTATCGCCCAGGATATGAAACACAAAAAAGATACAATCGGTCAATTTTAAGAATTCCTTTTTAAGAACACCACTGGTTTTAATAGAATTCTTCAAAGACTACCTTTCCCTAATTAACCAAACATGCTTTTTTCACTCATATCGCTTAAATAAATTTTTAAAACATTTTTCACCGTTAAGCAAAAAAAAAAGCCTTAGATAGGCATCTTATTTTCGGAATATGGAGAAAAATCCCCCCCATTTTTCTTTAGGCTTTTGTATCGCTTGTTCTAAACGTTTATTAAAATCATTTTGTGAACTCCATTCTCTTTTCTGTTCGTCCCGCAAATTTTGTATTTCTTTTTGTAAGAATTCACTTTTTTGTATTTCTTGTTGAAGCAATGTTTCGTATTGGTTCTTTTGTTGTTCAGTTAATTTTTCAATTTTAGCTTGAGTTTTTTGCGATGAATTTCCAATAGTAGAACTTATAACATGATGATCTTGTTGGAGCCGGGAAACCGTTATTTTAAGCTGAGACATATCGTTTGTCAGTTGGACATTCATTTCACGCGCGGCTGCCAATTCATTTACTAAAAACCTTAAAATCTCTTTTAATTGATTGGGGTCTTCGGGTAGATGTTCATATGTATCGGATATGGAAACCTCTGTTTCATTGGACCCTTCTAATCTTTCCTTCTGTTGATACGCAAGGTCTTTAGCTGTATCGTCCAGGGGCTTGTCCGTATCGCGTAACGCTATAAGCGCTCCTATGTCAGATTGAACAAATATACGCCGATCACCATCTTTTAAAAACTCATATCCATTCCGCTCTAAGATTTGTCCATACTTTCGGACAGTGGGTGTTGCAATCCCCACTTCTTCTGCCACTTCTTTAGAAGAGAAAGCTCTTTCATTAGGTTGTATATCACGTCGCATATCTTATCTCCTTTTCTATTAAATATGAAGGCTTTTAGATTTATTTTCAAGTGTTATATCGCCAACCGATACGAAATGGTAGAACTGTCCCTTTATTCTCTTCAGTTTTTTAACAGAAGTTTATTCAATTCACGTACTTGATCATAAGATTTCAATAGATATTCAGGTACCAGTGTTCTTCCATATTCCCAAGCATTCTCTTCGATTTCTGCTAAAAGCTGTTCCTTTTCTTTCTCTTCACCATAAATGAGAGTCTTTAAAACTCTTGTATTTTTCCTAAATTCTAAATAATAACCAAGCTGAAGATAAAGAATAAGTTTCACAAAGTTTTCATCTGTTTCTTTAATCTTAAAGTTAAGCTTACCGTTATATCCGTTAATTTGCAGGTAGTTAAACTTTATCGTATTTGTCGCTACGTTATAACTCATCGGTGCAGTGAGTTTATTGCTGGATTCAACATTTATATTAAATTTGAGCTCTTGTAATGTACTTTTAATGATCTTCTCAATATTCCACATATAAAGCATTTTTCTTCACCCTTCCTAAAAACATTTTCAGCAATCGCAAGAAAACCTGATCTTGCTTCAATTTATAATATCTTTACAAAAAGTTGTTTTAATTTAAATTGAAGCATTCTATCTTTATTGGTAATTTATTAAACGAATTTTTACGAAAGCTGCTGCCTTTTCCAAAACAAATATTAAATTGTCACATTGCAGTCGTTTTAACATTAATATACGCCGCATAATGTGACAAGAGTAATTTATCTTAATTTGTTATGGAACTAAACTGTACCGCGAACGGGGAAAGGATCTATTTTTTAAAAGTGATTTGAAATGGAAACTAAAATACTTTTGAAGAGATTTATTTAATCGTAGTGGAATTATTTATGTAGAATGGAAGAAAGGCCTCTCACCAATTTAGTAAACTGATGAAACGCCTTCTGTTGTTGGGCATTTTTTCTTTCTATGCACTCACTTGTCAATTTATAAAGGAAGACAAAGAAACCTTTATTGACTTAAAACCTTTCTATTAAAAGGTTTTATAATATTTATTACAACATGCCGCCCATATAGTTTATAGCGGTCACCATAGTAGAAACAACCACTTAACATCAACTTTCTACACGTAGGTGCGATAGTGCTCCGAGATAGTTTTTAGATCCTCTTACAGAATGAGCTGCTTCAGTTAAAGCGGACCTTAAATATTTATTGTATGCCTTAATAGGACACATACGGTTTGATTAGGGGGGAAGCCTCGAGAGATATTTCCCTACATTTTCCATTCGATGAATTAGATAGGTTGTTCATTTATATTTTCCACTATTCAGGAGATATTATTCTATGATGTATTAATTGAAAACAGGAGGTTGTTCCAATGGAAGATAAGACAAATATTCCTTTAACTTCTGCGGAAATGGCTGGTTTATGGACACAATACATGGGCGATACAATAGCTGTTTGTATCGACAGCTATTTCTTAGAAAAAGTAGAGGATAATGAAATACGCCCTATTATTGAATGGACACTCGATACAGCAAAAGAGAATGTGTCCATCATGCAGGAACTGTTTCAAAAAGAGAATTTCCCGATACCCATTGGATTTACAGAACAAGATGTCAATACAAAAGCTCCAAGACTTTTTACAGATACATTTTTCTTAAAGCATTTAAGTCAAATGGCTGTATTTGCAATGACTGCCAGCAGTGCGGGACTAACAGTTGCGACCCGTCCAGATGTCGTTACTTTTCATAAGCGTATATTGAATAAAGGGGTTGAATTGCAGGACAGAACACGCGACCTAATGCTAAAACAAGGGATTTATATAAAACCTCCAACAATACCTGTTCCTGATAAGGTGGATTTTGTAGAAAAACAATATTATTTAACCGGTTTTTTTGGGAAAAAAAGGTCTATAAATTCACATGAAATCACACATTTATACTTAAATACTCTAATAAATGCTATCGGTAAAGAAATAGTAACGGGCTTTGCTCAGACTGCTCAAAATGAAGATGTAAAACAATATTTTTTAAGAGGGAAAGAGCTTGCCCAAAAATATGTAGATATCTTTAGCAATTTTTTAACCAAGGAGGATCTGCCTGCCCCTATAAGTTCAGGTTCGGCTGTTTTAGATACAACTGCAAGTATTTTTTCAGATAAACTAATGATGTTTCATGTTACAACCATGGTTGCAGCAGGAATTGGATATTATGGAACCTCATTAGCAGCAAGCCTAAGGAGGGATTTAGGACTTAAATATATGTCATTGATCCCAGAAGTCGCGCTGTATGTCGAAGATGGAGCCAACATTATGATTAAACACGGCTGGATGGAGGAACCTCCGCAAGCAGTCGACCATGACAAATTAATACAGAATTAACGCAATGAATCCCTATAAAAAATTATTTGGGGCCTTGTTCTTCCTTGGTTTGGTCAGTTATTAAATGGAAAATACGTAAAGGCCATCATACTCATCTTTTTTGGAATATTATTGATTCCAGTTTGGGCTTCCTATGTTGTCCATTATACAGGGATTAGTCTTTGGTTTTTTATTGAATTTGAGGAAATTAAAGTAGTTTAACAAAATATAAACCATCATCAATTACAAATGCTTAAAGTAAATAAATAGTTCAAAGGGTCTTCCAATTGATCCTTTTTTAATGCCGATAAAAATCTTCGTAGCAAACTTTCACCGATATAATAGAATATTGTGTTAGCTGTGGGCACATCTTGAATACGCAAATTTTAACAACACAAAAAACCACTCCCTAAATTTTATAGGAAGTGGTTTTTGCTATTGATATAAATTATTTACATGACTACTTCTCAAAAGGGAGAAAAATAGCTATAACTATTTCTCAGATGAAAGGCTCAAAAGCCTTACATCATGCCGCCCATTCCACCCATGCCGCCCATGTCAGGCATTGCAGGAGCTGGTTCTGGCTTGTCAGCAACAACTGCTTCAGTTGTTAAGAACATAGCCGCAACAGATGCTGCGTTTTGTAGTGCAGAACGAGTTACTTTCGTTGGGTCAACGATACCAGCTTCGATCATGTTTACCCACTCGCCAGTAGCAGCATTGAAGCCTGTGCCGACTGCTTCACGCTTTAAGCGATCAACGATAACAGATCCTTCAAGACCAGCATTTTGAGCGATTGTGCGAACTGGCTCTTCCATCGCACGTAATACGATGTTGATACCTGTAGCGATATCGCCTTCTGCTTGAATCTCAGCTACTTTGCTGTATACATTTAGAAGGGCAACACCACCACCGGATACGATTCCTTCTTCAACAGCTGCACGAGTCGCATTCAAAGCATCCTCGATACGAAGCTTACGCTCTTTTAATTCTGTTTCAGTTGCAGCACCAACTTTGATTACTGCTACACCGCCAGCTAATTTAGCTAAGCGCTCTTGTAGTTTTTCACGGTCAAATTCAGAAGTCGTTTCTTCTAATTGTACACGGATTTGGTTCACACGAGCTTGGATTTCCTCAGTTGAACCAGCACCTTCAACGATTGTTGTGTTTTCTTTTGTCACAACAACCTTAGAAGCACGTCCTAAAGATGTGATAGTTGCAGTTTTAAGATCGCGGCCAAGTTCTTCAGTGATTACTTCACCGCCAGTTAATGCAGCGATATCTTCAAGCATTGCTTTACGACGGTCACCAAAGCCAGGAGCCTTAACAGCAACTGCATTGAATGTTCCGCGAAGCTTGTTCACTACTAATGTAGATAATGCTTCACCTTCAATATCTTCAGCAATCAATAATAATGGCTTACCTTGTTGAACCACTTGCTCAAGAACTGGTAAGATTTCTTGAATGCTGGAGATTTTCTTATCAGTGATTAAGATATATGGATTTTCTAATACAGCTTCCATTTTATCGGTATTGGTTACCATGTAAGCTGAAACATATCCACGGTCAAATTGCATACCTTCTACAACATCTAGCTCAGTTGTGAATCCTTTTGATTCTTCAATAGTGATAACGCCGTCGTTGCCAACGCGCTCCATTGCTTCAGCGATTAACTGACCCACTTCAGTATCATCGGAAGAAATAGCGGCTACTTGTGCGATAGACTCTTTGCCTTCAATTTGTTTTGAAATTGATTTTAACTCACCAACTGCCGCAGCAACTGCTTTTTCAATCCCTTTACGGATTCCCATTGGGTTGGCACCTGCAGTTACGTTCTTTAAGCCTTCGCGAATCATCGCTTGAGCAAGAACTGTTGCAGTAGTTGTACCGTCACCGGCAACATCATTTGTTTTGCTTGCTACTTCAGCAACAAGCTTTGCACCCATGTTTTCGAATGCATCTTCTAATTCGATTTCTTTAGCGATGGTTACACCGTCATTGGTAATTAAAGGTGAACCAAATTTTTTCTCAAGCACCACGTTTCGTCCTTTAGGTCCAAGAGTTACTTTTACTGCATTTGCAAGTGTATCTACACCACGAAGCATTGCGCGGCGCGCTTCTTCACTAAACATAATCTCTTTAGCCATTGTTCAAAAAACCTCCTCTAAATTTTTAAAACTTATATTTTTTAATTTTCCTTATTCGCCAATAACAGCAAGGACATCGCTTTCACGTAGTAGTAAGTATTCTGTACCCTGGTATTTCACTTCTGTACCAGCATACTTTGAGAAGATAATACGATCGCCTACAGAAACTTCAAGTGCTACACGCTCGCCATTTTCAAGCACACGGCCAGTACCTACGGCAACAACTTTTCCTTCCTGAGGCTTTTCTTTAGCTGAGTCTGGTAAAACAATACCGCTTGCAGTTTTTTCTTCTGATTCAACAAGCTCAATGACAATGCGATCACCTAATGGTCTTAACAAATCAAACAACCTCCTCAAAAATATATGTAATTCTGACATTATTAGCACTCCTCATACATGAGTGCTAACACAATTATTATAATAATGAATTTGACAATCTTTTGCAAGTTTGATGTATATATTTTTTCATAAAAAAATATAAAAATGAAAGCTTTTTTGTACAACCTTACAAGTATATGATACCAATGGAAATCTATACATTTCTTTTTAAAAAGTTTCTAAATTGAAACAAGACTGGTTTTAAGAGTAGAATGAAGAATACACAGAAAATCTTTGAGTGGATGTTAAAAGGAGAGAATTAGTTGAAACGGGAATATTGGATAATCTTAATTGTTTATATTGCCATGCAGTTTTCAAGTCTTGCAGGAGTCCCATTACTAATGTACGGCTTTAAATTATCCGGGATCAACGGGAGGCTTGCAGTCCCCGTTTGGCTGGTGATCAGCTTTTCCTTAGCACTTATTATTACGCTTATTATTTTACGGAAAGAAATGCGGAACAATAGGAACGAAAGAGGAACCTCTTTGGGTC
Organism: Neobacillus cucumis; assembly: GCF_016107705.1. Next base: position 47,694 of record NZ_JAEHGC010000023.1, read on the forward strand.
TCTCGATTATTTGGGCATTTTTTGGTGTCTTCTTAGCACTCTTTGCGCAAGCAATCGCAGCAAATATTGAACGGTTGATTGGTGTCGAAATGGGCTCAGAGAACACAAAGGATATTATCCATATTATTGAGGAGTTCCCTCTTGCCATTCTGGTCAGTTCTATTTTTGGCCCGATTTTAGAAGAAATAGTGTTTCGAAAGATTCTTTTTGGCACATTGCATAAACGTTTTAACTTTTTTATATCGGCCATCATTAGCTCGGTTATTTTTGCTTTAGCGCATATGGAACTGGAGCATATTCTCCTTTATTCCGCAATGGGCTTTACTTTTGCTTTTCTTTATGTAAAAACAAAACATATCTTAGTACCGATTTTTGCTCATGTGACAATGAATACAATGGTTGTCATTGTTCAATCCGCTTACAAAGATGATATTGAAAGATTAATCCGGGATGCAGAGTCGATGCAAAACTTTATCGGAGGATTTTTATGAGACGTTCACCTTTGTTTTCCAGCGTGATTTACTTCCTGCTCGGAAGTTTATTTACATATTTCGCCATTCATGATGTAAATCAAAATGGCTGGGGATTTTTTAGCTATCTGCTTGTCATATTAGCCACATTTGATTTCGGCTCCAGCCTTAAGTTATTTTTCTTTTATATGAAGTATAAGGATCAGTTGAAAAAATAAAAAAAGTTGCCCCAAATTATGTTTGGGACAACTTTTTTTAATAGAAAATAGACTTTTCCTTGAATAAACTAGTAATTTCGATAGCTTTTTTCCGGCAGAAAATTTTTATCTGCGATAAGATGAACTTTATCTGCGATAGTCAACGATTTATCTGCGATAAGCGCCATTTTATCTGCGTTCCTCCCCCATTTATCTGCGTATCGATTACTCCTCAAATTTCTCTTTCTGCGCCAACTTCCTTTTTCAACACCATCCGTTCTTTCCCCATTGTAAAAATGAGAAGAAACGCTATTCCAGCCGGGACGAGAGCCCATGTAAAGGTTTGAACAATAGAGCTTGAGAGGGCATCAGTGATTTTTTCTAAAATTTGCGGCGGGATATGACTTCTTGCCTGTTCCTGCAATAGGGCTCGTGAGTCGCTAAATCCGTCTTTTGGCATTGGTCCCATTCCAGCAAAAGCATCTTCTAGATTTCCTTTAAAGCTATTCCGCTGAATCGTACCAAAAATCGTAATTCCAATCGTCATCCCCAAGGAACGGATAAAGTTGCTTGTAGAGGTTGCAGAGCCCCTCTGCATCATTCCAAACGGATGAATCGCCGCCATGCTTAACACGGAGAAAGAAAATCCCACCCCAAAACCAATGATAACCATATAAAGGGTAAGTACCCATCTGCTTGTATCAACGGTTAAGGTGCTTAATAATAATATCCCTGCTATTAAAATCACACCGGATAAAAACATGATATTGCGGTAGCTTAACTTTGTAGTTAAAAAACCACCGACTTGTGCCGTTACCACCGACCCAAGCATCATCGGCAAGAGGATTAACCCTGAATTTGTAGCACTTCCGCCATAAACGCCTTGGACAAAAATTGGTATATAAACAGTTGCTGCCATAAATGCAGCTCCATAAAATAAACCAACTAGCGTACTACCGGCAAAAAGGCGATGCCGGAACATGGTGAACGATATAATTGGATCCTTTGCCCTCGTCTCCACAAACAAAAAGATGAGAAATAGGACCGCAAATCCGATAAATAAACTTATGATCGTACTTGAATTCCAATCATATTTCTGTCCCCCAAGCTCAAGAGCAAACATCAAGCAGACAACGGCACCAATCAATGTAACGGCGCCCCACCAATCAATTGCCTGCTTTTGATGAATGGGAGATTCCTTATAGAAGGCAATGATAAAAATAAACGAGAGAATCCCAAGCGGCAAATTGATATAGAAAATCCAATGCCAGCTAATATGATCGGTAATATACGCCCCTAACAGGGGTCCGAAAATACTGGAGAGACCAAAAACTGCTCCGAACAGTCCGCCCATTTTCCCGCGCCTTTCAGGAGGAAACAAGTCAAACATAATAGTAAACGCAATCGGTACAAGTGCACCGCCGCCGACTCCCTGAATCGCGCGATACACACTTAGTTGGGTAATCGTTTCTGCTGTCCCACATAAAATCGAACCAGCCATAAACAAAATCAGCCCCATGATAAAAAACCTTTTTCGACCATACATATCCGACAATTTACCGAATATCGGCATCCCTGCCATCTCCGCTACCATATAGGCGGATACCACCCATACAAAGTTCTCAAGCCCTCCGAGGTCGCCGACAATCGTTGGCATTGCCGTTACAACAATGGTATTATCCATTGAAGCCATCAAAATTCCGAGCAGCAGACCGGCGACCACAAATCCTAATTTACTATTTTTCGCTACCATCCCATTCTCCTTTAAATCTTCTTCGACGTTTTTACTGTTGCATTTGAATCTTGTATAAAATCATCTTTATACTCTACCAATCCGATTGTGCAGCCGGGGCCAATTTTAACCGTATTTCCTCTCACAGTTTCCGCCTTCGTATTTTCTAAATAAAGGTCGTCTCCTTCAACCACCTTTGCTATAAGGCTACCTTCCTCACCTACAAAAGGTAAAAGAGAGTTTCTTTTTCTTTTTATCGTGATTTTCCCGCCGCCGATTTCCTCCGCACGGCTTTCCCCGAACCGTAAAGAAATTTTAATCGTATCAGCATTTAATAACCCTTTGATTTCAAACCCGCCACTTGAATCGAACGTTTCATATTCAACATCGCCCGCAACTGCAATACTGCCTTTAATATTGGCTGTATCACCATTAAGGTCTTCTCCAACCTCAAGTGTTCCCAGGATTTTTATTTTTTTCAAATAAGCTTTGCCGCCAATTTCCATTGTACCCATTACCAGCAAATCTTCTAACTGGGCATTCCCTTTTACCTCTGCCTCACCTAAAACCTTCATCGAACCTGTTTTGAGATTTTCCGCAACCTCCGTTGTTCCATAAACCTTAAACACGGAAGCTTCAACATTATCAACGATCGTACCCTCGCCTCGGACACTGATTTTATCATATCTTCCGCCGGGATAGCTCCCTGAGCCGTTAATAATCAGATTTTCTTTACTTTTCATCTCCCTTATCCCCCCTCATTACATTTTTTTGCTTTCGCCCACAACAGCACTTGAATCAATAGAAAGTTCATCTGTATATTCGACAACGTCAATTTGACAATTTTGGCCAATGGTTACATGGTTTCCCCGCACTACCGCAGCCTTCGTATTTTCAAGGTGGATCGTATCACCCTCAATGATTTCCACCCTTAATTGAGTTTGAAAAAGAGATTTAAATATTCCCAGCCAAGACGGCTTATATTTCACAACAATCGATTGCCCGCCAATTTCCTTCGCCTCGCACTCTCCAAAAATCTTAATATCCACTTCATCCGCATTTAACAGGCCGCCAATCGTAAACATCGATTCAGCATTGAAAAGTTCTGCCTCACAATCCTCTTCCACTGTCAGCTTACCTTTTACCTTTATTTCTTCTGCTTTAACTTTGCCGCCAACAGAAGCTTTTCCTGAAACCTTAAGTTTTTCAACTAATAGGTTTTTTCCAATCTTTGCAGTGCCATCAATAGAAAGGTCTTTAGCCGCAACGGTTCCACCTATTTTGGCCATCCCATTAATTTTGGCCGTTTCAGTGTGGATGTTCCCCTTGACCGTCCCTGTTCCATTACATTCAAATCCCTTACATTCGACATCGCTGTTTACCGTTCCCTTTCCGTTGAGTGTTACCTGATGAAACTGTCCGCCATTCGATGCCCCGAAGCCATTTATAACCAGTTCTCCCTTTTTTTGCATCTCCATTCCCATTCTCCTTTATAATAATTTCGATTTCACTTCTTCCATACAGGCCATTAGCGACAGCTGAGCAACAATTTTCATTCCTCGTTCAAAATGAAAGGACTCTGTATTGATTAACAAAAGACAGGAGGATACCCCCAACTTTCTCGTAATCACCAGTTCGGCACTTTTTTGCTTGATCATTGATGTTTGATCCTTTAACACCTGGAGTACCATTTTTCCTTCTTCGAGATTAATTTGACCTGATTGCAACAGCTTTTCTAACACAAACACTTCAAGCATTCTTGAAAAATTAAATTGTAAACTGCCATTTTCATTCTCTAAGTAAAAATTTATAACCGTTTCTGAAACAATGTTACGCCTTATTAAATCATCTTTAGTTAAATTTAAGTCAGATATATTGGGAGAAAACATATCGGCAAGTTCATCCAGTGATAGATTTTCTTTCATCGTTTGAATTTTATTGATTCGATCTAAGATTTTTTCTTTTGGAAAAAAGGTTTCCTGTCCGGTAAACGTTGATTTCCGGATAAACCAATCCTCCGGGATCAAGTCCTTCCGTTTCCACCTATACAGCTGCCCATAGGAGATTCCTGCTAATTCCAATAACTCTTTTTTCGATATTAACTCCTCGTTCATTGTAATGGCCCCTTTCTTATTCTTAATGTAACATAACACTGTTATGTTGTAAAGGTGGCTTTGTTTTATCAAATAAAAAAACCTTCCCATTTTTATGGAAAGGTTGATTCTCAAATTTATTCTGCAATTTCCGCTGTTGGGTAATGCTTTAAAAAGTAAACAAGTGATTGAAGCTCTACAGCAAGGTCGATGTGATGAACCCTGATGGAAGATGGTATATTTAAACGGGCGGGTGTGAAATTTAAGATTCCTTTCACCTCAGCACTCACAAGCCGATCCGTAATGATCTGCGCCACCGGAGCCGGAACGGTTAGAATCGCAACCTGAATATTTTCCTCTGTAATATACTTCTCCAAATCATCCATATGATAGACCGGGACATCACCGATGGTTGTACCCATTTTATTCGGGTCCACATCAAAGGCGCACGTAATTTTTGTATTATTATTTTTTAAAAAATTATAGTTTAAAAATGCTGTTCCAAGATTACCAACGCCGATTAACGCAACCTTTGTTAATTCATCCTGGTCCAATGTCTTTCGGAAAAAGGTCAATAAATAATTCACATTGTAGCCATAACCTTTTTTCCCAAGGGCGCCAAAATAGGAAAAATCCCTGCGGATTGTTGCTGAATCCACTTTTACCGCTTCACTTAATTCTGCTGAGGAAACTCTTTGTTTCCCTGAAGCATACAGATTTTGAATAAATCGATAATATAAGGGTAGTCGCTTTGCTGTTGCTTGTGGAATTTTCATTGTTTCGTTTGTCATATTCCTCCTGCACCCCCGCATAAATAGTTTCGTTCATGTTTTAAAAAACATTAGTTCTTTTAAAATCGCCGTTTTTGCCGCCGGTTTTTTCTACTAAATAAGTCGGTCCAATCACCATGCCCTTATCAATTGCTTTACACATATCATAAACGGTCAGCGCACAAGCAGATGCAGCTGTTAGCGCTTCCATTTCAACACCTGTATTCCCTTTTGTTTTAACGGATACGGCAATACCTAATTTATACATCTCTTGCTGATCAGGTTCCCAGGAAAAAGAAATATTCACCCCTGTTAATGGAATCGGATGACACATCGGTATAATGTCCCATGTCTTTTTGGCCGCCATAATACCGGCAACCTGTGCGACTGCCAGGACATCTCCTTTTTTCATCTCATTGTGGGTAATTTTACCAAATATTTCTTTACTGACGGTAATACTGGAATGAGCTAATGCGGTGCGGGCAGTCTCCGGTTTATCACTAACGTCCACCATTTTCGCTCTGCCCTCTTCATTAAAGTGAGTAAATTCTGCCATATAAAAAATTCCTCCTTTCAAATCATACACTATTTTTCAGTCTATGTGTGTGAAACTTTGAGCGAATCATTCTTATATTTTTAACATTTTCCCAACATTTTCGGCAGATGCGCCCTTTGCGGCCTGCGTTTTATTGCCGACACTCTAGGAATACGGTACACTAGTTCTATGTAATAGAGGTGAAAAAACAATGATTTTATTGCAAGTGAATCAATTAGCAAAATATTATGGTGCTGACCTTATTTTATCGAATATAAAACTAGAATTACAAACACGGGACCGTGTCGCTTTAGTTGGACGAAACGGTGCGGGAAAGTCGACGTTGTTAAAGATTATTGCTGGACACCTGTCACATGATGGCGGAGAAATCATCAAGCCAAAAGAAGTGACCATTGGGTATTTAGCGCAAAATACAGGATTAGAGTCTAATTTGTCCATTTGGGAAGAAATGCTGACTGTATTTGAATCATTGCGCGCGATGGAAAAAAGTTTGAGGCAGCTTGAAGAACAAATGGCTGACCCTGCTGCAATCGCAGATACAAGCAAATATGAGCGGATTCTAAAAGACTATGACCAGCTTCAGGTAAAATTTAAGGAACAGGGTGGATACCAGTATGAGGCGGATATTCGCTCCGTGTTACACGGGTTAAATTTCCCTGATTATTCCTTAATGATTGCCTCTTTAAGCGGTGGTCAAAAAACCCGTTTGGCCTTAGGGAAATTGCTCCTGACTAAGCCAGATATTTTAATTTTAGACGAACCTACTAACCATTTAGATATCGATACCCTCTCCTGGCTGGAGCAATATTTGCAAAGTTACAATGGGGCGATTCTAATTGTATCGCATGATCGCTATTTTTTGGACAAGGTCGTGACACAGGTCTACGAGGTTTCTCGAAAGCAAATCCAAAGATATACTGGCAATTATAGTACTTACCTTGAACAAAAAGCGGCAAATTATGAACGTGACCTGAAGCTTTATGAAAAACAGCAGCAGGAAATAGCAAACTTACAGGATTTTATCCAGCGAAATTTAGCCCGGGCCTCAACAACAAAACGAGCCCAGAGTCGACGGAAAAAACTAGAAAGGATGGATGTAATCGATCGCCCGCTGGGGGATGAAAAGTCAGCTTCCTTCTCGTTTGAAATTGAGAAGCAAAGTGGAAATGATGTCTTAACCTTCGATTCACTGGCTGTCGGATATAACGGCGAAAGAATTTCAGAGGGAATTTCCTTTCGAGTATTTCGGGGGGAAAGCATTGCCCTGGTGGGCCCTAATGGAATTGGAAAATCGACGCTATTAAAAACACTCATTAGGAAGCTTCCTGTATTAGCCGGAAATATCCTCTATGGGACAAATCTTTCAATTGGTTATTATGACCAAGAGCAAGCGGAATTAACCTCCAATAAGCGTGTTTTAAATGAACTGTGGGATGATTATCCACTAAAAAGCGAAAAGGAAATCCGCACAGTTTTGGGCAATTTCTTATTTTCCGGGGATGATGTTTTAAAAATTGTTTCTACCTTGAGCGGCGGCGAGAAAGCACGGCTTGCTCTTGCGAAATTAATGCTGGAAAAAGCGAATCTATTAATTTTGGACGAGCCTACCAACCACCTGGATTTGGATAGCAAGGAAGTTCTTGAAAATGCTTTAATCGATTATCCAGGAACTATTTTGTTTGTTTCCCATGACAGATATTTTATTAACCGTATCGCTACAAAGGTTGTCGAGCTGAGCCGGGATGGCAGTTTAGAGTATCTGGGAGATTATGATTATTACTTAGAGAAGAAACTGGAGCAGGAGGAGATTGCGGCACTTGAGGCTGTGGCTTCGGCTGCTGCTAAAAAAGCCGGACAGGAGGACGCTTCTGAAAAGAGCAGTTATCAACAAGATAAAGAAAGTAAGAAGCTCGAGCGGCAGCGCAAACGTAAGTTAGAAGATATTGAGATGAAAATTGAAGGTCTCGAGGACCAAATTCAAGGTTATGAGGAGCAATTATGTGACCCGGATGTTTTCCAGGATCACGAAAGGGTGTTAGAAATTACCCAGTTGAATGAAAAAGCAAAAGCGGAACTCGAACATTTAATGGAAGAGTGGGCAGCGCTTGCGGAATAAAATAGTTAGTCCTTCATCCAAGTGGTGAAGGACATTTTTGTTGGATTTTCTCAGGGTTTTGGGCTTCATCGGCTTGTTAAGGACAACTCCCCTATCCCCTATGCATTTTTCCACAGAGCTAAAAAAATCTGAAAACCAAATTTCAGCATTTATCAACATATTATTCGACAATATCAATAGATATTCAAAATAAATCGACATTTTCCGGCAAAATCCTTAGAAATTACGCTAGTTTTTCACTCTTCCATTTAAAAAATGTTAATATGTCCACCTTTTCCACAGACTTATTCACATAATAAACAGTAACAACTTCACTGTTTTTCAACCTTTTCCACATTATCCACAGTAATCGTTCAACTTATCCACATTATTAACACTTTACAGTGACTTATCCACTAAACCTCAATTGCCAGAAATGTCGAATAATATTTTTATCCACAAAAAAAGCTCTTCTTATAACAGAAGAGCTAATCATTATATAATTCAATCTCCAATCCTGGAATTGCATTAAGTGAAAGTTCAGCACGAACGCCTTTTTCAAACATAATACTTCCTGCCGCCGCAATCATCGCAGCATTATCTGTGCATAAAGATATTGGAGGGACAACTAATTCTATCTCAGGATAATGAGAGAATACCTTTTCCAAGGCGCTTCGAAGCCCCTTATTCGCTGCAACCCCGCCGGCTAATAATACCTGTTTCACATTATATTCGGAAGCAGCTCTTTCCGTCTTCTTAACAAGCACATCAATCACGCTTTCTTGAAAACTAGCTGCAAGATCTTCCGGGGTAATAGTCTCACCACGTTGCTCGGCATTGTGGACAGTGTTAATAACTGCCGACTTTAATCCACTAAAACTAAAATCATAAGATCCTTCTTCCAACCAGGCACGCGGCAGATTAATGGTCGGGCTTCCTTCATGGGCTAGACGGTCGATATGCGGTCCCCCTGGATATGGAAGATTAAGTGTTCTTGCCACCTTGTCATAGGCTTCTCCTGCTGCGTCATCCCTTGTCTCTCCAATGACTTCAAAATGGCCATGTTCCTTCATGTAGACAAGCTCTGTATGCCCACCTGACACAACAAGGGCTAATAGCGGGAATTTCATTTCCGTTACCAAGCGGTTGGCATATATATGTCCTGCAATATGATGAACCGGTACAAGCGGAAGATTATGGGCAAAGGCAAGAGCCTTTGCTGCATTAACACCGATTAATAAAGCTCCCACCAACCCAGGGCCTTCAGTCACAGCAATTGCATCAATATCTTTAAAGGAAAGATTTGCTTGATTTAATGCTTCTTCAAGAACAATGGTTATTTGCTCCACATGGTGTCTTGAGGCAATCTCCGGTACAACCCCGCCAAATCGTTTATGACTTTCTATTTGTGAGGCAACAATATTAGCAGCAATCTCCCTTCCGTTTTTTATGATTGCAACTGCCGTTTCATCACAACTCGTTTCAATTCCTAAAATCCATTGGTCTTTTTTCATAAATTCACCCACATTACTAAAGCATCTTCCTGATTATCGGAATAATAATTTTTTCGGATTCCGCCATTTTGAAATCCAAATTTTCGGTAAAGGGATTGGGCAATCTGGTTAGTTACACGCACTTCCAAGGTCATACTCTTTGCCCCCATTTCTCTAGCCACAGACATCATTTTTTGCAGCAAGGCCTCTCCTAGCTTCTTGCCCCGATATCCCGGTAGAATGGCAATATTGGTAATATGGGCCTCGTCGATGACAATCCAAGCACCACAATAGCCAATAATTTTATCCTCTTCCTCAAGAACAATATAGACTGCAAATTTATTATTATTAAGTTCATTATAGAAGGCTTCACGGCTCCATGGGGTCGTAAAGGAGGCATGCTCCACTTCTAAAATCTGATCAATGTCCTCTTCCCTCATATATCGAAAAACAAAAGAATCTACCATATTCCTCTAATCCTGTCCTTTAGAAATTTTCCTATTTGCCTCTAACCACTTTGCCTCTGCTTCCGCTAAACGAATATAATTCGGTACAAATGAATGGACATCTTCCTCTGATTGAAATTGGCCTAATAAGGCAAGTTCAGAAGGTCGCGGATTGTGTTCCGTTATTGCTGCAAATATAGCCTTAGTTCCTAGAATTTCCGCAATTTTCTCTTGGTGAATAGGCAGGTCATTGCCGACAAAGAGAACAGGTTTATCCGTCTTTATTAAGGAACGCGCCCAATCGTCTGACATGATTAACTGATCCTGTTCAACCTGGATGAGCTCACCATTTTTATAATGATATAATCCTGTATAAACCTGTCCCCTTCTGGCATCAAATAAAGGAGAAACATAGCCGTCAAAGTGGCGGCCAGTTCCAGAAGCTAAAATTTCTAGACTTGAAACACCCACAAGTGGAATTTTCAATGTCCAAGCCAGTGTTTTAGCTATCGTTACTCCAATTCTAACACCCGTATAGGAACCTGGTCCTTTTGCCACGACTACTTTTGTTAAATCGGCAGGTACACGGTCACAATCCTGCATTAACGTCTGAATAGCAGGCATAATTCGGACTGAATGGTTTTTTTTCAAATTCGTCATATATTCGCCAAGTACTTGATTTTCTTCTAAAAGTGCTACACCAAGGGCATAATTAGAAGTATCAATTGCTAAAATCGTCATGAAAAAATCTCCTTACATAATTGCTCATATCGTTCCCCCTTTGGAACGAAAACTATTTTTCTTTTTTCTTGGCTCTCATGGTACAAGAAAATTGTCAAACGTTCTGATGGGAGCTGCTCTTCAATTAAATGAGCCCATTCCACTACTGTTACTCCATCGCCTTCAAAGTATTCATCAAAACCAAGATCTTCAAAGGTATCTCCCACCCGATACACATCCATATGATAGAGAGGCATTCTCCCTGCATATTCTTTTATGATTGTAAAAGTTGGACTGTTTACGGTCCGCTTAACCCCCAGACCCTGGGCTAATCCTTTTGTAAAAGTTGTTTTACCTGCGCCCAAATCTCCTTCAAGAGTAATAACATCTCCTGGCAGCAAACGTTCAGCCAATTTTACCGCAAAGCTTAATGTTTGAGTTGAATCCGTTGTATTTAGTTCGTATTGCTTCATTCCATCACCTTTTTACATAAACATGTCATTATCTTCATTTTACCTTATTTATGTGCAAAAAAACCTTAGGATCTCTCCTAAGGATGAAAAATCTATGGGCTCTTCAAATGCTTTTAAATAAAAAAAGACGAAACCAAGTTTCGTACCTTTAAAATCAATTATGTAACGGTCTGGACGGGACTCGAACCCGCGACCTCCTGCGTGACAGGCAGGCATTCTAACCAGCTGAACTACCAAACCAAATTGCGGAGGCAGGATTTGAACCTGCGACCTTCGGGTTATGAGCCCGACGAGCTACCAGACTGCTCCACCCCGCGACGATACTAATACCATACTATTATATGTTTAATATAATAAAGTATGCATGTTATTTAAAAT
>NZ_JAEHGC010000024.1 GCF_016107705.1 Neobacillus cucumis
GCAAATTTCTTTGTCGCTCAAAGGCGACTTAATCATCTTACCAAGTTATCAACTTAATGTCAACAACTTTTTTTGATTTCTTTTTCTTACTTGTTATTGCCTCGCAACAACGAATATAAATATACCACCATTGGACGAGTGGTGCAATAGCTTTTTTATGTTTTTATTCATCAATTTTGAAATAAAAATATTCACACTCTTCAACTTTTAACTTAAAAATAAAAAGTGCCAGGCAAACCCGGCACTAGTTTTAGAAATATTAGCGTTGGCGCATTAATGGGAATAATAATACATCGCGAATGGAAGGCGAATTGGTTAAAAGCATAACCAAACGGTCGATTCCAATCCCTAAGCCGCCTGTTGGTGGCATACCATATTCAAGTGCTTCAACGAAGTCTTCGTCCATTTCGTGTGCTTCATCGTTCCCTTGTTCTTTTTCCTTCAATTGAGCTTCAAAACGCTCCCGCTGATCAATTGGATCATTTAGTTCCGTAAAGGCATTCGCATGTTCACGGGCAACAATAAATAATTCAAAGCGATCCGTAAATCGTGGATCCTCATCGTTTTTCTTTGCCAGCGGAGATATCTCAACTGGATGCCCATAAATAAAGGTTGGCTGAATCAGTTTCTCCTCTACTTTTTGTTCAAAGAATTCATTAACGATATGGCCGTACAACATATGTTCGGTAATTTCGACACCATGCTCTTTCGCAAGTGCACGGGCTTCAACAACACTCATCTCTTTCCAGAAATCCACACCTGTGTATTCCTTAATTGCATCTACCATATGAAGTCTTTTCCATTCTGGTTTAAGGTCTACCTCATAATCACCATATTGAACAGTAGTAGTCCCTAAGACTTCTTGGGCAATATGAGCAATAAGATTTTCTGTAAGACTCATAATATCTCTGTAGTCAGCATACGCTTCATACAGTTCAATCATTGTAAACTCCGGATTATGACGGGTTGATACACCTTCATTACGGAAAACACGGCCAATTTCATAGACCTTTTCAAGTCCGCCGACGATTAGTCTCTTCAAATGAAGCTCAATCGCGATACGCATATATAATGGCATATCCAGCGCATTGTGATGTGTGATGAACGGACGAGCAGATGCCCCCCCGGCAATAGCATGCATCATCGGAGTTTCGACTTCTAAATAGCCATGATCATCTAAATAACGGCGCATCTCCTGAATAATACGGCTTCGCATGATGAAGGTCTTTTTACTTTCTTCGCTCATAATTAAATCTAAATAGCGCTGACGGTAACGCTGTTCTACGTCCTTAAGACCATGGAATTTATCTGGAAGCGGTCGTAATGCTTTCGTTAAAAACTCAAAACCTTGTACTTTAACAGATAATTCGCCAACTTTTGTTTTAAATAGGGTACCAGACACCCCAATAATGTCACCTAAATCAGCCGAATCAAAAATCTCATACTTTTCTTCTCCAACTGCATCCTGCCTAACATACACTTGAATTTGGCCAGTTAAATCTTGAATGTGGGCAAATCCAGCTTTTCCTTTACCGCGCTTTGTCATAATTCTTCCTGCAAGAGTAACGATTACATTTTTAGCTTCAAGATCTTCTTTTTCAAGTTCTCCGTACTGTTCAATCAATTCCATTGCATTATGGGTACGGTCAAAACGTTTTCCAAATGGGTCTAAACCTTTTTCACGCATGGAATTCATTTTTTCCCGTCTGACCATCAGTTGGTCATTTAATTCTTCTTGACTCATGCAAATCAACTCCAATTATCTCTTTTTATGTAAATAGCATACTAAGTCCGCATTTTTATACATACTTTATTATTTTACACAAACTTAGGAATTCAGACATTAAAAATGTTTAAAACATAGATAAAAACTGCCAGCATATCACTGGCAGCTACAAAGCAATTATAGATAAGACAAATTGGAAACTCAAGTTTTTATCCCACTGTCACTTCTATTTCTTCCGCTTCTGCTACTAATCCATTTAAAAGAGTAACCAATTCTTCACGGGTATTACACTCATTAACTGCATTCCGCGCCTTACCGTTGCCTCGGATTCCTTTTAAATACCAAGCTGCATGCTTGCGCATTTCACGGACAGCGATATTCTCATTTTTGAGGGCAATTAAGCGATCTAAATGAAGAATACAAACATCAATTTTTTCCCGAACAGATGGTTCACCCAAAAGCTTACCTGTTTCAAGAAACTGAACCGTACGGTAAATCATCCATGGGTTTCCTAGCGCAGCACGTCCGATCATCACTCCGTCACAGCCGGTTTCCTCAAGCATTCTTTTGGCATCCTGAGGCGTCTGGACATCACCATTTCCTATAAGCGGAATCGTTATCGATTGTTTTACCTCACGAATAATATCCCAGTTTGCTTTTCCTTCATACATTTGAACACGCGTACGGCCATGAAGCGAAACAGCCTTTCCACCGGCACGTTCAACTGCCTGGGCGTTTCGAACAGCATAAATATGCTCATCATCCCAGCCCATCCGCATTTTAACGGTTACTGGCTTTTCAACAGCAGCAACCACAGCAGCAACCATTTCATAAATTTTATTAGGATCTAAAAGCCATTTTGCCCCTGCATCACACTTTGTAATTTTCGGAACTGGACATCCCATATTAATATCAATAATGTCTGCATTGGTATTTTTATCGACAAATTGAGCTGCTTCTACGAGCGATTCCTTTTCCCCTCCAAAAATTTGCAGGCTTAACGGTTTCTCCCGCTCGTCGATGTAAAGCATATTCATCGTTTTTTCATTTCTAAAATTAATTCCTTTATCACTAACCATTTCAGCACATACTAATCCTGCGCCAAACTCTTTAACCGTCAGACGGAAAGCAGAGTTACAAACACCGGCCATTGGTGCTAAAACTACCTGGTTCTTCATTTCAATATCGCCAATTTTCAACATGCAAAAATACCTCCATTTCCTATGTTTCCTTTGGCGGCGCTAATTCATCAATCGTTATATTTAAGGATTGAGCAATTCTTGTCAGCAAATCGCTGGGTGGAAGCCGATTGCCTCTCTCAATTTCTCCCAAAATTGATACTGAAACACCTAGTTCCTTCGAAAAGCCCTCTTGTGTAAATCCTTTTAGCTTTCGATAGGCTCGAATGCGTCTTCCCCATTTTTCCGCTTCCATATCCGGACTCCTTCTTTATCAGGTAATTCATCTAATGATGTTTGAAGTGGTTTTTCCATCCCTGGAATGATCATGTCTGGCTGAATCTCCAATAGCGGTACGATAACAAATGCCCTTTCATGCATTCGGGGATGAGGGACGATGAGGTTCTCTGTTTCAATACTTTCTTGATTATACATGAGAATGTCAAGGTCTATTGTTCTTGGCCCCCATTTTATTTCCCTCTTTCTTCCAAGTTGCTGCTCTGTTTTTAAACAGATATCTAATAGTTCATAGGCGTTGAACTCAGTCTTTATCTCGATTACCATATTCAAAAATAAATCCTGATCCTCATAACCAACCGGATCTGTTTCATAAACAGAGGAACAATTTACTAACTCTATTTTTGGATTATCTGAAAAAAGCTTAATAGCTTGTCCTAAATAATCATATCGGTTTCCCATGTTTGAGCCAAGGGCAATAAATGCTTTATTTTCCACCATTATCTTCTCCTTGTAATTTCTACTGCAACAGACTTGTAATGGCCCGGAATTGGTGGGTCAGGTTTTATCATCTTTACCGTTACATCATTGACAAGGACGAACTCTTTTAACACATTAGCTGCAATGTTTTCCGCAACAGTTTCCAAAAGCTTGTAGGGCTCTCCCTCAACGATTTTTTGGCATAATTGAAAAAGCTCACCATAATGGACCGAATACTCTAGTTCATCCGTTTCTCCAGCCTTTTTTAAATCCAAGGAAATGATTAAATCAACGATGAAACGCTGCCCGAGCCGATTTTCTTCGGGAAAAACGCCATGATAACCATAAAACTCCATTTGATTTAAATATATTTTATCCAAGGACATTCCCCTTTCCCATGAGCACATCCATCATTTTTGCCATCCTGCTCATTTCTTTTACATCATGTACCCTGACCATATGACACCCTTTCTGAATTCCATAACAAACGGTGGCACCAGTGCCTTCCAGTCTCTCATTAACTGGCAAATCTAAGGCTTCTCCAATCATTCTTTTTCGGGAAGTTCCCAATAAGACCGGATATCCAATTGATGTTAATGTTTCTAGTTCCCTCATCATTTCTAGATTTTCTTGGTAATCCTTTGCAAAACCGATACCTGGGTCCAAAATAATCATCTCATCACGAACCCCTGCTTTTTTTACAATTGAAATGCTTTCAAATAGATCGTTCATAACATCCCGAATAAAATTATTATAATTCCGTTCATTGCGATTATGTTGCAGAATAATAGGTACATCAAATTGTGCAGCTACCCCTGCCATTTTTTCATCAGCCTTTGCTCCCCAAATATCATTAATGATATGAGCTCCTGCTTTAAGGGCTTGCTCAGCTACTTTTGCTTTATACGTGTCGATGGAGATCGGAACAGGAATCTGCTTGGATATCGCATCAATAATAGGAACCACTCTATCAATTTCTTCCTCTTCAGAAATGACATCATAACCAGGACGCGTTGATTCACCACCAATATCAATGATATCTGCTCCATTCTGGACCATTTCATAAGCACGCTCTAATGCCTTATTCAGATCATTAAATTTTCCGCCATCAGAGAATGAATCGGGTGTAATATTTAAAACACCCATGATCATGGTTTTTTGACCGAGGTCTAGTGTATGCTTTCCACATTCAATTTTTTGTATCCCAGCTTTATTCATTCTGTTATCCTCCATGATGATTCTCATTTCTTTGGTATAATATGCTGTCATTATCATACACGAATTTTTAATATCAGTGCAAAAAAATAAGGTGTGGCTAATGTAGCCATCACCTTATGGATTTAACGGTTAGTCAAGCTGGTAAAGTGGTGTACTTAAGTAGCGCTCACCGTTATCAGGAATAATTGCTAAAACCTTTTTGCCTTTACCAAGCTCTTTTGCAGCTTTAATCGCCGCAGCGATTGCCGCACCTGAGGAGATACCGCCAAGAATTCCTTCTTCTCTGGCCGCACGGCGGGCATAATCGAATGCCTCTTCGGTTGTAATTTGAATCACTTCATCATAAATATCTGTATTTAATGTATCTGGTACGAATCCAGCACCAAGGCCTTGAAGCTTGTGAGGGCCTGGCTTTCCACCTGATAAAATGGCTGAATCTTTTGGTTCAACCGCATAGATTTTAATATTTGGATAATGTTCACGAAGAACGCTTCCAGCACCAGTGATGGTTCCGCCAGTACCAATTCCAGAAACGAAGCCATCTAGCTGCTCCATTTGCGCAACGATTTCAGGGCCTGTAGTACGTTTGTGAACCTCTGGATTTGCTTGATTTTCGAATTGTTGCGGCATAAAATATCCGTGCTCTTTTGCAAGTGCTTCAGCTCTTGCGATGGCACCTTTCATACCTTCTGGTCCAGGTGTCAATACTAGCTCTGCACCATAGGCACGAAGAAGATTTCTTCTTTCTAAGCTCATTGTCTCAGGCATTACAAAAATCGCTTTGTAGCCTTTTGCAGCAGCAATCATGGCAAGACCAATACCAGTGTTACCGCTTGTTGGTTCAATAATGGTATCTTTACCAGGTGCAATAAGGCCTTTTTCTTCCGCTGCCTCAATCATAGCTAAACCAATACGGTCCTTAACACTGCTTCCAGGGTTAAAATATTCTAATTTCAAATAAACCTCAGCACTATTCTCATCTACTAATCTGTTTAACTTTACAACTGGTGTTTGACCGACTAATTCGGCAACTGAATTTGCAACACGAACCATTATTGTTACCCCCAAATCTCTATTCCGAGTATTTTTATTGGATTTATATACAATGTACCAGTTTCTGGCCTACTTTGTCAATTGATTTTATTCGGGATATTGTTAAAATTTTATGAATGCAAAAAACACAGAAAATTATTTTCTGTGTTTAGTCGTTTTATTTTTCTTTACCGTAGAACCAGCTTACCTTCGCCTCATTCCAAAAGGTTCTAGCCGATGCCGGCACTTTCATTTGCTCGAGGGCAATTTGCCGGCGAAGTTCCTCTTTCACGTCTTGATAAGAGTACGATTCCCCTTTTATTTTACCTTCTAATTTAATGATTGCATAACCTTGTTCTACCTTAATAGGCTTGCTCCATTCCCCGGCTTTTAATGTTTTCGCAGTTAGAACATATTCCAAAGGATAACGATCATCATCCTCTGTTATGTACCCAATATCTCCACCATCATTAGCAGAGAATTCATCAATAGATCGCTCCATTGCCATTGTTGAAAAGCTTGAACCCTGCGAAAGCTCCTTCAATGATTTTTCTGCTTCCGCCTCTGTTTTTACGACAATCTGAGACAAATGAAAGGCAGATGGGATATCAAACAGGTCTTTATTCTGGTTAAAATAGTTTTGCCTTTCCTGTTCAGAAACGACAACGTCCTTTGTCAAAATTTCTTCGAGCAAAAGACTATTTCTAATTTGTTCTTTCCACCTATTCTCGTCTTCCTGTCTTTTTTCGCTAGATGAATGATAAGTGGTTTGAATCATTCTAAATTCCCTTTCGACATCCTGATTAGAAACCGATATTTTATATTTTTTTGCCATTTCTTTAATGACCTTTTGATCAATCATATCTTTTAGAACATCTTTACCATACCGTGTTTCTAATTCATTCAGCCATTCCTGCCTTAGAATCTCTTTTTCCCCTACCGTTGCCACGACATCTTTTTTTAGGCCGGCTTCATTTGCCGTATTCCCTTTTGCGAGAAAAAAGGCTATAGTTAAGCAATTAACCATAATCAGGGCGGCGATTACAAACCAGAGTTGCTTTCTCCTCAACTTTTTTCCCCCAATGCCCCTGCTTATTTTGCCTGCTTGTTTAGTTCTTCCAATTCTTCTTTTGTAAAAAGATACTTTTCATTGCAGAAATGGCAGTGCGCTTCAGCTTGTCCATCTTCTTCAATCATTGCAGTAATTTCAGCGGCACCCAACCCGAGTATGGCATTAGAGAAGCGCTCTTTTGAGCATGTACATTGGAATTTTACCGGCATTTTTTCCAGGATATTAACGGGCTCATCACCAAAAAGTTCTCCTAGAATTTCTTCAGGGGTAAGCCCTTTTTCAATTAATTTAGAGACTGGCGGTATAGTTTTTAATCGTTCTTCCATTTTTGTTATCGCTGCATCTTCAATTCCTGGCATTAATTGAAGAATAAACCCTCCTGCAGCTAAAATTGAGTCGTCTGGATTCACTAAAACGCCTACACCGACTGAAGATGGAATTTGCTCGGATGTAGCAAAATAGTAAGTGAAATCCTCCCCTAATTCTCCTGAAACAAGCGGAACCTGTCCAGAGAAAAAGTCGCGGAGACCAATATCCTTTATAACCGTTAAAGACCCAGTAGTGCCGACCGCACGGCGGACATCAAGCTTTCCATGGGCATTCGCTTCAAAGTCAACATGGGGATGCGTTACATATCCGCGGACTTCCCCCTTGGCATTACTGTCAACAAGGATTGGGCCTAGCGGGCCGTCTCCTTCAATTTTGATGGTTAATTTTTCTTCGCCCTTTAGCATCGCCCCCATCATGACTCCGGCTGTAAGGGATCTCCCTAATGCTGCAGAAGCTGTTCTCCATGTATCGTGTCGGCGTTGTGCTTCACTCACAATTTCCGTTGTACGAACAGCATATGCACGTACGTGCCCGTCAAAGGCAAGTGCCTTTACAAGATAATCGTTCATTTTCAGACTCCCCTCTAGTTGTTATGGTGAAATGAATCTATATTTCGTTTATAGATTAACTGCAGTCCCTTTAAAGTTAAAAATGGATCAACAATGTCAATAATCTTTGATTCCTGAGCAATTAAATTAGATAACCCCCCGGTAGCAATAACCGTTGGTTTTTTTTCACTTTGCTCGATCATCCTTCTTACAATACCCTCAACTTGACCAACATACCCATAAACAATACCAGCCTGCATGGCTGCAACTGTATTTTTCCCAATAACCCCTTCCGGACGTGCTATTTCAATTCTCGGAAGCTTCGCAGCTCTTGAGTAAAGAGCCTCTGTTGATATACCTACTCCGGGAGCAATCGCCCCTCCCATATATTGACGCTCTTCATTTACATAGCAATAAGTAGTTGCCGTTCCAAAATCGACAATAATAAGTGGACTACCATATTCGTGAATCGCCGCAACTGCATTCACAATCCTGTCAGCTCCGACTTCTCTTGGGTTTTCATATTTAATATTAAGCCCTGTTTTGATTCCCGGCCCCACTACGAGCGGTTTGATATGGAAATATTTTTGACACATCCGCTCTAATGCAAACATGATTGGTGGAACAACAGAAGAGATAATGATTCCGTCAATTTTTGAAAAGCTTAATTTTGAGTGTTCAAACAAGGATTTGATGATCATTCCGAATTCATCTTCTGTACGATTGCGGTTCGTTTCAATCCGCCAGTGATATTTTAGTTCATCCCCCTCATAAACACCCAATACAATATTTGTATTCCCCACATCAAAGACAAAAATCAAATCTATCACTCACTTTACAGATTTATCATTTCTCACACTGAAAACATAATAACATAATTGTGTTAGGTCATGTAAAGAAAACTCGTCCTTATGTGACCTTCTGGACGTTTTATGAGGCTTGGTTGCATTACCTAAAGTTATGACAAAAAAGAGTGCCCCAATAGGAAGCACTCTTTTTCTTATTTACTTTTGCTCATTATCAGGATGATCATCTGTTTTTGTTAGGTCAACTTGTTCGTCCTTTTTGGTGTTGATGTTAACTTTTACATCCTCCACCTTTTTCGGACCAATATGAACACTTTCAAGAGCCACGGAACTATCAGGCATCTTTCCGTTTTCAACCAAATATTTGATTTGTTCAGCAACAAGGGTTTCGACCTCAAGAAGAGTATTGGCAATAAGATCTAACTTATCACGATTTTCCGTTAGAATCGTTCTCGCTCTCTCATAACACTCTTTAATAATTCGTTGAATTTCAAGGTCAATTTCATATGCGATTGCATCAGAATAATTTTGCTCATTGTGCAGGTCACGACCCAAGAACACCTGTCCTTGCGCTTGACCAAATTGCAATGGACCGAGCTTATCACTCATTCCAAACTCAGTAACCATTTTTCGTGCAATTCCTGTAGCACGTTGGAAGTCATTGTGCGCGCCTGTACTTACTTCACCAAATACAATCTCTTCCGCAACACGCCCACCCAACAAACCGGTAATTTTATCAAGCAACTCAGGCTTTGTCATAAAGTAGCGGTCTTCTCGCGGAAGCATTACAGCATAGCCGCCAGCTTGCCCACGTGGAACAATTGTAACCTTATGGACCATGTCTGCTTCATCTAAAACTAAACCAATCACTGTATGACCACTCTCATGGAATGCTACAATATTTCGTTCTTTTTCAGAAATAACACGGCTCTTTTTCGCAGGACCAGCAATTACCCGGTCTGTTGCCTCATCGATATCTTCCATATCGATTTTCTTTTTATTAGAACGAGCAGCCACAAGCGCTGCCTCATTCAGTAAATTTTCTAAGTCTGCGCCCGAAAAACCAGGCGTACGCATCGCAATATTTTTCAAATTTACAGCATCATCTAATGGTTTATTGCGTGCATGGACTTTAAGTACTGCCTCACGTCCAATAACATCCGGACGATCAACAGTAATTTGACGGTCAAAACGGCCTGGACGAAGTAACGCAGGGTCCAAAATATCTGCACGGTTTGTTGCAGCAATAATAATAATTCCTTCATTTGCACCAAAGCCGTCCATTTCAACTAGCAATTGGTTCAAGGTTTGCTCACGCTCGTCATGTCCTCCGCCTAAACCAGCACCACGCTGACGGCCTACCGCATCAATCTCGTCAATGAAAATGATACACGGAGCATTTTTCTTCGCATTTTCAAACAAATCACGAACACGAGATGCACCGACCCCAACAAACATTTCGACAAAGTCAGAACCACTTATCGAAAAGAATGGTACGCCGGCTTCACCAGCTGTTGCCCTTGCAAGAAGCGTTTTACCTGTCCCTGGAGGTCCGACAAGCAATACCCCTTTTGGAATACGGGCACCAAGCTCAGCAAATCTGCGAGGGTCTTTTAAAAACTCAACTACTTCAACTAATTCTTGTTTTTCTTCATCTGCTCCGGCTACATCTCTAAAACGAACCTTTTTCTTATCATCGTTATAGAGCTTGGCTTTGCTCTTACCAAAATTCATGACTCGGCTGCCGCCGCCCTGTGCCTGGTTCAATAAGAAGAAAAATAAGATAAAAATAATCACAAACGGAATAATGGAAGTGAAGAAGGTAACCCATCCGCTAGTTTCTTTAGCTGGCAACACATCCACATTTGTTGTTTTTGCACGGTCAATTCGATCAAGAATTTTTTCACTGTTTGGTATATAGGTTAAGAAGTTTTTATCTTTCCCATCGTTAAACTGTCCCCGAACTTCAAAAACACCTCGTTCAGGCTGCATGGAGAATGACTTAACTTCACCCTTCTCTAATTGGGAAACGAACTTATCATATGAAATATGATCAGTCGGCTCGTTGCTTCCATTAAAGAAGCTGACAACACCAATGATGACTAAAAATATTAATAAATAAAAGATGGTATTACGGAAAATCCGATTCATCCCTTACCTCCTCCCACGGGTAAACAAACTATATTAAATAGTATCATAGAAAATCATTCCAATTCAAGGAATTACACTTACTTCAGGACATTGAAGAATGTCTTTCGTTAAGTTTTGCTTAAAGGTTGTTACTGTATACTTCAGGTTTTAAAACCCCAATATATGGAAGGTTTCGGTATTTCTCGGCATAGTCCAATCCGTAACCCACAACAAAGGCATCCGGAACAATAAATCCGACATAATCGGCCTGAATATCACTTTTCCTTCCTGTAGGTTTATCAAGCAAAGTGACAATTTTAATCGACTTTGCCTTTCGATAACGGAAAAGTTCGACTAAATAGCTTAATGTAAGACCACTATCGATAATATCTTCGATAATTAAGATATCTCTTCCTTCAACTGAAGTATCTAAGTCCTTAAGAATTTTCACTTCACCTGAGGAAGTCATCGAGTTACCATAGCTGGATACATCCATGAAATCCATTTCAAGGTAGCAATCCATATGTTTTAATAAGTCCGCCATAAAAGGCATAGCACCTTTCAAAACACCGATGGCAAGCGGGAAACGGTCTTTGTATTCTTCGGTAAGCTCTGACCCTAACCCCCTGATCTTTTCCTGAATTTCTTCTTCTGAAATTAACACCTTTTCAATATCTTGTTTCATTATCCTTGTGCCCCCTAGAAAAATCATTACGTTTTATATGTGAGTAGTAAATATTGTTTTGCAGAGGAATCGGTGCCTTCCATTGCTGATTTTTTTAAACCAGGAAGCCAGATAACGGAATGATCTCCATCGGTAATAACCGGCCAAGTGTCCCGCTCTTGAAGGGGAACTTTATAATCAATGAATATATCCTTTAATTTCCTCGTTCCTGACATTCCTTTTAAAGACATTCGGTCTCCATTTTTCCTTGTCCGAATCACAATCGGCCACTTAATCCTTGCTGTATTAAAGATTGCGGAATTAGAGTCATATTCTGAAGGTTCCTTATGAACAAGCTTAACCCTGATACTCCCCCCATCTGGTAATTCAATCTTTGAATCAGCGTGTACTTCAAAATAATAATTCCGTACACTTGGATCTTCAAATTGGAAGGACATGGTTTGATAGGATCGAATAACCATGAGTCCATTTGGGAAATTCAGTTTTCCTGATGGTCCTGAATGGTAAATTATTGAGAAAATCTGTTCAATATGTACAGCAGAAAGAGATGCAGGTTTTTCTTTGTAAAGATAGTTTAATATTAGTTGAATACCTCTCCTTTGTAAAGGTAAAGGCATATCAAGAAACGGTTTTATGTCCATGCTAATTTTGGACTTTTCCCTTATTGTCATTACTTTATTCATGTTTTGGACAGTTAATTCCTGAAGAAATGCCTCGTCACTTTGTAAATCTTCACTAAAACGTTGAAAATGTTCATGAACATTTGGATTTTCCATTTTTAAAAATGGCAAAACTTCTTTTCGAAATCGATTCCTGCTATAAATACTTTTTTTATTACTTGGGTCTATTCGCGGCGTGAGTTGACTTTCCCTGCAGTACTGTTCAATCTCCTCCTTTGTTAAGGTTAGAAAGGGGCGAAAAATCATACCTCTATGAAAAGGACGGGTAAAGGGGATACCAGCCCGCGCTTTTCCGGTACTCCCCCTTGTCATTCGCATGAGCATCGTTTCGATTTGATCATCACCATGGTGCGCGAGCGCCAAATAAGGATAGTCGTATTTTTCCATGATGGTTTCAAAAAATTTATATCGTTCTTCTCTAGCCGCGACCTGTGAGCTATTCCCGGTCCTTTCCATTATCAGCGGAATATTGATTCGGGCCATTTCAAAGGGTATATCATGCTGCTTACAATAATCCTTGACAAATAAAGCATCATCAAGGGATTCCTGCCCGCGAAACATATGGTCAACATGGGCTGCAACAATCGAAAGGTTTCTTTTATCCTTTTGCCCCCAAAGGAAATGCAGTAGTGCAAGGGAATCAGGCCCCCCTGAAACACCAACAATGATTTTTTTGTTTTTTAATGAAAAGAAGTGGCGGCTCAGAAAATCATTTACCTTCAGTTCCAACATATTGCTTCTTCCTCAGTCTTTTTAAAATTGAATACCAATAGCTTACCACTTTTGTATTTGAACTATCAAAAACAATGTCTTCATTAACTGCTGTATTTTCTTAATTGTTACATATTAATTACGAACGAAACTCTCAATAGTTTCAAAAAAATTTTAAAATAATGACCACATAGAAAATAATAAATACTGCTGCTATGACTCCTGTTTCAATCCAGCCTGTTTTTTTCTTTTTCTTTCGATATTGCTGCCTTGTTTTTGGCTTGTTTTTATTAAGATCAGGTACTGGGCTCGAAATATTGTTGGCAGCTGCTTTTGACATTTTTCGGTGCTTAGGGAGCGGCTCATCCGTTAATAAAGCCAGCAGATCCTGTCTCATTTGTCTCGCATTTGTATATTGTCCTTTTAGTGCATTTACCATTACTTTTTCCAAGGAATGAAGCTCAGGCTTCTGCCGGATTGCCTCTGTTAATTGTGAAAGCCCCCCTGCTGCTTTTGTGAATCGCTTTGGATAAGCAGTATTGATCATAATCATGGCTAAAGCAAAGAGGTCATATGAAGGCTCCGCTACTCTTGACCCAAGGCCCCAGTATCCCCGATCATAAAATTCCGTAAACTCTTTAATAGCCCTTCCTGCAATGGTTGTTCCCCCCACATCAATACATCTAATTTTTGGCGGGGGGCCAGTAACAATTAAGTTTTCAGGCTTTAAATCCCCGAACACCCATCCATTTTGGTGCAGCTTTTCAAGATCGCTTAAGAGCTGTAACATTAATACTACAATCCATGATTTTCCTTTCTGTTCAATAAACGATAGTAAATCCGGTCCCTTTATATACTCCATTACATAAAAGGACACCTGTCCGCGATTTGTCCTCCAATCATCAACATCAAGCAAAGAAGGCCCGAGGGCAGACCCTTGGACCTTTGCAAAGGATTTTAAAACATTTACCTCAGAGGTAATCGACAATCCATTATCACTCATTTTCAAAGCTACCTGAGTGTTTTTATGATTCGCGAGATAAACCACTCCGTTTGCTCCATATCCCAGTTCCTTCAAAATGGTATATTGATTTGAATGCCATTTACCTGAAATGACTGTGCCAGGGCTAACCTTACATTGACTCTTCAAAGTATGATTCATCATCACGAGAAAGCAGGCTCCTTAATGATTGTTTTTGATTAAAGGCAGATAAAGCTGTCCTGAGTGCCGGCCCTGTTGGCGTAATGCCCCCAGTAAACAGCTGTGAAAAGATGCTTGTCAAAGATTGTAGTTTTGGCGTCCAATCCAACAACATTTCGACATTATTCTTTTTCCCAGGAAATACATAAACGGAATAATAATTATCTCCCGTTCTTGCATTTAAGCTGATGGATAGGTCTAGAATCGCTTCTTTAACGGTCGGAAGCTTTTGTTTCATACTTGCGCTTGTATCGACAAGAATCAACACCTCTAATTCGACAGTCTCACCTAATTCATCGACAACCTCCATTACCTCGCCGCGCTTTTCAGGAGGTAAATCTTCAATCGTTTGTGAGTTTCCTAAAATTTGCTTTAGCTCTTTGTTTATAACTCCTTGGAGAGTTTGGGTCATCGCTTTCCTCGTTACCATTTGCACGGTATGTGCAAGCCGTTCAGCATATACGATTTGGCTCACTCCACCGCCAGATAAGGCAATACCTTCAATTTCCGTCATACCCTTTTCATCAATTACATCATGGTCCATAACACCGATTACATTCACCGTAATTCCTTCTTCTCTTGCAAGTGCTGCCATGGCAATTGGGTCTTCACCATGATTGGAGCACCCATCAGTAATCAATAAAATTTGGCGGATTTTCCCTGAATACATAACCATTCTCCCTCCACATCATGAATTGTTACCATTTTCGACGGGAAGGAGATGAAATATACATATTTAGAGACTTAGTTGTGCAAATTAAGCCATTTAGGCTCTTTTTTTCATTTTTTGCACAGGGATACTGGCCCATTTAGGAGTATTATGTTTTATTTTGGCCACTGTTACGGTCATATCATCGTCAATAAATCCAGAGCTTGTGCGAATGACTTCTTCCATGATTAAATCCGCTACTTCCTGTGGATCGTCTGTTTGTAACTCCTGAATTTTCCGCTTCATCCAAAGCTCATAATTTTCGACATGCCTTGGTCCTTCAAAAACCCCATCGCTCATCATAATTAACAAATCGCCTGCCTTTAGCTGCTCGCTGACAACATCGACTTCGAATTCCTCAAGCATTCCAATTGGCAAATTACTGGCTTGAATTTTGATAATTTTATTCCCCCGTTTAATAAAACTTGGAGTTGAACCAATCTTTAAAAATTTTGCTGATGCATTTTGCAGATCAATCATGGCAAGGTCTAATGTTGAAAATATTTCATCTGTTGTCCTTAGGGATAGTATTGAATTAATTGATTTAATTGCTACTTGTTCCTCAATACCTGTTTGCAGGATTTTTTGCAAAAGTTGAATCGTCTCATTACTTTCATAATGTGCCCTTTCGCCATTTCCCATTCCATCACTAATAGCAATAGCGTACTTGCCTAAGCCAAGTTCAATTTCTGAGTAACTGTCGCCTGAAATAAAGCCCCCATCCTTAGCTGCATGGGCTACCCCCGTTTGTACAATAAACTTTTTTGAAGAACGGAAATTCGCATGACAAAGCCCATTTAAGTACTCTGCAGAATCTTCCTTTTGAACAACAATGGTTTCTCCAAGGATATCCGATAGCATCGGGGCAATCAATTTTTCACACTCCCCATGGCTATTGTAAAAAGGAATGGTCATTTCAATATCAACATTTCCTTGTTCAAGGCTGTAAATTTCAACCTGTTCAATTTGTATGCCAAAATCCTGAAGAGCCTCCATGATTTGCTCTTCCTGCCTATAGTGGTTTTCCCGTTCACGCTGAATTTCCTTCGAAAAATTCTCCATTACCTCGGAAACACCTTGAAGCTGGTCAGCCACTAATCTTCTGCTTTCTCTTACTTGTTTTTTTAATTTTTGATTGGCCTGGAAAAAAGTAAGCTCGGTTTGAATGACATCATAGACTCTTTTAGACCTGGTACAATACTTGTCCCACTCTCTTGTAAGTTTTGTTTGAATAACCCCATCGTTTTGATCCATTTCATGAATAATTTCTTCCATATATGAATAGGTTGTATTAAAATTCTTTGCCCAGCATTGTTCTTTTTTAAAGCAGGTTTGGCAAGTTTTTTCCGTTACATTGCTCATAAAGTAATCCATTTCTCTCATATTCTCTTCTTCACTTGGCTCTACATCCATTTGTGAAAAACTATTGGATAGGGCGGAAAAAACATTAGAAAATTGGGAAACCCGCTGTGCCGTAACATCCCGCATCTTTCTCATGTATTTTTGTTGTTCAGCTGTGTACTCCGAAGTTCCCGGGATATACTTTGCTAGTCTTGAAGTGAAAACCTGCGGCGTTAAGAGGAATAAAAGAATGGCTGCTGCGGACTC
The DNA here is from genome assembly GCF_016107705.1 of Neobacillus cucumis. The sequence continues at coordinate 16,352 of NZ_JAEHGC010000024.1, forward strand.
CAATAAGGTTTGCGATAAAGATCCGCCTCCTTCTCCGTACATACCGATTAAGAGAGTAGCAATAAATAATCCTATCGATACACCTATTTTTTTCCCTTCTTTTAGTAAACCGCCTAATACACCCGAGAATGCCAGTAAACTCATATGGGTAAAGCTAGACACACTCGCCAGGCTAAAAATTAACCCGGTTACCACTCCAACGGTTGAACCCACCGTTGCACCGGCAATAAAAGAAAAGACTAAAACGAGATATCTCGACATAATATGTTCAACAGATAGATCATATACCTGCCAGCCAATGGTTCCGGTCATAATCGAAGCCAGCATAATAATTAAACCTATAATTTCCTCCGTTTTTAATAGCTGCCTGCGTTTGGTTACAGTTAATAACGGAATGCTTTGCAAAAAAATCAACGTTAAAATAAATGATAGGCTGGCCTGCACAGCAGCCATCATTCCGTCGTAAAATGTCAATTGCCCTGTTAGTATGAAGGATTCAATTAATTTTCCTAGGCCTAAGATAATTCCGACAAAAAATGGAAGCGACTTTATTCCGCTCTTTATCCATTTCTCTCCAATCCGGAAAACAACCAGAAATAGCAGGACTGCTACAAAAGTAAATCCAGCATTTTCAATCGATATTGTCGCAGCTCCTGCAATTAATCCAACTAACGCAAGCGGTGCGCGATCCCTTTTGATTAGATATACGGCTGCGAAAAAAGGGAGACTAAATGGAGTAAGTTTGGACAAGATTAAGGCTCGTCCAAGCAAAAATCCTACTAATAACAAAAGGTATCCCTTTTTAATAAAAAAAGACTCCAAATAATTATGGAGTTTTTTCACTCCCTTTTCCCACTCCCATTTGGATGAATGTAGGTTGACTTCTCCGATCGGCTCTATTAAACTAGCGTTTGGCTTTTCCATATCTCACACTCCCCTATTAATTCATCGTTGCCAACTATTATAAAGTTGATAGGGTTAAAAGTTTGTCAAAAGATTGAACGAATATGTAAGTTTCGTTCGACGGTATCCACTAAATTTATCCAAATAATCTGAAATATTATAATAATTGTCGGAATTTTGCATAAATAAAAAAACACCAAAATAAATTCGGTGTTCCATTAAAACAAAAAGACAAGTCATAATGACTTGTCATGGTTGATCTATATTTTAAATGAGCCTGCCCTTTATCCTTCAATAAACAAGCAGCAAGTTATCCTCGTCTAGCTCCTCTTCCTCCACGTTTTGACTCAGTGTGTCGTTTTAGGGAAGATAAACGATCTTCGCTATCTTTTAAGAATTTAGCCATTTTTGTCTCAAAGTTTTCTGGTCTAGAGTTATTGCGATCGTTCGTTCTACCCTGACGAGGACGTTGTGAATGCGAATTAGAATGAGATCTTTGAGGTGCCTCTGGTCTATCTTTTGCTTTTTTAATGGATAGTCCAATTTTTCCATCCTTTTCAACATTAATGACTTTAACCTCAACTTGGTCGCCAACCTTAAGATGATCATTGATATCTTTTACATAGTTGTCTGCAACCTCACTAATGTGCACGAGCCCTGTTGATCCATCCGGCAGCTCCACAAACGCTCCGAAATTTGTAATCCCTGTTACCTTTCCTTGTAACTTGCTGCCTACTTCAATTGACATAAAAAAAATGTTCCTCCTTAAAAAAATAAAAAATCAATCTTACCTTATATTATACAGAAAGCAAAAAAACAGTGTCAATAAGACTAGTTACCGGTTGATTTTTCCTTTTTATCTTCCGGAATATTAAAGATAATTTCATTTTTCTTTGAGAAAAAATATTCTTTTCTCGCTAGTTTAGCAATGTAATCATCATCATTTAATTTAACAATATCCTCCTTAAGGATATCCTGCTGCTTTTTTAATTCAGCAAGCTTATGACCAAGCTGTTTTTTTTGTGCCTTTTTTGCATCTATCATGGAAGCCTGCGTTAGAATACTGGAAATCATGAAATAAGAAACGAAAATCGCAAAAACTAAAAACAACGAAAGGCGGCGTACGACTAACTTTCTTTTTCTAGCTGTTGCAATTTCAGCAAACTCTTGCTGCTCTACATACGTTGATTGAATCTTTGCTACATTTTTTTTGCGTACCGCGCTCATTTCATAACCTCCTTACTGTTTACGCTTTTTCCACTTATCTATCCACTTAACAATATAATTCTTCATTTTCTTGAATTTTCCTGCCGTTCTATTATATAACTTATCGACGGATTTTTTAAGACCTTTCGGCAAAAGTCTCCAAATTAATAGCAATATTTTTTGAACAGGTATGACAATGACTTTTAAAATCAACCATACAACCTTTAAAATAAATTTGACAAGGGTATAAAGGCCCCTGCCAAGGAAAATAACCATAAAAATGACTAGTTTTATAAGACCTACAATAGGCTTATAGACTACCATCAAAAATGAATGTTTAAGGAAACGATAAATGGAAATAACGGCTGTGATCAGTAATTCCAATAGGCGAAGATATGGCCCTTTAAAAAGACCTTGATATCCGGCAAAGCCACAGAGAAGGGCAATAAAGATATAAAAGCGGATTTCTCCATTATTCACTTGGAATAAAATGTAGAAAATGAGTAATGCTTGAATAATCCAAAATAGGATGTCGTTTACAAAAACGATGAAGCGATTCCTTCTTGGCCGATCTAAAAACCGCTGATAGGTATCAAACATTACTCCAAATAATGCACCCATTCCAATCATGGAGAGCATCGTTAGAAATTGAGTGGAAAGTGTCATCGGAATAACTTGCTAAAGAATCCTTTAGCTTTCTCCCCATGCTGTTCATCTAAATAGACTAAATCAAAGATTTTGCCCTTAATTGAAACAATACCCTTTTCCACATCGAGATTTTTCATTTGCAGATTTTGCCCTTTAATGGCCAAAAACCCCATGACGGTTTCTAATAAAAATTCTTCGTTATCAAAGCTTTCCACCTGTTTTACGCCTGTAATGTCCAAAAGCTTTCTTCCCCGCATAATCACATCATGTTCTGGAACGCTGCTCTTTGTTGTATTGACATCATAATATTGGCTCATCTTCATCCCTCACAGTCAGTTGTACAAACCTTTTTGTACATGTTATGTGAGAGATAAAAGAAATAGAACAAGCACCTACTCTAATTCTTGCGAGCCTATTTTCTCTTCTTTTAGGACTGTATACATCTCGGCTGCTTCTTCCTTTCGAGATGTTTCCTGGATTCGGTCAATTCTTGCCGTTACTTTTCTTTGACCTAAGCGGATGGTTAATTCATCCCCCACCTTAACGGTTGAGCTAGCTTTTGCCTCTTTCCCATTAATCTCAATTCTGCCCTGATCTGATACTTCTTTTGCTAATGTCCTTCTTTTAATTAATCTTGAAACCTTTAAAAATTTATCTAAACGCATGATTACTCCCCCATTCTATAATCCCTTGGCTTTCGCTTCATCCCAAAACAGGTCAAGCTCTTCAAGAGTGAATTTCTCAAATGCTTTCCCGCTTTCCTTTACTTTTTCTTCAATAAACCGAAAGCGGCGGATGAATTTCTCATTTGTTTCAAATAAAGCCTCTTCGGGATGAATGTCTAAAAACCTGGCTACATTGACAAAGGCAAACAATAAGTCACCAAACTCTTGTTTAGCTAACTTAAGCTCTTGATCCTTACCATTCAACTCATCCTCAAATTCCTGAAGCTCTTCTTTCACTTTCTCGAAAGCAGGGGCAATTTCCTGCCAGTCAAACCCAACCTTTGCTGCTTTCTTTTGCAGCTCATAGGCCCGAATCAAATTGGGAATGGATTTTGAAACCCCTGAAAGGATGGAATCCGGCTGTTCCCCCTTTTCCTGCTTTTTAATTTCCTGCCAATTTTGAAGTACTTCCTTTGAATTTTCTGCCTTCACATTTCCAAAAACATGGGGATGTCTTCGAACCATTTTTGCTGAAATCCCTTCAATCACATCGTCGATGGAAAAGTAACCTTCATCCTCGCCTATTTGGGCATGCAGCAGGACCTGCAGGAGAACGTCACCCAATTCTTCAATTAAATGATCAAAATCCCCTTCATCAATCGCTTCAATCACTTCGTACGACTCTTCAATTAAATATTTCTTAAGGGATTCATGGGTTTGTTCCTTATCCCATGGACAGCCATTCGGCCCGCGTAACTCCGCAATTATATCCCGAAGCTTTGAGAAGGTCTTAAATAAGATTTTTTCGTCTTGTACAGGCGGAACATAAACGGATGTAAGATTATTGATGCCAACATTGCGGTCAAGTTCATATAATGGCAGTTTCTCAATCTTTTCCTGACTGCTCCCTGCAGCTGTAACAAGATATACCTCGTATTCATCCGGCAACCGTTCCATTAAGGTTAATTTTACATTTGAAGCAACGAATTGATCATAAACCTGACTTATGATCATGTGCTGTCCCATTTGGAGCTGACTGCTGCTAAGTGCCGTTCCATCTAGCAATTGAAATCCATCGATTGGATCTATTTTTAAGGATTGGAATAAGGCATCAATAAAACTCTGTCCCCCGCCAATATCAATTTTAATCCCTTCTTCTGGACCTTGCTCTAATAAAAGCTGAACAGCACGCTCCGCGACAAGCGGGTGTCCAGGAACAGCATATACAACCGGACCTGTTTTGGCCAAACTTAACAAGGTTGCAGTAATCTCTTGATATACCTCCTCAAATTGATCATGTTTTTCATAGATGGAATCAAATGAAATATATTGTAAACCCTCTTTTTCCAATTCAGCCACAACCGGATGCTCTTTTGTCCGTAAATAAACGTGTTCTGATTGAATTAATTTCTTATACACTCCTAACGGGAGCTGTTCCAAATCCCCGGCGCCCAAACCCAATATCTCAATTTTTTTCATATCCTAACCCCTCACCTTTTCTAGGCAATAACCGAATTAATTTACTTCCAAACGGGATTAAAGCTAAATCTTCTACTAAAAAGACCCTCCCGCGAATCAAAATCAACAAAAATAAAATTCCTCCCAATAAAACTCCGCTTAAAGCTTGAAAGGCGGCCCCAACTCTTACCGCCATATGGGAAAGAAATAAAAAATTAGTTAGATATAAATATCCTTTTAAAAAGCCAGCCATCATAATAGCCGCGATTAGAACGGTTCGAATAAAGCGGATGGTAAAAGCAGGAGCCTTCATCATGTTTTTAAACTTTAAATATAGCAGTAAATTAATCATGAATAGTGTAATAACCGATGAAACCGCAGCCCCCATGATACCTAACAACGGGCAAAAAATTAAATTTAGTCCATATTTTATAGGAAGCGACAGCACGACTATTAAAGCGGGAAAGAGCAGGACTCCCATTCCCTGCATGATCGCAATCATGGTCGAAATAAGCGAGGTAAATAAAATAACAAAACTAAGGACTCCCAATACTGATGAGCCGGATTCATTCTCAAAAAGCATGATATTCGTTGGTTTAATTATAGCCCATAGACCAGCAGAAGCCCCTATTCCAATGACAAGACTAATTCTCATTGCCAGCTGAATTTTATGATGTAAAAAACCCGGCTTTTCTTTTAATCTTCCGCTGGTAATCAGCGGCACAAGGGATAAAGACATGGACGTTGCGGCGACTGTACCCAATTGAATTAACGGTTGACCCCGGTCAAAGATCCCTTTTAAGCTTTTCGCAAAATTTTCTTCCGTCCCATTCAAAACCAGCAGGGAATAAAGGTTTAAGGAATCACCCAATTGAATAAATATCATCAGCATTCCACTGATACAGATGGTTAGTCCTTGAAACAATAACTCCTTGAAAATCCATTTTGTTTCCCTTTTTAACCCCCCTGTCATTCCCTGTTTAGGAACCACTCGTTTCCATTCTTTGCGAAACTTTAGAAATGTAAACAAAATAAGGGCGGAAACAATACTCCCTGTAATCGATCCAAACATCGCACCCCCGCCGACGAGGTAGAGGGAATAGCCTTTCCGTGTAAAAAGATAAGCAAGGACAATGATTGTAACCACTCGTGCAATTTGTTCCCCTACCTGTGATAAGGCGGTTGGAACCATATCTCCATTCCCTTGATAATAGCCTCTTAATACCGCTACAACAGGAAAAGTCAAAAATACAATCGAAACCACCCTTAAAAGAATCGATAGCTTTGGGTCATTCATTAACAGGGCAATCGGCTGGGCCCCTATATAAAGGATTAAAAAACAAAGAAAACCAAAAATCTGCAAATAAAGAAATGATCCAAGGAGCAAAAGCCTCGGTTTCCCATTGTCACCTGCTTCTTTTTGCTCCGTATATAATTTTGAAATAACGACTGGAAATCCGGTGGTTGCTAGAACCATAGCAATGCCATAAAACGGGTACACCTGCTGGTATATGTAAAAACCAACATCCCCGACAATATTTTGAAACGGGATGCGGTAAAAGGCACTTAGAATTTTGGTAACCAGGGCCGCAATCGTTAAAATGAAAGCCCCCCGAAAAAGGGCCTTTGATTGATTCACGGGCTTCAATAATTTTTCCTCCAAACAGAATGCGCAAGCACCTTGATCAGCGCTGGAGCTAGACAAAATAAACTCCCATGTATTATAGCATAGGATGCGGCTTAATTTGGTGCATGAAAAAAGACAGCGAGCGCTGTCCTTTCGTTAAAAAAACTAAAATTATGACTCCATTTGTCTTGCTAAGAATCCGGCTGCTGTTTCAACAGCTTTTTGTTCAACTTCTCCAACTGTTCCTTCTTTAGAGAAAATAATAACTGCTCCAATCGGATCTCCATTTGCAATAATCGGTCCAATTGTATATGATGAGATCGCCTCCGGGCTTCCATCTGACAAGGCTACATCGCCTTGTTGAGTGACAAGAACGGAATTACGGTCCTCCATCGTTTTTTCAACCAAATCACTGATATTTTTATTTAAATAATCCTTTTTTGAACCTCCAGCAACAGCGATATAGGCATCTCTATCACAAATTAGTACTGGATTTCCAAGGCTGTCAAAAAGGGCTTCCGCATATTCTTTAGCAAAATCGCTTAATTCGCTAATTGGAGAATATTTCTTTAAAATCACTTCTCCGTCTCGATCCACAAAGATTTCTAACGGATCCCCTTCGCGAATTCTTAATGTTCTGCGAATTTCCTTCGGTATGACAACACGACCCAAATCATCGATTCGACGAACTATTCCAGTTGCTTTCATCCAATGTTGCCTCACTTTCATCTGATGATTTAAACTAACTTGGTAATGATGCTTATGTAATAATCACCACCAACTTTGAACTTAGTATCTTTCATCTGGAAAGTTCTATACACAATCATTATATTTTTTCACATATGTGAGAAAATTTCCTTTTAGGTACAGGATTAACCACTGAATTGAAATCCAATAAATTGAAAAAAGATTAAGTAACCGGATTTTCTTCGCCCTTTTTCGATGCTTCAAGCCCCTTTATCATTTCAAAAGCAACATGAAGCCATTTTGCTATTTCGCACCCTTTTACATTGATGGTCATTTTTAATTTATTGCCATCCATTCCTGGGGTAACCATTCTTCCAAACTGACTGCTGATTTTAAACAGCTTATGGCCATCAATCTTGCTGCTTACTTTTTCATTCACTAACAATGTTACATCCTGCTTCACTTGCTTTATTTGTTCAACACCATTTAGAAGGGCATAAACCTTCATTTCTGCAATTTGGAAGAGGTATGCTACTTCATTTGGATATTCGCCAAAACGGTCAATCATTTCCTCTTGAAGCTCCTGTGCATCTTCTAATGCTTGAATACCCCTGAAGCGCTTATACATTTCAATTTTTTGATGTCCATCCTTAATGTAGGAATCCGGAATATACGCATCAATTTCCAAATCAATTTCAACCGTTTTTCTTTCAGCTTCCTTAAGGTCGCCCCGCTTTTCCTCAATGGCTTCCTTCAGCATTTGTGAATACAAATCAAATCCAACCGAATCAATAAAACCATGCTGTTGTGCCCCTAATAAATTGCCGGCACCCCTGATGGATAGGTCCCGCATCGCAATTTTAAATCCGGAGCCAAGCTCCGTAAATTCCTTAATTGCCTGCAAACGTTTCTCGGCAACCTCCGTCAAAACTTTATCCTTTCTATACGTAAAATAGGCATAGGCAACCCGATTCGATCTTCCAACCCGGCCGCGCAGCTGATAAAGCTGTGAAAGTCCCATTCGATCAGCATCAAAGACGATTAACGTATTGACATTAGGAATATCAACACCCGTTTCAATAATTGTTGTACTGACGAGAACATCAAATTCTCCGGATAAAAAGCTCAACATTACAGACTCTAATTCATTTTCCGACATCTGCCCATGGGCAAAAGTTACACGGGCATCCGGTACAAGCATGGAAATTTCCTCTGCCTTCCGTTCAATATCCTCTACCCGGTTATATAAAAAGTATACTTGTCCGTCACGGGCGAGTTCCCGTTCAATGGCCTCTCTGACAAGCGATCCATTATACTCCATAACATAGGTTTGCACAGGGAAACGATTTTCAGGCGGTGTTTCGATCACCGACAAATCTCGAACTCCCAGCATGGACATATGCAGAGTTCTTGGAATTGGTGTGGCTGTTAATGTTAAAACATCCACATTTGTTTTTAACCTCTTTATCTTTTCCTTATGTGTAACCCCAAACCTTTGTTCTTCATCGATAATTAACAGCCCTAAGTCACGATAAATGACATCCTTTGACAGCAGGCGGTGTGTTCCAACGACAATATCAACAGTCCCCGCCTTTAGCCCTTTTATCGTTTCCGTTTGTTGCTTTTTAGAACGAAAACGGCTTAACAAACCAATATTAATAGGGAAGTCCTGAAATCTTTCCCTTAATGTTTCAAAATGCTGTTGAGCTAGAATGGTTGTTGGCACAAGGAAGGCAACCTGTTTGCCATCGGTAATTGCTTTAAAGGCCGCACGAATAGCAACCTCCGTTTTTCCATAACCAACATCGCCGCAAAGGAGCCGGTCCATTGGACGCAATCTTTCCATATCCTTTTTAATCTCACGAATAGAACGTAACTGATCTTCTGTTTCTTGGTATGCGAAGTTTGTTTCGAATTCTCTTTGCATGTCTCCATCAGGTGAGAAAGCATAACCAACCGCTGCTTCACGTTCGGCATACAGCTTAATTAAATCATCCGCAATATCTTGGACAGAGGATTGAACTTTCTTTTTCACCTTTTTCCAATCGCTGCCGCCAAGCTTATAGATTTTAGGCTCTTTTCCTTCAGACCCAACATATTTTTGGATTAAATCAATTTGTTCAACAGGAACATACAGTTTATCCGTTCCTTGATAACGAATATGTAAATAATCCTTATGAATTCCATTAATTACAAGTGTTTCAATACCAAGGTATTTTCCAATCCCATGGTTTACATGAACAACATAGTCACCAACCCGGAGCTCGGAATAGCTTTTAATTCTTTCCGCATTCGATAGTTTTTGCCGGCTAGTAGATTTTTTCACTCGTTTATTAAATAACTCTTCCTCGGTAATCACGGCAATTTTTTGAATGGATAATTCAAATCCAGTTTGGAGATTTCCTCTCATAATTTGAACTTTACCTGGTAATGGCTCCTGCCCTTCCCCTAAAAGCGAGGATTCAATTTCATAATCCTCTAAAACACGCTCCAGCTTTTTTACCCGTTCTTCATCGGGGCCGAGTACAAGAATAGAATAGTTGCTTTTTTTCCAACGGTCTACTTCTGCTTTAAGCAAATGCATTTGTCCATGGAAATTTTGCATAGGCTTACAAGAAACATTAATAATATTTTGCGGACTAGTATTGGTGACATGACGGAGAAATAAAGACATATAAAGGACTGGAAAATTCCTTTTTTGTAAAAGCCCGTGTAGGTCATGTGAAATAACCAGGTCATGGATAATTTGTCCCTCACCTAATAAGGAGGTATACCAGTCTGCTTCTTCCTTGACTAAAGATTCATTCATTTCATGAACCCTGCTGATTTCATCAATAAATACTAAACCGTTATGCGGAAGATAATCTAGTAAACTACCAGCATTTTCGTAGGCAAGAGATAAGTATTTATAGACTTGGTCAGGCTTTTGCTGATTTTTTAGCAGCTCTAATTCATATCCAATATTTTGTGCCAGTTGAACTTTAGCCTTTTCGTCCTTTAATTTTTTTAAGCTTTTTGCTAACCCTTCTTCTAACCTTTCAACGATTCGACTGTAATTTACATCCTCAAGAAGAATTTCTGTTGCAGGGCCAATTAAGATTTCAGAAATCTTTTCCTTGGAACGTTGGTCCTCAAGGGAGAAATAACGGATCGAATCAATTTCGGTATCAAAAAGTTCAATCCGAAGCGGGTCTGATTCTGTAAGAGGATAAATATCAATAATTCCGCCCCGTACACTAAATTCTCCAGGAGTAGACACCATTTCTCCCCTTACATACCCCATCTTAACAAGGGTTGTAAGCGTTCTCTCTATATCTAAGTCTTCCCCTAGTTTTAAGGAAAGTTGATAGTTTTTCCACATAGCCTTTGGCGGAGTAATTTTTTTCAAGCCAGAAATAGGAGCTATTAAAATTCCGCGGCTATTTTTGCTCCAATAGTTCAAAGCTTCAATTCTTTGAGCCTTTAATTCCGGGCTGGCAATACTCATTTCCGCAGCGATCAGTTCATTTGCCGGAAAAAGAAAAACATCCTTTTCATTTACTAGACTGACAAGGTCATCATATAGCTTTTGTGCTTGCAGCAAATTATAGGTAACGAACATAATCGGCCTTTTCATTTGTTCATAAATGGATGCTGCAAAGATGGTCCTCGATGAGCCTGATAACCCTGCAATTAACTGTTCCTTTAGCCCTTCTTCCATTCCAGATATAACAGAATGTATGTCTTCCTGTCGAAGGAATAATGATGTTAAACTGTTCAACCTAAATCCTCCTCTCTCAACTGAAAAGCTAAAAGCCCTTTTTTCAGGGGCTGGAGCTAGACAGTATACAAATTTCATATATTATAAAAGTTTAAATTTCAAAACAGAAAAATGCTTTGGAGTGAATCCAAAGCTAGTTAATGAATAAGAAAATCATATTGATGGTATTCTGGAGTTCGCTCCAAAGCTTCCTGGCAGTCTTCACAAATCGAGGTTATGTGAATATCCCCAGATGGATCGTACGCAACCATTTCTTGTCTTTCCCGTTCAGTTAACTTATTCAGACCAAGCGTTTCGCTGTGTATGGATGATTGTTCGATAGAGCCTAATTTTGTGCCGCAATGCCTGCAATGATAATGGATGGCCACGCCTGTCCCTCCCTATTCTTCGATTTAATATTAGTATATTAACCCAAACAGGGGGAATCTATTCACTCTAAAGTCACTTCTCAAACCGCAAACATTCAGTTTTGGATATACGCTTTATAATATGAAAGGATGGCCTATCTCATGTACATTTACTGATTAAAATCATTCATTACTTGTATAAATGGCCTCTCCAGCCAGGCTTCACATGCATCGGCACTTTTTTGAATAACATCTTGAACCTGTGACTGCTCTTCTTTATGAAATTTCCCCAGAACATAATCAGGCACGCTCATCCCATTTTGTGGGCGGTCAATCCCCATTCGAATTCTGTTAAATTGCTGCGTGCCAAGATGGGCTACCGTGGACTTAATTCCATTATGACCGCCTGCGCTTCCCTTTTGGCGGAGACGAATTTTCCCAACAGGTAGATCAAGGTCATCATAAATCACCAAGAGGTCTTCTAAATCGATATCATAATAATCCATTACGGCGCGAATGGATTCCCCGGATAAGTTCATATAGGTCAATGGTTTTAACAATAAGACCTTTTCCCCTTTGTAGAATCCAATTCCATACAAACCCTTTAATTTGGATTGGTCTAACGGAATATTAAATCGGCGCGAAAGCTCATCAATGACATCGAAGCCTACATTGTGCCTCGTATGTTCATATTGCTTCCCCGGATTTCCTAAACCAACCATTATTTTCATCTTTCCCACCTCTTCCGGTTCAGACCACTTTCTAAAAAATTTTCGAAGCATAAATTCTCTCCATTATTTTCGCTTTAAATAAGAACTGCAAAAGACGTAACCTTTGTTTAGGTTACGTCTATTACTATTAGTCTCCAATTGGTTCTGTTTCTCTTCCTTCTTCTTGATCAGGATGGCCGCCATCTTGCTGTTCACCTGCATTAATTTCTTCTTCCTGTTTAGGAGGAAGAATCGAGGCAACCACTTCTTCTGCATCATGATTAATCGAAAATGACCCTTGATAGAGGATATCTGCAATGGTTACATTTTCACCAACCTGCAGGTTCGTGACATCTACTTCAATCTGAGCCGGAATATTGTCAGGAGTTGATGTGATTGACAATTCGTGGACTGGCTGCTGTAGAACCCCGCCATCTTTCACACCTGCGGCCTCGCCAGTAAGTACAAGTCTGACCGATACATTGATTTTTGAAGACTTATCAACTGCTAAAAAATCAACATGTGTAATTTCTTTTTTTATACAATCCTCTTGATAATCCTTTAAGACAACATCATGCTGATTTCCACTGATATCAAGAGAAAAGACACCATTCCTCCCTACAGAACGAATGGTTTTCGTTAAATCAGCAGAACTAATATAAACAGGCTTACTTTCAACCTTTGCACCATAAATAACAGCTGGAATGCTTCCAGTGTCCCGAATTTTCTTTAAAGCAGAATGACGAAATTCATTGCGTTCTTTTGCTTGTAAAACAGTACTCATTGAAATGTCACCTTCCTATTTAAGTTCACTTTATAAAATTACCCCAAAACAGGAAGGTCTAAACATTTTAATTCAGTATAATTCGGATGGATCCTTGTACGGATTAATCAAATAATGTACTTACGGACTGTTCCTCATGTACACGGATAATTGCTTCACCGATTAGTGGTGCGACAGAAAGATTTATAATTTTATCAATCTTTTTCTCTTCCGGAAGTTCAATTGAGTTTGTAACCACTAATTCTTTAATTTTTGAATTTTGAATTCTTTCAATGGCTGGACCGCTCAATACAGGGTGTGTACAGGAGGCATAAACCTCTAAAGCACCGTTTTCCACTAATGCATTTGCAGCAAGTGTAATCGTTCCAGCTGTATCAATAATATCATCAATAAGAATAGCTACCTTTCCATCAATGTTACCCACAATATTCATAACCTCGGCAACATTTGGACGCGGACGGCGTTTGTCAATAATCGCGATTGGAGCTTTTAGGCGCTCTGCCATTTTTCTAGCTCTTGTTACCCCGCCATGGTCTGGAGATACAACGACAAGATCACCGTCTAGTGCTTTGTTCTTAAAGTATTCTGATAAAATCGGCACTCCCATAAGGTGGTCAATTGGAATATCAAAGAACCCTTGAATTTGCGGTGCGTGCAAATCAAGACAAATTACACGAGTTGCTCCTGCTGTTTCAAGCAGATTTGCTACTAATTTTGCAGTAATTGGCTCACGGGCACGTGCTTTACGATCTTGACGGGCATAACCATAATAAGGCATAACAATATTAATCGTTTTTGCAGATGCTCTTTTTAATGCATCAATCATGATTAATAGTTCCATGAGATTCTCATTAATCGGATTGCTCGTTGACTGGATTACGTACACATCACAGCCGCGGATACTTTCTTCAATATTAATTTGAATTTCTCCGTCACTAAATCTAGTTACTGAACACTTTCCAAGCTCTACACCGATTACTTTTGCAATTTCTCTTGCCAAGGGGAGATTAGAATTTAAACTGAATACCTTTAAATTTGGATCTAAATATTGATTTGACATGATGGTCCTCCATTATTCTCGCTTATTTTTTCAAATTAAGCTTTTGAACGTAGTTTTCCTTATTCACTTGCTTCGCACGGGCAATGGACAATGCCTCTCCAGGTACATCCATGGTAATGGTAGAACCTGCAGCAACATATGCACCCTTCCCAACTGTAACAGGAGCAACAAGATTTGAATTACAGCCGACAAAGACATCATCTTCTATTTTGGTTAAATATTTATTTTTACCATCATAGTTAACCGTGATCGAACCACAGCCGATGTTTACATTATTACCCACTTCTGCATCTCCAATATAACTTAAATGAGAGGCTTTGCTTCCCTTACCAAATACAGCCTTCTTAATTTCAACGAAGTTTCCAATCTTCACTTCATCTTGAATGGCTGAATCAGGCCGAATATGGGCAAACGGCCCAATATTGACATTTGCGCCAATTGAGCTTTTATTAGCAGCAGATTGGCGGATAACTGTTCCATTCCCGATTTCACAAGTATCAATCTCAGAATGCGGGCCAATTTGACAATCAGAACCAATGATCGTTCTACCCTTCAGGATGGTCCCAGGATAAATCACAGTATCCTGGCCAATTTGTACATCTGTCTCAATATAGGTGTTATCGGGATCGATGAGCGTTACACCATTCCGCATATGGTCTTCATTAATCCGGTTTCGCATAATTCGCTCTGCAGTGCTTAGCGCGATTCTGTCATTCACGCCAATCGTTTCTTCAAACTTATCTGTTTGGAAAGCGGTAACAATTTCACCTTGTTCCTTTAGAATCTCGATAACATCCGGTAAATAGTATTCCCCTTGAACATTATCATTTGAGACCTTTAATAATGCCTCAAAAAGAGCCTCATTGTCGAAGCAATACGTTCCAGTATTAATTTCATTAATGGCCCGCTCTGCCTCTGTGGCATCTTTGTGTTCAACGATTTTTTCAACCAATCCGCTTTCATTTCGAATGATCCGGCCATAGCCTGTTGGATCTTCAATCCTCGCAGTCAGAATGGTAGCCTTTGCAGCTAGTTCTTGATGATGGTTAAATAAGGCTTCCATCGTTTCTGCACGAATTAATGGAGTATCACCGCAGACAACAATGGTTGTTCCCTTTTTACCAGCGAGCATTTCTTCAGCCTGGATGACCGCATGTGCCGTTCCAAGCTGCTGTTCTTGAAGAGCATAAAGGCTTTTTTCGCCTAATTGGGCTTTTACCATTTCTGCTCCATGCCCGATAATCGTAACCATTTCTTCTATATCCAGCTTTGTTATTTGATCCACTACATGCTGAACCATTGGTTTTCCACAAACCGGGTGCAACACTTTATAAAGCTTTGATTTCATCCGCGTTCCTTGTCCTGCGGCTAAAATCACAGCATAACGATTAGACATGAACATGCCTCCAATTTACCTTTTTATCCATTAAAAATATTAACGCAATTTGCTTGCCTTTTCAAGGAATGTTCCGAAAGTGTCTTAATTTGTTATTTGGAGTGCCGCTTAGAGGACTGATAGAGGGGACAATTAGCGAAGAATCTAAAAAATAAAAAGAGCCTTACGTGGAAGAAAGGCCCTAGTTGTCAAAATCCTTAGGAAGCTCCGGCTTCTTCAAATTCAATTTCCAATTCACCTAAGCGGTGGTACTCTGCCAAAACAGCTTCTTGGATTTTTCCGCGTGTTCCTGAATTGATTGGATGCGCAATGTCACGAAATTCTCCGTCTGGAGTACGTTTACTTGGCATAGCTACAAATAAACCGTTGTTTCCATCGATAACACGAATGTCATGAACTACAAATTCATTGTCTAATGTGATTGATGCAATCGCTCTCATTCTTCCATCCGTATTAACGCGGCGTAATCTTACGTCAGTTACTTCCATGTGCTCACACCCTTTTCTTCTAGATAAAAAGCTAGATTAATAAATTCAACAGAAATCTTGGTTTTCCTTCTTTAATTTTAAAATTTTTTAGAAAAATTAGGGCAAAAAAGTGAACTTCTGTAAAAAACGGTAATTTTCTTACATTTTAAGACAAAATAATAAATATTTCCCTCCTTACAAATAAAAAAGCACTCGTTTATTTCACGAGCGCTACAACTTCGATCTCAACTAATACATCTTTAGGTAATCTGGCTACTTCGACACATGAACGTGCAGGTTTATGAGTGTGGAAATATTCTCCATAGATTTCATTAAGCTGTGCAAATTCATCCATATTTTTAATAAAAACAGTGGCTTTTACAACTGTCTCTAATGATGCACCAGCAGCTTCTAGTACTGCTTGTAAATTTTTAAATACCTGGTGGGTTTGTACCTTAATATCTCCTTCAACCAAAGTACCTTCCGCTGTTAGTGGAATTTGACCAGAACTGTAAAACAAATTATTGACAACAATACCTTGAGAATAGGGACCAATTGCAGCTGGTGCTTGATTTGTTTGAACGATTTCCATATGTAAAACCCTCCTATTTATTTAGTGTAAAATAGTTACCTTCTTTAACATTAATCTTTTTTTCCTTCAAATCAACATCCGATAATTGAACAAGAGATAAATAGTTATCAACCAGGCGCTCTTCAATTTTTTCCGCTTCGACTAAAACAGCAATCCCGGCAACTGTAGCATTAAATTCCTCTAATAAACTAATCATGCCGATGACTGTTCCGCCAGCTTTCATGAAATCATCGACAATCAAGACCCTGGAGCCTTCTGTAAGGCTTCTCTTAGAAAGAACCATCGTTTGAATTCTTTTGGTTGAACCAGAGACATAATTAATGCTTACGGTCGGTCCCTCCGTTACTTTGCTGTCCCTTCTGACAATCACAACAGGAGCATTTAATTGACTTGCCACTGCATAGGCAAGCGGAATCCCTTTTGTTGCCACAGTCATGATGACATCAATTTTAGCTTCGGAATAAGCAGAAGCAATAATCCTTCCTGCTTTTTGGACAATTTGAGGATCCCCCAAGATATCCGTCAAATATAAATAGCCTCCAGGTAATAACCGATCAGGAGTAGCGATTAATTCACAGAGTTCTTGAACAAAAGGCCTCGCATTTTCTTTGCTTATTTGCACTAAGAATTTAACGCCTCCAGCTGCACCCGGTACCGTCTGCAAGGTTCCAAATCCTTTTTGCTCAAATGTTTCTTTGACTATCGCTAAATCTTCACTAATAGATGATTTTGCTGATTCATAACGATCGGCGAAAAATGTCAGCGGTACGAGCTGGCGAGGATGGTCCAGTAAATAATTCGTCATATCAATCAACCGTTCACTTCGACGAAACTTCATAATAACCTCCAAAAGACGAAAATTCTAATTAAAATATATCACTAACGTACGCATTTAATCAAGGAAGTGGCGTTCTCCTAACATCCTCACCGCAAAAACCTGGTCACAAAATCCTCTTAAGCCGTTATAGATTCGATGCATTCTCGAATCATGCTGAACTAAACCAAAAACCGTCGGGCCACTACCACTCATTAGTACAGCATCAGCACCAAAGCGCTTCATTTGATCCTTGATGAGGGCTACCTCCGGATGCAGGTTTAATGTAACATCTTCTAAAACGTTCCCAACGTTTTGACAAACCTGCTGATAATCATTATTTTTTATTGCTTCAATCATTCCATTTGTGTTCGGGTGCTTCATTCCATTTAAGTCGAGGCGGCGATAGACCTCTGCTGTTGATACACCAATAAAGGGTTTCGCTAAAATCACCCAGCATGTAGGAGGAGCTGGGAGATCGGTGATAAATTCTCCTCTGCCTTTTGCTATGGCTGTCCCGCCATATACACAGAAGGAAACATCTGAGCCAATTTCAGAACCGAGTTCAGCCAGCTCATCCAGTGTTAATCCGAGCCCCCATAACTTATTTAAACCTCTTAATGTTGCCGCAGCATCACTGCTGCCGCCGGCAAGGCCTGCAGCAACCGGGATTGTCTTTTCAATGGAGATCACAACCCCTTTTTTGACTTGAAAACGGTCCTTTAACAGCTGAGCAGCCTGATAGGCTAAATTTCGCTGGTCATCCGGAACGTAGCGGTTATGGGAAAGAATATGTATTTTATCTTGATTTAATAAACTTAGCTCAACTCGATCGGCCAAATCAATTGTTGTCATAATCATTTCAACTTCATGATATCCATCAGGACGTTTGTTCAAAACATCTAATGATAAATTAATCTTGGCCGGTGCTTTTATTAAAAGCTTCACAACGTCCACCTACTTTAAAAATTGACAGTTCCATATTTTGTCCTATTTTACCACAAAACGGTCAATGTAAGACGTGATAGAAAAATAATCCTATCAAATATAACATTTTAACAAAAAATAATGCAGAAATGAAAGGCCAGGGGGTTTATTCCCTGGCCTGACCGTGGTGAATCTATCGGTTTAAACTGACTTCAGAAAGATATCGATCTTTTGGTTAACGTTTGTTCAACAACTGTTGCTGGGCAAGCTCTATGGCACGCTTTACCATATTCCCTGCGTCACGGGCTTTAATCCCGCCCCAGCCTTCTTTTTGAACCACATCATAAAAGCCAAGCTCCTTTGCGAGCTCCTCTTTAAATTGACCAGACATGACACCTCTTCTTCTGCCCATCTAAACAACCCCTTTCTTCACTCACGGTATTTATAGTATGTATAAATTTAATCTTTTCATGTTATCTATAATCATCCATGTCGATTTTTGAAGAAAGCAAAAAGCAGTAAACCACAGTTTACCGCCTAAACATTGCTCATATGTTAGCTTAAAGCTAAGTGTCCTGATGCATCTTCAAAGGTGATTTGAACGGTCTCAGTCAATACATCTGCATAGCTGTATGAAACGCGCTCAAAAGCATTCTCATCTTGATCCAACTCAATGACAAATACTGAAGGGTATGTTTCCGCTAAAACACCGGAACGCTCAATCGTTTTTCTGCGTCCTCCGTTTGCCTTAAGTAACAATCTTTTCCCTAAATTTGAGTCAAGAGCCTTTTTAATATCGGCTAAGGTTTTTGGCATTCGGTCCACCTCACTATGTAAAAGTATACCACGCAAATAACATTTTGTCAAACAAAATATAAAATTATATCAGTCCGATAAAAAGATTGTCAATATTTTTTCTTCTACTTTTTCTTCTAAATTTCAACATTTCTATGGTTTCCTTAACTTGCCTTAAATATGTATCAATCATAAAAAAAAAGCCCCTTTGAGTAAAAAAGGCTTTCAATTATTCCTCAGGAACCGGATTATACGGCATTCCAGTCCGTAATACTCCCCTTGTTTCGATTCCTCCTAATCCTTTTTCGCCGGTCAATGTATTTCTTAATACATCCCAGACATTTATCCGTTCCATAAAGGGAGTAAAGCTAATTTTGGCTACGATATATACAGGGTCAAGTGCATGGATATTGATCCTTGATGGTGAACTTGCAAAATTGGCTCCTGCATGAATGAGCGATTCAAAATGGGATTGGCAGGCACCTGCAAAAATCACCAATTGATCCAAATGCGGTACTTTTCGGCGTGCTTCCCGAACGGTTTGAACAAAATGTTTGGAATGACGATATGCATTGATATCGGTCATTTTCCCTTTAGCTTTTGAATAAGCATCATGTCCTGTGATGACAAGGATGTCGGGACGGTAATAATCAATTAATTGACCGATTTTTTCAGGCATTTCTTTTTCATTACAATGAATTCCTGTGACTGGTATCCCGATTTTATCGTATAAGTCCATACATTTCTTTAAGTAATTTGGGTCTCCATCTAAATGAAGGACCTTACCGGGAATCTGGAAGTAATTAAATGATTTGACATACCCGTCTGTTGCTTCATATTCCTGTCTGTGCTTCAATAAATCAACATCTTGTGTAAAAAGCCGGTACGATTGTTCTTCCAGAGTTCGAAATTCCTGTGTCATCCTCATTCTGTCTGTTTGGTTAATTGGAATCAAATCGTAATAGGGTGCATCTGCAATTAAGCGAAAATCTTCACCGTAGAGGATGGCAATCTTTTGACCGTTGATTTCCCGAATATCTATAATTCGGAAGAGAATATCGCAATTATGTGATTGTCTGCCGACAACATCCATTAATTTTAAATCCATTGCTGTCACTCCAATAAGACCAGCAAATAAGGCCTTCCAAATAAAGTTCCTTTCATAGGCTATGCAGAATACGGCAGATTTGTGACGGAATGGGGTGAAGGCTTGAAACACCTCTCTAAGCAAAAAAAAGACCCTCTAAGAGGTCTTCTACTTAAAATAAGGATATAATGCATCACTGAGCCTTCCGAACTCTTCTAGGGAGAGTGTTTCCCCTCTTCTAGTCGGATCAATCCCGCATCCGCCTAAAGCTTCAAGGATTTGTTCCTTTTTCTGCTTGCCATCCGGCAGCTGGCTAGTTAAATTGTTCAACAATGTCTTTCTTCTTTGGGCGAAGCTTGCTCTTGTAACTTGGAAAAAGAAACCCTCATCTTTCACCGTAACCGCAGGAGTGGTCCGCCTCGTCAGCCTGATAACCGCAGAATCGACATTAGGCTGAGGAACAAACACGGTTTTCGGAACAATCATTACCGTTTCGGCTTCCGTATAGTACTGAACAGCTATTGAAAGTGACCCGTAATCTTTTGTACCTGGAGAAGCTGAAATTCGATCCGCCACTTCCTTTTGGAGCATGACAACAATTCCGCGAATCGGCAGATGCTCCTCGAGGATTTTCATAATAATCGGTGTTGTTACGTAATACGGTAAATTTGCAACCACCATCAGATCATCAATTGTTTGAAACTCATCCTTAATGACCTCTTTTACATCTGCTTTTAAAACATCCTGATGAATCACTTTTACGTTGGAATAAGGGTCAAGAGTATCCTTTAAAATAGGCAGCAAGCGCTGATCAATTTCAAAAGCAACTACCCTTTTGCTGCTGCGGGCAAGTTGCTCGGTTAACGCACCAATCCCCGGTCCAATTTCAATGGTGCCCGTATCTTCTGTAATATTGGCAAATTCAACGATTTTTTTTAATATGTTTGTATCAATCAAAAAATTTTGTCCTAGGCTTTTCTTAAACGAAAAACCGTATTTCTCCAGTATAGCCCTTGTTCTAATAGGGGTCGCGATATCTTTATTCATTTTGTTCCTCCTGAAGCACGACTGAAAGTGCCTGTGCGAATTCCTGCTTACTGATTTGAAACATCATTAAGCGCTTATGTAGCTGTTTTCCATTTGTATAGCCAATTTTTAAAAGGTTCCCCAGCTTGATTCGGCGTTCCTTTGACCCTTCACCGCCAATTAGACCTGCTATGACTAAATCCTCTTGGGAGATTTCTTCGACAATCGTTTCACGCATCATTTGGGCATCCTTTAAAGCCTCAACAATTGCCTCCGGGTGGGCATGTTCCACTCCGACCCCTTTCCCATTCTTGGCAATTGCCACTTCCTTTGGTAAAAAGGCATGTTTGCACCCTGGTACCTTTTCTGCAATCGTCTTTCTAATCTTTTCGCCGGGAAAATCCGGGTCGGTAAAAATAATAACCCCTCTCTTTTCTTGGGCACGTTTTACCTTCTCGATTGTTGCTTGATTTACTGCTGATCCGTTTGTTTCAATTGTATCTGCATCTACCGCCCTTTTAATGGCGGTCGTATCATCCTTGCCCTCTACCACAATTATTTCTTTAATCTTCATTTTTTCCTCCAAAAAACATAAAAAATAAAAAATTGAAAAAAATTTGAAACATTTTTGTAATGTCCATCGTCTATATAAATGAAAAACATCATACAATAGAAAAGAATCTATAAATGGTTCAGATGATGCTGCTAAAAGGCGCTCACGCTTTCCTTAGTATAAAGAAATTCGCGAAAAAAGCAAAATGCAGAGGAAGGTATCCTCTGCACAAAAAAGCTTAATTTAGGACTTTAATTTTCACCTTCCGAACACCCCAGCGATATGCCTGCGATCTGGATGGAAAGAAAACATCTATTTTGTAACCATTAATAGCCGAACCCGTATCTGCTGCTACAGCATAGCCATAGCCTTCCACAAAAACCTTTGTTCCAAGAGGAAT
This sequence comes from Neobacillus cucumis, assembly GCF_016107705.1. The sequence goes on from NZ_JAEHGC010000024.1 coordinate 38,264, forward strand.
GATATTTGGATCAACAGCAATCACTTTTACATTTGGATTCGCCCGCAGGTTAATCCCTGTTGCCGTCCTTCCCGAACAGCCGTTACAATCTGCTGTATAAGCCGTTGTACTCACATAGAACTCTTTACCGGTATCACTTTCACCACGAGATACTTGTAAATCCAACTCCTTCGTTCCGACAGCCACAATCTTATCCTGTTTCTCTTTAAGCTTCTGCTCATTAATTAGTTTTCTTGAAACTTCTTTTCCATTTTCGTAGAAAACTTCATATTCTCTTGAAACAAGTCCCTTCTGGCCTTCCTTGACAGTCTTTTCTTTACCTTTAGCGAGGCTCTCATCTTTTTTTGTTATTACAGCAAAATGAACTGGTTCTTCCACTACATCGGTGACTTTTTCTACTCGAATAACGTGAATCACATTATTCTTTTTGACTGTCGCAGTTAATGACGGTTCAACTCGGTCTAATGATTTTAGTTTAATCCCCTGTTGTGTTAAAAAGTCAGCGACCGTAGTCGAAGTGGACCATACTTTCTTCCTCTTTCCACCATCTACATATGTAAGATGAAAGGCAGCTTTAATATTAATTTTCATCTTGTTTTTAATCTGTTTCTGCGGCTTAGGCAAAATTTGGTCATGTTTTTTTAACGAAATTTTCTGATTTCCTAGAAGCTCAGCAACCGTATCGGCTGTTGTCCATACCGTTTTCTTCTCGTTGTCTTTCACAATAGTAACCTGTTTTGCTTGTTTCCAGACAATCTTTTGATCATCTTTTACATTGCTATTTGTAGGCGGAAACAAGTAGTCTTGAGAGCGAATCTTTAACCCTAGCTCGTCGAATACTTCTTTGACGGTATCTGCATGTGTTTTTACGATTCTTTCTTGGCCATTCAGTGTCATTGCCACTGTTTTCTTCGACCCCTCAAACACAAGGAAACCAAGAGCACCGGCAAAAACTACTAAACTAGCGAATACAATGGGCCATTTCTTCTTGCTCACAGACCTGGAAATCAGGTTTTTCATGTTTTTGAATACGATGAAAAACGCCTCCTTCTTGTTGGAGTAAATAATAAGAACCACGCTGTCGGCTGTCAACCCTTGCATTCCTGTGAACGTATTTCTAATTATGCATAATGTTGTATGGAAAGCAAAGGAAAACTTATCGACATGGTAATCCTATTCCTCAAAGGAGACGTGTAGAACTTTTTGTTTTTCGAAAAAATTCGGACAAGTTTCTCGGTACTACGACAGCATTTTCTGTCAGTTTATGCCGAATAATTTTTTTGCATTATTGGTGGTTGCATGGGCTACTTCTTCTAGGGTTATGCCTTTTATTTCGGCAATTTGCTCAGCGACCAGCTTCACATACCCCGGTTCATTTCTTTTTCCGCGATGAGGATGGGGTGCTAAATAAGGGCAATCGGTTTCAATTAACAGTTTATCTAAAGGAATTTCAGCAGCCACTTCTTTCGGCTTTTTTGCATTTTTAAAAGTAACCGGACCGCCAAGTGAAATATAAAAATTCATTTTCACACATTCCTTCGCAATCTCTGGGCTGCCGCTAAAACAGTGCATGATGCCCCCGACCTCCTCTGCTCCCTCCTCCTTTAAGATCTCAACAATATCTGCCGTTGCTTCACGATTGTGAATGACGATTGGAAGCTTTACCTTTTTCGCTAGCCTGATTTGTTTGCGGAATACCTCTTTCTGGATGTCCTTTGGAGACTTATCCCAATGATAGTCCAGCCCCATTTCACCTATTGCGACAACCTTTGGGTGTGCGGTTAAATCCTCGATCCATCGTAAATCCTCTTCTGTCATATCAATGGCATCAACCGGGTGCCAACCGACACAAGCATAGATAAAATCATATGTATCTGCCAAAACCATTGCCCTTTCAATCGTTGGTCGGTCAAAACCGACTACAACAAGATTGGATACCCCTTCTTCCTGTGCCCTTACAATAACCTCCTGCAAATCCTCGTTGTATTGCTCATCATTTAAATGTGCATGTGTGTCGAATAACATTTTAAAACTCCCTGTCATTAAAAGTTTAAAAACACCGAAATATCTCGAAAATTGTTTCACGTGAAACTTTATTAAAGCAAAAGAGCCCATTAAAGGCTCTTTTGTATGAAACTTTATTTCACTTTTGATCCATTTGGCAATGTTTGATCTACAGTAGCAAGTGATAATTGTCCGTCTTTTGAACCAGCCAAGATCATTCCTTGGGAAAGTTCACCGCGAAGTTTCACAGGCTTTAGGTTCGTAATGCAAATCACCTTTTGACCTACTAATTCCTCCGGCTTATAGTATTGAGCGATTCCTGAAACCACCTGGCGCTTTTCATACCCCAAATCAAGCTGAAGCTTTAGAAGTTTATCCGCCTTTTTAACTGGTTCCGCCTGAATAACCTCTGCCACCCGTAAATCAATTTTCATAAAATCATCAATGGCAATCTCAGCAAGTTCTTCCGCTTTTTCTTCTTTCTTTTCTTCTGCAGCCGGTGCAGTACCGCCTTGCATTTTTGTTTTAATAAACTCAACTTCCTCCGCAATCTCAAGACGCGGGAAAAGTGGAGCATCTTTTTGAACCTTTGTTCCGCTTGGAATTAAACCGAACTTTTCAAGGCTCTCCCATGCCTTAAGGCCGGCATCCGTAATCCCTAACTGATTAAAAATACCATTCGGTGTCCGGGTTAAAAATGGCTGGAGAAGAATCGCAATTCTGCGTAATGACTCAGCAAGGTGCACCATTACACTTGCAAGCTCATCTTTACGATTTTCATTTTTCGCTAATGTCCATGGCTGTGTCTCATCAATATATTTATTTGTCCGGCTTACCAATTGCCAAATCGATGCTAAGGCTACTGAAAACTCCATCTTCTCCATAGCCTCTTCATATTTAGTTACTGTATCCCGATTCACTTGAAGTAATGTCTCATCAAACTCACCAACAGATCCTGCATAATCTGGAATGACTCCTGCAAAATATTTTTCGATCATTGCAACAGTACGATTTAACAGATTTCCTAAATCATTAGCTAGGTCAAAATTAATTCTTTCGACAAAACCCTCAGGCGTGAATACTCCGTCAGCACCAAATGGAACTTCCCTCAACAGGTAATAACGAAGAGCATCTAGTCCGTAGCGGTCAATTAAGGATACAGGGTCTACTACATTCCCTTTTGACTTAGACATTTTTCCATCCTTCATTAACAGCCATCCATGAGCAAATACTTTCTTAGGTAGTGGAATATCCAGGGCCATTAACATAATTGGCCAATAAATCGTATGGAAACGGACAATCTCTTTACCAACAAGGTGTACATCTGCCGGCCAGTAATTTAAATATTTACTGTCGTTGTCGGTTCCATAACCAAGTGCCGTAATATAATTGGATAAGGCATCAATCCAAACATAAATGACATGCTTTGGATCCCCTGGTACTTTTACTCCCCAATCAAACGTCGTTCTAGATACCGCTAAATCCTCTAAACCAGGTTTGATAAAGTTGTTAACCATTTCATTTTTTCGGGACTCAGGCTGAATAAAATCGGGATTTTCTTCATAGTATTGCAGAAGTCTGTCAACATATTTACCCATTCTGAAAAAGTAGGACTCTTCTTTAACCTTTTCCACGGGTCTGCCACAGTCCGGGCAGTTTCCATCCACTAGTTGACGGTCAGTAAAAAAGGATTCACAAGGTGTACAGTACCAGCCTTCATATTGATCTAAATAGATATCTCCCTGCTCAAGCAGCCGAGCAAATATTTTTTCAACAATTTGCTTATGCCTCTCCTGCGTTGTCCGTATGAAATCATCATATGAGATATCGAGTTTGTTCCATAATTCTTGGATTCCTCCGACAATTTCATCCACATAGCTTTGAGGTGTGATTCCTTTTTCCTCCGCTTTTCGCTGGATTTTTTGACCATGTTCATCTGTTCCCGTCAAATACATGACATCATAACCGCGCATCCTCTTATAACGTGCCATTGCGTCACCGGCGACAGTTGTATACGCATGCCCAATATGTAAATTTCCGCTTGGATAATAAATTGGTGTGGTAATATAAAACGTTTTTAATTTTTCCTCCATTTTAACCCCTCCTAAAATAGGCAAAACTTAAACTCTACTTAACCATTATTGCCTCTTTTTTAGCCTCTTATATCATCAAAATATACCGAAAAACTTTGCTTTGTGCAACAAACCAACAATTGGCGAAAATTCACTAATTCCATTATCCCAAATGGCGGACGTAAAAGTCGAATTTTCTGCGAAGAATATGAGGAATAAAAGTAGGTATATATTGAATTTTGTAGAATTTTGTCGAATTACGAGAGCTGAAATTCTGATTCTTGATCTGCATCACAATAATAAAGAAAACTTGAAAAACTGAATAATTATTCAGTAAAACCCTGTTAAATCAAGCTTTCAGCAACTTGAAAAAATTCCCTTATTATTTATTTAATAAAATAATTGACGAATATGGGAATGGCTGGTATTATTGAGTTGTGAAAATATTGTCGAATAATGACGAAGAATAAATAGAGAAAAACAAGTTGAGAGGAGATTAGAAACACATGAAATCTACAGGAATTGTTCGTAAAGTTGATGAATTAGGACGAGTAGTTATTCCAATCGAATTAAGACGTACATTAGGTATTGCAGAAAAGGATGCGCTTGAAATCTATGTGGATGATGACCGTATTATCCTTAAGAAATACAAGCCAAATATGACTTGCCAAGTAACAGGGGAAGTTTCTGATGATAACTTAGCACTTGCCGGCGGTAAATTAATTCTTAGCCGTGAAGGTGCAGAACAATTATTAAAAGAAATCCAAGACTCATTTGAGTTAGTAAAATAAAAGACGAAAGCTCCAGACTTTATGGTCTGGAGCTTTTTTTGATTAATGTTCAATATGATAAGCCTGGTATACTTCTCGTTTATTCACTCCGCGATCCTTTGCTGTTTGTTTAATGGCCTCTTTGGATGGTATATTTTTTAGCGTGATGTAGTGATTCACATGTTCCTCAATCGTTAAATCATCCCACCAGCTGCTTGTTTCTTCATTAACTCGGTTCCCACCTTCAACAATTAAACAAAATTCACCGCGGACTTCCTCTTGATTTGCCCATTCCACCGTCTCTTGAATACTGCCTCTGATAAATTCCTCATACCTTTTTGTTAATTCTCTGCATAAGGAAACTTTTCGATCACCGAGGATTTCCAGCATAATGGACAGAGTTTCTTTTAAACGGTGTGGTGATTCATAGAAAATCATTGTTGCTTCCTGATGTTTCAAGCCTTCTAATTCCTTACGTTTGTCCTTCTTATTACGATTTAAAAAACCATAAAAATAGAAGGGCTGGGTTACAAGTCCGGAAGCAATTAAGGAAGTGAGTGCTGCATTTGCACCAGGTAATGGAACAACCGTTAACTCCTCGGCGATTGCCGCCGTTACGAGCTCATAGCCAGGGTCGGAGATGGTTGGCATTCCTGCATCGCTAACAAGGGCAATTTTTAAGCCGTCCTTTACCTTCAAAATCAATTTCTCCCCACTTGTCTCCTTATTGTGCTCGTGATAACTTACCACAGGGGTCGTAATTTCAAAGTAATTACATAGTTTTTTTGTATTTCGAGTATCTTCAGCAGCAATTAAGTCCGCTTCTTTTAAAATTCTAATTGCCCGAACGCTCATGTCTTCCAGATTTCCAATAGGGGTTGGAACGAGATAAAGAATCCCCTTTTGCTCCTCGTTTTCAAAGCTCTTTTGCTGCCACATCATAACCACCCGTTTCCCTAATTAAAAACTCCAATTTTTTCTTTCTCGTTAACCGTTTAAATTGATACTCTGCTTTTAGGGCATCACTCTTATTGTCATAAGTTTTGAAAAATGTTAATGATAACGGTCCTCTCCCTCGGGTATATTTTGCCCCTTTCCCATCATTATGGAGCTTTAGCCTTCGGTCAAGATTATTTGTATATCCTCCGTAGAAGCTTCCATCCCCGCATGTTAGTACATAAAAGATGTGATTATTTTTCTCCATATAAAATCCCTCTTATTTCGGGAGTATATTCATTGTCTTCATTATAGACAATGATCGGGGGTAAAATCTTCAAGTCTGGGCTTCCATCCTTTATGGCTTCTACTAATAAAGTATTGGCCTCTTTTCCTATCTTAGGATACACAAACTGAATCCGTTTTGGCTCAAGACGATATTTACGCATTAAAGAAATGATATCCAATAATCGCCCTGGCCGGTGAACAAATGCCACCTTCCCCCCCTGCCTTACTAACTGACTTGAAACGCTTATTGCATCCTCTAACGTGCAATAGATTTCATGGCGGGCAATGGCCAGGTGCTCATTTAAATTAATTTCACCCGTTGAAGGAGTTACAAAATAAGGTGGATTGCATGTTACCACATCAAAATTCCCATAACCCAAAAGCTTTGGCATGTTCTTAATGTCGCCGTGAACCATTTTTAGCCGGTCCTGCAGCCCATTATATTCAATACTTCTTATTGCCATATCATATAGTCTTTCTTGAATTTCCACTCCCGTAATTGTACCTTTTGTTCTTACGCTCAAAAACAAAGGAATCACTCCATTCCCACTGCACAGATCCACTAAATTTCCTTTTTGAATGGGGACATAGACAAACCGTGCCAGCAAAACGGCATCGAGTGAAAAAGCAAAAACAGAGGGACTCTGGATTATTCGTAAGTCCTCTGCTAATAAATAATCAAGCCGTTCATCATCTTTTAAATTAACCATATGTATCACCTGACTTATAAAAATAGCCTTCCTTTTGGCAGGAAGGCCGATTCTTATTTTTTATTTAGAAAAGAAAGGCAGAACAAGCAATCCCCTTCCTTACGTAAGCTCCCAAAATGAAGATTGCAAATATGAAACCCTTCATGGTAAAGACGAGCAAGGTTATCATATCCTTCACCAATATCAAAGGGCTTATCACTCGGTTGTACTTGAGCTGCCCCTTTTTTCATGGTGACATCCTTCTTTCCCTTTTCCGTGGTCACATCTAAACGGCGCCTTAGATGCTCATTCTCCAGCTTTAAATAATGATTTTCTTCTATTATTTCAGCCAGATGCTGCTTTAATTCCCCCAGCTGTTGGTAAAGCTGGCCAATTTGTGTTTCCATATTACTAACTGAATCAAATATCTCTTTTTTATCCACGTATTCCACCTCGTTAATCTGTGGATTGTATCGAAAAGGCACCTTCTTTAATGATTTCATCCAAAGTATACTCGAGAACCCGATCGTGTTCCTTTAGCTCCACCTGAAGGACCCGCTCTAAGATATTTAATCCTACCACTTTTCCTTCTCCAAGGGGAGTAACAATGATTTCACCAATATCCGGCAACTGCTCCTTGGCTGATTCATATTCATCATTTTCATATTTTAAACAGCACATGAGCCTGCCGCATAGTCCAGATATTTTCGTTGGATTTAATGATAGATTTTGATCCTTCGCCATTTTAATCGAAACGGGATCAAAGTCACCTAGAAAGGTTGAACAACAGAGCATTCTTCCGCATGGCCCAATTCCACCAAGCATTTTTGCTTCATCGCGAACACCAATTTGCCTGAGTTCAATTCTCGTACGGAAAATCGCTGCTAAATCCTTTACAAGCTCTCGGAAATCAACTCTTCCGTCAGCGGTAAAATAAAAAATGATTTTGTTACGGTCAAATGTATATTCAACATCCACTAGTTTCATATCCAGCTGATGTTCATTGACTTTTTCATTACATGTTTCATATGCTTCCTGTGCAGCCTGTTTGTTTTCCTCAACAATCATTCGATCCTTTTGATCAGCAATTCTTACTACCTTTTTAAGCGGAAGAACGACATCGTGTTCTTCTACTGTTTTTTTGGCTATAACCGCTTTGCCATATTCGACACCACGAACCGTTTCAACAATCACAAAGTCATCCTTCTGAACCTGCAGCTCTCCAGGATCAAAATAATAGATTTTCCCCGCTTTTTTAAATCGTACTCCTACAACATCATACAAACGAAGATCCCTCCTGCAATTTTAGCACAAGCTGTTCCATCATAAGCTGAGGATTCATATTAGCCGCAAGCTTTTTCTTTGCTTCAAGAATAGCTGACATTTGATCGGTTAAGCGCCGCCTAGATGCCTGCAGGGCAAATTGTTTTAGCCGTTCTCTATCTTCGAGATAAACAATCTGCTCCTGCTTGTCTAGCTGAATATATAGTAAATCTTTAAAAATAAGAAGTAATAGATCTAAACCACGATTAATCTGTTCTTTCTCTTTAAAGTGAGGAAACCAATCCCCTTGGAGCATAATCATCGCCTCCAATGGACTTCTTTTCAACACTTCATATAATTTTACCACGACTTTTTGGGCTTGTGCAAACCAATCATCCCTATTTAATGACAATGCGTCTTCCAGACTATTCGTTAATTGGGCAAGAAGTGGTGCCTTCATTGGTTCAACGCCATTTTCTATCAATTGTTTCACCATTGCGTGTGGAGATAACGGCTGGAATGTTAATACCTGACACCGTGAAAGAATGGTAGGCAAGATTTTCTGCGGCTGCTCCGTTAGCAGGAAGGCTGTCGTTTGGGAACTTGGCTCCTCAAGGAATTTTAGCAAGCTATTGGAGGCACTGACACTCATTTTATCAGCATGCACCAGTATATAGACCTTTTTTAGGGATTCAACTCCCTTTTTTGAAAACTCCGCCTGAAGGTTTCTTATTTGATCTACTTTAATGGATTGACCATCCGGTTCAACTATATGCACATCAGGGTGGTTGCCATGATTAATCCGCCTACAATTCGAGCAGGCTTCACATGGATTATACCCATTCATCGGGGATTCACAAAAAAGAGCTTTTGTATATAAAAGGGCAATCTCTTTTTTGCCTGTCCCCCTAATGCCTTCAAGTAGGTATGCATGGGCAACTCGGTGTTTCTGTATACTGTTTTTAATCATTTTTAATACAGTTGGTTGTACCACTTCCAGTTGATCCCATGTTTTAACCAAAATCATCACTCACTTCTATAATTTAAAACCTCTTAGATTAAAAATGCATAAACTGTTCAATTGGCAGAACGAAGACTGTTGCTCCCCCTACTTCTACCTCAACGGGATAGGGAACATAAGAGTCTGCGTTTCCACCCATGGGGGAAACTGGGGCTACTAATTGATCACGTGCCCTGCAGTTGTCCTTAATAATTTGAAGAGCTCGATCCACACGAATATCTTCTGTACCGATCATAAACGTGGTATTGCCGGATTTTAAAAATCCACCTGTACTCGCAAGTTTAGTAGCGCGGAAATTATTCTCTACCAAAGCCTTTGATAACCGATTGCTATCTTGGTCCTGAACAACTGCAATGATTAGTTTCATTCGTTTCACCCTTTCAATTATCGTTACCGACTTCCGTTTCTATAATTATAACAGGTATTAAGTGTCTTTACATACTAGAAAAGGGGTAGTTTTCCTTTTGAAGAATAGAAAAAAAGCCTTAAGGTTAAGGCTTTGTCTCTTCTAATTTATCCTTTATAATCTGAATTGTCCTTTGGAATACCTCTTCTAGCGTTCCTGAAGCATCTATTTTAACAATCCTATCTGCAAAACGCTCCAAAATATGATGATATCCTTCCCTTACCTTTTGGTGGAATTCAAGATTTTCTAAATCTAAGCGATTAATTTCCCGTCCTTTATTTTTATTAATTCGCTTTAACCCTACCTCAGGCTCAATATCAAAGTAAATCGTTAAATCAGGCATCATATTCTCAATGGCAAACTGGTTAATATTCAGTACTTCATCTATTCCCAAGCCTCGAGCATATCCTTGATATGCTAAAGAGCTATCAACAAACCGATCACAAAAGACCACTTTTCCTTCCCCTAATGCAGGCTTTACCTTTTCAATTAAATGCTGTCTTCGTGCAGCTGCATACAGCAAAGCTTCTGTCCGCGGATCCATAGCCGTATTTTCTTGATTCAAGATTACACCTCTAATTTGTTCCGCTATATCGATACCGCCCGGCTCCCTTGTCAGTATTGCATCCTCATATTGCCTCGCAACCATACTAATGATGGTTGTCTTCCCTGCACCATCCGGGCCTTCAAACGTAATAAACATTCCATTCTTCATTAAATTAACCCTCCAAAACCCATCTTAAGATGTCCTATATACGCTTATTAGACCACTTTTTAAAAAGCTTCCGCCCTGAAACCGTGCACCGCTCTCCATTAATCTTACAAGATTTCGTATTTGCCCGTCCGTAATTCGTTCCCCTTTTAGCAGCAGCGGAATACCTGGGGGATAGGGAACGATGGTTTCCGCAGATACTTGGTCAACTGACTCTAAGAGTGGGATTTTTCTTTCCCTCAAATCTTCCATTTTTCTATAAGGGATGGCCAGTCCAGAGATTTTTTGTTCAATCTTCTTAGTTTCTATATTTATCTCATTATCCTTAATACCCTCTAAAACTTTTTGAATTTTCCCCGCCGTTTCTTCAAAAGGATAGATTTGATTTTCCTTAAGCAAAGGGAGAATCAGCAATACATTGTGTGGATCTGCAAGTTCCGTAAAAATCCCCTGCTCCTCCAATATGCTTTGAAGATCAAATCCACTAAGATGGCTGGTAGACTGGATCGTTATTTTCAGCGGGTCACCTAAATAATTCGGATAAGTTAAGACTTTTATACCTGAAACCTCTTTGAGTAATTGCTTAAATCGATTTCTTTCCTTTAAAAGATACAGTACATCCTCCTGTTGGTAGGAGAATAGATAATGCCTTGCTATATCTAATGACGCCATAATCGGATAGGACGGGCTGCTCGATTGAAGAATTTGCAAGTAATCCTTGACCCTATCCATTTGAATTCGATTGCCATTAACATGTAAATAAGATCCCATTGTCATAGCTGGGAGTGTTTTATGTGCAGATTGAACTACGATATCAGCCCTTAATTGTACAGCTGAAGGCGGAAAAGGGCTGCCTACAATAAAATGAGGTCCATGAGCCTCATCAACTAATACAGGAATATTATGTATATGGGCATAATTTATAATACTTTCTAAATCGTATGCCATCCCGTAGTAATTTGGGTAGGTTAAAATTAATGCACTGGCATTAGGGTATAAATCAATTGCTTCCTTTACTGTTTCTAAATGAACACCTGAAGCAACTTTCCACTCATTATCTATCTCCGGTTCTAAAAAAATCGGATTTACCTTCGCTAATCGTAACCCATTTACTACTGATTTATGACAATTCCTTTGAACAAGCACAAGATCATCCTCGCGACAGGCCGCCATGATCATCGCCAAATTTCCAACTGTCGATCCATTAATAAGAAAAAAACTGCTTCTGGTTTGATATAGATCTTGCAGAAGCTGTTCAGCCTCCAAAATCGCTCCCTCAGGTGAGTGCAAATCATCTAATCCTGAGAGTTCTGTCGCATCGAGCTTAAGGATTTGTTCAAAATAATCCTTTGCAATTGTTCCATATTTATGCCCCGGTACATGAAAGGAAATTGGACTTTTGTTGATGTGTTCTACTAATGCTTGATAAAGTGGGATTTTTTGTTGGTTTTTCATTTACGTTACATCCTTAAAAGAGTCCTATCTATTTTATCAAAAGATTGATTTCTTTCCCATTTGTTTGCAAAAAAATAAAGTCCTAAAAGGACTTGGTTAAGAAAATATCTCCGGTGTAGTGATTTTTTTTAATTGTTTTAAAAAGTATTTATATTTTGGGTCACTGGTTTCTGTATTAATTAAGTCTTTTTCACATTCCATGCAGATAAATGACGTGTATAGATGTATACCTTTCGGTTTTAGCTGATCACAAATAACACACGTTTCCTCATGATACTTTTGTGCAAAAATTGAACTCAATTTGTCCACCTCCATACACCCATTCTTCCCTAAAAAAATAATTGTATACAATTTTTTGAATAGTCTTTTTCAGGGGTTCCTGTTTCTTAGTTTATGCCCTCTTTTGGAATTGGGTGTATGTCTATATACGATTTCTTTTTATATACTTCGTACTTTTTTGGATTTTTTACCTTGGTCAGGTTTACCTCCCGAATTTGGGCATCTACATTCCATCATCCATGCCACTCACCCTAGTACTATCTTAATTCCTATGCAAAAAAGGACAACCCTCATCGGTTGTCCTTCACTTGCCTGGCAACGTCCTACTCTCACAGGGGGACAGCCCCCAACTACCATCGGCGCTGAGAAG
>NZ_JAEHGC010000025.1 GCF_016107705.1 Neobacillus cucumis
AGAATTAAGATCAACCTGTTCAAGGTTGGTCTTTTTTGATGGTTAAAGAGTTTTCTTTCATATTTAGATTAAGACCGTCTGAGTTGATCTGGGCGGTTTTTTTGCCTTTAAGCATGGTGATAGTTTTTTCCGTATTCTTATTTTTTATCAGATTGTCCAATCCCTTTTGATATATCAGCATAGTATGTACTAACACTAAAACTAAGAAGGGACCATTATGAAGTTTTTAACTAGTTTTTTTAAAATAGGGATTGGTTCGAATCTCGTTGTATTTCTTGCGATGATGCTTCTTCCTGTTTTCATTGTTACGGACCAATTGGATGTTTTTGAGAAAATCATTTCTAATATTTCGGAAAAATAAAAGCTGCCTATAAACATGGGCAACTTTTTTGTTTTATAGGGTGGTTTCTGCTGCCTTATTACTGCACCTATTACATTAATATATTCAAACTAAAAAAACCACCCTTGGGTGGTTTAGATGATCAATCTAATCTAGTCTAGTTCCGGCTGCCATGCTAATAATTCCTGTTCTGTTAGAAGTATTACTTTATTGCTATTTATATATTCTTTAAGGTTGCTTTCGGATTGTTTCTTCATTACTTCTGCAACAACAAAAACAATGAATGGGGTTCCTTTTCTTCTCGTTGTTAGGTGGTAAACCTGCTCCATCGATTCGAGCTGGTCTAATGTTTCTTCGAGTGAAACCGGGTTTGCAGTTCTGTAATGAATGCCTACCATAATATCAGGCTTGTTATGGATTTTGCTTAATAGCAGAATATCATACGAGACCTCTGCGATCTTCTTATCACACACTAGATTATATTGATGACTATACTTGGCTTCTAGCTTTTGAATGATTGTTTTTTCAATGTTATAGTAAGTCTTTAAGATAGATGTACTGTTTTGTTGGATTCCTTCAACTGAATTTGGCAAAGGTTTGAAATGGTCCAAGGGTAGGTTTAGGATGACCTCTTTTGTTTGCATTTCAGCCTCTTCACCCAACATGAAATCTCCATCATCGTGTTGGTTGGATGTTATCTTGCTTCCTTTTAGTATGGCGGCAGCCTTTTCTTGGGGAGATTTATCCTGTAATTCTATTTCTAATTTTTTATTGGCAAGTTCCTGAGCTATATTCTTTAGCTTCTGGCTATTATCGATGTCTCTTTGCTTTTTCCACCAGGGATAAATCCCTATCACAATTAATACTGCGCCAATGATTATTAAAAGGATGGATAGATAAGGTAAGACTGAAAATAGGTAATAAAGAGATTCGTTTTTTAGCTCGATCACTCGTTGTGATTCATTTGTAAAAGTTAAAAGCGTCTTCTTTGGCTGATACAAATCAAACTTTTCCTTCATAAGCATCCAGGGCAGGGCAAAAGCAAAAACGATTGATCCTAACCCAAGAGAGACCAAAAACTTATGCACATCACTAAAGTCTATGTTTTTCGTACTTGTCCCCCCTTTTATACCATAGGGCAATTTTCCTTTTAAGGAATTTTTATAATAACTTATGCCTGTTGTTGATAAAAGATGTCCTTAAAAAATAGTAAATTAAGACTATAAAATTATTTATCTCCTCATTATTTCGACACAATTTATAATCTATTTCAGTATGATAAGACTGCAAGTAAATTTTATCTGTAACAGATTCACCGATAGTAGTATACAATATTTATAATCCATTTCAATCAAATGCCAGCTTGCATTATTTTGCTAATTTGCTATTACCTACAATTAATCAAGCCATTGCTGGGGTTGTCTTGTCGCCTCAAAATACAAAGGTAAAGTTAGTAAATGCATATGGTGTTTTTGAGGGACATCCTGAATATCTAATTCCAGGAGATGTGCATCCATCTGAACTCGGGCAAAATATACTAGCAAATCTAGGAAATGAGGCATTGTTTGGATCGGAATAATGTGGAACCAAGTTAATTGAGTAGAAAACCTTTTACGGAAATCACCCAAATGTTGTTCACTTATGTGAAATAAATCTTTGTTAAAAAAGAAGGAATCGCTGGGGATTCCTTCTTTTTTTTTGAGAACCACCCCTAAAACACGAACATTATTATGTGGTTTTTAAAATAATGTTCATATTTTTATTGAAATCCAATTGTGAGTTTGTATATTAAAAAAGTAATAACTTTATAAATTATCACTCGTATATACTCAGTAATAGGGTCTGAGCGTCTCTACCTGGTTCCCATTGAAAGAACCGGACTACGAGTTAAAGTATGCTATTTTTTTGCATTGGCTTTATTTTGCTTATGCATTGATACTTTGACTTTCGTAGGTCTAGAGGGTAGAAATCATTCTGTCTTCTAGACCTTTTTATTTTGGCGAAACGGCTTGAGTGTATCAAACAACTAAGAGAAATGGGGAGATAGATTGATAAAGAACAAATGGGTAAAGAAATACGCTCCATTCACAACAATTGCTGCACTATTTATGTTGATGCTTGCTGGATGCAACACAACATCTAAATTTGAAACAACAGCAGAAGGTGCCGTGAAGCCAATCATTGTTCAAGGTGCGATGCCGATCGAGGCTGAGAACCTTGCTAAAAAGTTGGATAAAGTGAAAGTAGAAAAATCAGGGAATTTTGTTTTTTACAAAGGGACCCTGAACAAATATCCTGTCATCGTGACGAAAACAGGTAAGGGAATGGAAAATGCATCAGCTGCTACGGCCTTGGCCATTGAAAAATACGATCCAATTGCGATTATCAACCAAGGAACAGCAGGAGGACATGACCCGAACTTACATGTATTTGATATTGTTTTAGGTAAAAAGGTTACGAACATTGGTTCATTTAAAACAGAAATGAAAGACGAAAATGAAGGAATCGATCCCACCCAATGGAAGCCAATGGACTTAATGGCTTCTGAAGGAAGTGGAGCAGATGCGGATGCTGAAAAAATTCGTTACTACGAGGGAGATGCGGGACTCCTCGCAGCTGCAAATGCGGTAAAAGATAAATATACAAAAGGTAAAGTAGTTGAAGGGACCATTGGTTCGGCTGATGTTTGGAATAATGAAATAGACCGGATTAAATGGTTCCATGACAATTTCGGTACCTCTGTAGAAGAAATGGAAAGTGCCGGAGCTGCACAAATTGCCAAAGCATATGGCGTACCGTTTTTAGGTATTCGAGTCCTGTCCAATAATAAAACGAATGGCGGAGCGTATAACCCAAATACGGCCGCCGCCAATCAAGACTATGTGTATGAAGTGGCTAAAAAATATATCTCTACGATTACTGGCAAGGATAAAAAATAGTGTTTTTAATGGGCTGTTGACAAGATCAACAGTCCTTTTTATGACTTGATGAACATTCGACAAAATCCGGGTGGTGCCTGTCACCACCCGAATTTTGTCGAAGAATAAGAAGTTTACTTGGGCAGACTATCTTGTCCATTCGGAAGATACGGGACCTTTTTTGGCCGATAGGTAATTACATCGGAGGAGTAGATCTCAATGATCAGTTTGTTCTCAGATGTTTTTGCTTGAATTAAAATGGGTTGATTATATTTATTTTCAAAAACTAGATCCGGTCCATCCCAACTTACGGTGGCATCTCGTCCAGGCGGAACATAGGAAACTTCTCTACTGTGTGAATTACGTTGTATCACTTTTAATCCCGCATTATCGACTGCATTAAAAAGGGTAGTGGATACTTGACAAATTCCACCACCAATATCTTCGGAAAATTCCCCTTTAATAATGACTGGTGCGGCCATATATCCTTTTCCTGCCGTTCTTTTTCCAACCACTTTATTAAAGGAAAATACTTCACCTGGGAACAGAACATAGTTATTAATCGCTTCTGCAGCAAGATTAATATTTCTATTGCGCTCTTTGTTATAGTTGTTGAAGGTTGTTACATATCTACCGATTTTTTCACTTCGAATCGTACCAAGCAATTCACTGTCGACTCTAGGATAAACTTTCTGTAGAGGAACCTCTAATTTGGATGAACCTTTATTAAAATAATAAGAATAAACTAGTTCGGTAAAAATTTTACGATCTAACTTGTAACCGACTTGTTCTGGTACAATCGTTCCTTGATGATCAATAATGGCGTTTTTAGGTTGTTTTGAAATATTTTTGTCGATTTCATTCATCCATTTATTAAACTTTTCTAGATTAATGGGTAGTTCGGGGATGTTCATCGAAAGTTCGGAACGATTAACAATGGACAAAGACTCCCCGTTGTTTGTGAGGAACAAATTTCCTGGCATCATCACTTGTTGAGATAATATAGCTAGCCCAAGCAACCAATTTACATTCATTTTATGAGACCTCCCTTATTTTAGTATGAGTTGTAATCGTTATTTCTATGTAAAAAAGGAAAATGTCACTCCTCTCTAAAGATTCCGAAAATCGGGAATATTTAAAATCGATTTCCGAAAATCAGGAATTTTCCGGTTTTCTGGAATGAATGAATGAGGCTGTTTCTGTAAGTATCTAGTTTTTAACATTGGCACGATACTTGCAAGTTATTGAAATAGCGGATGAACTTATGAACATTTTAGGGGGTGCATGAAGGAGAAACAATCGTTTCACTAAGAAGAAGTTTCGTCCATGTTAAAAGGCGGCAGATGGATTTATGGGGGATTACAGTAAAGAACTTATTGTCCGCTTTTCTAAGGAAGAGGTAAAGAGACTTTCCTTTGAACCAAAATGATACCGTTTTCATAGAAACTGGGGTGGGGTCTATGATAGACAAGAAAAATAATTATGGTTTCATGGAGAATCCGAAAAGAAAAGGAACTAACTAAAAGGGGGATTTATATGGATTTGTTGGTCATTTTATTAGCACTCGGGCTGTTAATGTTTGTTGCTTACCGCGGTTATTCTGTTATTTTATTTGCTCCGATTTGCGCACTCTTAGCGGTTGTTCTCGTTGCTCCGAGTCATGTATTACCGTTCTTTTCCGGTGTGTTTATGGAGAAAATGGTGGGCTTTATTAAGTCGTATTTCGCTGTCTTTTTATTGGGGGCTATTTTTGGAAAGGTTGTTGAAATGTCGGGGATTGCCGAATCCATCGCTAGGACGATTGTCCGCCTGCTTGGAGCCAAACGGGCGATCATAACGATTGTCCTATTGGGGGCCATTTTAACTTATAGCGGTGTCAGCTTGTTTGTAGCTGTGTTTGCCATCTATCCATTTGCTGCTCAAATGTTCAGACAGGCAAATATTCCAAAAAGACTTATTCCAGGTACGATCGCACTCGGTGCCTTTACGTTCACAATGGATGCTTTACCAGGAACACCTCAAATTCAGAACGTTATCCCAATTGCTTTCTTTAAGACCAATATTTATGCTGCACCAACACTAGGAACAATTGGCGCCATTTTTGTTTTTATTGTCGGTTTGTTGTATCTGGAGATGAGAAGAAAACAAGCGGAAAAAGCGGGTGAAGGGTATTACGGGTTTGAGGCTGAAACCGCAGCTGCATTAGAAAAGGCGAAAGAGGATCCAAACGAAGCTGCTGCACCCGATTTAACGGCAAAACAGCCGCTTGGAAAACAAATCTTTGCATTTGTGCCGCTGATCCTTGTTGGGGTCATGAATAAGGTGTTTATTACCTATATTCCAAAATGGTATCCAAACGGATTTGATTTTTCAGCTATTGGTTTAAAAACATATACAGTGGATGTGACTACGACTGCAGCGATATGGGCGATTATTATGGCACTGATCGTGGGGATTCTCACTTCACTTCTTTATGATTGGAAAAAGGTGACGAAGAATTTGAAAGAGGGACTAAACACATCCATTGCCGGTTCTCTCTTAGCCACTATGAATACTGGTGCTGAGTACGGGTTCGGTGGAATTATCGCGGCACTTCCAGGCTTTGCTAAGATTAGTGGAGGTATTTCAGGGACATTCCATAATCCGCTTGTCAATGGCGCGGTGACTACGAGTACGCTTGCCGGAATAACGGGGTCGGCATCCGGCGGGATGGGGATTGCCCTTGGTGCAATGGCAGATAAGTATAACCAGGCGATTGCGGCTGCCAATATTCCTCCGGAAGTTATGCACCGGGTTGTCGCAATGGCATCCGGCGGTATGGACACCCTTCCGCACAACGGAGCAGTAATTACCTTGCTTGCTGTTACAGGGTTAACACACAAGCAATCTTATAAAGATATTTTTGCCGTAACGATTATTAAAACATTGGCTGTCTTCTTTATTATTGCCCTGTACACTCTCTTTGGCATTGTGTAAGGAGAAGACCACTATACTCGTAAACTAAGGAGAAGCTATCATGACAAAAGCATTAGAAGGAAAAACAGCATTTATTACCGGCTCAGCAAGTGGAATTGGGCTCGAAATTGCCAAGACATTTGCCCAAGAAGGAGCAAATGTGGTGATTTCAGACTTGAATGCTGAAAAAAGTGAACAAGTGGTATTGGAATTAAAGGAGCAGGGATTTGAAGCATTAGCTGCTCCATGTGATGTGACCGACGAGGAAGCTTTTAAGAATGGGATTGAATTGGCACAGAAGACTTTTGGAAAGATTGATATTTTAGTCAATAATGCCGGGATGCAGTATGTTGCCCCTATTGAGGAATTCCCGACGGAAAAATTTAAATTACTGATCGACATCATGCTAACGGCTCCATTTATCGGAATCAAAAACGTATTCCCGCTCATGAAGGAGCAAAAGTTTGGCAGAATCATCAATATGGCCTCCATTAATGGAGTCATCGGGTTTGCGGGCAAAGCGGCATACAATAGTGCTAAGCATGGGGTGATTGGTTTGACAAAGGTGGCAGCCTTGGAGGGTGCCGAGCATGGAATTACGGTCAATGCTTTATGCCCGGGCTATGTGGATACACCGCTTGTTAGAAATCAATTAGCTGATTTAGCCAAAACAAGAAATGTAAGCTTGGACAGTGTGATTGGAGAAGTCCTTTTGCCGCTTGTCCCGCAAAAAAGGCTATTATCTGTATCTGAAATTGCTGACTATGCCGTCTTTTTGGCGAGTGATAAAGGAAGAGGCGTAACAGGGCAAGCTGTGATCTTGGACGGCGGTTATACGGCGCAATAATTCGTCCGGAAGCTGGACGGGTGTTTTAGTAAAATTTTGCCAGGAGTGGATAACTTTCTTTCCTATCTTCGAGGGTCTGCCTTTTTGTTATAATAAGGTAAAAAAGGTGACGAGGTGGGAAAGAAAGTGAATCCAGGATTTGAACGAGTTCCTTCTAGTTGGCATGAGCAAATTATTAATCTACTAGCTGAACGAGTCGTCATCGTCGATCGTGAGGGCGTTATTCTCTATATCAATGAAGCCTATTGTGAGTTTATTGGAACAACGGTTGAAAAAGCGCTGGGACGTCCAGCAGTCGATGTGATTGAAAATTCACGAATGCACATTGTTGCTAAAACAGGGGAAAAGGAACTAGCTTCGCTTCAACCCATTAACGGCAGTGAAATGATCGCCAATCGTTTTCCGCTTTTTGAAAATGGGGAAGTAGTTGGGGGCCTTGGAACCGTGATGTTTCGCAACCCTGAGGAGTGGCGGATGTATCAAAGCAAAATTCAGCATCTTGTGGAAGAACTGAAGTATTATCAAACCAAAATTCAAAAGGACATGAAGAGTAAATACAGCTTTCAAGATTTAATTGGGACCAGTTCCACGTTTCTTGCTGCAAAAGAACTTGCTAAAAGAATTTCCAACAGTAATTCTTCTGTCTTACTGATTGGCGAGTCTGGAACGGGAAAGGAATTATTTGCTCATGCAATGCATGATAACAGCGTTCGTTGTTTCTCCCCGTTTGTGGCGATCAATTGTGCCTCTATTCCGGAGCATTTACTTGAGTCGGAGCTTTACGGGTATGAGGAGGGCGCGTTTACGGGAGCAAAAAAAGGCGGCAAGAAGGGGCAGTTTGAACATGCGAACGGGGGAACCCTTTTTCTTGATGAAATCGGGGACATGCCTCTTTCTATGCAAAGTAAACTGTTAAGGGTTCTGCAGGAGAAAGAAGTGCGGCGTGTGGGCGGACATAAATCGATTCCAGTGGATGTCCGAATCATCGCTGCCACCCATCGAGATTTAGAAAAGATGGTAGAGGAAGGAAACTTTCGTCAGGACCTATACTATCGCTTAAATGTCATAAAAATACAAATTCCTCCTCTCAGGAAGCGGAGTGAGGATATTCCTTTGATTTCGAGGAGCCTTTTAAAAAAATTGGAAAAGAGGTTCTACCGAAAGGGAATCGAACTATCGAATGAAGTGCAGGAAAAACTCATGGAGCACACATGGCCAGGCAATATTCGGGAGCTTGAGAATGTGCTGGAGCGCTGTATTAATGTGATCGACGGCAAAACGATTCAACCGAATCACTTGCCATTGTATTTACGCGACCAAGAGCCCAAGTTGGATCGTCAAGACCAACTAAAACCAGCAATTAACGTTGAGACAGCCGTATCGTCTTTACCTGTTCAACCCTTAAAAGAAACCTTAGCTCTGGTTGAAAAACAAGCCATTCAACAGGCACTGGCGGTCACGGACGGAAATAAATTAGAAGCTGCCAAGCTGCTTGGAATTAGTAAAACCAGTTTTTATGAAAAATGCAAATTATATGATGTCAAATAGCAATGTCACCTAGATGGAAAAGCCACAGGAGGGAAGTCAAAAATGATTCAACATATTTCCATTATTGGTTCGGGTGTAATGGGGAGCAGCATTGCCCAATCTTTTGCTGCTAGTGGTTATACTGTCATGATTCATGATTTAAATGAAGAGTTATTACAAAAAGCAAAGATGCGGATTCTTGAAAATGTTTCACTGATGGTGGAGGAAGCAGGCCTAGATGAGGTTCAAAAGCAAACTGTTTTAGCGAATATTCACTATACAGCAGATTTGGAAGAAGCGGTTAGGGAAGCGGATTTTATCCTTGAAGCGATTCCGGAAGTGATTGAGTGGAAGTGGGAGCTTTACGAAAAATTGGAACGACTGATGAAAGCAGATGCGATTGTGGCCTCCAATACGTCGACATTTCCCATCTCGCGTTTAATGGAAAAGGCCACTTTTGCCGATCGGATGATGATTACGCATTTCTTTAATCCAGGCCATTTAGTCCCTCTCGTTGAACTGGTGAAGCATCCTCAAACAAAAGAGGCGGTTGTGGATGCGACAATGGATCTGATTCGCCGGATCGGTAAAGCGCCCATTCTCCTAAAGAAAGAGATTTCCGGCTTTATTGCGAACCGTTTGCAGACCGCCTTAATGCGGGAAGCCTTTTATTTGTTAAAAGAAGGTGTAGCCAGTGCAAGGGATATCGATACAGCCATCACAGCCGGACCAGGATTCCGCTGGGCGTTTACAGGGCCGATTGAAATTGCCGATTTTGGTGGCCTTGATACATGGCAGCGCGTGTTTGAAAATGTAGCGCCTGATTTGGATCAAAGTGTGGTGGCCCCTAAAGTCATCCAAGAATTGGTTGAACAAGGGAAGCTTGGAACAAAAACGGGCGAAGGCATTTATCCATATGATAATCAACTCGTTTCCCAAAAACTGAATGAACGAGACCGCAACTTTATTAAACTTGGAAAAATGAAAGCCAAAGGCATTCCACAACAGGTAAAAGTTTAATAGATAGGTTGTTTTCGTATAGGTTGTTGTCTTTATCCGCGAATTGAAGGATTTTATCCGTGATTCCATTTTAATAAGACCAAAAAAATAGGATTGAAAGGTGATGATTTTTAATGGAAAAGTATAAAACGATTGATTCAATTGAAGAAGCCATTCAGGATATCCAAGATGGAGCAACCATCATTGTTGGCGGCTTCGGTCTATCCGGTATCCCTGAAAAGGCGATTCTCGCGTTACGTGATAAAGGAACAAAGGACTTAACGATTGTCAGCAATAACTGCGGTGTAGACGATTGGGGACTTGGTCTTTTATTAGAGAATCGGCAAATTAAAAAAATGATTTCCTCCTATGTCGGCGAAAACAAACTTTTTGAACGCCAATTTTTGAGTGGTCAGCTTGAGGTAGAATTAGTGCCACAAGGGACACTCGCAGAGAGAATTCGTGCCGGCGGTGCTGGAATCCCTGGATTTTATACGGCAACTGGTGTAGGGACACCGATTGCGGAAGGAAAAGAACATAAAGTGTTTAACGGACGGACCTATATTTTGGAAGAAGGAATTATCGGAGATTTTGCGTTTGTAAAAGCATGGAAGGCAGATCCGCTTGGAAATCTAATCTATCGAAAAACAGCTCGCAATTTTAACCCGCTCGCTGCTATGGCCGGAAAGGTTACCATTGCCGAAGTCGAGGAAATCACACCAATCGGCGGGTTAGATGCCGATCACATTCATACCCCTAGTGTTTTTGTTCAAAGAGTCTTCCTCGGAACGAACTATGAGAAGCGAATTGAAAGGCTTACAGTTAGCAAGGCATAGAAAAACTATTTGGGAGGAGAATACGCGATGAGTGAAACGAGACAAAGAATTGTAAAACGGGCGGCACAAGAGATTCAAGATGGAATGAATGTGAACCTAGGAATTGGAATGCCAACGCTTTTGGCAAATGAAATACCGAAGGATTATAATGTATTGCTACAATCCGAAAACGGATTATTAGGGATTGGACCCTATCCGTTTGCAGGGGAAGAAGACCCAGATCTAATCAATGCAGGAAAAGAAACCGTCACGACTGTGCCAGGTGCTTCCTATTTTGATAGTGCGGAATCGTTTGCGATGATTCGGGGCGGACATATTGACCTTGCCATTCTTGGCGGTATGGAGGTTTCTGAAACCGGAGATTTAGCCAATTGGATGATCCCAGGTAAAATGGTCAAAGGAATGGGCGGTGCAATGGATCTTGTTCATGGCGCCAAACGCGTAGTCGTGATCATGGAACATGTAAATAAACATGGTGAATCAAAGGTAAAAAAGGCATGTTCTCTGCCATTAACAGGGCAAGGGGTTGTTCACCGCTTAATTACGGATCTGGCCGTCTTTGATTTTACTCCGGAAGGTATGGTCCTAGTCGAAACACAAGAGGGAGTTTCGGTAGAAGAGGTAAAGGAAAAGACAGAAGCTGCTTTTTCAGTAAGTCCGGAATTGCTGTTAACAAAATAAAATCATCATCCTAAGAAAAGTGTTTACGCACTTTTCTTTTTTTATTTTCGGGTTACTTTTTCATTTGAACATTATGAGTGTCGAAATTTGACGAAAAATATATTATATTGTATACGCTTTCAGTTGTTAAGATAGTTTAGGTTAAAAATTTATAATATTTAGTTTTCCGTAATTAATTTGAAAAGTCTTTTATTCTAACGGGAGGTTCCGTCATGCACCAAAATAGCGTAGAAAAAAAGGAGAAGGGAATTAGCGCAAAAACGGTTCGATTAAGTATTGAGGTTCCAGAATGTATTCGTGATGAATTTCGAGACGCAGTTGAGAAAAATGGAAAGTGTATGAAAGATGTTCTCAGGCTGTATATGCAGAAATACATATGGAAACAAAGCGAATTACAAAGAAACCGGGAAAAACGTCGTCAAAGTATTGTTAAAAATAAAAATGGTTTGGCCCTTATCAAGGATTGATAAGGGTTTTTTGTTGGTTAAGTTTAATTTTGTGATAAGTTGTGGCGGCCAATTTGCAGATATCAACAAATTTTTGAGAGATATCAACATAAAATTAGATTATATCAACACTTTTTGCCCGGATATCGACACAGATTCCGATTATATCAACAAATTTTCTTCAGATATCAACATATTTTGGGGATATATCAACAATTTGGGGAGATATCTACAATTAAGTAAAAAAGCGAAACGATTTTATCGACATATATTTTTAAAAAAACAGGAGGACAATGGTCGTTTTCCAAAAGAGTTTGCAGTAATTTTAATCAAACGTTTGATTGAAAAGGAAATGAATCGAAATTTGTCTTTTTTGAGATTTATATGTCAGAGATTATCGTGTGATGTATAATATTCTGTAAGAAGGAGGTGAGTGGAATGAATGAGGGGAAAATGGAAGAATTGTTATCTAACCTAGTGACGATAGTAGGCGGTATGAATAAAACATTGCAGGACGTCCAAGGAGAAGTAAAAGGCCTAAAAGGAGAAATGCAGGGCTTAAAAGGAGAAGTAAAAGGCGTCCAAGGAGAAGTAAAAGGCCTAAAAGGAGAAATGCAGGGCTTAAAAGGAGAAGTAAAAGGCGTCCAAGGAGAGGTACAAGGCCTAAAAGAAGAAATGCAGGGCTTAAAAGGAGAAGTAAAAGGCGTCCAAGGAGAAGTACAGGGCCTAAAAGGTGAAATGCAGGGCTTAAAAGGAGAAGTAAAAGGCGTCCAAGGAGAGGTACAGGGCCTAAAAGGAGAAATGCAGGGCTTAAAAGGAGAAGTAAAAGGCGTCCAAGGAGAAGTACAGGGCCTAAAAGGAGAAGTACAGGGCATCAAACAGGAAATCCATGATTTGAAAACGGAACAGCAGTCGATGAGTAAAAAACTGCAAATAGTTATGGAGGACCAAGCTGCTGTCCGTGAAAATCAAACGATCATGAGTGAGAAGTTGACTCAAGTGATTAGTAAAATGACTGATTTACAGGCGGACCAAGAACTTATTTGGGAAAAGTCAGTCCGAAATGAAAGAGATCTCGCAAAACTCAAAATGCATCTACAACTTTAACCTCAGCTTTTATCTCCACATTGTTATTTTCATACTACTGAACGTCAGTCCCATGACGTAGAGGGGTTGGCGTTTTTTTATTGGGTTTAGAGCAGATTTGGTGGCGCCGCTTTTTAGGATATCAACACTTTTTGGGGAGATATCAACAATCTGGCCGGATATCTACAAAAGAGAGCAAAATAAAATGACGTGGAAAGTTCCCCACGCCACATTTTCATCCCCAATTTTTAAAAAAATTCATTCCTACTCCACAAGCCGGTATAATCTCAATGGCCGGCCCACGGTTCCGTATTGCTGTTCTTCCATCAATTCATGTTCTTCCACCAAATGAGAAAGATACGTTCTGGTGGTGGATAGACTGACACCGGCTAACTTGGCAATTTGATCAGCGCTCAAGGGACTGGCTAAGTTGGAAAAGCATTTTTTTATTTTTTCCAATGTCCGTAAATCAATCCCTTTTTGATAGAGTGGAAGTGTAGTTGATTCCGAGATTCGCAGCTTTTTTAAATCATCTACAGTTCCTTGATCCAAAAGAATGGAACTTGATAAGCGTGATTTAAATTTCAAATACTTATGTAAGGAGGTTTTCAGCTGGTTCAAATCAAAGGGCTTGATTAAATAATCGATAATACCGAAACGAAATCCGTCTTCGACAACTGCAAGCTCTTTTGCAGCTGTTATCAAAATCACGTCACAGCGTTTATTTTGCATGCGAATGGCTCGAAGCAGCTCAATTCCAGAACAATCGGGAAGATAGACATCTAGCAGCACTAAATCCGGTTCCACCGATTCAAGCATCATGATCGCTTCTTCATAGTTATGGGCAGTCCCCGCCAACTGATATCCTTTCTGTGCAGAGATCAATTTACCATGCATTCTGGCAATCATGAAATCATCATCCACCACCATTACCCGTAAAGCTTGATCATCCATCCTTATCCCTCCGTAAGTGGTAAGCTAACTTGTAATATTGCTCCTTCTGACGAAGAACTCATCTCGACAGTTCCATTTAATCGTGAAACTAGACGTGAAACTAAAGCTAAGCCAAATCCCCGGCCTTCCCCTTTTGTTGTACCGCCATCCGCAAAAATTTGATCCCCCAGTTCCGGGTCAATCCCTGGTCCATTGTCACTTACTTGTAAAATCAGCTGGTTCCGTTCTTCTTTGATATAGACCGAAATCATCGCTGACCCTTTTTCCTTTGCCACCGTGGTCATGGCTTCCACTGCATTTTCAATCGCATTTCCTAGAATCGTTAAAATCGTTTCCCGATGGGGGCAAATCTCCGATACGGCGGAATTTTCGCTGATAGTCAACCCAATTCCCAGTTCTTTCGCCCGGTGCATTTTTCCAATCAAAACACCGACAATCGCGGGGTCACGCACCCTCGCAAGAAAAAAGTTAAGGACCGTTTGCTGTTCATGATGCACGTCTTCAATGAGGTCTTTTACCAAGTCAAATTCTTTCATTTGAATAAGCCCAGAAATCAGGTGAAGCTTGTTCATAAATTCATGGCGCTGGCTTCTTAGCGTATCAACGTATTGCCCGATATCGGCCAAGCGCTGGTCCATCTGATCGAGCTGCAGTTTATCGCGAAAGCTCGCGACAGCCCCGATCACTTCCCCATCCATTTGCACAGGAACCCTGTTCACCACCACTAATGAATTCCCGATAATCATTGGCTGGTCATAGTGGGAAGTCCCTTCCTCGATGATTTCATTCAGCCTAGAGGTTGGAAGGATGGAGGTGATCGATTTCCCAATGAAATCTCCTGTATTTTGCTCCAGCATGTTTTTCGCTTCTTGGTTGAAGGTCATGATGTTGCCGTTTGTGTCGATGGCCACGATTCCTTCACGAATCGATTCGAGAATGGCCGCTTGCTGCTGGGTGAGGAAAGCAATTTCGTAAGGTTCTAAATTAAGAATTTCCTTTTTTATATGACCGGAGAGGACCCAAGCCCCTATTAGACCCACTACCAATGCGACTAAACCAATTCCGATGATTTCGAGAATGAGAGAGGTAAGTTTTTTCCATATATTCTCCATGGTAAAACCTACAGAAACTACGCCAATTTGATGATGCTTTTCATTAAAAACAGGATATTTCCCACGGATGGAATATCCGAGAGTCCCCTTTGCCATTGTAATACTCCCATGGCCGGAGAGAACCTGTTTGTCATCATCCCCCACCATATGCTTGCCAATCTGGGTGGTGTTGGGATGGCTGTAGCGAATTAAGTTCATATTGGAAACCACAATAAATTGTGCCCCTGATTCTTTTCGGATATCTTCCGCGATGGGCTGGATGATGGAAGAGGGATTTGGATTTTTAAAGGCTTGAACCACTTCCGGCAGGCCCGCTACTGTTTTGGCTACAGACAACGCATTACTTCCTGTCTCCTTATACTCCCGGTGAACCATAATCAAGGAAAGAGTCACGATAAAAAGGACAAGGACAAAAAGGAGATTTACTAAGATCAGAAGATTCATTTTCGTTCGTAACTTCACTTTTCTTTTTTTACCCTTCAAGCTTATCCACATCCTAGTTTGCCTCAATGAAGTTAATTTTCAGAAAAATGTGACTATCCTTATTTTAAAGTAGATACTGAATGCTAGTCTATATAAAAATGGTCATTTTTCGCGTTGTGTAAATCGTTTTAATTGTGTTTATTCTCTTTATTAACGATATCGTGTAAACGTTTTCATAATGTTTGGAATTTTCTATAATCAAACTTGTAAACGTTGAGAAAAAATAATGAAATGGGGGAATCAAGTGGGTGCAGTGGAGAAAAAGGTGTATCGGGCCATGACAGATTCAACTCCAACCATGATGGAGTTAAACGGTGTGACAAAGGAGTTTGTTAAGCCAACTGGAGAAGTTCATACCGTATTGCGCAATATTGATTTGAAAATTCCAAAAGGGGAGTTTGTTTCCATTGTGGGACCAACGGGTTGTGGGAAATCGACTACCTTAAGTTTGATCGCCGGGTTTGAACCACCATCTGCCGGGGAGGTTCTGATTTCTGGTGAAAAATTAGAGGGAATTAACCCAAGGGCTGCCTGTGTTTTTCAAACAGAAAATGCTTTTCCCTGGAAAACGGTCATTGACAATGTTTCGCTCGGGCTGCGAATGCGGGGCAGACCCAAAGCGGATGCCTATGAGGAGGCAAGAAAATGGATTGCCCGCGTTGGACTCAAAGGATTTGAGGGGCATTATCCTTCCCAGCTTTCCGGAGGGATGCGTAAAAGGGTTGCATTAGCACAATGCCTCATTATTCAACCCGAAATTCTTCTAATGGACGAGTCATTTTCGGCCCTTGATGTCCACACAAGACATTTAATGGAAGATGAATTGCTAAGGATTTGGGAAGAAACCTCTGCATCCGTCTTTTTTATCACACATGATTTAGAGGAAGCGATTGCCTTAAGTGATCGAGTGATTGTTCTTACAGCGGGGCCGGGGGCAACGATTAAAGGGGATTATCGGATTGATTTGCCAAGACCGCGAAATGTAGCTGAAATAAGCTTTGATCCTGCTTTTATGAGAATCCATAAGCAGATTTGGGAAGATTTGAAGGATGAGGTGATGATTAGTTATGAGAACGCAAACAAACTCCATTCCAAATCCAGCTAATGCGGAAGTGGTTTCACGTAAAGCGGAAATGCGGAGAAAGGCGGTAAAACTTCGGGCGCGAAACCTAAGCCTGCAATTAACGCTGTTTATCCTGCTTATGGGCTCTTGGCAATATCTTTCCAGTCGAAACATCATTGATCCTTTCTTTTTCTCTAGTCCTTTTGATATTGCTAAACATATATGGGGATGGGCGGTAAATGGAACAACGGCCGGTCCGCTTTATAAGCAATTCATCATTACTTTTGAAGAAACGATTCTTTCTTTTGTATTGGGTGGGATTGCCGGAATTATTTTTGGCTATGCGCTGGGAATGAATGAGCTGCTTTCCGTGATTTTAGGACCTTATATTAAAATGATCAATGCGATTCCACGGGTGGTCCTTGTCCCAATCTTTATCTTATGGTTCGGTCTTGGGATGTCTTCAAAAGTGGCTTCGGGATTAGTGCTTACGTTTTTCATTGTATTCTTCAATGCTTTTCAAGGGGTTAGAGAAGTTGATCGAAATTTAGTCAACAATGCTCGATTACTAGGGGCTAGCAAGCGCCAATTAGCTAGACATGTCATTATCCCATCTGCCCTGACGTGGATTCTTTCAAGTTTACATTCAAGCTTTGGTTTTGCCTTAATTGGGGCTGTAGTGGGGGAGTTCATTGGCGCTACAGAGGGACTCGGATACTTAATTGCTCAGGCACAGGGGGCATTTGATACCACTGGGGTATTTGCAGGAATGGTCATTCTATCCATCACCGCCTTGATCGCCGATTGGGGAGTGTCAAAACTGGAAAAACGGTTTATCGCGTGGCGGCATATCCGTCAATAAGTTTGGGCTTTTCTTAATTCGCGGATAAATGCATCCAATTCGCGGATAAAAGCTGGTCATTCGCTAAGAGGTGTAATTTTACACTAGCTAAGCCTTTCTTAGTGTTAAGAAAACAAACTACTTTTTAAAAATAAGGGGGAATTACACATGGGTAAGACGATGAAAAGATTAAGTATCGGGGTTTCAGGTATGGCCGTTGCAGCCATGCTTCTCACTGGCTGTTCTTCCAATTCTTCAACAGCCGCATCCAGCACCCCGAAAAACACCAGCAGTACAAAGGGTACACCAAAAGTCTCGATCATGGTGGGCGGCTTAGAGAAAATTATTTACCTTCCATATATGCTTGCTGAAAAGCTGGGGTATTACAAGGACGCAGGAGTGACAGTTACACTTGTCGAGGAAAGTGCGGGTCAGGACGCGGAATTAGCCCTACTAGCAGGCCAGGTGGATGGTGCAGGCGGTTTTTATGACCATACGCTTGATTTACAGACAAAAGGGAAAAAGGTGGAAGCAGTTGTCACGATGGCTGACGTTCCGGGAGAACAGCTGATGGTAGCCAATCGCTTAAAGGATAAGGTGAAAACATTAGCAGATTTGAAAGGACTCACGATTGGTGTCACGGGGCTTGGGTCATCCACCAACATGCTTGCAAGCTATAATGTCGTCAAAGGCGGCAATAAAGAGAGCGATTATAAGCCGCTGCCTGTAGGTGCCGGTCAAACGTTAATTGCAGCGATGCAAAATAAACGAATTGATGCTGCTGTTACAAGTGAACCAACTGCTTCCCTTCTAAAAAATAAACATTTGGCCTACACCTTTGTGGATATGAACTCAAAAGAGGGTACAGAAAAAGCATTAGGGGGAAGATATGCTGCAACTAGTTTATATATGACGAACGATTATGTGAAGGCGCATCCGGATGTTGTCCAAAAATTAGCCAATGCCTATGTTCGAACATTGAAATGGATGAGCACCCATACACCTGAGGAAATAGCC
The DNA here is from genome assembly GCF_016107705.1 of Neobacillus cucumis. The sequence continues at coordinate 18,106 of NZ_JAEHGC010000025.1, forward strand.
GACAAATTGCCTGAGGAGTATTATGCCGGGGATAAAGCCTTGTATATCCAAGCTCTAAAGGGCCAGCTTCCAATGTTTACAACGGACGGAAAAATGCCGAACGGGGTACCGGAAAATGTTAAAAAAATTCTTTCTGCCTTTAAACCTGTACAAAATGTTGATCTCAGCCAGACTTATACGAATGATTTTGTAAATAAAGTGAAATAATTCATGTCAGACCGGGAAGCCGATAGGTGGTTTCCCGGTTTTTTAATGTATAATGTGGGCTATTTTTTTGGATATCAACAAATTTTAGCTCGATATCAACACAAAATTTGATTATATCAACACATTTTGCCTGGATATCGACACAGATTCTGATTATATCAACACTTTTTCGCAGGATATCAACATATTTTGGGGATATATCAACAATTCGGCTGAAAATCTACATCAATCATTAACTTATCCACAGCCTACTGGTCGTATTGATTAGCCACGTGCTCCTGTCACTCTTCTAGTAAATCCACTTATTATGGCTTACTTGGAAAGGTAGTCTGTGTAGGCTTTTACCTTGTATGATTCGACGATTAGAGCACAGACTAAAAGGATGAAAGTCGGTTAATGGAGTTAGTACGATGCAAAAATATTTTCAAATTCCTTCAAAACTCGATTCATTTCGCCTTTTTTCCGTACAGCACCTTTTAACGATCGGGATTATTTTTGTCCTTTGTTTTCTCCTGTTCGTTATGCGGAAGGAGCTAAAGAAAAATAGGAACCAAAGGATTTTCCGTTTCTCTCTCGCCATTCTCTTAGTTGCTTCAGATGTTTCATATCATCTTTGGCTCATCAAAGAGCATGCATGGTCCATAAGGAGAGATTTGCCACTGCATCTTAGTGATCTTGTTGTCATCCTTGCCGTTGTCATGTTGCTTTTGAGAAGCTATAAACTTTTTCAATTCATGTATTTTGCGGCGCTGGGCAGTTCCATTCAGGCCCTCTTGACGCCTAGCCTTGATAGATTTTCGTTTCCTCACTTTCGATATATTGAGTTTTTTGTTTCACATGGAGGGGTAGTATTGGCTTGTTTGTTTATGGTGGCGGCCTTCCATTATCGGCCAACCATCTTTTCCCTGTGGGTAACCATTCTGCTCGTGAATCTATATGCAATTTGTGTTTTTGTCCTTAATAAATTACTTGGCGCGAACTACCTTTATATCATGAAAAAGCCTGAATCCGCTTCTCTTTTAGATTACCTGGGTCCATGGCCGTGGTATCTTCTTTCATTAGAACTGGTGATGATTCTGAGTTTTAATATTCTCTATAGTCCCTTTTGGATTAGAAGAAGATATCAACATAAATCTTGATTTTATCAACAAATTTTTTGAAGATATCCACAAATTCCACATGGATATCCACAAATTTTGGGGATATATCAACAATTCGGCTGAAAATCTACATAAATCAGTAACTTATCCACATGTAAAAAAACCACACTGAAATTGAATCCAGTGTGGTTTGTTACATTTTACGCTACTTTATTAATATCAATCTTTTTCCCTTCTTTACGCCACTTGTTAAATTCAGCTGTTGCTGTGAATAGGACGTCTGTGGAAGAGTTAAGTGCTGTTTCACAAGAATCTTGTAGAACACCTACGATAAAGCCTACACCTACCACCTGCATGGCAACATCATTTGAAATTCCAAATAAGCTACATGCAAGAGGGATCAATAATAAGGATCCGCCGGCAACACCTGAAGCACCGCAAGCACATACAGCAGATAGAACGCTGAGGATGATGGCTGTCGGGATATCCACATGAATGCCAAGTGTATGAACGGCTGCAAGTGTTAAAACAGAAATCGTAACGGCCGCACCTGCCATGTTAACGGTAGCACCTAATGGAATCGATACAGAATACGTATCCTTATCCAAACCTAGTTTTTCACATAATTTCATATTAACCGGGATGTTTGCTGCTGAACTGCGTGTGAAGAATGCTGTAATTCCGCTTTCCTTTAAGCACTGTAATACAAGTGGATACGGGTTTTGGCGGATTCCCACGTATACGATCAATGGATTTACAACAAGAGCAACAAAGAACATACAGCCGATTAAAATGACTAGTAATTTTCCATAGCTTAATAGAGAACCGAGCCCGTTTGCGGTAATCGAATCAAATACGAGACCCATGATGCCAAGTGGGGCAAATTTGATAACCCAAGTAACCACTTTCGAGATCGCATCGGAAAAATTGGCAATCACGGTTTTGGTTGAATCTGAGGCGTTTTTTAACGCAAAGCCTAGAACGACTGCCCAAGCTAAGATACCGATATAGTTCGCATTGAAAATGGCTTTAACCGGGTTATCGACCACGTTCATCAGTAAGGTTTTGAGGACTTCTGCCACGCCACCTGGAGGTGTCAGATCCTGAGCACCAGAGCCAAGTTTCAATCCTACTGGGAAGACGAAGCTAGCAATAACAGCAATCAGCCCTGCTAAAAAGGTCCCTAAAAGGTAAAGAACGATGATGGATTTCATGTTGGTTTTGTGACCGCTTTTGTGTTGAGCGATAGCGGACATAACTAAGAAGAGTACAAGTACGGGTGCAACGGCTTTTAGTGCACCAACAAACAGGGATCCAAAGATCGCAACTGGTTTTGCTGTATCAGGTATTGCTACAGCTAGGATAATCCCAATAATTAATCCGATAATAATTTGTTTTACTAGACTTAATTGATTCCACTTTTTCAGTAGATTTTTCATCGATTCGACCTCCGCTAGTATAAGATAAAATGCAACAATCTAGGGCCATTCTGTCCTTGGACCTAGGGTTAACCTTGCAATTAGAAAGCCAATATTATCGCAATTATTTCTATAAAACTATTCAATTAATAATATTATAGTGAAAATTTAGATATATTACAATAGTAATATGGGTCTGACCTCTACTCAACTAAAGTTTAAAGTGGTGAAGTATTGCAGTAAACTGGTACTTCGATGCAATCACCGTGGAATACAAGCAACAGCACATTAAAGGGGATGAAACCGCCATCAAAATGATTTAACCGATGGTAGTATTAAAGATAAGAATACAAGTTTTACTCTAAAGGAGTGTTACATATGGTGAAGGTACTAGTTGAGAAGGGAATTGAAGAGTTAGCGATTAATACGATTCGAACTTTGTCCATTGATGCGATTGAAAAGGCTAATTCTGGTCATCCTGGAATGCCTATGGGAGCGGCGCCAATGGCCTATACCTTATGGGCGAGGGAGATGAATCATAATCCGCTGAACCCGAACTGGGTGAACAGAGACCGCTTTGTTTTATCGGCAGGCCATGGATCAATGCTCCTGTATAGCTTGCTGCACCTATTCGGCTATGATGTGACCATGGATGATTTGCAAAATTTCCGTCAATGGGGCAGTAAAACACCTGGTCATCCTGAGGTTGGACATACACCTGGTGTTGAAGCGACAACCGGGCCGTTAGGACAAGGTGTGGCGATGGCGGTTGGTATGGCAATGGCAGAGCGTCATTTGGCAGGTACGTATAACAAGGAAAACTATCCTGTAATCGATCATTATATCTATAGCATATGCGGGGATGGCGATTTAATGGAAGGAGTTTCGGCTGAGGCAGCATCCCTTGCAGGACACCTACAGCTTGGCCGTCTCATTGTTTTATATGATTCCAATAATATTTCATTGGATGGAGACCTGGACCATGCTTTTTCTGAAAAAGTAGAAGACCGTTTTGCAGCCTATGGCTGGCAGGTCATCCGTGTCGAAGACGGAAATGATATTGACGAGATTCAAAACGCTTTGCAAGAAGCGAAAGCAGATCTCGAGCGCCCAACATTAATCGAGGTGAAAACGACGATTGGTTTCGGTTCTCCGAATAAATCGGGGAAATCTGCCTCCCATGGTGCGCCGCTTGGTGCGGATGAGGCAAGGTTAACGAAAGCAGCCTACAATTGGAACGGAGAAAAACCGTTTTTTGTACCGGAAGAAGCCGCCCATCATTTTAAACAGCTGGCGAGTCTTGGGCAGCAAAAAGAAGCAGCTTGGAATGAGCTTTTTGAAAACTATAAAAATGAATATCCGGAGCTTGCAGGACAATTGGAAACAGCCCTAAACGGGGAACTTCCTGGCAAGTGGGAAGAGGGACTGCCTGAGTTTGCGGCTGGAGAAGGATTGGCTACAAGAGAATCATCCGGAAAAACGTTAAATGCTGCCGCTAAGGTGATTCCACAATTAATCGGTGGGTCTGCTGATTTGGCAAGCTCGAACAAAACACTTCTTGCTTCAGAAGGGAATTTTAGTTCTGATGGATATGCGGCCAGAAATATTTGGTTTGGTGTCAGGGAGTTTGCGATGGGGGCAGCGATGAATGGAATGGCTCTGCATGGCGGAGTGAAAGTGTTTGGTGCGACCTTCTTTGTCTTTTCCGATTATCTAAGACCTGCGATTCGACTTGCTGCCTTAATGAAACTACCTGTTACCTATGTATTTACGCATGACAGTGTGGCGGTCGGGGAAGATGGGCCTACCCATGAGCCAATTGAGCAGTTAGCCTCTTTAAGGGCCATGCCGGGTCTATCTGTGATTCGTCCTGCGGATGCGAAGGAAACGGCGGCAGCATGGCGATTGGCGCTTGAAAGTAAGGATACACCGACGGCTTTAGTGCTTTCACGCCAAAGTCTGCAAACATTAGATTTAGCGAGTCCTGTGGTTTTTGAAGGGGTAAAACGCGGCGGTTATATCGTTTCAGAGGCAAATGGAGAGGCCGCAGGGTTACTTCTTGCTACAGGTTCTGAAGTGTCACTGGCGATTGCGGCACAGAAGGAACTTGAAAAAAGAGAGATTCATGTATCGGTTGTCAGCTTGCCAAGCTGGGATCGTTTTGAACAGCAGTCGGTAGAATATAAAGAAAGCATCCTTCCGAAACATCTAAAGGCTCGTCTTGCGATTGAGCTGGGGGCTTCACTGGGTTGGAGAGAATATATTGGCGAGCACGGGGACAAAATCACGCTTGATCATTTTGGTGCATCTGCCCCGGCTAGTAAACTATTTGAAGAGTATGGTTTTACAGTTGGAAATGTTGTTAATAGATTTAAAGCGTTATTGGAGAAAATGAATTAAAGAAAAGGGGAATTTACTATTATGGCTGAAAAAACATTTATTGTAATCGATGAAACCGGTATTCATGCACGTCCTGCAACAACACTTGTACAAACGGCAAGTCAATTTGCCTCCACTATTCAAATCGAATATAATGCTAAAAAGGTAAACTTAAAATCGATTATGGGAGTTATGTCTTTAGGAATTCCAAAAGGAGCAGAAATTAAACTTTCTGCAGAGGGTGCAGATGCTGTTCAAGCGATTGCAGCTTTAGAAGAGACGATTGTAAAGGCAGAGTTAGCAAAATAATCTTATTGGTTTTGGCCGATTATAGGCAGAAGGGTAAGTTGACCTTCTGCCTTTTTATGTTAGAGTGCACAAATATTGTCGAATGCTTATGGCACTCTGTCTGAATAATAAGAAAGTTCATCATCATGTTGCACAATTTACAGGTAACAAATGGCTATGAAAGCGCATCAAAAAATTCGTTGAGGTCTGATAAACTTAAAAACAGATAGGGGGAATCATTCATGTACTTAGATGAAAGGAGCAATACATTATTAAAAGAGGTCATTGGAAACCCCGAAATATCGAATGCCAGACTGGAAAAAAAGTATCAATTGTCCCGGAGACAAATTAGCTATAGTTTTAACAAAATCAATGATTGGCTAGAGGAAAAAAACTATCCATCCATCAAAAGAACCAATAGTGGAAAATTCATTGTCAATCCCATTTTGATTGAACTCTTTGGCGATAAGGTGGAACCCTCTCAGAAAAAATATATTCCTTCTGAAAAAGAAAGAGCTCAGCTGATTTTATTAATGATTTTAAGCAGTGAAGAGGAATTATCATTGGTTCATTTCACCTCTGAGATCGAGGTCAGTAAAAATACGATTTTAAGGGATTTGAAGATTGCCCAAGGAATGGTCAGCCACTATGACCTAGAAATTGTTTACTCAAGAATCAATGGCTACGATTTAGCCGGGTCAGAATGGGATAAGAGAAAGCTGTTAGTGGATGTCTTACAGTCCGTATTTAACATGTATAACGGTGATTGGTATATCGATGAATTCATCGGAATTCCAGAAGAGAAGATCAAAAAGCTTAAACAGCAAATGGAAGAGATTGAAAACACACTCCATCTGAAATTCAGTGATGACAGATTAAAGCTCCTTCCATATGTCATTGCCATTTTACTTGGACGAATAGGGAAGAACAAGCTAATCGCGGACCATTATCATATTGACTATGAGGAATTATCGGATACGAAGGAATATGAGGCAGCTGAAATTCTTATTCAAGATGGGATTGACGTACCGAAGGCTGAGCGGTTGTTTCTTACCTTACAGCTTTTGACATCAAATGTATTAAAGTCTGAATTCTTAACAAAGAATGAATTACCCCAATTCATACAAGCGCTTAATGATAGTTTATCTCTATTTGAAAAAAAGGCCTGTGTGGTATTAAAGGATAAAAATGCTTTATTAGAAAGGTTAGTCCTTCATATGAAGCCTGCCTATTATCGAATTAAATATCACTTAACCACGAATTACACCATGATCGAAAAAGTAAGTGATGAATTTGAGGCGATTCATTTTATTGTGAAGGATTCGGTGAAACCGCTTGAGGAATATATCGGGGCACCGATACCGGAAAGTGAAATCATGTTCCTGACCATCTTTCTTGGCGGGCATTTAATCAACATCGGGGAAAGAATTCAGAAGAAAAAAAGGGCCGTTGTAGTCTGTCCAAACGGAGTTTCCATCTCCAAATTAATGGAGAACACCTTAAAAGGATTATTTCCTGAAATTTACTTTTATGATGCGTTATCTGTTCGTGAATTTGAAGCTTCTAATAAAGATGATATTGATCTTGTCTTCTCACCGGTTCCGTTGCATTCGGACAAACAATTATTTCTGGTTGACCGGTTTATCACGGATTTTGAGAAAGTGCAGCTTCGTCAACGAGTCATGAAAGAACTTTTCGGTTTAAATGCTTCGGTCATCAGTGTCGACCACATTGTCAGTATTGTTGAAAAATATGCAAAGATCGAAGAGAAACAATCATTGGTGAATGCTTTACAGAATTATTTTTCAAACCAAGAAATTACTCCAGTCGAGCAGAAAAATGGTTACCTATTATCCGATTTACTTACACCTGAAACCATTGTGGTCCGTGAGCAGGTACATAGTTGGCATGATGCAATAAAAATTGCCTCCGAACCTTTATTAAATAAGGGAGTGGTTACGGAGCAATACGTTGATACAATGCTGAACCAGTATCCAACGATGTCGCCTCACATTGTCCTTCGGAGAAATATTGCCATTCCACACGCCAGTCCGGAAGACGGAGTTAATACAATCGGCATGAGTCTATTGAAAATTAAAGATGGTCTGCTGTTTGAAAATAATCGGAAGGTTCATTTCGTTGTTGTGATTGCAGCTGTCGATAAAAGTCAGCATTTTCAAGCCTTAATGCAATTAATGAAGTTGGCCAGCACAGAAGGTGATATTCAAAGGATGATTGAAATGAAGTCGGAAGCAGAAATGTATGACCTTATTCAATCCTATTCTAAATAAACTAGACAAATTGCATGGAGGAGAATTGCATGTCTTTAAAAAGTTTTCTTAAAGATGATTTGATAAAGCTGAATATTGAATGTGAAAACAGGGATCACTTACTTGAAATCCTTGCAGAGGAAGCCTTAAAAAGAGGCTTTGTAACTGACCAATTTTTAGAGAAAGTAAAGGAACGGGAGGCCGCATTCCCAACCGGATTAAGTTTAAGCAAATACAATGTAGCCATCCCGCATACAGATCCAGAGCATGTATTTGAACAATTTATTGCGGTTGCTACATTAGAAAAACCTGTTTCCTTCCATTTGATGGATGACAAGAATAAGGAAGCGGATATCGATGTTGTCATCATGCTGGGGCTGAACGAACCGCATAGTCAGTTAACCGTCTTGCAGCAAATTATGCAAGTAATTCAAGATGAAGCGAAAGTAGAACAAATTAAAAATTCAACCACTGTAAGCGAAGTTCATAGCGTATTCAATTAAGGGAGAAATGAAAATGAAAAAAAGAGTATTAGTCGCATGTGGAGCAGGAATTGCAACTTCAACCGTCGTTTGTGAAAGAGTAGAAAACTTATTAAAAGATAACGCCGTTAATGCAGAAGTGATTCAATGTAAAATCGCCGAGGTCTCATCTCGTCAAGAAGATGCGGATTTAATTGTATCCACTACTATTTTGCCAACAACCTATAAAATTCCGGCTTTAATTGCCACTTCTTATATTACCGGAATCAATATGGAAGCGTTAGATCAAAAAATTCTCGACCACTTAAAATAATCAAAATTGTAAACGCTATTTTTCCGAATCCAAAAAATAAACTATTAAATGGAGTGAATGTCATGAAAAAAACAGTATTAGTCGCATGTGGAGCAGGAATTGCAACCTCAACTGTCGTTTGTGAAAGAGTAGAAAACTTATTAAAAGATAACGGTGTCAATGCAGAAGTGATTCAATGTAAAATTGCTGAGGTCTCTTCTCGTCAAGAAGATGCGGATTTAATTGTATCCACTACTATTTTGCCAACAACCTATAAAATTCCGGCATTAATCGCAACATCTTATATTACTGGAATCAATATGGAAGCGTTGGATCAAAAAATTCTTGACCACTTAAAATAAACGCTCAACCACTCTCGTGATGCTAAAAACAGGCAATTCTATATGCTGTTTGAATCTATCATTAATAGAGTTAACGATTTTCTAGTAACGAATTCGGGGGTCTTTATGGATAAATTATTAGCTGGTGTTCAATATGTTTTGAATTTAGGTCCAACGGTCATCTTGCCTATTGCCATTCTTGTTATAGGGTTAATTTTTAGGACAGGCTTTAAGAAAGCGCTTAAGTCGGGGATTACTATTGGAATCGGGTTTGTAGGGATTAACTTAGTCATTGGTTTATTGGTTGATAATTTAGGTCCTGCTGCACAGCATATGGTTGAACGGTTTGGACTAAATTTAACCGTTATTGATATCGGCTGGCCGGGAGCTGCTGCATTATCATGGGCATCCCCTGTTGCAGCGATTCTGATTCCAGTTTGTTTAGCTGTTAATATTCTCTTAATTGTCTTAAAAGCTACCAAAACTTTAGATATTGATATTTGGAATTATTGGCATTTTATTTCTGCAGGTGCAACTGGTTATGTCATTACAGGCAGCTGGTGGTTTGCGATTCTATGTGCGATTCTTTTCCAAGTCGCAACCTTGTTTGTGGCCGATAAAATGGCTCCAATGGTGCAAAAATTCTATGGGTTAGAGGGAATTTCGTTACCAACCGGTTCAACCGCTGCATTTGCCCCAATTGGGATTCTTGTAGGCTGGCTTGTGGCAAAAATTCCAGGGATTAAGAATCTTCACGCTGAGCCAGAAACGATTCAAAAACGCTTTGGTGTTTTTGGGGAGCCGATGATGATGGGGGTCATTTTAGGGATTGTCATTGGTCTTCTCGCAGGTTATGACATTGGCGGTGTTTTGAAAATCGGGATTTCTATGGGAGCCGTTATGCTTTTAATGCCTCGTATGGTAAAAATCCTGATGGAAGGTTTAATTCCGATTTCTGAAGCAGCCCGTACATTTTTACAAAAACGCTATGGCGGTCGCCAGCTCTACATAGGATTAGACGCTGCCTTAGCTGTCGGGCATCCGGCGGTTATGTCCACAGCCTTGATGCTTGTACCGATTACTCTATTTTTAGCGGTTATTTTACCAGGTAATAAAGTCCTGCCATTTGGTGACTTGGCAACGATTCCTTTCTATATTGCTTTTGTGGTTGGGTCAAGAAAAGGGAATATTGTCCATTCCTTAATTGCAGGTACGGTCATGATTGCTTTATCTCTTTATATGGCGACAAACTTTGCAGAGGCACATACCCAAATGATGCAAGGAGCTCAATTTAAAATGCCAAAAGGCGCAACATTAATTTCTAGTTTAGATATGGGCGGTAACTTATTTAACTGGATCATCCTGAAATTTGCCCAGTTTTGGCACTCCGTTTTTTAGATTATCGTTCAGTAGTTAGGAGATGTACTTATGAAAGCTGCAGTACTACATTCTGAAAATCAGATTGTTTTTCAAGAGTTTGAAATTGGCGAACTCAAGCCGGATGAAGTAAAGGTAAAGGTGATGGCTGCTGGAATTTGCGGATCTGATACGCACAAAATGGTCAGCAAATGGAAATATCCGCTCCCAGCCATCATGGGTCATGAATTCGCTGGTTATATAGTAGAAAAAGGAAAAGATGTCGTACATGTTGAGGTGGGGGACCGTGTGGCCGGTATTCCATTCGTTCCCTGTAATGACTGTGAGTACTGTTTTCGCGGTCAATTCTCCCTTTGCGAAAACCATGGAATGGTTGGTTCGAAATCCTTTGGTGCCTTTGCTGAATATGTGAACATTCCAGCGAAAAATGTCTTGCCAATTGGAGATATGGACTTTGAAGATGCGGCCATGATCGAGCCATCGGCGGTTGCATTACATGGTGTACTAAATATTCATCCGCAAATTGGTGATGTGGTAGCGGTCTTCGGTGTTGGGACCATCGGAATTTTAGCGCTTCAATGGTTAAAAGTGGCCGGTGTGAAAGAAATTATCGCCATTGATATTTCTGATAAGAAGTTGCAAGATGCGATCGCACTTGGCTGTGAAAGGACCATCAACCCGCTAAAAGAAAATTTATTGGAGAAAATCCATGAGTATACAAATGGACTGGGCGTTGATATTGCGATTGAATGTGCCGGGTCGAAAATAACCCAAGAGCAATGTTTATTAATTACCCGTAAGCAGGGGAAAGTTGGGTACCTGGGAATTGCCTATTCCGATATCAACCTTTCTGAAAAAGCATTTGAAAACATTTTTCGAAGAGAATTAAAGATTAATGGTTTTTGGAATTCGTATTCCGCTCCATTCCCTGGAAAGGAATGGACCAATACGGTGGAATATGTGAAACAGGGAAAAATTAAGCTAAAAGAATTAATTTCTCATCGATTTGGTTTAGAGGATACACAACAGGCTTTTAATATGATCATTAACCGCGAAGAAGAGTACAACAAGGTAATGATCGTTCCAAATGGGGAGTGAGTTACGTGATGAAATCAGTGATGAAGGTAGAACCTGGCTATGACAATATGAAACTAGTAGAAGTCGAAGAGCCAGTGGTAACAGATGATTTAGTGAAAATTAAGGTAGCTTATACCGGTATTTGTGGTACAGACCTCCATACCTTTACAGGAGAGTACCGGAATGCAAAAACGCCGCTTGTTCTTGGACATGAGTTTTCAGGGATTGTTGCCGAAGTTGGCAAGGACGTTAAAACGGTCAAAGTAGGAGACCGGGTTACCAGTGAGACGACGTTTACCACATGTGGCGAATGTGAATATTGTTTGGAAAAGGATTATAACCTATGTCCGAATCGAAAAGGACTTGGCACACAGGCCGATGGAAGCATGGCGGAATATGTGATTTCTCGTGAGGAAAGTGTCCGAGTATTGTCTGATAAAGTTAGTCTTTTATCTGCGGCTTTAACAGAACCTTTAGCTTGTTGTGTGCATGCTGCATTGGAAAAAACAACGGTTACGAAGGATGATAAGGTTCTCATTTTTGGCCCGGGTCCAATTGGTTTACTGCTTCTTCAAGTTGTCAAAGCACAAGGCGCTTTTGCGATTATGTCTGGTATTACGAAGGATAAACAACGTCTGGAATTAGCGAAATCATTAGGGGCAGATGTGATTGTCGATACACTTGAGGAGAATTTAGAAGAAATCGTGTTCCAGCATACGAATGGGTATGGAGTCGATAAGGTATTTGAATGTTCAGGTGCGGTCCCAGCCCTTAATCAAGGGCTGCCATTGGTAAGGAAAAAAGGAACGTTTGTTCAAGTAGGGATTTTCGCTCACAAAACCAATCCATTGGATCAAGAGTCTATTATTCAAAGAGAGATCCAGTATATCGGCACACGCTCGCAAAAGCCGAGCTCTTGGGATATCGCTCTAAGGCTCTTAGAAGAAAACAAAGTCGATACCGATAAAATGGTCACGAGAATTGTCCCGCTAGAGGATTGGCGCCAGGGATTTGAAGCGGTCATGTCTGGTGGAGAAATTAAAGTCATTATCGCTTCATAAGAAGTCTGGGGTTCTCTGGCATTGCTTCGCTAGAAAAAGGGGGAAGATGCAGATAGTATCTTCCCTTTCCTATAGGTTGTTGAGGTATCTCGCTTGGTTAATGGCTGGAGCAGCAACTTTTAAGGTGATAAGTAAACTGGTTTTTACGATATCACCTGAGAAGTGGTTTTATTTTTTCAATATTTTCCCCAGCGGTTCATACAGCCAATTCACTGCTTGCGTGGGGTTGGCGATCGATGGGAAAAAGATTAGTACTATCGCTAAAATCCCTCCAAGGATCGAAAGCGTGAGAAAAGCTAATTTATCTCTTTTTGGCTTTTGGTTTAGTTTTGGCCATTGGTAGAGAATCATCGCTAAAACTAGCAGTAGACTTCCTAACAAAACTCCCCATTTCATTTGTTGCCCCTTCTTTCACTTAAGAACTCATGCCCTGCCGGCGGATTTTACTTTTTGTTTTGATCAACACCTCTACATTCGGAAAAATTTCATCCCAATGATTTTCTTCCTTGTTCCATCTGTCAGGATATTTACGGTGGAAGGCTTCCGAAAAGCCAAACACATCTGCTTTCATATCCTTCTGAACAAGTTTCAAGGCGAGTCTTATTCTGCTTTCGATTGCTTTATTTACTTGTTTTTCAATCATTTTCCCTACTTCAGGATTGGATACATCCAATTTTGTTGTGTTTTGCACAATGTCACTATTTGATTCGGATTGGAGTGTGATCTTCCATTTACCATCCTCGATTTTAGGCAGTAGCTTTGAACTGGCTTGTGTCAAATTCACCGAAATATAACCTTCTGTATGAGGCGGTTTAATCGTAACGATGGCTAAGCGAATTTCATCTCTCAGCCAAAGCACGCCCCTTGTGACAGAAGAGTCAATCACGCCAACCATTTTATCCTTCTTGAAAATCGCAGTACCTGTGATATAGGCGATCGTTTGTTCTTGCTTTTTTCCTTTCTCAGGGGGCAGGATTTTAATCCAGGGCAGGGCACAATCTCCCGAATCGCCAATCAGCATTTGCGCTAATTTTTTCGTGGTTACATTCATGCCGACTTCATGTTGGACTAATTGATTCAACACCTCAGACAAATCTCGCTCAAGCGGTGGCATCAGCTCCAATATGTCCTTTGCTTTTTGTTTACTGACAAAGATTTGTCCGCGCTCCCGAAGCTGCGGATGCCGCATAATAAAATCAATATGGTCACGGATTCCGTCTTTTGCCAGTGCTTCATTAAAAATAAACACCTCACTATGACCCCAGAAAATCGTCCGCGGCAGCTTTTCTTGTAGTTTTGACATGGCATCGGCGATCGTGGTTCCTTCCGCTGACCGGACCAAAACATTGGAGCTATTACCGCTGCTGCTTATTTCCATTGACTGTTGGCCTCCGCCGCCTTTTGGGATAAAGACGAGGACGGTTAGTTCTATTTTGTTATTCGCCTTTTTATCAATTCCTGCAGCCGTTACTAAAGCTAAATCATTTACTTCCTCTCGATCCCAACAGGCTGTTAAAAACAGAACGGTAAAAATAAAGAGAAAAGCCAGTGCACTTTTTTTAATGATTTGCTGGGGAATCATTATGTTTAGACCCTTTCCGTTGTTGAACTTTCATTCGAATGATGGCAATGAGCCATAAAAGCAGTGGAATCACCACTTGAATCGATAGAATATAAAACGCGCCTGAGGTTGCAAGAAAGTGGGAAAGTTCCTGTAAATCACTGGCCGACCATATCCCGCAAAGGATTACCAAGAAGCCAATGGGCCAAACGATGGGACGAAAATCAGAAAGCTTTAGCCATTGGGCTGTGCCAAGTGTAAGGATATAGTAGAAGACGGTAATTTTAATAAATGTTCCTGCAATCCAAATCGCCATGACAATCGACTCTAAATGCTCCAGGAAGTCGGAAATACTAATATAGCGGGCCGCCACCATGACCGGATAGGTTAAGTGAGAGGTCAAATTTCCAAACAGCATTAGATTCATGATATTCGTTAGTATCATTAAAAATAAAACGCTGCCGACTGAAATCATTCCCCACTTCATTCCTTGAGCCCTTTTTGACAAATACGGTAAGAAAAACGAGACAAGGATGAATTCGCTAAACCAGCTTTGTGGGACGATGGAGCCCATTAAAGAAGGTTTGATTCCTTTTTCCATAATGGGAAACATATTTTTTATTTCTAAATCCTTAATGAGCATGATGAAAATTAATAGATACAAAAGAATCACAAACGGGACAATCATTTCGGCTGCCCTTCCAATGACTTCAATTCCCCCCATGACCGCGAAGGAACACACTAGGACCATTGTTCCGATAATAATGACCATGGGCGTTTGGTGCAGAAAGGTCCCGGAGACAAATTCCCCGTATTCTCGAACGATGATGCCGGTTATGTGCCAATAAAAAAGAAGGAAAATGGCTCCGACTACTTTTCCGAAAAATTTCCCGATGATCTGTTCACTATATTCAATGATGGTATCTGTTGGATAAAGCTTGTTTAATTGATTGGCGACAAAAAGGACTAAAAAACCAATAACGGAGGCCCAAATGGGTGACAGCCATAGGTCCTGATGCGCTAGTTTTGCTGTAATAGCGGGTACGAGAAGGAGAACCGTTGCTGAAATAGCCGGGTTCATCATCAAAGCCATTTGGGTTGGTGAAATTTTTCCGCGTTCGATCATGTCTCATCCACTCTTATTCGTTTTCTTTGTTAGGTGAAGGTTTTTGGCTGCTTGACTGCCGGGTTTGATTATATTCACCTGTCCAGTGCGGGCGTTTTTTTAGCGCCCACCATGGAGCTCTGATTAAAACATCCTTCATTTCGGATTTTTTCATTGGCGCCATTGGCTGAAGATAGGGGACACCAAAGGAACGGATGGTGCACATATGAATAATAATGGTAAGAAGCCCAAGCATGATTCCAACCAGCCCTAGTGTTCCAGCAAGAAACATAATCGGGAATCGAAGCATTCTGAGAGCGATCGAAGCACTATAGCGGGGGATTAAAAAGGAGGCTATCCCCGTAATTGCCACTACGATGACCATTGGAGCCGATACAAGACCGGCAGAAACCGCTGCTTGCCCGATCACCAATGCCCCGACAATACTGATTGCCGAACCAATATTTTTCGGTAGTCGAATTCCTGCTTCTCGTAATGCCTCGAAGGTCATTTCCATCAGGAGTGCTTCGACCAATGCGGGAAATGGAATCTGTTCTCGAGACTTAGCTACGCTAATCAAAAGAGAGGTAGGAATCATTTCTTGATGGTACGTTAGAATGGCCACATAGACAGAAGGAAGCAGCAAAGCGATCAGTAAAAAGAAATAACGAAGCCAGCGAATCAATGTACCACTGAGAAATCCTTCATAATAATCTTCCGGAGATTGCAGCAATGAATAAAATGTAGTGGGAGCAATTAGGACAAAAGGTGTTCCATCAGTTAAAATAACCACATTACCTTCAAGCAGGCTTGCCGCCGTGACATCTGGCCGTTCGGTATTTAAAATTTGCGGAAACGGGGAATAAGGGTGATCCTTTATAAATTCCTCAATGTATCCGCTTTCTAAAACCCCATCGATATCAATCCGGTTTAATCGGTTTTGTACCTCTTCAATGAGTGTTTGATCAGCGAGCCCCTCTATAAACATGATGGCAACTTCCGTTTGACTGTATCTTCCTACCTGAATGGTTTTCATCTTGAGGTTTGGGCTCTTGATTTTTCTGCGGATTAGAACAATATTGGTGCTGATTCCCTCAATAAAGCCATCTCTAGGACCGCGAACAACCGATTCAGCGGTTGGTTCCTGAATCGAACGTTTTTCCCATTTGGATAGTCCGGTAGAGAATCCTGCTGGTTGCTGATCAATTAAAACTACCGGGTTTCCTGATGAGACCTCTTTTACGACATCATTGAAGGTACTAACCTCATTTACACCTGAAATCGTTAGCCTTTTTTTTAGAATGGATTGTACATCTGAGTCCGTTTCCTGTCCCATCAAGGGAAGAAGGACATGCTGGTCAATTTCTTCGATATTTGACATCCCGTCCAGATAAATCAGAACGGTATTGGTATTGTTGCCAATTAAAAAATAACGAAAAATGATATCGGAGCAATCCTTGTAGATGGATTGCAAGCGTTCGATGTTTTCGGATAAACAAATGGATAAGGGGCCTTGGTTTTGGATTTCTGGGTCTAAGCCCTGATTATTTTGTTCTACGTTCCATTTTAGTCGTTTTTTTCCAAAAGCCATATTCCATTTCTCCAGTTATCGGATTCAATCAGTTGAAATCCCATTTTTTATCTGTTTTAGTATGAATTAGAAAGCGGGATTTTAATCAAGAATATTTTGATTTGGCTAATATTCCCTAAGAACAACAGGAAGAATAGAGCATTATAGAGTTTGTTGGTGGGAAAATTGCCGTTAAAAGGGGAAATGCATATGTCTTTAGAAAACCAGCAGCAACCGTTTTTCAAATCTTATAATATTGATGAAGGAGAATTCAATGAGGCTGGACTTGTTTGGCCAGAAGTTATTCAGATCTACCAAGATTATCTGGAGTTTATTCCTACCTTAAAGGCAGCCACTTCTCCCTTGTTAGCCATTCTTCAAAGTCATCCGGATGTTCACTCGGTTCGGACACGGGTGAAGGATCCGGAGCATTTAGTTGAAAAAATCATTCGGAAGACGATTAGCAAAAAGAAGCTAAATCGGGATTATAAAATTACCGTGGGTAATTACAGAACAGAGGTAACGGATTTACTAGGGATTCGCGTTCTCCATTTATATAAGGATCAAGCAATTCATATTGATGAAAAAATAAGAGACACTTGGAACCTCCATGAACGGGCAAAGATTTATTTTCGTAAAGGAGATTATAATGATGCGGAGATTCGAAAGTATAGCGAGCATTTTGATTTTGAAGAACATCCGGCCGGGTACCGTTCGTGGCATTATTTGATTGAGAGCCAAATTACGAAGGAAATGACAATTGCCGAGATTCAAGTACGGACGATTTTTGAAGAAGGCTGGAGTGAAGTCGACCATCAGCTGCGCTATCCGTATGACCTTGAAAATGAGTTATTAACAAAACAATTGATGGTGTTAAACCGTCTGGCTGGTAATGCTGATGAAATGGTTAATTCGATTCGGGAAACGAAAACGAATTTGCATGATCTTTTGGAGGAAAGAAGGAAACAGGAAGGGATTATTCATGATCTCAGTAATGAGTTAAAGGATTTAAAAAATGAGCTGGAGGAAGTTTACCATAAGAAGGAGATTCAAGAAGGGGATTTAAATTCTTTACGAAAAAAAATAAAGTCCTTGGAAGACTCGCAGAGGAAATTGACCTATTATGATTTTTCGCTTGCCGGAAAGGGAGCGGATGGAGGGACTTTGCCTGTTGTCGAGGGTGGGGATTATGTGAATACGGTAAAAGAGGTGGAGAAGATTCAATTGACTTCTGATCAGTTGAAACTCCATAATCCGCTGCTTCGGGGGTTGGATACAAGTAAACAATAATTTTGTTTTGGAGAGGTGTTAGGGCACTTCTCCTTTTTTTATTTGTTCCAGTTCTCGACAATTTTATCGACAAAATACTTCCTAGGAAACTAGAAAATGTTCGTTTTCCAAAGGGGGTGTATCGGTTTTAATCAAACGTTTGTGTAGACAGGAGTGGAGTCGAAGGCTGTCGTTACATGGAAATCATACTATCAGGACAGGTTGGTGCATATTCTAGATTGATTAGTTTTTTAAAAGGAGATTTTCATGTATAGGAGATCCGCTCAATTAAAGAGGGTTGTTGTTGGAGCTTTGCTGGTTGTAGGTGTTTTTGTTGTTTTTCAAGTGCTTCGGTGGAGTTTTTCTTCTGAGGATAGTCAGGTAAAAGGCGTGGTCGAGGATTTTTATCATTACGAGCAGGATAGTGATTTTGCCGGTTCGTGGGGGTTGTTTCATTCATCAATGAAGGAGAAGTTCAATAAAAGTAATTATATTCAGACTCGGGCGCATGTGTTTATGAATGATTTTGGCGTGGATACTTTCACGTATAAGGTTGGCAGCCCTGAGGAATTGGGGAAGTGGCAGATGTCGCAAAAAGGGCCGTCGTTCCAGCATGTCTATAAGGTCCCCGTTGTTCAAAGCTTTAAAGGGAAATTTGGTAATTTTGATATTGAGCAAAGTGTTTTTATTGTAAAGGAAAAAGGTGAGTGGAGGATTGTGTGGGATTATGCAAAGTAAATGTGAACATGGGGGTGAGACCCTCATGTTCACATTTTTATCGATTCATGGCATTGCGTATTTCTGGATGATTCATGAGAATTTCATTCCCAAAATAATAACTAATCGAGAGTGCCGCGGCCAAACCGATATAAATTAAAAATAATTTCAGTTTTGTTTTTTTATCCGTTTTATAATAGGTTTCGGTTGTTTGTACATCTTTTTTAAACTCTTCTATTTTTTCTTCTAATTGGAGTAGAATTTGTTGAATTACTTGTTCATTTTCATTTTGAGCTTCTTCGCTTAAAGCAGGGGTACCTGTTAATTGCTGCAGGTATAGATTCTTTTTCATTTTTTCAACTTCAGAACCTAATTGATCAAAAACCTTCATAATTTCCGGTTGCGAAATTTCCCATTTTGCTTTTCTCATTATTGCTTGGATGGATTCAAGTTGATTGGATTCTTCTTTTAATTTACTTACGAGTAGATCAAGTTTTTCAATTTCTGTTTTATTCGAATGTAAATTTTTTTGTTTTTTATAGATTTTGTACCATTCAATCGAACCTAAGATGACAATCAAAAATCCTATAAAACTTCCAAACTTAATCGAAAATGCCACCAACAACACAATTCCTAAGCCCCATAGCTTGGTGCTGATCCCTGCGGCAATTCTTCCGCCATCTAATGGTGTAATTGGGATTAAATTAAATAAATTAATCGTCCCTCCTAAAATGATGCACAGTGCCCAAAATGGTTCATGTGTGGTGAGATATAAGGGAATGGCAGGCAAAAAAGAAAATAACCCAAATAATGGTCCCATGTAGGCCAAATAGGCCTCGTCTTTTGCACTTTTTGGCATTTCCTTTAAACCAATTGCTGCACCGATAAAAGGGATAAATACTGCTGGGCTGACAGACAGTTTAATCCTCTTGGCAGCAAATAAATGTCCCATCTCATGAACAAACAAGAGATAGACCAGAGCTGCTGCAAACTGCCAGCCAAAAATAATGGCGTAGGTTCCGAGCGTAAGAAACATGCTGATCAGTGTTTGCAGTTTAAGGATTTTAAAAACGACCAAAAGATATTTTAATTTGCCAAGTAATAAGAGTCCTAATGTGCCCAATATGCCCCAAGAAGATTTCTTAACGTTTTTTTTCAAAAAAGCACCTCCTTTTTTAAAATTCCTGCTTATAGTTTATTTTATTTAACCTTTAATGATGATTCAGGAGGGCGCTTGCCGTTCTGTAAATCGGCGAGTGTTAAGCCAAAGTCCATTTGTAAATGCGGATAATCTTTAAACTGGGGCCAATCACCGCCCCATTGAAATCCTAAACTTTTTGCGATGGCCACGACTTCTTCCCAATCCGGCCTTCCATTTTGATTTCCATCGTAGTTCCGATCCCAAATCACATTTGCGGAAGAAGTTTTTAGCGCAAAATCAACGGCAAGTCCATAATTGTGAAAAGATTCTCCGCCCCTAGCGTACGTTACAATAGTTCCGCCAGTTGTACGACCTTTTTTATAAAGTTGATCCTGGTCTGCTGCGCTGCGGAATCCATCGGTAATCACAACCGTGATTCCTTTTTCCGCAGTTTGCTGGATTAATTGATTTGTAGCTTCTTTTACCATTGGGTTGAGCCCGGTTGGTAAGGAAACGGGGTGTTTCTCTGTTTGCATTTGAGACGCAATATATAGATAAACGAAAATTGCTAGAAAAAGTATAAACATAAAGCTTCCAAATCGTTTCAGTTTCAAAACTTTAGTTCCTTTCGTATTCCGATTAGTCATTATTTAATACGTAAAATATAGAGTAATTGTTTCATAAGTTTATCTTAATTTCTATTCCTGTGCATTGGAGTCGTTTTATCAACACTAATTTCGATTTTATCGACAATTTGAATGGATATCTACCATAAAAAAAGAAGCATGAAATCATCATGCTCCTCGATCGATTGGTTAGAACCGCGCTGCAAACAGGTTTCGTTCCCAATCACTTACATATTTCGAATACTTGTCCCATTCCGTTCTCTTGATATTGATAAACTCTTCCCAGATGGTTCTGCCGATGGTTTGTGCTAGGACTGAATCTTCGGCTAAGGCGTTAATGGCTTCATTTAGGCTTCTTGGCACCCATTTGATGCCTCTTTCTTTCAATTGGTATTCACTTGCCGTGCTTACATCAAATTCAACTGGCTCACCAGGGTCAATTTGATTCTGAATGCCGCGAAGACCTGCTGCTACAAGGCAGGCAGCAAGCAGATACGGGTTACAAGTCCCATCAGCACCCCTGAATTCGAAGCGTCTTGTCCTTCTTTTTTCAGGAATCCGCACTAATACCGAACGGTTTCCTGAGCCATAACAAATATGTGCAGGAGCAAAGGATCCAGGTTGCATTCGCTTGTATGAGTTAATACTTGGAGCACCAATCGCGATGAGCGAAGATGCATGCTTCAACAGTCCGCCAATAAAGTGGTAGGCTTTTTCAGACATATCCAAACCGCGTTGATCCGTGGAGTCTTCAAAAAGATTCTCGCCTTCATCAAATAAACTAATATGAACATGGAGACCACTTCCGGCATGGTTTTGAAATGGTTTTGGCATTAGGGTGCCTACCAAGCCTTTGTCACGGGCAATCTGTTTAAACAAATGCATGAACGTAACCTGATCGTCAGCGGCTTTTAAGGCATTTGTATATTTTAAATTGATTTCGAGCTGGCCGGGGCCGTACTCGCTTGATAATTGCTCGGTTTCAACGCCCATTGCGTCAAGGGCGTACACAAAGTCTTGAATGAAATCCTCCTGAATATCTGCTCCTTCAATGGAAAAACAGTGGCTATTGTCGGCAGGTTGAAGCTTGCCGTCGACTTCTTTCAATAAATAAGCCTCTTGTTCAAACGCCATATTCATTTTTCCGCCAAGAAGGGTTTCGACCTCGTTGAGCAGCCGTTTTAAAGCACCCCTTGGACAGCCATGCCACGGTTCTCCGTTAATATCGACTAAATCACAAAGCATCCGGGCTGTGTTTTTTCGATAAGGAAGGATCGCAAATGTTTGTGGATCCGGGATAGCAAAGAAGTCCCCATCGTTTGCCCCAAATGCCGGGTTCGGAATATATTCATCAAACACATCGAAGCTCATAATTGCCGTGCTAAAATTAATCCCTTTTTCCATAGCATCTTTTAGCTGGAGCGGACGAATCGTCCGGCCGCGGGTGATTCCCGCATAATCAAGAAATTCAACGCGGATAAATTCGATGTTTTTCTCTTTCACCATTTCTAATACAGTTTCTTTTGTCATCAATTCTTTATCTTTTACTAACATTTTCTTCAACCCCTCTTGATAGTTTCGATAATACGGTTGAGGTAAATAACTGCACCCCGATTGGAATGATGGACTCATCAAATTCAAATTGCGGGTGATGCAAATCAAATGCCTGTTTTCCTTCTAGTGCAGTACCAAGTCTGAAATACGTACTTGGAACCATTTGGGCAAATGCCCCAAAGTCGTCTGCACCCATTGATGGTTCCTTTAACTGAACCACTTTTTCGGAACCAAATAGTTCAGCTGCACACTCCTCAACTGCTTTTGTAACCCATTCACTGTTAATGACCGGTGGATGACCATCTTTATAGTGGACAGTGGCTTTTCCGCCAAAGCTTTTTGCAATATTTTCACATAAATTAATGAGTTGCGATTTTAACCTTTTCCTCGTTTCAAACGTAACGGCACGGGATGTTCCTTCCAAAACCACTTTGTCGGCGACGATGTTGCTGGCGGTCCCGCCGTTAATTTTTCCAATATGAACGACGACCGGTTCTACCGGATTACTAGATTTTGTTACGAGCGTATGAAGGGATTGGATAATCTGCGAGCTGATGGTAATCGCATCTATGGCTTGATGAGGCCTCGCACTGTGTCCGCTTTTCCCTTCAATTTCAACGGTAAAATCATCACACGAGGCTGTAATGGCTCCGTATTTAATCCCAATCGTTCCATGCGGCAGGTGCGGCCATAAATGCAGGGCCAGCATTGCGTCAACGGTGGGGTTCTTAAGCAAGCCAAGATTGATCAGCTGCTGGGCAGCACCGTCCGCCTCCTCGCCGGGTTGAAAAATGCAGCGAACACGTCCTGAGAATTTGTCCCTTAATCTATGAAGCTGGTAAACGGTTCCGAGGAGAATGGTCGTATGACCATCATGTCCGCATGCATGCATGACTCCTGGATTGGCGGATGAAAATGGCAGCTCCGTTTGTTCCTGAATAGGAAGGGCATCGATATCAGCCCGAATGCCGATATGAGGTCCCTGTCTGTTCCCGCCAATAATATCAACAAAAATTCCTGTTTCTCCAATTCTATTATAAGGAATTCCCCATTCTTCTAATACTCTAGCGATATATCCACAAGTATTGTATTCCTGAAAGGATAATTCAGGATGTTGATGGAGATGCCGGCGTATCTCAATTAACTTTTGTGTGACCTCTTCGCTTACTTGAATTTGCTCTTTTATGATCATGCTAAAAAACCTCTCACTTACATAGATTCTTTTTTTCTATCAGAAGTAGAAATGGTTCTCGATTTATTGAAAACTTTAAACAGAAGAAAGAGTACGCCCATCCAGATGACGCCGCGTAAAAGGGTCATTGGAGTTCCGATGAAACTGCCGTAAAAGACAATGGCAATTCCAATAAAACCTAGAATCGGAAACAAAGGATAGAGCGGCTGTTTCCATGGGAGCTGAAGAACCTCTGATTTGGCATTTTTTCGATAAAGAACACTTGCAATTAAGGCTAATGTCCAGGAAACTAACCATGCAAATACCAATTGGTTTGATAATTCTACGTAAAGGAAATCCGGATTGATCACCCCTAAGATAATTAAGGCAACCGATGCTGCCCAGACAACGATAATCCCATTGACTGGAGTACCTGTTTTTGGATGAAGACGTCCGAAGAACGCAGGGAGGTATCCGCTTTTTGCCTGTGCGTAAAAAATCCGGGAAGCGGCATATAAGGTCCCCATTAGCAAACAAGTTGCTGCAGCAATCCATGCTGTCATATTCATGATATAAGCACCGGCGATACCGAATACTTGATTGGCTGCAACGGTAAATGGCGAATCATCAATCGTCACTTTATTCCATGGGATAATGCCTTGTAAGACAAACTGTGCTGCTGTGTACAAAACTAAGAAGGTAATACTCGACCATACCAATGCTCTCGGAAGATCTTTTGGATTTTTCACCTCGCCACCGGCGGTTGCTAAGGTTACAGCGCCCAAGTAAGCATAAGTGCCTAATGGAATGGCTGCCCAAAACCCTTTTGATCCGTGTGGCATGAATGGAGTGAAATTATGGAGATTAATATCTTTTAGTCCAATGATGGAGAAAAGGGCCATTACTACTGTCATAATGATGACTAATAGAAGCTGCGTCTTTGCTGCAATTTCGGTTCCAAGAATATTTAATACGGCGAATATCGTCAAGAAAAGGATAGCAAAAAACGCTGGCCATAGATCCCCTTTTAGCTGGGGGAAAAACCACATGGTGATTCTGCCGATTGCGATTCCGACGCTGCCGCCGCAAATGACCCAGCCAAGTGCAAAGGCAAATCCGGACAAAAATCCCCACCAACTTCCCATAAACCGTTCGACCCAATGGGACATGGCCCCGGCATTTGGCATTCCTACCGCTAGTTCACCAAGTGCAATCATAAGGAAAAGTTGTGATAATCCAGCAATTCCATAGGCAACGATGGAGCTAGGACCTGCTGTGGCAATCCCTTGTCCCATCAGGAGGAAGATTCCGTCCCCGATCACGGACCCTACTCCAAGAGCCCAAATCGCCCAAAACCCGAGTTTCTTTTGCGGAATCATCTCTGTC
This sequence comes from Neobacillus cucumis, assembly GCF_016107705.1. The sequence continues at coordinate 42,498 of NZ_JAEHGC010000025.1, forward strand.
ACTATTTGCTTATTGTTTGACATACAGCAGCCTCCTTCATGTACTTTTGATAAACATTTTCATAGTTTCGGTATAGGACCATTTTTCCAATGGCCTTTGCGGTTTCGACATCCATGTAGTCTGAATCAACCCAGGAATTTAATACTTCTTCAAAGGACTCTTTAAACAGATGGACGCCCATCCAGTTCATTTCCGGCACGGTAAAGGCATCAGAGCCGTACATTACCTTATCAAATGGCGCAAATTCAAATACTTGAGATAAAATACGTTTCACCCCGTGGCCGCTGAAAGGATTTTGCAAAGAGATATCCATATAGACATTCGGCAGGATGCTGACAATAAAGGCAGCTTCCTCCATCCATGGATAACCGCCGTGAACGAGATGAACTTTGGTATTTTCATATTTTTGATCGCGGAGCATGTCGATGAGGAAGCTGGGACTTGCTTTCGAAAGGATGACTTCTCCGTCACCGACACCTGTGTGAATATGCATGACCTTGTCAGCCTTCGTACATTCTTCCATTGCTATATGCAGGCAATAGTCACGGAATTTTTTTACAACGGCACGGGTATTGTGTTTGAATTCCGCGTATTCTGCTTCCGCAGCCTGCTCATCCATTGGAGCGATTTCTAATCCGCTTCTGTAGGCAATAATCGATTTTAATCCAACAATTCCTTTTGTATTTAAGGCCTCTGTCAGATTTACACGATATTTTTCGTTGAAGTCAGCAAAGGATTCACATTCTTGACTGAGCTGAACCATGGCAGGTTCGATTCGGTGGATTTCCCAGATACGGGCTCCGCAAAGGTCGGCATATTCTGCTTTGCTTAATGGCGGCTGCGGGTAACCAAAATCACCGACTACTCCGGTCAGTCTTGCATCTGAAAAAAGATCGCGAGTATATTTTTTAAAATCGACTGCCCTCGCATTGCGCTGCTCGACTACCGCTTCAAGGGTTGGTTCGCATGAAAAATATTTTGCTAAACGCTTAACAAGGATTTGCATCCACATATTGGTTCCAGGGAATGGCTGTTTTGGTAGTCTTTCATAATCGGCAGGTATTTGGTTAGGAATAACAGCTAAGGACAGCTTTCTGACAAATTCTTCTGGTGTATATGGTTCTGGGTTTGCTGTGTAGGGGTGTGCATGAACATCAATGGCTTGAACGTCTTTTAAAGATACTTTCATCATTCGTTAATTCCTCCTTTACGGTTTCACTATGAATACTAGCAAGTTTTATGCCAAGCTGTTTTGAATATTCAGAATTAGGGGAATCATGGCTATACTAGGAAAAGTTGAATGCTACTGACCGCAAAAAATTTTTGATAGAAAAAATTTTTCCGGAAAATATTTTTCTATTTTTCATATTAGATTGAAATTTCTGTTTTATCAATCTTTAAATATGTTACTATTTTGGTAGAAAGACCTTGTGTTTTGAAGAGTGACAAATTTTTTTCACTTAGAATTTTTCGGAAAAAGTGGTGATAAGAGTGGATAAGCAGTTTCATTTATCCTTTTTAGATGTTTGGAATCATTCGTTTGAAAGTATAATCTTGTTCAGCGAACAAGGAGTAATTTTGTCCTTAAACCGTCCGGCAGCACGTTTGTTTTCGGAAAGTCCCTCTACGCTAATTGGTGCTTCGATTCATGAATTGATCCCATCCGAGGATTTTAAAAAATGCCTTCAAAAGAAGGGGAAAACAGGAGTTTCTATACTTTTGGGGACCAAACAATTAGTAGCAAACATCTCCTTTTTTGAAAATTACGAGATGTACCTGCTGTTTTTAAAGGATATTTCGCAAGTTCAAATGCTGCAGCATCAAATTCAGGAATTGAAGAAAACGAAGCAATTATTCAATTTGATTCTGGATCAATTAGAAGAGGGAATCTCTGTCATTGATGAACATGGGAGGATTCTCTTTTATAACTTTAAAGCAGGTGAGATGGATACATTGGAACCGGAGGCGGTTCGAAATAAAAGGGTACAGGATGTTTGGAATGTCGATGAAAATACAAGTACCTTATTGACTTCGCTTCGAACGAGAAGGACTCTTCATCACAGGGAAACGAAATTTTCCTCAAACGGGAAGGCGATTACCACGTTAGCTCGGACGGTCCCATTGATGCTAGATGAAAATGTTGCGGGTGCTATTGAAATTTTGAAAGATATCACTGAGAAAAAGCATCTTTCCGATACCATCTTACAGCTGCAAAAACAGGGTAAGGGAGATTTAGAATCGACAAATCCTATCTCTTCGCAGAAAAATAATACCCGGTTTCAGTTTGAAGACATTATTTTTTCGAGCAGAGAGATGGCTCAGTCGGTTGAGCAGGCTCGCCGGTCGGCGAGGTCAAAATCCAATATTCTCATCGTGGGTGAAACAGGGACGGGCAAGGAGCTGTTTGCTCAGAGTATCCATAATGAGAGTCCGAGAAAAGACAAACCGTTTATCGCGCAAAACTGTGCGGCGCTTCCGGAGTCTTTGCTTGAAAGTTTGTTGTTTGGAACAACGGCAGGCAGCTTCACCGGTGCTGTCAACCGTCCGGGTCTTTTTGAACAGGCTCAGGGCGGGACGCTTATGCTCGATGAAATCAATTCGATGAGTATTAACCTTCAGGCGAAGCTGTTGCGAGTGATTCAGGAACGGAAGGTACAGCGGCTAGGTTCGACAAAGGTTATTGATATTGATGTAAGAATTGTTGCGACGATGAATGAGGAGCCATTAGAAGCGATTGCCAACCAACGGCTTCGGGAGGATTTATATTATCGGCTTGGTGTGGTGAATCTCGTGATTCCGCCTTTGCGAAATCGAAAGGAGGATTTACGGGTATTAATTGATCACTTTATTACGAAGCATGCTGAACTATTAGATGTACGTGTTGACGGGTTGGACCAGGATGTTTTTCATTATTTCATGAATTATCAATGGCCTGGGAATGTTAGGCAGCTAGAGCATGTTATTGAAGGGTGCCTTAACCTTGTTTACGATGAGCGGACCATCAGCTTCAATCATTTACCGCCTATTATTAAAAATAAAATTCAGCAGGCGGAGCGCGCTTTAGGTCATGAATCCTTATCGTCGTTTTCGGGAAGTCTCCCTGAACAGATTGAAAGGCTGGAGCGCGTCATGATTGAGCAGGCGGTGAATCAGGCGCAAGGCAATATTACGAAAGCTGCGGAACAGTTGGGAATTTCAAGGCAAAATCTCAATTATAAGCTGAAAAAATTTCAGATTTTCTTTTAAGGGGGAGAGGGTTTGGATACTTCGTTTCTTGATGCTGAAGGTCGAGTGATTGCGGACAGTTTAAAAATTCGTTTTTACCCTATTGCTGTGAAGGCTGCAAAGGGTACGCGGGTGATCGACCAATCTGGAAAGGAATATTTAGATATTGCGGCCGGCTGGGCTGTTGTGAATATTGGTTATGGACATCCTCGTGTGAGTACGGCGATTAAAGAAAAATATGATAGCTTATCGTTTACTTCACAGCTTTCAGCTCCGGAGTCGACGATGGTTTCTTTGGCTCGGAAATTAATTGAGATTACGCCGGGTGATTTTTCTAAAAAGGTATGGTTTGGCCATTCTGGCTCTGATGCGAATGATTGTATTGCGAAACTGGTTCCGCTTGAAAAGAAGCGGTCCAGAATGATTTCTTTTATGGGTTCGTATCATGGGCAGACGATGGGGTCGCTTTCGCTCTCTGGGCATCCCGCCCAAGCGGGTTTTGTTGGCAGCGGCAATGTGGTGAAAATTCCTTATCCGAATCCCTATCGACCGCTATTTGGGGAGACGGACCGTCTGACGGATCAGGTTATTGGATATTTAGAGGAAGAAGTGTTTAAGACGATTTGTCCGCCCGGTGATACGGCTGGAATTATTATTGAGGGAATTCAAAGTGATGGTGGGGTGATTGTTCCACCGGATGATTTCTTGCCGCGGCTTGAGGAGGTCTGTAGGCGCTATAGTATTCATCTCATTTTTGATGAAGTGAAAGTAGGGCTCGGGCGGACGGGTAAGTGGTTTTCGTTTGATCATATCGGGGTTGTTCCGGATGCTGTTGTGCTTGGGAAGTCACTTGGAGGCGGGTTGCCAATTAGTTCGGTTGTAGCCAGAAGAGAAATTCTTGATGCGGGCACGGGGATCCATATGTTTACAATGAGTGGGAATCCTGTCTGTAGTGCTGCATCGCTGGAAAGTTTGCGGATTATTGAAGAGGAACAGTTAGTTGAGAATGCTAGGGTTAATGGGGAATATTTTATTGGTCTGTTAAAAGGTCTCCAGGAGAAGTATGAATGGGTTGGGGATGTTCGTGGAAAAGGGCTTGCGATTGGTGTTGAGTTGGTGGAGGACAGGGTAACGAAAAAGCCAGCTGCTGAAAAAACGGCTGCTATTTGTTACCGATGCTATGAGCTTGGACTGCTCGTCTTTTACGTAGGCATCCACAGTAATGTCATTGAAATCACCCCGCCTCTCACCATCACTAAACAAGAAATCGAATTAGCGGTATTCATACTCGACCAAGCCTTTTCGGACTTGGAACAGGGGAAAATTAATCTGGATTTGGTGAGGGAGTATGGTGGGTGGTAGTTGAGAGTCTGACATCCCGCTTGGTTGAAAAGTGTTATGACCATTAAGATGGAAATCTCGAAACTAAAAATCGAAATGCCAACAGAGGCTGAGTCTTTGTTGGCATTTGTCTAATTCTTGTCCAATTTCGTTAAACCAAGTGCTCCGTTATCCCATAATATTTTTTCAACGGTTTTCCATTGATCTTCTTCACACCGAATCATCAAAACGATTTCAGAACTAATGTTTTTTGACCCGCTTTTCCCCTTTTTTACAATCAATAGTTTTAGAAGAAACCCTAAAATAAGACCGGAGATAGCTCCGATTATTCCCCATATAATCGGGCCCCATTTTAGAATAAATCCATAGATAGATCCCAGAAGCATGAAACAGGTCCCGAGGATAGCCGCACCGTCAAATAGACTCAATCCATCCGCTCTATGGATGGTATCGAACAATTGTCTCTTCCCGGTTCTTTTATCAAGCGGAGCAGCAAGGATCTTTTCATTCGTAAGGCCATTTTGTTTGAGTTCTGTAATCGCTAATTCGATAAAAATTGAATTTTCGTAGGTAGCAATTACTAACATGGTATTCACAATCCTTTATAGGGGAGTTTTAAAATGAATTTTTTGATAGTTTTTTCGTAAATATGCGGCCATTTCTTTTTCGAACAGTTTATTGTTCTCGACTGCAGATGAATAGGCATCGTAGATGATGAAAAAGTAGATGGATGGAAAATAAAGTGCCCATTGCATATTAATCGTCTCTTTAGCCTGTATAAAATCACCTAGCATTGATAAGTGGATTGCATAGAGAATATGACCGAAATAACAAATCCCGACGGTATAAATAAAAATAAAGAATCCTGAAACTACATTATGCAGATAAAGATGACCGAGACCAGGGAACAGGGCGGACCAGACTAAAGCTAGCCAAGGCTTCCGTTTATCTAAGTAGTTCATATCCCAAGAGCCCATTTTAATATTCAACATGGGGGCATCCTCGCGATCCGCCAATACATATTGTTTGTTTAAGTCAATGGTGGTCCGGTATCCGTCCCATATGCCGAACATATAAATGGCTATATAGAGAATTAACCACTTTTCATCTAGAACTTCTTTGGCTTTGTCAAAGTCACCTAATAAGGAATAGAGAATTCCTAGGTTTACATTTGCCATCCCGTTAATAAAGGTTTCCCATAGAATCAAAATAAACCCCGCTATATAGCGATGCTGCATAAGGTGCCCAAAGCCAGGATAGGAAAAGGAAAAAAAGGCAACAACCCAAGGGTTTTTTAAATGGAGTTGACTTGTTGTAAATTGGGAAAGGTATGCCCTTTGTCTTCGAAAGGGAGGTATTTGGTTCATGATCTGTTGCCCCTTCATAAGATTAAGATTTATTATTTTATTAATCACCAATATTTGTAATTTTCATCCATGTAGGATTTTAATTTGTTAATGTTTATTGAATTTGAACTCTTGGACAGGTTATTTGAAACTAAATCGCAAGTTTTTTTGAAAAGTGGTTGACTTATGTTTAGCAATCTAGTAATATTACTTCTTGTCGCCGAACAAACAAGTGCGATTAACAGAAAAATAAATCACTCTGAAAAAAAAGAGTTGATATTGATGAATGATTCTGTTACGATAGTAAACGTCGCTGATTCAAGCGGGAAATTATTTTAGCAAAATAATTGACACGCTGAAGATGAGATGATATATTGATATCCTGCTTTAAAA
>NZ_JAEHGC010000026.1 GCF_016107705.1 Neobacillus cucumis
TAAAGAAAGCAAGTAGTTATATTCAAGGTAATAATATTTCTATAAGAGGAAATTTTAAAACCGCTCCATAAAAATAAGGAACGGTCTTAACCGTACTTTTAATTTAACTATTAGTCACTACTCTCATCGCTGCTTTCGTCATTGCTTTGATCTTTACATTCGGAATTGTTGACGAAGTTGTTATTTGCTCCGTTGTTTTTGATATTACTTGGCTGATTGTCGCACAATTGGTTTCTAAGGATGAGGTTCTTATCGGCTCCACTGTTGATTTTTATGCCGAAGTCCTTGTTGTTTTCAATTTCATTTCCTTCAATGATGGAAAAATCGCTGCTCAATTCAACCCCGCTCTGTCGATTCTTCAAAATGGAATTATTACCGACAAACGCATTGTCGCTTTCGATCAAGACCCCATCTCCGCGGTTTTCGCTGATCGAGTTGTCCACTATCACTGTATTGACACTGGAAACTCCTGCTACAAAGACTCCATTCAGCATGTTTTGATGTAAGTGGTTCTTCACGATTAGTGAGTTACTCCCGTTTATCAACATACCATTCCTATTATTTCCCACCAAAAAGTTTTGGGTAATAGTGTTGTTGTTTCCTGCCAAGTTGTTGATACCATTTCCTTTGTTGCCGCTAATCTCGTTCTTAACGATCCAGTTGCTGTTGCCGTTTACTTCCACGCCATCGCCATTCAAGCGGCTCACATCGTTTGTGTAGACCAGATTGCCGTTGGAGTTGAGCTGAATCCCGTCACCTCCAATCTGCCGCAGCTTGTTACCAACTAGCCGATTAAACCCATTGCCGTTAACTTGTATGCCGATATTGGTATATTCTCTGATTGTAAATCCATTAATTTCTACACCAGTCACGTTGTTCAGCGTAAACGCGTTGGGGAATCCATTGTCCCCCTCGAGAACGGCATTTTCATCGGCAGCGACTATACGGATATTGCTTTTGGTAGATGGAACCGTAACAGACTCCCGATAGACGCCGTTTTCGACTAGAATCACATCGCCCGGCTGCGTTGTCGGTGCGTTAACTACGCCGTTGATGCCCCCGGGGGTAGCAGGATTGACATTAATAATCGCCATATTTTTTCACCTCTTGATCCGATAAACTCATGATGATTCCTCGTTCTGCACAAAATTATTGTCTGTCCCGTAATCTACAATATTGCGAGGAATGTTATCCTCAAGCCGGTTCCGTAAGATAAGATTGTCGTTTCCATCGGTCAAAATTTTAATGCCATCGAACTCGTTCTTCTGGACGGTATTTTCCTCGATAATATTGAAGTCGGATTGGAATGCAATACCGGATTGTGCGTTCTCTTCGACCAGATTGTCTGCGATGAAGTTGTTGTTCGCGCTAGGTATACCGAGTACTCTACCGACTAAAAGTATTCCGTGACTAAATATGTCGAAAATGTGATTCTGGATCACAACATTGTTGGGTCCTTCAAATAACAATCCATCACCGCTATCAAAGAATTTGTTGTTCATCACAAGCGAGTTCATGGGAATTGGTGCGTTCTGGAATATTTGTGTAAAGATCATTTCAAAAGTAACTTTCGAAAAATGATTGCCAATGACCGCGTGGTTTTGGCCAAACAGATCAATCCCGTCGTCACCCGAATTTTGCGATTCGTTTTGTATGACCCAGTTGCTTTGACTGTTTCTATCGAAAGCAAACATCGTTTCTCCAAAACGGATTCCGTCGTTTTTCAAGGCCAGATTTCCATCCGTGTCAAACTCAACCCCAACTCCGAATCTGGATGCGAAACGAGCTTGAATATTTTCGATCCTGTTCCCGACAATGCGGTTTGAACCACCGGTTACATTTCCTCCTATTACATTAATTCCAAAATCAGTATAGTTTCTGATAGTAAACCCGTTGATTTCCACGCCGGTCGCGTCAGTCAGCTCAAAAGCAGCAGACAATGTATTCTGGCCATCCAAAATGGCATCGCGGCTTTCGGCGATAATCCGGATGAAGTCTTTGGCGTCGGGGATGTTTACCTGTTCATGATAAATCCCGTCGGCAACCAGTATGACATCGCCAGGCTGTGCGACAGTTACCGCGCCGTTGATTCCGCCGGGTGTAGCAGGGGTCACATTAATAATAGCCATCTCTCTCCACCTCTCATTAAATTTTCATGTTCTGCTACTATAAGATGTGAATCAGAGGGGTTATGATATGGACAAGTCACCTATGTGGTTCGTCCATTTTCTGAAAGGGTCCATTATTTCAAAGTACTTCTAATCTCATCGGTAGTTACTAATGTAATGATAAGTGACTTATAAAATGAATTTGAAAAAATAATAAGAAGATTTACAGTTCATTAAAGGGATCACTTTTTTTCTACGCGTAAGTTTGTGAAGAGTTGCACTTAAACTATAGGGTGCTTATGTAAAAGATGGGGTTGCTACGGCAGTCCTTATTTCTTGTTCCACTAACTGGGCAAATAGGTTAAATTAGCAGTATATATTTTGGGAGGTATGAAATGGGGAGATATTTGGTTGGTATTGTAATGGTTATTTGTGGAATCTTACTCCTAATCATTAATCAAGGTAAAGACTTTAAAGAAGTTGAAGAATCATTAGTGATGGCTTATATATTTCTAATAGGTGGATTTATTTATATCGTATATAAATATATTCGAAAGCGATAATTTCCTTACTCAACTAACGGGTGCATTATTAAAAAATATCAAAAGGTGATCTAATATGAGTATACAAGTCAAACTGAAAGATATTATCGAGGAAATGGAAATACAGTTTGAAGAATCACGTTCATTACTAAATATTAAAACGGGTGAAATAGTGTTAGTGACATCGGAAGACTTGAGAGCTGCTGAAGACGAAAAACCATTTGATCATTTACCTGAATGGGAACGTGAAAATAGAATGGTTGCAATCGATGTGGTTGAAAACTTTGAAAACTATATAGAATTACCTAGTAAATATGATGTGAATGAATATGAGATAATGGAAAACTTTTGCCTAACTGTAAGTGAACAACGAAAGCAAGAATCCTTATTAAGGGCAATTAGGGGAAAGGGTGCCTTTAGAAGATTTAAGGACAAAATTATAGATTTTGGAATAGAAGAACAATGGTATTCATACCGAGACGAGTGTTTTAAACAAATTGCGATTGAATGGTGTCAGGAAAATAAAATAGACTTTATTGAATAGAAATGACAAGAGGTGATTACTAAAACAAAAGGCAATCACCTTTTTTTATTGAATTAAAGGGGCAGAATCCTTCAATAATTAAAATGTATAGTTACCCTAGTGATATTGCCGTTACAATATGTAACTTGTCTCATCTAATATTAGTATCTTTTAAGAAAAGAGGTGACTTTTTTGAATCTTGATTTTTCGTTTTTAACGTGGAACATCTATTTTGGAGCTAGCTTAACGCCCGCAGTAGGAAACACTCCAGCGGAACTCCCACAACGTGTTACTGAAATCTTTAGACAGTTTCAAGCAACAAATTTTCCGGTACGAGCAAGAGCTATTGCTGATCAAATTGCAAGAAAAAATCCAGATATAATAGGGCTTCAAGAAGCAGCAATATGGCAACTTTTGTTACCTCAAAATTCTAAAGTAGTAGTAGAGTATGATTTTGTTTCGATCCTTCTCAAGGAGTTAAAAAAAAGAGGATTGCATTATCAGGTTTTAGCAATAGTAGACAATACGGATGTTACGGTACCTAGTAGTACCGGCTTTAACGTTCGATTTTTAGATCGAGATGTGACTTTGGCGCGAAAGGATTCAGGACTTAAATTCTCAAATATACAAACAAATAATTTTGAAGCTTTTCTTCCGGTTCCAGTTGGCGGTATGATTGTAAATACCCTCAGTGGATGGGCGTCTGTTGATGTCGAAATATTCGGAAAGAAATTTAGACTCGTAAATACTCATTTACAACCCGTTTCACCTTTAGAACCCATTACACTTCAAGTACAACTCGCTCAAGCAGCAGAACTTTTAACGGGCCCCGCAGCTACTGAACTTCCTTTAGTATTCATAGGAGATTTCAACTCTCCTTCTGACGGCAGTGGAATTGCTTACAACAATTTGATTAGTGCTGGATTTAAAGACGCATGGAAGATCGCAGGAAAAGGCGATGGATTAACATGTTGCCAGGATGCTGATTTATTAAACTTGACCTCGCAACTATTTGTTAGAATAGATTTAATTCTCTTTCGAGGCGATTTCAAAGTTAAAAAAGTGGACGTTGTAGGAGAAGAGCAAGAGGATCGCACACCAACGGCACTATGGCCGTCCGACCACGCAGGAGTGTTTGGAAGTTTACATTTAGAGGATGATCATAATCATCACCCTGAAGAAAGCAGTGACGAAAGCAGCAGTTAACAATTGTACAAGAATTAAAAGACCGTTTTTTATTATAAAGACGGTCTTTTTTAGATGGAAAAGTGTAGCATCGATTTTTTTGATTCTATCAAAGAAACGGTCAATATATATATATCCATCTTCAACTAACGGGTGCATTAGTAAAAATATAAAAAGGTGATCAAAAAATGTGTATACAAGTCAAACTAAAAGATATGATTGAGGAAATGGAAATACAGTTTGAAGAGTCACGTTCATTACTAAATATTAAAACGGGTAAAATTGTATTAGTAACATCGGAGGATCTGAGAGCTGCTGAAGATGAAAAACCATTTGATCATTTACCTGAATGGGTACAAGAAAATAGAATGATTGCAATTGATGTGGTTGAAAACTTTGAAAATTATTTAGAGTTACCTACTAAATATGAAGTTAATGAATATGAAATAATGGAAAACTTTTGCTTAACATTAAGTGAACAATGTAAGCAGGAATCCTTATTGAGGGCAATTAAGGGAAAGGGTGCCTTTAGAAGGTTTAAGGACAAAATAATTGATTTTGAAATAGAAGATCGATGGTATTCATACCGGGACGAGTGTTTCAAACAAATTGCGATTAAATGGTGTAAGGAAAATAAAATAAATTTTATTGAATAGGAATGACAAGGGTGATTACTGAACAAGGAGTAATCACATTTTCTTATTTAAGTAAAGGGGAGTTTGGTTCAACAAGGTTACATTTTAAGGGCGAGCCCGAATGGAATTAAATCCTTTCGGGCTTTTTAATGAAGCTATCTACTTAAGTTAATTCATTAATGAAACATTCAATAAATTCTTGTATCAAAACTCCCATGTTTCCTTTTTTCCGTTTTCATATTTCCCAGGATTGATTTTCAATTCTTTATTTTAGATCCGCTTTGGGTCTTTTAATCCTCTGATACCTTTTATCATTCATAAACAAGCTCCAAAAGTAAACAAAGCCTGGAAACAAAATGGCGAATCCGACAATGTAGGTTATGAAAACTGCCCGAAAAGAATTCGGGTCTGTAAAAGCTGAATGAATGGTTATGTCTGGATAGACTATGTAAGGCAAATGGGCACGACCGTAAACATAGCTTGCTGTCATATATTGAAGTGTAACGGCAATAACAGAAAGACGCGGCATCCCTCTATATCCAGGCTTAAGGGAAGGAAGGATTAAACCGAGACCTCCAACAAGAAAAAGGAATAAGGATAAAAGCAAAACGGGCAAATTTTGCATCATTTTATCATAAATCCAACCGCTTTCATTTTTTAATGTAAACATAATTAAAAAGGCTGTTATTAGAGACACAGGTCCCATGATTAGAGCATCCCGGCGATAGGTGTCATAAGCTTCTTTTTCATTCGAAGCTTTGGAGTAATCCGCCAATAACAGCGATGAGAGAAAGAGCGTACTGGAAATCGCAAATGCCATAAAGGCATATGCATTCATGCTTGAAAATAGTCTGACCAGATTTAGCTGTTGGCCGCCATTTGAAAAATCTACAAAATTCCCATGGGTGATGGGGAGCACACTAATAAGCAAGCCCGGAATGAAAATTCCACATAATCCGGAAATATAAGTGAGCGGCTTTTTATATTCTTCCGCAATATGGGAAAAAACCAGGAAAGCACTTCTGACTGTCAATAGAAGCAGAATGATGCTTCCGGGAATCAACAAAATGGTGCCAAGTGAATAGGCGGCTTTAGGAAATAGGCTGTAAATAGCGACCACTAAGGCTACGATAAAGGTATTGGTGACTTCCCATGTAGGGGAAAGATAGCGATTTGCTATATTCGTCGCTCTTGTTTTTGTTTTATTAATGTAGATCATCGACCAAAATCCGGCACCGAAGTCCATGGTAGCCATAATGGAATAAATAAAGACAAAACCCCATAATATCGATATCGCGAGGTAAACATCCATCTATTTTCCTCCTAAAGAATTGGAACCTGAAAGTGAAACATTTTTTGGCTCTGTACGATTGATATCTTCAAGGACCGTATTCTTTTTAAAATAATATAAAAGAACTAAGACAGCAGAGATGGCTAACACCATATAGATAACAACAAACAAAATAAATAGAATACCTAGATTTCCGGCCGTTGTTACGGAGTCAGCTGTAGAAAGTTTATGATAAATCGTCCAGGGCTGTCTTCCGGTGCAAGCAAAAATCCAGCCAAACTCAATGCCCAAAATGGAAAGTGGACCACAGGCAACATAGATCCACAACAGCCAATTTGGAAAGCGTTCCTTTTTTAATACCCTGTTCCAAATAAATCCAACCACACTCATTAAAAGCAGTAACATACCAATACCCACCATGGCATTAAAGAGGGTATGGATGAATAAGGGCGGCCAGTATTTTTGCGGAAAATCATTCAGGCCTTTCACAATCGTATCAAATCGATTTCCAGCCAGAAAGCTAAGCCCCCATGGCACTTCAATTCCCCATTTTACCGATTCCGTTTTAGCATCCGTATATCCGCCAATTGTTAGAGGTGCATATGATTGGGTCTCAAACAGCCCTTCGGCTCCCGCTAACTTTTCCGGCTGATACTTATAAAGGGACTGGGCGGCTTCATGTCCGCTTAAAGCGGTGAATAAGGAGAATAGCCCGCCTACAATAAGTCCGACCATGAGCGCCTTCTGGTGGAACTGATAGACTCTCGATCCGTATTCACTTTTCAGCATCTTAAAGGCTGCTACCATTGCGACAATAAATCCTCCAACAATATAAGCAGATACACCGACATGTAATGCGTTAATGCCAAAGCTGGGATTGAAAAATGCTGCCCATGGATCAACGTTTACAATTTTGCCATTTTTAATGTCAAATCCGGCCGGGGTTCCCTCGAAAGCGTGTACATTTGTGATTAAAACAGCAGATGCTAAACCGCCCAATGCTACGAAAAAAAGACTTACATTTCTCATCCATGGAGCAATTCTGTCTGCTGCATAAACATATATAGACATAAACAAAGCCTCTAAAAAAAAGGCATAAATTTCAATTTGGAAAGGTAATGCCATAACGGTACCAATCACTTTCATAAAACCAGGCCACAATAAGGAGAGCTGCACTCCGGCAATGGTTCCGGTGGGAATACTAACTCCTAATATAATCGCAAATGCCTTTGTCCATCTTTTGGCCATAATGGAATAATCCTTATTGTTCGTTCTTTGATAAAGCAATTCTGCGGTCAAGATCATCATTGGCAAACCAACACCAATTGTGGCGAAAATGATATGAAATGCCATAGTGGTACCAAATAAAGACCGTGCGATAATTAAATGATCCAAGCAATTTCCTCCTATGAGTTGATGAAGAACTAATGGCGAGTTCCAATTTATATTGTTTTATTAATAGAAAAAAATATACATTGATTTCCATTACTCCCAAATATAAGAGAAGGGATCATCTTACCTTTGAAATCACTTTTTGCAGGAATAGTTAGGCAAACTCTAAAATAATGTTTGAAAAAAATTGTTTACTTAAACAAATGGGGGCAAGAGTTGAAGATCTGAGCTGTCATTTTGACAGCTTTTCTTTTTGTCCTAACGGGGCAGGTTAGCGGAAGAAGGTATTTTATGGGGGCAGGATAGTTCAAAAAGCCTTACACTTTTACACTTTTCAACCCACAACTGGGATGGGTACTCACCTATTTTTACAAAAATGAATATCTTATTGTTAATAATTGGGACGCAGAGCTGCTAAAAGTTCGCTTGCTGCATGAACCGTGGAACAAGAAAAATGGAGGGATCCATATGACAATTTTAATTATATATGCCCACTCAAACAAGGATAGCCTTAATCATGCGATTTTAGAGAACGTTATGAAAGGGTTAAAGGAAGCCAAACGGAAATTTGAAATAATTGACTTATACGCGGAGAAATTTGATCCTGTTTTAGTTATCGATGAGCAGCACAAACCAAGGGATTTAATCCATGATCCATATACTGAAAAATATCGAAATAAAATTGAGCAGGCTAATCAGTTAATTTTCATTTACCCGATTTGGTGGTATGGTGTACCAGCCATTTTAAAAGGATTTTTTGATCGCGTCTTTGTTTCTGGATTTGCGTATAAACACCACGGAAAATTTCCGAAAGGCTTATTGAAGAATAAATCAGCATGGGTTATTTACACCATCGATTCTCCCGCTTTCTTTATTCGATTGTTTAGAAAAAATGTAGAATGGATTGTAGTCCGAAATTACATTTTAAAGTTCTGCGGCATTAAAAATATCAAAAGAACCCGGCTGACGTCCGTTAAACATTCTACCTATGAGTCCCGGCAGAAATGGCTTAAAAAAATCTACCATCTCGCAAAAGAGATTTGAAAAATATGGGATAGCGACATCTGAAATTCCTAGGCCTTAAGAGGAACCGATGTATAATATATAATCTTCTGAAACACAAAACTCCACGTTACATTCAAAACGTGGAGTTTTTAGCCGAACAACTGCTTCTATAATGATTAAAGTAACTGACTATACAGGATAATAGGTTGAGTAGACATAGACTTTACCTAAATGCTTTGAGTATTGGAGTCTATATAGTTAAACGGTAACGGATTTTTAGAGAGTAATAGAATAATTCAGATTAACACTTTATTAGCTACATCTAAATAAGCAAAAATTGAAAAATCTAGTGTGGGGGATTGCATTCCAACTATTGCCTATATGGTGAATACATTGTTTATCATTTCTTGATAAACAGGGAAGAAGGCCGGAAGATTTCTTTTTCAACTTATTTTTTAATTCTTTTTTACATCTGAGAAAGAGTCCAGCAAAAACGGAACATCCTTTTTCAACGTTCATTTTGAGTGCATCAGTCATCCCCATCAATGGAATGCATATTCATATTGCTCTCGGAATATGAATACAAAGATGAATATAGCGGGAGAGGATGGGGCATATGAGGCATCGGGTATATCAGGAAATGAACAGAATCGCTAATCAATTAGTCCAGGACCAATCAGAGGACGGGGCATGGCATTATCCTTTCGAGACCGGGATCGCAATGGACTGCAGTATGATAATCTTATTACGGACATTGGAGATAAATGATGAGGAATTCATAAAAGAATTGGTGAAACGGATCGCCGGAAAACAACAGGAAGACGGATCATGGAAGCTGTTTCATGACGAGGAAAAGGGAAATCTGACATCCACTGTGGAAGCTTATTATGCCCTTCTTTATTCTGGCTACCGCAATCGAAAAGACCCGGAAATCCGGGCGGCCAGACAGTTTATTATGGCCAATGGAGGGGCCACTGAAGTCCATTTGTTTCTGAAAATCATGTTGGCCATAACAGGACAATGTGCGTGGCCGCACTTCCCCATTAATATTGAAGTGATGCTTTTACCAGATTCTTTTCCCATCAACTTTTTTGACCTCTCCGTGTACGGAAGAGCGAACATTATCCCTTTTTTGATTCTCGCTAATACGAATTTCCGCAAGAGAACTCCTCGATCGCCCAATCTCTCCGATTTGTTTCAAAAAAAAGCTGTTCGTTTTTTTACAGAGGATCAAGCAGAAGAGTCCCGCTCGGTGATCAAATGGATTAAACAGGGGATTAAGGGTCTGAAATCCCATGTAAATCTTCGCGAATTGGCATTATATCGTGCCGAAAAATATATGCTGGACCGAATCGAACCTGACGGCACCTATTTAAATTATTTCAGCACTACTTCCCTCATGATTTTTGCCTTACTGGCGAGGGGGTATCCGAATACACATCCGGTGATTACTCGTGCCTTACAAGGATTGAAAGCGATGACCTGCCGGATTGACGGAGAACTTCACTGCCAGTATACAACGGCATCGGTCTGGAATACGACCTTAATCAATTATGCTCTACAAGAATCCGGAGTTCCTTATTCATCTAACACTATACAAAAGGCAAATGATTACATTCTCTCCCGTCAGCATATCAAATACGGGGATTGGGTCATCCATGAACCAAACCTGTTACCGGGAGGTTGGGGGTTTGCAGACATGAACACGATCCACCCAGATATTGACGACACAACAGTTGCACTGAGGGGCGATACGTACTTTGGCCACAGAGCAAGTGGATTACCGGCAGGCATGGGATCGTGGAGTAAACTGGCTCATTTCCATGCAAAACAATGACGGAGGTTGGGCGGCATTCGAAAAGAATGTGGACAAAAAGGTGTTGAATTTGTTACCGATAGAGGGTGGAAAAGATTTATTGATTGATCCGTCAACAGTTGATTTAACGGGAAGGACTTTAGAGTTCTTCGGAAACTATACCCATTTGGATCATCACCATCCCATGGTGAAACGTGGGATTCGTTGGTTGTTGCGGCATCAAAATTCAGATGGTTCCTGGGTGGGGCGATGGGGTGTGTATATTTATGGCACATGGGCGGCTGTAACGGGAATGGTTGCAGTTGGAGTTTCCACGAACCATCCAGCTATTCAAAAGGCTCTAACTTGGTTGCGGAAAATTCAGAATCCCGACGGGGGTTGGGGAGAATCCTGTAAAAGTGATATCAAAAATTGTTATGTTCCGTTGGGTGAAAGTACCCGCACTCATACCGCTTGGGCCCTTGACACACTCATCTCGGCCGCAACTGGAGTTACGCCTGAAATTGAAAACGGTGCAGCTTTTTTAGTGGATAAGAAGGAAAAAGATTGGACGACGACCTACCCAAAAGGAAGGGGAATTGCAGGGTCCTTTTATCTCAATTATCATTGTTATGAATATGTTTTTCCATTGGTCTCCCTGGCCCATTATCAAAAATTAGCTGGTGGGCAGCTCCTAACGGATTTGTCACACAAGGATTTTAATTAAGGATTTGTGTATTTAAAATTTCTCTTGAGTGACCTTTGGCATACTTTTATATCCTGTCTCATAAAATGAACAAACCATAACAGACGGCAGTCTTGGCGAAAAACGAAATCTTATCTACTAAAGGGGGCAGACAAAAGATGCTAGGGGCGCTCCACCAATTTTTGGATCTTAAAACATTAATTTGGTTGTTTCCCGTCATTTTCATTTTCCATGACTTAGAAGAGATCATAACCATTGAATCTTCTATGAATGCAAACAAAAACCGTTTTCAAAAGACTTCCTTCGTCAAGCTAACATTAAAAATGAGGGAAAAACTAGGTTCGACCGCTGCCCAGCTGGCTGTTTCGGCTACATGGATTTTACTGATTATCTCATTCACTACAGTGATGACCGCCCATTTCTCATTAAACGGAGGGGGTTTTCTTTTATATATAGCAATTCTCAATTTATTTATTCTGCAGGTGATCATGCATATTGTTCAGTCCATCTTTTTCAAGGGTTACACACCTGGCATCATAACGGCGCTATTCCTCCTCATCCCATACTGTCTTATTACATATTACAGTTTGTTCGAATGTGGCCTGATAAACTGGCATTTAATTTTCGCAAGTCTCCCCGTCAGCCTGTTCATGATCCCGATTTTTCTTGTGGGCAATCTCTTAGGGCGTTATTTTATTCACTAACATAAACAGGATTGGATTCGAATTAAATGGTGACTGTTCCTCAATCAACGACAAGTTAGTCAATTATAAAAAAAGTAGTTGCAGGGGGGATGAAATTGCATGTTGTTATAACTGGAGGAAGTGGGTTTGTGGGTCAAGCCTTGACTCACCTGTTGATTCAAAAAGGCCATCGAGTAACAATATTAACACGTCTTTCTGATAATAAAAGAACAAGTGAGTTCGTAAATTATGTTGAGTGGCTTTCTGCAGAAAGTCAACCTGAAAACGAACTTAAGGGTGTCGATGCAATGGTCAATTTAGCCGGGGAACCAATCAGTAGCGGGCGGTGGACCCAAAGTAAAAAGGAGGCTATTTTGAATAGCCGTCTCACAGCTACCAAAGAAGTAATTCGGATTTTGAGACATCTTAATCCAAAGCCAAAAGTTCTTGTTAACGCTTCAGGTATAAGTTACTACGGTATGTCAGACTTCAAAACATTTAATGAGACCAACAAAAGTTATGCAAACGATTTTTTGGCCAAAGTTGTAAAGCGTTGGGAGAAGGAAGGGGAAACGGCGAAAGAATTAGGCGTTCGTACGGTCTTCGCTCGTTTCGGTATAATTCTGGGTCAAGAGGGTGCCTTACCGCGAATGGTGCTACCATATAAATTAGGAATTGGGGGGATTATCGGAAGTGGGAAGCAATGGATTTCCTGGGTGCACATTCAAGATGTAGTCGAGATGGTTTACTTTGCCATGACCAAGCCTGATGTAGAAGGACCGATGAATGTGACCTCGCCTAATCCAATACGCATGTCATCATTCGGACAGTCCATTGGGGACGTGCTTCACCGCCCACATTGGCTCCGTGTGCCAGGGGTTGCATTAAAAATAGCACTTGGTGAAATGAGTCAGGTGGTATTAAAAGGGCAGCAAGTACTCCCACAAAAAGCACTTTACCACAATTACTCCTTTCAATTTACAGAAGTAAAAAGTGCACTTTCTGATATTCTAAGTTAACGATATATTGCCCCGGTATAATGAAGGAGATTTATAGTTAAGCTTTAGTATTGTTTTAATTTATTTGCAATTTTTATCGGCAATTATTTTAGGAAGTATTAACTTTTTCTATTCAACACTCTTTGAGATGAAGATCATTTTTCTTACTACAAAAATGTTTGTGAAATATTGTACTTAAACAAACGATTTAATTACATTCTATAATACAGTAAACCCAAAAGGTTGCTGCTCTATTAGTTGAAATGGTTTGATAATCTGTGCAATCCCGGCCAAATCCAAGAAAGTATTCGGCAAAGAAGTTGACAATTTGAATTCTAATAATATAATAGTCATATGACTTTAGAACAAAATGATACGCAACGAATAAAAATATTTAATGCCTTAGCTGATGAAAAAAGGATCGCAATCATCCGTTTATTGTATTACGGAAACAATCGCCCGATGTGTACGGATATAGGAAGGAGTTTAGGTGTAAGTAAGTCCAATGGTTCCTATCATTTAAAAATTTTATCCGAAGCAGAGCTGGTGAAGATTGACCGTGAGGGTGTCATAAAATATGTCTCATTAAATGAGGAGACATTCACCCGCTATTTACCTGGGTTTTTGGCTACACTTTAATGTAGCCTCCTTTTTTGATTATTAGTTCTAAAGTTTTATGACTTTGATATTACGGAGGAGAAATAGATGAATCAAAAAGAGAATAGGTTGATTATCACATTATGTTTAATCGTTTTATCCGGGGTAGCCAATTCACTTCTGTTTAATGTTGCCTTATTTGATATGATGAATGGGCTTGAGGTGACAGCTTCCAAAATTAGCTGGGTGGTTATTTCCTATACTTTAGTGATTGCCTGTGGTTCGATTACTTATAGTAAGCTAACCTCTTATTTTCAAATTAAAAGTTTGTTGATAATTGGGATTAGTTTATTCGTTACAGGTTCCCTTATAGGGTACACGACGAATGATTTTATCATTGTGGTCTTGGCCCGGATTATTCAAGCAGCGGGTGGTAGCTCGTTTATTGCATTATCCATGATCCTGACGAATCAGTATCTCACCTTCCCTAAACGCAATCTGGCTCTAACATTAATAGGTGCCTGTCTATCACTTGGTTCAGGAATAGGATTTTTGCTTGGAGGCTTCTTTACTCATTTTTGGGGCTGGCACTCCCTATTTTTATTAATGAGTATGGCTATTTTTACGTTGTTAGGAATTATTTTGTTTGTGCCCTCCGGGTATGCCAATCATAAGAAGCTTACCCAACCGTTTGATTTTTTAGGCTTCATCTATTTATTGACTTTTGTCGTGACGTTTATTTTAGGAGTCAAATTAGATGGTTATTTGCTAATCATTACTGTGATATCTGTATTTTTTATGGGGATCCATGGTAAACGTCAAGATGTCGGGATATTTATGGATCTGTCAGTTTTTCGATTCTATGCCTTTAATCGGTTCCTATTACTTAGTTTTATTAATAGTGCTGCCATGGTGGGAATTATTTTTCTTTTTCCGTTATTAGCAGGACAGCAGTTTCATGTCTCTGCCTTGAAAACTGGCTTTATTTTGGCGGGGATATCACTCTTTTCCTTTTTGCTGAGCTTCGTAATAAGACCAGCTATAACCCGCATCCAAGGGAATGGTCAATTGGTCGTTGCTGTCGTGCTTCAATTCATTGGATTTCTGCTATTAGCCATCTTTGGGGTAAACCAATTTGCAGTGGCTAGTGTTGGAGTTGCCCTTATTAATATAAGCTTTACAATCCTTACCATTGTCATCAATATTGATATTCCCCACACGATAAAGAAGGAAAAAAGTGCAATGGGGCTGGGGATCTATAACTTAATCAACTTTTTAGGAATGTCATTTGGCCCTTCAATAGCGAGCCGAATCCTAAACGTGACATCAAGTTTCAGCCTTAGCTTTGGATTTTTCGTTAGTTTATTACTTGTAGCATTGCTATTATCATGCGTGAGCAGCATTCCAGTCTCTTCAAGGAAGATAAAGCAGTCCCGTCAACTGTAATCTAAAAAACTGGTTAGATATTTTCTAGCCAGTTTTTTAGTGCATAAAACCTTTTGAATGGTTCTTTTAGCTAGGACGACTTTCATTCGTACACGGTCACAATAATTCCATCCATATTGTCACCTGAGATAGCCCTAGAAGGCATTGCTAAAAAAACGCTAAGATAGGCGGAAAGTGGGTAGACCATCAGGTTTTAGCCATCATTAATCCTAAAGATTAACTGATAAAGACACATTGAAAATGTTGACTTCGTTAATTTGCTCAGAACATTTAACAATTACAAATCATTAGAACGTTACCGTCCAAATCTTGAAAGTTAAAATAGGCAAAATCTCCAATTCGCTCTAATTCTTTAACAATTGTTATTCCTTTATCTTTAATAAATTTATATGCTTCATCAATATCTTTAACAAAGAAATTAAATAAAACATGATCAGAAGGTTTTAATCGAAAACTTGGATCTAAAGTGTGATCGTCTAGTGTAAGACCTGTTTCAGCTGAGATAGGGATATTGTAAACAGGAGATGAAACATTTTCCTTTATAAAAGGTATTCCGAGTAATTTACTGTACCATTCTGCTGATCTTTCTAGGTCACTGACATGAATAAAGACATTATTTACCTTACAGGTTATTGGGGAGTCAATTGAATTCATAAACATTCCACCTCGTTTAGGTTTAACTTACAAATTCTACAAAATTTTGAAAAAACCTTTAAGAAAAAGTTTTGTCGTATTACAAACAAAAGTTGCTTGTTCAACAAACGGGTGCAAGAGGTGCAAATCGAGCTGTCATATTGGCAGCTGTTTTTGTTCCACTAACGGGGCAGGATAGTTGAATAAGGTATATGTACTTACTTACAGAATATACATAATTAGGTAATGTGAAGATGGGAGCTAAAATGGATAAGGGCAGTATTTTCATCCTGCTCGGTTCCAGAAAGGGTAGTTTACTTGAAGAAGGATTATTAGATTGTTAGGTGAATTTTAAAAGAGAGTAAATAGGAAGTGAATAAGTAAAGGAGAGATATTTTTTGAAAAACTTTATTTGTGAAACTTGTGGTGTTCAGTATGAAAGCTCAATCGAAGCACCAAGACAATGTTTGATTTGCGAGGAAGAAAGACAATTTGTTAGTTCTAAAGGTCAGGTGTGGACCACATTAGAAAAGCTGATAGAGGTAGGTACATATAGTAATATCATTAAGCTCCAGGAAGAAGGATTACATAGCATAAAGACCAATCCAAGTTTTGGAATCGGACAGACAGCTTATCTTGTACAAGATAAAAATTACAACTTATTGTGGGATTGTATTACATATATTGATCAATCAACCATTTCACATATTAATAAATTAGGCGGAATTGATGCTATTGCTTTATCACATCCCCATTATTACTCTAGTCAAGTAGAATGGGCTGAAACTTTCGATGCTCCAATTTACATACACGAAGATGATAAAGAATGGGTGACTAGAACCAGCGAGAAAATCATTTTTTGGTCTGGAGAATCGCTAGAATTGCAGGAAGGTCTTATCCTTCAAAGAATTGGAGGACATTATAAAGGCGGTACTGTTTTAGAGTGGAAAAATGGAAGCGGTCAAAATGGAATTTTATTGAGTGGAGATATAGTACGCGTGGCGGCTGATCGTAAGTGGGTAAGTTTTATGTATAGTTATCCTAACTTCATTCCTCTGCCCAGTGTAACAGTTGAAAGAATTGCAGATAGGGTAAATGATTTTACATTTAATCGTTTATATGACGCATTTAATCTGATTATTAGAGAAGATGCAGATTTGGTGGTTAAAAGGTCAGCAAAAAGGTATATAGAAGCACTAAATGGAACATTATTTAATACTTAATTTTCTAATTTATTAGGAAAGCTTGAAGAACTTATGAATAAACTTTTTCCTCAAATTTAGGTACCTATACAAACCTGAACATTTGACAATAAAGTTAGTAAATAAAGATGACAAGGGAACAAATCATATTCTTCAATGAACGGGTGCAAGAGTTGAAGATCGGAGCTGTCATTTTGACAGCTTTTCTTTTTGTGCTAACGGGCAGTTTAAGAAGGGATATTAATGTCCTTAGACGAATATTTTTTTTTAGATACATATTGAAGGGCTGAAGGCGTGTAGAGGATATAATTAATGGAATAATCCACTGGATACAAACATTACCGAAGATATATAACTCAATGTCAGAAACAGAAATATCAAATCGCGCATTACCAAATAAATGGTCCAAAAAAGAGATTTTAGGACATCTATGCGACTCTGCAATAAATAATATTAATAGGTTTATAAAGATTCAATACGAAGAACAACCATTTGTTATCCAATCATATAATCAAAACCAATGGGTAATACTTCAGAATTATCAAGAAAGACCACTTGATGAGATATTAAACCTTTTTTTAGCATTAAATAAGCAAATCATAAATACCATATCGAATATTCCAAAAGAGAGATTATCAAATCTTTGTGATATAGGAAGTAATCAACAAAAAACATTAGAGTGGCTCTTAGAAGATTACCTTAAACATATGGAACATCATATTAACAACCAAATCCTTAATGAAAATAATGCCTAGTATTGATACTGACTCTTTAACTAACGGGTGCATTACTGGAACAACGGAAATGCTTTTTTTCTTCTTTGAAATGGAAAGGTAAAGGAGTAGAAAAATGA
This sequence comes from Neobacillus cucumis, assembly GCF_016107705.1. Next base: position 17,595 of record NZ_JAEHGC010000026.1, read on the forward strand.
TTATAAGGCAAATGATTGAAGAAGACATACCTCAACTTGAACAATTATATAAACAATTTTGGGGCGAAGAATCTTGTATTGAAACCATGTATAAGCAGTTTAATAAACTACACAAAAAGGATAGCCATATATTTATCTGTGCCATTGAAAATAGCAAATTAATCGGTTCTGTTATGGGAGTCATATTTGAGGAACTATATGGGGATTGCAAACCTTTTTTAGTCCTTGAAAACATGATAGTAGATAAATGCTATAGGGACAAAGGGATAGGGAAAGCTTTAATATCCGAACTTGAGAAAATTGCTACCAAAAGGGGTTGCTCTCAGGTGATATTGGTAACTGAAAGAAACAGAGTTGACGCTATAAAGTTCTATGAGTCAGCGGGATATAGTTCCCAAACTCATTTAGGTTTTAAAAAGAAGCTCAATTAAAGGGGTTCTTATGTTAAATATGGGGTTGCTGCGGCAATCCCATTTTTTATTGTGCTATCGGGCAGGATAGTTGAAGAGAGGAATTGACTCTTTTATGTCGTATCTGATGAATAGTATGAAGTAAAAAAATAAAAAAGCGTCAATAATGACGCTTTCAGCGTGAAAGTGATCCTCATAGTCCTACACCCTTATATTATGTAATATTGGTGAATTGTAGAATTATGAGTTAAGAAATAATTGATTTTTAATTTACACAGTACAAAAAAAGACGCCAATCATGACGCTCTCATCAAGAGAAGGAAAAATGTTTGGGTTACTGTAGTTTATGTCCCATGGTTTGAAATTGTAATGGACAAGAGTGGACTAGATATAAATTTTGTAACTTTTGATTAAAATGCAATCAGCATAACTGCATAATACGGAGATATTACACACTTGAAAAGTAGTACCTTGTTTCATTAATGGGTGCAAGAGTAAAAGAATGGGACGGCTGCGGCGATCCCATTTTCTTATTGTGCTAACGGGGCAGGTTCGTGTAATAAGTTACTTAAACAAGCAATCAAAAAAAGGAAGGGTGGAATTCCCTCCTTGTCACTTATTATCTGGATCAATTGCAACATTTATTGAATTCATCAGGTATTGTTGGTTTTTATCGTTTGTTTGGACCACCAACATCTCATAAGAACCTTGATGTTGAAATTTTATTGGACTATTAGTTTGTACGGTCATTTCCAACTGTTTGTTATTTCCGTTCACCTTATGAGTTTCAGCTATTTTGAATTTTTTAGTCACCGCCTCTGGTAAATATATTTTATAGTAAGCAGGACTACCTCCTTCACGGGTAAATGTAGCGTCAAACGTAAACGATGCTACGTTTTCCCCTGTATTATAGCCCTCTACACCCCAACGTTCATTTTCGGGAATCGTATTACGTATGTTAATCTTTTGAAAACTGTATTGACCCGTTTTCAACATAAAACTTTGGCCATTAGTGGCTTTTAGTTCTATCTTATTAAATGATTCCACATACTCTTGGAGTTCAATAGTAAACTGTCCCCCATCATGAATACTTGTATCTATTACACGCACATTCTTCGATGCAATTTCGTCATCTTGATAAAGGGTCACATGATTTATAAGATCGTTGCTGTAATTATCATGAAAAGTGAGAGTGACCTTTTTATTTTTTTGAGCCATATTATAAAAGAGATAATTTTCCTCATTTTCGTTATCTCCTTCTAATTTTGGATAGAGGGATTTAACAGAATCCTCCTTCGCTATCTTCGGTTTTACCGACTTGTGTTGTGTTACCTGTGCTTCTTTACTTCCTCCCTTTTCTATCCCGCAAGATGTCGTCAAAAGAAGGCAAGTGAAACCGATTGAAACCATTTTAAGATAATTCTTTTTCAATTTCCCTCCACGCCTTTCTATCTTTTATTTCCCTAACAATATATGGTATTATTTCAATCTTACTATTTTATATAAAAAAACCAACATACTTTTAACGGTATGTTGGTTTTTTTAGAGATTATCTAGGATAACGGTAAAACCACTTATACGTTCCGTACATCCACAACAATTTTTTTGCAAGAAATGCAAATAGAAAATTATCCTTCCAACAACAGTTTCATATTTATCTGCTTTGCTATATTTAACTTTGATTGCTTCTTTTATGGCTTGGCTATTTTATTTAAAACTTGTAGAAAAAATTGGATGGGCAAAAAGCGGGTATATGATAGCTCTATTCCCAGTAATTGGAGGGGTTGCTTCTGTTTTAATTGGTGAATCAACTCCATCAATTTATTTGGTGGTAGGGTGCCTTTCTAGCTGTATTGGAGCTGCAATTGCTTTAGGGGTTAGAATTCGAAGTCATAATAATAATCTGCCTATAAATACTAATTAAGAATAGACTTCCTTATTAAGCTAACGGGTGCTTTACTTCAATAAGGAGTAAGGCCTTTTTCTTGTTCAACTAAAGGGGCAGGTTACTAAAAATAGTATAGTATGGAATTAGAAGATGGAACATATCTAATAATAGCGAGGGAGCTACGGCTAAGGTCTTATATTTTATTAGACTATCACTGTATTTACGGCTTAATAAATCTTTGTTATGCTTTTTTTGGAAGTAATTTCTATATATAAAGGAGATATCGATGTGAAGAAAATATTATCAGCAGTAGTAGCGGTCGTAATTACAGTAGGTATAGCAGGTATATACTATAAAATTGAATTATCTGATGAAGCAAAATATAAAAAGTGTTTAGAGGCACAGGGAATTTCGAACACAATTGCCAAAGTAGTAGGTGACGAACCAACTAATGCTTGTAATGAATAAAAGAGATTGAGAATCATTAACTAATAATGTTTTTCTTTATACTATCAAAAATAATATAGACTTTTTAGCAGACAATTAACAAAAGAAAAGTGAATCTTATTCAACTAACGGGTGCTTGAATTTAAGAAGGGGAGGTTGCTGTGGCAGCCTTTTTTTATTGAGCAAACGGCACAGGTTATTTAGGATTATAAACCACATCTCCAATTTGTGGTAATTTAGAAGTATAAATTTATTTTTTGGAGTGACAAGGTTATGGAGATTATTCTTTATGCATTTTACGGCTTGGTTGTTTTAGTTGGTCTATTTCTTTTTATTATTTATGCGGTTAGTATAGGCATTGATAATTCTAAGCAAGTTAAGGCATTAAGGTCTGAACTTAAAGATATAAAAAAAGAACTAAAAGATTTCAAGGAAAATAAGACATAGATAATTTTTCTTATTCAACTACCATGAAAGTACAAAACCGTAAAAATATAAAAATGACAATACTAAAGTAGACCCAGCAATTATATTTTAAAAAAAGCTGAGCCTAAAATTAAACCTCATGTCGCAATATCAGTATGACCACAATAACCCTAATTTCATTCTCTGTGGTGAATCGCCGATTTTTGCGCTTCATGGATGGCTAACGGGTGCGTTAATCCAATAAACTAGAGAAAGTGAAGGGGAGAAATGGAACAGTTTGACTTGTTAAAAGATAAAGGCATCAGTGTAACCGTGTTAAAAAATAAAGGACAAGAACTCCAAAAACAGTGGGGTGAAGTATTTGCTAAGGATCTTAGTAAAAACCAAAAAAGACAAATCCATTATGGTCAGTTCTTGTGGCATGCATTTAGTTATGAACTGCTGCCATGTAAAAAAGGTCAAAGAGCAAGGAATGCATTTGATATAGTATCGAAGGATGAATGTTTTATTTTTTACCAGAACAATCAAAATGCATTATTGATTGAAAAAGCTGCGAGCTTAAAGTCCGATCACATAATAAATGAGATTGACGGATATATTCATGATGTTTATGTGGTCGATAAAGCTTTTTCATGGACGTATATCCAAACTCACGAAGAGGATGAAGGACCCTATTTTTATAAGCCAGTTTTAGACCCTGTCTTCTTTAATTAACGGGTGCTTTAACTTAACATCAAATGGACTGTTGCGGCAATCCTTTTTCATTATCGATATTCAAGTATCGGAGCAGGATAGTTGAACAAGAAAATATTTGGTAAAATTCAATTAGAAGGACTTAACAGAAGGGGGTTAGTAAATGATATTGGTGAGTTCCTGCTTAGCGGGGTTAGATGTGAGATATAATGGGACAAATTGTTTAAACGATAAAATAAGTAAATTGGTAGAAGAAAATAAAGCTATTACAATATGTCCAGAATTACTTGGTGGGTTTTCAACGCCTAGAGAACCAGCTGAGATAATTGGAGGAAACGGAGAAGATGTTCTGGATGGAAACGCTAAAGTAGTTGATAAATCAGGTAAAGATGTCACCCAACTTTACATAAAAGGAGCATATTCTACGCTAGAACAAGCTATAGAATTAAATGCGACTTTGGTGGTTCTAAAAGAAAATAGCCCATCTTGCGGCAGTTCAACCATATATAACGGTGAATTTACCGGAAAAAAAATTATGGGGTTGGGAGTCACTTCTGCTTTACTAAAAAGAAATGGATTAAAAGTAATTTCAGAAGAACAATTTGCAGATACCCTCCTTTAGTTCCCACTAATATTGGCGTATTAATATTGTTTATTTTAAATAGATTGAGAAATACTGCACTTAAACAAACAGGTGCAAGAGTTAAAGAATGGGATGGCTGCGGCGATCCCATTTTCTTATTGTGCTAACGGGGCAGTGTAGTTTAATAAGAATTTAGGGGGGAAATGAAAACTGGAATAATCTTTTATTAAAGCTATTTTCGTAAACTTTGTTGTTTTTATGTAGGGTTTTAGAAAATCAATTTTAATAGTATAATATTGGTAAAAGGAGGTCGGTAAATAAATGAAAAAGAACTATACAGTAATGTTTCTTATGTTTTTTGTCGCTTTGATTACGGGTGGGTTAGCATTAAAGAATATCTTTGATTTTTCAATGATAGTGGGAGTTGGTTTAGGAACAGTCTTCCTCCTTTGTGCTGTATTTTTCGCTGGAGAGAACCAAAGGACTCAAAAGGCACAGTAACTATAATTGCTGTGTCATTTTCTTTGTTAAGATGCTTTTCTAAAGTTATGAACAGTGATAATCTGTTTGCTCAATATTATGATTAAAAATAATAAAATCCCCTTTATATATAATTGACTATAGAAAGGATATCATAAAATGAAAAGAATAATCTTTGGTTTAGTGGGAGTAGGAATCATGTCAGCAGGATTAATCTTCGGTAGTGGAATTATAGAAAAACAAGCGGGAGGTAATGAAAAACCTAATATAGACGCATTGTTAGCTGAAAATGGATTTACAGCAGAACCACTGTCGAATGATGAAATGAAAGAAATGGATTTATATCTCGAAAAACATCCAAAAGAATTTTCAATTGATAGAACTGTAATTGGAAAAGTAAAAAATCATGAAAATTCAAAGGTTATAGAAGTTGCCATATCACAAACATCTGGTATTCTTGGTGAAATTCAGGCTGGAAATCCAGAAGAAGCTGAAAAAGTTAGAAAAGAAAATGGGTTGTCTTTCATTCCTATTTATTTAAATCATGATAAAGATAGATAAAATAAATCTTTAATTTAAGGGGGATTTGTATTTAAAAAGGGCTTAATTTTTTTCATAACGTACCGCAAGATTGGATTTCTTTTTTGATTTATATGTGATCATTTACATACCGATCTTCTGCAATTGGGCGCTTTTCTTTAGTAAAAGACGTCTTTTTGATATGCCCCTACACTTTAAGGGATTAGATTTTATTAAGGTGAAAAAGATTGTGAAGATTTCCACTTAAACTACCATGAAAATAAACTTCCTCAAGATTTGAAAAATGACAATTCTTAAGAAGACCCTGCTCAATCGTTAAAAAAAAGAGTAGAGCTTAATGAATAAGTCTATGAATTGGTTGACTGGATTAAGGTCTTTATCAGTATTGACCCTTCCATACCTTTTTCATTCTTTGCGCTTCATGGATGGCTATCGGGGCAGTTTAGCTCAATAAGAATAATTTTCAAATCGTGGTTAATTGACTGCTTCAAATTTGTTACAATTACTAACTGAGAAGTTATTAAACATATTAAGATAAACAGTAGAATGAGGTAATGCAATGACATATTTTATGTACATATTTTGCTTAATAGTATGGGGGCTAAATTTTATTGCGGTGAAAATTCAAGGAACACCAGTCAGTTTGGAATTATCATTATCATATCGTTTAGTTATGACAGCTTTTTTATTTTTAGTTCTTGTGTGGTTTCTTAAATCAAAGGGGAGACCAGGAACAAAGGATTTCCCGTTTATTATAGTTTTTGGTGTATGTAACTTTGCATTAAGTTATCTGTGCCTTTATTACGCCACTATTTTGAGCTCTGCTGCCATTGTAACTTTAATCTTTTCGTTAAAAGTGATATTGACTCCGATTGCTCTCCGTGTTTTTTTAAAAGAGAAATTATATTCTCGCGTGCTAATTGGGGGAATTCTAGGGGTATTTGGAGTATGTGTCCTAATCTATCCGAACTTAAATGATTTTCAAGGATTTACTGATTTAAAAGGAATCATGATTGCTTTGTTAGGTACGATTCTAACAGCTGTTGGTGATGCAAGTTCTGCAAGAAATGCTAATAGAAAGATTAACCCTATCTATGCAAATGCTATTGGTTTTACAATTGCTAGTGTTTTAATGGGGGTAATTGTACTGTTCCAAGGAAATAAAATTATACTTCCAACAACAGTTACATATTTATCTGCTTTGCTATATTTAACTTTGATTGCTTCTTTTATGGCTTGGCTATTTTATTTAAAACTTGTAGAAAAAATTGGAGGGGCAAAAAGCGGGTATATGGTAGCTCTATTCCCAGTAATTGGAGGGGTTGCTTCTGTTTTAATTGGTGAATCAACTCCATCAATTTATTTGGTAGTAGGGTGCCTTTCTAGCTGTATTGGAGCTGCAATTGCTTTAGGGTAAATCGAAGTCAGAATAATAATCTACCTGTAAATACTAATTAAGAATAGACTTCCTAAGTAAGCTCCCTAACGAGTGCTTTAATAAAAGATAGGGGCAATTTATGAAAATTGAAGTGAAAGATGACGACAAGGTAATAATTAATTACTTTGAATCTTATGGTCATATTTACCAAGACCAAAGCTGTTCTGATTGCAAATTTAATTTAGTATACTATGAACATTTGATGCTTATTTTTGCCCTCAATGTAATAACTGGACTGAATCCAAATGCAGTGATCCTGATTGTACATACTGTCCTAATCGCTCTGAAAAACCTTTACCACACAAATAATGTTCTTTCACTAACAGGTGCTTATGTTAAATATGGGGTTGCTGAGGTTAACGGGTTCGATTTTAAAGTAGAAAACTTTAATTCGTAGCATATTTAACATTATAAAAAGCAAAGAATTCAACATTAAATTAGCAATAGAAAAAGCATCAACTCCGTTGCTTTTTTTGATTGTTTTCCGTATGTTCTTTTTCAAAAAACCTATGAAGAAAAGTCTTATTTCAAATCAATTTTCTTAAACCAAAACTCCAATGCATCCATTGGTTCTTCTCTCGTATGAGCATAATAAATTTTCACTTCGTTTGGTTTTACGTTTTCTGGGAGAATAAATGAAAAACTAAATTCTTTGGATGTCTCTATATCAAATATTTGTGGAACTGATTCAGGAGGATTCTCTTTTTTTATCCATTCTTGAACTGGTTCCTCTAAGCCATTCTTATCCATTTTTTTATAATTCTCAACTCTATTTCGTTTAACATCAGATACTTCCTCGTTATTAGGGACATAGAAAACAATAAAATCAGTGGGAAATCTATAAGCATCTAATGTTTTTTTCCAAACTCCTGTCACTTTATATGATTGGTTTTCCTTTTTGATAGTAAAATTCAAGGAATCAGGAGTCGTATGATACCAAGAGTTAATAGACACGTATCCGACAAAAATTAAACCTAGAAATACAGGCGTTAAAAATAAAATTGACACTATTCTTCTGGTTTTCCAAAACCTAATCGCTAATATAAAAAAACCAATAATGATAATAATTGCAAGGATAATCGACATTTGTTACTCCTTCTATATTTTATGTCCATTTAGCACCCATTTTAACACAGTATTGGTAGGCTGTCTGTTGGACAGCAGACTTCTGCTAATTATATGCTAATAACGATACGAATTGGGCTGGTAAAGTTATAAAAATGCTTATATACCAATAAATAAAAGAGCTGTATTTCATATGCAAATTAGAGCTCTAATTGTATTACTTATTTAATTTTTCTACCTTTTTAAACCGAACCCGTTAGTTGCAGTCAAAGCCTTTTTTCTTTGTCAACAAATGGGGGCTAGAGAAAAGGATTGGGGGGCTGCGGCAGCCCTTATTCTTGTTCCACTATCGGGGAGTTTAGTTGAAGAAGGGAACACTTTAAAAAACGAATCCCAATAAAAGTGGTGCTTCACAACATTGAAAGCACCTCTATTTTGCACTAATCCCAGATACGGATTCTTGGAACACCTGCGGTTCTTAAATAATCTAATAACTGACCAGTATGAACAGATTCGTGATACGCAATGCGTAGGAGCATATCCCCCAGGACTCTTATGTATCCTGCATCAGATCGGTCAATCGTAATATTTGTTAAGTCTTCTTCAGAAAATGATCTGATTGTATTTATGAATTGATTCCGATAGGGTTCGGCAAATTCCAATTCAGAATTTACAGAAATAAAAGGTCTGTTTTCAAAAGGGGAATTAAATACAGATAAACTTCCTTGATTTTTAAGTGCCAGGTGATAATAATGTTCGCTTTCCAGTACGTGCCTGACCATTTCTAGACAATTCATAGCTTCATTATCTGGCTTCCAACTTAGTTTTTCTTCAGGAATAGATCTCCAGACTTTTATGCTTCTTCTTCTAACTTCATTTAAGTTTAAAATAATTAATTCAATTGAATTCATAAAAGTTCCTCCTTTGATAAGCATATTTTAATTATACACGAATGAACGTTCGTGCCAATCTGAAGAAGGCATATTTTACAATAATTAGTTGTACTTTATACGAACGGTGTAAGAGAATGAAGTGCTGCGATTGCAGTTTGAACTACCATGAAAGTACAAAACCGTAAAAATCTAAAAATGACAATACTAAAGTAGACCCAGCAATTATATTTTAAAAAAGCTGAGCCTAAAATTAAACCTCATGTCGCAATATCAGTATGACCACAATAACCCTACTTCTTTCATTCTCTGTGGTGAATCGCCGATTTTTGCGCTTCATGGATGGCTAACGGGTGCTTATGTTGAAGAATAGGGGCTGCTTCGGCAGCCCTTTTCATGTTTGATATACTCAGAGATAAAGAGTTTTTGCTGAGTTGTTGTTGTAAAAAATTCTCCCTCCCTTGCAATTCAATTTATTTGGATTGTGGAAACCACTAAATGATTATGGTCCACCTCTATATGATACTGTTTTCCATTTGCTCCTTTTACTAAATAAATAAGATCTGCACCAATTAAAGATCCAGTTTTTGAATAAAGGGAATACGAGATTATTTTTGTACCTTTATCTTTCATCGCTTGCCTTAGACTTTCATCAAGAGTTGACCGGTTTATGTAGTTTGAAAAGACAATAAAAATAATGACGGCAACTACTACTGCAACAAGAAAGTACCAACCTTTTTTATTAGCATTAGACATGGGTTCCCTCCTAAACTATTTTAGTAATAACTTTATTATGATTATTCGGAATATTGATTAATACAAGAATAGAATTCAATTAAATTTTAATAAGAAAGGTTGTGAATTTTTGAGGTAGTAAGCTAATTTAATTATGAAATTTGGTTGCATGACAAAATGGGGCTAATACAAAAGGTAATAAATAGAAGAAACTCGTCAAAACAATCTTTTTTAACTAAAGTAAAGGCTTTTCAAATCAAGGAATTATTTCATATTCAACAAACAGGCCAAATTGTGGAGGAAACAGTACAAGTAAGAACGATGTTCCTAGACTGGTTTGTAAAGTTTTTCACTTAAACAAACGGGGCAGAATAGTTCAATAAGAGTGTTATAATTATTTCCAAATTATCTAAAAGGATGTTTTAAAAATGAAATTTGAATATAAGTTAAGTGGTGCTGGTTGGGCAAATTTTAATATAGAAATTAATTCCGAAAGTTTTAGTTTTAGTCCAGGGTACCTGACAGATGCATTAGGTGGAATTTTAAATGCAATAAAAGAAATCCATCCATTATTTGATACTGAATGCGAATATAAAGAATATGGCTCAAATTATACTTGGGATGCAGAACCTGATATTTTAAGATGGAACTTAAAATATATAGATAATGAAAAAATACTCATTAATCTTACTCACTTTGAAGATGATGAAGGAGATGGGGTTGTAGTATTAAACGAAGAATGTCCTTATGATATTTTCCTAAAAGAAGTTTTAAGAGAAGTAGAACTAATTCTCGTAGAGTATGGAATCGTTGGATATAAAGAAATGTGGTATGAAAATGAATTTCCATTAAGTACATTTTTAGAGTTGAAATTTTATTTAGAAAACAAGAAACGCTTTCCAATTGCTAAAAATATAGTAGGGAATAAAGAAACGAGAAAGAGTGATTTGAAATTTGAATTAGATTTTATCAATAAAATAAAATGATTTAATTAACGGAGGCTTATGTTAAAAATGGGATGGCAGCGGCGATCCCATTTTCTAATTATGCTAACGGGAGGTTAGTTCAATAACGTCGCATAAGACATGTAGTTTACAAAAAAGAGACAGTGTTCCACACTGCCTCTATTTATAAGGTACTAAAGAAAAGGAAGAAATCTAATCTCATCTGTTGAAATGATTTTATGTTTTAATTCTGAATTCATATCTAAAACACCTATCACAATTTGATTATCTTTCGTCACTGTTATGTATCTGAAATAATCATCACCAGAAATCAACAAATCAGTGTCATTCGACGTTTTTTCCATTTTGGCAAAGACATCTTCTGTGTACTTAAGTTGAAAAAAATCATCCAATCCTTTGGTTGAACTACCTACCCAGGTATGCAGAAAATCTTTCAGTGTGATTTGTTCAATCACCGATAAATGTTTCTTGAATCGTAGTTCATCTACTGTTACGGTTTTCATCGTTAATCACCCCTTAACAAGTATCTATTGTATACATTGAGGTCTGCCACATCAATGTTATCGGCGTAACAATCTGTTTACATTTTAGTTACTATACTAACGGGGCAGGTTAATGGAAGGTGAGAAATTACACAATTATGTCGTCGACTCAAAAAGCTAAAAAAATAAGACTAGGATTGTAAACTAGTCTCAAGTAATAAGTCATATATGTCTCTTTCCACAATTTCATCTAACAACATTTTTAAAAAAGAAGCATTTAATTTTTGTTCGTAAGCTCTTAAATAAATATCAATTAACTCTTCATTAGACACTGTTTTAAATCGCATTGCTATCTCCTTGTTATTCAATCCAATTTTATTACATAAATTTTCCATCCTAACCTTATAAAAAAGATTTCGAACAACATTTGCTTTATTTTAGGGTAATTCTAGAAGTTTTTTAAATTTCTTTGTTAAATTAAAGAGAAGTCTACCCCTTTTTATTATTCCACTACCAGGCAGGAATGAGAAAAATCAGTGCTCCCATGCGAGCACTAATGGTACAATCTGCTTAATCATAAAAGTATGATGGAGGGGAGTAGCGTGAAAGAGTCTATTGTATTACGTGCAATTGATGTTGGGGATATTCAAAACTTTGCATTTATCGAGAGGGCAGCGCAGATATTAAACAGAAGCTCGTTTTAAACGGTGCGGCAATCGGATGGGTCGACCCACCCTCAACGGACGAGGTGGTCTCCCTGCTTCGGGAGTTGTCCGTCGCAAGTGAGCGCGGCGATGCGTGCCTACTTTCAGTTTGGGTCGGACCAGACCTTGCAGGACTCGGATACTGGAGGCGCTATGATCGCCCGACTCATCGCCCAAATGCCGACATCGAAAAAGTAGCGGTCGATCCGCGGTATCAAGGTCGTGGTTTAGGGCGAAAGTTTGTAAGTCAGTTAATTTCGGAAGGGGTCAGTACTGGAATTGAGGTGTTAACCCTAGATTTCCGTGGTGACAACGAGCGTGCTGCCAAGTTGTACAGATCTCTGGGATTCACGGAATACGGGCGTTTACCTCGTTTTGTGGCTGTTGGTACTATGCGATATGACAAGGTATTATACGCCATCGATTTGCGCTGATAGACGCGTGAAGAAAGTCGTATAAATAAATAAACGATAAGAAATTTCGTTACCCTGGCAGCACCAATACTGAGTATTTGATTTTAGCTTCTGTCGCTAAAGGGGGATTATGTTAGAGATGGGATAGCTGCAGCTATCCCGTTTTTTTATTGAGCTACCGAAGCAGATTAGAGAAGGAAGGAATGTAAAAAAGAAAGGCGGGGGATTTTTATTTGTTCAATATTGCGAAGGTTTTCACTTAAAGTTAACCTTTTTCAAGAGTGACGTAAAATGGTGTGGAAATTTTTTTCTATGTGAAAATAGGTATCATGATGTTTTATATTTTTTCTTTACTCTCTTCACAATCAATAGTAGAAAAAAGAGTAAAGGAATGTATCCATAATCTATAATAAAGCCCATTTTCCCAATATAGGTTGTGAACGAATTAATTTGTTCCCTTGTCTTTAAAAAATTAATAGTAATTAATACAATCATTGATATTATAAGAACCCCATATTTTTGCTTCAGGTTGGTCACCTTTTTTAAAATACGGCTGGCACACCAAAAGGAAATACAAAAATTAGGAAGAAGAACAATAGTCCAAGTGGCAATGCCAATGTATTCAAATCTCTCAACAAAAGGCATCTCTACTATTTTCCACATCGTTAAGGTTGGCCATATGTTTTTTTGCAACTGACCTTCAGAAAAATACGCAAAGGTTAAAATCGCAAGAAATGTATAGGCAATTGTAGCAAGAAGAACTGCCAAATGGGACCATTTTTTTGATTTTTGAGGTTCTTTGATAAATGGATAAAGAAACAAAAGTATCATATAGCCAGAATAGCTAAAGGACATATGATAAGATGCCATAACCAAATCCTTTATTGAGTGATCAAAAATTGGAAGGAGGTTCCTGAAATCTGCATAAGGTATCGTAAATAGAAAAGTGAAAACTAAATAAGCGGGAAGAACAAATCCAAAAAACGCCACTCCTGTTATGGTTCTAATCCCTCCAAAAACGATATAAGTCGCTAAACAGCAAAAAGCTAGAGAAAACCAAAACGTACTAAAATCTGAAAACACCCACACTTGAATGACCTCTATAAAACTTCTAAGAACAGTGATAATGATAAGAAGAAAATAGATAACAAATGGCAGGGATATGAGATTGCCCATTTTATTTCCAAATACGACGGTATGAGCTGTCATAATATCGCCATCTGCTGTTTCTGCGATTTTATATATCATCCATAGAATGATATGGATGCTTAAACCGGAAATGATAACGGCAATCCATGCATCGTACCCTGCAGTAACTGCAATAATGCGCTGGAAGCCGAGGACCCCTATGCCAACTTGCATCTTATGGATCAGAAAAAAAACTAAAAAAGGCGATATTTTTACTTTTTCAGGCACTATTTGTTCCATTAACCCTTCCTCCGGTTCTTATGTCAATCAGTTTTTTGCTTTTTTCATGTAAAATATCATATTGGGATTTTATGCCATTGAAGCTTATAATCATTAAGGTTGATCGCTTCAATAAGAGTAATCTTAAGGTCCACCATTCGCGGTGTATAGATTTAAAAAGGAGTTAAGGAAGGTAAATCTTAATAAGGATGTCTATATTTATCTTTTCCTTATATGGAATAATTATGAATCATGCTGCTGTATAATGGGTCACGTATATAGGTGGGTGAAATTTTATGATAAAGGCTTGGGAGTAGATATGAAACAGGGACTGCCACCGCCGAAACCGCCTCCGTAGCCAAATCCGCACATACTTTTCACCACCTGTCAAAATGTTCGAAATAAAACCCTCACTATGTATCTTATTTCATAAGACAAGAATTCTTGGTCAAACATCATATTGATAATGTAAAATATACACCTTGCCTATAAATGGAAAGAAACGTCTGCTTGAAGGAGGCAAACGTTCTTTATATCCGAGAAGGTAATATATATGTTTAGTTTTGGTGTAATCATAATATATGTACAAGATAATGAGATGGAATGGACAAGGGCTGATTTTTTATCGAATTAATTTTTGGTCTGTTCTAAAAAATTCCTCCAAATAAAACTTAACCGATTGGGTACTCAAGTTAAACTGATACATAGTCTAGAGTGTATCAGGAAAGTCATACCCTTGCTTAGAACATAACCTCATCACAAAGACAGGTCTCAATCACCCAAAGCCCCTAGTAGGGCTTTTTTGTATTTATTAATCCTTTCAACTTAATAAAAGACTACACTTAAGTATGGACAGGGAAGACAACTTAGGAGAATGATCTTAATTGCAAATAGTGCCCACCCCCTTTTTAGTATTTTACATATTTTATAGGTATCAGCTGAAAGGAGGTTGTGTATATGGATGGTGTTGGTTTCGGTGGCGCTGGTGGTGGCTTTGCCTTACTCGTTGTTTTGTTTATCCTTCTTATTATTATAGGAGCTTCATTTGTTGGTGGTTTTGTTTAAGAAATAACCTATTCCCTTTTGAAAGGAGGAGTAATTATGGATGGTTACGGTGGTTTCGGAGGCTACGGTGGATTCGGTGGTTGTTGTTCCCCTGGATTTGGCTACGGAGGTGGCTTTTGCGGAGGCAATCCATTCGTTTTAATCGTAGTATTATTCATCCTGTTAATTATCGTTGGAGCAGCATGTTTTTACTAATTTATATTCTTTAAAAAAGCCTTATAAAAAGGCTTTTTTCATTTTTGTGTAAATTATTAAAAACTCATATGAAAAAAGGGGAAATTAACCAAGCCCTGCCCATAAAGTCTATTTAGGCAAAATTAAAGAGACTTCTTGCAACAGTTATTAGAAAGGTTTTGAGATTTAAAAAAACATGTGCACTCTAGAAATTCATTTTATTTATTGACAGCACTTCCGAACGGGAAAGCCCACTTCTTCAGAGGTGGGATGGAAGTGAGGTCGAACCAGGCATGCCTTTATGTATGTTAATGGTTAGATATATTTTTGTTTATTTGCGAGATGTTCCAATAGAAACGGAACGTTTGTTCTATTATAATATATATGTTAATACAATAAATGGAAGGGAGGTTAACGAATGGAGACCTTTCATAAAGCTTATAAATTCCGTTTGTACCCTTCGGAAGAGCAGGCAGTTATGATCAATAAAACTATTGGTCCTTGTCGTTCTTCTGCCTTAAGTGGATTCTCTGTGTAAAGCCCTTTCATTCTCTATGGTGGAACGATGGGGAACTAAATGGAAGGTTAGTGGAACAAGTACATCTACTTTTATCAAAAATAAAAACCCCAAAAGGGGCTATATATCTTTGATAATGTTTATTTTGTTTTACTGATATTTACTTAGACCACTTCTGAAAGCCACTAAATGATTTTGAGAAGCGTCACCAAGTTGTTTCATTACAACTTTAACATCTTGAGGAAGACCAGATAATGATGCTAATTTGTTATACATAGCTATATTGTCAACTTCTCCTTCAACCCCTGCCTGAAAAGCTTCTTTTAAAGAACCAGGTTCTTTTGTATACTGTTTTGCGTTGTCTTCAGGGACCTTGATATTGTACTTTTTAAATAAAGAAAGAAGTGCTGAAATATGCCTTTGCTCTGCTGATTTAATTTGAGTAAAAGGTCTAATTGAACCGAATTTTGAAATAATCGTATCATATCTAGCCTGTGCGAGATACTCATCTTGAATTGCATAAGTTAACGCTTCTTCTAAAGGAATAGAGGAATCCTGAAGTGCTCCTTTCGCTCCGTAATCTTGGGGTAGTTCTGTTTCGGCAAAAGCCTCAACATTATAAAAGACAACAAGCAAAAAAACGACCATTTTGATTATGTTAGGCAAACTTGTTATTTTCCTTCCCATCAAGAATCACCTACCTTCTAAAGTTTTCTAAGTTATTTTTCTCCAAATTATTTTTTTGAATTCCAAAAAAGACAAATTTATAGAAAAGGGTTATAGGAAGACAATGTTTCCTTTAATTAGGTAAACTTGAATTAAAGTACATTCACCTGACATAGTGCATAGGATAATTTGATAAGCTGTGAAGGGGATTGAAAAAATGTATTATTATGGAAATAACTATTCGCATCAATATCCTTTTTATGTTAATGTTCCGATTAATAACTATGGTAGACAGTGTGTTTACTGGACTATTCCTGTTGAAGGAGAACATGCAAACAGTTCTTTTCGCTTTTCCAATGGTGATGTCAGAATTTCATTAAAAGATTATGGACCAGAACCGTTTGTCGTGAATATTAATGAAGCTGCGAAGCAAAACAATACGTACCGAACCGCATTATGGACAGGAAACCATTTACAAGTCACTTTAATGAGTCTCAATGTCGGCGAAGATATTGGTTTGGAAATGCACTCTAACGTTGACCAATTCTTACGTGTTGAACAAGGGCAAGGTATTGTTCATATGGGTAAGAGTAAAGATAATTTGGATTTTAGAAGAAATATCTTTGATGACACTGCAATAATGATACCTGCTGGAACATGGCACAATGTAATCAATACAGGTAATGTTCCGCTAAAACTTTACTCAATATATGCTCCTCCCAACCATCCATTTGGAACTATTCATGTTACAAAAGCAGATGCAGTGGCTGCAGAAGAAGGTTACGGTCATGGCAATGGAAATACAGATATTTTTGGCAGGACTCCTGATGAATGGGTAAAGTACACTGAACTTTTAGTAAATGAAGGATTAGAGGATGTTAAAAGAGGAATAAATGCTGTACACATTCTTCAAGAATTTATTCTAATGGGAGTTCTTGTTGGGAAAGGGTATTCTCCTGAAAAAGCATATGAAACAGTAGAAGAATGGGAACGTACAGGAAAATCCAAACTTCTTCAGCAAAGCAAAAATATGTAGAATTAGAGTAGAATCACACAGCACATACATTTTAATAATCATAAGAGTCAATTAATTGTTGGCTCTTTTTATTTATGAATTATCAAAAATTTTTATGGGGAAAAGCTTATTCCCTTCACTACTTTTTAGAAATGATATTTTTATAAAATTTGTGAAGAATTGCACTTAAGCAACGGGGGCAAGAGTTAAACAAAACTTCGTTTCGGCAGCGTTTTTCTTATGGAGCTGAAGTGGCAAGTTATTCCAAGAAGAAAAAGCAATGAATATTACGAAGCATAGGTAGTCGATTCTTTTTCTTTACTACAACCAATGTATTTGATGGGGACTTTTCGAAACCGCACACAGAAACAGATATACCTATATCCGAATCGGATTATGGGAATTTCAAAATTGAATGTGAGAATATGCTAAGAGAAATATTAAAAGATCGAGCCGTGATTATCCGGATCCCGGCGATATGGGGTAGAAATTCCCCAAGATGGAACTTAATCAAAGAAAGCATAGAAAATAATAAAATCATTGATGTGTACAGCAATTTAGTACAAAGCAATGTTTTGGATGTACAGTTGGCAAAACAACAAAGGTTCATTATAAAAAATAAGCTAAAAGGCATATTTCACTTAGTTACAACAGATATGATAAACCAGGGAGATTTCTACGTCTTTTACTGATAAATTGATAAAGATATTTTTGGATGTGAATGCCTTTTTTTATTTCCTCCTGGAGAAATTTCTGTACAATAAACCGGCAGGCGCAGGCCTTTTTTATTTCTATACTATCAGCTCTTTTGAGCATTCTTTGCTTCCCATCCTTCTTTGCTAGGACCATATACGCCAGGAACTTTCAAGTCGGCATGTCTCATAAGGACAGTCAATTGTCCACGATGATGTGCCTGATGTTGAATGAGCAGACGGAAAACAGCTTGAAATGGGAATAAACTTTAAGGTTTAAAGTCGAATCAAGCTTACTATTCTAAGGGATGATGCCTTAAAAGGTATCATCTTTTTATTTATTTTTTATTAGAATATGTGAAATAATGGACTTAAGTAAAGGGGCTTGACTTGAATAAGATTGAAGCAATGGCCTTCCACAATCGGACGCAATTCTGCATTAATCGTACGGAATCCACTAATTTTTTCCAGACTTTTATTTCAACGTGGCTTCCATTATTAGGGACATTTTTGTTCGACTTACGTAGCAGGTTAGTAAAATAAACTGGTACATTTATGGTAATAGGAGGTAACAGAGTGCTAAATACAAATCCATTAGGTAAGATCGTGATTCTGAACGGAACTCCACGGTCAGGAAAATCAAGTATAGCAACTATTGTCCAAAATACGTTTGATGGAGTTTGGATGAATTTGGGTGTTGATAATTTTATTCGAATGACACCTCAATGCTACCAACCTGGAATTGGATTAAGACCTGGAGGCGAACGCCCTGATTTAGAGCCATTAATTGTTACCATGTATCAGGCTATGTACGAATCTATTGCAGCACACAGTCGATTAGGTTTGAACGTTGTTGTTGATGTTGGACATCACGATAACTATTCAACTAGGAGGGGGATTCTATATAAGTGTGTTCGTATTTTGAAGGACTTTCCCGTGTTATTTGTGGGTATCCGGTGCCCCCTAAATGTTGTAATGGAGCGACGAATTGCGACTTGGAATAATAGCTACATGGAAGATGGATCTGTACCTAAACCTATTATGTTGTGGCAGCAGTCCGTTCATTTTCCAGGTATCTATGATCTTGAGATAGATACATCACTTTTAAGCCCTGAAGAAAGTGCAAAATTGATTCGAAAAAGATTAGAAGAGATTCCCATAAATACAGCTTTTAAGCGTTTTGCAGATAGGATAAATGAAGAGGCAAACTAAAATTCGTTATTAAACTAACCGAAGAATAGTTCAATAAGATCAGTCGGTTTTTCTTGTTCCGAACGGGGTCAGCATAGTTGAATAAGAAGAGGTTTAGTTGTGGAATGATTTATCATAAGTAGTAAATTTGGAATAGGGAGATTTTTTTATGACAACTAGAAACAAAAGTGTTTCTAAATTCTTCTTTGCCGTATCAATTTTTCTTCTTTTATTCGCTATTTATGTTTACATAACGGGATGTATTGGATGTGTGAAAATTGATTTACGCTATTTTCTTATCTCTTTATATATCGCTTTAGTTTAATTAATTTCTGACAAAAAAAAATAAAAAAAGTAACGATTAAATTTTTCAAATATCAGCTGCTGGAATAAAGATCATAGATGCTTTTTTGGCAGCTTTTCTTATTTGACTAAGGTATATATTTATTATCTTAATAAAAAGGCAGCGTTGCCGTTGCTGAGGTATATCATTAAACGAATTTCAAGTCGTGCAGGGATCAACAAAGAAATCCATCCATATCAACTACGCCACAGCCTCCTTATTGGTTGTATTAGAGGAATTATTGCCTTGATTATTGAAATAAAGACGTTAGATATTGAAGTAACGAAGCAGGTGCAATAAGAAATTTATGGGGATATACTGATTCCAAATTTTAGGTAAATCTCAAATAACGGATTTGACTACAGTATGCTTTCATTAATTTGAAGTAAACTATACAAAGCACTATGTTTTAATTAACGTTTAAGATGAAAAAGGGATGGTGTCAGATGAAAAAGCAGCTTCCACCTGGCCAATTCGAAACAGAAAAATGGCCAATACTGCACACAGGCGATGTTCCCGAGTTTAATGAAATCACATGGAATTTCAGACTTTTTGGTGAGGTGAAGGAAGAAAAGTCCTTATCCTTTAAGGAAATCATGGAGCTTCCAAAAACCATATCAAGCGTTAATATGCATTGTGTTACCACCTGGTCTAAATTTGATACAACTTTTGAAGGAATTGCACTTAGAGAGTTATTGAAATTTGTTGAAATGAATGAAGGTGTAAAATACATTAAAATTTACGGTTACTTCAATGGGGACAGATTTGGTTATTCTGCAAACCTGCCGCTAGAGCCTTTATTAGGGGACGATTCTTTGTTTGTATACCGTTGGAAGGATAAAAATCATGATTGGCAAGATATTGATCTAAAACATGGTTATCCACTAAGGTTTATTCCACCAGAAGTATTTTATCTATGGAAAGGCTCAAAGTGGGTTTCAGGGATTGAGTTTATGAAAGTAGACGAGGCTGGTTTTTGGGAAGAGCGTGGCTATTCGATGACAGCAGATCCATTTAAAGAAGAGCGTTACCGTTAACACAGGCTACGAAGCAAAAAGGAGGGTGAGAAGTTCTTTAACTAATTCAAAGTCAACAGTGGACAAAAGTTGAAAAAAGACAACTCATTTTGTTCGCAAACGGGTGCAATAATGTAAAATATGCGATACCTAGTGGATCGCTTTTTTTTATTTGCTAATGATACAGTCTAGTTGAATAAAATATATGGGATAAAAGATACACAGGTTATTCGAAAAAGGTTGAGTAAAGAAGATTTGGCAAATATAAGTAGAAGGAGGATTGGAAAATGAAATTTACTATTCGTATTTTCTTTAGCGAAAACTATAATCATTCAATATTTGAACGAGAGCTTAAAAAATCCCTAGAGGAAATTAGTGTATCTGTTACAAGTATTAATTTTAATCAATTTGAAGAAAAATACGTACATAATAAAAGGAATATTATTGAGATAAATGTTGAAGTTAAAGGGGAATATATCGATTACAGAACCATTTTTGGTTGTGTATTTTTAGTATTAGATGAACTTTCTTTAAATTTATCTGGATTAGATATAAATGAATAATAAGCTACCTTAGGTGCTTTTGTATTTTAAATTTCCCTAATAAAAAATTTGTTTTATAAGGAGGAAATGATGAAAGAATTTATTATTTCATATATAGAAGATAATGAAATTGGTGGCCAGAAAAAGGAAATCCTCGTTGTGGGCGAAGACTTTCAATCATGCTATGAAGAGCATATTCAAAAATATCCAACCATGGTAGGTATTGTTCAGCAATTTGATGAAGAGCACGAAACGATAAATTTTCTCCGCCCTAACAAAATTCAAATAGAAAAAGTTACGGACGAAATCTTCGAGGAAGATGAGAAAAAAAGAGAATTTTATGATGGATGATATATATCCGTGGTCGTTAGCGATTTAACATATGTAATAGTCAATCAAAAATGGAATTACATATGCGGATTTGTCGAATTTTTGTCTTTCTAATAAGAGAAAATAAATAATGAAGGAGCCTTTTGTATGAACGTAAATGAGTTCGGCTTTCTTTGGTTTCTACAATCAAGTTCGAATATGGTTAATATTATTTTAAAAAATCTTATTGACACTGCTGAGGATAAAGATTTAAGAAGTGTTCTAGATGAAATCAATTCATTATCTACATTTCAAGAAAAAGAGGCTACAAAGTTATTAAATGACAGCGGTTATAATGAAACGCCATTTTTTAGTGAAGTTGATTTATATAACTCCTCAGTAAAGCTTTTTACCGATCAATTAATCATTGAAATTCTTAAGCATATTACCGGAAATGGGATGCGGATCCTCGCTTCTCAATATGCAGAACTAACGGATATGAAGGTAAAGAAATTCTTTAGTGAAGTCCTCACTAAAATGATTCAAATTGATGAATCTCTTTTAGGTTTATTAAAAGAAAAGAACTTGTTACAAAACAGTCCATTTTTATACATGAAAGCACATGAAAGAGAGAGTAAACTGTTTAAGGTTATTTCTACACAATTGAGGCCACTTAATGCGGTAGAATTGGGACATATGTACAGTGCACTTCAATGCAATAATGTTGGTGTTGCTCTATGTGCTGCTTTTGCTGATGTTGTAAAAGATGAAGAGTCAAAGGAATTAATTAACGATGGTAAGAAATTAGCATTTCATCAAGCTGCTACTTTATCGGATATTTTCAGGGAAAACGGAGTTAGTACTACAACGGGACTAGAGAGCTTCGTTCATAGGGTCCATGAATCTCCATTTTCAGATAAGTTAATGACAAATCTAATAATGTTTTTAAATCCTATTGGAATAATAAATTTACAAAACGCTGCTGTATCTAGTTATAAGAAGAATCATGTCAAAATACTAAGTGAATTGATTGAACAGGTCCAAAGTTTTTCAGAAAAAGGGTTTAAACTATTGGTTAAAAAAGGGTGGTTTAATGAACCACCATTAACTAGTTGGTCAATTAAATAATTATAAACTGAATCAATTAGTGTTAATAATAAAGAAGAGGCAGTCTAACTGCCCCTTTTTATTCATGAAATTTAGTTTTAAAAAACCAGTTGTGAAAAGCTTGTGTTAAGTAATCAGTTATCCAAATGGTTATAAAGCTCCAATACCAAGTCCATTTTTTATATTTAATTAATTTTGTATATTTCACTGCAATTATTTCAAGCATGACGATTACAGAAGTACTCATAAAGAAATGCAGGGTTTTTAAAAGGTTAGATTTATTTTTTGGATAGTACAAACTAAATAAAGCGCACAGTCCAGGATATATAAAGTATTCAAATGAAAAAGAAGCTTTATTTGCTTTTTTGAAAAATAAGCGATATGGATAGGAAATTAAGTTTTTTTCTACCACTAGTAATCCAAAAATCCATGTTAGTGCTTGTTTAAATAAAAATACAACCAGTGATTCACGAATTTTATTTTTTGGTGTAAATTTTATTAATAATAATGACACAATGATCCAGGATGAAATTTCGATAGTTTTCTCTGCTTTGTATTTCATTAATTACCCCCTTAGTAAATAGCTTTTACTTTTAGAATTGATTAATTCAATTTTTGTTTAAGGTAAAATTATAATACGAAGATAATATGAAATAAAAAAGTAAAGGATTTTAAGCTAAGCTTTGTGATTCAAGATGGATTAACGATCTTACTTGTAGGGTCTGTACCCCAATGAAGTATAGCGTTATATCGGTGGGGGACTGACCCCTTATGTCCCAACCAGCCTCAAACATGTTTCTACAAGTAGGGGGCGAACTGTTTAGCTGACGGGATCCAAGTCCCATGGGTGCTACGTTCTACCTCGGCTACCGTTATAATAAAACCATATAAAAAATGGTCAACCAGAAATATCTGGCTGACCTTATAATACGAACGGGTGCGTTGAAGAGGCGGCTTATTGAGCTATCGTATCCGTCGTAATCTGCTTTAGGAGAAAAGGTCATCTAACCGTCTGGTAATCGAGGGCTATGGCACCAGAATCAAATGTCTTGTTTTCAATCAGTTTAAGATTGATCTTCTCCTTGAGACCTTGGAATAACGGCAACCCGCTGCCGATCAGGACGGGAGAAACTGTAATTTTATACTCATCTATTAAATCAAGCTTCATAAGGTAGTGTGCTAACCTAGGACTGCCGAGGATGACCATATCCTTGCCTGGCTGCTGTTTGAGGTTCTTGATTTCTTCCTCGACATCTTCTTTCACCAGTCTGGAATTGTTCCATTCGACTTTCTCCAACGTCGTGGAAAAAACGATTTTGGGTGTCTTTTCGATCCACTCGGCATGATCCCGTTCATGCTGCGAAGCTGAGGGGTCAGAAGGCACAGATGTCCAGAAACTGTGCATCATCTGATAAGTCTCACGTCCCCATATGACAGTGTCGGCAGTACTCAGAATTTCTTTCGCGTGTTTCTCCAAGTCAGCATCGTATGAAACCCAGCCAATGTCCATTTCACCGTTCGGACCTTCTACAAAACCGTCAAGCGATGCGTGCAGAAATAGAACAAGTTTTCTCATTTTTAGTCTCCTTTGTCCATGAGGGATATTTTTTTATACTTCTTTACTTCCAATGTAAGTATAACCAATTTTTTATAAATTTTGGTAAAGAAGTTCTATAAGTTACACTAATTAAAATAAAATGGGACGGTGCCAGCATCAGTCCCGTTTTGTTTTGTTAAAGAGAAGATTGTGAAGAACTACACTTAAACAAATGGGGCCAAGAGTTCAACAAGGGGCTGCGGTGGCGGCTATTTTTCTTGTTCCGCTAACGGGGATTATAGTTGAAGAGTGATGTTTAATATTTATTCAACAATAGTCCATTTTAATGGAATAAAACTTCTGAACAAAAGGAAATATTAAATGATAAATTGTATCTTGTGAGGGCTCCTATGATTAGTAAAAGAAAGGCTTTATCATTTAGTACATTAGTTATTCCTTGGTTAACTACTCCGTTGCTAGGGAAAAATTCATTTGTTCGCTTTCTTCCAGTTGCAACTTTTATTGCTTATATCTTTAGTTTGTTAGGCGAAACTGCTGATAGACGTAAGTGGTGGAAAGTAAAAAATGCTTTATTTCCAAATTATCGTTTAGATTTCTCTTACCTTTTAAGTTTATTTTTTATAACAACGATTTGGGTATTTAAATTAACGTACGGTAGCTTTATAAAGTACTTAACATTAAATAGTGTACTCGATTTTCTTCTTGCATTCCCTATTGCAAAATTTTTCACTAAAGTTGGAGTATTCGAATTCAAGAAAATGCGACCAAAACATTTTTATATTTTGCTTTTATAATACTGAGGGTATTTCATAGGTACATTCTATTTTTATTAAAAAACTATGGACGAACGACATAACAAATATAGAGAATTTCTTCATGTAACGGGGTGCTAAATTGAAGATTGAGTTGCCATCAATGCAGTTTTATTTGCTAACATGACTGGTTAGCTTAATAAAAAATGCTTTGATAACTTTAAATTAAAATAACTCTTTACAACTTCAATTATCGGGAGTAATATCTTCTTCATAGGAAAAAACTACATATAATGCCTAATCCCAATAGGGAACGGAGGATCCAATATTTTGGGGTTAATTCTACAAATGTAGAAGGGATGTTTAACTCTTTCGCCATCCTACCCGTCAGCTAACTTCGTCGGCTAAAGCGAAGGAGGTCAAAAAGACCACCTTTTGAAGGGTTCCTTTTTTGTGTTCTTTTACAAGAAAAGATCTTTCATTTTGGAGGTCTTTTTTTGTTTTGTATTTTTAAAGGAGGGAAAAATAAGGAGAATTAGGGGATTTATATAAATAGGAAATGTAACAAATTCAGTTATCTAGAAGTGTTATTAATTTAAAATTTTTTCAATTAGGACATAAAGGATTATTTTTGCAAACAAAGGGGATAAAGAAGTGACACATCCATCTCATTTTATTGAATTAGCTTTAGTTATTATTGCACTAATAGCTATTTGGGTAGCCTTTTCCAATTTTAACAGTGTTAAACGTATATTAATTGGCAGACCTATGCGAACTGCGGAATTAAATGCAACACATAATAAATTGATTTGGTATATAGCCCTGCCAATCCTTTCCGCAGATTTATATTCATCTGTCGCATATGGTCCTGAATCTGGCATAACGGAACTAATTAGTTTAGGAAATCAGGCAAAGTGGTTTATTGTACCTATAACTATTTCAACCATTGTTTTATTGGCAATTTTAATCGTTTCCTACATCATGGGAATCCTTGCATATCCGAATGGTGGCGGTGCTTACGCAATTGCAAAGGATAATTTCAAACAAAAGTGGGTCGCTTTAATTGCCTCAAGTGCGTTACTTGTAGATTATATCTTGACAGTAGCTGTATCTGTATCAGCTGCATTGGAAGCAGTATCCTCAGCTTATCCAATTGTTGTGCCTTACGAAGCGGTTCTTGCTATATTTTGTGTGTTTATCTTATTAATGGTGAATCTTCGAGGGGTTGCTGAATCAGCAAAAATCTTTGCATGGCCCACATTAGGGTTTATGGCTTGTATGTTATTGTTAGTATTTACTGGCTTTTTCAACGAGCTTACTCATGGTTTTGTCCAGTCGAGTACACCGCCATTTGGAACATTCCCAAAAGGTTTATCTGTTTTACTTCTATTAAAAGCTTTTAGTTCAGCTTGCTCTGCTTTAACTGGAATCGAGACGATTTCCAATGCAGTTCCTGTATTCAGAGAGCCACAACAAAAAAGTGCGATTAAAACGTATATAGCGTTAGGTACAGTTACATCTGTTACTTTATTAGGGTTTGCCTACCATTTGTATGTAAGAGGTATATCCCCAGATCCAAATAATACAATGCTTTCTCAATTAACGGAGTATTATTTCGGACACGGTATTTTATATCAAATCATTATCTGGTTTACTTTTATTGTTCTAATTCTTGCAGCCAATTCTACGTTTACTGGTTTTTCGCAATTAGCTGCTATTGTTGCGGCTGATGGTTTTTTACCACGTGGACTTACTAATAGAGGAGACCGATTAGGTTACTCTAATGGAATTATTATGTTAGCAGCTACTGCCAGCCTACTGATTATCGCCTTTCATGCTCATACGAATGCATTAATACCTTTATATGCTATTGGAGTATTTTTATCTTTTACAGTTGCTCAGTTTGGCTTAGTAAAGCGGTGGAAACGTGTAAAAGGGCCTCGCTGGAAATTAAAACTATGTATTAATATAGTAGGTGCTGTCATCACTACTATTGTTGCTTTAATTTTTGCAGTAACTAAATTTACGAGTGGGGCTTGGATTGTTCTTATTGTCATACCAGCTATTATAATTTGTTCATTAGCAATTCATCACCATTATCAAGACATAGCGGATGAGTTAAAGATTGATTTAAAAACAATTCGACCTGAAACCAGAAAGGTGGTTACAATCGTCCTTGTTTCAGGAGTGCACCGAGTCGTTCAAAACACTTTATCTTTTGCAAAAAGTGTGAGTGATGAGAATTTATTAGCATTATTTGTAGGATTTGACGACAAGTCAATTGAAAAAATGGAGGAAAGGTGGGAAAAGTGGGGAAACCCATGTCGTTTACTTACATTAAAAAGTAAATATCGATCCGTATTAGAACCTGTTTCAAGAATAGTAAGGATAATAGAGGAAAAGGATGAAAATACGCTCATTCAAATTGTGATACCACAATTTATTCCGAAAAAATGGTGGCACAACTTGTTACATAACCAAACAGCATTGCTGCTCAGGTTATGGTTGTTTAGACACAAGGATGTAATCATATCAACTGTTCCATATCATCTTAAAAAGTAATTAAATGTGTTGAGTACATCAAAAGAAAAAATATTATGTAATGAATATTATTTAATCCTTGTATAACGCAAGAACTTAAGGTTGGGGTTGCTAATGCAATCCCATTTTCTTTATGTGTTAGCGGGGAAAACCTTTAGGTTTATCACACACATTTTTCTTATGAAACAAAAG
>NZ_JAEHGC010000027.1 GCF_016107705.1 Neobacillus cucumis
AGGGAACACGTTATTATATAGGTAAGTTTTTAAAATTTATACAAATGATTGAAAGTGTTTTTGACCAAGGTAGTAATTTTTCCAAGGTACTTTGAACGGGGCAGTTTGGTGGAATATAGACATCACATATCTTCTTCCCACAAAAGAGGCTTTTTTATTAGTACAATCCCCATGCAGTATCCATATAAATAAAAAAAAGCTTGTTTCATGGAGAGGGGAAAATCTATTGGTGTTTTTAGGCAGGATGAAGTCATTTATAGGTAAAATGGTCAAAGTTGATCAAGGTTTTCAAGAAGCAGGGGTTGGAAGGTTGTTAGATGTTTCTGATGATCATCTTGTCCTACTCACGGAAGAAGATGGGGTTGTTTACTATAATAACAATCACATAGAAAGTGTGACAGAGAATACCAAGGAATTCAATCTCGTATCTCCAGAAGATATTGGGTACAATAAAGCTAATAATTTACTAAATCTGTTAGAAACGCAAATACTCAAATGGGTCAAAATAAACAGTGATGGACCAGTAAAAATAGAAGGAGTTTTATATGATGTAAATAATGATATTATTTCATTGATTTACGATAAAGAGATTGTTTACGTTTCCTTCAACCATCTCCATCATATTAGCATAGGCTAGAATTTTGAAAAAATAAAAAATGAAGGCGATTTTTCTGGGGGTATGGTGTTATTTTTGTTGTGGTAGTCTTTAATAAGCTGTAAAGGAATTGCACAAGATCTATCAATTTATTATTGGATTTTCACTATATTCCTTTATTTTCTCGCTTTTTTTTAAATCCCTTTAAATCAACATTCTTATTAAAACAGTCAAAATAAAACATTTTGTTGAACGAATGGGTACAAGAGTTGTAGAACTAGCTGGCATTGTGGCAGCTTTTCTTAATGCTTTAAAGGGATTGTTTCCCATGGTTTAATTGCGGGTTACCCCCAACCACAAGAACCATCCCCATGGTCCCCCGGTGAGATATAAGCCTATTAAATCTTTATTTGGGTTATAAGCAACACAATCATTTTTTAAAGCCTTAAATTAAACGGCTTTCTTATCTTGAAGTTGTTTATTGCTTCTTAAAACAGTGATAAAACCTTCTAATATGTCATGACTTACCGTAAACCCTTTACGCTTATAGAATTCCAAGGCATTTTCATTCCCGTTTGAGACGTAGATAAAATAATCTTCTATATCATCAAATGTATTTAACCACTCCATTGACATATTGAAAAGTTTAGATCCAATTCCGTATTGTCTGTACCCTTCCTTAATGTAAAATTGGGATAAGCAACCTACGTTTTTTCCTTTAACAGATGAAAGATCAAAAAAAGTCGCAAAATCATTTGAATACGCTTCTTTAGGAGAGATATTTGAATACACATAAGCCACTGCTTCTTCATTTTTATCCATATCTTTCACTACCACAATATAATTATGTAATGCGCTTTTAATTGATGGTACCATCCGTGTGTCAAAATTCATGCTGTTAAACAACTCTGGTTTAATTTGAGCTTTTGACTTTTGAAAGGCCATGAGTTCATTGCACAAATCACGACAACATTCTATTTTTTCTTCTGAAATAACTTCATATTGTAAGTTCATAATTCCACTCCTTATATAGCACTATTCCGAAATCCCATACCAGTTACCTTCATCTAATTATTATAGAGACTTCTTTTCATCAATATCAACTTTGGAGTGTGTGTTAAATCCAAAAAACATTCCTGCTTATTCAATTAAAGGGCCCGATTGATGAATTGCCCATTAAAAGACATATTACAAATCCTCGCACAGTGTTGGTGTCCCCCGGCACAGTACAACGTTAAATCATGAGGGCCAGACATTGTAGCCTCAAGGACAAAGAAAAAATAGTTTGACATTTAAGTCAAACCGTTAAAATTGTATTTGTTTTTGTGTGCCTAAAACTCAGTCCTGTAGCGCGGTACTGCTCTATCACTAGGTACGGCCCTTTCACCCATTATCTCCCTCAAGTCCTCTAAAGTATGTTCAAGGCTATCAATCCGAACCATTTGCATTTCGATTGTTTTTTCGGTATCTACAACCTCCCAAATAGGAAGTACTTGTTGAGTTTCTTGTTTTGGGTAAGCTATAATTAGCACCATACCTTCTTAGAGTAGCTAAGGAAAAATAGTAAAAGATATTTCATAAATAAGAACATAGTTTATAAAATAGTAATTTAGACCTCAATTAAATACATATTAATTTACTAATAATGGATAAAAAATGATAAAATAGTAACTATTGTATGATATTGGAGGATTTTGTCATGATTTATTTTTTTATTTTAATTTTTTTTGCATTGGTAGTAACAAATTCTGCTTCTTTTAAAGGAAAGATTGGAGAAAAGAGGGTCAAAAACACAATTAAGAAATTAAACCCCACACTATACGTTTCCATTCATGATCTTTACATACCAATAGAGAATGGGAAAAAAACAAGTCAAGTTGATCACCTAGTTCTTTCTCATAAAGGTATATATGTAATTGAAACAAAGAATTTATAAAGGCTGGATTACTGGGTCAGAACAAAGCCAATACTGGAATCAAACAAACTACAAAAGAAAAGATAAATTTAATAACCCTATTTGGCAAAATTACGGTCATATCCAAGCTTTAAAGAGTTATTTGGGAGATTTAGTAGAAAATGTTCCATTTTTCTCGATTATTGTTTTCGGAGATCAATCAGAATTAAAGTTTAAATCTGAATTCAAAAATGCATCTGTCATAAAAAGAAACAAGTTAATAGGGCTAATAAATGGGAGCACCAATTCAAACATTCTTAGTCATCAACAATTAAGGAAAATCCAGCATAAAATTGAACCATTAGTAAACATATCAAATGTAGAAAAAAATAAAGTGGCTAAAAATCATCGTAGTGAAATCCGATCCACTTTATCACAAAAAAAACAAAGCATTAAGAATAATATTTGCCCCAGATGTGGCAATCCAATGGTTAAAAGGAAAGGAAAATATGGTGAATTCAAAGGGTGCAGTAAATATCCAAAATGTAAATTCACAGCATAAAAAGGCAGGCTTTCCCTGCCTTTTTAGATGAAGATAATTCTAATGTGTAGGTATGTCCGTATTGACTGAACGATATTCAGGATCGCCCGAAACAATGTTTGAATTCGATATCAGGAGATTTAATCTTGCCGATAAACCGATGAATTATTTAAAGAGTATTGAAGCTGGCGAACTTTCGGATGCTTATTGGAACAATATTTTGGTAACGAACTTAGATACCTCCGTTACCAGTAGTCCCTATTTCAATTTGTTTATAATGGCACAAATTTATGATAAAGATAATAGGTCTAAAATCTGCTCTTATGAACAAATTTCAAAGAAAAGGCATCCGAATGGGCTCATTCGGATGCCTTTTCCTACACTCTGACAGGCTCTAAAATAAGAATCTGTCTATATTTATTCTTATAATTAAGAAGCTTTTCGTACGTTAGCTGCTTGTGCTCCACGTTGACCTTGCTCAACGTCAAAAGTAACTGATTGACCTTCTTCTAATGTTTTATACCCTTCGCCTTGGATAGCTGAGAAATGAACGAATACGTCTTCTCCACCTTCACGTTCGATGAATCCGAAGCCTTTTTCGCCGTTAAACCATTTTACTTTACCTTTTTCCATTTGTGTTGCCTCCTAGTGTGTTAACACACACAATGTTACTATCCCTGCTCTCAGTGATCATCAAGACGAAAAGTTTTAACTAATACTATCCTTTTCACCGAACAAAAATAATTCTTTCTTATAATAGCATTTTTTGGAATTAATTGCAAGCGTAATATAACCTTCTTCTTTTAGGTGTACTTGCATCCTCACCATATTTAATAAACATAAATGCCAAAAATAAGAGTGACTTTATAAGCCACTTTCATTAAATTAGGATTATCCTTAATTGTATGCTACACTTTGTTTACCATTTGATTTACTGTTTTCATGTTCCCTACTCATTCGTGAGTGGGGTTCTTTGTTTTTTATTGCATAAAAAAACAGACTCTATTTTTAGAGTCTGTCTATTGGTTTTAATTAAGCTTTACGAACATTAGCTGCTTGTGGTCCACGGTTTCCTTGTTCAACGTCAAAAGTCACTTCTTGACCTTCTTCTAATGATTTGTAGCCTTCGCCTTGGATTGCTGAGAAATGGACGAATACGTCTTCTCCACCTTCACGTTCGATGAATCCGAAGCCCTTTTCGCCATTAAACCATTTTACCTTACCTTTTTCCATTTGTTTTGCCTCCTAGTGTGTAAATACACACAGTGTAATACTATCCTTGCTCTCAGTGATCTTCAAGACGAAAGTTAAACTTATACAAATCCTTTACACCGAACAAAGATAATTCGATTAAATTTTGCCATATTTGGTAAATAATTTCAAATAGGAAATTCCACAGCTCGTAAAAACTGTTTTGTTCTTACGATTTCTTTAATATAATGATTGCAGTATATTTTGTATCTGGATAAACCCCATACTCAGTATGCGTGCTTATAGCAAGTGGAACAGAATTGTATTTAACATCTATAAGCTTTCCTTCCTCTAACGAGCCAAGAAAATCATTAACTACCCGAGTAAATTCGGCGAAGTCCGTACTTTCAAAACCTTTTGCCTCATACATAAATTTATCCCTCCCTTCATCTTATCTTTCTACACAAAAGGCATATTCTCCTGTAAGAACTCCAATTATATAACTTCCTTTCACCCGTCTTATTTGTTTGTAATATTATGTACTTTTGTTTTTCAGCTATTCTGCCACGACGGTAAATAAAAGATAAATTATCTTTCAAGGCATTTCCTCTGATAATTATCCTATTCATTTATCAATTTATTTTGCAGCTTCCCCGTTTTCAGAACAAACCCTTGTCCTATTAATAAACAAGAAGATATTAAACAAGCCTTTAAGTATTTTAAAAGATTTAATACTTACATATCAAATAACAAATAAATATTTATTCGAAAAGCCCCGCTTCCGAACGCGGGCTTTTCTTGCTGGTTTATTAGAATATACCTATTAGCTCATTATTTAGTTAATTTTTTGTAATTATTTATACATATAGTCATAGTTTTTATGGTAATAAAATGAAAAAATAGTATAATTGTTTTCTGGGGAGGTGATTAAATTGAAAAAATGGTTTTTGGGATTACTTATTTTATGTGTACTTAACTTTTCAAGTGTCACAAATGCATTCGCCCACTCCGGAAGGACAGATAGACTAGGTGGCCATTTTAAGCGTGCAAATTGTACATATATGTTTCATCATCCAACTTCAACTGTTTCAGGTAAGTCTAAAGCAACTATTGTTTCTCTAATTAAAAAGTATAATAGTAATAATAAATGTACGAGAAGCCTTACCACTAAAAAAGTTGATTGGAATACTGTAAGGCATAAATAATGAGATGAATATTTTTGAATTTGAAGCTAAAAAAAAGTTCCCAATATTAATAAAAATGGGAACTTTTTTTCCTTTTTTATATGGATTTAACAATATGTCTCTATTTTTAAAATCCATGGCAACGGTTCATGTGGCCATTTTAAATTTAAAAAGCCATAAGAACCGTCCCCTAGGTCCTACTTAATATATATTCGTTTCAAAAGGGGCAATCCTAAAATGATTTAATAAAAATATGTCTATAGACCGAATATTTTTAATTTATTTTAATTCCAAGTGTGTTTAAGAGATCCGTTGGTTAGCTTTTTTAGATAGGAAGAAACTATAAATCCACCAATTACGGACAGTAATTTCTTTTAATTTTGTCTCTAAGAGTTTAAATGACCAATAAACCATAATCTTTATCTGTCACACTATATCTGTAACAGTTACTTCTAGTTAAGCGGTCTGCCAAAAGCAGCAATAACATCATCTCCACTTAAATTGGAAATTGGTTTTAACATCGCTGTGCTGATAAGATCTATTAAGGACTTAGCACGTTTAATGAAATAATCATCAAAATTATTCGTATGTAAATCTTGAACATCAATCATATGTGATGCTACATAGCTATCAAGATTTACACTATCTACATGATTATTTACTTTAATTCTCTTCAAATATTCACTTGGTGCATTTCCTCCAATTATTCGGTTTGTCCTAGCAAATAAGGGAGTTTTGTTTATAATGGAATTCCATTTTGTTTTATTGATATTTATCGATTCACAATATGCACGTGGGAAAATATGGTGAATGTCTGTATTTTCATCCAAGAAAACAGTAAAATCCATTGGGCTTCCACTTATAAAATCTAAGCATCCCGCTTTTAATATTAATGCCATTACTCCTTTATACGCAGCACTCAACCGTGATTGAAGTGTTAATAATCTTGTCGGCTGGAAATACGCTCTCTGAACGGTATCTGGCTCGCTCCCTCCGTTAATCCATTCCATCATTCCCCCAACATCGTTTGCATATCTTGTTTCATTCGCTCCACCGTACATTTCACCAAACACACCACACCAATACCATGAAGAAATTTTCCCTTTGATAATGCTGTCTTGTGTTTTCGACTTTAAGATTGTGAATATTACTGCCATAGGAATTAACTGCGTACTATATGGTAAGTCTCTCGCGGAGAAAATCCGTTGTTCTTTTAAAAAACTAGCTGCTTGAATAAATCCTTCAGTTAGCTCATCAGCATATTGTTTATATTTTGATAAGGTAAGTTTTAATACATCTCGCTTTTTACAGCTAATTGCTTCCCCACCGTTGATTTTTATATAGTATCTGTCTAATAAAGTAATTGCAGTTAAAAAATCCGTTGATGAGACAACAGATAAAATAGCTTCTTTCTGGTTTGAAAAAGATAAAGCGGATTTCTCAATTAAATTTTTATATCTTCTTTCCCAATCTTTTCGTAGCTCAAAATTATCAGCTGCAAAGGTAGCTGTGATTAATTCAAATACAGTTAATGAAACTCCACCCGTATTAACATTTTCAAATACCTGGCAGACAGCTTCCTTAGGGGTATCTTTATTCAATGAAATCACTGGAACTTTAAAGCTTTGAATAGGAACCAAAACCTCAGCAAAAAACTGAGCGTATTTTTGCAATATTACTGGGTCGTAATTATAGTATTTTTGGTAATCATTCATCCACATTTGACTTGCAATCGGATCAAAAACAATATTTAAAGGGAACATATGATTTGCACATTCTTGATCCCTTGTACTTAAATCAAGTTCTACATCTCTTCCAAAATTCGAACGAACGATTTTATCTTCAGGTACTGAGATAATTGCATCCACTCGATCAATTGTACTATTCAAACTGTGTTCTATATCTAAATAGTAGAATCTTTTGATTTCCTTATTCTTATCCGTTTTAGTCAATACGGCTTGTTTCGAAAACATGGCGTTGAAAATTGAAGTCATTCTTTGTTGACCATCAAGAACTAAAATCTCAGGGGCAGTTGAAGCTGTTGCACCAGTAAATGGGCGATATTTAAAGAGAATATTTCCCCCTTCGCTGTATTCCAAAAACATTAATGCTCCAACTGGATAAGAGTTAGATATACTGGCAATTAAAGCTTTAATTCGATTGTCATCCCAAACCCAACCACGTTGAAAATCTGGCAACTGAATTTTCCCCTGCTCTATTTCACGCAAAATTTCAGACACTGGTGTATCATTTGATTTAAACGTACTTCCCATATACTAAAATCCCCCCTGCAATAATCAAACTATTTTTTCCAATAATACAATTTTTTCATATAATTAGTTTACATTCAATGTATTACCAAAAAAATTAGTTAAACTATTATTTATCAATTGAAAATGGACCGTTAATTGAAAAAAGCATTTGGACATGTTTGCTGTCAAAAAGAGGATATTTGAGCTCCGACCATAAAAAAAGAAAATACATAGTTTAGCAATAGAAACTGCACTTGAAAATGGGTGTGTAAACTTATTGATATATTTTGAAGAAAGTGCATATTTATAACAAAAAGTTGATGGAAACCATGAAACTGACAGTAAAAAAATTTTTTGAGCAAAGCCTGAACAATGGGGAAATTTTACAGGAGGTATAAGGCACTTTCTTTCAGGGACAAATCAAAGGAGTAAAATAAATTACCATCAAAAATAAAAAAGACCCATACCTTTAATGGGTCTGGGAATTTGCCTTCCTCTCAAAATGATAATGAAGGCGATATTCACAAATTTCTTTTGTCAAAAGATAAAGTATTTCCTGGTCCTCTTCGACAACATCAAAATTTAATATAAATTGGTCATTTTCATAATATATTAACCCCTTCGAACTGCCGCTCCATTTCGTCATCGGCATCGTGGCAATCAATTTGCAGATACCTTTTTCATCGTAAACCCAGAGTTTCTGTGCACCCTTATCGGAAAAATCTATCCGTTTCCTGTGCTCCTTCTCCATAAGGTAATGATGAAAAAATGGTGCAACCTCCTTAGAACTAATAGGTTTATACCAATCTGAAAGACCTCTCTCCAACATCCCGAGCAGAACAACCATTTTATAACTCTTAGCCATTCCGGTTTTTTCAGCCTCAACAAGCCAGTTTCCATAACGGTTAAAGACCTCAGTCTCCCGTTCTGTTAATTCTTCCGCCCAGTGTAAAAATCCAACATAGGAGTTAAACTCTTGCCGATATTGTGACGAGTCGGAAGCTCCCTTTAGATGTAATTCCAAATACGTTGGTCTTCTCCCGAATTCACGCTTTAAATCAAAATAATCATTCAGCAGCTTTTCTCTTCTTGGCTGTCTTTTACGTGTCATTTCTCGAAGAAGTTCAATGACTGCCACATCTAAATCCATTTCACAAAACTCTGGCAGACTTGGCTGAATTCTACGTACCTTTCCATCATTAGGCTGGGTATCAAATAAACTCAATTTGATATCTGCATTTCGGTAATTACCAATGAGGTCGACAATTACACAGGTTTCTTTCCCAGGATGAAGGCGAAGGCCGCGGCCAATTTGCTGTGTAAAAACAGTCAATGATTCGGTCGGGCGAACAAATAATAATGTATCAACCGACGGGATATCGACACCTTCATTAAACAAATCAACCGTAAAAATCACATCGAGGTCACCTCTAGAAAGCTGCTGGATAGCCTCTTTTCTTCCAACATGAATCTGTTGAGAGTGTAAACTAACCGTCCGATAACCATTCTGATTAAAATAATCAGATAAAAAATTAGCCTGTTTGATAGATGAACAGAATCCTATAGTACGGGTTTGCTTTTTATCTTTCCATGCCAGAAGGATCTTTTCTGCATTGTCATCTTTCAATTGAGCCTGGAGTAGTTCTTCTTCATCATATCGATTTCCCAGCCAAGTAATTTGACTATAATCCGTATCATCATAGACACCAAAATACTTAAACGGAGATAGCCATTTTCGCTGAATTGCCTCTAAAAAGTCGAGTCGAAAAGCAACGTTACCATTACAAATTGCGTAAACGTCCTTATTATCATTTCGGTCTGGGGTAGCCGTAATACCGAGTAAAAAGCTTGGTTGGAAATATTCTAGTGCCCTTTTATAAGAATCAGCTGCAGCATGATGAAATTCATCGACAATAATAAGATCAAATTCATCCGGACGAAATTGCTCAAAATGGACTTTCATGCTCAGTGTATAAATAGAAGCAATGATGATATCCGCTTGCCCTTCTTTTTCTTTACCGTTATATACACCAAAGCTTTTATTCGGCATAATCCTTTGAAAGGAATCTCTAGCTTGATGTAATATCTCTTCCCTATGAGCAACAAAGAGGACCCGGTTAAAGTTTTTTGCAAAAAATCCTGCCAAATAGGTTTTTCCTAATCCTGTTGCCATTACAACTAGTGCACTGTTGTAATCTTCTTCTAGCGTTCTATTTAATTCCTCTAATGCTTCTACTTGTGCAAATCGTGGTTTGATTTCACCATATTCAATGGGTGTTTCTTTTATCATTTCTTGAAAAGAAGGTTCATCCTTTTGAGTGGGCAGCATTAAATCTAATTCTTCCATTTTCGACCATGTTTTTGCCAAGTTTGGATTTTTCTTATGATACTCTTCGTATTTCTCTTTATAGTCCTTCAATGTCTCCTTATTTAAAGAGATGGTTTGATCTGCATAGAAGGCATTTAGAAACTGGTCAAGCGCCTCAGCAAAAACTTTCTGATCATTGCTGACGGAAAGATTCCATTCAACCCCCTGGTTAAGTGCAGATCTTGATAAATTGGAAGACCCAATAAAAAGGCATTCCTGTTCCTTGTCTTGAAATAGATAGGCCTTCGGGTGAAACGATATACCGTTACTCTTCCATAGACGAATTTGGATTCGATCATCAATAGCAAGTAGGGCCTCTAGCCCTTCAGGTTGAGTTACAAATAAATAATCACCTGTACATATTTTTATATCTGCTCCTCTTTCTGCTGCAGTCTTAAGTGCATTCTTTAAATAGTCCACACCCGACTTCATTACAAAGGCGGTTAATATACAAATAGAAGAAGCCTTCTCTATTTGAACTAACAGATGCTTCCCTAATTCTTTGGTGATTAATTCAACCTTACTCATCTTCAACCTCAATCAAAAAGATTTTTTCTTTAAACCCTCCTCTTTTCTCTGCCTTCTTTTGGCGGACTTCTTCGATTATTTCAATAGATGCACCGTGATATTCAGCAAGAGCATGGATAATTTCCAATAGGTCGGCAAGTTCTTCTATTGCATCCTCATTGTTTTCAGTATTCATGTATTCTTCAAGTTCTTCAAAACTTTTCTTGCGAAGTTCTGTTATGTATTCATCGTTATTTAATGTTTTTGTAGAAAAAGTTTTACCTGTAATTCCTATAATTCCTGGAATTCCATCTCGAACGAGTTTGTTGTAAATAGGCATCAGTGGTTCCTCCAAATTAATAATGCTTTAATTATAACAAATAGGAAGCATGCTCCTAAAGATTTTTCAAAACCTTATGTATTTAACGTGAGAATCTGCACTTATTAATGGTATGATAATTACTGAATTAAACATATTGGAGGATAACATTGAAAAAGTTAGTAAACGTAGTTGCTGCCATAATAGAAAATGAACAAAAAGAAATCTTATGTGCTCTTAGATCACTAGAAATGACTATCTCCAACATGTGGGAGTTTCCTGGTGGAAAAGTGGAAGAGAACGAGGATTTATTCACTGCTTTAGAAAGAGAAATTTATGAAGAGTTAGGTTGCAGGATTGAAACAAAGAAAGAAGTATTCAATGAGAATATTCATGAATATGAAACTTTTATCATTAATTTAATATCCATAAAGTGTAAGGTAATCGAAGGAACACCTACAAAAAGTGAGCATTCCAAATTAATATGGCTTAAAAGAGAGAATTTAGATTCGTTAAAGTGGGCACCAGCTGACATTCCCGCTGTTCAACAATTAATCCACGAAAAATAGTCTTCTCAAAAAGAGAAGACTATACTTTTTTTGTAAATTCTGTATATAGTGTGGATGATATTTCATGTTCAAGTTTAATTTTTATAGTAATAGGTTTTTCGCCTTCATAATCGACCGTATCACCTTTACCAATGTAAATAAAAGGTTCATTTTTCCCATCGATTTCCCTGTACTTTCTAACAAACAAATGAAGGTTGATCCCTCTTTGCTTATTAAAAATAATGTTTTTTCCTCTCTCGGAATTTTGCGTCGTGCTGTTTTGAGACTGCCACTGAAAATATCGTTCGTTGATAAATTTATCCTTGTAATTAATGCTTTCTTTAACGTCTTCTTCTTTATGTAAATCAATAAACAAGAAATATTCATTCCCATTTGCTAACAGTCCCGATCCCCTAAATGAACTATGGATTTTACGATAGTTGGAGAGTAAAGCAGCATC
The DNA here is from genome assembly GCF_016107705.1 of Neobacillus cucumis. Next base: position 11,860 of record NZ_JAEHGC010000027.1, read on the forward strand.
CATCATTTGATATTGATGATAAAGCTTAAAGTGTGGAACACCATAATATTCCCCTTTAAATTCTTTTACATAACGAAAAGTTCCGTAAGTAATAATATCTTCAATATATTTTCTACATATCTTATCAGATAATAGTTTACTAAAAATCGACCTTTTTACTAATTTACCATCTTCATAATTAAATAATTTCAGTTTGGTTTTCAACTGACCGCTATCATAATAATTCTGATTAAGGCACTCAAAAGCATGTAAAATACTATCATCATCAACATTGGTTATCATCTTTAAAATTTGATGTTTTGCAATTTCAAGATTAATTTCATCGTGATCAAGTAAATAACGGATAATTACAAACTCATAAACCCTTAAAAGTGGCAGCATACTTGATAATTCTTTTAGAGCCCTTTCAAATGTATCATTTAATAAAAGTTCCTTTAAATTTTCATCTTTTTCTAATTTGGCAATGAATTGTAAATACGTTTTTTCACGATCAATAAATTTAACAGGATCAGGTGCACCATCATATTTAAGAAAGTCTAATAAGAAATAAGGAATTCGTCCCTGATTTAGCTTTTTAAACTCAAAATATTCTTCTTTTAGATACTTCATTGAATTAAAGTTTTCCTTATCAATTTGAGCTAGGATCCTTTCTTGAGATATCTTATCCATTTGGATGTGAGTACAGCCAGGAATATTTGCAAAATCAGTCGCAACAGCAACCTTTAAGCTTTCTTTATCATAAAAACGACTTCCATTAAGAGCAAGTGCAATAAGAAAAGTTTTATTATGATTTCCAATAAAATCAAGGACTGTTAAGAATGTTTTATCCCCGTGCTTACGCAACCCTCTACCTAGTTGCTGTATAAACACAATCGGAGAATTGGTTGGCCTCAACATTAATACCGTATTAATGGAAGGTATATCGATACCTTCATTAAAGATATCAACAGTAAATATAAATTGTAGTTCATCATTGTCGCTTTCTAATTTACGAATATATTTCTCCCTATTTTCTGGGGAGTCACCTCCGTGTAAACAAACACTTTGATATCCTCTTTTTGTAAATTCACTCGCCATATATTGAGCATGATCAATGCTAGCGCAGAATCCAAGTCCCTTTCTTTTGTCACCGTCATGTCCATAAAAGTCCATTTTCTCAATAATAAAGTCTACTCGTTCATTGACCTTTAATCTTTTTGTTATCTCAGCAATGTCATCAATACTAACATCTCTCAAATCAATTCCTTCGAAGTCTGTGATCCCAAAGTAATGAAAAGGAATAACCAACTCATCTTCCAACGCTTCAAGTAAACGTACTTCTATAGCAACATTATTGTCAAAAAGATCAAAAACATTGTAACCGTCACTGCGCTCTGGTGTAGCAGTCATTCCTAAAGTAAATTTAGGCTCAAAATAATTTAGAATGGATTGGTACGTAGGACTAGTTGCATGGTGAGCCTCATCTATGATCAGATAGTCGAATTCATTTTTATTAAATTCATGAAAACATTTCGAAATCGTTTGGATAGTGGAAAAAACATAATCAACATTTTTTTGTTTATGGTTACCAGTTAATAAACCAAACGTAAGTTCTTCATTTGGAAGAAGAAGTTCAAAGGTTTCTTTTGCCTTTTTTAATATCTCCTCTCGGTGTACAATGAAAAGGAGTTTTTTTGGTTTATAACTTTTCACATCGAAGGCAGACATGTATGTTTTTCCTGTACCTGTGGCAGCTATAACGAGAGCTTTTTTCTCCCCAAAACTCCTCAATCTGTCCAAGTTCTCAGTGGCTCGTTTTTGCATTCTATTTGGGACAATATATTGTTTATTTTCATATATTAGCTGGCGATTCATTTGAAGACCTTTAAAGCTATTTAGAAACTGTTGGTATCTAGTAATAAAGCTCTCATCTGCATTTTCGCTAATGTTCCATAAGTAATCGTACTCCTTTAATACATCTTGTATGAAATCGGCATCATTCTTGGTGATTATCTCAACATTCCACTCAATGTTACTCTTAAGAGCACTTTGGGTGATATTCGATGAACCAATAATTACTTTATAGCAATCCCTGTATTCAAAAATATAGGCTTTGGTATGAAACCCTATTTCTTTATCAGTTACAAAAACCTTTAATTCAATATTAGAAAAGTGTCTGATTTTCTCTAATGCCTTTGCATCAGTAAAATTAAGATAGGTTGATGTAATAATCTTCCCTTGAATTCCTTTTTTTTCTGCTTCTTTCAATGGATCAAGTAGTAGCTGAAGACCACTAAAATTAATAAAAGCTACACTAAAATAAAATCGTTCACATTGGTTCATCGATTTTACTAATTCTCTTAATAAATTTCCTTTATCTGAATTAACAATCAGTTTTTTTTCTACTGCTTCCATTTGGCTGCTCCTACCTAAAAATCAAATTTCTAGTATATTTAGATACAATTTTTATACTGTGTTCGAATGATATAATAAATTAAAGTAATAGAACTAGAAACGTTAAAGTATCCTTAACTACATTAATTCCGAATACTATTTACCTAATTTGGTTCCAAATTGGTTAACAAAAATATTTTTTCAATATTATTTTGTTCTTTATTATCCAATATTTCACCATAGCATAAGCATTTTGTTTATGATGCAAGAACAAAAAACACCTATCTTTCATCCTAAAAATATGCAAGGATAAAACAATCCCAAAACAAAATTTGACTTGTCTAAATCTCATAGAGAAAAAATGGTAAAACCAATTTAATAATTTTCTTTTTCCTCCGCTACAGTCCCCCAAGCTTTGATAAACTCATTTTTCTCATACACTTTACTGCTTTTTCTAAAACGTTCCTTTAAGTATTCTGCAAGCTTTAGATCTGTACAGTAGACATAACAACCCTTTTGTCCTCTTGTCATCAACGTCCGATACGTATTCCGAATAATTTCATCGGCTAGCTTATTAGCTTTTTCCGGTTCACTCTTTAACATCTTTTTCAGGCCTTTTAATGAATTATCTGTTTTTGCACGTTTGGTATAGTCAGTTACCACCTGACCATTTTCATACCTTAAATCATCGCCTATGATGACACCCACATAATCAAACTCAAGCCCCTGACACGTATGGATGCACCCTGCTTCACTGCAAGAGTTTTCATCAATTGCCCATGTAGCAGAACTCCCCAAATTCCAGCTCATCTTAAAATCAAATTCTAGAAGATTTATATCAAAATAATCTGGATTACTTTGGCCGACTTTATCCCAGTTCCAGCAATATCCCGCCACCACACGAGACTTGTTATTAACTTTATTTTGTTTTTCTATTTCATTTCTGAGGTCATTTGGATTATCAAATACCCTGAAATCATATTGCCCACCAATGAAATCAGCATTTGCTGTTTCTCTAATCTGTAGAACATCATCAATCCAAGCTAAATATCCATCAGAACCATTACAACGAAACTGTGATTCTAAATTCATTACCGTGAGATTAGCACCAAATTCCGAAGCAAATTTTTGAATGTCCCCGATACTTCCCGCATCCTTTAGAGTTACACGCTGCCGCTCATCAATAAAAAAGATGGAAAACTTTGAGGCATGGATAATTTCCTGTGTTTGATTTTCTCCCAAGTGTGAAAACATACCCGATTTTTCATTCAAGCGATGGGCTTCATCGACAATGAGGGCATCAAACTCATCTTGTGGTGCATCAATATAGCTTCCAGACCCCTTAAATAAATTATCAATATGCCCTTTGCGAAAATCCTGTTTTAACTTAGCTGCGTAGATATTTCTTGGGGCAGCATTTTTGGTTACATATTGACAAACCATACTTTGCTTGGTTAATTCAACTAGTAAATTTATGGCTAAAACTGATTTTCCGGTTCCTGGTCCTCCCTTTACAATCAAAACTTGTTTGGTCTTTGTACGTAATGCTTCCTTTGCAAGATAAATAGCTTGTTCGTAAACAACCTTCTGGTCATCAATCATGACAAACTCTGGGTTCCCTTTTAACATTTTTAACAATGAATCCTGCAATGATTTAGATGGTCGAATTTTTCCTTTTTCAATTTTGTATAGATTTTCTTTATTGTCTCCATATTGTATATGTTTTTTAATAAAATCTCGAAGCTTTCCTGCTTGTCCCTTAATAAAAACCGGTGCTTGCTCTATGTAATAGTGATAAACCTTGTCGGTCAGCTGATCTTGATCACCTTGATAGATATAATTATGTAAATACGCACATGGATATAAGTTGATATCATCATTTTGTGCGTTTTCATTGTAATCACTTATTAAGGAAGCATAAGACCATGCCTGATAGGACGGGTGTGTGGTTTCAACCAAGCCCTTATTTATGACCGTTTTAACGATAGCCTCTTTTCCCCGAATCACTTCAACAGACTTCCACTGCTTAAGCTCAACAATCACAACGGAGTTTTTTTCTTTTCGTTTTCCAGAAATTAAGAAATCAACTCGTTTGGAAGTGTAGGGAATTTTAAATTCAATCGCGATTCCAGCATCTTTTGGAATCTCGTTATCCATTAAAACACGATACATATATTGCATAGAATTATCCCAAGCCCGCACTTCACGCTCATTGATTCGACCAATCTTTGAGTTATAATTTCTGCAAATATTATTTACAAGGTCGTCGTCATATACATCTTTAAGAAATTCGGCCTTTGTTGCTTCATAAACAATCACTTATTAATCAGTCCCCAAATCATTTTCTAAACATTCTAATAGTAATTATTTAACTTTTTTGGGGATTTATCAAGTAATTCTATACTCTCTTAATACCATTGCTTAACAACATCTAAGAAAAGTAAAGGGCATCATCCTATTTACTAAATAATACTTTGCACTTGTTAGCCACAAATTTAATTATTTTAATGGTGTTATATGTATTGAATCCTATGTTTCGATGGTGTCCCAATAATTACAGAATAAATTAAAGGCATCAAAACTCTCACCTCCTGGACTGCCAAGAATTTCACTTACAATAAAAATAGCGTGCCTCAATAAAAGGCATACATTATTATAAGATCTTTTATTAATTCATTACACCTCAACCAGTTTCCCGCTTGTATCATGTTCTGATGAATGGTTTACTTTAAATCGTCCTGCAACAAATTCGGCAAGGAGGTATCCACAACCATCGCAAAACCTAATATATAAAATCCATTGACCAAATTACCTTCATGTGCGACCGCTCCGACAACTATAGGGACCAATGATTTCCCTGAAATTCCCGCATAGATTGATGAGCTCATTGACCGTCCCGCTGCTTGATTCTGCGGTACAATTGACATGGTCCATGCCCACCATCGTCACATGACGTCGTCCGATACCCGCAACGCATAGCACAATGAGGTTGTCGACAATACTTAATCCAATAAAATGTTCAAATATGAAAGCTAATCCTCCGATTAGTAATGGGATTGCTACAAATAAGCTCGGTTCCCGCCGCGGTGATCAGACCAACTCGTACTGATGTACATTCCGATGGCGGAAAGGATAAATGGAATCGCAGAATCTATGCCAATGGCCAGAATCCCCATACGGCTTAACTGTTTCATCAGACTCGGCATCCACAGTCCGAAACTATACAGCCCCGTGATACAAAGGATGTAAATGATCGAACAAGCGATAGGGACGATTCTTTTGGTCTGAAGTAGATTAACCTAACATCCGCGTTGACCTGGACAAACCGCCACTGTTGAACCTTTATCATTTGCTTAAGTTAACTGAATAACCGAATCACTTATTAAAATTGTACTAAACATGATATTTTATTTGGCACACTATTAAACATCTAAATATAATTTAACCTGTGACACTTTTTTACAAAAAGGAAATTCCAGACACCTCCAATTTACTGGTTGGTATCTGGCACTGGTTTCCTTATTTATTAAAATTTTCACCTCTCCCTTTTAAAATACCCCGCAATAGCAGGAAAACTCTCAATTCCCTTCTTCATATCCCGAAACGAAATCACCTCCTTGCCTCTAGTAAGCTGGAAATCTAGCGAATATTCGTGACAATTCAATGGAGTTTGATGAAACGTTTGCATATAGAATTCGATTGCTTTTTCTTCGTTTTCCGCAAAGATAAAGACAAAATCCTTCTGGTTCATCTTCAATGAGTAGATGTCCATTTTATGGATTCCCAAGTAATTATGTTGAATCAATTTCGCTACCTTCTGTTGATCTACTTGATTGAGATCTATTTTTGAAATGTCATCTTTTAACGAAATTTTCTGCTCTTCTAGTAAATAGTAGATGCAATAGGCCAAAGAGGATTCATCATAATGGAAGCAATCCTGATACAATTCTTCCACAATCATTAGGTAACACCTCGATATAAGATTTTTTTATCCTAGGCTCCGTGTCTAATTGGATTACTTTTGCTCCTCAATCTTTCCCGTATGCTCGTTGTAATTCACTGAGACGGTTCCAACTGGGCCATTTCGGTTTTTTGAGACAATGATTTCAAGGGAACGATCCTCAGATTCCTTGTCATAATAGGCTTCGCGATACAAGAACAGAATCACATCGGCATCCTGTTCCACACTGCCTGACTCCCGAATATCAGACATCATCGGCCGCTTATTGGCTCTTGATTCGACCGATCGATTTAACTGCGCCAAACAAATGACGGGGCAATTAAAATCCTTCGCCATCGTTTTAAGAGATTTGGATATTTCCGTTACTTGTAAATGGGAATTCCCGCCGTAAAATTGACCAGAATGGATAAGCGTTAAGTAATCGATAAAAAGAATCGGTTTCTTGTAAGGAAATTGATTGATCATTTTTCGCGTTTTCGCTCTCATTTGGGAAATGGTTTGTCCAGCCCCATCAAAAATTTGCATATGGGTTTCAGTAAGGTCCCCAATGACATCCGACCATTTATTCTTTTGACTAGGATTGAGCATTCTTTTCGGATCCCGCATTTTGGCACGGTTAAAGCCTCCAGTTGATGCGATTAATCGGGAGGTGATCAGCCTTTCGGGCATTTCTAAGGAAAATACGAGAGGCAAATATCCAGCCCATCCCGACATTTTTGCAAAATGAAGCATCACATCGGTTTTTCCCATCGAGGGTCTTGCCGCTAGAATCGTCACTTCCCCGTCCTGAAAACCTCCAGTCACTTCGTCCAGCTTTTTGATTCCCGTTGTGGCTGTTTTCAATGTTGGTTGATCTTCCCAGGGTGCCTCATAAATGATTGACATCGCTTGTTGTAAGGACGTGTGGTCGTCCAATTTCATTTGGTTAATCTTATCCAATTCGCCGATTACTTTCGCAATTTCCCAATCGTTCGTGGCTGCAACCGTTAAGATGTTTCTCTTTTCCCGTTCCTTCCACTGATCAAGAATGAGCTTCTCCGTACGGTCAAATTTCTCTATATCCGCAAACGATAACAGCTCCGAAAGGTAAGACATTCCACCTACAGAATCGAGGTCAGATAAGGTGGTCAAGGAAATTAAATCAATATTCTTGCCAGCACGCTTAAACTCTACCATCCTTCGCATTAATTCTTTATGCTGTATACTTTCTAGCTGTTCAGGCTGTATCACCGTATCCTTGAGTAAGTATTCCGCCTTCATTAAGCTTCCTAAAAACACCTTCTCTGCCATACTCATCACTCTTCACCTGCCGTCAGGTCGAGTTCAAATCCTCTTGGAATATCTCTTCCGGTTGGAGATGATTCAGTTGATTTCCTATGCTTTGGTGCAGGTTTTTGCTTTTCCTGATCGATTTCAACTTCTTCTAGGGTCAGTAAAGATTCATTTTCCCAGTTCTTCAGAATCGCAACAATATAGTTCAACTTCCGCTTGTTATTCGCACAGGCAATATTCATTGCTTTTAAAATCATCTCTTTTGGCTGTAAAAAGCTAGAATCATCTAACCACGACAGCAACTGTTCTTTTGCATTCACGTTCGAAAAACCAAAACCATTAGCGTCCCAAAACTCAATAATTTCTTTCACATCTTTTGATTTTTGATTCCTTTGTAAGGGATTTTCTATGTCTGGATTATTTTCTAGATTGTGATCGAAAGCTGTTTGTTTTTCTTTTTGCCCAGGTATCGAATGACGATGCAGGAACGTTTCGTCCATTTCTTTATATTCAGTTTTGTATGTATCCTTTTCATCTAAATCCCTATCAAAACTATCTTCTTCATACAGGTTCTCGTTAACAGCACTTTCGTTTATCTCCGAAGCTATAGAATCTATTTCTGCTTCGACGTGTTTCCTTTCATTAAGCTCTACTTCCTTCTTTTGCATATTTGGCGCTAATTCCAGTGCTTCTAACCGTTCATAATCAATGGTGTACCACTTGGTTTGATCCATTTTTGTTTTATTCCAGTTCCCTGAAAGCAAGAATCCTTGATCCGCTAGCGAGCGAAATACCCGTTTGATCGTACTAAGTGACCAAAATGAAAATTGTTCCTTCCAATAATTAAAGGTATTGTAAATCCATTTACGGCCTTCAATGATATGGGTGCTTTTATTCACCCAGTAATGTACCTGCTGCAGGACGATTGCTTCATTTAAACCAATCCTATTCGCTAATGATGGGATCACGATCATTGGATTTTCGTACACTAATAAATTACTCATCTCTTTTTACCTCCCTTTTCGAATGGCCTAACGATAAAACCATTTGCTTCCGTTCTTGTTTCATCGATTGGTTCATTGATCTTTCACTAGCTATATAAAGAAAAATGACAAATAGGGACAGGGTAAAATAATAAAATTTTTATAAATATGGCAATTAGGTGAACAAATGAATGAGGAAGGATTTTGGTTTTTAAGGGGGTTTTAAAAATTTTTTTGATTGGGAATACAACTGGAACGATCTGTGTTGTTGTCTTTCGATAATCTCTGTAGTAATCTCTGGTATTGCTTGGTTCAGACTTGTTTCTTCCATCATGTCAATCTGAAAGTTTTAATTGGTTCAGGTTGACCTCTGATTTGGTTCAATCTGAAATAAACTTGGATTCATTTTGAGTAGTAGAAAATTCCATTTTAATTTCTAATTTTCTGTAAAAAAAATTAGCTGCCAAATAGGACAACTAATTTTTAAGGGTTTTTATATTGTATTTTATTGACAGGAAATTTCAAACAAAAAACGGACCAATGATTATAGGTAAACACACATTTTTGTTGAACAAGTTAATAGGTGAATAACCAATGAATAGGATGATGTGAAAATAAATTGTAAGGGAGTGCATTTTATGTATCCAAATCATATACATCTGTACTATAACATTCCAAATAGTCAAGATGCTTATTTATCTGCAACTCCTATTCAAGCAGATTACTATTCGACCCTTGATCCAAGACAATTTGGCAGCTTTCAGCCACCGACTGCTCCGCCACCTGGTCATCATGCTCCAGGAGCCGGACCACCACCTAGTCATCATGCCCCAGGAGGCGGACCATCACCTGGTCATCATCCCCCAGAAGAGGGACCACCAACATTGCCACCGCCATCTGTTGTTCCTCAACAGACGCACCAAGCAGGAGCATATGCAGTAGACCCAGGCAGTATGGTCAGTTGTTTACACAGATACACGTATGTATGGCTAAGAGGTCGTGAGCAATTTTGGTTCTATCCAACATTTATTGGTCGAAACTCTGTTTCTGGGTATCGCTGGACTGGACATAGATGGGTTAATTACGGTATTAGCCTAAGACAAATTCAATCGTTTACTTGCGTTTAATCAGTTACTATAAATCCAGCTGCCATCATGGCAGCTGTTTACATATTTTAAGGATTTCAAACCATGCTATAGACTGGATATTTCAAACAAAAGAATTCATCCTGTTAATTTAAGGTGTGATACATCACAAATAGTTAAATCATATTTAATTCTAGAAATTCATCCGTTTCCCTAAAACCAAACTTCTTATACACTGGTCTCCCCAATTTTGAAGCCCCAAGCCATATTTTTGAAATACCTGAACTCTTAACTTCCACAACTAATTTCGTTAACAGCTTGGTTGCAATTCCTTGCCCGCGATAATTTTCATTCGTATACATATTTGCGATATACGCCTTTTTACCGGTCTTATTGGTGTAACTAGGTGGAAATTCATAAAAAATCACGGCACCACATCCTATAATTTCTTCATGATCTTCCACTAGCCATTGAACTAAAGTTCCATCGCTTAGTTTATTTTTAAAGAAAACATATAGTTCCCGATCAATTTCTATATTCGGTTCAATACCCTCATCAACTAATTGCTTTTTTCTTAACTCCACTAATTGATCAATATCATTGATATTTGCTTTACGATATTTCAACTTTTCACAACTCCGTTATAAAATATAATAGAAAGGTTCTAAATTTATTAAAACTAATAACTCCAATCATTGTAAGTGAAAAATAGATTATTTTCCTTAAAAAGGGCACTTTAAAACTACATGATACATGGAGGTTAATTTCTTATGAATTCTGAACATAATATTCGTCTTACTTCTGCTGAAATTGCTCAGCTTTGGACTGGATACATGAATAATAGTATGTCTAAGTGTGTATTGAAGTATTTTAGAGAAAAGACTCAAGATGAAGAAATTCGAACAGTTATAAATTTGGCAATTTCAATAGCAGATAAGATGTTACAAAACATTACAGAAATTTATGTTAAAGAAAGTCATCCCATTCCCGTTGCTTTTAATGAAAGTGAGGATGTTAATATAAATGCACCTGCATTATATTCTGATACCTTCTTTTTGAATTTTGTTCACAATATGTCAAGACATGGCTTAACTGCATATGGTGCAGCTTTATCTGGTTGTGTACGCTCCGATGTATTAGAACTTTTTTCAAGTGCCGTAGACCTCACTAGGGAATTATACTTTAAATCCTTAAACGTCTCATTAGAAAAAGGATTATATTCTAGGGCGGCTTATATCCCAATCCCAGAAAAAGTGGAATTTATTGAGAAACAAGGATATTTAACTGGTTGGTTTGGAGAACGTCGCCCAATCAATTCTCTCGAAATCATGCACTTTTATGAAAATATGCAAAGAAATGCGCTTGGTAAAGCGTTACTATTGGGCTTTGCTGAAGTTGCTGGATCAAAAGAAGTTCAAAATTATATGGTTAGAGGAGCAAATATCGCTAATAAAGTAGTGGAGATTATGGCACATATTTTAGCAGAAGAAAATATATCTGAATCACCTACATATGATTCAGAAGTTCTTAAATCTACAACTCCACCATTTTCAGAAAAGTTAATGATGTTCCAAGTAACCATGCTTACAGGAATGTCACTTGGCTATTATGGAACAGCAGTAGGTACGGTTGCTAGACGTGACTTGGGTGCAAAATTTTTACGGATATTTCTTGAAGCAGTTCAATATGCGGAAGATGGAGCGAACATTATGATTGAACATGGTTGGATGGAAAAGCCCCCTGCATCCATTGATGAAATTGAAATCGCTAAAACCAAAAAGAAATAATGTATGATAAGGAAAATAAAATACATATGTTGAATCACTATATATTCCCAAATAGAGATAATAAGTTAAGAAAAATTGAAAATTGGGGTCAGTCCCCCGGTGAGGTAACGTTTTACTCCACCAGGGGACTGATCCCTCGAATACACCAGACCTTGCACGGAGGTCTCAAGCAGTTTTGAAGTTAGCGGGAAGGTATCTCTTTTTGTTCCATCTAGTTTTATATAATGGCTTAATGTCTTGATTTCTAACTAATCAGTAAGCTAGGGACTTCCATTCATTGTAAAGAGACCAACTAAAAATTTCTACATATTCTAAAAATTCATCTAAAAAACCGATCTTTCTTAAATCCTTTAGCAATCTTACGGGGGCATTCGTTTTTCTACTAAATGCTCTTTTGTGGTCAATTACTTTTATTTCCCCTAATTCATTGATGAAAATATGACGAATCTGGGTGTCAAGTCTAGTAAAACCAATTCTCTTGAATTCATCCAGCATAAATAAAAGTTTTTGGGCGGTTGATTCAGATAGCTCTTTTTCACTTTTCAGATAATGTCTGAGAGATGGTCCGTTAATAAACTCTATCACAATATAGTTTCTACCATACTCATAGAGCGTCGGAATAACGGAAGACGATTTCCCTGCCTGATAGGCTAATAATTCATTTTGAAATGTTTCTTCCTTCTCAAAGATTTTGATACATTTCTCAGGTGATATTTGAAAAATAGACCCGTCACTCCCCTTCCCAATTTTTTTATATCCGACTAAATCCTCAATAGAAACCCACCCGTTATTTCTAGACACAATATCCTTAAAATTATTCAAATTTTATCCTCTCCAGTTACAAGTATCTTCACCTATCCTTACATCCAGCATCTTCAATTACCATTATGACGAATCCACACGTTTTCATTGATAAACTCCTTTAGAGTATTATTTGGGCAATTAAATTAATCCAAGTTCTTCTCCCCAAACCACTACTTTCTCAAGATATCTTTTTAAAAGCGCACTCTTTTGTCCGTTTAGTGCTCTTTGCAAATGTTTTGCCAGTTTTTTTTCTAATGTTCTTTGCAAATAAGCCTTTTTTAACAGGTTTAATGGATCTTCTTTAAAGGTGATTCCATGCTTTTTCATTTCCTCAGCATATAATCGCACGCAACGAGTTCGGATTTGTTCTTCATTCTTTTGCCAATCCGAGCGAAAATCAATTAATATTTCAACAAGAATCACTAGATCATACCAACATGACCCGTACTTTACTGACTCCCAATCTATTAATTGAATATCCCATTCACCGTCATCACTCGCATTTTTGCAGCAAATATTATGGACATGGAGATCACCATGAATAAGACACTGTCCAGCTTCGATTAATTCCGGGAAGAATAAAGGTCCCTTTTTCAGGATTTTTCGGATGGCTTTATATTTAGGTTCAACCAATTCTTTTAAATTGGGGTCTTTCATTGCTTCATCTAGGTACTGTCTTGTTTTCTCCATATATTCCATTCCCTTTTTTCTCACCTCTGGTGAATCAAATTGGGGCAGAGAGGTATCAAAAAGGTGTGCATGCTGTGAAAATCGATTTCCAAAGGATTGGGCATGAAATTTTGCGATAGTTGGAATAATTCGTCCCAAATGTTGTGGAACAAGTTTTATTTGTCCCCTTAGCGGTTTTACATATTCTGTAACCATCCAAATTTCTTGCGTATCTTCATTTGGTTCAAGCCAATACAATTTCGGCATATATTCATGGTAAACAGAATAAGCCCTCGCATACATATTAATCTCTAGCATTTGATTTTCTTTTAACGGCACTTTGAAAATTTTTAGAACAATTGGAAAGTACTCTGATCCATCTGTCATGACTAGCTTCCAAATACTTGTCTTTTCCCGTGAATTTTTTAGGACTTCAATTTGATCCCCTATTAAATGGACATATTTACCAAATACTTTTGATAATTTTTTATCCCAATTTAATTGTTGCCAATGGCTAACAATTTCTTCTAAATGGTTCAATGGAAAGTTTCCCCCTATAACGATTAGAATTTTATCGCCTTCCCCATAGGTTTCGAATATGAGAAATAAAACTACGAATAAAAGGAAGAGGGTCATACAAGGAAAAAAGAGCCTCTACCTTTTTTCCGGACAGACTTTGCATCCATTCAAAGAACGTTATCTTCCCACTTCTTTTTTCTTGACGGAAGGATAAAAAGTCACGGACGAAATAAACCCACTTAATCCCTTCTTTTTGTTTTAAAACAGGAGAAGGGTTTTGGCCGGTAAGCGATAAATAGTACAAGTGGGCCAAATTAACACCTACAGAACTCGATAATGCTTGGGTTAGACCAATTCTTGGATTAATTTCGATAAATTTTAATTGGCCATCTCTGTGATCTCTTTTAAATTCCGCAATCGCTAAACCTTTAAACTGTATTTTTTGGAGAAAAGGTATAGCTGTCTGAATGACTTCTTCGTTTCGTTTACTTAGAACAAGAGCGGAGGATCCATAGTGTGGAGGAAATTGGTGTAATTTTTGATTCATCCATAATCCAATTAAGTTCATCTGATCATCAAAAAACGTTTTAATAGAATAGATGGTATCGTCCTCTCCAGGAATGATTTCCTGAATCATTAACTCTCCAAAGGAACGGTAAAAAAGATACTCCTCCCATAATTGGGAGGCATGTTCGACAACTATCGCTTTTTTATATAATCGGTTATCAATTTGTGAACGAAAGTGGGAAGAATGAACGGGCTTTAATATACAAGGGAAAGTAATTTGGTCGATGATTTGCTTAAGTTGCTTTTCATCCTTTATAGAGAAGGTTTTAGGACAGGGAAGGTTTGATTGGACGGCTAGTTCATATGTTAATCGTTTATCTAGAACTGCTTCAACTAGTGAATGTTCTGGCAGCAGAAATTTATAGTTTTGTGCTAAGACGTATCTATTTTTAGAAATAAAATAGACAAAATCGTCGGATCCAGCATACAAGAGCGCTTTTTTGCCCAGATTTCGTGACAAATTCGCTAAAAATTTTAGCAGATCATCTTCCTCCGAAACAGGACTTGGACATATACCACAGCTGGCATATCGCGTTTTACCAATTTTATATTTTCCCTCCGTATCATACGCATAAACCCGAATTCCTTGTTTTGCAAGGCTCCGAACGATACCAATACCCGTTGCACTCAAATCTAATACAACAGCAGGAATGTCATTTCGCATGGATTCTTCTCCTTTCATAATAATGACTGGTAGATTTTATCTATTTCTTTAACCATATTCGTGACCGTCAAATGTTCATCAGCAAAATTCTTGGCTTGCTTAGAAAGTGTTATTCTTAACAATTGATTTTGCACGAGCAATAACAATTTTTCGGCTAGCTGCTTAGGATTAGCAGGTTCAATAATAAGTCCGGTATCATTGTCTTGAATGATTTCCGGGATTCCCCCCACATTTGTTGCCAGAATAGCTTGCCCAGCAAACATTGCCTCAATAATCGAGATTGGTAGTGTATCACTAATGGTTGGCTGAACAAATATATCAGATTGCCTAAGCAATTTTGGTATATCGTTTCTGCTCCCTAAAAAAGAAACATTCTTTAATTTAAGCTCCCGAATTTGCTTTTCAAGCTCCTCTCGCATCTCTCCATCACCAACAACCCACACCTCTACATTATATAAATCGTCTTTAAGAAGAGATAGCGCTTCGAATAAATACTTATGCCCTTTACGCGGGCGAAGGCGTGAAACACAGGTTATAATTATTTTGTTTTGTTCATTCTGAGATTTCTTAACCTCAAAATCGATTCCTGTGTAAACCGTGCTCATGCGTTTGTCTTTGGCCCCTAATGTTTTTAAGATCGGGCGAAAGGCATCACAAAGAATAATCAGTTGATCTGCATTCTTAATAGCTTGTCCGTCAATAGTGGAAAAGTATTGTTCTTCGATTGACCCCTTTTCGATTAAATTGAACTTCAGTTTAGTATGAGTCATAAATCCATGCGGGGTAAATAGAATCGGTTTTTGAGAAGCCCCTTTTATTGTTCCTACCACATTGCAAGTGAACCGATCTTGTGCGTGAATGATATCATATTTACTCAGATTCAAATCCATTAACATCATTTTATAAATAGAAAGATTGCTTATATTAGAAAGAATGCCTTTGCTAACATAGCCGTAGCGTTCTTGAAAAAATTGTTTGAAATACCTTTTCACTTCGGAATATATTTCCTTCGTTGATTCCTTTGGAAACAGGTCTGGCGAAAAAACGTCAACTTCATGCCCAATCCTTTCCAATCCTGCTTTAAGTGTGGCAATATAGTTCTGCAAACCTCCAATCACGTGATAGTCCCAAAAGGTCGTAATGAGAATTCGAAGCTTTTTGTTTTCCTTTTTTCCTTCGGGTGCCTTGTCTTTTTTTATTATTGGTTCATACACAAAATTTGAAGCTACACCGTAATATTGATCCATGGCTTTGATTAGATATGGGAAATGAGCAGGCAATGGGGGCAAATCACTCACTTTAGCTTTGCTCACTTCCATACCCTCCTAATGATTTCAAACGCTTCTGCGTATTCTACACCCACGGTCATTCCTCGTACTCGAGATAAATATTTTACACCTTCATATGAGCGCGGATGAGGAAATGGTCTCATTTCTATGTCATAATGCTCTAGAGATTTAATTTTTTCTTCAATTGTGTCTGTTATATCGACAAAATAATTTGGTTTAAATTCTTTGTCATTGGTATGCTGACTCCATTCACTCGAGGACACGGTTTCAAAACATAGAATTTCCACTGGCCTTTTTCCAGGCAGTGGCCGTGCTGCCGTTAATACCGCTTGAAACAAAATTTGATGGTCACGATTGGTGTCACCATAATGATGGGTAAATATAATTGATGGATCATACTTATCCAATAAGGCTTCAATCGATTTATTGATTTCATGAAGAGGTTTGGTTTCTAATAATAGATTAGGAAACTCCAAAAAAATTACCTCTTCCACCCCCATTTGTTTGTTGGCTTTTAACATAAGAGGTTTGATGTGATGTTCCTCTTCCTTTCGTCCTTTTGCGGCAATGACGGAAATGACTCTGTACCCATTATTTACTAGTTTTTTTATCGTTCCGCCGCTTCCAAGAATTTCATCATCGGGGTGAGCGGCAATCACTAGTACATTCTTACTCATAAAACACATCAACTCCAGAAAAAATTCTTTCTAGAAGTATATGGAAATAATCACCTTAATGACATGGACAAACAGTCAAAAATGACAAAAAAGAATCTTGTTTTCACTTATCTTTCCCTTAGTACAGGAATGCTGCTTTTATCTTTAGTAAACTCCTTCCAAAAACTGTATGGATACATATAAAAAATGATGAAATCATTTTGATTCCATCCATTTGTTTCCTGTATTTTTTTGTGATTTTTTTTTTGAAAAATAATGTTTATTTTGTTGTTAGATAGTGAGATGCATTTACATTAAAAAAGACTCCATTATATAAAAAGACTGCCATCATTTCGCAGCCAGCTCATTAAAGAAGCACCTCATTCGTTCAGGAAAATGGCGATGCATTATTCTTTATCATTTTAGT
Source organism: Neobacillus cucumis (assembly GCF_016107705.1). The sequence continues at coordinate 28,916 of NZ_JAEHGC010000027.1, forward strand.
TAGAAACCATATTCCAACCAGATCAGATCCATAAATCGGTATTTTATTTAAACTAACCCCTATAGGTTAGGATAAATTGATCCTTTTAAATATACCAATTATTTGCTACTATTACTCCATAAAATACTCTGATTTAAAAAGGAAGGATACATATGAGATATAACCCAAACTATGCACCAGGACCAACGGACGTACGTGAGAATGTACGCTTGGCGTTAGCTAAAAAGACAAATAACCCTGATTTTGATCAAGAATTCATCCAGTATTACCATGAGGTATGCCAAAAGATGGGCCAGGTCATGGGTACTACAAATGAAGTACTGCTGCTTGCTGGAGAAGGGATTCTAGCTTTGGAAGCTGCCTGTGCGAGCTTAACAGAACCTGGTGACCGTGTCCTCGTACTCGATAACGGGATCTATGGTGAAGGTTTTCAATATTTTGTCAGAATGTATGGAGGAGAACCTGTTGTATTAAGTTTTGACTATCATAAAGACATACCTGTTGAAGAATTACGCAACTATTTAGAAAAAGATCATGACTTCAAATATGCAACATTTGTTCATTGTGATACACCAACGTCCATCTTAAATGATGTTAGTCAAATCTCTCCCGTACTAAAAGAATATGGCATTCTAACAGTGGTTGATTCAGTAGCTGGTATGGTTGGTGAACCCATCGATGTCGACCAAAATCAAATTGATATTTGCTGTGGAGGTACGCAAAAGGCTATCTCAGCACCTGTTGGCTTAGCGATCGTTTCCGTTAGTGAGGACGCTAAAAAAGCAATGAATAACCGTGTAACGCCAATTGCTTCATTTTATGCAAGCCTACAAATTTTCGAGGGATATCTTGAAAAAGGAACCTTGCCTTATACGATGCCTGCTGGAAATATTGAAGCTTTAGATGTGGCCTTGGACAATATTTTAAAAGAAGGACAATTGGCGGTTTATGAGCGACATGCGAAAATTGCGAACGCAGTAAGGAAATCTATTCAAGAATTTGGACTAACCTTATTCTTAGAATCAGGGTGCTCCAATACGGTAACGGCCATCGTCATTCCAGCAGAAATTGGCTCATTACGATTGCAACAGCATATCAAGGAAACATACAATTTATTCATCGCTACTTCTTTGGCGCAATATGAAGATGTCATCTTACGTATTGGTCATATGGGCGAAAATGCCTTCATGGAAAAAGTCCTATCTGTATTAACTGTGATCGATCATGGCTTACGGGATTTAGGATTCAAAGGAAAGGGTAATCTTGGACAACTATTCCTAGATGCCTATAGAGGAGAAAATTAAGGAATCGTTTTTGGTTAACCGCTAAAGAACCCACTCTTTTTGGAGTGGGTTTCATTCATCATTAGGGATTTTAAAAATATTTCCGTATTGCCCGCATCGTAAAAGAAAGCAGGTATAAATATTTGTGTCAGCTAATGCAAACGGTGTTACATGAATATTGTTATACAGCTCCCCAGGTAGCTCCGTTTTTGACCAGCTGATTCCACCCTAGGTAATCGATTGCAGGTCAATCCCCTCTACAAATTCGACGAAGGCCTTTACCACGTTGAATTCTAAAGATTCTTCATGGTAGAACATCCATGTCTTTCGGATGATTTTTTCTCCCTCCTTGTTTTTAATTTCAATTTTGTTGATATGAACAAGATCATCAATATTCATGCTTGGCATAATTGCGTAGCCCAAGCCATAACCGACCATCTTTTTGCAAGTATCTGCTTTATCCACATTAATACTAACGAGTGGAGGCTGTGAATAATTTTCAGCCCACCAATTATCAATTACAGCTTTTAATAATGGATCCGTTTCATAGTCAATTCTTGGTAAACTGGGCAGTCGGTTCATGTCTATTTCTTCTTTTGAAGCAATACAAATGCTTTCTTCGAAGAGAAACTTTTTTTGATCCTTCCAGCCATATTCCCCTTTTAAAAAGCCAACATGAACATCATGATTGTACATTAAATGGGCAATATCGTTGCTGGAACCAGTTACTACTTTAAACTCGACATCAGGGTATTGATCTTTAAAAAGTTTTAATAATCCGGGAAGTTTATAATCCGTAAAAAACGTTGAAGCACCCAGCCTTAATGTACCTGATATTTTTTTCTCCATATTCAGGACTGTTTCTTTCATCCTTTGGATTCGCAATAACATTTCATGTGCATTTTTTGCAAGATATTCCCCTTGTGGAGTAAATTCGACTCCGCGCCAGTTTCGATTCACGATCTTTACTTCAAAGTAGTTTTCCATTGTTTTCAACCGATTGGTTAATGCTGGCTGCGAAATATGCAGTATTTTAGCAGTATTGGTTATATTTTTTTCTTGATAAAGGGTTTGCAAAACCATCCAGTCTCTTTCATCCATCGAAATCACCTTGTATCCCTTAAGAAATAACTTTTGATTATGGTTTCCAATATTAATTCCATATTTTATTTATTGCTTTGATTATACTATATTTAGATTACGAAATCTTCATTGGATGTTTTGAAGCAAGGAGGCTAGATTATGAATGGAAAAAACACCTTTTTACTCAGTGTTTGTTTTATATTGATAAGTAGTTTAGGAGGATTCTTGATCTCATTGACGGGCCTATCCATAGGATGGATGATCGGCACATTTTTAGCAGCTGCTTTCCTTTCCTTTTGGAGGCCATCCTTTTTAAAGGGTAAGGAGAATCAAAAAGGAATGCCAAAATACTGGTTATTTATGGGGCAGTTTATTTTAGGCATTCATTTGGGGCAGAAAATCAACTTGACTTTTTTGCATGTTTTTAAAGAAAATTGGCTTGCCATCATTCTTATGCTTCTTCTTTCGATTATTTTTTCCCTACTTTCCGGTCTCGTACTCTGGAAATATAGTAATACGGATATGATGACTAGCTTTTTCGGAACGGCTCCTGGTGGATTATCCGCCATGCCTGGGATTGCTGAAGAGGCAGGGGCAAATACGGCTGTCGTCAGCATTATTCAAACCATGCGCGTGTTTTTAGTGATCCTAATGATTCCGTTGATTACTTCTATTTCGGCTTCACACAGTGGAAATTCGGCGAATCATGCTTCCCTTCCGGTTCTGGCAGACCCGGGATTTAAAATCGAGATGTTACTTTGGACTTTTGTCTTTATGGGATTTGCCTATGCGGGCTACTGGTTGATCAAATTTTTACGGTTTCCTGCTCCCTGGCTGATTGGAAGCATGGTGGGGGTTGCCATTGGCCAATCTCTTGCTTCGTTCATGATTGGCAGTGACATCGTTTCGTGGTGGCCTCATGAAGTAATCATTTTATCGCAGATCATGATTGCAGCAAGCATTGGCTCCCGTTTTCAGAAAAGCATGTTTATCGGGTTAAAACGGACGATCATCGTATCTTTCTTAAGTACGGTCGGTCTCATTTTCTCGATGTTTATGTGTGCGGTTTTAGTGGCTAAAATAACAGGGATTTCACTAATCACCTCTATCCTTGCATTCGCACCAGGCGGGATTGCTGAAATGACGACAACTTCTGTCGTCCTCCATGGTGACTCGACCTTTGTCGTAGCCGTACAGGTTCTTCGAATCCTAATTATATGTGTGATCTTGCCTCAATTTTTTAGATTGTTAAATTATCTTGAGCAGAAAAAGCACTTTTTATCTAATACATCCGTTTAATTTTTTCACGTTAAATGATTGTGGTTCAGATAATAAAAGTTTGGAATTTTAATATAAGATCTATTATCACAAAAAGGAGCAGCAATACTTTGTGGATTCGAACGAATGTAGAAAGCTTCGTATCTGCTCCAACGTCACCTATGCGTGCCAACGTATTTGGGATTTACACTGCTGGTGTGCCACAAGAGGGTAACTCGATATTCCATTATCAGTTGTTACCAAGCTCACCCATCTTTCCATCAGCACCCATTTAAAGGAATAGAAACGGTAGCGTAAATTTGCTGCCGTTTTTGTTATTTAATCAACGACCTTCACTCCGACTACACTATCGAACGCCACCCGCTCAAACTCACCGGCTTTTGCTTCTATCCGCAGCTCATGCGTTATTGGATCGACGTAATGAACACGGCCAGTTATCACTGAAGTAAATCCGTCATTCCATACCGTCAGCTTTACCGCATGATTGTATTCTGTTGCATACTGTATTCGCAGGTCGAACTCCTCCGCTTGATCCTCGTCTATGATTGGCTTATTAATGCGTTCCTGGTCTCGCCATAGATCCCGCTGCCCCTTTATTAGCTCGGGATGTCCAAACGCGAATTGCCATTTCATAACGCCTCGATCACGAATTGTCATAATAACCACCTCGGTATTATTATACGCGAACAGATGTTCCGTATGAATAGAAAAATAAAAGAGCTGCTTAATACAGCTCTAATTACAAAGAAATTACCATCCTCGATTTCTCAACAAAATGCAATACAGCGCTGAAGGAATTCTAAACACCCTTCCCTTCGAAAACGATGTCAATTCTCAAATTCTGCCAAACACACTAAACGACAATTCGTTTCGCTGGGACTTTGCGGAAAACAATTGCAGTGCAATAGTTGTAGCTTCCTGCAGATATAAGAAAACTTGGTTTATAGTTGTAAATACTTAAAGGGCCGTCTGAAGTGATTCCATCTTCAACTCTTGCACCCATTCGTTTAAGTGAAACTCTTCACAAAATATCTGGAAGGAAATTGCTTAAGTCCTAATGTAATAAAATAAGCCCTATCTGTTTTTATGCAGAAGGACTTGAATATGGATTATAATTGATTCTATTTTTTTATTAATTCATCCCTATCAGGAGCTATAGGAGGTTGTTCTAGCCATCCATTTTTAATCATTATATTAGCCCCATCTTCAGCATACAAAGCTATTTCAGCAGTAAGCCTTACATAATTCAGACCTATATCCCTTCTAGGACTCATTGCCATACCTGTACCATAAAAACCAATACTTAGGGCAATAAGGGATGTAGTGTAGTACATCATAAGTCTATCTGAAAAAGTATGAGTTGTAGACTCTGTTACATCTGAATCCCATGACATAGGTACTGGAAGGTAATCCCCTCTAAGGATAGCTCCAAAAACATCACAATGCTTTTTTGCAATTTCTACACCTCTAAATAAAAACTTGGCTACCTCTTTTGACTTTGCAACTTGACTAAATCCTATTAAGGTTGTAACTCCAAAAGCATTTCTTTGAAAATTAACATAGAGGTTTGATATTTCTGTACCAACTAATGGTCTCTTTTCTCCAAAAAACCCTTTAAGAAAACTTTGTTTTTTAACAAAATCAATATCATCTGGTACAGGTAAATAAGGAGACCTGATATAAAGACCTTTAGATAATAAAAGCTCTTTTACCTCCCTAAGAAAATTTATTAATTGTGAAATACACTCACTAAAATGACTGTAAACATCTGCCCTAACTGATACTGACAGATTCATACTGTATCCTTGCAGAGCAATTTGTGATGCTTGGTGGAGGTAATTCAAAAAATATGTGTCTGAATACAACCTAGGAGCATTTACATTTACATCCTCATTAAGTTTAAATCCATAAGGTATTGGGTACTTTTCTTTGTTAAAAATCTCAGTTAGTGTTTTAAGATTTCCTTGAGCGATCCCAAAAGCATGTTTGACTAGTGCTTTAATCTCTTCATCCTCAACTATGGTTAAAAAGTATTTAAACTTACAAGCTATGGCAGTATCATTAATATAGGATGCCCAAAGAGCTGTTATCTCTGCTGATGTAAGCTTAACCTGATTGCCTTTCTCCATAAATAAACCTCCATCTAACCAAACAAACCTTTGTTGTACAATATTCCCCTATTTTTCAAACAATATGTAAATGTAGTTTCAATAAAAAAGCCTTACATTTTAAACTTTGTTCAGCAATCGGGCAAAATAGTGGAGAAATCTCAGCATCCGCCCATATATTGGAAAATGAAAAAGAATAGTTCGCATACTGGAATTTTGATTTGGACTACGACCAAAGTCGTATAACGATTTAGTTCATAGCCTGATGTACTATTCTAACCCAAACTTTATAATGATTAATGAATAAAGGTTTGTTAAATATTACGATACAAAGAGGAGTAATTTTCAAATGAAAAATAAGGGATTCAAAATATTGATTCATGCTAGTACTTGGTTTGCACCTATACTAGTTCCCATTATCACATATTTTATTATTTCAGATCGAGAAATTAAAAGCTTATCCTTACAGGCTTTGGTATTTCATATTGTAATTGGTATTTTAATCTCAGTGTCTGCTTTTTTTTCTTGGATATTAATCGGGATTCCATTCCTCATTATTTTTGGACTCATTGCTATAATAGCTCCGATTGTTGGAATTGTTAAAGCAATTAATGACCGTCCTTTTCGATATCCTATTATTGGATCATGGTTTTGATTAAATCTTAACAAATCTAATCGTTTTAATGATGATGAATAGTGGTATTTAAATCACTTAATCTTTATAAACTCCATGCCATGGTAATTCATAAGTATTTTAGCTCTGTACGGATACTTGAAAAGAATAGATATGAGAGTGCATTGCTTCAATAACGGTCTTCCATAAAAGTGCGTCACCCTGTAGTAATGATAAAAGTCCAAATTCTCAATTTTAATGTTGAGAATTTGGGCTTTTTGTATTTATTTAAAGTGCAAAATAGCACTTAAAATAAGTGCAGATTACCTCCTAAAGTGACACCAATTATTTACCAAACAATTTCATTAAATTCGGGTATTATTGTACAACTAACACTTAGTTAGCACAATAAGAAAACGGGATAGCCGCAGCCATCCCATTCCTTAGCTCTAGCACCCATTAGT
>NZ_JAEHGC010000028.1 GCF_016107705.1 Neobacillus cucumis
TATTATTGTTTGTTGACGTTTTTGTTTGTTTAGTTTTCAAAGAGCAATTTTTAAAGCAGGATATTAATATATCATCTCGTCTTCAGCGTGTCAATTATTTTTTTAAAATAATTTCCGCTTGAATCAGCGACATTTACTATCTTAACAGAAACAATTAAACATATCAACTATTTTTTGAAGTTTAATATTTTCTGTCAGTGACAAGAAGTAATATTACTAGATTATTTCACTTATGTCAACGGGTTATAAATAATTTATTCCCATTCTTAAGAACCTGCTATGATGGATAATAGGATTGGGTCTCGATGTAGGTATAAGGACCAAAGGAAAAAAGTAGGATTTACTTTCCACTCTCCTATCTTAAAATACATAATGGAGGTAAGATACCATGGTTAAAAAAGCTATCATTCTTGTTGTGCTCTCATCCATTTTAGTAGCATTACTATTCGTTAAAGTTCACACAGCCGATCCTGTTAACAATTCAATTTCTAAGGGAAACGGTTCCTCTCTGTACATTACAAAGGAATACAAGATTACCAATATTAAAGGGAATAACTACTACGGAAAAGGCGATAACGGGACAGGGATTCGTTTTTCTTCTAAAAACATCGTTTCGGGTGAAAAGATAAAAGTTCATGATGAGGTCTTATGTTATTTTGAAAAGGATAATTTGGGCAAGGGCATCGTAAAAGTGGAGAAAAAGTAATGTTTCCAGATGCCCCCTTGAATCATACCCGGATACGTCATTGATCAATAACCTATTATATAAACTTAATGAAAGAAAGGGAAATTCGTTTGTAGAAGAATACCCTTTATTTTTTTTGCCTATTTAATCGCTCTTCGCTCCAAATTCTCAATAAATTTATCTTTATCATTCCTATTTCCTTCAATTGGACTTTTGCATTGAGAGCCTTCAAAAACCACCACTTTCCGATTATTCAACTATTTCCGACATATTATCGCAATATAAATGCCACGATGGTAATCGAATTAACATCTCTTTGTTCTTTGTTTCAGAATATTTCATGTTACGATTATGAAAACTTAGCAACCAAAGAAAACGGAGGGTAAAAGAATGCTTAAAAAAATTATATCAATGATAGCAGTTGCTGTACTCTCAGTAACTGTAAGTGCTAATGTGTCAGCTGCAACGATTACTGTACAAAAAGGGGATACCCTATGGGATCTATCACGCGTACATAATACATCAGTAGAAAACATTCAAAACTGGAACCATCTTACTACAGATCTTATCTATCCTGGCGATAAACTAACCATTGCAGAAGAGAAACATTATACGGTTAAACAAGGTGACACATTATGGGACATTGCCATGAATTATCGTACATCTGTTTCGCTAATTAAAGAATGGAACTATTTAAATACCGATCTCATTCATCCTGGATTAAATCTATTAATCTATGATGGCTTAAATACAAATAACACGGCTGTAACAGAAAAAACAATGAACCTTGATTTACATGAATCTAAGGAAAATGCACCTGTATTTAAAACTCAATCAACACAAAAGGAAAGCGCACCTGCAGTAAAAGCTACACCTGAACCAAAAGAAAGCGCACCAGAAGTAAAAGCTGAAGCAAAAAGTGATTCAAGTTCTAAAGAAATTACCGTGAAAGCTACAGCTTATACAGCCTCATGCGAGGGGTGTTCCGGCATTACGGCAACTGGAATGAACATTAAAGCAAATCCAAATCAAAAGGTCATCGCCGTTGACCCAACTGTTATCCCACTTGGCAGTAAAGTTTATGTAGAAGGTTATGGGGAAGCGATCGCTGGAGATACTGGCGGAGCGATTAAAGGAAATCGAATTGATGTCTTTATCCCTTCTGAACACGATGCAATCAATTTTGGGGTAAAACACCTAAAGGTAACCATATTAAACTAAAACATATTAAACAACTTATCTATAGTATACCCATTTTTATGCAAAACACTGCAACTCTTTTATGTACCAAGGGTTGCAGTGTTTTTTAATTTACTTAAAATAATCCAGCAAAGATTCGAGTATCTATGTCCGCCGCATATAGGCGCGGACTGTGATTATTGCAAGAATTGCTAAAATTACCCCAGCTCCAATAAAGGATATCGTAAAATCCCAACCAAATCTTCCACTGTTGCCATTTAAAATTTTTAAAAGGTACTTCCCCGACCCTGAACTTCCTTATAAAAATACCAATTCTCCTTTTTGAATTTCTAGGTCCAATCCCTTTATCACTGGAACACCCATGTAACTTTGCTGCAGATTTTCAATTTTTAACATCATTTCACCTCTAAATCAAAAGCATCCTAAAAAATGGATGCTTTTGATTCTTTATTACTTGCTGGTCGGTTTTTGCAAATCAAGGGTTGGGGTCTGATCAAAGAAATTATATGGCTTCAATAATACCGATACCCATTCCGTTGGCATAATTGGCCATTCTTCGGCTCTTGGAATATGGGTAATTCCAGTTGTGACCCAAACAACATCATCCGTATTTTCAATTGATCGATTTTGTTGCGTCCACAATCCCAGGCCGGTTTCTTTCGTACTCTGATTGATATATTTCCCTTCTGGATATAGTTCATTTTCATTATAAGGTGTTACCCAAACATGTTTTCCTGCATAGCCGACTCGCTTCGCAAGATAGGAATCACTCGTAAACAGCAGGTTTTCAGCAAAGGACTGTGTACCGCCAGCATAAGGGATAATCTGATAACCCGTCGGATACCCTTGCTTGTTTTCCTTTTCACTATTCGTAACAAGTAAGAGTTTGCTAGGGTCAGTCCATTTCTGCGCTGCATCTAATTCTTTTTTATAGATGGTTTTGCCGACAACCATTTCACTATTGCGATAAGGATAGGATTTGTTGGTAACACTTTGAGCTTTAGGTGTTATTTTCTCAACACTGTTTTTCTCCCCATCTACATCCATATCAAGCCGAAAATTAAAAATATGTTGATGGTATACACCGACTAGATTTTGATCAAGCAATATACCATTTCGTGTATCCTGTTTGGCGGTACTGTCGTGCATCGTCTTACTTTTCACAGCTTTAACCGCTTCAATACCTGAAGCACCACTATCGATTTCAATATTCCCGTTTTGCTGGAATACCCAATCAAATATATAATCATAATTCCCTACAGTCGTGATGAAACGAAGAACCAATTCTCGTCGATCCCTGCTCTCCGAAGTGCCTGTAACAAAATCATTATGTGTCCATTCAGGACCGCCCTCACGCTCGAATAAGCCCATCACATTATGTGATACATACGGTTTTCCTTGGTAGTCAACCAACGTAGCATCGAACAGTTTAGCATTTGCTGGTACATCCGAACCTTTCACAAGAGGTCTGCCTAAATTCCCAACACCATATTCCCCGGAATCCATATATGATTTGAAATACCAACCGACATCTGGATCTCCATAAGGGACGGTCATACCGCCAAGACTGCCTTCATACATGATTTTTCTTATTTTTCCATGATCATTATAGGTAACGGTATTAATAACAGGGCCTACACGCGGATCCAAGCGATAGTGGAAGGTGAAATTTTGCCATTTGACTTCATTCCCATTTACGTGGAAGCTTGTACCCTTTGGCTGCACAATATCAAGAGGCTTAGCAGGCTCGCGCTTACTAGCATTATCCTTCATTACATAAGAGGTGTTTTTCATTGGGACCGGTATCACGCCATCATCCTGAACTTGAATCACCTTCTTCTTATCCAAATCGATGACGGCAACAAGATTCTCGATTGGGTGTCCCCAGAAGTTCCCGTCTCCCGTATCTAAGTAAGCCACACTTTTTAACAATTTTTTATTTGGATCCGCACTATTATCTTTTGGACCAAAATAACCAACGGTTAGAGGAGAGGCAATAACTTTAGAAAAATCTTTTATTCCTCGTTTTAGTAGAGCCTTTTTATATTCATCACTAGCGAGAATAGCCTTTTGTGCGGTTGCCCAGTCATCCGCGAGGATCATACCGTGCGCACCCTTCATTTCCTTCCAGGATAAGACCTTTTTATCTCCTAAATCTACGAGTCCCTCTTTTACATGATTATCCTGCAGAACAATAATCGATGCCTGCCTGGGGAGCTTTTTTCCCTGTTTCCAGTTCCTTACCGCTTCTTTGTTTGGTTCCTTTAAACTTATTTCTTGAAAACGAGTGTTTGCTTTGATATAGCCATGCTGCTTGAGAATAGTACGTGCCAAATTGATTTCATCCGCGCTTAAAGGATTTAAAGGATTATACGGCACTTCTTTTTGAACGGACTTTAGTTTTGCACTTGCCGCAGCCTCCGCTGTTTGATGATGCTGATAGAAACCAACTCCTGCAGAAACAGCTAAAGCGGTTGTAAGAATGATAGGTACAAGTTTACTTTTTTTCATAAATACCTCCCCATTTTGAGCGTTTTACTAGAATGATAACGTTATTTGAATAAAGACTGTTTTATACCCCGTACCAATTTACTCCACTTTTATTCAAATCGATCCATACACTTTTTGTATGCGTATACATATCCATGGCCTGGACTCCTAACTCTCTGCCAAACCCGCTTTGCTTTGTGCCTCCAAAAGGAGTTGTACTATCCAGCATATTATACGTGTTCACATATACCGTTCCGGATTTTAGACCACGCGCCATGCGGTGTGCCCGTTGAAGATCATTTGTCCAAACTCCTGATGCTAAGCCATATACAGTATCATTTGCCTTTAAAAGCGCATCCTCCTCATCTTTAAAACGAATAACGGATACAACTGGTCCGAAAATCTCTTCTTGGGCAATCTTCATTTGATTGGTTACGTTTTCAAAAATAGTTGGTGAAAAATAATGACCGCTGCCTGCACTTTCATAACGTTTACCGCCTGTTACTAACCTGGCCCCCTCTTCAAGTCCGCAGCTGACGTAGTGTTCAATGGTTTTCAGTTGTTTTTCAGATACTTGCGGCCCCATTTGAGTCGTTGCCTCAAGGGGATTCCCAATGCGTATCGATTGAACTTTATTAAAAAATAAATCCATAAACTTATCGTAAATCCCTTCCTGAACAAATAGGCGCGAACCTGCCGCACATACTTGACCTTGCGCAAAATAAATGCCAAACATGGAACCGTTAACGGCATCTTCAAGAGAAGCATCATTAAACACAATATTCGGTGACTTACCGCCCAGCTCTAGTGAAATCGGTTTCAAATTATGGCTGGCTGTTTGCATAATCAAACGGCCTGTCTCCGTCGAACCGGTAAAGGCAATCTTATCTACTTCTGGATGCGATACCAATGCATTACCCGCGACAGATCCAGTTCCAGGGATAATGTTAATGACTCCATCCGGTATGCCAGCCTCTTGAAAGATTTTTGCTAGCTCTAGAATGCTAATAGAGGTTTCCTCTGCGGGTTTAATGACAATGGTATTACCTGCTGCAAGTGCAGGCGCCAATTTCCACATTGTAAGCATAAGCGGGAAATTCCAAGGCACGATTGCCCCGATTACGCCTAATGGCTCTCTTAATGAATAGTTAAACCGATTGGAAGGTGAAGCAAATGTGTCTCCTTGAACTTTATTAGCAAGACCGGCATAAAATTCAAGTACATCAATGGTTGCAGGCATGGCAATGTATTTTGTTTCATTAATTGGAAGTCCATTATCCATGGACTCTATTTCAGCAAGGAAGTCTAGCTTTTCCCACATTTTTTGAGCCGCTTTATAAAGCAATCTGCCTCGATCTCCAGGAGACATGCTCGCCCATGCACCTGTTTCAAAAGCTTTACGAGCTGCTTGAACAGCTTGATGGACATCCCCTTCATCTGCTTCAGAAATTATTCCATTGATTTCACCAGTGGCAGGGTTTATCGACTCAAAGGTTTTTCCAGAAATAGAATCTACCCACCGTCCCCCAATAAACAGCTTATAAACTTTTGTCATTCTTTCATCCACTCCCTTTTTGTGCATTACGGATTTTAAAGCAGCACATTAGATTTGTTATATTATTATTATTCTGAAATTTCGGTATGATTTCTATTACCCAGATGGGCCATTTTTGTTAGGAATAACGAGGAATAATATTATAAAAATGGATATTTTTTCATAATATTTCAATATATTATTTGTGATATAGGTAATCGCTTTCATTTATTTAAAATAATGTGACAGACTATTCAGTTAAGTATGTTGAATATGTTATAATCAAAAATAAAATCGGTGATGACTATATGGAATTTTTACCCGGAAATATATATCAAAAAATTCTAACCTTCATGGATGAAGTAACAGGTACCGAACCGGATTTTCGAAAACAAGTATTGCTTGCATTTGACCGATTATTTGGTTTTCATCAATCGAATTTTTGGTTAAGTGATGAGAATGAAAATTTTATCGATCCTGTCATGCTAAATATAGATAAGTATGTTATGGATGACTATCTAGAGAATCATTATCATTTTGACGTTTTAATTCCACAAAAAATGATTCATAGAATACATAAACAAAGGGTTATCAGTAATCTTGAACTATTCCCTCCACAAGGCTATGAAAAAAGCGAATTCTATAATAATTTCATGAAAAAATACGGGTTTTATTATGATGTTGGATTAGTACTTTATAATGAAAATAAGATTATAGGACTCATAGATTTTGTACGATCTAAAAAGGATCATCCCTTTAGTTCCTTTGAATTGATGTCGATGGAGATGATCTCTAGATTCTTAACCCAAAAGATTCTCCAATCTCCTTTAAGACCTTATGAATCAGCTAAAAATAACATCAATGACCGTTTTCAGGAGTTAACGTTGAAAGAAAGAGAAGTATTAAATCTAGTTCAAAAAGGTTTTACAAATGTCGATTTGGCTAATGAACTATTCATAAGTGTCAATACCGTAAAAAAACATTTACAAAGTATTTATAAAAAGTTGGATGTCTCAAACCGGACAAGTTTGTGCTATAAAATAAATACAAAGTAACTGGCACATCATCTATAAAAAATATCAAAACAAAAAAACGCTCATCTGAGCGTTTTTTGAATGAATGGATTTGGAATTCCCTTTCTGACTTCCTAAATGAATCAAGTTCGTCTCCTTCGATTTCTCAGAAACGACGGAATATCCAGAGGGTCCTTTGCCTGTTCGTTGTATCGGTCATAATTTACTTTTGGCGATTCGGAGTACCGATCATTATTTTCCTTCGGAGGTTCAGGGGATCGGTCATACTCTCCCCTCGAAGGTTCGGAGTATCGGTCATACTCTCCCCTTGAAGTTTCGGAGTATCGGTCATACTCTTGAACGGGTTCACTTTGGTATCTCGGCTCACGTGGTCTGCGCGGTAACCGATGTTCCCTGTGATATGTATCAGATATTTCTTCCATAGAAGGCAGGGAAGGCGTTTCTACAACGGTTTCCTCTTCCTCATTGAATCCAGTAGCAATGACGGTTACAATGATTTCATCTTGTAAGTTTTCGTTAATAACCGACCCAAAAATCATATTTAATTCCTCGTGAGAAGCATCAGCAACGATATCGGCTGCTTCCTGTACTTCAAAAAGACTTAAATTATTGCCGCCCGTTATATTCATGATCACACCTTGCGCTCCATTGATGGAGGTTTCCAGTAGCGGGCTATTCAAGGCTTTCCGAGCAGCTTCAGCCGCACGATTACTCCCAGTGGCAATACCGATTCCCATTAGGGCAGTCCCTTTATGAGACATGACCGTTTTTACATCAGCAAAATCTAGGTTGATTAAACCAGGCACAGCAATTAAATCAGAAATCCCTTGAACCCCCTGTCTGAGGACATTATCCGCTTCACGGAAAGCTTCCACCATGGGGGTCTTTTTATCTACAATCTCCAATAAACGGTCATTGGGAATAATGATAAGGGTGTCCACCGCTTCCCCGATGGCACTAATTCCGATCTCAGCGTTTTTTGAACGTTTTAGACCTTCAAATTTAAACGGACGGGTAACAACCCCAATTGTCAGAGCGCCAAGCTTACGGGCAATTTTTGCAATAGCCGGAGCTGCCCCTGTACCAGTCCCGCCGCCCATCCCAGCTGTAACGAAAACCATGTCTGCGCCTGCTAAAACCTCTTCGATCTGCTGTTTGCTTTCTTCGGCGGCCTTTCTTCCTATTTCCGGATTGGCACCAGCTCCTAACCCCCTTGTCAAGGCTCCGCCGATTTGCATTGTAATCTCGGCTTTTGATTGATTAAGAGCCTGTGCATCGGTATTAACAGCAATAAATTCTACACCCTCCACTCCAGCCTCGATCATTCGGTTCACGGCGTTGTTTCCTCCGCCGCCAACCCCAATGACTTTGATCGTAGCGAATTGGTCGAAATTGTCATCAAATTCTAACATGATGATTCCTCCTTTATCCAAATTCATTTGATTTTTCCCACTAGTATTGCATGATAGATCTTTTATCTAATTTAAATTTTCCGTCTCTTATTGGTGTTTAGTAGATTAGGAGGTCCAAGTAAAGTTTCTAGAATGACTCTTTGACCATTAAACATGATGTAGTTTTAAGTCTACTTAACCTGAATTTTATTGTCTAGTTAAGATAAACCTATTCAAAAGGGGGAAAAAATGAGGAAAAATGCACACTTCTTATTAATAAGATTTACCTAACTTTATTTTTTTTCAGAGAAAAATAGAGTCAGAAATGAAAAAGCAGAAGGTGATTTTATCACCTCCTGCTTGACCTTTGAACGTCGCACCGATTCACAAAGCTAAATTTCGTGCCGCTGAGTAATCTTTCATACAGAATTGTTCTATGTTATTCATGCTTAAACAGATTGAGCTTCTTCTTTTACAGATGATTGAACGACTTTGCTTCTTGTAACTAGACTTACGATAATCGTAGCAGAAACATTTACAATAAGAGCGATAATCCCCGTGTTTAATTCTTGAACTGCTTGCGGCAAAGATGGGAACAATGTACCAATCGAGGCCCCGGTAATGGTAACATAACCTACGACGAGCACTCCTATAATCATTCCGACCGCAGCCCCCTGCTTCGTAACAAAGTTATTCTTCATTAAACAAGCGATCAGCGCCGGGAATAATTGTGTAACAAAACTATAGGCCATCAAAAGTAACGTAACAATTCCGTCTCCGCCATTTAGCGTAAAATAGACTGAAATGAGGGCGATGACAGGAACGAACGCTTTTGAAAGAGTGGATACTTGCTTATCCGATGCGGATGGAATCATCACTTTATACACATTTTTCGCCAGTGCACTAGAGGAAGTCATTAACATCATCGATCCAGGAACTAATGCTGTTAATAAACCTGCTGCCCCGATGACTCCGACAAACCATGGATCAAATGTTTGAATGGAAATTTTAAGCAGAGCAAGATCGGTTGCAGGTCCCTCTAAACCAGGAACTTGACCGATTGCGGCAAAACCGACAAAGAATACGAAAAGCAGCATCACAACATAAAGCGGTGTAAATATTGCGTTCTTTCGAATCGCTTTTGCACTCTTGGCCGAAAACGCAGAAACGAATATATGAGGCCACATGACCGCACCAAATACAGTCATAATAACGGTAGAGATTAACCAAGACATGCTTAATCCTTTATCAGGTATCGTTAAAAATCCCGGATTGGCCGCATTAATTTTCTCAAACATTGGCTGAATTCCGCCGTAATAGTGAAAAGGAATATATAAGCCGATAAAAACAACGATCCCAAAAATCATAATATCCTTAACAACTGCTGTCCAAGCAGAGCCGTGAATACCAGAAATCATGACATAAATGGTCACGGAAATGGCTGCAATCCAAATCGCAACAGTTGGAGAAATGGTTCCATAGGAAGCTTCTGAAACAATAATCCCAAGCCCTTTTAATTGAAGGACAATATAAGGGATCATGGAGATCACACCGATAAAGGTTACAAGGACCCCAAGATATTTACTTTTGTACTTACTAACAAAGAAGTCGGATTGTGATACTGCATTATGGTCTTTTGCATACTTCCAAATAGATGGAAATACCCAGTAGATTAAGACATAGATAAGACTTAAATAGGCGAGAATATAGAGAGCAGGCCCTCCTTTTCCATAGGCCCAGGAACTTGCACCAAGGAATGTAAACGTCGTGAAGGATTCACCCGCCATTAAAAGAAAGACAAAGATTGCACCAAAACCTCGTCCACCGACTGCCCACTGCTCAAGGTTCATATCCTTTCCTTTTCTCGCTTTGATCCCTAAATAAAGTGCAAAGACTAGAAACCCAAAGATTACCAAAAGGGCTGAATTCATCCTATATCACCTTCCTTGTTCGCTGGGTCAAGTTTATAGACGATTGCTAATAGGACTGCTGTCAAAATAACCCAGACAATCACCCAAAAAAACACAAATGGCAATCCGAAGATATATGGTTCTACCTTGTTTACAAATGGCAGAAATCCTAACATTCCAAGAAACGGAAGTAAGGAAAGTAGCGCAATAACAGGTTTCATTAGTATTCCCCCTCGTAAAAAAGTTGAACGCCAGGCCCCCTGTGGTTGGTAAACCCTAGGGGGACGCTTTTCAAATCATTCTAGGATTCCTGCATAACTAAACTAGATTGTGCTGAAGAATGTTCTGAGAGATAATCCATAACTGCACTGATGAATAGTTTTCCAATATCCAGCATGGCCCGCTCATCCACATCAAACTTTGGATGATGATGCGGGTAGGTAGCATTGATTTCAGGGTTAGCCCCGCCGACCCATACGAAAGTTCCCGGCACCTTTTTCACATAATAAGCAAAGTCTTCCATTCCCATCATTGCTTCCATATGGTGGACATTGCTTTCCCCAAACAAGGAGGTCGCTAATTTTTCCATTCTCTTCGTTTCCTCTGGGTGGTTCCAGACGGCAGGGTAGCCTCGCGTGTATTTGAAGTTGGCAACTGCACCAGATCCTTTGCAAGTGGACTCGACCACTTGTTCCATTTGTTCCTCGATCATATCCCTTACCTCTTCATCAAACGTCCGAACGGTTCCGATGATGGTCGCTTTATCAGGGATTACATTAAAGCCGCTTCCACTATTAAATGCACCGACTGTAACCACTGCTGTTTTAACAGGATCCACTCGCCTACTGACAATTTGCTGCAAATTCATGACAAGCTGGCTTCCAGTCACAACAGGGTCAACCGTTAAATGAGGTGTCGCGCCATGACCGCCTCTGCCTTGAATCTCAATTTCAAATGTATCTCCACAAGCACAGATGTAGCCTTCTTTAACGCCAATGATTCCATAAGGGTGCATGGAAGAAACGTGTGCTCCAAAAATCACATCTACTCCCTCTAAACAACCGTCCTCAACCATTGATTTTGCTCCGCCAGGGATCACTTCCTCAGCAAACTGATGAATGAACACAACATTCCCTTCCAATTCGTCTCTCACTTCACTTAACACCTTGGCAACACCAAGCAATGCAGCAGTATGGAGATCATGACCACATGCATGCATCACTCCAGGGACCTTGGATTTGTATTCAACATCTTTTTCGTCTTGAATCGGCAAGGCATCGAAATCAGCCCGCAATGCGACGGTTTTCCCTGGTTTACCACCCCGGAGCAATCCCGTAACCCCTCTTCCTCCCACTCCTGTTTT
The DNA here is from genome assembly GCF_016107705.1 of Neobacillus cucumis. Next base: position 11,608 of record NZ_JAEHGC010000028.1, read on the forward strand.
CACTTCCAAACCTAAGTTGGTTAAAAAAGTGGCTACTTTCTTCGGTGTATTCACCTCTTGAAACGACAGCTCGGGATTCATATGAAGATCCCTTCGAATATCAACCATTTCTGAATAAAGTTTTTCCAGTTTGGCAAAAAGCTGTTCTTGCATAAGTAAACCTCCTTTTAGTAGACTACATAGCAAATAATCTTCATACTTTTCAAAATCTTATAAAAAGTATAAAATGATTTTAAAGCGTTTTCAATGTAGGTATTTACCGATTATCCCCAATATTATGTAGGTATTTACACCAGGAGGTTCCTATGGAAGTGATAAAGCCAGCTCTATTCTTTTTAGATCATGTAATAAAAGAAACCCCTTTTCAAATTTGGGCAGGTCAACAGCATGATCAAAAACATATTTATAGTAACGACATCGAGATTCCTCTTTCACCGCCATTTTTTTCCCTATCCAAACCACTTAAAAACTGTACGATAAACAGGCAAAACGGGAAGACCATCCTCCATTTTTTATATCCGGAAGAGTTTCATATCTGTCTTTGCATTTTTAAAGAAAATTTGCTACTGCCTGACGAAACACTCAAACAGCTTCACTATTATTTTTATCCTTTATACAGTCAAGAGTTGATTCAAAAGCGGGATCACGAATGGAAAATGGTGATGGAAACAACGAGGTCAATCAATTCATCCATTAATACGGACGAAGTGTTAACAAATATCGTTCGAAATGCCATCAAGGTGATCCCTGCAGCAGATGCAGGGTATTTACAGCTATTTGACGAGGAGCGGGAACGATTGGTTATAAGGGCCGCTGTTGGTTTTAATGAACACATTAACCTTTTCCAGCCAAAAAATGGTGAATCGATTACGGGAATGACTTTTCTTGATGGAAAGACGAGAATTTACCATTCTCGAAAGGAAATCTTAGCTTCGATGAGCGAACAAAAGATTTCAGAAGAAAATTACCATCATATTATGTCTTCTTCCAATGACCATTTTCTTAAAGGAGGAATTTGTGTAGCGGTTTCCGTTGGAGAAAAGCGAATTGGCGTCATGATGGTGCACCAATTTTTCACTGAAGGAGGCTTAACAAACCGGGATATCGATTTATTACAAGGGTTTGCTGACCAGGCAGCCATTGCCATTCAAAATGCAGCGCTTTTTACCGAAATAAAGAATAATATTGCTGTGCTGACAGAACTAAGCGAGCAGTTGACAGAAAAAAATGCCTTGTTAAATAAACGCACTCAAGTTCATGAAACATTAACACAAATTTCATTAAAAAATAAAGGGGTTAACACCATTATTTCGGAATTAGGCAACATGATGGAATCCCCCATTGCTTTTTATGACTGCACGGAAGATGAATTTTTTTGCAGTTATCGAAGCCAGCGCTACATCTTTAATGAGGATGAAATAAAAAAAATCATTCTTCCAAATCAAGGCCCTCGCTATACCGAAGTTCAGTGCACTGAAAATGGTTCTTATTATCTTTATCCAATTCATAATGGAACTGCTTTTTTAGGGTGCTTAATTGTGGCAGCAACGAATCCGCTGAGCAAAATGGATATCGTAACCATTGAACAAGGAGGTGCGATTCTTTCATTAGAATTAGTAAAAAAACATACGTTGACAGATATTTACTACAAGAAAACTCATGAATATTTTACTGCAATCATAAAAAATACAAATCCCGATTCGCTCTATGAACATGCAAAAGATCTTGGACTCATTCCATCCTCCTATCTATGTGTTGCCTTATTTGAAATAAAAACCTATCCTGACTTGCAACTTTTAGAAGCAAATATTCACCGCTTAGTTTCATTTATTAAAAAAGGCTTTCCAGAGCATCATTTGTTAATCTATGGTTTTCACAATAAAGTCATTCTTCTCATCTCTACCGATCATCCAGCACCACAAGCAAATATAACGGAAAGACTAGCAAACCTAATCAGAATTTGGGGAAATAAGGATGGATTAGAAGTATCGGTTGGGATTGGTTCAACCTATAAAGGAATTGAATATATTTCAAGGAGCTATGATGAAGCGGAAAAAGCTCTCGCGTATTTAGCCAATCGGAACGAACAGAAGATGATTCATTACGAAAACATTGGGGTAAACCGCCTATTTATCCATCAGCAGCCACAGGAAATTGAACGTTTTTTAGAGGAAACATTCGCTCAGCTTTTGTCAGAAAAGAACCATCATGAACTAGAACAAACACTCCTTACCTATATTCAACTGAACAAGTCAGCTATCGAAACAGCTAAAAAGCTTCATATTCATATTAATACGCTTTACAAGCGGTTAAAAAGAATTGAAGAACTGTTAAATGTTGATTTTAATAATCCAGAAGATAACCTAAAAATTCAATTAGCCTGCCACCTGAGGAACTTCGTACAAGCTTAATAAACGAATAGGTCTTATTGGCGAGGGGGAGCATTCTTTTTTCCATTGCTCAGTCTCCCACTACGCAACCTGAAGGAGTCGCTATAATAAAAGAAAAAGGGGCCGTGTCCATCTAAGGAGCGGCCCCTCATCAAAAATTATAAATCATTAATCACAATATAAGTAGCCTTTATCGGACCATGTACGCCGACAACCAGATTCAACTCAATATCGGCCGAGTTACTAGGGCCGCTAATAAAATTGATGCAGGACGCCACATGTCCGGTCTCCTGATATATCTCCCGCATTTTCACAGCCGCCTGCGTCGCCCTTGGAACAAGAGTACTTTTTGGAATCAGCATAATCGATGTCGCCGGTAAAAAGCTGACTGTTCTGCCCTTGTCCTTGTCACTAAACAAGACCACTGTTCCAGATTCAGCAAGGGTTATTTCACTAATGGTAATGCCGACATTGGCGTTTTCTGCTTTATGAACATTCTCTTCGCCTAATTTATAATCCCATTCAAACACATCAATCTTCTCAGAAGGCCACTTCTCCTTCATTAGGGAATTAAGCCCCCACTTCGAGAACCGTTCGTCTTTCCACATCACAACCGGGCCGCCCCCGTATTCAGCGACTACATCATTTACAACCTCCGGCAGCCCTTTTAAATCGGTTGTAAAAATCTTCGTATGGATTTTCTTACAATGCTCCTTTAAAATCTCCAGCAGCTCATCCTGCGTTGCATCCTTCAACACCTCATATTGAGGCTGGTATTTCCAGTTCGGCTTTTCAACCGGAGCGGAAGTTCGCGGCCGGTTGAGCTGACTTGCAACTTGATTTAAAAATTTGTCTCGATTATGGATGGTGCCATTCATCATTTTTTGTCTCCTTTATCGCGATTTTTAAACCAATCCCTGAATCTCTCTTTATTCGGGGCCGGGAATTCTCGAATATCCGTCCAAGCTTTAAGCGGTCCCGGTCCTTTGGAGATTTTATCCCCCAAGGTAAATGGAGACATCGCAGCAGGCGCAATTTTTGAACCAATTTTATAAAGAGTTGGAGAAGCAGCTCCAAAACTAAAGGCCTTCATTAATAATTTTTCGGAAACAGGTGCTTTGCCTTCTTTTTCAACAATCACTTCACGGTGTTTATGCAGCAGGTTGTGCAGCGGAATTTTCACCGGACATACTTCTGTACAGGCACCGCAAAGGGTAGATGCATACGGAAGCTCCTTGTATTCATCATAACCGCCCAAGAGTGGCGTGAGGACAGCACCAATTGGTCCTGGATAAATGGAACCATAAGAGTGACCGCCAATATGACGATACACCGGACAAACATTAATGCAGGCGGCGCAGCGGATACATTGTAATACCGACTGAAATTCACCACCAAGAATTTTCGATCGACCATTATCGACAATGACCAAATGGAATTCCTCTGGACCGTCAACATCCAATTCCTCCCGAGGTCCGGTCAATACAGTAATATAACTGGTCAGCTTTTGCCCAACAGCATTTCTTGTTAACAGGCTGACGAGTACTTCCATTTCCTCAAAAGTTGGCACAATCCGCTCCATCCCCATGACGGTAATTTGCGTTTTCGGCAGCGCAGTGACTAAATCAGCATTTCCTTCGTTTGTAACGAGGCTGAAGGAACCTGTCTCAGCCACCGCAAAGTTACAGCCTGTTATCCCGATATCCGCCTCCAAAAATTTATCACGGAGGGTGACACGCGCTTGATAGGCAAGTTCTTCAGGCTTTGAGGTGTTCCGATACCCTAATTTCTTTTCAAAAACTTCGCGAATTTGTTCTTTGTTTTTATGCAAGGCAGGTACAACGATATGGGACGGCGGATCATGATCGTCAAGCTGGAGAATATATTCACCAAGGTCCGTTTCAACGACCTCACAGCCTTCCTCCTGCAGCATTCCATTTAAGCTGATTTCTTCTGTTACCATCGATTTGGATTTGACAATTTTTTTTGCCTTTTTCTTCTGGACAATACTTCGAATATATTCATTTGCTTCTTCCTTTGTTTGTGCGAAAAAGACGTGCCCGCCGCGTCCCGCAACATTTTCACTCAACTGCTCCAGGTAATAATCCAAATACTCCAGAACATGCTGCCGAATTTCTTCACCGTGATTGCGCCAGTCTTCCCAGTTGCTCATTTCATCCGTTGTCACCGCCCTGCGCTTCAAACCCATTCCGTCCTGTGCACCAGCAACTGCACCCCGCATGAATTCATCGTGTATTCCATGATCCACACGTTCCTTAAACTGATCCGTGCCAATTTTCATTGCCATAGGAAATCCCCCTCCATTTTTTTCAAAATTAACGGCTGTTTAATACTTCTGCAATATGCAGCACTTTTACCGGTTTCCCTAGCCGTTCCATCCTGCCGCCGATATTCATCAAACAGGCTGCGTCCGCCCCCACCAGGTACTGTGCCCCGGTTTCTTCGACGTGCCGGACCTTCTCATCGACCATCTGCTCCGAAATTTGTGCCATTTTAACTGAAAAGGTGCCTCCAAATCCGCAGCATTGCTCTTTACCAGCTAATTCGGTGAACGTTATGCCTTTCACATTTTGTAATAAAATCATAGGTGGTTCTTTAACACCTAGTAATCTGGTCATATGGCAGGAAGTATGATACGTTACATTGCCTTCAAATCTAGCACCGACATCTTCTATTTTTAAAACCTCGACAATAAATTGGGTCAGTTCATAGGTTTTGGCTGCTAATGCCTTTGCCTTCGGCTCCCATACAGAGTCGCCTGCAAAAATATGAGGATACTCATGGAACATAAACGCACATGAACCAGATGGGGAAACTACATATTCAGCGTCACGAAACGCTTCAATCATCCGTTTCATCGCTTCTTTTGATTCCTTCACATAACCGCTGTTGTATGCAGGCTGGCCACAGCAGACTTGCGATTCCGGGAATTCCACTTCACATCCAAGCCTTTCAAGCAGTTCAACTGTTGCCTTGCCAACATTGCCTTGGAACATATCAACGATACAAGTTGCAAAAAGAGTAACCTTCATTTTTCTCTTCCTCCCAAAAAATAAATTCTATCACCGTGTCTATTTAAAATAGGTTAACCGGTCATCTGATGACTTGATAATTATATTGTAAATCTTACACCAAAAGTAGCAGGTTAGAAAGGGCTTTCAAGAAGAAAATTCTTTTTTATCTGGTTGGAAAATGCAAAAAATAGAGTTCTAGCTATCTAGAAACCCTATTTTACTCCCCATTAAATTTTGTTGTATGTTGGAAATACTTCCCTAGAATAGCATCTACATTTTCAAGGTGAATCAGCATGCTGGTCCTTGCTGCCTCTTCGTCCTGTGCTTTGATGGCTTCATAAATGGCCAAGTGCTCCTTATATAACTGCTCAAGTGTTGTTTCGTTTGAAAACAGCCAAACCCTGCGCGTTTCCCTCATCGTTTCTACCATCAGCTCAGAAACATGGTTCATTAAATTCAGCAATAATCGGTTTTGAGCAGCTTCGGCGAGCGCCATGTGGAACTGTAAATCAACCGTTTCACCAAGTTCCTCATCACCTTTTGCTTCAAGCATTGCTTCAAGGGCAGCCTCCATCATCATTAGATGCTGATTGGTTCTTCGCTTTGCCGCAGCAACTGCAGTCCCGCTTTCAATAATTTTCCGTACCTCTACTAATTCTGCAATATCTTCCTTGTTCATTAAGATAGCAGTTGATAATGGAAAAGCAATTTGATCTTTTTCAAATTCCTTTATGTACGTTCCTTCCCCCTGCTTCAATTCGATAAGTCCCATTGCTCGTAATGAGGTTAATGCCTCACGAATGGCCGAACGTCCTACCTGAAAATTTTCCGCAAGCTGCTGTACAGAGTCAAGCTTATCCCCCGGTTTAAGCTGCCCAGACCGAATCATTTCATGAATGGCTTCGGCAACCTCTTCATATATTTTTTTAGGTTTGATTTTTTTGTAATTCATTCCAGTGCCCCTTTATCATTCATCAACTTTGACACGCACTATAATTATACCTATTTTCATAAGATTTGCATCTACTTCTGAATTTGATGGGAAATTTCTGTAAAAAACTTCTCAAAAATTTTGTTGTAATTTTCTTAAAATATAAATATAATCGTTCATATCACCGTGTTGAACACCTAGTCATCAGATGACCATGTCACCACTTGTAAGCGATTACTCTATTCGTAAGGAGTGTGATAAATTTTTTCGTAAAAGATGCAACGCTATAACAAAACCAATTAAGGGGGCTTATGCCAATGACATTTACTCAAAATTTTACTGCAGTAGGAAACAATCTATCACTCACCGCGATTGTTGCACTATTACCTATTCTTTATTTCTTCTGGGCCTTAGCCATTAAGAGAATGAAGGGCCACATTGCCGGCCTGACAACACTTATACTCGCTATTATTATTGCTGTTATTGCCTATAAAGTTCCGGTTGGCATGGCAGTCATGTCGGCTACTCAAGGGGCGGTTTATGGAGTTCTGCCGATTGGCTGGATTATCGTTGCATCCGTATTTTTATACAAGATAACCGTAAAATCGGGTCAATTCGAAATCATTCGCCATTCTGTATTATCCATTACTGAAGACCGTCGTTTGCAAGCATTATTGGTAGCGTTTTCGTTTGGAGCATTCCTTGAAGGGGCAGCAGGATTTGGGGCACCGGTTGCGATTTCCGCTGCATTATTAGTTGGTTTGGGATTTAATCCGCTATATGCTGCTGGGATTTGTTTAATTGCGAACACAGCACCGGTTGCATTTGGCGCCATAGGTATACCAGTTATTGCTATGGAAGGGCCTACTGGTATTGCCGCAAAAGAAATTTCAAAAATGATTGGTCGTCAGCTGCCATTTTTATCAGCGTTTATTCCATTTTATCTTGTATTTATTATGGCCGGTTTTAAGAAAACGCTGGAAGTATTGCCGGCTATTCTAGTATCAGGGTTTTCATTTGCCATTACACAATATTTATCCTCTAACTTTTTGGGACCAGAACTGCCTGATATCTTATCAGCACTTGTTTCGTTGTTTGCTTTAGCCATTTTCCTGAATTTCTGGAAGCCAAAAACGACTTTCCATTTTTCAGCAGAACAAGAGCTTGCTGCTACCTCTGCTGTTACCATTTCTGGTAGCAAAACAAAAGAAGTTCACTATACTGGGGGACAAATTTTTAAAGCTTGGTCACCATTTATTTTGTTAACAGCCACCATTACACTTTGGGGAATTCCAACGATAAAGCTTGCATTAAGCGGACATTACGAAGGGCATAATGCTATTTTAAAAGTAGTTAATTCTATTGGACATGCATTATCATTTGTTCCAGAAGTACCATTAATCCATAACAAAGTTTTCAGTGAGGCCGGTGGTACACCGATAGCAGCTGTTTACAAATTGGAGCTTTTGGCTGCAGCCGGTACCGCCATTTTAATCGCGGCCATTATCACGAAATTTATTGTGAAAATGTCTTGGAAGGACTGGGCTGCAACGTTTGCTGGAACATTAAATGAAGTTAAATATCCGCTCATAACAATTGCATCAGTTGTCGGCTTTGCCTATGTTATTAACTTGGCCGGAATGAGTACAACACTTGGATTAGCTTTAGCAAAAACAGGTTCCGTTCTATTCCCATTCTTCTCACCTTTCCTTGGATGGCTTGGGGTATTTGTAACAGGGTCGGATACTTCAGCAAACGTTTTATTCGCCAAATTGCAAATGGTTACCGCCAAAAATATCGGTATGGATCCTGTCTTAGCACTTGCAGCTAACTCATCCGGCGGGGTAACCGGAAAAATGATTTCTCCACAATCGATTGCCGTTGCCTGTGCAGCCGTAGGACTTGTCGGTAAAGAATCCGATCTGTTCCGCTTTACAATCAAACATAGTATTTTCCTAGTCGTTATGATCGGAATCATCGTTTGGCTGCAAAATTCAGTTCTCACCTTTATGATTCCTTAAAATATTGAATCACTCAAAAGGCTCTTTCCTTATAGGAAGCAGCCTTTCGAGCTTTTTCAAAATGAATAAATTTACCCTATTAATCTATAATGATCAAGGAGAATTAGACATGGAAAGTAGAACAAAAAAAATTAACAAAGTTTTAGTTGCAAATCGAGGAGAAATTGCGATTCGTATTTTTCGTGCGTGTACCGAGTTAAACATTCGAACCGTTGCCATTTACTCAAAAGAGGATAGCGGCTCTTTTCACCGGTATAAAGCAGATGAGGCCTATTTAGTGGGAGAAGAAAAAAAACCAATTGAAGCTTACCTAGACATTGAAGGGATTATTGAAATTGCAAAGGCACATGAAGTTGACGCGATCCACCCAGGCTATGGGTTTTTGTCAGAAAATGTTGATTTTGCAAAACGTTGTGAAGATGAAGGGATTGTTTTTATTGGACCAAAATCAAAACATTTAGAGATGTTCGGGGATAAAGTGAAGGCCCGCCACCAAGCGATTCTGGCTAATATTCCAGTGATTCCTGGAAGTGATGGACCGATTGAAAGCATGGCGGAAGCTAAAAGCTTTGGTCAAAAATATGGATATCCGCTCATGATTAAGGCAGCTCTTGGCGGAGGGGGCCGAGGAATGCGCGTTGTACACAGTGAAGACAGTTTAGAAGAATCGTATAACCGGGCAAAATCTGAAGCAAAATCTGCATTTGGAAACGATGAAGTATATATTGAAAAATTTGTAGAAAATCCAAAACATATTGAGGTACAGATTTTAGGTGATCAGGATGGAAACATCGTCCACCTCTTTGAACGTGATTGCTCCGTTCAACGCCGCCATCAAAAAGTCGTGGAAGTTGCACCAAGCGTTTCCTTACCTGAAGACTTGCGCCATGCTATATGCGAAGCGGCTGTCCATTTAATGAAAAATGTTTCCTACCTTAATGCTGGAACAGTAGAGTTCCTCGTTACCGAGAATGAATTCTATTTTATTGAAGTAAACCCTCGGGTGCAGGTTGAACATACGATAACTGAAATGATTACTGGCATCGATATTGTTCAATCCCAAATCTTACTTGCGGACGGCTATTCTCTTCATAGTCGTGAAATTGGCATTCCAATACAAAAAGACATTCAGGTACACGGGTTTGCGATTCAATCACGGGTTACAACAGAAGATCCGTTGAATAACTTCATGCCGGATACAGGAAGAATTATGGCCTATCGTTCAGGTGGAGGATTCGGGGTGCGTTTGGATGCTGGTAACGGCTTTCAGGGAGCAGTTATAACTCCCTATTACGATTCCCTTCTGGTAAAAGTAACAACTTGGGCTTTAACCTTTGATCAAGCTGCGGCAAAAATGGTTCGAAACTTAAGGGAATTCCGAATCCGCGGAATTCGAACCAATATTCCATTTCTTGAAAAAGTAGTAAAACACCCTAAATTCATTGATGGTGAATATGATACATCTTTTATCGATACAACACCTGAGCTATTTGTTTTCCCAAAACCAAAAGACCGTGGGACAAAAATGCTCTCCTATATTGGAACCGTCACAGTAAATGGTTTTCCTGGAGTAGCTAAAAAGAAAAAGCCCCTTTTTGAAAGACCAAGATTGCCGAAGGTTCATGAATCTGACCCGATTCCGAATGGAACGAAACAAATTCTGGATGAAAAAGGTCCGGAGGGCGTCGTAAATTGGATGAAAGAACAAAAGGAAATCTTATTGACCGATACAACCTTCCGTGATGCTCATCAATCCTTGTTGGCCACTCGTGTGCGTACAAGCGACTTGATGAAAATTGCCGAACCGACTGCACGATTAATGCCGAATTTATTTTCTGTTGAAATGTGGGGCGGTGCCACATTCGATGTGTCCTACCGCTTTTTAAAAGAGGATCCGTGGGATCGCTTATTGAAGCTGCGTCAAGCTATGCCGAATGTGCTGTTCCAAATGCTTCTTCGTGCATCCAATGCGGTCGGTTATAAGAATTATCCAGACAATGTAATTAAAGAATTTGTGAAAAAGTCTTCTGAAGCGGGTATTGATGTTTTCCGTATCTTTGACAGCCTTAATTGGGTAAAAGGGATGGAACTGGCGATTGATTCTGTAAGAGAGAATGGAAAAATTGCCGAGGCAGCCATGTGTTATACGGGCGATATTTTGGATCCGTCCAGAAGAAAATACGATTTAGATTACTATAAAAATCTAGCAAAAGAGCTGGAACAATCAGGCGCGCATATTTTAGGAATTAAGGATATGGCTGGTTTGTTAAAACCACAGGCTGCGTATGACTTGATTTCCGCTTTAAAGGAAACGGTTGAGATTCCGATCCATTTACACACCCATGATACAAGCGGCAATGGTCTATTTATGTATGCAAAGGCCATTGAAGCAGGAGTCGATATTGTGGACGTTGCGGCAAGCTCCATGGCTGGATTAACCTCACAGCCAAGTGCAAATTCTCTTTATTATGCATTAGAAGGGAATAACCGTAGACCAAACGTGGACATCCAGGGATTGGAGCAAATTTCTCACTATTGGGAAGATGTTCGCAAATATTACACTGATTTTGAAAGCGGCATGAATGCTCCTCATACCGAAGTATATGTCCACGAAATGCCGGGCGGCCAGTATAGTAACCTGCAGCAACAAGCAAAAGCCGTCGGACTCGGGGACAAATGGGATCAAGTAAAAGAAAGGTATTCCCGTGTAAATCAGTTGTTTGGCGATATTGTCAAAGTAACCCCATCGTCAAAAGTGGTTGGAGATATGGCCCTTTATATGGTACAAAACCATTTGACAGAAGAAGATATTTTTGAACGCGGTGAAACACTTGATTTTCCGGACTCGGTAATTGAATTATTTGAAGGCTATCTTGGCCAGCCTCATGGGGGATTTCCTAAAGAGCTGCAACGCATTATTTTAAAAGGAAAAGAACCAATAACTGTACGCCCTGGAGAACTATTGGAGCCGGTGGATTTTCAGGAAATTAAAGAGAAGCTGTATGGATTATTAAATCGTCCTGTGACAAGTCATGATGTGATTGCCTATGCCTTATATCCAAAAGTATTCAAGGAATATCATCAAACAGTCGAGAAATATGGAGATATTTCCGTTCTGGATACACCAACCTTCTTACACGGAATGCGGCTGGGAGAACAAATCGAGGTAGAGATTGAAAAAGGGAAAACCCTCATTGTCAAACTTGTTTCTATTGGTGAAGCCAAAGCAGACGGAATGCGGGTTCTCTATTTTGAATTAAATGGTCAGACGCGTGAAGTTCTAATTAAAGACGAGAAAATTAAAACAACGGTGCAAGCTAGATTGAAAGCCGATCCAGGTAATCAAGATCATATCGGGGCCTCTATGCCGGGAACCGTCCTGAAGCTCCTTGTTGAAAAAGGACAAACGGTATCAAAAGGAGATCATCTCATGATCACAGAGGCGATGAAAATGGAGACAACCATTCAGGCACCATTTAATGGTTTGATTAAAGAGATTTATATCAATAATGGCGAAACCATTGAGCCCGGTGATTTATTAATGGAATTATCAAATTAAAAACAAAAACATCTCTTCTTAACTGGGGTATTTATGTAGAAAAATAATGGGGTTGTGAAGGGTTAAACATTAGAGAAGTGCTCATAACACTTCTCCCTGCAACCTTTACCGTTCTCTAATAATTCATGTGGTGCCAGGTACGATCATGAATGACGGACTGACTCCCTGAAATCGACAATCCCACGAGCAACATCTTTCATTAAAAAGGTGAGATAGGTTTCATTCGAAAGGTTTTTATCCTCGATTGGGTTTGTCATGAATCCCATTTCAATTAAAACCGCTGGGACTTGAGACCAATTTGTGCCAGACAAATCATCACGAAAGGAGATACCATTTACTTTGACATCCCGATTTTCCTTTACATCATCCACAATCAATTGGGAAGCCTTTAAACTATCCTTGTAGATGGTTTTCGTATAAGGATTCTTGCTTGAAGGGGTTAGAATCGAAAAGCCTCTGACACTCCGATCGGTTGACCCGTCCGCATGAAGACGAATAAACAAGGCCGCCTTATTCACATTGGCTATTTCAGCCCTTACTTTATTACTTACATTCACATCGTTCGAGGTTCGTGTATACACGACTTTGAAGCCTTTTTCTTCTAAGATTGCACCTAAAATTCTAGAAGCCTTTAATGTCAGCTTATATTCAGGTGTACCAGTTGTGATCCCCCTAGTTCCTCCCGTTACTTTCGTTTTTTCCAGGTTTGCCCCCGGTCCGATTTTTTCAGTTGATAAATCAGCCTTTTGCTGGTGACCAGGGTCAATGCAGATGACAAGCGATTTCCTTTTTGGCTTCATCGCGATCGGAGGTGCCGTCTTTTCCTTTTTTTCAACCCTTGCTGGGGGTTCTTTTTTTTCAACCGCTTGAAAACAAACAAATGTGGTCAGAACCATCACAAGGATGAGAAGAATGGAGCCATATTTTTCAAAAAAGCGGATCACTATAGACTATCCTCTCTTGCCTTGATGGTGGTTACATTTTGTCTTTCTACATCATTTAATGAGCCATCAAAGGAAGGGTTTGGATGATACCACGATTTACCTGAAAAATACGTTTGCAAATCCTTCGATTTAAACACGTAGCCATGACGGGCGTAGATTTCATTTCTGGCTAAACGAAGCTGCCATTTTGGTAAAATATCTATGTCGTCTAAGCTCAGCAACCTCTTATTACTAGTAGGCACAATATAATCGGAAGAAGAAGGTTTTGAACTTTCTGGCGAAAGGTTACTAGATTCACTTTTATTTTCTGTTGCTTTCTCTGTTGATGGATCAATCTTTTTGGCTGCTGTAACACTAGTTTTTGTTACTGGCTTTTGCAAGCCTTTAACTACGAACGGAGTGACACTTACAACAGCCAGCATCCCAACAATGGATCCAACGGCCACTATTTTCTTATTTTTCGAACGAGATTTCTTTTTTTCCACACGCGAATTAGGGGCTGGCGATATATTCTTATGATCTGTTGTGATTCTCGAACCGCAGTTCGGACAGAATCCACTAGATTTGTTAACTTTTCTACCACAATTACTGCAAGAATTCATGAAATCATTCCCCCATCTATTAAATATTCCTAGAAGGACATAAAAAAATCTATAATCATAGTTATTATAGAACAAAAAGAGGGTTCATTTTTTGCAAACAGATTAAGTTGATGTGACATTTGAACCAACTCCAATCCCATTTCTCCCCCATTATTGTTTTTCCATCCTAAATTCATGACGTTTAAATTTTAGCATCGCTACAATCCCTAGAATCGGTCCGATCGCTAATAGGGAAAAGACCCATTCCCAACCTACAAACCTCTGAATAATCGGAATGAGATTGATAGAAAAAATAGTAATTAAAAATCCAATACACATTTGAAACGTAAGGGCCGTCCCTACATACTCTACTTCGGCCACTTCCGAAACGGCCGCTGAAAATTGTGCGGAATCTGCAATCACGGACATCCCCCAAATAATCGATAGAATAAAGGTTAGCCAAATAAACCCACCATATGTAAACCCAATTAGAATGGAGCAGATTGCACTGATTGACATGGATACAATCGTTAGATTTGACCTTCCGATCTTATCAGATATCAGTCCACCTAAAACAGAACCCATTCCACCTGCAATACCGATTGAAAGAAAGGAGGACAATGAAATAACCCAGTCCGAAACTTCTGGGGAATAACTTTTAAAACTGGCAGCCAAAAAAGTGGGAAGCCATGTCCACATCGCATACAATTCCCACATGTGTCCAAAATAACCATAGTTTGCGAACATGACTGGTTTATTCGTTACTACCTTTTTGATTAATTTAAAAGAGAAAGGCACTTTCTTCGATTCTGCTGGTGCATCCTCTAAAATCCACTGGACCATGATGGCTGCTAATAAGGACAATATCGAACTACAAATAATTACTATACGCCAGTTTAACGAAGAAAAAAACATCACGACAAAATGGGGTAACGATGACCCCAGGGTTAAAGCGGCAATTAAGATCCCAATGGCGAGCCCGCGTTTTTGGGGGAACCACTGTGATAATATTTTTACAGCAATTGGGTAAACACCGGCTAGAGTGGCTCCCGTTAGGATCCTAAGGAAAATACCAATTAAAGCATGATCAGCTAGAATTAACAACCCATTCAATAGGGAGCCGAGAAGGGCCGAAATCGCAAAAATGGCTCGAGGATTAAAACGATCCGCGATACCAAAATACGAACTAAATAAGGCTCCTATTACAAAACCGATGGGTACAGCCGCAGATAACCATGCTTCTGAACTCTCCTTAAGGTTCCAAATGTCCATGAGTTCAGGTGCAATCACGGAAGCGCTAAACCACAGGCTTAATGCAAATAATTCTGACAATCCAATCCAAAGTAAAGCTCTCCAAGAACCGCGCATTTCTAGTTGCCCTCCAATCTTATTCTATTTTACTAAATGTGGACGCACAAAACGACAAACTTTGACGGTTTCCTATTTAATCAAACGTTTGATTAAAACCGCCTCAAAGCCTTTTGGAAAACGAACATGTTCTAGTTTCCGGGGAAATTTTTTGTCGATATAATCGTTCCGTTTCTCCCTGTTAATCTCCCAAACTATCAAAAACTAGCATATTCCCGCATATTTAGACCAGTTCTTACAAACCAGTCTACTAATCAAACGTTTAATTAGAATCCGGAAATAGATTGGTAAATAAGGATTTCCCGCCTCACTTTGGTAAAAACATTGTCAAAATGCGTAGAAAGGGTTCCTCCTCATTAAAATTGTTGATATAATCCAAAAAGTGTTGATATAATCTTAATTTGTGTTGATATCCCTCAAAAATGTGTTGATATTCGACAAAAGAAGCAGTTAAACTCGGCAACAACCCCCAAAACTTGAAAATATCTGCTACCTAATGTATTTTGAAGAGAGCTAAAATTACGTTTTACCTCAGAATAGGAAGTGAAGTTTATGATAAAAATTGAAATACCCAATCCTGATGTAGTACTAACGAAACAAAAACAGTTAGGTGAAAAAGTAGAAGCCGTGATTAGCAGTGAATATGGTTTTACCGACTATCATCGAATTCCTCGTGATAAAGGCGGAATCATCTTGCTTTTAAACGCAGAAGATGAACTGCTATATGTCGGCAAAGCACGGAAGCTGCGTCCAAGAGTAAAGAAGCATTTTGAGGATACCGTTTCCCCGATAAAATTACACCGCGATGAAGTGTATAAAATTGCCGTTTGCATCGTCGAAGATCCGACAGAAAGAGAAATTTACGAAACCTACATCATCAACAAGCAGCACGCCAAATACAATATTGACAAAGTATTTTATAAATAAATTCCGTCCACATCAAATCACCTTGCACCATAAGTGCAAGGTGATTTTCCTTATAATAGGTGGATCTCCAACTAGATCAGTACGAAGATTGTCGATTGTTGCTGAGATTACCAGCGTTTAAATGATTGCATTCTTTTACAGATTTAACTGCATGTCCGTTATCATCTGTACACCAGGATTGGGATTGGAAGGCTAAAAAAATCCCTGCCCATCGATTCTCTTCGGTAAAATGAATAAGGATCCCACCGTCTTGCCAGATTCCATCATCATTTTTCCATCGACCCACATTCCCCTGATTCATATGAATATCATGGATCCCGTTACCAGGTAAAAAGTGAAAATATTGATCCGGATGATCCTCTTCCGGCCCCCATCTCTCACCATAAGCATAGAGAGTTGCATTTTTCTCCATGGCTTCCTTGATATAGTACTCTACTTTTTCTTTTAAATCATTATTGAGACCGGGTTTAAAAGGCGGAAGGGCAACCATTTCCTTGGGATCGAATAATCCCCCGCGAATATAGTCGAGGGCAATTTCCTGATTGTCGTTCGTGATGGGAATAAATCCAGAAGGGAGTGATGGCAATTTTGTGATTTGTGCGGAGTTAAAATTCTCGCTGACATAGTAAAGAACTTCCGAGGGGCGCGTTCCTGATTGAATGTTAACCGCGATTCGATAATTCGTCTCTTGGTCATCTTTAAGATGAATTTCAAAATGAGGGTTTCCGGAGCGACCGATGGCAGTATTCACAACTTTTCCTTTTAAAACGGTATAATTTCGTAAAGGCATTGGCAGATCCTCCTCTAGTAAATTTACTTACTTGATTCTATTTTAGGTCATACTCTTTTTCCTCACCACATTCTATTTCCTTATTTTTCTATTACAGGGTTCATACTTTTAGATTAAATTACCGTTCCACGCCTAATTCAGCAGTCCATTCCGATTGAATATCCGTGTACATATAATTTTTTAAAAAAACAGCCTGTAAATGACCATCTATCAATTGTATAGTTACGTTAAGACTTTTAAAGGAGTGTTCTCAAATGTTTATGAAATTAAAAAAAGAGCACCAAGAATTAATGATTTCCGAGATTCAATATTTCTTTTCTCAAGAAAGAGATGAAGATATCACTGAATTTGCTGCAGAAAGAGTATTAGATTTCGTTAAGGAGAAGCTCGCTCCTCACTTTTATAACGCCGCAGTCTTAGATGTTAGACATGTGGTTGAACAGCAGTTTTCCTCTCTTGAAGATGAAATCTTAACACTGGAACGACCGATCAAAAGATGATGATAAAGAGTGGAAAAATGATTTTCCACTCTTTGTACGGTTGATCATCCAAAACAACGACTACACCAACCATTCACCCTGAGCGATTTTTTCTACCCTGCCACCTACAGAAACACTAATTTCCCCTTCAGCATCACTTGCCTTTAAAAACAATAAAGAAGGCCGATTCATTTCATATCCTTGTTCGACGCGCAGATCAATTTCATTTTTTTCAAAAAATCGGTACTTTAATAAGTACCCGGCTAAGCAGCCGTTTGAGCTTCCCGTAGCCGCATCCTCAGGAATCCCATAATAATCTCCAAAATCACGAACATTCACATCATTTTCAGAATGATAGGATTCAGGTGAAAAAACCAGGACCGCTTTTGCATCCGTATGTTCAATTAGCTCAAAGTATTTTTCTTTGTTAATCTTTACTTTTTTAACAGCATCTAAAGAGGTTAAAGGTACTATGATCACTGGGAGACCCGTGGAAACCTCCTGGATAGGATATTTTGTATTTATGTATTCTTTATCAATATTTAAAACTTCAGCAACTTTATCAGCTTCTAAAACTTGACCGAAAGTTGGTTCATTTTGCTTCATCCAAATCACTTCTTCCTGAAGGCCGAAGGAAACGGGGATCTGACCAGCTTTAAAATTCAACATAAGTTTGTCCGTAGGTTCTGCTAGAATATCATTCTTAATAATATACGCCGTACCCAATGTCGGATGGCCTGCGAAAGGAACTTCTTCATTCGGTGTAAAAATCCGAACATCATATCCCCCGTTATTTTTCACATTAGATAAAATAAAAGTCGTTTCAGAATAATTCACTTCCTTGGCGATTTGCTGCATCTCCTCACCCGATAAATTCCCAGCATTCTTAAAAACAGCAAGCTGATTTCCTGTATATTTCCCTTGTGAAAAAACATCCACAATTGAATAATTAATTTTCTTCAATTTCGCTTCACTCCTTCATTAGTAGTGCGTTACTTAGAAACTCATTAATCCCCGCGTTAATCTTACTAGCATATGAGTTTTTCCGAAGCTTGAATTGATATAGATTCTTTCAACCTCCAAACTTTAATAATTGAAGATAATTTTCATAGTGTTGAGAAAGTTTTCTTTTTCCTTCCGGGCTTTCCGATAGAACACCTCCGTTTTACTCAATAGGTATACATCATCCAAAACCCAATATCCTCAAAGCCAATCCGCTTATAAATCGCTCCCGCTTCTGGGTTATCGTAGAACAAACAAAGTTCTTTTCCTTCGCTTAAAAGTTGGCTGCATAGCTTAAGCATACACTTGGTTGCATATCCTTTTTTCTTATAGTCTTCTAACGTTGCGACCCCTACAACCATTGCGGACAATGAATTTTCTGCAGCTGTTGATGCAGTGGAGACCATTTTTCCATCGTCTTCTAGAAAAAATGACCGGGAACTGCCGTCTTTCAATTCACGAATTTTTCTATCCACCGTGATAGTTGAATTGCAAAACTCTGGAATAGAGGTTAATAATAAAACAAGATCCGCTGCATCCGTGGGAGTTGCTTGTTGAACATTTGCAAAATCAATATTCATAGTATCAACATTCAATTTGGTGCACTTAGCATAATAGGTTTGTCTTTTCCTTTTATATGGTTGAGGCAAGTAAGGCTCCATTTGTTCTGTGATTTCCTTAAGTCCAGACATCATCTTAAAAGCAGGATCCTTAGACATGATCTCGGCAAATCCTCTGGCATTAAAAGCTGCTGTCGAAAATGGTATATAGTTTTCCTCATACTTTAACAAGACAGCAATCAATTCTCCGCTATCATTAAACTCTCCCCAAAGCTTTTGAAACTCTTGTTCGTACCCATATGCTTCAATGTCACCAATAATAAATAAGTTTTCCGCAGGCCTAGCCTTTAGGAAATTAAGACAAACGTTATGATCATTTTTATTTAGCCTTCTAATCATAGTACTCCTCCTTCCAATTGCAATTTTAACCTTCATTATGACGAAAAAAATAGCTTCACAAATACTTTATCAATTCAGTTTTCTCTCCTAATTCTATTATAAATAGTGTGCAGTAACCTAAAAAGCCGTAACCAATCAAGGTTACGGCTTTTTTAAAGTTATCTTTTTAATTTTAGTAGAGGCGTTTCCTCAGGCTCCCGAGCCACAAAAAAAATCTATATCAACAGTAGTTATATCCTACTGGGG
>NZ_JAEHGC010000029.1 GCF_016107705.1 Neobacillus cucumis
AGTAACGGGTGTAAGAGTTAAACAAGAGGTTGCTGCAGCAGCGTCTTTTTTTCTTATTGAACTTACGAAACAAGATAGTTAAATAAGGTATTAACAATTGCAAAGATGAATTATATATCCCTAAAAAGTATTCTTTTCTATTGATTTTAGAGGATTTTGAGTATTTTTTTAACTTGATGTGCATTTGATGCTACCTTAATATAAACAAGTGCAAAAGTTTCTAAATAAGAGGTGTAATTATGAAGTTTGATGAGTTTACAGTTGGACAGGTCTTTGAAACTAAGTCCTTCAAAATGACAAAAGCGGATATTATGAGATTTGCAGGAGAATTTGATCCTCAATATATGCATTTAGATGAGGAAAAAGCAAAGCAGGGGAGATTTGATGGAATCATCGCTTCCGGACTACATACATTAAGCATTTCAGTAAGGCTTTGGATTGAACAAGGTATCTATGGTGATGATATCATCGCTGGAACAGGGATGAATAATATGAAATTTATAAAACCGGTGTATCCTGGTGATGAATTGTATACCATCGCCGAGGTTATCGATAAGAAAGAGACGAAGAATGAATCGGGAATCATTACTGTATTGTTATCTACTTACAACGATAAAGAAGATAAAGTATTAGAAGTAGACCTGTCGGGATTGATTAAGCGATGATGTGTTGTAATTGAAAATAAGTGAAATAATCTACACAAGTCAATTTAAGCTTATGGGTTAAGTATTTTCATAATTGCATTTTTGGAAAGGGTCTTATTCCACTAACGGGTGCGATTGTTCAAAAAGGGCAGTCGCTTTTCTTGTTCCGCTAACTGGTAGGTAAGGTGAACAAAAGTGAAAAAAAGACAAAAAAATTGCTCATAAAATATCCCTTTTTATCGTGGACTTGTTGTAAAAATGACAGGAGAAAAGCACCCATATATTGAGTGCTTTCCATATTAATCCTATTTACTTACTGAACAAGCCTTTTACACCCTTATAAATTAAGACTAGCGAGAATACTAGAACTGTTAGAATGCCAAGGATATTTGTAAATGGTGAAACGCTTTCAAGAAATGAATCAGCTAACGGAACTTTTATAAGTGCAAAACCAGATAAAATTGTAGCAAGGAATAAGAAAATCCGATTATCCATTGCTTCCTCCTCCTTCCTAAGTGATTAATAAACCATATGTCAGTATTGTTACATATATGTCAAGTTTGCAACAATAGTTACATATTATCGAAAAAGAAAAATACATTTAGGTATTCAAAAATGATTCTTCAGCTAATGGTTGCAAGAGTTAAAGATTGGGATTGCTGCCATCCCATTTTTTCTTATTGTGCTAACGGGGCAGTTTACTTGTGCGAAATGTTTCTGGCTTAAATTGAGGTTGGTAACAATACTCAGGTAAAGGTCAGACAGTTCCTCTCGGAACTGAAGGATTATACCGAAGAATCAAATGATGGGGTAACGCCCTTAAGGGTTCTCTCTTAGTCGAATAGCACTAGAGTTAGTAAGAATGATAGTGTTATAAGCTCGGCAAAAAGGCGTGAGAAATTACCGTAGCAGTTCGGCTGCCGAAAGCCTACTTGATGGAGTGATGTAATTCATGATGCTTGAGTTGAATGAATATGGTGAGAATGCGGTTAAGTCTAAAAGTAAAAGGCTAAGCTGACGAACTTCTGAATGTACGGGTCTAAAACTGCAATACATAGAAATGTGTATATCACCAAATTGTGAGGTTAGCTGTGGGTGAGTAAGAATAACTAATATAAAAATCCATGATACGTTAGATTATCAAATGTCGCTCTAAATGAACTTGATTGGTGGATCAGTAATCAGTGGGAAACATTCGAAAGCAACTTTAAATATAAGACCAGTGGAATCAAGTACCAGGGACTTAAAAAATCTGGGTTAAAAGAATGCTTTATCGTCCGTTATGCGGATGATTTTAAAGTTTTGTGCAGAACTCGGTCTCAGGCAATCAAAATGAACTATGCCATAAAAGACTTTTTGAAAAGAAGATTACACCTTGAAACCAGCGATGAGAAATCAAGGGTAATTAACTTAAAGAAAAACTCTTCCGAGTTTCTCGGCTTTACTTTTAAAGTAGTTAGGAAGGGAAAAACTAGGTTTGGTCATGTAGTCCATTCACAGATGTCGAGAAAAGCTAAGACAAATACCTCTAATAAAATTAAGGAAGCAATCAAAGCAATCCAGAAGAAGCCTTGTGTAGAAACGGTCTGGCATTACAACACAGTTGTAATGGGAATCCAAAACTACTATTCCGCAGCCACCCAAATTTCAACAAATCTGAATGAGTTAAACTTCTATCTAAGAAAAACACTGTATAATCGTTTAAAGATTTTTAGAACAGATGCGAATCTTCATGAGATGACAAAAACTCTACAAAAAAGGTACAAAGGTTATAAATCGAAACTATACAAAATACAAAGTATGGTATTTGTGCCCATATATGCCCAGAAGCATAAAACAAACCTATGCTTTTCGCAAGAAACATGTAATTACACTGCCGAAGGTAGAGATAAAATCCACAAAAGCCTAAAGGCTGTAAATAAAAGGGTTTTATTATCAATCATGAGAAACTATATTCCAAATCGTTCAATTGAATACAATGACAATCGAATAAGTAAGTTTATTGCTCAATATGGGAAATGTGCAGTAACAGGAGCTGAACTTGCCATTAGTGACTGGCACTGCCATCACAAGAACCCGTATCACTTATCAAAAGATGATAGATTTTCAAACCTAGTGATACTCCATGAAGCCGTTCATCGACTAGTCCATCTTAAGGATAGTGAAAAGATAAAGAAACTACTCAATGTCTTAAAACTAACCAAAAAGCAAAGAGAAAAACTAAACGAATTTCGATTACAATGTAAAAATGAAGCCATCTGATTTCGGAAGAAAGCAACATCAATCTAAATAATTACATAGAATTGAATGTATTGGATTAGTTGGAACGCCGTATGCGGTGAAAGTCGCACGTACGGTGTGAACAGGGGGAAAAGGGAGCGATAACTTCAAACCCTTACCTATCTGTATTAAGAAGGGTTACATACATAATAATATCGGGGGTGTTGGAATGATTACGGTTAGAAATGCTGAGAGTCACCTTAAAGATATGATTGGTGACGACACTGATGATATAAAAAAAGTTTGGGATGCATTCAAGGGATTTTGTAAAGAACCCGTAGAGGGGGAAGAAGATAAGCAGATTCTATTTGAATGTGGTATTTATGATTTTACTGGAGAAGAACTATTTCATTTTGGTTTTGTACGTCAGTTTTCTATCTTTGAAGATGAGGAGTACGACCATATGGAACAACTTCACTGTTTATTTTATTTTAAACCTACCGAAGAGTTAGGAACGTTAGAGGTAGCAGAATGGTCAATGGATTATGACGATTTAGATACTTTTTTTAATCATATAGAAAACCTTCGGGAGTTTAAAATACCTTTAAATTTAAAGCCAATAAGTTCGGAGATATATCAGGAAGAAGTTTAAGTCTTATTTCAACTAACGAGTGCTTTTGTGGAACAATAGGGTTGCTGTGTGAATCGCATTTCTTACTCGAACGAGTAGGGTAGTGAGTGAAGGAATTTCTAATCGTTACGATTGTACATTATCAGTTAATGTACGACTTTTTGTCCAAAATGATAGCGAGTAAAGAAGTGCCCTGCCGGTAATTTATGCATGGGCACTTTGTTTTAATTGATATCCATTTTTTCTTTTGTAAATTAGTAACCGTACCAGTCGTTGTAACCGTCGTAGTAGATATAACCACCGGCACAACCACCACAACCACCACAACCGAAGCAACCGAAGCAACCGAAACATCGGAATCCTCCGCAACGGAATCCTCCGCAACGCATTCCACCGCCACAACGCATTCCACCGCCACAACGCATTCCGCCAAAATGACGTGGATCATTGAGGCTTGGATCGATTGGAATTAAAGTACCGACTTGGAAATTATCCATTCCTAAAGTTTGAAGTTCATTTTGAAAATGTTGCATTTTTCCTCCCCTTTTTATTTAATAATTAGGCTAAGCTGACATCTAACAAGAGATTTAAACGAAGAAATTTTGTCAGTTTTGTGCAAATAAGAGATACTATGTGTACTCTCTTCAACAAATTATGAATCCTTTTAGGTTGCTGTTACTGATTTAACAGCCTATTTCACGTTAAAATTATTATGAATGTGGTTTTGAAACAATGATGATTGATTAAATTTCATATAGCTTTTCAAAAGGAAGGTACCCCTTCAGCCTTATTCTGTTTTTGGACTAAAGATGGACTACTACCCTTGTTTGAATCGGATCGAATATGTGAAGTATTTCACTTAAACTAACGGGTGCGTTAGTAAAAATGTTGTTGATTGCTTTTTATCTTGTGTAACCAAGGATTCGGAAGCCAAAAGGCAGTATTAATAGTTCCCCCTTTTACAAACGTTTGTCAAAGGGTTAGGTACCGATCCAGGAAGGATAGGCATTTTTTTCGTATAATCATTTTTCTCGACGAAAGCTTTGCATTGTATGGGACCCACCCGCACAAACTATATGACAGAATACTAGGGAAGGTTTGTCGCAGGTGCATAAAGTAAAAGTGTTTTTCAAAACTTTGATTCAAGGCTTTTTTCATCACAATATTATGTATTTAAGTTCCATCATTGCATATTTTGGAGTTGCTTCGACTATTCCTCTTACATTGCTGTTGATTTTTTTTGCATCTCTATTTATTGACGGTACTGCTGTTGAGCAGTTTCTCGATCATCTGTTTCAATCATTTATCCCTTCTATGCCGAAAGGTGAATCATTTGTTACTACCACCATCGATCATCTAACTAAATTCCGCACTGCGGTGGGGATAATGGGCATTGGTGGACTGCTGTTGGCATCTATTGGCGGTTTCCTGTCTTTGCAAACAACGCTCGACACGATTTGTGAAGTTCGTAAATACCGTTCCTTTATTAAGCAGTACGTGATTGGGTTCGTGATGCTGGGTTTTTTGCTTCTGTTAATTCTTGTGTCTTCTCTTCTATCGGCGGTCTCACCCGAAGTCGCCATGAATATCGCAAAATTTGATGGATTCGAATGGGTTCACATTGTTCACATCATGTCAGGGACGTTCTTCTTGTTCTTCATGTTCGTAACCTGCTTTCTCTGCTATCGGATTCTACCTTCGGCAGCACTCTCGACGAAAGCTTTGCTGACAGGAGCGATTGTGACCACAATAGGTGTTTACGTTGCACGCCAGCTGTTCGTTATTTATACCCATCATTTAGGGAATTACGAATTGATATATGGGACACTAACGTTTACAACACTGGTCACGTTTTGGATCTATATTGTGAGCGTCCTCTTTTTGTTTGGCATGGAGTTATGTGTCACGGTTGACCGTGTTCGTGGGTTACACCCATTACATAAGGATTATCAACCACAATAAAGCATAGGATTTTTTTATTTGTTTTATCTTCTCTGCCCTATCAGGTACATGCTCTAAAATGTCCTCAATAGTCTATATAATGGATGGTACGAGAGGAAAATTTTTAACTATGTATATGTTAGCGATTGAAGGAATCAGAGTTATATAAAGATGATATTTCTACAATGATCGCTGCTGCGGTTATTTTTGCTTGTTGTAAATGGCGGTTTATTTAAAGATGAATAATCGTAAATTAATTCCCAAGACTAAAATAGAGCTTATGAAAAGCAAGGAGGCCCCCAATTTGGACGCATTGGGAACAAGCAATTTTTACGATGTTACAACGTGTAATGTGAGAAAAGACTTTTTAGAATTTTGCAGACGTAGGAAAATCACGATATGAAGAGATTTAATGCTGTCACTCTACTTCTCATAGGAATTTTTATTAATACAGACAGTCAAATGGCTTTAGCAAAGACTAATACTAATCAACGGGTTCCTTTTTTGGAACAATTAATGATGCACTCAGTAATGCATTATGAGGTTCAAAACATTAAAATTGAAAATGATTCTGGGCAACAGCGTATATTCAGTATCAACGATGGTTTTCAAGAACGTGTGCTCAGAAAAGTGGTACACTGGCTTAATAACTCTAGCCGAGTGAATGGAACAACTGAGATATCTTTAGAGAAACCATCCAATAAATTGACAGTAAAAACGGTAAATGATGAAGTGATTACAATTGAACCTGCTTATAAGTGTGTACTTGGGAACAAACGCAAAACCTGTACAGCTAAAGATGGGGAATTAATCATTTCGGAGAATAGCCACAAAGTGCAAATAAAGTCCCAATCCCTATATGCTTGGCTCGTAGTAGGGTGGAAAAAAGAATTGAACGGACCTACTAAAGAAGAATTGCTTGAAGAAGCATTGTTTACACGTTATTTATATATTTTAGGTCCATCTTATTCGGATTTTTTTATGTGTCCAAAAATCCAAATTAAGCCCATTGATGCGGACCCCAGGAGACATCTTATTTTTGCAAGTGCTTTAAGCTATTCAGGACATCACGGTGGAGATTATGATAAACTTACTTTTTCTGTAAGGGATTCTAACCTAGAAGGGTTAAAAGTGACAAATGTAAAAATTAAGAAACATAATTCGCAAGAGGAAAGTCAAAAACAATGTCGAAAGTTCGATTAAATATATTTTTATACGACAAAGGAGTTCTTCAAAATGAAAACAAGTTTGTGAAACTTCTTACACTAACGGGTGCTTATGTTAAAGATGGGATAGCTGCGGCGATTTCTGTTTTTTATTGGGGGAACGGTTAGGAGAGTTTGAATAGGAGGAATAATTTGGGGGAATTTCGTGGAAAAAAGAGATATTTTCATAATATATGGAGAAAAGTAAATAGCTTTCATCTGGAACTTGATAATGAGTCGTGGTTTAATTTTTATCATATTCACCTTGATTGGGATGGTCTTGGAAATGGAAGTGTGAAGATAAGAAGAGAGCATATAAAAGCATATTTTGCTATTTATAAAAGGGTATTAAATGAGCTAAAAATGTTTGAAAAATCTTATCAATCTTGGATTTTATTGAGTGATGAAGATGCAGGTCGAGATGCAGTATATATTCATACTCCTAATCCGAACAAAGATAATTTCCCTCTTAAGGTAGAAAAATTAGACTGGAGTTGTAATATCCCTTCAACTTTCAGTGATTTAATAAATCTAAATGAATTTAATGTTGCCCACTTTAATTCAGAAGCTGAAGGTTGGTATATCATCCAGTCAAAGTGCCAGGATATTAAATTGTGATTGCTTGTTAAGCTAACGGGTGCAAGAGTTGCAGATCAAGCTGTCAAAATGGCAGTTTTTAAATGTGATTGCCCATAAAATCATAATCCAAGATATATGTAATACAGGGCTAAGCGCACGGCTATGAAGGAAGGATGCGTTCTTGGGATGCTGCAATGGTCTACGAAGGCACCAGAAGGTTAAGACAATTGTTTAATGTCCAATTATAAATAAATAAAAACACCGATTTGAATGTCGGTGTTTTCATTTAATCTCTAGGCATTTTAAAAAATTGGTTGTTTCGTTATCGTGGCTTCTTCATTGGATCTCTTATACTAATTAGCAGTACGCCCTGATTTAGTGATTAGTCTAAGCTTGACCTTATTTTTTTGTCCAGTTAAGTGTAGTTGATTAAACGCATATATAATAAAATGGCATCAATTTGCTAGTACACCTTGATACTCTTCCTTATTTTCAAGAACACTTTTTGCGTAAGGACATACAGGAATAATATATAGGTTTTCATCTCTTGCATATTCAGCTATCTTGTTTACTAATTGTTTACCTAATCCGCGACCATTATGTCCCTCATATACAACTGTATGGCTTACAATAATTAAATTTCTTCCATTTACATCTTTTCCGCTTGGAATAAATTGAATTCTTGCAATAATTTCATTAGATTCCTCAATATAGAATTCATTCTTGCCCATTTTAATTTCAGTCATTTTCTCATTCTCCTAACTTTTTTAGTTTATTTATTTTTGCTCATAAGTAAGAGCTCTGCTTGGACAAAGATCAATCACTTCCATGATTTTTTTAGCAGTTGCATTCTGTGGTGAAATCCAAGGTCTTTTCTGAGTATTGAACACACTTGGCAATCCCTTTACACATTCTGCTGCGTGTTGGCAAATATTGGGTTTCCAATATATTTTGATACCTTGTGCTTCATAAGTTTTAATATTTTCGCTCATAATATCCTCCTTCTAATAGCTCTGTGGGAATAATAATTTTAAATTACTCTTAATTCTTCCTCTGATCTAAATTTCACAAAACTGTATGATGGGTTTTTACCAACAAACGAGCCACTTGGTAACTAAATTTTTAAAAAACAATATTAATTTAATTGTACTTTATGTTATAAGGAATCTCCATTAACAAAGTTTAATTACATTACACTTTTCTTAATAAAAGGAATAAAAAAGCCTTAATGAATTTAAACTAACAGGAAAATATTTTAAATATTCCTTTACAAGAATATTCCCTGTATGGTATATTCTTTTCAAGAAATACCAAACGCATGTTAGAGATTCCAAAGTATAAGTTCATTTCTCGAGGAGTATAGAGCTGGGAGGGGGATTGAGACTGAATACATGTTGCTGTTGAATACAAAGAGCATAGTTATTAATAATATTTAGCTGTTTTATGGATAGGGGTAGGATTTATATATGGATACGACAACATTGAGCGCACTTGCCGAACCCAATCGTTTACAGATTGTTGAAATTTTGCGAGATGGACCCCTTACTGTAGGGGAAATTGCAGATCGTTTACAAATTCGTCAACCACAAGCATCTAAACACTTACGTGTTCTTAGTGAAGCCGGAATTGTTACAGCAAAAGCGGATGCCAATCGTCGCATTTACCAATTAAGATCTGAGCCATTTATCCAATTAAATACATGGCTAGAATCTTATCGTCGCATTTGGGAAGAAAGATTTGATAAATTGGACGATTATTTAAAGGTAATGCAAAAAAAGATGGAAAATAAAAATAGTGAATGATGGAGGTTTCAGATGGTAGAAATGAATACGAGTAAACAGACAACCGTGAAAGTTAAGGGTCCAGAACTCATTGTCAATCGAGTTTTTAATGCACCGAGAGAACTTGTCTGGAAAGCATGGACGGAACCAGAACACGTAGTAAACTGGTGGGGACCAAAAGGGTTTTCAATTAGGACTTCTGAAATTGATTTAAGGCCTGGTGGTATCTGGAGATTTATAATGAAAGGGCCGGATGGTGTTGAATATCCAAACAAGATCTCATTTCATGAAATGGTAAAACCAGAGCGCCTCGTTTACACATCTAGCGATGATATAGAGGATGATCCAGGACAATTTTAGACAATAGCCACTTTTGTCGAGCAGGAAAATAAAACAATTCTTACCATGCGATTGATTTTCCCGTCTGAAGAGATTCGAGAAAAAGTGGTTAAAGAGTATGGAGCCATTGAGGGAGCAAACCAGACCCTTGATCGCCTTGAAGAACAGTTGAGAATAATGGGCTAAATAAATTATCAGTTGACAGGTAAATGTCAGGGTAAAAGGATATTATTGTACTTTTAAATTTTGCTTCAATCTAAACACTTCAACAGATAAAGGAAATGGGCATACAGCAAAAAGTATTATTGAAAATAATCTATGGAGGAATTTCTATGTCATCTAAAATGATTTCAAAAGTAGAGAATAACGTACTTGTTCTTGAACGTGTGTTTAATGCACCTAAGGAGTTATTATTCAAAGCATTTTCGGAGCCAGAGCATCTTAAGCAATGGTGGGGACCGCGCGGTTGGGTTCTTACCGTATGTAATGTTGATTTTAGAGAAGGTGGAATCTGGCATTATTGTATGAAGTGTATCGATGAGAATCAAGGAGATTTTTTTGGATTCGAATCTTGGGGAAAAGGCGTTTATCAAGAGATCATTCAGGATGAAAAGATAGTTTATATTGACTATTTTTCAGATGCTCAAGGTAATGAAAACGAAGAGATGCCTTCAACTCATATTACCTTAACATTTGAAGAATATGAAGGAAAGACAAGGCTTATTAATCGTGCAGTATATAATTCTGCAGAGGCACTGAAAACCGTCTTAGATATGGGGATGGAACAAGGAATTACTGAAACTTGGGATCGTCTAGAAGAGCATATTACCTCTATTAAATAATGGTTTTATTCAACTAAAACTACTTGGAAAAAGGCGATTCACAATAATGGATTGCTTTTTTTCTGTTAATTCCTGTAAAAAAGTATAACAAAATGAAATTTTAAAATAAAAAAGCATACTTTATTGACACACTGAATAGTACCTGTTTTTCAACGTGTCATAAAGTATGCTTTTTGTAGCCACAATAAGAAAAATGAACAAGAAATGGTTATTACAGTAAAGAAATAAAATGAAAATAACCCTATTAACCATTTATTATCTCGAATGAATCCCATTTGTCAACGGTTGCTTTTAATTAGAAATTGTTAGTTTAGTAAAGATAATAAAAAATAAGGTTAATTCTGCTATTATCAAAATATTTGGTACAACAATAATCAAATTAATAATAAAAAAGACGGCTAAAATTCCTAAAAATAACCCTAAATGATAAATTTTCAATCGGTGGTGCACATGTCTATATTGATGGAAAACAAAGGTAGTTGACAGGAAATAGAGCAATACAGCTCCAAAAACAAAAAATAAGATAAATAGGTAATGGACCTCACGTAAAAATAATAGTCTGATAGATGCTGCTATCATGCTCAAAGATATTAAGATAAACAGATGACCATAAATAATGATTTGTCCGGATGTTTGTAAAGACTTGTCGAGTTTCTTCTCCATGTTATCGAAATATTGCCACCACATCGATATAATCAGGATAAATGAAATGATCGCAAAGCCTATTGAATCCCAGTTTCCTTGTGTAGGCTGAATGACCGCAAGTGTACTAATAAGAGCTTCCCCAAAAAGAATAATGGTAAATAAACCAAATCGCTCTAATAAGTGAGCCGTATTTGTGGGAACCTTTACTAAGCATTTTCGTCCAAGCACTGGGACAAAGATATCAATAAGGATTCCCGTATACAACACAGCATATCGAACCCAAGAATCATAAAAGACGGACAATAATGAAATAACGATTCCAATCCAAAAATACCTTCCCAAAAAGAGGGCTGCTTGTTTTCGAACTCCCGTTTCTACACTCTGGACAATAAGATATTGAATCGCAGTCACTGCTCTTAAGCCAATATACCCAATTAAAAAAGAAAGATAATAAGGATCAAAATCAGCTGATAAACTTGATGTCATAATTAGTACAAAAAACATTTGCAGAATTAAAAAGATACGTTGATGAAATAAATCTTTTCCAAACCGGTTAATAAATAAGGTTTGCCCTACCCAAGCCCACCAGATAGGAATAAAAATTAATACAAACTTTACTAAATACTCTGCATGGATATGACCATCTTCAACATGAAGTAATACATGCGTCGCAGCCGCAACCGCCGCCACAAATAACAAATCATAAAAGAGTTCTAACCACGTCACTTTCTTTTCTTCCATTTCTGCACTCCCTCCAATTCTTTATAGTTACTAGTATGATAGGAATATATGGTAATTGGAAGAGAAAATAAAAATTAGCAAAGACCATTTTCCGTATCTTGGAAAATATGTGCCGAGTAATAAGAAAAATAAAGAGAAATCCATACATCCTAGATTTTTTGTAATAAATACTTCATTCAATTAAATAACCTGACAAAATTAGGTATAATGTCACTTCCTCCCTTTTGGAATATTATGGTAATATGAGAGTGATTTTAAACGAGGAGGAAATGTATGACCAAGACCATCGGCCTTATATGTGGTAGTTTACGAAAAAACTCTTATAATCGAATCATTGCTCAATCATTAGCAGAGCTGGATGATTCCTATCAATTCCGTTGGATCGAGATTAATGATCTGCCTTTGTTCAACGAAGACCTAGAAATAAGTGTTCCAGAAACAGTGACATCATTTAAATCTGCTATCCAGGACGTTGACGGTATCATTATTGTAAGTCCTGAGTACAATTCTGGGATTCCAGGCGTATTAAAGAATGCATTGGACTGGGCATCAAGACCTCGGGAATCCGCTGTTCTTAGCAGAAAACCGGTTGGTTTAATTGGCGCAACTCCTGGGGGATTAGGTACTGCCTTTGCTCAATTGCAAATCAAACAAGTACTAGAGGCCATGCAGGTTCATGTTCTTCCATTTCAAAAAGTGTTGATTTCCCAAGTACATAAAAAGATTGATCCTGATCAGAAAGTCCTTACAGACGAACAAACAAAACGTTATCTTCAAAAATATTTAAACCAATTTATTCATTGGATCGATCACATTCCAGCTCTAGATTAATAGAAAAAGTCCTAGCATTTTCAATCATTTTTATTAAAATACTACAAACTCATTATGATATTTTAGAAAACGAATTCCCATAATCCGTTCAATAATATTGGAACAAACGAAGGAGTTTAAATGTATTTTCAAATCTATGAATCTTCTTCGATTACTTATACCTTAATTAAAGGGAGGACAATAAAATGTCTGATTTCTATTCTCGTCTTAATAAAGATGACGCTGCTGTTCTTTTAGTTGATCATCAAACCGGCCTTATCTCCGGTCTTGTGCGTGACTATGGTGTTGATGAATTCAAGAACAATGTTATGGCTCTTGCTAACACTGCTAAGTTTTTTGATTTACCAGTTATTTTAACAACAAGTTTTGAAAAAGGGCCTAATGGGCCACTCATGCAAGAATTGGTTGAACTTTTTCCTCATGCGCCAAAAATAGCTCGTCCTGGACAAATTAACGCATGGGATAATGAGGATTTTGTCAAAGCAATCGAAGAAACTGGTAAAAAACAACTGATCATTGCGGGAGTAGTAACAGATGTTTGTGTGGCATTTCCTGCGCTTTCCGCTGTGAACGCTGGTTATGAGGTATTTGTTGCTACTGATGCTTCTGGAACATTCAGTAAACAAGTAGCGGATGCGGCATTAACGCGTATGGCCCATGGTGGGGTACAGCTTCTGAACTGGTTTAGCATAGCGTGCGAATTACAACGTGATTGGCGCAATGATGTTGAAGGTTTTGGGATTTTAATTTCTAATCATCTTCCTGGTTATCAAAATCTTATTGGAAGCTATAGGGGAGCTCAAAGAGATTTCAGCAAGCAGGCTAACTAGAATAGCAGCATTTATAACTCACTTTTTCCAATATCAAGCTTCTGGCTTATTCAAGAAAAGCGCGCTTTCCTGTAATAATGAAAAGTGCATAATTTAGTTTAAGGCAAAATTCCCGTTTATTCGGTAAGGGTGAAAAATTGAGAAAACTTTCACTTAAACGAACCGGTACAAGAAATGAAGAAAAAAGCAATGCATTTTTTCGCATTGCTTTTTTGTATCCCTTTATAAAAATACTTCCTATAAAGCTCTTGCATTAAACTCAAATTTCACAGCGGATATTAAAATATACTTCTTTTTGTTTATCTCCTTTTTTCCTAACAATGGTAGATCAGTTTGAGCAATTAATTCGATTTCTTTATAATGTAACAATTTCTCCAATTCGACATCCAATAAAACATAAATTCAAAAAATGCCTTTTCCAATGGGCTGGTAGAAGCCTTACCTAACTTTTCAATTTCAATTTTTTTAAACTATTTAGGGATAGATAATGAACGTGTTAAATTGTTGGGGTTCATCAACTCACGGGTTAGAATACTTTAAGAAGGATAGTTGAAATATGTTGTTGAAGTGAAGTGAATAGAAGTTTTGGGGTGCATAAAGTGGAAATAAGAAGGCCAAGAATTGAGGACAAAATAGGGTTAAATTCATTTTTTAGAATTGTGATTACTGATACTTTTATTAAAGAAGGTTTAGGAGATAAGTTGAATGACATTAATGATGAAGTTGAAGTTAAGGAAAAATACTTAGAAAGTGATTTTGAAAGCAATGGAGAGAAACGATATTTCTTGATTGCTTTAGATGGTGATAAAATTATTGGTTCAATTGAATATGGTCAAGCAAGTAATCTCATATGTAATTGTACAAACAACACTTTTAAAGAGCTAAATGAGATAGGTACAGTATTTGTTCAGCCGGCCTACCAGAGAATGGGGGTAGGGAACTTACTATTGAATACGATGTATTTTATTTTAAAGAGTAAAGGCATAGAAGAATTTTGTTTAGATAGTGGCTATAAAAGTGCACAAAAAATCTGGAAAAAGAAATTTGGAGACCCTAATTATTTGTTAAAGGATTATTGGGACAAAGGATACGATCATATGATTTGGAGGATCAAGATTAACGATTTGGTTTTGGGTTGAGAAGAAGAAAATTAAGTGTTTTCCTCAAAAAAATTGCATTACTGGAACAAAGGAAATGCAATTTCTTATTGACGTAACTGGTAGGTTATTTTAAAAACAATTATGGATTATTATGGTAAAATCTCGATATAGGGAGGGAGTTAAATTGAAGATAGTTAGGAAATGTTGTAGAATTACATATTTTTAGACATTTCATTTAGTTAGCAAAAAAAATTACAAGGGACTTTATAGGAGGAAGAGTAGATGGATATGAAGTATCCAATTGGAAAATTTCAATTTAATGGTGAAATTACTTACAACATTACAAAGGATTGGATAAATGAGATTGAAAGTTTACCAAGATTATTACGAGATGCTGTAAAAGACTTAGATAATGAACAGCTTGATACACCTTATCGTTCAGGAGGGTGGACGGTTCGACAGGTAATACATCACCTTGCGGATAGTCATATGAATGCCTATGTTCGCTTTAAATTGGCACTTACAGAAGAAAAGCCTGTAATTAAGACCTACGACGAAACTAGATGGGCGGAACTTTCCGATTATAAATTACCAATTGATATTTCACTATCTCTGCTCGAAGCATTGCACCATCGATGGACAAACCTTTTACATAGTCTAAGTCTAGCTGATATGGAAAAGATATTTATCCACCCAGAATCGGGTGAAGTTTCAGTAGGTAAAAATATCGGAATCTACGCTTGGCACGGACGACACCATCTTGCACATATTACATCTTTGTGTAATCGTAAGGGCTGGTAATGGACTTTGTGTTTTGTGTACGATACACTGCAACTTTTGATTTCCTTGGAGTTACGCGCTTTTGCGGTAGGAGTAAACAAGGGAAATTTAGAGGAAAACGGAGAACAAGCAAGAAGAAAGTCCAAGCTAAATTACCCAAGACATTAAATGTGGAATTTCACATACATTTGCTCAAATCTTTCGGTGTATAGTGTCCAAGGTTGAATGAATTACACGATTAATAAAATGATTATGCACTTTTTCATCACTGTTCACCTTTAGAAAATGAATCTTCCTTTTGTTGAAGAATGGGGGCTGCTTCGACATTCCTTTTCTTGTTCTACTAAATGGGAGTTTAGTTGAAGAAGGAACATTTTAAAAAAACCAATACGCAATTAACAATTTTATTTCCATGTATAACACATGTTTTTGTTACATTTCCTAACCCGTGTGACAGGTGTTATGCTAATGCCACAGTATATTATACCGTATGCGCTTGTTGTGAAGAGGAAGAAAGTTAATACCCTGTCATTACCCCTATCAATGATAGGGTTTTTATTAAATTTTAAAACTCTTTCGAAATGGTTTGCCTTTTTCCAAAAATGCTTGAACCTGACTTTCTCCTTTTGATACATCCAGACCAACGACTGGATTCATTCTAAATCCTCCTTCTAAACTAGAAATTTGCCAGTAACCCCTAATCCTCCATGCAGTGTCACAGCTTCGCTTGTTATACGAGATCTAAGTCCCAACCAGCCTCAATCATGTTTCTACAAGTAGGGGCGAACGGTTTAGTTGACGGGGTCAAAGCCCCACGGGCAGTTACGTTCTACCCTGGCTACTGTCATATTAAGACCTAATAAAAAAAGGTCAACCAGAAATATTTTCTTATCTGGCTAACCTTATAATACGAACTGGCAGGTTAGCTGAAGAAGGAAAGTATGTTAGATAACAGATTTTGAACGCTTGCTGCTTCGAATAAAATCACTTTCGGATTCTCGTTAAGAGACTCAAAAGGGTAACCTGTTAAGAGTAAAAGTCTGCTCCTTTTCGAGTGAGAAGGGCTATTCTTAATGTTTAAAAGTAAAAAGTTTGCACGTACTATATTTTTCTACTCCATCATATTATTGGTTGTGGTGATAATCACATTAAGGGAGGAAAAACAAATGCAAATTAATTTAACCGATAGAGAAATGGAACTATTAAGAAGGCTACTTAATACAGAAAGTAAAAATGATCGATGTACAGGTGAACAAGCAGAAGTTTACGAAAATATTATAATGAAAATTGATAAAAGAATGAGTTTAAAGAGACTTTAACTGTTTGTATGCCCATCTCAATTTAGAGTAATGGGTTCACTTCAGATGGTTGACCGCTGAGTCGATCCTTTTTTCTTCTTAAACTTAAGGTAGCAAGTTAGTGTTTAAAAAGCTATGATAAAATTAAAGAAATATTTGCAAAAAAGGTGAAAATAAATGGAAGAGTTTCCCTGGCCTTGTTGTGGTTATAAGACTTTAGAATATAAACCTCATGGGACCGACATTATATGTAAAGTTTGTTTTTGGAAGGATGATTATGTTCAAGCAAAAGATTTTGACTATTGGGGCGGTGCAAACGATTTATCCTTGAGAGATAGTCAAAAGAATTTTTTGAAGTTCGAGCAATAGAAGAAAGTTTTATAAAGAATGGTAGAAAACCAACTATTGAAGGAGCAAGGTATATAAATTGGAAAGCAATAATTATTCCACCTTCAATTAACCTTGGCTTTTCTTTAAGCAAAGGCTATCACTAAAGGTGGCCTTTTTTTATTGTGCGAAGGATGCAGTTTAACAATTTACCTATTTTCTCACTATAAAAAAACAATGGGCAGCGATCCCATTGTTTTTTACACACGACTCAGGAAATAATTTTGTTGACATTAACTAATAACAAATGATAAAATAAAAATTTTGTTATTTAGGTTTCATGTGGTATACTTAAGATGTTTTATATTTGGAGGTGGTTAGTTGTTTCAAGTTGGTGATTATATTGTTTATCCTATGCAGGGAGCAGGAGTTATTGAAGCAATAGAAATAAAGGAAATTCAAGGTGAGAAACTTCAGTATTTTATAATAAATATGCTAATGAATAAAATGCAAGTTATGATTCCTATTGCAACAGTACACAAATCACGGATTCGCTTAGTTACCGATATGACTACTCTTGAAAACGTGTTGAACATTTTCCATCATGGTCTAACCGATACAACCCTTACAATGAAAGAAAGATACAAGATTAATACGGCAAAACTTAGAACAGGTGATATCCAAGAAGGAGCTGAAGTTGTACGGGATTTAATGCGGATAAACAAAAATAAATCACTTAATTTAAGTGAAAAGCAGATGCTGGAAAGTGCACGAAAGATGTTTATTAGTGAACTTGGTTTAATTAGAGGTATCACTGAAAATCAGGCAATAGATTTATTAAGCAACAAGGTAGGATAAGTAATTTATTTCAAAGTTTAACTTTCACGCGGTCATTGTGAAAAATATCTTAACCACTCAAATCATAATTATTCATATCCTCTTAATTTCTAACATCATTAGAAAGTATGATTTTTTCCTTTTAATTCCATTTTTATTAGATATATAAAAAATGCTAATTTTATTTAAAAATTTTATCAAATGGTGCGGACATACAACTTTTGAATTAATGTGGGGTCACTTAAAGACAACCCTTTTGTTTTAAAAGAGGTTTTTTCTTATGTTTTAAATATTAGTGCTCATAGGAATTTATATTGTAGAAATGCTCCATGAAAGGAGAGAGAATAAATGTATGAGGTAAAAGGTTTTCAAAGTACTGACTTCGAAGAACTTATTCGAGTAGTTAATGAGTTTGTTGGCTCATTAGAGGAAGGAAAGCTTATAGATGTTAAATACAATTCTGTTCCTCTTGCTGTAAGCACCCATACAGAGTATGGGGTTTATCCAGATACAAAATATTCTGCAATGATAATATTTAAGAAATAGCAAGCTCAAAACAGTTTTTGTGATGGATTTTTTGTCTTCTTGCAATATCTTACAAAAAATGCTATGATTAAAAAGAATTATTTTTGTTCGGTGTAAAGGATTTGTATGAGTTTGAACTTTTCGTCTTGATGATCACTGAGAGCAAGGATAGTATTACATTGTGTGTGTTTACACACTAGGAGGCAACAAACATGGAAAAAGGTAAAGTAAAATGGTTTAATGGCGAAAAAGGCTTCGGATTCATCGAACGTGAAGGTGGAGAAGATGTATTCGTTCATTTCTCAGCGATTCAAGGCGAAGGGTACAAAACATTAGAAGAAGGTCAAGAAGTGACTTTTGACCTTGAAAAAGGTCAACGTGGACCTCAAGCAGCTAACGTACACAAAGCTTAATTATAGAATCCTTTAAACAGGCTCTTTTAGAGAGTCTGTTTTTTACTTTTCTTAAAAAACAAAAACCCCACTCACGAATGAATGGGGAACATGAAAACAGTAAATCAAACGGTAAACTAAGTGTAGCATACAATTAGGGAATCTCCTAATTCGTATAAATTAGAGTGGCTGGAAAGTAGCTTTTTCTCATTTGAAATGAGAAAAAACTACCCAATAATATTTATGGATGTTTTTTTCTTAGTTGAGTACAATCCTTGAATATGGAATCTGAAAGCAAATAGGTGTCGCAAAAAAAAGGCACTTTTGATGCCTTCAAAATTCATAACTGGTTGGCAATTAATATATGACACTTTATTCTATGGGAAATAGCAAGTAATTCTTGGGCATTAGTCTTGTAGCTATAAAAAAGAAGCAAGGCATTGATGGAATCTCAATGTATGTGAAGGGCTAACCTTGCTCTTAGTTATTATTTTATTCCATATATTGTGAAAAAATCTGTCCGTTGCTAATCAAGACCTTTTGACAAATGTGTATTACGAAATAAATATGCACTAAATGAGAAGTCCTTGTTCCACTACCATGAAAATAAGTTTCTTCAAGAATAGAAAAGTGACAATACTTAAGAAGACCCTGCTCAATCGTTAAAAAAAGAGGAGAGTGTTAAATTAGCAAGCCTATAGATTGGATTGACTGGATTAAGGTCAGTATCAGTATTGACACTTCCTATCCATATTCATTCTTTGTGGTGCAGCCCTGCTGCATGGATGGCTAACGGGTGCTTATGTTAAAGAATAGGGGATGCTTCGGCAGCCCTTTTCTTGCTCGATATACATACAGATAAAGTGTTTTACACTGAGTTTTATTGTAAAGAATTTTGCTCCCTTTGCAATTTAATTTATTTGGATTGTGGAAACGACCAAATGATTATGGTCCACCTCTATATGATATTGTTTTCCATTTGCTCCTTTTACTAAATAAATCAGATCTGCACCAATTAAATATCCAGTTTTTGAATAAAGGGAATACGAAATCATTTTTGTACCTTTATCTTTCAT
>NZ_JAEHGC010000030.1 GCF_016107705.1 Neobacillus cucumis
ACGTTCGTACAACAACAAAAGACCGCCGCAACGATCTCAACTTTAGCTCTTGCTCCCGTATGCTGAATAAAAAATAATAGCTGATTTTAAATTATAAGAAATTATCAATAGAATCCCAATAAAAAAATACTGCTATACAAAAGTAAAACAAATACCCTAAAAATTTGTTTTTATTATTAATAAAATTTTCTATTCCATATGAAACAAATAAAGTACCAATTAAAAAGTCTGAGATTGCAAAATATATTGGATATGTAGATTTTCCAACATTTATGCCAACAAAGAAAAATGAAAACAAAGAAGCTACCATTAATATAAATTGTGCTCGCTTTATTGGAGGCTTTTCAGTGTAGTTAGGTTTTTCAAAAAACAAGTTGATAATTTTTTTACCAAAAGAATGCATTATATTACTCCGATGCTATTTTAGTCATACTACTTAATAAATATATATTACTATCGTTTTACTAACCTGCCCATAAGTACATCAACAAAGCAGAATCACCGCAATGATCCTCAAATTTTACTCTTGCACCCTTTACTTTAAGAATATTTTTTCACAATCTAATGTGTTAAACACAATTATGAAATTCAACTAAAATATTGCCAAATGCCCTTTCACCATTACTATTTTTCAGGATAGCTGAAGAAGAAAAAGACTGGCTTTTTGTGCCTTTGCTTTAAGGAAATCATCCGTTACTTTATAAGAAGCAAAAAAACCGATTTATGAAATCGGTTTTAAAGTGAACGTTTTAACTTTATAAAAAATTATTAGGTGAAGAGTTTACTAATTGCACTAAATAATTTTTTCCAGGATCGAATTTCCACTATTTCCTTTTACCGCCTTTTTTACCTTTGCTGCCTTTTGAACCGCTGCTGCCTCTCGAGCCTTTGCTGCCCTTTGAACCGCTGCTGCCTTTCGAACCTTTGCTGCCCCTTGAACCGCTGCTGCCTCTCGAGCCTTTGCTGCCCTTTGAACCGCTGCTGCCTTTCGAACCTTTGCTGCCCCTTGAACCGCTGCTGCCTCTCGAGCCTTTGCTGCCCTTTGAACCGCTGCTGCCTCTCGAGCCTTTGCTGCCCTTTGAACCGCTGCTGCCTTTTGATCCTTTACTGCCTTTCGAACCGCTGCTGCTGCTGGATCTCCTTTTGCCATGACTGCCGCTGGATCCGCTGCTACTGCTGCTGCTGGATCTCCTTCTGCCGTGACTGCCGCTGGATCCGCTGCTACTGCTGCTGCTGGATCTCCTTTTGCCATGACTGCCGCTGGATCCGCTGCTGCTGCTGCTGCTGGATCTCCTTTTGCCATGACTGCCACTGGATCCGCTGCTACTGCTGCTGCTGCTGGATCTCCTTTTGCCATGACTGCCACTGGATCCGCTGCTACTGCTGCTGCTGCTGGATCTCCTTTTGCCATGACTGCCACTGGATCCGCTGCTGCCTCTCGAGCCTTTGCTGCCTTTTGAACCGCTGCTGCCTTTCGAGCCTTTGCTGCCCTTTGAACCGCTACTGCCTTTTGAACCGCTGCTGCCTTTTGAACCGCTGCTGCCTTTTGAACCGCTGCTGCCTTTTGAACCTTTGCTTCCTTTTTTACCTTTGCTGCCTTTTGACTTAGGTCCTTTTCCTAACTTTGCTATAACTTCTACTGGATTACTATCAAGAAAATCAACTACACCATTTTCCTTTGCTACAGAAAGCAATTGTTCCATGTCAAGTTTTAAAACCATTTAACCAACCTCTTTCAATAAATTATTGTTCACTGATAGATTATGAAAAAAAAATTATATGGTAACTGAAATAATAAAAAGCGGCTTATTGCCAGCTTCGATCTTATACTCTTTCACACGTCAGTTTAATAATTGGTAAAAATTAACACCCTATTTAACAAAGCTTAATAATAAGACCTATGTAATCCTTTTCAGACAATTTAAAACCCCTGAAGATATTGCTCCAAGGGTTAAATCCATTTTGTAAGTTAACAAAAGTACCAGTGATGGAATCCATGATGATGGTGGAAAGGACAGCCACCAATAAGGATCTACTGAAAATGATTCGAGAAAATGTGTTTAGAGAGGACCTATACCATCGGCTTAAGGTACTCTTTGTACACCTTCCTGAATTAAGTGCAATTCTAAGTTTTTTACCACCAGATCAGGATTGGATTCAATTAACGAAATAATCGTTTTATATAATGGGCGCTTCTCCTTGTTGCAGGAAAGCGCCTTTTTATTGATTAAGCTGCTCTTTAATTAAAAATTTCCCCATAACAATTAGTAGGTAATAACCTAATTTGAATATTGATAAGCTCTTTTCTAGATACAGACCATAACATGAAATAGGTTAGACAATTCCCTTTATAAATGCAGGTGAAAATCTATGTATCATCCTTATGGAACAGGATATATGCCTCATCTTGTTATTGGAACCCACACGGGATACGGATACCCATTGTCATTGTACCATCACTACCATCCTCAACACCCTTATGTTCACCTCGGACACCACTTTCCGTATTTTGCTGTGCCCATTCAGGCGCCGGTTCGATCTTTGAATTGAA
Organism: Neobacillus cucumis; assembly: GCF_016107705.1. The sequence goes on from NZ_JAEHGC010000030.1 coordinate 2,552, forward strand.
AAAATCGCTGCATGAACATAACTGATATTCCATACCCATGGTCATGTAGTCTTTTTTTCCAGCCAAAAGAATTAAAGAATACAAAAAAGCCCGAGCTGGGCTTTTTTTGATTGAGATTACTTTAACAAGTCTAAGCGTTAAGGAAGAACATGGGTTTTCGGCTACACTTTAGACTATTCAACAGTTTAAATGAGTACCCAACCGATTAAGCCTATTTTGGGAAATTTTTATTTAAGAAAATCAGCCCTTGTCCATGCCACTTTATGATCTTGTACATATATTATGATTACCGCCAGCGTAAAACCAACATATTCTACATTACCTTCTTTTCATGAAAGAGCGTTTGCCTATAATGGCAGACGTTCTTTGCATTTTTAGGTAAATCGTATATTTTTCGATATCGTATGATAGTTGTCCAAGCCACTTTTGTTTTATGAAATATGATACATAGTGAAAGTATATTCAGGATCTTCTAACAGGTGGTGATAAATATGTGCTTTGGATACGGTGGTTTTGGCTACGGCGGCGGTTTTTACGGAGGCAGCACATTTGTTTTAATCGTAGTATTATTTATCCTTTTAATTATTGTTGGTACTGCTTTTGTTTATTAATAAACCAATAACGATCTAGTCTAAAGAATCATTCATGCTGGAGGTGTAATATATGAGCGGATATGGAAATAACTTTGCGTTAATCGTTGTATTATTCATTCTCCTTATCATCGTTGGTGCATCATTTATGATGTACTAATAAGATGGATGGAGTAGGAAAAAGGCCCTTTTTATCGGGCCTTTTTTTTAACCAAAGAATGTCATTTCCTTATTATTGAGTGGGGGGCTGACCCAACTTTACATGTTTTATCTGCGTTAAATGTGAGTTTATCTGCGATTCCAAGGAATTCATCTACGTAAATGGAGCATTTATCTGCGTACCGAAGCATTTAATCTGCGAACCTAAGAAAGCCTACAATCTTTTAAAATAAGAGAATTCGAAAGGGACACTTCTCTTGATCTTTTTTATTCATTCCTTGGATCAAAAAAGGCCGGCAGAACCGTCCCCATGGTCACTCTCTTTTGAGAAAACACTATCAATTACTTCTACAATAAAAGCAGCTGCCATTTTAACGGTTCGGTTGTCCAAATCAAGCTTTGGGTTGATTTCAGCAAGATCAAAACTTACTGTTTTCTTATGCTTCACCGCTTCTTTTACTAAGGCCCTCAGTATTTTCGGTTCCATTCCAAAGGGCTGTGTGGCACTTACACCCGGGGCATAACTAGCTCCAATGACATCACTGCATAAGGTTACCATCACCGCATCATTCTTTTGGATAAACGTATGGATTTGCTTAATGACCCGTTCCATACCAAGTTGAGCCATCTCATCCTCTAGAATATACTCACATCCGTATTGTTTTGCCGTATCAAATAGATGCTTTGTATTTCCGTAGCGCTGAATGCCGATGCACATATATTGGAATGCAAGGTTTTCGTTTGCAAGTTCATCTGCCATTTGCTTAAACATGGTTCCGGAACTCGTCGTTTCATCATAGGGGCGCATGTCAAAATGGGCATCAAAATTAAGGATTCCAATTTGCCTGCCTTGTTTCCAGTATGGCTTTAACCCTAAAAAGTGCCCATATGCGACTTCATGTCCGCCACCGATGATGACCGGAAAAATATTGAAACCCATCATTTTTTGGACATATTCACCCAATTCGGCTTGGGCTTGCTCCAAATTCCCATCATCACAGCTGACATTGCCGAAATCATACAGTTTCCCACTAGATACCAAATGGCCCGGTATGGAAGAGAGTGCTCTCCGAACCTCATCCGGTGCATGATAAGCGCCCACCCTTCCTTTATTCCTTCTAACCCCCTCATCACATTTAAAGCCGATGATTCCAATTGCTGGGGTTGATTGCACTTCATGAAAAGCAGATAAATCCTCAATATGAATAGCTTGATGTAATCGAAACAGATCAGAAACGTTTTCGCTGTCCACACGCCCTGACCAAATACCTTTTTCTGTAACCATATACATACTTCTTACCGTCCTTTCCTTGTTCACCGTTCCGATTGTATGAAAATCCCCAAAAAGAAATAGGCGAAAATTGCCGCTGGGAATTTTCACCTACTCTTTAAATAGTCATGTTGGAGCCTGGCCCTCGTCTTTTTAATGGACTAGTACTTTACTTAAAAAGCTCTTCGTTCTTTCACTTCGTGGAGTTGAAAAAATAATAGAAGGCGGTCCATCCTCAATAATCCGTCCATCATCCATCACCACAACACGGTCGGCCACCTCTTTAGCGAATCCCATTTCATGGGTGACAATAATCATGGTCATTCCTTCCGCCGCAAGTTCTTTCATTACAGCTAACACTTCCCCTACGAGTTCCGGATCCAGCGCCGAAGTAGGTTCATCAAACAACATAATATGTGGCTTCATGGCCAATGCTCGTGCAATCGCTACCCTTTGTTTTTGTCCACCAGAAAGATTATCTGGATAGGCCTCTGCTTTTTCGGCTAAACCTACCTTTTTTAGCAGCTCCTTCGCCACTTCCATCGATTCTTTCCTTTTCATTCTTCCTAAAGTCAGAGGGGCGAGGACCACATTCTCCAGGACGCTTTTATGAGGAAATAAGTTGAAATTTTGAAAAACCATCCCCACTTTTTCTCTCATTGCATTCAATTCTTTTTGAGCCATCTCTGCTTTTTTTGTGCCTTGCTGTAAAAGCCCGATTGGTTCCCCTTCAATCTCAATAACCCCATCTTGGATTTGCTCTAAATAGTTGATGCAGCGCAGAAACGTACTTTTTCCTGAACCGCTCGGGCCGATAATCACAACGACTTCGCCTTTTTTGATTTCCAAACTTATATTTTTTAAAACATGATGTGTTCCATAATGTTTGTTGATCTCTTTGACTGTAATCATACACGCGCCACCCCTGCATGCAATCTCTTTTCGAAATAGCTAATGATTTTAGAAATCATGAAGTTAACCACAAAATATAAAACCGCGATTGCGATATAGATTTCAAAATACTTAAAGTTACTGGATACAATCGAATTTCCTGCCCTCATCAATTCGGGTACAGTAATAACGGACAGCAAGGAGGAATTCTTTGTTAAAGCAATAAATTCATTGGCTAATGGAGGAAGCATTCTTCGCAATGCCTGTGGTAAGATAATTTTCCTCATCGTCTGCCAATGGCTTAATCCAAGTGAACGCCCGGCTTCCATTTGTCCTTTTTCAATCGACTGAATCGATCCCCGCACAATTTCCGAAACATAGGCCCCGCTGTACATTCCCATCCCTAAAACACCGGCAACCGTAGCGGTCAAATCAAGCCCTAAGCCAATAGACAGCCCATAATAAAGGATCATCAACTGTACAAGCAGAGGGGTTCCCCTAAACCAAGCCAAATACACGGAACAAAGGAAGGAGATCGTTTTATTTTTAGACAATCCTCCAATCCCAATAAGCAAGCCGATTATGGAACTTAAAATAAGTGCGAAAAAAGTCATGGTAAGAGTAATGCTCAACCCTTTGAGTAAAAAAGGAAAATTGCCATTTTCAAATAAGACATTAAAATCCATCGATTCTGCTCCTTTCTAATAAAAGAGGGGGAGTCCCCTCTTTCTTCGATTTATTCCCCGAACCACTTTTTGCTGATCTGTTGGTATTTCCCATTCTCTTTTAATGTCTTTAATGCTTTATTTACTGCCTGTGTAAAAGAGGAGTCCTCCTTACGAATTCCAAATCCATACTCTTCATTTGTTAATGTCTTATCCAATACCTTCACAGAGTTGTCTTGCATGGCATATACCTTGGCTGCCGGCAGCCCAGTTAAAACAGCATCTACTCGTCCACTTTTAAGTTCTAGAAACATTTCAACGTTTTTCTCTACTTCTACTCTTTGTATGTCAGGGTAGTTTTCTTGAAGGAACTGTACAGATTTTGTCCCAATTTGAACGGCGATTTTTTTCCCTTTTAAATCTTCAATACTATTAATAGATTGATTATCCTTTTTAATTAAAAGAGAAAGTCCGCCTGGGTAATAGGTATCTGAGAAATTTATGGCCTTCTTTCTTTCATCGGTTATATACATTCCGGAAGCAACCACATCAAACTTTTTTGCCTCTAGGCCAGGGATCAGGCCTTTAAATTCCGTATCAACAAATTCTACTTTGTCCGCTCCTAATTCCTTTCCAATTGCACGCATCAAATCAATATCAAATCCATCAAATTCTTTTTTATCGTTTTTAAATTCAAGAGGCGGGAATGTTGCATCTGTTCCAACAACCAACGTTTTCTCTGCTTTTATCTTTTGTAATACTTCATCACCGCTTTGCCCCTGTTTGGATGCTTGATCTGCCTTCCCGCATCCAACCAATGCAAGGGTCAGACAGAGCACCAGTGTTACTATTCCAGTTAAACTTCTTTTCATTCTTTTCATAAGGAACCTCCTGTATAGTTAATGAAATGGCTTACATTTATTTAATATGCAAATATTATGCCAACTTGGAATAGTTGAAACATTAGGAAAAGCGGGCTTTCTTTTAAAATAAAAAAGCGGCGAAAACCGCCGACCGGCCATTTCCGCCTACTCCTCTTCCCGATATTTTTTTAGTTTCTCTCGTAATGTTCTTTCTCCCATTCCAATCGCTTGGGCAGTCTTTCTTCGATTTCCATTAAACGCAGTCAAATTATGAAAAATCACTCGTTTTTCAATCTCATCTAACAGTTCACCTACATAGACAGGGATCAATGTATTGTCGCTAAAAACACGATTTTCCTGTTGAATTTCTGCAGGAAGATCCACTTTCTCAATAATCGAAGAGCTAGTTAAAGCAATGGCTCGTTCCATGATATTCTGTAGTTCTCGAATATTGCCTGGAAACGAATACTGCTCAAGTATTTGTAGGGCTTCACGAGAAATTCCATCAATTGGTTTTCCAATTTTGTCCCCAATTTGATTGATAAAGAATTCCACTAGCAAAGAAATATCATCCCTTCGCTCCCTTAAGGGTGGAAGTTTAACCGGAATCACATTGAGCCGATAATAGAGATCTTCGCGAAAACGATTCTCCTTCACTTCTTTTACCAAATCACGATTCGTGGCCGAAATAATCCGAACATCGAAGTTAATTTCTTGTGTTCCACCTACTGGCATTACTTTCCGCTCCTGAAGGGCGCGCAAAAGCTTACTTTGTAAACCGAGATCCATTTCTCCTATTTCATCTAAAAAAATAGTTCCACCTTCAGCAAGGACAAAGAGACCTTGCTTTTTCTGAACAGCTCCCGTAAAGGCACCTTTCTCATACCCAAATAATTCAGATTCCAAAAGATGACCTGGTATGGCGGCACAATTAATCACTTGGAACTTTTTATTCCTTCGCTTGCTTTGATAATGGATCGTCCTGGCAACTACTTCTTTTCCCGTCCCGCTTTCCCCCGTAATGAGAATGGTCGAATCGATATCTCTTACTTTTTTTATTAAGGAAAGAATTTCACGAATCGCGTAACTTTCACCAATTAACCCATGTGCCTCTCCCATCTTATCAAGCTCACTACTTAAAAATTCAACTTTGGATTGTAGATTATAAAATTCCTCCGCCTTCGCCATTAATACTTCCAATTCGTCAAGGTGAAGAGGTTTTGTAGCGTAGGAAAAAGCTCCCTTGCGCATGGCTTCCACGGAAGAAGGAATACTTCCAAATGCAGTCATCAGAATCACAATTGTAGCAGGAGAAACACGCTTTATTTCTTCTAAAATTTCAATTCCGTCATATTCGCCGATTTTTAAATCAAGTAAAACAATGGCGACTTCTATTCTTTCAAAAAGAGGGAGTGCCTCTCTTGGATCGGTAAAGGCATATACATGGTACTGATCTTCTAAAGCAAAAGTAAGTGATTGGCAAATGGCGGCTTCATCATCAATAATAATTACATTATGCATTTTCTTCTCGCCCCTCCCTTGGACATGGCAAATATAAGGTCATTACAGTGCCTTTCCCCTTTGTACTTTCTACCTTTATACTGCATTGATTTTCTTCTAGCAGTTGATAGGAAACGAATAAACCCAATCCTACCCCATTCACTTTTTTACTATAAAAAGGGTCGAATATTTTGGAGGCCACTTCATCTGACATTCCAATTCCATTATCTTCAATTTCGATAACAGCAGACTCCCCCTGATAATACCCGCGAATGGTTAAGTTCCCCTGTTCCTTCAATGCTTCAATTGCATTTAAAATAATATTCACGAGAACCTGCTTCATTTGCTGGGCATCAGCATAAGCCTGAAGATCCTCATCCATTTCAAAAACAATCCCTAATTTTTTTTCTTTGATTTTTTGCTTGAATAACTGTAAAGTCGATTGAATCATCGGGTATAGAAAAAAGAGAACTGGCTCCGATTTCTTCGGACGTGAATAATCCAACAGGTCATTAATCAATGAATTTAGGCGAGTAATTTCACTTGTCACATGTTGAGAAAAAAAGGTGCGGAATTCAAGATTCTCGTACTTCTTCGGAAGCAGTTGCGTATAGGTAAGGATGGACATCAGTGGATTACGAATTTCATGGGCAATCCCCATCATGAGCTGACCCAATGAACGCAAGCGGTCTTCTTGCGCAACCTTTTTTTCAAACTCCTTTTGTTTCGTAATATCCTGAAAGTTTAATACAGCTCCTTTACTATTCCCAGTTGTGGACACAATGGGGTAGATACTATAGGTTAGGATTCTTTTTAGTGACGCAACATGCTCCCATGTTACTTCCTTCTGCAATACAATCTCCTTTTTCTCTAAGGCATTCTGGATTTCTTCCTTCGAAATAAAGTCTTCCAAAATGGTTTGGGTGAAAGGCAATCCCACAATATCTTCATGCAGCTTCAAATAATCGATCGCTTTCCGATTGATCATCGATATATGGCCTCTATTATCTAAGGTTACAAATGAGCTTAACGTACTGTTTAATAACTGCTGTTGAAAGTTATTATTCTCTTGAAGAAGGACCATCTTTTCTTCCAGTTTCTTGTTCATCCTTTCAATCTGGCTCGTCCGACTTGCCACTTTCCTTTTTAATATGCGATTCCACCAAAGTACAGCTGTTATGATAATAATGGTAACGAAAAGGCCGACCTCTAAATATTTGATTACCTTTTGCAGACGGGGAGCAGAGGGCATGATGTATTCACCAAACCACTTTTTTACTATTTTTTCATACGTTCCATCCTTTTTTATTTGCGAAAGCCCTTTATTGAATATCGTTAATAATGCTTTATTTTTCGGTAAAACAGCAATGCTGTAACTCGTTGGATTTATTTCATCGCCAACGATTTTAATGTACGACTGCTTTCCGCTTTTTTGCAGAACATACTGGCCAGTAATTCGATTTCCAACGAATGCATCTGCCTTTCCCTCTAATAGCAATTGAACAGCTGCCTGTTGATTATCCGTTTTAATTAAATGCACATTTTTCACTTTATTCAATAAATCATTGGAAACATCGCTTTTTTGCACCGCGACTTTCTTCCCTTCCAGATCATCCATCTGTCGTATGTACATATTATTTTTTAAAACAAAAATAGCTTGGGAACTGATAAAGTAATCATTAGAAAAGGCATATGTTTTTCTGCGTGAAGGGGAGTCTTTCATCCCCTGGATTGCATCTACCTTACCAGATTTAAGTGCTTTTAAAGCTTGATTCCACGGCATGGGATAATACTCGATCTTGATTCCCGTTTGAATGGATATGGCATTCATGACATCTACGTTAAAACCTGTGTATACACCTGAACCACTTAGATATTCAAATGGCGGGAACTTGTTGTCCCCCGCAATCCGAATGACCTTATTACTCTCTTGATAAGCAGTAAAAGGAAAAAGAACAAAGGACAATAACAACACGGGTATCGTTACACAAATTCGAAAAATAATGGGGGTTCGCATCTATACTTCTCCTTCCCTAATTGCTTCTTAGATGAATTAATGCAATTTTCGTGCCATGTTTCCAGACGCCCCTTTCTCCTTCAGATTCCTTTCAATCTTAAAATTTGAATCCTCACGCAATTTGATGCAAGGGGATAATTTATTTGTTGATAGAATCAATTAATTTTGAAACATCCCTTTATACCCGCGGATCAAAATACAGTTTTTTCTGCCACGAAATCTAAATAAAAGAGAATTTCATACACTTCCCGCACATATGATGAATACGTTCATTTTCCATTATAAAACTATGGGGGAATCGTATGAAGGTATCCAATAAAGTCATGGTCGTAACAGGGGCTGGCGGCGGGATTGGGAGGGAGCTCGTTCGTCAGCTTCTAGAAAAAGAAGCGAAGGTCGCAGCCATCATCCACAAATCTGGGCTAGAGGAAATAAAGTCATTAGCATCCGTCTATGGCGATAAGATTTCAACACACAGGGCTGATTTAGCCAACAGAGCCGATGTGGAAAAGCTTCCAGACGAGATCATCGCCACTCACGGATGCATAGATGGAATCATTAATAATGCGGGAATCCTCCAACATTTTCTCAGTGTGAACGACCTTGATTATGAACAAATTCAAAGAGTCATGGATGTCAACTTTTACGGTACGCTCTATATGTGTAAATCATTCTTACCACACCTCTTGAATCGGCCAGAAGCCCACATCACAAATGTGTCCAGCATGGGTGGATTCCTCCCTGTGCCGCTTCAATCAATTTACTCCGCTTCAAAAGCAGCTGTCAAAATGTTCACTGAAGGCCTACATTTAGAGCTGAGAGATACCAATGTAGGCGTAACCATTGTCTTTCCTGGCGGTGTGGACACGAACCTCGTCCGAAATTCAGGAATTGAATTAGAAGGAGTCGAAAGCCATTCCTACAAGATGCTCAGCCCAAAAGAAGCAGCTGCCATCATTATTAAAGGGATGGAAAATAATAAATACCGGGTATTAGCCGGAAACGATGCCAAAGTTATGGACTTTTTATACCGTTTAAATCCCAAAAAAGCAACGGACATCATTGCAAATAAGATAAAAACGCTTTAAAAGAGAAAGCCACATAAGCCACAGGGATGGTTCTGGTAATAAACTAGAGCCGTCCCCTTGGTCACACAATCAAATCAAACACCTTCGAAAAAATCCAATGCCCCTCTATTGTTTTCCATCTTACATTCGTTTTATATTCCTTCGAAATGGTATGCTCTAAAGCAAAAAAAGTAGTCGACAGAACGTTTATTTTTATTTTCCAAGACCATGTCCTTTTCTTTCATTTTTCTTTATATAGAAGGTGTAAGGAGGAGGTGATAACAATGGCACAGGCACGATTGACTACGACGAAACTTCGCATCGTATTTGAAACAGGTGTGGACGGTGATGGCAATCCGATTTTACGATCCAAGACCTTCAGTAATGTCAAAAAGGAGGCTACAGCGGATCAGCTTTATCAAGTAGCACAAGCCATCTTTGTATTGTGTAACGATACGCTTTACCGCATCGAGAAAAACGACAGTTCCGATCTATTAGTCTAGTGAGCAATTCATTTTTGAGGGCAGGAGGTGAGGAAATTGGCTAAAACATTGGAATTACAATTCGTAACGGCCACCGGTAAAATTGCCCGGATTACCGTTGATAACCCAAAGGAACCGATTGATGAAGCTGTAGTGAAGCAATCAATGGATCAAATCGTGAGTTCCGGTGCTTTTTATACAGGAAGCGGCGATCTTGTTTCAGCAAAGGGAGCAAGAATCGTGGAACGTAATGTAACAGATTATGAGCTTGTTTAAAAAAGAGAGAGGCCGGATTCTTCGTGAAGCCGGTCTCCTCTAATAGAATGGAAGGAGGTAGCCAAAATGGAGCAAATCATCCCGATTATTAGTGAAGTCGGTTTTCCGATTGTTGTGACCCTGTATTTGCTTTACCGGATTGAGGCAAAGCTTGATATGGTGGTCCAGTCGATTCAAAGCCTGCCGGACCGTATGAGGGAGCAAGTGAAATGAGGATACCACAGGGACGGTTCTCATGGTCCGAAAAAGCCAGAAGAACCGTCCCCATAGCCACCACTGACCTAAGTGCGAGGGGATCTTTAAAATTGTCGATAAAATCGTAAAAGTGTTGATATAATCATAAAAAGTGTTGATATAATCGGAATTTGTGTTGATATCCCACCAAAAAGTGTTGATATAATCCCATTTTGTGTTGATATCCAGCGAAAAAGTGTCGATATCCTAAAAACCTGCTTGCCCTCATAGCCAAGATTCTATCAATTCTACAGATCTCAATCATATTTCTTCACGAAATCAGCTGGTTCGTGTTACTTGACCTCATTCTTCAAAGCTCCTGACGGATCTACATAGCATCCGAAAGAACAAAAATGACATTTTTGCCGCAAAATTGTCCTAGTTTTTACAAATTGAGCCTTCTTGGCCCCAAAAAAACAAAAGAATTGTCCATATGTAATGTTTATAGGTAATAACCTAATTTGAATAATGATAAGCTCTTTTCTAGTTACAGACCATAACATGAAATAGGTTAGAAAATTCCCTATAAAAATGCAGGTGAAAATCTATGTATCCTCCTTATGGAACAGGATATATGCCATATCCTATGATTGGAACCCACATGGGATACGGATACCCATTGTCATTGTACCATCACTACCATCCTCAACATCCTTATGTTCACCTTGGACACCACTTTCCGTATTTTGCTGTGCCCATTCAGGCGCCGGTTCGATCTTTGAATTGAGAAAATCGCTGCATTTACATGACAGATATTCCATACCATGGTTATGTAGTCTTTTTTTCAAGCCAAAAGTATTAAAGAATACAAAAAAAGCCCGAGTTGGGCTTTTTTTGATTGAGATTACTTTAACAAGTCTAAGCGTTAAGGAAGAACATGGGTTTTCGGCTACACTCTAGACTATTCAACAATTTAAATGAGTACCCAACCAATTAAGCCTATTTTGAGAAATTTTTATTTAAGAAAATCAGCCCTTGTCCATGCCATTTTATTAACTTGTACATATAGTATGATTACCGCCATCGTAAAACCAGCATATTCTATATTACCTTCTTATCATAAAAGAACGTTTGCCTATAAAGGCAGACGTTCTTTGCATTTTTAGGTGAATCGTATATTTTTCGAGATCAATATGATAGTTGTCCAAGCCACTTTTGTTTTATGAAATATGATACATAGTGAAAGTTTTATTTAAGTTCTTCTAACAGGCGGTGATAAATATGTGCTTTGGATACGGTGGTTATGGCTACGGCGGTTTTTACGGAGGCAGCACATTTGTTTTAATCGTAGTATTATTTATCCTTTTAATTATTGTTGGTGCTGCATGCGTTTATTAATTAACCTATACACGTTCTAGTGTAAAGAATTAATGCTGGAGGTGTAATAAATGAGCGGATATGGAAATAACTTTGCGTTAATCGTTGTATTATTCATTCTCCTTATCATCGTTGGTGCATCATTTATGTTCTACTATTAAGATGGATGGAGTAGGAAAAGGGCCCTTTTGATTGGGCCTTTTTTTAACCAAAGAATTTCATTTCCTTATTATGAATAACACTTCAATCTTCATATTACCACCAAGATGATGTGACACTAAATCAGACAATGCCTTAGGCGCCGACTCTCTTCCCACAAAATCCAATATGAAAAGTGTCATTTAATCATCATAATCTTTCTTAAAGAGTAATTCTTTTGGGACCTCAGTACCCCGTGAACCACGAATATCTGTTTCCTTCATTTCTGTTGGGTAGAACACGATGAAGTTTTCAAGATTCATGGAAGCTATCTTTTTTGGTAAAGCCTCTAGTTCTGGGTGCCATGCTACGGTCCCCATTCTGGCACTTAATACAATCACAAGATCAGTTGATTTAACATCATTTAAATTACTTTCATATAAGGAATTCCAGCTATCGATTGATTGGAACTCGATTTTTAAATTAGGGTGTATTTGCTGAGATGTCTTTTCATACATTTCTAAATCATCACGAATGACAAGGCCCTTCATGGTAGCACTGAGCTGTAAGGCAATGCTCTTAATAATCGATATGGAATCGCCAAAACCTGGTTTGTGCACGATATTATTTGGCAAGATAAGAATGACTCTTTCCATCGTATTTAACGGTTGCTTGATATGGGTGATCAGCGAGCGTTGATACGTATGTTCAAGGAAATTATCAATTACTTTCCCGAAGATTTTTCGGCCTCCTTCGCTTGCACCATCCCACCCCACAATAATGGTTGTGATTCGTACTTCCGTAGCAGCGCGTTCAATCCCCATTCCAATATTATAATCCACCCGTGTCAACGGCTTAACAGAAACATCTGCCCCTGATGCATACATGACAGAGCGTTCAAGCATTCTTTCTGCTTGAGCTACTTCATTGTTTGCTTGTTTTAAGTCTTTTTGAACGACTGATAATGGGTAAAGCGGCTCATCTGTCTTTTTTGCCTTTTTTACGACAAATCCTAAATCCAGAAGAGATTCGATTGTATGTGGATTTGCCATCGGGATTAAGATACGTTCAGGAAGTGTTTCATCCATTACCTTTTCCTCTCGTGCAATGGCTAATTTTCTGCCATATTTTTCGCAGAAGTATGGGCCCATGATACAAGTAACTAAAATAATAATAATGACAGCATTTATGATTTGCTGGTCAAATAAACCAAGGCGATAGCCAACAAGTGTGATGGCTAATGTGGCTGCAGCATGTGTGGTAGAAAGCCCAAACATTACCTTCCTTTCCACTCTGGAATAACCATATACTTTACCTGTTGTCCAACTGGCAAACAGTTTACTGCCAATCGCTACAATTGGGATGAACAAGGTTAGTAGGATCGCATCGGAGCTGGCTACAAGAACACGAAGATCCATTAACATCCCCACGGATAACAAGAAGAATGGAATAAACAATGCATTTGCCGTAAATCTGATTCTGTTCATTAATGGACCATGATCATAGATGTATCGATTCAAGGCTAAACCTGCCAAGAATGCTCCAATAATCGGTTCCAAGCCCACAAATAATGATATTGCCCCGGCGACGAATAAAACGGCCAGGACAAAGTTAAATTCAATAGTTCCTTCATTATTGGAGCGTTTAAAGAACCACTTTGTCAGGTAAGGAGTGAAAATGAGAACAACTACAGCAAAGAGCGTTGTGGCAATAATCAAATACATCCAAAATCCAAGCGTTAAATTTTCTTCAGCTGCCCCTGTTATAACAGCAAGAAAAAGCATAGCTAGACTATCTGTTAATAATGTACCGCCAACTACTGTTGTAACAGCTTTGTTTTTCGCAATACCAAGCCTGCTTATGGCCGGGTACCCTAAAGGCGTATGGGAGGAAAAAATGGTACCAAATAAAATGGCCGAGAGGATACTGAGTTTAAGCCATAAACCTAATAGGACTCCAAGAATTAAAGGGATCGAAAACGTGAGTAATCCAAATAAAATACTGCGATTTCTGTACCTTTTGAAACCATCTAAATCCAGCTCAAGTCCTGCTATAAACATGATAAACAATAATCCGACTGTTCCAAGCAATTCGATTGTTGAATCACGCGCCAATATTTCAAGCCCGTTTGGTCCGACAATTATTCCCGCGATAATGGGCCCGATAATGGCAGGTACTTTTAATTTTCCCATTAGGATAGGGAACAGCAAAAAAATTAACACAGCTAAACCAAATATAAGAACGGGCTCCTTCAGTGGAATGTGCATGATAATCCTCCTCACTTTCGTCAAACATCAACTGTTCAGATTGGATATTTATAAACCTATTAGAAAAACAGTGGCATAATTCGTTAAATTAGAATTGTATATCTGACTTATTAACGTAATATTTCCTTAATTGAACAGTTGGGTCTGACACCACTGGCCTAAGTGCGAGGGGATTTTTAAAATTGTCGATATACTCGTAAAAAGTGTTGATATAATCGGAATTTGTGTTGATATCCCACCAAAAAGTGTTGATATCATCCCATTTTGTGTTGATATCCAGCGAAAAAACTTCCATGGGTTGGGTTCTGACCCCGAGATCCCTACTACATATGAAAGAAATGACTGGTTAAACTATAGAAAACGAATAAACAGAAAGGAGGAAAAAGCTGTGATCCGGAAACTTATGGCCTTTTTCCTATTTACCGGCCTTCTTTTCGCAGGCGGTCTTCAGACAGACGGCCACCCGCCGCCGGACCCTAGCAAGATGGGGATGGAAAAAGGATACTATGAAGGAATCCGTTCGGGCCTGGAAGACCGGCATAATTTCAGAATCTCTCGTGCTTGGCAGCAGCTGCCGCCCTCTAAGTTGAGAAGGGACAACATGAAGGAGATTGCTCGGTCCCTCATGAAAATAGGGCTTCTCCAGCAGGTGTACCTTTCTTTTTCCTCTGCGGAACAATTCGACGCCTACCTTCATGAAAATCCGGAAATAAATGTGGTACAGGTGGCCCAGCGGATCCTTGGGCAGAGGTTTGTGAGAGCGTACGAAAGTAGCTTCCAAAAAGGTTATGAGAATTCTCTAACGGCTCCACCCGAAAAGGCAGCCAACTACGCGGCCTTATTGAAGGAGAAAAAAAGATAAGGTCAAAAACAAAAAGGGAAACCAGCCGAAAAAACGCTACCTAAACGATAGCGCCCCTTTGTGGAATATTGAAAAAAAGAGGCTATCCATTTTTGGATAGCCCCCTTTCCGCTAACTTAAAATTTCTAGTAAAACTCTTCTCCAAAATGAATCAGCTTTCATCTTTGAAAAAAACTATGAGAATACTGCAATTTTACGTGCAATCGATTCTGTTAAACGAGATGCCACTTTTGGAACAGCCCATTTAATAATAGGTGTTAACACCACACCCGATAATCCACCTGCATGGACGTCCACCGTACAAGTCATGGTTGTTTTACCATTACCATCCTCTGTAGTAAAGTGACCGCTTCCTGTAAAATTATCGGTTAGACCTTTTAGTTCAAACTTAATATTTGAAGGTTCATTCCATTCGGTAATATCTACCTGCGCTTGTATGGTTTTTTTAATACCTTTCACATTACCTTCAAATGTCCAAATAGATTGCTTGTCATTTATAGTTTCATGTTCTTTATAGGCTGGTACTGACGTTGCCCATTTTTCAAGATCACTGACATAATCCCAAACTGTTTGAACATCTACTGGAATTTCTACTGTATGTGTTCCCGTTGCCATTATGATTCCCACTTTCGCTATGTATGAATTGTAAATTTACATTTCTACAAAATCATTATTACATAAAAAGCATAAACTTACATTACTAATTATACATCGCTTTTCTTTTCCAGCTGAGTGGGGCTCTGACCGAAATTTAGGATTTCATAAGGTGGGCATCTACTCCTTGAAGATGAGCCCTCTATGAACCTTATTGAATTCGATAAATATATGCATCATCAATAAGGATATTACCAGCACGATTTCAGGAGAATTGAAAAGTGAAAAGTTACACTTAAGCTTGAGAATAAATCAACAAGACCACGCACCCATTCTTTTAAATATAGGCTTGTAGACCTAGTTATTTAACCAGCCATAAAAAGGAATATTACATAGGCTAAGTCTAACATTACGTTTTTAAAATGAGGGGAATAGGCGTATGCACCAGTATTGGTATGTGAATTCAAAGGGGATCGGGCAGCTATATAATAACCAAATTTCAATACCACCATTATATTCACAGCCTCAAATATCCAAACTTGGGGGAATAACAAAGGAAAAGGCCAGCCAGGAATACTTGGAGGCTTACTTAAAGTGGGAAAAGGCACCATGAATGGAATAGGAATGATTAGTAGTCTGATTAGTGTGGGAAAGTTCCTATTTTAGTGATTTAGGTTGAGGGGGCCATTCCGCAGGGACGGTTCTCCCGGCCCCGCCAAATTTTTTAAAAAACTAGGTTCTATATAAGCGGGGGTCTGCCCCCGAAATTTTGATCCCATTGGCCAAAGTGCGAGGGTATCTTTAAAATTGTTGATATAATCATAAAAAGTGTTGATATCCCACCAAAAAGTGTTGATATAATCGTAAAAAGTGTTGATATCCAGCAAAAAAGTGTTGATATCCTAAAAAACAGCCTGCCCCCATAGCCAAGATTCTATCAATTCTACAGGTCCCAATCATATTTCTTCACCAACTCAGCTAGTTCGTGTTACTTGACCTCAATCTTCAAAGCTCTTGACGGATCTACCTTGCTTCCGAATGAACAAAAATGACATTTTGCCACAAAATTATCCTAGTTTCTACAAATTGGGCCTTCTAAACAAACGTTTGATTAAATTCAGTAACATCCCTTCATATAACTCGCTTTCTCTATTCAACTGAATAAGAAAATTGTCGAAGTTGGAACCGTAAAATTTGACAAAACTCTGAGCTGATTGAGGCTCTAACCCCGAAATTCGTTTTAATCCCCTCATCTGCCATTACTTAATACTTGAATCGTTTGTCGAGCAAATGTACCAGGCTGGCTAAATAATACTTCTGGTTCAGTCCAATTTTCACCATTTTCGTATGTTTTCTGATATTTAATAATGGACGTAAACCCTTTTATTAAAATTTAATTGAATTCTATTCATGTATTAATCAATATTCCGAATAATCATATTAAATATAGTTATTTAAGTTAT
>NZ_JAEHGC010000031.1 GCF_016107705.1 Neobacillus cucumis
GTACAACAGGACAGTTATCAAAAGCAATCGATAGTGGTGACCAAGCAAAAGTAAAAGAAGTTGGACCAAAATTAGAAGATCAATGGTCTTCGTTTGAAGACGATGTGAAAAAGGATAATAAAGACCTTTATGAAAAAGTAGAAAAATATCTAGATCCGACGATTGCTGGTTCAGAAGCAAAAACTCTTGATAAAGAGGCATTGGGCACTTTGAATGATCAATTAACTGATGCCTTGAAAGAACTAAAGGAAAAAACCAAATAATTAAATATACAACACCGACTAAATTTTAGATGTCGGTGTTTTATTTAATTCAATGGGACTTTTCCACATTGAATCACTCCGCAATCAGATCAAGAAACAGTCGAAAACTTAAAAAATGAATAGTTTAAAATTATATAGCAAATTCGTTAAACCTTATTCGAAGTTAGTTGTAATTACATTAATTATTGGAGTAATAAAATTTGGAATTCCATTGACTTTACCATTAATTATGAAATATTCAGTGGATTCTATCTTATTAGCAAAACTTTCATTAAGTCAAAAGATCCTACACCTAACTTATGTCATTTCAATTGCTGCTGTTTTATTTATCATTATTCGATTTCCAATTGAGTATTATCGTCAATATTTTGCTCAAGAAATTACCAGCAGAATTTTATATGATATTCGAAATAAAATTTATGGACACTTACAAAAACTATCTCTTCGCTTCTATCAAAACCATAAAACAGGAGAAATCATTTCCCGTGTCATGAACGATGTTGAACAAACAAAGAATATTGTTGAAACGGGTATGATGAATATTTGGTTAGATATATTTACTTTAACTATTGCATTGGGCTTTATGTTTTCTTTGAATGTAAAATTAACTTTGGTGGCAATAGTGATTCTCCCTTTATACGCCATCGCTGTAAAAATTTGTATAAACGACTCAAATTATTGACTAAGCAGCGATCCCAATCTTTAGCTGATGTGCAGTCTTACCTTCACGAACGGGTAGCTGGTATTCCTGTTGTAAAGAGTTTCACATTAGAGGAATATGATCAAAATCAATTTGACATTAGAAATCGAAATTTCCTTTCCAAAGCGTTGAAAGTTACTCAGTGGAATGCTTTGACCAACTCAATTATTAATACGTTAACAGATATAGCCCCACTACTTGTCATTGCCTATGGGGGTTATAAAGTAGCGACTGGAGATATTACCATTAGAACTTTTGTAGCTTTCTTTGGCTACTTAGATAGAATTTATAGTCCTTTACGCAGATTGGTAAATTCCTCAACGCTGCTGACACAAGCAACGGCATCGCTTGATCGGGTGTTAGAGTTATGGAATCACCCTTATGATGTTTTAGACCAACCTAACTCAAAACAACTGACGGAAGTCAATGGGGACATTAACTTTAAGAATGTGTGGTTTAAATATGATACAGAATCGGATTATATATTAAAGAATATTAATCTATCTTCCTGCTGGTCGAACAGTTGCCATAGTTGGGATGAGTGGTGGGGGTAAATCCTCTTTAATTAGTCTTATTCCGCGATTTTATAATATCGAAAAAGGTGATATTACGATTGATGGAGTAAATATAAGTGAAATCACTCAACAAAGTTTAAGAAGCCATTTCGGCATGGTATTGCAGGACAATATATTATTTAGCGGCACCATTCGAGAAAATATTTTGTTAGGGAATCCTTCTGCATCTGAAGAGGAAATGATTTCTTCTGCCATAGCAGCCAATGCGCACGATTTTATTCTTAATCTTCCATATGGGTATGATACAGAAATTGGTGAAAAAGGGGTTAAGCTTTCAGGTGGTCAAAAACAAAGAATTGCGATTGCTAGGGTTTTTCTCAAAGATCCCCAAATATTGATTCTTGATGAAGCGACTTCAGCATTGGATTTAGAATCAGAATCTTTGATACAAGAATCTCTTGATAAATTAGCCCTAAACAGAACAACAATCATTATTGCTCATCGCTTATCAACCATGCCAAATGTTGACCAAATCATTTTTATGAAAGATGGAGAAATAGTGGAGCACGGAACACACGAAGAGTTAATGAATAAGAATGGGTTGTATGAACACTTATTTAACATCCCAAATTTAAATCAAAATAAGGAAGAATTCGTAATAGAATAAAAGGATTGGAACAAAGAAGAGAGAAGGGTATATTTTGAAAGTTCCATCTAAAGCAAAAAGAGTTTTCAACATTGCCTTACCAGCAATTGGTGAATCATATCTTCAAAGTTTACTGGGAGTCGTTGACTCATTTTTTATTGCAAAGTTAGGTTTATTAGCGATTAATGCAGTAGGGGTCACCAATATTTATAGCATGACATATATCGGTGTTTTTACTGCTATTTCTGCAACTCTTTCCGTTTTTTTATCAAGGGCATTTGGTGCCAAGGATGAAAAGAGAAGTAAAGCTGTTATTTTTCATGCATTGTTTATATCGGTATTGATTGGGGTGTTATTTTCAGTTTTTTCGGTAGCATTCTCTAATTCATTACTTGAAATGGTTGGTGCAAACACAAAACTAAAAGATACGGCTGATTTTTACTTTAAAGTGATATTGGGGTTAACACCATTTATAGCGTTATATACCACTCAATCAGCTTCATTCCGTGCAGTAGGGGATACTAAAACCCCCTTCCGAGTTGGAATTGAAATGAACATAAACCATGTTATTCTTGATTATGTTTTAATTTTTGGAATAGGAACTTTTCATGGACTAGGATTGACTGGTGCGGCAATTGCAATGATTTTGGCAAGAATTTATGGGTTTCTTCGTCTAGTGATAATTTCTCAAAAAATTCCTGCGATTGCTTTAAAGGTAAGTGATTTTAAAGTGGTTTGGAACTTAACTGTCAGTATGATCAAGTTTGCAGTTCCTGCAACAGTAGAGAGATTAAGTATGAGACTAGGACAAGTGATTTACTTTGGATTAATTGTTCGAATGGGTACAGAAGTCTATGCAACCCATAATATAGCTGGTACTTTAACGACATTCGCATCTACTATTGGTGGCGGGTTTGCAGTAGCAGCAAGCACACTGATTGGACAAGCCATAGGAGAAAACAATGTAAACGATGTTAAGGAATATAGAAAATGGAGTTATCTTCAATCGGCTATTTCAATGACAGTAATCACAGGATTATTAGCACTTGCTAGTCCATGGCTAGGGAAATTATTTACCCATAACGAAACGGTCCTTCATTTATTAATGATTATTTTATTGATTGATACTATATCGCAACCATTCTTAGCCTCTGTCTTGGTCGATACTTTCGTTGTCCAAGCGGGAGGAAACAGTACGTTCCCTATGCTTGTTACAATGATTGGTATATGGGGTGTAAGAACATTAGGCGTATATCTATTTGCTTGGAAACTAGGTTTTGGTTTGCCAGCCGTTTGGCTTTCCATTGCAGCTGATAATGCTCTTCGATCAGGACTTTTTGTCTGGTACCGTAAAAAGAAAAATGTAATCAAAGCTTTGGCGTAAAATTTTTGTGATTTTATCCAGAGGTGCATTTGATGTTTTTTTTAGAATAATGTCAAATTAAGAAGGGAAAGTAACTGAAAAAAGGATGAAAATTTTTTGATAAATGTCTTAATAATACTGATATAGTGAATAAAGAAAAAGAGAAAAATGTTAAAAAGAGATAATTCAGAATTTCTATTTGTTGTGAAATGAATAGGACGAGTTTAGTAAAAAAATAATAAACAGCCACTGAGTTAGTTCAGTGGTTGTTTTCTTATTTTGCCTTTGGTATTGGTGTAGGAGTTGAAGGGGTTCCTGTCCCTTTATATTTCTCATCAAACATATTTCGGATTTCTTTTAATGGTGTCCCTTTTTCATACTCTGATTTAGCCTCACGGGCTATGTGTGAAAATTTTCCATATTTTCAAATAACATTCAAATAATCGTTTGACCAACTGGAATTAATTGCATATACTAATAGTCAAACAGATATTTGAATATAGGTGGTGAAATGATGAAACACGAAGATATATGTGAGGTAACCTGTGTCGATGAAGAAAAGGTGAAACGAGTTAAGGAATCAGTTTCCAATCAAAATACATCGGCAGTATCACAAATATTTAAAGCATTATCCGATGACACCAGGATTAAAATCGCCTATGCCTTAAGTGTAGAAGACGAATTATGTGTATGCGATGTTGCCAACATCGTTGGAAGCACTACTGCTACTGCATCCCATCATTTACGACTTCTTCGTAATCTAGGGTTAGCGAAATTTCGAAAAGAAGGCAAATTAGTTTTTTATTCATTTGATGATGATCATGTAAAACAATTGATTCAAATCGCTTTTGAGCATCAAAAGGAGGTGAAAAACACATGAGTGACGCTTTAGAAAAAACACAAGAAAAAGCTGTTTACCGAGTGCAGGGATTCACCTGAGCAGGCTGTGCGACAAAGTTCGAAAAGAACGTACAACACCTGGATGGTGTTGTGAATGCGAATGTTAATTTTGGAGCATCAAAACTTACGGTTTATGGTGAAACAACAATAGAGGAATTAGAAAAAGCAGGTGCTTTTGAAAATATAAAGGTCATTCCTGAAAAACAAAGATTTGAAGAGAAAAAAGAACCTTTCTTGAAAAGACATTCAATGGTTATTGCCTCATTTGTTTTTCTGCTCATTGGATGGTTTTCAGGTCAAATCAATGGTGAAGAGAGTATCTCATCGATACTGGCGTATGCCGTTGCAATTTTAGTAGGTGGTTATCGTCTTTTTATAACGGGATTCAAAAACTTATTCCGTTTAGAATTTGATATGAGAACGCTAATGACTATCGCCGTTATCGGTGCTTCAATCATTGGTGAATGGGGCGAAGGGGCAACAGTTGTCATTTTGTTTGCCATCAGTGAGGTTTTAGAGTCTTACTCGATGGATAAAGCAAGAGAATCGATTCGTTCGTTAATGGATATTGCTCCAAAAGAAGCCTTAATCAGAAGAGGTAATCAAGAGTTTACCGTAGAAGTGGAAGATATTCGAATTGGCGATATTATGATTGTCAAGCCGGGACAGAAAATAGCCATGGATGGAATCGTAGTTAAAGGGGAATCTTCTGTAAACCAAGCTGCGATTACAGGGGAGTCCGTCTTTGTTTCTAAAACGATGGATGATGAAATATTTGCTGGAACGTTAAATGTGGATGGACTAATAGAAGTGAAGGTCACAAAGCATGTGGATGATACCACCATTGCAAAAATCATACACTTGGTTGAGGAAGCACAAGCAGAAAGGGCTCCATCCCAAGCATTTGTAGATCGTTTTGCCAAGTATTATACACCAGTCATTATGTTGATTTCATTGTTGGTTGCTGTATTACCACCATTGTTCTTTGATGCAGATTGGAGTAAGTGGATTTATCAGGGATTGGCAGTGTTAGTCGTTGGATGTCCATGTGCTCTTGTTATTTCCACTCCAGTATCGATTGTTACTGCCATCGGAAATGCTGCTCGAAATGGTGTCCTTATTAAAGGTGGAATCCATTTAGAAGAAATGGGAGCAATAAAAGCCATTGCCTTTGATAAGACTGGAACTCTAACATTCGGAACTCCTGTTGTAACGGACTACATTCCATTGCCGAATATAGATCCTAAGGAATTGCTTAGCATTATTGCAGCCCTGGAAAATGGTTCGCAACATCCACTTGCTTCAGCCATCATGAAAAAAGCGGAAGAAGAAAAACTCCCTTATCAGAATCTTTCTGTTGAGGAATTCATCTCCATTACAGGTAAAGGGATCAAAGGCAGAATCAAGGAAAAAATGTATTATATGGGTAGCCCAAATTTATTCGAGGAAATCTTGACAAATGGAATTCCATCTCACTTCAAAGAAATGATTTCTGGGATGCAAAATCAGGGCAAAACAGTTATGGTTGCAGGCACTTCAACTGAAATATTGGGACTATTTGCAGTGGCTGATGAAGTAAGAGGAAATAGCAAGTCCGTAATTCAGAAACTTCACTCAATAGGGATTCAAAAAACCATTATGTTAACAGGTGATAATAAGGGTACTGCTAATGCCATTGGTCAGCAAGTGGGAGTATCTGATATAAAGGCAGATCTGTTACCTCAAGATAAATTAACCTATATTAAAGATCTGCGAAATCAATACGACCGAGTGGCAATGGTCGGGGATGGGGTTAATGATGCACCCGCTTTGGCTGCATCCACTGTTGGTGTGGCTATGGGTGGAGCTGGAACGGATACAGCTTTAGAGACGGCTGATATTGCTTTGATGGCTGATGATTTAAGTAAATTACCATTTACGTTAAAACTAAGCAGGAAAGCCTTATTTATTATCAAACAAAATATTACATTCTCATTAGGGATTAAAATTTTGGCCCTATTGTTAGTGATCCCTGGTTGGTTAACTCTTTGGATCGCGATTTTTGCAGATATGGGTGCAACGCTTATTGTTACATTAAATGGCTTAAGGCTTCTCCGAGTAAAAGACAAATAACAGCAGGCTTCCCTTATGCTTATGGGAAGCTTTTTTGTGGGAGTGGATAAAAGTGAATAATGGTTGGAATCGAATCATTTATAAATGTTGGTCGCCGATTTATGATCACTTTTTTAATACAGGGTTGTTTCTAAAGGCTAGAAAAGAAATATTTAAGGATATTTCTCTTGAAAAGGGAAGTAAAGTTCTTATTGTAGGGGTAGGAACAGGTGCCGATATTCCATTCTTTTTGGATAGAGGATATGATATAACTGCCATTGATTATTCTGCTGATATGTTAAAAGTGGCAAAAGAAAAGTTTCCTGACTCTTCCGTTACTTTCAATGAAATGGACGCACAGAAGATGGATTTTCCTGATGACTCCTTCGATTTTATTGTTGCCAGTTTAATTCTCAGTGTAGTACCCAATCCAGAAGAATCATTGAACGAAATTATAAGGGTATTAAAGAACAACGGTACGTTCCTAATATTTGATAAATTTGCCTCTAAAAACAAAAAAATAACTCTGAAACAAATTCTCTTACGTCCAGTGGTTAAATTACTTGGTACGGATATAGGATTAGACTTCTATGACGTTCACAAAATTATTGAAAATCAATACAAATTAATACAGGATAAAAATGTTATGATGAATGGAATGTATAGAAAAATCATTGGGGTTAAGGTTCTCAAAAGGTGAAGTAAATTTGTCAAAACTTTTACGGTGGTTTACTCCATTGGCTGCTTTATCTTTAATTATCATCATACTAAGTGGAATATATTTAATGATTTTTGTTGTTGAACCAAAGGACTATGTAAAGGCATGGGTTTTACCCTATGGACAAATGCTCCTTTTAAAGCATATTAGCATTCATATTTGCCCTTATTAATGGCATTCTTTCGAGAAAATCTATAAAATTACCTTCCTTTAATCCATGACCTTGGATTAGGGGGGAGAGTATTATCATCTTCATTGTTTTTTATTTTACTGCTGTGATGGGAACGTTGTCACCATCCCATGAAGTTGAATTTACCGTCACGTCGGAAGGTGCATCCAAGTGGGTGGAATGGCTTTTAGGGAAAAATATCCTTTCAACCCTACAAATGCAATTTTCACCATCCTTTCAATCGGTATTATTAATCGTTCTTTCGATACTATTTTTGTTACTGATTTTGTTCAGTTTCAAACAGAGAAAACCTATTATAGCAATAACATTTGGAGTGATTTTTATCATTGCTATCTATATGGGCCTGATGCTATCACTGTCCATTTAAATTTTAGAACTTTGATGGACGAAAGAAATAAACAATTTAGGATGTGGCAAGGTGAAACGAGCTATTTATGTGATCATCACTATGATAATTGTATCAGTATTGGCGACATGGGTACTAGGAAAGAATCATTCGGAAGTTCCATTTCAAACGCGTATGCTGATTACGGCTGGAGGGGTACTCCTATCAGGCATACTGACCTTTTTCATGTCGAGGAAAGATGTTGGACATGTGGAAACAAAGTTGAAGTAAAGACTGATTCTTTCAGTCTTTTTTTATGTTACTTTATTGACAATATGCTCATATGTGCATATATTGAAATTATCATATTTATAAAACAATCAGAAAGGGTATTGAATGGTACAGCAACTTAAATTATAGAACGAACATGCTTGTCATAATAAATTTAAATGAGGAGAGATAGATATGGGACATCATCACAGTCATGGGCACGATCATGGACATCACCACGGTCACGGGCATTCTCATGCCCCTGCGAATTATGGATTTGCATTTGGTTTTGGAATTATCTTGAACACGATATTTATTATTGTTGAAATTATCTACGGTATCCTAGGGGATTCTTTAGCACTACTAGCTGATGCAGGGCACAACATAAGTGATGTCCTGGGGTTAATAATTGCCTGGATCGCCGTTTGGCTAGGGAAAAAGGCTCCTACTAAAAAGCGGACATATGGATATAAAAGAAGTTCCATACTAGCCGCTTTATTCAATGCAGTTTTCTTACTGGTAGCCATCGGTGCTATTGCATGGGAAGCCATACAACGTTTTTCTTCACCAGCACCAGTTGCAGGAAAAACGGTGATCATCGTAGCAATCGTAGGAATCGTGATAAATGGCATAACAGCATTACTTTTTATGGCTGGAAGAAAGAACGATCTAAATATCCGTGGAGCTTTCTTGCATATGGCTGCTGATGCCTTAGTTTCACTTGGGGTAGTAGTTGCAGGGGTTGTTATCCTTTGGACGGGATGGCAATGGATTGACCCTCTCGTAAGCCTTGTGATTTCCATCGTGATTTTCTTTGGTACATGGGGTTTGTTAAAAGAGTCCCTTAACTTATCAATGGATGCGGTGCCAGAAGGCATAGATATTCATAAGATTAAGGAATATCTAAGTGGATTACCTACGATTTTAGAAGTTCATGATCTGCATGTTTGGGGAATGAGCACGACAGAAGCTGCTTTAACCGTTCATTTAATTCGGTCGGAAATTGAAGATAATGATGAACTGCTTCAAAAATTAACAAAGGAATTGCATGACCAATTCGGTATTGAGCATGCGACTATCCAAATTGAAAAAGGCACCTATAACTGTTCCTTACAACCTGAGGGTACGATATGACTTCTTATGCAGAGTAGCGATTTCTATTAGGAAATTGCTGTTTTTTGCAAGCTAATGGAGGATTTACAGCGGTCCTAAGGGGTGAATTGGGACTAATTAAACATACCGCTTCAGGAAAGTTCATTATGTAAGTTTTAGATTCTGAAAGAAACTAATATATAATTAGTATGAGATATTGATAATATGTAATGGATTCATGGGTAAGGACGATGATTCCATTTATGATTTTCTTATGGTTGTTAATGAAAAAAGTACGAAGCGCAGAATTTCTTAGTAAGAACCATTTTAATAAGCAGCAAAGCATAGAAAAGGGCTGATTTTAAACTAAGTTTTATGGCAGGTTAATTATATTGTAAAACTTTGTTCATAGGTTATTAATAATTAATGGGTAAAATAAATCATGCAACTAGGACAATTTGCAATCTTTTCAACCAACCCCTTCTTTAAAGATTCGGTTTTCACCGAATCTTTTTTATTTAGCAAGCTTTGAAATCAATACCCTCGTCTAAGCATACAGCTATTAGCATATGTTGAAATGTAAAGGTTTTAAAGAGGGGGAACTGAATGTTTGAAGAAATAAAGGTAAGTTCATATGTAGCATTGCTTATTTTTGCTGCGCTGTATCTTGGTGGAAGTTCAATCCAATTCATGTTCCTTTTCTTTAAAAGAAATACTTTGTCTTTACAGATTCTTTGTGGAGGATTCTTATTAGGATTATTTACATTTGATTTACTTCCAGAGGCATTTAGCCGTTTTAATATAATAGGTATTTTAACAGGAATTTCAATTGGTATTTTTATTATGATTCT
This sequence comes from Neobacillus cucumis, assembly GCF_016107705.1. The sequence continues at coordinate 9,925 of NZ_JAEHGC010000031.1, forward strand.
AATGGAGGTTTTCCTGCATAAAAATCGATTTCTTCATAAGTACCATGAAGATACGATGTATTTGTTATTCCTTGCTTTACTCATCCATAGTATACCGACGGGAATGACTTTTGGCATGAGCTTACAGGCAGGACAAGCGATAAATTATGGTTTATTGCTTGCTTTTATTCTCCACAATGTCCCAGAAGGTATGATGATTATGGCATCCATCCCACTTATAAAAGGGAAAAATAAATTATTCACCTTTTTTTGTACTGCTTTTTCCATTGTGATTGGCATTAATATTTTGATTGGCTTAAATATGAGAGTGGATTCAACTAAGTGGAATACTGTCATTATGGGTATAACCATTGGTACAATGGGGTATGTCGCATTTTATGAATTTCTTTGGAAAAAATCGAAATATCTATCTAAAGGTAGAGTAGCATTATATGTTATCTTAGGAATGGTTGGAATGCATTTGTTCTTACGTTTTATTCCTTCTCATCACTAAACGTAGCGGAAATAGTGGAAATGAGTCATGTTTAGAATTAACGAATGTTCTGTGAAAAACTAGGAGGGGTAGGAAAATTAAAAAGAGGAATCTTTTTGAGTCACTTCACAGACCATCATCATACAGGAGAAACGGTAATGGAATCTGGGCAATATATAGATGCAGATGGAGAACATGCGGTACTTCAACAGGGAGAAAAGTTCCCAAGCTGCCAAAAAACAGGAGAGTCAGTCTCTTGGACGCATGAACAACAATAGATAAAAGCGGAGACAGCCTCTAATTTGAAACAATGGGGCTGTTTTCTTTTTACACGCGTTCTTTACAATCTTTAGTAACCATTAGTGGATTTGACAATATGTACATATGGGCATATATTGATATTAACATATTACTTCGAAAATAAGGAAGGGTTGTAAATGAATCCAGAAGAAGAGGGAAAAAATAAAATTAATTGCTTAAATGAGGAAACACTTTTTATTGTTTCTCAGACGTTTAAAGCACTATCGGATAACACAAGAATTAAAATTCTTTATTTGCTGTCTCAAAAGGAATGTTCAGTAAATGAAATTGCTGAGGTTTTGGAACTTCACCAATCAACGGTTTCCCATCAATTAAGTTTTTTGAAAAACCTACGGCTTGTAAAGTTTAGAAGAGAAGGGACAACGGTTTTCTATTCAAATGACGACCAGCACATTATTAACCTTTTACAACAAGCGATTGATCATGCTTGTCACGATTAGTTTGTTTAAAGGAGTTTTTTTAAATGCCACATAGTCATAATCACGGTCATGACCATGACCACGGAGATGTATTCCATTCGCATGCGCCGATTGGAAAAATGAAACTTGCTTTTTTTCTAACCCTAATCATTCTTGTCGTCGAACTAGTGGGTGGATTTATTTCTCATAGTTTAGCGCTTCTTTAGGATGCAGGTCACGTTTTAACCGATATTGCAGTAATCGGATTATCTTGGTTCGCTATGCATCAATCGCAAAAACCAGCATCCGAAAAATTTAAATATGGGTATCACCGTTCTGGAATTTTGGCTGCTTTTATAAACGCGATGACATTAATCGTAATCGCTGTGGTGATTCTTTATGAAGCAATCGACCGATTTAAAAACCCACAGCCCGTCGGTAGTACTTGGATGTTCATAAGTGCCTCTGTTGAGTTAATCATGAACCTGTATTTAGGTTTTGGATTAAGCAAAGAGGACAACATTAACGTCAAAAGTGCTGTACTTCATATGATGGGGACGCAATGGCTTCTGCTGGAGTGATTGTGGGTGGTATTATTATTTTATTAACTGGTTGGGATATTGTAGACCCAATCCTTAGCGTTCTAATCGCTTTCTTGATTGCTTTTGGGGCATGGAAGATAGTAAAACAAACAGTAGGCATCTTAATGGAAGGTACACCAAAGGGAATCTCTTTGGAAAAAGTAATGGAAGTAATTCGTTCGGTAAAAGGTGTCCTAAATGTTCACGACCTGCATGTTTGGAGCATCACGAGTGGAAAAAATGCATTATCATGTCACGTTGTACTAAATAATCAGATAAATTTTCAAGACAGTCAGGGCATTTTAAGAGAAGTGGAACATAAATTACAACATATTGGAATTGGACACGCTACAATACAAATGGAAAACGAGGAACATCCTCATGATGAATCTGGGGTTTGCTCCACTTCCGAACATAAACACGAACACCAACATTAAGAACGATTTAATGACTAGACAAAACGGCGATTTCCATTAGGGAATTGCTGTTTTTTATTGAGTCAATGGAAATTTTTTTTACTTAATTAACCATAATAGTTTCCCTGGATTTAAAAATTTATATTATTTCGAGTTGCCCCTAAGGTAAAGTAGTGTCGGAACCCATGAACAATAAATAAAATGAAAACAGTCTTTTGAAAAGGCTGTTTTTTTATGGTTTTTCTTTACAGGTATTTTAGGAAATTAAAATTAATTAAAAATCCAAATTGATATCTAATGCGTTAGTATTGATTTAATAGGAAAGGGGAATGTAACCTGAAACCAATTATTTTTTTATCTATTGTACTTTCTATTTTATTATTATCTTCGTGTAGTGGGGGGTTTTAAGGGTACCAAAGTCATCACTAATGAACCATCAAATGAATATGACATCTCAAAAAGTGATACCAACTAATTCAGAATGGAAGACAACGGAAAGTCTGAAACCAAACATAGATATTCCCATTACCATTTGGATTAAGGATAAATCGAATAAACCTATCCAATCATTCCAAACGATCCAAGAGAAAAAGATGCATTTGATTGTAGTTGCGCGGGATCTAACATTTTTTTCCCATATTCATCCCCAATATAAAGGGAATGGGGAGTTTACCATAACCACAAAATTTCCAGTAGCAGGTGACTATAAGCTCGTTGCGGATGTCACACCAAAAGGGCAGTATCGATAGCAGTATTGAAACACATTGGATACATGTAGAGGGTAATGTCCCAAAAGATAAACCAATAGTACCTAATCGGAAATTTACGAAAGTAGTGGATGGTCTAAAAGTGACTCTCTCCTATGATAAAAATAAGATGATGTCGAATATGCCTTTAAATATGACCTTTACCATTCGTGATGAAAAAACTGATAAACCCATTACCAACCTTCAGCCTTATTTAGGTGCCATGGGACATATGGTCAAAATGAGTTCAGATGTAAAAAACTATTTACATGTCCATCCTATGACCTCAAAGGAGAACGCCCCCAAAGTGACCTTCATGACTCTATTTCCGAAAAAAGGAGTGTATAAAATCTGGGGGCAGTTTCAATATCGAGTTCGTGTAGTCGTTGTACCCTATGTCGTTCTTGTACCATAATGATAAAATGAAAAAAACCTTCATATGGGAAGGTTTTTTTGTTCAAATAATTGTAACTTGTAGCAATAAAACCCCAATTGACAATCAATATCAATGAAAATACAATAGGTTTAGATGAAATTGAAATTCGTTATCAATTGTGTGAAATCACAAGGGGGATCCTTATGGGCAAAAATCTATTACTTACATTATCTATCCTTCTATTAATATTAGGATTTGGGGTACATAATCCTGTTTTAGCGGCTGGAATTTCCAGTAACGATATGAAGAAAGCTGAAGTATCGGTTAATCAAGCCATCGAATTTGCTTCTAAAGGAAATCTTTCGGAAGCACAAAAGTCGTATGATCAATTTAATAAAACATGGAGAGAAATTGAAGAAGGGATTAAAGCAGATTCAGCGACTGCCTATCGAGACATCGAATCGAATATGGGTCAGGTAGTATATGCCCTTACTATTAAGAAACAGGATCAAGTTTTACAGGCTTTAAAGGATTTAAAGGCTGTTAATGAAAAATTTGCAAGTGGTGGTTACCCAAAAGAAGCAGGCTTTAAGAAAGAAGATATTTCTTTAGATGATTTTATCGTGCTTCTCCAAGAAACAAAGAAGGAAATTAAGGAGCAAAAGCAATCTGAAGCTCTGGCAGATATTAAAAAGGCAAGTAGTAGCTGGTTGAGCGTGGAAGGAGTAGTGGTAGCACAATCTGCCACTGTTTATAGTGATTCTGAAAGAGATTTGGTAACTATTCAAGCTATGCTTGCTGCAAATCCACCGAATTTTAAAGATGCAAATAAAACCATCGATAACATGATAAAATACTTAACTCCCTTAGCTGATAAATCCCAGTACACTTATTGGGATGCAGCCATGATTTTAATTCGTGAAGGTTTGGAAGCGTTGCTTGTCGTAATTGCTCTCATGTCTTTTGTAAAAAAATCTGGAGAGGGAAAAGGAAAAGGATGGATTTGGGCTGGAGTATTATCGGGCCTTGGCGTTAGTGTGATTCTTGCTCTCATTGTGAAATTTGTGATTTCATCTGGTGCGTTTGGTAATAATAATGCCTTAATCGCTGGATGGACAGGGGTTTTTGCAGCAGTCATGTTATTGTATATGAGTTATTGGCTTCATAGTCAATCTAACATTGCGGATTGGAATCGGTATATTCGTGAAAAAAGTCAAACAGCATTAACAACGGGTAAACTGGTTTCATTAGGAGTTCTTGCCTTTCTTGCGGTATTTCGAGAAGGAACAGAAACAGTTTTGTTTTATATTGGAATGGCAAGCCAAATAAAACTTCATGAATTACTGTTGGGTTTTCTCATAGGAGCAGCAATACTGGGAATCTTAGCTTATCTAATGGTATTTGTCGGATTAAAATTGCCACTTCGTCCATTCTTTATGGTATCAAGTTTAATCGTATTTTACCTGTGTATTAAGTTTACAGGTATGGGGATTCATAGCCTACAATTATCTGGCTTAATCCCAACAACGAATTCTCAAAGCATCCCAAGTATAGAATTTTTTGCACTATACCCATCTTGGGAAAGTACAATTCCACAGGTAATTCTGGTTCTTGGTGCTGTCATTATACTTTTATCAAAAAAACTTAAAAATCAAAAACATAATGCTGTGAACAACAC
>NZ_JAEHGC010000032.1 GCF_016107705.1 Neobacillus cucumis
TTATTAATATAACATCTAAAGTTATTTAAGTCAATAACTTTTTTCTTTCGTTCGTCAATCGCTGACGACTTTTAATATATTACAGGAATATATTTGATAGGTCAATAGTTTTTTAAAAGTTTTTTTCAAAAGGCTGTGTTAAAGGACAATGCTGATTCTTGAACAACGTAGATTGGAGCGGAAGGCGCGAAGACTCTTGTGGGAGTACATGGCAGGGGAGACCCCACAGGAGCGAAGCGACGAGGAGGCTCCCCTGTCCGCCCACGAACCGCTCGCGCCTGGAGCGGAAATCAACAACTATGTTTAACAAACCTTTCAAAAAGAAAAAGCCGTCAATAAGAACGGCCTGTTTCAAACTAGATGATCCATTTTTGTATAGCCACTAGGGCAATCATTCCAGGGATCCCAAGAAAACCTGAAACAGTTGAGGTGGCAAAATTTATCGGAACGTGTATTCCGAATCGATTACCTGCCACATTTAAGAAAAATAAAAATAATGCCCCAATTACTAATTTAATCGCAGCTTGGCCAATAAAACGGGCCGGCTTAAAAGGAGCACCTGAAAATAATAATATAACAATGAGTCCCCCTAAAATAGAGATTATAATAATTGGTTCCAAAAAAGCTATCCCCCTCCCAGATTACTTTTACTAATAACTATGTACAAGTTATCTAAAAAAGACCTAAGAATGGGATAGCTTTTCGATTATCTTTTTAAAGACACATTCCGCTGTTTGGCTTCTCTTATTAAGAAGAAGTATTTAGCTTCTGCGATCTTCGTTTGACATATAACTTCTTCCGATGGATCAAAACACTTCTCCAAGAGTATCTTTTGCTGCTGTGAATTTTCTTTAAATTTATTCAATTGGGTTAAGAGCTTTTCATCAAATTCTTTTCGAAGCCATCCTTTTCGTCGAAAAAACATGAATGATTCCCCCGGTACATTATAATTCTCTTCGACCCTCTAAGGCTTTTGATAAAGTAACTTCATCTGCGTACTCAAGATCTCCCCCAACCGGCAGGCCATGGGCAATTCTTGTTGTCTTAATACCTGATGGCCTTAATAACCGGGAAATGTACATGGCTGTTGCTTCCCCTTCAATATTTGGGTTGGTTGCTAGTATGACTTCCTGCACCGTTTCGTCCTGAAGTCTCTTTAATAGATCAGGGATATTGATATCCTCTGGACCTATTCCATCCATTGGTGAAATGGCTCCATGAAGGACATGATATAAACCATTAAACTCCTTCATTTTTTCCATTGCAATAACATCTTTAGGATCTTGAACAACACAGATGATGCTCCTGTCTCTCCGGACATCTTCACAAATATAGCAGGGGTCTTGATCAGTAATATGACCGCAGATTGAGCAATAAGTTAAATTACGTTTGGCATTTACAAGCGCCTTAGCGAAATCTAATACAGTGTCTTCTTTCATGCTTAAGACAAAAAAGGCCAGACGAGCGGCCGTTTTCGGACCGATTCCTGGCAATTTCATAAAGCTGTCAATCAGCTTTGAGATCGGTTCTGGATAATGCATTTTCTATTATTCCTCTCCTTAGAAATGCGTATGCACCCCTACAAGCGCTAATGTAGGACATTAAAAAGGAAGATTCATTCCTTTAGTGAATTGTCCCATTGTATTGTTTGTTAATTCTTCTGCTTTTTTAAGTGCATCATTTGTTGCAGCAAGCACCAAGTCTTGAAGCATTTCTACATCATCAGGGTCAACAGCTTCAGGATTAATTTTTACCTCTAAAACTTCTTTATGTCCGGAGACGATGACGGTAACCATTCCTCCGCCGGCAGTACCTTCAATTTGCTGTTTACCTAGGTCTTCCTGTGCCTCTGCCATTTTCTTTTGCATCTTTTGCATCTGCTTCATCATATTTTGCATATTTCCCATTCCGCCACCACGCATCATTTACATTACCTCCATTTTTATTAGTCAATAACTTCCACAAATTCAGCACCAAATAGTTTTTTTGCTTCAGATATATGGGGTTGCTCCTCAGTTTGGGAATCTTCCCCTTCTCCATCTTCAGCATGTTGATGACTTAGAAAACCTTCCCGAATGGACAACCATTGATCTTCAGGCACACCAAGGATCGTAAACCGATGACCGGTTAACTCTTGTAGTGCAGACATGACCGTTTCAATAAAACGGTTGTTATCCATGGCCATTTGGCAGTGGATTTCATGCTTGAATTTTAGAATAAAAGCAGTGGACGAAGCTGCCACAGGCTCAGCCTCATTTAATAAGGCTGCGTGTGATTTCATTAGCCGTGCCCGCATTTCCGCCCAATTACTTTTAATTTGATTAATATCATTTTTTGTTGCATGTTTTAAAACTTCATTTATCTTGCCAACAGCAGGCTGGAATCCTTTTCTTGATGTTCTAGGTGCTGCTTTTTGTACAGGAGCAGGAGCTTCCTGTGCTGCCGGAATTCCATTTGCCTTTAATTGCCGCAGGTCATCCTCAAGCTGTTCTATTTTTGCAAGAAGCTGAGAGATTTGCCCAGGTGCAGCCTGATCAGAATGTTTGGTTTCGATTTGGCACAACTTTACGATTGCAACTTCTAGAAAGATTCTCGGATGATTGGTCCAACGCATTTCCTGCTGTGTCTTATTTAATTGGTCAATCATCAGATAAATTTGTTCAGTCAGGATCGTTTCCGCTATTTTTTGAAATTCACTGTCAAGTGTCACTCTTTCTAAGGATTCCTCAAGATTGGGGGCAGTTTTATAGAGAAGCAAATCCCGGTAAAATAGAATTAAATCCTCAATAAACCGAGCCGGGTCTTTTCCATGAAATAAAAGTTCCTCTAACGCTTCTAATCCACTTGCAACATCCTTTTCTTGAAAAGCATGAGCCAACTTATATAAAAACCCTTGTGACACAGACCCTGTTACAGTTAGTGCATCCTCTACTGTTACACTGTCTTGACTAAACGATATCGCCTGATCCAGTAAGCTTAATGCATCACGCATACCACCTTCTGCTGCTCTGGCAATCATTTGCAGTGCTTGTTCCTCGCAATCCACACCCGTTTCATCGACAATTAGCTTCATTCTCTTTACGATCGACCCAGCTGTAATCCGTCTAAAATCAAAACGCTGACATCTTGAAATAATCGTTAGCGGGATTTTATGAGGCTCGGTTGTCGCCAAGATAAAAATTACATGTTTCGGCGGTTCCTCTAACGTTTTTAATAAGGCATTGAAGGCGCTAATGGATAGCATATGCACTTCATCAATGATATAGACCTTATATTTGACGGCAGTGGGAGCGAACTTTACCTTATCGAGTACGTCTCTCATTTCTTCAACGCGTGAGTTTGAAGCTGCATCAAATTCCAAAACATCCGAGATTGTTCCATCGGTAATTCCCCGGCATGCAGCACATTCGTTACACGGTTCCGCAACAGGTGAATGCTCACAATTAACCGCTTTTGCCAAAATTTTAGCTGCACTGGTCTTCCCTGTTCCTCTTGGACCTGAAAATAAATAAGCATGTGAAATTTTCTGTTGAAGCAGGGCGTTTTGCAATGTCTTGGTCACATGCTCCTGTCCTACGACATCAATAAAGGTTTGAGGCCGCCAAACACGATATAAAGCCTGATAAGCCAATGGACATCGCCCCCTTCTCAAATTTTCATTAACTTTTGTCTAGGCTTCTGCTTTTCTCATTATAACGTATCTATTTAAGAAGTGAAAATATTAGAATATACAAAAAAACTCATCCCATTTTTTCTGAGATAAGTAATTTGTTAAGAAATATGTAATTAAACTGCCGTGCACCTTCCTTCGACTGGCGCCCATAAGCGTTACTTAAGCAGTTAGCTCGACCCAGGCAACCCTGCGGCACATGAGAGCGTCCACTTAATGCTGCTTCCTTCCGGACCTGACATGGTTCATGGATTCCCATTGCGCAGGACCCGGGCGTCAACACCACTTACTTAAGGCAGACCCTACAGGTCACGAGCCTCAGGAAGGGATTCAGCCTCGCTAGAGCGGATTGCGAGTACAGGGCACCGCTACCTCCCCGCCTAGCACGGCAAAGTTGAAAACAATATTAGTGCGTCATATCTGACACTTTTTTAGTATACTAACATTCAAAGGAAAATGCAACGTCTATTCAATGTCAATATTTGTAAACCCACCCATCTGCACTTGCTTTTCCTTACGCTTATCTGCCTTTTTCCTCTCCCGAATTGCGCGAAAAAAGGAGGATAGCAATTGACTACATTCCTTCTCCAAGACTCCCTTTATAACCTCACTTTGGTGATTGAACCTTTCATCCTGAAGAAGATTCATAAAGGTACCGGCACAACCCCCCTTTGGATCAGGTGCCCCATATACCACTCTTTTGATTCGAGACAAAATGATAGCACCGGAACACATTGGGCAAGGCTCCAATGTTACATAAAGGGTAGCATCCTCCAGTCGCCATGATCCTATTTCATGGCAGGCCTGGTCAATCGCAAGCAGTTCTGCATGTGCAATGGCGGATTGTTCATTCTCTCTTAAATTATGGGCACGAGAAATGATTTCTTCCCCCAGGACAATGACAGCCCCAATCGGAACCTCGTTTAGTGTCTCCGCCTTCTTTGCTTCCTTTATTGCTTCTTTCATATAGTATTCATCTTGATTTATATTCACCGTCATCATTTGTTCCTTTCAAGGATAAGATTTATTACCTCCTTCCAAACTATAATTAGGAGGAGATAATTCATGAAGGAAATCCATCCTGCACTTATCATTATCGATATGATTAATAACTTTGATTTTTCCCACGGGCCGATTTTGGCAAAAAAGGCCCTAGAAATTGCCCATCCTATTAAAAAGTTAAAGAAGAACTTTAATGAAAAAGGTCTGCCGGTCATTTTTATTAATGACCACTATAATTTATGGCAGGCAGAATATACAAAAATAATTAACCTCTGTAGAAATCATTATAGTCAACCTGTGTTTGAAATATTGCTTCCGGAAGAACATGATTATTTTTTAATTAAGCCAAAGCATTCTGCTTTTTACGGTACTGCTTTAAATACTCTGCTCCACCAATTAAAGGTGAACACATTGATTCTCTCCGGCATTGCCGGAAATATTTGTGTTTTGTTTACCGCAAATGACGCCTATATGCGAGAATTCCAGCTTTATGTCCCGAAAAACTGCATCGCCTCTGCAGATGACCAAGATAATCAATATGCTTTAACAATGATGCAAAATGTACTAAAAGCAAATATTCAGCCCGCAACTGATAAAAATTATATCATGTAACCTCTTTTGCGCTCATATGATTGTTGTAGCGTATGTGCGTTAGGAGGGAAAAGCATGCAAATTCATGTGGTTCAAAGAAATGAATCCTTAACAACAATTGCCCGGGCTTATCGTACTACCGTTCAAGATATCATCGATGCGAATGAATTACCAAATCCAAATAATCTTGTAATTGGGCAGGCAATTGTGATTCCAATTATCGGGAGTTTTTATACTGTTAAACAGGGAGAGACCCTATATAGTATTGCACAAAAGGTGGGAGTTCCTTATCAGCAGCTTGCCACTATTAATCGAATTTCAGCCACACAACCGCTCTCTGTAGGTCTACGGCTCTATATCCCACAAAGTAAAAAAAGGCCGGCAGATTTTAATGCCTATGTTGAACCACGCGGGACCACTGTTGCTCCTGCACTCGAAAGCAGTGCTCGTGAGGCAGCACCATACTTAACCTATTTAGCTCCTTTTAGCTTCCAGGTCCACCGTGACGGAACATTAAAGGAACCATTATTAAATAACTTCCCATCCATTGCAAAATCCCACCAAGTGGTCCTGATGATGGTAATCAACAACCAGGAGAATGATCAATTTAGTGACGAATTAGGGCGGATTTTACTCACGGACATAGCCATTCAGGATAAATTTTTAAATAATATTGTCGCAACGGCTAAAAAGTATGGCTTCCGGGATATTCATTTTGACTTTGAATATTTACGCCCTGCCGACAAGGAAGCCTATAATACGTTCTTACGGAAGGCGAAGGCCCGTTTTAAAAGTGAAGGCTGGTTAATGTCCACTGCACTTGCGCCGAAAACAAGCGCGACACAAAAAGGAAAATGGTATGAAGGACATGATTATAAGGCGCATGGACAAATTTCTGATTTTGTCGTCATCATGACTTATGAATGGGGCTATAGCGGCGGCCCTGCGATGGCTGTTTCCCCGATTGGACCTGTAAGGAAGGTTTTAGAGTACGCTATCAGTGAAATGCCTTCAAATAAAATTCTTATGGGTCAAAATCTTTACGGTTATGATTGGACCCTGCCGTTTGTTCAAGGGTCAATTGCAAAAGCAGTAAGCCCGCAACAGGCTATTCAGCTTGCTGCCAGTCATAATGTGCCGATTGAATATGATTCAAAGGCACAGGCACCGTTTTTTAGATATACCGAGAATGGCAAGCAGCATGAAGTTTGGTTTGAAGATGCCCGCTCCATCCAGGCAAAATTTGACTTAATTAAGGAATTAAATTTACGAGGAATGAGTTATTGGAAACTTGGTTTGTCCTTCCCGCAAAACTGGCTGTTAATCGTTGACAATTTTAATGTAACAAAAAGAACATAAACTGCCTATATTCGGCAGTTTTTCTTTTTATTCGACAAAAACCAACATCCTCAAAAATATTCCATATCCCTTCCTGCTTAAGATTATGATAAAATATTCTTTGTGTCACTTTTATAAAGACAGTAAAAAAGACCCGGTTTTTAGACTGGTTCATTATAGAAAGATCAGGCAGTGGAGAGGGAGGATATTCAATGGGAGATACACCCTTTATTACCGTTGAAGGGCCGATTGGTGTAGGGAAAACATCTCTTGCAAAAGCCGTTTCGGAGCATTTTCATTTTGCTTTATTAAAAGAGATTGTTGATGAGAATCCATTTTTGGGGAAATTTTATGAAAATATAGAGGAATGGAGTTTCCAGACGGAAATGTTTTTTCTCTGCAATCGCTTTAAACAATTAGGGGATATCAACACCCATTATTTAAGTAAAAATCAGGCGGTAGTAGCTGACTATCATATTTTTAAAAATTTAATTTTTGCTTCTCGGACCCTGAATAAACAAGAATACGAGAAATACTACAAAATTTATCAAATTTTGACTTCCGATATGCCAAAGCCTAATGTCATTATTTATTTGAATGCAAGCCTTGATACATTATTAAAGCGAATCAAGCTCAGAGGACGAGAGGTTGAGAAAAATATCAGCCCATTGTATTTAGAGCAGCTTTCAATTGATTATGAAAATGCCCTGGCAGGCTTTGAACAGGAACATCCAGAAATACCCGTTCTCCGCTTTAACGGTGATGCGTTAGATTTTGTAAAAAGTGAAGAGGACTTACAGCATATTATTAAAAAACTATCGAATTCATTAAAACAGAACAGTTGGTCTAATACATTATAAGAACAGGGGGATGTTCGTGAGTATTGTTATCGGTGGTATGATTGGCTTGGGAAAGACAAGTGTAGCTGACACTTTAAGTGCGCACTTTAAAAATAAAGGAATCGAAAGTAAGGTGTTCTATGAAGCGGTGGACGATAATCCAATCCTTCCGCTCTATTATGAATTGACTCCAGAAGAATTGGATGCAAAAAGGATCCCTTTCCTCTTACAGTTATTTTTCTTAAATAAACGTTTTAAAACAGTTAAAGAATGCATTAATTGGAGAGAACCGGTTTACACGATTCAGGACCGCTCCATTTATGAAGATTGGTATTTTGCATATGTAAATAAGAATCTAGGCAGAATTTCAGACCTGGAATTTAAAATATATGAAGAGCTTGTTGAAAATATGATGGAAGAATTAAAGGAGCTCCCTAAAAAGGCTCCAGACTTAATGGTCTACTTAAAAGGTTCGTTTGATACGGTAATTGACCGCATCATGGCGCGCGGCCGCAGCTTCGAAATTAATCCTGAATTGAAAGAATACTACTTTGAGGTGTGGAAGGGCTATGATGAGTGGGTATTGAATCAATATGACGCGAGTGAAGTCCTTATTATTGATATGGACACTACCGATGTTGTGAAAAGTGACGCGGATGCTAAAAAGGTTTGCCGCGAGGTCGAAGAAAAGCTAAATGAAATCTTAAATAAAGAAACGGCACATATTGGGTAACCCAATATGTGCTTTTTTAATGAAGTCCTTGAGGCTTTATTCTGATTTTTTTCTTTATCTTTGGCACTAAGAGGACTTGTCAGTGCCCTTGTTCCTGACATTTTCTTCTTTACCGGCACTATGAGGACTTCTTAGTGACCGCACCCTCTACTTTTTCCTCTTTGCGGGCACTATGGATACTTATCAGTGACCGTGCTCTTGATTTTCCCTTCTTTGCGGGCACTATGGACACCTGTCAGTGACCGTGCTCTTGACTTTCCCTTCTTTACCGGCACTATGAGGACTTCTTAGTGACCGCACCCTCTAATTTCCCTTCTTTACCGGCACTATAACCTTTATCAACGCTTGATTCCTTGCCCCTTTTCTCTACAGTGACCTATTTAAACTGTCTTAACCCTAAAAAGTGCATAAAAAAATCGCTACAATAAATTGTAACGATTTTTTTATCTCCAGTTTTTATGCGCGATTTAAGTAAAGTTATGGCGGAGGAAGAGGGATTCGAACCCCCGCGCGGTTTAACCCGCCTGTCGGTTTTCAAGACCGATCCCTTCAGCCGGACTTGGGTATTCCTCCGTGACAACAAAAATTAATTTATCATATATCTTTCTCAGTGTCAAACAAAAATAGTGAAATCTTTCGGACGGAAAAACTCCGTCCGAAATACACCTTACTCTGGAATTATCACACTGCGGCCACCCATATATGGCTGTAAAACCTTAGGGATCGCCACACTGCCGTCTTCCTGTTGATAATTTTCTAAAATGGCCGCTACGGTTCTGCCAATTGCAAGTCCTGAACCATTCAAGGTGTGAATATGCTCAGGCTTAGCCTTCGGATCACGGCGGAAACGAATATTTGCACGTCTTGCCTGGAACGCTTCAAAGTTACTGCAAGAAGAAATTTCTCTGAACGTTTCGTAGCTCGGAATCCATACCTCAATATCATACTTTTTCGCAGCAGTAAAGCCAAGGTCACCTGTGCACATGCTTAATACTCGGTATGGGAGTTCAAGTAATTGAAGGACTTTCTCCGCATCATTCGTTAATTTTTCAAGCTCATTGTAAGAGTCTTCCGGCTTAACAAATTTGACTAATTCAACCTTATTAAACTGATGCTGGCGAATGAGGCCTCGGGTATCACGGCCTGCAGAACCAGCCTCTGAGCGGAAGCATGCACTATAAGCCGCATAACGGATAGGGAGCTCCTCACCGCTTAAGATTTCATCCCTATGAAGATTAGTAACAGGCACCTCCGCCGTTGGAATCAGGAAATAATCCTCGCTTTCAATTAAGAAAGCATCTTCGGCAAACTTTGGAAGCTGACCTGTTCCTGTCATACTTGTGCGGTTCACCATATATGGAGGTAGTATTTCTTTGTAGCCATGTTCATCGACATGAAGGTCCAGCATGAAGTTCATGAGTGCACGCTCTAAACGAGCACCTAGGCCTTTATAAAACACAAAGCGGCTGCCGGTGACTTTGCCCGCGCGTTCAAAGTCAAGGATGCCCAAGTGGTCTGCAATATCCCAGTGCGGCTTTGGTTCAAAAGCGAAATCCCGTACGTTACCCCATTGTCTAATTTCTACATTATCGTCTTCCGTTTCCCCAACCGGTACGCTTTCATGGGGAATATTTGGAATGCTTAACAATAACATTTCCAATGTTTCTTCGACACCGCGGAGCTCATCGTCTAATGTTTTAATTCTGTCGCCAACTTCGCGCATCTCTTTGATTAAATGGTCAGCATCCTGTTTTTCACGCTTTAAAATGGCCACCTGTTGGGAAACCTCGTTCCGCTTGCTTTTCAGTTGTTCAGATTCAACAATTAGATCACGTCTTTTTTGATCCAGTTCTTCAAATTTTCCAAGGTCTGTTAAGTCCTCACCACGGTGCTGAAGTTTTTCTTTTACTTCAGTAAAATTAGCTCTTAATAATTTAATATCAAGCATATATTTCCACTCCTTTTTTTGAAATAGGCCGTGTTAATGACCATTTGATTTTACACCTGGTGATTGAAGCTACTAGAGCGTAAATCAACAGCCAAGTTTAACAGCGCCTAAAAAATAAAAAACTCCCGCCCCTAAAAACAGGGACGAGAGTTACCCGCGATACCACCCTGGTTGACAGAATACGTCTGCCCACCTTGAAAAAAATTAACGGTTTCTGCCGAAAGTATTTACTGCCTCCTTATCGGAGGGTTCCATACCTTGCTCGAGGATGGATTCACAAGTGCCATTCACCGGTTCCCACCTGCCACCGGCTCTCTTAAGAATAAACTCCTGCTACTAGTTCCTCTCATTGCTTTAAACATATTAAGGATTTGTATTTAATAATCTACTATAATTATCCACTAATTGCAACCAAATTATACAAGATGTTTTGCCTTTACTTCTTTAACCATCTCTATAAGGGTTTCTTCTCCCTTAGGCAATAGCAAGAAAAAAGGATCCATGTCAAGACATGAATCCAAGTTAAACAGTTAATTATGAAGATTTAAATTCCTCTAAAACCAGCCTTTAACTGTTTTAGAAATGCCGCCCCACACATCTCCGAAGAAGCTGCCGACTCCTCTCATCATGAGAACAAACCAATTTGCTTTTTCTACGTCCTGTGCTGCAATCACATCCACTTTAATGCTCTTTTCCCCTTGGCTGTTCAGGTAACTTAGTTTGTCGCCCTTTTTGGATTTAATCGTCAAATAGCCAATGGTTTCACCTTTTTTAATTGGTGCAGTTAATTCACCATCTTTATTAATTTTATTTTTATCTAATACCAATTCTGGTTGATAATTTTGTTTTTCGCCATTTAGAACCATCATATCAATGGCTGACTTGGAGTAAATTTTAACACTGTCTTCTTTACCTTTAATCACAGGTAAGGTTTTATGACCCTTTACTTGAAAATGGGAAGGGACAATCTCTTCCTTGCTAAAATTACTAAAGGCATAGTCCATCATCTTTCTTGTTTCTTCAAAACGGGACTTCTTATCACTTGTAGCTCCATTTGCATCTTTCGCATTCTGCACAACTGTAATAAATCTTTTTCCATCTCTCATGGCAGTCCCGGTAAAACAAGCTCCTGCAAAATCTGTAGTTCCTGTTTTTAACCCGTCCATGCCTTGATAACCGTAAATTAATGTTGGCAGCATCCAGTTCCAGTTATCCATTTTAATTTCGTCATCTGTACCTTCTCGAAACTTCTTTGTAGGAATACTTGCTGTTTTTAATACATCGGGGAAATCATGAATTAAGCGGAAAGCTAATTGTGCAACTGTATAGGCGGACATGACATTTTCTTCGTCAGCGCTTGTCCCTGCAGGCTGCTGGCCAAAATAATCACTATTATTTAAACCTGTAGAGTTAACAAATTTATAGTTCTTTAAACCCAATTCTTTCGCTTTATCATTCATCATTTTTACAAAGTTTGTTTCTGAGCCAGCAATCACTTCTGCTAAAGCGATTGTCGCAGCATTGGCAGAGTAAATAGCCATTGCCTGATATAATTCTCTTACTGTATATTTACCATCACGTCTTAATGGAACATTTGATAGGTTTCGATTTTGTGAAATTTTATAAGCAAGCTCACTCACAGAATATTGTTGATCCCACTTCACCTTGCCATGTTTAATGGCATCAAGCAGGATATATTCAGTCATCATTTTTGACATACTGGCAATACCAAGTAAACTGTCAGCATTTTGTTGGTATAAAACCTTTCCGGTTTCTCCGTCCACAATAATTGCACTATCTGCATTCACCTTTAATGGCGCTTGTGCTTCTGCTTTATTTAAGCCTGAAAACAGGCTAAAAAACATAATTAATGCTAATAAGCCCGAAATACTTTTTCGATAAAAATATTTATTCACTATAATGCCCTCCAACGAATTTATACACCTTGGTTATTTTAACATAACTCCCCTTCAAATCATAGACAGAGCAAAGACCTATTTGTTTTCCAAAAATAAAAAGGAGGGCGGTATAGTCCCTCCTTACTATGTTACATACTGCTTGGCTTATAAAGAATAGTTTGGTGCTTCCTTCGTTATTTGGACATCATGCGGATGGCTCTCTTTTAATCCGGCGCCTGTCATCCGAATAAACTGAGCGTTGTTTCGTAATGCTTCTAAATCCTTTGTCCCGCAATATCCCATACCAGAACGTAATCCGCCAATTAACTGATAAACTGTTTCCGCTAATGGGCCTTTATAAGGCAGGCGGCCTTCAATGCCCTCTGGTACAAACTTCTTATTATCCTCTTGGAAATAACGGTCTTTTGAACCCTTTTCCATAGCAGCAACAGAGCCCATTCCACGATAGACTTTAAATCTTCTGCCTTGGAAAATTTCCGTTTCCCCGGGACTTTCTGATACACCCGCTAGCAGACTTCCCAGCATAACTGCGTGGCCTCCAGCTGCAAGTGCTTTAACGATATCACCGGAGTACTTGATTCCTCCATCAGCAATGATGGTCTTGCCATGTTTCCTTGCTTCGGTTGCACAATCATAAACAGCTGTAATCTGAGGAACCCCTACACCAGCAACAACCCTGGTTGTACAAATAGAACCTGGTCCGATTCCCACTTTAACCACATCGGCGCCAGCTTCAAACAAATCTTTTGTTGCTTCTGCTGTTGCAACGTTCCCTGCAATAATAGTTAAATCCGGGAAGGCACTTCTAATTTGTTTTACTGTATCAAGGACACCCTTGGAATGGCCATGGGCTGTATCGACTACTATGACGTCCACATTCGCTTTAACAAGGGCCTCTACTCTCATCATGGTGTCTTTTGTAACTCCGACAGCTCCTCCAGCCAGTAGGCGGCCTTGGCGATCCTTTGCTGAATTCGGAAACTCAATAACCTTCTCTATATCCTTAATGGTAATTAACCCTTTTAATACCCCATCATGATCTACTAGCGGCAGCTTTTCAATTTTATGCTGCTGCAAAATTTCTTCTGCTTCCTTCAATGTTGTCCCTACAGGTGCCGTTACAAGATCTTCCTTTGTCATTACATCTGAAATTTTAAAGGAATAATCCTGGATAAAACGGAGATCCCTATTTGTGATGATGCCGACTAGTCTTTGTTCCTCTTCATTATTGACAATTGGAACACCTGAAATCCGATATTTCCCCATTAAGTGCTCTGCATCATATACTTGATGTTCAGGAGTGAGGAAAAATGGATCTGTAATAACGCCGCTTTCTGACCTTTTTACTTTTTCAACCTGCTCGGCCTGCTGTTCAATGGTCATATTTTTATGGATAATGCCTAAACCACCTTGGCGTGCCATTGCAATAGCCATTTCAGCTTCAGTTACTGTATCCATCCCAGCACTCAGAATTGGAATATTAAGCTTTACGTTTTCTGATAACGAAACTTGAAGATTTACATCACGCGGCAGAATCTCAGACTTACCTGGAATTAACAAGACATCGTCAAAGGTTAATCCTTCTTTTACAAATTTATTTTCCCACATTTTTAAGGCCTCCAGGACAAAATTTTTTATTTGTAGGTTATCAATTGGACAAAATACTGTCAAGGAACTAGTTTTAATTTGATTATTCTGAAAAAAAGGAGATCTTAGATTGGATATCTCTTATAAAGACTGGGCAAGCTTTTCGTGTTTTTTTTCAGCTGAATATTGTCAGCTATTTTTAAAACGTAATTATCAAAAACGCATGATCGATAACCCTGAGCAAAAAAGCTATGAAAACGGTTACGCTCTTTTATATTATTTGGAACATGGACAGATTTATTATGAACAAGCAGAGAAGTCTCCGATTATTCTTAAACCGATTCTTCTCTTTTATGGTTTGGTTCATTTAATTAAGGCTTGTATTTTAACTATTGACCCGGCATATCCAGAAACTACAAGTGTGTTGGCGCATGGTGTCTCAACAAGAAAGCGGAAAAAGCAAAATTATCAATTCTTTCATGATGAGGTGAAACTACAAAAAAATGGACTTTTTCCTTTCATGTCAGAAAAAATGTTCCACATGAAACAATTGGAAGGGGAAAAGGTCATTATGGAGGATTTATTAAGGCTTATTCCTGAATTAGATGATTTATTTTTTTTACTGGATGGAACGAGGACATTTTCAAGTATACCTTTCCAAGGAGAACAATTTGAAATTCCTGATAAAGTATTAGACCATTACCATATGACAGAGAATCGACTAAAGGAGTATTTGACATCTAAAGCTATGCATCCTATTTCATTTTCCGAAGAAGGGCTTTCTTTCATGTTTAACGGGTCTTTTCAGAAAAAGAGTTCACCCTTTAAATATCATTTGGAAAAAGGGCATCTAGTTCTCCCTGTCCGAAAAAGTGAATTTCTCCATTTTCCGGAACTTTTAATTCATTATCTGCTTCTTTATAACTTAAGTATGATTGCCCGCTATGAAACGGAGTGGTGGAGTGAGTTAACGAAAATGATGCCTAATCGAGATTTCCCTTTTATTCAATCGTTTTTAAATAGTACCTTAAAGAAAGGCCCATTTCTTATTTATGAGTATTTAATGAATTGAAAAAGCCAGGGTCTTTTGATCCTGGCCTTTGTTTAAAATTTAATCTTACTGAGCTCTTCTTTTTTAAACTACAAAAAGACAACCCTCATCGGTTGTCTTTCATTT
>NZ_JAEHGC010000033.1 GCF_016107705.1 Neobacillus cucumis
CCTTTAGTCAAAGAGGAAGCATTCTTAACATTATATTAAGGTGCAACAAGTTCTACTTTAATCCTGTCTGGGTCTTCAAAATAAACAGCGTAATGATCATTCCCTCCAGCGAAGGGATGCTTGTTCTTATAGAGAATATTGACCCCTTTACCTTGAAGTGCTTTGGTTATTTCATCAACGTGATGGCGTGAATTCGCATAAAATGCTAAATGATTCAGCCCTACTCTGCACCTATGGTACGTAATATCCAGAAACCGTTCTTCTGCCTGGACAAATACAATATAGGTGCCGTCTAATTTCCAACTATACCCGCTTTCCCATTTTTGAAAGGAGCTATATCCTAATTCTTGAAGAAACCAACCCCAAAATTCCACCGATTTATCCAAGTTTGATACATACAGTTCGATATGATGAAGCAATCCTTTAGACAAGATTATTCCCCCTAATAAGTACAATAAAAAAAGAAAGAGCTACCTGGATGGCAGCTACTGTATTTCTATTCATAAAGTTATTCATATTTATATTTCTATAACTATGATAATTTATCCTTCTTCAGCTAGTCGAGTAGAAGGGAATCTCTCTACCTCACGGTAGATTGTATTCCTCCCCCCTCGCAGAACCGTGCTTGCGCAATTAACGCACACGGCTCCTCCTAGTCACCATTTACAGAATATAGCTTATCTCTCCTCTTAAATCATAAATATTCACTCTGATTCTTGGTGAAGGTAGTGGATATTTATTAAGAAAGAGCCTAAATTTATCCCATGTAAAGGATTTCCTTTGGCTTCTTCTGTTTAGCCATTTAAATAGTAAATACTCGATTTTCTCTTTGAAGTTGTTTACAGTTTGGGTATTATCTGTGATGCAATAATAGTTGTAATAGCCTATAAGTGAGCGTTTAAATCTATCCATAATCATATGAATATCTTTATTTCTGTTATTCTTTAACCATTCTTTAGTCTCTTTTAATTTACCTCGGACTTTCTTCCTGCTCGTTTTCCGCTTTACTCGAAAATTCCCTTGTTTACTTTTCCCACAATAGTGGGTGAACCCAAGGAAATCAAATGTAGCTGGTTTACCAGTCCCATTTCGCTTTGCATTGTTCTCCGCAAACCGCCCGAAAGGAATAATTTTAGTTTTATCCTCGGCTATTTCCAAGTTAAATTTCTTTAATCTCGACCTTAATGAGTTGAAGAATTGCTGAGCCTCACTTTTTATGTTGAAAACAACAAACAAAGTCATCTGCATATCTTACTATGTATGCCTGCCCTTTGCACCGTTTCCTTACTACTTTCTCAAACCATAGGTCAAGAACGTAATGGAGATACACATTGGCTAATATCGGAGATATTACTCCACCTTGCGGTGTACCATTGTCTGTCTTGTATTTCTTACCTTCCTCCATGTATCCACCTTTAAGAAATCTGCTGATTATTCTCAGTAGGTTGGGGTCAGTGATTCGGTGTTTCAAGAACTGCATCATCCATTTGTGGTCAACGTTGTCAAAGAAACCTTTGATATCAACATCTACTACATAACTTACTGACCTCTTTTCAACATAATGGTTAAGTATTTTCAACGCATCATGACAATTTCTATTAGGACGGAACCCAAATGAACAATCTAGAAAGTCATTTTCATAGATGGCATTTAGTATTTTGGTAATACCCTTTTGTACAATTTTATCTTCATGCTCCGGTATTCCCAATGGTCGTTTCTTATTTGAATTGAGCTTAGGAATATACATTCTCCTTACTGGAACAGGACGATAACTTTTACTTTTAAGTCTGCCTACTAAATCCTCTATGTTTTCTTCTAAATTTTCACTGTACTGTTCTTTAGTTGTACCGTTAATCCCAGTTGCCTTCTTATTGGGTAAATCATGATGACATTGAACCAATGCTTGCTTATTTAATAAATGTGCAAGAGATGTAAATTTCATTCTAGGATCAGATTTTGCTAATTCTGCTATCCTTATTAGTTTTGTTTCCATTTATTATTCCTACCTCTGTGTGTAGTAAATGTGTCCCTAGTAAGGATGATAACTGGTAGCTAGCCTTCCCTCCATCGGCATTACCCAACTTCATTGGTACTACGCTGCTATCCGACTCCCTACACGGCATTTGGTTTCCTTGCTTGTTATCGCTTGTAGACCATACTCTTCTACAAAAAAGAAAAGACCGGTAGAGGTCTCCCGAGTTGCCGTATCATATCAATGTGTAACGTGCCAAGGTCTCTGACCCCAGAGAGGTTTTATCCTTCTCGCCAGAAACGAAAGATAAAATGTAGCTTTCTGAACGCAGGTATGTCATCAGCCCTCCCAATTTACTAACATTATGGAGCTCAATCCCTTCAACCCTAAGGCTTTCGGCCCGCCACCTAACTGTCTACGCTTAAAGCTTAAAGTTACCTTTAATCCTCCAAGACTCGCTACGAGCGATTGGCTAGTTCTTACTCGGCGGGAATCCCACCCGCTATATGATACGACCTATGCTCGGCCGCACACCTGCCCCTTTAGTTTAATAAAAAAAGAGCAGCCGCAGCCACTCGTTGTTTAGCTATTGCTATCCGTTAGTGAAAAATCAAAATTTATTTTTTATCACTTAGCCTTAACATCCACTTCTTCTAATTTCTCACCTTCAGAATGTCTTTCTGCGAATCGGATTAGGTCGTTCGTTAACATCTATCTTGAGACAGATGGGAGATGTTTAACCAAAACATCCAAACACCAGAACTTCCATATATCGTCCTCATTTTCAAATACTTTCCTAATGTGTGGGATAATTTCATTGGGATATTCTAACAGAAGCTCAGCTATTTTAGGGGCTATTACCCAATTAATATCCTGAATCCATTCAAGAAGTTTGGGCAAAAGGGAGATTATTTCTGCCCGACTAAGCCCTTTGATTTTTTCAACTGCCTCTATATCAAATTTATCTTTAGGAAGAAAATTGTTTAAGTGTTCCATAATTCACTCTTTTTTTAGAAACGCATCCGTTAGTTTAAGAACATTATTTCAATCATACAAAAAGATTTTAACAGCTTTAGTTTTTTCTCACTTTATCATATCTTTTTTTTAATAAGATAAAGATTTCATTAGTTTCCAGTTCAGGAAATTTATCAGTTACAGTATTGAAAAAATCTTGGATTGATTTTAACGCTCCATCTAAGAATTCCTCTTTATCGATAATAAAGTTACTCTTTATTGGCATATTTTCTTGAAATAAAATATTCTTACCGTCATACCAATGTACTTTTATACCTTCTTCAACATCCTCAAAATCTGTATGCATATGTAATTGAAAATGGTTATTTTCATTTACCATGACTAGTTTATAAATGTTTGGTGATTCACCTAATTCATATAAGCCAGGTTTATTTGATTCTGCAAAGAAATTTAACAAGTGATTGACCACATTAAAAATTAGATACTTCATTTTGGATTCAAATGGAATCCTTCCGTTCAAAGGTGTTTGTAAGTAATTCAAAAAGAAGTTATTTTCTCTATAAGTTAAATCTATAAAACCATTTAAATGTAAGTATGGGTCAAAATCTGGTTCGGTTAACCAACTTCTTAGCGTTGGCGAGTCTTCTATTTGAAAATTAATCCTAAACATTTATTAACCCCTTTTCGGAACTTCGTTTACATACTGGAACTACTTTCTATATTGTAATAATTATTCCTTCTTCAACAACCCTGCCCCGATAGCTGAATAGTCTCTCCCGTTTCAATTTCCTGAATAAGTCAATACTTCCTCTAAAAAGGAAATTTTAGGGAGAGATTTATTTTGTTATTGTCAAAAGCATGGGACACATATGAATCGGATAAACGAATTGAAGGGTTCTCACCACAAACACTTAAAGCATATAAACTTCAATCCACATTACTTATTCGATATTTCAAGGATATTAAAATTGATGCCATATCCACTGTTCAACTAAAAGAATACCTGGCAAAGTCGAGCGAAACCTTAAAACCTTCTAGTTTATCTCACCGAATACGTTTTATGAAATCATTTTTTCGTTGGTCACATGAAGAAGGACATGTTTCAAAAAATCCCGCTGCAAAAATAAAGGAACCTAAAGCAGGGAAACGAATTCCTAAGTTTTTAACAGAAATTGAAATTGAATATTTACGTGAGGCTTGTACCAGCCCATTGGAAAAGGCATTATTTGAATTCATGTTTTCTACTGGATGCGCATTGGAGAAATTGTTACATTACAGAGGAGTAGAATTAATTGGTCAAACCGATCTGCCATTGTTAGGGGAAAAGGTGATAAAGAAAGAGAAGTATATTTTAATATCCGCTGTGAAATTTGGCTTAAAAGATACTTTGAACAACGCCAAAATGACGATGCCGCCATTTTTGTTACCGAACGGTATCCACACCGAATGAGTATTGCCCAAATGAGATATATCATCAAGCGAATTTCAAAAAGGGCAAGCATAAATAAAACGATCCATCCACACCAACTGAGGCACAGCTATGCTACTCACATGTTAAATAATGGTGCCCCACTTGAAGTCATTCAGAGTTTATTAGGTCATGAGAAAAGTGAGACTACGAGGATATATGCACAGTTAAGTGGGAGTTTAAGGCAAGAGCTTTATAGGAAGTATTTTTAAAAGGGACACAAAAAAGCAATGCTGAAAAAATGCATTGCTTTTTCTTCAATTCTTGCACCCTTTTGTTTAAGTGCATTTTTTCACAAGCGGTAGTGTCTTGTTTCTTTTTACGACGGGAAGCAGTTACTTCTTACACTATTATTCCGAGGATACATTGCTCTAAAAAAAACAATATTCATCTTATATTCACATCTAGCATACTTCTCAAAAGCTAAACGCATATATATGTGTTGTGTAAGGAATTTGGTTTTTCAAATATTACTGTAAGATATTAAATAAAATCCATTACCATAATTAACCAAAAGCATAATATATAATAGATTCATAGAAAGGAGTGAAGTAACTTGGGTAAATTGTTCTCTTCTGTATCATCACTTTGGGTTCTATTTATTCCATTAATAACCGTTTCTAAGGTTGGAATAGTTGATTTGATTAACGATTGCGATGAAAATTCCAACGATAATGATCTTGATGTTATTATGTTGATAAAACAATTAGGAGAGCTTAGACAATCAGGTTTAATTACTGAAGAAGAATTTAAGTCCAAAAAGAAAATATTGTTGGATAAATTGCTAGTGTAACTAAATACACCACTAAGGACACCAGATTTAAGTCTGGTGTCCTTTTTGCCATACATTAGTCTTGGTTTTGGTCAAAACACAATTATTAACATCTACATTTCTCTTCCTACTATTAAATT
The DNA here is from genome assembly GCF_016107705.1 of Neobacillus cucumis. The sequence goes on from NZ_JAEHGC010000033.1 coordinate 5,328, forward strand.
AACCTGCCCCGTTAGTGGAACAAGCAAAAAAGGCTGCCGCAGCAGCCCAATCTTATTTAACTCTTGCACCCGTTACTTTAAGTGTAATACTTCACAAATTCTAAATTAGGGATAAAAAAAGATTGTTCATATTGAACAATCTAACCTGTACTTCTTTATTTTTTTAACACCTTAACTAACTTAACCATTAGGAATCCAAGAACAACAAGTCCAGCTAATATTGATATAGGTATTAATGTATTTAATATCATATACTCCCCCCTATGGTTTCATAATCCAATTATACTATAAAATACCAATTTAATGTGAACACTTATTCAACTATCCTGTCCGTTTGTTCCATAAGAAAAAAGCATTCCTCATTAAAGGAATGCAAGGTTACGTTCTTTTACTCACTCTTTTCGAAATAGTGTACTGGCCTAATTTCTATCCTCCAGCCTAATTCCTCTCCAGCATCCAACTGTGTCGTCGGATGTAAAGAAGCGATACGTATTGCTTCTTCCATATCATTTGCCTCTATTAGGAACACACTACCTATTCTCTCGTCGAACTCGACTAAAGCCTTGTCCGTTACCTTGATATTCCCGTTCTCACGCTGTAAGGATTTGAATTCCGTTTCCACGCCAACATCCATCATCACTTGACCGCTCATATAAAATTTCTTAAGGTGGGGGCTACATTCGCTCATAATAGCTTCGATTTCACCTTTCGGGAGAACATTCATTTTCTCTGAACTAAAGAAACCAAAACACAAGAATTTCATCTTTAATCTCCTTTTAATTGGATTTTTAGCTTATCAATAATTCTTGTACACTAAGAATTTCTACGAGTTTTAAATAATTCCTTCTTGAACTAAACTGCCAGTTAGTTTAAGTGAAACACTTCACAAAACAGTCTAGGAACAGTGTTCTTACTCGTCCTGTGTCCTCAGCAATTTTGCCTGTTTGTTGAATATGAAATATTCCCTTGATTTGAAAAAGCCTTTGCTTTAGTTAAAAAAGATTGTTTTGACGGGTTTATTCTATTTATTAGTACCTTTGTATTAGCCCCATTTTGTCAAGCAACCAAATTTCATTATTGAATAAGCTTAATACCTCAAAAATTCTCAACCTTTCTTATTAAAATTTAATTGAATTCTATTCATGTATTAATCAACAGTCTGAATAATCATAATAAATACAGTTACTTAAGTTAA
>NZ_JAEHGC010000034.1 GCF_016107705.1 Neobacillus cucumis
AAAAAGCCTAACTGGAAAGTATTTCAGTAAAAGTAGAAAGTAAGCATGAATAGGGGGATCTTCAAGCAAGGAAGTTTCGCAAAAATGGAATGAATATTACCTGTGCCAGGCAAACGCCTGGCGATTTTAAGTGGAAAAATAGGTTTAAACAGGGAAGTGGAAAGTATCTGGAGCAAAGTGGAAAGTAAAAAAGTCTTACTAGAAAGTATTTCAGTAAAAGTGGAAAGAAAAATATAGGAAGAGAACCCAAAGGCGAATTCCATGCCTATTTAAGTTCAAAAAACGTTCAATAAAATAAACTTTTTATGAAGGGGAATTAAAATAAAAAGGAGAAACCATAAAAAAAGAAAGGAATGATTCTATTGGACCTAAAACCCTGTACCATACCCCCAATTATCCCCAAACTAGAGGCTGCAATTAGAGCACTTCCCACGGATCACCCTTCATTACTGGCAATACTGCAAGATCATAATAATAAAATGCGAGGATATAAAGGCCAAAAATCACTCGTGTTCTATTTAGACCAGCTTTCCAAGAAAAAATATGATATCATCCACGATCTTCGGCTCTTCGATGGAAAATATTTTTTTCAATTCGATATCCTTCTAATATGCACTTCATTCGCACTCATCATTGAAGTGAAAAATAGGGGCGGAGAAATCATTTTTGAAAGGAATTTCAACCAAACCACCCTTAAACAGGGCAATAAAAGAACAAGGATATCCAACCCAGTCCTTCAGGCAAAGACACAAGCTGAAAAGTTGAAGAAATGGCTGCAAGAACATAATTGTCCAATGTTGCCTGTCCTGTACCTTTTTGTAAATAGTAAAGAGGAGACAGTTATTATAACAGAAACCCATAATTACGAAATTAACCGAAGGATCTGCAATAGTGAGGGTTTATTGGAGAAAATTGAATCAATTGAAAGCAGCAGTCATGAAAGGATGGATGCAAAGGATTTAAAGAAAATCACGCGTCTTTTACTGGCAAGCCATGTACCTGAAAATTACAATATCCTTGAAAAATATAATATTTCCCCAAAAGTTCTTCTTACAGGAGTCCGTTGCCCCAAATGTGAAACCCGTCCAATGAATTATATATACGGAAAATGGTTTTGTCCTAACTGTGGAATGAAGTCTAAAGATGCACATCTCCAGCACATAAACGATTATTTTCTTCTAATAAAGCCCACCATTACAAATTCTGAACTTCGACAACTCTTAAAAATTGATTCCATTAAAATTGCAAATAATATCCTTACTAACTCGAAACTTCCCTTTACAGGAAAGTTTAAGGACCGTGTTTACCATCAACCCAAGAATTGAAACCTTTTTAAAGAGATTTTCGTAAAATATGATAAGGCCATAAAAAAGGTTGTGTTTTCATGAATGATTACGAATTAAAGATTTATGATGAGGTAACGGATTGGAAATTTAAAATCACGAAACGCTCGGGTATGGTAAGTAGGTATTCGAAAAAAGCTCAGGGGAAAATAAACGGATTGATTCCGGAAAAAGTTCATCAGGTCGTCACAGAGAGCATCAAAGCAATGGTAAAAACAACGTTATTTGGTTCTCAAATAACTACGAATAAACATCAAGCAAACGGCCACACCCTAAAAGAACGGGATGAATTAATGCGCAAGAAAACGGCAGCCTTTCAAAAAACCGCACTGCTTGAGGGAGCGGGAACTGGTGCGGGCGGAATCCTACTAGGACTTGCTGACTTCCCATTGCTGCTTACAATCAAAATGAAATTTCTATTTGAGGCAGCTTCCATTTATGGCTTTAACACGAATGAGTATGAAGAAAGGCTGTTTATTCTTCATGTTTTTCAGCTGGCATTTTCAAGTGATGAGGTCCGAAGGGAAACCCTTGAGAATATCGAAAATTGGGAGGAGCGAAAGCAGGTTCTCATGGAAATGGATTGGCGCAAGTTTCAGCAGGAATATCGCGATTACATCGATTTTGCTAAAATGCTGCAGCTCGTACCAGGAATCGGTGCTTTTGTCGGTGCCTATGCCAATAACAATCTCCTCAAGCATTTAGGTGAAACAGCAATGAATGCCTATAGGTTGCGGATATTAAATAAAGCCCCTGAACTATAAAAAATGTTCAGGGGGTTAACTATTACCCTTGGTTATGAATCCGAATAGCCGCTGTACCTAGTGTTTTTGCAGCGATGAGCATTGCTTTTTCATCAATATCAAATTTAGGATGATGGTGCGGAGCTGGTTTTTCTACTCCTTCCGGTCTTGCCCCGGTGAAAAAGAACGTACCTGGAACCCTTTCCAAATAATAGGCAAAATCTTCACCGCCCATTTGCGGTTCAGTTTCCTCAATCATTGAGACCTCCGGAACCTCTTCAGCACAGGTAATAAGAAAATCTGTTTCCTTTGCATGGTTCACAACAGCTGGATAGCCTCTTTCATACAAGAATTCAAAACGGCTGTCTGCAAGGTAACACGTTCCATGGATGATTCGTTCCATTTCTTTTTCAATAAATGAGCGAATCTCTTCGTTAAATGTCCGCACTGTACCGACAAGCTTTGCTTTATCAGCAATGACATTAAAGGCGTTTTGGGCAGTAAAAGAACCTACCGTTACCACCGCTGATTCTACCGGATTTACTTTTCGGCTGACAATTTGCTGGAGATTTATGACCAGCTGGGATGCGGTAACAATTGCATCTTTCGTTTTGTGCGGCTGGGCACCGTGACCGCCTTGACCTTGGATATCAATTTCAAACCGATCTGCTGCAGCCATGAATGGGCCTGTTCGGTATTGAATTTTACCAGTAGGCTCGCTGGCCCATAAATGGGTTCCAAAAATAACATCTACTCCCTCTAAGCAGCCATCTTCAATCATCGAAATTGCCCCGCCCGGTGCGTATTCTTCTGCATGCTGATGAATGAATACATAATTACCGGCTATTTCATCCTGAAGTTCATTTAAAGCTTTTGCAAGAAATAACAGTGTTGCTGTATGACCGTCATGTCCGCATGCATGCATAACACCAGGAACGGTTGATTTATAGGGAACATCCTTTTCATCTTGGATTGGCAGGGCATCAAAATCTGCCCTTAATGCAACGGTCTTTCCTGGTTTTTTTCCATAAACCTTGGCGACCACTCCATTACCGCCAACATTTCCTTTTACCTCAATACCGAGTTTTTCATAAAAATCTTGAATGAATTTTGCTGTTTGATACTCTTTAAAGGATAATTCTGGATGCTGATGCAAATAGCGGCGAACTGAAACCATATCATCATAGTAACCTTCTAATTTAGCAAAAAGCTTATTAAGCATGAAATCCCTCCAAGATTATTAATTTTTAAAATAGTAACTATTTTTATACTATTTTACCACTCTTTCATAAATATGTAGAATAATTGAAAAAGAAGCCGGTTCAGCCAGCCTCTTTAAGTAGCAGTTTTTCTTCCAGATACCATCCTTCCACGGATGATTTGCCATTCTTCATGGAATAAAAAGAGTTCCATCCGTAGCATTCTAAGGTCATTTTCATCTGTGCATTAATCACGCGGTTAGGCGTAATGATAAGAATCTCATTTTGGGTCAAAATTTCATAAAATACCAGCATCCTTTTGGCTGCCAAGGCTTAAACGTGAAATGTCTTTTACGACAATGGCATCATATTTTTCTTATTAATCCCCTCTATGATCCTTTTCATTTCATGTTTTTTTTCAAGGAGCGGCAGATGTGTTGCCATCAACAGTAAAAGGGATAATCTGTGCATCTGCAACAATTAAATTATTGACTCCATGTACTCTCCCAAAAGAATCAACTACACCACCGACGCTTTCCAAAAAGGTTTTTTTATTCAAATATTTTTTTACTGGTAGCAAAAAATCTCTAATTGACAATCAATATCAATGAAAATACAATTGTTTTAGATGAAATTGAAATTCGTTATCAATTGTCTGACTTCACAAGGAGGATCCTTTATGGGCAAAAATCTATTACTTAAATTATCTATCCTTCTATTAATATTAGGATTTGGGGTACATACTCCTGTGTCAGCGGCTTCAAATTCCAGTGAGGATATAAAGAAAGCTGAAGTTTCAGTTGATAAAGCCATCGACTATGCTTATAAAGGGAATCTTTCCGAAGCACAAAAGGCGTATGATCAATTTAATAAAACTTGGAGAGAAATTGAAGAAGGAATCAAAGCTGATTCTGCAACTGCCTACCGAGACATCGAATCAAATATGGGGCAGGTTGTCTATGCATTTACCCTTAAAAAACAGGATCAAGTTATACAAGCTTTGAAAGGTTTAAAAGCAGTAAATGAAAAGTTTGTTAATGGGGGTTACCCAAAAGAATCAGGCTTTAAGAAAGAGGATATTTCTTTAGATGATTTTATCGTGCTTCTCCAAGAGACAAAAAAGGAAATTAAGGAGAAAAAGCAAACTGAAGCTCTGGCAGATATTAAAAAGGCAAGTAGCAGCTGGTTGAGCGTAGAAGGAGTAGTTGTTGCACAATCTGCCACAGTTTATAGTGATTCAGAAAGAGATTTGGTTACGATTCAAGCCATGCTTGCTGCAAATCCAACAAATTTTAAAGATGCAAATAAAACCGTTGATAACATGATAAAATACTTAACCCCTTTAGCTGATAAATCGGAGTACACTTATTGGGATGCAGCAATGATTCTTATTCGTGAAGGTTTAGAAGCATTACTTGTTGTTATAGCCCTTATGTCATTTGTAAAAAAATCAGGTGAGGGAAAGGGAAAAGGCTGGATTTGGACAGGGGTTTTATCGGGGCTTGGCGTTAGTGTGATTCTTGCAGTCATTGTTAAATTTGTCATTTCTTCTGGAGCGTTTGGCGACAATAATGCTCTAATCGCTGGTTGGACAGGGGTTTTTGCAGCAGTCATGTTACTGTATATGAGCTATTGGCTTCATAGTCAATCCAACATCGCTGATTGGAATCGATATATTCGTGAAAAAAGCCAAACAGCATTAACCACAGGTAAACTTGTTTCTTTAGGGGTTCTTGCCTTTCTTGCGGTATTCCGAGAAGGAACAGAAACAGTATTGTTTTATATCGGAATGGCAAGCCAGATAAAACTTCATGAATTACTGTTGGGTTTTCTCATTGGAGCAGCAATATTGGGAATCTTAGCTTATCTAATGGTATTTGTCGGATTAAAATTGCCACTTCGTCCATTCTTTATGGTATCAAGTTTAATCGTATTCTACCTGTGTATTAAGTTTACAGGTATGGGGATTCACAGCCTACAATTATCTGGCTTAATTCCAACAACGAATTCTCAAAGCATTCCAAGTATTGACTTTTTTGCACTATATCCATCTTGGGAAAGTACAATTCCACAGGTAATTCTGGTTCTTGGAGCTGTTATTATACTTTTATCAAAAAAACTTAAAAATCAAAAACATAATGCTATGAACAATAA
>NZ_JAEHGC010000035.1 GCF_016107705.1 Neobacillus cucumis
TCCCAGTAGGATAACTACTGTTGATATAGATTTTGTATGGCTCAGTAGCTCAGTCGGTAGAGCAAAGGACTGAAAATCCTTGTGTCGGCGGTTCGATTCCGTCCTGAGCCATCTTTTTTATATGGAGGGGTAGCGAAGTGGCTAAACGCGGCGGACTGTAAATCCGCTCCCTCGGGGTTCGGCGGTTCGAATCCGTCCCCCTCCACCATTTTAGGGGTATAGTTTAAAGGTAGAACTAAGGTCTCCAAAACCTTCAGTGTGGGTTCGATTCCTACTACCCCTGCCATATTATTATGGCGGTTGTGGCGAAGTGGTTAACGCATCGGATTGTGGTTCCGACATTCGTGGGTTCGATTCCCATCAGCCGCCCCATTTCATTAAATGATTTTGGGCTATAGCCAAGTGGTAAGGCAACGGACTTTGACTCCGTCATTCGTTGGTTCGAATCCAGCTAGCCCAGCCAATCTTACTTTTATAGTGCGGGTGTAGTTTAGTGGTAAAACCTCAGCCTTCCAAGCTGATGTTGTGAGTTCGATTCTCATCACCCGCTCCATATTTTGGGCCTATAGCTCAGCTGGTTAGAGCGCACGCCTGATAAGCGTGAGGTCGATGGTTCGAGTCCATTTAGGCCCATCATCATAAATATTCTAATTGTTCCGCAGTAGCTCAGTGGTAGAGCAATCGGCTGTTAACCGATCGGTCGTAGGTTCAAATCCTCCAAGGCGCGTAAATGTAAAAACAATATATAAAATAAAGTTTGATTAAAATCCTGTATTAATTTAAACAGGGTTTTTTTATGTTCTTATCGTTGTTGTAAGGTAATGGTGAATAGATTGTGAAGGTTTTCACTTAAACTACCATGAAAATAAACTTCCTCAAGATTAGAAAAATGACAATTCTTAAGAAGACCCTGCTCAATCGTTAAAAAAAGAGTAGAGCTTAATGAATAAGTCTATGAATTGGTTGACTGGATTAAGGTCTTTATCAGTATTGACCCTTCCATACCTTTTTCATTCTTTGTGGTGAAGCGCTGATTTTTGTGCTTCATGGACGGCTAACGGGGCAGTTTAGTTAAATAAACAGCACAGAATTCAAGTGATTTCTTTGTGAATTATTCCCAATTAAAAGGGGAAATTAAGATAAAAATGGGAAATCATTTATATGCCTAATATAATTAGTATCATTCAGCTGATATTGCCTTGGATTTCTATCGTTTTTCTTCAAAAAAGTCATTTAAACAATATTTACCCGTTTCTCTTTTGCTAATAAAAAGAATTAAATAATGCTATATTGTTCCTCTAACTAGGGCTTTCCTTAAAGATTTAGCTGTTTTTAAAAAGGAAGCAATTTCTTATTGAACTGATACTTTACTTTAAGAAGCGTAATATGCTCGTATTACTCCCTTAAAACTTTTTTGAAGATTAGATTAAAAGCATAATTAATTAGCAAAATGTTTATATCACCTTACATCATATTAAGGGGCTGCTTATGCGAACAACTTCAGGAATGCATAAAACTTTTTTGGAATATCATCAAGCTTACGATCACAGAATGAATGCATGGAAGCAAGAAGTTTTATTCACTTGGCAATGGTGGTTTGGTGTTCTTATTACAATAATTGTATGGGTTCTTTGGTTATTTTTTAGAAACAGAGACAGTTCAGATCGATTACTTTATGCTGGTCTATTTGTCTGTCTCGCATCCCTGACATTAGACAATACAGGTATACAACTTTCCCTTTGGAACTACCTAAAACCTTTTACTCCTGTTATACCTGCGTACATACCATTTGACTTTGCTTTAATGCCTGTAACAATAATGTTCATTATTCAATACTTTTCCAAAAGAAATCCTTGGATTGTCGGATTTATATTTGGATTAATATCCGCTTTAATTGGAGAACCGATTTTTAAATTAATGGGTATATACGATCCAGTAAATTGGAAATCTTGGTATTCCATTCCTTTATATACCGTGATTTACGTTATTTCTCATAAATTAACCTTAAGGGATAAATTTAAACAGTTAATTTAACTAGGCATCATTTTGATGCTTTTTTGTATCGTAAAATATTTCTATTGTGTAACATTTCTTATTAATGAAACGGAGGGCAAGATTTCAATAGGCGTTGCGTCAGCAGCGTTTTTTTCTTAACGTTATAAGAGCAATGAGTTGTATCGCATCAAATTGTGAAATATTTCACTTAAAGTAACGGGTGCAAGAGTTGAAGATAAGGCTGTCATTTTGGCAGCTTTTCTTATGACAAAATTTCCTTACAGCATTTATTTGTAGGTAGAAGTATTGGAGATATAAGATTGTTCTTAGAGAATGGCTTAGAAGGAACAAATGGTTATTTTCTTTATAAAAGTATCGATGGAAACAATGTACTAAAGAAATTGCATAAAAAGGGTGAAGTTGGAAATTTCCAGCGGACTTCTTCAATTGGAAACACTATTGCCCGTTGATGAGATGGTCTCTTGTATGTCCAAAGGGGTGCAAACCGCACGGAGAATTTCCAACCAGCAGAGAGGTGAACTTCATCTTAAGAAGACTAGAAAAGCGATTGCCGATTTGGTTGGTGCCAAACCAAATGAGGCAGTGTTTGGTCCAAATTCTACATCCATAATGTTCTCAGTAGAGCGCACTTAGTAAAACGTGGACCCATTAGGATAATATTGTCGTTAATGAAATGTACCACCGTTCAAACGTGGACTCATGGGCACACGCGGCCAATGATACAAATACAAAAATTCGTTTCATTTCGGTTGACAAAGAGAGATTAACTTTTGATTTGATTTTGTTAGACAATCTGATTGATGAGAATACCAAACTAGTCGCCGTAACACTTTGCCTCCAATGTCGTTGGGGCCATTACCGATGTTGAAAGGATTGCAAAGCGGGAAAAGTGAAGTGGAAGCCTTACTAACTGTAGATGCCGTTCATGCTACCCGCATTTTCTGGTACAGTTCTATAAAATCGGTGCCGATTTCTAATTTTGTTCCGCATACAAGTTTTTTGGACCACACCTGGGTAATCTAATGCGAAGAAATTAGGCTTTTTTCATTGCTCTATTAAAGCGCCATTTAATTGATTCAGGCTTTAATCTATTTGTTATATAGTCAATTAATTTAAATCGACATAGATATTATCTAAAGGTATTTTGGTATGATTTGATACTAATTCCTTTATCACTTTTTGAATGTTTTTAACTAACTTCGAAGAAGATTTAACTCTAATTAATGTGTATACTTCTTCTTCATTTATACACCATACTTTTACATCCTCAACAGTTAGATCTTGGTTGGTTTCTTGTAGAGATTTTACAATCCCATCAACGGAATAGCCATTAGGGGTCCCTTCCATTAATATATTAAAGGATTCTTTTGTGATTTTAACGCCACCAGCAATTATGATTATCGATGTTATTAAACTACCAATTGGGTCTAACCATGTTAGGCCAAAATATTTAATACCCAATGCTGCGATGACAACACTAACACTAGTAAATAAGTCAGCCAAAACGTGAATCATTGCACTTTTTACGTTCAAACTGGAATTAGCTTTCGTCAGAATATAGCCCACGATTCCATTTACAACTAAACCAATCGTACCGACAACTAACATTTGGTTCGGAATGATTTCTATTGGATTAAACATACGACTGATCGCTTCACCAATTATAAATATAGGGATAATCACTAATGTAAAACCATTAATAAATGCTGCTATTGGTTCAAATCGTTTGTAGCCAAATGTTTTATTTTTTGTTACTGTCTTTGTAGCTAGAATGGTTGCGATTAGTGAAAGAATCAATGAGAAAGCGTCTGAACCCATGTGTACACCATCGCCCATCATCATTAAGGAACCTGAAATAAATCCGTAGATAATTTCAGCTAAAGCAAAAAGCAGGGTTAAGGATGCAGCCCAAATAAAAAGCTTTTTATTTTTTTTATAGTAGTTATCTAATTGCCCATCGTTACTACTCATTTAAGTCATCTCCTAGATTAGAATTATTATAAATTTATAATACGGTTACTGTTAGCTAAAGTCAAATATAATCGAGAATATATTTCTATAAGTGAGAATGATAATTTCCTTCAAGTACTGTAATATTGGACTATGCGATAAATAATTGCTAATATTAATGATAATAATTATCATATTACTATATTTACTGAAGTATGGATTACTGTCACTTTTGATAAAGTAAGTATTCGTGGATAATAAGCACTGTTATAATCGCATTACAACTAAGATAGTGAAGGAA
>NZ_JAEHGC010000036.1 GCF_016107705.1 Neobacillus cucumis
TGTACTGTGCGAAACGTTTCCTTATAAGTGCAAAGGCACGAAATAGGAGAATTGCCGAAAGGCAATTACAACTGATTAATCGAAACTCGGAATGAAAGCCGTCATGTTGAGCTGAAACGAGTTATCTGATACTCCTACATGCACGGAATGGTAGTAGCCTGAGCGTGTATGAAGCTAGGTGAAGTCGGCTGAAATGAGCCTAAGTTCTTAAACAGAATATGGTTCACGATAGGTCGGGATGCTACAAAATATCTAAGGTGAGAATGCTCCGTTGGAACTGACGAACTTGCGAATGTACGGGTCTAGAAACTAATACGGTCGAAAGACGTATGCTGTAAATGCAGTGTCAAACACCGAAAAGTACGATTAGTACATAGGAACCTCGGAATATCTAACTAATGAGGATATAGAATTGACAGGCTTAAAGTAAGCACCTACGGATATATGTAAAGCTAGGTTAATCGGAACGTTGTAAGTAAGAAACATCCACTATAAAAACGACTACTATCGGGATGGTGTCTATAAGATAAATAAATATCGAAGTGACTTTATTCTTGCGAAAGTAGGGATATAGTACCGATGAAACGTGTAACGAGCGTGGAGGGATGGTCCCAAGTCTTATTTTTTTTTTTTTTTAAGCAAAACAATTTAATGAAACTCACAAGGTCGAGTAAGATGATGGGATTTTCCGCAAGGAAGGAGAAACAATCCATCGGTGGGTACAGCTTTACGGCATGCAGAATATTACAGTATGCAAGATATATTTGATGACCTTTACGAGCGAAGTAAGAACAATGCTACAAAGGGATTAAGGCTATATGAACATATCATATCCAAAGACAATATTTTATTAGCCTTTCGAAACATCAAAGCGAATACAGGTTCAAAAACAGCTGGAACTGATGGCATCACGATTGATCAATATAAAATTGAAAACGCTGATGAATTTATAGAAGAAATTCGAAATGCATTAAAGAATTATAAACCTCAAACGGTACGAAGAGTTGAAATACCTAAACCAAACGGAAAGAAAAGACCGTTAGGTATCCCAACCATGAGAGATAGATTAATTCAACAGATGTTCAAACAAGTATTAGAGCCAATTTGTGAAGCAAAATTTTATCACCATTCATACGGATTTAGACCAAACAGGTCAACCCATCATGTAATGGCTAGATGTCAGTTCTTGGTCAATAATGTGAAGTTGCATCATGTAGTAGACATTGATATACAAGGTTTCTTTGACAATGTTAGTCATTCAAAATTAATAAAACAAATGTACAGTATAGGTATACGGGACAAAAGAATATTAACTATTGTGTCGAAAATGCTAAAAGCACCAATAAAAGGCATAGGTGTTCCAACCAAAGGAACTCCGCAAGGAGGAATCCTATCTCCTCTTTTATCAAACATTGTTTTAAATGATTTAGATTGGTGGATTGCTAACCAATGGGAATGCCTAAAAACAAAACATAAATTTACATTTAATAATAAGATAAGAGCCATAAAGAAAACGAATCTTAAACAAATGTATATCGTCAGATATGCAGACGACTTTAAGGTTTTCACAAACTCTTATAAATCAGCTATTAGAATTTTTCACGCCACTAAAGGATACCTAAAAAGCCAATTAAACCTTGATATATCTGCCGAGAAATCAGCGATTTCTAATCTAAGAAAGAGAAAATCCGATTTTCTGGGTTTTTCCCTCAAAGCAGTATCCAAGCGTAATAAATACGTAGCCAATACACACATAACGGATAAAAAGAGGAAAAACATACTAGAAAAGCTTAAATATTTAATTCAGGAAATTCAAAACAAACCAATCCCAAAAACTGTTTTGGATTATAACGCTTATATTCTTGGAATTAAAAATTACTTTAAGATTGCAACTCATATTAATAAAGACTTTGGAAAAATAGCCTATCATCTAACGAAAACCATGCATAATCGTCTAAAATCAATTGGGAAATATGGAAAACCCATTAATCCACCGGAAACATACAAGAGACTTCATAAGAACAACTTCAAAACATATAAAATTGCTGGTTTGTACTTATTTCCCTTAGGTGATACACAAACAAGCAATGCTATGAACTTTAGTCAAGATATATGTGACTATACAAAAGAAGGAAGGCTTAAACTTCATCAAAATCTTAGGGCTGACATCGCCATAGAAATAAACAAGATGTTACAAATACCTTACGGTAAAGACAACATAGAATTCGCAGATAACAGAATTTCAAGATACTCTATGCAACTAGGCAAATGTGCAGTAACGGGAGAATTTTTGACGTCCTATAAGCTGCACTGTCACCATAAGTTACCCCGACATCTGGGTGGAACCGATGAATTTAAGAATCTTGTAATTGTGCATGAGGATGTACATAGATTAATCCATGCTACTAATGAAAAGACGATTGAACGATATAGGAACATTCTTCAATTAGATGGAAAACAATTGAAGAAGTTAAACCAATACCGTAAGGTTTGTAATTTAATTGCTTTAGCCTAAATGAATAAGATGGAACGCCTAATGCGGTGAAAATCGCACGTTGGGTGTGGAGCAGGGGAAAAGATGGAGATAACCTCAAAGTCTTACCTATTGCTATTAA
>NZ_JAEHGC010000037.1 GCF_016107705.1 Neobacillus cucumis
ACTCCCTCAGTTTAATACGATTTTCTCCCGAATACTCGCTTATTCGCAGGATTTCATAACCAGTGATATAGGAATAACAATTTAATGGAATGAGGTCAGATCATCAAGGCTTCGTAAAGGCATAGTTAAATAGAGGAGTAAAGTGCATCTCCACAATTTACCATATAATGTACATGCTCCACGCCGCCCCTGGAGGCTTTCCCTCCCATGTCTCAACGGGTCAATCGCCCTTTCATTCCTTCGTCATGCCTATCCAAGGGGTGGAGGCCAGTTATGCTAACCTGATGGGTCCGTGCCCTTTCGTGAAAGAAATCTGGTACTCCGTACATATTTGAAATCCTACGAATAAGCCAACATTCGGTAAATACAAGTTTATATTATATATCCATCCTAAAAGGGGACGAATAATCTTCGCCTCAGTGTGATATTAGGCCGCAAACGGTGATAATGGTTGAAGTTTATCAGGACAATAGGTTTCATTACGTCGAGAAATACCTACAAAAATTCTAGCTAACTTTCCAATTAGCTTCATAATGGATTTCATTTTCTTTATTTTTTTTACTTTAACATTATGAGAATGTAATGCTTTAAATTCTGGGTTGTTCATGACAAGGCTCATTGTTGCTAAGTAAAGGAATCGTCGCAGTCTCGATCTTCCGCGTTTAGAAATGACAATTTGGCCTTTCCACTTTCCTGAACTTGCTTCAGCTAAATGCAATCCTGCATGCCTAAGTAAAGAATTACCGTGGGAGAAACCACTTAAATCTCCTGCTTCACCTAATATTCCAGCCAAAGATATTTCACTAATTCCTTTGATAGTAAGCAGTTTCTTAGCGAAAGGAATTTTGTTTAACGCTTCGGTAACTTGTTGTTCAACTCTTTCGAGTTGTGTTACGGCTAAATCATATTCCTCTAATAACTGTTCTAAATGAAATTTATAAGCATCAAGTGCTTGTCTAGTACCTACAGATTTCTTAGCTAATTGAAGGAGTAATAGGGCCTTTTTTAATCCAGGCTGTCTCTTCATTATAGATTTCCAACCTTCAATAATCTCATGAGGCTGCATTATCTCTAAATCCATGGGGGACGGAAATAAACGGAGGGTTGCGATTGCCCCCTTAGCCTTAATATCTTTAAACACCTGTCGGAGTTCAGGAAAAACAATATCTACCCAACGATTTAATTGATTGATAGAACTAACAAGGCGTTTAACTACTACATCACGGTTAGACATAAGAACCCTTAATTTTTCGAATGATTCTGATGTGTACCTAACCTCTGAGTAGTAACCGTTCTTCACCATATCTGCTATAACTAAAGCATCCTTTTTATCGCTTTTTGACTGGGTATTATCCCTGTTTTCTTTATTCCTTTTTACTAAATGAGGATTTACTGTTACAACCTCAATATCTTGTTTAAAAAGCCATTTTGAAAGATTGATCCAGTAGTGTCCAGTTGGTTCCATCCCAACAATAGCTTCTTCTAGGTTGTTTAATCTTTGAAGATTTTTAATCCATTTTAGTAAACTAGCAAATCCTTCGTCATTATTATTAAATGTGAGTGGATCTCCGACTACAATTCCACGGAAATTTACGGCTCTGGCCACGTGAAATTGTTGGGCTATATCCACGCCAACAACAAGATGTTTAACGGAAATTCTTTCTATCAGTTGATTTTGTTTGTTTTGCATTTTAAACTTCATAGTAGGGTTCCTCCTAAAGTTGTGAGTTAGAGTGGTGTCTATACTCATATCTTACTGAGGAGCCCTATTTTTTTCAAAGTAGAAAAATAACGTTCTACAGGAATGCTAACCTGCC
>NZ_JAEHGC010000039.1 GCF_016107705.1 Neobacillus cucumis
TACTAAAGTGGTAGAGGAGAGATATAAATGATTACATTAACTGGGCAAGGCTTAACATTAAAGGAAATGAAAGAAGTATTATACGGTGGTCAAAAGGTCCAAGCATCAGATAAAAGCATGGAAGCAGTAAAAAAGAGCAGGGAAGCAGTAGATCGAATTGTTTCAGAAGGAAGAGTGATTTACGGAATTACAACTGGATTCGGTAAATTTAGTGATGTATTAATCGATCAGAACGATGTTCAAGACCTGCAGTTAAACTTGATCCGTTCTCATGCTTGCGGCGTCGGCGAACCATTTCCTGTGGATGTAGCAAAAGCAATGGTACTTCTTCGTGCCAATGCACTGTTAAAGGGTTTTTCTGGCGTCCGTCCAGTGGTAATTGAAACATTATTAAATCTTGTGAATCATGATATTGTACCTGTTATTCCGCAGCAAGGTTCACTTGGTGCAAGTGGAGATTTAGCACCACTTTCCCACCTAGCATTAGCACTTGTTGGGGAGGGAGAGGTATTCTACCAAGGAAATCGTATGGATTCTTTAACAGCGTTCCAAATCGAAGGAATTCAGCCAATTACATTAGAGGCAAAAGAAGGATTAGGAATTATCAATGGAACACAGGCGATGACTGCAATGGGCGTTGTCGGCTACTTAGAAGCAGAACAGCTTGCGTTTGAAAGTGAGCTTATTTCTTCCATGACGATTGAAGGATTAAATGGAATTATCGATGCATTTGATGAAGACATTCATGTTGCACGCGGTTACCAGCAGCAAATTGATACAGCAGCAAGAATCCGCAGTTATTTAAGTGACAGCTTATTGACTACACAACAAGGCGAGCTTCGCGTGCAGGATGCTTATTCACTTCGTTGTATCCCACAGGTTCATGGAGCTTCATGGCAGGCACTTGATTATGTAAAAGAAAAATTAGAAATTGAAATGAATGCGGCAACGGATAATCCATTAATTTTTGATGATGGTGAGAAAGTTATCTCTGGAGGTAATTTCCATGGCCAGCCGATTGCGTTTGCAATGGACTTTATGAAAATTGCCGTTGCGGAAATGGCTAATATTTCAGAACGACGCATTGAACGGTTAATCAATCCACAATTAAATGATCTGCCGCCTTTCTTAAGCCCAGAGCCAGGTCTACAATCTGGTGCGATGATTATGCAATATGTGGCAGCAGCGCTTGTTTCTGAAAATAAAACATTGGCACACCCAGCAAGTGTCGATTCGATCCCATCTTCTGCGAACCAAGAGGATCATGTAAGTATGGGAACCATTGGCTCAAGACATGCACATCAAATTATTCAAAATG
>NZ_JAEHGC010000040.1 GCF_016107705.1 Neobacillus cucumis
TAAAACTTTATGGAGGAGGAAGAGGGATTCGAACCCCCGCGCGGTTTGACCCGCCTGTCGGTTTTCAAGACCGATCCCTTCAGCCAGACTTGGGTATTCCTCCATATAAATGGACCCTGTAGGACTCGAACCTACGACCGGACGGTTATGAGCCGTCTGCTCTAACCAGCTGAGATAAGGGTCCATTAGTATTTTTAATAGCGGCGGAGGGGATCGAACCCCCGACCTTACGGGTATGAACCGTACGCTCTAGCCAGCTGAGCTACACCGCCATTTATAATAAAAATGAATGGAGCCTAGCGGGATCGAACCGCTGACCTCCTGCGTGCAAAGCAGGCGCTCTCCCAGCTGAGCTAAGGCCCCATGTTGTAATATCAATTCTCCACTGGTCGGGAAGACAGGATTCGAACCTGCGACCCCTTGGTCCCAAACCAAGTGCTCTACCAAGCTGAGCTACTTCCCGTAAAAATATGGCGCGCCCGAAAGGAGTCGAACCCATAACCTTCTGATCCGTAGTCAGACGCTCTATCCAATTGAGCTACGGGCGCATTTTAAAATCAAATGGTGCCGAGGACCGGAATCGAACCGGTACGGTAGTCACCTACCGCAGGATTTTAAGTCCTGTGCGTCTGCCAGTTCCGCCACCCCGGCATCTATGGAGCGGAAGACGGGATTCGAACCCGCGACCCCCACCTTGGCAAGGTGGTGTTCTACCACTGAACTACTTCCGCATATATGGGAAGTTATTTCGCTTTCGCAAAAAACTTTGGTGCGGGTGAAGGGAGTCGAACCCCCACGCCTTGCGGCGCCAGATCCTAAGTCTGGTGCGTCTGCCAATTCCGCCACACCCGCAATATTGAAAGTTATTTTGCTACCGCAAAAAACTCTGGTGAGCCATGAAGGACTCGAACCTTCGACCCTCTGATTAAAAGTCAGATGCTCTACCGACTGAGCTAATGGCTCAAAAAAACAAAAAAAATAAATGGTGCCGGCTAGAGGACTTGAACCCCCAACCTACTGATTACAAGTCAGTTGCTCTACCAATTGAGCTAAACCGGCAAAATTTAAATACATTAATAATGGAGGATGACGGGATCGAACCGCCGACCCTCTGCTTGTAAGGCAGATGCTCTCCCAGCTGAGCTAATCCTCCATTATGGTAAAAGTTATTTTCGCTTGTGCGAAAAAACTTTGGTGACCCCTACGGGATTCGAACCCGTGTTACCGCCGTGAAAGGGCGGTGTCTTAACCGCTTGACCAAGGGGCCATTGTTTAAAAAATAACAAAAATAATAGCCCAATAAA
>NZ_JAEHGC010000042.1 GCF_016107705.1 Neobacillus cucumis
CTATAGGGGCTATTATTTTGCCGAATTTTATAGTTGGCCCCTTGGTCAAGCGGTTAAGACACCGCCCTTTCACGGCGGTAACACGGGTTCGAATCCCGTAGGGGTCACCAATATTATTTTTACGACAGTAAAAATAATTATCATTATATTGGAGGATTAGCTCAGCTGGGAGAGCATCTGCCTTACAAGCAGAGGGTCGGCGGTTCGATCCCGTCATCCTCCACCATGATTTTTTCACGAAAGTGAAAATAATCTTCAATAAACGTGCCGTTTTAACTCAATTGGTAGAGCAAGTTCGAGCCCTTCATGGCTCACTTTTTAATTATATATGCGGGTGTGGCGGAATTGGCAGACGCACCAGACTTAGGATCTGGCGCCGCAAGGCGTGGGGGTTCGACTCCCTTCACCCGCACCAAAGTTTTTTGTGATAGCAAAATAACTTTCAATTATGCGGAAGTAGTTCAGTGGTAGAACACCACCTTGCCAAGGTGGGGGTCGCGGGTTCGAATCCCGTCTTCCGCTCCAATTTGCCGGGGTGGCGGAACTGGCAGACGCACAGGACTTAAAATCCTGCGGTAGGTGACTACCGTACCGGTTCGATTCCGGTCCTCGGCACCAGTGTTTTGTGCATGCAAAATAACTTTCATAATGCGCCCGTAGCTCAATTGGATAGAGCGTCTGACTACGGATCAGAAGGTTATGGGTTCGACTCCTTTCGGGCGCGCCATATTGTTTCGGGAAGTAGCTCAGCTTGGTAGAGCACTTGGTTTGGGACCAAGGGGTCGCAGGTTCGAATCCTGTCTTCCCGACCAGTCAAAATATATTCATAACCATGGGGCCTTAGCTCAGCTGGGAGAGCGCCTGCTTTGCACGCAGGAGGTCAGCGGTTCGATCCCGCTAGGCTCCATTCCTT
>NZ_JAEHGC010000044.1 GCF_016107705.1 Neobacillus cucumis
TTAAAACTAAAACTTTATGCTGAAGATAAAATCTTATGGCGGAGGAAGAGGGATTCGAACCCCCGCGCGGTTTAACCCGCCTGTCGGTTTTCAAGACCGATCCCTTCAGCCGGACTTGGGTATTCCTCCGTAAAAATAAAAAGTATATAGTTGTAAGCATTGGACTGGTCGGGAAGACAGGATTCGAACCTGCGACCCCTTGGTCCCAAACCAAGTGCTCTACCAAGCTGAGCTACTTCCCGATATGATGGCGCGCCCGAAAGGAGTCGAACCCATAACCTTTTGATCCGTAGTCAAACGCTCTATCCAATTGAGCTACGGGCGCGTTATTTTAAATGGTGAGCCATGAAGGACTCGAACCTTCGACCCTCTGATTAAAAGTCAGATGCTCTACCAACTGAGCTAATGGCTCTAAAAATATAGGTGGTGCCGGCTAGAGGACTTGAACCCCCAACCTACTGATTACAAGTCAGTTGCTCTACCAATTGAGCTAAACCGGCACGTTTATTGAAGATTATTTTCACTTTCGTGAAAAAATCATGGTGGAGGATGACGGGATCGAACCGCCGACCCTCTGCTTGTAAGGCAGATGCTCTCCCAGCTGAGCTAATCCTCCATTATAATGACAATTATTTTTACTATCGTAAATAAACTTTGGTGACCCCTACGGGATTCGAACCCGTGTTACCGCCGTGAAAGGGCGGTGTCTTAACCGCTTGACCAAGGGGCCACTGTTTTAAAAATCA
>NZ_JAEHGC010000045.1 GCF_016107705.1 Neobacillus cucumis
AAGTTTTTTAAAATATGCGCCCGTAGCTCAATTGGATAGAGCGTTTGACTACGGATCAAAAGGTTATGGGTTCGACTCCTTTCGGGCGCGCCAATATCGGGAAGTAGCTCAGCTTGGTAGAGCACTTGGTTTGGGACCAAGGGGTCGCAGGTTCGAATCCTGTCTTCCCGACCATTATCCTTAATTATAATATGGGGTCTTAGCTCAGCTGGGAGAGCGCCTGCTTTGCACGCAGGAGGTCAGGGGTTCGATCCCCCTAGACTCCACTTATCTAAATAATATTTTGGCGGTGTAGCTCAGCTGGCTAGAGCGTACGGTTCATACCCGTAAGGTCGGGGGTTCGATCCCCTCCGCCGCTACCAAAAGGGACCTTTAGCTCAGCTGGTTAGAGCAGACGGCTCATAACCGTCCGGTCGTAGGTTCGAGTCCTACAAGGTCCACCATTAGATTTGATATATTACGGAGGAATACCCAAGTCCGGCTGAAGGGATCGGTCTTGAAAACCGACAGGCGGGTTAAACCGCGCGGGGGTTCGAATCCCTCTTCCTCCGCCATATGATTTTATCTTCAGCATAGAGTTTTAGCTTTAATTTCTATTATCGCGGGGTGGAGCACGTTCGAATATGCTTCTTCGAATCAGCCACAGCGCAACGATTGAACCGCACCTTGAATAAACATTCTGAAATCGGGGCGGTCGTTAAGCTTGGAGCATTATCCATACTTAATAT
>NZ_JAEHGC010000046.1 GCF_016107705.1 Neobacillus cucumis
CCCATTTTTTCACCTTCACGGGCACTATGAGGCCCTGATTGTTCCCACTCAATCGGTTTTTTCGCCTTCACAGGCACTACGTTACCTTGTTAGTTCCCGCTCAACCCATTTTTTCACCTGCACGGGCACTATGAGGCCCTGAGTTCCCACTCAATCGGTTTTTTCGCCTTCACAGGCACTATGTTACCTTGTTAGTTCCCGCTCAATCGGTTTTTTCGCCTTCACAGGCACTACGTTACCTTGTTAGTTCCCGCTCAACCCATTTTTTCACCTGCACGGGCACTATGAGGCCCTGATTGTTCCCGCTCAATCGGCTTTTTCGCCTTCAAGGGCACTATGTTACCTTGTTAGTTCCCGCTCAACCCATTTTTTCACCTGCACAGGCACTATGTTACCTTGTTAGTTCCCGCTCAACCCATTTTTTCACCTTCACGGGCACTATGAGGCCCTGATTGTTCCCACTCAATCAGTTTTTTCGCCTTCACGGGCACTATGAGGCCCTGATTGTTCCCACTCAATCAGTTTTTTCGCCTTCACGGGCACTATGTTACCTTGTCAGTTCCCGCTCAATCGGTT
>NZ_JAEHGC010000047.1 GCF_016107705.1 Neobacillus cucumis
ATCTGGTTTTACAGGTGGGGATTATTTTAACTCCTCTACATTACAAAAGTAATTAGAGGAGTTTATTTATTGGTAAAGAGTAGACAATGATTGGTAAATTCTTTGTCAAGGAATGGTTCAAAAGATGGCAGAGGGTGTAAATTCCTTTGGTCGTAATCAAATCTCATCTAAACACAAAGTTCATCTTGAGCATAGGTTCAATATATGTCCTATGTGATGGATATCATATTTATTATGGAATTCTTTTGATAAACTTGATTTATAAAAACAAATAACATTTGATAGAAAGCTAGGGGTGCCCTTATTGGGCTGAGAGGAGCAATCCAACCCTTTGAACCTGATTTGGATTAGTACCAACGTAGGGAAGCTAAACACGCTAGTGCAGCTTACCTATTTTTTTTGGGTAAGCTTTTTTATATTTCAAGGAGGATAGAACAATGAGCTATTACAAAAAATATTATGAGGAAAAGAACTTACCTTTTGAGGACTATTTTTCATCACTAACTTATGAAGATGTAAAGCACGTCATAAATAAAA
>NZ_JAEHGC010000048.1 GCF_016107705.1 Neobacillus cucumis
TTTACTGCAAAAAGCCCTTTTGTACCAGTCATCATGACAATAAAAGAAAGAAATATGGTTAATAGGACTCCGAAGTTTTTCGAAAGACCCAATTGTTCTTCAAATACTGCCCCTGCCCCAGCGAGCATCACGGCACTTACACCAAGAAGCATCACAAGCATAATGATATTAATGACTTTGCCTGCCCACTTTCCAAATAAATATTCATTTAACTCCTGATAGGATTTTGCATTTATATGAGCCGCTATTCTCATTAATTTGGAACCTAAAACAACAAGGAGGTATCCGCTCATTAAAATACTTATTAAGCCAAAGAAGCCAAAGCGTGAAAAAAATTCAACGATTTCTCTTCCTGTGGCAAAACCAGCTCCTACGACCGTCCCAACGTAGACTGCTGCAATCTGAAAAGCTGCTGTCCAATTTTTCTTCACATCATCTCCCCCTCTATATAACTATATGAAGAGATAGACAAACAAAGACGAGCTAACTTTAATAT
>NZ_JAEHGC010000049.1 GCF_016107705.1 Neobacillus cucumis
CAGTATCTTTATCTGAATACATAGGATAATGAAGGCAGACCCGGGGAACTGAAACATCTAAGTACCCGGAGGAAGAGAAAGCAAACGCGATTCCCTGAGTAGCGGCGAGCGAAACGGGAACAGCCCAAACCGAAAGGCTTGCCTTTCGGGGTTGTAGGACACTCAACATGGAGTTACAAAGGAACGGGGTAGATGAAGCGATCTGGAAAGGTCCGTCATAGAAGGTAAAAACCCTGTAGTTGAAACTTCGTTCCCTCCTGAGTGGATCCTGAGTACGGCCGGACACGTGAAATCCGGTCGGAAGCAGGGAGGACCATCTCCCAAGGCTAAATACTCCCTAGTGACCGATAGTGAACCAGTACCGTGAGGGAAAGGTGAAAAGCACCCCGGAAGGGGAGTGAAATAGTTCCTGAAACCGTGTGCCTACAAGTAGT
>NZ_JAEHGC010000050.1 GCF_016107705.1 Neobacillus cucumis
CAATCATCTTACCAAGTTATCAACTTAATGTCAACAACTTTTTATTTTTTTGGTGGAGTCTAGGGGGATCGAACCCCTGACCTCCTGCGTGCAAAGCAGGCGCTCTCCCAGCTGAGCTAAGACCCCGTAATCATTAAATAAGAAGTAATGGTCGGGAAGACAGGATTCGAACCTGCGACCCCTTGGTCCCAAACCAAGTGCTCTACCAAGCTGAGCTACTTCCCGTAATATGGCGCGCCCGAAAGGAGTCGAACCCATAACCTTTTGATCCGTAGTCAAACGCTCTATCCAATTGAGCTACGGGCGCATTTTTGAAATCTATTTATACAATTTCAAAAACTC
>NZ_JAEHGC010000051.1 GCF_016107705.1 Neobacillus cucumis
TGGTGCCGAGGACCGGAATCGAACCGGTACGGTAGTCACCTACCGCAGGATTTTAAGTCCTGTGCGTCTGCCAGTTCCGCCACCCCGGCAAGAGTGGAGCGGAAGACGGGATTCGAACCCGCGACCCCCACCTTGGCAAGGTGGTGTTCTACCACTGAACTACTTCCGCATATTTAATTTAAATGGTGCGGGTGAAGGGAGTCGAACCCCCACGCCTTGCGGCGCCAGATCCTAAGTCTGGTGCGTCTGCCAATTCCGCCACACCCGCATATCCAATTTAAATGGTGAGCCATGAAGGACTCGAACCTTCGACCCTCTGATTAAAAGTCAGATGCTCTACC
>NZ_JAEHGC010000052.1 GCF_016107705.1 Neobacillus cucumis
CAATAATAGTAAAACTTATGGTGGAGGATGACGGGATCGAACCGCCGACCCTCTGCTTGTAAGGCAGATGCTCTCCCAGCTGAGCTAATCCTCCATTAGAATGTAAGTTATTTTTACTGACGTAAAGAAACTTTGGTGACCCCTACGGGATTCGAACCCGTGTTACCGCCGTGAAAGGGCGGTGTCTTAACCGCTTGACCAAGGGGCCATTTTAGTAAAAAATTTAATGGCGGAGAGCAAGGGATTTGAACCCTTGAGACAGGGTTACCCGCCTACACGATTTCCAATCGTGCTCCTTCGGCCACTCGGACAGCTCTCCATT